>NZ_VOMB01000024.1 GCF_019050325.1 [Mycobacterium] fortunisiensis | reverse complement strand
TCTCAGCGGCGCGCGGCGAGGGCATCACCCACCCTAACAAGAGCGAGCGAATTAATGACTCAGGACACTAGAACTCTTTGCGCCGAGAGTGACGCCGGGGTCGTTGTGGCATCACGCCCACGACCCCTGCGTCACTCTCGCATCGTTATTTCCGGCTGCGGTGCTAATCGTTCAGCCTCCGGCTGAAGCGCCCGTGCGGCGCCTGGTCCCGCGGCCGGATCACGATCTGGTCGAGGTTGACGTGCGACGGCCGGGCCGCGACGAACCCGATCACCTCGGCGACGTCCTCGGCGATCAGCGGCGTGATGCCCCGGTACACGTTGTCGGCGCGCTCCTGGTCGCCGTCGAAGCGCACCAGGGAGAACTCCGTCTCCACCGCGCCGGGCGCAATCTCGGTGAGCCGCACCGGTTTTCCGAGCAGTTCGCCGCGCAGCGTGCGGTGCAGCGCACCCTGGCCGTGTTTGGCGGCGGTGTAGCCCGAGCCGCCATCATAGGTTTCGAACGCCGCGATCGAGGTGACGGTGACGATCAGGCCGTCGCCGGAGGCGATCAGCTTGGGCAGCAGCGCCCGCGACACCCGCAACGTGCCCAACACGTTGGTCTCCCACATCCACTGCCAATGGTCGAGGTCGGCGTCGAGCACCGACTCCAGTCCCTTGGCCCCGCCGGCGTTGTTGACCAGCACATCCACCCGGCCCAACTGGGCGGCCAGAGCATCGACGGCGGCCTGATCGGTGACGTCCGCCACAATCGCGGTGCCGCCGATCTCGGTGGCCAGGGCCTCGATCCGGTCGGCCCGGCGGGCCACGCAGACCACGTGAAAACCCTGGGTGGCAAGGGTTTTGGCGGTTGCCGCGCCGATACCCGCACTGGCGCCGGTCACCACGGCGACTCGTTTTTCTGACTGAGAAGTCGTCATTCCACCAACATTAGATGGCGTGCTAAATTCTCCGTGTGTCTCGGAGTTCTCAGGCTGCCCTCGTGCGGCGTGCGTGTTGTTGTCGCGCACCCCGCCGCGCCTGAAGCGAGCCCGGACACCGTTTCTGTCCCAGCTGAGTCGCCAGGTGTGGTTCCGCCCCACCCGCCGACACTCAGTAAGGACCCTTCACGTGACCACCGCCGTCGCCGCTCCCGTTCGTAAGACCACCGGCACCTCCGCCCGTGCCATTTCCGGCAACCTCGCCCGCTCGGGCCGGGCACCGTCGCCCGCCGCCGCGCGGTTCCCGCAGTCGCGGCTGCTGCACATCGTCGCCCCCGCGCTCAAGGTGCCCGACGCCGCGCCGGCCTCGGTGTTCAGCGCGGTCCGCACCCGCGGCCCGATCGCCCGTGACGCGATTGCCCAACTCACCGGGCTGAGCATCGCCACCGTCAACCGCCAGGTCACCGCGCTGTTGGAAGCCGGGGTGTTGCGGGAGCGGGCCGATCTCGCCGTCTCCGGGGCCATCGGCCGGCCCCGGGTTCCCGTCGAGGTGAACCACGAGCCCTACTTGACCGTGGGCATCCACATCGGGGCCCGCGCCACCAGCATCGTGGCCACCGACCTGTTCGGCCGCACCCTCGACGTGGTCGAGACGCCGACGCCGTCGGGATCTCAGTCCGCGGCGCTGGCGACCCTGGCCTCCAGCGCCCGTCGCTACCTGAGCCGCTGGCACCGACGCCGCCCGCTGTGGGTCGGCATCGCCTCCGGTGGAGTGGTGGACAGCGCCACCGGATACCTCGACCACCCGCGGCTGGGCTGGGCCGACGCCCCGGTGGGTCCGGTGCTCGGCGAAGCCCTCGGGCTGCCGGTGTCGGTGGCCTCGCACGTGGACGCGATGGCCGGAGCCGAGCTGCTGTTGGGCGGACGCCGGCACAGCGCCGATGCCGCCGGCACCCAGGCCAAGACCAGCCTCTACGTCTACGCCCGCGAGACCGTCGGCTACGCGCTGTCCATCGACGGCCGGGTGCACACCCCGGCGAGCGGGCCCGGCACCATCGCCGGGCTGCCCGCACAGTCCGAATTATTGGGTGGCTCAGGGCAATTGGAGTCCACCGTGAGCGACGAGGCGGTGCTCAACGCCGCCCGCAGGCTGCGCATCATCCCGGCCGAGGGGCCGTCCTCGACGGTGTCGGGGGTGCTGCGGGCGGCCCGCAACGGCAACGACAAGGCCGTCGAGCTGTTGGCCGACCGGGCCCGGGTACTCGGCGAGGCCGTGGCGTTGCTGCGCGATCTGCTCAACCCCGACGAGCTGGTTCTCGGCGGGCAGGCCTTCACCGAGTACCCCGAGGGCATGTCCGTCGTCGAAGAGGCCGTGACCCGGCGCTCGGTGCTGGGCCCCCGCGACATCCGGCCGACGGCGTTCGGCAACCGGGTCCAGGAGGTCAGCGCGGGCATCGTGTCGCTGGGCGGCCTGTACGCCGACCCGATCGGGGCCATGCGGCGGGCGCAAACCCGCCGGTCCGCGAGCGGGGCAGGCGTGGCGGCGGTGTAGACATGACGGTGTGCGTCTAGCCACGGACCTCGAAACCCCCCGCCGGGTTGCGGTGCTATCCGTCCATACCTCGCCGCTGGCGCAGCCGGGGACGGGTGATGCCGGCGGGATGAACGTCTACGTGCTGCAGACCGCGCTACAGCTGGCCCGCCGCGGTGTCGAGGTGGAAGTGTTCACCCGGGCCACCTCGTCCTCGGATGCCCCGGTGGTGCCGGTGGCCCCCGGGGTGCTGGTGCGCAATGTGGTGGCCGGGCCGTTCGAGGGCCTCGACAAATACGATCTGCCCACCCAGCTGTGCGCGTTCACCGCCGGGGTGCTGCGGGCCGAGGCCACCCACGAACCCGGCTACTACGACGTCGTGCACTCGCACTACTGGCTGTCCGGTCAGGTCGGCTGGCTGGCCCGCGACCGTTGGGCGGTGCCGCTGGTGCACACCGCACACACCCTGGCCGCGGTGAAGAACGCCGCGCTGGCCGAGGGTGATGCGCCCGAACCGCTGCTGCGCGCGGTGGGGGAGCAGCAGGTGGTCGACGAGGCCGACCGGCTCATCGTCAACACCGAACACGAAGCCCACCAACTTGTTTCGCTGCACCACGCCGATCCGGAGCGGATCGACGTCGTGCATCCCGGCGTGGATCTCGAGGCGTTCACCCCGGGAGACCGGGATGCCGCCCGGGCCGTGCTGGGCATCGCCCCCGACGAACGCGTGGTCGCCTTCGTCGGCCGGATCCAGCCGCTCAAGGCGCCCGACGTGCTGTTGCGGGCCGCCGCCAAGCTGCCCGGGCTGCGCGTGCTGGTCGCCGGCGGGCCGTCGGGCAGCGGCCTGGCCGAACCCGACACCCTGGTTCGCCTGGCCGACGAACTGGGTATCACCGACCGGGTGACATTCCTGCCCCCGCAGTCCCGTGACCAACTGGTCAACGTGTACCGCGCGGCCGATCTGGTGGCCGTGCCCAGCTACTCCGAATCCTTCGGTCTGGTCGCCATCGAGGCCCAGGCTTGCGGCACGCCGGTGGTGGCCGCGGCGGTCGGCGGTCTGCCGGTCGCCGTCGCCGACGGGGTCAGCGGGGCCCTGGTGAACGGCCACGACGTCGATGACTGGGCCGCCGCGATCGACACCGTGCTGCAGCGCGATCCCGGTCCGCTGCGGGTGGCCGCGGCCGCGCACGCCGCGCAATTCTCCTGGGCACACACCGTCGATGCCCTACTGAACAGCTACGCGCACGCGATGAGCGACTACCGCTCCCGGCACCGCCGGCCGGCCGGTCGCCGTCCCGGGCGCCGGTTCGCGTTGCGCCGGGGGGTGCGGTTGTGACGGGCACCAGCGTCGAACAGATCATCACCGAGGCCCTCGACGAGCACGGGCTCGTCTACCACCACCACGACGGCGGTGACCGCAGCCTGCCCGGCATCGTCGTCGAACTGCCCGGTGAGCGTCGGCTCATCACCAACACGATCCTGAGCATCGGTGAGCATTCGGTGCGGGTCGAGGCGTTCGTCTGCCGCAAACCCGACGAGAACTTCGAGGGCGTCTACCGGTTCCTGCTCAAGCGCAACCGCCGCCTCTACGGCGTGGCCTACACGCTCGACAACGTCGGCGACATCTATCTCGTCGGCCGGATGGCGCTGGCCACGGTGAGTGCCGACGAGATCGACCGGGTGCTGGGCCAGGTGCTCGAAGCCGTCGACTCCGACTTCAACACCCTGCTGGAGCTGGGCTTCCGCTCCTCCATCCAGAAGGAATGGGAGTGGCGGATCTCCCGTGGCGAGTCGCTGAAGAACCTCAAGGCTTTTGAACATTTGATAGAAGAGCCCTCGAACGAGCGTCCGAACGGCACCGGCGACGCCTGAGTCGCTATGACAGGATGAGCGTCATGCCGACGCTGATCCTGCTCCGCCACGGTGAGAGCGACTGGAACCAGAAGAACTTGTTCACCGGGTGGGTCGATGTCGACCTCACCGAGAAGGGCCGCACCGAGGCGGTCCGCGGCGGCAAGCTGCTGGTCGAAAACGAGGTGCTGCCCGACGTGGTCTACACCTCGCTGCTGCGTCGCGCGATCACCACGGCCAACCTGGCGCTGGACGCGGCCGACCGGCACTGGATCCCGGTGCACCGCGATTGGCGGCTCAACGAGCGCCACTATGGCGCGCTGCAGGGCCTGGACAAGGCCGCCACCAAGGAGCGCTACGGCGAAGAGCAGTTCATGGCGTGGCGGCGCAGCTATGACACCCCGCCCCCGCCGATCGAGAAGGGCAGCGAGTTCAGCCAGGATGCCGACCCTCGCTACGCCGACATCGACGGCGGCCCGCTCACCGAATGCCTCAAGGACGTGGTGGCCCGGTTCGTGCCGTACTACGAGGCCACGATCGTGCCCGACCTGGCGGCCGGCAAGACCGTGCTGATCGCCGCGCACGGCAACTCGCTGCGGGCCCTGGTCAAATACCTCGACGGAATGTCCGACGAGGAGGTCGTCGGCCTGAACATCCCGACCGGCATCCCGCTGCGCTACGAGCTCGACGACAACCTCAAGCCGCTGGTGGCCGGGGGGGAATACCTCGACCCCGAGGCAGCTGCCGCCGGTGCCGCGGCCGTCGCCGCGCAGGGAGCCAAGAAGTAGGTTTGCCGCATCTCGTACGCCGCGTACCCCGCGTTTCGCCGAAACCGCATTCCAGCAGGCCGCCACTCGCACTTTCCCTGCCGGAATGCGGTTTCGGCGGTTGTACCCGGGGTTAACTCCGGCCGAACACCTGTATTTGTCGGTGTGACTTGTCCCGATTTGGCCGCTCGTTGCACCGCTGACGTTCACCGGGTGCGTACGATTTTCGCGTGAGCTTGGTGTCGGCGTTACTGCTGACGGCGGTCGTGTCGTTGCTCGCGCTGATCGTCGGTGCGGGCGTGGCCTCGGTGGTCGCGCCCCGCGTCGTCGCCAACCGGCGGCGGCGGGAGGCCGACCGGGCCGGCATGACGGTGTCGCAGATGTTGCAGCACATCGTGGCCGTGTCGCCCAACGGCATCGTCGTGGTCGACACCTTCAACGACGTGGTCTACGCCAACGACCAGGCCGGCGAGCTCGGCATCGTGCGCGACCGGCTGCTCGACGACCGGGCCTGGCGCGCCGCCGAGCAGGTGTTCGCCACCGGCCAGCCGGTCGAGGTCGACCTGTCGCCGCGCAAACTCACCCGCCCGGGCCGTTCGGGCCTGTCGGTGCGCGGCTGGGTGCGGCCGCTGTCGGCCGAGGACCGTCGTTTCGCCGTGGTCTACGCCGACGACCAGTCTGAGCACGCCCGGATGGAGGCCACCCGCCGGGACTTCGTGGCCAACGTGAGTCATGAGCTCAAGACCCCGGTGGGCGCGATGCGGGTGCTGGCCGAGGCGCTGCAGGCCTCCGCCGACGATCCCGACATGGTGCACCGCTTCGCCGACAAGATGGTGGCCGAATCGCAGCGGTTGGCCGACATGGTCGGGGAGCTGATCGAACTGTCCCGGCTGCAGGGCGCCGAGCGGCTGCCCGACCTGGGGGCCGTCGACGTCGACACCGTGGTGTCCGAGGCCCTGTCGCGGCACAAGGTGGCCGCCGACAAGGCCGACATCTCGATCACCACCGACGCTCCGACCGGCTTTCGGGTGCTGGGCGACGCGACCTTGCTCGTCACCGCCATCGCCAATCTGGTGTCCAACGCAATTGCGTACTCGCCCAATGGATCTGGCATATCCATCAGCCGCCGCCGGCGGGGCGGCAGCGTCGAGATCGCCGTCACTGACCGCGGGATCGGAATCGCCAAGGCCGATCAGGAACGGGTCTTCGAGCGGTTCTTCCGGGTCGACAAGGCCCGCTCGCGCGCCACCGGCGGCACCGGCCTGGGCCTGGCGATCGTCAAACATGTGGCCGCCAACCACAACGGAACCATCCGGCTGTGGAGTCAGCCGGGCACCGGGTCGACGTTCACGTTGTCGATCCCGGCCTATCCCGAAACCGATGAGTCAACCGATGACTCAGACGACCGAGAGGATTAGCGAGACCGATGACCAGCGTGTTGATCGTTGAGGACGAGGAGTCGCTGGCCGATCCCCTGGCATTCCTGCTGCGCAAGGAGGGCTTTGAGGCCACCGTGGTGGGCGACGGACCTTCTGCACTGGCCGAATTCGAGCGCTCCGGCGCCGACATCGTCCTGCTGGACCTGATGCTGCCCGGGATGAGCGGTACCGACGTCTGCAAGCAACTGCGGGCCCGATCCAGCGTGCCGGTGATCATGGTCACCGCGCGCGACAGTGAGATCGACAAGGTTGTCGGGCTCGAGTTGGGCGCCGATGACTATGTCACCAAGCCGTATTCGGCGCGCGAGCTGATCGCGCGGATCCGGGCGGTGCTGCGCCGTGGCGCCGACACCGACGACAACGGCATCGGCGACGGCGTGCTGGAGGCCGGGCCGGTGCGGATGGACGTGGAACGGCACGTCGTGAGCGTCAACGGGGAGCAGATCACGTTGCCGCTCAAGGAATTCGACCTGCTGGAATACCTGATGCGCAACAGTGGCCGGGTGCTCACCCGCGGCCAGCTGATCGACCGGGTGTGGGGCGCGGACTATGTCGGCGACACCAAAACCCTTGATGTGCACGTCAAGCGGCTGCGGTCCAAGATCGAGTCCGACCCGGCCAACCCGGTGCACCTGGTGACGGTGCGCGGCCTGGGTTACAAGCTGGAGGGCTGAGCCGGCCGGTGTCTAGGCGGGGTGCCCGGCAACCCGGGTGCGGTTAGCTGACCCCTACCCCGTGCGCAGTATTTGACGGAAGCGTAAAGTCTGCGTGTGCGGTGTCGGCTGTGTGGATCAGAACGTCTGCTGAGCGTGCTCGACCTCGGCGCCACGCCGCCGTGCGAGAAGCTGCTCTCGGCGGCCGAACTGGATCTGCCCGAGCAAACATATCCGCTGAATCTGCGGCTGTGTGAAGACTGCCTGCTGCTGCAGATCCCGGCGCTCATCACACCCGAGGACACGTTCACCGAGTACGCCTACTTCTCGTCGTACTCCGATTCCTGGGTGGAGCACGCCCGCACCTTTGTCGCCGCGGCGCTGGAGCGGCTCGGCCTCGGTGCCGACGCGTTCGTCGTCGAAGTCGCCAGCAACGACGGGTATCTGCTGCAGCACGTCGTCGCCGCCGGGCTGCGGTGTCTGGGCATCGAACCGTCGGTCAACGTCTCCGCGGCCGCCCGGGAACGCGGCATCCCCACCCTGACCGAATTCCTCGACGAACCGACGGCGGCGACGGTGCGCACCGCACACGGGGCGGCCGATCTGGTGGTCGCCAACAACGTCTACGCCCACATCCCCGATCTGCTGGGCTTCACCCGGGCGCTGCGCGCCCTGGTGGCCGACGACGGCTGGGTGTCCGTCGAGGTCCACCACGCCGGCAACCTGGTGCAGTTCGCCCAGTTCGACACCGTCTACCACGAACACTTCCAGTACTACTCGGTGGCGTCGGCGAGCCGGGCCCTGGCCACCGCGGGTCTGACCGTCGTCGACGTCGAGGCCATCGGTACCCACGGTGGCTCAATCCGGTTGTGGGCCAGGCCGGATGCGGTGGCCGGACCGCCGTCGGCGCGGATGGCCGAGCTGTTGGCCGCCGAGGAACGCGCCGGGCTGCACGACGTCAGCGGGTATGCCGATCTGCAGCGGCGCGCCGACACGCTGCGCCAGGATCTGCTGCGTCTGCTGCTCGACTACCGGCGGGCCGGCAAGCGGGTGGTGGCCTACGGCGCCCCCGGCAAGGGCAACACCCTGCTGAACTACTGCGGTATCCGCCCCGACCTCGTCGAGTACACCGTGGACCGCAACCCGTACAAGCACGGCAAGTTCACCCCGGGGGCGCGCCTCCCGATCCACCCGGTGGAGCGCATCGACAAGGACCGCCCCGAGGTGATCCTGGTGTTGCCGTGGAACCTGGAGGCTGAGCTCACCGCACAGCTGGCCGGCACCGGCGAATGGGGCGCCCAACTGGTCTACCCACTGCCGGAACTGCACGTGGTGGTAGCGGGAGGGACGTCGTCATGAAGGTCGTACTGTTCTGCGGTGGGTACGGGATGCGGATGCGCAACGGTGCCGACGACCTGATCCCCAAGCCGATGCAGATGATCGGCAATCGGCCGCTGATCTGGCACGTGATGCGCTACTACGCGCACTTCGGGCACACGGACTTCATCCTGTGCCTGGGCTACGGGGCCGCCGCCATCAAGAACTACTTCCTGGCCTATCAGGAGGCGCTGTCCAACGACTTCGTCATTCGCGACGGGCAGGTCGAGCTACTGCAGTCCGACATCAGCGACTGGTCCATCACGTTCGTCGACACCGGCACCGAGTCGCCGATCGGTGAGCGGTTGCGCCGGGTCAGCCGGTTCGTCGCCGACGACGAGTACTTCCTGGCCAACTACGCCGACGTGCTGACCGACGCACCGATGAACGACATCATCGCCGAGGTCAGGGCCAACGGTGCCGCGGCGTCGATGCTGGTGGTCCCGCCACAGTCCTCGTTCCACTGCCTGGAGCTGTCGGATTCCGGTGTGGTCAGCGGGATCAGCGCGGTGTCGCAGCTGCCGATCTGGGAGAACGGCGGCTTCTTCGTGCTGTCCCGTGCGGTGCTGGATCTGCTGACCGAGGACTGCGATCTGGTCGAGGACGTGTGCGCCAAACTGGCCGCCGACGGCCTCCTGTACGGCTACAAGCACCTCGGTTTCTGGAAGCCGGCCGACACGTTCAAGGAACGCGCCGACCTGGATGCGGCCTATCAGCGCGGCGAGGCGCCGTGGATGCTGTGGGAGAACCGGGCTTCGTGATCGGGCTGCACACTCCCGGAATCGACGAGATCGCGGTGCTGGGCGCGCATTGCGACGACATCGCGATCGGGATGGGCGCCACGCTGCTGACGCTCGCGCGGGCCCGGCCGGGGCTGCGGGTGCACGCCCTGGTGCTGTCCGGAGCCGGCGGGGTGCGAGAGGCCGAGGAACGGGCCGCGCTGAGCGCATTCTGCCCGGGCGCCACCGTGGCGCTGCGGGTGCTCGATGTCCCCGATGGCATGGCCCCGGCCCATTGGGGGCGAATCAAGGCTGAACTCAACGCTTTTCGGCAGAGTTGCGGGCCCGATCTGGTGTTCGCCCCGCACCGCCGCGACGCCCACCAGGACCACCGGATGCTCGCCGAACTGGTCCCGACGGAGTTTCGCGACCAGCTGATCCTGGGCTACGAGATCCTCAAGTGGGAGACCGATACCCCCGCGCCGGCGCTGTTCCACCCGCTCGACGCCGATGTCGCGCACGAGAAGGTGCGGCTGCTGCGCGAGCACTATCCGTCCCAGGCCGGCCGGGACTGGTTCGACGACGCGGCGTTCCTGGGTCTGTCACGGCTGCGCGGCGTGCAGTGCCGCAGCGCGCACGCCGAAGCGTTCGTGCTCGAGAAGGCCATTGTCGGTTTCACGGAAAGGGTTGGGGCGTGAAGGTTCTCGTCACCGGACACCAGGGTTATCTCGGCACGGTACTGGTGCCGATACTGCAGCAGGCCGGGCACCACGTGGTCGGCCTGGACACCGGCTACTTCGCCGACTGCACGCTGGGGCCGCTGCCCGCCGAACCGCCGGGTCTGAACCTCGACCTGCGCGACGTGACGGCCGCCCAGCTCACCGGGTTCGACGCCGTGATCCATCTGGCCGCCCTGTCCAACGACCCGCTGGGCGCGCTCGAGCCCGACGTCACCTTCGACATCAACCACCGCGCCTCGGTGCGGCTGGCACAGCTGGCGCGCGACGCCGGGGTGCGCCGGTTCCTGTACGCCTCCACCTGTTCGGTGTACGGCGCGGCCGGCGACGGCCTGGTCGACGAGCAGGCACCGCTGCGGCCGCTCACCCCCTACGCGATCAGCAAGGTGCGCGTCGAAGACGACGTGGCCGCCCTGGCCGGTCCCGGCTTCGTGCCGGTATTCCTGCGTAACGCCACGGCTTTCGGGTTCTCCGGACGCCTGCGGGCCGACATCGTACTCAACAACCTGGTCGGCCACGCCGTGCTCACCGGGGTGGTGCGGGTGCTGTCCGACGGCACACCGTGGCGCCCGCTGGTCCACGCCTCCGACATCGCCGAGGCATTTCTGCTCTGCCTGACCGCGCCCGCCGCGGTGGTGTCGGCCCGCGCCTACAACATCGGGTCGGAGGTCAACAATGTGACAGTGGCCGAGATCGCCGACGACGTGGTGCGTGCCGTCCCCGGTTCCGCCCTCGCGATCACCGGCGAGACCGGCCCCGACCCCCGGTCCTACCGCGTCGATTTCGGCAGGGCCAGAGGCGAACTCGGCTTCGAGGCCAAACGCACCGTGGCCGACGGTGCCGCCGAGCTCTACGCCGCCTACACCGAACACGGCCTGACCCGTCAGGATTTCGAGCGCAGGTTCACCCGGCTGGCCCGGTTACGGCAACTGCGCGACGACGCGGCCGTGGATACCCAGTTGCGGCGCGTCAGTGCAGTTGCGTGATCAGCCCGGCCCAGCTGCCCGCGGTGGTGTCGCGCTCGGATATCACAGTCACCGGCAACGGCCATCGGATCGCCAGGTCCGGGTCGTCATGGGCGACGGCGACGTCCTCGGCCGGGTCGTGCCCACGGTCGATGCGGTAGCACACGTCCGCGGTGCGGGTCAGCGCCTGGAAACCGTGCAGCAACCCGGGCGGCACGTACAGGTGCCGAAAGTCGTTGTCGTCGAGCAGGAACGACTCGTGCTGACCGAACGTGGCCGAGCCCGGCCTGGCGTCGACCAGGACGTCGTGCACCGCGCCGTTGGCGCACCGCACCAATTTGGCCTCGCCACGACCACGCCGCCCGTGCAGCCCGCGGATCACCCCGCGCCCCGAACGGGACTGCGAATCCTGGACGAACGTCGCTGCGGCACCGGGCACCCCGAGCCAGTCGTCGAAGATCGCGGCATCGAACGTCCGGGTGAACAGGCCGCGCTCGTCGCGGTGTGGATCCGGGACGAACACCGCCACCCCGGCGAGACGCGATGGCTCGATACGCACAGGGTCATGCTGCCATGAGCGGCTGCCGGGGGTGTGGCGGGCGGCGCCGGCAGCGGGTGCTCGATCTCGGCACGGTCCCGGCCGCCGACCACTTTCCCTCGGCGACGGAGCCGATCGGGGCCGGGGAGGTCGCGCACCGGCTGGCCATGGAGCTGTGCGCCGATTGCGGGCTGGCGCAACTGGCCGAGGACGACACGGTGACCGCCGAACCCCGCGGAGTGGAGCCCCAGGCCCTGCGAAACCAGGCGGCCGACGCGGTGGCACGGGTGGCCGACGCCGGCTGGCTGACCGGAAAGACGGTGCGAGAGTTCGGCAGCCCGCACGGTGGCAGTTGGCTCGGACTACTGGCCGAACGTGGATTCAGCGTCGGGCCCGCCGCCACCGCAACGGCCGACGTGGTCCTCGACTGCTTCGGCATCATGCACGAACCCGACCAGCGATCGGCGTTCGCCGAACGGGCCACCGCCACCGCCGACGACGGAGTGCTGCTCCTGCAGTACCACACCTTGGCCGCAATCGTGGCCGGCCGGCAGTGGAATGCGTTGCGGCACGGACATTTCGCCTACTACTCGGCGGCCGCGCTGGACCGATTGCTGGCGGCCGCCGGGATGACCGTGGTCCAGACCTGGCATTTCGACCTGTACGGCGGCACCGAGTTGGTGGCCGCCGTACACGCGCCGGAACGAGGCGCGCGCCGCGCCGTCCGTCCCGCCGGCCCCGAGACCGAACAGCTGCGCCACGGCGCGTTGCAGCGGGCCGCCGAAACCCAGGTCCGGCGGCTACGCGAGTGGCTGGCGGCCCGGCGCCACGACGGGCTGCGGGTGTACGGCTACGGCGCTGCGTCGCGGGCCGTGGCCCTGTTCGCGCTGGCCGGGCTGGATCGGGGGCTGCTCGCCGCGGTCGCCGACGCCGCACCGGCCAAACACGGACGGCGCATGCCGGGCACCGATATCCCGGTCATCTCGCCCGAACACCTCGTCGCCGCCGAGCCCGACCTGGTGCTGCTCACGCTCGCCGAGCTGTCCGACGAGGTCGCCGCTGACCTGCCGCAGTTGGCCGGGCGCTGGGTGCTGCTCGATAGCCTGTGGGAATGACAGCGAAACCGACGCTTTCCGGCGTGACGTCGGCGGGTATCCCGGTGACGCTGCGACCGCCACGGTTCTCCGATGCCGCCGCATGGCGGGCGGTGCGCCTGGCGAACCAGGACTGCATCGAGCCGTATTGGGACCATTCCCCGCAGAGCTGGCCGGAACGCCACACGGTGGGTGCCTGGCTGCGCGAGTGCCTCAAGGCGCGTCGACGCATGCGCCGCGGAGCGGGCCTGCACTTTGTGATCGTCGTCGAGGGCCGGCTGGCCGGCCAGTGCGACGCCTGGATCGACAGGTTCCACGGCCGCAGCGAACTGGGACTGTGGGTGGATTCGCGACAGCACGGTCGCGGGGTGGCCGCTGCCGCCGGTCGGCTGATCGTCGCGCAGCTGTTCGCCGAGCCGGGAATCGAACGGATCGCCGCCCCCATCGCGACCGGCAACACCGCGACCACCCAGGTGGCGCAGCGGGTCGGGTTCGTCCGCGAAGGGGTGCTGCGCCAGTACATGGCGATCGGCAGTGGGCAGCGGCACGACCACGAGCTGTGGAGCCTGACCCGTGACGACTGGCTCAGCGGACCGTGAATGCGGTGACCGGGTAGCGGCCGTCGGCGTCGCGTCCGTCCTGCGCCAGGTTCATCGGCGGAAAGTCCACCCGCGCTGTGGCGTTCGGCTTGTGCTCAGCCCACACCACCTGGGCCCGCACTTCGTAGCGCCCGCGGGGCAGACCGGGATCCACCGGCACGGTGTCCACTTCCGAGGCCGCGGCCGGCTCGGCGGTGACATCGGTGAAGCTCTGGTCGGCGACGAGACCGCGTAGCTCGGTGCCTGCGGTCAGGGTGCGCACCACCTGCCCCGACGACGAGACGATGTCATACCGCGGGTGCCAGCGTTCGTACACCGGCGCCGAGCCGAAGTTGGTCCAGCGCAGCCTCAGATTGAACGGCTGCCCTGCCGGGACGGGCCCGGCCTGCGGCTCGGCAGTCACCGCGTAGCGGTAGCCGCTGAACTTGTTGGCCTTCACCCACACCGCATACTGGTCGGCCGGCATCGGAAAAGCGTTGAGCTGACCGGGAAATCCGGTGCTCGATGTCATCGAGACATGCCGGTTCACCACATCGCGCAGGCCGGTGGTGTAGTAGTCCATGATGCCCGTCGGCGGTGGGTTGGGAATCCACTCGGTGACCACCGGTGCCGTGCGGTACCGGTTGAGCACCACGTTGACGATCGGATCGCGAATCTGGACATACCGCGAGTACTGATTGCCGGCCCAGGTGGGGATCGGGTCGAAGGCGCCGAGCCCGTCAGCCCGGATCCCCACCGGCTTTCGGCGCCCCCGCAGCAACGGGCTGTCCCGGAACAGTTGCTTGGTGATCTCGGGATTGCCGGTGGCGGTCACCAGCGCGGTGTTGGGGAAGGCCCGCAGGTTCGCGTTCACCAGCACGGTGATCGAGTCCTTGGTGATGTACTGGTCGCGGTACTGGCTGAAATAGCCGAGGGCTGACTGGCTGCGCTCCGGGGCCGGGCCCGGACTGCCGAGGACGTCGCGCAGGAAAGCCACGTGGTTCTCGCTGAAATCGCCGTAGCCGGACATCTCGACCACGGCGAGCCGTTCGTCACGGTCGTAGCGCCGCCCCAGGGCGGCAAGGAGATCGGTGAAGTACGACAGGTAGGCCTTGTTGTTCCAGTCCGGTATCACGTACCTGACCCCGTCATGCCGGTAACTGCGAGTGGTGCCGGCCAGGCTGGGCAGCCAGTCCGGCACCGAGATGTCCGTGGCGTCGGGGTAGCTGGTCTCGCAGCACGAATTGAACGCGGTGACACGGAATCCCACCCGGCGACCGGCTTTGTGTGCCGCCGCCAGCGCCCGATCGATCAGGCTGAAATCGTACTTGACGTGGTCGGGGGCATTTTTCGGCAGCTTGCGGGGGTCGCGCGGTTGCAGTGTGCGCCAGTCGATCCGCAGGCTGACATCAGCGGTGCCGGGCCAGCGTGGATGGTCCCGCTGCGCCGGGTCGGCCTGCGGGAACAGCGGCGTCGCCAGGTTCTCGTACTGCCCGCGCAACGGGTTGACCAGGTCGGCCGCGGAGAACGGGATAATCGTGGTCTGCCAACTGGTTTCGCGCACCGGCGGCCCAGATCCGCAACCGGCCAGCACCGTACCGACGAGGAGCACGGCACCGAAAAACCTTGCGTTCACCCGGCCCATGATGGTTGTCCGCCTCCTGATGAGCTCACGGGCTGCCGACGCAGCCGCCACACCACCGTCGACAGCGCGATGAGAATCCAGGTGACCGTCCAGATCTGGATGAAGCCGCTGACATCGAGGATCACGGCGATCACGGCCAGCGCGGCCAGCGATCCGCTGACCGCACTCGCCAGTTCTGCGACGAGCGGGTCCGCGGCCGCCGAGGCCCGCAGGGCCAACAGGAGTGCGACGCCGACCAGCAGGACGAAGCTCACCAAGCCGAACGCCCCGGTCTCCATCAGGCGCGAGAGGTACTGATTGTCCAGTACCGGCTGACGATATGCCGGGTACATCCCGGTGCCCTGTCCGATCCAGAAGTGGTCCCGGTAGTGGCTCGCGACATAGGCCGCCCCCACACCGCGCGACGCGATGGACGAGTCGGTGGTGACGGTGGTGAACGACTGGACGAGCGCGGAAAAGACCTGGAGTTGGGCCAGCGCCCCGACCCCGATCGCGGCCGCCGCGGCGAGCAGCAGCGCGGCGAAACGCTGGACCGGCCACCGCCACGCCATCACCACCAGGGCCGCGGTCAGGCCCACGATCGCCGACCGGGACACCGTCGTCAGCGCACCGCCGGCCATCAGGGCGGTACACAGGATCCACGGCCAGGTTCGTTGGCCTTTCGCCCGGGCGCACACCACGACGGCCAGGCCCAGCGGAATGATCACCGTCAGCACCCCGGCCAGCTCGAGCGGATGCCCCGCGCTGCCCTGCGGGCGTTCGACACCACCCCTGGCCAGATTGGTGACCAGCACGAAATCGCTTGCCTTCAAACCCGGAAGGATGAACATCGGCGCCGGGTCGATGCCGGCGACCAGTTTCACGATCGCGAAGGCGGCCGACAGCGCGCCGCCCAGCACCAGCCCCTTGAGCAGCAGCAGCACCTGGTCGCCGGTGGTGATCATGACGACGATCGCGATCACCATCGCGCTCAGGGTGAGATCGCCGAAGATGTAGCGGTCGGCGAAGACGATGCCGCGCGGCACCGTGCCGCGGCTCATCGCCGCGCCGTAGGACACCAACGACGCGGTCAGGTAGGCCAGCGTCGCCAGGATCAGCCAGCGGTTCGCGATCGGGGATCTGCTGCCCGCCCGGCCGAACAGCACCCAGGCCGGCGCGGCGAGGTAGAGCAGGAACTGGCCGAGGCTGAGCCCGAATGTGAGTGGCACCGTGAAGGTTTGACGCATCCCCAGTAGAAAGAATCCCCCGGCGCCCAGGATGAGTGGTCCGATCAGGTCACGGCGCGGCGCCGCGGCGTGCGTTGCCGCCGGTGCGCTCAGGTCAAGGTTGGGCATGGTCGTCGGCGGGGGAGTCGGTGAGCGGTTCGCCGGCCGGTTTCTCGGCTGGGTCGGGGGCAGGTTCGGGGGCCGGACGCCCGCGGCTGCGCTGGACGATCTCCCGCGTCGCGTCGACGAGCAGCAACACCATCAGGCCGGCGAGGACCGCGCCGAGCGCGTATGTGGCGGCGGCGCGGGCCCCGCTCGTCGGCATCTGGACGGCGTCGGTCGGTTCCACAGACGGAATGAGCAACGCGTTGTTGACCACGGGCACAGCCGAATCGAGCTGGATCTGGTTCAGGCAGGTGCGGGCGTATTCGACGACGGCGGCGGCCGCCTGCCGGGCGGCATCCGGATCGGGGCCCTCGGCCACGATCACCAGCTGAGGCGACAGCTGTGCGTAGAGCGACGCGTCGCCGTATGTGGTGGTGACGGTGAAGTCGCCGGTCCCGCCGGCCTCGGCGGCGGCACGGTGTCCGCCGTCGCTCTGGATTGCCGTGGCCACCACGGCGGCCAGTTGTGCCATGTCGTTGTTGAGGTTGATCAACGGGTTCAGGCCGGCGTCGGGGGATCCGCTGCCGGGCGGTATCACGACCGCCACCGCGGTCGACTGGTACCTCGACGCCGTCGAGGACAGCCCGAAGTAGCCGGCGACGGCCGCAACGATTGCCAGCAGCGTCATGGCAACCGGTCGCGCCAGGAGCGACCGGAGAAACTGGGCGACGTTCAAAGACAATCCCTGCGGGTGAGGTCTGCGGTTGTGAACCGTTTCCGGGCGATATTAACTATCACGGCAATAACTGCAACAGCGATGTGGTACTGATTCGCTGAATCTGGCGACCGAGAAAGGCAGCCAACGTTGCTGACACTCCCCGTCCGGCCGCGCATGCGGGTCGGTAGCACCTCGGTTACCCGGTTGTCTGCGGACGAGGTCGTTGCTCTGGTGCGCCGCCGCCTCACCGCCCCGGCGGCGTCGCCGTTGGCGATCGGCTCGGTGAATCTCGACCACGTGCACCATTTCCGGGCCGGCCGAGCCGAGGTGGCCGGCGGGCCGCAGTGGGTGTGGGTGGCCGACGGGGCTCCGGTGGCCTGGCGCGGCTCTCGACTTGTCGGTGCGCCCTGGCCCCGGGTGACCGGAGCCGACCTGCTCGAGCCGCTGCTGGATGCGTGCGTGCAGCACCGCGTGCCCGTCGGCTTCCTCGGTGGCCGGCCCGACACCCACCGGCGGCTGGCCCAGGTATGGGCCCAGCGGTATCCGACTGCGGAACCGGCCTGGTTCTGGTCACCGAGTCGTGGTGACGTCGAGTGTCCGCTGAAGTCGGCAGAGTTGGCCGGGCAGGTCCGCACCGCCGGGGTGCGCACTCTGGTCGTGGGACTGGGCAAACCACGACAGGAGCTCTGGATCGATCGGCACGCGGCGCGAACCGGTGCCGACGTGGTGCTGGCCTTCGGCGCGGCGGCGGATTTCCTTGCCGGAGTGGTGAATCGAGCCCCCGGCGGCTACCAGCGCCTGGGCCTGGAGTGGTTGTACAGGTTGTGTCAGGAGCCGCGCCGGCTCGCGCGCCGCTACCTGGTGCACGGGCTTCCGGCGCTCCTGAGACTGCGCAACGCGGTGCTGGATACCGGGGGTGCGACGGTGTCACACCGCCCGGACCAGAGCGGCCAAGTTGGCGACCATGCGTGAGGAGGTGAACCGCTCGCGAGCCCGGATCGCCGCTGCGGCACCCATTTCCGCCCGCCGGGCCGGGTCGGACAGTAATTCCCCGATCGCCGCGGCGAACGCGTCGACATCGTCGGGCGGTACCAGCAGGCCGGTGACGCCGTGCTCCACATAGGCGTCCACCCCCGGGTTGGCGGTCATCACCAGCGGGCGGCCACTGGCCATCGCCTCCAGCGCCACCGTGAGACCCGAACCGCTGACGGTCGGCTTCAGCGCGACGGCCACCACGCCGGCCCGCCGGTAGAGATCGCGCATCTTGCCGTCGAGCCGGCCGCGGTACAACGTGCCGAGGTCCTCGGGCAGCCGCACCGGCAGGTCGGTCGCCAACTCCAGGCGGATGCCGGGATACCTGCTGCGCAACCGCGATACCGCGGCGACCAGAAGCGGGTGGTCGCGGTAGCGGTCCTCACCCGCGCCGGCGACGACGGTTGTCCCCGGTTCGGGTCCGGGCTGGACCGAGTAGAAGTCGGTGTCGATGCCGAGCGGCACATAGTGCAGTCGCGACCGCGGCACACCCCACTCCCGGTGCAGGATTCCCAGCACCGGTTCGCACTGGGTGAACACCGACGCGGCGCGCCGCACCGCCCGCTGGGCGAAGGCACCGTGCAGACGCGGGGCGGCACCGCGGTGGGTCAGCCAGCCGATCCCGAGCACCGTGGGCCGGTGCCCGGTGGCGTGCAGCAATGTGGCCGGCACCCCGGTGCGTTCGTCGTACGCCAGCACCACGTCGGCCCGGCGCCTGTCCCCGGCCGTCAGCAGCCCTTCGACCAACTCGAGCCCACAGGTGCGGTACCGCACCGACGCCGCCACGCGTTCGGTGATCCGGCCCGGGGCAACCTCTCCGAAGGTGACGTCGACGCCGTGGTCGGCGAGCCTGTGCAGGCCGTACGGTGACGCGTCCGGCACCTCGCCGCGGCGGTGCCGCTCGGCCCACGCGGTGGCGGAAAGACCCTGTGGCAAAGGTATGTACGCGCGCATCTGTCCCCGGTTCCAGAGTCGCTGAGTTGACTGAGGGTAGCAGCGTGGCCGATGCCGGCACGGCACCCGTGGGGCGGGCAACCAACCGGGCGATGGCCCGGGCGTTCGGTCAGCAACTGTTCTTCCGGGCGCTGGGGATGGTGGCCTCGGTGCTGACGGTGGCGGTCACCACCCGGTATCTGGGGCCGGCCGGTTACGGGTACCTGACCACGGCCGTGGTGTTCGTCGGGCTGTGGACCAGCCTGACCGAGCTGGGTGTGGGCGCCGTCGTGGTGCGCCGGGTGGCGTCGGGCACCGGCGAACTGAGCCGGTTGGTCCGGGTCAACGCCGGGATGTCGCTGGTGTACTGCATCCCGTTGTACGTGATCGCCGCGATCTCCGGGACCGTGGTGTACCGCGGCCAGGACGAAGTCGTCCAGATGGTGCTGATCATCTCGTGCGGCTTGATCCTGACGACCGTGACCAGTTGTCTGGAGCCGGTTTTCCTGGCCAGCCTGCGGTTCACGGCGGTGGCGTGGTCGGACCTGGTCAGCCGGATCGCGTCGCTCGGTGCCACGGTCATGTTGATCGCGATGGACGCCGGCATGGTCTGGTTTGCCGTGGTGCAGCTGATCCCACCGTTGGTGGTGCTGACGATCCAAGGGCTGGCGGCCGCCCGGATCAGTGACTGGCGGCCGGTGTTCTCACTGTCGGAGAGCTGGCACCTGCTGCGGGAAAGCCTGCCGCAGACCGGGGTTCTGATCATCGCGGTGTTGTACTGGCGCGCCGACGGGGTGATCCTGAGCCTGCGCAGCACCCCCGAGCAGGTCGGGGTGTACGGCCTGGCCTACACCTTGGCGTTCACCCTCTCGGTGCTGTCGACGTTCTTCCAGTCCTCGACGCTGTCCACCGCCACCCACACCTTCGCAATCGACCGGAACAGCTTCGCCCGGTTCGTCACCCGGACGGTGGAATCGATGCTGTTTCTGGGCGCACCGATCGCGGTGGTGGGAATCATCGTGGCGCACAGCCTGATCGAACTTGTTGGCTCGTCGGAGTTCGGCGCCCACGGCGGCCTTACCCTGGCATTGCTGCTGGTGGCCGTCACACTGACCTTCCTCAACGCGGCGATCAGCCAAGCCCTGTTCGCCGCGCATGACCAGGTGTTCCTGTTCCGGTTGAACTTCGTCAATCTGATCGGGAACATCGTGCTCAACGTCGTCCTCACGCCCAGCCATGGCGCGGTCGGGGCCGCCGCGGCCCTGATCGTCGCCGAGGCGACCGGACTGCTGGTGGCGACCTGGCGGTTGCGCCGAATCGCCCCCTACCGCACCCCCTGGCCGTTCATCCTTCGGCTGGCGCTGCCGCTGGGTGCCGCTGCCGCGGTGCCGGTGTCCCTGCCGCACGCATCGGTGCTGTGGGTGCTGCCGCTGTCGGCGGCGGTGTATCTGGCGGTGAATCTCGCGACCGGGCCGGTGACGTTGCGGGTGATCAAGCGCATGCTGACCGAACCTGAGCCGCAATGAACGGGGAACTCGACCGGGCCTATCTGGCGCAGCGGTTCCGCGTCCCACGGCCACCGCAGGCCGCGCCGGTGCGGCGTGCGACCGCGGTCCTGATCGTCGCCTACCGCAATCCGATGTTGCTCACTGATTGTCTTGCGGCCGTGCACAACCAGCTGCCGGAGCTGCCGGTCCTGGTGTGGGACAACTCCGGCCCACAGTATCCGGGGATGGCAGCGGTGGCGGCCACCCACCGCGGGGTGCGGTGGTTCCGCGGGTCATCGAATGTGGGGTTCGCCGCGGCGGTCAACGCGCTGGCCGCCGAAGTTCCCGAACACAATCTGTTGCTGCTCAACCCCGACGCGGTGCTGCAGGGGCCACTCGAAAAGACCCTGTCGCGGCTGGATCGGCCCGGTGTCGCGGCGGCAGCGCCGCTGGTGACCGGGCATTCGGTCAGCCAGAAGCACCATCGCACTTGGGATGTCGCTCATCGTGAGCACGGCCTGGTGCGTGCGCTGGTCTCGTACGCCGGGTATGCCGACCGGTTGCGGGGCACTCGGGTGTCCGAACTGTACGGTGCCCGTCCGACCTCGGTCGGCGGCTATCTCACCGGCGCCTGCCTGGCCGTCAGCCGTGATGCCTGGGCGGCGGTCGGCTGCTTCGACGAGGAGTTCTTCCTCTACGGCGAGGAGGCGGACTGGCAGCGCAGGGCCCGTTCGGCCGGCTGGACAGTGGAACTGGTCGACGAGCCCGGGGTGGCGCACACCGGCCACGGCACCGTGTCCGACGATGCCGCCGCGGCGGTGCGGTCGCGAGATCTGTTGCGTGCCAACATCGCCTTGAACCTGGAACTGGACAAGGGCAAGAGGACAGCTGACCGGTACCTGGCCGGAACCTCGGTCCTGGACCGGGTGCAGCGTTCGACCCGGCGGCAGCGTACGGCCCGCCGGCGGCCGGCCGGCACCCGCCCGGCAGTGATCATCACCTCCAACCGGCTGGTCTTCGGCGGCGCTGAACGCCAGCACGTGCTGCTGGCCGCGGAGCTGGACCGGCGCGGATACGAGGTGGTGATCGTGTGCGTCCAACGACTGGGGCCCCTGGTCGCCGAGATTCCGCTGTCGGTGCGGGTGGTGCGGCAGCCGTGGTGGGCGCCGGTGGTGGACGTGGGGGCCGGCCGAGCCATCGTGATCAGCGGTGACACCAACACCGAGACCGGATTCGCCACCGGGTGGCGGGCCGCCGGACCGGGACGCCGGTGGCTGGTGGCCGCACACATTCCGCCGAACCCGCACGGCCCCACCTACTCCGCGGTGCTGGCCGCCGCCATGCGGCGGGCCGACGGTTTCGTCGCGCTGTCACCGCGGCACTGGGCGGAGGCGACGACATACCAAAACCTTGGCAGCACCAGGTTTTTCGCGCCCAACGGGGTGTCAACGCGCGCCGAGGCGGCGTCGGTACCGGCCCGGCCGCCGGTCGCCGAAACCCCGCATCTGGTGATGCTCAGCCGCATCGTCGAGCACAAGAACCCGCACCTGCTCATCGCCGCCCTCGACGGTCTGCGGCACCTGCCGTGGCGGCTGTCCATCTACGGGGACGGACCGGATCGGCAGGAACTACAGGCCGCGATGCCCGCCGGGCTGCTCGACCGGGTGGCATGGCGGGGCTGGTCGCCGGGCCCGGGGCCGGCGCTGGACGATTGTGACCTGCTGTGCGTGCCCAGCCGGTCGGAGGCATTTCCGTTGGTGATCCTCGAAGCCATGGCCCGGCGGATCCCGGTGGCCGCATCGGCGGTGTGTTCGGTCGCCGACATGCTCGACGGCGGGCGGGCGGGCTTTCTCGTCGAGGACATCTCGGTGGCCGGCTGGCGCACCGCGCTGGATGCCGCGCTGCGGGACCTGTCTGGATGGAAAGAGCTGGGCGACAGTGGTTTCCGGAGGATGGTCGAGCGCTACACGATCGAGGCGATGGCCGACGCCTATGAGACGGCGATCGCGGCGGCGTTCGGATGACGGGGCTGCGGGTGCTGTGGCTGTCGCCGTGGATGCGGCCGCTGGCCCGTGTCTACGCCGAGGCCCTGCATGCTGTTGGGGCGCAGGTGTTGCTGGTGACGTCGGACCAGCATCCTTCCTCGGACACCGCCCGTCCCTACGAACGCGTCCTCGATCCCCGCCCGAAGAATCTTCGGACTTGGCCGGATGCCGCGCGAACGGGGTGGCAGATCACGCGGTTCGGTCCGGACGTCGTGGTGTCCGAGCTGGTGCGTGATCCGCGCTGGCTGGCGTTCGCCCCGGCGACGCCGCGGGTCGAGTTGCGGCACGACGACCGGCCGCACGATGTGGGGGAGGTCCGGCCGCGGTGGGAGCGCGAGCTGTTCGGCCGCCGCGCCCGCACGGCCCGGACGGTGGCGTTCAGCCGCTACGTTGCCGACGCCGTGGGGGTCGCCGATATCGTCCCGCTGACCAGCGATCTCGCCGACAGGGACGTGCCGGACCTGGTCCCGGCCACCGCCCGGCGCGACTTCGTGCTGGCCGGCCGGCTCAACGGATACAAGAACATCGACGTGTGCCTGCGCGCGTGGCAGAAACACACCGCGGGCGGTGCCTGGGCCGGTGACGATCTCGTGCTGCTCGGCGACGGCGAGTGGCGCGGCGCCCTGCCCGATCATGTGGTGTGGCACCGCAGGTCGTTTCGGTACGCCGACGTGGTGCCGGTGCTGGCCCGCGCCAAAGGAACGGTCGTGCACTACCGCCGGGCATCCCAGAGCGGGGTGCAGGTGCTGGCCATGCAGTTGGGCGTGACGCCGATCGTGTCCACCTCGGGCGCACTGCCCGAGTTTCAGCCGCCAGGGGAACTGCCCATCGGCGTGGACGATGTCGACGGGTTGAGCCGCGCGTTCGACGAGCTGGCCGACGGTGGCGCTGCGGCCGCCCGAGGCGCACGGGCCCGCGACCATTACCGCCGAACGTATTCTGCGCCGGCGTCGGCGCGGGCCCTGTTCGAGGTGCTCAGCCGTGTTGCGGCGCGGAGAGGCTGAGCCACAGCGTCGCGAGCCGGGCCCGCCAGTCCGCGACGTCGAATGCCTCGGCACGGTGCCGGGCCGAGTCGGCCAGCGCGCACCGCAGGGCGTCGTCTGTGGTCAGCCGTTGCAGCGCCGCGGCCAGCGCCGCGGGTTCGCCTGGCGGAACGAGCAATCCGGTCACGCCGTCGACAACGGCCTCCGGGATGGCCCCGACGGGCGTGCTGACCGGTACCACCCCGTGCGCCATGGCCTCCAGGATCGCCATCGGCAGGCCTTCGTCGTGACTGGGCAGCGCGAAGATGTCGGCGCGCTGCAGCAGCCGGTCTCGGTCGACGGGCCCGACCCAGTCGTGGATCTCGATCACGTCGTCCAGACCGCCGGCGGTGACGAGGGCGCGTACCTGCGCCACCTCACCGTCGCCGGCGATCACGACGCGCAACTGGGCACGGACGTCGGCGGGCAGCCCGGCGACGGCCGCCAGCAGATCGTAGGTGCCCTTGCGCTGACCGACCCGTCCGAGCGAGAGCACCGTGAGGGGACGGGAACTCGGGTCGCGGGCCGGGGCGATCTCGGGCAGGACGACGGGGTTGTGCAGCACCTCGACCTTGTGCCCGGGCAGGGCCAGGCTGCGCCGGTACTGCTCGGCCAGGGTGGCGCCCAGTACCAGCCAGTGGTCGGCCCGCAGTGCGACGCGCACCAACCGGCGGATCGGTGCGGGCAGCGGGTCCAGCCAGCCCGAGAAGTCGAAGCTGTGCCCGTGCACGATCGCCGGGATGCCGCGCAGTCGGGCTGCCATGAGTGGCAACGACTTCCGCACCACGCTGCCGCCGTGCGCCAGGTGGACATGGACGACGTCGGTGCGACCGCACAGAATGAGCGCCGTCGCGATCGCCATGCCACGGACCCCGGTCCACAGCCGGGCCGGCATTCCGGCATCGATGAAGGTGGGAACCGCGGTGAGGACGAACCGTGGATCGGGATCGTCGAGCAGAAGCCGCATCACCGTGGCCATCCCGCCACGGCTCCGGTCACTGGCCGGCGCCGGTCCGATGGCCAGCACCCGGCACCGCACTGCGCTGCGCACCGTGCGAGTATGGCAAACATTATTCGTGACGTGTCTGCCGGCCGGGGCGCTGGCCGCTCGGGGGCATGGGCCGCCGGCCGGGATGACGCGCAGCGTCCCGTCGCAGGATCGGTGCGGGTCGCGGCCAATCGACACGAGTCCCGCGGTCGGCGCCTCGCCGGGCTCGGCGGCGAATTCTGGCGATCTGACGAAAAACTTTGCGGTGTCAATAAATTAGCTGCTGACAGCAATCAATGGTTATTGCGAAACCTGCACTCGAGTGTCAATCGACGTAGGCTCATGTGATTCCACTCACATATTGACGCTCGCGTCTGTTAACTCGGCCTTCGATGCTGCAAGCTTGACGCGTTCTTATGTTGGTTCCGAGGAGTGGCGCAATCATGGGTCTGTCGGATCTGACTGCGTCCCCCGGGCTCTATCACTCAGCAACGAAATTCCTCGACGGCACAAGCGCTGTCGCCGCCGGTCTGCTGCCCGCCCGCGGCTTGCGGTCCCATCAGCGTCGGTACGTGCGCTGGCTGACATTCTCCGACGCGGTTGTGGTGGCCGCGGTGGTGGCCCTGGCACAGACCTTGAGGTTCGGCTCGGTCACCGGCGAGAGCCTGGCCTACACCAACGTCGACTATGCCTTCGTCTCGGCGGTGATCGTGGTGGCCTGGCTGGTGGCCCTGGCTTCGCAACGGAGCCGGGCGGCCCAGGTGCTCGATCACGGACTCGAGGAATACCGCCGGGTGTGGACGGCCACGCTGTCGGTGTTCGCCGTCGTCGCGGTGATCTCGGCGATGTTCCAGCTCGAGATCGCCCGCGGATTCCTGGCCCTGGCACTGCCGCTGGGCCTGGCCGCCCTGACGCTCAACCGCATGCTTGGCCGGCGCTATGTCGCGGCTCGGCGCCGGGCGGGGCAGTTCGTCAGCTCGGTGCTCGCGGTCGGGCACCCCGGCTCGGTGCGGGCGTTGGCGCGGGAGCTCAGTTGCCACCCGCAGGGCGGATACCGCGTGGTCGGGGTCTGCGTTCCGGAGGGTGCGGGGGTGGGGCTTGCCGCGGTGGACGGCATCCCGGCCTACCAGCACCGCGGCGACATCGTGCACGCCGTGCTCCGGTCGGGCGCCGACACCGTGGCACTCACCTCCGGGCATCTCGACCCGAACGAAATCCGGGACCTGTCATGGCAATTGGAGAAGTTGGATATCGACCTGGTGGTGTCGCCGGGCATCGTCGACGTCTCCGGTCCGCGGCTCATGATGCGTCCGGTCGGCGGCCTTCCGCTCATCCACGTCGACAAACCGCAATACGAGGGGGCCAAGCGGTTCCACAAACGGGCCTTCGACCTGTGCCTGGCGACCGCCGCGTTGACCGTGGCGGCGCCGGTGATGCTCGCGGCTGCCCTGGCCATCAAGCTGACCAGCCACGGCCCGGTGTTCTACAAGGCCGAACGCATCGGCCTGGACGGCACTCCGTTCACCATGATCAAGTTCCGCAGCATGGTGGTCGACGCCGATCAGCGGCTGGCCCAGCTCGCCGGACGCAACGACGGCAACGGGGTGCTGTTCAAGCTGCGCCACGATCCGCGCGTCACCCCGGTGGGCCGGTGGCTGCGCCGCTACAGCATCGACGAACTGCCCCAACTGATCAACGTGCTGCGCCGGGAGATGAGCATCGTCGGCCCCCGGCCGCCGCTGCGCAACGAGGTCGACTGCTACGACCAACAGGTGCGGCGGCGGATGTTGGTGCCTCCGGGGATCACCGGGCTGTGGCAGGTCAGTGGCCGCTCGGATCTGTCGTGGGAGGATTCGGTGCGGCTGGACCTGTCGTATGTCGAGAACTGGTCGATGGTAGGCGATCTCGTGATCATCGCCAGCACCGCCAAGGCCGTCGTGCTCGGATCGGGTGCCTACTGAGCCGTGCGTGCCGAACCGACCATGCCACCGCGCACCACATTCGAGCGGTCCAATCACCTGCAGGCCAGGCTGCACGAACTGGTGCCGGGAGGGGCGCACACCTACGCCCGCGGATCGGACCAGTATCCGGAATCCATGGCACCGGTGCTGGTGCGCGGCCGCGGATGCCGGGTCTGGGATGCCGACGGCAACGAGTTCATCGAATACGGAATGGGTCTGCGTGCAGTCACATTGGGCCACGCCTACGCCCCGGTCAACGAGGCGGTATGCGCAGCGATCGCCGACGGCGTCAACTTCAGCCGGCCCACCGTGCACGAGCTCGCCGCGGCCGAGGACTTTCTCCGGCTGGTGCCGGGGGCCGACATGGTGAAGTTCGCCAAGAACGGGTCGGACGTGACCACCGCCGCGGTGCGGCTGGCCCGGGCGTTCACCGGGCGCACCAAGGTCGCGATCTGCGACCAGCCGTTCTTCTCCTCCGACGACTGGTTCATCGGCACCACGGCGATGGCTGCCGGGATCCCGGCACCGGCCGTGGCCGGCACCGTGCGCTTTCGCTACAACGACCTGCCGGCCCTGGAAGATCAGTTGCGGCACAACGATGTTGCCTGCATCGTGATGGAGGCCGCGACCGCCACCGCCGAACCCGAGCCGGGGTATCTCACGGCGGTCCGTGAACTGTGTGACCGGACCGGCACCCTGCTGGTGTTCGACGAGATGATCACCGGCTTCCGCTGGTCGGCCGGTGGGGCACAGGAGGTGTACAGGGTCACGCCGGACCTGTCGTGCTGGGGAAAGGCCATGGGCAACGGCTTCCCGCTGTCCGCGCTCGCCGGCAAGCGCGAGGTCATGGAGCTCGGTGGGTTGCGGACCGATCGCGATCGGGTGTTCCTGTTGTCGACCACCCACGGTCCGGAAACCGCTGCGCTGGCAGCCTTCCGGGCGGTGGTCGCGGCCTACGCCGACGGCGCCCCCATCGCCCGCATGGAGCACGCCGGGCAATTGCTGGCCGACGGTGTCACCGCCGCGGCCGCCGGGCACGGGCTGTCGGCACACGTGCAGGTGATCGGCCGGCCCTCGTGTCTGGTCTTCGTGACGCGCGATGCCCAGCTGGAACCGTCGCAGGCCTTCCGTGCGCTGTTCCTGCAGGAGCTGTTGAAACACGGGGTGCTCGGCCAATCGTTCGTCACCTCGGCCGCCCACGACGACACCGCCGTCGCCCGCACGGTCGCCGCCGTCGATGCCGCGCTGCGGGTGTATCGCCATGCCGTGGACCGAAAGTCGGTGGACGGGTTGCTGATCGGGCGGCCCGTGGCGCCCGCGGTCCGGCGCTCGGCGCAGCCGCGCCGGCTCGAAGAACGGCCGGGCGGGGGTGGTGATGGTGGAACCCGCATTCACTGACCCGGGCAGCGCACCGGGCCGGCCGGGGAATCAGGGCCGCCGCCACGATCCCAAGCGCTACCTCTGGCCGCTCGCCGCGGTCGTCCCCGGCTTGGTGGTGCTCTCCTGGCTGGCGGTGAAAGTCACCGGCCTCAGCTGGTTTTGGTGGTTGGGGCCGGTGCTGGCGTTCGTGCTGATGCCGCTTTTGGACCACCTCGTCGGGACCGACAGCAGCAATCCGGCCGAGGGGGCCTATGTCGATCTCGACCGTGACCCCTGGTATCGCTGGGCCACCTGCCTGTACCTACCCAATCAGTACCTGTCGTTGGTCTTCGCCTGCTGGGTGTTCAGCGGCGGCGGCTGGGTGGCGCTGTCGGTGGCCGACCGGCTCGGGCTGCTGGTGACGGTGGGCATCGTCGGCGGTATCGGCATCAACGCCGCGCACGAGTTGGGACACAAGAATGCCCGCCTCGAACGGCGGCTGAGCCGGGCCGCCCTGGCCCAGACCTGCTACGGCCACTTCGCCGTCGAGCACAATCGCGGCCACCATGCCCGCGTCGCCACCCCGGATGATCCGGCCAGTTCGATGCTGGGACAAAGCCTTTACCGCTTCATCGGACGGTCGGTAATCGGCGGACTGCGTTCGGCCTGGGGATTGGAGGCCCGCCGGCTGGCCCGGCACGGACGCTCGCCGTGGACGTTGCAGAACGACGTGCTCAGCACCTGGCTGACGAGCGCGGCGCTGTTCGCCGGGTTGGCCGTCTGGTTCGGACCGGTGGTACTGCCGCTGCTGGCCGGACAGGCCGTGGTCGGTGTCGGCCTGCTCGAAGCGGTGAACTACATCGAGCACTACGGCCTGCGCCGGGCACGGCTGCCCGACGGTCGCTACGAACGGGTGTCCACACAGCACAGCTGGAACGCCAACACCCTGGTGGCGAACATCTTCCTGTTCCATCTGCAGCGCCACTCGGATCACCACACCAATCCCCAACGGCGCTACCAGAACTTGCGCAGCGTACAGACGGCCCCGCAACTACCGGCCGGCTACGGCACGATGCTGATGCTGGCCCTGGTGCCGCCGCTGTGGCGCCGGGTCATGGACCCTCGCGTGATCGCGCACTACGCGGGCCGGATCGAGCTGGCCGCCCTCGATCCGCGCCGCCGCGACCACCTCCTGCGCGTCCACGAAACGCGCGCCGCATGAGCACGCTGTCGCGCAGGCAGCTGTTCGGCGTCGGTGCGGCCGCCGCGCTGGGCGCGGGCGGGGCGGGCTGGCTGGTGCACCGCCACCCCGAGCCGAGCGCGCCGCGGGCGCACTACCCGGCGATCGTGGTGGGCAGCGGATACGGCGGCGGGGTGTCAGCACTTCGCCTGGGGCAAGCCGGAATCGAGACCCTGGTCATCGAGAAGGGCCGGTCCTGGGACACCCCCGACGAAGACGGCCGGCGCTTCACGAAGATGTTGCCCGCCGACACCCGGGCCGGGTGGTTCCAGGCCGTCCCGCCGAGCCTGGTCACCTCGTTCGAGGGGTTTTCGATCGAATCGGTGGCGCAGCACGCGCCGTCCGCGCAGCCGGTCCAGGCCGGTGTCTGCGACAAGTCCACCCACGGCGCCCATCGAGTTTTCCACGGCGTCGGAGTGGGTGGGGGATCACTGGTCAACGCGGCGGTGGCGGCAATCCCGACCCCTGGCCAGGTTGCCGAGTGCTTCCCCGACATCGGGGCGGACGAGTTCTTCGGGACCTACCTGCCGCGGGCCGAGCAGACCCTGCGGATCAGTTACCGCGACATGGACTGGTTCGAGCGCACGCCGTGGTTCCAGTTCGCCCGGGTGGGCCGCCAATATGCCGCTGCGGCAGGCTATCCCGTCGACTACAGCGGCAGCGCCTACTCGTTCGACTACATGCTGGGCGAGGAGGCCGGCACCGTTGAACGGTCGGCGTTCGCGTTCGAGCAGCAGTTCGGGAACAACCACGGCCGGGTGGGCAGTGTCGACCAGACCTACCTGGCTTCGGCGGTGGCCACCGGCAACGTCACGGTGCGACCGCTGACCGAGGTGACCGCGATCCGCCGGGAGGGCCGCGACGAGTACGTGGTGTCCACCCGGTCGATCGACCGCTGGGGGACAGAGACCGGCCGCCAGGAAATCGGCTGCACACAGCTGTTTTTGAGTGCCGGGGTGCTGGGCACCAATCAGATCCTGTTGCGCGCCAGGGAAACCGGGGCGCTACCGGATCTGCACGATGCCGTGGGACGCGGGTACGGCAACAACGGCGACATGATGGTGGCGCACTGGCTCAACGACAGCGATCCGGCCGGCACCCAGCAATCGCTGCTCGGACTGATCAACCTCGATGGCCGGGCGGACCCGGAAAACCCGGTGTACGCCACCATGTTCTCGATCCCGCTGCCCGTCGAGACCTACATGCTCGGCTACTACGTGATGGTCAAGACGGGCGACCGGGCCGAGATCAGCTACGACCGCGGCTCCGATTCGATCACCATCGACTGGCCCACCGCCCACACCGACCACCTGGTCGAGCGCACGCGAGCGGTCTTCGACAAGCTCACCGGGGCCAACGGGGTGGAGTACCGCGACGACATCTTCTCCGGCGAGGTCTTCGCCCCCAACACCGTGCATCCGCTGGGCGGTTGTGTGCGCGGTGCGGCCACGGATGCGTTCGGCCGGGTCCACGGGTACCAGAACCTGTACGTCAACGACGCGTCGCTGATACCCGGCTACCTGGGCTGCAACCCGTTCATGACCATCACGGCACTGGCCGAACGCAACATCGAGGCGGTCCTGGCCGGGCGACGCTAGGGCGGCCGGCGCGACTACTCGGCCAGTCGGGTCGCCGGGTGCACCGCGACCAGGCCCAGCGCGCTGCGCCGCCGGCACATCGCGGCCAATTCGGCGTAGGCCTTCTCACCGAGCACCGCGGTGAGTTCAGGTGCGTAGGACTCGAACACCGGGCGGGCCCCGACATGGGCGGCCGGATCCCCGGTGCAGTACCAGTGCAGATCGGAGCCGCCCTCGCCCCAGCCGCGCCGGTCGTATTCGGTGATGACGGTCCGCAGGATCTGGGTGTCGTCGGGCCGGGTCACCCATTCCTGGCTGCGCCGGATCGGCAGCTGCCAGCACACGTCGGGCTTCATCGTCAGCGGCTCGACACCCAGCTTGAGGGCCTTGCTGTGCAGCGCGCAGCCGATCCCGCCGGCGAAGCCGGGACGGTTCAGAAAGATGCACGCCCCTTTGTACTTTCGGGTGCGCAGGTTGGGCTTGCCGTCGTACTCGTCGTCCTCCAGGTAGCCCTTACGGCCCAGGCCCTTCTCCCGGAACTGCCAGTCCTCGTCGGTGAGCTGGGCGACCGCGTCATCGAGCCGGGCCCGGTCGTCGTCGTCGGACAGGAACGCGCCGTGCGAGCAGCAGCCGTCGTCGGGACGACCCTCGACCGTGCCCTGGCAGGCCGGGGTGCCGAACACGCACGTCCAACGGGACAACAACCACGTCATGTCGGCCGCGATCAGATGTGTCGCATCCTCGGGGTCATAGAACTCCACCCACTCGCGGGCAAAGTCCAGTTCCACCTCACCGGGATGCACATCTGTCACGCCCCAAACGCTACCTCTATATGGCCGAACACATTTCCCAGCCGCGCCACGACGCGCGGCGGATCACACCGCAGCCCGCGACGATCGGCCCCGGCAAGCTGCGGGCACACCGGCCACAGAGCCCGCCTGGGCTGCGGTTAGGTTGGTGCGGTGCGGTTAGGCGTGCTCGATGTCGGGAGCAACACGGTTCATCTCCTCGTGGTGGATGCGCGCCGTGGCGGTCATCCCACCCCGATGAGCTCGACCAAGGCCGCGTTGCGGCTCGCGGAGGCCATCGACGATTCGGGCAAGCTCACCCGCAAGGGCGCCGACAGCCTGGTCGCCACCGTCGACGAGTTCGCCAAGATTGCCACCAGCTCGGGATGCGCGGAGCTGATGGCGTTTGCCACCTCCGCGGTGCGCGACGCCACCAACTCCGAAGAGGTACTGGCCCGGGTGCGGGCCGAGACCGGGGTTTCGCTCGGCGTGCTCAGCGGCGTCGACGAATCCCGGCTGACTTTCCTGGCGGTGCGCCGCTGGTATGGCTGGAGCGCCGGCCGCATCGTCAACATCGACATCGGTGGTGGCTCCCTGGAGCTGTCCAGCGGGGTCGACGAAGAACCCGAGGTGGCACTGTCCCTGCCGCTGGGTGCGGGCCGGCTGACCAGGGAGTGGCTCACCGAAGACCCTCCTGGACGGCGCCGGGTCGCGATGCTGCGGGACTGGCTGGCCAATGAGCTCGCCGACCCCGCCGTCACCATGCGCCGGTCCGGCAACCCCGACCTGGCGGTGGCGACCTCGAAGACCTTCCGATCGCTGGCCCGGCTGACCGGTGCGGCCCCGTCCGGGGCGGGTCCGCGGGTCAAGCGCACCCTCACCGCGACTGGATTAAGACAGCTCATAGCTTTCATCTCTAGGATGACAGCGGCTGACCGTGCCGAACTGGAAGGGGTGAGTGCCGAGCGGGCACCACAGATCGTGGCCGGTGCTTTGGTAGCTGAAGCTAGTATGCGAGCACTGGAGATCGATTCCGTCGACATTTGCCCCTGGGCGTTGCGAGAGGGGCTGATTCTGCGGAAACTCGACAGCGAGGCCGACGGCACAGCCTTGGTAGAGACGTCTGCGCGGGATGCTGGACGTTTGAGGAAAGCTAGCCCCAAAGGCACACAGGTATGACAGGACCAGAAAACAGCCCATCCGGCACCCGGCCCATCTCGGTCGCGGAGCTGCTGGCGAAGAACGGGACGATCGGAGCACCACCGGTCGGCGGCCGTCGTCGTCGCCGGCGCGCTAACAGCGATGCGGTGACCGTCGCCGAGCTCACCGGCGAGATCCCGGTCATCACCGACGACATGGACGAACCCGAGCCGCAGGACGAGCCGGCCGGCTTCAGCCCCGCCACGCGGCCCGATCCGATGGCCGACACCACCGTCGTGGAGCCGATCGTCGACGAGCCCCGCGGACGCGGCGGGCGCAACGGCGGCCCGCGACCGGCCCGGGTCGCGCCACCGGAACCCGAGGTGGTCCCCACCGAGGCCGAGGACGACTACGACGCGCACCTGGCCGCCCGCGAGGCCGACCCCGAGCCCGTCGAGTTCCGCCCGCGCCCACGTCGCGCGCCGTCCAAGCGGCGGCCCAAGCCCGACTACCAACCGTCGGGCACCGGTGCCGAACGGATGAGCCCGGACCCGCTCGACGAGTTCGACGGCACCGAGACGGACGAAGCCGAGGACACCCACGCCGAGTCGGAAGCGGCCGAGGATGCCGGCTACCCGGGCTTCGGGGACTTTCCGGACTACGCCGACGACTACTCCGACAGCTACGGCGGCGACGGCTCGTACTCGTCGCTGGGCCCGCTGTTCGGCGGGGAGTCCGTCGCCGACGACGTGGCCCGCCGCCCGCGCGGCCGCGCCGGCTTCGACGACGCCGATCTCGATCATGACGACGAGCCGGCCCGGGGTGACGAGGCCGACGAGTTCGACGACTTCGACGAGGACGAGCAGCCCAGCTCCCCGCTGGTGCGCGGGTTGTGGATCGTCGGTCAGTGCGTGATCGCGGTGGCCTTCGGGGCCGGGCTGTTCATCGCGTTCGATCAGCTGTGGAAGTGGAACACCATCGTGGCCCTGGTGCTCGGTGTGCTGGTCATCCTCGGCCTGGCCGGGGGCGTGCGGGTGGTCCGCAAGACCGAGGACATCGGCAGCACGCTGACCGCGGTCGCGGTCGGGGCGCTGGTGACGTTCGGACCGCTGGCGTTGCTGCAGGCGAGTTAGCACCCTGGCAGACGCGAAGAGTCCAACCGCACCAGACACAATTGCCGTTGTGCGCCCAGCCATCAAGGTCGGTCTGTCGACCGCGTCCGTCTACCCGCTGAGAACCGAGGCCGCCTTCGAGTACGCGGCCCGGCTCGGCTACGACGGTGTCGAGTTGATGGTGTGGGCCGAATCGGTCAGCCAGTCCGTGGAAGCCGTAGCCGCGTTGTCGTCTCACTATGGAATCCCGGTGTTGTCGGTGCATGCACCCTGCCTGCTGATCTCGCAGCGGGTGTGGGGTGCCAACCCGATCTCGAAGCTCGAACGCAGCGTGCGCGCCGCCGAACAGCTGGGCGCCCAGACGGTCGTCGTGCATCCGCCGTTCCGCTGGCAGCGGCGCTACGCCGAGGGATTCAGCGACCAGGTGGCCGCGCTGGAGGCCGACAGCGAGGTGCTGGTGGCGGTCGAGAACATGTTCCCGTTCCGCGCCGACCGGTTCTTCGGCGCCGGCGGCACCTCGGTGGAACGGATGCGTAAGCGCGGCGGCAGGCCGGGACCGGGCATCTCGGCGTTCGCACCGTCCTACGACCCGCTGGACGGCAACCACGCGCACTACACGCTCGACCTGAGCCACACCGCGACGGCGGGCACCGACGCCATGGAGATGGCCCATCGGATGGGCGACGGTCTGGTGCACCTGCACCTGTGCGACGGCAAGGGCGCGTCCACCGACGAGCATCTGGTCCCCGGCCGCGGAACCCAGCCCGTCGCCGAGGTGTGCCGGCTGCTGGCGGCCGGCGACTTCGCCGGCCACGTCGTGCTGGAGGTCACCACCTCGGCGGCCAAGACCGCCGCCGAACGCGAGGCGCTGCTGACCGAGTCACTGCAGTTCGCCCGTGCCCACCTGATGCGCTGACCGTGAGGACGCCCATGCCCGGATCCACCCTGTTCACCGATGCCATGGCGCTGACGGCCGCCGGCGACGGTGTCTATCACGGCGAGCTCAACGAGCACTGGACCATCGGGCCCAAGGTGCACGGCGGCGCGATGCTCGCGCTGTGCGCCAACGCGGCCCGTACCGAGTTGGGTACCTCGGCGCAGCCGCTCGCGGTGTCCGGGAACTTTCTGTGGGCACCGGATCCCGGCCCGATGCAGGTGGTCACCACGGTGCGCAAGCGCGGCCGCCGGATCGGCCTGGTGGACGTAGAGCTCCGGCAAGGCGAGAGAACTGCGGTGACGGTGTCGGTGACGCTGGGCGAACCGGAACATCATGTGCCGCCGCTGCTGTCGTTCAACCCGGTGGTGCCGTTGATGACGCCGGAACCGCCGCCGGGGCTGGAGGCGATCGGGCCCGGACATCCGATGGAGCATGTCGTGCACCTGGCGCACGGCTGTGACATCCGGCCGGCGCTGCACACGATGGGCCCGCGCACGGATGGGGGACCGCCCGTGTTCGAGTACTGGGTGCGTCCCAAGGGAGTGGCTCCCGACGTCCTGTTCGCGCTCCTGTGCGGCGACGTGTCGGCTCCGGTCACCTTTGCCGTGGAGCGCACCGGTTGGGCGCCCACGGTCCAGCTGACGGCCTATCTGCGGGCGTTGCCGGCCGATGGCTGGCTGCGGGTGATGTGCACCTCGGTGCAGATCGGGCAGGACTGGTTCGACGAGGACCACATCGTGGTGGACTGCGAGGGGCGGATCATCGTGCAGACGCGGCAGCTGGCGATGGTGCCGGCGGCGTCCTGACGCCGGAGGCGTCGATGCAGCCCTGACGCCGGAGGCGTCGATGCAGCCCTGCGCCGCGACGTGAAATGCTGTCGGCCATGTCGAGAATCGCGATAATCGGCGGCGGCAGCATGGGCGAGGCGCTGCTGTCGGGGCTGTTACGGGCTGGCAGACAGGTCAAGGACCTGGTGGTCGCCGAGAAGTTCGGTGACCGGGCCAAGTATCTGTCGGAGAAGTATTCGGTGCTGGTCACCTCGGTTGCCGACGCTGCCGACAACGCGGCCTGTGTGGTGATCGCGGTGAAGCCGGCGGACGTCGAGCATGTGATCGACGAGATCGCCGAGGCCGCCGTGAAGGCCGACACCGACACCGCCGAGCAGGTGTTCGTCAGCATCGTCGCCGGCGTCAGCACGTCCTACTACGAGAACAAGCTGCCGGCCGGCGCCCCGGTGGTCCGTGTCATGCCCAATGCCCCGATCGTGGTCGGCGGCGGGGTGAGCGCGCTGGCGGCGGGCCGGTTCGTCACCGCCGAGCAGCTCAAGGAGGTCGCGTCGATCTTCGATGCGGTCGGCGGGGTCAGCACGGTCAGCGAATCGCAGCTGGACGCGGTGACCGCGGTGTCGGGTTCGGGGCCGGCGTATTTCTTCCTGATGGTCGAGGCCCTGGTGGATGCGGGCGTGGAGGCGGGGCTGTCGCGGGCGGTGGCCACCGATCTGGCGGTGCAGACGATGGCCGGTTCGGCCGCGATGCTGTTGGAACGTCTCGATGAGGTCAAGGCGGCCGGCGGTTCCGGGCTGGACACTTCACCGAGCCGGCTGCGGGCGATGGTGACTTCACCGGGCGGGACGACGGCCGCTGGGCTGCGGGAATTGGAGCGTGGTGGCCTGCGGGCCGCGGTCGCCAATGCCGTTCAGGCCGCGAAAACGCGCTCTGAGCAGCTCGGAATTACATCTGAGTAATTAGATTAATTCCGATCGATTAGCCCACACCCGTCGCAGTAACCCCACCCGCCACGCTATTCTCCCTTTGTATGCGCGGGTCGGTGCCAGCGGTGGGGAAGCCGCTGGAACTGCCTGTGCCTGATTGATTGGGTTGCGATGACGTCTATGAACGGGCCATCGGCGCGGGATGCTGGTGACGGTCAGCCTCGAGCTCAATTTCTGACGGTCGCCGAGGTGGCGAGCTTGATGAGGGTCTCGAAGATGACGGTGTACCGGTTGGTGCACAACGGTGAATTGCCTGCGGTACGAGTGGGTCGATCGTTCCGGGTCCACGCCAAGGCCGTCCACGATCTGCTGGAGTCTTCGTACTTCGACGCCGGCTAGGCACGCGGTCGCAGCGGGCTGGGCGCCCAGAGCAGGCTGGCGTTTTCCGTTTCGGTGGTTGGCCCGGGTAAAGTAGCCGGGTCAATCATCAGCGTCAGTAAGCGGAAGACACCGGGGTTTATGGGCTCAGTCATCAAGAAGCGGCGTAAGCGTATGTCGAAGAAGAAGCACCGCAAGCTGCTTCGGCGCACTCGGGTGCAGCGTAGAAAACTCGGTAAGTAGCTTTCCGCTGCGGCCGCTAGGCTGAGCCGATGGATTCTGATGGTCGTTCGGGGGGACGCCCGACGGGAGTCCCCGGTCCGTCTGGTGTGGACCACCCAGGTGGTGCACAGTCCGCAGACGCACCGTCCCATCCCAAGGTTGTCCTGGTCACGGGTGCGTGCCGGTTCCTCGGTGGTTATCTGACCGCCAGGCTGGCGCAGAACCCGTTGATCGAGCACGTCATCGCCGTCGACGCGGTCGTGCCGAGCAAGGACCTGCGGCGCCGGATGGGGCGGGCCGAGTTCGTCCGCGCCGACATCCGCAACCCGTTCATCGCCAAGGTGATCCGAAACGGGAACGTCGACACCGTCGTGCATGCCGCGGCGGCGTCCTATGCCCCGCGGTCCGGCGGCCGGGCCACGTTGAAGGAACTCAACGTGATGGGCGCGATCCAGCTGTTCGCGGCGTGCCAGAAGGCGCCGTCGGTGCGTCGGGTCGTGCTCAAGTCCACCTCGGAGGTCTACGGCGCGAGCCCGCGCGATCCGGTGATGTTCAGCGAGGAGAGCACCGCCCGCCGTCCGCCGGGGGACGGGTTCGCCCGCGACAGCATCGACATCGAGGGCTACGCCCGCGGTCTGGCCCGGCGCCGTCCCGACATCGACCTGACCATCCTGCGGCTGGCCAACATGATCGGCCCGGCGATGGACACCGCGCTGTCGCGGTATCTGGCCGGGCCGCTGGTGCCGTCGATGATCGGCTACGACGCGCGCCTGCAACTGCTGCACGAACAGGATGCGCTCGGCGCGCTGGAACGGGCCGCGGTGGCCGGCAAGGCGGGCACGTTCAACATCGGTGCGACGGGCATCATCATGATGAGCCAGGCGATCCGGCGCTCGGGGCGGATCCGGGTCCCGGTCCCGCCGGGAGCGCTGTCGGCGATGAATTCGCTCAGTCGCGCAACGCGTTACACCGAACTCGACCGCGATCAGATGAACTATCTGAGCTACGGCCGGGTCATGGACACTACGCGAATGCACAGGGATCTGGGCTACAGTCCCAAGTGGACGACGGCCGAGGCATTCGACGACTACGTCCGCGGTCGTGGATTGACTCCGATACTCGATCCACGATGGGTACGCTCAATGGAGAGTCGCGCCGTGGGGGTGGCGCAGCGTTTGGGACAGTAGGACTGGCTCTATCCGGGGTGGGGAGAAGGTATCGACGTGTCGGGTGAACCTCACGCGAAAGTTATTCCGCTGCATGGGAACTCGAATCGTTCCTCGGCTGCGCGCCGCGCCGCCGCCCGATCTGAGAGCGCTCGCAGGCATCCGTCGGTGCTAGCCGATCCGGGTGGCCGCGCCTCGGCCGAGCAGATCGCCGCGGTGGTACGCGAAATCGATCAGCGTCGCGGCGCCTCGGGTCAGTCGGCGGCCGACGCCGGGCCCTCCGAACTCGTCAAGGGGATCGCGGCGGCGTCGGATTTCGTCCGCACCCGGATGACCGGCGAGTATTCGGTGGACGAGTTCGGGTTCGATTCGCACATCACCAACGCAATCTTTTTGCCTTTGCTGCGAACATTGTTCCGGTCCTGGTTCCGGGTCGAGGTGTCCGGCATCGAGAACCTGCCCGAGAGCGGGGCGGCGCTCGTGGTGGCCAACCACGCCGGGGTGCTGCCGTTCGACGGGTTGATGACCCAGGTGGCCGTGCACGACCACCACCCGGCGCACCGGGACCTGCGACTGCTGGCCGCCGATCTGGTGTTCGACCTGCCGTTCGTCGGGCAGGCCGCGCGCAAGGCCGGGCATACCGTGGCGTGCACCACCGACGCTCACCGGCTGCTGGCCAACGGTGAGCTCACCGCGGTGTTCCCGGAGGGGTTCAAGGGGCTGGGCAAGAATTTCAAGGACCGCTACAAGCTTCAGCGGTTCGGCCGGGGCGGCTTCGTTTCCGCAGCTCTGCGGGCCCAGGTGCCGATCGTGCCGTGCTCGATCGTCGGGTCGGAGGAGATCTATCCGATGATGGCCGACGTCAAGCTGTTGGCCCGGCTGCTCGGTCTGCCCTACTTCCCGGTGACCCCGCTGTTCCCGTTGGCCGGTCCGTTGGGCATGGTGCCGTTGCCGTCGAAATGGCACATCCAGTTCGGCGAGCCGATCGAGACCACGGAGTACGACGAGAGCGCCGCCGACGATCCGATGGTCACCTTCGAGCTGACCGACCAGGTTCGCGAGACCATCCAGCACACGCTGTACCGGCTGTTGGCCGGCCGCCGAAACATGTTCTTCGGCTGAGCTTTTTCTGCTCGCGCAAAGGAAAGTCAGCCGCCGGACTTTTGCCCGGCAATCATCTTGGCGATCGCGGCGTCGCGCTTGGCGGCGATTGCCGAGCTGATCTCGTCGGCCTCGTCGGGATGGGCGGCCTCGCCGAGCATGGTGACCACACTGGTGGCCACCGGCTTGCCGTCGTCGTCGGTGACCTCGGCGCGCACCTCACAGATCACCGTGCCGTGCGACTCGATCACCGAATCCAGGTACGAGTCGAACCACAGCTTGTCGCCGACCATGATCGGCCGGTGGAAGATGAGCTTCTGGTCCCGGTGCAGCACGCGCTCCAGGTTGATCGGGATGTCGAACTTGTCGAACAGCTCCAGCTGCACTCGCCGCCCGGCCACCGCCAGGAACGTCAGCGACGCCACCACCGCGTCGTGGCCGTACTCCTTGGCGGCCTCGGCGGAGTAGTGGGCGGGATGGTCGTCTTTGACCGCGGAGGCGAACTCCCGGACCTTCTCCCGGCCCACCTCGAAATAGTCGGGGTACCGGTAGTGGGTTCCGATGATGTTTGCGGCGATGCTCATATTCCCTGCGCTGTTCGGTGTGCTGGGCGCACAAAAGTGCCTGGCGGCGGGACCGTCGGGCGGCCCGCCGCGGAAGTTTATCAGCGCGGGACCGCGGCTCAGCGAATGTCGTGACGACGCGACGCCACCGCCGCCAGGGCACCCCCGAGCGCGCCGAGCGCGAGCGCCGACGGCACCCCGATGCGGGCCGCCTTGCGGGCGGTGCGGAAGTCGCGGATCTCCCACCCGCGCTCGCGGGCCACGTCCCGCAGGGCGGCGTCGGGGTTGATTGCCACCGCGGTGCCGACCAGCGACAGCATCGGCACATCGTTGAAGCTGTCCGAATAGGCCGTGCACCGGCGCAGGTTCAGCCCCTCCCGGATGGCCAGCGACCGCACCGCGTGGGCCTTGCCGGTGCCGTGCAGGATGTCGCCCACCAGCCGGCCGGTGAACACGCCGTCCACCGACTCGGCGACCGTCCCCAGCGCCCCCGTGAAGCCCAGCCGCTTGGCGATCGTGGCGGCCAGCTCGTAGGGCGTGGCGGTGACGAGCCAGACCTGCTGCCCGGCGTCGAGGTGCATCTGGGCCAGCGCCCGGGTACCGGGCCAGATCTTGTCGGCGATGATCTCGTCGTAGATCTCCTCGCCCAACTCGACGAGCTCGGCCGTCGAGCGGCCCTCGATGAACGCCAGGGCCTTCTGCTTGCCCTCGGCGACGTCGTCGCTGTTCTCCTTGCCGGTGAGCTGGAACTTGGCCTGGGCGTACACGATGCCCAGGATGTCGCGGTAGGTGAAGTACTTGCGGGCGGCCAGGCCGCGGGCGAAGTGCACCAGCGACGAGCCGTGCACCAGGGTGTTGTCGACGTCGAAGAACGCCGCGGCGGTCAGATCGGGCGGCGGTGCCGGCACCCCGGCGGGGTCGGTGTCGGACTCGAGTTCGGTGACGGCGAGTTCAGCGCTGGCCTCGGCGGCAAGCTCCTGTTCGAGCGCATCGGCACTACCGGATTCGGGCACGTTTTCACCCTAAGTCACCGCGCCGGGATACTGGCGGTGTGGAGCACGTGCGGACCGAGACCGGCGGCCGAGCCACGGTGACGTTGCTGACCAGGGCCGGCTGCAGCATGTGCGCGCGCGCCGCGCAGCAGCTGGCGGCGCTGCGCGAAGAACTGGACTTCGAGCTGGCGACGACGGACGTGGACGAGGCCGCGGCCGCCGGTGACGCGACGCTGCGGGCCCGGTTCGGCGACCTGTTGCCGGTGATTTTGCTGAACGGAACCGAGCACAGCTATTGGGAAGTCGACGAGCAGCAGCTCCGGGCCGACCTGACCGGCCGATGACGCCACCGGCTGAAATTTGGTGGGCAGGGGAGAAAACGATTACCTTGTTAACGTGGTGATGACGCCGTGAGTGTGCTGCTATTTGGGGTTTCGCACCGCAGCGCGCCGGTGTCTGTTCTCGAACAGTTGAGCACTGACGAATCCGATCAGGCCAAGATCATCGACGAGGTGCTGCGGTCCTCGCTCGTCACCGAGGCCATGGTGCTGTCCACCTGCAACCGCGTCGAGGTGTATGCGGTGGTCGAGGCCTTCCACGGGGGCCTGTCGGTCATCGGCCAGGTGCTGTCGGACCACTCGGGCATGTCGCTCAACGATCTCACCAAATACGCCTACGTGCGCTACGCCGAGGCTGCCGTCGAGCACCTGTTCGCCGTCACCAGCGGCCTGGATTCGGCCGTCATCGGCGAGGCCCAGGTGCTGGGCCAGGTGCGTCGCGCCTACGCGACGGCCGAAGAACACCAGACTGTCGGCCGCACCCTGCACGAGCTGGCCCAGCGGGCCCTGAACGTCGGCAAACGGGTCCATTCCGAGACCGGGATCGACGCGGCCGGCGCCTCGGTGGTCTCGGTGGCGCTCGGCATGGCCGAGACCAAACTCACCGGCGGGCTGGCCGGCCGCAGCGCCGCGGTGATCGGCGCCGGCTCGATGGGCGCCCTGGCCGGTGCGCACCTGCTGCGGGCCGGGATCGAGCGGGTCAACGTCGTCAACCGCTCGTTGCCGCGGGCCCAGCGCCTGGCCGCCAACCTCACCGAGCAGGGGGTGCAGGCCCGGCCGATGTCGCTGGATCAGCTGGCCGAGGCCTTGTCCGACGCCGACGTCGTGGTCAGCAGCACCGGCGCGGTGCGCCCGGTGGTGTCGCTGGCCGACGTGCACCACGCGCTGGCGCAGCGCGACGCCACCGCCGGTGATCGCCAGCTGATCATCTGTGACCTGGGCATGCCGCGCGACGTGGATCCGGCGGTGTCCGGGCTGCCCGGTGTCTGGGTGGTCGACATGGACCGGATCCAGCGCGAGCCGTCGGCGCGGGCCGCGGCCACCGACGCCGACGCCGCCCGCACGATCGTCGCCACCGAGGTGGCCAACTACCTGGCCGGCCAGCGGATGGCCGAGGTCACCCCGACCGTCACCGCGCTGCGGCAGCGCGCCGCCGACGTGGTGGAGGCCGAGCTGCTGCGCCTGGACAACCGGCTGCCCGGGTTGGACGCGGCACACCGTGACGAGGTGGCCAAGACGGTCCGCCGCGTCGTCGACAAACTTTTGCACGCACCCACGGTGCGGGTGAAACAACTCGCCAGCGCACCTGGCGGGGACAGCTACGCAGAGGCCCTGCGGGAGCTGTTCGAGCTCGATCCGCAGGCCGTGGAAGCTGTCGCGGCCAGCGAATTGCCCTTCATGACAACAGATCTCGATAAGACTGAGTAGAGCTTGGTAGAAACGCGCGATACGGTAATCCGGATCGGCACCCGGGGTAGCCTGCTGGCGACCACGCAGGCCGGCACCATCAGGGACGCTTTGTCGGCGGCCGGTCACCCGTGTGAGTTGGTGATCATCTCGACCGAGGGGGACCGCAACCAGGGGCCGATCGCCGAGATCGGCGTCGGGGTGTTCACCGCCGCGCTGCGCGAGGCCATCGCCGACGGCCGGGTGGACATGGCCGTGCACTCCTACAAAGATTTGCCCACCGCCCGTGACGCCCGGTTCGTGATCGCCGCGGTCCCGCGTCGTGAAGATCCCCGTGATGCGCTGGTGGCACGCGACGGAATGGTGCTCGGGGAGTTGCCGGCGGGGTCTGTGATCGGGACGTCGAGTGCGCGACGGGCCGCGCAGCTTAGAGCACTGGGTCTCGGTTTGGAAATCCGCCCCCTACGAGGCAACCTAGATACCAGGTTGAACAGGGTTACGAGCGGTGATCTCGACGCCATCGTGGTTGCCCGGGCGGGCCTGGCCCGTATCGGACGCCTCGATGAAGTCACCGAGGCGCTCGAGCCGGTGCAGATGTTGCCGGCACCGGCACAGGGTGCGCTCGCGGTGGAATGCCGAGCCGAGGACACCGAGCTGATCTCGGTGCTGTCGGAATTGGATGACGCCGATACACGCGCCGCGGTCACCGCCGAACGGATCCTGCTCGCCGAACTGGAGGCGGGTTGTTCCGCACCGGTGGGCGCGATCGCCGAGGTGGTCGAGTCCATCGATGAGGACGGCAACGTCTTCGAGGAGCTGTCGTTGCGCGGTTGCGTGGCGACGCTGGACGGATCCGACATGATCCGTGCGTCCGGCATCGGGACTCCCGAGCGGGCCGAAGAGCTTGGGCTCTCGGTGGCGGCGGAGCTTTTCGAGCTGGGTGCACGCGAGCTGTTGGTAGAGCGCGGGAGTGAAGAATGACCATGCGAGGCCGCAAGGCGAAGCCCGGCCGCATCACATTTGTGGGCTCGGGCCCGGGCGATCCGGGGCTGCTGACGGCGCGGGCGCAATCAGTGTTGGCGCACGCCGAGTTGGTGTTCACCGATCCCGACGTTCCCGAAGCCGTACTGGCCCTGATCGGCACCGAGTTGCCGCCGGCGTCCGGCCCGGCCCCGGCCGAGCCGGCCAAGGCCGCTGACGCCTCAGGTGCCGAGGCGACTGCCAGTCCCGCAGACGAGCAGGCCGCCGTCATCCCCGGTGGGCCCGAGATCCGCCCCGCCCTCGGCGATCCTGCCGAGGTGGCCAAGACGCTGGTCGCCGAGGCCCGTCACGGCTACGACGTGGTGCGCCTGGTCGCCGGTGACCCGCTGTCCGTGGATGCCGTCATCACCGAGATCGGTGCGCTGGCCAAGAGCCACGTGAACTTCGAGATCGTCCCCGGGCTGCCCGCCACCAGCGCGGTGCCGACCTACGCGGGCCTGCCGCTGGGGTCCTCGCACACCGTGGCAGATGTCCGGGGTGACGTGGACTGGGCGGCGCTGGCCGCCGCGCCGGGGCCGCTGATCCTGCACGCGACGGCGTCGCACCTGCCCGAAGCCGCCCGCACCCTGATCGAGCAGGGGCTGGTCGAGAGCACCCCGGCGGTGGTGACCGCCAGCGGTACCACCTGCCAGCAGCGGTCGGTGGAGACCACGCTGGGCGGTCTGCTCGACAAGGGCGTGCTGGAGAAGCCGGCCGGCAGCGAGCTGGCCGGTCCGCTCACCGGCCCGCTGGTCGTCACGATCGGCAAGACCGTGGCCAACCGGGCCAAGCTGAACTGGTGGGAGAGCCGCGCCCTGTACGGCTGGACCGTGCTGGTGCCGCGCACCAAGGATCAGGCCGGCGAGATGAGTGATCGGCTCGTGGGCCACGGCGCCCTGCCCATCGAGGTGCCGACCATCGCCGTCGAGCCGCCGCGCAGCCCCGCGCAGATGGAGCGCGCGGTCAAGGGCCTGGTCGACGGACGCTTCCAGTGGGTGGTGTTCACCTCCACCAACGCGGTTCGCGCGGTGTGGGAGAAGTTCAACGAGTTCGGTCTGGACGCGCGGGCGTTCTCCGGGGTGAAGATCGCCTGCGTCGGGCAGGCCACCGCCGACAAGGTGCGGGCCTTCGGGATCAACCCCGAGCTGGTGCCCTCGGGTGAGCAGTCCTCGCTGGGCTTGCTGGAGGAGTTCCCGCCGTTCGACGAGGTTTTCGATCCGGTGAACCGGGTGCTGCTGCCCCGGGCGGACATCGCCACCGAGACCCTGGCCGAGGGCTTGCGTGAGCGCGGCTGGGAGATCGAGGACGTCACCGCCTACCGCACGGTGCGGGCCGCTCCGCCGCCGGCGCAGACCCGCGAGATGATCAAGACCGGCGGGTTCGACGCGGTCTGCTTCACCTCCAGCTCGACGGTGCGCAACCTGGTCGGTATCGCCGGCAAGCCGCACGCCCGGACCATCGTGGCCTGCATCGGTCCGAAGACCGCGGAGACTGCCGCCGAGTTCGGCCTGCGGGTGGACGTGCAGCCGGAGACCGCTGCCGTGGGGCCGCTGGTCGACGCGCTCGCCGAGCATGCCGCACGGCTGCGCGCCGAGGGTGCGCTGCCCCCGCCGCGGAAGAAGAGCCGCCGCCGGTAGGGAACCGTGCCGGTCGAAACGACATTCCGGCAGGCTGGTACTCGAACTTCTTCTGCTGGAATGCGGTTTCGGCGGATAAGGGGACAACGAGAAGGAGGCTTGGCTGTGGCGTTTCCGAGGCACCGGCCCCGTCGCCTGCGCTCCACCCCGGCGATACGTCGTCTGGTGGCCCAGACGACCCTGGAGTCGCAGCACCTGGTGCTGCCGATGTTCGTCGCCGACGGTCTGTCGGAACCGCGCCCCATCGGTTCGATGCCCGGCGTGGTGCAGCACACCCGCGATTCGCTGCGGCAGGCGGCCGCCGACGCGGTGGCCGCGGGCGTGGGCGGGCTGATGTTGTTCGGCGTGCCCCGCGACGAGGACAAGGATCCGACGGGCGCGGTGGGTATCGATCCGGACGGCATCCTCAACGTGGCGCTGCGGGATCTGGCCAAGGACCTCGGCGACGCCACCGTGCTGATGGCCGACACCTGCCTCGACGAGTTCACCGACCACGGACACTGCGGGGTATTGGACCGGGCCGGCAGAGTTGACAACGACGCCACGAATGCCCGCTACGTGGAACTCGCTGTGGCACAAGCGGAATCGGGTGCGCACGTGGTCGGGCCCAGCGGCATGATGGACGGTCAGGTGGCCGCCATTCGCGACGGGCTGGACGCCGCCGGGCACGCCGACGTCGCGATCCTGGCCTACGCCGCCAAGTTTGCCTCGGCGTTCTACGGCCCGTTCCGCGAAGCGGTCTCCTCCAGCCTCGTCGGCGATCGTCGTACCTACCAACAGGATCCGGGCAACATCCGCGAGGCCGTGCACGAGATCGAACTCGACATCGACGAGGGCGCCGACATGGTGATGGTCAAGCCCGCGATGAGCTACCTCGACGTGGTGCGCGCCGCGGCCGACATCTCACCGGTACCCGTTGCGGCATACCAGATCTCAGGTGAGTACTCGATGATCTGCGCGGCCGCCGCCAACGGCTGGATCGACCTGCGCTCGGCGGCGCTGGAGTCACTGACCGGGATCCGGCGGGCCGGCGCCGACATTGTGCTGACCTACTGGGCGGCCGATGTGGCCGGTTGGCTGGCGTGACGGACCCGAGCGGCGAACCACACCCGGACCCGGCCGAACGTCCCGACGACGTCGACACCGGATTCTGGCTGTGGACGGCGGCGCTGGTACTGATGGTGCTCGGCTATCTGATCGACCTGTTCACCGGCACCGGCACCGGCACCGGCACCGGCGTGCAGCGCTCGGTGACCGTGGTGTTCTCGGCGATGTTCGTCGTGGTGCTGACCTCGATCGTGGTGGCCTTCCTCCTGCTCATGCGGCAGGGCTACCGATGGGCCCGCACCTTGCTGACCAGCGGCGGACTCGTATCGATGCTGCATGCGATCAGCAGTCTGCTGACCGGTGAACGTGAGGATGCGGCCGCGGTGGGTTACGCCGTCACCGCCATCGTCGGCTCGGTCCTGATCGCCGGCGGGGTGTACCTGCTGCACCGCAAGGACGCCAACGGTTTCTTCACCCGGTGATTCGCTACGCTTCCCGGCAATGCCTTCATCACCCGCGTCGCAAGAGCCACGTCCGGCGCCGAGTCGACCACTCGTGGCAACTGTCGGCTTCGGCTTCTGGCTGGTGGCCGCGGTGCTGCTGGTCGTCGGTGGAATGTTTGCGGCCTCGGTGAGCTTGCCCGGCGCGGACCCGCTCCTGCTCCGTGGTGGCGGGGTGCTCACCGCGCTCGCCGGGTTCGGCATGGCGTATCTGGCCGGCCGCAGCCGCACCGGTGACCCGCGGTTCCGGCGGGCCGCGATCGCGTTGTCGCTGGCCACCATGGTCATCGTGGCGTTGACCGCCCGGCTCGGTGTGGTCCACATTCTCACGGTGCTCGGTGTGCTCCTGCTGATCGTGGGAACGGGTCTGAGTGCGCTGCCGCAGCGGAGGGAAGACGAAGGTGAGTGAGCAGGTGAACAAGGTCACCCCCGAGGTGCTGTTCTACGAGAACGGGGCCAGCTGGGGCTGGCTGCTGTTGGGCCCGTTCGCCGGGGTCGGGATGGCGATCCTGCAGAAGACCGGCGGATACGGCCACGACCTGTGGATCCCGCTGGTGTTCCTGCTGCTGGTGTCGGGGTTCGTCGCCATCCAGATCAAGGCCGCCCGCATCCACACGTCCGTCGAGTTGACCGCCCACACCCTGCGTCAGGGGGCCGAGACGTTGCAGGTCGACGAGATCGTGGCGATCTATCCCGAGGCGTCGGGTTCAGAAGTGCCCAAGTGGCAGTCCGCGCGTGCCCTCGGCGAGCTCACCGGGGTGCCGCGGGGCCGCACCGGCATCGGGTTGCAGCTCACCGGCAAGCGCTCGGCTCAGGCGTGGGCGCGCAAGCACCGACGGTTGCGCGAAGCATTGGAGCCGCTGGTCGCGGAGCGGACCCCGTGAAACCGCGGGCTGTGCTCGAGCTGGTGGTGGCCGTGGTGGCGGCCGTGGGCGCTGTGCTGAGTTGGCTCGCGGCCAGCACCACGATCGAGGTGGCCCCGGTGCTCGACGGCGAGCCGGCCACCACGGCGGTCGGCTATTCGGCGCCGCTGTTGGTGTTGTCCCTGGTGTTGGCGGGAACGGCCGGCGTGCTGGTGGTGCTGGCTATCGCCCGGTTGCGTCGCTGACCCAAGGCGCGGTTCAAGAATCGAGCCAGGCAAGCTCATCGGACAAGTGCGCGCGCCAGAATTCCTGATCGTGGCCGCCGGGGTAGAAGCCCACGGTCGGGGTCCTCGGTAGCTGGTTGGCGAACATTCTGGACGCGGCGTAAAACCTGTCCCCGGTGCCGCAGTCGATGCGCACCGGGATCGACCCCAGCGCCGGTAGCAATCTCAGCGCAGAGTTCTGCTGCCAGTCTTCGAGGCTGTCGAAGGCGTCGGGCGGCGCGCCCCAGTACGTCAGGTACAGCGCCGCGCTGATCGCACAGACCGCCGCGGTGCGCGCGGCGCCCAGTCTGGCACCCAACAACATGGCGCCGTAGCCGCCCATCGACCAGCCCATGAAGGCCACGCGTGAGGTGTCGAGGCCCTTGGTGGCCAGCATCGGGATCAGCTCGTTGAGCACCATCGCCCCGGAGTCCTCCCCGGAAGCTCGACGGCGCCAAAACGAGTTGCCGCCGTCCACACTGACCACCGCGAACGGCGGCCGGCCGGCTGCGGTCAGCTGGGCCAGTGCTTCCGGGATGCCGAGGTCCATCACGCCCGCAGCATCGTTGTCCATCCCGTGCAGGGCGATCACCGGTCGCAGTGGGCCGTGCTGGCCTGGCGGGCGGGCGATGATCCAGTTGGTTTCGACACCGCCGCGGGCCGCGGAGATGAACGACCCCGAATCGCGGGTCGGCAGCGGGGCGCCCGCGGAGGCGGGTTGGTTGGGGCCCGGAGACGCGTGGGGCGTCGGCGGATCGAGCAGGCCGCCCAATGCCATCAGTCCCGCGGCACCCGCACCGGTGACGCCCAGACGCAGCGCGTCGCGGCGGGTCAGCGAGGTCACCTGCGCATCATTCCAACGGCGGGTCTCAGCACGCGACCGGTCCGGCAACGGCACGATAACGCCGACCACCCTGTCGGTGACCCCGGTCACAGCGTCTTGGTACAAAGTGCGAAATCTGTAACACTGTGTCCATGACCGAGTTGGCCGATCACCCGCAACAGACCGACGGCTTGCCGCTGGGACCGCAATCGCTGGTCTGGAAGTACTTCGGTGACAACCGGATGTATCTGATCGGGCCGCGTCCCGCCGTCCTGCAGAACATGCTGGCCGAGCTTGGGCAGGGCGTGCTGGACCATTCGACGTTCTTCGCCGACACCGCCGAGCGACTCAAGCGCACCATCCCGCCGATCTTCCGGACGGTCTACGGGTCCGAAGCTGACAACGCCGGCCTCCAGGTGCGCGACTTCCACCACCACGTCAAGGGCGATATGCCCGGCCCCGACGGAGAAGTGGTGTCCCGCTATCACGCGCTCGATCCCGACACCTACTTCTGGGCGCACGCCACCTTCGTCGAGCAGATCTTCTACTTCGCCGACACCTTCGTGAAGCGGCTCAGCGACGCCGAGAAGGAGCAGATCTACGCCGAGTCCAAGACCTGGTACCGGCGCTACGGGGTCAGTGACCGGCCGATGCCGGCCACGTATGCCGAGTTCGAGAAGTACTGGGACCGGATGCTCAACGAGGTGGCCGTCCCGCACAAGTCGGCGCGCTACGGCGTCGGCTATGTCACCAAGGGCTTCCCGTGCCCCAAGGCCGTACACCCGGCCGTCTGGCGGATCGTCGCCCTCGTGTTCAACCCGGCCGCGGCGTTCCTGACCACCGGCGGTCTGCCGCCGCGGGCGCGTGACCTGCTGGAGCTGCCGTGGAGTGAGCGCCAGGAACGCAATTATCAGCGGTTCGCGGCATTCTGGCGCAGCCGCCCGGTGAACTGGGTGTGGGATCATCTACCGATGAGCGTGCGCTACAACAAGTTTGCCCAAAAGGGCTATGCCCGGGGCTGATTCGTCGCCCGCGACGGGGTCTGATTCGTCGCCCGCGACGGTGGCAATCCTGGACGCTGCCCTCGTCGAGTTCGAGCGTCACGGTCTGCGCCGGGTCGCGCTCGACGATGTCGCGCGCCGGGCCGGGGTCAGCCGCACCACGATCTACCGCAGGTTCGCCAACCGCGACGAGCTGGTCGCGGCGGTCATCGAGCGGGAGAACGCGGCGCTGTTCGCCGATATCGCCATCGAATTGAAAAATGCCGGACCGCAATCGAATTACTATGTCGAGGCGTTCACGCTGTCGATTCTGCGGTTCCGCCGGCACCATGTGCTCAACCAGATGATCGCCGACGAACCGGTGTTGGTGATGGAGATGCTGCACACCCACTACGGCGCGGCGATCGAGCGAATGGCAGCTGCGCTCAAGGTGATCTTCCCGGCCGGGTTCGCCGACCGGATCGGCCAACGGGCGGTCAACGACCTGGCCGACACCATCCTGCGGTACGCGGCGATGGTGCTGCTGTTGCCCAGCGTCGAACCACTCGACACCGCCGAAGACATCCGAGCCTTCGCCACCCGCCATTTCCTGCCTAGCCTGCCGGTGTCGCTTCGGACGATCTCGGCCTGATCTTCCGCGCCCGGTGGTGGGCGTTGCCTACGCTGGCGGTGTGACCTCACTGGAGCGCGTCGCCCCTGCCTTCGTCGAGATGGCCCACACGATCGTGTGGGCGTCGGTGGCCACCGTCGATGCTGACGGGCGGCCGCGCACCCGCATCCTGCACCCCATCTGGGAGTGGGACGCCACCGATCTGTTCGGTTGGGTCGCAACCGTTCCCAGCCCGGTGAAACGCGCGCATCTGGCGGTGCACCCGTACATGTCGGTCAGCTATTGGGCCACCGGCCACGACACCTGCGCCGCCGACTGTCTGGTGGAGTGGTACACCGACGACGAAACCTGCACGCAGGTGTGGGACCGGTTCGCCAACGGCCCCGCGCCGGTGGGCTATGACCCGTATGTCATCCCGCAGTGGAGCGGCGGGCCGACCTCGCCCGAGTTCGCCGCGCTGCGGCTGACCCCCTACCGGTTGCGCGTCATGCCCGGCACCGTCATGACGTCCGGTTCCGGCGAGCTGCTCAGCTGGCACCAGGGGTGAAGCGTGAATGCTACTAACAAGTAGCCGCAACTATTCATTACGCTACCGTAAGTAGCAATATTGACGAATTCCCAGTTGGTTCAGCACCATTGCCATTGCTAAATATTGCGCATTCAAGTGGACGCAAACTCGGTTCGGACAATACTGAAACACGTTACATATCGGCGGGTAACGTCCCTCGTCGTCGGCTGCGGACGGTGCGCCGAGTCACCGCCTGCGAATGTCGACCAGGATGAAAGGGATCGCATGCACGCAGCTGTTCGGCCCTATCTCAGTGCCGGTATAGCCCTCGTCGGAGCCGGCGTCATCGCCACCGCTCCGGTCCAACCACCTCTGCAAATCCATTCGGATGCAGTGCAACTCGCTGCCGCAGTGGAAAACCCAGCCCAGGTGTTCGCCCCGGTGTTCGAGTTCGCCGAGAATCTCGCCACCGGCATCATCACCGAGGAGCTCAGTGACCCGGCCCCGGTCCTCACCCAGTTCCTCGCCAACCAGATCGAATCGGCCGTGGTGGCGGGCGGCATCGTGGTGGACGGTGTCACGACCCTGGGCGCCACGGCCGCCGGGCTGCCCGACGGGATCGCCGCGGCAGTAGCGGCAATCGCCGAGGGGAACCCGGGGCAGGCGCCCATCGAGATCATGAATGCGGTGCTGACACCGGCCATTCAATTCCTGCAACGGTCGATCCCGCAGGCCGAGTGGCTCCTGCAGCGTCCCCTGGCCGTAGCGCAGGCGTTGGTTCCGGTGGTGCTGGAAAGCGCGTTCTCACTGCCCATCTACCTGGGCATAAGCTATGTGAAGCCGCTGATCGACACGGCCGCCGCGGCGGTGGGTGACGTCCTGGCCGCGGTGGTGACCGGCGATGCCGGCAACGCGATCAACGCTGTGCAACATGGCGTGAAGGATGTCGCCATGCGCACGCTCGATCTGACGGGCGCCACGGTGGCGGTGATCAGCAGCACCCGGCAGGCAGTCAAGACCGCACTCCAGACCCAGCCGGTGGCACCGCATTCGGAGCAGGAGCAGGAGCAGGAGCAGGAGCAGGGCGTGGCGGCCCGCATCCAGGCCGATGTCGCTACGGGTTCGCGAACCACCATCAGCACGGCGGTGACGCCCAAGTCTGTCCGGCCGAGCCTGCGTTCGATCTTCGGTGACGGCAACAAAGTTCGGCCGGGCCGGGCCCTGATGAGGTCTGGTGGCAACGATAGAGCCATGGCGCAGGCACCGGCCGCGGTGGCAGTGAAATCCGCTGTGACGAGGGCGAAGTCGAGCCCCGGCCGGCTCGCGAAGGTCTCCGCTGCGCCGAGTGGATCGTCTGGGGCCGCGGCCTCTTCGGGTGACAGTCAGGAGTAGACGTGCGTCGGGTGCGGCCCAGTGGCCGCACCCGGACCGCATGCCAGGCTGATCGCCGCAGGCTATACCGGACGGTGCCGCACAGTCGGTGCGCTGTGGTGGCCACGATGAAGCCCGGGCGCCAGCATCGGCACCCGCTTCCGGTAGTCGCGGTACTGATCGCCCAGGTTGGCCACCAGATCGTGCTCCTCCAGTTGGATCGCGGCCAGGATGTAGGCGGTGCTGCCGGCCGCGAACAGCAGGTGGCCCGCGGTCATCGTCGGGATCGCCCAGAACGCCACGATGAAACCGGTCATCAGCGGGTGCCGGACCACCCGGTAGAGCATCACCGTGCGGAATCCCGGCTCGTCATACGGCCGGTCCCGCCAGTTCAGCCACACCTGCCGCAGGCCGAACAGGTCGAGGTGGCTGATCATGAACGTCGAGGCAAATGCGGTGGCCCAGCCCAGCCAGAACAGTGTCCACAGAATTGCCTGCCCCACAGGAGATTCCACGTTCCACACGATCGTTGGCATGGTGCGCCACTGCCAGTACAACAGGAACAGCACCAGGCTGGACAGCAGCACGTAGGTGCTGCGCTCGATGGCCTGCGGGACGATCCGGGTCCACCAGCGTTTGAACGCCGGCCGGGCCATCACGCTGTGCTGGCCGGCGAAGACCAACAGCAACAGCAGGTTGACGATCACCGCCTCGGCAGGGGGTGCGGCGATGCCGGAGTCGACGGTGCGTGGCACGGCGAAATCGCCGACGAAGCCGATTGCGTAGAGGAAGGCCGCGACGAACACCAGATAGCTCGCGGTCCCGTAGCCGAGGACGAGTAGGCGCTTCATGGTGACCTCCTGCCACCGGCTGATGATCTCCCACGGTAGTCCTGGAAACCCCAGGTGAACATAGATCTGGAGACCGTGAATCCGGTGGATCTGCCAGAGCAAATCGCGATCAGCGCGGTCTCCCTTGCAGAACTTGCCGCTGGCCCCCTTCACACCCGGCCGGGCCAACCAATGCGGCAGCCGCATGGCACCATCATTCGCCGTTGGGATGCGCTTTCCAGTGGGAATATGAGCGCATGGTCGGGATTGGGGACGTGGTGCAGGAACCTGATGTCAGCGCGTTGCCGTTGGCGCCGAAGAACCCCTTGTCGCTGTGGCGGCTGGCGCGCTCGGTGCGCGATCTGGACGCCGGCCAGGACGTGCTGCGGGCCGCCGGCGGCACGGTCACCCGGGTGCAGTTCGGTCCGCGCTGGTTGGCGCCCCCACTCGTGGCGGTGTTCGACCCGGCGGCCATTCGCGATGTGCTGGGCCGCAACGACGCGTTCGCCGAACGCTGCATCGTCCACGACGAGGTCCGCCATGCCGCCGGCGACAGCCTGTTCGTGCTGCCCAATGAGCCGTGGCGGCCCCGCAAACGGGCGCTGCAACCGGTGTTCACCAAGCACGGGGTGCGTGACTTCGGTGGGCACATGTCGCGAGCCGCTCAGGACACCGTGGACGGCTGGGCCGACGGCGGCGAGGTCGGTCTCGACGCCGACGGCCGGCGGCTGACCATGCAGTCGCTGGGACACTCGGTGCTGGGCATCGATCTCAACGAGCATGCCGAGAGCATCGCCGAACACATGCACGTCGCCTCCTCCTACACCGCCGACCGGGCATTACGGCCGGTGCGGGCGCCGCGCTGGCTGCCCACCCCGGCCCGGCGCCGGGCTCGGCGCGCAGTGGCGGCGATGCTGGCGTTCACCCACGAGATCCTGCAGGGCTGCCGCGACGATCCGGACCGGGACGCCCCGCTGGTGCGGGCGCTGATGGCGGCGGTCGACCCGGAGACCGGGCACCGACTGTCCGACGACGACATCTGCAACGACCTGCTGATCTTCCTGCTGGCCGGCCACGACACCACCGCCACCGCGCTGACCTACGCGTTGTGGGCACTCGGCCACCATCCGGAGATCCAGCAGCGCGTCGCCGCCGAGGCCGCCGCGATCGGGGACCGTGAGCTGACCCCGCAGGACGTGCCGCAACTCGGCTACACCAATCAGGTGCTCAACGAGGCGTTGCGGATGTGCCCGCCGGCGGCCGGGGTGGGCCGGTTGCTGGTGCGCGACATCGCCGTCGGCGGCTACCGGGTGCAGGCCGGCAGCTTGGTGGCGGTGGGTATCGCCGCGCTGCACCGCGACCCGCAGCTGTGGCCGGATCCGCAGGTGTTCGACCCGGACCGGTTCGCTCCGGAGCGGATCAAGCAGCGGGATCGCTGGGAGTTCCTGCCGTTCGCGGGCGGTTCCCGGTCCTGTATCGGCGAACATTTCGCGCGGTTGGAGACGACGCTGGCGCTGGCCACGATCGTGCGGTCGGTCGAGCTCACCTCGCTCGAGGACCATTTTGCCGTCGAGGTGCCGTTCACCACCATCGCCAAGGGGCCGATCCGGGCCCGGGTGCAACCGCGCCGGCCCGCCCACCACAGCGGGGCCGACGCGGACTGACGGGTTTCAGATCCGCCGAAGCAACACCGCCTGCTCGACCGGCACCCGCTCGAAGACCCGCCGCACCCTGCCTTTCACGTGCTCGGCCGCCTCGGCCTTCGTCACCATCCGTGGATCGGCGAGGCGAATCGTCTTGCCGTGCCGGCGCATCTGAGCGCCGCCCGCGGCGGTGATGTTCTTGAGCCAGTCCCGGTTGGGGCCGTAGGTGAGCAGGATCGCGACGCCGTCATCGGTGCTGAACACCGACAGGGGAGTCCGATAGTGGGCGCCTGACTTGCGGCCGACGTGTTCGAGGATGCCGTAGAGCGGCGCCCACCCCGCCCACAGCTTCTGGATGGGATTGGTGACGTACCGGTTGAGTTTGGCCAGCCATTGCGGGAGTTGCATGGCACCATCATTCGCCGTCGGGTCGCGTTGCGCAGTGAGAACATGCCGGTTTCAGCGTTCCACCGTTGCCAGCACGGTGTTGTTGGCGTCGACGATGTTGAGCTTGCGCAGCTTTGGCATCGGTATCGACGTCGCGCCATGTACCACTCCCGCCCCGGTCGGCATCGCCGCCCAGGTGGCGGCCGGCTGCATCTGCCCGCTGTCGTCCATCGTCCGCAGCGTGAATACACCGTCGGGGGGCAGCTCTTTCAGGTCGAGCACGATGGCCGTCCCCCACGGCTTGGGGGTCAGGGTCACCGACCCCGAGGCGCCGGTGGCGGCCATCGAATGCATCGCGAAGGTGCCGGTGCCCGGCGGGGGTGTGTCGCCTCGCGGGATGACAACCAGGAGCGCGACTGCGGCCAGCACCGCAGCGCACGAGCCCAGCGCCACCCGTCTGCGCAGGCGGCGGTGCGCCGCCGCACGTCGCTCGGCCAGCATGTCCGCCAGCGCGGGTGTCTGGTCGTCACCGGCTGTGGATTCGGTTTCGAGATCGGCCGGGTCGGCTTTGCTCAGAAGTGCCGGCAGCGGCGCGAAATCGGCGGCCTGAGCGCGGCACTGCGCACACTCGCGCAGATGCGCCTCGAACGAGGTGCGTTCCTCGGCGTCGAGGCCGCCGAGAATGTAGGCACCCAGAAGAACATGAGGTTCGTCGATCACAGCAGCCCCATCTCGTCGAACACACTGCGCAGCGCGCGCACTGCGTAGTAACTGCGTGATTTCACGGTCCCGACAGCAACATTGAGCCGTTCGGCTGCCTCGGCAAGGGTGAGATCGTCGAAGTACAGCGCCTTGACCACCTCGCGATGTTCGGGGGACAACCGTTGCAGCGATTCCCCGATGACGATCCGTTCCAGGGACTTGTTGACGGCATCCGGGCTCGGCGGCGTGATGGCGGTGCCGAGGTCGGTGTCGGTGTCGACAAGTACTTCGCTCCGGCGTGACCTGCGCCGCCATTGGTCGACGATGACGTTGTGGGCCACCGTGAACAGGAACGATCGGGGATTGCCCTGGGTTGCGTCGATCTGGTCGATGTTCTTCCACGCCCGCGCGAAAGTCTCCTGCACGACGTCCTCGCGCTGCTGTACGTCGACGACGTGGCCGGCGACGAATCGCCGCACCGCAGCGCCGTGATCGGTGTACAGCGCGGTCAACAGCCGGTCGTCGGCGCCGCGCGCCTGCCTTCCGGCCGACAGCCGGCGACGTCGTGGTCGGTTCGCCATACTCAGCGCTTCCCGAAAGTCATTCTGCGCAGCATGCCGTCGCGCAATGTCAACGTGTGCAACAGTACCGCCGACACGTGCGCGGCGATCAGTACGACCAGGGCATAGGCCACCACTGAGTGACAGTTGCGGAGGAGACCGAACAGGCCGGCGTCGAGCGGGGCGATCGGCGGCAGCCGCAGCGTGTCACCCAGGGCGACCGGAACCCCACTCGCCGACAGCATCGCCCAGCCCAGCAACGGTTGCATCAGCAGCAGCACGTACATGCCGAGCTCCGAGCCGATGACCGCGACGCGCTCGGCTTGTCCGACCGTGGCAGGCAGCGCGGGCCCGCGATCGGTGAGTCGGTTGATCACGCGGACGACGAACACCACGAAAACCAGTGTCCCCAGGGCTTTGTGCAGACTCAGCAGCACTCCGTAGTCCGCCAGCGAGTTGGCCAGGACGAACCCGACGAGCAGGGTGGCGAACACCAGGGTTGCGGCCACCCAATGCAGCACGCGAGTGCCGACGGCGTAGCGGGACTCCGCGCGTACCGGCGCGCTCATTGCGCCACGCTCCCGACCTCGACCTGCGGGGCGGCTCCGGTAACACCGGCACGGCGGCGAAACGAGGCCGCATACACCGCCGAACGCGCCGCCAGCAGCGGATCCTCCGACGGCTCGATTCCCTCCGGTAGCACCATCGGGTCGAAGTTGACATCGCGGGCGTTGCCTGCGGCCTCGGTGGCGATCGAGTCGAGCACCACGGTGCCGGTGTCGATGGTGCGGCGATCGGCCGGCCAGGCGATGGTCGCGTCGCGCACGTCGTCCTGCGGTTCACCGATCGTCACCAGTAACCGCCAGCGCAACGGGGTGGACCGGATGTCGCGAACAACGTTGTCGAACAGCCAATTCGGACTGACCGCGGAGGTGGGTGGTGGCATCACCGGCCGCAACGGGCTCAGCGACCATCGCACCGGTGAGCGGTTACCGACCGCATCCACAAAGTAGAAGGCGTTGAGCCCGCGGAAGGTGCTGTCGGCAAAACCGGAGGTGGGCGGTTGCTGTTTGATGGTCGCCAGGGCTGCGGCGGTTTCGGGATGGTCCGCCAGAAAGCGTGCCATGGCCGCGGGGTCCGGCTTGCCGGTACCGGGCACCGGTGTGGATGCCAGCAGCCGGTCATAGAATCCCTGCACCGAATTGTCCTGGAACACAGGCAGGTTCAACATCGCGGTGCGCCATTGTCCGGCGCCGGGATATCCGATCGCCAAGCCCAGGCCGCGCGGGGCGGCAGTGGTATCGGAAATTGCCGGATCACCGCCGGGCAGCGAGAACCGCCCGACCAGCGGTGTGCGGCCGGCCCGGAAGACTGCGGCCTTGGTGAGTTCGGCGCCCGCACCATTGCTGTCGAAGTACCCGGCGACCGCCACCCCTTTGGCGTGGTTGAGGCGATAGCCGCGGTGCACTCCGGCGACCGTGTGAAACGCGTCGACGAATGCCTGCGGGGTCAACCGTCGCTGCGATCCCAGCGGACCACGGGCGTACAGCATGGTGCCGAGGTCGGCGGCCAGGAAGCCGCCGACGGCCGCGATGCCGACGATGACGCTGCGCCGACTGACCGCACTACCGCGCCATGAGGAGGGGATGACCGATCTCGGGTCCATGGACGACCTGCCTGGGGTTGGGGTCTGGGTGTACCCGTAGGTGTACGCACGCCGGGACCCGAAGGTTCATTGCCGTGAACCGGGGCCACCACCGGGTCGGTATTCGGTGGTGCCGCGGCCGGCAAGCACGCAGACTGGAGCCATGGCTTACCTCAAACCGCCCTGGTTTGTCCGGAACGTGGTCAACCGCATCGCGATGGCCACCGGTGCCGGCCGCAGTCAGACGTTGACCGTGACCCGGCGCGGCAGCGGCCAGGCGCAGCAGATCCCCGTCGTCGTCCCGGTGATCGACGGCGTGAAATACCTGGTCTCCACCCGCGGTGAGTCGGACTGGGTACGCAATGTGCGGGCTCAGCCGCGCGTCCGGCTCGGCTCTGACGACTATGTCGCGGCCGAGGTGCCGGTGCCGCAGCGCGGGCCGGTGATCGCGGCATACCGGCCGCTGGCCGGCAAGGTGGTGGAGGGCTATTTCCGTGACCTGCCCGACGACGCCGATCACCCGGTGTTCGCGCTGACCCCGGCGTAGTGACCACGCCGGCTCCGTCATGGGTGAGCCTCGCTGTCCACGAGCTCTCTTGAACCATGCCCGGTTGCCGGCCAGGGCTGCGAGACGGGCCGGGCGCGGACCCGCTGCGGCCACCAGAACCAGCGGCCCAGCAGGGTGGCGATCGCCGGTGTCATGAACGACCGGACCACCAGGGTGTCGAACAGCAGCCCCAGTCCGATGGTGGTGCCGACCTGCCCGATGACGGTGAGATCGCTGACGGCCATCGTCATCATGGTGCAGGCGAACACCATTCCGGCCGCGGTGACGACCGAACCGCTGCCGCCCATCGTGCGGATGAGCCCGGTGTTGAGACCGGCCGCGATCTCTTCTTTGAGCCGGGCCACGACGAGCAGGTTGTAATCGGCACCGACCGCCAGCAGGATGATCACCGCCATCGGCAGCACCATCCAGTGCAACTCGATGCCCAGGATGTGCTGCCACAGCAGCACCGACAACCCGAACGAGGCGCCGAGCGAGAGCACCACGGTGCCCACGATCACCGCGGCAGCCACGATGGCCCGGGTCAAGATCAGCATGATGATGAAAATCAAGACGGCGGCCGCGATTCCGGCTATCAGCAAGTCGTAGCGGGTGCCGTCGGCCATGTCCTTGAAGGTCGCCGCCGTGCCGCCCAGATAGATCGTCGATCCCTCCAGTGGGGTGCCCTTGAGCGCCTTCAGCGCCACCTTCTTGATCGCGTCGATCTTCGCGATGCCTTCGGCCGACATCGGATCACCCTCGTGCGTGATGATGAACCGGGCGGCCCGGCCGTCGGGCGAGATGAACTGCTCCAGTGACTTCTCGAAGTCCTTGTTGTCCAGGGCTTCTGGGGGTAGGTAGAAGGAGTCGTCGTTCTTGGACGCGTCGAACGCGTCACCCATGGCGGTGGAGTTGTCCGCCATGATGCGCATCTGTGCCTGCATACCGCTCTGGGTCTGCTGCATGGTGAGCATCATGGCCTTCATCGACTTCATGGTGTCGATCATCGACGGCATGATCGCGACCATCTGCGGCATCAGGGAATCGAGACGTTCCATCTGGGGAACCATGGCCTGGATGTCGTCGGTCATCGAGCTGATCCCGTCGAGGGTGTCGAAGATCGACCGCATCGCCCAGCAGACCGGGATGTCGTAGCAGTGCGGTTCCCAGTAGAAGTAGTTGCGCATCGGGCGGAAGAAATCGTCGAAAACCGCGATGTGGTCCCGCATTTCCTGCACACCGATGGCCATGTCCTTCATCTGCGTCACCATCTGGTGTGTGGTGTCGGCCATCTGGGTGGTGATGCCCTGCATCTTCTCCATCTGCTCGATGGTCTTCTGCATGTCGTCGGCCTGAGCCAGCATGTCGGTCATCCGTGCCGCCATGAATTCCTGGTTGAGCACCTGGGTGGTGTTCTGCTGGCTCATCACGTAGGGGATCGTCGAATGTTCCAGCGGATCGCCTTCGGGGCGGGTGATCGCCTGCACGCGGGCGATCCCGTCGGCGTAGAAGATTGCCTTGGCGACTTTCTCGAGGACCAGGAAGTCCGCCGGGTTGCGCAGGTCGCGGTTGGTTTCGATCATCAACATCTCGGGGTTGAGCCTCGCTTGGGAGAAGTGTCGGTCCGCGGCCGCGTAGCCCACGTTGGCCTCGATGTCGTCGGGCAGGTAGTTGCGGTCGTTGTAGCTGGTCTGGTAGCCGGGCAAGGTCAACAGCCCCACCATCGCGGCCGCCAGCGCCGCCACCAGGATCGGGCCGGGCCAGCGGACCACCGCCGCGCCCATCTTGCGCCAACCTCGTTGCCGCATCGCTCGTCTGGGTTCGAACAGCCCGAACCGGGTGGCGACGGTGATGATCGCGGGCCCGAACGTCATGGCGGTGGCGATCAGCACCAGCATGCCCAGCGCCAGGGGCACACCCAGAGTCTGGAAGTACGGCAGGCGGGTGAAGCTGAGGCAGAACGTCGCGCCGGCGATGGTCAGTCCGGATCCGACGATCACGTGTGCGGTGCCACCAAACATGGTGTAGTACGCCGCTTCTGGATCCTCGCCGTTCCCGCGGGCCTCCTGATACCGCCCGACCAGAAAGATCGCATAGTCGACGGCGATGGCGATTGCCAACGTGACCAACAGACTCGTCGCGAACGTAGACAGCCCGATCAGGTCGTGGAAGCCCAGGAATGCCACCACTCCGCGCACGGTCAGCAGGCTGACGAACACCATGACGAGGATCAGGATGGTGGTGATCACCGAGCGGAAGAACAACAGCACCATGACGGCGATGACGGCGAAGGTCAGTATCTCGACCAACCGCATGCTGGTGTGGCCGGCCGATTCCTGGTCGGCGGACAACGCTGACGATCCGGTGACGAACGCTTGGACACCGTTGGGCGCGGGCGCGTCGGCGACGATGTCGCGGACCGCCCGGATCGACTCGTTGGCCAGCGCCTCACCTTGGTTGCCGGCGGTATTCACCTGGATGTAAACCGATTTCCCGTCGCCGCTCTGCACACCGGGCGCGGTCAGGCTGTCACTCCACAGGTCTTGGACGTGTTCGACGTGCGCGTCGGCGCGCAGCCGCTCGATCAACGCGGTGTAGTAGCGGCGCGAGTCCTCGCCGAGTGGTTCCTGCCCCTCCAACACGATCATCACCGAGCTGTTGGACTTGTACTCGTTGAACACTTGACCGATGCGCTGCATCCCGACCACCGCCGGCGCACGGTCGGGGCTCATCGACACCGAACGCATCTCGCCCACCTTCTCCAGCTGGGGAGCCGCGACGTTGAAAAACACCGCGACAGCGATCCAGAGCAGCAGGAAGGGAACCGACAGGCGTCGGATCAACCGGGCGGTCCGGCCGAAGTGGGCGTGCTCGTGCGTCGGAGCCGGCGCGGTGTCGGTGGGTGTGGCAGGGCCATTGTGGGAATGCCGGCTCATGCGGATTTCACGATGCAGTAGGTCTGGACGTTGAAGCCGTCGACGATTCGTTCATCCCGCACCTCGTCGTCGACGAGGATTCGGCAGCCCAGGTGCGGCGCGGTGCCCTGGGCGACGACGCTGACGGACGCCGCGGGTGCGGTGGTGGACAGTTCAAGGCGCCAGGGGAGTACCGCTCCGATGACCTTCTGCGGCCTGCCCTTCAGATCCACATAGTGCACGTCGACCCGCGCGCCGGCGGGGCCGAATACCTCGTAGGTCACCTCCTTGGGATCGAACGGATCGGGGTCGTTCGCGAATTCGATCGGTGCGACCGGCGGGCCCTCAGAGGCGAACACGCCGCGTATCCGGCTGACCGTCAGGCCCGCGATCGCCAGCGCAATGACGATGAGGATGGGCAGCCATCCGCGTTTGAGCACCCACAACACGCTCGATCTCCTTGGGGGTTTGTAGAAAAATATCGATCTGATTGGCCGTATGACTTGTAAAACTTGTCCGACTACTGTCAAAAACTTAGCCGAGTGGCCAAGTGGGGACAAGCCGGGCAGCTCGCGCTCGGTCTCGCCGGGAGGCGGGTTAGAGTCGATCGACGCTTGAACTGGGGCGTGCCGGCATGAGGAGGAGCGCCACTTGGCGAAGCCGTCGACAACCCGTCGTTTCGCGCGGGACCGTGTGCTTGCTGCCGCACTGGAGCTGTTCGCCGAACACGGCGTCAGCGGTACGTCACTGCAGATGATCGCCGACCGCATCGGGGTGCGAAAAGGTGCGGTGTACTACCAATTTCAGTCCAAAGACGACATTGCACTGGCCGTCGTCCAGCCGGTGTTCGATGCCATCGAACACGTGACGCGGATCGCCGAGGTGTTGTCCACCTCGGCAGCCCGGCAGGATGTTGCCGTCAGCGGCCTGATCGAGGTTGCCCTGCAGCACCGGCCGATCTCCGCACTGTTCTACTCCGACCGGACCATTCAGAAGCTGGTCGAGACGCACGAAGAGTTTCAGCACACCCGCGATCGGTTCGCCGCACTGCTGTTGGGGCCCGAGCCGGATACCGCCGGGCGGGTGGCGATTTCGATGATCACCGCTGGGATCTATGCCAGCGCAACCGATCCGCAGTTCGCCGATGTGGAGGAGGCCGAACTGCGCCGGTTCCTGCTGGCCTGCTCCAAAAGGTGCATCGGGACTTAGAACGGTCCCGATTCTGAGCTGAATTTCACTGCCGTGCCGGGCGATTGGCACTTCGCCCGGCGCCAGGCGGTCTGAGGCCGTGACGGCCTACTTGATGAAGGCGCCGCCGTTGAGGTTGATGGTCTGCCCGGTGATCCACGAGGCCTCCGGGGAGACCAGGTAGACGGCGAGTGCACCGACATCTTCGGGTCGGCCCACGCGACCGGCCGGGATTGCCGCGGCCATCTCTGCCACTCCGGTGGTGTCCTTCAAGACCATGCCGAGGGCGATCGTATTGGCTGTCACGCCCTGGGCGGCGTTCTCGACGGCGAGGTGGCGCATGAATGCCGTTGCCCCGCCCTTGGCTGCGCCATAAGTGGACACGCCGAGGTTGAGGCCCGTCTCGCCCGCGCCGGACGACAGCGTCACGATCCGCCCCCACCCCCTGTCCGCCATACTCCCGATCGCGGCTTTGCAGCAGTTGAGAACCCCGAAGAGGTTGACCGAGATCGTGGTCTGCCAGTACTCGATCGGCATCTCCCGGAACGTGTACTGGTGTAGCTGCTCGCCCGGGCCGCCGTTGCCGGCACCGTTGATGAGGATGTCGACCGGCCCCACCTGCTCGGTGACCTTCGCGAAGGCGTCGGTCACCGCGGGTAGGTCGGTGACGTCGAAGGGTGCGGCGATGGCGCGCCTACCGGCGGCATTGATGTCGTCGACGACTCGTTGTGCCCGCTCGGGGTGGTAGTCGTTGACCGCCACGATGGCGCCCTGGCGGGCCAGGGCGTGCGAGATCCCTTCGCCGATGTTCTGCCCGGCGCCGGTCACCAAGGCGACCTTGCCGTCGAGTTCAAACATGACCTCATCCTTTCGATCCGTTGCGGCGGGGACGTCCGCCGCCGTGCTGACAACTCTACTCTAACGTAAGAGTAGGGTTGCGCGAAGTCGCGAACGCTGTGAAATGAGACGCAGGATCGATTAGCGGGTGTACTCGGCCAGGGACTCGGCGAACTCCTCGGCCAAGCCCAGGTATTTACGCAGCTGACCGATGGCTTCTTCGGTACGGGCCTGAAACCGGTGCAGGGTTTCGGTGGCGGCACTTCGTTCCGCCGCGCCGGCCCCGTCGTCCTTGAGGGTGTCCAGCGCCCCGAGGAGGTCCTTCATCTCGGCGAGGGTCAGGTTGAGCGTCTTCATCCGCCGAATGAACAGGAGCCGTTGGACGTCGGGTTCGGTGTAGAGCCGGAATCCGCCCGCGCTGCGGGCCGACGGTGTCACCAGGCCGGTTTCGTCGTAGTGACGGATGGTGCGAATCGACAGCTCGGTCCGCGCGGCAACCTGACCGATCTGCATGTTGGCCTCTGCTTTGTCGGCCACCGGCGAACACCTCCATCCCGGGACGCGCGCGTGCAACTCATCCCGCGGTTCAACTGTATCGAGCGTCACGCCGTCCGGGTCGCGTCCACTACACCCCGTAGTTGACGCATTTGCACCGGCTGGGACACTGGTGGCCATGCCTGTGGAAAAACAGACTGAGCGGTCGGCTCAGCTGTTCGCCGACGCCTGCGCCGTCATACCCGGCGGCGTCAACTCCCCGGTGCGTGCCTTCAACTCCGTCGGCGGCACCCCGCGGTTCATCACGAGTGCCAACGGTTACTGGCTCACCGATGCCGATGACAACCGCTATGTCGACCTGGTCTGTTCGTGGGGTCCGATGCTGCTTGGCCACGCCCACCCGGCGGTCGTGGAGGCCGTGCAGAAGGTGGCCGTCAACGGGCTGAGCTTCGGCGCCCCGACGCCGTCGGAGACCGAGCTGGCCGCCGAGATCATTGACCGGGTCGCCCCGGTCGAGCGGCTGCGCCTGGTCAACTCGGGTACCGAGGCCACGATGAGCGCGATCCGGTTGGCCCGCGGCTACACCGGCCGCGCCAAGATCATCAAGTTCTCCGGCTGCTATCACGGCCACAGTGACGCACTGCTGGCCGACGCCGGCTCCGGCGTCGCCACCCTGGGGCTGCCGTCCTCTCCCGGCGTCACCGGCGCCGCGGCGGCGGACACCATCGTGCTGCCGTACAACAACGTCGAGGCCGTCGAAGAGATCTTCGGCCGGTTCGGCGACGAAATCGCTTGTGTCATCACCGAAGCCAGCCCGGGCAACATGGGTACCGTGCCGCCGCTGCCCGGGTTCAACGCGGCGTTGCGCCGGATCACCGCGGCCCACGGGGCGCTGCTGATCCTCGACGAGGTGATGACGGGCTTCCGGGTGAGCCGGGCCGGCTGGTACGGGCTGGATCCTGTCGACGCCGATCTGTTCACGTTCGGCAAGGTGATGAGCGGTGGGCTGCCGGCAGCGGCCTTCGGCGGCAGTGCCGAGGTGATGGGCAGGCTGGCCCCGCTGGGGCCGGTCTACCAGGCCGGGACGCTGTCGGGTAACCCGGTGGCGATGGCGGCCGGGCTGGCCACGTTGCGCCACGCCGACGCCGCCGTCTACGCCCGGCTGGACGCCAACGCCGACCGGTTGGCCGATCTGCTCACCGGGGCTCTGACCGAGGCCGGGGTGGCGCACCGGGTGCAGCGCGCCGGCAACATGCTCAGCGTCTTCTTCACCGACACGCAGGTCGACGACTTTGCCGCGGCCAAGGCCACCGAAACCTGGCGTTTCCCACCGTTCTTCCACGCGCTGCTGGAGGCCGGCGTCTACCCGCCGTGCAGTGCCTTCGAAACCTGGTTCGTCTCAGCGGCTTTGGACGACGATGCGTTCTCCCGTATCGCCGATGCGCTGCCCGGCGCGGCCCGGGCCGCCGCGGAGGCTCGACCATGACGACCAGAACGACGGTGCACGTGATGCGCCACGGCGAAGTGCACAACCCGGAAAAGGTCCTCTACGGCCGGCTGCCGGGCTATCACCTGTCCGAGCGCGGGCAGGCCCAGGCGCGGGCCGCCGCGGACTGGCTGGCCGAGCGCGACGTCGTCTACGTGGTGGCCTCCCCGCTGGAGCGGGCGCAGGAAACCGCCGCCCCGATCGCCGAGCGCCACGAGCTGCCGATCGCCACCGACGACGAGCTCATCGAGTCGTGGAACGTCTTCGAGGGGGAGCGGGTGGCCCCCGGCGACGGTGCGCTGCGCGACCCGAGGAACTGGCCGCGGCTGCGCAACCCGGGAAAACCCTCGTGGGGTGAGCCCTACGAAGAGGTCGCCGAGCGGATGATGGCGGCCATGCACCGGGCCCGGGAGAAGGCGGCCGGGCACGAGGCGGTGTGCGTCAGCCACCAGCTTCCGGTCGAGACGCTGCGCCGGGCCATGACCGGGCGCAAGCTCGCCCACCTGCCGTTGCCGCACAGCCGGCTGTGCAATCTGTCCTCGATCACGTCGTTCACGTTCGAGGACGACAGGCTGATCCGCTGGGGTTACACGGAGCCCTGGGGCATCTGAATGAGGTCGTTGGTCACCCGGGTGAGTGTGGCGGTGCTGGCTGGACTGGTGCTGCTCACCGGATGCTCGACGGGTGACGACGCGGTGGCCCAGGGCGGCACGTTCGAGTTCGTCGCACCTGGTGGCCAGACCGACATCTTCTACGACCCGCCCGAAAATCGGGGTCGCCCAGGGGCTTTGGCCGGCCCGCTGCTGACCGACCCGGCTAAGACGATCTCACTCGACGATTTCGCCGGCCAGGTCGTGGTGATCAACGTGTGGGGCCAGTGGTGTGGGCCGTGCCGGGCCGAGATCAGCCAGCTGGAAAAGGTGTACACCGAAACCCGTGACCAGGGTGTGGCGTTTCTGGGCCTCAACGTGCGCGACAACAACCGGGAAGCCGCAGTCGATTTCGTCACCGACCGCAAGGTGACCTTCCCGTCGATCTACGACCCGGCGATGCGCACCATGATCGCCTTCGGCGGCAAGTACCCGACCACGGTGATCCCGTCGACCGTGGTGCTGGACCGTCAACACCGGGTGGCCGCGGTGTTTCTGCGTGAGCTGCTGGCCGAGGATCTCGAGTCGCTGTTGGCCCGTCTGGTCGCCGAAACCGCCGAACCCGCCGGCGCCGAATCCCAGGGGCCGGTGCGGTGACCGGATTCGCCGAGATCGCCGCCGCCGGACCGGTGCTGTTGGCGCTGGGGGTCAGTGTGCTGGCCGGGCTGGTGTCGTTCGCCTCGCCGTGCGTGGTGCCGCTGGTGCCCGGATACCTGTCCTATCTGGCCGCGGTCGTGGGCGTCGAGGAGCAGCCCGGACCAGGCGCGGTGGCCACGAAAACCGCGCGGTGGCGGGTGGCCGGGGCGGCGGCGCTGTTCGTCGCGGGCTTCACCGTGGTGTTCCTGCTCGGCGCGGTGGCCGTGCTCGGGATGACCACTACGCTGATCGCCAATCAGCTTCTGCTGCAACGCATCGGCGGCGTGGTGACGATCGTGATGGGGCTGGTGTTCGTCGGCTTCATCCCGGCGCTGCAACGCCAGGCCCGGTTCGCCCCGCGACAGTGGTCGACGATGGCCGGGGCGCCGTTGCTGGGTGCGGTGTTCGCGCTGGGCTGGACGCCGTGCCTGGGGCCGACGCTGACCGGGGTGATCGCGGTGGCCTCGGCCTCCGACGGCGCCACCGTGGTGCGCGGGGTCGTGCTCGTGTTGGCCTACTGCCTGGGGTTGGGCATCCCGTTCGTGTTGCTGGCGCTGGGTTCGGCGCGCGCGGTGGCCGGCCTGGGCTGGTTGCGTCGACACACCAGGACCATCCAGATCTTCGGTGGCGTGTTGCTGATCCTGGTCGGCGCGGCGTTGGTCACCGGGCTGTGGAACGACTTCGTGTCGTGGGTGCGCGACGCATTCGTCAGTGACGTGAGGCTGCCGATATGACCCAAGTTTCTCCGCGAGCAGACACGCAGGTACCCGAAAACCGGCGGACAGGGGTACTTTCGCGTCTGCTCGCGCCGGTGCGGAACACCTGGCGGACGCTGACGTCGATGGGCACCGCACTGGTGCTGCTGTTCCTGTTGGCGCTCGGCGCGATCCCGGGCGCTCTGCTGCCGCAACGCAGCCTCAACGAATCCAAGGTCGACGAGTACCTGGCCGAACACCCCACCCTGGGCCCCTGGCTGGACCGCGTGCAGGCCTTCGACGTGTTCTCCAGCTTCTGGTTCACCGCCATCTACGTGCTGCTGTTCATCTCGTTGGTGGGCTGTCTGACGCCCCGGATGATCGAGCATTTCCGCAGCCTGCGCGCGGTGCCGGTACCGGCGCCACGCAATCTGGGAAGGCTGCCCAAACACCACTGCGAGCAGGTGAGCGCCGACAGCGACGCACTCGCCGAGACCGTGACGCGACGCCTGAAAGGCTGGCGCACCGTCACTCGGCAGGCCGGCGAGACAACCGAGATCTCGGGCGAGAAGGGCTACCTGCGCGAGTTCGGCAACATCGTCTTCCACTTCTCGCTGCTGGGACTGCTGGCCGCGGTGGCCGTCGGCAAGCTGTTCGGCTACGAGGGCAACGTCATCGTGATCGCCGACAGTGGGCCCGGTTTCTGCACCGCGTCCCCGGCCGCGTTCGACTCGTTCCGGGCCGGCAACACCGTCGACGGCACGTCACTGGATCCGATCTGCCTGCGGGTCAACGACTTCGACGCGAACTATCTGCCCACCGGACAGGCGCTGTCGTTCGCCGCCGACATCGACTACCAGGCCGGCCACGATCTGGCCGCGAACACCTGGCAGCCCTACCGCCTCGAGGTCAACCACCCGCTGCGGGTCGGCGGCAACCGCATCTACCTGCAGGGGCACGGGTACGCGCCGACGTTCACCGTCACCTTCCCCGACGGCCAGCAGCGCAGCCAGACCATCCAGTGGCGCCCCGAGGAGCAGACCACCCTGTTGTCGTCGGGGGTGATGCGCATCGACCCGCCGGCGGGCACCTATCCCGACGCCGACGAACGCCGCAAGCACCAGATCGCGATCCAGGGCCTGTTCGCGCCCACCAAGCAACTCGACGGCACGTTGTTGTCCTCGCGCTACCCGGCGCTCGACGACCCGGCCGTGGCGGTCGACATCTACCAGGGCGACACCGGTCTGGACACCGGCCGGCCCCAGTCGCTGTTCTCCCTCGACCCGCGCCTGATCGATCAGAAGCGACTGAACAAGGTGGCCCGGGTCAACCTGGTCGAAGGCCAGGACACTCGCCTCGAGGACGGCACGGTGGTGCGGTTCGACGGCGCCATCCCGTTCGTCAACTTGCAGGTCTCCCACGACCCGGCACAGATCTGGGTGCTGGTGTTCGCGATGTCGATGATGGCCGGGTTGCTGGTGTCGTTGGTGGTGCGTCGGCGCCGGGTCTGGGTTCGGATCACGCCCGCCGCTGCGGGTACGGTAAACGTCGAGCTGGGCGGGCTGGCCCGTACCGACAACTCCGGCTGGGGCGACGAGTTCGAGAAGCTGACCGAGCGGTTGTTGCAGGGGTACGCCGTGCCGACGGCTGAAGAGAAAGCGGATCGCGGATGAATACCGAGCACATCGACATCGGACTGGCCAGGTACTCCGACTGGGCGTTCACGTCGTCGGTCGTGGTCCTGGTCGGCGCGTTGATCCTGCTCGCCGTCGAGCTGGCCTCCAGCCGTGGCCGCAAAGCCGATAGTCGTGAGCTGGTCGGGGCGACCGTCGGCGCCGACAGTGCCACTCCCGGCGTCGTCGCCGAGGAACCCAAGCGGCCGCTCGACGAGCGCTTCGGCAAGTCCGGTCTGGCGCTCACCTATGTCGGCATCGGCATGCTGTTCATCTGCATCGTGCTGCGCGGCCTGGCCACCTCGCGGGTGCCGTGGGGCAACATGTACGAGTTCATCAACCTGACCAGCTTCTGCGGCCTGGTCGCGGCCGCGGTCGTGCTGCGCAAGCCGCAGTACCGCGCGCTGTGGGTGTTCGTGCTGGTGCCGGTGCTGATCCTGCTCACGGTGTCGGGCCGCTGGCTGTACTCCAACGCCGCCCCGGTGATGCCCGCGCTGCAGTCCTACTGGTTGCCCATCCACGTGTCCGTGGTCAGCCTGGGCTCCGGGGTGTTCCTGGTGGCCGGGGTGGCCAGCATCCTGTTCCTGCTCAAGATGTCGCCGCTGGCCGACCGCGACGATGCACTCGGCCGGATCATCGCGCGTCTGCCCGACGGGCAGACCCTGGACCGGATCGCCTACCGCACCACGATCTTCGCGTTCCCGATCTTCGGGTTCGGCGTGATCTTCGGTGCCATCTGGGCCGAGGAGGCCTGGGGCCGGTATTGGGGCTGGGACCCCAAGGAGACGGTGTCGTTCATCGCCTGGGTGGTGTACGCGGCGTATCTGCACGCCCGCTCCACCGCGGGCTGGCGGGACCGCAAGGCGGCCTGGATCAACGTCGTGGGTTTCGTCGCGATGGTGTTCAACTTGTTCTTCATCAACCTGGTGACCGTCGGCCTGCACTCGTATGCGGGAGTGGGTTAGGCGCCATCGGGTTGGTTGTTGGTCCGGTCGGGGAGCGTAGGGAAAGAGGAGATTTCGTGTCGGAGCCAGTGTCCGAAACATCCGAGCCAACGTCCGAAGAAGCGGAACCAGCCGAAGCAACCGAACCATCCGAACCGGAGACGCAGGCGCCCGCCCCGCCGGAGCCGAGCGAACCGGCTCTCGACGAGCCGACCGTGGTCCGTCCGGTTGTCCAGCCCCCCGCCGAGCCACCAGTGGTGCCGTCGGTGTTCGCCCCTATCCCGGGATTCCGCAGTCAGCAGCGGTTCTCCAATCCGGCCGAGCCGGGTGTCTCCACCCCGCTGCCGGCGGAGTGGACCGCCCCGACGCCGCCGCATGGCATCCCGGTGATCGCCGCGCCGCCGGTGCCGTCGACGTTCGACCGGCCCGCCGCCGGATCCGTTGCCGGGCCTGCCGGGGTGCCCAATGACCGGCCCGCCGGTGGCGACTTCGCCACGCCGTACCGGGACCTGTCCACGACGGCGTTGCTGGGGCAGCGCAAGAACCCGCCGACCTCGGGCTGGCGCAAGGCGCTGTATGTGGGGTCGTTCAAGACGATCAACGTCGGCGAGAGCCCCAAGACCACCCACCACAACACCCTGATCGGCGAGGTCAGCCAGCCGCTGCAGGGCTGCTACCGGATCGCGTTGATGTCGCTGAAAGGCGGCGTGGGCAAGACCACGATCACCGCGACGCTGGGCGCCACGTTCGCCTCGATCCGCGGTGACCGCGTGGTCGCCGTGGACGCCAACCCCGACCGGGGCACGCTGAGCCAGAAGGTGCCGTTGGAGACGGCGGCGACGGTGCGTCACCTGTTGCGCGACGCCGAGGGCATCGAGCGGTACAGCGACGTGCGCGCCTACACCTCACAGGGGCCGAGCCGACTGGAGGTGCTGGCGTCGGAGAGCGATCCGGCGGTGTCGGAGGCGTTCAGCTCGGACGACTACCTGCGTGCGCTGGAGGTGCTGGAGCGGTTCTACAGCCTGGTGCTCACCGACTGCGGCACCGGGTTGATGCACTCGGCGATGTCGGCGGTGCTGTCGAAGGCCGACGTGCTGGTGGTGATCAGTTCCGGTTCGGTGGACGGAGCGCGCAGCGCCTCGGCGACGCTGGACTGGCTCGACGCCCACGGCCATCAGGAGCTGGTGCGCAATTCGATCGCGGTGATCAACGCGGTGCGGCCGCGTTCGGGCAAGGTGGATCTGTCGAAGGTGGTGGATCACTTCTCGCGGCGGTGTCGGGCGGTGCGGTTGGTGCCGTTCGATCCGCATCTGGAGGAGGGCGCCGAGATCAGCTTGGACCGGCTCAAGCCCGCCACCCGTGAGGCACTGATCGAGCTGGCGGCGGTGGTGGCGGCCGATTTCGCCGGCGTCCGCGCCGGCCGCTAGGCCCGCACGGACCGGGGGCAGATCAGGGGCGGGGATTATCCCCGTGGCCGAGGCGACGCAGGAATTCCGGGTCGTCGTCGGGGCCGATCACCCGTGGGGTGGGCCGATCATTCGAGACCCGCGCCAGCCGCCAGCCGAGGTAGACCAGGCTTGCTGCGGCAATGAGCAGGAGTAGATACGCCACTCGAAACCTCCTTGATCCGAATATACGCGTCGTCGGTAGGCTCGGAGCGTGTCAGGAAGTGGTTCGACCGCCCGCATGGTCACCGACGTCGCTGTTTACCTCGTCGCCCGGCTGGTGCTGGTCGCGGTGCTGACCGCCGCCATCTACGGCGTCGGGCATCTGTTCGTGGCGGATTTCCCGGTGGTGGTGGCGTTGCTGTTCGCGATCGTCATCGCCCTGCCGATCGGCATCTGGCTGTTCCGCCCGCTGCGTGAGCGGGCCACGGCCTCCATCGCCCTGGTCGACGAGCGGCGGCGCAAGGACCGTGAGCAGCTGCAGGCCCGGCTGCGCGGCGAGGAGCCGCCGAAATCGGCTTAGTCGCCTGCACTATCGGATGAACGACGCGCCCTTCTCCCGGTCCAGGTAGGTTTCGCTCTTGTTCTTGAGGAAGCCCACATAGACGGCCAGGGAGAGGGCGATGCACACGGTGACGTAGGCGATGAACCACGGCACGTGGTCGCGGTCCTTGAGCGCCTGGTAGATCACCGGCGCGGTGCCGCCGAACATCGAATTCGCCAGGGCGTAGCCAACTCCCACCCCGAGTGCCCGCACGTGCGCGGGGAACAGCTCGGATTTCACCAGGGCGTTGATCGAGGTGTAGCCGGTCAGGATGATGTAGCCGACGATCACCAGCAGGAACGACAGCAGCGGTGAATGTGTTTGGGGCAGATAGGTGAACAGGACGTAGGTGTAGAGCACGCCGCCGATGCCGAACCACACCAGCAGTGGTTTTCGGCCGACCTTGTCGCTGATCATGCCGCCGACCGGCTGGATCACCATCAGGAAGATCAGCCCGATCAGGTTGATCCAGGTGGCCGTCATCGCCTGGTCTTTGTAGGTGGTCTTGACGATGGCCGGGGCGTTGACGCTGTAGGCGTAGAACGCCAGCGTGCCACCCATGGTGATGAGGAAGCACAGCGCCAGCGGTTTCGCGTACCGGGTGAACAGCTCGCGCAGGGACCCCGAACTGTGGTCGCGGCCTTCTCGGACCGCGTCGAGCTGCTCCTGGGACAGTGATTCGTCCATGGTGCGGCGCAGCCAGAACACCACGATCGCGGCCACGCCGCCGACGGCAAAGCCTATGCGCCAACCGAATTCGTGCACCTGCTCGCGGCTGAGCACGGTCAGGATGATCAGCAGGGTGAATTGGGCCAGCACGTGGCCACCCACCAGCGTCACGTACTGGAACGACGAGAAGAAGCCGCGGCGCTCCCGGGTGGCGGCCTCGGACATGTAGGTGGCCGAGGTGCCGTATTCGCCGCCGGTCGCGAAGCCCTGCACCAGGCGGCACAGGATCAGGATGATCGGTGCTGCGGCACCGATGGTTTCGCGGGACGGCACGATCGCGATCACCAGCGAGCACAGCGCCATCAGCGAGACGCTGACGGTCAGTGCGGCGCGGCGGCCGCGCCGGTCGGCGAAGCGGCCGAAGAACCATGAGCCGAGGGGCCGGGTGAGGAACGTGATCGCGAAGACGGCGTAGACGTAGACCGTGGCGTTCTTGTCGGCCTGGTCGAAGAACTGCGCCTCGAAGTAGGTGGCGAACACGGTGTAGACGTAGACGTCGTACCACTCGACGAGGTTGCCCGACGAGCCTCTGATGGTGTTCCAGATGGCGCGGCGGGTTTCGGCGCGGTCCGACGGTGCGGGCTGATGCGCCTCGGTCGAGATGGTCATCCGCATCCTCGGGTCGGTTCGCGTTGCAGGCCGACGGCCACGTTAGTGCAGCCGCCGTGGTCCGGCGTGGAATTCCGGTCCAGTTCTGGACCGGAAGCGTCAACGTTTCTTGACGGCCATTCATTGTCAAGTTATCTTGACAACGTGAGTGATGTCGATGAGCTACTCGCCGCCGGTGTCAGTGATCCGGACCCTGCCGTGGGGCTGCGGGCGGTGCGGGCTTTGCAGCGGCTACAGGAGCGGCTCGAGGCCATACACGTCGCCAATGCCCGCGAGCAGGGTTGGAGTTGGCAGGCGATCGCCGAGGCCCTCGAGGTGAGCCGTCAGGCCGTGCATCAGAAGCACAATCGGAAGGGATGACATGTTCGAACGGTTCAGCCGTCACGCCCGCGTCGCCGTGATCCTGGCGCAGGAGGAGGCCCGCGAACTGGCGGCCAATGACATCCGGCCCGAACACATTCTTGTCGGGGTGTTGCAGAGCTCGGGACGCGAATTGTCCGCCCTGCTGGCAGGATTCGGCCTGACCTCGGATACGGTTCGTGCCGAGTTGGTGGCTGCCGACGCTCCCGGGGACGAGTCGTTCGACGACGATGCAGAGGCGCTGCGGTCCATCGGGATCGACCTGCGGGCGGTGCGGGCCAACGTCGACCGAAACTTCGGTGATGGCTCGTTCGACAACGCGCTGCGCAGCACCGGGCGGCGGCGCAGGCGCCGTGGACACCTGCCTTTCACCAAGTCCGCCAAGAAGGTGCTCGAGCTGGCGCTACGGGAATCGTTGGCGCACAAGGACGGCTACATCGGATGCGAGCACATCCTGCTGGGAATCCTACGCGGGGGAGACGACCGGGCAGTCGGTCTGATCACCGAGCACGTCGACGCCGATGAGTTGCGCTCCGGCGTCGTCGGGCTGCTCGACAACGCAGCCTAGGCTGAGCCGGATCGCCGAGTTCTACGCCCGGGTCGCTGATATCGACGGACCACAGCCGTCAGGTCGAAAGCGGCGAACTGGCCTGGACTCGCCGAGAAAACGTCAGCCCAGGAACAGGGCCACAGCCACCGCGACGGCCCACACCAGCATGGTCAACCCGGTGTCGCGTAGCACCGGGATCAACTGGGCACCGGTGCTGCCGTCGCGCACCGGCCGCAGCCCCCGCACGGCCGGGACCACCGCCAGCAGACCGAACGCGCACCACGGGGTGGCCAGCATCAGCACCAGCGGCAGCGCCAGGGCCACGGCCACCAGTACCTGGTACAGCAGCCGGGTCCGGGCGTCGCCGAGCCGTACCGCCAGCGTGATCTTGCCGGACACACTGTCGGTCGGGATGTCGCGCAGGTTGTTGGCCACCAGCACCGCCGAGGACAGTGAGCCCATGGCCACCGCCGCGGCCAACCCGACCCAGTCGACGCGCAGCGCCTGGGTGTACTGCGTGCCCAGCACCGCGACCAGTCCGAAGAAGACGAACACGGCCACCTCGCCCAGGCCCAGGTAGCCGTAGGGTTTCTTGCCGCCGGTGTACAGCCACGCCCCGGCGATGCACACCGCCCCGATCACGATCAGCCATGGCGCGCTCACCGCCGCCAGCACCAGGCCGGCCACCGCGCCCACGGCCAGGCTCGTCACGGCCGCGGTCAGCACCGCGCGCGGCGAGGCCAGTTTCGAGCCCACCAGCCGCAGCGGGCCCGAGCGCACGTCGTCGGTGCCGCGGATGCCGTCGGAGTAGTCGTTGGCGTAGTTCACCCCGATGATGAGCGCGAGCGATACGGCCAACGCCAGCAACGCTTTCCACCACACCGCCGAGCCGGCCCAGGCGGCGGCGCCGGTACCGGCGAGCACCGGGGCGACGGCGTTGGGCAGGGTGCGCGGACGCGCACCTTCGATCCACTGCGCAAAACTGGCCACGTCGTCATCGTATGAGCTGGTCCGGTGGCGCCCCGCGCGGACTCTTACACTGAGCCTCATGAAAGAGCAGCTCAGCAGGACCGAGATCGGCAAGGACGTGCTGCAGGAATCTGTCGAGGCCGTCGCCTCGACGGTGGGGCAGGTCACCAACATCATCACCACGGCCGTCAAGGACGTGGCAACCGCCATTGGTGGCCTGGCCACCGATGTGTTCGAGATCGCCGACGGGGCACGCAAGGCCAACGAGGACTTCGACGAGTTCGACGACCTCGACGTCCCGGCCGACGTCCCGGCCGATGTCGCAACCCCCGACGAGGCCGAATAACACTGCATGCTCGGCGTCATCGGCGGTAGCGGTTTCTACTCGTTCTTCGGGTCGCAGGCCCGCACCATCAGCGTGGACACCCCGTACGGGGCACCCAGCGCGCCGGTCACGGTCGGTGTGGTGGGTGGGCAGGAGGTGGCGTTTCTGCCCCGGCACGGGGTCAGCCACGAATACTCGCCGCACACCGTGCCGTACCGGGCCAACATGTGGGCGCTGCGGTCCTTGGGGGTGCGACGGATCTTCGCGCCGTGCGCGGTGGGCAGCCTGACCGCCGAGCTGGGCCCGGGGGCCATCGTGGTGCCCGATCAGTTGGTGGACCGCACCCGTTCGCGCGCGGACACCTATTTCGACTCCGGCGGCATCCACGTGAGTTTCGCCGATCCGTACTGTCCGGCGCTGCGGTCGGCGGCAGCGGGTCTGCCCGGGGTGGTCGACGGCGGCACCATGGTGGTGATCCAGGGCCCGCGGTTTTCCACCCGGGCGGAGAGCCGGTGGTTCGCCGATCAGGGCTTCACCTTGATCAACATGACCGGTTACCCCGAGGCGGTGCTGGCTCGTGAGCTTGAGATGTGTTATGCAGCAATTGCTTTGGTGACGGATCTGGATGCCGGTATCGACGTCGGGTCCGGGGTGACGACGGTGGACGTGTTCGCCGAATTCGAGCGCAACATCGAGCCGTTCAAGAAGCTGGTGCGGGAGGCGCTGGGGGCCGTCGAGGTCGAGCGGGCCTGCACGCACTGTCTGGCCCACGACGGGGTGAAGCTGCCGTTCGAACTGCCCTGATCGGGAGCCACTTGACACCCGTCAAGTTGGGGGGTCGATACTGACGGGGTGAAACCCGCGATCTGTGAGCAGTTCGGTATCGACTTTCCGCTCTTCGCCTTCAGCCACTGCCGTGACGTGGTGGCCGCGGTGACCAACGCCGGCGGCTTCGGTGTGCTCGGCGCCACCGCATACACCCCCGAGCAGCTGGACCAGGAACTGTCCTGGATCGACGAGCAGGTCGGCGGCAAGCCGTACGGCGCCGACATCATCGTGCCGGCGAAATTCGAGGGCAAGGGCGAGAACCTGTCCCGGGGACAGCTCACCGAGCGGATCCCCGCCGAATACCGCGAGTTCGTGGCGCGGCTGCTGGCCGACCACGGCATCGAACCCGAGGCGGAGCAGCGCCTGGGCGGCACCGGGTTGTCCGGCGACACCGGCCGCGAGTTGCTGGACGTCGCGATGAGCCATCCGATCAAGTTGATCGCCAACGCGCTGGGGGTGCCGCCGGACTACATGATCGAGGCCGGACGTGAGCGTGGCGTTCCGGTCGCGGCCCTCGTCGGCGCCCGCGAGCATGCCCTCAAGCAGGTGCAGGCCGGGGTGGATCTGATTGTCGCGCAAGGCACCGAGGCCGGTGGCCACTGCGGCGAGGTGACCACGCTGGTGCTCGTCCCCGAAGTCCTGGAGACGCTGGAGCAAGCCGGCAGCGACATCCCGGTGCTGGCTGCCGGCGGCATCGTCACCGGCCGGCAGATGGCGGCGGCGGTGGCGATGGGCGCGGCCGGGGCTTGGACCGGATCGGTGTGGCTGACCACCGAGGAGGCCGAGACTGCGCCGCACACCGTGCAGAAGATGCTGGCGGCAAGCTCGCGCGACACCGTGCGCTCGACCGGGCGTACCGGCAAGCCGGCCCGCCAGCTGAAATCGGAGTGGACCGACGCCTGGCAGCCGAACCCCGGAGGCCACCAGACTCTGGGGCTGCCACTGCAGAACATGCTGGCCGAGCCGATCATCCGGCGAGTGGATGTGCTTGCCGCCCAGGGGCATCCGGGTGCGCAGGCGCTGGCCACCTACTTCGTCGGGCAGGGCGTGGGTTTGATGAACAAGGTGAAGCCGGCCCGCGAGGTGGTCCGGGAGTTCATCGAGGACTATCTGGGGGCCACCGAGCGGTTGAGCAACTCGCTGCCGGACTGATTCGACCGGCCGAGGGGTTTCGGAATCGCCGGTGTGGGAACAGTATTGAGGTGGCAGTCAACGCGGATCTCAAGATGAGCTCGGACCAATTGTGCTGTGGCGTCGAGCTGGCGCACCGGATCGAAAAGGCCGAAGCCGGCCTGATCGTGGCGGCGACCCGCGCCGCCGGGCACCGTGGCGCAGAAGGCCTGGTGCTGCCGGTGGCCGGCGGGTTCGCCTGCTTTGCCGAAGCCGGTTCGCCGATGAACAAGGTGGTCGGACTCGGCTTCGACGGGGTGCCCGACGAGGCGGTGCTGGGCGAGATCGAGCGAGCCCTGGCGGGCCGGGGCAGCGGCACCCGGGTGGAGCTGTCCAACCTGGCCGATCCGGAGATCACCGCGATGCTGTCCGGTCGCGGCTATCGTCTCGTGGAGTTCGAGAACGTTCTCGGTTGCCCGCTCGGCGCGGCGCCCCCCGGACCGGCGGTGCCGGGGGTGCAGGTGCGCAAGGCCGACGATCTGGCGGCCTGGGTCGACGTCGTGGTGGAGGGCTTCGCCCATCCCGACGCTCACCTTGATGCCCATCCCGACGGTGCGAGCGTGCCGGGCCACGAGGTGTTCGCGGCTGACATCATCGAACGCGCCGAACGGGACATGGAAAAGGCCGGGGCCGTGCCCTATATCGCGATCTGCGACGGCGCGGTCGCCGGTGGCGGGAGCATGCGGCTGGTCGACGGGATCGCGCAGCTCACCGGTGCGGCCACAGCACCGGCGTACCGGCGGCGTGGCGTCCAGGCCGCCCTGCTGGCAGCGCGGCTGGCCGAGGCCGCCGACGCCGGGTGTGACATCGCGGTGGTGACCACCGCGCCCGGCTCGCAGTCCCAGCAGAATGTGCAGCGCCGCGGATTCCAGCTGCTCTACACCCGGGCGATCCTGGTGAAACCGGTTGCGGCGGACTAGTACAGGATTTTGCGCAGGTTGTCCTCGCTGTAATAGGCGTCGAGTTCGGCCTGGCTCATGTCGGGTTTGAACGCCTTGGCCATCTGGGCCACCGACGCCACCGCGTCCGGGTTCCAGCTCTCCGGCTTCCAGGTGTTCGAGCGCAGAAATGCCTTGGGGCAGTGGAAGAACACCTCTTCGACGGCAATCTCGAGCGCCAGGATGGGCCGTTTGCCGCCGACGGCCATGGCGTCGAAATAGTCGGCGTCGGAAAGGATCCGGGCGGTGCCGTTGATCCGCAGGGTGTCGCCGCGGCCCGGGATGACGAACACCGTGCCCACGTGCGGGCGCTGCAGCACGTTGAGATAGCCGTCGACGCGTTTGTTGCCCGGGCGTTCCGGGATGGCGATGGTGGAGTCGTCGAGAATCTGGACGAACCCGGGCGGGTCCCCCTTGGGGGAGACGTCGACGCGGCCCTGGGCATCGGTGGTCGCCACGAACCCGAGCGGAGTATTCCTCAGCCAGTCCTGTTGGGCTTCCGAGAGCCGGGGACGCACCTTGTTGGCGATGGCGGCGTTCGGATGGCCGACGATGGCGCGCAGCTCGTCGACGGAGGTCACTTCTCGGCGCATGTCCCCATCATGCCGAAGCCGGCAACCGAATTGTCGGGCCGCCTCAGCCGAAGCGGACGGCCAGCGCACGCCGGTCGAGCTTGCCGATGCCGCGCCGGGGCAGCTCGTCGACGATGTGGACTTCTCGCGGTGCGGCGGTGGCGTCGAGCGTCTCGGCCACGTGGGCGCGCAGTTCGGCCACATCCGGGGCCGTGGCGCCCGGGGTCAACACGAGGGCGGCCACCACCCGCTGCCCGAGCCGCGGGTCGGGGAGGCCGAACACCGCGCTGTCGGCGATGGCGGGGTGGTGCGCCAACGCCGATTCGACGAGCTGGGGCAGCACCGTGAGCCCGCCGGTGCTGATCGCGTCATCGACCCGGCCCAGTACCCGCAACACCCCGGAATCGTCCACGGCACCAAGGTCATCGGTGCGAAACCAGTCTGGTTCGGCGAACGGGTCGGGGCGCACGGGGTTGCGGTAGCCCCTCGCCAGGGTGGCCCCGCCCAGCAGGATGCGGGACGCGTCGGTTCCCGATGCCGCCGTCGTGCCGGCCCCGATGCGCACCGACACCCCGTCCAGCGGCACGCCGTCGTACACGCAGCCGCCGGCGGTCTCGCTCATCCCGTAGGTGCGAACCACCGTCACCCCAGCGGCTTTCGCGCGCTCGGCCACCCCGGCGGGCATCGGGCCGCCGCCGATCAGCACGGCGTCGAGATCGGCGAGTGCGGCCGCGGCCTCGGGGTCACGCAGGGACTTGTCCAGCTGCACCGCCACCAGTGAGGCGTAGCGCCGGCCACTGCCCAACGCCGCGACCGCGGCGGGGATGTCGGCCGGATCGAAACTGGCCGACAGCGTGACGGGCCGGGTGGCCGCCAGCACACTGCGCACCAGAACCTGAAGGCCGCCAATGTGATACGCGGGCAGTGCCAGCAGCCACCGGCCGGCACCACCGAGACGGGCATGGGTGGATTCGGCACTGGCCCGCAGTGCGTCCGCCGTCAGCAGCGCGCCCTTGGGCTCGCCGGTGGTGCCAGACGTGGAGATCACCACCGCGACGTCGTCGTCGATTTCTTCCCCGGACCGCAAAGCGCTTGTCAGCAAGGAACTTTGACGTTCGTCGTGGGCGGGTACCGGCAAGATTGCCGAGCGACGGCCGGTCAGCACGTCCGTGAGCACCGCCAGCAGTTCGTCGGTTGCCGAGCCGACGGCCACGGGGCGCAGGACGGCTATGTCAGGCCTCCGGGCTCGTTCGGATCGGTGCGGTTGGGGTCGCCGGCAGCCTCGTCGCTGACCTCTTCGCCGTCACGCGGATCGTCCAACGGCCATCCCTTGACCGCCAAGCGTTCCCGGACCCGCTCGACGTCTTGGGCCCGGGGCAGTTCGTCGGTGATCTGGGTGATCAGCACACCGATGTCGATGTGATCGAAATCACCGCGATCGATGAGATCTCGTGCGACGGCTTTGACTTCGTCGTTCGTCAGGCGCCGGGTCAACAACGCCAGCAGCGGCACCCGGTCGGGACCGGGCACCCCCTCGGGGTACCCGGCGTTCAGCCAGGCCGCGATCTTCGCGAGAAATGCGTTCACTGCGCCTACTCCTGATACACCCGAGTGAGTTTCCCCGGCCAGCTGACTCTGAGCGGGAAGACGGCATCGATCGTAGTGGTGTCGACCGACTCTGGCTTGCAGTGAATTTATCGGCCGCGCAAGGAACGGCAAACCGCCCCGGCGAACAAACCGGGTGTCTTAGGTGAACAGTCGATGAACTCATCGACAGCGTATCCGAAATCCCTGCTCAGCTAGGTGTTTCCAACTGGTCAAAATGATCGGTGGTCCGACAGAATTACCGCCATGAGCGCTGAGCTGATCGTCCTGGTGCTGCTGATAGCAACAGCCTTGGCTTTCGACTTCACCAACGGCTTCCACGACACCGGCAACGCGATGGCCACCTCGATCGCCACCCGCGCGCTCAAGCCCAAGACAGCAGTGCTGCTGGCCGGTGTGCTCAACCTGGTCGGCGCGTTTCTCTCGGTCGAGGTCGCCATCACCGTCACCAGCTCGGTGCTCAAGATCCAGGACTCCAAGACCGGCGCGCTCATCCCGTCGATCGACGCCTCGACCGGGTTGACGATCATCTTCGCCGGCCTGATCGGCGGCATCCTGTGGAACTTGCTGACCTGGCTGTTCGGCATCCCGTCAAGCTCCTCGCATGCCCTGTTCGGCGGTCTGATCGGAGCCGGTCTGGCTGCGGTCGGCCTGGCCGGGGTGAACTGGAGCGGTGTCACCCAGAAGGTGCTCATCCCCGCGGTCGCCGCGCCGGTGATCGCCTGCCTGGTGGCCGGCTGCGGAACCTGGCTCGTCTACCGCATCACCCGCAACGTCGCGCAGAAGCGTCGCGAGGCCGGCTTCCGCTGGGGCCAGATCGCCACCGCCTCGCTGGTCGCGCTGTCACACGGCACCAACGACGCCCAGAAGACCATGGGTGTCATCGCGCTCGCCCTGATCACCACCGGACACCTCAGCGGGGATGTGAAGAGCAACGGCTTGCCGTTCTGGATCATCGCCTCGTGTGCGCTGGCCATCGGTCTGGGCACCTACATCGGCGGGTGGCGCGTCATCCGCACGCTGGGCAAGGGCCTGGTGGAGATCGAGTCGCCCCAGGGCCTGGCCGCCGAGGCGTCGTCGGCCGCGATCATCCTGAGCTCCAGCGCCGCCGGCATGGCCCTGTCGACCACTCACGTGGCGACCGGTTCGATCCTGGGCAGTGGCGTCGGCAAGCCCGGCGCCGAGGTGCGCTGGGCGGTGGCCGGACGGATGGCCGTGGCCTGGCTGATCACGCTCCCGGCGGCGGGCATCGTCGGTGCGCTGGCGTTCTGGCTGTCCCACGGGGTCGAGTCGTTGACCTCCTCGGCGCTGGTCGGCGACGGGCTGATCTTCCTGGCGCTCGTCGCGCTGTCGGGGTACATGTGGCGGCGGGCCCAGCAGCAGAAGGTCAACCACAGCAACGTGAACGCCGACTGGGACCACACCACCAACTCGGTGGTACCGGCCGAGGTGCGGGCGGCTGTCCCGTCCGACAGCAGCGCAACGGATACCGAGAAGCCCAACAAGGCAGCGGTTTAGGAGACGTGATGACGTATCTGGAAGCCATCTTCAAGGTGCTGCTGATCGGGCTGGTGCTGGGCGCCGGTCTGCCCGCGGTGTTCGCCGCCGGACTGGTGGCCTACTCCAACGGGTCCGGCGGGGTCAGCGCCGACGGAACCACCCAGGCACCCAATCCCGTCCTCAAGTTCCTCGGCTTGGCCTTGTTCGTGGTGGTCGGCCTGGTGATCCTGGTGGCCATCGCGTGGATCACCCGGACCACGATCATTCACCACACCGGCGTCGACCTGTTCCCGTTCCTGCCGACCAAGTGAGCTGAGCGTCATGGCCGAGGCGACGAGTTTCCTGGACAACGTGTTGAGCTGGCTGCGTGCCGGATACCCGGAAGGGGTGCCGCACACCGACCAGTTCGCGCTTCTGGCGCTGCTCACCCGGTCATTGTCGGAGGACGAGATCGTCCAGGCGGCCCACAACATCCTGCGCTCCAGCGACGGGGACCGCCCGGTCACCGACGACGAGATCCGGCTCGCGGTGCGCGGCGTGACCGACAAGGAACCCAATCCCGAAGAGGTGAACCAGGTGGCGTCGCGGTTGGCGTCGGTGGGTTGGCCGCTGGCCACGCCGGCGCGCTGAGGTTCGGCCTCAGTCGCGGGTGTCGCGGCGCAGCGGATGGGTGTCGGGCACCTGCACGAATATCAGGGTGATGCCGTCGGGATCGGTGACGTGCATCTCGTGCAATCCCCACGGCTCCTGGGCGGCAGCGCGGGCGATCGCCACACCGCGACCTTCCAGTTCGGCCTGGGCGGCGTAGACGTCGCGCACCTGCAGCCACAGTGCTCCCGGGAAAGTGCCGGATTCGGTGGGGCTGTGGTGGCCGGCCAACTCGATCAGCGACTGCCCGGCGTAAAACACTGTGCCGGCACCGTATTCGCGGGCAATCGCCAGGCCGATGCGGTCTCGGTAGAACCGCACCGACTCCGGGTAGTCAACCGGCCGGATCAGCATCCGGCTGGCTAGGATCTCCATAGCCCTTGTCTACCATCGGCCGGACCGGGGCCCGGCGCGACACTCAGACCGGCTGGACCCGTTGCCGTTTCATCACGGCGTCGACCAGCCCCGGTGCCACGGTGTTGAGCGCCTTGGCGGTCACGGCCATCCGCGGGGCGATCTGCACCGGGCGGGTGCGTGCGGCGGTCAGCATCCAGTCGGCGGCCTCGTCGGCGGTCAGGCCGGGCAGCCCGTCGTAGGCCCGGGTGGGCGCGATCATCGGCGTCTTCACCAGCGGGTAGTACAGCGTGGTGGAGTGCACGCCGACTGCGGACCATTCGGTTTCGATGACCCGGCTGACCGCGGCCAGCGCGGCCTTGGAGGCGTTGTACACCGCGAACAGCGGCGAGGATTCGTTGAACACGCCCCAGGTGGCGACGTTGATGATGTGGCCGTCGCGGCGTTCGCGCATGCCTGGCGCCAGGCCGCGGATCAGGCGCAGCGGGGAGTAGTAGTTGAGCGTCATGGTGCGTTCGACGTCGTGCCAACGCTCCAGTGATTCGGCCAGTGGGCGCCGGATCGACCGGCCGGCGTTGTTGATCAGGATGTCGATGCCACCCAGGTCGGCTTCGAGGCGGGCCACCAACTCGTCGATCGCGTCGAGGTCGGAAAGGTCGACGGCGTGGGCGCACGCGTCGCCGCCGTTGGCGCTGATCCGCCCGACGAGGTCGTCGAGCAGTTCCTGACGGCGGGCCACCGCGACCACTCTGGCGCCGCGGGCGGCGAACTTCTCCGCGGCGGCCTCACCGATGCCGGAGGAGGCACCGGTGATCAGGATGCGCTTGCCGGCGACGTCGATGTCGCCGCGGGCTTGCAGCCGTTCGGTCAAAGGCGGACGCATGCTGGTCAGCAACAGCTGATCGGACAGCCGGCGCAGCGGGCTCTTGCTCATCCGCTGAGTTTATTTCGCCTCCCTTTCCCCGCCGAAACGGCATTCCAGCAGGCCGCTACTCGCACTTTTCCTGCTGGAATGCCGTTTCGGCACGCCGAGCCCTCAGAAGTAGCGCGGGAACCCACTCCAGTCCGGATCGCGTTTCTCCAGGAACGCGTCACGGCCCTCGACAGCCTCGTCGGTCATGTAGGCCAACCGGGTGGCTTCCCCGGCGAACACCTGCTGGCCCACCAGGCCGTCGTCGATCAGGTTGAACGAGAACTTGAGCATCCGGATGGCCTGCGGTGACTTGCCGTTGATCTCGGCCGCCCACTGCAGGCCGACGGACTCCAGTTCGGCATGGTCGACGACGTCGTTGACCGCGCCCATCTGATACATGGTCTCGGCGTCATAGGCGCGGCCCAGGAAGAAGATCTCGCGGGCGAACTTCTGCCCGGTCTGGCGGGCCAGATAGGCGCTGCCGAACCCGCCGTCGAAGCTGCCCACGTCGGCGTCGGTCTGCTTGAACCGGGCGTGCTGGCGGCTGGCCAGGGTCAGGTCGCAGGTGACGTGCAGGCTGTGCCCGCCGCCGGCGGCCCAGCCGTTGACCAGACAGATCACCACCTTCGGCATGAACCGGATGAGCCGCTGGACCTCGAGGATGTGCAGCCGCCCGGCCCGGGCCGGATCGACCGTTTCCGCGGTTTCCCCGGCGGCGTACTGGTAACCGGACCGGCCGCGGATGCGCTGATCTCCGCCGGAGCAGAAGGCCCAGCCGCCGTCCTTGGCCGACGGGCCGTTGCCGGTCAGCAACACCACACCGACGTCGGGGGACATCCGGGCGTGGTCGAGGACGCGGTACAGCTCGTCGACGGTGTGCGGCCGGAAGGCGTTGCGTACCTCGGGCCGGTCGAACGCGACGCGCACGGTCGGCTGCTTGGCACCGTCGGCGACATGGCGGTGATAGGTGATGTCGGTCAGGTCGTCGAAGCCTGCCACCGGTTCCCAGGCTGTCGGGTCGAACGGGTTGTCTGCACTCACGTGCTCGACTGTAGAGCGGCGGTGCCCAGAGGTTTCACAGGTACCGTCGCGGGGTACGAATCCCGGCGCGATGGTGCGTACCGCGCACCACCAGACGAGAGAGGGCCACGATGAAGCGCTCAGCGAGTGTGTTGATGGCGGGTTTGGTCGCGGGCGTGGTGCTCGCCGGATGCTCGCCCGCGGTGACCGGGGGTGACACCAAGTGCAAGGACTTCATCGGGCAGGACGAGAAGACGCAGAACGAAGCGGTGTCCAAGATGCTCAAGGATGAGAAGGGCGCCGACCCCGCGCAGTTGGAGATCACCGGCACCCGGTTGGCGGTGCAGACCTTCTGTCAGACGGTCGGCAAGGAGGACTCCAAGATCAAGGAGGCCCCGCACCTGAGCTGAGTGCGGCTAGACCGGGTCCAGTCGAAACACCGGGCAGCGCCCGGCCAGGGCCTCGAACTCGTCGGGGTTGGGCCCGGTCACCAGGCCGGCGTTGCGCATGAAGCCGACGCCGGTCGGAACCAGGATGGGGAACTGCCGTAGCAACGGGCGGGCCTGTTCGGCGGGGATCTCCACCAGGCGCACCCGCTGGTCACGACGGCCCTGGTGCACGGTGGCCTCGCCGGCGGCCCGGGCGTTGGCCGCCCAGTCGCCGCCCGGCAGGCCCGCGACGATGTAGCGCCGACCGTCGACTGTCATCGGGGTGACCGGTGTCGACCGGGGTTTACCGGTCTTGCGGCCGGGCACGGTCAGCACCACGGGCCCCTTGTCGCCGCCGACCCCGAGCTTGTTCAGCCCGATCATCACCTTGTTGACGTACTTCAGCCACCACGGGGGCCGGATGCGGTCGTCAGCCATGTCACCCATTCTGCCGAACAGACGCGGAAGTACCCGAAATCGACTGCGATCGGGTACCTCCGGGTCTGCTCGCGGGAGAAAACTCAGCCCACAGCGCGGGCGGCGCCCTCCCAGAACTGGGCCCGCACGGCCTTCTTGTCGGGCTTGCCCAGCGCGGTCGTCGGCACCGAATCCACCACGATCACTTGCTTGGGGGATTGCACCGAGCCCTTGCGGTCCTTGACCGCGGCCTGGATCTCGGCGGTCACCGTCGCCACGGCCGCGTCGTCGGATGCGGCGTCGGGGCGCAGCACGATCACCGCGGTGACGGCCTCGCCCCACTTTTCGTCCGGGGTACCGATCACGCACACCTGGGCCACCGAAGGATGTTCGGCCACAACGTCTTCCACCTCGCGGGGGAAGACGTTGAACCCGCCGGTGACGATCATGTCCTTGACCCGGTCGACGATGAACCAGTAGCCGTCCTCGTCCTCGCGGGCCATGTCGCCGGTGTGCAGCCAGCCGTCTTTGAACGTGTCGGCGGTGGCGTCGGGCAGCTTCCAGTAGCCGCCGGCCAGCAGCGGTCCGGACACGCAGATCTCACCGACCTCGCCCTGAGGCACCGGCTGACCGGAGGCGTCCAACAGTGCGGTCCGGGCGAACAGCGTGGGCCGGCCGCAGGAGGTGAGCCGCTTCTCGTCGTGGTCCTTCTTGCCCAGGTAGGAGATCACCATCGGGGCCTCGGACTGGCCGTAGTACTGCGCGAAGATCGGCCCGAACCGCCGCAGCGCCTCGGCCAGCCGCACCGGGTTCATCGCCGAGGCGCCGTAGTACACGGTTTCCAGTGACGACAGGTCGCGGGTGTGGGAGTCGGGGTGGTCCATCAGGGCATAGATCATCGACGGCACCAGCATGGTCGCGGTGATGCGACGCTCCTCGATGACCCGCAGCACCTCGGCCGGGTCGAACTTGGGCAGCACGATCATCTCGCCACCCTTGACGATGGTCGGCACGAAGAACGCCGCACCGGCATGCGACAGCGGGGTGCACATCAAAAAGCGCGGGTTCTCCGGCCATTCCCACTCGGCGAGCTGGATCGTGGTCATGGTGGTGATCGAGCGCACGGTGCCCATCACGCCTTTGGGCTTGCCGGTGGTGCCGCCGGTGTAGGTCAGTCCGCCGATGTGGTCGGGGTCCAGATCGGCAGCGGTCAACGGGACGGGCGGGTACTTGGCGGCCTCGGCCACCAGGTCGACGCCGACGCCTTCCAGCGCGGAGGGCACCGGGCCGATGGTCAGCACCTGGCGCAGCGTCGGCACCTTCTCCAGCAGCCCCAGGGCTCGTTCCACGAACGCCGGGGTGGGATCGATGATCAGCGTCGTCACCTCGGCGTCGGTCAGCACGTAGGCGTGGTCGTCCAGCGAACCGAGAGGGTGTAGTGCGGTGCGGCGGTAGCCCTGGGTCTGGCCGGCGCCGATGATCATCAGCACTTCGGGCCGGTTCAGCGACAGCAGGCCGACACCTTCTCCGGCGCCCGCGCCGAGCGCCTCGAAAGCCTGAATGTACTGGCTGATGCGTTCCGCGAGCTCGCCACCGGTCAGGGTGGTGTCGCCGAGGAACAGCACGGGCTTGTCTTTGTTGCGCTTGAGCGCACCGACGGTGAGGTGTCCGGAATGGATGGGATGGTGCAGTAACGCATCACTCATACCCAACAGATTAGAACGTGTTCCAGAAATTGTGGGAGCGGATCCCTGATCCCGTTGTAACGCGATCTGGCGCCGGCCCGAAATGCAGGTAGCGCTCTACTCGTGTTCGTGCTGGTGGAGCTGCTTAAAGTCGCAATTGTGGGGGCGGGAGCCAGTCCCCGGCGGGTTAGGGACCGCCGGGGACTGGTGCTCCGATCAGCGATTGGCGGCCGCGCGGGCGACCTTCGCCACCTTTTCGGCCAGCTCGGCCTTCCACTGGATCTCCTTCTGAATCCACTCGTTGTCCTGCGGGAACTCCTCGGTCTCGCTGACCCGGCGGACCTCCAGCTTCACCCCGCAGCCCAGCGGGCATTTCCGCGCCCACTGTTTGGCCTCTTCCTTTGAGGACACGTCGAGGATCCAGAACCCGTTGAACAGCTCCTTGGCCTCGGTGTACGGCCCGTCGGTCACTACCGGGGGATCGGCATTGAAATCGACGACGAAACCTTCTTCGGGATCGGTCAGTCCCTCGCCGGCCAGCAGCACGCCGGCCTTGATGAGCTCTTCGTTGTAGCGGCCCATCGACGCGATGATCTCGTCGAAGTCGATGTCCTGCTCGCCCATCGTGCCCTCGTTACTACGTCGAACAACACCCCCGGGAAATCGACATGCCGCGTCGAACTTCTTGAAGTTTTTCGAATCGGCCGGCCAACCGGTTCTTAAACACCGCCGATAGAAGTTGATTCATGATCAACAGGAAGGCGCCGCTGTGGCAGGTCACCGGTGCGCTGGTGGTGGTGTTCGTGTCGATGGGCGGGATGTTCGTGAGCACCCGCTTGACGAACCGCCCCATGGTCAGCGCCGGGCCGGTCGTCGGTTACGCGACGGTGCAGGACCAGGACGCCGTCGTGGTGGCCTACGGTCGGTCCGGCGGGACGGTGGGCCCGCCGTTCGGTTCCCATGACCACTGGCAGGAACGGGTGGCCGCGATTTCGCTGGACAGCGGCGAACTGTTGTGGGACACCCAGCTGCATGACAAGGAGGGTTGGGAGCGCGGCGTGCTCGCGGTGGCCGACGGCCTGGCATATGTCGCGAGCGACAAGGGGTTGTCCGTCCTGAAGGTCGAGGACGGCACCGTCGTCGACGACAGCCTCGGCGACGATTTCGTCCAGTCGTTCAGCGGCTACAACGTCGATCCGCGGATCGATGCCGTTGTCGCCCTGACCGATTCCGGTGAGGTCGAGGCAGTGCCGTTGGGGACGACGGAAATCGCGGCGGTAACCGACGACGTCGCCGACGCGTGGCGTACCACCCTGATCGGAGACTCCGCGCCGACGCGCGACGCGGACTTCGGCACCATCAACGTCGACCCGGCCGCGATGCCCCGCGGTATGGTGCTGCCCGGCGGGGACCTGATCTCGGTGCCCAAGCCGTACCAGTCGCCGGATCCGCAACTGATGCGCGGCGGCAGGATGCTCGCCCGGCTCGACGGGCTCACGAATCGGGAACTCGTGTACGAGGTAGTGCGTACCCCGGCCGCGTTGGCCACGCCCGAGCAACTCAAGGAGGGCATCGGCATGTTCAACCACCATCATTCGTCGGCGGTCCCGCTCGGCATCGACCACGGTGTGGTGCTGGTGAAAGGGGAGCCGGTCGATCGTCCGGGCATCGAGGAGTTGCGGCTGTTCGACATCGAGACCGGTGACACCCGCGCGGTGATCGACAACCTCGACGGCTACGTGCGTGCCACCGCGACCCCGGACGGGTCGATCCTGGTGATCGGCGCCGATCGCGGTCGTGGGCTGGACAACGACCGCCTGATCGTCGTGCATCCCGACGGTCGGACCACGATGACCCAGATCGGCGACACCGATTTCTGGGGACGCACCCGGGCAAACGTCACCGCCCCATAGCATCGCGTACATGCCGAGCCCTGTTGCGCCAGCTGATCTCGTCCTCTGCGGAACCATCCTGACCGTAGACGCCGGTCAACCCACCGCGGAGGCGCTGGCGGTGCGCGAGGGCCGGATCGTCGCGGTCGGGAACCGGGCCGAGGTGGCCGGCTGGGTGGGGGAGCACACCGACGTTCGCGAGGTCGACGGCTGCATCATGCCGGGTTTCGTTGAAGCGCATGGCCATCCGTTGATGGAGGCGGTGGCGTTGTCCGGCCGTATCGTCGATATCCGGCCGGTCACCTTGGCGAAAGCCGATGCGGTGCTCGCCGCGATCCGCGATGAGGTGGCCAAGCGTGGGGCCGACGGTGCATTTCTCAACGGCTGGGATCCGTTGCTGCAGAATGGTTTACCCGAGCCAACGTTGGCCTGGCTGGACGGCCTCGCGCCCGAGACACCGTTGGTGATCGTTCACAACTCGGGCCACAAGGCCTTCTTCAACAGTGCGGCGGCCCGCCGGGCCGGTCTCACCCGAGACACCCCGGATCCCAAGGGGGCCAAGTACGGACGCGCTGCCGACGGTGAGCTCGACGGCACCGCCGAGGAGACCGGAGCGGTGTTCCCGCTGCTCGGCGACGCCATCTCGGCCAGTGACTATCCGGAGATGCTGGCCGCCGAATGCGCGCGGCTGAACCGCGCGGGGCTGACCACGTGCTCGGAAATGGCGTTCGACCCGATGTTCCGGCCGCTGCTGGCGCAACTGCACGACCAGCTGACGGTGCGATTGCGCACCTACGAGATGTCGACTGCCGCGCTGCACACCGATGCCGGCCCATTCGAGGGCGACGACATGGTGCGCCAGGTCGGCATCAAGATCTGGGTCGACGGGTCACCCTGGGTCGGCAACATCGACCTGACGTTCCCGTACCTGGACACCGACGCCACCCGCACGATCGGGGTGGTGCCCGGCTCCTGCGGGCACGCCAACTACACGAGAGAACAGCTCGCCGAGATCGTCGGCACGTTCTTCCCGCAGGGCTGGCAGCTGGCCTGCCACGTACACGGCGACGCCGGGGTGGACACCATCCTCGACGTCTACCAGGAAGCACTGGGGCGCTGGCCACGAAAAGATCACCGGCTGCGGCTGGAACACGTCGGCGCCATCACGCCCGAACAGCTGCGGCGTGCGCATTCCCTCGGCGTCACCTGCAGCCTGTTCGTCGACCATCTGCACTACTGGGGCGACGTGCTCGTCGACGGCCTGTTCGGCCCCGAGCACGGTGGACGGTGGATGCCCGCGGGCTCGGCCGTGGCGACCGGCATGCGGATCTCCCTGCACAACGATCCGCCGGTCACCCCGGAGGAACCGCTGCGCAACATCAGCGTGGCCGTCACGCGGACCGCGCCGAGCGGGCGCGTGCTGGGTCCGGAGGAACGGCTCACCGTCGAGCAGGGGATCCGGGCGCAGACCATCGACGCGGCCTGGCAGTTGTTCGCCGACGACGTGATCGGCTCGCTGGAGGTCGGCAAGTACGCCGACCTGGTCATCGTGTCCGCCGACCCGCGCACGACCGACCCGCAGCGCATCGCCGACCTGGAGGTTCAGGCCACGTTCCTGGCCGGCGAGCAGGTTCACCCGAAACCCGGTTGACGGCCCACACGCCGTGGCACGCTCTGGGGCATGTCTGATTTGCCCGTTCCGCACTTTCTCGACGAGCGCGTGGCCCGCTGGGCGGCGGTCAAACCCGATGAGGAGGCGATCACCTATCTGGGTCGCACCTGGACCTGGTCGCAGTGGTACGACCGGATCCGTCGGTTGGCCGGAGCCTTGCGTGGCTGGGGCGTCGGGCGTGGCGATGTGGTCGCTTTCGTGGACAAGAACCACCCGGCCTGCGTGGAGATGACGCTCGCGGCGGCCATGCTCGGGGCGGGCAACGCGATCGTCAATTTCCGGCTCGCCGCCGACGAGTTGGACTACGTGCTCAACGACTGCGGCGCCAGGGTTCTCGTGGTCGGCGAGGAACTCCGCGGCGGCATCGATGCGATCGCCGACCGGCTGACCGCCGTCGAGCACATCGTCACCGTCACCCCCGAGGGCGGCGCGGCGGACGAGTACGAGGAGTTGATCGCCGGCGCCACGCCCGTGGACCGTTCCGCGGACGTGCGGCCCGATGACACGTGCATCGTCATGTACTCCTCGGGGACCACCGGCCGGCCCAAAGGCATTGCGCTGACCCACTCCAACGTCATCGCGCACACCGTCAACGCCTTCGAGGGCTGGACGCTCAGCGACGGTGACAAGAGCCTGGTGGCGATGCCGCTGTTCCACGTCGGTGGCTCGTCCTACATGCAGTGGGGGTTGCACCACGGCGCGCCGACGTACATGACGCGCGAGGTCGACGGCGCGGCACTGGCCGGCGGAATTCTGGCCGGGGCCAACCGGACGTTCCTGGTGCCCGCCGTGCTGGCCAAGGTGTTCGATGCCGGCGAGGATGCCGTGAAGTTGTTCGGATCGCTCAAGACCTTTGCCTATGGTGCGTCGCCGATGCCGTTGCCGCTCTTGCGTTCTGCGCTCGCCGCGTGGCCGGAGACCGAGTTTATCCAGGTGTACGGGTTGACCGAGCTGTGCGGAGCGATCAGCCGGCTGGGGCCCGAGGATCACCGTGGGGCGAGTGAAGCGCGGTTGATGAGTGCCGGCACCGTCGTGCCCGGTGCCGAGGTCAGGGTGGTGGACCCGGACACCGGCGCCGATGCCGGCGTTGGCGAGCAGGGCGAATTGTGGTTCCGCACACCGCAGTTGATGAAGGGCTATCTTAACCGTCCGGAAGCCACGGCGGAGGCGGTCACCCCCGAGGGCTGGTTCCGTACCGGTGACATCGGCCGCGTCGACGACGGCGGTTACGTCTTCGTCGAGGATCGGCTCAAGGACATGATCATTTCCGGCGGGGAGAACATCTACTCGATCGAGGTGGAGCGGGTGCTGGCCGAACACCCCGCGGTGGTCGACGTCGCGGTGATCGGTGTGCCCGACGAGAAATGGGGTGAATCGGTGAAAGCTGTTGTGACACTTGACGAACAGGTGTCCGAGGGTGATCTGATCGCGTTCGCCCGGGAGCGGCTGGCTGGGTACAAATGTCCCAAGACGGTCGACATCGTCGACGAGTTGCCCCGCAACCCCACCGGAAAAATCCTCAAGAAGGAACTGCGCAAGCCGTACTGGGCGGGCCGCGACCGCGCGACGGTGTGAATCGCCGCCACGGTGTGAATCCACTCTGTATTTCCCGTTCCGAGCGGAGTATTTTCGGCCCCATACGTGTGCGCGAGGATGTGGGGTGCGGACATGACAGATGCGCATGTTTGGCAGAAGTTCTCCCGCGGGCCGGCAATCTTGTCCGCCCTGGTTCTGGCGGTCGCCGTCGGGCTGCTCGGGCCGCCGCCGACGGCGGGAGCCTGGTCGAGGCCGGGTTTGCCGGTGGAGATGCTGTCGGTGCCGTCGGCGTCGATGGGCCGCGACGTCAAAGTCCAGTTCCAAGGCGGTGGATCGCATGCCGTCTACCTGTTGGACGGCTTGCGCGCCCGCGACGATGCCAACGGCTGGGACATCGAGACGCCTGCCTTCGAGTGGTTCTACCAATCCGGGCTGTCGGTGGTGATGCCGGTGGGCGGGATGTCGAGTTTCTACACCGACTGGTATCAGCCCGCGGCCGGCAACGGCGGGGTGTGGACGTACAAGTGGGAGACGTTCCTGACCAGTGAGTTGCCACAGTGGTTGGCGGCCAACAGAAACGTCTCCGCGTCGGGCAACGCGGTGGTGGGGCTGTCGATGTCGGGCAGCTCGGCGCTGATCCTCGCGGCCTTCCATCCCCGACAGTTCATCTATGCCGGCTCGTTGTCGGCGTTCCTGAACCCGTCGGCCGGTCCGTGGCCCGGGCTGATCGGATTGGCGATGGGTGATGCCGGTGGCTTCTCGGCCAACGCCATGTGGGGGCCGCCGGGCGATCCGGCGTGGGCGCGCAACGATCCGACGGTTCAGGTGGGCCGGCTCGTGGCGAACCACACCCGCATCTGGGTGTACTGCGGCTCCGGCACCCCGGGTGAGTTGGGCGGCAACGACGTCGCCTCAACGTTCCTGGAAAACACGGCGTTGCAGAGCAATTTCAACTTCCGCGACCAGTACGTCGCCGCCGGCGGGAACAACGCCGTGTTCAACTTCCCACCCACCGGCACCCACACCTGGGGCTACTGGGGCGCGCAGCTGAACGAGATGAAGCCGGACATTCAGCGGGTCCTCGGTGCCGGTTAGGCATCATTGACGGCGTGACCGACGCCGGGCCCGCACTCGAGGACATCCTGGACCGCCTGCACGTCGTGGCCCTGCCGATGCGGGTCCGCTTCCGCGGCATCACGGTTCGTGAGGTGGCCTTGATCGACGGCCCGGCCGGCTGGGGCGAGTTCGGTGCGTTCGGCGAATACCCGGCGCCGGAGGCCGCGGCCTGGCTGGCCGCCGGGATCGAGGCGGCGTACCGACCGGCACCGCCGGTGCACCGCGATCGGATCCCCATCAACGCCACCGTGCCGGCGGTTCCGGCTGCCGAGGTGCCCGGGGTGCTGGCCCGGTTCCCCGGTGCGCGTACGGCCAAGGTCAAGGTCGCCGAGCCGGGGCAGACCCTGGCTGACGACGTCGCCCGCGTCAATGCCGTGCGGGCGCGGATTCCGGTGGTGCGGGTGGACGCCAACGGCGGCTGGACCCTGCCGCAGGCGGTCGAGGCGGCCGCCGCCCTGACGGCCGACGGCGCCCTGGAGTACCTCGAACAGCCTTGCGCGACAGTCGAAGAGCTTGCCGCTCTGCGCGAGCGGGTGAGCGTGCCGATCGCCGCCGACGAGTCGATCCGCAAGGCCGATGATCCGCTGCGGGTGGTGCGGGCGCGGGCCGCCGACATCGCGGTGCTCAAGGTGGCACCGCTGGGCGGGGTGTCGCGAATGCTCGACATCGCCGCGCAGATCGACATCCCGATCGTGGTGTCGAGTGCCTTGGATTCGGCCGTCGGCATCGCCCGCGGGCTGCTGGCCGCCGCCGCCCTGCCGGAGTTGAAGCATGCCTGCGGGCTGGGCACCGGCGGGTTTTTCGTCGAGGATGTCGCCGACGTGCCCGCGCCGGTGGACGGCTACCTACCCGTCGAGGCGGTGGTGCCGGATCCTGCGCGCCTGGCCGCGTTGGCTGCCTCCCCGCAGCGGCGGCAATGGTGGATCGACCGGGTGCGGGCGTGTTATGGGTTGCTTACGTAACTTCTGGCGTGCGTTCGTCGTGGCCTCACCGTGCGGCTCCGCTTTGTCACGCTGGCGTGGCTCTCGACCTCGACGGCCACTCTGACGTGACATTGGCGGGCGGCGACCTGTGATGTCCCGACGGCCCGCGGCCCGACGGCCCGACCATCCAACCCATGTCCTGATTTGTGGGGTCCATGGCGTAGACGCCATCACCGAGTTCGCGAACACTGAAGACGTGACGCGATCGGTGGTGATCCTCGGCTACGCCGGGGTGCAGGCGTTGGACGTGGTGGGCCCGTTCGACGTGTTCACCAGCGCGACGCTGTGCCTGGCCGCCCAGGGCAAACCCGACACCGGCTATGCCGTCAGCCTGGTGTCCGTCGACGGCGCACCGGTCAGCACGCTCACCGGGCTGGAGTTCGTCGCCGCCGCGCCGCCGGACCCCCGGGTTCCGGTCGACACGATCGTCATCCCCGGCGGCATCGGCGCCGACGCCGCCCGGGCCGACCCGGCCGTCATCGAGTGGATCGGCACCGCCGCCCGTCGGGCCCGCCGCGTCGTCAGCGTCTGTACGGGTGCGTTTCTGGCCGCCCAAGCCGGCCTGCTCGACGGTTGCCCGGCCACCACCCACTGGTCGTCGGCCCGCCGATTGTCCGACGAATTCCCCGCGGTGGCAGTCGATCCCGAGCTGATCTTCGTGCGCAGCTCGCAACGGGTGTGGACGGCGGCCGGGGTGACGGCCGGCATCGATCTGGCGTTGTCGTTGGTCGAGGACGATCACGGCACCGACGTGGCCCAGACCGTTGCCCGCTACCTGGTGCTGTATCTGCGCCGGCCCGGCGGTCAGACCCAGTTCGCCGCGCCGGTCTGGATGCCGCGGGCCAAGCGGGCGCCGATCCGCGCGGTGCAGGAGGCCATCGAATCCGAACCCGGTGGCACACACAGTATTTCCGAGCTGGCCAAGCGCGCGGCGATGAGCCCGCGGCATTTCACCCGGGTGTTCACCGACGAGGTGGGCGAGGCGCCCGGCGCGTATGTGGAACGCATCCGCACCGACGCCGCGCGCCGCCAGCTCGAGGAGTCCGACGACACCGTCACCGTCATCGCCGCCCGCTGCGGGTTCGGTACCGCCGAGACCATGCGGCGAAACTTCGTCCGGCGCCTGGGGATTTCCCCTGACCAGTATCGAAAAACCTTTGCGTGAAAGGAAAACCATGCAGATCGCGATCGTGCTCTACCCGAGTTTCACGGCGCTCGACTTCATCGGGCCCTACGAAGTGCTGCGCAACCTGCCCGACGCCCGGGTGCGGTTCGTCTGGCACGAGCCGGGTCCCGTCATGGCGGATTCGGGCGTGCTGACGGTCGGCGCCACCCACTCGTTCGACGAGACACCGGATCCCGATGTGGTGCTGGTGCCCGGCGGCCCGGGCTCGGCCATGGCCGCGCGCGACGAGAAGCTCCTGGACTGGCTGCGCCAGGTGTATCCGGGCAGCACCTGGATGACGTCGGTGTGCTCGGGTTCGGTGGTGCTGGCCGCCGCGGGCCTGCTCGACGGCAAACCGGCCACCTCGCACTGGTCGGTGCTGGGCGCGCTGAAGCTGATGGGCGTGCGGCCGGTGGCCGATCAGCGCATCGTGCGTGCCGAGCCGACAGGCAAGGTCATCACGGCAGCGGGGGTGTCGGCGGGCATCGACCTGGCGATGTGGCTGGCCGGCCAGATCGGCGGCGAGGCCAAAGCCAAGGCCATCCAGCTGATGATCGAGTACGACCCGCAGCCGCCGTTCGACTCCGGGCACACGTCCAAGGCCTCGCTGAGCACGAAAGCCGCGGCCACCGCACTGCTGGGCCGGGACACGGTCAAACCCGAACCGCTCAAGGCCGGGGTGCTGCTGGCCTGGGATCAGGCGATCCGCCGGGTGCGGGGTCGTCGCGTGAACGCCTAACGGCGCCTAACGGAGCAGCACCGCACGAGCCGGCGCACTGATCGAATCGAGTAGCGTCGGCCGGGTGAATCTGGCTTATGACGACCGAGGCAAGGGCGATCCGGTGCTGTTCATCGCCGGTCGCGGCGGGGCCGGCCGCACCTGGCACCTGCATCAGGTGCCGGCACTGCAACGGGCCGGCTACCGCGTCATCACCTTCGACAACCGGGGGATCGGTGCGACGGAGAACGCCGAGGGGTTCGGCACCGAGCAGATGGTGGCCGATACCGCCGAGCTGATCGAGCAGCTGGGGGCGGCCCCGGCGCACCTCGTGGGTGTGTCGATGGGCTCGTTCATCGCGCAGGAGCTGATGCTGGCCCGTCCCGAGTTGGTGCGCTCGGCGGTGCTGATGGCCACCCGCGGTCGTCACGACCGGGCCCGGGACTTCTTCCGCAAGGCCGAGCGGGACCTGGCGGTGGCGGGCGTCACGCTGCCGCCGACGTTCGACGCCAAGCTGCGGATGTTGGAGAGTTTCTCGCCGGCCACGCTCAACGACGACAAGCTGGTGCGCGACTGGAGCGAGATGTTCACCATGTGGCCCACCAAGCAGACTCCGGGCCTGCTCACCCAGCTCGACGTCGGCCCGGAGGACAACCGGCTGCCGGCCTACCGGTCCATCACCAAGCCTGTGCTGGTCATCGGGTTCGCCGACGACGTGGTGCTGCCCGCACACCTGGGCCGCGAGGTGGCCGATGCCATCCCCAACGCGCGGTATCTGGAGATCCCCGACACCGGCCACCTCGGTTTCATCGAGAAGCCGGACGCCGTCAACGCCGCGCTGCTCGAGTTCCTCGCCGGCCAGAACTGACGGCCGTCAGGCCGAGCGTCGCCAACCAATAAGGTGGAGTGGTGAACCCCTCGACGGCACAGGCGCACGTAGTCGTCGACGAACTCATCCGTGGCGGGGTCCGCGATGTCGTGCTGTGCCCGGGGTCGCGCAACGCGCCGCTGGCGTTCGCGCTGTCGGCCGCCGACCGGGCCGGGCGCATCCGTCTGCACGTGCGCATCGATGAACGCACGGCCGGCTACCTGGCCGTCGGGCTCGCGGTGGCCGAACGGGCCCCGGTCTGCATCGCGATGACCTCGGGCACCGCGGTGGCCAACCTGGGACCGGCGGTGGTGGAGGCCAACTACGCCCGGGTGCCGCTGATCGTGCTGAGCGCCAACCGGCCCTACGAGATGCTGGGCACCGGCGCCAATCAGACCTTTGAGCAGCTGGGCTATTTCGGTACCCAGGTGCGGGCCAACATCAGTGTGGGCCTGGCGCCGGATCTGACCGGCGGGCATCCGGGGGAACAGGACACCCTCAACGCCCAGTGGCGCTCGGCAACCTGCCGGGTGCTGGCGGCGGCCACCGGATCGCGCACGGCCAATGCCGGCCCGGTGCAGTTCGACATCCCGCTGCGCGAACCGCTGGTGCCCGACAGTGCCCATGGGGACTCGTCGTTTCCGCCCGGCCGCCCGGACGGCAAGCCCTGGACCTTTACTCCGCCGGTCAGTTTCGACCAGCCGCTGGAGATCGACCTCACCCCGGACACCGTGGTGATCGCCGGCCACGGCGCCGGTGTGCACCCCAACCTGGCCGCGTTGCCGACGGTGGCCGAGCCCACCGCGCCGCTTCCGCAGAACCCGCTGCACCCGCTCGCGCTGCGCCTCGTGCACCCCAAGCAGGTCATCATGCTGGGCCGGCCCACCCTGCACCGCCCGGTCTCGGCGCTGCTGGCCGACCCGGCGGTGCCGGTCTATGCGCTGACCACCGGCCCGCGCTGGCCCGACGTGTCGGGCAACTCGATGGCCACCGGCACCCGCGCCGTGACCACCGGCAGCCCGGATCCGGCCTGGCTGGCCCGCTGCACCCAGCTCAACAGGCATGCCGTGGCGGCGGTCCGCGGTCAACTCGCGTCGCACCCGCAGACCACCGGCCTGCACGTGGCCGCGGTGGTCGCCGACGCGTTGCGACCGGGGGACCAGCTGGTGCTCGGGGCCTCCAATCCGGTGCGCGACGCCGCGCTGGTCGGGCTGAACGCGCAGGGTGTGCAGGTGCGGTCCAACCGCGGTGTGGCCGGCATCGACGGCACGGTGTCCACGGCGATCGGGGCGGCGCTGGCCCACGACCGGGCCGGTGACGGGAACGGGCCGCGCCGGACCATCGCGCTGATCGGCGATCTGACCTTCGTGCACGACAGCTCGGGGCTGTTGATCGGCCCTACCGAGCCGACCCCGGCGAACCTGACCATCGTGGTGTCCAACGACAACGGCGGCGGCATCTTCGAGTTGCTGGAGCAGGGTGATCCCCGCTTCGCCGACGTGTCGTCGCGGGTGTTCGGCACCCCGCACGACGTGGACATCGCCGCCTTGTGCCGCGCCTACCACGTGGAGTACGGCCAGGTCGAGGTCGACGCGCTCGGCGCGGCGCTGGCCGAACCGTTCCAGGGCATGCGGGTGCTGGAGGTGAAGGCCGATCGGTCGTCGCTGCGGGCCCTGCACGCGTCGATCAAGGCGGCGCTGTGAGGCCATCGGAGGTCGCCGCGCGGCTGCGGGGATGGATGCAGCCCCTGATCCCGCACCTGTACGGCGAACCGGGAGAGACGCGCTCAGAGCGGATCATCCGGCGGGTGCGCATCGGGGTGGTGATCGCGGCGTGTCTGGTCACCCTGCAATCGGCGTTGCTCGTGCTGGGGGCCTGGCGCAACGACCGGCAGATCGAGCGCAACATGGGGGTGGCGGCCGCCGAGGTGCTCAGCGCCGGGCCGCGCCGCTCCACGATCGAGTTCGTCACGCCCGACCGGGTGACCTACCGTCCCGAGCTGGGGGTGCTGTACCCCTCCGAACTCGACACCGGGATGCGGATCTACGTCGAGTACGACAAGAACGATCCGGATCTGGTGCGGGTGCGCAACCGCAACGCCTCGCTGGCGATCATCCCGGCCGGGTCGATCGCGGTGGTCGGCTGGCTGGTGGCCGGAGCGGCGCTGACGCTGCTGGCGTTTTTGCAGCGACGGCCCGGCCGCTCCGGGGTCGCCGTCCCGGTCAGTCCGTAGGGCTGGTCGGCTCAGCCGGTCGGGTCAGCTGGTCGGGGTGGCCAGCAGTTTGGCAAGCCACTGCGGGTCGGCGAGGTCGACCATGGCTTCGCCCACCAGGTCGTAGACCGCCGGGGTGGCCACTTGGTAGGCCGTCTCGCTGAGCAGCCCTGCGTTGGCCTCGGTGAGCTCGTCGGCGTCGATGGCCTGTTCGCCGGCGGCGATCTTGCCGGTCTGCTCGGAGCCGATCCCGCTTTCGGAGGCCATGGCGGCGATCTCGTCGTCGCTGGGCCCGGCCGAGCCCTCGGGCTGCTGGTGACCCCACAGGTCCTGCACGAACGCCTGGAAGGCGGCGCCGGTGGTGCCCGGACCCGCGGCCAGGAACATGGCGTTGGCCACCCGGGCCGAGTAGTCGGTGCCGGTCGAATCCAGGAAGGTCAGCGGCCGGTAGGTGACCGCGAGCCGGCCCTGCCGGACCGCGTCGGCGATGTCGTCGCCGACGTTGAGCTGCAGGTGTGCGCAGGCCGGACACTGAGGTTCGGTGAACACGTCGATCCGGGCGGTGGCGTCCGGATAGCCGATCAGGATTCCGGAGCCGTCCTGGGTGACCGCGCTGCCGGGCTTCTCACCGCTGGCCTGCGCGCTGCCGTCGACCAGCCGGCTGCACGCGGTGGTGGAGCCCACCGCGGACACCGCCAGCACGGTCAGCACCGCAGCGGCCACCCGCGTCAATCGCATGCGGCAACCTTATCCGCGGGCATCAGTATTTAGCGTGTCGTATCCCCGAGCGCTACCTGGACGACAGCTGTCCCTGGGACCATCGTGGTGTGCGCGTTGCGATCGTTGCAGAGAGTTTCCTCCCGAATGTCAACGGCGTCACCAACTCGGTGCTTCGGGTGATCGAGCATCTTCGTCGCACCGGTCACGAGGTCCTCGTCATCGCCCCGGACACCCCGCGCGGTCAGCCGCCGGCCGAACGTGTGCACGACGGGGTCCGGGTGCATCGGGTGCCTTCGCGGATGTTTCCCAAGGTCACCTCGCTGCCGTTGGGGGTGCCGCGGCCGCGGATGGTGAACGTGTTGCGCGGTTTCGATCCCGACGTCGTGCATCTGGCCTCGCCCGCGCTGCTGGGATGGGGCGGGGTGCACGCGGCGCGGCGGCTGGGGGTCCCGACGGTGGCGGTGTTCCAGACCGATGTCGCCGGTTTCGCCGAGAGCTACGGCGTCGGCGTCCTCTCGCGCGCGTCGTGGGCCTGGACGCGGCGGCTGCACAGCAAGGCCGACCGGACGTTGGCGCCGTCCAGCTCGGCGATGGAAAACCTTGCTGCCCACCGGATTCCACGGGTGTTCAAGTGGGCTCGGGGGGTCGACATCACCGGTTTCGCGCCGTCGGCCCGCGACGAGGCGCTGCGAACCTCGTGGTCGCCCGGCGGGGCGCCGATCGTCGGGTTCGTCGGGCGGTTGGCCCCGGAGAAACACGTCGAACGGCTGGCCGCGCTGGCCGGCCGCGACGATCTGCAACTGGTGGTGGTGGGGGACGGGGTGGACCGGGCCAAGCTCCAATCCGTATTGCCCTCAGCGGTTTTCACCGGCGAGCTGCACGGGCCGGAACTGGCCGCGGCCTATGCCAGCATGGATGTGTTCGTCCACCCCGGCGAGCACGAGACGTTCTGCCAGGCCGTGCAGGAGGCGATGGCGTCCGGGGTGCCGGTGATCGCCCCCGATGCGGGCGGGCCGCGGGATCTGGTGGCGCCCTACCGCACCGGGCTGCTGCTTGCGGTCGACGAATTCGAGTCGGCGCTGCCCGCGGCGGTCGAGCATCTGATCGCCGAGCGGGCGCGCTATGGCGTGGCCGCCCGCCGCAGTGTGCTGGGCCGCACCTGGCCGGCGATCTGTGAGGAGCTGATCGGCCACTACGAGGCCGTGCAGGGGCTCCGACAGTTGCGCGCCGCCTAGCGTCCATTGCGCGGTGAGGTCAGCCCTAGCTCTGTGCCGCAAGCCACGGGATCAGGCCGCCGGCCAGCACATGCTGTACCTGCCGCGGTGAAAGTCTGTGGTGTACTCCGAAAGTCGTGTCCTTCGTGGTGTTGGTGACCGTGATCGGCAGACCGTCGGTCAAGGTCTGGCGCAGGTTGGCGAGGGAGAGGACGTCGTCCTGCGCGATAGCGTCGTAGTCGGCAGCGTCGTCGAATTCCAGTGCCAGCACGCCGAAATTGGCCAGATTCTGCCAATGGATACGGGCGAAGGACTTGGCGATCACCGCCTGCAGTCCCAGGTAGCGGGGTGCGATCGCGGCGTGTTCACGTGACGAGCCCTGACCGTAGTTTTCGCCGCCCACGACGATGTGACCCGATGGGCTGGATTGCGCACGTTGCGGATAGGTCTCGTCGATCTGGGTGAAGCTGAACATCGCGAGCTTGGGAATGTTGGAGCGGAACGGCAGCGCACGCGCTCCTGCCGGCGAGATCTCGTCGGTCGATATGTTGTCGCCGACCTTGAGCAGGATGGGTGCCGTCACTTCATCGGGCAGCGGCGTCAGCCTGGGAAGGCTGGAGATGTTGGGGCCCTTGATGACCTCGACGGCTTGCGCCTGCTCGGGCGGGCAAGGGGCGACCAGCATTGCGGTGTTGACGCTGAAGTGGGTGGGCAGATCGAGGTCCGGATATTCGATCCCGTTGTCGGCGGCATCGTCCGGGGAAGTTTCGGGGCATGGTCCGCAGCGAGTTGCGGCCGGTTGCCGGGGCCTGGCCCATGCCGATGCAACCCATACAGCCGGCCTGATGGACCCGGGCGCCGTTGATGACCAGCTCTGTCGTGGCGCCCATCCGGGTCAGATCGGTGAGGATCTCGCGTGAGGTCGGGTTGACGTCAAAGCTGACATCGGGTGAGGTCTGGTGGCCGTGCACCATCGCTGCCGCAATCGCGAAGTCCCGTAGGCCGGGGTTGGCGCTGGAGCCGATCACCACCTGCGCCACCGGTTCGCCGGCAACTTCGGACACTGCGACGACGTTGCCCGGCGAGGACGGCTTGGCGATCAGCGGTTCGAGCTGCGAGAGGTCGATGACCTCGTCGAGGTCGTATGCTGCGCCGTCATCGGCGACGAGTTCGGTCCAGTCGTCACCGCGATCCTCGGCGGTGAGAAATTCGCGCACCGCGTCGTCGCTGGGGAACACGGTGGTGGTCGCCCCGAGCTCGGCGCCCATGTTGGCGATGACGTGCCGGTCCATGGCGGCCAGGCCCGCCAGGCCGGGACCGTAGTACTCCATGATGCGATTGACGCCACCCTTGACGTCGTGGCGACGGAGCATCTCCAGGATGATGTCCTTTGCCGAACACCATTGTGGGAGTTCGCCTTCCAACCGGATACCCCATACTTCGGGGGCGCGGAGATGCAGCGGTTCACCGGCGATGGCCAGCGCCACCCCGAGACCGCCGACACCGATCGCCAGCATGCCCAGCGACCCGGCCGCCGGGGTGTGGGAGTCCGAGCCCACCATCGTCTTGCCCGGTATGCCGAACCGCTGCATATGTGTCGGGTGCGAAACGCCGTTGCCCGGCTTGGAGAACCACAACCCGAAGTGTTGTGCTGCGGTGCGCAGGTACTCGTGGTCCTCGGCGTTTTTCTCGTCGGTCTGCAGCAGGTTGTGGTCGACGTACTGCACGCTGACCTCGGTGCGGGCCCGGTCGAGCCGCAGTGCTTCGAGCTCCTGCATCACCAGCGTGCCGGTGGCGTCCTGGGTCAACGTCTGATCGATGTGGATCGCGATCTCGTCCCCGGGTGTCATCGACCCGGAGACGAGATGCGAACCGATCAACTTCTGCGTGACGCTCTGCGGCATCTACACAGGCTTCCCGCGTGCTCACTCGACGAAACCGGCTCGCCTTCCTCGGGCTCACCTTCCTCGCGGGAGAAATCAGCCCTGTGCAAGCACGGACACCGGCTGCCACTGCTCCCACGTCGCCAGCCGGCTTTCGTAGTCGGCCTTCGCCAGCTGCAGCGGCAGCTCACCGAAAAACACTCGCAGCGGCGGGTTTTCGGCGTCGACGATCTTGAGCACCGCCTCGGCCGAGGCTTTGGGGTCGCCCGGCTTGGCGCTGCGCTTGGCCCGGGCCGCCTGCGCTGCCGCGCGCGCCTCGTCGTAGGCGGCGAGCGGCTCGGCATGCCGGGCCGAGGATCCGGCCCAGTCGGTGGAGAACCCGCCCGGCTCGATCAGCGTCACATGCACGCCGAACGGCGCGACCTCGGCGGCCAGCGTCTGCGAGAACCCTTCCAGCGCCCACTTGGACGCGTGGTACATGCCGACCAGCGGGAATGCGGTGATCCCGCCGATGGAGGACACCTGCAGAATGTGCCCGCTGCCCTGCGCACGCAGGTAGGGCAGCGCGGCCTGGGTGACCCACAATGGGCCGAACACGTTCGTTTCGATCTGATCGCGCGCGTCGGCTTCGGAGAGCTCTTCGATGAACCCGAACTGGCCGTAGCCGGCGTTGTTGACGACGATGTCGAGCCGGCCGAAGTGATCGTGGGCCTGTGCGACGGCGGCGAAATCCGCGTCCCGGTCGGTGACGTCCAGCTGGATCGGCAACAGCGCGTCGCCGTACTTGTCGGCCAGATCGGCCAGCGTGGTGGTGTCGCGGGCGGTGGCGGCCACCTTGTCGCCCCGATCCAGGGCGGCGATCGCCCACTCCCGGCCGAAGCCGCGCGATGCACCGGTGATGAACCACACTTTTGCACTCATGATGAACCCTTCGACGTTGTGTTTCCTGCGGTGCAAGCCATCGGAGCCGTCGCCCATTCCCGTTTCTCCCGATCGACAGGTAGTCCACAGGCAGTGGCGACGCCGGGCCAGGGTTTCGGTCACTGTCAATGTATTGGGCAGCGCCCGGTAGCGTCAGGACCGTGAGCCGAGCGAGCCTGGAGAAGAACCCCCACGAAGTGGCGTCGATGTTCGATGCCGTGGCGCGGCGCTACGACCTGACCAACACGGTGCTCTCGCTCGGGCAGGATCGGTTCTGGCGTCGGCAGACCCGCGCGGCGCTGGGCATCGGGCCCGGTGACAAGGTGCTGGACCTGGCGGCGGGGACTGCGGTGTCGACGGTCGAGTTGGCGAGCTCGGGCGCGTGGTGTGTGGCCGCGGACTTCTCGGTGGGCATGTTGGGGGCCGGTGCTGCACGTCCGGTGCCGAAAGTGGGGGCCGATGCCACCCGGCTGCCGTTCGCCGACGGGGTGTTCGACGCGGTCACCATCAGCTTCGGGCTGCGCAACGTGGTCGACCATGTGGCCGGGCTGCGTGAGATGGCCCGGGTCACCCGGCCCGGCGGCCGGCTGGTGGTGTGCGAGTTCTCCACGCCCACCAATCGCGCGTTCGCCACGCTCTACAAGGAGTACCTCATGAAGGCGCTGCCGCGGATGGCCACCGCGGTGTCGAGCAACCCGGACGCCTACGTGTATCTGGCCGAGTCGATTCGGGCCTGGCCGGATCAGGCCGAGCTGGCCCGCCGCATCGGCGAGGCCGGCTGGTCACAGGTGAAGTGGCGCAATCTGACCGGCGGCATCGTGGCGTTGCACGCCGCGACGAAGCCCGCCCCCTAGCGCCCCTTAGCGCCGAACTAGCGCCGAAACGGCATTCCGGCAGCGATTGTTCGAGTAACCATCTGCTGGAATGCCATTTCGGCGGGAGTTGGTCAGGACAGCAACCGGGCGGCGAGAGTGAAGTAGCGCAACGACCGCCGGTCGCGTGCACTGGCGGTGACGCCGGTCAACTCGGCGGCCCGCTCGTGCTGCATGGCCCGAATCGCCCGGTGCGGCACCACCCGTGGCCACCAGTCCGTCGGTGCGAACATCTGCTCGCGAAACGGCTCGAAATGCGGGCCGGCCGAAAGCTGTGTGCGGCACTGGTCCTCGAAGTAGGTGCCGAACTCGGCCCAGCTCGACGGCATCGGGCGGGTGGAGATGCCGTAGCGCCGGTACCACGCGCAGCATTCCTGATAGAGCTGCTCGTGCTCGTCGTCACTGAGCTTGCGGATGAAGGTATTGACCATCATCACAAGGCTTTCCACGTACGTGGCGTGCTGGAAATGGAACACGTCCGGGTTCAGCGCGTGGTAGTTGTTGCCGGCCCGGTCACGGCCCTTGACGTGCTCGTGGGCGAACCGGATGTGCGGCCGCATGTCGGTGTCGGTGTAGGCGATGTTGACGGCCTGGGTGACAGTCCTCTTCTTGTGCAACCAGATTCGCTCCCGCAGCAGCGCATGTTCGGTTATCCCGGCGGCGATCGTCGGGTGCAGCAGCTGCAGGCACACCGCCCTGGGCAGCACGAACAGGTAGCGCCGATCCCGAAGGTATCGCCACAGCAGGGTGTCCGGCCCGAGCTCGGCCGCCACGGCCGTCAGATCAGGGCCTTCTTGCGACGGATCCGGCGGCGTACGTCGTTGATCAGCACGGTGTAGTTGCCGGTGCGCAGCGACTTGGGCAGGAACCGGTTGACCACCGCCACGAACAGGAAAAGATGCTCGAAGCGACGCCGGTCGGTGTCGGTCCACTCGAAGCCCATCGCGTCGCGGAACACCGGTGCCAAAAAGCCGATCGTCAAGAACCGCAGCAGCGGAGCCAGGATGATCCGCATGGGCCAGTTGATCATCTTCAGGTCCACCAGCACCATGATGTAGTCGCGGACGAACGGGGTCATCTGGACCCGCTCGCAGGCGGTATTCCAGTACGCGTCGAAATCGGCCCGGGTGGCCGGCCACATCTCCTCGAGCACCTGCAGTGTGGTGCCGATGGTCATCGCGCTCTGGTAGAAGCCTTCCGCCTGCTCCTCGGTCATCTTGCCGTAGAGCAGCTGATGGGTGTCCTCGTAGAAGATGAACAGGCAGGCCGCCACCCACAACTGCAGTTCCCGGTTGAATGCGTTGTACTTGACCGGGCTGTCCTCGGTGGAGCGGACCTGCCGGTGCGCGACGTTGACCGCCTCGCGGTAGGCGGCGCGTTCTTCGTCGGTGCCGAGGATCGCCACGGTCAGGTATTGCGCGGTGGTACGCAGCCGCTTCCACGGATGATGCACCAAACTGCCTGATTCGACCCGACTTTCGGCCACACCGTAGCCGACCTCGGGCCAGCTCATCTGCATGATGACGTTGGCCGCCGCCCCCGCCGCCGACCAGAAGTCCAGCGCATCGGTGAGATCGACGTCTTTCCGGCGGATCCACCGTGGGATCCGCTGGGTGACGGCGATGCGGGTCTCGGCGGTGGTCAGCCGCGGCTCGGCGGCCTGATCCACGTATGTCGCTGGCATGGAACTCCTTTCGGGTCGAGCGGGTCGAGCGATCGGTTACACGGTTTGCACGTCGTCGACGATCCAGCGGTCACCGCTGCGAACCAGCTTGACCACCATCCGGTATTTCTGGTCACTGCCCTGTGGGGCAGTGACATTGGTGACGTGCTGGTCGACGAACGCGACCACGGTGGCGGTGTCCCCGTCGAGTGATTCGACGGCCACATGTTCGGCGGTGGCGGTCGCGACGCCCTTGCTGGACACCACGATGTCGCGTAGCGCCTTGACCATCTCGTCGTACTTCGCGGCGAACCCGGGGGTGGATTCGGCGACGATCTGGTCACGGGCGGCGTCCATCTTCTGGTAGTCGAAGGCCGCCATCGCCACCAGATAGTCGTGCGATGTCTGCACCGCCTCGGCGCGCAGCGCGTCGTTCTGTCGGTGGTGGTACTCACCGAGCGACAGCATCACCAGCGCCGCGATGGCGGCCGCGGCGACCAGGGCCGCCAGCCCGGCCACGATCCAGCGTCGCAGCCGACCGCCGGTCTCCCCGCCGGTCTCCCCGTCGGTCGGCTCGGGCGCGGCCGGGTCGTCGGACTTCTCCGCCGCAGGGGCGTCGTCGACAGCCGGATCGTCGGTGCCCGTCACCGCCGGCACCGGGTCGTCGGTCGTGCCTGCCTCGGTCGTGTTGTCGTCGGTGTCGTCTGCGCTCACTGTGGACCGCCTCTCAGAATGCTGCTCCATTTGTAGGCCAGCTGGGCCAGGGTCGGGATCTTGACCGGATCATTCACCACGTCCGGACCGATCGGGTACCCAGGGTTCTGAGAATTCTGTAGGCCGAGGTCGTTGGGGCGGGGTGCGTTCACCGCACCGCGCATGAGCATGTCGGGTGCCGGGGGGCAGTACATCACCAGGTTGGGGTTTTTCGGACTGACGTCGCCGATGGCTCGCCGTTCGACGTCGTAGTTGCACACCGGCCCCTGGGTGGCGATCAGCGAGAAGTCGGCCCGGGTCTGGCCGGTGGCGTCCAGCTTGACGATCGAGGTCAGATCCTGCAGGCCCTTCGGGATCGCCGACAGCCCGGTCTGCAGCGCGTCGGTGCGGTCGCCGATGATCGGGGTGACGGTGGCCAGGTTGGCCAGGGTGGCGCCGAAGGTGCCCTGGTAGGTGTCGAGGACTCGCTGCAGCGAACTCAGCGCAGCCGGCGAGTGGTCGGTGAGGTACAGGAAGGCCGGACCGCTGCCGTCGAGCTGGTTGGCCAGCCGTGAGCTGGCCCGCATACCCCGGATGAACGGGTCGCTCTGGCCGGCCATCGTGGTCACCAACTCGGCGGTACCGTCGATCAGGGGCTGCAGTTGGCCGGTCTGGTTGCGGATGCGTTGGGAGATGTCCGAGGCGTTGTCGATCAGGGTGGCCAGATCGGGGCCCAGGCCGTCGAACGCATTCGACAGCTCGGTTCCGACATCCCGAACAGCTTGGACGTCAATGCCTTTCACCAGTTTCGCGGTGTCGCCCATGATGCGGTCCATCTGGATCGGCTGCTGGTCGGCCGGTGCGGCGATGGTATCCCCGGAGGCCAGGTACGGGCCACCATCGGACTGCGGCATGATGTCCACGCTCTGGATGCCCGCGGCCGTCCCCATTCCCACGGTCAGGATCGCATCGCGCGGGATCCGGGTGGCCGGGTCGATGACCAATCGCACCATCGCCGTGCCGTCGGGGGACAGCCACACGTCGTCGACGGTGCCGACCTGCACCCCGCGGACGGTGACGCTGGTGCCCGGGGTCAGGCCGAAGGCGTCGACCATGGAGGCGGTCAGCGTCATCGGTGTCCGGAACCCTTGCGGCCCGGCCACATAGCGGATTCCGAACGGGATGACGATGGCGGCGATCACCGCGAAGATCGCCAGCTGCACCACGACCAGACGTTTCACTTCAAACCTCCCGACCAGAACCCGTCCCCGGCAACGTCGGGGGTGATCGGGCTGCCGTTGACCAACAAACCACCGGTCAGGAGCTTGTCCAGGGTGCCAGGGATGTCCAGGGCGCCGTCGAACATCAGGTAGTCCCCGTGGACGGAGCTGCCGAACTTCTCCAGGAAGTTGTTCATGGCCGCGAGCATCCCGCCGAGCCGATCGTTGAAGGTGCCCATCATGGAGACGACGGTGTTGGCGTCTTCGACCATGGCGCCCATGTCGGCCTTGGACAGCACGTTGTTGGCGGTCGCTGCCAGCGCGGTCGTCGAGGAGAACAGGGTCTGCAGCTTGGCGCGTTGCACGTCGAGCATCGCGACAACCTTGGGCACCGCGTCGAGGTAGCCGGCCACGGCCTTCTGCTCATGGTCGAACTGCCCGGCGATGTTCGCGGCCAGCCGCATCGCCTCGTCGAATTCGCCTTGGTGGGCTGAGGCTTTGGCGGTCAGCAGCGACATCGAGTCGATCAGCCCGCGTACCTTGTCGGCACGTCCGGCGAACGCCTTGTCCAGTTCGGTGACGATGGTGGCGAGTTGGTCGACACCGCTGCGGCTCAACAACGCACCGAATGTGGCCAGTGCGCTTTCGATCTGCGGCCCCAGCTCGGTGTGGCTGGGCGGGATCACGTCGCCGTCGCGCAGGGCGCGCTGAGGCGCCTGCTGCGTGCTGCTGAGCCGGACGAACGGATTACCAAGTGCTGAGGGCAATTCCACGCTGGCGACGGTGTCGGCGTCCAGCCCGGCGCCGTCGGCCAGGCTCAGCTGCACCGAGGCGCCCGAGGCGGCCAGGGTCATCCCGCTGACCCGGCCGACGACCTTCTGCCCGTTGCGCACATCGGCGCCGATGGTGATGCCGTCGGCGGTCGGCAGCACCACGGTGACGGCCATGGTGTCGCTGGGGGAGGTGCGGCCCAGCGGGAGGTCCTGGATGCCGGTCTCGAACACCGTGTCGCTCAACGCCCAGACGCTCGCGACGGCCACGACCACCGCGCAACCGGTCGCGACGCGGGTCAGGGTGGGCTTGAATTCAGGCATCTCCGGTCACCTCGGGTACTTCGGGTTCGGCGCCGGCGGGTTGTCGCCGGTGACGGCGGACATGATGCCCAGCGGGTCCGAGCGGCTGATCGGGAAGGAGATCGGGTTGGTGATCCCCGCGCCCACACACATCGGCAGCATGTTGCGGTCGCAGAAGTTCTGCGCCGCGGCGAACTGGGTGAGCACCGTGGACACGTTGAGCCGGATGCGACCGCGCCGGTCGGGGCCGATGGTGTTGGACAGGTTCTGCATCATCAGCGGGACCAGGTCCATGAACTCGGCCAGCTGTGGCTGTTTGGCGGTCAACACGTCGCCGATGGCGTTGAGGTTGGTCGCGATGGTGCCCAGATCGTCGCCGTGCTCGGTGACGAACGTGTCGACCTGGTCGAGCACCACCTTGAGATCGGCCATGGGCGCGGCGATGTCGACGTTGGCGTCGGCCCAGGTGCTGCCGACCTGGCCGAGTTCGGTGACCATCTGGTTCAGCGACACCTGGCGCTGGTTGAACGCGGCCATCAGCGTGCTCAGGTTGTCCACCACCGCGGTGATGTCCTCGGCCCGGGCACCGAGCACGCCGGTGGCCGCGCTCAGGTTGTGCATCGCGGAGTTGAACAGCTTGCCCTGGTCGCGCCATTGGTCGGCGCCGCGGGACAGCACCGTGCCGAGGTCGCCCTGCTGCGGGCCGATCGCCGAGGTCAGTGTGCTCAGGCTGCCCAGCATGGTGTCGAACGTGATCGGGGAGTGGCTGTGCTCGGCGCCGATCACGTGCCCGTCGGCCAGGGTGGGCCCGGAACCGCTGTAGGCCGGGCCCAGTTCGACACTGCGGTCACTGATCAGGGCCGGGCTGACCACGTAGGCCTCGGGCTCGGCGGGCAGTGTCACGTCGTCGGGCAGTGTCATGGTGACCCGCACCGTGGTGCCCTGTGGCGTCACGGCGGTGACCCGCCCCACCGGTACCCCGAGCACGGTGACCTTGCTGCCCGGGTAGATACCGTTGATGTAGCCGAAGTCGGCGTGCACGGTGCGGGCCCGGTCGGTACGGCCGAAGACGTACCAACCGCCGGCGGCCAGGCACAGGATCGTGAGGATCGCGATCGCGGCTCTGCGTTTCATCGGCACTCCCGCTGGACATTGACGAAGCACAACAGGTTGTCGGGCATCACCACGGACGGCGAGTTGACGTCGGCCCAGGTGCCGTTGCCGGTGGCGTTGGTGACCGCGCGGATCGCCGGGGGCATGTTCTGCAGGGTCTGGTCGATCTTGTCGACGTTGTCCTTCAACGTGCCCGTGACGGCAGTGAGGCCGGTGATCAAACTGCTGAAATCCGCTTGCTTTTCGGTGTAGATCGCAGCCAGGTGGCGCATGATCGCGGTCAGGTTGTCGACGATGTTCGTCAGGGCCTGGCGGCGGGCGGCCAGCGAGGTCACGATGTACTGGGCATTGGCGGCGGTGTCGGCCAGGGAATCGGTTTGGTTGGACAGCATTTCGGCCATCTTGCGGCTGATCCGCAAGATCTCGTCGATCTTGTCCCCGTTTTCGGCGAATGCCGAGCTGGCGGCACTGATCCCGGCCAGGGCCTTGCCGAGTTCGGCGCGGTCGCCGGGCATGGTTTCGGTCAGGGTGGACATCATCGCCGTCAACGGTTGTTGGTCGACGTGCTCGGCGGTGTCGGCGGCCTTGCGCCCGACCTCGTCGAGGCTGTACGGAACAGTGGTGCGCGACAACGGGATCACATTGGAATCCACCCCGTTGATGGTTCCGGCCGGCATGACGTCCAGGAAGCGCTTACCCAGCACGGTCCGCAGCCGCACGGTGACGGTGGTGCGGTTGCCCAAGGCCTGGGCCTTGTCCAGCCGGAAGCCGATACGCACCCGGTCACCGGCCAGCGCCACTGTTTCGACGCGTCCGGCCGGCACCCCGGCCACGTACACCGGTTCGCCACTGGTCAGGCCGCTGGCGTTGGCCAGCTCGGCGACATAGGCGTTGGTCCGCACGTGGTAGACCGCTCGGGGAATCCCGATCGCGACGACCATGATCGAGACCAGGGTGATGGTGCCGATCATGCCTAGTGCCAAGGGAATTGACGGGTTGTGCTTGCGCTGATCCTTGATGAAGAGAAAGATCACCGCGCCGACGAAGAGGTCGATCAGCTTGACGAGGAACATCATTTACAGACACACCTCGGAATGCGTGTAGCCGAAGATGTTGGCTTCGTGGCTGGCGACCTTCAGGGTGAAATTGCACAGGTACAGGCTGACGAACCCGCCGTAGCTCGTCGTGCGGTTGATGGCATCGCCGAACTCCGGTAGCCGGGTCAGCAGTTTTGTGAACTCGTCGCTGTTGGGCTGCCAGGTTTTCAGCATGGCGTCGAGGTTGGTGATGGTTTCTCCGTAGGCCGCGCTGGAGGTGTTGACCGTATTGGCCAGCGTGGCCAGCACGGCGTTGCCCTGGTCGATGAGTGTCTCGAACTGCCGGTCGCCGGAGGCCACCGCGGCGCTGAGCCGGTTGAGCCCGCGCAGCATCTCTTCCAGTTGGGGCGCCCGGCTGTTCATGGTGTGCATCAGCGTCGACATGTTGTCGATCAGCTGGGTGAAAATCCCGGCGTTGTTGCTCAATGAGCCTGTCATCGCGGCGATCTGGGTGAGCAGCGTGGTCAGCGTCTGCGCCTGCCCGCTGAACGTCTCGACAAATCCCCGGGTCAAGGTGTTGACCTGGTCGGGGGACAGCGCGTCGAACAACGGTTTGAATCCGTTGAGCAGTGCGGTCAGGTCCACCGCCGGGGAGGTCTGGGCCAGCGGGATGACGCCACCGGCGGCCAGTCGGGCCGGCGGTTCGTCGGTGGACACGTCGACGATCGCCCCGCCCGGGTCCGACAGTGCGACGTAGCGCGCGCCGAGCATGTCGCCGTACCGCACGGCGGCGGTGACGTTGCCGGTCAGCGTGAAGTCAGAGCTGACCTCGATGTCGACGTCGGCTCGGCTGGTGCCGTCGGAGTTGGGGGCGAACCGGATCGAGTCCACCCGTCCGATCCGAATTCCGTTCATGGTCACCGGGTTTCCGACGTTGAGACCCTCGACGCTGCTGAACTGCGCCTGATAGGTGACGGTGCTGCCGCGCACCGGCACCGACAGGGTGTTGACCACCAGCACTGCGCTGAGTACGCCGGTTGTGCTGAAGGCGCCCAGCTTGGCCCACGACTGCCACCGACCGTTCCGCTTCATGAGACCTGTACTTCCGTGCCACGCACCAGCGGCCCGAGCATGAGGACCGTGGCGATATTGGGTTGGGCCGTGGGGCTGCCGTTCGGCGGCACCAGTTCGTCCTGGAGCACCGCCAGGGCGTGCGCTTCGCCGTCGGCGTCGACGACGGAGCTCGCGGGCGCAACCTCGGGGATCGATGGTGCGGGTGCCGCCGGGATGGCTTCCGCCGGAAGCAGTTCCGGCGGCGGGGTGGGAGCGGGCGCCGACGGGATGGGCGCGGATGGCGGCAGCCCGGGCCCTGGCGGCAGGTGGGAGTGCACCGGCAGGTGCGGTGCGGGCGGGGTGAACGGCGTGACGGGCAGGTCGGCGGCCGGGCGGGCGAGCACATCGGCGGGCTGTGTCGGGACGTCGCCCGACGGTGCGGATTCGGCGCACCGGGCGCCCTGGCTGGTTCCGTAGACCGGACAGTCCTTCAGCGAGTACGGCATCGGCCCGGCGAAGGTCGCCACCGCGGTGATGTTGAACTTGCCCGTGGCGAACACCTTGGCCCCGGCTTCACCGAAAGCCTGTGCCCCGGCCAGCGTGTCGACCAGTCCGAGTGGCTGCGCCGCGGTGGTGGCCATGATCTTGCCGGCCGCGTCGACCACGGTGATCAGGTGCTCGCGGTGATCGGACAGGAACGAGGTGAGCACCGAGGAGAACCGGGCGAAACCGTCGATCGCCGAGGCGAACTTCTTCTGGTCGTCGACCATCCGGTTGGAGACCGAGGTGGCCGCCGACAGCGTGGAGATGATGTCGGGGGTGGCGGTGTTCAGCGAGGCCATCACATCGCGGAATTGCGGTGTGGTGTCGAGGAATCGCAACAGTGACGGGGTCAGTACCTCGGTGCTGGCGCTCAGGTTGTCGATCGTGGTGCCCAGTTCGGTGCCGCGGTTGCGCAGTGACTGGCTGATCGCGGTGAGGGCGGTCTGCATGCGTTCGGGCTTGATCTGGGAGAACAGGGCGACGACCTTGGTGAACACGTCGTAGAGGGCCATCGCGTCGGGGCTGTCATCGACGGCCACGGTGTCGCCGGCTTTCAGGCCGGTTCCCGATCGTTGGCCTTGCGGGTCGACGAGTTGCAGGTAGATGTCGCCGAAGAAGGTGCGGGGCACGATGCGGGCGACGGCCGAGGACGGGATGATGCCGAGGCTGTCGGGTTCGATCGCCAACCGGACCCGGGAGGTGTGGGTGCCCGATTCGATGTCGGCGATGTGCCCCACGTTGACGCCGTGGTAGCGGACCGGAGACCCGCCGGTGATCAGGCCGGCCGACACCGGGACACCGACGTACACGTCGGCGGTGCGCTCGAGCTGCCCGGAGGCCCGGGCCACCAGCAGGGCTGCCACGGCCGCGGCCACCGCCACGGCAGCCAGGCCGCGCAGCGCCAATCGCACCCGGCCGGGTTCGGCGCGCCGGCTCATATGCCCATCCCCGGGATCTCGGGGACCAGGCCCCACAACGCGAAGGTGAGCAGCACGTCGAGGATGCCGACGGCCAGGATCGCGGTGCGCAGCGCGCGGCCGGCGGCCTGGCCCACCCCGGCGGGGCCGCCGGAGGCGAAATAGCCGTAGGTGCAGTGCACCAGGGCCACCACGATCGCGAAGACGATCGCCTTGATCCCGGAGTACAGCAGGTCCTGTGGTCCCAGGGCGAGGTGGAAGAAGTAGTCGTAGGTGCCGGGGGAGGCGCCGTTGAAGAACACCACCACGGTGCGGGTGGACAGGTAGCTGGCCAGCAGTCCGATCATGTAGATCGGGATGACGCAGACGACCGAGGCCAGCACCCGGGTGCCGACCAGGTAGGGGATGGAGCGCAGCGCCATCGCGTCGAGTGCGTCGATCTCGTCGGAGATCCGCATGGCGCCGATCTGCGCGGTGAATCCGGTACCGACCTTGGCGGCCAACGCGATTGCCACCACCACCGGCGCCAGTTCGCGGGTGTTGGCGATCGCGGCCAGCATGCCCGAGAGCGTGTTCATCCCGACCAGGTCCAGCCCGCGCTGGGTTTCGACGCCCAGCATCATGGCCGCGGCCAGGGACATGGCGAACACGATCCCGATGGTTCCGCCGCCGGACAGTAGCGAGCTGGTGCCGAAGGTGACTTCACCGATCTGGCCCAGGGTGTGCTTGCGGTAGCGCACCAGGGCGTAGGGCAGCGACCCGATGACCTTGGCGTAGAACGTCACGTGCTGCCCCGCGACGGCCAGGGCGTCGAAGCCCGCAATGACTGGTCGTGAAACCCGGTGCAGGGCAGCCCCACTGGTGACGGCGGTCATCAGTAGTTACCCACTGCCGGCACCACCACGGTGTACAGCGCGGACATGGTGGTGTTGAGGATGAAGACCAGCGCGAACGCCAGCACCACGGCCTCGTTCACCGCGTTGGCCACACCGCCGGCGCCGCCCTTGGTGTGCAGGCCCTTGAATGTGGCGACCAGCGTGGAGGTGAGCCCGAAGACCGCCGATTTGATCAGGGCCATCACGAAATCCGAGACCTGCCCGTACTGGCTGAAGGTGGCCAGGAACGTTCCGGCGGGCAGATGCTGCACACTGATGTGGTAGAGGTAGCACGCCATCACGCCGCCGAACGTGACGATCGAGCAGAGCGCCAGCGCCACGATCACGGCGGCGATCAGACGCGGGGCGACGAGGCGCTCGATCACGTCCAGGCCCATCACCTCCATCGCGTCGATCTCTTCGCGGATGGTGCGGGAACCGAGGTCGGTGCAGATCGCCGACCCGGCGACCCCGGCCATCATCAGTGCGCACACCAGGGCCGCGGCCTGGCCGACGATGATGAAGGCCACCACGGCGCCTGAGTAGCCGCCGGCACCGATGCGCCCGGCCAGCTCGCCCACCGACACCGCGATGAACACGCCGATGGGCATCATCAGCAGCAGGGCCGGGCCGGTGCAGACCCGGCCGATGAACAGGGTCTGGTGGACGACCTCTTCGAGCACCAGGCGGCGACGGAACAGCGCGGTGACGACGCTGACGAGCGCCTGCACCGAGAAGCCGAGCACGTAGCCGCCCTGGACCAGGACGTCCCGCATGGGGCCCTTGGGCGCTGGTAGCTCGTAGGTCATCGAGTTCCTTCCGCGATGTGGTGGCATGCGCGGGGCCGAACCGGTGACCACCGGTTGTGCTGGGCACGGTTTCGACCCCCCGGTCGCCTGTGGAGCATGTCACATCCTGCGGCGTCGCCGCAAGGATTAAGTGAATGCCTATTCTCGAGCTCGTTGCTCCTGTCTTATGAGGTCGAGAACAGTTCTAGCCCCGTATTTGTGATCATTCGATCGTGTTATGGCATCCGGGACTCAACTCGGCGTGTCGCATCGGCGCGCCGCGTCGAATCACCATTAACTTAGCCTCCACAGGGTTGCCGAGCTGAGGTGGTGTCGGTATGGCGGGTGGGGTCGGGGAACGTCAGGTCACTCGTCGGTCGTTTTTGGCCGGCACGGCGACGGCCGGAGTGGCCGCCGCCGCATTGAGCGGCCCGGGATCCGCACGTGCCGCGCCGGGCTCCACGGTGGCGATATTCGGCGCCGGGGTGGCGGGTCTGACCGCCGCCCATGAACTGGCCGAGCGGGGCTACCGGGTCACGGTGTTCGAGCGCAAGGCGCTCGGTGGCAAGGCGCGTTCCATCGCGGCTCCGTCACCGACGGGCAGTCCGCTGCCGGCCGAACACGGTTTCCGGTTCTTTCCGGGCTTCTACCGCAACGTCACCGACACGATGCGGCGTATTCCGTTCGCCGGCAACACCTTCGGTGTCTGGCAAAACCTGACCCGGGCCACGTCGTATCTGCATTCGGGGCTGGGGCGGGCGGATCTGACCATCCCCCTGCCGTTTCCGATCCCGACGCTGCCCAATCCGATCACGCCCAAGGCGTTCGTCGAGTCGGTGGCCGCGGTGTTCCAGACGTTGTTCCGGTTGCCGCCGCTGGAGGCGGTGTACGCCGCGCAGAAGCTCGCGGTGTACGTGACCAGTTGCGACGAGCGCAAGCTCGGCCAGTGGGACAACATGACCTGGGAGAAGTACATCGGCGCGGACCACAAGAGCAAGGAGTACAACCGCTACCTGGCCGACGGAATCATCCGCAACCTGGCCGCCTCCAAATCCAAGGACGCCAGCGCGCATTCGATCGGGTTGGTGGGCGAGGCCTCGGTGTGGTCGATCCTGCTGCTGGGCAACGACATCGACAACAAGGGTTTCGACCGGGTGCTCAACGGACCCACGAGCCTGCAGTGGATCGATCCCTGGGTCAGCCACCTGCAGTCGCTGGGGGTGACGTTCCGGCTCGGGCAGGCGTTGGCGCGGCTGAGCACCAACGGGCGCCACATCGCGTCGGCCACCGTGGTGGACGGCAACGGGGTGGCCCAGCCGGTGGTCGCCGACTGGTACGTCTCGGCGGTGCCGTGCGAGAAGCTGGCCGCGGTGCTGACTCCCGAGGTGATTGCCGCCGATCCCAAGCTGGCCTCGGTGGCGGCGTTGCGCACCGAGTGGATGAACGGGTTGATGTTCTTCCTCCGCGAGCGCGTCGACGTCACCAAGGGACACGTCAACTACGTCGACTCCGGGTGGGGTCTCACCTCGATCAGCGAGGCACAGTTCTGGAAGCGGCCGCTGACCTCCTACGGGGACGGCACCGTCAGGGATTGCCTGTCGGCGATCATCTCGGACTGGAGTACCCCGGGGAATTTCAACGGACTCAGCGCCCGGCAGTGCACCCCGCCGCAGATCGCCGCCGAGGCCTGGGCGCAGATCAAGGCGCACCTCAACGACACCGGCACGGTGGTGACCGACGCGATGCTGCACTCGTGGTTCCTGGACCCGTCGATCATCGACTCGGGCACGCCCAACGTGCGCAACGACGAACCGCTGTTCATCCAGGACCCCGGGTCGTGGGCGCGGCGGCCGGAGGCGGTCACCGGGATCGACAACTTCTTCCTGGCCGGCGAGTGGATCAAGACCGATCAGAACGTCACCACGATGGAGGGGGCCAACGAGGGCGGCCGGTACGCGGCCAACGGGGTGTTGATGGCCTCGGGCTACAACGGGCCCAAGGTCAAGGTCGTCGAGCTGTTCCAGGCGCCGTGGTGGGGCCCGTTCAAGGCGGCCGACAAGGCGCGGTACCGGGCCAGGCTGCCGCACGCGCTGGACATCGCCGACACCCGCTGGCCCACGTGATTTGGGTGTGTTCAGCGGCGCTCACCGCCGCTGAACACACCCAAATCACACGCCTACGATGGCCCGGTGACCTCGGTACCCGTGCTGGCCATCGCCGGACACCTCGGCGCCGGTAAGACCACGCTGCTCAACCACCTGCTGCGCAATGGCCGCGGGGTCCGCATCGGCGCGCTCGTCAACGACTTCGGCGCGGTCAACATCGACGCCATGCTGGTGGCCGGCCAGGTCGACGCGATGGCCTCGCTGTCCAACGGATGCATCTGCTGCGCGGTCGACGGCGACGAAGTCGGCGAGATGCTGGGCAAGCTCGCGGCCGTCAAACCCCGGCTGGATCTCATCGTGGTGGAGGCCAGCGGGGTGGCCGAGCCGGCCGCCCTGGCCCGCACCATCATCACCGCCGACGACTCCCGCTTCCACTACGCGGGCCTGGTCCTGGTCGTCGACGGCCTGCAACCCGACCTCGGCCACGGGGTGCCGGTCGCCGATCTGGTGGTGCTCAACAAGGCGTCCTCAGGTCCTGACGCCGAAGGCCTGCGGGCGCGGATCCGCGAGCTCAATCCCCGGGTTCCGGTGTTGTCCACCGACTTTGCCCGGATCGACCCGGAGCTGCTGATCGACCCGCCGGAGCGGGCGCCGCAGGCCCAGCTGTCGTTCGACGAGTTGTTGTGCGACGAACATGACCACGCTCATCCGGAGTATCAGAGCGTGGAGTTCCGCGGCGACACCCCGCTGAACCCGCGGCTGTTCATGGAGTTTCTCCGGGATCGCCCCCTCGGGCTCTACCGCGCCAAAGGTTTCGTCGACTTCGGTGCGCAGCGTTTCCTGCTGCAGCTGGTCGGCAGCTCGCTACGGTTCGAGAAGCGGCGGTCGGGCGGCACCGAGTTGGTACTGATCGGCACCGGGATGGACACGCAGGCGCTGCTGGCCGGGCTCCAGCGCTGCGTCGGTGAACCGGCCGACGAGAACGCGATGCTCGGGGTGCTCAAATTCGTGGTGTAGCCGGCCCGGCTATCCTTGCCACTTCCCGGAATCAAGGAGCCGCATTGTTCAAGGTCAACGAGTACTTCGACGGGGACGTCGCCTCGATCGCCTTCGAGACGCCCCAGGGGCGGGCCACCGTCGGGGTCATGGCCGTCGGCGAATACGAGTTCGGCACCTCCCAGCTGGAGATCATGCAGGTGGTCTCCGGCGCGCTGACTGTCAGGCTGCCGGGGCGCCAGGAGTGGGAAACCTTCGAGGCCGGAACACAATTCACCGTGCCCGCCGACAGCAAGTTCCAGGTACGGGCCGACGGTGAGACGGCCTACCTGTGCGAGTACCGCTGACGTCACCCCGTCCCCCTCTGCTGCGCCGTTTCCTACCGCAGGGCTGTTCGGCGTCGCTCGTCACAACCCAGGCGCAGAAATCGGCGACCCGCGAGCGAGTGTGCAGATCACCCGGTTCGGGTAATCAGCAAGCCATGCGACCGATCACCCTGGCCAAAACGACCACCGCGGCATTGACCACTGCGCTCGTCGGCGGCCTGGCCAGCAGGCCGGCCCAGTCCAAGTGGTACGAACGGCTGCGCAAGCCGTCGTTTCAGCCTCCGCGACAAGCATTTCCGATCGTCTGGCCGATCCTGTACGCCGATATCGCGGTGACCTCGGCTCGTACGCTCGATACGTTGCGCGCCGACGGCCGAGCAGACCAGGCCCGCGTCTACACCGCGGCGCTGGGCGTCAACCTGGCCGTCAACGCCGCCTGGTCATGGGTGTTCTTCTCCCGGCGTCAACTGGGCGCCGCAGCCGTCACCGCCGCCGCGCTGACCGTCAGCAGTGCGGATCTGACCCGTCGTGCAGTGTCGGCCCAGGGCGCGCCCGGCGCGACCCTCGCGCCCTACCCGCTGTGGTGCGCGTTCGCGACGGCGCTGTCCACCAGCATCTGGATGCTCAACCGCCCGATCAGCTGAACGGCTTGCGCTGATCCAACCGACGTGACGCCAGGCCGGCGCCACGCCACACCCGGGCGATCCAGTCGTCGTCCTCTTCGGTGACCAAATTGCCCATCACCCGCACGGCGATGCGCATCAGCGTGGTCGAGCGCAGTGCCACCGGACCGGTGGCCGGCAGGAACCGCGGCAGGGTGAGCAGCAGTGCCAGGCGCCGGGCCACCGAGAACCCGTGCGCGTAGTGCTCTTGCAACACCGTCGGCCAGACCTGCGAGTAGTCACCGGAGCCGAGCAGCTCGGCGGCCAGCCGGCCGGTCTCCAGCCCGTAGTCGATGCCCTCGCCGTTGAGCGGGTTGACGCAGGCCGCGGCGTCGCCGACGAGCATCCAGTTGGGGCCGGCCACCCCCGACACGGCGCCCCCCATCGGTAGCAGGGCCGACAGCGCGGCCCGCGGTTCGCCGGTGAATCCCCACTCCGCGCGGCGCAGGCCGGTGTAGTAGGACAGCAGCGGCCGCAGGGCGGCGTGGGCCGGTCGTTTGGCCGTCGCCAGCGCGCCCACGCCGATGTTCACCTCGCCGTTGCCCAGCGGGAAGATCCAGCCGTAGCCGGGCAGCACCTGCCCTTCGGGGGAGCGCAGCTCCAGATGCGAGGTGATCCACGGCTCGTCGCCGCGGGGAGTGGCGATGTAGCCGCGGATGGCGGTGCCGTAGACGGTTTCCTTGTGCCAGGTGCGGCCCAACATCCGGCCCAGGGTGGAGCGGGCGCCGTCGGCCACGATCAGATCGGTGCAGCCGACGGCGGCGCCGTCATCGAGTTGTACCGACTCGACGCGACCGCGCGAATTATGGGAAACCCCAACAGCTTTGGCGCCCAGATGCATTTTGGCACCGTCATCGGCGGCGACCGACCGGATCCGGTCGTCGAGTTCGGTGCGCGGAACCGCGCTGGACGTGGACGGGAACGACGGCCCGGGCCAGGCCACCTCGACGTCGGCGCCGAACCCCGACATCCGCAGCCCGTGGTGCCGAATTCGGGTGTCGAGCCACGGCGCCATACCGAGCCGTTCCAGCTCCGTGACCGCCCGCGGGGTCAGCCCGTCGCCGCACGCTTTGTCCCGGGGGAACTGTGCTGCGTCGAGGACGAGCACGTCACGCCCGGCGCGCGCCGCCCATGCCGCGGCCGCCGACCCGGCCGGCCCGGCGCCCACGACGACCACGTCTGCCTTGATATCCATTGCTCCCAGTATGTTGGACGAATGAGGACACCAGCGACTGTGGTGGCGGGAGTTGATTTCGGGGACCCGGCGTTCGCCGCGGACGTCCGGGACAACGTGGCCAGGATCGAACACCTGATGTCTGACGAGCTGGGCAAAGCCGATGAGCTCATGGCCGAGGCCGTTCAGCATCTTTTCCAGGCCGGCGGCAAGCGGTTCCGCCCGCTGTTCACCGTGCTCGCGGCGTCGTTGGGACCCCGGCCCGACGATCCGGAGGTGACGATCGCCGGCGCCGTCATCGAGCTGGTGCACCTGGCCACGCTGTATCACGACGACGTGATGGACGAGGCCCAGATGCGGCGCGGGGCGCCGAGCGCCAACGCCCGGTGGGGCAACAACATCGCCATCCTGGCCGGCGACTACCTGTTCGCCACGGCGTCGCGGCTGGTGTCGCGGCTGGGGCCGGACGCGGTGCGTGTGATTGCCGACACATTCGCCCAGTTGGTGACGGGCCAGATGCGCGAGACGCGTGGGGCGGCCGAGCATGTCGACTCCGTCGACCACTACCTCAAGGTGGTCTACGAGAAGACCGCCTGCCTGATCGCGGCCTCGGGCCGCTTCGGTGCGACGTTCTCGGGTGCCGATGACGAGCAGGTCGAGCGTCTGCACCGGCTCGGCGGCATCGTCGGCACCGCATTCCAGATCTCCGACGACATCATCGACATCGACAGCGATCCCGACGAGTCGGGCAAGGTTCCCGGCACTGACCTGCGCGAGGGCGTGCACACCCTGCCCGTGCTCTACGCACTGCGCGAGGCCGGTCCGGATGCCGAGCGGTTGCGTGATTTGCTGGCCAAGCCGGTGGAGCGGGACGAGGACGTGGCGGAGGCGCTGGCGCTGCTGCGGCGTTCGGCCGGGATGGTCCGGGCCAAGGAGAAGGTGGCCGAATATGCCGCGCAGGCCCGCGACGAGCTCGCCAGCCTGCCGGCCGGCCCGGGACGCGACGCGTTGGCCACCCTGGTGGACTACACGGTGAACCGTCACGGCTGATCTCGGCCGTGAACCGTCACGGCTGTTTCCGGAACCCTGCCGGGTAACTGAGCGTTTAATCAGCGAAGGTTGCCGAGTGGTTGCCTGGTAGGAGGAAGCTGCGATGACCTGGAATCCGCACGCGAACCGGATCAAGACGTTCCTGTTGCTGGTCGGCATGTCGGCGCTGATCGTGTTCGTCGGTTCGCTGTTCGGCCGCAACGTGATGTACCTGGCGGTGCTGTTCGCCGTCGGCATGAACGTCTACGTGTACTTCAACAGCGACAAGATGGCGCTGCGCGCGATGCACGCCCAGCCGATCACCGAGGTGCAGGCGCCCGAGATCTATCGAATCGTCCGGGAGCTGGCCACTACGGCGCACCAGCCGATGCCGCGCCTGTACATCTCGGACACCGCCAATCCGAACGCGTTCGCCACCGGTCGCAACCCGCGCAACGCCGCGGTGTGCTGTACCACCGGCATTCTGCAGATCCTCAACGAGCGTGAGCTGCGTGCGGTGCTCGGCCACGAGCTGTCCCACGTCTACAACCGTGACATCCTGATCTCGTGTGTGGCCGGCGCGATGGCGTCGGTGATCACGGCGCTGGCCAATATGGCGATGTTCGCCGGAATGTTCGGCGGTAACCGGGAGGGCGGCAATCCGCTTGCCATGCTTCTGGTTTCGCTGCTGGGCCCGATTGCGGCCACGGTGGTGCGGATGGCGGTGTCGCGTCAGCGTGAGTACCAGGCCGACCAGTCCGGCGCCGAATTGACCGGTGACCCACTGGCATTGGCCTCGGCGCTGCGCAAGATCTCCGGTGGCGTCGAGGCGGCCCCGTTGCCGCCGCAGCCGCAGCTGGCCGATCAGGCGCACCTGATGATCGCCAGCCCGTTCCGCGCCGGCGAACGCATCGGCAAGCTGTTCTCGACCCACCCCCCGATCGCCGACCGGATCCGTCGGCTCGAGGACATGGCCGGCCATGACGGGACAAGCCCCGGCCGCTTCTAGGTTTCATCCCCGCCACCCCTGCACCGCGTTCGTCCCCCTGCACCGCGAGCGGCGCGTCGGCTCCGCGACGCGCCGCTCGTCGGCAGCATTTTGAGCACGCTCACACCGCCTCGCCCCCCTTCGCGGAGGGGCCCACATACGCGACTGACCAACTTGCCGCCCCTGGAGCAGATCTTCACCGGCTACGAAGGTGGCTGGCCGGGGAGTTCGACAGCCTGATCAAGGATCTGCGTGGAATCGGGTACGCGCCCATCACTTTCGACGCGGCCGACGATCTGACCTACTGGCGGGCCCGAGATCCCGGGCCGGTCGCCACCTGGGGCGTGGTCACCAAGGACGAGGCGGTCGGCTTCGACTTCTCCCACGAATATCGCGGCGCGTCGAGCAAGCATTTCGCGTTCGATTGGCATCCAGAGCGCTGACGGCGGCCGCGAGCGTGCGTGAACTGCTGCCCGAACACGGTGTGTGGGCAGCAGACACGCACGCTCGCGGTGCTGAGTGCGGTGCTTGAGTTATGCCGCGTCAGCGAGGGTTTCGACGTGGGTGGGTGTCACCCGCAGCACGCCGGCGCTGGCGATGTCGTAGAACAGGCCGATCACGTTGACCCGCCGCGCCAGCGGATGTGACTGCAGGGTCTGCACCTGCACCGCGATGTTGACCATCGACAGTTGGTCCACGGTGCCGAACCCGGCCTCGGCGGCGGACAGTGCCACCGGGTGGCGACCGCCGTCGAACGCTGCCAGCGACGGGTCGCCGTGGGCCAGCCAGGATTTCAGGTGCTCATCGCCGTCGCCTGCCTTGTCCAGCATCGCGGTCATCGCACCGCAGCTGGAGTGCCCGCACACCACGATCGAGGACACGTTGAGATTGTCGACCGCGAACGCGATGGCGGCTTCGATCGAGGCGTCGGCCTGGCCGGCGGGGACGATGTTGCCGACGTTGCGCACGGTGAACAGGTCGCCCGGCCCGCTGCTGGTGATGACGTTGGGCACCACCCGGGAATCGGCGCAGGTGAGGAACAGGGTTTCCGGGTTCTGCGTGTGGGTCAGATCCTGCAGGTGCGGGCGCAGCACCGGGGCGGTACGCCGGTGGTAGGCGGCGAGCCCGTGAAGCACCGACGGGGTCTCGTTCGGCTGCCAGGAACTCCACGGCACCACACCCGACCGCTTGTCGAACGGGGTGAAGTTGCGGATCGGCGGTCCCAGCACCGCGCTGTCCATCTCGACGGCGCCCAGGTCGTGCAGCTCGACATTGTTGCCGGCGGCGCGGTGCTGGCGGCACCAGTCCTCGATGGCCTGATGGGCGGCGTGGTCGATGAAGTCCACGGACAGTTCCACCGTCGCATCGGCGTCGGCGGGCACGGTGGCCAGGGTCTTGGTCAGCTTGGGCAGCGACAGGAAGGTGCAGGAGCCCTCGATGGTGACCAGCCAGTCCTGCGCGCCGGCCGGCTCGGCATGAATCTTGGTCCGCACCACTCGCCACACCGTCAGCGCGATCGCCAGCACCAGGCCGATCGCCACACCTTCGAGCAGGTTGAGGAACACCACGCTCGCGATGGTGATCACGTAGACCGCCAAATCGCCGGTGAGCCTTGCGGTTTCGATATGGGCGCGATTGACGAGCCGCAGGCCGATCATGATGAGCAGGCCGGCCAGGGCCGCGGTGGGGATCATCTGTGCCAGGCCGGCGAACGGTACGGCGAAGGCCAGGATCCACACGCCGTGCATGATCGCCGAGGCCCGGGTGCGCGCACCGGCGGCGACGTTCGTGGAGCTGCGCACGATGACACCGGTGACCGGCAGTCCGCCGACGGCCCCGGAAGCGATGTTCGCGGCGCCCTGGCCGATCATCTCGCGGTCGAAGTTGGTGCGGGGTCCGTTGTGCATGCGGTCGACAGATACGGCCGACAGCAGGCTTTCCACGCTGGCGATGAGCGCGACGGTCAAGATGCCGCCTGCGAAGGCGGCCCAGTTGCCATCGGGCAGGCTGGGCAAGGCCAGCGCGTCGATCAGCGATTCGTTGATCTGAATCCGGCTGACATCGAACGGTGCCAGCACCGACAGGACCGTCACGCCCACGATCGCGACGAGCGGGGCCGGGACTTTGTTGATCGGGGCAGGCACCCAGCGCCACCCCACCAAGGTGACGATGACCAGCAGGCCCAGCAGCAGGCCGGGTCCGTGGGCGCTCATCAGCTGGGCGGGCAGCTCGGAGATGTTGGCCCAGGCCGAGCTGTTGGAGCTGCCGCCGAGTAACACATGTACCTGCTGCAGGGCGATGGTGATGCCGATACCGGCCAGCATCGCGTGCACCACGACCGGGGAGATCGCCAGCGCGGCCCGTGCCACCCGGCTCAGCCCGAACAGCACCTGCAGCACGCCTGCGCCGACGGTGATCGCGCACGTCACCGCCCAGCCGAACTGGCTGATCAGGCCGGCGACCACCACCGTCAGGCCCGCGGCCGGCCCGCTGACCTGCAGGGGGGACCCGCCCAGTGAGCCGGCGACGATGCCGCCGACGATGGCCGCGATGATGCCGGCCAGCACCGGGGCGCCGGAGGCCACGGCGATACCCAGTGACAGGGGGAGGGCGACCAGGAACACCACCAGCGAGGCAGGTAGGTCGTAGCGCAGGACGGACCTGGCCCGTTCCGCGAGTTGTGCGGTTTGCTGCATTGCGCGCCTCCGGGGGGAGTTGGTGATGCGACGGCTCGCCCCGTTGCGGTCCGCGCAAAGTTATTGACGTCGTCGTCGGTAGACGACTACTGAAAGGTGTTGAAGCGCAGAGCGACACAAGTCCAGTCGCGGACCTGCCGCGGCTCGGCTACACCCAATTGCTGTGAGCGAGCGTATTTATCGCTGTGAGCAGCGGCAAGGAAGTTTGCCGCATGCATAGAGAACCCAAATGTTTCAGGCGCGTATCGCGTATCCGAATGTGCCTGGTAGGCAGCGGGAATCACGCCGTACCGCGATCGAGCCAGCACCAAATGTTCACCTGGATGTTTGAAAAGGTATGTATTGCAGGCCTTCTGGCGCCGCGTCACGTGGTATGTCGAAAGTGACCCACGTCATATGAACGTGGCGACAACAAGCATTGCCTTAGAACTCCATATGAACTCCGTGACAACGGTCTGTGTACTGCTCACAATGGGAATATGACGACGATGTCGGTTTCTCCCCGGGCTCAGCAGCCGCGGCAGGCCATCCTCGGACAGCTGCCCAAGATTCACCGTGCCGACGGGTCGCCCATCCGCGTGTTGCTGGTTGACGACGAGCCGGCACTGACCAACTTGGTCAAGATGGCCCTGCACTACGAGGGCTGGGACGTGGACGTGGCGCACAACGGTCATGACGCCGTGGCGAAGTTCGACGAGATCGAACCCGACGTGGTGGTGCTCGACATCATGTTGCCGGACATCGACGGTCTGCAGATCCTGCAGCGGGTCCGCGAGGCCGACGGCTACACGCCCACGTTGTTCTTGACCGCCAGGGATTCGGTGCTGGACCGGGTCTCCGGGTTGACGGCCGGCGCCGACGACTACATGACGAAGCCGTTCAGTCTCGAGGAGTTGGTGGCGCGGCTGCGTGGTCTGCTGCGCCGGTCCAGCCACACCACGCCGCCGTCGGAGGAGATCCTCAAGGTCGGCGACATGGTGCTCGACGGCGCCAGCCGCGAGGTCACTCGTGGTGGCGAGCCGATCAATCTGACGGTCACCGAGTTCGAGCTGCTGCGGTACCTGATGCGCAACCCGCGCCGGGCGCTGAGCCGGGCCGAGATCCTCGACCGGGTCTGGAACTACGGGTTCGGCGGAAAGTCCAGCATCGTCGACCTCTACATTTCGTACCTGCGCAAGAAGGTCGACACCGACCGGGAGCCGATGATCCACACCGTGCGCGGGGTCGGTTACATGCTGCGGCCCGCGCCGTGATCCGTTAATGCCGCTCAGACGATGGGGGCCGCGCTCACTGCGCCGACGATTGGTGCTCGGGGTGAGCGCGATCGTCACGGTGGTGTTGTTCGCGGTCGGCGTGCTGTCGGTCTACAGCCTGCACACGTATGTGACGACGATGAGCGATACCGAGTTGTCGCGGTCGCTGGCGGCGTTCAGCCACTCGTATGACAAATTGCTGGAAAGTCAGGCCGGGCACGAAGCCATCGCGGACGCCGAGGCGCTCACCGCGTTCGTCGGACAGGCCCCCGGCAATCTGATCGCGGTGCTGCACAACGGCGAGGTGGTCCAGTCGGCGGTGTTCTCCGACAACGAGCCACACCCGGCTCCGGTGGCGGTGACCCAGGCGCTCGACCAGTACAACTGGGCCGACGAGCATCCCCGCACCGTGAAACTGCCGGTGCTGGGTGCCTACCGGGTGTCCAGTCAGCCCGCCGACAACGGCGACGTGCTGGTTTCGGGGGTGTCGCTGGACTCGGCGAACACGGTGATCGCCCGCAAGACCGTGACGGTCGCGGTGATGATCGTCATCGCCCTGATCGTCACCGCCCTCGGCACCATCGCGGTGGTGCGCTACTCGCTGCGGCCGTTGAGCCGGGTGGCGGCGACGGCGGCGAAAGTCGCCACGTTGCCGTTGGACGGTGCCGACCACCGCATCACCACGCGGGTGCGCGACAAGGACACCGATCCGGACACCGAGGTCGGTCTGGTGGGGGAGACGCTCAACCAGCTGCTGGTCAACGTCGACAGCGCGCTGGCCGCGTTGGCGGCCTCCGACCGGCGTACCCGCCAGTTCCTCACCGATGCCAGCCATGAGCTGCGCACGCCGCTGGCGGCCATCCAGGGCTATGCCGAACTGACCCGCCAGGACAGTGCGAACCTGCCGCCCACCACCGAGTACGCGCTGGCCCGTATCGAGGCCGAGGCGCGGCGGATGACCGGCCTGGTCAGTGACCTGCTGTTGCTGTCGCGGTTGAGTGAAGGGCAGGAGCTGGAGACCGACGACGTCGACCTGAGCGATCTGGCGGTCGACGCGGTCAACGATGTGGCGGTCGGGGCGCCCGAGCACCACTGGGTGGCCGACCTTCCCGACGATCCGGTGTGGGTGCGCGGAGATCTGGCCCGCCTGCACCAGGTGCTCAGCAATCTGCTGACCAATGCGCGGATGCACACTCCGCCCGGCGTGACGGTCACCGTCGCGTTGACCGAGACCGATGAATTCGCAGAATTGACGATTACCGACGACGGTCCGGGAATCGATGCCGAATTGTTGCCAAATCTATTCGGACGGTTTGTCCGGGCCGATAAATCTCGGTCCCGAGAATTGGGTAGCACGGGTTTGGGACTGGCCATCGTGGCGTCGATCGTGGAGGCCCATCACGGTACCGTCGCTGTCGCCTCAAGGCCTGGTAAAACCGTGTTTACGGTGCGAATTCCACTGGTCGGCAAGACGGCACCGCCGGTGGCCGGTCTGCGGAAGATGTGAATTGAACCTGAATATTCTTTGGCGTCAAAACCGTATGCGTTCCTTCGTATGTGTTCACTATGAGTTGATGGACCCCGAAGAATTGTCTGCCTAGGCTGAAACATATTCAGCAGAAAGCAGGTAGTTCAATGAGGAACACCGTCAGAAATGCCTTTGTCGCCACCGCCGCGGCCGGCCTCGCCCTCGGTGCGCTGGCTCTGGCCGGACCGGCCGCGGCCGCGCCCGGTGGGACTGGCTCAGCCGAGCAGACGATCAAACAGTTGCAGGACGAGGGCTACCGCGTCATCCAGAGCCGGGTGGGCAGCGGATCGCTGGACGACTGCAGCGTCAAGGCGGTCCGTCCGGGGCGGGACATCACCGAGCTCAAGGCCGCTCCGCGGGGCAACACCGAGGAGCGGGTCCGGTACACCACGGTGTACGTCGACCTGGCCTGCGGACAGGACAAATAGCGCGATCCCGGTGCGGTGGACCGCTTCCTCGCACCGGGTTAGGGTGACGGCGTGCTGAGCAGAGTGCTGATCGGGCTCGTGGGTGCCGCGTCGGCGGTGATGGGCGCGGCCGGGGCCGCGCATGCCGACCCGTCGGCGCCACCGGCCGTCCCCAACGTGAACGCGTACGCACCGGTGAAAACCTCGGAATACGCGGTGATGGACAACAACTGGTACGCGTTCGGTGCCCCCGACGGCATCACCTGCGTGCTGCAGCGCACCGGAAGCTACGGCTGCAGCGGGCCGATCCCGGCCGCACCCAACGGGGCCAACCTGGTCAGCGGCGGGCCGGGAGTGCCCGGGTTCGCCAGTTCGCCGGCCCCGGTGTTCGCCGTCGTCGGCGAGGCCAAGCCGCTGCCGCCGAACTCGCGGATCAGCTACCAGACGGTCAGCTGCGGCACCGACGGGGTGAGCACCTCGTGCATCGACGGGCGCAATCAGTCGGGCTTCGTGATCAGCCCGTCGGGCAGTTTCGTCATCGGTGAGCAGGAGTCGGACTTCAAGCCCACGTTCACGATCGGCTGAGGCTCGCCGGGGCGGTTTCGAGGTCGAGCAATCGTTGTAGGCCGGCTCGGTCGCGGCCCTGGGCGACGCCGAGTGACATCAGCAGGCGGGCCCGATGTGGTGACAAGCCCGGTGCCAGCGAGGCGCCGGCCGCGGTCAGGGTTGCGACGCCGCCGGGGTAGCCGTAGCGCGGCGCGACCCGGGCGTCCGGTGCGCGGGTCGTGATGACGACAAGCGTTCCGTCCGAGAGCAGCTCGCACGCGGCGGCGGCCTGGCCGGGCGGCAGGTTGCCGGCCCCGTTGGCGGCGATCACGACGGCCGGTTGTCCTGCACCCGCGTACCGCAACACCGCTCCGTCATCGCCCAGTGCGGCGACGATGACGGGGACGGGTGCGATCGGCGCGGCCGGCGCGCCATAGGCGTTGCCGCGAGGGATGTTTCGGAACCAATCGATTTCACCACCACCCACCACGGCGATCGGTCCGCGGCCGGGTGCGTCGAAGGCGTCGCGGGCCACCCCGGACACCTTGAGCACTTCGCGCGCGGCGAAGACCTGTCCGGAGAAAACCACGACCGGGTCGGCGCTGATTCCGGAGGTGGCGACGGTCAGTGCGTCCGCGAGGTTGGCGGTCCCGTCGCTGTCGGGTCGACCCCCGGTGATCATCGAGCCGGTGACGACGACTGGAACCGGCCACCGGTTGCGGTAGGCCAGCCAGGTCGACACCTCTTCGATCGAATCGGTGCCGGTGGTGATCACGACACCGCCGACGCCTTCAGCGACGAGCGCGCCGATGCGTGCCACGAGCCGCTCCAGCAGTCCGAAATCGACTTCCGAGCCGCCGATGAGCGCGAGATCTTCGGCACCGCCGAATCCGTCGACGCGTTGTGCGAGCGCGGCGGCATCGGTGAAAGGCACTGCCCCGGAGGCGGTTTCGTGCATCGATATGGTGCCGCCGAGACCGATCAGCCGGATGTCGCTCATCGGTCGGCGCCGTCCAGCGGTGTGGTCACGATCAGTGTGTTGTAGTCGGGGATCGGTGCATCCTTGGGGATGCGCCCGATGCTCTGGGCCCAGCGGGCGCGGTCGGCGAGGTCGCCGGCGAGTTCGGGGCCGAGCCGGGTGGTGAAGTCGAATTCTCCGACGACGTCGGCGATCGCCCGCTGCTCGAGGCCGGTCGCCTTGGCGACCGCGGCCAGGGCTGCCGGATCCCGCTCGGTCAGTGGCGTATCGGCTTTGCGGACGGCGGCCACGAACTGCTCCAGTGCCGGCTCGCGGGCAGCCAAGGTGTCGGCATTGGTCAGGTAGAAGCTGTGCTGCTGGTATTTGTTGCTGCCCTGCAGTTCGATCGCGTCGTCCCCGAGCGCGTCGAGCACCTTGGCGATCACGGGTTGGAACACCGCCACGACGTCCACATCGTGATTGGCGATCGCGGTGACGATTTCGGATGGGCCGGTCTGGATCAGTTCGGCGTCGACATGCGCCTCGGCCAGGAAGCTGCTGGCGAAGTAGTGTGCGCTGCTGCCGAGCGGCACCGCGACCTTGCGTCCGGCGAGGTCGGAGATTGTGTTGATACCAGCTGATCTTCGCGCGACGAAGCGGCCTTCGGTCCAGCGGGCGCCATCCGCGATGATCCGTAGGTCGGGATTTTTCAGCGCGGCGGCCGAGGTTGGCACGTCACCGCCGTTGGAGACGTCGATCGCGCCGCCGGCCAGCGCTTCCAGTGCTGCAGCGCCGGTCGGGAAGGGCACCACCTTGACCGTGAGTCCGGTGTCCTCGAGGTAGCCGAGGTCCTGCGCCACCGGCACCTGTGACCAGCTCGGGTCGACGACCCAGCCGACGGTCAGTGGCTGCTGCGCAGCATCGGTGCCGCCGCCGCATCCGGTGAGCGCGCCGGCCACGGTTAACATCACGGCGGCTGCGGTGGCGATCGGTCGTAGTTTCACGTGTGGTCTCCAGTCGGTTCGGTGATCGGGCCCGGGTCGGGGCGGAGCCGGGCGTGCAGGCGCCGCCGTAGCTGGGCGTATCCGCTGAACTCGGCGACGCGGTCTGCGGGCCGTGGTCGGGGCAGGGGATTGTCGAGCTGGTCGACGATGGTGCCGCCGGAGCCCATGATGACGATGGACGAGGCGATACGGATCGCCTCGTCCACGTCGTGCGTGACGAAAACGATGGTGGTGCTGGTCTTTTCCCAGAGGTTGATGGCGAGGTCCTGCATCTGCATGCGGGTCAACGCATCTAGTGCGCCGAACGGTTCGTCCATCAGCAATACCTGCGGGCTGTTGGCCAGCGCCCGGGCGATGCCGACGCGTTGGCGCATGCCGCCGGAGAGTTCGTGAGGTAGTTTGGTGGCCACCTCGGCAGGTAGCTCGACCGCGTCGAGCAACTCCGCAATCCGATCACGTCGTTGGGCGCGAGGAACTTTCGCGGCGCGCAAGGCGAACCTGATGTTGCCGCTGACGGTCGCCCAGGGGAACAGCACGTCGCGTTGGAAGACCACGCCGCGTTCGCGGCTCGGCCCGGTGATCCGGGCACCGTTGAACGAGACGTGGCCGGTGGACGGGCGGACAAAGCCGGCCATGCAGTTGAGCAGGGTGGACTTGCCGCACCCCGACGGGCCCAACAGTGCGTGGAAGGATCCGGCCGGCACCGTCAGATCGAGCCGGTCGAGAACCGTTTTGCCACCGGGATATTCGACGCTGATCCCGGCCGCGGTGATCCCGGCGGCCGTCATGCCTGTTCCTTGGCCCAGCGGACCAGCGCTCGGGTGGCGCGGTGGAACAGCTGGTCGGCCAGCGCGCCGACGAGTCCGAGCGCGACGAGGCAGGCGAACAGCCGGTCCGGTTGGCTGAACAGCCGGGCCTGGTCGAGCCGGAACCCCAGCCCCTCGGCGACACCGGCCTGCTCGGAGGCGACGATCAGGATGAGTGACATGGCGATGCCCTGCCGCAGGCCGGTCAGGATGAAGGGCAGTGCCGCGGGCAGCACCACCGAGGTGAACACCTGGTGCCGCGGAGCGCCGAGGCAGGCCGCCACGCGCAGGTAGTCGTCGCGGGTCGAGGAAATGCCGGTGTGGGTGTTGACCCACACCGGGAAGAACACGCCGAGACTGGTGAGGAACAGTTTGGATTCCTCGCCGATGCCGAACCACAGGATGGCCAGCGGTACCAGGGCAATCGCTGGGATCGGCCGGATGACCTGGATGGTGGGTTCCATGAGCACCCGGGCGGTTCGGCTGCGGCCGGTGAGGGTGCCCACCACGATCGCCAGGGCCGAGCCGACCAGGAAGCCGCTGAGTGCGCGGCGGAAGCTCGCCGTGGCGTCGTCGAGCAGGGTGCCTTCGACGTACATCGCGCGGGCAGCGCCGGCGACGTCACCCGGCGAGGGCAGCAGCGTGGGTGAGAAGACCTCCAGTCGGACTAGCAGATCCCAGGCGACCACGACACCGACCAGGCTCAGTAGTGCGGCGAGCGCGAGGAGGTGTCGGGACGGTGCAGCGGCTGTCCGGGCGGGCCGCGCCGCCAGGGTGGCGCGGGGCTTGAGAATGGTCATCGTGCGACCTGTGGCGAGGTTGCCATCGCGAGTCCCTTCGTGCCGCTGACATGCACGGACGGTCACGGTAGTGCGATACCGACAGGGTCTCGGTCCGGCTCGGTCTGCGGTCGGCCGCGTCCATGTCATTGCGCCAGTTGGGCACGGCGCTGTACTGCAGAAAGGCCGGCCGATAGCGGCAATGCGCCACCGGCCGGCTGTGGTGACCGGTTGCGATCAGGTTGATTTCAAGGGCCGGGGTTCAGAACCCCGAGCCGTGCACCTCGTGGCCGGGTTGCTCGGCCGCCAGGCCGCGGTAGGCGTCCTCCACGGTGCAGCCGTGGTTGATCACCCCGTCCACCTCGCGGGCGATGGGCATGGGCAGGCCGTACCCGTCGGCGAACTCCATGATCACGCTGGCCGCCTTGACTCCCTCGGCGACCTGGTTCATCGAGGCGGTGATCTCCTCGATCTTCTTGCCGGCACCCAGTTGCTCGCCGACGTGACGGTTGCGGCTGCGCTGGCTGGTGCAGGTGACGATGAGATCTCCCATGCCGGCCAGCCCGGCGAAGGTGTCGCGCTGCCCGCCCATGGCCTCGCCGAGCTTGGCCATCTCCCGGACCGCCCGGGCCATCACCATGGCGCGGGTGTTCTCCCCGATGCCCAGCGAGTAGCCCATGCCGACCGCGATGGCGTAGACGTTCTTGAGCGCCCCGGCCATCTCGACACCCACCACGTCGTCGGTGGTGTAGGTGCGAAACCGCTTGGTGCGGAACAGTTCTGCGAGCTTGGCCGCCTGGTGCTGATCGGGCATGGCCAGCACAGCGGCCGCGGCGTAGCCTTCGGCGACCTCGCGGGCGATGTTCGGCCCGGCCAGGATGCCGGCCGGGTGCCCGGGCAGCACTTCGTCGACGATCTGGCTCATCCGCTTGTTGGTGCCCTGCTCAAGGCCCTTGACGAGGGAGACCACCGGGACCCACGGCCGCAGTTCACGGGCCAGTTCGGTGAGCACCCCGCGGAAACCGTGCGACGGGACGCCCATCACGATCACATCGGCACAGTTCGCTGCTTCGCTGAAATCGGTGGTGGCCTTGAGGTTTTCGGGCAGGGCGACGTCGTTGCCCAGATAACGCGAGTTACGCTGCCGCGCGTTGATGTCCTCGGCGGTCTCCGCCGAGCGCACCCACTGCAGGGTCGGCCCGCGCCGGGCGCAGATCGAGGCGACGGTGGTGCCCCAGGAGCCGCCGCCGAGGACGACGACGTTGGGTTCGCGTTGCGCTGGTGCCATGGCGATCAGGGTATTGCCGAGACGCGGTAGCTGAGCCCATGTTGGCGAACTGGGTCGCCCCGGCGGGGACGGTGCCCGCGTGCGCTCGCGCAAACCGCCGACTGGCGCCGGAATCCGCGGCGGGTCGGTCGGCCGTGGCGGTGGCCGACCGTTCCCCTCGTGAACAGTCGCCCCGAATCCCGACTGACATCGCTTGTAGTCAGTAGACTTCGGTGCAGCGCTGCGCAGCGGCGCCGCGCAGCGGGCGTGGACAACATCGGCGGCTTTCTTTCAGGGTTTCGACACGATCAGCAAAGTTAACGGGCATGCCGGACACGGATTTCGTGGCGAGTTCGTCCGCGGGACGCGAATCCCTGGACGACCCGGACGAGGTCCTGACGTCAGCGTCAACCTTGGTGACGCTGGTTTTGGCCGGAATGCACTGCTTTTACCGTCTATACGGTACGTGAGACAGGCGCGCCCGCGCACCGGAATGGACACGGCGAAGTGCCGGTCAGCGGTGCGGATCTGGTGGAAACTGATGAGCCAACCTCGCTAAGTGAATGAGAATTCGGCAAAACGTTGACGGGGTGCGAGTGCCGACGTTACGGTGCCAACCACTGCGAGTTATCCGGTCGAACGTGGCTGCCGTGCCTCGGCCTGGGGAGGGATTGAACGTTGACTGCTCGGCTTAATGAGAGAGGATGACGGCGCCGCCCGAGAGCGTGTCTGATGGGGTCGAACCGGGACGGGGAATCGACGCCATCGAGAATTGGGCCACCGGCTATGCCCGGCGTCATCCGCTGGCGTCGCTCACCACCGTCGGTGACCAATTCGTGCTCGGAGTCCGGACCGTCCAGATCCTCTTCCTCGACCTGGTGACGGGCCGCTTCCAGTGGCAGGAGTTCGTCCGGCAGGGTGCGTTCATGGCGGGCACCGCCGTGGTTCCCACCGTGCTGGTGGCGTTGCCCATCGGCGTCACGCTGTCGATCCAGTTCGCCTTGCTGGCCGGGCAGGTCGGTGCCACGTCGCTGGCCGGCGCGGCCAGTGGCCTGGCGGTGATCCGGCAGGCCGCGTCGCTGACGGCGGCCGTGCTGATGGCCGCGGCGGTCGGCTCGGCCATCACCGCGGACCTGGGTTCGCGGACCATGCGAGAGGAAACCGACGCCATGGAGGTCATGGGCGTCTCGGTGATCCAGCGTTTGGTGGTGCCGCGGTTCGCGGCCGCGATCATGATCGGTGTCGCGCTCACCGGCGTGGTGTGTTTCGTCGGCTTCCTGGCCAGCTTCCTGTTCAACGTGTACTTCCAGAACGGTGCCCCCGGCAGCTTCGTGGCGACGTTCGCCTCGTTCGCCACCACCGGCGACATGATCGTGGCGCTGGTGAAGGCGGTGATCTTCGGCGCGATCGTGGCCGTGGTGTCCTGCCAGAAGGGCTTGTCCACCAAGGGTGGACCGACGGGCGTGGCGAACTCGGTGAACGCCGCGGTGGTGGAATCGATTCTGTTGCTGATGGTGGTCAACGTCGCGATCAGCCAGCTGTACATCATGTTGTTCCCGCGGGTGGGGCTGTGAGATGACGGCGTCCGCGTTCGTTCCCCCGCTGCTCGCCCCGTGGGTGCGGCTCTACCGGCGCGCGTCCACGCCGGTGATCCGGCTGGGCCACATGATGGTGTTCTTCGTCCGCGCGCTGGCGGCGGTGCCGATTGCGCTGCGCCACTACCGCGGGGAGTTCGTCCGGCTGCTGTCCGACATCGCCTGGGGCAACGGCTCGCTCGTGGTCGGCGGCGGCACCGCCGGTGTGGCGGTGGTGCTGGGTATCACGGTGGGTGCGCTCGTCGGGATCGAGGGCTACAACTTCCTGGACCTGCTCGGGCTCGGTCCGGCGACCGGGATCATCTCGTCGTTGGTGAACACCCGCGAACTGGCCCCCATCGCCGCGTCGCTGGCGTTCGCCACCCAGGCCGGCTGCCGGTTCACCGCACAGCTGGGCTCGATGCGGATCGCCGAGGAGATCGATGCGCTCGATTCCATCGCCATCCGGCCGATCCCGTATCTGGTGACCACACGGCTGATGGCCTCGGTGGTCGCGGTGGTCCCGCTGTATGTCCTGTGCCTGGCGGTCAGCTATCTGACCACCCAGGTCGTGGTGTATCTGATCAGCGGCGGCTCCACCGGTTCGTACCTGCACTACTTCACCCTGATGCTGTCCGGTCAGGACATCCTCTACTCGCTGCTCAAGACCGTCATCTTCGTGTGGATCGCCTCGACGGTGCAGTGCTACTACGGGTTCTACGCCTCGGGCGGGCCGGTAGGTGTGGGGGTGGCGGCCGGGCACGCCATGCGGGCCAGCATCACCGTGGTGATCATCGTCAACATGCTGCTCACCATGGCGCTGTGGACGGTCGATTCCGGAGCGAGGTTCGGCGGCTAGATGGGTAACTCACTGGAGACCGACGGCCGGGGCCCGACAGACCGCCAGTTGCTGGGCTGTGGTGCGGCGGTTCTCGTTGTGGCAGCGCTGATTTCGACGGTGCTATTGGTGAAGGCGACCGGTCGCCTGGACGCCCGGGTGCCGGTGGTGGCGGCCCTGATCAACGTCGGTGACGGCCTGCCGCAGCGCTCGGATGTGAAGTACCACGGTGTCCTGGTGGGCATGGTCGACGACGTCGTCCCGGCGGCCAACGGCGAACCCAACTACGTCCACATCAATCTCAAACCCGAGTACGCAGCGTCGATTCCGAGCACCGTCACCGCCCGCGTGGTACCGAGCAACGTGTTCGCGGTGTCGTCGGTGCAGTTGGTCGACCGCGCTTCTGGCCCGGGAAATGGTCCCGCAGCGCCGATCGCAGCCGGCGCCCAGATCCCCGAGGACACCGAGCTGCCCACGGTGCTGTTCCAGACCACGATCAGCAAGTTGCGTGACGTGCTGGCCGCCACCGGGCGCGGGCGGGAGGACAAGACGGTGGGCATCCTGGCCGCCGTGAACGCCGCGACCGAGAACCGCCGCACCGAGTTGCTCAACAGCGGTGCCCAGCTGAATCGTCTGATCGACCAGCTCGATTCGATCGTGGCGACCGATCCCGATCAGACGACCGTGTCGGCCCTGATCGACGCCACCCGTGGTCTGCAGCAGACCGCCCCGGATCTGCTCGACACCCTGCACAAGGCCGTGCAGCCGATGCAGACCCTGGTCGAGCAGCGCTCGCAGCTGACCGCGCTGATCAACGGCGGCATCAACACCATGGACACCACCCACACCTCGTTGGCCAACCATTCCGACCAGCTGGTCCGGATCACCACCGAAATGACGCCGGTGGTAGGGGAATTGGCCCAGTCCTCCGGGAACTGGGTGCCGGCGTTCGTCAAACTCAACCAGCTCTCGGACAAGTTCTTCGAGCACGTCTGGATGCCCGACCACGATTTCGGCAACATGCGGGTGAACCTGTCGTTCACCCCGTCCTACAGCTACACCCGGGCGGACTGCCCGCAGTACGGCGAGCTCAAGGGCCCCAGCTGTTACACCGCCCCGCTGGTGCCGACGCGCCCGGCACTGCCGGATGTGTTGTTGCCGCAGAACTATCAGCCGCCCGCTGATCTGGCACCGCCGCCCGGCACCGTGGTGGGTCCGAGCGGCAACCTGATGGCGGTCGGGCCGCCGCTGGTCAACCCGAACCCCAACCTGGCCGACCCCAATCCGCCGCTGCCGTCCTGGATGCCGCCGTCGCCGCCGGTACCGGGTACGGCCAATCCGGCGCTGGGGCCGACACCACCCCCGCCGGTGCCGTTGTCGCCGCCGGCGCCGGTGGCCCCCCGCCCGGCCAACGCCCCGCCGGCCGCCTCGGTGCCGGGATCGGCTCCCGCCCCTGGCGCCGGTCCGCCGCCCGGACCGCAGAGCCCGCTGCTGCCGGCCGAGGCGGCACCGGCCTCCTTCGGAGGGAACGTGGGTCCGGTGGGGAGCCGGCAGGAACGCGCAGCGTTGAGCGTCGCCACCGGCCGGCCGGCCAGCGCGGCCACCCAATTGCTGCTCGGCCCGGTGGCCCGCGGCACCACCGTGTCGGTTTCGGACAGTCAAGTGGCACAACCAGTTTCCTCCGGAGAGCCTCGATGAAATACCGCGGAGCGATGATCGGGCTGTCACTGTTCATGGTGGTGGCCCTGACCCTGACCTGGCTGGTGTACGTCACGCTGCGTCGTGACGTGGCCGGGCACACCACTGGATATTCGGCGCTGTTCACCGACGTGTTCGGCCTGCGCGAGGGCGACGACGTCCGGATGGCCGGGGTGCGGGTGGGCCGCGTCGAAAAGATCGAACTGGACGGCGCATTGGCCAGGGTGTCGTTCGTGGTTCAGAACGACCAGCAGTTGCTGGGCACCACCGTGGCCTCGGTGACGTACCAGAACATCGTCGGTCAGCGCTATCTCGGCCTGTCACTGGGCAAGCTCGGGGAACCGGGGGTGCTGCCTGCCGGTGCGGTCATCCCGGTCGAGCGCACCGATCCGTCGTTCGACGTCGGCACCCTGCTCAATGGCTACGAGCCGTTGTTCAGCGTGCTCAACCCGCGTGACGCCGACAACCTGACCCAAGGCGTGATCGCCTCACTGCAGGGGGACAAGGCCTCGATCGCGGCACTGGTCGATCAGACCGCGCAGTTGACCGATTCGTTCGCCGGCCGCGACGAGGAACTCGGCCAGGTGATCAACGACCTCAACACCGTGGCCCAGAATCTGGCCAAGCACAACAACAGCCTTGATCAGGTCATCACCGAAACCCGGGGCATGGTGAGCACTTTCGATGCCCGGCGGCCGGAGATGGTGGAGTCGATGGGCTCGATCTCACGAGTGGTCCGCCAGCTGTCCACCATCACCGACGAGGTCTATCCCTCGCTGAACCAACTTGTCACTCGGGAACCTGGCTTCGCCCAACACATGGTGAGTATCGAACCCCAGCTGGCGTTCACCGGCGCCAACCTGCCGCTGCTGCTCAAGGGATTCGCCCGGATCACCAACGAAGGCGCCTACGCGAACTCCTATGCCTGCGACCTGAACGCGACGGGATTCTTCCCCGGGCTCAATGACGTGACACCCATCATCGTCGACGCCGCAACACCGGGGAACAAGGCGGCCTACAGCCCGAGATGCAGGAATATGGCCAATGGCTGAGAAAGCGAAGAAAGTGCACAAGCGGCGCAGACCGCTGGAGGGTCGCAACCGGATGTGGCTGGGAGTCACGGCGATTGCCGTGGTGTCCGTGCTGATCGGGGCGATGCTGATCGTCAAGGTGGCCGATATCGGTTACCGCAAGTACACCGCGCAGTTCCTGCAGGCCGCCGCGCTCAAACCGGGTAACCCGATCACCGTGGCCGGTATCCCGGTGGGCGAGGTGCTCAGCATGAAGCTGGCCGGCGACCACGTCGAGGCCAAACTCAAGGTGCGCAATAACGTTCCGCTCGGCAGGGATTCGCGCGCGGTCATCAAGATCACCACCATCTTGGGGTCGCGCTATCTGGCCTTGCAGCCCGCCGGGGCCGACTCGTTGCCCGGCAACAACTTCGACCTCGACCACACGGAGGTGCCCTACGATCTGCAGGAGGCACTGGCCGACGTCACCACCACCTTTGAACAGGTCGATTCCGACAAGTTCGCCCAATCGCTGGGAATCTTGGGACAGCAGCTCGACGGGCTGCCGGCGATCGTGCCGCGGGCCCTGCAGAACACCCACACCCTGGCGCAGATCATCGCCAGCCGGCGTGACCAGCTGGGCACGCTGTTGCAGACCACCGAGGTGGTCAGCAACACGCTGCGTCGCCAGCAGTCGACCATCGGCAATCTGGTGAACCAGGGCAACGATCTGCTCGGCGAATTCGTCATGCGCCGCGCCTCATTTCAGGCAATGCTGGCGTCTCTGACCAATCTCGTCGAGACCCTCAGTGGTATCGCCATCGACGACCGTCCGGAACTCGAGGCGTTGCTCACCAACATCCGCGAGCTGTCGGACATGTTGGGCCAGCACGACGACATGCTGCGCAGCTTCCTGCAGACCGCCCCGGTGACCTTGCGGGGCCTGGCCAACGCCACCGGTACCGGCAACGCTGCTGACCTCAATGTCGCCAACGGTCTGCTGATCGACTCCTGGATGTGCGCGATCAGCGGGCGGGCCAAGCAGTTCAACATGATCCAGTACCTCAAGGACTGCAAATGAACAGAAGGCTGGTGGCACTGGTCTCGGTGGCCGTACTGGCGCTGGCCGCGGTGGCCGGTGCCGGCTGGTGGTATCTCAAAGACCTGACCAACACCATCACGGTGACCGCCCAGTTCGACAGTGCCGCCGGGCTTTACGAAGGCAACACGGTTGCTGTGCTCGGCATGCAGGTCGGCAAGGTCACCAAGATCACCCCCAAGGGCGGGTACGTGGAGGTCGATTTCACCGTCGACAAGGATGTGCGGGTGCCGGCCGACGTGCAGGCCGTCACCGTCTCCAATTCGATTCTCACCGACCGGCAGATCGAGCTGACGCCCCCGTATCGCGGCGGCCCGACGTTGCAGAACCACGACACCATCGGCCTGAACCGCACCAAGACCCCGGTCGAGTTCGCCCGGGTGCTCGATGTCCTGGACAAGCTGTCGTCCTCACTGCGCGGTGACGGCAAGGGCAACGGGCCGATCGCCGAGGTCGTCAACGCCAGCGCCGCGATCGCCGACGGCAACGGTCAGCAGATGAAGGACGCCCTGGGGGAGCTGTCGGAGGCATTGCGGCTCAGCGCCGACAAGGGGGCGGTGACCCGCGATCAGCTCACCACGATCGTGCGCAACCTCAGCTCGCTGTTCCAGGCGGCAGCCGACAACGATGCCACCCTGCGCGAGTTCGGTTCGGCGGTACGCCAACTCAGTCAGATCATGGCCGACGAGAACTTCGGTACCGGTACCACCGGCAAGAAACTCAACCAGGTGATCACCCAGGTCGGTGAGGTACTGCAAACCCACCGCGACGAGATCAAGCAGATCGTCCTCAACGGCAACACCGCCACCGGCACGTTCGTCGACCACAAGCGGGATCTGGCCGAGCTTCTCGACGTCGCCCCGATGACGCTGGACAACCTCTACAACATCGTGGATCAGCGCAACGGCGCGGCGCGGGTGCACGTGCTCGTCGACAAGGTGCTGTTCGACTCGCAGACGGTCAAGGAGATCTGCAACATGATGGGGCTGCGGCAGTTGGGTTGCAGCACCGGGACAGTGCAGGACTTCGGCCCCGACTTCGGACTGACGTATGTGCTCGACGGCATGGCGGCGATGGGGCAACGATGAGCAAGCCGATACGCAAATATGTGCTGCCCGTGGTGATGACGGCCTGCCTGGTGGTTTCGGGTTGTGCCTCGGAGGGGCTGGCCAGTCTGCCGTTGCCGGCCCCCGGCGTCGGCTCGGGTGGCTACCGGCTGACCGCGATCTTCTCGAATGCGTTGAACCTGCCGGCCAACGCCAAGGTGAAGTTGGCTGGTGCCGACGTCGGCGAGGTCGATTCGATGGTGGCGCACAATTACACCGCGGTGACCACCCTGCGCATCATGGACGGTGTACGCCTGCCGCAGGGCACCACCGCCGAATTACGTTCGGCCACACCGCTGGGCGATGTGTTCGTCTCAGTTCGCCCGCCCAGCCCGGTCGATCCGAATGTGCCGCTGCTCAAGGACGGCGACGTGATCGACCTGGATTCGACGCAGGCCGCCGCCACCGTCGAGTCGCTGCTGGGTTCGGCGGCGATCCTGGTCAACGGCGGTGCGGTACGCAACTTCACCAACATCATCAACGGCCTGGGCAAGGCCACCGGCGACCAGGGGCAGGCGTTCGGCACCCTGATCTCCAAGACCAATCACACGCTGGGAACCCTGAACGCCCGGTCCGAGCAGCTGGAAACTGCGATGACCGAGACCTCGAAGCTGCTCGGCCAGATCGACGAGAAGAACCAGACCGTCAGCGAATTGATGGATCAGGCCGCCCCGGCCACGCAGGTGCTGGCCGAACACACCACCCAGATCGCCGATCTGATCGCCCAGGTCGGCGACACCTCCGAGGAATTGCGCAAGTTCCCGTCCATCGCCGGTACCGACACCAGCGGCCGCAGCGTGATCGCCGACGCCAACACGGTGGCCGGAGCCTGGAACGACGTGGCGTTGGCCCCGAACGCCACGCTGTTCGCGCTCAACCGGCTGATGCCGCCCATCGTGAAGAGCATGCCGAGCAACGCCTGGTCGACCAGGGCGAGCATCGACCGGTTGATTCTCGGTTCGATTCCCGACATCGGGTTCGGCGGGGATGCCGGCCTGCACGGCCCCAAGCGGTACAACTGGCATCAGCTCGTCGGCTCGTTGCAGTACACGCTGCTGCGGCTGCAGGAGCGGGTGGTGGGGCGTGGCCCGACAGTGCCACAGCTGCCGGTGATTCCGAGCCCGACCGAACCCGGTGAGATCGTGCCCGCCCCCGCGCCGGGCGAGGCGCCACCCGCCGAAGCCCCACCGGCCGAAGTTCCGCCGGCCGAAGCCCCACCGGCCGCGGCGCCGCCCGCCGAAGAGGTGCCGCGGTGATCAACTCGCTGGCAGATCTCGTGGTGCGGCTGGTCCGGTTCGGGTATCGCCGCAAGGCCTGGTTGTCGGCCGGCGCCCTGGTGCTGACATTGGTGGTGGCCAGCGCCTACCTGTTGATCGGCGCGTTGCGGGTCAAGCCCTTCGGCTCCACGTACCGTCTCACCGTCCAGCTGCCCGAGTCCGCCGGCCTGTTGCCGAACCAGGACGTGACGTTGCGCGGGGTCCGGGTGGGCCGGGTCGAGCGCCTCGACATCACCGGCTCGGGGGTCAACGCGGTGGTGAATGTCGATTCGGCAGTGCAGATTCCGAGGTCCAGCCAGGTGCGGGTCTCGGGTTTGTCACCCGCCGGTGAGCAGTACATCGACTTCACCGCGAGTTCGGCCCAGGGGCCGTTCCTGACCGACGGCAGTGTCATCGCCGAGGGCACCGTGCCGGTCAGCCTGGCCCAGCTGCTTGCCGACGCCGACGGGGCCCTGGCCCAGGTCGACGTCGACAAGCTGGAGCTGATCCGCCGGGAACTGAGCCTGAGCAGCGCCGGCCCCCGCAAGCTGGCCGACATCATCGACGGCGGTACGTTCCTGCTGTCGACGCTGGATTCGGTGCTGCCCGAAACCGCGAGCATGTTGCGCACCAGCAGAGTGGTTTTCACCCTGGCGGCCGACAAGAACGCCGGTATCGAGGTGGCCTCGGACAATCTGAGTTCCACATTCGACGGGATCAACCGCATGCGCGACGGCTTCCGGCGGTTGACCAATGAAACTCCCGGTGCGCTGAACTCGGTCGACAACCTGTTCGTCGACAACTCCGACACGATGGTGCAGCTGCTGGGAAGCCTGGCCACCACATCGCAACTGCTGTATGTGCGGGTCCCTGCGCTGCACGCGCTGTTCCCGAACTACCGCACGTCGGTTCTCGATGCGATCGGCAGCGTCATGCACGACAACGGGTTGTGGGCCACCGGCGAGATCTATCCGCGCTACACCTGCGACTACGGGACACCTCGTCGCCCACCGTCGGCGGCCGACTACCCGGAGCCGTTCATGTACACGTACTGCCGCAACGACCATCCCGGCGTCCTGGTCCGCGGGGCCAAGAATGCCCCGCGTCCGGCCGGCGACGACACCGCGGGCCCGCCGCCGGGCGCTGACCTGGGCCGTACCACCGATCCGACACCCAAGGGCCGTTACACCATCCCGACGCCGTACGGTGGCCCGACACTCCCGATCGAACCGCCCCGCTGAACTACACAACCTCACCAAAGGAGATGACGGTGACTGTGACGAACGACAAGCAGACTGACGAGCAGGTCGAAGCAGTGGACGACGCGATCGGCATCGAGGAGGCCGCCGAGGGCGCCGAGGCCGACGCCACCGAGCCTGAAACCGACGAGACCGAAGAAACCTCAGCCGACGAGACCGAAGCCGACGAGACCGAAGCCGACGAGACGGAAGCCGACGAGACTGAGCCGGAAGCCGAGGCCACGACACGAAACTGGCGGCGGCACATCCTGCGCGCCGTCCTGGCCGTGATCTTCGTGGCCGCACTGGCACTTTCGGGATTCCTGGGCTGGAAGCTGTGGCAGACCGAGCAGGTGGCCCAGGCCGGCCGGCAGGCGCAGGAAGCTGCGGTGTCGTACGCGCAGATCCTGACGAGCATCGATTCGAACAAGGTCGACGAAAACTTCAACCAGGTGCTGGCCGGCGCGACCGGTGAGTTCAAGGACATGTATTCGCAGTCGAGCATGCAGTTGCGTCAGCTGCTGATCGACAACAAGGCCACCGCGCACGGTGTGGTCGTGGAGTCGGCGGTGCAGTCGGCGAGCAAGGACAAGGTGGTGGTGCTGCTGTTCGTCGACCAGTCGGTGTCCAACACCAGCGTGCCCGACCCGCGCATCGACCGCAGCCGCATCAAGATGACGATGGAGAAGGTGGACGGGCAGTGGCGCACCAGCAAAGTGGAACTCGCCTGAGCCGGCCGATGATGCGGATGGGGAAGCGGACGTGGGCGGCGGTCCTGGCGGCCGGCTCGATGCTGGCCGTCACGACCGCTCCGCCCGCCGCGGCGTCGGCGGCGTCGTTCTGCGACGAGCTGGCCGGTCAGTGGGATGGACAGTTCTGCCGCACGTCGGTGACCTCGGACCGGAAAGCGGTTCGTGACATCACGATGGCGCTGCCCGGTGACCTGGTGGACAACCCCGTCATCCGGCAGTACCTGACCAACCTGATGAACAATTGGCGCACCGCCGCGCAGAAGATGGCCGCCGACAGCGTCGGCGAGCAGCACTTCGAGGTCTTCCACCATGGCGACGCGATGACTGCCGTCTTCCACGAGATGTACTCGGGCACGGTCGGGACCGACGCCCTCGCGCACCCGAATGCCCCCATTTTCAGCGACGCCTACCGCACCTTCACGTTCGCGGGCGGGCGTCAGCTGCAGCTGGCCGATCTGTTCAAGCCCGGCGTCGACCACCGGGTTGAGATCCCGCGACTGGGGGAGCCGTTCATCGTCGCCGCGCTCGACGCGGCACCGCCGCCGCACCAGCCCGGTACCTATCCGTTCACCCCGGACCGCTGGACCCCGGACCAGGTGTACTCGGGTGGTTACAAGGCCTGGGCGCTGACACCGGACGAGTTGATCCTGTACATGCCCGACTACCCGGTCGGCCACGACACCCCGGTCGATTTCACCCCGGGGCGGATGCAGTGGGCGATGGACGGCGGCACGGTGCAGGCGCACATCCCGCTCGCCGCGCTCGCCCCGGTGCTCCAACCGCAGTTCGGCGGCACCTGACTTTCCTGTCTGACGTCCGCCCCGCGCCGAGGGTGACCAGGATCGCGAGATTCTCGGGGAATCTCGCGATCCCCTTCGCCGCAGGCCGGCTTTCGATTCTCCGCGAGGCTAAAGGGTTACTCGAACCCGGTTCGTTGCCACCATGAGCCACACCAATCAGTGCGACTCCATAGGGGACAACGGCCATGCGCTTATTCAGTTCGGTACTCGCGATGCTCAGTGCATTCGTGTTGGTACTGACCGCGTGCGGCTCCTCGGGGAGCTCGGCGCGCACCGAGGACGGCAAGACGGTCCTGCGCTACCAGGGCTGGACCGGCGAGGTGGAGTTTCACGAGCTCGCCGAGGAACTCGGCTACTACCAGAAGGTCAAACTGGAGTGGGTCGGCAACACCACCAGCGGGCCGCAGGACATCCAATCGGTGGCCACCGGCGACATCGACTTCGGCTCGGCGTTCAACGGTGCGGTGGTCAAGCTCAACGCCGCGGGCGCGCCGATCACCTCGGTGCTCAGCTCCTACGGCGCCGATGAGGACGAGTACACCGGCTACTACGTGCTGGAGAACAGTCCGATCCGCTCGGCCCGCGACCTGATCGGCAAAAAGGTCGGCATGAACACCCTCGGTGCCCACCACGAGTTCCTCACCCGGGAATGGCTGGCCAAGCAGGGGCTGACCAACGAGGAGATCAAGACCGTCACCCTCACGGTGGTGCCGCCGGTCAACACCGAGCAGGCGCTGCGCGACGGGCAGATCGACGTCGCCGCGCTCAACGAGATCTACCGCGAGTCCGCCCTGCAGCGCGGCGGTATCCGGCCGTTGTTCACCGACAAGTCGCTGTTCGGCGCGTTCAGCTACGGCACCTATGTGGTGCGCGACGATTTCCTGGCCGAGAACCGGGATGCGGTGGCCGATTTCGTGCAGGGCACGGCCCGGGCGATCCGCTGGACCCAGGTGACCCCGCGCGACGAGGTGGTGGCGAAGTTCCGCGAGATCATCACCAAGCGCAACCGCAACGAGGACACCAAGGCCGTCGAATTCTGGCGCAGCTCGGGCATTCCGGTGACCGGCGGGGTGGTCGCCGAGCGTGAACTGCAGACCTGGATCGACTGGCTGGTCCGCAACGGTGAACTCGAAGCGGGCAAGCTCACCGCAAAAGACCTCTACACCAACGAATTCAATCCGTATGCCAACGGTACGTATCCCGAAGGCAGCGGTCCCGACGGTCAGGCTCTGGCACATGAGTGACACACCCAAACTGCAGCTCCGCAACGTCACCAAACAGTTCGCGATCCGCGGCGAGAAAACCAGTTTCACCGCCGTCCAGGACGTCAGCATCGACCTGGCGGCCGGCGAATTCCTGGTCCTGGTCGGCCCCAGTGGCTGCGGCAAGTCCACGCTGCTGGACTTGCTGGGCGGGCTCAGCGAGCCGTCGTCGGGGGAGATCCTGCTCGACGGGAAGCCGATCACCGGGCCCGGCCTGGACCGCGGCATCGTTTTCCAGCAGTACGCGCTGCTGCCGTGGCGCACGGCCCGCAAGAACGTCGAGTTCGGGCTGGAGGCCAAGGGTCTGCCGGCCGCGCAGCGCCGTGAACGCGCCGAGCACTACCTGGAACTGGTTGGGCTACAAGGGTTTGCCGACCGTTACCCGCACGAGTTGTCCGGTGGGATGAAGCAGCGCGTGGCGATCGCCCGCAGCCTGGCGTTCGACCCCGAGGTGCTGCTGATGGACGAACCGTTCGCCGCCTTGGACGCCCAGACCCGGGAATCCCTGCAGGATGAGCTGCTGCGGATCTGGCAGGCCACCGGCAAGACGATCCTGTTCATCACCCACGGTATCGACGAGGCGCTCTACCTCGGTCAGCGCGTGGCGGTCCTGACCTCACGGCCCGGCAGGATCAAGACGGTCGTCGACGTCGACATCGACCGCAGCGGCGAGGACATCCGCTCCAGCGCCGGGTTCCGCCGGCAACGCCACCACATCTGGTCGCTCCTGCACGACGAAGTTCAGCGCGCCCAGTCCGAGGAGGTTCATGTCTAGCGCGATTGCCACACCCGAGGTGGCCACCTCCGAGGTGGCCACGCAGCCGGAGCCCGCCCCGGACCTCGTCGAGCCGGACACCCGACGCGGCAGGCTGCACACGCTGGCCTGGCGGCTGTTTCGCCCCGCGGTGGTGATCTTGGCGTTCCTCGCGCTGTGGGAGATCGCTCCGCGGATCGGCTTGGTGGACAAGGTTTTTCTGCCGCCGTTCAGTGAAGTGGTGTCGGCCTGGTTGACGCTGGCGGCCAATGGTCAACTCACCGAACATGTTTCGGCCAGTCTGTCGCGTGCCCTGATCGGCCTGGCGGTGGCGATCGTGGTGAGCATCCCGCTCGGGGTGGCGATCGCCTGGTACCGGCCGGTGGCGGATTTCCTCAACCCGATTCTGGAGCTGTTCCGCAACACCGCGGCGCTGGCCCTGCTTCCGGTGTTCATCCTGATCCTGGGGATCGGGGAGACATCCAAGGTGGCGCTGGTGATCTACGCGGCGTCCTTCCCGATCCTGCTGAACACCATCTCCGGGGTGCGCACGGTGGACCCGTTGCTGATCAAATCTGCGCGATCCCTGGGCCTTTCCCCGGTCCGGCTGTTCCAGAAGGTGATCCTGCCCGCGGCCGTGCCGACCATCTTCACCGGTCTGCGGATGGCGGCGGCCTCGTCGATCCTGGTGTTGATCGCCGCCGAGATGGTGGGGGCGAAGGCCGGCCTGGGCTATCTGATCACCGCCGCACAGTTCAACTTCCAGATTCCGAACATGTACGCCGGCATCGTCACCATCGCCCTGGTGGGCGTCACATTCAACGGCATCCTGGTGGCCATCGAGGGACGGCTGTCGGGCTGGCGGACCACCGCTTAGAGGAGAACCATGACGCGACAGCTTCATCTCAACGCCTTCTTGATGGGGGTCGGCCACCACGAGGCGGCGTGGCGGCACCCGCGCACCGACGTGCGAAACCTGACCGACGTCACGCACTTTCAGCGGCTGGCCCAGTTGGCCGAGCGCGGCAAGCTCGATTCGGTGTTCTTCGCCGACGGGCTCGCCGTGGACCCGCGGGTGAAGCACAACACGCAGGCGATCTTCGAACCGATCACCCTGCTGACCGCGATGGCCACGGTCACCGAGCGCGTCGGGCTGATCGCCACGGCCACCACCGGCTACCTCGAGCCCTACACGCTGGCCCGCAGTTTCGCGTCGCTGGACCACATCAGCGGTGGGCGTGCCGGGTGGAACATCGTCACCTCGGCCGGTGCGGACGAAGCGGCCAATTTCGGGATCGACGGTATTCCGGACCACGCCGGCCGGTATCGCCGCGCAGCTGAATTCGTCGATGTGGCCACGGCATTGTGGGACAGCTGGGAGGACGACGCGCTGGTCCTCGACGAGACGACGGGGATCTTCGCCGACCCGGATCGGGTGCATCCGATCAACCACCACGGCGAGCACTTCACAGTGCAGGGCCCGCTGAACACCCCGCGGCCCGTGCAGGGGCGTCCGTTGTTGGTGCAGGCCGGATCCTCGGAGTCCGGCAGGGATTTCGCGAGCCGGTATGCCGAGGCGATCTTCACCGCGCAGCGCTCGGTCGAGGACGGGAAGGCGTTTTACCGCGACGTGAAGAGTCGCGCGGTGAAGTTCGGCCGCAGCGCCGACGACGTGAAGATCCTGCCCGGCATCGTGCCGTTCATCGCGCCCACCGAAGCGGCGGCGCTCGAGCTCGAACAGCAGTTCACCGACCTGATCTCACCGGAATACTCGCTGCGTCAGCTCTCGCAGATGCTCGGCGTGGATCTGACCGCCCACGCGCTGGATGCCCCGCTGCCGGCGCTGCCGCCCATCGAACAGATTCAGGGCAACAAGAGCCGTTACCAACTGGTCAAGGATCTGGCCGGCAGTGAGTCGCTGACCGTGCGGCAGTTGATCGCCAAGCTCGGTGGCGGGCGGGGGCACCGGACCTTCGCCGGCACCGCCGAGCAGGTGGCCGACAACCTGGAGCTGTGGTTCACCGAGGGCGCGGCCGACGGCTTCAACATCATGCCGCCGTATCTGCCCGGTGGTCTGGAGGATTTCGTCGGGCAGGTGGTGCCGATCCTGCAGCGGCGCGGACTGTTCCGGACCGACTACACCGCGACGACGCTGCGCGGGCACTACGGGTTGGCGCACCGGCCCAGCCGTTACACGGTCACTGCCGCCTAGCCTCCCTTTGCCCGGCGAGCGTGCGTGTCTGCTGGCCGCCACTCCGTGGCGAGCCAGCATTCCACGCACGCTCGGCGCGCCCCACTGCTAGCGGTAGTTGACGAACTGCAATGCCACGTCCAGGTCGGCACCCTTGAGCAGGGCGATGACGGCCTGCAGGTCGTCACGCTTCTTGGAGCTGACCCGGATCTCGTCGCCCTGGATCTGGGCCTTGACGCCCTTGGGGCCCTCGTCGCGGATGAGCTTGGTGATCTTCTTGGCCTGCTCGCTTGTGATGCCCTCCTTGATGTCGCCGGTCACCTTGTAGGTCTTGCCGCTGGACTGTGGCTCGCCGGCGTCGAAGGCCTTCATCGAGATGCCCCGGCGGACCAGTTTCTCCTTGAACACGTCGACGGCGGCCTTGACCCGCTCCTCGGTGCTGGAGGTGAGTTCGATCACCTCGTCGCCCTTCCAGGCGATGCTGGTGTCGGTGCCGCGGAAGTCGAACCGGGTGGACAGCTCCTTGGCGGCCTGGTTGAGCGCGTTATCGACCTCCTGACGATCGACCTTGCTGACGACGTCGAAGCTGGAATCCGCCATTGGATGCCTCTCCCTTCCCTCGGTGAGTCCTGCCGGTTTGTAACTTGGGTACATCCTCGTTGTACCCTGCTAGTCGCACCAAACCGGAAACTCCGGCGGCGCGACACCAGGCAGATTGCCCGAGCGGCCAATGGGAGCGGACTGTAAATCCGTCGGCTTACGCCTACGCAGGTTCGAATCCTGCATCTGCCACCCACACCAGGCCCCCTCTTCGGAGGGGGCCTGGTTGGTTTCCGGGCCCCGCAATTCCTGGAACGACGACACCACAAACGATCAGGGCGTCCGTTCGCGCACCGTGGCCGGGGCCAGCCGGGCCATACCCCGCAGGATCCACGGCGCCCGCCGCGCCATCAGATTGACCGCCCGATCGGACGGGTGCATCGAAGCCTGTGGGCCGGGGGTCGGGATGGCCGCCAGCTCGGCCTCCGCCGATACCGGCCGTGCACCGTCTCGATGCACCGCCAGCAGCTGCCAGTCACCGGGCACACCGCGTAGCTCCACGGTGCCGCGGTCCTCGAAGGAGGTGCCCGAGCCCACGACCAGATCGCGCACGGTACGTGAGACGAGGATCTCGCCGGCCCCGGCTTGGCCGAGGATCCGCGCCGCGATGTGCACGGCGATACCGCCGACGTCACCGTCCATGAGCTCGCATTCACCGGTGTGGATGCCGGCCCGGATCTCGATGCCCAGCGTCTCGGCCTCGCTGCGCACCGCCTCGGCGCAGCGGATCGCGTGGGTCGGCCCTTCGAACGTGCTGAGGTGGCCGTCTCCCGTGCTCTTCACCAGCGAGCCGTCGAACTGTTCGGTGAGTTCCGCGGTGGTGGTGCCGAAGCGTTCGAGCACCGCGCGCCACTGCTCGTCGCCCGCTGCCGAGGCGTGCTCGGTCGAGGAGACGATGTCGGTGAACAGCACCGTACGCAGCGCTCGATGGCCCAGGGACGGCGCGGCGTGCATCCCGGTGAGAAGTTCCTCGATGGCGGTCAGGATTCGGTGCGGCTCGGTGAACCACGGGGCGTGGTCTCGGCCGTCGACTTCGAGGTAGCGCGCCCCGGCAATGTGATCGGCGAGGTAGCGGCCGTACTGCACAGGCAGCGGTTCGTCACGGGCATGGACGACCAGGGTCGGTGTGGCGATCGCCGGCAGGATCGGCCGGGCATCGATGTTGAAGGTCGATTCCATCGATGCCCGCATCATCCCCGGGCTGGCGGACATCCGTTCCATCATCGCGCCCTGCCGGGCCGAGCGGAGCGACGGGAACATGCATTTGATCGCCGCGCCGGTGCCCCATGCCGAGCGACCGGCCCGGGCGAGCGCCTGCATGCGCTCGATCTGTGCCGTCGTCGGGCTGTACTGCTCACCGACCTCGTCGACCGCACGTGCCCGCAACTCCACCGGATCGGCGTCGATATCTTCCCATCGGCATCCCAACACGGCGGCGTACGAGCCGTACAGGATCAACGCGCGCACCCGTTCCGGCCGCTTCGCGGTGAACAGCAGGGAGGCGGCTCCACCCTCGCTCATGGCGAACACGGCGGGTTTCACAAAGCCGGCGAAATCCATGATGGCCTCGATTTCGGCCGCGCGATCGTCGAGCGTACGAACCTTGGGGACCGGATCCGACATGCCGACCCCGGCCTTGTCGAACAGGGCAACCCGGCAGAACGTGGCGAGTTGATCGAAGAAAGCCTTGAATTCGGGCATGGCCCAGAACATCTCGATATGGCTGACCACTGGCCCGACGAAGATCAGTTCGACGGGTCCGTCGCCGAACACCTGGCAGGCCAGGCTGAGGTCGCCGCAAGGCGCGTATGACGTCTCCGCCATTGCCCAAGAGTAATTGACAGAGGTGCTGGTCGCGGCGGTTCGAGAAGGGGGCTTTTGCCGCCTGCGGTGCGCCGGCTGCCTTATGTCAGTACGTTGCCGGGATCTCGGTCGACAACCCGGCGCCGAGCGGTCCGCAATGCACGACCTTGTCGGCGAAGTCGGCCAGCACCGGCATGGCGCGCGCCACGGTGTCGTCGTCACCGCCGACCATGGCCACCATGCCGTCGTGCGCGGCCTGATCACCCAGGGCCACAGCGCAATCCAACAGTTCCACGCCGTAAGAGCGGCACTCCTGTGCGAAAGCCCGCACCTCGGGCACCGAGACGGTGGACAGCAGCACCACGATCAAACCCGGTCGGGAACCGGCAAGTACGCCGTCGTCGCCGTGCAACACCTCGCGCACCTGGGCGGCGTCGACGACAGCGATCAGCACCACGTCACTTACCTCGGCCACTTCCGCCGGGGTCGGCACCGCCAAGGCCAGACCGAGTTCTTCGGCTGCCTCCGTGCGGACGTCGTGCACGACCGGGATGCGGCCGCGGCTCTCCAGGCTCACCGCCACGCCACCGCCGAACATGCCCAGCCCGACCACGCCGGCACACGGCGCGATACCGCCGGCGGTGCGGGGCGCCAGGTCGTGCAGGTCCAGGTCCAAGTGGTCGAGTTGGGCAGTCATCGAATTCTCCGTAATCTGAGCAATTTTCGGCTCCCTAAAGCTTAGATCATCTATCTACCTTGTGTGGGCCGCTGACCTGGTGATTCTCGGCACATCGCCAACCCGGCTGTGCGTCACGCCGCATCCGCAGCCGGCCCGAGGAGGTCGGCGACCCAACGCGGCAAAGCACTGGACAGCATCGGCAGAATCGAGGGCATGACCGCGCACTCCGTCGTCGGTGCCAAGCTGGTGAACTTCGCCAGCCAGATCGATGACAACACCGTCGAGCAGGCGAAGCAGACCGCCGCGCTGCCGTTCGTGCACCCACATGTCGCGTTGATGCCCGATGCCCACAGCGGTAAGGGGTCAGCCGTCGGCACCGTTATCCCGACCATCGATGCGGTGATCCCGGCCGCGGTCGGCGTCGACATCGGCTGCGGCATGATTGCCGCCCGCACCGAATTCACCGTCACCGACATCGCCGGGCGTGACCTGGCTGCGCTGCGAACCGCGATCGAGTCGGCGATCCCGTTGTCCCCGGGCAACTACAACGACACGTTGACCCGGTTCCCGTTCACCCAGGGCCGCATCACTGACCTTGCACACCTGGCCGAGCGGGGCGGGATCGACCTGACGCACTCGCCCAAGTGGCGCGAGCAACTGGGTTCCCTCGGCGGCGGCAACCACTTCATCGAACTCTGCCTGGACGAGCGCGACCGGGTGTGGCTGTTCCTGCATTCCGGTTCGCGTGGGGTGGGAAACAAGATCGCCCAGAAGCACATCAAGATCGCGCAGAAGCTCATGAAGCGGTGGTGGATCGATCTGCCGAACCCTGACCTCGCCTACCTGCCTCAGGGCACTCAGGAGTTCGACGGCTACCTGCGAGAGCTCAACTGGGCGCAGCGGTTTGCCTTCGAGAACCGCGCCGAGATGATGGACCGCTACATGTGGGTGTTCGCGGCCTGGATGGGCTACGGGCAGCTCGACGAACCGCACACCGCGGGTGACTTCGAGGTCGAGCGGATCAACACCCACCACAACTATTCCCGCAAGGAACAGCACGGCGGCCGTGAGGTGTGGCTGACCCGCAAGGGCGCCATCGACGCGCACGCCGGCGTGATGGGGCTGATCCCTGGCAGCATGGGCACCCGCTCATATGTGGTGCGCGGTAAGGGAAATGCGGCCGGGTTGTGCTCGGCCCCGCACGGCGCCGGGCGCCGGTTCTCGCGTAACGAGGCGCGCCGCCGGTTCACTGCCGACGATCTCGCACGGCGGATGCAGGGCATCGAATACCGCCATGGCGAACAGTGGGTCGACGAGATCCCGGACGCCTACAAGGACATCGACGTGGTGATGGCCGATGCCGAGAGCCTCATCGAGGTCGAGCACGAGCTGCGCCAGGTGCTCAACGTCAAGGGCACCTGAGGGTCAGGACTTACGGCCGGCAACCAGGTAGACCGCCGGCACCACACCCGAGGTGCTCAGCACTCCGAGCGCGCTGCCCCACAACCACTTCGGCCCGTTGATCCGATCCGGTTGGCGGCCGGCGAGGTCACGCAGTGCCCACGCCCGCAAACCGGCGTCGACGGCCGCCACCACGATGACGGCGGTCTTGGCCTTGGGGGGACAGCTCTTTCCAGCGCTTCTTGGCCACTGCGGGGTCCTTTCGAGCTCGTGACGGCTATGGCGGGGGTGCTGCTACGGGCTGGCGGGCATTGTCGTCACCGGTGCGCCGCCGGAGCTGCCGGATCCACCGGAGCCGCTACCGCTCCCTGAGCCACGGCCGCCGCCGAACAGGCCGCCGCCACCGGACGACGACCCGCTGCCCGAGTCGCTCGAGGAGCCACCGTCGGATGCACTGCCGCCGGACGCATTGCCGCCGGATGCACTGCCGCCGGACGGGTATTGCGGCATTGTCGGGACCTGAGTGGTCGGCACTTCGGCCGGGGGTGTGTAGGCGGGCACGGTCTGGGTCGGCGGCTCGGCGGCCGGAACCGGTGCCTCTGACGTGTGCGTCGGCGGCGCCGGGACGTCGGAGGTGCGCGGCGGGGCCACGGTTGTCGTGGGCGGTGCCGTGGTGGTCGGCGGCGCCGTCGTGGTGGGCGGTGCCGTTGTTGTGGGTGGCGCCGTGGTGGTGGGCGGTGCCGTCGTCGTCGTTGCCGGCGTCGTGGTGGGGGTCGGGGGAGTGGTCGGCACGGTGGTGGGTGTCACGGGCTGCCACGGTTCCGGCAGCGTCGGCCACACCACTGGCGGCAGCGGGATCGGAACCGGTACGGGTATCGGGACTGGAACGGGTGCCGGGCCTTGAGCAGGCGGGGCGGGTGGGGCCACCGGCGGTGCGGCCGGTGGCGGCGTGATGACGGGCGGCTGGTTGACCGGTTGATCGCCGACGTCTGAGCGCACCTTGGGTGCCGCCGGAGCAGCGGGTGCCGGCGTCAGCACTGAAACGGGCAGCGCCACCGGATCCGGCTCGTGCGGCACCGGTGGCAGGTAGCGTCCGGGCACGGTGTCGGACTGTTCGGCCGGCGCCGGTTGGGCGCGCACGTCGGCCGCCGGCCGGACGTTGATCGCGACTGTGACGGCCAATGTGGCGAAGCTGACCACGACGAACGCCAAGGCGCTGCCCATCAGCAGCATCCGCGGCGGCGGGGGCGCGATGACGGTGGTGTAGTCGGGGTCATCCTCTTGCTCGGGGACGAATTCGCCGACCGCGTCCATCGGCATCTCGTCGGCCCAGGGTTCCTCGGCAGCTTCCTGGGAGTAGGCCAGGTCGGGCCCGACCGCCGCGGAATCCACGCTCCCCGGCGTCATCTGGGTGGCATCCGAGGCGGCGGGGGCCATGTGCGTCGCGTCAGAGGCCGCAGGTGCCATCTGGGTGGCGTCGGTGGCAGCAGGTGCCATTTGGGTCGCGTCGAGAACCGGCGCCATCTGGGTGGCTGCGCCGGCGGGTGCGATGTCGCCCACCAATTGGGCCGCACCTCGGGCGATCGCATAGCCCGCATCCGGCAGCACCTCGACGGGCGCAGTCGAACTCAGCTCTGCGGCAACGGAATCCAGGTCGAGGCGTTGCCCCACCAGGACCACCCGGCTGGGGGCCTCGTCGGCGGGCAGGCCCTGTAGCACCGCGGCGCAGGCGGCCGCGGGCCCGGCGGTGCCGATCGGTGCGGTGGCCAACGTCGTCGTGGCGAACGGGGAGGTCGATGCGGGTGCGTCGGCATCGTGGCCAACCACCGTCAGCGACACCGTGTCATCGTCGGCGAGGAGCAGCGCGGCGTCGGCGCCGACGCCGACCGCCAGGGCCGCGGCGGCTTCGGTTTCGGTCACCACTTCGACGTTGGGCACGCTGGCGTCGATCACCCGTTGTCGCAGGGTGTTGGCTGCCGACTCGTCAGGCAGGCACAACCGCGTCGCGGCAACCTGGTTGCCGGACTCGGCCACCGCGGCGTATGTGCCGATGATGGTCTCGGCCAGCTCCGACATCTCGGCGACAAGGTCATCGGGCAAATCGAGCGCGTACTGGTCCAGAACCTCGCCGCCGCTCGCGGGCGAACCGATCATCGCCAGGCGCGCCACACGCCCGGTGACCGCCACCCCGAGGACTACGTCCACGGTTCCACTCCTCGTCTCATGCTTGTCGTACGAGCTCCGACGGACAATTCCAAGCTACCGCACAGGCGCTGCTTGTCAGTCGGCGCAAAAGTGAGCACCCTGGTGGAATTCCGTGCAGTGTCACTCATAGAGAGGAATCGGTACGTGAGCGACGAGCGTTACGACGCGGCCGCCACCGTCGCGGTGGAGACGATGGCGGCGCCGGTCGTGGCGCGGTCGCCGCGGGTTGGCTACGTGCCGTCCCGGGCCAACCGGGTGCGCGACGGCCTCGCGGTGGCGTTGTTGATCGTCGGGCTGTTGCTGCCGTGGAGCCTGGAGTTCGGCGTCGGTGTCCCGGGTAGTGACGGGTCGACGTTCCGCGTGCTGGCCGTGGTGACGGTGCTCGCGATCGGTGCCGCACTGGCCCCGCATCTCGGGCCGTTCCGGCTGAGCGCAGCGCAATCGGACGTCCGGCGCACCAGCCGAATCCGACTCGCGCTCACTATCGCCTACTTCGTGGTGGTCGTCGGGTTCGTCGGCTTTCACATGCTGCAGACCGCGCGCAACGGCGGAACCGGCGCGGTGCCGCCGGGGGTGGGGCCGGGTCTGCTGCTCGGCGTGGCCGGCGCCCTGCTGGCCGCACAGCCGCCCATCACGTCGATCACGATCGAGGACAACAGGTTTCGCCGCTGGTACACCGTCTCGCGGGTGATCGGTTTTGTCTCGATCGCACTCGCCACCTTGTCGGTGGCGTTCAACGTCTACTGGCGGCTTCGCTATCTATTCGTCACCGAGGCACCGTTCGGTGGTCACGACGTCGCGGTCATCGTCACCACGGTGCTCTACGGGGCGGAGGCGATGATCGCGCTGGTCATCGCCTCGCGGTGGCTCACCGAGCGCACCGGGGCGGCTCGGCTGGCCACGACGGCCATCGGTGTTTCGGGCGCCATCGCCGCCACCTTGGTCTGGTTGATCGGCATCGGCCGCGATATCGACGCCTTCCACGGCATCGCGCAGAACACCTCGACCGCGGCGGTGGGGTACGAGGGGTACCTGGCCTGGGCGGCCGGTGCCGCCATCGTGGCGCCGACGACGCTGTACGCGGTCTTTCTGATCAAACCGCCGACCATCGGCGCCTACCGTGGCGCCGCGCAGAAGTGTCTGACGCTCATCGCTTTCTGGGCGTTCGCCGCCGCGCTGCTGCGCGTCGCGGACTTTGTGATCGCCCTGTCACTCGACCTGCCTCGCGCGCTGTACGACAGTGTCGCGATGACGGGATTCAACCTGGTCACCGGGCTGGTGGCGCGGTGGCTGCACCGCCAGCTGGAAAAGGGCGTGACGTCGACCACCGTCGCCGCCGCCTTCAGTGCGGTGGTGTTCGTCTTCACGGCCGCCAATGTGGCGATCGGGGTGGCCTTGGCGCCGCGCTATGCCGGGCCGGCGCCGGCAGCGATATACGGCAACAACCTGGCCCAGCAGATCACCAGCACCTTCGACGTGGCGGTCTGTGTATTGAGCTTCTTGGTGTTGGTCGTGATGGTCTTCACCGGGCCGTTCGTCGGGTACCTGGGGCGCCGCGAAACCCGTGCCGCCAAGTCAGTTGCGGCGAAGTCAGTTGCGGCCAAGTCGGGTGCGGGCAAGTCGGTCTCCGCCGAGTCGCCCGCCACGGCCAAGGCTGCTCCCGGCCCTGACGCGTCGGCCCCGCCCACCATCGCCCGGCAGCCCAAGGTGGCAGCGGTACCGAGAATCGTTCGGCTGAAAGAAGACTCGACGACAGTGCTGGCCGCACCGCCGACCACCGATCTGCAGGTGCCGACGGAGGCGCTGCGAATCCAGCGCCGTCCGCCGCGCCCACCGTCTCAGGGCTAGGGTCCGCGTACTGCCTTGGTGTTGTCGTGGTTGTCGAGGGTTTCCTGCCGGTTGGTGTGGGTGTTGAGCTGAGTTGATCTGGGTGGGTGTGTCCCAGTCGGCGGTGTTCCAGTCCAGGGTCCAGTCCGGCCCCCAGTCCGGATCCCATTCCCGGTTGCAGTCCTGGTTGCAGATCGGGTCTTGATCGCTCTCCCACGTGGGGTCTGGTCGGGGCTGAGGTGTCGCGTCTGACTTGGATGCTGGCTCCGGTGGCCGCTGTGGGGTGTTTTCTGGTGGGGTGAGCAGCAGTTCGGGGCGGTGGTGGTAGTTGATGCGGGCTTGGCCGTGGTCCAGGCCTGGTGGTGGTTGCCATTCGACGTCGCCGTGGTCGTTGATGCTAGTGGTGTAGCCACCGTCGGTGTGGACCAGACGGTTGTCGGGTCCGCAGGCCAAGGCCATCTCGTCGACGTTGGTGTTGCCGCCGTCGGCCCAGTCGGTGACCGCGTGGTGGACCTGGGAGCCGTAGGGCCCAGTGCTGCAGCACGGTTTCGTACATCCCCCGTCGCGAGCGATGAGCATGATGCGTTGGGCCGGGCTGGCGATGCGGCGGGCCCGGAAATAGTTCAGCGCCGCCCCGGTGGCCTTGTCGAAGATCGCCAGATGATGGTTCGCGTGGCCACCCATCCGGATCACGTCACGGATCGGGATTTTGATACCGCCACCGCTGAGGCCGATCCCGGCGCGGGATTCCAAATCTTGCAAGGTGGTGCGGATGATCACCGATACCGGTAGCCCGTTGAGTTTTCCCAGGTCCGGGGTCATCAACGCGATCCGTCCGATCACCAGTAGGGCGTCGTGTTGGCGTTGGGCCAGGCTGCGGTGATCGTTGTCGATCTGGGCTTGGCTGGGGGTCCCCGACACGCAGGGTTGTTCGTCGTCGGGATTGCACATCCCGCGGGCGGCGAATTTGGCGAACAGTACCTCCCACACCGCGGCGGTTTCGGGGGTCATGTTGGCCGTCAACGTGGTCATGGCGTCGCGGCCCTGTTTGCCCATCGAGGCCCCGCGTTTGCGGGCGCGTTCGGTGTCATCGGGTTCGGGGCCGTCCTGATCGAGCAGGAACAGTCGCAGCGCGGCGGTGTCTTTGAGTTCTTTGGGGCCCACCCCGGCCGCGGTACCCACCAAATCGACCTCGAACTGTTCGGCGGTGGTGGTGTCGACGAAGCCCGGCAGGTCAGCGACCGCGTCGCGCAGCACGCTGACATGATCGGGGTTGATCAACCCGGCGGCTTGGGCGGCGGCCACCGCCGGCAGCACCGGGGGCAACGGTTGGCCGGTCAGGCCGCGGCGGGGCCCCAACTGCGCGGCGTCTGCCAGGCGGCGCCCGGCCTCACCGCTGGACAGCCGCCACCGGATCCGCAGCACCGCGTTCCAGGATTTGGCCCCCAACTCCTTCGGGGTGGCCTGCGCCTGCAGGACGGCCAGCAACGCATGGCGCGGGGCCGGCAGTTGGCAGGTCAGGGTTTCGTACTCATCGAGCACCGCCACCACCTGCGCGCGGGTCAGCGACCCGAAATCACAGGCAGCGAACGCCTCAAACGCGGCCCGTAACCCCGCCACCGCCTGCACCGCACCCGACTCCATTCATCGAACATAAATTCGAGCACCGACAAGTTTCTGACTCGAACTTTCGGCAGGGTCGTAGCGTGCGACGCATGGCCATCAAACTTGAGAATGTGGGCATCGCCGTTCGTGATCTGGAGGCAGCGATCTCCTTTTTCACCGATCTTGGGCTGACGCTCGTCGGCCGTGACACGGTCCGCGGTGAGTGGACCGATACTGCCGTCGGCCTTGATGGCAACCACGCCAACATCGCGATGCTGGCGACCCCAGACAGTCACGGTCACATCGAGCTCTTCGAGTACCTCCACCCGGCGGCCATCGAGTCGACACCGGTGCGGCCCAACGAGATCGGCATGCACCGCATTGCCTTTTCGGTCGACGATCTCGACCGCGCCCTCGAGGTCGCCGCGCGGCACGGATGTCGTCCGCTGCGCGGCGTGGCGACCTATGCGGACACCTACAAGCTCACGTATGTCCGCGGTCCCAGCGGCATCCTGGTGATGCTCGCCGAGGAGCTGAAGAAACCGGCGCTTCAGCGCTGACGTGCGTGTGCGCTCTTGTGCTTGGAGGGCCGGTCACGCTTGGTGTGTGGCGTTTTCGAAGCCGGCTTTGCCGAGTGTGCCGAAGCGGCACCGGAGCGCTCGCTTTGTGGCGACGTGCCGGCCCCACCCGGGTGGGTGGTCTTGCCCGCTGTTTTGCCCGTCGTCTTGCCCGCCGACTCAGGTTTCGTCGACCTCGGCGCGTCCGTGACCGCACGTAACCGTTGCTTCGACGATTCGGTGTGCGGGGCGTTTGGTCGATTCGGGGTGTGCCGACTCCGCCGGTCTGCCTGCGGCGCCTCGTCTGCTTCGGGCTCCGTGGTTCGCACCGGAACGCGGTCGTCGTCCGGCTCGGCAGCCTTCTGCGGCGACGTGGCACCGCCGATGGCCTGGAACACGTCGGCCAGCGGTCGGGTGGCCTCGGACAGCGATCGCGTCAGGTCCTCCACCGCGTGGCGTACCGCGTGCGCCCACGGGGAGTCGTCCACCGGATCGATGGGATGCTCGATCCACGGGCTGGGTTCGGCGCCGGAGACAACCGGCGCCGGCAGTGTGGGGACGTAAGGCTCGCCGCCCAGGATCGCCAACGATTGCGCAAATGCGCCCGGCAGTGCGTCGAGGGCTTCCTGCACCTTTTCTTCGGGCGTGGTCCAGCTGAACTCCTTGACCAGGCTGGGATCGGCCGTGCGGTCGTACCCCATCTCGACGAACACCCGCAGCACCGGGTCGATGGCGTCGACAAAACGTTCCGCCCCGATCAGGGACGCCGGGATGCGCAGCGGGGCGAGCAGCGGAAGATATTGCGGCAGCATCACGTACGTGGTGTTGCCGACCTGAGTGACCACCGCGTTGGCGGTGTCGGGGCGCTCCAGCACATATCCGGGAAAGACATGCCCGAACAACATCCCGGGCACCTGGTTAGCGATAGACAGCAGGTTGAAATACGCGGGAAAGTCGACGACACCGTCGTATTGATTCTGGTAGTACGTGGTTTTGAACGGGCTGTCGGATGGCCCTGGGCGGCCGAGCGGGAAGAGGTCGCCCAGGATCGGCAGGTCCTTCCAGGCCGTGAAGCGTGTCAAGAGGCCGCCGTTGGGTTGATACGGATTGCCGATGAGGACGAACTCGTAGTTATCGGCATTGGCAACGTAATTGGGGACTTTGGCCATCGCGGTCCGAGCCAGCTCGGCCACCTCGGTGCCTTGCGATAATCCGATGATCGTCAACTTGTCGCCGGTCGGCGCGGCGGCGATGTCCTGCAAGAGGTAGCCGGCTCCGATCTGCTCGGACCGTTTCAGCGACTGCGGCCAGTACGGAATATCTGACAGCCCAGGCAGATCCGAGATGATCGGGATGCTGACGGTCATCTGCGCCGGGTAGGCGACGGTGTGGAAGGAATCGCCGTCGGGCACGACGCCGCCGTAGAAGGGCAGCGGGATGGACAACCCGAATCCTTCGAAGGACGGCCCCACGCCGATCGTGGTACCCGCCAACCGAACCGAAGCGCTGTACGTGGCGGTGGGCGTGCTGACGCCGACCCCGACGGACGCGGCGACGACTCCGCCGGCCAACAGCATGGACAACCCCCTGCGCATCATGCGCATCCCCCCACTTTTCTCATCGCATGTGATGGCGGCGTGACCGCTTCCCGAGGGTTCATTCAGCCTCGGATGCGTTCGATGCTGCGCCCTCTCGGTACCGATTGGCAGGGAAATGCACCGAATTCGATGTCGAAGGCAGGCAGGAGTGGGCTGACTCGGGTGTGCGCGCAGCCGCGTCGGCAGTCCCGTTTCCTGAGAGTTCTCGTTGGTTCTTGAGGGAACTCTATGCCTCCGAAACGTCGACGCGCGCTGGATGCGGTGCTGTGTCAACATGCAATGGTGGGGAGATTCGGAAGTGCCGGGGTAGCCGTCATGGCGGGGGCGGCTTCCGTGCTGAGCAGTGTGTCGATGCCGTCCGCCAATGCGGCACCCTGTCCGGATGCTGAGGTGATATTCGCCCGCGGCACCATGGAAGCGCCAGGCGTGGGGGACACCGGCGAGGCATTCATCGAATCGTTGCGGGCCAACGTCGCGCCGAAGTCGGTGGAGGTGTATCCCGTCGACTACCCGGCCAGCACCGATTTCCCCACTGCGGTACAGGGAATCGCCGACGCGCGGGAGCGCATCGTGTCGACTGCCACGCTGTGTCCCGACACCAAGATGGTGCTCGGCGGGTTTTCCCAGGGCGCGGCCGTGGTCGGCTTTGTCACCGCAAGCGTTGTGCCGGACGGGATTTCACCGGACAAGGTCCCGGCACCCATGCCGCCCGAGTTGGCCGACCATGTTGCGGCGGTGGCGTTGTTCGGCAAACCGTCAACCCGTTTCATGAAGATGATCAACAACCCGTCGATCGTCGTCGGCCCCAATTACACGACCAAGGCCATCGACCTGTGTGTCGACGACGATTTGGTGTGCGATCCGCAGGGCCGCAGTTTCGGCATCCACACCCAGTACGCCGAGGAAGGCCTGGTGGCCCAGGGTGCCTCCTTCGCCGCGAGCAAGCTTCAGGACTATTGGGCAGCAGAGGCCGCCGAACCCGCCGAACCGCCGCCCCCGGCCACGCTGGTGGGTTCAGGCCCGGCCCGTCCGCAGCCGGCGCAGTCCACCCAGCCGGTGCAGCACATGGGCCCGGCGCCGCAGAACCTGCCTGGTCCGGCCCCCACACCCGTCGCACCCGCCCCGGCGGCTGCGCCCGCCCCGGCGCCACCATCACCCGTCGCGCCGCTGGCCTGACTTATTCGCCGTGCGCCCGGCTGCCGAACAGGTAGAGGCCGGTGTGATGGCCGATGAAGTCGTTGGCGATGAACAGCACACCGGTGATGACGACCACCAGCACCAGCGCGAAGATCGCCCAGCTGAGCCCGACCAGGAAACGCGCCCGCCCGCTGTGCCCGTCGGCGACGGCACCACTGTTGGTGATGTGTAGCCGCACGCCGAGAGCGAACAGGGTCGGCACCGACGCGCCCACCAGCAAGCCGAAGATCAGGATCTTGCTGACTGCTGCGAGATTGATCCAGGCGCTCATGCGAGGTTCCGTTCCTGACGTGCGTCTACCGCGGTGAGGCTGCCCTGCCACGCATCGTTGACGTTCTTGTGGTCGATCGGAGGTTTACGGGACTTGAGCCAGATGGGCACAGTCGAGGCGATCAGGGCCAGGAATCCGAGCAGCGGTCCGGCGGTGCCGCCGATGCCGTGCACGAGGAAGTAGGTGAGCGCTCCGACCAAGCCGGCGGCGGGCAGGGTGATCAGCCACGCGGTGGCCATGGTCCGGGCGACGCCCCAGCGGACTTCGGTGCGTCGGCCCAGTCCGCTGCCGAGGATCGATCCGGTGGCGACGTGGGTGGTCGACAGCGAGTAGCCGAAGTGGCTGGACAGCAGAATCGTTGCCGCCGAGGAGACTTCGGCGGCCATGCCCTGCGGTGCTTCGGTGTCGACGAGACCTTTGCCCAGGGTGCGGATGACGCGCCAGCCGCCCGAGAGGGTGCCCAGGGCGATGGCCACGGCGCACGCCGCGACCACCCAGAACGGGGGCATGGTCGCCGACTCGTCGACCGCGCCGTAGGAGATGAGGGCCAGGAAGATGATGCCCATGGTTTTCTGGGCGTCGTTCGTGCCGTGCGCCAGTGAGATCAGCGATGCCGAGCCGATCTGCCCGTACCGGAACGCGGCGATCGTGCGGTCTTCGGGCAGGCCGCGGATCAGGCGGTAGACCAGCGCGCTGGCGATGCCGGCCACCACGCCGGCGATCAGGGGAGACAACAGGGCCGGCACGATCACGGTGGACACCAGCCCGTGCCAGATCACGCCGTGGCCGCCCACCGCGGCGATCATTGCGCCGACGATGCCGCCGATGAGGGCGTGCGAGGAGCTCGACGGGATGCCCAGCAGCCAGGTGAACAGGTTCCACAGGATGCTGCCGACGAGCCCGGCGAACACGAGCTCCAGCGACACCAGATCGGCCTCGACGAGGCCTTTGGCGATGGTGGCCGCCACGGCGGTGGACAGAAACGCGCCGACCAGGTTCAGGATCGCCGAGAGTCCCACTGCGGTGCGTGGTTTGAGCGCGCCGCTGGCGATGGAGGTCGCCATCGCATTGCCGGTGTCGTGAAATCCGTTGGTGAAGTCGAACATCAGTGCGGTGAGCACGACAATGCACAGCAGAAGGAACTGTAACGACACGGTGAACAATTGTTGAACAAGAACGCTACGAGAACCTAATTAACTGGCTGAGGTCTCGGTCACTTTCTTGCTGTGAACCCGCTGGTGGCCCCGTCAGTTTTTCGGCACCGCGGCGTTCAGCATCTTGATGGCGTCTTTGATGTGTTTGTCGGCCTCGTCCATCGTGCGAGCCAGCTTGTCCAGCCGTCTGGAGCTGTTCGCCGGCGTCAGCGCCACGCATTGGTCGGCCATGCTGCGGAACCCGTCGATCCCGCCCTGCAGGGCGTCGTTGATCTTGACGTCGGGTCCGGGCAGCACCTTGGTCTGCATCGCATCGACGTAGCCGCGCAGGTCGGTGCAGGCGTTGTGCATGGCGGTGTAGTTGGTGACGTGGTCATGGGTCACCATGGCGTCCCCGATCGGGCCCATCTGCGCGCCCAGTCCGGCCACGGCGTCGAACACCGCCTCGCGCCATTCGTCGGTCACCGGAGCGGAGGTCGGGGTGCCCGCGACCGCGCAGCCGGCGAGCGCGGATGTGACGGCCACGGTGGCAGCGATGTACCTCATATGCAGCCAGCTTATGGCCTGTGGGCCCGCGGGTGCGGCCCCTTGTGCGAGCCAACTGTTTGCGCGGTAGTTCGCCGCAGCCGCGTGTAAGCGCCGTCACACCGGTAGCCTGGCTAGCGAGTGACTAGGCAGATCGGGGGATCGACATGGATCTCGTGCTCGGCCTCGCGATGACTTCGAGAGCCGTTCGATGGGTGCTCGTCGGAGGCACGACGGGCGAGGGGCGTCCGGTCGACCGTGGCGCGATCTCCCTGGAGGATGCCGCCACCTATGACCCCGATGGCCTGCTGCGCGGTTTGGTCGACGACACCGAGCTCGACGGCGGCCACCGGATTCATGCGATCGGCGTGACGTGGACGAACGACGCCGCGCCCTTGGCGGGCACGATCATGCAGGCGCTGGATGCGCGCGGATACGGAAACGTCTTCGCGGTCTCGGAGATCGAAGCGGCCGGCATGCTGGCCAGTGGCATCGCCGAGATCACCGAGCATGACGACATCGCGGTGTGCATCGTCGAGCCCGATGCCGCGGTGGTGGCGATCGTGACGCCCGACGATGTCAGCGCCGACCGGGTGGAACGCTCCGAGACGTTCGTCTCCGACATCGCCGGCCTGCTGGCTCTGACCGGCCGGCCGGTGCGCGCGATGTTCGTGCTGGGTTCCGACGCCCATGAGCCGCTCGTGACGGCCCTGGCCGACTCGACGCCCACCGCGGTGATCACCGCGGTGGAAGCCGATCTGGCGTTCGCCCGCGGTGCGGGGCTGGCTGCGGCGCTGGCGGTGAACACCGCTGCCGCCGCCCCCGCCAAGACCGTGCACTGGACCAAGGTCGGCGCCTTGTCCTCGGTCGTGGGTGGTGCGCTGGTGACGCTCGTGGTCGCCACTTCCGCGGCCATCGGGGTGCACCTGCACCCGGGGGCGGTGTCGGAGACGACGCACGCGGCCGTCATCGGAGAATCGGCACCCGAAGCCGGGCCGCGGTCTGAGCCGGTGCAGAAGCCGGTCCAGAAGGTCGACAAGTTCGAGAAGATCGAGAAGGCCGCCACCCCTCCCGAGAAGGCCGCCACCGCGCCCGAGAAGCCGGCCGCGCCGCCTGAGAATCCCCCCGCTCCGGCCGAAAAGCCCGCCGCCCCCGCCGAAATGCCGGCGGCGCCCGCCCCGGCACCGGCTCCCGCTCAGGCCCCGCCGGCGCCCGAGCCGGCTTATGTGCCGCCGCCGGCACCGGTGTACAGCCCGCCGCCGTATGTGCCGCCGCCGGTCACCTATCCGCAGCCGCGGCTGCGGGACCGGATCATCGAGCGCATTCCGATCATCAATCGGTTCCACTGAATTTGGCGGTGAGCCTGGCCCGCTGCAGCCGGGCCTGCTCGGCGCGCACCACCTCGTCCTGATGGGGCGGGGCCTGGTCGGGGTCGTGGGCCAGGCGCCGGATCGGTTCGTCGACGGTGCCCTTGGCCAGCAGTCGGTGGATCCGCACGGTGTGCAGTTCGCTGAGGCGTTGGGTGCGTCCGATCACCTGCCGTTCGGTGCGCGGCCGCCATTGTGGCTCGGCGATGATCATCACGACCGGGGCGTTGAGCCGGCGGAGGTCCAGGGCGCCGGCGCCGATGTGGGCCAGCAGGACCGCTGGGCCGCGATCGGTGGCGAAGGCGTCGACGACGGCCTGCTGATCGGGAACCGATGCGTCCAGGGGTCCGAAAATGTTTCCTGGCAAGGCTTTCCGCGCAACGTCGAGCACCGCGGGAAAATGTGAGAACACCACCACGCGGGCGCTGTTGATGTGGGCTTCGTGGACGAGTTCGACGAGTCGGTCCAGCTTGGCGCCCGGGGTCGGGGTGCCCGACGGCCAGGCGGCCTGGCGGATCGCGTTGAAGTTGCCGCTGGTGACGGCCTGCCCGTAGCGCTCCCGGTCGGTGCGGGTGGGCCGCACCCATTCCTCGGTGGCGATCCGCATCGGTAGTTCGTCGATGACGTCGCGGTAGTCGCGACGCAGATAGACCCGGTCCACCGCGCGGCGGAAGGCGATGGAGCCCCGCTCGCCGGCATTGGGCGCGACCTTGCCTGCGACGTCGGGTTGCAGCAGATCGGCCAGGTGGCGGAAGCCGCCGATCCGCGGGTGCATCGGCACCCCGGACAGGAACAGCACGCGGTTGTCGGAGGTCAGTACGTTGCGTACGGCGCGGGCCCGGTCGGATTTCGGGTCGCGCAGCAGGTGGGCGTCGTCGACGATGACCAGGCTGGGCCGTTCGGGCAGTTTGATGCGCTGCAGGGTCTCGTAGGACACGATGGCCACTCCGCCGGAGGACTTCCACTCGTCCAGGCGGTCTTCGCGCCGGCTGCCGCGGATCTCGACCACCCGCAGCGCTGTGTGCTTGGCAGTCTCTGCGGCCCAATGGATTCCGGTGTTGGACTGGCAGATCACCACGGTGTGGCGGCGTTGTTCGGCGGCCAGGTGTGCCGCGACCGCAAGTGCCTGCAGGGTTTTGCCGAGCCCGAGGTCGTCACACAGCAGCACTCGTTCCCGGGCCAGCGCGTAGCGCACACCGAATTCCTGATATCCGCGCAGTTCGGTATGCAGCAGTGAGCGGTTGAGCACGGTCTGGTCGGCCTGGGCCGCCATCTCGGCCCCGACGAAACCTTGTGCGGCGTCCACATCGGTTGTCCCGGAGGAAAATTCGCTCAGCATCCGGTCGACGTGGCCGGGGTTGAGCCGGTAGGTGGCCCAGGCGTCGCCCTCGGGGTGGTGGGCCTCCTCGATCTGGCCGATCAGTTCCGCCACCGAGTCCACCACCCGGTCGGACGCGGTGCGGCTGCGCAGCCGCGGCATCAGCCGGCGCAGGTGTTTGACCGGGGCGTCGGCCTGGGTCAGGGTCAGCAGGGAGGTCAGTAGCCCGGTGTCGCCGTCGCGCAGTTGCGGTCGGGTGGTGGCGCGCAGGTGATCGGCCATGGCCTGGGCCGCTGCCTGCACGGCCTGGGCGGCGCCGATGTCGACGCCGGGGACCTGGGTCAGCAGCCGGGCCGGGACGCTGTGGACGTCGGCGACGGTGCGGTACTCGGAGTTGGCCAGCCCGCCGAGACGCGCGCCGGGCGCCAGGTACGGGCGCAGCTGTTCCAGCGGTGTTGATTTCAGGGCGTGCGTGACGATGTCGTCGGTGCTCGCGTGAATCCGGTCGGCGACCACGGCGCGGAGTTTGCCGACACGGGCCAGGGTGGCATCGGCGTGGCGGATCAGCTCGTCGGCATCGGCGCTGTCCATGACACATCATCATCGCACCACCCGCGGCTGTCCGGGTGCACGTATCGGTGGCGGCGCCTGGTCTCCGCCGCCCGTGCGGGGCGCGTCCAGGTTCGCCACAGGCAACCGTAAGGTCACGGGGCTAGCCTGAAATCACACCGTACCTATAAGTATGGGAGGTGGCGGGTGATGCGGTCGCAGATGTTGTTGGACGACCACCGACGCCGGTCCGCGCTGCAGGAACGCGTGGATGTGGCCGAGTTCGCCGGTGGTATCCCCGTGGTCCCGGCCCGGTTCCCCGCGGTCCGGTTCGGCCGACGCTGGGTCAGTGCGCTGTGGCTGGTGCCGGTCATGCTGCTGGGGTTGCTGCTCGTCGTCGCGGTGGCCCAGCAACTGCGTCAGTACGGCTGGATGCAGGACTTCCTCACTCGCTATCCGGGCACCTCCACCAGCTACGCACCTGCGGTGACCGACGGTTTCCCCGCCTGGCTGCGCTGGCAGCACTTCTTCAACATCATCTTCATGATGTTCATCCTGCGGTCGGGATTGCAGATCCTGGCCGATCATCCGCGGCTGTATCTGAATGCGGGTTGCCGGCCCGGGACGGAGTGGATGCGGATGCGCGGCGAGGTGCCCGCCGATCGGATGGACAAGGCCGAGCCGGCGCGGGTGTGGACTTCCAAGGATGACGCGGTGACGTTGCCGAAGTGGTTGGGGATACCCGGTTTCCGCCATTCCATCGGGCTGGCCCGGTGGTGGCATTTCGGCTTCGATCTGCTGTGGTTGGTCAACGGCGCGGTGTTCTATGTGCTGTTGTTCAGCACCGGACAGTGGCAGCGGATCGTGCCGCAATCGTGGGATGTGTTCCCCAACGCGCTGTCGGCCGCGGTGCAGTACGCCTCGCTGGACTTCCCGGTCAATCACGGTTTCACCGTCTACAACGGTCTGCAGGTGCTGGCGTACTTCCTCACCGTGTTCGTCGCCGCGCCGCTGGCGTTCGTCACCGGTCTGCTGCAGGCGCCGGCGGTGGCGGCGCGTTTTGGCACCGGCCGTGGGCCGCTGAACCGCCAGGTGGCCCGCACGGTGCACTTCATCGTCTGGCTGTGGATGGTCGGTTTCATCGCGATCCACGTCACGATGGTGATGAGCACCGGGGCACTGGATAATCTCAACCACATCACACTCGGTAGTGACGGCCAATCCTATTGGGCGCTGGCCATATTAGGAGTCGCCGTGGCGGTGGTGGCCGGGCTGTGGCTGGCGGCGTCGCCGCTGACCATCCGGTATCCGCGGCTGGTGCAGAGCGTCGGCCGGTTCACCGTGGGGTGGGCCAAGGCGTGGATGGAGCGGGTGCATCCGCGGGCGACGTACCGGGAGAAGGACATCTCGCCGTTCCTGTGGGCCAACGGCCGCGGGCCCGACTCCGAGCAGTACCGCCGGCTGCAGCGCGGGAACTGGGCGGAGTTCCGGCTGCGCGTGGGTGGGCTGGTGGCCGATCCGGCCGAACTGTCCTATGCCGAGCTGCTGGGGATGCCTAAACATGAACAGATCACCCAGCATTACTGCATTCAGGGCTGGTCGGGGGTGGCCAAGTGGGGCGGGGTCGCGATGGCCGACATCCTGGCGCTGGTGCGTCCGCTACCCGAGGCGCGCTGGGTGGTGTTCTACTCGTTCGCCGACGGGGCCGAGCCCGGCCACGGTCGCTACTACGACTGCCACCGCATCGAGCACATGCGCGAGCCCCTGGCGCTGTTGGCCTACGAGATGAACGGTGCGCCGCTCAGCGAAACCCACGGTGCGCCATTGCGTTTGCGCAATGAGCTGGAGCTGGGCTTCAAGCAGGTCAAGTGGATCGAGGCGATCGAGTTCGTGGCCGATTTCCGGACCGTGGGCTGGGGGCACGGCGGCTACAACGAGGATCACGAATACTTCGGTTACCGGATGCCGATCTAGGGCGGCTCGGACGAATAGTCGATGTGCCCACCTGTCAGCGACTTTTCCGCGACAATCGCAACACCGGTAGCTCCTGTCTCGTCAAACCCATTGTCGCTGAGCGTTTTTGTCACTCCTACACCACTGGTCTCGCCAGGCTCAGCTGTCCAGTGCCCGCCTATGAGCGACTCTGTCGCTGATAGCTGGACAACCCGAAATCTGTGACAGACGAGGCGAAATAGCGTCTACGTGACGCAAGTACAGAATGGGCTCGTGGCACAAGGGGCCCCCGTTATTCATGTGGCGATTGTCGCTCGATTGTCGCTGATAGCCGGGCAGATCGGCATGTGCTCGCCGGCGCCGACACACCGACACACCGCCGCGCCCACAACAGCAAGCGCGTCAGATCATCTCGTTCTTGGTCAGCCAGCGCATCACCGGCCAGCCGACGAACACCGGCAGCCAGCAGGTCAGCACCCGGTAGAGCAGCACCGCCGGCACGCCGATCGCGGCGGGCACACCGAAGGCGGCCAGACCACCGATCAATGCGGCTTCCACGGCGCCGACACCGCCGGGGGTGGGGGCGGCCGAGGCCAGGGTGCCGCCGACCATGGTGACCACCGTGACGGTGACGAATGACGTGGTGCCGCCGAACGCCTCGACACTGGCCCACAGTGCCAGCGCCGCACCGAGGGTGGTTCCGGCCGCGCCCAGCACGATCAGCGCCAGGCGTTGGGGTTCGCGGGCCAGCTTGATCAGGTCGTCGGTGACTTCCTTGAGCTTGGGCCGCAGCGAGGAGGCCAGCCAACGGCGCAGTTTGGGCACCGCGAGGAAGGCGCCGACGAGGCCGAGGGCGAGACCGGCGATCAGGTAGAGGATCGTGGCGCTCGGTACGAAGTGGCCCAGGTCGGCCGAGGCGCCGGCCAGGGTGCTGAACAGGATCAGCAACAGCACGTGCACGATCACCTGCACCGACTGCTGCAGTGCCACCGCCGCGGTGGCGCGCGCCGTGGACAGCCCGCCCTTTTGCAGGAATCGGGTGCTCAGGGCCAGGCCGCCGACACCGGCGGGCGTGGTGGTGGCGGCAAACGTGTTGGCCACCTGCATGATCGACAGGTTGCGGAAGCTCACCAGCCCGTCGGCACAGGCCCACAGCGCGGCCGCGGCGCCCACGTAGGTCAGCGCCGAGACGGCCAGCCCGAGCAGGGCCCACGACCCGTCCATGGTGCGCAGCTCGGAGAAGAACGTCGGCACCGTGCTGATGAACGGGTACGCCACATAGACCAGGGCCACCATCAGCACCAGCTGGATCACCTGGTTGCGGGTGAACCGGGTGATGGTCTCGGCCTGGATCTGGTCGGCGCCGGTCTGGTGTTTCACCTCGTCGCGGGCGGCGGTCATCACGGCTTTGGCGTCGGGGATGGCGTCGCGCACCCGGCGCGGCACCGCGGCCTTGGTCAGCCGGCGCGACGCGGTGAGCACGGCGTCGCGGCCGAAAGTCTCGATGGCCGCGGACACCGCCGAGGGCGGGTCGTAGAGCGCCGTGGTGGTGACGAGCAGCTGGGCGATGTCGGACTGCAGTTGGGCGTCGGTGGCCCCGTATTCGGCGCTGCCGAAGCCGCCGAACAGCACCGCGCCGTCGTCGACGGTGATCTCCTTGCTGCGCAGGTCGCCGTGGGAGATCTGGTGGTCGTGCAGGGTGCGCAGTGCGCTCCACGCCCGGCCGACGGTGATCTCGTCGGTGCACTGGTCGAGCGGGACACCGCGTTTGCGGTTGTGCGCGTACAGGGTCCAGCCGCGGTCCAGTGCGGCCACCGACATGGTGGAGGTGCTGGCCAGGCCGAGGTCGCCGATCGCGATGGCCATCAACGCCCGGTGCTCGACCGCGCGGCGCATCGAGGTCTGCAGGGGTGCGGTCTCGTTGGAGCGCAGCCGCAGCTTGCGCCATACCTGCCGGACCGCGCCGCCGCTGCGCTGGTTGGGTCCGTAGAGCTCGATGACGGCGCTGGAGTCGGGGTCCTGGGAGGCCGCGTCGAGCATAAGGGGCCCGGTGCCGGCCGGGCGTACGACGGTGAACGCGGAGACGACGAAGCCGCGCCGGGCCAGGGCGCGCACCGCGCCGTCGAGCGGGACCTCCAGGGCCGGGGTGCCGACGATCCAGACCACCAGGGCCCCGACGAACCAGCCCGCGGACAGACCCAGCAGTGAGCGGGCCGGCACCACGGCGCTGACCACCAGGTGGATCGGCACGAAGGCCAGCAGCAGCGTCCACCACCAGCGCCGCAGCCGGCGTGACAGCCACGGCCCGGACACGGTGAGCACCGCGGCCAGCATGCCGATCCAGCGCGGGTCGTCGAGGAACTGCGACAGCTGGGAGTCGAGCCGGTCGGTCAGGTCGAAATGCCATCGGGGGGCGGCGATGCCGTTGGCGGTGATCGACAGCGACAGCATGGTGATCAGGGCCGCGGCCGCGTATGCGCCGAGCAGTTTCCACTGCCGGCCCAGGATCAGGCTGACCAGGATGACGAACGGCAGCGCCAGGATCGCGATGCCGTAGGCCAGGTACACCAGGTTGGACTGGGTCGGCGTGAGCACGCCGACGATCTCGGAGATCGATTTCTCCAGCGCCACCCATTCGTAGCGGGTGATCAGCGAGCTGGTGATGACGGTGGCCAGGAAGATCGCGGCCAGCGTCAGGCGCAGGATGTCGTTGGTGCGGCGGGTCGGAGGTTGCAGCAGGCTGCCGGTGACGGTGATGTCCCGTCCGTCAACGCGCATGCTCCCCCTTTCTCCGCGTGTCCTGAGTTCGGGACAAAGGTAGCCGTACCGGATGCCGAGTTCGGCCATTGGTGGCAATCTGGACCGTTACGAATTCACATCGGTCCCACCTGTCACGGCGGGGTGTGATCTGGGCCGACAACGGCAATCGATGTGAGGTAACTTCGAGCGAACTGCCGACGCCGGATAGGCCGTCCCCGAGGAGTCAACGGTGGATGCGACACCCTTCGGCCACTATCAGCTGCAGAAACTGATCGGCCGCGGCGGGATGGGCGAGGTCTATCAGGCCTATGACGCCGACACCGACCGGATCGTCGCGCTCAAGGTGCTGCCCCCGCACCTGGCCGCAGATACCACCTTCCAGGAACGGTTCCGCCGGGAGTCGCACGCCGCTGCCGGGGTGAGCAACCCGCATGTGGTGCCGATCCACGGCTACGGCGAGATCGACGGCCGGCTGTATCTGGACATGCGGTTGATCGAGGGCCGCAACCTGGGCGCCATGCTCACCAAGACCGGCAAGCCGTTGGACCCGGAGTTCGTGGTGGGGATGATCGGCCAGGTGGCCGAGGCGCTGGACAGCGCACACCGGGCCGGGTTGATCCACCGCGACGTCAAGCCGTCCAACATCCTGATCGCCGACAATGACTTCGTCTACCTCATCGATTTCGGGCTGGCCCGCACCGCGGGGGACGCCGGCATGACGACTGCGGGCAGCACCCTGGGCACGTTGGCTTACATGGCCCCGGAGCGGTTCGACGGCGGCAAGGTCGATCCGCGCTCGGATGTCTACGCGCTGGCCTGCGTGCTCTACGAATGCCTCACCGGCGAACGGCCCTATCCCGCCGACAGTCTCGAGCAGCAGATCGCCGGGCACATGGTGTCCCCGGCGCCGCGGGCGTCGGACAAGGACCCGCGGTTGGCCGCCTTCGACGAGGTGATCGCCAAAGGTATGGCCAAGAAGCCGTCGAAGCGGTATCAGAACGCCGGGGAGCTGGCCGCCGCGGCCCGGGCCGCGCTCGCCGTCCCGGTGCGCGTGACGGGCCGTTCGGGGCGGCACTCGGCGCAGCGGGTACCGACCCGGCGGGTGTCCAAGAAGCTGGCCGCGATCGCCGGGGCGACGGTTCTGGTGGCGGCGCTGGGCGCGGTGGGATTGTGGCAGCTGCGTGCCGGCGGCGGGTCTGTGCCCGGGCCCAGCCTGGCCGATTCGGCCTCGACCACCGGGCCGGCGCCGGCGCCGACGGGCGCAGTGGACGATGTCGCGGCGACGGTGCCGGCCGAGGTCCGTGAGTCAGGTCGCCTGGTGATCGGCGTGAACGTTCCGTACGCGCCCAACGAGTTCAAGAACTCCAGCGGCGAGATCGTCGGGTTCGATGTCGATCTGATGAAGGCGGTGGCCCGCACCATGGGGTTGGCGCCCGAGTTCCGCGAGACCGGTTTCGACGCGATCCTGCCGTCGGTGGCCGATGGCAGCTTCAACGTCGGCATGTCTTCGATCACCGATACCGCCGAACGCGAAGAGCGGGCCGACTTCGTCACCTATTTCCAGGCCGGCACCATGTGGGCGCGGCGCACCGGGAGCTCGGCCGATCCGGGTTCGGCGTGCGGCCTGCGAGTTGGCGTGGCGCACGGCACGATTCAGGACACCGCGGAGATCCCGGCCAAATCCGATGCCTGTGTGGCCGCCGGGCTGCCGCCGGTCGAGGAAGTGGTGCGCACCCATCAGGACGAGGTGACGGCGGCCTTGGTCGCCGGCGAGATCGATGCCATGACCGCCGATTCCCCGGTGGCCGGGTTCGCGATCAAGCTCAGCGGCGGGGCGCTGGAACCAGCCGGTGAGGTGTTCGACGCCGCGCCCTACGGGTGGCCGGTGGCCAAGGGCTCGGGTTTGGCCGAGTCGCTGCGGTTGGCGCTGGAGCACGTGATGGACTCCGGGGAGTACCGCACCATCGCCACCATGTGGGGTGTGGAGAAGGGCATGATCAACCAGCCCGTGATCAACGGGGCGTTCCGCTAGCCCGGCGTTCGCGCAGGTCACCGCCGCCTGCATCGGGTGGCGTGCCTCGCCGTTTTTCACCCCTGGGCGGTAGATCGGCTCGGGGCGCAGCCCTGCGGTAGAAACCGGCGCGCCGGCAGCAGCCCGTTCGCAGCCACCCGACGCCGTTCCCCCGATCGGGGGACATGCGATTCCTCCGGTCCAGGGGCCGGTCGGTCGATACAGCCGCGCCCGGATGCGGCGCATTCTTATTTCAACGCCGGAACACCCCGGAAGAAATACGAAAAGCCTTATCCGACAAAGGAGTCGACATGGACACCATCGCCCGCCGCATCGCCGCCGGTTTCGTCCTCGCCGCCGCCCCCGCCCTGATCGCCCTGGGTGCCGCCACCGCCCACGCCGAGCCCTCGGCCGCCGATGCCGGCCCGTCGGTGGGCGCGCATCAGGCCTTCCCGCACCAGCACAACTTCCCGCAGCCCGGCTCGGCCACCCATCACCGTCACCAGCGCAACCACGCCAAGTAGGCCTGGGGGAGGGCAAGGCCCGGACGCAGCCGGCGTCCGGGCCTTTTGCCGGGTGGCCGGGGCTCGTAGGGTGCAGGTATGGACGCCGACGCGGCACTCCCACCGGGGCCGCGGTTGCCCCGCTCGGTGCAGGCAGCCTTGATGCTGCGGTACTGGCCGCGGTTCGTCTCGGCCTGTCGCCGCCGCTACGGCGACGTGTTCACCTTGCGGGTCGCCGAGATGGGCACCCTGGTCTATCTGGCCGACCCGGACGACATCAAGGTGGTATTCGCCGGAGATCCGGCGATATTCCATGCCGGGGAAGCGAATTCGATGCTCAGCAGCCTGCTGGGCGACACCTCGGTGCTGGTGATCGACGAGGATGCCCACCGTGAGCGTCGCCGTCAGATGCTGCCGCCGTTTCACCGTGACGCGGTGGCTCACCAGGTGGAGGTGATGCGCGAGATCGCCGCGGCGAACATCGCGGGCTGGCCGGTGGGCGCGGAGTTCCCGGTGGCCCCGAAGATGGCCGAGATCACCCTGGAGGTCATCCTGCGCACCGTGATCGGGGCGTCGGACCCGGCCCGGCTGGCCGCGCTGCGCGCCGTCATGCCGCGGCTGCTCAGCGTGGGGGCCTGGGAGTCGTTGGCGCTGGCCAGCCCGGGCTTGCTGCGCCGGCGCCCGTGGCGGGCCCTGGAACATCGCATCGAGGAGGCCGATCGGCTGCTGTACGCCGAGATCGCCGATCGTCGGGCCGATCCGCAGCTGGAGCGTCGCACCGATGTGCTGGCCATGTTGGTGCGGACCGCCGAGGGGCACCCGATGACCGACCGGGAGCTGCGCGATCAGCTGATGACGCTGCTGGTCGCCGGGCACGAGACCACCGCGACCGCGCTGTCCTGGACGCTGGAGCGGTTGACCCGGCACCCCGCGGTGCTGGACAAGGCCGTGCACGCGGCCCGCAGCGGCGACGACGACTACCTGGACGCGGTGGCCAAGGAGGCCCTGCGGGTCCGGCCGGTGGTGTTCGACGTGGGCCGGGTGCTGACGCAGCCGGTCGAGATCGCCGGGTATCGGTTGCCGGCCGGGGTGATGGTGGCCCCGGGCATCGGGCTGGTGCACGCCCGCTCCGACGTCTACCTCGACGCCGACCGCTTCGACCCGGACCGGATGCTCACCGCGACGCTGGGGCCCACCACGTGGTTCCCGTTCGGCGGTGGCAACCGGCGGTGTCTGGGGGCGACGTTCGCGATGGTCGAGCTGCGGACGGTGCTGCGCGAAATCCTCTGCCGGGTAGATCTTTTCACCACCACCGCGGCCGACGAACGGCAGCGGGTAAAGCATGTCACGCTGGTGCCGCACCGCGGGGCCCGGATCTGCGTGCGGACTCGGCGGGAACGCTTCGAGGTGCAGCCCCGGGCGGAGTCGGCCCGGCGTCAACCGATCCGGTAATCGGGCAGGTCGACATCGTCGCGCACGGTGCCGGCGAACAGGCCGGCGATCGGGCGTCCCAGGTTCATCGCCCGCAGCGCCACATCGCGGAACCACAGCCCGAACCGGGTTCGGGTGGCGAAGAAGCCGAGCATCCGTTCGGCGCCGGCCTGCTTGCCCTCGATGAACGGCCGCAGCCGGGCTTCGTAGCTGGTGAAGGCGCGGCGGTGGTCGCCATCGGCCAGTGCGAGTTCCCCGGCCAATGCGTAGGCCTCGGTGATGGCCAGGCCGGTGCCCTCACCGCCGAGCAGCGAGATGCAGCCCGCCGCATCGCCGATCAGCAATACCCGATCATCTGACCAGCGGTCCATCCGGATCTGGCTGACCACATCGAAGTAGAGGTCCGCCACGTCGTCGACGGCGGCCAGGATCTCCCGGCAGTCCCAACCGGCGTCGTCGAAGTGCTTGTGCAACTGTTCTTTTGGGGTGCGTCCGCAGTCGTCGTGATCGTCCCGGAACACGAACAGGAACATGGTGCGCTCACCGCGCAGGGTGAACTGCCCGATTTGGCGGCCCGGGACGCTGTAGGTCAGGTAGGCGTCGGAGCTGGCGCCGGGCCGGCAGCCGTCGACCACGCAGGCCGCGACCTTGCAGCCCAGGTAATGCTCGAACTGCTCCTCGGGCCCGAACACCAGGCGGCGCACCGTGGAGTGCAGGCCGTCGGCGCCGATCACCAGGTCGACATCGGTGGCCGGACGGTGCTCGAAGCTCAGGTGCACCCCGTCGGGGCGCTGGTCGATGTCGGTGATGCTGTCGCCGAACACGGTGGCCACGTCGTCTTCGACGGTGCGGTAGATGGCGGCGGCGAGGTCGCCGCGGGGCAGGCTGGTGAAGTCGTTGCCGATCATCCGCCGGAACACGTCGACGCGCAGTTCGGCGCGGGTGGCGCCGTCGGCGCCCAGCGAACGCACCGCCTGCACGTCATAGCCCGCGGCGCGGAGCTCCGGTTCGATGCCCATCTTGCGGGCCACCCGATAGCCGATGCCCCAGAAGTCGATCATGTAGCCGCCGGTGCGAAAGGCCGGTGCCCGTTCGATCAGGATCGGTGTGTGGCCGGTGCGGTGCAGCCAGTGCGCGAGCGCCGCCCCGGCGACGCCCGCCCCACTGATCGCGATGCGCATGACAATTCGATGCTACGCAGTCGGGCCCGGCGCTGCGGTAACCCAGCGATGTCCCGTCGGGTGTCACCCTGGCGTGCCAAGCTGGGGTCATGGCTGTCAAACGTGCCCCGCAGCGTGCCGACCTCGTGCTTTCCGGCGGCGGCGTCAAGGGCATCGGCCTGGTGGGCGCCGTCGTCGCACTCAAGGACGCGGGCTACGACCTGGAGCGGATTTCGGGCACCTCGGCGGGTTCACTCGTCGGCGCGGTGGTGGCCGCCGCGACCCAGCAGGGTGAGCTGTCCAGTGACGAGCTGCGCGAGCTGGCGTTGAGCGTGCCGTACCGCAAATTCCGGGACAGCGGGCCGATCCAGAGCATCCCGGTGCTCGGCACGGCCTGGGGGCTGCTGCGGGAAACCGGGATCTATCGTGGTGATTTCGCCTACGACTGGATTCGCAGCGAGCTGAAGAACCTGGGCGTCAAGACTTTTGGTGATCTGGCCATCGACGACAAGAACTTGCTGCCCGAGCGGCGCTACCGGCTGGTGGTCACCGTGGCCGATCTGACCACCGGGCAGCTGGTGCGGCTACCGTGGGATTACCGGCGGGTCTATGGGCTGGACCCGGATGAGCAGCTTGTCGCCGACGCGGTGCGGGCCTCGATGGCCATTCCGTTCCTGTTCCAACCGGTGACCCTGGAAACCGTTGCGGGGCAACCATGCACGCTGGTCGACGGTGGGGTGCTGTCGAATTTCCCGATCGATTCGTTCGACCGACCCGATGGTGCCGAGCCGCGCTGGCCGACGTTCGGGGTGGCGGTGGTGCCGTATCTGCCCGCGCCGTCGGCGCAGCAGCTCATCCCCGGGCTGGGGCTGCTCGGTTGTGCCACACCGACGTTCCTGGAGAGCCTCATCACCACGATGCTCGTCGGCCACGACCAGGCCCATCTGAGTCAGCCGTGGGTGAAGGTGCGCGCGATCCAGGTGGATTCGACCGATGTCGGGGTGCTGGATTTCGATATCAGCCGCAACGAGGCCGAGGCGCTCTACGCGAAGGGGTACGCGGCGACGACGGAGTTCCTGGGCAGCTGGGACTGGTTCGGCTATCTGGACCGGTTCCGGCGGGCCCATCGGGTTCGGGGTTAGGCGGGTCCGCCGTCGCGTAGCTTCACCATCCGCGTCGTCGAGCTCTCGTCCAGTTCGACGGCATCGGAGCGGGACCGCAGGAAGTCACTGAACGACTTGAACCCCAACGACTTCTCGCTGAACGACGGATCCATCCGTTTCATCTGCGCCTTGACTGCCGAGTTGTGCAGCCACTCGACGTCGTCCTTCTCCAGGCCGATCTGCAGGGCGCGGGTGAGCAGCGCGGTGGCCTGCTGCTGTGGGTCGGGTTCTTCCTTCTTGCGTGAGCGTTTCGGCTGTGCGGCGGCGTCCTGCGGGGTGGGGGTGGGGATGCCGGGCAGTGCGTCGTAGACCACGAACTCGTCGCACGCGGCGGCCAGCATCCGGCTGGAGGCGCCGGCCACGCCGATGCCGACGACGTAGCGGCCCAGCCGTTTACAGCGCTGCGCCAGCGGGATGTAGTCCGAATCGCCGGCGACGATCACGACGTGGGTGAGGTCGGGCAGCCGGAACATGTCCTCGACCGCGTCGACGGCCAGCCGGATGTCGGCGCCGTTCTTGCTGTATGCGGCGGTCGGGAACAGTTGCACCAGGTCCACAGCCCGGCCGACGAGTTGCTCGCGGTAGCCGGCGTTGACGTCCGACGACCAATCCGCGTACGCGCGGGTGAGCACCAAGGTGCCGAAGGAGGAGGCGAAGTCCAGGATCGCGGCGACGTCGACGGTGGCCTGGGCCAGCTTGCCGGGGTCCAGGCCCTTGGCCTTGTCTTTCTGAAAGGAGTTGCGTCCGTTCACCTGGTCGTAGCGGGAAATGACGATGTTGTCGAAGTCGAGGTAGACCGCGACGCGGGTGGCGGGTTCGGTCATGGTCACAGTCTGGCAAATGCCACCTGCATGTGTATATGCGGTTCTAAAGTGGGAATTACTTTCTGGATGGGTCCGCTCGCTCAGGAGAATCGGGAATACCGCACATGCGCGCGAAGGCTGCAGGTCGATTCGCCGATGTGGTCGTCACCGCGATCGCGTCGACGACTTCCCTTGCGCCCGATGCCGAGGACACCTGGGCGCTGCTGTTGGAGGGTCGAAGCGGTATCCGCGCCTTGGAGAAGCCGTTCGTCGAGGAGTTCGACTTCCCGGTGCGCATCGCCGGGCAGCTGACCGAGAACTTCGAGGACAGCGTGAGTCGGGTTGAGCGGCGCAGGCTTTCGTACATGGGGCAGATGTCCACGGTGCTGGGTCAACGGCTCTGGGACAGTGCCGGTGCGCCCGAGGTCGACACCCGGCGGCTGCTGGTCTCGATCAGCCAGGCCCTGGCCACCACCGAGGATCTGATCCTGCAGTACGACACCTGGAAGGAGAAGGGCCTGCGGGCTGTTCCGCCGACGGCGATCCAGAAGTACATGCCGAATGCGCCGGCGGTGGCGGTCGGGCTGCAGCGCGGCGCCAGGGCCGGGATGATCTCGCCGTCGATGGCCGATGCCTCAGGCGCGGCGGCGCTCGCGCAGGCCTGGCGGCACGTCATCCTCGGGGACGCCGACATCGCGATCTGCGGCGGCGTCGAGACCTGCATCGAGGCGGTGCCGATCGCGGCTTTCCACCGGCTGGGCATGATGTCGGCCTACAACGAGGACCCGGAGGCGGCGTGCCGTCCGTTCGCCAAGGACCGCGACGGCATGGTGTTCAGCGAGGCCGGCGCCCTGATGCTGATCGAAACCGAGGAGCACGCCAAGGCCCGCGGGGCCCCGATCCTGGCCCGGCTGATGGGCTGCGGCAGCACCGCCGACTGCTATGACCCGATCCAGCCCGACCCGACCGGTATGCGGGCCGGTGACGCCATCAGCCGGGCCATTGAGCTGGCCGGCCTGGCCCCCGAGGACATCGACCACGTGAACGCCCACGCCACCGGCACCGAGTGCGGCGACGCGGCCGAGGCGCGGGCCATCCACCGGGCGTTGGGGCGCCACCAGCCCGCGGTGTATGCGTCGAAGGGGGCGCTGGGGCACTCGCTGGGGTCGGCGGGGGCGGTGGAGGCGGTGCTGACCGTGCAGGCCCTGCGCGACGGAGTCATCCCGCCCACCCTCAACCTGAAGAACCATGATCCGCAGCTGAACCTGGATGTGGTGGCCGATCAGCCCCGGCGCGGCACTTACCGGTACGCGGTCAGCAATTCCTTCGGCTTCGGCGGCCACAACGTCGCCTTGGCCTTCGGTGCCTACTGAGGTGGTTTGGTGAAGCTGAACTGGCCGACCTCCGAGAGGCCGCGGCGGAAGAAGTCGGCACAGCCGGTGATGTAGCGCAGGTAGCGGTCGTAGACCTGCTCGGAGGTGGTGGCGATCGCCTCGGCGCGATGCGCGATCAGATTCGCCGCCCAGGTGTCCAGGGTCCGCACGTAGTGCTCGTTCATCAGCTGTGGATCCTCGTCGGAAAACCCTGCCGCCGTGGAGAAGTCATGCATGTCCTCGTCCGACGGCAGCTGCCCGCCCGGGAAGATCTCCTTGTAGATGAAGCGGGTGAACTTCATGTCGCTCAGCGTGATCGGGATGCCGTGCTCCCGCCAGTAGTTGATCGGGTGGGTGAAGATCGTCTCGATGACCATCCGCCCGTCGTCCGGCAGTACGCGGTGGGTGGTGTCGAAAAAGGCGCCGTAGCGGGACTTTCCGAAGGCCTCGAATGCCTCGATGCTGACGATGCGGTCCACCGGCTGGTCGAACTGTTCCCAGCCCTGTAGGCAGACCTGGTGGGAGCGGTCGGTGTCGACCTGGTCCAAAAGGCTTTGGCAGTAGGCGTGTTGGTTGCGGCTCAGGGTCAGTCCGATGACGTTGACGTCGTAACGCTCCAGTGCGCGTTTCATCAGCGCACCCCAGCCGCAGCCGACGTCCAGCAGCGTCATTCCCGGTTGCAGCCCGAGTTTGTCCAGCGCCAGGTCGATCTTGGCCATCTGGGCTTCTTCCAGCGTCATGTCGGTGTGCGTGTAGTACGCGCAGCTATAGGTCCGTGACGGGTCCTGAAAGAGCCCGAAGAAGTCGTCGGACAGGTCGTAGTGGGCTTGAACATCTTCGAAGTACGGCCGCATCTGGACCGTCCCCGCCATACCGTCGGCCATGCGCAGCAACCTCCCGGTGTTACGTTTTTTCGCAGGTGAATTGGCAAACGTCGGTGTAGCCGTCGCGGAACAGGTCGGCCTCGGTCGCGTGGTCCCGCACCATCGCGATGAGCGGGATCCGGCCGCCGGGATAGATCTCGGTGACGATGAACCGGAAGAAGCGCATCAGCGACATGGTGGTCGGCAGACCCAGCTCGGCGACCTCTTCCTTGCTGGTGGAGACGATGGTGTGCAGCAGCATGACGCCGTCGTCGGGCAGCAGCGCATAGGTTTTCTTGAAGTAGTCGGGGTACTTCTCGAAGCCGAAGTGCTCGAATGCCCCGATCGAGACGACCCGGTCCACCGGCTCGTCGAAATCCTCCCAGGCCTGCAGGCGCACCTCTTTGTGCCGGGGGCTGTCGGACTCGGCGAACCGCCCTTCGATGTGGGCCAGTTGGTTGTGCGACAAGGTCAGGCCGATGACGTTGACGTCGTACTTGTCGACGGCCCGCAGGATGGTCGAGCCCCAGCCGCAGCCGATGTCGAGCAGCGTCATGCCCGGTTGCAGCCGGAGCTTGCCCAGTGCCAGATCGATTTTCGCCATCTGGGCCTGTTCCAGCGTCATGTCGTCACGCTCGAAGTAGGCGCAGCTGTAGGTCTGGGTGGGGTCCTGCCAGAGCCGGAAGAACTCGTTGGACAGGTCGTAATGCGAGCGAACTTCGTCTGCCGTCGAACCCTGTCGTTCGCCGGGACGCGCGCCGATGAAGGTTGTTGCGGTCGTTTCGTGGTGCTTGGTTTCTGCCACTATCCGCTCCGTACAGCTGTGGATTCGGTAGCTGACCTGGCGCACCGCTTTCTTCATACGCCGTTTTGCGACGTTACTCCGCTGAAATTGTTCGTGACAGCGGTTTACCGAACTCGCTGCAATGGGCTCAGTTGAACGCCGTGCTGCCGGGCACGCCGTGCGTGGTGCTGATGAGCTTGGCGTAGCAATGATCTCGATCGAACTCGGAGAGGCGGCACCAGCCCAACGCGCCGCTGGCGGCGTCGAAGGAGATCGGTGCGATGGTCACCCAGAAGTTGGCGGCGTCGAACGTCGACCAGTCGCCCGACCACAGCAGCTTGGCCCCGTAGTCCCGACGCAGTTGCAGGTGCTCCTGCAAGGTCCTCGCGTTGTCCCACACCACGCCTTCGGCGACCATCCCCAGCCGCTTGGAACTCAGTTGCGGCACCCACCGATCGGCGCCCTCGGCACTGACGACGGCATGGTCGGCGCCGGCGAGCTGGCGCAGTTGGGCCAGGCTGGAGTCGACGGATTCGGGCTGGGCCGTCGGCGTGTGGGTGGGGGTGGGCGGCTTGGGTGGTATCGCAGTCGGTGGCGCCGAGACCGTCTTGTACACGGTCGGGGCGGCGACGGTGACCGGTGCCGCCGTGGAGGTGGGTGGCGAGTCGCCGGGCCGGGCCGAGTTCTGTTGCAGCAGCAGACCGATGACCAGCCCGACCGCACCGAGCAACAGTGCCGACACCACGCCGACGACGGCGATCGGCACCAGTGACGGGCGGGATTGCGCGGGCGGTGGCGGAGTCTGTGCCGAGGCGAATACCGGTGGTGAAAATTGCGGTGCCAGTTGAGTTTCGGCACTGGCAGCGATCTGCACGGCAGTCGGGTTCAGCGCACGTCGGGCTGCCGATGCCAACTCGGTGGCGCTGCGGTAGCGGTCCCCGGGTTGCTTGGCCATGCCGCGGGCGATGACGTCGTCGAGGGCCGGCGACAGTTGCGGTCGGGCCGTACTCGGATGGGGTGGCGGCGTGGACAAGTGGGCCGAGATCAGCCGCTCATAGCTGTTGACGGGGAACGGCGGCGCTGCGGTCAGGGCCTCGTAGAGCACGCAGGCCAGGGAGTAGATGTCGGCCGCGGGTGTGCACGGCGCGTCGCCGAAGCGTTCCGGGGCGATGTAGCCGAGCGAGCCGATCTGCATGCCGGCCTGGGTGAGGCTCGGATCGCCTTGGGACTGGGCGATCCCGAAGTCCAGCAGGTAGGCGAAGTCCGCCGCTGTCACCACGATGTTCTGCGGCTTGACGTCGCGATGGACGAGCCCTTGCGCGTGCGCCGCGTCGAGTGCGGCCGCGATCTGCTCGACGATCGACACCGCGCGCTGCGGGTCGAGCGGGCCGTTGCCGAGCAGTTCGTGCAGGGTCTGCCCGCGGACCAGACGCATGTCGATGAACAGGTTTCCGTCGATCTCGCCCCAGTCGTGGATCGGTACGACGTGCGGTTCCTGCAGGCCGGCGGCCGCGTGCGACTCGCGCAGGAAACGGGCGCGGAACTGTGCGTCCTGCGCGTATTCCTCGCGCAGGATCTTCACCGCGACGGTCCGGTCCTTGTCCAGGTCGACGGCCTCGTAGACCTCGCCCATGCCGCCGCGACCCAGCAGTGCGGTGAGCTCGTACCTGCCGAACCGGGTGCCGGTGCGCGAGCTGATCTCAACCATTTGTGGGCCTCCTCGAAAGCGAACAGGCCAACGTAGCGGGAGCCACCGACAACTGGGGTTCACGCCTCATTGGTCACACTGGCACCAGGAAGCGGGTGGTGTGCTGCGGAGTGAAGTTTACTCGTCGTCCGGAGCGTCGTTCTCAGTTTCGGACTGGCCGATGAGATGACGGGACCCGGTGGGGCCGAGCAGTTCCCGGAATGCCTGCACGGTGTAGCCGACCACCATCGAGTCGGTTTTGGCGCGCGCGGTGGCCGACCGCGGCAGGCTGAACAGCGGCCCCATCTCGCCGAAGTATTCGCCGGGCGCCAGGACGGTGATGACTTCCTCACCGCCGCTGGATAATTCGCGAACAATCTCCACCTCGCCGGCGGTCAGGATGTAGATCAGGTCACCCATCTCGCCCTGGGAGAACAGCACCTCACCGGCCTCCAAGGTGACCGCCTCGGAGGTTTCGTGCTCCACGGCGACGTGCGGGATGAGTTCGACCACCTTGTCGGCGAGCGGCAGGATGCGGGTGTCGTGGGTGGCCACCACGACGACGCGGTCTTCGCTGGCCAGTTCACGGATGAGCCGCAGCACCTCTTCGACCTGGATGAAGTCCAGGTGGGCGGTGGGTTCGTCGGCCAAGATCAGCGGCGGGTCCAGGGCGATGGCGCGGGCGACCGCGACGCGCTGTTGTTGGCCGCCGCTGAGGTTGCCGGGCCGGTGCTGCACCCGGTCGGCGAGCCCGACCCGGGTCAGCAGTTCCATGGCGCGTTCGCGGGCGCCGTAGCGGCTGTAGCCAGCGGCGCGCAGCGGCACCATCACGTTCTCCAGCGCGGTCAGGCTGGGCACCAGGTTGAAGGCCTGGAACACGATCCCGACGGTGTCGCGACGATAGTCCGAGAGGGTGCCCTTGGTCAGGGTGGCGACGTCGATGTCGCCGAACTCGATGCGCCCGGCCGTGGGTTTCAGGATCCCGCCCAGGCACGACAACAGGGTGGTCTTGCCGCAACCGCTGGGGCCCAACAGGATTGCCAGTGAGCCGGCCGGGACTTCCAGGTCGAGCCCGTCGATCGGGCGTACCGCGTAGCCGCCGCTGGAGTACTCCACGACGAGGTCTTTGACGAGCAGATCGGCCATGTCAGGGACCTCGGAACGCCAGGGCGGGGTCGACGGTGACGGCCCGGCGCAGCCCGGCCACGCTGGCCAGCAGGCCGATGCCCACCGCGACGATCGGCAGGGCCACGAACGCCGCGGTCGGCACGTCGCAGCGCATCGGGAACGGCGGCCCGAGCACCAGCGACAGCCCGGCGCCGAGCAGGGCGGCCAGCAGGGCCACCAGCACCGCCTGCATGGCCAGCCCGGCCATGATCGAGCGGGTGGCCACGCCGACGGCCTTGAACACGGCGAAGTCGCGGGTGCGTTCCAGGGCCGACAGGTAGATCACCGAGCCGACGATCAACGCCGCGACCGCCCACAACAGCCCGGCCATCAGGCTCATCGCCTGGTTGGCGCCGCGCAGCGGGCGGACCATGTCGTCGATGGCGCCGGCCCGGTCGACGATGCGGAAGCCCGGGGGAGCGGCGCCAGGGGTGCCGACGATGCCGACCGAGGAGATCAGCCGCTGGCCGGAGAACAGGAGTTGTTGCGCGCCGGGCACTGTCAGGTAGATGTTGTCCTGGCCGGCCAGCGCGGTGGAATCGTCGACCAGGCCGACGACGCGGAGCTTGTCTGCGCCCACGTCGATGTCGGCGCCGATCGGGCGGTGCATGGTGGTGGAGACCGCGACTTCGTTGGGGGCCTGTGCAGCGCGGCCTTCTTTGATGGTCGGCGTGCCCGGCCCCCGGTCCGGCACCCCGAACACGTTGACGTTGCGTGGGGTCCCGTTGTTGGGGATCGTCGAGGAGCCGTAGACCATCGGGACGGCGGTCTGCACGCCCGGTAGGCGGGCGGCGCGCTGAACCTCGGTGGGCGGCAATGGCGCTGAGCCCAGGAACGGTCCGGCCGCACCTTCCTTGATCATGAAGTTGTCCAGGCCGAGCGCGTCGACACTGCGTTCGGCTTCCACCCGGAAGCCATATGCCAGGCCGGTGAGCACCAGCGTCATGGCAAAGACCAGGCCGGTGCCGACCACGGCGATCATGAACCGCCGTTGCCGCCACTGCAGATCGCGTAATGCCGCGATCAACACGTTGGTGCCGTCCGCATCTCTTCCGACGTTACCGAGAAGGATGTTGCTGATGTTGGTTGTTGAGGCGATTGATGTGGGAAGGGCTCGTCAGGTCAGGTCAATGGGCGTCCTGCCAGGCCTGCCAGATCTCGGGGCGTAAACGCCCACGGTCGGGAACCTCCAGGCCGGCTTCGCGGGCCCAGGCGCGTACCTCGGCGGTGCTCGGTCCGGTCGTCTCAGCCGGCGCGGCGATGTCTATCGTCACACCTGAAATACGTTGGAGTGCAGCAGGTTCAGTGATCGCCCAGGTGTGCGCGGCGGCGAGGAAGCGATACGTCCACTCCTCGGCGAGCGGGCGGGTCTCGCAAAACACGATCGGCACGTTGGGCCAGCGGACCTGCAACTCGGCCAGTCCGTCGGCGACCACCGCGGGCCGGACGCGGTCGAGTTTGAACAGTTGCGAATAGCGCTCCTCGACGACGACGGCCGCCCGCGGCAGCGCGGCCAGATCGGCAATCTGGTACCGCAGCCGGCCTTTGATCAGGCTGGACACCAGATCGGCCAGGGATTTGCGCTCGACACCGGCGACCAGCCGTCCGTCGACCGCCACGCCGTAATCGCCGCACGGCAGCGCCTTGGCCACGGTGGTGGCTTGCTGCGCGCCGAATCGATAGGCGTAGCGCTCGTGGCTGTCGACGAGGATCTGCAACTCCTCGATGCCCTGGGCCCGCGCCGTCGGGGTGCGGACATTCGGGCGGGCCTGTTTGCGGGTGCGGGGTGACTGCCAGAACACCGCATCACGGCCGCGGGCGGTGGTGAACACCAGCTGGGAGCGGTTTTCTCTGCCTCGGTGCACAATCACGTCGATCGACGCACCTCGACGTTGGCAGGACCGCAGTGGCAGGCGTTCGACGATCTCGGGTTCGCTCGGCCACTCCTCGAGGCTGACCGGGTGGCAATACAGCGCCTTGACCCGCGGCCAGGTGTCCGAGGTGCGAAACAGCAGGTCGCCGCCGGTCTGAGGAATCCGCAGCAGATAGCCCAACCGGGAATCCTCGGCTGGGTTCAGCGCGATGAGTAACTCCGCCACACCACGATTCTGCGGGCGTCGCGCGGGTATCGGTAACTTCGCCACACGCGAGGATGTGGAAAGTGGTCGAACGACGTCTTCTACGAATGTTGCCGAACGGCTACAAGGAGGCGCCGAGAATGCAGATCAAGACGATGGGTGACGTCGGCGCGCTGGTCCGTTCGGCGCGCGCACCGCACGCGGCATGAAGCAAGCCGATCTCGCCGAATCCGTTCCCACTCTCACCATACGGCTCGGGGTGGGGCTTGCGGCAAGGCCCCTGACCTGCTGCAGAATCTGTCGATCCGTGACGAGATGGGGGATGTTGTGACTGGTACGCCGAAACCGTTTGAGGTGCACTCCTCCGGTGCGCTGCTGCACGGCACCAAGGCCGACCTGGCGATAGGGGATCACTTGGTGCCGGGGCGGGAGTCGAATTACCAAGCCGGACGGATCATGAACCACGTGTACGTCACCCGCACCTTGGATGCCGCGGTGTGGGGAGCCGAGATGGCCGCCGGCGAGGGGCGGGGCCGCATCTACATCGTCGAACCCGAAGGTGCGCTGGAAGACGACCCGAATGTCACCGACAAGAAGCTGCCCGGCAACCCGACCCACTCCTACCGAACCCGTGAGCCGGTGAAAATCGTCGGGGAGATCACCGACTGGGTGGGGCATTCACCCGAGCAGCTGCAAGGCATGCGCGATGGTCTGGCTGACCTTCGGCGGCGAGGGCTGGACGTCATCTACGACTGATCTGTCACCGGCCTCCGCTCTGTCACCGGCCTCCGCTCTGTCACCGGCCTCCGCGTTTGGCCGGCGGCTCAGGTCGCAAGTCTTCTTCGGGACACTGTGACGAACGTGCAGCTTTTCCAGGCCAGAATTGCGATATCACCCGGAAACCCTGCACGCTCGCCACAGCGCCGCAGCCGCTACCCACAGCCCGGCGTGCGTGCCAGGTCAGTTCGCTCGATACGGGGATTTGTGCCCACCGGCCGTACCCTTCCATCGTGAACGCGATCGACCCCGACCAGCTCAGCACGTGCCTGCGGGTGCTGTCCGAGGTGCACAAGCTGCCTCCCGACCATCCCGATGCCGTTGCTGTGCGCCAGGCCACCGCCAAGATGTTCAAGGCGCTGAAGAAGGTTCGCCGGGCCGCCGCACGCGATCGGGTGGCGGCCGCTGACCGCGCCGTCATCGCCGCCACCGCCACAGGGGCGCCGGGACGGATCGACGACGAGACCCAGGGTCTGCCGCTGGTGTCTACCGCGGTCGGGGCCAGTGCGGGCACGCTGCTGCGCTCGCGGGCCTGCTACATCTGCAAGAACCATCACACCGTGGTCGACGCCTTCTACCACCAGCTGTGTCCGGATTGCGCCGCGGTCAACCGGGCCAAGCGCGATGCTCGCACCGACCTCACCGGGCGTAGGGCTCTGCTCACCGGCGGGCGGGCCAAGATCGGCATGTACATCGCGCTGCGGTTGTTGCGCGACGGCGCGCACACCACGATCACCACCCGCTTTCCCCACGACGCGGTGCGCCGCTTCGCCGCGATGGAGGACAGTGCCGACTGGTTGCACCGGCTGCGGGTGGTGGGGATCGACCTGCGTGACCCGGCCCAGGTGGTCGCGCTGGCCGACGAGGTGGCCGCGCAGGGGCCGCTGGACATCCTGATCAACAACGCCGCGCAGACGGTGCGCCGCCCGCCGGGTTCGTATGCCGCGCTGGTCGAGGCCGAGCAAACCCCGCCGCCGGCCTTGGTGGACGTGGTCACCTTCGACCATGTCAGTGACGCGCATCCGCGTGCCCTGGCCGGGAGTCTCGGCGAGCACCCGGCGCCACATGCTCCATCAATTCCCGGGTCGCTTCGCTCCTGCCCTCCGGTCACCGAACTGGCCCTGACCGCCCGCAGCGCCTCGCCGGAGCGGATCGCCGCCGGGACTGCCATCGACGCCGGTGGGCTGCTGCCCGATACCGCGTCGGTCAACAGTTGGACCCAACGCGTGCACGAGGTCGACGCGATGGAGCTGCTCGAAGTGCAGCTGTGCAACCAGACCGCGCCGTTCATCCTGGTGAGCCGGCTGCGCCCGGCGCTGGCCGCCTCACCCGCCCGACGCAAGTACGTGGTGAACGTGTCGGCGATGGAAGGCCAGTTCAGCCGCGGCTACAAGGGACCCGGGCACCCGCACACCAACATGGCCAAGGCCGCGCTGAACATGCTGACCCGCACCAGTTCTGGGGAGATGCTGGAGCAGGACGGCATCTTGATGACCGCCGTCGATACCGGCTGGATCACCGACGAGCGTCCGCACCCGACGAAGCTACGGCTGGCCGAGGAAGGTTTCCACGCGCCGCTGGATCTGGTGGATGGTGCTGCGCGCGTGTATGACCCGATCGTGCGCGGGGAGCTGGGCGAGGATCTGTATGGGTGTTTCGTGAAGGATTACTCGCCGGCCAGTTGGTGATAAGTCTACCCTTAGTAGGTAGACTTCTACCATGAGTCTCAATATCAAGAACGAGCGGACGGTTGCGCTGGTGCGTGACCTTGCGCGCCGTACTGGGCTCAGCCAGACCAGTGCTGTCGAGGAAGCGGTGCGCGACAAGCTTGCCGAGCTCGAGCGCGGTCGCAGTCGCGATGCCCGGCGCGCCCGGGTGAACCGGTTGCTTGCCGACTTGGATCAGTCGATGACTGCCCGGCAGAAGCGGCAGATCCGTGCGGAGCAGAACGAGTTGTACGACGATCACGGGTTACCCGTGTGATCGTCGATACGTCGGCGGTCATTGCGATCGCGCTCAATGAGCCAGAACGCGACCGACTGGTCGCTGCCCTGATGGACGCGCCCGATCCGAAGATTTCCGCCGCGACCCTCGTCGAGGTCGCGGCCGTACTCGTCCGGCGGCTCGCACCTGAAGACTTCCGGCGTGTCGAGCGTCTTATCGATCAACTGGGAATCAAGACGGTGTCCTTCGATGCCGAACAAGCTGCCAGTGCGGCGCGCGCCTACCGTGAGTTCGGAAGGGGCAGTGGACATTCAGCCGGACTGAATCTCGGCGACTGCTACTCGTACGCCCTGGCCGATGTGGCCGGCGAACCGCTCTTGTTTGTCGGTGATGACTTCTCGCACACCGACATCAGTGCAGTGGAACTCCGCTGACCGACTCATCCTCGCGCGGTGGTCGATGTCCTGTTGCCGACGCTGTGACGAGCGTGCAGGCTTTCCAGCCAGAACGGCGAGATCACCCGGAAACCCTGCACGTTCGTCACAGCGCCAGCTACCACCTGATGTCCCACAGATCCCGTCCCCTGCGGTCGGCCCGCGACCTGCCTACTCTGTCGGCATGTTGACCGAACTGATCGCTCTCCCCGGCGGCACCTACCGCATGGGATCGCAAGACTTCTATCCGGAGGAAGCCCCGGTGCACGAGGTCACCGTGGGCCCGTTCGCGATCGAGCGGCATCCGGTCACCAATGCACAGTTCGGCGAATTCGTCTCTGCCACCGGCTATGTCACCGTCGCCGAACGCGAGCTGGACCCGGCGGCGTTCCCGGGCGTCCCGGCCGACGAGCTCGTCCCCGGGGCTCTCGTGTTCTGTCCCACCGACGGCCCGGTGAACCTGCGGGACTGGCGGCAATGGTGGACGTGGGCGCCCGGAGCCTGCTGGAAACATCCGCAGGGCCCGGGATCCTCGATCGAGGACCGGCTCGAGCATCCCGTGGTGCAGGTCGCCTACCCCGACGCGGCCGCCTATGCGGCCTGGGCCGGCCGCCGGCTTCCCACCGAAGCGCAGTGGGAATATGCGGCTCGGGCCGGGAGCACTACCACCTACGCCTGGGGCGACGACGTACGGCCGCAGGGGCAGTTGATGGCCAACACCTGGCAGGGCAAGTTCCCGTATCGCAACGACGGTGCCCTCGGCTGGGCCGGCACGTCACCGGTGGGCACGTTCTCGCCCAATGGCTTCGGCCTGCTCGACATGATCGGCAACGTGTGGGAATGGACCACCACCCGCTACACGCCGCGGCACCAGGCCACCCCGCAGGTGTCGGGATGCTGCCCGGCGCCCAACGGGGATCCGACCGTGATGCAGACGCTCAAGGGCGGGTCACACCTGTGTGCGCCTGAATACTGCCACCGCTACCGGCCGGCCGCGCGGTCCTCGCAATCCCAGGACAGCGCCACCACGCACATCGGTTTCCGCTGCGTCACCGACTGAACGAGTGGCGGAAGCGCCGCTAAAACGCCGCCCGATAGCCGCTGGCCTAGGGCTTTGCGATGTAACAGGTGGCGTAACACGCTCCGTATCGCCACCACCTGACATCGATGGCACAGTGAGGTCATGACCCGCCGCCCGCACATCCCGCCGAAGGACTTCCCACGTCCTGCGCCGCGGGAGTACGCCGGAACGCGGGCCGACGCGGCGCGCTGGGCCCGCGATGTGCTGCGCGGCCAGATCCTCGACGGCGTCTACGGCGGGCTGGCCGCGGCGCGACCGATGCTGCCGTCGGAGAACGAACTCGCCGCCGAGTTCGGGGTCAGCCGCAATGCGATCCGCGAAGCGCTCGAGCTGCTCCGGGGCGAGGGCCTGATCACCCGGGTTCAGGGCGCGGGCACGTTCGTCACCGGTGCCAAGCTCAGCCAGCGCATCGACCGGCTGGAAGGGCTGGCCGAATCGCTGGCCGGACATCAACTGCCCGTGGAGAACTCGGTGCTGTCGGTGCGCGAATCGGTGGCCTCGCCATTCGTCGCGGCCAAACTCCAACTGCCGGAGAACGCGCCGATCCTGTTCATCGAACGATTGCGCTCGGTCAGTGGGGTACCGCTGTCACTGGACACCACGTCACTGCGAATCGGGGCGATCCCCGTCGACGCGAACCTGGACAGCCAGGACGTCTTCGCCCTCATCGAGCGGGAACTCGGGATGCGGCTGGGCTGGGCGGAGATGACCGTGGAGTCGGTATCGGCCGACGCCAAAACTGCTGAGCTGCTGCAAATTCGAACCGGGGCGCCACTGTTGCTGCTGCACCGGTTGACCTATCTCGAAGACGGCACCCCGTTCGACTTCGAGACCGTGCGCTACCGCGGGGACCGCTGCTCACTGGTCACCACCGCCGCGCGCGGACCCGATCGATCACCTCAGGCGAATCAGCCGCCTCAGCCGCCAAAGTAGCCGGCGCTTTCCCTTCACCCTCAACAGTTTTCACCCCACCGACAGAGAGGTAGTTCAACCATGCCCAAAAAGCCCAACATCGTGTATTTCCACGTCGACAACCTGGGGATGGGGGAGCTCGGCTGCTACGGCGGCGGCATCCTGCGTGGCGCCGACACCGCCCGGATGGACGCGTTCGCCGCCGAATCGCTCAAGCTGTCGCACTTCGTCGTCGAACCGCAGTGCACCCCCACCCGCTCGGCGCTGATGACCGGGCGGTACCCGATCCGCTCGGGCAACCACACCATCGCGCTGGGCGGCAATGGCGGCGGCATCGTGGCCTGGGAACGCACCATGGGCGACATCTTGTCCGAAGCGGGCTATGCCACAGCGTGTTTCGGCAAGTGGCACATCGGAGCCGAAGACGGCCGGTGGCCGACCGATCACGGCTTCGACGAGTGGTACGGCCCGGCCCGCACCTATGACGAATGCCTGTGGCCCGACGACCCGTGGTACAAGGCGGAGCGTGACGGCTACTCCTACATGTATGACGGCACCAAGGCCGACGGTGTGCACACCACCGACCAGCAGTTGACGGTCAAGCTCAAGGGTGAGGTCGACGGTGAATACGACCGCCGGGCCAAGGCGTTCATGAAACGCAGCGTGGAGGACGACAAGCCGTTCTTCCTCTACCACAACCACTCGTTGATGCATTTCCCGATGGAGGTCCGCGACGAGTTCAAGGGCAAGAGCACCAATGGGGCCTGGGGTGATTCGCTGCTCATGCTCGATCACGACTTCGGCAGCATCCTGGACTACCTGACGGAGCTCGGTGTCGACGACAACACCATCGTCATCATGGCCGGGGACAACGGCGCCGAGGACCACCTGGCCGGCCGTGGCACCGCGGGATTCTTCGACGGGTCCTACTTCAGCTCCGCCGAGGGTGGTATCCGGACCCCGTGCTTGATCCGCTGGCCGGGCAAGGTCGCCCCGCGCGAGAGCAACGAGATGGTGCACGTCACCGACATGTTCCCGACGCTGCTGCGGTGGGCCGGCTGCGATGTTCCCGAGGACCGCATCATCGACGGTATCGACCAGCGGGAATTCTTCAGCGGCGCCGAGGAATCCGGCCGTGAGGGCTGCATGGTGTGGCTCAACGAGGAGCTGCACGCGGTGAAGTGGTCGCAGTTCAAGATCAACTTCAAGCGCCAGCAGCATTTCCACGATCCGGAAATCCCGCTCGGGTTCGCCCGCATCACGAATCTTCTGGAAGACCCGAAGGAACGTGAGGCGGTCAATCAGACGTGGGTGCGGTGGTGGGTGATGCAACACGCCTACCGCTTCATCCAGGAGTTCGAGGCCAGCGTCGAGACCGAGGCACTTATTCCGGCCGGCGCCCCAATCGATTTCGTCCCGGCCCGCAGCCAGTAACCCCGGAGGGAAACACCGTGTCCACTACCTATGACGCCGCGTCGATCACGATCCTCGAAGGACTCGACGTCGTCCGCAAACGGCCCGGCATGTACATCGGGTCGACCAGTGAGCGCGGCCTGCACCACATGGTGTGGGAGGTGGTGGACAACGGGGTGGACGAGGCAATGGCCGGCTACGCCACCCGCGTCGACGTGACATTGCTTGCCGACGGCGGCGTCGAGGTCAGCGACGACGGCCGCGGCATCCCGGTGGCCATGCACGAGACGGGGATTCCCACCGTCGACGTGGTGATGACCCAGCTGCACGCCGGTGGCAAGTTCGACGGCGAGTCCTACCAGGTGTCCGGTGGTTTGCACGGGGTCGGGGTATCGGTCGTCAACGCGCTGTCCACCCGGCTGGAGGTGGGCATCCACCGCGACGGCTACCAGTGGTCCCAGCACTACGACCGGTCGGTGCCGGCCACCCTGACCCGCGGTGCACCGTCCAACCGCACCGGCACCACCGTCCGATTCTGGTCGGACCCTGAGGTTTTCGAGACCACCGAGTACAGCGCCGAGACCATCGCCCGGCGGCTGCAGGAGATGGCCTTTCTCAACAAGGGCCTGATCCTCACCCTCACCGATCGGCGTGACCCCGACGGCGAGACCCGCACCTACCACCATCCCGGCGGCCTGATCGACTACGTCCGCCACATCAACCGGGTGAAAGACCCGATCCAGACGTCGGTCATCGCGTTCGACGGAGCGGGCCCCGGTCATGAGGTCGAGATCGCGATGCAGTGGAACGCAGGGTATTCCGAGTCGGTACACACGTTCGCCAACACCATCAACACCCATGAGGGTGGCACCCATGAGGAGGGTTTCCGGGCGGCGTTGACGAGCGTGGTCAACAAGTACGGCAAGGACAAGAAACTTCTCAAGGACAGCGGCAAGGGGCACGCTCCGAACCTCACCGGTGAGGACATCCGTGAGGGTTTGGCCGCGGTGATCTCGGTGAAGGTGTCCGAACCGCAGTTCGAGGGCCAGACCAAGACCAAGCTCGGCAACGCCGCGATCCGCTCGTTCGTTCAGAAGGTCTGCCACGAGCAGCTGACCCACTGGTTCGAGGCGAACCCGGCCGAGGCGAAGGTGATCGTCACCAAGGTGGCGTCGTCGGCGCAGGCCCGGGTGGCCGCGCGGCGGGCCCGCGAGTTGGTGCGGCGTAAGAGCGCCACCGACATCGGTGGGCTGCCGGGCAAGCTGGCCGATTGCCGGTCCACGGATCCGAGTAGGTCCGAACTGTATGTGGTGGAGGGCGATTCGGCCGGTGGCTCGGCCAAGAGTGGTCGGGATTCGATGTTCCAGGCGATCCTGCCGTTGCGCGGCAAGATCATCAACGTCGAAAAGGCCCGCATCGACCGGGTGTTGAAGAACACCGAGGTCCAGGCCATCATCACGGCGTTGGGTACCGGTATCCATGACGAGTTCGACATTTCCAAGCTGCGGTATCACAAGATCGTGTTGATGGCCGATGCCGATGTGGATGGTCAGCATATTTCGACGCTGTTGTTGACGTTGCTGTTCCGGTTCATGAAGCCGCTGATCGAGAACGGGCATGTGTTCTTGGCGCAGCCGCCGTTGTACAAGCTCAAATGGCAGCGTCAGGAGCCGGAGTTCGCCTACTCCGACCGGGAGCGCGACGCGCTGTTGCAGGCGGGGCTCGCCGCGGGCCGGAAGATCAACAAGGACGACGGTATCCAGCGGTACAAGGGTCTCGGTGAGATGGACGCCAAGGAATTGTGGGAGACCACGATGGATCCGTCGGTGCGGGTGTTGCGTCAGGTGACACTCGACGATGCTGCCGCGGCCGACGAGCTGTTCTCCATCCTGATGGGCGAAGACGTGGAGGCCCGTCGCAGCTTCATCACCCGCAACGCCAAGGACATTCGCTTTCTCGATGTCTGACCGGCAGGTCCCTATGTCCTGTCCGAAACACTGTGACGAGCGTGCGGCTTTTCCGGCCAGAATCGGCAGTTCGCCCGAATATCCTGCACACTCGTCACAGTGCTCGCCCCTGTGGATAACTCCGGGTTGAGCCGGCACATTGTCGGGGGCCCCGCCGATGCTGGCACCATGACCGGACAATTCCCAGGGGCGTTCTCGGGCCGACAACCCAGCCCATTTCTCGGCCGGGAGGCGGTGCGGGCCGGCCTGCTCACCACGCACGAGCTGGAGACGAAGTACCGCGCTGTCTACCGCAACGTGTATCTCGACAACGAGGTTGCCCTGACGCCCTTGTTGCGTGCCCGGGCCGCCTGGCTGTTCGCCGGCCCGGATGCCGTGCTCAGCGGAGTGTCGGCGGCTGCCGTCCATGGCACCAAATGGCTGAACGCCGATGCACCGGCGGAGATCGTCCGCGCCAATCGTCATGCACCGAAAGGGCTGCGGGTGCACTCGTACGCCCTTGCTCCAGAGGATGTCATGCAAAGGGAGGGCATGAGGATCACCACCGCTGCGCGGACGGCATTCGATCTGGGCCGATTGCTGCCGCACGAGGAGGCGGTACCGATCATCGACGCGTTGATGAACAAGACCTTGCTCGACCCGGAGGACGTGTGGGCCTTGAGGCGCGCGAACAGCGGGGTTCGTGGCGTCGACCGGTTGCGGAGTGCACTTGCGGTGGCCGACGGCGCTTCCCAAACCCCGCTCGAGACGCGAACTCGACTGGCGCTGCGCTACATCGGCATACCGGGGCTCGAAACTGGGATCCGGTTCTACGACGTGTGCGGGATGATGTGTAACCGCGTGCCGATGGGCTGGCCGCGATGGCAGCTCGCCATCGAGTGTGACGAGGAGGAGGATACGCCGGGCTATCGCGAGCGGGTGCACAAGCAGACGGCCGAACTCGAATGGTTCGGCTGGTCGGTGGTGTGGGCAACCAAGGCGATGGTGTCCGGTCGATCGGAGCTGGTACCGCGGGTGCGGCAGAAACTGTTGGCCGCGCGGCGTCAGGCCGGCAGCGCCAGGTAGGTCACGATCAGCGCGCCCTCGATGATGACGGCGGATCCGACGGCGGGCACGTAGCGGCGGCCGGCGGCGGCGCAGTCCCCCGGGCGCGCCAGCAGCTGCCGGCGACGCTGCGCCCCGAGCATGTAGACCGCAGCTGCCAGCGCGGCGGCCGCCACGACGACGGCTGACCGCAGCTGGTTGTCGAGGAGATGGCCGTCGCGCATCAACACCAGCACGCCCGACGCGGCGATCGCCAGTGCGGTGCGCGTCCAGGCCAGGGCGGTCCGCTCGGCCTGCAGACCGCGGTCCTGCGCCAGCGCCTGGCGCGTCATCGCACCGTCGCCACGATCGCCACACCCACCGTGATCAGGCCCATCATCGCCAGGCCGGCGGTTAAATACGTCGGTACGGCGGCGCGGGGCAGCGGCTGGTCGTGGCGCATCGCCCGGTCCACCTGGGCCCACCGGCGCAGGCCCGCGATCGCCGTCAGGATCGCCATGACCCCGACCGCCACGCCCAGTATGTGGCGCACACCCGGAATTGTCAGTTCGGGCATGAACTGCACCACCGCCACCGCTGCGGCGAGCAGCCCCAGCGAGGTGCGCTGCCAGGCCAGAAACGTGCGTTCGTTGGCCAGCGTGAACCGATAGTCGGGTTCGATCGGAATCTCCACGGCTGCAAGCTTTTCCGAAACATCGGCGGGTCGCCAGGATGGCACCGGTGGCGTAACCTCGGCGTTCATTCTGTGCGGATGGCGTAACTGCCGCGCAACCTCACATGACAGTGAGGTAACAGAAACCGTCGACGCTTGTGTGCATGGACGACGTGCAAGATCTCCCTCGGGGCCGGTGGCGGGCCCGGTCGGCTGCTCTGCTGGCCGCAGTCACGGTGGGCGGCGCGCAGCTGCTGACCGGGTGCGGTCTGCTCACCGAGCCGACCGTCGTCGTCAACGTCGGCTACCAATCCAAGACCATCAACACCGTCAACGCCGGCACCCTGCTGCGCGATCGCGGCGACTTCGAGAACGAGCTCAAGGCACTGGGCGCGGCCACCAACACCAGGTATCGGGTGGTGTGGCAGGACTTCGCCTCCGGAGCCCCGCTGACCGCGCAGATGATCGCCACCCACGTCGACATCGGCTCGATGGGCGACTATCCGCTGCTGACCAACGGATCCAAGACCCGCAAGTACGACGACGCGGCTACCGAGATGGTCGCGACCACCGGTTACAACCTGCGCGGGTCGCTCAATCAGGTGGTGGTCCCGTCGGATTCGTCAGCGCAGACCCTGGCCGATCTGTCCGGCAAGAAGGTGTCCACCAGCCTCGGATCGGCCGGCGACGGGATGTTCTCGTCGGCGGTGCGCAACAACGGTATGGACAAGAACGCCGTGCACATCGTCAACCAGGACCCGTCGGTGGGCGCGTCGGCCATCGACGGGGGACAGGTCGACGGGCTGGCGCAGTTCGTGCCCTGGCCGCAGCTGGTGGTCTACCGCAACCAGGGCCGGCTGCTGTACGACGGCGGCGACAACAACGTGCCGACGTTCCACGGGGTGGTGGTGCGCAAGCAGTTCGCCCACGGGCATCCCGCGGTGATGGCGGCGTTCCTGCGGGCGATGAAGGCCACCACCGACGCCGTCGTCGCCGATCCGCTGGCGGCCGCGCAGCGGGTGGGGGAGCTGACCGGTATCGAGCCCGAGGTCATCTACCTCTACAACGGCCCCAACGGGCTGGTCAGCTTCGACATCACCCTCAAGGAGCAGTTCCGCACCGCGTTCGCCTCGGTGAAGCGCTACCTTGTCGGGCGTGGTTCGGTGACAAAGGATTTCGATGTGACCGGGTTTGTCAACGACGGGTATCTGCGCCAGTTGTTCGGCGGCGACTATGACTGGCGCAGCGCCAGTGTGGCCAACCCGATGACGCTCACCGGTTTCGACGAGGTCTGTGAGCTGCCGGTGAACGATCCGGCGCAGGCGTCCGAGATATGGCCGTCGGGAGCCGAGACCACCGAGGTCGCCGCGACGCCGACCTGCCTGCTGCGGCGGGTGGCCGAGATACCCGAGCTGCGGGCGGCCTATGTGCCCGACACGATGACCGGGCTGCGGATCTTCGCCGATCACGCCGTCTGGCTTGAAGATCCATCCGCACAACCGACTCAGCGGTACAAGCCGTTCGCCACCAAAGCCGGTGCCGACACCTACCGGGCCGACCATCCACAGGCCCGGCCCGTCGCGTACTCGGCTGCCGTGGGGCAGTCCCGCACCGCCGGCTGAACCCCTCTCAGAAAGGAAACCGTATGACCGACCTCATGACACGGCCAACGATCACCGCCCCGCGGTTGTGGTCCCCGGCCCACCGGGGCGAGAAGTCGTCGCGGCGCGGCCTGGCAGAGCTACTGCCTGCCTTCGTCACCCGACGGGTTCCGGCGCTGCTGCTGCCGCTGATCCCGATCAGCGCGTTCCTGGCGGCCTGGCACCTGCTGACCACCAACAACGTCGTCGCGTGGCTGCGGTTCAATCGCATGCCCGCCCCGGAGGCGGTGTTGCAGGCGCTGTTGGCGCGGGTCAGCTCGGGCAGCTACTACGACGACCTGCTGGCCAGCCTGCAGCGCATCCTGCTCGGCTTCGGCCTGGCCGCGGTGGTCGGTATCGGGTTGGGGGTGCTGGTCGGGCGCTCGGAGATCGCCCGAATGGCGTTGCGGCCCTTCATCGAACTGATCCGGCCGATCCCGGCGATCGCGCTGGTGCCGCTGACCATCCTGCTGTTCCCGTCCAGCGAGCAGGGCATCGTGTTCATCACGTTCTTCGCGGCGTTCTTCCCGGTGGTGGTCAGCACGATCCACGCCATGGACTCCATGCCGAAGGTGTGGGAGGAGGCCGCCCAGACCATGGGTGCCGGACGAATGTCGTTGCTGTTCCAGGTGATCATCCCGGGCGCACTGCCCGGCATCTTCGCCGGGCTGTCGGTGGCGATGGGTGTGGCGTGGATCTGTGTGGTGAGCGCGGAGATGATCTCCGGCCAGTTCGGCATCGGGTACTACACCTGGCAGGCCTACGGTCTGCTCGATTACGCCGGTGTCGTGGTCGGCATGATCTCCATCGGCGCACTGGGGCTGGGCACCGCCTGGCTGGTCGAGCGGGTCGGGCGTCGGGTCAACCGTTGGCTGCCGAGGGCCGCCCGATGAGCGCCGGCGCCGTCAACCTGCAGCAGTTGCAGCTCGGCTTCAATGGAGTCGTCGCCGCCAACATCACGCTGGAGATCCGACCCGGCGAAGTGGTGGTGTTCCTCGGCCCGTCCGGTTGTGGCAAGTCGACGATCCTGCGGGCCCTGGCCGGTCTGCTGAAACCGATGGGCGGCACCGCGACTGTCGACGGTGCACCCGTCACCGGCAACGCGGCCCAGTGCGCCATGGTGTTCCAGGAGGACGCGTTATTCCCGTGGCGTTCCGCGCTGAAGAATGTCCAGTTTCCCTTGAAAGTCCGGGGGATTCGCGGCCGGGAGCTCAAGGAGACCGCGGCTGCGCGGCTGGAACAGGTCGGGCTCGGCGCCTATCTCGATCACCTGCCCAGCCAGCTGTCGGGCGGGATGCGGCAGCGGGTGCAACTGGCCCGCACCCTGGCCTGTGAGCCGCGGGTGATGTTGATGGACGAGCCGTTCGGTGCGCTGGATGCCCAGACCCGACTGGAGATGCAGCAGTTGCTGACGTCGGTGTGGGAGATGCAGAAGATGACGCTGCTGTTCGTCACCCACGATGTCGACGAGGCGCTGCTGCTGGCCGACCGGATCGTGTTGTTGAGCCACCGGCCGGCGACCGTCGCCGATGTCATCACGATCGAGAAGCCGCGTACGCCCGACGCGCAGTTCGAGGAGTCCTACCAGCGGCGCCGCCGCGACATCCTGGACTTCCTCGGGCACCGCCCGGCCGCTTGATCTGTTTTCGCCCAAGGAGTTTCGATGAGCATCACCGTCCCTGGATTCCGCGCGCCTGCGACCGGTTCGGCCGGGCCGTCGTTGCGGTCAGCGTCCGTGCTGCGCACCGAGGTACTGGCCGGCCTGGTCGTCGCGCTGGCCCTGATCCCCGAGGCCATTGCGTTCTCGGTGATCGCCGGCGTCGATCCGCGGGTGGGGCTGTTCTCCACGGTGACCATGGCGATCACCATCGCCGTCACCGGCGGGCGGCCGGCGATGATCACCGCCGCCACGGCCGCGGTCGCGCTCGTCGTCGCCCCGGTGGCCCGGGAGTTCGGGGTGGGGTATCTGGTCGCCACCATCCTGGTGGCCGGGGTGTTCCAGATGCTGCTGGCGTTCTTCGGGGTGGCCAAGCTGATGCGGTTCATTCCGCGCAGTGTGATGGTCGGCTTCGTCAACGCGTTGGCGATCCTGGTGCTGGTATCGCAGCTGCGGCATCTGGTCGACGTGCCGTGGCTGGTGTATCCGCTGGTGGTGGTGGGCGTGGTCCTGATGTTCGCGCTGCCGAAGCTGACCACGGCGGTGCCGGCGCCGCTGGTGGTGGTGCTGGTGTTGACGGTCGCGGTGGTGTACTTCGGCTGGGATGTGCCCGATGTGGGAGATCAAGGGGCCCTGCCGGATTCGCTGCCGGTGCCCGGTTTCCCGGACGTGCCACTAACTTTGCACACCCTGCAGGTGATCGCGCCATATGCGTTGGGGGCGGCGCTGGTCGGGCTGTTGGAGTCGCTGATGACGGCCAAACTGGTCGATGACATCACCGATACCCCGTCGAACAAGACTCGCGAGGCCTGTGGGCAGGGCGTGGCCAATGTGGTGACGGCGTTGTTCGGCGGCATGGGCGGATGCGCGGTGGTGGGGCAGACCATGATGAATGTCAAGGTCGCCGGGGCCCGGACGCGGTTGTCCACGCTGTTGACCGGGGTGTTCGTGTTGATCCTGGTGGCGACGTTGGGCGATCTCGTCGGCCGTATCCCGATGGCCGCGCTGGTGGCGGTGATGATCGTGGTGTCGTTCGCGACGTTCGACTGGCACAGTGTCACGCCCCGGACCCTGAAGGTGTTGCCGCGCAGTGAAACCCTGGTCACGGTGGTGACGGTCGTCGCGACCGTGGCGACCGGGAATCTGGCGGTCGGGGTGTCGTTGGGCGTGCTGGCCGCCATGGTGGCGTTTGCGCGTCGCGTCGCGCACTTCACCTCGGTGACCGTGCTCCCGGGGCCTGAGGATGTGCGGACCTACCGGGTGCGCGGGGATCTGTTCTTCGTGTCCAGCAATGACCTGGTGCACCAATTCGACTATGCCGGTGATCCTTCCGAAGTGGTGATCGACATGTCCGGAGTGTCGGTGTGGGACGCCTCGTCGGTGGCGAGCCTCGACGCGATCCGGCTCAAGTACCTGGCCCGGGGCAAGTCTGTTTCGTTCGTGGGGCTGGACGGGGTGAGTCTGGATCGGCTGAACCGGTTGTCGGGCCGGTTGGGGGTGTGAGCGTCGGGGGTCTGTGGTTCTCGGTGCTGGTGCGGGGTGGTTCAGGTCCGATGTTCGGTTCGGAACACTGTGACGAATGTGCAGCTTTTCCCTGCCAGGACGGCGAGTTCGTCCGGAAAGCCTGCACGTTCGTCACAGTGCCTTCGGGCCCGTATGGATCCCGCCCGGGCGAACCGTAAGGCGGCTCGGTGACCGTAGGTGACAATGAAGGTCGGACGACGTATTCGGGGAGGTAGATGATGCTGGGCGGTGCAGCGTTGTGGCTCACTACAGGTCCCGTCGGAGGTCTCGGTGGCGCCGGGGGAGGCGCATTCGTCAGGGATGCTTGGTGTCCGCACTGAGCCTTCCCACGCCAAAGAACTGGGCAGTATCCGGCAAGCGGCTGTTCTGGTTGGTCACCGGCGCAACCGCGGGCTCGGCCTATTTCATCGTCCTAGGGATTCTTGCCGGTCTGCGCGGCAACTACCTGACGTCGGTTCTGCTGTTCGGGTTCGTCACGTTTCCGATCCTGATGATCGTTGGGCTGCTGTTGGCGGCAGCCGGCAAGACGCGGACGCGGACCTCCAGCGACGCAACCGGATTCACCGTGTGGCCGGACAAGCGGGTGGGCATTCTGTATGTGACAGGACTCGCGGTGATCGCGCCCTCGGCACTGCTGCTGGGTTCTTCATACCGCGAGGTGCGATCGACATTCCTATGTCGCGAGGGATGCAGATCTTCTCGCCTCCGCTGTTCATGGCACTTGCCGCGTTGGCGGTCATCGGCTTGATTGCAAGGGTGCGACGACGAGGAGTCGGCTACCTCAAGTTCACACCCGCAATGGTCGAGGTCGCTGACGTGCTCAAAACCAGGGCCGTTGAATGGGATGACATTGTCGACGTCAAGGATCATTCGGAGACCAAGGACGGCAAGAAGGCCGGCAGGCCGGTGGTGCTGTGCCTCCGTGACGGCAGCGAGAAGGTTATCGGTGGCCTGAACCTCTACGTCCCCACGGGCGTCGCGCTGTACTGGCTGGTCCGGCATTACTGGCGGCATCCCGAGGACCGGATGGAGTTGGTGGGCTCGCGGGCTCCGGAGCGGCTGCGCGAAGGACGATTCGATCTGAGTTAGCAATAGGGCGCGAGGACGGACTGCTAAAAGCAGGGGTCGCCGGCCGGCGGGGTTAGGATTCTGTCTTGCGCGGGGGAGGGATGATGGCGGGCTTTGTCGTCGCTGATGTCGACTATGACCAGTTCGGTGGCGGCGAGTTCGCGGCCGTTGAGGAGCTTCGTCAGCAGTTGCCAGTGGCAGCACGGCTGTCGCGGCAGATGGCTGGATCGGATCGACCTGACTACGCATTGGCCGTGCTGGAGCGCCCGATCAAGTATCACCCCGCCGATGAGTTCGATTGGGGCAGATGCCAGTCAGAGTTTGTCGGTGAGGATGCGGCCGGCCGCTTCGTGTGGATCTACGCCGTGATCATCGCGAGTTTGATGGCGGGAACGCAGTTGCATGCCGGGATGAAAGGGTTCCCGGTGCGGTTCGCGTACGTCATCGACAACACCCTTGGTCGCGACGAGCAACTGGACTTCGACAAGTGCGACTACATCTCGTACGCGATGATCGACGATCTGCCAGAGCAACCGACCCCGGCCAAACCACGGGTTCAATGAGTCGCGGGCATGCGGCGCCTTCGTCGGGGCCGCCCAAGTACGGACGGCCCCGACGTCCGACTACGGCGTCAGCTCCACGGTGACACCGCCGGAGAACATCGAGTCGTGCAGTTCGATGCGGGCCGGCACCGCGGCCGCCGGCATGTCGTAGACGAGGGACACGTCGACGGCGTTGCCGGGGTTGATGTTGTCCCAGACCGGGATATCCGAATCACCCAATGCGATCTGCGCTGATGCGTCGGTCTCGAAACTGCGGCCCTGGGTGTCGATCAGCTTCTGGTTGGACGGGCTGAATCCCTGGGCCCGGTCACCGATGTTCTGCACGCTCAGCGTCACGATCACGAACTGCCCCTGCGCTTTCTGACGCAGATACGGGTTGTCGCCGACCTCGGCCAGGCCGGGCTGCACCGTCTTGACGACGAACTCGAACTTGCCGTCCCGGACCGGGGTGTTGAGCCGGGCCGTCGAGGTGTCCTGGTGGGCGGGGGCCTGTGCGGCGAGCGCGGAGCTGGGCTTGGCGTCCTGCTTCGTGTCGTCCTTGTCCGAGAAAGCCGATATGACGGCGAGGAAAGCGACGACGCCGATGACGATCATCGGCCATTTGCGCTTCTTGGCGCGGGGCGGTGCGTACTGAGGAAAGCCCTGCGCGGCAGGGTAATTCGGGTCTGCAGGCTGCTGGTACGGATTGCTCATCGATTTGTCCTTCTGTCTCTCGCCCGGGCACCGGTGCCAGGCGAACAGGAGAACGTACAACCGGGTGCCGACAAGTTCGGGTCGTGGTGATCCGGCCACCGGTCTCACCTGCACGAGGCCGATAGCTCAGCTGCGTGTGCATGCTGCGATCAGCTGATTCTCGGCATCGATGAGTCGTTGAACGACGTCGAGGTAGTGCATGGTTCGGCTGCCCTTGTCGTCGTCGCTTGCGGCGCGTGCCTGCTCGACGGACACGACGACCTCGGTCGACAAGTCGGCAATCTGCTGCAGTGAACGATTGACCCCCGGGACACGAGCCCGGTCTGCATGGCGTCGCAACTCATCGGACCAGGCGCGGTATTCGGACAGATCCGGTCCATCGGTGCCGATCAAGCGTGGGTTGAGTAGATCGCGGTGTGCGCTGACATGGAGACCAACGTCCCGCACGATGCGGCAGTCCTGGTTGGTGACGGCCGCGACGAACACACATGCCGTAGCGGCCGCCGTCGTCACCACGAAGATCAGTCCGATGCCGAGCCAGCGTTGACGGGCGGTGGGTTGGCCGGGGGGCACTGCCTGCGCGACGACTTGGGCAACCTGCGGTTCGGCGGCTGCCGCGGCGCGCAGCCGGACCAGGCGTGGCCCGCTGCGCCGCCGGGCCCATTCAGACCGCACCGCGGTGGCGGCGAGCAGTACCCCGACTCCGAGGTACATCACTGCGATCCGTGGCTGGTCGAGCGTGAATTCGAGGGCTGGAAGGACTACACCGAACAGTGCGATGAGCAGCCAGGTGAGGCGGCGTCGCGTCGGGGAGACCAATCGTCGATACGCATCGGAGAGGTCGCCGGCGCGCACGGCCGCGGCCAACACTGCTGGATCAGTGGGTACCGGTTCGCGGCGTAACGCCCGCGCGACGGCGGTGCGTTGGGCAGAGGTGAGCCCGGCGAGCGTGGCCGAGAAACTGTTCACGACGGGCTGAGCCAACAGCGTCATCGGCGCGGCGATGAGAAGGCCGAAGATGCTCAGGGCAGCGCCCACCATCCAGGTCGGCCACAGAGTCCACCAGTGGTGCCCCGGTTCCAGCACCGCCCAGCAGAAAAACAGAAGCCCCAAGATGGCAAACGCTGACGTGATGAGCCAACGCACCCACCACGGCGCCGTGTCGTACCAAACCCACACCGAAGTGCCGTTCCTTTCGACCGAGAGTGCTGCGTGAGCCGCGAAGAAGATCCGGAGTGACGAGTGCCGCGTGCTTGCGGTCAGCGCGCGATCACTGCGATTGTGGCAGGCTGGCGCGTCCGGATGTTCCGCCGGGCTTCCCAGCCACCGACTGGCAGCGTCGGACGCGGGAGTTGCGACCTGCCCGATCACGCAGGGGAGCCTGCTACGTTTCCTGTTGCGCAAGGGATACGCCGATTCGGCGGCGTGAGGCGCTGGCTGCCGTCGCATCGGTCGAGCGACACCGGGCTCGCACCTGCACGACGACGTCGCGGGGTTGGTGCCGTCCGGCGATCGGTGAGGTCAGCGATCGGGTTCCGAGACGACGATGTTCGGGCCTCGGAGGAATGCCCGTGAGGGCGGGATAGTCGGGGAGTCTGGGTAGTGGGTCTTTGTGGGAGGTCGTCAAATTCCTTGATGCCCTCCCTCATCGGTGGATACTCCGGAACGCCGAATTCCAGTGAGTACATTGCCAGTCCAGCAGCGGGGTACGTCGGCGTCCACGTCCTCGGCAGAGCGGCGGCCCTTATGCCTTGAACCGCTCCATGTGCACCATGATCTGGTCGATCAACTCGTCGGGAAGCTCCATCGTCAGCTTGGCGTCGTCGAGCGAGAGTGCGTTCTCCCCGGCGAAGGGCAGTAGTTCCTGGGCCTGTCCCACGCGATCGCACATCGTCCGGATGAAGCGGTCGTATCCCATCAGCGGGATCATGGCGAAGCTGCCAACGTCCTGAACGAACACGATCAGGCTGGAGTCGACCGGGGTCTGCAGACACCGCTCGGCTTCGACCAGCAGCGTCTCGTGATAGTCCATCAGCCGGTGCGCGAGGGTTACGACCGACTCGGCGTCCGGGCCTCCGTCACCGGCAGACATCGACAACGCACCCGTGAACGCCGGACTGAGCATGAACTGCTCCAGCTGATGGACCAGACCGGCGATGGTGTCCATCGCGTGCCACGCCAGCCACGCATAGTGTGGGCCGTCCAGCGGCGCCGCGGGCCCGGGTTGGTATCCCGACGCGCACGCGCGGAGCCGTGAGCGCACGCGGTTGCGGCGTTGCAACAGCACCGATGTGAACGCCGCCAAGTGCCACAGCGGAAGTTTCTCGGCGAGTAGCCGCTGCAGTTCGTCTAGGGTCGTGGCGATTTCGGCGATGTCATCCTGTGCGGTGTCCGGCAGGTAGGTGCGCTCCCGCGTCGGCGCGATCGCCCGTGTCATCCCCTCGGCTGTGGTGCGGAAATCTTCCGGCCACTCCCACGGTTCGAGATCGCCTGGCCGTCGCGCCCGATACGCCGCCTGTCCGGCGACGCCGAGTGCGCACGCACCGGCCAGCCCGAGCCACCACGATTGGGTCCCGAACGCTGCCAACAACAGGACGCACCAGGCAATCAGGCTCACCCGTGCGGCGGTGGAGAGCCCGTTGAGCAGTTCGAACCTGGGCACGCTCGGATCGTAGAACTTGGCACCGACAACACCGCGGGATGATGGTGTGCCTGGTCAACGGCTCAGGTCCTGGTGGCGTGAGCCGTTTGTCGGTGCCGGGTGCCACGATGTGCGGCTACCTCGAACCAGGAGGAAATCATGAGTAGCCCTTATGAGACCGCCCAGTCTGTCCCCGGCATCATCGGCGAAACCGGCTGGCGCCCCGACCCCACCGGCCGGCACGAGGGGCGGTACTTCATCAGTGGGCAACCGACCGACCTCACCCGCGACGGTGGGGTCGAGACGTTGGATCCGATGGGGACCAGCCAGTTGGAAGGCGTTGCTGTTCAGCAGGATTCGTCCGGGGGCTCGCGGCGCTGGGTGTGGGTCCTGGTGGCCGTCGTGGTCGCGATGACTCTCGTTGGTGCGGGAGTCGGGGCGTACCTGTATCTGCATCGTGAGCGGGTCAGCCCAGAAGATCAGTACCTGGCCGCGCTGAAGGATTCCGGTCATGCGGGGGAATTCAACTCCGATGCCAACGCCGTCGCGCACGGCCGGCAGGTGTGTCGTGAACTGAACGACGGCGGTCCGCAGCAGGGTATGCCGGCCGATGAGGTTGCCGTGCAGAACTTCTGCCCGGAGTTCGCGGAGGGATTTCACGTCCTCGAAACGGCGACGATCACCGGGACCTTCACGCTCAACGACGACTCGCCCAGCGCGTACTACCCCTCGATCGAGGTGGACGGATCAACCTGCGCCGGTGCCGGCGGGTACAGCGATGTCAGTGCGGGCACAGCGGTGACCGTCAAGAACGCCAAGGGAGAAATCCTGACCACGACGTACCTGGGGCCGGGACATGTAATTCCCGGCCAGGTTGTGAACGCGTAGTCGCTCGATAGGGGTGAGGCCGCCGATGCCGGTGTGGGCT
>NZ_VOMB01000021.1 GCF_019050325.1 [Mycobacterium] fortunisiensis | reverse complement strand
CTAAGCCTGCCAGCGCCGATGATACTACCCACACGGGTGGAAAAGTAGGACACCGCCGAACACAAATTAAGTCCCGGGCCCTCCAATTTCGATTGGAGGGCCCGGGCATTTTTGTATGTGGGCGACGTTTTCAATTCTTGAACTGGACTGGAATTGAAAACGTCGATCGCTCAATTGAAGAGCGCCGGCCTGGTGCGGCTTTTCTCCAATTCCAACAATGCGCGTTTGCGGTCCAGGCCGCCGCCGTAGCCGGTCAGGCTGCCGTTGGCGCCGATCACGCGATGGCAGGGCACGATGATGCCGATCGGGTTGTGGCCATTGGCAAGGCCGACCGCGCGTGAGGCCCCGGGAGAACCGATCTGGCGGGCGATCTCGCCGTAGGAGCACGTCTCGCCGTATGGAATGGTCTGCAACGCTTGCCAGACCTTCCGCTGGAATTGCGTCCCCACCATTTCGAGTTCAAGCTCGAATACGGTTCGGTCGCCGGCGAAATAACCGGCCAGCTGGTCCACGGCGTCGGCGAACGCGGTGTCGTCGATCTCCCAGTCGTTGCGGTCCGGTTCATACGTCTGATCCACCATCCGCAGGTGCATCAACCGGCCATCGCGGCCGGCAAGCGTGAGGGGACCGACCGGGCTGTCCACGGTGCGGCATTGCAGTGTCGTCATGACGTCTCCTGTTGATCGTGCGGGGGCCAGTCGTTCACCGCGTGGTCCAGTGTGGTCCACAGGTGTTGGGTCGCGTACGCGCGCCACGGTCTCCATCGAGTGCTGTGGTCCATGAGTGCGGTGTCGGCCAGCCCGAGGTGGCCGGCCGCGGCGCGCACCCCCAGATCGGTGGCCGGGAAGGCGTCGGGATCACCGAGGCCGCGCATGGCGATGACTTCCGTCGTCCAGGGGCCGATCCCGGGTAACGTGCGCAACTGCTCGCGGGCGCGGTCCCAATCGCACCCGGGGTCGAGATTCAGCTCACCGCCGGCGATCGCCTGAACCAGTGCGGTGACGCTTCGTCTCCTCGTTGCCGGCATGGCCAAGTGATCGGGATCCAGGCCGGCGAGGTCGGCGACATCGGGAAACACGTGGGTCAAGCCGCCGCCTTCATCGGTGATCGGCATCCCATAGCCGGCCACCAGGCGGTCCACGTGCGTGGCGGCCGCCTTCATCGAAACCTGTTGCCCGATCACGACCCTGAGCGCGAGCTCCGTTTCGTCGACAGTGCGGGGGACGCGCTGGCCCGGGGCCTTGGCCACCACGGACGTCAAGACCGGGTCGGCCTGCAGGGCCTCCACCACGGCCTCGGGGTCGGCGTCGAGATCCAACAGCCGTCGGCACCGGGCGATCGCCGCCGACAGATCGCGGAAATCTTCGAGCACCAACTGGCACCGGACGTGATCGGGTTGAGGTGCCAGACCCACCACGCCGTGGCCGTGCGGGAGCCGCAGCGTGCGGCGGTACTGCCCGTCGCGGACCTCCTCGATGCCGAGCACGGCCCCGGCCGCCAGGTGGCCGAACAGCCCTTCGTAAGCGAATGGGGCGCGGACCGGCAGCCGCAATGACAGCACCCCGGGGGCGGCGGAGGCCTCGGAGGTGAACCGAATCCGCGCCCGCACCCGCAACTGGGTCGGCGTCAGATCGCACACTGCACGGACGGTGTCGTTGAACTGGCGGATGCTGGCGAACCCCGCGGCGAATGCCACGTCGCCGAACGGCAGCTCGGTGGTTTCGATGAGCACCCGCGCGGTCTGCGTGCGCTGAGCCCGAGCCAGCGCCAGGGGATTGGCACCGAGCTCGGCCTGCATGATGCGCTGCAATTGCCGGCTGGTGTAACCGACCCGGGCCGCCAGGCCGGTCACCCCCTCACGGTCGACGGTGCCGTCGGCGATCAACCGCATGCACCGGGCCACCACGTCGCCGCGCACGTTCCATTCCGGCGACCCTGGGGAGGCGTCCGGACGGCATCGCTTGCAGGCCCGGAACCCGGCTGCTTGAGCGGCAGCGGCGGTCGGGTAGAACCGCATGTTGCGGGCGAACGGCGGGCGCACCGGGCAGCTGGGCCGGCAGTAGATGCCCGTGGTGAGCACAGCGGTGACGAACCAGCCGTCGAACCGGGCGTCTTTGGACTGGACGGCCCGGTAACAGCGGTCGAAATCGTCGTGCATGACACTCACGATGGCATGGTGGCCACCCGATGACTAGCGGAAAAGCGACATCGTCGTGACAGGCCTCCCGCGACTAGACTGCTACGCGTGGCCGAGCTGGTGCAACGCTATCTGGACCAAATCCGTGACGAGCAGATCGGCCTGTGCGACGGGGAACTGGCCGGCTACATCCCCGAACTCGCGAAAGTCGACCCCGAGGGATTCGGGCTCACCCTGTCGGCATCGGATGGTTACGTCTACGAATCAGGCGACACTGCAGTCGAATTCACCATCCAATCGATCTCCAAGCCGTTCACCTACGCGCTGGCACTGGACAACCTCGGTCCGGCTGCCGTCGACGCCCGTATCGGTGTCGAACCCTCAGGGGAGGCCTTCAACGAGATCAGCGTCGACGATGTCACGAAGACCCCGAAGAACCCCATGATCAATGCCGGCGCGATCGCCGCGGTTTCGCTGATCCCCGGAGCGAACGCCGACGAGCGTTTCGGCCACATCCTCGACTTCTACTCAGCCTGCGCGGGGCGCCAACTCGATGTCGACTCGAACGTGTACGCCTCGGAGAAGGCGACCGGTAACCGGAATCGGGCCATCGCCTACATGCTGACCAGTTTCGGTGTGCTGGACGGTGATCCGGACGAGGTGCTCGACGTGTACTTCCGGCAGTGCTCGGTCAATGTCACCTCCACCGACCTGGCCCGGATGGCCGCCACCCTGGCCCGTGGCGGGCTCAACCCGCTGACCGGGCGTCGGGTCACCGACGCCAACGTGGTGCGTCGCACCCTCAGCGTCATGGTGACGTGCGGGATGTACGACGCGACCGGTGACTGGGTCAGCGCTGTCGGCATGCCCGCCAAGAGCGGCGTGGGCGGCGGCATCGTGGCGGTGTTGCCCGGCCAACTCGGCATCGGGGTGTATTCGCCCCGTCTGGACTCCCGCGGCAACAGCGTGCGTGGGGTTCAGGTGTGCCGCAATCTGTCGTCACAGCTGGGCCTGCACTTCCTCACCGTGACCCGCGAGTCGTCGTCGACGCTGCGGGCGGTGTTCGACGTCAGCCCGGGTGTCCGTGTTTACGAGGTGCAGGGCGACCTGATGTTCGCCGGGGCCGAGCAGGTGCTGCGCACCGCCCAGCATGACTGCGACGACTACGACGTGGCGGTGCTGGACGCCGGCCATGTCGACGACATCGACGACGCGGCCCGCGGCATGCTGATCGGGATGCGTGCCAGTCTGACTGCCGCCGGCAAGGAGGTCTACCTGGTGGACCCCGACGGGCGGGTGGTGCCGGAGCAGCGACGGGCCGATGTCGATTCGATCGTGTTCGTCACGGTCGAGGAGGCCGTCGAGGCGGCGCGACAGCTCATCGGCTAGTCGGCACCGCCACCCGGGTCGGCTCACCCAGGCCGCGCAGGGACACCGTCTCGCCCAGAGACCAATGCGCCCTTTCGGTTTCGGACGCGTTCTCGATGGTGTCGGACGAGGCCACCAGGTGCCCGGGCACCGACTTGGAGAAATCACACAATCGCGCGGCCTCGTTGACCGGCTCGCCGATCACGGTGTATTCGAAGCGCTGTTTGGCGCCGACGTTGCCGGCCACCACCTGGCCTGCCGCCACCCCGATACCTGCCTCGAGTTCGGGAATCTCGAGGCGTATCCGCCGGGCGATGGCCCGCGCCGCGGACAGCGCCTCATCCTCGGGGTTCTCCAACGACACGGGGGCCCCGAACACGGCGAGGATCGCGTCACCTTCGAATTTGTTCACCAGCCCGCGATGGTTGTCGATCTCGTCGACGATCACCGCGAAGAACCGGTTCAGCAGGTCCACCACCTCGACCGCGCGCAGCGTGGTCACCAGCTTCGTCGAGCCGATGACGTCGACGAAAATCACTGCGGCGTGGCGCTCTTCGCCGCCGAGGACGGGTTTCTCCTGCTCGGCCAGGGCGGCGACCTCGCGACCGACATGACGACCGAACAGATCGCGGACCCGCTCACGTTCGCGAAGGCCCGTCACCATCGAGTTGAATCCGCGTTGCAGCTGACCGAGTTCGGTGCCGTCGAAGACCACCACATTGGTGGTCAGATCACCCTGCTCGACCCGGTTGAGCGCGGCGCGCACAACCCGGATCGGGGTGGCGGTGAGCCAGGCCAGGATCCACATCAACAAGAAACCGAACACCAACGCGAACGAGCCGAGACCGATGACGGCGTAGGCGAACTGGGTCGGCGTGAGGTTGTTCAGTGTCAGCGCGAACATCGCGGCGAGCATGATGCCGATGATCGGCACGCCCGAGCTGAGCAACCACACCACCATCGTGCGGCCCATGATGCCCGGTGCCAACCGGACCGGGGGCGGCCCGGCCTCCAAGGCCTGGGCGGCCACCGGTCGCAGTGCGAACTCGGTGAACAGATGGCAGCTGACGGACACCACGATGCCGGGAAAGCTGATGCCCAGCAGGAACTTCGGAATGTAGTCGGTGTCGACGAGTCCGAACAACGTCGTCAGGAGCGCGGTGCCCAGGCCCCACAGGAACAGCAGCACGCGGGTGAGCCGGAACGGGGCGAAGAACGTGTTGCGCTGATCGGCGACGGTCGGCGGACGTTCTTCGATCGCCCAGCGCACGTTGTCGATCACCCGGGTGGTCGCCCAGAACACCCCGACGATCACGGCCGAGCCCATATAGATCGGCGCGACGATGAACGTGATCCAGCGGACCTGGGGCGCGAACACGTCGGGCGTCGGGAACAGCACCGTCACGATGAACATCGAGATTCCGATGCCGAGCAGGTTCACGCCAACCACGAACGTCGTGAGAATGACCTGGATGCGCACCCTGCGGTGGCGCTGGCTTTCGGCCACCCGGCCCAGCACCCACGATCCGTATTCCGGAGTCCCCTGCAGCCTGCTGTTCTGGCGCGTGACGCCCTCAAGTACCCGGCCCAGCCGCTGTGCCAGTGATTTATCGGCGTTCATTGTGGCGTCAGCCTAGTTCGTTGTCGGTGCCCTTAAGGTGGATCGGGTGCGCCTCGTGATTGCCCAGTGCACCGTCGACTATGTCGGGCGGCTGACCGCCCACCTTCCTTCGGCCCGCAGGCTGTTGTTGTTCAAGTCCGACGGGTCTGTCAGTGTCCATGCCGACGATCGCGCCTACAAGCCGCTGAACTGGATGAGCCCACCGTGCTGGCTGGTGGAGGACGACCGCGACGGGGTGCCGCTCTGGGTGGTCGAGAACAAGGCCGGTGAGCAACTGCGGATCACGGTCGAGGATGTGGAACACGACTCCAGTCACGAGTTGGGCGTCGATCCGGGTCTGGTGAAGGACGGGGTGGAGGCGCACCTGCAGGCGCTCTTGGCCGAACACGTCGAGTTGCTGGGTGCCGGTTACACGCTGGTGCGTCGCGAGTACCCGACCGCGATCGGTCCGGTCGACCTGATGTGCCGCGACGAGTTGGGTCGCTCGGTGGCCGTCGAGATCAAGCGCCGCGGCGAGATCGACGGCGTGGAACAACTGACCCGGTACCTCGAGCTGCTCAACCGCGACACCGTGCTGGCGCCGGTGGCCGGGGTGTTTGCCGCCCAGCAGATCAAGCCGCAGGCTCGGACGCTGGCCACTGATCGTGGGATCCGCTGTGTGACTTTGGATTATGACCAGATGCGGGGTATGGACAGCGACGAATACCGGCTGTTCTGATGCGTCGTCGGCGTCGCGAGCACCGGCGGTTGGTGCCGCCGCCGCTGTCCCGGCGCGTCGAGACGGGGCCCGACGGTTACGACTATGAAGTACGGGCGGTCACGGCGTCACGCGCGGTGAAGGTCTACCGCTGCCCGGGCTGTGACCACGAGGTCCGGGTGGGTGTGGCGCACGTGGTCGTGCTGCCGATCGATGTCGGCGATGTCGATGACCGCAGGCACTGGCACACCGCCTGCTGGGCGAATCGAGCCAATCGCGGCCCGACGAGAAAGTGGTCCTAGCGGGCCGGTCTCAGTGCTCCGAATCGGCGGCCGGCTCGACCAGCTCGATCAGCACGCCGCCGGCGTCCTTGGGGTGGATGAAGTTGATCCGCGAATCCGCGGTACCCCGGCGCGGAGCGTCGTACAGCAACCGCACGCCCTGGCTGCGCAACCGCTCGGACAGCGCGTCGATGTCACTGGTTCGGTAGGCCAGCTGCTGCAGGCCGGGACCGCTGCGGTCGAGGAACTTGGCGATCGTCGACTTTTCGTTCAGGGGCGCCAGCAGCTGGATCTGCGCGCTGCCCTTGGCGGCGCCGCGGACCGAGAGCATGGCCTCACGCACGCCCTGTTCCTCGTTGATCTCTTCGTGCAGCACGATCATGCCGAGGTGGTCGTGGTACCACTTGGCCGTCTCGTCCAGATCGGCGGTGGCGATCCCGACGTGATCGATCGCCGTCACCAGCGCGGAGGCAAGGGCGGGACGGGTATCAACCTGTTCGGCGGTCATAACGCAACGGTAACCTCTAGCTGAACGTTTGCGTAATGTGTGATCGCCCACACACCGCTTGACCAGGTCTTGGAGGTAGGAAATGACTGCGGATACCCGTACGTCGGTGATCGTTGCCGGAGCGCGCACTCCGGTTGGCAAATTGATGGGTTCGTTGAAGGATTTCTCCGGCAGCGACCTGGGTGCGATCGCGATCCGCGGCGCCCTGGAGAAGGCCAAGGTCGACCCGTCGCTGGTCGATTACGTGATCATGGGCCAGGTGCTGACCGCGGGTGCCGGGCAGATGCCCGCCCGGCAGTCCGCGGTGGCCGCCGGCATCGGCTGGGACGTGCCCGCGCTGTCCATCAACAAGATGTGCCTGTCCGGCATCGACGCCATCGCGCTGGCCGATCAGCTGATCCGGGCCGGTGAGTTCGAGGTCGTCGTGGCCGGCGGGCAGGAGTCGATGAGCCAGGCCCCGCATCTGTTGCCCAAGAGCCGTGAGGGCTACAAGTACGGCGATGCGACCCTGGTGGACCACCTGGCCTACGACGGTCTGCACGACGTGTTCACCGATCAGCCGATGGGCGCGCTCACCGAGCAGCGCAACGACGTCGACAAGTTCACCCGCGCCGAGCAGGACGAGTTCGCCGCGCAGTCGCACCAGAAGGCCGCCGCAGCGTGGAAGGACGGCGTCTACGCCGACGAGGTGGTGCCGGTGTCGATCCCGCAGCGCAAGGGCGACCCGATCGAGTTCGGCGAGGACGAGGGGATCCGGGCCAACACCACCGCCGAATCGCTGGGCGGTCTGCGTCCGGCGTTCCGCAAGGACGGCACCATCACGGCCGGTTCCTCGTCACAGATCTCCGACGGTGCGGCCGCGGTGGTCGTGATGAGCAAGGCCAAGGCCCAGGAGCTGGGCCTGGACTGGCTGTGTGAGATCGGCGCGCACGGTGTGGTGGCCGGACCGGACTCCACGCTGCAGAGCCAGCCGGCCAACGCCATCAAGAAGGCCGTCGAGCGGGAGGGCATCACCGTCGATCAGCTCGATGTGCTCGAGATCAACGAGGCCTTTGCTGCGGTGTCGCTGGCCTCGACCAAGGAGCTCGGCGTCGATCCGGCCAAGGTGAACATCAACGGTGGGGCGATCGCCATCGGTCACCCGATCGGGATGTCCGGGGCGCGCATCACGCTGCATGCGGCGCTGGAGCTGGCCCGCAAGGGCTCTGGCTACGCGGTCGCGGCGCTGTGTGGCGCCGGTGGCCAGGGTGATGCCCTCATCCTGCGTCGCTGACAGCCAACCGGCGGATCGCGAACTCCGCTAAAACGACACGGCGTAGTAGCTGGGCGTCCGTTCGGGCACAATGGCGCCCATGACACGCTCGTTCGACCTGCGCACGCGTGCCGGCTGGTTCCGGCTCATCGCCCTCGCCGAGGCGGTGAGCTGGGCCGGCCTGCTGGTCGGGATGTATTTCAAGTACCTCGGCAGTCCGCGGACCGAGATCGGCGTGAAAGTCTTCGGGCCGATCCACGGCGGGGTTTTCGTGGCCTTCGTGGTCGCGGCGGTGCTGGTCGGCGTGGCCTGCAAGTGGGACGTCGCCACCTGGATTCTGGCTTTGCTGGCCAGCATCGTGCCATTGGCCAGTGTGATCTTCGTCATGTGGGCCGACCGCACTGCCAGGCTGTCCCCGGACGCGGCAGCCGAGCTGGTCACGCGACCGGGCGGAGCCATTCCGGAAACGACGTGACAAACTTGTTGTCGTGACTCGTCCACGACCTTCTGTCGGGCCGGCGCTCGCCGGCGCGGTTGATCTCTCGGCACTCAAACAGCGGCCCGCGACGGGCGGTGACAGTCCCAGTGCGCCGCCCGGTGGCCCGAACGTCACCGAGGTCACCGAAGCCAATCTCGAAGCCGAGGTGCTGGTCCGCTCGGGCCAGGTGCCGGTGGTCGTGCTGCTGTGGTCGCCGCGCAGCGACTCCAGTGCGGCGCTGGGGGACGCCCTCGCCACCCTGGCAGCGGCCGACAACGGCAAATGGTCCCTGGCACTGGTCAACGTGGACACCACACCGCGAGTGGCGCAGATGTTCGGCATCCAGGGCGTACCGACCGTGGTGGCGCTCGCCGGCGGCCAACCGATCTCCAGCTTCCAGGGCAGTCAGCCTGCCGATCAGCTGCGTCGGTGGATCGATTCGCTGCTTGAGGCGACGGCGGGGAAGTTGACCGGATCCGGCGACGGCGACGGCGAACCCGAACAGGTCGATCCTGAGCTCGCCGCGGCCCGGGCGCAGTTGGACGAAGGGAACTTCGCCGCCGCGCGCGCCGCCTATCAGGCGATCCTCGATGCCCAGCCGAATCATGCCGAAGCCAAAGGTGCGGTGCGCCAGATCGCTTTCCTGGAGCGGGCCAGTGCGACCAGCCCCGACGCGGTGGCCACCGCCGACGCCGCTCCCGACGACATCGAGGCCGCGTTTGCCGCTGCCGACGCCGAGATCCTGGCCCAGCACGTGTCCCCCGCGTTCGATCGGCTCATCGCACTGATCAAGCGCACCGCCGGTGACGATCGCACCAAGGTGCGGACCCGGCTCGTCGAGCTGTTCGAGCTGTTCGACGCCGCCGATCCCGAGGTGATCGCCGGCCGGCGCAATCTCGCCAACGCCCTGTACTGATTCCCGGAAAGCTAGACGGGCTCGAACCAGAGCATGGCCAGCGGGGGCAGCACCATCACCGCTGACGCCGGCCGGCCGTGCCAGGGTTCGTCGGTGGCCTGCACCGCACCCATGTTCCCGATACCCGAGCCGTTGTAGATGGTGGCATCGGTGTTGAGCACTTCCTGCCACTGCCCGGCGTGCGGCAGACCCAGCCGGTACTCGCTGTGCTCGGTGCCGGCGAAGTTCACCACGCAGGCCAGCACCGAACCGTCGGCACCGAACCGCAGGAAGCTCAGCACGTTGTTCGCCGAATCGTTGGCATCGATCCAGGAGTAGCCCTCGGGGCTGGTGTCCCGGCTCCACAGCGCCGGGTGGCGGCGATAGATCCCGTTGAGGTCGCGCACGAGGCGCTGCACACCGCCGGAGAAACCCTGCTCATCGAGCTGGAACCAGTCCAGACCGCGTTCCTCGGACCATTCGGCCCGCTGCCCGAACTCCTGGCCCATGAAGAGCAGTTGTTTACCGGGGTGGGCCCACTGGTAGGCGAGGAGGCTGCGCAGCCCGGCGGCCTTCGCGTGATCGTCACCGGGCATCCGGGTCCACAGGGTGCCCTTGCCGTGCACCACCTCGTCGTGGCTGATCGGCAGTACGTAGTTTTCGCTGAAGGCGTACAGCATCGAGAACGTCATCTCGTGATGGTGATAGCTGCGGTGCACCGGGTCGTGGCTGACGTAGTCGAGCGTGTCGTTCATCCAGCCCATGTTCCACTTCATCGAGAAACCAAGGCCGCCAAGGTTTGTCGGCCGGGTGACCCCGGGCCATGAGGTCGACTCCTCGGCGATGGTGACGATTCCGGGATTCGCCTTGTGCACGGTGGCGTTCATCTCCTGCAGGAACTGCACCGCCTCCAGGTTCTCCCGGCCACCGTGGACGTTGGGTGTCCAGCCGCCTTCGGGGCGGGAGTAGTCGAGGTAGAGCATCGAGGCCACCGCGTCCACCCGCAGACCGTCGATGTGAAATTCCTGTAGCCAGTACAGAGCGTTGGCCACCAGGAAATTCCGTACCTCGGGCCGACCGAAGTCGAAAACGTAGGTGCCCCAGTCGAGTTGCTCGCCCCGGCGGGGGTCGGAATGTTCGTAGAGTGCGGTGCCGTCGAACCGGCCCAGCGCCCAGGCATCCTTGGGGAAGTGGGCCGGCACCCAGTCCACGATCACCCCGATCCCGGCCTGGTGCAGGGTGTCCACCAGGTGGCGGAAGTCATCGGGCGTTCCCAGTCGTGAGGTGGGCGCGTAGTAGGAGGTGACCTGGTAGCCCCACGATCCGCCGAATGGATGCTCGGCCACCGGGAGCAGTTCGACGTGGGTGAAGCCCTGCTCCACAACATATTCGGTGAGTTCGGTGGCCAGCTGCCGGTAGGTGAGCCCCGGCCGCCAGGACATCAGGTGCACCTCGTAGGTGCTCATCGGCTCGAACACCGGGTTCTGTGCGGCGCGTTGGGTCATCCACTCGCGGTCGCGCCAGGTGTAGGAGCTGGTGGTGACGCGGGATGCGGTCTGCGGGGGTACCTCGGTGGCGAACGCCATCGGATCGGCACGGTCGGTGGTGACCCCGCCCGCGCCCCGAACCCGGAACTTGTAGAGGCCGCCGACGGGGAACCCGGGCCAGAACAGCTCCCACACCCCGGTCGAGCCCAGCACCCGCATCTGTGCCTCGTTGCCGTCCCAGTGATTGAAGTCGCCGATGATGCTGACGCCCTTGGCATTCGGTGCCCACACCGCGAACGACACCCCGTCCACCACCCCGTCGGGGGTGGTGAAGCTGCGCGGGTGCGCGCCCAGGATCTCCCACAGGCGTTCGTGGCGGCCCTCGGCGAACAGGTGCAGATCGAGTTCGCCGAGTGTGGGCAGGAACCGGTAGGGGTCGGCGGTGGTGTGGCTGAAGATGGTGTCGTCGGCCCCCGGGTAGCTGATCTCGAGGCGGTAGTCGATGAGGTCGGTGAACGGCACGGCCACCGCAAACAGTCCGGATTCGATGTGCTGCAACGGGTATCGATCTGTGCCGATCAGCGCCACCACTTTCGCGGCATGCGGCCGGTAGGCCCGGATCACGGTGTGGCCGCCGTACTCGTGGGCGCCCAGCACCGAATGTGGATCGTGGTGCTGGCCGATCAGCAGTCGCTGGAGGTCCGAGGGGTCGGGCCGCAGGTGCATGTCGGTCTTCTGATTGCTTCTCGTCATCGTGTTCTCATTCCCTGCGTAGCAAGGCCAGTCGTTGCTCATAGGGTACGAGCGGCATGTTCAACACATGCGCCACGGCTTTGGCGGGATCGATGCGGACGTAGTTCGACTGCCCCCACTGGTATTCCTCGCCGGTGATCTCATCGCGCACCCAGAACCGGTCATGGTATTCCATACCCAGGGCTTCCATGTTCAACCACAGCGTGGCCTCTTCGGCGCCGAACGGGTTGAGGGTGACCACTACGAGCACAGTGTCGCCGGTGATCGGATCGAACTTGCTGTAGGCCAGCAGCGCGTCGTTGTCCACGTGATGGAACGTGAGGGTGCGTAGCTGGCGCAGCGCCGGGTGCAGGCGTCGAATCTCATTGAGCCGGGTGACAAATGGTTCGAGGGAACGCCCCTCGGCCAGCGCGCCGGCGAAGTCCCGGGGGCGCAGTTCGTACTTCTCGGAGTCGAGGTACTCCTCGCTGCCCTCGCGCAGTGCCCGGTGCTCGAACAACTCGAAGCCGGAATACATGCCCCATGACGGGCTCATGGTGGCGGCCAGCACGGCCCGGATCGCGAACATGCCGGGGCCGCCGTGCTGGAGGGACTCGTGCAGGATGTCGGGCGTGTTGACCCACAGGCTCGGCCGTGCGCTGTCGGCGTTCTCGACGATCTCGTTGCCGAACTCGGTGAGCTCCCACTTGTTGGTGCGCCAGGTGAAGTACGTATAGGACTGGGTGAAGCCGCGTTTGGCCAACCCGTACAGCCGGGCCGGCCGGGTGAATGCCTCGGACAGGAACAACACGTCCGGATCCTCGTTCTTGACCTCGGCGATCAGCCAGACCCAGAAGTTCGGCGGTTTGGTGTGTGGATTGTCGACCCGGAAGACCTTGACGCCATGCGAGATCCAGAACCGCACCACCCGCAGAACCTCGTGGTAGAGCCCGGCGGGATCGTTGTCGAAATTGAGCGGGTAGATGTCCTGGTATTTCTTCGGCGGGTTCTCGGCGTAGGCGATGGTGCCGTCGGGCAGCACCGTGAACCACTCGGGATGCGCTGCGGCCCAGGGATGGTCCGGTGCGCACTGCAAGGCCAGATCCAGCGCCACCTCGATACCCTGACCTCGGGCGGCGGCCACGAAGTCGTCGAAGTCGTCGATGGTGCCCAGCGCCGGGTGCACGGCATCATGGCCGCCCTCGTCACTGCCGATCGCCCAGGGTGAGCCGACGTCTTCGGGCCCGGCGGTCACCGCGTTGTTGCGGCCCTTGCGATGCACCTTGCCGATCGGGTGGATGGGCGGCAGATAGACGATGTTGAAACCCATCCGGGAAATCCGGGGCAGTTGTTCGGTGGCGGTGGCGAATGTCCCGTGCACCGGATGCCCGGTGGAATCCCAACCGCCCGTGGACCGCGGGAACATCTCGTACCACGAGGAGAACCGGGCCAGCGGCCGGTCCACCCAGATACCGTATTGCTCACCGCGGGTGATCAATTCGCGCAACGGGTACTGGTCGAGCAGTTCGGTGACCTCGTCGGACAGGGCAGCACCGGCGCGCCGGAACGGATCACCGGGGTTCCGCAGCGCGGCGGCCGCCTCGAGCAGCGGATCACGTAGCTTTCGGGGAACTCCGGCTGCCGCCCGCTCCAGCAGGCGCGCCCCGATCAACAGGTCGTTGGACAGCTCGGCCTCGCTCTGGCCGGCACCGAGCTTGGCCTCGACCGCATGCCGCCAGGTGGCCAGTGGATCGCCCCACCCGTCGACCCGGTATGTCCACAGTCCGACGCTGTCGGGCGTGAAGTGGCCATGAAAGACATCGGGGGTGTGTCCGGTGGACATCGGTAGGGCCTGCGGTTTGATGCGCTGGGTGGGCCGCACCACCGGGTCGGTCGGCAGCACCGGATCGGCCGGCAACACAGCCTCGATCGGCACCGGCGCGGTGCTGGCAGGCCCGGTGGCCAACCGCGGGTAGTCGGTGCCGAGATAACGCACCACCAGGGTGGCCGCCACCGCGTCGTGGCCTTCGCGCCAGACCGTGGCTCGCACCGGCACCACTTCGCCGACGACGGCTTTTGCCGGGAATTGCCCGCCGAAGACCACAGGCGCGACATCGTCGATTCCGATACGACCGGCCACCCATCCACTCCTCACGTCGTCACGGTCAAGCGGGGCGTCTCTCGTTCACCTGCCTTGTCGCGTCTGATACCCACCGTAGTGGGCTGCCCAACCTCGCGGGCGTTAAGCGCACGCTGAACGGCCTGTGTACGGAAAACACCGACCGCTGCGCAACGCGGATTTGTCAGTAAGGTTGGGTCGCGTGAAAGCCCTGAGACGGTTCACTGTCCGCGCGCACCTCCCCGAGCGGTTGGCGGCGCTGGAACGGCTGTCGGTCAACCTGCGCTGGTCCTGGCACAAGCCCACCCAGGATCTGTTTGCCGTGGTGGATCCCGAGCTGTGGCAGCAGACCGCCGGTGACCCGGTCGCGTTGCTCGGGGCGGTCAGCCCGCAACGGCTGGACGAGCTGGCCGCCGACGAGTCGTTCCTGGGCTCCCTCGATGCGCTGGCCGCGGATCTGGACAGTTACCTGACCCGGCCGCTGTGGTACCAGCAACAGGCCGACGGTGGTGTCGACATGCCGAAGGGCATCGCGTACTTCTCGATGGAGTTCGGGGTTGCCGAGGTGCTGCCCAACTACTCGGGCGGGCTCGGCATCCTGGCCGGCGACCACCTGAAGTCCGCGTCGGATCTGGGGCTGCCGTTGATCGCGGTGGGCTTGTACTACCGCTCCGGTTACTTCCGGCAGTCGCTGACCGCGGACGGCTGGCAGCACGAGACGTATCCGGCGCTGGATCCGCAGGGCCTGCCGCTGCGGCTGCTCAGTGACGCGGCCGGTAACCCCGTGCTGGTGGAACTGGCGTTGCCGGATTCACGGAACCTGCGGGCCCGGGTCTGGATCGCCCAGGTGGGGCGGGTTCCGTTGCTGCTGCTCGATTCCGACATCCCGGAGAACGAGCACGAACTCCGCGGGGTGACCGATCGGCTCTACGGAGGTGACCAGGAGCACCGGATCAGGCAGGAGATTCTGGCCGGCATCGGCGGTATCCGGGCCGTTCGGGCGTTCATCGAACTGGAGAACCTGCCTGCCCCGGAGGTGTTCCACATGAACGAGGGTCATGCCGGCTTCCTCGGGGTGGAGCGGATCCGTGAGTTGGTCTCGGCGGGGCTGGATTTCGACACCGCGCTGGCCGTGGTGCGGTCCTCGACGGTGTTCACCACCCACACCCCGGTGCCGGCGGGTATCGACCGGTTCCCGGTGGAGATGGTGAAGCGCTACTTCGGCGGTCGTGCCGATGAGCGCTCGCGCGAAGGGCAGCAATGGAGCGGGCCGCCCGACAGTCGTTTGCTGCCGGGGGTTCCGCTGGATCGGGTGGTGGCGTTCGGCGCCGAGGAGGACCCATCGAAGTTCAACATGGCGCACATGGGTCTGCGATTGGCTCAACGGGCCAACGGGGTGTCGCTGCTGCACGGCCGGGTCAGCCGGCGGATGTTCAACGACCTGTGGCCGGGTTTCGATCCGGAGGAGGTGCCGATCGGTTCGATCACCAACGGGGTGCACGCGCCGACGTGGGCTGCTCCGCAGTGGCTGGCGCTGGGCCGGGAGTTGATCGGTTCGGAGGCCGCCGAACCCGCGGTGTGGGAGCGGCTGCAGGAGGTCGACCCGGGGCACATGTGGGAGATCCGGTCTCAGCTGCGTGAGACGTTGATCGCTGATGTGCGCGCCCGGTTGCGCCGGTCCTGGTTGGAGCGCGGTGCCTCAGAGGCCGAATTGGGCTGGATCGCAAAGGCTTTCGATCCCGCTGTGCTGACGGTTGGATTCGCCCGCCGGGTCCCGACGTACAAGCGGTTGACGTTGATGCTGCGTGATCCGGAGCGGCTGGAGAGGCTGCTGCTCGACGAGCAGCGTCCGGTGCAGTTGATCGTGGCGGGTAAGTCGCATCCGGCAGACGACGGCGGCAAGGCACTGATTCAGCAGATCGTGCGGTTCGCCGACCGCCCTGAGGTACGGCACCGGATCGCGTTTCTGCCGGACTACGACATGTCGATGGCGCGGTTGCTGTACTGGGGTTGCGATGTCTGGCTGAACAATCCGTTGCGGCCGCTGGAGGCCTGCGGCACGTCGGGCATGAAGAGTGCGCTCAACGGCGGGCTGAACCTGTCGATCCGCGACGGCTGGTGGGACGAGTGGTACGACGGCGAGAACGGTTGGGAGATTCCGACCGCCGACGGTGTGGACGACGAGGCGCGCCGCGACGATCTGGAGGCCGCGGCCCTCTACGACCTCCTCGAGCACGCGGTGACACCGAAGTTCTACGAGCGCGACGAGCGCGGGGTCCCGACCCGTTGGGTGGAGATGGTGCGCCACACCTTGCAGGTGCTGGGGCCGAAAGTGCTGGCGTCGCGCATGGTGCGGGACTACACCGAGAAGTACTATCTGCCCGCCGCAATGTCGCTGCGCCAGACCGTGGAGGCCACCTCGGGGGAGCCGTTCGGCGCGGCCCGGGAACTGGCCGATTACCGGCGACGCGCGCAGGAGGCCTGGCCCAAGATCGAGATCACCGACGTGGACAGCTACGGCCTGCCCGACACCCCGCTGCTGGGGTCACAGCTCACGCTGACCGCCACGGTGCAGCTGGCGGGCCTGCGGCCCGACGAGGTGACGGTGCAGGCCGTGCTGGGCCGCGTGGATGCCAGTGACGTGATCGTGAGCCCGGTGACCGTGCCGATGCCGCACACCGGGTCGGCGGACGGGGGCACCGAGGTGTTCTCGACCAGCACACCCCTTCCGGTGGCCGGTCCGGTGGGCTACACCGTGCGGGTGTTGCCACACCACCGGCTGCTGACCGCTGACAACGAGTTGGGCTTGGTGACGCTGGCTTGAGTAAGGCGCTCAAAGTCGCGCTCGACGGCGGACCGTACGCGCTGGCGGCCGGCAGCGACGGTGCCATGTGGGTGACGCTGGTGCACAGCGGCGCAATCGCCCGGGTGTCGGTCGGCGGGGAGGTGACGACGTATGCGATCGCCGACGGGGCACGCCCGTCGATCATCGCGGCCGGACCGGACGGTGCGTTGTGGTTCACCCGCTCGGGCGACGACCGCATCGGCCGGATCACCACGGCCGGCGAGCTGAGTGCGTTCGAATTGCCCGAGGGCAGTGCGCCGTTCGGGATCGCCGCGGGCCCCGACGATGCGATGTGGTTCACCGCGATGTCGACGGGCGAGATCGGCCGGGTCGGCACCGACGGGGAGATCTCCAGCGTCGCCGTGGTCGGCGGGATGCCGTCGATGATCACCAAGGGTCCCGATGACGCGTTGTGGTTCACCCTCAACGAGGCCGGCGCGGTCGGTCGGCTGACCGTCGACGGGGCGCTCACGGTGCGCGAATTACCCACTGCCGCGGCCGGTCCGGTGGGCATCGCGGCCACTCACGACGACGCGGTGTGGTTCACCGAGATCCGCGCGGACAAGGTCGGTCGAATCCCGGTCCACGATGCCATCCAAGAGCTGGAGTTGCCGGGCAAGCCGCACGCGGTGGTCGCCGATCCGACCGACGGGGTGTGGGTCAGTCTGTGGGGCGCCGATCAGATCGCCCGGATCAGCGGCGACGGCGAGGTCGTCACCATCGACCTGCCGTCGGGTAGTGAACCGCACGGCTTGGCCATCGGTCCCGACGGCGCCTGCTGGGTGGCGCTGGAATGTGGATTCGTTTTGAAAATGCCGACCTGATCAGGTCTTGCTCAGGAGAACCGGGTGAGGCAGCGTTCTTCGTCGCCCAGGATGCCGACCCGGAAGGCGTCGATACGGGCGAATCCCGAGGGCACCGACTCACCGTTGACATCGCTGGCCACCAAGCCGTTGGTGAGAATGCCCGACACCGCCTCGTCGACGTCACCGGCGGTCAACAGAATGGTGTCGCCATTGGCCAGGCTCACCGGCTTGGTCAACTTCGCGGTGGCCACCCCGGTCAGGCAGGCGGTCCGCAGTGCGGCCTCGGCGTTGTCGAGCACCAGGCCGCGGGCGCGCTGCAGTGACAGCATGTAGCGCGAGATCAGCACGGAGAAGGCGTTGTTGTCACCGCCGGCCAGGCCGCCGTCGGTGAACTCGTCGGGCGGCGCGGCCAGCGCCTGCAACTCATCCAGGTCGACCACAATGATGTTGGTGTCGGGGCAGTACGAAGCCGGTGGGCTGGGCTGCGCGCCGGGGCAGTCGACCGCGTCGTCGGCCCGGAAGCTGAGCTCCGGCGGATCGTCCGGGGTGAACAGGGTGTTGAGCGCATCGACCATCGAGGCAACCCAGTGCTCGGTGAGATCCAGGTCCCCGCTCTGGTTTTTGGCCAACAACACCGGCAGGTCGCCTCGCCGCTGGTCGATCTCTTTCATGTCGATCGCCGCGCAGGCGGTCGGGCCGTCGGTGAAGCCGAACTGGAAGGCCGAGACCCGTTCGAATGCCGAGCCGTGCTCGTCGATCCCGGCCCGGGCCTCGGCCTCGGACAGCAGTGGATCGCGGAAGGCGATCACGGCGGCCAGCAGCTTGTTGAGTCCGTCGGCCGTGCTGAGGGTGAACCGGCGGGAATCGCCTTCGGCCACCCAGCGCATGTAACTGCCGGCCAGGCAGTCGGCCTGCTGTTCGGCCACCAGCGTCGGCGTCTCACGGGTGACCAGGCCGGCCTGCTGTTGGATCGCGTGGCCGTACTCGTGGGCCAGCACCATCGCGGCTCCCATGTCGCCGTTCTGCTCGCGCAACCGGGGCATCAGCACACCGCGGTCCCAGCCGATGGTCCGCTGGGGCTTGCAGAACGCGGCGTTGACCAACCCGTAGGTCTCCATGCCGCAGAATCGATCGCCGAAACTCTCGGCGTCCCAGGAGATGAGCGCGCGCACCCGGCGAAACTCACCCTCGAAGGTCTCCGAGTACGCGCCGGCCCAGAAGTCCTCCAGGTCGCTGACCGCACTGGCGGCCAGAATGTCGATCGCGCCGCCATCGGTGTTGGTGACCCGGCGGGAGGCCTCCTCGGCGTCGGGGCGCAGCCCACTCGGACCGTCGGTGGCCGGCATGCCGGCCACCGAGAACGGATCGCTGAACACCGACACCGCTGTGCCGCCGATCAGCGACGAACACGCGGCCAGCGGTAGCGCCAGGCAGGTCGCGACAATCGTCCCGAACAGGGAGCGTCGGCTCATATGGCTACCTTCCGGTGCACTCAGGCGGCCGCAACCGTCCGCGCGGGTATGCCGCCCACACTAGTTAACTGAGCAGCCGCGGGGTGCGATATCAGGACGCTCCGCGCAACCGCTTGAGCGACTGGCGAACCCGGTCGGGGTCGGTGGTCGACCAGAACGGCGGCAACGACGACCGCAGGTAGCCGCCGTAGCGTGCGGTCGCCAGCCGGGAATCCAGCACCGCGATCACGCCGCGGTCGTCGGTGTGGCGCAGCAACCGGCCGGTGCCCTGGGCGAGCAGCAGCGCGGCATGGTTGGCCGCGACGGCCATGAAGCCGTTGCCGCCGTGGGCGCTGATCGCGCGCTGCCGGGCGGTCAACAGCGGATCGTCGGGCCGGGGGAACGGAATCCGGTCGATCAGCACCAGCGACAGCGACGGGCCGGGCACGTCGACGCCCTGCCACAGCGACAGCGTGCCGAACAGCGACGTCTCCGGATCGTCGGAAAACTGTTGCACCAGAGCTGAAGTGGTGTCCTCTCCCTGGCAGAGCACCGGGGTGGTCAGCCGCCCGCGCATCACTTCGGCGGCGGCCTTGGCGGCGCGCATCGAGGAGAACAGGCCGAGAGTGCGTCCGCCCGCGGCGGTGATCAATCCCTCGATCTCGTCGAGGGTGCGGGCGTCGGTACCGTCCCGTCCCGGTGGCGGCAAATGCTTGGCCACGTAGAGGATTGCCGATTTGGCGTGCTCGAACGGGGAGCCCACGTCCAGGCCGCGCCAGCCCGGTTTGGCGGGCGCGCCGGACCCGCCCGGCTCGCCGGTCCCGCCTGGTTTTGCCGGCTCGCCGGAGTCGGCGAAGCCGCCCAGCCCCCAGTTGCGCGCCATCGCATCGAAATTGCCGCCGAGGGTCAGGGTGGCCGAGGTCAACACCGCGGTGACGTTGGCGAACAACCGGGTGCGCAACAGCCCCGCCACCGACATCGGTGCCACCCGCAGGATCACCCGGGTGGCGTTCGCGCTTTCTTCCCGCGCCACCCAGACCACGTCGAGCCGGTCGGGGATGGGCGGGACGAACGACGTGAGGATGCGGGTGGCGGTATCGCTGACGTCGCTCAGCGCGGTGACGGCCTCGGTGCGGGCTGACGCGGCCTGCGGGTCGCTCGGCGACGTGTCGATCGCGGTGCGCGCCGCATTGGCGGCGTCGCGCAACGCCGTCAAGTAGATGCCCAGCTCCTCGTCGAGCACGTCGATACGGCCGGCGTCGAGTTCGTGCAGCAGCGAGGACAAGGTCGCGACGGCGGCCTCGAAGCGTTGCGCCAGTTCGTCATCCACCAGTCGCGACATCTTGCGGTGTGCCACCGCCATGGACGTCGCCGACAACTCGGCGGTCGCCACCCCGGTGACCCGGTCGGCCAGTTCGTGCGCCTCGTCGACCACCAGCAACTCGTATTCGGGCAGCACGGAGAAATCGGACAGCGCGTCGATGGCCAGCAGTGCATGGTTGGTGACGACCACGTCTGCGGCCCCGGCCTTTTCCCGGGCTCGTTCGGCGAAGCAGTCGGTGCCGAAGGGGCACCGCGACACCCCGATGCACTCCCGCGCCGACACGCTGACCTGCGACCAGGACCGATCCGGCACGCCCGGGACGAGTTCGTCGCGATCACCGGTCTCGGTGTCGGAGGACCACTCGGTCAGCCGCTGCACATCACGGCCGATCGCGCTGACCGCCATGGGGGAGAACAGTTCGACCTGGGAAAGTGAATCCGGCTCTTCGGCCGATCCGTTATGAATTTTGTTGAGGCACAGGTAGTTTCCCCGTCCCTTCAACAATGCGAACGTGGGCTTGCGCGGCAGTGCCTCGGCCAGTGAGTTCACCAGCCGGGGCAGGTCACGGTCCACGAGCTGACGTTGCAGGGCGATCGTCGCCGTCGACACCACCACCGGCTGTTCGGTCTGGAGGGCGTGGGCGATCGAGGGCACCAGGTAGGCCAGGGACTTGCCGGTGCCGGTGCCGGCCTGGACGGCCAGGTGCTCACCGGATTCGAAAGCGTGCGCGACGGCCCCGGCCATCTCGACCTGGCCGGGCCGGCCAGCGCCACCGAGGCCCTCGACGGCGATCTTGAGCAGGTTGGTCACCACATTGGCCACTTGCGGGGACGGCTTCGATTTGGTCGTCATGCTTTGGGGGGCACGAGCCGGGTGGGGATGGCCGGTTCGCCGCGGGAGAGTTTGAGGCCATCCCACGGCAGGCTGTGCAGGCCGACGGTGACCCGCTCGCGGGCGGCCGCCAGATCGACGGCCGGGTGCGCTCCCTGGACCGGCACGCCCGCGGTCACCAGCGGTACCGTCAGCGGGCGCGCGGTGAACCCGGATGGCTCCGGCGGCGCCTCGCCATAGGGATGGACCACTTCCTCGACGATCGTTCCGGAGGGCTTGGCCAGCCGAAGGGACTGCTTGCGGCCACCGAGCGATTCCTTGTGGCTGCTGCGCTTGGCCACCGGCATGCCGTCGACCTCGACCAGCTTGTAGACCATGCCCGCGGTCGGTGCGCCGGACCCGGTGACGACCGACGTGCCGACGCCGTAGCTGTCGACCGGTTCGGCGCGCAGGGCGGCGATGGCGAACTCGTCGAGATCTCCGGAGACCACGATCTGGGTTCCGGTGGCGCCGAGATCGTCGAGCTGCCGGCGGACCTGACGGGCCAGCACGCCCAGATCGCCCGAGTCGATGCGTACCGCGCCCAGCTGCGGGCCGGCCACCGCGATCGCGTTCGCCACCCCCGCGGTGATGTCGTAGGTGTCGACCAGCAGCGTGGTGTCGACGCCCAGGGCTTCCACCTGGCCGCGGAACGCGGCCCGCTCGTCGGGCCCGGCCTCGGTGGTGTGCAGCAGGGTGAAGGCGTGCGCGGCGGTGCCCAATGCCGGCACACCGTAGCGCTGCTGGGCGGCCAGGTTGGACGATCCGGCGAAGCCGGCCAGGTAGGCCGCGCGGGCTGCGGCCACCGCGGCCATCTCGTGGGTGCGGCGGGAGCCCATCTCGATCATCGGCCGGCCGTTGGCGACGCTGACCATGCGGGCCGCCGCCGAGGCGATCGCCGTGTCGTGGTTGAGGATTGACAGCACCAAGGTTTCCAGCACGACGCACTCGGCGAAGGTGCCGTGCACCGAAAGCACCGGCGAGCCGGGGAAGTAGAGCTCGCCCTCGGCATACCCGTCGACGTCACCGCCGAATCGGTAGCCGGCGAGGAAATCCAGCGTCCGCGAATCCAGAAAGTCGGCGAGTCCGGCCAAAATTTCGGGCGCGAACGTGAACTCCGCCAACGCTTCCACGAACCGTCCGGTGCCGGCGACCACGCCGTAGCGGCGGCCTTCGGGCAGCCGGCGGGCAAACACCTCGAAGGTGGTCCGGCGGTGTGCCGTGCCATCGCGCAGCGCGGCGGCAAGCATCGTCAGCTCGTACTTGTCGGTGAGCAACGCCACGGTCACACCCGCAACCGTAGCTGTTCGCAGCTGTTTCAATACCGCGGCACCCCGGCCGGTATTGTGGGCCCATGGTTACACCGGCGAAGGCCAGACCGGGGACCCGCGAGGAGCGCAGCGTGGGGGTGGCGCCCCGGGAAGATACCGCCGCTGACAGCCCGTGGGTGACCATCGTCTGGGACGATCCGGTCAACTTGATGACCTACGTCACCTACGTGTTCCAGAAACTGTTCGGGTACAGCGAGCCGCACGCCACCAAACTCATGCTGCAGGTACACAACGAGGGCAAGGCCGTGGTGTCGGCCGGCAGCCGCGAGTCGATGGAAGCCGATGTGACCAAGCTGCACGCCGCCGGCCTGTGGGCGACCATGCAACAGGACCGCTGATCGACTGTGCGTAAATGGAAACGGCTTGAGACCGCCGACGGTCTGCGGTTCCGCTCGGCGTTGGAACCCCACGAGGCCGCGCTGTTGTCCAGCCTGGGCGCCTCGATGCTCGGGATGCTCGAGGAACGCGGATCCTCCGGGCCCACAGACGAACTCGAAGCGATCACCGGCATGAAGACCGGTAATCCGCAACCTCCCGAGGACGCCACGATGAAGCGTCTGCTGCCCGATTTCTTCCGACCGCAGACTGAGCACCCGGCCGGTTCCGGGACGGCCGAGAGCCTCAACAGCGCGCTGCGTGGCCTGCACGAGCCGGCCATCATCGACGCCAAACGTCAAGCGGCCCAATGCCTGGTGGACACCGTTCCCGACGGCGGGGGCAGGTTCGAGCTCACCGAGGGTGATGCCGAGGCCTGGGCTGCCGCGGTCAACGACATCCGGCTGGCGTTGGGAACGATGCTCGACATCGGGGGCAGCGGGCCCGATCAACTGCCCGCCGAGCATCCCATGGCCGGGCACCTGGACGTCTACCAGTGGCTGACCGTGCTGCAGGAATATCTCGTGCTCGGCCTCATGGGGAAGTGATGGGCCGGATGGGGTCGATCACCGACGTCGGCGGCATTCTCGTCGGCCACCACCACCGCATCGACCCCGATGTATCGCTGGGCTCGGGATGGGCATCGGGAACGACCGTCGTGCTGACCCCACCGGGCACCGTCGGTGCGGTGGACGGGCGCGGCGGTGCGCCGGGCACCCGTGAGACCGATCTGCTCGATCCGATCAACTCCGTGCGCCACGTCGACGCTGTCGTGCTCACCGGCGGTAGCGCCTACGGTCTGGCTGCCGCCGACGGCGTCATGACGTGGCTGGAGGAACACGGCCGCGGGGTGGACATGGACGGCGGTGTGGTGCCGATCGTGCCGGCCGCGGTGATCTTCGACCTCCCGGTCGGCGGCTGGGCCAACCGTCCGACGGCGGAATTCGGCTACCGCGCGGCCGCGGCGGCGGGCACCGAGTTCGCGCTCGGCACCGTCGGCGGCGGGGTCGGCGCCCGGGCGGGTGTGCTCAAGGGGGGTGTCGGCACCGCCTCGGTGCGGCTGGACAACGGGGTGACCGTGGGTGCTCTCGTGGTGCTCAACGCCGCCGGGGACGTGGTGGATCCGGCCACCGGCCTGCCGTGGATGGCGGCGTTGATCGAGGAGTTCGGGCTCGTGGCCCCGCCCGCCGATCAGCTCGCCGCCTACCGCGAACGGCACCGGGACATCGGACCGCTCAACACCACCATCGCGGTGGTCGCCACCGATGCGGCGCTGAGTCCGGCCGGCTGCCGTCGAGTGGCCGTCGCGGCGCACGACGGGCTGGCCCGCACCATCTCGCCGTGTCACACCCCGGTCGATGGCGATACGGTGTTCGCGCTGGCGACCGGCGCGGTCACCGTCGAACCCGACGACAAGACGCCCGTGGCGATGTCGCCGGAGACGGCGTTGGTCACCCGGGTCGGGGCCGCCGCAGCGGACTGCCTGGCCCGCGCCGTGCTGGCCGGGCTGCTGGCCGCCGGGTCGGTGGCCGGAATACCGACCTACCGTGACATGTTGCCGGGAGCGTTCGAATGAATCTCTGCTCCCCGCCGAAACGGCATTCCAGCAGGGGTGTACTCGACATTTTCCTGCCGGAATACAGTTTCGCGGTGGGAAGGGTGAACGAAGGACGTCTGATGGGAGTGATCAAGTGCTGGTGATCCGCCGGGATCTCGTCGAGGCCATGGTGGCGCACGCCCGCGCCGACCATCCCGACGAGGCGTGTGGGGTGATCGCCGGACCGGAGGGCTCTGACCGGCCCGAACGGTTCATCGCGATGGCCAATGCCGAGCGGTCCCCGACCTTCTACCGCTTCGACTCGGGCGAGCAGCTGAGGGTGTGGCGGGCGATGGACGAGGACGACGAGGTGCCAGTCGTCATCTACCACTCGCACACCGCCACCGAGGCCTACCCGAGCCGTACCGACATCTCGCTGGCCCAAGAACCCGACGCGCACTACGTGCTGGTCTCGACGAGGGATCCCCATGAGCATGAGCTGCGCAGCTATCGCATCCTCGACGGCGTCGTCACCGAGGAACCCGTCGATATCGTCGACGAGTACTAGACCGGAAAGAAAGAGCATCCCCATGGCAGTCACGGTTTCGATCCCGACCATCCTGCGCCCGCACACCGGCGGGCAGAAGCGCGTCAGCGCCTCCGGCGACACCTTGCAGGCGGTGATCAGCGACCTGGAGGCCAACTACGCCGGCATCTCCGATCGTCTGGTCGATAACGGCAAGCTGCACCGCTTCGTCAACATCTACGTCAACGACGAGGACGTGCGCTTCTCCGGCGGCCTGGACACCGCGATCGCCGACGGCGATTCGGTGACGATCCTGCCCGCCGTCGCAGGCGGATAGCCGATGGCCCGGTACGACTCACAACTGCAGGCCCTGGGCAACACCCCCCTGGTCGGACTGCAGAACCTGTCGCCCCGTTGGGACGATGCCGACGACGGCGCACCGCACGTGCGGCTGTGGGCCAAGCTCGAGGACCGCAACCCGACCGGGTCGATCAAGGACCGGCCCGCACTGCGGATGATCGAGCAGGCCGAGCGCGACGGCCTGCTGAGCCCGGGCGCCACGATCCTGGAGCCCACCAGTGGCAACACCGGGATCTCGTTGGCAATGGCCGCGATGCTCAAGGGCTACAACATGATCTGCGTGATGCCCGAGAACACCTCGATCGAGCGCCGACAGCTCCTCGAGCTGTACGGGGCCCGGATCATCTTCAGCCCGGCCGAAGGTGGTTCCAACACCGCCGTGGCCACCGCGAAAGAGCTTGCCGCGGAAAACCCTTCGTGGGTGATGCTGTATCAGTACGGCAACCCCGCCAACTCCGATGCGCACTACTACGGCACCGGTCCGGAACTGCTGGCCGACCTGCCCGAGATCACCCACTTCGTCGCCGGGCTGGGCACCACCGGCACCCTGATGGGCACCGGCCGGTTCCTGCGTGAGCATGTGCCGGGAGTGCAGATCGTGGCGGCCGAGCCGCGCTACGGCGAGGGTGTGTACGCCCTGCGCAACATCGACGAGGGGTTCATCCCCGAGCTGTATGACCCCGACGTGCTGACCACCCGGTTCTCGGTGGGTTCCTATGACGCCGTCAAACGCACCCGCGACCTGGTGACCCGCGAAGGCATCTTCGCCGGCATCTCCACCGGCGCGGTGTTGCACGCCGCGCTGGGAATGGCGGCCAAGGCCATCAAGGCCGGTGAGCGCGCCGACATCGCGTTCGTGGTGGCCGACGCGGGCTGGAAGTATCTGTCCACCGGTGCCTACGCCGGTAGCCTGGACGACGCCGAGGACGCGTTGGAAGGGCAGCTATGGGCTTGAGCGGGCAACGATGAGCATGCCCCCGACCACGCCGAGAAACGCGCCGAAAAAACAGCCGGCGTGGCTGGTCGGCGGGCTGACCATCATCAGCTTCGTCGCGCTGCTGTGGGTGATCGAGATCGTCGACACCGCGATGGGGCACCGGCTCGATTCCGACGGCATCCGCCCGCTGCAGACCGACGGGTTGTGGGGCATCCTGTGGGCGCCCCTGCTGCACGGCGGCTGGCCGCACCTGATCGCCAACACCGTGCCGGCGCTCGTGCTCGGTTTTCTCATGACGCTGGCCGGGATGGGGCGGTTCATCGCCGCGACCGCCATCATCTGGGTCCTGGGCGGCTTCGGCACCTGGCTGATCGGCAATATCGGTCTGCACTGTCCCTATGTGACCGTGCAGTGCACGAGTACGCACATCGGTGCGTCGGGGCTGATCTTCGGCTGGTTGGCGTTCCTGATCGTGTTCGGATTCTTCACGCGCAAGGCGTGGGAGATCATCGTCGGCGTCATCGTGTTGTTCGTCTACGGCGGCGTCCTGTTGGGGATGCTGCCCGGCAGCCCGGGGGTGTCCTGGCAGGGGCATCTGAGTGGGGCGATCGCCGGCGTCATCGCCGCCTACGTGTTGTCCGGGCCGGAACGCAAAGCGCGGGAGGCACGTAACCGGCCGGGTCAGTTGACCTCATGAGCGAACGACTCGCACCCGTCGGGATCTTCGACTCCGGCGTCGGTGGGCTCACGGTGGCCCGCGCCATCATCGACCAGCTTCCCGACGAGGACATCATCTACGTCGGCGACACCGGCAACGGGCCGTACGGGCCGCTGACCATCCCGGAGATCCGGGCGCACTCGTTGGCCATCGGCGACGACCTGGTGTCCCGCGGGGTCAAGGCTCTCGTGATCGCGTGCAACACCGCGTCGTCGGCCTGCCTGCGCGACGCGCGCGAGCGCTACTCGCCGGTGCCGGTGGTCGAGGTGATCCTGCCCGCCGTGCGTCGGGCTGTGGCCGCGACCCGCAACGGGCGCATCGGCGTGATCGGCACCGCCGCCACCATCGCCTCGGGCGCCTATCAGGATGCCTTTGCCGCGGCGCGCGACACCGAGGTGTTCGGGGTGGCCTGCCCGCGGTTCGTCGACTTCGTCGAACGCGGCGTGACAAGCGGCCGACAGGTGCTGGGGTTGGCCGAGGGCTACCTGGAGCCGCTGCAGCGCGCCGAGGTGGACACCTTGGTGTTGGGCTGCACGCACTATCCGATGCTGTCGGGGCTCATCCAGTTGGCGATGGGCGAGAACGTCACGCTCGTATCGTCGGCCGAGGAGACCGCCAAGGACCTGCTCCGGGTCCTCACCGAACTGGATTTGCTGAAGCCGCACGAATCCGGTCCGGCCCAACGGGTGTTCGAGGCCACCGGCGATCCCGAGGCGTTCACCACACTGGCGACCCGCTTTCTGGGACCCGGATTGGACGGAGCGCGTCCGGTCCGGCGTCACGCCGGGGCCGGAAAATGATCTGCACCGCCCAAAGCGGCGATGTCTTGGCAACGTGCCCGGCGGGCATGGCAAGCTAGACACTGTGCGACTGACCATCCTGGGGTGCTCCGGCAGCGTTGTCGGCCCGGATTCGGCAGCCTCGGGCTATCTCGTCACCGCACCGGACACGGTTCCGATGGTCGTCGATTTCGGCGGCGGCGTCCTGGGCGCACTGCAACGCTATGCCGACCCGAATGCGGTCAACGTGTTGCTGTCGCACCTGCACGCCGATCACTGTCTGGATCTTCCGGGCCTGTTCGTCTGGCGGCGTTATCACCCGATCCCGGCCACCGAGCGCGGCCTGATGTACGGGCCCGCCAACACCTGGGCCCGGTTGGGTGCGGCGTCGTCGCCCGAGGGCGGCGAGATCGACGACTTCACCGACATCTTCGAGGTGCGGCACTGGCACGACGGTGTCCCGGTGCAGTTGGGCACCCTCAGCGTGACGCCGCGCCTGGTGTGTCACCCGACCGAGTCCTACGGCATGCGGTTCACCGACCCGTCCGGGGCCACCTTCGTCTACAGCGGCGACACCGGGTACTGCGATGCGCTGGTCGAGTTGGCGCGCGGAGCGGATCTGTTCCTGTGTGAGGCCTCGTGGACACACGACCCATCCCGCCCGCCCAAGCTGCACCTGTCCGGCACCGAGGCCGGGCGCGCGGCCGCCGAGGCCGGCGTGGGGGAGCTGCTGCTGACCCACATCCCGCCGTGGACTTCGCGTGAGGACGTGATCAGCGAAGCCAAGGCCGAGTTCGACGGCCCGGTGCACGCCGTGGTGTGCGGCGAGACGTTCGACGTCACCCGGGGCTGACCCGCTAGGGTTGGCGGGTGTCCAAGCGAGAAGACGGCCGTCTCGACGACGAGCTGCGTCCGGTAACCATCACCCGCGGTTTCACATCGCATCCCGCCGGCTCGGTGCTGGTGGAGTTCGGCCAGACCCGCGTCATGTGCACCGCCTCGGTCACCGAAGGGGTGCCGCGCTGGCGCAAGGGCTCCGGGCAGGGCTGGCTGACCGCGGAATACGCCATGCTGCCCGCGGCCACCCATGACCGCTCCGACCGGGAATCGGTCAAGGGCCGCGTGGGCGGGCGTACCCAGGAGATCAGCCGGCTGGTCGGACGCTCGCTGCGGGCCTGCATCGACCTCGGTGCGCTGGGGGAGAACACCATCGCGATCGACTGCGACGTGCTGCAGGCCGACGGCGGCACCCGCACCGCGGCCATCACCGGCGCCTACGTGGCGCTCTCCGACGCCGTGACGTATTTGGCTGCGGCCGGGCGGCTTTCGGATCCGCGGCCGCTGTCGTGTGCGATCGCTGCGGTATCGGTGGGCGTGGTCGACGGCCGTGTGCGCGTCGACCTGCCCTACGTCGAGGACTCCCGTGCCGAGGTCGACATGAATGTCGTCGCCACCGACACCGGCACCCTGGTGGAGATCCAGGGCACCGGCGAGGGGGCGACGTTCCCCCGCTCGACCTTGGACAAGATGCTCGACGCCGCGCTCGGTGCCTGCGATCAGTTGTTCGTGGTCCAGCGCGAGGCACTGGAATTGCCGTATCCCGGTGTGCTGCCGGAGGGCCCGGCACCCAAGAAGGCGTTCGGAAGCTAGTGCCCTCGCTACTTGTGGCCAGCCGCAACGCCAAGAAGCTGGCTGAGCTGCGGCGGGTGCTGGACGCCGCCGGGATAGTGGGTTTGGAGTTGTTGTCCCTGGCCGACGTGGCGGCCTACGACGAGGCGCCCGAGACCGGGGCGACCTTTGAGGAGAACGCGCTGGCCAAGGCCTTGGACGGCTTTCGTGCCACCGGAATCGCTTGCGTGGCAGATGATTCCGGGATCTCGGTGGACGCGCTGAACGGGATGCCCGGGGTGTTGTCGGCCCGGTGGTCCGGGAAGCACGGAGACGACGCCGCCAATACCGCTCTGCTTCTGGGCCAACTCGGTGATGTGCCCGATGAGCGCCGGGGCGCGGCATTCGTCTCGGCGTGTGCGTTGGTCTACGGCGACGGCTCTTCTGAAAAAAGTGTTGTGGTGCGGGGGGAGTGGCCCGGCACCGTGACCCGCGAGCCGCGCGGCGAGGGCGGATTCGGCTACGACCCGGTGTTCCTGCCTTCCGGATCTGCGGTGACCGCGGCCGAGCTGTCGCCCGCCGAGAAAGACGCCGCGTCACACCGTGGCCGGGCATTGGCGTTGCTGGTGCCGGCGCTGCGGGAGTTGGCGGGCTCTTAGCGGCGCGCTGCCGCGCGGTTTGTCACGTCAGAGTGGCTGTGGCCGTCGAGAGTCACGCCAGCGCAGCTCCGACGGCCCGGCGCCCGCATTGACGTTCTGCCTTGTCACGTTGGAGTGGCACTGGAGCGCGGGCGCCACTCTAGCGTGACGCTCGCGGACCCGGCCGTACCGTGACCGCGGCATCCCTGCCAACAACCCGTCAGAGCTCGAAGCGCTTCTTGAGATCCAGGGTGTTGAAGTGCTCGACGATGATGCCCAACAGTGGGATCGTGCCGGCGAGCAGAACACCGATCGTCTTGCCGATGGGCCAGCGGACCTTGACCGCGAGGTTGGCCGTGAACAGCAGGTAGATGAAGTACACCCAGCCGTGCACGATGCCGATCCAGCCCGGCGGGTTGTCCACCTGAACGATGTACTTGAGCACCATCTCGTAGCACAGCGCGATCAGCCAGATACCCGTCGTCCAAGCCAGCACGCGATAGCCCAGCAGGGCCTTGCGGATGGTCTCCTTGGGAGTCGCGACAACTTCGGTGCCCGGTTCTGGTGTCGTCATCTGTCGGTCCTGTCTTTCTTCTCGGGCTGGGCGTCGGACTTGGCCAGCTCGGCAAGGTAGGCGTTGTATTCGGTGAGCGTCTTATCGTCCTCGTTGCGGGCGGCCGGCTTCGGGCGTTCCGGCAGCAGGCCCGCGGGAATCTCGGTGACGTCGCCGTTGGTGGACGGCTGCGGAGGGGCGTCCTCGTAACGGACGAACTTGTAGTACGCGTAAAAGCAGAATCCCGCGAACATCGGCCATTGCAAGGCGTAGCCCAAGTTCTGGAACGTGCCCGAGGCCGATTCATAGCGGGTCCACTGCCACCAGGCCAGCGCCAGACAGCCGGCGGCGCCAAGGCAGACCAACGCGATGAGCGCTGGTCTCCTACGCCGTGTAGTGGACATTCGTCCATGGTACGGCGCGGGTGCGGACCAGTTCGCGGCTGCTAGACCTTGGGGCCGATGAACTCGTCGAGCCGAGCGGTTGCGGCCTTGCGGTAGATCGAGACGACGTACTTGGTGGAGCGCGTCCACGGGATGCCGAGGCGGTCCAGTGCGGCGGTGAAGAGGTTGAGGATGTCCTCGGAGTGATTCGTGAAGTGGTACCGGATGCTCTTGACCCCACGGTCGTCGGCAACCACGCGGCAGCCGTCGCTATGAATCAGGCCGCGCACGAATTCCTCGGTGGCTCGGTCCACGAGATCCTGTTGCCAGGGCTCGAGAACGATGCGGCGATTGTGTTTCCGGCCCGGCCCGTGCTGGGGAAACAAGCACGGCCAGTGCTTGCTGTATAGCGACACCACGATGCACGCAGTTGGTTGGCGCTCCATCGACGCGTGTTGTGCGGGCATCAGGGTGTCGATGGCCGTGCAACAGCTATCGATGATTCCCGGGTACTTGCTGTCGAGCGTGATCCTCAGCCGCCACGCCCGTGGATGTTGTGAGATACATCCGTCGCCCAGGTACAGGCCGAGTAGGTAGGCATATTCGCGCGGGGGCAGCAGTGAGAAGTCGTGATCGACGCCGCATGGCGAGGATGCACCGGGTAGTTGCAGCCGTTTGTGTGGCTGAGTTCGCCAGCCGCGCACTGTCGGGCGCGGAATTCCTGTTTGGCGTGCGATCTCGCAGTCGTTCAATCCGGCTCCAATCAGCCTGTGGACTTCATCGAACTCCTTGGCTGATCGCACGTCGGGTACCTCCCACGGATTAGTGATTTCAACGTAGCGGTGACCTCCGACAAGTTCGTTGATGCCTGAGCGGTACGATCAGGAGCCTTGCGCGAGTGTCGGAACTGGCAGACGAGATGGATTTAGGTTCCATTGCCCTTAGGGCGTGGGGGTTCGAGTCCCCCCTCGCGCACTCACTCAAGCCACCCCGTCAGCCGGTATGGCGTTTCCCTTCACGGTGTTCAGGATCTGCACGATGTTGTCGACGTCGGCCTCGCCGAACACATCGTCGGGCCCGGTGGGCGCGGTGTCGGTGTAGGGCGATTCGTAGAGTCGGGCCGGTTCGACCACGCCGGTGGCGGTCAGTTCGGTGATGATCAGGTTGATGAACCGCAGCTGATCGGCACCGAACTTCGCGCCGTCCAGGAACACCGAAAAGGCGTCGACGGCCGCCTCGCGATCCAGCCCCACGAGTCCGCGGATGAACAAGCCCAACCCGTGCGCCTGTTCCTTGGCCAGCGCGATGTCGTCGGCTCCGGCGGTGCCGCTGTCGACGAGCATCTGTTCCAGGGCGGCCAGGTCGGCGGTGGTGAGAGGTTTGTTGCGACGCAGGCGCTGCAGGGCGACATGGTCCTGGTGCTGGTTGAGGTAGGCCTTGGCCTTGAGTTCGAAGCGGTCCCAGTTGGTGCCGGGGGTGATGCCAGGCAGGTCGACGAGCGTGGACTGGCCCAGCTCGTCGGCGAAATCGGTGTAGACGACGACCTTCTTGGCCTTTTCGAGGAAGCGCACCAGGGCGCGCAGCTTACGGCGGGCCTGCTCGAGCATCGGCAGTGTGATGTCGACCCACCACTGGTCCCCGGCGACGTCGTCGAGCAGCTCCTGCTGGGCGCCCACTGAGGGAATGTTGGTCTGGTTGAGCAGGCCGGACGCGATGTCCTGGATCTTCTCGCGCAGCCGCTCGGTGGCCAGTACATCGCCTTCGAGTTGGGCGAGCTGACGGCGCAGGATCAGCATGTCGAACCGTTTGGCATCCTCGTCGTCGTCACGCTGCGTGGAGGGCAGGCCGGCCAGGTGTTCGGCGACGTCGCCGGCGTCCTCGGTACTGAGTGACCCCCACGGCTCCCACTGCGCAAACCGTTCGACCAGCCGCCGGTGCGGACGCACCAGAAAGTTGTCGGTGGTCATCCCGGCGACGATCCGGTGCAGCGACCACGCGGTATCCACGCGCAACCCACGATCGGATTCCACGCCCTGGCCTTCCGGGGGATCTGGTTGCGCGGCGGGCTGCACCTGGTCCAGTGCGGTGATCAGCCCCAGGCGGGTCTCGAACAGCCTCTGGTTCAACGACTTTTGCAGTGAGCCTTTGGAGCCGGGCAGATCCTGGGAGAAGAACTCGAGGTTGCCGCAGTAATCGAAGACGTAGAAATTCTTCTTGTCCTGGCCGGGCCCAAACAGGTTGGGTCGCAGGCGGGTTCCCCGGCCGATCATCTGCCAGAACTTGGTCTTGGACCGCACCAGTTTGAAGAACACCAGGTTGACGACTTCGGGCACGTCGATCCCGGTGTCGAGCATGTCCACCGAGATGGCGATGTGTGGTGCCTTGTCGGGGATCGAGAAATCGTCGATCAGGCTCTGCGCGTACGGATTGCTGTGCGTGATGACGCGAGCGAAATGCCCGGCCAAATCTGGGTATTGGGCATCGAAGCGGCGGGCGATGAACTCGGCGTGGTCCTGGTTCTTGGCGAAGATGATGGTCTTGCCCAGCCGATCGCCGGCGGCCACGCGATGGCCCATCGCCATGAGTTCGGCGAGCACCTGGTCGACCGTGCTCTCGTTGAACAGCACCTTGTTCACTTCTTCGACGCGGATCTCGTCGGGAGTGTCCTCACCCCAGTCCAATTCGTCCCAGCGGTCCCGCTCCTCCTCAGGCAAGTCGGCATAGCGCACGCCGCGGTCGAGGAATCGTGTGCTGTTGGAGATACCGACAGCCGGCACCAGGAAGCCTTCTTCGACGGCGTCGTCGAGGCCGTAGCCGTCGGTGGGCATGCCGTCCTCGAGGTGGAACAGGCGGTAGGTGTTGTGGTCGACCTCGTCCTTCGGGGTGGCGGTCAATCCGACCAGAAGGGAATCGAACCATTCGAAGATCGCGCGGTATTTCTGGTAGACGGAGCGGTGCGCCTCGTCGATCACCACCAGGTCGAAGTAGCCGGGGCCGAATTTCCTTGTGCCGGAGTCGGTGTCGTTGATCAGGTTCATCATCGTCGGGTAGGTGCTGACGTAGACCCGGCCATCGGTGATCTTCTCGGTCACCAGGTTCACCGTGGTGGCGTCGGGCAGGTGTGTCTTGAACGCTCCGACGGCCTGGGTGACCAGCGCGGTGCGGTCGGCCAGGAACAGCACCCGCTTGACCCAGTTGGCTTCCATGAGTTGCTTGACCAGGGCGATGACGGTGCGGGTCTTTCCTGACCCGGTGGCCATCACCAGCAATGCTTCGCGGCGTTTGGTGGTGAATGATTCGTCGATCGCGCGGATCGCCCGGTGCTGGTAGTGGCGCTCCACGATGGCGGAGTCGATAGGGGCGTCGACGAGCGGCCGGCGGGTCTGACGACGCTGGACCAGCAGCTGCAGTTCGTCGTGGGTGTAGAAGCCCTGGATGTCACGAGGTGGGTAACCGCCGGCGTCGTCCCAGATCCAGTGTTCGAAACCGTTGGTGTAGAAGATGACTGGCCGCTGCCCGGTCATCTTCTCCAGGCAGTCGGCGTACAGCTTGGCTTGTTGCTGCCCGATGTGCGGGCTCTTGGTGGTCCGCTTGGCCTCCACCACTGCCAGGGGCAGGCCGTCGGCGCCCCACAGTACGTAGTCGACGTATCCGGTGCCGCCGTCTGACGGCATGCCGGTGACCTCGAACTCCCGGTCCCTGGCTTCGGCGAGCGGCCAACCGGCCTCGGCCAGTAACAGGTCGATGAAGGTGTCGCGGGTCTCGGCCTCGGTGTAGTCCCGGTCGTCGGGTTGCTGTTTGGCGGCCTGTGCTTTCTTGATTTCCTCACGAAGCCGGGCGATCTCGGCCTCATGGGCGGCGGCCAGCTCGTCTTTCTCGGCCAGCGCCTTGGCATGCGCCTCGTCTTGTTTTTTGAACTTCTCGGCGAGCTGGGCCACTTCCTGCCGGCTCAGTGGAGCGGATTTGGCGGCGAGCTTGGGGTCGAACGGGAGCTTGAGCGGCGCGGCCTTGGGGTACGCCGAGTAGTGGAACACCGCCCACACCATGATGTGGTGCAGGTCGCGCAGGACCGCTAGCGCGATGGCTGGCGCGATCGGCTTCTGCTCGTGCACGGCGGCGTTGCCGGCTTTGCGGATCAGGTTGAGCTTCTGCACGATTGCCTGCGTGGCCTTGGCCCGGAACGGTTGTTCGTTGATGCGTGCCGACAAGTCGTTCTTGTAGGGGATCGGCAAGTCGAGGATGTCGTAGAGCAGGTCGACCAGGTGCTCGATCGCGCGCCGGCTGTAGAAGCACGCCGACCGCGGGTCGGAGTTGAGATAGCTCTCCGCGCGGGCGCAGTCGGAGTGGATCTCCGGCCAGTCGGCGGCGCCGACAAAGGCGAAGTTGGTCACGACGTACCTCCTGCGGTCAGTACCTCCAGGACTCGCGGTGCGAAGAACCGGCGCTTGTACGCGTCGGCATCCACGACATCGAGCACACCGAGATCCATGAGTTGCCCGATGAGTTTATTGGCTCGGCCGTAAGAAATTGCGAGGCCCGCCTCGACGTTGCGGACGGTGAATGATGAATGGGCGACCGCAAAGTCGACGAGGGCGTGTGCGCTGTCCGCCCGCAGTGCCGAGGCGCGGATGACGTCTTTGAGCTCGCTTTGCACAGCAACGAGCTCCAGCATTTGATGCCGAGTGGAAATTGCGGATTCCTGCAAGCCCAGGGCGAAGAAGCGGACGAAGCCGTCCCAGGCTCCGTCGGTGCTCACCGCAAGTAAGCGGTCGTAGTACTCGCTGCGACGGGCCTCGAACCACGGCGAGACCGTCAGCGTCGGTTCGGTGAGGACACCCGCTGCGTGGAGGTGAAGAATGATCAGGAGTCGACCGAGTCGGCCGTTTCCGTCCCTGAACGGATGCAGGGTTTCGAGTTGGTAGTGCGACATCGCCGCCGCCACGACGGGATCGATCGTTGTGGTGTGGTCACGGCGCATCCAGTCAACGAGATCTTGCAGGCCCGTTGTCAGGTGATCACCGGGCGGTGGCGGAACGAAGCGTGCTGCATGGATCGGAAGCATGTCGGGGCGCGCTTCGGCCCGGCGGCCGATCACCACCTGTGTGTCTCGAACATGCCCCGACTGCTCGGCCAAGGGAGTTCCCTGCATCAGGAGGCCCTGGAGATCTTCCAGAAGATGTGTGGAGATCGGCCGGCCTTCGGCCACTGACCGGAATCCGTAGTTTGCCATCCGCACGTAGTTCAAGATCTCGACCAATTCCGCCGAGGTGGGCTCTTCGTCATCGGCTGTCAACACCTGGGCGAGTGGCGCGTACGTTCCTTCCAACGCCGACGTGCTCTGCGCTTCTCGTCGGAGGGCCGGAATCCGGAGCAGCGTTGGATCTGGAAGCTGAGTGGCGGTGCTGTCGAGGGCTGCTAATGCGGCGCGAGCTGCGGAAACTGCGAGAAATGTAGGCGTGGTGAGCGTCGGCATGTCGTCGGACAGCGGCGCTGGGACGAATGCCTTGTGGTGCCATTCGCCCGCCGATGGATCGCTACCTGCGATATCGACGAGAGCGCCTGATTGTTCGTTTACGAACATGGTTAAGTCCACAATGTCACTCTATCGACACTTGTGTGACATTGTCCGAGGATTGATGTCATCTAACGACTGTTTGGGGCGTTCTTTGCTAGGACGGGGTGCCGAAGGTCAGCGCCAGGTCCCACGGCTCCAGCCCCCAGGCGGCAATCGCGTCCAGCATGATAATCGGCGCGACCTCGATGGTGTCCGGGTCGGCGTGGGCGCTCAGCGTGGTGCTGTCTTGGCCGGCAACGATGTGCGGCGACCAGATCTCCGAGCTACGGGGTGCCGGGCCCGCCTCGATGATACTGACGAATCCGTCTTCGTCGGGGATCACGACGAACAGACAGAATGGTTCAGCAGGCGCATCCCATCCGCCTTTTTCGACCACCAGGAACTCGCCGTTGGAGAGCCCGTGGTTGATCGCCTGCGCAAGCAGCGACCGCATGTCGTCGTAGATCGATTCTGCGGCGTCCCCGGCCGGCTTCAGCCCGATCACCGCACCCTCGAACTGCACCGTGCCGTCCTCGGCCGTAAGTGGATACCGCGATTGGAGCATCAGGGTGCCGGTGTCCTCGGACAACATGCCGACTTCACGGAACCGACGCTCTTCGCGCAGGGTGCGGGCAATCGTTCCCGTGCCCTGCGCCGAGTGCAGGTAGTTGGCGTCGGTCACGGACCACAGCCGCCCGGGCCCGGAATCGGTCCACGTGCGAACAAGGCCGCCGACGCAGGGACTCAGCATTGCGACGGTTGCGGCATCACCGGGGTGGAGCGGAAAGTCGTCGGACAATGGCATCTCCTCGTGCGGGCGGGTACAACCGAACCGAACTGTCTAACAGATACCTCCGACATGGCACCGGTCAATGCTGGTGGGCGGAGCGTTCGTCCGAGAAGACCCCTGGGCGAGACCGGCCGTGTTGAATTGTGGCCATGACGCAGCACGAAGCCTTGACCATGCCGCTCGAAGAGGCGATGCGGACTCAACGGGCTATCCGTCGGCTCAAGCCTGATCCCGTTGACGATGCACTGGTGCTCCACCTTCTGGAACTCGCGATGAAGGCGCCGACGGGGTCCAACGCACAGAATTGGGAGTTCATCGTCGTCAAGGACCGCAAGGTCGTTGCGAAACTCGGCGGCTTGAATCGCCGGGCCTTGACGATCGGCGGCCCGATCTACAAGCGCCTCGTCGTGGGCCGCATGGATGACCAGATGCTCCGGATCGAGAGGGCGGTGCGATGGCAGGCGGACCACTTCGACGAGATCCCCGTTGTCATCGTCGCCTGCCTCAAGGGAGTCATTCCACCGTGGCCGCCGGTGGCGGTGAGCAGTGCCTACGGTTCCATTTATCCTGCGGTGCAAAACCTTTTGCTCGGAGCACGGGCGGCGGGACTGGGCGCGGCGCTGATCACCTTGCCGTTGTGGAGCAAGTTGTTGGCGAGGCGTGCGCTGGGCCTGCCGTGGAATGTCACGCCGTGCGCGGTCGTCCCGCTGGGCTGGCCGAAAGGCAAGTACGGTCCCACGACTCGGCGCCCGGTCGGAGGGTTCGTCTCACTCGACCGCTACGGCAATCGGCCGTTTCTGTAGGCCCCGGCTTTTTCATACCGTGGTCACCGTGGGGTTGGTGAGGCCTCGACGGGACGCCTGCGCAACGATCATCCGATCGAAGGGGTCTTTGTGTTCCCGGTCGAGTTACCCGATCCGTGTTTTGACCGCGCTCTCCCATGCCAGTCTGAATGGTCAAACAGTGCCTTGGGAGCGCACACTGGCTGTATGACAACGAGTCTCGGCGAAAGGGGATCCCATGATCGACGTCCTTCCTGATATGCCCGAGGGCGTGTTCGGTATCCGGGTGTCGGGCCGGGTGGCCGGTGACGATCTGCGCGATTTCCGGCCGACCATGGATAAATTGCTCGATACCGGCGAGATCCGGATCGTCGAGGTGATTTCACCGGACTACGAGGGATTCGGACCCGGCGGACTGGCGGAGGATCTGAAGCTCGGCTTCGGTGTCATGATGCGTCATCACTCCGCCTTCAGACGGATCGCCGTGGTGTCCGACATGGAGTGGGTGTCGCGCGCCATGCACGCGTTCGCTTGGATGGTGCCCGGTGAGCTCAAGGTATTCGGGCTCGGTGAGCTCGATGCGGCCAAGGAGTGGGCTGCAGGCTGAGATCGGCTCATTCGTCCCGCCCGTCGTGGTCGGGCAGGTCCGTCCGGATGTCCCACAGGTGCACGTGCCCGGGGATCTCCTGGTCCATGAAGGGTGACCAGTCCTCGTATTTGTCCGCCTCGGCTTGCCACTGGTCGGCTTCGACGTCGCGGCCGATGCTTCGCAGGACATCGGCGATCAGCCGCTGCAGTGCCTGGCTGTTGTCGTGCAAACAGATGTCGTCGAGCATGACGATGGTGGGGCACGCGATTTCGTGGATCGCGTGATCCATCCGGTGGGCTGTTACCTCGGCGAACCTCAACTCGGTTATTGCACAGTGGTAGGCCGCTTCGGCCGCCCGCATCGGGTGGTACATGTCCTCGCGACCCATCAGATAGCCGGCCATTTCCTGGGCTAGTGCCACCGATTCCTCTGCGGGGGAAAGGAAGTGGATGAGCGAGGTGAACGCCGCCAGCATCAACTCCGGGTCGTCCGCATCGACTTGCCGGGCCAGCGCCACCGCCTGTCGGTAGGCGGACTCGGCACTCTCGCGGTCACCGAGATCCTCCAGAGTCTCGCCGAGCCGGAAACTCATGTGCGAGGCATGAGCGAGGTCGCCCGATTCCATCGACTCCTCCACCACGGCGCGCAGTTCCGCGGCGCGCTCGTCCATCGACTTCGGCGGCGGCTGCAGCCGGCTCCAGGCGTCGTGGGCTTTGTCGCCGACGCGGTTCAGATCGTCGGTGATCATAGAGATGACTTCGAAATCAGCGTCCTCGCCAAGCGCCAGATCGAGTGCCTCACAAAGGAGTTGATGTGCATCCTCGTAGTGCTCCCGTGCCTGCTCCAACTCTTCTGCGGAGAGCGCCTCATCGCCGAGCTGTTCGAGTTCCTCGGCCGATGCCTGTGCTTGCTCGCTCATCGGGCGACCTCTGTGCCGTCCACCCCGGCGGCGAGCAGGATGATGTCGTCGAGCGCCTCCGATAGCAGGACGCGATCCTCGGGGCCGTCGCATTGCGCGGCCATTCGAGCCTGGACGTAGAGCAGTTGCATGAGCCGGCTGAACACCAGGTCGTCGGTGGTCCGGGTCAGCGCCTGCACGGCCCGGTTGTCCCAGTTCACGACGATGTGTGCGAGGTCGCCGTAGCCGGGCGAGCCCATGTCGATCTGCCCGTGACCGATGAACACCGCGGGCAGGTCGGTCGAAGGGAACTGGCGCGCCACCACGCGGCAGCCGGACGCGTTGAGCGCCTGGGTGCCTCGCTGCTCCAGCGCCAGCACCTCACCGTCAGCCGACGGCAATGCCAGCCCAGCTATTTCGGATGCCGGGTAAGCGCGCGTGACCGTTACCCCAGCGAGCACCTGAGGCAGCATCAGCAGCACTTCCTGGTCCAGGGTGTGGCCGGCGTTGACGACGATTCTCCCGCCCGGGTTGAAGCTGGCGATGGTACGAAATTCGTTGACGGAGACGGCATAGAGGACGTTGGGGTTGTGGCCGACGATGTCGATCAACCGCATGCGTCCTTCGGTTGTCTGCATGGTCAGCATCGGCAGGACCACCTCGGCCAACTCGAGGTTCTCGGCGGCGACACCATCTGTTGTGGCGGAACGAAGGTCCAGTTCGTTGTCGGCAACGAACTCGGAGAACCGTTCTGGGTCCGTGTCGGCGAGATCGCGCAGCCAGCTCAGGGCCGCGTCGGCGAGCTTGCGTCGAGTCCGGGTCAACACGGCGTTGTGCACCAGGGTCTCGCGGCTGGCCGTGGGCTCCAGTTGGGTGGAGTTCACCACGGCCTTGGCGAAGAACGCCCACCCTGGCATCAGCGCGTTCTCGGCCTCGTCGACGAGCATGTCGTTGATGTAGACGCGGTTACGGCCGACGGACTTGGAGCGGCGCGACGGTGTGCCGATGTACACGACACCGTGTAAGCCGAGTTCTGCGTCGTTGACCTCGATCGCGTCGAACTGCTTGCCTACCCCGACACCGCCGTAGACCGGCGATACACCTTGCTGCACCTGGGAACGGTGGGCGCCGAAGTCGTGGGCCCAGGGGTAGTTTCGCGAAACAACCTTGGCGCCTTGGCTTGTCAGCACAGTGATCGCTACGGGGAGGAACTCGGCGTACTTCTGCACGAGCGGGCTGACCTGTTCGGCCCGAGCCCAGCCGATCATGTTCGCACGGGGCCGCAGCCGCACGGTGGTGCCGACGGGAATGTCGCCGTCGATTGTTCGGATCGTATACGTGCCGTCACTGTGGCCCACCCACTTGATCGGCTCCGCACCGGTCGCGCTGCGGGAGACGACCGTGATCTCGTCGGCGATCAGGAAGCAACTCAGCAGGCCGATGCCGAATTGACCGATGTAGGTACGACGACTGCGCTGCAGCTCATCGCTTTTCGAGCTGGCGCCGACGGTCGCCAGGAACTGCTCGACCTGCTGTGCGCTGACGCCGATGCCGGCATCGGTGATGGTGAACTCGTCAGCCGGCGAGTCCGGCGAGGTCACCCCGTAGGGCGAGATCGAAATCGCACGCGGGGCCGGGGATTCACCCAGCGCATCGCGGGCCGCGATCGCGTCCACCGCGTTCTGGATCAACTCGCGGATATAGACCCCGGGGCTGGAGTAGAGGTTCTTGCTGAGTAGCGCGATCACCCCGCCGAGGTTCACTCGGAAGTTCTGCTGTTGAAGCTCAGGCATTGCTGGCCCTTCCCATGTCGGCTCGTTCGAGAACCGCACAGGATCGCATGGGGGACCGACAAGTGCGGGTGCTCGTTCCTTCTGGCCTGGGATGAGTTTTGGTCGGAACAATTCGGCAGGAAATTCGTGTCGTTTGACTACCGGACGTAGATGTACTCTTGAAAGTTAGCTGGAGTCATTAGCGAGGGGGTGGTGGAGGTGCAAAGCGAGCCACTGAAGGTTGATCCGATCGAGCTGCGAATGGCGGCAGACCGTCTCGATGGTCATGCCGGTGAATTCATCACTGAGCATGAAAGGGCGCATTCGGGGGCAAGTCAGGCAACTCTGGGCGCAGGTTCGGCAGCAGCTGCATTGCCGGGGATGTTGGCGGCCTGGGAAACGGATGGCACACAGTTCGGCGAACGCTTCACCAGGCACGCCGAAGGGCATCGAGAGGCGGCGACCGCGTATGAGGGCACCGATCGTGGTGGCGCCGAAAGGATCAGTGACGCCGGATCGGTGTTGTGATCCGTGTCATTGAAGGTTTTGCGGGACTGGGTGCCGGAGATCGCTGACCTTGCCAAATCGACGCGGGCCATGTCGGCCAATCATTCGAACTCCGCGGAGTTCTACCAGCAATTGGTGAAAGCCTCCGCTTGGCAGGGTGAAGCCGCGCAGGAAGCAGTGACGTCGATGCTGATGAGCGCTGCAGCGCACGATGTCAAGGCAGGGGACCTATCTACGGCGGCCGATGCGATGGACCGTGCGGAGCACGACGCGGAGGTGCTTGCCAACACTGTCAAAGCCATTCTCGATGACGCTGCTGCAGCGCCCGCCGTTGAAGTCGATCAGGCAACAGACCAGGTGATTGTCCCATCCAACTACGACGATCTTGACGACGAGACCAAGACGAGGGTGGCGGAGAAGATCGCTGACCTGGAGGCGCGGATCGCTGACGCGGAGGCCGAGGGCCAGCGCATTGACTCCGATTTGGCAAGCGCGATAGCAAAAGCGACGGGGCTGCCCGAACCTACGCGCACGCCGACGTCGTTAGCGGAGTTGCTCGGCGTGCCTACCGACGGGCCGCTGGCTCCTGGTGAAGTGCGGAATACGGGACCGGTCGCCGGCACCGACAACCCGGACGCGATCCCCGGAATTCGGGCTGCCGATCTGGGCGAGGTCATCACGCTGCCCAAGGGAAGAAGGTGGCGATTTTCGGTGATTCCTATGCCAACCCTGCGGTGGGCGGCCCCGGCAACGCGCATTACCCCTCGGTGGCGGTGCCCGTGACCTTCGACAAGAACGGCAAACCCCATTTCGGTCCGCCATTGACAGGAACAAATCTCAACAGCGGACTGCCGAACGAGTCGCCTGGCCCGAACACGCTGTTCCCGCTACCTGAAGAGGCCATTGCCGCTGGGGCGAATAACGCCCTGCCAGCTGGCAGCGTCACGGTCGGCAAGGACACCTACATGATGGTCGTCGGCACCAATACCCACGAAGGGCTGAACCCGAAGGGCGGCTCGTGGCTCGTCAAGGTCACCAACGATCCTGCTGGCGGCTGGCAACCGGTCGCGGGAAGCTATGAGAAGTGGACGCCAAACGGTGACCCCGGACCAGGTCATGCACCTGTGGGTACCAACACCTCTAGTCCACCAACGCAAATTAGTGGCTACCAGGGCACCGACGGCAAGGTCTACATCGCTGCTGATGCCTTCGATCGCAGCCAAGGTGTTTCCATGTATCGGGTTGATCCAGCAGACATCACCGACCGTTCAGCTTGGCAGCCCTATAACCCTGCCGAAAACACTTGGGGAGCGGCAGGGCAACCAGCCACTACGGCAATAACGCCGCCTGGCCAGACCTGGGGAGAACTGAGTTTCCGAGAAGTTGACGGACGTCCTGTGTTGGCGGGACCGAATTTCCACGATGGGAACCCGGAGAACTTCACCGTAGAGGTGCATGTCGGCGACAGCCCGACAAGCGTGATTGGAGCAAATCCAACTGTGGCGATGAGTAATGTCCCAGGGTCTCCGAACTTCGTGCCAGGCCCCTATGGCGGATATATCCTGCCCGGGTCGACTCTGACCGATCTCGGCGTATTCGGTAGCCAGTGGTACCAGCCCGGCAATGGGCCAGTGCACTATAACGTCCAGGATGTTCACGTTAATGTTGCACCAGGACATCGGTGAACCACAGCTTCACCGATCGAGATGGGAACGCGATGCTGATTCGCCTCATTGCGACGCTTATGTTCGTTGCAGCAACTGGACTGACTTCGGCGTGCACGGCTGCCGCAGACCCGCCTACGCCGGGCCCTGCGGTCCCTGGCAAACCGTTGGCGGCAGGTGATTTCCCCGATATGAGTTCGTTTACGGCCGCTAATCCTGAAGATTATGCAGTCCATTACGAGACTCCCGGAAGGCCGAACGCGGCAGCGACGGCGTACAACTTCACCACACCCGACGGGATCAGGTGTAGCTTCGATCGCTCGTCTGCAGCGGGCTGTACGGGCAATAACCTCCCAGCGCTTACTCCACTCGAATGTGATCCTGCGAAGCGGATGTACGGCGTAAATGCGATTAGTACTGGGAGGAATGTCTGGCAAACAAGCGACACCTCATGCGACAAACCCCCCACGGGCAAGGAGTTGCCACCGTTTCATACGTTGACTGTGTATGGCGTGACCTGCGGTGTGGACGACAAGGGCACCACTGCCTGTAAGGATCCTCAGGGGCGTGGGTTTGTGTTGTCACCGTCGTGGTCGGGTTGGATACCGAAGGTCTGAGTTAGCTGTAGCCGGAGTGGTGCAGCAGCCCTCACCGAGTGAGGAGCGCCGGCGTCAACGATCCCTGTGCCACCTGGCTGTCACTGGTGGTGATGGTCAGGCCTCGGTGGGCGGCCTGGGCCACGATCATGCGATCGAACGGGTCTTTGTGCTCCCAGTCGAGTTGGCCGGCCATGGTGGCATCGGCGGCGTTGATAACCACCTCGGTGGCGTTCATACCTGCCAGGACGTCGTCCCACGCGGATAACAGCGGGGTGCCGTTCAGCCGTCCGATTCTCGTCTTGATCGCCACCTCCCATGCTGATACGGCGGAAACCAACAGCTCATTGCCTTGATGTTCGAGTACCTTGCGCGCAGCGGATGTGATTCCTTCCGGTGTCGACGCAAGCCACAGTAACGCGTTGGTGTCCAACAGGATTGACGTCACGACGTGGGCATCCAGGCATCAAGCTCGTCGTCGGGAAGCGGTTCGTCAAAGTCGTCCGGAACGACGAGGTGTGGCAGTTGGCCGAACGTGCGCGGACGCGCAACTGTCGGTGCCAACACGGCGACCGGACGTCCGTGACTGGTGATGGTCACAGATCGGCCGGTCCGTTCGACCTCTGCCAGCAGCGCGTTCAGCCGAGCTTTTGCCTCGGTGCTGGTGACCGTCTTCATATCGCCAATGTAGGCCCTTTAGGTGGCCGGCGAAGACTGGTGGGCGTAGCGTGAGTAGCATGAGTAAACAGATCGATATCATTCGACTCACGTCGGCGAAAGATGACAAATCGATCCTCGTCGACGAGCAACAGGTCGCGTTCTCCGAACTTGTCCCGCAGATCAAAGAGCTCAACCCGGGCGCCAACGATGTGGTGATGGTGGCTGCCCTGGAGGCGGGGACGGCGGGACAGCTCACCCAGCTTCTGCAGTTGGTCACCAGCGAGAAGATTCAGACGGAGAACCTGGTCAACGCCATGTTCACCCGGCGCACGGTGTCGGTCCAGGCCGCCCAGCAGGCACAGAGAAATGCCGACGCGCGCCAGGAACTCATCGATGAGTTCGGCCTCTACAGTGGCGAGCGGGTTGCCGACCTGTCGGGTTCGCGAGCCCGCAATCGTTTCGCGACGGCCTCGCGTTGGCTCGCCGAGGGCCGCATCTTTGCCGTCGAGCATCTGGGCGCTCGCGCCTATCCCGCGTTCCAGTTCGGCACTGACGGGAATCCGAGGCCAGTCATCCAGCGGGTGTTGAAGGTGCTCGAACCCTACGGTTTGGATGGCTGGGAGACCGCGCTGTGGTTTACCTCGCGGACCGGTTGGCTCGACGACCGTAGGCCGGTCGATCTGCTGGTGGGGGCGGCCGACGATGTGGTGGTCGCTGCGGGCCATGCCTTCGACGGGGTCGGGGTGTAGCGGCCGGTGCGCGTGCCGGATGTGCCGAGGCGCTTACCGAAGCCTCGGGTGCACCCCTGGCCGGCCGGCCAACCAATCGTGCGGGTGCACGACATTCGAATGGGTGCTACCGAGTTCAACGGCAGCGAGGTTTCGCGACGCTTCCGCCCGATCTATCGTGAATCGGCTGTGGTGCCGACGCTCTACGGCGCGGACATGGACGCGGGAGCGTTGTCGGAGACGGTCCTCCATGACGTGCCCGTTCGTGGGGGCGGGCGCCGAATCCAGCGTAAAAATCTGGTGCACCAGGTGCTCTCGACCATCATTCCGACGATTCCACTGAACCTCGTCGAATTGCACGGCGCCGGCCTCCGACGACTGCAGATCACCCATGGCGAGTTGATCGAGTCGGGCGCCCGGCATTATCCCCGCACGGCGGAATGGAGCAGAGCGCTCTACGAGTACGGTGACGAGTTCCATGGATTAGCCTGGAGATCAAGGCAATTCAACGACTCGATCGCCGTGATGCTGTGGGGCGATCGGGTCAACCGGTTCGAGCACCTGCGCCCTGAACCTGACCAGCCGCCGCTGCCGCTTTTCCTCGGGGAGGGCTACGAACGGGTGATGCAGCTGGCCAACGACTTTGACATCACCGTCGTTGGGTGACCTACACCTGAAACGAGGCCGCGTCCAACTCGGCAATGGTCGAGGCTCCGACGGATTCTGCGAGTCGGATCGCAACCAGCGCGGCAGCGTGGGCATCGTCCCCGGCGTCATGATGCTTGCCCAGAACGACGCCGAGATGCGCACAAACCTGGGGCAGGGTGTACTTGGGAGCTGTATCAGCCGTTTCGCCCAGTCCCTCGTGCAGTGGTGGGGGATCGCTGGTCGAGACTGTCCGCAGGTGGCCAGTGCCTGCTCCAGAACTCCGATGTCGAAGACCGCATTATGTGCCACGATGGGCAGCCGTGTGCTGAGGCGTTCGAGCAGCTCGGGTACCCGCTCGGCGAATGTCGGCTGGTCGGCGACGGTTTCGGCGGTGATGCCGTGTACTCGGACGTTGTACGGGCCGAATTCCTCCAGCCCCGCCGGCGGCCGACACAACCACGATCCCTGGTCGGCTACGACGCCGTTACTTGCGGTCGCCCAGCCCTTCGCGCACACCGATGCATAGTTGGGGTTGGCGTTTCGAAATCGATTGCGACGAAATCTATGTGCCTGTTCTCCTGATCAGTTGTCGTGCCACGACAGAGTGGGCGACAGGCACGGCACATCCAATTCACCTGGGGCCGCGAGTACTGCTGACGGGGTTTCGCTGCGCAGGACGACGGGCATCGGGCGCGGCGTTACGTCCTCGTCGGCGAGGTAGTCACGGGACAGTCGGATTACCTCGATGCCGGACCAGGTGTCGGCCAGCTGGGAGACCCAGCCGGCGACGGCGATCGTCTCGCTGGTCAACGGGTCGTCGGCCACGCCTCGGGGAGGTGCCGGGAGGCTCGCCCAATCCAACGGTGCGGGCAGGCGCGGCCAGGTGATCGGAGCGCGCGGCTTACCGGCCTTGGTGAGCGACTCCTTGTGCCGCGCCTCCAATTTGTCGATGACGGCTTCGATCGCTTCGCGGGTGGCGTTGGCATCCAGCATGCCGGCGCTGTCGGGCGTGAGGTGGTCCAGGTCTTCGGGTAGGCGATCATCGAACGGCAGCAGATACCGCTGCTGGGAGAGCGCCGGAGCCACGGTGTCAACCCACGCCCCGCACAGCCGGCTCATGGGCCAGCTCGGGTCGATCACCACGTGCCAGATCGCGAGCCTGTCGCCCTGCTTGTTGATGAGCGCCACCACATCGGCATTGATCGTCATGGAACCCCTTGTGACATCATGAAGTCGAACCCTGAGGCGAACGCCGGCAGGGGTGGATCAAATCGGCTCTACGGGCCGCGTCAGTAGGTGGCCTGGTAGCTGGCGAAGAACCTCGCGAAGGTCGTCTCATCGACGACGGGGATGCCGTACTGCCGGGCTTTGACGGCCTTCCTGCTCAGGGAATCCGGGTCTGCGGTAACCACGAGTCGGGTCGACTTGCTGATCCCTCCGGTCGCAAGGCCTGCCGCGCAGATCTCGGCGACCCATTCGTCGCGGGGGCGGCTCATCTCGCCAGTGAAGACGACCCGGTCACCGGGGCGCAGCGCGAACCCGGGGGCGTCGGCGCCCATGTCGTTCGCGTTGTCCTTGGCCCAGTCCAACGCTTCATTGACGTAGGGCGCGCCGAGTCCCAATGCCGTTGCGACAGCATCTAACTCAGCACGTTCCTCATCGGTCACCACACCGTCGGCCAGCGCTTCGGTGGCCACAGCCCGCAGGTAGTCCTGGTGCAGCTGCGCGACGGTGCCGCGGGAGAGCCCGGCCTCCTCCGCGGTGGCGAGCAGCTGCTTGCCCTCGGATCGGGAGATGGTGCGGTCCAGCAGCGCGTTGTCCAACACCATCATGTAAGCGGCCTCGTTCTCGGGATTTCCGGGAATCCAGGCGGCCCGCAGCACCGACTTCAACCAGGAATGACCATCGGCGGCGGCATGGCCGCGACGAACTGCGCTCACCTGCATGGCCCGGCGTAACCGGGACGGCCAGGTGAACGTCGAACACCGCAGGTGATCGGCATGCCACTCCGGCGAAGTGCAACAGGTGCCGATCAGGTGTGACAGCAGTTCGGCTGTCGCGTGGGCATCACCCAGCGCGGAATGTGCGTCGACCAGCGAAATGCCGAGTGCCTCACAACAATGCGCGAGTTTGGCCGCGCCCATCATGCGGCCGGCCCACTTCATCGAGCACAATGCCTTCGGCCGTTCGGCAATGTCGTAGCGGGCCAGCTGCAGTTCGCGGTGCAGGAACCGCATGTCGAAGGAGGCATTGTGAGCGACCACGACCCGGCCGTCCAGCATGCCCAGGATGTGATCGCTGATATCGGCGAAGACCGGAGCTTCGGTGACATCGGCGGCCGCGATGCCGTGGATGTTCGTCGGCCCCAGATCGCGGTGGGGATTGACGAGGGTAGTCCACTCCTCCTCGATGCGGCCGGTGTCGTCGGTCAACACGATCCCGACCTCGACCACCCGATCCGTGCGCTCCGGCACGACGCCGGTTGTCTCGAAATCGATGACGGCGTACGGCATCAGAGTTCACCTCGGAAGGCGCGGGCTTGGAGCGAGGCGAAGAGTTCGTCGAGTACCTCCAACGCAGCAGTATGCTGGCTCTTTGCGACTCGAATCGCCTCCACGCGCTCCGCGTACTTCCCTTGATCGGATGCGGAAGGTATCAGTGTTCGAATGGTCTGGACTTCTTTGGCATTAATGTTCGCCATACCGACGATGCTCTTGCACATGCCACGCAGCGTGGCCTTGCCGTATGCGGAGTTCAATACTCCAGAAAGGTAGTCCGGTGAGAAGCCCTCTCGAACTCGTAGTCGGACAAGGTATCCGGCGTAGGCCAACGGGGCACTACCGTGGTAAACGGCAGTCTTGCCAACCAAGTCAGCGCTATTTGTGCGATTGAAGAGGACGTCGCCGCTACGTACTGTGTAGCGGTCGTACTTGTCGACTGGCAGATCCATGTACTTTAGGTCTTTTAGGTCAATCTCGCCGCTGTAGGTGATGTTGTTCATTCGCAGGACTGCAATGTCGCCCTGCTGTGAACTCTTCTCGCTCGTACCGTAATCAGTCGATTCAACGAGGTCTTTGACTGTTCCTGTCGGCAGTCCATGTGCGTTTGACGATGGATGGCCGAACATGTCGATGAACACCGACTCGCGGAGTGAATCGAAGGTCGACAGGACGTGACGGCGTCTGGAGCGTAGTGCGTCTGCGTGGTCGAGAATCGCGGCGATGCGGCGCTGCTCGTCGAGTGAGGGAAGGCTGATCTCAAAATCGAGGAGCTTGTCGATTGGGAAGTTGTCGGCGGTTGTTGCCCGCACCCAGCCCAGCACAGTTGGTTCTAACGCTTTCACAAGTCGTGCAAGGTACGGACCGTGAACTGCGTCGCCGGGGATAAGGCCTTTCATATCCTGGTTTAGCGTCACTGGCACGCCCGTCAGAGCCACCGGCAAGGTGTGCTTCAACACTCCCGAGCGGACGACGACGAGAACGGTATCCTTCGGTACAAGCTTCGCGGGTGAGTGCTGTAGGCCTTGCTGAGTCAATGTCACGAGTGAGCTCGTGATCACCTGTCGCTTCATATCTTTTGGGGTCACCCACGGTATGGGGCCACCGTAGTATTCGGGTGCCGATTTTCTCGGCGTACCACCTCCGACGACTGAAACGATCTTCCCTAACGCAACCATCTTCACGACAGCATCGCCTTCAACTCAGCCAGCCCAGCAGCGATCTCACCTTCGAGCTTCTCGATGTCGGCGATGATCTCCAGCGGCGGTCGGTGCTCGACCTCGTCGTGCACGATCTCCTTGTACCGGTTCAGCGACAGATCGTAGCCCTGGGCGGCGATGTCATCTTTTGGCACGCAGAAGGACTGCTCGGTGCGAGCTCGCTCCAGCTCCGAAGATCCGCGTAAAGCCCACCGTGACAGTGTGTCCGGTAGGTCGTTGGCCTCGACCGGATTGCGTTTGTCGTCCAACGAGAATCCGTCGGCGGTGACGTCGTAGAACCACACGTTCTCGGTGCCACCGGAGTTCGTCTTGGTGAACAGCAGGATCGCCGTCGACACGCCGGCGTAGGGACGGAACACCCCCGAGGGCAGCTTCACGATACCGTCGAGCTTCTGATCTTCGACAAGGACTCGTCGCAACTCTTTGTGCGCCTTGGACGACCCAAACAGCACCCCGTCGGGCACGATCACCGCGGCCCGTCCACCGGGCTTCAGCAGTTTGAGAAACAGTGCCACGAACAGCAACTCGGTCTTCTTGGTCTTGATGACCCGCTGCAGATCCTTGGAGGTGGACTCGTAGTCCAGCGACCCGGCAAACGGGGGATTGGCCAGGATCAGGGTGTACTTCTCCGCATCTTCAGAAGCCCCCTCGGACAGGGAATCCCGGTAGCGGATGTCGGGGGACTCGATGCCGTGCATCAGCATGTTCATCGACCCGATGCGCAGCATGGTGGAGTCGAAGTCGTAGCCGTGAAACATGCTGTTATGGAAGTGTTTCCGCTGAGCCGCGTCGGTCAGCACCGACTCGTGTGTCGAGCGCACATACTCCGACGCCGCCACCAGGAAGCCGGCGGTGCCGCAGGCCGGATCGCAGATCTCATCGGACGGCCCGGGCGCGGTCATACCCACCATCAGCTCGATGATGTGGCGCGGGGTGCGGAACTGCCCGTTCACCCCGGCGCTGGCGATCTTGGACAGGAGGTACTCGTACAGGTCACCGTTGGTGTCGCGGTCGGCCATCGGGAGGTCGTCGAGCATGTCGACGACCTTGGACAGCAGGGCCGGCGTCGGGATGGTGAACCGGGCGTCACGCATGTGCTCGGAGTACGTCGACCCGTCGCCGCCCAGCTCACGCAGGAACGGGAACACCTTGTCGCCGACGGTCGTGAACATCACCGCCGGCTCGGAGTTCTTGAACTGCGACCACCGCAACTGCTGCTGCTCCGGGGAAAACCGCAGCCCCTCGGACTTGCCGGTCACCCGGGCCTTGCGTTCGGCAAGGATCTCCAGATCGTCGAGACGGCGGATGAACAGCAGATAGGTGATCTGCTCGATCACCTCCAGGGGGTTGGATATACCGCCTGACCAGAAGGCGTCCCACACCCGGTCGACCTTGCTCTTCAGCTCACCCGTGATCACTGCACTGCCCCTTGCTGCCGTCAAGAACTGAACAGGACTGTATATACGACCCCGCCGACAAGTTGCGGGATATGGCGACGGCGCGCCGATGTCGGTGGCCTCTGTCATTCTGTTCGGCTCGCGACTGCGGGCAACCGATCAGAAGGAGGTCCATCATGAGCACGCCAACCCAGGTACGAATCGTGATGGCCGCTGTGGTCGCGGGTGTCTCGGCGGTGACGCTGGCCGCTCCCGCGCATGCCGACCAGTACGACTTCGTCGCTCAAATCGACAACCAGGGCGTGTACTACTCATCGATCACCGAGGTCATCGATCAGGGCAAGATGGCGTGCCGGCTGTTGCGCGGCGGTGCCGGTGTGCCGGCGGCCCTGAACTACGTGGCCCGCGGTGGTTACGCGGATTACGAGACCGTGATTGTCGTCGTGGCGGCCGCGCAGAACATGTGCCCTGACGTCACGCCGGTGCTGGCGGCCTACGCCAAAGCCAATGCGGGGCCGGTTGTGGGCGCCTGAGCATCTTCCGCCGAGGACAGGGTAACAATGACCATATTTCGCATCACACCCTCCAGCTATTTCGGCGACGCAGCCACGCTAGCGACCGCTGACCGAGATGGATTGCGATTGTTTGTGTCCGCGCTGCAGTCGGCGCAAATCACCGGAGTTGCATGTTTCGACAGCGAAGGCGTTCAGCATCGGATCGAGCAGCAAAGCGGCGCAGCAGTTTTAGAGGCAGCGCGCGACAGCGTAGTTTGGCGGCTCGACATCGAAAAGATTGAAGAGATTATCGACCTTGCTGAGTCGCTGATCGTCAGAGGCGCAGGGGGGCACCAATATGTTGATATCGACAGTCCGACGTCCACCTTGGTCATATCCGTCGATGAGCCCGGCTGACCCGCGCACGCCGACCAGCGCGATTTCTTCGCTTCTGCATCAAGGCACGATGGTGAACTGACCGCCTCCGATCGGCCGCAGAACTTCGAAATGCCGGCGGTCAAGAGTTGTGATGGTCTGTGTCCGGTATAGGTTTGCCAGCACCACGTTTGAGGCGTCCGCGACGCCGATCTGTTGATCAGGGTATTTCGTGACGATTGCGACGGCTCGCTCGAGCTGCTCGACGGCGAAATCTGCGAGTTGTCATGCACCGCGAGATAATTCGCTCAGGACGGCGAGCTCGGCATCCACTCCGATACGCGTGGCTACCAGGTAAACCAGCTCTGCAATCACATAAGGGGATACCACCAGAGGTTCGTTGCTGTTGTCGATGACCTTGGCCACCGCGGTGGTCAGGCTCATTCGAGTCGAAGTGCGCGAGCAGAGCGCTGGTGTCGACGATCACCGTTCGCCGAAACCATCCAATAGGTCGTCGGCGCGGCGGGCGATTGGTTCGGAACCGGAATAAAGACCACCCAGAGGGCGCGGCTTCGCTGCGATGACCCCGGCCCGGATGGACTCCCGGATGACTTCAGCTTCTGAGATACCACGCGCCTCGGCAGTGCGCTTCACCGCTGCTTTGAGGTCGCCAGGCAGATGGGCGGTGGTCTTTTCCACGAGACGTATCGTACGACCGGTGGTGTCATACGTGCAGTGAGCTGCGCGAGTCCGTCAGGCATGACGGGGAAGCATTGTGCCCGACGGGATGGTGACAGCCCAAGGGTGCCACGCCCAAATCGACGCCAGGGCTGCTCAATTCGCCAAAGGACGACCCTGGCGTCGAAAACGGCGCGCAGAGGCCAGCTGGCTAAGCGCAGGAGCAAGCCACCCAAGCCCAAACAAGCTCTACTTGTCGAACTTCCCGCTCAAATACTCAGCGCGGCAAGCATTTCGGGCCAGTTTGCCGCTGGTGGTCCGGGGGATCACCCCGGCGGCGACCATGCGCACGTCGGCCACCCGGATCTGGTGGTGGCGGGACACTGCGGCACGGATCGCCTCGACGATCGGGCCGGGCTCGGCCCGTCCGGCGCCCGCGGCCCGCTCGGCCACGATCACCAGTTCCTCGCCGCGCTCGCCGTTGATCGAGAACGCCGCGACGTAGCCCGAACGCACCGCGGGGGAGGCTGCGCTGACGGTGGTCTCGATGTCGGTGGGGTAGTGGTTGCGCCCGTCGATCAGGATCATGTCCTTGATCCGGCCGGTGAGGTAGAGCTCGCCGTCGATGTAGACCCCGAGGTCCCCGGTGGCCAGCCAGTAGCCGTTGTCCGGGACGCCGTCGGCATGGCTGCCGGTGGGGAGCCGGGTCTGCAGCTTGTTGCCGAACACCCGCTCGGTTTCCTCGGTGCGGCCGAAGTATCCGCGACCGACGTTGTTGCCGTGCAACCAGATCTCGCCGATGGTGCAGTCGGGTGCCTCGTCGCCGTCGGAGGTCGTGATCACGGCCCACTGGTTGGGGATCGGCTGCCCGCAGGACACGTGGGCCACTGCCCCCTCGGCAGTGGGCTCGACCGTGACTGCCCGGCCGGCGCTGAGCTGGTCGCGGTCCAGGTAGATCACGCTGGCAGCGGCCGACGGTGCGATCGAAGCCACCGACAGGGTGGCCTCGGCCATGCCGTAGGACGGTTTGATCGCGGTGGCGGGCAGTCCGTACGGGGCGAACGCGGAGGTGAACTTCTCGACGGAGGACATGGTCACCGGCTCGGATCCGTTGAGGAGCGTGACGACGTTGGTCATGTCCAGCGTCTCCCCCGCGGGCGGCAGGCCACGCTCGGACGCCAGCTCGAAGGCGAAGTTCGGGGCGGCGGCGAAGGTGCGACCGTGGGCAGCTTCTTCGGCCAGCCGCTTGATCCAGCGGTAGGGGCGGCGGACGAATGCCATCGGGTCCATCAGGCTGATGTGGCCACCGCACAGCGCCGGGAACATGATCATGATCAGACCCATGTCGTGGTACAGCGGCAGCCAGCTGACACTGCGGATGCCGGTGTCGAGGTCGCCGGCCAAGATCATCTGGATGACATTGGTACACACGTTGCGGTGGGTGATCTCCACGCCGGCCGGGGTGCGCGTCGACCCGGACGTGTACTGCAGGTAAGCGATGTCGTCGGAATCGACCGACGGGCTGACGTACATCTCGGCCAGCGTGTCCGGGACGGCGTCGACGGCGATCATGCGCGGCCGCTCGGCGGCGGGCAGCGTCTTGATGAAGTTACGGACGGATTCGGCCGCTGCGGTCGTGGTGAGCACCACGGTGGGCTTGGCATCGGCCAGCACTGCGGCCAGTCGCTCGGTATGCCCGGCCAGGGCCGGCGCGAACAGCGGGACGGCGACATTGCCGGCGTGCACCGCCGCGAAGAAGGCCGCGACGTATTCGACCCCCTGTGGAGCCAGGATCGCCACCCGGTCGCGGGGTTGGGTGACCTGCTGCAGTCGGGCGCCGACAGCGCACACCTGCGCCCAGAGGGCGTTCCAGCTGAGCTCGACGGCTTGGCCGTCGGGATTGCTCGAGTAGTCGAGGAACCGGTAGGACGGTTCGTCGCCGTAGATGAGCCGGTTGCGATCCAAGAATGAGGTGAGGGTGACGCCGTCGGGCACCACGATTGTGCCGTCGGCGCGCACGTAGTTCTCGATGCTCGACGCCGACGAATCAACACCACTGGTTGTCAATGGATCCCGACCCATACGGGCAAGACTAATAGTGCCTCTAAATATGGCTCGCAGCGCGGTTGGGTGGGAGTGGTCACCCAGTCCCGAGAAATGTGACCCAGATCTCTTTACCGCGGGCCGTCCACGGCGTAGGTGCCGGTGTCGTCGGTAAATTCCACGATCACCCGGCGCAGCGTGTCGTTCATCTCGACCGCGCACGTGAACGTCGCGCCCGCCCGTACGACGGGGTTCTGTCCGTCATTGCATGCCACCGCCACCACCCGGTTGGCGCCATATCCGTTGATCGGATCGGACAGGATCTGCGCCACCCCGGCCTCGGCCTGACGGACGTCCAGTCGGGTGCTGTTGACGTCCGAGCGGCTCCATGCCCACGCCCCGATACCGACCACGGCGAGCGTCACGACGACGGCAGCGCCGATGAGCAACCGCGGGTCCACCGGATTGGGGCCGGGCGTGGGATGGGGCTTCGACGGTCGCGGTGGCGGGGGCCGGTGCGGCGTCGGGGGTGACGGGTATCGCGTCGGCGGCGTACTCCAACCGGGCCGCGCCGGCGGGCCGGGCGGGTGATTGCCCGGCAGCGGCGCGCCGCCGGGCCGCGCCCACCACGGCTGTTCGGGACCGCTCATCGGCACTCCTCGTCTCGGCTGCGACGCGCGGGGACCGCCGGCAGCATCACGGGAACCTCTGGTAGCACTGTGCGGCATCGCCCTGCAGCCCGGACCGATAGGCCAGGATCCGGGTGAACCCGGCCGGCAGCACCCGGCCGTTGACGTCGCTGGCGGCCAGCCCGTTGGTGAGCAGGCCACTGATCGCCTCGTCGGTGTCGCCGGCCGACAGCGTGATCGACTGCCCGGGCTCGGCCATCCCGGCCTGGCCCACCCCGGTCAGGCAGCCCGTGCGCATGGCGGCCACCGCGGTGTCGAGCGTCAGGCCCTTCTCGTGTTGCACGGCCAGCGCGTACCGCGACGTCAGCACCGAGATCGCCGAGTTGTCGCCCTGTAGCAGCTCCTGCTCGTCGTTCTCGGTTCTGGCTTCTCCCAACGCTTTCAGGCCGGCCAGGTCGACCGAGATGGTATTGGTGGCCGGGCAGTAGGACGCCGGGGGTGAGGGGCCGGCGTCGGGGCAGGCGCTGGGTTCGGTGCTCAGGGTCGGCGGGTTGGCCGGAGCATAGATGCGCCGCAGCGATTGCATGACGGACTCCAGCAGGGCGGCGGTGATCGTGCTGTTGCCGCCCTGTGTGTCGCCGAAGAGGTCGAGGAACTTGGGCAGATCGCCGCGCCGCTTGGTGATCTCGGCGGAGTCCATCGCCGCGCACTGGTCCACGTTGCCGCTGAATCCGATCTGGAACGCGCTGACGCGGTCCAGTGCGGATCCGTGTTCGCCGCCGGTGAGCACGGCGTCGACCCGCGTCATCAGCGGATCGCGGATGTAGATCAGGCCGGCCAGCACGTGGTTGAGCCCGTCGCCGGTGCTCAGCTCGAACCGTGGTGAATGGCCGGCGGCCACCCACCGCAGGTACACCCCGGCCAGGCAGTCGGCCTGCTGCTCGGCCACCAGCACGGGGGTGGTGTCGTCGACGAGCCGGGCCTGTTGCTGCACCGCGTGGCCGTACTCGTGGGCCATCACGCCGACCACGCCCATCTGGCCGAAGTACTGTGCGGCAACAGGAATGGCCACGCCGCGGTCCCAGGCCATCACATCGCTCTTGAAACAGTAGAAGGCGTTGGTCAGCCCGACAGTGTTCTCACCGCACAGCTCGATCCCGGGCGAGGCATCGGAGTTGAACGACACCAGCCTCGAGACCGGGGTGAAGGTTCCCGGCAGTGAGCCGCCGGCGTAGTTCTGCGACCAGAAGTCCTCGATGTCGTCGATGGCGAGCAGGGCCAGGTCGTCGATCTGGCCGCCGTCGGTGTTCTCGGCCCGGCGCGCGGGTGCGGGTGCGTCAGATCGCTTTCCACTGTGCCCGTCGGTCACCGGCAGGCCGCCAACCCGGTCGGGGAGAAACAGCATCGAGGTGGCCCGGCCCTGGACCACGGGGGCGCTGCCACACCCGGCCAGCATCACGGCGCAACAGGCCAGACCGAGCCACCAGCGAAGTGCCGCCACCTGTTCCGCCTTCCGTGCGATACGCCCCAGCCAGTTTTACCTTCTGCCGCTGACGTCCGGTGCGGACTACTCGATGACCACCGGTGATGTCCGGCTCACAGCAGAGGTGCCGGTGTGCGAATAATCACGGTCCGACCGAGTTGCTACGACGTCGGCGGCGGGGCCACAATCGAGGAGGAAATCTGGAATCACTCCAGAAAAAACAACGAACGGATAGGTTGCAAATGGCACTTTTGTCGATTGGCTCGCAGTTCCCGGAATACGACCTGACGGCCGTGATTGGCGGAGATCTGTCCAAGGTCGACGCCAAGCAGCCCGATGACTATTTCACCCGCGTCACCAACAAGGACGACGAGGGTAAGTGGCGGATCATCTTCTTCTGGCCCAAGGACTTCACCTTCGTGTGCCCGACCGAGATCGCCGCATTCGGCAAGCTCAACGAGGACTTCGAGGATCGTGACGCCAAGGTTATCGGGGTTTCGGTGGACAACGAGTTCGTGCACTTCCAGTGGCGCGCGCAGCACGAGGATCTGAAGAAGCTGCCGTTCCCGATGGTCTCGGACCTCAAGCGTGAGCTCACTGCCGCGGCCGGCGTGCTCAACGCCGACGGCGTGGCCGACCGGGCCACCTTCATCGTCGACCCCAACAACGAGATCCAGTTCGTCTCGGTGACCGCGGGTTCGGTGGGCCGCAATGTCGACGAGGTGCTGCGGGTGCTCGACGCCTTGCAGTCCGACGAGTTGTGCGCCTGCAACTGGAAGAAGGGCGACCCGACGCTGAACGCCGGCGAGTTGCTGTCCGAGGCGGTCTAGTCATGAGCGTCGACAAGATCAAGGAAGCGCTTCCGGAGTACGCGAAGGACCTCAAGCTCAACTTCGGCAGCATCGTCAAGTCCACCGAGCTCACCGAGCAGCAGCTGTGGGGCGCGCTGGTCGCCACGGCCGCGGCCACCAAGTCGCAGCAACTGCTGAAGGAGATCGCCGAGGACGCTCTCGACGTGCTGAGCGAGGAGGCTTACCACGCCGCCCTCGGTGCTGCCTCGATCATGGGGATGAACAACGTCTTCTACCGCACCAAGGGCCAGCTCGACGGTCGCTACGACGACCTGCGGGCCGGGCTGCGGATGAACATCATCGCCAATCCGGGTGTGCCCAAGGAGGACTTCGAGCTGTGGTCGCTGGCGGTATCGGCGATCAACGGCTGCTCGCACTGCCTCTCGGCACACGAGACGGTGCTGCGCGACGCCGACGTATCCCGCACCGCGATCTTCGAAGCCATCCGGTTGGCGTCGATCGTGTCCGGGGTGGCCCAGGCGCTGCTCACCGCGGACACGCTCGCGGCTGTGTGACGCACAAGCCCCCAGAAAGGGGCTTATGCGCATAACCCAACAGATAAACTCGCCTCTCGAGATCCGAGAGGCGAGTTTTCTGTTGATGGAGCATTCCCGCACCCCCCGTGTCGATCCCACCGTGCGCAAGGCGATCGTCGGTGCGTCGATCGGCAATGCGGTGGAATGGTTCGACTTCGCCATCTACGGATTTCTGGCCACCTATATCGCCGCCAACTTCTTCCCGGCCGGGAACGAAACCGCCGCGCTGCTCAACACTTTCGCAATCTTCGCGGCCGCGTTCTTCATGCGTCCGCTGGGTGGATTCGTGTTCGGGCCCCTGGGTGACCGGTTGGGCCGGCAGCGGGTCCTTTCGGTGGTGATCCTGCTGATGTCGGCGGCCACCCTGGGGATCGGCCTGCTTCCCACCTACGCCGGCATCGGGGTGGCCGCGCCACTGTTGCTGCTCCTGCTGCGGTGTCTGCAGGGCTTCTCGGCCGGCGGCGAATATGGCGGTGGCGCCGTGTATCTCGCCGAGTATTCGACGACGCGGCGGCGCGGTCTGACCGTGACGTTCATCGCGTGGTCGGGGGTGCTCGGCTTCCTGCTGGGGTCGATCACCGTCACCCTGCTGCAGGCGCTGCTGCCGCCCGAGGCAATGGAGAGCTACGGCTGGCGCATCCCGTTCCTGGTGGCCGCCCCACTGGGACTGGTCGGCCTCTACATCCGGCTGCGGCTCGACGACACGCCGGAATTCGCCAAACTCGACGAGGCCGACCGGGTGGCCACCTCACCGCTGCGGGAAGCAGTCGGTACGGCGCGCCGCGCCATCCTGCAGGTCGTCGGCATGTTCATCGTGTTCAACGTCGGCTATTACGTCGTCTTCACCTTCCTGCCGACGTACTTCATCAAGGCGCTGCAGTTCAGCAAGACCCAGGCGTTCGTCTCGATCACCCTGGCCAGCCTCGTGGCATTGCTCCTCATCCTGCCGCTGGCCGCGCTTTCGGACCGGATCGGCCGCAAGCCGTTGTTGATCGCCGGGGCGGTCGGCTTCGCAGTGGGCGCGTATCCGTTGTTCCTGCTGATGAATTCGGGCTCGGTGACGGCAGCGATCATCGGCCACTGCCTGCTGGCCGCGATCGAATCGGTGTACGTGGCGACCGCGGTCACCGCCGGTGTCGAACTGTTCGCCACCCGGGTGCGCTACAGCGGCTTCTCGATCGGCTACAACATCGCGGTGGCGGTGTTCGGAGGGACCACACCGTATGTGGTCACCTGGCTCACCGCGGCGACCGGCAACAACCTGGCACCCGCGCTGTATCTCGCTGTCGCCGGTGTGGTCTCGGTGGTCACCGTCCTGACCTTGCGGGAGAGCGCGGGGCAGCCGCTGGGCGGTGGAGAGCAACCAAATGACCAGCAACGTGTCACGATGACACCGTGAGCGCTGCAAAAGGACGTCCGGCCAGGTCGACAGAAGGCCGCCCGGCCAGGTCGAACGTCGGGCTCCGCCCGACGAAAGCCGACGTGGCCAGGCTCGCCAACGTCTCCACGGCGACCGTGAGCTACGTTCTCAACAACGTTGAAGGTCAACGTATCTCGGAGCAGACCCAGGCCGCGGTGCGCAAGGCGGCCGCCGAGCTCGGTTACCGGCCCAACCTGGCGGCCCGAAACCTCGCGGTCGGCGGCAGCGGTGTGGTGCTCTACATCGTGCCGCGGACGGACCTCGGAGAACTTCCACTGGAGGTCGGCAGTCGTCTCACCACCGCGCTCGGTCGCCACGGCATCGTTTTGTCGATGCAGCTCGAGACAGATGACGGTCAGAACATCGTCGACGCGATGGCGAGTCTCAATCCGGTGGCCGTTGCCGGCGTGTTCCCGCTCACCGGTGCTGCCGCGGCGGCGGTGGAGGCGGCGAAAATCCCGCAGATCTATCTGGGTAGCGAGAAGCTACGCGCGCTCGGGTCGTTGCATCTGACCGTCGGAGCGATGCGGGTGGAGCACCTGATGTCGCGCGGCCACACGCGGCTGGGCTTCGCCTATTCCGGTGCCGAGGTACTGCGGCCGCTCGGTGACTACTGGTTGTCGGGTCTGCGGGTGGCCGCCGACGCGCAGGGCCTGCCCGAGATCGAGGTCGACAGTGTCGGTACCGACGGATCCGACGCGGCCGCGGTCGTGTCGAAATGGGTGTCGGCGGGCGTGACGGCCGTGTGTGCGCAAAGCGACGAGACGGCGTTCGTGGTCCTGCACGGGATACGCCAGGCCGGCTTGCGTTGCCCGGATGACCTCGCGGTCATGGGGGTCGATGCGATACCGCTGGGGGCGGTGAGTTCCCCACCCCTGACCTCCGTGGTGTTCGACGCCAAGACAATTGTCGATGCCGCGGTCCCGGCCATGATGGCCGAACTCGGATATCCCACGGCCGCCGACGTCGAGGGCAGTGACCCGGCCACGCTCATCGTGCGTGAGAGCACCTGAGCGTTACCCGTGAACAGCTGACCGTAAGCCGTCGCGGTCTTGTCCGGGGGCCGCCCCGCCGTGTAACTTACGCGGGTAAGTAACTCTCCGCAGCCCTCAGAGAGGCGGACCGCCGTGAGTGTGAGCACCACCAGTGACGTGTACTTCGACCCCTACGACGTCGAGATCAACGCCAACCCGTATCCGACGTTTGCCCGGCTGCGCGAGGAATCGCCGCTGTACTACAACGAGCAGCACGACTTCTACGCGTTGAGCCGGTTCGCCGATGTCAACAAGGGCCTCGTCGACCACGAGACCTTCAGCTCCGCCCGCGGCGCGATCATCGAACTGATCAAGGCGAACATCGACATTCCCTCGGGTGCCCTGATTTTCGAGGATCCGCCGATCCACACGGTGCACCGCAAGCTGCTGGCCCGGATGTTCACCCCACGCAAGATCAACGCCCTGGAACCCAAGATCCGGGAGTTCTGTGCGCAATCGCTGGATCCGCTGTTGGGCGCAGGCAAGATCGACTTCATCAAGGATTTCGGCGCGATCATGCCGATGCGGGTGATCAGCGCACTGCTCGGCATTCCCGAGGAGGACCAGGAAAAAATCCGCGACCACGGCAACGCGCAGATGCGCACCGAGGCCGGTCAGCCCATGGCGGCGGCGCAGGACGGCCTGGTCGACGGCTCGATCTTCGAGGCCTACATCGACTGGCGCAAGGACAATCCTTCCGACGACATCATGACCGATCTGCTCAACGTCGAATTCACCGATGAGCACGGTGTCACCCGCAAGCTCACCCGCGAGGAACTGCTCATCTACATCAACGTGGTGGCCGGCGCGGGCAACGAGACCACCACTCGGCTGATCGGGTGGGCGGCAAAGGTTTTGGCCGAGCACCCGGATCAGCGTCGTCAACTGGTGGAGAACCCCGCGCTCATCCCGCAGGCGATCGAGGAACTTCTGCGGTTCGAGCCGCCGGCCCCGCACGTGGCCCGCTACGTCACCCGTGACATCGAGTTCCACGGCCAGACGGTGCCCGAGGGCAGCGTGATGATGATGCTCATCGGTGCGGCCGTGCGAGACAGCCGCCAGTTCCCGCCGGACGGTGAGATTTTCGACATCCACCGCGAGCAGCGCCAGCACCTGGCGTTCAGCGTCGGCACTCACTACTGCCTGGGCTCGGCGCTGGCGCGGCTGGAAGGCCGCATTGCGTTGGAGGAGATGCTCAAACGCTGGCCGGAGTGGGAGGTCGATCTGGACAACGCCGAGTTGTCGCCGACATCGACTGTCCGCGGCTGGGATTCGATGCCAGTGTTCGTCCCGTGACTGCCGCGCTGGCCGTCCCCAAGGACTGGGCCGACGTCACGCCGGAGTGGTTGACGGCGGCGCTGGCCGACCACCATCCGGGCACGGTGGTAGACAGCGTCAGCGTCGACATGCGCGACGACGGCACCAACCGTCGTGCGCGCCTGTCGGTCACCTACAAACCGGGTCCGGCTGGGCCTCTGACAGTGTTCGCCAAGGCTGTCGACCCCGGCCACAAGGAGATGATCAAGTACACCAGCGGCCTGCTGCACGAGCCCAGGCTTTTCAACTCCAAAGTCGAGCTGCCGCTGGAACATCCGACGGTGTTCGCCGCGCCCATCGACGAGGGTGACGAGGACTTCGTGCTGATCATGGAGGATCTCACCGCCCGTGCCGCCGACCCGCGGGATGCCACCAGGCCGCTGACCGTCGAACAGGCCGCGCAGGGCGTACGCGGGTTGGCCCGATTGCACGGCGCGTTCTGGGGTGAGCGGGTGCGCCATCCCGGCCTGGGGTGGCTGGAGCCGTTCGAACCCTGGGACGGTATGCAGTGGGCGCCCCTGCCGGCCGCACTGGAACGCCTCGGCGACGACGCGCCGGCCTCGGTCCATGCCCTGACCATCGACCATCTGGTGGAAGGGATTTGGAAGCCGTTCATCCGGACCCTCACCGCGCCCGGGACGTCGCAGACACTGCTGCACGGCGACCCGCACATCGGCAACACCTACGTCGTTCCGGGAGCGCTTCCCGACGGCGACGTCGGCTTCCTGGACTGGCAGGTGGCCCGTCGCGGCAACTTCTCCGTGGATCTGGGCTATTTCTTGCAGGGCGCGCTGACCACCGAGGATCGCCGGGTCGCCGAACGCCAATTGCTCGAGGAGTATCGTGACGAGCTCGGACTGCCGGCCGACGAACTGCCGTCGCCCGATGAGATCTGGTTGCGGTACCGGGCTTCGGTGGCGCACGGTCTGATGACCTGGCTGGCCACCGCCAGCGCGGGGGAGCTCTGGCAGCGCCCGGACATCGCGTTGGCTCTGGCCCAACGGTATTCAGCGGCGTACGAGGACCTGCAGACCGCCCAGGCGCTGGCCGATCTCATCGGTTAGTCGGTATATCCAAATCGTCCCCGGATCACTGTTCAGCCCCTAACCTGTCCGGCATGACAGGTGTGGTGGTGACAGGTGCAGCGTCGGGGATCGGCCGGGCCAGTGCGGAGGCGCTGATTGCGGACGGCCGACGGGTTGCGTTGTGGGACATGGCTCCCGAGGTCTGCGGGGTGGCCGAAGGGTTGGGCATGCCCTCGACAGTGATCGACGTGTGTGACACCGGTGCGCTCAGTGCGGCCGTCGAGGAGACTGCGCAGGCGCTCGACGGCATCGACGGCCTGGTGCACGCCGCGGGCCGCGTGCTCCCAGAACCGGTCGGTGCCTACACCGAGGAGTCCTGGGACGCGGTGCTCGACGTGAACCTGCGTGCCCAGGCGCTGTTGATGCAGCTGCTGCTGCCGCACTTGGAGAGGTCCGCAGCTGACGGTGGATCGCCCGCAGTCGTGGGCATCTCCAGTATCGAGGGTCTGGCGGCCAACCCGTTCATCCCGGCGTACTGCGCCTCCAAGGCCGGCTTGCTCGGTATGACGCGGTCTATGGCTGCACAGTTGGGCCCGTTGGGAATTCGCGTCAATGCCGTGTGCCCAGGCTTCATCCACACTCCGATGCTGCAGATCGCATTGGACATCGAGGAGATCCGGGCAGGCTTCGAACAGGCCGCACCGCTGGGCCGACTCGGTCAGCCTGACGAGGTCGCGGCCGCGGTGGCGTTCCTGATGTCGCCGAAGGCGTCGTTCATCACCGGTACGCAACTCGTCGTGGATGGGGGAGTGACCAGCCGTCACCCCTGACAGCGCGAAAAGACGCGTAGGTACCCGAAATCGCGTGGAATGGGGTACCTGCGCGTCTGCTCGGCAGGAAACTTCAGTCGCTGGCCGGCAGTGGCTTGGCCTCTTTGAGGCTCAGTGCGGTGGCGCCGACCGACAGGGTGCCGGCACCGGCCTTGGTGACAAGCACCTCGGCACCGTCCTCATCGACGTAGCGCTTGCCCATCAGGGTGCCATCGGAGAACGCCGGGTCAATCGTTGCGGCCGAATCCTTCTCGGCATCGAGCGGGATCATGGCCACGCCTCCGGCCCGCAGATCGTCGAGGCTGTCGGCGCTGCGCACCACGATCACCTGGGTGTCGCACACCTGGCTCTGCAGGCGGGTGCCGTTCTTGATCATGCTGACTCCTTAGGGGGTGGGCTCTGAGACGGGTGCAAGTTCATCGACGAGCTGACGGCGCAGTACCTTGCCGGTCGGGTTCGTGGGCAGCTCGTCGCGGAACACCACCCGGTCGGGCGTACGGGATCCGCGCAGTTGCCTACGCACATGATCGCGCAGCGCGTCGGGATCCGGGGAGGCGCCCGGCGCGGGCACCACGACGGCCACGATGATCTGGCCCCATTGCGGGTCCTCGGGGCCGACGACGGCGACGTCGCGGACCTCGGGGTGTTCGACGAGCACGTCCTCGATCTCGGCTGGGGCGATGTTCTCCCCGCCACGGATGATGGTGTCGTCGGAGCGTCCACCGATGAACAGGTAGCCGCCCTCGTCGAGCATGGCGACATCCTTGGTGGGGAACCAGCCTTCGGCGTCGAGCACCGATCCGATGTCGGTGTAGCGGCCCGAGACCTGCTCGCCGCGGACGAACAGTTCACCCGTCTCGCCGGCGCCCAAGACGGTGCCGTCCTCGCCACGGATCTGCACCTCGATGCCGGGCACCACCTGACCGACCGACCCGAGCCGCCGGGCCGCGCCGGCGTCCTCGGCGGCCAATGCCTCGCGGTGATCATCGGGGCCCAGAACCGCGATGGTAGAACTGGTTTCGGTCAGGCCGTACGCGTTGACGAAGCCGACGTTCGGCAGCAGTTGCAGCGCCTTGCGGACCAGCGGCAGCGCCACCTTGGAGCCGCCGTAGGCGAGGTTGCGCAAGGTGGGCAGCTCGACGCCGGCGCGCTCCAGCGCCGTGACGATACGGTCCAGCATGGTCGGAACCACCGTTGCCGACGTGACGCCCTCGACGCGGACCAACTCGACCCACTTCTCGGCATCGAAGTGCCGCAGGTACACCATCTTTCGCCCGGCGTACAGATTCGACATGGCCGCGCTGACCCCGGCGATGTGATAGGGCGGCACGCAGATGAGTGCCGCGTCTTCCTCTGCCGCCGAGGCGAATTCGACGGTTCCGGTGATGTAGCTGGTCAGGTTGTTGTGGGTGAGCTCGACGGCCTTGGGGCGCGAGGTGGTGCCCGAGGTGAACAGCACCACCGCGACCGCGTCCGGATCGGCGAACTCGGCGGCGGGGTCGGCGCCCCGCGCCGCGGCCAGGAACTCCTCGGAGGTGATCACCTGCTTGCCCGCACCGGCAACGACGTCAGCGTATTCGGCGTCGGTGACCACGAGTGGCTCGGGCAGACGCTCGATCAGCTCGTGCAGGCCGTCGCGGCTGAGCCGGTAGTTCAGTGGGGTGAACGGCACGGCGGCGCGGGCGGAGGCAAACAGCAGCAGCGGCAGCAGCGCGCCGCCGGTGCCGACGTAGGCGACGTGCGCCGCCCCGGAGGCGGCGATGACCCCGGCACCGCCGTCGGCCAGATCGCTGACCTCCTGGGTGGTCAGCCGCAGGTCGTCGGAGACCACCGCGGTGCGCTCGGGACCACCCGAGACCGCCATCTCCAGCAGCAGCGAGATGCTCACAGGCCCTGCCCCGGCGCGTCGATGAAGATGTCGATGATCGGATCGTCCCCGCCGCCGTACTGCGACAGGTCGGTGACACCTGCGGCCTTGAGCACCTCGGCGTCGACGAAGGTCTGGCCGTTCACCTCGGCGGCCGGGCGGGACAGGATCTCCACGGCGGCATCGGCCATGATCTCGGGCTTGCGCGACGACTGCGCCAGGTTCTGCCCGTCGGCGAGGTTGGTCACCGCGGAGGTCTCGATGTAGGTCTCGGGCCACAGGCAGCTGAAGCCGATGCCGGCGTCTGCGTATTCGGCGGCCCAGCCCAGCGAGAGCAGGGTCATGCCGTACTTGGACAAGGTGTAGGACGGGTGCACGCCCAGCCAGTACGGGTTCATGTTCATCGGCGGGGCCAGCGTCAACACCTGCGGGTTGGCCGACTTGCGCAGGTGCGGCAGCGCCGCCTTGGTCAGCAGGAACGTGCCGCGGACGTTGATGTCCATCATCAGGTCGAACTTCTTGGCCGACAGCGCCTCGGTCGGCTCGGTGGCGATGGCACTGGCGTTGTTGACCACGATGTCGACGCCGCCGAAGTGCTCCACCGCCGTCTCGATCGCGCGGGCGACGTCCTCTTCCTTGCGCACATCGCCGACCACCGCGACGCCCTTGCCGCCGGCGGCTTCGACCTCGGCGACCGCGGTGTGCACGGTGCCGGGGAGTTTGGGGTGGGGCTCTGCGGTCTTGGCCAGCAGCACCACGTTCGCCCCGCGGCGGGCCGCGCCCAGCGCGATCGCCAGCCCGATGCCGCGGCTGCCGCCGGACACGACAAGCGTGCGATCAGTGAATGACTCTTGCTGGCTGGACATGGTCCTCCTCGTCGAGCGCAGCGTCCGCTGTGCGTCGTTATCAACCGTACCCAAATGGTATTGGCATTCTCATTTTTAGCAAGTGTCGTAATCGTCGGTTGCGGCGCCCGGGGAACCGGCGCCGACCAGACCCATTCACCGGTCTCGTCATCGCCGCTCGTAGCTGCAGGTCGGAGCGCTCCCGGCCAGTACAGGCGCCACATTTCCACCATGCGGTATTGGCATTCTCATTTTTAGCAAGTACGTTATCCACTGATGAGCGAGCAAGCTGTCCCTTCAGTAGAGACACCATCGGGTATCCCGCTGGCGCCCGTCTATGGGCCGAGCGATCGCGCGGTCGAGCCGCCTCCCCCCGGGAGCTATCCGTTTACCCGCGGCAACTTCGCCTCCGGCTATCGCGGCAAGACCTGGACATTCCGGCAGTACTCGGGCTTCGGCACCGCCGAGGAATCCAACCGCCGGTACCGCTACCTGCTCGATCAGGGTGGCACGGGGCTGTCGGTGGCGTTGGACCTGCCCACGCAGTGCGGCTACGACTCCGATGACGAGGAGTACGGCGAAGAGGTCGGTCGTGTCGGCGTCGCCGTCGACACCCTGGCCGACGCCGAGATTCTCTTCGACGGCATCCCGCTGGACAAGATCAGCACGAGTTTCACCATCAACGGCACGGCGGCCATCCTGTTGGCGTTCTACGTCGCCGCCGCCGAGAAGAAAGGTGTGCCGCGCGAGAAGCTCACCGGCACCATCCAGAACGACATCCTCAAGGAATACGCGTCACGCGGCACCTGGATCTGGCCGCCCGAACCGTCGCTGCGGCTGATCGCCGACACCATCGAGTTCTGTGCCGCCGAGGTACCGCGGTTCAACGCGATCTCGGTGGCCGGTGCGCACTTCCGCGATGCCGGCGCCAATGCCGTCCAGGAGATGTCGTTCACCCTGGCCGACGGTGTCACCTACTGCGACACCGTCGTCGAGCGCGGCCGGATGACGATCGACAAATTCGCCCCGCAGATCTCGTTCTTCTTCTACACCCACGGCGACTTCTTCGAGGAGATCGCCAAATACCGTGCGGGCCGGCGCCGGTGGGCCACGATCGTGCGGGAGCGCTACGGCGCCACCACCGACAAGGCCTCGATGTTCCGCTTCGGCTGCGTGGCCGGCGGCGCCTCGCTGTATGCCCCCCAGGCGCAGAACAACCTGGTGCGCGTCGCGTACGAGGCCATGGCCGCCGTGCTGGGCGGGGTGCAGTCGATGTTCACTGCCGCCTGGGACGAGCCGTTCGCGTTGCCGTCCGAGGAGTCGGCCACGCTGGCCCTGCGTACCCAGCAGATCCTCGCCTACGAGACCGGCGTGACGAAGGTGGCCGATCCGCTCGGTGGGTCCTACTTCGTCGAGGCGCTGACCGATGCCACCGAGGCCAAGATCATCGAGATCATGGATGATCTGGAGAAGCACGGCGGCATGGTGCGCTGCATCGAGGACGGCTACCTGCAGGGTCTGATCGCCGACGAGGCGTTCAAGATCCACCAGGAGACCGAGTCCGGTGAGCGTCCGGTGGTCGGGGTGAACAAGTTCGTCGTCGATGAACCGGCACCCGACATCGCCACCTACGAGCTCGATGCCGAGGGGCGCGATCTTCAACTCAAGCGACTGTCGAAGGTCAAGGCTGAACGTGATGACGTGGCGGTCAAAGAGACATTGGCCGCGTTGGCCAGAGGAGCCGAAGGTGACGACAACCTGATGCACCGGTTGATCGACTGCGCCAACGCGTATTGCACAGTGGGAGAAATGGTGTCGACGTTGAAGTCGGTGTGGGGCGAGTTCCAGCAGCCGGTGGTCTTCTGATGAGCGCTTGCGCGAAGAAGAGAGGGCCTGAGTAGATATGGCGACACGAGTTTTGGTGGCAAAGCCCGGTCTGGACGGTCACGACCGCGGCGCCAAGATCGTCGCGCGCACCCTGCGTGACGCCGGATTCGAGGTCATCTACACCGGCATTCGGCAGCGGATCGAGGACATCGTGTCGATCGCCCTGCAGGAAGACGTTGCACTGGTCGGCCTGTCGATCCTGTCCGGTGCGCACGTCGCGCTGACTACCCGCACCGTCGAGGCGTTGCGGGCAGCCGATGCCGGTGACATCGCCGTCGTCGTCGGCGGCACGATCCCACAGTCCGATGTGCAGAAACTCCTCGATGCCGGTGCCGCCGCGGTGTTCCCGACCGGAACCTCGCTCGACACGCTGGTGACCGATGTTCGTGCTCTGACAGAAAAGGTTGCCGGCTGATGCGTCTTGGTGTGATGATCGGTGCCGAGCGTGGCGACATGGCGCGCAAGGTGTCCAAACTGGTCTCCGATATCCAGTGGGCCGAATCGGCTGGGCTGGACAGCGCGTGGATGCCGCAGGTGCCCAACGACTTCGACTGCCTGACCATGGTGGCGCTGATGGCGGCGAACACCACACGCATCGAACTCGGGACCGCGGTGGTGCCGCTGCAGGCGCAGCATCCGATCGCGCTGGCGCGGCAGGCGCTTTCGGTACACGCCATGTCGGGAGGCCGGCTGGCGTTGGGTGTCGGACCGTCGCACCACTGGATCGTGCGCGACATGCTGGGCCTGCCCTATGAGAAGCCCGCGGCGTACACACGGGACTACCTGCAGGTGCTCAACACCGCGATCTCTGGGCCGGGGCCCGTTGACGTGGAGAATGATTCGTTCACGGTGCACAACCCGACCGTGCTCGCCGCCGATACCCCGATGCCGGTGCTGGTGTCCGCGCTGGGGCCGGTGATGCTGCAGATTGCCGGTGAGCACGCCGACGGAACGTCGCTGTGGATGGCCGATGAGAAGGCGATCGGCGAACACATCGCCCCGAAGATCAACAAGGCCGCGGCCGAAGCCGGCAAGCCCGCGCCCCGCATCGTGGCCGGTATCCCGGTCACGCTGTGCGCCAATTCGGAGATTGAGTCGGCCAAGGAGCGGGCCAACCGCATCCTGGCGGAGGCCGAGACGTCGCCGAACTACCAGCGGCTGCTCGACCGGGGTGAGGCCCGCAACGTCGGTGACCTGTGCGCGGCCGGTGACGAGGAATCAATCCTGAAGCGGTTCAAGCAGTTCGCCGACGCCGGTGTGACGGACCTGTCGGTGCGCCTGTTGCCGATCGGCGACAACCGCGACGAACTGATCGCGTCGAAGTACCGCACCCGTGAGGTGATCGCCGAACTCGCGAAGGCGGTCCGGTGACAAGCCCACGCCGAAACTACGACTTGTGGCGACTTCTGGGCGAGTTCACGCCAAAACCCGTAGTCTCGGCGAAATGACGGGGCCGCTCGCGGGCATCCGCATCATCGAAGTCGGCGTGATGCTCGCCGGCCCGTACGCCACGATGATGCTGGCCGATCTCGGCGCCGAGGTGATCAAGGTCGAACCACCGGGTGGTGAGATCTCGCGGCAGGTCAGCGACAGCTACTTCGCCAGCCTCAACCGCAACAAGCGCAGCATCTGTCTGGATCTCGCCTCGGCGGACGGTCAGGCGAAACTCGGTGAGCTGGTGGCCGATTCACACGCATTGCTGGTGAACATGAAGCCGTCGGTGATCCGCAGGCTGGGCCTCACCTATGAGAACCTGCGCCAGTACAACCCCGAGATCGTTTGTGTCGCGATGACCGGCTTCGGCCTCGACGGGGGAGACGATCCGGCGTTCGACTACGTGATCCAGGCCGCCACCGGCGTGGCCGCGATGACCGGTGATCCGGACGGCCCACCGACGCTGCCCGGCTATTCTTCGGCCGACAACTCCACCGGGTTGACGGCCGCACTGGGCCTGCTGGCGATGATCGTCTCGGGCAAGGGTGGCCAGGTGGAGGTCTCGTTGCGGGACGTCATGCTCTCGCAACTGAACTACCGGGCTGCGGCGTACCTCAACGACGGTGTCGAACCCCGCCGCCATCCATTCGGCGCACACTCGTATTACGTGCCGGCACAGCTGTTTCCGACGGCCGACGGTTACCTGGCGTTGTTCATCACGCACGACGGCTTCTGGAAGTCGTTCGCCGGCGAGGCGGGGATCGCCGGCTTCGAAACGATGGCCGAACGCGCGGCCCGGCGAGACGAGGTACTCGTTCTGGTGACCGCCGCGTTGGCGACCGATACCGCCGCGAGCTGGGAGTCACGGCTCAAGCCGCTGGGCATTCCGGCCGCCGCGGTGCGAAGCCTGCCCGAGGCGCTGGCCGCCACCCCCGAGATGCTGGTCACCGCCGGGGATTTCCGGCTGGTGGGTAGCCCGGTGCAGATCGCCGGCCACACGCCGGACTATCGGCCCGCGCCGTCGTTCGACGAGTACCGACAGAATTCGCCGATTTCTGCCGCGGGGTCGTGATCGCCCGGGATCGGGCAACCCTGCGGGAGAAACCGGCGACTCCTTCGAGACCTTCAGTTCAATCTTCGTCGTAGGAGACCGTCACGGAAGCGCAGTCCGGCACGGCCTGGCAGGTCAGCACATACCCTTCGGCCACTTCGTCGTCGTCGAGCGCGTCGTTGACCCGCATGGTGGCGGTGCCCTCCAGGAGCTTGGCCATGCAGGTGCCGCAGTTGCCTGCCTCGCAGGAGAAAGGCGGCGTCATGCCGGCGCGACGCGCGCTCTCCAGCAGTGTTTCGCCGTCCCTGCGCGGCACGGACAACTGCTCGCGGTCGAACACGATCGTGACCTTGCCGTCCGCGGCGCTGCCGGCCATCGGTTCTGCCGTCATGTGACTCCCCTGTGCACTATCATTCTGACTTAGAGAGAATACCATTCTCCATAAATGATAGTATCTTCTCAACCCGGCTGACGTGTTCGCCGGGGCTCACTCGGCAATGTTCAGGGAAAGGGCAGTGCGATGTGCCAGCGGGGTCGAATTCGGTGACTGTCACCGATACCGGCGCCGTGCTCGCGTTCGAGGACCGGCAGTACAGCCTGGCCGACCTCGACGCGCTGACCAGCGGAATGGCCACTGTGCTGGAGCATCGTGGGGTCAGGCCGGGTGACCGTGTCGCGATGATGTCGTCCAACCGCCCCGAGTTCGTCGTGGCGTTGCGGGCCATCTGGGGCCTGGGTGCGGTGGCGGTACTGATCAGCCCGGCGTGGAAGGCCACCGAGGTGGCCCACGTATTGGCTCTCACCGCACCGGGCCATGCGGTCGGCGACCACGAGGTGCTGGCATCGCAGATGCCGATGCTGCATCTGGACGAGCCGATCACCCCGGGCCGTCGGCAGTTCGACCCGCCTGCCCCGGACGCCGACGCGCTGTTCGTCTTCAGCTCGGGCACCACGGGCCTGCCCAAGGCGGTGCGGCACACGCATCGCGGGTTCGCCGCGGCGATCGAGCACTGGCGCGACGCGCTGGGATTCACCGCCGACGACCGCATGCAGATCATGACGCCGCCGTCGCACATCCTGGGGCTGCTCAACATCGCCATGGTGCTCGACACCGGGGCCTGGATGCGGCTGCACCGGCGCTTCGACGTCGACACCATGCTGCGACACATCGAATCCGATCGCATCACGGTCGAAATGGCCGTGGCGCCAATCGCTTTGGCCCTGGCCGGGCACCCTGACCTGGGTCGCCACGATTTGTCCTCGCTGCGCTACGTGATGTGGTGCGCCACCCCGGTGACCCGCAGCGTCGCCGACGCCGTGACCGAGCGCTCCGGGGTGCGCTGGTTGACCGCGTATGGCACCACCGAACTTCCCGTGATCGCCTGTAACCCGTTGGACGCCACGCGCATCGACACCGTCGGTACCCCGGTGCGCGGCGTCGACGTCCGGATCGGCGAGGACGGCGAGATCCAGGTGCGGTCGGACTCCGTGATGGCCGGTTATCTGCCGAAGGATGCCACCGCCGGCGCATTCTGCGACGGCTGGTACCGCACCGGGGACATCGGCTACCTCGATGAGGACGGATACCTCCGCATCACCGACCGTTCCAAGGAAATGGTCAAGGTGCGCGGGTTCCAGGTGGCCCCGGCCGAGGTCGAGGCGGTGCTGCACGGGCATCCGGCGGTCACCGATTGTGCCGTGTTCGGCGTGGCCGACGCGGCCGACGGCGAGGCCGTGGTAGCCGCCGTGACAACAAGTTCTGCGGTGTCGGCCGACGAGCTCATCGACCTGGTCGGTGCGCGGCTGGCGTCGTACAAGCGGCCCAGCCGCGTGGAGTTCGTAACCGAGATACCCCGGTTACCTTCCGGAAAGGTATTGCGACGAGTGCTGAAGGAGCGGCATGGACGTTCGTCTGACGTCTGAACAGCAGCAGCTGCGAGAGGCCGCAGCGAAACTGGCCGACGACCTCGGACCGGATGCGGTCGGAGAGCTGTCGGATGAGGGCCGGATTTCCCGGTTGGAAAGCACGGTCGCCGCCACGGAGTGGCGCACCTTGCGTTCCGACGGTGCCTCCGGTGTGGAAGTGGCGATCATCGCCGAGGAGTTCGCCCGCGGGCTGGTCGATGTGCCGTTCCTCGGGCCGGTGCTGGCCGACGATCTGAGTCGTCGTCTGGACCGCGAGATTCCGGTCGGCACCGACGAAGCCGCCACGGCCGGGGTGGATCTGACCCGCAGCACGGTCGGCGCGGTCGAGTCGCCGGCCGAGCTCGCCGAACTGTCGAGTGAGGACGCGTTGCGCTGGCGGGCGTTGGCGCTGACCGCCACCTGCGCCGACCTGGTCGGTGCGGCCCGTGGTGCGCACGCGCTGGCGGTCGACTACGCGAAAGTCCGTGAGCAGTATGGCTCGACGATCGGGTCGTATCAGGCCGTCGCGCACCTGCTCGCCGACGGGCTGGCCCTGATCGAGGGGTCGATCAGCGTGCTGCGTCATGCTGCCTGGGCAGTCGACGAGCTGCCGGCCGACGAAGCCGTGCGGGCCGGCAAGATCGCCAAGGTTTACTGCGCCCGTGCCGCACGCACGGTGTGCGAGACCGCGATCCAGGTGCACGGCGGTATCGGAAACACCTGGGAATGCCTGGCGCATGTGTTCCTGCGCCGAGTTCTGGTGGCCACCGAGTTGTGGCCTGTCAAGCTAGAGGACTTGGAGGTCACTGATCTTGGACTTTCGTGATTCCACCGAGGAAGCTGCCTTCCGGGACCGGTTGCGCGCCTGGCTGGCCGACAACGCCGCGTCCTTCAAGGCATCCGGCGACGATTACTGGGCCCGGATGGGGGAGTGGCATCAAGCCCTCTACGCCGCCGGGTTCTTCGGCACGTCCTGGCCCAAGGAGTTCGGCGGCCAGGATCTGCCACCGGTGTACGACGTCATCGTCGACGAGGAGTCGGCCCGGGCCGGCGCCCCGCCGCGTCCCAGCCTGGGCTACCTGGTCGTCGGCCTGGGACACCACGGCAGCAAGGAACTGCAGCAGCGCTTCCTGCCCGGCATGATCAACGGCACCGAGCGTTGGTGCCAGGGCTTTTCGGAGCCCGGCGCCGGATCGGACCTGGCCTCGCTGACCACCACCGCGACCCGCGATGGTGACAACTACATCATCAACGGCCACAAGATCTGGACCAGCTACTCCGACGTCGCGGACTGGTGCCTGGTGCTGGCCCGCACCGACAAGGATGTGGCCAAACACAAGGGCATCTCGGCATTCATCGTGTCGATGCACCAGGACGGCATCGAGCAGCGGCCGCTGCAGATGATCAACGGCGTCACCACCGAGTTCGGTCAGGTGGCCTTCGACGGTGCGGTGGTGCCGGCCGCGAACATGGTCGGGGAGCCGGGTGACGGCTGGCGCCTGGCGATGACGGTGGTCAGCCATGAACGTGAACCGTCGACACTGGGATATTCGGCGCGCTACGGAAAACTGGTGCGCGAGATGGCATCTCGGGTGGAGGGCAAAGTTCCCGAGGACCTGGCCTGGGCGGGTGTGCAGGCCGAGATGCTGCGGCTGCACGTGCGCCGCCGGCTGTCCGAACAGCTCGACGGGCTCAAGCACGGGCCCGACGGATCGCTGGACAAGCTGCTGATGACCTGGGTGGAGCAGTCCGTCGGGCATGCCGCGTTGTCGGTCACCGGGACCAAGGACCCAGAACTGTTGGAGGCGTATCTCTACAGCCGGGCGCAGAGCGTCATGGGTGGTACGTCGCAAATCCAGAAGAACATCATCGCGTCGCGAATCCTCGGATTGGGGGTCTAGCCAAATGTACGGAATGCCAGACGAAATCGATGTGCAGGCCGACGGTGCGTTGCGCATCATCACGCTGAACCGCCCCGATGCGCTCAACGCGGTCAACGACAACCTGCATGTCGGGCTCGCGCGGTTGTGGGAGGCGCTCAACGAGGATGCCGAGGCGCGGGCCGCGGTGATCACCGGTGCGGGACGGGCTTTCTCGGCCGGTGGCGACTTCAACTACCTCGATGAGCTGCGCCGCGACGAAGCGCTGCGGCAGAAGACGATCAAGCACGGGCGGGACCTCGTCATCGGGATGGTGCGGTGCCGTATCCCGGTGATCGCGGCGGTGAACGGCCCCGCAGTCGGTCTCGGTTGCAGCCTGGCCGCCCTGTCCGACGTCGTCTACATGGCCGAGAATGCGCACTTCGCCGACCCGCACGTGCAGATCGGCCTGGTGGCGGCCGACGGTGGTCCGCTGGTCTGGGGCTCGCAGATTTCGTTGCTGCAGGCCAAGGAGTTTGCGCTGACCGGCGTGCGGATCAAGGCGCAGCGGGCCGTGGAGCTCGGTTTGGCCAACCACGTCGTCGAAGACCCGCTGGCCGAGGCGATCGCGTGCGCCAAGAAGCTGATCGATCTGCCCAAGCAGGCAGTCGAGGCCACCAAGCGGCTGATGAACATCCAGCTGGAGCAGCAGGTGATGGCATCGCTGGATTACGCCAACCTCGCCGAGTATGTGTCCTTCGGCACGGCTGATTTCAACAAGATCGTCGATGGCCTGATCGCCAAGGACTGATCGCCCTGCTCACGTAGCTCACCCTGCTCACCTAGCACCGCGAGCGTGCGTGTCTGCTGCCCGGCACTCCGTGTCGGGGCAGCATTCCACGCACGCTCGCGTGTGCGAAGGGGTAGGCCGGCAGCTAGCAGGTGAGTGCTTCGGAGCGCTGCACCGTGCCGGTCACGCCGTTGGCATCCTGGCCGGCCAGTCGTACGGCCGCGCGGCCCATGGCTTCTGGCGGCTCGACCATCTGGGGTGGGATCTGCAGCCCGCTGCCGCCGGCTTGCCATCCTTCGGTCAGCACCACCCGCGACGGGCTCAGACAGTTGACGGCGATGTTGTCTTTCCGTAGGTCGGCGGCCAGCCCAAGGTACAGGCGTTCGGCGGCGGCTTTGGACACCCAGTAGGCGTTGGAGCCGTGTTCGACCATGTCGACGCCGGTGGTGGTGATCGCGATGAGTGAGCCCCCACCGCGCCTGCGCACCTCGGGGATCACCGCTTTGGTCACCAGGAACACACCGGTCAGGTTGACGTCCAGGCACAGTTGCCAGCGCTTGAGCGGCGTGTTCTCGATCGGGCCGAGCCACAGCACCCCGGCATTTGCCACCAGGATGTCGATGCCGCCGAACTGCGAAACCGCTGACGCCACAGCCTTGTTCACCGATTCCTCGCTGGTGACGTCGCAGGCGACCGGCAGCGCGCGGCCACCGGATTCATTGATCGCCGCGGCCACCGATCCGATCGTGCCGGGTAATTTGCCGGGCTGTTCGGATCGGGCGGCCACGGCCACTGCGGCGCCTTCGGCCGCCAGGGCAGCCGCGATCGTGGCGCCGATGCCACGGCTGGCGCCGGCCACGAAGGCGACTTTCCCGTCGAGGCTGCCTGCTGTCCCGTCGCGGTCGACCAACGTTTCGTGCCCGGTCGTCATACAGCGAGTGTGCACGAAACGTCGCGCAGAATCGGCGTTTTGACCGACAGACGCGCACGTTCGCGGTGCAAGGGGGGAACGTGCGCCACTACTTGGGCGGGAAGCGCAGTGCCCCATCGAGGCGGATGATCTCGCCGTTGAGGTAGTCGTTCTCGATGATGCTCTGTGCCAGCTGGCCGTACTCGGTCGAGCGGCCCATCCGCTTGGGGAAGGGCACCTGCGGGCCCCAGTACTGCTCCAGCTGATCGGCGGCCTTGCCGTAGGCAGGAGTGTTGATGGTGCCCGGGGCGATGGTGCAGACCCGGATTCCCAACGGCGACAGATCACGCGCGGCGACCAGCGTCATGCCGAGCACGCCGCCCTTGGCCGCCGAGTAGGGCAGCTGGCCGATCTGGCCCTCGTAGCCGGCGATCGAGGCGGTGTTGACGATGACGCCGCGGCCGCCTTCTTCCAGCGGCTCGGTCTTGGCGATCGCGGCCGCCGACAGCCGCATCACGTTGAACACCGCGGTCAGGTAGAACTCGATGGTCTTCTTGAAGCCGTCGAGATCCAGGGGGGACCCGTCCTTGCCCACCAGCCGGCCACCGCTGGCCGGGCCGCCGTGGGTGTCCACCGAGATGCGCAGCGGGGCCAGGGCTTCGGCCTCGGAGATCGCGGCGAGGACCGACTCCTCGGAGGTGGCGTCGGTGCGCACGTACCGCACACCGAGTTCCTTCTCCAGTGCGGCGCCCTTGTCATCGGCCAGGTCGGCGATGACCACCTTGGCGCCCGCGGCCTGCAGCCGACGGACGGTTGCTTCACCCAGGCCACCCGCACCGCCGACGACGATCGCGGAGCTACCGGCGATTTGCATATGGTTCCCCTTCTTGCAACTAGCACTCTCTAACTGAGAGAATAACATTCTCGTATCAGGTGAACCAGGGAGTAATTCAATGCCCGAAGCCGTCATCGTGTCCGCGTTGCGCACCCCCATCGGCACCGCCAAGAAGGGCACGCTGCGTGATACCGATGCGTATGTGCTGGCCGACCATGTGGTGCGGGCCGCGGTGGCCGACATCCCCGCGGAGCTCGCCGGATCGGTGGACGACGTGATCCTGGGTGAGGGCCTGTACGGCGGTGGCGTCATCGCCCGTCATGCCGCCGTCACCGCGGGCCTGACCTCGGTACCCGGGCTGGCGGTCAACCGGCACTGCGCGGCCGGACAGGCTGCCGTGCAAACGGCTGCCGCGAGTATCCGCGCCGGGATGGACCGACTGATCCTGGCCGGCGGGGTGAACTCGGCCTCCACGTCGCCGCGTTTCGTCCGCGCGACGAGCAGCGCCAAGGACGCCGAGTGGACGAACTGGTTCCCGCCCACCCATCCGGACTCCCCGGACGCGCCGAACATGGACATGTCCATCACCGTCGGCTGGAACGCCGCGGTCAAGGCCGGGGTGAGCCGCGAGGAGATGGACCAGTGGGCGTTGGGCTCACACCTCAAGGCCGTGGCGGCCATCGATGAGGGCCGGTTCAAGGAAGAGATCGTCGCGATCGACACGCCGCACGGCCTCTTCGACACCGACGAACACCCACGCCGCGACACCACCTTGGAGAAACTGGCCGCACTCAAGCCGCTGCATCCCGAGATCGAGGGGTTCTCGATCACCGCGGGCAACGCGTGCGGCGCCAACGATGCCGCCGCGATACTGGCCATTGCCAGCGACGAGCTCGGACTGCCCGCGCTGGCCACCATCAAGTCCTGGGCATCGGTGGGGGTCGATCCCGCCTCGACCGGACTGGCCCCGGTCGAGGCGATCGCCAAAGCCCTTGGCCGGGCCGGTCTTTCGCTGTCCGATGTCGACCTGTTCGAGATCAACGAGGCTTTCGCCGCGATGTGCGTGGCCACCGTCAAGCTGCTCGACATCGACCCGGACATCGTCAACGTCAGTGGAAGCGGGTGCTCGCTGGGTCATCCGGTGGCCGCCACCGGGGCCCGGATGCTGGCCACGATGGTGTACGAATTGCGCCGACGCGGTGGCGGCATCGGCGTGGCCGCGATGTGCGCCGGCGGCGGCATGGGCTCGGCGACGGTCATCGAGGTGGCGTCACCGTAGTGTCTTCCGTGATGGCCGGCCCACATACTGTCGAAGAACTCATCACCGCGGCGCGCGGTGGATCGCAGCGCGCCGTCGGGCGGTTGCTGAGCTTGGTCGAAAGTGACCGTCGAGACGAGGTTCTCGCGGTGCTCGGCCCCGCCTCCCCGCGGGTCATCGGGATCACCGGCCCGCCCGGGGCCGGCAAGTCGACGACCGTCGGCGCGCTGGTCGGTGCCTACCGGGAGCGCGGTCTACGGGTGGCGGTGCTCGCGGTCGACCCGTCATCCCCGTACAGCGGCGGTGCGCTGCTCGGCGACCGGATCCGGATGGCCGCCCACATCAACGATCCCGACGTGCTGATCCGCTCGGTGGCCACCCGCGGTCACCTGGGCGGTCTGGCTGCGGCGGTGCCCGCCGCGATTCGGCTGCTGGCCGCACTGTCCTACGACCTGATCGTGCTGGAGACCGTGGGCGTGGGGCAGTCCGAGATCGAGATCGCTGCGATCGCCGATCCGACCGTGGTGATCCTCAACCCCGGTGCGGGCGATGCCGTCCAGGCCGCCAAGGCTGGGCTGCTGGAAGTCGCCGATCTGGTGGTGGTGAACAAGGCCGACCGCGACGGCGCCGATCAGACCGCTCGTGACCTACGAGCCGAGGCCAGCGTGCCGGTACTCAAACTCGTTGCGGCGCAAGGTGATGGCCTGGCCGAACTCGTCGAGGCCATCGATGCGCACCATCGCGCCGACACCGCGGCGCGACGCACTGCGCGGGCCCGTACCCAGATCCTGTCACTGGCCCAGACGCTGCTGCGCAACCACGCCGAGCTGGACCGGTTGGCCGCCGCCGTGGCCGACGGCAGTACCGATCCCTACACGGCAGCCGAGCAGTTGTTCTCAGATTCAGCGCGGTAGCCAGGACTCGCACCTGGCTACAGCCTCGGCGCGGGCTCCACCCTCAGCTGACCGACTTACCCGTCGCCGCCGCGTATCCGCTGCGGTAACCGAATACCATGGCGGGACCCAGTGTTCCGCCGGCGCCGCCGTAGGCCTTGCCGGTCACGCCGCCCATGGCGTTGCCCGCGGCGAACAGCCCCGGAATCGGTGTGCCGTTGACGTGCAGGACACGGCCGTCGCGGTCGGTGCGCGGGCCGCCTTTGGTGCCCATGGCGCCGATCTTGACCGGCACCGCGTAGTACGGGGCGGAGTCGAGCGGGCCCAGCGTCTGGCCGGCCGGGGTGGCCGCCGAATTGTCGCCCCAGTATCCGTCATACGCGCTGGATCCGCGGCCGAAGTCGGGGTCGACCTCGCGAGAGACGTTGTCGTTCCAGCGGTTCAAGGTCTCGGCCAGGCCGGCTGGGTCGATGCCGGTCTTGGCGCCGAGTTCATCGAGGGTGGCCGATTCGCAGAACCAGTCCGGCACGGGATCACCGGGCTGGACCCCGAGGAAGCCGTAGCGCTGCAGGTGCACCGAGTCGAACACGATCCAGGCCGGGTCGTTGGCGTAACCCAGTTTGGGGTCGAGGTATTGGAAGGCCCCGGCCATGGAGTTGTACTCGCCGGCTTCGTTGAGGAATCGCTTGCCGGCGCGGTTGACGATGACGCTGCGCGGCCGGGTGCGTTCCAGCCGCACGCTGCGGCTGCGCGGATGACCGTCGATGGTGTCGCCGGGGATCTGCACGATCGGCACCCACCATGCCTCGCCCATGTTGGCCAGGTCGGCGCCGTGGGCCATGGCCATCCGCAACCCGTCGCCGGTGTTGTTCGGCGGGGATACCGCACCGCGCATCGGACCGCGCAGGTAGGCCTCGACGAGCTTGGCGTCCCACTCGAAACCGCCGGTGGCCAGGACGACGCCACTGCGGGCGCGGACGTTCACGTCGGCACCGCCGGTGCTGTGCAAGCTGATGCGCACGCCGGTGATGCCGGTGGCGTCACCGACCAGCTCGATCGCGCGGGCCCCGGTGACCGGCTCCACGCCACGCTCTAGCAGGCCGCGCAGCAGCCCGGCGATCAGTGCGGTACCGGCCACGCAGAGGTCGGCGTCGGGATCGTCGTGGACGGCATGGATGCGAGCCCGCGTCTCCGCGTCGATGCCCACATTGCTGAAATCTGCTGGGAAGGACGTGATCCGGTCTTTCCACGCGCCGAGCTTGGCCTGATCCACCGGGCCGGCGCTCAGGGACCGTCCTCCGCCGGGGCGTCCGCCGGGCAGTTCGGGTTTGTAATCGGGAAAGCCTTCGGCGACGGCGAAACGCAGCTCGCTGTGTTCCTCGACGAAGTCGAGCATCGCCTGGCCGGTCCGCACGAAGGTGTCGACCAGGTCGGCGTCCAGGTAGCCCAGCGACTGGGCCTCCAGGTAGTCCACCGCGTCCGAGACCGGCAGCGGCCCCTCGGAACTGCGGTCATGAGCCGGGATCCACACGATGCCACCGGAGACCGCGGTGGTGCCGCCGACGGTGGGCGCCTTCTCGTAGACCGCCACGGATGCACCGCTGACCGACGCGGTCAGCGCGGCAGTGAGCCCCGCACCGCCGCTGCCGAGCACCACGACGTCGACTTCGTCATCCCACTCAAATTCGGTACGGGTCACTGTCATTCCCTTCTCAGTACAAGATCGCCGATAGTTCGTTTGCTGCGCGCACCACTGCGTCCTTGCCGTTCAACACGACGTCTTCGCGATGCGAGATGAGGTTGATGCAGGTAGGTGGTGACGGCGGGCGTCGACGGACCGGCACCGCCAGACCGTAGGTGTCCGGTTCGATCTCCCCGTGGGTGATCACCCAGCCCTGCTCGCGGGTCTGGCGGACCAGTTCACGCTCGCCGGGGCGCGCCGGCATGCTCGCCAGCAGGGCCACCCCGGCCGCACCCCGCTCCAGCGGGTGGCGGCTGCCTTCATGGAAGGACAGTTGGTAGAACACCTGTGTCGGAACGATCACCGCGACGGCCACCTGCTGGTCGCCCTCGGCCACCAGTAGCGAGACGGTGCTGCCGAGCTCGTCGGCCAGGGCGCGCAGGGTGGGGACACTGAGCTGGCGCATGTTGTTGTCGAACGATGAGCCGAGGGCGGCCAGCCCGGCACCGGGCCGGTAGCGCCCGTCTTCGCCCTTTGCCACATAACGGAACTGGCTCAGGGTGGCCAGCAGCCGATAGGCGATCGTGCGGTGGGCCCCGACATGGTCGGCGACCTGCTGCACCGTCAGGCCCGTCGGTGCTGCGGCAATGGCTGCGAGCGCGCTGAGCCCACGCGCCAGAGTTTGAGAACCGGGCGCTCCGGTGGGAGTGCCGTCGGCCTTCGTTTGTGCCTTCGGCTGGGTTGCCTTGGCCGGCATCGCGCCCCTCCTTGACAGATAGCACCGCGAGAGTGATGCTCTGATAATAATGCACGCTGATGTGCGCTATATGAGCAAAGTGCTTACAAATTCGGAGAATATCATTCTCACTACCTCCGGAGAGGGGAACATGACGAGCACTGCCGCCGGGCCGGCATCCGGTTCCGTTTCGGCCACCGACCACGAGAGCGTCTGGAGCGATCTGCAGGGCGTCGCGTTCTCGCAGGGCTATCTCGACGTCGGCGGGGTTCGCACCCGCTATCTGCACGCGGGTGATCCGACACTGCCCGCGCTGGTCCTGCTACACGGCTCGGGCGGGCACGCCGAGGCCTACGTGCGCAACCTGGAGGCGCACGCCCGGCATTTCTCGACGTGGTCGATCGACATGCTCGGTCACGGCTACACCGACAAGCCGGGCCACCCGCTGGAGGTGGCGCACTATGTCGATCACCTGATCGCCTTCCTCGACACGATCGGCGCGCAGCGCGCCCACATCTCGGGTGAGTCGCTGGGCGGCTGGGTCGCCGCCCGGGCCGCCGTCGACCACCCCGACCGGGTGGACCGGTTGGTGCTCAACACCGCCGGTGGCTCGCAGGCCGATCCCGAGGTGATGAAGCGCATCATCACCTTGTCGATGGCCGCCGCCGAGAACCCGACCTGGGAGACCGTGCAGGCGCGGATCAAGTGGCTGATGGCGGACAAGACGAAGGATTACGACGACATCGTGGCCAGCCGCCAGGCGGTCTACCGGCAACCCGGCTTCGTCGCGGCGATGAGTGACATCATGGCGCTGCAGGACCCGCAGATCCGGGCCCGGAACCTGCTGGGGGAGAAGGAATACGGATCGATCACCGCGCCCACCCTGGTGTTGTGGACCAGTGACGATCCGACCGCAGACGTCAGCGAAGGCCGACGGATCGCCTCGATGATCCCGGGTGCCCGCTTCGAAGTGATGCCGAATTGTGGGCACTGGCCGCAGTACGAGGACCCGGACACGTTCAACCGGCTGCATCTCGACTTTCTGCTCGGGCGTTCCTCGTGACCGACCGCGAGGTGGACGTCATCATCGTCGGAGCCGGACCGGTCGGCCTGACCCTGGCGAATTCCCTTGGGATCAAGGGTGTCCGGACACTGGTGGTCGACGAACGCGACACCCTCATCGATTACCCGCGCGGGGTCGGCCTCGACGACGAGTCGCTGCGCACCTTCCAGTCCATCGGCCTGGTGGAGGCGGTCCTACCGCACACCGTGCCCAACCAGATTTTGCGCTTCTACGACGGGAACCGCCGACTGCTGGCTGAAATGGCGCCTCCGGACGCACGTTTCGGCTGGCCCAAGCGCAACGGGTTCGTTCAACCGCTCGTCGACGCGCAACTACTGGCCGGGCTGGACCGGTTCGAGCACGTGCAGGTGGCCTGGGGCCGGCGGATGGAATCGGCCGTCGAGACCGCCGACGGGGTGACCGTCGAATTCGGCTCGGACGCGCCCGCGGTGCGGGCGCGCTACCTGGTCGGGTGCGACGGCGGGCGCAGCGCCAGCCGGCGCATCATGGGGGTGTCGTTCGAGGGCACCACCTCGCCGACCCGCTGGGTGGTGGTGGACCTGGCCAACGATCCGCTGGGCCACCCGAACAGCGAGGTCGGTGCCGACCCGGACCGGCCGTACGCCTCGATTTCGATCGCCCACGGCATCCGCCGGTTCGAGTTCATGATCCATGCCGACGAAACCGACGAGCAGGCCGAGGATCCCGAGTTCGTGGCCCGGTTGCTGGCCCGCTACGTACCGCATCCGGACAAGGTCGACGTGATCCGGCGCCGGGTGTATACCCACCATTCGCGGATTGCCGGAAACTTTCGCAAGGGCCGGTTCCTGCTCGCCGGCGACGCCGCCCACCTGATGCCGGTATGGCAGGGACAGGGCTACAACAGCGGGATCCGGGACGCGGCCAACCTCGGCTGGAAACTCGCCGCAGTGGTCAACGGCCAGGCCGGCGATGCACTGCTGGACAGCTACGACACCGAACGCCGCAAGCACGCCCGCGCCATGATCGACCTGTCCACCCTGGTCGGCCGGGTCATTTCGCCCACCAATCGCAAGGTTGCGATGCTGCGGGACAAACTGATTCGCGGTGCCTCGGTGGTCCCGGCGCTCAAGCGCTATGTGCTGGAGATGCGGTTCAAGCCCATGCCGCGCTACGAGTCGGGCGCGGTCTACCACCCGACGCCGCCGACTGCGGACACCCCGGCGGGCACGTTGTTCATCCAGCCACGGGTCGACACCCGAGAACAGTCCGACGTGCTGCTCGACGATGTGATCGGCCTGAATTTCGCGGTGCTGTGCTGGAACAACGATCCTCGGGCACTGCTCGGGGAGCAGGCGTATGCGCGTTGGAAAGCCCTGGGCGCCAGGTTCATCGCCGCCCGGCCGCAGACCCAGTTGTTCTGGACCGGCCACGACGGTGCACAAGACGACGGGTCGGTGATCACCGTCGGCGACCGCACCGGGGCGCTCAAATCCTGGTTCGACGGGCACTCGGAGTCGGTACTGGTACTGCGGCCGGACCGGTGCATCGCCGGCGCCGACATCGCCCAGCGGGCTCCCGAACTGAGCGCGGCCCTGTTCGATGTGCTGCACGTGGTGGAGGGAGGAGTGAACGGTGCCAGTAGCCCTGTGCTGTATGTCCCACAGCCCACTGCTGAATCTTCCGGGACCGTCGGCTGACCTTCTCGACGACATCGGCTCGGCGGTCGCGAAAGCTCGCCAGTTTGTTGCCGACTACGACCCCGAGTTGGTCGTCATCTTCTCGCCCGACCACTACAACGGGTTCTTCTACCGACTGATGCCGCCGTTTTGCATCGGCACCGCTGCCTGCGGAGTGGGGGATTACGGCACCTACGAAGGCGCGCTCGACGTCGCGGGCGACATCGCCCAGCAGTGCGCCGAGGCGGTGTGGGAAGCCGGGGTCGACGTCGCCATCTCGACGAGCATGGATGTCGACCACGGCACCGTGCAGCCGCTGCAGGAATTGTTCGGCGAGGCGACGGCACGCCCGATCGTGCCGATCTTCGTCAACTCGGTGGCCACGCCGCTTGGGCCGTTGTCCCGGTCACGCGCGCTCGGGTCGGCGGTCGGCTCCTTCCTGGCCACCCTCGACAAACGGGTGCTGGTGGTGGGTTCCGGTGGGCTGTCGCATGATCCGCCGGTGCCGACGCTGGCCACCGCGCCGCCGGGTGCGCTGGACCGGATTGTGCACGGGGTCCCGATGACCGCCGAGCAGCGGATGGCCCGCCAGGACGCGGTGCGCCAGGCCGCCCATGACTTCGCCCACGGCGACAGTGCGCGGCAGCCGTTGAATCCCGAGTGGGACCACGGACTGTTGGAGATCTTCGACCACGGTCGGCTGGCCGATCTCGACGGCTGGTCGAACACCTTCATCGCCACCGAAGGGGGCAACTCGGCGCACGAGATCCGAACCTGGGTGGCCGCGTTTGCGGCCCTGGCAGCCAATGGTCCGTACCGGACCGGACACCACTTTTACCGGGCGGCACCGGAATTGATCGCAGGATTCGCAATCAGGACGGCGGTAGGAATCGCAGTATGACCTCAGAAAACAACGCTCAGCGGGCCGACCGGCCGTTCGACGAGACCGTGGATGTGCTCGTTGTCGGCTCGGGCGGCGGGGGGATGACCGCCGCGCTCGCCGCCGATTCCGCCGGGCTGAAAACACTCGTGGTCGAAAAGTCGTCCCACTTCGGCGGTTCCACCGCGCTGTCCGGCGGTGGCATCTGGGTGCCCGGGGCGCCGTCACAACGTCGGGCCGGCTATGTGCCGTCCCCGGATGCGGTGTTCGATTACCTCAAGCAGATCACCGAGGGCACCGTCAGCGACGCCCGGCTGCGCAAGTACGTCGAGGCCGCTCCCGAGATGATGGATTTCCTCGAGCGCAACAGCGACTGGTTCGAATTCGTCTGGAAACCCGGCTACGCCGACTACTACCCGGAACGTCCGGGCGGATCCGCGCAGGGCAGCACGATCAACGTGCCGGCCATCGATCTGCGCACGCTCGGTGAGCACGAACAGGAACTGCTGGCCCCGCTGGCCCTGGCACCCAAGGGGATCTGGTTCGCGCCCAAGGACCTTCGGCTCTTCTACCAGATCCGGCAGAACTGGCGCGGCAAGGCAGTGCTGCTCAAGCTGATCTGGCGGATGGTACGGGCCCGGGTCTTCGGTGACCGGATGGCCGCCATCGGCCAGTCGCTGGCGGCCCGGATGCGCCTGGCGCTCAAGCAGCACGACATCCCGCTGTGGCTGGATTCCCCGATGACCTCGCTGATCACCGATGACAGCGGCGCGGTACTGGGTGCGGTGGTCGAGAAGGACGGGCGGACCGTCAGGATCCGTGCGACCGGAGGCGTCATCCTGGCCTCCGGCGGGTTCGACCACGACATGGCCTGGCGCAAGGAACACCTGCCGGTGCTGGAGAAAGATTGGAGCTTCGGCAACCCGGCGGCCACCGGCGACGGGATCCGGGCCGGGGAAAAGGTGGGCGGTGCCACCGAATTGCTCGACGAGGCGTGGTGGTTCCCGGCCATCTGCTGGCCCGATGGCCGGCTGCAGTTCATGCTCAACGAGCGCATGATGCCCTCGCAGTTCGTGGTCAACGGAGACGGCAAGCGGTTCATCAACGAGGCGGCTCCGTACATGGATTTCGCCCACGCGATGATCGCCGGCCAACAGGCCGGTGTCACCCACATACCGTGCTGGCTGGTCACCGACATCGACTCGTTCCACCGCTACGTGGTGGGCGGGCATCTGCCCATCCCGAAGATCCCGTTCGCACCGGTGCCCACCGGGCGTAAGGTGCCGCAGGCGTGGCTGGACTCCGGTGTCGTGGTCGAAGCGCACAGCTGGGCGGAGCTGGCGCGCAAAATCGGTGTGCCCGAAGGGAATCTGCGCACCACCGCGGAGCGGTTCAACGAGTTGGCCCACGCCGGTCACGACGACGACTTCAACCGCGGCGACAGCGCCTACGACAACTATTACGGCGATCCGACGCTGCCGAACCCGAACCTGCGTCCGCTGGGCAAACCGCCCTACTACGCGTTCCAGATCATTCTCGGTGACCTGGGCACCTCGGGCGGACTGCGCACCGACGAGTACGCGCGGGTGTTGCGGTCCGACGAGAGCACGGTGGCCGGGCTCTACGCCGTGGGCAACGTCTCGGCCGCGGTCATGGGCCGCAGCTACGCCGGAGCCGGCGCCACCATCGGGCCGGCGATGACGTTCGGGTATGTGGCCGCCCGGCACATCGCCGACCTCGTCGCCGAACAGTCAGCCGCACAACCCGTCCCATCAGCCGCCAACCAGCACGTCCAGGACAACGTCAGCAACCCCTCAGGAGGAAACCGATGAAGATCTCGCTGTTCTACGAATTCCCGCTGCCCCGCCCGTGGTCGGAGGACGACGAGCACCAGCTGTTCCAGCACGGCCTGACCGAGGTCGAGGCCGCCGACAAGGCGGGCTTCTCCACCGTCTGGCTGACCGAACACCACTTCCTCGAGGAGTACTGCCACTCCACCGCGCCGGAGATGTTCCTGGCCGCGGCCAGCCAGCGCACCAAGGACATTCGGCTCGGCTTCGGCGTCATGCACCTGCCGCCGCCGATCAACCACCCGGCCCGCATCGCCGAGCGCGTCGCCACCCTGGACCACCTGTCCAACGGGCGCGTGGAGTTCGGCACCGGTGAGGGTTCCTCGGTCGCCGAGCTGGGTGGTTTCGACATCGATCCGGCCGACAAGCGCACCATGTGGGAGGAGGCCCTTGAGGTCTCGATCCGCTGCATGACCGAGGCCCCGTTCACCGGTTTCAAGGGCGAGCATGTCGAGATGCCGGCCCGCAACGTGATTCCCAAGCCGCTGCAGAGCCCGCACCCGCCGGTCTGGGTGGCGTGCACGCGTCCGTCCTCGGTGCAGATGGCCGCGCAGAAGGCGATCGGCGCGCTGAGCTTCGCCTACACCGGTCCCGAGGCGCTCAAGGAGCGTGTCGACGGGTACTACAAGGAGTTCGAAGAGCAGGGTGCGCCCGTCACCCCGGCGATCAACCCCAACATCCTGGCCATCGGCGGTGACCTGTCGATGATGGTGGCCAAATCCGACGACGAGGCGCTCAAGCGCCTGGGCATCGGCGGCGGATTCTTCTCGTTCGGGATCATGCACTACTACCTGACCGGGATGCACACCCCCGGCCGCACCAAGGTGTGGGAGCGCTACGAGCAGGCGGTCAAGGAGGATCCGACCCTGGCCTACGGCCCGGGCCGCGGAGCCATCGGTTCACCCGACACCGTGCGCGAGTTCCTGCGCAACTACGAAGCCAGCGGCGTGGACGAGATCATCCTGCTGCTCAACCCGCGCAGCCACGAGGGCACCATGGAGTCCATCGAGATCATGGGCAAGGAGATCCTGCCCGAGTTCATCGAGCGGGATGCAAAGGCCGTGGCGGACAAGGCCAAGCGGTTGGAGCCGGTGATCGAGAAGGTCGAGGCGCGTCGTCGTCCGTCGGATGCCCCGCTGTTCGACGAGACCTACGCCTTCGGCGGGCTGCCCACCGGTCGTGACAAGTTCACCGCCGGTGAGATTCCCGAGGCGATGGCCGAGATCAACGAAGGCCGGGTCAAGGCGGCCCAGGCGGAGAAGGAAGCTCGGGGAACCGCGGGTTGAGCGGAGCCGCACACGTGTCTGCACCAGGCGAGCTGGTGCGCTACGACGGCAAGCACGTTGTGGTCACCGGCTGCGGGTCGGGTATCGGCGCCGAGGTCGCCCGGGCGCTGGGTGAGCTCGGCGCCCGGGTGACGGGCCTGGACGTCCGGCCGCCCGAGCGCCGGCCCGACACCTTCATCGAGCTGGACCTGGCCGACCCGCAGTCCGTGGACCGCGCGGCCGGGACGGTCGAGGGACAGGTGGACGCCCTGTTCAACGTGGCCGGGGTGTCCTCGGGCATCGGCGACCCGCTTCTGGTGGTGCGGATCAACTTCCTGGGCACCCGGCAGTTCACCGAGGCGATCGAGGAGCGCATCGCACCGGGCGGATCGATCACCTCGGTGTCATCGCTCGCGGCGTCCGGGTATCGCGAAAACCGCGATATCACAGCGGGTTTGCTCGACACCCGGTCAGTCGACGAGGGGTTGCTTTGGTGCGCCGAGCATCCGGAGGCACTGGCCGACGGGGGTTATCGACTGTCCAAGGAGGCGATGATTCTCTACGGCATGCGCCGGGTCGGCGAACTCGGGGCCCGCGGTGTCCGGATCAACTGCACGGGGCCGGGTGTCACCGATACGCCCATTCTGGACCAGCTGCGTTCGGCCTACGGGCAGCAGTACCTCGATTCGTTCACCACCCCGCTGGGCCGAAATTCGGAGCCGGCCGAACAGGCTGCGCTGCTGCTGTTCCTCGGGAGTGCCGCGGCCAGTTATGTGACCGGCCAGGTGATCTGGGCCGACGGCGGTATTCTGGCGCAGCGTGAGGCGGCCCTGATGACCGCCGACCCCGAGCAGAGGAGCTGAGCGTGGCCTCGACGATGAGCGACTTCCGCAAGGTCGCCGACGATGTGCGCAACTGGGGCCGCTGGGGCGACGCCGACGAGCTGGGAACGCTGAACCTGATCACCGCCGAGAAGGTCGCCGAGGGTGCATCATTGGTCACCCAGGGCAAGGTGTTCGCGCTCGGCGGGGACTTCTCCTCGGCCGGGCCGCAGGGGGCGTTCCAATTCCGGCAGAACCCGACACACGTGATGACGGTGGACGGCGGCGACGCCAACACGCTGGCCCGGTACGGCCCGCAGTGGCTGCGCAATTCGGTGGCCCATGAGGTCAGCGAGTTCTTCGTGGACAACCCGTTCCGGTTCAACGACGACATGATCGTCATGCCGCTGCAGGCCGCCACGCAGTGGGATGCACTGAGCCACGTCTACTACGAGGACAAGCTCTACAACGGGTTCCCGGCCGATTCGGTCACCAGCTTCGGTGCCTTCCACTGTGGCATCGACAAGGTGGACGGCAAGGGCATCACGTCGCGCGGGGTGCTGCTGGACGTGGTCCGTCATCGTGGTGCCGAGCAGTTCCTGGAACCGGGCAACCCGATCACCCCGGCCGAGCTCGACGACGTGGCCCGCGCTCAAGGCGTGACCATCGGTGCCGGTGACATCGTGGTGGTGCACACCGGTTGGTGGACAAGGTTTTTGGCCAACGGCGACGGAACCGAGCCGGGCTCCGGGCTGGACTGGCACTGCGCCTCGTGGCTGCACGACCACGAGGTCGCCGCCGTGGCCGCCGACAATCTGATGGTCGAAGACCCCGATCCGGCCAACGGCGTCGAGGGCACGTTTCTGCCGATGCACATGCTCTGTCTGCGCGACATGGGCCTGATGCTCGGCGAATACTGGGATCTCGGCGCGCTGGCCGCCGACTGCGCCGCCGACGGGGTCTACGAGTTCCAGCTCATCGCCCCGCCGCTGCGCGTCACCGGCGCCGTCGGCTCGCCGGTGAATCCCATTGCGATCAAATGAGGAAGTATGACGTCAACTGAGAAGGTCCCGTTCGTGGTCGGGCTCGGCGGCACCCTGCGCGCCGATTCCTCCACCGAGCGGGCCGTGCGGTACTGCCTGGAATCGGTGGAGCGGCAAGGAGGCCGGACCCGGATGTTCGCCGGGCCGGATCTGGACTTGCCGATGTACGCGCCGCATTCGCTGGAGCGCACGCCCGCCGCGCTGGAGTTCGTCTCGGCACTGCGTGACGCGGATGCGGTGGTGGTGGGTTCCCCCGGCTACCACGGGGCGATCTCCGGTCTGGTCAAGAACGCGCTGGACTACATCGAGGACCTGCGTGAAGACCCGCGGGTGTATCTCGACAACACCCCGTGGGGTTGCATCAGCTGTGCCTACGGCTGGCAGGCCGCCGTCGGGACGCTGGGCCAGTTGCGTTCCATCGGTCACGCGTTGCGGGCTTGGCCGACGCCGCTGGGGGTGGCGATCAACTCGGCCGACAAGATCTGGTCCGAGACCGGCGACCTGTCCGACGATACGGTGCGTGGTCAGCTCGACCTGCTGGCCACTCAGCTGTTGACGTTCGGGCGCACGGGCGGAGTGCGGCAGTGACGACACAGCACACCTTCACGCGCAAGACGATCACCGTCGACGGTTTGACCACCGGCTATCTGGAAGCGGGACAGGGTGATCCGCTGGTGCTGCTGCACGGCGGCGAGTTCGGTGCCGGCGCCGAACTCGGCTGGGAGCGCGTCATCGACGCACTGGCCGAGCAGTATCGGGTGCTCGCCCCGGACATGCTGGGTTTCGGGGACAGCGCCAAGGTCATCGATTTCAACGACGGCCGTGGCATGCGGATCCGTCACATCGCCCGGTTCTGCGCCGAACTCGGTGTCGCCTCAGCTCATTTCGTCGGCAACTCGATGGGTGCGATCAACCTGCTCGTGGACACCACCTCCGAGACGCCGCGGCTGCCGGTGCGGTCGCTCACCGCGATCTGCGGAGGCGGGGAGATCCAGCGCAACGAGCACTCGGCGGCGTTGTACGACTACGACGCCACCCTGGACGGCATGCGGCGAATCGTGACCGCGCTGTTCGCCGACCCGGCGTACCCGGCCGACGAGGCGTACCTGCAGCGTCGGTACGAGTCGAGCATCGCGCCGGGAGCCTGGGAATCCCTGGCGGCGGCCCGGTTCCGGCGGCCGGGGCTGGAGGCGCCGGCGACGCCGTCGTCGCAACGCGCCTATCACCGCATCGCCGTGCCGGCCATGATCATCGAGGGGGAGCGCGACAAGCTGCTGCCGTCGGGGTGGGCGGCGGAGATCGCCGGCCAGATCACCGGTGCTCGCAGCGCGGTGATCGCCGACGCCGGGCACTGCCCACAGATCGAACAGCCCCCCGCACTCGTCGAGGTACTGCTGGATTTCCTGTCCTCAGTGCGCAACTGAGCAAGCCCGGTCAGCCGACGCGCAGGGCCCGGTAGGCGGCCGGGCCGACCACTGCGGCCAGGCTCGCGGGTGTCCAGTGCTGGGCCTCGTCGAGCAGCATCCGGATCGCGGCCTCACTGATCGCCAGGAAGACCTCGGACAGCGGGCCCAGTAGGTGGTCGACATCGGTGACCTGCCGGCGCACCAGCAGCGGGCGCATCACGGCCGCGACCTGAGCGCTGAGCTGCGCCCGCCCCTGCGAAATCGCGGTGCTCAGAACCGGATCCAGATCGGTGGCGAACATGATCCGCCACGGCGCGGGTTGGTCTTGCACCACGGCCAGCAGCTCGCGGAAGCCGTCGGTGAACAGCTGCTCGATCGAGCCGGTACGCGGTGGCGGCAGCATCGCCGACAAATCGGCCAGCACGCGGTCGGTTTCGCGTTGCAGCAGCGCGGCCAGCACTTCGCCGCGGCCGGGATAGCACGCGTACACCACCGGCCGGGTGACACCCAGCCGGGCGGCGATGGCACCCATGGTGACCGCGCCCACCCCGTCGGCGGCCGCGATCTCCAAGGCGGTGTCGAGCACCTGTGGACGACGTCGCTGGGGTCCGAGATGCTCGGCGCGGGTTCGGTTCGCGGCGGTGTCGACCAACGGACTCAGACCAGACTGACGTCGGCGATCAGCAATACGGGCCAGGCCACGACTTCGCCGAGTATCGAGAACAGTTGATCGGCCCCCGACAGCGTGCGCAGGTGGTCGGCGTGCATCGAGGCCCAGATGACGCCGACGATGAGGTAGGGCAACCCGACGATGACGCCGGCGGTCACCGCCAGATAGAAAAGTTGGCGGATGCTCACCTGACGGTCGAATACGGTGCGCAGCACGGACATCAGCTGATCGTCCCGAGGAGGGGCTCGGATTCGACGATGCCCTGTTCGCTGGGCGGGCGGCCTTCGCCGAAGACGCGGGCGTGCTGCTTCTCGCGGAACTCGCGATGTGCCTGGGCCGGGATGGCGTAGCCGTACAGCTGTTGGGCTTCGCGCGGCGTGGTGGTGACCCGGCAGTGCGGCGTGATTCCGCGCAGCACCCGGGTGCCGATCGGCAAGGTCGCCGGCGAGATCAGCCGTAGCAGGATGAGCTGGAGTCGGGTGCTCATCGAAATCACCGTGAACGCCGCGCTCATCGGCGGCACGATGGCGGCGTCGAGGACGCGGGATGTGCCCAGCCCGCCCATCTTTCGCATCCACCGGGGCATGGTGGCCAGGGTGGCACGACGGAGCAGGGCCGTGATCACCCGGGTACCCGGCCGCAGCAGGAGCGGCATCCGCGGCAGCATCACCTCGGCTCGCAGCAGGTGGTTCATCGCCTTCTTGGCGATGTCCGAGCCGATCAGCTGCGGCCGCATCTGGTCGAAGTACTCGCGGATGCCGTCGCGGGTGCGCGGCACGTCGGCCGGATCGAACGTCTGTAGTTCGGCGGCCCGCGCGCATTCGTCCCAGTACTGCCGCTCCTCCTCATCGGTCAGCCGGCCGGGGCCGAACTTCTCATAGGCACACAGGATGGAATGCCAGGCGGTCAGGTGGATCCACAGCTGAGAGGCGGGGTCGTTGGCGTCGTAGCTGCGTCCGGTCACCGGGTCCGTGCCCACCGCCTTGGAATGGATCTTGACCAGGACGTCGGCGACCTCGGCGGCCGAGGGGCTGTCGTCGAAGGCCACCATGGCGAAGTAGCGCAGCGTGCGGTCGTAACGGGTCCGGGGGCGCTGGTAGATGCCCTGGGTGTGGTCCACCGCGGCCACGAGCGCGGGGTCGAGCTCCTCGATGACGACCGCGCGCTGGAATCCGATCGACAGCGAGGTCGGATAGCTCCAGACCTTCCAGGTCACCGAGTCGGGCCCGAAGAATCCGTAGTCCTCGGCCGGCTCGGCGGTGGGTAATGACAGCCAGTCCCGGATCGTGCCCATGAGCGCCCCCTTCAATTTCCTACACTTTGTAGGATTCTGGCCCGTGCCGCCCACGAAGGTCAAGGCCGAGGTGCGACGGAGGCCCCCGAGTTAAATCAGTTGCTTGACTGAACGCCGTCGAGCGGGTTGAGTCGAACCGCCGCCGGAGCGCGGCCGACGAGGAAGGGGCTTGCGGCCTACATGAGCAATGAACTGGCGGGAAAAGTCGCGGTGATCACCGGCGGGGCGTCGGGTCTCGGTGAGGGGTTGGTGCGTCGGTTCGCCGCCGAAGGCGCCCGGGTGCTGATCGGTGATGTCGACGACGACCGCGGTAAGGCGCTGGCCGACGAACTGGGCGAAGACGTCCGGTTCCTGTTCGCCGACGTCGGTGATGTCGAGCAAGTCGGTGCCCTGGTGTCGACGGCGGTGGAAGCCTTCGGCGGTCTCGACGTCATGGTCAACAACGCCGGGGTGTCGGGTCGGATGCACCGGCGCTTTCTCGACGACGACCTGGCCGACTTCGACACGGTGATGCGGGTGAACGTCCGTGCCGTGATGGCCGGCACCCGCGATGCCGCGCGCTACATGGCCGAGCACGGCGGTGGTTCGATCCTCAACCTGACCTCGATCGGCGGCATTCAGGCCGGCGGGGGAGTGATGACCTACCGGGCGTCCAAGGCCGCCGTCATCCAGTTCACCAAGTCTGCGGCAATCGAGCTGGCGCACTACGAGATTCGGGTCAATGCGATCGCCCCGGGCAATATCCGCACCGCAATCGTGGCGAAGTCGGCCTCGCCGGAGGAACGTGAGCGCATCGAGGAGTTCGAGGCCGGGATTCGGGCCCAGATGCGCAACGACCGCCCGCTCAAGCGCGAGGGGACCGTCGAAGACGTCGCCGAGGCGGCGTTGTACTTCGCCACCGACCGATCGCGCTATGTCACCGGGACGGTGCTGCCGATCGACGGCGGAACTGTGGCGGGCAAGGTCATCGCCCGTAAGAACAAGTCCTGAACCAGGCACGACGCCGGCGCCCCAGTTTTAAATCAAGTGCTTGACTTAGTGACAGGAAGGGCGTTGACTGTAACGGTGACCACAGCCAGTCGGACGGCGCGGGCCGACCGGGCCAGCTCCACTCAGGAGGCCATTCTCAAGGCGGCGGAACGGCTCTACGCCGAGCATGGCGTGTTCGCGGTGTCCAACCGTCAGGTCAGCGAGGCGGCCGGGCAGGGCAACAACGCCGCAGTCGGATACCACTTCGGTACCAAGACCGATCTCGTCCGGGCCATCGAACACAAGCACCGCGGACCTGTCGAAGCACTGCGCGAGCAGATGATCGAACGCCTCGGTGATTCGAGTGAGCTGCGGGACTGGGTGGCGTGCCTGGTCTGCCCGCTCACCGACCACCTCGCGGCACTGGGTAATCCGACCTGGTATGCGCGTTTCGCCGCGCAGGTGATGACCGATCCGGCCTACCACGGCATCGTGGTCCGCGATGCGCTCAGTTCGGAGTCGCTGGTACAGGTCATCAAGGGTATGAACAGCTGCCTGCCCGACCTGCCGGACGCCATCCGCGCCGAACGAAACATCATGGCGCGCAACCTGCTGATGCACAGTTGCGCCGACCGGGAACGGGCCCTGGCCCAGGGCGGGGAGGTGCCCAGGACTTCATGGCAGGGCGCCGCGTCGGGATTGATCGACGCGATCGTCGGCCTGTGGTTGGCGCCGGTTACTCAAGAAAGCGACCTCACATGAAAGTCACTGTCGATCAAGACAAGTGTGTCTCGTCGGGGCAGTGCGTGCTCAACGCCGCCGAAGTGTTCGACCAGCGCGACGAAGACGGCGTCGTGGTCCTGCTCGAACCCGAGCCGGGCGAAGACCAGACCGACAACGCCCGCCGCGCCGCCGCGGCCTGCCCAGCCCTAGCCATCCAGATCGAAGACTGACACAGAGGAACCCCACACCGATGTCTGAAACGCTTGCCGATTCCACGACCACCACCGACATCCCCGAGTACCCGATGGAGCGCGCTGCGGCGTGCCCGTTCGCCCCGCCCGCGCAGATGCTGGACCACCCCAAAGGGCTGTTCCGCGTGAAGATCTGGAACGGCAGTACCCCGTGGCTGATCACCGGCCATGAGGAGGCGCGAACCCTGTTCGCGGACTCTCGGATCAGCGTGGACGACCGGATCGCGGGCTTCCCGCACTGGAACGAGCACATGCTCGCCACCGTCGACAAGCGGCCGCGGTCGGTGTTCACCTCTGACGCCGAAGAGCACACCCGGTTTCGCCGGATGCTGTCCAAGCCGTTCACCTTCCGGCGGGTCGAAGGATTGCGGTCGGCCATCCAGAAGATCACCGATGAGTGCATCGACGAGATCCTGGCCGGCCCGCAGCCCGCCGATCTCGTTGCCAAGCTCGCCTTGCCGGTGCCCACCGTGGTGATCAGCGAAATGCTCGGTGTCCCATACGAAGACCACGAGTTCTTCCAGGAGCACGCCAATGCCGGTCTGGCCCGCTACGCGGCAGCGGACGCCATGCAAAAGGGCGCGATGAGCCTGCACCAGTACCTGATCAACCTCGTCGAGGAGAAGCAGGCCAACCCGGCCGAGGATGCGGTGTCCGATCTGGCCGAGCGCGTGACTGCCGGGGAGATCAGCGTCAAGGAGGCCGCGCAGCTGGGCACCGGACTCCTGATCGCCGGACACGAGACCACGGCCAACATGATCGGCATCGGCATCCTGGCCCTGCTGGAAAACCCCGAGCAGGCCGACTTCCTGCGTGACGCCGAGGATCCGAAGGTGATCGCCAACGCGGTCGAGGAACTGATGCGCTATCTGTCCATAATCCAGACCGGACAGCGCCGGGTGGCGCTGGAGGACATCGAGATCAGCGGCGAGACGATCCGAGCCGGTGACGGCGTCATCATCGACCTGTCCCCGGCCAACTGGGATGCCAAGGCCTACCCGGAGCCCGACAAGCTCGACCTCAGCCGCGACGCCGGCCAACAACTCGGCTTCGGCTACGGCCGCCACCAGTGCGTCGGTCAACAGCTGGCCCGCGCCGAACTGCAGATCGTCTTCCACACCCTGCTGCGCCGCATCCCCACCTTGAAGCTGGCCATCCCGCTCGACGAGGTGCCGTTCAAGCACGACCGCCTCGCCTACGGCGTCTACGAACTCCCCGTCACCTGGTGACCTGACTTTTCAGCCCGGACAGCCCGAATGGAGATCTGAAAGTGTCTACCGCTACTCAAACCCTATATCCACCAGAAGGTTTCGGTGCGCCCAAGAACCGGCGCGGTCACGCGACGGAGACCGGCCTGCCCGGGCTACCGCCGGGCACCGAGATCTTCTCGGCCGACAACCACATCTCGGTCGCCGACGACATCTTCTACGAGCGCTTCCCCGAAGAGCTCAAGGGTGCCGCACCACGGATCTGGTACGAGGACGGCGCGTACATGGTCGGTATGAAGGGCAAGGCCTGGACCGGCGGTGATTTCGGCCGCGTCCTGATGCAGTACGACGACCTCGCCGGGGCGGCGTCGAACAACATCGCCGCCCGGGTGCGCGAGCTCAAAGAAGACGGCATCGACAAGGAGCTGGCCTTCCCCAACGCGGTGCTGGCGCTGTTCCACTATCCCGACAAGGCGCTGCGGGAGCGGGTGTTCCGGATCTACAACGAGCACATCGCGGCCCTGCAGGAGCAGTCCAACGGACACTTCTACGGCGTCGGGCTGATCAACTGGTGGGACCCGAAAGGTACTCGCAGCACGCTCGAGGAGCTGAAGTCGCTTGGGCTCAAGACCTTCCTGCTGCCGCTGAATCCGGGCAAGGACGACGACGGCAACATCTACGACTACGGCAGCACTGACATGGACGCGGTGTGGGACGAGATCGAGGCGTCCGGGGTTCCGGTCAGTCACCACATCGGGGAGACCCCACCCAAGACGCCGTGTCAGAACAACAGCGTCGTCGTCGGCATGATGGTCAACGTCGATTCCTTCCGGGAACAGTTCGCCAAGTACGTCTTCTCCGGGATCCTGGATCGTCACCCGAATCTCAAGGTCGGCTGGTTCGAGGGTGGAATCGCCTGGGTGCCCACCGCGTTACAGGACGCCGAGCATCTGCTGGCCTCCTATCGGCACATGTTCAACCACGAACTGCAGCATGACGTCCGGCACTACTGGGACAAGCACATGTCCGCCTCGTTCATGGTCGACCCGCTGGGCTTGCGGCTGCTCGACCAGATCGGCGTCGACAACGTGATGTGGTCCAGCGATTATCCGCACAACGAGAGCACCTGGGGCTACTCGGAGAAGTCACTGGCCACCGTGGTGGAGGCGGTCGGTCCGGAGAACGCCGTCAAGATCGTGTCCACGAACGTCCAGAAGTTCCTGGGATTGGTATGACCGCGGCGACGGCGGCCGCACGGTCCGGGGTGACATCGATCATCCAGAACGGGTTGAGCTGGATCGACGTGCCGACCGAACCCGACTTTTCCCGGATGCGCCGGGAGGTCGGGGCGCGGCTTCGTGCTGCCATGCGCGACAACGACGTCGACGCCCTGGTCCTGCTCGGCAACGGCAACGTGGTGTATGCCACCGGCGCCAGTTGGCCGCTGCTGGATGCGGGCCTGTCACACGTCGAGCGTCCGGTCGCCATCGTCGGGGTCGATGACGAGTATCCGCACCTGTTCCTGCCGGCGCGCGAGGGTGCCCCGCTGGAGGCCGACCTGCCCGACGATCACCTGCACCCGCCGCTGTACCTCGAATTCGAGGAAGGTGTCGAGCATTTCGGGCGGGTGCTGGCCGAACTCGTCCCACCCGGAGCGACGGTCGCCGTCGACGAACTGACCGGAGCGATGCGTCGGGCCGGTGATCGGCTGTTCCCGACACCGCCGATCGACGCCGCGCCGGTGGTGGGGGCGGCCAAGCTGGTCAAGACGCCGGACCAGATCGCTGCGGTGCGACAGGCCTGCCGAATCACCGAGGAAGCCATGGTCGACGTGCAGAAGTCGCTGGCGCCCGGGATGCGTCAGATCGACCTGTCGGCGCACTTCGTCCGCCGGGCCTTCGAACTCGGCGCGACAGCCAGCATGTTGGAGGCGATCTGGCAGGTGATGCCGGCCAGCCTGGCCGACGGTGCCTGGACCACACACGGCGACCTGGCCCTGCCGCTGCTGTCCACCGAGCGCGAGCTCAAACAGGGTGACGTGCTGTGGACCGATGTGTCGATCACCTATGGCGGCTACTGCTCGGACTTCGGCCGCACCTGGATCGTCGGGCAGGAGCCCACCGAAGCGCAGCAGGCGCAGTTTCACCAGTGGCGCGACATCCTGGCCGCAGTGCTGGCGGTCACCAAGGCCGGGGCCACCAGCGGTGATCTGGCCCGCGCCGGCATCGCGGCGGCAGGTGGGCGCAAGCCGTGGCTGCCGCACTTCTACATCGGGCACGGCATCGGGGCCAACGCCGCGGAAATGCCCATGATCGGAACCGATCTCGGGCCGGAGTTCGATGACAACTTCGTGTTCCCGGCCGGCATGCTGCTGGTGCTCGAGCCGGTCGTCTGGGAGGACGGCACCGGTGGTTATCGCAGCGAGGAGATCGTGGTGATCACCGATGACGGCTGGATGCCGTTGACCGACTACCCCTACGATCCGTACCGCTGAGCGGGAGTGCACACGTGAGCATCCAAGCCCCCAACATCGACGCGAATTCTGATGTGGCTCCTGATTCGCCTGCGCTGCGCTTCGGGCGTCGCGAACGCGCGCTGGCACAGATGGCGGCCAATGATCTGGATCTGTTGGTGCTGGGACGCCAGGCCAACGTCAGGTACGTGACGGGCGCGCCGCAGCTGTGGGTGGCCGGCACCCGACCGTTCGGCCCGATTTGCAGTCTGGTCCGCGAGACCGGTGCCATCCATCTGAACAGCACGTGGGACGAGGGTATCCCGGAGGAGATCGGCCGCGAAAATCTGTACGGACTGTGCTGGAACCCGATGACGTTGATCGGGGTCCTCCAGCGGATCGAAGGTGCCGGGACCTTCAAGCGAGTCGGAACCGATGCGCTGACACCGACATTCGCCAAGTTGCTGCCGATGGCCTTCCCTGCTGCCGAACTCGTGGACGGCGAACTTGCCATGCGGGCCGCGCGGCGCATCAAGACTCCTCAGGAGATCGACGCGCTGCGAGTGGCGCTGCGGGTGGCCGAGAACGGGTTGAGCGCCGCTGTGGCCGCGCTGGCCCCGGGCAACACTGAGCGAAATCTCGCCGGAGTCCTGTTGGAGTGCGAGGCGGCAGGTGGGGTGAGCACCCCGGCCACGCAGGATTCGGCCTGGATCACCTCGAAGGACCGGCCGTTCCGGCGGTCCTCGGCGGACGGCCGGCTGCGCGACGGCGATCTGGTGGCAGTATCCGCCGGGGTGCTTGCCGGCGGATACCTCGGCGAGGTCGCGCGCACCTGGCCGGTCGGCGAGGTCACCGACAAGGCTGGTGTGACGGCGTTGTACGACCGCCGTGATGCTCTGTGGCAGAGGCTGATTGACGCCTGCCGTCCGGGTAATCCGGCCAGTGCGCTGTTGTCGGCGTACGCCGAGGTGGGCGAGCAGGTGCCGCCGATGCCGGTCGCCCACGGACTGGGGTTGGGTTTCGACCCGCCGGTGGTTTCACCGCAACTGCAGGCAACCGCCGATGCAGAACAACTCGAGGAAGGCATGGTTTTGGCCGTTACCGCGCACGTATGGGAACAAGGTGTGGGGGCGGTGTTCACCCGCGATGCGGTGCTGATCACCGACCGGGGACCCGAGGTTCTCACCGACGCTCCGGCGTGGACGGCGTCATGACCGAAACACCGCAGCGGCCCAGCCCAGAAGAGATCATCCGCTACGAGAAGGACCCCAAGACCAAGATCGCCACGATCACGTTCAACCGGCCGGAGTTCCTCAACGCGCCGACGTCGATGGCCCGCCTGCGCTACGCAGATGTGTTGCGGGCGGCCAACGCCGACAACGACGTGAAGGTGGTGATCATCCGCGGCGTCGGGGACAACCTGGGCAGCGGGGCGGATCTCCCGGAGTTCATGGAGGGCAACGACAATCCAGCGGTTCGGCTGGCCGAGTTGCGGCTGGAGGATGACGGCGTCGGGGAGGTGACGTACCCGCCGAAGGGGACCTTCCGCAACGGAGCCACCATCAGCGCCTGGTACGCCAACTCCCAGGCCGGCAACCGCGCGCTGCAGGACTTCAAGAAGATCAGCATCGTTGAGGCCAAGGGCTACTGCTACGGCTGGCACTTCTACCAGTGTGCTGACGCGGATCTGGTGATTTCGTCCGAGGATGCGCTCTTCGGCCACCCGTCGTTCCGGTATCACGGCTGGGGGCCCCGCATGTGGACCTGGGTGCAGATGATGGGGCTGCGCAAATTCCAGGAGATGGTGTTCACCGGCCGGCCGTTCACCGCCGCCGAGATGTATGACTGCAACTTCCTGAACAAGGTGGTGCCGCGCGACCAGCTGGAGGACGAGGTGGCCAAATACGCGTTGGCGTGTGCGCGGAACCGCCCGGTGGACACCGTGTTCCAGCAGAAGCTGTTCTTCGAGGTGTTCAAGCAGCAGCAGGGTGAGTACATGGGCAGCCTGCTGAGTGCGTTCTTCGAGTCGATGGGCAACGGGGTGGCCAACGACAGCGACGCGGACCTGGACATGTTCGAATCCATCGACTCCGGCCTGTCGGCTGCCGTCAACGACAACGACAGCAAGTTCCCGCCCGAGTTCCGGCTGTCCAAGAAGAACCGGGCCAAACCCGAATAGCGGCGAAACGGCATTCCGGCAGCAGAAATGCGAGTAGCGGCCTGCTGGAATGCGGTTTCGGCGAGAGAGCGGATATGACTGCACCACTTGACGGCTACACCGTCATCGACCTGTCCTCGGGGATCGCCGGGGCCTACGCGACCCGGCTGCTGGCAGACGGTGGCGCCGACGTGATCAAAGTCGAGGCGCCCGAGGGAGACCCGCTGCGCCGCTGGTCGGCGTCGGGGGCCGACATCGGGACGGACGCGGACGGCGCCCTGTTCGCGTTCCTGGCCGGCGGTAAGCGCAGCGTGGCCTTGGATCCCGGTGCCCCCGACGACATGCGGTGGCTCGACGGGCTGGTGGCCGCGGCCGACGCGGTGATCTGGTCGCCGGAATCGGTTGTCGCCCAGTCGGTCGCACCTGAAGATTTGTTTCGGCGCCATCCGCACCTGATCGTCACCACGATCACCCCGTTCGGACTGGACGGCCCGTGGAGTGACCGGGCGGCCACCGAATTCACCCTGCAGGCCTGGTCCGGCGGCGCCATCGGGATCGGCCGGGGTGTGCAGGACCGGGCGCCGGTGTCGATCGGCGGGCAGGTCGGGGAGTGGCTGGCCGGTGCGTATGCCGCGGCGATGACGCTGGCGTTCCGGGCGCGGGCGCTGCGCGACGGCCACGGCGAACTCGTGGACCTGTCCGCGCTGGAAGCTCAGATCCTGGGCTTGACGTACTACCCGGTGACCTACTTCGAGATGCTGGGCCGGCCCTGGCGCAGCGAGCGCAGGCCGACGGTGCCGGGGGTGGCGCAGGCCGCCGACGGGCTGGTGGCGCTGGGGTGCGGTACCGCACAGCAGTGGTGGGACCTGTGCGCCATGTCCGGACACGACGAGTGGATCGACGAGAATTCCGAGCTCACCATCACCGAGCAGGCCAACCTGCATGCCGAGGAGCTCGACAGCTGGTTGCGTGAGCAACGCGCGGACGACATCCGTGAGCTTGCCACGGCGTTCCGGATTCCGACCTCACCCGTCGGCAACGGTGAGAACGTCACCGGGATGGACCATTTCGTGGCCCGGCAGTCGTTCGTGCGCAACCCGCGCGACGGATTCACCCAGCCTGCGGCGCCGTACCGGTTCTCCGGCCCCGAGCTACGCCCGCCGGCACCGGCTCCGCGTCTCGGGGAGCACACCGCGCAGGTGCGGGCCGCCGAACTCGTCCCGCGCACGGCCCCCTCCGGTGTGCCGGGTGGGGACCGGTTGCCGTTCAGCGGATTACGGGTGTTGGACATGACCACGTTCTGGGCCGGCCCGTCCTGCACGCATCCGCTCGGCATGCTCGGTGCCGAGGTGATCCATCTCGAGTCCACGCCGAAGCCCGACGGGACCCGGCTGATCGCGGGTATCCCGGCGACCGTGGAGCAGTGGTGGGAGCGTTCGCCGATATTCAGCGCGCTCAACACCAACAAGAAGAGCCTGACTTTGGACTTCCAGACCGAACAGGGGCGGGATCTGTTGCGCCGCTTGATCGCCACCTGCGATGTGGTGGTGGAGAACTTCACCCCGCGGGTGATCGAACAGATCGGGCTGGACTTCGACTCGCTGCGGGAACTGCGCGAGGACATCGTCATGGTGCGGATGCCCGGTTTCGGTCTGGACGGCCCCTGGCGCGACAATCCGGCATTCGCCTACATCATCGAGGACGCCTCGGGGCTGAGTTGGCTCACCGGTTATCCGGATCGCACGCCGTTCGAACCGTATTCGATCGGTGACCCCAACGCCGGGATCCACGCGCTGTCGGGTTTGATGCTGGCGCTGGAGCACCGGCGCCGTACCGGGGAGGCGGTGCTGGTGGAGGCCGCCATGGTCGACGCCGCCTTGAACATCGCTGCCGAGCAGGTGATCGAATACTCGGCGTATGGCGCACTGTTGCAGCGCGACGGCAACCGGGGCCCGGCCGCGGCGCCGCAGAACATCTACCAGAGCGCCGGGATCGACGAGTTCGGCCGCGACGACAGTTGGGTGGCCATCGCGGTCAGCACCGACGCCCAGTGGGCTGCGCTGCGCTCGGCGCTCGGCGAGCCGCAGTGGGCCATGGACCCACAGTTGGACACCGCTGCCGGTCGCCGGGCGCACCATGAGCTGATCGACGAAAAGCTGGTGGCCTGGTGTCGGACGCGAAGCGGCGACGACATCGTCGAAACCCTGTGGCCGACCGGAATTCCGGTGGCCAAGGTGATGCAGCCGCATCGCCAGCTGGAACTGCCGCAGGTACGGTTCCGGCGGTTCTTCGAACATGTCGGGCACCCGGTGAACAATCCGGCACCGCACAGCACCCTGCCGGTCTCGTTGGCAAACGGCCCGCGGACACTGCACCGGCACCCCGCACCTCTGCTCGGCGAGCACAATCACGAACTGCTGACCGAGCTGGGATTGTCCGACGAGGAGATAGCCACGCTGGCCGAGGACGGCGTGATCGGCACCGAACCGGGGGTGGGCGGACGCCGCAAGGCGGCTCGCTGAGGATCTCAGCCGGCCTCGAAGGCATCGAGCATCGCACCGAAATCCTCGGTGTCCCAGAGGTGCACCACGTTGCTCAGCATCAGGAGCTCCGACCGCACAGCCTCATTGCCGGACACACAGCGGTCGGTCCGGTCGCTGCCGCCCGCGGGGAGCACGGTCTGCAGGTGGGCGGGTGCGTCGAGCAGCCAGGCGACACCCATGACCGCGGCATAGAGCACCAGTTGGCTGCGCAACCGCGTCAGGTCGAGGGTCGGCCCACCGGCCGCCTGGAACTCGGCGACGAAGTGGTCCAGCAGCATGTCGAGATGGCGCTCCCAGAGCTCGGTCTCGGCGCTGCACAGCGAACCCCACAGCGCCATCGCCACATTCATCACGCTGACGCAGCCCCAGTCCAGCAGCCCGCAGCTCAACGTTCCGTCCGTCTCGGACCAGAACCAGGCATTGTCGACGTTGGCGTTCCAGTGGCACAGCGCCATCTGGTCGTCGGTGGATTCCAGCCAGGACATGACGGCGTCCTCGGCGGCAGCGATCCGGTTCACGTCGGCGAGCATCCTGGTGATGAACTCGGGGCGGCCGAGGGCGGCCGGCAGCAGCGCTGGGTGGCTGTCCGCGAAAGCGGCCAGTCGGTGGACCTGCGCGGTGCGTTCGGCGGCGTTGTGCTGGACCCGGGTTCCGACGGTGACTTTCGTGGCGTCATAACGGAATTGGCCGGCGGTCGTGTCGGGTAGGGCGCCGGCCTTGTAGGCGCCGGCCAGCCGGGCGACCGATGTCAACAGCGCCCGGTAATGACCGAGCGGGTCTGGCATCCGGTAGTCCAGGCACTTGTCGTAGTGCGGTTCGATCCCGTTGGTGTCGAAAGAGATCCGTTCGGTCAACAGCATGCCCGTGCCCGAGTCACGGTGATAGTCGGCGAACAGGCAGACGGGTACGGTGACGGGCAACGCGGTGCCGGTCGAGAGCGCGCCGAAGGCCACCTCGAGCTCCATCTGCGACTTGCCGCGGTCGCGGCGGGGATTGTCGAAATCGCGGGAGAACTTGACGAACAGTTCGGTGGGCAGCCGGTCGGTGGGGTGGGCGTAGCGCACATCCAACTGGGCCTTGCGCCCGGTGCTCCCGCCCGCGCACTCCTGGAACCGAATGATCGCGGTGACCCGGTTGTGTTGTGTCAGTACGCCGAAGGACCGCAGGGCCGCGGTGAGGAAATCGGGTCCGGCGGCGTGCAGGGTGTCCGGATCGGCGGGGAACTGCGTACCGGTGGCGTCCCCGGTCACCCAGCGCTGCATCTGGCCTCATCGACGGTCGAGTCGGTAGCGTCAACAACCATGGCCATCAATCCTTCTGACATTCTGCTCACCGGCCAGGTGGCCGTGGTCACCGGCGGCGGCACTGGTATCGGGCGGGGTATTGCTGCCGGTCTGGCGGCTTTCGGTGCCTCGGTGGCGATCTGGGAGCGTGATCCGCAGAGCTGTGCGGAAGCTGCCGAGTCGACCGGTGTGCTGGGGATCGTCACCGATGTGCGTGAATCCGAACAGGTGGATGCCGCGCTGGCGCAGACGGCTGCCGAACTGGGTCCGGTGCGGATTCTGGTGAACAACGCCGGTGGCACGTTCGCCTCGCCGCTGCTCGAGACGCGCGAAAATGGCTGGGATGCGCTGTACCGGAGCAATCTGCGTCATGTCCTGCTGTGCACGCAGCGGGTGGCGCGCCAGTTGGTGGCCGACGAATTGCCCGGCAGCATCATCAATCTCACGTCGATCGAGGGAGTGCGCGCGGCCCCCGGCTACGCCGCCTATGCGGCCGCGAAAGCCGGTGTGATCAACTACACCCAGACCGCTTCGTTCGAGCTCGCGCCGCACAATATCCGGGTCAATGCGATCGCACCGGACTTCACCCTGACCGAGGGGCTCGTCGCCCTGACCCCGGATGGGGTGCTGTCCAACGCTGCCGGCGGTGTCCCGCTGGGCCGGGCCGGTCACGTCGACGAAATCGCCGGTACCGCAGTGTTCTTGGCGTCCAACCTGTCCGCCTACATCACCGGGGAGACGATCCACGTCGACGGTGGCACCCGGGCTGCGGGTGGCTGGTACCGCCACCCGCAGACCGGAGCCGCGACACTGGGTCCGGGCCCGGGGACCGCGACTACTTGAGGCAGCTGCCCGCGTCGACCGGCAGCGTCACACCGGTGATGTAGCGGGCCTCGTCGGAGGCCAGGAACAGCACGGCGTTGCTGATGTCCACGGCCTCCACCCACGGGATGGGCAGGGTGTGGAACAGCTGGCAGATCGGCGCCATGTCGTCGGGGCCCGGGTTCTCCAGATCCGGCCGGAACATCTTGAACGTGCCGTCGTTGTGCAGCATCGGCGTGGCGACATGCGTGGGATGCACGGTGTTACAACGAATGTTGTGCTGGCCCAGCTCCACGGCGAAGCCACGCATCAGGCCGACGACGCCGTGCTTGGCGGCGACGTAGTTGCCGCAGTGCGGGTAGGCCTTGAGGCCGCCGACCGAGCTGGTCAAGATGATCGAGCCGCCGCGGCCACCTTCGATCAGGTGCGGCACACCGGCTTTCACCGACTTCCAGACACCCGAGAGGTTGATGTCGATCATCTCGTCCCAGTCCAGCTGGCTGGTCTCGTGCAGGACGTCGCCGCCGTTGCCGATACCGGCGTTGGCCACGATGATGTCGAGGCGGCCGAGCTGCTCGACACCGCTGTCCACGGCGGCCTTGATGGCGTCGGCATCGCGCACGTCGACCTCGGCGGTGACGACGCGGCGGTTGAGGCCTTTGATCAGGTTCGCGGTCTCGGCCAGATCGTCGGAGGTGGAGGCCGGGATGGCGGTCTCCACGCCGGGGCGGATCGGCCCACAGATGTCGATCGCGATGATGTCGGCGCCTTCTTGCGCGAGCCGTATCGCGTGGCTACGCCCCTGGCCGCGGGCCGCGCCGGTGACGAACGCGACCTTGCCTTCCACCCGTCCAGTCATTGATTACCCCAGTTCTGTGTCGTGATTGTGCAACGTAGGCATGCGCGAAAAACTGTGCAGCTGCTCAGCACTCTGTCACCGGGTAACCTGCTGTGTCAACGACAGATCCGTTTGGGGCAATTTGTACTCTTCGCTTAGAAGAATGGGATTCTCAGCTACCCTCGCGGCGAGCATTCGCGGCGGATCGAGTGCCGAGGACGTGCGTGTCGGCGCCCCGGCAGCTCCGAAGACATGAACAGTGGCCGGGTCGCGGCGTCCGGGCTCGACGATCGAGCGCGACGCGCGGGTGTCAATGCCTCTGGCGGCCCTGTGCGTGGGGCGATGGCGCGCGCGGCGGAGATTGCACCCGCGCTTGTGGGTAAGGCAAATTCTTCTACCTGGAGAACGAGATTCTCAGCTAGCTGGCGGCAAATCCGTTGGCCACGAAATCCCAGACCTCGTCGGCGGAGATCGGGTGGATCGATGCCTCGTCGACGCCTCCACTGGACTGTGCGACGAACATCACCGTCTGCATTGCCATGGCAGCCATCCGGCGCGGGTTGATCCCGGCGCGGAGCTGGCCGGCCGCGGAGGCCTCTTCCATGAGCTCGGTGAGCAGGGCCAGCAGCGGCGCGTGGGCCACCTTGACCTCTGACGGGTGTGATACCAGCAGCCGGGGAGCGAAGTCGGTGAACAACGGTCGCTTGGCGGCCGGATCGGGACGCGACGATTCGAACAGCAGTTGAATGGCGACCTTGAGCCGCTCGATCGGCTCGTCCTGGGTCGAGGTGGCGGCCCGGATCTGATCGGCCGAGCGGCTCAGCGCGTCTTCGAACAGGGCGAGCAGGAGCTCGTGCTTACCGTCAAATTGCAGGTAGAAGCTCCGCAGCGACTGCCGAGAGCGATCCACGACCTCTTGCACGGTGAAGTCGGTGCTGCCCTTTTCGATGATGATCGCCTGGGCTGCATCCAGGAAGCGCTGGACGCGCTGAGCGGCCCGTAGCTTGGCCGTTTTGATCGACCGCTCGACAGCTCGTTGCTTCCAGGCCGGTTCTTCGCCAGCGGTAGTCACTGGCTGCTCCGACGCTTGTCGAGTGGGGAGAACATGAACTGACTGTACCGGAGAACGCCTTGCCATTGTGGTGCCAGACCCCCTCGCGGCCAACGTGTCGGAGATTGTAACTTTCGTACTGTGAGAATAGTATTCTCATGATGGGAATTATAGAAGTCCTTTGAGAAGAAGGGTTTCACACCAAAATCGGCGCCGCCGGGGCACTGTTTGCGGGCAGCTGTGAGCAGAAGGAAAGACGTGTACATCGACTACGACGCCACCGACTCGGTCGCCACGATCACGCTGAACCGGCCCGAGGCCGCCAACGCGCAGAACTCCGAACTGCTCGACGAGCTGGATGCGGCCTGGACCAGGGCCGCCGAAGATCACGAGGTCAAAGTGATCGTGCTGCGGGCCAACGGCAAGCACTTCTCGGCCGGCCACGATCTGCGCGGTGGCGGGCCGGTGCCCGACAAGATCACGCTGGAGTTCCTCGTCGAGCACGAATCGCGGCGCTACCTCGAGTACACGCTGCGCTGGCGCAACGTGCCCAAGCCGTCGATCGCCGCGGTCCAGGGCCGCTGCATCTCCGGCGGGCTGCTGCTCTGCTGGCCCTGCGACCTCATCCTGGCCGCCGATGACGCATTGTTCTCCGATCCGGTGGCGCTGATGGGTATCGGCGGTGTCGAGTACCACGGCCACACCTGGGAGCTGGGCGCCCGCAAGGCCAAGGAGATCCTGTTCACCGGCCGGGCGCTGACCGCAGAGGAAGCCGAACGCACGGGCATGGTCAACCGGGTGGTGCCGCGTGACGAGCTCGACGCCCAGACCGCCGAACTGGCCGCCCAGATCGCCCAGATGCCGGCCTTCGCGTTGCGCCAGGCCAAGCGCGCGGTCAACCAAACCCTCGACGTGCAGGGGTTCTACGCCGCCATCCAATCGGTGTTCGACATTCATCAGACCGGACACGGCAATGCGCTGAGCGTCGGCGGTTGGCCGGTATTGATGGGTATCGACGGAATGAAACAGAACATCAAGTAGGCCTGGGCCTCTGGCGATGGGGGCGATCCGGCTCAGCGTCAGCTACGCGGCCAGGCAGATCTACGCGCAGACCACCGCGGCCGCTGCGGTGACCTTCGTGGTGCTCACCCTGAGTCGAAATACCGTCGGCGACGCACGTCAGCTGTTGACACAGGCGAACCTGGTTGCCCTGATCGCGCTGATGGTCGCGGCGGCGGTGGTCGACACCGTGGTGGGCTGGCTCGTCGTCCATCCGACATTCAAATGGTATGCCGCGGGCCAGAATCCGACGCCCCGGCAGCAGCGGGCCGCCATGCGCATCGCACCACGTCAGACCATCATCCAGTTTTCCACCTGGGCGGTGAGCGCGGTCGTGTACACGCTGCTGAACCTCGGGGCCGGCGGGGGCGTGGCTTATCTGATGGGCGGCGCAATCCTGTTCGGCGGGGTGGCGGCCGCGTGCATGGGATTTCTGGTGACGCAGCGGATGTTGCGCCCGATCGTGGCGGCGTCGCTGACCGCCTCGTCGGCCGCAATCGTCAGGATGCCGGGTGTGCTGGCCCGGTTGATCACCATCTGGACCCTGTTCAGCGGCCTGCCGATCCTGGGAATCGCCCTGATCGTGTTGGCCCGCTCCAACGGATGGTTCGTACAGAAGACGGCGCCGGTGGAGACGGCGGTGCTGGTGCTGGCCGTCGTCTCGCTGATCTTCGGGGTGCGGTCGATGTTCCTGGTGGCGCGTTCGGTGTCGGACCCGATCGGGGAAGTCGTGCTCGCCATGAAAGCCGTCGAGCGTGGCTGGTCCGGTGTGTCGGTCAAGGTGTACGAGTCGTCCGAGATCGGCCGGCTGCAATACGGGTTCAATCGGATGGTGGCCGGTCTGGCCGAACGCAACCGGTTGCGCGACCTGTTCGGTCGCTACGTCGGTGCCGACGTGGCCCGCCACGCGCTGCAACAGGGCGGAGTGGTCGCCGGGGATGTGCGCGACGCCGCGGTCCTCTATGTCGACCTGGTCGGTTCGACCGCGCTGGCCGCGTCGCGACCGCCGCAGGAAGTGGCAGAGCTGCTCAACGGGTTCTTCAAGATCGTGGTGGACACGGTCGAGCACCACCATGGGCTGATCAACAAGTTCGAGGGTGACGCGGTGCTGGCCGTTTTCGGTGCGCCGTTGCGCCTGGACAATCCGGCAACCTCGGCGCTGGCCACCGCCCGGGCGTTGATCCCGCGGCTGCACGAACTACCCGATGTCGAGTTCGGCGTGGGGATTTCGTGCGGCTCGGTGTTCGCCGGAAACCTCGGCGCGGAGAACCGCTATGAATACACGGTGATCGGTGACGCGGTCAACGAAGCGGCCCGGCTGGCCGACCACGCCAAGGATCGTGAATCGGCGGTGCTGTGCTCGGGCAGCGCGCTGGCGCATGCCGACGCCGACGAGGGCCGGCACTGGGTGGTGCGGGGTTCGACTGTGCTCCGTGGCCGCTCGACGGCCACCGTCTTCGCCGAACCCCTCACCCCCTAGATCGCGAGTCACCCCATAGCGCGAGCAGACACAAAACTGCCCATTTCCACGTGGAAATGGACAGTTTTATGTCTGCTCGGCGGGGAAAATTTACAGCTGGGCCAGGCGCGGGGCGGTACCGCGGGCCCGCATTCCGGCACCGGCCTTGCGGGTCAGTTCCCGTGAGCTGCCCAGCAATCCGTCGAGCACCAGCACCCGCTTCACGTGCACGTGCAGCTCGTGTTCCTCGGTGAAACCGATGCCGCCGAGAACCTGCTGGCAATGCTTGGCCGCGGTCAGCGCGGCCTTGCCCGCGGCGGCCTTGGCCAGCAGTGAGGTCAGGTCCACGTTGTCCGAACCGGGCAGGCTGAGGGTCGCCTCGGCGCCCTCGATGGCCACCAGGGTCTCGGCCAGCTTGTGCCGCACCGCCTGGAACGACGCGATGGGCTTGCCGAACTGCACCCGGTCCAGCGCATGGCGGCGGGCCAGGGCCAGCATGGCCCGAGCCGATCCGACCAGCCACCAGCCCAACGCCCGGCGGGCTTCGGAAACTCGCAGCAGTTGCCCGTCGGGCACCTGCAGCAACGGCAGACCACCCAGCGCCGGGTTGCTGCCCTCGGTACGTTCCCACACCACCCAGCCGCCGCCGGCGTAGGGCATCGGTGGGGTGCCGCCGGGCAGGCCGCCGATGGTCTCCAGCAGTACGTCGTTGAGAACCGAAGCGTGCGAACCGGTTTCGCCCAGGAGCCGGAACACCAGCGGCATGGCGACCTCGGGCATGTCGGAGAGCATCTCGGCCCAGCCCAACTCGGCCAGCGCGGCGTCCAGTTCCGGACCGGAGGCCGAGAGCATGGTCTTGCGCAGGGTGTCTTCCAGCAGGGCGAGTGACTCGCCGTCCAGGGAGGTGTCCTGTTGGATGTCCACGATCACTCCTTGCCGAGGTCGAGCAGGCGGCGGGCGATGATGTTGCGCTGCACTTCGGCGGTGCCGCCATAGATGGTGGCCGCCCGCGAGTACAGGTACTCGGTGCGCCACGCGGAGTCCTCGAATTCGATGACGCCCGGCAGCAGATTGCGTGCGGTGTCGTAGAGCAACTGCTCGGCACCGGCCAGCAGCACCTTGTCGATCGAGGTGTCCGGCCCGAGTTTGTGCCCTTCGGCCAACCGGCGTTGGGTGGCCGCCGACCGGCAGCGCAGGGTGTGTAGCGCCAGGTAGACCTCGCCGAGATCCGAATCCACCACCTGGCCTTGGCGTTTCACCGCCTCGATCAGGGCATCGAAGCGCGAGTAGAGGTAGGCGATGCGCTGCCAGAAGCAGGTGGAGCGCTCGTAGGGCAGCAGGTCCATGGCCAGCTGCCAGCCATCGCCTGGCTTGCCCAGCATCCGGGACTCGTCGACGACCACGTCATCGAAGTAGACCTCGCAGAACTCGTCGACATCGTGCATGGTGTGCAGCGGTCGGACGCTGATGCCAGGGGAGTCGAGGTCGACGAAGAAGGCCGTGATCGCCTGGTGATTGGGGGTGTCGGCGTCGCCGGTTCGGGTGAGCAGGATGCAGCGGTGGGAGAACTGCGCGAAGCTGGTCCACACCTTTTGACCGTTGACCACCCATTTGCCGTCGTCGCGCCGCACCGCGCGGGTGGTCAACGACGCCAGATCGCTGCCCGAACCGGGCTCGGAAAACCCTTGGCACCACTGCTCTTCACCGGAGAGCATCTTGGGCAGCATCTCGGCGGCCAGCTCCGGGCTGGCGTAGTCGATCATCGTCGGTGCCAGCACCTCGATCATCGAATACGGACCCGGCTCGGCCAACCGCCGGCCGACGATCTCCTCACCGACAATGGCACGCAACACATCTGGGCCACCGAGCCCGCCGGCGTGCTCGGGCCAGCCGTAACGGCCCCAGCCGCCGTCGTAGAGAGCGCGCATCACCCGGGCGAACTGCTTCATGTGCGCGGCCAGCGAGTGATCGTCCGGCGGGGTCAGGTCATTCTCGCCGAGCCATGTGCGCAGCGCGGTCCGGAATGTCGCGGGGTCGTGCAGCTCGCTCATCCTGCTTCGGGCCTGCCGATTGCGTGCGGCCGGCCGTGGTCGTGGTCGCCGCTGCGTCGGATGAAGGTCATCGCACGAGTCTTCAGCCGCCACCCGTCGGCGGTGCGCTCATAGGTGTCGCGGTAGTAGCCGATGCGCATGTCGTGCTTGGAATGCTCGATGAAGCACAGCGGCTGGGTTCCGGTCGCGGTATCGGCCCCCTCGACCAACTCGATCAGGGCGGTGCCGGTCATGAACAGGCCCTTGGGAGCGGCGTCCACCAGCACCGGGAACCGGTTGAGGGTGTAGGTCTCACCGAAGGCGCTGTAGGTGCCGTCGGGGGTGAAAACGCTGATCAGGCCATCGATGTCACCCTGGGTGATCGTCACCGCATACTTGGCGAGCACCTGTTGGATCTCGATCAGATCCTCGGTGCGGGTGGGCTTGCTAGTTGATGTGCTCATTGCGGAAGACCTTACCGCCTTTCATTACAAAATCCACATGCTGTGTAACGGTGATGTCCTCGAGTGGATTGCCCGGCACCGCGATGATGTCGGCAACCTGCCCGGCGGCGAGCCGGCCGCGGTCGGTGACGTTGATCAGGTCGGCGGCCACCGTGGTGGCCGCCCGCAGCACCGCCGCCGGGGGCATGCCCCACTCCACCAGCGTGACGAGCTCGTCGGCGTTGCGGCCGTGCGGGATCGCCGGGGCATCGGTGCCGACGGCGATCTTCACCCCGGCCTCGTAGGCCGCCTTGATCGACGTCTCGGCCTTCGGGAACATCTCTGCGGCCTTGTCCTGCAACACCTTCGGTGCCTTGGACACGTCCATGGCCTGGGCCAGTCGCCGGGTGGTGACCAGGAAGCGGTCGTTGTCCACCAACATCTGGATGGCTTCGTCGTCCATCAGGAACCCGTGCTCGATGCAGTCGATACCGCACGCGACGGCGTGCTTGACGGCCTCGGCCCCGTGTGTGTGCGCGGCCACCCGCAGCCCACGGCGGTGCGCCTCGTCGACGATGACGCGCAGCTCCTCGTCCGAATAGTGTTGTGCGCCGGCCTCACCGGTCAGCGACATCACCCCACCCGAGCAGCACACCTTGATCAGCTGAGCGCCGTGTTTGATCTGATAGCGCACCGCTTTGCGAATCTCGTCGACCCCGTTGGCGATGCCCTCCTCGATGGTCAACTCCAGCACGCCCGGCATGAACGCGGCGAACATCGTCGGATCCAGATGACCGCCGGTGGGCGTGATGGCATGCCCGGCCGGCACGATGCGCGGCCCGTCGATCCAGCCGGCGTCGATCGCCTTGCCCAGCGCGACGTCGAGCAGATAGCCGCCGGTCTTGACGAACAGTCCGAGGTTGCGCACCGTGGTGAACCCGGCGCGCAGGGTGCGCCGGGCGTTGCCCACCGCGCGCAGCACCCGGGTCGCCGGGTCGTCCTGCACCTGGGACAGGCCGGGATTCTCGCCCCGGCCACCCATCAGCAGATTGACCTCCATGTCCATCAGGCCGGGCAGCAGGATCGAGTCGCCGAGATCGATCACCTCGGAGTTGCCCGGGATCTCGCCACCAATACCGACAATGCGGTCTCCGTCGACACGGACAATGCCGGGACGAATGATCGTCCCGGCATCGACGTCGACCAGACCCGCGGCTTTGAGGGTCAGCACATTCGACACGCCTAGACCACCGGCTCCTTGATGAGGTTGACGTAGGCCGCGCCGCTGTCGAGCACCCGCGGTTGCTTCCACACTTCGATCGGGAAGCTCACCATGACGATGGATTGACCGAGATGCACCAGCGCCTTGGCATCGTCGGGCATGCTCGACAGCGGGAAGCGGGCGTCGACGTAGACCATGATGTCCTCGAGTCGTGCCATGCCGGCGTCGTACAGTTCCTGCATCTCGTCCATCGTCGAGTTGAGCCGCTTCTGGTAGCGCTCTTCCTCCGTGCGCAGGCACCAGTCGCTGAATCGCTCCAGGTCGGCGAATTCCTCTGGCAGCTTAGACATTTGCGGGATCCTTCTGTGTGGCCGCATCGTCAGCGGCGGCGTGCTTGCCGTTCGTCGAACCGTTCCCGTTGGCTTCGGCGGCCAGCGACTCCTTGTACCGGTCGACGTACTTGTGCGCGGTGTGGTGCAGGTGGCGCAGCAGGATTTCCTGGTCGCACAGCGGGAAGTCGAGTACGGCGCGGGTGCCGATCTGTGTCTGGGTGGCTTCCAAGGTGTTGGCGTCCTGGAACGCGTACTCCTTGAACGTCACCGCGGCCAGTTCCTGGGACAGCCGCTCGCGCAGGTTCTTCGGCGGCACGAAGTACAGGTCGGCCTCGAAGATGTGGCTGTCCACACCGGTGGGCCAGTAGTTGTAGGTCAGGTACCAGCCCGGCACCCAGAACAGCAGGGTGAAGTTCGGGAAGAACTCGAACGAGTCCTGGCCCCAGGTCTTGTGCCGGCCGGGGTTGATCGCCGGCGGCAGCTCGTCGGGCAGAATGCCGTCGATGTCGGGGCGGTCCCACGGCCCGAACAGCCCGCTGTGCAGGATGCGCTCGATGGGCTTGACCATCTTCAGGTCCTTCGGCGGGCTCATGCCGCCCCAGGACGAGATCATCGAGTGATCGCCCTTGATGTCGTAGTGCAGCGCCTCGAAACCGAACTTGGCCAGCTTCTCGGCTTCTTCCTTTTCCGCCTGCTTCATGTGCAGGATCGGCGCGTGGTAGAACTCGACGAACGCGTCGATGAACAGCTTCCAGTTGGCCTTGATCTCCGAGCGGTAGCTGTAGTGCTCGGTCATCTCGTGGAACGGGTAACCCTTGAGGCCCTGGCCGAACTCGCCCAGGTACTCCTCGAGTGACACCGCGTCGTCATCGAAGTTGACGAAGATGAACCCCTCCCACACCTCGCAGCGGACGGGCTTGAGCGGGTATTCGGCCTTGTCGACGTCGAAGAACTCCTGCTCCTGCTGGATGAACGTCAGGTCGCCCTTGAGGTTGTAGCGCCAGGCGTGGTACTTGCAGACGAACTGGCGGCAGCTGCCCGAGACCTCTTCGCCGGGGTAGTCGTTCCACACCAACTTGTTTCCGCGGTGACGGCACAGGTTGTAGAAGGCGCGGATCTGCTCGCCGTCGTTGACGATGACGATCGAGGTGCCGGGGCCGACCGACGGCAGCTCGCGGGTGATGTAGCTGCCCTTCTTGGGAATGAGCTCCACACGGCCCATCTGCAGCCAGGTCTTGCGGAAGATGGCCTGTTGCTCCAGCTTCCAGTGCTCGGGATCGATCGAATCCTCGTAATTGACCGGGGCGGTGCCCAACTCGGGCCAGTTCTCTGTCCAACTGCCCGCGGCCGGCTTCGGGAAGAACGCCATTGTCTGCCTCTTTCTGTTCTGGAGTTAGTGGCCGGATTCCGGCGCAATTCCAAAGGTGTTGTAAGCCATGGCCATCAGGCCATAGCCGCCGATTGTGAAGACCAGGTCCATGCGCTGGTGTTCGGAGAGGTGCTCGCTCAGCGCGGTCCAGGTGCCGTCCGAGATCTTCGATTGGCCGTCGAGTTCGTCGACGGAATCGAGCACGAGTTGGTCGAGGGGAGTGCAGGCCTGGCCACTGGTGCTGCTCGCGATCTGCTCGTCGGTGAGTCCCTCGGCCTTGCCGATGAAGGCGTGGTGCGTCCACTCGTACTCACACTCGCGGCGGTGGGCGATCCGCAGGATCGCCAACTCGCGGGTCTGCGGATCCAGCGTCGACCGGAACAGCAGATGATTGCTGAACCGCAGGAAGGCCTTGGTCAGCGCAGGGTGTCGAGCCAGCGTCGAGAGTGCGGTACCCGCTCCCTCGGGATTGAGCCGCTCCTCGGGAAGCATGACCGACAGTGCTCGTCGCACGTCGTCGTCCCACTCCTCGGCGGGCAGGGGGGCCAGGCGCACGGGGCGGTTCTCCTCTCGGTGACCTATCGTGACTCTCCGTTGTGAGAATCGGGTTCTCATTTCCGACTAACAGATTTCCATCTTTTGCGTCGATGGTCAACAAGGAGGGTCCAGATTGTGTGGTGACCTGGCTAAATCTCCATGTCAGCGGCTTCAGACATTGATTCTCTTCAGACGAGAAGCTAGTTTTCTCCCATAGAGAACCAATATGGCGGGCCCATGGAACGGAGTGAGGCAGTGCACAAAGACGACATGATCTTGATCAGCGTCGATGATCACATCATCGAGCCGCCGAACATGTTCAAGAACCACCTGCCGGCCAAGTACCGGGATGAGGCGCCGCGGTTGGTGCACAACCCCGACGGCAGCGACACCTGGCAGTTCCGGGACACGGTGATCCCGAACGTGGCGCTCAATGCGGTGGCCGGGCGGCCCAAGGAGGAGTACGGCCTGGAGCCGCAGGGGCTCGACGAGATCCGTAAGGGCTGCTATGACCCGGACGAGCGGGTCAAGGACATGAATGCCGGTGGGGTGCTGGCGACGATGAACTTCCCGTCGTTCCCGGGGTTTGCGGCGCGGTTGTTCGCCACCGACGACGAGGAGTTCTCCTTGGCATTGGTGCGGGCTTACAACGACTGGCACATCGATGAATGGTGTGGGTCGAACCCGGGGCGGTTCATCCCGATGGCGATCCCGGCGATCTGGGACCCGCAATTGTGCGCCGACGAGGTCCGTCGGGTGTCGAAGAAGGGCGTCCACTCGCTGACCTTCACCGAGAACCCGTCCACGCTGGGCTACCCCTCCTTCCACGACCTGGAGTACTGGAAGCCGTTGTGGGAGGCCCTGGTGGACACCGACACGGTGATGAACGTGCACATCGGCTCGTCGGGCAAGCTGGCGATCACGGCGCCGGACGCGCCGATGGACGTGATGATCACGCTGCAGCCGATGAACATCGTGCAGGCGGCCGCGGATCTGTTGTGGTCGGCGCCGATCAAGGCCTACCCGGATCTGAAGATCGCGTTGTCCGAGGGCGGCACCGGGTGGATTCCATATTTCCTGGACCGGGTGGACCGTACCTACGACATGCATTCGACGTGGACGCATCAGGACTTCGGTGACAAGTTGCCCTCGGAGGTGTTCCGCGAGCACTTCATGACCTGCTTCATCTCCGATCCGGTCGGGGTGAAGAACCGGCACATGATCGGTGTGGACAACATTTGTTGGGAGATGGACTACCCGCACTCGGACTCGATGTGGCCCGGTGCGCCCGAGGAGTTGAGCGCGGTGTTCGACACCTACGAGGTGCCCGACGACGAGATCAACAAGATCACCCACGAGAACGCGATGCGGCTGTACCACTTCGACCCGTTCGTCCACGTCCCCAAGGAGCAGGCGACCGTCGGTGCACTACGCAAGCAGGCCGAAGGGCACGACGTGTCCATCCGCGCCCTGAGCCACAAGGAAAAGACCGGCGCCAGCTTCGCCGACTTCCAGGCCAACGCGAAAGCCGTTGCCGGCGCGCGGGACTGAAACGCACGAAGCATGGCCCAGAACAGTTGAGGAGAACACACGAGTGTCGGGCGGTATGAACTTCGAACTGACCGAGGACCAGCAGCTGATCCGCAAATCCGTTGCGGAGCTGGCCTCCAGGTTCGACGACCACTATTGGATGACCAAGGATCAGGCCCACGAGTTCCCGCAGGAGTTCTACGACGCCATCGCCGGGGGCGGCTGGCTCGGGATGACCATCCCCGAGGAGTATGGCGGTCACGGACTGGGAATCACCGAGGCCACCATCCTGGCCGAGGAGGTGGCGCGGTCCGGCGGGGCGATGAACGCCGCCAGCGCGATCCACATGTCGATCTTCGGCATGCAGCCGGTGGTGGTGTTCGGCTCCGACGAGATGAAGAAGGCGACGCTGCCGCGCATTGTCAACGGCGACCTGCACGTGTGTTTCGGTGTCACCGAACCCGGTGCCGGCCTGGACACTTCACGGATCACCACCTTCGCGAAGAAGAGTCGGGACAGCTCCGGCGATCATTACATCGTCAACGGCCGCAAGGTCTGGATCTCCAAAGCCCTTGAGTCCGAGAAGATCTTGCTGCTCACGCGTACCGAGTCCCGTGAGGATGTCGAGAAGCGTGGGGGCAGGCCGACCGACGGGCTGTCGTTGTTCCTGACCGACCTCGACCGGGATCACGTCGAGATCCGTCCCATCAACAAGATGGGCCGGAATGCGGTGAGCTCCAACGAGTTGTTCATCGACGATCTGCGGGTGCCGGCCGAGCATCTGATCGGCGAGGAGGGCAAGGGCTTCAAGTACATCCTGCACGGCCTCAACCCGGAACGGATGCTGATCGCCGCCGAGGCCCTGGGCATCGGCCGGGTGGCGCTGGACCGCGCGGTCAAGTACGCCAACGAGCGGGTGGTGTTCGACCGGCCGATCGGGATGAACCAGGGCATCGCGTTCCCGCTGGCCGACTCGCTGGCCCGGCTCGATGCGGCCGAGCTGATCCTGCGCAAGGCCACCTGGCTGTACGACAACGGCAAGCCGTGCGGGCGGGAGGCCAACATGGCCAAATACCTGTGCGCGGATGCCGGGTTCGGCGCCGCGGACCGTGCCCTGCAGACCCACGGTGGGATGGGCTACTCCGAGGAATACAACATCTCCCGGTTCTTCCGGGAATCCCGGCTGATGAAGATCGCCCCGGTGAGCCAGGAGATGATCCTGAACTTCCTGAGCGCCAACGTGCTCGGCCTGCCCAAGAGTTACTGAGGAGATTTCGGAATCCATGAAGACCTATTTCGACCTGACCGGACGTTCGGCGCTGGTGACCGGGGCCGGCGCCGGTATCGGTGCGGCGGTGTCCGAGGCGTTGGCCGCGGCCGGGGCGGCTGTGCTCGTCACCGACATCAGCGGTGATGCCGCGGCTGCGGTGGCCGAGCGGATCAACGCTGCGGGCGGGAAAGCCGACAGTGCCGCGCTGGACGTCAGTGACCGCGACGCCGCGGTGGCCGCCACGGCGCAGGCGGCCGCACTCGGCTCAGGTCACCTGCACATCCTGGTCAACAACGCCGGTGTCACCTCGCCGGCGATGTTTCCGAAGCTGACCGACGAGACGTTCCGGCTCACGTTCGACATCCACGTGATGGGCACCTTCCACGTCACCCAGTCCGCGCTGCCGCACATGCCGACCGACGGCACCGGTCGCATCATCAACGTGACCTCGTCGGCGGGGATCACCGGCACCCTGGGCCAGGTGAACTACTCGGCGGCCAAGGCCGGCCTGATCGGTATCACCAAGTCGCTGGCACGGGAGCTCGCCGGAAAGAACATCATGGTCAACGCCCTGGCCCCGCTGGCGGCCACGCCGATGACGGAGACCATCCGCACCAACGAGAAGTTCGCCGCCAACATGATGAACCGCATCCCGCTCAAGCGCTGGGCCGAGGCCGACGAGGTGGCCGGTGCGTTCGTGTTCATGGCCTCGGACGCCGCGTCGTACATCACCGGCCAGGTACTGCCGGTCGATGGCGGCATGGTTATGTGACTTCGTGAGCGAGTTGACGAGCGAACCACCGATGACGGACCGTTCCGCCCTGCCCCTGGCCGGGATCACCGTCATCGCGATGGAGCAGGCGGTGTCCGCACCGATGTGCACCCGGGTGCTGGCCGACTTCGGGGCCCGGGTGATCAAGATCGAGAATCCCAAGGGGGGTGACTTCGCCCGCGACTACGACACGGTGGTCAACGGGATGGCCGCCCATTTCGTCTGGGCCAACCGCGGCAAGGAATCGGTCACCCTCAACCTGAAGTCGGCCGAAGGGATGACGGTACTGCACCGGTTGCTCGACGGTGCCGACGCCTTCGTGTCGAACCTGGCGCCCGGCGCCACCGCGCGACTGGGGCTCGGGCCCGACGATCTCAAAGTGCGCCACCCGCAGGTCATCCCGCTCGAGATCGACGGGTACGGGCCGGGCGGCCCGTTGTCGGCGAAGCGAGCCTACGACCTGCTGGTGCAGGCCGAGTCGGGGTCGTGCGCCGCGACGGGTTTCGCCGGGATGCCGGCCAAACCCGGTGCGGCGGTAGCCGATATCACCACCGGTCTGTACTCGGCGCTGTCCATCATGGCGTTGCTGCTGGGCCGGGCCCGCAACGGCGACGCCGGTGTCGCGCCGGCCGTGGCGGTCAGCCTGTTCGACACCATGACCGACATCATGGGCTACCAGCTGACCTACACCCAGCATTCCGGGATCGACCAGATCCCGCTGGGCATGAGCTCGCCGGCGGTCGCACCGTATGGGGCGTTCGACACCCGCGACGGGCAGACCGTGGTGCTCGGTACCACCAACGACCGCGAATGGCAGCGGTTGGCCCGCGAGATCATCGAACGTCCGGATTTGGCCGACGACCCCCGGTTCGCCACCAACTCCGACCGCTGCGCGCACCGCGACGAGCTGAACAAGGCCATCGAATCCTGGTGCGCCCAGCATGATCTCGACCATATTCAGCTGACCGCCGACGAGGCCGGGATCGGCAACTCGCGCTACAACCTGCCCAGCGAGGTCATCGCGCACCCGCACCTGAAAGCCCGCGATCGCTGGCGTCAGGTGCCCACGCCGAGCGGCGAGATCTCGGCCCTGTTGCCACCGCCGGTGATCAGCGGCATGGAACTGGGGATGGGCGCGGTGCCGGGTCTCGGCCAGCACACCGACGGTGTTCTGGGTGAACTCGGTTACAGCGCAGCTGAATTGGCGCAGCTGCGGGCCGACGGTGCGATCGGGCCGGAATACTCATGAGCGTCCTGCTGACCGAGGACCGCGACGGAGTGCGCACCCTCACCCTGAACCGTCCACACCGCAAGAATGCGATCGACGTGCAGCTGTGGCATGAGCTGGCCGCCGCCCTGCGGGCCGCCGACACGGCCGACGACGTCCGCGCCGTCGTGCTGACCGGGGCCGGGGACGCATTCTGTTCCGGCGCCGACATCGGTACCGGCGAGCAGGTCCACCCGCGGCGCAAGCTGCAGCGTCTCACCGATGTGGCTCTGGCCCTGCACAACCTCTCGGTGCCGACCATCGCCAAGGTGACCGGCGTGGCTGTCGGTGCGGGCTGGAACCTGGCGCTGGGCTGCGACCTGGTGGTCGCCACCCCGGAGTCGAGGTTCTGCCAGATCTTCGCCAAACGCGGTCTGTCGGTCGACCTCGGTGGGTCCTGGCTGCTGCCGAAACTTGTTGGGCTGCAGCAAGCCAAGCGGCTGGTGCTGCTGGCCGACATGGTCTCGGCCGAAGAAGCGCACGCGCTGGGCCTGGTGACGTGGATCCAGCCCGCCGAGGAGATCGACGGCTTCGTGGACGCGCTGGCCGCACGGCTGGCCGCCGGACCGCCTTTCGCGCTGGCGCAGAGCAAGGCGCTGCTCAACGACGGTGCCACCGCCACGTTCGAGCAGGCGCTGAGCAACGAGGCCCGGGCTCAGCCGGGCAATTTCGCCACGGCGGATTCGGGGGAGGCGTATGCGGCGTTCGCCGCCAAACGCGAGCCGTCCTTCACCGGAACCTGGGCGGTGCCGGCAGCTACGGGGGACAACCATGCGAGCAAGGAGCAGAGCTGATGCGTGAAACCGTCATCGTCGAGGCCGTCCGCACCCCGGTCGGCAAGCGCAACGGCGGCCTGTCCGGATTCCACGCCGCCGACCTGTCCGCACTGGTGCTCAACGCACTGGTCGAGCGCGCGGGGATCAGCCCCGACATCGTCGACGACGTGGTGTGGGGCTGCGTCTCGCAGGTCGGCGATCAGTCCAGCAATATCGGCCGGTATTCGGTGCTGGCCGCGGGTTGGCCCGAACACATCCCGGGCACCACGGTCAACCGCGCCTGCGGATCCAGCCAGCAGGCGCTTGATTTCGCGGTACAAGCCGTGATGTCGGGCCAGCAGGACGTCGTCGTCGCAGGCGGGGTCGAGGTGATGAGCAAGGTGCCGCTGGGGGCGGCCCGGGCCACCGGTCAGCCCTATGGGCCGAAAGTGTTCGCGCGGTACCAGGATTTCTCGTTCAACCAGGGCATCTCCGCCGAGATGATCGCTAAGAAGTGGGGTTTCGACCGCACCCGGCTGGACGAGTACTCGGTGGCCTCGCACGAACGGGCCGCCGCCGCCCAGGACCGCGGTGCGTTCGAGAACCAGATGATCACGGTCTTTCCCGACCCGGCCGATCAGGTCGATCCGGTGGTGGCCGACGAAGGGGTGCGCCGGGGGAGCACGGTGGAGAAGCTGGCCGGTCTCAAGCCGGCCTTCGCCGAGGACGGTGTGATCCATGCCGGCAATTCGTCGCAGATCTCCGACGGCGCTGCGGCGCTGCTGGTGATGACGGCTGAAAGTGCGCTGGCACTGGGTCTTTCGCCGATCGTTCGGTACCGGGCCGGCGCGGTGACCGGTGCCGATCCGGTGCTGATGCTGACCGGCCCGATCCCGGCCACCGAGAAGGTGCTGCACAAGGCCGGCGTCGGGCTCGACGAGGTCGGTGTGTTCGAGGTCAACGAGGCGTTCGCTCCGGTGCCGCTGGCCTGGCTGGCCGAGACCGGTGCCGACGAGGCCAAGATGAATCCGCTCGGCGGGGCCATCGCGCTGGGCCACCCACTCGGTGCGTCGGGTGCGGTGTTGATGACCCGGATGATCAACCATATGCGCGACAACGGAATTCGTTACGGCCTGCAGACCATGTGTGAGGGCGGCGGTACCGCCAACGCCACGCTGGTCGAGCTCATCGACTGACGCTAGGGAGAAGTAGTGCAACGCAATCTGTTCACCGAGGACCACGAAGCATTCCGGGCCCTGGCACGGGATTTCATCGAGAAGGAAGTTGTCCCGGCCTATCCCGAGTGGGAAAAGGGCGGCCGGATGCCCCGCGACGTCTTCAAGCAGATGGGTGAACTCGGCATGCTCGGCATGGCGATCCCCGAGGAATACGGCGGCGCCGGTATCGACGACTACCGGTACAACGTGGTGCTGCAGGAGGAAGCGGCCCGGGCGCTGGTGACGCTGTCGACCGTGCGTACCCAGCTCGAGGTGATCCTGCCGTACTTCCTGCACTACGCGAACGAAGAACAGCGGCAGCGCTGGTTCCCGGGGCTGGCGGCGGGCACGCTGCTGACCGCCGTCGCGATGACGGAGCCCGGCACCGGTTCGGATCTGGCCGGAATGCGTACCACGGCGGTCCGCGACGGTGACGAGTATGTGCTGAACGGTGCCAAGACGTTCATCACCGGTGGTATCCAGGCCGATCTGGTGGTCGTGGTGGCGCGCACCTCCACCGACCCGGACAACCGGCGCAAGGGGCTGACTCTGCTGGTCGTCGAGGACGGCATGGCCGGCTTCGAGCGGGGCCGCGAACTGGAGAAGATGGGCTGCAAGGTGCAGGACACCGCGGAACTCTCGTTCACCGATGTGCGGGTGCCGGTGGCCAACGTGCTGGGTGAGGAGGGCGAGGCCTTCAGCTACCTGGGCCACAATCTGGCCCAGGAGCGGCTGACCGTGGCGGTGGGTTCGGTGGCCCAGGCTCGCTCGGCGATCGCCGCGGCGATCGGCTACACGAAGGACCGCAAGGCGTTCGGGCAGCCGGTGGCCTCGTTCCAGAACACCAAGTTCGAACTCGCGGCGTGCTCGACCGAGGTCGAGGCGGCGCAGGCGATGCTGGACCGGGCGGTGGCGCTGCACGTCGACGGCGAGCTGTCCGGGGCCGATGCGGCCCGGGTGAAACTGTTCTGCACGGAGATGCAGGCGCGGGTCATCGATCGTTGCCTGCAGCTCTTCGGCGGGTACGGCTACATGATGGAGTACCCCATCGCCCGGCTGTACACGGATGCCCGGGTGGCCCGCATCTACGCCGGTACCAGCGAGGTGATGAAGGTGATCATCGCCAAGTCGTTGGGGCTGTGACCGGGCACGACGTCGCTATGTGACCCCCGTCGGGGAATTCTTTCGCTGAGACTCTTGTCACAGACCCCAAAACCAACCTACTGTGTGTTCACTAGGTTGGTTTGACGAAGGAGTTCGGTGACTTCGGTGTCTGGGGCACAGGGGCAGTCCGAGGACGCGCGTCCCTATGCGACGCTGCTGGCCAAAGGGGAAGACCGCAGGCAGCGGATACTTTCGGTGGCCGAGCGGCTGTTGGCGCGCAACGGCTGGCGCAACACCTCGCTGGCGCAGATCGCCAAGGAAGCCGGCGTCACCTCGGCCGGGCTGCTGCACCACTTCGAGTCCAAGGAGCACTTGCTCAATGCGGTGCTCGACATTCGTGATCACGACGACGACGTCCATGCGGACCGGTCCGGAGACCTGGCAGACGAGATCAAGCGGGTGGCCGATCGGTTTGTCCGGGCCCCCGAGCTCGTCGGCACCTTCACCGTGCTGCTGGTGGAGAACATCCAGCCCGACGCCCCACTGCACGATCGTTTGCTGAAACGGCAGCAAGCCGCGCGTGACATTGTCACCGACATCATCACCCGCGGGCAGCTCGCCGGCCGTTACCGCACCGACTTCGACGCGGCCACCAAGGCCGTGGAGATCCTGGCATTCATCAATGGAATGGAGACCTCATGGCTACTCGATCCCTCGCTCCCGCTGACCGACGTGTTCAAGAGCTACGCGGAGATGCTGGGGCGGGAGATCGAGCAGCCGGGCGGCCGCAACGGGGCGGCCGGCCAGTGAGATTGGAGGACGACATGCGGTATCGGCTTGATGTGGTCGCCCCCTGTGTGGTTGACGCAGTGCGGTTCGCCGGCGGGTGGCTGGTCGACCGGGTGATGGCCGGGTGGGACGTCACGGTGCTCATCGGCGCCGACGAGGATGTCCGGCCCCTGGAGATCCTCGGGGTGGAGACCATCGCGCTGGAGTCGGTGTTGGAATCCTGGGAGGACCGCCCGCATCCGCAGACGGTGGCCGTGGCCGCCGACCTGTTCAACACCGACGAGCGGGTGCGGCGCGGCGTTCTCGGCGCGCTGGAGCAAGGGCGCACCGAGGTGACGCTGTGGGGCGACGAGTGTCCCGAAGATCTGAGCGTGGATCCGGTCCGTCACGAATTGTCCGCGGCAGCACGCGCTTTCAAGGCGCACGCGCTGGCCGCGGTCAACGATCCCGAAGCCAAGGTGGTCGGAAACACCGAGGCATTCCGCTGTGGCACCATGGTCAGCCGCTCGGTGCCGGCCGACCTGATCCCGGCCAGCTGACCCCCCTCTCAAACCGCCGAAACGGCATTCCAGCAGCGTAAGTGCGAGAAAGCGCCTGCTGGAATGCCGTTTCGGCGTAGGAGGGGGCGTAGCAGGGTCAGGACACGAATGTGGGCATGGCGGCCCAGCCCCGCACCGCGGCAGTCTCGGACGGCTTGGCGTTGTCCCAGTCCACCTCCCACTCTCCGAAGCGTTTGAGGATCTCCTCCAGCGCGATACGTCCTTCCAGCCGGGCCAGTGCGTTACCCATGCAGAAGTGGGTGCCGGCACCAAAAGTCATGTGTGACTTCTGTTCCCGGTGGATGTCGAAGACATCGCCGTCGGGCGCGAACCGCCGGTGGTCACGGTTCGCCGAGCCGACCAGCATCAGCATCGCCGAGCCCTCCGGCACGGTCTGCCCGTAGTATTCGACGTCGCGGGTGACATAGCGGGCGATCTGCAGTGCCGGCGGCTCCCAGCGCAGGATCTCTTCGATGGCCTGGGGGATGAGTTCGGGGTTCTGGACCAGTTGGCGTCGCTGATCGGGGTAGTCGGCGAGGGTCTTGCCTGCCCAGCCGATCAGCCGGGTGGTGGTCTCCGAGCCCGCGGTGGCGATCACGGTCAAATACAGCAGCAACTCATCGCGGCGCAGGGTGCGCACCGTGCCCGTCTCGTCTTCGAACTCGGCGTTGAGCAGGTCGGTCATGATGTCGTCGGAGGGATGCTGGGTGCGCCAGTCGATGAACTCGGCGAACACCTCTCCGGTGGCCAGCGCGTCCACCGTCTGGCCCTGCAGGGTCTCTTCGCCGTGGTCGGTGATGGCCCGCTGGCGGTCCTCGGGGATGCCGAGCAGCATGCCGATCACCCGCATCGGCATCTGTTCGCCGAGATCGTTGACGAAGTCGAAGCGTTCGGCTCCCACCAGCGGGTCCAGGCAACGTGCGGTGAACTCGCGGATCTGAGGTTCCAGGGCCAGCACCTTGCGCGGGGTGAAGACCCGGGACAGCAGGTTGCGGTGGATGTTGTGGATCGGCGGGTCCTCGAAAATCAGTGTGCCGGGCGGAATTTCCATGCCGGATTTGATGATCTCGAGCAGCGCGCCGCGTCCGGAGATGAAGGTCTCGTGGTCGATGACGCCTTTGTTGACGTCGTCGTAGCGGCTCAGCGCGTAGAAGTCGTGCTGTTCGTTGTAGTACAGCGGCGCTTCTTCCCTGATCCGGGCGAAGACCGGGTAGGGGTTCATGTTGAGGTCGACGCTGTAGGGGTCGTAGTAGAGATCGGGTTCGGCTGGCGCGGTCGGCGCAGTCATGAGGCCTCCATCGGGGCAGTAGGGTGCTGAAACGGGCTGGGTTCAGCTGGATGTGCCCGGTTCTCCTGAGCACCTGCTTAGCAGGTGGCCCGGGCCAGGGTCAAGCATCGTGCCCCTATCCCGGCGACCTGTTCGCCAGTGTCATCGCCATCTGTGATGTCACCGTGGGAATTGTTCGATTGCAGCAGAACTCAGCCCCAGGCCCGCCGGACCATCTTCGCTCCGGGGCCGGTGGCGGGCTAGGCAAGTGCTCAGATCATCATTACAGTCGGATGGACGAGTGTAAATGCACACCGGCGAATGGGGGAGTAGATGACCGCTGAGGAGATCGTCCGCGCTGAGATCGCCGCATGGGGGCGCAACGACGTCGACGAAGTGATGAGCCACTTCGCCGAGGACGCCACGTTCGACATCGGACCTGACTGGCCCCAGCTGGCCGGACGGGATGCCATCTACGAGATGATGAAGGTGTTCTTCGCCGGTGGTGAATGCGTCGATCTTGAGGTCCGGCACCTCGCCGTCGACGGGGATGTGGTGTTGATGGAGCGCACCGACCACTGGGTGGTGAACGGCAAGCAGATGAGCTGGCCGGTGATGGGTGCCTATGAGGTCACCGACGGCAAGATCACGGCCTGGCGGGAGTATTTCTATCCGCCCAAGGATTTCGATACCGACGCGGTCTGACCGAGGTCGATCACGACCTTACCGACGGCGCGTCCGTCGGCCACGTGCTGCAACGCGGCGGCGGTATCGACCAGCGGATACACCGTCCCGATGTGCGGACTGACCGTGCCGTCGACCAACAGCGCGCGCAGCTCGTCTTCGTTGCGGGCGAACTCGTCCGGGGCCACGTCCTGGAATTGGAAGCCCAGGATGTGAATCCCCTTGACCAGCACCAGGTTCAGCGGGATACGGGGGATCGCGCCGGAGGCGTAGCCGATCGTCACGAACCGGCCGCCGCGGCGCAGCGCCCGCAGTGCCGGTTCGGACAGCTCGCCGCCGACCGGATCGAGCACCGCGTGCGCACCCTCGGGCAGCACCTCCCGCAGCGCGCTGCGCAGATCGCCGTCGGCATGGTTGACGAGCGCGGCGGCGCCGTATTCGGCCGCGGCGGCGAGCTTGTCCTGCGATGACGCCACCGCGGTGACCCTCGCGCCCAGCGCCGCCCCGAGCTGCACGGCAGCCAAACCCACACCGCCGCCGGCGCCCAGCACGATCACGTCGTCGCCGGGCTGGATCCGCGCCACCGACCGCAGCGAGTGATACGCGGTGCGGTGGGCCACCCCGAACGCCGCCGCGGTGCGGTCGTCCACGCCGTCGGGTATCCGAGTCAGCCCGGCGGCCGGCACGCAAACCTGCTCGGCGAACGCGCCGAACAGCCCGGTGCCGGTCACCCGGTCACCGACGGCGAAACCCTCAGTGTCACCGGCGACTTCGGTGACCAGCCCGGCGAACTCGCTTCCCGGGACAAACGGTACCGGCACGCTGATCTGGTAGCGGTCGGCCACGAGCAGTACGTCGGGGAAGTTCACCGCGGCCGCGCCGACCTGGACCCGCACCTGACCGGGCGCCGGCGTGGGTGTGGGGACGTCTTCGACGCGAACGACTTCTGGCGGCCCGTACTCGGGGCAGACGGCGGCCTTCACCGATAGTCGGTGGATTCGGCGAGCTCGGCGGCAGATCGCATCAACTCGGTGACCACCGGCCCGAAGGCCAGCAGTTTCTCGTCCTGGCCGGCCCGCTGGAAACCCTGCTCCAGCACGATCGCCAGCTTCCACTTCGCCAGCACCAGGTAGTAATCCAGATCGTCGACCTGCCGCCCGGACACCTTTGCGTAGTGGGCGACGACGTCGTCACGAGAAGGCATGCCGCGCATGTCGACATAGCCCATCTCGGACGGCTCTGGGTTGTCCGTGTCCGTCGGCCAGCTCTGCACCATCCAGGCCAAGTCCAGCTTCGGATCGCCGACGGTGCCCATCTCCCAATCCACGATGGCGGCCAGGATGGCCGGGGCGCCGCGGCGGTACATGACGTTGGCGAACTGATAGTCACCGTGCATCAGGCCCGGAATGAAATCGAGGGGCTTGTGGGCCCGCAGCCAGTCGGTGGCCACTTCCAGGCCGGGCAACTCGCGGTTCTTGATCCGTTCGAGGAACCCGATCCAGCGGTCGACCTGCCGTTCGTGGAAGCCGTCGGGCCGGCCCAGATCGCTGAGCCCGCGGGCTTGCCAGTCGACCTTGGACAGCAGCGCAATACCCTCGGCCAGTTGATAACTCAGCCCCGGACGGGTAGTCGGGTCGGAGTTGAACGGCTCTGGCCAGCGGCCGTGAGTGTCCATCGGCGACCAGCCGTCGACGAAGCCCATCAGGTAGAACGGCCGGCCGAGCACCGAGGCGTCGGGGCACACCCCGACCGCGGCGGTGTGCGGGACGTCGGTGCCGTCGAGGGCCTCGATGATGCGCCACTCTCGCAGAATTCCCTTGTCCCGGTCCGGTGGCGCCCCCGGCGGTGGCAGCCGCAGCACGCAGGAGTGTTCGCCGCGGCGGATCTCGTAGATGACGTTCTGGGTTCCGCCGGACAGGAACCGCGCTTCGGTCGGCTCGCCCTTGCCGGGCAGGCCGGCGTTGTCCATCCAATCGGCAAGCCGTGCGGTGTCGATACCGCGCTGGTGCGGAGCAGAATCAGGTTGCGTCACAGGTTGTCCACCTCTGCCTCCAGATATTCGGCGAACTTCGCCTTCGCGGCCTCTCGCTTGCGGGGTATCCATTCGGTGGGCCAGGTGTCGCTGGTCGGTTGGTAATCCCGCAGCACCTGCCGGGCCACCGTGGTCTTGTGTACCTCGGTCGGTCCGTCGGCCAGGCCCATCACCGCGGCTCCGGTTACCATGCCCATGAACGGCATCTCGTTGGTGACCCCGAGTGCACCGTGGATTTGCATTGCCCGCCAGGCGATGTCGTGTAGCACCGTGGGCATCACCACCTTGACCGCGGCGATGTCCTTGCGGACTTTCTTGTAGTCGTTGTACTTGTCGATCTTCCACGCGGTGTGCAGCACCATGAGCCGGAACTGCAGCAGTTGCGCCCAGGAATCGGCGATGTAGCCCTGGACGAACTGCTTGTCGGAGAGCCGGCTGCCCTGGGTCTCGCGGCTCAGCGCACGTTCGCACATCATGTCCAACGCCTTCTGCGCCAGGCCGATGGTGCGCATCGCATGGTGGATCCGGCCGCCGCCGAGCCGGGTCTGCGCGATCACGAAGGCCTGCCCCTCGCCGCCCAGCAATGCCTCTGCCGGTACCCGGACGTTGTCGTAGTGAATCAGGGCATGGCTGCCTTCGTTGTCCCGTTCGCCGTACAGGCCCACATTACGGACGATCTTGACGCCGGGGGTGTCGGTGGGCACCAGGAACATCGACATCCCCTGGTAGGCGCTGACCTCAGGATTGGTGACCACCATGACGATGAGGAATGAGGCGGTTGCGGCGTTGGAGGAGAAGAACTTCCAACCATTGATGATCCAGCTCGACCCATCCGCATCTTTAACTGCGCTGGTGGTGAACAGGGTGGGGTCGGCACCGGCGTGCGGTTCGGTCATCGAATAACAGGAGAACAGCTCGCCCTCGAGGAGCGGATGGAGATAGCGCTGCTTCTGTTCCTCGGTGCCGTAATGCGCGATGATCTCGGCGTTGCCGGTGTCGGGGGCCTGGCAACCGAACACGATCGGCGCCCACTGCGAACGGCCCAGGATCTCGTTGAGCAGTGCGAGTTTGAGTTGCCCGTAACCTTGCCCACCGAGTTCTGGGCCCAGATGCGTGGCCCACAAACCTTTTTCGCGTACCTTCGCCTTGAGCGGGTCGATCGCCTCCCGGCGCTGCCCGTCCAGCTGGGTGAACTGCAGGTGCGGCCAGGCCAGGTCGAGTGGTTCGACCTCCTGGGTCACGAATTCGTCGGCCCAGTCCAGTAGTGCCTGATACTCGGGGTCGGTCTCGAAATCCCACGCCATCGGGGGTCCTCCGATCTAAATGTTGAGGTTGTAGCCGGTGATCATCGCGGCGATATCGTGCGCGACGACGTCGGTGAACGAACGGCCGCCGAAACCGCCGCCGGCCCAGTGCCGGACGCCCTCGCTGACCAGGATCTGGGCCAGCCTGGACAAATGGGCCACGTCGACGTGAGCGCCGAGCTTGCCGTCGGCCTGGGCGCGGGCGAACAACTCGCCGAACATGTCGGCATCCCGAGTGTCGGGATCGCTGTCGCCGGCCAGAATCCGGTGTTCGTGGCGGTACCCCTCAAGGATCGTCTCGACGATCAACTCGGGGGGATTGCGTGCCATCGACCGTTCCAGGCTGCGCAGCGCCGCGGTGATGACCGCCGGCACGTCGTAGTCGCCTTCGATCAGCGATTTCACCTGCTTCTGCGCCGACCGGGTGGAGGTCAGGCCGACCTCGAACAGCACATCCTCCTTGGCCGGGAAATAAAAGTAGAACAGGGCCCGGGACACGCCCGCGGCCCGGCAGATATCGGCAACCGTGGTCTTGGCGTAACCGTTGGTGCGCCACAGCGCCATCGCGGCCTGCACCAGCGCGCGTTTTGTCTCGTGTGATCGGGCCCGCTGGAACGAGGCGCGGCGCTGACCACCGTCAGCAGCCTCTACCCCGATTCCTCTGGCCATATTGCGGACAGTAACAAGGAATTCGGCGCTTGCAAATAGTTGACGTTTGTCTAACTATCTTCCCCATGGACGCACCGCTGCAGGGCCGCCGGATTCTGGTGACCGGCGGCGCCTCGGGAATCGGGGCGGCTGCTGTGGACACGCTGAGCGCCGCGGGCGCGCAGGTGGTGGGCACCTTTCATCGGACCCCGCCCCCTGAGCGTCCGGTGGTGAGCTGGCTGCAGTGCGATGTCCGGGATGCCGGTGCGGTCGAGGCGATGGTGGACGCTGCGGTGGGGGCAATGGGTGGACTCGACGTGCTCGTACACGCGGCGGGCTTGTGGCAGCCGGGCGTCCCGGGCCAGATCGACGCGGCGGACATCGACCACCTGATGGACACCAACGTCAAGGCGACGATCTTCACCAACCAGGCGGCCCACGCCGTCATGCGCGACGGCGGCGGGCGGATCATCAACTTCGGCTCGGCCGAGGCGGTGATGGGCAGCCCGATCTCGGCGGTGTACGCGGCCACCAAGGGCGCGGTGCAGGCCTGGACGCGGTCGGCGGCCAAGGCCTGGGCGGCCGACCGGGTCACGGTCAACGCGCTCGCCCCGGCGGTCGACACCCCGGGTGCGCAGCGGCTGCGGGACTTCCTCGGACCGGAGCTGTCCGAGCTCGTCGACCAGCAGATGAAGATGACCATCCCGCTGGGTGGGGCGCTGGGGGATCCGGCCCGTGATCTGGGGCCGGTCCTGGTGTTCCTGGCCTCCGCCGGCGCGAGCTTCATCACCGGCCAGCTGATCGCCGTGGACGGGGGTCTGACGATGCTGGGCGGGTAGTGGCTGAGAATACTATTCTTGCTGCTTGTCGCAGATGGATCGGGGTCCGACGTTGACGCAAAACGGACGCTGTGGAAATCTACTATTCGTAGATGAGAGCCACATTCTCATATGTGTGGCTGGAACGGGAGCAACAGATGGCGATCGACCCAACCGGTATCGATTTTTTCCGCGATGAACGATTGGTCGACGATCCGTACCCCTTCTTCGAAGCGCTGCGGAACAAGTGCCCGGTCGCTCGCGAAGACCACTACAACGTGACCATGGTGACCGGCTGGGAAGAGGCCGTGCAGGTCTACAACGACGAGGAGACCTTTTCGTCCTGCCTCTCGGTGACCGGACCGTTCCCGGGCTTCCCGGTGTCGCTGGAAGGCCGCAGCACCGAAGAGGTCACGGCGCTGATCGAGAAGCACCGCAACGACCTGCCGTTCAGCGATCAGTTGCCCACACTGGACCCGCCCACCCACACCGACCACCGGTCGCTGCTGATGCGGCTGATCACGCCCAAGCGCCTCAAGGAGAACGAGGACGCCATGTGGCAGCTGGCCGACGAGGTGCTCGACAGCTACCTGGCCCCCGGCCGCGGGGATTTCATCAAGGGCTTTGCCGGCCCGTTCACGTTGCTGGTGATCGCCGACCTGCTCGGCATCCCAGCCGAGGATCGGGAAGCCTTCGTCAACGGCATCAAGCACAATTCGGGCGGCGGCATCGGCAGCACCAGCAAGGAGTCACTGTCGCACAGCCCGCTCGAGTTCCTGTACGGCCAGTTCTCCGATTACGTGTCGGATCGCCGGGCCAATCCGCGCGACGACGTGCTGACCGGTCTGGCCGAGGCCACGTTCCCCGACGGCAGCATCCCCGATGTCGGTGACGTCGCGCGGGTGGCGACGAATGTCTTCTCGGCCGGGCAGGAAACCACGGTGCGCCTGCTCAGCACGGCGTTGAAGGTCCTGTGTGAACAACCCGAGATCCAGCGTCAACTGCGCGCAGACCGCACCCTGATCCCGAACTTCATCGAAGAGGCGCTACGGATCGAGAGCCCGGTGAAGGGTGATTTCCGGCTGTCGCGCTGCCCGGTGACGATCGGCGAGACCGAACTCAACGCGGGCACCACGGTGATGGTGCTCAACGGTGCGGCCAACCGCGACCCACGCCGCTTCGAGGATCCCGACACCTTCGATCCGGCCCGCAAGAACGCCCGCCAGCACCTGGCGTTCGGCCGCGGCATCCACAGCTGCCCCGGCGCCCCGTTGGCCCGGGCCGAAACCCGGGTCGGGATCGAGCGGCTGCTGGACCGGACCACCGATATCCGGATCTCCGAGGCCGAGCACGGATCCGACGGTGACCGGCGCTACAACTACATCCCCACGTTCATCCTGCGCGGCCTGACCGAACTGCACCTGGAGTTCGACACCTGATGCGGGTCCGGGTTGACGAGGACCGGTGCGCCGGCCACGGCATGTGCCTGACGCTGTGCCCCGAGGTCTTCGAGATGTCAGACGACGGTTGGGCGGTGGCCGACCCGGAGGAGGTGCCTGCCGGGCTGGAGGATGCGGCGCGCGAGGCGATAGACAACTGCCCGGAACGGGCGATCAGCGAGATCAGCGAAAACACAGAGTAGAGAAGGATTTTGGATATGGCATCTGCCAAGGGCTACGTGATCATCACCGAGGACATCAAGGACCCGGCCGGAATGGGCGAGTACGCGAAGGCGGCCGGCCAGGCGATGGCCGGGGCCACCATCCTGGCCGTCGACCAGAAAGCTGAGGTGATCGAGGGCAGCTGGCACGGCACCCAGACGGTGGTGCTGGAATTCGAATCCGTGGACGCCGCGCGTGCGTGGTACTACTCCGATGCCTACCAGAAGGCGGTCAAGCTGCGTCAGGCCGCCGCCGACTGCAACGGCGTCATCCTCTCCGGCTTCCCCACCTGAGCCGGGAGCCGCAGTGCGGTACAGCATCACGCACCCGATGCACACCCACCCGTACCATCCGGATCTGGTGAGTGGCAGCGGGATTGCCGCGGTGGCCGCGGCTGCCGAAGCAGCGGGATTCGACGGCTTCGGGTTCACCGACCACCCGGCGCCGTCGCAACGGTGGCTGGATGCCGGCGGCCATGACGCGGTCGACCCGTTCGTGGCGATGTCCTTCGCCGCAGCTCACACCAGCACGCTGCGTCTGGTACCCAACATCGTGGTGCTGCCGTACCGAAATCCGTTCGTGGTGGCCAAAGCCGGTGCCACGCTGGACCTGATGTCCGGCGGCCGATTCACCCTGGCCGTCGGCGTCGGTTATCTCAAGCGGGAATTCGCCGCGCTCGGCGTCTCCTTCGACGAGCGCGCTGCACTGTTCGACGAGGCCCTCGAGGTGATCCGTGGCATCTGGACCACCGATGACTACACCTTCGAGGGTAAGGACTTCAGCGCACGCGGTATCACCGCGCATCCGCGACCGGTGGCCGATCCGCATCCACCGATCTGGATCGGCGGCAACACGTCCGCGGCGCGCGCCCGGGTCGCCAAGCACGGCGACGGTTGGTGCCCGTTCGCCGCACCACCGGGTCTGGCCAAGACCGCGGGAACAGCCGCGATGGATTCACTCGACGCCTTGGCGGCCGGCATCGAGGATCTTCGGGTCCGGTTGGCGGCTGCCGGTCGCGATCCGGACAGTGTCGACATCGTGTTCAACAACTTCGAGGGCGGCAATCCCGGCGCCGACGACTTCAATCCCGACGAGTATCTGGCCGGTGTCGACAAGTTGGCGGCGCTGGGGGTGACCTGGCTGCATGTCACGCTGCCCGGGGACAGCCTGGCGCATGCTTTGGAAGCCACCGAACAGTTCGGTGAGACGGTGATCGCGGCTTAGCTTTCGCGCTGTTGATTCTGCGGTGAGGGCGGCGCTACGTCGGGGTCAGGGCGGTGACCGGACTGGTGGTGGTGGCGTGCAGTAGCAGCTCGGCGAGCTCGCGCGGCCGACTCAAAAACGGTGAGTGCGACGCGTCGATGGTGAGTTGCTCCACCCCGAGGCGCTGTGTCACGGTGTCGGCCAGCCATTTTGGCATCGAACGATCCTGCAGACACCGGATGAAGCTGCGAGGCAGATCAGCCGCCCAGAACTGCGGCACCGACACCGGCGTGACCGTGGTGTCCCCGAAACGTTCGGGGCCCAGCCGTTCGAAAGCCCAACGGGCCGTGGCCTCGTCGCAGTCATGGTAGAAGTACCGCCACGCTCCGTCGAAGTCGGCGAAGTGCATCGCGCCGTCCTCGTCGAAGCGCAGGTAGCCCAGCATCTCACCGACGTCGCCGTCGAATTCGTCGCCGAGTTGATCCTCCTCGGACCGCATGGCCATCGCCTCGGGATAGGTCCGGCCCTCTCTGGGCAGTGCGGCGGCCAGGTACACGATGTGGCCCACCAGTTCAGGGGCCGCATCGGCGGCGAGGGTGGCGTCGAACCCGCCGCCGGAATGGCCCACGAGCACATCCCCGGGCTTCATCACCTCGACGATCGCGGCGCGACGGTTCGCCAGCGTCGACTCTTCGGCCAGTCGGGCACCATGGCCGGGCAGGTCCACCGCAACGCCGTCATGGCCCAACTTCTGTAGTTCGGCGATGGTGCGCTCCCAGCACCAAGCCGCGTGAAAACCGCCGTGGACGAAGACGAACCGCATCGTCGACGGGCTACTCGTCTTCGACCGAAATGGCCTGCCGGGGACATTGCCGGACCGCTTCGAGGATCTGGGCCTCGTTCTCCGGTGTCACTTCCTCCTGCAGGACATGCAGGTAATCCTCGTCGTCAAGGTCGAACACCTCCGGGATGATGCCCATGCACACCCCGTTGCTCTCGCAGATGCCGAAGTCGACGTGAACTTTTCTTGTCATTAGCGCAACACCTTCACCGGCACATTGGCGTACCCCGCGACATTCTGCATCTGAACCCGTTGCAGCTGATCCCATTTCACCTCGTAGCGAGGCATGAAGTCGAGCAGTTTCTCCAGGGCGATGGCGCTCTCCATGCGGGCCAGGGCGGCGCCGAGACAGCTGTGGATGCCGTAGCCCAGCCCAAGGTTCTGGGCCTCGGTGCGGTCCCGCTCGATGTCGAACACATCGGCATCGGTGAACGCCTCGGGATCGCGGTTGGCCGCGGCGCTGATCAGGAACACCGCCTTGCCCGCCGGGATCGTGCCGCTGGGGACGTGGGCGTCCTTGAGGGTGTAGCGCACGTTGTACTGCACCGGACCTTCGTAGCGGAGCAGTTCCTCGACTGCGGCCGGGACCTTTTCGCGGTCGTCGAGCAGCTTCTGCCACTGCTCAGGGAACCGGGCGAACAGCACCATCGCCGTGCCGACGAGCTTGGTCACGGTCTCGGCGCCCGCCCCGCCGAGCAGGGTGGCGAACCCGGTGATCTCGATGTCGTCGAGGCGACGCATCTCGCCGTTCTCGCCGGGGATCTCGGCCGCGATCAGCTTGCTGATCATGTCGTCCTGCGGGTTTTCCCGACGCTTCTGCACCAGCCCGTAGTAGTAGATGCCGGTATCGATGTTGGCCTGCATGCCGGCCTCGGAGTAGCCGATCTGGCCGGGCTCGCGGGACAGACTGGTGTCGATCCAGTGCCGGACCTGCTGGCGGTATTCCGGATCCACCCCGGCCATCCGGGTGATCACCTCGACAGGGAACGGCCCGGAGAAGTCCTGGACGATGTCGAACTCGTCGGAGTCGATCGATCCGAGGAAGTGGTCGATCTGTTCGACGATGGTGTCGCGCTGCGACTGGATCATCCGGGGGGTGAACGCCTTGTTCAGCAGGCTGCGCATGTGCCGGTGATCGGGCGGGTCCATGAAGATGATCGACTTCTGCGGCGGCTCGTCGCTCTGCACCATGGCCAGATCGCAGCCGCGCGACGACGAGAACGCCTCGTGATCCTTCAGCGCCGCCGCAACATCGTCGTGCCGGGTCAGGGCGTAGAAATCGCGCTCCTCGTTGTAGTACAGCGGCGCGTCGGCGCGCATCCGCCGGTACATGTCGAACGGGTTGTTGAAGAACTCCTCGGAGAACGGATCGAAAATCACCTGGGCCTTGGTCATTTGGCTGGCTCCTCCTTCGCGGCGGGCTGGGCCGGAAGTGCTGTGACACGTTACGGGAAACTGCTGAACTGTAACGCTAACAGTAATCCGTCGTGCGCTGTTTGAAAAGCACAAAATGGGTGCTGATCAGGTCGTGATGTGAGGTTGCTTCACTTCAGCGCGGAGTCGAGCAGACCCTCGAGTCGGCCCAGGTCACCGTCCAGCTCCGACACGGTGCGGCGCACCACCGCGACATCTTTGCCGATGAATTCGCCGACCCGGGCGATGAAGGCCTCGGCCGAGCCGGTGGCGGCGATGCCGCCCAGTGCGCGGCTCGCGGCGCTGCCGTGGGTGAGGGCGCTCAGCAGCGTCGCCTCGTCGATGCCCAGCCGGTCGCCCAACCGCACTCCCTCGGCAACCGCGCCGATCTGTGCCGCGAACAAGGCGTTGTTCACCAGCTTCACCCGTTGCCCGGAACCGACCGGGCCGACGTGCAACACCGGGTCGGCATAGGCCGTCAGCACCTCGCGGGCCCGGGACACTGCGTCCTCGTCACCGCCGGCGAAGACCGTGACGGTCCCGGCCGCGATGTCGTGTGGTCCACCGCTGACCGGGGCGTCGATGATCGCGACGCGGCGGGCGGCGCCACGTTCGGCGAGGGCTTCGGCGGTGCGGGGGCTGCCGGTGGTGTGCAGCACCAGGACCGAACCTTCCGGCACCTCGTCGATCAGATCCGGGCACAGCGCGAGCACCTGGTCATCGGTGAACACGCAGATGATCGTCACCTCGGCGTCGGTGACCGCCGCGCGCGGTGAGTCCACCGGCTCGGCCCCGAGTGCGGCCACCGCAGCGCGTTTTTCGTCGTCCCGGCCCAGTGCCCGGACCTGGTGCCCGGCGTCAGCCAGGCGGCGCACCATCGGTGCGCCCATCCGGCCGGCGCCGATGAAGCCGACGCGCATCAGCGGGGATGGTTCATGATGGCCAGGGCATTGTCGGCCGCGTCAAACACGGCGCCCTGGGGTGCCGAAGCATCGTCGGCCAGGCTGGCCGCATGCCGGCAGTCCTTCTGCAGCAGCGCACCGGCGATCGGGGCCAGGTTGTCCAGCGTGCCGCCGAACATCGCAATGCTGTTGAGCGCCTTGCTGGTGGCCGAGCCGCGCGAGATCACCTCGCACAGCGCGGTGCGCGGAACCCCCAGCGCCTCACCGAGTTCCAGCGCGCTCATGGCAGCCCCGAGGTTCGCGCTGAACAGCAGGTTGTTCAGGATCTTGGCGACCTGTCCGGCCCCGACACCACCGAGGTGCACGATCGGGTCGGCGTAGGTGGCGAACACCGGACGCACCTTTTCGACGGTCTCTTCGTCGCCGCCGACCATCACCAGCAGGGTGCCGGCCGAGGCGGCCGGCTCGCCGCCGCTGACCGGCGCGTCGATCACCGTGACGCCTTGTTCCGCCGCCTTTTCCGCGATCTCGCGGCAGGTGTCGGGATGCACCGTCGAATGGATGGCGATGATCCCGCCCGGGGCCAGCCCGGCGAGCACCCCGGTCTCGCCGTCCAGTACCTGGCGGACGTCGTCGTCGCCCACCACGCACAGGCAGACGAGGTCGCTGGCGGCAGCCAACTCCGCCGGGGATCCCGCGGTCTTGGCGGCGGTGTCGGCGAAGGGCTCCAGCGAGGCCGGGCGCCGGGCCCACAGGGTGGTCTCGAAGCCGCCTTCGGCGATCCGCCGGGCCATCGGTGCCCCCTGGCTGCCCAACCCGATAAATCCGACTCGCATCAACGTGCCTCCACTTCCACTTCGGTTTTCACAGTCTCACGGGCGTGGCCGGCCACGCACTCGTCGGCAAACGCCAACACCGCGCGGTGGTAGGCCCCTGCGGTCAGTCCCACGCTCAGGTTGTGGCCGCTGTCGGGCAGTTCTGCGGTCTGCACCCGCGGCGCGGCGGTGAACATCGCCGCGATCCCGGCCAGCGCTTCGGCGTCGGACTCCCAGACGTTCTCGTACTGGCCGGCCAGGAACTGTACCGGGACTCGGGTCTGCCCGGCCAGCATCGGAAAGTCCTGTCGTGACCAGGTTTTCACGATGTCGCCCTCGTACGGGGCGCCGCCTGCGGACAGTCCCGCGCCGATCACGTCGGACGGGTAGAGCCGCGCCGGCTCCCAGAGCAGCTCCCGCAGACCACGCGGGCGGTTCTGCGGCGAGGCGCCGCGCAGCATCTCCTGGGCACTCGGGTGATAGCGGCGGCCGGTGCCGGCCAGTGAGACGCCGAGCACCTCGGGCTGCGCCACGGCCAGATGCAGGGCCAGCTCGCAACCCAGCGAGTGGCCCAACACGAACAGGTCGGCGGTACCGGCGATGCGCTCGATCACGCCCCACGCCAGGGCAACCCGCTGCTCGGGCCGCATCATGGCGTCCGGATAGGCCGCCGAGGCGCCGTAGCCGGGGCGATCCAGGGCGATCACGGTGTAGCCCTGGGCGACCGCGATCCGCAGCAGTGACAGCTCGGCATGGCCGGGGCAGTCGAAGTACGCCGACGTGGTGGCGCCGCCGTGTAATGCGACGACGACGGCGCGTTGGTCCGGGGCTTCGGCCACCACCGCCGACATCGGCACGCCGTCGACCATCACCACCCTGGGGTGCGGCTCGGCCTTGCTCATGGGTCTAGTCGTCCCGGCGCATCAGCAGTACGCCGCTCGGGGTCAGGCCGCCGCTGCTGGCCACCGCGACACGGGCATCGGCCACCTGACGCTCGCCGGCCTCACCGCGCAACTGGGTGACCGCCTCATGGATCAGGCCCATGCCGTGCGTACGGCCGTGCGAGAGCTGCCCACCGTGGGTGTTGAGCGGGATGATGCCGTCGCGGGCGATGTTGTGGCCGCCGTCGAGGAAGTCCTTGGCCTCGCCGATGCCGCAGAAGCCCAGCCCCTCCAGCCAGGACAGGCAGTTGAAGCTGAATCCGTCATAGAGCTCGGCGACGTCGACATCGCTGGGGCGCAACGAGGTTCGTGACCACATGTGTGCGCTCTGGCCCAACACCTGGGGTTCGTGGGTGAGCGTGGTCTGGTCCCAGTCGAGGCGTTCGACGATCTGGGTGCCCACCGCCTCGAACAGGATCGGCGGTTTGGCGAGATCACGCGCAGCGTCGACCGCTGACACGATGACGGCCACCGCGCCGTCACACGGCACGTCGCAGTCATACAGACCGAACGGCGTCGTGATCATGCGGGCCGACAGATAGTCGTCCATGGTCATCGGATCGCGGTAGATGGCCGTCGGGTTCAGCGCGGCGTTGGCGCGCTGGTTGAGCGCGATCCAGCCGAGGGTCTCGCGCGTGGTGCCGTATCGGTCGAAGTGGCGACCGGCGTTCTGCGCCAACGTGTGTGCGGCGGAGGTGGCGCCGTACGGGTGCTGCCAGTTGTCGCTGCGGCCACCCATCGGAGGGGACATCTTGCCCTCCTTGACCAACTGGCCGAACGTTGCCTCCCACAGAGTGCGGAAGCACAGCACGTGGCGGGCCATACCGGTGGCGACCGCCATCATCGCCGCGATCACCGAACCGCCCGGCCCGAAGGTGTCCATCCCGCCGTTGATCCACGTCGGTCGCAGCCCGAGCGCACCTTCGAGCGCGCTCACGCCGCCTTCGCCCATCCCGGCGATGGCCAGCCCGGGATAGGTGGACAGACCGTCGATGTCGTCGAAGGTCAAACCGGCGTCGGCGACGGCCTTTTCGGCGGCATCGATGGTCAGCGACAGCGGGGGCACCATCTGGCGGCGACCGATCTTGGACATCCCGATGCCGGTGATCGCCGAGTGGTCCTCGAACTTCTCCTTGGTCAGCATCGGCCGCACGTACTTGGCGACGTCCTGGGGCGCGACGGGTTCGGCAACAGGAGGAGTGGCGGTGGTGTCGGCCGAGGGTTTGAACACCGGCAGCCAGACATCCTCGATGTGCTGAAAATCGACCTCTACGGGCATCCCGAGTTTGAGGTCCTCGGAATCGCACTCGACGATGTTGGTGGTGAGCCGGACCCGGGGATCCTCGGCGACGGCGACCTCGGCCACCACGTACGGCGGTGGCATGTCGGGGAAGCCGAACCGGTGGTTGACCGTGAACCCGGCCAGCGACCCGCGTCCCGATACGTCGCGGACACCCATGTTGTGGCTGCGACAGTAGCGGCAGATCGGCTGTGGCGGATGGATCAGGGCGTTGCAGTCCTGACATTCCTGGATGCGCAGCACCCCGTCGGCGCCCGCCGTCCAGTAGTACTCGTTGAGCGTGGTGACCGTGGGGAGCGGACGTCCCGGTATCTCTGACAAACTCGGCTCCGGTGGTAAGCAGGTTATTCTGTGTGGAGAATCACGTTACCAGTTTCCGGTATCGGTGATCCATTGCCCTGTGCTCAGCCGGCCTCGCGTTCGGTCCGTGTCTCCCGCAACTCGATGATCGCGTGCACCGGGCAGTCGAGCAGGGCCCGCCGGACCGCGTCCTGGTCGGCCTCGGGGATGTTGCCGTCACCTTTGAGCACGGCGTAGCCCCAATCGTCGAGCGGGAAGTACTCGGGGGCGTGCTTGGCGCACAACCCGAAGCCATCGCACAACGTGCGATCCAGCTTGACCTTCATACCGCGACCACCGCCTCCAGAGACTCCACTTCGTAGGGCCGCGCGGCGGTGAAGGCACCGGAACGGCAGGTCTGACAGCCACTTTCGAGGTGCCGCTGGACCAGGTCGGGGAACTGGGCCAGCAGGCTGGCCGCCACGTTGGCGGCACCGTCGAGCGTGGCGCAGGCGCCCCGGCCGCGCAGCACCACCGACCAACGCCGCAGCCGTTCCACGTCTTCTGCAGTGGCATCACCGTCGCGCAGCGCGGTGGCCACGGCCGCCATCGCGGCGGTGCCGTTGAAGCACGAACCGCACTGCCCGGCGTTCTCCCGGTCGAAGTACGCCAGCACCGACGCCGCCACCGCCACCGGGCAGTCGTCGGTGAGGATGCCGATCGCCCCGCAGCCCAGTCCGCTGCCGAGGGCCCGGACGGATTCGTGATCCAGCGTGGCCCCGAGGATGTCGCGATTGACCAGGCCGGCGAAGTAGCCGCCGAGCAACGCTCCGCGGACGTTGTCGCTCGAAACGCCGTGCAAGGTCAGCAGGTCGGCGAAGGCGATGCCGTGCGGGAGTTCGTACAACGCGGGCGGGAGTCCGGCCCCGGTGATGGTGGCCAGAAATGTGCCGGGGGAGGCCTCGGTGCCCAGCGCACGGAACGCCTGCGCGCCGTGCTGGTGGAGGTAGGCCAGGTGGGCCAGCGTCTCGACATTGCTGATCAGGGTCGGCTTGCCGGCCACCCCCTCCTCGAACGGGCGGGGCGGTTTGTCGGTGGGCTTGGCCGGGCCGCCGTTGACGACGTGCACCGCGGCGGTCTCCTCGCCGGCCACGTAACCCGGTGTGACGGTAACCAATTCGACCTGCGGGCCGTCCCGGCCGTCTGCTCGCTCGGCGAGGGCACGTTCGACGGCGGCTGCTGCCTGAGCATCCGACACGTACACCACGGCGCGCTCGGCGCGCACGATCGCCGTCGCCAGCCGCAGGCCGTCGAGCACGGCATGGGGGCGGTTGCGCAGCAACCAGCGATCCTTGATCGAGGCGGGCTCACCCTCTTCGCCATTGGCGATCACCACCGTGCCATTTGCGTCGCGCTGCCCGTTGTCGCGCACCGTCCGCAGCTTGACCGCCAGCGGGAAGGCCGCACCGCCGCGGCCGAGCAGGCCGCTCGCGGACACCTCGGCCAGCAGCTGGTCCGGATCTGCAAGGGGGCCATAGCCGCCCGCCTGCTTGTAGTCGGCCAGGCTTTCGGTCCCGTCGCGCAGCAGGCGCGGCGTGAGCCCCGGCCATACCGCAACCGTCAGTTCGGCTGTCATCGTCACATCCCGTCCCCGGTTAGGCTTACCGGCATGAGAACTGCGGTGGTGCGCGTCGGGGTCGACCCGGCTGGGGAGCTCGGGGCGCAGCAGCTATCCGACGGCATGGCAACGCTCCGTGAGTTGCTGGGTGAACGAGGGGCCGAGGTGCTGGACAATCAGCTCGCCGGACTGCCCGCGCAGCGCCGCGAGGTCGAGGTACTGATCGCCGGTGACAACGCGCCAGAGCTGCAGGCAATTGCCATGGAATTGTGCGCCAAGGCTTTTGGGACGACGCCGAGCGCCGGCGTGGTCACCTTCGTGAGTCGCGGAACCGACGAGGACGCGCTGGGTGTGCTGGCCGGCTTCGGGCTCACCGGTGAGGTGAGCCGAACCGTCGACCAGGACGGGTGGGACGTCGTCACGGTGGTTCTGCACAAGACCGATCTGACCCGCATCCCGGAAAGCCGTATCCACACGGCGCTGGAGGCCTCGCTGAACTGTGAGGTCCACATTCACACGGTTTGAGCCCGCATCTGCGGTGCTCATGACGACCTCAGGAACTCGACGATGGCCGGGGCGGCCTGCACCCAGGTGTCGAACAGGCAGAACGTCTTGCCGCCGCTCTGGGCGAACTTCTCGCCGGCCCGCTCCCAGGCGTCCTCGGGCCAGGGGGGATCGATCAGCTTGGAACCCTTGATCAGGCAGCTCACCTCAAGCGAGGTGCGCTTGGGGTGGTCCCAGTCGTTCTCGCCGCCCCGGATGATCAGGGTGGGCACGGTGATGTTGTCGAACATCTCGTCCGGCACGCCGGGGATGGTCTGGCCGGGTTTGGACACGAACGCGTTCAGCCAGCGCAGCATGACCTTGAGGAACTCGTCGGGGTCGAGATCGAGCAGGCGCTGACGGTTGGCCGGATTCTGCTCGATCCGTTCACGCCACTCCGGCACGCTCAGCAATCCCTTGATGCCGAGACCGCGCACCGCCAGGATGCTCGGTGTCACATAGTGCCCGCCCAGGACGAATGATCCGTACACGCCGCCGACGATGTTCCACACCACCAGCTTTCGGACGATCTGCGGGTACAGCATCGTGGTGAGCATGGAATCCCGCGCGCCGCCGGAACCGCCGAGGATGTAGCACGGCCCGATGTCGAGTGCGGTGATCAGCTTGTAGAGCGTCTCGGCCCGCATGTGCGATTCGCTCTGCCCGTAGAACTGCACATCCGAGCGGCCACAGTTGGGCCGGTCCCACAGCAGCACCCGGTAGCCGCCCTCGACCAGGGCCTCGGCCAGCGGTCGCAGACCCGGAATGTCCTTGCTGAACCGGCCGCCCGGCGTCAGCGCGATGAAATCGCCCTGCTCGCCCAGGATCTCGTAGACGACGTTGCCGCCGTTGATCGCGATCGTCTTCTCGCCCGGCTTGAGCTCGGGGGTACCCAGGGTCGCCGTTGCCTCACTCATCACGCCATCACCAACACTTCTTCTCCAACCACTCGAACCGGGTAGGTACGGATGCTCCATTCCGGCTTCACCGCGGTGGTGCCGGTCGCCAACTCGAAACCCCATTGGTGCCAGGGGCAGTAGATGTACTCCATGTCGCGCACCATCACCGCGTCGCCGGGCACGTTCTCGTCGACCACGGTGCGGCCGCGAGCACGGCCCGAGCACAGCGGACCGCCCTCGTGCGGACAGTAGTTCGCGATGGCATAGAAGGTGCCGTTGACGTTGTAGACGCCGACACCGTGCCGACCGATGGGCACCAGTTTGTGGGTGCCGGGCGGGATTTCGTCGACGGTGGCGACGACGTGTTCGCGTCCCTGTGCGAGTCGGGGGCGCTTCGGTTGGTCTGTCACTAGAACACCCGGGCCTGTCCCTCGAGGACCGGTACGGTCTCGGGCAGTTTGTAGGTCTCGATGCCGTTGCGGAACATGATCGCTTCGCGGGCATGTTCGGGCAGGTGCTTGACCAGCCAGCGGGGATCGTCGAACGTCCAGTGCGGGTAGTCGCTGGAGTACAGCAGGATCTTGTCGCATTCCATCCACTCGAACGCCCGGGACAGCTCGGTCTTGTCCTCGGGATAGTCCAGCGGCTGGGTGGTGAACTTGATGTGGTCCTTGACGTATTCGCTCGGCTTGCGCTTGATGTCCATGTAGGGCCGCCGTGCTTTATAGATGGCGTCCATCCGCCACATCAGGGGCAGGATCCAGGTGAAGGCATGCTCGACGAACACGATCCGCAGCGTCGGGAACCGGTCGAACACCCCGTCGAAGATCAGACTCATCACCTGGTTGGCCGCCAGCAACGAGTAGCTGACCATGAAGTCGTGGTTGTAGCTGGGCAGGCCCACCGGCGGGGTCGGAAGCGTCTCGTACTCGCCGCGGGACAGGTGGCAGCTGACCGTGATGTCGTGTTTGGTGGCCGCGGCCCAGATCGGGTCGTACTTCGGGTCACCCCAGGACGGGCGTGGTTCGGCCTTCATCAGGATCTGCGCCATGTAGGGGTGTTCGGCCCACTGCTCGATCTCGGCCACCGCGGTCTGCGGTTCCTCGATGGCGATGCAGATCGACCCGCGCCAGCGTTGGTGCCAGTTGTTGTGGTCATCCAGCCAGTGGTTGGCCAGCCACCGGTTGACGGCCGTGCAGTAGGCCGCGGTGGCCTCGGGCAGCCGGTGCTCGGAGTGTGTCGGTTCCAAGATGGCGATGTCGGAGCCGGCCTCCATGATCAGCTGGCGCAGCGCCATGTCGGGGTCGCTGCAGGCGAACTCGCCATCGGGAGGGAACGCGTCCACGCGCATCGCGTAGGCGTGCGCGTAATCCGGAGCGTCGTAGTAGATTTGCTCGCCGACCTTGTGGCTCAGAAAGTACTTGCTGCGCCAGGGCTCGGGGATGTAGTCGAGTAGCTCGCCGCGCCGCGGCATCGGGTGCACGTCGGAGTCGACGCAGCGAATCGCGATGCGTTCGGTGGCCGGCACCCGCGGGTTCGTCGTGATGGGCTGTGTGGTTGTCATGAGGTCTTCCTCACTGCCTCTACTGGGCCGCGGCTGCGGACGATGGGACGGCACTGGCGAACTCACCTTCCAGGCCGTAAAGCTTTGCGGCATTGCGCCACAACAGCTTGTCGCGCTGTTCGGGGCTGAACGCGCTGGGGATCTTCGGCTCGTTCAGCTGCCAATGCGGGTAGCTGGAGCCGTACATCACCATGTCTTCCTTGCCGGTGAAACTCAGCCACTCACCGGCGAAGTCGACGTCACCCGGACCGTCGAGTGCGCCCTGGACGAAGTAGACGTGATCCGGTAGGTAATCGCTGGGCATCTTGGGGGCCCACGGCGTCTGTTCCAGATGGGGGCGACCGAAGCAGTCCATCCGCCACATGAACGGGGTCAACATGTCCGCGGCCCCGTCGGCCCAGACGAATTTCAGATCGGGGGTCCGTTCGAACACGCCTTCGGCGATCATGTTCATCAGGTGATAGATGTAGTTGAGCGCCATGAAACCCAGGTATTGCTCGTAGGTTCTGGTCTTGCCCGATGGGGTTGGCGCGAACTGGATTCCGGCCCCGCCCTCGATGTGCACGGCCACCGGTAGACCGGCCTCGGCGGCTGCCTCCCACAACGGCCAGAACTGCGGCTTGCCATAGAGTTCGCGCGACTGCATCGGGATGCCGATCTGCACGACTCGGGGGTGGTCCTTGTACTTGTCGATTTCGCGCAGGGCGCCGACGATGTCGTCGGGATTGACCCGGATAGTGCCGCGGAAGCGCTCACCGTGCTCGTGGTGTTCGAGCCAGCGCGACACCATCATCGCGTTGTGTGCGGCCGCCAGCGCGGTACCGAGGTGGCGGTCGGGCATGATGCCGCGGGTCATCGGGTGCAGGATCGCAATGTCGACACCGCGTTCGGTGAACAGGTGCTGCGCAGCGATGTCGGGGTCGGAGCCGGGGTACTGGCGGTCGGGCCCCTTGGTGCCCTTGGCATATTCGCCACCCGGCGCGCCGTACCAGTTCATCTCGTAATCGGGAAAGCCGCGACTGGCGAACGGCTCCTTCAGGAAGTTCTGCCGCAGGTCTTTGTTCGATCCGAAGAAGACGTGCACGCTCGCATCGATGAGCGGTGTTTGGGCACTGCCGGGCTGGGCGGGGTCGTTGATTGCCAAGTCTGTCCTCCGATGTTCGTCCGGACGAGTCGTGCCCACCGCAGATGGCGACGTGCGTCTCACGCCGGACCGTACCGCCAGTCTAGATCCATATTCTTCAATATCAAGAACATAGTTCTCGGAAGAACTAAGCGCTTCGCTGCAGGTAAGCGCCGGTGCTGGTCGTCCAGTCGGTGGCCTGTTCAGGAGAACCGGTACTTGCTGAAGGAGAATGTCACAACATAGAAAGAGAATGCTATTCTCATTCGGACGTGACAGTGGGTCAGGAGGCGGTGGGTGCTACTCGAATTCGATGCCGATCAGCGGCTATGGCAGGAAACCGTGCGCGACGCGGTGACCAAACAGTGCCCGGCCACGCTGGTCCGTGAAGTGGCCGAGCAGGGTGTCGACCCGGCACCGCTGTGGCAGAGCTACATCGATCAGGGCTGGACGGAGCTGACCGACTCGGAGAACGCGGTCGAGCTGGCCATCGTGCTCGAGGAACTCGGCCGGGCCACCGATCTGACGCCGTACCTGGCCACCATGACGCAGTACGCACCGCTGGTGGGGGACCGCTTCGATGCGGCCGTGGCCGGCGCCGCGGTGTACAGCGGGGTCACCGCCATCCGGGATGCCACCGGTTGGGTGCTCAGCGGTATCGCGCACCACGTGCTCGACGGCGACCGTGCGCAGAACCTGGCCGTGGTGACCGATGGCGGCGTGTTCCTGGTCGACGCCGCCGAGGTGGTCGCCCGGCGCAGCCGGATCTTCGACCCGGTGCTGCACGTGGCCGAGGTGTCCTTTGACGATGTCCACGTCGACGACACCGACCGTATTCATGCGGATACCGAGAAGGCCCGTCACCTGGCCCTGACCGGGATGGCGATCACCATGGTGGGGGCTTCGCAGCGAGTGCTCGACCTGGCTCTGGAACACGCCAAACAGCGGCAGCAGTTCGGGGTGGCGATCGGGTCGTTCCAAGCTGTGCAGCACAAGGCCGTCGACATGCACGTCGCGATCGAAAGGGCGCGGGCGCTCTCGTATTTCGCCGCGCTGACCATCGCCGCCGACGACCCGCGTCGGCGGTTGGCCTCGGCGATGGCCAAGGCCGCGGCCGGGGAATGCCAGGCGGTGGTGTTCCGGCACGGCCTGCAGCTGTTCGGGGCCATGGGATTCACCTGGGAGAACGACGTGCAGTTCGCGCTGAAGCGGGCCAAGGCCGGCGAGCTGATGCTCGGCGGCGCCGCCGAGCATCGCGCGACGATCGCCGCCGAGTACCGCACGACCTACAGGGGACTGTGACATGCAGCTGACATACGATTCCGACGTCGAGGAGTTCCGCGCCGAATTCTCGGCTTTCCTGGATGCCAATCTCCCGTCGGAGGCGCAGACGTTGGAGCGCCCCCGCTCGGTGTCGCACATGCCGCAGTGGGCCCGCGACTGGCAGCGGCTGCTGTTCGACAACGGATGGCTGCTGCCGGCCCAGCCGCCGGAGTTCGGCGGCCGCAATGCCACGGTGGTGCAGACCTTCGTCCACCTCGACGAGCTGTGCCGGCGCCGGATCTACCACAGCTTCAACCCGCAGGGTGTCAATATCATTGCGGCATCGCTGCTTTCGTTCGGATCCGACGAGCAGAAGCAACGCTGGGCGGTGCCGGTGCTGCGCGGTGAGAAGACCGCGTCGCTGGGCATGAGCGAGCCGAGTGCGGGTTCGGACCTCGCCTCGCTGCGTACCCGCGCGGTGTCCGATGGCGATGACTTCGTGGTCAACGGCCAGAAGGTCTGGACCTCGGGCGCCCACGACGCCGACTGGCTGCTGACGTTCGTGCGCACCGACCCGGATGCCCCGAAGCACAAGGGCATCAGCGTGCTGATCATCCCGACCGACACCCCCGGTGTGGTGTGCCGGCCGTTCGCCGACATGACCGGCGAGGAGAACCTGGACTTCAACGAGGTCTTCTTCACCGACGCCCGGGTGCCGGCCGAGAACCTGGTCGGACCGCTCAACGGCGGCTGGGGGGTGGCCAACGGCTCGCTGGGCCACGAGCGCACGATGATGTGGCTGGGCTTCGCCGATCGCATCGACAACATGCTGGCCGACTTCTCGCCGAAGACCGAGCTGGAACGCGACCAGTACGCCACCACGGTGATGGACTACCAAGCCCTGCGGGCCATGGGTTCTGCCGCACTGGCGAAGGCCTCGCGCGGCGAAGCAGACACCGCCTCGGTGTCGGTGCTCAAGCTGTTCGGCTCCGAAGCCGAGCGCAACGCGTTCGAGAACGCGCTGACGGCGGCCGGACCGGACGGGTTGACCCACCCGACCACCACGGGGCCATACGCGCACATGAACCTCGACCACTACTTCATGAGCTGGTTCGAGCGCTATGCCCGCAGCTTCGGCGGCACCATCGCCGGTGGTACCTCAGAGATCCAGCGCAACATCATCGCCACCCAGGTGCTGGGGTTGCCGCGCCGCTGAGTTTCTCTTGGCGAGGGGATATTCCGCTGTCGCGACCCCGCACTGTCACAGTCACGGGCGCTACTGTCACGCGCTCTTTTGTCACGCCAGAGTGGCTCCCGAGCTCGGGAGCCACTCTGGCGTGACAAAAGAGGGCCGCGGGGACCGTAGCCCCGGAGCAACGTTAAGGTTTACCGCGATCACTCGCCTCGGATGCCGACTCCTCGAAGCACGGTGTCACGGGCCAGGATCAAAGCGTTGCGGGTGCCGATGTCGGCCAGGATGTTCTCGGGAATCCACTGCTCGCCGATGATGCAGCGGGCCAGCATGTCCGATCCGGCCTTGTCGATGTGGATGTCGCCGGCCCGGATACCTTCGGACAGCAGGGATTTCATCTGGCGGATCCGGGTGGTGAACGACCAGGCCGGGTTGGCCGAGTCCGGTGGCGAATGGCGCAGCCACGCCAATTGGATGCGGAACTCGTCGGGAAACTGGTCCAGTGCGTTGATATTCAGCCAGCTCAATGCGTCGAGCTTTTCCACCGCAGTGGAGTCGGTTCGGACGATCTCGGCCCAGGCACCACCGACCTTGCGCCCGAATTCCAGCATGATCGACATCAACAGCTCATCTTTCGAGCCGATGATCCGGTACACCGTCCCGGTTCCCAGCCCCGCTGCGGAAGCGATATCGCGGATGGTGGTCATCTCATAGCCGCGACGGCCGAACTCTGAGCGGGCCACCGCCCGTAGATGGGCGGCTTTGAGGTCGGTGTCGTCTTCGTCGTTGTCCCAGCTGCTGATGATGGACTCGGCGGCGGCAATGGCCTTCGAGCGATCGAGCTCGGCATCGGACGGAGCCTTCGAAGCCAGACCGTCCAGTGCGATTCGGCATTTCAGGGCGGCCAGGTCGTCGGTCTTGGCGTTGTGCCGGATCACGTCGAGACCGACGTGCAGCATGCTCTGGCACAGCCGGTCTGCCAGGGTGGGCAGGTCGACATCGGAGCGGATCTCCCCGCGCCAGCGCCCGGCCCGCAGCGCCTGGACCATCGCTTCCTGGATCTTCGTGGGTTGACGACCGGTGAGCTCCATGAGTTCGGGGTCGTTGCTCGGGCCCTCGTAGAAGGACATCTGCAGCGCGGCCCGGTGCTCGACCGCGCAGCGGGCGATCGCGCGACCCAGGGTGGTGATCTGGTCGGCCACCGGGACCGGGTCAGGGTTGTCGAGGCGGCGCAACGCTTCCTCGCCCACCCGATCGAGATCGGCGTGATAGAGCCTGATCAGCTCGACGAGGATGGTTTCTTTGGACTCGAAGTGGTGATAGAGGCTGCCCGCGAGAATGCCTGCGGCATCAGCGATCTGCTGCAGCGAGCTACGGAGGCCGGTCGTGGCGATCACGGAGTTCGCGGTCTTGAGGATCTCACTGCGCCGGCTCAGCTCGCTTGGTGTCGGAGCAGACACGGCTGCGAGCGAGGCGGCACGCTTCGCGCCGGGCCGGCCGCGCTTGGAGCTGCGACCAACGGCATCGGCACCAGCCATCTCGAGCATTCCTCCTCATCGGCGTTTTCCGGGACCAACACGTGGAATTGAGCCTACCGCTCACCTAACATTTGTCCGGCTAGTCAGCTGCGGGACGCAGGAAATGCAACGTCGGCGTTGTCGGGCATGGCGCTGATCCCTCTGCGCTCACACACCTGTAGCACTTCGTCGACGATCGAGTCCGGCACGGTGAAGGCATCGGTGCGTGACACGTCGTCCAGATGGCTTTCGATGTCCTCCGCGGTGGGGTGGGTTCCGTCCTCGGCCAGCCAACCGTCGCCGAGGCCGACGAAGACCCGCGCGTAGCGCCCAGCGCATGCCGAGTAGTTGCGGTGGGTGAACGTGCAGTTTCGGCTCGCCAGGAAGGTGACCAGCGGTACGACGAGATCGGGCTGGATGGCCCGCATGAATCCGGACTCGGTGAGAAACTTCTCGTCGCCGACGGTCTCGCTGACCATCCGGGAAAAGCCGGTCGGGAGAACGGTGTTGGAGGCGATGCCGTGTGCCGCCCCTTCGATGGCGATGACGTTGGAAAGCCCGACGAGTCCGGTCTTGGCCGCCGCGTAGTGCGCTTCCATGGGCTGGCCGAAGTTGCCCGCCGACGACGAGATGAAGACGAACCGGCCGTAGGACTGCTTCATCATCACCTTGTACGCGGGCTGGCTCAGATAGAACCCGCCGTCGAGGTGCACGCGCAGCATCTGCCGCCAGTCCGGTGCGGAAATCTGTTCGAACGGAATGCTGTTGAAAATCCCCGCGTTGCTCACCACCACGTCGAGCCGGCCGAAGTTCTGCACGGCCGCGTCGACGATGGCCTGTCCGCCCTCGGCACTGGCGACCGAATCGTGGGAGGCAACCGCGTGGCCCCCGGCGGCGCAGATCTCGTCGACCACCCGGTCGGCGACCGAGGTGTCGTGACCGTCGCCGCCCATGCTGCCGCCCACATCGTTGACGATGACCGAGGCACCCCGGCGGGCCAGGTCGAGGGCATAGAGCCGGCCGAGCCCGCGCCCGGCGCCGGTCACCACTGCAACCTGTCCGGCGTAGTCGATCATGATGTTGCCCTTGTCGTTTGGTTTGTCGATTGATAGCCCGAGCGGAGTTGGGAGGGCCCGAAACAGCCGGCGCCATTGACTCCACTCAGGCGGGAACTCTACGGTGGACCAGATATTTGGTCAAACTCGACGCGGGTACGGAGGTGTCAGATGTCTGACCACGGCGGCGGTGTCGATGGCCGGTTCTCCGGGTTGGACTTGTTGGCGTCCGCGCTCGGGGGCTGCCCGGTCGCGGTGTCCGGGGACGACCCGCAGGCGGCGCCGTGGACCGACGGCAAGACCGTGTACGTCGACCCCTCGGCGCCGGCGCGCGCACAGCTCGAATCGGTGGCCGTGCAGGCGTCGCTGATCGCGGCGGGCAGCCTGGACCCGGAGGTGGTCGGCCAGTTGGCTCGGCACCGGCGGCTGGCCCGGCGTTATCTGGCTGTCGAGGGGCACCGGGCCCTGATGGCCAATGCCGCGCTCCTGCCAAACACGCTGAGCGCCTTGGCTGATCGAACCCTCGGCGAGCGCAGCGATTCGGCGGCGACATCGCTGTCGATCGCGCGCGGAAGGGATGCGTTGCCCGATCCGCCGTCGAGCTTCGGCGCGCTCAACGTCAAGAAGGTCCTGGCGACTGCCGCAGCCGCGGCCAGGCAAGCGGATCAAGAGTCTGTCGGCCATGTGCCCCGGAAGCAGGAAAAGCAGGAACTTGAGGAACTCGACGAAGACAACGTCGACGACTCCGATGATCCCGATCTGTTTTCCAGCCCGGTCGGCGGCGGCGGGGCGATCGGCAAGTGGCTGAAGAAGCTGCTGTCCTCGGCTCGCAAGACCGGCGGCAACGGCGACGGGCCGCCCGGCGCCGACTCGCCGACGCATCGGACCAACTCGACCAGGCGTGGATTGCACGCGGTGTCCTCGCTGGCCTCGGTGGCCTCGGAGGAGGTCGTCGACATCAAGACCGAGGGTGTGAAGTACCCGGAATGGAACGCCGAGCGCAGGAGCTATCGGCTCGACTGGTGCACGGTCCGTGAGGCCGATCCGCAGATCAAAGCGCACGCCACCCAGCAGATCGAGGATGCGATCAGTGTGCGGCGGCCGTTGGCGCGGCTGGGGATGGGTCTGCACCGTCGTCATCGCCAACCGCAGGGCGACGACATCGACATCGACGCCGCCCTGGAGGCGCGCGTCGAGGTGCGCGCCGGGTCGGTGCCCGACGAGGCGGTCTACCTCGACAGCCTGCGGCGCCGGCGGGACCTGTCGGTGCTGTTGCTGTTGGATGTCTCGGGTTCGGCCGCCGAGCCGGGCACTGCCGGGCGCACGGTGCACCAGCAGCAGCGCACGGCGGTCGCGCACCTGATGGTGGCGCTGCACGATCTGGGCGACCGGGTGTCGCTGTACGCGTACTACTCGCAGGGGCGGTCGGCAGTGACGATGGTTCCGGTCAAGCGGTTCAACGACCACCTCGATGCGCAGGTTTTCCGGCGGCTGAACAGCCTGGAGCCCGGGGCGTATTCGCGACTCGGCGCCGCCATCCGGCACGGGTCGGCGGTCTTGGAAGAGCGCGGTGGTACGTCGCGGCGGCTGCTGGTCGTGCTGTCCGACGGCCTGGCCTACGACCATGGTTACGAGCGGGCCTACGGCGCCGCCGACGCGCGTCGCGCCCTGACCGAGGCCCGGCGCCGGGGTACCGGCTGCGTGTGCCTGACCATCGGGGCCAGCACCGACGTGGAGTCGCTGCGGCGGGTGTTCGGTAGCGCCGCGCACGCCACCATCTCCAACCCCGATCAGCTCGCCGGCGTGATCGGGCCGATGTTCCGCTCGGCCATCCGTTCCGGTGAGGTGCGTCGTCGGGTGTCGTGACGGACCGCGTGATACCAAGCCGCAGAACGATATTGGTTGCGAAAAGTGGTTGGCGAGAATTGTGTCAGACGCTTGAAACAAACATCTGTTCCGGTTACGCTGCGATGAGTACCGCAGCGTGGCGGATACGACGAAAGGTGTGTCATGGCTAACCAGTCCGGACTCGTGCACCAGAACGGAGCCGGTTCGCAGGCCCTGGGCGAGCGACCCTATTACAAGCCGGTCGGCAATGAGGAGACGGTGTTCAAGGCGGCGTACCGCCAAGGCCTCGCCCTGGTGTTGAAAGGGCCGACGGGCTGCGGCAAGACGCGATTCGTCGAGGCGATGGCGCACGACCTCGGACGGCCACTGATCACCGTCTCCTGTCATGACGATCTCACCACCGCTGATCTCGTGGGTCGCTACCTGCTGCGCGGTGACGAGACGGTCTGGACCGACGGTCCGCTGACCCGCGCGGTGCGCGAGGGGGCGATCTGTTACCTCGACGAGGTGGTGGAAGCCCGCCAGGACACTACCGTGGTATTGCACCCGCTGTCGGACTATCGGCGACAGCTGCCCATCGAGCGGCTCGGTATCACGCTGGATGCCGCACCGGGATTCGGTCTGGTGATGTCCTACAACCCCGGCTACCAGAGCGTTCTCAAAGATCTCAAGGACTCCACCCGCCAACGGATGGTGGCCATCGAGTTCGGCTTTCCCGAACCCGAGGTTGAAGAGGGCATCATCGCCCACGAGGCGGGGGTGGACCATTCGACCGCGGTCGAGTTGGTCCGGTTCGGGCAGGCGATCCGGCGTCTGGAGACCGGCGGACTGCGCGAGGTCGCATCCACCCGGGTGCTGATCGCCGCCGGACGGTTGATCGCCGAAGGACTCCCGATCGCCGTGGCAGCGCAGGTGGCGGTCGCGGCACCGTTGACCGATGACGTTGCCGTCAGCCGTGGTCTGCACGAGCTGATCGAGGTCTACCTGGGTCAATCCGGATCTGGTGATTGACGCTGCCCTCGGCCCGCATTAGGTTCAGAACAAATATTAGGTCGTATGCGCGGCATTCCCCGCGATGAACGCCGGATAGCGGAGGTCAGATGTCCTACGAGAGCACTGCCGAGCCCATCAAGGTGGGCTACCTGATGGACTTCACGTTGCCGCCGGGCTTCCCGGACGAACTGAAGGCCTCCTTCACCCAGACTTTCGACCTGGTCTTCGAAGAGGCGGTCGAACAGGGCCTGATGGATCGGCCGGTGCAGATGATCTACCGCGAGGTGGAAGGGTTGCCGAAGGGTTCGGTCAAGGCGGTCATCGACGCCTACGGCGAGCTCGTCGACGAGGGCTGCCTGGTGGTGTTCGGCCCGAACATCACCGACAACTGCGTGCCCCTCCGTGAGGCGATCGAGGAACGTTTCAAGGTGCCGGCGATCAGCGTCACGGGCACCGACGACTGGCTCGGTGAGTGGACCTTCGCCTTCCCCCAGGGGTCGATGACCGATGAACCAATCTTCCTGGCGGACCTCGTCGCCAAGCGTGGCCTGACCGAGATCGGCGTCCTGGTCGAGCAGAACCTGATCGGTGAGAGCTATCTGAAGAATCTCCGAAGTGCCTGTGCCCGCAAGGGGATTCGCATCGTCGCGGAAGCCGGGATCGCGCAGACCGCGCAGGATATCAACGCCGCGGTGAGCACGTTGCACGAAGCCAAGGCCGAGGCGATCGTGCATCTCGGGTTCGGTTTCGGCATCGTGTTCATCAACCCGGCGCTGGAGGCCGTCAATTGGGATCCGCCCCGCTTCACCACCACCGCATTCCAGAACGCCTGGGTCAACCCGATCATGTGGCAGGCCTTTTTGGGTTGGGTCGGAGTGGATCAGTACGACGAAGGCAACCCGGTCGGGCAGGCCTGGCTGGACCGCTACGCCAAGCGCTACAACGGCAGCCGTCCCGAGTACTGCGTATCGGTCGTCAACCACGACGTGGCGGCCACCTTGGTGCGGGCCTTCACCGATTCGCACCCGCTGAGCCCGCGCGGGGTCAAGGAGGCCCTGGAGCGGGTGAAGATGATGCCGGCCGCCTCCGGCGCCCCCGGAACCCGGGTGTCCCTGGGCAAATGGACACGACGCGCGTGGATGGGGGCGGGGTATCTGGTGGCCCGGACTCTCGACGAAGACGGCGTCAATTCGCACCTGGTCGACCGTTTTGGAGAGGAAGCCCGATGACCACCGAGAAGGCCGCACCGCCGGGCATCGTGACGCCGGCGGACACCGAGAACAAGGCGCCCCGTAAGGGCCCGAACTGGGGACGCTGGATTGCGCTTATCGGATGGCTGGCGTTCTGGGGGATGTTCCTCTCCGTTGCGCGGACGGACGTCGACCCGCGGGTGGCCAACCCGAACGTGGAAGGGCGGCCTCGTCCGGTTGAGTTTCTGACGGCCTTTGATCACTGGCAGATCGTCCCGCAGGTCGGCGCCCTGCTCATGGTCGTGGTACTGACCATTGTTTTCATCCGTGCCTGGCGGCGCAATCCCGGCAGCCCGGTGCTCTTGATGGTGTTGGTCACGACGGTGATCGTGTGGCAGGACCCGATCATGAACTGGGCGCCGTACGCGGTGTACAACCCGGCGTTGGTGCACTGGCCGGAGAACTGGCCCCTGATCATGATGTCGCCGACGGTCGAACCGTTCATCGTGTTCGGCTACGTGACGTTTTACTTCGGCCCGTATTTCCCGGCCATCTGGCTTCTGCGCAAGTGGCAGGCCAAACGTGGTCCGGAGGCGTTCGTCAGCAGGCATCCACTGATCAGCCTGGGCGGCTTGGTGTTGGTGATCGGCTTCATCTTCGACGCCTTCCTTGAGGTCAGCCTGGTGCGCACCGGGCTGTACATCTACTCCCAGGCAATCCCGTTCGGCACGTTGTTCCCCGGCAGCACCTTCCAATTCCCGCTCATCTGGGAGTCGCTGGCGGTGACGTTCGTGATGGTTCCGGCAGCGATCCTGGTCTACCGCGACGACACCGGAAAGTCGACGGCCGAGAAGCTCGCCGCGAAGGCCAGGCTGTTCCCGAAAAAGCCGGTACTCGGCACGTTCCTGGTGATGTTCGTGATCGTCAATGTTGCGTACTTCGCCTACGGAAGCTGGTTCTGGGCCATCAAGGCCAGCGGGCTGGCCACCTCAGTCGCCTGCCCATGGCCGTATCCCGAGGCGAAGATCTATGACCCACAGGGGTATTACCGGGCGAACGGGGCCGAGGGACCGTACTCGGTAGGAAAGTGGTCCACCTGGCAGCAGGGGCCGTCCCGCAACGTCGACGTCGAGTTGGGTTCGAAGAGCAACCGGTGCGCATCGGAGAACCAGAATGGGTGATGAGCGCTTGCGCGACGAACAGGGCACTGCTGAGCCTCGGACTGTCCTCATCACCGGCGCGTCGCGGGGCCTGGGGTTCGCCTCGGCCGTGCGCCTGTATCGCGACGGGTGGCGGGTGGTCGCGGCGATGCGCACGCCGGATCAGGGCATGCCGCTGTTGCGGAAAGCGACCGGGGCCGGTGACGACGACGATCGGCTGATCGGTGTGCAGCTCGATCTGATGGACACCGCCTCGATCACGGCTGCGGCCAAGACGATCGAAGAAGCGGTCGGTGCACCGTATGCGGTGGTCCACAATGCCGGCATCTCGGCGGCGGGCATGGTGGAGGAGACATCGTCGGAACTCTGGGAGCGCATGTTCGCCACCAACGTCTTCGGTCCGGTGGCGCTCACCAAGGCGCTGCTGCCCGCGATGCGTGAGGCCGGCCGTGGCCGCATCGTGCTGATCTCGAGTGCGGCCGGCGTGCGTGGAATGCCGGCCACCGCACCGTATTCGGCGGTCAAGGGGGCGCTGGAGCGCTGGGGCGAGGCGATGGCCGGGGAAGTGGCACCCTTCGGCATCGGCGTCACCATCTTGGTCACCGGAACCTACGACACAGACATCATCACTGACGCGGGAACCACCGACGACCGGGACCTGGACGGGCCCTACGCACCCCATCACCGCACGATGGACAAACGCGGCCGGGCGATGATGAAACACGCCGCGCGCTCACCCGAGGACTTCGCCAGGGGCCTGGCCAAGGCGCTGGACGGCGACAAGCCCTTCGCCAAGACCGCGGTCGGGCCGGATGCTCGAATGCTGTTGGTCGCCAACCGGTTGCTGCCCTCGGCCGGACTCCATCAGATGACGCGGGTGATGATGGGTATCCCGCGCCACGGCGCGATGCGCGGCGGTGCGTATCCGTTGACCACTTCCCAGAAGGCGATGGTGGTGGCCGCCAAGGTACTTCCGCAGCCGGTGCTGATCCGGCTGGCGTCGCTGGCGGCGAAGCGATCAGCTGCGAAAAACCAACCCCAGCAAGGGAGTGCGACCGATGTCTGAACCACCGCAGCCCACCTTCGAATCAAGGATGCTGATCGACGGCAAGCTCGTCGACGGCGAGGCCGGTACCTTCACCAACATCAATCCGGCCAACGAGGAGATGCTCGGCGAGGTCTCGGATGCCTCGACGGCCGATATGCATCGTGCCATCGACGCCGCCCGCCGGTCCTTCGACGAGACCGACTGGTCGACCAACCACCAGCTTCGCAAGCGTTGTCTGGAACAACTACACGAGGCCATCGAGGGCGAGCTGGAGCAGTTGCGCGAGGAGCTCATCGCCGAAGTGGGTGCACCGCGTGCGGTCACGCACGGACCGCAACTCGACGCCCCCCTCGCCGACGGGCTCAAATACCCCGCGCGGCTCATCGAGACCTTCCCGTGGGAAACCGATCTGGGCGACACCGTGGTCTCGGTCACCGGGGTGAACACCACGCGCAAGGTCTGGTACGAGCCGGTCGGGGTGGTCGGTGCGATCACCCCGTGGAACTTCCCGTTCGAGGTTGCCATCAACAAGCTGGGCCAGGCGTTGGCGACCGGGAACACCGTGGTGCTCAAACCCGCGCCGGACACCCCGTTCAACGCCACCCGGCTGGGCCGGCTCATCGCCGAGAACACCGACATCCCACCGGGAGTGGTGAACGTCGTCACCGCATCCGACCATCTCGTCGGCGAGGAACTCACCCTGTCACCCAAAGTCGACATGATCTCGTTCACCGGATCCACGGCCGTGGGCAAGCGCATCATGGAGAAAGGTGCCGCGACGATGAAGCGGCTCTTCCTCGAGCTCGGCGGCAAGTCCGCCACCATCGTCTTGGAAGATGCCGATTTCAACACCGCGTGCCTGATCGGTATCGGCCCATTGCTGCACGCGGGGCAGGGCTGCGCCGCCCCCACCCGAATGCTGTTGCCCCGCTCCCGCTACGACGAGGGCGTCGCGATCTTGAAGGCCATCTACGAGAACATCGTCCCCGGTGATCCGCAGGATCCCGGAACGCTCTGCGGTCCGGTGATCTCGGCCAAGCAGCAGTCCCGCATCCTCGGCTATATCCGGAAGGGCGTCGACGAAGGCGCCACCATGCTCGTCGGAAGCACCGATGCACCGAGCCAGTTCGACAAGGGATTCTGGGTCAACCCAACGCTTTTCATTGATGTCGACAATTCCATGACGATCGCCCAGGAGGAGATCTTCGGGCCGGTGTTGGCTGTCATCCCCTACGAGGACGAAGAGGATGCCATCCGGATCGCCAATGACAGCCCGTATGGGTTGGCCGGCAACGTCATGTCGGGTTCGCTGGAGCATTCCCTTGCGGTGGCCCGCCGGCTGCGGGCCGGGTTCATCGGGCTCAACGGCACCGCGGGTTACGGCGCGGATACCCCGTTCGGCGGTTACAAGGACAGCGGCGTCGGGCGACAGAACGGCATCGCGGGATTCCACCAGTACACCGAGATCAAGTCTGTGGCCTACCCAGCCCGGTAGCGCAAGTACCCAAGGAGCCCTTATGGAGGAAGCTTTGCCCCAGTTATTCGATGACCTAGAGGACTTCGGTTCCTTCGACGATGCCGTCTCCGGCGACGTCCGTGATCCCTACCCGGAGCTGGCCAGGCTGCGGCATGAGGAACCGATCCAGCGGATCGACATGTCGGCGATGCCGGGGGAGGAGGGCAAGCCCGTCTTTATTGTCTACCGCTACGAGGACGCCCAGCAGATGCTGCGCGACAACGAGACCTTCTCGTCCTCGGGGGTCATTGCGGCGTTCGGCCCGGTGCTCGGCGACCGGGTGATGTTGGGCATGGACGAGCCGGTGCACGGCCGACTGCGCTCCCTGGTGTCGAAGGCCTTCTCGCAGAAGGCATTGGCGCGTTGGGAGGACGAGCTTGTCGGCCGGGTGGGCAACGAGCTGATCGACAGATTCGCCGCCGACGGCAAGGCCGACCTGGTCAAGCAGTTCACCTTCGACTATCCGAGCCGGATCATCGCCGGTTTGTTGGGCCTGCCCGAGGAAGACTATCCGCAGTTTCAGCGGTGGTCGATCTCGCTGCTCAGTTGGATCATGAACCCCGAGCGCGGGTTGGCCGCCGCGGCCGCGCTGTGTGAGTACTTCGCGCCCATCCTCGACGCCCGCCGCTCGGAACCCAAAGAGGACATGATCAGCCTGCTCGCCGAGGCCGAGATCGACGGCGAGAAGCTCACCGACGAGGAGATCTTCTCGTTCCTGCGGCTTCTGCTGCCTGCCGGTGTGGAGACCACGTATCGGTCCTTGGGCAACCTGCTGTTCGCATTGCTCACGGATACCACGCAATTGGATGCGGTGCGCGCCGACCGGTCACTGCTGCCACAGGCCATCGAGGAGGCGGTGCGCTGGAATCCACCCCTGTTGACCATCACCCGCACCACCACCCGCGATACCGAACTCGGCGGGGTGCACATCCCCGAAGGCTGTTCGGTGATGCCGATGCTGGGTTCGACGAATCGCCAGGAGGACCGCTGGGAAAACCCCGACGAGTTCGACATCTTCCGGACTCCCAAGGCGAATCTGGGTTGGGGCCACGGGGTGCACGTGTGCCTGGGTATGCATCTGGCCCGGCTGGAAATGCGCACCGCCATCAACCTGCTGCTGGACCGGCTGCCGAACCTGCGGCTTGACCCGGACGGGAACGACCCGCACATCCGCGGGCAGGTCTTCCGTTCGCCGACGTCGTTACCGGTGCTGTTCGGATGACCCATTCCGGCGAGCAGACGTCAAAGTACCCCAAACAGCGCGAATTGGGGTACCTCCGCGTCTGTTCGCGCAAGGAAAGTGACCAGGAGAGAGCTTGAGATGACCGATTTCGAGACCATCGACTTCTTCACCGACGAATCCCTCGTCCCCGATCCCTATCCCTACTTCGACCATCTGCGGTCCAAATGCCCGGTCACCCAGGCGACTCCGTTCAATGTCCTGACCGTGACCGGCTATGACGAGGCACTGGCGGTCTACAAGGACCCGGCCTTCTCATCGTGTGTGTCGGTGGCCGGACCGTTCTCCGGGATGCCGATCACGCCGGGGGAGAGCGACGACGTCACCGAGCTGATCGAACAACATCGGCTCGCGGTCCCGATGGGGGAGCACATCACCTCGCAGGACCCGCCGCTGCACACCCGGACCCGCGGCCTGATGAACAAGCTGATCACCCCCAAGCGGCTCAAGGAAAACGAAGACTTCATGTGGCGGCTGGCCGATCAGCAGCTCGACACCTTCATCGACAAGGGCGGTTGCGAATTCCTCGCCGACTACGCGAAACCGTTCTCGCTGCTGGTGATTGCCGACCTGCTCGGGGTCCCTGCCGAGGATCACGAGGAGTTCAAGGCGGTGTTCGCCCTGGAGACTGTCGGTGAGCTCGGCAAGGAGGCGCCCACCACGCACAACCCGCTGCAGTGGCTCAACGACAAGTTCTATGCCTACATCGAGGACCGCAGGCGCACACCGCGCGAGGATGTGCTGACCGAGCTGGCGCAGGCGAAGTACGAGGACGGCTCGACACCCGACATCGAAGACGTGATGAACCTGTCGACGTTCCTGTTCGCGGCCGGCACCGAGACCACCACCAAGCTGGTGAGTTCGGCGGTGCGGTTCATCGGGGACAATCCGGGCTTCGAGAAGTTGCTGCGCGAGGACCGCAGCAAGATACCGGCCTTTTTGGAGGAGACCCTGCGGCTGGAGAGCCCGGTCAAATCACATTTCCGGATGGCCAGCAAGACCACCAGCATCGGTGATGTCGAGGTACCGGCGGGAACGACGGTCATGGTGTTGCCGGGGGCGTGCAACCGCGACGAGCGGAAATTCCCCGATCCCAACACATTTCACACCGACCGGGGCAATGTGCGGGAACAGATCGCCTTCATCCGCGGCGTCCACTCCTGCCCCGGGGCGCCGCTGGCCCGGGCCGAGGGCCGGATCTCGCTGAACCGGATCCTGGACCGGATGAGCGATATCACGATCTCCGAAGAGCATCACGGGCCCCTCGACAACCGCAATTACGCCTACGAGCCCACGTTCATCATGCGCGGTCTCGCCGAACTGCACATCACCTTCACCCCGCTCGGCTGAACCCGGCCGGCGCCAGACAAAGGAGTAGTACATGACCGGAAAGCTCGACGGCAAGGTCGCTTTCATCACCGGTGCGGCGCGCGGTCAGGGCCGGGCACATGCGGTGGCGATGGCCAAGGAGGGCGCCGACATCATCGCGGTGGACATCTGCCGCGACATCCCGTCCAACCCCTACCCGCTGGCCACCCCCGAGGACCTGGCCGAGACCGAACGCAAGATCAAGGAACTTGGCCGCCGTGTGGTCGCCCGGGTGGCCGACGTCCGCGAGCGCCATGAATTGCGCGACGCGGTCGAGGCAGGGATCGCCGATCTCGGCAAGATCGACATCGTGGTGGCCAATGCGGGCATCCTGCCGATGGCAATGGGCAATCCCGATCCGATGGGCTTCGTCGACGCCTCCGACGTCGACCTGCTGGGTGTGATGAACACCGTGGCGGTGGCGATCCCGCATCTGCCCGACGGCGCATCCATTATCGTCACCGGGTCCACCGCGGGGATGATCCGTGGCACCACCACCAGCCCCGACATGGGCCCCGGCGGCGCCGGATACGGCTGGAGCAAGCGCATCGTCATGGAGTACGTCGACGAGATGTGTCTTCACCTGGCGCCGAGGATGATTCGGGTCAACGCCATCCATCCGACCAACTGCAACACCCACCTGCTGCAGAACGAGGGCATGTACGGGGTGTTCCGCCCCGATCTCAAGGCCGCGGGCAAGACCGCGACCCGTGAAGATGCCGAGCCGCTGTTCAACCTGTTCCAGGCGATGCCGATTCCGTACATCGAACCCGAGGACATGGCCAATCTGGGTGTGTTCCTGGCCTGCGACGACTCCCGCTACATCACCGGCCAGCACATCCGTGTCGATGCCGGTTCACTGCTCAAGTGGCCCAACGGTCCTCAGTAGTTCTCTGCGGCGGGACGGTGCAGGAAGCCGTGCAGCAGTGCCTGCACCAGTTCGTCGACGATCGCCTCTCGGGACGGGGGGCGATCGCCGAAGAATGTCGAACGCAGGGCGACCGTACCGACGATCAACGCCACCGCCGAGTGGGCCGGCAGGTCGGGTTGCGTCGACCGCATTCCGCGCAATTGCATGCCCTCCGCACTGATCTGACCGAGTAGGCCGAGGGCACGTCTGATGTCGGCGATACCGGTACCTTCGAGCTCTTCGGTACTGAGCCCGTCGGACGCGACGAGCGTCAGGAGCAGGCCTCGATGCGCTACCAGGAGGTCGTAGAGCCGGCCGGCGAATTGCCGGGTCAGCTCTTCCTCATCGGTTTCTTCCGGCACCACGGCCCGCCAGGTCTGGCCGAATTCGTCGACGAAGTCCGTGAACGGCAGCACCAGAGCTTCCCGGAACAGCCCGGCCTTGGAACCGAAGTGGCGGAACAGCAGGTACTCACTGACGGCGGCGGCTTGCGCGATCTCTCGCGTGGTGGTGCTGCGGTAGCCCTGCCGGGAGAACAGCTCGCGCGCCGCGTCGAGCAACAGCCGGCGCGCCTCGCCGCGGGGGCGTTTTGGCGCCGAACGTCGCTGGGGCATGGCGTGTTTCTCCTGTCTCCCCATATCGGCACCGGCTTGCGCCTTCACCATAGGCGACCTTGACCGGCGCGCAATAATAGTGTCCACTATTAAAATCTTTGCACAACGTGTCCCGAGGAGGTGGCAGTGGGCGCAATCATCATGTTGGGCACTCTGTTTGGCTTGATCGCCCTGATCGTCGGCCTGGTGTTGTACTTCGACACGGAGGCGCGTCGCACACCGCCACAGGCGCAGCCCGCGTCAGGCCCGGAGGGCGACCGATGAACCTGCAACTCCTGATCAACGCCGGCGTCGCATTCGCCTACATCAGCGGCCTGGGTTTCCTGGCCGTCGGCATCTACCTGAGCGTCCGACGCGGCCGGCTGCACCCATTGCTGCTGTTGTGCATCTCGGCGCTGTCGTTCTCCTGGATCGAAGCCCCCTACGACTGGGCGGTGTACGCGCAGTTCCCGCCCGAGTTGCCGCGCATGCCATCGTGGTGGCCGCTCAACATGACCTGGGGTGGCGGACTGCCCTCGGCTGTTCCCGTCGGCTACATGGGGTACTTCGTGCTGCCGGCCATCATCGGTGCGGCACTTGGCCGTTGGGTGAGCCGGACGCGGGGCTGGCGGCGGCCGCAGACACTGCTGCTGGTCGGCTTCGGTGTCGGTTTTCTGTGGGCCTTCGTCTTCAACGCGATCATCGGTGCCCGACTCGGCCTGTTCTACTACGGCTACGTCATCGAGGGGCTGGCGGTGTGGGAGGGCACCAAGCATCAGTACCCGATCTACGACGCCATCGCGATGGGCTTGCAGATGATGCTGTTCACCTACCTGCTCGGACGCACAGATTCCCAGGGCCGCAACGTGATCGAGATCTGGGCTGACAAAGTGGCCAAGACCAGGCTGCAATCGGGTCTGCTGTCCGTGCTCGCCGTGATCGTGATCGGCCACGCGGCCTACGCGTCGGTGTTCGCACCGCACCTGATCACCAAGCTCGGCGGCTGGGTCAACGTGGGCCCGAGCGAGCAGTTCTTCCCCGGTGTGCCGAACCAGCCCCAATAGCGTCGGCCGCGAACGACAGGGATACCCCGCATGATTGGAAGGTAGAACGACAGTGAGTATCGACCCGGCGGTGGAGTTGTACTACGACCCATTCGATTTCACGATCGACGACGACCCGTACCCGGTGTGGCGGCGGATGCGCGAAGAAGCCCCGCTGTACTACAACGACAAGTACAACTTCTACGCGCTGAGCCGCTACGACGATGTCGCGGCGGCCCTGCCCGACTGGCAGACCTACCGGTCGGGGCACGGCACCACCGCCGACATCCTGTTCAGCGGCATCGAGGTGCCGCCGGGCATCCTGCTGTTCGAGGACCCACCGCTGCACGATCTGCACCGGCGCCTGCTGTCCCGGGTCTTCACACCGCGGCGCATGCTGGCAGTCGAGGACCTGGTCCGCGGATTCTGTTCGCGCGCACTCGATCCGCTGATGGACGCCGACGGGTTCGACTTCGTCGCCGACCTCGGGGCGATCATGCCGATGCGCACCATCGGCTACCTGCTCGGGATTCCCGAGGAAGGGCAGGAGAAGATCCGTGACCGCACCGACAAGAACATCTCGGTGGGCGAGGGGGCCGGCGACGTCAGCGCCACGATCTTCGCCGAGTCGCTCGCGGAATTCGCCGAATACATCGAATGGCGCTCCACCCACCCTTCCGACGACCTGATGACCGAGCTGCTCAACGCCGAGGTCGAAGAACCCGACGGGACCCGCCGACAGCTGGACCGTACCGAGGTTCTGGCCTACACGGCGATGATCGCCGGCGCCGGCGGCGAGACCACCGCCCGGCTCATCGGCTTCATGGGGCAGTTGCTCGGTGAGCACCCGGACCAACGCCACGAGCTGGCGGCCGATCCGTCGCTGATCCCGTCGGCGGTGGAGGAAACGCTGCGTTTCGAACCGCCGTCACCCGTGCAGGCACGCTACGTGGCGCGCGACGTCGAACTGTACGGGCAGACCGTGACCGAGGGCTCCTACATGCTGTTGCTCAACGGCTCGGCCAACCGGGACGACACCCGGTACACCGATCCGGACCGCTACGACATCCACCGCAAAGACAGTCATCTGAGCTTCGGCCAGGGCCTGCACTTCTGCCTTGGCTCCGCTTTGGCCAGGCTGGAGGCGCGGGTGGCCTTCGAAGAGGTCCTGAAACGCTGGACCGATTGGGAGGTCGACTACGAGCACGCGAGCCGAGCCCGCACGTCGAGCGTGCGGGGCTGGGCACACATGCCGGTCACGACCGGTTGAACAGCTCGGTACACCGAACCGAGCGGCTCAGTAGTTGTTGCAGCTGCTCGCGATCATGTTGATCGGTCCGAAGTACTGCGCAGCGGCCGGGCTGGCCTGGATCTGGTTGACCGTCTGCTGACGCTCGGCGGGCCCGGACGCCAGGAAATTGCGCAGCGCACCCTGGGCGAAAGGGGACGCGTTGAACTGCTGGGCCAGGTCCGGGCGTTGTGCGTTGAGCGCAGCCATCACCTGGTCGTAGTTGCAGGTGGTGTTCACCACCGCAGTGAAGTCGGGTTGGGCCGATGCCACCCCCGCCCCGGCCAGCGTCAACGGGACGGACAGGGCCAGCCCGCCGAGCGCTGCGGCGATGAACTTGCGCGACGACGTGATCACTTGTTGGAACCCCCATGTTGTCCGCCGAAAGAGGCGACGCCTTGTACGTTTGTCGGACCCGACCTCATCCGAGATTAACAGGCGACACACGTACCAGGCGTTCCTACTGGAAAACCGTGGTCAGTCGATGACGGCGCGTTCCTTGCGCTCCGTGATCGGCCGGGCCAGCTCCTGCTCGTTGCAGATGCGCTGCAGTTTCTCCAACGTTTCATCCAGCCCCGGCCCCAGCGGCTTGCCCGGGGTGAAGGTGGCCGGCAGGTTGCGCATGCCCTGGATCACGCCGATCGTGTCGTAGTGCACGGTTCCCTCGGGATCGCACACGTAATCGGGCATGCGGTCGAACACTGCCGTGAGCATCGACTTGAACACCGTGCGCGCCACGTTGGAACCGACGCAGCGGTGTACGCCGATACCAAAGCTGAAGTGCCGGTTGCCCTTACGGTCCAACATGATCTCGTTGGGCTTTTCGAACACCGAAGGGTCCCGGTTGGCCATCGCCCACGACAGCCACAGCCGCTCGAACTTCTTGAACTTGTGGCCCTCGACCTCGACGTCATCGGCGAAGGTGCGCCCGTCGCCGGGGGCCGGGGTGAAGAACCGCAGGAATTCCTCGGTGGCCGGGTTCAGCAGGGTTTCGCGCTCGCGGCTGAGGCGTTCGCGCTCGTCGGGATGCTCACCGAGCCACTCCAGCGCATGCGCCGTCAGCGCCGTGGTGGTGTCGAACCCACCGCCGATGACCAGCCCGAGGTTGCCCAGGATCTCCATGTCGGGGGCCGGTTCACCGTCGATGCGCAGCTGCAGCATCGCGTTGACCAGGCCCGGCCGCGGGTTCTCCCGGATCTCCATCATGTTGTTGATGATGTCGATGCCCATTTCCCGGTGTTGCTCGTTGATCTTCTCGCGCTCGGGAGAGTGCTCCGGGGTGTACACCGACGCGTGGGTGGGCTCGCTGTAGACATTCCACTTCTTGAGCTCGATGCCCATCATCGCCAGCGTGAACACGGCCGGTACCACGTTGGCGAGATGCTCGACGAAGTCGATCTGCCCGGACTCGATGTGCTCGTCGAGCGCGGCGCGGGTGATCTCGTCGACGAACGGTTCCCAGCGCTTGATCGCCGCCGGCGACAGGTACGGGTTCAGGGCACCGCGATAGGCGCTGTGCTCCGGCTCGTCCATCTCCAGGATGCCGCCGCGAACCACGGTGGCCCGGCTGGCTTTCGGGATGGTGATGCCCTGGAACGGTGTCTCACCACTGATGTCGTGGTGGTTGGACACCACCGGGCAGCGGGCGAGCTCGAACACGTGCTTGCTGTCGGCGGCAACCCAGTGACCGTTGTAGACATCGGTCCAGGCCACGGGGCACCGGGACTGCATCTCCTCGGTGATCTTCTCGAACTGCAACCGGTATTCCGGTGTGTGCCGGTCGAAGTGGTAGTTGTTCTTCTTGCGGTCGTCGTCGGTCGTGACATCGTCGATACTCACGGCGTTGTCTCCCTTGGCCTCTCGGTCTGCGTCAATCTTCGATGACGATGGCTTGCTCAGGGCAGGAGTGCGCGGCCTCGCGGACCGCGTCTTCCTGATCCGCGGGTACCACGTCGGAAACTGGTGACGCGTGACCGTCGACGTCGTCGAGGACGAACGAGTCCGGCGCGATCATCGAGCACAGCGTGTGGCCTTGGCAGCGGCTGCCGTCGACCGAAACCTTCACTACGCCAACTCCTTTCAGTTCATCTGGTACGGCGTCACACGTGGTAGTCGTACCACTTGAGGTAGCCACCGGCGTCGACGCGCAACTGCATACCGGTGACGTAACGGGCCTCGTCGGAGGCCAGCCACAGCACTGCATTGCTGATGTCCTCCGGCTCGATGAAGTTGACCTTCATGGCCTGCTGGACACCGAACACCGGCTCGGCATCGGCACGGGTCGGGTTCTCCAGATCCGGCCGGAACGAGCGGTACATCGGCTCGCTCTGCAGCATGTTGGTGTTGCAGTTGGTGGGGTGGATGACGTTGGCCCGGATGCCGCGCACCGCCAGCTCGGTGGCCAGCGCATGGACATACTCCGAGATCAGCCGCTTGGAGATCATGTAGCCCATGCCACCCGGGTCGGCGCCCGGATTGGGCTTGCTGTGGGCGTCCATCAGCGCTGCGGCCGAGGCGGTCGCGATGATCGAGGCGCCTTCGGTCAGGTGCGGAAGCGCGACCTGGATGGCGTTGATGGTGCCGACGAAGTTGGTGTTGATGCCGTCGGTCCAGGCCTGCATCGCGGGCTGGCCTTTCATCGCGGCGACGCCGGCCTGGGCCACCACGATGTCGACCTTGCCGAACTCGGCGAGCCCGGACTCCAGGGCGCCCCGCAGCTCGGCCTCGTTGCGCACATCGGCCTGGGCGGTGACGATGCGCCGGCCGGTCTTCTCGACGTACTTCTTGGTCTCTTCGAGGTCGTCGGGGGTGGCCATCTTATAACCGACGGTGTCGTAGTCCTTACAGATGTCGACCGCGATGATGTCGGCGCCCTCTTCGGCCAGCCGGATCGCGTGGCTGCGACCCTGACCGCGGCCCGCGCCGGTGATGAAGGCGACTTTCCCGGCAACCCTGCCTTCTCCGCTGTTTCCCACGTTTGTCCTTTCGCTTCAATATGTTTCGTGTGCGTCGCGCACGGGTCAGGTGTTACGGCCGCCGTTGACACCGAGGATCTGGCCGGTGATGTAGCCGGCCTCTTCGGAGGCGAAGAAGGCGACGGCAGCGGCGATGTCTTCGGGCTTGCCCATCCGACGCACCGGGGTCTGCTGAATCTGCTTGTCGGTGTCGCCGAGGAAGCCCTTGCCTTCGGCCTTGCGCAGCATGGGGGTGTCGATGAAGCCGGGCGGTACGGCATTGACGGTGATGCCGCTGGGGCCCAGCTCCAGCGCCAGGCTCTTGGTCAGGCCGTTCACCGCGGATTTCGCCGCGACGTAGGGCGACATGAACGGCTGTCCCGAATGCGTGCTCGACGACGAGATGTTGACGATCCGGCCCCAGCCGGCTTCGAGCATGTCGGGCAGTGCGGCCTGGATGCAGTGGAAGACGCCGTTCAGGTTGACGTCGATGATCTGCTGCCACTTGTCGAAGGACAGGTCGCTGAAGCGTTTGAAGCAGTCCAGCCCGGCGGCGTTGACGAGCACTGAGATCGGACCGAGTTGGGCGCGCACGTCACCGAGGGCGGCGTCGACGGCGGCGCGGTCGGTCACGTCGGCCACATGGGCGAACTCATCATCCGAGGGCTGCAGATCCAGGGTTGCGACGTGCAGGCCGTCGGCGCGCAACCGGGCGGCGATGGCCGCCCCGATGCCGGAGCCTCCTCCGGTGACAACGGCATTCTTCATGACAGTTCTCCGGCCGTTGGGCGGAACCGGGGTCTCTCAGTGCTCAAGAATCATCCTTCCGATTATGAGAACCGTACTCTCGGACCTGTATGCACCGCAAGATCCGCGCACAACCTGCGTGCCGTTGGCTCAGGTGCCGGATCTGCAGCGAATAGGGCATGACTAGCCAATCTATCTTTCACTTGAGTTCTCATCGAGCGAATGTATGATTCGCCGGTGATGAGAATGCAGTTTCCATCACAGTAGGGAATCGCCTGAGGAGGATGATGCAGGAAGCGCCCACCATCGCGGAGGACCAGCGGGCTGACCGGAAGTTGTTGATCGGCGGAGAGCTGCGCGAGACGCCGCGGACGTTTCCTTCCGTCAATCCGGCTACCGGAGAGGTCTTCGGCCACGCGCCGGATGCCACCGTCGCCGACGCCGAAGCTGCGGTCGCCGCGGCCCGGCAGGCGTTCGACACCACCGACTGGTCCACCAACACCGAACTGCGGATCCGTTGCCTGGAGCAGCTGCACCGGGCCCTGGTCGAGCATCGCGACGAATTGGCCGAGCTGACCACCACCGAGGTGGGCGCCACCGCGGCGCTGTGCGCCGGCGCGCAGCTGGACCAGCCGATCGACATCGTGCGGTACTACGCCGAGCTGCTCAAGACCTACCCGCTGACCGAGGATCTCGGAAACATCGAGAGCCGCGGCATGCAGCATCACCGGTGGGTGGAGAAGGAAGCCGGCGGCGTCGTCGCCGCGATCATCGCCTACAACTACCCCAACCAGCTGGCGCTGGCCAAGCTCGCGCCGGCCCTGGCCGCCGGATGCACGGTGGTGCTGAAATCCGCTCCGGACACCCCCCTGGTCACGCTCGCCCTCGGTGAGCTGATCGCCAACCACACCGACATCCCGGCCGGCGTCGTCAACGTGCTGTCGGGCGCCGACCCCGAGGTGGGCGCGGTCCTCACCACGAGCCCGGACGTCGACATGGTCACCTTCACCGGTTCGACGCCCACCGGCCGGCGCATCATGGCCGCCGCCAGCGAGACCCTGAAGAAGGTGTTCCTGGAACTCGGCGGCAAGTCGGCCGCGATCGTCCTCGACGATGCCGACTTCAACACCGCCGCGCTGTTCTCGGCGTTCAGCATGGTCACCCACGCCGGTCAGGGCTGCGCGCTGACTTCGCGGCTGCTGGTGCCGGCCAAGCACAAGGACGAGATCGTCGAGCTGATCAAGAACAACTTCGGCCTGGTTCGCTACGGCGACCCCACCGATCCCAAGACCTACATGGGTCCGCTGATCAGCGAGAAGCAACGCGACAAGGTCGACGGCATGGTCAAGCGCGCGGTCGAGGCGGGAGCGACGCTGGTCACCGGTGGCGAAAAGGTCGACCCCGGCTACTTCTACACCCCGACGCTGCTCGCCGACGTCGACCCGGACAGTGAGATCGCCCAGGAAGAGGTCTTCGGACCGGTGCTGGCCGTGATCGCCTACGAAGACGACGACGACGCGGTGCGCATCGCCAACAACTCCATCTACGGTCTGTCCGGCGCGGTGTTCGGCAGCGAGGACCGCGCGCTTGCGGTCGCGCGCCGGATCCGGACCGGGACGTTCTCGATCAACGGCGGCAACTACTTCAGTCCGGACAGCCCGTTCGGTGGATACAAGCAGTCGGGTATCGGCCGCGAGATGGGCACGGCCGGACTCGAGGAATTCATGGAGTCGAAGACGTTCGCCCGGGTGTTGTCATGACCGGCGGGCAGGAGCGAAGCGACCGGGGGAATGTGACCGGCCCGTTGGAAGGCATCCGCGTCCTCGAGGTCGCGATGTACGGCTTCGTCCCCTCGGCCGGAGCGGTGCTGGGGGAGTGGGGCGCCGACGTCATCAAGGTCGAGCACGCCGTCACAGGTGATCCACAACGCGGCCTGCGTCAGACCGGACCGCTGCGGGTCGAGGGCGACCCGAACCCGAACATCGAGCACGCCAACCGCGGCAAGCGCAGCATCGGGCTGGACATGTCGGTGCCCGAGGGGCGCGAAATCCTGCTGGAACTGGCGAAGAAGGCCGACGTCTTCCTCACCAGCTTCCTGCCGGGACACCGGCAGAAGTTCGGCATCGACGTCGACGACATCCGCGCGGTGAATCCGAAGATCATCTACGCCCGCGGCAGTGCGCTGGGGCCGCGTGGCGAGGAGTCGGTCAAGGGCGGCTACGACATGACCGCCTTCTGGTGCCGGGCCGGTACCGCGGCAACCATCACCCCGGCCGGGATGGAGGGCATGATCGCCCCGCCGGGACCGGCCTACGGTGACACGATCTCGGGCACCAACCTGGCCGGCGGGATCGCCGCGGCGCTGCTCAAGCGTGAACGGACCGGGGAGCCGTCGGTCGTGGACGTCTCGCTGCTCGGCAGTGGGCTGTGGTCGATGGGCCACACGGTGGCGCTGACCCAGCACCTCAACCAGCTGATGGTGACGCCGCCGCCGGGTGTGCACGGCTCGCCGATCAACCCGCTGGTCGGGCTCTATGGGACGGCCGATGACCGCTACATCTCCTTCGTGATGATGCAGCCCACCAAGTTCTGGGCCGACGTCTGCCGGCACATGGACCTGGAGAGCTACATCGATGATCCGAGGTTCGCCACGGCCGAGTCGTTCGCGGAGAACACCCCCGATGCGGTCGAGATCCTCACCGAGGCGATGAAGAAGCGAACTTTGCCAGAGTGGAGTGAGCGATTTGCCACGCTGGCCGGTCCCTGGGCGCCCGTGCAGGACACCCTGCAGGCCGCACAGGATGCACAGATCCGGGCCAACGAATACCTCGTGCAGGCGGGCGAACTTGAGTTGGTGGCCAACCCAGTGCAATTCGACGTGTCGGCGCCGAGCACCGGGCCGGCGCCGGGCTTCGCCGAACAGACCGACGACATCCTGGTCGAACTGGGCCTGGATTGGGATCGGATCATCGAGCTCAAGACCGCCGGCGCGGTCACGTAGGTCGCCGCCGCAAATGCCTCTCTCCGCTTCCGTCGTGAACCGCCCGCCGTGGACTGCGTGCAGCGCAGCCCACGGTAGGGACGTCGTCGCGGGGCGGCGGAGCAAAGGCCTCCGCCCCAATTGTCAACTAGCCGAGCAAGTTCTGCGTTGTTTGCCCTCGCAACACATCACGAGTCCGATAGCATCAGGAACCCGGGGGGCGGTCACGCGGACAAGTCTGTCCGGCTTCACCGTTGCATGCGGTGAAGCGAACGATCCATCGAACGTAGGAGGTGCCTCGAATGTATGACGGCACCTCGCACGTGGCGGTCGGCATGAAAGGCATTGCGGTGCAACCGGGTTCGGTCGATCCGGTAGGGCATGACCTCCCGACCGGCCGGTTGGCCGGTGCCGGGTCGGTGGTCGTGGCATGACCCGGCTCGGCCTGCATGACGCAAAGTACGCACCAGACCTGTTCGCGCAGCCGCGCGGTGAAGCACTTAACATCGGCGCACCGACGGTGGTGTCGGCAGTAACGAGCCTGGAGGGACCACTGGTCAATGGCAGATAAATGGTCGACCGGAGTCTCGCTGGCACGCAACCTGTCGGGGCCGATGCAGGCCGTCGGCGCGCTGTTCGCGATGTCGCTGGATGCCATCCGGTTCATCTTCAAACGGCCGTTTCAGGGGCGGGAGTTCCTGGAGCAGTGTTGGTTCGTGGCGCGGGTGTCGATGGCGCCGACGCTGTTGGTGGCGATCCCGTTCACCGTGCTGGTGAGCTTCACACTCAACATCCTGCTTCGTGAGCTCGGCGCGGCGGACCTCTCGGGTGCGGGTGCGGCGTTCGGCGCGGTGACTCAGCTCGGTCCGATGGTGACGGTGCTGATCGTGGCCGGCGCCGGTGCCACGGCAATGTGCGCCGATCTGGGCTCACGCACGATCCGCGAAGAGATCGATGCGATGGAGGTCCTGGGCATCAACCCGATCCAGCGTCTGGTCACGCCGCGCATTCTGGCCTCGGGCCTGGTGGCACTGCTGCTCAACAGTCTGGTGGTGATCATCGGCATCCTGGGCGGCTACGTGTTCTCGGTGTTCATCCAGGACGTGAACCCGGGTGCGTTCGCGGCCGGCATCACGCTGCTGACGGGTGTGCCGGAGGTGGTCATCTCGTGTGTCAAGGCCGCGCTGTTCGGTCTGATCGCCGGGATGGTGGCCTGCTATCGCGGCCTCACGATCAGCGGTGGTGGCGCCAAGGCGGTGGGCAACGCGGTCAACGAGACAGTGGTGTACGCCTTCATGGCGCTGTTCGTGATCAACGTGGTCGTCACGGCCATCGGTATCCGGATGACGTCGGGATAGGCGGCAGACATGGGCACAATGACGATCTTGAGGTCGACCTATCCGCGGGTGACCCGGCAGTTCAACAAGCCGGTTTCGACGCTGAGCCGGATTGGCGACCACACCCTGTTCTATCTGCGGGCGCTGGCCGGCACCCCGCACGCGGCGATGCACTATCGCAAGGAGCTCGTTCGGCTGATCGCCGAGATCTCCATGGGAGCAGGCACTTTGGCCATGATCGGCGGCACCGTGGTGATCGTCGGTTTCTTGACCCTGGCTACCGGTGGTGTGCTGGCCATCCAGGGCTATTCCTCGCTGGGCAACATCGGCATCGAGGCGCTGACCGGATTCTTGTCGGCATTCATCAACGTACGCATCGCCGCGCCGGTGGTTGCCGGGATCGGGCTGGCCGCCACATTCGGTGCCGGCGTGACCGCCCAGCTGGGCGCCATGCGGATCAACGAGGAGATCGACGCGCTGGAGGCCATGGCCATCCGCCCGGTCGAATACCTGGTGTCCACCCGCATCGTGGCCGGGATGATCGCCATCACCCCGCTGTACGCGATCGCGGTCATCCTGTCGTTCCTGGCTTCGCAGTTCACCACCGTGGTGCTGCTCGGGCAGTCCGGTGGTCTCTATAACCACTACTTCACGACGTTCCTCAATCCGATCGACCTGTTGTGGTCGTTTCTGCAGGCCATCCTGATGGCCATCACCATCCTGCTGATCCACACCTACTTCGGCTACTTCGCCTCCGGCGGACCGTCGGGGGTCGGGGTGGCAGTCGGCAACGCCGTACGCACCTCACTGATCGTCGTGGTCTCGGTGACCCTGCTGGTGTCACTGTCGGTCTACGGCTCCAACGGAAACTTCAACCTGTCGGGTTAGGGAGAAGAGTTGACACGAAACGTCGGTCCGGGCCCAGCCCACCGGTCCGAAACCACAAGTACCGCAACGCCGGTGGCAGCTCGTGCGGGGCGCAGCTTTGGCGCGCGGAGTTCAGCGAGACCGCTGGCCGGTCTGGCGACGGTTGCCGTGGTAGGCCTGATCATCGCCTTGGCGATCGCACTGTTCCGCGGCAGCTTCACCAAGACCGAGCCGATCACCCTGATCTCGGATCGGGCCGGCCTGGTGATGAATCCCGACGCCAAGGTCAAGATGCGGGGCGTGCAGGTCGGCACGGTCAGCTCGATCGAGCAGCGGGCCGACGGCAAAGCCGTGCTCCACCTTGCGATGAATCCCGCGCAGCTGCACCTGATTCCGGGCAATGTGCAGGCCGACATTGCGTCGACCACGGTGTTCGGCGCCAAGTACGTCCAGCTCGTGCCGCCGGACAATCCGTCGGCAGAACGGCTGCGTCCGGGGCAGACCCTGCAGGGCGACCACGTCACGGTGGAGATGAACACCGTGTTCCAACAACTCACCAACGTTCTGGACAAGATCGACCCGGTGAAGTTGAACGAGACCCTGGGCGCGCTGTCATCGGCCTTCTCCGGTCGCGGCGAGGCGATGGGGCAGTCCCTGGTTGACTTCAACGCGGTCCTGAAGAAGATCGAGCCGAGCCTGCCCAATCTGACCCGTGACATCGAGTCCATGGCGGCGGTGTCGACGGCCTACGGTGACGCCGCGCCGGACCTGCTCAAGACGTTCGACAACACCAACCGGCTCAGCGACAGCATCGTGGCCGAGCAACAGAACCTCGACAACTTTCTGGTGAGCTCGATCGGTCTGGCTGACATCGGTAACGACGTGATCGGCGGCAACCGGCAGGCGCTGAGCACCACACTGAACCTGATGCTGCCCACCACCAATCTGCTCAACGAGTATGCCCCGGGTCTCAACTGCGCGCTCAGGGGTATGGTTGTCGCGAAAAACCAGCCGCCGCAGCCCGATCCCGGCGTGCTCGTCAACGTCGCCTTCACCCTGGGCATCGAACGCTACCGGTACCCGTCGAACCTGCCCAAGGTGGCGGCCAAGGGCGGACCGCACTGCATGGGCCTACCCGACATCGGTTTCGGCAACAAGGCGAAGTACCTTGTCGTCGACACCGACGCCAACCCTTGGCAGTACGGCAACCAGGGCATCCTGCTGAACTCCGACGGCCTCAAGCAGATCTTGTTCGGCCCGCTGGATGGTCCGCCACGTAACACCACACAGATCGGACAGCCGGGATGACCCGCGGCAGAAGCACATTCATCAAGTTCTCGGCGTTCGCCGTCGTGATGGCCGTTCTCACCGCGTTCCTGTTCATGACCTTCTCGGAATACCGTGGTGGCTCCTACTCGGGGTATTCGGCCGTCTTCGGCGATGCCTCCCGACTGGAGGCAGGCGACTCGGTGCGCGTCGCCGGGGTCCGGGTCGGAACGGTCAAGAAGGTGTCACTGCAACCGGACAAGTCTGTCCTGGTCGACTTCGACACCGACCGGAGCGTCGCGTTGACCACCAGCACCAAGGTCGCGGTCCGCTACCTGAACCTGGTGGGTGACCGCTACCTGGAGCTGATGGACAGCCCCGGGTCGACGAAACTGCTGCCGGCCGGATCCCAGATCCCCAAGGACCGCACCGCAAGTGCACTCGACCTCGATCTGCTGCTCGGTGGACTGCGGCCGGTAATTCAGGGCCTCAACCCGCAGGACGTGAATGCGCTGACGTCGTCTCTGATCCAGATCTTCCAAGGTCAAGGGGACACCTTGGATTCGCTGATGAGCAAGACCTCGTCGTTCTCGAACACGTTGGCCAACAACGATCAGGTGATCCAACAGCTGATCGACACCCTCAACACCGTTGTGGGCACCCTGGCCAAAGATGGCAAGAAGTTCGACGGCACTGTCGACCGGCTCGAACAGCTGATCAGCGGTCTGTCGGAGGATAGGGACCCGCTGGGTACCGCGGTCACCCAACTCGACAACGGCACGGCTTCGATCGCGAGCCTGCTCACCGAAGCGCGGCCGCCGCTCAAGGGCACGGTCGAGCAGCTGAACCGGACGGCGACGTTGCTCGACGACCACCAGATCGTCCTGGACCGTGGCTTGCAGAAAGCTCCTGACAATTTCCGCAAGCTCGCCCGGCTAGGTTCGTATGGCAGCTGGATCATGTACTACATCTGCGGTCTTTCCTTCCGCGTCACCGACCTCCAAGGCCGGACCGCGGTGTTCCCGATGATCAAGCAAGAAGGCGGGAGGTGCGCGGAGCCCTGATGCTTAAGTACCGCGAATCCAATCTCATCAGGGCAGGCTTCATCGGCGTCATGCTGATGATCCTGGTGATCGCCGTGGGGTTGCAGCCCGAGCGGCTGTTGCAGTGGGCCTCCTCGGTGCGTCACCAGGCGTTGTTCACCGAGGCCGGCGGCATCGCCGTGGGCAACGACGTGACCCTGTCGGGTATCAAGGTCGGCTCGGTCACCGATGTGTCGCTGCAGAACGGCGATGCGCTGATCACCTTCACCACCGAAGGCAAGTACGCGCTGGGGTCGCTGACAACCGCGCACATCCGCACCGGTTCGCTGTTGGGCGAGCGGGTGCTGACCCTGGAATCCGACGGCAGCGGCACACTGCGCACCACGGACGTGATCCCGACCTCGCGCACCTCGTCGCCATACTCACTGACAGACGCGGTCAGCGATCTGACCACGAACACCGAAGGCACCGACACGTCGTCGCTGAACCAGTCCCTGGACACGCTGTCGGCGACGATCGACCAGATCGCCCCCAAGCTGGGACCGACATTCGATGGTCTGAGTCGGCTGTCGAAGTCGATCAATGGCCGTAACGAGAGCCTGGCCAGCCTGTTCAAGAGCGCCAGCGATGTGACCGTGGTGCTCTCGGAGCGCAGCCAGGAGCTGAATACGTTGATCCTTAACGCCAATGACCTGCTCGGTGTGCTCAACGACCGGCGCCAGGCCATCGTCGACCTGCTGGCGAACACCTCGGCGGTCGCACAGCAGCTGTCGGGGCTGGTCGCCGACAACGAGGCACAACTGGCACCGACACTCAAGCGGCTCAATTCGGTGACCGCGATGCTCGAACGCAACCGGGACAACATCACCAAGGCGCTGCCGGACATGAAGAAGTTCCAGTTGTCCCAGGCCGAAACGTTGGCGAACGGTCCGTACTACAACGCATATGTGCCGAACCTGCAGCCCGCGCAGCTGCTGCAGCCGTTCATGGACTATGCGTTCGGATTCCGACGTGGCACCAACGCCGGGCAACCGGCCGACAACGCCGGACCGCGTGCGGAGCTTCCGCTGCCCTACAACGGAATTCCCGGAGGTTCACGCTGATGAGTCGCAATCGACTTGTGAGGTGGCTTGCGGTGGCGCTGGCGGGGCTGCTGGTAGTGGGCGCCGCAGTGGTGTTGCGTCAGCAGTTCTTCGGCCAGAAGTCCATATCCGCGCTGTTCACGTCAGCCACCGGTGTGTACCCGGGTGACGATGTTCGGGTGTCCGGGGTCAAGGTCGGCACCATCGAATCGATCAAGCCGGAGGGCACGCAAACCCGTGTGACCCTCAAGGTCGACCATGACGTGCCCATCCCGGCTGACGCGAAAGCGGTGATTGTCGCCCAGAACCTGGTCGCCGCCCGCTACGTACAATTGGCTCCGGCTTACCGGTCAAGTGGTCCGACCCTGCCCGACGATGCGGTGATCGGTCTGGACCGCACCGCCGTCCCGGTGGAGTGGGATCAGGTCAAGGAACAGCTCATGCGGTTGGCCACCGACCTTGGACCGCAGAGTGGGGTGGACGGGACGTCGGTGTCCCGATTCATCGACACCACCGCCAACGCGATGGCCGGAAACGGTGACAAGCTGCGGCAGACAATTTCGCAGTTGTCCGGGGTGGCCCGCATTCTGGCCGAGGGCAGCGGCAACATCGTCGACATCATCAAGAACCTGCAGACCTTCATCACCGCGCTGCGGGACAGTAACGAGCAGGTGGTGCAGTTCCAGAACCGGCTGGCCACCCTGACCAGCGTGGTCGACGGCAGCCGGTCGGATCTCGATGCGGCGCTGACGAATCTGTCGGTGGCCGTCGGCGAGGTGCAGCGGTTCGTCGCCGGAACTCGCGATCAGACCTCCGAGCAGGTGCAGAGGCTGGCCAATGTCACCCAGACCTTGGTGGACAACAAGATGAACATCGAAAACCTCCTGCACATCGCGCCCAACGCGTTCATGAACGGGTACAACATCTACAACCCCGACACCGGTAGTGCGGTGGGCCAGTTCGTCTTCCACAACTTCTCTAACCCGCTGGACTTCGTCTGCGGTTCGATCGGCGCGATCGAGAACACCACGGCACCGGAAACCGCCAAGCTCTGCGCGCAGTACCTGGGTCCGGCGTTGCGGCTGTTGAACTTCAACTACTTGCCCTTCCCGATCGATCCGTACCTCATGCCGTCGGCGAACCCGGAGAACATCGTCTACTCCGAGCCGGGCCTGGCGCCCGGTGGCGGGGGAGGCTCGCCCGAGCCGCCGAACCTACCCCCGACGATCTCGGCCTACAACCCCGGCCCGCCGCCGCCACCGCCGTTCACGGGCCGGCCGCCGGGTACGCCTCCTCCCGGTGCCCAGCAGATGCTTCCCGGAGGCGGGTACTACCCACCGAACATGCCCAACACGGTGTCGGACATGCTCAATCCGACCGGTGTGCCCGGGCCTCCGCCCGGTCCGCTTGCCGCCGAGGCGCCAGCAGCACCACCACCACCTCCTGAGGCGCAAGTGCCTCCGGGGCCGGCAGAAGGGACGCCACCCGCATGATCAGTGGTAAGCCACTGCGGCTGGCGATCGCCACCGCGTCCTGTGTCGCGTTGATGACCAGTGGCTGCGCTTTCCAGGGCGTCAACTCACTGCCCCTGCCCGGGGCGGTGGGGCGGGGCGCGGACGCTGGCGTCTACCACGTCGAGATCGCGAATGTGGCGACGCTGGAACCGAACTCCCCAGTGTTGATGAACGATGTCGTGGTTGGCAGTGTGCGTAGTCTGGCAGTGCGAGACTGGCACGCCGAGGTCGAGTTCTCGGTGAAGCCTGGTGTCGTGGTGCCGGCGAATGCCGTCGCCAGCATTGGCCAAACCAGCCTTCTCGGTTCGATGCACTTGGCGATCAATCCGCCGGCCGGGGAGGCGCCGCAAGGGCAACTGTCGCCGGGAGCGACGATCCAGCTCAACGACTCGTCGACGTACCCGACGACCGAGCAGACGCTGTCCTCCCTCGCTGCCGTGGTGAACGGTGGTGGCCTGGGACAGTTCGGCGACATCGTCCACAACTTCAGCACTGCCCTCAACGGACGCGAGGCCGACTTCCGGGATCTGCTCACCCGGTTGGACACGTTTGTCGGCGCACTCGATGCGCAGCGTGACAACATCGTCGCCTCGATCCAGGGTCTGAACCGGTTGTCGTCAACCTTCGCCGGGCAACGCGACGTGATCACCCGTGCGCTGGAGAAGATTCCACCGGCACTGGATGTGTTGATCAAGGAGCGGCCCAGGTTCACCACCGCCCTGCAGAAGCTGGGCACGTTCAGCGCCACTGCCAACCAGTTCGTCAACGAGTCACAGGCCGACCTGGTGGGTAACCTGCGCAACCTGGAGCCCGCCCTCAAGGCGCTGGCGGATGTGGGTCCCGAACTTGCCGGGGTCCTGGAGTACGCCACGCACTTCCCGTTCACCCAGAGCTTCATGGACCGGGCCATCCGCGGTGACTACTACAACCTGTTTGCGACCGTCGACTTCACCATTCCGCGCCTCAAACGGAGCTTGATGCTGGGGACGCGGTGGGAACAGGAAGACGCGGAACTGGTTCCGACATACGGTGACCCGCCCTATCTCAACTACACCTACGACCCGCTCAAGACCGGGGTCGAGCCGCCTCCACCGGGTGCTTTCCCACCGGAGCCGGGACCCGCCGCCGCGCCGGCACCGCCGCCTCCGCCCACGTTCAATGGCCCGGTGCTTCCGGTGTCGCCGCCGGCACCGATGAGCTTGCCCGGCGGGGCGGCTCCGCCGGCCCCGATGAATGCGTCCGCGCCCGATTCCACGATCTTCGCGGGACCGTATGCGGCCCAAGCTGGTTCACCGCCGGCGACGCCTGCGCCACCGGCTCCGCCGACTACTGAACAGACGACAGGGGGTGGCGGGTAATGCTCACACGCTTTATCCGGACTCAGCTGATCATCTTCACCGTCGCGTCGGTGGTCGGTGTGGCGGTCATGCTGTTCGCTTACATGCAGGTGCCGACGCTGCTCGGGATCGGCCGTATCACGGTCAAGATGGAGCTGCCCAGCACCGGGGGCCTGTACCAGTTCAGCAATGTCACCTATCGGGGCTCGCAGATCGGCAAGGTGACCTCGGTTGAGCTGACGGAGAACGGTGCCGAGGCGACGCTGTCGTTGGACCGCAATCCGAAGGTGCCTGCCGACCTGACCGCCGAGGTGCGGAGTATGTCGGCGGTGGGCGAGCAGTACGTGGAGTTGTTGCCGCGGACCAACTCCGGGCCATACCTAGACAACGGCTCGGTGATCGAGGTGTCGGACACCAAGGTCCCCCAACAGGTCGGACCGATGCTGGACCAACTCAGCAAGCTCGTGGACACCATCCCGAAGGACAAGCTGAGCCAGCTCCTCGACGAGTCGTACAACGCGTTCAACGGCACCGGCTATGACTTCGGTTCGCTGTTGGACTCAGCGTCGACCATCACCAAGGACGCCAACGCAATCTCGGACCAGACCCGCACCCTGATCGATGACTCGGTCCCGTTCCTGGATGCGCAGGCGCAGACCACCGATTCGATCCGGACCTGGGCTGCCAGCTTGGCCGGGATCACCGGACAGGTCGCCGACAATGATCCAGAGGTCCGGACACTGCTGCGCAAGGGCCCGGGTTTCGCTCAGGAGACCTCCAAGCTGCTCGAGCAGATCAAGCCGACCCTGCCGATCCTGCTGGCGAATCTGACCACCTTCGGGCAGATCGGTGTGACATACAACCCGTCGATCGAGCAGCTGCTGGTCTTGCTGCCGCCATATGTGGCGCAGATTCAGACCTATCTGCCGATCAATAATCCGACAGGTCTGCCCAACGGCGAGTTTTCCCTCGGACTCGGTGATCCGCCGTCGTGCACGGTCGGGTTCCTGCCGCCGTCGTCGTGGCGGTCTCCGGCAGATACAACGGTCATCGATACGCCGGACAACCTCTACTGCAAGCTGCCCCAGGACTCGCCGATCGCGGTGCGCGGCGCGCGGAACTACCCCTGCATGGGGCATCCCGGTAAGCGTGCTCCGACGGTCGAGCTGTGTAACGACCCCGAGGGTTTCCAACCGATCGCGCAGCGTCAACATGCCCTCGGTCCGTACCCGCTCGACCCCAATCTGATTTCCCAGGGTGTGCCGCCGGACTCGCGAGTACTGCCGGATGCCAACATCTTCGGGCCGCTACAAGGGTCGCCGCTGCCGCCCGGGGTCGGCGCACCACCGCCCGGGGCAGCCCCGCAACCGCAGCCGGCGCCGAGCTTCGCCGGGACCGGCCCGGGTCCTCTGCTACCGGGGCAACCGCTGTACCTGGAGCCACCGGTTCCGGGTCAGCCGCCTGCGCCTGCACCCGATCCGAACGCGGTGCCAACTCCGCCGGCCGACCTGCCGAGTGCGACCGAGATTCCGTCGGTCCCGCATGGGGAAGGCCAAGCGCCAGGGCCGGCACCCGCACCGAGTTTTGCGCCGAGCGCGTTCAACGGCGGCACCGCCGACGAGCCATCGGTGGCGATCGCCGAGTACAACCCGCGGACCGGGGAATACATGGGTTCAGACGGAAACATGTACCGGCAGGCGAATCTCGCGTCGGCGCCGAAGTCGTGGCAGGACCTGATGCCCACCTAGGCCTCGCCTAGGCCATCAGGTGCAGGACCAGCGCGGAAAAGGGGAAAGGCCACGGTCGCCCGTGGCCTTTCCCCTTTGCTGTCTGGCCTTTCGCTTTCGCCTGGCGCTTGGTCAGCCGAAAGCGCTAGATGGGCTTCATGTAGAACGGCATGCGGATGGCAGGCCACTGGTTGCGCCCACACGAGCCGCTCGGACCGGTGGTCTGGTCCTCACCGGTGTACTCGCTGGCATTGACATCGTAGCGGCCATCCCAGCCGACCGGATAGATCTTGAAGATCTTCAGGCCCTCGACGGGCGTGCCGTCGGCGCAGAACCGCCAGTTGGGTACTGTGCGCTTGACGTACCACAGTCCGTTCGTGGTGTAGATCGGTGCGGTCCACCCCTCGTCGCTGTTCACCGTCCCGGTGCACTCGGTGGGGGAGATGCACTGGGTGCTGATGGTCCAGGTGCTGCGCGTCGAGGGCTGATCCTCATAGCGCTCATTGACTTTCGCCCAGTCCCCATTGGAGGAGGTGGCGAACGTACCGTTGATGCCCCATTGCTCGGAGGCGCCGGCGGGGCTTGCGCTGCTCAGGCCGATTGTTGCGACGCCGGCAAGAATTGCCGCGCTGGCGCGCGCCTTGGAGGCCGACATGTAGCTTCTCCTTCTGGGCACCGATATTGTCATTCTCAAGTGCGGAGAATATCACTATCGCCTGGCTGTCTCGTCAGGATTGGCTCGATCGTGGCGAGGCGCCGGGCCGTTCTGGGCGGAGCTGCGTAGCAATATTCTCCAAAATAGAGAGTTTAGTTACCACCTGTGCGAAAGTAGTGACGTGCGTGTGACCATGGTGGCGGCCGCTTCGATGATTGTCGCCGGAATGTTGAGTGCTCCGCAGGCAAATGCGGGACCACAGACGTGCAATGACGCCTTCTGCGTGCCCGGCATCAACCCGAACGCCGTCTTGGGTGCGCCGTGCGACAACACGTCCTATTACGTGTTCGGAGTCGACGCCCGCAACAACTGGGGCAGGTTGGTGTTCTGTGGATCGCCGCGTCGCTATGAGCCGAGGTGGTTCCGTTCTCCGCCGATGGCCGGTATACGCGAAGAGAACAGCCTGTGCCTGGAACAGCAGTACATGGTGGCTCAGGCGCCCGACGGACTGTTCCTGAGCTGTGTGCCGATGAACGGTGAAAGCCGTTGGCGCCGCGGAGATGCCTGAGACCTAGAACGAGTAAACGCCTGAGGCGACGTGAGAAGCGTGCCTCAGGCGTTTGCCGTTGTCAGAGCGGCTTTTATGGTTGCGACGTTGGGCTGGCAGCGTCTACCAATTGCGGATCGAACACAGCGCGCCCTTGGGGCCGCTGTTGGTCTCGACGACCACTCCGTCAACCGCGAGTTCGCAGTTGAACCCCGGCGTCGGGAAACCGGGTGCCTCGCCGCTTTGCACCAGGACCAATGCCCAGAGGTCCGGGTCGGCAAGGTTTGCCTCCAGTACCCACGGTTTGTCCGGCCCGATGTCGGCGTCGGCCCGCGGGCTGAACTGATACGGATTGTGGCTGTAATCCGAGAATATGGCCGGTTCAGTGTCGCGGTAGTAGATGTGAGCCCAGATCGGGCCATCCGCTGTCACGGTGTAGCGCACGTGGTGGAGCGGCGGACCGGGCGGCTCCAGGTCGTCGGCGAAGGCCGGTGCGGCCGCGACGAAAGCGCCTGTCGCCATCGTGGCGGCCGTCGCGACGGCGAAAACTCGATTCGTCAGGTGGCGCATCGGTCACATCCTCGACAGGGTGAACGGGTAGGTGAACGAACCTCCGGGAGTGCCGTCGCAGCCGGCGTCGAACGAGGAGACCATCTCACCCGCAAGAGTGTTGGCATCCCAGTTGTAGACGTCGTGGGTCGGGATCGTGGGCCCGTAGTAGATGTCACCGCAGCGCAGGCCGAACGGATCGTCGATTGTCATGGTGTAACGGCCGTCAACGAGAACGGCATCCGCGCTGACATAGGCGGCCTTGGCGACCGGTTGGGGGACGGTGAGGACGGTGATGCAGTCCCGTCGCTTGGAAAAGTCCGGGTTTTTGCACGGCGTGATCGCTGACCAGATCCAGGTGTGGAAGTCCCGGCGGTCCGGCATGTGCAGGGCGTAGTTGCCGAAATACATGGCCTGGGAGGGGGGTGCCAGGGCGATTGCAGTCCCCAACCCGAGCGCGGCGCTCAACGCCATGCGGATCAAGCTGGACCTCACACACACCTCCATGGATCGCACTGGTCGGCTGACTATAGAACGAGACCGGACGTCGCCGTGCCGAAACCGGAATCTCGTCTTCGCCAGTGAGATTGTCATTCTCGCAATCGGAGATTAACAAACTCGGCGAAGACGAGATCCGCGGAATCGCCTCTCAGACCGATGGGTTACTTGACCGGGTTGAACGTGATGTGCAGGTCGGTCAGGCCACGCAGGATGAAGGTCGGCTCGTAGTTGTAGCGCCGATCGTCGGCCGGGCCGTGGAACTCCTCGTCGATGCCGATGTCGGACATCCGGTCCAGGATCCGCTCCAGCGACACCCGGCCTTCGACGCGGGCCAGCGGCCCGCCCGGGCAGCTGTGCACGCCGCGGCCGAAGGCGATGTGCTCGCGGACGTTCTTGCGATCGAGGCTGAAGGTGTGCGGATCTTCGAAGCGGACCGGATCACGGTTCACCGCGCCCGGGCACACCATCATCGTGGTGCCGGCGGGGACGTCGATGTCGCCGAGCTTGGTGTTCTTCTTGGCCAGCCGGAACTGGCTCTTGACCGGGGCGTCCATCCGCAGTGCCTCCTCGACGAAGGTCGGGATGCGGCTGCGGTCGTCGCGCAGGGCCTGCTGGATGTCGGGACGGTCGCCGAGCACCCGCAGTGACGCGGAGAGCAGCTTGGTGGTGGTCTCCTGGCCCGCGGCGAAGAGGAAGGTCGCGGAACGGACCACCTCGATGACCGGCGGGACGGAACCGTCGGGGTAGTTCGCCGTGGCAAGGGCGGTCAGTACGTCGTCGCGGGGTTCCTTGCGCCGGTCTTCGAGGTACTTGATGAATTTCTCGTCGAGCCATTCCAGCGGGTTGCTGGCCACCAGGTCTCCGTCGAGCGAGCCGACCTGCGCTCCGGGACGGGGTGCGCCCAGCACCGTCCGGAACTCCTCGTGGTCTTCCTCCGGCACACCCAGCATGTCGGCGATGACCAAGAGTGAGAAGGGCTTGGCGTAGGCACTGAGGAATTCGCACTTGCCGTCGGCGATGAAATCGTCGAGACACTGATCGGCCAGCCGCCACATGAAGTCCTCGTTCTCCTTCAGCCGGCGCGGCGTCAGCAGCCGGTTGAGCAGGGAACGGGCATCGGTGTGCTCGGGCGGGTCCATGGTGACCATGTGCTCGAACATCGGCATCTGCGGGCGATGCGCGGTGATCTGTTCGGTGATGTCGTCGCCCTCGGGGGTGAACGGCAGCGGCGGGAATGGGCCGGCCACCGCGATGCACGACGAGTAGGTGTCGGTGTCCTTGAGGACGGTGGTGGCCTCCTCGAACCCGGTGATCGCCATGACGCCGTAGTTCGGTTCCTTCACCACCGGGCACTTGCTGCGCAGATGATCGAAGTACGGGTGCGGGTCGGGCACCAGTGCGGGATCGGTGAAGTAGTCGACGGTGTCGTAGTCGGTGGTGCCGGAATCGGTCATGGTGGGCTGCCTTCCGAAATCGATATGCGCTGCGGTGGTTTCGCGACGGGCTGCACCGTGCGAACAATTTGCGAAAATTGCTGAGCACCTGCTTAGCATGACGCTACAGTCGTGGTCAAGATCACGCGACGCAGGGGCGATTACGATCGCCCAAGACGTCGTCGGGGGCAGGCGATAAGGAGGACCGGGTATGGCATCGGCGCGAAGAATCGGGGCGCCGGACGCGAAGAACCGGGTGGTGCTCCTCGATGCTGCTGAGCAGCTGATGATCGAGGACGGCTACGCCGCGGTGACCTCGCGACGCGTCGCCGAACGGGCCGGTCTCAAGCCCCAGCTGGTGCACTACTACTTCCGCACCATGGACGACCTGTTCTTGGCCGTGTTCGTCCGCCGTGCCGAGGAGGGGCTTGCGGTCCAGGCCGAGGTGCTGAAGTCCCCGCAGCCCCTGTGGGCGCTGTGGCGGCTGGGTACCGACCCCAGTGCGACCCGGCTGACCATGGAGATCATGGGGCTGGCCAACCACCGCAAGGCGCTGCGCGCGGAGATCGGCCGGTACGCCGAGGTATTCCGGGCCGCCGAGACCGAGGCGATCACGGCGGCGCTGGACCGCTACGGCGTCGACGCCACAGAGGTCCCGCCGGTGGTGTGGGCCTTCTTGGCCGCCAGTGTGTCGCGGGTGATGGTGATGGAGCAGGCGTTGGGCATGTCGGCGGGGCACGCCGAGGTGTTGGCGTTCTGCGAGGACTGGCTGCGCCGGCTCGAAGGCGAACCGCAACCGCTTGAGCTGCCGGCCTGATTTCTCCGCGAGAAGACGCGAAAGCACCCCAAAACCTGCCGTCCGGGGTGCCTCCGCGTCTGCTCGCACAGGTGAATCAGAGCGAGAGGATGGTCGCCGAGGCCGTGCCCGGAGCGCCGTAGACCTGAGCCAGGCCGACCCGCGGGTTGCCGGGCACTTGACGTTCGCCGGCCTCGCCACGCAACTGGCGGACCAACTCGTGCATCTGGCGTAGACCCGAGGCCCCGATCGGTTCGCCGTTGGCGATCAGACCGCCGTCCGTGTTGACCGGGATCGAGCCGCCGATCTCGGTGGCGCCCTCGGCCAGCAGCTTCTCCTGCTCGCCGTCCTTGCACAGCCCGGTCTCGGCCATGTGGATCACCTCGGCGCCGGCGTCGGTGTCCTGCAGCTGGGCGATGTCGACATCCTCGGGCCCGATGCCGGCGATTTCGTAGGCAGCCTTGGCGGCGTACACCGTCGGCGCCACGTCGGATTCCGGCGGCGCCGAGGTGGCGTGCACCTCGTAGGCCCCGAACGTCCGGGTCCGGATCTCACTGGCCCGCACGTACACCGGCTTGTCGGTGAACTTGTGCGCGATGTCGGCGCGGCACATGATGACCGCGGCGGCACCCTCGTCCGGGGCGCAGAACATGTACTGGGTCAGCGGGTAATTCAGCGCGGGCGAGGCCAGGATCTCCTCGACCGAGATCGGCTTGCGGCGGAACGCATTCGGGTTCTTCTCACCGTTGCGGAAGTTCTTGTTGGCCACCCGGGCCAGGGTTTCCTGGCTGATGTTGTGGTCATGGATGTACTTGTTGGCCTTCATACCGAAGAACTTCGTGGTGACGAACTGCCCGTTCTGGGCGTACCACTGCGGCAGGGCCAGCTTGGCCGGGTCGTCGGTGAACGCGCCGCGCGGGTGCTTGTCCAGGCCCACGGCGACGCCGATGTCGTACTTGCCCAGGCGGATGGTGTCGGCGGTCTGCTGGATGGCGCTGGCCGAGGTGGCGCAGGCGTTGAACACGTTGGTGAACGTGATTCCGGTGAGCCCGACCAGACGGGTGACCGAGTCCGGGTTGGACACCTCGTAGCTGCCGCCGAAGCCGAACTGGATGTCCTTCCACTCCACGCCGGCGTCGGCCAGCGCCAGCCGGATGGCCTCGGCGCCCATCTGCACGGCGGGCTTGTCGAAGCGGCCGAACGGGTGCAGGCCGACGCCGATGATGGCTACATCGTTGCTCATGTCCTGGCCTTTCTAGATGGGCTGGAAAGCGAAGGTGACAACCTCGTTGCCGTCTTCATCGGTGGTGAACGGGATCATGGTGAGTTCGACTTCCTGGCCGAATTGCAGCTTGGCCGGGTCGTTTTCGGTCAGCCGACCCTCGACGCGGATGACCGGGCCGGTGTCGTCGGCGAGTTCGACGAGGCCGACGCCGAACGGGACGAAGTCCTTGCCGGCCGGCCCGGCGTACGGTGCGCCGGGCGGAAACCCCTGCGTGGTCCAGGCGACGACGGTGCCACGCCGGGGCAGGAGCACCTCGGCGGTATCGGCACTGCTGCACTTGGGGCAGTGGTCCTGAACCGGGAAGACGGCGGCACCGCAATTGCCGCACTTGCTGCCGATCAGCTGGGGATTCTCGTCGGGCCAGGTTGAGATCTCGGGCGCCAGAGCAATCTGTGTTGACACGCCGCTGACGATAACCGGAAATGCAATTCTCGTCTAGTGAGAACCCACTCTCGGTAGGCTTCCGGTATGGCCGACATCCTGCCCGGTGCGATCCGTCAGATCGGATATGTCGTCACGGATTTGGACGACGCGATATCACGCTGGCTGCAGATGGGTGTCGGCCCGTGGTTCGTCATCCGTGATCTGCCGCAGCGGGTGACCTACCGCGGTGAGCCCTGCGAGGTGCGGCTGTCGCTCGCCCTGTCCAACAGCGGTGACGTGCAGATCGAGTTGATCCAACAACTCGATGACGCGCCGAGCATCTTCACCGAGTTTCTGGACAGCGCACCGGCCGGCGGTTTCCATCAACTCGCGTACTGGGCAGCCGATTACGACCAGGCCATGGCCAACCTCGCTGCGGCCGGGTGGCCGCAGGTGTGGTCCGGCGGCGACGAGGGCGTGCGCTTCTCCTACTTCGAGCCGCCCACCGGGGCCGCCATCGTGGAGATCATGGAGCTCACCGATGGCGTCGGGCGGGATGGCCGCCTATGTGTACGAGCAGGCCGCCGGCTGGGACGGCAGCGATCCCGTCCGCGAGTTGGGCCGCGGCTAGCCGCGCCGAAACGGCATTCCAGCAGGCCCGCACTCGAACTTTCGCTGCTGGAATGCCGTTTCGGCGAGAGAGGGGGTGGGCTACTTGCCCTTGTTCATCACCTTGTCGGCGGCGGTCCAGTGCTCGTCGGAGCACCACAGCCGGGCGAAGGCCGAGACGGCCTCGGTGGTGGGCACGCCGTTGATCACCCGTTTGACCTCACCGGCCTGACGCCGGGCCAGCAACTGTGCCGCCGTCCGCCAGGTCTCGGCGAACTCGGAACGCGGCACGACCTGATCGACGAGACCGGCCTGCTCGGCCTCGCGGGCAGTGAGGATCCGGCCGGTTCCGGCCAACAGCAGCGCCCGGCTGCGGCCCACGAGCGTGGCCAGCCGCTCGGCCCCGCCCCAGGCCGGCATGATCGCCAGCGCCACCTGGTTGAAGCCGATCTTGATGTCGTCGGCGGCGATCCGGATGTCGGCGGCCACCGCGACCTCGGCCCCGCCGCCGAGCGCGTGGCCGTTGAGCGCGGCGATCACCGGTCCGTCGAATCCGGCGATGCGGTCGCAGATCGTGCGCATCCGCCACGCCATCTCGGAAGCCTCGAGCTCGGTACGCAGCGCGGCCAACTCCTTGAGGTCGCCCCCGGAGACGAAAGCCCGGTCGCCGCCGCCGGTGATCACCAGTGCCCGCGTCCCGGCGGCCCCGTCCAGCGCCTTGTTCAGCGCATCCATGGTGTCCAGTGATATGGCGTTGCGCGCCTGCGGCCGGTCGATCGTGATGATCGCCAGTTCGCCGTCGATTTCGAGGTCGACCATCAAACGTTCTCCAGTTCCGGGATTGGCATTCTCGTTTGATGAGAATAACATCACCATCGTGCGCGACATCCCCGTTGAGCTGACCAAACGGTACGTCGAAGAAGGCTGGTGGCGGCCCGAAACCTTGGGCCAGATGCTGGCCGACGGGCTGGCCGCCAGCCCCGACGCCGGGTTCTACGTGCACTCCTCGATGCGTCCGTATCGAGGCACCTTCGGCGAGGTCGAGCACAGCGCGCGGCGGCTGGCGGCGGGTCTGCGCGATCGCGGCGTCGGACCCGGCGATGTGGTGGCGCTGCAGTTGCCGAACTGGATGGAGGCCGCGGTCGCGTTCTGGGCCTCGGCCTTCCTGGGCGCGGTGACGGTGCCGATCGTGCACTTCTACGGGCGCCGGGAGCTCGGCCACATCATGGCGGCCGCGAAACCGAAGGTGTTCCTCACCACCGAGCAGTTCGGCCGCATGCAATTCCAGCCGGACCTGTGTGCCGACGTGCCGATCGTCGGACTGGTCGGCCAAAGCAGCTTCGACGATCTGCTCGCCGACGAGCCGATGAGTGGCACGCTGACCACCGACCCGGCCGCCCCCGCACTGATCGCGTTCACGTCGGGAACCACCCGGGAGCCCAAGGGCGTCGTCCACAGCCATCAGACGCTGGGCTTCGAGACCCGCCAACTCCTGGAGAACTACCCGCCGGACCGGGGCCGTCAACTCACCGCCACGCCGGTCGGACATTTCATCGGCATGCTCGGCGCGTTCCTCATCCCGGTGCTGGAAGGCGCCCCGATCGATCTGTGCGACGTATGGGACCCGGGCAAGGTGCTGGAGCTGATCGAGCACGAGGAGTTGTCGATCGGCGGGGGTCCGCCCTACTTCGTCACCAGCCTGATGGACCATCCCGACTTCGACGAGCGTCACCTGGCCCGGTTCACCACGGTCGGGCTCGGCGGTTCCACGGTGCCGGCCGCCGTCACCCGGCGGCTGGCCGATCTGGGCCTGTTCGTGTTCCGTTCGTATGGCAGCACCGAACACCCGTCGATCACCGGATCGGGCGCCGGCGCCCCGGAGGCCAAGCGGTTGTTCACCGACGGCAACCCCCGCCCCGGGGTGGAGATCCGGCTCGGGCCCGATGGCGAGATCTTCAGCCGCGGACCGGATCTGTGCCTGGGCTACATCGACGACGCCCTCACCGCAAAGCATTTCGACGCCGACGGCTGGTACCGCACCGGTGACATCGGGGTGCTCGACGACGACGGGTATCTCACCATCACCGATCGCACCACCGACCTCATCATCCGCGGCGGCGAGAACATCAGCGCACTGGAGGTCGAGGAGGTGCTGCTGGGCCTGGCGGACGTGATCGAGGCGATCGTGGTGGCCGCCCCGGACGCGCGCCTGGGGGAGCGGGTGGCGGCCGTCGTGCGGGTGCGCGACGGCGGCGCGATGCCCACTCTCGAGCAGGTGCGGGCACATTTCGAGGCCAATGGGGTGGCCCGACAGAAATGGCCGGAAGAGCTACATCTTGCCCAAGACTTTCCCCGGACGGCCAGCGGCAAGGTGCAGAAGTTCGTCATCCGGCAGGAGATTGCCGCAACTACCAGGTGACCGGGTAGGTCAGGCATTGCGGCAGCTACCAAGTGAGAATATGATTCTCGTGAATTGCAAAGGAGTTTTCCATGGGACAACTGTCGCATAGGGTCGACATTCCGTTTCCGCTGTTCGACGCGGACAACCACCTGTACGAGCCGCCGGAGGCGATGACCAAGTACCTCCCCAAGGAGTACAAGGACATCGTCCAGTACGTCGAGGTCAACGGCCGCACCAAGATCGCGATCGACGGCCACATCAGCAACTACATCCCGAACCCGACGTTCTCGCATGTCGCCAAGCCGGGCGCCTGGGAGGAATACTTCAAGTTCGGTAACCCCGACGGCAAGAGCAAGCGGGAACTGTTCGGTGAGCCGATGCGGTCCATCCCGGCGTTCTTCGAGCCGGAGCCGCGCCTGGAGCTGATGAACGAGCTGGGCGTCGACCGCTCCCTGATGTTCCCGACGCTGGCCAGCCTCATCGAGGAGCGGCTGCGCGACAATCCGGTCGCCATCCACGTCATCATCCACTCGCTGAACCAGTGGCTGGACGAGGTGTGGGGCTTCAACTACCAGAACCGCATCTTCACCACCCCGGTGATCACCCTGCCGATCGTGGAGAAGGCGATCGAGGAACTGGAGTGGTGCGTCAAGCGCGGTGCCCGCGCCATCTTGATCCGCCCGGCCCCGGTGCCCGGCTTCCGTGGTCCGCGTTCGTTCGCGCTGCCCGAGTTCGACCCGTTCTGGGAGCGTTGCGTCGAGTACGACGTGTTCGTCGGCATGCACTCGTCTGACAGCGGTTACTCGCGCTACACCTCGGAGTGGGACGGCACGGTGCAGGAGATGCTGCCGTTCCAGACCAACGCGATGAACATCCTCAACGAATGGCGCCCGATCCAGGACGCGGTGGGCTCCTGGGTGATCCACGGCGCGTTGTTCCGCCACCCGAAGCTCAAGGTGGGCATCGTCGAGGCCGGATCGAAGTGGATGTTCCCGCTGCTGGACTCGATGGCCGAGGTGTTCAAGAAGGCCCCCGAGGCCTTCCTGGGCAACCCGATCGAGGAGATCAAGAACCGGATCTACGTCAGCCCGTTCTACGAGGAGGGCATCGACGACCTGATCAACCTGATCGGTGTAGACCAGGTGCTCTACGGGTCGGACTGGCCGCACCCTGAGGGCCTGGCCGAGCCGACCCACTACGTCACCGCGCTCGAGCACCTGTCCGTCGAGGATCAGGCCAAGATCATGGGTGGCAACCTGGGTCGCCTCGTCACCCTGTGACAAACCCGAATTGGCAGACCATCCCCGAGATGGTCTTGAGCGCAGCGGACCGTTTCGGCGACGCCGAGGCTGTCATCGACGGTCCGCTGCGCTTGACTTTCACCGAACTCGTCGAGCGCATCCGCAGGGCCGCGGGTGCGTTCGCCGAGTTCGGCGTCGACAAGGGGGACCGGGTCGCGGTCTGGGCTCCCAACTCGGCCGAGTGGATCATCTCGGCGTTCGGGATCATGACCGCCGGCGGAATCCTGGTTCCGGTCAACACGCGGTTCAAGACCGATGAGGCAGCCGATGTCGTCGCGCGCAGTGGCGCCAAGGCGGTGATGGTCCAAAGAGGTTTCCTCGGACAGGATTTCGCCTTCTCGCCGACTCAGCTCGACGTCCCGACAATCGATCTGAAGTCGGATTTCCTCGGCAGCGGGTCACCGCTCACCCGTGATGTGGAGCCCACCGACGTCGCCGATGTCATCTTCACGTCGGGTACCACCGGCCGGCCCAAGGGCGCGATGATGAACCATCGCCAGACGCTGCGAGCCTATGAGGAGTGGGCGACGCTGGCGGATCTGCGCGAGGGCGATCGCTATCTGATGATCAACCCGTACTTCCACACCTTCGGCCTCAAAGCCGGCTTGGTGGCCTCCTTCTTGCGTGGCGCGACGATGCTGCCGGTCGCGGTGTTCGACGTCGATCGGGTCGTGGAACTGATCGAGCGGGAACGCGTCACGATGCTGCCCGGCCCCCCGACGCTGTATCACTCGCTGCTGGCCGTCACCGATCGCAACCGCTTGGCGACGCTGCGTGCCGGGGTGACCGGGGCCGCCGACATTCCGGTGGAACTGGTGCGACGCATCCGAGAGGAACTGCCGTTCCAGACGTTGATGACCGGCTACGGCCTCACCGAGGCGGGCAACGTGACGTTGTCTCGACCGGGCGACACTGCCGAGGACGTGGCGACCACGGCCGGCGTCCCGTGCCGGGACGTCGAGGTCCGCATCGCCGACGACAGCGAGGTTCTGGTCCGGGGATACAACGTGATGCAGGGCTATCTCGACGATGCCGCGGCCACCGCCGAGGCGATCGACGAGGATGGCTGGCTGCACACCGGAGATCTCGGTGAGTTCACCGAGTCCGGTCGGTTACGGATCGTCGGACGCAAGAAAGACATGTTCATCGTCGGTGGCTTCAACGCCTACCCGGCTGAGATCGAGGGCTACCTGCTGGAGCATCCGGCGGTCGCGCAGGTGGCCGTGATCGGGGTCCCCGATGAGCGGATGGGGCAGGTCGGCAAGGTCTTCATCGTGCTCCGCGATGAGCCCGGGGCCCCGTCGGTCACCGCCGAAGAGCTGATCAATTGGGCGCGTGAACGCATGGCTGGCTACAAGGTGCCCCGGTCGGTCGAGTTCCTCGACGAACTGCCGCTCAACGCCACCGGCAAGGTGATGAAGAACCAGCTTGAGGCCAGGGTAGCGTCGGTCGGCGGCAAGTAACGGCCGAGAGCGCACAGGGCGTAAACACCATTTCCGCAGCTAAATGACCGTTTAAGTGCCTGCTGTTGATGATGTACTCTCGGGTCACTACCGCAAACTGATAACGTAATTCTCGTTAAGCAGGCTGCTGAACGGACAGGAGGTCGGCATGCCGTCCCGCAAGCCTTCGTCGCCGGTACTCGATACTAGCGAAGTTGACGCATCGCCCGGTGATTCCACCGAGGATGCCCTGGAGCTGGCCGAACTGGCCGAAGCCGAGGCCGCCGAGGCCGAGGCCGTGGCGGCAGCCGCCCGGGCCAGGGCTCGCGCCATCAGGTTGCGTAGCGAGGCCAGCGAGGCGGCTACCGAACCGGAAGGCGTGGCCGACGGCGAGCCTGACAGCGACACCGTCAACGAATCCGAGTCTGCTGAGATCACCGATTCCACCGCGGTAGAGCTGGACGCGCCGGTCCTCGACTTCGACGCCGAAGAGGCCGCTGTCGCCGAGGGAGAAGCTGGTGAGGCCAAGCCATCGCGCTCGTGGCGCCGGCTCCGGCTGCCGCGGGCGTCGCGGCTGTTCTGGAAAGTGCTGGCGAGCTGCCTCACCCTCATTGTCATCGCGGGCCTGCTCGCGGCGAGCGGCTGGATGATCTGGCATCACCGGCAAGAGCAACATCGTCAGCAATTGGTGAGTGAATACACCGCCGCGGCCCGCCAAACCGTGGTGACGCTCATGTCGCTGGACTTCAATCACGTCGAAGACGCGGTCAAGAACATCCTCGACAACTCGACCGGCGAGTTTCGGGAGGACTTCGAAGCGCAGTCGAAAGACTTCGTGAAGTTGTCCCGCGACGCGAAGGTGGTCACGGAGGCGAAGGTGACCGCCGCCGCCGTGGACACCATGACCGAGAACACCGCCACCGCGTTGGTGTCGGTGAACACCCAGGTCACCAACGCCACGGGTGCCAACAAGCAACCGCGGCCCTGGCGGGTGGCCGTCGACCTGGTCCGCGAAGGTGATCAGATCAAGCTGTCGAAAGTCGAGTTCGTGCCGTGACCCTGGATCAGGACCTCAAAGAGACCGATAACGAGAACGAGACCGAGACGGACGTCGAGGACACCGACACAGAGAACACCGACACCGAGACGGACGTCGCTGCCGACGGCGAGGAGCAGGCCGCGCCCGAGGGCGATGATGCCGGCGCACCGGCCGACACCAACGACGAGCCGACATGGCGCCGGCGGGTGGCGCGGCTGTGGTTCCCGCTGGCACTGGTGGTGGCGCTGATCGTGTCGGCCGCGCTGGCCGGGTGGTTGTACTTCGCGCAGTTCCGGCCCGATCAGCAGACGGGTCAGGCAGCCGCCGAGACGGTGCTCAAGGCCGCCGGCGACGGCACCACCGCGTTGCTGACATATGCCCCGGATAGCCTCGACCGGGATTTCTCGGCCGCGAAGTCACATCTGACGGGTGATTTCCTGTCGTACTACACCAAATTCACCGAGGAGATCGTCGCTCCTGCTGCCAAGCAGAAATCGGTGAAGACCACCGCGGCGGTCGTGCGTTCGGCGGTCTCGGAGATCCATCCGGACTCTGCGGTGGTGTTGGTGTTCGTCAACCAGGCCACCACCAGCCAGGAGAACCCCAACGGGAGCTTCTCTGCCAGCGCCGTCAAAGTTGGGATGAGCAAGATTGACGGCAACTGGTTGATCTCGTCCTTCGACCCGGTGTAGCGCGAGAAAGCGGCGGGGCGGCAGGGCGTCAGTCCTGGGCGTGGCGCTCGTACGCCCAGCGCTCGAGCCACGTCTGCAGTTCATGCACTGCCAATGCGCTCACCAGTGCACTGATCACCACGAGGCTGAGCAGCAGCGCACTCATGGTCGGCACCCCGCCCCCGCGGAGGCACCCAGCAGGGCGTGGCGGACGGCTCGGTAGCGGTCGCGTTCGGCGATGCACCAGGCGTCGGTCCACCCTTCGAGCAGATCACCGCCGCGCAGTAGCCGGTACAGGTCGGGGTGATCGACGGCCGATGCCCCGCGGCCGTCGCTCGTCGCCTCATGCCACGCCATCGCCTCGTGCCAGTCGACCTTCACCTCAGGCGCCAACCTGATGTACTGGTGCCGCACCACGAGCAACGCGTCGGCGCCCACGGGCCGCAGCCGCCACAGGGCCGAGCGCAGGGACGCCACCGCCTTGTGCGGCGGGCTGCCCGGCCACAGCAGGTCGCACACCCAGCCGCGGTGCAGTTCGCCGCGCTTGACGGCTGCCAGCGCCACCAACCGGCGGCACGACGGCGGCAACGCCAGCGGTTCCCTGTCGCGGTAGACGGCGAACTCTCCGATGAGGTTCAGCGTGAATTGCTTGGACACGCTCTCATCCTCGAGCCTGACCGGAACGCTGACATCAGTAGTGCACTACCTGTATTTGCGGCATATTCCTGCCACCACGCCGCGGTCAATCCCCGGTGCGGCCCATCGGTGCGGTGGAATGTCGGTGCAGTGCGACGAGGAAGGGACATATCAGTGTGAACGAAGACAGGCCCGGCCCGGTTCAAACCCATCGGCTCAGCGGAATGTCCGGCCGAGACCCGCACGAGCAGAACCGGGTCTCCACGCCGCTGGAGCTGTTGTTCGACCTCACGTTCGTCATCGCCTTCGGGGTGGCCGCGTCGCAGCTTGCGCATCTGATGGCCGAGGGTCACGTGGCGGCCGGGCTGGCGGGCTTCGCGTTCGCGGCATTCGCGATCTGGTGGGCCTGGATGAACTTCACTTGGTTCGCCTCGGCGTACGACACCGACGACTGGGTGTACCGGATGACGACGATGCTGCAGATGGTCGGCGTCATCGTCCTCGCACTGGGCATCGCGCCGATGTTCGCCTCGGTCGAACACGGCGGACACATCGACAGCACGGTGATCGTGGCCGGCTATGTGGTGATGCGAATTGCCTTGGTGGGGCAGTGGTTACGGGCGGCCGCCCAAGATCCGCCACGCCGGTCGGCGTGTCTGACCTATGCCGGCGCGATCGTCGTCGCGCAGGTCGGATGGGTGGCCCAGATATTCGTGCAGACGTCGGTTCCGGTCTTCTTCGTCACTGCGTTGGTGTTGGTGGCCGTGGAGATGAGCGGCCCGGTCCTGGCCGAGCGACGCATGGGCGGCACCCCGTGGCATGCCCACCACATCGCCGAGCGCTACGGGTTGCTCGCGATCATCGCGCTCGGCGAGGGGGTGGTCGGCACGGTGGCATCGCTGACCGCCGAGGTCGGCGAGCACGGTTGGTCCACCGACTCGATCCTGCTGGTGGCCGCCGGAATTGGGCTGACGTTCGGCATGTGGTGGGTGTATTTCCTGGTTCCGGCCGGCGAGTTGCTGCATGCCCGCAGGCAATTGTCGTTCTGGTACGGCTACCTGCATCTGGCGGTGTTCGGCGCGATCGTGGCGACCGGTGCCGGGTTGCACGTCGCCGCCTACTACATCGACGGAGAGTCGACCCTGGATTCGGTCGGCACCGTGCTGGCCGTCGCGATTCCGGTGGGCGTCTACCTGGTGTCGATGTTCGTCATCTACTCGCTTTTGGTGGGCGATTTCGATGTCGTACATGCGATGCTGCTGGTGCTCGCCGCGGCGGCGCTGGCGGCGGGGGTGGTGTTGGCAGCCGGTGGCATGTCGATGGCGGTGTGTCTGTTGGTGGTCACCGCGGCACCGCTGGTGGTCGTCGTCGGCTTCGAGGCGGTCGGGCATCGGCATGCCGCGGTGGCGGTCGCGCATCGACTCGGCGCTCACCGCCCCGGATGAGCCTCGAAGCTCTCCAACAGCATTCGTTCCTGTTCGGCGGCCAACAATCGGCGCGCCTTGGCCCGGGTGACCAGAATTCCGACGGTGGCCAGCGCCCACACCGCGTATTGCGCCGACCAGGCCAGCCGGAATGAGGTGAACGAATAGCTGTCCGTGCCGGACAGGATCAGCCCCATCGCCTGCATGACCAGTAGGGCGGCCAGGAACCCGCCCATGTTCACCATGCCCTGGGCGGTGCCGAGCGTGTGGCTGGGGTTGAAGGTGCGGGCGAAGTCGAAGCCGACCATCGAACCGGGCCCGCCGACGGAGATGACCACGACGAGCACCACCAACAACCAGGCGGGAGCCGGGCCGGGCAAGGCCAACACGACCGTCCACACCAGGGCGTTGCTCGCGATGATCCAGAGCACCAGCCGCGACCGGCGATGTGGGTGGCGGCCGGTGACGATGCCGATCATGATGCCTGCGGTGATGGCCGACGCCACCGAGACGGTCAGCAGCGATCCGGCCGCCGTCGCCGAAAGGCCCTGCGCCACGGTCAGATAGGGCACACCCCACATCAGCGCGAACACCGTCACCGAGAACTGGGTGCCCATGTGGGTGAAGAAGCCGAGCCGGGTGCCCGGCCGCAGCCAGACCGTGGTGATGCGGGACAGCGTGGTGTGCAGCGAGATCGGCTCGGGGGTCAGGGCGGCGCCGTGCGGTGTGTTGCGGATCAGGGCCAGCGCCAACACGATCACCACCAGGCCGAACGCCGCCACGGACAGATAGGCCGGCGTCCATCCCGAGCCGGTGAGGATCGCCAGGAACGGGACGGCCGAGAGCACCTGGCCGAGCTGCCCGCAGATTCCGGTCAGCTGGGCGACCAGTGGGACCCGGGCCGGTTCGAACCAGTAGGGCACCAGCCGAAGTACCGAGATGAAGGTCAGCGCGTCGCCCAGACCGACGATGGCCCGTGCGCCGATGGCCGCCGGCAGTGACTCGCTGAGCGCGAGAATCAGCTGGCCGGTTGTCATCAGGGCGGCGCCGCAGACGATGAGCACCCGGGAACCGAAGCGGTCCAGGAGCAGCCCGGCGGGGACCTGCGCTGCGGCGTACACGATCACCTGCAGCACGACGAAGGTGGACAGCACCCCGGGGCTCGCGGCAAATCTGTCGGCGGCCTGCAAACCCGAGACACCGAGCGTGGTGCGGTCGAGCACCGCGATGATGTAAGCGAGTAACCCGGTGCCCCAAACGATCCAGGCGCGCACGCGGGAACCTTTCGTCCAAATGTTTGTCGAGCAGACATCCATGCTCTCGTACCCAGGACGTCGAAGCGACCGGACCTCATTGTCGCGGAGATGGCTGTGGTCGCCGGACCCGGGTTCGGCGACTGGATAGAGTTGGCTGAAATCGCATAATCATGTTCTCTTTGCAAAGAGCATCCGAATATATCTGCAGATGGTGACGCTTCTGATGCAGCTGTTGAATAAGTGAATAGTGTAGTTATGAATTTGCTCACGCTATTTTTCGCGCGTAGGGTGTCAGCATGATTCGCTGTTCGAACCGACGCGGAGGACGTCGGCTTGGTTGAGTACCGTCTGGAGGACTTGGCGCGCATTTCTGGCGTCAGTGCTCGAAATATCCGGGCTTACCGTGAACGCGGACTGTTGGATTCGCCTCGGCGCGTAGGCCGTTCGGCCTATTACGGGGAACGGCACGTGGCGCAGTTGGCGGCGATCAGCCAGCTATTGGCCAAAGGCTTCAACTCGGCGCACATCTCCGAGTTCTTCGCCGGTCTGCGGGGTGGGCGGGGCTTGGCCGACACCTTGGGAATCGATCCCTCCAGCTGGCGGGTGTCGGAGTCGGGGCTGGACGTGGACCCCACCGACGATGACGCGCGCACCCTCGTCGCGGCCGGTGTGGCCCACGTGACCGACGGCCGGGTGGAATTGTCCGACCCGGTATTGGCCGAGATGGTCGGTGGCACCGAGGATCGGGCACTGTGCGTGCGGATCATGGCCCGGCTGACGGCGACCCTGCGACCGGCGTCGGCCCACACCGGGTAACCGGCGGAATTGTTACCGACTAGTAAGATATTCCAGCAAACTTTTTGGCCGGCGAGCCGCGGTTCGCTAGACAGATTTGGCTCAGTTGTCTGTTGACTCACGGTCTGTTCGGCGCTGCAGATGTGGCCGGAAAATTAGATAACGATTCGATAACAATACTGCCTTGATCTGCACAGTTGCACCTACTCGACCGTAACCACCTGCCAACAGGACGTTTGTCCCGAATGTCTTTGGCCACCACTCGGCACGGTGTGACGTTACCGGCGGTTACCCATGCGTAGAACTCGCCAGTAACCAATCTGGGCGGAAAACTTACATCTGTTCTTATGCCACTCTTAGTGCAGCGGGAACGCGCGTGACACTGATCCGTTGGGCTCGGGAGGAACCGTGTTCCGGCTTGATTCGACGCTGAATCGCCGTTGGTCTGTCGTCCGGGCAGCCACACCGCGCCCACACACGTAGACCCCTGAACCGCACGGACCACCCAAATACCGCACGCGACAGCCGCCACGCAGAACCGCAGCAGCACCGAGGAGATAGCGCCAGTGACGATCTATGAACACGACCGGGTGTCCGCCGGTCGCAACGACGACTCAGGGTCCGACGGTCGGCAGGCTGACTCCACCCATGCCCTGGTCGATCGGCTGAGCGCCGGCGAGCCGTACGCGGTCGCCTTCGGTGGCCAGGGCAGTGCCTGGCTGGAGACCCTGGAAGAGCTGGTGTCCTCGGCCGGCATCGAGGCCGAGCTGGCGACGTTGGCCGGTGAGGCCGAGCTGCTGCTGGAGCCCGTCGCCGCCGAGTTGGTCGTGGTCCGGCCCATCGGCTTCGAACCGCTGCAGTGGGTCCGGGCGCTGGCCGCCGAGGAACCGGTGCCCTCCGACAAGCAGCTGACCTCGGCCGCCGTGTCGGTGCCCGGTGTCCTACTGACCCAGATCGCCGCGGTGCGCGCGCTGGCCCGCCAGGGCATGGACCTGGTCGCCACTCCGCCGGTGGCCGTCGCCGGCCATTCCCAGGGCGTGCTGGCGGTCGCAGCGCTGGCCGCCAAGGGCGCCAAGGACGTGGAGCTGCTGGCACTGGCACAGCTGATCGGCGCGGCAGGCACGCTGGTGGCCCGCCGCCGCGGGATCACCGTGCTGGGCGACCGGCCGCCCATGGTGTCGGTGACCAACGCCGAGCCCGAGCGCATCTACGAGCTGCTCGAAGAGTTCAGCCAGGACGTGCGCACCGTGTTGCCGCCGGTGCTGTCGATCCGCAACGGCCGCCGCTCCGTGGTGATCACCGGCACACCCGAGCAGCTGTCGCGCTTCGAGCTGTACTGCAACCAGATCGCTGAGAAGGAAGAGGCCGAGCGCAAGAGCAAAGTCCGCGGCGGCGCGGTGTTCGCCCCGGTCTTCGAACCGGTCCAGGTCGAGGTCGGTTTCCACACCCCGCGCCTGGCCGACGGTGTCGACATCGTCGGCCGGTGGGCCGAGGCCGTCGGCATCGACGTCGAACTCGCCCGCGAGATGGCCGAGGCCATCCTGGTCAGCCAGGTGGACTGGGTCGACGAGATCTCTGACCTGCACGAGGCCGGTGCCCGCTGGATTCTGGACCTCGGTCCCGGCGACATCCTGACCCGCCTCACCGCGCCGGTGGTCCGCGGGCTGGGCGTCGGCATCGTGCCCGCCGCCACCCGCGGCGGACAGCGCAACCTGTTCACCATCGGCGCGGTGCCCGAGGTGGCCCGGCCGTGGACGAGCTACGCGCCGACCGTGGTGAGCCTGCCCGACGGATCGGTGAAACTCTCGACCAAGTTCACCCGGCTGACCGGACGGTCGCCGATCCTGCTCGCCGGTATGACGCCCACCACAGTGGACGCCAAGATCGTCGCCGCTGCAGCAAACGCCGGCCACTGGGCCGAACTCGCCGGTGGCGGCCAGGTCACCGAGCCCATCTTCAACGACCGCATCGCCGAATTGGGCGAGCTGCTGGAGCCGGGCCGCGCCATCCAGTTCAACACCCTGTTCCTCGATCCGTACCTGTGGAAGTTGCAGGTCGGCGGGAAGCGGCTGGTGCAGCGTGCCCGTCAGTCCGGCGCACCCATCGACGGCGTCGTGGTCAGTGCCGGCATCCCGGACCTCGAAGAGGCCGTCGAACTCATCGGTGAGCTCAACGATCTGGGCATCAGCCACGTGGTGTTCAAGCCCGGCACGGTCGAACAGATCCGCTCGGTCATCCGGATCGCCGCCGAGGTGCCCACCAAGCCGGTGATCGTGCACATCGAAGGCGGGCGCGCCGGCGGTCACCACTCGTGGGAGGACCTCGACGACCTGCTCCTGGCCACCTACTCCGAGCTGCGCAGCCGGTCCAACATCACCATCTGCGTCGGCGGTGGCATCGGTACCCCGGAGCGGTCCGCCGAATACCTGTCCGGCCGCTGGTCGGCCGCGCACGGCTACCCGCTGATGCCGATCGACGGCATCCTGGTCGGCACCGCCGCCATGGCCACCCTGGAAGCCACCACCTCACCCGCGGTCAAGCAGCTGCTGGTGGACACCAAGGGCACCGAGGCGTGGGTGGGCGCCGGTAAGGCGGCCAACGGCATGGCCTCCGGGCGCAGCCAGCTCGGCGCCGACATCCACGAGATCGACAACACCGCATCGCGTTGCGGCCGGCTGCTCGACGAGGTGGCCGGTGACGCCGAGGCGGTGGCCGCGCGTCGCGACGAGATCATCGCGGCGATGGCCAACACCGCCAAGCCGTACTTCGGCGACGTCGCCGAGATGACCTACCTGCAGTGGCTGCGCCGCTACATCGAGCTGGCCATCGGTGACGGCAACACCACCGCCGACACCAAGCGCGACGACTCGCCGTGGCTGGACATCACCTGGCGTGACCGCTTCGAGCAGATGCTCAAGCGCGCCGAATCACGTTTGCACGCACAGGATTTCGGCCCGATCGAGACACTGTTCGATTCCGCGGGCGATGGCGAGGTGCTGCTGGAGGATCCCAAGGCCGCGCTGGCTGCCCTGGTCTCGGCCTACCCGGACGCCGCCTCGGTGCAGCTGCACCCGGCCGACGTGCCGTTCTTCGTCGAGCTGTGCAAGACGCTGGGCAAGCCGGTCAACTTCGTGCCGGTGATCGACAAGGATGTCCGCCGCTGGTGGCGCTCCGACTCGCTGTGGCAGGCCCACGACGCGCGCTACGACGCCGACCAGGTCTGCGTCATCCCGGGCACCGCCGCGGTGGCCGGGATCACCCGGGTCGATGAGCCCGTCGGCGAGCTGCTGGACCGCTTCGAGCAGGCCGCCGTCGACGAGGTGCTCGCCGCCGGTGCCCAGCCGCAGCCGGTGCTGTCGCGCCGTCAGGGCCGTGACGATGTCACCGGGCCGCTGGCCGTGCTGCTGGATGCCCCCGACGTGCTGTGGGCTGGGCGCACCTCGGTCAACCCGGTGCACCGGATCGCGGCGCCGTCGGAGTGGCAGGTCCGCGAGGGCTCGCAAAACCGTTCTGCCACACACCCGTCCACCGGCGCCCGGCTTGAGGTCGCCGACGATCAGCACGTCGTGCTCTCGGTGCCGCTGTCGGGAACCTGGATCGACATCCGGTTCACCCTGACCGAGGCCATCCGCAGCGGCGGCGCCCCGGTCGTCGAGGTCGCCGACGCCGCGACAGCGATGCGGTCGGTGCTCGCCATCGCCGCCGGTGTCGACGGACCGGACGCCCTGCCGCCCGTGGTCGATGGGACCGCTACGGTCACCGTCGCCTGGGACCCGGAGCAGGTCGCCGACCACACCGGTGTCACCGCCACCTTCGGCGCCCCGTTGGCGCCGACGCTGACGATCGTCCCCGACGCCCTGGTGGGCCGGTGCTGGCCCGCGGTGTTCGCCGCGATCGGCTCCGCTGCCACCGACACCGGATTCCCGGTGGTCGAGGGTCTGCTGAGCCTCGTGCACCTGGACCACGCAGCTCACCTGTTGGCCGCGTTGCCGACGGAGCCGACGGAATTGACCGTCACCGCAACGGCTTCGGCTGCCCATGACACCGAAGTCGGCCGCGTTGTGCCGGTTTCGGTGTCGGTGAGCAGCAGCGATGGCACCGAGCTGGCCAAGCTGGAGGAGCGGTTCGCCATCCGTGGCCGTACCGGTGCAGCCGAGCTGACCGACCCGGTCCGGGCCGGCGGCGCGATCTCCGACAACGCCACCGACACCCCGCGCCGTCGCCGGCGTGACGTCGCGATCGGCGCGCCGGTCGACATGCGGCCGTTCGCCGTGGTGTCCGGCGACCACAACCCCATCCACACCGACCGGGCCGCCGCGCTGCTGGCCGGCTTGGAATCGCCCATCGTGCACGGCATGTGGCTGTCGGCCGCTGCCCAGCACGTCGTCACCGCCACCGACGGCAAGCCGGTTCCGCCGGCCAAGCTGGTCGGCTGGACCGCCCGCTTCCTGGGCATGGTCTCCCCGGGCGACGAGGTCGACTTCCGCGTCGACCGGATCGGAATCGACGTCGGCGCCGAGGTTCTCGAGGTGCAGGCCCGCATCGGCTCCGAGCTGGTGATGGCCGCCACCGCGCGACTCGCCGCTCCCAAGACGGTCTACGCGTTCCCCGGTCAGGGCATTCAGTCCAAGGGCATGGGCATGGAGGTCCGGGCCCGGTCCAAGGCCGCGCGCAAGGTCTGGGACAACGCCGACACGTTCACCCGCGAGACCCTGGGCTTCTCGGTGCTGCACGTGGTCCGTGACAACCCGACCTCGCTGATCGCCTCCGGTGTGCACTATGAGCACCCCGAGGGCGTGCTGTACCTGACCCAGTTCACCCAGGTCGCCATGGCGACGGTGGCTGCCGCCCAGGTGGCCGAGATGCGCGAGCAGGGCGCGTTCGTCGAAGGCGCGATCGCCTGCGGGCACTCCGTCGGCGAATACACCGCGCTGGCCTGCGTTTCCGGCGTCATCGAACTCGAAGGTCTGCTGGAGGCGGTGTTCCACCGCGGCTCCAAGATGCACGACATCGTGCCGCGCGACGAGCGGGGCCGGTCCAACTACCGGTTGGCCGCGATCCGGCCGTCGCAGATCGACCTCGCCGACGAGGACGTCAAGGACTTCGTCGCGCAAATCGCGGCGAATACTGGTGAGTTTCTACAGATCGTGAACTTCAACCTGCGTGGTTCGCAGTACGCGATCGCCGGCACCGTCCGCGGGCTGGAGGCGCTGGAGGAAGAGGTCGAGCGGCGTCGCGAGATCTCCGGCGGCAAGCGATCATTCATCCTGGTGCCCGGTATCGACGTGCCCTTCCACTCCAGCGTGCTGCGGGTGGGCGTGGACGACTTCCGGCGCAGCCTGGAACGCGTGCTGCCGCGCGACCGCGACCCGGAGCTGGTCGTCGGCCGCTACATCCCCAACCTGGTGCCCCGGCCGTTCACGCTGGACCGCGACTTCATCCAGGAGATCCGCGATCTGGTGCCGGCCGAGCCGCTCGACGAGATCCTCGCCGACTACGACACCTGGCGTAACGAGCGGCCGATCGAGTTGTGCCGCAAGATCGTCATCGAGCTGCTGGCCTGGCAGTTCGCCAGCCCGGTGCGCTGGATCGAGACCCAGGACCTGCTGTTCATCGAAGAGGCCGCAGGCGGTCTCGGGGTGGAGCGGTTCGTCGAGATCGGTGTGAAGAACGCGCCGACCGTCGCCGGCCTGGCCACCAACACGCTCAAGCTGCCGGAGTACGCGCACAGCACGGTCGAGGTGCTCAACGCCGAGCGGGATGCCGCGGTGCTGTTCGCCAGTGACACCGATCCGGAACCGGAGCCGGAGGCCGAGGAAAGTCCGGCACCGGCTTCCGCGGAATCCGAGGCCGCTCCGGCTGCCGAGGCAGCGCCGGCCCCGGCCGCCGCACCGGCCGTTCCGTCCGGTGGACTCACGCCCAATGTCGCGCCCGCTGGCGCTCCGCGGCCCGACGACCTGACGTTCGACGCCGCCGACGCCACAGTCGGTCTCATCGCGTTGAGCGCCAAGATGCGCATCGACCAGATCGAGGCACTGGACTCCATCGAGTCCATCACCGACGGGGCGTCCTCACGACGCAACCAGCTGTTGGTCGACCTGGGCTCCGAGCTGAACCTGGGCGCCATCGACGGTGCGGCCGAGGCTGATCTGGGCGCGCTCAAGGGGCAGGTCAGCAAGCTGGCCCGGACCTACAAGCCGTTCGGTCCGGTGCTCTCGGATGCCATCAACGATCAGCTGCGCACGGTGTTCGGGCCGTCGGGCAAGCGCCCGGGCTACATCGCCGAGCGGGTCACCAAGACCTGGGAGCTGGGTCCGGGCTGGGCCAAGCACGTCACCGTCGAGGTGGCGCTGGGCACCCGTGAGGGCAGCAGTGTTCGCGGCGGCGATCTGGGTGGCCTGCACCCGGGGGCGCTGGCCAGTGCCGCCGATGTCGACAAGGTGATCGATGCCGCGGTGGCCGCGGTGGGCGCCCGGCAGGGCGTTCCGGTGAGCCTGCCCTCGGCCGGCGGTGCCGGTGGCGGCGGCGTGGTGGATTCGGCCGCGCTCAACGAGTTCGCCGAGAAGGTCACCGGTCCCGACGGCGTGTTGGCCTCGGCCGCGCGCACGATCCTGGGTCAGCTGGGACTGGACGCGCCCGTGGGTGTCACCGAGGCCGTCACCGATGCCGAGCTGATCGATCTGGTCACCACCGAACTCGGTTCGGACTGGCCGCGATTGGTGGCCCCGGCGTTCGAGGCCAAGAAGGCCGTCGTGTTCGACGACCGCTGGGCCAGCGCCCGCGAGGACCTGGTCAAGCTGTGGCTGGCCGACGAGGGCGAGATCGACGCGGACTGGCCGCGCCTGTCGGAGCGCTTCGAAGGTGCCGGACATGTGGTTGCCACCCAGGCCAATTGGTGGCAGGGCAAGGCCCTGGCGGCCGGCCGCAACGTCCACGCCTCGCTGTTCGGTCGGATCGCGGCCGGCGCCGAGAACCCCGGAACCGGCCGGTATTCCGGCGAGGTCGCCGTGGTGACCGGTGCGTCGAAGGGGTCGATCGCCTCCGCGGTGGTCGGGCAGTTGCTCGACGGCGGTGCCACCGTGATCGCCACCACCTCGCGTCTGGACGACGACCGGCTGGCGTTCTACAAGGAGCTCTACCGCGACAACGCCCGCTTCGGCGCCACCCTGTGGGTGGTCCCGGCCAACATGGCGTCCTACGCCGACATCGACAAGCTGGTCGAGTGGGTCGGTAGCGAGCAGATCGAAAGCCTTGGGCCGCAATCGATCCACCTCAAGGACGCGCAGACCCCGACGCTGCTGTTCCCGTTCGCCGCGCCGCGCGTGGCCGGGGATCTGTCGGAGGCGGGTTCGCGTTCCGAGATGGAGATGAAGGTTCTGCTGTGGGCCGTGCAGCGGCTCATCGGCGGGCTGTCGACGATCGGTGCCGAGCGGGACATCGCCTCGCGACTGCACGTGGTGCTGCCGGGATCGCCGAACCGCGGCATGTTCGGTGGCGACGGTGCCTACGGCGAAGCCAAGTCCGCGCTCGACGCTTTGGTGAACCGCTGGAGTGCGGAGAGCTCGTGGGCCGAGCGGGTTTCGTTGGCGCACGCGCTGATCGGCTGGACCAAGGGCACCGGGCTGATGGGCCACAACGACGCCATCGTCAGCGCGGTGGAGGAGGCCGGTGTCACCACCTACAGCACCGCCGAGATGGCAGCCATGCTGCTGAACCTGTGCACGGTGGAGGCCAAGGTGGCCGCGGCCGATGCGCCGATCAAGGCTGACCTGACCGGCGGCCTGGGTGACATCAAGATCGACATGGCCGAGCTGGCTGCCAAGGCCCGCGAGGACATGGCCTCCGCCTCAGCGGAATCCGAGGATGACGAGGCCGAGGGAACCATCCCGGCGCTGCCGTCCCCGCCGCGGGGCCACAACCCCGCACCCACACCGGAGTGGGCCGACCTCGATGTCGACCCGGCCGACCTGGTGGTGATCGTCGGTGGCGCGGAGCTGGGGCCGTACGGCTCGTCACGCACCCGCTTCGAGATGGAGGTCTCCGGCGAGCTGTCGGCGGCCGGCGTGCTGGAACTGGCCTGGACGACCGGCCTGGTCAAGTGGGAGGACGATCCCAAGGCCGGCTGGTACGACACCGAAACCGGTGAGCTGGTGCCCGAATCGGAGATCGTGGAGCGCTATCACGACGCTGTGGTGGAGCGCTGCGGTATCCGCGAGTTCGTGGACGACGGTGCGATCGATCCCGATCACGCCTCGCCGCTGCTGGTCAGTGTGTTCCTCGACAAGGACTTCTCGTTCGTGGTCTCCAGCGAGGCCGATGCCCGGGCGTTCGTGTCCTTCGATCCCGAGCACACCGTGGCCCGGCCGGTGCCGGATTCGGCTGACTGGCAGGTGATCCGCAAGGCGGGCACCGAGATTCGGGTTCCGCGCAAGACCAAGCTGTCGCGCACGGTAGGTGCCCAGATCCCCACCGGGTTCGACCCGACGGTGTGGGGCATCACCCCGGACATGGCCAACTCGATCGACCGGGTCGCGCTGTGGAACATCGTGGCGACCGTGGATGCGTTCCTGTCCTCGGGCTTCACCCCGACCGAGCTGATGCGCTGGGTGCACCCGAGCCTGGTGGCCTCCACGCAGGGCACCGGCATGGGCGGCATGACCTCGATGCAGACCATGTACCACGGCAACCTGCTGGGGCGGGCCAAGCCGAACGACATCCTGCAGGAGGTGCTGCCGAACGTCGTTGCGGCACACGTCATGCAGAGCTACGTCGGCGGCTACGGCGCCATGGTCCACCCGGTCGGCGCCTGCGCCACCGCGGCCGTCTCGGTCGAGGAGGGTGTGGACAAGATCCGTCTCGGCAAGGCCGATCTGGTGATCGCCGGCGGCTTCGACGACCTGACCCTGGAAGCCATCATCGGCTTCGGTGACATGGCGGCCACCGCCGACACCGAGATGATGCGCGCCAAGGGCATCAGCGACTCGAAGTTCTCCCGCGCCAACGACCGTCGTCGTCTCGGCTTCCTGGAAGCCCAGGGCGGTGGCACCATCCTGCTGGCCCGCGGTGATCTGGCCGCCAAGATGGGCCTGCCGGTGCTGGCCGTCGTCGGCTACGCGCAGAGCTTCGCCGACGGTGTGCACACCTCGATCCCGGCTCCGGGCCTGGGTGCTCTGGGCGCCGGTCGTGGCGGCAAGGATTCGCAGCTGGCCCGCTCGCTGGCCAAGCTGGGTGTGGGTGCCGACGACATCGCGGTGATCTCCAAGCACGACACCTCGACGCTGGCCAACGATCCCAACGAGACCGAGCTGCACGAGCGGCTGGCCGACTCGATGGGCCGTTCACCGGGCAATCCGCTGTTCATCGTCAGCCAGAAGACTCTGACCGGGCACGCCAAGGGCGGCGCGGCGGTGTTCCAGATGATGGGGCTGTGCCAGATCCTGCGTGACGGCATCATCCCGCCGAACCGCAGCCTGGACTGCGTCGACGACGAGCTGGCCACCTCCGGCCACTTCGTCTGGGTGCGTGAAGCCCTCGACCTGCGTGGGAAGTTCCCGCTCAAGGCGGGTCTGGTGACGAGCCTCGGGTTCGGCCACGTGTCGGGTCTGGTGGCCCTCGTGCACCCGGAGGCGTTCATCGCTGCGCTGGGACCGGCCGAGCGCGACGAATACCGCAAGCGGGCCGAGCAGCGCACGCTGGCCGGTCAGCGCCGGTTGGCCTCGGCCATCGCCGGCGGGCGGCCGATGTACGAGAAGCCCGCCGATCGCCGGTTCGACCACGACGTGCCGGAGAAGCGCCAGGAAGCCGCGATGTTGCTGAACGCGGACGCCCGCCTCGGCGACGACGATCTGTATGTGCGGTGAGTGGGTGCGGACAGCGGTGAGCTAGGTTCGGCTCCATGGCGATTGTGGGCGTAGGCATCGATCTGGTTTCCATACCTGATTTCGCCGAGCAGGTGGACCGACCGGGAACGGTGTTCGCCGAGACGTTCACGCCAGGTGAGCGCCGGGACGCCGCCGATAAGAGTTCGTCGGCGGCCCGGCACCTGGCGGCTCGGTGGGCGGCCAAAGAGGCCGTGATCAAGGCCTGGTCGGGCTCACGGTTCTCCAAGCGGCCGGCCCTGCCGGAGGGGATCCACCGCGACATCGAGGTGGTCACCGACATGTGGGGGCGGCCCAAGGTGCGGCTGTCCGGCGAGATCGCCAAGCACCTGGAGAGCGTGACCATCCACGTCTCGCTCACCCACGAGGCCGACACCGCCGCCGCGGTGGCGATCATCGAGGAGCTCTAGCTCTCTCGACAGTGCGGCTAGTGTCGACACCATGACTGATGTCGTGCAGCGGGTACAGCAGGTGTTGCCGTCGGTACGAGCCGACCTGGAGGACCTGGTCCGCATCCAATCGGTATGGGCCGACCCGGCCCGCCGCGACGAAGTGCAGCGCAGCGCCGAGGCCGTCGCAAAGCTCTTGTCGGACGCGGGCTTTCCCGAGGTCCGCATCGTCAGCGAAGGCGGCGCCCCAGCCGTCATCGCGCATTACCCGGCGCCCGCCGGCGCACCCACCGTGCTGCTGTACGCCCACCACGACGTGCAGCCCGAAGGCAATCCGGCCCAATGGGATTCCGCACCGTTCGAACCCACCGAACGCGACGGCCGGCTCTACGGCCGCGGCACCGCCGACGACAAGGCCGGTATCGCAACCCATCTCGCGGCCGTCCGGGCCTTTGACGGCAAACCGCCGGTGGGTGTGACGGTGTTCGTCGAAGGCGAGGAGGAATCCGGGTCGCCCTCTCTGGGCGCACTGTTGGCCGCGCACAAGGAGGCCCTGGCGGCCGACGTCATCGTCATCGCCGACTCGGACAACTGGAGCACCGAGATCCCGTCGCTCACGGTCACACTGCGCGGGCTGGCCGACTGCGTGGTCGAGGTGGCGACCCTGGACCACGGGCTGCACTCGGGCCTGTGGGGTGGGGTGGTGCCGGACGCGCTGAGCGTGCTGGTGCGGCTGCTGGCCGGCCTGCACGACGACGACGGCAATGTCGCGGTCGCCGGTCTGCACGAGGCGACGGCGGCCGACGTCGACCGCGGCCCAGACTGGGTGCGCCAAGAGTCGGGTCTGCTCGACGGGGTGTCCGAAATCGGTTCCGGCTCAGTGGTGCAACGCATGTGGGCCAAGCCGGCGATCACCGTCATCGGCATCGACACCACACCCATCGACAAGTCGTCGAACACCCTGATCCCACGCGCCAGCGCCAAGATCAGCATGCGGGTGGCCCCCGGCGGCGACGCTCACGCGCATCTGGAGGCCTTGACCCGGCACCTCGAAGATCAGGTGCCCTGGGGTGCCCAGGTCACCGTCACACCGGGCGACGTCGGTCAGCCCTACGCCATCGATGCCTCCGGCCCGGTGTACGACGCCGCACGTTCGGCGTTCCGGACTGCCTGGGGCACCGACCCGGTGGACATGGGTATGGGCGGATCGATCCCGTTCATCGCCGAATTCGCCGAGGCGTTCCCGGCCGCGACGATCCTGGTGACCGGCGTCGAGGACCCCGGCACCCAAGCCCACAGCATCAACGAAAGCCTGCATCTGGGGGTCTTGCAGAAAGCGGCGACAGCTGAGGCGCTGCTGCTCGAAAAGCTCGCCCGCTAGCCATCGATGACGGGCAGCGTCGGCTGGTTCATCGTCGGGCTGGTCGCCTTGGCGATCGGTGCCGAGGTGATGGTTCGCGGCGGTGCGGCGCTGGCGCCACGGCTGGGCCTCAGTCCGATGCTGATCGGCCTGACGGTGGTGTCGATCGGCACCAGCCTGCCCGAGCTCGCCGTCGGTGTGACCGCCGCGCTGGAAGGCAGCGGCCAACTGGCGGTGGGCAACATCGCCGGAACCAACGTCGTCAACATCATGTTCATCCTCGGTCTCAGCGCGCTGATGCGCCCGCTGGCAATCGAGCAACGCACCCTGCGCCTGGACCTGCCGGTGATGGCCGGGGCGGCGGTGCTGCTGTGGATACTCGCCGTCAATGGCGAGCTGTCGCGGCTGGACGGGCTCATTCTGGTCTGCTGCGCCATCGGCTACAGCGTGATGCTGATCCGCATGTCCCGACGCGAGAGCCCGGTCACCCTCGACGCTTACGCCCACGCCTTCCCGCCCACACAGCAGGCTGGGGAGGCGACGAAACAGGTTGGCACCAGCACACTTCAGCACCTCGCCGCGACCCTCGCCGGGATCGCGGTGGTGATAGTCGGCGCGGAGTGGCTGGTCGACGGCGCGGTCGGGATCGCGCGAGAGTGGGGAGTGTCGGACGCTCTGATCGGCCTCACCATCGTGGCGATCGGCACCTCGGCACCGGAATTGGTGACGACGCTCATTTCCACGGTGCGCGGCGAGCGCGACATCGCGGTGGGAAACCTGCTCGGCAGCAGCGTCTACAACATCCTGCTGATCCTGGGTATCACGTGCTTGGTGCCCGCCCACGGGCTGGGGCTGACGCACAACCTGGTGTGGATCGACATTCCGATCATGGTTGCCGCCAGCCTGGTCTGCATCCCGATCTTCATCTCGGGCCGGCGGGTGCACCGGGCCGAGGGGGCCGCGATGGTCGCGGCCTACCTCGGCTACCTGGTTTTCCTTGTGAGCTTCCAGGCTTGACGGGACGTGTTCAGACCGAAAGGTCGCGGCGCAATTTGGCGACGTGGCCGGTGGCCCGCACGTTGTACTGTGCGACGGCGATCTTGCCCGTTTCGTCGACGAGGAAGGTCGAGCGGATCACGCCCTGAACTGTCTTGCCGTACATGGTCTTTTCGCCGAACGCACCCCAGGCCGTGAGCACCTCTCGGGCGGGGTCGGACAGCAACGGGAAGGTGAGGCCTTCCTTGTCACGGAACTTGGCCAGCTTCTCGGGCTTGTCGGGGGAGATGCCCACGACGTCGAGTCCGGCCTCGTTGAGTTCGGCGAGACTGTCGCGGAAATCGCATGCCTGCTTGGTGCAGCCCGGGGTGGATGCAGCCGGGTAGAAGTACACGATGACCTTGCGGCCCTTGTAGTCGGACAGCTTGACGGTGTTGCCGTCGGCGTCGGGCAGGCTGAAAGCCGGGGCGGTGTCTCCCACCTCCAGGCGCGGGGTTGGCGGCATGCGTGGGTATCCCTTCTCGTCGACCGGTTCCGTCGTCACGGGGCCGGCTGATCTAGGGTAGTGCGGCAGGGCAGCACGACGTGGAGCGGCTTGGAGGAGCAAACAGTGGCGAACCGGGACCCGGACAGCATCAAGCGCGACATCGATCAGGCGCGCGATCAACTGGCACTGACTGTCGACTCCCTGGCCGAGCGGGCCAATCCGCAGCGGTTGGCCGATGACGTCAAGTCCGCGGTCATCGGGTTCGTCAAGAAGCCGGCGGTGGCGGCATCGCTGGCCGGTGCGGGTGCGCTGGTGGTGTTCGTCGTCGTCAGACGAATCAAGAACCGCTGAGTCGTCGGCGGGTTATCGGCGACGGAGCAGGAGCCAGTCCGCCAACGAGAAACTCGGTGGGTTGGCGACGCGCCCGAGGCGGCTGCAGCTGTGCACCATGACGGGTTGATCTGCAGCAACGAACGCTGAGGTGGATGCAGCCGTGGGGTCGACGCCCCCTGCGGTAGTCATCAGCTAATGCCTCTTATCTTGGCGTTGTCGCCACGCTGTGCTGAGTCGCATCGAGTCAGCTAACGTTCAGATTAGCATGGTTTAGGCGTCTGAACTGCAAAAGCAGCCGACTCTGCATTCTATGCAGTAACTTACGATCACGTCAACATGCGACGTCTGATCGGGCTTGACGATCGTACGCGCCGATCGTCAGCACATTCTCCGCTGTCGGTTGAAGTCGTTGTTGCAGGCTTGTCGCGCCAACTCTCCGCAAAGGTATTCCGTCGCCTGGGTGTCGGCCGGGGCGGCCCGGGCCCGGTGGCGCCGCGTTCGCAGCCAGTTTGCTGAGGTCATCGGGCTGCGGGCGACGCCGCCGGTGGCCCGGGCGGGTGTGCCATGGGAGTAACGATTGGCAAACTCCGGTTTCTCTGGTACACGCACGGGTGCTGCGCAACTCGACGGCACGGTGGCCCCCGCTGCGAAAACCACTGCATTGCATGGGCAGAACGGCTCTTTCTGGACGAATCGGTTGCTACTGCATAGGTGTACAGCTAAGGTCGACCTCACGTCAGGATTGGGGAGGCGAGCCTGGATCTTGGTCCTGGCCGCAACACGTGACAATCGTGTGACAAGGGGGTATCGCGTTGCAGCTAACTTTTTTGCCGTTTGCCAGGATGGCTGCATGCGCGTTCTCCGGTGCAGTTGACCCCGACGGTTGTATCGCCGGGATTCGCTGACAACACCCGATGGCCCAGGTCGAACCTCCGGATGGCGATGTGGGCTTTGGTCACACCGACTGGAGGTAGCCATATGGCGCATGTGAGCGATGAAACCCTCGGCGATCTACGCCGGGAACTCGATCGCTTCAAGAGCGAGCAATACCGGGACCGCGGTTACGCGGCCGCGCATCTCGCCGGGGCGGTGGAGATGCTGCTGGAGGAAGCCGAGTCGAGTATTGCCGACCGGCTGGCGGAGGGATATCGGGCCAGATAGCGCACCGAAGCCGGGGCGGTCTCTCGCCGAAACGCAAAAACCCTGCCGAGGCAGGGTTTTTGGTTGGTGCGCCGTCAGGGTTTCGAACCCCGGACCCGCTGATTAAGAGTCAGCTGCTCTACCAACTGAGCTAACGGCGCGCGTGAGAGACAATAACAGGACATTCACTCAACAGTGAAATCCGCTGGTGGCGGGTGCTGCGGGGCTTACTCGCGCGCGGGAATCCCCGGCAGCCCTTAGACTGTCGCCAATAATTTGCTGTTGGTCGGGTGAGGGGCAGGTGAACAATGGGGGAGATGCAGCTGATGATGCATCCTCGCCGGAATCTCTTCCGGCGGGTGGCCGTTGCCCTGGTCCCCGCATTGATGTTGGGCCTGACGGCCTGCGGGGGGTCGGAGCCGCAGGGGCCGCCGCCGTCGATCACCGACAAGGGCACGCCATACGGTGACTTGTTGGTGCCCAGGGTCAAGGCCTCGGTCACCGACGGGGCGGTCGGGGTCACCATCGGTGCGCCCGTCACGGTCAGTGCGGAAAACGGTGTTCTCGGCGCCGTGTCCATGACCGATGAAGACGGTGCCGCTGTCGCCGGGAAGCTCAGTGCCGATGGGCTCACCTGGTCGAGCACCGACCCGCTCGACTACAACGAGCAATACACCCTCAACGCGCAGTCGCTGGGCCTCGGTGGTGTCGCCAATCGCAGGCTGCGGTTCGAAACCCATTCGCCGGCCAATCTGACGATGCCCTATGTGCTGCCCAACAACGGAGAAGTGGTCGGGGTCGGGCAGCCGGTGGCCGTGCGTTTCGACGAGAACATCACCGATCGGTTGGCGGCTCAGCGCGCCATCACCGTCAAGACCACCCCGCCGGTCGAGGGCGCGTTCTACTGGCTCAACAACCGCGAAGTGCGTTGGCGCCCAGCCCGATACTGGAAGCCCGGCACCTCGGTGGAGGTCACCGTGAACACCCACGGTGTCGAGTTGGGGGACGGCTTGTTCGGCCAGGGCAATGCCAAGACCCGCTTCACCATCGGCGACGAGGTGATCGCCACCGCCGACGACAACACCAAGACGCTGACCGTCCGGCGTAACGGTGACGTCGTCAAGGCGATGCCGATCTCGATGGGCAAGAACAGTTCTCCGACCAACAACGGGGTCTACATCATCGGTGACCGCTTCGACCACCTGGTGATGGATTCGTCGACCTACGGGGTCCCGGTCAACTCGCCCAACGGTTATCGCACCGAGGTCGACTTCGCCACCCAGATGTCCTACAGCGGTATCTACGTGCACGGTGCACCGTGGTCGGTGGGTAGCCAGGGCTACAGCAATGTCAGCCACGGGTGTCTGAATGTCAGCACCGCGAATGCCCGCTGGTTCTACGAGAACACCAAGCGCGGCGACATCGTCGAGGTGGTCAACACCGTCGGTTCGGTATTGCCCGGCACCGAGGGGCTGGGGGACTGGAACATTCCCTGGGAACAGTGGCGCACCGGCAATGCCAGCCTCTGATGTCGGCTAGCTGATTGAACTTTCCAGCGCCGCAAGTGATTCAGTGAGAAAGTCGGAGCCGAACGGTGGCATGCCACCGATCTGATCGCGGAAGCTCTGCGGGGTGTCGGTCCAGTCGTAGGTGAGGGTGACGTCCGTCTGGCCGTCGTCGGGGGACAGGTCGTAGCACCAGGACCAACCGCCGGCGGCATGGTGGCCGGCGTCGTCGAGTTGGCCGGGCAGCCAGGCGATGGCCCGGTCCTTTTCGAAGACGGTTACCAGGTTGTGCATGACATAGTGGCCGCCGGCCTGCGGCAGGAACATGTTGACCGCGAAGATCTGGCCCGCTGCGGTGATCGGCTCGGGGTCGATCGCGTCGCGCACCCAGTCGCCGGGCTCGGTGTCGCGGTGCCGGGCCGGGTCGGCCAGCACGGCGAACACCTCCGACGGCGACGCGGGAATGGTGCGGGTGACGACGTAGCGCTGATCGGCGGTCATGCGTCGGCCTTTCCGTACAGACGGGCGATATCGGGGCTGTCCAGCCAGCCCGAGTATGTCGGCCGCGACGGCCATCCGTCGGGTGAATCCAGCCAATCCTCTTGTCGGCCGTAGGGCAGTACGTCGATCAGGGCGAAGGTGTGGCTGAGCTGTTCGGTGCCACGGCCGTTGGTGTGCCAGGTGCGATAGACGGTATCCCCGTCGCGGAAGAAGACGTTGACCGCGAAGCCGCCGTTGGGCGCCGCGTCGACGTCGGCGCCGAATGAACTCTGCGAGGACGAGTACCACTCCATGGCGTTGCCGACCTTGCGGCGGTAGGCCAAGGCCTCCTCGATGGGCGCGTTGGTGACGATGACGAAGCGGGCGTCGTAGTTGTCGAGGAAATCCAGCCGGGTGAACTGGGACGTGAACCCCGTGCAGCCGCCGCACTGCCAGTCGGCACCGTCGGTCCACATGTGGTGGTAGGTGATCAATTGCGTGCGCCCGGCGAACACGTCGGCCAGCCGTATCGGGCCGTCGGCCGCGATGAGCGTGTAGTCGGGCAACTCCACCATCGGCAGCTGCCGTCGTGCAGCCGCGATCGCGTCCAGTTCCCTGGTCGCGGCCTTCTCCCGGCGTCGTAGGTCATCGAGAGCGGTGCGCCAGGTCTGCTGGTCGACTACCGGGGGCTTTCCTGTCGTCATGATGGGCTCCTGATCGCTGTTCGGAGAATCTCGTTCTCTCAAGTGGACCCACCGCGCGCCCGGAACTCATCGCACGCGGTAATGTCCGACGAGCGAAGGGTGACCTAACACCTAGCGATGAACCAGGGAGGTTGATCCAGAATGAGCGGTCAACGAGCCGATGCAGCCGGACTGCGTCTCCTCGTCGTCGGTGCCTCGTCGGGCATCGGCCACGCTGTTGCGGTCAGTGCCACCGAACGCGGCGCCAAGGTCGCGGTGGCGGCGCGCCGCATTGACCTGCTGAAATCCCTGGCGGACGCCATCGACGGGCACGGGTTCGAACTCGACGTCGAGGACTACGCGGCCATCAACCGCGTCGTCAACGAGGCGGCTGACGCGCTGGGCGGGCTGGACGCCGTGGTGTTCACCAGTACGGTGATCCCGTTCGCCTACATCGAGGACACCGATGTGGCCACCTGGCTGCATGCGTTCAGCGTGAACACCGTGGGCGCCAACAACGTGTTGCGCGCTGCCGCGCCCCGGCTGTCCGAAAACGGTGTGGTGCTGGTGGCCTCGAGCTACGACGTGGGCCGGCCCCGCGCCGGGGTGGCTGCCTACAGTGCGAGCAAGGCCGCCCTCGACGAAATCATGCATTCCTGGCGTATCGAGCATCCGGAACTGTCCCTCTTGCGGGTCGGTGTCGGTCCCACCGAGGACACCGAGATCCTGCGCGGCGCCGACCGCGACCTGCTGGACCAGTTGCTCAAGACCTGGGTGGAACAGGGTGCGCTGCCGGCCCGGATGTCGGCACTGCGCGACGTCGCCAACACACTGGTGTCGCTGGTGACCACCGCGTACGAGAACCCGACCGTGGTGCCCGAGATCGTGCAGCTGGCACCCCGGATCAGGAAGGGCGCAGCGCGCACCGACGCCGGGGAGTAACCCGCGGTTCAATTCAGCGGCTGGTAGTCCCAGCCGCCGCGGTGTCGGTCGAACGTCATCCGCAGTAGCGTCCCGACCGGGTGTCGCGCGGCCACCTCACACATATCGGTGATGAGGTCGGAAGCGATGAGGTCCAGTTCGGCGGGTTCGTTGACCACGCCCGCCCACGGACTGGCCGCCAGGTGTGTTCGGCAGGCGGCGATCAAGTTGTCCGGCGGTGTGCTGATTTCCCCGACGGCCGCCATCGTCGAGTAGCCGTGCGAGGTGATGCCCTGGTGCACGATGTCGCACCCACATGCGGCGTCATCACAGACCAGCGGTGCCACGACGACCTCACCGGCGGTGGCCGACCAGCGGTCGGCGGCGGCAAAAGGTCGTGAAGGCCGTTTGGCCACAAGGACTTTCATATTCTTCCCCCTGCCCCGCCGGTCGTGATCGTCGGCCTTCGAGCACGGTACCAAGCCGCCGTCGTGCGGTGGACGTCATGTCATCACGGAGTGCCCTCCGGCTGGATGCGTATGGATCGAATACCCCATGGGGTATTATCCTCGGGGTTGGGACCTATCGAAGGGGGCTGATTGTGCTCGTCGTCCTGAAACGCACGTGGGTGCTGTTGCTCGTCCTGGTGGCGGCGCTGCTCGGTGCCGTGGGGGTGATGCAACTACGCGGCATGTTCGGCTCGGACGAGATTTTCGCCGAACCGGAGAAGACCGAGGCGATCGTGTCCGTCAACGTGAAGAAGGTGACGTACGAGGTCTTCGGCCCCGCGGACGCGGTGGGCAAGATCAGCTACCTCGACGAGAACGCCAAGTCGTTCGACGCGCCGTTCACCTCGCTGCCCTGGACGCAGACACTGACCACGACCATCCCGTCCGTCATCGCCCAGGTCATCGCCCAGGGCGATGCGGACACCATCGGGTGCCGTATCACCGTCAACGGTGTGGTCAAGGACGAGCAGACCGCCAAAGGTCATGACGCACAAACCTTCTGTCTGGTGAAGGCAGCATGAGCGCCACCGGAAAGCCGCCGTCAAAGCTGATGCGCACGATGCGGGCCCTGGCGGTGCCGATCATCGTGTTCTGGGTGGGCATCACGATCGTGACGAACGTCTTCGTGCCGCAGATCGAGGCCGTCGCCCGCGAGCATGCCGTGTCGATGTCGCCGGACGACGCACCGGGGGTGATCGCAGCCAAACAGATCGGCGCGAATTTCGGGGAATCCGATTCCGACAGCATCGTCATGATCGTCTTGGAAGGCGACGAGGAACTCGGCAAGGACGCCCGCGAGTACTACGCCGGACTGGTCCAGCGGCTCAGGGACGATACCGAGCACATTCAGCACGTCCAGGACCTCTGGGGTGATCTGGTCACCGCGGGCGGGGTCCAGAGCGGCGACGGCAAAGCCGCTTACCTGCAGTTGAACGTCGCGGGCAATCAGGGCAGCACCGAGGGGATCCGCTCCGTCGACGCGGTCCGCGAGATCGTCGCCGAGCACGCGCCTCCGGCAGGGATCAGGGCCTATGTCACCGGGCCGGCGGCATTGACCGCGGACATGACCGAGGCCGCCGACAAGAGCATGTTCAAGATGATGGGTGTCACCGGTGTGGTCATCATCATCATGCTGTTGCTCACCTACCGATCGATCAGCACAACACTTCTCGCGCTGTCCATGGTCGGCGTGGAAATGGGCACCGCCCGCGGCGTCGTCGCCCTGCTGGGTGACCACGGTCTGTTGGGCTTCTCGACGTTCGTGGTGGCGCTGCTCTCGTCGCTGGCGATCGCGGCGGGTACCGATTACGCGATCTTCCTGATCGGCCGGTACCAGGAAGCGCGTCAGGCCGGCGAAGATTCGGAAACCGCGTATTACACGATGGTTCGTGGCACCTCCCACGTCATCGTCGGGTCGGGGTTGACGATTGCCGGCGCCACCGCCTGTCTGCATCTGGCCCGGTTGGACTACTTCAGCACGCTGGGTCTGCCGTCCGCGCTGGGCATGCTGATCGTCATCGCCGGAGCGATGACGATGGGTCCGGCCGTCGTGGCGGTGGGGACCCGGTTCGGTCTGCTGGAACCCAAAGGCAAGATCAAGAACCGCCGGTGGCGGCGAATCGGGACGGCGAACGTGCGCTGGCCCGGAGCCGTGCTCGTCGCGTCGCTGGTGGCCGTGCTGATCGGTATCGCGATCATGCCGACGATGAAGATCAGCTATAACGACCGCTACTACATCCCGTCCAGCGTGCCGTCCAATGTGGGCTATGACGCTGCGGAGAAGCATTTTTCGGCTGCCCGGCTGAACCCGGACATCTTGATGATCGAAGCCGATCACGACATGCGCAATCCCAGCGACATGATCATCTTGGACCGGATCGCCAAGGAGATCTTCCGGTTGCCGGGAATCGCTCGCGTGCAAAGCATTACGCGACCGCTGGGCGGTCCGATCGAGCACAGCTCGATCCCGTTCCAGATCAGCATGCAGTCGGTCCCGATCGCCGCGAACCTGCAGTTCATGAAGGACCGCATGGGCGACATGCTGACGATGAGCGATGATCTCGGCACGATGGTCGGCTCCATGGAGCGCATGCAGGCGCTGATGACCAAGATGACCGGCTCCGCCGGCGACATGGGCGGTAGTACCGCCGACATGAGCGAGATCACCCACACCATGACCGCCGATATGGGCACGATGCGGGACACCCTGAAGGAGATGCGCGACCACATCGCCGATTTCGACGACTTCTGGCGTCCGGTGCGCAACTACCTGTCCTGGGAACCGCACTGTGACAACATCCCGGTGTGCTTGTCGACCCGGTCGGCGTTCGACGCCCTTGACGGCGTGGACACGTTCACCGACCACATGGATTCCCTGGTTGCCGACGTGGGCAACATGGACACCACGATGCCCAAGGTCGCCAACGCGATGAACGAGATGGTCACCACCATGAAGCAGATGGTGGGGGAATTCCCGGCGATGATCACGGTGGCCAAGACCATGCAGGGCACCCTGCAGACCATCCACAGCAGCTTCGCGGGGATGGTCAAGCAGATGGACCGGATGACCGAGACGGCGACCGCCATGGGGCAGGCGTTCGACTCGTCGAAGAACGACGACTTCTTCTATCTGCCGCCCGAAGCGTTCGACAATCCGGATTTCCAGCGCGGGTTGAAGATCTTCCTGTCGCCCGACGGCAAATCGGCCCGGTTCTTCGTGACCCTCGACGAGGATCCGGCGACGCCCGAGGGGATCAAGGCGGTCAAGCCGGAACTGGAGACGGCCCGCCACGCGGTCAAGGGCACCCCGTTGGCCGACGCGAAGTTCTACCTGACCGGCACCGCCGCGATCTACAACGACATCCAAAGCGGGGCGAAGTACGACATCCTGCTGGTCGGATTGGCAGCGGTGACACTGATTTTCATCGTGATGCTCGTCATCATCCGCTCGCTGGTGGCGGCGGTGGTGATCGTCGGCACGGTGCTGTTGTCACTGGGTGCGGCATTCGGGCTCTCGGTGCTTGTGTGGCAGCACCTGCTGGGGCTGGATCTGAACTGGATCACCCCGGTGTTCGGCGTGATCGTCCTGCTCGCGGTCGGTAGTGATTACAACCTGCTACTGGTCTCGAGGTTCCAGGAGGAGATCGGCGCAGGCCTCAAGACCGGCATCATCCGGTCGATGGGCGGCACCGGTGGGGTGGTCACGGCTGCGGGCCTGGTGTTCGCGTTCACGATGATGTCGATGGTGGCCAGCGACCTGAGGTCGATCGGTCAGGCCGGCAGCACGATTGGTATCGGGCTGCTGTTCGACACGCTCATCGTCCGGTCCCTGATGACCCCGTCGATCGCGGCCCTGTTGGGCCGCTGGTTCTGGTGGCCGCACATCGTGCGGCCCCGTCCGGCCAGCACCATGCTGCGCCCCTACGGGCCACGGCCGCTGGTGCGCGCGCTGTTGGGCACCCGCGAGGATCGGCCCGGCGGGTCGGGCACCGACCCTGACGGGCCGACCGAGCAGATTCCGCGGCCCGCGGGTTAACCGACCCGGGTCATTGCAGCGCTGGCCCCCTCTGATTGGTGGATCAATCGGAGGGGGTCAAATGCATGGTGCCGCAGTGTATTCCGCGAGCGTATGTCGCATCGTCATCGCTGACGCGATCCACGGGGAACTGTTCGCAGGTTGCAATCTCACCGATCGCCTGATAATGATAATCATGTCCAATAGTGATTGGATCGCTCATCAGGTGGAGGTTGCCTCGTGGCCGCGATATGGATGGCCTCGCCGCCGGAGGTGCATTCGGCGCTGCTGAGCAGCGGTCCGGGTTCAGGGCCGATGTTGGCCGCCGCCGGGGCCTGGTCGTCGTTGAGCGTCGAATATGCCGCAGTGGCAGACGAACTCGCGACACTGCTCGGCTCGGTACAGGCCGGTGCATGGCAGGGCCCCAGCGCCGAACAGTATGTCGCCGCGCATGCTCCCTACCTGACGTGGCTGTACCAGGCCGGTGCCGACAGCGCGGCGATCGCCACCGGGCAGGAAACCGCTGCCGCGGCCCATACCGGGGCCCTGGCCACGATGCCCACGCTGGCCGAGTTAGCCGCCAACCATGCCAGGCAGGCAGTGCTGGCATCCACGAATTTCTTTGGTATCAACACCATTCCGATCGCCGTGAACGAGGCCGACTACGTGCGGATGTGGATCCAGGCCGCCACCACCATGGACATCTACCACGGGGTGTCCGAGGCCGCGGTGGCATCCGCGCCGTCCACCCCGGTGGCCCCGCCGATCCTGCACAGCGAGCACGATCACGACGACGAGCACGACCACGAACATGACGACCACGATCACGAGCACGAACACGGGGACGACGATCACGACCACGGATCGCACGGAGACCTGAGCCCGCTGGATCCGCGGTGGTGGGTGGAAGTCGGCCACGAACAGGCGGAGAACATCGCGCTGTTGATCGACAACCTGCTGAACGATCCTGCGGCCCTGCTGACCAATCTGCCGATGGTGCTGGCCGACATGGCTTTCCACGCTTCACAGCTGCTGCAGGTGGTCGTCCAGTTGTCCCCGGCTCTGATCCAGCCCGCGTTGAGCCTGGTGATCGCCAACGTTGGGTGGGCGGTCGCCGGCCTGGCCGTCATCACGCCGGTCGCACCGGGTATCGCCGAGATTCCGGCCGGCGCGGAGCCCGAGTCCTGGTCGGCGGCCGGGGGAGCCTCGACGGTGCCCGGCGGCGCAACCGCACCGGGCGCGCCGTCGGCCCCCGCGGCACCCGTACCCGGTGCGTCGGCGACCGCGACCGTCACCGCTTCGGCGGCACCGCCCGCCCCGCCTGCGCCGGGACCGGGATTCTTCCCGCCCTACCTGATCGGCTCGCCGGGCGTCGGCGTCCCATCTGCGGCGACCGCCGGCGCGGCGGCCGTCGCCAAGAAGAAGGCTGCTGCGCCCGATATAGCCCCCGTCGGGGCCGGCCAACAAGCCCGCGAGGCGCGCGCCCGACGCCGCCGCCGCGCCAGGGTGCAGGACCGTGGCCACGGTGACGAATACCTGGACATGGATGTGGACGCAGATGTGGGCAGCCAAACCGATCCGCCGGAGCCGACGGCGTCGGTCCGCGGTGCGGGACCGCTGGGCTTCACGGGCGTGCAGCACAAGGCGGATGCCACGACGACTGGATTGACGACATTGGACGCAGCCGAATTCGGTGACGGCCCGGCGGTGCCGCTGTTGCCGTCGACGTGGGATGCCGACTCGAAGGACTGAGCGAGGCCGGTGCCGCGCCGGCTCACGGAGTGGCGTTGATGTGCAGCGTCGCTGATCCGCGCATGGGGGCGAGGGTACGGGTTTCGGTAAACGTCGGCAGTGTCCGCCTACAGGGCTGATAATCAAGCCGGACCAGGGGGTGAATGGTGGACCGAGGTGTCGGACGTGTTGTTACACGTATTGCGGTAGCCGCCATTGCGCTGGCGCTGCTGCCGCCCCTTACCGCTTCGGTGACACATGCGGAAGCTCCCGTCGCAGGAACGCCGTGCGCCGATACGAACAAGATCGTGCCCAGCGCAGCGGGCGAGATGATCTGCTCGATAGTCGGCACCAGCCCAACGGGGAGAACAACCCAATGGACACCGCTCAACGGGAACTATGAAACGGTGGTGATGGGTTCGAGCTGCGGGCCGCCTGGGACAGACGGCGACTTCCGATTAGCACGATCGACAACGACTACTTGGTTTGGTGTGTTAGGAGCAGCGGCACAGAAACTCCCGTCTGGACTCTCGCGACACCCTGATCGAAGGTTGCGCGCCCACCCAATAGCAGCAGTGGTGGCTGGTTGATCGCCACACCGCCCCTGTCCTCCGAAACGAACATCGCCCCACCCGCGCATTTGCAGGTGGGGCGATGTTTCAGTTGGGGTGGCTGACGGGACTCGAACCCGCGACAGCCAGGATCACAACCTGGTGCTCTACCAACTGAACTACAGCCACCATCGCCGCGCAGCCTTTGGAGCGTATGCGGCTCGTAGATACTAACTGCTCGGGGGCTCTTCGGCCGAATCGGTTTCGGGTGCGTCGCCCTCCGGCGCGCCGAGCTCGGCCGCGATGGCGGCAATATCGCTGGTAGACGGCCCAGGTTGAGCGACGAACGCGGTCGAGCGGTAGTACTTCAGTTCGCGGATCGACTCGTGGATGTCGGCCAGCGCGCGGTGCGCGAGCCCCTTGGCGGGCTGGCCGAAGTAGATCCGCGGGTACCAGCGCCGGCACAGTTCCTTGATCGAGCTGACGTCGATCATCCGGTAGTGCAGGTAATCATCGAGTTTGGGCATGTCGCGGGCGATGAAGCCGCGGTCGGTGGCGATCGAGTTGCCGGCCAGGGGGGCGGCCTTGGCCTGTTTGACGTGGGTGCGGATGTATTCGAGCACCATGTCCTCGGCGGTGGCCACGTCGACGGTGGATCGGCGCACCTCCTCGGTCAAACCCGAGCGGGCATGCATCTGTTTGACGACGTCAACCATGTTTGACAGGGCATCGTCGTCGGCGTGGATCACCACGTCGAGGCCGTCGCCCAGGATGTTCAGGTCTGCGTCGGTGACCAGCACCGCGATCTCGATCAGACGATCGGCCTTCAGGTCGAGGCCGGTCATCTCGCAGTCGATCCATACCAGTTCGTCTCGCACGAAGATCCACAGTATTCCTATGGCCGAATATGAGCCGTCACACCCACCGCGCGTGCCGCTCGGCAAGTAGTGTCGAACCCCGATTAGCTCGTTCGTGAATAACGGGAGGACCGCCGCATGACCACCGAATCGACAGCCACCCCCGCGCAGCAGATCGCTGCCGGCTACGCCGTCGAAGGCCAGGCACTGGAATTGGGCACGGTCGTGGTGGACGGCACCGTCGACCCGGCCGCCCAGGTGCGCATCCCGTTGGCCACGGTCAACCGGCACGGCTTGATCGCCGGCGCCACCGGTACCGGCAAGACCAAGACGCTGCAGGTGATCGCCGAGCAGCTGTCGGCGGCGGGTGTCCCGGTGGTGATGGCCGATGTGAAGGGCGACCTGTCGGGGTTGTCGAAGCCCGGCGCCACCGACGAGAAGGTCGATCAGCGGGCCAAGGACACCGGTGACAGCTGGACGCCGACGGCTTTCCCGGTGGAGTTCCTGTCGCTGGGCACCGAGGGCATCGGGGTGCCGGTGCGGGCCACCATCACCAGCTTCGGCCCGATTCTGCTGTCAAAGGTGTTGGGTCTCAACACGACTCAGGAGTCCACCCTGGGCTTGATTTTCCACTGGGCCGACCAGAAGGGTCTGCCGCTACTGGATATCAAGGATCTGCGCTCGGTGATCCAGTTCCTCACCAGCGACGAGGGCAAGCCCGAGCTCAAGGCGCTGGGTGCGGTGTCGACCACGACGGCCGGCGTCATCCTGCGGGCCCTGGTCAACCTGGAGGCCGAGGGCGCGGACTCGTTCTTCGGCGAGCCCGAGCTGGAGCCCGCGGATCTGCTGCGCACCGATGCGCAGGGCCGCGGCATCATCACCCTGCTGGAGTTGGGCACCCAGGCGGCGCGGCCGGTGATGTTCTCCACGTTCCTGATGTGGGTGCTGGCCGATCTGTTCACCACGCTGCCCGAGGTCGGCGACGTCGACAAACCCAAGCTGGTCTTCATCTTCGATGAGGCGCACCTGCTGTTCGACGACGCGTCCAAGGCCTTCCTGGAGCAGGTCGAGCAGACGGTCAAGCTGATCCGGTCCAAGGGCGTCGGGGTGTTCTTCTGCACCCAGTTGCCCACCGACGTGCCCAACGACGTGCTGTCGCAGCTGGGCGCCCGGGTGCAGCACGCGTTGCGCGCATTCACCCCGGACGACCAGAAGGCGCTGTCCAAGACCGTGCGGACCTACCCGAAGACCGAGGTCTACGACCTGGAGAAGGCGTTGACGTCACTGGGCATCGGTGAGGCCATCGTCACCGTGCTGTCGGAGAAAGGCGCGCCGACGCCGGTGGCCTGGACCCGGATGCGGGCACCGCGGTCGTTGATGGACACCATCGGCACCGACGCGATCACCGCGGCGGCGAAGGCCAGCCCGCTGCAGGCCACCTACGGTCAGACGATCGACCGGGACTCGGCCTACGAGCGGTTGGCCGCCAAGCTGGCCCCGCCGCCGTCGCCGGAGGATCCGGGCGGCTTCGCCGGGGTGGAGGCCTCCGGCGACATCGAGGCGATGCCCGCGCCCGCGGAGCCCGCCGAGCCGGGGTTCTTCGACAAGATGATGTCCAGCCCGGCGTTCAAGAGCGCGATGCGTTCGGCGGGCACGGTGATCGGCCGCGAGATCACCCGCAGCATCTTCGGCACCGGCCGCCGGCGCCGCTAGCCCCCGGTCCGCCGAAACGGCATTCCAGCAGGCCGCCACTCGAACTTTCGCGGCCGGAATGCCATTTCGGCGGAGAAGGAGCGTATTCCTAGCCGCCGCCGAGCTTCTTGTAGACGGCGCCGACGATCGGGGTGACGATGGCCCGCGGCGCGTACCCGCTGGCGATCGACATGGCCTTGGACGTCACGCCCGGAACCACCCGCATCTTGTTGTGCTCCAGGCCGTCCAGTGACAGCTTGGCGGTGTATTCGGTTGAGATCCACAGGAAGTCGGGGATCAGCCGCTCCACCAGGGACTGCTCGGCCTCGTCGGGCAGATCGGTGCGCACCGGGCCCGGCGCCAGCACCGTGACGTGCACGCCCGCGCCCTTGAGCTCGCCGCGCAGCGATTCGCTGAAGGTGTTGGCGAAGGCTTTGGACGCGGCGTAGGTGGCGTTGTTGGGGATCGGCGAGTTGCCGGCCGCCGACCCGGAGATCAAGATGCCCCCCGCGCCGCGCTTGACCATGCCGGGCAGCACCGCCAGCACCAGATCGTGCACGCCGAGCACGTTGAGCTGAACCTGCGCCTTCTCGCCGGCCGGGTCCAGATCGATCACCGGGCCGAACGTGGCCGTACCGGCGTTGGCGCACAGGATCGAGATCTCCCGCTGGGCCAGCTCGTCGCACAGGACGTCGCGGGCCGCCGGATCGGTGAGGTCGACGGCACGGACCTCGACGGTCACCCCGTAGCGCTCGGTGAGCCGCTGCGCCAGCGACGTCAACACGTCCTCGCGTCGCGCGGTGATGATCAGGTGGTGGCCGCGGGCGGCGAGTTCGGTGGCCAACGCTTCGCCGATGTTCTGCGACGCGCCGGTGACGACGGCACGGGCATCCGGACTGGGTGCGGGTACAGGCATGGCGCCAATCCTAGAAGGAGGCAAAACCCATAGGGTGGCGGTCATGACGAACCCCGGCCGAGCCAGGGTGCTCGCGTGGGCACTGTGGGACTGCGGCGCCACCGGCCTCAACGCCATCGTGATCACGTTCGTGTTCTCGGTGTATCTGACGAAAGGCGTCGGATCGGACCTGCCCGGCGACACCTCGCCGGCCAGTTGGCTGGGCTGGGCCATGTTCGCCGTCGGTCTCGCGGTGGCTCTGCTGGCGCCCGCCGTCGGGATCTGGGTCGACGCGCCGCAGCGGCGGCGTCGGGTACTGGCGGTGATGACGGGTGCCGCGGTGGCGTTCACCGCGGCGATGAGCCTGATCCGCGACGACCACCGTTACCTGCTGCCGGGGTTGATCCTGCTGGCGTGCACCGCGGCCTGCAACGAGCTGGCCACCGTGCCCTACAACGCCATGCTGCGACAGCTGTCCACCCCTGAGACGTCAGGGCGGATCTCCGGGCTCGGCCTGGCGATGGGCTACGGGGGCAGCGTCGTGCTGTTGCTGCTGGCCTACGTCGGATTCATGGCCGGTGACGGGGGGGTGCTGGGCATCCAGACCGAAGACGGGCAGAACGTGCGAGCGGTGATGCTGCTGACCGCGGTCTGGTTCGCGTTGTTCGCGCTGCCGATGTTCGTGATGGTGCCGCCGGTGACCGAGGCGCCCCCTGTTGAGCGGGTCGGCTTCTTCGGCGCCTACCGCAAGTTGTGGTCCGAGATCCGCGGCGAGTGGCAACGCGACCACAATGTCGTCTACTACCTGCTGGCCAGCGCGGTGTTCCGCGATGGGCTGGCCGGGGTTTTCACATTCGGCGCGGTGCTGGGGGTCAGCGTCTACGGCATCTCCGAGGCAGACGTGCTGTTGTTCGGGATCAGTGCCTGCGTGATCGCCGCGCTCGGGGCCGTCATCGGTGGGCAACTCGATGACCGGCTGGGTTCCAAGCCCGTCATCGTCGGATCGCTGGTCTCCCTGATCGCGGTGGGGCTGGCCTTGCTGGTGCTGTCAGGACCGGTGGCCTTCTGGGTGTGCGGCCTGTTGCTGTGTCTGTTCATCGGGCCGACGCTGGCCTCGGCCCGCACCCTGATGCTGCGGATCACCGCGGACGGAAAGGAGGGCGTCGCGTTCGGGCTCTACACCACCGTCGGACGCGCAGCGTCCCCCCTAGCGCCGTTGCTGTTCTCCATTTTCATCAATGTGTTCGGCGCCGACCGGGCCGGGATGGGTGGACTGGTACTGGTGCTGGCGCTGGGACTGGCGGGCATGTTGGCCGTGCGGGTGCCGGCACGGAAGCCCAGTTCCGCCGTGCCGGCGCACTGAGCCGACGGCTCAGCGGGTGCCGACGCAGATCGTGATACCCGACCCGGTGCGGTGTTGGGTCTGGACGCCGCCGACGGTCACGGTGCACGCCACCTCGGGGCCGAAGTTCACCACGCTCACACTGGCAGTCTCACTCGCCGGCTGGGCCAGCTCGACCTGCTTGCTCCACGGCAGCAGCACGTTGAACTCGGTCTGGAGCATGTTCCCGGTGTCCAGGTAGGTGATGTTGATGGCACGTCCCTCGCCGGTCACCTCATAGGTGACGGTCTCGGTCGGCCCGGTGGGCGACGTCGTCGGCGGCGCGGTGCCGGGGGCCGGGACGGGCCGCGGGGCCCGCGAGGTGGTGGTGGGGGTGCTCGGTGACGTGGTGAAACCCGGCTGCGGGGCCAGCGGTGGCTGCGGTGCCACCACGGTCTCCTGCCGGGACCCGTTGGCGATCACCAGCGCGACGACCAGGCCCAGCACCACCAGGACGGCGACGGCGGCCAGGATCCACAGCCACAGTCGAGGTTCGGGGTTGTCGGGCTCTGGTGGGGCCGGCGCGTTCGGCGGCGGGGAACCCGCGCCGTACTGCCCGGTGCCGCCCGCGTCGTACCCGTAGGGCGGATAGGACGGCAGTTGCTGGGTGGGGTTCGGCACCGACGCGGGCCCGGTTTGCGGCACAGCCGGGTACGCGCCGTACTGCGGTTGGTTCGCGTACGCCGGATCTGGATAGTCCACGGGGTAGCCGCTGTCGAACGATTGGGTCGTTTCGGACCCGTCGCGGCGTGGTGAATCGGTCATGCCCACCTCATGGCTGCGAGGGTACCTGTGCGGATGCTCAGTGTGCCGCGACCGAGGTCACGCGCGCTGTCGCGGGAAGATGTCGGTGTAGAGCGCGAAGCAGACGGGAGGATGCGAGGTGGCCGCAGATCAGCACGTGCGGGTGAATTACGGCGCGTCGTTGTCGCCGGACGCGACGGCCTTTGCGCATTTGGTCGACGACGGCGGCTATCCGCGCGCGGTCCAGCGTTTCCTGCGCGGGTGGCGGGCCAGCTCCTCGCGTGACGTGGAATTGCCGGTGATCGGGCCGGTGACGAAGGTGATCCACTCCGCCGACGGGCACTGGCTGGCCTGTGAGGTGGCCCCGGAGGGTGGGACCCGCAGCCAGATCTGGGTGGTGACCACCGACCCCGACGATCGAGACGCTCGTCGTATCGACTATTGGCCGCCCGACGCCGAGGGCACCGCCGAACTGATCGGTTGGGACGGCACCCAGGTGGCGGCGATCCTCACCGGGCAGGACGGTGTCGGCAGTTCGTGTCTGATCGATCCGGCCACCGGGGACACCCTGGTGCTCGATCGCCGCTCGGGCGGTCGCTTGGTGGACGCCTGGGCCGGCGCCTCGTTGGTGCGGGTCGGCCCGCGTGGGTACCAGGAACTCATCCTGCTGTGGGGGCTCACCGAGATCGCGCTGCTACCAGCCGATCCCGGCTCGGTCACCGACTTCGGGGTGATCCTCGACGATCACACCCCCCGCCGGTTGCGCAGCGGCCTCGACGGTGAGACGACGCTGTATCACCCGGCCGGCACCTACGGACCCAACAGCACCGAAGGCTTTGTGCGCGCACTGATCCGCAGCGACAACGGTGCCGGCTACGCCCGGCTGCTGGAGATCACGGTTACCGCCGAGGGGGTGTGGTACCACGTGGTCGCCGAGCGGCCCGGGTACGACCTCGACGAGTTCGTGGTGAGCGACGACCTGTCCACGGTGGCGATGTTGTGGAACATCGACGGCCGCAGCGAATTGCAGATCTTGGAGTATGCCGACGAGACATTATCGGCGCCGATTCCGTTGCCGGGTCCGGTGGCCGGTGAGCTCAGCATCAGTGCCGGTGGGTCGATGGTGGCGATGACGGTGCAGGGGCCGTCGCTGCCGCGCACGGTCGAACTCGTCGATCCTCGCTCACTGGAATGGGAGCGGATCGACCGCGAACCCAGCCGCGGCCCGCTCGCCTCCGCGCCGACGCTGGAGCGGATCACCGCGCGGGACGGCTTGGAGCTGACGGCGTGGCTGTACCGGCCGCCGGCCGCGGCGGTGGGTGCGGTGATGTTCCTGCACGGCGGCCCGGAGGGGCAGGCCCGGCCGGCCTACAACGAGATCTTCAGCGCCCTCGTCGATGCCGGCTTTGCGGTGTTGACGCCGAATGTGCGGGGCTCCGGGGGATTCGGCCGGGCATTCGTGCACGCGGACGACAAGGAGTTGCGCTTCGCCGCGATCGACGACGTCGCGGATTGCGCGCGGTATCTGGTGGATCAGGGGGTGGCCGCGCCGGATCGGCTGGCCTGTACCGGGTGGTCCTACGGTGGCTATCTGACCCAGGCGGCATTGGCCTTTCATCCACAGTTGTTCGTCGCCGGGATCAGCATCTGCGGGATGAGCGACCTGAACAGCTTCTACCGCACCACCGAGCCCTGGATCGCGGCGGCCTCGTATCCCGAGTACGGCCACCCGGTGGCGGATCGTGATCTGCTGGAACGGCTTTCGCCGCTGCCGAGGGCGGCCGAGATCATCGCTCCGTTGCTGCTGGTACACGGTGGCAACGACACCAACGTGCTGCCCGACGAATCGCTGCAGATGTTCGAGGCGCTGACCGAACTGGAACGCACCGTCGAGCTGTTGATCTTCGAGGATGACGGGCATGAGATCGTCAAGCGGGAGAATCGCGCGGCACTGGTCGACGCCGCGACCCGGTGGTTGTCCAAGGCGTTCGATGTCTAATCGCCGGCGGTGAGCGCGGCCAGCGTCATCCGGCGCAGGATGGCGCGCGAATGTGCTTTCGATACAGCGGGTCTGACGCTGTGCGGGGTGGAGTTCAGCAGGCCGAACGCGGCGTGGGCCATGACCCGGGCGTCGTCGGTGGCCAGGTCCGGATCGAGCTGGGTCAGTACCGACACCCAGATCTCGACGTACTGCCGCTGTGAGCGCCGTACCTGCCGTTTGGCGGCCTCGGGCAGGTGGGCCAGGTCGCGATCTTGGATGCGGATGAGGTCGGGTTCGCCGAAGACGAAGTCCAGGTGGAAATCCACCAGATCGTCGAGCGTATCGGCGGGGTTCTCGCCGGATGTGATGACCGCCTGGGCGCCGGCCAGCAGTCGGGTGCTGATGCCGACGAGGAGTTCGACCAGCAGGGCTTCCTTGTTGGGGAAGTGCCGGTAGATGGCCGGCCCGCTGATGCCGACGGCGGCGCCGATGTCCTCCAGCCGTACCGCCAGATAACCGCGTTCGGCGACAAGGCGTTCGGCGGCGGCGATCAGCTGGTCGCGGCGATCCGATTTGGCCTTGCTGCGACGGGTGACGGCGCTGTCGGGCATGGCGCCTCCGGAGGGTAGACAACTCGGTTAATGGAAACTAACCTACCATGAGTTAGTTGTCATTAACTCAAATGGAGCTGCCTTGTCATCGCACCGCGACGAGCACCTGGCGCTGGTTGAGCAGTTGCGCACCAAGCTCGCCACCGCCGCCCTCGGCGGCCCCGAACGGGCCCGTCAACGCCATGTGGACCGGGGGAAATTGCTGCCCCGCGACCGCGTCGACGGACTGCTGGACCCGGGCAGCCCCTTCCTGGAGATCGCCGCACTGGCCGCCGACGGGATGTATGACGACGAGTGTCCCGGTGCCGGGATGATCGCCGGTATCGGCCGGGTCTCGGGCCGGGCGTGCCTGATCGTGGCCAACGACGCGACGGTCAAGGGCGGCACCTACTACCCGGTGACGGTCAAGAAGCACCTGCGCGCCCAGGAGATCGCGCTGCAAAACAAGCTGCCGTGCATCTACCTGGTCGATTCCGGCGGGGCATTCCTGCCCCGCCAGGACGAGGTGTTCCCGGACCGCGAGCACTTCGGCCGGATCTTCTACAACCAGGCCACCATGAGCGCGCAGGGCATCGCCCAGATCGCCGCCGTGCTCGGATCCTGCACCGCGGGCGGGGCCTATGTGCCGGCGATGAGCGACGAGGCCGTGATCGTGCGCAATCAGGGCACGATCTTCCTCGGCGGCCCGCCGCTGGTGAAGGCCGCCACCGGTGAGGTGGTCACCGCCGAGGAGCTCGGCGGTGGGGATCTGCACTCCAAGACCTCCGGGGTCACCGACCATCTGGCGCACGACGACCGCGACGCGCTGCGGATCGTGCGCAACATCGTCGCGACCCTGGGCCCGGCTGACGCCCCGCCGTGGGAGGTGGCGCCCACCGTGGACGCCGTGGCCGACCAGACCGAGCTCTACGACGTCGTCCCGGTGGACGCCCGGGTGCCCTATGACGTACACGAGGTGATCACCCGCATCGTCGACGGTGGCGAATTCAACGAGTTCAAGGCCGAATACGGCACCACCCTGGTCACCGGGTTCGCCCGCATCCACGGCCAACCGGTCGGCATCGTTGCCAACAACGGGGTGCTGTTCGGCGAATCTGCGCTCAAGGGAGCACATTTCATCGAGTTGTGCGACAAGCGCAAGACCCCGCTGCTGTTCCTGCAGAACATCGCCGGCTTCATGGTCGGCCGCGACTACGAGGCCTCGGGCATCGCCAAGCACGGCGCCAAGATGGTCACCGCGGTGGCCTGTGCCCGGGTGCCGAAGCTGACCGTGGTGATCGGGGGCTCCTACGGCGCGGGCAACTACTCGATGTGCGGACGCGCCTACTCGCCGCGGTTCCTGTGGATGTGGCCCAATGCACGCATCTCGGTGATGGGCGGCGAGCAGGCGGCCTCGGTGCTGGCCACCGTGCGTGGTGACATGAGCGCCGAAGAGGAAGAGCAGTTCAAGGCGCCGATCCGGGCCCAGTACGAGCACCAGGGCAACCCGTACTACTCGACCGCGCGGCTCTGGGACGACGGGGTGATCGACCCGGCAGACACCAGAACCGTGCTCGGACTGGCTCTCTCGGTTGTCGGCCAGGCTCCGCTGGAGCCGGTCTCCTACGGCGTGTTCCGGATGTGATGATGGGATCGAGTTCAATGTTCGACACCGTTCTGGTCGCCAACCGCGGCGAAATCGCGGTGCGGGTCATCCGCACCCTGCGGGCCATGGGCATCCGGTCGGTCGCGGTGTTCAGTGACGCCGATGCCGGGGCGCGCCATGTGGCCGAAGCCGATGTGGCCGTCCGGATCGGTCCGGCCGCGGCCCGGCAGAGTTACCTCGACATCGACGCGGTGGTGGCGGCCGCGCAGCGCACCGGCGCCCAGGCAGTCCATCCCGGGTACGGATTCCTCTCGGAGAACGCCGAATTCGCCGCCGCGCTGCAGGCCGCTGGCATCGTCTTCATCGGCCCGCCGGCCTCGGCGATCGCCACGATGGGCGACAAGATCGCGGCCAAGGCCGCGGTTTCGGCGTTCGGTGTCCCGGTGGTGCCGGGTATCTCGCGTCCGGGCCTGACCGATGAGGACCTGATCGCGGGCGCGCCTGAGGTCGGTTTCCCGGTCCTGGTCAAGCCGTCGGCCGGTGGCGGTGGCAAGGGCATGCGGGTGGTCGAGCAGTCCGCCGATCTCCCGGCCGCGCTGGCCAGTGCCCGCCGCGAGGCCGCGTCGGCGTTCGGCGACGACACCCTGTTCCTGGAACGGTTCGTGTTGCGGCCCCGCCACATCGAGGTGCAGGTGCTCGCCGACGGTCACGGCAACGTGATCCATCTGGGGGAGCGGGAATGCAGCCTGCAGCGACGCCACCAGAAGGTGATCGAGGAGGCGCCCTCGCCGCTGCTGGATCCCGAAACCCGGGCGCGCATCGGCGCCGCGGCGTGCGACACCGCGCGTAGTGTCGATTACACGGGTGCCGGCACGGTGGAATTCATCGTGTCCGCCGATGCGCCCGACGAGTTCTTCTTCATGGAGATGAACACCCGGCTGCAGGTGGAACACCCGGTCACCGAGATGGTCACCGGAGTCGACCTGGTGGAACAGCAGGTGCGCATCGCCGCCGGGGAGAAGCTCGCACTCGCCCAGGGCGACATCGTGATGACCGGGCATGCGGTGGAGGCCCGGGTGTACGCCGAGGATCCGGCCAACGGATTTCTGCCCACCGGCGGCCCGGTGCTCGGGCTGCGCGAGCCCGACGGACCCGGCGTGCGGGTGGATTCCGGCCTGGCTGCCGGCGCCGTCGTCGGCAGCGACTACGACCCGATGCTGTCGAAGGTGATCGCTCACGGCGCGGACCGGACCGCGGCGCTGCACAAGCTGGACCGGGCCCTGGCCGACACCGCGGTGCTGGGCCTGACCACCAACGTGGAGTTCCTGTGCTTCCTGCTGGCCGATCCCGACGTCGCGGCCGGCCGGTTGGACACCGGCCTGTTGGACCGGCGGGCACCGGATTTCACGCCGCAGCCCCTCGGAGATGCCGAGCTGATCGCCGCGGCGGCCTACCAGTGGATCAGCACCTGGGTGCAGGCCGGCGACCGTCTGTGGGCCCGGCCGACGGGCTGGCGGATCGGGGAACGCGCCCCGGCCGCGTTCCGGCTGCGCGCTGCCGACCGCACCGACCACGTGTACCTCACCGGAGCCCCGGAGCGGGCCACCGCCACCGTGGAGAACGGTGACATCCACACCGTCAGTGCGGCGTTGGCCGGCGATCGGCTGATCCTCACCCTGGACGGATTGCGCACCGAGTATCTGGTCACCGCTCAGCTCAGCCAGGGGATCGGTCAGCTCTGGCTCGCCGGCGGCGGGCACAGCTACGCCGTCGAAGAGGTGCGCGAGGCGCCGGTGCGGCCGGACGACGAGCACAGCGGTGATGCCGAACTGCTCAGCCCGATGCCGGGATCCGTTGTCGCCGTGGGGGTGTCCAGCGGGGCCGAGGTGACTGCGGGCACCATGGTGGTCACCGTGGAAGCGATGAAGATGGAGCATGCCCTGACCGCACCGACCGATGGTGTGGCCGAACTACTCGTCGCCGTCGGCGACCAGGTCAAGGTGGGTCAGCCGTTGGCTCGAATCACCGCTGCAACACAGGAGATCGAAGGATGACCGACTTTTTGTCCACCGGCACGCTGCCGGATCACTACGCGGAGCTGGCCAAGACCGTTCGTGACTTCGCCCAGAGCGTCGTCGCACCGGTGGCCGCCAAACACGATGAGGAACACTCGTTCCCGTATGAGGTCGTGGCCGGCATGGCTGACATGGGCCTGTTCGGCCTGCCGTTCCCCGAGGAGTACGGCGGCATGGGTGGCGATTACTTCGCGCTGTGCCTGGCCCTGGAAGAACTCGGCAAGGTCGACCAGAGCGTGGCGATCACGCTGGAGGCCGGGGTCTCGCTCGGCGCGATGCCGGTGTACCGCTTCGGCAACGAGGCGCAGAAGCAGGAGTGGCTGCCGTTGCTGGCCAGCGGCAAGGCACTCGGTGCGTTCGGGCTGACCGAGGCCGGCGGCGGCAGCGATGCCGGGGCCACCAAGACCACCGCGAAGCTGGATGAGTCAACTTGGGTAATCAACGGCTCCAAGCAGTTCATCACCAACTCCGGCACCGACATCACCAAGCTCGTCACCGTGACGGCCGTGACGGGCGAGGCCGCCAACGGCAAGAAGGAGATTTCGTCGATCCTGGTGCCGGTGCCCACCGAGGGCTTCACCGCCGAACCGGCCTACAACAAGGTCGGCTGGAACGCCTCGGACACCCACCCGCTGAGCTTCGACGATGTCCGGGTGCCCGCCGAGAACCTGCTCGGTGAGCGGGGCCGCGGCTACGCCAACTTCCTGCGCATCCTCGACGAGGGCCGCATCGCCATTGCCGCGTTGTCGGTCGGCGTGGCCCAGGGCTGCGTGGATGAATGCGTCAAATACGCCAAGGAACGTCAGGCGTTCGGCGCGGCGATCGGCACGTACCAGGCCATCGCCTTCAAGATCGCCCGGATGGAAGCCCGCGCCCACGCCGCCCGCGCCGCCTACTATGACGCCGCGGCCCTGATGCTCGCGGGCAAGCCGTTCAAGAAGGCCGCCTCGGTGGCCAAGCTGGTCTCCAGCGAGGCCGCGATGGACAACGCCCGCGACGCCACGCAGATCTTCGGCGGTTACGGGTTCATGAACGAGTACCCGGTGGCGCGGCATTACCGGGACAGCAAGATTCTCGAAATCGGGGAAGGGACAACGGAAGTGCAGTTGATGCTGATCGCGCGAGAGGCGGGCCTGTGACAGAACAGAAAGTCATAGAGCAGCGCGGGCTGTGGTTCGAGGAGTTCGAGCCCGGCGTCATCTACCAGCACCGTCCCGGCCGCACCATCACCGAGGCCGACAACACATTGTTCACCGCGGTGACCATGAACACTCAGGCACTGCACCTCGATGCGGCTTGGTCGGAGCAGCAACCGCCGTTCAACCAGCGGCTGGTGAACTCGATGTTCACCCTGGCCACCCTGGTCGGGCTCTCGGTTCAGCAGCTGACCCAGGGCACCACCGTCGGTAACCTCGGGTTCTCCGAGATCGCCTTCCCCAAGCCGATGTTTCACGGCGACACCCTCTACGCCGAAACCGTCGTCACCGAGAAGCGGGAATCCAAGAGCCGGCCGGGGGAGGGCATCGTGACGTTCGTGCACACCGGACGCAACCAGCACGGAGACGTCGTGGCCACAGCCACCCGCAAGGCCCTGATGCGGATGCGTCCGGAGGGGGATTCCTGATGGCATTGCAAGCACCGGGCCCGGGCTGGCTGTTCTGCCCGGCCGACCGGCCCGAGCGGTTCGAAAAGGCCGCGGCGGCAGCCGATGTAGTGATTCTCGACCTCGAGGACGGGGTGGCGGCCAAGGACCGTGAGGCGGCCCGTCAGGCCCTGATCGACACCCGGCTGGACCCGGCCCGCACGGTGGTGCGGGTCAACCCGACCACCACGCCCGATCACGAGCTCGACCTCAAGGCCGTGGCGGCCACCGACTACACCACGGTGATGCTGGCGAAGTCCGAGCATCCCGAGCAGGTCCGCGCGCTGGCACCGCTGGACGTCGTGGTGTTGATCGAAACCCCGCTGGCCGCACTGAACGTGGTGGAGCTGGTGAAACCCGACAACGCCTGCGCGGTGATGTGGGGGGCCGAGGATCTGTTCGCGGTCACCGGCGGCACGGCCAACCGGTGGCCCGACGGCACGTACCGCGACGTGGCCCAGCACGTCCGGTCACAGACCCTGCTGGCCGCCAAGGCCTACGGCAAGGTGGCGCTGGACGCGGTGTACGTCGACATCAAGAACCTGGACGGGCTGCGCGCCGAGTCCGATGACGCGGTGGCCGTCGGTTTCGACGCCAAGGTCGCGATTCACCCGACCCAGGTGGCCGTGATCCGGGCGGCCTACGCCCCGACCGACGAGGAGGTCGCCTGGGCCCGCGCGGTGCTCGACCGGGTGGCGACGGAGCGTGGCGTCTTTCAGCACGACGGGTTGATGGTCGACGCTCCGGTCCTGCGCCGCGCTGAGCGCATCGTCGCCCTGGCGCCCTGATTTCGTCCGCTCGCGCGTCGATGACGCGGACCGCTGTCACCTCGAGCGCATAATGGCGGTATGCCCCAGTGCTGCGACGGGCCGAGCGGATCGTCCGACTAGCGCCACACCCAGGCATTGGTCGGAGGCCTCTCACCAGGGGTTTTGCTTGTACCGCCGCCGCCCTGAGCACCTCATGGACTGGCGGCGCAACATGCCGCCACCCGAGAAGGAGGCGGTATGGCTGAGTCGTATACGGCGTCGTCTGCGGCGCTGAACGTCGAACTCGATCCGGTGTGTCTCGTCGACGCCGACGGGTCACCGACCGAGGAAAGCCGCTACAGCCGCGAACTGCCCCCCGAGACATTGGCCTGGCTCTACGAGTCGATGGTTGTCACTCGCGATCTGGACACCGAATTCGTCAACCTGCAGCGCCAGGGCGAGCTGGCCCTGTACGCCTCCTGCCGGGGCCAGGAGGCCGCGCAGATCGGCGCGGCAGCCTGCCTGCACAAGACCGACTGGTTGTTCCCGCAGTACCGGGAGATCGGTGCGTTCGTGTTGCGCGGGATCACCCCGGCCCAGATGGGCGCGCTGTGGCGGGGCAATTGGCATGGAGGCCGGGGGTTCACCGACCGCTGCGTGGCCCCCATCGCGATCCCGATCGGCACCCACGGCCTGCACGCCGTCGGGGCGGCGATGGCCGCCGAGCGTCTCGGCGAGAAGTCGGTGACCGTCGCGTTTCTCGGTGACGGAGCCACCAGCGAGGGCGACGTGCACGAGGCGCTGAACCTGGCGTCGGTGTTCGCCGTGCCCTGCGTGTTCTTCGTGCAGAACAACCAGTGGGCGATCTCGGTGCCGGTCAGCCGGCAGCAGGCCGGCCCGTCCATCGCACACCGAGCCATCGGCTACGGCATGCCCGGCATCCGCGTCGACGGCAACGATGTCCTGGCCTGTTATGCGGTGATGGCCGAGGCCGCCGAGCGGGCTCGCCGCGGCGGTGGTCCCACCCTCATCGAGGCCGTCACCTATCGGATGGGTCCCCACACCACGTCCGACGATCCCACCCGCTACCGGCCGGCCGAGGAGCTCGAGGAATGGCGGGCCCGTGATCCGATCTCGCGCTACCGAACCTATCTGCAGACCGTGGGCGTGCTCGACGAGCGTCTGGAGCAGCGCGTCCAGGCGCGGTCGCGGCGGCTGTGCGCCGAGGTGCGTGACGCCCTCGTCGGCTCCGCCGACACCGATCCGGCCGAGCTGTTCGACACCGTGTACGCCGAGATCACCCCGGATCTGGCGAACCAGCGCGACGCGTTGTCGGTGGAGTTGGCGAAGGAGGCGTGACATGACCCAAATCATCGACCGGCCTGCTGCTCAAGGTGATTCACCGGAGCCCTGGGAACCGATACTGACCACGATGGCGCCGCCCACCGAGCTGACCATGGTGGCCGCCATCAACCGGGCGCTGCACGATGCGATGGCCGCCGACGAGCGGGTCCTGGTGTTCGGTGAGGACGTCGCCACCCTCGGTGGGGTTTTCCGGGTCACCGAGGGGTTGTCCGAAACCTTCGGCACCCAGCGGTGTTTCGACACCCCACTGGCCGAGTCCGCGATCATCGGCATTGCCGTCGGCCTGGCGATCCGCGGGTTCGTCCCGGTGCCCGAGATCCAGTTCGACGGGTTCAGCTATCCGGCTTTCGACCAGATCGCCAGCCATCTGGCCAAATATCGGATGCGCACCCACGGTGACGTGAACATGGGTGTGACGGTGCGGATCCCGTCGTTCGGTGGAATCGGTGCGGTGGAACACCACTCGGAATCCACCGAGACGTACTGGTTGCACACCGCCGGTCTCAAGGTTGTCGTCCCGTCGACCCCGACCGACGCCTACTGGCTGCTGCGGTATTCGATCAGCAGCCCCGATCCGGTGATCTTCCTGGAGCCCAAGCGGCGCTACTGGGCCCGCGAACCGGTCGACACCAACGCCCCGGCACCTCCGATCGGCCGGGCTGTGGTGCGGCGCAACGGGACTGACGCCACCGTGATCACCTACGGTGGGCTGGTCGGCACCGCGCTGGGCGCGGCCGACTTGGCGCTCGAGCGCGGCTGGGACCTGGAGGTGATCGACCTGCGCTCGCTCAACCCGCTCGACTTCGACACGGTGGCCGAGTCGGTGCGGCGCACCGGCCGAGCCGTGGTGATGCACGAGGGCCCGCGCACCCTGGGCTTCGGGGCTGAGCTGGCCGCCCGAATCTCCGAAGAATGCTTCTACCACCTGCAGGCCCCGGTGTTGCGCGCCACCGGATTCGACACGCCCTACCCGCCGGCACGCCTGGAGAAGGCATGGCTGCCCGGGGTGGATCGGCTGCTCGACTGCGTCGAGCGTGCGATGGGGCAACCGTGAACCGGGAGTTCCTGGTCCCCGACCTCGGCGAGGGACTGCAGGACGCGACCATCACCAGCTGGAGTGTGGCGGTGGGCGACACCGTCGAGCTCAATCAGACGTTGTGCACCGTCGAGACCAACAAGGCCGAGGTCGAGATCCCCAGCCCCTTCGCCGGGCAGGTGCTCGAGCTCGGCGGCGCGGCCGGGGGCACCTTGACCGTCGGGTCAGTGCTGGTCCGGATCGAGACCGCCGGGCCGACCACCGAGCCGACCACGACGCCCGCCGAGCCCGTCAAAAACGGTGCCACACCCCGGAAGTCGGTGCTGGTCGGCTACGGGGCCGATGACACGATGGACACCAGCCGGCGGAAACCGGGCCGCCCGCGGGCGCTCGCCAAGCCACCGGTGCGCAAACTGGCCGCCGATCTACAGGTCGATCTCGACACGTTGGCGCCGGGGTCCGGTCCCGACGGCATCGTCACCCGCGACGACGTGCTGGCCGCCGCGGGCGGTGCGGAGGTCCTCGACGTGGGCGCGGTGCAGGCCACGATGGCACGCCGGATGGCGTTGTCACACAAGGAGATCCCAGACGCCCATGGGCGGGTGGAGGTCGACTGCACCGCGTTGCTGCAGCTGCGGGACCGGATCCGGGTGGCCGATCCGGAGGTGCCGGTGACCCCGTTCCTGCTGACGCTGCGGTTGCTGGTACTGACGTTGGGACGCCATCCGCTGCTGAACTCCACCTGGCTGGAAACCGCGAACGGCCCGCAGGTCCACCGGCATCCGGCGGTCCACCTGGGCTTCGGGGTGGCCGCGGCGCGCGGGCTGCTGGTTCCGGTGGTCCGCGACGCACAGTCGCTGACCACCCGCGAGCTGGCGGTGACCGTGGCCCAGCTCGTCGAGCAGGCCCGGGCCGGGGCCCTGGGCCCGGCACAGCTGGCCGGTTCGACGTTCACGGTGTCGAACTTCGGTGCCCTCGGTCTGGACGACGGGGTGCCGGTGATCAACTATCCCGAGGCGGCCATCCTGGGTATGGGCTCGATCAAGCCGCGTGCGGTGGTGCTCGAGGGCGCCGTGGTTGCCCGTCCGACCATGTCCCTGACCTGTGCGTTCGACCACCGCGTGCTCGACGGTGCCCAGGTTGCGGCATTCCTCGGTGAGTTGCGCCGCCTGATCGAGACGCCCGAACTGGCGCTGCTCGACCGGTAACCCGGGGCCGCTACTTACGTTTGGCGGCGGCCAAACGCTCGGCGAATTCCGGGGATTCGATGGACCGCGCCTGCGGGCCGAGCTCGGTGTCCACCGCGATGCGATGCTGATCGAGATCCACCACCCCCGGGTTGGCGGTGGCCCGCATCGAGGCCTTGGTGGCGATCACCACGTCACGCGGTGCGGCGGCCGGACCGGCGGCCAGCCGGCGGGCCGCCCCCACCGGATCTCCGTCGATCGACAGCGCCAACCCGTGGCGCACTGCGGATTCCGCATCGAACCGCACACCGAAGAGCAGAGCCGCACGCGCCACCTGCGGCCCGACGGCCCGGTGCAGCATCCAGGTGGCGCCGCCGCCGGGGTGGATGCCCAGCTTCTGGAATCGCGGATCGAACAATGCCCCCGGGCCGGCGATCCGCACGTCGGCGGCCAGCGCCAGGTTCAGCCCGGCGCCCACTGCGGCACCGTTGACCGCGGCGATCGTCGGGAGCGTGCAATTGGCGACCGCCAGAAACCCGTCGTAGATCTTGCGCAGGCCGTCCTCGGTGGCTTCGCCGAGGGCAGTGAGATCGGCGCCGGCACAGAACGCCTTGCCCGCACCGGTGACGATGACGGCGTGCACGTCGGGGTTGGCTTCGGCGTCGGCCACCGCGGCACGCAGCGCGGCCGACATCTCGAAGGTGACCGCGTTGCGGCGATCGGGATCGTTGACGGTGATGACGGCGACGTGGTCGTCGACGCTGACCAACACGGAATCCGGCATGGATTCACCCTAGCCCGTGCGGCGGGTAACCTGGGCGGCGCAGCTGGTTTGCCGGCGCCGGGGTATGTGCGGCGCCGACACCGAATGTCGCATGCTGGTTGAGGTGCGACATGAGAGGGAACCCGGTGAGAATCCGGGACTGTCCCGCAGCGGTATGCAGGAACGACCGCCGTCATCAGCACTGGCCCGCAGGGCCGGGAAGCGACGGCCAGTAGGTGTACGTGAGTGCGCGCCTGTGAGTCCGAAGACCTGCCAGTTGTACCGGGCGCGCCGCGTCCGGTGGTTCATCGCCTCGTGGAATGGGCAGTGGCCGAAAACGGCTCACTCGTGGCGGGTGACCGTGCTCGGCTCAATGCCTCCTGGCGGTGGCCATCCCGTATGTACTTGGAGGACATCGCCATGAGGACTACGTCATGAGCACCACTGCAGCACCGTTCACCGCCACCATCCTCGGATCGCCGCGTATCGGCCCGAACCGGGAACTCAAGCGCGCCGTCGAAAAATACTGGGCCGGTCGTATCGACCGGGCCGAACTCGCGGCGGTGGCGGCCACGTTGCGTCGCGACACCTGGGAGTCGCTCGTGGCCGCAGGGCTGGATTCGGTTCCGGTCAACACCTTCTCCTACTACGACCAGGTGCTCGACACGGCCGTTCTGGTGGGGGCGTTGCCGCAGCGGGTGGCCGGCGTGGCCGACGAGCTGGATCGTTACTTCGCCGCCGCTCGCGGCAACGACGCGATCGCGCCGCTGGAAATGACCAAATGGTTCGACACCAACTACCACTACATCGTGCCCGAGATCGGCCCGGACACCGCGTTCTCGCTCAACCCGGCCAAGGTGGTCGGTGAGTTGGACGAGGCTGTGGCCCAAGGTGTTCCGGCAAGGCCGGTGTTCGTCGGTCCGATCACGTTCCTGGCGCTCGCCAAAGCGGTCGACGGCGCGGACACGCCGATCACCCGGCTCGACGAGCTGGTCGGGGTGTATGCCGAACTGTTGGAACTGCTCGCGGATCGGGGCGTGCCGTGGGTGCAACTCGACGAGCCGGTCCTGGTGACCGACGGTCTGCAAAACGCGGCAGAGCTCGCCGAGCGCACGTACGCCCGGCTCGGTGGCCGGGCGAAGCGTCCGGCGATCTTCGTCTCGACCTATTTCGGCGAGTTGACCGACTCGCTGCCGGCGTTGGCGCGGACCCCGGTCGAGGCCATCGGTGTGGACCTGGTCGCCGGAAACTCCTCCGCGGTTGCCGCGGCGCCGGAACTGGCCGACAAGTTGGTGGTCGCCGGTGTGGTCGACGGACGGAACGTCTGGCGGACCGACCTGGAGAAAGCGCTGGGAACGCTGGCCGCGCTGGCGGGGTCGGCGGAGGCCGTCGCAGTTTCTACGTCGTGCTCGACGCTGCACGTGCCGTACACCCTCGATGCCGAACACGACATCGACGCGGCGCTGCGCAGCTGGCTGGCCTTCGGTTTCGAGAAAGTCACCGAGGTGGTCGCGCTGTCGCGCGGCCTGCGGGACGGGCGCGAGGCCATCGGCGCAGAGATCGCCGCATCCGATGCGGCCATTGCCTCGCGCAAGGCCGACCCGCGGCTCAACAACGCTGCGGTCCGAGGCCGGATCTCGGAGATCGTGGCGTCCGGTGCGCAGCGCGGTCCGGCCGATCAACGTCGTGCGGCACAACAGGATCGGCTCAACCTGCCGGCGCTGCCCACCACCACGATCGGCTCCTACCCGCAGACCACGGCCATTCGCGTTGCTCGTGCCGAGCTGCGGTCGGGCAAGATCGACGCCGCCGAGTACGAGCGGCGGATGAAAGCCGAGATCGCCGACGTCATCAAGCTCCAAGAGGAGTTGGGCCTCGATGTGCTGGTGCACGGTGAGCCCGAGCGCAACGACATGGTGCAGTACTTCGCCGAACAACTCGACGGGTTCTTCGCCACCCAGAACGGCTGGGTGCAGTCCTATGGCAGCCGCTGCGTGCGCCCGCCGATCCTGTACGGCGACGTGGCCCGGCCCAAGCCGATGACGGTGGACTGGATCACCTACGCCCAGTCGCTGACCGACAAACCCGTCAAGGGCATGCTGACCGGGCCGGTCACCATCCTGGCCTGGTCGTTCGTCCGCGACGATCAGCCGTTGGCCGAGACCGCCGCGCAGGTGGCTTTGGCGATCCGCGACGAGACGGTCGATCTGGAGTCGGCGGGCATCGCGATCATCCAGGTCGACGAGCCGGCGCTGCGGGAGCTGTTGCCGCTGCGTTCCAAAGACAAAGAGCCATACCTGCGTTGGGCGGTGGATGCCTTCCGGTTGTCGACGTCCGGCGTCGCCGACTCGACGCAGATCCACACCCACCTGTGCTATTCCGAGTTCGGTGAGGTGATCGGCGCGATCGCGGAGCTGGATGCGGATGTGACGTCCATCGAGGCGGCGCGTTCACACATGGAGGTGTTGGGCGATCTCAACGCCGTGGGCTTCTCCAACAGTGTGGGCCCGGGTGTCTATGACATCCACTCACCGCGGGTGCCCGGCATCGAGGAGATGGCGACATCGCTGCGGGAGGCGCTCGAAGCGGTTCCGGCCGAACGGCTTTGGGTCAACCCGGACTGTGGACTGAAGACCCGCAGCACCGACGAGGTGACTGCGTCGCTGCAGAATCTGGTCGCTGCGGCCGAGGAGGTGCGCGCCGGCTGAGTCACGCCGGCCGGGTCACACCGCCGACTGCTGTTCCAGCCAGGTGGCCAGGGACCGGCCGGCCTCCAGAACGTGACGTTCGGCGATCGTTCTGGCCCGGTCGGCGTCCCTGGCTTCCAGGGCGTCGAGCAACTCCTCGTGCTCGTCGAGGGAATGTTTCTCGTGTTCGGGGAACACGGTCAGGAAATTCGACGGGACCACCCGGGCGGCTTGCCGGATCTGGGTGAGCAGCCGGGGGGAGTGGGCCGCCCGGTGGATCGCCTGGTGGAACAGCCAGTTGGCCTCGCCGATGCTGTCGTCGCCGGAGCGTCGCGCGACGTCGGCGGCGAGGTCACGCAGGTGGGTCAGTTCGTCGGGGCTGATCCGCTCTGCGGCCCAGGCGGCGGCCTGGCCGGTGAGCACGCCGAGGATGGTGAAGCTGTCCGTCACGTCCTCGACGTTGACCCCGATGACGGTGATGCCACTGCGCGGCGCCACCCGCACCAGCCCTTCGAACGACAGCTCCAGGAGGGCTTCGCGCACCGGGGTGCGGCTGGTCGAGAACTCCTCGGTGATGGCATCCAGGTCGATCCGGGTTCCCGGTGCCATCGCGCCGGTGATGATGCGGTTGCGCAGCTCGCGGGCCGCTCGCTCGCGCACGGTGCCGGAGATGTCGACCGGGGTCATCCGTGCAGCGTACCGGCGCGGTGCACGATACCCTTGATATCTGATATATCAGATGTTAGATTCTGGCCATGCGAACCGATCAGATGTCCCTCGTGGCATTCATGCAGGCCGGCAGCACATCGGTGTACGCCGGCTCCTGGCGCCATCCGGCCACCGAACACGGCTATCTCGACGCGTCGTACTACGCCAAGATCGGCCGCCAGCTCGAAGAGGGCTGTTTCGACCTGATGTTCTTCGATGACCGGCTGGCGATGCCCGGCATCTACGGCGGTTCGGTGGCCGAGGCGGTGCGCTACGGAGCCCGCCCGGTCAAGCTCGATCTCAGCGTCATCCTCGGGGTGCTCGCGCAGACCACGTCGCACATCGGGCTCGGCGCCACCTACTCGACCACCTACTACGCCCCGTTCCATGTGGCCCGCACCTTCGCCACCTTGGACCACCTGTCGCGCGGGCGGGCCGCGTGGAACGTGGTCACCTCGGTCAACGACAGCGAGGCCCAGAACTTCGGCATCGAATCCCACCTCGGCCACGACGAGCGCTACGACCGGGCCGACGAATTCCTCGACGTGGTGGCCGGGCTCTGGGACACCTGGGAAGACGACGCCATCGCCCACGACCGGGTCTCCGGACGCTACGCCGACCCCACCAAGGTGCACGAACTCGGCCACGTCGGGCGCTACTTCTCGGCCCGAGGACCACTGACCGTACCGCGTACCCCGCAGGGCCGTCCGGTCATCCTGCAGGCCGGCTCGTCTGGCCGGGGACGGGAATTCGCCTCGCGCTGGGCCGATCTCATCTTCACCGGTGACCCAGGGATCGATGTGGCCCGCTCGCACTACGCCGATCAGAAGCAGCGCGTCGCCGATTCGGGCCGGGACCCGGCCTCGGTGCGGATCTGCCCGATGGCCTATGCCGTGGTGGGGGAGAGCGAATCCCATGCCAAGGAACGCGAGGACATGTTCCTCAACGACCTGGTGGATCCGATGGCTTCACTGACGCTGCTGTCGGAGCTGATGAACTACGACTTCGCCCAACACGATCTCGACGACCCGGTCACCGACGATCTGATCGCCTCGGTGTCGGGGATCCGCGGCCTGGTGCAGAACCTGCGGGCCCACATCGGCGGGGACACCGTGACCGTGCGGGATTTGGCCGGGCACCGCGCCACCCTGCTGCAAGGCCCCCGCTTCGTCGGGACCGGCCGGCAGGTGGCCGACCAGATGGAGGAATGGTTCACCAGCGGCGCCTGCGACGGATTCGTCATGGCTGCAACACATTCCCCCGGCTCCTACGAGGACTTCGTCCGGATGGTCGTGCCGGAACTGCAGCACCGCGGACTGTTCCGCACCGCCTACACGGGCTCCACGCTGCGCGATCACCTGGGGCTGGATCGCCCCGCCCGCACACTGACCCGGTCCGCGTCGTAGATGGGCGGCATGCTCGAGGGTGTACGGGTACTCGACCTCGCCACCTTGGCGGCGGCACCACTGGCCGCCACCTACCTGGGTGAGTTCGGCGCCGACGTGATCAAAGTGGAGCAACCGGGCCAGGGTGACCCGATCCGCACCTGGGGCCACCAGCGTGACGGCATCGGGTTGATGTGGAAATCAGTGTCCCGCAACAAGAGATCGATCACGGCCAACCTGCGGGTGGCCGAAGGACAGGAGTTGGTGCGGCGTCTGGTCGCCCATGCCGACGTGGTGATCGTCAACACCCGCCCGCAGACACTGTGCAAATGGGGTCTGGACTACGAGTCGCTGCGCGAGGTCAACGACCGCATCGTGATGCTGCACATCACCGGATTCGGGTTGAGCGGCCCCAAGAGTGAGCGGCCGGGATTCGGCACCCTCGGCGAGGCGATGAGCGGATTCGCCCACATCACCGGGGAATCCGACGGACCGCCGACCCTGCCGCCGTTCATGCTGGCCGACGGCATCGCGTCGCTCAACGCCGCCTACGCGGTGATGATGGCGCTCTACCACCGCGACGTGCACGGTGCGGCCGGCCAGTTGATCGACATCAACCTCGTCGACCCGCTGGCCCGGTTGTTGGAGCAGACCCTGCTGGGCTACGACCAGCTGGGCATCGTGCCGCAGCGGGCCGGCAATCGCTGGGACATCTCGGCGCCGCGCAATACCTACCGCACGTCCGACGGCCGCTGGCTGGCCATGTCCGGCAGCTCGCCGGCATTGGCGCTGCGGGTATTTCGGGCGATCGGTCGCGACGACCTGGTGTCGGATGCCGACTTCGCCGATCCGCAACGTCGGCTGGCCCGCGCGGCCGAGGTGGACGCCGTGGTGGCGGAATGGGTTGGGGCACACACGCTGTCGGAGGCGATGGCGGTGTTCGACGCCGCTGAGGTGGCCGCGGCGCCGGTGTACGACATCACCCAGCTGGTCGCCGATGAACAACTGCGCCACCGCGAGGTCTTCGTCCGGCTCGACGACGAGGAACTCGGTGCGATGACGGTGCAGGCACCGGTGCCGCGCTTCTCGGCGAACGCCGGACGCGTGGACTCACTGGGCCCGCGCCTGGGTCAGCACAACGCCGAGGTCTACCACGAGCTACTGGGCCTGACCGCTGCAGAAATCGACAAGTTGCATGCCGCCGGCGTGCTCTAACACTCAGTGACGCAAAGGAATAAGCAACGATGACTGATTTGATCCGCCGCTCCGAGCTGGCGCTGCCGGCCTGCAATGACCACATGTTCGTCAAGGGTGTCACCTGTGGTGCCGACCTGGTGTTCCTCGATCTCGAAGACGCCACCCCGGTGGGGCTCAAGGTGGAATCGCGTGCCAAGGCCATTCGGGCCCTGACCGAACTCGACTGGGGCCGCACCGCCCGCGCCATCCGCATCAACGGCCTGGACACCCCGTGGTGTCACGACGACATCATCGAGGTCGTCACCCACGCCGGAGCCCAACTCGACACCATCGTGATTCCCAAGGCACGCACGGCCCGGGACGTCTGGTGGGTCGACGTGCTGCTCACCCAATTGGAGGAGAAACTGGGGCTGGATCGCAAGATTCGGTTGGAGGTGCTGATCGAGGAGGTCGAAGGGCTGGCCAATGCCGAAGAGATCGTCCGGGCCAGTCCGCGGCTGGATGCGGTGATCTTCGGAGTGGGCGACTTCTCGCTGTCGCAGGGGGCGCGGGTGGACACCAACTTCGTGCCGATGGGTGAGTACCCGGGCGACTTCTGGGCGTACGCCCGCAACAAGATCATGGTGGCGGCGCGCATCGCCGGGATCGACGCGATCGATTCGCCGTACCCGGACTATGCGGACGTGGCCGGGTACGAGGCCGAAGCGCGACGCTCCTCGCTGTACGGCTACACCGGCAAATGGGCCATCCATCCCAGCCAGGTGCCGATCGCCAACGAGGTGTTCGCCCCGAGCGCCGAGGAGATCGCGCTGGCCCACCGCAACGTCGCGGCCTACCGCGAGGCCGAGGCCGCCGGGCGCGGTGCGGTGGGGGTCGACGGCGTCCTCGTCGACGCCGCCCACGTGAAGAAGGCCGAAGAGGTCCTGGCGCGTGCCGCGCTGATCAGCGCGGCCTGAGTTCGTCCGAACACCTCAGCCGAACTCGACGACGTTGGTGGGCGCCCGGAAGCGTCGCAGCCACCGGGATCGGTAGACCACCGCCGCGGCGCGGGGCACGATCGTGCCCCGCGCCGCAGGCATGTCCAGCTCGTACACGGCGCGGACCCCGGGAATCGCGCGCAGCTCGTGGTAGCGGTCGGCGGTGAACCAGAACGGCATCGGCGGCGCGGTGTAGTGCGGGCTGAGCCTGATGCCACGCCGTTGCGAGAAGACACTCAGCAGACGCGGCACGCTGTCGAAGATCAGCTGTCCCCCGGGGAACCGGCCGGCGCACGCCGCGATGAGGTCGAACACTGCGTCGCGCTCCAGATACTGGAACAGTCCCTCGGCGGTGATGAGCACACCGTCGGCGGTGTCGACGCGATCCATCCAGGACTGGTCGAGCGCGGACTGCGCGAGCAGGGCCAGCCGATCGGAGGCCGGCAGTAGGTCCCGCCGCAGCTGCGCCACCGGTTCCAGATCGATGGACAGCCAGGTCATTTCGCCGTTGTCGAGGCGCCAGAAGCTGGTCTGCAGCCCCTCGGCCAGGGCCACCACCGTGGCCCGGGGATGCGTCTGCAGGTACCGGCGCGATGCGGCATCGAAGGCCAGGGCCCGCAGGGCAGTGGCCTGGTGGGTGCGGCCGAACCGCGCATAGTCGTAGCCGAGGCTGTCGCGCAGGGTGATCGCCATCGGGTCCTCGATCACGCCGTCGGGGCGGGCCGCCTCGGTTGCTCGCTGGTGCAGCGTCAGCAATGCGGTTTCTGATATCGCCGTCAGATGGCGAGCGTCGATGACTGGCATGGGCACGACCGTACTCGGCAACCCGGCGGGAACTTTCCGGCGCCACGGATCGACCAACACACCGACAAGCCGAACGGCGAGGAGGTGATGACCTGACCGCACCGGTGTGGCTGGCGATGCCGCCAGAGGTGCACTCGGCGCTGTTGACCGCGGGTCCGGGCCCGGGCTCCCTGCATGCGGCGGCAGCGCAATGGCAGGCGTTGGGCACCGAATACCGCTTGGCAGCAGTCGAACTCACGCAGATTCTGGCCGAGGTGCAGGCCGGTGGCTGGCAAGGCCCGAGCGCTGCGCAGTACCTGGCTGCCCACGGTCCCTACCTGGCCTGGCTGGAGCAGGCCGCTACCGACAGCGCTGTCACCGCTGTCCAGCACGAGACCGTCGCCGCCGCGTATGCCGGCGCGGTGGCGAGCATGCCGACGTTGGCCGAGCTCGCGGCGAACCATGTCACCCACGGTGTGCTGTTGGCCACCAACTTCTTTGGCGTCAACACCATCCCAATCGCGATCAACGAGGCCGATTACGCTCGGATGTGGCTGCAGGCTGCCGAGGTGATGACGACCTACGAGGCAGTCGCGACAAGCGCGGCCGCGGCCGTTCCACAGACCGGACCGGCCCCACCGATCCTCGCGCCGGGAGCCGAAACGCAACGTGCGCAGCAGTCGATCTCGGATCTCCTGACGAACGCCGGTGATCCCGAACAGTTGTTGGAGATGTTTCAGCAGTTCTTCGGCCGGCTGGGCTTCGGCCCGGTCGAGTCTGCCATCCTCGCGGTCATTGCCTTGGTGCTCTACGACATGCTCTGGTACCCCTATTACGCCTCCTATGCGCTGTTGCTGCTCCCGTTCTTCGCGCCGGCGCTGAGTGCGCTCAGCGCGCTCGCCGCCCTGGCGGTACTGCAGAACCCGCTGTTGCCAACGGGGGTGGTTCCGATGACCGCCGCGGGTGCCGACGGGCGCCGCGGCGGCCCGGCCACGCAATTCGGGGCGACAACGGTGGTATCCGGGTCGGCCCCGGGCGTCCCGCAGTCCAATGGTTCGGGTGCGGCGACGAGCACCGCCGCGCCCACCACCGGCTCGGCGGCGGGACCCGCGGTGAGCTACGCCGTGCCGGGCTTCGATCCGCCCGCAGTGACATCGGGGCCCAGAGCCGGCACGAAATCCCCTGAGAGCATGGCCGATGTCGGCTCCGCCGTGACCGCTGCGCGTGCGGCGGCCGTGCGCCGCAGCCGTCGGAATCGAACCGGGCGCAACCGCACGCGGGCACACAGTCACCGCTACGAGTTCCTCGATTCCGCCGGCGAGCCCGACGAGGTCGATACTGCGGCACCGTCGCCGAGTGAGACGGGAACGACAGCCCTGGGTTTCGCCGGGACGGCTCAGGTGAAGGTGAACGCACCCGCGGCGGGGTTGATCCAACGCGCATCCGAAACCGCCGAGGCCGCCGCCCCCGTGCTTCCCGCCAGTTGGCGACGCGATCCGGGAAGCGGTTCGTGAATAGCGGGAACTTTCAAGAGGTTTGATGCGACCAATCCGACATGCCGCTGAATGTGAAGGGCGAGGGGCTCGGGGCGAAGGTCACGGGAATCGACCCCAAGTATCTCGACACCGTCACCCGAGACGAGATCCGTGAGATCGTCTACCAGAACAAGCTGGTCGTCCTCAAAGACGTCCACCCGAGCCCGGAAGAGTTCCTCGAGCTGGGCCGCATCGTAGGTGATGTCGTCACGTACTACGAGCCGATCTATCACCACCACGACCACTCGGAGATCTTCGTCTCGTCGACCGAGGAAGGTGCCGGTGTACCCCGGACCGGGGCGTTCTGGCACATCGACTACATGTTCATGCCCGAGCCTTTCGCGTTCTCCATGGTGGTGCCGCTGGCCGTTCCGGGAGCCGACCGCGGGACCTACTTCATCGATCTCAACAAGGTCTGGGAATCTCTGCCCGAGGACATGCGGGATCGGGTTCGCGGCACGTTCGCCACCCATGATCCCCGGCGGCACATCAAGATTCGGCCACATGACGTCTACCGGCCGATCGGTGAAGTCTGGGACGAGATCTCGACCACCACACCGCCGATCAGCTGGCCGACGGTGATCAGACACCCCAGGACCGGGCAGGAAATCCTCTACATCTGTGCCTCCGGCACCACGAAGATCGAGGACGCAGAGGGCAACGTTCTGGAGCCCACCGTGCTGACCGACCTACTGGCGGCCACCGGGCAACTCGACCCGGACTTCAGCTCGCCGTTCATCCACACCCAACACTACGAAGTCGGCGATGTCGTGTTGTGGGACAACCGGGTTCTGATGCACCGGGCCAAACATGGCACCACGACGGGCACGTTGACGACTCATCGGCTGACCATGCTGGACGGCCTTACGACACCTGGATACGGAGTATGACCATGAGCACCGCGCTGCGCACCACGCCGATCCCCGAGGACCTTCTGGTCAAGGTTCTGGAACCGTATGCCTACAAAGGCTGCCGCTATCTTCTGGACGCCGAGTACGAGGCCACCGCGCATTCGGTGTCGGCCACCGGGAACTTCAGCATCAAAGAACCCGCATACATCCGCGACACGGGCCACTTCAATGCCGCGGAATGGGTCTTGTGCTTCAACCAGCTCGCCTATAGTGCGTTCGCGCCGGCCATCCTCAACGAGGTGATCCCGGAATTCCGGGGCTGGTCCATCGAGGACTACTTCGATCACCAGCTGCCGAGCATGCTGATCAAGAGCACGACTTCACGGTTCAAACGTCCGATCAAATCCCACAGTTTCTCGGCACGCCTGCTGTGCAAGGACTTCGAAGTCGTCGATCGAACCATCCGCTATCTCAAGATTCCCTGCTCGGTCGAGTTTTGGGATGCCGACGGCGGGGCTGCCTGCGGCGAAGTCGAGTTGGCCGCCCTCAATATCCCGTGATGGCATACCCACCCGCGACTGTGCTGGGCCGCATCGGCGAGCAGGCCCGGCAGCGGCCCGAGGCCATCGCCCTGCGCCGCTGCGACGGTTCAGCCGTGTTGCGGTACCGGGAACTCATGTCCGAGATCGAGCGGTTGGCAACTGTTCTCGTGTCCTGCGGGATAGCCCGGGGAGACCGTGTCTTCGTCATCTCGGACAACGGTCCGCACACCTACCTGTCGGTGCTGGCATGCGCGCGCGTGGGCGCGATCGCCGTGCTGGTGGACAGCGGCCTGCCACCGGCGACCATCGACCGATTCGCCGAGATCACCCGCCCCGGCGCAATACTGATCACACCACGCAGTCGGCTCCGGGTTTCGGGGCTCTCGGAATCACTTCGGTCGATACCCACCTTCGCCGTAGAACACGCGGTCGGCCCCGCCTCGGGCGCGCCCAGCTCTGCCCCCGCTGTCGCCCTGGGAGCCGACGATCCGTTGGCCATGATCTTCACCAGCGGGACCACCGGAGCGCCCAAGGCTGTGCTGCTGTCCAACCGGACCTTCTACGCCATCGCCGACATCCTGCAGGCCGAGCAGTTGAGCTGGGTGAACTGGGTGGTCGGGGAAACCACGTACTCGCCGCTGCCCGCCACACACATCGGCGGACTGTGGTGGATCCTGAACTGCCTGATGCAGGGCGGGCTGTGCCTCACCGGCGGTGAGGGCGCCGGATCCATCGCGGAGATCCTCATCGCCAATGACGTGGCCACCACGTGTCTGGTACCCACCCTGCTGGCCCGCCTGGTATCCGAGCTGCGTTCGACGGGCACGCCAGTTCCGCCGTCCCTGCGGATGGTGGGCTACGGCGGCTCCCGGGCGATTGCCGACGACATCGGTTTTGTCGAGGCGGCCGGAGTGCACACGGCACAGGTGTATGGGCTCAGCGAAACCGGTTGTACCGCTTTGTGTCTGCCCACCGAGGACGGATCGCTGGCCAAAATTGCCGCCGGTGCGGTCGGGCGGCCCTATCCCGGTGTCGAGGTTCGCCTCGATCCCGACGGTACGCTGTGGATCAAGTCTCCGGCGAACATGCTGGGGTACTGGGACGATCCCGCTCGGACGGCGGCGACGCTGGTCGACGGCTGGGTGAACACCGGCGACGTGCTCGACCGCCGCGACGACGGATTCTTCTACATCGTCGGACGGTCGTCGGAGATGATCATCTGCGGGGGTGTGAACATCGTGCCCGACGAGGTCGACCGTATCGCCGAGGGCGTCGCCGGAGTCGGCGAAGCTGCCTGCTACGAGATCCCCGACGATGAGTTCGGGGCGTTGGTGGGCCTGGCCGTGGTTCCGGCCACTGATCTCGACGAATCTGGAGCCCGGCAGCTCAAGCACGCCATCGCGGCGCGTTTTCGCCAGGAGTCCGAACCCATGGCCCGGCCGTCGAGAATCGTTGTGGTAGCGCAGATTCCGCGAACGCAGTCCGGCAAGATCATCCGGTCGTCACTGGTGACCGCAGGTGGATGAGAACCTGCGGAGCAGGATCGTCGCCGCGCTGGCGGAGGTGCTCTACGTCGAGGAATCCGATCTCGTCGACGGCGATGACACCGACCTGAGAGATCTCGGGCTCGACTCCGTCCGGTTCGTCCTGCTGATCAAACACCTTGGCATCGACCGGGAGTCGGACCTGCCGCGGAGACTGGCCGAGACCCTGTCGGTCGCAGGCTGGGTGCGAGAGGTCCGCGCCTGGGAGACGAGGCAGGCCTCGTGAACCTCCCGCTGAGCCGGTCGCAGCGCAACATCTACAACGGTGTCCTGCGAGACGATGATCCGCACCTGTATTTGATCGGCAGACGGTACCGGTTTGAGCCGATCGGCCAGGCGGAATTCCTGGCGGCGCTGCGGAAGACGATCCTGGCCAATCCGATCCAGCTGTGCGTGCTGGCGGACCGGACGGGAGCGGATCGATATCCCGATCTGGTACCCCGATTGCGGGTCGATGACATCGTGCACCTGTCCAGCGCTGACGAACCGGCCCCGCTGTGGACGTCGGGCATTCTCGAACAGCCGCTGGTGCGCCACACCGTCGAGGTGGACAGCAATGGACTGGTGCAGGGTCTTGAAATTCAAGCCCACCACATCCTGCTCGACGGCGGCGCCATCGGAATCATCGAGGCCCACCTCGGCCGCCACCTGCGCACCGACTCGGCCGACGACATCGACTGCGCCGGTGGCCCGAGCACAAACCTCACCGACGTGGCCGCGGCACACCGGCGGGAGGCGAGCCGGATCGACGAATCCCACGGCCGGCTCAGCGATGCCGTGCGGCGTGAACTCACCACGGACGCCGGCCACGGCGGCCCGCAATATCGTGCCGACACCGTTCCCGGTATGGCGGCCAAGGGGATCCGCATCGGCTCGGTGGTGATCCGTGGATCGGACTATGACCGCATCGCCGACCTGGCCGACCGCGAACAAATCGCCCTCAACGTCCTGGTCGCCGCGGCGGCCACCGCCGTGGATGCCAGTGTGCGGCAGACCACCGCGAGCCTGCTGGTGCACGCGGTGGACAACCGATTCGGCGATCCCGCCCTCGAGGTGGCCACGTGCCTCGTCAACTCGATAGCGCAGCCCGTTCGCTTCCCGGCATTCGCCTCGGTGGCCGACGTGGTGCGCACCATGGACCGCGGCTACGTCAGAGCTGGGCGGCGCCGCTGGCTGCGCGAAGAACACTACCGCCGAATGTATCTGGCACTACAGCGGACCACGGCCGTCGAGGCCGTGACGCTCAATTTCCTGCGTGCGCCCTGCGCGCCGGAATTGCGACCGTACCTGGTCGACACGCCGGCGACCACCGAGATCGGCCCCGTCGAGGGGATGACCGTGGCCGCAATCCTGGACGAATCGGCCCGCACCCTGACCCTCGACATCTGGGACAGAGCCGATGCGCCACAAGCCGCTGCGGCCACGCCGGGTCGGATCGCGCAGGCCCTGACGTCGATGCCGCAGATGTGGGACCGCCCCCTCGCGATGATCGTCGACGACTGGCGTGTCATCGCCGACGGCGCGACCTGCCCCCCGGCAGCGCCGGCGTGGTTCCTGGCCCGCGACGGGGTGATCGCCGAATGTCGTCGCCGCCACGTCGATCCCTGGATCTCCTGGCTACTCCACCACGGTGCCCGCCCGGGCGATGTGGTGGTGTTCACCGACGACAACACCGACAGGACAACCGCTCTCATCATCGCCTGTCACCTGGCCGGCTGTGGCTACAGCGTCTGTGACGACCCGGAGCAATTCGCCTCGCGGGTCGAGCGGATCACGGCCCAGGCCGGCGACATCGCGGCACACGTACTCGACATTACGTCGGCGAATCTGCAGGCACCCCTGGACGCGGCGCGTCGCCGCCTGGTGGACGCACGCATCGCGCAGGTGCGCGCAGATCCGCTGTTGTCGACCCGGATCGCCTACGTGATGCCGACGTCGGGATCGACCGGGGAACCGAAACTCGTTCGGGTCAACCACGGTTCGTTGGCGATGTTCTGCGCCGCGCAGGTCCGTGCCTACGGGTGGGGACCGGAGGACACCGTCCTGCAATGCGCACCACTGACATCGGACATCAGTGTGGAGGAGATTTTCGGAGCCGCGCTCAGCGGTGCCACCCTGGTGCGTTCGACCGCGGTGAAAACCGGAGATCTGCCGGCGCTGAACCGAGATCTCGTGACGAGCTCCGCCACGATCGTCGACCTGCCGACCGCCGTGTGGCACCTGTGGTGTGATGTCGGCGAGACTCGGCTCAGACAGATCGTGATCGGCGGCGAGCCCGTGCGCCCCGACGCCGTGGACAGGTGGCTCGATACCGCTGCCGCTGAAGGTATCTCACTGATCTCCAGCTATGGGCCGACCGAGGCCACCGTGGTGGTGACCTACCTGCCGATCATCGACGATGGTCGCGTCATCGAACACGACGCGCGCCGGCGGCTGGGCCGGCCGCTGGTGGCGGACACGGTGGTGGTGGCCTTCGGCGAGGTCGTGGTAATCGGGGACCTGGTGGCCGACGGCTACCTCGGCGCCGCGAGCCCCAGTTTCGGCACCGTCACCCTGGCCGATGGCGCGCAGCGTCGGGCTTATGCGACCGCCGACCGGGTAATCGTCGACGATGCCGGGTGTGCGGTCTTCGCCGGGCGTAAAGATGCGGTTGTCAAAGTGGCGGGCAAGCGTGTCGACACCGCGGAGGTCACCCGCCGCGTCGCGGCGCAGCCCGGCGTGTACGACGTCGCGGTGCACCCGCACAACGGCAGTTTGGGAGTCTGGTTCGCCGGCCGGCCGAACGCCGACGGCGGCGCGGGCATGGACGTGTCCGAGCGGATCAAAGACATCCTGGTCGGTGCCCGGGTGCCGTCGTTCTTCGTCACGGCGGTCGCGAGCATCCCGAGGGCACCGAGCGGGAAGATCGACACCGCGCGGTTGTGCGCATTGGTGCCGACCGGCGACACCGGGCCGAACGACCCCGAATTCGCGGAGCAGGCAGCCGATCTGGCCGTCGTGTGGGGTCGGCACCTCGGCCGGCCGATCGCACCCCATACCTCGCTGTTGCGCGAGGGCGTCGGATCGCTGGACCTGGTGCGGATACTGCCCGAGACACGGCGCCGGCTCGGACGCGAGATCTCCATTCTGGACCTGATCAGTGCCGACACCGCGGCGAATCTGGTCGGTGAATCCGCAACCGCCGACAGACCCAGGGCCGACGCCGCCGCGATCGAACGCGACCTCATCGCGGTGTCGACTCCTCGCCGCCCGGCCCGCCAGGGCCCGGTCCTGGTGCTGGGCGCATCCGGGATCGTGGGAACCGGTGTCGCCGAGGCGATTCTGGAGTTTGCCGAATCAGGCAGGCAGATCCCGGAAGTGGTGTTCGCCTCCAGATCGTTTCCGCCCGGCGGAATTTGGTCCAGGCTGCGCCACACGCCCGGTGTCCGGATCGAGAACCTGTCGGCCGGGTTCGACGCGTCGGAAGTGGCGGCGCTGATCCGCAGAACCGGGGCCGGCACCCTCGTCAACTGCGCGGGCAACACCAACGCGGTGCTCCCGTACCGCGAAATACGTGGGGTCAACCTGGAATTGGTTTCGGCCATCGCCGACGCCTGCGCGGCCACGAGTACCCGGCTGGTGCACCTGTCGACGTATGTGGTCAGTGCCGACGTGTTCGCGCCGACGGTGGTCGACCCACGGCAGGCACCGTACCCGTACGCCGCGTCCAAGGCCCTGGCCGAGCTGGCGGTGGCCGGGGCGCCCGGGGAACTCGACTTCACGATCGTGCGGCTGCCCCGCATTCTGGGGACCGCCGGGCAGGTGCGCGCCGGTGCCGACATTCTGGTTTCGCTCGCCGACGCCTGCGCTGCGCTGCACGCCTATCCCGCGGTGGAGCTGACCGAGCAGGTGACCACCGGCCACGCCGCCGCGCGCGCCGTCCTGGGCCGGCTGCCGGAGTTCGGCGGACCGCCGCGGCTGGGACGCAAGATCGACGTGCTGTGTGCACCGCCAGTGTCCTATCCGGAGTTGCTCGGCGCATTCGGCGCCGAACCCCTCGCCGCCCCGGACTGGAAACAGCGTCTGGACCGCAGCGAATGGGCCAGGGCCAATCCGGGCCGATGGTCGGTGATCGACGCCTGGATCAGCCTGGGCACGATGCTCGGCGGGCGGTCCTACCCCGAATATCTGGCCTCCTACCCGGCCCTACCACTGGAAATCGACTCCGTCGACACGCTCACGGCGATACCGCCGTCGATCCAGGAACTCATCGCCCCTTCGGAACGACCTATCAATCGACGGTGCCCGCGACAGTGAGGAACGGCAGTGACAGAGGCAGCAGCACGCAGCGACCAGGCATCTGGTGTCCGACGCATTCACCTCGACGTGACGGGAATGTCCTGCGGAGCATGTTCCAGCCGGGTGGAGAAGAAGCTGAACTCGATCGACGGCGTGCGCGCCTCGGTCGACATCGCCACCAAGATCGCGACGGTCGACACCCACGACGGCGTCACCGTCGCGGAGCTGTGCGCAGCCGTCGAACAGGCCGGCTACCGAGCCGCAGAGCGCACCACCGCGGCACCAGACCGCCCCCAACCCTCGGCGCTGACCAGGCTGGTCGGCCGGCTGAGTTTTGGGCATCTGGGTGGCTGACTTCCTGCGCCGCCTGCATTTCTATGCCGGGATCTTCGTCGGCCCCTTCCTGCTGATCGCCGCCGTCAGCGGCGGGCTGTACGCCGTTGCTCCCAGCATCGAACAGCTGGTCTATCGCGATCAACTGCACACCGACAGCAGCGGGGCGATGCTGCCGGTGGCCCAACAGATTCGGGCGGCCCAGGCGCAACGGCCCGATCTGCCGGTGACCGCCGTCCGGCCGGCAACCGGACCGGACGAGACCACCCGGGTGATGTTCGACGATCCGGCGTTGGGCGAATCCGAGCGGCACGCCGTGTTCATCGACCCGGTGACCGCCGCCTCACACGGTGAGCTGACGGTGTACGGCAGCGGCGGCGCATTGCCGCTGCGCACCTGGATCGACCAGCTCCACCGCAGCCTGCACCTGGGTGAGCCGGGGCGGCTGTACAGCGAACTGGCCGCCTCCTGGCTGTGGCTGATCGCCCTGGCCGGGGTGTTTCTCTGGTGGGACCGCTACCGGCGCATGTCGAGCCGCGGAGAATCGGCCGCGAGGCTGTTCACGCCTGACCGCTCTGGACGCGGACGGGTACGGACGCTGAACTGGCATGGCGCCGTGGGGATCTGGATTGCCGTGGGATTGTTGTTCCTGTCGGCGACCGGGCTGACCTGGTCGCGGTACGCGGGGGCGAACGTCGACGAGCTGCGTGCGGCGTTGTCGTGGACGACGCCCACCGTGTCGACATCGTCGGGCCACGAAGGACATCACAGCGCTGCCCCGTCGGGCGCGAACAGTCCACCCGCTGACCCGAGGGTGGCAGACATCGACCGGGTGCTGACAGCTGCCCGCGAGGCCGGCGTCGGTGGCCACGTCGAGGCCGCCATCCCGGCCGACGCCCACACCGCCTTCACCGTCACCCAGACTCGACAGCCCTGGGTGATGTCGAACAACGCGGTCGCCGTCGACGGCCTGTCGGGGAGGGTGACCGACATCTCGTGGTTCGCCGACTGGCCGTGGGCCGCAAAGCTCTCGGCCTGGGGCATCCAGCTCCACATGGGGCTGCTGTTCGGCCTGGCCAACCAGCTCCTGCTCCTGGGTCTCGCGGTGGCGTTGGTCACCGTGATCGTGCGTGGCTACCTGCTGTGGTGGCGGCGTCGCCCCACCGTCGGTCGGGGACGGTGGGGCCGGCCGCCGCGCCGCGGTGTGCTCACCGAACTACCACCGGCCGCCGCGGTCACCGTGGTGATCGTGACGGCCGTCGTGGGCTGGTTCGTTCCGTTGCTCGGGGTGAGCCTGGCGGCCTTCGTGGCCGTCGACGTCGTGGTCGGGTGGTGGCAGTACCGGCGAGCGGAGCAGCCGGTCTAACCGGTCAGATCGTCGCGCTCGGCGGCCGCGACGAGATCTTCGCGGGCCCGCGCCACCCGGGACCGGATGGTGCCCACGGGGCAGCCGCACACCTCGGCGGCTTCGGCATAGGACAGGCCGAGCACCTGCGTCAACAGCAGCGCGTGCCGCCGGTCCGGGTCCAGCCCGTCCAGCAGCAAGCGGATCTCCACCATCTTCTCGAACCCGCCCACCGGGCGGTAGCTGTCGAGCACCTGCTCCACGTCCACCCCGTGGTGGGTGCGCGGCCGGCTCTGCTTGTGCCGAATCTGGTCGACCACCACCCGCCGCGCGATCGACAGCAGCCAGGTGCGGGCCGAGGACCGGCCACTGAACCGGGGAAGCGCGGAGATCGCGCGCAGAAAGGTTTCCTGGGTCAGATCGTCGGCCGAACCCGCGTCGCCCAGGTAGGCGACAGTTCGCCAGACGTCGGTCTGCGTGGACCGGATGAACTGCTCGAGCGCTGCCGAATCACCGCGGCCGGCGGCCAGCGCCAGCGTCGTAACCTGGTCCTCGCGGCGTTCGGTAGTCACAGACGTCGACACTATGCGATGCGGCCCGGGAACTTTGCACTGGGCTCGCGCGACAAATGAGAGTGAGCAATTGGGAGTGGCGGTGACGACAGCAACTGTCCCCGACCAGGAGATGAAGCAGCGCATCGCGCTGGACATCACCGGAATGTCGTGTGGTGCCTGCGCTGCGCGAGTGGAGACCAAACTCAACAAGATCGACGGGGTGCGCGCGTCGGTGAACTTCGCCACCCGCGTGGCCACCGTGGAAGCCACCCCGGATGTCGAGATCGAGCAACTGTGCGGGGTCATCGAGCGAGCCGGCTACCAGGCGGCTCCTCGCGTGGAGCGATCGGTGCCCGACGTCGATCCCGACGCCGCACATGCTCGCAGTTTGCTCCGGCGCCTCGCCGTGGCCGCGGTGTTGTTCATTCCACTGGCTGATCTGTCGGTGATGTTCGCCGTGGTCCCCGACACGCGTTTCACCGGGTGGCAGTGGGTGCTCACGGCGCTGGCGGCGCCGATCGTGACCTGGGCCGCGTGGCCGTTCCACCGCGCCGCGCTGCGCAACGCGCGGTACGGAACCGCGACCATGGAGACCCTGATCTCCATCGGCGTCACCGCGGCCACCGTGTGGTCGATGTACACGATCTTCTTCGATCACCAGACCTACGAGGCCACCGGCATCTGGCAGGCACTGCTGGGCAGCAAGGCCATCTACCTGGAGGTCGCGGCGGGCGTCACGGTCTTCGTGCTGGCCGGCCGCTACTTCGAGGCCCGGGCCCGCTCCCGGGCCGGGGGAGCGCTGCGGGCGCTGGCCGCGTTGGGTGCCAAGTCGGTGACGGTGCTGCTGCCCGACGGTGACGAACTCGTGCTGCCGGCCGACGAACTCAAGGAGGGCCAGCGCTTCGTCGTCCGCCCCGGTGAGGCCATTGCGGCCGACGGACTCGTGGTCAGCGGAGCAGCCGCGGTCGACGTCAGTGCGATGACCGGCGAGTCGAAACCGGTACACACCCAAGAAGGTTCGAGCGTGGTCGGCGGCACCGTGGTGCTCGACGGCCGACTGGTCGTCGAGGCGGCCGCGGTGGGACCCGACACCCGGTTCGCCGGGATGGTGCGCCTGGTGGAGCAGGCCCAGGCGCAGAAAGCCGATGCGCAGCGGCTCGCCGACCGCATCTCGGCCGTGTTCGTACCGTGCGTGCTCGCCATCGCAGCGGCCACCGCCCTCGGTTGGCTGCTGGTCGACGGTGACGTGCACCGGGCGGTGGCGGCGGCCCTAGCCGTGCTGGTGATCGCGTGCCCGTGTGCCCTGGGCCTGGCGACCCCAACCGCGATGATGGTGGCCTCGGGACGCGGGGCTCAGCTGGGGATCTTCCTCAAGGGACATCGGGCGTTGGAGGCGATCCGCACGGTCGACACCGTCGTGTTCGACAAGACCGGAACCCTGACCACCGGTCAGCCGCAGGTCACCAATGTGGTTGCCGCCGAGCAGTGGAATTCCGAGGATGTGCTCGGCTACGCGGCGGCCGTCGAAGCGGCGTCTGAACATCCGGTGGCGCATGCGATCGTCGCCGCGTGCGCCGGGCGTGATCTCGCCGCGGTGGACAACTTTCAGGCATTCGCCGGCCACGGTGTCGTTGGCTCGGTCGACGGCGTCGAGGTGACCGTCGGGCGGCCGGCCTGGGTCACCCGGGATCGGGTGGTGCCCGCCAACCTGGCGGCCGCCCGCAAAAAGGGCGAGTCGCAGGGCCAGACCGTGGTGTTCGTCGCGCACGGCGACACCGTCTGCGGCGCCGTCTGCGTGGCCGACGCGGTCAAGGACTCGGCGGCCGAGGCCATCGCGCACCTGCACGCCGAGGGCATGAAAACCATGCTGTTGACCGGTGACAACGCTGCCACCGCCGCCGCGATCGGCGCGGAGGTGGGCATCGACGATGTGGTCGCCGAGGTGCTGCCCGAGGACAAGGTGGGCGCGATCGAGCGGCTGCGCGAACAAGGCCGCGTGGTGGCGATGGTCGGCGACGGGATCAACGACGGGCCGGCCCTGGCCTGTGCTGATCTCGGGTTGGCGATCGGTCGGGGGACCGACGTCGCGATCGGCGCGGCCGACATCATCCTGGTCCGCGACAACCTCGATTCGGTACCGCAGGCCCTGGGGCTGGCCCGCGCCACGATGCGGACGATTCGAGTGAACATGATCTGGGCGTTCGGGTACAACATCGCCGCGATTCCGATCGCCGCCGCCGGCCTGCTGAACCCGTTGATCGCCGGTGCGGCGATGGCCGTGTCGTCGTTCCTGGTGGTGTCGAACAGTCTGCGGTTGCGTAATTACGGGACCGTGCAACCGAATACGTTCAGCTGAGCCCAGCGCGCATATCCGGTTGAGACGACGCGACCGGAGCCAGACACACCCCCAGCCATCCCGCGGTCAGCGCGGCGGCCGTCAGACCACCCGCCGCCGGCAGCCAGAAGCTCGTGTGTGCGGTGTGATGCCACCAGAACGTGCCCGCGCCGCTCACCGTGGCCAGCGCCGAAAGACAGGTCGCCAGACAGCACCAGCGAAATCGGCGACGCAACAGCGCAAAAGTGGATGCCCCGGCCGACAGTCCGAACAGGGCGACGGCCACCACGGATACCCGGTGCCCGCCGGTCGCCGGTGCTGCCCCGGCCGCCACCGCCACCGCCGCCACCGCCGTGGCCGCCAGCACCGCGGCCAGCCCGGCCAGGGCGCGAGCCCGCCACGTACCGATCCACACGTCCTCGAAGACCCGCTGCTCGATGGCCCGCAGCTCGGTCTCGATTTCGGTGGTGATCTCTCCAGATGTCATTGGAATGCCTTGCTCATCAGCGCGCTGCGCTCGCTTGCCGTCAGTCCACCCCAGACACCGTACTGCTCGGCCGAGGTGAGCGCGTGGTCACGGCAGGCGGAGAGCACCGGGCAGTCCGCGCAGACCTGCTTGGCCTGCCGAACCCGGTTGAGCCGTGTGCGGCGATCCTCGCCGTCGGCCCCGAAGAAGACTGCCGGCCCCGTATCGCGACAGCGGCCCAGCTGTTGCCAGTCCCACAGTTCAACGCGGGGTTCGGGCAATCGCCGCGACTGGTGCATACGCGAAATATCCCTTCGCCTTGGTCGGGTGGTCCTGCCCATTGGTCGGGAGCGCGGCGCGGTTAGTTCCGACACCGAGCACATCCGGCCGACCCCACAGCGCCTGAGGACTGCGCCGAGGGGTAAGGCCCACTGTTCAGAATGGTGGGGGTGGTGCGTGGTGTTCGGCGATCCAGGCTTGGTAGTCGTGTTCGACTTGCAGGGCGGTGTTGAGGGCGGAGCGTTCTTGGCGTTCGTCCTCGATGCGTTCGAGTCGTTGTTGTTCGCGGGTTTTGGAGCGGCGCGGCATTTTCATGGTGCGTTGGCTGCGGTCGCCGCTGGGAGTTTCCGGCTCCTGCGGTTCGGCGTTCTCAGGGAAATCCAGCTCTCCGGTGGGCTGGGCCAGGGTGGGGAACAGTTCAGCGCCGTGGGGTGTGGTGTGGTGGGTGTGGCCGGTGGGTGTGGTGAATTCTATTGTGCCGTCGGGTAGTTGGCGGTCGGACCAGCCGGTGATGAAAGTCTTCACTAAATGATGTGCGCGGCAATACATTTTGAGGTTCGACGGGTGTGTGGGGCCGTGGGGGTAGGGCACGGTGTGGTCGACATCGCAGCCCATGGCGGGGGCATCGCAGCCGGGGAAGCGACAGGTGAGATCTCGCCAGTAGATGAACTCGCGTAACGCCACCGACGGGCGGTAACCGGGCTCGGCATCTGGGGTGGAGGAGTTGCCGGCGGTGTCGGTATCCACCGGGCCGCTGGGCGAATCGACGGCGTCGGTGTCGGCAGCATCTGCGGTGCCGGTTTGCGCGGTGTCAGCGGTGTTTGCGGCGCCGGTCGCTTCGGCTGTGCGGGTCTGCCCGGCGTCAGCATTGTCTGCGGTGTCGGCCGCGTCGCTGGTGCTTACGCGGTCGCCGCTACTGCTGTTGGTGGGTATCACGACCGGTTTGCACTTGGCGTTGGCGGCCAGGTGGCGCACGGTGTCGGCGGGCAGGATGCCGTATCCGGGCAGATAGCCCGGATCGTTGGAGTCCCCGGTGAGGGTGGACTGGTTGGCCAGCACATGGATCACGGCGGCTTCGGCCGCGGCGCGGGTTTGTTTGGCTGGGCAGTCATCGAGTCCGCACCGGCAGGGCAGTTGGGCTTCGCGTCGTGACAGGGGTCCGAGGGCGTCGGCGCGGCGTTGGGCGTGGGTGCGGGGGTCGTCTTTGCACACGGTGCGGGCCAGGGAGTTGAGTTCTTGGTCGAAGGCCGCAGCGTCTTCGGCGTGCACGTTGGCCCAGATGCTGGCCACACCGGGGGCCACTCCGGGTTCGACGGTGATGTGGCGGCTGTCATCGACGGGGGTGGGGACGCGTTGTCCGTTGGGGTCGAGTTTGATCACCCATTCATCGATGTGGTCGTGCAGCTTGTTCTCTGAGAGCCGCATCCACTTCCCAGCGTGGCGGGCCAGCATGGCATCGAGCTCCTGGCACACCTCAGCCCTGACGTTCTGGGTGCGGAAAATGATGGCCAGCACGATCCGGAAATCGATCAGCCCGGCCGCCAGCAGGGCGGCCACCTGGGGAAACCGGTCGCGCAATGCGCGGGCGTAGCGGATTTGGGTGCCGGCGCGCTGGCGGGTGATGCGCAGCGCGGCCGAGATTTCGGCGGTGACGGCTTCGAAGGGGTCGGTGGTCCAAAAGATGGTGTCGGCCAGTTCGGCTTCCCGGCGCAGATCCAACTC
>NZ_VOMB01000006.1:8469-278245 GCF_019050325.1 [Mycobacterium] fortunisiensis | reverse complement strand
GCTGGCCTCAATGATCTACCTCTGCCTCGGCGGACTACACCCACAATTACCCACGAAAAGGTGAGGAGTCGCACACATGTTCGAGAGTCATGGTGAAGGCGGTTCCGGGGCCGATGCCGGTGCCGGGCTGATCGACGCCATCACCACCGCCGCCCGAGCCGAATCGGCGGCCATCGCCGCCCGACTGGCCGCCATCGGTGAGTTGGATCTGCGCCGGGAAGCCGAACTGGCCGACACCATCTTTTGGACCACCGACCCCTTCGAAGCCGTGGCCGCCGAAATCTCGGCCGCGCTGCGCATCACCCGCCACCGCGCCGGCACCCACATCCGCTACGCCCGCGCCCTACGCGACCGCCTCCCCCACGTCGCCGCCCTATTGGCCGCCGGAGTGATCGATTTCCGCATCGTGACCGCCATCATCGTGCGCACCCAAAACGTCCGAGCTGCGATATGCCACGAGTTGGATGCCATGCTGGCCCGGCACGCTTCCAAATGGATGCGACTCTCAGAGAAAAAACTGCACGACCACATCGACCAGTGGGTCATCAAACTCGACCCCAACGGCCAACGCGTCCCACCCACCATCGAAGACGACCGCCACATCACCATCGAACCCGGTGTCGCTCCCGGCATCGCCAGCATCTGGGCCAACGTGCATGCCGCCGACGCCGCCGCCTTCGACCAACAACTCGACGCCCTGGCCCGCACCGTCTGCAAAGACGATCCCCGCACCCATCAACAACGCCGCGCCGATGCGCTGGGACCCCTGTCACGACGCGAAGCCCAACTACCCTGCCTGTGCGGACTCGATAACTGCCCAGCCAAACAAACCCGCGCCGCCGCTGACGCCGCCGTGGTCCACGTGCTCGCCGAACACGCCACCCTCACCGGCACCTCAAATGATCCCGGCTACCTGCCCGGCTACGGCATCCTGCCCGCCCAGACAATCCGTGACCTGGCCGCCCACGCCAAACTCAAACCCGTCGTGATACCCGCCAGCACCCGCGAGACCACCGGCGCCGAGACCAACGACGCGTCCGACACCCCTGCTGACGCCGACGCCTCCAACGATGTAGCCGACACCCCTGCTGACGCCGATGCCGAGAACACCGACACCGATACCGATACCGATGCCGATACCGATACCGATACCGCGGATGAGGCTGATGCCGGTGATGCGCCCGGCGACCCCGCAGACATCGCTGACTTCGCCGAGACCAGCGATGTCACCGGCAACGCCGATGCGACCGATGCCACTACCCCTGCCGCCCCGGCTCCTGCCGGGGAGCCCGGCTACCGCCCCTCAGCGGCGCTACGGGAATTCATCTACTGGCGAGACCTGACCTGTCGATTCCCGGGCTGCGACGCCCCCGCCATGCGCTGCGATGTCGACCACACCGCGCCCTACCCCCACGGCCCCACACACCCATCGAACCTCAAAATGTATTGCCGCGCACACCATTTGATCAAAACCTTCGTCGCCGGCTGGACAGACCGCCAACTACCCGACGGCACAATAAAATTCACCGCACCCACCGGCCACACCTACCACACCACACCCCACGGCGCCGAACTGTTCCCCACCCTCGCCCAGCCCACCGGCACCCCGGATATCCCCGAGAACCCCAAGAGCGACCCCAGCCAACGCACCACGAAAATGCCGCGCCGCTCCAAAACCCGCGAACAACAACGCCTAGAACGCATCGAAGACGAACGCCAAGAACGCTCCGCCCTCAACACCGCCCTCGAAGTCGAACACGACTACCAAGCCTGGATCGCCGAACACTACGCACCACCCCCACCATTCTGAGCTACTCGAGCTACCCGGGGTCAAGCCCGAGCAGCTTGACGCTCTCGTTCCGCATGTCAACCTTGCGGATCTTGCCGGTGACGGTCATCGGAAATTCGTCCACCACAAGCACATAGCGTGGAATCTTGTAGTGGGCCAACTTGCCCCCGGCGAATGCCCGCAGCCTTTCGGCGTCCAACGGTGCGCAGCCGGGCTTCATCCGGACCCAGGCACAGATCTCTTCGCCGTACTTGGCATCCGGCACCCCGATCACCTGAGCGTCATCGATGTCGGGATGCGTATAGAGAAACTCCTCGATCTCCCGGGGGTACACGTTCTCGCCGCCACGGATCACCATGTCCTTGATCCGGCCGACCACCGCGCAGTAGCCGTCCTCACCCATCACCGCCAGATCCCCCGTGTGCATCCAGCCGTCGGCGTCGATGACCTCGGCGGTCTTCGCGGGCTCATTCCAGTAGCCCAACATCACCGAATACCCTCGGGTACAAAACTCCCCGGGTTGGCCGCGCTCGACAGTCGCACCGGTGTCCGGGTTGACGATCTTGATCTCGAGATGCGGGTGGACCCGTCCGATGGTGGCGGTGCGACGCTCCAGATCGTCATCGACGAGCGTCTGGCACGACACCGGCGAGGTCTCGGTCATGCCGTAACAGATGGCCACCTCGGCCATGTGCATATCGGCCACCACCCGCTTCATCACCTCAACCGGGCACACCGAGCCGGCCATGATGCCGGTCCGCAACGACGACAGGTCGAACGTCGCGAAGTCGGGATGGCCCAGCATGGCGATGAACATCGTCGGCACCCCGTACAGCGCGGTGCATCGTTCGGCCGCGACCGTGGCCAAAGTGATGCCGGGGTCGAAACCCGGTGCGGGGATGACGATCGTCGCACCGTGGGTCAGCGCCCCCAGGTTGCCCATCACCATCCCGAAGCAGTGATAAAAGGGGACTGGAATGCACACCCGGTCGCCTGGGGCGAGGTTGATCAACCCGCCGACGAAAAACCCGTTGTTGAGGATGTTGCGGTGACTCAACGTCGCCCCTTTGGGGAAACCGGTTGTCCCCGAGGTGTATTGGATGTTGATCGGGTCGGTGTGGCCCAGCTCGGCGCCGCGAGCACGTAACTGGCGCTCATCGACCTGCTCGGTACGCAAGCGGTCCCAGTCCAGCGTGCCGAGGAACACGATATCCGTGAGCGCCGGGCAGTCCGCTTGCACCTCGGCGACCATGGTGACGTAATCGGACGACTTGAACGCGGTCGCCGACACCAACGTGCGCACCCCGGATTGCCGCAGCACATAGGCCAACTCGTGGGTGCGGTAGGCCGGGTTGATGTTGACCAGGATCGCACCGATCTTGGCCGTTGCGAGCTGCAGCATCACCCATTCGGCACAGTTGGGGGCCCAGATCCCGACGCGGTCCCCCTTCTGCACACCCGAAGCCATCAGACCCCGCGCCAGCCTGTCGACCTCGACGTCGAGCTCGGCGTAGGTCCAGCGGCGTCCGGTCGCCGCCTCGACCAGCGCGTCGGCGTCGGGTCCAGAAGTGACCACCCGCTCGAAGGCCGCACCGATGGTCTCTTCCAGCACCGCTACGTTCACCGGGCCGCGGTCGTAAGACTCCATCAGAGCAGATCCTCGTATCGGTATTCCGTCGAAATCGGTTGTCCCGCCGTGTGGGCCGCATCTTCGCGACTGCGAAGCTCTACCCGACGGATCTTGCCCGAAATGGTCTTGGGCAGATCGAAGAACTCCACCCGACGCACCTTGAGGTAGGGCGCCAGATGGTCACGGGCGTAGGCCATCACGTCTTTCGCCGTCTGCGCGTTGGCCTCCCAGCCGTCGGCCAATGCGACGTAGGCCTTGGGCACCGCCAGCCGGGTATCGTCTGGTTGCGGCACCACTGCGGCCTCCACCACTGCCGGATGCTCGATCAACACACTCTCCAATTCGAACGGCGACACCTTGTAATCACTGGACTTGAACACGTCGTCGGTGCGGCCGATGTAGGTGATGTATCCGTCGGCGTCCCGGCCGGCGACGTCGCCGGTGTGATAGAAACCCCCGGCCAGCACCGACGTATTACGTTGTGGGTCATCGAGATACCCCGTCATCAGGTTGTGCGGCTGCGCCGCCAGGTCCAGGCAGATCTCCCCCTCATCGGCAACCTCCCCGGTGACCGGGTCCACCAGAACCACCGGCACCCCGGGCATCGGCCGGCCCATCGACCCGGGCTTCACCGGTTGTCCGGGAGTGTTGCCGATGAGCAGGGTGGTCTCGGTCTGGCCGAAGCCGTCCCGGATCGTCAACCCCCAGGCCTTCTCGACCTGGGCGATCACGTCGGGATTCAACGGCTCGCCGGCACCCAGGATTTCCCGCAACCCTTCGGGCTTGGAACCCAGGTCGGACTGGATGAGCATGCGCCACACCGTCGGTGGGGCACAGAACGTGTTGATGCCCGCGCGACGCAGCTGCGCCAGCAGGGCCGCCGCGTCGAACCGCCGGTAGTTGTAGACGAAGATCGTCGCCTCGGCGATCCACGGCGCGAAGAAACAGCTCCAGGCGTGTTTGGCCCAGCCCGGTGAGCTGATCGCCAGGTGGACGTCACCGGGCCGGACGCCGATCCAGGCCATCGTGGTCAGATGCCCGACCGGATAGGAGACCTGGGAATGCTCGACGAGTTTGGGCCGGCTGGTGGTGCCCGACGTGAAATAGATCAGCAGCGGATCATCGACGGTGGTGCAGGCCTGGAACCGGCGCGGCTGCCCGTCGCCGTAGCGGTGCCACCCTGTCGGGGCCTCGCCGACCGCGATGCGCACATAGTCGCCTGCGACGTCGGCGAACTTGGCCGCGTCGGCGGCGTCGACGATGACGAACCGGGCCCCGCCCCGGGTGATGCGATCGGACAGGTCCGCCGAGCCCAGCGCCCCGGTCGTCGGCATGACGACCGCGCCCAGCTTGGCGATCGCCAGCATGGATTCCCACAGCTCGACCTGGTTGCCGAGCATCAGCAGCACCCGATCGCCCTTCATCACGCCGAGCCCCTGCAACCAGGCCGCGACGCGGTCGGAGCGCTGCGCCATCTCGGCGAAGCTGATCCGCTGCTCGGATCCGTCCTCCTCGACGATCCACAACGCGGTGCGGTCGTTGTCTCGGGCGATGGCGTCGAACCAGTCGACGGCCCAGTTGAACGTGCCGTCCAGCTGTGGCCAGGCGAAACTCGCTCCGGCAATCAGCTGGTCACGGGCACTGCGGTAGCGATCCGTGTTGCTCGCGGCGACATTCATGACAGCTATGCTCTACGTCACACTCACCCGACCGCGACCCCCGAAAGTGGGTGCCTGCGATGCAGCCCTGGCCGATGCGGCCCCGCGACGCCGACGCGGTACGCGCCGAACTGCGCCGCTTGGCCACCGACACCGGGCTTCCGCTGACGTTCGGCGGGCAGGTGCACGACGACACCCTGCTGCTGAGCGAGTTCTTCGGCGCCCGCACCGGCGCCATGCGCGGGCTCGCGGTACTACCCCGGGCGGGGTTGGGCGGGGCGAGCATGGTGTCCCGCCGACCGATCTCGGTCCCCGATTACCGGGCGGCCTCGACCATCACCCACGACTACGACGGGCCCGTGCTGTCCGAGGGCGTCCGTTCGATCCTGGCGGTACCGGTCGTCGTGGACGGCCGGCCCCGCGCCGTGCTGTACGGGGCGCACCGCACCAGCGACCCGATCGGAGGCCGCACGGTGGCCGCGATGGTGACCTCGGCGCAGCGGTTGAGCGACGAGTTCCGGGTGCGCGACGAGGTGGACCGACGGATGCGCATGCGCGAGGCCGCCCTGACCGCCTTCGCCGATCAGCCCGCCGACACCGAGCAGATCCGTGCCGTGCACGCCGACCTGCGCCGGCTCGCCACCGACAGCCCGGAACTGGCCGGACCGCTGAGGGAACTCGCCGACCGGTTGGCGGTGGCGCTGCGCGGCGATCCGCCGGCCAGCGCCCCGCTGACCGCCCGTGAAGTCGACGTGCTGGCGCAGGTCGCCCTGGGGTGCACCAATGCCGAAGCCGCCCAGCGGCTTTCGTTGAAGCCGGAGACGGTGAAAAGCTACCTGCGCAGCGCGGCCGCCAAACTCGGCGCCCGTAACCGCCACGAGGCGGTGTCCAAGGCCCGGCGGTTGCGCCAGATTCCCTGAGCATTTCGGACGCTTTTCGCATGCCCACGTCGTTCTCACTAGTGCACCTACCGTCGTTCAACCCCTCTGGAGCAGACACCCAATGGCCGCTGACCCGCTGATCCGCCCGTTTTCCATCGCCGTGCCCGACGCCGACCTCGACGACCTCAAGGCCCGCCTGGCCCACACCCGATGGCCCGAGGCCGAATGCGTCGACGACTGGACCCAGGGCATCCCGCTGGGCTACACCCGAGAACTGGCGAACTACTGGGCCAATGAATACGACTGGCGCACCCGCGAAGCCGCGCTGAACCGGTTCGACCACTTCGTCACCGAGATCGACGGGCTGGACATCCATTTCATCCACCAGCGCTCGTCGCGTGCCGATGCGTTCCCGCTGATCCTCACCCACGGTTGGCCCGGATCGGTCGTCGAATTCCACAAGGTGATCGAGCCACTGACAGCGGCGGGCTTCGACGTGGTGTGCCCGTCACTGCCCGGCTACGGCTTCTCCGGCAAACCCACCTCGACCGGCTGGGGTATCGAGAAGATCGCCCAGACTTGGGACACCTTGATGACCCGCCTGGGCTACCAGCGCTACGGCGCCCAGGGCGGTGACTGGGGTTCGGCGGTGACGACGCAGATCGGCCGAAACGTGGGGGCATGCGTGGGCATTCACGTCAACATGCCGATCGCCGGGCCACCCGCCGAGGGCATCGGGGAACTGACCGAGGACCTGCAGAAGGCGCTCGCCCGCGTCGAGTACTACCGCAAGTGGGACTCGGGCTACATGAAGCAGCAGTCGACCCGGCCGCAGACCGTCGGGTACGGCCTGGTGGACTCCCCCGTCGGCCAACTGGCCTGGATCGTGGAGAAGTTCTGGTCCTGGATGGACTGCGACGGCCACCCCGAAAATGTGCTCAGCAAAGACGAATTGCTCGACAACGTGATGCTGTACTGGATCACCGCGTCGGGCGCCTCATCGGCCCGGCTGTACTGGGAGAGCGGCAACACCTTCGAGGGCGGCCAGTACGTGAAACTGCCCACCGGCATCGCGGCGTTCCCGCTGGAGCTGCTGCGGGCCCCGCGCAACTGGTGCGAAACCGCCTACAACGTCACCCATTACACGACGATGCCGCGGGGCGGACACTTCGCGGCATTCGAGCAGCCGGAGCTGTTCGTCGAGGACGTGACGACGTTCTTCAACACCGTGCGCTGAGTTTCGGGCTGATCCCGCGACGATTTCTACTGCTGGGCTGTGGTTTTCGCCGGCCGGCAGCCCTGAGGTAGAAATCGGCGCGGGTGAAAGCACCTATCGCTACGACCGCTTACGGCGAGGTCGCACTGGTGGAACGCTCAAGTCGGGTACTGAGCGCCGCATGAACTGGTCGAAATGTGGAACCGTGAATGCTGCATATCCATGGCTCGGCGTGTACAGGAGACCTTTCTCGATCAGCGTCGAGCGAGTAGGTGCGCACTGCTGAGATGAACGGTTCAACAGACGCGCTACATCTCCCGCGAGTTGGGGCTCCGGCCCGAGTTCCGCCATTGCCCGCAGGTAAGCCTGCTCCAACTCGGTCGCACGATCGAGCCGTACCCTGAAAAAGCTGCTATCGAGTTTCTCCTCGTAAACCTGCTGAGCGTTGGCTACATCCGAGCGCGTGATGCGGTTACCCGACGCCAACGGCCATACTGCGTACCCGAGTTCCTGGATGAAATACGGGTAACGCCCAGTTACCTCGGCGGCAAGTTCAAGTGCCCCATCCTCGAACTCGGCGCCTTCATCCGTTGCCGGCTCACGAAGCGCGGCGTAAGCCTCGTTCTTAGCAAGAATGCCGATCTCAGGGAACTTGAAAAGCCGCTCAGCATAGGACTTGGCTTCGCCGGCGAGCTCGGCGATTTGTGGTAGCCCAGCACCAACCATCGTGATTGGAAGCTGGAGTTGGACCGTCTTGTGAATCGCTGCGACCACAGCCTCCAACTGTTCACGTGCCAAGAACTGGATCTCGTCGAATAACAGAACTACCCCGGTGTGATGCTCTTTCGCCGCTTCGCCCAAGGCGATGAGCAGCTCAGAAAGATCCACAACCAAATCGCCCGAGTCGGCTACCCCTTCGGCTACGTCAGTGTCCAGCCCAGCCGTAATCCGACCATCAGGATCAATTGCGATTGTAAACGACTTAATCACCGCTGCAACGTGTTTAGCTCTATCTCCCCAACGCGCTTTCGGCGAGATACGCAGTAACGCTGAGCGGAACTCGCGCGCAAGCTGACGACGGAAATCGTCGTTGTCATGCTTGCTGATCTCGACATCAATTGTCGCCCATTTCCGGGCAGCCGCCTTCTTATGAAACTCGCGAAGCAGCACTGTCTTCCCCACGCCGCGCAGACCCGTGATGATCATCGACTGCTCCGTGCGCCCCTTCTCTAGCCGGGCAAGAAGCAGGTCAAACGAGCGTTGTTGGTCGTCGCGCCCGACGACCACTGGGGGCGTTGCGCCGGCATTCGGCGTGTACGGGTTGTCGAGCGGATCCATAGCAACAGTTATACGAGTTTATTGAAATCTTGTAAAGTACAATAACGTTTGTAAAACCGCTACGCCAAGCTCAGGCCAGGGAATCCACCCAGGCTCGGTGCAGGGCGGCGTAGGCACCGTCGGCTCGGCCGATGAGGTCATCGGGCGCTCCGTCCTCGATGACACGGCCATGCTCGAGCACCAGCACCCGGTCGGCGATCTGCACTGTGGACAGCCGGTGGGCGATCACCAGGGCGGTCCGGTCGGCCAACACGGTTTCCAACGCCCGCTGCACCATTCGCTCACTCGGGATGTCCAGCGACGATGTCGCCTCGTCGAGGATCAGCACCGCCGGGTCGGCCAGAAAGGCCCGGGCGAAAGCCACCAGCTGCCGCTGACCGGCCGAGAGCCGGCCACCGCGCTTGGCGACGTCGGTGCCGTACCCGTCGGGCAAGGCCTCGATGAACCGGTCGGCACCGACCGCGGCGGCGGCCGCCCGGAGCTGCGCATCGGTGGCGTCCGGGCGGCCGAACCGGATGTTGTCGGCAATGGTCCCGGCGAACATGAAGTTCTCCTGGGTCACCATCACGACGTGGCGGCGAAGTTCGGCCTGCGCCAGCTCACGCAGGTCCACCCCATCCAGCGTCACCGACCCGGCAGTGGGGTCGTAGAACCGGGCGATCAGCTTGGCGATGGTGGTCTTGCCCGCACCGGTGGTGCCCACCAGCGCCACCGTCTGACCTGCCGGCACCGCGAGCTCAAGGCCTGGCAGCACCGGGCGACCCGGGGTGTAGGCGAACTCGACATCGTGAAACCCGATGTTGCCGTTCACCTCAGGCAACGACACCGGGTGCTCTGGATCCGCGATCGCCGGCTGCTGGGCCAGCACCCCGGCCAGCTTCTCCAGCGCCGAGGACGCCGATTGGAACGTGTTGAAGAACTGCGAGATCTCCTGCATCGGCTCGAAGAACATCCGCAGATACAGCAGGAACGCCGTCAGCGTGCCGATCGTCATCTCGCCGTGCAGCACCCGGTAGCCGCCGTAGAGCAGCACCACCCCGGTGGTGAGGTTGCCGACCAGTTTGACCCCGGGCATGAACACGGCGAGCAGCTTGAAGGTCTTCTCGTTGATCGCCCGGTACCCGTCGGCGACGTCGTCGAAGATCTCCTGGTTTCGCGCCTCCCGCCGGTAGGCCTGCACGGCCTTGATCCCGGTCATGGTCTCGACGAACTGCACGATCACCAGCGCGGCACTCTCGCGCACCAACCGGTAGGTCTTGGCCGACTCGGTGCGGAACCACCACACCAGGGCCACCAGCACCGGGAACGCCACCAGACACATCAGGCCCAGCCGCCAATCCAGCGCCACCAACAGGATCGCCGTACCGAACAACGTCAACACGGCGGTGATCAGGCTGTCGAAACCGTTCTCCAGCATGTCCTGGATCGCCTCGACATCGTTGGTGGACCGGCTGACCACCCGGCCCGACGTGTAGCGATCGTGGAACGCCACATCGAGCCGGCCGAAATGCCGGAACACCCGACGACGCAACTCCAGCAGCACCTCTTGCCCGACCCGGCCGGACCGGCGCAGGAAGAACATCCGGCTGACCGCCTGCACCAGCACCACCGCGCACAGCGTGCCGACGATCACCATCAACTCGCGGGCCGGGCCGCCCTCCAGAATCGGCGGGATGCCCCGGTCGATACCCCGCTGCACCAGGATCGGAACCGACAGCCGGGCCGCGTTTTCCACCACGACCACCAGGGCCAGCATCGCGACGGCCCAGCGGTAGGGGCGCAGCAACGACCCGAGCAGGGCCCGGGCCTCCCGGCGCCGCGGCACACTCTCGTCGATCGGCAGTGCGGACGCGCCGGCGCCGCCGGCTTCATCGTCGTCGTCGGTGAGCTGGCCGCGCCACTCGGTGGTCGTCATCGGCGTTGCACCTCCGCATCGAAGCGCGGCGGCTCGCCGATTTCGTCGATCACCGTGCGTTCGTCATGCTCGCGCTGCAGCCGGCCGAGCCCCGCATCGTCCTCCCAATCGCAGCAGCGTTCACAGGCGTCGTCGAGTTGGTCATCGGCGGCCAGTAGATAGCGGTATTGCGGTACCTGCACGAGCAATTGGGTGTGGGTACCGATGTGGGTGATGGTGCCCGCTTGCAGCAGCGCCACCTTGTCGGCCAGCAGCACCGTGGACGCCCGGTGCGCGACGATGATGCCGGTGACGTCACGCAACACCCGGGCCAGCGCCTCGGTCACCACCGCCTCGGTGTGCACATCCAGCGCCGACAACGTGTCGTCGAGCACCAGGATCTGCGGCGCCGCCAGGATCGCGCGGGCCAGCGAAAGACGTTGGCGCTGACCACCGGACAAGCTCATGCCCTGCTCACCGATCCGGGTGTCCAGGCCGAACGGCAGGTCGTAGACGAACTGCGCGGCCGCGATCTCGATGGCCTCGGCCAACTGCTCGTCGCCGGCGTCGGCCCGACCGAGCCGTAGGTTCTCGGCCACCGACATCGAGAACAGCGTCGGATCCTCGAAGGCGGTCGCCACGGCCCGGCGCAGCACCGGCAGCCCGAACTCCCGGATATCGCGGCCGTCGATCAGGATCTGACCTTCGGTGACGTCGTAGAGCCGCGAGAACAGCGCGGCCAGAACGGATTTGCCCGAACCCGTCGCGCCGACCAGCGCCAGCGTCTGCCCCGGTTCCACCACCGCGTCGACGTGGCGCAGCACCCACTCGTCGCTGTCGGGGAATCTGAAGCCGACGTCGCGCAGCTCCAGACGGCCCGCACCCGGCGGGTCGGAAACCGGGCCGTCGGCGATTTCCCGTGGGGCGTCGAAGATCTCAGTGATCCGGTTGGCCGCGGTGAACGACTCCTGCGTCATCGACAACAGGAAACCCAGTGAGGCGATCGGCCACACCAGCGACAGCATCATCGTGATGAACGCGACCAGGGTGCCCATCGTCACGTGGCCATGCCCCGCCGCGTAGGCACCGAAACCGAGCACCACGATCAAGGTGAGGTTGGGGATCACCTCCAGCACCGTCCAGAACTTCGCCGACACCCCCACCCGGTCGACCTGCGTGTCGTACAGCGCCCTGGCCTGCTCGTCGAACCGGTCGAACACGTAGTCCTCGCGGCCGAACGCCTTGACCACCCGCAGCCCCAGCGCGGCCTCCTCCACGTGGGTGGCCACGTGGCCGGTCTGATCCTGCGCCAGCCGGGACAACCGGGTGTACTCCCGCTCGAAATGCAGCACGGTCAACGTGATCGGCACGATCGAGACCAGCACCACCACGCCCAGCGGCCAGTACATGGCCAGCAGGATCGACGTCACCACGACGATCTGCAGCGTGTTGAGGATCAGGAACACCAACCCGAACGACAGGAACCGGCGGATCGTGGACAGATCGTTCATCACCCGCGACAGCAGCTGACCCGACTCCCAGCGGCCGTGGAAACTCATCGGCAGGATCTGCAGCCGCGCGTACAGGTCCTTGCGGATGTCGGCCTCGACGCCCATGGTGGCGCGGGCCACCAGCCAGCGGCGGATGAACCACAGCACCGCCTCGGACACCCCGACCGCCACCGCCGCCGCACCCAGCACCCACAGCCCGTGCGGATCCTGGTGGCGCACCGGCCCGTCGATCACAGCCTTGGTCATCAGCGGAATCGCCACCGTGGCCGCCAGGCTGACCACCGCGACCACCACCATCACGATCCAGCGGGCCCGGTACGGCAACAGATAGGGCAACAACCGCCACAGATCTGAACTCGCGCGACTCACTGGACCAATTTTCCCCTCAGGGGCAAACGATTAACCTCATGCCGCCCGAACGTCCTCGGAGAACTGCGTGTCGTACAGCTCGGTGTACCGGCCGCCGCGGGCCAGCAGCTCACGGTGAGTGCCACGCTCGACGATGCGCCCGTCCTCGACGACCAGGATGAGATCGGCAGCCCGGACCGTGGACAGCCGGTGGGCAATGACCAGCGAGGTGCGGCCGGCGAGCGCCTCCGCCAAGGCCTGCTGCACCGCGGCCTCCGAGGCCGAGTCCAGCGACGCCGTCGCCTCATCGAGCACCACCACCCGCGATCGCCCCAGCAGCAGGCGCGCGATCGTCAACCGCTGCCGCTGCCCTCCGGACAGACGGTATCCCCGCTCACCGACAACCGTGTCCAAGCCGTCGGGCATCGCCGCGACCACGTCGTCGAGCCGGGCCCGGCGCAGCGCCTCCCAGAGCTCTGGCTCCGAGGCATCCGGGGCGGCCAACAGCAGGTTGGACCGGATCGACTCGTGGAACAGGTGCCCGTCCTGGGTCACCATCCCCACGGTGTCCTGCAGCGACGCGAACGTCACGTCGCGCACGTCGGCCCCGTTGAGCGTGATCGACCCGGAGTCGACGTCGTAGAGCCGGGCCAACAACGACGCGACAGTCGACTTGCCCGCCCCCGAGGACCCGACCAACGCCACCATCTGCCCGGGCCCCGCGGTGAACGAAATACCGTGCAGCACCTCGTCCCCGCCGCGGTCATCGAGCGTAGCCACCTCTTCCAGCGACGCCAGCGACACCTTGTCCGCCGCGGGATAGGAGAACCGGACGTTCTCGAACTCGACCTCGACGGGGCCCCGTGGGACGTCGACGGCATCCGGCTTCTCAGCGATCAGCGGCACCAGGTCCAACACCTCGAAAACCCGCTCGAACGACACCAGGGCGCTGGCGATCTCCACCCGGGCATTGGCCAGCGCGGTCAGCGGCGCGTACAGCCGGGTGAGCAGCAGCGCCAACGACACCACGGCACCGGCCTGCAACTGCCCGCCGATCGCCAGCACCCCGCCCAGCCCGTAGACCAGAGCCAGCGCCAACGCCGACATCAACGTCAGGGAGTTCATGAACGTCGACTGCAGCATCGCCGTGCGCACCCCGATGTCACGCACCCGATCGGCGCGCACCGCGAACTCGTCGGACTCGCGCTCCGGATTGCCGAACAACTTGACCAGCGTGGCGCCCGGCGCCGAGAACCGCTCGGTCATCTGGGTGTTCATCGTGGCGTTGTAGATGGCGGCCTCGCGCGACAGCCCGGCCATCCGGGCGCCGATGCGGCGCGCGGGCAGCACGAACAACGGCAGCAGCGCCAGCGAGAGCAACGTGATCTGCCAGGAGATGCTGAGCATCACCACCAACGTCAGGGTCAGCGTGACGAGGTTGGCCACGATGCCCGACAGCGTGTCCGAGAACGCCCGCTGTGCGCCGACGACGTCATTGCCCAGCCGGCTCACCAGTGCGCCGGTCCGGGTGCGGGTGAAGAACGCCACCGGCATGCGCTGCACGTGGTCGAAGACCGCGGTACGCAGATCCAGGATCAGGCCTTCGCCGATGTTCGACGACAACCACCTGGTCAGCAGGCCCACGGCGGCTTCGGCGACGGCGATCACAGCGATGGTGCAGGCCAGCAGCACCACCGTCGACGCCGGACCGCCCTGCGTGATCGCGTCCACCACCCGGCCGGCGAGCACGGGTGTCGTCACCGTCAACAGCGCAGTGACCACGCTGATCGCGACGAATCCGGCCAGCCTGCGATGATGGCGCGCCGAGAACCGCCAGATCCGGGACAGCAGCCGCCGGTCGGCCAGTGCCCGCAGGTCACCGCCGCGGGCGTGGGCCTGCCGGTACAGCGTCCGCCTGGCCACCGTTTCCATATTCATGTGCATCACCGTAGAACCTGAACAATTGTTGAGGTCAAAGATTTCCCTGGGCGCCTGCGCGATTCGCCGTGGGTCATCGGGCAAGATGACGGGTATGGATAGCGCTACCGGTGGCATGGCCTCGCCCCGGGTCCTCGTCGTAGACGACGACCCCGACGTGCTCGCCTCGCTGGAACGCGGGCTGCGGCTGTCCGGGTTCACCGTGTCGACCGCCGTGGACGGAGCGGAGGCGCTGCGCAGCGCCACCGAAACCCGGCCCGACGCGATCGTGCTCGACATCAACATGCCCGTCCTCGACGGCGTCAGCGTGGTGACGGCCCTTCGCGCCATGGACAACGACGTCCCCGTCTGCGTGCTCTCGGCCCGCAGCAGCGTCGACGACCGGGTGGCCGGCCTGGAAGCCGGCGCCGACGACTACCTGGTCAAACCCTTCGTGCTGCAAGAGCTCGTAGCCCGGGTCAAGGCCCTGCTGCGCCGACGTGGCGCGTCGGCCACCTTCTCGTCCGAGACCATCCAGGTGGGCCCGCTCGAAGTCGACATCCCGGGCCGCCGGGCCCGCGTCAACGGCGTGGACGTCGACCTGACCAAACGCGAGTTCGACCTGCTGGCCGTGTTGGCCGAACACAAGACCGCGGTGCTGTCCCGGGCACAGTTGCTGGAGCTGGTCTGGGGCTACGACTTCGCCGCCGACACCAACGTCGTCGACGTGTTCATCGGTTATCTGCGCCGCAAACTCGAAGCCGGCGGCGCGCCCCGGCTGCTGCACACCGTCCGCGGGGTCGGGTTCGTGCTCAGGACCCAGTAGCCGGTCATCATGAGCCTGCTGACCCGGATCTTCCGCCGCACCCCCTCGCTGCGGACCCGGGTCGCGTTCGCCACCGCCCTCGGCGCGGCGATCGTCGTCGTCATCGTCGGCACCATCGTGTGGATCGGCATCACCAACGACCGCAAGGAACGGCTGGACCGCCGCCTCGACGAGGCCGCCGGATTCGCCATCCCGTTCCTGCCGCGCGGCCTGGGCGAGATCCCCCGCTCCCCCAGCGATCAGGACGCGGTGATCACCGTGCGCCAGGCCGGAAACGTCTCGTCGAACTCGACGGTCGTGCTACCGGAACTTCCCGACGGCTACGCCGACACCTACATCGACGGCGTGCGCTGGCGGGTGCGCACCGTGCAGATCCCGGCGCCGGGGCCCATGTGGGTGGCCGTCGGCGCAACCTACGACGCCACCATCGCCGACACCAACAACCTGCATCGGCGGGTGCTGATCATCTGTGTGTTCGCGGTCGGCGCGGCCACCGTGCTGGGCTGGGTGCTGGCCGCGTTCGCCGTCCGCCCGCTCAAACGACTGGCCGAACAGACCCGCGAGATCGAGGCGAGCGACGAGGCCCCCGACGTCGAGGTGCGCGGCGCCAGTGAGGCCGTCGAGATCGCCGACGCCGTCAACGGCATGCTGCAACGCATCTGGTCCGAACAGGGCCGCACCAAGGCTGCGCTGGCCTCGGCTCGCGACTTCGCCTCGGTGTCCGCCCACGAGCTGCGCACCCCGCTCACCGCGATGCGGACCAACCTGGAGGTACTGTCCACCCTCGACCTGCCTGACGATCAACGCAAAGAAGTGGTCAACGACGTCATCCGCACCCAATCGCGCATCGAGGCCACCCTCGGCGCGCTGGAACGGCTGGCCCAGGGGGAGCTGACCACCACCGACGATCACGTCACCGTCGACATCACCGAACTGCTCGACCGCGCCGCCCACGACGCCATGCGGGTCTATCCCGACCTCGAAGTGACGCTGGCACCCTCACCGACCGTGATCATCATCGGCCTGCCGACCGGGCTGCGGCTGGCCGTGGACAACGCCATCGCCAACGCCGTCAAACACGGCGGCGCCACCCGGGTGCAACTGTCGGCAGTCAGCTCCCGCGAGGGCGTGGAGATCGCCATCGACGACGACGGGGTGGGCGTGCCCGAGGAGGAACGCGTGATGGTGTTCGACCGCTTCTCCCGAGGATCCACCGCCTCCCGGTCCGGCTCGGGCCTCGGCCTGGCGCTCGTCGCTCAGCAGGCCGAATTGCACGGCGGCACAGCGGCACTGGACGCCAGCCCGTTGGGCGGGGTCCGGCTGCTACTGAAGCTGCCGGGACCCCGCTAGAAGTAGTTCCTGTTCGCGCGTGTTGTGTTGTTACTTGTTCTCGCGCTGCGACTTACCGCTGTCCCACCGGTTGAAACCGGCCTTCTCGGCGGATTCCACGTCGGCGAACCATATCTCGGCCACCGTCACCGAGTACGACGGGCTCTCCGGCGAGTGGTAGAGCATCGAATCCTCGTTGCCCTTGATCAGATAACCCGTCGGCGTGCCCGCACCAGAGACCCGGACCGAGCCGGCACCGTACGGCGACTCCTCGACGACCTTGACATCGTCTTTGGCGTCGCCCTTGACGTCGCCGGCACCCGCCTCGTGCTTGCCCCCACCGGCGGCGAACGCGGCCGCCCCGGCACCGGCGGCTGCCGCACCCGCTGCCGCGGCACCGGAGGCCTTGGGCAGTTTCGTGGTGGGTTCGTCGACCGCACCGGTCGTGGCCGCACTGGCCTTGGGCAGCTTGGTCGTCGCGTCGTCAGCGGTGGCCGTTGTGGTGGCCGTTGTGCTGGCCGGACGACGACCCAGGGCGCCGTACACCGGCACCTCCCGCTTCACCCGACGCAGGGTCAACGCCAGTGTCAGCACCAGCCCGAGGACGAACGACAGGGCCATCAACCACCAGTTCACATCGTTCATCGCCGTGCTCCGATCTCGCGTGAGCCGGGTAGTTCGGCGAACGCTTCTTCCTCACTGGTGGGCTTGACCGTGATCACCGAGATCAACCAGGCCACCAGCGAACCCACCACGAACGCGAGCAGATACCAGAACCATTGGATTACGAAGTCCATGTCGAATCTCCCTAGTTGACCGTGATCTCGACGCGGCGGTTCTGCGCCTTGCCTTCGGGGGTGTCATTGCCGGCGATCGGATTCGCCGACCCGGCACCGGACGAGGTCACGTGGTCGGCCGGCAGCCCCTGCGAAACCAGATAGTCGGCAACGGCTTTCGCGCGGTTACCGCTGAGCGGAATGTTGATGGCGTCATTGCCCGAGCTGTCGGTGTACCCGGTGACGGCCACCTTCGCGCCCTCGCAGGTCTTCAACTTGTCGGCCACCTGTGACAGCAGTTGCTGCGACGCCGGCGCCAGGACGAACCCGTCGGTGCTGAAGTTGATCGGGGTACGCAACAGCGCGCTCACATCACCCTGTAACACCGCACACGGGCCCGGGGTACCACCGGGAGCGCCCGGGGCACCGGGAGCCGGAGGTGCCGGCGGCGCCGGCGCGGCCGGAGCGGGACCGACCTGAATGTTGTTGACAACCTTGATGTTCGGCCAGGCGGTCTTGGCTGCCGCCTCCACCGCATCGCGGGCCTCGGCCGACACCGCGGTGCCGGTCAGCGTCACGGTGTCACCATCGATCTTGAACGCGAAATCGGGAATCCGGTCGCCGGCCGCGTCGAACAGCGAACCCAGCGCGGCCACGTCGGGCGTGCTCACCCCCGGGCGCAGATTCAGGTTGTCGACCAGATTGACGCCCGCCCCGAACTTTCCACGCAGCCAGTCCATCAGGGACGCCTTGGCGGCACCGTCGGGCAGATCCCCGGAAAGGTTGAAATCATTGCCGTTACGGGTGATCGACAGCGGCGCGAACGACAGGTTCGGCATATTGACGTTGGGTGCGTTGACATCCGGGGCGTTCACGTCCGGTGCGGTCAAGGTCGCCGTGGGATTCACATCGGGCCGCGTGAGTTCGGCGTCCTTGCCCGAGCGGTCGAGCCCGCCCCATCCGATGAGCCCCAGCAACAACGGAACTGCCGCCAGCGCCAGCAACCAACCCAAACCGGGTGGTCGTCGATATAACTTGGAGGCTGTTTGCCAGCCTGTGATTGTCCGAGATTCGTCCGAACCCGACATTTGGGCACTCCCTGAAGTCGACGAACAGTTATCTACAGCAGCGAAACAGATTGACGGTAGCAGCAAATGGAATTCAGCGGCCCGGTTCGGACAATTCTTACCGAACTCGTGATGCGTCAGCGGGTGGCGAGCAGGTCGATCACGAAAATCAGCGTCTTACCCGAAAGTCGATGCCCCGACCCGGCCGGTCCATATGCCTGTTCCGGCGGAATGACGAGCTGGCGCCGGCCACCGACCCGCATACCCGGAATTCCGTCCTGCCAACCCTGAATTAGACCCCGCAAGGGAAATTCAATGGATTCACCGCGATTCCACGAGCTGTCGAACTCCTCACCGGAGTCGTATTCGACACCTACATAGTGCACCTCGACATTGCCGCCGGGCACTGCCTCGGCACCGTCGCCCACCACCAGGTCCTTGATGACCAATTCGGTCGGGGCGGGTCCGTCCGGAAACTCGATCTCTGGTTTTGTACTCACCAGATCCACGGTAGTCCGGCAGACTGGTGATGTGGCCAAAGATCAGGACATCCTCGCCGAAGTTCACCGGCTCGTCGCCGAAGAGCAGGAGCTCCGGTCGAAACTGCAGCGCCGGGAGATCGACGAATCCGAAGAGCAACAACGGCTGAAGTCGCTGGAAGTGGCCCTCGACCAATGCTGGGACCTGTTGCGCCAGCGTCGCGCGCTCCGCGAAACCGGGCAGGACCCGGGCCTGGCCGAGCAGCGTGGGGCCGACGAGGTCGAGGGCTACCGGGGCTGACTTGGACGTTGTCATCGTCGGCGGCGGGCACAACGGCTTGGTGGCCGCGGCCTACCTGGCCCGCGCCGGACGCCGGGTGCAGGTGCTCGAGCGGCTCGACCACGTCGGCGGTGCCGCGGTGTCGGCGCACGCCTTCGACGGCGTGGACGCCCGGCTGTCCCGGTACTCGTATCTGGTCAGCCTGCTGCCGCCCCGGATCGTCACCGATCTGGGGGCGCGAATCCGGCTGTCCCGGCGCCGGTATTCGTCCTACACCCCGGACCCGGCCACCGGCGGGGCCACCGGGCTGCTGATCGGACCCCGGCCGACCTTCGACGCGATCGGTGCCGGCGCCGACGCCGCCGGGTTCGCCGACTTCTACCGCCGGTGCCGGCTTGTCACCAGCCGGATCTGGCCCACCCTGCTGCAGCCGGTACGCAGCCGCTCGGAGATGCGCCGCGACGTGCTGGCCGGACAGGATCGCGAGGCTGCGGCGGCCTGGGCGGCCCTGATCGAACGGCCGGTCGGCGAGGCGATCACCGCTGCGGTGTCACACGATCTGGTGCGCGGCGTGATGGCCACCGACGCCCTGATCGGCACCTTCGCCGACATCGACGACGCATCGCTGACCCAGAACATCTGCTTCCTGTACCACCTGATCGGCGGCGGCACCGGCGACTGGGAGGTGCCGGTCGGTGGGATGGGCGCGGTGAGCGGGGCCCTGGCCGCCGCGGCCACCGGTTACGGTGCCGAAATCATCACCGGCGCAGAGGTTTACGCGATCCACCCGGACGGCGAGGTGCACTACCGGCACCGCGGGTCGTCGCGCCGGGTCCGCGCCGGGCACGTGCTGGCCAACGTCACCCCGGCCGTGCTGGCCGAACTGCTGGGCGATCCGGTCCCCGGCACCGCCCCCGGGGCGCAGGTCAAGGTGAACCTGATGCTGCGCCGCCTGCCCCGGCTGCGCGACGAAAACATCACGCCCGAGCAGGCATTCGGCGGAACCTTCCACGTCAACGAAGCCCTCGGCCAGCTCGCCGGGGCCTACGACACCGCCACCGCCGGCCGGGTGCCCGACCCGCTGCCGTGCGAAATCTACTGCCACTCCCTGACCGATCCCAGCATCCTGTCCGACGACCTGCGTGCCTCCGGCGCCCACACCCTGACCGTCTTCGGTCTGCACACCCCGCATGCGCTCACCCGCAAAGACCCCGACCGGATGCGCGACCGGCTCACCTCGGCCGTGTTGAACTCGCTGAATTCCGTTCTGGCCGAACCTGTTCAGGACGTCCTCCTGGAGGATGCCGCCGGCCGGCTGTGTATCGAGACCAAGACCACCGCCGACCTGGAGCAGGCCCTGGGGATGACCGCCGGCAACATCTTCCACGGCGCCCTGCGCTGGCCGTTCACCGAGGACGACGAACCACGCGACACCCCGGCGCAACGTTGGGGCGTGGCGACCGCCCATGACCGGATCCTGCTGTGCGGCTCGGGATCGGTGCGCGGCGGCGCGGTCTCGGGGATCGGCGGGCACAACGCCGCGATGGCGGTGCTGCAACGCTAACGGGCGCGGGACAGGATGGCGCGCAGGGTTTCGAGATCGGCGGTGCTGAGCGCGCTCAGCACCTCGGGCGCCGGGTCGTCGACCTGATCGATACGTGCCAGCAGCGCGTGTCCGGCGGCCGTGAGCGACACCAGCTTGCTGCGCCGGTTGGCCGGATCGACTTCACGCACGACCAGCCCACGCTCCTCGAGATCGTTGACCGCGACCGTGGCGGCCGGGGCGTCGACCGTCGCGGCGTGCGCCACCTGCTTGACCGTCAACGGGGCCCGCTCCAGCCGGCGCAGGATCCGGATCCGGCTGAATGGCAGCCCGCTCTCCTCGATCACCGCGCGTTTCCACGCGTCACGGTGGTCGAACACCAAGCGGGTCAAGGCCCGCCACACCTCGTCGGCCAACTCGGCCCGCCGCTGATCAGACATGGCTCGCCTGCTGGGGGTGATGCTCACCGATCAACGGGGTCAGCTTCTGCGCCGAGCGCAACGCCCAGGGTGTGGTGGAGAGAATGCCGAGCGCGACGATGGCCAAACCGAATGCCGCACAGACGAACCACAACGGGCGGGCAGCGGCGGCGAAATCCACGCCGCTGCCGGCCAATGCCGTCCCGGCCACCGAACCACACAGGGCCACACCGATACTCACGCCGATCTGCCGGCTGGTTGAGGCCACCGCCGAGGCGGCGCCCGCCCGATCCAGCGGCATGCCGCTGACGGCGGTGTTGGTGATGGGCGCGTTGACCATCGAGAAGCCGACACCGAATACCGCAAACAGGACCAGCAGCTGCCAGACCGGGGTGTCACCGGACAGGCGGGTCAACAGGATGGTGGCCAGGGTGATCATCGCACCCGACACCAGCAACGAGGGCCGACTGCCGTACCGCCCCACCAGCCGGCCCGACAGTGGCGAGAAGACCAGGGCGCCGGCGGCCACCGGCAGGTAGAGCAGGCCGGTGTGCATTGCCGAGTATCCCCGCTCGGTCTGCAGGTACAGCGACATCATGAACAGGAACGCCCCGTAGGCAGCGAACGCGCAGACCGCGATCAGGGTGGCCGAGGCGAACGGCACGCTGCGGAAGAACCGCAGATCGATGAACGGATCCCGGCGGCGGGATTCATAACGCAGGAACGCCACCAGGGCCGTCGACGCGATCGCGGCGACGGCCAGGGTGCGCGGATCGGTCCAGCCCAATCCCGGCCCCTCGATCAAGACGAAGACCACGCCGAACAGGAACGCCACGCCGAGGGCCTGGCCGACCGGATCGAGGTCACGCATCGTCGCCGAGCGGGATTCCGGGACGAAGATCGCGGTGAGCATCACGGCCAGCGCACAGATGGGCAGGTTGATCCAGAACACCGCGCGCCAGTCGACGTACTCGATCAGGGCCCCGCCCACGATCGGGCCGAGCGCCATGGAGATGCCGACCACCCCGCCCCACACGCCGATGGCCCGGGCCCGCTCGACCCGGCCGGTGAACACCTGGGTGATGATCGACATGGCCACCGGATTGAGCATCGAGCCCCCGATGGCCTGCAGGAAACGGGCCGCGATGAGGGTTTCGATGTTGGGCGCGAGGCTGCACAGCAGCGAGGCCACCGCGAAGATCGTCAGGCCCAGCTGGAACGTCCGCCTGCGCCCGAACCGGTCGCCCGTCGCGCCGGACAGCAACAGCAGCGAGGCCAGCACCAGCGTGTAGACGTCGACGATCCACTGCAGCTGCGAGGGTGAGGCACCCAGATCCGTCCGGATACTCGGCAATGCGACGTTGACGATGGTGGCGTCCATCGACACGATCAGCAGGCTCAGGCAACACGAAGCGAGGATGATCGCCTTGCGCCGAGGGCTGATCGGGTCAACGGTTGTATGCACACAACAATTGTGAAACTACAACTGTCATTGACGCAAGCCGTCACTCCAGCGTGACGCTCGGGGATAGGGATGGCAAAAGCCCGGGAGCGCGCTGCCCCCGGGCTTTCGTCAGTGAAAACTCAGCGCTTGTTGATGTCGATGTAGCCGCGCTCGGTGTAGCCGGTGTAGATCTGGCGCGGACGCCCGATCTTGTTGGGCTCCGAGTGCATCTCCCGCCAGTGCGCGATCCAGCCCGGCAACCGGCCCAGCGCGAACAGCACGGTGAACATGCGGGTCGGGAAGCCCATCGCCCGGTAGATCACGCCGGTGTAGTAATCGACATTCGGGTACAGCTTGCGCTCGATGAAGAAGTCGTCGGTCAACGCGATCTCTTCGAGCTGCTTGGCGATGTCGAGCAACTCGTCGTCGCCACCGAGCTTGCCCAGGATCTTGTCGGCCTGCTCCTTGACGATGCGCGCCCGCGGGTCGTAGTTCTTGTACACCCGGTGACCGAAGCCCATCAGCTTCACACCGTCTTCGCGGTTCTTGACCTTCTTGACGAACGTCTTCACATCGTCGTCGCCGGTGCGGATCTTCTCCAGCATCTCCAGCACCGCCTGGTTGGCGCCGCCGTGCAGCGGACCCCACAGCGCGTTGATGCCACCGGAGATCGACGTGAACAGGTTGGCCTGCGACGAACCGACCAGCCGCACCGTCGACGTCGAGCAGTTCTGCTCGTGATCGGCATGCAGGATCAACAACATGTCCAGCGCGCGGACGATCTCGGGATCCACCTCATACGGCTCGGCCGGGAAGCCGAACGTCATCCGCAGGAAGTTCTCCACCAGCGTCAGCGAGTTGTCCGGGTACAGGAACGGCTGCCCCTCGGACTTCTTGTACGCATACGCCGCGATCGTCGGCAGCTTGGCCAGCAACCGGATCGTCGACAGCTCGACCTGGGTGTTGTCCAGCGGATCCAGCGAATCCTGGTAGTAGGCGCTCAGCGCGTTGACCGCACTGGACAGCACCGGCATCGGATGCGCGTTGCGCGGGAAGCCGTCGAAGAACCGCTTCAGGTCCTCGTGCAGCAGGGTGTGCCGCTGGATCTGGGTGGTGAACTTCTCCAGCTGCTCGGCCGTCGGCAGCTCACCGTAGATCAACAGGTAGCTGACCTCGATGAACGTCGAGTTCTCGGCCAGCTGCTCGATCGGGATGCCCCGGTAACGCAGGATGCCGGCATCACCGTCGATATAGGTGATCGCGGACTTGGTGGAAGCGGTGTTGACGAAGCCACCATCAAACGTGGTGTAGCCGGTCTTGGCCAGCAACGGACCGAGCGCGATGCCGTCACTGCCCTCGGTGGCATGGACGATATCGAGATCAATCTCGCCACCGGGGTACTTAAGGGTGGCAAGGTCCTGCCCACTCGACGGGTTTTCGGCCACGGGAATCCCTTCATCCTCGTTGGGAAGTCGTTGGGAACCGACTAACTGCTCTACAAAAGGTAGTCGCAATCGATCCGCACTGCCCGCGGGGGGTGCCGCAGACCCGCCGAATCCCGCCCGACCTCCGTCGCCGGTGGCTAACGCACCTGGCTGACGGGCTGGTGCACACCCGCGACGACCTCCAGGAAATCGGTATAGGTCGCCTCGATGCGCTCGACGATGTCGTCGACGGTCACGGTGCTCCATTCGGCTTGAGATCCCAGCTCACTGATGGCGGTGATGACGATCGAACCCCAGACGATGGCCGTCAGCTTGAGCCGGCGGTCATCACCGGGCACCCCCATCCGCCGGGCCAACGCCGCGTTCACCGCGTCCGGGCGAAACTCGGCCACCGATTGCAGCAGGGCCGGCGACGACGTGATGATGCGGGCCGCCGCCAACAACCGCTCGTCGGTGAGCTGATTGGGCGGTGCGGTCTTGGTGTTGCGGAACGCCTGGACGTGGGCCCGGTGCAATGCCTCGATGTCGCCGATACCCGCCGGCTGACCGGCGAGTTCGACCGCGACGCTCGCCGCGACCTCGTCGATGAACGCCAGCACCACCGCGTCCTTGGTGGCGAAGTAACGGCTGAAGGTGCGTGGAGACACGTCGGCGTCCGCGGCAATCTGCTCGACCGTGGTCTGCTCGAAACCCTGCCGGTCACACAGATCGATCGCGGACTCGATCAACATCGCCCGGGTACGTTGCTTCTTGCGCTCGCGCAAACCGGGTTCGGCCGGCCGTGCCACGTCAGCCACGAGACCGGATGCTATCCCGCCCACGGCGGACGTTTCGGCTGTTTCGGCCACACTCATCCCTCGGACGCCATTTGCCAGTGGTCATACCCGGTCGCCCTCGGGCTCGTCGTCGCGAGTGACGACCCGATAGCGGACGAAAGCCGGTACCGCCAGCGCGGCAAACACCACACCGACCACCACCAGCACCCCTCCGCCGGCCGCAGCCACCGTCGTACCCACCGCCGCCGCGGCCGCCCCGTGCAACGTGTCGGCCAACCGCGGACCACCGGCCACCACGACCGTGAACACCCCCTGGAGCCGGCCGCGCAGCTCGTCCGAGGCCGCCTGCTGCAAGATCGTCGACCGGAACGCGGCCGACACCATGTCGGCGGCACCGCCAATCGCCAAGAACACCAACGCGATCCAGAACACCGTGCCGGCCGTGCCGTGCGCCATTCCGCCGGCCAGCCCGAAGCCGACCATCGCCGCGCCCCAGACGACGATCGCCAGCACCACGGCCAGCCCCTGCCGCCGGATCCGCGGCAGCCAACCCGAGAACACGCCACCGGCCACCGCGCCCGCCGACATCGCCGCCGCCAACAACGCCATCGCGGTGCCACCCCCGACCGGGCCGCCGAAGCTCTCGTGCGCCATCTGGGGAAACAACGCCCGCGGCATCCCGAAGATCATCGCCACCAGATCGACGACGAACGACATCAACACCACCCGGTTGCCGGCCAGATAGCGAAAACCGTCCAGCACCGCGGCCAGGCCCCAGCGGGACGTCCCCTGCTCAGTGCTCGACGGCGGCATCGGCGTGAGCCGGAACGTCGCCCAGACCGGCGCCAGACAGGTCACCGCGTCGATCAGATACAGCGTCGACAGATCCACCCAGTTCAACAGGAATCCGGCCAGCAGCGGACCCACGATGGCACCGAACTGCGTCACGGTCATGTTCAGCGAGTTCGCCGCGGGCAACTGCTCGCCCGGCAGCATCCGCGGGATGGCCGCCGACCGGGTCGGGCTGTTGACCGCATAAAACGCCTGCTGTACCCCGAGCAGACACAGCACCAGCCACACGTTGTCCAGCGACAGCGCGGCCTGCAGCCACAGCAGGACCGAGGCCCCGGCCAGCCCGATCGACGCGATGATCAGCAGCAGCCGGCGATCCATCGCGTCGGCCCAGGCTCCGCCCCACAGACCGAACACCACCAGCGGAACCAACGCGAACAGACCGGACAGCCCGACATACGCCGAGTTCTCGGTGAGCACGTACAACTGCACCGGCACCGCAAAGATGGTCAGGTTTGCGCCGATGACCGTGGGGATCCCGGCCAGCCACAAGCGCCGGAAGTCCGGCGTGCGCAGCGGGGTGGTGTCGGCGAAGAGTGTGCGCACTACGGCTGGAGGCGCTGCGCGTGCTTGCCCACCACGCGAATCCGGTTGTGCACCCGGTTCTCCCGGCCCTGCCAGAACTCCACGGTCTCGGCGGCGATCAGGTAACCACCCCAGTTCGGCGGCACCGGAACCGATTCGAGGTCGGCGAACCTCGCCGTCACCTCGGCCAGTTGGTCCAGCAGCGCCGCCCGCGAGGCGATCGGGCTGGACTGCTGCGAGGCCCACGCACCCAGCTGCGAACCGCGCGGGCGCTTGGACCAGTAATCCTCGGTGACCTCGCGGCTCACCTTCGTCACCGGACCGCGCACATGTACCTGCCGCCCCAGCTGATACCACGGGAACGTCGCCGCCGCGTAGGGATTCGCGGCCAGCTGCTCCCCCTTGGCGGAGTCATAGTTGGTGAAGAACGTGATGCCGGTCTCGTCCATGCTCTTGCACAACACCGTTCGGGTGACCGGCCTTCCCACCTGATCGGTCGTGCCCACCACCATGGCGTTGGGTTCGGCCACCCCGGCCCGGTAGGCGTCGGCCAGCCAGGTGCGCATCAGGGTCAGCCAGCCGGCCGCGGGATCGGCACCGAGCCAGTCGACGTCCAGGTCGCCGCACCCGTCCTTTTCCACGTAGTCCACGCGCATCACAGCCAGGTCGTGGTCTTCGTGTTCAGGGGTCTGTCCAGGGGGTATTGCCACCGCGCTAACGCTACCCCTGAGCATGGTGCAACAATCTGGCCATGCCCGCCGTACCGGATGACTTCGTAGCCGGCCTGGAAGGCGTCGTAGCCTTCACCACCGAGATCGCCGAACCGGACAAGGACGGCGGCGCGCTGCGCTACCGGGGCGTGGACATCGAGGAACTGGTGGACCGCCGGGTCACCTTCGGCGATGTGTGGGGCCTGTTGGTCGACGGCGGCTTCGGCACCGGCCTGTCCCCGGCCGAACCGTTCCCGTTGCCCATCCACAGTGGCGACGTCCGCGTCGACGTGCAGGCCGGACTGGCCATGCTGGCCCCGATCTGGGGCTACGCGCCGCTGCTCGACATCGAGGACGCCACCGCCCGCGACCAGTTGGCGAGGGCCTCGGTGATGGCACTGTCCTACGTCGCGCAGTCCGCCCGGGGCATCTACCAGCCCGCGGTCTCGCAACGCAGGATCGACGAATGCGACACCGTCACAGCACGTTTCATGACCCGCTGGCAGGGCGACCCGGATCCCAGACACGTCGAGGCGATCGATGCGTACTGGGTGACCGCCGCCGAACACGGAATGAACGCCTCGACGTTCACCGCCCGGGTGATCGCCTCGACCGGCGCCGACGTGGCCGCCGCGCTGTCGGGCGCGGTGGGTGCGATGAGCGGGCCGCTGCACGGCGGCGCCCCGGCCCGGGTGCTGCCGATGATCGAGGAGGTCGAGAAGTCCGGCGACGCCCGCGCGGTGGTCAAGGCCATCCTGGATCGCGGCGACAAGCTGATGGGCTTCGGGCACCGGGTCTACCGCGCCGAGGATCCGCGGGCCCGGGTACTGCGGGCCACCGCCAAACGCCTTGAGGCGCCCCGTTTCGAGGTGGCCGCCGCACTGGAACAGGCCGCGCTCGCCGAGCTCCGCGAGCGCCGGCCGGACCGGGCCATCGAAACCAACGTCGAGTTCTGGGCCGCGGTGATCCTGGACTTCGCCCAGGTGCCGGCCTCGATGATGCCCGCGATGTTCACCTGCGGCCGGACCGCGGGCTGGTGTGCGCACATCATGGAGCAGAAGCGGCTGGGCAAGCTGGTACGCCCGGCGGCGATCTACGTCGGCCCCGAGCCGCGCAGCGTGGAGTCGGTGCCCGGCTGGGGTAGTTGATTCCTGCGCCGAGACGGCGGTTTTTGGCGCGATCTGGCCAAAATTCCGACACAAACCGTCGTCTCGGCGGTGAGGCTTTTAGCCGCGCAACCCGGCCAGAACCCGCTGCCGCACCGTCGGTTTCGGTGCGGTCGCCGCGACGGCCAGCATGTCGGCCACCGAGGTGAACTTGTCCCGCGGCCGGTCCTCGCCGCCACGGGCGATCTCGGCGGCATCGATCGCGTGCCAGCCGGCGGCGTCGACCACGGCGGGCTGGCGGCTGTGCACCAGCTTGTCCAACGCGGCGTGCTTGTGCACCGGAGCGCTCAGCACGCCGGCGTTGTAGTCGTCGACCAACCGGTGCACGGTCTGCGCCGCACACGACTTGTTGGTGCCGATGAAGCCGGTGGGCCCGCGCTTGATCCAGCCGGCCACATACGCGCCGGAGGCGCCGCGCACCCGCCCGCCATCGTTGGGCACGACGGCGGCGTCGTCATCGAACGGAAGATCGGCAATTGCCTTGCCGCGGTAGCCGATCGAGGTCAGCACGAGACCGGCGTCGAGGGTGTGCACCTCATCGGTTCCGGTCACCCCGAACTCGAGACCGGTGACGCGGTCGTCGCCGAGCACCCGCTGCGGGGTGAGCCGGTAGGCCAGCCGGATCCGCGGCCGGCGCAGCGGCGCAGCAGCATCACCGAGCTTGGCCAGGATCTCCAGCTTGTTGCGGGTCAACGGGTCCGTCTCAGCGGCGAGATCCGCGATCACCAGGGCGTGGTCCGCTTCGGAGAGCACGACGTCACAGTTGGCGGTCAGACCGATCAGCTCGGGCAAGGTGAAGGCCGACTGGGCCGGGCCGCGGCGGGCCGCGACCACCACCTCGGACACCCTCGACGAGCGCAGCGCCGCCAAGGCATGATCGGAAATGTCGGTGCGGGCCAACGCATCCGGATCGGTGGTCAGCACCCGGGCCACGTCGAAGGCGACGTTGCCGTTGCCCACGATGACGACCCGCTCGTGGCTCAGGTCCACCGGCAGGTCGGTAAACTCGGGGTGCCCGTTGATCCAGGCCACCATCTCGGTGGCGGTCCCGGTGCCGGGCAGGCCCATCCCCTCGATGTCCAGACGCCGGTCGTTGGGTGCCCCCACCGCGTACAGCACCGCGTGGTGATGCTCCAGCAGGTCGGCATGCGAAAGATGCTTGCCCACCTCGACATTGAGGAAGAATCTGAAACCCGCCTGCTTGGCGATCGTGTCGAACAACCGCGTCACGCGCTTGGTGCTCTGGTGGTCGGGGGCGACCCCGGCCCGCACCAGCCCGTAGGGCGTCGGCAATTTCTCGAACACGTTGACGCGCACCCCGCGCTGTGTCAGCAGCTCGTCGGCGGCGTACATCGCCGCCGGGCCGGAACCCACGATCGCCACCGTCAACGGGCCGCCGGACCGGGTCGCCACCTTGGGTGCCGCGATCACCGGGGCCAGCTTGGACGTCGGCGGCAGCTTGCCTTCCCGCTTCGGGTAGAAGGCGGCGTTCAACTCGATGAACGGCAGCTGTTTGTCCGTCAGCTTGGTATCGGCCGCGATCGCGCCGACCGGGCACGCACTCACGCACGCACCGCAGTCCACACACGCGTCGGGGTCGATGTAGAGCATCTCGGCCGTGGCGAAGCCCGGCTCATCCGGTGAGGGATGGATGCAGTTGACCGGGCACGCGTAGACACAGGACCCGTCGCTGCAACACGACTGGGTGATCACATGGGGCATGAGACCTCTTTAGGCAACCGAGACGAGGTGCTCGCGCTGCGGCTCGCTGCGGTAGCGGCTCGGCGGCCCGTCGATCTTGCAGATCTTCCACATCAGCTTGGCGACCGGGTTCATCAGGCCGGTGTCATGGCACAGCATCCGCACGTCACCGAACATGTCGCGCAGCATCTTGCGCGACTCCGGCGAACGGAAGAACAGCTCCTTGCGCACCGAGCGCGGGATGTCGAATTCCTTCCAGAACGCGCGCGGCGGCACGATGATCGCCGAGCACAGGATGCGCATGGTCAGCGGGACGAACAGCGACAGGATCCAGCGCTGCCGGCGACGCAGGTTCGGCACCCGCTTGTGCAGGTACTGGTGTGCGAACGAGATGTGCCGGGCCTCCTCGGCGACGTGAATCGCCATCACCCGCTCCATGATCGGGTGCAGGGCCTTGCCCTCGCGCAGCACATTCTTCTGCGTGTGGTCGATGGGCTCCTCGCCGGCGAGCACGCCGAAGAAGAACGGGATCGGCAGCGGGCCCGCGGCCAGCGGGATGAGCGGCTGCAGCCACTTGAGCAGCCGCGGCATGCCCGGCACGTCCTTGCCGATGCGGTTGACCATCTCCTGGAACATCAGGGTGTGGTTGCACTCTTCGACCGACTCGTGCAGGCAGTAGCGGTACTCCGGCGAGCCGTTGGGCACCCAGAACGAGTACTCCATCAAGCCGCGGATCAAGATGTTCTCGAAGTGCAGGCCCACCTTGGCGACGTTGGCCTGACGCCACATGCCGATCTCGATCTGCCGCTCGACCGGCTGCGCCTGGTACCACGGGTGACCGCCCATCGGGTCGGTGGCCGGCAGGATCCAGCGCGGATCGTCGGGGACGACGGCGAACTCCGGCGAGTCCCACTCGATGTCCTTGTACGGGTTGAAGTTGCGCCGCACCGACCCCTCGGACAGTGTGGAGAGCATCTCGACGTACTGGGGATCGTCGCTGACGTCCATGTTCTTGCGCCAGCGCCTGACCATCTTGGTCCGAGCCATGTTGCAGACCTCTCTCTAATAGGGTGAGGTTTACATCTACCCACTTGTTGTACAACGGTACCGCAGGTATCGAGTAAAAGTCCATGCCCGATTTCAAAAGTTTGCCCGAAAATCTCACATCCGGGCAGTGCAGCCGAAAACGGCCAGTTCACCTGGGTGTGAGCGCACATCGCCGCAGCCGGAGGCGATATTGCCAACCGCTGTGGCGGCAACCGAACAGCGGCACACAGGGCCCACGCTCGGCCGGTCAGCGGCCCTCATTACGCTTGAGCGCATGGCTGAACTCATCATCCCTGCCGACCTCAAGCCCCGCGACGGCCGTTTCGGATGTGGCCCCTCCAAGGTCCGCCCCGAGCAACTGACCGCGCTGGCCGCCGCCGGGGACCTGTTCGGCACCTCCCACCGGCAAGCCCCGATCAAGAACCTGGTGGGCCGGGTCCGCGACGGGCTGCGCGAACTGTTCTCGGTTCCCGACGGCTACGAGGTGATCCTCGGCAACGGCGGCTCGACCGCCTTCTGGGATGCCGCCGCCTTCGGCCTGATCGACAAGCGCTCGCTGCACCTGACCTACGGGGAGTTCAGCTCCAAATTCGCCTCCTGCGTGGCAAAGAACCCGTTCATCGGCGACCCGCTCATCGTCAAGACCGATCCGGGTACCGCCCCCGAGCCGCAGTCCGACCCGTCGGTGGACGCCGTGGCCTGGGCACACAACGAGACCTCGACCGGTGTCGCGGTGGGCGTGCAGCGTCCGGCCGGCGATGCCCTGGTGTTGATCGACGCCACCTCGGCCGCCGGCGGGCTGCCGGTGAACATCACCGAGACCGACGCGTATTACTTTGCGCCGCAAAAGAATTTCGCCGGCGACGGCGGCCTTTGGCTGGCCATCCTGAGCCCGGCGGCGCTGGCCCGCATCGAGGCGATCGCCGCGACGGACCGCTGGGTGCCCGACTTCCTGTCGCTGCCGATCGCGGTGGAGAACAGCCTCAAGAACCAGACCTACAACACCCCGGCCATCGCCACGCTGATCCTGCTGGCCGAGCAGCTCGACTGGCTCAACGGCAACGGTGGGCTGGACTGGGCCGTCAAGCGCACCGCCGACTCCTCGCAGCGGCTGTACTCCTGGGCGCAGGGCACGTCGTTCGCCACCCCGTTCGTCACCGACCCGGCGCTGCGCTCGCAAGTGGTCGGCACGATCGACTTCAGCGACGCGGTGGACGCCGCCGCAGTGGCCAAGGTGCTGCGGGCCAACGGCATCGTCGACACCGAGCCCTACCGCAAACTGGGCCGCAACCAGCTGCGGATCGGCATGTTCCCGGCCGTCGACCCCGACGACGTCAGCGCCCTGACCAGCTGCGTCGACTGGGTCGTCGAGAATCTCTGAGCGCCGGCCAGCGTGTCAGCCCGGTAACGGGCTGATAACGCAGTAGGGTTCGCCGCAGGAGGTCAGGTCGGTATGCGAGAACTCAGGGTCGTTGGATTGAACGTCGACGGCAGGCGCATCATCTGCGAATCCGACGACTCCGCCAAAGACATGTTCAGCGTGCGTGTCGATGACCGGCTGCGCGCCGCCATGCGCGGTGACAAAGTCGCCTCGAATCAGCCCGAGATCGATGTAGAGGTGCAGAACGTGCTGCGACCCAAGGAGATTCAGGCAAAGATTCGTGCCGGCGCGTCGGTCGAGCAGTTGGCCACCGCAGCCGGCGTGCCCGTCGAGCGGGTCGAGCGGTTCGCGCATCCGGTGCTGCTGGAGCGGGCGCGGGCCGCCGAGTTGGCCACCGCCGCGCACCCGGTGCTCGCCGACGGACCGGCGGTGCTGACGCTGCTGGAGACCGTCACGACCGCCCTGGTGGCCCGCGGCCTCGACCCGGACTCCATCGCCTGGGACGCCTGGCGCAACGAGGACAGCCGCTGGACCGTGCAGCTGGGCTGGAAGGCCGGCCGCTCGGACAACGTCGCGCACTTCCGCTTCTCCCCCGGCGCCCACGGCGGCACCGTCACCGCCTCCGACGATGCGGCCCGCCAGTTGATCAACCCCGACTTCAACCGTCCGCTGCGCCCGGTCGCCGCGGTGCCGCAGCTGTTCGACAACCACGAGCCGGCCCACGTCGAGGACGCACCCAAGGCCGCGGTGCCCGAGCAATTCAGCCCGCCGGCCGAGCCGGCCCCCGCTCCGCCGGCCCCCAAGCGCAGCCGCAAGGCCCGCCCCGCGGTCCCGGCCTGGGAGGACGTGCTGCTGGGGGTGCGGTCCTCGGGCACCCAGCCCTGACCCACTACCCCTGGGTCAGGCCGATCACCAGCAGCACCAACCATCCGGCCGCCACCCCGATACCCGACCCCAGCACGAACCAGCGCCAGACCGGGCGATGCCGCCAACCCCACACCGTCGGGGCCAAACCGCCGACGGCCACCATGTTCAGCCCGATCGCCAGCAGCGGATGCACGCGCAACAACCCGACCCCGAGCACCACAATCGCCGCGCCCAGCACCGCCGCCACGAATCCGGCTACGGTCAGGCCGGTCCCCCACGGCGTGGAATCGTCGGTCACGGTGTCAATCTAGCGCGCCGGAGTGCCCCCGAGCCCGCTCGTAGAACGCCAGCGCGGCCGCGGTCGCGACATTGAGCGAATCGGTGCCGCGCGACATCGGGATCCGCACCCGCACATCGCTGGCACGCATCGTGCGCTCGGTCAGGCCGGGCCCCTCAGCACCGACCAGCACCGCCACCCGGTGCTCATCGAGCCGCGCCATCGCCTCGGACAAGGTCGCGGCGGCCGGGTCCGGCGTCATGGCCAGCAAACGAAAATTGTTGCCCCGCAACAGATCGAGATCATCGGGCCAGGACTGGGCCCGGGCGAACGGCACCAGCAGGGCGTGGCCCATCGACACCCGCACCGCCCGCCGGTACAGCGGATCGGCGCATCCCGCCCCGAACACCACCGCATCCACGGCGAGCCCGGCGGCATTGCGAAAGATCGAACCCAGGTTCTCGTGGTCGTTGACGCCTTCGAGCACCGCCACGGTGTGCGCGCCCGAAACCACCTCCGCCACCGACAACTCCGGGGCCCGCGACGCCGAGGCCAACACCCCGCGGTTCAGGTGGAACCCGACGGCGGCGGCCATCACCTCGGCACTGGCCCGGTAGAACGGCACGTCCACACCGGCGAGATCACCGGCCAGCTCAGCCAGACGCCGGTCGGTGCCCAACAGCGCCCGCGGGACGAACCGCGAGGCCAGCATGCGCTGCACCACCAGGACCCCTTCGGCGATCACCAGACCCTTGCCGCTGGGCAGATCAGGACGACGATCCACGCTGTTGAGATCACGAAAATCGTCCAACCGGGGGTCAGCCGGATCGTCGATGTCGATGACGTCCAGCAGTCTCACGCGCCTTCGGAGACCATCGCCGACATCAGGTCGGTCGCGGTGATCAGCGTCTGCCGGTCATCGGGCCCCAACCGGGACAACTGTGCCTTGAGCCACTCCTGGCTGGCCCGGCGCTCGACCTCGACGAGGGTCAACCCGGCCGGCGAGGCCGACACCACGATCTGCCGTCCGTCGACCGGATGCGCCGCGCGGGCCACCAGGCCCTGCTCGGCCAGTGAAGCGATCACCCGGGTCATCGACGGCGGGCGCACACGCTCACGCAACGCCAACGCCCCAGGCGTCATCGCACCTTCTTTGGCCAACGTGGCCAACGCCGAGAACTGAGTCAACGAAACCGGGGATTCTGCACGCCGCGTACGCAATTGGCGGGCGAGACGGACAACTGCCAGAGCCAGATCATTCGCAAGCCGTGCCTCCGGATCCTTCACGTCGGAAATAGTACTGAGCCGGGAGGGATAAAGGGCTAAAACCAAGACCAATGGATCCCCACCGCATCCGATACGTTATCCCCGATGACCGAGGACACCAACGACCCGCCCCAGCCGCCGGCGCTGCCGGCCGCGCTGCTGGAACCGTGGCCCGTGATCCTGGTGATCGCCACCGGCTGGCTGATCGCCACGATCCTTTCGTTCACCATGGCCGGGCTGCACCAGTGGCGGCCGTTCACCCTCGCCGGGCTGGCGATCGGTGTCCTCGGAACGTCGATTTTCCTGATCCAACGCCGTGCCGCACGCCGCGGATCCCGCGGTGCACAAAGCGGATTGACCTGAGGAGGCACCCATGGCCGCACCCCTGCTGCAAGCCAGCATCGACATCGACGCGCCGGTCGAGAAGGTCTGGGGGCTGATCTCGGACCTGCGCCGGATGCCGCACTGGAGCCCGCAGTGCCGGATCATGAAGCCGCTGGGGCCGCTGCGGCCGGGAACCCGCACGGTCAACCTGAACCGGCGCGGTTTCCTGTTCTGGCCCACCACATCACGCCTCACCGAAGTCGTCGCCAACGAGAAGCTGGCGTTCCTGGTCGAGGCCAACAACAGCGTCTGGACCTACGAACTGCAGCCGACCCAGACCGGCACCCGGCTGACCGAGTCCCGCCACGCCGAGAACGGCACCAGCGCCGTGTCCAATGCGCTGGTGAACGCCTTCATGGGCGGAGTGCCCAGCTTCGAAGACGAACTCGTCGACGGGATGAAGGCGTCACTGGCCCGGATCAAGGCCGCCGCCGAGAACTGAGCAGCGCTCAGTCGGCCGTATCGAGCACGCCGTCGTCGTACGGCTCGTACATCGGCGATCCGGTACCCGGCGGCTGCGGGGTGTCCGAATGGGCACCGCAGCCGTACTCGGACTCCACCACATGGCCGTCGGCCGACATCTCGTTGGCGCACACACCGAACATCACGCCCAGTGCGCCACCGAGCGGCAGGTAGAAACCACAGTCGCGACAAACCCGCCGCGTCGACCGGGCCATCGCCGACCCCGGCCCGTAATCACCGTCGTGCCAGCGCTGCGCGGCCTGCTCCCGGCCCCACTCGCTGAGCACCTGCCGCCGGCCCAGTCCCAACTCCAGCGCGGTGTCGTCGATCAGCGGATCGCCGGTGGCCACGTACCCCGGCACCAGTCGCGGATCCTCCAGCGGCGGCGACAACAGGTCGCCCGGGCCCAGATCGCCCGGACGGACCCGGTCCTGCCACGGCACCCACTGCGGCGCCAGCAGCGCCGTCGGGCCCGGGACCAGCACCAGCTCGCTGATCGTCGCGTGATCGGCGCCCGGGTAGGCTGCCACCACCACCGCCCACTGCCAGCCGCGGTAACCAGGCAGGTCAGCCAGGAAACGGTGGGTGGCCGAAGCGGCGTCCTCGATGCTCACTCCGAGGTATTCACCCACGGCACCCTCGCCGCTGAACTCCGTCAACGCCGCACGAGCCTGCTCGGCGGCACCCAACAGCAGCGCCTCCTGCTCCGGCGACGATGCCGCCGAGGGAGTACCCGGGCTCTGCTCAGCTGGTTCGGTCACGCTTTCCATCGCCTCCATAGTGCCTGACCGGGACGACCGCAGGCCACACCGGTCGCCGGTCGGCCATCTCGGCGCCGGATGGGAGAGAATCGAGACGTGACCTACTACCCGCCGCGGCCGCCGGCCGATCACGGTGCGGAACATCCCGGAATGGCCAACTATCCCAGCGACGAGACACCGCGGCGGCCGCGCCGGCAATCGGTGCCCAGCGGCAACCGCTGGCTGCCACCGCTCGACGAGCGCCACAACGCCACGTACTCGACCTGGGACGAACCCGAGCCGGGTCCCGGCGTCGGATCGGCCGCCGGCGAGAAGGTCACCGTCACCCGGGCCGCGGCCGCCCGCAGCCGCGAAATGGGCTCGCGGATGTACGGTTTCGTGCATCGGGCCGCCACCGCGGACGGTGCCGACAAGTCCGGGCTGACCGCGCTGACCTGGCCCGTGGTGGCCAATTTCGCCGTCGACGCGGCAATGGCCGTGGCGCTGGCCAACACGTTGTTCTTCGCCGCCGCCAGCGGCGAATCCAAGGGCAAGGTGGCGCTGTACCTGCTGATCACCATCGCCCCGTTCGCCGTGATCGCCCCGCTGATCGGGCCCGCACTGGACCGGCTGCAGCACGGCCGCCGGATGGCGCTGGCGGCCTCCTTCGCGCTGCGCACCGTGCTGATCGTGGTGCTGATCGCCAACTACGACGGCGCCACCGGAAGCTATCCGTCCTGGGTGCTCTATCCGTGCGCGCTCGGCATGATGGTGCTGTCCAAATCCTTCTCGGTGCTGCGCAGTGCCGTAACCCCGCGCGTGCTGCCACCGTCGATCGACCTGGTCCGGGTGAACTCCCGGCTGACCACCTTCGGCCTGCTCGGCGGCACCATCGTGGGCGGCGGCATCGCCGCCGGAGCCGAATACCTGTTCAACGTGGCGCAACTGCCCGGGGCGCTGTACGTGGTGGTCGCGGTCAGCGTGGCCGGCGCCGTGCTGTCGATGCGGATCCCGAAGTGGGTGGAGGTCACCGAGGGCGAAGTGCCAACCACCCTGAGCTACCACGGCCAATCGGACGGTCACTCGGGCGGGCCGGCCGAGATGCGTCGTCACCCAGCCAAACCCAAGGCCGAGCGTCAACCGATGGGCCGCAACACCATCACCGCGCTGTGGGGCAACTGCACCATCAAGGTGATGGTCGGGTTCCTGTTCCTCTACCCAGCCTTCGTCGCGAAATCGCACGACGCCAGCGGCTGGGAACAGCTGCTGATCCTCGGCCTGATCGGGGCGGCGGCCGGCGTCGGCAACTTCGGCGGCAACATCACCGCGGCCCGGCTCAAACTCGGCCACCCGGCGCAACTGGTGGTGCGGGCCGCCGCCGCGGTCACCGTCGTCGCGCTGGTGACCGCACTCACCGGCAACCTGTTCGTGGCCGCCGGGGCCACCCTCGTCACCTCAGCCGCCAGCGCCATCGCCAAGGCCTCCCTGGACGCCTCCCTGCAGGACGACCTGCCCGAGGCGTCGCGGGCTTCGGCATTCGGTCGATCCGAATCGGTGTTGCAGCTTGCCTGGGTGGCCGGCGGCGCCACCGGCGTGCTGGTCTATACCGACCTCACCGTCGGATTCACTACGATCACGGCCGTGCTGATACTCGGTCTGGCGCAGACAATCGTGAGCTACCGCGGCGAATCGCTGATTCCCGGATTCGGCGGCAACCGCCCGATCCTCGCCGCGCGAGAAGGCGGCAGCTGGGGGGTCCGATGAGACGCACCGTGACGATCCTGGCCGCCGTCGTGCTGCTGGCCATCGCCGGCACCGGCGTCGGCATTTGGCGGCTGCACCCCAGCCACGGCGACAACCTGCCGGAGATCAGCGTCTATTCGCACGGCCACACGGTGCGCGTCGGCCCGTTCCAGTACTGCGAGGTGCTCAACCTCAACGACTGCGCTGAGCCGCGAGAGGCCGGCGAGCTGGCGGTCACCGCGGACAACCCGGTGCAGCTGTCGGTACCCAGCGCGATCTCCCGGGCCCCGTGGCGGCTGCTGCAGGTCTACGAGAACCCGATCGACACGACGGTGCGCTACTTCGCGCCCAAGACCACGCTGGCCGTCACCGTCCCGACGGTCGACCCCAACCGGGGCCGGCTCACCGGATTGGCGGTCCAACTGCTGACCCTGGTCCAGGACCAGGACGGCGCGGAGTTCGCCCTGCCGCACGCCGAATGGTCGATCAGCACGGTCTGGCCAGAGAAACCCGCACTAGCCCGCTGAATGCCCGGCCGGCACCCGCTCCCCTTCGGGTGTCGGCCCCGGCGGGGTGCCGTCACCGAACGGCCTGCCGCCCAAGGACTCCCGGCCGTGCGGGGTCAGCCAGTTGGCCAGGTCCGGCCCCTTGGGCACGATCTGGGTCGGATTGATGTCGGAATGCACGATGTAGTAGTGCTGCTTGATCTGGACGAAGTCGATCGTGTCGCCGAATCCCGGAGTCTGGAACAGATCCCGCGCATACGCCCACAGCACCTCCATCTCCGACAGCTTGGCCCGGTTGCACTTGAAGTGCCCGTGATAGACCGGGTCGAACCGGGCCAACGTGGTGAACAGCCGGACATCGGCCTCGGTGATGGTGTCGCCCACCAGATACCGCTGCGTGGCCAGCCGTTCCGTCAGCCAATCCAGCGCCGTGAACAAGCGGTCATAGGCGGCGTCGTAGGCCTGCTGTGAGCCGGCGAACCCGCAGCGGTACACACCGTTGTTGACCTCGGTGTAGATGCGCTTGGCCACGGCGTCGATCTCGTCGCGTAACGGTTCGGGGTACAGCTGCGGGGCGCCGTCACGGTGGAACTCCGTCCATTCCGTGGAGAAATCCAGCGTGATCTGGGCGAAGTCGTTGGTCACCACCTCTCCGGTGGCCACCTCGACGATCGCGGGCACCGTGATGCCCTTGGCATAGTCCGGAAACCGTTTGAGGTAGGCATCGCGCAGCCGGGGAATCTTCAGCACCGGATCGACCCCGCCGGGATCGAGGTCGAACGTCCAGCTGCGCGCATCGTGGGTGGGCCCGCAAAACCCAATGGACAGTGCACTTTCCAGACCCAGCAGCCGGCGCACGATGATCGTGCGGTTGGCCCACGGACAGGCCCGCGCCACGATCAGCCGGTACCGGCCCGCCTCCACCGGAAAGCCGTCACCGCCGTCGCGAGTGATGCGGGTGGTGATGTAGTTGGTGTCGCGGTTGAACTCACCGGAAGTCGACGTGCCGGCGACGTAGGAGCCCTGAGCCATACCTACATATTGCGCCGGGGACCAGCCCCGGCACACGAGTTCTTAGGCGTCGAGCTCCTGCGCGACGGCCTTGACCACCTCGGACACCCGACGCGCCACCTTGCGGTCGGGGTAGCGCCCCTTGCGCAGCTCGGGCTGCACGATGTCCTCGAGCAGCGTGATCATGTCCGAAACCATGCCGTGCAGTTCGTCGGGGGTGTGCTTGTGCTCGGGGCGCTCGGCCTCCCGCCGGGCCCGGCTCAGGCTCGGCGGCGGATCGATGAGCTTGAGGCTCAACGCCTGCGGGCCGCGGCGGCCGGCGGCCACGCCGAACTCGACGCGTTGACCGGCTTTGAGGCTCTCGACGCCCGCGGGCAACGCGGAGGACCGAACATAGACGTCCTCGCCCTCCTCCTGGGACAGAAAGCCGAAGCCCTTTTCGGCGTCGTACCACTTAACCTTGCCGGTCGGCACTGCTGCTCACCCGCTCGTCGTTGTCAGAAAGGCCTACACACATAAAGTTCGCGTCCCGTCAGCGCCGGGACGCGATGGAGAGATCCTACTCGGAGTTGGCCGAGTGCTTCACCCCGATTACTCGGTAGGCTGGCAGCCACCTGTGGAAGAGAGATGCGTCGCCGATGCGAGTGATACTGAATGTCATCTGGTTGGTCTTCGGCGGCCTGTGGCTGGCGCTGGGGTACCTGCTGGCCGCGCTGATCTGTTTCGTCCTGATCATCACCATCCCGTTCGGGTTCGCCTCACTGCGCATCGCCTCCTACGCCCTGTGGCCCTTCGGCCGCACCATCGTGGACAAGCCGGGGACCCGCCCCGGCGCCCTGATCGGCAACATCATCTGGGTGCTGCTGTTCGGCATCTGGCTGGCCATCGGGCACCTGGTGAGTGCGGCGGCCATGGCCGTCACGATCATCGGAATCCCGTTGGCGCTGGCCGATCTCAAGATGATCCCGATCTCACTGGTCCCGCTGGGTAAGGAGATCGTCCCCGTCGATTCGCTCAAGGTCCCGGCATGACGGTGACCGCGCTCGGGCTGCCCGCCGTGCACCGGTCCAGCGACCGGGCCATCGGTGCGCCGCCCGAGCCCGCCCCCACGACCGGCCCACTGGTGGACACCTACGGCCGGGTGGCCACCGACCTGCGGGTGTCGCTGACCGACAAGTGCAATCTGCGCTGTACCTATTGCATGCCCGCCGAAGGCCTGGACTGGCTGCCCGGCCAGGCCCTGCTGAGCGCCGACGAGCTGAACCGGCTGCTGCGCATCGCCGTCACCCGGTTGGGCATCACGAGCGTGCGCTTCACCGGCGGAGAACCCTTGGTCACCCGCCACCTGGAGGACGTGGTGACTGCCGCGGCGGCCCTGCAGCCGCGGCCGGAGATCACGCTGACCACCAACGGCATCGGGCTGGCCCGGCGTGCCGCGGGCCTCAAGCGGGCCGGGCTGGACCGGATCAACGTGTCGCTGGACAGCATCGATGCCGCGCACTTCGCCCGCATCACCCGTCGCGACCGGTTGGCCGACGTACTCGACGGGCTGGCCGCGGCCAAAGCGGCCGGGCTGGATCCGGTGAAGGTCAACGCGGTCCTCGACCCGGTGTCCGGGCTTGAGGACGCGGTGCAGCTGTTGGGCTATTGCCTGGACCACGGATACCAGCTGCGCATCATCGAGCAGATGCCGCTGGACGCCGGGCACACCTGGCAGCGTGGTTCGGTGATCGACGCCGACACGATCCTGGCCGCCCTCGGGCGTCACTTCGACCTGCGGCCGGACCAGAAGCCGCGCGGCTCGGCCCCGGCCGAGCTGTGGCAGGTCGCGGCCAGCGCCGCGCATCCCGCCGGCACGGTCGGGGTGATCGCCTCGGTGTCGCACGCGTTCTGTTCGGCCTGTGACCGCACCCGGCTCACCGCTGACGGCCAGATCCGCAGCTGCCTGTTCTCCACCGAGGAGAGCGATCTGCGTGCCCTGCTGCGCAGCGACGCCGACGACGCCGCCATCGAAATGGCCTGGCGGAAGGCGATGTGGGCAAAGCCGGCCGGGCACGGCATCAACAACCCGGATTTCGTGCAGCCGATGCGGCCGATGAGTGCGATCGGCGGGTAGATGACCGAGCCGACCGTCGCCGTCACGATCCGTTATTTCGCCGCTGCCGCCGCCGCGGCCGGGGTTGATACGGAAACGTTAGATTTGGCGAAAGACGCCACTCTCGCCACGCTCGTCGAGCAGCTCAGCGATCGCGACGGTGAGTTGGCGCGGGTGTTAAAGCGCTGCTCATACCTGTGCGACGGGGTCGCGGTACGCGACATGGGCAAGCCGGTTTCAACGCCGCAAACGATCGATGTGTTACCCCCCTTCGCCGGCGGATAACGTGATTTGTGTCACATAACGAATTGGTCACGAGCTGGCTACAGCGCGGTGGAGCTACGCGACGACCTGCGGAAACACTTCAGCAACCTGCACCTTTAAACAGCTTTTAAGATTTGCTCGGGGCAGAAACACGCCAGGCCGCTAAAGGTGACGCGATAGCGGGCAGCCGTTACCGTTCATTCCCAAGTCAACCGACCCTAATCAGTTGACCCGCCTCAAGTCCGGTAGCGCCGAGCTCCATCCATCGGGCCGGAGGTTAACGACGAACAACAGGATGGAGGCGGGGGACCCACCGGTCCACCGACTTATTCAGGACCTGGAGCCGCTTGCGGCTCCTTGGGGTGAAGCCGTCGCCGTTTCGACGACGCCGGCCGGGTGACCTCTCCCATCCGAACCCGACAGCTGACCTCGTGGGCGCCTACGAGAGGACCTTCACGCTTATGAGTGGACGGCACCGCAAGCCCACTTCATCGTCTTCAGCAAAGAATGTCGTCAAGATCGCCGTTACCGGCGCTGTGCTCGGCGGCGGCGGCATCGCGATGGCCGGACAGGCCATGGCCGCGACCGACGGCGAATGGGATCAGGTAGCCCGCTGCGAGTCCGGCGGCAACTGGGCGATCAACACCGGCAACGGGTACCACGGTGGACTGCAGTTCTCCCCCAGCACGTGGTCGGCCCACGGCGGCGGCGAATACGCGCCCACAGCGTTCCTGGCCACCAAGGAAGAGCAGATCGCGGTCGCCGAGCGCGTGCTGGCCACCCAGGGCAAGGGCGCTTGGCCCACCTGCGGGCGGGGCCTTTCCGGCGCCACCCCCCGCAACGTGGTGAACGAGCCCGCTCCGGCCCCGCTGGACGCGCCTGAGGTCAACGGCGAACTGCCGCCCGACCCGGCCGCCCCGCCGCCACCCCCGGAGGCGGCTCCACTCGACGCGCCGCTGCCGGTGGATGCCCCGCCGGCGCCCGAAGGTCTGCCCCCGGCGCCCGAGGGTCTCCCCCCGGCCCCCGAGAACCTGCCCCCGGCGCCGGAGAACCTGCCGCCGGCACCCGAAGACCTACCCCCGGCTCCCGAGGCTCTGCCGCCCGCACCGGAGGTCGTTCCGGTCGACGCCGCGTTGGCGCCGGCTCCGGACGCCGCCCCGGTCGTCGACGCCGCACTGCAGGTGCCTGCACCCGACGCCGTGCCGCCCGCACCCGAGGCTCCGGCCCCGGACGCCCCGGCTCCCGACGCACCGCCGCCGGCCCCCGAGGGCTACCTCGGCGACATCGCGCAGGCGATCGAGGGGCAGGACATCAGCGGCAAGGACGCCCTGCTGGCGCTGACCGAGCGCGAGCCGGCCGCCCCGGCACCCGACGACGCCGTCCCGGCCCCGCCTGCCTGATCCTGGGTGCAGCCGCCGGCCTATCGGTGGTGAGTCACATCCGCCTCAGCGGTAACGGCTGGCGAAGGTGTGCCAAACTGCCCGCCTATGCGCGACTTTCCAGCGACAATCGCCACTGCTGCACCAAGGGACTCGGCAGTAACAGGCAGAGCAATCTCATGTGTCACTCCAGCCCCTAAAGGCTTCACCAGCCTCAGCAGTCCAGCGTCCACCTGCGAGCGACTCTGTCGCTGACAGGTGGACAACCCGAAATCTGTTACCGGTGAGGCTGATTTGCCCTGGAGTGACGCGAGTATTGATCAGCTCTGGGGCAGGTGGGACACCTGGACACCCGTGAGGTGATTGTCGCTGAAAAGTCGCTAACAGGCGGGCACTACGACACCCGCTGCCCCGGCCGTGACTGCTGGGATCGATGAGGTTTCCGAAACCGGCTCAGGCCGAGCCGACCCATTCATCGGTGCCGTCGGAGAAGTACTGGTGCTTCCACACCGGCAACCGCGCTTTGACGGTGTCGACGAGAAGGGCACAGGTTTCGAACGCCGCCCTGCGATGATCCGCTGCCACAGCGGCCACCAGGGCGGCATCTCCGATTTCCAGGGTGCCGATGCGGTGGCTCACCGCGATCGCCCGCACCCCGGTGGCCTGCGCTGCCACCTCCGCGGCCACCTCCTGCAGCGTCTGCAGGGCATTGGGGTGAGCAGAATAGTCCAGACGGGTGACCGAACGGCCGCCGTCATGGTCACGCACCACCCCGGAGAAACCGACCACCGCGCCGGCCGCCTCATGGGCCACCAGCTCTTCGTATTCGGTCAGGGTGATCGGGGTTTCGGTCAACTCGACACGTATGACGGATGCGCTCATCGGTTCGCCGAGTGGTCCTTTCCACTGAGCTGGTCCAATGCATGCTCCAGTACCCCGGCCAGCACCCCCAGCCCGTCCTTGACCCCGCCCGGCGACCCGGGCAGGTTGACGATCAGGGTGCGCCCGGCAACGCCGCACACCGCTCGGGACAGCACCGAGGTCGGCACCTTGTGGCCACCGGAACGCCGGATAGCATCGGCCAGGCCGGGTATCTGGTAGTCGAGCACCGACATGGTCGCTTCCGGGGTGGCATCGGTGGGGGAGATACCGGTACCGCCGGAGGTGATGATCACGTCGACGTGCTCGGCCAGCGCGGCGCGCAGGGCGGCCCCGACAGCGGCGCCGTCGGCCACCACCACCTGCTCGGTGACGTCGTAGCCCCGGTTGGCCAACCAGCCGACGATGAGCGGTCCGGTGCGGTCCTCGTACACCCCTGCGGCGGCGCGGGTGGAAGCGATGATGACCCGGGCCGAACGTGTCACTGCTTCGATTCTTCCGGCGGGCTTTCCCATACTCCCGTTTTACCGCCCTCCTTGCGCAGCACCTTGACGTCGTCGATGCGCGCGGCGGGATCGACGGCCTTGATCATGTCGTAGAGCGTCAGCGCGGCCACGCTCACCGCGGTCAGGGCTTCCATCTCCACCCCGGTGCGGTCGGTGCTGCGCACGGTGGCGGTGATGACCACCGTGGCGTCACGGGCCTCGAAATCGACGTCGACCCCGGTGAGCGCCAGTTGATGGCACAGCGGGATCAGGTCGGGTGTGCGCTTGGCGGCCAGAATCCCGGCCACCCGCGCCGTCGCCAGGGCATCACCTTTGGGCAGGCCACCGGCGGTGATCAGGTCCACCACATCCGGACGGGTGTGCACCGTGCCCACCGCCACCGCGGTGCGTTTGGTGACGTCTTTAGCCGTGACGTCGACCATGTGCGCCGCGCCGGACTCGTCGAGGTGCGACAGGCCCACCGTTACCGGTTGACGACGGTGGCCGACTGGATGAAGGGCAATTCCTCGGCCGGCAGTGGAAAGGTCACATCGCCGAACGGGGACAGCGCACCGGTGCGATCGGTGGCGAGCTCACTGACGGCGTGATCATCGCCATCGGAGAGCACCGGCCAGCCGTTGTCGACGTAATGGTTCTTCTTCTTGTCAGCCACGCCCCACATTGTGGCAGGTGCCCGCGCCGGTGGCGAGACCGGCGGGCCGGAGCGCAACGACCGGGGAGATGTCCGGGCCGGGCTGCTTTACGCTGGTCAGGATATGACCGCCGCACAGTCTCCCGGGATCCCGCTGGGTGCATGGCTGTCCGAGCTCGACGACAAGGGCCTCATCCGACTGCTGGAACTGCGGCCTGATCTGAGCCAACCGCCGCCGGGAACGATCGCCGCACTCGCCGCCCGCGCCACCTCGCGCCAATCGGTCAAGGCTGCCACCGATTCCCTGGACTACCTGCATTTGGCAGTCCTCGATGCGCTGCTGGTCCTGCACGCCGACACCCACGCCGTCCCGCCCGCCGAGGTCACCGAACTGCTCGGGGCACGCGTCAACGCGGACGACGTGACCGCGGTGCTGGATGACCTGCGAGAGCGGGCCCTGGTGTGGGGCGACGCCGCGGTCCGGGTGGCCCCCGAAGTGGCCTCGGGTCTGCCGTGGTTCGTCGGCCAGGCTGCCGTCGAGGTGTCCGAACGCAGCGGCGAGGAGATCGCCGATCTCCTCGCCGGGCTCGATGAGGCTCAGAACGATCTGCTGGGCCGGCTGCTGGAAGGCTCACCGGTGGGCCGCACCCGCGACGCGGCGCCGGACACCCCGCGGGACCGGCCGGTGCAGCGGCTGCTGGAGGCCGGACTGCTGCGCCGGATCGACGCCGACACGGTGATCCTGCCCCGGGTGGTGGGCCAGGCCATGCGCGGTGAGACCCCAGGTCCGACCGAGTTGACCGCGCCGGTACTCGAGACCTCGTCCACGACCCCCGCCGACGTCGACGCGGTCGCGGCCGGAGCGGCGATCGATCTGCTGCGCGAGACCGACCTGATCATCGACACCCTGGGGGGCGCACCGGTTCCCGAGCTGCGGAGCGGGGGGCTGGGCGTCCGCGACGTCAAGCGGCTGGCCAAGACCACCGGCATCGACGAACCACGGCTGGGATTGCTGCTGGAACTGGCTGCCGGCGCCGGACTGATCGCGGCCGGCATGCCCGAGCCGGATCCAGGCGAGGGCACCGGGCCATACTGGGCGCCGACCGTGGCCGCCGACCGGTTCATCGAGTCACCGACCGCGGTGCGCTGGCACCTGCTCGCCGCCACCTGGCTGGACCTGCCGGCCCGGCCGGCCCTGATCGGCAGCCGCGGCCCGGACAACAAACCCTTTGCCGCCCTGTCGGATTCGCTGTACTCGACGGCCGCTCCGCTGGACCGCCGGCTGCTGTTGACCGTGCTGGCCGACCTGGCGCCGGGAACCGGGGTCGACGCCGGCGAGGCCTCGCGCGCGATGATCTGGCGGCGCCCGCGCTGGGCGGTGCGCCTGCAGCCCGCCACGGTCGGTGGGCTCCTGACCGAGGCGCACGCGCTGGGCATGGTGGGACGCGGCGCGATCAGCACCCCGGCCCGCGGCCTGCTGGCCGCCGACGACGACGAGCACGTGCTGGCCGCGATGGCCAAGGCCCTGCCCAAACCGCTCGACCACTTCCTGCTGCAGGCCGATCTCACAGTGATCGTGCCCGGCCCGCTGGAGCGGGACCTGGCCGAACAACTGGCCGAGGTCGCCACCGTCGAATCCGCCGGTGCAGCCATGGTGTACCGGATCAGCGAGACCTCGATCCGGCGCGCACTCGACGCCGGACGCACCGCGGGCGAGCTCCACAAACTCTTCGAGAAACACTCGAAAACCCCGGTGCCGCAAGGCTTGACCTACCTCATCGACGACGTTGCGCGCCGCCACGGGCAGCTGCGGGTCGGGATGGCGGCGTCGTTCCTGCGGTGTGAGGACCCGGCACTGCTGGCCCAGGCGGTCGCCGCCCCCGGAACCGACCGCCTCGAGCTGCGGCTGCTGGCCCCGACGGTGGCGGTGTCGCAGGCGCCGATCGCCGATGTGTTGGCAGCGCTGCGGGAGGCCGGCTTCGCGCCCGCCGCCGAGGACTCCACCGGCACCGTCGTCGACCTGCGGGCCCGCGGCGCCCGCGTCGTCGCCCCCACCCGGCGCCGGATCTACCGTCCCCCCACCGGACCCACCGCCCAGACCCTCGGTGCGGTCGTCGCGGTGCTGCGCAAGGTGGCCTCCGGGCCGTTCACCGGCGTGCGGCTCGACCCGGCCACGGCCATCACCCAACTGCAGGACGCCGCGATCAACCAGAGCTCGGTGGTGATCGGCTACGTCGACCCGGCCGGGGTGGCCACCCAGCGGGTGGTGGCGCCCATCAACGTGCGCGGCGGCCAGCTGACCGCCTTCGATCCGGCCGCCGGGCGGGTCCGCGAGTTCGCCATCCACCGGGTCACCTCGGTGGTCTCCGCCGACGACTGACCTCGCCGAGCCCCCGTGTCGGCCGATTCGGGATAATGAACGCCGATGAGTTTGCAGCCGAGAAGTAGAGCGGAACGCGCATGACAGACGGCCCCTTGATCGTGCAGTCCGACAAGACAGTGCTGCTCGAAGTCGACCACGAGCAGGCCGGTGCGGCCCGCGCGGCGATCGCGCCGTTCGCCGAGCTGGAACGCGCCCCCGAACACGTGCACACCTACCGCATCACTCCGCTGGCCCTGTGGAACGCCCGCGCGGCCGGCCACGACGCCGAGCAGGTGGTCGACGCGCTGGTCAGCTTCTCCCGCTACCCGGTGCCGCAGCCGCTGCTGGTCGACATCGTCGACACCATGGCCCGGTACGGGCGGCTACAGCTGATCAAGCACCCCGCGCATGGTCTGACGCTGGTCAGCCTGGACCGTGCGGTGCTGGAAGAGGTGCTGCGCAACAAGAAGATCGCCCCGATGCTGGGCGCGCGTATCGACGACGACACCGTGATCGTGCACAACAGCGAGCGTGGCCGGGTCAAGCAGATGCTGCTCAAGATCGGCTGGCCGGCCGAGGACCTGGCCGGATACGTCGACGGCGAGGCCCATCCGATCGAACTGGCCCAGGACGGCTGGGCACTGCGCGACTACCAGGAGATGGCCGCCGACTCGTTCTGGGCCGGTGGCTCGGGCGTGGTGGTGCTGCCCTGCGGCGCCGGCAAGACCCTGGTCGGCGCGGCCGCGATGGCCAAGGCCGGTGCGACGACGCTGATCCTGGTCACCAACACCGTGGCCGGCCGGCAATGGAAGCGTGAGCTGGTGGCCCGCACCTCGCTGACCGAGGACGAGATCGGCGAGTACTCGGGCGAGAAGAAGGAAATCCGGCCGGTCACCATCGCGACCTACCAGGTGATCACCCGCCGCACCAAGGGCGAGTACAAGCACCTGGAGATCTTCGACACCCGCGACTGGGGACTGATCATCTACGACGAGGTCCACCTGCTGCCGGCCCCGGTATTCCGGATGACCGCCGATCTGCAGTCCCGGCGGCGCCTCGGCCTGACCGCGACACTGATCCGCGAGGACGGCCGCGAAGGTGACGTGTTCTCGCTGATCGGACCCAAGCGCTACGACGCACCGTGGAAGGACATCGAGGCCCAGGGCTGGATCGCGCCCGCCGAGTGCATCGAGGTGCGGGTGACGATGACCGACAACGAGCGGATGCTCTACGCCACCGCCGAGCCCGAGGAACGCTACAAACTGTGCTCGACGGTGCACACCAAGATCGCGGTGGTGAAATCCATCCTGGAACGTCACCCCGGCGAGCCCACCCTGGTGATCGGCGCCTACCTGGATCAGCTGGAGGAACTGGGTGAGGAACTGAACGCCCCGGTGATCCAGGGCTCGACGAAGAACTCCGAACGCGAAGCCCTGTTCGACGCGTTCCGCCGCGGCGAGATCTCCACCCTGGTGGTCAGCAAGGTGGCGAACTTCTCCATCGATCTACCGGAAGCCTCTGTGGCCGTTCAGGTTTCGGGCACCTTCGGTTCCCGGCAGGAAGAGGCGCAGCGGCTGGGCCGGCTGCTGCGACCCAAGGCCGGCGGCGGTGGCGCGGTGTTCTACTCCGTGGTCTCGCGGGACTCGCTCGACGCGGAGTACGCCGCACACCGGCAACGCTTCCTGGCCGAGCAGGGCTACGGCTACGTCATCAAAGACGCCGACGACCTGCTCGGCCCGGCGATCTAGGAGTGCGATTTCACCACGGTCAGCAGCACCACGGAATCCTCCAGCGCGTGCAGGCTGTGGCGGGTGCGTGGGATCACGATGTGGTCGCCCGGTGAACCCTCCCAGCTGGCTTCGGCATTGGCCAGTTTCACCCGGCCCTCGATGACCTGCAGGGTGGCTTCACCCGGGCTCTCGTGCTCATCGAGGCCGGTGCCGCCCTTGAGCGCGATCATCGTCTGACGCAGCTGGTGTTCGTGCCCGCCGTACACGGTGTGCGCGCTGCGCCCGTTGCTGGCCGCGCGGGCCGTGTTGAGCTGCTGACGTGCGATCGCGGTGAGCGAGATTTTCTCCATACCTGAATCGTGCCACTTCGGGCCGTCCGATTTCTCGGAGGTCTGCGAAACTCCGGTCTTCTCAGCTGAGCGCCGGGATGACCTTCTGTTCGAACAGCTCGATGCCCGACCGGTCGTAGGCGGCTTCCGGGAAATACAGGATGGCGTACTCGCAGCCCAGATCACGCATCCGCTGCAGCTTCTCGACGACCTGCTCGGGTGTACCGCTTGCCGATTCGGGCGCGGTGGCGTTGGCGAGCATGGCGTCCACGGCGCCCTCACCGGCCACCGGAACCTGCCGGGCCCGCAGGCGTGCCACCCGATCGGCGACGTCGGCCTCGGAATCACCGATGACCGCGTTGAAGTTGGCCGACCGCACGATGGCCCCATAGTCGGTGCCGACTGCTTGACAGTGCCCGGCGAGCACCTGCGATTTGTGCGCGAAGGCCTCGGGTTCGCCGGTGAAGTTGGTGTACTGCGCATACTGCGCCGCGATCCGCAGCGTGACCTTCTCCCCACCGCCGGCGATCCACAGCGGGATACCATTGTTCTGCAACGGTTTCGGCGCAACGATGGCGCCGTCGACCTGATAGTGCCTGCCGTCGAAGCTGACCCGTCCGTCACGCCAGGCGTCGCGCATGATCTGGACCCCCTCGTCGAGCCGGCCCAGCCGCACCCCGGCCGAGGGAAACCCGTAGCCGTAAGCCCGCCACTCATGCTCGTACCAGCCACCGCCGATGCCCATCTGCACCCGACCACCCGAGATGATGTCGGTGGTGGCGGCAATCTTGGCCAGGTACACCGGGTTCCGGTAGCTCATGGCGGTACACATCTGGCCGAGCTTGATCCGCGACGTCGTCGCCGCGTAGGCCGACATCAGCGTCCAGGCCTCATGGGTGGCTTCGTCGGTGGGCACCGGAACGGTGTGGAAGTGGTCGTAGACCCACAGCGAGTCCCAGGCCCCGGCGTCGGCGTACTTCGCCAGGTCACTCATCACCGCCCAATGGTTTTCGGTGGGAATGTCGACGAGATCGAGACGCCAGCCCTGCGGGATGAAGAGTCCAAAGCGCATGGACCCCGACTCTACGACTCCGACCCCCGTCACGGTACCGGGACTAGCCTGGTTTTCATGGCCCTCTCCAAAGAAGAACGCGAACAGTTTCTGGCCGAGCCGCACATCGCCGCGCTGTCGGTGTTCGCCGGCGACAAGCGCGGCCCGCTGACCGTGCCGATCTGGTACCAGTACAGCCCCGGCGGAGAACCGTGGGTGCTGACCGGTGCCGGCTCACGCAAGCACCGGCTGATCGAGGCCGCCGGCCATTTGACCTTGATGGTCGAGCGTCTGGAGCCGACGGTGCGCTACGTGGCCGTCGACGGTGCGGTGACCCGCATCGAGCCCAGCACCGACGAGCAGCTGGTCGAGATGACCAAGCGCTACCTGGCTCCCGAAAAGGTAGAACCGTATCTGGAGTTCTCGCGGCGCGAGCACGGCGAGAACGTGGCGATCTACTTCGAGCCCGAGCACTGGCTGTCCGCCGACCTGGGGTCGTTGTGACGCCATGAGCTCGCGGCAACGGCTGTTCCGGTGGCTGTACCGGCTCGGTTTCACGCCCTGGGACGGTCATCCGCTGGCACAGAGCCTGACGAATCTGGTCGAAGGCGGCACCCTGACTCCCACTACAGCCCTCGACCTGGGGTGCGGCACCGGGGACAACGCGGTGTACCTGGCCAGGCACGGTTGGCACGTCACCGGTGTCGACTACATCGACAAGCCGCTGGCCAAGGCCCGGGCCAAGGCTGGTGGCCTGCCCGTCGTGTTCGCCAAAGCCGATGTGACACAACTGAGTTCATCGGGTGTCGGGGCGGGGTTCGGGCTCATCATCGACAGCGGCTGCCTGCACGGGATGAGCGCCGCCGACCGTGACGCCTACGTCGCCGAGGTCAGCGCCGTCGCCGCCCCCGGCGCACTTCTGCTGATCGTGGCATTCATCCCCGGCGGCATGACCGGCGTTCCCGGCATCGGGTTCGAGGAGGTACAGCGACGTTTCAGCGCCGGTTGGACCCTGCTGTCCAGCGGGGACGAGCCGGCGATGGATCACAACGGGGCGAACGTGGCGCGGTTCTACCAGTTCGTCCGGAACTTTTGACCCAGACGCCGAAACTACATTCCCAGCGCGGACATCGCGCCGTCGACGGTGGCCCGGCGTAGCTGCGTGTAGGGCACGTCGGGGAACTGCAGGCAGCAGTCCTGCAGGCCGCCGAAGGCGATGACGGCGCGGGTGGACTGTTCGAGGGTGGGCCGGCGGCCGAAAACCAGCACGCCGAGCCGGGCTCGCCAGGCCAGCAGCTGGTCGATCAAACCCAGATCGACCAGCGCGGTGAGCTCGGAGACGATCAGGATGAGATCGGCGCGATGCCGGAAGTGGAAGTCGAAGTAGCCCTCGAGCAGCTCGCGGGCGGTCGCCCGATCGGCTCCGCGTTTGCGTTCCTGTTCGGCGAGGAAGGCCTCGCCCTCTTCGATGAGAGGTTCCAGGATGCTGCGGACCAGCTCTTCGCGGGAGCGGAAGTGGTAGTACAGCGCCGGCTTCGTGATGCCCAGGCGGTCGGCGATGTCCTGCAGGCTGGTGCGCTGCACGCCCTTCTCGGCGAACAGCTCGCGCGCCACGTCCTGGATGCGCTGCCGGGTGTCCGCAGGTTTGACCACGTGGCCACCCTAACTTACTTAACGATCGGTAAGCTCACGGCAGGACCACTTACCGATCGTTAAGTAAGGAACGGATCATGAAGGTACTCATCTCCGGAGCCAGCGTCGCCGGCCCGGTTCTCGCGTTCTGGCTGTCCCGGCACGGATTCGACGTCACCGTCGTCGAGCGTGCCCCCGCCCTGCGCAAAACCGGCGGCCACGCCGTCGACCTGTTTCGCCCCGCCATGGAGATCTCCGAACGCATGGGGGTGCTACCCGAGATCGAGGCCCACGCCACCGGCACCACGCAGATGGTCATCCACTCCCCCGGCGCATCCCGCCCGGCCCGCCTCGACTACCTCAAGATCATCGGCGCCATGTCCGACCGGCACATCGAGATCATGCGCGACGACCTCAGCGAGATCTACCACAACGCCACCCGCGACGACGTCGAGTACCTCTTCGGCGATCAGATCACCGCAATCTCACCCGACGGGGACGTGACCTTCGAACACCATGCGCCCCGCCGCTTCGACATCGTGGTGGGTGCTGACGGCCTGCACTCGGGGGTGCGGCGACTCACGTTCGGCGACAACGTTTCCGAGCGCTTTCTCGGCGGATACCTGTCGGTGGTGTCGGTGCCGAGAGAGTTTGCCCGCGACGGTGAGATGACCGGCTATTTCCGGCCCGGCCACATGTCGGGGATCTACACCGCCGATCACCTCGATGACGCCCGCGCGGTGTTCATCTTCCGGCCCGACCAACCCCTGGAGTACGACTACCGCGACGCCGAACGCCAAAAAGCGCAACTACGTGCCGCATTCGAGCACACCGCCGCCGAAGTGGACCGCTGGCTCGACGAGGTACCTCGGACGCCGACCTTCTACTTCGACGCCATCACCCAGTTGGAGATGACCTCGTGGTCGCGCGGCCGGGTGACCCTCGTCGGCGATGCCGGCTATTGCCCCGGCCCGGCCGTGGGCGGCAGCACCAGCCTGGCGGTGTACGGCGCCTATGTGCTGGCCGCCGAAATGGTGCGGGCCGGCGACGACTACGCCGCCGCGTTCGCCGCGTACGAACGCACGATGCTCGCGCCCGTGGTGGGCAGCCGAAAACTGGCCCGGGTGAACGCGAAAACCGTGGTGCCCACCAGTGGCTGGGGTATCCGTGCGCTCGTGGGCACAGGCCGGTTGATCTCGTTTCTGCCCTTGGGCATCGTCCAGACCCTCGCCCGGCTCAACACCAAGGGCGTGCGGCTCTACGACACCATGCCGCTGCCGAACTGGCCGTCCCGATTGAACTGAACCGACTAGTCATCGATGAACGTGACGGTCTCGTTCAGCGGGGCCCGGCCGGTACGGATGTAGTTGACCGCTGGATCCTCGTACCCGATCGACATGCCACAGAAAAGCATGAGCTCGTCCGGGGGCAAGACGAACTGCGCGACGGTCTTGCGAACTTTCGCCCACGACATCTGCGGACAACTGTGCAACCCCTCGGCCCGCAGCAGCAGCATGACCGTCTGGAGAAACATCCCTAGGTCCGACCACTGCGGCCGGCCCAGGTCACGGTCGATGTAGCAGAACAGGGCAGCGGGCGCGCCGAAGGCATCCCAGTTCGCGATGGCGGCCCGCTGACGCGCCTCCCAGTCCTCGCGCGCGATGCCGAGCGCGCTGTACCGCTCCTTGCCGAACTGGGATCGCCGGTCGGCATAAGGTGATATCAGCTCAGGCGGGTACATCACGTACTCGGCCTCGTCCCACTCATCGCCGGCCGCCACCCGCTCGACGGCGAGCTTCTTGAGCCGTGCGAGAGGTTCGCCGGTGACCACGAAGATGTGCCAGGGTTGTAGGTTCGATCCGGACGGCGCCCAGGCGGCGGCCGAAAGGACGCGCTGCAGCACATCCTTGGGGATGGGCTGATCGGTGAAGCCGCGCACCGCGCGCCGGGTGGTTACCGCCTCATAGACGTCCACTGTGCCCCCTTTCTCGGGAAGCGTCCGGCCTTTGAACTCAGCCTGCCGGTCACCGACGGGGAGCGCACCCTTATAAGTGCGTAGTCTGCGGGGCCGTGCGTGTGCACGAGTCCTGCATTCCTCAGGCCCCCTTCGAGGCAACCTCGCGGACCGTCGCGCCCGGCGTAGCGTGGCCGCATGGGCGAACTTTCCGAGGATGTGATCGCTTTTCTGTCCGAAGGCACCCGCACTGCGGTGCTGGGTTGGGTTGCGGCCGACGGCCGACCATTGGCCGCGCCCGTGTGGTTCGTGGTGGACGACGGCGCACTGGTGTTCAACACCGGCGAGGACACCGCCAAGGGGCGGGCTTTGGCCCGGGATCCGCGGGTGGTGCTGTGTATCCATGACGACACCCCGCCGTTCGCGTTCGTCCAAGTTCAAGGCGTCGCGTCGATCAGTGAAGATCCCGACGAGTTGCTCGCCACCGCCACCCGCATCGGCGGCCGGTACATGGGCGCCGACCGCGCCGAAAAATTCGGCCGACGCAACGGGGTTCCGGGCGAACTCGTGGTGCGGGTCAACCCGACGAAAGTCCATGCGGCCTTCGACGTGGCGGATTAGGAGGCTGTGCGTCCTGACCAGTGCCGAACAGACGCAAAAACCCCCAAAATCCATGGAAATTGGGGGTTTTCGCGACTTTTCGCGCTAGAGGCTAGCTCTCCAACGACGCGGGCGGCAGGAAACGGTCGCCGTACTTGGCGGCCAGCTCCTTGGCCCGGGCCACGAAGCCTTCCTTGCCCTTACCGCCAACTCCCTCGTAGCCGACGATGTACTGGTGCACACCACCGGTCCAGGCCGGGAAGCCGATGCCGAAGATCGAGCCGATGTTGGCATCCGCGGTCGAGGTCAAAACGCCCTCGTCGAAGCACTTCTGGGTCTCCAGCGCCTCGGCGAACAGCATCCGGTCGATCGCGTCCTGCAGCGGGATGTCCGTGCTGCCCGAGTTGAAGGTGTCCTTCAGCCCGGACCACAGGCCGACGCGCTTGCCATCGGCGTACTCGTAGAACCCGGCACCCTTCAGTCGGGACGGGCGGCCGATCTCGATCATCTTCTCGACGACCGCCTCGGCCGGGTGCGGCACATGCGTGCCACCGGCAGCCTCGACGCCCTTACGGGTGGCGACAGCGATCTTGTGCATGAGCTCCAGGTTGAGCTCGTCGGACAGCTGCAGCGGCGGGGCCGGGTACCCGGCCTGCGATCCGGCCTGTTCGATGGATGCCGGCTCGACGCCCTCACCCAGCATGGCCAGCGCCTCGTTGACGAAGGTGCCGATCACGCGGCTGGTGAAGAAGCCACGGCTGTCGTTGACCACGATCGGGGTCTTCTTGATCGCCAGGGTGTAGTCGAACACCCGGGCCAGCGCCTCGTCAGAGGTCTTCTCGCCCTTGATGATCTCCACCAGCGGCATCTTGTCGACCGGCGAGAAGAAGTGGATCCCGATGAAGTCCTCCTGGCGCTTCACACCGGTGGCCAGACCGGTGATCGGCAGCGTGGAGGTGTTGGAGCCGAGCAGCGCGTTGGGTTCGACGATGTCCTCGATCTCCTGGAAGACCTTGTGCTTGAGGTCCTGATCCTCGAAGACGGCCTCGATCACGAAGTCGACACCCTTGAGATCGTTGGGGTCGGCCGTCGGGGTGATCTTGGCGAGCAGCGCCGCCGACTTCTCTTCGGTCGTCTTGCCGCGCTTGAGCGCCTTGGCCTCGATGCCCTCCGAGTACGCCTTGCCCTTCTGGGCGGCCTCGATGGTGACGTCCTTGAGCACGACGTCGTAGCCGGCCTTGGCCGACACGTAGGCGATACCGGCGCCCATCATGCCCGCGCCCAGCACACCGATCTTGCGGATCTCCTGCTTGGCGATGCCATCGGGACGTGAACCGCCACCGTTGATCGTCTGCAGGTCCAGGAAGAACGCCTGGATCATGTTCTTGGCGGTCTGCCCGGTGACCAACTGGGTGAAGTAGCGGCTCTCGATGCGGCTCGCGGTGTCGAAGTCGACCTGCGCACCCTCGACAGCGGCGTCCAGGATGGCCCGCGGGGCGGGCATCGGGGCGCCCTTGAGCTGCTTCTTCAGCAGCGCCGGGAACGACGGCAGGATCGCGGCAAGCGCCGGGGTCGACGGGGTGCCGCCGGGGATCTTGTAGCCCTTGACATCCCACGGCTGGGTGCCGCCCTCGGGGTTGGCCTTTATCCAAGCCTTCGCGCGCGGAACCAGCTCATCCACCGAACCGACGAGTTCGTCGACCAGGCCAGTCTCCTTGGCCTTCGTCGGGTTGAACCGGGTGCCCTGGCTCAGCACCTCCATGAAGGCCTTCTGGATACCGAACATGCGCACGGTGCGGGTGACGCCGCCGCCACCGGGCAGCAGGCCCAGGGTGACCTCGGGCAGGCCGATCTGGCTGCCCTTGACGTCCGCGGCGATGCGGTGGTTACAGGCCAGCGCGATCTCCAGACCACCGCCGAGCGCGGCGCCGTTGATGGCGGCCACAACAGGCTTGGGCAGGGTCTCCAGCTTGCGCAGGTCGGCCTTGATGAACTCGACCTCGGCGAACGACGCCGCGGCATCCTCGGGACCGACGTTCATCATGCCCTTGAGGTCGCCGCCGGCGAAGAAGGTCTTCTTGGCGCTGGTGATCACCACGCCGGTGATCGAATCCTGTTCTGCGACAAGCTTTTCTACAGCATTGTGCATGGATTCTTTGTAGTGCTCGTTCATCACGTTGGCCGAACCGGTCGGGTCGTCCAGCGTCAGGGTGACGATGCCGTCGGCATCCTTGTCCCACTGAATGGTGTTCTCAGCCATTGTTTTTCGCTCTCCCTAGACGCGCTCGATAATGGTGGCCACGCCCATGCCGCCGCCGATGCACAGCGTGATCAGGGCACGCCGAGCGCCACGACGCTCGAGCTCGTCGACCATGGTTCCGGTGATCATGGCGCCGGTGGCGCCCAGCGGGTGGCCCATCGCGATGGCGCCACCGTTGACGTTGAGCTTCTCGTCCGGGATGTTGAGGTCCTTCTGGAACTTCAGCACCACCGAGGCGAAGGCCTCGTTGAGCTCGAACAGGTCGATGTCGTCGACGGTCAGGCCGGCACGGTCCAGCACCTTGCGGGTGGCCGGGGTCGGGCCGGTGAGCATGATGACCGGGTCGGCACCGCTGGTGGCGGTGGCCACGATGCGGGCGCGCGGGGTGAGGTTCTGCGACGCCCCCGCACTTTCGGAACCGATCAGCAGCAGGCCGGCACCGTCGACGATGCCCGAGCTGTTACCGCCGGTGTGGACGTGGTTGATCTTCTCGATCCAGTGGTACTTCTGCAGCGCCACGTCGTCGAAGCCGCCCATCGCGCCGACGCCGTCGAACGCGGTCTTGAGCTTGCCCAGGCTCTCCACGGTGGAGCCGGGGCGCATGTGCTCGTCGTTGTCGAGGACGACGAGGCCGTTCTGGTCGCGGACCGGGACGACGGACTTGGCGAAGTAACCGCCGGACCAGGCCGCCGCCGCGCGCTCCTGCGAGCGGGCCGCGTAGGCATCGACGTCCTCGCGGGAGAAGCCCTCGATGGTGGCGATCAGGTCGGCACCGATGCCCTGCGGGACGAAGCCGATGCGGTAGTTGGTCTCCGGGTCAGAGGCCCAGGCGCCGCCGTCGGAGCCCATCGGGACGCGGCTCATCGACTCGACACCACCGGCGAGCACCAGGTCGTCCCAGCCGGAACGCACCTTCTGCGCGGCCAGGTTCACGGCCTCCAGGCCCGAGGCGCAGAAGCGGTTGAGCTGGAAGCCACCGGTGGTCTCGGGCAGCTTGGCCACCAGGCCGGCGGTGCGGGCGATATCGCCGCCCTGATCGCCGACCGGGGACACCACACCCAGGATGACGTCGCTGATCAGCGTCTCGTCCAGGTCGGGGTAGCGACTGCGGATCTCTTCGATCAGACCGACGACCAGGTTGACGGGCTTGATCTCGTTGAGGGCGCCGCCGCGCTGCTTGCCGCGCGGCGTACGGATCGCCTCGTAGATAAAGGCTTCTTCGGACATGTCTGCTCCCCTGCCATATCGGCGTTCAGGTTCAGGTTGGGTTGTGGAACCGCCCCGCTGACGGGTGCAGTCCTCTGAACGGCAGCGTAGCAGCCTCGCCCAACCCGTTGGTTGGGCCTGTGCTCAGCATCTCCTTGCGATCTCCTTGCGGCAGATGCGCGAGTGGCCACTTATGGCACGCGTCCGAGGATTCGGCGTGCCATAAGTGGCCACTGGACACAGGGGGTCAGGCCGAACGCGGCTCCGCGACCTCGGCCAACGTCGGATAGTCGATGTAGCCCGCAGGACCGGGCGCGTAGAAGGTCGACACGTCGGGCTCGTTGAGCTCGGCGCCCAGAACCAGGCGATCGATCAGGTCCGGGTTGGCCAGAAACGCCCGGCCCACCGCGGCCGCACTGATCGCACCCCACTCGGCGTAGCTCTCCAACTGGCAGAAATCGGTGCCCGTGGCGCGACCGGTGTTCAAGACGAACGTCCCCGTCCACAGCGCGCGGATGACGCCGAAGTCGCGGGTGGCCGGGTCGATGAGCACGTGCAGATAGGCCAGGCCCAGCGGCGCGATCCGCTCCAGCAGCGCCTCGTAGGTACCGGTGGCGTCGTTCTCGCGCATGTCACCGGCCGGGTTTCCGGGCGAGATGCGCAGGCCGACGCGTCCGGCGCCGATTTCGGCGACGACGGCCTCCACGACCTCGGCGGCCAACCGGGCCCGGTTCTCGGGTGAACCTCCATACGCGTCGGTGCGTTGGTTGACCACGTCGGAGGCGAATTGATGCAGCAGGTAGCCGTTGGCGGCGTGGATCTCCACCCCGTCCATGCCGGCGTCGATCGCCCGCCGCGCCGCGGCCCGAAACTGTTCCACGATCGCCGGGATCTCATCGATCTCGAGCGCCCGCGGTGTTTCCAGGGGCTTCTTGCCGGTGAGCGTGTGCGTGACCACATCGGCCGCAATCGCCGAGGGAGCCACCGGCGAAAAGCCGCTGATGTCCGAATGCGCCATCCGGCCGACGTGCCAGAGCTGGACGAACATCTTGCCGCCCGCGTCATGCACGGCATCGGCGATCTCGGCCCACGCATCCTGATGACGATCGGTGTAGAGGCCCGGGGTGTTCAGGTAGGCACCGTTGGCGGTCTCGGCGATGGCGGTCGCCTCGCTGATGATGATCCCGGCGCCGGCCCGCTGCGCGTAGTACCGCGCGGCCAGCGGCGAGGGGGTGGCATCGGCATCGGCGCGAGAACGGGTCAGCGGCGCCATGAACAGACGGTTGGTCGCGGCGGTGTCGCCCACCTGGACGGGCTGCAGCAGGGCGGCATCGGCGTCGAGCCGGAAAGTCTGGGTGCTCACGCAGCTCTAAAGCACCTTGGGCTTCCAGATCATTCCCGCACTACCCTCTGGGTGCATGACCGTTGCCCGACTGCGGCCCTATGCCGTCACCGTGTTCGCCGAGATGTCGGCGCTGGCCGCGCGGCTGGGCGCGGTGAATCTGGGGCAGGGATTTCCCGACGAGGACGGTCCGGCCGAGATGCTCAAAGTGGCGCAACACGCGATCGGCAACGGACACAACCAGTACCCGCCGGGCCTGGGCATCCCCGAGCTTCGGCAGGCGATCGCCGCGCAACGTCGGCGGCACTACGGCATCGATTACGACGCCGACACCGAGGTACTGGTGACCGCCGGCGCCACCGAGGCCATTGCCGCGTCGGTCCTGGGCCTGGTCGAGCCGGGCTCGGACGTGCTGGTGATCGAGCCGTTCTACGATTCCTACTCTCCGGTGATCGCCATGGCCGGTTGTCAGCGCCGGGCCGTTCCCCTGGTGGCCCGCGGGCGCGGGTTCGCCATCGACGTCGACGGGCTGCGCCGCGCCGTCACCCCGAACACCAAGGCGCTCATCCTCAATTCGCCGCACAATCCCACCGGTGGGGTGGCCTCCGATGAGGAGCTTCGGGCCATCGCCGCGCTGGGGATCGAACACGATCTGCTGGTGATCACCGATGAGGTCTACGAGCAGCTGGTCTTCGACGGCCACCGCCATCGCCCCCTGGCCGGATATCCGGGCATGGCTGGGCGCACCGTGACGATTTCCAGTGCCGCCAAGATGTTCAACGCCACCGGCTGGAAGATCGGCTGGGCCTGCGGGCCGGCCGATCTGATCGCCGGGGTGCGAGCGGCCAAGCAGTACCTGACCTATGTCAGCGGCGGACCGTTCCAACCGGCCGTGGCCCACGCCCTCGACCATGAGGACGGCTGGATTGCCGAGCTGCGAGAATCGTTCCAGGCCAAGCGAGATCGACTCGGCTCGGCACTGGACGAGCTCGGCTTCGAGGTGCATGACAGCAACGGCACCTATTTCCTGTGCGCCGACCCGCGGCCGCTGGGCTATTCCGACAGCGCCGCCTTCTGCGCCGAGCTACCCCACACGGCCGGGGTGGCCGCGATCCCGATGTCGGCGTTCTGCGAGCCCGTCGGAGCCGGGCTGCCGGCGACATCCGGTACCGCACCGCAGGCCGATCTGTGGAATCACCTGGTGCGCTTCGCCTTCTGTAAGCGCGACGACACCCTCGATGAGGCGATCCGGCGGCTGCAGGTGCTGAGGCGGCAGTGATCTACAGGCCGGCCGCCACTGCCCACAACGCCGCCAGGTCATCCGGCTCGTTACGCAACGGACTCAACACCACCTCGGTGGCGCCCGCGTCGAGATAGCGCTGCAACTGTTCGCGCACCTGCTCTGCCGAACCGACTGCGGCCAGCTCGGCTGCTGACGGAACACCTTCGCGGGCAATGATTTTTTGATACGAGGGGATGGTTTCGTAGAACGCCAGCTGCTGGGCGGCGAGCGCACAGGCCGCGTCCACGTCGTCGGACACCAGAGTGGGCACTGCGGCGATGATGCGCGGGGCGGGACGACCCGCGGCAGCCGCCGCCGCGCCGATGGTGGGCGCGATGAACTCGCCGATGGTGCGGGGGCCGGCCAGATACGGCAGGGTACCGTCGGCCAACTCGCCCGTGGCCTGCAACGCCTTGGGACCCATCGCGGCCACATAGACCGGGATAGGTGCGCCGCCGGGCACCCGCACCGGCCATTCCGGCTGTGCGGTGAACTCATTGCCCACGAAATCGACTGCGCCGTCGTCGAAAATCGATCGCAGCACCCGCAGGTATTCGCGCAGCCGTCCGGCCGGATTCGACCACACCTTGCCGAACGCCCGATGTTCAGGAGCGTGTGAGCCCAAACCGAGGCCGAGGCTGAAGTTTCCGTGCGCAGCGGCCTGGGCGGTCTGTGCGCCGGAGGCGACCAGCAGCGGGTGACGGGGATTGATCGGCACCACCGAGGTGCCCACGCCCAGCCCCGGGACCGCCGCGCCGATCAACGCGGCCAGGGTGATTGCGTCGACGTCGAACTGTTGAGCCAGCCAGACCTGGCGGACACCCGCCGCGTGGGCGGTGCGCGCTTGCGCGATCGCGGCGTCGACGAGGTTGGCGGCGGATGGATCCAGGGCGAGGACGACTCCGGTGGGCATGAAGGTACCAACGCCCAGCGCAGCCCCGGACATTCCGTTCCGGTCACGGTGCGTCGAACCCGTGACAGCTGACGACGCGTCTACGACCGGCGGGCCACGATCACCGGCACCGGCGCCGAATGCACCACCTCGGAGCTCACCGAACCCAGCAGCATGCCGGTGAACCCGCCGCGACCGCGGCTGCCGACCACCACCAGTTGCGCCGACTCGGCATGGTCGAGCAATTGCCGTGCCGGTGAGTCCTGGACCAGCACCCGCCGCACCGCAACATCCGGATAGCGTTCGGACCAGCCCGCCAACTGCTCGGCAAGGACGCGTTCCTCACGCGGTTTGAGGTCGGGCCAGTTGACGCCGGGCACATCTCGTTCCACGTCGGCCCAGGCATGCACCGCCACGAGTTCCACACCGCGCCTTGATGCTTCGTCGAAGGCGATCTCGGTGGCCAACTCCGAGGCCGGTGAGCCGTCGAGACCGACCACCACGGGAGCCTTGTGGTCGAGCTGACCGGCCTCGCCATGGATGACGGCAACCGGGCAGTGGGCGTGCAGCACCAGGCTCGAGCTCACCGAACCGAGCAGCCGGCGCCCCCACTTGCCCAGGCCGCGAGATCCGACGACCACCAGATCGGCGCGACGGGAGTATTCGATCAGGGTGGCAACCGCGTGCCCGGGAACGGCTTTGCCGACGATGCGGGGCGGCCCCTCGTCAGCGGTGGCCTTGATGGCGACCTGCTCGGCCGCGTCGAGCACTTCCTGACCCTGCTCGTTCTGGTATTGCCAATAGTCTTCGGGCAGTGCGACATCCAGCCATACCGGTGACAACGCACCCGGCAGTGCGTGCACCAGGATGAGTTCGACACCGCGGAGCGCCGCGTCCCGCGCCGCCCAGGCCACCGCTGCATCCGAGGACGGCGAACCGTCGATTCCGACGACGATTCCTCGGCGAACCGATTGGGATTCCATCGAATACTCCTCCACTGTGGTCACGCATCGGATGGTGCGCGGCAGATCAGCACCGGGACTGGGCTGTGGTGCAGCAGATTCAGGCTCGTCGAGCCGAGCACCACCCCGGCCAGCACGTTGCGGCCGCGGGAACCGACAACCACCAGCCCGGACTCCGCGGCATGCTTCAGCAGCGCCTTACCCGGCGAGTCCGGCTCGATGAAGCATTTGGCCTCGACACCCGGATGGCGCTTGTTGTGCACCGCAACGGTTTCGGTCAACTCGGCCAGCTCCGCCGATTCCACGCCGTCCCAGTCGATCAGCAGTGGAATGGTGACACCGGTTTCCATCGGCGCGGCCAGGGACAACGAGCGCACGGCAATGACGGACAGCCCGAACCGGTCGGCAAAGTCGAACGCCGTCGCCAACGCCGCCTGGGCGGCCGGGCTGTCGTCGACCCCGACCACGACCGGGCCGGTTCCCGGGGCGACGTGCTCACCACGCAGCGCCACCACCGGGCAGGCGGCCCGGGTCGCCACCGACAATGCGGTCGAACCCAGCAGCAGTGCGGCCGCCGGGCTCACCGTCTTGCCGCCGAGCACCACCAGCCGCGCGTCGCGACTGGCCTCGATCAACACCTGATCGGCCGGTTCGTTGAACGAGTCTGTGGTTACCCGTAATTCGGGGTGGTCGGCAGCGACAGTCTCGGTGGCGGCCTTCAGGAATGCCTGGGCCATGTCCTGCTGGTAGGACATCATCGCCGCGGTCAGGGCCGCGGCAGTCTGAGTCAGGTTGCGGCCCAGCGACGGCAATGCGTGCACGATGCGCAGCGGGGCACCGAACCCGTCGGCGACGGCGGCAGCCCAGCGGGCCGCACGCAGCGCTTCGTCACTGCCGTCGATTCCGACCACTACAGGTGCATCCGGGGAAGCCATGCCTTCATCGTGGCGGTTTCCGTGCCGGATGGCCAGAGCACAAAGGCTCTACTGCGCCGTCGAACGTCAGTCCCAGCCGATGTCGGCGATGTCCGTCGTCGATTGCGGCGGAGCACCGGAGACCACGGCCGAGGTTCGGGAGAACCTCGGCGCCGGTGCCGCCTGCACCACACCGTCACGGTCCACCAACGTCGACCGCGCCCGCAAGTGCTCGTTGTCGACGGCCTCGCCCCAGGTGAGCACCGGTGTCACGCAGGCATCGGTGCCGGCGAAGATCTCGGTCCACTCGGCGCGGGTCTTGGTCTTGAACCGCTCGGTGAACACCGCCCGCATCTCGTCGTAGCGGGCCAGCTCGAACTGCCCGGGAATCTCGTCGGGCGCCAGGCCGAGGCCCGCCACCAACTGTGCGAAGAACTGCGGTTCGATCGACCCGACCGCCAGGTAGCCGCCGTCGGACGTCTCATACGTGCGGTAATACGGTGCGCCGCCGTCGAGCAGGAACGATTCCCGTTCATCGCGCAGCGATCCGGTGGCCCGCATGGTCCACATCATCTGCGCCAGCATGCTGACCCCGTCGACCATGGCCGCGTCGATCACCTGTCCCCGACCGGATTTCTCCCGCTCGTACAGTGCGGTGACGATGCCGATGACCACCAGCATCGAGCCACCGCCGAAATCGGCGACGAGGTTCAGCGGTGCCACCGGCGGGCGGTCCCGGTAGCCGATCGCCGACAGCGCACCAGTCTGCGACAGGTAGTTGATGTCGTGGCCGGCCGTGGTGGCCAGCGGCCCGTCCTGGCCCCAGCCGGTGATCCGGGCGAAGATCAGCCGCGGGTTGACCGCCTCACATTCGGCCGGCCCGATGCCGAGCCGCTCACAGGTGCCGGGGCGGAAACAGTCCAGCAGCACATCGGCTTTGGCGGCCAGCTCGAGCAGTGCACCCGGCTCGGCCTTGACGTCCAGGTCCACGATGCGCTTGCCCCGGTGCAGCAGATCGACGTTCTCGGCGGGCATGGTCAACCCACCCGGCCGGCGCACCCGGACCACATCGGCGCCGAGGTCCGACAGCATCATCGCGGCGTGTGGGCCGGGGCCGATGCCGCCGAGTTCGATCACGCGCACTCCGGCGAGCGGTCCGGTATTCGTCATGCGAGGCAGACTAGGTCATGCGCTACCCGTTTTTGACCTTGAGCACCTGCTTGCGCAGCCCTTCGGTGGCGGTCTCCACGCCGCCCTTCATGGTCCGCTTCAGGATGAAGCCCGGCAGCGGCACCGACAGATCGATGGTGATGTCGAAGCGGACCTTGGTCTTGTCGCCGTCAGGGGTCAAGGTGTAGCTGGCGTCTTGGGCCTTGAGCTGTCCGGCGCTCACCAGCGTCCAGCTGACCTTGTTCTCGCTCCAGGTGTACTCGATCACCTGCTCGTCGGTCAGCCCGGCGGCCTTCACCGTCATCTTGACCTGTTTGGGCCTGCCGTCGTCGTAGGTCTGGAGGATCTCGGCGCGCTGGTACTGCGGCGACCAACTCGGTGTCGCCTCGACGTCGGCGACCACATCGAGGATTTCCTGTGGGGTCGCCTCGATCACTACTTCGCGGGAATCGCTGGTTGCCATGCGGCGAGATTACTCCCCGAGGACGGCCTTGGCGGCGTTGTAGCCCGGGATGAAGGTGATTCCGGGGCCGCCGTGGCACCCGGCGCTGCCCAGGTACAGGCCGTCGAGGGGAATCGGTTGACCCACATACCCTTTCGGACCCGGGCGGTTGGGGCCCATCTGCTCGGGATGGATCAGGCCGTGACAGTAGTCGCCGCCCGGCGCGCCGAACATGGTGCCCATGTGCCGCGGGGTGAACGTGGTGTGCCGGATGATCCGGCGCTCGAAATCCGGTGCCAATCTGGTGATCTTCTCGATGACGCGCCGCCCCATCTCGGCCTTGAGTTCGCCGTAGCCCGAGGCCGACGCCTCGACCGGGAACCACAGCGCGAACGCGGAGGCGGCGTGCTTGCCGGCCGGCGCCAGTGTCGGATCGTGGGCCGACGGGATCTGGAACGCAATGGCCGGATCGGCGGGCACGATGCCGCGGCGCGCGTCCTGCCACTGCTGCTGCAGCGCTTCGGGGGTGCTGAAAAGTCCGATGGCGGCTTGCATCTCCGGGTCGTTGAGCATGCCGTAGGGGGCCTCGAAGGTCGGTGCTCCATCGAGGGCGAAGTGCATCTGCAGATAGCTGCCGCGGTGGTCGACATGGCTGAACCGGTCACGCACCTCGGCCGGCAGCGCCTCGGGATCGATCAGCTCGGTGACCGTGGTGTCCGGGGCGATGGCCGACACCACCACCGGCGCGTTGACCGCCGTACCGTCGGACAGCCGCACCCCGGTCACCCGGTCGTCGGCCACCAGGATGCGTTCCACAGCGCTGCGCAGCCGCAGCTCTCCCCCGGCGGCGGCGAGCCGGGCTGAGAGATGTTCGGTCAGCGCACCGATGCCACCCGCGAGCTTCTTCATCAGCACGGCGTTCTCGTCGGGTACCGCCAGCCCGTAGGCCAGGGCGGCCGCGCTGCCCGGTGTCTCGGGTCCGCGGTAGGTGGTGTTGACCGCCAGGAACGCCAGCATGCCGCGCAGCGCGCCGTGCTTGTCCCGGTCGGGCAGGTAGCGGTCCAGCACGTCGCTGACCGATCCGAACAGTAGGTCATCGATGGCCGAGCGCTCGGATTCGGTTGCCGCACAGGCATACATCTCGTCCAGGGTGCGCGGTGGGCGGCCTGCGTCGAACCGGCCCAGCGCACGGGTGGGCGCCAGGCTCCAGGCCATCAGGCCGGCCATCCCGGCCACCGCGTCGGCGCCGTGGACCTCATCGAGGTGGGCGAGCATCTTCATCGGGTCGGCGTAGTAGACGACCGGCGGGTCACCGATTCCACGCAGCGACACCGACATGACCTCCAGGTCCACGGTGGGCAGGCGGTCCAGCCCGAGTTCCGCGCTCACCACCGCCGCGGTCGGAAACTGCAGCGACCCGGCGATCTCGAATCGGTAGCCGTCGAACAACTCCACCGTCGAGGCCATGCCGCCGGCGTAGCGCTTGGCCTCGAGACACACCGTGCGCAGGCCCGCCCGGGCCAAGAGCACCGCGGCGGCCAACCCGTTGTGCCCGGCGCCGATCACGATCGCGTCGTAGTCCGCCATCGACTGAGGCTGACACTTCGCCCGAGGTTTTGTCAATAATGACGAAACTGCGTTGGGAGCCGCAGCCCGTCAGGCCAACCCGGACCGCAACGCTTCCAGCGCCGTCCGACACATCCGCGCCAACTCGGGCAGGGACCGCTGCCCCGCGTCACCACCCACCATCCACAACTCCATGGCGCCGAAGACCGAGGCCGCGACACATCTGGCGAGGACCACGATCCGCAGGCGCTCGTCACCGGCCGGCACACCGCCGTGCCGGGACACCAGCAGATCGGCCACCGCGTCGGCGAAGTCGGACTCCACCTGGCGGATGTGGCGCACGATCCGTTCGGGATCGAGTTCGGCGGCACGCATGCTGGCGATCTTGGTCACCGCATCGACGTCGTACGGGAAGGCCAGGATGGCCGATTGCACCGAGTCGAGGACGGATTCGGTCGCCGGCCGCTCGGCCAAGGCGGCCCGGAACCAGTGCAGGCCCGCGTCGTAGTCGGCAAACAGCAGGTCATGTTTGGACGTGAAGTGCCGGTAGAACGTGCGCAGCGACACCCCGGCGTCGGCGGCGATCTGTTCGGCCGAGGTGTCCTCCACCCCCTGGGCCAAAAACCGCACCAGCGCGGCCTGACGCAACGCCTCGCGAGTGCGCTCGCTGCGCGCCGTCTGCGCCGGTCGGACCATGCCGCGAAGTTACCCCATCCCGAGGATCACCGGTACATCCCGAAATGTCACTATTGACAAAACTTCGGCGGGCGAGTGTGCTCACGCCATGGTGTCGCTCATAGTCCACGCAGTTCTGGGTGTGGCCGTCGTCGCGCTCGTGATCCGCCTCAACCCCGGTATCTTCTCCCGACCACCCGGGCCGGCCCTGTCCCGTGCCGAGTTGGCCTTCTACCTCGTCGGGCTCGCGTCGATACCGATCTGCTGGTATTTCAACGCGCAGTTCGTCGCGCAGTACGCCGAACCCGGCGGCAACCCCATCTGGGGCCCGGGCAGCTGGTCGGAGTTCATCACGCTCGGCTACGCCAACCCCGCCGCCAGCTCGGCCAGCGCCGACTACACCATCGCGAATGTCATTCTGCTGCCGCTGTTCACGATCATCGACGGCCTGCGGCGCGGCATCCGTCACCCCTGGCTGTTCTTCGTGTCCAGCCTGTTCACCAGTTTCGCGTTCGCGTTCGCGTTCTACTTCGCGACCATCGAGCGGCAGCGCCGCCACCAACAGGCCGAGCTCACCGTCAGCTGAGCGGTGTCAACAGCGCGGTACACGCCTGCACCGCGTCCTCGGTGATATCGCCGACCTGCCCACCGCTCTCCACGGTGATCGCCGTGAGCTCACGCAGCCCGCCCAGCATCATGATGGTGCGCCGCCGCGAGATCGACACCCCGGCCGAACGAAACACCTCGGTGCTCGTCATGGCCTGCACCATTGCGACGAACTTCTCCATGGATTCCCGCTGCAACGCGCGTGCCGAGGCGCCCAGCGCCGGCATGTCGCGAATCCAGGCCACCATCAACTCGGGATGGGCCTGATATGAAGCGATCCACGCCTCGACCGCCTGGCGGACCTGATCCTGCCACGGCGCAGTCTGGTCGACGGCCGTGGCGATCCCGCGGACATGTTGAGAGTTGACGGTGGTCAGCAGCGCGACAAAGCACGCCTCGCGACTGTCGAAGTGTTCGTAGAACGTCCGGCGCGACGTCTTGGCGCGCCGCACGATGTCGGCGACCGTGGTGTTCTGGTAGCCGACCTCCACGATCGACTCGACGAGGGCGTCGAGCAGGCGGGATCGGAACGAGTTCTTGTCGTGGGCTTTGTCGGGGCTCGTGTCAGCCTGGACGGAGGCGGCGGGACTGTTCATCTCGGGCAGCAATCGTAGTGCCGGTCAGCGCCGCACGGTGGGGCTGTGACCGACGCTCGAGCGCGCACCCGGATTGGCCGCCGGCGGCCGGTTCTGCCGGAAACTCAGGCACACGCCGAGATTGCCGCCCACGCAGGGCACCCCGTTGACGGTGGGCACCGGCCCGCCCGACCGGTTACCGGTGGGGTCCAGGGCTGCCGGTTGGGCACTCGCCGACGGCGCGAAGACGATGGCTGCGGCACAGCACGCGGCCAGCAGTTGACCTACCCGACCAGGACCCACCATCTCGTCCCACTTTCATCCGAATACCGCCAGCTTAACCGCGTCGTTTCAGCCGATCGGAGTCAATGGGCTCAACACGTCGCGGACGAACTGCGCGATGTTCACCGAGGGGTTGCCGTCGGGGAAGCTCACCGTGGCCAGCACCGTGCCGCCGGCGTCGGCGAAGTTCTGATCAGCACGGCCCTGATGGGTCGAGGAGGTCACGACGATGATGCCGGTGGCGCCGGCCTTCTTGGCCAGCGGCACCGAGAACTGGGCGTTCTGCACGGTGCTGTTGGCCCGGTCCTCGACGATGATCCGGCGGGGCGGAAAGCCAAGCATGAGAAGCAGATTGCGCATCTGGGCGGCTTCGGTCCGGCCGTTCTGCGGGTTGCCGCCGGTGACGATGACGGGTGACTGCGGGAAGGCCTGGGCGATGGCCAGGCCGGTCAGCACCCGGTGGTAGAGGATCGCGCGCATCGACCCGTCGGGTTTCAGGCCGTAGCCCAGGATGACGATCGCGGGTTTGGTGAAGTCCTTGCCGGCCGCCGGCGGGGCGGCCTGCGCGACGGACGGGACCGGCCCGCCACAGGTCATCGTCAGCGCGAGGACAGCGGCCGCCAACGCTCGGCGCACAGCATCACCCCCAAATTTGCGACACGCGTGATTATCGATGCCTATGGGGGCGATGTTACAGATAGGGTCCCTGTGGCGCATTGTGTCCAATGTGGACCGGCGCTGACGCCCCCGAAAGTTGTGCACGGTAGCCCGCCCCGCCCGCCACGGTGTTCTCAAACCGAACACCAGGAGGTGGCAGTGATGTCAATCGTGGAGCTGATCGATTGGTATGGGTCGGCAATGACCACCGGGGCCTACGGATACCTGGCCGGCCTGGCCGCCGCGACGGTCTTCGCCGTGGTGTGGCGGATCGCCACCGCACCGCGGCGACCCGCCAGCCAGGAACCGTTGAGCTCGACCGAGCTCGCCTTTCTACGGTCGGACGTCGCCCCGGTGGTGACCGCGCTGGCCGTTCTGCGCGCCGAGGGACGGATCACCGGAGACCGCCAGGTGGACCCGACGGTGCCGGCCGGTCCGGAGCGTGACCGGTTCACCGAACAGATCCTGGCGCGGGCCGCCGCCGACCCCGATCACACCGTGTCCGACCTGTACGACGCATCCTGCGACGACCTCAACGGACTGGAAGAAGAGCTGAGCCGACGCGGCCTGGTTCGCACCCATGCCGAGCGGGCCCGGATGCGCTGGGGCACTGCACCGGCACTTCTGGTGCTGGCCTGCGGCGTCGGCTACGGCGTCTACCTGGCCACACACGTGACCCAACACCCACCGAACGTGGTGCCCTTGGTGCTGCTGATCCTGGTGACCGTCGGCTACTCGTCCATCGTGCTGCCCCGGCTGCTCAGTGTGGACCGGCTGACCCGGGCCGGCCGGCACCGGCTGGCCGCCGAGCAGGGCCGGCTGGCCTATCTGAACCCGGCCGAGCGGCCCGCGTTCGACACCTATGGCCCAGCGGCAGTGGCGCTTTCGGTGGCGCTGTTCGGCACCGCAGCACTGTGGGCGCTCGACGCCGACTATTCCAGCTCGGTGCAGCTGGCCGGAAGTTCCGCCGGCGGGGACGGCGGTGGAGGGTGCGGCGCGTCCTGCGGCGGGGACGGCGGCGGTGGCTGTGGAGGGTGCGGCGGGTGCGGTGGCTGCGGAGGGTGCGGCGGATGAGCGCCACCGAACGCCTCGTGCCGACGCTGGGTGACATCGGGTTGGGCTGGCGACGCGAAATCGCCGGGGTCATCGACGATCTCACGCCCGGGTTCTGTGAGGTGATCGCCGAATCCGTGCCGATCCGGCGGCGTCGGGCGCGGCCGGATGCGAGGCTCACCGCGCTCGCCGCGAAGGTCCCGGTGATCCCGCACGGGGTGGCGCTGTCGTTGGGCGGGGTGGACCCGGTGCAGCCGGCCCGGATCGCCCGGTTGGCGGCCTGCGCCGCGGCACTGGAGTCACCTCTGGTAAGCGAGCACATCGCCTTCGTCCGGGCCGGCGGCGTCGAGGCCGGACACCTGCTGCCGGTGCCACGAACCGGTGAAGCACTGGATGTGCTGGCGCGCAACATCAAACGCACCACCGAGCAGCTGGGTGTCCCGCTGGCGGTGGAGAACATCGCCGCGTTCGTCGAGTGGCCCGAATCGGACCTGAGCGATTCGGAGTTCCTCACCGAGTTGGTGGAACGCACCGGCGTGCTGCTGGTGCTCGACGTGGCGAACGTCTACGCCAACGCCCGCAACCGGGGCCTGGACCCGCAGCGGGAATTGGCCCGGCTGCCGGTCGAACGGGTCGCCTACAGCCACGTCGCCGGCGGCCGCCAGGGCGACGGCTTCTACCACGACACCCACACCGATCCGACGCCACCGGACGTGCTGGAACTGGTGACGGCACTGCGCGAGCGGGTGGACACCCCGGTCATGCTGGAGCGCGACGGGCGCTACCCACCGGCTGCCGAATTGTTCGACGAGCTCGACTCGATCGCCACGGCAGCGGGGGCCGCGGCGATCACGGCATCGGCGCGGGAGGTGTGGGCATGAAGTCTCTGGCCGCTCGGCAGGAAGCGTTGGTGCGGGCCCTGGTTGCCGGCGGCCCGGTGCCTTCGGGATTCGACCCAGTGGCTGTGGCCGCCGCCGGCGAGGTGTGCCGGCACAAGCGGGACGCGCACTCGGGTGCCACGACTCGTCGGCGCCGGTGGTGGCCGGATCACCGGACAGGGCTGACCAGCATGACACGATGGCGGCATGACTGAGTGGACGTGGGGCAGGCTTTTCGGCGCTTTGCGGGCGGCCGGAGCGGCTTCGATGGTGGGTTGTGCGTTGGTGTTGGGTGCCGGTGCCGCACAAGCAGATCCGGCACCGTTCGAGCCGCCGAGGCTGGTTCCGGCCGACGGCTCGACGGTCGGGGTAGCCCAGCCGGTCATCATCAACTTCCCGAGCCCGGTAGCGGATGCCGGTGCCACCGAGAACGCCATCCACATCTCGTCGGTCCCGGAAGTCCCCGGCAAGTTCTACTGGATAACCCCGACGCAACTGCGTTGGCGCCCGCTGAGCTTCTGGCCGGCCCACACCTCGGTCACCGTCGACGCCGCGGGCACGGTATCCACCTTCACCATCGGGGACGCGCTGGTGGCCACCGCCAACGACGCCACCCACCAGCTGACCGTCACCCGCAACGGCACCGTGGAGAAAACCATCCCGATGTCGATGGGCATGGCATCCGGCGGCCACCAGACACCCAACGGCACCTTCTACGTTCAGGAGAAGCTGCCCTCGGTGGTGATGGATTCGTCGACCTACGGTGTCCCGGTCAACTCGAAGTACGGATACAAGCTGACGGTCGATCTGGCCGTCCGGTTCGATGACAGCGGCGACTTCGTGCACAGCGCTCCGTGGTCTGTGTCCGATCAGGGCAAGCGCAACGTCAGTCACGGCTGCATCAACATCAGCCCGGCCAACGCCAAGTGGTTCTTCGACACCGTCCGCCCCGGCGATCCCATCATCGTGCAGAACTCGACCGGCACCTACACCCGGTACGACGGCTCCAACGACTGGCAGATCTAGGTCTCGAGAAGCGCCACGACGGTTCCGACGATCGTCGTCAGCAGTCGGTCCGCGGCCGGTTGCCACGCCCCGTGGCGCTTCTTCGGTGTGACGTCGACCGGGTCACCGTCGCGCGTGACACGGCCCGTGGCGAGGCTGATTCTGAATCCGTTGACCTCAAGGTGCCTTTGGGCGATTCGGACCGGTTCGGCTGACGTGCACTCGGCCAGGATGTGCTCCAGGATCACCCGCCGGGTTGCGAGCACTCCCGCCGGTGTCTGAGTGGCGGAACCGCCGAATTCGGGCGTGCCCTCGATCGCGACGGCGGAGGCGCTGAGGATCAGATCGGCCGAGCGAATGATCTCGGACACGGCGGGCAGGTCGTCGCATCCCTCGGCGGCGATGGTGACGGAACCGTCCGCGGCCATGCCCAGTGTTCCGGCGCGCAGACCCACCGCACTGCACGTATCCAATTCGCGTGCGGTCCCGCGAGCTGGTTGCGGTGGTATACACAGTTGTGCGAGTGCCTGACGCAATTGCCATGCTTCCCGCTACGCCTGGAATCACCTACCGCGGCATGAGCGGTCCGCCGCCGCGGGAATCGTTTACGGTGACGGCGGTTCTTCCCACGTCGGCTGATCCCCGGATCGCCACCGAGAACTTCACGGCAGACCGAGTCGCGGCGATCGTCACTGTCACGGGTCGGTTAGTCGGGCCGCTCTCACGCCACCCTGAGGAGCGTGAGGTCGCCATCCTGCCGGGCACGCTACTGACACCCATCGGCGCCGTGACTGTTGAGGGGCTAACCAATCCTGTTGTGCTGCTTGCCGAACCCGGGCACGCACCGGGATTGCCACCTGGCCGCGACGAGCTGGAGCGGGTGGTGCATGAGCAGGTCACGCATGCTCTTGCCGGGCCGCCGGCATCCGTCCGCTCCCCCGGCCGCTTCACACCATCGTCGGGGACGACCGCTCCGCCCGCCGACGACGCTGATGTTTGGCGGCTGAAAGTGTTCTACTCCACGCCTTTTGGGGACACGAAGGACGGCCGGCAGAAACTGTTCCTGCTTGAACGAGATGGTGTGCGGTATGTGCCGGTTTTTCGGAGCTTGGACTCGATGAAGGCCTTCTATGAGCGGATGAACCGTGCCGCGTACATGGTGCTCGAGGGTGACCTGAAGACCGTGATGGACACCAACCGCTCGATTGAACTGATGAGAAGTGCGGGGATCGTCATCGATCCTTTCGGTGAGCATCCGGTTGAGATTCCCCCTACCGCTTGAGAGCCTCCGAGCGCCGAACACGGCTAGTGATGGACATGTGCGCGACAGCCAGGGGCGCCCGCATGGGCTGGATCGAGCGGCTGCACCCTACGGCCGGTCGCGTCAGTCGATGAGGCTCTCCAATGCCGGATCGGCGAACAGCGCCGTCGGGATACCGAGAACCTGCTTGGGTCGTACCCGCAGCACGATCAGCGCACCGGCCGCGCGGACCGAGATGATGTTGCTGCGGTCGATGACCAGAGTGGAGGCCGGGGTGTCGATACGGATCCGGGTCTCATCGCCGCCGGCGGCCCACTGTGATCCGGTGCGCAGAACTCGCCGGTTCGGGACGTAGGCGCACACCACACTCGTCACGACAGCGAACGCCGCGTACACCACGGCCGCCCCCGCGAATATCACGGACCCAACCAGCCACCCGCTGCCGTTGACGACGCACACCGCGGCGGCGATCGCCGCGACCACCGTCGTGAATGTCAGCAGCCGTTTCCACATCGCGGGTTGCCGCAGGATTGAAAGTGTCGCCCGGCGGGCGTCGCCGGGCTGAGCGGTCCACTCGGTGGTGGCCTTGGGGATCTGATCCACGCTGCCGGTCACGAACGCAGTCTGGCACGGCGGGCAAGACCGCCACCACGCCGTAGCCTCGACGCATGGAGCACCGGATCTTCGGCACCGCCGTGGCGGCGGTGTATCCGCACTACCTGGCGAAGATGCAGCGCAAGGGTCGCACCCAGGCCGAACTCGACGAGGCCATCTGCTGGCTGACCGGGTTCGACGAGACGACGCTGCGGAACCATCTCGAGGACGAGACGACGTTCACGGAGTTCTTCGCCGACGCCTCGCTGAACCCGAACGCCTCGCTGATCACCGGTGTGGTGTGCGGGGTCAAGGTGCAGGAGGTCGAGGATCCGCTGATGCGCAAGATCCGCTACCTCGACAAGCTCGTCGACGAGCTGGCGCGCGGCAAGCCGATGAACAAGGTGCTGCGCACGGCGTAGCCCGGCGGGTAGGCGATCAAATCTGGAATGGGTCGCTCGCGGTAATCGGTATGTCGTGTCGCCTGACCCCTGATCGGGGCCGGCAGGGCGGGTTCGCGGCGGTCGAGAACGGGCTCCGCGACCGTCGGGCCACGATTCTCGTCGGTTGTTCAGGCGGGGTTCGGGGACGGGTTGAGCTGGGATTCATGCGGACGACCCGCGAACTATCCGCGGGCGGCCACCGCTTGCTTGGCTGCCTCGACCAGTTGCTCGGCGGCGCGGTTCATCTTCTTCAACTCCGCAGAGGTCAGATCCTGATGTGTGTAGGCGGCCTTGTTCTTGAAGTTGAGCAAGGTGTTCAGGTGCCGCTCCGATCCGCTGTCCGCTCGCTTGAGCAAGGCGACGGCCTCGCTGTGGTTGCCGGTGCTCGAGTGCACTCCGAGGCGCACGCAGCAGAGCACGTCCGAGGCCGCGATACCCGCGTCCACGTACAGGTCGCCGGCGGCATTGGGCATTTCCTCGCCGAGATGCTCGGCACCCTCGAAGAACTCGATCGCCTTGGACAAGCGCCCGGCGGTGACCACGGAGTCACAGTTGCGCTGTCCCGCCATCAGGACTTCCTCGCCGCGCGCAGCTGCGCGTTGAACCAGGCCCGCGTCCCCGCGACGGTCTGGCCTTGCTTCGACACTTCCTGGAGCAGAGGCTCACCTGCGGCGGCCGCGGCGCGGAACCCATCCTCGGTGTACTCGACGATTCGGCCGTCGTTTCCGGTCCACGCGGTGACCAGCCGGGCAAGTTCGGTCAACCGCTGGTCCCACGCATCGTCGTCCTCGGAGTCGGCACCGCGGACCAACAACAGGTCAATGTCGCTGTCGAGCCTCATGTGCCCGGTCGCCGCGGAGCCGAACACCGCGGCGTACTTGAGATCCTTGCCCCACTTCTCGTCGAAGTGCTCTTCCAGTCCGCTGAGGAACGTGGAGTTCAGCCTCGACAGCATCCTGATGGGCTCGGCCGCGAGGTGCTCGGCGTTGAAGCGGTAGGTGTGGGTTCTACCCACCTCGTCGTGCAGCACCACACCCTGCGCAGTGAGCCGGTTGAGTACCTTGCGGATGCCTTCCCCCGACGCCTTGGTGAGGATGCGCTGGACCTGACTGATCGTGAACGTGACGTCTGCACTCGTCAAGACGGCAAGCACGTCGCCGTCGAGCGTCGGCGTCACCGTTGCGAACGGCTTGTTCAGCTGCATGACCCGCATCCCTCTCTAACTAAAGTTAGAGTAACACAACTATAGTTGGAGTAGGTTGAGTGGCGATCCGCCTGCCGCAACTGGCCGTCGAGGCGGAATCCAGTCGATGCGCCTCAGCCCGGCTCTTGTCATCGTTCGGTAGGACGGGAGTGCAGTGGAATCCTGCCGACGACTTCTGTGTCGCCGCGCACGTCACCCTCAGCACCGGCGGTTCGGTTGCAGACGGCCACCCTGCCCGGTGGCGACTGTCCGCGGAGTTGGCGGAGGCCATCCCCGTGCGCGAGGGCTGACACCCCCGGCCTCCGCTCCCGTCGGCACTCGACCGCGGTTCGCGTAGTTCTACTGATCCGGTAGGCCTGCCACGCGGCCCACGATGGAGCCATGAGTCCCGAACTGCGCCGCAACCCTGGACTTTCGGCGATCGGCATCATGGCGATGGTCATCGCATACGTGCTGGCGTTCACAGTGCTCTCCGATACGGACATGGCCTCGAAGTTCGAGAACGGCGTCGCACCGCCGGGAACCGACGTAGCCGGCCTCCGTGGCGCTGCTGTCGGGAGCATCGTGGCCGCCGTAGGTGCGTGGGTGTCCGTGGTCGCGGGCCGCGCGATCATCCCGATCGTGCTGGTCCTCGTCGCCTCTGCGCCGTTCGCACTGCTGTCGCTCTTCACGTTGCAGCTTGCGTTCTGAACGGCGCGCCACCGCACCACCCGGCAAACCTGTCGACTCGCGTCACTGCCTCGGCCTACGCTCCGGACATGACCGAGCCCACCGCCCGCGGAGTAACTCGCGGCGACTACACCCCGTGTCCGGCGATGTCCATCTGCTCAACCGTCGCGGCGTCGTATCCACGTGAACGTAGGTACTGCTCGGCGACAGCGGCTCCGGCCTCGGATTGAGTGCCGATGCCGTCCGCATAAGCGATCCCATATGCGACGGCGCAGTCCTGCTGTACCTCCGCGAGCAACTCGTTCTTGTTGACGTAGCCGTTCGCCGCGGCGGCGTTGGCGCACGAGTACTCGTTCGCCGAAGCCGTACCCGCGTTCACAATCGGCAGCACGGCGAACACCGCAGTAACGAAGGACAGTCGCGTCCTCAAGTGCGCTGAGAGTACGGCCGCCCCATCCCGCTGCCGGGCGGATTCCAACGAGCGATCGACGCTTCGGAGTGACCCGCGGCGGGGTCAACGGGCCACCGCGTAGGCGATTAACTCCGGAATGGGGCACTGTGGGTCATCGGACGCATTGCGCCAACCGTCTGCAGATACAGAAAAACCCACCGTCGCCAGTGGGTTCTCTCAGTGGCCAGGGCCGGGATCGAACCGGCGACCTTCCGCTTTTCAGGCGGACGGGATAGCCACTGACCTGCGGTTTATCTGCGCCTATGCGTTGTATGCGCCGCATTGAGCAGCGCTGACGTATTCGGTCAGTCCGGCGAACGGACATAAACCGGACACGGTGCTTGCACTCCCGACCAGGAGCTTCCGTGGTGCCGCCTGCGTTGTGGGCAGCGTCGGCGGCTCCGGGGAGCAGGCACCCCGATGCCCAGCATCGCATCATCAGCCACCGTCTCGACATCTTCGACGGCAGGCTCGACATCCGCATCCGACAGCCCGCCATTCAGGCACGGTTCTGCCGGTGCCTCGGTTGACGGGAGGTCGCGAGCGCCCGAGGCCGCCAGGCCGCAGGGCGCGAGAGCGACAGTGGTCGGCCGGACGTCAACCGAGGCATCGGCCCTCAACCCGGCGCCCGTCGGCGGGCTTGTTATATGTGCCGAAAATGTCCGCCGCCCAGTTGGTGACGGGATCGCGACCGGTGAGCTGCGGGCGATCGATGCATTGGGGCTGCGGTTCCCGAACCCCGAGATGGTCACGGCTGCTGCTGCACTGTTCGAACCGGCCGCACCGTGGGCGTGTGGTTCCGGCCGACGCGGCATCGAACCGGAATCTGGACGGTTTCGAATCACTGTCGGTCCTGGTGTCATACGGCTCGGATGGACCAATCCCGTCCGAGCCGACAAGGCTGCCGAACGGGCAGTTGGTCATCACCAAAGTGAAGTTGATGATGCGAAGCTGCATGTCAGGAATGACCTCAAACGCAATGCCGGGGACGGTGATCAGGCCGTCGTGTCTTCGACACGACGGAGTCCTACGGAAACCGACCAGTGCAGTTCCGGCGGTGTCATCACCGAGTGGTCCCGGAAATCGCGGTCGGCGATGTGCCGTACCTTTGCCGAACTCGATTACACCCCGCTGGTTGAGTCCGGCCGCGTCCCTGCGATGGTCACGCTCACCTACCCAGGCGATTGGGAGGCCGTGGCCCCCGATGGGGCCAGCGTGAAGCGTCATATGGTGCTGTGGCGCAAACGCTTTCAACGTGAGTACGGCGAACCGGCCCGCTACATCTGGAAACTGGAATTTCAGCGGCGCGGCGCACCGCACATCCACCTATGGATGGCGCCACCGATTTCGCCCGGCCGCTCGGGGCGAAGCTTCGCCCAGTGGTTATCCGAAGCATGGGCTGAGGTTGTCGACCATCCTGACGCGGAGCAGAAGGCACGGCACCGGCTGGCTGGCACCGCCATAGATGTCCGCAATGGCCTGAAAGCCTGCGATCCCAAGCGCCTGGCGATCTACTTCACCAAGCACTCGTCGCCAAACATGGACGGCAACAAGGAATATCAGCACATTGTGCCCGAACAGTGGCGGAAGCCCGGTCGCGGCCCCGGCCGATTCTGGGGTGTGTACGGACTCAAGAAGGCCATCGCCGTAGTAGAGGTCGCTCAGGACGCCTACGTGGCTGCTCGTCGAATCGTGCGGCGGTGGTCACGGAGCCAGGCTGTGTACGGCGATTCTCTCAGCCGCTTTCCGACGACAGTGGTGCCGCGCACGGCCACACGCCTGGTTCCGCGCGTTGACCGTCAAACCGGTGTCGCGATGCATCGGCGAGTCCGCCGACGACGCTCGCTCTGCAGCCAAGGTGGACTGGCCGGCGGATTCGCGCTCGTAAACGATGGCCCGACGTTTGCCGACCAACTCGCACGCGCACTGAACTCACCTACTGCGCTGAGGACGGAGCTGTAGCGTGAAAGCATGGATTTCGATGCGGCAGTGGATCCAGACGCGGCACGTCGCGTGGGTGACTGGCTGGCCGAAGCGGTCGCCGAGATTTCGGGCACGGCACGAGTCGGCGTAGGTGCGGTGTCGGGTGGCGTAGGTCAGGTAACGGTCTCACCGCAGGGCCGCCTGGTGCGGCTGCAGCTGGAGCCAAAGGCTTCTGAGCTCCGATCGGACCGGTTAGCAGCGTGGATCGAGCAGGCGTATGTCGAAGCGTGCGAGTCGGCGGTATCTCAGGTCCGTCAACGGATCAAGCAAGTTACTGACGCTAATCCGCAGCTCACCGACATGTTCGAATTGCTTGACCGCGATTTCGGAAAGTTGAGCACAACGCTTCGGGCTCCGAAGGCCCGTGCCGAACGGGATCGCCAGGAACAAAACTTGGGGCCGGATTGGGAAGAGCTAGAATGGGATCCGGCCTCCGACCCGTTCGGCCGTAATCGCAGGTAGGCAAACGTCGGGTGGCTATTGCCCCCACATTCTGAGGTTGGCTTTGATCGCGCTGCTGTAGTTCTCGTGAGCGGTCTTTGCGCCTTCGCGGATTTTGCGGAGCCCGTCCTGCAAATCCTCAACCCCGGACTGCCACTGCGCTTGCCAATATTTGTGGGCCTGCTCGGTCTCCCCTTGCCACGGCATCGAGGCGACGAACGCTTCAATCGTGTCCACGTTGGCGTCGGTCGCCTTGGTGAACCGGGCCATGTGATCAATCAACGAATCAAGTGCATCCAGATCAACCGTGTACGCGTCATCGCTGCCCCGTGCCATCTATCCGTTCCCCTGATCCTGGGCTTGAAACCGGTTGGCGGACTCCACTACCAGCCCAGTGGCCTGTTCGAGGGCAACGACGATCTTGTGGACACCCTGCTGCCATTGCTGCCAGCCCTCGTCGAGCTTGGCGGCGGCTGTCCCGGTCCAGGATCCCTCGATCACCTCGTCACCTTCGGTCTTGAGAGCTTCAAAGGCCGTCTTGATGTCGGTATTTACATCATCGATCCCCTGTGCGGAGGAGATGACTTCGGGTACTCGGATACCGAGTACATCCCCCGACCCACCAGTGTTTGCTGACACCTATCCATCCTCCCCTTGGAACTGCTGCCAGTGCGGTTGTCGCGCGTGGTTTAGGCTGCTGCCTAGCAACCGTCAGTGTAGGGCTCTGCGGGGGGAGGAACCATCGATGGTTGATGTGGATCCGCAGGTGTTCTTTGCTGCGTCGGCGTCGACACGAATTAGCGCACAGCAACTCTCTGTCGCGTTAAGTAACCTCACGAGCGGCTTGTCGGGGTCGGGAGGAATGGCTGGCTCAGACAATACGGGTCAGAAGTTCAGCGAGGACTACGACCAGTCCGCGAACGATATTGCGACAGTTCTCGCAGGACTCGGGGATATATCACACAACAGGGCCGACCTGATCAAGGCGACCGGCGACAACCACGCTGCCGCAAACCGCGCATCCACCGATGGCAGCAGTCAACCAGTGAACGCGATAGCGGTGCCTGAACGTTCGTTTACGCAGCCGCCCAGCATTCCGTCGGCGTATGGCGGCGGCGGTAGCGAACCAACAGGGGCCATCGCTACGGCATGGCACTATATCCAGAAGTGGGTGGGCTATGTATGGCCCAACGGCAGTCCAGAGAAGCTCGAAGCAGCAGCCGAGACATGGACAGCAGCGGGGAATGCCATCAGAATCGGCCTCGGCCCCCTTGACCAGGCAAAAGAAGGCCTGAGCGGGCAAGTTTCGCCGGAGATCCCTGCCGCTACACAAGATTTGGCAGATCTCCGAGGAAAAGTTGATGATCTCTCATGGGCCTGTCTCAACGCAGCGACCAGTTGCAATGACCTTGCGCAAGCCATAAAGGACGCTCATCAAGAACTGATCGATGAGCTCTCGCAATTTGCGGCGGAGTTCGTCGTAGGCGAAGTAATTTTCGCGGTATTTTTCGAAGTCGGCGGTGAAATATGGGGAAACGCCGCCATGGCTGCACGCGCAGCAGTTATTGCTGAACGCTGCGCTCGAATTATAGAGAAGCTGTTTGATCTTGCAAAGGCTGCGGGCCGTATCGCAAAGGCAGCTGCGGAAGCAATTGCAAAAGTTCTAGCGGATATGAAATCTGTCGTGCAAGCCGTTGTTTCCAAGACACCAGGCGTCGACCGCGAGGCTGCACGCCTAAGTGATGTTGCAAATAGATTTCATTCGGCGTTGGACCCGATCGCGGCTGATATGCGTACGACGAGCGCGCTCTCCACTCGCGAAGGCACGGACATTATCGCTGGCGGCAAGCGTGACCTCACGCCAGCTCAACGTGCGCAAATACAAGACGGAGAACAACTCGCCAAGAATCCAAACCTACACGCGGAACTCACCGCATTGGAGAAAGCTCAAGCATTGGGCCTGCATCCGCGGCAGATTGTTGCGTCGCGGCCACTGTGCCCTGATTGCCAACGTGCTATTGTTGAGAGCGGTGGAACGATATTGCCTGATGGCTTAGGAGCAGTATGGCCTTGATAAATCCCTTTCCAGAGAAGCGAATTCGTGAGTTCCTTGCTAGCGCTCGGGATTACCAGAAATTTCTGTTCAGCCTATCTAGCGCTCAGCGCGCGATTACCCTTGCCGATGCGATAGTCAATGGATTCGCGGCATCTGATAAGCAGGCGATTGATTCTGCTTTGGACCTTTGCTGGAGTGCAGCATCGACGAGCGACTTTGCACCGCTCGCAAATCATGCAAGCTTGTTACATGATCGCTTAGTGCCTGAAGATGACGATACGTACGGTTTCTATAACTCGGCGACCAATGACGCGATTACATCGCTGATATACGCAATTCGATGCGCAGTTGGCGACGATTCAGATTCCGCCTACTACGCCGCGGAGACACTCTTTAATCTGGCGGATTTATTGCTGAATCGAAATCGCACCGAATACGTTAGCGACCTGGCGTCTGCCCCGATTACCGCCTATGCCGCAAAATGCATATCGTCCGATCTAGTTGGTCAAGTGGGGCAAGATTCTAGTACAAATATAGATCAGATCCGGACTCGGCTTATCGAAGAAGGGCGTGAGCTGAGCACGCTGGCCGACTAGCAATCGGGCGAGAACATCTCGGCGTGAATCACCAAAGAGGACTGCACAACCCGCCGTACACGGGGCGGGTAGGCGGCGGGACAAATGACGACAAGACACGTCGCCTGCTCACCTTCACAAATTCGATCATCGTCCTTTTACTCACTCTGGGATCAGGCCGCCAAACATCAAAGAATAATGCGACGGCTACTCCACTTACTGAGTGTCAAGTAGCTGCTTGGATTCCTCGCGCAACCTGGTCTAGGAACACAAGAGCGTCCTCAACCGTCTGACTCGATGCAAGTGTTTGTAGCATCTTCTGCTCAACGTGTCGATGAACCAACTGATGCCGGTGAGGCATCGTTCAGGCCGCTGCAAACACGCGCGGCGATCGCGTCCCAGCCCGCCACTCGTCGGCATAGGCTCACCTGGCGCAACTGCTGACTTTGACGGGAGACACACAGCATGGGGTCGGTACACGAGGTGATGGCGGCATTCCGTGAGGCTCCGTCGAACTCCGAACGCGGAACTAAGTTTGAAAAGCTGATGGTGCGCTACTTCGACCTAGACCCGCTGCTGTCGCAGCAGTACGACGCGGTATGGCGCTGGATTGACTGGCCCGGCCGCAAAGGCAAGCCTGACACCGGGATTGACCTGGTGGCGCGAGAGCGGGACAGCGGCGAATACACAGCGATCCAGTGCAAGTTCTACGAGCCGACGCACACCCTGCGCAAAGAAGATATCGACTCGTTCTTCACCGCCTCGGGCAAGAACCCGTTCACCAACCGGATCATCATCTCGACCACCGACCGGTGGGGCCCCAATGCCGAAGATGCCCTTGAGGATCAGCTGATCCCGGTTCAGCGGATCGGGATGGCTGAGATCGCTGATTCACCGATCAACTGGGACATCGCCTGGGTCGACGGTGACCTCCAGATCGACGTAGCCGAGGCTATCCGGCACGAGCCGCGGCCACACCAGGCACAGGCGATCGAGAAGGTGTTCGCCGGCTTCGCTGCAGGGCACGATCGTGGCAAGCTGATCATGGCGTGCGGCACCGGAAAGACCTTCACGGCCTTGAAGATCGCCGAGCGGACCGCAGCCGAAAACGGCGGCAACGCCCGCATTCTGTTTGCCGTCCCATCGATCTCGTTGTTGTCGCAGACACTGCGGGAGTGGACCGCCCAGACCCAGTTGGACCTGCGTGCGTTCGCCGTGTGCTCGGACACCAAAGTGTCTAGGGCAGCCGAGGACATCAACACCTATGATGTCGCGATCCCGGTCACCACCGACCCGGCGAAACTGGTCACCGAGATGGGCCACCGCCGTCGCGCCAAGGGTCTGACCGTGGTTTTCACCACCTACCAGTCGCTGCCCGTCGTCGCCGAGGCGCAGAAGCTCGGCGTCGATCAGTTCGACCTGGTGATCTGCGATGAGGCGCACCGCACCACGGGTGTGACGGTGGCCGGCGCCGACGAGTCCAACTTCGTCCGCGTTCACGACGCCGACTACCTGCACGCCGCTCGTCGCCTCTACATGACCGCCACACCGCGGATCTTCGACGAGAATGTCAAGGCCAAGGCCGACGAGCACTCCGCAGTCCTTACGTCGATGGACGACGAGAGTGTCTATGGGCCGGAGTTTCACCGCCTTTCGTTTGGTGAGGCGGTCGAGCGCGGTCTGCTCACCGACTACAAGGTCCTCGTGCTGACCGTGGACGAGGAGATGGTCGCGGCCCCGCTGCAAGCCCAACTCGCAGTTGGCGGAGAACTGGGCAACCTCGACGATGCGTCGAAGATCGTCGGCTGCTGGAACGGCCTGGCCAAACGCGCCGGCAAGACACCCGACGGTAAGGGATTCGTGCCGGGTGAGCCGCCGATGCGCCGGGCGGTCGCGTTCGCTAAGGACATCGCCGCTTCCAAGCAGATTGCCGAACTTTTTCCGAAAGTCGTTGACGCGTACCGGGACATGCTGACCGACAGAATTGACGACGGCGGTGAGCTCAACGAGACCAACCTGGACCTGACCGTTCAGGTCCGCCACGTTGACGGAACGTTCAACGCCCTCGAACGTAACCGAGAACTGCAGTGGCTCAAAGCCCCGCTACCCGACGGCGAGTGCCGGATCTTGTCGAACGCACGATGCCTATCGGAGGGTGTTGACGTGCCCGCGCTGGACGCGGTGCTGTTCCTGCACCCCCGCAACAGCGTTGTCGACGTCGTGCAGTCGGTGGGCCGGGTGATGCGGAGGGCCGAGGACAAGGACTACGGGTACATCATACTTCCCGTCGCCGTCCCGGCCGGTGTCACACCGTCGCAAGCCCTCGGCGACAACCGCCGCTTCAAAGTGGTCTGGCAGGTCCTCAACGCGCTTCGTGCTCACGACGACCGGTTCAACGCAATGGTCAACTCCATCGCACTCAATGCCGCCACACCGGGACTGGACACCGGGCACGGCTCAGACCGGCTGCTCGGCGGACATGTAGGCCCCACCACCGATGCCTCCGAAACCCTTGGTACCGACGGAACTTCATCCACAGCGTCAACTGATCCGGCCGATCCGGCGTCGGGGGTGGCCGACGGCAACGGATCCGGCGGTGGGCTGGCAACCCAAATGGCGTTGTTCTCGCTGTCCGCGTGGCAGGAGGCGATCTACACCCGCATCGTCGACAAAGTCGGCACCCGCACCTACTGGGAGGACTGGGCCAAGGACGTCGCCGACATCGCGGCAGCCCTAATCGCGCGTATCACCGCACTTCTCGGCGCCGCCGACATCGAAGTAACTACGGCGTTCGACAAGTTCCTGCAAGGTCTGCGCGACAACCTCAACGATTCGATCGGCCGCGATGACGCGATCAGCATGCTCGCCCAGCATCTGATCACCGCGCCGGTGTTCGACGCGCTGTTCGCCGGCCACGAGTTCGCAGCCCACAATCCGGTATCCCTAGTCATGCAGGCCATGGTCGACCAGCTCGGCGGCTCGGGCTTGGAAGCCGAAACCGCCCACCTGGAAGGCTTTTACGCCTCGGTGCGGGTCCGCGCATCGGAGGTCACCACCGCCGACGGCAAGCAGCAGGTGATCGCCGAACTGTACGAGAAGTTCTTCAAGGTAGGTTTCGCCAAACAGGCTGAGGCGCTGGGCATCGTGTACACGCCTGTCGAGATCGTCGACTTCATCCTCCGCGCCGCCGACCACGCCTCGCGCGAGGCGTTCGGCCGCGGACTCACCGACGACGCTGTGCACGTCCTCGATCCGTTCACCGGCACCGGCACGTTCATCACCCGGCTCATGCAATCGGGTCTGGTGCGCCCGGAAGACCTCGCTCGCAAGTACGCCAGGGAGTTGCACGCCAACGAGATCATGCTGCTCGCGTACTACATCGCCGCGGTGAACATCGAAACCACCTACCACGCACTCACCAAGACGGAGTACAGCCCGTTCGAAGGAATCGTCCTGACGGACACCTTCCAGATGACCGAAGACGACGACTCGATGGACACGGAGATGTTCCCGCAGAACAATTCTCGGATCGTCAAGCAGCTCGCCGCGCCGATCCATATCATAGTCGGGAACCCGCCCTACTCATCGGGGCAGGATTCGGCGAACGACCTCAACGCGAACCTCAAGTACCCGACGTTGGACAAGCGGATCGCTGACACCTACGCCAAACGTTCGACGGCGACGAACAAGAACAGCCTCTACGACAGCTACCTCCGGGCGTTTCGCTGGGCCACGGACCGCGTCGGCGAGCACGGCGTTGTCGCGTTCGTGTCGAACGGCGGCTGGATCGACGGAAACACTGCGGACGGAATCCGCCTCTCTCTCGCCGAGGAGTACAGCCGGATCTACGTGTACAACCTGCGCGGGAACCAGCGCACATCCGGGGAGCTATCCCGCAGGGAGGGCGGCAAGGTTTTCGGTTCCGGGAGCCGCAACACCGTCGCGATCCTCATCGGCGTGAAGGGCCCCAGTAGCGCCGGACCATGCGAGATCCAGTACCGGGACATTGGCGAATATCTGTCCCGTGAGAGGAAGCTGGAGATCGTCGCGAGAGGTGATCTCGAAACTGTTGAGTGGCAAGTGATCACGCCGAACGAGCATGGCGATTGGGTCAGTCAGCGTAGCGAGGAGTTCGCCGAATGGCCCGCGATCGGTGACAAGGACGGCGGCACCGCAGTCTTCGGTACGTACTCTCGCGGTCTGGAAACAAGCCGCGATGCTTGGGTCTACAACTTCTCCACCGACAAGCTCTGCGCCAACGTGCAGCGTCTCATTAACAACTACAACAACGAACTCGCACCGTTCGCCGCCTACGCTGAGAGCGTTGGCATCGCAAGGCCCAACGAGAAGGATGTCACTGCGTTTCTCGCGACTCGTCCGGACGCCAGTCGTGAGGAACACATCAAGTGGTCTCGGAGCCTGCGTACTCACCTTGCACGGCAGGTGAGAATTGAGTTTGACCCCAACCACGTGTCGTCAGCTGCGTACCGACCGTTCGACCGCCTGCACGGCTATTACGACCGGTACCTCAACCATGAGCGTTCGCAGCTACCCAGCGTCTTCCCGACGCCCCTTCACGAGAACGTCGGCATCTACCAGGTCGGTAACGGATCCGCTGTGCCCTTCTCTGCGCTGATGGTCAACGGCCTTCCGGACCTGCACGTGACAGGAGCTGGTAGCGGTGGGCAGTTCTTCCCTCGTTGGACGTACAAATCGGCCGACCCCGACGGGGAACTGGATTTCGGTGCCAACGCCGAGGAGCCCGATGAGCACGGCTACTGCCGCGTCGACAACATCCCTGACGCAACCCTCGCGCTGTACCAGGACGCGATCGGCGACCAGGTCACCAAGGACGACATCTTCTTCTACGTTTACGGCCTCCTGCACGAACCGGCTTATCGCGAGACCTACGCGGCGGACCTGCAGAAGATGCTCCCGCACATACCAACACCCGAAACACCCGAACGGTTCGAGCAGCTCGCCAACGCCGGACGGGCACTGGCTGATCTGCACGTCGGCTACGAGTCCGTCGCGCCCTACCCGGTCGACGTCCACGTGAAGCCCGGTGTCGATCCCGACGACCGCGAAACCTGGCGGGTGTCAAAACTCAAGTGGGCCAAGAAGAAAGATCCCGAGACCGGGAAGAGAGTTGATGACGTCACCACCTTGGTCTACAACCCGAAGGTGACCATCACCGGGATCCCGCAGGACGCCGATCGATACATGCTCGGTTCCCGCTCCGCGCTCGCGTGGATCATTGACCGCTATCAGGTCAAGACCGACAAGGCCTCAGGCATCGTCAACGACCCCAACGACTGGTGCGATGAACACGACAATCCGCGCTACATCGTCGACCTCATCGCCAAGGTCACGACCGTCGCGGTAGAGACGATGAAGATGGTCGACGGGCTGGCCGAAAACGGGTAAGAGACCGAAGTCGGCGCTGCGTGCGCCGAAGGAGTTTATGTCGGTCGACCGCGATAGCTTCTGTCTATGGTTACCTACTTGTTGAGCGAGTCCACCGAGGGCTGGGTGCTCTATGACGACGAAAGCAGAACCGCGCTACTGCCCGGTGAGCTCAATACCGTGCTGCTCGATGCGGCCAGGGTGATGCGTGAGAACGGCGACCCCGTGCACGGCGGGTGGACCGCCGTGCCCAACGCCGAAGTGCATACACTGCGGTTTCTCCCGAGGTAGGGCGCGAGTCGCTACACGTGCAGGAGATTCACTCCGTCGTGTGTCCGTGACTGGGGCTCTTCCTCAAATGCATCGAGAACCCGCACACCAAACGCAGGCGTCATTGCTGATTGCACTTCTGCCGTAGTCATCCAACGGATTTCACGCGCTTCTTCGGTTGGGTGAGGTTCGCCGCCGACCGGCCGACAGCGGTACACCAGCGCAACAATCCCGCGGGTCAGATTCTTGTACACACCGGTAAGCCGCTCGACAGTGACCTCAATGCCGGTCTCTTCCAGCACCTCGCGCTGAACACCAGCCTCGAACGATTCGTCGAGCTCCAAGACTCCGCCGGGCGCCTCCCAATGGCCGTTGTCCTCCCGCTTGATGACCAGCACCCGACCATCGTCGCGGACGACAATGCCTGCGACGCTGACCGAGTGCTTCGGCGTGGCTGCCATGGGAGACTCCTCTTCGGGACCTAGCTCCAGTCGTGACATGGGCGTGTCGTTTCCCTAGACTAGTCGCCTAGACATGTAAGGGAAGGCGCGCAGTGCTGCAACTTGGTCAGATCGACCGGTCGGACGACAAGCCGCCATACCGGCAGATCGCTGGCATGCTGCGTGATGCAATCAGCACTGGCCAGCTCATCGCAGGTGAGCGTCTGCCATCCGAGGCAGCGTTGATCGACCATTTCGGCGTTGCCCGAATGACAGTTCGCCAGGCAGTACAAGATCTGCGCGCCGAAGGCCTGGTGATCTCCGAACACGGCCGCGGTGTTTTCGTTCGTCCCGCACCCCCAATTCGCCGACTTGCCTCCGACCGCTTCGCTCGGCGACATCGAGCGAGCGGCAAAGCGGCGTTCACCGTCGAAGCGGAGAAGTCGGGCTACTCGCCGCAGGTCGACAACATCACCGTGACGCGCGAGAAGCCGAATCCCACTGTCGCCGAACGCCTCCGATTGACTCCAGACGACGAGGTTGTCGTTCGATCACGGCGCTACCTCGCCGATGGCCGGCCAGTTGAAACGGCAACCTCATACATTCCCGCCACATTCGCCCAGGGCACCAAGATCGAACAGACCGACACCGGACCTGGCGGCATCTACGCCCGACTCGAAGACGCCGGCCACATCTTGGACCGGTTCACCGAAGAAGTCGGCGCCCGGATGCCAACCCCCGAAGAGCGGCGAGCCCTGCAACTCGCGACCGGAGTGCCCGTGCTGACCGTGGTTCGGACGGCCTACGACACCAACGACGTGGCTGTCGAAGTGTGCGACACGGTGAAGGTGGCGTCCGCCTACCTGCTCGAATACGACTTCTCAGCCCGCTGACGCCTCGCGAAACGATCAAATGCGGCGCTACGCTTGACTAACTCCTCTAGACGACTATGTTAGATAGTCATCTAGTTCAATCCACTCGAAAGGTTCTGCAATGTCCATCCCCAAATGGCTCCAGATCGGCCACGACCAGGTTTTCTCCCTCGGCGCATTCCTCGTGTCCGAAGTGACGCCGATGATCGACTTCGACAAGTCCTCGGGCGAGAACCGCGTCCAGGCGAGAGACCGCGATACCGGCCTACCGATGTGGCAGGTCGAAGTGCTCGACGGTGATCCGGCTGCGCCGAAGCGGAGCCGCACCGTAACCATCAAATTCGCCGCGGCAACGCAGCCAACTGCTCCGACCAATTCCAGCGGAACACCCTTCACTCCCGTGGTTCTCGAGGGCCTGATGGCTCTGCCGTACGTCGAGCGGTCGGGCGACTTCTCCCGAATCGCGTGGTCCTACCGGGCCTCGGGCATGACAGCACCGGGGAAGTCGCCGGCGGCCAACACGAATAAGGCGTCGGCATGAATCCGGACCCGTTCGCACCAGTCGATCCCGACACCCCGCTGCGGTTCGACCACCTGCTGCACATGCTGACCAACCTCGCCCTGTGTGTGGCTGCCGTCGTGGTCATCACCAGCGCCGTTCTGATCTACTGGAGACTGCGCTCGCCGGAGACATACGAGGAACGGTTCGCGACGCCTGCCCGACTCCTTCGCTGGCGCCTCTGGGCACACTTCTCGTGGCAGAAGCTCTGCAAGCGCTGCGGCTTGTCCGCCTCCGAACAGGTCACGCGCCGCGACAACGAAGGCCACCAGATCACGTCGACACGCTGGTTTCATCCAAAGCTGTTGGGAACAGACGTATCTCGCACCACTCTGCGTCTGACGGTACGGGCACGCATGGGGCAGACCGCCGAAGATCTGGAGCGAGCCGTTCCCGCGATCCGCGACGCTGCGGGCGCACACTCGGCGCGGTCGGTCGTCGTCGCCCCCGGCACGCTTCGGATCGAACTGGTCATGCGGGAACAACTCTCGACGGTAGGTCACGCCGCGCCGCCGACAGCAGTCGCGACAACACGAGTCACGCTCGGGCGATGCGAGAACGGAAAACCATGGACCTTGCCATTGAGCGGCCGACACACCCTCACCGTGGGCTGCTCGGGTGCAGGCAAGGGTTCCGTCTTCTGGGGTATCGCCGGTGGGCTCGGCCCCGCTGTCTCCGCCGGTGTGGTTCGCCTGGTGGGCATCGACCTCAAGTACGGCATCGAACTGTCCGTCGGCTCCGCGCTGTTCACCAAGATCGCCACCACCGAATCCGACGCCGTGGAAACCCTTGCCGCGCTGGAAAAGGTAATGAACAAGCGTGGCAACGCGATGGCAGGTCGCACGCGCGAACACAGTCCAACCACGGCGTCACCCCTCGTGGTGCTGCTGATCGACGAACTGGCCGGAGTGACCGCGTACATGAGCGACCCGACCCTACGCAAAGAAGCCGCCGCCACGTTGTCACGCATTCTCACCAAAGGTCGTGCGCTGGGAATCGTGGTGGCCGCGTTCCTTCAAGACCCACGCAAGGAAGTTCTACCGATGCGAGGACTGTTCACCCAGACCATCGCGCTTCGACTGCGATCCCGAGACGAAGTGACGATGGTCCTCGGCGACGGCATGGCCGACAAAGCGCCCGCGCACCGAATCAGCCCTGACAGACCGGGCATCGGTTACGTCATCGCCGAAGACGGGCAAGCGACAAAGGTGCGATCTGACTTCTGGAGTGACGATCAAATCCGCTCCACTGCAAAGCAATACGGGCGGGTACGCACGTCGGGAGGGAAAGCCAATGACTGACACCTGGGCCGTCTTCGAGCCACCCGACCAGGATCAAGTGGCCCGGCATGCCGATGATCTGATGCAGCGCGCCAACCTCGTCCGCAGAGACGGATGGGACCAGTACCGGCGCATCTGGTCGTGCGGGGAAGTCATCGGCACCGCCCTGATCCTCGGCGACGACGCAGAAATCCAGCGCTGCGGCGAAACAACGAACTCCGCGCTGGAGCGGTGGGCATTCGACCTCTGGGGAGTCACCGGAGGTCAGTCCGACGCCGACGCTGGATTGCCGCGCACCCGCGCCTGGTTCGACTCGATTCGCACAGCGAGGTGAAGCGATGGTCACTCACGGCCTCCGGGAGACTCTCGTCGCCGCAGGCAACTTTCCTGAGTTGCTGACCGCAGATCAGGTGTCAGCGCTACTCGGCGTCTCAGCCGCGACCCTCAACCGCTGGGCGGCAATCCGCGAAACGACCGGCGAGCAGATTGGCCCGCCCTGCTACACGCTGTCCGAGCGGGTGCGCCGCTGGGACTGCGCCGAAGTCCGGTCCTGGCTGAAGCAGGTGCGTCGGTAATGGCCGGCAACACGCCTCGCGGCATCCGAAAGCGGCTCAACGCAGCCGGGGAGCCTCGCTACCAAGTCCGCTACTTGATCCGTGATCCTGACGCGGCATCGGGCTGGGTAGAAACGTCGGCGACGTTCCCGACGCTCCGCGAGGCGAAGGCGTTCAAATCCGAACGCGACAACGAGGCCGCGCTTGGCGCCCGCCGGTTCGACCCACGCCTCGGCCGCACACCGCTGAACCGGATCTGGACCCAATTTTCCGGCTCCAAGAAACCGGCGGTGTCGCCGAAGACGTGGAGCGGCTACACCCAGCATTGGGAACTGCGCATAGCGCCGCGGTTCGGCCATGTGCCGGTCGACGAAATCACCCGCGCCGACGTCCAGGCGTTCGTTGGCGGATTGACAGTCGGGCCGTGGGCGAAAGTGTCCACGTTGCGGCTCCTGCGTTCGATTCTCGACGTGGCGCACCAGGATGGCCGCATCCACCGCAACCCCGCCCTGGGCGTCTCAGCGGGCCGCATTCCCGAGCGGGAGCGCCACCGCTACCTGACGGCGCAGGAGGTCCAGACGCTCGCCAGGGCATGCGGGGATCAGGGCGACGTTGTGACCATCCTCGCCTATACCGGCCTGCGTTGGTCCGAACTCGTCGGCCTCCGCGTCAAGGACGTCGACCTCGTCGCCCGACGCCTCTATGTCCGAAGGGCGGCGCCAGAAGTGGAGGGCCACATCGTCGTCGGCCCTCCGAAAACCCGAGCCGGCATCCGAACGATCCCGCTGCCGCAAGTCGTCGTCGACATCTTCAAAGGGCGGATCAGCGGCCGAGCGCCGGACGAGCCCGCAGTCACCTCACCCAACGGAGCGATGCTGCGCTCCAACAACTGGCGTCGGCACACGCACTGGAACAAGGCCCTCAAGAAGACCGCTCTGACCCCACTGACCATTCATGATCTCCGCCACACCTATGCGAGCCTCGCCAGAAAATCGGGGGCAGACCTGAGATACGTACAGAAAACGATGGGCCACTCGACGCCGACGGTCACCGCGAACATCTACAGCGACCTCTACTCCGACGAGCTGGATCAGGTGGCAACCAACCTCGATCAGCTTCACGCAACTGAGATTCACACACCGAAGACCGGACAAGAACCGGACGAATCAAACCGACAACCGAGTGCATGACCCGTGTCTATGCAGGTAGAACGTGGTGGCCAGGGCCGGGATCGAACCGGCGACCTTCCGCTTTTCAGGCGGACGCTCGTACCAACTGAGCTACCTGGCCGGAAGGCCGTCGGCCTTAGACCGAAGTGCCTCGCCGTGATGGCGACCCTGACGGGACTCGAACCCGCGACCTCCGCCGTGACAGGGCGGCGCGCTAACCAACTGCGCCACAGGGCCTTGCTTTCCTGCGTGCTCCGCGTTGCCGCGGTGCGTACCCCCAACGGGATTCGAACCCGTGCTACCGCCGTGAAAGGGCGGCGTCCTAGGCCACTAGACGATGGGGGCCTGATCCGAATCTCTCCGGGGTACTCATCAACCTCGTTCGTTGGGAGCTTGCATAGCTTAGGGTACAGATGCCCAAATCCTCAAACCCGGTGGTCGCAACACAAAAACCCGTCATCTTGTACCCTGTCTCTTCGCGCCCCTATAGCTCAGTTGGTAGAGCTACGGACTTTTAATCCGCAGGTCCCAGGTTCGAGCCCTGGTGGGGGCACCACACACCGCCGCAAGGCGGTGTTTTTGGTTGCGGCGGTCGCGATCTGGCGCCGGCTACGCGGTGCGCGCGGTGGCGATCTCGTCGGCCAGCGGGGTGATCGCGGCGATGATCTGCCCGACGAGTTCGTCGGCGACGCCGGCCCGGGCCAGGCTGTCCCCCAGGTGCTGGGCCACCAGGTTGAAGTGGTGCATGGTGATGCCCCGGCCCTGATGGACCTGGCGCATCGGGGCGCCGCGGTACTCGACCGGCCCGCCGAGCGCGGCGGCGAAGAACTCCACCTGCTTGCCCTTGAGCCGGGCCATGTTGGTTCCGGCGAAGAATCCGGACAGCTGATCGTCGGCCAGCACCCGACGATAGAAATCGTCGACGACGGTCTCGAGTGCCTCGGCGCCGCCGATCTGGTCATAGATGGTCGTCATGGCGTCAGCCTGGGCCACCACGATTGCCGACCGATTTCGGCTGCGTAGCCCGTCGGCTACAGCGATCTCACAGCGGGTCTTCGATCACATGCCGGGGCGGCAGCGGCCGGCGATGTTTATCGTGGACGGGACGTTTCACCGAAGGAGTACCCGAATGAAGCACCGGCGCTTGAGCACACGGTCGGCGGCCACCGCGATCGGTGCGGCCGCACTCGCGGCGCACGCGGTGTTCGGGGTGGCTCCGGCGCAGGCCAGCGTGCAGGATGACCAGTTCTTCACAATCGTCAAGGACCTGGGCATCCCCACCAACTCGGCCGAGGAGGCCGGCACGGTGGGCCGTGGTGTCTGCGACGCGGTCGAGAAGGGCAAGATCGAGCCCGCCCGCACGGTGCGCGGCATCATCAGCCAGCTGATGAACAAGGCCGGCATCGACAAACACCAAGCGGCACACCTGGTTTGGGGCGCGGTCAAGGTCTACTGCCCGCAGTACAGCGCACTGGTCGGGCGCTGAGCGTCGGACCCCGCCAAGAACACGCCGACCGCTGCGGATGCGCTGGTCAGCGGGTATGTCTCAGACGTATCTTGTGTCACGGGTGCACTTCGGCGGCAGGACGATGGTCTTGAATCAGCTGGGACCACCTACGTTGTCATTGACGCTTAGGAGTACATGTGCCATCCGGTCAACGACGCGGCCGATGGTCGGGCGTTCCGCTGCCGGAACGTGCGGCCCGACGCCGTGACGAGCTGATCGCTGCGGGGGTGGCGTTGCTGGGCAACGCCGACGGGTCCACCCTGACGGTGCGTGCGGTGTGCCGGGCGGCCGAACTCACCGAACGGTACTTCTACGAGAGCTTCGCCGATCGCGACGCCTTCGTCCGGGCGGTGTATGACGACGTCTGCACCCGGGCGATGTCGGCCCTGACCACGGCCGTCACCCCGCGCGACGCGGTGGAACAGTTCGTCGCCCTGATGGTCGACGACCCCACCCGGGGCCGCGTGCTGCTACTGGCCCCAGAATCCGAACCGGTGCTCACCCGCTCGGGCGCGGAGTGGATGCCCAACTTCATCAACCTGGTGCAGCGCAAACTGACCCGCATCGCTGACCCGGTACGTCAGGCCATGGTGGCGACCAGCCTGATCGGTGCGCTGACCGCGCTGTTCACCGCCTACCTCGATGACAGGTTGCCGGCCACCCGCGAGCAGTTCATCGACTACTGCGTCGACATGCTGCTCGGCCGGATCGGCAGCTACTGACCGCTCTACTCGTCGGGCGTGCTGGCCTCGACGATGCCCTGCTGCTCGGCTTCGGCCTGTTCGGCAGCGGCCTTGGCCTCACGGCCCTCCGGGCTGGCCACCGAGGCTCCCGGATGGTCCGCGGTGGCGTGGTCGCCCTCGCAGTTGAGCGCCAGCTGGGTGACCCCTTCGTCGTACTCGTAGTACGTGTCGGTGGTCATCGGCACCAACTGGCGGACGGTCCATGCGTTGGTGACCACGCACTCGTCCCGCGGCAACCGACTGCCCACGCTGACCGCCACGTGGACGGTGCCGCCGCCGCCCTCGATGGCGGCGGCCGCGTCGCCGTATGTCTCACCGACCACATCCGGCGCCGCCTGGGCAGCGCCTGCGCCGAGGATCGCGAGGGCGCACCCCGCGGCTGACGCACCGACAACAGCTCCGAACCCGATCGCGATCTTCATCTGGCCGACCTTCCCCGTCCGGTGATCTCTCCCGGTGTGGGGCGGCAGCGCTTTCGGAGTGCCTTTTCAGTCGCCCCACGGCCCGCGGCCCATGCCACGGACTCCGGGGAGCTACCTGAATTCTAGCTGTCAGAACGGTTGACGAGCCGAAACTCTTACTCGTCGGGAGTGCTGACCTCGGCGATTTCTTCCTGCTCGGCGGCGGCCGCCGCCTGCGCGGCAGCCTCCTTCTCGGCGGCTTCCTTGTCCGCGGCTTTCTTGGCCTCACGGCCGGCCGGGCTGGCCACCGACGCCCCCGGGTGGTCTGCCTCGGCGAAACCGCCGTCGCAGTTGAGGGAGAGCATCACCTCACCGTCGGCGTGGGTGTACTCGTCACCGGCATCACGGACGAACGGGGCGTCCCACACCTGGGTGACCACGCAGTCGTCCTTGGACAACTTGCTCCCGACGGTGACCGCCACCTTGGCCGTCCCGCCGTCACCCTCGATTGCCGACGCGGCATCTTCATATGTCTCGCCCACCACGTCGGGTGCGGCGGTCGCCGCACCCGCCCCCAACAGACCGGCGGCGGCGAAAGCGATCACTGCTCCCGCCCCGGAAACGACGAGTTTGTTCATCGGCGCCCGACTCCTCACGACTGTGCGCAACTGCAACATCAGTCGGCGAGGCTACCGAGCAAATTATGAAAACCGATGGCTCACAAGGGAATTGCGGGTGAACGCTGGGCGTCACCGGGCCGAACGAGCACGCCTACTCGTCGGGGGTGCTGACCTCGGCGAGCTCGGCCTCTTGGGCCAGCTGGGCCTGCTGTTCGGCGTAGGCCTTCTTGGCCTCTTCCAGGTCCTCGGCCTGCTTGGCCTCGCGGCCGGCCGGGCTGGCCACCGAAGCACCCGGATGGTTGGCGGTGGCGTGGTCACCGTCGCAGTTCAGCGCCACCATGACCTCGCCGTTGGCGTGGTTGTACGAACCCCCGCCGTCGCGGACGAACGGGGCGTCCCACGTGTTGGTCACGATGCAGTCGTCCTGGGACAGCTTGCTGCCCACGGTGACGGCCACCTTGACGCTGTAGCCGGCCCCCTCCATCGCGCTCGCCGCGTCCCCGTAGGTCTCGCCGGCGACATTAGGAGCGGCCGCGGCGACACCGGCACCGAACAGCAGGGATACTGCTGCACCGGCGGCAGCAACGGTTCCGGCACCGAGCACGAAGTTTTTCACGTGTGCCCAACCTCCGAGTGTGGGTATTCGACGGATAATTGAGCGGATCCTACCGGCGTTTCGGGCGCGGCGCAGCGCTCGTGGTGGGACCCCCAGAGTAACTTGATGTCACCGGGTTACACAGATATATTGACTGCTACCAACAGGTACAGATAACTGAGCGTCCGCGGACGTGAGGAGAGTTGAGGGCATATGACGCAGCAGCGGGAATACACCGACCTGCAGCTCCTGCACGAACTCGAGCCTGTCGTAGAGACCAGCATCAACCGCCACATGCGGATGCGTAAGGACTGGAACCCGCACGACTTCATCCCGTGGTCGGACGGCAAGAACTACTTCGCTCTCGGCGGCCAGGACTGGGATCCCGAGCAGTCCAAGCTGTCCGAGGTCGCCAAGACCGCGATGATTCAGAACCTCCTCACCGAGGACAACCTGCCCTCCTACCACCGCGAGATCGCGATGAACATGGGCATGGACGGGGCCTGGGGCCAGTGGGTCAACCGCTGGACCGCCGAGGAAAACCGACATGGCATCGCCCTGCGCGACTACCTCGTCGTCACCCGCGCCGTCGACCCCGTCGAGCTGGAAGAGCTGCGCGTCGAGCAGGTCACCCGCGGCTTCTCCCCCGGCCAGAACCAGCAGGGCGACCTGTTCGCCGAGAGCCTGTTCGACTCGGTGATGTACGTGTCGTTCCAGGAGTTGGCCACCCGCGTCAGCCACCGCAACACCGGCAAGGCCTGCGATGACCCGATCGCCGACCAGCTGCTGCAGCGTGTCTCCGCCGACGAGAACCTGCACATGATCTTCTACCGGGACGTCTCGGCGGCCGGCCTGGACATCGCGCCCAACCAAGCGATGGGCTCGCTGCACCGGGTTCTCGACAACTTCAAGATGCCCGGCTACACGGTGCCCGACTTCCGCCGCAAGGCCGTCGTCATCGCCGTCGGCGGCGTCTACGACCCGCGGATTCACCTGGACGACGTGGTGATGCCCATCCTGCGCAAGTGGCGCATCTTCGAGCGTGAGGACTTCACCGGCGAGGGCGCACGCCTGCGCGACGACCTCGGCCGCATCGTCGAAGAGCTCGAGGACGCCTGCGACAAGTTCGAGGTCGCCAAGGAGCGCCGCCTCGAGCGCGAGCGCAAGATGGCCGAGAAGAAGGCCATGAAGAACCTGCTGGTGTCGTCGTCGTCTTCATGACCCTGACCGCCCAGCCCCCTGCAACAGCAGCGCCGGCCCGATCCCCACTGCGGATCGGGCCGTTCGCATTGCCCAGCCCGGTGGTGCTCGCGCCGATGGCCGGCGTGACCAATGTGGCGTTCCGCACGCTGTGCCGCGAGCTCGAGATCGCCCGCGCCGGTACCGTCAGCGGCCTGTACGTCTGCGAGATGGTGACCGCGCGGGCGCTGGTCGAGCGGCACCCGGTCACCCTGCACATGACGACGTTCGGGCCCGACGAGTCGCCCCGGTCGCTGCAGCTGTACACCGTGGACCCGGACACCACCTACTTGGCCGCCAAGATGATCGCCGACGAGGGGATGGCCGATCACATCGACATGAACTTCGGCTGCCCGGTGCCCAAGGTCACCAAACGCGGCGGCGGATCGGCCCTGCCCTACAAGCGGCGGCTGTTCGGCCAGATCGTGGCGGCCGCAGTGCGCGGTGTCGCAGGCACCGACATACCGGTGACGGTGAAGTTCCGGGTCGGTATCGACGAGGCGCACCACACCCACCTGGACGCCGGGCGGATCGCCGCCGAGGAAGGTGCCGCGGCCGTGGCGCTGCACGCCCGGACCGCGGCGCAGCGCTACTCCGGCACGGCCGACTGGGACCAGATCGCCGCGCTCAAGGCCCACGTCACCAGCATTCCGGTGCTGGGCAACGGCGACATCTTCGAGGCCGACGACGCGCTGGCGATGATGGCCGAGACCGGGTGCGACGGCGTCGTGATCGGTCGCGGCTGCCTGGGCCGCCCGTGGCTGTTCGCCGAGCTCTCCGCGGCGTTCACCGGCCGCCCGCCCGCCACCCCGCCCACCCTGGGCGAGGTGGCCGACATCGTGCGGCGCCACGGCGAGCTGCTCAGCGCGCACTTCGGCGAGGACAAGGGCATGCGCGACATCCGCAAGCACGTGGCCTGGTACCTGCACGGGTTCCCGGCGGGCGCCGATCTGCGCCGTGCGCTGGCCCTGGTCAAGACCCGGTCCGAGCTCGACGCACTGCTCGACCAGCTCGATCCGGACGTGCCCTTCCCGGCCGCGGCCGGCGGGCCGCGCGGACGGCAGGGCTCGGCCGCGTCGGTGTCGCTGCCCGAGGGCTGGCTCGACGACCCCGACGACTGCGCGGTGCCGGTCGGGGCCGATGTGATGAATTCCGGGGGCTGATCCGGCGACACCGAGATGACATCGAGACGACTCCGTCACCGGGTTGGGGCTGGCTCAGTCTCAGGGTGGCTCAGTACGATGGGGACCTTGCCGTGGCCGGCTCAGGTAGCCAGCCCGGCACAGTGCTGCTAGAAGAGATGAGGAGAAAATCTCAGCAGCACCGCAGAATCGATGCGCACCGACGCGCAGTCGCGAGATCGAAGAGTCGGAGGCCGGTAAGGACATGAGTGACGCTGACAACGCCACTCCCGGTGCCGCTCCCGGCCGTCGGCGCCGCTCCTCGGCGGATCATTCTGACAACCAATGGATTACCCGATCTGCGCGGCCTTTGCCAGGTGCCGCGCCGTGGGAGCGCCAGGATCACCCGCTACCGGATGATTTGGCCGCCGATGAACCCAGCGGCAGCCATACCGACGGGGTAACTGTCGCCGATCTCATCGCCAAGGTCGCCGGGACCGGATTCACCCCGAGGCGTCACCGGCTGGAGCCCGACGACGTGGACGACCTCGACGACCTGGACGACGTCGAACCGGAGCCAGAACCGGAGTTCATCCACGAGGCGGAGCCAGACCCGGCATACCTTGAGGGGCCGGATGCCGAGCCGGTGTACATCCGCCCGCACGTGCCCGACCCCACGGACGTCATCGAAGCGGTGCGGATCGCTCCGGAGGACGACGGACCCCAGGATTTCCTCGAAGCCGAGGATTACCCGGAGCAGTTCGACGACTCGTTCGAGGCGCCGATGGACGCGCCGCTCGGGGACCCGCTGGAGCACGCCGACGCCGCCACCGAGAACACCGATACCGACGTGCTCCCGGCCCTGCCCGCGGTCTACGAATATGACGTGCCGAAGGATCGCCCGGCGTGGCGGGTCCGCCCGGTCCCACCGGACGAGCACGACCCCGACGAAACCACCGTCATGGAGCCGGTCCGGCCACCGATCAACCGCCGGGTGATGCTCGCCGGACGGGCCGCCGCAGCGATGCTCGCGGTGCTCGCCCTGGTGTTGACCGGCGGCGCCTGGCAGTGGCAGTCCTCGAAGAACAACAGCCTCAACAAGGTCGCCGCGCTGGACCTCAACTCGCGTGACATCCTCGACCCCAATGCCCAGTTCGGTGACGAGAACTTCCTGATCATCGGCACCGACAGCCGGTTCGGCGAGAACGCGGACATGGGTGCCGGCGATACCGAGGACGCCGGCGGCGCGCGCTCGGACACGATCATGCTGGTCAACATCCCGGCCAACCGGGAGCGGGTGGTGGCGGTGTCGTTCCCGCGTGACCTGTCGATCACGCCGATGAAGTGCGAGCCCTGGAATCCGGAGACCGCGACCTACGGGCCGTTGTACGACGAGGAGACCGAGACCTACGGCCCGGACGAGGTCTACACCGAGACCAAGCTGAACTCGGCGTTCGCCTTCGGCGGCCCGAAGTGTCTGGTGAAGGTGATCCAGAAGCTTTCCGGGTTGTCGATCAACCGGTTCATGGCCGTCGACTTCTCCGGTTTCTCGAAGATGGTCGACGCGCTCGGCGGTGTCGAGGTGTGCAGCACCACCCCGCTCGAGGACTACGAGTTGGGCACCGTACTGCCCGTGGCCGGGCGGCAGATGATCGACGGCCACACCGCGTTGAACTATGTCCGGGCCCGGCAGATCACCACGGAGTACAACGGCGACTACGGCCGCATCAAACGGCAGCAGCTGTTCCTGTCCTCGCTGCTGCGCTCGCTGATCTCCCGCGACACGTTCTTCTCGCTCAACAAGCTCAACAACGTCGTCAACATGTTCATCAGCGACAGCTTCGTCGACAACATCAAAACCAAGGATCTCGTCGACCTGGGCCAGTCCGTGCAGGGCGTGAACGCCGGCCGGATCACCTTCGTCACGGTGCCGACCGTCGGCTACGCCGACGAGTACGGCAACGAGGTTCCCCGCAGTGACGACATGCGGGCCCTGTTCGACGCGATCATCAACGACGATCCGCTGCCGGGCGAGAAGAACCCGGACAACACCCCGGTCCCGGGCACCCCGGAATCGGCCACGTCGTCCGTGCAGGCCGCCGCTCCGTCGCAGACCACACCGCAGTCCACGGTGCCGGTCCCCGCGCCGGCCGCCACCGACAGCGGCGAGATGGTCAACGCCGTCACCACCGAACCGCAGGACGTCACGGTGCAGGTGTCGAACTCGACGGGCCAGAGCGGGCTGGCCGCCACGGCGGCCACCGAGCTGGAGGAGCACGGCTTCAACGTCAACACCCCCGACGACTATCCGGGGGCGCTGCCGTCGACCACGGTCTTCTTCTCACCCGGTAACGAGGAAGCGGCCGCGACGGTGGCCAGCTCCTTCGCCAACCCGACCATCGAACGGGTGACCGGGATGGGCGACGTGGTGCAGGTGGTGCTGGGCACCGACTTCTACTCGGTGAACCCGCCGACCCCGAGCGGGTCGGAGGTGCAGGTACACGTGGTGAAGGGCACCAGTAGCTCCCCGACGCACCTGCCCGAGGACCTGACCGTGACCAACGCCGCCGACACCACCTGCGAATAGGCTGCGCCCGGCCGGCACGGCATTCACCGTTCGTTCATCGACGCATCGTGACGCCAGGGTCAACGACAGCCTAATCTTGCAGCATGCGTACCCACTACAACGAGCAGCTGCGTTCACTGACCGACCAACTCGGCGAGATGTGCGAGCTGGCGGGTACCGCAATGGAGCGTGCCACGCAGGCGCTGCTGCAGGCCGATCTGGCCCTGGCCGAACAGGTCATCACCGACCACGACCAGATGACCACGCTGAGCACCCAGGCCGAGGAAGCGGCATTCGTGCTCCTGGCGCTGCAGGCACCGGTGGCCGGCGACCTGCGCGCGGTGGTGGGCTCGATCCAGATCGTCGCGGATGTGGACCGGATGGGGGCGCTGGCGCTGCATGTGGCCAAGATCGCCCGCCGGCGCCACCCGCAGCACGTGCTGCCCGAGGAGGTGAACGGCTACTTCGCCGAGATGGGCCGGGTGGCCGTCGAGTTGGGCCATGCCGCCCGCGAGGTGCTGCTCACCCAGGATCCGGAGAAGGCGGCCCGCATCCAGGAGGAGGACGATGCGATGGATGACCTGCATCGTCACCTGTTCTCGGTGCTGATGGACCGGGAGTGGAAGCACGGGGTGACGGCGGCCGTGGATGTGACGCTGTTGAGCCGTTTCTACGAACGCTTCGCCGACCATGCCGTCGAAGTGGCCCGGCGGGTCATCTTCCAGGTCACCGGGTCTTACCCGGACGGGGAGTCGGTGCCCTCCTCGCAGTAGGTCAGGGCTCGGCCGGCGGCACCAGGCGGACCCCGTCCCTGTGTGCCCCGGCCAGGTCCCGCAGCACCTTGACCAGGACCTGCAGCTCGGCGCCGGTGTAGCGGAGCAGGAAGTCGCGGGCGCCACGGTCCATCTCGTCATGCAGTTGCCGGTGCACGTCGGCCACGACTTCGCCGTCAGCGGTCAGACCGAGTTCGATCTCCTTGCGATTACCGGGCACCGGCCTACGCTCCACCAATCCCGCCTCGACCAGTCGTTGCACGTGCTTGGACACGGTGCCCTTGAGCCGGCCCGAGCGTGCGGCCAGCCCCACCAGGCTGACCGGGCCTTCGGCGATCTCGGCCAGCAGGTGCATGGCCGATGTCGGCAGCGTCCGCACCTTCGCGTGCAGGCGCTGCGGACACCGGGCGGCCATGAAGTCCCGCTCGGCATCGCCGTCCCCGTCGTTCCCGAGCCGATCGCCCACCACGGTCATCAGTTCGTTGATGGCCTGGATCAGCTCCGGTTTGGTTTTCACGGAAACCATCTTGCCACCCGGTGACACCGTGGGTAGATTGTTTCCACAGAAACCATATCTCCGGAAACAAAAGGAGTTGCCATGCTGGCCGCGCTGGTCACCGAGTGGGGCCAACCCCCCGTCTACACCGACGTACCCGAACCCCAACCACGCGACGGCGCCGAGGTGGCTGTCGTGGAGGCATCGGCCCTGACCAACCTCACCCGCGCCCTGGTGTCGGGAAAACACTACGCCAGCAAGGAGATTGCACTGCCCGCGATTCCCGGCGTCGACGGTGTCGTCCGGCTCGCCGACGGCCGTCGCATCTACACCGGAGCGGTGGGCTACTCCGGCATGATGGCCCAACGTGCCGTGGTCGACCCGCGTGGTGGTATCGACGTCCCCGAACACGTCGACTCGGTGACCGCGGCGGCCCTACCCAACCCCGGTATCTCGGCCTGGACCGCACTGTCGCATGCGGCTGCCGTCAAGCCCGGAGACCACGTCCTGGTGCTCGGCGCCACCGGCGTCACCGGCTCCATGGCAGTGCAATTGGCCACCTCGATGTTCGGCGCCGAAAATGTGGTGGCCGTCGGCCGCAACACCGACCGCCTGGCCTGGCTGCGCTCGGCCGGCGCGCACGCCACGATCACCCTCGGCGCCGGCGACCTGAGCGCCGAGGTGTCCGAGATGCACGCCCAGCGGCCATTCGACGCAGTGCTCGACTATCTGTGGGGCGAACCCGCCGCCCAGGTGCTCACCGGCCTGACCGCCAGTCATCCTGCCGCGCACTACCATCCGACCCGGTTCGTGCAGATCGGATCGATGGCCGGACCCACCCTGCCGCTGGATGCCGGCGTGTTGCGCAGCACCGGGATCACGCTGCGCGGGGTCGGTATCGGCAGCGTGCCGCTCACGGTCATGGCCCAGGCCCGAACCGAGGCACTGCCGGAGCTGTTCCAGATGGTCGCCGACGGCCGGCTCGAACTACGCACCCAGCCAAGGGCATTGGCCGATGTGGCGGAGGTCTGGGCCGGCGGCGAGCCCTCCGGCATCCGCGTGGTGCTCACCCCGTAATCGGCGACACTCAGCCGAAGCGGCCCGAGATGTAGTCCTCGGTGGCCTTCTGGGTCGGGTTGGAGAAAATCTTCTCGGTGTCATCGATCTCGATCAGCCTGCCGGGCTTGCCGGTGGCCTCGAGGTTGAAGAACGCGGTCTGATCGCTCACCCGGGCGGCCTGCTGCATGTTGTGCGTGACGATCACGATGGTGAAATCCTGCTTGAGCGTGGAGATCAGATCCTCGATCGCCAACGTGGAAATCGGGTCCAGCGCCGAGCACGGCTCGTCCATCAGCAACACGTCGGGCTGCACCGCGATGGCGCGGGCGATGCACAACCGCTGCTGCTGCCCACCGGAAAGCCCACCGCCGGGCTTGTCCAGTCGGTCCTTCACCTCGTTCCACAGGTTGGCGCCGCGCAGCGAACGCTCGGCCACCTCGTCCAGGGTCTTCTTGTTGCGCACACCCTGCAGCTTGAGACCGGCGACCACGTTGTCACGAATCGACATGGTGGGGAACGGATTCGGACGCTGGAACACCATACCGATGGTCTTGCGCACCCCCACCGGATCCACCCCCGGACCGTAGATGTCCTCACCGTCGAGCAGCACCGAGCCCTCGACCCGGGCGCCCGGGATCACCTCGTGCATGCGGTTGAGCGTGCGCAGCACCGTCGACTTGCCACAGCCCGACGGGCCGATGAAGGCCATCACGCTGCGCGGCTGCACCGACAGCGACACATCCGAAACCGCGTGGAACGCACCGTAGTAGATGTTGACGTCTTTGAGATCCAGCCGCTTGGCCATCGGAAGCTCCTACACCTTCTTGGGGGAAAAGAATTTGGCGACCGCACGTGCACCGACATTGAGCAAGGCGATCAACAGGATCAGCGTCAGCGCCGCACCCCACATCCGGTCGGTGGGCACCGGATTGGCGCCCGCCCCCGCCGAGATCTGGTCGTACATCATGCCCGGCAGCGACCCCATGAACCCGCCGAACATGTCGAAGTTCATCGCCTGCGCATAGCCCACCAGGATCAGCAGCGGTGCGGTCTCCCCCATCACCCGGGCCAGCGCCAGCATCACGCCGGTGACGATGCCCGACAGCGCCGTCGGGATCACGATCCGCACGATCGTCTTCCACTTCGGTACACCCAGTGCATAACTCGCCTCGCGCAGATCCATCGGCACGATGCGCAACATCTCCTCGGTGGCCCGCACGATCACCGGAATCATCAACAGCACCAACGACAGTGACACGGCGAACCCGGACCGACCGAAACCGAGCGTGGCCACCCACAATGCGTAGATGAACAGCGCGGCCACGATCGAGGGCACCCCGGTGAGGATGTCCACCATGAACGTGGTGACCTTGCCCAACCGGGTGCCACCGCCGTACTCGACCAGGTAGACGGCCACCATGACACCGATCGGAATGGAGATCAGCGAGCACACGACGCCCTGCAGGAAGGTGCCGACGATCGCGTGATACGCCCCGCCACCCGCGGTGAACGTCGTCATCCCGGCCTGCGAATTGGTGAACCACACCGGTGAGCTCAATGCGGCCCAACCCCGGGAGATCACCGAATACAGCACCCAGGCCAGCGGGATCAGGGCAACCAGCAGCGACAAGCTGACCAGTAGCGTGGCGAAGTGGTTGGTCAGTTTGCGCCGCAGACTCACGCCCTGGAATGCGGCGGCCTTGACCGGCCGTTCGAGCGTCGACGTCACCTGTGCCATCTCCTCTTCGCGCAAGCGCTCATCAGCGCCATCTCCTCTTCGCGCAAGCGCTCATCAGCGCCCCTTTCCGGCCACCGCAGCGCGGGCCAGCGAGTTCACCACAAACGTGAGGATGAACAGCACCAGGCCGGCGGCAATGTAGGCCCCCGCCTTGTACTCGTCGTTGAACTCGCTTGCGGTGGCGGCGATCTTGCTGGCGAAGGTGTAGCCGCCGTCGAACAGCGTCCAACTGAACGCCGTCTGCGTGCCGCGCAGGATGATCAGCAGCGCGATCGTCTCACCGAGCGCGCGGCCCAGCCCCAGCATGGCGCCGCTGATGTAGCCGGACAACCCGAACGGCAGCACCGTCGTGCGTACCACTTCCCACCGGGTGGCGCCGAGCGCCAGTGCCGCCTCGATCTGACCGCGCGGGGTCTGGGTGAACACCTCGCGGGTCACCGCCGTGATGATCGGCAGGATCATCACCGCCAGCACGATGCCCGCCGTGAAGATCGTGCCGCCACCGGCCACCGAGGCGTTACCGGTCTTGAACAGGAACAGCCAGTCCAAGTTGGTATTGAGCCACACCGCAAAGGGTTTGATCGCCGGGGCGAGGACGTACAGGCCCCAGACGCCGTACACGATCGACGGCACCGCGGCGAGCAGATCCACCAGGTATGCCAGGGGCCCGGCCAGCCGGCGCGAGGCGTACTGGGTCAGGTAGATCGCGATGCCCAGGGCCACCGGCATCGCCAGCACCAGCGCGAACACCGAAACGAACACCGTCACCTGCAGCAGCTCGAAGATGCCGAAGTGCATCGCCGAGGTGTCGGTCGTGATCCAGTTGCCGCCATAAAGGAAGAAGTTCTCCTCGTTGCGGGTCAGCGCCGGCACCGCGCGCCAGAGCAGGAACACGCCGATCGCCGCGATCAGGGCGACGATCAGGATGCCCGAACCCTCAGCCAAGCCATGGAAAATTCGGTCGCCGAGGCGGACCTTGGCGGCCCTGGACGGGTTGGTGGAGATGGATTCTGGCCCGGGGACGGGGGAGGCGAGCGTCTCCCCCGACCCCGATTCAGCTGGATTCGGCGTCGTCACTGTTGTCCCGTCAGGGCCCCTGTTGGTCATGTGGTGGAAAAACCCATCCTCGCCCAGTTTCGTCGTTCAACGCCAGCCGGGGCTACTACGCGATCGCTTCGACTGAGGTCAGCAGGCGCTGCTTGAACTTGTCGGGCAGCGCGATGTATCCGGCCTGCGCCAGGCTGGCCTGGCCCTCGTTGGCGGCCACGGTCAGGAACGACTTGACCGCTGCCGCGGTGTCGGCGTCGTAGCCCTTGGAGCAAACGATCTCGTACGTCGCCAGCACCAGCGGGTAGACGCCGGCCTCCTTCGACGCGTACAGCGCGTTCAGGTCGAGGACCAGGTCCTTGCCCTCCCCCTCGAACGTGGCGGCGTCCACGGCCTTGGTGGTCGACTGGTCGTCCAGCGGGACCGCGCCGGCGCCGCTGTCGATCTCGGCGTAGGGCAGTCCGGCCGCGGCGGCCGGGCTCTTCTCGACGTAGCCGATCGAACCCGGGGTGGCCTGCACGGCCTGCACCACACCGGAGGACTTCTGCGCGCCCTCACCGGCTCCGCCGTTGAATTCCTTGCCCACGCCCTTGGTCCAGGTCTGCGGTGCGGCGGCGGCCAGATACTTCTGGAAGTTGTCCGTGGTGCCCGAGGAGTCCGACCGGTAGATCGGGGTGATGTTCACGTCGGGCAGCGCGGTGCCGCCGTTGAGCGCGGCCAACGCCGGGTCGTTCCACTTGGTGATCTGGCCCTGGAAGATCTTGGCCAGCACGTCCGGGCTCACGACGAGCTTGTCGACGCCTTCGACGTTGTAGGCCAGCGCGACAGGGCCGAACACCAGCGGCAGGTTCCAGGCCTCGTTGCCGCCACAGCGCTCGGCGGCCCGGGCGACCTGATCGTCTTTGAGGGGCGAGTCCGAGCCGGCGAAGTCGACCTGCTTGGCGATGAACTGATCAACCCCCGCACCCGAACCGGTCGGGTTGTAGGACAGGTTGCTGCCGGGGCACACCTGGCCCCACATCCGGTTGAACTCCGCGATGGCGTTCTGCTGCGCCGTCGAGCCCTCAGCCGTCAGCGAGCTCTTGCCGCCGCACTCCCCCGAGGCCGCCGCACTGCTGCCCGACGCCGAGGAGCCCGTGGCACCGGTGTTGTTGTCGCTGCCGCACGCGGTCAGCGTGAGTACCGCGAGCGCAGTCGCGGACAACGCAGCCCCGAGTGGCTTGCCAACACCCGTGCCAATGCTGATGAGCTTCACGTGTCCCACTTTCCGTTGACGGCTTTTCAATTGACGGCTTCGAACTCTCCGGCAACCTATTCGGCCGCAATGGACAACTTGCGGACAGCAGGTAAATCAGCAGTGAACAGGTTCAGCGTATTCACAGCGCATCGGGTTAACCGGCGGCGTACGCCGCGTCGACGCTGTGCACCTCGAAACCCAAATTCCGGTACGTGGCCACCGCCGCGGAGTTGTCCGCCTCGACGTAGAGCAGCACGGTGCGCAGGGATCGCTCGGCGAGGTGGTGCAGGCCGACCAGGGTCAGCAGCGAACCCAGTCCGCGTCCCTGCGCGGCGGGGTCGACGCCGACGACATAGACCTCGCCGAGGTCGGCACTGTGCGTTTTCGTCCAATGGAAGCCCAGCAACGCGCCGGTGTCCGCGTCGAATGCCTCGAACAGGCCTTCGGCGTCGAACCAGGGCTCGGCCCGTCGTTCGGCGATCTCGTGCTCGGTCCAGCCGCCCTGCTCGGGATGCCAGGCGAAAGCGGCGTTGTTGACCCGCAGGATCTCGGCGTCGTCCGCAGGTCCGGCGTAGGTGCTGATCCGGACGCCGTCGACGGTGCGCAGCGGCGGCAGGTCCGACAACGCGCGACGCATCTGCAGCAGTTCGCGCGCGACCGTGAGGTTCAGTGCGTCCGCCAGCGCCCGGGCCGCCGCCAGGTTGCCGTGCGCCCAGACCCGGGTGGCGGCCCCGCCCTCGGCCAACCCGGCGCCGGCCAGCGCTGTCCCCACACCGCGACGCCTGGCCTGCGGATGCACCACGAGCTCGGCCATCGGCGGCGCATCGTCACCGGCCGGGGCCAGGTTGAGGTAACCGAGCAGCTCGGACCCCTCGGTGGCCAGCAGATGCCGGGTGCGGTCGTGGTCCAACTCACGCAGCACCTGGTCGCCGACTGGTGCCACCCCGTCGGCCGCGGTGGCGGCGGCGATGAGTTCGCGGATCCCGGTCTGTTCGGCGTGCGACAGGCCGGTCCGCCAGGCGAGTGCAGTCACTGGCTGGGCAGCCTGCCCGCCAGCGGCTCGTCCACCTCGTCGGGCGCCACGCCGAAATCGTCGTCATCGGCCACCTCATCGGTGACGACGTCGTCGTCATCGGTGGCGGTGTCGGCTGCCTCGGCGGCCGCGGCGCGGCTGCGCGACGGACGCACCGCCTTGTATCCGACGTTGCGGACGGTACCGATCAGCGATTCGTACTCCGAGCCGAGTTTCGCGCGCAGCCGGCGGACGTGCACGTCGACGGTGCGGGTGCCGCCGAAGAAGTCATAGCCCCAGACCTCCTGGAGCAGCTGTGCCCGGGTGAAAACCCGCCCGGCGTGCTGCGCGAGGTACTTGAGCAGCTCGAACTCCTTGTAGGTGAGGTCGAGTGGACGGCCGCGCAGCCGTGCGGTGTAGGTGCCTTCGTCGATCACGAGCTCACCCAGTGTGATCTTGCCGACGTTCTCCTGGTTGGCACCGCCGCCCTGACGTCCGACGAGCAGCCGCAGCCGGGCGTCGATCTCGGCCGGGCCGGTGCTGGGCAACAGGATGTCGTCCAGGCCCCATTCGTGGTTGACCGCGACCAATCCGCCCTCGTTGAGCACCGCCACCACCGGCACCGAGGTGCCGGTGGTGCCCAACAGCCGGCACAGGCCACGGGCGGCGGCCAGATCGGTCCGGGCGTCGACGATCGCCACGTCGGCGCTGCCGGCTTCCAGCAGCGAGGAGACTTCCGTCGGGGCGGTGCGCACGGTGTGGGCCAGCAGGGCGAGCGAGGGCAGGACCGACTCGGGATGCGGGTCGACGGTCAGTAGCAGCAGGTCCAACGGGTCCTCCGGCGCGCCGGGCAATCACGTCCACGATCGTGCGGACCCCGATGTCCGCACGGTCAGATTCATGACTGACATGTAGCCGTTACCGGCCTTTAGTGTTCTAACGATAACGCCTCACCTGCTGATTAGCCGCGCCGAGCGGGTCGATGCCGCGGCCGTGGGCGACAATGTGGCGGTGCGCAAACTGCTGATCGGGATCACCGCGGCCGTGACCGCCCTCGTCGTCGGGTTGGTCGGTGCCGATTTCGGCTCCGCGATCTACGCCGAGTACCGGTTGGCCCGCAACGTACGCAGCGCCGCCGGGCTGAGCTGGGATCCGTGGGTGGCGATCCTGGGTTTCCCGTTCGTCACCCAGGCCCGTAACCACCATTTCAACGAGGTCGAGATCCGGGCCACCGGCGTCGACCATCCGGTGGTGGGCAAGACCTCGCTGGAAGCCACCCTGCACGGCGTCGACCTCACCGAGTCGTCCTGGCTGATCCGTCCCGAGGCCCCCCTGCCGGTCACCAAGGCCGAAAGCCGCATCATCATCGACTCCACCCATATCGGCAGGTTGATGGGCATCGACGACCTTCTGGTCGAGGCGCCCTCGCGGGAAACCAACGACTCCACCGGGGGCACCACCGAGTCGGGAATCTCCAGCAGCCAGGGTCTGGTGTTCACCGGAACCCCCAAGGCCTCCGGGCTGGACAAGCGCATCAGCGTCTCGGTCGACCTGTCGTTCGCCGGCCAGGACAAGACCACCTTGGTGTTGACCGCGACTGGCATCCTGACCGGCCCCGGAACCGCCCAGGAGCCGGTGCCCGACGAGACGATCCCCGCCGTGCTGTCGGAGTTCAGCAACACGATCACCGGGCAGAAGCTGCCCTTCGGGATCACGCCGACCACTGCCGGCGCCCGCGGCTCCGACGTGATCATCGAGGGCATCGCCTCGGGAGTAACCATCAACCTCGGAGGGTTCAGACAAACATGAGCTCATCAATGGTGCTGGTGATCGTGGTGCTCATCGCCGCGCTCGGGGTGGCGTACATCATCGGTCGCCTGATCACGCTGCGCGCCGGCCTGATCAAATCCAGTGCCGAGGCGGCCAACATCGACACCAGCGGTCTGGGTCTCTCCGACACCGGCCCGACCGTGCTGCACTTCTCGGCCGAGTGGTGCGGGCCCTGCGCAGGCGTGCGCCGCGTCGTCGACCAGGTCTGCGACGAGCTGCCCGAGGTTTCCCACGTCGAGATCGACATGGACGCCAATCCCGAAGCCGCCCGGCGCCTTTCGGTGCTGTCGCTGCCCACCACCATCATCTTCGACCGCGACGGCCGGCCGCGGTTCCGCACCAGCGGGGTCCCCAAGGCCGCTGACCTGCGCTCGGTGCTGGAACCGCTGTTGGCTTGACCCGGCGGTCATTGGGTAAGCTGTCGCTCGTGTCAGCCCGCCTTGAGCTTGTGCTCACCAAGCGCCGCGCAGTCGATCTGTGCCGCGTCGCGGGTTGCTGCTGTTGTTGTTGCTGTTGAGCGCAGCCGCGCGCGTTCGCGCGCCCGCTCGGGCCTTGTGTCCCGAGCCTGCACACACCAGGCCTTCGACAACAACAGGAGTTCGTTTTCATGTCATCGACATCAACCCGGCCCCGCCAGGAGCAGCCCGCCCAGGTGGACGTGCGAGGACCACGATTTGCGGCCTGGGCCACCACCGCCGTCCTGATCGCCACACTGCTCGTCGCCGGGGCGAGCGCCCCCGCGGCCGCGGCGCTGCTGGGCATCCAGGCGGTGGTGTTCGCCGTCGGCGCGGCCGGCGGACCACGTAAGCATCCCTACGGCCGGGTGTTCGCCGCGTTCATTGCCCCGCGGCTGGCGCCGGTCAGCGAGCGCGAGCCGGTGCCGCCGCTGAAGTTCGCCCAGCTGGTCGGTTTCGTGTTCGCCGTCGCGGGCACCGCCGGATTCGCCTTCGGCATCACCGCACTCGGCCTGACCGCCACCGCGTTCGCCCTGGTGGCGGCCTTCCTCAACGCCGCCTTCGGCATCTGCCTGGGCTGCCAGATCTATCCCCTGGTGGCGCGGCTGCGCCCCTCGAGGCCCCTGTCCACCCAACCCGCCTGAAGCTCAGATCTGAAGTAACCGAAAGGAATTCGTACATGGCACGTTCCGACGTCCTGGTCTCGACCGAATGGGCCGAGAACAACCTCGACACCCCTGGCGTGGTGTTCGTCGAGGTCGACGAGAACACCAGCGCCTACGACGACGAGGGCCACATCCCCGGCGCCGTCAAACTGGACTGGAAAGACGACCTGCAAGACGCCGTCAAGCGCGACTTCGTCGACCAGCAGCAGTTTTCGAAGCTGTTGTCCGACAAGGGAATCAGCAACGAAGACACGGTGATCCTGTACGGCGGCAACAACAACTGGTTCGCGGCCTACGCCTACTGGTACTTCAAGCTGTACGGCCACAACGACGTCAAGCTGCTCGACGGTGGCCGCAAGCGCTGGCAGCTCGACGGCCGCCCGCTGGTCAAGGACGTGCCGGCCCGCAGCGCCACGTCGTACACCGCCCAGGCCCCCGACAACAACATCCGGGCCTTCCGCGACGAGGTGATCGCCGCGATCGGCGCGAAGAACCTCGTCGACGTGCGGTCCCCGGACGAGTTCTCCGGCAAGATCCTGGCCCCGGCGCACCTGCCGCAGGAGCAGAGCCAGCGGCCCGGGCATATCCCCGGCGCCATCAACGTTCCGTGGAGCAAGGCAGCCAACGACGACGGCACCTTCAAGTCCGACGAGGAACTGGCCAAGCTGTACGCCGCGGCCGGCCTCGACGGGCAGAAGGAGACCATCGCCTACTGCCGGATCGGTGAGCGTTCCTCGCACACCTGGTTCGTGCTGCAGGAGCTGCTGGGACACCAGAACGTCAAGAACTACGACGGCAGTTGGACGGAATACGGCTCCCTGGTGGGCGCCCCGATCGAGTTGGGAAGTTGATATGTGCTCTGCACCGAAGCAAGGACTGACGTTGCCCGCCGGCGTCGACCTGGAGAAGGAAACCGTGATCACCGGCCGTGTGGTCGACGGTTCCGGTCAGGCAGTTGGCGGTGCCTTCGTGCGTCTGCTGGATTCCAGCGACGAGTTCACCGCTGAGGTCGTGGCCTCGGCGACCGGTGATTTCCGTTTCTTCGCCGCCCCGGGCACCTGGACGCTGCGCGCCCTGTCCCCGGCGGGCAACGGCGACGCCAGTGTGGCCCCGGCCGGCGCCGGCATCCACGAGGTCGACGTCAAGGTCGCCTAGCGACGATCAAGGCTCGCCGAGTTTCTGCCGCTCGAACGTGAGCTTGTGTGCGGAGTTTTGCCGATTTCTCGCACACAAGCTCACGTTCGGGTGATATCCGGGCGTCCCGACCCGCGACGCCGACCCCCTCGACCAGGAACTAGACTGATTCCCGTGGTGCTCTTCTTCGAACTCATGCTCGTCGCGGCCGTCGTGGTCATCACCTGGTTCGCGCTGTATGCGCTGTACCGCCTCGTCACCGACGAATCGTGACCTCCGACCGGAACCTCCCAGCCGACGCCCCGGCGCCCGCGCCGGGTTCCGGTGACCGGGCGGTAGCGGCTGCCGCCGAACGGGCCAAAGCCACAGCTGCCCGCAACATTCCGGCCTTCGACGATCTGCCGATGCCCGCCGACACGGCCAATTTGCGCGACGGCGTCGAACTCAACGATGCGCTGCTGGCACTCCTGCCGCTCGTCGGCGTCTGGCGCGGCGAAGGCGAAGGCCGCGACACCCACGGCGACTACCGCTTCGGTCAGCAGATCGTGGTGTCCCACGATGGCGGTGACTACCTGATCTGGGATTCCCGGTCCTGGCGGTTGACCGAATCCGGTGAATACGACGCCCCCGGCCTGCGTGAAACCGGTTTCTGGCGATTCGTCACCGATCCCGACGATCCCACCGGCCGCGACGAATCGCAGGCCATCGAACTCCTGCTGGCCCATTCGGCCGGCTACGTCGAACTCTTCTATGGCAAGCCCCTCACCCAGGCATCCTGGGAACTCGTCACCGATGCGCTGGCCCGCAGCAAATCCGGGTTGCTCGTCGGCGGCGCCAAGCGGCTCTACGGCATCGTCGAGAACGGAGACCTGGGTTACGTGGAGGAACGTGTGGACGCCGACGGCGGGCTGGTACCGCATCTGTCGGCCCGGCTGTCACGGTACGTCGGATGATGCGCCGGCCGATCATCGCGGCAGGACTGCTTGCCGCGGCAGCACTGCTCGGCGCGTGCGCGTCGGAGGGGCCGCAACCGGCTCCCACCGCACCGCCGGCCGAGCACGGGAACTACGCCCACTGCCTGTCCGAGCACGGCGTGCCGACTGCGCCGGGACCGACGACCGGGCCGCCGGCCGGGGTCGACGAGCAGACCTGGCAGGAGGCCACGAAGGCCTGTTCGACCCTGGCGCCCGGCCCGAGCTAGTTCCGGCGGCGCGCCACACAGCGCACGCATAGCCGGCAACAATCCGGTGCTCAGCGGGCTCCCATACGGTCATCGCCATGAGACAGCGCATTCTTCGAACGACGTTCACCGGCTTGGCCGCATTCGCCGTGATCGGCTCGGCGGCGGCTTGTTCCGCGGCGGAGCCGGCCGAATCGTCCAGTGCGGCATCCCCGGCCGCGGCAACGTCGACAGCGGCCTCAGCCCCGTCGTCCCCAGCAGCATCCGCGCCGGTCACCCCGGATGCCTTCGGACAGTGCATGCAGGAGCACGGGATTCCGGCGCCGCCCGAAGGTGCCCCCGGCGCACCGGGGGGGCCCGGTCATCCCGGTGGCCCTGGCCATCCCGGCGGGCCCGGGCATCCGGCCGGACCGCCGCCCGGTGACGGCGCGGCGCCGCCGGCACCGCCCGGGGTGGACCAGACGCAGTGGGAGGAAGCCATGGACGCCTGTCAGTCACTGGCCCCACAGCCGCCGGGTGCTCTGGGCGGCCCGCGGCAGTAACCGCGTCCAGAAATGGGCAGCCCCCGAGCCGTGGTACCTGGTTGGACAGACCGGGAGGCTCGGGGGCCGGGTGGCTGCGGGGAATTCGCCAGCGCGCGCAAGGCTTACCCCGGCGCTGCTAGCGGGCAGCCACCTCACATGTCCATAAGTCACTCACTTTGACGGACCACCTCCTTCCCTGTGTACCCGCGAAGCTACACCGAGCCGGAATCTGCTGCCAGTGATTTTTCGTTGGCACCGATCACCCCACCGCGCGCCGACGACCTGGCCGGGGTGAGCAAAATGTCAGCCCGGGCTACGGAGCAACCGGGATATCGCCGAACTTCGAAGTCGGTCGCACCGCGGGTTCGCGTCCCTGCCCACTCTCGGTGAGGCCGATGCATTCGCCGGTGTTGGCGCCGGTGCACGGGATGGCGCCGCCGGGAATGTCCACCGCCGGCAGATCGGGGTTACCCGGGATGTCGGCCTGTGGCGCATTGGGTTCCACCGACACGCAGACGCCGCCCCGTAGATCCTCACCGGGCCGGCAGGTTGCGACCTGCGTCGGGTTCACACCGGGTGCGGACAGTGAGACCACCGCTGCGGGTGCGGCAGCGATCACGAGCGCGACGCCTCCGACGACTACGAGTTGTGATGTTCGCATTTTCAGAATTGCCATCACGTCACACTTCCTCCGGGCTGCTGACGTTCACTCGTAGAAACCGCGACAGCGCCGGCAGCATTGACACGAGGAACATTACGCTTTGCCAGCACTGCGCGTGCCGTCAATTCAAGTGCAATTACCGGCAAAACGATCCTAGGTGAGATTTGCTCAGCGATCGGCGGTGAGGGCGGCATCGACCAGGCCGGAGATCTCGGCAGCGAGCGGCGCATCAGGCAGCCGCTGCCCATCCAGGGTGTGCACCCGGGCCGCCAACGTGATGCTGGAAACCAGCCAAACCCCTTGGGCGGTAAGCAGATCCGCAGGACCCAGGGCGCGGAAATCGCAGTCATAACCCTTGTTGCGAGCCACTTCGAACAGGGCCTGCTGGGTGGTGCCGCGCAGAATCGGGTACCACGGCGGCGGGGTGAGCAGCACGGGCCGGCTGTCGGCCCCCTCGGTGGCGATCACCACGGTGGACCGCGGTCCCTCCAGCAGATAGCCGTCGGAGCTGACGAAGATCACGTCCCCGGCGCCCTGGCGCTCGGCGTGCCGCAACGCAGCCATGTTGATCGCGTACGACAAGGTCTTGGCGCCCGCGGCGAGCCAGGGCATATCGCTGGCGCCCAGCGGCAGCCCACGGTCGAGGGCGATCGCCGCAAGCCCGTTGCGGCGCACGCCGGTCACCCGATCGGGCAGGGCACCGACAGTGGCGAAGGCGGTCGGCGGGCCGCCGCTCTCCCGTCCCCGGCTGTAGACCAGGCGCAGCACTCCTTCGCCGTCCTGATCGGCGGCCCAGCATCTGGCCCCCACCGCCACGGCGGCACGCCAGGCGTCCAGATCCGGCGCGGGCAGGTCGAGCATCTTGGCGGACTGGGCCAACCGGGCCAGATGTGCCTCGAGCAGGCAGGGCTTGCCGTCGCGCACCAGCAACGTCTCGAAGATCCCGTCGCCGCGCACTGCGGCGAGGTCGTCGGCGTGCAGCAGTGGGACGTCGGGGTCGTGGGTCTGACCGTCCAGGGTGACCAGCACAGCTGGTGGGCTCGCCATGAGGCCAAAGCGTAGCTTTGCTTGCGCGAAGAGCGACAAACACGATGAGCCGCTTGCGCGAAGAACCTCAAACGTAGAGTTGGGCTATGACTGCACTACCGTCGGCCGTTCCGGCACCCGAGGCCGGTCCCGATGCCGGAGCTGTTTGGCATTACGGTGATCCGCTCGGTGAGCAGCGGGCCGCGGCCGACGCTGCGGTCCTGGTGGACCGGTCGCATCGAGCGGTGCTGACCCTGACCGGAAAAGACCGGCAGACCTGGCTGCACAGTATCTCCAGCCAGCACGTCAGCGCCCTGCCCGATGGCGCGGTGACCGAGAACTTGAGCCTGGATCTGCAGGGCCGGGTGGAAGACCACTGGTTGCAGACCGATCTGGCCGGCACCACGTACCTGGACACCGAGCCGTGGCGGGGCGAACCGCTGCTGGCCTATTTGCGCAAGATGGTGTTCTGGGCCGATGTGCAGATCGAGCCGGCCGACCTCGCGGTGCTGTCGCTGCTGGGGCCCGGGGTGGCCGATGCCGCGGTGATCACGGCGCTGGGCGTGGACGACCTGCCCCGGGAGTCGACGGCGGTGGCGTTGCCCGGGGGTGGATTTCTCCGGCGGCTGCCTGTCGACGGCATCGAAGTGGACCTGGTGGTGCCGCGGGAGCTGGTTGCCGATTACACCCGCCGCCTCACCGAGGCCGGGGTTCGTCCCGCCGGGGTCTGGACGTATGAAGCGCACCGGGTGGCGGCCGGGCGGCCGCGGCTCGGGGTGGACACCGATGAGCGGACCATTCCGCACGAGGTCGGCTGGATCGGCGGTCCGGGTGTCGGAGCGGTTCATCTCGACAAAGGCTGCTACCGCGGTCAGGAGACCGTTGCCCGGGTGCACAACCTGGGCAAACCGCCGCGGATGCTGGTGATCCTCCAGCTCGACGGTGGCGCCGACCGTCCGGTCACCGGCGATGCCGTCACCGCGGGCGGGCGCAATGTGGGCCGCATCGGCACCGTCGTCGAGCATGTCGACGACGGTCCGATCGCGTTGGCACTGGTCAAACGGGGCCTCCCGGCGGACACCGAGCTGGTGGCCGGCGCCCAGGCGCAGGCCCCGGCCGTGATCGATCCCGATTCTTTGCCCGAGGCCGATGCCACCGCCGGAGCCGGCCGCGCCGCGGTCGAGCGGTTGCGCGGAAAGTGACGACCATCTCTGCGCACCGTCGTCAATTCGGACCATGGTCGTGTTGTCGTGCGACGATGCGCCGTGGCGGGGCCTCGATCCGGCGGTTGTGAGGCAGGGCCTGACAGCACTTCGCCGACGGGCACGGTAAAGTGTCAGCAGGACAATAAAGACACACAGATCGGAGCCGCCTAGCAATTGGGCCGCTCCGTTATTGCGCGAGGGGGTCCCCCCATGGGCCGCGGCCGGGCGAAGGCAAAGCAGACCAAGGTTGCACGTGAGTTGAAATACAGCTCACCGAACACCGACTTCAGTCAGCTCCAACGTGAGCTGTCGGGATCTCCGGATTCCGGCGACGTCAACAATGACGACGCCGACGAATGGTCGGTTGAGGATGACTGGCGGCGCTGAGCCGTCAGCACTCCGTCGCAGAACATAGACGCAGGTCGCGCTGGTTACGCAGGACGCTTACCAGCGCGACCTTGTCTAACTGCCTAAAACCGCGGATGCTGTCCGACCAGCTGGGCGCGCACACTGTCCTTGCCGCCCTTCTTGACGGTCCCCAGCGTCCAGCAGTCCAGGTGCCGCGCAGTCAGGATGGCCAGTGCCCGGTCGGTGTCCTCGGGGGCGACGACCGCCACCATCCCGATCCCCATGTTGAACGTCTTCTCCATCTCGGCACGCTCGATGCGTCCGCGCTGGGCGATCATCTGGAAAACCGGTGCCGGCGTCCACGTGCCGCGGTCGAGTTCGGCGGTCAGCCCGTGCGGCACGACGCGTTCCAGGTTGCCGGCCAGGCCACCACCGGTGACGTGGCAGAACGTGCGGACCTGGGTTTCGGCGGCCAACGCCAGGCAGTCCTTGGCGTAGATGCGGGTGGGTTCCAGCAGCTCTTCACCGAGCGTGCGACCGAACTCCTCGACGTGGCCGGCCAGGTTCATCCGGTCGATCTCCAGGAGCACCTTGCGGGCCAGCGAGTAGCCGTTGGAGTGCAGCCCGCTGGAGGCCATCGCGATGATCACGTCGCCGGGACGGACCCGGTCGGGCCCCAGCACGTTGTCGGCCTCGACGACGCCGACGCCGGTGGCCGAGATGTCGTAGTGGTCGGGTTCCATCAGCCCGGGGTGCTCGGCGGTTTCCCCGCCCAGCAACGCACAGCCGGCCAGGACGCAGCCCTCGGCGATGCCGGACACGATGGCGCTGACCCGCTCCGGGACGGTGCGTCCGACGGCGATGTAGTCCTGCAGGAACAGCGGCTCGGCGCCACACACCACCAGGTCGTCGACCACCATCGCGACCAGGTCCAGGCCGACGGTGTCGTGCTTGTCCATGGCTTGGGCCACTGCGAGCTTGGTGCCCACACCGTCGGTGGAGGCAGCCAGTACCGGCTCGCGGTAGCCGTCGCGTAACGCGAACAGCCCGGCAAAGCCGCCGAGGCCGCCCCGGACTTCCGGACGGGTCGCCTTGGCGGCGAGGGGTTTGAAGAGTTCGACAGCACGGTCACCGGCTTCGATGTCCACTCCGGCCGATGCATACGAAATGCTGTCTGGTTCGGCGATGCCGTGCTGTTCGGCGCCTTTAGTCATCGCAAGCAAGGCTACCGCCCCGCCATTCCGGGGGTACAGCACAGGCGGGGTTAAGGACGGCGCGACGGCGGTGGCGTCAATGCGGTCAAGGCCGGCGTAGGGCCGAGGCGTTGTCGTTGTTGGCCTGCAGCGGAACGCTGCGCGCGTGCGCAGAGGCCAGCATGTGTTCGACGACGTTCTTTCCCAGCGCGGTCTCGCCGGGCAGCTCGATCGGATAGTTGCCGTCGAAGCAGGCCGAGCACAGCCGGCTGGCGGGCTGTTCGGTGGCCGCGATCATGCCCTGCTGGGAGATGTAGCCCAGGCTGTCGGCGCCGATGGCGTGACGCACCGCCTCCAGCATCTCGCCCTCGTGCTCGGCGGGTGCGGCGTTGGCGATCAGCTCGGCGGGCGTGGCGAAGTCGATGCCGTAGAAACACGGCCACTTCACGGGCGGTGAGGCGATCCGGACGTGGACTTCCAGGGCGCCTGCCTCACGCAGCATCCGCACGAGTGCGCGTTGGGTGTTGCCGCGCACGATGGAATCGTCGACCACGATCAGCCGCTTGCCGCGGATCACTTCGCGCAGCGGGTTGAGCTTGAGCCGGATCCCGAGTTGGCGGATGGTCTGGGAGGGCTGGATGAAGGTACGTCCCACGTAGGCGTTCTTCATCAGGCCCTGTCCGAACGGGATGCCCGATTCCTGCGCGTACCCGACCGCGGCGGGCGTTCCGGATTCCGGGACGCCGATCACCAGGTCGGCCTCGACCGGGTGTTCGCGCGCCAGCCGGCGACCGATGTCGACGCGGGTGGCGTGCACCGAGCGCCCGGCCAGCGTGCTGTCCGGACGGGCCAGATAGACGTATTCGAAGACGCAGCCCTTGGGCTCGGGGTTGGCGAACCGGGTGGAGCGCACGCCGTCGGCGTCGATGGCCAGCAGTTCGCCGGGCTCGATGTCGCGGACGAAGGAGGCGCCGACGATGTCGAGGGCGGCGGTTTCGGAGGCCACCACCCAGCCGCGATCGAGGCGGCCCAGCGCCAGCGGACGCACGCCGTACGGGTCGCGTGCGGCGTAGAGGGTGTTCTCGTCCATGAATGTCAGGCAGAACGCGCCGCGCACCGTGGGCAGCAATTCCAGCGCGGCCTGCTCGAGGGTGGCGTCGGCGGCGCCGTGGGCCAACAAGGCGCCCAGGATGTCCGAGTCGGTGGTGGCCGCCATGCCACCCATGGGCCTGGTGTCGATCAGTCCGGCCTCGCGAGCCTGGGCGGCCAGTTCGGCGGTGTTGACCAGGTTGCCGTTGTGGCCGAGCGCGACGCCGGTGCCGGCCGCGGTGTTGCGGAACACGGGCTGGGCGTTCTCCCAGGTGGTGGAGCCGGTGGTGGAGTAGCGGCAGTGTCCGACGGCGACGTGGCCGGGCATCGCGGCGAGGGTCTGCTCATCGAATACCTGGCTGACCAGCCCGAGGTCTTTGAACACCAGGATCTGCGAGCCGTCGGACACGGCGATGCCCGCGGCTTCCTGACCTCGGTGCTGCAGCGCGTACAGGCCGTAATAGGTGAGCTTGGCGACGTCTTCGCCCGGAGCCCACACGCCGAATACGCCGCACTCTTCGCGCGGTTCGTTCTCGTTCTCGTCGAGTTGCTGACCAGTCACGATAAGGCTGCTCCCGGGGCGGCGGTTGGTGACGTAACCGAGTCTACGGTCCGGATGGGCCAACAACGGAATCGAATGGCCGGCCCGGTATCGCTCATTTCCAACGTCGGATGCCGCGATCGCATTTCCGGGCGCACCGCCCGTCGCGGGCCCGATCGTGCCGGGCTGGGTGGGATATCCCGTCGCCCCACCACATTCCGGCCGGAATGATGGATTTGGTGACCCGTGAACTCTCGGACAATCCGGCAACCGATCCCCTCGATCCCGACGCCGTGGCCGCGGCGCCGGTGTGGTCGGGGGTGACGAAGATCGCATTCCGATTCTGCTTCCTCTACTTCGGCCTGTTCTGTCTGTTGTTCGCGCAGATCACTTTTGCGTTCTTGGGTGTGGCGGGTAGCTGGCTGCCCGAGCTGGCCGTGCTGTGGCAGATGACGCAGCTGGATCCGGTGCTGGGCTGGGTGGGACGCCACGTCTTCGGTGTGGAGGCGGTACTGCACCGGGACTCGGGCAGCGGCGACCAGACCGTGATCTGGGTGATGGTGTTCTGCCTGCTGGTCATCGCGGTGGCCGGTACGGCGCTGTGGTCGTGGCTGGATCGGCGGCGACGCGACTACGCCCGGTTGTGGGCCTGGTTCCTGACGTTCCTGCGGCTGTGTGTGGCCGGGCAGATGCTGTTCTACGGATTCGCCAAGCTCGTGCCGACGCAGATGCCGGCCCCGCCGCTGGCGGCGTTGTTGCGCCCGTACGGCGAGTTCAGCCCGGCCTCGGTGCTGTGGTTGCAGGTGGGCAGCTCCTACCCGTACGAGATGGCGCTCGGTGCGGTCGAGGTTGTGGCCGGATTGCTGCTGTTTGTGCCGCGTACCGCGACGCTCGGCGCGCTGCTGGGCGTGGCGAGCATGGCGCAGGTGTTCCTGCTGAACATGACGTTCGATGTGCCGGTGAAGATCCTTTCGGGCCATCTGCTGTTGATGGGACTGGTGCTGTTGGTCCCGCAGTACCGACGGCTGGCCAACTTCCTGGTGCTGCAGCGCAGCACCGAGCCTGCCACGCAACCGGAGCTGTTCACGACGGCCCGGGCGAACACCGTCGGGGCCCGGATCCAGGTTGGGCTGGGCATCTGGATGGTGGCCGGCTGCCTGCTGGCCAGCCAGCACAGCTGGACCAAGTACGGCGGCGGTCGCGACAAACCCGAGTGGTACGGGATCTGGACGGTCAGCCGGTTCGACGTCGACGGCAGACCGGCACTGCCGCTGGCCACCGATCAGTACCGTTGGCAGCGGGTGGTTTTCGACACCCCCGAGGTGGTGACCTACCAGCGGATGAACGGCGATCTGGTGGATGCGCCGGCCAAGGTGGACGGCAATACCTTGACCTTGACCGGTGCGGACGGCTCGTCCCTCGCCGCGCTCACCGTCTCCCGACCGTCACCGGAGCAGCTGCAGCTCACCGGCGAGCTGTCCGGCCGGGACGTCGCGATCTGGCTGGATCGGCTGGACCTCAACCAGTTCACCCTCCGCAACCGGGGCTTTCACTGGGTGCAGGAGTACCCCTACTTCCGCTGATCCCCGGGCCCCAGCGGCACCAGCGGCAGCCACCGGGCCACCTCGGGAGCTCGTGAGCCCGATAGCTGCACCGCCGCGCCGGCCCCGTCGAGGCCGAGCAATCCGGTGGCCAGCAGCAGCCAGGTGCGGGCATCGGTTTCCACCACGTTGGGCGGGTTGCCACGGGTGTGGCGCGGGCCGGCGATGCACTGCACCGCCACGAACGGCGGCACTCTCACCTCGACGCTGGCGCCGGGCGCCACTGCGGCCAGGGTGCGGGCGGTCAGTCGGACCGCGTCGGCCAGTGTGGCGCGGTCGGGTTCCGGGTGGCCGGGCTCACGTAGCCAGTCGGCCACCAGACCGACCGCTGCCCTGGTCTTTTCCGGATCGACACTGCCTCGCGCGGCCATGCCCTAGAGTCTCGCAAAGTGTTTGCCGATCACCGTAATCCGCCGTACCGCACGGCCGGTGCGGCGTTACTGGTGCTGCTCGCGCTGATTCTCGGGCTGATCGGGGCGCAGTTTCGCGGAGCCTTCGAACCCAAGGCACCGTTGACCCTGATCGCCGCGCGGGCCGGCCTGGTTCTCGATCCGGGATCGAAGGTGACCTACAACGGTGTGCCGATCGGCCGGGTGGCCGAGGTGAGCACCGACGGCGGCGATCCGCTGCGAGCGCTGGTGCAGCTCAACATCAATCCGAGATATCTGGACCTGCTGCCGGCCAACGTGCAGACCTCGATCTCGGCCACCACCGTGTTCGGCAACAAGTATGTGGCCTTCACCTCGCCGGAACACCCGAGCGCGGAACGGGTTTCGAGTTCCACCCCGCTCGACGTCACGGCGGTCACCACCGAGTTCAACTCGTTGTTCGAGACCATCACCGCCCTGACCGAGCAGGTCGACCCGATCAAGCTGAACCAGACCCTGACGGCCACCGCCCAGGCGCTGACCGGGTTGGGCAATGCGTTCGGGCAGTCGCTGGCCGACGGCAACGCCATCCTCGACGACGTGAACCCGCGCATGCCGGCCCTGCGCCACGACATCGCCGCGCTGGCCGCGCTCGGCGATCGCTACGCCGCGGCCGGACCCGACCTGTTCGACGGACTCGCCGATGCGGCGCGCACCGCGGCCACCCTGAACTCCCGACGCGCCGATATCGACGCCGCGCTGATCGCGGCGATCGGATTCGCCGGGACCGGCTCCGATATCTTCGAGCGCGGCGGGCCGTACCTGCGGCGCGGTGCGCAGGACCTGATCCCGACGTCGCAGCTGTTCGACAAGTACCAGGGACAGCTGTTCTGCACGATCCGCAACTACCACGACGTCGCGCCCGCGTTCTACGCGACGTTCGGCGGCGACAATGGATATTCCTTCGAGAGCACCGGGACGCTGTCGAGCATCGGTGTGGGCAACACCTACGTGTATCCGGACAATCTGCCGCGGGTGAACGCCAAGGGCGGTCCGGAGGGCAAGCCCGGCTGCTGGAAGCCGATCACCAAGGACCTGTGGCCGGCGCCGTATCTGGTGATGGACACCGGGCTGTCGATCGCGCCGTACAACCATGTCGAGCTCGGCTCGCCGATCTTCACCGACTATGTCTGGGGCCGCCAGGTCGGTGAGCCCACCATCAATCCATGACCGCTCTACGATCTTCAGCCAGGGGATCCGCGGCGAACGGGGGGTTGTGTTGAACGGGGATGCCGATGCCTAAGCGCGCTGTATCCGTGAGCGTCGAGTCGCCGCCGGCGTGGCCGCCGGCCCTGCCCGGATGGCGGGCCACCGGCCTGTCCCTCGCCCCGATCAGCGCGGCGGCATTCGGCGGGGTGGCCGCCCTGTGTGCGTCGGTGATCGCGGTCGTGATGATCTTCGCGTTCGCCCGGTTGCACCACCACTACCCGGATGCGGTGTCGACGGGTGATCTGGTCGCCTCCACCGTGGGGCCGGCCGCCGGCCGCTTCGCCGGCCTGCTTCAGCTGACGGCGTACGTGCTGCTGGGGGTGGCCGCCGCACTCGCGTTGGCGCTGCAACCGCTGACCGGGGCGCCGGACCTGGAGAGTGCGTTGGCCGGCTGGTGGTGGCCGGGTTGGGCGGTGATGGTGGTGGTGATCGCCGGTGCCGTGGTCGCCTATCTGCCCACCCGGGCCGTCGGCGCGACGGCCGCGGCGCTGGCCGGGGTGGGCCTGCTGGTGGTGCTCTACCTGGCGCTGGCGATCGTGGCCCGGGTGGCCTCGGGTACACCGCCCATGGCGTTGGAAACCACCGAGGTCGATTCGGTGCTGGTCGCCGTGGCGGCGGCGATACCGCTCGGCCTGGGGCTGGTGGGGTTCGAGGCCGCGACGGTGGTCAGCGGTCGATTGCAGTCGGTGGCGCGGCCGGTGGGCGTGGCGGTAACGGTGATCGCACTGTGTGCGGCGGCCCTGCTGCTGGCGGTCAACGTCGGCACCTCCGGCGGATTCCATACCACCGCCACCGATCTCTCCCTGGTCGTCTACGAGTTCTTCGCCGATGCCGGCTACTACTGGTTCACCGCCGGGGTGCTGTGCCTGAGTTCGGCCACGCTGTTGGCGCTGATGTGGGCGGCCACCCGCGTGGCGGCCCGGCTGTTCGGTTCCGGCCCACTGGTGGCCACGGTGGTTCCGGCGGTCATGTGTGTGCTGGCGGTCGGGTTCAGCCGGTTCCAGCACCACCTCGGCGGTTTGCAGCACGCCGTTCCGGCACTGCTGCTCGTCGTGGTGTATGTGCTTGTCGCCGAGGCCAATTCGCGGGTGGCAGGGACGGCGGCCGCGCAGCAGGTACCCCGGCTGATGATGACCGTGGTGGTGGTGTGCGTGGTGTTGATCCCCTTGCGGGTCACCGACTTCGCGGTGTCCACGTTGTGGCCGTTGGCCGTTACCGCGGCGCTCTTGGCGGTGGCCGCTGCGCTGACGCGGCTTGGTAGGCCAGGACGGCAAGCGCCCCTGACTCATTGATCGCCAGGTGCGCCAGCATCGGTGCGGCCAGGCTGGCCGAGCGTTGCGCGAGCCAGCCGAACACCCAGCCGGCGGCGCCGGTGGCCAGCACGGTCGGGATCACCGGTTCCCCGGCGCTGCGGGCGTCGGCGATGTGCGACAGCCCGAAAGCGCCGGCCTGCAACAGCTGTCCGCCCGTCGGGCCGAAGGCCTCGGCGCCGAGTTTGCCCAGCGCGGCCCGAAAGGCTGCTTCCTCCGGCCACACCGTGCCCAGCGGGATGCGCAGTGCCAACCATCGACCGGCCCGGTCCGGCAGGGCTTTTCGGCGCATCTCGGTGCGGACCAGGGGTACCGCCGATGCGGTGGCCACCGCTGCGGACACGGTGGCCGCGGCCGCACTGCCCAGGCGCAAACCCGTCCACAGGGCCGGTGGCTGTAGCCCGGCCCGGGCCCCGGTGGACAGCATCAGGACACCGCCGAGGCCCGCCCGTACCACCGGCTGCCAACGGGCCGGCAACCGCGGGTCGACCAGCCCGTTCCACGCCACCAGCCCCGCCGCCAGCGCGAGCGCACGGATCTTGGCCGCCGTCATCAGTTTTCGGGCCCGTCTTTGCCCGCGCTCTCGTCCAGCGCCGTCCGGATGCGCTCGGTGTCCTGCGGCGTCCAGCCTTCCGGTGGGGCTACCGCCACCCAGCCGTCGAGCATCGAATGCCCGTAGTTGTGTCCGTGACCGGCCGGCACGCTCGACGCGTTGGTGACATCTGCGGCCACCTGCCAGACGGTGATGATCGGGTACCAGCGCATCGATGCGGTGCGATCGGAACCGGGTGGTTCGACCAGCCAGTCCGGTTCGGAGAACAGCAGGTCGGTGGACCACCAGACGATGGGGTCCGATGGATGCTGCAGGAACAGTACCCGGGTGCCTTCCCACGGCTCGGCCGTGTCACCGGCGATCTCGGCGGCGTCGGCCGCCTCGGAGAACCGCACCGTGCGGCCGTTGTCGTACCGGGGCCGCACTTCCGGCGTTCCTGGATCGCGGCGCGCGGTCAAGCCCTGCCACAACGGGCTGGCGTTGGGCGGGCCCACCCACAGCACCGAGGAGAAGCCCATCCGCGAGATGTCGGGCAGCCAACTGAACGCCCCCTGCCCGGCCATCGAACCCAGGCTCTCTCCGTACAGCACGAGCTTGGGCCGGTGCTCGGGTGGCAGCTGCGCCCAGCGGGCCTGGATCGCCTCGATCATCATCCGGCCGATCTGCATGGACTTCTGCCGGTCGCCCATGAACGAAATCCAGCTCGGCAGATACGAATACTGCATGCCGACCATCGCGGTGTCGCCGTTGTACATCATTTCCAGTGCGCGGGCGGCCACCGGATTGACCCACCCGGTACCGGTGGTGGGCACGATCACCAGCAGCTTGCGCTCGAAGGCATGGGTGCGCTCAAGTTCGCTGAGCAGCACCGCAATTCGTTGTTCGTCGGTGTCGGCGGTGTTGAGGCCGGCGTAGACCCGGATCGGCTCCTTCGCCGGGGCCCCGTTGAGGTGGGCCAGCTCGGCGGCGCGCGGTCCGGTGGCGACGAAGTTGCGGCCCTGGAATCCGAGGGAATCCCACGCGGCGAACGAGTCGGGGCTGCCGGATCGCTGCGGCTCGGCCGGCTGGCTGACCCCCTCGCGGGTGGTGGTGTTCTGCGGCTGGAACACCCGGCTGGCCCCGGCCAGGAACCCGCGGTAGAGCACACCGTTGACCAGCGTGATGACCAGCACCACGACGATCGCGGTGCCGATGAACTGGGCCACCTCGCGGTGCAGGTGCCAGCGCCGGATGAACAGCCTGGCCAGCAGCCGGACGGCATCGCGCAGCACCCGCGCGGTGGCGATCAACGCCCCGCCCACCCCGGCCGCGATGATCAGGGTGCGCAGGTAGCCGAGCGTGGCCGGGCCTTCGATGCCCATCAGCGCCGAGACCTGCCGCTGCCAGGCGGCGGCCGGGATCATCATCACCACACACGCGGTGGCCGAGCCCGCGACCACCGACGCCTTGGCCCAGTACAACACCCATTTTCCCGGCGGCCACCAGGAGCGGTTCCGAAGCACAAAGCGGTACAACGCTTTTCCCAGCAACACCCCGATGCCGTAACCGATGGCGAAGTTGATGCCGCCGATGAGACCGGCGAACAACCAGTCCCGCGGCAACAGCGACGGGGTCAGGGACACACAGAAGAACAGGGCTCCGACGGCGATGCCGACGAAGTCCAGTCGCACCAGGCTCCAGGCCCAGCGCAGCAGGGGATGACGTTCGTTGCGGGTATCGCCTGTCACCCGAACAGCCCGGGCAGCACGCCCTCCGACGTGCTCCGTAGCTCTGCGAGCGAGATGCTGAACTGTCCCTGGACCTCGATCGCGGGTTCACCGTCTTCGGGCCCCTGGTCGACGACGCCGACCCGGGCCACCGGTAGGTCCCTGGCCTCACACATCGCCCGGAACCGGCTCTCCTCGGTGCGCGGTACGGCCACGAGCACCCGGCCCGCGGACTCCGAGAACAGGAAGACGAACGGATCAATGCCCTCGGGCAGATCCTCGGGAAGGATGACCCGGCAACCGGTTTCACCGGCCAGCGCGGCCTCCACCACAGCCTGGATCAGCCCGCCCTCGGAGAGGTCGTGGGCCGCCGAGATCAGACCGTCGCGGGAGGCCGCGGTCAGCACCTCGGCCAGCAGCTTCTCGCGGCCCAGGTCCACCTTCGGCGGCACCCCGCCGAGGTGATCACCGGTGACCTGTGCCCAGATCGATCCGTCGAATTCGTCGTGGGTGTCACCGAGCAGCAGCAGCGTCTCGCCCGGCTCGGTGCCCAAACCGGTGGGGATGCGGCGCTTCACGTCGTCGAGCACGCCGAGCACGCCGACCACCGGGGTCGGCAGGATCGCGGTGGAGCCGGTCTGGTTGTAGAAGCTGACGTTGCCACCGGTGACCGGAATGCCAAGGGCGGCACAGCCATCGGCCAATCCGCGGACGGCCTGACTGAACTGCCACATCACGCCGGGATCTTCCGGCGAACCGAAGTTGAGGCAGTTGGTCACCGCGACCGGGGTGGCCCCGGTGACCGCGACGTTTCGGTAGGCCTCGGCGAGCGCCAGCTGCGCACCGGTGTACGGGTCGAGCTGGGTGTAGCGGCCCGAGGCATCGGTGGCGACCGCGATCCCGCGACCGGTGGTCTCGTCGATGCGCAGCACGCCGCCGTCGGCGTGCTCGGCCAGCACGGTGTTGCCGCGCACGTAGCGGTCGTACTGTTCGGTGATGAAGGCCCGGCTGCACAGGTGCGGGCTGCCGATCAGGGCCAGCAGGGTGGCCTTGAGCTCGTCGCCGGTCTTGGGCCGGGGCAGCTTGGCCGAGGTGTCGGCGACCAGGGCGTCCTGGGTGTCGGGACGGGCCACCGGGCGCTGGTAGACGGGTCCTTCGTGGGCCACGGTGCGCGGTGGCACGTCGACCACGGTCTCGCCGTGCCAGGTGATCTCGAGCCGGTCGCCCTCGGTGACCTCGCCGATCACGGTGGCCAGCACTTCCCACTTGCGGCACACCGCCAGGAACGCCTCGACGTTCTCGGGGGTGACCACGGCGCACATGCGTTCCTGGGACTCGCTGGAGAGCACCTCGGCCGGGGTCATGTCGGCTGCGCGCAGCGGCACCTGATCCAGCTCGATGCGCATGCCCCCGTCGCCCGCGGACGCGAGTTCGGAGGTGGCACAGGACAATCCGGCACCGCCGAGGTCCTGGATACCGACCACCAGGCCGGCTGCGTACAGCTCAAGGCAACACTCGATGAGCACCTTCTCGGTGAACGGGTCGCCCACCTGGACGCTCGGCAGTTTCTTTCGGCCGGCACCGGATTCGTCGCCGCTGAAGGTGTCGCTGGCCAGCACCGACACCCCGCCGATGCCGTCCAGGCCGGTGCGCGCACCGAACAGGATGATCTTGTTGCCGGTGCCCGAGGCGAAGGCCAGGTGCAGGTCCTCCTTGCGCAACGCCCCGACGCACAGCGCATTGACCAACGGGTTGCCCGCGTAGGAGGGGTCGAAGATCGTCTCGCCACCGATGTTGGGCAGGCCCAGCGAGTTGCCGTAGCCGCCGACACCGCGCACCACGCCGTCGAGCACGCGGCGGGTGTCGGGGGCGTCGGCCGCGCCGAAGCGCAGCTGGTCCATCACCGCCACCGGCCGGGCGCCCATCGCCATGATGTCGCGGACGATGCCGCCGACGCCGGTGGCCGCCCCCTGGTAGGGCTCGACGTAGGACGGGTGGTTGTGCGATTCCACCTTGAACGTGACGGCCCAGCCGTCACCGATGTCGACGACGCCGGCGTTCTCGCCGATGCCGGCCAGCATGCCGGCCCGCATCTCGTCGGTGGTGGTCTCGCCGAAGTAGCGGAGGTGCACCTTGGAGGACTTGTAGGAGCAGTGTTCGCTCCACATCACCGAGTACATCGCCAGCTCGGCGTCGGTGGGGCGGCGACCCAGGATCTCGCGAATCCGCTGGTACTCGTCGTCCTTGAGGCCGAGTTCGCGGTACGGCTGGGGCTGTTCGGGGGTGGCGGCTGCCCGCTGCACCGTGTCGATATCGTGGGTGAGCTCAGACGTCACGCGACCAGTTTAGTGGTTGCCCGCGTATAGCCGCAGGCAGCCGCGTCTTGGCCGGCTTCGTGGCCCAGCCGGATCAGCTAGCCCTGCCCCAGGCCGACACAGAACGCGTTGCCCTCGGGATCGGCCAGCACCACCCAGCTGAAGTCGTCACCGAAGCTGTGCCGCCCGGTCTCGGTGGCGCCGAGCCCCACCAACCGCGACACCTCGGCTTCCCCGTCCGCCGCGCTGAGGTCGAGGTGGACCCGGTTCTTGCCGGGCGTCGGATCGGGAACCCTCTGGAACGCCAGGCGCGGCCCGTCGGGCGGCACGAGCATCACGAATTCGCCTGCCGCAACGGCGGTCACCTGAGCGCCGAGAGCTTGCGCCCACCACTGGGCCAGCGCATCGGGGTCTGTGCAGTCGACAGTGATCATCTCCACGGACAGTGCCATGGCGCCGACCCTAGATCAGGCCGGTGACAAGAACGCCTGTAATGCCGCGGAGTAGGCCGCCACATCCTTGGCACCCATGAACTCGCGCGCCGAGTGCATCGCGAGTTGTGCGGCGCCCACGTCGACGGTCGGGATCCCGGTGCGCGCCGAGGTCATCGGCCCGATGGTGGACCCGCACGGCAGGTCGGCGCGGTGCTCATAGCGCTGCAGCGGCACCCCGGCCTGGTCACAGGCCAGCGCGAATGCCGCCGCGGTGCGGCCGTCGGTGGCGTAGCGCAGATTGGGCTGCACCTTGAGCACGGGTCCGGCGTTCACCGCGATCTGGTGGCCGGGTTCGTGGCGGTCCGGGTAGTTCGGATGTGTCGCGTGCGCCATGTCACCCGAGGCCACCATCGACCCGGCGGCCCGGCGCAGGAAGTCCTCCCGGCTACCGCCCGCGGCGAGCACGATGCGCTCGAGCACTGTGGGCAGCAGCTCGGACTGGGCGCCGTGGTCCGACGTCGAGCCGACCTCCTCATGGTCGAACAACGCCAGCACCGGGATCTGGGCGCCACTGTCGGCAGCCAGGAAGGCCTCCAGCCCGGCGTAGCAGGTGACCTGGTTGTCCAACCGGGGCGCGCTGACGAACTCCCCGCCCACGCCGGTGACCGCCGACGGAGTCAGGTCGTGGGTCATCAGGTCAAAGCCCAGCACGTCGCGCTCGGCAACCCCGGCCCGCTCGGCGATGAAACCGAGGAAGGATTTCGGTCGCTCCCCCAGCCCCCACACCGCATTCACGTGGCGCTGCGGGTCCGGGCTGACACCCTTGCGGTCCTCGGACAGGTGGATGGCCAGCTGCGGTACCCGCAGGATCGGATCGTCGACCCGCACCAGCAGGTGTTCGACCACCGAGCCCCGGCGCACCGAAAGGCGGCCGCTGATGCCCAGGTCGCGGTCCAGCCAGGAGTTCAGCCAGGCCCCGCCGTAGGGCTGCAGCGCGACGACCTGCCAACCCGCCACGACACGGTCCGGGTGCTGTTTGACCCGAAGGTTCGGGCTGTCGGTGTGGCCGCCGACCACCCGGAACGGGGAACCGGGGTCGGCGCCCTGGGTGTTCCACGCCACCAGCGAACCGGCCCGCACCGTGAAGAACCTGCCGGTACCGGGCCAGGCGTCAGTTTCGGACAGCTCGGTGAATCCCGCGTCGCGCAGTCGGCGCGCTGCCGAGGCACACACGTGGAAAGGCGACGGCGAGGCATCGATGAACTCGCACAGGCTCTGGGGACTGGCTGGCATATCTCTATCTTGACCGGGATTTCGGGGCTGAGCGCGTTAGGGTCCAATATGTGCCTGCCCCACAGCCCCAGCCGGTCCTGGCGCCGCTGACGCCGGCCGCCGTGTTCATGGTCGTCACGATCGACGAAGGCGGCGAGGCCACGGTCCACGACGCCCTGGCCGACATCTCAGGTCTGGTGCGCGCCATCGGCTTCCGCGATCCCACCAAACACCTGTCGGCGATCGTCTCGATCGGATCCGACGCCTGGGACCGGTTGTTCTCCGGTCCGCGTCCCGCCGAGCTGCATCCGTTCGTGCCGTTGGAGGGGCCGCGCCACCGCGCCCCGGCAACCCCCGGTGACCTGCTGTTCCACCTGCGGGCCGAGTCGATGGACGTGTGCTTCGAACTCGCCACCAAATTCGCCGACGCACTGGCCGGCGCCGTGACGATCGTCGACGAAGTGCACGGCTTCAAGTTCTTCGACAACCGCGACCTGATGGGTTTCGTCGACGGCACCGAGAACCCGAACGGTCCGGTGGCCACCAATGCCAGCCAGATCGGCGACGAGGACCCGGATTTCGCCGGCGGCTGCTACGTGCACGTGCAGAAGTATGTGCACGACATGGCTGCGTGGAATTCGTTGTCCACCGAGGAGCAGGAGCGGGTGATCGGCCGTACCAAGCTCGACGACATCGAGCTCGACGATGCGGTCAAGCCGGCGAATTCGCACGTGGCGCTCAACGTGATCGAGGACGACGAGGGCAACGAGCTGAAGATCATCCGGCACAACATGCCGTTCGGTGAGATCGGCAAGGGTGAATTCGGTACGTACTACATCGGTTACTCGCGCACGCCCACGGTCACCGAACGGATGCTGACCAACATGTTCATCGGGGACCCGCCCGGCAACACCGACCGCATCCTGGATTTCTCCACCGCCCTCACCGGCGGCCTGTTCTTCTCCCCCACGATCGATTTTCTCGATGATCCACCGCCACTGCCGTCGTCGGATGCGACGTCAGAGTCGGCAGCAGACGTTTCACCCGAGGGCCACCCCAACGGCTCACTGGGCATCGGCAGCCTGAAAGGAATCCCGCAATGAACAACCTGTACCGCGAGCTCGCTCCCATCACCGCGTCGGCCTGGGCTGAGATCGAGCTCGAAGCCAGCCGGACCTTCAAGCGCCACATCGCCGGACGCCGCGTGGTCGATGTCAGTGAGCCCGGCGGCCCGGTCACCGCGGCGATCAGCACGGGCCACCTGCTCGATGTCAGCCCGCCCGGCGACGGTGTCGTCGCCCACCTGCGCGACGCCAAACCACTGGTGCGCCTGCGCGTCCCATTCACGGTGCAGCGCAAGGACATCGACGATGTCGAGCGCGGATCGCAGGATTCCGATTGGGATCCGGTCAAGGATGCCGCCAAGAAGCTGGCGTTCGTCGAGGACCGAGCGATCTTCGAAGGTTATCCGGCCGCGTCGATCGAAGGCATCCGCAGCTCGAGCTCCAACCCGGCGCTGGCCCTGCCCGACGACGCCCGCGAGATTCCCGACGTGATCGCCCAGGCCCTGTCGGAGCTGCGACTGGCCGGTGTGGACGGTCCGTACTCGGTGCTGCTGTCGGCCGAGACCTACACGAAGGTCAGCGAGACCACGGTGGGCGGTTACCCGATCCGCGACCATCTGAGCCGGCTGGTCGACGGGCAGATCATCTGGGCCCCGGCCATCGACGGGGCGTTCGTGTTGTCCACCCGCGGTGGGGATTTCGACCTGCAGCTGGGCACCGACGTGTCGATCGGCTACCTGTCCCACGACGCCGAGAGCGTGCAGCTGTACCTGCAGGAGACCCTGACGTTCCTGGCCTACACCGCCGAAGCCTCCGTAGCGCTCACTGCCTGATCCCCTTGCCCCGCGAGCGTGCGTGTTTGTCCCCGACACGCCGCTCGCGGGGCAACACTTTGCGCACGCTCGTGGCGCGGTGAGGGTGCTATTTCGGGGGCACCAACGCAAACAGCCTGTCGTTGCTGCGTTGTACCAACGTGGTGTTTACTTTCCAGACCTCTTTGGCTTCGTCCGGGGTTGATCCCGCTATCGACCACAGCACGTCACAGGTCGTCAGATCGATCGCCTGTGCAGGGGTGCGCTTCCCGTGGGCGACAGCCACCTCACCGTCTGAGGCGATGTACTGAAATCCAAGGCTCTCGCCTTCGCAGGTCTCTCCGGGCTCACCGGTCTGCAGGTCGAATTGCCGCCAACTTCGATGCTCCTTGTCAGCGGCAACGAAGAATCGGGATCCGATGAGACGAGCATCCGGGGACGTCAGTGATGGTGGGAGCTCGAGGAGCTGTTGACCAGCGAGGGTGAGCACGATGTCCTTCGACGCTGACCTCACGAGCGGCAGATCGACGGAACGAGTTTCCAGAGTACCGCGCGAATCTGGCGCGCTGAGCTTCTTCCCAGTGTCGTCGAAGAATGCCACTCGTTCCGTACTGAAGTCACCCACCGGGTTGTACTCGTAGCCGAAGCCGCCGGGGTAGATGACGGCACGGCCAAATTGAACATTTTGCGGCATAGATGGTTTCACGATGCTGCCGTCCACCACGGAGAACACCACGTCGGTGATTTCGTCACGACCTTGGACTGCCAATGTCGATGGATGTGCATCCCGCTCCCAAGATGCGAATTGCGCTGGCAATATTCCATCACCGGGTACGAACCACGTCAGCTCGCCATGCGCACCCACTCCATATACGCCCTTCCCCGACATCACCGCGACCGCGTAGTCGCCGACCTGTTCCAGGCGAGGCTTATCCTGCGCCGCCACATGTAGCTCAGTAGGTCCGTCGTATTTCACGGTGCCCGACGACGAATCCACCACCCACGCCGTAGACGGGGCGTTTGGATCGGGCCCCTGCCGCACGCAGAGGACCACGGGTGGGCCATTCACATAGCATTTGAAATCCGTTGCCTCACCGGCAGGCCCAAGGCGCACGGGACCGAAGGTCCGCTGACCTGTCGTGACGTCGAGACCGAATAGCCACCACCCGTCCTCGGCGATACCCAGGAAGACTCCCCGATCATCGACGTACCCTACCGGCCGGACGACCGTGCTGGGCGGTAGGGCAAGCTCGCCAACCGTAGTCGTCCACCCTGGCACGGGTTGCCGACGCATCGATGAGGACAGCAGGATCTGTTGCGGCAACTCAGGCGCCAACGCGTCCTTGATCGGCTGTCCCTCGGTGGTGCCGCCGGAACAACTGGATACAACTGTCGCTACGCAGGCGAGAGCGGCCATCGACCACCAGCGAAAGCGCAGGCGCATACGGTTTTTCAAGGCCGCCCTACTGCCGGGATTCGGTTTACAACGGTTCGGTCTGCTGGCCGTGCACTGGCCAGGACCGGCTGACGGGACGGCGAGGTCAAGAGCCTGCGCGAAAGTTTTCCGATCGCAAACGATCGAATGCACGGTTGTCAGCGAGTTCATCTCGGTTGAGCGGATGCTGCCAATAGAAAAATACTAGTCGACGCAGCGCAACTCCTTCCGGCGTGAATGCCGCACCAGGAAGTTTGATCACTACATCGCCCTCAAGAACGAGAACAACGGTATTCGGATCATCCGCCGCAGTACTGCCGGGGACCGCGTCGGTTACATCAACCACTTGATCCCAAGAACCAACTCGCGGCGAGACGCCGCCGGCGTTCACAACGAATCCATCTGGAGTCAATTGCAGCCAATAGATGCCGCCAGATCGAAGTATTCTCCAGACAATCGGGGTACTCACGAGCACTAACATTCCGCTAAGATACGGAAGCAATACCCGGGTTTCACTCGGCACAGGTATATCAAGTCTGCCGAATGGAAAAAACGCGGTAAACAACACACTTGCCACAACCGCACCGAAGGTCCCGATTATCACGGGGAACTCGATACCCCGATCTGGGTGAATCATCGTACCCTCAGCACCCCATTCACCGCGCGGAAATACGCTGCCACGAATCACTTTCAACAGCGGCACAGAAAAGGCGAGGCAGGCCAGCGCAAAACCGGAGGAAACTATAGCCGTAAGGTATTCGCCGCGCATCACTGCAACCACTATCCAGACGGAAGCCAGGATTCCTGTGGCGCCGAACAAAAGTGCGCCGAGAATAGCCGGGAGACCTACCTTCATGAGGGGCACACGAGTTCGCCGATGGCACCTCCGATATAGCCCAATGTCCATGCACCGGCCAAGTCGCCCATGAATGCACCGACAGGGGCGAGCATCGGCAGCCCCATCGCCGAGACAGCCGCCGCCCCCATGGGCCCGCCAAAGTAACCACCCGCGATGCTTCCCGCACCGGACATTGCGGTCACACAAGCCTCATGCACATTTTCAACGGAATTCAGATCGTACAGCATTGTTGCGACACCAATTGCTGGGCCGCCGAATTTCGAACCTAACTTTAACGTTGTCGAGCGCATCAGCGCTCAATATTGGAATTCCTCTACCGGCCTGCTTTTCCAGGCCCGAAAAGGATGCGCCCGCGGCCGCAGGAATAGGATGGGTGAAAAAGGTATCCGGCAGAACGCCGGACTTAACTCCCGGCACCGTGACCCCACCGAGACAATTCCCGTCCGCATCTTTCGCAATTGAAAGTTGCGTCCCATCCCCCCAGGTGATATCCGTACGTGTGCTGCCATCCTTATTGTGATATGTGTAAGTATCAGAAATATGATTTCCATTTCGGCCAATGTGTTCAACCTTGACCGTACCCTCTGGAAACGATCGATATGCCACCGAGCCGCCGAATTCCGTGATCACCTGTTTACTGCCGTCTAACATCGTCAGCGTCGTAATCTTATTTCCTAAATTGTCTTCAGTTTCAGACTGTTCCCGCACCGTCGTCGCCATGTCGCCGGCCCGAGTGATGTCCTGCAGCGTCTTACCGTCGGGTGTCCTTGGGTCGGGCACCTCGTCGCCGGGCCGGGGAGGTAGCACTCTCGGACCAGGCATCTGAACGTCGTTGAAGGCGCCGCCTGACTCGCGACCCGTTCGAGCTAGTAGCAGTTTCTGAGCAGTCTCCTGATCCGCGTCACCGACAGCAGTCAATAATCGGTTGATTTCCATTTGAGCAGACTCCGCTTGCTTTTGCAGGCCAGCGGCCTTCTCAGCTGACATTCCAGCCGGGTCGATCAACACCACCCACTGGTCGGTGACGTTCAGTTCGCCTTTGTCAATCTCATCAGCCTCCCGCAGAAGGTCGGTTCGGGCTTTGCCTATCAACCCGCTACCCCTGGACAAGACTTCGGAGACAGCCTCTGTGTAGTTCTGGAAATGCGAGGCGCGCCGGGTAGCTTGGGCAAACATGCCGGTTGCTGCCTCGTGAGCGCCACCTGACCATGTCCGCGCCTCGGGTAATCGGTCGCAACCATCGTCGAGATTGCGCACCGCCTGATATACCGAGACGCCAGCCGAACTGATCGACTTTGAAGCGGCCTGCAGAGAATCTGGGTTCCAGGAGATCAACCGCGATCGCGACGGCAGCATGCCCTAGAACAATCCCTCGAAACCGCGTGAAAGATCGTTGTCGTCGACTTCGTACTTATCACCCGCTCCGCGGACCAAAGCTCCGATCGTGCCAACGTCCTGCGCAATATCAGCCAGCACTTGATCCAGATGACCTCCGACCTCGCGGGTCGTCCACTGCGTCATTGATCCCGGAAGCCCGTCAGCTGCTGCGCTAACTGTCAATCCCGCATCAGACTCTTGTATTGCTCCCGCCGCTGTATCGGCTTGCGTCGCAAACCCGCGCAGAAGATCAGGATTGACTAACACTTGTCCCCCTTAACATCTTTCATGCCCGACGGCGCCAGCCCAGCACATAAACCATGGGATTTGAATCTAACACCGGGCGGGTAGGGGTCAGCGCGCCAAAAGAAGCTAAACCGAGAGCACCGCGTCCAACGCGGAGTAGAACAACCCCAGCCCGTCGTCGGACGGTCCGGTCAACGCCTCGGTGGCGTGTTCGGGGTGCGGCATGAGGCCGACGACGCGGCGGTTGGCTGAGCACACGCCGGCAATTCCGCGCATCGAGCCGTTGAGGTTCTCGCGGTAGCGGAAGACGACGCGGTCCTCGGCTTCGAGCTCGTCGAGCACGGCCTCGGCGGCGACGTAGCGGCCCTCACCTGACTTCAGCGGGATCAGCAGATCCGCGCCGGCGTCGTACCGGGTGGTCCAGGCGGTGGTGTTGGAGGCCACTTCCAGCCAGACGTCACGGCAGATGAAGTGCAGCCCGGCGTTGCGGGTGAGCGCACCGGGCAGCAGCCCGGCCTCACACAGCACCTGGAAACCGTTGCAGATGCCCAGCACCGGCATGCCCTTGCCGGCGGCTTCGACCACGGAACCCATGACGGGCGCGAACTTCGCGATCGCCCCGCAGCGCAGGTAGTCACCGTAGGAGAAGCCACCGGGGACGACGACCGCGTCGACGCCTTTGAGGTCGGCGTCGGCGTGCCACAGGCTGACCGCCTCGGCCCCGGCCAGCCGCACTGCGCGGGCTGCGTCGACGTCGTCGAGCGTGCCGGGGAAGGTGATCACCCCGATTCGGGTGGTCACGCGTCCTCCCGGTGCACCGAGAAGTCCTCGATCACCGTGTTGGCCAGCAGAGATTCGGCGATCTCGGCCAGCGTTTCGTCGGCCACGGAGTCATCGACTTCGAGCTCGAAGCGCTTGCCCTGACGGACGTCCGAGATACCGCCATGTCCAAGCCGACCGAGTGCCCCGACGATTGCCTGCCCTTGCGGGTCGAGGATCTCTGCCTTGGGCATGACGTGCACAACCACCTTTGCCACGGCGCACACTCTACCGGCACGACCCGATGTAAGCCGTGCACAGTGGCTCCGTCAGCGCATCGAGGACCTGTTGATCCGTTCGCGCCGACCACGGGACCCGGGTCGGTGTGCTGGACCACATGGCCAATTCCACGACGGTGCTGTTGTCCGGATCGGCGACCAGATACTCGTGCAGCTCCCGCCCATCGCCGAAGTTGAGGACCGCGACCAGCTCGCCGGGTCGGTCGGTGGTGATCGACGTGGCAATGCCGGGGTTCCGGCACGCACGCAGCGCCGCTGTCGCAGCCTGCACCACGGCCAGGGCGGTCTGGCCGCCCTGCCAGGTCTCGCCGCGCCAGTGGATGAGCTGCTCGCGCAGCTGCCACTGCCCCTCGGGTTGGATGACCTCCGAGCGCGCGGCGACGGCATAGCCTCGGGGGTCGCCCGGCACCGGCGCGACGCCACACTCCTCCTCGAAGCGGAACCGCGGCGAGACGGAGGTCACCGCCAACCCGGCCAGGTCGGGCCAGCGGTATGCGCGGGCCAAGGGGATGTCCGAGGCAGCCGTCCATGCCGAGTCCGGGATGCGGTCACATACTGGCGGGCAGTCACCGGTGGGGTCCGACCAGGCCGAGGGCGGCGCTGCGGCCAGCCCGCAGAGCACGAGCGACATTGTCGCGATCACCCGCCAGAACCTCACCGAGCGTCACAATATAGGCATGCAGCTCACGCATTTCGGACATTCGTGCCTACTGGCCAGTATTTCGGACACCACGGTGCTGTTCGACCCGGGCACCTTCTCGCACGGCTTCGAAGGGGTCACCGGGTTGTCGGCCATTCTGATCACCCATCAGCATCCTGATCACGTCGACACCGCGCGGTTGCCGGCGCTGATCGACGCCAATCCCCAGGCAGCGCTGTATGCCGACCCGCAGACCGCCGCCCAGTTGGGTGAGCCTTGGCGGGCAGTGCATCCCGGCGACGAATTCCGGGTCGGCGCGCTCACGGTGCGCGGCTCCGGTGGACGGCACGCCGTGATCCATCCGGAAATCCCTGTGATCGACAATATTTCGTATCTGGTGGGTGATGACGAGCATGCGGCCCGGCTGATGCATCCGGGTGACGCACTGTTTGTTCCCGACGAACCGGTCGACGTGCTCGCGACCCCGGCCGCCGCTCCGTGGATGAAGATCTCGGAGGCAGTGGACTTCCTGCGCGCGGTCGCTCCGGCTCGGGCGGTGCCGATCCACCAGGGCATCATCGAGCCGAACGCGCGGGGCATCTACTACGGGCGGCTGGCGGAGATGACGAGCACCGAATTCCAGGTGCTCACCGAGGAAAACGGCACCGAGTTCTGATTCACAGCTCAGGCGATGTCGGCTGCCGCGCCCCGGCCGGCGGCCCGGCCGGAGAAGATGCAGCCACCCAGGAAAGTGCCTTCCAGCGACCGGTAGCCGTGCACCCCGCCGCCGCCGAATCCCGCTGCCTCCCCGGCGGCGTACAGCCCGGCGAAGGCGGCGCCATCGGCCTTGAGCACTCGGGAACTGAGGTCGGTTTCCAGCCCGCCCAAGGATTTTCGGGTCAGGATGTGCAGCTTGACCGCGATCATCGGTCCGGCTTTCGGGTCGGTCAGCCGATGGGGCGCGACGACGCGGGTGAACTTGTCACCCAGATAGTTTCGCGCGGCCCGGATCGCGGTGATCTGCCCGTCCTTGGTGAACTTGTTGGCCACCTCGCGGTCGCGGGCGGTGACCTCGGCGGCCACCGTGGCGTAGTCGAGTGCGACGACGTCGGGCACGCCGTTCATCGCCGTCACCAGTTCGCGCAGCGAGTGCGCGCTGACGAAGTCGACGCCGCGGTCGACGAAGGCCTGCACCGGGGCCGGGGCACCGGGTTTCACCCGGGCCAGCACCTCACGCACGCTCCGCGCGGTGAGGTCGGGGTTCTGTTCCTGGCCCGACAGCGCGAACTCTTTGGCGATGATGCGCGCGTCGAGGATGAACCAGGTGTAGTCCTGGCCGGTGCGGCAGATGTGCTCAAGCGTGCCAAGGGTGTCGAAACCGGGGTACAGCGGGCCGGGAAGACGTTTTCCGTTGGCGTCCAACCACAATGACGACGGTCCAGGCAGGATGCGAATCCCGTGGCTGGGCCAGATCGGATCGTAGTTGGTGATGCCCTCGGTGTAGTGCCACATCCGGTCGCTGTTGATGACGTGCGCACCGGCCTGCTCGGAGATGCCGATCATTCGGCCGTCGACGTGTGCGGGCACGCCGCTGAGCAGTTGCTCGGGCACACGACCCATGCGGGCCGGCCAGTTCTTGCGCACCAGGTCGTGGTTGCCGCCGATCCCACCACTGGCCACGATCACGGCAGCGGAGTGAAATTCGAAGTCTCCGATGACATTTCGTGATGACGGCGCCCCGCGGGGCGCATCGGAGGGCTCCAGTACCGAGCCCCGTACCCCGACGACGGCGCCCTCGGAGAGGATGAGTTCGTCGACGCGGTGGCGGTGGACGAACCGCACCCGAGCTTCACTGCGCAGTCGCCGGGCGAAGATGTCGACGAGTGCCGGCCCGGTCCCCCAGGTGATGTGAAACCGGGGCACCGAATTGCCGTGTCCCAGCGCCCCATAGCCACCGCGCTCGGCCCAGCCGACCAGCGGGAAGGTCTGCAGTCCGCGGGCGCGCAGCCAGCTGCGTTTCTCCCCGGCGGCGAAGTCGACGTAGGCGTGCGCCCACTCCCGCGGCCAGTGGTCCTCGGCGCGGTCGAATCCCGCGGTGCCCAGCCAGTCCTGCAGCGCCAGTTCCTGGCTGTCCCGGATGCCGAGCCTTCGTTGTTCCGGACTGTCGACGAAGAACAGCCCGCCGAACGACCAGAAGGCCTGCCCACCCAGATTGGCGGCGTTCTCCTGGTCGACGATCAGGACCCGATGGCCCCGGTCCGCCAACTCGCACGCAGCGACCAATCCTGCCAGACCTGCACCTACAACAATGACGTCGGCGTCTGCCATGAGAGGCAAGACTAGCCCTATCAGGCAGCCTCGGTCAGTACGGTGAAACCGCGCCACTGATAGACCGTGGGCACGCAGCGGTGCAGCAAAGCCAGGTCGATCGCATCGAGCATGGCTTGCCGCGGGCCAGGCCGCCGCAGGTGCCGCCCAGCGACTGCAACCCGCACGGTGCCCTGGCGTCGTGCAATGCGTTCGGCGGCGAGCACCACGGTGCGACACCACCACGGCTCGGACAGGAACCCTTCCCCGATACCCACTACCCGCGCCCGGGTTGTGCTGTGACGAACCAGGTCCGTGATGCCGTTGAGCTCGGCCAGCAGGCGAAAGCCGTTGCGCGGCAATGCCGTGGCGGTCCCCGGCGATACGGTCCAGCCCGGTGCGGCAAACAACCGGGTGCGCAGCCCCAGGTGTTCGAGCACCCGGTCGGCGCCCATCAGGCGCAGATTGGCCTCATGCGCCGGCAACGTGGCGAACTCGCCGCGACGCTTCTTCGTCGCGGCCTCGTCATAGCCGTGCAGCACCACCGCGTCACCGCCGCTGCGGCGGTCGGCCAGCCATTGGACCGTGGCGGCGTCACGATCCAACCGGTACCCACCCTTGAGCCGCGGGGCCACCAGGAACGACACCGGTACCGCACGGGCGTCGAGCTCGTCGCAGAACGACGCGACATCACCCAGCGTGGACTCGCTGATCTGCGATATCGAGACGATGAGTTGTCCGGTCACACGTCCACTGTGGCAACGTCACATGTCGGGACGGTGTCGAACACCCGGATGCGGAGTGTCGATTCGGCGACACCGCGCTAAGCGGGCAGCACCGCCTCGATGGCCGCGATCACCTCGGGCGCATCGGGCTCGGTGCGGGGACGGAACCGATTGACCACGGTGCCACCGGGGGCGAGCAGGAACTTCTCGAAGTTCCACTGGATGTCGCCGGCCTCACCGCCGGCGTCGGTGGCTTTGGTCAGCTCGGCGTAGAGCGGGTGCCGGTCATCGCCGTTGACGTCGGTCTTGGCCAGTAGCGGGAACGTCACGCCGTAGGTGGTCGAGCAGAACGTCTGGATGTCCTCGGCGCTGCCCGGCTCCTGCCCCATGAACTGGTTGCACGGGACGCCGATGACGGTCAGCCCGCGCGCGGAATAGTCCTGCGCAAGCTTTTCCAGGGCGCTGTACTGCGGTGTCAATCCGCACTTGGACGCCACGTTGACCACCAGTGCTGCGCCGCTTGCCAACTCGGCCAACGTCGTCGGCTTGCCATCGAGCGTGGTCAGCGGGATTTCGTTGAGGCTCATGGGCTCGACGCTACCGGACCTGTTCGTCGAACAGGATCTCGGCCAGACGCTGCGTCTTGGCGATCGGATCTCCTGCCGTGTCGATCGCACCGTTGAGCCAGAGCGTCGAAAAGCCGTGCACCAGTGACCAAGCGGCGAGAGCGGCGCCGTCCGGGTCGGCAGCGGCCTTGGGATCCGACAGGGTGCCGACGCCCCGGTTGAGCTCGGCACCGGCGGCTGCTTCGGCCGCGACCAGGCCGGCGTCGGTGTCGTCGTACAGCGACTTGTCGAACATCACCGCATAGTGGCCGGGGTGATCGAGGGCGAAGCGCACATAAGCCTTGGCGGCATCGATGAACTGCGGTCTGGCGCCGGTCAGCGCCGCGGCCAGCAGCTCAAATCCTTCGGTGGCCAGGGCGGTGAACAACCCGCGCCGGTCGGTGAAGTGGTGTGCGGGCGCGGCGTGCGAGACGCCGGCTGCGCGGGCGAGTTCGCGCAGCGAGATGCCGTCAGCGCCACGTTCGGCCACCAGGGTGGCGGCCTGCGTCAGGATCACGGCTCGTAGATCGCCGTGGTGATAACCCATGCCGGCCATCCTAACCAAGGGATCTTGACAGTGGCTAGATAAAGCGTAGCGTTCCTATCTAGTCACCGACAAGATTTGGGAGTTTCGATGGCCGTCTTTCTGACGCTGGTCCTGGGCAGTGCGGTCGCCCGCGGGATCGGCCTGCTGGGCGTGGATTACCTCGACAGTTGGCCCAAGGCCATCGCGGTCGGGCTGGCCGCGATGTTCGTCATGACCGGCGTCGCGCACTTCGTCGATCCGCTGCGGCGCGACATGATCGCCATCGTGCCGCCCGCTCTGCCCGCACCGGCCGCCCTGGTGACAGTCACCGGTGTGCTGGAACTGGCCGGGGCCGCGGGCCTGCTCTATCCGCCCACCCGGGTGGCGGCCGCGGTCTGCCTGCTGGTGCTCATGCTGGCCATGTTCCCCGCCAACGTGTATGCGGCCCGGATGCCCAGCCCGCCGAAATCGATGACCTCGAAGCTAAGTGTCCGGACCGCCGAAGAGGCTGTGTACCTGGCCGCTGCCGTAATTGTCGCGGTCGGCGGCAGCTAGCAGCCAGGCGTACTGAAACGCGGCTTCCTTCCACCGCTCATACCGCCCGGAGAGGCCGCCGTGACCGGCCACCATCTCCGTCTTGAGCAACACCGGATGGCCGTCGGTCTTCGTATGCCGCAGAGCCGCAACCCATTTGGCGGGCTCAACGTAATACACCCGGGTGTCGTTGAGCGAGGTCATGGCCAGGATCGGCGGATATGCCTGCGCCGCCACGTTCTCATACGGCGTGTAGGACTTCATGTAGCGGTACACCTCGGGGTCCTCCAACGGGTTACCCCACTCATCCCATTCGGTCACCGTCAACGGCATGGACGGATCCAGAATGGTCGTCAGCGCATCGACGAACGGCACCTGCGCCAGGATCCCGGCGAACAACTGCGGCGCCATGTTGGCCACCGCGCCCATCAACAACCCGCCCGCGCTACCGCCGAGGGCCACGAGGTTCTGCGGACGGGTCAGCCCGGTGTCGACGAGGTGTCCTGCCACGGCGATGAAGTCGGTGAAGGTGTTGGTCTTCTCCAACAGCTTGCCGTGCTCGTACCAGGGCCGGCCCAGCTCGCCGCCGCCACGCACGTGCGCGATCGCGAACACCATGCCCCGGTCCAGCAGCGACAACCGGGCGATCGAGAACCGCGGGTCTTCACACGACTCGTAGGCGCCGTAACCGTAGAGCAACGCCGGCGCCGGGAACTGCAACCCGGCCCGGTGGATGATCGAGATCGGGATCTTCGCCCCATCGGGTGCCGTCGCCCAATCCCGGCGCTCCACATAGTCTTCCGGCCGGTAGCCGCCCAGCACCGGCTGTTCGCGCAACAGGGTGCGCTCCCCGGTCGCCAGATCCAGGTCGTAGATCCGCGCCGGGGTGACGAACGAGGTGGCACCGATCCGCAGCTTCGGCGTGGACCAGTTCGGGTTGCCGCCCATGCCGGCCGCCGTCAGCTCCGAGTCGAAGGTCAGCTCCTCGCGGGGGCCATAACCGTCCGCGGTGAGCCGCCACAGTGCCATCTTCGGCAATGCGTCACTGCGGTAACTGATCACCAGGAATCCGTCGAACGCGTCGACACCGTCCAACCGGACGTCCGCCCGGTGTTCGATCAGGGTGCGGAAGTCAGTGGGATCGCTGACCGGGGCGTCCACCAGCATGAAGTTCTCGGCGCCGTCGTTGTGCAGGATCAGGAACCGGTCCTCACCCCCGACCACCGCGTGTTCGACCGAATACTCCACCAGGTCGCGGCGCTCCCACACGGTGGTGAGTTCGGCCGTCGGATCGTTTGCGTCGACGTAGTGCACCTCGGCGGTGACCGCGCTGCCCGACGCGATGAAAAGGTATTTGTCGCTTCGGCTGCGACCGATGGCCACCCAGAACCGTTCGTCGGGTTCGTGATACACCTTCTCGGCGGGCAGGCCGGACCCCAGCCGGTGCCGCCACACGGTGTCGGGCCGCCAGGCCGCGTCCACGGTGGTGTAGTACAGGGTGCGGCCGTCGGCAGCCCAGGTGCCACCGGGGCCGATCCCCACGATCGTGTCCTCGTAGAGCTCCCCGGTGCGTAGATCCTTGAACTTCAACGTATATCGCTCGTCGCCCAGGACGTCGACGGAGAACGCCAGCACGTTGCCGTCCACACTCACCGTGGCCGCACCGAGAGAGAAGTACTCGTGACCGTCGGCTTCGACGTTCTCGTCGAGCAAGATCTGCTCACCCGGGATCTCGGTGTGCTCATCGAGCGCCGGCGGAGTCCAATCATCGGGATCGCCTATCGGACAGCGGCAATGCACGGCGTACTGCTTGCCCTCGAAGCTGCGCGCGTAGTACCACCAGCCGTTGCGTCGCATCGGCACCGACAGGTCGGTTTCCTTGGTTCGGGCCTTGATCTCATCGAAGATCTTCTGCTGCAACGGCTCCAAATGTGCAGTCGCATGCTCGGTGTAGGCGTTCTCGGCTTCCAGGTGCGTGATCACCTCGGGGTTGTCCTTGTCGCGCAACCACTCATACGGGTCGATGAACACGTCGCCGTGGTGCTCGCGGCGGTGGTTGCCGCGCTTGGCCACCGGCGGCTGGGCGGGCCCGGTCATGCACCGATCCAATCGTCGAACCGCAGACCTGAAATCCGTTCGTACGCCTCGATGTAGCGGTCACGGGTGGCGGCCACGATCTCATCGGGTAACCGCGGCGGCGGGGCGTCGCCGCGCCGGTCCCAACCCGAGTCCGGTCCGGTCAGCCAATTGCGGACGAACTGCTTGTCGAAGCTGTCCTGCACCACCCCCTGCTGGTAGGTGTCGGCGCGCCAGTACCGAGACGAATCCGGGGTGAACACCTCGTCGGCCAGCACCACAGTGCCGTCCGCGTCGACACCGAACTCGAACTTGGTGTCGGCGATGATGATGCCCTTGGTCAACGCGTGGTCGGCACCTTGCAGGTAGATCTGCAGCGTGCGCTCCTTGAGCTGGTTGGCCAACTCCGGCCCGACCAGGTCGATCACCTTGTCGAACGCGATGTTCTCGTCGTGCTCGCCGATATCGGCCTTGGTGGCCGGGGTGAACAGCGGCTCGTCGAACTTGCTGGCCTCGCCGAGGCCGGGTGGCAGCGCGATACCGCACACCGATCCCGAGGCCTGGTAGTCGAGCAGTCCGGACCCGGTCAGATAGCCCCGGGCCACGCACTCCACCGGAAGCATCTTCAACTTCCGCACCACCAGTGCACGACCGAGCACCTCGGCGGGGATCCGCTTGTCGTCGGGTGGCCCGGCCAGGTGATTGGGCGCGCTGACCAGGTCGAAGAAGAACACGCTCATCGCGGTGAGGATCCGGCCCTTGTCCGGGATCGGCGAGTCCAGGACGTGGTCGTACGCCGATATGCGGTCGGTGGCCACGAACAGCAGGTGGTCGTCGTCGATGCGGTACAACTCGCGGACCTTGCCGCTGGCCAGGTGCTGATAGTCGGACAGAGCGGGGCGCATTGGGTCAGCCTATGTGTTGGGATCGGTCCCATGAGATCGCGGTACCTGCCCTATGCCAGCCGACCGGGCCGCTTGCTGGCCCAGTTGTTCAGCGACGTGGCCGTGCTCACCTGGACCTTGGTGTGGATCCTGGTGGGGACGGCGGTGCATTCTGCGGTGTCCACCATCGCCGAAGTCGGCAGGCAGGTCGAGAGCGGGGCCAACGGGGTCGCCGACAATCTGGGCTCGGCCGGTGACAGCACCGACCACGTGCCCTTGGTGGGCGACACGCTGAGCAAACCGCTGCGGGCGGCCAGTGACGCCGCCCTCGACATCGCCGGGGCGGGGGCCAACCTGGACAGCACGGCAAGCTGGCTGGCCTGGGTACTGGCTTTGGCGGTGGCGGCCGCTCCCATTCTTTTTGTCGCCATGCCCTGGCTGTATCTGCGGGTGCGCTTCTTTCGGCGCAAGTGGACTGCGATCACCCTGGCCTCGACCGCGGCCGGCGAGCAACTGCTGGCCCTGCGGGCGCTGGCCAACCGGCCGCTGGCCAAGCTGACCGCGGTGTCGGACGACCCCGTCGGTGCGTGGCGCAGTCAAGATCAGCGGGCCATTCGCGGCCTGGCCGCCCTCGAGCTGCGTTCGGCCGGCATGCGCCTGCGCCGCATCGACTAACACCCGGCGATTTGTGCACCTGCAGCGGCGCCACCCGCCGGTTGCGGTGCACAAATCGAAAGATGGGAACCGTTTGAGCGGCGTACTGCGTCCAATCGGATGTGCTTGAAGACTTTCTGCGTGATCACGACGGCGTGATCACCCTGGCTCAGGCCAAGCAGGCTGGACTAAGCCAGGACGCAGTGAATCGGCTGATTCGATCCGGACGGTGGTTGCGCTGCTCACGCGGCGTCTACTTCGCCGACGATCGGCCGTTCACCGATGCCGCACGAACCCGCGCGGCGGTGTGGTCGCTCGGCACAAACGCCACAGCCAGCGGGCTCGCCGCAGCGTGGTGGCACGGGGTCACGAAATATGCGCCTGAAACCATCGAGGTCACCGTTCCCAAGGTCAGCAACTTTCGGCGCAGGCACGCCGTCCGGATTCGGCGGCGCGACCTCGACCCGCACGACATTGTGGAGCGCCGCGGGCTGCGGGTGACGGCATTGCCGCTGACCGTCGTGGAAGCCGCAGCCCGCCGCGGCGGCGGCGCCAAGCTCATGGACACCGCGCTGCAGCGCCACACCGACCTGCGTGACCTCTGGCGGGCGCACCTGCGCAACAAGGGCAGGCACGGATCACCGGCTGCCCGCCGCCTGCTCCTCGCAGCCGCCGACGGGGCCCGCTCGGCAGCCGAACGGATACTGATCAAGCTGCTCAGAGAAGCCCGGATCACCGGTTGGAAGGCCAACTACCGCCTGGGCCGGTACGTGATCGAAGTGGCCTTCCCGGCGCGCAAGCTCGCGATCGAAACCGATGGCTGGGCGTTCCATCACGACCAGGAGGATTTTCAGAAGGACCGGGTCAAGCAGAACGAGATCGCGCTGATGGGGTGGCAGGTGTTGCGGTTCACCTGGCTGGATCTCGCCGAGTACCCGCAGCGGGTGGTCGCCGAGATCAGATCGGCGCCGGCTCGGTAACTCAGGCGCTGAGCTCCACCACCAGATGTCGGATGCCGGTATGACGGTTGCTGCGGGTCCATTCGACGGGCTTGACCAGACGGGCCGACGAGAACCGGGTGAGAAGCTCCTCGAACAACACCCGCAACTCCAGTCGGGCCAGATTGGCGCCCAGGCAGTAGTGGATTCCGTAGCCGAAACCCAAGTGCGGATTGGGTTTACGGGTGATGTCGAAAACGTCCGGTTGCGAGAACACCAGCGAATCCCGGTTCGCCGACCCTTCCCACACCTGCACCTTCTGGCCTGGTTCGATCGAGCAGCCGCCGAGGGTCACCGCGCGGGTTGCGGTGCGGCGCTTGGACGGTGACGGGGACGTCCACCGCACGATCTCCTCGATCGCGGTCGGCAATTCCCCAAGATCCGTACGCAACAGCGCCATCTGATCGGGATGTTCGATCAGAGCCAACAATCCACCGGCCACCGAATTGCGGGTGGTCTCGGCGCCCGCGCTGAACAGCAGACTGAAGAACAGATACAGCTCGAGATCGCTCAACGTCGTATCCGTCGCGTTGGCCACGACCGAGAGCATGTCGTCGGTGGGTTCGGTCCGCTTCGCCGCGATCAGCTCGGCGCCGTAGGTATACATCCGCGAGCCGGCCTCTTCCGGCGACATCTGCGCCATGGTGGCCGAGCGGGAGCCGCCGAAGTCGAATTGCGGCTCGATCGCCTGGAACAGCCAATGCCGTTCGGATTCGGGCACTCCCAGCAGAATGCAGATCATCTGCATGGGCAGTTCGGCGGCCACGTCGACCAGAAAGTCCAGCGGCTCACCCACCACCACCGCATCGAGCAGGCGGCGCGTGCGCGCCCGCAGGTCGTCTTCGACCCGCCGGATCATCCGCGGTGTCAGCCCCGAGCTGACCAGCCGCCGGATCTCGGCATGTCGTGGATCGTCCATCATGTTGAGCACCTGCCCGGCGATGGACAGGTCCTGCAGCAGCGTGCCGCCGTACGGCCGGTCGCCGCCGGTCACCGAGGAGAACGTCTCGGCGTCGCGCAACACCGCGAGCGTTTCGGCGTGGGTGGCCACCGACCAGAAGCCTTCGCCGTCGGGAGTGTGTTCGGTTGGCGCATGCCAGTACACCGGGGCCTCGCGGCGGTGCACGGCGAACAGCTCATGGGGAAACCCATGCGCGAAATTGTCCAGATCGGTGAGATCCGGCGACGTCACAAGATGGCGCCCGAGGTGTACTTCGCGGCTTCGGGATACCGGCTGACCAGCTCGTCGACAGCCGCGACCACCCCGTCGACCTGGGCGCCGGCGGCCCCGGTGAACGCCTGCTTGTCGGCCAGGGCGGCCTCGAGAGCGGCCCGGTCCAGCGGCAGCCGCGGATCGGCGGCCAACCGGTCCAGCAGGTCGGGCTCCAGCCCGCGTTCGCGCATGTCCAGGGCGACGGCGACGGCGTGCTCCTTGATCACCTCGTGCGCAGTCTCGCGACCCACGCCGGCCCGCACCGCGGCGATCAGGATGCGGGTGGTGGCCAGGAACGGCAGGTAGCGGTCCAGCTCGCGCTGGATCACCGCCGGGTAGGCGCCGAACTCGTCGAGCACGGTCAGGAACGTCTCGGTCTGCCCGTCGATGGCGAAGAAGCCGTCCGGCAGGGCGACGCGGCGCACCACCGAGCAGAACACGTCACCCTCGTTCCACTGCGCGCCGGCCAGTTCGGCGGCCATCGAGGCATAGCCGCGCAGCACCACCTGCAGGCCGTTGACGCGCTCGCAGGAGCGGGTGTTCATCTTGTGCGGCATCGCCGAGGAGCCGACCTGCCCGGGTGCGAAGCCCTCGGTCACCAGCTCGTGGCCGGCCATCAGCCGGATGGTGTGGGCCAGCGATGACGGCCCGGCCCCGACCTGCACCAGCGCCGAGAGCACGTCGTGGTCCAGTGAGCGCGGGTACACCTGCCCCACACTGGTGAAAACCTCGGTGAATCCCAGGAATTGGGCAACGCGACGTTCCAGCTCGGCGAGCTTGGCGGTGTCGCCGTCGAAAAGGTCGAGCATGTCCTGGGCGGTTCCCATGGGGCCTTTGACGCCGCGCAGCGGGTAGCGGTCGATCAGCTCACGCAGACGGGTCAACGCCACCAACGTCTCTTCGGCGGCCGAGGCGAACCGCTTGCCGAGTGTGGTGGCCTGGGCGGCCACGTTGTGCGAGCGGCCGGCCATCACCAGGTCCCGGTAGACGACAGACCGCTCGGCCAGCCGGGCCACCACCGCCACGCCGTGGGAGAACACCAGCTCCAGCGAGCGGCGGATCTGCAGCTGCTCGACGTTCTCGGTGAGGTCGCGGCTGGTCATGCCCTTGTGCACATGCTCGTGGCCGGCCAGTGCGTTGAACTCTTCGATGCGGGCCTTGACGTCGTGGCGGGTCACCCGTTCCCGGGCGGCGATCGAGGCGAGGTCGACGTTCTCCACGACCCGCTCGTAGTCCTCGACCACCCCGTCGGGCACCGGGACACCCAGCTCGGCCTGCGCGCGCAGCACGGCCAGCCAGAGGCGGCGTTCGGCGATGATCTTGGCCTCGGGCGACCAGATCGCGACCATTTCGTCGCTGGCGTAGCGGTTGGCCAGAACATTCGGGATCGTCACGAACACACAGCTTACGACCCGAGCCGGGGTACCAATGAGACAGTGGACGGATGTACTTCGTCGGACTCGACCTCGCGTGGGGCGAGAAGAATCAGACGGGTGTGGCCGCCATCGACTCCGGTGGGCGACTTCTCCACATCGGGACGGCGCAGGAAGACGACGATATCGCCGCGGCTGTCGAGCCCTATGTCAGCGGCGATTGCCTGGTCGCCATCGATGCACCGCTCATCGTCAACAACCCGACGGGCCACCGTCCCTGCGAGCGGGAGCTCAACCGGGACTTCCAGCGGTTCGACGCCGGCGCCCGTCCGGCGTTCACCGAGCGCCCGGAGTTCAAGCATCCCCGCGGCGCGCGGATCGCCTCGATGCTCGGCCTGGACCTGGATCCGTCCTCACCGTCGGGACGCCGCGCGATCGAGGTGTACCCGCATCCGGCGACCATCGTGTTGTTCGGGCTCGACAGGACCTTGAAGTACAAGCGCGGCGCGTTCGAGGATCGACAGCGTGAGCTGTTGCGGTTGATGACGTTCATCGAGGAGCTCGACCGGGCGACGCCGCGGCTGCGGGCCAACCGCAACGTCAATTGGGTGGAGCTGCGCAAGCGCGTCGAGGCCGCCACCCGCCCGGGACAGCTCGACCGGGACGAAGACCCGGTCGACGCGCTGCTGTGCGCGTACATCGCCTCGTACTGGTACCACCGGCCCGAGGACGTGACCACCTACGGTGACGTCGCCTCCGGGTACATCATCACCCCGTCGCTGCCGGCCGACCGGCTGCCCCGGCCGCGTCCGGTCCCGGTGCGTGAGCAGCCACCGTCGGACGCCGTCACCGAATACGCTTCCCGGCGACCGGATCTGGTGGCCGCCACCGAGCAGTACCTCAAGCTCGTCACGAGCCTGCTCGACGAGGCCGGCATCAACTACCTGAGCATCACGGCGCGCACCAAGAGCGTCGGTTCCTTCGCCGAGAAGGCCAACCGGCGCGCAGCCGACGGCACCCGGCTCTACACCGACCCGCTGGTGGAGATCACCGATCAGGTGGGCGTGCGCGTCATCACCTATCTGCGTGAGGATGTCGACACCGTGGCCAACCTGCTGGCCGGGGAGATGCGGGTGCTCGACGACCGGGACATGGGCGCCAAGACGGCGCGGGAGGGCCGATGGGGATATGCCAGCCGGCATCTGCTGATCGGGGTGGAAGGCGAGCAGCATCCGGCCTCCATCCAGGTCCGCACCGTGCTGCAGCACGCCTGGGCCGAGTTCGAACACGATGTGCGGTACAAGGGTTCGATCCCGGCCGAGCATGTCAGCGAGCTGGATCGGCGGTTCACGTTGGCGGCCGGGCTGCTGGAGTTGGCCGACCGGGAGTTCGCCGAGATCCGAGAACGGCTGCGCCTGACCATGTCCGAGGGCGAGGGGGATGGCGAGTTCCCGGGATTCTCCAGAGATTCGCGGATCCCGACCCCGGTGCTGGCCACCTACCTCGGTCACCGCTTCTCCGACGCCGGTTGGTCGCGGACAGATCACTACGGCTGGATCTCGGGGCTGCTGCTCGAGCTCGGCATCACGTCGTTGGAAGCGCTGACGGGGGTGTTGGATTCGGTGGACGCCGACGCGGTCAACCGGCTGATGGGCTACCGGTACCCGCCCGGTGCCGTGCGCCGCCTCGATGATGCGCTGTTGGCGGTGTTCGCCGAACACTACATCGAGCTCGAAGGGAACTCGCATCGGATCACGATGCTGCAGAACCGGATTGGGAAGCTACGCAGCGAATCCTAAGGCGAGTCGCCGAGGTGGGTCGGGTCGGTGATACCGGCTCCGCGGATGCCGAGTTGCCGGTTGATCACCATCGTGACGACGAACAACACGATGCCGGTGGCAACGAGTGCCAGGGCCAGGACGTACTGCTCCAAGGGCCGCCCCGAGGTGGGCAGCACCAGATACAGCGAGGCGATGAAGCCGATGACCGGTAGCGCGGTCGGAGTCTTGAAGTGCCCGCCGCCTTTTCGTACGTCGCGGCGCAGCACCAGGACGGCGACATTGACCATGGCGAACACCGCGAGCAGCAGCAGCGAGGTGGTTCCGCCGAGGATGGACACGGTGTCACCGCTGGCGAAAGCCGACACGTAGACGATCAGGCCGAACGCGATCAGGGTGGTGAACAGGATTGCCACCCAGGGTGTGTGCCGCTTCGGATGCACCACCCCGAGCACCGGCGGCAGCACGTGTTGCCGGGCCATGCCGTAGATCAGCCGGCTGGCCATCAGCATGTTGATCAATGCGGTGTTCGACACCGCGAACATCGAGATGACCGGCAGGATGTTGTCGAACGGCAACCCGGGGGCGGCGGCCTTCATCACCTTCACCAGCGGTGAGGAGTCGGCTTCGGCCAGGTCTCCGACCGGCACCAGGGCCACCGCGATGACGGCCACCACCACGTACACCACGCCGGCGATCCCCAGACCGGTCAGCAGCACCCGGGGGAAGATCCGCACCGGGTCTTTGGTTTCCTCGGCCATGTTGACCGAGTCCTCGAAGCCGACCATCGCGAAGAAGGCCAACGATGTCGCCGCGGTGACCGCGAGGAAAGCGTTCTTGTCGTCGGCGGTTTCGAACGCGACGACCCGGGCGAAGTCGACCTCGACCCCGCTGAAAATCGCCCAGAGCCCGACCACGATGACGATCACCAGACCGGTGATCTCGACGAAGGTGAGTACCACGTTGAGCTTGACGCTCTCGCTCACCCCGCGCAGGTTCACCGTGGCGATCAGGGTCATGAACAGCAGCGCCAGCGCAACGGTGCCCAGCCGCTGCCAGCTGAAGACATGATCGAAGTTGATCTTCACGGCGTCGAAGAAACTGATCGCGAAGAATCTCGAAGCCGTTGAGGCCGAGGTGATTCCGGAACACATCACGATGAACGCGACCAGGAAGGTGACGAAGTGGACGCCAAAAGCCTTGTGTGCGTACAGCGCTGCGCCAGCCGCCTGCGGATACTTGGTGACGAGCTCGAGGTAGCTGAACGCGGTGATGGTGGCGATCACGAAGGCCGCCAGGAACGGAAGCCACGCCGCGCCGCCAACCTCCTTGGCGACCTGACCGGTCAGCGCGTAGACACCGGTGCCGAGGATGTCGCCGACGACGAACAACAACAGCAGGCCGGGCCCCATGACCCGCTTGAGCTGCGGTTCCCCCGCGGTCGCCGATTGCGGCATTCCCCCTCCTTCAGTCCCCTCAGACGCGTACCGCCCGATCATCCACGGGCGCCAGCACGTCGATCACGTCGATCAGCGTGGCGCGGGCGCTGGCCCTGGGACCCTCCCCCTCGTCGACCAACGATGCAACCACCGCTCCGTCGACGGCGCACACCAGCGCGGTGACCAACTCGGCCCGTACCGAACGGCCCGAGCGCTCCACCACCTCGACCACAGCGTCGGTGCGCTGTTGCAGGATACGGCGTTGGATGTCGCGCAGCCCGGGCTGGCGGGCGCAGGCGATGTAGCGCTCGTAGCGTGAGATCAACTCCTCGCTTCCGCGGCGTTCGCGGGACTCGCCCAGCAACAAGTCGACCAAGATGTCGGCGGTCGATTCCGCACCGCGGCGACGACGCGAGAGGGCGGCCACACCGGTGCGCAATTGCTCGGCTTCCCGGGTCCCGATGTACTCGACGGCCTTGGCGATGAGGTCATCCAATGACGAGAAGTAGTACGTCGTGGAGGCCAGCGGCAGACCGGCTCGGCGCGCCACGGCACGGTGCCGCACGGCGTCGAATCCGCCTTCACAAAGTAACTCAGCGGCCGCCCTGACGAGGGCGTACCGCCGACGCTCCCCTTTAGGGGTGACCGCTGCCGTCACCTTTAGCATGCTGCCAGCCGGACCAGCCACACATCGGGCTTTCGGCCAATCATCAGGCTTTACTCAGGTTTTGTTCCCCGGTCTTGGCCGCGGCGAGAATGCCTCCGGCCAAGGCCGCCGCGGGGGCGATGGCAAGATGGCCCGCATGCCCAACTTGAGCCGCCGCGCCGTCCTGCGCCTCGGCGTCGGTGCGGCCGCCGGCGCGGCCGGTGCCGTCGCCCTCGCCTCGTCTCCGGCAGCCCCGGCCGCGCCCGCTCCGGCGCCCACGTTCGTCAAGGGCTCGTTCGTCTCGGCCGCGCGCGGCGGGACCAACACCAACTGGGCCATCGCGCGCCCGCCGGGCCAGACGGGCAAACTCCGGCCGGTGATCGCCCTGCACGGCAAAGGCCAGGACGCCGCCGGCGTGATGGACGGCGGGGTGGAGCAGGGCCTGGCCGAGGCGGTGGCCGCCGGGCTGCCGCCGTTCGCGGTGGTCGCCGTCGACGGCGGCGGAAGCTACTGGCACAAGCGCGCATCCGGTGAGGACTCGGGCGCCATGGTGCTCGACGAACTCATCCCCATGCTCGGCGATCAGGGTTTGGACACCTCGCGGGTGGGCTTTCTGGGCTGGTCGATGGGCGGTTACGGCGCACTGCTGCTGGGCTCACGGCTCGGACCGGGACGCACCGCGGCGATCTGCGCGGTCAGCCCGGCCCTGTGGACGTCATCGGGGGCGGCCGCGCCCGGGGCATTCGACAGCGCCGAGGACTACGCCGCCAACAGCGTCTGGGGTCAGTCCGCACTGGGGTCGATCCCGATCCGGATCGACTGCGGCAACAGCGATCCGTTCTATTCGGCCACCAAGAAGTTCATCGCCCAGTTGCCCACCCCGCCGGCCGGTGGCTTCTCCCCCGGCGGGCATGACGGCAGCTTCTGGAGTTCCCAGTTGCCGGCCGAGATCTCCTGGATGGCCCCGCTGCTGGTGGCCTAGTTCTTTCGCCGAACAGACGTGGAGGTACCCCAATTCCCGCAGGTTGGGGTACCGCAGCGTCTGCTCGCGCTACAGGGTGATCCGGCCCTCGGCCGCGGCCAGCGCGATGTCGGTACGGAAGTGGCTGCCGGGCAACCGAATCGACTTGGCCAGCGCATAGGCCGCGTCGCGCGCGGCCGCCAGATCCGGTCCGGTGCCCACCACCGACAGCACCCTGCCGCCCGAGGACACCACGGCACCGTCCTCGCGCCGGGCGGTGCCGGCGTGCAGTACGCCGTCGGCTTCGGACCCGTGGATGACGTCCCCGACGCGCGGCCGGCCGGGGTAGTTCTCCGCGGCCACCACCACCGTCACCGCGTAGCCGTCACGCCACTGCAGTTCGGGGAACGACGCGAGCTCGCCGGTGGCCGCGGCGGACAGCAGCTGTCCCAGCGGTGAATCCAGCAGGGCCAGAACGGATTGCGTTTCCGGATCACCGAAACGGCAGTTGAACTCCACCACCGCCGGACCGTTGGAGGTGATCGCCAGACCGGCGTAGAGCAGGCCGGAGAACGAGCTGCCGCGCGCAACCAGTTCAGCCGCAACGGGTTTGACGATCTCGTCGACGATCTGGTTCTTCACCGACTCCGGCAGCCAGGGCAAGGGAGCATAGGCACCCATCCCACCGGTGTTGGGGCCGGTATCGCCGTCGCCGACCCGTTTGAAGTCCTGCGCGGGCAGCAGCGGCACCACGGTGGCGCCGTCGACCACACAGAACAGCGATACCTCGGGACCGTCCAGGAACGATTCCAGCAGCACCGGGTGTCCGGAATCGAGCAGGCTCGCGGCGTGGGCCCGGGCCAGGTCACGATCGGCGCTGACCACCACGCCCTTGCCGGCGGCCAGTCCGTCGTCCTTGACCACCCAGGCGGCCTGACCGGCCGGTGGGCCGAAGCGGTCCAGCGCGGCGTCGAGGTGGGCCGGGTTGTCGACGATCTCGCTGCTCGCGGTCCGCACCCCGGCCGCGGCCATGACGTCTTTCGCGAAAGCCTTGGAGCCCTCGATGCGGGCGGCGTCCTTGCCGGCGCCGAAGCAGGCGATGCCGGCCGCGCGCACGGCGTCCGCGACACCGAGCACCAGGGGCACCTCGGGGCCGATCACCACCAGGTCGGTGCCGAGCCGCTGGGCCAGCTTGACCACGGCCTCACCGGAGGTGATGTCGACGTCGTACTGGTCGGCGATCACCGCGGTGCCGGCGTTGCCGGGCGCCACCGCCAGCTCGTCGACCTGCGGGTCGCGGCGCAGGGCCAGCAGCAGGGCGTGTTCACGGGCACCGGATCCGATAACGAGGACGCGCACGGTCGTAGCGTAACCGCATGGGCCCGGGCATACACTTGACGCCAAGGTGTATGGTCGACGCCAGAACGTGCTCGCCGTCACATCAGGAGATGACCCGCCTTGACCACCATGAGTGCCTGCCCGTTCGGTGCCGGTTACGACTTCACCGATCCCGACGTCCTGCTCCGTGGCATCCCCGTGCAGGAATTCGCCGAACTACGCAAGACCGCGCCGGTGTGGTGGAACGAGCAGGGCGAATCGATCTTCAACGACGGCGGCTACTGGGTGATCACCCGTCACGAAGACGTCAAGGCCATCTCCCGCAACGGCGGCGACGTGTGGTCCACCAACGCCAAAGGCGCGGTCATGCGGCTACCGGACAGCGTCACCGCCGAGCAGCTCGACCTGACCAAGGCGCTGTTGATCAACCACGACGCACCCGAGCACACCCGGCTGCGCAAGCTGGTCTCACGGCTGTTCACCCCACGCTCGGTGGCCGTGCTGGAGGAGAAGCTGGCCGTGGCGGCCCGCGACATCGTGGCCAAGGCCGCGCAGAAGGACACTGGCAATTTTGTCGACGACATCGCCGTCGGACTGCCGCTGCTGGCGATCGCCGATCTGATCGGCGTGCCCGAGGAGGACCGGGAGAAGGTGTTCCACTGGTCCAACGCGATCATCAACACCGACGATCCCGATTTCGACGCCGATCCCACGATGGCCAACGCCGAGCTGATGGGTTATGCGTACACCATGGCCGAACAGCGACGGAAGTGCCCGGCCGACGACATCGTGACGCGACTGGTGCAGGCGGATCTGGACGGAGAAGCCATCACCGAGGTGGAGTTCGCGTTCTTCGTGATCCTGCTGGCCGTGGCCGGCAACGAGACCACCCGCAACGCCATGACTCACGGCATGAACGCATTCCTCGAAAACCCGGACCAGTGGGAGCTTTTCAAGCGTGAGCGTCCCCAGACCGCGGTCGACGAGATCATCCGCTGGGCCACCCCGGTGCACTGCTTCCAGCGCACCGCGCTGGTCGACACCCAGGTCGGTGACGTGACGATCAAGGCCGGGCAGCGGGCCGGGCTGTTCTACAGCTCGGCCAACTACGACGAAGAGGTCTTCGACTCCCCGTTCCGATTCGACATCCTGCGCAACCCGAACCCGCACCTGGCCTTCGGTGGAAACGGCGCACATTTCTGCATCGGCGCCAACCTGGCCCGCATGGAGATCAAGCTGATGTTCAACCAGATCGCCGACCAGATTCCCGACATCACCAAACTCGGTGAGCCGCAACGGCTGCGCTCCGGCTGGATCAACGGCATCAAAGAGCTGCCGGTCTCCTACTCTGGCTGATCACGGTTTCTCACCAGTCGTTGATCTAGGATTCGCCCATGCGAACGCACGGGTGGGCCGGTTCGGCGCCGGCCAGCGACGAGGAGGCGATTGCCCGCATTCTCGTCGCGGCGGGCAACGCCATCGACGAACGTGGGGCCGACTTCTCCATCGCCGACGTGGCGCGCACCCTCGGCGTCACCCGCCAAACCGTGTACCGCTACTTCCCCAGCACCGAGGCCCTGCTGGTGGCCGCGGCAGTGCATGCGGCCGGCGACTTCCTGGACCGGATCGCTGCCCACCTCAAGGGCGTGACCGACCCGGTCGAAGCGGTCACCGAATCGATCGCCACCGCCCTGGAATGGCTGCCCCACGACAAACACATCGGTTTGCTTGTCGCACCTGGCCGTGCGAACGCCCACACCGAGTCGGTGACATCGGATGTCGCCGTCGACTTTGCCCGGGCCATGCTGCGGAAATTGGACGTCGACTGGGCCGAGCTGGACTACACCGACGCCGAGCTCGATGAACTCGCCGAGCACCTGCTGCGGATCATCCAGTCCTTCGTGATCGACCCAGGCCGTCCTCCGCGCACCGGTGAAGCACTGCGCAGCTACCTGCGTCGGTGGGTCGGCTCGACGGTGGTGGTCGGGAATTTTGCGACTGAGCGGCCGTCCGCGGGAATCTAGCGCGGTCAGCGTCGTTCGAAATGCTGGTAGTCGATCGGGTCACGCCAATGCCCACCCCACCGCCAGCCACGCTCGGCGAAGGTCCGCACCACTACGTCACCGTCGCGGATCATCCCCTGATCGGCGCGGGCGCGGTCAAGATATGCCCGGGCCGTTTTCGGCTGCAAATCACCGGATTCCGAGATGTACGGGTTGACCAACGGGTTGATGTCGACCGCACGGCCGTAGGCGTGCAATGACCATGCCCCGCTCGGCAGGGGCCGGCAGTTGAACGCCGAGGTGTTGTTGTCCTGCATGGACAGCTCGTCGGAGGCGCGGGGATAGTTGTCCACCGTCCGCATCTTCTCGATCGGGAATCGGGCCGAACGCAGATCCCCGAAGATCTCGATCACATCGCGGACCGCATCCCGGTGTACGACCAACTCGCCGCGGTGCGAACGACCGTCAAAACCGAAATAGGACAGGGTGATCCGGCGAAGATCGGCGGGTGGTACCGGGCATCCCGATCGCCAGGTGGTCCCCAGCGCCGCTGCGTCCACCGGCTGAACCCGCGCGGTTTGCTTCGCCACCACCCCGGGGGACGGAGTCTGCGGCGCGGTGACGGAAGCCCCCGACGTCTGGATCGAATCCGGGCCACCCTCGGCGCACGCTATCAGGCACCCGGCGATAAGGCCCACCACCAGGGCACATGCGCGGACGGTTGCGATGCCCACCTTGCGACTGTAGATCGCGGAACTGGCAGGCCCGTGGTCAAGTGCCGGCTTCGCCGCCGTCTGTCGGCAATTCCGCCCCGGCCAGCCCGGAGCCTGCGTAATATCTGCACGGGGGTTGTCAACTGGGGGTATTAGTGGTGTCCAGATGCTGCGCGGCAGACGTCGCGCCGGGCGTGCTGCTCGCACCTGGCAAACACCGTCGCGTGAAGGCAAAAGTGTTGCGATACTTGGTAATTGCGATATTGATTTGTCTCCTCGGCACCGGCTGCGGGCTGATGAAGGACTCGATGGCGATCGACTACAACGATCAGCGCCTCGACCGCGGGTTGCGAAGCCTGGTACTCGAGCACAGGTCAGGACGACTCAGCGAGTTCACGAGTTGGGACTGGGACGAGGTGCACCTGTTCGACGAGTATTCCGACCGTGAGTTCATCGAGAACACCGTCGGCGCCCCGGTCATCAGGAGCAGGTACCCGGACTCCAAGGGCAACCTACTGGTGTTCAAACTCAAAGGCGAACCCATCAAAGCCGCCGGTATCAGCCCCGACTTCCTGCGCACCGAAGACCACCGCGTGACCTTCCCGTCCGACGTGATGCTGGAGCCGTGGGGTGACGGCTGCCTGATGCTGACCGTGGCCGCGAGTCGGTAGCTGCTCACACCACCGTCAGCGGCAGTGACTTCCGTGGCTCGAACACGGGCCGCAGCGGATAGCAGGCAGCGAAATTGCCGACCTGTGGGCATCGAGAACCCCCTTAGACTCGATCATGACCGACTGACGAGGGAGAACTGTGAGCGCGCTGGACGGATTCCATTCGACATGGTCACAAGCGCGCGAAACATTCGGCTCCGGCGTCCCGCAAGACGGCACCGAGTTCGACAAGGGCGCCGACGAACTTCGTCGCATGCAGTCAACGGTCGCAACCGCCAAGCCGGATTCGCGTTGGCAAGGGACAGCCGCCGACTCCTACGCCGTGAAGAATGAACTGCATGCCGGCACCTACGGCAAGTTGGCCGAGCTCGACCAACGCATGTCCGCCGAACTCAACCGCAGTGCCAACGTCGTCACCGCAGGCCGCCAGAGCCTGGACCAAATCCATGCCTGGGCCACGAGTGCAGCGGCGGCGACGCCTGGTGGCCCGTCGGGCGAGAAGATGAAGTTAATCATCGCCAACAAGGGCATCGGCGAGATCACCGAGGTCATCACACAGTCCAGTGCCGAGATGGCTGCAATTGGTGACGACATCCGTGAGATCGGTCGGGAGTACGAAGGAGTCGGGGAGGAAAATGGCGCCCTCGACGCCAAGCCGGCAAGCTTCCATAACTGGATTGACGATGCGGCCGAGACTGCCCTCGACGAGGTGTATGGACCCAAGGGCACCCTTGACCTGGCGGACATCAGGCACCTCGAACCGGGACAGCCCGGGCCACCCGGTTACATGGAGTTGGTGCCCAATTCCGGAACCTGGGTGCCCGACCCGAATAGCCCAGGTTACGTTCCACACCGCGCGAAGTATCCGGTCGATCTCGACGATATCGTCTACACGGAGCCTGGCGGGCTTGGTCCCCGGGGCTATACCGAACTGGTGCCCGACTCGGGTGTGTGGGTCCCAGGTCAGCCCCCCAGCCACGACCCCAACCGGGTGAATGTGCCCCAGCCCGAGTACATACCCGATCCGGTGACCAACCCGGTGCGTCTCGATGAGATCGTGCGGTTGGCACCCGGCGAGCTTGCACCCCGCGGATACCGGGAACTCATCCCCGATTCCGGGGTTTGGGTGCCGGAGTAGGGATTCCAACACCCTTCTTTTCCTACACCACGGTCAGCGGCAGCGACTTCCGCGGCTCGAACACGAAGGACGCCCCGCCGCTGAACTTCGCCACCGCAACCTCGTCCAATTCCTTTGCCGCGGTCTCAGTTTCGATCACTCGGGCGGTCCATTGGTCATCGGATCCGATGACCTCGACGGACAGGTGCGGGTCGACCCCGGCCACGATCGCCCGCAACGGCCGGGTCTCGCCCGGCCCGGTCAGTGCGATCCAGGCACCGTCCTGGTGGGCAGCCGAGCGGCGCACCGACACGGTGTCCGGGCCGAACTCGGCATCGACGTAGGCCGCCGGGTTGAACAACGGATGCAGTTCCAGCACCCGCATCGCGCCTTCGATACCGCCGGGCAGGTTCAGGGCCTTGTGGATGCGTTCGCCGGCCAGGCCGGCCAGTCCGATCAGCTGCTTGGTGCAGATCTCGGTGGCCAGCTCGGTGTTCGCACCGGCCCGGGCGCCCACGGCGATGACGAACGACAGGTTCAGTAGATGCATCTGCAGGCACACTTCGTCGGCGATGCGAACCAGCGCCGAGTGGGAGAACGCCGCGAAGTCGAAGTCCGACAACAGCGGGCCCGAGTAGTCGGATTCACCCTGATCGGATGGGTCGATCGGATCGAGAACCGTTTGAGCAGCTCGGGTCCGGCCGATCACCTCAAGCGTCGGGATGTCGTCGACCTCGGGATAGGACTCGTCGATGATGACGGTCCAGGCGCAGTGCGGGTGCCGATCCGCCGGGGTCCGGGGCGGCCGGTGGATCGGCCGCACCTGGCATTTGCGGTTGGTGGCCAGCGCGGTGGCATCAAAGGTCGGATCTTCGATGTCGTGGCACATGCCGCGTACGTAGTCCTCGCCCATCGGCTCGACGTCGAGCAGCGCCCCACAGTGGTCGAGGTAGAACTCACCGTGCCACCGGTCGTGGACGATGTAGCGGAAGTCCATGAACTGCGGAGGCGCACCGATGTCGAGTTGCAGGCCCTTGAAGATGGTGATGATGTCGACGCCCTCGTACTTGAGGGCCTTCTGCATCCGCCGGGTGTAAATCGGGCTGGATGCCGCCCACTCCTCGATCGCGATCTGCAACATCTCTTCGCGGCCGAAATTGCTGATGCACCAGGCCATCCCGGAGCGGTCGATCATCTGTCCGATGAGCAGCAGCTCCGGTACCAGCGTGACCAGCTCGTCCCGGCTCAGCGAGGCGTATCTACTTGTCATCGAGCTCGCTCCCGGTGTTCATCTTGACCGCGGCGTTGACATTCGCCTTCCGGTCCTCGTCGAGCCCCTTCTCGGCGGCCTTGCGGCGCTTGGCCACCACCTTCGACACGGTGCCGTTGAGAGCGGAACCCAGGGGGAAGCCGAGGTACTGGGTGAGGAAGATGGCGATGTCCTTGAGTTCCTCGGCGGTGAACTCCTCGTTGAGCAACGCTGCATTGACCTGGATCTCGGCGAGGTCTTGCGAACCGACAGCGGTGACGCAGGTCAATGTCATCAGCCGCTTCTCACGCATCGACAGGCCGGGCTTGTTCCAGATCGTGCCGAACAGGTGGTCGACGGTGAGGTCGAAGTACGGATCGCCTTCGATGTTCGGCATCTCCCAGCCGTAGACCTCGTTCATCTTGGCCAGGCCCGTGGCGCGCAACTCGTCCATCGAAGTACTCCTAATCGTCCTTGTGCGGTACGCCGAGGCCGTCGGCCAACCTCTGCAAGGCCACCTGGGCCAATGGAAGATCCACTCCCACAACGTCACCCAAACCGATGGCCAGGCTCAGGTCCTTCTCCCCCAAACCGCGGGTGTGAGTGAAGGCATCGTAGAGCCAGTGATCCGGGGTCAGCTCGGCCATGTTCTCGCGCACGATGATGGCACCCGGCCCGCTGGTCAGCGCATCGGTGTGACGCACCACGCGACCCAGCGCGCCCAGATCCAGGCCGGCCGCCTCGGCCAGCTTCATCGCTTCGCACGCCGCAGCGTAGGAGGTGAAGGTCAGCATGTTGCGGGCCAGCTTCATCCGGGTGCCGGCACCCGGCTCGCCGGCGTGGATCACCATCGAGCCGAACTGCTTGAGCGCCGGCTTGATCCGCTCGTAGACAGGCCGCTCAGCGCCGACCATGATGGCCAATTCACCCTTCTCGGCGGCCGCGCCGCCACCGCTGACCGGGGCGTCGACGATGTAGATACCTTGCGGCTTGTACTGCTCGGCGAGCTCGGCGGCAGTGGTGTCGCTGATCGTCGAGTGAATCACGATCACCGTCTCCGGCTTCAGCTTTGGTGCCAGGTCGGCGATCACCGACCGCACCTGCTCGTCGTTGAGCACCGTGATGCTGATGATGTCGGCCTGAGCAACGTCTGCCACGTCGCCGGCCAGTGTCGCCCCGAGCTCCTCGAAAGGCGCCATGGATTCGGCGCGCACGTCGTACACGACGAAGCCGCCCGGCCACTGCGCCAGCCGCTTGGCCATCGGGGCGCCCATGTTGCCCAGGCCGATGTATCCGTATTTCACGGTGCTGGTCTGCTCCTCGCGCGAGCGTTCGCCGCTCATGACCGGATGATCTGTCCGCCGTCGACGTTGAAGATCTGACCGGTGATCCACTTGGCCTGATCACTCAGCAGGAACAGGCACATACCGACCAGGTCCTCGGGCTGCCCCATGCGGGACAACGGGATTCCCTTGACGATGTCGTCCACCATCTCCTTGGGAGTGGTGGTGCGGTTGGCCTCGGTGTCGATCGGGCCGGGCGCGATGGCGTTGATCCGGATGTTCTGTCCGCCGAGTTCACGCGAGAGTTGCTGGGTCAGGCCGTTGATGCCGACCTTGGCCAGGCCGTAGTAGTTGGCGTACAGCCAGGCCGCGGTCGAGGACTGGTTGACGATGGCGCCGCCGCCACGCTTGGCCATCTTGCGGTACACCGCGCGGGTACACACCAGGGCGCCGTCGAGGTTCACGCTCATGAACTTCTTGTAGTACTCCCAGTCGACGGTGAGCAGGAAGTCCAGCTTCATGCCGCCGAAGATCGCGGCGTTGTTGACCAGGTAGTCGATGCCACCGAACTCCGAAAGAGCCTGGGCCGCCATGTCCTTGGCCGAGTCGATGTCGGAGACGTCGACGCGCACCGCGAGCGCATTACCGCCCTCGCCTTTGATGCCGTCGGTGACCTTCTGCGCGCCTTCGGTGTTGATGTCGGCCACCACGACCGCGGCGCCCTCACGTGCCAGCGCCTCGGCGTAGGCCTGGCCGATGCCGCCACCGGCGCCGGTGACGATGGCCACCTTATCTTTAAAATCAGAGTCGAACTTCGTCATAAATCTCTCCTCAGTCCCCTAGTTCGCGAGCGTCGCGACGCACTTGATTTCGGTGTATTCCTCGAAGCCGGCCAGGCCCATCTCGCGGCCGATTCCGGATTGCTTGTAGCCGCCGAACGGGGCATCGGCCGAGTACCAGATGCCGCCGTTGACGTTGACGGTGCCGACACGCATCCGGGCGGCGACGGCCTGGGCGCGGGCGTCGTCACCGGAGAACACGGTGCCCGACAGTCCGTACGGCGAGTCATTGGCGATCCGCACTGCATCGTCGTCGCCGTCGTGGGCGATCACGGTCAGCACCGGCCCGAAGATCTCCTCGCGGGACACCCGGGCACTGTTGTCCAGACCGGCGATCACGGTCGGTTCGATGAAAAACCCGGTGTCCAGGTCCGCGGGACGGCCACCGCCGCAGGCGAATCGGCCGCCCTCCTGCAGGGCCAGGTCCAGGTAGGACTGCACCCGGTCGCGCTGGCGGGCCGAGATCAGCGGGCCGCACACGGTGCGCTTGCTGTTGGGGTCGCCGGGCTTGATGCCGCCCAGGGTGGCCGCTGCGGCCTCGACGGCCTCGTCATAACGCGACCGGGGCACCACCAGGCGGGTGGTGATCGCGCAGCCCTGGCCGGCGTGCATGGCCACGGTGAACGCCGCCATCGAGCAGGCCCCGGCCAGGTCGGCGTCGTCGAGCACCAGGAACGCCGACTTGCCACCGAGCTCCAGGAAAACCTTCTTGAGCGTGAGCGCCGCGTCGGTCATCACCGCACGTCCGGTGGCGGTCGAACCGGTGAACGAAACCATGTCCACCCGAGGGTCTTTGGACAGCAGCGCGCCCACAGCGTGATCGTTGGAGGTGACGATGTTGATCACGCCGGCCGGGAAATCGGTCTGCTCGGCGATGATCTGGCCGATGGCCGCGGCCGCCCACGGGGTGTCCGGCGCGGGCTTGAGAATCAGGGTGTTGCCGGCGGCCAGCGCCGGGCCTACCTTGGCGAGATTGATCTGGTGCGGGAAGTTCCACGGGGTGATGGCCCCGACGACGCCTACTGCCTCCCGCGCGATCTTGCGGTTGGTCGGGATGCCCTGCGGGGTGGCGTAGCCGAGATCGGTTGTCCACTCATAGTTCTCGGCAGTGTCGGCCGAGTAGGCGAGATCGTCGATCGGACCTTCCAGTTGCGCGCCGGCGGTGAGCATGCGGGGTGCGCCGACCTCGGCGATGGTCAATTCCCGCAATTCCTCGATATTTTCACGCAACGCGTCGCGCAGCTGCCGCAGGCAGCGCACCCGCAGTGCGGTGTTCGTCGACCAGTCGGTGTCATCGAAGGCGCGGCGGGCCGCCTCGATGGCGTTGCCCATGTCCTCGGCGTTCGCGTCGGCAGCGACGCCGAGCACTTCCTCGGTGGCGGGGTTGACGGTCTCGAATACTCCGCCGCCCCCGGCGACGAGCTTGCCGTCGATAAGCAGTTGACTCTGGCGATCGGCCAGTACCGGCATCGGTGAACTCCACTTCAGAAGATTCTGGACAACTGTCCGGCTGTCTCGCTTCGAACGATAGCCGTAGACAATGTCGAGCCGCAAGGGCGCGACCTGACAGGATCGCTTGCGGGTAAAAATTCGCAGTTCACCTAGGGCTTTCGAAATCCATACTTGCTCAACCACGACATCGTCGGATAACTTGGACATGTGTCCAGCGATGCGGTGTCCGCAGTCACAGAGCCAGCTCCGGAGCCAGACAAGGAGGCGCCGCGCAACCGCCGGCAGGAAGAGACCTTCCGCAAGGTCCTGACCGCCGGAACCGAGATGTTGCGCGAGTCGTCCTACGCCGATCTGACCGTGCGCGCGGTCGCGGCTCGCGCCGGGGTCGCGCCGGCCACGGCCTACACCTACTTCTCGTCGAAGAACCACCTAATCGCCGAGATGTACCTGGACCTGGTCAGCCAGTGCCCGTACTTCACCGACGTGAACGACTCCATGACCACCCGCGTCGACAAGGCGTTGCGGGCACTGACCCTGGTGGTGGCCGACGAGCCCGAGGTCGCGGCCGCCTGCACCACAGCCCTGCTGGGCGGCGGCACCGATCCGGCGGTGCGCAAAGTGCGCGACCGCATCGGCGCCGAGATCCACAAGCGCATCCGTTCGGCCGTCGGGCCCGATGCCGATTCGCGGATCGTCTCCGCCCTCGAGATGACGTTCTTCGGCGCGCTGGTCAATGCCGGCAGCGGCGCCTTCACCTACCGCCAGATCGCCGACCGACTGACCTACGTGGTCGGCCTCATCCTCGGAGAGCACTGATGAGCTTGGACATAGTCAAACCGATCCTCGACCCGTACGACTACGAATTCCACGAGGATCCGTACCCCTACTACCGCCGCCTGCGCGACGAGGCGCCGCTCTATCACAACGAGGAGCTCAAGTTCTGGGCGTTGTCGCGGCACAAGGACGTGGTCGCCGGTTTCCGCAACAGCGTCACGCTGTCCAACAAGCACGGCGTCTCCCTGGATCCGATCTCCCGCAATGACGAAGCCCACCGGGTGATGTCGTTCCTCGCCCTCGACGATCCCGGCCACCTCCGGTTACGCACTCTGGTCTCGAAGGGATTCACCCCGCGGCGGATCCGCGAACTGGAGGGCCGGGTCACCGAGATCGCCCACCAGCACCTCGATACGGCACTAGAGATCGGAACATCCGGCTCCATCGATTTCGTAGACGATTTCGCAGGCAAGCTCCCCATGGACGTCATCTCCGAACTGATGGGCGTGCCGGACGAGGACCGGGTTCGCATCCGGGCGCTTGCCGACGGCGTCATGCACCGTGAGGACGGTGTCGCCGATGTCCCCGAATCCGCGATCGCCGCCTCCGGGGAACTGCTGGTCTACTACGCCGACATGGTGAAGCAGCGCCGCAAGAACCGCACCGAGGACCTGACGTCGGCACTGGTGGAGGCCGAGATCGACGGCGACCGGCTCACCGACGACGAGATCATGGCCTTCCTGTTCTTGATGGTGGTCGCCGGTAACGAGACGACCACCAAACTCCTTGCCAACGCCGCGTACTGGGGTTTCAAGAATCCCGACCAGCTGGCCCCGGTGTTCGACAACCACGCCTTGGTCGTGCCGTGGGTCGAGGAGACCCTGCGCTATGACGCCTCCAGCCAGATCCTGGCGCGGCTGGTCACCGAGGACCAGACGTACTACGACACCACGGTGCCCGCCGGCGATGTGCTGGTGCTGCTGATCGGCTCGGCGAACCGAGACGAGCGCGTCTTCGAGAACCCCGACGAATACCGGATCGATCGCGAGATCGGCCCGAAATTGGTGAGTTTCGGCAGTGGAGCCCATTTCTGCCTGGGCGCGCATCTGGCGCGCATGGAGGCCCGGGTGGCACTGACCGAGTTGTTCAAGCGAATCCGCGGATACGAGGTGGACGAGGCCAACGCCGTCCGCGTCCACTCCAGCAGTGTCCGTGGATTCGCTCACCTGCCAATTGCGGTGTCCCACCGCTGAAAACCCAACCAGATTAAGGCACACTAAATGGCCCGTTTCGAACCCCATCCCGACCGCCGACCGGCCATCGTGGCCGGCGCGTCGTCCGGCATCGGCGCCGCCACGGCGACCGAACTCGCTGCGCACGGTTTTCCGGTCGCTCTCGGTGCACGCCGCGTCGAGAAATGCCAGGAACTGGTCGACGAGATCAAAGCCGGTGGCGGCGAGGCGATCGCGTTGCCGCTCGACGTCACCGACGCCGAGTCGGTCAAGTCGTTCGTGCACAGCGCCACCGAGGCACTCGGCGACATCGAGCTGCTGGTGGCCGGCGCCGGTGACACGTTCTTCGGCCAGCTTCACGAGATCAGCACCGACGAGTTCGAGAACCAGGTCCAGATTCACCTGATCGGTGCCAATCGCCTTGCCACCGCGGTGCTTCCGGGCATGGTCGAGCGCCGTCGCGGCGACATCATCTTCGTCGGCTCGGACGTGTCCCTGCGTCCGCGGCCGTACATGGGCGGCTACGGCGCCGCCAAGGCCGGCCTGCTGGGCATGGCCAAGACCCTGCAGATGGAACTGGAGGGCACCGGTGTACGCGCCTCCGTCGTCCATCCCGGGCCCACCAAGACCGCCATGGGCTGGAGCGCGCCGATGGACAAGGTCGGCGAGATGCTGGAGGACTGGGCCAAGTGGGGTCAGGCTCGGCACGACTACTTCCTGCGCGCGGCCGACCTCGCGCGGGCCATCACCTTCGTCGCGGAAACGCCCCGCGGCGGCTTCATCGCCGAACTGGAGATTCAGCCCGAAGCTCCGCTCGCCGATGTCAAGGATCGCCAGAAGCTGAGAGTGGAAGGCTGAGGAGAACATGACAAGCTCTGAACTCAAAGAAGTTCAACGGGTTTCCGGTGGCGAAGAAGACGAACACGGCCACCTGGAAGAATTCCGCACCGACCCGATCGGTCTGATGCAGCGCATCCGGGACGAGTGCGGTGACGTCGGCTGGTTTCAGCTGGCCGACAAGCAGGTGGTGCTGCTGAGCGGCGCGGAGGCCAACGAGTTCTTCTTCCGATCCAGCGACAGTGAACTGAACCAGGCCGAGGCCTACCCGTTCATGACCCCGATCTTCGGTGAGGGCGTGGTGTTCGACGCCGATCCCGAGCGCCGCGCCGAGATGCTGCACAACACCGCGCTGCGCGGTGAGCAGATGAAGGGCCACGCGGCCACCATCGAGAACGAGGTCAAGAAGATCATCGCCGATTGGGGCGACGAGGGCGAGATCGAACTGCTCGACTTCTTCTCCGAACTGACGATCTACACCTCGACGGCTTGCCTGATCGGGCTGAAGTTCCGCGAACAGCTCGATCGCCGGTTCGCCGAGTACTACCACCAGTTGGAGCGGGGCACCGACCCGCTCTGCTACGTCGATCCCTACCTGGACATCGAGAGCTTCCGCATCCGCGACGAATCGCGCGTCAAACTCGTTGCGCTGGTGCAGGAGATCATGGACGGTCGCATTGCCAATCCGCCGAAGGGCAAGGAGGATCGCGACCTGCTCGACGTTCTGGTCTCGATCAAGGACGACGAGGGCAATCCCCGGTTTTCGGCCAACGAGGTCACCGGGATGTTCATCTCGCTGATGTTCGCCGGGCACCACACCAGCTCGGGCACGTCCTCGTGGACGCTCATCGAGCTGCTGCGCAACCCCGACGTGTACGCGCAGGTGCAGCAGGAGCTCGACGATCTCTACGCGGACGGCCAGGAGGTGAGTTTCCATGCGCTGCGGCAGATTCCGAAGCTGGACAACTCGCTCAAGGAGACCCTGCGCCTGCATCCGCCGCTGATCATCCTGATGCGCGTCGCGCAGGACGAGTTCGAGGTGTCGGGCCATCCGATCCACAAGGGTCAGATGGTGGCGGCCTCCCCGGCGATCTCCAACCGGATCCCGGAAGATTTCCCCGAGCCGGACGCGTTCGATCCTGCCCGCTATGAGAAGCCGCGCCAGGAAGACCTGATCAACCGGTGGACCTGGATCCCCTTCGGCGCCGGTAAGCACCGTTGCGTGGGTGCGGCGTTCGCCCAGATGCAGATCAAGGCGATCTTCTCGGTTCTGCTGCGCGAGTACGAGTTCGAGATGTCCCAGCCGGCCGAGAGCTACCAGAACGACCACTCCAAGATGGTCGTGCAGCTGGCTCAGCCGGCCAAGGTGCGCTACCGGAAGCGGGTCTAGGAGGCACCCATGGGTTGCTACCGCGTTGAGGTCGACGAAGATCTGTGCCAGGGCCACGCCATGTGTGAGCTCGAAGCGCCGGACGTGTTCCGGGTGCCCAAACGCGGCGTCGTCGAGATCCTCGATTCTGAACCCCCAGACGAGCTCCGTGACGCCGTCGAGCTGGCCGTCGAGATGTGTCCCACCCGAGCACTGTCCATCACCGAGATTGCCGACACCTGAGCGAGGAACGAGCGAAGGTGAGGAAATCGACCATCAAACACAGAGAAGGAATGACATGGCGTCAAGAGAAGCGTTAGAAGCCTGGTCCGATCGCTGGCTGAAGGCCAACCAGGAGGCCGAGAAGGCCGGTGACTGGAAGCCGCTGGCCGAGTTCTACACCGAGGATGCCACCTACGGCTGGAACATCGGGCCCAAGGAAGACGTGATGTGCGTCGGCAAGGACGAAATCCGTGACACCGCACTGGGCTTGGAGATGGAAGGCCTGGAGAACTGGGTCTACGAGTACCAGCGGGTGCTGATCGACGAGAAGCAGAACGAGATCGTCGGCTTCTGGAAGCAGATCGCCCACAAGTCCGACGGCAGCACCGCCGAGATCTACGGCATCGGCGGCAGCTGGTTCCGGCTCAACGACCAGTTGCTCATCGAGTGGCAGCGCGACTTCTTCGACTTCGGGCACGTGCAGAAGGCGTTCATGAACCTGATCTCCTCGGGCGATCTGACCGCCACCATGCAAAAGCGCATCGAACGCAGCCTGGCCGGCGAGAAACTGCCCGGCTACTACCCGCTGGGTGAGGCGCCGGTCAAGATCTGGTAGCTCCCGGCCAAGCAGTTGCTTGGGGGTGGGTGTGACCCAGGCAACTATTGGCTCTAGTCTGTGGTCAACGGCTCTAGTGGAAGGCACATGCGGATGAAGACAAAAGGCGCTCTCATCTGGGAGTTCAACCAACCGTGGTCGATCGAGGAGATCGAGATCGGTGACCCCGTCAAGGACGAGGTCAAAATTCAGATGGAAGCCTCGGGCATGTGCCACTCCGACCATCACCTGGTGACCGGCGACATCCCGATGGCAGGGTTCCCGGTGCTCGGCGGCCACGAGGGCGCGGGCATCGTCACCGAGGTCGGCCCCGGTGTCGATCACATCGCCCCCGGTGACCACGTCGTGCTGTCGTTCATCCCGTCGTGCGGTGAGTGTCCGGCCTGTCAGGAGGGCCTGCGCAACCTGTGCGACCTGGGCGCGGGACTGCTGGGCGGCACCGCCGTCTCCGACGGCACCCACCGCGTCCATGCGGTCAAGAACGGGCAGCCCGTCATCCCGATGACACTGCTCGGCACGTTCAGCCCCTACATGGTGGTGCACAAGAGCTCGGTGGTGAAGATCGATCCGTCGATCCCGTTCGAGGTGGCCTGCCTGGTCGGATGCGGTGTCACCACTGGCTACGGCTCGGCAGTGCGCAGCGGCGACGTCCGTCCGGGTGACGACGTGGTGATCGTCGGTGTCGGCGGGGTCGGCACCGGTGCCCTGCAGGGCGCACTGGCCGCCGGTGCGCGCAACGTCTTCGCTGTCGACCCGGTCGAGTTCAAGCGCGAGAACGCCCTGAAGTTCGGTGCCACCCATGCCTATCCGGACATCTTCTCCGCGATGGCCGGGGTCGCCGAGGTCACCCAGGGCCGGATGGCCCACAAGACCATCGTCACCGTCGGTGAGCTCAAGGGCGAGGACATCGACCACTACATGAACATCACCGCCAAGGGCGGCACCGTGGTGGCCACCGCGGTGGCGAACATGGCCGAAAGCGACGTCAAGCTGAACCTGTCGATGCTGACGCTGCTGCAGAAGCGCCTGCAGGGCACCATCTTCGGCGGCGGCAACCCGCACCACGACATCCCGCAGCTGCTGAGCATGTACAAGGCCGGCCGGCTGAACCTCGATGACATGGTCACCCGTCAGTACAAGCTGGAGCAGATCAACGACGGCTACCGGGACATGCTGGAGGGTCGTAACATCCGCGGCGTCATCCGCTACACGGACGCTGATCGCTAACCACCCGTCATCACCCCCGAAATGGCATTCCAGCAGGAAAAGGTCGAGTAACGACCTGCTGGAATGCCGTTTCGGCATTTTCGTTCGGAGGGAAACCCGTGACCGAGACACAAACCCAGGCACCCGTGGTGATCGCCTCGCAGGCATCGTGGCGATGTGTGCAGGCCGGTGACCGCGAGGGCTGGCTGGCGCTCATGGCCGACGACGTCCTGGTCGAGGACCCGATCGGTGAGGCCGTCACCAATCCCGACGGCACCGGGGTCAAGGGCAAGGAAGCACTTGCCGCGTTCTACGACACCAACATCGGGCCCAACAAGCTGACCGTCACGTGCGAGGCGACGTTCCCGTCCAGCTCGCCGAACGAGATCGCCTACATCCTGGTGCTGCGCACCGAGTTTCCCAACGGCTTCACCGCTACGGTGCGCGGTGTCTTCACCTACAAGGTGAACGACGAAGGTCTGATCACGAATCTGCGCGGCTACTGGAACATGGATGCCATGGTGTTCGCACAGGAAGAGAACTGACCGGCGGCACGCTGACCGGCCGCGGCGCGATCGTGGTCGGCGGCACCCGGGGCGTCGGCCTGGCGGTCGCCGAACTCCTCGCCGCCGAGGGTGCCGGTGTCGTGGTCAACGGCCGCGACGCCGACGCCGCACGTGCGGCGGCACAACGGATTTCCGGGGTGGCCCATGCCGGTTCACCCGCCGACCCGGATGTCGCCGACGCGCTCGCTGCGACCTGCGTCGCCGAGTTCGGCCGGGTCGACATCCTGGTCAACTGTGCCGGCACCGCCGAGCCGGCCGGATCGTCGATTTTGAACGTGACGAGCGCGGAGTTTCGCAACCTGCTCGACGCGCACCTGGGCACCGTCTTCGAGACCTGCCGGGCGGTCGCACCGAAGATGGTGGCCCAGGGCGGCGGCGCCATCGTCAACACCAGTTCCTTTGCGTTCCTGGGAGATTACGGCGGCACCGGCTATCCGGCCGGCAAGGGCGCGGTGAACGGGCTGACCCTGGCGATCGCCGCCGAACTCAAGGAGCACGGGGTGCGGGCCAACGTGGTGTGCCCCGGTGCGCGGACCCGGCTGTCCACCGGGCCGGACTACGAGAAGCACATCGCCGATCTCAACCGGCGCGGGTTACTCGACGAGGTCAGCATGCAGGGCGCGCTGGACGCCGCGCCACCGGAGTACGTGGCCCCTACATACGGCTATCTGGTCAGCGACGCCGCCAAGGACGTGACCGGCCGTATCTTCATCGCCGCGGGCGGTTTCGTCGGTGAATTCGCTCGGCCCACACCCGGTTTCATTGCCTACCGGGATCATCACAGCGCACCGCCGTGGACGCCCGCGGAGCTGCACGCCGCGATCTCGAAGGCATGACGGTCAGGAAGCCTGACGCTCTCGTTTGGCGGCCTCGCGGGCGAGCATGCGGTCGCGCTGTTCCTCGAACTTGAGCACCTTGCCCTGGAGATCCTCGAGGAAGGCCGCCAGTTGGTCGCGGCGGGCTTCGCCGCGGGCACTGAAATCGCCGCGCTCGAAGATGCGCCACTTGCGCAGGTTCGGCATGACGACCTCTTCGAGATGCTGGCGCAGATCGTAGATCCCGTGTTTGGCCATCAACACACCGTTGCGGCGGAAGTCCGGCATGCCCTGCCCCGGCATCCGGAAGTTCTCGACGACGGCGGCGACGGCGTCCAGGGCCTGATCGGGTGAGAGTTCGAGCGCGGCGCCGCACATGTTCCGGTAGAAGATCATGTGCAGGTTCTCGTCGGCGGCGATGCGCTGCAGCAACCGGTCGGCGATCGGATCGTCACAGGCCTTGCCGGTGTTGCGGTGGCTGACCCGGGTGGCGAGCTCCTGGAAGGTCACGTAGGCCACCGACATCAGAAATTCCGAGTTGTGCAGAGCCCGCTCTTCGTCGGTCGAGGTGAAGCTGTTGGTCACATGCTCCATGCGGGCCTGTTCCAGCGCCACGAGGTCGACGCCGCGGGTGACCACCAGATAGTCACGGATCGCGATGCCGTGCCGGTTCTCCTCGGCCGTCCACCGATTCACCCAGGCCCCCCAGGCGCCGTCCTGCGAGAAGCTGCCGGCGGCCTCGCGGTGGTACGAGGGCAGGTTGTCCTCGGTGAGCAGGTTGGTGATCATCGCCGCCCGCGCGACGTCGTTCAGCGGTGACTGCTCAAGCGCCCAGTCCTGCCCACCGGTGGCGGCGAAGTTCCGGCCCGAGTCCCAGGGGACATAGTCGTGCGGATACCAGTCCTTGGTGGTGGTCAAGTGCCGGTTGAGGTTGTCTTCGGCGATCGGCTCGAGTTCGGCGATCAGCACGGCATCGGCCAGTTCTTTCGGCATGGTGCCCTTTCATAGCGATGCGTCGGTGGTTCTCTGTATACGGGCCGCGGATTCGTCCAACCCGCCCCGACACCCTGGTGTTGCGCAAACGTTGCGCGGAACCCATTAATTAGGTCGGCTAATCAAAGGCAGTACGCGTAGCAAACAGGGCTCACCCTACGGCACCGAAGGCCTCACTATGCTTTGACACCATGGCGTCCGTCTTCACGAAGATCATCAACGGAGAACTGCCCGGGCGATTCGTCTACGAAGACGATGAGATCGTCGCGTTCCTGACCATCGCGCCGATGACCCAGGGCCACACCCTGGTGGTTCCCCGGGCCGAGATCGACAACTGGCAGGATGTCGACCCTGCGGTGTTCAGCCGGGTGATGGAAGTGTCACAGCTGATCGGCAAGGCCGTGTGCCGGGGGTTCGGCGCACAGCGCGCCGGCGTGATCATCGCCGGACTCGAGGTGCCGCACCTGCACGTGCACGTGTTCCCGGCCTACAACCTCACCGATTTCGGCTTCGCCCACGTCGACAACAACCCGTCGGCCGAATCCCTCGACGAGGCACAGGCCAAGATCAAAGCCGCGCTGGCAGATCTGCAATCCTCGGCAAGCTGACGGTGAACCGGCAGCCCTCGCCGGGGGCCGTGGTGACCCGCACCGTGCCGCCGTGCGCCAGCACCAGGGAATGCACGATCGACAGGCCCAGCCCGGTGCCGCCGCTGGCGCGGGTACGCGACGTGTCGGCCCGGTAGAACCGTTCGAACACCCGCAGTGCGTCGTCCTTCGTCATGCCCGGGCCCTCGTCGCACACCTCGATGATCGCGTCCTCGCCTTCGGTACCGACGCGCACCGTGATCGCGGCGGCCTCGGGGGTGTGCTGCACCGCGTTGGCGACGAGGTTGCTCAACACCTGACGCAGCCGGGGCTCGTCGCCGAGCACCTCGGGGGTGCCGGGGCCGTCGAAGACCTCCATCCGCACGTCACGACCCGGTGCGATCGACTGCGTGTCGTGCACGGCGTCGGTGGCCAGGGCCAACAGGTCGACCCGGCGCTGCTCCAGCGGCCGTTGTGCGTCGAGTCGCGCCAGCAACAGCAGATCCTCGACGAGCAGACCCATCCGCCGGGACTCGCTTTCGATACGGCCCATCAGCATGTCGACGTCGCGCGCAGCGCCCTGGCGGTACAGCTCGGCGAACCCGCGGATCGTGGTCAGCGGGGTCCGCAGTTCGTGGCTGGCATCGGTGATGAACCGCCGCATCCGGTCCTCGGAAGTGCGGGCCTGCTCGGCCGAGGCGTCCGAGGACGCCACGGCCCGCTGGATCTGCGCGAGCATCCCGTTGAGCGCCAGCGACAACCGCCCCACCTCGGTGCGCGGATCTCGTTCGGGGACACGGCGATCCAGCTGGCCCGCGGCGATCGCGGCGGCGGTCTGCTCCACCTCGACCAGCGGGCGCAGGCTGCGGTGCACCACCGCGTAGCCGACGATGCCCAGGATCAGCAGCACCACCGTGCCGATGCCGACCTGCGACCAGATCAGGGCCCGCACCGACGACTGCACATCGGACAGGTCGATGGCGACGGTGGTGCGTTCACCGTTGGGCCCCTGCACCGTCATCGCCCGCCACTGCACGTCGGAGTCGACGGACTTGACGGTCACCGGCACCGGGCCCACGTCGTTGTCGCCGGGCAACTCCGGTTCGGCCTCCCGGTCGTTGACCGCGATCCACGTGCTGCCGTCCTGGCCGACGCCACGCACGTAGAAATTCGACGGCGGGCGCGCCGGGTTCGGTCCCTCCAGCGGGGCCGACGGCATCTGGCGCGGTTCCTGCGCCCAACTGCGGGACGCGTCGAGCAGCGTCTGATCGATGCGGCTGATCTCGGTGTGCCGCATGATCGAGGTCACCGCGACACCCGAGGCCAGCAGGCCGCATGCCACCAGGACCAGGGCGGCGGCCACCAGGCCCACCCGCAGCGGCACACCGTGCCGCTCTACCCGGTCGAACACCTCAAAAGTATGCCGCGGCGGACCGGCCGTCAGCGCGGCTCGCGCAAAACGTAGCCGACCCCGCGCAGCGTGTGCAGCAACCGCTTCTCGCCGGTGTCGACCTTGCGGCGCAGGTAGGACACATAGGACTCGACGACGTTGACGTCACCGCCGAAGTCGTACCGCCATACGTGGTCGAGGATCTTGGGCTTGGACAGCACCGTGCCCGCGTTGATGATGAAGTAACGCAGCAGGGTGAACTCCGTCGGCGACAGCGAGACCGGCTCGCCGGCCTTCCACACCTCATGGGTGTCCTCGTCGAGTTCGATGTCGGCGAAGGCCAGCTTGGCGCTGCGCGGTTCTTCGACGCCCTTGCCGGACCGGCGCAGGATCACCCGCAGCCGGGCCACCACCTCTTCGAGGCTGAACGGTTTGGTCACGTAATCGTCACCACCCAGCGTGAGCCCGGCGATCTTGTCCTGCAGGCTGTCGCGGGCGGTGAGAAAAAGCGCGGGCGCGTCGATGCCGTCGGCGCGCAGCCGACGCAGCAGGCCGAAGCCGTCCATGCCAGGCATCATCACATCCAGGATCACCGCATCGGGCCGGACTTCCCTGGCCTTGTCCAGGGCGGCAGCACCGTTGGACGCGGTGTGGACTTCGAAGCCCTGGAATTTCAAGCTGACGGACAACAGCTCGACGATGTTGGCCTCGTCGTCGACGACGAGAACCCGGGCTTCGGGGACACTCTCGGGAACTGCAGGCATGGCCATTCCCTGATGTTGGTGGTGCCTGTTGAACTGATCCTGCATGCACGCTGTGCACTTCCTGTGAGTTTAGCTGTGATCCGGGTAACTACACTGACGCGCATGAACCTCGGCAAAACCCTGGTCCAGGTTGCCACGGCGCCCGTCCGAATCGGGTTCGCGGTGGCCGACGCCGGGCTCGGCATCGCCAACGAGACGCTCAACGCGGTCCAGCGCGGCATCACCGGGGCCGGTCAGCTGGGTGGCAGGTCATCGGTGGCCGGAATGCTCGGACTCGACGACGCCGTGGAGCGGGCCAACCGGTTGGCCCGGCTGCTGGACGACGACGCCCCACTGGGCCGGGCACTGGCCACCGACGGCCCGGTGAACCGTTTGCTGCGACCGGGAGGGCTGGTGGACCAGGTGACCGCCGAGGGCGGGCTGCTGGACCGGTTGACCGCCGACAACGGCGCGGTGGCCCGGGCCCTGGCTCCCGGCGGCCTGGTGGATCAGATCACCCTGGAGGGTGGGCTGCTGGACCGGATGACCACCGAAGACGGGGCACTGTCACGGGTGATCGCGCCGGGTGGCCTGGCCGACCAACTGCTCGCCAACGACGGCCTGATCGAGCGGGTGCTGCGCGAGGACGGGGTGGCCGATCGCCTACTGGCCGAGGGCGGGTTGCTGGACACCCTGACCGACCCCGACGGTCCGTTGCTCAAACTCGCCGACGTGGCCGACACCCTGAACCGGTTGGCGCCCGGCCTGGAGGCCCTGGCGCCCACCATCGACGCGCTGCACGACGCGGTCATCACGCTGAGCCAGGTGGTCAACCCACTGAGCAACATCGCCGACCGCATCCCGCTGCCCCGTCGGTCGTCTCGGCGGAGCTCCCCGCGGCCGGTCAGTTCCCAGCGAGTTATCGACGCCGACGAGTGACCCGTTAGACTGGGCGCGTTCGACCCGCCTCCGTAGCTCAGTGGTAGAGCAACGCTCTTGTAAAGCGTAGGCCGTCAGTTCAATCCTGACCGGGGGCTCCAAGATTGGCGGCGGCTGCTTGTCGGTGCCTGCCCGTAGCTTCAACCCATGAGACAGTGTCGCGGTTGCGGTGCACCACTTTCGAAGCGTAGCCAGAAGATCTACTGCGGCAACGCGTGTCAAGCCGCGACCCGACGAGATGCCATGACGAAGCACTGGCTTGAATCCGGTGAAGCCCGCGTCCGCGGCGAGCAAGGCAACTACATCCGGCTCTATCTCATCGACGCCCAATCGGGCTGCTGCTCGATCTGCGGTGCAGCCAGCGTCTGGCAGGACCTACCGCTGACGTTGATCATGGACCACATCGATGGCGACCCGACGAACAATCGACGGGAGAACCTGCGGCTGGTCTGCCCCAACTGCGACTCGCAATTGCCGACATTCAAGAGCCGCAACCGGGGCAACGGTCGATTTTACCGTCGCGAGCGCTACGCCAACGGCCAGTCGTTCTAGGCGCCGCACGTCAATGGTCCCGCTCTACAACAACGGGTTGGGGCTCCGCGGGGCCGGTCGCTGTCGGCACCAGGTAAGCGATGACCGCGTCTCGCAGGCCAACCAGAGCTGCTTCTACGTCGATCGGAAATCCGAATGTGTGCTCGGCGTGTAACCCGCGAAGCGCGGTCGGCACAAAGGCGCACACCCGTTGGATCGCCAACGGGGACACCGGTAGATCACTCAGAAAATATTCGAACTGGTCCGCGAGTTTTTCGTCTACCGCGTCCAACGCCGTCGCAGTCCTCGGATATTCGGCTTCCAGTTCGGCGCGGGTCGCGGCCAGATTGGACTGCAGATTGGTACGGGCCGTGTAGTAGTTGGAACCGAGTGCGGCCCAGACCAATTCGATGAGTTCGGCAACCCTGTCTGGGACCGCCGCTGCGGTGGGCCTGGCCCACACGGTCGGCCCCGCCGTGGCGAGTATGTGGTCAAGGGTCGCCGCCCACAAGCCATCGGCGTCACCGAATTGGTACTGCACCGTCCCCCACGTCACCCCAGCTTGCCGGGCCACCAGATTGACACTCACAGCGTCGGGCCGACCACTGGACAACACCTGTAGCGCCACCTTCAGCACGTGGGTGCGCGTCGTCTCGCCACGCCGGTTGGGGCGGCGGCCTGCGGCAGAAGTGGGCGACGGTGTCGGCATGGGCCAATCGTAGGACTGCGGAGACAACCCCTTGGCACCGATCTGAGATGCCTCTATGATTCGTATTTGAGAGGCATCTATGAAATAGATTCGGCCCGGGAGGCTTGTATGGCGCACGAAGCGACATTCGACGTAGTGGTGGTCGGTATGGGCGGCGCGGGGATCGCAGCGGCACTGACGGCCCAAGAGGCCGGCGCGAATGTGGTGGTACTGGAGAAGACGTCGCCCGACCATGCCGGCGGTAATTCACGAGTGTCCGGGCAGGTTTGGTTCAGCCCTCACGATGTCGATCTGGCCCAGCGGCACCTGCATGCGATGTCGTGGCAGTTCAGCATCGCCGACGAACTTGCCGCGGCGTGGGCCCGGGAGACGTCACGGAACACTCAGTGGCTGAAGGGACTGGCCGAACAGGCCCGGGGCCGGGTACCACGTGACACCGGCGATCCTTACACCGGCGACGGCACCGACTTCGCGCAGATCTCCTGGGGCGACACCCTGCGACTGCAGGGCGTCCAGAATCCACCCGAAGACGAGTACGACGAGGTCGAAGGACACGACTGCGGTTCTGACTACAACGTCATCGGCGGATCGATGGGCTTCTCCCGACTGTGGCTCATGCTGAAAACCTGCCTGGACGACAGCGGCATCGACGTTCGGTACAACAACGAGGTGCTGCGCCTGGTGGCCGATCCCGACGGCGCGATCACCGGGGTCGTGGTGTCTGACGGAGGCGCTGAACATGTGCTGATGGCCCGGCGCGGCGTCGTGCTGGCCACCGGCGGATTCGCCGCCAATCCCGAAATGGCCCGCAACTACCTGCGATTGCCCAACGTCACGCCTTGGGGCAATCCGGCCTGCACAGGCGACGGCATCCGAATGGCGCAGAAGGTCGGTGCAGATCTGTCCCACCCCTACAACTACATGGCGATGCCCGGTATTGCGATGCCGCCATACGGCACCGGCCAGGACACCATGCCTGGTGCCCGGTTCATAAACGTGGGCGCCGACGGCCGCCGCCTCGTCGACGAATCGGTCCCGAACCGTCACGGAAAGTCCATCCAGCGTGGGATGTTCGACTTCGACCCCGGCGTACCGATGTGGACGATCTTCGACGAGGAAGCCCGGTTGGCCGGCCCGCTGGTGATCCCTCGCGCCTTCTTCGCGGTCGGCTGGATCCGCCAGATCGAGGGCTACGAATGGAGCTTGGACAACAGCGCCGAGATCGAGCGTGGCTGGATTACCCGGGCGGATTCGATCGCCGAACTCGCAGACAAGCTCAACATCGATCCCAAAGGCCTGGAGGCGGAGATCGAGCAATACAATGCCTTGGCCGAAAGCGGTTCAGATGACCCGGTTTTCGGTCGCCCGGCACATACCATGCGGCCCATCGCACGGCCGCCCTTCTACGGCTACGAATGGGCGCAACTCTTGATGACCACCCTCGGTGGTATCCGCAAGGACGAACACGCGCGCGCGGTCGACCCCTTTGGGGCACCGATACCTGGTCTGTACTGCGCCGGAGACGTCAGTTCCTCGTACTCTTGGTGCCTGTCCGGCGGTATGGGACTGGGAGATGCGCTCGCCTTCGGTCGGATTGCCGGCGGTAATGCGGCGAGCCGATGAAGTTCTACATCAGCACCGGGTTCATGGACACCGGGGAGATCTTGGAGATCGCCAAGGCGGCCGACGAATTGGGCTACGACGGCCTCGGAATCCCCGACCACGTAGTGAACTTTGCCGAACTTCAGACGCCCTACCCCTACAGCGACTCCGGGGATCGGCGTTGGGAACCGTTCACCGACTGGGCCGACCCGTGGGTACTCATCGGCAGCCTGGCCCAGCTCACCACACGGCTGCGGTTCGTCACCACGGTGTACGTTGCTGCGCTACGGGATCCGTATTCGGCGGCCAAATCGATTGGCACCGCGGCATATCTGTCGCAAGGACGGGTCGAGCTCGGCCTCGGCGTCGGGTGGTGCCGCGAAGAGTTCGAACTGCTCGGTGCCCAATTCTCCCGGCGCGGGAAACGCTCCGACGAGATGGTCGAATTGATGCGCGAACTCTGGGCGCCGGGTTGGACCGAATTCCACGGCGAGTTCTACCAGACCCCGAAGCTGGAGATGAGTCCGCCGGCGCCGCACATACCGGTTCTCGTCGGCGGGCGCACTGAGCACGCACTGCGCCGCGCCGCCGCACATGACGGCTGGATCGGTGATCTGCTGCCGATGGCCGAAGCACTCACCATTGCTGCCCGGTTGCGTGCGCTCCGCGCTGAAGCAGGAAAGGCCATGGACGACTTCACCATTCTGGCCCCGCTCAACGATGCGTTCACCCCCGACCAGTACGCCCGCGCCGAAGAAGGCGGCATCACCCACATTCTCACCATGCCGTGGATGTTCTACTCCGGACCGAACGCCGGAACGGACGAGAAGATCAAGGGCCTGGAGCGCTTCCGCGGGGATATGGGTCTGGTAGGTAGCTGAGGAACAGGGCGCCGAGTCGGTGAGTATGGCCGCGTCCACCGACGTCGCAACCAGGACAAACGAAGCCAACGAGACCTTCTTGCCAACATTTTCGGGGTGGGCCGACCAGGCTGGCCCGACCAACGGCCACCGCGACGCGTTGTCGTAGACGCATTACTCGACCAGCTTGGCGGCGGTGACGTTCAATAATTCAGCGGGTCCAGCATTAATGAACATGCCAAAATATTGAACGCCGCCGGTCCCGACGCCGGTCAGACCCGGGTGGTCAGCTTCTTGAAGGCCTGATATTCGGCGTCGCGGTACGGCCGGCCGTCGGGTTGCAGAAGGTCGCTGAACCACACGTTCGGCACCTTGGTGTACGGCTTGTCCCAGGAATCCCACGGGAAGTAGGTCTGGGTCTTGCCGGCCACCAGGCCCCAGCTGTACGCACCGACGTTGTGCCGCTTGGCAACTGGCAATACGCCCTCGACGGTACTGCCCTGGTCGCGGGCCAGGTATTCGGTGCACAGGATCGGCCGGCCCAGCGGAGCGAGTTCGGCGATGCGACCCTCGAATTCGTCGGGCCCGGCATAGGAATGGAAGGAGATGATGTCGGAGTTGTCGAGCTGGAAGTTGTCCATCTCGCTGCGGCTGCCGCGGTCCCAGCTGCCCTGCCAGACGGCACTGGTCAACGGCTGCACCGGGTTGACCGAGCGGGCCCAGGCGAACACCTGCGGCAGCAGGCCGCCGACCGCGTCGATCTTGTCCTTGCGCTCGACCTTGCGGTACTGCTTGGCCGGGTTGTCCGGCTCGTTCCACAGGTCCCAGCCCAGCACCCGGTTGTCGTTGCGGAACTGGCTCATCACCCCCACCACGTAGTCGCGCAGCAGGGCGCGGTAGCGCGGGTCGTCGATACGTTCGGCTCCCGGGCTCTGCACCCAGCCGGAGTTGTGCACGCCCGGCGTCGGCGCCCGCTGCGCGCCCAGCTTCGGATGGGGGTCCCAGCACGAATCGAAGAACACGAACAGCGGCTTGATGCCCTGACGCGCCGCGATCCCGACGAAGTTCGACAGCCGGGACTGGAATCCGGCCCGGTCCTGCGCCCACAGCAGATCGTGCAGGAACACCCGCACGGTGTTGAACCCCAGCAACCGGCAGGCCTGCAGTTCGCTGTCGATGCGCCGGGCATCGTAGGTGCCCGGCCCGAACATCTCGAGCTGGTTGATCGCACTGGAGGTGATGAAGTTGGTGCCGACGAGCCAGCCCTGCGCCCGGTACCACGCGTTGGCCCGCTCGACCGGCCACTGGCCGGCTGCCGCGGTGGCCCGCGGGATTACCGGAAGCGGGGCCAGTGCCTGCGGAAGAGCGGCTGCCGCCGCCAACACCAGCGGGATCTTGAGGGCCGTTCGACGGTGCACTCAGTGAACATAGTGGCACCCAGCAAAGACCCCGGCCTCACGTATCACATTGCAACCATTGAGGTTTCATATCGTTATCAACTCTGCAGCCGAGTCATGACGAAGTCGGCGGCCTGGCCCGGCATGCCGTTGAACACGTACGCGGTGTGCGCGAAGTTGGGCACGCCGGCCGGTGTCCCGTCGCAGATGGTGTCCCCGGGCTCACACAGCTCGATGGTCTTGTCCTTGTAGCGCGGACCGATCACCATCGTGGGGGCGCCGATATCGCGCATGAACTCGTCCGACGGTGTACCGAGCAACACCACGGCGGCCACGTGATCGGCCACGTCGAGCGGCATCGGGTCCGGGATGTACTGCTCGTACTCCGTCGGGATGCCGTCGGGCACGGCGGCAGAGGTGACGAAACCGGCCACCACGGCGCCCTGTGAATATCCGCCCAGCACCACTTTGGTGTCCGGGCAGTCCCGCGCGGTGGCCTTGACGTGGTCGGCCGCGTCGCGGATACCGTCGACCACGGTCCGGGCGAAGGCGATCCGGTCGCCGAAGTTTCCGCTGGCCTCGTAGTTCACCGGGTACACCTCGACAGATCGGTCACCGGTCCGGGCCCGCAAGGCATCGACGAAACTCTGCCCCGGTCCGCCCACCCCGGGTGGCTCGTAGGTGCCGCGGGCGAACACCACTTCGACGTCGGGACATGGCTGCGCCGACGCGACAGGCGGATGTGCCATCGGGATGGCGCAGGCGGCGATCAGCACCGCGCCCTGGATCAGTCTGAGGACAAACATGTGCGACTCCACGCGAACCGGATCGTGATGACCGTTGCGGTTCCCCATGCTGGCACATTGCACACCCAGATAACAGGGTCAATACGTCTGCGCAGATCGACGGGCTTTATCGGAGCGGCACATCGAGGAAGGGCCGCGGATCGGCCGCGCCGGGACCGTCGAAATGCCACCACTCCCCCGGATAGACACTCAGACCGCCCGCGCTCATCGCCGTCCGCAACCTGGCCCGGTTGGCCTGGGCTGCCGGGCTGACACCGTCGGTGGCGTAGGCCAGGCTGCGCGGGGTGAAGTCATCGAAACCGGTACCCATGTCGACGGGTGAACCGTCCTCGGCGATCGTCACGTCGACCGAACGGCCGGCTTCGTGGCTGCGCGCGTACGCACCGGGTTTGGCCACCCAGTTGGGATTGGCCACCACCTCGAACATGCGCACCTGCACGTCGTGCGGGCGGTAGCAGTCCCAGAACACCAGGGTCTGCGGCCGCAACGCCGCCGCGGCGGCGGCCAGTCCGGGTGCCATCGACTCGTGTACCAGGCACCGCGCCCCGGCCGGATAGAGCTGTTCCCCGACGAAGTTCTCAGTCGTGGCGTAGCGCAGGTCGATCACCGCGTCGGGAACCACGGTGCGCACATCGACCAACCCGGCCTCGGCCGCCGGGCGGGCGAGCGCCGTGGGCATCGGAGTGCCGACCACGCCGAACAACACCGCCAAGCCGGCAAGAGTGCGTGTTACCGCGAACCACAAGAACCCATAGGCCGGTGTGCTGCGCGCCGTGGTCACGGCGTGACCATGACCTTCTCGGCCTTTTCGACAGACCGTTCGGCCGCGCGCCGCTCCGTGAAGCGCGCCCCGATGCCGATGCACGGCTTCTCGATCAAACGGTAAGTGACAAAACTGAATGCGGCGGTGCCGGCCACCACCAAGGCGTATCGCAGGATCTCGAGGGGGATGACGGATTGCCCTGGGCTGATCACGATGTCAACTGCCGAGCGGACGAGGGGATGCAACAGATACATCGAGTAAGCCCATGTCCCGAGCGCGACGAGCGGTCGGGAACGCAGAATTCTGCTCACCCAGCGCGGACCGACGATGAGGCCGGGCATCAGAAGCACAACCGCGTATGAGAACGGCACTTCCACCGTCCCCGGGACCTCTATCAGAGCCTTTACGAGGATTGCGCCGACGAGGAGGAGCAGGAACACGCCGGGTCTCGCAAGTTGCGTCACCAGGCGATACGACCTCGCCTTGAACATCAGGAGCGCAAGGATGCAGCCCAGGACCAGCGGGATGAACACTACGGAGTAGTTCGAGGGCCAGATGATCCACGCTGCTGTCATTGCCGCCGCGAGGCTGACTGCGAAGCAGAGGCGAGCACGTTCGAAGACCGGGGCGATGAGAGCGAAAGCGACGAGTGGCCATGCCAGATAGAACTTCTCCTGTACCGCAAGGGTCCAGGTGTGACCGAATGTCGCCCCAGAGGCGAACTCATTTTGGAAGGTCAGAAAATACACGAACCGCTGCCACCATCTGCCGGGGTTCTCGGCAAATCCGGCCATGACGAGCCCGCTGAACATAAAAAGGGCGAAGAAGTAGACGGGCAGCAGGCGGAAGGCGCGGCGGACGTAGAAGCTCTCCCAGTCGATGCGCGAACGCTCACTGTGTTCCCGAAGGAGCAGAAGTGTGATGAGAAAGCCGCTGTTGACGAAGAAGATCGGCACACCCGTGCCCGGGACGTTGCCCCACATCGGATCGCGCATGTGGCCGGCGATGACGAAGAGGATCGCCACGGCCCGCAGGCCGTCGATCTCCCTGATCCGCCGTTCGGCGCGGAACTGATCGAATGACAGGCGAGGCCCGTGAAGTGCGGCCCGTACCAATCGGAGTGTCGCTGGGCGCCGTTCAGACGTCGTCGCCGATTCCATATATCCCCTCAGTCGACACGCAAGTCTAGAGGGCGGGCACGAGCTCGATTTGTCGCGCGACAACCAGATCGGGTGGCCTGCAGCGCCATCTCCGATCACCGCGAGCCGAATACCCCATCTTCATGCGGAAATGTCGCTCTCATCTTCAGACATACCGCCTTCCGATGTACGATAATCGCACTCTTGAGATGGCATCGGTCAGCCCCCGACGGCCATCTACTTACGCGCAACACCAACGGACGGATTGGAGCGATCCCATGGCGTCAGCCGTACCGGAGACGGTGGCATCCCGCTACGCCGGGAGACGAGTTGAACGGGTCGAGGACACCCGGTTGCTCACCGGACGCGGCACGTACGTCGACGACATCACCCGCCCCGGCATGCTGCACGCCTGCTTCGTGCGCAGCCCCTATGCGCACGCGAAGTTCACCGCCGTCGACGCCGCGGCGGCGCTGGCGCTGCCCGGGGTGCACGCCGTGCTGACTGCCGCCGATCTCAACCCCGAGGTCAAGGAGGCCTGGCATGCCGTCGCCGGCAAGGACATGCCCGACACTCCAAGGCCACCGCTGGCCGAGGGCGAGGTCAAGTTCGTCGGCGATCCGGTGGCCCTCGTCATCGCCGAGAGCCGGTATGTCGCCGAGGATGCCGTCGACCTGGTGGACGTCGACTACGAGCCACTGCCCGCCATCGCAGATTTTCGTCAGGCCCTCACCTCGGACGTGAGCGTTCACGAGGCGTACCCGGACAACAACGCGGGCGGGATGGGCGGTGCACCACCGGACGAGGAGACCTTCGCCTCAGCCGCGCATGTGGTGAAAGAGCACATCTACCAGCAGATGCACGTGCCGGTACCGATCGAGTGCCGGGGCATGGTCGCGGAATGGGCGGCCACCGGTACCGCCGCCGGGGAGCTGACGATCTGGGCCTCCACCCAGACCCCGCACGAACTGCGGGCCTTCGCGGCCCGCCTGCTCGGCATCCCGGCCCAGCACGTGCGCGTCATCATGCGCGACACCGGTGGCGGGTTCGGTCAGAAGGTCGTCCCGATGCGCGAGGACATGTGCATCATGCTGGCCGCCCGCAAGGTGACGACCGCACTGAAATGGATCGAGGACCGTCGCGAAAACCTGATGTCGGCCGGCCAGTCCCGTCACGTCGACGGCGACGTCCGGATGGCCTTTGACGACGACGGCAACATCCTGGCCGCCGACATCGACTTCATCCAGGACGTCGGCTCCTACCCCACCCCCTACCCGGTGCTGACCACCGCGGCCATCGGCATGTTCTTCCCCGGCCCGTACCGGGTGCCCAAATCCAGCTTCAACTACAAGACGGTGTTCTCCAACACCGCGGGTCTGCACGCCTATCGCGGTCCGTGGCAGTACGAAACCCTCACCCGCGAAATACTTCTCGACATCGCGGCGCGGAAGATGGGCTTGGATCCGGTGGAGCTGCGACGCAAGAACCTGCTCCGCGGGGACGAGATGCCGTACTTCAACCCCAATGGCATGCCGTACGACCACGTCGCCCCGATCGAGACGTTCGAACAGGCCGTGAAGATCCTCGACCACGAGGGCTTCCGCAAAGAGCAGGCCGAGGCGCTGGCCCAGGGCCGCTATCTCGGGTTGGGTTTCTCGGCCTATATCGAGCCGACCGGTGCGGCCACCGGCCACCTGGCCAGCGAAGGCTGCACGATCCGGATGGAGCCGACCGGCAAGATCAACGTGTACGTCAACGGTGGGGCATGCGGAAACAGCTTGGAAACCACCGTCATTCAGCTCACCGCCGACGCACTGGGCGCCGACATCGACGACGTTGCCACGATCCAGGGCGACACCGCGGTGACACCCTACGGCGCGGGTACGCAGGGCAGCCGCAGCGCCCCGATGACCGCGGGGGCGGTCAACGAGGCCGGCACGATCCTGCGCAACCAACTGGTCGCGATGGCCGCGGCCCGCCTCGAGGTCGACGAATCCGAGATCGAGCTGTCCGGATCCAGGGCGACCGCCCGCAACGACTCCGAAAAGAGCGTCAGCTTCGCCGATCTGGCCTACCGGGCACACTACGAACCGCAGATGCTGCCGCCGGGCATGTCGGCGAGCCTGGAAGCGACCGCCCGCTACACCGCACCGCCGACCGCCCCGATCCACTGGGCCAATGCCACCCACGCCTGCACGTGCGAGGTGGACATCGTCACCGGGCACGTCACCCTCACCCGCTACATCGTCAGCGAGGACGTCGGCCCGATGATCAACCCCAACGTGGTCGAGGGGCAGATCGCCGGCGGCACCGTGCAGGGCATCGGCGGCGCACTGCTGGAGAAGCTGTCCTATGACGACGCCGGAAACCCGCTGTCCTCAACGTTTGTCGACTACCTGCTGCCCACCGCCACCGAGGTGCCGGTGATCGAGTACGGCCACGTGGAGATCCCCGGCCCTGGGGTCGGCGGCTACAAGGGCGCCGGTGAGGGCGGCGCCATCGGGTCGACACCAGCGGTGATCAACGCCGTCAACGACGCCCTGGCCCCGCTCGGGGTCACCCTGACGACGCTGCCCGCCACCCCGGCAGCCATCGTCGAAGCCATCGAGCAGGCGCAGGAACGCCCCTCGCAGGAAAAACAGAGAAGGGACCACTGATCGTGGAGCTCAACAACGAATTCCGGGTCGCGGTACCGGCGGCGAAGACCTGGGAGGTGCTCACCGACGTCGAACGCGTCGCCCCGTGCCTGCCCGGGGCCACCCTGTTGAGCGTCGACGGTGACGACTTCACCGGTGCGGTCAAGGTGAAGGTCGGGCCGATCACGGTGTCCTACCAGGGCGATGCCACCTTCCAGGAGAAGGACGCGGTGGCGCAACGGGTGGTGCTCAAGGCCAACGGCAAGGAGACCCGCGGCAACGGCACCGCCTCGGCGATCGTGACCGCCCAGCTGAAGGACGAGGGTGCCGATTCCACCCTCGTGGTGGTCACCACCGACCTGGCCATCTCCGGCAAGGCCGCCCAGTTCGGCCGGGGCGTGCTGGCGGACGTGGCCGGCAGCCTGATCGACCAGTTCGCCCGCAGCCTGGAGGCCGAGTTGCTGGGCTCCGCGGCGAAAGCCGAAAGCAGCTCGGCGGCAACGGCACCTGATGCCGCACCGCAGGAAGCCGCCCCGATCAACGCGCTGGCGCTGGCCAAGGTGATGGCGGTGCCGATGGCCAAGCGTTTCGCCCCGGCCATCGGCGCAGTGGCGGTGGCCGGTGTGCTCGGGTTTCTGCTCGGCCGCTCCGGTCGCAAGACCCGCACCCGCAGCGGGCTGACCGCCGAGGACCTGCACGACGCGCTGCTGCGGTTGGTGTCATGAAACCCGCCCCGTTCGCCTACCACCGGCCGGCCACGGTCACCGAGGCGGTGAGCATGCTCGGCGAGTACGGCGAGGACGCCAAGATCCTGGCCGGCGGCCAGAGCCTGGTGCCGATGCTGGCCATGCGGCTGACCCACTTCGACAACCTGATCGACATCTCGCGGCTGTCCGAGCTCAACGACATCACGCTGCAGGGCAACGAGGTTCGCATCGGTGCGGCTACCCCGCACGCCCTGGTCGGCCTGGACGACGAGGTCGCCGATTCGGTGCCGCTGTTGACGCTGGCCACCCCGCACATCGGGCACTTCCAGATCCGCAGCCGCGGGACCCTGGGCGGTGCGATCGCGCACGCCGATCCGGCTGCCGAGTATGCCGCGGTGGCCCTGGCGCTCGACGCCACGATCGAGGCCACCTCGGCCCGTGGCGTCCGCCAGATCCCGGCTGCCGAGTTCTTCACCGGTCTGTGGGAGACGGCTTTGGCCTCCGACGAGATCCTGACCGCGGTGCGGTTCCCGGTGGCGGCGGGACGCAGTGGTTTCGGGATCGCCGAGTTCGCCCGGCGGCACGGTGATTTCGCGATCGCCGGCGCGGTCGTCGGTCTTGAGCTCGACGAGGACGACCGGATCACCCGCTGCGGGATCGGTCTGCTCGGGCTGGGGTCCACGCCGCTGCGGGCCGGCGCCGCCGAGGCCGCGGTACTCGGCACCCCGATCGGCGGGCTCACCGCCGACGAGATCGGGCAGCTGGCGATGTCCGGGCTCACCGACATCCCTTCCGACCTGCAGGGGTCGGCGGCATACCGGGCCCGCGTCGGCGCCGCCATGGTGTCGCGGGCCTGGAACCAGGCCACCACCAACGTCTCCGAGGAGGCTGTCCATGCATGAACTGCCCGTTGCGCTTTCGGTCAACGGTCGCGATTACCACGATGTCGTCGAGCCGCGGGTGACGCTGGCCGACTTCCTGCGGGACAACTGCGGCCTCACCGGCACCCACCTCGGCTGCGAGCACGGCGCCTGCGGGGCCTGCACGGTCCTGCTGGACGGGCAGGCGGTGCGTTCCTGCCTGGTGTTCGCGGTGCAGACCGACGGCCGGGAGGTGACCACGGTCGAGGGCATCGCCGGCCCGGACGGCGAACTGTCTCCGGTGCAGTCGGCGCTCAAGGAATGTCACGGCCTGCAGTGTGGTTTCTGCACACCGGGATTCGTCACCTCGATCACCGCGCTGCTGCGCGACAATCCGAACCCCACCGACGAGGAGATCCGCGAAGGTCTCTCGGGCAATTTCTGCCGCTGCACCGGCTACCAGGGCATCGTCAACGCGGTGCACCGGGCCTGCGAGAGCGATCGGGCGAACGCCGGCGAACTCGACCCGGCCGGCCAACAGTAGCTTTCCGCGCGCGGATCCCTCCCCTCGCCCGATCCGATCGGTCACAGTGGAGTGATGAGGATCGGATTCATCGGCCTGGGCAACATGGGCGCGGCGATGGCCGCCAACCTGCTCAAGGCCGGATATGAGGTCACCGCATACAACCGGTCGCCCGAGAAGGTGGCTGCGCTGGTCGCCCAGGGGGCGCGACCGGCGGCCTCGGTGGCCGATGCTTGTCAGGGCGACGTCGTCATCACCATGCTCGCCAACGATATTGCGGTCGAGGCTGTCACGTTCGGCGAGGGCGGAATCCTGGCCACGCTGCCGACCGGCGCCATCCACGTCTCGTCGTCGACGGTGAGCACGGCGCTGGCCGAGCGTCTCAACCAGGCACATACCGAGGCGGGCCAGGGTTTTGTCGCCGCACCGGTGTTCGGCAGGCCCGAGGCCGCAGCGGCAGCCAAGTTGTTCGTCGTCGCGGCCGGAACCCCGAGCACCCTCGAGGCGGTGACCCCGATTTTCGACGCGATCGGGCAGCGCACGTTCGTCCTCGGGGAGGAACCGCCGGCCGCCAACCTCGTGAAGATCAGCGGCAACTTCCTGATCGCCTCGGTGATCGAATCACTCGGCGAGGCAATGGCGTTGGTGAGCAAGGCCGGCGTCGACAAACAGCAGTACCTGGAGTTGCTGACCTCGACACTGTTCGACGCCCCGGTGTACCGCACCTACGGCGGACTGCTGGCACGCGAACAATTCAGCCCGGCCGGGTTCGCCGCCACGCTGGGCCTCAAGGACGTCAAACTCGCGCTGAGCGCCGGCGACGAGCTGCAGGTGCCGCTGCCGGTCGCGAGCCTGCTGCGCGACCGCTTCCTGACCCTGCTGGCCACCGGCGGCAGCGATCTCGACTGGTCGGCCGTCGGGGCACTGAGCGCGTGGGAGGCCGGGTCGAAACACCCGGCCTGAGTCGCCTACTCGGCGACCACGCCACGCAGACCGTCGGCACCGTAGAGCGGTTCCAGCATTCCCGAGATGTCGGGGCCGCGGCGCAGCGCATGCCCGCCGTCGACACCGATGGCCTGTCCGGTGATCCAGCCGGAGGCGTCGCTGAGCAGGAAGACCGCCAGGTTGGCGATGTCGGAGACCTCACCGAACCGCGGCATCGGCGTGCAGGCCTCGTAGTCCTCGCGGGCGGCCGGGAGCTCGAAGATCGGTCCGACCATCTCGGTGCGGGTCAGGCCGGGGCGAATGCTGTTGAACCGCACCGAGGACGGCCCGAGTTCGTCGGCGGCCAGTTTGAGCAGATGGTCGAACGCGGCTTTGCTCACGCCGTAGGCGCCGAACCACCGATGGGTGTTGCTCGACGCGATCGAGGAGATGCCGACGAACGAGCCGCCACCGCCGCGGACCATCTCGCGGCCCGCGTGCTTGATCAGATACATCGTGGCGTTGACGTTCAGATCGACGGTCTGGCGCCACAGTTCGGAGTCGATCTGGGTGATCGGGCCGATGGTCAGCGAGCCACCGGCGCTGTGCACCACACCGTGCAGCCGGCCGTGCCAGGCCGTGGCCGCATCCACCGCGGCGCGCACCTCGTCCTCGTCGGTCACATCGGCGGGGTGGTAACGCACCGAATCCGCATCGGGGCCGAGTCCGGCGTTCAATTCTTCGACGGCGGCGCTGAGCTTGTCGGCGTTGCGGCCGACCAGCAGGGCATTGCCACCGGCGGCGACGATGGCCGCCGCGGCACCTTTGCCGATCCCGCTTCCGCCACCGGTGACCAGGTAGGTGCGGTCCGTCAACGACAGTTCCATCGACCTGCTCCCTTACGGTACGTCGCGCCGGGCCGGCTTCGGGGCGCCGAGGGTGCGCCAGTCCGGCACATCCGGCGGCATGCCGACCGGCCAGCGGTTCTCGTTGGCCGATGCCCAGTGTGCGTGCCCGAGTTCGTGGATGTGGAAGGCATGCCGCAGCGCCTCGGTGAAGCCCATCGCGTCGCTGGCCGCGTTGACCGAATCCTTGACCAGCAGGGCGGCCATGGTCGGACGGTCGGCGATGCGCCGGGCGAAGTCCAGTGTCTTGTCTTCGAGTTCGTCGCGCGCGAAGACCTTGGACACCATGCCCAACCGGTACGCCTCGTCGGCGTCGATCGAATCACCGGTCAGCAGTAGCTCTTTGGCCTTGCGGGCACCGAATTCCCATGGGTGGGCGTAGTACTCGACACCCGGCATTCCCATCCGGACGCCGACGACATCGCTGAACTTGGCGTCGTCGGCGGCCACGATCAGGTCGCAGGCCCAGATCAGCATCAGCGCCGCGGAGATCGCGTTGCCCTGGACCTGGGCGATGGTGATCTTGCGCAGATCTCGCCAGCGTCGGGTGTTCTCGAAGTAGAAGTGCCACTCCTGCAAGTAGGTTCGTTCGGCCACCCCGGCAGCCGTGGCGCCGTAGCCACGGAATGTCGGGTGCTGGCCCGGGCCCGGCTCACGTTCGGCCAGCGCCTCCTCCGAACCGAGGTCATGGCCGGCGGAGAAGTTCTTGCCGCGGGCCGCCAGGATCACCACTCGGACCGCGTCATCGGCCTCGGCCCGGCCGAACGCCTCGTCGAGCTGCACCAGCAGCGTCCGCGACTGAGCGTTCTGCGCGTTCGGACGGTTCAGCCAGATCCGGGCGATGCGTCCTTCATCGAGTGTCTCGTATTCGACCTGACGGGCTGCGTCATCGGAACCGACCATGTCTGACCACCTCTTAGGCAGGGTAAGTAAGTTACGAACTGCACATTACGTGTATCGCGTAACGCGCCTCACACCGGGACCACAGCTACCGTCCAGCAGCTTCACAGCAGTGCCGTCGCGACACCCGGAGTCAGGCCGTTCATCGCGCGGTTTAACCTTGTGGAGAGTGCTATCCGAGTTGGATAACGACGCCGGAAATGCCCCACCCCCGGGGTGTGTTACCGATCATGCAGCAAACATTCGAGCAGGCGAAGGGACGGTACCGGCAATGGTGATTTCAGGGACCAACTCACCGCACGTCGCGCGTCGCCTCGTCTGCGCTGCCGGCGTCAGCCTGGCCGTCGCAACCGGCACTGCCGGCCTGGCCCCGTCCGCACCCGCGACGCCGCTGGCCGCCTGCCCCAACGGTGAATCCGAAGACACCTACACCGGTACCTGCGTCCCGGATCTGGTGCCCAACTCCCCGGAATTCAGCTCCGCACCCAACCAGCTGCCGAAGATCGACGGCATCCCGTGCACGGGCGCCAATTCCGGCGAATGCATAGGTCTGGCCGAAGAACAACAGGCCCAGGGCCCTCAGCCGGTACCGCAGTCAACCGTGGGCAGCAGCCCGACGGTCACCGGCCACATCGGCTGACCAGACCGCGCCCGCGAACTCACACATCCGGCGCCGAGTCGGACAACCTTTCCCCATCGACAGCCCACGATTCGTGGTGCCCGCTTTCTCCCGCCGTCACGCGTCACTCTCAGCTACCTCGAAGAACTGATGCAGAACCCTCTCAGGGTCCTTAGACTCGCAGCCGACGGAACAACCGAATAACTAGAGAAAGCGTGACGATGGCGACCTTCCCGACCTCCATGCGACGACTGATCCTGGCTTGCGGATTCACGGTCGCAGCGGCCGCCGCACCGGCGATCACCCTGCTCGCCGTACCCACGTCGTCCAGCCCGGCGATCGCCTGCCCCTCGGGCGAAGAAGAAGACCTCTACACCGGCACCTGCGTTCCGCACACCGTGCCCAACTCCCCCGCCCCGTTCAGCAGCATCCCGGGCAACCCCAACCTGCCGGCGGTGAACCTGCCCGGCGGCGGCGGAGCCATCCCCTGCACCGGCGCCAACTCGGGCGAGTGCATCGGCCTGGCCGAGGAGGCTCAGTCCGAGGGACCGCAAGCGGTTCCGCGTTCGAGCGTCGGCAGCAGCCCGACCGTGACCGGCCACATCGGTTGACAGCATGCGGCGACCGGGCTCGACCCGGTCGCTTACAGTTGTCCTCATGCCCGCGAAAACTGATCACGCCGACATCGACGACGTCGAGCCGCTCGCCGACAGCACCGCCAGCCAGGCCCGCCGCGTTGTCGCAACGTACGCCACCGACGCTGACGAGTGCCGGATGTTCCTGTCCATGCTCGGCATTGGGCCCTCGAAAAACGAGGCGTAAATGAGACCGGAAGGCGGCCCCGGGGTCGCCTCCGGTAACTCCGACTTCGTCGTGGTGGCCAACCGGCTGCCGATCGACATGGAGCGGTTGCCGGACGGCAGCACAACCTGGAAACGCAGCCCCGGTGGCCTGGTCACGGCACTTGAGCCACTGCTGCGCAAGCGCCGCGGGGCGTGGATCGGCTGGGCCGGCATTCCCGACGCCGACGAGGGTCCCCTCGTCGAGGAAGGGTTGCAGCTCTACCCGGTGCCGTTGTCCGCGCAGGACGTCGCGAACTACTACGAGGGGTTCTCCAACGCCACGTTGTGGCCGCTCTACCACGACCTCATCGTCAAGCCCGAGTACCACCGCGAGTGGTGGGACAGCTACGTCGAGGTGAACCGCCGGTTCGCCGAAGCCACCGCGCAGGCCGCCGCCCCCGGCGCCACCGTGTGGATCCAGGATTACCAGCTGCAGCTCGTCCCCAAGATGCTGCGCATGCTGCGTCCCGATGTCACCATCGGCTTTTTCCTGCACATCCCGTTCCCGCCGGTCGAACTGTTCATGCAGATGCCATGGCGCACCGAGATCGTCGAAGGCCTGCTCGGAGCCGACCTGGTCGGCTTCCATCTCCCCGGCGGCGCCCAGAACTTCCTGGTCCTGGCCCGCCGGCTGGTCGGCGCCAACACCACGCGCGCCTCCATCGGGGTCCGGTCCCGCTTCGGCGAGATCTCCTACGGGTTCCGCACCGTCACGGTCGGCGCCTTCCCCATCTCGATCGACTCGGCCGATCTGGACGCCAAGGCCCGCAACCGCAGCATCCGGCAACGGGCCCGGCAGATCCGCTCCGAACTCGGCAACCCGCGCAAGATCCTGCTGGGTGTCGACCGGCTCGACTACACCAAGGGCATCGACGTCCGGCTGCACGCATTCTCCGAGTTACTGCAGGAACACCGGGTCAAACGCGACGACACCGTCCTGGTCCAGCTGGCCACCCCCAGCCGGGAACGCGTCGAGAGCTACAAGGCGATGCGCGAGGACATCGAACGCCAGGTCGGGCACATCAACGGGGAGTACGGCGAGGTCGGCCACCCGGTGGTGCACTACCTGCACCGCCCGGTACCGCGGGACGAGCTGATCGCGTTCTTCGTCGCGGCCGACGTCATGCTGGTCACCCCGCTGCGGGACGGGATGAACCTGGTGGCCAAGGAGTACGTGGCCTGCCGCAGCGACCTCGGCGGCGCCCTGGTGCTGTCGGAGTTCACCGGTGCGGCCGCCGAGCTGCGCCAGGCCTACCTGACCAACCCGCACCATCTCGAAGGCGTCAAAGATGCCATCGAAGCGGCGCTGAACCAGACCCCGGAAGAGGGCCGGCGGCGGATGCGTGCGCTGCGCCGCCAGGTGCTGGCGCACGACGTGGACCGCTGGGCGCGCGCCTTCCTGGCCGCGCTGGCAAGCGCGCATTCAGCCTGAGCGTTGGCCCAGGCTAAATCGGCTTGATCGCGCTGATCAGCCAGTCGTTGCCGAACTTGCGGTAGTCGACGCGCAGCCGGCTGCCGTCATACAGCGGTTCCCGGGATTTTCCGGTGACCGTGCGGTTCATGTAGACCAGCACCGATCCGGACTCCCGCTCGACGGACATCACGCCGACACCGACGACGTTGATCTGCACCACGAGTTGACGCTTGCGGGCCTCGGGAATCACCTTGGCGGTGGCGTCCTGTTCGAACTGGTGCCGGAAATCCGGGGCAAGCATCGGGTACGTCTCCATCAGGCTGCGCTCGACAGTCTGATAGTCGTAGCCGAACACCTTGGGGATCTGCTGGGCGGCCAGGCCCGGCAGGGTGTCCCTGGCGATCTGCTGGCCGCGCTGGAGCACGTGGTTCCAGTACAGCGATCCGCCGACCGCGGCCAACGCGACAAAGGCCACGGCCAACAGGCCGATCAGCAGGGTGGTGAGTTTCGCGCGCATCAGTTTCCACCGTCGGGGTACTTGAGGTCGTAGCCGGTCATGTGCCCGTTGTCGTCCTCGTGCACGATCACCCGCAGCCGGTACGGCCGGGTCGGGGCGTTGACACCGTCCAGGTCGGTGACGGTGACGCGGACCGCCACCAGCACGGACGCGTTGCGGGCGATCTCGTCCACGTCCTCCAGGGCCGCGCCGTTGACCACGGCCTCCGAGCTGGCCTGGGTGTCGCGGAACAACGCCTTGAGGTTGTCGGCGTTGTTGCCCTGACTCATCATGTCGCGCAGGGGCCCGCTGGTGCCGTCGATGAACCGGGTGACGCTCTCGTCGATCGTGTCCTGCGTGTAGCTGAACATGTTGACGACGGTCTGCTTGCCGGTGTCGACGAAACGCTCCTTGCGGGCCTGCGTGTCTTCCACCGCACGTTGCTGATCGTTCATCACATAGGCCAGCACGCCCAGCGTGGCGGTCGCCAGGCCCAGCACCACCGCCGCCACCAGCGCCACCAGGCCGAGGTGGGCCCGGCGCCGTGGCGGCGCCTTGACGGTGGCCGTCCCCTTGGCCGTCCTGGCCGCGGTCGCAGAATCGGCGGCCACCGGGGCGGTGGTCACCTCTACGGCGGGTGCGGCCCCGGTCGGGCCGGCCGCCCTGGACGCGCGCCTACGCGCGGGCCTCGATTTCGAGGCCGCTTCTTCGGTCATCAAGCCTGCCTTGGATCCAGCATCAGGTCTACCCAGGTTTCCGCGGGTGCCAGATCGTCGGCGCCGGCTGCGTACACAGCGGTGCCTCCGTCGGCGTCAGTGAAAACCCCACTGTGCTGATCGTAGGTGCCCACCTCGGGTGCGCTGGCCAGAGGTGGTGCCTCGGCCGGCAACGGCGCATCCGGAGCCGGAGCTTGTGGTGCCGGTGCCGCTTCGGGTGCGCCCGGAGGCGTCCGGCCGTACGGCGGAACGATCTGGTCCGGCGGCGCGAAGTAAGGCCACGGCGGCGGAGGCGGCCCCGGCTTGTTCGGCGGCACCGGCAGCGGGAACGGCGCGTGCGGCGCCGGCCCCGGCCCGGGTTCGACCCCCGGCGGCAGCTGCACCACCGGCGGTCCCGGATCCGGATCGACCTGCGGTGGGATGTTCGGGAACTTGTTGGGCGGCAGGATGTTGCGCCCGTCCTCGATGGGCGTTCCGTACGGCACCGGCGGGCCGCGCCAGGGATTGCTGCCCAGCGGGACGTACCCCTTGGGATCGCGGCACAGCTGGACCGTGGGCGCGCGCTTACCGGGGAATTCCTGGCACGGGTAGTTGCGGGCGCCGCGGACCACCGCGGGGTCGTTCTGCGCGGTCTTGCAGTACAGGTCCCCGGGCAGTTCACGCAGGGTGGTGTCGGCCGGTGACCGGATCTGGGTCGACGGGACGAAACCGGTCAGGCACGGCGGCGGATCACCAAGGTCGATCTTGAAGTCGAGCTTGCCGCCCTCGTCGGTGGGGACACCGCCGGCCACCGTGTTCAGTGCCGCCATCAGGGCCGGGAAGATCACCAGTGCCTGCTCCAGCGATTTGCGGTAGATCACGCCGATGCGGCCGAAGTTGGCCAGGTTGGCGGCCAGCACCGGGAACGTCGGGCGGATACCGGAGAACGCGGTGTTGGCCGCCTCGGTGGCACCGGGCACCGTCTTCAGCGTGGTGCGCAGCTGCGGGTCCGCCTTGTTCACCTCACCGGTGAACCGGGCCAGCCCGTCGGCCAGGGCGCGGATGTTGTCCCCGCTGCGCATCTGCGCTTCCAGGAACGGCCCGGCCTGGTCGATCAGCTGAGTGGTCTGCCCGGCACTGGCGTTGGCCTCGTCGATCAACAGCCTCGAGGATTCGAGCAGGCGCGCGAGTTCGGGGCCGGATCCGTTGAACGCCTTGAATGTCTCGCGCAGCAGGTCCTGCAAGCGGCTGTTGCCGATGCTGTCGACCAGTGTGTCGGCCTCGTGCAGCAGGCCGGCGATGTCCTGACCGACGCGGGTGTTGGCCTGGTCGATCGTGGCACCGTTGCGCAGCTTGTCCGTCGACGGCGATTCTGGCGGGACGAGGTCGATGTACTGCTCACCGACCGCCGAGACACTCTTGACGGTGGCGGTGACGTTCTGCGGGATGGACGTGGAGCTGTTCAGCTGCATCCGGGCCACCACGCCGTCGGGCGCCAGGCCCACGGACTCCACGCGGCCCACCGTCACGCCACGGTAGGTGACGTTGGCGTTCTCGTAGATACCGCCGCCGGCCAGGAAGTTGGCCTTGACGTGATAGGTGCCGATGCCCACCGCAGCCGGCAGGTGCAGATAGAACAGCGAGATCGCACCCACGGTCAGGACGGTGACGACCCCGAAGATCATCAATTGCATACGGGTCAGCCGGTCGATCATCTACGGCTTCTCCTCGTGCTGGGTGGCGGTGCCGGCCGGGATCTTGAACGGGTCGGCGGCCTGCCCCGACAGGTTGGCCATCGCCCCGGTCAGGAAGTCCGGTGGGTTGATCACTTCACTGAGATGCTTCATGTTCGGGTCGAATCCGCCGGTCGTGAAGACGGATTCGCCGAACCGGCGCAGGGTCAGGTCAAAGGTCACGAACACGTTCAGATAGTCACCGCGCACCGCGCTGCGCAGGTACTTGTAGTGGAACGGGAACGTCGGCAGGAACTCCAGGTCCTTGATGAAATCGTCGGCATTGTCGTTGAACGCCTTGATCACCGGGTACAGGTCCTTGAAGTCCGCGGCGAAGTCTTCCTTGGTCTGCGACAGGATCTTTGAGCCCACCTCGGCGAAGCCGCGCAGCGCGGTGAACGCCTCCACGATGTTGGAGCGGTTGTCGTTGAGCACCTTCAGCGCGCCGGGCAGCGTGTCGAGCGTGCGGCCCAGATTGTCCTTGCTGCGCGCGAGGATCGAGGCGAACCGGTTGAGTCCGTCGGCGGCCGCGATGATGTCGTTGGTCTGCTGGTCCAGCGAAGCGGTCAGCTCGGCCAGGCGCGGGATCAGCTCGGCGAAGGTCCCGGACCGCCCGGCCACCGCCGCGTAGACCTCGTCGGTGATGTCCTGCAGCGCACCGAGATTGCCCTTGTTGACCACCATGCCCAGCGAGGACAGCACTTCCTCGGTGGTCGGGTACCGGCCGTCCGCCGCCGGCGTGACGGTGGCGCCATCGCGCAGCTGCCCCTGCGGCTGCTCGTCGAGCGGTTCGAGCAGCTCGACGTGCTGCGACCCCAGCAGCGAGGTCTGGGCAACGCGGGCAACGGCATTCGCGGGGAGCTTGACATCACCGTCGAGCGAGAGCTGGACGGCCGCGTAGAAGGTGCCGTCCGGACGCTGCATGGCGTCCACACCGGAGACACTGCCCACCGTGACGTCGTCGACCATCACCGGTGAGTTCTGCGGCAGCGTCGCCACGTCGGGCAGCTGCACGGTGATCGTGTACGACCCGGAGCCGTGGCCGGCGGTGCCGGGCATGTTCAGCGAGTTGAGCCCGCCGAATTGACAGCCGGTCAGCAGCATCGCCCCGCTGCCGATCGCCAGCGTCCGGCCGCCGAGCCGAGATGCCTTACCCCTCAATGCTTTACCCCTCGTCATCCGCCGGCACCAGCCTCGGCAGGTGCGGGTGCGGGCTCAGGTGCCGCCGCGGGTCCGGGTGCCGGACCGACGCCGGCCCCGGGAGCCGGCGCGGGCGCATCCGGCGGCAGGACCAGCGAGCTCAGCGTGGCGTCCGGCGGAATCTGCGGCGGGGTGACGCCGGGGGCGTTCTGCCACTGCAGGTACGGCACCGGAGTTTCCGACTTGGCCTCGGTCTCGGGGGTGTCGTAGATGATCTGCCCCTTGTAGGCGGTGATGCTGTTGACCGGGTGGAACAGCACCGGCGGGTAGTTCATCGTGATGCGTCGCAGCACCGGGCCCATCCGCTGGCGGCAGATCTCGGCGCGCTTGAAGTTGTCCGGGTTCGAACCGGTGTCGAACGTGCCACCGCAGACGAACTGCACCGGGTTGGCGAAGTTCGGCAGCGACAGCAGGCCACCGACGGTGCCCTGAGCCGGGTTGTAGATGTTGTAGAAGTTGGCCAGGCCGTTGGGCGTGATGTGCAGGATCTGTTCGATGTCGTCACTGTGATCGGTGAGGATCTGGGTGAAATCGGCGAGCTTGCCCACCTGTGCGATCAACGCGTCGTTGCTCTCGTTGAGGAAGCCGCGGACGTCGGACAGCGCCTGGTTCAGCGTGGACAACGTCTGGTCCAGACCGCTGGAGCTGTCGGCCAGCACCTGTGACACCGAGGCCACGTGGTTGGTGAACTGCACGATCTGCTCGTTGCTGTTGGACAGCGCCTCGACCAGGATCTGCAGGTTGCGCACGGTGCCGAACAGGTCGGTGCGGGAATCACCGAGTCGGCCTGCGGTCTGGGACAACTCGCGCAGCGCATTGCGGAAGGAGTCGCCGTTGCCGTCGAACGTGGCGGCCGCCTGGTCGACGAACTGCGCGACCGGCCCCTGGACCGAATTGGCCTGCGGCCCGAGTTGCGAACTGAGCTGGGTCAGTTGCTCTTTGACCTCGTCCCACTCGACCGGGACGCCGGTGCGGTCCAGCCCGATCGAGGCACCGTCGGCCATCACGTCGCCCTCGGTGTAGGCCGGGGTCAACTGGATGAACCGGGCCGCGACCAGGTTGGGCGAGATGATCAGCGCCTTGGCGTCCGCGGGCACCTTGATGCCGCGGTCCAGGGTCATCTCGATCTTCACATCCGACGGGCGCGGTTCGATCGAATCGATGGTGCCGACCGGCACACCGACGATGCGCACCTCGTCCCCCGGGTAGAGCCCGACCGCGTTGGTGAAGTAAGCGGTCAGTTTCGGGCCGGTGCGCGACGGCCACACCTGGTACACCCCCACCGCCAGCGTCACCAGCAGCAGCGCGGCCAGGGCGATCCGCACCCAGCGGGAGCGTACGGATTCCGAATTGTGTTGGGTCATGGCGATTTCGGCCTAACGATTACCCGCTCGGAAATGTATCCGCGCAACATGTCGGAGAGGCTGTCGGGCAGCTTGCCCGGCTGGAAGTAGGTGTCGAGCAGAACTTCCGAGATGGCCGCCGGCGGCAGACCGTACAGGTTGATGTTGAAGCCGGGGCCGTTGGCGACCACCTCACCGAGCGCGGTGGCATACGGCGGCAGCCGCTTGAGCGCCTCGCCGATGTGCTCGCGGCGCTCCAACAGGTTGTCCATCACCAGGTTCAGCTTCTCCAGCGCCGGCTTGAACTCACGCCGGTTGTCGGCCACGAAACCCGAAAGTTGCCGCGACACATCGTCGATGCCGGCGATCAGATTGCTCAGCGCCTGCCTGCGCTCGTCGAGCGCGGCGAACAACTGGTTGCCGTCGGTCACCAGCTGGTTGACCTGCCCGGCCCGGGCGGCCAGCAGGTCCGACACCCGCTTGGCGTGGCCCAGCAACCCTTCCAGGGCCTCGTCGCGCTTGTTGATGCTGCGCGACAGGTTGGCCACCCCGTCCAGGGCACCGCGCAGCTGCGGGGTGGCGTCCCGCAGCGTGTCGGTCAGCGTCTGCAGTGCCTGTTCGAAACGCGGCTTGTCCAACTCGCCGACGTTCTGTCCGAGATCCTGCAGCGCCGTGTTGAGGGTGTACGGAGTGGTGGTGCGCCCCAACGGGATAACGGTCGAGGAACCGGCACCCTTGGGGGTCACCGACAGCGACTTCTGCCCCAGCACGGTGTCGGTCTTGATCGCCACCAGCGATTGATCGCCGACCTTGACGTTGCGGTCCACGGTGAAACTCACCTTGGCGGTGTCACCGGCCAGGGCCACCCCGGTGACCTTGCCGACGGTGATGCCGGAGACGTTGACATCGTTGCCCGGGTCGATGCCGCCGGCGTCGCTGAAGTACGCCTCGTACGGCTTGCCCTGCGGGAAGAACGGCAACCCGGTGTATCCGAACGACACCAGCACCACGCACGCCACCAGGACGATCCCGAAGATCCCGGTCCGCAGCGCCGTGTCGCGCTCGACCCTAGCCATCCTCTGAACACCTCCCCTTGGACGGATCCGGCGGACCGCCGAACGGAACCAGAATGTCGCTGCCGGCAGGTCCGTTGATCTTCAGGCGGACCGAGCAGTAGAAGATGTTGAAGAACGAGCCGTAGGCGCCGAGTGCGTTGAGCCGCAGGTAGTTTTCCGCGAGCGGTTCGATCACCTTGTTGACATCGCCCTTGCGCTCGTCGAGCCGCTGCGCCAGCGGGCGCGCGTTCTCGATGACGCCCTGCACCGGTCGCCGCGACGTCTCCAGCATCTCGGTCAGGTCGTTCTCGGCCGACGCCAGCGGCCCGATGGCACCGGCGATCGGGTCACGTCCTTCGGCGAGCCCGGTGATCAGCTTCTGCAATTCGTCGACGCTGGAGTCGAACTGGGCGCCCTTCTCGTCCACCGTGCCCAGCACGGTGTTGAGGTTGGTGATCACGTCACCGATCAGTTGATCCCGCGCGGCCAGGTTCTGGGTGAACGCACTGGTGCTGGTCAACATGTTCGCCAGCGCGCCGCCCTGTCCCTGCAGCATCTCGATCACCGCGTTGGAGATCTCGTTGACCTTGTTCCCGTCCAGGCCTTTGAGCACCGGGCGCAGGCCGCCGAGCAACGCGTCGAGATCCAGGGCCGGTTGGGTGCGCTGCTGCGGGATGGTGTCGCCGGGGCGCAGCTTGCGCAATTCGCCTGGGCCCGAGGTGATCTCCAGGTAGCGGTCACCCACCAGGTTCTCGTAGCGCACCTTGGCCTGGCTCGAGGAGTACAGCTGGTAGCGCTTGTTGACGTCGAACGCCACGTCGACGGTGTTGTCCGAGTTGAGCTTCACCGCGTGCACGGTGCCGACCGGGACGCCCGCGATGCGGACGTCCTGACCGGCCTTGAGCCGCGAGGCCTCACTGAACGTGGCGTGGTAGCTGTTGGTCGAGGCGAATCGGAATTCACCGAACACCACCACCAGCATCGCCGCCACCAACAGCATGGCGATGGTGAAGATGCTGACTTTGAGCATGGTCCGATCAGGACGCGCACCCGCGGCCATCAGTGTCGATTCCTCACGCAAGCGTTCGTCATCAGAACCGGTCTCTTTCCGCAAACGCACCGTTGAACAGGAATTGCAGGGTCGCCGGCGCGTCGAACTGCACCTCGGTGTTCGGCTGGAACGGGATGTAGGCGTTGTCGGTCACCAGGAACGGCGAGTGGTACCAGCTGCCGCCGAACTGCTTGGACGGCACCTCGGGCAACCCGCGGCAGTTGGGGCCGCCGGAGGCGTTCACGATCGGCAGGCTCTCCGGGTAGGTGTAGGCCGGGGAGCCGGGCAGGAAGTTCGACGACACGAACAGGCCGGGACGGATACCACCGATGATCGGGGCGAACCGGTCCACCGCGTTGGCGGTGCCCTTGAGGATGCAGCCGAACTCCGGCGAGTACTCACCGGCCACCTGCAGTGGGGCCCGCAGCCGCTGCACGGCGGCAATGTAGTCATCGGCGGCCGGCTGCAGGGTGGCCGTGCCGTTGTTGGCCAGCCCGGTCGCGGCCAGCAGAGCGGCGTTCAGGTTGGTCTTCTCGTCGACGATGGTCTGGCTCAGGGCCGGCGCGTTGTCGATCACCCGGGCCAGATCCGGTGCGGCATCGCCGTAGATGTTGGTCACCGCAGCGGCCTTGGCGAAGTCGTCCTGCAACGTCGGCAACTTCGGATTGACCTGTCCCAGATAGCTGTTGAGCCCGCTCAAGGCGGCACCCAGGTTGTCACCGTTGCCACGCAGGCCCTCGCCGAGTGCGGTCAGGGTGGCGTTCAGGCTGACCGGGTCGATTTTGTTGAGCACATCCGACAGCGTCTGGAAAAGGGTGTTGACCTCAAGCTGGACGTCCTTGGCCGCCACGGTGCTGCCCGGGCGCAACGACTTCGAGTCGGGTTCCGTCGGCGGCAGGAACTCCACCGACTTCGCACCGAAGATCGTGTTGCCCGCGATCCGCACGGTGGCGTTGGCCGGGATGTAACGCATCTCGCCGCGTTTGATCGACAACGTCAGCTTCGCCTCGTTGCCGGCGTACTCGATGTCGGTGACCTTGCCGACCTGGATGCCCCGGTACTTCACCTTGGCGTCGCGTTCCATCACCAGGCCGGCCCGCGGCGCGGTCAGGCTCACCGTCTCCGTCGGCGTGAAAGCGGCCGTGTAGGAGAGGTAGGTGAAGATCACCGCGGCCGCCACGATCGCCGCCAGGATCGCGGCCGCGATCCGGACATGCCGGCGGTGCTTGGAGTTTCCGTCTGACATAGAAGTTCCTGCCACCTACCCGGAAAGGTTGAAGTTGCCGGACGCGCCGTACACGGCCAGGGAGATGAACAGGGTGATGGTGACGACGACGATCAGCGAGGTGCGCACGGCCTGACCGACCGCAATCCCGACGCCGACCGGCCCGCCCGACGCGTTGTAGCCGTAGTAGGTGTGCACCAGCATCACCGCGATCGCCATCACGATGGCCTGCAGGAACGACCACAGCAGGTCGCTGGGTATCAGGAAGGTGTTGAAGTAGTGGTCGTAGAGCCCGGCGGACTGGCCGTTGATGAACACGGTGGTGAACCGCGCGGCGAAGAAGGCGGCCAGCACCGACAGTGAGTACAGCGGCACGATTGCGATCAGACCGGCCAGCAGGCGGGTCGACACCAGATAGGACACCGCGTGCACGGCCATCGCTTCGACGGCGTCGACCTCCTCGGCCACCCGCATCGCACCGAGCTGGGCGGTGGCGCCGGCGCCGATCGTGGCGGCCAGGGCGATGCCGGCGATCACCGGTGCCACGATGCGCACGTTGAGGAATGCCGACAGGAAGCCGGTCAGGGCCTCGATACCGATGTTGCCCAGCGACGAGTAGCCCTGCACCGCGATCACACCGCCGGAGGCCAGGGTGAGGAAGGCCGCGACGCCCACGGTGCCGCCGATCATCACCAGGGCGCCCGCGCCCATGGTCATCTCGGCGACCAGGCGGATGGTCTCCTTGCGGTACCGGTTGAGCGCGTTGGGCAGGTATCGAATGGTCTCGCCGTAGAACAGCGCCTGCTCGCCGACGTTGTCGACGATCTTGGGCACCCCGCGGAACATCCGGCGGAAGCGGAGCGTGGCGTCATAACTCATCGGAGTCCTCGGCTCTTCGCGCAAGCGCTCATCGGATCATGGCTCTTCGCGCAAGCGCTCATCGGATCATGGCTCTTCGCGCAAGCGCTCATCGGACGAGCACCCGAACGCCGACCGCCGTCATGATCACGTTGATCACGAACAGACAGATGAAGGCATAGACCACTGTTTCGTTCACCGCGTTGCCGACACCTTTCGGGCCTCCTTTGACGGTCAACCCGCGGTAGCAGCCGACCAGGCCGGCCACCACGCCGAACAACAGCGCCTTGATTTCGGCCAGCACGAGCTCACCGAGACCGGTCAGCACGGTCAGCCCGTTGATGAACGCACCGGGGTTCACGCCTTGCAGGAACACCGAGAACACGTAGCCGCCGGCCAGGCCGATCGCGCAGACCAGACCATTGAGCAGCAGCGCCACGAAGGTGGAGGCCAGCACGCGGGGCACCACCAGGCGCTGGATCGGATCGATGCCGAGCACCCGCATGGCGTCGATCTCTTCGCGGATGGTGCGCGCGCCCAGATCGGCGCAGATCGCGGTGGCGCCGGCGCCGGCCACGACCAGCACCGTCACCACCGGACCGAGCTGGGTGATGGTGCCGAAGGCGGTGCCGGCACCGGACAGGTCGGCGGCACCGATCTCGCGCAGCAGGATGTTGAGGGTGAACGCGACCAGCACGGTGAACGGGATGGCGACCAGCAGGGTCGGCACCAGTGACACCCGGGCGATCATCCAGGTTTGATCCAGGAATTCCTTGAACTGGAACGGCCGGCGGAAGATCTTGGCGAACGTGTCCAAGGACATCTCGACGAAACCGCCCACGGCCCGGGCCGGAACCGCAAGCTGTTCGATCAACCTTGGCTCCGTTCTCGTACGTACTGGGTGGTTCTCAAGAGGTGCGGGCTTTCGCGGAAATTCGCGCTAGCGAAAATACGGCGGCCGCTCGTCACGGCTGCCACCCCACCCCTGGGTCTTACTCTGCTCTTAGTGAGCCGGATCATAGTAACTAGAACATGTTCGCAGTGTCAAAGAATTCAAAACCCTGGTTCCACCCGCGGTTTTCCCTGCTCATTACCTGTGGACGCGAGCCATTACTGCAACACGTTCTACCGCGTCTGCGCGGCGGCCAACGAGACCGTCAGTCTCGTGAACCCATCAGCTCCGTCGCCGAGAATCCACGCTCCGGGTCACGATCAGCAAAGTAGTCGTGCAGTGTCCCGCTGAGATCGGCCGGGTTCCAGGCAGAGGAGTCCGCGGTGAAGTGCTTCTCTGCTGTGGGCGGCGCGACCAACGTGACAGTTGGACCATAGACGATGAACAGCTGAGCGTTCACTGCTTCGGATGCGGGCGAAGCCAGGAATCGCACCAGCGTGACGACGTGGTCGGTGGACAGCGGATCGACCTGTCCCTCGCTCAGCTCCGGGGCGTCGCCGAACACGCCTTCGGTCATGGCCGTGCGGGCCCGCGGCGCGATGGCATTGGCGCGTACCCCGAACCGGCCGAGCGCCCGGGCCGCCGACACCGTCAGTGCGGTGATCCCGGCTTTGGCGGCGCCGTAGTTGGGCTGGCCGACCGGACCGGACAGACCGGCCTCCGAGGAGGTGTTGATGATCCGGCCGTACACCGTGCCGTCGCCGGCCTTGGCCTTGTTGCGCCAGTAGGTGGCGGCGTTGCGGGTCAACAGGAAGTGGCCGCGCAGGTGCACCGCGATGACGGCGTCCCACTCCTCGTCGCTCATGTTGAACAGGATGCGGTCGCGGGTGATGCCGGCATTGTTGACGACGATGTCCAGGCCGCCCAGGCCGTCGGCGGTCGAAACCAGCTCGTCGGCCGTCGCGCGCGCGCTGATGTCACCGGCCACCGCGACACCTTTGGAGCCGGCGGCGGCGATCTCGTCGAACACGTCGGAGGCGTCCAGCGCGCCGGCCATGTCGTTGACCACCACGGTGGCCCCGGCCTTGGCCAGGCCGATGGCCTCGGCGCGGCCCAAGCCCGCGGCCGCGCCGGTGACCACGGCGACCTTTCCGGACAGATCGATCTGGGCGTCGTCGTTGGTCATTCTGCTCCTCGCGTGCGCTTCATCTTTTCCGCTCCTCGCCTGCGCGGGTGAAATTTATGAATGCCTCTAGTCTTTGCGGATCAGAGCCGCCCGCGGGCATTCGGCGATGGACTGCTCGGCCAGGTCCTCCTGGTCGGCCGGCACCGGATCGGACTTGACCACGGCGTAGTCGTCGTCGTCAAGATCGAACAGGTCGGGGGCAATACCCACGCACACCGCATTGCCTTCACAGCGATCACGGTCAACTTCAACTCGCATGGCGACCTCCTCATGACGTGTGCGCAGACCGGGCTGCGGTCGCGCAGCCACAGAATACGATCCCACCGGACGGATACCAGTCCAAACACCGGCCTGGATCATAAGACTAGAACGTGTTACAACCAGGTGAGAACTCAGGTCTACCAAGCAGTGAGGATGCAACGCAATGCGGATCGGTTACACCCCCGAGCAGGAGGAGCTGCGCCGCGAATTGCGCGCGTACTTCTCCAAGCTGATGACGCCCGAGCGGGTGGAGGCACTGAGCTCCTCCGAGGGCGAGATGGGCCGCGGCAACGTCTACCGCGACACCGTCGCGCAGATGGGCAAGGACGGCTGGCTGACGCTGAGCTGGCCCAAGGAGTTCGGTGGCCAGGAGCGTCCGCCGATGGACGGGCTGATCTTCACCGACGAGGCCGCGATCGCCGGCGCCCCGGTGCCGTTCCTGACCATCAACAGCGTCGCGCCGACGATCATGCACTTCGGCACCGAGGAACAGAAGAAGTTCTTCCTGCCCAAGATCGCCGCCGGCGAGCTGCACTTCTCGATCGGCTACTCCGAGCCGGGCGCCGGCACCGACCTGGCCGCGCTGCGGACCACCGCGGTGCGCGACGGCGATGACTACGTGGTCAACGGCCAGAAGATGTGGACGTCGCTGATCGCCTACGCCGACTATGTCTGGCTGGCAGTGCGCACCAACCCCGAGGCCAAGAAGCACCGCGGTATTTCCATGTTGATCATGCCGACCACCGCCGAGGGTTTCTCCTGGACCCCGGTGCACACCATGTCCGGTGTGGACACCAGCGCCACCTACTACCAGGACGTGCGGATCCCGGTGACCAACCTGGTCGGCGAGGAGAACGCCGGCTGGAAGCTCGTCACCAACCAGCTGAATCACGAGCGCGTCGCGCTGGTGTCCTCGCAGCCCATCTATGTCGCGCTGGACGGGGTCCGCGAGTGGGCCCAGAACACCAAGGACGTCCATGGCAAGCGGCTGATCGACTCCGAGTGGGTGCAGCTCAACCTGGCCCGGGTGCACGCGAAGGCCGAGGTACTCAAGCTGATCAACTGGGAGCTGGCCTCGGCCACCGCGGCCCCCTCCCCCGCCGACGCCTCAGCGGCCAAGGTGTACGGCACCGAGCTGGCCACCGAGGCGTACCGCCTGTTGATGGAGGTGCTGGGCACGGCGGCCACGCTGCGCCCGGACAGCCAGGGCGCGCTGCTGCGCGGCCGGATCGAGCGGTTCCACCGCTCGGCGCTGATCCTGACCTTCGGCGGCGGCACCAACGAGATTCAGCGTGACATCATCGGCATGGTCGCCTTGGGCCTGCCCAGGGTCAACCGGTAAGGGACATCATGGATTTCAAGACAACTGAAGCCGCCGCCGACCTGGGCGGCCTGGTGCGCACCATCACCGAGTCGGTGTGCACCCCCGAGCGCCAGCGTGAGCTCGACGGGCTGGAGCAACGTTTCGACGCCGAACTGTGGGCCAAGCTGATCGAGGCCGACGTGCTCTCGGCTGCGGCACCGGAGGCCGTGGGCGGCGGTGGTTTCGGCGTGCTTGAGCAGGCTGCCGTGCTGACCGCATTGGGTCGCCAACTGGCCGCGGTGCCCTACCTGGATTCGGTGGTGCTGGGCGCCGGTGTGTTGGCCGCCTTCGGGCCCGACGAACTGCGCACCGAGTGGGCGCAGCCCGCGGTGGCAGGCGAGAAGATCCTCACCGTCGCCCTCGACGGCGAGATGGGTCAGGGCCCGGTGCAGGCCCAAGTGGACGGTTCCGGGTACAAGCTCACCGGAACCCGCACCCAGGTGCACTACGGGCCGATCGCCGATGCGTTCCTGGTGCCGGCCGAAACCGAGTCCGGCGTTTCCGTGTTCTTGGTGTCCGGTGCAGATCCGGGCGTCACGGTGAGCACGTTGAGCACGACCGGCAAGGGCAGTGTCGGGCACCTGGAGCTGCAGGGGACGACGGTCGACGCCGGCCGTGTTGTCGGCGGGGCCGACGCCGCCGAGTGGCTGCGGACCCATGCCGCGTTGGGCCGCACCGCATTCCAGCTCGGCGTGCTCGAGCGGGCACTGGAGCTCACCTCGGAGTACGCCCGTGAGCGTGAACAGTTCGATCGGCCGATCGGCAGCTTCCAGGCCGTCTCGTCGCGCCTGGCCGACGGCTACATCGACGTCAAGGGGCTGCGGCTGACCCTGACCCAGGCGGCCTGGCGGTTGTCGGAGGACCTGCCCGCCGGAATCGACGTGGCCAGTGCGGCATTCTGGGCGGCCGAGGCCGGCCATCGGGTGGCCCACACCGCGGTGCACGTGCACGGCGGCGTCGGCATCGACATGGACCATCCGGTGCACCGGTACTTCCTGGCCGCCAAGCAGACCGAGTTCGATCTCAGTGGAGCCACCGGGCAGCTGCTGAGCATCGGCCGCGAACTCGCCGACACCCCGGTCTAGGGATGGGGGGTCCACCCGGCACGCCGACCGTCACCGAGCTGCTGGTCCCGCTGGCCGACGTCACCGACCGGGGCGTCTACCAAGAGGATTCGTTCGTCAGCTGGGCTGATCACATCGCCGCCGGCGCAGCGCTGGCCGCGGCGCTGCGGGCCCGGTTGGATCCCTCCAAACCTCCACACGTCGGGGCGCTGCTCGGCAACACCACATTTTTCTCCAGCCTGCTGGTGGCCGCCGGCCTGGACGGGCTGGTGCCCGTCGGGCTGAACCAGACCCGCCGGGGTGCGGCCCTGGCCCGCGACATCGCCCATGCCGACTGCCAGCTGGTGCTGGCCGACTCGTCGGTGACCGTCCCGCCCGGAGTGGAGTACATCGACGTCGAATCCGAGGCGTGGGCAACCGAACTCGCGTCGTATCACCGCACCCCGGTGACCTTCGCCGAGCGCTCGGGCGACGACCTGTTCATGCTGATCTTCACCTCGGGAACCAGCGGCGACCCCAAGGCCGTGCGGGTCACCCACGACAAGGTGGCGTTCCCGGGGCGGATGCTGGCCGAGCGGTTCGGTCTGGGCCCGGCCGACACCGTCTACCTGTCGATGCCGCTGTTCCATTCGAACGCGATCATGGCCGGCTGGGCGGTGGGTGTGGCCGCCGGTGCGTCGATTGCGTTGCGGCGCAAGTTCTCTGCGTCGGGGTTCATCCCCGACGTCCGGCGCTTCGGCGCCACCTATGCCAACTATGTCGGCAAGCCGCTGTCCTACATCCTGGCCACCGAGCCGGCACCCGACGATGCCGACAACCCGTTGCGGATCCTCTACGGCAACGAGGGGGCGCCGCGCGATCTGACCCGGTTCGCCGAACGGTTCGGCGTCACCGTGGTCGACGGATTCGGTTCCACCGAGGGCGGGGTGGCCATCGCCCGCACCCCCGACACTCCCGCAGGCGCGTTGGGCCCGCTCACCGACCAGGTGGCGATCGTCGACGTCGACACCGGTGAACCGTGCCCGCCCGGAGTCATCGGCGAGTTGGTGAACCCGACCGGCGCCGGCTGGTTCCGCGGCTATTACAACGATCCCGACGCCGAGGCCGCCCGGATGGCCGGGGGCGTGTACCACACCGGGGACCTCGCCTATCTCGACGAGTCCGGCTATGCGCACTTCGCCGGGCGGCTCGGTGACTGGATGCGGGTGGACGGCGAGAATCTCGGTACCGCACCGATCGAACGAATCCTGTTGCGCCACCCGGATGTCACCGAGGCTGCGGTGTATCCGATTCCCGATCCGGCCGTGGGCGACCAGGTGATGGCCGCGCTGGTGCTCGCGGCGGGATCGGATTTCGATGCCGACGCGTTCCGAGCGTTCTTGGCCGAGCAACCCGATCTGGGTCCCAAACAGTGGCCGTCCTACGTGCGGATCGGTGTCCAGCTGCCGCGCACCGAGACGTTCAAGGTGATCAAGCGGCAACTCTCGGCCGAGGGCACCGACTGCCCGGATCCGGTCTGGCACATTCAGCCCTGATACGCGATTCGGAACTGCTCGGGGCCACCGGACACTATGGTGGCAACTGTGCGTGTGGGGTTGATGATCCCGTGCTATGTCGACATGTTCTTTCCTCAGGTCGGCAAATCCACGCTGGGTCTGCTGGAGCGATTCGGCATCGATGTCGAGTACCCGTTCGACCAAACCTGCTGCGGCCAGCCGATGGCCAACAGCGGCGCCTACCTTCAGGCCAGGGCCACCGAAGAGCTGTTCATCCGCAACTTCGCCGAATACGACCACATCGTGGCCCCGTCGGGCAGCTGCGTACACCACATCCGCAACAAGTTCACCGCCTCCGACGACACCCCGGCCCGCCGCCACGTCAGCAGCCATGTGTGGGATCTGCCCGAGTTCCTGTGTGACGTGCTGGACGTGAAAGAGCTTCCGTGGGCCCGGTTTCCGCACGAGGTCGCGCTGCATGTCAGCTGTTCGGCCATCCGCGGGCTGTCGCAGCAGACGATGAGTGAGCGCCCCAACGACCCATGGCAGTCCAAACCCCGCAGCCTGCTGGAGAAGGTCGACGGCATCACCCTCACCGACTTCGACCGCCCCGACGAGTGTTGCGGGTTCGGCGGCACCTTCGCGGTCACCGACGAAGCGGTCTCGGCGGCAATGGGCAGCGACAAGATGGGACGCATCGGCGCCGCCGGCACCCGGCACGTGGTGTCCGGGGACATGTCCTGCCTCATGCACATGCAGGGTTGCGCCAGCCGCAATCAGGAAACCTTCCAGTTCCTGCACCTGGCCGAGGTACTGAACGGAGATGCCCGGTGAAACCCGTTGACCCGGCCCACAATGCGCTGGCCTTCCTCGCCGATCCGGACCACGTCAAGGCGTTCGACACGCTGATCTGGGGTCTGCGCGAGCGCCGCGATGCCGCAGCGCGGGATGTTCCCGAATGGGAAGAGCTGCGCACGTTGGCATCCCAGATCAAAGAGCACACCCTGACCCACCTCGGGCACTACCTGGAGATGTTCGAGGAGCGTGCCGTCGCCAACGGGGCCACGGTGCACTGGGCGCGGGATGCCGACGAGCACAACCGGATCGTCCACGACATCCTCGCCGAGCACCACGTCACACATCTGGCGAAGTCGAAGTCGATGCTCACCGAGGAATGCGATCTGCGGCCGTTCCTGGAAGAACGGGGCATCCAGATCACCGAAACCGACCTGGGCGAGCGCATCCAGCAACTCGACGATCAGCCACCGAGCCACATCGTGGGGCCGGCCTTCCAGAAAACCCCCGCACAGGTCGCCGAATTGTTCGGCCGGGTATACGGTTCCGATCCGCAGCGGGCCGATCCGGTCTATCTCGCGCACGTCATGCGCGAACACACCCGTCCGCTCATGCTCGAGGCGCAAGCCGGCATGACCGGGGCCAACTTCGCCCTGGCCGAGACCGGCGCCATCGTCACCGTCACCAACGAGGGCAATGCCGATCTGTCCGCGAACATCCCACCGCTGCGGATCTGTTCGGTGGGGATCGAGAAGATCATTCCGGGCCCGGCCGAATTGGCGGTGTTCATCCGGCTGCTCACCCGCAGCGCCACCGGTGAGCGCATCACCCAGTACACATCGCATTTCGCCAAACCCCGCGACGGCGGCGAGATGCACATCGTGCTCGTCGACAACGGGCGCTCGGCGCGGTTGGCCGACGAACAGTTCTGGTCGTCGTTGAAGTGCATCCGGTGTGGTGCGTGCATGAACACCTGCCCGGTGTACCGGCGCAGCGGCGGGTTGGCCTACGGGGCCACCTATATGGGGCCGATCGGCCTCATCACCATGCCTGCCACCGACATCCGGCGCTACCACGAGCTGCCGTATGCCTGCAGCCTCAACGGCAGTTGCACCAACGTGTGCCCGGTGGAGATCAACATCCACGATCAGATCTACCAGTGGCGCGAGGTGATGGAGGACCAGGACCAGTTCAGCACCATCAAGAAGGCTGCGATGAAGGTGGCCGACACGGTGCTGCGCCATCCGCGTACCTACCGGGTGGCCACCGAGGCCGGCATGGCCGCACTCAAGGTGGCGCCGGACTTCGCGCTCTACAACCGGCTCAACGCCTGGGGGCGGCACCGTGATCTGCCCGAGCCGTCACGAGAAACCTTCCACCAGTGGTACGCCCGTACCCGCAGTCGATCGGATGCCGACGATGCCGGCACGTGAGGACATCCTCGCCGCGGTGCGCCGAAATGCGCCCGCGCCCCGGGAGTTGCCCACCGTCCCCGATTTCGGCGCCGGCCCGGCCGACCTGGTTTCGCTGTTCACCGCGGCGCTGGCCCGGCTGGACGGCAAGACCATCACCGCACCGGAATCGGGGCTGGCGGACTGGCTGGCGACCACGTTTCCCGAGGCACACCGGATCTGTTCGGCGACAAGCGAAGTCACCGGGAACGTGGACCCCGACGGGTTCGCCGACTGGGCCGGGCCGGCCGATGTTGACGTCACGGTGGTGCGTACCCCGCTCGGAGTGGCCGAGACCGGGTCGATCCTGGTGACCGAGGCCGAACTCGCGGTGAGCACGGCCGCGGTGCTGGCCCAGCATCTGGTGGTGCTGCTGGACCCGGCCGACATCGTGGAGAACATCCACCACGCCTACGCCCATCCGGCCTTTCGGCAGGCCGGCTATGCGGTGTTGTTGTCCGGGCCGTCCGGCTCGGCCGACATCGGCGGCAAGACGGTGCACCCGGCGCAGGGCGTCACCACACTGACGGCCGTACTGGCCCCGCGGCCCGCCCACTGACCGGGCCGCAGCCGCGCCACACCATTTCGATACCATTGGCACCGAAATTGTGGTCGGCGAGAGGTACACATGCGCATCGCGGTAACGGGCGGGACCGGCTATCTCGGGGTACACACCGTGGCAGCCCTGCTGGCGGCGGGTCACGAGGTACGTCTGCTCACGATTCCCGGGGGCACCGACGACGAGGTGGCGCAGCGCCTGTCCGCGCTGGGCGAGGTGTCCGTCATCAGCGGGGACATCCGCGACCGGACGACGGTGGACGTGTTGCTGGCCGGCTGCGACGCCGTGCTTCACGCCGCCGGGGTGGTGGGCACCGACCGCCGCCGCGAGGGCCTGATGTGGGAGGTCAACGCCTACGCCACCGAGAACCTGCTGCTGCGCGCGGTCGAGGCCGGGCTGGACCCGATCGTCTCGGTGAGCAGCTACAGCGCGCTTTTCCCGCCGCCGGACGGGGTGATCTCCGCCGACACCCCGCCCGCGCCGGGGCGCAGCCCATACGCCCAGACGAAGGCCTACGCCGACCGCGCCGCGCGCCGACTGCAGGCCGAGGGCGCGCCGGTGGTGGTCACCTATCCGTCGAGCGTGGTGGGCCCGGCCTACTCCGGGTGGACGGCGGCCGGTGTCACCGAACGCGGCTGGGCGCCGATCGTGCGAGCCGGGTTCGCCCCCCGGATGCGCGGCGGCATGCAGATGATCGATGTGCGCGACGTCGCCGACGTTCACGTGCGGCTCATGCAACCCGGCCGCGGCCCGCACCGCTATGTGTGCGGCGGCGTCATGGTCGCCTTCGATGAGATGGTCGATACGCTGGAACAGGGCCGCGGCCGGCCGATCCATCGAATCCCGTTGGCCCCGGCGCTGTTCCGCGGCATCGGATGGGTGTCCGACCTGGTCGGCGGGGTGCTGCCGCTCGGGGATGGGATCAGCTACGAGGCCGCGATGCTGCTCACCGCCGCCACGCCCACCGACGACGCCGTCACCCGCTCCGACCTCCGGATCGAGGCGTGGCGCTCACCTCAGGCGGCCATCCTGGCCTCCTTCGGGCGGTGAGTTCTCGACGCCCGGTCACGCCCCCAGCGCGGCGCACAGCAGGGCCACCAGACGATCCTGCAGCACGGCCGAATCGTCGTCGACCGCAACGGTGGTCATGAACAGCGCGGCACCGGCGGCCATCGTGAGCGCAGCCCGCGCATCGGCCTGCGAACCGTAACCCTGCGCGGCGAACAGCTCGACCGCGGGACCGCTGAAACCCCGCCACAACGCCGAGCGCAGATCGTCGTTGTCACGCAGCGCCAGCAGCAGGCCGGGCACGGCCTCCTTGAGATCGGCCCGGCTGAACAGTTCGTGGCTGCCGCGCACCACCCAGTCGATCCAGCCGGCCAGATCGGTGCCCGAGAACGGCGCCATGTCCGGGGTCTCGCCGAGAATCGCGTGCAGCACAAGCTCGGCCTTCGACGGCCAGCGCCGGTTGACGCTGGCCCGCCCGACCCCGGCGCGCGCCGCAACCAGGCGCACGCTCAGATCGTCCCAGCCCACCTCGACGAGCAGCTCACGGGTGGCCCTCAACACCCGGTCGTCGATCGAGGTGTCACGTGGCCGCCCGCTCATGCCCTGATTCAACCGCATGCCGGTGCAGCTACCTCCGCCCTTGGTCGGACCGCCGGTACCGAGTAGGTTGGCCATGACTGATAGTTACTTGCCAGTAGGGAGAGACCCCGATGCCTGCTCCGTCCGCTGCGGATTTCGCTCGCCTGCGTGCGCTCGTCGCCATCGACGACGCTGAAGTCAGTGCGCGCCCGACGAAGACCATCGACGAGGTTTTCACCGGCCGCGAGCTGACCACCATCCCGGTCGGCACCGCCGAGGATGTGACCGCGGCGTTCGCCAAGGCCCGCGCCGCCCAGGCGCAGTGGGCCAAGCGGCCGGTCGACGAGCGGGCCGCCGTCATCGAGCGCTTCGGCGAGCTGGTGGCCGATCGCCGTGACTTCCTGATGGACGTGGCCCAGGCCGAGACCGGCAAGGCCCGCTCGGCGGCGCAGGAAGAGATCGTCGACATGATCCTGAACTCGCGCTACTACGCGCGCGAGGCGACCAAACTGCTCTCCCCCAAGCGGGTGCAGGGCCTGCTGCCGGGTCTGGTCAAGACCGTGGTCAACCACCACCCCAAGGGAGTCGTCGGGGTCATCTCGCCGTGGAACTACCCGATGGCGCTGTCGATCTCGGATTCCATTCCGGCCCTGCTGGCCGGCAATGCCGTGGTGGTCAAGCCCGACAGCCAGACCCCGTACTGCACCCTGGCCAATGCCGAACTGCTATATCAGGCCGGGCTGCCGCGCGATCTGTTCGCGGTGGTGCCCGGGCCGGGTTCGGTGGTCGGCACCGCGATCGTGCAGGCCTGCGACTACCTGATGTTCACCGGGTCCACCGCCACCGGCCGGTCCCTGGCCGAGCAGTGCGGGCGCCGGCTGATCGGCTTCTCGGCCGAGTTGGGTGGCAAGAACCCGATGATCGTCACCAAGGGGGCCAACCTGGACGTGGCGGCCAAGGCCGCGACCCGGGCGTGCTTCTCCAACGCCGGCCAGCTGTGCATCTCGATCGAACGGATCTACGTCGAGCGGGCGGTGGCCGACGAGTTCACCGCCAAGTTCGGCGAGCAGGTGCGCAAGATGAAGCTCTCGGGTGCCTACGACTTCACCGCCGACATGGGCAGCCTGATCTCCGAGGACCAGGTCAAGACGGTCTCCGGCCATGTCGATGACGCAAAGGTCAAGGGCGCCAAGGTGATCGCCGGCGGTAATGCCCGCCCCGACATCGGCCCGCTGTTCTACGAGCCGACCGTGCTGACCGGGGTCACCGACGAGATGGAGTGCGCCCGCAACGAAACCTTCGGCCCGCTGGTGTCGATTTACCCGGTCGATTCCGTCGATGAGGCGATCGAGAAGGCCAACGACACCGAGTACGGGCTCAACGCCAGCGTGTGGGCCGGCTCGAAGGCCGAAGGGGAGGCGATCGCCGCCCGGATCAACTCCGGCACAGTGAATGTGGACGAGGGCTACGCCCTGGCCTTCGGTAGCACCGCCGCACCGATGGGCGGCATGAAGGCCTCGGGTGTCGGGCGTCGGCACGGCGCCGACGGCATCCTCAAGTACACCGAGTCACAGACCGTCTCCACCGCGCGGGTGATCAATCTCGATCCGCCGCTGGGGATTTCGCAGACCTTGTGGCAGAAGGCGCTGACCCCGATCATCCGGGCGGTGCAGAAGCTGCCCGGCCGCTAGTTTCTCAGCGCGAACAGGTCACGGCAGCTGGCGGTCCACCTCGAACGCCAAACACAGCTCGGCGATGTCACGGGGCCGGTTCAGTGATTTGGGGACGCCGCGCCACGACCGCGAAGTTCAGCGGGATCCTCGGCGTTCCCAGCGGCAGGGCCCACCCTTGCGGGCATGCCACAAGATCCGGGAAGGCTGGCCAGTCCATATAGGGCAGCTCGGCAAACGACTCGATGACGAGGCCGGCCTGCAGCAGTGAAGTGACGACTTCGGCCAGATCATGACGCCACTCATGATTACGCACATGGATGATCTGTCCGGCCGAGTTCTCGGTGTAAGTCCCTGCGTCGTCGTAGGTTCGGGCACCGCCGCCGCTGAGGTAGTCGTCGGTGATCTCCCACGGTTCGAAGTCCATCGCCCCGAGGATCGGATGATCGTCACGGATCAGGAACACCCCGCCCGGCTCGAGCAGATCGTGGATCGATCGCGCCCAGTTGACGAGTTCGGGCAGCCACACGATGGTTCCAGCACTGGTCACCACGGTCTCGAAGCGCCGCTGGATCAGCGTCGAGGCGAACCGGGCATCGCCCTCGACCCAGGTGATCTCACGACCGTCGGCCGCCGCGATCCTGGCCGCGTGCCGCAGCGAGTTCGGCGACAGATCCACGCCATGCACGTCGCGGGCTCCCAGCCGCGCCCAGGACACGGTGTCGGTACCGATGTGGCATTGCAGGTGCAACAGCGAACGGCCCGTCACCCCGGCTTCGGGCAGGTGCGGCGCCAGCACCTCGAGGTCGTTGAGCACGACCCGCGAGATCTCGGTCGGGTCCGCCAGAAACCCTGCCACGTCATACATCTGGGAACGGGCGTGGACATCGGCCCGATCGTCCCAGTTGGCACGGTTCGCGGCGAGTGCCTCTGCTTCGTTCACCGCCTCGACCCTACCGGTGAGCGCCGGAAAAGCATCGGGCCTGCGTTCAGACTCAGCTTCCGGCGATGCCGTCCAGACGCTTGGTCGCGGCTTCGAAACCACTCACCAGCTCGGCGATGATGTCGGCGGCCGGCCGGATCTCGTTCATCCGCCCCACGATCTGCCCCACCGGCATGGCAACCGCGGTCGGATCGTCGGACCGGCTCATCCGTTGATGCGCCTCGCCGACCAGGATGTTCTGCAGCGGCATCGGCAGCGCATCAGGTGCGCCCGGGGCCTCCCAGGCGTCGGTCCAGCGGCTCTTGAGCAGTCGCGCCGGCTTGCCCGAGTAGATCCGGCTGCGCACGGTGTCGGCGGAAGTGGCCTTCAGCAGCGCCTCCTGGATCACCGAGGCGCCCGACTCGCGGCGCACACCCAGGTCGTATTCGGCCGCGGTCAGGAACGCCGAGCCCATCCAGACCCCCTGCGCACCCAACGCCAGCGCCGCGGCCACCTGCTTGCCGGTACCGATCCCGCCGGCGGCCAATACCGCGGCCTTGCCCTCGACCGCCTCGGCGATCTCCGGCCACAGCACCACCGAGCCGATCTCACCGGTGTGCCCGCCGGCCTCGTGCCCCTGGGCGATCACGATGTCCACCCCGTTGGCTACGTGGCTGAGCGCATGCTTGGCGCTGCCGGCCAGGGCGGCCACCGGGACACCGGCCTCGTGGACCTGCTTGATGACGTCGTTGGGCGGGGAGCCCAGCGCGTTGGCGATCAGCTTGATCGGGTGCCGCAGCGCCACCTCGACATGGCTGCGGGCCACCGAGTGCAGCCAGCCCAGTACCCCGGCGTTGTGCTCATCGTCATCGGGAAGCGGTGGAACACCAAGATCGGCAAGGGTTTTCGCGACGAAGTCGCGGTGCGCCTGCGGGATGAGCTTGTCGATGTCGACGGCGGTGCCCTCGGTGGGGATCTTGTTCGGCATCACCACGTCGACGCCGTACGGCTTGCCGTCGGTGTTGGCGTCCATCCAGGACAACACGTTGTCCAGCTCGTCGGGATCGTTGAACCGCACGCAGCCCAACACCCCCATGCCGCCGGCCCGGGTGACCGCGGCAGCCACCTTCTCCGACGGGGTGAAGACGAAGATCGGGTATTCGACCCCGAACCGCTCGCAGAGTTCGGTCTTCATCAGGATTTGGCTCCCACATGGTTGGCGTGCACCTCGTCGGCGGCGCGCTCTTCGGTCTGGTCCTTGGCCCAGCGGTAATCGGGCTTGCCCGCGGGCGACCGCTTGACCTCATCGACCAGCCACAGGCTGCGCGGCACCTTGTATCCGGCGATCTCGCTGCGGACGAAGGCGTCAAGGTCGGCCAGCGTCGGGCGGGCGCCCTCCCTGGGTTGCACGACGGCGGCGACGTGCTGTCCGAAGCGCTCGTCGGGCACGCCGACCACCAGCGCGTCGAACACATCCGGGTGCCCCTTGAGCGCGGCCTCGACCTCTTCGGGGTAGATCTTCTCGCCACCGCTGTTGATCGACACCGAACCGCGACCCAGCATGGTCACGCTGCCGTCGGCCTCGACCTCGGCGTAGTCACCCGGGATGGCGTAACGCACCCCGTTGTAGGTACGGAAGGTCTCGGCGGTCTTCTTCTCGTCCTTGAAGTAACCGACCGGGATGTGGCCGCACTTGGCGATGATGCCGCGCACACCCGAGCCCGGCACCACCTCGTTGCCGTCCTCGTCGAGCACCTTGGTGGTCTTGTCGATGGTGACGCGCGGGCCGCCGGTGTGGCTCTGGCCCTTGGCCACGATGCTGGTACCGCCGAAGCCGGTCTCCGAGGAGCCGATCGAGTCGGTGATGATCCGGTTGGGCAGCAGCTCGAGGAACTTCTCCTTGAGGCTCGTGGAGAACAGGGCCGCGGTGCTGGCCAACAGGAACAGTGACGACAGGTCATATTGGTTGCCGGCGTCCTGGTGGGCCAACAACGCATCGAGCAGCGGCCGAGCCATCGCGTCGCCGGTGAAGAACAGCAGATTGACCTTGTGCTCGTGGATCATCCGCCACGCCGCGTCGGCGTCGAACTCCGGCATCAGCACCACGGTGTGCCCGGTGAAAAGGGCCATCCAGGTGGCCGACTGGGTCGCGCCATGGATCATCGGCGGGATGGGCAGCCGGATCATCGGCGGGTTGGCCACGGCCTGCTTGGACAGGTCGTACTCGTCGGCCACGGGCTCGCCGGTGGCGAAGTCGGTGCCGCCGAACAACACTCGGTAGATGTCCTCGTGGCGCCACATGACGCCCTTGGGGAACCCGGTGGTGCCGCCGGTGTAGAGCAGGTAGATGTCGTCTTCGCTACGCGGGCCGAAGTCACGCTCGGGCGAGCCCTGCGCCAGCGCGTCCTCGAAGGCAACACCGCCGTAGCGCTGGTAATCGTCATCTGATCCGTCTTCGACGACGAGCACGGTCTTGACCAACGGGGTCTCCGGCAGCACGTTGGCCACCCGGTCGGCGTAGCGGCGCTCGTGGATCAGCGCGACCATGTCCGAGTTCTCGAACAGGTACTTCAGCTCGCCTTCGACGTAACGGAAGTTGACGTTGACCAGGATCGCGCCGGCCTTCACGATGCCCAGCATCCCGATCACGATCTCGATGCGGTTGCGGCAATACAGGCCGACCTTGTCGTCCTTCTTGACGCCCTGGGAGATCAGATAGTGGGCCAGGCGGTTGGCCTTCTCCTCCAACTGCGCATAGGTCAGCTGCTCGTCGCCACAAATCAGGGCGACACGGTCAGGCACAGCGTCGATGGCGTGCTCGGCAAGATCCGCAATATTCAGAGCCACAGAACCTAAACTAGAACGTGTTACATTTCGAGACAAGTCTGGGTTGAAAATGCATAGGAGCTGACTGTCCGTGAGTGACCAAAAAGACGCAGAAAAAGGGCCCGACGCCCTCATTGAGCAGCGCGGACACACCCTGATCCTGACGCTGAACCGGCCGGAGGCGCGCAACGCGCTTTCCACCGAGATGCTCTCGATCATGGTCGAGGCCTGGGACCGCGTCGACAACGATCCGGAGATCCGGACCTGCATCCTCACCGGCGCCGGTGGGTACTTCTGCGCGGGCATGGATCTCAAGGGCGCGACGAAGAAGCCGCCGGGTGATTCGTTCAAGGACGGCAGCTACGACCCGTCGAAGATCGAAGGCCTGCTCAAAGGCCGTCGGCTCACCAAGCCGCTGATCGCCGCGGTCGAGGGCCCGGCCATCGCCGGGGGCACCGAGATCCTGCAGGGCACCGACATCCGGGTCGCCGGCGAGAGCGCCAAGTTCGGCATCTCCGAGGCCAAGTGGAGCCTGTACCCGATGGGCGGCTCGGCGGTGCGCCTGGTCCGCCAGATCCCCTACACCATCGCCTGCGATCTGCTGCTCACCGGACGGCACATCACCGCGGCCGAGGCGCTGTCCTACGGCCTGATCGGCTACGTCGTGCCCGACGGTTCCGCGTTGGACAAGGCCTTGGAGATCGCCGAGGTGATCAACAACAACGGCCCGCTGGCCGTGCAGGCGATTCTCAAGACCATCCGCGAGACCGAGGGCATGCACGAGAACGACGCGTTCAAGCCCGACACCGCCAATGGCATCCCGGTGTTCCTGTCGGCCGACGCCAAGGAGGGCCCGCTGGCGTTCAAGGAGAAGCGGGCACCGAACTTCCAGATGAAGTAACACCCGGCACGCGACTGAGGCCCAGCTCGAATCGAGCAGGGCCTCAGTGCTTTCAGTGCCCTAGTGCCAGTGTCCGGGCGGTCCGCCATGCCCCGGCGGTCCCCAGTGCCCCGGAGGAGGCGGGGGCGGCGGACCCCACGGCCGCGGCGGGGGCGGCGGCCCCCAGAACGGTGGCGGGGGTGGCGGCGGTGGACCCCAGAATGGCGGTGGTGGAGGCGGAGGGGGAGGCGGTCCCCACGGCCGTAACGGCGGCGCCGGCGGGGAGAACAGCGGGGCCGGCCCCCCGGCCTGCAGGCTCGTCGGCGCCGGAACCGGTGCCGCGCTCGCCTGCCCGGCCACCCCCAAGGCTCCGGCCAGCAGCGCCCCGCCCAGCACCACACCACTTGTCAATTTGCGCCCGGTTAGATGTCGTGCCATTACATGCACCCTTCAATCGTCGCGTTCATCCCCCGATTTGAAGAGGCTATCTAATTAGACGTGCTATGCGAAACCTGTGAACGCCCTTGCACAGCGGATGCTTAACTGGCGCCTAGGTGTACACAGGGCCTGAGCGGCGTCGTCATCAGGCTCCCACCGGGGCCGTCGGGGTGAACACCACCGGCATCGATTCCAGCCCGCTGACGAAGTTGGCCGGGCGCAACGGCAACTGATTGTCGTCGGCCAGCCGGAGATCGGGCAGCCGGGCGAGCAGGCGCTCGATCATCAGCCGCAGTTCCAGCCGGGCCAGCTGGTTACCCAGGCAGAAATGTGTCCCGAAACCGAAAGCCATGTGGCTGTTGGGGTTCCGACCGATATCGAAGTCATCAGGGTTGTCGAAAACCGCCTCGTCGAAGTTGGCCGATTCGAACATCAACATGATCTTCTCGCCGGCCTTCAGTTCGGTTCCGTGGAAGGCGGTGTCGGCGGTCAGGGTCCGGCACATGTTCTTCACCGGCGAGGTCCAGCGCAGCATCTCCTCGATCGCACCGGGCAGGGCCTCCTGGCGTCCTTCATGGTCTTCGCGCAAGCGCTCATCCGCGACGAGCCGATCCCATTGCGCACGGTGACGCAGCAGCTGTTCGGTGCCACCGGACAGGGTGTGCCGGGTGGTCTCGTCGCCGCCGATCAGGATCAGCAGCGTCTCCATGACGATCTCGTCATCGCTCATCCGCTGGCCCTCCACCTCGGCGTTGACCAGGACCGAGAACAGGTCCTCGGTGGGGTCGGCCCGCCGCTTGGCGATCACCTCCATGGTGAACGCGGTGTAGGCGGCGAAGGTGTCCATCAGCTTCGTGATCGCCGTTTCGTCCAGGTGCGAGCTCAGCCCGCACACCAGGTCGTCCGACCACTTCAGCAGCATGTCGCGTTCGGTGGGCAGCACCCCGAGCATGTCACCGATCACTGCCATCGGCAGCGGCGCGGCGATGTCGCGGACGAAGTCGCACTCGCCCTTCTCGCACACGGCGTCGATCAGAGTGTCGCACAGCGTCACGATCGAGGGCACCTTGTCCATCACCCGCTTGCGGGTGAAGCCGGAGTTGACCAGCTTGCGGCGCAACACATGTGCCGGATCGTCCATGTCGATCATGTACGGCATGCCGGGCTGGTCCGGACGGATGCCGCCGGTGCTGGAGAACAGTTCCGGGTTGCGTTCGGCATCGATCACCGCCGCATACGTCGTGGCCGCCGCCAAACCGTTGCGATCGCGGAACACCGGCTCGTTGGCCCGCATCCAGCGGTAGGCCTCCCGCGCTCCGCCGTCGGCATAGAAGGTGCCGTTGGTGAGGTCGACATCGGGCTTGAGCAGGACCTGGGTCACGAAATCTCCTTGGCGTCGGCGAACGTCATCTGCACATTGCGAACCGCGCTGGACAGCAGCGCCCGTTTGGGCAGGCCCAGCGCCGCAAGTTCGTTGGCGTACGGGTGGTCCCCCAGCCGGATCCGGACCCCGCCCGGCCGGTAACGCACGCCCGAAAGCCGCATCGTCCCTTCGGTTTCCCGTAGCACCCCGTCGAGACAGGAGTAGGTGGACTGCACCTGGGGCTTGGCCGTCAGCGCCGACGGCACCGGCAAGCCGGGCGCGAAATCCATGCCCACCGCGAGTCGGCCGTCGATACTCACCTCGAAACCGAACGGCCTGCCCTCGCGAACGGTGAAGTCGGCCAGCACTTTCGGATAACCCCAGATCTGCCGGCCGGCCTGCAGGGTGAACTCGCCGTCGACGGGCAGGTGGTGCACGAAGGCGCCGGCCGAGCTCAGGTGGCGCAGCCCGGCCTCCTGCGAACCGGGCCGGTTGACCATGACGTTGGTGCCGTACTCCAGGTAGGGGCCGAGATCGCCGTCGAGGTAGCGCATGAGCATCAGCACGACGATCGCGCGGTGCGGCCGATGCCGATACACGCGCAGGCCGCTGTAGTCGATCATGCGCTGTGCGGCGTCGGCGTCCACCGAGAACATCGCCATGTGCTGATCGGCGGTGCGAATCTGCACCGGCATCGTCAGCACAGTGCCGGCCACGGTGTGTTGCGAGGACCCGGAAGCGGGAGTGCTGTGACTCACGCCATAAATCTAGAACCTCGAGTAGACAGACTGCAAGGAAGTGTCTAGTCGGAAAACTGGACCGCTACACCAGCGCGGCAAGATCCTTGATCTGCTCGACCGAACGGGCACCGACCACCATCATCGTGACGCCGGAAGCCTCCCAGGCCTTGATCTGCTCCTTGACGTAGTCGAGGTTGCCCACGATCGCGGAGTCGTCGACCAGTTCGTCCGGAATGATCTTGGCGGCCTGCTCTTTCCCGTCCTTTTGTCCGGAGCGGAACAGTTTCGTGACGTCGTCGACCACCTCGGCGTACCCCATCCGGCGGTACACCTCGGCGTGGAAGTTGGTGTCCTCCGAACCCATTCCGCCCATGTAGAGCGCCAGGTGCGGCTTCATCAGCTCCATGATCGCGGGCCGGTCGTCGGTCACCACCACCTGCGCGGTCGCGCAGATCTCGAACGTCTCCCGGGTGCGCCGGGCGCCCGGCCGGGCGAAGCCCTCGTCGAGCCACTCGTTGTACATGCCGGCGATCCGCGGCGAGTAGAAGATCGGCAGCCAGCCGTCGGCGATCTCGGCAGCCAGCGCGACGTTCTTGGGCCCTTCGGCGCCGAGCATGACCGGGATGTCGGCACGCAGTGGGTGGGTGATCGGCTTGAGCGGCTTACCCAGGCCGGTGGTGCCCTCACCGGTCAGCGGCAGCGGATAGTGCGGGCCGTCGCTGCGCACCGGCGCCTCACGGGCCCAGACCTGACGCAGGATGTCGATGTACTCGCGGGTGCGGGCCAGTGGCTTGGGGAACTTCGCGCCGTACCAGCCCTCGACCACCTGCGGGCCGGACACCCCGAGGCCCAGGATGTGGCGGCCACCGGAGAGGTGGTCGAGGGTCAGCGCGGCCATCGCGCAGGCCGTGGGCGTGCGGGCGGACAGCTGGATCACCGACGTGCCCAGCCGCATCCGGGTGGTTTCACGCCCCCACCAGGCCAGTGGGGTGTAGGCGTCCGAGCCCCAGGCCTCCGCGGTGAAGACGGTGTCGAATCCTTCGGCCTCGGCGGCGGCGACGAGTTCGGCGTGGTTGGTCGGCGGCTGCGCGCCCCAGTACCCGAGTTGCAGACCCAGCTTCATTTAGATTGCCTTCCCACGTGCCTTGCCACGATTGTTAGAACCTGTTCTACTCGATGTGTGACAGCCAGCCAAAGCCGCCCGGCCTCGACAGATCACCGTGAGCCACCACTTTCCGCGCCACTGAAACTGTCGTTTGACTACACCCGTTCAGTCGGACCCCTGCTCGGCCAGTTCTTCACTGCCCTGCGTGAGCGCCGGATCGTCGGCGTACGCGGGTCGGACGGACGCGTGCATGTGCCACCCGCTGAGTATGACCCGGTGACCTATGAGGCGTTGACCGAGGTCGTCCCGGTGTCCAGCGTCGGGACGGTCCTGTCCTGGACCTGGCAGCCCGAGCCTCTGGAGGGGCAGCCGCTGGACCGGCCGTTCGCGTGGGCGCTGATCAAGCTCGACGGTGCCGACACCCCGCTGCTGCACGCCGTGGACGTCGCCGAAGGTGAGCTGAGCAGCGGCGCACGGGTGCACGCGCACTGGGTCGACGAACCGGTGGGCGCCATCACCGACATCGCCTACTTCGTGCCTGGTGAGACCCCTGAAGAGGTCCCCGCCGCGCCGGCCGACGACCGCGACCCGGTGACCATGTTGGTGGTTCCCTCGCAGATCGAGATCCAGCACACCGCCTCGCGGCCCGAGAGCACCTACTTGCGCGGCCTGCGCGACGGCAAGCTGCTGGGCGCGCGGACCGGGGATACCGGGAAGGTGTACTTCCCGCCGAAGGAAGCTGATCCGGCCACCGGCAAGGAACTCGACCAGTTCGTCGAGCTGGTCGACAAGGGCACGGTCACCACGTTCGCGATCATCAACATCCCGTTCGCCGGCCAGCGCATCAAGCCGCCGTACGTCGCGGCCTACGTGCTGCTCGACGGTGCCGACATCCCGTTCCTGCATCTGGTGACCGACATCGAGGCGTCCGAGGTGCGGATGGGTATGCGGGTGGAAGCGGTGTGGAAGCCCCAGGAGGAATGGGGTCTGGGCATCGACAACATCTCGCATTTCCGGCCGACGGGTGAGCCCGACGCCGACTACGACAGCTACAAGCACCACCTGTAAAGGGAACTCCCACATGACTCTTCGTGATGTCGCTGTCGTCGGCTTCGCCCATGCCCCGCATGTGCGCCGCACCGACGGCACCACCAACGGTGTCGAGATGCTGATGCCGTGTTTCGCCAGCCTCTATGAAGAACTCGGCCTGCAGCAGACCGACATCGGCTTCTGGTGCTCCGGCTCTTCCGATTATCTTGCCGGCCGGGCATTCTCGTTCATCTCGGCGATCGACTCGATCGGTGCGGTGCCGCCCATCAACGAGTCGCACGTCGAGATGGACGCCGCCTGGGCCCTGTACGAGGCCTACATCAAGATCTTGACCGGCGAGGTGGACACCGCGCTGGTCTACGGCTTCGGCAAGTCCTCGGCGGGCGTGCTGCGTCGCGTGCTGTCCCTGCAGACCGATCCCTACACCGTTGCGCCGCTGTGGCCGGATGCGGTGTCGCTGGCCGGACTTCAGGCCCGCTTCGGACTCGATGCCGGTAAGTGGACCACGGAGCAGATGGCCCAGGTCGCCCTGGATTCGTTCGCCGCGGCCGACCGCGTCGACTCGGTGGAATCGGCGGCCTCGGTGGCCGAGCTGCTGGATCGGCCGTTCTTCGCCGATCCGCTGCGTCGCCACGACATCGCCCCGATCACCGACGGTGCGTCGGCAATTGTGCTGGCCGCCGGTGACCGGGCTCGCGAACTGCGTGAAAACCCGGCCTGGATCACCGGTTTCGAGCATCGCATCGAGACCCCGGTGCTCGGTGCGCGCGATCTGACCGTCTCGACGTCCACCACCGCGTCCGCACAGGTCGCCACCGGTGGTGACGTCAGCTCGATCGACGTGGCCGAGATCTACGCACCGTTCACCCATCAGCACCTGATCCTCACCGAGGCGATCGGTCTGAACGGGAACACGAAGGTCAACCCCTCCGGCGGCGCGCTGGCGGCCAACCCGATGTTCTCGGCCGGCCTCGAGCGCATCGGCTTCGCCGCGCAGCACATCTTCAACGGCACAGCGGGCCGCGTCCTGGCACATGCCACCAGCGGTGCTGCGCTGCAACAGAATCTGGTCGCGGTCCTGGAGGGCAAGAACTAATGGCTAACAAAGCAGCGGTCCTCGGAACGGGCCAGACCAAGTACGTGGCCAAGCGGCACGACGTGTCGATGAACGGACTGGTGCGCGAGGCCATCGACCGCGCACTGGCCGATGCGGGCGCGACGATGGACGACATCGACGCCGTCGTGGTGGGCAAGGCGCCGGACTTCTTCGAGGGCGTGATGATGCCCGAGTTGTTCATGGCCGACGCCACCGGCGCCACCAACAAGCCGCTGATCCGCGTGCACACCGCCGGCTCGGTGGGCGGATCGACCGCGATCGTCGCGGCCAGCCTGGTGAAGTCCGGCAAGTACCGCCGGGTGCTGACCATGGCCTGGGAGAAGCAGTCCGAGTCGAATGCCATGTGGGCGTTGAGTATTCCGGTGCCGTTCACCAAGCCCGTCGGCGCCGGTGCGGGTGGCTACTTCGCCCCCCACGTACGCGCCTACATCCGTCGCTCCGGGGCGCCGAACCACATCGGCGCGATGGTCGCGGTCAAGGACCGTCTCAACGGGGCGAAAAACCCGTTGGCCCACCTTCAGCAATCCGACATCACCCTGGAAAAGGTGATGGCCTCCCAGATGCTGTGGGATCCGATCCGATTCGACGAGACCTGCCCGTCGTCGGACGGTGCCGCCGCCATGGTGATCGGCGACGAGGCCGCCGCGGATGCTCGGGTGGCCGAAGGACATCCGGTGGCCTGGATCCACGCCACCGCCCTGCGCACCGAACCGCTTGCCTACTCCGGTCGCGACCAGGTCAACCCGCAGGCGGGCCGAGATGCTGCCGCGGCGTTGTGGCGCGCTGCCGGGATCACCAGTCCGATCGACGAGATCGACGTCGCCGAGGTGTACGTGCCGTTCTCCTGGTTCGAGCCGATGTGGTTGGAGAACCTCGGTTTTGCCGCCGAGGGCGAGGGTTGGAAACTCACCGAGGCCGGCGAGACCGCCATCGGCGGGAAGATCCCGTTCAATGCCTCGGGCGGCGTGCTCTCGAGCAATCCGATCGGCGCGTCGGGCATGATCCGGTTCGCCGAGTCGGCGATCCAGGTGATGGGCAAGGCCGGCGACCACCAGGTCGAGGGAGCGCGCAAGGCGCTCGGCCACGCCTATGGCGGTGGCGCGCAGTACTACTCGATGTGGGTGGTCTCGAGCGACAAGCCTGCGGACAAGTGACCGCACCACGCATGAAGTACACGCTCAGCGTGGCCATGGGCCCGCTGGAGCATTTGACCGGGTTGGCCCGCACCGCTGAGGAAGTCGGGTTCGACGCGATCGCGTTGCCGGACTCGCTGTTCTACATGGAAAAGCAGGCCGCGGACTATCCGTACACCCCGGACGGTTCGCGGATGTGGAATGCCGAGACCCCGTGGGTGGACCCGCTGATCGCGGCCGCCTCGATGGGTGCGGTCACCTCGACGCTGCGGTTCTACACCAACGTGCTCAAGCTCGGCTCACGCAACCCGCTGCTGCTGGCCCGCCAGGTCGGTTCGGTGGCCAACCTGACCGGAAACCGGTTCGGGTTCGGCGTCGGAATCGGCTGGGCACCTGAGGAATTCGAGTGGTGCGGGGTGCCGTTCGCCAAGCGCGGCGCCCGCGTCGACGAGATGATCGAGGTGCTCAAGCTCGTGCTCGGCGGCGGCATGGTGGAGTACCACGGTGAGTTCTACGATTTCGAGCGGCTGCAGATGAGCCCGGCACCGTCGGCGCCGGTGCCGTTCTACGTCGGTGGCCACACGTCGGTGGCGCTCAAGCGCGCCGCCCGGGTTGGCGACGGCTGGACCAGCGCGATGATGACCTGCGCGCAGCTGGCCGAGACCGTGACGGCGCTCAACAAGTTGCGGGCCGAATACGGCCGGGCCGACGAGCCGTTCGAGTTCCAGGCCGTGTGCATCGACAAGTTCGATCTCGACGGGCACCGTCAGCTGGCCGAGGCCGGCATCACCGACAACATCGTCATCCCGTGGATGTTGGAGGGCCTGGGCTTCGACGCTCCGTTGGAGAAGAAGCAGGATTCGCTCAAGCGGTTCGCCGACACCTACATCCACTCCGGCTGGCAGGACTGACTGTCCGCTTGTCTCCGCCGAAACGGCATTCCAGCAGCAAAAGGTCGAGTGGCCGCGTGCTGGAATGCCGTTTCGGCGGGGGTGAAAGCTAGATCTCGCCCAGGCCGGTCAGGTAGCGCTGGGCCAGGTCTCGGTAGGCACCGGGATTGCTCTGCACCCACATGTGGGCCGCGGTGCCGGCGATGGGTCCGCGAACCTTGGCGGGCGCGCCGGTGACCACCACCTCGTCGGGAATCTTGGTTCCACCGACCACCAGGGAATGCGCGGCGATCAGGCTGCGCCGGCCGATCACCGCCCCGTCGAGCACCGTGCAGTGATTGGCGATCAACGCCTCTTCTCCCACGTGTGCGCCGTGTACGACGCACATGTGGGCGACCGTCGCGCCGGGTCCGATGTCGACCGGGATTCCCGGCGGCGCGTGCAGTACCGACCCGTCCTGTACGTTGGCGCCCTCACGGATGACGATCGGGGCGAAGTCGCCGCGCAGCACGGTGTTGAACCACACCGATGCCCCGGCTTCGACCGTCACGTCGCCGACCAAGGTTGCCGTCGGGGCGACGAATGCGCTCGGGTCGACCACGGGTGAACGGCCCTCGAACGAATACAGCGGCATCGTTCACATATACCGCAGGAAAGCGCCCTCAGGGCGCCGACGCGTACGCTGAACAGTAACTATGTCGCTCACGACAACCAACCGCCTGAAGTTACTGCTCACCACCGGTCTTGCTGCGACCATCGTCGGCACGGCCGCCGCATGCACCCCGACCGAGGATTCGCCGGCCACGCCGTGGGCCCCGGCGCCGACCACATCGTCGCAGGCAAATGCCCAATCGTCGCCGAAATCACAGACCTCGGACTACAGCCATTTGCTGCTGCAGGCCGAGGACGTCAGCATCCCGCCCGACTCCTTCACCACCCGGTCGGCCACTGCCAATCCCGACGGCCAGTCCGGCGCCAGCACGCTGTTCGTCAATGCCGATGACACCAGGGCCATCGCCGACACGATTCTCATCTACCCGGATGCCTCGACGGCCACGGCGACGCTGAAGCAGGCGGCGGCAGCGGTGAGCACCATGGTGGCCGGCGGTAAGCCCGAACCGGTGCCGGTGGGTCTGGGCGGCACTGTCATCTCCGGGACCGCGCCCGATGGTTCCAAGGCCGTCACGTTGTTGATGTACACCCAGGGCCGCGCGGTGGTGCGGCTGGAGTTCGACAGCAACCCGGACGACCCGGTGTCGCCGCAGACCGTGGCGAGTGTGGGCCGCATGCAGCAGGTTGCCCTGCGAATCGGTCTTCCGGAGCGGGAGTAACCACCTTTTACTACGGGTATGCCGCAGGTCACGCGCTGGTGATTGCCAGAAGGAGGCAAAAAACTGTAACGTGTTCTAGTTAGAGAGCACAGATACGGGAGGCCCACCGTGACTACCGAACATGCCGGCATCAGAGAGATCGACACCGGCGCCCTGCCTGACCGCTATGCACGCGGTTGGCACTGCCTGGGACCGGTCAAGGATTTCCTGGACGGTCAGCCCCACTCCGTTCAGATCTTCGGCACCAAGCTGGTGGTGTTCGCCGACTCTCAGGGAGACCTGAAGATCCTGGACGGTTACTGCCGGCACATGGGCGGCGACCTGTCCCAGGGCACCATCAAGGGCGACACGGTCGCCTGCCCGTTCCACGACTGGCGCTGGGGCGGCGACGGCAAGTGCAAGCTGGTCCCCTACGCCAAGCGCACCCCGCGTCTGGCCCGCACCCGCGCCTGGCACACCGACGTGCGCGGCGGACTGCTGTTCGTCTGGCACGACCACGAGGGCAATGCGCCCTCGGACGAGGTTCGCATCCCGGAGATCGCAGAGGCTGCCAGCGACGAGTGGACCGAGTGGCAGTGGAATTCGATGCTGATCGAGGGCAGCAACTGCCGCGAGATCATCGACAACGTCACCGACATGGCGCACTTCTTCTACATCCACTTCGGCCTGCCGACGTACTTCAAGAACGTCTTCGAGGGACACATCGCCTCGCAGTACCTGCACAACGTGGGCCGTCAGGACATCGGCGGGATGGGCACGCAATACGGCGAGTCTCACCTGGACTCCGAGGCCTCCTACTTCGGACCGTCGTTCATGATCAACTGGCTGCACAACAACTACAGCGGTTACAAGGCCGAGTCGATCCTGATCAACTGCCACTACCCGGTGGACCAGAACTCGTTCATGCTGCAGTGGGGCGTCATCGTCGAAAAGCCCAAGGGCATGGACGACAAGACCACCCAGAAGCTGGCCAACGCGATGACGGACGGCGTCAGCCAGGGCTTCCTGCAGGACGTCGAGATCTGGAAGCACAAGACCCGAATCGACAACCCGTTGCTGGTCGAGGAGGACGGCGCCGTCTACCAGATGCGCCGGTGGTACCAGCAGTTCTACGTCGATGTCGCCGACATCACGCCCGACATGACCGACCGCTTCGAGATGGAGATCGACACCACCGCGGCCAACGAGAAGTGGCATGTGGAGGTCGAAGAGAACCTCAAGGTCCAGGCGGCACAAAAAGAAGCAGCGCAGAGCAGCTGATGACGGCACGCAACGAGCAGGGCCAGACACCAGACGTCGAGGATCTGGCCCGCTCGATGCTGCTACTGCACGGCGCCCATGACGACGACGAGCACCCGCACCGGCCCGGTGCTTCGTCCGGAACATGGTCCAAGGCACCCGATTTCGCCTCCGACCCCGAGCGTGCTGCCGCCGTCCGCGAGGCCAGCTTGCGCGACCGCGAGCGCTATCTGACCTCTGGTCTGGTATCGGTGGACTGCCGTTTCTGCCATGTGTCGGTGCAGGTGAAGAAACTCAGCGCCGAGCACACCTCGGTGCAGTGGAATTCCGAGGCGGTACGGCGCTGCGCGACGTTCGCCGAAATTCGTTCCGCCGGTGGTGATCCGGCCCGGGCCCGGTCGTGTCCGCGCCTGTCCGACAGCATCAAACACGCCGTCGCCGAGGGCTGCCTGGAGGAGGTGTCCTCGGCCCCCTCCCCCGGCGACGGCTGATTTCCCTAGAGGCCCTGGAACCGCTCCTTGACGGTCTCGGCCGTCAACCCGTAGTCGGCCAGAGAGTAGGTGTGCTTCGGAGCCCGAGGACCCTGTTGGGTCTGGGCGTGACTGTCGATCATGGCCTGCCGCGCGGCGTCGGTGAACTCCAGGCCGAAGGTGCGGTAGATGCCTTCGACAGCGCCCACCGGGTCCTTGATGAACTCGAAGTAGTCCACGTCGCAGAACTGGGCCGGATCATGCTTGGCTCGTTCGGTATTGAACAACTCCAACCCGCGCGACCAGGTCTCCATGGCGTCCTCGCCGATCACATTCCCGGTGAACGTATTGGACCAGCCGGCGGTCGTGTGCTGCGACAGCGAGCACATCGAGGCCATGATCGTCTCCGCCGGCCGGTGACACTGGACGACCAGGGCATCGGGATACGTGGCGAACAGCGCATCGAGGGCGAAGAGATGGCTGGGGTTCTTGAGCACCCAACGCTTTTCGGGCTCGTTGAGGCCGATCAGCTGCAGGTTCTTCCGGTGCCGCGCATACGGCTTGGTCCAGTCCTGGCGGGCCAGCCACTGCGAGTAGGTCGGCACATGGGCCAGCGTCTCGTACGACACCGAGTGCAAGGACTGGCGCAGCAGCTGCCAGCATTCCTCGACCTCGTCCGCTGTCATGAAGTGCAGGCCCGTGTAGTCCGGGTTCTCCTCGTGTGCCTTCTTGAACTGGGCATCGAGCGAACTGAAAACCGGGTTGTCGGACCAGGTTTCCCGCGGCGGCCGCGGCTGTGGGAACTCGGCCAGCCACATCTCCAAACCCTGGTGCATCGGGTCTGCCGTGAGCAACCGGTGGATCACCGTGGTCCCGGTGCGTGGCAGACCGGTGACGAAGATCGGCCGCTCGATCGGCACGTCGGTGTGCTGTGGGTACTGCTTGAACGCAGCTTCCGAGACGAGCCGGGCCACCAGCGCATTCCGGGTGAAGAAGCGCTGCATCTTGCTGCCGAGTTCGGTCAGGTCTGCGTCGCGCTGATAGGACTCCAGCAGTACCCCGAGTGCTTCGAGGTAGTTGTCGTCATCGGAGCCGAAATCTTCGAGACCGCAGGCCTTTACCGCCGAGGCATGCAGATCCTCGACGGTACCCACGTTGGTCCGGCCGTTGGCGCCGCTTGTCATGCTTTGTACTCTCCACAGTTCACGTCAAGGGCCTGGCCGGTGATCCCGCTGGCCAGGTCACTGGCCATGAACAGGATCGCCGAGGCCACCTCGTCCTCGGTCGGCAGCCGCTTGAGGTCGGATCCGGCAGCCGACGCGTTGTAGATCTGTTCCACGGTGGTGCCGTACTTCTGCGCCTGATGGTTGAAGTACCCCTCCAGGGTTTCACCCCAGATGTAGCCGGGCAGCACGGAGTTGACCCGAATACCCTTCTCCCCCAGTTCGGTTGCCAGGGTCTGCGACATCGACAGCAGGGCCGACTTGGCCATCTTGTAGGCCCCGTACTTGGCCTGCGAGTGCCGCACTACCATCGAATTGACATTCACCACTGAGCCGTTGGCTGCTTCCAGGGCCGGAGTGAAGCCCTGGGTCATGCGCAGCGCACCGAACACGGTCAGCTCGATCGCATCCCGCATGTGCTCGAAGGTGGTGTTAGCGAACGGCTTCATGGACGGGACCCGGAACGCGTTGTTGATCAACACGTCAGCCTTGCCGTACTCCTCCATCGTGCGGGCCACCACGTTTGCGACCGCCTCCTCGTCGGTGATGTCGGTGCCCACCGCAAGTGCGCGACGGCCCAGTGCCGTCACCTCTTTGGCCACGTCCTCCAGCCGCTGGACGGTGCGGGCGGCCAACACGAGGTCGGCGCCGTTCTCCGCGCATCGGCGGGCCAGCGTCGTCCCGAGCCCGGGCCCGACACCGCTGATCACGACGACCTTGTTATCGAGAAGACCGGCCATGTCTAACCCACCATCCTGTCGGCGATCTGCTTCTGGCGCAGCGCGATTCGCTGACGCCAATCTTCCTCGGAGATCTTGTTGTGTTCGTGGTACGGCAACGCCGTCGCCACGTCGGCCACGTCGACGATCTCGACGCTCGGGCCGTCGGCCTCGGTGAGCTCACGTGACAGCCGCTGCCAGCGGAACTGTAGATATCCCTTGGAATGGCCCAGGGTTTCGCACCAGTTCGTCACACCGGGGTTGGCGTCGGAGACCACGATGCGGATCTTGCCGTCCGGATCGGCCTGCGCCTGAGTGCCGTTGAGCGAAGTCTGGTGGTTGATGTAGTCCAGCGAGATGTACCACAGGCTGCCCAGCTGGAATCCGAGGTACGGCGCATCGGTGACCGGCAGGGTGATGATCATGGCCTGGTCGGGTTTCAGATCGTAGTGGCCGACCGACGAGTACTGCGTTGCCAGACCGCCGGGGGTCAGCCGGGGCGCGACCATGGTGTTGACCGGCAGGTTGTTGTAGAACCACTGCGGGAACTGCAGCCAGGTCTTCACCCGCTGCACCAGCTGCTTGCCTGCCACGGCATAGCGCTTTTCGATGAGCTCGCGCGTCAGCGGCGCCGGCGCGGTCCCGGCGGTGTCGGTGCGCGCCACGCTGATGTGACCGCGTTGCGCCGACCAGTCGTTGTAGACCTCGCGGATCAGCAGCTGCGACGGGCTGGTCGGGGTCACCCGCCACTCGAAGGTTCCGTCGGCGGCGATGTCGAGTTCGCGGTCGTCGAATGCGGCCTGGCTGGCCGGCACGTTGTCATCGGTGTATTCCCCGCCGAGCATCTGGAAGCTGAGATCGGTGGTGGTGCCCCGCTTCCCGGTGACGACGTACTCGTGTCCGGGCTGCACGCGGGTGCCGAAGTACAGCGTGTCGGGGTTGTCCAGGCCCATCTTGGTGAACGGGCCGGTGCCCGATTGCAGGAAGGGGTGGTCGCGGTCGTAGTCGAAGGCCAGGTGGGTGCATCCGGAGATGCAGCCGGCCAGGTACTGCAGGCCTTCCAGAAGGTCGGCTTCCGATTCGATGAAGTGCGCGGTGGCCACCAGGTGTTCTGCCTCGGCGATGGCATCGATCAACGGCTGTGAGTACATCCGGCATCTGCTCTCTCGGTCCAATATTGGACCGCAGTGGTAGAGTTTCTGACCTGAGACTAGAACGCGTTCCAATTCCCGTCAACGCCGTGGAGGTCAGATGCCCGACGCCGCACCGGCCGGCCGCGCTTCGCCACCCACCGCGCGAGTGGTGGCGATCCTGGATTTCCTGTCCCGACGCCCGCAGCAGCGGTTCGGACTCTCGGAGCTGTCCCGGCAGGTCGGCCTGAGCAAGCCAACGTGCCTGGGCATCCTGACCACCCTCACCGAATCGGGTCACCTGATCCGCGACAGCACCGACAAGACCTACCGCCTCGGCCCGGCATTGATCTCGCTGGGCCACGCGGCTCAGGAATCCATGCGGGTCAGCCCGTCCGCCCGGTCCGAACTACTGTCCCTGTCAGCTGCTTTCGACACCTCAGCGGGTCTGACGGCCGTCGTCGACGACCGCATCACCGTGCTGGAGCTGGTCGGCCCGCCGGGCCGCGACGTCGGGGTGCGGATCGGGCAGAGCTACCCGTTCGCTCCCCCGGTCGGTCTGATGTTCGTGCTGTGGGACGACGACGCGCTGCGGACCTGGCTGGCCAAGGCGCCGACCATCCCGCTGCGCACCGAATCCGCACGGCTGCAACGCGTGATCGAAAACTGCCGCACCGATGGCTATCTGGTGGAACGGCTGACCCCGGGTGGCCGCCGGCTCTACGCGCTGATGGCCGGCATGTCCACGGACCTGCCCGACGAACTGCGGGCGCTGCTGAGCGAGTTGGTGTCCGACATCGGTGAGCGGGTCTACCTGCGCGACGAGGGCGGCCGTAGCCGGCAGGACATCAGCGTCATCTCCGCGCCGGTGTTCGACCACTACCGACGCCAGGTGATGGCGGCATCCTTGCACATCGGAAAAGCCTTGACGGACAAGGAGATCACCGACCGGGCCCGCGCACTGGTCGCGGCGGCCGATGCGGTGACCGCGCAGCTGGGCGGTGTGAAACCCACCTACTGACGGTGCTCAGAAGTTGTTGCAGGTATCGAACACCGTCTGCAGCAACCCCAGGTAGGGCTGGTTGGCAGGTTGCGCCGCGATGCCCTCGGCCATCCGCTGACGCTGATCCCGCGGCGAATCCAGGAACTGACGCAGAACCGACTGCACCATCGGCGATTCCCCGGCCATGGGGCTCTGCGCGTTGAGCGCACCCATCACCTGCGGGTAACTGCAACTGGTGTTGACGGCTGAGTCCAGCCTGGGGTCAGCGGAGGCGATACCGGCTCCGGTGGCCAGTGACAGCGCCACGGCCCCGCCGGCGACAGCCAATGTGATCGGCACTCGTTCCATCATGGGTGGACCTCCTCCCGCGGTCCGGACTTTACTCGTGCAGCGCGAGCCCGCAATGGTTTTGGCAATTTGCCAGCTGAGCCGCCGACTGGGTATTTGACTCGGAAAACGGTTCGCCCCGGCGCCGATGCCCCCGGATCAATCCTCGTCAGGGCGCAGCGGCAGGGACCGCGTCACCGGACGCGGCGCCGTCTCCCGCAGCAACCCACTGGCCGGACGTTGCCGCACGATCTGCGGCCACCAGAACCAGCGCCCCAGCAGCGCGGCGATGGACGGGGTCATGAGTGCGCGCACCACCAGGGTGTCCAGCAGCAGCCCGATCCCGATCGTCGAGCCCACCTGGCCGATGATGCGCAGATCGGAGACCACCATCGACATCATCGTGAACGCGAACACCAGCCCGGCCGCCGTCACCACCTTCCCGCTGCCGCCCATGGCCCGGATGATGCCGGTATTGAGCCCGGCGCCGATCTCCTCTTTCATCCGCGACACCAGCAGCAGGTTGTAATCCGAACCGACGGCCAACAGCACGATCACCGACATGGCCAGCACGAGCCAGTGCAGGTTGATCCCGAGGATGTGTTGCCAGATCAGCACCGACAGCCCAAATGCGGCACCGAGGGAAATCGCCACCGTACCCACGATGACCAGCGCCGCCACCAGGCTCCGGGTGATCAGCAGCATGATGATGAAGATCAGGCACAGCGCCGCGACCCCGGCGATCAGCAGATCGTAGGTGGAGCCGTCACGCATGTCCCGGTACGTCGCCGACGTACCGGCCAACTGCACCTTCGCATTTTCCAGCGGCGTCACCTTGAGCGCCTCCTGCGCGGCCCGCACGATCTGCTCGGCCCGCGCGATGCCTTCCGGCGTCGCGGGGTCTCCCCGGTGCGAGATGATGAACCGGACCGCCTTCCCGTCCGGCGAGAAGAACAGGTTCATCGCACGCTTGAAATCCTTGTTCTCCAGGACCTCGGGCGGCAGGTAGAACGAATCGTCGTTGCGGGCCTCGTCGAAGGCCTGGCCCATGGCGGTGGCATTCGCGCTGTTCTCTTCCATCAGGGCCATCGAGCCCATCATGGTGCTGTGCATGGTCAGCGTGACCGCACGCATCGATTTCATGCTCGCGATCATCTGAGGAAACAGCACGACCAGCCTGGGCATAAGCACGTCCAGCTGATCGGTGTGATCCGCAAGTTCACCCACTCCGTCGGTAACCGCGTCGACGCCGTCGATCGAGTCGAACAGCGACCTCATCGACCAGCAGAACGGAATGTCGAAACAGTGTGGCTCCCAGTAGAAGTAGTTGCGGATAGGGCGGAAGAAGTCATCGAAATCCGCGATGTGGTCGCGCAGTTCCTTTGTGACCGCCTCCAATTCACGGGTGTCCCGGGTCATCCGATGGGTCGTGCTGACGAGCTTCTGCGACGTCTCGTAGAGGCGCTGCGTCGTGTTGATCATCTTCGTCATCTGGTCCGCCTGCTTCTTCAGGCTGTCCATCGACTGCTTCTGGAACGGCAGCGTCTGCTTCTGGTTGGCACTCTGCAGCGAGAGCAGAAACGGGATCGACGTCCGATTGATCGGATTGCCCTCGGGACGGGTTATCGCCTGTACCCGGGATACGCCCGGAACTGCAAAGACGGCCTTGGCCACCTTGTTCAGCACCAGCAGGTCGGCGGGATTGCGCATGTCGTGCTCGGCTTCGAGCAACAGGATGTCCGGGGTCAGACGCGACGGGGGGAAATGCCGCTCGGCGGCGGCATATCCGACGTTGGCCGGGATGTCGGCCGGTACGTACAGCCGGTCGTTGTAGCTGGTGCGGTACGCCGGCAGGGCCAACAACCCGATGAGCGCCACCACGCACGCCGTGACGAGAATCGGTGCCGGCCACCGGACGATCGCTGTCGCCAGCCGTCGCCAGCGTCGGACGATGATCTTGCGTTTGGGTTCGAACAGCCCGAATCGACCACCGACAGCCAAGACGGACGGAATGAGCGTCAGCGCGACCGTCACCGCGGCCACCATGGCCACCGCGGTGGGGATCCCCATGGTGTGGAAGTAGGGCAGCCGGGCGAAGCTCAGACAGAAGATCGCCCCGGCGATCGTCAGACCCGACCCCAGAACCACTTTCGCCACGCTGCGATAGGTGGTGTAGAAGGCGGTGTCGCGATCCTCGCCGGCCTGGCGGGCCTCCTGATACCGGCCGAGGAAGAAGATGCCATAGTCGGTGCCGACCGCGATCCCAAGGGAGACCAGCAGATTCACCGCGAACGTCGAGAGCCCGATGATCTGGTGGTCGGCCAGCAGGGCGACGACTCCCCGGGCCACCTGCACCTGGATGCCCACCATGGTCAGCAGCAGGACAGCGGTGACGAGGGAGCGGTACACGAGGAGCAGCATCGTCATGATCACCACCAGGGTGACGACGGTGATCTTGGCGATCGACTTGTCTCCGGCGTGGTTCATGTCCGACACCAGTGGGGCCGGCCCGGTGACGTAGGCCTGCACGCCCGGTGGCGGTGAGGTCCGCTCGACGATGCCGCGGACAGCCTCCACCGATTCGTTCGCCAGCGATTCACCCTGATTGCCGGCCAGGTTCAGCTGAACATAGACGGATTTGTTGTCAGCGCTCTGCACGGCCGTCGCCGTGAGGGGGTCGCCCCAGTAATCCTGGACGTGCTGGACATGTGTGGTGTCCGCCTTCAACTGGCGGACCAGATCGTCGTAATAGCGGTGTGCGTCGGGGCCGAGTGGCTGTTGTCCCTCCAGGACGATCATGGCGACGCTGTCGGAATCGGATTCGCCGAACACCTCGCCCATGTGTTTCATGGCCTTGAAGGAGGGCGCATCGGCGGGCACCAGCGATACCGAGTGCTGCCGTCCGACGTGTTCGAGCGAGGGGACGGCGAACGTCAGCAGAGCCACGATCACCAGCCAGCCGAGGATGATCGGCACCGCAAGCCGATGGATCACCTTCGCCCAGGGCGGGGCGTGCAACGGTGGACCGGTGCTCATCGCAGTCAGCGTTCGTCGGGTTTCAGCAGCAGGGAACGAACCAGCGGCCGGGGACTGATCGGCCGCTGCCGCACGAGCTGCGGCCACCAGAACCAACGTCCCAGCAACGCGGCGATGGACGGTGTCATGAGTGCCCGCACGATCAGAGTGTCGAACAACAGCCCGATACCGATCGTCGACCCCACCTGTCCGATCGTGCGCACATCACTGGCCAGCATGGCAAACATGGTCGACGCGAACACCAGACCCGCAGCTGTCACCACTGTTCCGCTACCGGCCATGGCGCGGATGATGCCGGTGTTGATGCCGGCACCGATTTCCTCTTTCATCCGCGACACCAGCAGCAGGTTGTAGTCCGAGCCGACGGCCAACAGGATGATGAGCGCGATGGCGAGCACGATCCAGTTCAATTGGATCCCGAGGATGTGTTGCCAGATCAGCACCGACAGCCCGAATGCCGCCCCGAGCGAAAGCGCCACCGTACCAACGATGACCAGCGCCGCGACCAGGCTGCGGATCATGATCAGCATGATGATGAAGATCAGACACAGGGCGGCGATCCCGGCGATCAGCAGATCGTACGTGGAGCCGTCCACCTGATCTTTCGCCATCGCCGCGCTCCCGGTGAGGTAGAGCCTGGCGCTCTCCAGCGGGGTGCCCTTGAGTGCCTCCTCGGCAGCTGTTTTGATCGGCTCGACGCGCGCGATGCCTTCGGGTGTCGCCGGATCGCCGCGCTGGGTGATGAGCATGCGTGCGGTTTTCCCGTCCGGGGACAGGAACACGTCCATGACCCGTTTGAAGTCGGCGTTCTTGAAAACTTCCGGGGGGATGTAGAACGAGTCGTCGTTCTGGGCCTCGTCGAAGGCCTTGCCCATGGCGGAGGACCCCTCGGACATCTCCTCCATCTGAGAGAAGATCCCCGCCATGGTGCTGTGCATTGCCAGCATCATGGTCCGAGTGCTCTGCATGGTGGCGATCATCTCCGGGAACTGGCTGATCATCTGCGGCATAAGGGCATTCAGTTGATCGAGGTTGCCGATCAGTTGGTGCATCGTGGTGGTGAGCTCGTCAACCCCGTCCAGGGCTTCGAACAGCGACTTGATCGACCAGCACAACGGGATGTCGAAGCAATGCGGCTCCCAGTAGAGGTAATTGCGGATCGGTCGCCAGAAATCGTCGAAATCGGCGATGTGATCCCGCAATTCGAGCGTGACATCCTCCAGCTCGTGTGTCTTGCCGACCACGGCGTTGGTCGCTGCGGAAAGTTCTTTCATGAGTTCGTACATCCGTTTCATCACGGATATCGTTTTCGCGATCTCGTCGGCTTGGGTGACCAGATCGTTCATTCGCGCTTTCTGGAATGGCAGAAGTTCGAGCTGGCTGGAGTTCGACGCGCTGATGATGAACGGAATTGTGGTGTGCTTGAGCGGAATACCTTCGGGGCGTGTGGGGCCCTGCACCCGGGAAACTCCGGGAACGGCCAGAACGCCTTTGACGAGTTTGTTCAAGATCAGAAAATCCGCCGGATTGCGCATGTCATGGTCGGCCTCGACCAGCAATATGTCCGGCGACACCATCAGCGATTGCTGGAAATGCCGGGCGGCAGCGTCATAGCCGGCGTTGGCCGGAATGTCCTTGGGCAGATAATTCTGGTCGTTGTAGCCGGGCTGGTACGCCGGTAGCGCCAACAATCCGATGAGCGATGCCGCGCAGGCTGCGACGAGAATGGGTGCCGGCCATCGGACGATCGCGGTGCCGAGACGGCGCCAGCGCCGAACGATGATCTTGCGTTTCGGTTCGAACAACCCGAATCGGCTGCCCAGCGAAAGGACCGCGGGGATCAACGTCAAGGCCACGGCGACTGCTACAACCATGCCCAGCGCACAAGGAATCCCGAGGGTGCGGAAGTAGGGCAGGCGGGTGAAGCTGAGGCAGAAGACCGCGCCGGCGATGGTCAGCCCGGACGCCAGCACGACCTTTCCGACGCTGCGATACGTCGAATAGAAGGCCGTTTCACGGTCCTCACCGGCCTGCCGCGCCTCCTGGTAGCGCCCGACGAAGAAGATGCCGTAGTCGGTTCCGGCCGCGATGCCGAGCGTCACCAGAAGATTCACCGCATAGGTGGACAGTCCGATGAGCCCGAGATCGCCGATCAGGGCGACGACGCCGCGGGCCACCTGCAATTGGATGCCCACCAGGAGCAGCAGGATGACCGCGGTGAAGATCGACCGGAAGAAGAACAGCAGCATCGCCAGGATCACCGTCAGGCTCAGCCCGGTGACCAGCAGGACCGTCCGGTTGCCGCTGGCGCTCAGGTCGGCGACGGTGGCGGCCGGTCCGGTGACGTAGACCTTCACCCCCGGCGGTGGTGAACTGCGGTCGACGATGTCGCGGACCGCTTCGAGCGATTCGTTCGAGAGCGACTGGCCGAGATCGCCCGCAAGGCCCAGCTGGACGTACGCGGCCTTGCCGTCGGCACTCTGGGCCGCCCCGACCATGAGCGGGTCTCCCCAGAAGTCCTGGACATGCTGCACGTGTGCGGTATCGGCTCTGAGCTGGCGAAGTAGGTCGTCGTAGTAGTGATGCGCCGGGTCGCCGAGCTTATGTTCGCCTTCCAGGACGATGATCGCGACGCTGTTCGAATTGGTTTCGCCGAAGCTCTCGCCCATCCGCTGTATCGCCTTGAACGACGGCGCGTCGCTGGGGATGAGCGATACCGAGTGCTCTTTCTCCACCTGTTCGAGCGGCGGGACGGCGGCACCGAGCAGATAGGTGATCACCAGCCAGCCCAGGATGATCGGTATGGCCAAGCGACGGATCACCCGCGCCACGAACGGCGGGTCGGCGGTTACCGTGGGGCTGCTCATGCGGCCTTCAACAGGCAATAGGTGAACGCGCTCTCGCCGTTCTCGACCCGTTCGGCTTCGACCTTGTCATCGATGATGATTCGGCAACCGATCCTGTTGCTGTCACCTTGCGCGATGACGTTGACCATCGCGGTGGCCTCGGTCATCGGGAATTCCAACGACCACGGCAAGCTGGCCTTTTCCACGAACTGCGGTTCTGCGTCGACATCGAAATAGCTGATGTTGGCCACCGTCCCGGGTGGGCCGAATACCTCGTAGACCAGTTGTTTGGGGTCATACGGCGTGCGTTCCTCGACCTCGGTGTCGGCGTATACCGGCCGGACTTCGGAGCCGAACACCCCGTGCAGGCGCATGACGGTGAATCCTCCGGCGAGGATTACCACCAGAATCAGCAGCGGGATCCACAGCCGCTTCAGAACCCCCACAGTTCGAACCCCCTGAATCCGTGGCCTAATCCGGACTTTTCCCGCCACCGGAACCACGGCTGCCGGCCCGCTGCCACACACCAGGTGTGGTCACGGTAAACACACTGCAGCCCGGGCTGGGCAATCCGATTCCGACCAGTAGAGCATTCAGGAGACCTCCATATCGGTCCATTCCCAAGGTGATACGGGATCGTAATGCATATTGCGGGTGTTCGACGCGGAACGGAACTTACCGCGGCTAACAGTTTTGCGTCGCTGAATGTCCGCTGTATGAATGCGGTGGAACGGAAATACCTCCGGCATGGGGATCTATGCGTCCAGGCGAGCGAACTCGCCCTGTCGGTACTGCTCGACGCATGCCGCCCGCCGGACCTTGCCACTCGTCGTGATCGGGATCGAACCAGGCTGAACCAGAACCAGATCCGCCACACCGAGACTGTGGGTGTTGAAGATGGCCGAGGTCACGTCGCGCTTGACGGCGGAGAGCTGGTCTCCTGATGCATCGGGGGTATCGGCATGTCTTCGCACCTCGATGATGACGACGAGCTTCTCGGTGGCGCCGTCGGGCACCGCGATCGCGGCACACCGGCTGCGGCTGATCTCCTGGATCGTCGCCTCGATGTCGTCGGGAGAGTGGTTACGCCCGTACACGATCAACAGATCCTTGATGCGGCCGATGACGTACAGCTCGTTCTCGAACAGGAAGCCGGAATCTCCGGTGCGCAGCCACGGCCCCTCCGGCGTGCCAGCCGACGGCGCCACTATCCGGGCGCCGAATGTCGATTCGGTTTCGGCGGGCCGCTGCCAGTAGCCGCTCGCGACGTTGTCGCCGTATACCCAGATCTCCCCGACAGTTTCGGGCGGGCACTCAACGCAGGTGTCAGGATCGACGATGCGGATCATCGGCGAGGCCGGAACTCCATAGCTGACCAGCGGTGTCCCGGCTCCGTTCCGGCAACGCGTTGCCTTACCGAGAGTCAACGGTTCGCTGTCGAATCGGACGATCGCCGGCGGTTCGCCCGAGGCCCGGGTGGCCACGTAGACCGTAGCTTCAGCCAGCCCGTAGGACGGGCGTATCACCGTCTCGCCCAGGTTCAGTGGCGCGAAACGGTTCACGAAGCGCTCCAGTGTCGCCGGATGCACCCGTTCACTACCGGTGATGATGGCGAGCACGTCGGACAGATCGAGTCCAGCCATGTCTTCGTCGGAGGTCTTGCGCACCGCAAGTTCGAAGGCGAAGTTCGGTGCGGCGGTATAGGTGCGACCGTTGGCCGCCAGCATCTGCATCCACCTGGCCGGGCGCTGCAGGAATGCCACGGGACTCATGAGCACGGCCGGCACTCCGGCCAGCACCGGCGCGCAGACTCCCAGGTACAAGCCCATGTCGTGATAGAACGGCAGCCAGGAGACGATGGTGGAGCCCTCGGGCACGACGTTGTTGAACTCCGCGAAATAGCCCGACGTCAGTTGTTCATAGTTGACCATCAGGTTGCGGTGCGACATCATCACCCCGGCCGGCCGCCTGGTCGACCCGGATGTGTATTGCAAATACGCTGTGCCCGTATGGTTTTCGTCGCCGAACTGGGCGCCTGTCGGGGCATCGAGATCCAGCGAGTCGGCTGCCACGACGACTGGAACCCCTCCGCCGGAACGATTTTCGACGTGCCCGGCCACGGTGTCGGCAACTGCCGAAGTGGTGAGGACGACCGCCGGAGACGCATCCTGCAGCACCGATTCGACCCGCTCGTCGCTGACGCCGCCGAGTGGCACCGCCAACGGAACCGCGATGCGTCCGGCCAGCAGTGCGCCGAAGAACGCCACGATGTAGTCCAACCCCTGTGGGGCCAGGATCAGGGCACGGTCACCGGGTGCGCCGAACTTGCCGAGTTCGCGCGCCACGTTGCACGTGCGTCGATACAACTGGGCGTATGTCAAGGTCTCGGCCGTACCGTGCCAATTATTTTCGAAATCAACAAACGTCACCGCCGTGTCATCACCCTGCAGGCTCGCACGTTCATGCAGCAACGACAAAATGGACGACTCGACCACGCCGATCAGGGTATCGCGGTAATCAAAATCAGATCACCGGAACCGTCAGCAAACTTGTTATCGCGCCCTGCATGAATCACACACACGTGATTACGCCTGCGGCCGCGCCGGGAGCAGCACCTTGACTTTGCGCTGCCGTCAGGCCTCTGATCTTGACAGTCAGTGCATGCACCGGCGCCGCCCGGCAAAGTATTTGAAATCGCGGATATCTTTCCGGCCGATTGCCGGATCGCGAGACAGGAAACCTCAGCGAACATACCGTTATTTGTTGTGGTCGCCCGCTACGGGCGTTGAACCAGCAATGGCCGCGCGTTACCGCCGGCCACATTTCTGGGGCTCGACGCTCAAAAGCGGGCTATCGGGCCTGATGCCGGTAAAACCGCGCGGGGCCGACCGGGAGGAGGGGAAATTGACCGCATCCGACAGCGCGCCTGGTGCCGCGCCGGTCACGCCCATCGCCGTCATCGGCATGTCCTGCCGGCTCCCCGGCGGCATCGACTCCCCCGAACTTCTGTGGGAGGCGTTGCTACGTGGCGATGACCTGGTCACCGAGGTTCCACCGGACCGTTGGGACGCCGACGAATACTACGATCCGGAACCCGGCGTCCCGGGCCGGTCGGTATCGAAATGGGGCGCGTTCCTCGATGACGTCGCCGGCTTCGACGCTGACTTCTTCGGGATCAACGAACGCGAGTGCGCCGCACTCGATCCCCAGCACCGGTTGTTGCTGGAGACCTCGTGGGAAGCCATGGAGCACTCTGGCCTGACCCGCGAGGATCTGGCCGATTCGCTGACCGGTGTGTTCATCGGTTTGACGCACGCCGACTATCAGATGCTGGCCGCGGACGCTCGGTCGCTGGAAGCGGCATACGGCTTCAGCGGCAACAACTTCAGCCTGGCGTCGGGACGGATCGCCTACGCGCTCGGCGTGCACGGCCCCGCACTCACGGTGGACACCGCGTGTTCGTCCGGGTTGACCGCGGTGCACCTGGCGTGCCGCAGCCTGCACGAGGGGGAGAGCGACCTCGCCTTGGCCGGCGGCGCCACGTTGGCCCTGGATCCACGAAAGTTCGCCTCGGGGTCGGCCGAGGGGATGCTGTCGGCGACCGGGCGTTGCCACGCCTTCGACGTCGCCGCCGACGGGTTCGTCAGCGGCGAGGGCTGCGTCGTGATCGTGCTCAAGCGGCTCGCGGACGCCGTGCGCGACGGCGATCGGATCCTGGCCGTGGTGCGCGGTACCGCCGCGAATCAGGACGGGCACACCGTGAACATCGCCACTCCCTCGGACGCCGCGCAGACCGCGGTGTACCGAGCGGCGTTGTCCGCGGCCGGCGTCGATCCGAACACGGTCGGCATGGTCGAGGCGCACGGCACCGGTACCCCGGTGGGCGATCCCATCGAATACGCCAGCCTGGCCAAGGTCTACGGCGTCGACGGTCCCTGTGCGCTGGCCTCGGTGAAGACCAATTTGGGACATGCGCAGGCAGCTTCCGGGGCGGTCGGGCTGATGAAGGCGGTCCTGGCACTGGAACATGGCGTGGTGCCGCAGAACCTGCACTTCACCCGGTTGCCGGACCAGCTCGCCCAGATCCGGACCAATCTGTTTGTGCCCCAACAGACCACGCCGTGGTGCACCAATGGGCACCATCCGCGGCGGGCGGTGGTGTCGTCGTACGGCCTGTCCGGGACCAACGTGCACGCCGTTCTGGAGCAGGCGCCCGAGCCGGCCTCGACGGCCCCGCGGCCGGAATCTGAATCGACACCGCTGCTGTTCCCGGTGTCGTCCACCTCGGCCGACGAACTGCGCCGCACCGCCGGCCGGCTGGCGGACTGGGTGGCGGCACACGAGGACATTGCCCTGCCGGATCTGTCCTACACGCTGGCGTGCCGGCGAGTACACCGGCCCGTGCGCACCGCCGTCAGCGCAAGCAGCCCAACAGAACTCGTCGCAGCCCTGCGCGAGGTCGCCGACGGCGACACGCCCTATCAAGCCGCGGTCGGGCACGACGACCGGGGACCGGTATGGGTGTTCTCGGGGCAGGGCTCGCAATGGGCCGGGATGGGCACCGAGCTCCTGGCCACCGAACCGGTGTTCGCCGCCACGGTGGCCGAGGCCGAACCGATCATCGCGGCCGAGGCCGGGTTCTCGGTCACCGAGGCGATATCGGCGGCCGAGGCGGTGTCCGGCCAGGACCGGTTGCAGCCCACGTTGTTCACCATGCAGGTGGCGTTGGCCGCTGCCATGAAGGCTTACGGAATCCGGCCCGCCGCCGTCATCGGTCACTCACTGGGCGAGGCCGCGGCAGCCGTCGTGGCCGGGGCCCTCACGATGGCGGACGGCCTGCGCCTCATCTGCCGCCGGTCGAAGCTGATGTGCCGAATCGCCGGTCAGGGCGCCACAGCCGCCGTGGAACTGCCTGCCAAACAAGTCCTTTCGGAACTGACCGGCCGCGGCATCAACGATGTGGTGGTGGCGGTGGTGGCGTCACCACAGTCCACTGTCATCGCCGGCGCGATGCAGACGGTGAGCGATCTGGTCGGCGACTGGGAAGCCCGCGGCGTGCTGGCCCGCATGGTCCCGGTCGATGTCGCCTTCCACTCACCGCAGGTGGAACCGATCGCCGACGATCTGGCCACGGCGCTCGCCGATCTCACACCCATGACACCGGAGATCCCGTTCTACTCGGCGACGCTGTTCGACCCCCGCGAGCAGCCGGTGTGCGACGCGCACTACTGGGTGACCAACATGCGGAAGATGGTGCGCTTCGCCACCGCGGTACAGGCGGCGTTGGAGGACGGTTACCGGGTCTTCGCCGAACTGTCCCCCCACCCGCTGCTCACTCGTGCTCTCGAACAGACCGCGGACAACCGCGGGACACCCATCGCCGCCCTGGCCGCGATGCGCCGCGGACAGGAGCTGCGGAAAGGGCTGCGCGGGTTCCTGATCGATCTGCACAGCGCGGGCGCCGCCGTCGACTTCTCGACGCTGTGTCCGGCCGGTCGCCTGGTGGATGCGCCGCTTCCGACGTGGACGCATCGCAAGTCCTGGCTGGCCGGTGACGGTCGGGAGTCTGCGACCCACGGCGGCTGCACCATCGCGGTGCACCCACTGTTGGGTGCCAATGTTCGGCTCCACGAGGAACCGGAACGGTACGTCTGGCAGGCGGATGTGGGCACGGCCGCCCAGCCGTGGCTCGGTGACCACCAGATTCGCAACGTGGCTGTACTTCCGGGGGCGGCCTACTGCGAAATGGCGCTGGCGGCCGCGCAGGTAGTCTGGGGTGACGCAGCCGAGGTCCGGAATATTCGGTTCGATCAGGCGATGCTGCTGGACGAGCAGACAACCGTCGGGGCCGCCGCATCGATGTCATTTCCCGGCGGCGCGGTGTTCAGCGTCACGACCGACGACGCCGAACAGCAGGTGCGGCACGCCACCGCGGTGCTGCACCCCGCGGTCGACGAACCGCCACCGCCGTATGACATATCCGCGGTCCGCTCCGCCCACCCGGACGGTGAAGACGGCGACGATGTGCGGGATCGAGTGAGCCGGCACGGTATTCAGTACGGTCCCGCCTTCACCGGTCTGGTCAGCGTCCACACCGGCCAGGCGCCGGCCCAGACGGTGTTCGCCGAGGTCGCGCTGCCCCGCTCGATCCGTTCGCAACAGGACGCGTACGGGGTGCACCCGGCGCTTCTGGACGCCTGCTTCCAATCCATCGAGGCCCATCCCGCGGTGCAGGCGCTCGGCGGGGACGCGCTGGGGCTGCCACTCGGGGTCAGACGACTGCGGGCCTACGGTTCGGCACGCAACGCCCGCTACTGCTACACGCGGTTGCTCAAGTCCGACGCCACCGGGGTGGAGGCCGATATCGATGTACTCGACGAGGACGGCACGGTGCTGCTGCGGGTCCAGGGATTGCGCCTCGGCGCCGGAACTTCCACCGACCGGTACGACGAGCAAGTGTTCAGCGAGCGGTTGCTGACCGTCGAATGGCGACAACGTGAGCTGCCCGAGGTGGAATACGCCGACGCCGGGTCCTGGCTGCTGATCGGAACGTCGCCACACCCGGATGCGGGCGTGGTGCGGTTGGCCGAGGCGCTGAAGGACCGTGGCGCACAATGCATCAGCATGTCCTGGCCCGACCGGGGCGACGACTCACCGACGTGTGAACAGCTCGTCGGCCATCTGCGGGCAACCCGGTTCACCGGGGTGGTGATCATGGAGGCCCCGCAGAACGGTGCGGGCGCGCAGCAATCACCGATGTTGGGCCGCGAGCATCTGCGTCAGCTGGTTCACATCACCCGTGAGCTGCCGCAGATCACCGGCGAGCCGCCGCGCCTGTACGTGGTGACCCGCAATGCCCAGACCGTGCTGCCCGGCGATGCCGTCAATCTGGAACAGGCCGAGCTGCGGGGATTGATCCGGGTCATCGGCGCCGAGCACCCGCATCTGGCCGCCACCCAGATCGATCTGGACGATGCCACCGACGGGGTGCAGTTGGCCCGCCAACTCCTCAGCGGATCGGAGGAGGACGAAACCGCCTGGCGCGACGATCGGTGGTACACGGCGCGGTTGTGCCTGGCCCCGCTGCGCCCTGACGAGCGGCAGACCACCGTCGCCGATCCCGAACGCGACCGGATGCGGTTGCAGATCCGTACCCCCGGCGATCTGGAGACGATGGAACTCGTTGCCTGCGAGCATGTTCCCCCCGGGACCGGTCAGATCGAGGTCGCCGTCAACGCCTCCAGCGTCAACTTCGCCGACGTGTTGGTGGCCTTCGGCCGCTATCCCGCCTTCGATGGGCACCTGCCGCAGCTCGGCATCGACTTCGCCGGTGTGGTGACCGCGGTCGGTCCCGACGTGACCGGACACAAGGTCGGCGATCACGTCGGCGGTCTGTGCGCCGACGGTTGTTGGGGCACATTCGTCACCTGCGATGCCCGCTTGGCCGCCACCGTGCCGGCCGGCCTGTCCGACGCCGAGGCGGCCGCACTGACCATTGCGACCGCCACCGCCTACTACGGGCTCAACGACATGGCCCGGATCCGATCCGGCGACAAGGTGCTGATCCACTCCGCGACCGGCGGAGTGGGCCGGGCGGCGATGGCGATCGCTCGCGCTGCGGGTGCGGAAATCTTCGCCACCGCCGGCAGCGAGCATCGCCGGCAACTGCTGCGCGACATGGGTGTGGAACACGTGTACGACTCGCGGACACTCGAGTTCGCCGATGAGATCCGCCGCGACACCGACGGCTACGGAGTGGACATCGTGCTGAACTCGGTGACCGGGGCCGCCCAGCGGGCCGGACTGGAATTACTGGCATTCGGTGGGCGATTCGTGGAGATCGGCAAGCGGGACATCTACGCCGACACCCGGTTGGGACTCTTCCCCTTCCGCCGCAACCTGTCGTTCTACGCCGTCGACCTGGCGTTGATGTCCGTCAGCCATCCCGATCGCCTGCGCGAGTTGCTGTCCACGGTGTATCTGCTCACCGCCGAGGGTGAGCTACCGATCCCGGAGTTCACCCGCTACCCGCTCACCGAGGCCGCCACTGCCATCCGGATGATGAGCGGCGCGCAGCACACCGGCAAGCTCGTACTGGACGTCCCCCATACCGGTTCGAGTCGACTTGTGGTGCCCCCGGCCCAGGTCCGGGTGTTCCGCCCGGACGGGGCGTACATCGTCACCGGTGGCCTCGGCGGACTGGGCTTGTTCCTCGCCGAGAGGATGGCGGCGAACGGCTGCGGGCGGATCGTGCTGTCGTCGCGTTCTGAGCCGACCGCGGCGGCCCTGACGGCGATCGAACGGATCCGAGCCGCCGGTGTCGACGTGGTCGTCGAGCGCGGCGATATCGCCGCTCCGGCGACCGCAGAGCGGCTGGTGGCCGCAGCCACCGCGGGCGGACTCTCGGTCCGCGGTGTGCTGCACGCGGCAGGTGTGATCGAGGATGCGGCGCTGACCAACATCACCGACGATCTCATCGAGCGTGACTGGGCCCCAAAGGTTCACGGAGCGTGGAATCTGCACCAGGCCCTCCAGGGGGCCGGCGCGAACCAGCAGTTGGACTGGTTCTGCTCGTTCTCCTCGGCCGCGGCACTGGTCGGTTCCCCCGGACAGGGGGCCTATGCCGCGGCCAACAGCTGGCTGGATGCGTTCAGCCTGTGGCGGCGGGCTCAAGGGCTGCCGGCCACTTCGATCGCCTGGGGAGCCTGGGGGCAGATCGGCCGGGGCACCGCCCTGGCCGAGAGCACCGGAGCCGCCATCGCTCCCGAGGAAGGCGCCTACGCGTTCGAAGCACTGCTACGGCACGACCGCCCGTATACCGGATACGCCCCCATCGCCGGTGCACCGTGGTTGACCATGTTCGCCGAACGCAGCCCGTTCGCCGAGGCGTTCCGGGCCACCGGACAAAGCTCTACCGGCACCAGCAAGCTGCGGGCCGAACTCGACGTGCTGCCACCGGACGAGTGGACCACCAAACTGCGGCAGATGATCGCCGATCAGGTCGGCGTGATCCTGCGGCGCAGTGTCGATCCCGACCGCCCCCTGTCCGAGTACGGAATGGATTCCCTCGGCGCGCTCGAGCTACGCACCCGTATCGAGAACGAAACCGGAGTACGCATCTCGGCCACCGGCATCACCACCGTGCAGGGGTTGGCGGAACTGTTGTGCGAGAAGCTCCTTCCCGCTGGGGCGGTCTGACGACATGTGGGGACCGATACTGGTGTTGGCACTCCTGACGACGGTGAACCCCGTGCGGCTCGGGATCATCCTCATGGTGTTGTCCCGCCCACGGCCGATCAAGAACCTGCTTGCGTGGTGGCTCGGAGCGCTCATCGTGGGTCTCGTCAGCCTGTTCATCCCGCTGATCCTGTTGCACACCATGCCGGCCTCGGCGAACTTCGTGAAGGACTTTGCGCATCCGACGACAAGCCCTGCCGCCCAGTACATTGCGATCGGACTCGGGGTGCTTCTGCTGGCGGGATCCGTGCTGATGGCCGTGCGCTCGTCGTCCAGAGCGTCCGCCCGCAGCGGGGTGGTGACGCAGTCGAACACGGGCAGGCAGCAGTCCACGGGCGGTCAGACCGCACCGTCTTCACTTTCGCTGCTGTTGGAATCGGAGGAGCCGGCCCAGGAAGGACGGTCTGCGGTTCAGCGGCTGCTGGGCCGGATCCGCCGCGGCTGGCGCACCGGCTCGCCGTGGATCTCGTTCGTCGTCGGCCTCGTGGTGCTGCCACCGGCGGACGCGGCCGTTCTCATCCTTGCCGTGGTGGTGGCGTCCGGAGTCGCGATCGACATTCAGATCGCCGCGGTCGCCGTGTACGTGATAGTTGCACTGGCGGTCGAGGAAATCATTCTGCTCAACAGCGTGGTGGCTCCGGAACGAACTCACGCCGTCCTGCGACGGCTACACGAATGGTCGGCCGTCCACCAACGCAAGCTCGTGGCGGCACTCATGGCGGTGGCCGGCGCCTTCCTGCTCCTGCGCGGCGTGGCGAGTTAGACATGATCTACCGGACGAAGCCGCGTGACTCGCACCGTACGACGACGAGCAATGTACTCGATCTGCTCGACCAAGCCATGTTCGATCTCGGCCAGGCGACCGGATCGAACACGGTTCTGCAGTGTGTCTGGGTCTGTGACCGGCCCATCGATGTCGATGGTCTGCAAGAGTTCCACCAGAACCTGCAGCGGGGCCGGCTGTCTCGCTGTATCGCGCAGTCCCCATTGCCATTCGGACGCAGTCGCTGGGTAGCCCCGGAACATTTCAGTGATCTCGAAGTAGACGCTGCGGCACAACCGCGTGAAGCGTTCGGCGACTGGCTCGACGAGCAGGCCCATCGTCCGTTGGATTGCGAGCAGGGCCCGGTGTGGCGGCTTGCCGCACTACCGTTCACCGACGGCGGTACCGGTCTGAGCCTGGCCATCTCGCACTGCATCACCGACGGCGTCGGATTGTGGGAGGCGGTGGCCGACGCATCGCTGGGCCGCGTCGACCCGATATGCTGGCCGCCCGCCGCGTCGCGCACCTGGTGGCAGGCCGTGCGCCAGGACGCCCGGCAGACAATGCGCGACATCCCGGATATCGGCCGTGCCATTGCCGCTTCGATCACGTTGGCCCGCGGTGGTCGCGACACAGCCGAACCGGCGGCTCCCCCACCGTCCAAATCGCCTGCGCCCGCCTCGCCGGGAAACGAATCCGACATACTCCCCACCGCAACGGTCTTCGTCGATGCGGCCGCGTGGGAAGCCCGCGCGCAGTCGCTCGGCGGGACCAGCAACACGCTGCTCGTCGGGCTTGCAGCGCGCCTCGCCCAGCGCGCCGGGCGGGTGGCCACCGACGGTTCGGTGGTCGTGACGCTTCCGGTCAACGAGCGCACCGAGGGCGACACCCGCGCCAACGCGATCAGCGGTGTCCGCGCCACCGTCGACCCGGCACCCGCTGCTACCGACCTGCGCGAAATCAGGGCTGCGGTCAAACAAGCACTGATTCGGCACCAGGAGGTTCCCGACCCCCAGGACTTCCTGAATGCGTTGGTTCCGTTGCTGCCTCGGCGGTTCCTCAGCGCCGCACGTGGGGCAACGAGGGGCAATCCGTTCAACCTCGTCGGCGCATCGAATGTCGGTGTGATCGCTGCCGCCGCCGCCCGACCGGACGGCGCGGACACCGACCGCTTCGCCCTCAGACTGCACCACCTCGGGGTGGCCCCGGCGACGATGCAGCGGTACGGCGGGGTGCAGACGCTGCTCGCGGGAACGGTGCAGGGGCGGATCTTCATCTCGCTGATTTCCTGCCTTCCGGGCCGATCCAACTCGAAAGACGATCTGCACCAGGATCTTTCAAGTGCCTTGTCAGAATACTCACTCACCGGTACGTATCTGTGAACGACCGGGCGATGGCCGGGGAGGGTCCATGAAGTCCATTCTCAAAATGCTCCTGTCGGGCTTTCTTCTGATGTCGGCCCTGTGGTTGCTTCTGTTCGTGCCGGCAGGCACCCTGAACTACTGGCAGGCATGGCTGTTTTTCGCAGTCCTGCTGGCAGCTTCGTGGGTCGCGAGTATCTATCTCCTGCGCAAGTCGCCTGCCATACTCGAACGTCGCATGATGGCGTCCGAGTCAAGGGGCGTGCAAAAAGTCTTGTCGGTTGCCACGTACGTTTTCTGGATTGCCCTGGTGGTGGTCAGCGCTCTCGATCATCGATTCGGCTGGTCCACCGTCCCGATACCGCTCTGCCTGGTGGGTTTCGTTCTGATAGTGGTCGGAATCGGTGGCGTAACCCAGGTCTTTGCACAGAACAGCCACGCAGCCATCACCATTCGGGTAGAGGAAGACCAACCCCTGATCTCCACCGGCGTGTACGCGCTGGTGCGGCACCCCATGTACACGTTCAACACCTTCCTCTATACCGGAACACCGCTCGCGCTCGGCTCGTACTGGGGGCTCCTTTTCGCCATTCCCGCCCCCTTGATTTTTGCGCTTCGGATTTGCGATGAAGAAAAACTGCTCCGTGAAGAGCTGACCGGTTACGGCTCCTATATGCAGAAGGTGCCCCACCGGCTGGTGCCCGGCCTCTGGTGAGCCGCTACCGCATGGCCTTGAACTGGTCTCCATATGTGGCCAGCGGTCCGGCGGCCAGCATTTCGTAATGCGTGCAATCGACCCGGTGTTCGGTGACACCGCCGGAAATGTACGGGCGCCAACTTCTCTGCTGGTATCGCAGTGCCATCCGGGCAAGGACACCGGGGTGCCGCACCCGTATGCCCGGGATACTCCTCCGTCGCGCCGCTGAGAAGACGACCAGGTCGCCGTCGAACAACTCGGGTTGATGGTCGATCAGTAAATCCCAGTTGGTGTCAAGGTTTTTCGCCATGAAGTCCATCAGTCCGCTCGGCGGCAGCGCGAAGCCCACCGGCTCCTGTCGGCGAACCAACTCCTCGATTTCGCGGTACCCGAGGCGCCCCCACTGCCTGGGCACAGCGACGCCCTTGGTCCGCAGAATGTGTTTGAAGACACGGCTCTGCCCCCAGGTCAGATTCGACGAGATGATCCGTTTGACGTTGACCGTCGGATCCAGCAGGACCAGATGCCGAACCTCACACCCGCGTCGCTGTAGCTCCACGGCCATCGCATGGGCAACGATGCCGCCGAAGGACCATCCGAGAACGTTGTAGTGCCCTTCGGGATGGAGGGCTTGGAGGCGATCTGCATAGTTCTCCGCCATCTCGCGGATGGAGGTGACCTCAGCCTCATCGCCCCGTGAGATCTGGTTGATACCGATGATCGGCCCGCTCAAGTAGGCATCCAAAGCTCGATACGACCAGCTCAAGCCGAACCCGTCGTGGATGCAACACCACGGAATTCCGTCACCTGTCTTGAAAACCTCGACCGGGATCACTTCCTCGGCACTGTCGCCCCTGCCCACCTGCTGAGCCAACCCGCTCACGGTCGGTGCGCCGAATATGGTGCGTACCGCAAGGTCGGCATCCAGACTGCGGTTGATCGCTGCGATCAACCGCGTCGCCGACAACGAGTCCCCACCGAGGTCGAAGAACGAGTCGTCCACCCCGACCCGTTCCAGCCCCAACACCTCGGCATAGATCCCGGCCATGACCTCCTCGGTGGCGGTCGAGGGCGGACGGTACCGATCAGCCTCGGCGTATTCCGGCGCCGGCAGCGCACGCCGGTCGAGTTTGCCGTTGACGGTCAACGGCAATGCTTCGACCGTCACCACGGCCGACGGCACCATGTAAGCCGGCAGTCGCTGCGACAGTTGACTGCGCAGCTGTGCCGGGTCAGCAGTGCCGGTGACGTAGCCGACCAACCGCTTGTCACCCGGCCGGTCCTCCCGGGCAATCACCGCAGCTTGGTCCACCCCGTCAAGGTCGGCCAAAACTGTTTGGATCTCTCCCAATTCGATTCGATAGCCCCGGATCTTGACCTGCTCATCAGCCCGTCCCAGATAGCGCATCTGCCCGTCGGCGCCCCAGCACACCAGGTCACCGGTTCGATACATCCTCGCCCCGGACCCGAACGGGCATGCCACGAAACGCGACGCCGTCAGACCCGACCGTCGGGCATACCCGTAGGCCACACTCCGGCCGGCGATGTACAACTCCCCCACCACACCCGGTGCCACCTGGCGCAGCCGCCCGTCGAGAACAAAGAAGGCCGCCCCTGGCGCCGGCATACCAATCGGAACATCGGCTCCAGCCGTCTCCAAGGGGGCGCTGAACGAGGCATACCACGTCTCCGTCGGTCCGTAGCCGTCGATCATCAGCCGGCCGGGCGCCCACCGTTCCACCAATTCGGTCGGGCAGGCCTCGCCGGCCACCACCAACGCCGTGGATTCCAAGCCCTCTGGGGAGAGTGCCGCTGCGGCAGAGGGGGTTTGGTTCAGCACGTCGACCCGCTCAGCGATCAACAGATCGTGCAGGTCTCCGGGTGAGCCGGCCACCGTCTCGGGCACCACGACCAGGCGACCACCCTGCAGCAATGCCCCGAATATCTCCCACACCGACACGTCGAAGGAATAAGAGTGCCATTGCGTCCACACCCCGGGTCGCGGCAGGCCCACCTCCACAGAGTCCAACAACTGGGTGACGTTGCGGTGCGGCACCGCCACACCTTTCGGAGTACCAGTGGTTCCCGACGTGTAGATCAGGTACGCGACCCCGTCCGGATCCGGGTCCGGCAGCGCGGTACCCGGTTGCGTGTCGATACGCGGATCATCGACATCGACAACCGTCACGCCGCAATCCGTCAGCCGCCCGGCCAGACCCGCGGCGGTGATGACGGCAACCGGATCGGCATCGCCGATCATGAACCGGACCCGGGCATCGGGGTGCATCGGGTCGATCGGCAGGTACGCCGCGCCGGTCTTGAGTACCGCCAGGATTGCCGTGATGGCCGCCGCAGACCGCTGCACCAACAGCGCCACACATTGCCCGGGCCGAGCACCCAGACCGGTCAGCAGGTGCGCCAACCGGTTCGATGCTTCGTCGAGCTCGCGGTAGGAGATCGCCGAGTCCTCGAAGCTCACCGCGATCGCGTCCGGCGACCGGGCGACCTGACCGGCGAACATCGCCGGAATCGAGACCCAGGCAGGTTCGGGCTCCGTCAGCACGGCGCGGTTGCCCATCTGGTCGAGGCGGGTCCGTTCCCCGGCATCCAGGACGTCGATCGATGACACTGGGCACAACGGGTCGGAACTGATCGCCTCCACCACCCGCGCCAACCTGTCGACCAGTGTCTGCACGGTTTCGGTGTCGAACACATCGGTCCGGAACTCCACCGCCCCGCTGATCCCGCCGGCGGTACCGTCCGCACCGACACGTTCACCCAGCGAGAAGACCAGATCCATACGTGCGGAGTGGGTTTCAGCGGTGACGGGGGTGGCCCGCAGGCCGTTGAAGCCGGTCTCGGCCGCGACGTCAGCCGTCGGGTTGTGCCAAGCCAGCATCACCTGCACCAACGGATGAGACGCCATGCTCCGGGTCGGGTTGAGCCGCTCCACCAACGTCTCGAACGGTACGTCCTGATGCTCGAAGGCAGTCAGACTCCGCGCGCGCACCTGGCCCACCACCTCGGCGGCGGTGGGATCCCCGGCCAGGTCTGTCCGCAACACCAAGGTGTTGACGAAGAAGCCGACGAGATTGTCCAGCGCCGGATCGTTGCGGCCGGCGATCGGGAAGCCCACTGCCACATCGGAGTTTCCGCTCAGCTTCGACAACAGCACCGCCAACGCTGCCTGAATCACCATGAAACTGGTCGCGTTGTGCTCCCGGGCCACCCGCGCCACCTGCTGCTGCAACTGCGCCGGCCACTGCACGGGCACGCTGGCGCCCCGGTAGTCCGCCATCAGTGGGTAGGGCCGGTCTGTCGGCAACTCCAGTCGCTCCGGCAGCCCGGCCAACGCCTGCTCCCAGTAGGCCATCTGTTCGGAGATGCGACTGTCGGGATCCGACAACTCACCGACCTGATCGCGCTGCCACAAGGTGTAATCCACGTACTGCACCGGCAACGGCGCCCACTGCGGCGCCTGCCCGCCACAGCGGGCGACGTAGGCGGTTCCCAGATCCGTCACCAACGGCGCAACCGACCATCCGTCGGCGGCAATGTGGTGGAGCACCGCCGCCAGCACATGTTCGTCCTCGGACAGCCGGAAAAGAGTGGCTCGCAACGGGATGTCGACGGCCAGATCGAACGCGTGTCCGACAGCCGAGCCGACGGCCGCCCGCAACCGCTCCTCCGGCCACCCGGCCGCGTCGACAATCTCCCATCCGAGTTCGATGTCCTCGACCGGTTTGACGACCTGCCGCGGAACACCCTCGGCGGTCGCGAATACGGTGCGCAGGGTCTCGTGCCGCCCCACCACGTCGGCGATGGCCTGGCCCAGCGCCGCCACGTCCAACGTCCCGCTGATCCGATATGCCATGGGAATGTTGTAAATCGGTGAAGGCCCCTGCAGCTGCTCCAGGAACCACAACCGCTGCTGCGCATACGACAGCGGGATGACCGTCGGGCGTTCACGCGGGGTCAACGGAGTACGTTCGCACCCACCGTCACCGATGTGCGGAGCCAGCTCGGCGATGGTGGGCGCCTCGAACAGGGTACGCACGGCCAGGTCGGCCGCCAGGCTGGTGTTGATCGCGGCGATCAGCCGGGTCGCCGACAACGAATCCCCGCCCAGGTCGAAGAAGGAGTCATCGACTCCGACCCGGTCCAGACCCAGCACCTGGGCATAGATCCCGGTCAGGATCTCCTCCGCGGGGGTCGCCGGGGCACGATAGCGATCGGCCCCGGCGTAGTCGGGCGCCGGCAGCGCTCGTTTGTCCAACTTGTGGTTGGGCGTCAGCGGAATCGCGTCCAGGACCACCACGGCGGCGGGAACCATATAGCCGGGCATCCGCTGCGCCAGAGCGGAACGGACCGCGCCGGGGTCCGCGGTGCCGGTGATGTATCCGACGAGCCGCTTGTCACCCGGCCGGTCCTCGCGGGCGATGGCCACAGCTTGGTCGACGCCGTCGATTTCGTTGAGGGCCACCGAGATTTCACCGAGTTCGATCCGGTAGCCGCGGATCTTGACCTGCTCGTCGGCCCGTCCCAGACACCGCAGCTGTCCGTCAGCGCCCCAGGACACCAGATCCCCGGTCCGATACATGCGCGAGCCGTACCCACCGAACGGACACGCCACGAACCGCGACGCCGTCAGTGCGGACCTACCGATATATCCGCACGCCACGCCTCGGCCGGCCACATAAAGCTCGCCCACCACGCCCGGTGGCACCGGACGCAACCACGGGTCGAGAACGAACAGGGCGGCGCCCGGTACCGGCGAACCGATCGGAACAACCGCTGAACCGGCCTGCCCCGTCCCCGTCAAGGGCGCGCTGATCGCGACACCCATCGTGGTTTCGGTCGGTCCATAACCGTTGAGCATCAGTCGACCTGGGGCCCACCGCTCCACCAACTCGACGGGACAGGTTTCACCGACGACAACGAGGTCCATCGTCTCAAGGCCCTGCGGCGCGAGCGTCGCAGTCGCAGAGGGGGTCTGGCTCAAGACACTGACCTGTTCGGCGGCAAGCAGAGCGTGGAACTCCTCAGGTGAATTCGCCACGGCCTCAGGCACCACGACCAACCGTCCACCGCGCAGGATCGCCTGGAAGATTTCCCATACGGACAGATCGAAAGCCAATGAATGGCACAGCGCCCAGACGCCCGGGGCGGGTAGCCCGAGGTCCAGCGATGTCAACAGCTGGGTGACATTGCCGTGGCTGATCGCCACGCCCTTGGGCACGCCGGTGGTGCCTGACGTGTAGATGAGATAGGCGGTGTCGTCGGCCGCCGGTGTCGCGGCAGGGGCGCCGCCGGGTTGTGCGGCGATGCGCGGATCGTCGATGTCGATGACCGGTACGCCACAACCGTCCAGCCGCGACCGCAGCTCCGCGCTGGTGATCGCGACCACCGGTGCGGCGTCGGCGAGCATGAACTCGATCCGCTCCTGCGGATGTGCCGGGTCGAATGCCAGATATGCCGCGCCCGATTTCAGTATCGCCAAGATCGCCACGACCGGCGCAATCGACCGTTCCAGCAACAGCGCGACACACGCACCCGGGCCGACATGGAGATCGGCCAGCAAGTGCGCCAACCGGTTCGATGCCTCGTCGAGCTCGCGATAGGTCATCCCACGGCCACCGCATGTGACCGCGACAACCTCGGGATTGCAGGCCACCTGCCGGCCGAACACGGTCGGGATGGACATCTCGAGCGGGGTGGTTCCGGCCAACACCGCGCGGTTGCCGATCTGGTCGAGGTAGGCGCGCTCGCCGGTGCTCACCACGTCTATCGCTGACAGGGGCTGCTCGGGATCGGCTGTGATCGCCGACAGCACCCGCTGCAACCGTTCGATCATCGTCTCGATGCCGGCCGCGTCGAACACATCGGTGCGGAACTCCACGGTGCCGCCGATTCCGGCCATTTCACCGTCCCCGTCGAGTCGTTCGCCCAGCGAGAACACCAGATCCATCCGGGCAGTGGATGTTTCAGCAGTGAGCGGGCTGATCTGGACGTCGCCCAGCTGCGGATCTTCAACTGCCGGGGTGTGCCCCTGACCGTTGAAGTTCTGCCAGGCCAGCATGACCTGGACCAGGGGGTGGTGGGTCATGCTGCGGGTCGGATTGAGCCGGTCCACCAGCATTTCGAACGGGACGTCCTGATTATCGTAGGCCGCCAGGCTGCGGGCTCGTACCTGCTCCAGAACCTGGGCGGGGGTGGGATCACCGGCCAGGTCCACGCGCAGCACGAGGGTGTTGACAAAGAAGCCCACCAGGTCATCCAGGGCAGCGTCACCGCGGCCGGCGATCGGAACCCCTACCGCCACATCAGAACTCGCGCTCAGCTTCGACAGCAGCACCGCGAGGGCGGTCTGTACCACCATGAAGCTGGTCGTCCCGTGGTCACGGGCCAGGCGCGCCACCTGCTGCTGCAGCTGCACCGGCCATTGCACCGCCAGGCTTGCGCCCCGGTGATCAGCGACCTCCGGATATGGTCGGTCCGTCGGCAACTCCAGGCAGTCCGGCAGCCCGGCCAACGCCTGGTCCCAATAGGCGACCTGCCGCGCGATGCCGCTCTCGGGATCATCCAACTCACCCAGGTACGAGCGCTGCCACAACGTGTAATCCGCATACTGCACCGGCAGCGGCAACCATTCCGGAGGGGAGCCCACGCATCGCGCGGCGTACGCCCTGCCCAGATCGGCCACCAACGGGTTCACCGACCAGCCATCGGCAGCGATGTGATGTACGACTGCGGCCAACACGTAGTCATCGGGCCCGACCCGGAAAACGATGGCCCGCAGCGGGATCTCACTTGTCAGATCGAAGGGATGCGCCACCGTCTCGCCGATGGCCTCCGCCAACCGAGCATCCGACCAGCCGTCGGCATCCACAATCTGCCAACTGACTTCGGCCTGCCCGGCCGGAATGATCAGCTGCCGCGGAACTCCGGCGGTCGCGGGAAACACCGTGCGCAACGACTCGTGACGCTCGACCACATCCGTCAATGCCCGGCCGAGTGCCTCGGTATCCAACGCACCACGAATCCGATACGCCACCGGCATGTTGTACAGCGGTGACGGGCCGTGCAACTGATCCAGGAACCACAGCCGCTGCTGTGCGAATGACAATGGCACCACCGTCGGGCGCTGCTGCGGCACCAACCGCGGTCTGGCCGACCCGCCCTGGTGACGCCTCAGGTACTCACCCAGACCCGCGACCGTCGACGCTTCGAACACCGCACGAACCGGAAGGTCGGCATCCATGCCGGCGTTGATCGCGTTGATCAACCTCATCGCCGACAACGAATCACCGCCCAGGTCGAAGAAGGAGTCATCGACACCGACCCGTTCCAGCCCGAGAACCTGGGCGAAGATGCCGACGAGAATCTCCTCGGTGACGGTGCTCGGGGCCCGGTAACGATCGCTGTCGAGGTATTCCGGCGCCGGCAGGGCCCGCTTGTCCAGCTTGCCGTTTACCGTCAACGGAAGCGCCTCGACCACGACCACCGCCGCCGGCACCATGTAGCCGGGCAGTCGCTGTGCCAAGGCGGTCCGGATCGCAGCCACGTCGATGACCCCGGTGCTCGATTCGGTGACATATCCGACCAGCCGCTTGTCCCCGGGCCGGTCCTCCCGCGCGATCACCGCGGCTTGCCGCACCCCTTCCTGGTCGGCAAGGGCGGTTTGAATTTCACCCAACTCGATACGGTACCCACGGATTTTCACCTGTTCATCGGCACGACCGAGATACTGCAACTGGCCATCGGCGCCCCACCGCGCCAGGTCACCTGTGCGGTACATCCGCCATCCGTTCTCGTCGAACGGACAGGCCACGAACCGGGTTGCGGTGAGGCCGGCCCGGCGTGCGTATCCGTACCCCACACCCAGCCCCGCCACATACAGTTCCCCCACCACCCCCGGGGGCACCGGATGCAACCACGGATCGAGCACGAACACGGAGGTCCCTGGCACCGGTGAACCGATCGGCACAACCGCCGGGCCCGGACCGGTCTTCTTCAAGGGAGCGCTGATCGTGGCGTACACCGTGGTCTCGGTCGGTCCGTAGGCGTTGATCATCACCCGCCCGGCGGTGGCCCAGTCATCGACCACCTCAGCCGGACACGCCTCGCCGGCAACCACGAGGGCGGCCGACTCCAAGCCGTGCGGCGACAGCATGCCCACCGCCGACGGAGTTTGACTCAGGATGCTGACCTTTTCGGCCACCAGCAGCGCGTGGAAGTCATCCGGTGAACTCGCCACAGACTCGGGGATTATCACCAGCCGCCCACCGTGCAGCAGCGCACCGAAAATCTCCCACACCGAGACATCGAACGCGTACGTATGCCACTGTGCCCACACCCGCGGCGACAGCCGGTGGTCCACGGCGGCCAGCAGTTGGGTGACGTTGCGGTGGGCGATGGCCACTCCCTTGGGGACGCCGGTGGTCCCCGAGGTGTAGATGAGGTAGGCAACATCGTCGGGGGCGCAGGCCGGCAAGGCGCTGTCGGGTTGTGCTGCGATCCGGGCATCGGCGACATCGAGGACGGCCACACCGCAGTCGGCCACCCGGCCGGCCAGCTCCGCTGTCGTCACGACCACGACCGGAGCAGCATCGGCGAGCATGAAATCGATCCGGGCATCGGGGTGCGCAGGATCGATCGGCAGATAGGCCGCGCCCGCCTTGAGCACCGCCACGATCGACACGATCGCCTCGGGGCACCGGTTGAACAACAGTGCCACGCACCGGCCTGGCCCCGCACCGAGGCCGGTCAACATATGCGCCAACTGATTTGAGGCCAGGTCCAACTCCCGGTAGGTCATTCCCCGCCCATTGCCAGTGATGGCGACGACCTCAGGATTGCGGGTCACCTGTTGGGCGAGACGCTTCGGAATGGACACCGGCGTCACCGCATGCGACAGTGCTTGCCGATTCCCCATGTGGTCCAATCTCAGCCGCTCGTCCGCCTCGAGCAGGTCCACCATCGACAACCGCTGTCCCGGGTCAGCGGTGATCGCCGCCAGCATCCGCTGCAATCGGCCGACCAACTTATCGATGCCAGCCGCGTCGAAGACATCGGTCCGGAACTCGACGGTCCCGCCGATCCCTGCGGCTTCACCGGTTGCGTCCCAGCGTTCGGACAACGAGAAGGTCAGGTCCATCCGAGCGACGTGTGTGTCGACCGACAGCGAGCTGACCTGTGCCGCACCCAATACCGATTCGGCCGCGGGGTCGGCGGTGAAGTTCTGCCAGGCCAATGCCACCTGGACCAACGGATGGTGGGCCATGCTGCGGACCGGTTTGAGCCGATCCACCACGGCCTCGAACGGCACATCCTGATGCTCGAGAGCAGCCAGGCTGCGGGCTCGTACCTGCTCCAGAACCTGGGTGACGGTGGGATCACCGGCCAGGTCGACGCGCAGCACGAGCGTGTTGACAAAGAAGCCCACCAGGTCATCCAGGGCGGTGTCGCCGCGGCCGGCGATCGGAACCCCCACCGCCACATCAGAACTCGCACTGAGCTTCGACAGCAGAATCGTCAGCGCCGCTTGCACCACCATGTATGTCGTCGCATTGTGCGCACGGGCGACCTCGCGGATCTGCTGGTGCAGATCCGCCGGCCAGGACACTGCCACGCTCGCACCGCGATGATCGGCCACCAAGGGATAGGGCCGGTCCGTCGGCAGCTCCAGCCGTTCGGGCAACCCGGCCAACGCCTGCTCCCAGTACGCCAACTGCCCCGAAATACGGCTCTCCGGATCGGCAAGATCACCCAGATACGACCGCTGCCACAACGAGTAATCCGCATACTGCACCGGCAACGGCACCCAATCCGGCACCCTTCCCGCACACCGGCTCGCATACGCCGCACCCAGATCAGCCACCAGCGGAGCCACCGACCAACCATCAGCGGCGATGTGATGCACCACCGCCACCAGCACATGCTCATCATCGGCAACCTGGAAAAGCCGGGCTTGCAAAGGGATCTCGTCGTCGAGAGCGAAGCTGTGGTCGGTGATCGCTTCGACGGCATGCTGCAATTCAGTTGCCGGCCAGTGGACGGCATCGATGACACGCCAGCCGAAGTCAGCCTCGGCGATGGGCAGCACAACTTGTCGAGGTACGCCCCCCGGGGCGGCGAACATGGTGCGCAGGCTCTCGTGGCGGCCCACCACATCGGCCAGCGCGTGACCAAGGGCGTCAGTGTCCAGCAGACCGGTGATCCGTAGCGCCACCGGCATGTTGTAGGTCGGCGATGGGCCCTCGAGCTGGTCCAGGAACCACAACCGCTGCTGGGCATAGGACAACGGGATGACGTCTGGCCGTGGCTGCGACACCAACGGCTCACGCCCACCTGAACTCTCGGTGACACGGGTGGCCAGTTCGGCCACCGACGGGCTCTCGAACACCGCACGGACCGGAAGGTCGGTATCCAGGCCGGCGTTGACCGTGTTGATCAGCCGGGTGGCTGTCAGTGAATCTCCGCCCAGGTCGAAGAAGGAGTCGTCGACCCCGACCCGTTCCAGGCCCAGCACCTGGGCATAGATGCCGGCCAGAATCTCCTCGGTGACGGTGCTCGGGGCCCGGTAACGATCGCTGTCGAGGTATTCCGGCGCCGGCAAGGCCCGCTTGTCCAGCTTGCCGTTTACCGTCAACGGGAGCCTTTCGAGGACGACCACCGCGGCGGGCACCATATAGCCGGGCAACCGCTGCGCCAGCACCGCCCGCACCTGGCCCGGATCGACAGCCCCGCCGAATGATTCCGTGACATATCCGACAAGACGCTTGTCCCCCGGCCGGTCCTCCCGCGCGATGACCGCGGCTTGATCGACCCCGTCGACCTCCGAAAGGACAGTCTGGACCTCGCCGAGCTCGATGCGGTAACCGCGAATCTTTACCTGCTCATCGGCCCGGCCCAGATACCGCAGCTGCCCATCGGCACCCCAGGACGCCAGGTCGCCGGTCCGATACATGCGTGCCGCGGGTGTGTCCGCACCACCGAACGGGCACGCCACGAACCGCGATGCGGTCAAGCCACCACGACGCCAATATCCAAGTCCCAAACCGGCACCGACCACATACAACTCACCCACCACGCCGACCGGCACCGGCTGCAGCGACTGATCCAGCACAAAGAAGCCCAGGTGTGCCAGCGGCACACCGATCGGACTGACACTGTCCTCGATGTCCTCGGCCACAATCTCCCGGAACGACGCATGCACCGTCGTCTCGGTGATCCCGTACATGTTGATCAACCGAGGTGAGCCCGGGTGGCTGTCCAGCCATGGCCGAAGCCGCTGTGGTTCAAGCGCTTCCCCACCAAAGACCACGGTCTCCAGTGTCAGTTGACCGCCCAGCTCGGGCACCAGCGCTTCAGCCGATTGCAGTGCGTAGAACGCCGAGGGCGTCTGGCTCAACACCGTCACCTGCTCGCCGACCAACAACGCCAACAGCTCTTCCGGTGCCCGCGTAACCGACTCTGGCACCACCACCAACCGACCGCCATACAGCAACGCGCCCCAGATCTCCCACACTGAATAGTCGAACGCCAGCGAATGGCACTGCGTCCACACCTGATCCGACAATCCCAGCTCCGTGTCGAGAGTGCCCAGCAGGCGCACCACATTGCCGTCGGTGATCGCCACTCCTTTCGGCACACCGGTGGTCCCCGAGGTGTAGATGAAATATGCAACGTCATCCGAGGCGCGAACCGGCAGCGGATCGTCAGGGGCTACTGCGGCCAAGGCATTTTCGACATCGACCAGCCGCACCCCGCAGCCGTCCAGGCGTCCGGCGAGTTCCACCGTTGTCACCGCCGCAACCGGGGCAGCATCACCGACCATGAACTCGATCCGCGCATCCGGATGCTTCGGATCAATCGGCAGATATGCAGCGCCGGCTTTCAGGACGGCAAGAATCGCCACGATCGCATCGGCCGATCGGGGCAACAACACCGCGACCGAACGGCCCGGCCCGGCGCCGAGGTCGACCAATACCTGCGCCAACCGATTCGACGCCTCATCCAGCTCCCGATACGACATCTCAGACCCGCCGAAAACGACGGCCACCGCGTCGGGCGCACTCATCACCTGACGCGCGAACATCCCTGGAATCGACTCTGGCACCACCACCGGGCCGTTCAGCACCGCGCGATTACCCCACCCGAACAGTTGCTCGTGCTCGTCCTCGTCCAGGAAATCCATCGCGGACAGCCGACGGGACAGATCGGCGGTCATGACGGCGCCTCTACCTCGGCGGTCATCGCCGTCAGCACCCGGCGCAGCCGCTCGATCAGCCGCCGAACGCTCGCCTCGTCGTAGACATCAGTTCGAAACTCCACTGTCCCTCCGATCCCCGCGGGCGCGCCGGTCTCCGTCCAGCGTTCCCCCAGTGCAAAAGTCAGGTCCGTGCGCGCGGTATTTGTCTGTGCGGGAAGCGGGGATGCCGTCACATTGCCCAGGGACAGGCCGGCGGCGGAATCCGCACTGTGCTGCCAGGACAGGTTCTGCCACGACAACATCACCTGCACCAGCGGATGATGCGTCAGGCTGCGGGTTGGGTTGAGCCGATCGACCAGCACCTCGAACGGCACATCCTGATGCTCGAAGGCCGCCAGACCGCGGCGCCGCACCTGATCCAGTAGCTCGCCGACCGTCGGATCGCCGGAGAGATCCACCCGCAGCACCAACGTGTTGACGAAGAACCCGACGAGGTTGTCGAGTGCGGGGTCGTTGCGCCCGGCAGACGCGATCCCCACGGCCACATCAGAACTCGCGCTGAGCTTCGACAACAGCAGTGCCAATGCGGCTTGGACGACCATGAAGGTGGTGGCATTGTGTTCGCGGGCCACGCTGGCAACGCGTTGCTGCAGTTCCGCCGGCCACTCCACTGCCACGCTGGCGCCCTGGTAATCCGCAACGGGCGGATAGGGCCGGTCCGTCGGCAGCTCCAGCCGTTCGGGCAACCCGGCCAACGCCTGCTCCCAGTACGCCAACTGCCCCGAAATACGGCTCTCCGGATCGGCAAGATCACCCAGATACGACCGCTGCCACAACGAGTAATCCGCATACTGCACCGGCAACGGCACCCAATCCGGCACCCTTCCCGCACACCGGCTCGCATACGCCGCACCCAGATCAGCCACCAGCGGAGCCACCGACCAACCATCAGCGGCGATGTGATGCACCACCGCCACCAGCACATGCTCATC
>NZ_VOMB01000006.1:0-8369 GCF_019050325.1 [Mycobacterium] fortunisiensis | reverse complement strand
GCCACCAGCGGAGCCACCGACCAACCATCAGCGGCGATGTGATGCACCACCGCCACCAGCACATGCTCATCGTCGGCAACCCGGAAAAGTGCAGCCCTCAGCGGCAATTCGGTGTCCAGATCGAACGGGTGGCGGGCGACGGCACCTGCGGCTTCAGCCAGCCGGTCCGCCGACCAGTCGATCGCATCGACGACCTGCCAGCACAGGTGAGCACGTTCGGCGGGCACCACCTGTTGCCGCGGCATCCCGTCAGCGACAGGGAAAAGGGTTCGCAGGCTCTCGTGGCGGCCCACCACATCGGACAGCGCTGCACCCAGCGCACCCGGATCGAGATCACCGCTCAGGCGCAATCCCACAGCCATGTTGTAAACCGGTGAGGGGCCGTGTAATTGGTCGAAGAACCACAGCCGCTGCTGGGCATACGACAACGGGATCGTCTGCGGGCGTGCCATCACCTGTAGCGGTGGGCGTGTCGCCTGCTCCTGAAGACGGTCCAGGCAGGCTGCCAGCCGTCCTACGGTGGGCGCGTCGAACAGGTACCGTACCGGCACGTCCTTGCCGAGGGCCGCCTGCAACCGCGCGCTGACCCGGATCGCGATCAGCGAATCGCCCCCCAGAACAAAGAAGTCATCGTCGAGGCCGACCCGGTCCAGCCCCAGCACTTCCGCGAAAACTTCGGCGACGGTCTTCTCCGTCGGCGTCTGAGGCGACCGGAATGTGGTGGCGGTGAAGACCGGCTCGGGCAGCGCCTTGCGGTCGGTCTTGCCCGAGGAGGTCAGCGGGAACTCGTCGAGCACAACGATCTGGCTCGGCACCATGTATTCGGGCAAGCGGGCGGCCAACCATTGGCGCACCTCGCTCACCTTGCTGTTGGTATCAGGATCGTTGGCGTAGGCGCTGCGCTTGCGGGAACCGGCCTGTGGCAGATAGAGGTCGGTCAGTACCGGAACGTCCCCGTCCTCGGTGTCGGCGACGAACACGGCGTCGACAGTGCCGGGTTCAGGTCCCCACGTGACCGCCACCCGGTATCCGGCGTCCTCACCGAGCCGGTACAGCAGTTCGGGTGTGACGGCGTCCGCGGGGTTGGCGGCAATCTCCGCCTCTGCCAACCCGTCAGTAGCCGAATGCCCGGCGGCAAGGGCTTGTTCGATGATCACGTCGGCCATCACGCCCGCACGCGGGATCGCGGTGACCCGCACGGTGGCCGGTCGCTGGGCCGTCAACTCGGCGTGCAGTCCGCTCAGCCCCGCGCACTCGGCCCAATCCCACGCGGGCGCCTCTTCGAGCGAGAGGATTCGGCCGGCTGACCGGTGGATGGCGACGTCGTAGCGGTACCGGGTCAGCTCGTTGTCGGCTTCACCGCGCTTGACCTGGATACCGATACCCCCCACCGAAGGGTTCTCAGCTGCCCAGGTCGTGAAGAATTCGGGGGCCAGCAGCAGCTCGGGTTCGCCGAGTATTGCCCGCTGTACCCGTTGCCGGAGATCGTCGGTATCGGTACCGGACCCGCTGCGCGCCAACGCGATACCGGTCTGGAAGGCGCCCTGCAGGCTGTGGTTGCGCACGTCGCCGACGAACAGCGTTCCCCCCGGGGCCAACAGGCCCATGGCATTGTCCATCACCTCGGTGAGGTACACCGAATTCGGGAAGTACTGGATGACCGAGTTGATGATGATCGTGTCGAAGTACCCGGCCGGCAGCCCGGCGACCACATCCGCGGGCTGCACCTGCAACCGGACCCGGTCCCCCCACGGTTGACCCGCCACCGCGGCCTGCAGCTTGTGGATGGTCGGCGCGGAAAAGTCTGTGCCCCAATACTCCATGCACTTCGGGGCGATCTGTGAAAGTACCAGGCCTGACCCGACGCCGAGCTCGAGTACCCGCTGCGGGTGCAGTGCCAGGATCCGGTTCACCGCTCCAGCACGCCACTCCTGCATCTCGTCCAGCGGTATCGGGTCACTGGTGTAGCTGCTGTTCCAGCCGCGGAAATCGCTGCCGAATTCGACCTCGTCGAGGTCGGCGTCGTAGAGCTCGTCGTAGACGTGTTGCCACTGATCGACGACTTCCGCGTCGTGATCGGCGTTGCTGGCCCGCTCCAATGCGACATATGCGACCAGGTGGTCCGCGGCATCGGTGTGATAGACCGCGGCCGCTGCCCGATTGACTTGCGGGCAGGCCAGCAGGGTGTTCTCGATCTCGCCCAGTTCCAGGCGCTGCCCACGCAGCTTGACCTGAGCATCGGCCCGTCCCAGGTATTCCAGGCTGCCCGACTCGGTCCAGCGCACCAGGTCGCCGGTGCGGTACAACCGTGTCCCCGGAGCCCCAAAAGGATTGGCCACAAAGCGATCCGCAGTCAAATCAGGCCGCCCCACATAACCACGAGCCAGCACCGGACCGGCCAGGTACAACTCACCCACCACCCCGATCGGCGTGGGGTTCAACCGCGCATCCAACACCAACGCACACGTACCGGGAACCGGGGCACCGATACGCACGGGCTGTCCAGCCGACAGCGCACTCCAGGTGGCCCAGATCGTCACCTCGGTCGGCCCATACGCATTGAACACCCGCCGACGCTGGACCCCGTCTTCCCCCTCGCGTCCGGGGGCCCACGCGGCCACCAACTCCGCCGGGCACGCCTCACCACCGGTCACCAGCGTCGTCAATCCGGACAGGCGGTTCCGATCCAGCGTTGCCACCACGGTCGGGGTGATCAGTGCCGCCTCGACCCGCTGTTCCTCGATCACCGCCGTCAGCGCGTCACCCGCGTAGGAGTCGGGCGGAGCCACCACCAGCGCCGCGCCCGAGGACACCGCCCACAACCATTCGAAGACCGAGGCATCGAACGTCGGTGCGGCCACCATCAGCACCCGGGCTCCCGCAGTCACACCGAACAGGTCACGATGAGCCGCGGCCACGCCCAGCACGCCGGCGTGGCTGATTGCCACCCCCTTCGGTGTACCGGTGGATCCTGAGGTGAAGATCGCGTACGCAGCATCGTCAATAGTCAACGCCGCCAAGCGATCAGCGTCGGTGACCGGCTCCGCGGACCTGCTCGACAGGTCCAGCGCCTCGACGTCGATCACCGGGCGAGCCCCGGTTCCGGCCACGGGGTCACCGCCACGAGTCAGTACACACACCGCTTCGACGGTGTCCAGCACCGTGGTGATCCGCTCGGCCGGGTGGGTGCGGTCGACCGGCACGTACACGCCACCGGCCTTGAGTACCGCCCACCAGGCGATCACCAGCTCGGCAGATCGGCCCATCGCCACACCGACCGCGCGCTCGGGCCCAACGCCTGCTTCGATCAACACCCGTGCCAGCCGGTTGGATATCTCATCGAGCTGCCGATAGGACAGTTCACGGTCCCCATCCACCACCGCGACGGCCTCGGGATCGGCAGCCACCGCCGTCGCTAACAACTCCGGAGCCAGCCCCACCTGCGCATCGACCCCGGCACCAGACCACCTGTGCAACACCAGATCACGCTCGGCATCATCGAGCAAGTCCACTTCGCCGACCACCACCGACGAGTCAGCAACCACAGCTGAAACCACCTTGCCGAACCAACCCACCAGGCGCTCGATCGTGGACCGGTCGAACAGGTCGGTGGCGTAGGTCAGCACACCTGCAGCCATCGGGGCACCCGAAAGCTCGTCGGGAACCTCCCTGATGTCCACGTCGAGGTCGAACTTGGCGGTGCGGGTGACCATCGACATCGGCTCGATGCCGGCGCCTTCCAAGGCCACCTCGGGGCGCACGTTGTTCTGGAACACCAGGGCGACCTGGAACAGCGGATGGTGCGATGTGGACCGGGTCGGGTTGAGTTGCTCCACCAGCAACTCGAAGGGCACATCCTGATTGCTGTATCCGTCCAGCGCTTTCTGCCGCACCTGATCGAGCACGTCGCTGAACCTCTGCTGCGAGTTCAGCCCGACCCGCAGCACCCAGGTGTTGACGAAGAACCCGACCAACTCCTGCAGGGCCTGATCATTACGTCCGGCGATCGGTGTCCCCAGGGCGATGTCCTCACCGACACCGGCCCGGTGCAGTACGACGGACATGACGGCCTGCAAGACCATCGATGTGGTGACGTTGTGTTCGGCGGCAACCTTTTTGATACCTGCCCAGGTGTCAGGGTCGATACGCAGGTCGACCCCGTCACCGCGATAGCTCGGCGCGGGCGGTCGCGGCCGATCGGTGGGTAGTGATACCACCTCGGGCAGTCCCGCCAGCTCTTTACGCCAATAGGACAACTGCTCGGCGATCCGGCTGCCTGGATCAGCCAGGTCTCCCAGATGCTCGCGCTGCCACAGCGTGTAGTCGGCGTACTGCACCGGCAGCGGCGTCCAGGCGGGAACCTGTCCCGCGCAGCGGGCCGCGTACGCGACACCGACATCCTTGACCATGGGCGCCATCGACCATCCGTCGAAGGCGATGTGGTGCAGGACGATTCCCAGAACGTACTGCTCGGGGCCGACCGAGTAGATCTGGGCCCGGACCGGAATCTCAGTTGCCAAATCGAACCGATAGCCCGCCAAGGCGACCAACTCGCCCATGACAGCATCTTCTTGGTCTTCGGTGACTTCTACCAGAGCTGGGCCTCCGCGCCGCCACAACCCCGGCTCGGCAGGCAACACCCTCTGCGAGGGCACCCCGTCGATATCGGGGAACACCGTGCGCAGCGACTCGTGCCGGGCGATCACGTCATCGAGGGCAGCGTCGAGCGCATCCAGATCCAAAGCGCCGTTGATCCGGAAGGCGATCGGCATGTTGTAGGTCGCCACCCCGCCCTCGAACCGGTTGAGGAACCACAGGCGCTGCTGCGCATACGACAACGGGATGATGTCCGGGCGTTGTTGGGGCACGAGCGGTCGACGTCCGCTCGAGCCCGAAACGAGGCGCAGCGCGAGTTGGGCGACTGTCGGTGCGTCGAACAAGGTGCGGACACCCATATCGACGTCGAGGTGACTGTTCACCGCCGCGAGTAGTCGCATGGCAGACAGCGAGTCGCCGCCGAGGTCGAAGAAGGAGTCGTCGACGCCGACGCGTTCCAGTCCCAGAACCTGAGCGTAGATGCCGGCCAGGATTTCCTCGGTAGCCGTGCTGGGCGCCCGGTAGTGATCGGTGTCGGTGTATTCCGGTGCCGGCAGAGCGCGCTTGTCCAGCTTGCCGTTGACCGTCAACGGCAACGCATCAAGGACCACGACAGCTGTCGGCACCATGTAGGCCAGCAGCCGCTGGGAGAGCTGCGCGCGGACCACCGCGGGGTCGGCTGAACCGGTGAAGTAACCGACCAGACGTTTGTCACCGGGACGGTCCTCGCGGGCGATCACCACGGCTTGCTGCACCTCATCGAGATCGGCGAGCGCCGTCTGGATTTCACCGAGTTCGATGCGGTAGCCCCGGATCTTGACCTGATCATCGGCACGCCCGGCGTAGTGCAGCTGCCCATCCGGGCCCCACGACACCAGGTCCCCGGTGCGATACATCCGGGCCCCAGGGTCGCCGAACGGGCACGGTACAAACCGTGAGGCGGTGAGCCCGGCCCGGCACGCATATCCGACGCCCACGCCCCGACCGGCCACATACAACTCACCCACCACACCGACCGGCACTTCCCGCAGCCAACGGTCCAACACAAACAACGCCGCACCCGGCACCGGCACACCGATCGGCACACAGTCCGAGCCCGCAGCCAACGGCTCACTGATCGTGGCATACACCGTCGTCTCGGTCGGGCCGTAACCGTTGATCATCACCCGATGCGGGGCCCACCGATCCACGATCTGGCTGGGGCAGGGCTCGGCAGCCACCATCAACGAAGCCGCTTCCAGCCCCTGCGGGTCCAATATTCCTACTGCCGAGGGAGTTTGACTCAAGACCGTGACGCGTTCGCCGACCAGCAGCGCATGCAGGTCTTTCGGCGACCGTGTCGTCTGCTCCGGCACCACCACCAGACGCCCACCATGCAGCAGCGCCCCCCAGATCTCCCACACCGAATAATCAAACGCCAACGACGAACACGCCGCCCACACCTGTCGCGGCCCCAACTCGAAACCGACATCAAGCCCATCAAACAACCGCGTCACATTCTCATGAGTAACCACAACACCTTTCGGCGTCCCCGTCGTACCCGACGTGTAAATGATGTGCGCGATGTCATCGGGTGCAGGCACCGGCAACGGCGTCGCCGATTGCACATCAATACGCGGATCGTCGACCTCGACCACCGGCACACCGCAGCTTTCGAGCCGGTAGGCCAAACCACCCGTCGTGACTGCCGCGACCGGCCCGGCGTCGGTGAGCATGAACTCGATCCGCGCATCGGGCACCCCCGGATCGATCGGCAGATACGCCGCACCCGACTTGAGCACACCCAAGATCGCCACAATCGCCTGCGCCGAACGCTCCAGCAGCACAGCCACACACACACCAGGGCCTGCTCCCCGGTCAACAAGCATGTGTGCCAAACGATTCGATGCCTCGTCGAGTTCGCGGTAGCTCAGCGTACGCCCGTCGAAACTGACCGCCTCCGATCCGGGCGCCCGCTCCACCTGTGCGGTGAACAACGCCGGAATCGAGGCTTGGGCCACCGGTCGCGTGAGGACAGTACGATGACTCACCGCATCCAACCGCTCACGATCGGCGGTGTCGAGGAGGTCCACCGCCGACAACCGTTGCGTGGTGTCAGCCGTCATCGTCAGCAGCATCCGCTGCAATCTCTGTGTCAGTTTCCGAATAGCGGCCGCGTCGAACACGTCGGTACGGAACTCCACCACCCCGCCGATGCCGGCCGGTGCGCCGCTGTCGTCGAACCGTTCGGCAAGCGAGAACACCAGATCCATCCGAGCGGTCCGGGATTCGGCATCCAGCGGTGTGGCCCGGACATCACCCAGGTTCAAACTGGAAGCCTGTTCCGAGGCGAAGTTCTGCCACGACACCATCACCTGTACGAGCGGGTGATGGGTCAGGCTGCGGGCCGGGTTGAGACGCTCCACCAGCACCTCGAACGGCACATCCTGGTGCTCGAACGCGGCCAAGCCTCGCTGACGTACCTGACCCAGCAGATCGCACACCGTCGGGTCACCACCCAGATCCAACCGCAGAACGAGGGTGTTGACGAAGAAACCGACGAGTTCATCAAGACCCGGGTCGCTGCGGCCGGCGGTCGCGATTCCCACCGCCACATCGGAACTGGCACTCAACTGTGCGAGCAGCGCGGCCAGCGCCGCCTGAACCACCATGAAACTCGTCACGCCGTGCTCGCGGGCCACCCGCTCCACCTGCCGCTGCAACTCGGCAGGCCAGTCGATCGCCACACTCGAACCCTGGTAATCGGCCACCGGCGGATACGGCCGGTCGGTCGGCAGCTCAAGGCGCTCAGGCAGATCGGCCAGCTCTTGTTCCCAATAGGCCAGCTGCGTGGCGATCACACTGTCCGGATCAGACGGTGTACCCAGCCACTCATGCTGCCACAGCGTGTAATCGGCGTACTGCACCGGCAACGGCGCCCACTCCGGCGCCCGGCCGGCACAGCGACTGCCGTACGCCGAACCCAGATCCGCCACGAACGGCGTGATCGACCAACCATCGGCGGCGATGTGATGGACCACCGTCACCAGAACATGTTGATCCTCAGCGACCCGGAAGAGTGTTGCCCGCAACGGGATTTCCTGCGTGAGGTCGAACGGGCGCCGCCCGACCGCACCGGCCGCCTCCTCCAACCGATCAGGCGACCACTCAGTGGCGTCGACAACCTGCCAGCCCAGTTCGGCTTGCGCGGCCGGCACCACCAACTGCTGCGGAATCCCGTCGACCGCCCCGAACATCGTGCGCAGGCTCTCGTGCCGCCCCAGCACGTCGGCCAATGCCTGCCCCAGCGCGTCGGCATCCAGATTACCGTCGAGCCGTAAGGCAACCGCCATGTTGTAGATCGACGACGGCCCCTGCAATTGCTCCAAGAACCACAACCGCTGTTGCGCATACGACAGCGGAATGACGTCTGGTCGCTGTTGGGCGACCAACTGCGGACGTCCACCCGAACCGGCCTTGATGTGCGGCGCCAGCTGAGCGATGGTGGGCGCGTCGAACAAGGTACGGACACTGACTTCGGCCTCGAAGCCGGCGTTGACGGCGGCGATCAGTCGCATCGCCGTCAGGGAGTCCCCGCCGAGGTCGAAGAAGGAGTCGTCGATCCCGACCCGGTCCAGTCCCAGAACCTGGGCGTAGATGCCGGCCAGGATTTCCTCGGTAGCGGTGCTGGGCGCCCGGTAGTGATCGGTGTCGGTGTATTCCGGTGCGGGCAGGGCCCGCTTGTCCAGCTTGCCGTTGACCGTCAACGGCAACGAGTCGAGGACCACCACCGC
>NZ_VOMB01000010.1 GCF_019050325.1 [Mycobacterium] fortunisiensis | reverse complement strand
CTACACTGACCGGTGCTCACAGGTGAGGAATTTCAACGAGCACACCTGGGGACGTTCGATGAGCGCAATCAACCGGCTGTTGCAACACCAACAACCGGAACGCCGACTCCTCGATGCGATGGTTGTAGTCGGCGATGTGCTCGTGGTCGGCGATTACCTGCTCGGCCAGCGACAGATCAGCATCCAGCAGCGCCTGATTGGCCCGCTGCATCGCGCTGACGGCCAGCCCGCACATCTCGGCGAGTTGGTTGCACAACGCGGCCAACTCGTCGCGGAACGCCTCCCGCATCACCAATCCCTCCCGCCCGGGCGCGGCCGCCCGGGGTGGGAGTTGGATACCCGGATTCGAGCGGGCTAACCGGCCGAGTTGACCGGCTCGATGGGCAGCCGCCGCAACCCGGCGGGCGCCTCGGCCGGCACCACCGGATGCTCGGGGGCGATCGGTGCGAGCCTGCGGTAGGGCTGGTTCTGCGCGGGCCGCTGATCGTCCTGCCCCTTGTTCGGCCACAGCGACGCCGCCCGCTCGGCTTGCGCGGTGATCGACAACGACGGGTTCACCCCGAGGTTCGCCGAGATCGACGCGCCGTCCATCACATACAGCGTCGGATAGTTGTACACCCGCTGGTACGGGTCGATGACGCCATGCTCGGCGTCGGCACCGATGGCCGCCCCACCGAGAAAGTGTGCGGTCAGCGGGATGTTGAACAGCTCGCCCCAGGTGCCACCGGCCACCCCGTCGATCTTCTCGGCGATCCGGCGGGTCACCTCGTTGCCGGCAGGGATCCAGGTCGGGTTGGGTTCGCCGTGGCCCTGCTTGGAGGACATGATCCGGGCGCCCAGCGGGCCGCGCTTGGTGAACGTGGTGATCGAGTTGTCCAGATGCTGCATCACCAGCGCGATCACCGTGCGCTCGCTCCACTGCCTGGGGTTGAGCAACCGGGCCATCTGCCCGGGGTTCTCACGGACCTGCGTCACGAACTGCCGCCAGCGCGGCACATCGGTGCCCTGCGGGCCGGCGCCGTCGGTCATGAGGGTCTGCAGCAGCCCCATGGCGTTGGAGCCCTTGCCGTACCGCACCGGTTCGACATGTGTGTCGGCGGTCGGGTGAATCGACGACGTGATCGCGACGCCGTGGGTGAGATCCAGATCCGGCGCCACCGACAGTCGGCCCGCACCGACGATGGACTCGGAGTTGGTCCGGGTCAGCACGCCCAGCTTGGCCGAGAGCCGATTGAGCCTGCCGGTGTCGCGCATCTTGAACAGCAGCTTTTGGGTGTTGTAAGTCCCGGCGGCCAGGATGAGGTGCGTCGCGGTGAACGTCTTGCGGTTGCGACGCAGCTTGCTGCCGGTGCGGACCGTGCTGACTTCCCACACACCGTCGGCGCGCTGCTCGAAGCTGGTCACCGTGGTCATCGGGTGTACTTGCGCCCCAGCCGATTCCGCCAGGCCGAGGTAGTTCTTGACCAGCGTGTTCTTGGCGCCGTGCCGGCATCCGGTCATACATTCGCCGCACTCCAGGCAACCGGTGCGGGCCGGGCCGGCCCCGCCGAAGAACGGATCGGGCACCGTCTCGCCGGGGGTTTTCTCGCCGTCGAGACCGAAGAACACGCCGACCGGCGTCGGGACGAACGTGTCGCCGCAACCCATGTCGTCGGCAACCTCCTTCATCACCCGGTCGGCATCGGTGAAAGTTGGGTTGGTGACCACGCCGAGCATCCGCTGGGCCTGGTCGTAATGCGGCATCAGCTCAGCGCGCCAGTCGGTGATGTCCTTCCACTGCGGGTCGTTGAAGAACGGCGCCGGCGGCACGTACAGCGTGTTGGCGTAGTTCAGCGAGCCGCCGCCCACCCCCGCACCGGCCAGGATCATGCAGTTGCGCAGCAGATGGATGCGCTGGATGCCGTACATGCCGAACTTCGGTGCCCACAGGAACTTGCGCAGATCCCACGAGGTCTTGGCGAAATCGGCGTCGGCGAAGCGCTGGCCGGCTTCGAGTACACCGACCCGATAACCCTTCTCAGTCAGCCGCAGCGCACTCACGCTGCCGCCGAATCCGGAACCGATCACCAAGACGTCGTAGTCGGGCTTCATGTGATCAGTATGACGCTACCGACAGGTAACTTCTAGACAGGAGGCCCTAACTTGTAAAGAACCTCGATCCAGGTCAGGATCCGACCGTCAGGCCGACCTTCTGGAACTCCTTGAGGTCGCAGTACCCAGCCTTGGCCATCGACCGGCGCAGGCCACCGACCAGGTTCAACGACCCGAACGGATCGTCGGACGGTCCGGTGAGCACCTGCTCCAGGCCGGGCCGCTCGCCGAGGGCCACCTGTAGCAGCGCGCCCCGCGGCAGCGACGGGTGCGCGGCCGCGGACGGCCAGAACCAGCCGCCGCCCTGCGCTTCGTCGGCCACCGCCAGCGGCGTACCCAGCACGACGGCGTCGGCCCCACAGGCGATCGCCTTGGCCAGGTCGCCGGAGGTGTGGATGTCGCCGTCGGCCAGCACATGCACGTACCGGCCGCCGGTCTCGTCGAGATACTCGCGACGCGCGGCGGCCGCGTCGGCGATCGCGGTGGCCATCGGCACGCTGATACCGAGCACCTCGTCGCTGGTGGTCACCCCGGCCGTGGAGCCGTAACCCACGATCACGCCGGCCGCCCCGGTGCGCATCAGATGCAGCGCGGTGCGGTGATCGAGCACACCGCCGGCCACCACCGGCACGTCGAGCTCGGAGATAAAGGTTTTGAGGTTCAGCGGCTCGCCATCGGATGCGACGCGCTCGGCGGAGATGATGGTGCCCTGGATGACCAGCAGGTCGATCCCGGCAGCAACCAGCGTCGGGGTCAGCGCCTGGGCGTTCTGCGGGCTCACCCGCACCGCCGTGGTCACCCCGGCCTCGCGAATGCGGGCCACCGCCGCACCCAACAGCTCCGGATCCAGCGGCGCGGCATGCAGTTCCTGCAGCAGCCGGATCGCGGCCGAATCGTCGTCGGCGCCGGCTGCCACGTCCAAGACCTGGGCGATCTTCTCCTCGACGTCGGCGTGCCGGCCGATCAACCCTTCACCGTTGAGCACGCCGAGCCCGCCGAGCCGGCCCATCTCGATCGCGAACTCGACCGACACCAGCGCATCGGTCGGATGGGCGACCACGGGAACCTCGAAGCGGTAGGCATCGAGCTGCCAGGCCGTCGACACGTCCTGTGATGACCGGGTCCGCCGCGAAGGCACGATCGTGATGTCGTCGAGCTCATAGGTGCGGCGGGCGGTTCTGCCCATGCCGATCTCAACCATGTCGCGCATGACTGCTCTTTGTCTCCTGCCCCACCGAGTCAGCGGGTGTAGTAGTTGGGGGCCTCGACAGTCATGGTGATGTCGTGCGGGTGGCTTTCCTTCAACCCGGCCGCCGTGATCTGGACGAACTGCGCCTGCTGCAACTGCTCGATGGTGCCCGAGCCGGTGTAGCCCATGGCCGCCCGCAGACCGCCGGTGAGCTGGTGGATCACGGTGCCCAGGGGCCCGCGGAACGGCACCCGGCCCTCGATGCCCTCGGGCACGAGCTTGTCCTCGGAGAGCACGTCGTCCTGGAAGTAGCGGTCCTTGGAGTAGGACTTGCCGCCACCGCGTCCCTGCATGGCCCCCAGCGAACCCATGCCGCGGTAACTCTTGAACTGTTTGCCGTTGACGAAGATCAACTCGCCGGGCGATTCGGCGGTACCGGCCAGCAGCGACCCCAGCATGGCCGTGGACGCACCGGCGGCCAGCGCCTTGGCGATGTCGCCGGAGTACTGCAGCCCGCCGTCGGCGATCACCGGGACGCCGTAGGGCTTGCAGGCCGCGACGGCCTCCAAGATCGCGGTGATCTGCGGGGCACCGACGCCGGCGACGACACGGGTGGTGCAGATCGAGCCGGGTCCGACGCCGACCTTGACCGCATCCGCGCCGGCCTGCACCAGCGCCGAAGCTGCGGCTCGGGTGGCCACGTTGCCGCCGACCACCTCGACCCGGTCCCCCACGGTCTTCTTCAACCGCGCCACCATGTCGAGCACGCCCCGATTGTGGGCGTGGGCGGTGTCGACGATCAGCACGTCGACGCCGGCGTCGGCCAGGGTCATGGCCCGCGCCCAGGCGTCTTCCCCGACGCCGACGGCGGCCCCGACCAGCAACCGGCCGTCGCTGTCCTTGGTGGCCAGCGGGAACTGTTCGGTCTTGACGAAGTCCTTGACCGTGATCAGGCCGGTCAGCTTGCCGTGCCCGTCCACGATCGGCAGCTTCTCGATCTTGTGCCGGCGCAGCAGGCCCAGGGCGGCCTCGGCCGAGACGCCTTCCTGCGCGGTGATCAGCGGCACCTTGGTCATCACCTCGGCGACCGGCTTGTTCTCGTCGACCTCGAAGCGCATGTCGCGGTTGGTGATGATGCCAACCAGTTGCCCGCCCTCGTCCACCACCGGCAACCCGGAGATCCGGAACCGGGCGCACATGGCATCCACCTCGGCCAGGGTGTTGGTCGGCGAGCAGGTGACCGGGTCGGTGACCATGCCGGCCTCAGAGCGCTTGACGGTCTCGACCTGGGCGGCCTGTTCAGCGGCCGGAAGGTTGCGGTGCAGCACGCCCATGCCGCCGGCCCGGGCCATCGCAATGGCCATCCGGGACTCGGTGACGGTGTCCATCGCAGAGCTGACCAGCGGCACCCGCAACCGGATGTTGCGGGTCAGTTGACTGGAGGTGTCGGCAGTGGCGGGCACCACATCGGAAGCGGCCGGCAGCAGCAGGACGTCGTCAAAAGTCAGGCCGAGCATCGCGACCTTGGTGGGATCATCGCCACCGGTCGGCACCGGTACGGCGATGGGAACGCTGCTTTCAGCGATCGACATGGGTGGGGCCTCCAGTGGCAGGCGTGGGGCGTGTGACCCGATTCTATCGGCTCGCATATTGACAGTGTTGTTGCCGCTCCTTGCGCATCCGACGCGCATCCGGCAGCCGTCGCCACGCACCCAGGACGGCTGGCGCGATACCTGTACGGCTGCGTAGTGTGGGACACGTGCGTGACCATCTCCCCCCTGGTTTGCCGCCCGATCCGTTTGCCGACGATCCCTGCGATCCCTCGGCTGCGCTGGACGCGATCGAGCCGGGCCAGCCCCTGGACCCTCAGGAGCGGACGGCCGTGGAGGCGGATCTCGCCGATCTGGCGGTGTATGAAGCGCTGTTGGCGCACAAGGGAATCCGTGGCCTCGTCGTGTGCTGCGACGAGTGCCAGCAGGACCACTACCACGACTGGGACATGCTGCGGGCCAACCTGCTGCAGCTGCTCGTCGACGGCACGGTGCGGCCGCACGAGCCGGCCTACGACCCCGAGCCCGACGCTTACGTCACGTGGGACTACTGCCGCGGCTACGCCGACGCCTCGCTCAACGAGGCCACGTCGGAAACCGACGGCTACCGCTGACCGTCCACTAGCGCTCGCCCGACCCGGTCTCGCCTGACCCGGGCAACAGCGGAATCTCATCCGACGGGCCTTCGGCCTCGTCGGCTGTGGGTGCGGCCGTCGTGGCGCGCACCGGCGGCGCCGAGGGCACCGATGTCGGCTCCACCTGCGTGACCACCGTCGTGGTGGTGGTCGGCGCCTCGGCGGCAGGAGCCGGCGAGGTGGACGGCCGGGCGGTGGTCGCCGGAGCAGTCGGTGCTGACGAGGTCGCCGGAACCGTCGGCCGGGCGCTGCTCGAGGGCGACGGGGCCGTCGGCTCGGTCGTCACCGGCGATGACGTCGCCGAATGTTCCGGACCTGTGGTCTCGGGCGCCGACGACGGCGCCGGGGTGGACGGGACCACCGTCTCCGATCCCGGCACCGGCTCCTGCGGAGCGGTCGTGGGCGTCGTACCCGGGCTCGTCGGGCTCGTTGGACTCGTCGGACTCGTCGTCGGGCTCACCGGCGTCGACGTCGGAGTCTCCTCGGTGGGACTCTCGCCGGACGACGGCGTCGTCGTCACCGTCACCTCGGGCAGCACCACCGGCGGCGCGTCGGGCGGCACGGTCGCATTCGGGTCGCGGTTCTCGACCTTGACCGACAGTTGTTGCCAACGGTCGACGAGTTCCTGCTTGCGTTGTTCGTTGTCGACGGTGGCCACCGTGGTGGTGATGGTCTGCAGCTTCTCCTGGGCCTGTTCCCACTGGCCCTCGTCGATCAGTTGCTGCACCTGCCTGAGCTCGCTGGACGCCAACTCGACATGCACGTCGCGCGCGGTCTGTTGGGTCCCGAAGACCGCACCGCGCACCCCGAACAGGGCGTCGCCGGGGCCGGAACCGTACACCGCGGCACCGAAACCGCCGACGCAGAGCACCGCGGCGGCCATCGACCCCACCAGCGCCATGGGGATCCGCACCCGGCCCTGCGCGGTGGCCTTGTCGAGAGCCGCGACGGCTTCGCGCGGCGTCGCGATACCCGACATCGGCGTGCGTCGTGCGTCGTCTCGCCATCCGGCCAGCAGGACGGACAGCTCGGCCTCTTCCCGATCGGTGGCATAGACCTGCCGCTCGAGGGAGAGCGCCTCGATGAATTTCTCGGTCCGGTTGATCTCGTTGAGGGACGGATCACCACCGTTTGAGGTCCAGCGGCCGAAGTCAGGCATGGTCCGGCCTCGTCGCCATGATCTCGGTCTTGAGCCGGGCCAGGGCACGGTGCTGTGCCACGCGCACGGCGCCGGCGGTGCTGCCGACGGCCTCGGCGGTCTCCTCGGCACTCATGCCGACCACGACCCGCAGGATGAGGATCTCGCGCTGCTTCTCGGGCAGCACGGACAGCAGCCGGGCCATCCGCTGCGAAGATTCGGAGTCGAGAGCGGACTGTTCGGGCCCCGCGTCGAGGGAGAACCGCTCGGGCACTACGTCAGTGGGCTCGGCACGGTTCCGGGCTGCCGCGCGATGCGCGTCAGCAACCTTGTGCGCAGCGATGCCGTAGACAAAGGCCAGGAACGGGCGTCCCTGATCTTTGTAGCGCGGCAGCGCCGTAATGGCGGCCAAGCACACCTCCTGCGCAACGTCATCAGCTGAGAGACCACTGCGCTCGGTTGCCCCGACCCTCGCCCGGACGTACCGCACGACGATCGGCCGAATGATCTCCAGCACTTCTGAGAGCGCGTTCCGATCGCCGGCAACTGCCTCAGCAACGACAATGTCGAGACGCTCTCCCGAACTTGTCATCGTGGGCGATCTCTCCAGCGTTACGTAGCACCGACACTCTTGGCGGTATGGCCGAGCTAAACAATAACGATCGCTCGGCTGCGACCGGGCCGGTGCCGGATCAGGCTCCGGCCCACACGCCGCCTCTGCGGCGCACTGTATCCGCGCAGCGGTCGCGGATGCCGATGATTTGTGGCGCGTCGTGCGTGGCGCTGCCGATGTCGGCCAGCAGGCACGCCAAGGCCCAGCACAGCGGAATCAGCCCGGACTTCTCGCCGGCCGACAGCGCCGCGTCGGCGACCTCCCGTGCGGCGTCGAGCTCGCCGGCGCTGCACAGTGCCGCAGCCAGCACCACATCCGACTTGACCGCATGACGCGTCGAGCCGTAGTCGGCCGCCGCCGCAACACCGCGGTGGGCATGCTCGACCGCTTCGGCGCCGTGTCCGCGCGCCATCGCCAGCTCGGCGCTGACCCACGACAACCGGACCCGTGGACGCGGCGCGGCCGAGACGTCGCGGGCCCGCTCGAGAAGCCGGCCGGACAGCCCGAACCGGCCCACCCCCAGCGCGTCGGCGGCGAGCCCGACGAGGGCATCGGCGGCCGCCTCGCCGTCCTCGCCGCGGTGGGCCCAGGCCAGGCCGTCGACACCACGAGCGCGGACGTGGCCACCCAGCTGACGCAGGAAGGAGGCGCGGGTGCTGTGCGCCAGCGACACCAGGGGTCCGCTGCCTGGGCTCCGCAGCACGCCGGCGAGCTCGGTCAGCGCGCACGCGTAACGGCCCTGCCCACCCGCGGCCACCGCCCGCAGCCAGCGCTCGTGCGAGGTGGTGGCGGCGGGCAGGGGCCACCGGCCCGGGTCGGCGCCGAATGCGGCGTCGGCCAGGACCGTGGCGGCCTCGGCGGTGGCGGTCATCGGTTCGCGACGCTATCAATACCAGGGGTGTCGCGGGTACGCGGGCAACCTCGCGACGACCGGCGGCAAGAATATAAATTGCCGTGCGGCTATTCGTTAACAATTGATGGCTGCACTGTTAATGGCACGTCAACAACCACCGACCAACGTTATTCGGTCGCATTGATCACCGGCCCGGGGCAGCGGGAAAACCAAAGGCCGCGAGCAGATCTCGGAGTCACGCGCAGTGGCGAAAGCATCGCCACGATGAACGTGATGTAAATTCTCGACCTGCGGATATGTCCTTTCGCACAGCGCGAGACTATTGACGCGGTTTATTCGGTCCCCCTAGTTTGTGTGCACGAGCGGTCATCGGCGACACAAGCTCACTTCGGTTCCACCGACTCACACCCGCCCGCTTTGGCGAAATGGGCGAGCAGAGAGGGGTTTTCCATATGCCGCAGCCGCAGCAGCTTCCCGGCCCCAATGCGGATATCTGGGATTGGCAAATGCAAGGACTTTGCCGTGGAGTCGATTCGTCGATGTTTTTCCATCCGGACGGTGAACGTGGACGTGCCCGCGCCCAGCGTGAGACGCGCGCCAAGGAGATGTGCCGCAGTTGCCCGGTGATCGCGCAATGCCGTTCGCATGCGCTGGCCGTCGGTGAGCCGTACGGCATCTGGGGCGGCCTGAGCGAGTCCGAGCGCGAACTCCTGCTCAAGCGCGGTATCCGCCGCAGCGCCTGATTTTCAGCACGGCCCGAGGCCCGGTCCCCGATGCGGGGCCCGGGCCTTCGGCGTCGGGCGTCAGCCGGCGGCGAACGCCCCCAGCGACAGCACCGCGAGTACCAGGAACGTGACGGGGAAACCGATGTTGTAGAACACCCGGGCGCGGATGTGGGTGACGACGGCACCGATGAAGAAGGCGGTGAGCCCGATCGCGGCCGCCACCCCGATCGGCGGGACCGCCAGCACACCTGTCAGCAGTCCCACCGCGCCCGCCCCTTTCAGCAGGCCGAGTGTCCGAATCCAGGTGCGCGGCACACCTACCTCCGCGGAATTGGCCAGCACGAAGCGGGCCCCGGCGAGGTCGGCCACTGCCATCGCGGTGTTGGCGGCGGCGGTGATCGTGACGATCAGGACCGCGGTCACGCCGAGTTGTAGGGTCATGGCAGTCGTCTCCTGTGTGGGGTTCGTCGGATGGTGGTTCACCCTGATGACGCTCGCCGCGCACGAAAGGTGACCCATGACCGACCAACAGGCCCTGGCGACCCGGTTCGACCAGGACCGTCGACACTTGCGCGCCGTCGCCTGCCGACTGCTCGGCTCGGTGCACGACGCCGACGACGCCGTCCAGGCCACCTGGCTCAAGGTCAGCCGGCGTGGGATCGCCGACGTCGACAATCCGACCGGTTGGTTCACCACGACGGTCGCCCGGGAATGCCTCGACCGGCTCCGCGAACGCAACCGGCGAGCCGAACTACTGGGAGCCGGCGAGGTCACCCCGGCTGCCTCCGCTCCCGGCGCCGACGAGCAAGTGGCCATGGCCGAGTCCGTGGGCCGCGCGCTGCTCGTCGTGCTCGACCGGCTCTCCCCGGCCCAGCGGGTGGCGTTCGTCTTGCACGACGCCTTCGCCGTGCCCTTCGACGACATCGCCGCACTGCTGGACCGCACGCCGCAGGCCGCCAAGAAGCTGGCCAGCCGGGCCCGGGACCGGGTTCACGGCGCCGTGCCCGCCGAGCGCCCCACGAGCGAGCACCTCCAGATCGCCCGGACCTTCCTGGCCGCGTCACAACAGGGTGACCTCGCCGCGCTGCTCGAGATCCTCGATCCCGACGTGGTGCGCCGCGTCGACCGCGTGCTCGTCGGCGAACACATCCCCACCGAACTGCGGGGTGCGCGTGAGTTCGTCGAGGAGTCCAAGATGTTCGCCGCGGTCGCACGCGGTGGCGAGGTCGCGGTGCTCGACGGTTTCGCAGGCATCGTCATCGCACCGGCAGGGCAACTGAAAACCCTACTGCGTCTTGACATCCGTGACGGCCGGGTATCTCTCATCGACATCGTCGGCGACCCGGATCGGCTGGCATCGGCGGCCGTGACGTTGGCGGATTGACCCATCGGCGAACAGCTGACAGGCGTAAGAAGGAAGTCATGACCGACAACTGGAATGACAAGATCATCGCCGAGTTCCGCGCCAACGGAGGCAAGGTCGGCGGCCCGTTCGAGGGCGCGACGTTGCTCCTGCTGCACACCACCGGTGCCAAGTCCGGCAAGGAGCGCATCAACCCGGTGATGGCCTTCGACCTCGACGGGAAACTCGCCATCGTCGGCTCCTATGCCGGCGCCGACGTCGACCCGGCGTGGTTGCACAATCTGCGGGCCCATCCGGACGCCCATATCGAAATCGGCACCGACGCTTACGATGTGCACGCCCGCGAGATGCCACGGGAGGAGCGGGACGCGGCCTACCCCCGAATCGTCGAGCAGGCACCGGGATTCGGCGAATATCAGACCAAGACGGATCGGGTCATCCCGGTCATCGAACTGCAGCGCCGCTGACGGGCCGCGGCGCTCGCGACGTCATGGCGTTGCGCGCACCGTGGGCCAGAACATGTCGAACAAGCGCTCCTGCCAACCATCTTCGTTGGTGCCGGTGCGGGCGTATTCGGCGATAAAAGCGCCCACCACCGCGTCGATCAGCGTCGCGGTGTCGATGCCCTTGCGCATCGAGCCGTCATCCTTGGAGGCGTCGATCACCGCCGCCAGCGCTGCGCGCTGCTCGATGAGCAGTTTGCGAAACAGCGTGGTGAATTCGGGGTCGTCTTCGGTGAGCATCGCCGCCAGGCCCCCGAGCCCGACGCCGTCCTGAATCGTGCCGATGGCGTGGGTGATCAGCCATCGCAGCCGATCGGGCGCGTCGGCCTGCGGGTCCAGCGGCGGCGGCGAGGCAAGCCGTTGCAGAACGCCGGCCAGCATGTCCCGCCGATTCGGATGCCGACGGTAGATCGTCGTCTTGGCGATTCCCGAGTGCGCCGCGACCGCCTCGATGGTGACCGCCCGCGGGCCTCCGCTGCGCAGCAGCTGCAGCGTCGACTCCGCAATACCGTCCTCGACCCGACCCTGCTGCGCCATCAGTCCCCTGTCCGTGTACCGATCACCTCTACCGGGAATATCCCAGCTCCATTTTGCGCTACGCTATACGTAGCATCGATACGCTCCGCGTAGCGTTTCGATGATTGTCCGAGTTTTCCGAGGTGATCACATGTCCATCCGTCCCGCACACCCCAGCCGCATCCCACTCCCCGGCGTCGCATACCTGCTGCTGCTGCTCGCGTTCGTCTCGCTCGGGACCTTTGTCGCCGCCCTGGCACTCGGTAGCAAGCTGGCCATCGTGGCCGGCGTGACCCTGGTCGTGTGCCTGAGCGGCACCGTCATCAACTTCCGGGCCGGTGCGGCCAGGCTGGCAGCGGCCCGGGGACCGCAGGCCCCGGCCAACAACGTCAGCATCTTCGCCACCCCGATCCCACCGAGCCAGGTGACGCGTTACCGCGAGATGTACCGCAACGAGTCCGCCAACGCCCCCGTCACGCAGCCTCACCCGGTGTCAGCACCCCGGTCTCACGGCTCGATCAACACCTTGAGCGCTTTGCGGTCGGCCATCGCGCGGTATCCCTCGGGAGTCTCGTCGAGGCCGATGGTCCGGTCGAACACCCGGCCGGGTTCGATGGTCCCGTCCAGCACGTCGGGCATGAGTTCTTCGATGTAGGCCCGAGCCGGCGCGACGCCTCCGGTGAGGGTGACGTTGCGAAAGAATGTGCCGAAACCCATTGGGACCTGGGTGTATTGGGACACCCCGAGCCTACTGACCCGGCCGCCGGCGCGCACCGCATCCAGCGCGGTGGCCAGCGACGGCTCGGTCCCGACGCACTCGATCACCGCCTGCGTCCCGTCGCCGCCGGTCAGCTCACGGATCTTCGCGACGGCCTCCTCACCACGCTCGGGTACAACGTCGGTGGCACCGAATTCCCGCCCCAGATCGGTGCGGTCGGTGTGGCGCCCGTTCAGGATGATCTGCTCGGCACCCAACCGCTTGGCGGCCAGCACCGCACACAGTCCGACCGCACCGTCGCCGATCACGGTCACACTCGAACCCGGCTGCACGTGCGCGGTCACCACCCCGTGGTGACCGGTGCAGAACACGTCGGACAGGGTCAGCAGCGAGGCCATCAGCGCTGAATCCTCGCCCACCGGAAGCTTCACCAGCGTGCCCTGCGCCTGCGGTACGCGCACGGCCTCACCCTGGCCGGCGTCGACCCCGCGCTCACCCCAGCCCCCACCGTGACGGCAGGACGTCTGCAGCCCCTCCTGGCAGAAGTCACAGGTGTTGTCCGCCCAGACGAACGGGGCCACCACCAGGTCGCCGCGCCGCAGACCGGACACCTCGGTACCGAGTTCCTCGACGACGCCGATGAACTCGTGTCCCATGCGCCGGCCGCCGTCCTTGTGCGGCATGGACTGGTACGGCCACAGGTCACTGCCACAGATGCACGCGCGGGTGACCCGCACGATGGCGTCTGCCGGTTCCTTCAAGACCGGATCGGGCACGTTCTCCACCCGCACGTCGCCGGCCTCGTACATCACGGTTGCTCGCATGTTCGGTTTCCTCCGCTGGTGTGGTCCCTGGCCTCGAGGCTAGAGCGGCAGCGGTTGTCCGGGGCGGGAAAGCCGACCCTGGCGCCGCCGGATCAAAAGTGTCACATCAGAAGTTCAGGCCAGAGAACATGATCCGGCCCGGGTCATATTTCTGCCGGACGGCAGACAGCCGCGACAGATTGGCACCGAAGTACCGCGACGCCGGTTGATTCGCCTCAAGGTAGTTCACGTAGCCGCCGACCGAATGCGGTGCCACCGCCTGATGTGCGGTGCTGAGCCAATTGGCCGCTGCCGCTGGGGAACCCGAGGTTTCCACATACCACTGCACCAGGGCCGACTGCCTGCGCCACGGGAACGCGGTGTCCCCCGGCCCCACGGTGGCCAATGCACCGTCAAGGGCATGCATGATCACCAACGGACGGCCCGCTCCGCCGGGGAAAGCCTCGAATGCCGCGGCGATCGCCTGGGCCGTCGCCGGGGTGATCGACCCGAACACGTCGGACCCGCCGACATAACCCAGCGGTGACGGATTGAGGTTGTCGGCGGCCAGGAACTTCACCAGATCCAGGTAGTTGGATGTGCGGGTGTCCATGTTGGCCGGTTGCAGGCCCACCGCTTTGACGACAGCGGCCGCGACGCTGTCACCGGATCCGGCCGGGCAGGTCGCCAGGATGCGGCAGTGCGCGCCCTGGGGGTCGGTGATGGTGTCGGCCAAAGCCCAGCTGCTGCGGTCGGCGGTGCGCAGCCAGTTCTGCCAGCCGACCAGAACCTGCGCGAACGCCTGCAACGGAAAGTGCAGGCCGACGATATCGACGTCACTGATGGGGAAGGTGCCGAAGGTGAGCGCGGTAGTCACGCCGAAATTGCCGCCACCTCCGCCACGCAGGGCCCAGTAGAGGTCCGGGTGTTCCTGAGCCGAGGTGGTGACGGCCCCGCCGCCGGGCAGTACCACTGTGGCCGACACCAATTGGTCACTCATCAGGCCGGCGTGGCGCGATTGCGCGCCCAGCCCGCCGCCCAGCGCATGTCCGGCCGCGCCGACCGACGGGCAGGTGCCGGTGGGAATCCCCCGGCCGGCTCCGGCCAGCGTCTGGTGAATCGCATACAGGCCGGTCGCGGGCGTCACCGTGACATGCCCGGTGGTGCCGTCGTAGTGGATGTCGCCGGGCAGTTGACGCAGGTCCAGCACCATGGTGCCGGGTGCCGTCGACGCACCTACATAGGAATGCCCACCGCCGCGTGGGGCGACCTTGAGTTTGTGCGTCGCGGCAAAGGCCATCGCCTTTTGCACGTCGGACGCTGACGCGGGGGTGACGACCGCTGCGGGCGCCAACCCGTTGAAGTTGGTGTTGAAAACCTGCTTGGCCGAATCGAATTGCCCACCACTGCCGGGCAGGATGACCTGCCCGTCGATGGCGGATGACAGCGCCTCCCAGCCGGTCGGCTCGGCACTGGCACGAACGGTTCCGAACACCGCTCCGGCCGCCAGCGCCCCAGCAGCGCCACGCAGAAACACCTGACGCGAGACCCCGCGCGGCGACTCCCGCGGTTCCGTCATATCCGCATTGTGTGCCACGTGGCGACGAAAACCACCCGGCGGACGGACGTGTCGTGCCACCGATACCAAATTGATTCACACGCGCCGCGGATCCAGTCCGTAGAGCTGCACGGCTGTCGATTTGCCCCGTACCGGATGAAATCCCCTGTCGGTCAGTCCGAGTTGCCGAGAAGCCAGGGCGTCGACCGACTGCCTGGTGAGCAGGATTGGATCACCGGTGGTCTTGGTGAGCTGCTCGATGCGCGCGGCGACGTTGACCGTGTCGCCGATCAGGGTGAACTCCAGCTTGCCGCCACCACCGATGGTGCCCGCGATCACCACGCCGGTGTTGATCCCGACCCCGATCCGAAGTTCACCGTCGAATCGCTCGGCTACGAGTTGCTGAATCTGCACCGCGGTCCGCAGCGCCGCATCGGCATGGTGCGCAAGATCATTCGGGGCGCCGAAGACCGCCAGGGCGCCGTCGCCGAGAAACTTGTTCAGATGCCCGCCGGCATCGACGACCACGGGTACCACCATCTCGAACAGCGCATTGAGCCGCGCGACAGCGTCTTCGGCGGTATTGGTCTCGGCGAAGGGTGTGAAATCGCGGGGCCGCCAGCGCGGGATCGACGTACGTCCCGAACGCAGCCTGAAGTCGTTGCCGCTCAGCCAAACCCGCCTGCATCCGATTGAACGAGGCGGCCAACGCGCCCAGATCGTCGTCCTGCGTCACCGGCAGCCGTCTGCTGAAGTCACCGGCCGCAACCCGGCGGGTGCCCTCCGCGAGGTCCCTGATGGGTCGTAGCGACGGCGAAAACACGCCGACGACGGTGATCGGCACCGCGAAAAAGACGGTCATCACGCAGGCGATCACGACGAGGAGCAGCGGAACCTCAGCGGTACGGCCCAACACGGCTGCCAGCATGGCGCCCGTTCCGGCGAACGCAAATGTGATCGCGAGCATGGACACGTTCGCCCAGGCGGCAAAACTGGGACGAGAGCGGGGAAGTGCGTCACCGATCCCGGAGTCACCGGCGAGAGCCACCCTGATGGGCCGCATGGCAGTTTCGATGCAGCTGTGCACACCCGGCGTCATCGCGGCCGCCCCGAAGGCGGCACCCACCACCCCGTACTGGACCAATCGTGATTGCCCGGCCCCGACGAGCATCCCGACGAGGACCAGAAGCAGGGCGCCCATGATGGCGTTGCTCACCACCGCTCGCATCACCACCTCGCGCGCCCACGTGTAGGTGGCTTCCAGCGTTGCCTCTCGATCGGCCTGGTCGCCGGCTGCCCACCGCTCTGCACGGCGGATCCCGGCCATGGCGGGTCGGGGCCCGAATGTCGTGGTCAGCAGCGCGACAACGGCGACCGCGGCGGCCTCGAGGTAGCGGTCGGATCGTTCGAGAGCGACGACGACGAACGCCAAAAACAGGTAGATCGGCAGGGCCAGGGCGAACATGACGCCACAGAACACCCACGAATACCGCGTGGCGCAGTGATCCCACGCCCATTGCCAGATGCGGTCCATGGCGTGACAGTAGCCCTCGCAGGCGTCTTGACCTGCACTTTTCAGCGAGCTCCCGCGCCACCGTGTAACCCTGGCGACGAGCGGGCCGACATACGGTGCGGGGACCTTGAAAGGACCTTGAAAGAGGAGGCCGCGATGCCGAACGATTTCCGCCGGGCACTGGCCGGCATCGGTACCGCCGCGGCGGTACTGGCGGTGCCGGCCGTGCTGAATGCCGCCCCGGCTCAGGCGGTCCCGCTGCCCGAATTCTGCGTGCCGCCCAAGCTGGTCGACGACGTCTGCACGGCGCGGCTGACCTCGGTGACAGCCGATGTCATCGACGGCACGATCACCGGGACGCCCGTGGACGGGACGGAGGCAGTCACCCTTGCCGGCCCCGAAGACGCGTATCTGAAGTCGGCCGGGTTCGGGGACGATCCGCCCGCACCCGTCCAAGAGTGGGACGCCGAGATCGACCGGGTGGGCGACCTCAACACCGACCCACCCGATCCCAATTGGTACGGCAACGCCAAGGCCAAGGTGTTTTTGCCCAGGACCCTCAATGACCTGGCCACCAAGTTTCCCCCCGACACCCTGCTGGTCCGGTTCACACTGGATGACACACGGGCAGACGCCCTGAAATTGGTGTCCATTCAGCCCACTCGTTAGACGAAAATCGGAGGTATGACGTCTGGGATGAGCCATCGCACCGCACTCGCACGCTTCCAGCGCGTGGTCGGGTTGTGGTACGTCGGCCAGGCCAGCGGCCCCGACGTCGTCCTGGCCGCGTGTGACCTGCTGGTGGCAGAGCTTGACGGCCAGGCACTGAGTGAACTTGCCGCCGTCCCCTTGGCGGATGCCGGCGGCGAAGTCCCCGAACTGCTCGAGCCAGTCCTTACCGACCTCGGGATTCCCTTCTACCCGCCCGCAAGCCCGGCTGCGGTGCACGCCGGCCTGATCGCGATGGCCACCGAAACCGTATTGGGCGCAATGGAACCGAGGGCACTGACCGCGTGGGCACACGAAACCTTCGGCCACCAAAACGAACTGACCGATGGCCTTGCGGACCTGGATGACATCTACGCTACGGCCGTCGCCGCGAACACCCGCCCCGAGGACATCGACGAAGATGTGATCGAAGAAGCGTGGCGGATCCTCGCGAGGGAGAACACCGGAGACCGCGCGTCATAACGGATCGAAACCGAAGAGCTGCACGGCCGCTGATTTTCCTTTCAGGACATGCGGTCCTCGCGCGGAAAGCCCGGCTGGGCGAGTGGCCACCGCGTCGACGGTCTGCTGGGTCAGCAAGATGGTGTCACCGGTGGTCTTGGTGAGCTGTTCCACGCGGGCTGCCACGTTGACGGCGTCACCGATCAACGTGAACTCCAGCTTGCCCGCGCCCCCGATGGTGCCCGCGATCACCACCCCGGTGTTGATCCCGATCCCGATCCGAAGCGCACCGTCGAATCGCTCATCGACAAGCCGCTGAATCAGCACGGCAGCGCACACCGCCGCATCCGCATGGCCCGCAAGCCCATTCGGAGCGCCGAACACCGCCAGCGCACCGTCACCGAGGAACTTGTTCACATGCCCACCCGCATCGACCACCGCGGGCACCACGATCTCGAACAGTGCGTTGAGCCGGGACACGGTGTCCTCGGCACTGTTGGCCTCGGCGAACGGTGTGAAATCGCGGACGTCGACGAACATCACCGTGACATCCCGCCGCTCGCCGGCGAACACGTCGTCACCCTGCTCGAGCAGCCGCGCGGCCAACGCCGGATCGACGTACGTTCCGAATGCCGCCTGAAGTCGTTGCCGCTCAGCCAAACCCGCCTGCATCCGGTTGAACGAGGCAGACAGGGCACCCAGGTCGTCATCCTGGACTACGGGCAGGCGCCGGCTGTAGTCACCGGCGGCTACCCGTTCGGTGCCCTCGGCAAGATCGCGGACCGGCCGCAGGAAGGGCGAGACCGTCATGACCGCGACCGGCCCGGCGATGAGCATCAGGACCGCCCCGATCCCGAGCGAGACGACCGGATCCTCGTGGGCCCGAGTGATCACCGACGCCAACAGCGCCGCACCGACGGCGAAGCCGAAAGCCATCGCGAGCATGGTGATGTTGGACCACGCGGCGAAGGTGGGGTGCGACCGGGGCAGCGCGTCGCCCATCGCGGTATCACCGGCGATCGCGGCCCGAGCCGGACGCAGCGAACCTTCGGTGAAGCTGTGCACGCCGATCACCCCGGTGGCCGCGCCATACGCCGCTCCCACGATCCCGTATTGGACCAACCGCCACCCCGTCGCACCGGCCATGGTGGCCAGAATGATCCCCAGGCACGGCGCCCACAGCACGTCGGTGGCGAGCACCCGGACGATCGTCCGGCGCGCGTAGATGAAGGTAGCGCGCAGCGCCGCCACCGGATCCACCTCATGGCCCGCAGCCCACTTTTCGATCGGACGTAACCACTTCGAGCCGGGAAGCACGAACAGGTAGACCCGCACCAGCATGGCGACACAGGTGATGGCCACCGCCTCGGCGTAGCGGTCGGATCCTTCGAACGCGACGATGATCAACGGATAGGCGAGATAGACCGACAGACCCGCGAGGTAGACGAACGGGCAGATCGCCCAGGAGTACCTCGGCCCGCACCGATCCCACACCCACTGAAAGATCCGGTCCATGCCGAAACAAAACACCTTCGCCCTGGTGAGCGCGGGCGTTTCGGACTACTTGACCTTAGGTGCTGGGCTTGGTCCGGGTCTGCACCCGATCCTGCGCCAGCCCGGCGAGATGTTTGAGCGAGTTGTCCAGGTGCTCCCGGCCGAACGGCGGGAACTCGATGTTCTCCCGAATGGCCTGCGGTACCGCCGACCAGTCGTACGTCAGCGTGACCTCAGTCTTGTTGTCACCCAACGATTTCAGATCGTAACGCCAGATCCATCCGCCGAAGTCGAGAGTGGCGCCGCCGGCGCCTTGGCCCGGCAGCCACGCGATCGCGTGCGGCGGCTCGAACACCTCGACCCGGTTGGCCATCTCGTAGTGCATGCCGCCGTAGTTGTTGTGGTACATCGCCATCCGGAAGACCTGGCCGACGTCGGTCAGCCGCTTGCCGTCGAGCGACTCCCGCACCCAACCCGTGCCGTCGATCGCCTGATGGGTGGTCGGGTCGGCCAGCACCCCGAATACGGTCTCGGCCGGAGCATCGACGGTGCACGCGCTACTCATGGTTTCTTCGGTCATACCCGTACCGACCGGGGTCGGTTCAGAAACTCATCGTTGCAACTGGAAACAGAGTGATACGTCGGTTTCTGGAAAGGCATCACTCTCTTTGCAGACGGTTTCCAGAGTTACTGGACCGATCGGCTCATGACCGTCGCACTGGCAGCTAAATCAGCGCGCCTTGTCGGCCCCGGCGGCTATGCTGACCGCCAGCTGTGAGCACCACAGCTAACAGAGACAGGGATTACATGACGCAGCCAATAGCAGGTTGGTATCCAGATCCATCAGATCCGGGCCGCCAGCGTTACTTCGACGGCAAAGTTTGGACCGAACACTACGCGCCGGTCGGCCTACCGACACCTGCCGTTGGCCAACCTAAGCCGGGGATGTCCAGAGGGAAAAAGATCGGGCTCGGGGTAGGAGCCGGGTTCTTGGCGTTGGTCGCCATCGGCTCTCTAGGCGACAGCGAGAAGAGCGCCGAAACCAAGTCCGGCTCGACTAGTCCGATCGCTTCGTTGTCCGAGCCATCCACGTCCACTGCAAAACCCGTCGCAGACGCGGACGTGCCCGCTCCGGCAGGGGCCTCCGTTCGTGACGGCAAGTTCGAATTCCAGGTACTGGGCGTCGAACGGGGCGTGACACAGATCGCTGATGCGTTCTCGCCTGAGATCGCCAAGGGCGAGTTCTTCATCGTAAAGCTCCGCGTGACAAACATCGGTGATCAGGCCCGCAGTTTCTCAGCCACCAGCCAGAAGCTACTCATCAACGGCAACGAGTACGCGGCTACCAGCATCATGGACAACGGCTGGATGGAGGACATCAACCCCGGCTTGGGAATCGATACGCAGGCTGTATTCGATATCCCGCCGGGTGCGACTCCCTCGGCAATAGAGTGCCACGACTCGATGTTCTCGGGCGGAGCGCTGCTCGCGCTGAGCTGAAGCAGTCCAGCTCAACGAAAACACCCCCGGCCCAACAGGACCGGGGGTGTTCTACGTGACTACCTAGTGAGCGTGGCCGTGATGATGACCGTCGTGCTCGTCTTCCTCGGCGGGCTTGTCCACGACGGCCGTCTCGGTCGTCAGGATCATCCGCGCCACCGAAGCGGCGTTCAGCACCGCAGAGCGGGTCACCTTGACCGGGTCGACGATGCCCTCGGCGACCAGGTCACCGTAGGACAGCGTGGCGGCGTTGAAGCCCTGCCCGTTGGACTGCTCGCTGACCTTGTTCACCACGACCGAGCCGTCCAGGCCGGCGTTGGTGGCGATCCAGTACAGCGGGGCCGACAGCGCCGAGGCGAACACCGCGACGCCGAGGGCCTCGTCGCCGGAGACCTCACCGCGAAGCTTGTCGAGGGCCGCGCGGGCCTGCACGAGTGCCGCGCCACCACCGGTGACGATGCCCTCCTCGACAGCAGCCTTGGCCGCCGCGACGGCGTCCTCGACCGCTTCCTTGCGCTTCTTCAGGTCGGTCTCGGTGGCCGCGCCGACCTTGATCACCGCGACGCCGCCGGACAACTTGGCCAGCCGTTCCTGCAGCTTCTCCCGATCCCAGTCGGAGTCGGTGGTCTCGATCTCGGCCTTGAGCTGCTTGACCCGGTCGGCGACCGCGTCATTGGAGCCGCCACCGTCGACGATCACGGTGCTGTCCTTGTTGACCACCACGCGGCGAGCCGAGCCCAGCACGTCCAGGCCGACCTCGCGCAGCACCAGGCCCACGTCGGGATTGACCACCTGGCCACCGGTGACGATGGCGAGGTCATCCAGGAACGCCTTGCGACGGTCACCGAAGAACGGCGCCTTGACGGCCACGGCCTTGAGCGTCTTGCGGATGGCGTTGACCACCAGCGTGGACAACGCCTCGCCCTCGACGTCCTCGGCGATGATCAGCAGCGGCTTGCCGGATTCGGCGACCTTCTCCAGCAGCGGCAGCAGGTCGGGCAGCGAGCTGATCTTGTCGCGGTGCAGCAGCACCACCGCATCCTCGAGCACGGCTTCCTGCGAGTCGAAGTCGTTGACGAAGTAGGCCGAGATGAAGCCCTTGTCGAAGCCGACGCCCTCGGTGACCTCGAGCTCGGTGTTCAGGGTCGAGGACTCCTCGATGGTGACCACACCGTCGTGACCGACCTTGGTCATGGCCTCGCCGACCAGCTCACCGATCTGCTCGTCGCGCGAGGAGACCGTGGCGACCTGGGCAATGGCGGTCTTGTCCGAAACCGGGGTGGCCGCGGCCAGCAGGGCTTCCGACACGGCGTCGGCCGCCTTGCTGATGCCCAGACCCAGGGCGATGGGGTTGGCACCGGCGGCAACGTTGCGCAGGCCGGCCTTGACCAGGGCCTGCGCCAGGACGGTGGCAGTGGTGGTGCCGTCACCTGCGACGTCGTTGGTCTTGGTGGCCACCGACTTGACCAGCTGGGCGCCCAGGTTCTCGAACGGGTCTTCCAGGTCGATCTCACGAGCGATCGTGACACCGTCGTTGGTCACCTGCGGGCCGCCGAAGGCCTTGGCCAGCACCACATGGCGGCCCCGCGGGCCCAGGGTCACCTTGACCGCGTCGGCGAGCTTGTCGACCCCGGCTTCCATGGCCCGGCGCGCAGTTTCGTTGAATTCAATCTGCTTGCTCATAAGTCTCTTTCTGACTACCTAACGCATACCGCCCCGGAAACCACCCGTGCGGACACGGGGATCTCCGGGGCGGGACACAGGTGCTTACTTAGCGACGACAGCCAGCACGTCGCGGGCTGACAGGATCAGGTACTCCTCGCCGTTGTACTTGATCTCGGTGCCGCCGTACTTGCTGTAGATGACGGTGTCGCCCTCGGCAACGTCCAGGGGGATCCGCTTCTCGCCGTCCTCATCCCAGCGGCCGGGGCCAACTGCGACGACGGTGCCTTCCTGCGGCTTTTCCTTGGCGGTGTCGGGGATGACCAGACCGGAAGCGGTCGTGGTCTCGGCCGCGTTGGCCTGAACGAGGATCTTGTCCTCGAGTGGCTTGATGTTGACTGCCACGATGGAAGCCCTCCACTTGTTTGGGTATTGAGTCCCGGTGTACTCCGGGGCCCTCGGGTTAACCAGGTGTTCGGCATGCACCCGTCCCCCTCGCTCCGTCGTCGCGGGTGCCGGCGCTGGGGGGTTGGCCGCGTGCCACCTAGCACTCTATACAGGCGAGTGCTAGCACTCAAGGGTTGGGTTGTGCCTATTGCCCGAACTCGCCGAGGGCTGAACCAACCGACGGTTGCGCCGGCGGTTTTGGCGGCATAGACTCGAACATGTGTTCGATCAGTGTGGGGTTGATCCCGATGCCTCTGAGGGGGCGTTGGTTGATCAGCTGGCCGCGATGCAGCGCGCCGCTGCCGCGATCGCGGCCGGGCAGGTGCGGGTGACCGCACTGCTGGAGGCCAAACGTCATGCGCGGGAGGCGGCCGCGGGGGTGGCGGTGGCCCAGCGGGGCCGTGGTCTGGCCTCCGAGGTCGGGCTGGCCCGCAAGGCCTCCCCGTGGCATGGGGCCAAGTACCTGAAGATGTCGCGGATACTGGTCGAGGACATGCCCTACACGCTGGCCGCGTTGCAGTCGGGGCGGCTGACCGAGGCGCGGGCGATGATCATCGCCGACCAGGCCGCCTGCCTGGCACCGGCCGATCGGCGCGTGATGGATGCCGAACTGTGCGCCGATCCCGACGTGCTGGATGGTCTGGGCGACCGGAAGGTGGAGGCCGCGGCCGGGCGGGTGGCGATTCGGCTCGACCACGACGCGGTGATGGAGCGCATCAGCCGCCATCAGTGCGACCGTGCTGTCACCGCGCGGCCGGCCCCGCACGGCATGATGTACGTCACGGCGCTGCTGACCTCGGCCGAAGGCCTCACGGCCTATCAGGCGTTGCAGGCCGAAGCCGCTGCCGCCGCGGCGGCCTCGATCGCCGCCGGCGATGGATGCCAGGGGCGGGGCGCGTTGATGGCCGATGCCTTCTACCGACGCGTCACCGGCCGTGAGGTCGCCGCCGCGGTCCCGGTCGCGCTCAACCTGGTGGTCTCCGACGAAAGCTTGCTGGCCCACGGCCCCGACCCGGCGGTGTTGACCGGTTACGGCCCCATCCCCGCGGCGGTGGCCCGGCAGATGGCCTTGGCCGCACTGCTCGATCCCGAGGCCGAGGCCACGGTGCGCAAGCTCTACGCCGATCCGGCCACCGGCAACCTGGTCGCCCTGGAATCGGCCGCCCGGGCCTTCCCCAAAGGGCTGCGCTGGCTGATCGCGCTGCGTGACCAGCGCTGCCGCACCCCCTACTGCAACGCACCGGTCCGCCACATCGACCACATCACCCGCCACGCCGACGGCGGTCCGACCAGCGCCGGCAACGGCCAAGGCCTGTGCGAACGCTGCAACTACACCAAAGAACACCCCGGCTGGACCACCGCGACCGTCTACGACCGACACGGCCGCCACACCACCGAACTCACCACACCCACCGGCCGCACCTACCGAAGCACCGCACCCCCACTACCCGACGGGGCCCGAATCCTGACCAGCGACATCCACGTCGTGAAACTGCACCCTGCCGCATGAGCGGAGGGCTGACAACCGTCAGGCCAGGTCGATGTTCAGGTGCTCGGACACATCCCCGACCATCTCCACATCGACCGTGCGTTCGGTGAAGTACCAGCCGTTTTCGTCGCGGGCGAGCACGTCCGCGTAGCGCCCGACCACGATCGGCTGCAGCCGCACCGTCTCGGTGCTCTGCACGACGCAGAACGTCGAGCGGGCCGCAGCCCGGTCCCCGTCCAGCGCGACGATCGGGTTGAGCACCAGGTGCCGGGTTCGCGTGCGGTTGCCGTGGTTCGGGAACCGGCGGGTGGTGCGCGCGAACAACTTCGCGATGGCAGGCGCGCCCGCCACACCCATGAATGTGCCGCGCCCGAGCAATTCCCCGACCCCGTCGAAGTCCCCGGCGTCGATCAACTCGGCGTAGCGGTACAGCAGCTCGGTGATCTCCAGCTTGTCGGCCAGCTTCTCGGCCAGAGAGCTCACGCCACTTGGCCTTTGACCACCGGCAGACCCGGATCGCTGGCGGCATCCAACGGCGACGGTTCCGCCCCGGCGGCGATCAGGTGTGCCGCGAACGAGGCGATCATCGCACCGTTGTCGGTGCACAATCGCGGGCGCGGGACCCGCAGCGTCAGCCCGGCCGCCGCGCAGCGTTCCTCGGCCAGTTCGCGCAGCCTGGAGTTGGCCGCCACCCCGCCCGCGATCAGCAGGGTGGACACCCCGAGATCGGTGGCCGCGCGCACGGCCTTGGCGGTCAGCACATCGGCGACGGCTTCCTGGAAACCGGCCGCCACATCGGCCTGCGACGCCTCCGGGTGAGCCTCCACATAACGGGCCACCGCGGTCTTCAACCCGGAGAAGCTGAACACGTACGGGTCATCACGCGGGCCGGTCATGCCTCGCGGGAAGACGATGGCGTCGCGGTCCCCGGTGCAGGCCAGTTCGTCGAGCACCTTCCCGCCCGGATAGCCGAGGCCGAGCAGCCGGGCCACCTTGTCGTAGGCCTCCCCGGCGGCATCGTCGACGGTGCTACCCAGCTCGATGATCGGCTCACCCAGCGACCGGACGTGCAACAGGTGGGTGTGTCCGCCGGAGACCAGCAGGCCCACGCTCTCGGGCAGCGGCCCGTGGTCGTAGACGTCGGCGGCCAGGTGCCCACCCAGGTGGTTGACGCCGTAGAACGGGACGTTCCAGCCGGCCGCGTACGCCTTGGCCGCGGCCACCCCGACCAGCAGGGCACCGGCCAATCCGGGGCCGATGGTGGCGGCGACGACATCGGGACGCTCGATGCCGGCGGCGTCCAGGGCTCGCCGCATGGTCGGGCCTAGTGCTTCCAGGTGGGCTCGTGAGGCGATCTCGGGGACGACGCCGCCGTAGCGGGCATGCTCGTCGACGCTGGAGGCGACTTCGTCGGCGAGAAGCGTTACCGTTCCGTCTTCGGCGAGATCGGCGATACCGACACCGGTTTCGTCACAAGAACTTTCGATGGCCAGGATGATCATGTCGGGTCCCCTTGGGGAAGGCGTTGCATGGTGTAGGCGTCGGCGCCACTGACGCGGTAGTACCGCTTGCGCAGACCGATGTTGACGAATCCGGCGCTCTCGTACAGCCCGATGGCGGGCTCGTTGTCGGTCCGGACTTCCAGGAAAACCGTTCCACCGGAGGCGAATTCAAGTATGTCGTCGAGCAGCCGGCGACCGATGCCCTGCCCCTGGAAGTCGGGGTCGACGCCGATGGTGTGGATCTCGTACTCATATGGACGCATTCGGCCCAGCCGGGAGATGCCGGCGTAGCCGACCAGTCGTCCGTCGCTGCGCGCCGCGACGTAGTGGTTGTGCTTGGCGTCCAGCTCGGCCAGGAACGCCCGAGCCGGCCAGGGGTCGTCACCGGCGAACAACTTGGCTTCCAGCTCGGCACATCGGGCGGCATCGGCACGTGTCAACGCGTCGAAGACGATCATTTCCGCTCCGCCACAGCAGATTTGGGCACAGAGGATTTTGGCACCGTAGGTTTGGCGTCGGGCCGGCGCAGGTACAGCGGCACGAGCGGCTGCGGGTCACCCCAGTCGCCGACGGCGCGCACCAGGCCGTCCGGCGTCGGATACGCCACGTCCAGCCGCGCCAGGGCGAACAGCGCGGCATGCTCGGGCGAACCGGCAACCGCGGTCGAGGAATCCAGTGCGACATCAGCCGGCGCGTTGACTGCGGGGCCGTCGATCCGGACGCCATCGCGGTAGCGCGCCCAGTACACCTCACGACGCCGGGCATCGGTGACCACCAGCACGTCGTCGTCGGTGTGGATCCCGATCGCGTCGAGGCTGCACACCCCGTGCACCGGCACCCCCAGCGCGTGACCGAAAGCCGCCGCACTGGCCATCCCCACCCGCAGTCCGGTGAAAGGGCCGGGGCCGCAGCCGACGACGACGGCGTCGAGATCGGCGACGGTGAGTCCGGCATCGGACACCGCGCCCAACACGTTGGGTGTGAGCTGCTCGGCATGCGCCCGGGCATCCACGGTGACCCGTTCGGCGAGGGTGCGCACCGTGCCGTCGTCGTCGCGGCGGACCACGCCCGCGCTGACCGCCGGCGTGGCGGTGTCGATCGTCAACACGTTCATGGGGTGCTCCACTGCCAGATCACCGTGCGCGTCTCGGTCTCGGTATCGCGCTCGATGCGGATGTCCAGGTGATGGTCGGAGAGCCGTTCGGCCAATCCCTCGCCCCACTCGACCACCACCACGGCGTCGTCCAGGTCGGTGTCGAGGTCGAGCGCGTCGAGCTCACCCAGCAGATCCACCCCGGGGTGGTCGAGCAGCCGGTACATGTCCACATGCACCATGGCCGGCCGGCCGGGCTGCCGTGCCGGATGCACCCGGGCCAGCACGAACGTCGGTGAGACGACGGGGCCGTCGACGTCCATGGCCGCGGCAATGCCCTTGGCCATCACGGTCTTGCCCGCGCCCAGCGGACCCGACAGCACCACCACGTCGCCGGCCTTGAGCCCGGCGCCCAGCGTGGCGCCCAGCGCGATGGTGTCTTCGGTGGTGGCCAACTGCGCCGTCCCGGCGCTGAGCTCAGCCACGGAACCGGACCCGATCGCGTACCCGCCGGCCGAGCGTGATCAGTTTGGACGGGGTGGCCCGCTGCACCAGCCGGACCAGTGCGTCGTCGATCACCGCCGGCTCCTCAAGCTGAACGAGATGACCCGCTCCCCCGACGATCACCAGCTCGGAGCGGGGTAACTGTGCGGCCATGGCCTTTGAGTATTCCATCGGTGTGAGCAGGTCCCGGTCACCACAGGCGATCAGTGTCGGCACCGTGGCCAGCACCGGCAGGGCTGCGGCCTCGTCGTGAACCTCCAGCGCATGCAGGAATTCGACGAGCGTGGTGATCGGGGTGCCGTGCATCATCCGCTGCGAGAACGCGGCCACACTCGGGCTGACCGCCTCGTCACCGAAGGACGCGGCCCGCAGAATCGGCCCGATCGCCGAGCGGGCCGCACCGCGGGTACGGTGCAGCGCGCCCGGGGCGTAACGGGCCACGAACTGCACCGCCTCCAACGCCGGGTTGCGCAGGATCTCACCGAGCGGCGAGCGCGCCACCCCCTCGGCTGCCGAGGAAATCAGCGCGGCCCCCACGACCTGCTTCGGGTAGCGGTGCGGAAACTGCCGGGCATGCGACAGCACGGTCATGCCGCCCATCGAATGGCCGACCAACACCACGGGTCCCCGCGGAACCGTCACCGCCAGAACCGCTTCCAGATCACGGCCGAGCTGCTCCACGGTGTACGTCTCGGGCGGGGCCGCCCCGGACTGACCGTGACCGCGCTGGTCGTAGAACACCATCCGCACCTGCGGGCCCCACTGCTCGGCCAGCCGGGTGCGTTGAAAGTGGAACGCGCCCATCCGCAAACAGAACCCGTGGGCGAACACCACGGTCAACGGCGCATCGTTGGGGCCGACTTCGCGCACCGCCAACGGCACGCCGTCGGCGGTCGTCACCACCGAGCTCCGGTCGGCATCCAGGCGCTCGAAATCCTCGCCCGCATAAGGATCTTCATCGCGGCGTCGGGTCAGGGAACGCGCCACCGACATTCCCGCCACCGTGCCGACAGCGGTCAGCCCGGCGGCCCCGGCCAACCACTGCGCATTGCGACTCAACGCCGATGACCTGCCTGCAGATAGGTGCGGGTGATCCGGCCCCGGGGACTGGTGGCCACCTCGTAGTTGATGGTGCCGAGGAGTTCGGCCCAGTCCTGAGCGGTCTGCTCGCCCTGGGTGCCGGGGCCGAACAGGATCGCCTCGTCACCTTCGGTGACGTCGGTGGCGCCGGGCCCGAGGTCAACGACGAACTGGTCCATGCAGATCCGCCCCACCGCCGGCCGTCGTCGTCCGTTGATCAGCACCTCGATCCGCCCGCTCAAGGCACGGAAGATGCCGTCGGCATAGCCCACCGGCAGCAGCGCCAGCGTGGTATCCCGCTCGGCGACCCATTGGTGGCCGTAGGACACCCCGTCACCGGCATGAACCGAACGAACCAGCGCCACCGGGCATTTGAGGGTCATCGCCGGCCGCAAGCCCATCTGGCCACGCTCCGGTATCGGTGTGAGGCCATACACCGCGATGCCGGGCCGGACCATGTCGAAGGCCAGGTCCGGCCGGGTCATGGCCGCAGGCGAATTGGACAGGTGGGCGATCTCGAACACCACGCCCTGGACAGCGGCCTGCTCACGCATCGCGGTCAGCCGCTTGCCCTGCAGATCGTTGAACGAGTTGTCGGGGTCGTCGCCGTGCACCAGATGGCTCATGATGCCGCGGACCCGGATCGCACCGTCGGCCTGGGCGCGCCCCAGCGCGGTGATCATCGACGGGAAGTCGGCCGGGCTGATGCCATTGCGGCTCAGGCCGGTGTCGACCTTCACGCTGACGGTCGCGATGCGCCCGGTTTGGTGCACGGCCGCAACCACGTCGTCGAGCTGGTGCACCGAGGACACCGCGATCTGCACGTCCGCCTGCAGCGCGGGGGTGAAATCGGTGCCCGGTGGGTGCAGCCAGCACAGCACCGGGGCGGTGATCCCGGCGGCCCGCAGCGCCACCGCCTCGTCGATCGTCACCACGCCGAGTTCCCTGGCCCCGGCGGCCAATGCGGCCCTACTCACCTCGACGGCACCGTGCCCGTAGCCGTCGGCCTTGACCACCGCCATCACCTGGGCATTGCCGGCGTGTTCGCGCAGCAGGCGCACGTTGTGGTCGATCGCGCCCAGATCCACCATCGCGTGCGGCGCGGCGTCCGGGGTCAGCGAAGTCGGGAGTTCGGTCGTCTGCATGTCATATCACCGCCGACCATTGTCCCAGAGCGGCGGACGGCGGCGACTCTTCGGTGGCCGCTAGCCTTCGGGCGGCAGGTTGCCCCACGGCCCATAGGGGCCGTTCGAGCCGATTCCGACCGACGGGCTGGTGATCGGCGGCTCCGAATACACCTGCGCGTTGCCAGGCGTCTGACACACCACCGAACCGCCGTCATTGCGACAGCCGGCCGTGGGCTCTGCGAGCGCATTCGGCGCCATCGCGATACTCACCGCCGCCAGCGCACCGGCCATCACCGAGATCACAGTCCTGGTCACAGTGCACGCTCCTTCATCGTTGGTCTTTACTCCAGAGTTCCCGCCGGGCACGGCGGCGGCATTGGTGCTGGCCCCCAACCCGCACCCGGCCAGCCGGTACGCGGAGGAAAATGGGTGGCAACCGGGTTTTTCCATCCCAACCGTGGTGTGGCGGCCGGTCTGGAGGAGCAATGACGAGCCCAACGGCAGGCGGCGAGCGCGTGATCGTGGCCGGAGACGACGTGCTGTTCCGCGAAGGTCTGGCCTGCCTGCTCGGCCGCTGGGGTTTCGACGTCGTCGCGCAGGCCGGGGACGCCGCCCGGCTACTGCCGCTCGTGCGTACCACGACACCCGAACTCGTGGTGATCAGCATCCCGGTACCGTCTGATCGCCCAGACGAGTATCGGGCCGCCCAGTCGATCCGTGCCGAGTTCCCCGGCACCGGTGTGCTGGTGCTCTGTGCCCACGTCGAGGTGCAACACGCGATTGATGCGCTGTCCAGCGGCAGCGGAATCAGCTACCTGCTCAACAGCCGAGTCACCGACATCGAGGATTTCATCGACATCCTCAAGCACATCGCCAAGGGGGCGTGCATCGTCGGCCCCGCGGTGGCCCAGGCGCTGGTGTCGGCACGCCGGAATGGGGATCCACTGACCACCCTGAGCGCACGCGAACACGAGGTGCTGAGGCTGATGGCCGAAGGCCGTTCGAACACCGGCATCGCGCGGCGGCTGTACCTGGCCGAAGGCACGGTCGAAAAGCACGTGCACAGCATCATGAACAAGCTCGGGATCGCCGAGACCAGGGACGATCACCGCCGCGTCCAGGCCGTCATCGCCTTTCTGCACGGCCGTTGAGCTGCACCGCGGCCGATACCCGCGTCACCGCGCCGTCAGTGCGCGAACGGCTGTTGATCGTCGAACTGCCCCTGCGGTTTGAGCTCGTCGAGCTGCTTGAGCACCGTGATGGTGTCTTCCTTGAGCGCCCGCGCCAGATCGGCCGAAAACCCTTCCCGGACCACGACGCGAAGCACCACGACATCCTCCGCGCCGTCGGGCATGGTGTAGGCGGGCACCTGCCAGCCGTAGGCCCGCAACGCCTGGGACACGTCGAACTCGGTGTAGCCGGGATCGCCCTTCAACCGGAAACTGACCACCGGGATGGCCGAGCCGTCGGAGATCAGCTCGAAGTGCTCACTGTCGCGCAGCTCGTCGCCGAGCCAGCGGGCGGTCTGCGACAGGCAGTCCATCACCTGGCTGTAGCCGCCGCGCCCCAGCCGCAGGAAGTTGTAGTACTGACCGACCACCTGGTTGCCCGGCCGGGAGAAGTTCAGCGTGAACGTGGGCATGTCGCCGCCCAGATAGTTGACCCGGAACACCAGCTCCTCGGGCAGGTGTTCGGCGCTGCGCCACACCACGAAGCCGATGCCCGGATAGGTCAGGCCGTACTTGTGCCCGCTGACGTTGATCGACACCACCCGCGGCAGCCGGAAATCCCATTCCAGATCGGGATGCAGGAACGGCACGACGAACCCGCCGCTGGCCGCGTCGACGTGCACCGGAACGTCCACGCCGCCACCGGCCGCGAGCTGATCCAGTGCCGCACAGATCTCGGCGATCGGCTCCAGCTCACCGGTGTAGGTGGTGCCCAGGATGCCGACCACGCCGATCGTGTCCTCGTCGACCGCGTCGAGCACCTGCTGCGGGGTGATGACGTAACGGCCTTCGGCCATCGGCAGATAGCGCGGCTCGACGTCGAAGTAGCGGCAGAACTTCTCCCACACCACCTGAACGTTGGAGCCCATCACCAGGTTGGGGGTGCGCCCCTTCCAACCGTCCCCCACCCGGGCCCGCCACCGCCACTTGAGGGCCAGCCCGGCCAGCATCACCGCTTCACTCGAGCCGATGGTCGACACCCCGACGGCGCTGTTCGGGTCGTCGTCGCGAAGATCCTCGGCGTGGAAGAGGTCGGCGACCATGTTCACACAGCGCGCCTCGATGGCGGCGGTGGCCGGGTATTCGTCCTTGTCGATCATGTTCTTGTCGAACGTCTCGGCCATCAGCTTCTCGGCCTCGGGATCCATCCAGGTGGTGACGAACGTCGCCAGGTTGAGCCGCGAGCTGCCGTCGAGCATCAGCTCGTCGTGGATGAACCGGTAGGCCGCACCGGGTTCCATCGCATCATCGGGCAGCCGCAGCGACGGGACCGGCGCCATCGCCAACCGGCCGGTGTAGGCCGGCGCGATGTGCGGGGTGCGGGGATGTTTGTGCGGCATAACGATCCTTTCGATGGCAGCTTGGCTTCGTCACAACTGGGCTTCGTCACAATCGGGCAATCGCGGCGCGGACGTGGGCCAGGATCCGCGACGCCGAGGTCGGCGTCGGGCTGGGGCCGGGATCGGCGGCCGACAGGTTGGCAGCCCGGGCATGCACGAAGTCGGCGGCAGCGGCGGCTTCTCCGGCGGGCAGCCCAGCGGCCAGCAGCGCGCCGATGATGCCCGACAGCACGTCACCGGACCCGGCGGTGGCGGCCCAGGATTGCCCGGCCGGGCTCAGGTAGGCGTGGCCGTCCGGTTCGGCGATGACGGTGACATTGCCCTTGAGCAGTACCGTGGCACCGAGACGTTGGGCCAGAGCGCGGGCGGCGGCCACCCGGTCGGTGCCGACGGGCGCACCGGCCAGCCGTTCGTATTCCCCGGCGTGCGGGGTCAGCACGGTCGGCGCGCTGCGCCCGGCGAGCAGGTCGGGTTCGGCGGCCAGCAGGGTGAGCCCGTCGGCGTCGACGATCACCGGAACCTCCGATCCGAGTGCGAATCGCAGGGTGTCCTCGGCGGTTGCGTCGGTGCCCAGTCCCGGCCCGACAACCCAGGCCTGCACCCGGCCGGCCTGCTGCGGGCTGGGCGCGGCGACCACCTCGGGCCAGCGCGAAAGAACCTGTGCGGCAGCACTTCCCACATAGCGCACCATCCCGGAGGTGGCAGCCACCGCGGCGCCGGCGCTGAGCACAGCCGCACCCGGATAGGCAGCCGAGCCGGACAGCACGCCCGTCACACCCTGGGTGTACTTGTCATCGCGCCGGCCCGGTGCCGGCCAGCGGGCCTTCACCTCGGCGGCATCGAAGCCGGCCAGGTCGGTCGGCGCCAGGTCCAGGCCGATGTCGACGAGTTCGACCCGGCCGCATTCACCCAGTGCGTGTACGGGTTTGAGCCCACCGAACGTGACGGTCAGCGCGGCCGTGACGTGCGCGCCGTCGGCGGCACCGGTCTGCACGTCGAGACCACTGGGAATGTCGACGGCGACCACCGGCGCGGTGGCGGCCTCGAACACCGCCGCGGCGTGGGGACGCAGTGGGCCTCGTCCGGAGATGCCGACGACACCGTCGATCACCAGATCGGTTGTGGCCGCGACACTCTGCACCACCCGGCCGCCTGCTGCGCGGAACGCGGCCAGCCCCTTGGCGTGGGTGCGTTCGGGGTTGAGCAGCACCGCATCTGCGGCGGCGCCGCGCCGGCGCAGGAAGGTCGCCGCCCACAAGGCATCGCCACCGTTGTCGCCGGAACCCACGACCGCGCACACCCGCCGCCCGGCCACCCCTCCAGTGCGCAGCTTCAGTTCGGCAGCGATCGCCGTCGCCAAACCGTAGGCGGCGCGCCCCATCAACACGCCGTCGGGCAACGAAGCCAGCAACGGCGCTTCGGCGGCACGGATCGCATCGGCCGAGTAGTAGTACCGCATCAGCTCCCGCCCCGCTCCAGTTGTAACCGCGCGCCAACAGGTTACGTGTGTTTGCTGTCGGGCGTCACCGAATGCGACGTCACGGCTGCCGGCGCCGGTCAGCCGCAGCGGTCCCCGGGGTGCATGCCCGACATGAGCAGCGCCAGCCCGAACTCGAACCGTGCATCGAAGTCCAGCAACTGCTCGACGGGACTGGACGCGAGGTGCTGGTAGTCCCCGGCGCGAACCACGCCTTCGAGCATCTCGGTCTCGCCGCCGGCGGCGCCCTGCTGCTCAAGGACTTCGCCGAGGACGTAGCAGAACAGTGAGCTCGCTGCCCACAAGGCGCGTTCACCCGTGAGGCCACCGGCTTGGACACCGCCGACGAGCGTGTCGACGAAAGTCAGGTTGGCCCGCTTGGCGGCGTAGTTGCCGCCGACGATACGGGCTCCGTCACGCTGTGCCAGCAGCGCCGAACGCAGGCCCGCGGCAAGGCTTTTGACGCGAGTGCTCCACTGCGGATCGGCAGTCTCGGCGTTATCGAGCGCCTTCGCCAGAATCGCCTCGGCCATCTCGTCGATCAGGGCATCCTTGCCGTCGACCAGCCGATAGATCGTCGGCAGATGCGCACGCAGCCGGTCGGCCAGCCGGCGCATCGTCAGCGCTTCCAGCCCGCCCTCGTTGACCAGCGCCAGGGCTTCGGTGACCACGCGGTCCACCGAGAGGTTGGCCAGCGCCACGCGATCGCGGCCAGTCGAGGCGGTTGACACGTTAACGATGTTAACACTACGCTCCGACCTGCAATTAACATTGTTAATAACCGAGGAGGGCGGAAGTGGCAAGCGAACTGACAGCCGACGAGATCGGCGTCGCCGTCCGCCAACTCCGATGGGAGGCCGACGGTGTGGTGTCCGTGCAACTGCAGCCGCGATCCGGCGAGCTGCTGCCGGCGTGGGAGCCAGGCGCCCACATCGATCTGCTCCTGCCGACCGGCATCCGGCGCCAATACTCGTTGTGCGGGCCGGTCGGTGAGCGGTCGTACTACCGCATCGGGGTACGGCGGGAACGCACCAGCCGCGGCGGCTCCGAGTATGTGCACGCTTTTTTGCGACCAGGACAACAACTTACGGTTACCGGACCGCGGAATACCTTCGAGCTTCATCGGGCCACTTCATATGTGTTCGTGGCCGGCGGAATCGGCATCACCCCCATCCTCCCGATGATCCGCCGGGCCGAGTCCTGGGGCCTGGATTGGAAACTGCTCTACGGCGGGCACACCGCGGCCGCTATGCCCTTCGCGGACGAACTCTGCGAATACGGAACCCGCGTCGACTTCTATGCCTCTGATACCGACGGCCGTATCCCTGTTGGTGAGTACTTCGCTGACGTCCAGCCCGGCGCGAAGATCTATGCGTGTGGCCCCTCGGCGCTGCTGTCGGCACTTCAGGACGCCACCGCCCATTGGCCGGCCGACAGTCTGCATCTCGAGCGCTTCAAGCCCCGCCAGCGGGCGGCATCCGCCGAAGACAAGCCGGTCGAAGTGGTGTGCGCAGCGTCCGGAAAGACGGTCAACGTCGAAGTGGGCCAGAGCATTCTCACCGCGATTGAGGGCGCCGGGATCAACGTGCCATCGTCGTGCCGGTCCGGGATCTGCGGCGCCTGTGAGACCGCCGTCATCGAGGGCGTGCCCGACCACCGCGACGACATCCTCTCGGGGTCCGAGCGCACCGCCAACGATCGCATGTTCATCTGCGTTTCCCGGGCACAAACTCCCCGGCTGGTTCTCGACGTCTAGGGATTCGATGATGAAAACCACAAGCACAGCAGCAGACTCGTACTCCCCGATCTCCATGGAGCGCGTCAGGGAGATCGTTGGGTACCCCGAGCGGTTCATCGCGGAGAAGAAGGAGCCGAGACTCGGTGAGTTCTCGGCGCGGTTCATCGCACACAGTCCGTTCTTCTGCATGGCCACCGTGGGTGCCGACGGTCAATTGGACACCAGCCCGCGCGGGGACCCACCGGGGTCGGTGCGGATCCTCGACCCGTGGACGCTCGCCATCCCCGACCGGCCGGGCAACAAGCTCGCCGACACCCACGAGAACATCACCACACATCCCGCGGTAGGGCTGGTCTTCTTCGTACCGGGCATCCGTGAGGTGATCCGGGTGAACGGGGACGCATTCGTCACCGACGACCCGGAGCTACTCGAAATGCTCAGCGCCGACGGTAAACCCGCGGTGCTGGCCACCATCGTGCGCATTCGCGAAGTGTTCGGGCAGTGCGGCAAAGCCGTGATCCGGGCCAAGCTCTGGGAAGGCGACAGCCGGGGACTGGCCGACGCCGTGACACTGGGCGGGGACTTCTACACCCTCTCGATCACCGAAAGCGCGGCGAAGATGGCCGACAAACTCGGCGACCTGGCCGGCTCACTTCACGCCGTGATCGACGATCACTACGAAAACGAGCTGTATTGACTCACTCTCGGCTGTCGACCTCGCCCCAGAAGCGCCCCGTCCGTTCGGCGATCTCGTCCGGGTATTCGCCGTTGATCGCATGGGAGGCAGCGGACCACAGTTCGACCTGACCGCGGGGCAACAGCGCGCGCGCCCGCGCCTCGGCGCGCTGCGGGTGGAGCATGACGCTGCGGCCGGCGATCAACGCCAGCACCGGCACGTCGAGACCCCGCAGCCGCTCATCGGTGAACAGTTTCGGCGTCGGTGTGCGCAGCGTGAAATCCCTGGAGCCAGCCGAGATCAACGCGGCTTCGATCGCGGCAGCGTCCATGTCGGCGCCACCGGATATCCAGCTCAGCACCCGCAGGCGCCAACGTTCGGGGACACCCGGCGCGAGCAACGCCACAGAGGCGAGTATCGCCTTGGCGGTGACACCGGTGAAGGTGAACACCGGATCGAGCAAGGTCAGCGATGCGATTCGCCCCGGCCGCTGCACCGCACAGTTCGTGGCGGTCCAGCCGCCCATGGACACACCGAGCAGGTGCGCTTTGCCCAGACCCAAACCGATCAACGCCTCGTCGAGCCAGTGGGCTTGATCCGACCCACTCTGAATCACCTTGTGCTGCACCGACAGACCGGCCTCACCGAGCAGGTCGATGCCATAGACGGTGCGGTGTTCCAGCAGCGGCCCCAGGTTGGTGCGGTACATAGGGGTCGAGGCGTTGCGGCCGGGCAACAACACCACCGGCGCCCCGGTGTCCGGTCCGGCGAACCGATAGGCCCGGACGGTGCCGAACGTTGTTGGCACGTCGAAGAGTTCGAAGGGCGGCAGGGTTGCCATACCGGCCCGGTAGGTGGCCAGGAAGTGCTCGAACGCCGCCTCGGAGGCGAAGGCCCCGAGTCCACTTCGGTCCCACCTGCCGGCGATGTTGACCCGTGGAACCCGCAGATCCATCAGACCGCGAGCGCTATTCCACCGTGACGGACTTGGCCAGGTTGCGTGGCTTGTCCACGTCGTAGCCGCGGGCACGGGCCACTCCGGCGGCGAACACCTGCAGTGGGATCGTCGACAGCAACGGCTGCAAAAGGGTTGGTACCGCGGGCACTTCGATCAGGTGATCGGCGTAGGGCCGGACGGTGTCGTCGCCTTCCTCGGCGATGACGATCGTGACGGCGCCGCGGGCCTGGATCTCCCGGATGTTCGAGAGCAGCTTGGCGTGCAGCATCGCCGCGTTCTTGGGTGAGGGCATCACCACGATCACCGGCAGGTCGTCGTCGATCAAGGCGATCGGACCGTGCTTGAGCTCGCCGGCGGCGAAGCCCTCGGCGTGCATGTAGGCCAGCTCCTTGAGCTTGAGCGCGCCCTCCAAGGCCACCGGGTAACCGACGTGGCGGCCCAGGAACAGGATCGTGGGCGATGTCGCGAACCGCTGCGCCAGTTGGAACACCGGCTCGATCCCGGCCAGCACTCGGCCCACCCGCTCGGGCATGGCTTCCAGCTCGCGGTACTCGCGCTCCACCTCGTCGGGGTACTTGGTGCCACGGGCCTGCGCCAGGGCCAGCCCCACCAGGTAGTTCGCCGCGATCTGAGCCAGGAACGTCTTGGTGGCGGCCACGCCGATCTCCGGCCCGGCCCGGGTGTAGAGCACCGCGTCGGCCTCACGCGGGATCTGGCTGCCGTTGGTGTTGCAGATCGCCAGCACTTTGGCCTTCTGCGTCTTGGCGTGCCGCACTGCCTCGAGCGTGTCGGCCGTCTCGCCGGACTGCGAGATGGCGATCACCAGCGTGCTGCGGTCCAGCACCGGGTCGCGGTACCGGAATTCACTCGCGAGTTCGACCTCGACGGGCAGCCGGGTCCAGTGCTCGATGGCGTATTTGGCCAGCAGGCCGGAGTGGTAGGCGGTGCCGCAGGCGACGATGAAGACCTTGTCGATCTCGCGCAGTTCCTGGTCGGAGAGGCGCTGCTCGTCGAGCACGATGCGGCCGTCGACGAAGTGCCCCAGCAGGGTGTCGGCGACCGCGGCGGGCTGCTCGGCGATCTCCTTGAGCATGAAGTAGTCGTAGCCGCCCTTTTCGGCAGCGTCCAGATCCCAGTCGATGTGGAATTCCCGGTAGTCCCGGCCGGCCTGCAGATCGTCGCGGCCGAAGAAGTCGGTGATCCGGTAGCCGTCGGCGGTGAGCACGACGGCCTGGTCCTGGCCCAGTTCCACGGCGTGCCGGGTGTGCTCGATGAACGCCGCCACATCGGAGCCGACGAACATCTCACCGTCGCCGATCCCGACCACCAGCGGGGTGGACCGGCGGGCGGCGACCATCGTGCCCGGATCGTCGGCGTTGGCGAAGACCAGCGTGAAGTGGCCCTCCAGGCGCTGGAGCACGGCCAGAACGGAGGCGGGAAAGTCCCCGGCGGTCGCCCCGTCGCGGTACTGACGGGACACCAGGTGCACGGCCACTTCAGAGTCGGTGTCGCTGGCGAACTCGACCCCGTCGGCTTCGAGCTCGGCCCGCAGCACCGCAAAGTTCTCGATGATGCCGTTGTGGACGACGGCGATCTGGGCGGCCGCGTCACGGTGCGGGTGGGCGTTGCGGTCGGTGGGCCGGCCGTGGGTGGCCCACCGGGTGTGCCCCAGGCCCGTCGTACCGGTCAGCACGCCGTCGTCGGTCTCGGCGAGGGCGGATTCCAGGTTGGCCAGCCGCCCGGCGCGACGGCGTACCGTCATCCCGCCGTGGCCGTCGAGCAGCGCGATCCCGGCGGAGTCGTAGCCCCGGTATTCCATCCGGCGCAGCGCGTCGACCACGATGCCGCGGGCCGGGCGCGCCCCGACGTAGCCGACGATTCCACACATAGGGTCCCAGGGTAGTGCAGTCGGCCGATTGGCCCGATTTGCCTGGGCGCAGATCCGGCACCCTGCGCTACGGTCAACGCGTGGCCAGCACAAAGAAGCTTTTCGGACGGTTGACCCGGCGCGGACCGCACAAGGTGCTGCGCGGCGACCTGGCTTTCGCCGGCATGCCGGGCGTGGTGTACACGCCGGAATCCGGCCTGAACCTGCCCGGCGTGGTCTTCGGTCACGACTGGATGGCCCAGGCCGGTAACTACACGCGCACCCTGGAACACCTGGCGTCCTGGGGCATCGTGGCCGCGGCCCCCGACACCGAAAAGGGGTTGGCGCCCTCGGTGCTCAATTTCGCGTTCGACCTGGGCGCGGCCCTCGAGATCATCACCGGGGTGCGGCTGGGGCCGGGCAAGATCAGCGTGCACCCGGGCAAACGCGCCGTGGTGGGACACGGCTTCGGCGGTTCGGCCGCGGTGTTCGCCGCCGCCGGGATGTCCGGCGATGTGCACCGGCCGAAGGCGGTGGTGTCGCTGTTCCCGACGGTGACCACGCCGGCGGCCGAGGAACCGGCGGCGACGCTCCAGGTGCCCGGCCTGGTGCTGACGGCGCCGGGCGATCCGATGACGCTGCGTTCGAACGCTGTCGAGTTGGCCCGGGCCTGGGACGGTGCCACGCTGCGCACGGTCAGCAAGGCCAAGGCCGGCGGTCTGGTCGAGGGCCGCCGGTTGGCCCGTTTCGTCGGACTGCCCGGGGCCGACCGCGACACCCAGAAGACGGTGCGGGGGCTGCTCACGGGGTACCTGTTGGCCGCGCTGGCCGGCGACAAGACCTATCGGGATTTCGCCGATCCCGACGCTGCCCTCCCCCACACCGAGCCCGCCGATCCGAATGCCGATCCGGTGGCGTTGGAGGACAAGGTCGTCGCGTTGCTCAAGCCGTAGCCGCGACGCTCCACCGTCTTCTGCCCATCGGCGCCGGCGATTCACCTAAACTAATTGCTCGACCAATATATTTGTGGCTGGAGCCATCTCGAGGGCGGAACCCGTGACCCCACTGCTGAACACTTCCTGGCGTCTGCACTCCAGACCTTCCGGCCTGGTCGAGCGCGACCACTTCGACGTCCGAACCGAACCGGTGCCGGAGCCGGCCCCCGGCCATGTCGTCGTCCGCAACATCTACCTGATGGTCCCGGCCTCGATGCGGATCTGGATGGACGCCGAGGACACCTATCTGCCGGCGCAACCGCTGGGTGAGGTGATGCGCGGCATCACGCTGGGTGTCGTCGAGCACTCCGAATCCGAACGCCTTCCGGTCGGCACCCATGTCACCGGAATGGGTGGCTGGCAGGAGTATTCGGTGGGACCTGAGCGCGCGTGGACGGCGCTGGATCCGCACCCGGACATCGGTTTGACCGCCTACCTCGGCGTGCTCGACCTGCAGGGGCTCACCGCCTACTACGGCCTCACCGATGTCGGTCGGCCCGCCGCCGGGGAGACCCTCGTCGTCACCGCCGCGGCCGGCAGCGTCGGCTCACTGGTCTGCCAGATCGGCAAGAAGCTCGGCCTGCGGGTGATCGGCATCGCCGGTGGGCCGGCCAAGTGCGCATGGTTGCGCGACTCCTGCGGCGTGGACGACGCCATCGATTACAAGGGCGAAGACGTCGCGGCCCGCCTCGACGAACTGTGCCCGGACGGCATCGACATCGCGTTCGAGAACGTCGGCGGACCGATCATGGACCTGATCATCGACCGGATCAACACCCATGCCCGAATCGCGTTGTGCGGCATGGTTTCCACCTACAACGGAAACGAGCAGACCGCGGGACGCTCGCTGATGAACCTGGTCAACAAGCGCGGCCGGATCCAGGGCTTCATCGTGCGCGATTACATGTCGCGCCGAGCGGAGTTCCGCGAGATCGTCACCCCGTGGCTGCTCGATGGCAGCCTGATCTACCGGGAGGAGTTCAGCACCGGCCTGCACAGCACCCCTGCGGCGATGAACCGGCTGGCGCGCGGACAGAACACCGGCCTCCAGTTCGTCCGCGTGACCAGCCCGGTCGACTAGACCTCCAAGGTACCCAAAGTGGTTCCCACCGCGTAGGTTTCGTCTTCGGCAGCCGAGCCGTAGCGCAATACCCCGGCGGTGGGCGCCGGAACGTCGGCGGACACCTTGTCGGTGCCGACGGTGTAGAGGTCCTCCCCCTCCTCCACGGTGGTGCCGTCGGGCACCAACCAGCCGAGGAAGGTCCCCTCGGTCATCGTCACGTCGAGCTTGGGCATCTTGATTTCCATGATGGTGCAGCCTTTCGGGGTTTCAGCAGTCGATGCGCAGCGCCAGCGCAGGGCAGGACTGCACTGCGGTGTGCGCCAATTGTTCGTGTTCGGACGGGATCTCGTCGACGAGCAGGTGGGCCTGACCGCTGTCACCGACCTCGAACAGGTCGGGGGCCAGCGCCTCACATATCCCGTTTCCGACACATCGGTCCTGATCGACGATCACCTTCATCGTTCGCACCGCTACCGGGTGAGGATCGTGGCCGCGCTCAGCCCCGGTGCGCCGTAGACGTGCGCCAGTGCCACCTTGGGCGCGCCGGGCACCTGGCGTTCGCCGGCGGCACCGCGAAGTTGCAGGACATTCTCGTGGATCTGGCGCAGCCCGGAGGCGCCGATCGGTTCACCGTTGGCCAGACAACCGCCATCGGTGTTGATCGGTAGCCGCCCAGTGAGTTCGGTTGCGCCGGAATCGATCAGCTCGGTCTGTTCGCCATCGGTGCATAGCCCGGTCTCGGCCATGTGGATGATCTCCGCGCCGGCGTCGGTGTCCTGCAGCTGGGCCAGGTCCACCTCGGCGGGGTCGATGCCGGCCAACTCGAATGCGGCGGCGGCCGCGTCGACGGTGGGGCTGACCCCGCGCCGCACCGACAGCGACGGACTGAGCACCTCGAAGGAGCCGGGGCGACGAGTCCGCACCGCCGCCGAGGCGACATACACCGGATGTGGGCTGAACTCCCTGGCCTTCCCGGCCCTGCACAGCACCACCGCGGTGGCACCGTCACCTGGCGAGCACAACATGTACTGGCGCAGCGGATCCGACAGCATCATCGAGGCGTCGACGTCGGCTTCCGAGAGCGGCTTGCGCCGCCAGGCATTGGGATTGAGCGCACCGTTGCGGAACGCCTTGGCCGCCACCTTGGCCAGCAGGCGCTCCGGCACGCCGTGCTCGTGCAGGTACCGCTGAATCTTCAGGGCGAAGAACTGCGAGGTCAGCGCCAGACCCGACGGGCCATACCAGTCCCCGAGACCCATCGCGGCGGGATCGATCGCGAAGGCGCCGCGCGGGTGCGAGTCGAAGCCCACCACCAGCGCGAGATCCGCCGCCCCGGCCTCGATGGTGTGCACCGCCGAGATCAGCGAACTGCTGCCCGTCGCACAGCCGTTGAACACGTTGACGAACGGGACCCCGGTCAAACCCAGATCCGAGACCAGGGTGTCGGCCGACCCGGCGGACATGCTGCCGCCCACGGCATAGTCGATCTGCGGCCAGGTCACCGATGCGTCCGCCAGTGCCTGCCGCACCGCGGCCACCGCCTCCTGCCGCACCGAGGTGTCCTGGTAGCGGCCGAACGGCCGGCAACCGACACCGATGATCGCCACCGAGTTCATGGCCGATCTCCTCCTTGCTCAGCCGGCGCGAAAGCGAAAGTGCGTGTGGCTTCCCCGGTTTGGGTGACCACCTCGACGGTGGCCAGCGCCATCGGCATGCCGATCCGCAGCCGGCTCGGATCCGATTCGGTCAGCCGGGCCTCCACGATGACCTCGCCGGGCAACTCCACATAGCCCACCCCGAACGGCTCGAAGTCGTCGGCAGATCCGAAGTAGGGCGGGCTCGGCGGCGGGAACCGCTGCACGGTCCAACTCCAGAGCACCCCCTGATCGGCCAGGCCGACCGCGTCGATGTCGCCCCCGCCGCAGTCCCGGCAGGACTGCTTGCGCGGGAACTCGATCTCGCCGCAGGCCCCGCAGCGGCCACCGACCAACCGGAGCCGGCCGTCGACGATCTCCATGATGTCGGGATCGATGACCTCAGCCATCCGACTCCTCCTGTCCTGTTCGATGTTCCGATGGTGTGCGCTGCTTGCGCACACCACGCTTTTCCACCACCACGTCACCGCGCACGGTCGCCTGACAGGCCAGTCGCACGTGCTCGCCGCGTCCACCCCGATCGCCGGTGAGGTTGCGCACCGCCAGGGTTTCGGTGGCCGACGGCTCCGACAGGTGCTCGGGACCCTCGAGCACGCCGACGTGGCAGACCAGGCAGTCTCCGTTGCCGCCACACACCGTGGGCCACCGGATGCCTGCCGCCTGCGCGGCGGCCATCACCGTCTGCCCCTGGGCGGCCTCGAAGGAGATCCCCGACGGCCGCACGGTGACGGTCGGCATGTCAGCTGCGCCGCAGCTCACGCCAGGGCTTACCACGGCCCGGGTCGATCTCGCGTTCCAGGCCCAGCACGCGCTCGCCGACGATGTTGCGCTGCACCTCCGACGTACCGCCGGCGATGGTGAATCGGCGGCTGTCGAGCAGGTTGTGCGTCTCCGGCGGCATCGGCCCATCCCAGTAGGCGGCTTCGGCGCCGGCCAGCTCGAACCCGAGTTCGGCGATGTTCTGGGACAATTCGGACAACACCAGTTTGGTGATCGAGCCGGTGGGCGATCCTGCCGGGGTGCGGGATTCGGCGAGCGACCGAAGGTTGGTCAATGCCAGCGCATGCTCGACGGCGTAGAGGTCCACCAGCCGATCCCGCACCACCGGGTCGTCCCAGCCTCCGGTGCGCCGCGCCAGGTCCAGCACCGGTGCCAGCGGGACTCCGCTGGCGCTGGAGGTCTCCGAGAGCCCGGACCGTTCGGCGTTCAGCGTCGACATCGCCACCCGCCACCCGTCGTCGACCTCCCCGAGCACCGTCTCGGGCCCCAACACCAGATCTTCGAGGAACACCTCGCAGAAGTGCTCGTCGCCGGTGAGCTGACGCAGCGGCCGGACCGTCACACCCGGCGCGGCCATGTCGACCAGGAAGCACGTGATCCCGGCATTCTTCGGCTGATCCGGGTCGGTGCGGGCCAGCAGCATCCCGTAGCGCGATTCACTGGCGAACGAACTCCACACTTTCTGCCCGTTGATCCGCCACGAAAGCCCTTCGGGGACTGCGCGAGTGGCCAGGCTCGCCAGATCCGAGCCGGCTCCGGGCTCGCTGAACAGCTGACACCACATGTCCGCACCCGCGACGATCCCGGGCAGGTAGCGCTGCTGCTGTTCGGCGGTGCCCCAGGCCATGATGGCCGGGCCGATCAGCATCAACGGCACGAAGTAGTGGTCGGGCAGCCCGGCGCCGTGGGCGGCCAGGACCGAGCGCACCACGGCGGCCTGCTGTTCGGTGTAGCCGAGGCCGCCGTGCTCTGGTGGCCAGTGCGGCACGGTATAGCCGCGCCGGCCCAGTGTCGCGTACCAGGCCGCGTCGGCGTCGCGAGAATTTTCCGGGAGGTTCTCGCGCACCCACGCCTCGATGGCTTCACGCAGGCCGTCGTCGGCGTGTTCGGACTGCGGTTGCTCAGGCACTGTCACCCATCCCGTCGATCGATCAGGTCGGCCAGCCGGGCCCGGTGCGCGCTGGGCGAACCGCTCAGCGCCACCACCGAATTGGCCCGCCGCAGGTAGCGGTGCGCCCAGTGTTCCCAGGTGATCGCGATGCCACCGTGCAGCTGGACGGCGGCCTTGGTGACCGCGACCGCGGTCTTCCGCGACAGCAGCGCCGCCACCGCCAGGTCGATGTCGGTGCCCAGTGCCTGCGGGTCACCCACCAGCCGCCAGGCCGCGCCGTAGACGGCGGAGCGGGTGAGTTCGACGGCCGCCAGCAGGTCCACCAGACGATGTTTGACCGCTTGGAAGGACCCGATGCTGCGACCGAATTGGATTCGCTTGTCGACGTATTCGACGGTGGCATCCAGCACGTGCTGCGCCACGCCCAGCAGTTCGGCCGCGCCCACCAGGTCGGTGTGCCGGGTCAGCACAGCACGCACCGCGGTGGCCTCCTCGCCGCACAGCAGCACGGCCGGCCGGACACCACGGACGGTCAATCGGCCGATCGGCCGGGACAGATCCAGACCGGCCAGCTCCTCGACCTCGCCGCCGTCGGTGAGCAGCGCGACCGCCGGTGTGCCGTCGAGAGTTCCGGTGAGCACGTGGACCGCTGAGCCGGCGGCCGCATTCCACACCGGCGCGACCGTCGCGTCGATGCCGCCGGCGGAGTTCGTGCTCAAACGCGCATCCACGGCAGCCGTCACCGTGCGGGTGCCGTCGCGCAGCCCGTCGAGCAGGGCCGGCTTCGCGACGCTCGCGGCCAGCACACCGGCCGCGACCCCGGGCAGCAGCGGGCCGCCGAACAGTGCCGCGCCGGCCTGTTCGGCCAGGATCGCCAGGTCGATCGCCGTCGCCGAGCCGCCTGTGCCGGTGCCGGAGCCGGTGACATCGAAGACAACCTCGTCGGCGCCGACATCGCAGAGCAGTCTGCGCCAAGCCTTCTCACCCGGATCGGTGAAGAACTCGGCGAGCACGTCGCGCAGCGCAGCGTGCTCCTCGGTGAAGGCGAACTCCGCGGGTGCGGCCTCGCGGGTCAGTTCGGCGGTCATCAGGGCCTCCCGGCCGGTGTCGTGAGAGCACCTGTCCGGGCCAGATACCGATCCCGCAGCTGCCGCTTGTTCAGCTTTCCCATCACCGAGCGCAGATCGAAGTCCACGATCTCGATCAGGCTCGGACATTTGTAGTGCGCCAGTCGTTCTCGCGTCCATGCCACCAACTCGGCGGGCTCGATCTCTGCGGTGCTGACCACCAGGGCGCACAGCTGTTCGCCGAGGTCCTCGTGCGGGATACCGATCACGGCGACATCGGTCACCGCCGGATGCCGGCGCAGCACGGCCTCCGACTCCGCGGGATAGACGTTGACCCCGCCACTGACCACCATGTCGGAGGCCCGGTCGGTGAGGTACAGGTAACCGTCGTCGTCGAGGTAGCCGATCTCGCCCAGTGCGAACACCCCGTCGGCCACATAGCTGCGCCGGGTCTTCTCCGGATCGCCATGATAGGCCGGGCGGTGCCCGGTCGTGGACCGCGCACAGACCAAACCCGCTGTGCCGCTGGGTAGTACCTCGCCGCGCTCGGTGCGGATACTGAGTTCGTAGCCGGGCATGGCCCGTCCGACCGACCCGGGATGTGCCGACCATTCGGTCGAGTTGATCAAGGTTACCGTCCCGGCCTCGGTGGAGCCGTACGCCTCGGTCAGGATCGGGCCGAACCACTCGATCATGGCCCGCTTTACCTCGACCGGGCAGGCCGCCCCGGTGTGCACGATGCTGCGCATGCTGCTGACGTCGTAGCGGTCGCGAACCCCGGCCGGCAGCTGCAGCAGCCGGGAGAAGTGGGTGGGCACCATCATGGTGGCCTCGATACGCTCGCGGTCGATCGTGGCGAGCACCCGCTCGGCGTCGAACCTCGGCAGGATCACCAGCGGTTGGCCGGTCAGGATGCCGCGCACTCCGGCCATCGGCCCGGTGTGGTGCATGGGGGCGACCACGAGGTGCTTGCCGGGGGTGCGGATCGGTGAATCGACCACGCGCTGCACATATTCGATCATCGAGGCGCCACCGGGGAACATCTGATCCGGCAGTTCGACACCTTTGGGGTATCCGGTGGTTCCCGACGTGTAGTACAGCGGTTTGGCCGGAGCGATCTCCGCCGACGGTGCGGTGGCGGGATACCGAGCCGTCGCGGCGTCGAGCTCATCGGGGGCCAGCACCTGGACATCGGCGTCGGCGGCACGCACGGTGGCGGCCGCCTCGGCACTGCACAGCACCGTGTGCACCGCGCCGTCGCGCAGGATGTAACCCACCTCGTCGGCGGTCAGGTGGTAGTTCACCGGCACCGTCGACAACCCGGCGTAGGTCGTCGCCAAGTGCGCCAGCACCACGTGCACGCTGTTGGCGCCCATCACCGCCACCCGTCGCCCGGGTGGAACATGCTGCGCCAGAAGCCAATTGACCGTCCGGTTCAGTCGTTCGTCCAGCTGCGGCCAGGTCCACGACGTGGTGCCATCCGACAGTGCGACCGCTTGGGCTTCCCGGCGAGCGTACTGGTCGATCGCATGGACCACGAACGTCAGCCGTTCGATCCCGCAGTGGCCCGCGACCGGGATACCGCCTGGGTGGCCGCCGCCACGATGGCGTCCTGACCGGGCACGAACGCGTCCTCCAGCACCTTCGCGAACGGGATCGGCGTGTCCGGGCCGGTCACCCGCGCCACCGGTGCCCCGAGTTCGTCGAACAGGTTCTCGGTGATCAGGGCGGCGAGCTCGGCACCGAATCCGCCGCGACGCACCGCTTCGTGGATCACCACGGCGTGGCGGGTGCGGGCCACCGATTCCAGCACGGTGCGCTCGTCGAGCGGTACCAGCGAACGCAGGTCGATCACCTCGGCGTCGATCGACTGCTGGGCGAGTTCCTCGGCGGCGGCCAGCGCAGTGTGCACCTGCCTGCCGTAGCTGATCAGGGTGATGTCGTCGCCAGGCCGGACGGTCGCCGCCGAGCCCAGCGGCACCACGTGGTGGCCGACCGGAACCGGCTGCGGCGGAGCGAAATACAGCAGGCTCTGCTCGACGACCACGACCGGGTCGGGATCGAAGATCGCCGCCGTGAGCAGCCCCTTGGCATCTGCCGGATTGCTCGGCACCACCACTTTGAGACCGGGGACGTGAGTGAGCCAGGCCTCGAGCATCTCGGAATGCTGTGCGCCGAACTGCATCCCGGCACCCGCCGCACACCGGATGGTCAGCGGTACGGCGGTCTGCCCACCGGACATGTAGCGCAGCTTGGCGGCATGGTTGGACACCTGGTCCAGGCACACGGCCAGGAAGTCCATCAGCATGATCTCGGCCACCGGCTTCATGCCCGCGATCGCGGCGCCCACCGCGGCACCGACGATGGCCTGCTCGCTGATCGGGGTGGCGCGCACCCGGTCGGTGCCGTACTTGGTGGACAACCCGGCGGACACCTTGAACACGCCGCCGCTGGGATCGGCGATGTCCTCGCCGAGCAGGATCACCGACGGGTCGCGGGACAGCGCGTCGTCGAGCGCACTGCCGAGGGCCTGGAACCCGAGCATCGGGACGGTCTCTTGACTCACCTCAGACCCCTTCGTAGACATCGGTCAACAGTTCGGAAAGTTCGGGAACCGGGCTGGATTCGGCGAACTCGAAGGCGTCGGCCACCTCGGCTTTCGCCTGCGCCTCGATGGCCTCCACCTCGGTCTCGGTCAGCACCCGGTCCTCGATCACCCTGGCCCGCAACCGAAGCACCGGGTCGGCGGCGCGTTCGGCGTCGAGTTCGCCGGGCTTCATATACTCGTTCTGGTCGGACATCTGGTGACCGTAGAACCGGAAAGTCATGGCCTCCAACAGGGTTGGGCCCTCACCGGCGCGGGCCCGCTCAATCGCGGTGCGCGCCGCGCCGTACATCGCCACCGGGTCGTTGCCGTCGACCCGCACGCCGGGCATCTTGTAGGACGCCGCACGGTCGGCCACCCGGTCCACACTGGTGCCGTCCTCGAAGGACGTGTGCTCGGCGTAGCGGTTGTTGTGGCAACAGAACACCACCGGCAGCTTCCACAGCGAGGCCAGGTTGCAGGCCTCGTGGAACGCGCCGATGTTGGTCGCTCCGTCACCGAAGTTGACCACCGTGACCCGGTCCCCGCCCTGGAGTTGAGCGGCCAGTGCCAAACCGTTGGCGATGGGCAGCCCGCTGCCGACAATGCCGGTGGTGACCATCAGCCCGGAGTCGGGGTGGGTGATGTGCATCGGGCCGCCCTTGCCCTTACAGGTGCCGGTGGCCTTACCGAAGAACTCGGCCCACAGCTCTCGCATCGGCACGCCCTTGGCCAGCTGGTCGTGCAGGCCGCGGTACGTGGTGACCAGATAGTCGTCCGGCCGCAGCAGCGCGCCGATCGACGAGGACACGATCTCCTGGCCGCGCGGTGAGTAGTACTGGGCGCTGACCTGGCCGGTCAGGATCAGTGAACGGAATTTCTCGTCGCACACCTTGATCCGCGTGGCGGTGGTGAAGATCTGCGTCAGCTCGGTGACCCCGAGGCCGATGTGTGCCGTTGACGTCATCAGCTCCCCATACTATTGGTCGGTCAGATAATTAATTAGTAACAGAGATCACTTCTCGATGTCAACGACGGTTTTGTGGGCCCAATTTCCCCGCCGAGCAGACGCTGCGGTACCCCGTAACGTCCTTGGATTCAGGCGGTCGTTACCCGGGTACCTATGCGTCTGCTCGGCGGGAAACGAACGCCTGCTGGTACAGCGGGCTGTCCACGCTGTAGTAGCTGCAGTGGAACCCGCTGGGAACGCGGAACGGGATGACCGCCCTCGCGATCGGCCCGCCGGCGATGTCGGCGGCATCGAAGACCACGAGCTCGCTTTCCGCGGCGCCGGCCCGGTGCACCAAAGTCAATGCGTAGCCGTCGAGTTCACCGGCACTGCCGACTCGCGGCGCGAAAATCAACTCCCCGGCCGCGGTCCCGGCACCGAAGTGGTACAGGTCCTCGGCCCCGGTCACGGTGTCCACCCGCAGCGCCGAATCCATGCCGTCAACCCGGCCGTCACGCGAGTTCAGATTGCTGTTTGCGAAAGCGTGGCGGCTACGCCGGGCCATCAACCGGTCGTCGGGACGCGGGAACTGGATGTCGCGGTCGTTGAGGATCTCTTCGTTGAGGGTGTCCGTCGGCGCCTTCGGGTCAATCGTCCAGCGGCGCAGGCTCTGCTGGGTTTCGGCATGACTGGCGCGGTTGCCGTCGACATCGGGAAACAGCGCGGTGCCCTCGGCGGCCGCCACGTCGGCGACGATCCGGCCCTGCGCGTCCTCCCACACGTTGGCCTCGTGCAGCATGTGCCGCGGCTCCACCTCGATCCAGCGCACGTCGGCCGCGGTCCCCCGCCGCGGCATCAACCCGAGCTTGCTCGGCCGGCCCGGCACCCAGGCCGTCATCGGCCCACCGCGCATGGCTCGCTGCAGGCTCAGTTCCAGCGGCATCACCGGGAACACCACCCAGTTCTCGGTGACGAAGAAGGTGTGCAGCATCGTCATGTGCGGCACCGGGATCAACTCGGTGACCACCGGTACACCGTCGAAATCGAGGACGTCGTAACGGATCACCGGATCCCCACCCAGGCCGTGCACCGCGTTGCCGATGTTGATCAGCTCGCCGGTCGCGTGATCCACCTTGGGATGCGCCGAGAAGGTCGTGGTGATCAGGCCGCCGTAGGTCTCCTCGCCCAGGGTGTCCAGTGTGCGTGGCTCCAGGGCCACCGGCGGCGCGCCCTCCATCAGCGCCAGCAGCTTGCCACCGTGGATGATCACGTTGGTGTTGGCAGTGTTGTAGCGGGTGCCCTCGGTGGACGGGTCCGTGGTCATCGGGTTGCCCAGCACACCGAACAGCCGGCGCCCCTGCCCCTGCTCGAGCAGGAACTTGTCGGTGCGCACCCACCGGTTGCGCATCGACACCCGGCCGTTCTCGATGAAGAACCCGTAGACCATGCCGTCGCCGTCGAACCAGTGGTAGTCCTCGTCGGTCGGCGGGTACAGCGGCTCGGCGCCGTTGCGGTAGAACACCCCGGCCAGGTCCTCCGGCAGCCGCCCGCGGATCACCAGATCGGGGGCGTCGACCTCCATCCGGTTGGGCTGGTGGTGGCCGGTCAGAAACGGGCTGTCCAGAACAAGGCTGGTATCCATGGGTTCTCCAGGGTTCGTCGAGGGCTGACAGGTGTCACACCAGACGGCGCAACATCCGTAATCTCTTGTCCGCATAAGGCGGATAGAACATCGCCGTGAGATCCGGGCGAGTTGGCTTGGTCAGCACCGTTTTACGGTGACTGAACTCCTCGAACCCGAACCTGCCGTGGTAGGCGCCCATCCCCGACGGCCCGACCCCACCGAAGGGCATCTTCGCGGTCGCCACCTGCAGTAGCAGCTGGTTGACCACGATGCCGCCGGCCGAAACCCGGCGCACCACTTGCTCACGCGTCGCCGACGATGCGGTGAACAGATATGCGGCAAGGGGTTTGGGTCGCTGCCGGACGAACTCGATCGCCTGCTCGACGGATTCGACGGTCAGCACCGGCAGCACCGGGCCGAAGATCTCCTCGGTCATCAGGGGTTCGTCGGCGTCGGGGTCGACGATCACCGTGGGCGCGATCTCCAGTCGCTCGGCATCGGCCCCGCCACCCGTCACGACGTCGCCGGCGGTGGCGGCCAGTGCCCCCGCCAACCGGGCGAACTGCCGCTCGTTGACGATCGGCAACCCGTTCCGCTGCCCGCGCCGGAAATCCGCGATGGCCGTGCGGATCTCGGCCACGAACCGGTCCCGCACCCGGGCGTGGACCAGGACATAGTCCGGGGCGATGCAGATCTGGCCGGAGTTCATCAGTTTGATCCAGGCGATCCGGCGCGCGGCCGTCGTGAGATCGGCGTCCTCGGCGATGATCACCGGGCTCTTACCGCCCAGCTCCAACGTGACCGGGGTCAGGTGATCGGCCGCGGCCGCCATGATCTTGTGCCCGATCGCGGTGCCACCGGTGAACAGCACCCGGTCGAGACCCTGGGTGATCAGCTCCTGGGTGACGACGCCGTCGCCCTCGACGACGGCCACCGCATCGGCATCGAGATAGCGCGACACCAGCTCGGCCAGCAATCCCGAGGAAGCAGGTGCGAGCTCGGATGGCTTGAGCACCAAGGTGTTTCCGGCGGCGATCGCCCCGATTGCCGGCGTCAGGGTGAGTTGGAACGGGACATTCCACGGACCGACGACGAGCACCGTGCCGTAGGGCTCGTAGTGGATCCAGGCCCGGCCGGGCAGCTGGGTCCACTCGAGGCGCCGGTGGCGGCGCCTGGTCCAGCGGCCCACGTTGCGCGCGGCGTGGCGGGCCTCGTTCACGGTCGCGATGATCTCGGCGAGCCAGGTCTCGAACGGTGGGCGGCGCAGGTCGGCCGCCACCGCGTCCACGATGGCGTCACCATTGTCGGTCAGCATCGCCGCGAGTGCCCGCAACTGGGCCCGGCGCCAGGTCAGGTCCAGCGTTCGCCCGGTGTCGAAGGTCTCGCGCAGCCGGGCGACGGTGGCCGCGCAGTCGGGTACGGGCGTGGTCAGCATCGACTACGGCGCGCCGTCAGGTTCGAGGAGCAATCTGCCGAACAGCTGGTTCATCGAGTCCATGACCGCGACGTCGGTGTTGGCCGCGGCGTGGGCGAAGCCATCGACGATCGCACTGATCATGCCCGCGACGGCGACCGGATCCAGTTCCTGCGGGATCAGTCCGGCCCGCTGACCCGAACTGACCGCCTTCGACAACGTCGTCGTCATGGCCTCGGCCTGCTTGGTGAAGGCCTCGGACAGCTCGGTGTGACGACGGGCGTCGATCGGCGCGGTGGCCACGAATCCGGCCAGCTCCGGCGACTCGTGGTTGATCCGCATCGATTCGGCCAGCACGGCCCGCAACAGGCCGCGCACCGAGTGCGGACCGGCCAACGCCTCCACGGACCGCGCGACGATCTTGCCGTACACGTAGTCACACACGGCCTCGAAGAGCTTGCTCTTGGAACCGAAGTGGTAGTGCAGCGAACCCGCGGTGACCCCGGCCATCTCCGCGATCAGGTTGTTGGTGGCGGGCCCGTAGCCGTGCTGCGCGAAACATCGGCAGGCGGCGTCGAGCACCCGCTGCCGGGTGTCGACGCTGTCGGTGCCTGCCGGCCGGCCCGGACCCGATCTGGCGGTGGTGACCTCGCTCATCGGCCCATCATCGCGCAGCTCGGCCTCCGGCGGGGCGCCCAGTGGCAGTTCAGTCGTCACCGGACACGTACCGATCCAGGTCCTGGTGGAACTGCCGTATCCGGACTTCCTGGTAATTGGCCAGTGTCACACCGGGTTTGGTCATCGATCGCAGTCCGCGCTGCACCCGGGGCAGGTTCGCCAGGTCCTGGTTGAACACCGCACACAAGCCGCCCAACTCGGGCGCGGCGCTGTAATCCTCGTCGGCTCCGAGCCAATGTGGCGGCGCCGTCTTGGGTTTGGGCACGCCCGCCGGGAGCGGGATCAGCATCAGGATGTCGAAGATGCACCGGTTCGGATCGTTGCCGTACGGCCGGAACCGATAGGTCAGCGGAGCGCCGACACCGGCCCACGGAACCATGTTCGGGAACACGAAATACTGGATCGCGTCCAGGATCTCCGAATCGCTGGTCCCCGAGAGATCCGCCCCGGTGGTCTGGGCCAGGTTCTCCCGCATCGCCGCGGCCACGATGGGCCGGGCCGACTGCCCGTCGGGCACCTCGAACGCCCCCACCCCCTCGGGGAAGAAATCCCGGAACATCGCGTCGAGCACGTCCTGTGGTTCCAACGGTTCCAGGTGCGGGCTGCTGGTGGCCTGCGGCGTGATCATCCGGTTGAACCCGGGCAGACCGTCCGAGCGGGTGTAGATGTCGTACTGGGTGTTGTCGTCGCCGAGGTATTCGAGGAGCTGCGGGTGGGTGGCGATCACGTGGTAGGACTCCAGGAAGGCCTCCATCCCGACCTTCCAGTTGCAGTCGATGACCTTGGCGACGTGGATCGCCTTGAATCGGTCCTGCAGTTTGAACGGCGCGAAATGCTTTTCCAGGTCGCCCAGGTAATCCGACAGCGGACCGGCGGCGGGATCGGGGTTGACGAAGACGAACCCGGCCCACACCCCGGTCTGCGCCTGCGGCAGGGCGAATGTCGCATCGTCGAGATGCGGGAAATCCCAGCGCCCCGGCACATCGGTGAGCGCTCCCTCCAGGCTCCAGGTGAACCCGTGGAACGGGCAGCGCAGCTGGTTCGCCCGGCCGGCGTCGTCGCACAACCGGGTACCGCGGTGCAGGCAGGAATTGTGGAACGCCTTGATCTCGCCGGCCGCGGTGCGTACCACGATCAACGACATGTCGGCCAGGTCGTAGACGTGGTAATCGCCGGGCTCGGGGATATCCTCCTCGCGGCAGGCGAACTGCCACACCTTCTTCCACATCCGTTCCACCTCGAGCTGGTGGAATTCCGGGGTGAGGTAGCGGTCCTTGTCGATGTCGGCCGAGCCGAGAAATTCATAGGACTCTTCCAGCAGCGGCGGCGGCACCTCCCGGGTGTCGTCGGCGAGCAGGCTCTGTACCGTCGGCCCCACGGACCGGGCCTCCCCCGGCTTGCTCAGCCCACTGTCAGTTCTGTCGCTCGCCCGGGTCACACTGCCTCCTCTGCCACCGCGGTCAGTCCCGCGATGTAGTTCTGCACGGCGGTACCGATGAAGGCCGATCCGTTGATGCCCCATCCGCCGTCGACGTAGAGCACCTGACCGGTGATGTAGCCGGCCTGTTCCGACGCCAGGAAGGCCACCGCGGCCGCGACATCGGCGGGTTCACCGAGCCGCCCCAACGGCATCGACTCGCCGACGGCCGCCCGCAGTCCGGGGTCGGCGAACTCACCGGCGGTGCCGTCGGTGAGGACCAGGCCGGGGCCGACGGCGTTGACCCGGATGCCGCGCGGGGCGTACTCGGTCGCCATCTGTTTGGTGAGCGCGACGAGCGCGGCCTTCGAGGCCGGATAGATCCCGCGCCCGGCTCCCCCGAGTTCGGCCAGCACCGAGGTCAGGTTGACGATCGCGCCGCCGCCGGGGGCGAACGCGTCGAGCAGCGCGCGGGTGACCAGCCAGCTGCCGAGCACGTTGACCCGCAACACCGCGTCGACCTCGTCGACGGTGCTGTCGGCCAGGGTGTGCGAACGCCAGATCCCGGCGTTGTTGACCAGCACATCGATGGGGCCGAGGCGCTGCACGGCCCCCGCGAGCGCTGCCACCGACCCCTCGACGGTGACATCGCACGCGACGGCCCGTCCGCCGATCGCGGCGGCAACGTCGTCGGCGGCGGCGGCATCCACGTCGACTGCCACCACGTCCATCCCGTCGGCCGCGAGCCGTTCCGAAATCGCGCGTCCGATGCCTCTGCCGGCTCCCGTCACCACTGCTATGGGCACCGTTCCCTCGCTTTCCCGGCCGGTTTATCGAGCCTTGATTATGACCCAACTCACTATTATATTGGTCCACCAATTAGTCAAGCGGACATTCGAAACCCCGGGCAGCCCTTGCCCATCAACCCTGGAGACGGCCTTGACCGACATCACCAGCCCGCCCGCCAGCTGCCCGATCGCCTCGTTCGATCCGCTGGATCCGCAGACGATGCAGTCGCCGCACCCGTGGTACCAAGCGCTGCGCAGCCAAGCGCCGGTGCACTTCGTCGCCGAGCGGGGAATGTGGTTCGTGACATCACGCGAACTGGTCTCCGCGGCGCTGACCAACCACGAGGTGTTCTCCTCGGCCTTCGGTCTGCCACAGCTGCCACCACCGGAATCGGTGGCCGCCGAGATCGAGGAACTCAAGGGCCAGGGCTGGGACATGATCCCGACCCTGTTGACCGCCGATCCGCCCGACCACCACTACTACCGACGGATGGTCGCCCGCGCGTTCACCCCGCGCTTCGTCGCCCAGCGCGAGCCAGGGATCCGCTCGATCGTCGGCGACCTGCTCGACACGCTGCCCACCGACCAGCCGGTGGAGATCGTCGAGCGGTTCGCCGCGCCGTTGCCGCTGCGGATCATCGCCCAGGCGCTCAACGTGCCCGACGATCGGATCGACGACTTCCGGCGCTGGTCGGATCAGTTCGCGTTGACCATCGGCGCCGAGATCGACGAGGCCGGCGCCCTCGAGCAGGCCCACAGCCTGCTCGAGTACCAGCGTTACTTCGCTGCCGAGCTGGAGGATCGCCGCACCAACCCGCAGGACGACCTGCTCACCGGTCTGGTGCAGGCGTCCAACGCCAACGACGACGAGCCGCTGACCACCGGTGCGGCCCTGAGCATCATCCAGCAGATCCTGATCGCCGGAAACGAGACCTCGCGCAAGCTGATGACCGGCACACTGCACCAGCTCGGGCGCAACCCCAAGTGGTGGCGCTGGCTGCAGGAGGATCCGGAGCCCCGGTCGGAGCTGCTGGTCGAGGAGGCACTGCGCTTCCTCACCCCGGTGCAGTCGATGTTCCGCATCACCAAAACCGAAGCGCAACTCGGCGAGTACACGATTCCGGCCGGCTCGCTGGTGGTGCTGGTGTTCGGTTCGGCCAACCGGGACGAAGAGCAGTACGACGACGGCGAAGAGTTCAACCCCGACCGCCCGAACGCCCGGACCCACCTGGCCTTCGGGCAGGGCATCCACTCCTGTATGGGCGCCTCACTGGCCCGGCTGCAGGCCCGAATCGCCTTGGCGGACATGGCACAACGGTTCAGTGCGATCGAGCTTGCCGCAGGTAACGACTACGAGTACGAGCCCAGCTTCATGCTGCGCGGGCTCAAGAAGCTCAACGTGACCTTCCGGGCTCGCTGACCGTGCCGACGCAGCCGACGGAGCCGGTGGAGATCGACGCCGAGGCGACCGATCAGGTCGTGCGGTGGTGGCGGGGATACCTGACCCGCCACCCGCTCGCCGCGCTGCGCACCGTCGGTGGTCAGTGCGTCCTGGCCGTCCGCGCGGTGCAGTATCTGTGTGGCGATCTGGTGCGGGGCCGCTTCCCGTTCTGGGAATTCGTCGAGCAGGCGGTCTTCATGGCACGCACCGCCGTGGTGCCGACCCTGTTCATCGCGATCCCGATCAGCGTCACCCTGGCCGTCCAATTCAGCTTGCTGGCAGGACAACTCGGTGCCACCGCGCTGGCCGGCGCAGCCAACGGGCTGGCCGTCATCAAGCAGGGCGCACCGCTGGTCGCGGCAATCCTGATGGCCGCCGCCGTCGGGTCGGCGATGAGCGCGGACCTCGGCGCCCGGACCATCCGCGACGAAACCGACGCCATGGAGGTCATGGGCATCTCGGTGATCCAGCGGTTGGTGGTCCCGCGGCTGGCCGCGGCCGTGATCGTCTCCGTGGCCCTGACCGGGTTCACCTGCTTCATCGGGTTCCTGGCCGGCTACGCCTTCACGGTCATGCTGCAAGGCGGCACCCCGGGCAGCTACACCACGACGTTCTCCTCGTTCGCCACGGTCGACGATCTGGTGCTGACGTTGCTCAAGGCCGTGGTGTTCGGTGTCATCGTCGCCGTCATCGCCTGCTACAAGGGCCTGGACACCCGCGGCGGCCCAGCCGGCGTCGCGAACTCGGTGAATGCCGCTGTGGTGCAATCGATCCTGCTCCTACTGCTGGCGAACACGCTGATCAGCCAGATGTACCTGGTGCTCTTCCCGAAGACGAGTTTCTGACATGGCAGCCACCACCTACCTGCCCGCCGGCACCCGCCCACTGGTCGCCGCCGTGCGCGCCACCGAATACCAGATGGCCCGAGGCGGCCACATCGTGGCGTTCTTCTTCCGCACCCTGGCCGGCATCCCGATCGTGATCAAGAAGTACCCGCGCGAATTCCTGCGGCTGTCTTCGGATGTCACCTGGGGCAACGGATCGATCGTGGTAGGTGGCGGCACCGCAGGGGTGGTGCTGGTGGTCGGCGCCGCGGCCGGGGCGGTGGTGGCGATCGAGGGGTACAACGCGCTGAACCTGCTCGGGCTGGGGCCGGCGACCGGACTCTTGACCGCACTGGCGACCGTGCGGGAGCTGGCCCCGATGATGGCCGCGCTGGCCTTCGCGATCCAGGCCGGCTGCCGATTCACCGCGCAACTCGGTTCGATGCGGATCTCCGAGGAGATCGACGCGCTGGAATCCGTTGCCATCCGCCCGATCCCCTACCTGGTGACCACCCGGGTGCTGGCGTCGGCGATGGCGGTCATCCCGCTGTTCGTGGTGTGCCTCGCGCTGAACTTCGTGGTGTGCCAGCTGGTGGTCTACCTGGCCAGCGGCCAGGCCTCGGGCACCTATCTGCACTATTTCGCCCTGATGCTCTCGGGCCGCGACATGTTCTTCGCGGTGATCAAAGTGGCGGTGTTCGTGGCGATCATGTCCACGGTGCAGTGCTATTACGGCTTCTACGCCGCCGGCGGTCCGCAGGGTGTGGGCATCGCCGCCGGACGTGCCATGCGGCTGTCCATCACCCTGATGGTCGTCACGAACATGATGCTCACCATGGCGTTCTGGGGCGTCGACACCGGCGGAAGGCTCGGTGGCTGATGCCCAACCAGTTCGAACTCGACGGCCGCGGGCCCACCGAGCGCGCGCTGGTCCTCACCTGTCTGGTGTTCCTGGTGGTGTGCGCGATCGTCGGAACCCTGATGTTCGCCAAGTCCACCGGGGCACTGGACCGCCGGGTGCAGATCATCGCGCGGCTGCCCAGCGTCGGAGACGGGCTGCCGCCCAAGTCCGACGTCAAATACCGCGGAGTCCTCGTCGGTGCGGTGCGCTCCGTCGAACCCGCGCTGGGCGGCGGCGACAACATCGTCGACATCGACCTGCGTCCCGACCACGTCGCCGGCATCGCCAACACGGTGACCGCCCGCATCGTCCCCGGCAACGCCTTCGCGGTGTCCACGGTGCAACTGGTGGACAACGGTGGCGGCCGACCGATCCGATCCGGCGACGTCATCGAACAGGACACCGCCCTGCCGACCCAGCTGTTCCAGACCACGCTGGCCAAGCTGCGCGAGCTGGTCGAGGCGGTGGGCCGGCCCAGCACGGACCACACCCTGGGCGTGATGCGCGCCATCGCCGACGCCACCGCCGGCAAGGGACCCGAATTGACCTCGGCGGCACAGGGTCTCAACCGGATCGTGACCGAGATGAATGCGCTGCGCACCGACGGCTCGGGCCCGCCCACGCTGCAGACCTGGAACTCCGCGCTCAGCGCGCTGTCCAGCACCGCCCCCGAACTTTTGGACTCGCTGCAGAACGCGGTCAAGCCGATGCGCACGGTCGCCGAACAACGCGCGGCCCTGGAGAACCTGCTGACCGGTGCCAACCACACCGTCGGAACGGTGCGCACCGCCATGGACAATCACACCGACGAGCTGGTGGGCATCACCACCAACCTGACCCCGGTGGTCGGGGTGCTCGCCGACCGCTCCGGAAAGTTCCCGGCCGTCGCCGTCGGGCTGAACAACGTGGTCAACGGATTCTTCGACGAAATGTGGACCCGCACCAATCAGAAGGTCACGTTCACCTTCAAGCTCGTCGTCTCCCTCGCCCCGCTGCGGCTCTACAACCGCGCGGACTGCCCGGTGTACGGCGAGCTGCGCGGCCCGAGTTGCGATACCGCACCCGAGGGCATCCCGATCGTGGACACCCACGGGCTGCCCGACCCCCGCACCTACGTCCCGCCAGAAGGCATCACCCTGCCCGACCCGGCCACCCCGGCCGATGCGGTGCTCCAGAACACACTGGAGATCCCGCCGGACCCAGTGGAATTCGTGCCCGCTCCGGAACCTGGCCCCAACCCCGGACCCGCTCCCACCCCTGCCCCACTGCCCGCCGAACAGCCCTCGGGAGCACCATGAGAACCCGCGCCCGCATGTTGATCTGGCTCGCCGGATTCATGACCGTCTGCCTGGCGCTGACCTGGACGATCCTGGTGACGCTGCGCCGGGAAGTGCACGGCGACACCTTCACCTACATCGCACAATTCACCGATGTCACCGGCCTGCGGGAAGGCTCGGATGTGCGGGTGGCCGGAGTGCGGGTCGGCCGGGTCGACGACGTGGCGCTCGACGATCCCGGCTCGGGTGAGAGCTCGCTGGCCACCGTCCGGTTCCGGGTCCAGCGCGACCAGCCGCTGTACGGCAACACCAAGGCCTCGGTGGTCTACCAGAACATCATCGGCCAGCGCTACCTCGGCCTGACCCTCGCCGACTTCGGCCGACCCGAGCGGCTCGCCGACGGCGCGACGATCCCGGTGCAGCACACCGAGCCGTCCTTTGACGTCACCAACCTGCTCAACGGGTTCGAGCCCATGTTCACCCTGCTGGACCCGACTAACCGCGGGAACCTTTCCAACGCGTTGATCAATGCGCTGCAAGGAGATTCGGATTCGGTGGTGGTGCTGGTCGCCCAGACCTCGGAGCTGGCCCAGTCGATGGCCGGGCCGGACCAGGTTCTGGGCCGGGTGATCGACAGCCTCAACGCCGTCACCGAGAACCTGGCCGCCCGCGGCAATCAGCTGCAGACCACGCTGGTCCAGATGCGTTCGGTGATCGCCGGGCTCAACGCGCGCCGCGACGAGTTGGTGGGATCGACCGGTTCCATCACGACGACGGTGTCACGGCTGTCGGAGATCGCCACCGCCACCCAACCCGACCTGCACGATCTGCTCAGCCGCGAGCCCGGGATGCTGTCGACCATGGTGGCCAACCACGACGGGTGGGCCACGCTCGGCTCGAATCTGCCCGCGATACTCAAGGGACTCTCGCGCATCACCGGTGACTCCACTGCCATGAGCGCGATGCCGTGCGACTTCAACTTCACCCTGTTCAACTTCCTCAAGCCGATCATTCCGAGCATCGTCAACGCGGCCACCCCGGGCGGGCAGCGCAAGTACTCCGCGAAGTGCAGGTGAAAAACCAGATGAGAATGCTGCGACAGCAGACTCCGACGCACCGGTCTCGGCGGCCCCGCACACTCGAAGACCGCAACACCGCGGTGATCGGTACCCTCGCGCTGCTCGCCCTGACGGTCGTGATCGTCGCCAGCACGGCCCTGAGCTCACTGCACCTCGGCAAACGGACCTACACCGCCGAGTTCCTGCAGGCGGCCAGCCTGCGACCCGGCGACCAGGTCAGCATCGCCGGGGTGCCGGTCGGGGTGGTCGCCGCCACCAAACTGGCCGTCCACCGCGTCATCGTGACCATGAAGCTCGACAACAACGTCCGCCTGGGCACCGAGACCAAAGCCGCGATCAAGCTCACCACCGTGCTCGGGTCGCGCTACGTCGAGTTGCGTCCCAAAGGCGGTGGCGCGCTGGTCGACAACCGAATTCCCCTGGCGAACACCGCCGTTCCCTACGACCTGCAGAAGCTGCTGTCCGATTCGACGACGACGTTCGAGGACGTGGACGCCGAGAAGTTCGCCACCTCCATGCAGACCCTGTCGCAGCAACTCACCGGAGTTCCCGAGGTGCTCCCCGACGCGCTGACCAACGTCAAGAACCTGTCGGCGATCATCGCGGCACGCCGCGACCAGATCTCGGATCTGCTGCGCAACACCGCCAGTGTCGCCAAGATCCTGGGCGACCAACACGACGACCTGGCCGCCCTGGTATCCCAGGGGCGCGAACTCACCGGAGAGATCATCCGGCGCCGCCAAAGCGTGGAACGTCTGTTGCAGGCGGCCACCGCGTTGATCACCACCGCCCAGGGCGTGGTGGGAACCGACCGGGCCCAGATCGACAAGATGTTGACGGATCTGCAGCAGGTCACCTCGATGCTCGGCGACCACGACGCCTTGCTGCGCAACCTGTTCCAGATCATGCCGGTGGCCATGCGCAATGCCGCCAACGCCACCGGATCGGGACCGTTCCTCGACTTCATGCTCCCCGGCGGGCTGATGGTGGATTCCTGGATGTGCGCCATCAGCGGCCGTGCCGAGCAATGGAAATGGCCGGAGCGCTACCAATATTTCAAGGACTGCGAATGAAGCCGGGACTGCAGATGACTCGCAAGACCGCACTGGTGGTGGTACTGATCAGCGCCGTGGCGATCGCCGTCACGGGCGCCTATCTACTGCGCCCGGGCCCTACCGAACCGCTGCGGTTCACCGCCCAGTTCGACAACGCCATCGGTCTGTACGTCGGCAACGACGTGTCGGTGCTGGGCATGCCGGTCGGGCAGGTGAGTGCGATCGACAACCGCGGCGACCACGTCGACGTGGCCATCGAGGTGGATCCGGGCACCAGCATCCCCGCCGACGTCTCAGCGGTCACCGTCGGAACCTCGATCCTCACCGACCGACACATCGAGCTCACCCCCGCCTATTCGGGTGGGCCGCTGCTCGCCAATGACGCCGTGCTGGGTCCGCAGAACACCAGAACCCCAGTCGAATTCGACCGGGTGCTGAAGATGGTGGACAAACTCGGCGGCGCCATGGGCGGCGACGGCAAGGGCAACGGCCCACTGGCCGACCTGATGTCGTCCACCTCCGCGATCACCTCCACCAGCGGGCCCCAGATCAAGGAGGCCCTGGCCGGGATGTCCGATGCGCTGCGCACCGGGGCCGACGGCGGGGCGGCGACCAAGCAGAACCTCGACGCCATCATCACCAACCTCAGCAAGCTCACCGACAGCGCCGCCCGCAACGAGGGCCAGGTCCGTGAATTCGGCACCTACGTACGGCAACTCACCGACCTGCTGGCATCGGAGAGCGTGGGCCGCGGCGACACCGGCCGGCAGCTCAACGGGCTGGTCGACGAGCTCAACGGGCTCCTGGACAACAATGGCGATGCGCTGCACAACAGCATCGCCAGCAGTGCCAAGCTCAGCCGGGCGCTGGTGGATTACCGCCGCGAACTCGCCGAGGTGTTCGACGTGGCACCGTTGGCGATCGACAACGCCGCCGCCGCCATCGACATGCAGAACGGGATGCTGCGCGTCGGCGCCCACTTCGACAATGTGTTCTTCGACAGCTCGATGACCAAAGAAGTCTGCAACATCCTCGGCCTGCGCCAATTGGGCTGCCGCACCGGGTCCATTCGCGACCTCGGCCCCGACTTCGGGATGACCAGCATGCTCGATGCGATGACGAAGTTGGAGGATCGATGACGACCGGCAGGTGCGTCGCCGCCGCCGCTCTGCTGGCGATCACGGTCGCCGGGTGCTCGGCCGGAGTGGAAGAACTGCCGCTTCCCGCCCCCGGACTCAGCGGGCCGACCTACCAACTGAACGCCGAGTTCTCCAATGCGCTCAACCTGCCCGACCGGGCGAAGGTCCGCGTCGGTGGCGCCGATGTCGGCGAAGTGGTCGGCATGACGGCGAAGGACTACACCGCCGTGGTGCAGATGCGCATCCTCGACGGGATCCGGTTGCCCAAGGGAACCACCGCCGAATTGCGTTCGGCCACACCGCTCGGTGACGTGTTCGTCTCGCTGACCCCGCCGGCCGCGGGTTCATCCGACACGGCCGTGCTCGGGGACGGGGACCGGATCGGCCAACAGTCCACCACCGCGGCCGCCACCGTCGAGCAGGTACTGGCCACCACGTCGATGATCGTCAACGGCGGCGTGATCCGGAACCTGACCCGGATGCTCAACGGGGTCGGCGGTGCGCTCGGCAACCAGGGCGAGGGCCTCACCAGCCTGATCCACGAGTCGCGGGCCCTGGTCTCCACGATGGCCGACCGCTCGGACGAGATCCGGGCCATGCTGGATACGACGGCCAGGCTGGCCGACCAACTCAACGCCCGGCGCGGCACCGTCAACGACCTCCTGGATTCGGCCTCGCCGGCCCTGCTGACCCTGGCCGACAACACGTCGGCCATCGTGGACCTGGTCGATGAGATCGGTGCGGTGACCACGCAGCTGCAGAAGTTCCCGGCCATTGCCGGCACCGACACCCGCAGCTGGATCCACGACCTCAACACGCTGTCGGCGGCCTTCAACGAAGCCTCCGTCGACCCGAGGGTGACGATGGCGAACTTCCTGCGCTTCCTGCCGCCGGCGCTGAAGCTGTTCGGCAGCAACGCCGCCGCCGCCGACGTGGACCTGCAGCAGGTCGCGATCGGGCACATCCCGGACATGAACCATTACGCCGACCCGGGATTCACCGGCCCCAAGTGGGCCAACTGGGACAACATGGTCGGATCGATCCGCTTCGTGCTGACCCAGCTCGGTGACCGGGTGTGGGGTCCGGATCGCGGCCAGATCTGGGGACCGCCGCAATGAGTCCGCGCACCGTGCTGAACCCCTTGGCGGCCTTGGCCATTCGCACGGTCCAGTTCGTCGCCGCCCGCAAGCTCGTGCTGTCGGTGGTCGGTCAGCTGCTGCTGGTGGTGGTGGGCGTGACCTACCTGGCGTTCGGTGCGCTGCGGGTCAACGCGTTCGACCGGCAGATCAGCGTCACGGTGAACCTCGCCGAATCCGGCGGCCTGCTGCCGGGCCAGGACGTCACCGTCCGGGGTATCCCGGTCGGGCGGGTGGCATCGGTCGCGATATCCGGCGACGGGGTGGTGGCCACCGCCAAGATCGACCACGATGCGCATATTCCGGTGGCCGACACCACTGTTCGGGTGTCCGCGCTGTCCCCGGCCGGTGAGCAGTACCTGGATTTCGCGCCGCGGCACACCGACGGACCGTTCCTGTCCGATGGTGCGGTGATCGACCGTGCCCACACCGAGATCCCGGTGCCGCTGTGGCGCCTGCTGACCAACGTGGACGGCGTGTTGGCCCAGGCCGACCCCAGGCAGATCGAATCGGTGATCGACGAACTCGGGGTCAGCGAGGCCGGGCCGGAGAAACTGCGCGCCCTGTTCAACGGTTCGCAGGTGCTGCTCAACACCCTAGACAGGGTGCTGCCGCAGACCATGACGCTGCTGCGGGGCAGCCGGACGGTGTTCAAGATCTTCGACGACTCGTCGGCCGGACTGACCACGATGTCGGACAACCTGTCCTCGACCCTCGGCGGGATCAGCGAAAAAGACACCGGCATCAGAACATTGCTCGACAAGACGCCGAACCTGCTCACGAGCATGGACGCGGTGATCGACGACAACTCCCCCACGATGGTGCAGTTGCTCGGCGACCTGACCACGGTGGCCCAGCTGTCCCAGGTCCGGGTACCCGCACTGGACCGGATGTTCAACGACGAGCGGCAACCCCTGCTCGACGGCATCCGCTCCCTGATGCACGACGGTGCCATCTGGGCGATCGCCGACATCTACCCCCGGCCGGTGTGTGACTACCCGCATCAGCGCGACGTGCCGTTCATCCCGAACTATCCCGAGCCGTATCTGTACACGTACTGCCAGAACCAGGACCCCAACCTGCTGGTGCGGGGCGCCCGCAACGCCCCGCGGCCGCCCGGCGACGACACCGCCACACCTGCGCCGGGACTGGATCCGCTGCGCCGCGCCGATCCGACACCGATAACCGACCACACCATCCGCACGCCCTACGGCGGTCCGGCTCTGCCTCCGGAGTCGCAGCCACACCGCCAGGGTGGACAGTGGTAAGAGATGAGGAGCACCATGGCAAGCATCAAATTGGCTGACCGCCACGAGCTGGCTGAACCCCTCGACGACGGGGATCCCACCGAGTCCGGTGACACCGACCTCGGCGAGGACGATGCGTCCGATTTCGCCGAACCCATTGCTTCGCAACGGAAGTGGTTGCGCTGGGTGGCGGTCGGCGGATTGGCCGTACTGGTGCCGGCAATGGCCGCGGCGGGCGGATTCTTCGGCTGGCACTATGGCAAAGACCGGCAGATCGCGAATGCCGGTGCCGCTGCGCTGAACACTGCGAACTCCTACGCGGTGACGCTGACGTCGGTGGACACCAACAACCTCGACGCCAACTTCGCAGCCGTACTCGACGGCTCCACCGGCGAATTCCAGGACATGTACGCCAAATCCAGCAGCGAGCTGCGCAAGCTGCTGATCGACCACAAGGCGACCGGGCACGGCACCGTCGTCGACTCTGCCGTCAAGTCGGCCTCCCCCGACGAAGTGGTGGTGCTGCTGTTCGTCGACCAGACGGTGACCAACACCGAGGTGCCCGATCCGCGGGTGGATCGCAGCCGCATGGTGATGACCATGCACCACGTCGACGGCCGGTGGAAGGCCGCGAAGGTGGAGCTGCCGTGACCGGGCTGCGCGACGAGTGGCTGATCCACTCCATGCTCAAGCGGGTCGGCGATCTGCCCCAGACGGTGTTCCTGCCCGTGTTGCGAATCGTCACCGATGACCGCGAAGACGTCGAGTCACAGTGGAAGGCCTTGGTGGCCAAGCGCCGTCGACGTGGGCTGTTCGAGCCGCCACAGCGCTCCTGGCAGCGCCAGTACGGTCAGTTCGTCGCCGAACTCGAATGGGTCACCGCCGAACTGCTGCGGGATCTGCCCTTCGCCACCGTGGAGGAGCTGGTATCCGACGCCGTGGCAGGCAGGCTGCGGCATTGGCTGCGGTTCCTGCTGCCGATGTTCGGCGCTGTGAGGATCGTGCCGAAAGGGTGGTACGCAGCCGTGATGGACATGGGCGTCGGCGTGTCCACCTTCCTGGTCGGCCCCATCCACCGCACCGGCGAAGAGGCCGACGGCACCTTGGTGTACGAGATCCCGGAATGCGCCATGCACGTGGTGGTCGGCACCCAATCGGCGCAAGAGAACTCCTGCCAGATGGGCTGCAAAGCGGCCTGCGAGAAGGTCTTTCACGCCGGCGGGCCCATGCCACTGGAATTCGATCCGCACCTGCCCGGCCTGGGCTGCACCCTGCGTGTCCACCCTGCCCACTGAATCCCTACCAAACGACCGAGGAATCCCTGATGACCAGCGTCGACAACGATCCCATCCAGACCTACGCCCCGCTCTACGAGGAGTACGACTACCCGATCGATGATGTGACCGGGGAACTGCCCGCCGAGTTACGCGGGACGGTGTACCGCAACGGCCCCGGCAAGATGGAGGCCGGCGGCACCCCGCTCGGGCACATCTTCGACGGCGACGGCATGCTGACGATGTACTCGATGGCCGACGGCAAGGTCCATTTCCGCAACCGGTTCATCCAGACCAAGCACTACCAGCGCTCGATCGTCGCCGAGGGCGCACCATTCCGCGCGCTGGGCACCATGCGTGACGGCGGCCTGCTGGCCAACGCGTTGCGGTTCCCCACCAGTGTCGCCAACACCGCCGTCGTGATGAGCGCCGGCAAGCTGCTGGCGCTGTGGGAAGGTGGGCGGCCCACAGAACTCGACCCCGACACCCTGCGCACCAAGGGCGAGTACGACTTCGACGGCGAGCTCAAGTGGCTGGGCGCGTTCTCGGCACATCCCAAGTGGGACTGGGACACCGGTGAGATGTTCAACTTCGGGATGGCCATGGCGCCGGTGCCGAAGCTGATCTGCTACCGGGTGGACCGCAACGGCACGATGAACAAGCTCGGCCATGTCCGGTTGCCCGGGCCGATGTTCAACCACGACATGGGTCTGACCAAGCGGTACCTGGTGTTCGTGATCCCGCCGCTGGTGTTCCCGCTCAAGAAGTTCTTCGGTGCGGCATTCGGGTTGCTCAACTACATCGACGCCATCGAGTACGACGCCTCACTGGGCACCACGATCGCGCTGGTGCCGCGCGACGGCGGCAAACCGCGGATCTTCCACACCGATCCGATGCTGCATCTGCATTTCGCCAATGCCTACGACGACGACAACGGCGATGTCGTGGTGGACGTGCTGAACTACCACGCCACGTGGGAACAACTCAACGGGCAATTGGCCGGCGTGGAGACCCTGATGGAAACCTCCACGATGCCGTTCGGTGGGCTGCCGACGCGGGTCCGGATCTCCGGCTCGGGAGCCGTCACGATCGACGAGTTCTCCGGTGTGCACGGCGAATTCCCGATGATCAACGTGTTCAAGATGGCCAGGCCGAACCGCTACTTCTACATGTCGGCGGCCACCGGGGGCAGTCTGTTCCCCAACGCGCTGTCCAAGATCGACAACGACACCGGCAAGGAGACCGTGTTCCAGTTCGCCGACGGGCACCTGCCGCACGAGGCGATCTTCGCCGCCCGGCCCGGCGCCACCGACGAGGATGACGGCTGGCTGATCGGACCGGTGCTGGATGCGGTGAACAACACCGCCAACCTGTCGGTGTTCGACGCCAAGGACATCGAAGCCGGACCGGTGTACGTCGGCCGGTTACGACACCACCTGCCGCTGAGCTTCCACGGCTGCTACACCCCGCGGATCGCCCAGCCGCATTCACCGGCCGCTACCCGGTGATCGCCTGGAACTCCGGGGCGATGAGGTCCTGGAGTTCCGACCAGCCGACGGTGATCACCGGCAGCCCGCGGCCGAACTGCCAGTCGCCGAAATGCAGCTCGACACCTTCGTCGGTGGGGATCCAGAAACGGTAGTTGTCATCGACCGGGGCGACCTCGCTGCCGAACTGCCACACGCCAGGACGCTTGGGCGGCGCGTAGACGGTGGGGATGATCCGCTTCGTCTGCTCGGCGAGGCGGGCCAGACCCGCCTTTTTGTCGGTAAAGAGATTGTCCCAATCGATCAGAATTCCGCTTCGGCAGTCGAAAACCCGGGTCGCCACGGTATGGAACGGCATATTCGGCTGATCGGTATTGTATTTTCCGGTGAACAATGCAGAAATGGTCACCGGACGTTTCATCAGGCGGCCGTCGACATTCAATGTCCAGGGGTTGGTCTTGGTCGCGCTGGGCTCGTAGGTGGCCACCTGCCCGCGCGCCTCGGCGTCGATCACCCCGTTGATCTCCTCGGCGACCCCCGGGTCACCCGCACCCACCCGTTCGTAGTGAACTACCCAGTTGCCCAACTGATCTGGACTTGTTCCGGCGATGGTGTCGGCGACCGGAAGGTAGGGCGCACAGGGTGATTCGGGTGCCGCCGAGGCGTCGCCGGTTCCCGGGATCGCGGCCGCAGTCCCGATGGCGACACTTACCGCGACGGTCCCCAGAATTCGTACCAACATTTCATCCCCCGCCTTGAGTCAATTCCCCACGTTTCACCATTACTGCGAATTATGCCACGTCATAATTGGCGTATCCGGAGAAATTGTCCGGCGACCGCGACAAATTCCGAGCCACCCGCAAGTTAGCCAACCAACTGGTTGGTGGTAGGGTTCCGGCATGCGGACAGGAATCTTTCTGAGCTACGCCGGCGGCTTCAAGGAAGCGGCCGATCAGGTCGTCGAACTGGAGAAGGTGGGCATCGACATCGCCCTGGTGGCCGAGGCCTACTCCTACGACGCGATCAGCCAGCTGGGCTACCTGGCCGCCAAGACCTCCACCATGGAACTCGGCACCGGCGTGGTGCCGATCTACAGCCGCACCCCGGCCCTGCTGGCCATGAGCGCCGCCGGGGTGGACTACGTCTCCGACGGCCGGTTCCGGCTGGGCATCGGCACCTCCGGGCCGCAGGTGGTGGAGGGCTTCCACGGCGTGCCATTCGACGCACCGCTGGGCCGCACCCGCGAGGTGGTGGAGATCTGCCGACAGGTATGGCGCCGCGAGAACCTGGACTATGACGGCAAGTACTACCAGCTGCCGCTGCCCGCCGATCGCGGCACCGGCCTCGGCAAATCCCTGCATCTGATCAATCACCCAGTGCGCGAACGTATTCCGATCACCATCGCGGCACTCGGACCGAAGAACGTCGAGCTGACCGCCGAGATCGCCGAGGGCTGGCAGCCGGTGTTCTACCTCCCGGAGAAGGCCGACGACGTGTGGGGCGACGCGCTGCGCGCCGGGGCGGCCAAACGCGACGCCGCGCTGGGGCCGCTGGACGTCATGGTCAGCGCCGCCCTGGCCATCGGGGACGACGTGGAGGACCGGCTGGCCTGGGCCAAACCCCAACTGGCGCTGTACATCGGCGGCATGGGCGCCCGAGGCAAGAACTTCTACCACAACCTGGCCACCCGGTACGGCTACGGTGAGGTCGCCGATCACATCCAGGACCTGTTCCTGGCCGGCAAGAAGGCAGAGGCCATCGCCGCGGTACCCGACGACCTGGTGCGCAACGTATCCCTGGTCGGACCAAAAGGATTCGTCAAGGAGCGGCTGGCCGCCTACGCCGAAGCCGGGGTGACCACCATGCTGGTGCACCCGATGGCCACCGACAGTGCCGAGACCGTGAAGTTCTGCGAAGAGCTGGTGTCACTGACCAGCTAGGCCGGCGTGGTAGCGCCGGCCGTGGTCTAGCCACCGACCTGCGGCAACTCGTCGGCGGCAATTTCGCACGGGGTCTGCGGGTCCGGCACCGGCGCGGACTGCGGTGTGGCGGCCGGCGGTGACGGTGATGCCGGCACGGGTGTCGGCGCCGGCGGTTCCAGTGGAATTGCTCGCGTCTCAGGCGATTCAGCTTCCTGCCGCTCCTGCCCCTCGGGCTCGTCGGGCTCGCCCTCTTCGTCCGCTGCCTCGCCTTCGGCTACGGCCGCCTCGTCGTCCTCGCCTTCGTCGCCTTCGTCTATGACGTCGTCCTCGTCATCCTCGTCGCCCGTGTCGTCCTCGGCCTCGTCGTCGTCGTCGTCGAAGAGCTTTTCGGGCTCGTCGTCACCGAGGCCCTCACGACGGAACGGGTTGTCCTCGTATCCGCCGTCGGCGCCGCTGTCCGCGCCGACCAGTCCGCCGAACATGTCGGCCAGCCGCTGCCCCAACCCTCCCAAGCCCGCCAACCCACTGCCGGCCCCGGCAAGACCGGAGCTCAAGCCGCCGGCTCCCGGATCGACCGATGGCATCGATGTGCCCGGCGGACTGGCCGCTGCCAGGCCCGCGGGCGCCGCTGCCGGAGCAACAGGTGCCGGCGCCGCCGGCGCAGCTCCGCCAAGGTAACCGGCCGGAGCGGCCGGCGCGCCCGCAGGCGCGGACGGGGCGGTCGGTGAAAAGTACGGCGGGACAGAGTGCTCCGGCAGCTGCGCGGCTGCCGGTCGGACGGCCGTCGACTCCGGAGCCGGTGCGGGCCGAGCCTGAGGCGACACCAGTGGACCGAGCTGACCCGGCACCGCGAAGACCGGCACCGGCGCGCCCCTGATCATGCCGAGGGCTGCCGCGTAGGCGTCGGCCACCGTCGCGGTGGCGGTGCGCATGGCGGTCAACCACTCCCCACCGACATGTTCGGCGACGAACGGCTTGACCTGCTGGTCGACCAGTTCGGCGGCGGTGTCACGCTCCCCTACCCCGCTGCGCACCGTGCGTGCCGCGGCCAGCCACAGCTCACGGTGGGACGCACAGCTCTGTTCGATGTCGATGGCGGCCGCGACCTTGTCCTCGATCGCCTGCCACAGCCGCTCACCGAGCGTCCCGAGGGCATCGGCGGCAGTCCGCAACGCCGCGACCGTCTGCTCGGAGGCCGCGGCGTGGTGCGTCAAAAAAGTCTGCGAGGCCGCGGCCCCGGCGCCCTGCCACGCCGCGCTCAGCGCATCAACCTGATCGTGTTGGAGCCGCAACGCCTGTTCGGCAACGGCCGCGGCCGCCACAAGCGCAGCCCGGTCGGCTTCGAGCGCGCCCAGATCCAGGCCCTCCTCGGTGCGGTAGCGGTCGTACATCGCACCGGGTTGCGCGGTGAGATCCGGATGCTGAAAGCCGAGCAGATGTGCCGCCGCGACGTACTCGGCGAGAGTGTCCACCGCGGGCATCCCCCGCGCCAGATATGTTGTGACGTCCCGGCTTTGGGCCATCGCTCAGCCCACCCGATCGGCGGCATGCCCATCGGCGACGACGTAGCGGTCGGCGGAGAGTCGAAGCACCGCGGCGATCTCGCCCGCCGCCCGGGCCCACTGGCGTAGCGCGTCGGCAAGCTCGGAGGTGGCAGACCGGACCGCTTCGCCAGGCCCGACGTGCTCTCGGCCTGCGGTGGATCCGCCGAACATCGGCCGGCTCAGCCGGGCCCGGGCGCTACCCTCCAAAAGGTCGGCGATCGCATCGAATTGCTGCGCGACGGCGAACACCGCCGCGACGTCTACGCGGGCCAGGTCAACTTGTCCCATGCCCGGTTTAGACGCAGCCGGGCGCCATCCGGTTCCCTCGCGTTTGAATGTTCCTCGCGCAAGCCCTCGTCAGGCCGACTGGCCGCTGACCGAATCGGCCACCCGCACCGCCAGCATGCGGGCCGTGTCCTCGTCGGCCGCCTCGACCATCACCCGCACCACCTGTTCGGTTCCCGAGGGCCGCAACAGGATTCGACCGGTGTCGCCGAGCTCGGCTTCCGCCGCAGCGACCGCGGTCTGCACCGACGGCGCCTCAGCCACTGCCGCCTTGTCCGCCACGGCGACATTGATCAGTACCTGCGGCAGGGTGCGCATCGGCTCGGCAAGGGCAGCCAGCGCGGCGCCGGTCTGGGCCATCCGCGACATCAGCCGCAGGCCGGTGACGATGCCGTCACCGGTGGTGCCGAAGCCGGGCAGCACGATGTGACCGGACTGCTCACCGCCGAGGGAGAACTCGCCGGCCCGCAACTCCTCCAGGACGTAGCGGTCCCCGACGCTGGTGGTGCGGACCTCGATCCCGGCCGCGCGCATCGCCAGGTGCAGGCCCAGGTTGCTCATCACGGTGGCGACCAGCGTGTTCGAGGCCAGCTCGCCGGAGTCTTGCATGGCCAGGGCGAGCACCACCATGATCGCGTCGCCGTCGACCACTCGTCCTGCGGCATCCACCGCCAGACACCGGTCGGCGTCGCCGTCGTGGGCGAGTCCGAGATCGGCCTTGTGCTCGACGACCGCCGCCTGCAGCGCCTCCATGTGGGTGGAGCCGCAGCCGTCGTTGATGTTGAGACCGTTGGGCTCGGCATTGATCGCGATGACATTGGCGCCCGCCGCGCGGTAGGCGCGCGGGGCCGCGGCCGACGCCGCGCCGTGCGCGCAATCGACCACGACGGTCAGCCCGTCGAGCCGCGTCGTCATGGCCTTGCCGGCGTGCCGTAGATAGCGGTCGAGCGCGTCCTCGGCATCGAGCACGCGACCGATCCCGGCCCCGGTCGGGCGTGGCCCCGGTCCCGTGTTGACGAGTTCGGCGATGCGGTCCTCGGCAGCGTCGTCGAGCTTGTGTCCGCCGGGACCGAAGATCTTGATGCCGTTGTCGGGCATCGGGTTGTGCGAGGCGGAGATCATCACGCCGAAATCCGCGTCATAGGCGCTGGTCAGATAGGCCACGGCCGGTGTCGGCAGCACCCCGACCCGCAGCACGTCGACGCCTTCGCTGGTGATGCCGGCGATCACCGCGGCTTCCAGCATCTCGCCGCTGGCCCGCGGGTCGCGCCCCACCACCGCCACCCGGCGGGCATGCCCCGCGGAGTTGCCGAGGCGCCGCGCGGCCGCCGAACCGAGTGCCACTGCCAGTTCGGCAGTCAGATCGCGATTGGCGACCCCACGCACGCCATCGGTGCCGAACAGTCGAGCCATGCCCTTAAACTTCTCATAATTGGCCGCTGGAAACACAACCGACGAGGTCAGCGATCATGCCGCGGCCCAATCGAGACCTGTTCGAGATACACGGCGCACCGCCCGCGGGTCCATCCGCGGGCGGTGACCGGCGTCATCGCGGCTAGCGGCCGACGTCGTCCGACGAGGAGTCGGTGTCACCGGGCTCCGTCGTGGGTGCCACGGTGTGTGGCCCAGCGCCCCGCGCAACGTCGTCGGACCGCTCGGCGGGGCCGTTCTGGCTGAACGAGATGGTCCCCAAGTTGTTGGTGCAGACCACATGGTCGGTGCCGTTGGCGTCGACGCCCTGCACGGCGGTGGTCAGCGACGCGGTATCGGTCGACTCGCACACCCCGGCGGCGATCTGCGCGGCCGCGGCGGTGTCGACGTTCTCCAGCACCGAGACGTTGCCCAGCGCGAGGTTGACCTTGCCGTCGCCGATGGTGTTCGGTGCCGCGTTCGCGATCCCAAGGCCGACGGTAAACAGCAACGATCCACCGAGCATCGCGCCCGCGGTCGCTGTCTTCACGAAGTTCCCCACAATTACTCCTTCCGGTGTGGAAGCGGCACCCGGTCCCCCCGACGTCACGCGACGGGATGGCAGGAAGGTCCTGCGGGCACGATCTGCTGACACAAAGCGGCCCCCTGCTCTCCGTGCAGAGGGCTTCCACGGTCCGCTGATCTTCAAACCCCGAATCGCGAAGAAAATTGTGCGGCCGTCGCGCCGGTTTCTGCGCCTGGGTCGTGATCGCCCGCTCTCAACAGCCCAAACGTAGAAAACTGGGGCTCGTCCGGAGACAAAAACAAACCCGCCGGGTGTGTACATGACACACCCGGCGGGTTCGTTCGGCCGTAATGGCGACAGATCAGCGCTTGCTGTACTGAGGCGCCTTGCGGGCCTTCTTGAGGCCGTACTTCTTGCGCTCGATGGCACGCGGGTCACGGGTCAGGAAGCCCGCCTTCTTCAGTGCGGGCCGGTCCTCCGGCTGCACCAGAATCAGCGCACGGGCGATCGCCAGACGCAGCGCGCCGGCCTGACCCGAGGGGCCGCCACCATCGAGGTGGGCGAAGATGTCGAACTGCTCGAGGCGGTCGACGGTGACCAGCGGGGCCTTGATCAGCTGCTGGTGCACCTTGTTCGGGAAGTAGTTCTCCAGGGTGCGGCCGTCCAGGTTGAACTGGCCGGTGCCGGGGACCAGGCGCACCCGCACCACGGCCTCCTTGCGGCGGCCGACAGTCTGGATGGGGCGGTCGATGATGACCGGCTCGCGGTGCTCCTGCTCCACCTCGACGGCCTCGGTCACAACCTCGGTCTCAGTCACTTCAGTCGCTTCAGTCACTGGGCCACCTGCTTGATCTCGTACGGAATCGGCTGCTGCGCGGCGTGCGGATGATCCGGGCCGGCGTAGACCTTCAGCTTCTTCTGGATCTGCCGACCCAGCTTGGTGTGGGGCAGCATGCCGAGGATGGCGTTCTCGACGACGCGCGTCGGGTGCTTCTCCAGCAGCTCACCGATGGTGCGCTTGCGCAGACCGCCCGGGTAACCCGAGTGGCTGTAAGCGAACTTGTTCGTGAGCTTGTTGCCGCTGACGGAAATCTTGTCAGCGTTGATGACGATGACGAAGTCGCCACCGTCGACATTCGGCGTGAATGTCGGCTTGTGCTTGCCGCGCAGCAGAGTTGCAGCTGCCGCGGCGAGCCGGCCGAGCACCACGTCCTGGGCATCGATGACATACCACTGACGCGTGGTGTCACCTGCCTTCGGCGTGTACGTAGGCACAGCGCTTACCTCTATCTATCTCGGTTGGACCCCGGGCTGGCCGGGATGCCGGTCAGGTGAGCGCCACTACGATGTCCCGGCGACCGACGTTGACCCGGGACCCGCTCGCCCACAAGGGCAGCGCACACCAACGGAGCAGCTTACCTGCGGGCGTCCTCGCAGGTCAAAACGCGCCTGGCGGGACCCCTCGAGTGCCCAACGTGAACAAGATCGCGAGATTGTCGAGAAATCTCGCCATCTTGTTCACACTCGGCATCTAGGTGAGCTCGGAGAGCCTCGGCGAGGTGTCCTTCAGGTCGACGCCGGAACGGCCCAACGCCAGCGCGCCGTCGACCAGGCTCGCGGCCACCCGCGCGGCATCGGCATAGCCCAGCCCCTCGGGCGGATGGATGTTCGAGATGCAGTTGCGCTCGGCATCGGCGCGACCGGGCCTCGGCTGGTGGGTCAGGTAGATGCCGACGCTGTCGGCGACGCTCAGGCCGGGCCGCTCCCCGATGATGACCAGCAGGGTCCGCACCCGCGCCAAGGCTCCGACATGGTCGCCGAGCGCCACCCGAGCCTGCGTCGCGATGACCGGCGGGGCCAGGCTGTGCCGGTCTTTGAGCGCTGCCACCAACGCCGTCAGCAGCGCCGCACCGTGACGATCCAACGCGGTCGGCGACAGACCGTCGGCCAGCATGAAGCCGATGTCGGCTCCGGTGTCGGGCACCGACATTCCGTCGGCGGGCAGCCGGCCCAGGTCGGGCCGGCGCAGGTACTCGTCGCGCGAGGCGGCCCGACTGGTCACCACGGTCGGCTCCCCGATGCCAACGGTGCGCACGGCCGTCACCAGTCGATCGGTGTCCAGCGGCACATGCACGGCATCACGCGCGACGGCATGCGCCGCGGCCAGCTCGAGCACCCGGCGGGTGGGCAACGCGTTGCCGGCCCGGCCCAGCCCGATCCTGGCCTGCGTGGTTTTGCGCAGCTCATCCCAGAACTCTTGAACCGCAACCTCGTTCGGGCTCATCGCACCTCCCCCGAAGTCAACGACCGCAGCGCCGAGCGCTCCAGGTCGAACGGGGTCAGCTTGCCGGAGTCATCCACCATCCCGACGCTGCGCAGCCAGGCCTCGAACTCCGGCGCCGGGCGCAGCCCCAGCGTGCGTCGGGTGGTCAGCACGTCGTGAAACGACAGGCTCTGGTAGCCCAGCATCACGTCATCGGCGCCGGGCACGGTGATCACGAAGGCCACCTGCGCCGCCGCCAACAGCGTCAGCAGGGTGTCCATGTCGTTCTGGTCGGCCTCGGCATGATTGGTGTAACAGACATCCACGCCCATCGGCAGGCCGAGCAGCTTGCCGCAGAAGTGGTCTTCGAGCCCGGCCCGGATGATCTGCTTGCCGTCGTAGAGGTACTCCGGCCCGATGAACCCGACGACGGTGTTGACCAGCAGCGGCTGCAGATCGCGGGCCACCGCGTAGGCGCGGGCCTCCAAGGTCTGCTGGTCCACCGGCTTGCCGCCGACACCGAGGTGCGCACCCGAACTCAACGCCGAGCCCTGCCCGGTCTCCAGGTACATGACGTTGTCACCGACGGTGCCCCGACGCAGGCTGCGCGCGGCCGCGTTGCCCTCCCGCAGCAACTGCAGGTTCACGCCGAACGCCGAGTTGGCGGCTTCGGTGCCCGCAATGGACTGGAAGACCAGATCCACCGGCGCTCCGGCCTCGATCAACCCGATCGTGGTGGTGACGTGCGACAGCACGCAGGACTGGGCCGGAATGGCGTAACGGGTACGGATCGTGTCGAGCAGGTAGAGCAGGTCCGCGGTGGCCTGGGGCGAATCGGTGGCCGGGTTGATCCCGATCACCGCGTCGCCACAACCCAGCAGCAGCCCGTCGAGCACCGCCGCGGCGATACCGCGCGGGTCGTCGGTGGGATGGTTGGGCTGCAGCCGGGTGGCCAGCGTGCCGCGGGCACCGACGGTGGTGCGGAACGCCGCGGTGACCTCCACGGCCGCCGACACCGCGATCAGATCCTGATTGCGCATAATCTTGCTGACCGCCGCCACCATCTCCGGGGTGAGCCCCGGGGCGACGGCGGCCAGCCGCTCGGCGCTGTGATCGTGGGCCGCGACATCCATCAGCCAGTCCCGCAACCCGCCGACGGTCAGGTGCGAAACCTCCGAAAAGGCTTGGCGGTCATGGCTGTCCATGATCAGCCGGGTCACCTCGTCGGTGTCGTATGCCACCAACTCCTCGTTGAGGAAGATCTCCAGCGGCAGGTCTGCGAGCACCCAGGCGGCCGCAGCGCGTTCGCCGTCGTGCTCGGCCGCGCAGCCGGCGAGCTGATCGCCGGAACGCAGCGGGGTGGCCTTGGCCATCACTTCGACCAGGCCATCGAAGCTGTAGGTCACCCCCGAAACCTGCTGGTGGTACTTCATTTCAGTTCGCTCTCCGCCTCCGCGAGCATCGCGAACTCCTCATCGGGCGAGTTGGCCACCAGGCGGTGCCGGCTGTAGAGCGCGAAGTAGAGCATGAACGCGGCGAACACCGCCAGGCACAGACCCGCGGCCACCGGGTCGACGAGGAAGGTCGCGATGACCGCCACCACGGCCACGATCAGCGCGAAGCCGGTGGTGACGATGCCGCCCGGGGTGCGGTACGGCCGGTTCATCTCCGGCTCCCGGACCCGCAGCACGATGTGACTGACCATCATCAACACGTAGCTCAGTGCCGCGCCGAAGACCGCCATGTTCAGGATCAGGTCGCCGTGGCCGGTCAGCGAGAGCAGGAAGCCGACGATACCGGGGACGATCAGGGCGAGGGTGGGCGCCTTGCGCGTGTTCGTCACCGACAGCTGGGTGGGCAGATACCCGGCCCGCGACAACGCGAACGTCTGCCGCGAGTACGCGTAGATGATCGAGAAGAAGCTGGCGATCAGGCCGGCCAGGCCGATGTAGTTGACCAGTTTGGCGGCCGTGCCGTCACCGCCGAGCGCCTGCACCAGCGGATCGTCGACCGTCGACATCGCTTCTGCACCACCGGCTCCCGTGGTCAGGAACAACACCGTCACGCAGGTGATGATCAGGACGGTCATTGCCGCGATGATGCCGCGCGGCACGTTGCGCTCCGGGTTGGCGGTTTCCTCGGCGGCCAGTGGGACACCCTCGACGGCCAGGAAGAACCAGATGGCGAACGGGATGGCCGCCCAGATACCCAGGTAGCCGTGGGGCAGGAAGCTGCTGGCACCGAGGGCTGCGGCATCCGGGGCGATGTTGGTCAGGTTGGCGACGTCGAAGCTGCCGATGGCGCTGACCGCGAAGATGATCAAGCCGAGGATGGCGATCGCGGTGATGACGAACATCAGCCGCAGCGCCTCACCGACGCCGGCGAGGTGGATGCCGATGAAGATGACGAACGCCGCCAGATAGACCCACCAGCCTTTGTGAATGCCGAACAGGCCCAGCGATTCGACGTACCCGCCGATGAAGGTGGCGATGGCCGCCGGGGCGATCGAGTACTCGATCAGGATCGCGGTTCCGGTGGCGAAACCGCCCCACGGGCCCAACGCGCGCCGGGCGAAGGTGTAGCCGCCGCCGGCCGCGGGCAGCGCCGAGGACAACTCGGCCAAACCCAGCACCATGCAGAAGTACATGGCGGCAATGATGACCACGGCGATCAGCAGCCCGCCGAAGCCGCCCTGCTGCAGGCCGAAGTTCCAGCCGGAGAAGTCGCCGGAGATCACATAACTGACGCCGAGCCCGGCCAGGAGGAGCCAGCCGGCACTGCCGGATCTGAGCTGACGTTTGCTGAGATAGTCAGCGCTCTCCAGGTGTTCTTCCACACCCGCCATGTCAAACTCCTTAATTGACAATAATTTTCGTGTGCAACTCCACCGGCCTCGACGCCGAACCCTGCGCCCGCACTAAAAGGTATGAAACTCGACCTTTGATGGAAGAGTATCGCCGCCCGGCGCGGCTCTGTCTACCCCAACGGCGAATTTGGGCCGCCGTCGGGAAGCTCCCACCAGAATCCAACTCGGGCAACAGATCTGCGCACGGCACCGGCCAGCAGCGCACCTGACGTTGCGCCCCAGGTCAATGCGGCTAGCCTGGTCGCCAATGGATGCTGGAGAGTTCGGCCCGATCGCCGCACTGGGCGAGTACACGATGCGGACCCGGGCCGCGACAGTGTCGGCCTTCCGCGCGCCGCGGCATTCCTGGGGTCGGTGCCGCTGTTGACCATGGATTCTTTGTTCTGGCAAGACGATTCCACCCACCGGCCGAGGCTCGGTACGTGTGGTGCCCCCTGGGTGACCGTAGCCGACGTGCACCGGGCCGCGGGTGTCATCGCCGAGTCGCCGGTCGGGACCTCGTGGCGGCCCTGATCGCCACCGACCTCTTGAGCGGCACCGCGGACGTTGTGGGACAACGCTTCCGGCGACGCAACTGCTGCCTGTTCTATCAGTTTCCCGGCGGCGGCTACTGCGGCGATTGTGCGCTGACCGAGTAGGCAGCGAAGGTGAACTTGTGTGCCAGATTTTCGGGATTCTTCGCACACAAGTTCACATTCGGCGTTGATCAGAAAAACCCCTGCGCTTTACTGCTGTAACTCACCAACAGGTTCTTGGTCTGCTGGTAGTGGTCGAGCATCATCTTGTGGTTCTCCCGGCCGATACCCGACTGCTTGTAGCCGCCGAACGCGGCATGCGCCGGATAGGCGTGGTAGCAGTTGGTCCACACCCGGCCCGCCTTGATGTCACGTCCGGCCCGGTAGGCGGTGTTGCCGTTGCGGCTCCACACCCCGGCACCCAGCCCGTAAAGGGTGTCATTGGCGATCGAGATGGCCTCGTCGTAATCCTGGAACGAGGTCACCGCAACGACCGGGCCGAAGATCTCCTCCTGGAACAGCCGCATCGCGTTGTTGCCGGTGAAGATCGTCGGCGCCACATAGAAGCCGCCACCCAGATCGCCACCGAGATCGGCCCGCTCACCACCGGTGATCAATTGGGCGCCTTCGGATTTTCCGATCTCGATGTAAGACAGGATCTTCTCCAGCTGATCGTTGGAGGCCTGCGCGCCGATCATCGTCTCGGTATCGAGCGGGTCGCCCTGGCGCACCGCCTTGGTGCGGATGGCAGCCAGCTCCAGGAACTCGTCGTAGATGTCGGCCTGGATCAGCGACCGCGACGGGCAGGTGCACACCTCACCCTGGTTCAGCGCGAACATGGTGAACCCTTCCAGGGCCTTGTCCTGGAAATCGTCGGCGGCGGCCAGCACATCGGAGAAGAAGATGTTCGGGCTCTTGCCGCCGAGTTCGAGGGTCACCGGGATCAGGTTCTGGCTGGCGTACTGCATGATCAACCGGCCGGTGGTGGTCTCACCGGTGAACGCGATCTTGGCGATCCGGTTGCTCGAGGCCAGCGGCTTGCCGGCCTCCACACCGAACCCGTTGACCACGTTGACCACCCCGGCGGGCAACAGATCACCGATCAGCGACATCAGGAACAGCACCGAAACCGGGGTCTGCTCAGCGGGTTTCAGCACCACCGCGTTGCCCGCGGCCAGCGCCGGCGCCAACTTCCACACCGCCATCAGAATCGGGAAGTTCCACGGGATGATCTGGCCGACGACACCGAGTGGTTCATGGAAGTGGTAGGCGACGGTGTCCTCGTCGATCTGTGAGAGCGACCCTTCCTGTGCCCGCAGCACCCCGGCGAAGTACCGGAAATGGTCGATGGCCAACGGGATGTCGGCGTTCAGCGTCTCCCGGATCGGCTTGCCGTTGTCCCACGACTCGGCGAGCGCGACGGCTTCGAGGTTCTCCTCGATCCGATCGGCGATCTTGTTGAGGATGACGGCTCGCTCGGCCGGCGAGGTCTTGCCCCACGCCGGCGCGGCGGCGTGGGCGGCATCGAGTGCCTTGTCGACATCGGCCTCGGTGGAGCGGGCCACTTCACAGAACACCTGGCCCGTCACCGGCGTCGGGTTCTCGAAATAGCGGCCTTCGACGGGCGCCACCCACTGGCCGCCGATGTAGTTGTCGTAGCGGGACTCGAACGCCATCGCGGCGCCATCGGCACCCGGACGCGCATAAACAGTCATGGCAATCTCCTGCACTCTCGACACCGAAATGTGTCGGTCATCACCAAAGGTAGTCAGCTGTACGTTGCAGCACAGTTGCACACTTTTGCGCCGAGTGTGACGCAGAGGCCGCTTCCAGGCGAGGATGACGATCTTTGCGTCACTTTCGAAGCAGTGGGTCAGCACGTCGGCGGGCCGACAAATTCAGCACGTCGGCGGGCCGACAAATTCAGCACGTCGGCGGGCCGACAAATTCAGCCCAGCTCGGCGTCGATCCCGGCCAGGTGACCACGCGCGGTGGCGCGGGCCACCGGGTCGGCCTCGGCGTGCTCGTGCAGCACCCGCCAGGCCTGCCGGTCGTCGCGGCCGTCGGGCAATTCCAGCCAGCGCCGCAGCAGCGGCAGGCTGTCGCCGGACAGCACCGCTTCCCGCAAGCCGGCACTGAGCTCGGTGCGCAGTCGCGCGATGGCCGGTGACACCGACTGCGGCAGCAATGCCCCGCCGTACGCGTCCAGGGCGGCCGACACGTTGCCGGCCTGCAGCGCGGCATACACGTCGCCCATGTCGCTGGCCACCGGCGCCGCCAACCGGTAGGGCCGCGAGGCGAGGTAGCTGGTGCCGATCACCCGGCGCAGCCGCGACACCTCGGCCCGCACCGTGACCACATCGAGGTCCTTGTCGTCGAGCAGCATCGCCAGGTGATCGGCGCTGAGCCCCTCCGGGTGCCGGATCAGCAGCACCAGGATGTCGGCGTGACGCCCGGTCAGCACACTGGGCGGCCCGTCGCCGGCCTGCCAGCGGGGTCGGTCGGCGCCCAACACACGCAACCGGGCGCCCTCGGCCGCCACCGGGGCTGCCGGCCCGGTGAGCCGGAGCAGGGCAAGTTGGTTCTCCACGGCCGCCGCAGTAGCCCGGACCAGGGCCAACGTCTGCGGGGACGCGACGGCAGAGCCGCCGGTCAGGTCGATGGCACCCAGCAGCACGCCGGTGGCCGGGTCGTGCACGGGTACCGCGGTGCAACTCCAGGGGTGTACCGCGCGGGAAAAGTGTTCGGAGCCCAGGATCTGCAATTCCCGATCCAGGGCCAGCGCGGTGCCGGGCGCATTCGTCCCCGCCGCCCGCTCGCTCCAGTCCGAACCGGGCACGAAGTTCATCGCCTCGGCCTTGCGCCGGACGCCCGGGTCTCCCTCGACCCACAGCAGGGTGCCGTCGGCGGCGGTGATCGCCACCAGCACCCCGGAGTCGACGGCATCCTCGATCAGCAACCGCCGGATAAGCGGCAGCGTGGGCGCCAGCGGATGGGCGCGGCGCAACTCGGTCAGCGCGGTGGCCGCCGCCGTCGCCCGTGCACCCAGATCGGGGTCCACACCGGTGGCCAGGCTGCGCTGCCAACTCTCGGCGATGATCCGCCGCACCGGGCTGGTGTCCAGGTAATCGGCATCCACCCGGCCCTCGACGAACAGGTCGTGGATGGCGCGCACCTTCGCCGGGTGTGCCCGGGCAGACGTCCGGCCTCCCGCGTTTCTCGATGCGGCCACGGCGATCATCTCTCCCGGCGTCGGGCCATGGACATGGCATTCACGCGTACCCGTCAGGATAGTTGACCGGACCGGCCTGTGATGGATACCACCCGCAGGTCAGCCACCAGAAATCGGGGAAACCGGGCAGCTACCGGTATGGTTGGTGCACGGCGGCTTGTCTGTTCTGCCTTTGCCGCCTTCTCGATCGTCACACCGAGCGCCGCGAGATCTCACTCGCGCCGGGCAGGACGACCGCCCTCTATTTTCGGAGCTTTCATTTTGTCTGTCCAAGAAACCCGTGGCACCGCTGTGCCCACGTTCGCTGAGCTCGGCCTGCCTGCCGAGATCGTCGCCACCCTCGCGAGCAACGGGGTCCAGAGCCCGTTCCCGATCCAGGCCGCGACCCTTCCCGATTCCCTGACCGGACGCGATGTCCTCGGCCGCGGCCGCACCGGATCGGGCAAGACCTATGCCTTCCTGCTGCCGTTGGTGGCACGGTTGTCGACCAGCGGCACCCGCCGCTCGGCGAACCGGCCCCGCGCGCTGATCCTGGCCCCCACCCGCGAGCTCGTCACCCAGATCGAGGCCTCGCTGGCCCCGCTGGCCAAGGCCACCGGCCTGCGCTCGGTCAACATCTTCGGCGGTGTGGGCCCGAACCCGCAGATCTCCGCGCTCAGGGGTGGCGTCGACATCGTCATCGCCTGCCCGGGCCGGCTCGAGGACCACATGAAGTCCGGTCACGCCGACCTGTCCGCGGTGGAGATCACCGTGCTCGACGAGGCCGATCACATGGCCGATCTCGGCTTCCTGCCCGGGGTGAAACGGCTGCTGGACCGCACCCCGAAAAACTGCCAGCGCCTGCTGTTCTCGGCCACCCTCGATTCCGGGGTCGATGTGCTGGTCAAGCGCTACCTGCACGACCCGGTGGTGCACAGTGTCGACTCGGCGCAGTCCCCGGTGGCCGCGATGGTGCATCACGTGCTGCACGTGGACAACTCGACGCGGATCAACGTGGTAGCCGACCTGGCCGCCGCACCCGGACGCACCATCGTCTTCGCCCGCACCAAGTACGGCGCGAAAAACCTCACCCGCCAACTCAATTCACGCGGTGTCGCGGCGGTTGAACTGCACGGCAACCTGTCCCAGAATGCCCGCACCCGCAACCTGACCGCGTTCTCGGACGGCTCGGCGGCCGTGCTGGTGGCCACCGACATCGCCGCCCGCGGTATCCACGTCGACGACGTCAACCTGGTGGTGCACGCCGACCCGCCAGTCGAGCACAAGGCCTACCTGCACCGGTCCGGGCGCACCGCCCGGGCCGGCAACGAGGGCACCGTGGTGACCCTGATGCACGACGCGCAGGTGTCCGATGTACGCAGCCTGACCAAGAAGGCCGGGGTCAAGCCGACGATCACCCGGGTACAGGGTATCGATCATCCGGTGCTGCGCGAGATCGCGCCCGGGGACCGGGTGTTCGGCGATCCGATCCGCCCCGAGCCGGTGGCCCAGGCCCCGGCCCCGCGCCGGCACGGCGCCAAGTCCGGTCAGGGCGCCAAATCGGGTCAGCAGCAGCGCCATAACCGACCGAGCGGGGCCGGTCGCAACGCCGGCGGCAACCCGACGAGCCGTACCGGCACGGCCGGACAGCAGCGCGGCGGTCAGCAAGGCACCCGTCGTCGGGCCCGCCGGGCCGGCGACTCCAGCGCGGGCCGCTAGCCCGCAAGTGGTGCGGTCCCGCTCGCCTCTCCAGTTCCGAGCAGGACCGCACCAGCTCAGTGGGGACCGAGAAACTCAGACTCCCCAGGCATTGGCGGCACTGCGGTCGGTGGCGGCAATCTCGTCGGCCCCGTCGCGCACCGCATTGCCGAGCGCGAACAGGATCTCGTTGAGCGCGGCCGCGGCCTGGTTCCACCGGGCCTGCTCGACGGCGTAGGCCTGCGCGGCCTCTCGGGTCCAGACCTGTTGCAGTGGCGCGATCTGGGCCCGCAGCTCATCCAGCGCGGCGTTGAACCGGCTTGAGGTGGTGTGGATCTCCTGACGCACCGAGTACTCGATCGCACCGAAGTCGTATGACAGCACGTGATTCATCACAGATCCCGTTCAGATGGTCTCGCCGACAGCGCCGAGCCGCTGCGCGTGGACGTCGGCAGCAGTGCGCAACGTACGCTCGTTGCTGCGGATGGTCTCGGCGATCCGCCCCAACGTGGTGTGCAGGACCAATGATTCGCGGTTCCACCGGTCCACCACATCGCGGAACCGCACCGCCGCCACCCCGCCCCACACCGAGGGCGGCACACTGCTCATCTTCCCGATGAAGGTCTGCAGCATGGCCCGGACGTCGTCGTTGAGCACGTCGATCCGGCCGGCCACGCGCGTCATCACGTCGAAGTCGGTGCCCAACGGGCCTGTCAGTCCTGGTGGCATGTCCTCCGCCTTCCGGTGGGTGTGCTGTGCGGTATACCAATTCGACGCAGCGCAGCCGGGTTCGGTTCCATCCGATTTCAGAACACCGCGTGCGCCGACCGCGTCGCCACCTCACACGCGGGCCGGATGCCCGCAGCCTGGCCCGGCCGGCTCTGGCATCCGATCGCGATCCGCACCGGGCCGTCGGCGAACACCACCCAGCGGATCTCCCGGCCGGGACGCAACTCGCGGTAGCCGACCACCTCGCGCCCGGCGACCACGGCCACCGGTTCGAAGTCGACGAACACCCCGGCCGGCTGCTCCCGCAGCGCGCGGCGCAGGGTGTCGGCCACCGCGCCATCGCCGAGACCCGATTGGGTGAGGTGAATCATCAGCTGCGGATCCGACGGCGAAACCACCTGCACCCGAGCCGATCCCGGCCCATCGGTAACCCGGTGCACGACCCACCCGGCCGGGATCTGCATTCCGACCCGGCCCTCCACCACCACGGTCATCGCCAACTCACCAGCGGGCCGGCCGGCTCCGGTGGCGGCGATCCCGGCCAGCATGACCGCGAGCACCGCTGCCGCACACGTGGCCACCCGGTGCCGGCGGACCCGGCTACCGGCGGCCGGGGAACCGGTGTGGTCGACGGCCGGTGCCGGCGGCGCGGTGCGGGCGGGGCCCGAGCGCCGAGGGTCGGCCCGGGACGTCGCCAGGCCGTGGTCGCGCAACCCCGCCGTCACCGCACGACCCAGCACCTCGGCGCCGCCGACTTCCACGGGGGCGTCGAGGATTATCTCGTCCCCCGGGTTGGCGCGGGGCACCACCAGGCGTACCAGGGCCGCCGGATCCACATCGGTGTCCGGGTGCCGGGGCAGTGTCACCGATTCGGTCTCGACGCCCGGCCCGGCCCACGACACCATGACGACTTCGTCGGCGATCTCGACGATCACCCAGCCACCTGTCAGCGGTGCACTCAGAGCCGTAACACGTGACACCACAGCCACTTCGGCGCTGCCCACCGCCCCGGCCCGGCGGAGCCGTTCCCGTTGCTCGGCCGTCCACCAGGTCGGGCACACCAGGGTGAGGTGGCGTGCCCCCGCGGCCGCGGTGGCCAGCACGTCGGCGCACAGCGCCGCCACCTCGACGGGCTCGTCATCGATCAGGACCGTCGCGTCGTCGATCCCCGCCACCAAACCGGTCGCGAGGTCAGCCGACACCGGTGCCGGGCCTAGCACCGTCACCGGTCCCACCTCGATGACCGCCGCTGTCACGGCGGATCGTCGCTCTCCGACCACGCCACCTGGACGAGCTGGTCCGGCGCCGCGCGCGTGATCAGGGTGCCCCGCCCGGGCGGAAGCCGTACCGGCCGGGCCGATCCCAGCAGCACACCCTCGTCCGGACCGGCACTCATCATCAGCCCCATGGCCCCGAGTTCTCGGACCGTGCCCAGCACCGGGTCGAACATCGCCCGGGCCGCACCACCGCTGCGGCGGGCCAGCACCACATGCAGACCGAGGTCGCGGGAATGCGGCAGATAATCCAGCAGAGGCGCCAGCGGATTCACCCCGCCACCGGCGACGAGGTCGTAATCGTCCACCACCAGATAGAACTCGGGCCCGGTCCACCACGTACGGTCGCGAAGCTGACGCTGGGTGACGTCGGGACCGGGCATCCGGTCCCGCAGTACCGCGAGCACACTCGGCAACGCCGCGTCCAGCGCACCGGCCGAGGCCGCGTACCCGCTCACATGGTCGGATTCGACGGTGCCCAACAGGGCCCGGCGGAAGTCCACGATGAGCAGTTGCACGTCACCGGGGCTGTTGCCGCTCACCAGGTCGCGGCACAGCGTGCGCAGCGCGGTCGACTTGCCGCAGCCGGTGTCGCCGAAGATCAGCAGATCGGGCTGGGTGGCGAAATCGACCAGCACCGGGGCGAGTTCGCGCTCACCCACGCCCAGCAGCACCTGCGTCGCGTGGGGCTGCCGGGGCGCCGTCACCAGCTCGTGCGAGTGCACCCGCGCCGGGAGCAACCGGATCCCCGGCGCCGCGGTCCCGCCGTAGTCGGCCCGCAAGGTCTCGCCGACCCGGCACAGTGCCGAGCCCAGGCCGGCGACCTCCGGCCTGCCGTCCAGCCGCGGCAGGGCGATCAACAGTTCACAACCGTCCCGGGTCAGCCCGCGCCCGGGCAGGCACTGCCCGAGCTGAGCCGCCCGGTGGCGATCCATCTCCGACTCGGCCGGATCCCCCAACCGCAACTCGATCCGGGTGCCCAGCTGGTCCTTGAGCGCCGGCCTGAACTCGGCCCATCGCGATGCCGTGAGCACGACGTGCACCCCGACCGAAAGGCCTTGCACTGCAAGCGCGGTGACCGTCGGCTCCAAAGATTCGAACTCGGTGCGCAACGTCGCCCAGCCATCGATGAGCAGGAACACGTCTCCGAACGGGTCATCGATGTCGCCCGCTTCGCGGAGCCGCCGGTATTCCGGCATCGAGTCGACACCGAGTGCGCCGAACCGCGTCGCCCGGGCGCTCACCAATGCGGTCAGCTCGGCGATGGTGCGGCGGACCAGGTCCTGGTCCGCACGCCCGGCGACGACGCCGACGTGGGGCAGCGCCTGCAACCCACTCAACGCGCCGCCGCCGAGATCCAGACAGTACAGCTGGACGTCGCGTGGGTGATGGGTTCCGGCCAGCGCCACCGCCACCGTCCGGATGGCCGTGGATTTTCCCGACTGTGGGCCACCGACGATCGCGACGTTGCCGTGACCGGCATCCAGCGCCAGCACCAGCCGGTCACGGCGTTGGTGGAACGGTCGGTCCACCAGCCCGATCGCCACTGACAGCGCGGCGGTGCCGGACAACAACACGTCGCTCAGCGCGACCGACCGGGGCAACGGTGGCAGCCACACCTGATGTGCCGGTGTGCCATGCCCGGCCAGCCGGTCGACGACCTGGTGCAGGATCGTCGTCCCGGCCGGCGCCGACCGGCGGTTCACGGCCGGAATCGCGTTCGCGGTGAACCGCCGCGGTACCCGGGGCACGGGTTCGGAACGGTCGGCCGATGCGGTCGGCCGAGCCGGGCCGGAGACGAACGCGGACTGGAACCGAATCACCTCGCCGGCCGGCGTCCTGAGATACGCCGCACCCGGCGCGGTGGGAAGTTCATAGGCATCGGGTATGCCCAGCACCGCTCGGGATTCGTTGGGTGAGAACGTCTTGAGGCACACACGGTACGACAGGTGACTTTCCAGTCCCCGCAGCCTGCCCTCGTCGAGCCGTTGGCTGGCCAGAAGCAGATGCATCCCCAGTGACCGCCCGAGCCGGCCGATCGCCACGAACAGCTCGGCGAAATCCGGGTGCTGCTGCAGAAGTTCGGAGAACTCGTCGACCACGATCAGCAGCGCCGGCAGCGCCGGCAGGTCGGTGCGGCGCCGATATTCGGCGATGCCGGCCAGGTTTCCAGCAGCCCGCAGCAACTCCTGGCGCCGCGTCATCTCGCCGGCCAACGCATCGGCCATCCGGGCCACCAGCGGGGCCTCCTCGGCCAGGTTGGTGATCAGCGCACTGACATGGCGGGCATCCTGCAGGCCGAGAAACGTTGCACCGCCCTTGAAGTCCACCAGGACGAGGTTGAGCTGTTCCGGCGGATGAGTGGTGATCAAACCCAACACCAGGGTGCGCAGGAACTCCGATTTTCCCGATCCGGTGGCGCCGACGCACAGCCCGTGCGGTCCCATCCCGCCGTACGCCGCCTCCTTGAGATCCAGGTGCAGCGGACGGCCGTCCGCACGCCGGCCCACCGGGACCCGAAGGAACTGCTGCGGGTCGGCCGACGCCCATCGACCGGGCGGGTCGAGGCGGCCTGGGTCCTCGACACCGATGAGCTCTGGCCATCCAGAGCGCTCGGGCCGGGCCGCCGCCCGGTGCCGGGCCAACCGGCGCGCACAGGTGCGGGCCTGCGCCAGGGTCAGCTGATCGGGCCGCACCGCGACACCATCGCAGCGCACCACGTCAGCGCCGAGATCCAGGTCGGCGGGGCCGGCCGGGCCGCGGGCCGCCACCGTCAGCAGGGTGGCGCCGGCCTCGCGCGCGCCTACGGCGCCGGCGTCGGCGGTATCGACGATCACGACCGTGTGTACCGGCGTCGATCCCCCGGGCAGCTCCGCCAGGGTGCGTAACCGCAGGGCGGACCGCTCGCCCTCGTCCCCGGAATGCCAGTGGTGATCAAGCCATTTCAGCCAGTCCCAGTCCGGTGTGGCCGCGCCGTCCAACACCGCGGCGATCCGCAGGTCGTACGGGCTGTGCGTGGTGGCCAGCTGACAGATCACCGCCCGCAGCAGGGCTCGCGCCGCGTCGGCCGGCCCGCCCACCCGCAGCCGGCCCAGCTCTGGCAGATTGACGGTCACGGGCATCCCGGCCACCGTGGAGCGGCGCCGGATCAGTTGCGCGAGAGCCGATGTGGTGACCGGATCGGACTCGCGGCCGGCATTGGAATCCGCTGCGGTCAGCCGGGTGCACAAGGGCTGCTCGCCCACCCCGATCCGCACGGCACCGAACTCCGGGTGCTCTGGCGTGCGGTACCACATCTGGCTGCCGCCGGCCAGCGTCCACAGCCGCGCCGGATCGGGGTGAGCGGCATGCCGCGTCAGCCACTGGCGGCGGGCGGTTTCGCCGGCCGCGGCGTCGATCCCGTCCAGATAGCGCAGGTACTCGCATCGATCCCGGTGCAACTCGCCGCCGGAACCACCGGCCTTGAGACCGTAGGCCGCCGTCCCGATCACCGACAGCACCATCATGATCGGAAACATCATCGATGTCGGGCCACGCGCGGCGGCCGCACCCGAGGTCAGGTAGACGGTGAACATACCGACCATCGCCACCACCATGACGACGGGCAGCAACCGGGTCAGCCGGCTGACCGGGCTGTGGCGCGGCAATGCCGGCGGCGCGTCGATCATCACGTCGCCAGTCCTCGGCCCGGCCGCACCCGAGGGCCCACAGATCGGTTCCATCGACGTTTGGACGCACGCCGAGCCGTTCAGGTTCCCGGTACACAGCAGAAAAATTTGGTGCGCGCACACCGGCGCCGGGTCGGTTAGCGTAACCGGTATCGGCGTCTACCGGGGGGTGAGGCGATGCCGGATTCGTTGCGCCACGTGTCGATTCACTGTGCGGTGCCGCCCCGGGCGGAGCCCGGTCCGACCGTCGACGTGTCCCTGCCGGCCGCCCTCACCGTGGGCGAGTTGCTGCCCTGGATCGTCGACGAATTCGGGGTGGGGGACGCCACGCCGCGTCGATGGCAGTTGGCCGATCTGGGCGGCCGCCGCCTCGACGAGTCGGCAACCCTGGCGCAGAACGACATTCGTGATGGTGACCTGTTGGTTCTGTCCTCGGTCGAGGAGGGTCCCAGCTTCGAGCAACCGCCGGTCACGACGCTGACGGTGGGCGCACCTCAGGACGGCGTACCCACCGGGCTTCGCATCGTCGGTTGCCTCTGGCTGGGCGGGCTGGGCGTGGCGGCACTGGCCTGGACCGGCTCAAGCAGTCACGGATGGGGACGTATCGCCGCGGCCGCGGCGATGTTCCTCGTCGCCACTGTCGCCGCGACAGTGGCGTCACGCCGAGGTGTCGAGGCCGGCGTCGTCACCGCACTCAACGTCACTGCGGTGCTGCAGGGCGCGATCCTGGGATTTCTCGTGGTTCCGGCGGGACCGGCCGCGGCCAACGCGTTCCTGGCCGCGGTGGCCGCGGGCTCACTGGGCGTGGTTCTGCTGCGGGTGTCCGGTTGTGGCACCGAAGTGTTGTTGGCCATCGTGACGGCGGCCGCGCTGGTGGCAGTGACGACCGGTGCTGCGGTGTGGTGGCCACTGGACACATCCTCGGTGGGCGCATTCCTGGCCGCACTCGCGGTGGGGCTGCTGCCCGTGACGCCACGGCTGTCGCTCGCGCTGGCCGGCCTGACGCCTCCGATGCCCGGTGAGCCGGTGGACGCGGGCACCGGGATGGATCGGCATGTCCCCGATGTCGACGCGGCGGTGGACCGCTGTCGACGGAACCTCGCCGGGTTGGTGTGGGGGTGTGCGGCAGCGGCCGCGCTCGGCAGCGTCGTGCTTGCCTGCGCCGCCGCGCGGGCGCGGACCGTCGAGATCGCGTTCGCCGCGGTCGTCGGGGTGGCATTGCTGCTGCGGGCCCGCGGCTACGCTTGCCGGCGATGCCAGACCGGGCTGCTGGTCGGTGGATTCTGGGTTCTCACCGCGACTTTCGCGCTCGTGGTGACCTGGCTCCCGCACCACGGCAATTTGGTGGGGATGCTCGTGGTGGGCGCCGGGATCGGCCTGCTCTCGCCCGTCACGGTGCGGCATCCGCGGGCCGGCCGCCTCGCCGACACACTCGAGTACGCCACCCTGGCCGCGGTGCTGCCGCTGGGCGTTTGGCTCACGGGTGCCTTCGATCTGGTTCCCGGCCTGGGGTTGTCGTGATCCGGGCCGGCCGGCTGGCCACTGTCCTGGTGGCCGGGCTTGCGGTGGGGTGGCCCGCACCGGCGGCTGCCGTCGTCCCGGCGGCAATCGATGCCACCCAGTTGCCCGCTCCCGCGCCGCCGGGCCCGGCCGGACGGACCGAACAACGCGAGCCGTGTTATCGGCCGCCGTCCGGCGTCACCACCGCGGTGGACAACCCGTTGGGTCTGGACGCGGTGTGGCCGCTGAGCCGTGGTGCGGGGCAGACGATCGCGGTGATCGACACCGGGGTCACGCGGCACCGGTTGCTGCCGCATCTGATCGGTGGCGGCGATTACGTGGCACACGGCGACGGCACCGCAGATTGCGACGGCCACGGCACCATCGTCGCCGGAATCGCCGCTGCCGCACCGGCGGGCGGTTTCAGCGGGGTGGCACCCGAGGCCGCCATCCTGGCGATCCGGCAGTCGAGCACGAAGTTCGGTGCGGTAGGCGGTTCCACCGGCATCGGTGACGTCACCACCCTGGCCAAGGCGGTGCGCACCGCCGCCGACCTCGGTGCCACGGTCATCAACATCTCCTCGCCGGCATGTCTGGCCGCCGCCGACGCACCCGATGACCGCGCCCTCGGCGCTGCCCTGAGCTACGCGGTCGACGAGCGCAACGTCGTGGTGGTCGCCGCGGCCGGCAACGTGGGCGCGGGCTGCGCGCAACAGAACACCGAGTCTGCAGCGACCGCTGCCGACTGGGACAACATCCGCTCGGTATCCAGCCCGTGCTGGTACGACGACGTGGTGTTGTGTGTCGGTTCGGTCGGACCCGACGGTGCGGCATCGGATTTCAGCCTGGCCGGGCCGTGGCTGGACGTGGCCGCGCTCGGCGAGAACCTGGTGTCCCTTCACCCCGACGGGGAACAGTTGATCGACACCATCGGCCGCGATGCCACGATCTCGGGGACGAACTATGCCGCACCCGCGGTGGCCGGGCTCGCGGCGCTGGTGCGGTCCCGCTTCCCGCAACTGAGCGCACGGGAGGTGATGCGCCACATCGAGGACACCGCCCGCACGCCGTCCGAGGGCTGGAACCCGTTCGTCGGGCACGGAGTGATCGACGCGCTTGCCGCAGTCAGTACCGGCGGCGTCGGCCCCTCGGCTGCACCGGCCGTGCCGGTCGCCATGGCCGCGCCGATGCCGGGGGCGACGGACGACGCGCCGCGCCGTATCGCGTTCGGCGGGGCGGCGGTGTGTGTTGCGCTGACCATCCTGATCGCAGTGCTGCTGTCGGCCAACTGGTTACGCCGGCGCCATCCGGACACCGGGTAGCGCGTCGCGCATGACGGCGGCCGCGTCGCGGCTCAGTGCCGGACCGCGCGGCAGCCTGGCCAGCATCGGCCATGGCGCGGGAACGGGCCCGGCCGCCAACCCGAGATGCTCAGCAGTCTGGCCGTCGCGAACACCGAACAGCACACCGCGGTCGTTCAGCAGATACAGCGGCCCGTCGACCGGGGCACCGCGGAGGACGCCGTCGGCCTGAACCAGCACACTACGGCCCGGCGGAATCTGCACCCGGTCGATGTTCGGGGCTGCACCGTCGGCCTGGGCGAGGCGCACCCCGCCTTCCGATATCGAATCAGACATGGTCACAGTGGTATTGGCCGCCTCCCCTGCGCTGCTCGGATCCCAGTGCGCGCACACCACGGCGCGGCCCCGGCCGAGTACCCGTTCCGGAAACCGGGCCGCGGTGAGGTCCTCGGCGATCGGCAGATCGGCCACGACGTCGGCGGCCACGACCGGCGGTTCGTCACCGGGTTGGGGCACGCTGAACCGGATCACGTCGGCTGCCACCCGGCCGACGCGTTGCAATCCGTCAACGAGCACCACGTACAACTCGGCGGGGCCACTGCGCGACACCTGCACCACGGTGCCCACCGTGAGACCGTGCAACGCTGCCGGCCCCTCAGCACCCACGCCGGTGATCACCGGCGCCCGTACGGCGGGCGCCTCAGGCACCGAATCCAGCAGGGCCTGCGAAACCGGCTGCGCCCGCACGCCTTCCAAGTGCAGCGCACGCACCACCGCGGTGTCGCGGATGTCGATCCGGGCCCGACGACCGTCGAGAAGCAGGTAGGTCGGCGCCCCTGCCGTCCGCGCCGACACCAGCAGCGCCGCACCGCTGGGCAGCGGGGTGGTCCCGTCGCCGCCCGCGCCGGTCCGCAGCACCGTCTCGGCGTTCTCGTCGAGATCGCAAATCGCCCAACCGGTTTCGTCGATATCCAGCGGACGGCCGATCTGGGCGGGGGCACCGGCGATGCCGACCAGCGGTCCAGGCCGGAGCTCGGCCAGCGCCTTGGCGCTGACCACCACCGGATCGGCCGACCGGCCGACGATGAGTCGGGCCGAGGCCAGGTTGAGCACCGGGTGCACGGCGTCGTCGATACGGACATACAGCGCACCGGTGTCGCGCACCATCAGGATCGGCGCATCTCGGGGCACGGTATCCGGGCGCACCAGTGCGAGCACCGCCCCCACCGCGATGACGACGGCTGCGAGCCCACCGCCCACGCCGTAGGCCACCGCCTGCGCTCGCACTGGATCGTCGAGCATCCTGGCGTCGCCGCGCACCAGTGCGTGCGCCATGCGCCGCAACAGGAATCGGTGACCGCTGAGCTGTAGCCGAGTGGCCGTTCGACCTGCCATATGTCCCCCGCGATCACCGTAACCCGGCCCGAAGCGCCGGGCGCGCACCAATAACCGGACCTGCCTCCTCGACGCTCTTGCCGCGGCGCAGGCCCCCGACCTATGCTGCTGAACATGTTCACTGAACGTGTTCAGTCAAGGGCGGACCGGCGGGAGTCGACCCGCCAACGGGTGTTGACCTCGGCCGACCACCTGTTTCGCGAGCAAGGATTCGGCGCGACCACGATCAGGCAGATCGCCTCAGACGCCCAGGTCAGCACCGGCACCGTCATGGCGGTGGGCGACAAGGACGCGCTGCTCATCGCCATCTTCGACGAGTGGATCGCCGCCGTTCACCACGAACGGCAATCCGAGTCCGCCGCCGGTCGCGACCGCACAGCGGGGGCCAGCGCGGTTCAGCTGGTGATGAACGTGCTCGAACCGTTCATCACCTACTTCGGCCGCGATCCCAAGCTCTCGCGGGAGTACGCGGCGATCATCGTGCGCGGCGATCACGAATCCGAGATCTTCCGGACCCTCGGGCTGTCCCTGGTCGCCGAGATCGACCAGGCGCTACGGGAATCCGGGATCAGTCCGTCGCGCGCTCCCAGCGGGGCACGGGTGGTCTATTTCACCTACCTCGGCATCCTCATGTCCGGCGGCGGTGCAGCCGCACAACAGTCCGCCCTCGATCAACTCCGCGAAGTCGTCAATTTCGTTGTCTCACAGTCAGGAGAAACACAGTGACCAACATTGCACACCCATGGTGGCCCACCGCCCTGCTCGCCCTGGTGCTGTTCGGCGATGCCCTGATGTCGATCAGGCCACCCGCGTTCATCCGGAAATGCCTTGACGGCGTGGGGTTTCCGCGAGACTGGTGGTGGGTCCTCGTCGTCGTCAAACTGCTGGCCACGGCGGGTTTGCTCGCGGGGCTGAAGTATCCCGGCATCGGGTTTGCCACGAATGTCGCGGTGATCGCCTACTTCCTCTGCGCCTCCTACGCCCACTACCGCGCGCGGTTTCTCAAGCAGGAGTTCTGGCTGAACTGCCTCGGCATGCTCGGACTGTCCGTCGCCGTGCTGGTCTACTGCTACCTCATCTGAGCAGCGGTCTACTCCGCGCGCCGGCGCTTGCGGTAAGCCGCGACGTGCTGCCGGTTGCCGCAGTTACCGGTGTCGCAGAAGATGCGCGAGCGGTTGCGCGACAGGTCGGTCAGCACCGCCGTACAGTCGGGCGCCGCGCAGGTCTTGAGCCGCCGGAGTTCGCCGCCGCGGATCAGATCGGCCAGCGCCATGGCCATCTCGGCACCCATGCGCTGCGCCAGCGGATCGTCGACCGACGCCAGGTGCAGGTGCCAGTCCGGCATTTCCGGGTGCCGGGTCAGCCAGGGCGCCGCCCTGGTGTCGCTCAGCAGGGCGTTGACCAGCCGGACGGCCTCCTCCTCGTCGTCGGCGACGGACCAGATCCCCCCGAGCCGGCCGCGCAGCGCGCGCACCGCCGCCACCTCGGCGTCGTCGCGGTCCCGGCGACCGGTCCACCCGAACTCATCCAGGTACGCGTTCAGGGCGGGCTGGCCGGTGAGTCGCTCGCCGTCTACCCGATCGGTGTTCACCAACACCATCGCGGCCCGGAGGGTGAGCTCCGTGTCATAGGTAAAAAGCATTTGACTCATGACCCCCAGTGGCTTTAGCGTCGATCCCAATGTCATTACCGTAATCAATTTTACTCCTGACGCCATCCGGGGAGGTGTAGCGATGCCGGCCGCAACCCAGCTCGACCGCGTGGCCGCCGACAACCACTTCCGGCTGGGCCTGCTGTTCGCCATCAGCTCCGCGCTGGCGTTCGGCTCATCCGGCCCATTCGCCAAAGCCCTGATGGAGTCGGGCTGGAGCCCGACCGCGGCCGTCACCGCCCGCCTGGCCGGCGGCGCGCTGATGATGGCCGCATTCGCCTCCCTCGTCCGCCCCGGCTGGGTCCGCGAGGTGCGCCGGCACGCCCGGACCGTGCTTGGCTATGGCCTGTTCCCGATCGCCGGCGCACAGCTCTGCTACTACAACGCCGTCGCGCACCTGTCCGTCGGTGTGGCCCTGCTGCTCGAATACGCCGCGCCCATCCTGGTCGTGGGCTGGGTGTGGGCCACCAGCCGGCGTCGGCCCGGCGCCATCACCTTCGTCGGCGTCACCCTGGCGATCACCGGGATCGTGCTCGTGCTCGACGTGTTCAGCGGCGCCCACGTCAACCTGATCGGGGTGGGCTGGGGTCTGGCCGCCGCAGTGTGCGCAGCCTGCTACTTCATGATGTCGGGCCGGGCCGGCATCGGCAGCGACGGGCTCAGCCCGATCAGCCTGGCCGCGGGCGGCCTGATCGTCGGTACCGCGGCCGTCGCACTCCTCGGCGTCAGCGGCAGCATGCCGCTGGCCTTCACCACCCATCCGGTGACCATCGCCGGCCACCCCACCGCCTGGCTGGTGCCGGTGATCGCGCTCGGCCTGATCCCCACCGCGCTGGCCTACACCCTGGGCATCCTCGGCATCGCCCGGCTCAAGCCACGCTTCGCCTCGCTCGTCGGCCTGTCAGAGGTGCTGTTCGCCGTCGTGATCGCCTGGATCATGCTGGGCGAGGCCATGACGGTACGTCAGGCGATCGGCGGCGCGGTGGTGCTGCTGGGCCTGGCGGTGACCCGCCTGGGCGATCGCAGCGAGCAGCGCGCCGCCCTGCCGACCGAGCCGGCCCTGCCCATCGAGCCGGCCGGCCCGTCCGATTTCCCCACCTCCGAGCCGTCCCCCGGGCAAACGATTAGCCGTGGCTAACCATTTTATGTGACTATGACCGTCGTGATTTCTCTGTGGAAGCCGGTCCGGCTCGCCGCCCTCGCCTCAGCCATCTTCTGCACCGCCGCCCTGGCCACCATCACCGCACCCACCACCCCGGTCGCCGGTGCGGAGCCCTGCTCAGACGTCGAACTGGTGTTCGGGCGCGGCACCAGCGAGCCGCCCGGCGTCGGACGCGTCGGCCAGGCACTCGCCGACGCGCTGCAGGCTCAGCTCGGCGGCCGCACGGTGAGCACCTACGGGGTCAACTACCCGGCCACCTACGACTTCATGGCCGCGGCCGACGGCGCCAACGACGCCACCAACCGGGTGGCCGCCCTCGCCGAGCAGTGCCCGTCCACCCGCGTGGTGCTGGGCGGCTACTCCCAGGGCGCCGCGATCGTCGACATGCTGATCGGCGTACCCCCGCTGGGCAACAAGGTCGGTGAGGTCGGCTCGGCTCCACCGCTGCCCGCGGACCTGAACCAGAACATCGCCGCGATCGCGGTGTTCGGCAACCCGTCGGCCAAGTTCGGGATCCCGGTGACCGCCAGCCGGTTCGGCGGCCGGGCCATCGACCTGTGCAGTGACGGTGACCCGATCTGCTCAGGCGGTCGCAACCCCTTCGCGCACACGCACTATGAGAGCTCACCTTTCATTCAGCAGGCCGCCGGGTTCATCGCCGGACTGGTCTGATCGGCCGCGCGCTAGGATTTGGCGTGGCCATTGATCTTGTTCGTCGCTGCTCGCTGTACGTGGCGGCGCTGCTCACCGCAGCCGCTGCCGTCCTCGTCGCACCGGTCCCGGTCGCCGCGGCCGCCGACTGCCCCGACATCGAGGTGGTGTTCGCCCGCGGTACCAACGACAGCCCGGGCATCGGCCGGATCGGCAACGCCTTCGTCAGCGCACTGCGCAACAAGGTCGGTGGGCGCTCCGTCGGCGCCTACGCGGTCAACTACCCGGCCAGCTACGACTTCCTGGCCGCGGCGGGCGGCGCCAATGATGCCAGCGGACACATCCAGTGGATGGTGGACAACTGCCCCAACACCCGAATGGTGCTCGGCGGCTATTCACAGGGCGCCGCGGTGATCGACGTGATCGCCGCCGTTCCGTTCCCCGCCGTCGGCTTCACCGCCCCGCTGCCGCCGAATGTGCCCGACCATGTGGCCGCGGTCGCGGTGTTCGGCAACCCGACCGCCAAGGTCGGCCTGCCGTTGACCGCCAGCCCGGTGTGGGGATCGCGCGCCATCGACCTGTGCAACCCGGGCGATCCGGTCTGCGGCGACGGCGACAGCGTTGCGGCGCACCGCAACTACGAGGGTCCGGCCAATGACGCTGCAAACTTCGTCGCCGGTCTGTTGTAGCCCGCATCCGCTACGATCGCCTAGGTGGTCAAACTTTCAGCTGGCCGACTCCTTCGGCGATGGATCTCTGTTGGGGCAATCACGGCGGCGGTGGCCGCCGCGCTGTTGATCACGCCCGCCGTCACACCGGGTTCGCCGGCCGTGGCCAACGCCGCCCCCTGCCCGCCGGTCGAGGTGGTGTTCGCCCGTGGCCGCACCGAGCCCGCCGGCGTCGGCACGCTGGGCAACGCCTTCGTGAACGCGCTGCGCTCCAAGACCAACAAGAACATCGGCGTCTACGCCGTCCGGTACCCGGCCGACACCGAGGTCGACATCGGCGCCAACGACATGAGCAACCACATCCAGTACATGATGAACAGCTGTCCCGACACCCGACTGGTGGTCGGCGGCTACTCACTCGGCGCCGCGGTGGCCGACGTGGTGCTGGCCGTACCGTTCACCGCGATGGGCTTCAAGAACCCGCTGCCCGCCGGTGCCGACAGCCATATCGCCGCGATCGCCCTGTTCGGCAACGGCGCCGCGTGGGTCGGACCGATCAGCAACTTCAGCCCGGTCTACGCCGACCGGACCATCGAGCTGTGCCATGGTGCCGATCCGATCTGCAACCCGGCCGATCCGAACACCTGGAAGAACAACTGGCCCGATCACCTCGCCGGGGCCTACATCGATGGCGGCATGGTGAACCAGGCCGCGGACTTCGTGGCCGGCCGGCTCTGAAATCCTCGGTGGCTGTGAGTCAGCGGGTCCGCACGTCGCGCGTCACCTCGTTGCGCGCCGCGAGCTCGTCATCCGGCGGGTAGTCGACCCGCACCAGGGTCAGCCCCCGGGCCGGGGCCGCGGCGAAATCACTGGACCGACTCGACTCGCCGAGCAGCCCCGCAGTCCAATCGGGTGAGCGTCGGCCCTCCCCCACCGCGAGCAGCGCACCGACCAGCGATCGGACCATGTTCCAGCAGAAGGCATCCGCGGTGACATGGGCCGTCACGTAGTGCCCGTCACGCACCCAGTCCAGCCGCTGCAGATCACGAATCGTGGTGGCGCCCGGCCGATGTCGACAGAAGGCGGCGAAGTCGTTGAGCCCCAACAGTTCCTGAGACGCAAGGGTCATCGCGTCAAGATCCAGCGGCTTTGACCACGGTGTGACGAACCGCGCCTCGGCCGGCTCCACACCGTAGGGCGCCAGGCTCAGCCGGTAGGTGTAGTGCCGGCGCAGCGCCGAGAACCGGGCATCGAAGCCCGCAGGCGCCCGCACGACGTCGCGGATCCGGACGTCGGTCGGCAGCAGCCGCGCCAATCGCCGCACCAGCGGCGTGAATTCGGCGTCACCGAGGCGGGTCGTGCGCGGGTGGGCGTGTGCCACGGCGTCGACCGGAATGTCGACGTGGGCCACCTGACCGGTGGCATGTACACCGGTGTCGGTGCGGCCCGCGGTGCGGGTCACCACGGGGGTGCGGAACACCGTGGAGAGCGCCTCGTCGATCACCCCGGCGACCGTGCGCTGACCGATCTGCACCGCCCAGCCCGCGAAATCGGTGCCGTCGTAGGCGATGTCGAGGCGCAGGCGGATCAAAGCGACATGCCCGCCACCGGACTCGGTGGCGGGCATGTCGTTCAACGCCTGGTTAGGACTTGGTCTCATCCTCAGAAGCTGCCTCGTCGGCGGACGCCTCGTCGGCCGGAGCCTCCTCAGCGGCAGCCTCTTCGGCCTCTTCAGCCTTGGGAGCCTCCGCCTCGGCCGGGGCCTCGTCAGCGGCCTTGGCCTGCGCGGCGGCAGCCCGGCGGGCCCGATCCGCTTCAGAGGTCACGGTCTTCTCCCGGACCAGCTCGATGACCGCCATGGGAGCGTTGTCGCCCTTGCGGTTCTCGACCTTGATGATCCGGGTGTAGCCACCGTTGCGGTCGGCGAAGAACGGGCCGATCTCGGCGAACAGCACGTGCACGACGTCCTTGTCGCGGATCTTCTTCATCACCTCGCGCCGGTTGTGCAGCTCGCCCTTCTTGGCGTGGGTGATCAGCTTCTCGGCGTACGGGCGCAACGCCCGGGCCTTCGGCTCGGTCGTCTTGATCCGGCCGTGCTCGAACAGCGACGTGGCCAGGTTGGCCAGGAGCGCCTTCTGGTGTGAGGACGACCCGCCGAGGCGAGGACCCTTCGTAGGCTTGGGCATTGCGACTATCTCCTAAATGGGGCCGGTCCCCGTATCAGGTAGGACCGGGACGACTGTTCTTCTTCAGAGCTGGTTAGAGCTGTTCGGTTTCGGCGTAGTCCTGGTCAGCGTCCAGGTCGTAACCCGCATCGCTGGTCCAGGTGCCCGTGGCGGCGTCGTAGCCGGCGACCTCGGACGGATCGAACGTGGCCGGGCTGTCCTTGAGCGCGAGACCCAGCTGGTGCAGCTTGATCTTCACCTCGTCGATGGACTTCTGGCCGAAGTTACGGATGTCCAGCAGGTCGGACTCCGTGCGGGCCACCAGCTCGCCCACCGTGTGCACACCCTCGCGCTTGAGGCAGTTGTACGAACGGACGGTCAGGTCCAGATCGTCGATCGGCAGCGCGAAGCTGGCGATGTGGTCTGCCTCGGCCGGCGAGGGGCCGATCTCGATGCCCTCGGCCTCGACGTTGAGTTCCCGTGCCAGACCGAACAATTCGACCAGGGTCTTGCCGGCCGAGGCCAGGGCGTCCCGCGGGCTGATCGAGTTCTTGGTCTCGACGTCCAGGATCAGCTTGTCGAAGTCGGTGCGCTGCTCGACGCGGGTGGCCTCCACCTTGTAGGTGACCTTGAGGACCGGCGAGTAGATCGAATCGACCGGGATCCGGCCGATCTCAGCGCCCGAGGCCTTGTTCTGCACGGCCGGGACGTAGCCGCGACCGCGCTCGACGACGAGCTCGACCTCCAGCTTGCCCTTGTCGTTCAGCGTCGCGATGTGCATGTCCGGGTTGTGCACCGTCACACCGGCCGGCGGGACGATGTCACCGGCGGTGACCGCTCCCGGGCCCTGCTTGCGCAGGTACATGGTGACCGGCTCGTCCTCCTCGGAGGACACGACCAGGCCCTTGAGGTTCAGGATGATGTCGGTGACGTCTTCCTTCACCCCGGGGACGGTGGTGAACTCGTGCAGCACACCATCGATGCGGATGCTCGTGACCGCCGCGCCCGGAATGGACGACAGCAGCGTGCGCCGCAGCGAGTTACCCAGGGTGTAACCGAAACCGGGCTCCAGCGGCTCGATGACGAACTTCGAGCGGTTCTCGGCGAGGGATTCCTCGGACAGTGTGGGTCGCTGAGAGATCAGCATCTTTTTTCTATCTCCTTCTCGGCACCCGCTATTTGATGCCGTCTGGGTGACCCGGCCCACCGATCGTGTGGGCCGGTGTCCTTATTACTTCGAGTAGAACTCGACGATGAGCTGTTCGGTGAGCGGCACCTGGATCTGCGCGCGCTCGGGCAGCTGGTGCACCAGGATGCGCTGACGCTCCCCGACGACCTGCAGCCACGACGGGATCGGACGCTCACCCGCGGTCTGCCGAGCAACCTCGAACGGCAGGGTGTTCAGCGACTTCTCCTTGATGTCGATGATGTCGTACTGCGACACCCGGTAGCTCGGGATGTTCACCTTGACACCGTTGACGGTGAAGTGGCCGTGGCTGACCAGCTGACGGGCCATCCGGCGGGTGCGCGCCAGGCCGGCGCGGTACACCACGTTGTCCAGCCGGCTCTCCAGGATCTGGAGCAGGTTCTCACCCGTCTTGCCCGCCTGGCGGTTGGCCTCTTCGTAGTATTTGCGGAACTGCTTCTCCAGCACGCCGTAGGTGAAGCGAGCCTTCTGCTTCTCCTGCAGCTGGGTGCGGTATTCGCTCTCCTTGATCCGCGCGCGGCCATGCTGACCGGGCGGGTAGGGGCGCTTCTCGAACGACTGATCTCCACCGATCAGGTCGACGCCGAGACGGCGCGACTTGCGGGTGGCGGGTCCGGTATAACGAGCCATTTTCTAGATCCTTCCTAGACCCGGCGCCGCTTGGGCGGACGGCAGCCGTTGTGCGGCTGCGGAGTGACGTCGGAAATCGCGCCCACCTCCAGGCCGGCGGCCTGCAGCGAACGGATGGCGGTCTCGCGGCCCGAGCCCGGGCCCTTCACGAACACGTCGACCTTCTTGACGCCGTGCTCCTGCGCCTTGCGGGCGGCGTTCTCGGCGGCCAGCTGCGCGGCGAACGGGGTCGACTTACGCGAACCCTTGAAGCCGACGTGACCCGACGAGGCCCAGGCGATGACGTTGCCCTGGGGGTCGGTGATCGAGACGATCGTGTTGTTGAACGTGCTCTTGATGTGAGCAGCGCCGTGCGGGACGTTCTTCTTTTCCCGGCGCCGGGTGGTCTTACCGCGCTTGGCGCCTGCGGCCTTCTTCGGTGGTGCCATCGGGGTTACCTAGCCTTCTTCTTGCCGGCGATGGTGCGCTTGGGGCCCTTGCGGGTACGCGCGTTGGTCTTGGTCCGCTGGCCACGCACCGGCAGACCACGGCGGTGCCGCAGGCCCTGGTAGCAGCCGATCTCGATCTTGCGGCGAATGTCGGCCTGCACCTCGCGGCGCAGGTCACCCTCAACCTTGAGGTTGCCTTCGATGTATTCGCGCAGAACCGACACCTGATCGTCCGTCAGGTCCTTGGTGCGCATGTTCTTGTCAATGCCCGTCGCGGCGAGAATCTCGTTCGAACGGGTACGGCCGATGCCGAAAATGTAGGTCAGCGCGATCTCCATGCGCTTGTCGCGCGGAAGATCAACGCCCACGAGCCGTGCCATGTGGCGGTTTCCTTTTCTCTGCGGAGGTCTGGTCCCAGCCCGTTCCCTCCAGCCCCTAAGGGCTCTGACGGGGTCCGGCCTCCGTACCGGACGTGGATGAGTGCACTTGGCTTTCATCGCAGCTGAACGGCGTATCCGTTCAGTGGTGCTGGGAGTTCATCATTCAGTTGTGGTTGTGATCCAACGTGGTCGGTCAGGTCCGAAAGGGGCCTGACTAACCCTGCCGCTGCTTGTGGCGGGGATCGCTGCAGATCACCATGACCCGCCCATGCCGGCGGATCACCCTGCACTTATCGCAGATGGGCTTGACGCTCGGGTTCACCTTCACGGCTGTTTCGATCCTTCTGGCTCAATCGGTGACGCGCGCTTACATGCCACCGGTTCTCGTCGTTATCTGGTCGGGCTTCTATCGGGTCACTTGTACCGGTACACGATGCGGCCCCGGGACAGGTCGTAGGGCGAGAGCTCCACCACTACCCGGTCCTCGGGCAGGATGCGGATGTAGTGCTGCCGCATCTTGCCGCTGATGTGGGCCAAGACCTTGTGTCCGTTCTCCAGCTCAATGCGGAACATCGCATTGGGCAGAGGCTCGACCACGCGACCCTCGACCTCGATGGCACCGTCTTTCTTGGCCATACTTTTCGGCGATCCTTGCTTTCGTTTCGTAGCTTCATCAGTCTCAATGCAGCCCGTCGTGATGCTGCGACCGGCCAACTTCAAGACGTGGGCCAGATCGAGGCGAAGTTGCAGAAATTCAGCAGTTCCAAGACGGGGCACGCAAAAAGTCGGCGCGATAGCCGCACCGTTGGTCCACAATACCCGCTCGGCGTCCTGTACCAAAATCACGGCTGAGCAGCTCTTGGCCACCGAATCTCAGCACCGAAGATTGGTGCACCGCAACAGCCCGACGCAGGTCAGAATAGTACGACTGATCCACGCACCCGGGGAACGGAGACGACGAGCTCGTGATGGCTGTGTACCTGGCTGCGTTCGTCGTCGGCGGCGTCGCCGTCTTGGCCGCCCTGCTGCTCGCCGATGTCGGGCACGGCGACGGGATGCCGTTCTTGAGTCTGACCGGGCTGTCGGTCGGCCTGCTGGGTGCCGGCACCGGCGGCCTGATCGGTACCTGGCTGGGCCTGGGCACCGTCTGGTCGGCCGTGGCGGCCGCGGCCTGCGCCATCGTGCTGGTGTTCAGCCTCAACGGCCTGCTGCTGCCCTACATGCGCCGTCAACAGGCCAACTCGCACCGGGGTCGGTCCTCCTACGTCGGGCTGCTCGGCACCGTCACCCTCGAGGTCCCCGCAGGCGGCTGGGGCGAGGTCTCGTTCCTCGACGCCGACGGCAACCGGGTGTTCTCCCGGGCCAAGAGCGACGAAGCCGACGCGCTGCCCAAGGCCACCCGCGTCTACATCGCCGATATCGACCCGGATTTCGTCCACGTCGTCGCCGTACCGGAAACCTGAGCTCCAGAAACCCGAGTTCCAAACCCGAGCCGTACCCGAGCACTGACCCACCGAGAAAGGCACTGCCGTGTCCCTGCTGCTCATCGTCGTCCTCGTCGCCATCGCCGCGATCCTGATCCTGGTGGTGTTGCCCCTGGTCTACGTCAAGAACTACATCAAGGTGCCGCCCAACGAGGTGGCCGTGTTCACCGGGCGCGGCACCCCCAAGGTGGTCCGCGGCGGGGCCCGGTTCCGGATGCCCGGCATCGAGCGGGTCGACATCATGAGCCTGGAGCCGTTCAACGTCAGCATCAACCTGCAGAACGCGTTGTCCAACAACGGGGTGCCGGTCAACGTCGAGGCGGTGGGGCTGGTGCGCATCGGCTCGGCCGACGAGGCCGTGCAGACCGCGGTGCAGCGCTTCCTCACCTCCGACCTCAACGAGCTGCAGCGGCAGATCAACGAGATCCTGGCCGGTTCGCTGCGCGGCATCACCGCGACCATGACCGTCGAGGACCTCAACTCCAACCGCGACAGCCTGGCCCGCAGTGTGGTCGAGGAGGCCGGCGGTGACCTGGCCCGAATCGGTATGGAGGTCGACGTCCTCAAGATCGCCGGGATCTCCGACGCCAACGACTACCTGAAGTCCCTCGGCCAGCGCCGCATCGCCGAGGTCAAGCGGGACGCCACGGTCGGCACCGCCGAGGCCGAGCGCGACGCCCAGATCCAGTCGGCCAAGGCCCGCCAGGAGGGGTCCATCGCGCAGGCCGAGGCCGACACCGCGATCGCCACCGCCAACCAGCGCCGCGATGTCGAATTGGCCCGGCTGCGCGCCCAGACCGAGGCCGAGAACGCCCAGGCCGACCAGGCCGGACCGCTCGCCAACGCCCGCGCCCAGAAGGATGTCGGCATCGCCACCGAGCAGGCCGAGGCGGCCCGGGTGCAGGCCCGCATCGAGGTGGAACAGCGTCGCGCCGAGCAGGCGCAAGCCGCACTGCAGGCCGATGTGATCGCACCTGCCGAGGCGAAACGACAGGCTGACATCGCGATCGCCGAAGGTGCGCGCCAGTCCTCGATCCTGGCCGCCGAGGCCGCCGCCGAGACCGAGCGGCGCAAGGGCCAGGCCGAGGCCGATGCCCGCAAAGCGGCCGCCGACGCGCTGCGGGTCGAGAAGCAAGCCGAGGCCGACAGCTTGCAGGCCAAGCTGGTCGCCGAGGCCGCCGGTAAGAAAGAGTTGGCCGACGCGCTGCGGGTGGAGCAGCAGGCCGAGGCCGCCGGCATCGAAGCCAAGCTGCTGGCCGAGGCCAACGGCAAGAAGGAGATCGCGGCCGCGCTCAACGGTTACACGGCCGAGGCCGCGCGCCTGCTGATGCTGCCCGACGTGCTGGCCTCGGTGGTCAAGGCGACCGAGGCGGCCGCCTCCCCGCTGGCCGAGATCGAGCGACTGTCCATCATCGGCGGGTCCCGCGACACCCAGGACGCCGTCGGCGGCCTGCTCGGCGTCAGCCCGCTGGCGGTGGCCAACATTCTGGAGTCGCTGAAGGCGTCGGGCATCGACGTGGCGTCCATGCTCAACCGGAAGGGCGACGCGCAGGACTGATTCAGCGTTCAGGCAGCGACTGTGCGTTGATTCGGTTGAGGCACGGCGCTACTCGGCTTCCTCTGCGTGGGCGGTCGGGCGACGCGAGCGTCAGTTATTGCGTCTTCCAGTGACGTGCGATAATGCGGCCGTACGGCAACGATGGTGCAGGAAGCCGGTGCGAATCCGGCACGGTCCCGCCACTGTGATCGGGGAGCGACCCTCAAAAGCCACGGCTCTTAACGGAGTTGGAAGGCGAGGCGAGCGTTGATCCGAGAGTCAGGACACTCACATCGTCGCGTCCTTCGTCTCGGGGCGGTGTACCCCGAAGAGAGCTGGTCCCCTTGCCTGCCTCTGTCTGGGCGGCGTCGCCGCCTGAGGTCCATTCGTCCCTGTTGTCCACCGGCCCCGGCGCCGGCCCACTGCTAGCCTCCGCCGCAGCGTGGACCACGTTGGCGGCGGAATACAACTCCACCGCAGAAGAGCTGACCGCAGTACTCGGCGCAGTCCAGTCCGAGACCTGGATGGGTCCATCCGCGGAAGCGTACGTGGCCGCCAACGGCCCCTATCTGGCGTGGCTACTGCGCGCCGGAGCCCAGGCCACGTCGACGGCCGCCGCGCTGCAGACCGCCGCGGGGGCCTATGCCAGCGCACTGGCGGCCATGCCGACCATGGCTGAGCTGGCCGCCAACCACGCCGCGCGCGCGGTGCTGGTGGGCACGAATTTCTTTGGTGTCAACACCATTCCGATAGCGCTGAACGAGGCCGACTATGCCCGGATGTGGGCACAGGCCGCCACGGTGATGGCCACCTACGAGGCGACGGCGGACGTCTCGGTGACCTCGGTGCCACAGCTCGAGGCGGCGCCACCGATGCTCAAGGTAGAGTCCGCGATGCTCAAGACGCTGGACAGTGCGGACTCGGCCCCGGAAGCCGCGCCGGAGCCCCCGCAGTGGTTCACCGACTTCGCCAACTGGCTCGAAGGCCTTGTCCCCCAAGCGCCTTATCCCGACAGCAGCCAGTATCCGCTCTACGTCGAGCTGCAGGAGTTCTTCAACAAGATCGGCTACACCGGTATCCCGGATCCGCTGGCCGATTTCTTTGCCGGGCTGCAGAACGGATCGAATCTGCTGCCGCCAATCGGGGTGCCGGGGTCGTGGCTGGGTTGGACCGGCAACCCGTTGAGCTATCTCAACCCCGCCACCCTGGCCTATATCTTCTCGGTGCCACTGGACCCGGTGTCCTACATCGTGTTCACCAGCAAGGTGATCATCGACGACCTGATCGCGGTCCTGTACACCGCGCTGTTCAATCCCCAGGCCCTGGGTGTGGTCATCCCGCTGGCGATGGTGGAGATCATCGGGTCCACGATCGGCAACACCATCCAGGTGCTCAACTACACGATCACCCAGACGGCCTTGCTCCCCGCGTTGGTGCCGGCGCTGGCCGCCACGACCGCGCTGGCCCCGGTCGGAGTGGTCGGCGGCCTGGGAATCGGGGCGCTGGCGCACCATGCCACGACGGAGGCCGTGGTAGCGCCGCCACCTCCGCCCGCGCCGTCAGCCGGCCTGGCAATGGCTCAGCCGTCGCCTTCTGCACCTGCCCCTGCGCCAGCCCCCGCACCCGCGCCGACACCGACGCCGACAGCTACCCCAGCCCCCGCACCGCCGCCTGCCCCGCCGCCGACGCCGGCTGGTCCGCCGTCGGTGTCCATGCCTGCCTACGGGTACCTGGTCGGCGGCTTGGACATGGGTGCCCGTCGATCGGCGGGAAGCAGAACCCGCAAGAAGACGGCCTCCAAGCCGGCCGCCGACGAGACTGATATTGCCGAGCCTGTGGAAGATGCTGCGGAGCCGCGTCATCGCCGACGCCGGGAGAAAGTCGGGATGCACGGGCGCGGGCACAAGTACATGTACTTGGATCAGGACCTGGTGCCCGATCCGGTGGCCATGCCCTCGGACCGCGGCACCGGAAGGCTCGGCTTCGCCGGTTCCGCCCCGCGGGAGGGCACCGCGCCTCCGGCCGGGCTCGCCACGCTGGCCGGGGACGAGTTCGGCAGCGGCGCCGTCACTCCAATGCTTCCGAACACCTGGCTGGCCGACGGGGACAACGGCTAAGCGGTGATCAGCCCCGGCAGCGGATCTGATTTCCGCTGCGGTCCAACGGATCTGGGCCCAGCCCGAGGTACTTGTCGCGCAGCTTGTCCCACAGTTCCAGCTGGCCCCACTCGGGCTCGTCGCGGATCTGCTGGTCGTTGGTGAGGAACGGGTTGGGCAGCATCAACGTCATCATCTGCTCGTCGCGCCCGTTGTAGAGCCGCACCCCCCACGACATCGGGTTACCCTGCTTGCCAATCGAGCGGTACAACTCGGCGCGGCTGCAGCGGCGGATCCGGCCCAGCTCGGAGCCGCTGGCGCGGTGCTTGCCGATGCACAGGTGGAAGTGCCAGCGACCGAAATCGATGGTGGCATAACCGTCGAGCATCGCGATCTTCCGCGGCGCGTTGGGCGCGACCACCTCCCAGGCGGCGCCCTGCATGATGATGCCGAACCAGATCTCGTCCCAGTACTCGTCGAAGCACAGGTGCAGCAGATCCAGCAGGCTCTCCCGGTCGGTGGGCAACGGCCACAACTGTTCGCGGCCACGGTCTTCGGTATCGACAATCGGGGGGTCGGCGACGATCTCGGTGGTGGTATCGGTCATGTGGATCCCTTCTCGTTCAAACGTGTACCAGCCTCGGGTTTGTGGGTCAGCGCGCAGTCAACGCACAACCCGGCATCGGGCGTGCGATAGAACAGACAGCAACTGGTGCGCCGATAATCGATCTCTGATTCGTTGAAACATATTGTGCCGCTAAGGCGTTCATCATCAAACAGGCTGCGTGCGAGACTCCAGCCCGGGTCGGCCGCGAGTTCACCGCCGCGATGCCAGCTCAGCGCACGGGCGGCGCCCAGGAGCGCAGAGGCGGCATTGCCGAGTAGCAGTCGCTGCGAGATCGGGCCGAGCCGTCGAACCGCGGCGGCCAGCGGTGTCAGGTGGCCACCCAAGACCATGTCGACCAGCAGTTGTTCGGAACCGGTTCCCTGCCAGGCGATCGGACTCCGCAGGTACAGCCGCAACGTGCCGCCGGATTCACTGAACCAGAGCTGATCAGGGGCCAAGTCCACCAGCATTCCGTGTTCGGCGAGCCCGCCTAGGCCGATCGACCACAGCCGGGCGGCGAAACCGAGGAAGAACGTCGACACCGCGACGCGCACATCCGGTGCCCCGATGCGGTCTCTGACCCGGTCGACCATTCCGGCGAGCAGTTGCTCATCGGTGTAGAGCTGGGCGACCGGGCGCCAGTCGCCGTCCGGGATCGCCCCCGTGGACACTGCGAAATAGGAGCTGACCGTCGACAGCTGCGCCAGTGCCGACGCCACCTGATCCGCCTGCGCGCAGCGGTGCGGGCCGGCGGGCACACTGCGCAGCAGCTGCGGCAGGTCCCGCAGCGCGGCGACCTCCGCTCCGGCCCCGGTGCGCACGGCAATGGTGTCGACATCGGTTGCGGTGACCACGATCTCGGCGTTGTCGCCGCCCCGCCAGCCCTCCCGGGACAGCACGCGCGTCACTGCGGAACGCAATGGCTCGTCGATATCGATGCGAGCGATGCGCTGGTCGCCGTCGTCGACGATCGTGAACATGCCGCTGACCGGATCGAAGTGCAGCGTGTCGTTCCCGAACATCGCCGAGATGCGTCCGGACACCATCAGCTCCTCGCCGATGGTGTCGGTGAGGGTGCCCGACGGATCCATCAGCCACACCCGGTCGGCCACCCGCAACGCCAATTCCAGGTCGTGGGTGCTCAGCACCACCGCCAGCTGCTGGTCACGGGCCAGCTCGCGCAGCAGCCCGAACAGCCCGGCCCGCGAGGACACATCCAGGAACGCGGTCGGCTCGTCGAGGATCAGCAGGCCGGGTTGTTGAGCCAACGCGCGCGCGGTCAGCACCCGCTGGCACTCGCCGTCGGACAGTTCCGCGGCCGACCGCGACGCCAGGTGCCCGGCGCCGGTGGCCGCCAGTGCCCAGTCCACGATCTCCTCGTCGGCGCGACCCAGCCGGGCGGCCAGGCCCAAGTGCGGAATTCGGCCCAGCCCCACCAGTTCCCGCGCCGACAGCAAGCCCGGGTCGATCCGTTCGGTGAGCACCACACCGACCCGTCGGGCCAGTTCGTCACGGGGCAGCTCGGTCAGGTCGGTCCCATCGAGGCGAACCTGGCCGCCGAGCGCGGGCTGCAGCCCGGCCAGTGTCCGGATCAGGGTGGATTTGCCGGCGCCGTTAGGGCCGATCAGTACGGTGAGTTCGCCGCGGCGGGCCTGTGCATCAAGTCCGGTGGCCACGGTGGTGGTGCGCCGACGGTGGCGGTATCCGATGCTCAGGCCGGCCAACTCGACTGCGGGGGTGATGCGGGTCGTCATGACGGCATCCCCGAGCCTCGCCGGGCCCGCAGCAGCACGGTGATCACCACGGGCGCCCCAACCAGCGCGGTGACCGCGTTGACCGGAATCACCAGATCACTGCCCGGCACCTGGCTGACGATCCCGCAGGCCAGGGCGGCGACGGCACCCATCAACGTCACCGCCGGCACCACCACGCGGTGATCGGAGGTGCCGACGGCGATGCGGGACACGTGTGGCACCAGCAGGCCGAGGAACGCAATCGGCCCACAGAATGCTGTCGTCACACCCGCCAGCAATGATGCCGATCCGATCGTGACCATCCGGGCCCGGCGAACGTTGATACCCATGGTTACCGCGTAACTCTCACCGAGGAGCAGTGCGTTGAGCGGCCGGATCGTCATAGCGGCAGCGGCCAGCCCGACCCCGACCAGCGGCAGCAGCAGTCGCAGGTCGCCCCAGCCGGTTCCGGCGAAACTGCCCAGTCCCCACAGCAGAAACTGCTGCACCCGTTGCGGGTCGGCATAGACCATCGCGAGGCTCACCAGTGCGGTGCTGGCCGCGCCCAGCATCACACCGATCAGCAGCAGCGTGGCCGCCGAGCGGGTCCAGCGCGACAGCGTCAGCACCAGCGTCAGCATCGCGGCGGCGCCGAGCGCGGCCGCGATCACCGCCCCGATGCGGCCGGCCCCGGCCATACCGGTTCCGAACCCGGCGCCGACGGCGCCGCCGAGCAGCACCACCATCGCCACACCGAGGCTGGCGCCGGAACTGACGCCGAGGATGTAGGGGTCAGCGAGGGGGTTACGGAACAGCGTCTGCAGTTGCAGTCCGGCGACTCCGAGCGCGGCCCCGGCAGCCAGCGCGGTGAGCACGCGGGGCAGCCGCAGGTTCGCCACGATCACCTGCCAGCGCGGGTCGGAGGCCTCAGCGCCGAGCAGTACCCGCACGGTGTCGGCGAGCGGCACTCGGACCGGGCCGAGGGCCAGGCCCAGCAGAGCCAGCACAACAACCGCGGCAGCCAGACCCGCCAAAACCAGCGGGGTGCGAGCCCTCACCGCGGGACCTCGCGGTAGAAGGCGAAGTCGTGGCCGGGTGCCAACTCGGGGTGCAGGATCCCCACCAGGTCGCCGAGCAGCAGATCCGGCCGCACCGTGCCGCGCTCCCAGTAGGTGTTGCGCCCGCTCTGGTCGACGGCCTTGGTTGCCGACCACACCTGACCGCCGCGGACGGCGGCGATCTCGTCGTACCGGCTGTCCTGCGAGACCGCGTCGCTCACGGCTTTCCAGTCGTCGGTGACCAGCCACAGTCGCGCTTGTCCGGCCCGGGCGTAGACCGATTCGAAGTTCAGCTGCCGACTCTGCGCGCCGGTGTCGCTGAGCCAAGGGTAGGTCCCGCCGGCGTCGGCGACCAGCCGGCCCGAGTAGCTGGCACCGGTGGGCATCGACCAGTTGCCCGAAGACATGGTGCCCACCAGTACGTCGACCGGCGTGGCCGCGGCGGCCCGGGCGCTCAGCGCATGGTAGTCATCACGGATCCGGCGGTAAGTCTGCTCGGCCTGATGTTCGGTACCAGTAAGCGCCGCAAACATTTTGATCCATTCGGCGCGGCCCAGCGGGGTGGGCTCCAGCCATTCGGCGTCGGCGACCACCGGGATTCCGGCCTCACGCAGCTTCGGATATCCGGAGTCCTCCGTGCCCTGGGTGACCAGCACATCGGGACCGGCCTGCAGCACCGTCTCGGTGTTGACCTGCCCGCCCGGGGCGTAGCCGGTGATCGCGCCGGCATCGATACGGCTGCGGATCTGCGGGTCGGCGACCGCGGGCGGACTGGCCACGCCGGCGACCACGTCGGCCTGGCCGAGTTCGGTGATCATCGCCAGATGGGTGGTGGAGCCCGAATACAGGCTGCGCACCGGGACGGTGACCTGCTGGGCGTGGGCGAGTTCGCCGGTCAGCTTGGGGGCCGGGGCGCCGCAGCGCACCAGCACATAGGACACCGGCTGGCCACCGAGGTAGGGGCGCTCCACGGTCAGGATCTGATAGCTGCGGTGGTATTCGAGGCGGAAGTTGGTGGCCTCGGACAGGGTCGATTTGTCCGGGAAGTAGTCGGCGGCCGGATCGAAGTCGGTGATGCAACCCGGACGCGCGCCGTCGGTGATGGCGGCGCGCTCAGCCGAGCAGCCGGCCAGCGCCGCGACCACAATTGTGACCAGCGACGTGGTCAACGTAAGTGCTACCCGCAGCGCACGGGACATGGGCGTGCATCAGCTTCCTCGGGGTACACCGCCCCGGATCGCAGGACGCGATGACCTGAGTCTCCTGGCTTTCGGATCACCGTTCGCCTCGCCTTCCAGCCCCACAGAAAGCGGGCCGTGGCTGATGAGGGTCACTTCCCCGATAACAGTGGCGGGACCGCGCCGGATTCGCACCGGCTTCCTCACTGTCGTCATCGCCTTACCGGCGACATTCTCGCATGCCGTGCCAGGCCTCTGACTCGTTGGCCGGCGCCCACAGTGTTGACTCGCGTAGCCGCGAAATCGGCTGCTTGCGGGTCAGTACCGCGCCGGCGGCACGCGCACCGATCACCACATACCGGCGTTGCGGTTTGGGCGCCTGACACCTCCGGATCCTGGCTGCGGGTCCACGGTACCCAGCGCCGCTGCGGCGGGCCGCCCACCCGCGCATAATTGATCCCGATGACCGGCCCCGCCTCACAGCCCCGTAAACCCGTGATCCTCACCGTCGACGACGACCCCGCGGTGTCCCGCGCCGTCGCCCGCGACCTGCGTCGTCACTACGGTGAGCGCTACCGCATCGTCCGCGCCGAATCCGGCCCCGACGCCCTGGAAACCCTCAACGAGCTGAAGCTGCGCGGCGACACCGTCGCGGTGTTCGTCGCCGACTTCCGGATGCCGCAGATGAGTGGCATCGAGTTCCTCGAAGCCGCGATGGACCTCTACCCCATGGCCCGCCGTGTGCTGCTCACCGCATACGCCGACACCACTGCGGCGATCGACGCCATCAACGTCGTCGACCTCGACCACTACCTGCTCAAACCGTGGGACCCGCCGGAGGAAAAGCTGTATCCGGTGATCGACGGTCTGCTGGAGGCCTGGGCCGCAGTCGGTGACCGGGCCATTCCGCACACCAAGGTGATCGGCCACCAGTGGAGTTCCCGGTCCTGGGAGGTGCGCCAGTTCCTGGCCCGCAACCAGCACACCTATCGCGCGTTCACCGCCGACGAGCCCAAGGGCCGGCAACTGCTGGAGGCCGCCGGGCTCGACGGCCTACAGCTGCCCGTGGTGATCACCGAGGGTGGCGAAACGCTCGTCGAGCCGTCCGACGGCGAGCTGGCCGACATGCTGGGCCTGTCCACGTCACCGTCGTTGACGATGTACGACCTGGCGGTGATCGGCGGCGGCCCGGCCGGGTTGGCCGCCGCGGTGTACGGCGCCTCCGAGGGCCTCAAGACGGTCCTGATCGAGGGCACCACCACCGGCGGGCAGGCCGGACGCAGCTCCCGGATCGAGAACTACCTGGGCTTCCCCACCGGGGTGTCCGGCGCCGAGTTGGCCACCGCGGCGCGGCGGCAGGCCGAACGGTTCGGCGCCGAGGTGATCACCACCCGCGAAGCCGTCGGCCTCGACATCGCGGGCGCAGCCCGCACCATCACGTTCGCCGACGGCGAGACCATCGGCGCCCGCGCGGTCATCCTGGCCACCGGCGTCGAGTACCGCGAGCTGCCGGTGCCGGGCTGCTTCAACGACCCGGCCGACCCGTCGAATTTCGTCGGCCGCGGCGTGTACTACGGCGCCTCGGTGTCGGACGCCTCCGAATGCGCCGGCGAGGACGTCTACATCGTCGGCGGTGCCAACTCGGCCGGGCAGGCGGCGATGTTCATGTCGCGCGAAGCGAAGTCGGTGACGCTGCTGGTGCGGGGCCCGTCGCTGGAGGCGTCGATGTCGCACTACCTGATCCAGCAGATCGAGCAGACCCCCAACATCTCGGTGCGCACCTGCACCGAGGTGGTCAAGGCCATCGGCAGCGACGACGGGGCGGCCGACCATCTGGTCGGCCTCGAGTTGGTGGACCGGCAGACCGGTGAGCACGAGGATGTGGTCGCCACCCGGCTGTGCTGCTTCATCGGCGCCACGCCGCGCACCGACTGGCTCGACGGTGTGGTGGCCCGCGACGACCACGGATTCATCCTGGCCGGGCCGGATCTGCGCGACGTGTGCGGCTGGGGCCTGGAGCGTCCGCCGCACCACCTGGAAACAAGTGTGCCCGGTGTGTTTGTTGCAGGAGACGTGCGCGCCGAGTCCGCCAAGCGGGTGGCGGCTGCTGTCGGTGAAGGCTCGATGGCGGTCATGCTCGTGCACCGCTACCTGGCAGAGGCGTGACGGCCGGCACGGCGAAGTCTGAGGAGTTGATGACGGAGATGGGCGAGACCTGCGTGCGGGACGAACTGCGGACCCTGTTCCTGTTCGAGCACCTGTCCGATGCGCAGCTCGACACGTTGTGTCAGGCCGGCAGCATCGAGACGTTCCCGGCCGGTCCGATCGTCACCGAGGGTGAACCGGCCACCTGTTTCTACGTGCTGCTCGACGGCGAGCTGGTGATGTCGAAGCGCTCCGGCGGCGTCGACATCCAGACCAACCGCACCTCGATGCGCGGGGTGTACTTCGGCGCCTGGTCGGCCTACATCCCTGGGGAGGAGCACGTCTACGAAGCCTCGGTGCGGCTGACGACGCCGTCGCGGGTGTTCGTGCTCGACGCCAACGCGTTCGCGAGTTTCATGCAGTCCCAGTTCCCGATGGCGGTACACCTGCTGGAGGGCCACAAGGTTGGCGGTCGGCGGCAGAGCCAGATCATCGGCCACCGGGAGAAGCTGCTGGCCCTGGGCAACATCACCGCCGGCCTGACCCATCAGCTCAACAACCCGGCCGCCGCCACCGCCCGGGCCGTCGCCGATCTGCGCGAGGGCGCCGGCAAGATGCGGCACAAGCTGGCGATGCTGGCTGACGGCAAGTTCACCCCCGAAGCGCTGCGGATGCTGGTGACCATCCAGGACGAGGTGGCCGAGCAGGTGGCCAAGAACCGCGGGCTGGAACTCACCGCCCTGGAGACCTCCGATCGTGAAGACGAGATGGGCGACTGGCTCGAAGATCACGACATCGTGGGCGCCTGGGACTACGCGCCGACTTTCGTCGAGGCCGGGCTCGACATCGACTGGCTCGAACGCATCTCGGCGTCGGTCGACGATGCCCTGCGCGACGGCGACACCTCGGCCACCCTGCAGGCCGCCCTGGGCTGGTTGAAGTACACCATCGACAACGAGTTGCGAATGAACGAGATCGCCGAGGCGAGCCGACGCATCTCGGCGCTGCTGGCCGACGCCAAGCAGTACTCGCAGATGGACCGCGGCTCGTATCAGAGCGCCGACGTCCACGAGCTGTTGCGCAGCACCCTGATGATGTTCGGCGACAAGATCGGCAAGGACAAGTCGGTCAGCCTGTGCAAGGACCTGGACCGATCGCTACCCGAATTGCATTGCTACCCAGGCGATCTCAACCAGGTGTGGACCAACATCATCGACAACGCCGTCCAGGCGATGGACGGCCACGGCACGTTGACGCTGCGCACCTGCCGCGAAACCGACGAGATGATCCGGGTGGAGATCTGCGACGACGGGCCGGGAATCCCCGAAGAGGACATCAGCCGGATCTTCACCCCGTTCTTCACCACCAAGCCGTTCGGCGAGGGCACCGGGCTGGGCCTGGACCTGGCCTGGCGCATCGTGGTGGAAAAGCACCACGGAGACCTGCGGGTGCAGTCTGAGCCGGGCAACACCCGATTCATCGTGCTGTTGCCGCTGCAGGCTCCCGCACCCGAGTCTCTGGGCGCGGACGGTCAAGCGTCGGAGTAATTCGCCGTTTTGGCAGGCTGGTGTGGCACGTCACCCCGGTTTGTCACGCTGGAGTGGCCGTCGACCTCCAGCGTCACGCTAGCGTGACAAAGGAGGGCGTGACAAACGGAGGGCGTGACAAACGGCGGGCAGGACGGCCGGAGCGCCAAGCGCAAACAACGGAGCGCCGGCGACGGGCCGCGCATGACAGCCCGGCCGGATCCGGAATCAGCGTGATTCGCCCGGAATAGCCTCCTCGCACCGCCGAGTTGAGAACAACATGACCCAGACCACACCCGGCGCCAAACCCGACCTCGGCACCTTCGGCGCGTTTGGCCACTACTCCCAGTTCCGGCAGTTGTCCGACCGGCAGCTGCAGGACATCGAGGGACTCGGTTACGGCGCGATCTGGGCCGGTGGCTCGCCGCCGGCCGAACTGGACTGGATCGACCCGATCCTGGCCGCCACCACCACGCTGCAGCTGGCCACCGGCATCGTGAACATCTGGAGTGCGGCGGCCGGGCCGGTCGCCGAGTCGTTCCATCGCATCGACGCGGCCTACCCGGGCCGGTTCCTGCTCGGCATCGGGGTGGGGCACCGCGAGGCCATCGGGGAATACCGCAAGCCGCTCGACGCGCTGTCGGACTACCTCGACAAGCTCGACGAGTACGGGGTGCCGCGGCATCGCCGGGTGGTGGCCGCGCTGGGCCCCAAGGCGCTGCGGTTGTCGGCGACGCGGTCGGCGGGCGCGCATCCGTACCTGACCACGCCGGAGCACACCGCACGGGCCCGCGAGCTGATCGGCCCCGGCGCGTTCCTGGCCCCCGAGCACAAAGCCATCCTCACCACCGACGTGGACAAAGCCCGGTCGGTGGGGCGCCGGGCACTCGACGTCTACCTGGGTCTGACCAACTACCTCAACAACTTCAAACGGCTCGGTTTCACCGACGAGGACCTGGCAAAACCGGGCAGTGACCGGTTCATCGACGCCGTCGTCGCCTACGGCACCGCCGATGAGGTGGCCGCCCGGCTGCGACAGCATCGGGACGCCGGCGCCGACCATGTGCCTGTACAAGTACTGACCTCACCGGACAAACTGGTACCGGCGCTGACCGAGCTCGCCGGGCCCCTCGGCCTGACCTAGCGCCCACCGGCACCCCGACAGACAGGACTCGCAGATGACCGAATCACTCTCGCTGAAACCGGATCTCGGTAGTTACGGGGTGTGGACGTTCGGAAAGGTGAAGCCCGAACAGGCCGTCGAAATCGAGAAGCTGGGTTACGGCGCGGTGTGGGTGGGCGGATCCCCGGCGGCCGACCTCGCGTTCGCCGAACCCATCCTGGAGAGCACGCAGACCCTGCAGCTGGCCACCGGCATCGTGAACATCTGGACGGCGGAGGCCGACGCGGTCGCCGAGTCGTTTCACCGCATCGAAGCGGCCTACCCGGGCCGGTTCTTGCTCGGCATCGGGGTGGGGCATCCCGAGCACACCGAGGAATATCGCAACCCCTATGAGGCGCTGGTCGAATACCTGAACGTCCTCGATGCGGCCAAGGTCCCGACGAGCCGACTGGTGCTCGCCGCGCTGGGCGACAAGGTGCTCAAGTTGGCGGCGCAGCGCAGCGCCGGTGCGCACCCGTATCTGACGACGCCCGAGCACACCGCTCACGCCCGCGACGTGCTGGGCGACTCGGTGTTCCTGGCGCCCGAGCACAAGGTGGTGCTGAGCACCGACAGTGCGGCGGCCCGGGAGATCGGGCGCGAGACGGTCGACTTCTATCTGGGCCTGAGCAATTACCGCAACAACTGGCTCCGGCTCGGTTTCACCGAGAAGGACGTCGCCAAGCCGGGCAGCGACAAGTTGATCGACGCGGTCGTCGCGCACGGCACCGCCGAGGCCATCGCCGCACGTCTGCAGCAACACATCGCCAACGGTGCCGACCATGTCGCGATCCAGGTGCTCGGCGGTTGGGACAAGCTGCTGCCCACCTTGACCGCATTGGCGGGACCGCTGGGCCTGAAGGACTGACCGGGCAGCCGGTTAGGGTTGGCCCATGCGGCTACTGGTTACCGGCGGCGCCGGGTTCATCGGCGCCAACTTCGTGCGGTTGGCCGTCGGTGAGCCGCTGACCACGTCGGTGACGGTGCTCGACGCGATGACGTATGCGGGCAGCCGGGAATCCCTGGCGCCGGTGGCCGACCAGGTCCGGCTGGTGCAGGGCGACGTCGCCGACACCGATCTGGTGAACCAGTTGGTCGGCGAGGCAGACGTCGTCGTGCACTTCGCCGCCGAAACCCACGTCGACAATGCCCTGGCCGATCCGCGGCCGTTTCTGCACAGCAACGTCATCGGCACGTTCACGGTGCTGGAGGCGGTGCGGGCGCACGGGGTGCGGCTGCATCACGTCTCCACCGACGAGGTGTACGGCGATCTTGAGCTCGATGATCCGGCCCGGTTCACCACGGACACCCCGTACAACCCGTCCAGCCCGTATTCGTCGACGAAGGCCGCCGCCGATCTGCTGGTGCGCGCCTGGGTGCGCTCGTACGGGGTCCGCGCGACGATCTCGAACTGCTCCAACAACTACGGCCCCTACCAGCACGTCGAGAAGTTCATTCCGCGCCAGATCACCAACGTGCTCACCGGCCGCCGCCCCAAGCTGTACGGCACCGGGGCCAACGTGCGTGATTGGATCCACGTCGACGATCACAACCGGGCGGTCTGGCAGATCCTCACCGGTGGCCGCGCCGGCCGCACCTATCTGATCGGCGCCGAATGCGAGCGCAGCAATCTCACGGTGATGCGCACCCTGCTGCGGCTGCTGGGCCGCGATCCCGACGACTTCGACCACGTGACCGACCGCGAAGGGCATGATCTGCGTTATGCCATCGACCCGTCGGCCCTGCACGACGAACTGGGCTGGGCGCCCAAGCACACCGATTTCGAGGAAGGTCTGGCGGCCACCATCGACTGGTATCGCCACAACGAATCCTGGTGGGGCCCTTTGAAAAAGGCCGTGGAAGACGCCTACACCGAGCGCGGCCGATGACCACCCGCGAACTGACGATCCCGGGCGCGTGGGAGATCACGCCGAGGCTGCACGGTGACGCGCGGGGGCTGTTCTTCGAATGGTTCACCGAGGCAGGGTTCGCCGAGCTGACCGGCCACCGCTTCGACGTGCGTCAGGCCAACTGCTCGGTGTCGGCCGCCGGGGTGCTGCGCGGCGTGCATTTCGCCCAGCTGCCGCCCGGACAGGCCAAGTACGTGACGTGTGTGCGCGGTGCGGTGCTCGACGTGGTGGTCGACATCCGGGTGGGTTCACCGACCTTCGGGCGGTGGGACTCGGTGCTGCTCGACGAACACAGTCGGCGCTCGGTCTACCTGTCCGAGGGGTTGGGCCATGCGTTCTTGGCGCTTCAGGACGACTCGACCGTCATGTACCTGTGTTCGGCGCCCTACAACCCGGACCGCGAACACACCATCCTGGCCACCGACCTGGGGATCGACTGGCCGATCGAGGGCGACCCGGTGCTGTCCGAGCGGGACGCCGCGGCCCCGACGCTGGAGCAGGTGCGGGCCCGAGGGCTGTTGCCGACGTGGGAGGAAACCCGCGCGTTCGCCGACGAGTTGCGCGCCCGTCAGTGACCTTCGAGCAGCAGTGCGGTGTGGAGCAGGTTGTGGGGCAGCGCGTGGGCGGTCAGCCCGCCGCGGCCGGTCATGGTTTCCGCTGCCACCAGGGCGTTGACGATCGCTTCCTCGGTGGCCTCGATGGCCAGGTCGAACAGTCGGTTCATCAGCTGTGGCGCCACCATGCGCACCGGGATCTCGGGCCGGTTGGCGTCCGGGTTCTCGTCCCACCCATAGGGCGGGATGCCCCGGTTTCCGGTGGAGAAGGCCAGCATCATGTCGCCGCTGTACTGCTCTCCCGTTCCGCCGACGCGGCCGACAGCCAACGCCGAGCGCTGGGCCAGCCGGGTGCACTGATGCGGTAACAGCGGAGCGTCGGTGGCGACGATGACGATGATCGAACCGGACCCCGGCGGGTAGGGCATCGGCAGATTCGGCGTCGGCACGAGCTCGGGGCCGACCAACTCCCCGACCGGGATCCCGTTGACCCGAAGGCGTTCGCGCCGGCCGTGATTCGCCTGGACCAGGACACCCACGGTGTAGCGGCCGGCCACGGTTTCGGTGATCCGCGAGGCGGTGCCGATCCCGCCTTTGAAGCCGTGGCAGATCATGCCGGTCCCGCCACCGACATTGCCTTCGGCCACCGGGCCGCCTGCGGCGTCGGCCAGCGCCGTGGCCACGTGATCGGCGCCGACGTGGTGGCCGTTGACGTCGTTGAGCAGCCCGTCGTAGGTCTCGCCGACCACCGGCAGCGACCAGACGATGCCGTCTCCGCGGGCCTGCACCTGGGCTTGCACCAGGGCGTCGCGGACCACTCCCACGCTGTGGGTGTTGGTCAGCCCGATGGGGGTGGTGAGCTCGCCGGATTCGCGGATCCACTCCAGGCCGGTGAGTTCCCCGTTGCCGTTGAGTCGATGCGCGCCGGCAAACACCGGCTCGGTGAAGATCCCGGCATGGGGCACCACCACGGTGACGCCGGTGTTGACCGGATCGGGGCCGGGCCGCTGGATCGTGGCATGGCCGACGCGCACGCCGGCCACGTCGGTGATCGCGTTGTTTGGGCCGGTGGGGTGCTCACCGATGACGACGCCGATGTCGCGGGCGCGCGGACGCGAGGAGCAGTCGGGCGTGCATCCTTCGGGGGTCGAGCGCGAGATTTTCTTCAAGATTGGAAAATCATGACGGCGGAGGACCTCCGGAGTCAAACCATCCGGCAAATATGTGGGCGGCCGGACCCGGTGCCCGGTTCCCGGTGTCAGCAGTGTTTGGCGAGGAACCGGCGGAACAACGGCCATCCGACGGCCAGGTTGTAGACCACACCGCCCACCAGATACGGCCACCAGGTGCCATGCGCGCTGGCGACCCAGAACGCCTTGGCCGCCCAATAGGGCGGCAGCACCCCGAAGGCCAGGTTCCAGCCCGAGTCGATGAACCACGGCAGGCACGGCAGCCCGGCAATGAGCATGCCCAGCGCGCGCAGCATCGCGATGCCCTGGATCTTGTTGCTTGCCAGGGCAAGTATCAACAACAGCGTCACCACGGCGGACAGTCCGGCGACCATCCCGATCGGGATCAGCGCCGGGACCAGTCCCGGCTCGAGAAGCCCGCTGAACGAGAGCGTGACGATCACGTACCCTGTGGTGACGGCCATGACGGTGACGGCGCGGTAGGCGAAGAACGTCGACATCGGAACCGGGGTCACCCGCAGCGCCGTCAGGGTGCCGGCGTCGACCTCGTCGAGGACCAGGAACGCGCCGAGGCCGCCGGCGATGATGATGCTCGTCAACAGCAGAAACGCGGTCAGCACCAGCGGGTGGTAGGGCACGAGGTCGAAACCGTAACGTCGCGCGAGCAGCGCGGTGACCGGCGGTGTCAGGAACGCCACGCCGCTGGTCCAGATCACCGGCGCGAGCACCAGCATGACCAGCAGCGGATCCCGGTAGGTGCCATGAATGTCATTGCGGCCGAATGCCGTCACCGCCCTGCGGGTGGTGGCTGTGAAGATCGGGGTCACAGCGCACCCGACCGTTCGACGGCGTAGCGGACGAAGAGCAGCTGGGCGGTGCGCCACAGGACGGCCAGGCACACCACCGGGTGCGCCACCGCATAGACACTTTGCCAAGCCGTCAGTGCGACCTGGCCGAACGCGGCCCCCAGGAGCAGCAGCGGGCCCTGCGTCGGAAACACGTAGAGCACTGGATGCGGCCACAGTCCCGAGTAATGGATCAGCGGCGGGACGAGCATGATCGCCAGCGGGATGGTGGCGGCCAGGAACCAGTCCGTGACCGAGGCGAACGGCAACGACGTGATGAACCCGACGATCAGCATCAACAGCGTGCCGAGCAGCACGCCGAGGACGAGCGGCACCGGGCGGTAGGCGAATCCGTCGGCGACGGTCGCCACCACGATCGCCACGAACAGTGAGATCGACACCAGCACAATCAGTTTGGCGGACAGGTACTCCCAGAACCGCAGCGGGGTGGAGATGATGGCCCCGAGGGTGCGTTCCTGCTTCTCGAAGAACACCGATCCGCCGACGAAGAAGAACCCGATGATCGCGATGTCGCCGACCAGGACATAGGGTTCGGCGACCGGACGCAGGGTATGCGGCATCGGCAACAGCACGGCCAACCAGATGAGACCCGAGAAAACCCCGGCGTGCAGGAACTTCTGCCGGGCCGCGACGGTCACCTCCAGCCGGATCGCGGTGCGCAACCTGGTCATGACAGCTTCCGCCCGGTGACCTCGACGAAGACGTCGTCGAGGCTGGCTTCGCGACTGTGGATCGTCTCGACCTGGTGATCGCGCAGGGTGGCGTGGAACTCGGGATTGTCGGCCAGGCTGTCCATCGGGAACTCGGCCGCGACGAGCCCCTCGGGCGTGCGGTACTGCACCTGGACCTGGCGCCGACTCCGGGCGAGCTTCAGTTCGGTCGGGCTGTCGAGCGCGACGATGGCGCCGTCGACCACGAAGGCCACCCGGTCACACAGTTCGTCGGCGGTGGACATGTCATGTGTGGTGAGAAAAACTGTGCGACCGCGCGCCTTCGCGTCCAGGATGAGGTCCTTGACCTTGCGGGCGTTGACCGGATCCAGACCCGATGTGGGTTCGTCGAGGAACAGCAGCGCGGGGTTGTTGATCAGCGAGCGCACGAACGTGAGCCGCATCTGCATTCCCTTGGAGTACTTGGCAACTCGGGTGTCGGCGGCATCGCCGAGGCCGACCGCGTGCAGCAGCTCCATCGGGTCATTGGTGGATCCGTCGTACAACGAGCCGAAGAACCGGAGGTTCTCCAGGCCGGTGAGCTTGTGATAGTTGTGCGGCAGTTCAAAGGACACGCCGACCCGTTGGTAGTAGTCCGGTCCCCAGGCCACCGGGTCGCGGCCCCACACCGTGGCTTGCCCGCCGTGCCCGCGCAACAGACCGATGAGCAGTTTTTGTGTGGTGGATTTCCCCGAGCCACTGGGCCCGAGAAAGCCGAAAATCTCTCCCTCCCCGACGGCGAAGTCCATGCCCCGCACGGCGGGTTCGGCCGAACGCGGATAGGTGTATGTCAAGCCCCGAACGTCGATGACATCGGCCGCGGTGTGCATCAGTGCCCTTCCTGCAGACGAAAAACCAATCTCCGACCAGGCTTCCCGGAACACCGGGCACAACTGTACTAAACTTTCAGAAATTATTGAAGGATATTCCGGCCGAGGAGGATTCGGGTTGGTGAGATCCGCAGATGAGCAGCATGGAGCCGAGCGACTCGCCCTGGTGCTCAGCAGCCACGGCATGCAGCGGATGCCCGCGCGCGTGCTCGCCGCGCTGCTGTTCACCGACCAGCCGAGTGTCACCATGACCGAGTTGGCCGACACCCTGCAGGCCAGCTCCGGATCGATCTCGAGCGCCCTGAAGATGCTGACGACGGTGGGCCTGGCCGAGCGTGCCCCCGCCCCGACCAGCCGGCGCGACCACTTCCGCCTGCGTGACGACGCCTGGGCGACCCTTTTCACCAGCCAGAACGCGACCATCGCGGCCATGCAAGCCGCCGCCGACGCCGGAATCGCGGCCACCGACCGCACCAGTCCGGCACATCACCGGCTGACCCAGATGCGGGACTTCTACGCGTTTCTGATGGCCGAGGTGCCAACCGTGCTGGACCGCTGGCACCGGCAGCGGAAGAAGCCGTCCCGTTGACACGTTGGCGCCAGGCGTTCCGGAAACCCGCGCGGTGCCGTTTTGACGACCGAGGGAGTTCACACCATGGGCGCTCAAGCCACCCAGACCGCTATCGGACCGATGATCATCGTTGCCGCCGATCAGTATGAGGCGTCACCGCTGGTTCGCGACGACTGGGCACGACGAGTCCTGCCCTGGGGCGGCCGCATCGTGGCCGAGTCGGCACGATGGGCGCCGGTACGACGGATGCTGATGTCGGCCACCGACAAGCGGTTCCGCGGTGGCTGGTCGAGCTTCCTGTGCCGCAAGCGTTATATCGATGATCAACTCGTCGCCGCCCTGGCCGACGGAATCGAGGCCGTCGTCATTCTCGGCGCCGGCTATGACACCCGGGCATACCGCATACCCGAGCTTGCCCACATCCCGGTATACGAGGTCGACCTGCCGACCAACGTCTCTCGCAAGACCGCGGCACTACGACGCGCCGCGGCCGGGGTACCGGCCAACGTCACGCTGCTGCCGGTGAATTTCGAAACCGATGACCTCACCGCAGCGCTCGGTGCCGCGGGTTTCGACGGCGACAGACCGACCTTCTTCATCTGGGAGGCCGTCACGCAGTACCTGAGCGAGTCGGCGGTGCGCGCAACGATGGAACACCTCGCCGGCGCCGCTCCCGGTAGCAGACTGGTGTTCACCTATGTGCGCAAGGACTACCTCGACGGCCGTGAAATGTACGGCGCCGAACCGGCTTATCGCGATCTCGTCGTCAAGCGCGGGCTGTGGACGTTCGGCCTGAATCCCGACGACGTCGCGGCGTTCCTCGACGAATATGGCTGGCACGAAATCGAACAGGTTGGCTCGCTGGAATACGGCTCCCGCTACCTCGTTCCGGCGGGCCGCAATCCGACCGTCTCACCGATCGAACGTGCCGTCCTGGCCCAGCGCTGAGTCGGGTCGGCGGACAGGTACGAAGTACCAAGGCTCAAGGCAACAAACCGATTTGACGGTAGACCGCCCGCAGATAGTGCCGCATGTCGTCGACTCCGGGCGGGTCGGGTTGCAACACGCGGTAGGTGATCGCGCCGACCATCATGTCGATGGCCACGTCGAGATCGGCATCGGCAGCTACCGTTCCGCAGTCGCGCGCACGTTCCAGCAGGCGCGTCGCGAGCTCCCGGCGGGGCCGGACGTAATGGTCCCAATACACCGCCATCAGCGCAGGACAGCTGACGGCTGAACCGTAAACCCGGGCCACCAATGCGCGGTAGTGCGGTGCGGCGGTGGTGACCGCGGCACTCTCGATCGCCGCTTCCACAAGTGCGTAGGGAGACTCGGTGTCGACCGCCTCGGCCGAGGCCCAGTGCACCTCCTCGGCAATCAACGTCTCCATGGCGGCGGCGATCAGCTCTTCCTTGTTCGACCATCGCCGATAGATGGTGGGTTTGCCGACACGGGCCCGCTTGGCGATCTGCTCGATGCTGAAACCTTCGACCCCACGTTCGATGAACAGGTCCAGCGCGGCACGCAGGATCACGCGGTCGACGGCCATATCCCGGGGCCGGCCACGACCGGGCATGCTCACCGCGCCATCCCCGAGCGCAATGCCGTTGTCAGCCAGCGGTCCAGCCCGTCGATGTCGCCCGGCCGTCCCCGCCACGCGAGGTGGGCGTCGGGGCGGATCAGCATCACCTCGGCACCGTCGTGGTGCAGGGGCGCGACGAAGACACCCAGGTGCCGACGTGCCGGTTCGCTGCCCTCGACGCCGCCGGGCAGCAGCAGAACCCACCGCCCGCCGAGTTCACGGTGCAATCGGGTCTCCGAGCCGTCGGCCCGGGTGCAGCAAAGATCCTCGATCCGGTCGCCGGCGCGCGGTTTTCGGCCCCGGCCGCCAAGGGGTCCGTTGTGATAGCTCACCCACAGTTGCGAGGCGGTGTACGTCGTCCATCTCTGGATGGACGCCAGGCCGAAGAGCCGGGTGGCCACATGGTCGCGCAGGAACCGGCCGATCGGATTGCGGGCCACGTTGACCCGCGTGACGGCGCTCGTCCCGCGCAACACGTCGGTGGCCAACGGTCTGCGTTCGGCCTCATAGGTGTCGATGAGCTTGTCCGAGGCCAGGTTTCGGACCACCAGCGCCAGTTTGAAGGCCAGGTTCTCGGCGTCGCCGATACCGGTCAGCATGCCCTGGCCGCCGAACGGGGCGTGGACATGCGCGGCGTCGCCGGCGATGAGGATACGTCCGTTGCGGTAGGTGTCCGCGAGCCTGCGGCGCACGGTGAACACCGACAGCCACTCAGCGTCGCCGATGGCGACGGTGCGACCGGTGCGGTGCGGCACTATCTGCTTCACCCGGCCCAGAATCTCACTGTCACTTGGCTTTTCCCCTAGTGTCGGGTCGTAGATGAACAAGCGCCACAGGTTGTCGCCACCGGCCGGGTCGGGCATCGGCATGGCGCCCACGATCCCGTCGGGGTGGATCCATCCGCTGGTGCCGCCGCGGTCGACATCCCAGTCCAGGTGAACGTCGGCCAGCAGGAAACGTTCGGAGAGCTTGACGCCGGGAAAGCCGATACCGGCCTGCTGCCGGGTCACACTCGAGCTGCCGTCACACCCCACGACCCACTGCCCGCGGATCTCGGCACCGTCGTCGAGTTGGGCCACCGCGGTGTCGTCCTCCTGCCGAACGCCGCGCACCGCGCTCCCCCATTCCGGCACGACTCCGAGGTCGGCGAGCCGCGCCCGCAGCGCGGCCTCGACCCTGGCCTGCGACACCACCATGGGCGGTGCCGCCGTCCCGATGCCCGGATCGCCGAATTCGAGCGTCATCACCGGCCGGTCCCCCAGGTAATTGGTGATGCGCATGGCGCGCAGCGACTCGTCCGGCAACGTGCCCAGCGCGCCGATCCGGCCCAGCACCTCCGAGCCGCGGGCGTGCAGGAAGTTGGCCCGCGATGTGGTGGCCGGTCCCGTCGCGCGGTCGAGTACCCGCACCGAAAGGCCGTGCAGCCGCAGCGAACACGCCAGGGTGAGGCCGGTCGGCCCGGCACCCACCACGACGACATCGACATCGGCGGCAGCCATGCGAATACATTAACGAAACGGTTCCGTAAAGAAAAGCCCTGCCACATGCGGGCTCGCCGCAAACCCTTGCCAAACAATCCGGACGATTACTAGGATATCCAAGTATCTCGGGTGTATCCGGGGCCCCAGCACGCGCATATCTCTTGGACGGATGTCATGACCACACAAATTCAGCACTACATCGACGGCCAGCGCACCGACGCCGGATCGACCCGCACCGCAGACGTGCTCAACCCCAGTACCGGCGAAGTGCAGGCGCAGGTGCTGCTGGCCTCGGCCGCCGACGTCGACACCGCGGTCGCCTCGGCCGTGAAGGCACAGAAGGAATGGGCCGCCTACAACCCGCAGCGCCGCGCCCGCATCCTGATGAAGTTCATCGAGCTGGTCAACGCCAACGCCGACGAACTCGCCGAGCTGCTGTCCAAGGAACACGGCAAGACAGTCGCCGACTCCCACGGGGACATCCAGCGTGGCATCGAGGTCATCGAGTTCGCCGTCGGCATCCCGCACCTGATGAAGGGCGAGTTCACCGAGGGCGCCGGCACCGGCATCGACGTCTACTCGATCCGCCAGCCGCTCGGCGTGGTCGCCGGCATCACCCCGTTCAACTTCCCGGCGATGATCCCGCTGTGGAAGGCCGGCCCGGCCCTGGCCTGCGGTAACGCCTTGATCCTCAAGCCGTCCGAGCGGGACCCCTCGGTGCCGCTGCGGCTGGCCGAGCTGTTCACCGAGGCCGGCCTGCCCCCGGGCGTGCTGCAGGTGGTGCAGGGCGACAAGGAAGCCGTCGACGCGATCATCGAGCACCCCGACATCAAGGCCATCGGCTTCGTCGGCTCCTCGGACATCGCGCAGTACATCTACTCCGGCGCGGCCGCCCACGGTAAGCGCGCCCAGTGCTTCGGCGGCGCCAAGAACCACATGGTGGTGCTGCCCGACGCCGACCTGGACCAGGCCGTCGACGCCCTGATCGGCGCCGGCTACGGCAGCGCGGGCGAGCGCTGCATGGCCATCAGCGTCGCGGTGCCGGTCGGTGAAGAAACAGCGCAACGGCTGCGCAACCGCCTGGTCGAGCGGATCAACCAGCTGCGCGTCGGACACAGCCTGGATCCCAAGGCCGACTACGGCCCGCTGGTCACCGGGGCAGCCCTGGAGCGGGTCCGCGACTACATCAGCCAGGGCGTCGAGGCCGGTGCCGAGCTGGTGGTCGACGGACGCGAGCGGGCCAGCGACGACCTCGCCTTCGGTGACGAGGATCTTTCCGGGGGTTACTTCATCGGGCCCACCCTCTTCGACAACGTCACCCCCGAGATGTCGATCTACACCGACGAGATCTTCGGGCCGGTGCTGTGCATCGTGCGGGCGCACGACTACGAGGAAGCCTTGCGGCTGCCCTCGGAGCACGAGTACGGCAACGGCGTGGCGGTGTTCACCCGCGACGGCGACGCCGCCCGGGACTTCGTCTCGCGGGTTCAGGTCGGCATGGTCGGTGTCAACGTGCCGATCCCGGTTCCGGTGTCCTACCACAGCTTTGGCGGCTGGAAGCGGTCCGGCTTCGGCGACCTGAACCAGTACGGGACGGCGTCGATCCAGTTCTACACCAAGGTCAAGACCGTCACCGAGCGGTGGCCGTCGGGCATTAAGGATGGCGCCGAGTTCGTCATCCCGACCTTCAAGTAGGCCGGGCAGTTGCAGATGGACCCCTACAGTCTCAGCGACGACGAACGCGTGATCGTCGACACGGCGGCCGCGTTCGCCGAAAAGCGCATCGCACCATACGCGTTGGAGTGGGACGAGACGCACCACTTCCCCACCGACGTACTGCGTGAGGCGGCCGAACTCGGTATGGGCGCCATCTACTGCGGTGAGGACGCCGGCGGCAGCGGGCTGCGCCGACTGGATGCGGTGCGCATCTTCGAAGCTCTCGCGGCCGCCGACCCCACCCTGGCGGCGTTCCTGTCCATCCACAACATGTGTGCGTGGATGGTCGACAGCTTCGGCACCGAGGAGCAGCGCAAGACCTTGGTGCCGAAGCTGGCCTCGATGGAGGCCATCGCCAGCTACTGCCTGACCGAACCGGGCGCCGGTTCCGACGCGGCGGCGCTGCGGACCCGGGCCGTGCGCGACGGTGACGATTACGTCCTCGACGGGGTCAAGCAGTTCATCTCCGGGGCCGGCAGCTCCGACGTGTACATCGTGATGGCTCGCACCGGCACACAAGAAGGCGAGCCGGGCCACCGTGGAATTTCCACCTTCGTCGTCGAAAAGGACACGCCGGGACTGAGTTTCGGCACCCAAGAGGCCAAGATGGGCTGGAACGCCCAGCCCACCGCACAGGTGGTCTTCGAGGGCGCCCGGGTGCCGGCCGAGGCCCTGCTGGGCGGCACCGAGGGCACCGGTTTTCCGATCGCGATGAACGGGCTCAACGGCGGGCGGATCAACATCGCCGCCTGTTCGCTGGGTGGCGCGCAGGCCGCCTACGACAAGACGCTGAGCTACCTGGCCGACCGTCAGGCGTTCGGCGGCGCCCTACTCGACGAGCCGACCATCCGGTTCACCCTGGCCGAGATGGCCACCGGCCTGGAGACGTCGCGAAACATGTTGTGGCGGGCGGCTTCCGCACTGGACTCCAACCACCCGGACAAGGTGACACTGTGCGCGATGGCCAAGCTGTACGTCACCGACACCTGCTTCGAGGTGGCCGACCAGGCGCTGCAGCTGCACGGCGGCTACGGGTACCTGCGCGAGTACGGTCTGGAGAAAATCGTCCGGGATCTGCGGGTGCACCGCATCCTTGAGGGCACCAACGAAATCATGCGCGTGGTGATCGGCCGGTCCGAATCGGCCCGCGTCCGCGCGTCTTAACCGGGAGGGTCAATGGCGACGATCGCATTCTTGGGGCTGGGCAACATGGGTGGCCCGATGGCGGCCAACCTGGTGACCGCCGGACACACCGTCCGCGGCTTCGACCCGGTGCCGGCCGCACAGGAAGCGGCAAAAGCCAACGGCGTCACCGTGTTCGACACCGGCGCGCACGCCGTCGAAGGCGCGGACGTGGTGATCACCATGCTGCCCAACGGGGCGTTGGTGCGCAGCTGCTACGACGAGGTGCTGCCGGCCGCGGCGCCGGGCGCGCTGTTCATCGACAGCTCCACGATCTCGGTCGACGACGCCCGCGACGTGCACAAGCTGGCCGCCGGCAAGGGCTTCGCACAGCTCGACGCCCCGGTGTCCGGCGGCGTGAAGGGCGCGGTGGCCGGCACGCTGGCCTTCATGGTCGGCGGCTCCCAGGACGCGGTGGCCGCTGCCCGCCCGGTCCTGGAACCCATGGCGGGCAAGATCATCCACTGCGGCGCGGCCGGCGCGGGTCAGGCCGCCAAGGTGTGCAACAACATGGTGCTGGCCGTGCAGCAGATCGCGGTCGGTGAGGCGTTCGTGCTGGCCGAGAAGCTCGGGCTGGACAAGCAGGCCCTGTTCGACGTGATCACCGGTGCCACCGGCAACTGCTGGGCGGTGCACACGAATTGTCCGGTGCCCGGCCCGGTTCCGACCTCCCCGGCCAACAACGACTTCAAGCCGGGCTTCGCCACTGCCCTGATGAACAAGGATCTCGGGCTGGCGATGGCCGCGGTCGAGTCCACGGGCTCCTCAGCGCCGCTGGGTACCCATGCCGCCGAGATCTACCGCGCATTCGCCGAGGAGCACGCGGACAAGGATTTCAGCGCCGTCATCGAGACGCTGCGCGGCTGATGTCTGCGCGCTGGAGCTAGGCCGCGGACGGGCTGCGCTGCGCCCACCACTGGGTGTGCAGCCGCTGGCAGACCGGCAGGCGCAGGGCGTCGGCCCCGTCGTAGTCGGGCCGCACCGTGATCGCCTCGGGCACGCCCGGGCCGGCGTCGGGGTCGATGAGCACGCCGGCCATCCCGCCGCGGTTGGCGGCCCGCAGGCTCGCCGCCGAACCCGTCATGGCCAGCGCGTCGGGACCGGCGACCCCCAGCTCGGCCAGCGCATGCTGGTACAGGCCGGAAGTGGTCGCGTCGTCGGTGGTCACCACGGTCTCCACCAGGCCCTCACCGACGAGCTGACGTACCAGGGGCTCGGCCCAGCGCCGGCGGCCGGCGGCAACCACCCCGACCGGCAGTCCGACGAGGAACGCGTCGTTCACCAGATCCTCCAGGCCGGGCCGCGGGCTCAGGCCGGCATCGAGGATCATCTCGTCGAACATCATGTCCTTGGTCATGCAGATTTCGTCGGCGAGCACCTCGGTGAGCACGTCGCACTCGGTGCCCACGCCCCGCTTGCGCAGCTCGGCGGTGACGCGCTGGCGTTCGTCGTGCAGGGCCAGCAGCTGTTGATAGCGGGCGACACTCCAGTGGATGGGCAGGCCGTGCGCGGCGAAGGCGGCGTTGAACACGACGCGATGCCCGTCGACGTCGAGGTCGGACAGCGCATCAAGGTCGAATATCAGGGCACGCAGCGGATGATTGCCGGCATCGGCCTGCGCACAGTCCCACCAGAACCGACCGGCCCGCCATGACTTCTCTTGTAACGACACCCCATGAGAGTGGCCTACATCACATCCGCTGCGCGTCCCCCGTAGGGGGGATTGAGCCGGTCAAGTTCCTCTACCCGCCGCCTCACCCCCTTTAGGGTGATGTTCATGGCGCCCTCCAGTCCAGTGCGCCTTGTGCTGGTCGATGACCACGAAATGGTCATCGAGGGTCTCAAGGCCATGCTTGCCGCGTTCAGCGACCGGGTCGAGGTGGTCGGTCAGGCGGTCGGCGCCGAGCGCGCGTTGGGCGTGATCGAGGCGGTCGATCCCGACATCGTGCTGTGCGACGTGCGAATGGAGGGCTCCAGCGGCCTGGACCTGTGCCGGGTACTGCGAGAGCGCGAGCCCGAGCGCAAGGTGGTCATGCTGTCGGTGTACGACGACGAGCAGTACCTGTTCCAGGCGCTGCGGGTGGGCGCGGCCGGATACCTGCTCAAGAGCATCAGCAGCGACGAGCTGGTGCGGCAGATCGAGTTCGCCCACAGCGGGCAGACCGCGATCGATCCCGGCATGGCGGCCCGCGCGGCCGGCACCGCGGCCCGGCTGCAGCGCGACGAGTTCTGGCCCGGGGTGCGCCAGGGCCTGACCCAGCGCGAGAGCGAGATCCTGTCGTTCGTGGTGGCCGGGCTGTCGAACCGCGGGATCGCCAACAAACTGGTGATCGGCGAGGAGACGGTCAAGACCCACCTGCGGTCCATCTACCGCAAGCTCGGGGTCAGCGACCGGGCCGGCGCGGTGGCCACCGCGCTGCGCGAGGGCATCTACCAATGACCGACAAGCCCGCGCGCGAACTCGGCCCGATCGACCTGACCGCCGATCGGGAGCTGGCGCTGCTGCGCGAACTCATCCAGGCCGCCTCCAGTGGGCCGGGCGTGGAACCGCTGGCCGCCGCGGCAGCCCGGATGATCACCGATGCCACCGCCACCGACGTGTGCTTCGTGCACGTGCTCGACGACTCGGACCGGTCCCTGACGCTGGCCGGGGCCACCCCCCCGTTCGACGCCGAGATCGGCAAGATCCGGTTGCCGCTCGGCCAGGGCATCTCCGGGTGGGTGGCCAGCCATCGCCAGCCGGTGGTGATCAGCCACGACAAGGAATCCGACCCGCGCTACAAGCCGTTCGAGTCGCTGCGGGGGCGTGACTTCACCTCGATGGTGTCCGTGCCGATGGAGACCGGACCGGGCGGTCTGGTCGGCGTGCTCAACGTGCACACCGTGCACCGGCGCGAGTTCACCCCGCGCGACGTGGAGTTGCTGTTGGTGATCGGCCGGTTGATCGCCGGCGCGTTGCACCAGGCCCGGCTGCACCGCCAGCTGGTGGCCCGCGAGCGGGCGCACGAGAATTTCGTCGAGCAGGTGATCCAGGCGCAGGAGATCGAACGACGCCGGTTGGCCGGCGACATTCACGACGGCATCTCGCAGCGGTTGGTGACGCTGTCCTACCGGCTCGACGCCGCGGCGCGCGCGGCCGAGCCGCACGTGGTGGCCGAGCAGCTGACCGCCGCGCGTGAGCTGGCCGCGCTGACGCTGCAGGAGGCGCGGGCCGCGATCAGCGGGCTGCGCCCGCCGGTGCTCGACGATCTCGGCCTGTCCGGTGGGCTGGCCAGCCTGGCCCGCTCGATCCCGCGGCCACCGATCGACGTCGACCTGGCCGAGACCCGGCTGCCTGATCACATCGAGCTGGCGTTGTACCGGATCGCCCAGGAGTGTCTGCAGAACGTGGTCAAACATGCCGAGGCCGATCGGGCCCAGCTGACCTTCAGCGTGGACGACGGTGTGGCCCGCCTCGAGATCGTGGATGACGGAAAGGGTTTCGACACTTTCGAGCATCCGTTGGGCAGCGACGAGATGGGTGGTTACGGGTTGTTGTCGATGGCCGAGCGGGCCGAGATCGTCGGCGGCCGGCTGCACATCCGGTCCCGCCCGGGTGCGGGCACCACGGTGACTGCGGCCATCCCGCTGCCTGCCGTCCTCACCTGAGCCCGGGCCCGTCGAGATGCACCCGCACGGCAGACACCGCGCGGGCGATGAGCTCCTCGGTGGGCTGCGATGCGATGGGCTCGATCCGCAGGATGTGGCGCAGGTAGGCGATGCCGAGGAGTTGTCCCATGGCCAAGTCCACCCGGAACTCTGCGTCGGTACCGGTCAGGGCGGTGGCGATCTGCGGGTAGATCCGTTGCTCGATGAACTGACGGACCAGGGTGGCCGATTCCTCGTGGGTGGCCGCGCCGCGCAGGATCGCCAGCAGCGGCGCGCGGGTGTCGGGGTGTTCCCAGAGTTCGAAGAACACCCGGGTGAGGCGTTCGGCCAGGCTGCCGCCGTCGGTGTCGAGGATGCGGGCGCCGAACTGCTCGGGGTCGAACGGCCAGCCCACCGTGGCCCGGAACAGGTCGGCTTTGCTGCCGAAATAGTGCCGGATCAGGGCGGGGTCCACCTCGGCGGCGGCCGCGATGTCGCGCAGCGAGGTCTTGTCGTAGCCGCCCTCGGCGAACATCGCCCGGGCGGTGGCCACCAGGTGTTCGCGGGTGTCGGGGCGGCCGGGCCGTCGTCCACGTGGCGGCATACCCAGGAATTCTACAGTCGTTGACTTCTGCCGGGCGGCGGAGCTACGCTCAGAACATTAATTCCACAACCGAGGAGTTATCTCTGATGCCCGCTCCCCGCTGGGTCGCCCAAGCCAACAAATTCGGTCTGAACAAGCTCACCCGGTTCATCGCCCCATGGGCGCCCGGCTGGGCCGTCGTCATCCACCGAGGCCGCAAGTCCGGCCGCACGTTCCGCACCCCGCTGTGGGCGTTCCGCAGACCCCACGGATACGTCATCGCACTGACCTACGGGCCGCAGGCCGACTGGGTACGCAACGTCCTGGCCGCGGGCGGATGCGAGCTGGAGTCCCGCGGCCACCGGTACCGGTTGACCGCACCGCAGGTCTACCGCGACGAGAACGCCACCGAGATGCCGGCATTCATCCGGTTCATGCTGCGCCGGGTGATCAAGGCCCCGGAATTCCTCAGCCTGCAGATCGCCGACTGACCGGTCACTCAGAAATCGCCGGAGTTGCGGCGCAGCGTCTCGATCGAGGCCACCAGTGCCTGGGACTGCTCCTCCGACATCCCGACGTCGGCGAACACCTGCTGGTTCAGCGTCACGGTAGCGTCCTCCACCGTGGAGCGCCCCAGATCGGTGATCCGCACCAGCGTGGTGCGCCCGTCGGTGGGATGCGGGATGCGTTCCACCAGGCCGTTGGCTTCCAACCGGCGGATGGCGTGCGTGACGCTGGTGACGTGCACCTGCAGCCGGTCCGACGCCTTGGTGATCGGCAGGGCCCCGGCCCGGCTGAAGGCCAGCAGCCGTAACAACTCGAACCGCGAGAAGCTCAGATCGTAAGGCCGCAGCGCGGTCTCCACCCGGGCCAGCAGGATCTGATGGGCCCGCATCACCGAGGTCACCGCGACCATGCCGCCGGCCACATCGCCCCACCCCGCGGCCTCCCAGTTGGCGCGGGCCTGCGCAATGGGGTCACGCTTGTCCGGTGGCGAGGTCACGCCTCTTCTTACCGCATCACCGCTCCGGGACCGCGCATTCGGTGGCCATTACCCGCTGGGGGCCGTGGAGCCGGCAGCGGCGCGGGCCGCCGTCACCGCACCCAGCACCGCGCGGGTGGACTGCCGCGATCCGACGGTGATCCGCACCCCGCCGTCGGCGTAGTGGCGCAGCTGAAGTCCGGTGCCGTCGAACACGTCTGGCCACCGCATCGCTCCCCCGGGCAGGAACACGAAGTTGGCCTGTCCGTCGGTGCTGCAGACGCCCAGGCCGCGCAACCGCATCTGCAGATAGCGGCGTTCCGCGGCGATCATCCGGATACGTTGGCGCAGCTGACTTTCCGCGGCATAGGAGGCCGCGACGGCCACCTGTGCGCTGAGCCCGATACCGAACGGCAGCTGCATCTGCCACAGCCGCAGGCCCAGATCGCGGGCGCAGAACCCGTAGCCGATCCGCAGCCCGGCGAGCCCGTAGGCCTTCGAAAAGGTGCGCACCACCACGACATTGCCACACCGCTCGACCAGGCTGGGCCCGTCGATGCGATGCCGGGCGTCCAGGAACTCGACGTAGGCCTCGTCCAACAACACGATCGTGTCGGCGCCCACCCGGGCCAGGAAGCGCTCGATCGCGGCGGCCGGTTCCACGGTTCCGGTGGGATTGTGCGGCCGGCACAGCACCACCACCCGAGCTGCCCGTCCGGCGTCGGCCATCGCCTCCAGATCGTGGCAGCCGTGCCCGTCGAGTGGCACCGTCACCGTGCGTAACCGGGCCAACTGCGCGAAGATCGGATATCCGTCAAAGGTGGGCGCCGCCAGCACGATGGTGTCGCCGGGACTGGTGACCGCATGCAACACCTGCATGATCACCCCGGTCGCCCCGGCGCCCACGATCACCTGTTCCTCGGCGATGCCGTCGTGATCGGCGATCAGCGAGCGCAACCGCTGCGGCAGGAACTCCGGGTACCGGTTGGCGGCCTCGTCGCACACCCGCAGCGCCGAACGCACCGCGGGCAGTGGCGGGAACGGACACTCGTTGAGCGACAACGCCAATGGGTTGACCGCCTGCGGCAGGGCGTCGACCGCCTCGACGAGTGCGGCGCGTGGTGCAGCCATCTCAACTGCATTCTCCGGCGCGCCCACCCCAGCGGACCGCTGCCGCCGCCGCGAAGTCGCCGGCGTGGGCGAAGGCCGCCATGAGCACGATGCCGCCGGGCTGCACCCGCCCTGCCGTCACCGCCCGATCGAGGTTGACCGGAACGCCTGCGGCGAACAGGTTTCCGCACTCGTCAAAAGTGTCGACATGTCGCTCGGGTGCCAGCTCGAGGGCTTCACGCCAATTGCGCAGGAACACCCGGTTGGGCTGGTTGGTGACGAAGAGGTCGATGTCCTTGGGCGCCACCCCAATTCGGTCGCACACCGTATAGGACACCTCGGGCACCTGCCGGTTACCCCGGGCCAGCACCTTGGTGATCTTGCTTTCGGTGAACCCGATGCACGCCTGCCCGGGCCCGGCCTGCCACCACTTGCGCGGCGGGTCCATCACCACCGTCATATCCCCGGCGTATTCGCCGTAGGTCCGGCATTCCACGTCGAGGACCGGTGCGGCGCCTGACACCGTCACCAGACCCACCGCGGCCCCGTCACCGGGCACCGCGGCCTGCGCCTTGCGCCGGATGTCAGGTTGGTCGAAGACCGTCCCCGCGGCGTTCTGCGCGACAGCGATCAGCGCGGTTCGCCCCTCCCCCGCGCCCAACAGGGTGCGGGCCACCTTGAGACCGAGGATGAACGCGGCGCAACCACCGTTGTGCAGGTCGATCACCCAGGTCGGGGCCATCCCGAGGCGGTGCGCCATCCCGCCCCCGCCGCCGTGGAACGGCATGTCGGGCAGTTGGGTGTGGGTGATCAGCACATCGGCGCCGGTGACGACGTCGGCGCCGTGACGTTCGATCAACCCGGCCGCGGCGCGTTCGATCATGTCGATCGCGGTTTCGTCGGGTGCCACATGATGCCGGAAACGTGGCGCCCGGAACATCACGTTCTCGGCCAGCGCGTCGGTTTCGGCAAAACCGGCGTAGTAGTCGGCGCCGACCGGATCACCGGGCAGGTACGTGGACACGTCGATGAGGCTGACGGGGCGGTTCTCGTCGGACATGAGCGCGTCTACTTCATCCAGGCCGGGGTGACCGGCAGGCCGTTTCGGTGCCGGTACTCGACGATTGCCTTGAGGTTGTGCAACTCCAACAGGTGGCCGGGGCCGAACATGTCCCAGAAGTCACCCACCCAAACCGGCCGTCCCGGCGGCGCGGTCTCCGGATAGGGGTTCTCGTCGTAGAACGGATGATGGCAATTCGTCCACAGCACAACCGATCCCGGCCGGTCCAGGACCACCTCCGCGTCGACGACGCGCATCAGGTAGATCATCCACAGATGCTTGCCCTGATCCCAGGCGCAGTGGTAGTCGACGGTCCGCGCGTCGCGGTGGGCCACGGTGCGGGTGTAGATCTCGCTGCCCGGGCCGGCCGGCCCGGCGCCGAGTCGGTCGTGGGCCAGCCACAGTCCGGGTTCCTCGGTCTGGGTGAAACCCCGCAGGCTGTAGGTCCACTCCTCCAGACAGCGGGTGTCGGACAGGTAGTCGAACAGTTCGTCTGGTGGGCAGTCGATCAGGTCGTTGACCGTGCAGTACTGGCCGAACACCTGATCGTGCGGGTAGACCGATCGCATCATGTCCATGATGAGCGGGGTGGCCTGCTCCTTCGGCGAGGTCTCGATCCGGATCAGGCCGTCGATCGGGGTGCGGCTGCCGCGGTGGATGGCGATGTCTTCAAGCGCAGGTAGTGACATGGGATCTGGGCTCCTCGGCAATCGTGGGCTGGGTGAGAAAGGCGGCGAAGGGCGGGATTTCGTCGGCCGAGCATTCAATGCTCAGTACCGACGGGCCGTCGGCCGCCAGCGCCGCTCGCACCGCGGGTGACAGTGCGCGGAGCTCGAGGACATCGACGGCGGGCAGGCCGGGGAACATCGTGGCCAGCCCGGCCCCCAGCCGGCTCGGCCCGAACCTGTTGTAGGAGTAGCGGTCGCCGTAGAACAACTGCTCGCGGGTGACGCACATGGCGTGGGCGTGGTTGTCGAACAGTACGAAGGTGATCGGCAGCCGGTACTGGACCGCGGTGTGGATCTCCATGCCGTGCATGAAGAATGAGCCGTCCCCGGCGATCACCACGGTGCGCCTGGGCCTACCCGTCCCCGGGGTGCGGGCCCGGTGAAACGTCATCCCGATTCCCGCACCGAAGCTGTAGCCCATCCCGCCCATCCCGAGCGCCACCAGGAAACGCCCGTCCCGGCGGGCCGGCAGGTAGTGGATGGTCGCCGCGCCGACATTGCCCGCGTCGACCACGATGTCGGTGTCATCCGGCAGGGCCGCATCGAGTGCACTCAGCGCGTCGCGGTAGCGGATACCGGGGCCGTCATACGCCGGGGGCCGTAATTCCGTGTGCCCCACCAGATCCGGCACCGTTGCGGCAAGTCCCAACCCGGACACCATCCGCGCCACCTCGGCCAGTGACACCCGTAGATCCTCGGAGTGCACATGAGTGCACGACGGGTAGGGCAGCGCTGCGCCGATCGAATACGTCGGCACCCGCTCCAGGGTCGCATCGAGACCGGCCCGGGCCGTCACCGTCATCCTGGTACCGACCAGCAGGCACGTCGCGCTGCGCGACGCGGCGGCGACCACCCCGGGATGGCCCATCACACCGGTGACCCCGAGCGTCGGGACCGCGCCGCCGGCGACATCTTTGGCATCGGGCACCGTCGCCACCTGCGCCCGCAGCACGGCCCGCAGGCGTTCCAGTTCGGCCCGGGCGTCGTCGCGGGCCACCTGTTCGCCGGCGATGATCGTGACCGGGCCGTCAGCCTCGGTCAGTGCCTGCACGAGCGGGCTCAGATCGCCGTGGCGGACCGGCCGCCGGATGACACACCCGCCGCCGTCGAGGACGCCCGCGAGGTCGGCCTGCTGAATGTCCTTGGGCAACAACAGCACCGCCGGGCCGCCGGTGCGTGCCGCGGCGACTGCCTCGGGCAGCGCGGTCACGATGTCGCCGGGTGCACACACCCGCCGGCAGTACACCGAGACGGCCGAGAACAGCGCGTGCGCGTCGAGGCTGCCGTTGGCTCCGCTGGTGTCCTGGAAGGCGCCGCGGCCCTCGAGTGCCGTCGGCGCCTGACCGACGAGTGCCAATACCGGCACCCGGCTGGCCAGCGCCTCGCCGAGCCCGGCCACCGTGTTCAGCGCGCCGCCACCGGAGGTCGCGGCCACCACGCCGATCCCGGCGCCACTGCGGCTGTAGCCGTCAGCCATTGTGGCAGCGCAGAATTCGTGCTTGGCCAGCACCGCGGTGATGTCGTCACGGCTGTGCGCCGCATCGTAGAGGTCTTCGATGTTCGCGCCGTCCACGCCGAAGATGTGCGAGATCTTCTCGGCGGCCAGCACGCCGACGATGTGGTCCACCACCCTGCCCCGGCCGGCCATCGCCTCACCCACTTCCGCGTTCTGTCCAGTGATACGACCGAACGTCGGGAACGGTTCAACCAAACCGCCGAAACCGCATTCCGGCCGCCAAAGTGCGAGTGGCGACCTGCTGGAATGCGGTTTCGGCGCAGGAGAAGGAAAGTCAGAGCTGCTTTTCCAGCAGCACCTTGCCGTCGGGCGAGGTGACCAGTTGTACGGCGGCGATGTCGTCCATCGCCTTCTGGGTGTTGGCGCTGGGCAGCGCGGTGGCCCCGGACAGCCCCAGCCAGGTGGCGATCTCCTCACGGCTGCCGTCGCGGCCGATCACCACCATGCCCAGGTTCTGCGGCGGGGCGTCCTGCTTGCCCCAGTTGCCGTAGCTGCAGGCCATGTCGATGCGGGTGCCCCAGGCATAGCTGCTCATCGCGATGCTGGCGTTGATCGGTGTGTCGGACACCTTCGACATCGCCATCATCTGCGCGCTCTGCTGCGCTGCGGTCCCGCGGTGCAGACCGACCACCTCGGGCCGGATCCCGATCAGCACCCCGAGGGCCAGCAGCACCGCGGCCACCCCGACCGCGGCCGTGGTCACCCACCGCGACCGGCGCCGCCGCCAGCTCACCGTGGCCAGCACGGACTCCAGCACCTCGGGCCGCAGCGGCGGATCGGGCTGCTCGGATTCCAGGGCGAGCACGTCGTCGAGGTCGAGCATGGCCAGCAGCGCGGGCATGCCGCTCAATTCGGCCACCGCGGCGCGGCACCGCTCGCAGCCCTCCAGATGGGCCTCGTACTCGCGTCGCTCGCTGCCGTCCAGCGATCCCAGCACGTACGCCGCGTCCCAGGTCCGGTAGCGGTTGGATTCCACCGGGTCAGGGAGGTGGGGCACACCGAACTGTGTCATCGTGTCACCCCCATCTCTTGCAGGTTGAGTCTCAGTGCGCGTACCGCGTAGTGCAGCCGCGACTTCACGGTGCCCTCGGGTATCTGTAGGTCCTCGGCGATCTGCCCCGTGGACCAGCCCTGGTAGTACGCCCGCCGGACCACCGCGCGGTGTTCGGCAGAGAGCTCCCCCAGGGCCGTGCTCAACAGGATTCGATCCAGTGCGGTGTCCACCTGGTCCGGTACGCCGGACGTGCCGGCATGGTCGGCCACCTGTTCGGGGTCGGCCACCCCGGTTTCGTTGCGAAACCTGGCGCTGCGACGTTCATCGATGATCATGTTGCGGGCCACGGTGAACAACCAGGCCCGTGGGGATCGGTCGTATCCGGGCGCGGCGTCGGCCGGATGAGCGCTTGCGCGAAGACCATCAGGCTGCGGATGAGCGCTTGCGCGAAGACCATCAGGCTGCGATTGAGCGCTTGCGTGGAGACCGTCGGGCCGATGCCGCCAGGCCCGCAGCAGCGTCTCCTGCACCACGTCCTCGGCCCTGGCCCGGTCCCCGGTGAGCCGCAGGGCATAACGCCAGAGCGCGGCAGCGTGCTCGTCGTAGAGCGCCCGCATCATCGCCGTTTCCGGATCGTCCATTCCCTACCTCCGTCAGTGACACGACGATGGTGGTGATCCGGTTCATTACAACCGTTACCCGGCCGAACGCGCCAGCCTTGGCGCGCCGGGTCACTGGGTGAGGATTCGGGGCCCGTCCTCGGTGACGGCGACGGTGTGCTCCCAGTGCGCGGCGCGGCTGCCGTCGGTGGTGACGACGGTCCAGTCGTCATCGAGGATGCGGGTCTTGGTGGTGCCCAGGGTGAGCATCGGTTCGATGGCCAGCACCGAGCCGGGCTGCAGGTACGGTCCGCGTCCCGGCTCGCCCTCGTTGGGCAGGAACGGGTCCATGTGCATCTGGCGGCCGATGCCGTGGCCGCCGTAGCCGTCGACGATGCCGTATGCCCGGTCGTCGCGGGCTTCGGCGGCGTGGGTCTCGACCTCGATCGCGTGCGAGACGTCGGTGAGCCGGTTACCGGGCAGCATCGCGGCGATCCCGGCCTCCATAGCTGCTTTCGTGGCCGCCGACAGCGCGTCGTCCGCGGGGATCAGGGTGCCGATGCCGAAGGTGACGGCCGAGTCGCCGTGCCACCCGTCGACGATCGCACCGCAGTCGATCGACACCAGGTCACCGGCGGCCAGGATCTCGCCGGCCGAGGGGATACCGTGCACCACACGGTCGTTGACCGAGGCGCAGATACTGGCCGGGAATCCGTGGTACCCGAGGAACGACGGCACCCCGCCGCCGTCCCGGATCACCGATTCGGCGATCTGGTCGAGCTCCAGCGTCGAGACTCCGGGTATCGCGGCGGCACGGACCGCGCGCAGCGCCGCGGCGACGAGCGCCCCGGCCACCGCCATCGCGTCCAGTTCTCCGGCACTGCGCTGCGCGACGACCCTGCGCTTGCGCAACCCCGGCAAAGTGATCACTTACCCAGGGCGTGCAACGCGCGGGCGAACACCTCGTCCAGCGCGCCCACCGCGTCCACGGTCTTCAGATCGTCGCGGTAGTACTCCAGCAGCGGTTCGGTCTCTTCGCGGTAGACCTTCATCCGGTTGCGGATCACCTCATCGGTGTCGTCGGCGCGGCCGCGGCCCTTCAACCGGGTCAGCAACTCGTCCTCGGACACCTGGAACTCGACCACCGCATCCAGCTTGGTGTTACGGGCGGCGAGCATGTCGCGCAGGGCTCCGGCCTGCTCGACGGAGCGCGGGTAGCCGTCGAGAATAAACCCAGCAGCCGCGTCCTCTTGGTCGATCCGGTCCTCGACGAGCCGGTTGGTCAGCTCGGCGGGCACCAAGTCGCCGGCGTCCAGGTAACGCTTGGCCTCCAGGCCCAGTGGGGTGCCGTCACCGATGTTCTTGCGGAACAGGTCGCCGGTGGAGATCTGCGGGATGCCGAGCTTCTCGGACAGCTTCTCTGCCTGCGTGCCTTTGCCCGCTCCGGGCGGTCCGAGTAGGACGACTCTCACTTCAGGAACCCTTCGTAGTTACGTTGCATGAGCTGGCTCTCGATCTGTTTGACGGTATCCAAGCCGACACCGATCATGATGAGAACCGCGGTTCCGCCGAACGGCAGATTCTGTACCGAGCCGGTGTTTCCGATCTCCAGGAACAGGTTGGGCAGGACGGCGATGACACCCAGGTAGATCGAGCCGGGCAGGGTGATGCGGCTGAGCACGTACCGCAGGTAGTCCGCGGTCGGCTTGCCCGGCCGGATGCCCGGGATGAACCCGCCGAACTTCTTCATCTCGTCGGCACGCTCGTCGGGGTTGAAGGTGATCGACACGTAGAAGTACGTGAAGAACACGATCAGGGCGAAGTAGATCGCGATGTACACCGGGTCTGCCGGGTTGGTCAGGTAGTCGGCGACGAATTTGTCCCACCAGCCCGAGCCGGGGTTGGAGCTTCCGCTCTGGATCAGCTGGGTGATCAGGTGCGGGATGTAGATCAGGGAGGACGCGAAGATCACCGGGATGACGCCGGCCTGGTTGACCTTCAGCGGCAGGTAGGTGGACGTGCCGCCGTACATCTTGCGGCCGACCATGCGCTTGGCGTACTGGACCGGGATGCGGCGCTGACCCTGCTCGACGAACACCACACCGACGATGATCAGCAGCGTCGCGGCGACGACTGCGGTGAACACCAGGCCGCCGCGGCTCTCCAGGATGGTCTGGCCCTCGGACGGGATCCGTGCGGCGATACCGGCGAAGATCAGCAGCGACATGCCGTTACCGATGCCGCGCTCGGTGACCAGCTCGCCCATCCACATCACCAGGGCGGCGCCGGCGGTCATCACCAGCACGATCACGATCAGGCCGAAGATCGAGCTGTCCTGGATGATGTCGAGATTGCAGCCCTGCAGCAGACCACCGTTGGCGGCCAGCGCCACGATGCTGGTGGCCTGCAGGATCGCCAGCGCGATCGAGAGATAACGCGTGTACTGCGTCATCTTGGCCTGACCGGCCTGGCCTTCCTTCTGCAGCTGCTCGAACCGCGGGATCACCACGACCAGCAGCTGCACGATGATGCTGGCGGTGATGTAGGGCATGACGCCCACCGCGAACACGGTCAGCTGCAGCAGCGCGCCGCCGGAGAACAGGTTGATCAGCGAGTAGATCTGCGCCGAATCTCCGCCGCTGACCTGCTCGATGCACTTCTGCACGTTCGGGTAATTGACCCCGGGCGACGGGATCGATGCACCGGCCCGGTACAGGATCACCAGGCCCAACGTGAACAGGATCTTGCGTCTGAGGTCGGCCGTCCGCAGCGATGAGATGAAAGCCGAAAGCACTCTTCCTCCTGCGCAGCCGACCTCTCAGCGCGGCGTGCCAAACGGGGCTGGGTGGAGCCAGCGTCAATGGTCAAGTCATGTCCGGCCGCCTGCAGGCGCACAGCCTGCGAACTCAGCCGTCAAACAGTCTACGAGAGTAACAGTTGGCCCTGAGGAGGGCCGTGCGGGCGCCTCCGCCGAATGGCCGGATGGCCGGACTAAGGCGGTCTTCAGATTCGCGGCGTACAGTCGGCGCCAGCTCATTACACCAGCTAACTAACACGTCATTTTCCACTGCATGTTTTCACTGAACAAAAGGGGTATCCATGGTCCGCACTGCTGATGATTCATGGGATCTGGCATCCAGCGTGGGCGCCACGGCGACCATGGTCGCGGCGGCGCGTGCGATGGCCACCAACGCCGATGACCCGGTGATCGACGATCCGTTCGCCGCGCCGCTGGTCCGCGCGGTCGGCATGGATTTCTTCACCAAGCTCGTCGACGAGAACTTCACCACCGAGGGTCTCGACGAGGAAGCCGCGACCGGGCTGACCCGGTTCGCCAACAGCATGGCCGCCCGCACCCGCTTCTTCGACGACTTCTTTCTGAACGCGTGTCGCGCCGGGATCCGGCAGGCGGTGATCCTGGCCGCCGGGCTGGACTCGCGGGCCTACCGCCTGCCCTGGCCGGACGGCACCGTGGTCTACGAGATCGACCAGCCCGAGGTGGTCGAGTTCAAGACCCGCGCGCTGGCCGATCTCGGCGCCGCCGCCACCACCGAGCGGCGCACCGTGGCCATCGACCTCCGCTTCGACTGGCCCGCCGCGCTGACCGCGGCCGGCTTCGATCCCACCGCGCCGACGGCTTGGATCGCCGAGGGGCTGCTGGGTTACCTGCCGCCGGAGGCCCAGGATCGTTTGCTCGATCAGGTGACCTCACTGAGTGCGCCCGGCAGCCGGCTCGGTGTCGAGGGCGTGCCCGCCACCGAGACCAATGACGAGGAGTCGATCCGGGCCAAGATGCAGGAGTTCACCGAGCGCTGGCGCGCCCACGGTCTGGACATCGATCTCAACGAGTTGATCTACCTCGGTGACCGCGCCGACGTGATGACCTACCTGACCGGCCACGCCTGGCAGACGACCGGCATCTCGTCGAACGACCTCTTGGTCCGTACGGGCCTGCCGCCGGTCGAGGATGAGGCGCACGCGGCCTCGGTGCTCTACATCAGCGCCGAACGGTAGGGGCGCGCGATGGCACGGTCTGACAGCGACACCTGGGATCTGGCCTCCAGTGTGGGCGCGACGGCGACCATGGTCGCCGCGGCCCGGGCGATCGCCACCGCCGAATCCGATCCGCTGATCAACGACCCGTATGCCGCGGCGCTGGTGCGCGCGGTCGGGCTCGAGTTCTTCACCAAGCTCGTCGACGGCGAGATCCCGCTCGACGGCGAGTTGGCCACCGGCGCCGCGCTGATGACCGGCGTGATGGCGGTGCGGACGAAGTTCTTCGACGACTTCTTTGTGTCGTCCGGCGATGCCGGGATCCGGCAGGCGGTGATCCTGGCCTCGGGCCTGGACTCGCGCGCCTACCGGCTGCCCTGGCCGGACGGCACCGTGGTGTACGAGATCGATCAGCCCGAGGTGATCGGCGCCAAGTCGGCCGCGATGACCCGGATCGGTGCCACCCCGACGGCCGAACGCCGCACCGTGGCAGTTGATCTGCGCGAGGACTGGCCCGCGGCCCTGGGCGCCGCCGGGTTCGATCCGGCGGCGCCCAGTGCCTGGAGCGCCGAGGGACTGCTGGCCTACCTGCCGCCGGACGCCCAGGATCGGTTGTTCGACAACGTCACCGCACTGAGCGCCCCGGCCAGCCGGCTGGCCACCGAATTCCATCTCCCCGGCATGGCGGCGAACCTGCGCGAGCGCGGCCAGGTGTTGAGCGCGCAGTGGCGGGCCCACGGCCTCGACCTCGATCTGGCCGATCTCTGGTACGACGGCGAGCGCAACTCGGTGGTCGACTACCTCACCGACAGCGGCTGGTCGGTGACCGCACGTCCGCGCCCCGACCTGTTCGCCGACTACGGGCGCGCCTTCCCGACGGGCGACGACGCTGCGCCGCAGCGTAATTCACTGGCCGTCACCGCGATACGAAACTAGGAGAAGACATGGCACGCACCGAAGGTGACACCTGGGACCTGGCCACCAGTGTCGGCGCAACCGCGACCGGGGTCGCGGCCTCGCGCGCACTGGCCACCAAGCAACCCGACCCCCTCATCGACGATCCGTACGCCGATGCGCTGGTACGCGCGGTCGGCGTCGAACACAGCATCCGGCTCGCCGACGGCGAGGTATGTGTCGAGGGCGACCCGATGCTGGACCGGCAACGCATGTGCGAGCAGATCGCGGTGCGCACCCGATTCTTCGACGACTTCTTCCGCGCCGCGACCGAGGCCGGCATCCGCCAGGCGGTGATCCTGGCCTCGGGTCTGGACACCCGCGCCTACCGGCTGGCCTGGCCGGCCGGGACCACGGTGTTCGAGGTGGACCAGCCCGCGGTTCTGGAGTTCAAGACCCGCACCTTGTCCGGGCTCGACGCCGAGCCCGCGGCCGCACTGCACACCGTGCCGATCGACCTGCGCGACGACTGGCCGGCCGCCTTGCGCGCCAACGGCTTCGATCCCAGCGCACCCACCGCCTGGATCGCCGAAGGTCTGTTGATCTACCTGCCGCCGGAAGCCCAGGACCGGCTGTTCGACAACATCACCGCGCTCAGCGCCCCGGGCAGCCGGCTGGCCACCGAGCACATGGATGCCGAGGTGGTGTCGAAGGACTGGACGGCGCGGGTCAGCCAATGGTCCAAGAAGGTCGGCACCGACGTGGATCTGACGGAGCTGTTCTATTCAGGTGAGCGCGCCTCGGCCCGCGATTACCTCGCCGGGCACGGCTGGGACGTCACGGTGCAGCCCACCGAGCAGGCGTATGCGGCCCACGGCTTCACGCTGGCGTCCGAACTCGCCGATCTCGCTGCCGGCTCCGGGTACCTGTCTGCGATCCTGAAGACTGCGAACTAGACAACCCGTCTGCACTCCCCGTCTGCACGAGCAGGAAGGCGCACTATGGCACGCACCGACGGCGACAGCTGGGATCTGGCCTCCAGTGTCGGCGCAACCGCAACGTTGGTGGCCACCGGGCGGGCGATCGCCAGCCAGGATTCCCACGGCCTGATCGACGATCCGTTCGCGGCACCGCTGGTCCGCGCAGTCGGCATCGAGGTGTTCACCAAGATGGTCGACGGTGAACTGGACCTGGCGTCGATGGCCCAGCTGGCTCCCGACGCCGCCGAGCGGGCCCGGGCCAACATCGACGAAATGGCGGTGCGCACCCGGTTTTTCGACGACTTCTTCGCCGACGCCGGCAAGGCGGGCATCCGCCAGGCGGTGATCCTGGCCTCGGGTCTGGATTCGCGGGCCTACCGGCTGGCCTGGCCCGAGGGCACCGTGGTCTACGAGATCGACCAGCCCGAGGTGATCGAGTTCAAGACCCGCACCCTGGCCGGGCTCGGCGCGGAGCCGAAGGCGCTGCGCCGTACCGTGCCGATCGACCTGCGCGAGAACTGGCCGGTGGCGCTGAAGGCGGCGGGTTTCGACCCGGCCAAGCCGACGGCGTGGTGCGCCGAGGGGTTGTTGATCTATCTGCCGCCACGGGCCCAGGATCAACTGTTCGACCACATCGCCGCTCTGAGTGCACCCGGAAGCATGGTGGCCACCGAGTTTGTGCCCGGGCTCAAGGATTTCGATCCGGAGAAAGCCCGGGCGGCCGCGGCCATGTTCAGCCAGATCGGGCTGAACATGGACATGCCGTCCCTGATCTATCACGGCGAAAGGCCTTCGGCCGCGGATTATCTGGCCGCCAAGGGCTGGGACATGACCGGTACCTCCCGGTCCGAGCTGTTCGTCCGTCACGAGCTGCCGGTCCCGGACCGCGACGAGAACGATCCGATGGGCGAGATCGTCTACGTCAGTGGAACTCTGGAAGAAGACAAGGATTAGGCGGCCCGGGCGAAACTCAGTGTTTCGCCACGGACTCCGCCCATCCAGAGGTCCTGACAGGCCGCGGCCATCTCCTCCAGGCCCTCGGTGATCGTCCCGAACACGTTGCCGGGCACCCAGCCCTGGTCGCCGTTGATCAGCAGATTGTTGCGTCCGTAGAACAGCGCGAGGTCCACGATCCGGCCGGTGGTCCCGGTCCCGGTGGTGTTCTCGTAGCCGTAGGCTGGGTTGCCCAGGTCGTCGGAGTCGAACGAGAACCAGCACAGGTCGCCGGGGATCGGCGTCACGGTGGTGTTCTCGCTGCCTGGGTCGGGGCCGAAAGCCGGGAACAGTGTGTAGATCTCGTTGCGTGCGTACTTGCCGTGGAACACCGGTGCGGACAGTGTTTTTCCATCGGGCAGCGCATCCCACACGGCTGCACAGGTGCGCGGCGCCTCCGCGTCGAGCAGGCGCGCCACACACGTGACCCCGCGCTTGGCGAGCGACACCGTGATCAATCGGCTCATCCGACCTCCTCTGTGCACAACGACGGCACCCGCAGATGCCAATCCGTGGCGTTCTGATAAGCCTGCCCCACCCGCAGCACCAGCGCATCCGCGTGCCTCGGGCCCACGATCTGCATTCCGATCGGCAGTCCATCCGCATTGAACCCGCACGGCACCGAAAGGGCCGGCTGCTGAGTCAGGTTGAACGGATAGGTGTAGGGCGTCCAACTCGTCCAATCGGGTGAGCCGCAACCGTCCGGCACGTCCCGGCCGAGGGGAAATGCGGTCATCGGCACCGTCGGGGTGACGAGTACGTCATAGCGCTGATGGAAGCGGCCCATCAGCTCGCCGAGCGCCATCCGCACCGCCATGGCATCCAGGTAATCCGATGCCGTGTACGTCGCCCCGAGTTCGGCGGTGCGCCGCAGGCCGGGGTCGAGCCGCTGCGCATCAGGGCCATCGAGCTTGCCCTGCAATACTTTTGCCTCACCCGAGAACCACAACACGTGAAATGCTTCCGCCGGGTCGGCGAAGCCGGGGTCGGCCGCCTCGACGTGGGCGCCCGCCTCCGCCAGGACGCCCACGGCGGCCCGTACCGCTGCGCCGACCTCGGGATCGTTGGCACCGAACCCGAGATCCGCGGAATAGGCGATCCGCAGCCCGTCGATGCCCCGGTCCAGGCCGGCGCTGCAGGCCACCGCGGGCGTCGGCATCGCCGACCAGTCGCGGGGATCGAATGCGGTGACGATCTCCAGCAGCGCCGCGACATCGGCCACCGATCGTGCCATCGGGCCGGCGTGCGAGAGGGTTCCGAACGGGCTGGGCGGGTACAGCGGGATGAGTCCATAGGTCGGTTTGAGCGCCACGGTGCCGGTGAACGCCGCCGGGATGCGGACCGAACCGCCGCCGTCGGTGCCGACCGACCAGGCGCCCATGCCCAGGCCGACGGCCGCGGCGCTGCCGCCGCTGGACCCGCCCGCGGTCCGGCCCGGATCCCACGGATTGCCGGTGGCCCCGTACCGCGGTGAATCGGTGACGCCCTTCCACGAGTATTCGGGTGTGGTGGTCTTGCCGAGCAGGACGGCGCCCGAATCACGTAGTCGCGCCACGCTGGGCGCGTCGGACTCCCAGGGCCCCGCCTCGTCGACGAGCCAGCTGCCGCGCAGTGTCGGCCAGCCACGGGTCCACAGCGCATCCTTGATCGAGGTGGGGATGCCGTCGCCGGGGCCCAGCGGCCGGCCCGCGCGCCACCGGGCCTCCGACGCCCGGGCCGCCTGAAGTGCGCCGTCGGCGTCGAGGAGCACGAACGCGTTCACTGCGGGGTTGTGCCGGTCGATGGCGGCCAGACAGGCCCTGGTGACCTCGACCGGGGACAGCGACCCGCTGGAATAGGCCGACCGCAACTCGACCGCTTGCGCAATCACGTTGTGCCGCTTGCCACGTAGCCCAGCTTCTTGTCCACCACATTGAGCAGGGGTCGGCCGGTACGCCACCGCTGCAGGTTGTCGGTGAACTGGGCAGCCAGAGTGTCGCGCCACCCGCGGATGTCGCCGGACATGTGCGCGGTGATCACGGCGCCGGGGGCATCCCACAGCGGGTGATCGGTGGGCAGCGGCTCGACGTCGAACACGTCCAGGGTGGCACCGCCGATGCTGCCGGAGTCCAGCGCGGCCAGCAGCGCGGCCTCGTCCACTATCGGGCCCCGGGAGATGTTCACCAGGTGCGCATCGGATTTCATCGCCGTCAGCACGTCCTGGCCCACCATCCCGCGGGTGGTGTCGGTGAGCGGGGCGGCCAGCACCAGGTGGTCACACCACCTGACCGCGGCGGCCAGGTCAGTGTGTGCCACCACGTCGCCGAAATCCGGATCTGCGGTCCGGGCCACCCGGCCCACCCCACGGACGTCCAGGCCGGCCGCGCGCAACAGCCGAGCGGTCGCCCGCCCGATGCCGCCGGTGCCGACCACGAGGGCACGTGCCCCGGCGATACTGCGGGTCTCGCGGTGCCGCCAGAGGTGCTGTCGCTGGAAGTCGTGACTCGCCTGGCTTCCCTTGGCATAGGCCAGTATTGCCGCCAGGACGTATTCGGCAATGGGGCGGTCGAATACGCCGCGGGCGTTGGTGACCACCACATCGGAGTCCCGCAATTCGTCGAACAGCAGGGTGTCGACCCCGGCCGCGGTCACGTGGATCCATTCCAGCGTGTCGGCATCGGACCACACGCGCTGTAGCGCGGTGGAGAAGTAGTCCCACAACAGCAGTGCGTGGGCACCGCGCAGGGCCGCGCCGAGAACGTCGGCGTCGCAGTAGCGGAACTCGACGGAGGGGTCGGCCAACCCCGGTATCCGGTCGGCCTGGCGCTCACACAACACCGCGATCACCGGTCTGGCAGCGGAAGGCGGCACGCTTCGAGGCTAGGAACGCTGTCGTAGGATTGTCAACAATCTGTTGCCGGTTGGGCCGTTCGGCCTCACACTATGGAGATGACACTCGGGGAAGTGCTTCCTCCCCCACCGTTGCACCAGGTGGGGATAGGTGTTGTGACACCGTACGACTTCGCGCTCGACCGCGAACTGTGGCGCTGGGTACCCGACGACGTCAGCCTCTACGTCACCCGGCTGCGCTACGCCCCGCTGCCGGTGACCGTCGACATGGCGGTGCACGTCTCCGAGCCGGACCAGGTCGAGGCCGGCGCCGCCAACGTGCTGGCGGTGTCCCCGCTGGTTACCGCATATGCCTGTACCGCAGGAAGTTTCGTCAAAGGCATGGCGGGCGAGGCCGCCCTGGTGGCGGCCATGCGTGCGGCGGGCGCCCCGGCGGCGGTGACCACCAGCGGCGCCATGCTGGCCGCACTCGCGCATCTCGGGGCGAGCACGGTCACCACGGTGACCCCCTACACCGCCGACCTGACCACCGGGCTGACCAGCTATCTGATGGAAGCCGGGATCGAGGTGGCGGCCACCGCCGGTTTGGGGATGACATCGCGGATCTGGTCGGTCCCCTACGAGACGACGGCCGAGCTGGTCCGCAGCGCCGACTGCCGCGAGGCGCAGGCGATCGTGATCAGCTGCACGAACCTGCCCACCTATGACCTGATCACCCGGCTCGAACGTGAGCTCGACAAGCCGGTGATCACGGCCAACCAGGTGACGATGTGGGCGGCGTTGTCGGTCGCCGGACGCAAAGCCGTCGGCGCCGGCCAACGGTTGTTGGAAGCCTGACGGTGCACCTCGAAAGGACAACTGCATGGCCACGGTAGGGATTCTCTATCCCGGCCACAGCGCCGAGGACGACTTCGCCGTCCTGGAATCACACGCCCACCCCACCCTGAGGCTTCCGGTCGCGATCACAACGGTCGGTGAGGATGCGCATCGCGTCGATGCGCTCCTGGATCTCGGCCGGACCGAACGCCTGACCGACGGTGTCGCGCGACTGGGACCCACACGTCCGGACTCGATGATGTGGGCATGCACCTCGGGCAGCTTCGTGTTCGGCCGGGACGGGGCGCGACGGCAGGCCGACGACGTGGCCGCGGCCGCTGGTGTCCCCGCGTCCTCCACGTCGATCGCCTTCGTAGATGCGTTGCAGTACTTGGGTATACGCCGGGTGGCGGTCGCCGCGTCCTACCCCGAGGAGGTGGCGGCCCACTTCGTCGCGTTCCTGTCCGGTGACGGTGTGGACGTGGTGTCGGCGGGAAGCCACGGCATCGTCACCGCCGCGGAAGTGGGCCGGCTGGAGCCGGGGACGGTCACCGCGATGGTGCGCGCGGCCGATCACCCCGAGGCCGATGCGGTACTGGTGCCCGACACCGCCATGCACACACTGGGTTTCATCGATGAGCTGGAGTCCGCCATCGGCAAGCCGGTGCTCACCGCGAACCAGGTCACGGTGTGGAAGGGCCTGGCCCTGATCGGTTCGGTGCCACCGATACCCGGGCTGGGCCGGCTGTTCGGGGCGGCACGGTGACCGACTTCATCGCACCGGTCGAGCAGGAGTCGACGGCGAGCATCGTGGCCGACAAGCTGCGGCAGGCCATCGCCTACGGCGAAGTCGTGCCGGGCACACAACTGGGCGAGGCCGAACTGGCGCGCAAGTTCGGGGTCAGCCGCGGACCCGTGCGCGAGGGAATGCAGCGCCTGGCCCAGGAAGGGCTGCTCATCGCGATCCGCAACCGGGGCGTGTTCGTCAACACCATGGATGTCGACGAGATTCGCGACATGTACGTGGCCCGCGAAGCGATCGAGCGGACGGCGAGCCGCCGGATCCTGGAGGGCGACCACCTCGCCGCCGGTGAGGCGTTGCTCGAGGTGGTCGACGAGATGGCGACGGCCGGCGACCTGGACGAGGTGAGTGAGGCCGACATGCGCTTCCACGAGCTTCTCGTCGAGCTGGCAGGCAGCCCGCGGCTGTCGCGCATGCACCAGACGTTCCTGGTCGAGACGCGGATGTGCGTGCATGCCCTGGCCGACACCTACGACGCCCTGTCCGACCGGGTCAGTGAGCATCGGGCACTGGCCTGCAGCATCCGCTCCGGCGACGAAGCACTGACCGACAAGTTGATGCTCGAGCACATGCAGGACGCCGTCGAGCGCCTGATCGCCCGGTTAGGTGTCGGTTGAGGCCGTCGGCCGGTCGGAAACGACGACGATGTCCTCCGCGGAATCGGCCTCGAAACCGGGCTCGTAATCCAGCTGGGCGGGAGCCTCTGGCGTTCCGGGGATCTCGGTGCCGCTGATCGGGCATCGGGCGGTTTCGGGGACCTTGACGAGCGCCACCGCCCCGATGACACAGGCGATCATCATGTAGTAGGCGGGCACCAGCTTGTCCCCGGTCAGCCCCACCAGCCAGTCGTTGACCGCCGGAGCGGTGCCACCGAACAGCGAGGTGGACACGTTGTAGGCGATCGCGAATCCGGCGTAACGGACCTGGGTGGGGAACATTGCCGGGAAGGTCGCCGAAATCGTCGACAGCTGAGGCACATACAGCAGTCCCAGAACGGCGAAGGCGATGATCGCGCCGACCATGTTCGTCGACATCAACAGGAACATCGGCACACCCGCGATGAGCAGACCGATCAGCGAGAACCACCACATCGGTTTACGCCCCACCCGATCGGAGATGTGTCCGGACAGCGGCAGGAACACCATCATCGTCAACATGCCGATGATCGGCACGATCAGCGAATGACTGCTCGACAGACCGATGGTCTGTTCCAGGTAGGTCGGCATGTACGTCAGCAGCGTGTAGTTGACGACGTTGAGCGCGATCACCAGTCCGGCCAATCTCAGGATCGGCCCCCAGTACTCGACCACGAGATCCTTGAGTTCGGACACCGGGCCGCTTTCCCGCTCCCCGGTCTGTTCGAGTTCACGGAAGACCGGGGTGTCCTCCAACTTGGATCGCAGATAGACACCGACCAAGCCGAGCGGAGCCGCGACCAGGAACGGCAGCCGCCACCCCCACGAGCCCATCTGGTCGTCGCTGAGCCACACCGAGAAGCCCAGCATCAACAGCGCACCGAGGGAGAATCCGGCAAGCGTGCCGACTTCGAGGAAACTACCGAGGAATCCGCGCCGCCGTGACGGTGCATATTCGGCCATGAAGGTGGCGGCACCGCCGTACTCGCCGCCGGTGGAGAATCCCTGCACCATGCGCAGCACCACCATCAGCGCCGGCGCCCACACCCCGATCGAGTCATAGGACGGGACCAGGCCCACGCAGAACGTCGCGCCGGCCATCAGGACGATGGTGATCGCCAGTACCTGTCTGCGGCCGACACGGTCACCGAGCGGACCCCACACGAACCCACCCAGTGGGCGCACCAGGAACGAGATCGCGAACGTGGCCAACGCCAACAGGGTTGCCTGCGCCGCATCGCCGGGAAAGATGGCGGCGGAAATGTAGCTCACCCCGTAGGCGTAGATCCCGTAGTCGAACCACTCGGTGGCGTTGCCGATCGCCGATGCCGCAATGGCGCGCCTGAGCACTCCGGGATCGGGCGGATCCTCGGGGGGTTCGCGGTGGTCGATCTCGGGTTTGTCTCCAAAGCCCTTCATCGGGCTTTTATGCGCAGGCACGAGTCCTCCATGTGTCTGACGACACCGTTCCCCGCCGCGCGCTCTGTTACGGCTGCTCTGACTGGGTTGAACACCGCAGGGCCAGGCCGTCGTCTCGTCGACAATTCATCTGTTGTCGCGACCTGACGTTACAGCCCGGGGGTTGCTCCCGCACCGCCCGCTACCGCCTCGTTATCATCGGACCCGTCAAAATCGGTGGGTGCCTGTCCACAACGCGCTCGTCCCGGTCATCGACTGTTCGATCCCCTGGACGGCGCCGACCACCGACTGGCCCAACAGTGCGCCCAGCGCCTGCGGCAGCGACGCCGCCGCAGGTTGTGAGGAAGCCTTGGGCCGCAGCATGTCCAGCCAGGACGAGCCGGGGTAATGCAGCACCCGCACCTTGGTGTCGGGGTCCACGCCGGCCAGCACCTTGGCCCGGGTGATCGCGGCCCGCAGGCCGCCGAGTTCGTCGACGAGGCCGCGGTCCCTGGCGTCGGCGCCGGTCCACACCCGGCCCCGGGCCACCTCGTCCACCCGCTCGACCGCGAGCTTGCGACCGTGCGCCACCCGCTCGATGAAATCGGTGTAGATCAGGTCGGTCTCGGCTTCGATCTGGGCATGCTGTTCGTCGGTGAAGGGTGCGTTCGACGACCAGGCGTCGGCATTGGGGTTGGTGCGCAGGGAATCCGATCCGACGCCGAGCTTGTCCTTGAGTTCACGCGACACCAGCTTGCCGGTGATCACTCCGATGGATCCGGTGATGGTGGCGGCGTTGGCCACGATCTCGTCGGCCGCCATCGACACGTAGTAGCCGCCCGAGGCGGCCACCGCACCCATGGAGGCCACCACCGGCTTGCCGCGCTCACGAGCCCGGAGCACCTCGCGCCAAATGGTTTCCGAACCGGACACCGAACCGCCGGGGCTGTCCACCCGCAGCACGATCGCCGACACGTCGTCATCGGCGGCCGCCTCGCGTAGCGCCGCGGCGATGGTGTCGCCCCCGGCACTGGAATTGCCCAGCGGCAGCACCTGTGGCCCGCCGCGGCCACTGACAATCGGGCCGTGCAGGGTCACCACCGCGACGGTGGGCTTGGGCTTGCGGCCCGGGATCGGCGGTGTCGGCACCTTGGGTGTGGTGCGGGCATAGCGCGAAAGATAAAGCCGCGGAAGGGCATCCGGGTGGCTGTCGGCGTCGGCGCCGGGTTCGGTCGGGCCGCCGGACAGTTCCCCGATCCGCGCGTATGCTTCGTCGCGGAAACCGATCCGGTCCACCAGACCGCCGGTGACGGCGGCGTCGCGCAGCACCGGCGCGGTGTCGGCCAGCGCGTTGACGGCCTCGGGCGTCAAGTTGCGTGATTCGGCGATGGCCTGCCACACCTGCGACTGCAGGCTCTCGATCATCCGGCCGTCGGCCTCGCGCTGGGCGTCGGTGTAGCTGTCCTCGGTGAAAAGGTTTGCCGCGGACTTGTATTCACCACGGGCGACGAACTGCGCCTCGATGCCGGCCTTGTCCAGCGCGTCGCGCAGGAACATCGCGTTGGTGGCGAATCCGACCAGACCGACCGTGCCCGACGGCTGCATCCACACCTCGCGGAACGCCGACGCCAGGTAGTACGACAGTGTGCCCGGGTAGGTTTCGGCCCAGGCCAGGGTGGGTTTGACGGCGCCGAACGCGGCGATGGCATCGCGCAGTTCCTGCACCGGGCCCGGAGCGGTGGGCGGCAGCTGGACCCGCGCGATCAGCCCGGCCACCCGATCGTCCTCGGCCGCACGGTGGATCGCCGCGACGGCCTGACGCAACACCAGCGGGCGACCACCGCCGGCGACGATGGCCAGCGGGTCGAAGCCGATGGTCTCCGGCGGCATCGACAGCAGATCCAGCTCCAGCACGCACCCGTCGGGCACGCCGTTGTGTCGGGCCGTATCGACGCGTCGGACCAGCGTCTTGAGATCGTCGGTGCCGGGAAGTCCGGGGAGGAAGGCGAACATGGCCCGAGCCTACCTGTGTCCCCGGAGTCCGCGAGCAGACGTAAAAGTGCCCCTTTTCAAGCGAAAAGGGGCACTTCTACGTCTGCTCGCGCAGAGAAATTACTACAGCACGGCGGCGGTGCCGCCAATTACAGCTCGGTGGCGCTGCCACCGGCCGCGGTGATCGCCTCGCGGGCGCTACCGCTGAACTTGTTGGCGGTCACGTCGACCTTGACGGCCAGCTTGCCGTCGCCGAGAACCTTCACCAGGCTGTTCTTGCGAACCAGCCCCTTGGCCACCAGCTCGTCGACACCGATGGCGCCGCCCTGCGGGAAGGCCTTGGCGATGTCGCCGACATTGACGACCTCGTAGGAGGTCCGGAAGCGGTTCTTGAAGCCCTTGAGCTTCGGCAGCCGCATGTGGATCGGCATCTGGCCACCCTCGAACGTCGCGGGGACGTTCTTGCGGGCCTTGGTGCCCTTGGTACCACGACCGGCAGTCTTACCCTTGGAGCCCTCACCGCGACCGACGCGGGTCTTGGCCTTCTTCTCCCCGGGAGCGGGCTTCAGGTCGTGAAGCTTGATAACGGACATCAGGACTTCACCTCCTCCACCTCGATGAGGTGATGAACAGTCTTGATCAGGCCGCGGGTCTGCGCGTTGTCCTCACGCACCACGGACTGACGGATCTTCTTCAGCCCCAGCGTCCGCAGGCTTTCGCGCTGCTTCCAGCGTGTGCCGATGGTTCCGCGCACCTGGGTGATCTTGAGCTCTGCCATGGTTATGCCGATCCCTCACGCGCTGCTGCGGCAGCCAGCGCTTCGCTCTCGCGCCGGGCCTTCAGCATGCCGGCCGGCGCCACATCCTCGAGCGGCAGACCGCGACGGGCCGCCACTTCTTCGGGACGCTGGATCATCTTCAGCGCGGCAACGGTGGCGTGCACCACGTTGATCGCGTTGTCGCTGCCCAGCGACTTGGCCAGGATGTCGTGCACCCCGGCGCACTCCAACACCGCGCGGGCCGCGCCACCGGCGATCACACCGGTACCGGGGCTGGCCGGACGCAGCATCACGACACCGGCAGCAGCCTCGCCCTGAACCGGGTGCACGATGGTGCCACCGATCAGCGGGACGCGGAAGAAGTTCTTGCGAGCTTCCTCGACACCCTTGGCGATGGCGGCCGGAACTTCCTTGGCCTTGCCGTAGCCGACGCCGACCATGCCCTTGCCGTCACCGACGATGACCAGTGCGGTGAAGCTGAAGCGCCGACCACCCTTGACCACCTTGGAGACGCGGTTGATCGACACCACGCGCTCGATGTAGTTGCTCTTCTCGCCGCTGTCGCGGCCACCACGGCCACCGCGGTCGTCGCGGCGGCCACGGCCACCACGGTTGTCGGAAGCGCCTGGGCCGCCGGCACCAGTTGCCTGCTCGGCCATCATGCAGTCCTCTCGTTGACAGTCATCAGAATTTCAGCCCGCCCTCGCGCGCGGCATCGGCCAGCGCGGCGATCCGGCCGCCGTAGGTGTAGCCACCGCGGTCGAACACCACGGTGTCGACGCCGGCAGCCTTGGCGCGCTCGGCGATCAGCTGACCGACCCGAACGCTGTGCGCCTTCTTGTCACCCTCGACCGCGCGGACGTCGGCCTCGATCGACGAGGCAGCCGCCAGCGTGACGCCCTGCAGGTCGTCGACGAGCTGCACGTGGATGTGCCGGGCCGAACGGTTGACCACCAGGCGCGGGGTCGCCGCGGTGCCGGAGACCTTCTTGCGCAACCGGGCGTGCCGACGCAGCCGGGAGTTACGGCGGGTCTCAGAGATGTTCTGCCCCACCGGCTTACGGGCGGTGGCAGCTTCAGTCTTTGTAGCCATGACTTACTTACCTGTCTTTCCGACCTTGCGGCGGATCTGCTCACCCTCGTAACGCACACCCTTGCCCTTGTACGGGTCGGGGCGGCGCAGGCGGCGGATGACCGCGGAGATCTGACCGACCTTCTGCTTGTCGATACCGGAGACCGAGAACTTGGTGGGCGTCTCGACGGCGAAGGTGATGCCCTCGGGCGCCTCGATCACCACGGGGTGGCTGTAACCGAGCGCGAACTCCAGGTTGGAACCCTTGAGCTGGACGCGGTAGCCGACGCCGAAGATCTCCATCTTGCGGGTGTAGCCCTCGGTGACGCCGGTGACCAGGTTGGCCACCAGGGTGCGGGAGAGCCCGTGCAGGGAGCGGCTGCGCCGCTCGTCATCGGGACGGCTGACCACGATGGCGCCATCCTCGTTGCGCTCGACGGTGATCGGCTCGGCGACATCGAGGGTCAGGGTGCCCTTGGGGCCCTTGACCGAGACGTTGCGGCCGTCAATCGTCACATCGACCCCGGCGGGAACCAGGACCGGCTGCTTACCAATACGCGACATGTCTTCTATCCCCTCACCACACGTAGGCGAGGACTTCGCCGCCCACGCCGCTTCGTGCCGCCTGACGGTCGGTGAGCAGGCCCGAGGACGTGGAGATGATCGCCACGCCCAGGCCGCCGAGCACCCGAGGCAGATTGGTGGACTTTGCGTAAACCCGCAGACCGGGCTTGCTCACGCGGCGCAGGCCGGCGATGCTGCGCTCACGGCTGGGGCCGTACTTGAGCGACACCACCAGGGACTTGCCGACGCGGGCATCCTCGGTGCGGTAATCGGAGATGTAGCCCTCTTTTTTGAGGATCTCGGCGATGTTCGCCTTGATCTTCGAGTGGGGCAGGGTCACCTCGTCGTGGTACGCCGAATTGGCGTTGCGCAGACGTGTCAAAAAGTCTGCGATCGGGTCAGTCATCGTCATGACAACCGGCTCACCTTCCTCGCGGCGGTTCCCCGTGCCCAATTGTTGGGGGAGGCCTTCCGCAACCTGTTGTTGTGGGGTCTGTTACCAGCTGGACTTCTGCACGCCGGGCAGCTCGCCCGCGTGCGCCATCTCGCGCAGGCAGATACGGCACAGTCCGAACTTGCGGTAGACCGAGTGCGGGCGACCGCACTTGTTGCACCGCGTGTACGCGCGCACCGCGAACTTGGGCTTCTTGTTGGCCTTGTGGATCAACGCCTTCTTTGCCATGTGCTCAGTTCTCCTTGAAGGGGAAGCCCAGCGCCTTCAGCAGCGCACGGCCTTCGTCGTCGTTGGTCGCCGAGGTGACGACGGTGATGTCCATGCCGCGCGGGCGGTCGATGGAATCGACATCGATCTCGTGGAACATCGACTGCTCGTTGAGTCCGAAGGTGTAGTTGCCGGTGCCGTCGAACTGCTTGGCGTTGAGGCCGCGGAAGTCGCGGATACGGGGCAGCGCGATGGAGATCAGCCGGTCCAGGAACTCCCACATCCGGTCGCCGCGCAGGGTGACGCGGGCGCCGATGGGCATGCCCTCACGCAGCTTGAACTGGGCGATGGACTTGCGGGCCTTGCGGATCTCGGGCTTCTGGCCGGTGATCAGGGCCAGGTCGTTGACCGCGCCGTTGATCAGCTTGGCGTCGCGGGCGGCGTCGCCGACACCCATGTTGACGACGACCTTGACCACACCGGGGATCTGCATGACGTTGTCGAACTCGAACTGCTTCTGCAGCGACTCACGGATCTCTTCGCGGTAGCGCTGCTTCAGCCGGGGCTGAACCTTCTCTGGTGCAGTCATCAGATGTCCTTGCCATTGGTCTTGGCGATGCGGACCTTCTTGCCGGTCTCCTCATCGACGCGGTAACCCACGCGGGTCGGCTTGCCGTCGGAGTCGACGACCATCACGTTGGACACGTGGATCGCGGCCTCCTGGGTGACGATGCCGCCCGACGATGCCCCGCGCTCGTTCTGCGACTGCGCGGTGTGCTTCTTGATCCGGTTGACGCCCTCGACGAGGACCTTGTCGCGGGTCGGGTAGGCCTCGATGACCTTGCCCTTGGCGCCCTTGTCCTTGCCCGAGACCACCAGCACGGTGTCGCCCTTGTGGACCTTCATTTACAAAACCTCCGGCGCCAGCGAAACGATCTTCATGAAGCGCTTCTCGCGCAGTTCGCGACCGACCGGCCCGAAGATGCGGGTGCCACGCGGGTCGTTGTCGGGCTTGATGATGACGGCGGCGTTCTCATCGAACTTGATGTAGCTGCCGTCGGCGCGGCGGCGCTCCTTGACGGTGCGCACCACGACGGCCTTGACGACATCGCCGCGCTTGACGTTGCCGCCGGGGATGGCGTCCTTGACGGTCGCGACGATGACATCACCGATGCCGGCGTAGCGTCGCGACGAGCCGCCGAGCACGCGGATGCACAAGATCTCCTTGGCGCCCGTGTTGTCGGCGACCTTCAACCGCGATTCCTGCTGAATCACTCGATCTCCTGACCTGGTTTTGTATGCACGCCAGATACCGACCTGGACGTGCGCGGTCTTTGTTTCCGAAGGGCACGCGGGGCTGACCAAAACGCACGGTCAACCGAGGTCTGCCCAAGGCAACCCCTACATAGTAGGTGAGCACGGCGAATGCACCAAATCACCGCCGATCGTCAACCGGCGGCGCAGCGAAATCCGATGTGGGTGGTCGCGCTGTCCTGGGACTGCGGGGATCGGGCCGCCGGGCGGTAGCGGTGACAATACTCCGGCGCGCACAGGTGTGAACCGCCCTTGAGCACCTGGTTCACCGCCGGATCCGGATCTGCCGGCGGGCAGCACGCCGGGGCGTCGGTCCCCGGCCGGTGGTGTCCGGTGAACCGCGTGGTGGTCCACTCCCAGACGTTGCCGATCATGTCGGCCAGGCCGAACCCGTTGGCCGGGAAGCTGCCGACCGGTGCAGTGCCGCGCCAGCCCAGCGCGCCGTCGTTGCGATACGGGAACCGGCCCTGCCAGGTGTTGGCCATCAGGCGTCCGCCCGGGGTGGGCTCGTCACCCCAGGCGTAGGCGCCCTCGACTCCCCCGCGCGCGGCGTACTCCCACTCGGCCTCGCTGGGCAGGCGCCGGCCGGCCCAGGCCGCGTATGCCGCGGCGTCGGGGTAGGCCACCTGCACGACCGGATGGTCCGGTTCGGCCGGATCGCGATCGGGCCCGAAAGGACGCCGCCAGTGGGCCCCGGGCATCCAGTCCCACCACTGCCGCCAGTCCCGCAGGTCGACCGGCCCGGGCGTCGGGGTGAACACCAGCGCACCGGGGACCAGGTCGGCCTCGTCGACTCCGGGATAGAGCGCCGGGTCCATGGGACGTTCGGCGATCGTGACGTAGCCGGTGGCGTCGACAAAGGCGCCGAATTGGGCGGTGGTGACCGGATGCTGCTCGATCGCGAAGGCCCCGACCGTCGCGGTGTTCACGGGGGCCTCTTCGGGGTAGAACGCCGTCGAGCCCATCCGGAAGGTTCCGCCCGGCAGCTCGATGAGTTCGGTGAGCACGGCACCGAGGTTAGTCGGAGGTCTCACCGCACTGGTCGATCCTGGGCGCCATCCCTGGCTCAATCCTTGGCGAACGCGGCGGCGAGATCGGCTTCGAGATCCTGATACGGCTCGCCGGACAGATCCACGGTCACCTGGGCGATGGTGCCGCCGGTGAAACCGAACGGGGCGCGGTACTGCTGTGACACCGCCGATCCTGGGTTGCGGCCGATGCAGATGCCGCCGCCGGCAAGGGCGAACATGCCGGGGTGGGTCTGCATGTCCGCCAGTTCGGCCACCGCCGTGTCGTCGACGAACAGGCTGGTGTCGCCCAGCGGGGTGTGGCTGCCCTCGACCGTGCCGGTCCGACGGTACTGCACGCCGAAGATGTGCCGCCCCAACGGGATCGGATCGGGGGCAGCCAGGTGCTGCTCGTGCTCACCGAGGAAGTTGTAGACGTAGTGCAGCTGCCCGTCGGCGATGAACAGCACGTGACCACCGTGGGCGCCACCCTGTTTGAACAACACGCCCTGCGCGTCGGCAGTATCCACCGTGACATCGGCGAGCACCGTGAACGACTGCCCGCGGAGTTCGGCTGCCGCGCCCAGCCCGACCTCGGCGGTATGCGGGTAGTAGGTGTAGCGCGAGCGTTCGCCGGCGAGATAGGGCCGCCACCGGCCCATCGTCTCCAGGATGGTCAGATCGGCCAGCGGCAACCCGTGGTATTTCTCGGCCTCGCTGAACCACAGCGCGGTGAGTTCGGCGAGTTTGTCCGGATGTTCGGCCGCCAGATCGTGGCATTGGCTGCGGTCGGCCTCGATGTGGAACAGCTCCCAGCGGTCGGAGTCGAAGTGCGACCAGCCCGACGGGGTGGCCGCGTGCACGGTGTTGGCGAACCAGCCCTTGTGCCAGATGCCACGGGTTCCGAGCATGGTGTAGAACTGCGTTTCCTTGCCCGTGGGTGCGTCCGGATCATCCAGCGCCACTTTGAAACTCACGCCGTCCAGCGGCTTCTGCGGAACTCCCCGCACGCTCGCCGGCACGGTGATGCCGAGCAGGTCGTACACCGTGGGGGTGATGTCACAGACGTTGACGTAGGTGTCGCGCACCGCTCCCTGGGCAGCAATACCGTTGGGCCAGGAGATGATTGCTGTGTCGGCGATACCGCCTTCGTGCGAGGCGTACCGCTTGAACAGCTTGTAGGGCGTGTTGAAGGCCAGCGCCCAGCCGATCGGGTAGTGATTGTAGGTCTGCGGTGAACCCAGCCGGTCGAGGAATTTCAGGCCTTCCTCAGCGGTGTCGATGTAGCCGTTGAAGAATTTGGTCTCGTTGACCGAGCCGTTCGGCCCGCCCTCGCCACTGGCACCGTTGTCCGAGATCACCACGATTATCGTGTTGTCGAGCTGTCCGGTCTCCTCCAGGAAGTCCAGGATCCGGCCGATCTGGGCGTCGGTGTAGGACAGGAACCCGGCGAACACCTCGGCCATCCGGGTGAACAACCGCTTCTCGTCGGCCGACAGCGAATCCCACGGCCGTACGGTGTCCTGCGCGGGCCACGGTTCTCCGTTGGGCCCCGTGACCTCCGCATACGGGTTGACCGGGGAGAGTTCGGTGTCGGGCGGCACGATGCCCAGCCGCTTCTGGTTCTCCAGCACGATGTCGCGGTAGGCCTCGTATCCCATGTCGAACCGCCCCGCGTACCGGTCCGCCCATTCCTTGAACACGTGGTGCGGGGCGTGGCCGGCCCCCGGGCACAGGTAGGTGAACCACGGCTTGTCCGGGGCGATCACCTTGGCGTCGCGGATGAACTCGATGGTCTTGTCCGCCAGGTCCTGCGAGAGGTGATAGCCCTCCTCCGGGGTGGCGGGCGGATCCACCGGGTGGTTGTCGTACACCAGGTCCGGGTACCACTGATCGGTCTCGCCGCCCAGGAATCCGTAGAACCGTTCGAACCCCCGCGAGCACGGCCAATGCCGTTTGGTGGCAGCCAGATTCGACTCCTCCAGCGGGGTGAGGTGCCACTTGCCGAGGCAATAGGTGTTGTAGCCCTGCTCGGCGAGGACCTCCGAGAGCAGGGCGGTCTCGAACGGAATCCGCCCGTTGCAGTTGGGAAATCCGTCGGTGAACTCCTCGATGGTGGCCATGCCGACCGTGGTGGCGTTGCGGCCGGTGAGCAACGAGGCCCGGGTGGGCGAGCACAGCGCGGTGGTGTGGAACTGCGACAGCCGAACTCCACGCTCGGCGATCCGGCTCATCGCGGGCATGTCCACCAGTCCGCCGAAGCAGTCCCAGGTGGCGATGCCGGTGTCGTCCCACACCAGGTACAGGACATTCGGGGCGTCCTCGGGGGCGGTGGGCGCCGCGTAGGGACCCCAATCCGGTTCGGAATCCCGGATGTCCAACTCGATCCTGCCGTTGAACTCGCTGGCCATGCTGAGCCTCACTCCCGGTTGGCGATTCGGCTCCGACAGGAGCAATCGAGGCGGAGATTACACCCGCCGATCGGTGCTTGCCGGGAATACGGGTGCTTTGTCGTCCGCCGCGCTCGGCCCGAGCAACTGCGGGATCAGCACCCGGGTGTCGGGAACGAACGGCCAGTGCGGGTCCGCCAGGTGCGCGGCGAGTTCGGCATCGGTCCACCACCAGCCGTCGACGACCTCCTCGGGCTGATGCCGGATCGCGCCATCCCAGCGCGCCTCGAACGCAAAGAGATGGCAGCGCATCGGTTTTCCGGCCCACTGCCCGTCCCAGGCCGCCGCGGCCAACGGTGTCAGCGCAACGGCACCGATGCCGAGTTCTTCGGACAGTTCCCGGGTGGCCGCCTGTAGCGCGCTCTCCCCCGGGTCGACGACCCCACCGGCCAGGCAATCGTGCATCCCGGCGAACACCGCCTTGGTGTCCGAACGCCGGTGCACATAGATACCCCGGCCGTCGACCGAGCGCACCAGCACCCCGGCGCTGGCGTGCCACAGTCCCTCGGCGTAGACCCGTGAACGTGGTGCGGCGCCAATGGCATTGCCCTCGGCGTCGTACACCGCGACGAGTTCGTCGGTCATGTCCCTCCCTACCTCGCCGAGCAGCCGCGCTAGCGGGCCGCTCGCCGGATGGCCTCGCGACGATTCGCCGCACCCAGCTTGCGGTAGATCGACCGCTGGTGAGTCTTGAACGTGTTCAGCGAGATGGACATCTTGTCGGCGATCTCCTGCATCGTCATCGGCGTGCGCAGGAAGGCCAAGATCTCCCGCTCGCGCGGGGTGAGCCGCCCGAGGTCCGGCTGGTCACGGTCGGAGGCCACCAGGGCGTCTTCGACAAAGTCCGGGTAGGACGTGTACGACAGGTGCGCGGCGAGCAGTTCCTTGCCTTCCGGGCCGGGATTGTCGACGAACTGATACCGCACCCGCTCTGGACCGGCGATGCTGACCAGTCGTTCCATCCGCTGATGAGCCAATTCGGACTCGTCACGCCGCCAGGCCAACAACGCCAGGGTCCACAGCGCGTAGGCCCCGATGTATCCCGGAAGCTGCGGCTCCAGCGCCTGGTTGGCCAAGCGCTCGGCCAATTCCGGTGCGTCGAGGCGTCGGCACATCCCGGACAGTACCGCTGACACCATCGGCACGTGCGCAGCGCCGACCACGGCATCGGCAAGCATGAGCGCCTGACGGCGGTCCCCCCGGGCTTCGGCGAGCCGGGCCCGGGCCGCCGTCTTGTAGCTGACCCACGGCACACCATGGGTATCGGTGTCGGGCATGCGCGCCACGGCGGCCTCGGCGAGGTTCATCATGTCCCGGTCACGCAGTGTCGCTGCGCTGAACGCCAGCATCATTCGCGCCATATCCGGGTAGCCGATGCCGGCCGCAGTGTTGGCGGCGAGGAAATGCTCTTTGGCCGAACTGATCTCGCCATGCCAGAATTCGATCCAGCCGGCGGTGAAGCGATCGATGCCGTCTCCGTCGTGCGACAACCACAGTTCTGGCGTCGGCGCTCCGGACGCCACCGCGAGTTGGAGCGCGTGCTGAGCTCGGCCGAATTCGCCGGCGTGGCCGAGAGCGAAGGCCAAATTCTGCCGGGCTCGGCAGGCGACCTCAGCAAGCCCCAACACGGCGCACTCCGACACCGCTGCCTCCAGGTAGGCGGCACCGCGCGTCGGTCCCCGGCGCAATCGGGAATCCGCCCAGCCGAGCACGAACAGCGCACACGCGTAGATGCGCGGCCCGACCAGCTCCCGGTTCGTCAGCGCGGTCTCCACGCGACCGGCCGCCTGCGCCATCGCGTCGCGGTCATCAGAGATCAGCAGCGTGGTCAGATCCGCGATGAACTCCAGCCGCCCCGGTGTTGTCACCGATGAAGGCATCGCTGCCGCCCGGTTGAACAGCAGCGCGGCCGTGACGTCGTCACCGGCCATGGCTCGACAGCTGGACCTGATCATCAGGATCTCCGGCTGTTCGCCAAATGTCTCGGTGAGCCTGAGGCACGTCACATCGAGTGCGGTGGACCGTGATTGCAGCAGCAGCTCCAACCAATGGTCGGCGACGATGTCGTAGCCGAGGCGGTCGTCGCCGCGAATCGTGTGCTCGACCGCCTCCAGCGGATACCGCCGCGCCAACTCGGCACCGGCGAGCCGGTTGAGCTGCTTCCACTCCTCGGCGGACCGTCGTTTCAGGATCTCCTGGCAATGTGTGACGAAGATCGAATGCCATTGAAAGACCGCGCTTTCCCCTGACCCGATACGTTCCAGGAAGAGGCCGGCAGAAACACAGTCGTTGAGAAGTTTTCCGCTGTCTGGATGGTCTGTGAGTAGCCGGGCGAGTTGACCGTCCACCCGTGGGCACACCGTGGCCTTCAGCGCGAACTCGGCCAGATCGGGCCGGATCCGGGCCAGCACCGCCGTCTCCATGTAATCGGTGAGATCGACATCGACGGTGAACGCCGGCGCTCGCTCGCCGCTCACCAGGATGAGGCGGACGGCGCCAGGCCATCCATCGGTGGCGGCCAGGATGCGCTCGATGTCGCCCGGCTCGGGTGACCTACCGGTTGCGGCGACCAACGCCTTCACGTCGTCGCCGGTGAAAGCCAGGTCTTCCGAACCGATTACCGCTACCTTGTCGTGAACCCGCAGCCGAGCCCAGGCGGGGCTCACCGGGTCCGTCGTGATCAGCACGAATCGCAACCACTGCGGCCCGTTCTCGACCAGCTCGACGACATCGGCGTCGCGCCATATCGACCGGGCCAGCTGGAAGTCATCGATGACGATCGTCACCGGCAGAGGTGGCTCGATGGTCATCAAGGCGGCCACTGCCGCGTCATACCCCGTCACATCGAACGCCGCCGTCAAGCACCGTTCCAATGACCTGTCGCCGCCAGCGCGAGCGGTGTTCAGCAGCGCGGTCAGGATGCCGCGCAGCACGTCGGTGCGGTCGTTGACCCGTTCGGTGAGTGTCAGCCACCCAACCGAACCGGGCTGGTCACGCTGTCGCCCAGAGGCCCACTGTGCCGCCGAGACGGTTTTCCCGAAACCCGATGGGGCGGCCACGAATACGGCACGACGGTGGCCCAGATGTTCATCGAACAGGGCGATGATCACCCGGCGCCGCAGCATCTCTGGGCTCGATGACGGCGTGGTCGCGAGGAACCACGGCACCGGCTGCATTGCCGATGTTCCGAAGGACTGCACGCTGGTTCCTATCGCTTACTGTCGCGGGCACGGTGTGCTGCCCGGCGGGGCACCGGACAGCACACCATTGTCCCCGCTAGGGGGTGACGATGTTGAACCAGAACGGGAAGGTGTCGAGCAGGCCCATGAACTCGTCGAATGAGCCCCGGTTACCGTCGATGGTCACTTTGTTCTGCGCGATCGCGTCCTCCAGTTTGAGGTTGCCGAGCTGGATGTCATCCAGCGTCGCCTTGTCGAGGGTGACGGTGGCATTGGCGTTCGGCACCGGCGCCGGCGCGTAGTTGAGTACGGCGTTCTCGACAGTCAGGCCGTATTCCTTGTTGATGTCCTTGAAATTGACGTTCATCGTCAGATTCTTGCCGGTGGCTTTCTGCCCGTTCAGCCGCACCGCCAGGTAATCGAACAACATGTCGGGGGGCATCGCCCTGACCGTGTCGGGGCTCGCACTGTCGAGACCCCCGGTGTCGGGCACACCATTACGCAGCTCATAGGCTCCCTGCAGATATATCGAACGCCACGGGCCCGACTCGGCCTGATATCCCAATTGCTCGTACGAGTCCGCGAGCAGGTTCTTGGCATCGGTGTTGTCGGGGTTGGCGAACACCACCTGCTTGAGCACCGTGGCGGTCCAGCGGTAGTTGCCGGCGTCGAAATCCTTCTTCGCCTTGTCCAGAACGGCGCCTTCGCCGCCCATGTACTCGACGTACTTTTTGGCGGCGGGCTCTGGCGGCAGATCGTCGAGATCTGACGGATTGGCGTCATACCAGCCCATGTACCGCTGATACACCGCGCGTGAATTGTGCTTCAGGGTCCCGTAATAGCCACGGTCGGGCCAGAAGTTGTTGAGTTCCGGCGGCAACGTGATCTCCTCGGCGATCTCGGAGCCCACCAGACCGTTGTTCATCATCCGAACCGACTGGTCGTGGGTGTACTTGTACAGATCACGTTGACGCTTCCAGTAGTCGATGATGTTGGCGTTGCCCCACCTGGGCCAGTGGTGACTCTGGAACTTGACCTCGGTGTTCGGCCCGTACCGCCGGATGGTCTCGTCGATGAACTTGGCCCACACCAGCCCGTCGCGCACTTGCGCGCCGCGCAGCGTCAACAGGTTGTGCATCGTGTTGGTGGTGTTCTCGGCCATCCACATGGCCTTGAACTGGGGGAAGAACGTGTTCATCTCGGTGGGCGCCTCGGTGCCGGGCGTGTACTGAAATTCCATCTCGACACCGTCGATCGTCATCTTCTGACCCGTGTGGTCGATGATGTCGGTCGGAATGATCATGCCGGCGGTTCCGGTCGAATTCGTCTGGCCCAGACCAGCTCCCACACCACCTTGGGCGTTGCGCGGCAGCAGCGCACCGAACATGTACACCGCGCGACGGCTCATCGCGTTGCCCGCGATGACGTTCTCACTGATCACGTCCTCGACGAAGTTGACCGGGGCGATGATCTTCACCTTGCCGGAGTCGACGTCGGCCTGGTTGACGACACCGCGCACGCCGCCGTAATGGTCGATGTGTGAATGGCTGTGTACCACCGCGACCACGGGGCGGGGACCCAGCTTCTCGTTCGCCAGATCCAGAGCGGCCTTGGCAGTTTCCGCCGAGACCACGGGGTCGATCACGATCCAGCCCGTATCACCTTTGATGAAGGTGATGTTGGACAGGTCATAGCCCCGCACTTGGTATATCCGGTCCTTGACCACCTCGAACAGTCCGTACTGCATGTTGAGCTGGGTCATGCGCCACAAGCTGGGATTGACGGTGTCGGGCGCCGGCTTGTCGTCGGCGATGTACTTCTTGTATTCCTCGAGGTCCCAGACCACGTTGCCGTTCGCGTCCTTGATGGTCAGCGTGTCAGGGCGGGCGATTAGGCCGCGCTTCGCATCCTCAAAGTCGGACTTGTCATTGAACGGCAGTGTGTCGAGCAGCTTCTGATTGGCCGCCTTGGTCGCCTCAGTGGCGCCCTTGACGCTGTTGTCGGTCTTGACCGGGCCGCCGCCACCACCGGATGCTCCGCCGTTGGAATCGTCGTTGCAGGCGGCAATCAAGGTGGTCGCGACACCTGCCACCGCCAGCCCGCCCAGCATCCTGCGCCGCGGCAAATGCGCCCGCAATTCGTCAGGCTTATCGGCTTGATTTGACGTTGAATTGGGATCCATGCCAGTGAATTATGCCGTCGTCGCACCTGATTTTCGCGTGAAACACCGGGCCAGGAGCAATTCCATTTCAGCACTGATGCGGCGTGCGATCTGCTCGATTTCCGGCCATCCGAATTGCGCTACAAACAAGGTGTGCCAGGTGGCTCCGCCCTGCTGTCAATGCAATTTCCACCGTGCTACATCGCCTCGATGGCGGGCGGCTTCCAGGTACCCTCGGTGATGCCGGGCTCACCCCAGTAGGCACGGATGTAGAGGGAGAACGGACCGTCTGGCGCCGGCAGCCAGTTCGACTCTTGTTCTGGTCCAGGAGATTTCGCCCCGGCATAGAGCGTCAGCGATCCATCGGGGTTGCGCTTGAGGTTCTTGTTCTTGGTGCCCAACGAGTACCGGTTGAGATCGTTGGGGTGGAACAGGTGCTTGTCGTTGTAGAGCGTCAACGACCAGAACCCCTGCACCGGAGGTTCCTGCCCGGCCGGGAAGGTCACCTTGTACGTGCGGTCGCCGCGCATCGGAGCACCGCCGGCGTCGTTGTCGGTGTAAAAGTACTGCGTCTCGGTGGGCCGATTGTCGAACATGTTCGATTTCGCCGTACCGGTGCGGTCGAAGTAGTCGATCCCGAACTGCGCGTTGTTGGTGGAACGGTTCCAGCCGTTGCCTGCCGGCCGGCCGTTGTGTGCCCACTGGAAGAACTGTCCGATGACATCACGTTCGGTGGCGACCGCGGTGTCGACGAGAACCTTCTTGATATCCGGGTTCTGAGTCGCCGAGTCGAGCAACGCCCGGAACTGCGCGTAGAGCGCTTCTTCGCCAGGAAGGGGCGACACCTGGTCCAGGATGGTGCCGAACTCGTCGAAGAACTTCTCGGGTACAACCCATTTCGTTTCACCGGCGCCGGGTTCGGCCGGCGGCCCCGGGATGGCGGGCGCCTTAGCCCATTCCGTGGTCTTCATCTTGCCGTCGAAGTCGCTGAGCGGATAGAAGTCGATCTGGTTGATCACGGACTGGATCGCCGCGCGGTCCTCGGGGGTGTCGTCCATGAAAACCCGTGGCACGGCATTCGACAGCGATGTGGAGCTGCGGATCACCGCCTCCACCCCGTCGGGCTTCTCGCCCTCCCAGTTCGGCCCGGCCAGCAGGTAGAACCCGGGCTTGGTGGCGTACGGTTTGCCGAGTTCGCCGAACTGGTCGGTGCGCGCGTCGTAGAGGGCGTAGACCCAGAAGCGATCACCGAAATCGGGCACCTGGGCGATCACCGGCTGGTCATCGAGAGAGAAGTAAGCCAACCCGTACACCACGTCCTGATTCGGGCAGGTGACAAACGTCTCGGCCGGATCGATGTAGCTCGACAGCATCCCGAGCCGGCCCTGCGGCGCGACCGGCAGGACACCATTGAGCAGGCCGGGATGGGGCGCCTGGGTGATCTGGGTGCGCCGATTGAGCATGTTGACCATCGGCCACCCCCAGACGTAGGCGAACTGCGCGATGGTCTGGGCGTAACCGGGGAACATGCCGACCCCGCCCGCGGGTTGCGTGACATCCGGGGTGCCGGCCGGCGCGTTCGGCGTCGCGGGCGACGTCGACGGGGAAGATTCCGCCCCTTCGTTGTCCTTGTCGTTCGAGCAGGCGGCCATCGCGGTCGCGACGCCGGCGGTGGCGGCCGCCAAACCCGCGGTGCGCAGCATTCCGCGTCGACTCAGTTGCATATCCATGTCCCTACAGTTCCTTTCCCGGTTCCGTTCGGGTCGCGCAACGCAAATCCATAGCGACCATAGCCGCAATTGACTTGCGCTACGGGCATTCCAAGTCGTCGATCAGTAGCGCGCCGCCGAATATCCCGACATGGACCATCTCACCCATTTTGGGTGAGATGGGTGAAATCCTTTGCCCCGATCCACATTTGCCTGCATCGGGCTCTCATCGACGCGAAGCGATTCGAAACACCGATCAACGCATTTCATCGACACCACGCGGGTAGGTTGAGTACCACACCAGTTCATCTCACGGAAGGCGCGGAATGGCCTGGGAGTTGCCCCGAAGAGCAGCACTGCAAATGGCAGTCATGACCGCAGCCTCTGCCGGCGCGGGAGTGGCGATCGGGCGTGCGCGCGCGAGGAAGGAACACAGCCTGAAATGACGGACTCCGACCACTTCAAGACCATTGCGGACGCCGAATTCTCCGGCGGCTATCCCACCGCGGACGCTTCGACGGCGCTGACCGAGGAACTGTATTTCCAGCGCGCAGTACAGGCCTATCTGTGGGCCCTGCCCGCCGTCAACATGTACGCGATGAAGAAGGGCCTCGGCGACGTCGCCGGCACCGGCTACAACGTCATGTCGGTCTACGAGAAGCGCCTCAAGCCCAACACCATCATCACCACGCCCAACTCCGACGTCATCTACTGCATGGGGTTCGCCGATCTGAGCGAAACCGGGCCCCTGGTATTGGAGGCGCCGCCGAAGATCCAGGGCCTGATGGACGACTTCTGGCATCGCCCACTCACCGGTCCCAAGATCGGTGACGTCCAGTACCTCGGCGACATCGGGATCCCCGGCCCCGACAAAGGCAACGGCGGCAAGTATCTCGTCGTCCCCTCCGGACAGAACATCGAGGAACTCGGGATCGACCCGAAGGAATACTTCATCTACGACTGCCCCACCAACGGGGTGTTCCTATTCCAGCGCGGCTTCTTCCAATCGGTCGACGACCTGACACCGGGGGTGAAAGCCGTCGAGGGGCTCGTGGTCCGTCCGCTCAAGGGCGAGGCCGAGCCGATGAAGTTCCAGCACGTCTCCGACCTGCCCGCCAATGCCCTGTTCGCGCATGACGCCGGCTACTTCGACATGCTCGACGAGTTGATCCAGAGTGAACGCATCGATTCGGTCGACCCGTACATGCACGGCACACTCGCCGCGCTCGGCATCGCCAAAGGCCGCGAATTCGCCCCCACCGACCGCCAACACGAACTGCTCGGACTCGGCGCGCAGACCGCGTGGAAGATGGCCAAGAACATCGCGGCCCACTTCGACCAGGAACAGAACGCGCTGTGGTGGTCGGACCGGCACTGGGTCGCCCACGCCAAGACCGAACTGGACGACTTCTGGCACACCATCCTCGACGAACAGTGGCGGGATCGCACCACCGGCCACACCGACGTCAACGCCAAGGCGCACATGTTCATCAACGCCTATTCGATCAGCACCGGGATGATGTCCTCGATCGTCGGTATGGGGGCCAAATACGGCGCGGCCTACAAGGACAGCAACGGCGACTATCTGCGCGGCGAGAACAACTACACGATCGACCTGCCCGCCAACCCGCCGGCGAACATCCTGTGGTCGGTGACCGTCTACGACGCCGACACCGCCGCCGGCGTCGATGCGCCCAATCAGGGCTATCCTTCGCTGAACTCGATGAACGATCTGGCGTTCAACGACGACGGATCGGTCACCTTCCACGTCGGGCCGAACCCTCCGGACGGCGCGAAGAACTGGCTCAAGACCGTGCCCGGCCGCGGCTGGTTCAGCCTGATCAGGTGGTACGGACCCAAACAGGAGTTCTTCGACCACAAATACAAGCCGGGAGATTTCGTCAAACAGTAATTTTCGTCGGGACCGCTTCAGCCGCGGTCGGTTTCGATGCCCGACGAGGTCGGTGGGGTCAACACACTGGTACCGAAGTTCCGGCATGCGAGCAGAGCCAGCTCAACGTCCAATCGGTCGTCGCCGATCGGTTCGCCACGTCGCTCGACTGCACGTTGCACCCGGTACTTGACCGAATTGTGGTGCAGGTTCAGACGTTCGGCCGCTGCCTTGTAACTGGAGTTCTCGCTGAGGAAGACCTGCAGCGTCTGCCGGAGGCGCGCGTCGTTGTCGGTATCGGCGGCCAACTGTCCCAACGTCTCCGACACCCAGGCCTGCAGCTGTGCCAGATCCTCGCTCAACATCGCCACTGCCAGTATCCCGGGTTCCCCGGCGGCGACGAATGGACGATCGGACGGCCCCGCGAGCATCACCCGCCGTGCATTCTGCGCCTGGCGGTGCGATCGCCGGAAACCGTCGATGCCCGATTGGGCAGTGCCCGCCGCGACATACAGCCGGCCGGGGTACTCGGCCACGCGGCTCCGGATCGCGTTGATCGGATCGGGTGAGGCACCCGGAATCAACGGTAGCCAACCCCATGCGGTCACGCGGTCTGCGGCGACGAACAGGGGGCTGTCCCGCAGCGACAGTGACTCCGAAACCTCCCGCAGAAAGTGCTCCAGGCCCATCAGCTCCCGGCCGGGAACCTCGTTGGCCCCGGCCCACAGGACCACGGCGAGGTGCGTGCGGCGCAGCGGATATCGAAGCCCGGCGCTGACGGCATCGGTGTCGACCGGACCGGAGGGGGCATCGAGGAGTTCACGCACCCGCAGCGCGCGAATGCTGTTCCGGTTCTCCACCCAGCGTTCGCGCTCGGTCTCGTACGATGCCACGACCTGTTGCGAGATCCAGTCGATGTACCGGAACGTCACGTCGCTGATGGCGTCGAACACGTCGAGCGCCAACGCCGCATCCAGACCCGCAGCCCGCACCTCCACCAGTACCTGCTGAAGCATCTGCTGCTGGCCCAGCCGATACGCCCGGACCAGGGCATTGGCCGGAATTCCGTGCTGCGCGACCCGGCGGGCGTACTCCAGGGCGGCGGTCGGTGGTTCGACCCGCTCGATGTCGATGCCGTACCGCAGTGCGTCGAACACGGTCTCGACATTGCCGGCCACGCTGGCCCGCAGCAGTTCCAGGAGCTGCGAGTCGCCCCGCAGCTCGATGATCTCGTCGGCCAAGTGGTGCTGGATGAGGCCGACGACATCCACCGCCCGGTCACGCAGCCGATCGATGATCACCGTCACGCTCGCGTCGACGGACCTCCCACCGTGGCCAACAGCCATGTCGGCACGGTACCCAAGCAGCGAGCCCGGCAGCGGGGCTTTTGGTTCCTCGAAACAAACGTGTGACCGGACTTGGTGGCGCGACGACGGTGTGGGTTCGGTCACGCATCCATACGGTGGCTTCGACCGACAAACACCGACTCAGGACATGCCGTGCCCCTGCCTTCCCTGCCCGACCGCCGCGCCATCGAAGCGCCCGGCGCACCGTGCGTCGCCGACGACGACGTCGTGCTCGACAACACCGAGTTCCTCGCCGCGGTACGTGGCGCCGCGGCCACCCTGCGCCGCCACGGCGTCGGGACCGGTGACGTCGTCGCGGTGATGCTGCCCAACACCGTCGACCTGGTGGTCGCGCTGTTCGCCGCGTGGCGCATCGGCGCGGCCCTGACCCCGCTGAACCCGGCGCTGTCGGCCGACGAGGCCGACTACCAGATCACCGATGCCGCAGCGAAGGTGCTGATCGTGTCCGAAGCGCGGGTCTCGAGTGCGCCGGTGACGGTCCTGGCCACCAGTGACCTCACCGCCGACGCACCGTCCGATATCGAGCCGCCTTCGGATCCGGACCTGCTGGCCCTGCTGATCTACACCAGTGGAACCACCGGCAAGCCCAAGGGCGTCATGCTCGACCACGGCAACCTGAATGCGATGTGCCAGATGGTGATCGACGCCTTCACGCTCACCGCATCCGACCACAGCCTGCTGATCCTGCCGTTGTTCCACGTCAACGGGATCGTGGTGAGCACGCTTGCGCCACTGCTGGCCGGGGCGCGCACCACCGTCGCCGGACGCTTCAACCCTTCGACGTTCTTCAGCCGTGTCGAGCACACCCGCGCCACCTACTTCTCGGCCGTACCCACGATCTACACGATGCTGGCCGACCTGCCCGAGGAGCAGAACCCGGATACCTCATCGCTGCGCTTCGCGGTGTGCGGCGCGGCACCGGCCAGCATCGAGCTGCTCGACAAGTTCGAAACCCGTTACGGCGTACCGATTGTCGAGGGGTACGGCCTGTCGGAGGGCAGCTGCGCCAGCACGGGTAACCCGCTGGGCGGGGTCCGCAAGCCCGGCACCGTCGGCCTGCCGCTGCCCGGGCAGACGATCCGCATCGCCGGCGAAGACGGCAACCCGGTCGCCGCCGGCGAGCTCGGCGAGGTGCTGATCTCGGGACCCAACGTGATGCGGGGCTATCTGAACCGGCCGGCGGAGACGGCACGGACTCTCGTGGACGGCTGGCTGCACACCGGCGATATCGGCCGCCTCGACGAGGACGGCTACCTCGTACTGGTCGACCGCGCCAAAGACATGGTCATCCGCGGTGGCGAGAACATCTATCCGAAAGAGATCGAGGCGATCGCCTACCAACTGCCCGGCATCGCCGAGTCGGCCGTTGTCGGCCGCCCCGACCCGATCTACGGAGAGCAGCCGGTGATGTTCGTCGCGCTCTCACCGGAGGCTCGTCTCGACAGCGCGGACATCGGCGCCCATCTCGCGTCGAAGTTGGCGAAATATAAACGGCCGGTGGACATCACCATTCTCGACACGCTGCCCAAGAACCCAGTCGGCAAGATCGACAAACCCGCCCTGCGCACCGTCGCGGCTGCCGCCCGTACCGCTTGACCATCCCGAAACAGGAGTAATTGACATGGGATTCGCACAACCCGACCTGCCCGCGGTCGAACCTGAACACTTCCTTCGCCAACCCCTCATGGAACGCATGCGCATCTTGTCTGCGAACTGGGTCGAGCACGGCTTCGGCTCACCGTGGATGGTGCACGTCATCTACATCGCCAAGCTGATCTTCTGCTACGCGCTCGGCGCAGTCGTGGTGGCCACCCTCACCTCGGATCTCCCTGCGTTCTGGCATGTCTCGCAATGGTGGAACCAGCCGATCGTCTACCAGAAGGCCGTGTTGTGGACAGTGCTGCTGGAGGCCATCGGTGTTGCGGGCTCCTGGGGGCCGCTGGCGGGCAAGGTGAAGCCGATGACCGGCGGCATCCTGTTCTGGGCGCGTCCCGGCACCATCCGGTTGCGGCCGTGGAAATGGGTCCCGTTCACCGCAGGTGACCGGCGCACCCGGGTCGACGTGCTGCTCTACGTGGCACTGCTGATCGCTGTCGCAGTGCCGCTGTTGGCACCCGGCGCGCCGAGTGCCTCGTTGTCAGCGGCGCTGCCCGACAACACTTCCGGGTTGGTGAGCCCGATGCTGCTGATCGCCCCCATGGTGCTGCTCATGCTGATGGGGCTGCGCGACAAGACCATCTTCCTGGGCGCACGCGGCGAGCAATACCTGCCCGCGTTGTTCTTCTTTGCCGTGTTGCCGTTCGTCGACATGATCATCGCGCTGAAGCTGCTGATCGTCGTGGTGTGGGTGGGCGCCGGGGTGTCGAAATTCGGCAAGCACTTCGCGAACGTCATCCCCCCGATGGTCAGCAACAGCCCGTTGATCCCGTCCAAGTGGTTCAAGCGTGCGCACTACCGCGACTTCCCGCACGACCTGCGGCCGTCGCACCTGGCGCAGGTCATGGCGCATGTGCTCGGCACCACCGTGGAGATCATCGCACCCCTGACCCTGTTGTTCTCTCAGAACAAGATGCTCACCATTGCCGCCGCCGTGTTGATGGTCTGCTTCCACCTGTTCATCGTCTCCACCTTCCCGCTGGCAGTCCCGCTGGAGTGGAACGTGCTGTTCGCCTACGCGTCGGTGTTCCTGTTCGTCGGTTTCCCGGCCTGGGATGGCTACGCCGTCACGGACATGTCGTCGCCGTGGTTGACCGCGGTGATCGTCGCGGGCCTGGTGTTCTTCCCGATTCTCGGCAATCTCCGGCCGGACAAGGTGTCGTTCCTGCCCTCGATGCGGCAGTATGCCGGCAACTGGGCCTCGGCCACGTGGGCCTTCGCCCCGGGGGCGGAAGCCAAGCTGAACAAGGTCACCCGCTCGGCCGCCAACACCGTCGACCAGTTCGTCACGTTCGGCTACGAGCCGGAGTGGGCCGAGGTCACCATGAACGCGCCGATCGCCTGGCGGTGCCTGCACAGCCAGGGCCGGGGCCTGTTCTCGGTGCTGCTGAAAGCGTTGCCTGACATCGACTCTCGCACGGTGCGCGAGGCCGAGTTCGTCTGCAACTCCCTGATCGGCTTCAACTTCGGCGACGGCCACCTGCACAACGAGGACCTGATCGCCGCGGTGCAGCGCGAGGCCCAGTTCGAGCCCGGCGAGCTGGTGGTGGCCTGGGTCGAGTCACAGGCCTGGGGCAGCTCGGTGCAGCACTACAAGCTGATCGACGCCGCCACCGGCGTCATCGAGCGGGGCACCTGGAAGGTGGCCGACGCCGTTCAGACCCAACCATGGTTGCCCGACGGCCCCATCGCCACGGAGATCACCTGGTCGCGCGATCACCGGACATCCGGGACGCGGGTGTGAACACCGCGACAGTGGTCGGCAGCGGGCCCAACGGCCTGGCTGCCGCCCTCACCCTCGCCGAGGCCGGCCTTTCGGTGACGGTGCTGGAGGCGTGCGACGAGATCGGCGGCGGCACCCGCAGCAGCGAGGCCCTCGTGCCCGGGCTGCTGCACGATCACTGCTCGGCGATACACCCGATGGCGGTCGGCTCTCCCCTGCTCGCCGGGCTGGACCGCTACGGCCTGCAGTGGCAACTGCCCGAGTTCGATTGCGTACACCCACTCGACGACGGAAGCGCCGGGGTGTTACACCGCTCCGTCGGCACCACCGCGGACGGGATGGCAATCGACGGCGCCGCCTGGCGCACATTGTTCGGCGGACCGGCACGCCGGTTCGACGCACTCGCCGAGGACATCATGGGCCCGCTGCTGCGGGTTCCCTCGCATCCGCTGACCCTGGCCCGGTTCGGCGCGCCGACAGTGCTTCCGGCATCAGCCCTGGCCCGCGTCTTTCGCACCGCGCAGGCGCGGGCATTGTTCGGCGGCGTTGCCGCCCACGCATTCCGGCCGCTGCACCTGCCGATGACATCGGCCATCGGGCTGGGAATCCTGACCGCGGGTCATCGGCACGGGTGGGCAGTGGCGGTCGGCGGTTCGCGCCGCATCACCGACGCGATGGCAGCCAAACTGACGGGCCTGGGCGGCCGCATCGAAACCGGTGTCCGCGTGCGGTCGGCCTCGCAGCTCCCGCCGGCCGACATCACGATGTTCGACCTGGCACCGGAAATCGTCGCGGACATCCTCGGCGACCGCCTGCCCCACCGCGTGGCGAAAGCCTATCGCCGCTTCCGGCGCGGACCCGGCGCGTTCAAGGTCGACTTCGCCGTCGAAGGCGGTGTGCCATGGACGAATTCGAACGCGCATCGGGCCGGAACCGTCCATCTCGCCGGCACCTTCGCCGAGCTCGCCGCCACCGAGCGTGCTATCCATGCCGGGCGGATGCCCGAACGTCCGTTCGTGCTCGTCGGCCAGCAGTACCTCGCCGACCCGCAGCGCTCCGTAGGCAACGTCCACCCGGTGTGGAGCTACGCGCATGTCCCCAACGGCTACACCGGCGATGCCACCGAGGCGATCATCGGCCAGATCGAACGCTTCGCACCGGGTTTCCGGGACCGCATCGTCGGCCACACCGTCCGCTCCACCACGGCAATGGCCGGTTACAACGCCAACTATGTGGGCGGCGACATCATGACCGGGGCCAAGGACATTCGTCAGCTGACCTTCGGCCCGCGCGTCACCCTATCGCCGTATACCACCGGAGCGGGTGGCTATTACCTCTGTTCGGCCGCCACCCCGCCCGGACCCGGCGCACATGGGATGTGCGGACTTCACGCCGCTACGACCGCGTTGGCAGACCTGGGCGTGCCGACAACTTATCACATTGTCCAACAACACAATTAGGAGATATTCCATGAATGACCTGACGGGTCGCCGGGCAATCGTGTCAGGCGCCGCCCGCGGTATCGGCCGCGCGATTGCCGAGCGTTTGGTGGCCGGTGGCGCCCGAGTGGCCGTCGCGGACGTCGACGGTGCCGGCGCCGAGGACGCCGCAGCCGAACTCGGCAACGGCTGCGTCGGTATCGCGTGCGATGTTCGGTCCACCGCCGACGTCACCGCAGCGGTCGCCACTGCTGTCGACGCATTCGGCGGGCTGGACCTGCTGGTGAACAACGCCGGCATCGAAATCGCCAAACCGGCAGTCGAAATCACCGATGAAGAGTTCCTCGGCATTCTCGACATCAACGTGGTCGGTACGTTCCGGTTCACGAAGGCCGCGGTGCCCGCGCTGGCCGCGGCCGGAAGCGCCGCGATCGTCAACATGGCGTCGGTGGCCGCGACTGCCGGTGGACCGTTGCTGAGCACGTACTGCGCCTCGAAGGGAGCGGTCATCCGGTTCACCGAATCGGTGGCCATCGAGCTGCGGGACGCCGGTATCCGGGTCAACGCCGTCTGCCCGGGCATCGTGCAGACCGACATGGCCGATCGCCTGGCCGCGCCGATCGAGGCGATCGCGCCGATCCCGTTCGACGATCTGATCGCGCTCAAGCAGGGCCGCTTCGGCACCCCCGGCGACGTGGCCGAAATGGTTGCCTTCCTGGCTTCGGCGCAGGCCCGGTTCATCACCGGCAGCCACTACCTGGTCGACGGCGGCCTCACCGCGAACCTCTTTTAGACAGGAGCACTTTCATGACTGATGCAACTCAATCTCTGGCCGGCAAGGTTGCGGTCATCACCGGCGCCGCGCGCGGTATCGGCCTCGAAATCGCCCGAACCTATGCGGCACACGGCGCCAAGGTGGTGATGTCCGACATCGATGCGGCGGCGATGACCGACGCTGCCGATGCGCTCGACGGCGCCTGCGCATTCGCGTGCGACGTCACCGACGAAGACAGCGTCGTCAATCTGATCGACCACACCCTGAACCTGCACGGACAGGTCGACATCGCCGTCGCCAACGCCGGCATCGCCACCGTCTCCCCGCTGGCCGAAATGTCCTACGAAACCTGGCGGAAGATGATGTCGATCAACCTCGACGGGGTGTTCCTCACCGTCAAACACGCCGCCCGGGCGATGGTGGGCGCAGGCACCCCGGGTTCGATCATCACGATGGGGTCGGTGACCGCCCTGGCGGGCACGCCGCTCCTCGGGCACTACGCGGCCACCAAGGCCGCCGTGGTCAGCCTGACCAAGACGGCGGCGCTGGAGTTGCGCCGGCACGGCATCAGGGTCAACTCGATCCTGCCCGGTTTCGCCGAGACCGCACTCGTCACGGGCAACAAGGAGACCTACACCGCAGCGATGGGCGGCCTCGACTTCGACGCCGTCATGGCTCAGGCACAGGGCGGGTACGTCAGCGTCGAGGACGTCGCGGCCGTGGCTCTGTTCCTGGCCGGTGCCCAGTCCTCGTTCTGCACCGGCGCCGGCTACGTCGTCGACGGTGGACTGACCGCCAGCCTCTTCTGAGGGCTACCCGTCACGGCACCACGACGGCGCGTCCGTTGACCTTCCCGTCTTTCAAGTCTCGATATGCCTGCGGGGCGTCATCGAGTGAGTACTGGGTGGTTTCGACATGCAGCTGCCCTCTGGCGGCCAGATCGAACAGCTCGACGAGTTCGGGATGCGAACCCCAGTAGGTGGTTTGGATGCTGACCTCATACGGCTGCGCGAAGAAGGACAGCGGCACCGAGCCGCCGGCGAGGCCGACGATCGTCACGTCGCCGAGCGGCCGGGCCGCCGTTCGGGCCAGTTCCATGGTCGCCGAGGCACCGACGAAATCCAGCAGGACATCGGCACCATGCCCGGCAGTCAGATCTTTGATGGCCGTCACGGCGTGATCATCCGACGGCAGAACATGATCCGCGCCCATCTTGGTGGCAAGTTCCAGCGCCTCTTTACGGTTGTCGACGGCGATCACGCGCGCGCCCGTGGTGGCCTTCACCAATTGCAGCCCGACATGGCCCAGGCCGCCGATACCGATCACCACGACAGTCGAGGTCGGTGTCATCTTCGGCCATGACCGGCGGATGGCATGGTAGGGAGTCAGACCCGCGTCGGTGATCGGCGCGGCGGTGGCCGGCTCCAGGTCGGCCGGAAGCGGGATCAGCAGCCGCTCGAACGGAACGAGGAGATATTCGGCCATCCCGCCGTCGAGGCCCAGACCGCCGCCGCCGTTGACCACCGGCGCCGCCGCCTGGTTCTCGCAATAGCTCTCGATGCCGAGTCGGCACCGCTCACACTTCCCGCAGCCCCACGGACCGTAGACTGCGACCGCGTCTCCCTCCGAGACGGTGGTGACCCCGGCACCCACCGAATCCACCCAGCCGGCGTTTTCGTGGCCGAGCGTGAACGGCATGGTCCACGGCATCGTCCCGGGCTCGAAGTCGTGCATGAGGTGCAGATCGGAGTGGCAGGCTCCGGCACCTCCGACCTTGACAACGACCTGTCCGGGTCCGGGTGTCGGCTTCGGCACCTCGACCAGTTCGGGTTCGGTCTTCCAATCCATCAGCCGTAATGCCTTCACGATGCCTCGCATTCGTGGATCTCTGCGGATTATTCGAATTCCGGCTCGACGATAACGCCTGCCACCGGCATTGCGGCGAGGATTCCCGATCACGATTTACACCGGCTGCCCGGCAAATTCCCTCACCCAAATTGGGTGACCCGAGGCTCAGACATGCACGTGCCGAACAGACAGGCCGACGCCCGCGTCCAGATCCGGGTCAGCCGGGAATGTCTCGGATCGGATTTCAGATCACAGAATCCACCAATTCGCCCCGTCGGAGATCACCTCTACCGCCGCGCCGCCGGCGAGCGCGAATTCTGCTGCTCCCTCGACGCTCTGCCGTGCGTGAGCGCTGATTTTCGCCTCACTACCCGAGATGTTTTTGACCGTGTACCGCGAGGTGTTGTCCACGGCCGTGGGCAATCTGACCACCGAAGCCCCTTCGCCGAGCAGATACACGTACTCGGCGTCGGGAGAATTCTCCAGCGTGCCGGGGGCGGACAGGGTCACCACCGAACGTCGTGACACCGCTCGATTCCCCGATGTGTTGCCCGCAACGCCGACATTGCGCCCCTCGGCCCGGACCGGGGCAACGCTGTACCCGTTGTTGTCCCACTGGTTTCCGGATATCGCGATGTCGTCGACGTACTGGGCGTCCACGGCATAACTCCAGCCCGCACCGTCGTCGGTGTTGGCGATGAAATTGCCGGTGATGTTGAAACCCTTGGTGCGGTGGTCGGCGTCGACCGAGTAGATGCCGATGGCGGGGTACTCGTTGGGCGCACCCTTACCGCCGTTCGTGATGTTGTTGCCGACGATCGCCACCTGCTCATTGTCGGATTCCATCCACTCCGGCATCCGGAAGACAATGGCCTCCCGGCGGGCGTTCTCGCAGATGTTGCCGATGATGTTGAGCGACTTGCAGCCGCGCAGCTCGATGTTGTGAATCGGCTCGCCGTCGAGATGGTTGGCGATGATGCGCACCGGCCCCGCCTCGATCGACAGATTCGGCCCGCTGGACCCGATGTTGTTGTTCACGATCCACGAATCGTAGAAATGATGGGTGGTGTAGATGCCGTAGCCGGTGCACTGCTCGATGAAGTTGTCGTCGATCCAATTCAACAGCCCGTCGGTGTCGGCGTTGATCCGCATGCCGAAGTCGGTCCAGCCGTCGAGCCAGCAGTGTCTGATGTAGCTCTTGTCCAGGTCGACATCAAATCCCGGTGAGCCCCGAAAGTTCGCATCGACCTTGAGGTTTTCGATCCGGCTTTCCCGCCAGAGCCCGCTGATCGGCGCGACATTCGCCGTCACCCGCAACCGGGCGGCCCGTTCACCGTCGCCGAGCAGGCGGACCTGGGCAAACCCGGCGGAACCGTTACCGATCGAATCCGAGAGCGCGTAGGCACCCGCCGGAAAGAACACCGTCCCGCCGCCGGACTCGACGGCCTGGTGAATGGCACTCATCACGGCCGCAAAATCGTCTGTCGTTCCGTCCCCGGTGGCGCCGTGGGACATCACATCGATTACCGGCATAGTGGCCGATCCTAATTGCCGACAGGACCCGATTCGCCATTTCACAAGATCCGAAACTCCAAGCGTATTCACGATTTCGAGACGCCCCGATCATCAACACACCGGATGACCTTGGGCATACATCCCACACGTCCAATGCCGCGATGAAAAGATGGGACAACGGCACCAACCCGCCACGGATCGCTATGTAAGGGAAATCGATGGTTCGAGTCACTGTTCTGTTCTCGGTCGCGCTCGCCGTCCTCACGGCGTGCGGCGGACCGTCGACGCCGTCCTCCACCGAGGATGCAGACAGCGCCGGCCACGTCATCTCCCAAGCGCCACTGGACAACTTGGCGCCTGAATTGCGTGATGCCGGCTCGGCGGCCAAGACCATGACGTACGCCTCGCGCAACGGGGTGAACGACGCGGTGTCACACGTGACAGGGACGGTGTTCGTCCCCAAGGGCGATCCGCCGAAGGACGGTTTTCCGATCGTGGCTCTCGGGCACCGGACCCGCGGAACGACAGCGGATTGCGCACCCTCGCTGTCGCCGGACCTCGGCGGTGAGGCCGCGACGGTGGCGGCACTGTTGAAAGCCGGCTATGTGGTGACCGTGCCCGACTACCAGGGCCTGGGAAAACCGACCGAACCCGACGAATACGACTTCCACCCGTACCTGGACTCGACCACCGCCGGTTACAACATGATCGACGCGGTACGGGCCACGTATTCGATGGTCCCGGGAGCATCCACGTCCTGGGCCGCACTGGGCGCCCTGGAAGGCGGCCAAGCCGCCTGGGCCGCAAACGAACTCGTCGACAACTACGGCGAGGGCCTCACGCTGGTCGCCGCCGCGGCCATGGCACCGATGGCGAACATCGAAGGCCTCGCCGACGCCGCCATGGCCGGCACCTTGAACCCCGACCAGAAACTGGCCTACATCGCCTACCTCTCGGCCTTGAAAGATCAGTACTACTACGACTTCGAACTCGACGACTACCGGCGCGGGGCCGCCCAAGAGAACTGGGACGCCCTGCTCAGTTGTCACGACCCCGCCCAACGCAGAACGCTGGCCGAGCAGCTCAGCCCGGACGACCTGCGCCCCGCCAACCCCGAAGCGCTGCAGACATTGCGCGGGTATTTCCAGAAGACCAACCTCCCCCAGGGGCCCACGAAGGCACAGATGTACGTCATCTACGGCGGCCAGGATTCGGTGATCCCGGCGGCGTGGACGGACCGGGCACTCACCGAGGCCTGCAAGATGGGCGACGGCATCCAAATCGCCTTCTGGGCAGACAAACCGCGCGAACAGATCGAACCCCTGGCGGCGCTGGGTTGGCTCAACGACCGGATGAAATCGATTCCCGCGGCCAATGATTGCCCGGCGTTCCTCGCCGCCCACCAACCATGACCGACTGACCGGAGCGGAGCCACACCGATGTCATTGACCAGCGGCTGGGTGCCGATAACTTTCGAAATCCTGGCACTGGCGGCTTTGATCTTCGCGGTCGGCCGCCAACCCCGGCCCACGCTGCTGCGGTGGGTGACGATCGCGCTCCTGGCCGGCGTGCTGTTCGCGGTGGTCGTTCGGGTGAGCGTGAAATATCAGGGCTGGTCGGAGCGCGCTGCCTCGGTCGGCACGGTGATCTGGGTGGTCATCACGGGATTCGCCGCCGCCATCATGATTTTGGCCTGGCGGGGCGGCTGCTGGCGCCGCCGGATCCTCTCGATGGTTGCCGTGCTGCTGGCGGTGGTGTGTGCGTTCGCCCAGCTGAACATCGCCACCGGGTACTTCCCGACGGTCCAGGCCCTGTGGCAACGCGTGACCGGATCCGAACCACCGCAATGGATCGATGAACCCGCACTGGCCGCCATGCGCGCGAACGGTGAACAACCGACCCGCGGAACCATCGTGTGGGTGGACATCCCGCGGGATGCTTCGGGATTCGGCCACCGACGCGAGCTGGTGTACCTGCCGCCGGCGTGGTTCCGGTCCGATCCCCCGCCCCAGTTGCCGGCCGTGATGGCCATCGGTGCAGAGTTCAGCCACCCCTCCGACTGGCCGGAATCCGGCGGTGCTCTCGAGAGCCTCGACGAGTTCGCGGCGTTCCACCACGGGTACGCCCCGGTGGTGGTGTTTCCCGACGCCACCGGGGCGTTCAACAACGACACCGAATGTGTCAACGGCCCCCGCGGTAACGCGGCCGATCACCTCACCAAAGACGTGCGCCCATACGTGGTCTCGCATTTCGGCGTCAGTGCGGACCCGGCGAACTGGGGTCTGGCCGGCTGGTCGTCCGGTGGGACGTGCGCGCTGATGCTGGCGGTCCGAAATCCCGAGCTGTTCAGCGCCTTCGTGGCGCTCGACGGGCAACTCGGCCCCAACAGCGGGACCAGGGATCAGACGATCGCCCGGTTGTTCGGTGGGGATGCGGCGGCCTGGGCTGCGTTCGACCCCAAGACGCTCATCGAAAAACACGGCCGCTACGACAACATGTCAGCCTGGCTGGGGGTTTCGGAGAAGACGCCGACGGTGCACCGCGCCGCAAGTGATGTGCCGGTGGACCCGAACGCGATCGCCGGCTGGGATCAGTACTCCGAAGAGCACGCGGCCAACGCCAACAAGCTGTGCCTGCTGCTGAGTGCCCACAATGCGGAGTGCGCGGTGGTCAGCTACCCCGGCTCACATACCTTCCCGGCGGCCGGGGTCGGGTTCGCCGACGCGCTCCCGTGGCTGGCAGGCCGGCTCGGCACCCCACATTCCGAGCAGGTCCCCCTACCCCGCTAGAACTCAGCCGCACCCCGTTCGCGCTCACCCATTTCGGATGAGTGCCGACGCCATCGCGATATCCGTCGCGACAGATGGTGCTGAATTGTGCGGTACCCGGGCACAGGAGCGTTGCGCACCTTAGTCTGGCCAGCGATGGTTACGAGACGTCTGAGCCGGTTGATCGCGGTGGCCACCATCGGCGCCCTGGTGTTGCTGCTGAGCCCGACGGCAGGTGCCGCTCCCGGCGACGGGCTGGCTTCTGCTCCGACGCTGTCGTTGCGGGATCTGGGCTCCGATCCCGACATCGAGCTCTACGGTCAGGCGGGTGTGCAGACCATCGACATCCCGGTGTTGCCGGGAACGACACCGACGGTCCTGAACACCACGGCGTTGGTACCGACCTTCGTGCGGACCGCAAGCCTGACCGTGCTGCAGGACAACCGGGTGATCTCCCGGCAGGACGTCCCCACGGGCGGCCCGGTGCCACTGACCATTCCGCTGGCGGGGGTCCGAGTGGTGGACAACGCGGTGACGCTGATGCTGCGCACCTACCTGCTACCGCTGGAAGGCTATTGCCTGGACCCCAGCAACCCGATGCGCCTGACCGACACCACAGTCGGCTACGAAGGTGGCGAACGGGCCCCGACGGCGATCGCCGATTTCCTGCCCCCGATCCTGCGCGCACTCACCATCTACGTCGCGCCCGACGTTTCGCAGGGCGTGGCCGACGCGGCAGTGCAACTCGCGGCCGCCATCGCGGCGCACTACGGACGGCAGTACCCGGATATCTCGCTGGCCCGGATGGGGCCCGGCTCCACACCGCCGCCCGGCACCGCACGACCGTTCGAACGCCAGGTCGTGATCACCGAAGGTCCGAAGGCCCAGGTTTCGCTGCAGCCCAACGACAGCGGCGTGCCGTCCCTGTTGGTCTCCGGGCCGGCCAATGAGTTGACCAATCAGGCCCGCCTGATCACCAGCAACGTGGCCCAATACGCGCTGAGCACCTCGGCCGTCGCCGGACCACTGCGCTCCGCGCCGCAACTGACCACCAACCTGACCACGATCCGTAAACTCGGTCAGCCCGGCGTCAACTCCACGGCGATCAAGCCCGAGGTCTACATCTCGCTGGACCAGACCCGATTGGGACGGGCATCACACAATGTGCGGGTGCATCTGCGGGGCTCCTACACCCCGCTGCCCGAGGCCATGGGCGGCCGCCTCGTCGCATCGGTCGGATCCGACACGATCGACCGCTGGGAGGTCACGCATGAGGGCGTGATCGACCGGTGGATCGACGTCCCCGACCGGTTGCTGGCCCGGTTCACGAGCCTGCGAATCCAACTCGACATTGCCGGCAACACCGGTTACTGCGGCGAGTTCCAGCCGCTGACGCTCACCATCGACGGCGAGTCCGAAGTGTCGAGCGAGCCGGCCTCACCGCCGGTGCCGGCCGGGTTCCAGTCACTGCCCCAGTCGCTGATGCCTCGGGTCGAGGTCGGTATCGACCCTGACTCGTCGGACGACACCGAGCGTGCGGTCACCCTCATCGTGGGCATGCAGCGGCTCAGCGCGCTGCCGCTGGACACCGCGGTGGTGCCGCTGCAGGAGGCCATCGATTCACCCAATCCGGCGGTCCTGATCGATGCCGACGACTGGGACCATCCGGAGATCAGGTTGCCGGTGGTGGCACCTCGAAACATTCCGATGATGATGGACGTCACCGATGACAGCGGGCAGCCGACGACGCTCACGCTCGAGCCGGCCTTACGCTTCGGTTCCCTGCAAACCGTGGTCGACGGGAAGCGCTCGCTGTTGGTGGCCACCTCCAACGGGGCACCCGAACAGCTCGATGAGTTGCTGCGCTGGCTGCACGCCAACCGGCAGCGGCCGGCGAACCTCGACGGCGTCGCCGTGATATCGGTGCCGGGCAGGGCGCCGGTGACCGTGCTCGCCACGCAGAACGTCGAACCGACGCCCGATACCCGGGCCGCACCCGACATCAAACCCTGGTGGTTCGCCACCGGTGTGCTGGTGCTGCTCGTCGCGAGCACCGCCTGGTGGTTGTGGCTGCGACGCCGGCGGTCGGCCACACCGGAGGAATAGCCGTGACGGCCCCCGTTCAGCCTGCCCCGCCCCCGGCCGACGAACGTAAACCGTTGCTCGGTGTACACAGCTCGGTTGCCATGGCCACCCTGCGGTGGGCCTTCATCGTGGCGACCAGCGTATTTGCGTTCCACCGCACACTTTTCAGCCTGATCGACACCACCCGGCACGGCGGGATGAACGGCTATGTCTGGATGGTGGCGTTCGCGTCCCTGTTGGCCGCGGCGGGGCTGGCCATCCACAACCGCACCGAACTGCCCATCCACGACCGACAGACCGACATCATCGTCGCGATCATGGGCCTGGTGCTGGCGCTGCTCCTGCACGGTGTGCTGCTCCAGCGTTACGCGCTGTACTTCGACCTGCTGCGGCTGGATCTCGTGGCCTGGTGGTTGTTCATGCTCAGCGCGAGCATCGCGCTGTTCGGGCTGCGGCCCGTCACCCGCTTCGGGTGGGCCTGGTTGCTGCTGCTGGCCGTCTTCCCGCTGCCGTACCACATTTTCGTGCTCGTCCTCGGCGGCTCACACGTCGCCGCCGCGATGGGCACGCTGCTCGTCGCGGCGGCGGGCACCGCCATCGCGGTCGGAAGACATTGGGGGCGTGGGCTGATCGGCGCGTTGTCCTCCTGGGTGGCTGGGCTGACCGTCCTCGTGCTCATGTACGTCTTCTTCCGCGGTGCGTCGCTGCTCGCCTATCAGCTGATCCCCGCCATGACGGCGATCGTTGTCGCCGCCTCGGCAATGTTCCTGCTGACCCGCAGGGGCCGGCCGATCCGGGTGTTGTACCGCAAGATCGAACCCCTTGCGGCCAAACAGGTCTGGTCGGCTGTGCCGCTGGTCCTCGTGGTCGCCGTCGCGCTCTCGTTCGTGCGGTTACCCGATTCCGGTGTGCCCGAGCCGGCGCGGATCGCGGGCACGAATCCGAGCACCAGCCTGCGCGCACCGGCCGGCTGGCACGTCGCCGCCACCCGAACCTACCCGTGGGTGGCGCGGATCCACGGCGAAGGCGGCGAACTGGTCCGGCAGGAGATGGTCGCAGACCATCGCGATCCGCGTTTCGACAAGTTCGCCCGCCCGCGCGCAGTTGTCGTCGACACCATCACCACCCCACGTCCGGCCTCGTTGTCGTTGTTTCCCGCGCGGATGCCCTACCGCGTCAACGGGGTACGTATCTCCACTCCCCGTCAGGTGGACCTCGGCCACGGCATTTCCGGCACCCTGCTGACAGCGGTGGACGACGAGATCCTGATCACCTGGGATGCACTGGAGTGGACCTGGACCAACGGATCTGTCGCACAACGGATCGTGATCATCGCCGTGGACAACCACGACGACGACGCCCCGTTCCCGCAACCGACCGGAGGAATCGTGCGCACGCTGAACTCGATGTTCACCATCCTGTTCCGCGGGAACACCGCGGCCACCGACACCAATCCGGTCATCAAGGACGAGGTGCTGCTGACGGAGTTCGGGCGGGCGCTGGCCGACGCCCAGCTCGAAGACCAAAGGACCGAGCGGTGATCCCCCGCGTCGAGCGGACCCCGCTGGACATGGACAACCCAGCCGACCGGGAATACGCGCTGAACCGCGCCATCGAAGGCCTGCGTGAGGACCACCCCACCGAATCCGCGTCAATCCCACTGTGGGGCTGGCAGAAACCCGTTCTCATCGCCCTGCTGTTGATCACCATCGGTTGTGCCATCTGGCAGCCCACGGCCACCGCCGTCACGGTGATGGGGCTGTGCACACTCGGCTACGTCCTGACGATGTTCGACCGGGTCTTGATGTTCAAGGAAGGGCTCGCGTGCCCGCCGATCACCATCACCGACGCGCAAGCGCGCGCCCTACCTGACGATCAACTGCCCCGGTACACCGTGCTCGTGCCCGCCTACAACGAACCAGAGGTGGTTGCCGACCTGCTCGGCGCCATGGCGGCGCTGGAGTACCCATCCGACAAGCTCCAGGTGCTCCTGCTGCTGGAGGCCGACGACGACGTGACGATCAACGCCGCGAAGGCCTGCGCCCAGTCGGACATGATCACCATCGTCCTGGTTCCCCCGGCAGACCCGCGCACCAAACCGAAGGCCTGCAATTACGGTCTGTTCTTCGCCACCGGTGACATCGTCACCATCTACGACGCCGAAGATCTGCCCGACCCACTGCAGCTGCGGCGCGTCGTCGCCGCGTTCCATCAGCTACCCGACAACATCGCCTGCGTACAGGCCAAACTGGCCTACCACAATGGTCATCAGAACTTGCTCACCGGATGGTTCACCGCCGAGTACGCGCTGTGGTTCGGCTACCTGCTGCCCGGCATGATGAACAGCTCATCGCCGATCCCCTTGGGCGGCACGTCGAACCACCTGCGTCGCGATGTGCTCGACCAGATCGGCAGCTGGGATCCGTTCAACGTCACCGAAGATGCCGACCTCGGCCTGCGCATCGCGTCGACGGGGTATCAGACGGCGGTGGTGGATTCGACCACTCTGGAAGAGGCGAACAGCGACCCGATCAACTGGGTGCGGCAGCGTTCGCGGTGGTACAAGGGCTACCTGCAGACCTGGCTGGTGCATATCCGGCGGCCGGTGAGATTGTTCCGCACCCTGGGATTGCGCAGCTTCCTGCGGTTCAACCTGGTACTCGCCGGAACCCCCATCATCGCGGTGCTGAACCTGATGTTCTGGCTGATCACGGTGTTGTGGTTCCTGGGCCAGCCGGCCGCTGTGGGCGCGGTGTTTCCTCCATACGTCTATTTCCCCGCGCTGGTCTGCCTCATCCTCGGCAACATCGCGACGATGTACATGAATCTCATCACCCTGCGCGAGGACGACCGCTCGGACCTTCTGGTGGCCGCCCTCACGGTGCCGGCGTTCTGGGTGATGATGAGTGTCGCCGCGACCAAGGGCGTATACCAACTGATCCGCAATCCGTCCTACTGGGAGAAGACGTTTCACGGCCTCACCGAGCGGCCTGATGGAGGAGCCGAATCCGAGCCGGCAGACCTGGCCACCGCCACATGAACGGCCGGCTGACCGACCGTCGGGTGAAGCAGCTCGCGTTCGTCGCGAGCTTTCTGGTCTACGCTGCGGCCGGCTACTGGCTGCAGGTCAAGCACGGGTTCATCATCGGTGATGCGCTGTCGCGGGTGCAGGCGGCGCAGAGCGTGATCGACAGTCGCCAACCACACCTGGCGGCGATCGGCTTCATCTTCACCCCGCTGACCGCCATGGTCGACATCCCCGGCATATTGCTGCGCGGGGTATGGCCGGACATGGTGACCTATGGATTCGTCGCCTCCCTCGCCTCCGCACTCTTCATGGCCGGCGGTGTCGTTCAGGCACTCTCGATCGGCACCGACCGTGGACTCCCCCGGCCGTACATCCTGGCCATCACGGCGATCTTCGCCCTCAATCCGATGATCGTCTTCTACGGCTCCAACGGCATGAGCGAAGCGCCGTTCATCTTCTTCCTGATGTGGACCGTGCGCCGCCTCATCATGTGGATGGTCGACGACGATGTCCACCACCTCATCTCGGCCGGGTTCATCGCGCTGAGCCTGGCCTATCTCGTGCGCTACGACTCGGTCGGCGCCATCGCCTCCGTCGGTTTCGTCGTGGCCCTCACCACCTATCTGCGCGCTCCGCGCCCGCCGCGTATCAGGCGGGCACTGCTGGACATGATGCTGGTGTCCGGGCCGGGGTTCCTCGCCTTCGTCGGCTGGGCCATCGCAAGTTGGCTGATCACCGGGAACGCGTTCGCCCAGTTCTCCTCGCAGTACGGCAACGCGGCGATCTTCCTGCAGTCGGGCGGCACCGGCCCGGCGTCGTTCGGCACCGGCGTCCAATACGCGATCGTCTGCATGACGCTGCTGGCGCCGACGTTGATCCCGATTCTGCTGTGGGCCGGGGTCATTCGATGGCGTCGGCCGAACTGGGGCGTGCTGGTGGTCCCCCTCGTGGTGTTCGGCGGCGTCCTGGCATTCCAGACCTACAGCTACGCCACCGGGCAGACGTTCGGCTTCCTGCGGTACTACATCGTGGCGATCCCGTTCGCGGCGTGCATGGCGATGCTCGCCGTACCCGACGGCGCGCTCGCCGAACCGAAACGTCGCGGCCGGAATGCGTTGGCCCCGGCCACCGGATCCACCATCAGACCGGCCCGCTACGGATACCTGCCCGTAGCGCTGGCCTTTGCGCTCTGCATGCCGGTCGCGGGCTGGGGTATGAGCCTGCAACGTTATGCGCCCCAGGAGTACTCGTTGGGCGCGGTGCTCGCCCCGGACCCGCACAACACCAGCGACAAGGCCACCTCGCAACGCCGGATCGCTGCCACCTTTTCCACAGAGCGGGAACTGGCCAGATATCTCGACAATCTCGATCTGCCCGAGGGGTCGGTGATCACCGACACCGTATATGGGTTCGCGGTCGTCGTCGCATCCCGCGACCCCAAGACATTCATCGTGCCCTCCGACAACGACTTCGTGAAGGTGCTCAACGATCCGGCGGCGTTCGGGGTGAAATACCTGCTGTCCGTGCCCAACACCGGACGCGGTGTATCCGACGCCGTCAACCTGCGCTATCCGACGCTCTACGAAACCGGCGGCGATGTCGCCACACTGGAACTCGAGATCCCGAACGACGGTGACGGTCAACCCGATTGGCGGCTCTACCGGGTCAACGAGCCGGCATCCGAAGCCTGAGTGCCGGTCAGTCGCGTTGTCCCGCTGACATTCCGGCCTGCTCGGCGAGCAGCTGTCGCGTCGTGGGTGCGGTGGCGATGCCTATGATGCCCGCAGCGATCAACGCACCCGACAGCACCACCGCGGTCAGTAATCCGGCATCACGGGGGAACGTCTCGAAAGCGACAAGCGCGAATGTCAAGCTCGCCACAGGGTTGGTCACACTCATCGCGGCAACGGCGGGCGGCAGGCTGCCGGAGGCGAATGCCAACTGCCCCAGTGCAACACCGCCCAGCACCGAGACCGGTACCGCATACAGCGGCCAGTCCCCTAGCGCAGCAGTGATCCCGCCGGCGGAGTAGTCACGCAGCGCCAACTTCATGAATCCCGCGCTCATCGCCTGGAACAGGCCGGTTCCGACACCGAGCAACATGCTTCCCAGCCACGCCGTGGACATCCGGCTGATGACCACCAACGCCAGGATCAACACAATGACAACGATCATGGTGAGCACGATGCGCTGCCGGTTCGGCTGGCCCTGCAAGACGATGCGGCCTTCGGTGGCCAACAACCACGCCAGCCCGGCACACACCGCGATTGCCGACACGCTGTCACGCACCGGCGGCCATGCGCGTTGGCGAACCGAGCCCATCCCCACCACGAACAGCAGCTGAGTGGCGATCAACGGCTGCACAGTCGCAACGGACCCCTTCGCCAGGGCCGCAGCCTGCAGGATGAACGCACCGATGTTCGCGAAGACACCCGTCCGCCACGTCCCGTTCGTCGGGAGACTCAACAACAACCGCTTGGCACCTGTCGCCGGCAACGGTGCCCCAGCGCCGGCCAGGACCTCATGCGCGCCACGTCGCTGAAGATCGGCCGCAAGCGCGAAGAGAAACGCCGCGGCAAGGGCGAGAACAATCATGACGATCAGCTGAGACATCCCGACCAGATTATGGGTATCTGCGGCTCACCTTGGTGGTTATCGGCCAGTCGTTCCCGTCAGCAGTCCCCCACACGCGGGAGGGACCCCAACAAAAGTGCCCCAAATCCGAAGATTTGGGGCACTTTTCTGTCTGCTCGCGCAGGAGAAGGGAAGGAGAAGGACGAGCCTTCGCTACTTCGCTTTTTCCAAAACCTCGACCAGCCGCCACCGCTTGGTGGCCGACGTCGGCCGGGTCTCCATCAGCGAGACGCGGTCGCCGATACCGGCGTCGCCGTTCTCGTCGTGCGCCTTGACCTTCTTGGTGGTCCGGATGATCTTGCCGTAGAGCGGGTGGCTCTTACGATCTTCCAGCTCGACCACGATGGTCTTCTGCATCTTGTCGCTCACCACATAGCCGATGGCGGTCTTGCGACGACCACGGGTTTCGTCCTTGGCCGGGGTGTGCCTGGGGCCCTTAGTTTCTGCCATTAGCTTTCCTCACCAACGGGCCCGGAAGCCAGACCCAACTCACGTTCACGCAGCACGGTGTAGACCCGTGCGATCTCCTGGCGCACAACGCGCAGCCGACGGTTGTTGGCCAGCTGACCGGTCGCCATCTGGAAGCGCAGGTTGAACAGCTCTTCCTTGGACTCGCGCAGCTTGTCCTTCAACTCGGTGTCGGACAGTTCGCGCAGTTCACCAGGCGTAGTTCCCACTGCCATCAGAACTGCTCCTCTCGAGTCACGATGCGTGCCTTGATCGGCAGCTTGTGGATCGCGCGGGTCAGCGCGTCCCGGGCGGTCTTCTCGTCCGGGTAGCTGAGCTCGAAGAGCACGCGACCGGGCTTGACGTTGGCGACCCACCATTCCGGCGAACCCTTACCGGAACCCATGCGGGTCTCGGCGGGCTTCTTGGTCAGCGGACGGTCCGGGAAGATGTTGATCCACACCTTGCCGCCACGCTTGATGTGCCGGTTGATGGCGATACGAGCGGACTCGATCTGCCGGTTGGTGATGTAGGCGTGCTCCAGTGCCTGGATGCCGTAGTCGCCGAAGCTCACCGACGTGCCGCCGCTGGCGATGCCACGCTGCCGTGGGTGATGCTGCTTGCGGTGCTTGACCTTGCGGGGAATCAGCATGATTAGCTCTCCGTGCTCTCAGCTGCGGGTGCGCTGGCAGCCGCGGCCTCGGTGGGGGCCGATGCATCGTCTCCGGTGGCAGCCCGTCCCGCCTCGGTGCTCGTCGCCGTGGTGCCCGAGGAACCGCTGCGACGCGGCCGGGTGCCCGACGGACGCTCACGACGCGGCCGGTCACTGGCCGGCGCGGCGGCGGTCAGCTCACGCTTGCCACCGACGATGTCGCCCTTGTAGATCCACACCTTCACGCCGATCCGGCCGAAGGTGGTCTTGGCCTCGTAGAGGCCGTAGTCGATGTCCGCGCGCAGCGTGTGCAGCGGAACCCGACCCTCGCGGTAGAACTCCGAGCGGCTCATCTCAGCACCACCGAGGCGGCCCGAGCACTGCACCCGGATGCCCTTGACGTTGGGCTGACGCATGGCCGACTGGATCGCCTTACGCATCGCACGACGGAACGCCACACGGTTGCTCAGCTGCTCGGCCACACCCTGGGCGACGAGCTGAGCCTGCGACTCAGGGTTCTTCACCTCGAGGATGTTGAGCTGAACCTGCTTGCCGGTCAGCTTCTCCAGGTCGGCGCGGATGCGGTCGGCCTCGGTGCCGCGGCGGCCGATGACGATGCCGGGACGCGCGGTGTGGATGTCAACGCGGACCCGGTCCCGGGTGCGCTCGATCTCCACGTCGGCGATGCCGGCCCGCTCCAGACCGGTGGCCAGCAGCCGCCGGATGGCGACGTCTTCCTTCACGTAGTCCTTGTACTGCTTGTCGGCGTACCAGCGGGACTTCCACTCGGTGGTGATACCGAGCCGGAAACCGTGGGGATTGATCTTCTGGCCCACTACTCCGAGCCTCCCTTCGTCTCGGCCGTGCCCTTCGTGGCTGCAGCCTTGCTGCCCTGCGCACGACGGCTACGCGAGGATGATGCGGAACCCTTCTCGCTGCCCTTCCGCGGCGGACGGCTCTCTACGATCACCGTGATGTGGCTGGTGCGCTTGCGGATCCGGAACGCACGCCCCTGGGCACGCGGACGGATGCGCTTGGCGGTCGGGCCCTCGTCGGCGGTGATGGTCGCAACCACCAGCGTCGTCGGGTCCAGGCCGTCGTTGTTCTGCGCGTTGGCAGCAGCGCTGGCGATCACCTTGGCGACCGGCTCGCTGGCAGCCTGCGGCGCCCACCGCAAGATGTCGAGGGCTTCCTCGACGCTCTTGCCGCGGACCAGGTCGATGACGCGGCGGGCCTTGCTGGCCGAGACACGCACGAAGCGTGCCTTCGCCTGGGCTGAGGGGTATTCGGTAACTGTGGTACTCATCGCCGCTTGCTCTTCCGGTCGTCCTTGATGTGACCCTTGAAGGTGCGCGTCGGGGCGAACTCGCCGAGCTTGTGCCCAACCATCGCCTCGGTGACGAACACCGGGACATGCTTGCGGCCGTCATGCACCGCGAAGGTGTGCCCGATGAAGTCGGGGAGGATGGTCGACCGACGCGACCAGGTCTTGATGACCTGCTTGCTGTTCTTCTCGTTCTGGACGTCGACCTTCTTGAGCAGATGGTCGTCGACGAACGGACCCTTTTTGAGACTACGAGGCATCGCTGCTACTCCTTCCGCGGCCTAGCGCTTCTTGCCGGTGCGCCGGCGACGGACGATGAGCTTGTCGCTCGGCTTGTTGGGCTTGCGGGTGCGGCCCTCGGGCTTGCCCCACGGGCTGACCGGGTGACGGCCACCGGAGGTCTTGCCTTCACCACCACCATGCGGGTGGTCAACCGGGTTCATCACGACACCTCGGACGGTCGGGCGCTTGCCCTTCCACCGCATCCGGCCGGCCTTGCCCCAGTTGATGTTGGCCTGCTCGGCGTTGCCCACCTCGCCGACAGTGGCGCGGCAGCGCACGTCGACGCGGCGGATCTCACCGGAAGGCATACGCAGCGAGGCGTAGCTGCCTTCCTTACCCAGCAGCTGGATGCTCACGCCGGCCGAGCGGGCCAGCTTGGCACCGCCACCGGGCCGCAGCTCCACCGCGTGGATCACGGTGCCGGCGGGGATGTTGCGCAGCGGCAGGTTGTTGCCGGGCTTGATGTCGGCGTTCGGCCCCTGCTCGATGACGTCGCCCTGCTTCAGCCCCTGCGGCGCGATGATGTAGCGCTTCTCGCCGTCCAGGTAGTGCAGCAGCGCGATGTTCGCGGTGCGGTTGGGGTCGTACTCGATGTGCGCGACCTTCGCGTTGACGCCGTCCTTGTCGTGGCGACGGAAGTCGATGACGCGGTAGGCGCGCTTGTGGCCGCCGCCCTTGTGCCGGGTGGTGATACGGCCGTGCGCGTTACGCCCACCGGTGCCGTGCAGCGGACGGATGAGCGACTTCTCCGGAGTCGAGCGAGTGATCTCGGCGAAATCGGAGACGCTCGAACCGCGACGACCCGGGGTCGTCGGCTTGTACTTGCGAATTCCCATATCAGTTAAATCTCTCTTAAATCCTGGATAGGATCCCGGCGGGTTACGCCGGGGCTCCGAACAGATCGATCGGCTTGCTGCCGGCGGCCAGGGTGACGATGGCGCGCTTGGTGTCCTTGCGCTTGCCGAAGCCCGAACGGGTGCGCTTGCGCTTGCCCTGCCGGTTGGCGGTGTTCACCGAGCTCACCTTGACGTCGAAGATCTTCTCGATGGCGATCTTGATCTGCGTCTTGTTGGAGTCCGGGTGCACGACGAACGTGTACACGTTGTCCTCGATCAGCCCGTACGACTTCTCCGAGATGACCGGGGCCAGGATGATGTCGCGGGGGTCGGTAATCGTTGCCATCAGACCGACGCTCCTTCTTTGGTATTCGCGCTGATGTAGGCGTTCAAGGCCTCCACCGAGAACACCACGTCGTCAGCGTTGAGCACGTCGTAGGTGTTCAGCTGATCCGGTGAGATCACGTGCACGCCAGGCAGGTTGCGAACGCTGCGGGCACCGACCTCGTCAGTGCGGCCGATGACGACGAGGATCTTCTTGTTCTCCGTCAGGCTGCCCAGGAACGTCTTGGCGCTCTTGGTCGACGGGGTCTGACCCTCGACGAGCTCGGTGATCGCGTGGATGCGCTCGTTGCGGGCCCGGTCGGAGAGCGCTCCGCGCAGGGCGGCGGCGATCATCTTCTTCGGGGTCCGCTGGCTGTAGTCGCGCGGCTGCGGGCCGTGGACGACGCCGCCACCGGTGAACTGCGGCGCGCGGGTCGAACCCTGGCGGGCGCGGCCGGTGCCCTTCTGGCGGTACGGCTTCTTGCCACCACCGGACACCATGGCCCGCGTCTTGGTGGCATGCGTGCCCTGGCGCTTGGCGGCCAACTGCGCGTTGACGACCTGGTGCATCAGAGCGATGTTGGGCTCGACGTCGAAGAGGGCAGCCGGCAATTCAACGGAGCCGTCCTTCTTGCCTGCCGGCGTCTTCACATCAATATTGAGAGTCATTACTTCTCGCCTCGCTTGATTGCGCTGCGGACAACCACCAGACCACCGTTGCGTCCGGGGATGGCGCCCTTGATCAACAGCACGCCGTTCTCGGCATCGACCTTGTGAACCTTGAGGTTCTGCGTGGTCACCCGGTCGTGGCCCATGCGGCCCGACATCCGGGTGCCCTTGAACACGCGGCCCGGGGTGGCGCAGCCACCGATGGAGCCGGGACGACGGTGCACCGCCTGGGCACCGTGCGCGGCGCCCTGGCCGGCGAAGCCGTGCCGCTTCATGGTGCCGGCGAAGCCCTTGCCCTTGCTGGTGCCGGTCACGTCGACGTAAGCGCCGTCGGCGAAGATCTCGGCGGTCAGCTCCTGGCCCACCTCGTACTCGGCGGCAGCAGCCTCATCGACCCGCAGCTCGGCCAGGTGGCGGCGCGGGTTCACACCCGCGGCGGCGTACTGGCCGGCGACGGGCTTGTTGACCTTGCGCGGGCTGATCTCGCCATAGGCGAGCTGCACGGCGCTGTAGCCGTCGCGCTCGGTGGTACGGATACGGGTCACCACGTTGGGGCCGGCCTTCACGACCGTCACCGGGACGACTTTGTTGTTCTCGTCGAACACCTGCGTCATGCCCAGCTTGGTGCCCAAAATGCCTTTTCGAGCCATTTTTCTCGGGTCTCCTACTGGATGTTGACGTCGACACTGGCCGGCAGGTCGATGCGCATGAGCGCGTCAACCGTCTTCGGCGTCGGGTCGAGGATGTCGATCAGTCGCTTGTGGGTGCGCATTTCGAAATGCTCCCGCGAGTCCTTGTACTTGTGCGGCGACCGAATCACGCAGTACACGTTCTTCTCGGTCGGCAGCGGCACGGGGCCCACCACACTGGCACCGGTACGGGTGACCGTCTCGACGATCTTGCGCGCCGAGGCATCAATGGCCTCATGGTCGTAGGCCTTGAGCCTGATGCGGATCTTCTGTCCCGCCACGCTTCTCCTACCTCTACTTCGTACATCGGCCGGCCGTATCGAAATCCCGGTGGGAATCCCACCGAAACGTCGTCGGGCCTGGTGCCCGGCGCGGGTGCGCCGAGAATTGCCGCCGCTGTTTACCTGTCTGTGGTCCACCGATCCCCGCGGTCGGGCGTGTCGCCCTCACGCACACTTTCTCGCTGCAGAATCTGTCGCGATATGTGTTGGAACCGGATGCGCCCGCAAGGGCGCCGGTCGTTTGCCCGGCCAGGTGCATACCCGGCGCAAGGCAACCCGAACAGTATGCCTCAGATCCGGGCCTGCTCCAAATCCGCGATCGAGCAGGTCGGGGCCCGTCGACGCGACTGGCCGGCAATGACGATCCACGGCGCGGATTTCCCACCGTTTCCCGACGTCGACGCTACCCGCCAGGCATGGGCCGCTCATGAAGCGCCATGGCGGAAAATCCGGCTCCTGAGCGCCACAGCGCTTCACACGCGAAGCTTCGTCTTGCCCGTGGCTTCCTCAGCTCAGCCACACCCTTCGGTACCGAACTTACTCTTGAGTAAGGTCTGGGCATGACACAGCCCAGCGCCACCTATAAAGCATGGAAGAAGATGTCGGCGTTGCCCGGCGGTTCACGGCTGTTCTCCGCCGCGGCCATGGTCCGGGTGCCGTACTTCGCCTCGGTGCTGCCGCATGTGGTGCGCATGGAGCCCGGGCTGGCCGAGGTGACGGTGCCGAAGTGGTTCTACGTCTACAACCACCTGCACACCGTGCACGCCATCGCATCGTGCAACGCCGCCGAGATGGCGATGGGCATGCTCATGGAGGCCACGGTGCCGACGACGCACCGCTGGATCCCCAAGGCGATGACCGTGCAGTACCTCGCCAAGGCGACCACCTCGCTGCGGGCCACCGCGCAGCTCGCGCCGCCGGACTTCGAGGCCATCACCGAGGGCACCGACATCGTGGTCCCGGTCAGCATCACCGATCGTCACGGCGAAGAGGTGGTGCACGCCGACATCACCACGTGGGTGACGCCGGCCTGAGCCGCTACTGGTCCAGATAGGTGCCGTGCCCCTCGCGCACCAGTGCACCGTCGAACAGCAGCACCTCGTTGACCAGGCCGCCGAGTTGATTGCGGTAGTGGATCACCAGCGCCGATTCACCGCGGTAGACGTCGACCACCTCGAAATGCAGGTCGGGATACGCGGCCAACGCCGTCGTCCAGTAGTGACGCAAGGCGTCCTTGCCCCGCACCACGGCCCCACTCTCGGGAAGTACCCGCGCCGCGATCGGTGAACTGAACACCACGTCGTCATGAAAATGCGCCAGCACCGCATCCACGTCGTGCGCGTTCCATGCCCGGACCCACTCTTGGGCGAACGCCTGCGGGTCCGGTGTGGCCATCGAATTCACTTCTCCTTCAACGCCGCCCAGAATGCGCATTGGTGTTCGAGGGCGAAGCCATTGTTCACCCGGCTGCCGCCGGGCTGCAACGACATTCTCGACGGCGGGCCGGCCGCATCGAACCCGGGCCAATCCGGCAGGCCGTCGACCGCGGGCCGGCCGTCGCGCACGAACGCGCTCCAGTAGTCGAGCATCTCGTCGGAGAGCCGCTGCTGCACAGCGTTCAGCGGGGGCGCCCCACCAACGTCGAACAGATAGCGAAGCTCCAGCGAGTGGCTGGCGCCGACGGGGAACGGCAGGGTCCGCATCACCTCCGGCGCCGGGGCCTCGCGGTCGTTGAACTCGTAGGCGTAGACCGGGGCTTTCTCGGCCAGCTCGGCCGCCATCCGGTCTGCCACGCAGGCGAATTCGCCGTCGGTGACCGCTGCCGAATAGGCCTGCGCCACCCCGCCGTACCGGCCGACCGGGTAGTGCAGACCGACGGCCGCCGCACCGGGACCAAATGTTTCGGCCAGTAGCCGCGGATAATCCGCCTGGGTGAACCGCTGACCTTCGCGCAGGTACCGCAGCGCCACGAAGAGGGTGAACTCGTCACGGTTGGTGCCGATCAACACCGGGACCGATTGAGCCTGCCCGGACCCGAACGCCGCCAACGGCGCCCGGGGCACCAGGGCCGATCCAGTGACCGGTCCGGTGAGCTCGTCGCTGCCGATGTTGAAGTACCACACGGGTTCTCGCAGCTCCTCGACCGGTAAGCCGCGCAGGCAGGCGGCCGCGGCCGCAGGGACCGGACACCCGACCGCCGCGGCGTAGTCCAGCGACCTGCGGCTCGCGGAAGCCAGGTCGGCCTGCGCCTGGCACGGCGCGCTCATCAGGATCGCCGCCCGGAACAATCCCGCCGATTCGGGTGCCACCAGGTGATCACACACCGACATGCCGCCGGCGGATTCGCCTGCCACCGTGACCTTTTCCGGGTCTCCACCGAAATCGGCGATGTTGTCCCGGACCCACCGCAAAGCTGCCTGCTGATCGGCCAACCCATAGTTGCCGACGTCGCCGTCGGCGCCCAGTGCCGGATGGGCCAGGAAGCCCAATGTGCCCAGCCGGTAGTTGATCGTGACCACCACGATGCCGCCGCGCGCCGCCAGCTGTCCGGCGTCGTAGATGTCGCCGCTGCCACCGACGAATGCCCCGCCGTGGATCCACACCATCACGGGTCGCAACTCGTCCGAGACCGGCGGCGTCCAGACGTTCAGTGTCAGGCAGTCCTCGGCCGCGTTACGCCCCTGCTCCGGGTCCACGGCGGGGTCCTGGATGCAGCGGGGGCCCGGCCGGGTGGCGTCACGCTGCCCGGCCCAACCCTGCGCGGGGGCCGGGGGCGCGAACCGCAGCGGCCCCACCGGCGCAGCGGCATAGGGGATTCCGGCGAACACCCGCCGGTCGGATGTCACTGTGCCACGCAGGGTTCCGGCCGCCAGCTGCACCAGCGCCGGGTCGGCCCCCTGGACGCGGGTCGGCGGCCGACTCGGCGTCGTCCCCTGACCGCCACCCTGGACACAGCCCGCCACCAGCATCACCAGCATCGTCAGCAAAGCGACACCGAGACGTCCCGACCGCATGGCTGCGAGCGTACGGGTCCGGTCGGCAGAATCGACCCCCTTACGTGGTGCCGATCACATATGGTGGTAATTGACACCCGTCAAGTAGCAGTGAGGAGTCCGCATGAGCGCGCCGACGATGGATGACGCCGCGAAAGTTCTGGCCGACCCGACGGCGTATGCCGACGACGCGCGCCTGCACTCCGCGCTGACCCACCTGCGTGCCCACAACCCGGTGGCCTGGGTGGACAACCGGCCCTACCGCCCGTTCTGGGCAATCACCAAGCACGCCGACATCATGGCCGTCGAGCGCGACAACGAACTGTTCATCAGCGAGCCCCGGCCCCTGCTGGCCACCGCGGCCGCCGACGACCTGGCCAAGCAGCAACTCGAAGCCGGCATGGGCCTGCGCACCCTCATCCACATGGACGACCCGCACCATCGCAAGGTCCGGGCGATCGGCGCAGATTGGTTCCGCCCCAAGGCGATGCGCGCCCTGAAGGTGCGAGTGGACGAACTGGCCAAGCGCTACGTCGACAAGATGCGTGACATCGGACCCGAATGCGATTTCGTCACCGCGATCGCCGTCGACTTCCCGCTCTACGTGATCATGTCGCTGCTCGGCCTGCCCGAAGAAGATTTCTCCCGGATGCACATGCTGACGCAGGAGATGTTCGGTGGCGACGACGACGAGTACAAGCGCGAGAGCGGGTCGTTGGAGGACCAGCTCAGCGTCCTGATGGACTTCTTCGCCTATTTCTCGACACTGACCGCGTCACGCCGGGCCAACCCGACCGAGGATCTGGCCTCGGCCATTGCCAACGGCACCATCGACGGGCAACCGCTGTCCGACGTCGACACCGCGTCGTATTACGTCATCGTCGCCAGCGCCGGTCACGACACCACCAAGGACGCGATCTCCGGCGGTCTGCACGCCCTCATCGAAAATCCGGACCAGCTGGCCGCACTTCAGGCCCAACCCGACCTGATGGGCACCGCGGTCGAGGAGATGATCCGGTGGTCCACACCGGTGAAGGAGTTCATGCGCACCGCCACCGCCGACACCACCGTGCGCGGTACGCCGATCGCCAAGGGCGAATCCGTCTACCTGGCTTACGTTTCCGGCAATCGCGACGAAGAGGTCTTCGACCAGCCGCACCGTTTCGACATCACGCGAGACCCCAACAAACACCTCGCATTCGGATACGGCGTGCACTTCTGCCTGGGCGCGGCCCTGGCCCGGATGGAGATGAACAGCCTGTTCACCGAGTTATTGAGCCGGCTGGAGTCCATCGAATTGGCCGGTACGCCACAGCTTTCCGCGACCACGTTCGTCGGCGGGCTCAAACACCTGCCGATCCGCTACTCGCTGCGCTGAGCGGTTTCGGTACGGCGGTGGGTGGCCAGGAAGCCATCCACCGCGGCCCGCACGCAGGCGCTGTAGTCGAATTCCGACAGCGTGCTGAGCTTGCCGAGGACGATCGGGCCCAGCAGCAGCGCCGCAGCCTGGGTACGATCCACCTCGCCGAGTTCGGCGATCGCATCCGGGTGGGCGAAGATCGCCTCGAACGGCGCCGCGTACTGTTCGGCCACCCGTTCGCGCAGTGTCCGCACCTCCGGGCTGTCGTCGGTGCGCCAGGGCAGCTTCTCCATGTCGCCCCCCAGCGCCAGCCATGACATCGCGGTCACACTGATCGGCGCCTCGGCGATCGAATCGGCCTGCGCCTGAACCAGGGCGACCAACCGGTCGCGCAGCGTACCCTCGTCCGGCGGCGTCGGCGCCGCCGGGATAAGTGTCCGAAATGCCGCGGCCAGCAAGTCATTTCCACTGGGGAAATGCCGGTACAGCGTCGCCCTGGCCACGTTGGCGGCCTTGGTGACCGCGTCCACCGTCACCGCGCTGGGTCCGCCCGACCGCAACAACGACGTCGCCGCCTCGAGTAGCCGGGCCCGGGATCGAGCCGGCCGCGGGTCACCGCTCTGCGCAGTCATGCACCAACACCTCCAAAAAAGACTTACCGTCTCGCTACGAGACTGTTAGTCTCAAAACTTCATCGACGAAAAGGCGCCCAGCATGTCCGACACGCTCGTCGAGTTCCGTCAGGATATCGACTCCGGCCTGGCCCAACTGTCGATCCGGCGCCGGTACTGGTTGCTCGCGGTGGCCTGCATGGACGTCTCGATCGTGATCGCCTCCATGGTGGCGCTCAACGCCGCGCTCCCCGACATCGCCCGGCAGACCACGGCCACCCAGGCCCAACTCACCTGGGTGATCGACGGATACACCCTGGTGCTCGCCTGCCTGCTGCTGCCGGCCGGCGCGATCGGCGACCGCTACGGCCGCCGCGGCGCCCTGCTGACCGGCCTGGCGGTCTTCGTGCTGGCCTCAGCCGCGCCCCTGATGTTCGACGACCCACCACAGCTGATCGCGGCCCGCGCCGTGGCCGGGGCCGGCGCGGCCTTCATCATGCCGGCCACCCTCTCCCTACTCACGGCGGCCTTTCCAAAATCCGAACGCAACAAGGCGATTGGGGTCTGGGCCGGTGTCGTCGGTTCGGGCGCCGTCTTCGGCTTCCTGATCACCGGCGGGTTGCTGCACTTCTGGGCATGGCAGTCCATCTTCGCGGCGTTCGCCCTCGCCGGAGCCGGGTTGTTCGTACTGACCTGCACCGTGCCCTCCTCGCGCGACGACGACGCCGCGCCGCTGGACTGGATCGGGGCGATCCTGATCGGGGTCGCGGTCGCGGTCTTCGTGCTCGGCGTGGTGGAGGCCCCGGTACGGGGCTGGACCGATCCGTTGGTGTGGGGCTGCATGAGCACCGGCATCGCCCTGGCGGCCGCCTTCACCGTCGTCGAACTCAAGCGCCGCCACCCGCTCCTGGACGTCCGGCTGTTCCGAAAACCCGACTTCGCCACCGGCGCCGTGGGCGTGACATTCTTGTTCTTCGCGAACTTCGGCTACTTCTTCGTCAGCATGCAGTACATCCAGCTGGTGATGGGATACAGCCCGATCCAGACCGCAATAGCGCTGTGTCCATTGATGATTCCGGTGCTCGCGCTCGGCGCCACCACCCACCTGTATCTCCCGCGGCTGGGACTTCGGGTGTGCGTGTCGCTGGGCCTGCTGGTGATCGCGGCCGGCCTGATGTGCATGCGGCTGCTGCAACTGGACTCCACCTACCTGGACTACACCTGGCCGCTGGTCATCATCAGCATCGGTATCGGCCTGTGCACCGCACCGACCACATCGGCCATCATGAGCGCAGTTCCCGACGAGAAGCAGGGCGTGGCCTCCGCCGTCAACGACACCACCCGGGAGGTCGGCGCGGCCCTGGGCATCGCGGTGGCCGGCTCCATCCTGGCCGCCAACTACCAGAACCACCTGGGGCCCAAGCTGTCCGGGCTCCCCGCCGAGGTGCGAGAGCCGCTGCTGAGTTCGTTGGCCGAAGCGCTCGCCGTGGTCGGGCAGCTCGGCCCGGAAGGTACGGCTGTCGGACAGTTGGCCAAGCAGGCATTCCTGGATGCCACGAACTCGGCCCTGCTCGTGATGGCGGCCGTGCTCGCCGTGGCCGCACTGTTTGTCGGCGTCTGGGCGCCGGGCCGCGACGGTGCGCAACTCCGGGTGGTCCGACGGCTCAGGTCGCAAGAAACTCCGCAGCCCGATGACCGATCATGGCAATGGTCGCGTGCGGGCCGCGGCTGGTGATGGCGGGCATGATCGACCCGTCGACGACCCACAGCCCCTCGACCCCGAGCACCCGGCACGTCGGGTCCACCACGGCATCGGGCCCGGTTCCCATCGGCGCGGTGCCGGCCAAATGTTGCGACGTCGACCACGACGCTTCACCGACTTCCGCCGTGCGGCTGACCAATTCGCGAGCCAGCTCGGCACCGCGGCGCAGCGCCTCGACATCCTCGGCCACGGTGTCGTAACGGTGCTCGATGACCGGCGCCACCGCCGGATCGGCGGAGACCAACCGGACCCGCCCCCGCGAATGTGGACGCATCAGTGCCACGCCGAGATGCGGGAGCTCAGCTGGATCATGCCCGGGGCCGTGCACCATCGCCGAGAAGCCCACGGTGTACGGGCGTACCTCGATACCGTCGGCGGTGGTGAGCACAGCCTCCAACGGCGGCAGGCCGTGCGTCGGCGTCCAGGAGACCGGCAGTACCCATTCCGGATGGTCCACGGTGTGCATACCGACGGGCAGGGGCGCCACCACCTCGATCCCGAGTGCCGCGAGCTCGGCCGGCGGACCGACACCCGACAACATCAGCAGGTGTGCAGACCCAATCGCACCGGCGCACAGAATAATTCGGTCGGCAAGCACCAGCTCGCCATCGTCGAGCTCCACACCGGCCGCCCGCCCGTCGGCGATCATCACCCGGCGGACCGCGGTGTCGGTCAGCACGGCCAGATTCGGGCGATGCACGGCAGGTTGCAGGTACGCCCCGCCGGGGCCGACCCGGGTGCCGCCGTTGATGTTCAGCGGCACCGCGCCCACGCCGGCCGGCAACGCCGCCCCGGTATCCGATCCGTTGAGATCATCGATCCAGGTGAATCCGGAATCTCTCGCCGCATCGACGAATGACGCTGTGCAACCATCGAATTCACGTACCCGACGAACCTTGATCGGACCGTCAGATCCGTGCAGGGCGGTATCGAAGTCCAGGTCGGACTCGATCGCCCGAAAGTGCGGCAGCACGTCGTCCCACCCCCAGCCGGCGACCGCCCAACCGTCGAAGTCCGTCGGTAAGCCGCGGCAGAAGTAACCGCCGTTGACCGCGCCCGAACCCCCCACCACCGAACCGCGGACGATCTCGGTGTGCCGCCGCGGCTGCTCGGTCAGCGTCGACGGGTAATGACGCACCACCGAACTTGCCGCACCGATCGGCAGCCGCAGGCCATCGGTGATCTGCGCCGCCACTCGGGGATCAGACGGTGCCGGGCCCGCCTCCACGACGGTCACCTGGCAGCCGGGATCGGCGGAAAGCCGTTCTGCCAAAACCGATCCAGCGCTGCCGGCACCGACGATCAAGACGTCCGTCCACTCGGGCGGCCGATAGGTTGGCCAGGTCACGTCGCCGCTTCAGCTCCGCAGCTGCGGCTTGAGCGCACCCAACTGGCGTTCCCGCACCACGCCGGTCCACAGCCCCAGCCCGTAGGCCATGTCGTCGAGTCGCTTGAGCAGCAAGTGGGCCAGCAGGCCGACCGGTTTGGTGTCGTCGTCGGCGTTGCCTCGCCGGGTGGCCCAATCCACCACCCCGTCGAGCACCGCGGCCACCAGCACCGCATGCCTGGCCCGGCGGAACAGCAGCGCGGCGATCAGGGCGACCGGCCAGTAGTGCCGACAGATGGCCGAGCACAGCTGCAGCGCCGCCGACCACAGCCCGCGCGCGGTCACCGCGGCGACCTCGGTGGGCTCGGTGTCGACGGCGCTCAGCGACCGGGCGATGCGGCGGCCGGTGAAGATGGCGATCACCACCGAGCCCAGATATCCCACGCTCGAGCCCATGGCCAGCAGCAGCCACACCATCAGCGTCCAGCCCGAGATCACCACCGGTGCGGTCTTGCCCGGGTGCCTGGTGCTCAACGGTGCGGCCGAGCTGCCGTAGAAAGCCTTGCGGTTGAACCACTCTCGCAGATCTGTCCGGTGATCGTGAGCCACCAGCGCGATCGGCTCGTAGCGCAGCCGGGCCCCGGATTCCACCAGCCGCCAGCACAGGTCCACATCCTCGCCTGATCGCATGGTCTCGTCGAAGCCGCCGACCGCGGCCAGCGCCGACCGCCGGCAGATGATCGCCGCACTCGGCACGTAGGACACCGGGCCGTAGGGCACCACCGGCGCCTCACGCACCCCCAGATCCAACGACGACCGCACCGCCTCATACCGGGCCACCACGTTGTCGGCGGTGTGCAGCCCGACGATCCGGGGTGCCACGAGCGCCACAGCCGGATCGCAGAAGTGCCCGAGCAACGCCTCCAGCCAGCCGCGGCGGGGCACCACATCAGAGTCGAGGAACGCCACGAAGTCCGTCTCACAGGCGGCCAGACCGGTGTTGCGGGCCGCCGCCGGACCGTTGCTACGCAGGTGCCGGAGCACCTGCACATCACAGTGCATCCCGGCGAACTCGGATTGCGCCACCGGGACGGCCGACCCGTCGTCAACCACGATCACCCGCAGACCGCGCAACGCCGCGATCAACCGGTGCAGACCGGATACGTTGTCGCGCACCGGAATAATGACCGTCACGTCGCGATGCGAGGGCCCACTCGGCGGGCGGGGATGAGCCACCGTGGCGTCGAGCAAAGTCCGCGCCAATTGCGCGCTCTGCGCATCATGCACTTCCAGACGGCCACCGTTGAGCATCGTCTGCGCCGTCGGCGCCAGCCGCAGCAACCGGGTGGGCGACCCACCCAGCAGGGCCGCGCCGGCCCCGAGCACCTTGACGCGGCGATCCACCTGCACGGCAAAACCGTCGGGCAGCCTCGGTCCGGTCATATCAACAATCCGTTCCGGTCCGGCTGCCACCGCCTCATCCGACCGGCACACCCGTCGACCATTTCAGCAAAGATACGCTCCCCGTCGGCGGCGGTGGCGGTTGTCGGGTCGCCGAGCACCCCGAGTTCGCTGACCGCGGCGACGCCGCCGCTACGCATCGCCGGCATGAGCTCCGCCAGCGGAGCCGTGTTCCCGGGGGACCACGCCGCGGCATCGACATCCTCGGGCGAAATATGTAGCAATACAGATGTTTCGGTATGCCCCGCATGTGCGTCGGCACCGGACGCGAAGCACGGCACCCAGCCAACATCGCGGCCCTCGTCACGCAGCCGGGTCACGGCCGCCGCCAATGCCTGCAGATTCCCCCCGTGACCATTGACGAAGGCCAGCCGCGGGGCCCAACCACACGCGGACCGTCCGTACTCCACCAGCAACAATCGCAGGGCTTCGGTGCCAATCGACACCGTGCCCGGAAAACCTTCGTGCTCGCCGCTGGCGCCGTAACAGACCGGCGGTGCGACCATCCACTCCCCCGGCACCGGAGCATCGAGACGCTCACGCACCGCGTGCGCGACGGCGGTGGCGATCCGGGTGTCGGTGTCCAGGGGCAGGTGCGGACCATGTTGCTCGGTAGAGCCCACCGGGATGATCAACATTGGCGACATGCTGCGTAGCTGTCTCGACGTTGAGTTCCCGAGCCCGCTGGGGAAAGCCACGTGCCGATCGTAGGCCGAATTCACCTACTGTGCGCCAATTGTTGGAGTACGGGCAGCAATTGCTTTGCCCCGAATTTCCCCACACCCGCCGTGAGCATCACGTACGCCTCTTCTGCCACCCCAGTCACGGCACACCGCGACGCGCACGGGTGCGCCGTCAGGCCCCGGCGCGCGGCACTCCGAGCGTCCGGGTGAAGCCCTCGGGCACGAGGATGTCCTCGGGCGTCAACTCGTGGATCGAGGACTTACCCAACCCGCGCAGCACCGAGTCGATGCCGCCGGAGAGGATATCGAGGACGTTCTCCACACCGGCCTGCCCGTTGGCAGCCAGGCCCCACAGGTAGGCCCGACCGATCATCACGGCCCGGGCACCCAGCGCCACGGCCTTCACCACGTCGCTGCCCCGGCGGATCCCGCCGTCCAGCAAAACCTCCACCTGGTCCCCCACCGCTTCGGCGATGGCCGGCAGGCAGCGGATCGCCGCGGGCGTGCCGTCCAGGTTGTTGCCGCCGTGGTTGGACACCGTGATCGCCGAAACACCTGCGTCAACAGCACGTTTGGCGTCATCGACGCGGACCATGCCCTTGAGTAGGAAAGGTCCACCCCACTGCTCGCGCAACCAGGCAATGTCCTCCCAGGTGGGTGGCGGGGTGCCCATCCACTGGCCGTAGGCCTCGAAGAACGTCGGCCCCGGCTCGCCGCGCCGGCCCTGGTTGGGCACCCGCAGGTCCGGCGGACGCAGGTGTTTGCCGAAGCTCCACAGCCAGCGCGGCTTGGTGAGCACCTCCGGGGACATCCGCAACATCGTGCGCAAGTCCATTCGCTCCGGAATCTTCGGGCTACCCCAGTCCCGGCCGTGGCTGAAGCTCCAGTCGGTCGTGGCGATGAGCCCGACCGCACCCGCATCCTTGGCCCGCTGCACCCGCTCGGCAATCTCGTCGCGGGATCCGAGCCAGTAGATCTGGAAGAAGATCTTGTCGTTGACGGCGGTGACTTCTTCCATCGGCTTGCTCGCGAACGACGACAGCCCCATGGCGGTGCCACGTGCCGCGGCCGCCCGCGCCACGGCCACCTCACCGTCGGGGTCCACCGCCTGCACACCGGTCGGCGAGATGATGACGGGCATCGAAATGTCTTGCCCCATCACCGTTGTCGCCATCTCACGCTTCTCGGTGGCACCGATGACGTGCGGGGCGAACCCCAGTTCGGCGAACGACTCCACGTTGTCGGAGACCGTCACACCTTTTTCGCTGGCCGAGATCAGCGACGAGTACGCGGAGCGGGGCAGTCGCTTCTTCGCCCGCTGCTGGGCGATGGCGACGGTCTCGAACCAGGTATCACGAGCCATGGATTTACACCGGACTTTCGTTACAGATGCGGGCGGGCGGCTTGGTCAGCAACTTCAGGGCCACCGGCCCCTGCTTGGTGCCGCGGGAATGATCGCCGCTGGGCTTGGGCTTGACGCGTTCGGCGGCCAGGGCCGGCTCGCCCCAGCCTTCGACGCACTCGGGATCCGGCCCGTCCATCGGCAGACCGGTGAAGAACTTGGCGGCCATGCAGCCACCGCGACAGGCGTCGTAATGCCCGCAGCCACTGCAGGCACCGGCCGACTGCGGCTCGCGCAGTTCCCGGAACAGCGGCGAGTGCTGCCAGACGTTCTGGAAACCGGAGCCAAAACCGGTATCTTCCAAAATGTTTCCGGCCAGGAACTTGTCATGGATGGCGAACGGGCAGGCGTAGACGTCGCCCACCGGATCGATCAGGCAGACCACCCGGCCGGCGCCGCACAGGTTCAGCCCGGCCAGCGCGCCAGGCTCACCGAGCCCGGACAGGTGGAAGAACGAGTCGCCGGTGAGCACCCGCTCGCCATGGGCGACCAGCCAGTTGTACAGCTGGCGCTGCTGGTCCGGGGTGGGGTGCAGTTCGTCCCAGACGTCGGCACCGCGGCCCGACGGGCGCAGCCGGGTGATCCGCAGCGTGGCCCCGTAGCGGTCGGCCAGCGCCTTGAACTCATCGAGCTGGTCGACGTTGTGCCGGGTCACCACCACGGAGATCTTGGCATCGGAAAAGCCAGCCGCGGCAAGGTTTTCCAGCGCGCGCACGGCCATGTCGAACGAGCCCTTGCCGCGCACCGCGTCGTTCACCTCGGCGTTGGCGCCGTCCAGGGAGATCTGCACGTCGACGTAGTCACTGGCGGCAAGTTTCGCGGCCACCTCGGGGGTGATGCGCACGCCGTTGGTGGAGAACTTGACCCCGACGTGGTGCTCGGTCGCATAGTCGACCAACTCCCAGAAGTCCGGGCGCACAGTGGGTTCGCCACCGCCGATGTTCACGTAGAACACCTGCATGCGTTCCAGCTCGTCGATGATGTCCTTGCACTGCTGGGTGGACAGCTCGCGCGGATCCCGCTTGCCCGAGGAGGACAGGCAGTGCACGCACGCCAGGTTGCAGGCGTAGGTGAGCTCCCAGGTCAGGCAGATCGGCGCGTCGAGTCCGTGTTCGAACTGTTCGACGAGCCTCGGAACGGGGGTGCGCACCGGCGCAGGCGCAACAGAAGTCATTGTGTATTCCCGGGGATGAGCATCTTCGAGGCCACCAGCACACTCAGCGCATGCAGGTACGGGCCCTGGTCGGAGTCGGCGATACCGGCCGCGCGGCACGCGGACCGGGCGTCGGGATGGTCAGCCAGAGCGTTGACCACCTCGACGACCGTCCGGTTCTTCAGAAACGACAGCTTGCGGGTTCCGAAGTGATACAGCAGGGCACCGAACGGCTCGGGCCGCACCGCCACCTGGTGGTGTAACCGCCAGCTGACATCGGGGTCGAAGACCACACCGGTGCGCCCGGCCGCTTCGGTGACCTGTGTGGACACTGTCAGTAAACCCCGCACATACCGTCGATCGAGACCTCTTCGACGAGCGTCTCGGTGACGAGCTGGGTTTCGGTTTCTGTCTGCGGGTTCTGATCCACGAATCGCACCTTTCTTTCGGCTGTGGTCCTCGACAATTGTGACCTGAGTCGCAAGAATATGGCATCGAGTGCACAAATGGAAGGGCGGATTCATGGCGGGTTTGGCCCCGGGGGCATCCGGGTCGCGCGTCGGCCGGCGTCCGTCCACCACCCAGGACCACATCACCGACGTCGCCCTGCAGCTCTTCGCCACCCGCGGCTTCGACCAGGTCAGCGTCGATGACGTGGCCAAGGCGGCCGGCATCGCACGGCGCACGCTGTTCCGCTACTACGCCTCCAAGAACGCCATCCCCTGGGGAGATTTCAACGCCCACCTGCAGCACCTACGGGAGCTGCTCGCCTCGCTGAGCACCGAGATCCCGCTGGCCGAGGCACTGCGTGCGGCCCTGCTGTCGTTCAACACCTACGACGACGCCGAGCTGACCCAGCATCGCCGGCGCATGCGGGTGATCCTGGAAACTGCTGAACTGCAGGCGTATTCGATGACGATGTACGCCGGTTGGCGTGAGGTGGTCGCGGTGTACGTGGCGGGACGGATCGGCGCCCACGCCGACGATCTGATGCCACAGACCGTGGGCTGGCTGATGCTTGGCGTGGCACTGTCGGCCTATGGGCACTGGCTGGCCGACGAGTCGGTGGCCCTGTCGCAGGCCATCGCCGACGCCTTCGAGGTGGCCCGGCCGGGGCTGGAGGCTCTGACCCCGGCGGGTATGGACATCCGGCCTTCCGGGTAACCAGGCCTCAAGGTATCGCCGTGCTGTCGGGCATCGCGATCACATCGCGATCATCGGAACGGGCTTCTTCTACGCCAAGTCCTGATCCGACGGCCTGTCCCACACGCAGGCCAGGGCCGGCGGACCCTGCGGGCCGAGTTCGTCGGTGAGCATGACAGGCGCCTGCGACATGAAACGTGGTGTGCTGCCACGATGTACGTCGGCGGCATGGGCTGTGAACGGGTGCACCACGTACATGTCACCGGGCCGGCCCGTCGCATGGGCCACCGGACAGCTTCGGCTCGCATCGTCGACCACCGCACCGGCCGCCACGAAATCGACCGGATCTGGGCCCAGCACCCGGGCGACGTCACGGTGTGAACCCACCCGAATGCGCGTCGGCGCATCGGTAGGACCCACCTCGGACAGCAGGGTCAGCACCAACAGCGTGTGCGGACGGCCGCTGACCGCCCACTCCCCACCCGGCAGCGGGGTGTTGGCGTCGATGTGCCAGCCCCGCGGCTGCCACCGTCCGGCTCCGCAGATCTCGTCCAACGTATCGGCGAGCACGACGCTGCCCGCCAACTCCCCGAACGGGCCGGCCCCGGTGAGGTCGGCCGCCCAGACCACCGGGCTGGTCCAGGTTGCCGGTTCATACGGCGACAGCCCGATCTGCTCCCAGAGCAGATCCCTGGCCGCATCGGCAATTTCGACCGGAGCCGCCTGCTCGACCCTGACGAACCCGTCCCTCCGGAATGCATAGACATCCACCACGTCGACCACCACCATGGCGCACCACCACTGACCGGGGCCAATGATTTTCCGGTGAAAATTTCTTCGCGCAACCCGTCGGAGTTCGGTCCCCGAAGGCGACGATAAGGGTGTGAGCGCCGAAACTGACGCTCCGCGGCTACTGCTGAGGTGCTACGACGAGGCCTTGCCAGTGGTGTACGGCTACTTCGTACGCCGCTGCGGTGACCGCGGAACCGCCGAGGACCTGACGTCGGAGACGTTCCTGGCCGCCATGGACGCGGCTCGCCGACCGTCGCCGCCGCCGATCTCGGTGCCGTGGCTGATCGGGGTGGCCCGGCACAAACTCGCCGACCACTACCGACGCCGCCACGACCGCTTCACCGTGCCGGTGGCCGAACTGCCCGAACCGGTGGACCCGGCCGACGACTGGGATGCCGAACTGGATCGCCTTGTCGCCGAGTCGGTTTTGGCGCGCCTGCCCGAACACCACCGGACCGTGCTGGCGCTGCGCTACCTCGATGACTGCACGGTGCCCGAGTGCGCCGAGTTGATCGGCCGCACGGTGCACGCCACCGAAGCCCTGTTGGTGCGGGCCCGCCGCGCCTTCCGATCCCAGTACCCGGAGGGAGGAACGTCGTGAACAACAGCCACGATCCATTGACCGTGCTGACCGGCCACGACCATCCGGTCTCCCCCGATCCGGCGTTCGCGGCCCGCCTGCGTGCCCGCCTGGAATCGGCACTCACCCTGCCCACCCACACCGAAGGAGTCGTCATGAGCGGAACCGACACCGCGCTTTCCGACCTGGACCGGCCATCAGCGGCACTGAACCACCCGGCGGCGCCGCAGCCGCGCTCGGCCGTGATCCCCTACCTCGCCACCCGCGACGCGCGCGCGGCGATCGCCTGGTATGTCGACGTGTTCGGCGCCCGACAGGTCGGCGAGCCGATCGTCATGGATGACGGCCGTATCGGGCACGCCGAGCTCGAGCTGGCCGGAGGCGTGCTCTACCTGGCCGACGAATACCCCGAACTGGGATTGAAAGTCCCTGAACCGGAAACCAATTCGGTGAGCCTGCTGCTCCACGTGGCGGACACCGACGCGGTTCTGGAACGAGCCCGCACGTTCGGCGCTCAGGTGCAGCGCGAGCCGTACGAAAACTACGGCACCCGCAACGCCACGATCTTCGACCCGTCCGGGCACCGCTGGATGCTGGCCGGCCCGCTGCCCGACGCACCGCCACCGATCCGGCACGGCGACGTCGGCTACGTCTCGGTCTGGGCGCCCGACGTCGAACGGGCGGCCCGGTTCTACGGACGGGTGCTGGGTTGGACCTTCGATCCGGTCACCCATCGGGTGACGAACACCAGACAACACGTCGGGATCTTCGGCACCGACGGGCCCGCCACGTTGTTCTGCTGCTTCGCCGTGGACGACCTCGACACGGCACGCCACGCCATCACCGCGGCCGGCGGCGTCACCGGTGAGCCGCAGCCGCGGGAATTCGGCACCGTACTCGACGCCACCGACCCGGCCGGGACCGCGTTCGCGGTGTTCCAGCCCAGCACCTACGTGCCCCGTCCCGAGCTCAATGGTGCTGGGCCAGGCGAACTTTCGTACCTCACCTACGAAGTGCCCGATTCGGGGGCATTCAAGGAGTTCTACGGTCGGGTGCTGTCGTGGACCTTCGAGCCGGGCCGGGTCGACGACGGCTGGGGCGTGCAGGGCAGCCAGCCGATGTCCGGTATGGCCGGCGGAGCCGAGCGCGCCACCACCGTGCCGATGTGGACGGTCGCCGATATCGAGGTCGCGGTCGACCGGGTCCGTGAAGCCGGCGGCACGGTGCTCCAAGAGCCGTCACGACAGCCGTACGGACTGATGGCCGAATGCACCGACGACCAGGGCGGCCGGTTCTACCTCGGCCAGTTCTAGAGCGATTTGTGCACATCCACCGGCGGTGAGCGCCGCTGAACGTGCACAAATCGCAGGAAAGTCAGCCCAGGACGTCGGCGATCGGAGCACCGGCGGCGATCTTGCCGCGGGCCTTCATCACCTTGCCGGGCATCCCGCCGCCGACCACGCCGACCACGACACCGTCGCGCTCGTAGAAGGCCAGGAACTTCCGGCCGTCGTCTTCCACGACGTGCACCACATCGTCGGCCTCGGGCTCGCCCAGGCACTGGATCTTGACGTCGTACTGATCGCTCCAGAAGTACGGCACCGACACCACGGGCGAGGCCTCCTGGCCCAGCATCGCCGGCACCATGGCCCGGGCCTGGTCGGCCACGTTGCTCCAATGCTCAACCCGCACTTGACCACCCACGTGATCCCGCCACGACGCGACATCGCCGATGGCCCACACGTTCGGGGCGCTGGCCCGGCCGAGCTCGTCGCACACCACGCCGTTGTCGAGCTCGATCCCGCTGCCTTCGAGCCAGTCGACGGCCGGGTGCGAGCCGATACCGACCACCACCAGATCGGCGTCGAGTTCGGTGCCGTCACCGAGCAGGACCTGCTCGACGCGCTCGGCACCGCGCACCTCGCTGACCCCGACACCGCAGCGCACGTCGACCCCTTCGGCCTGATGCAGCCGGGTCACCAACGCGCCGATCTGCTCACCGAGCACCGAGGCCAGCGGCGTCGGCTGCGGCTCGACGAGCACCACCTCGACGCCCAGCTTGCGCAGGCTCGCCGCCACCTCACAGCCGATGAAGCCGGCCCCGACCACCACGGCGCGCTGAGCCTTCCCGGCATGCTCGCGCAGGGCCATGCTCTCGTCGTACGACCGCAGCACGTGGATGCCGGGCAGATCGCCGAACGACCGGATGCGCTTGGGAACCAGCCCGGTGGCGATGATGAGCTCGTCGTAGCCCACCTCGCTGCCGTCGGCCAGCTTCAGCGTCTTGGCCGCGGTGTCCACCGATTGCGCGGCAGATCCGAGCCGCAGCGTGATGTCGTTCTCGGCGTAGAACTCCGCGGGCTTGAGCGTGACGTCATCGGTCTCGGCGCGCAGCACTTCCTTGGACAGCGGAGGCCGGTCGTAGGGCAGATGATCTTCGTCGCTGACGATGGTGACGGGCCCGGTGTACTCCGAACGCCGCAGCTGTTCCGCCGTGCGGGCCGCCGCCAGCCCGCCACCGACGATGACGATGCCCGCTGCTGATCCCGTTGAAGTAGTCACGTGGGGTTTTTACACGATGGCGGTCAAGCGTTGTGCGCCACCCTACGTTTGCGCACGCCACCGGCGTCGGTCACAGGCCGGCCTCACGGCCGGCCCCGTTCGATGATGTTGGACAACACCACGATGCTCTCGCTGCGCTCGATGCGGGCGGTCGCGCGGATGCGTTCCAGGGCCTCTTCGAGGTGACGCATATCGCGGGCCAACACATGCAGGATGGCGTCGGCGGTGCCCGTCACGGTGGCCGCACTGACCACCTCGGGAATGTCGATCCAGGCCGCGCGCAACTGATCTGGGGCGATCGTGCCCTGACAGAACACCTGCACGTAGGCCTCGGTGTGCCAGCCGAGCACATTGCGGTCGATGACGGTGGTGAAACCGCGGATCACCCCGTCGGCGACCATGCGGTCCACCCGGCGCTTGACCGCGGGCGCCGACAGATTCACCCGCTGCCCGATCTCGGCGAACGTCGCCCGGGCGTGCTCGGTGAGCTCGGCCAGGATCCGTTCATCGGTGTCGTCCAGTCGCTCCACGATCACCTCCACGCAATAAAACGTCGCACTCGCATAATCTACGCAACATATGCCCAGCTGGTACGCAACGGGTAACGATTGATTGCGCCAGAATGGCTTCTTATCGTCGATTCATGACTATTTCCGACGAAGTCATGCCCACGATCACGCACCAACGGACAGCGCGCACCCGCCGCTACGCCATGACCGCACCGCAGTACTTCACCGTCGAATACGTCATCAACCCATGGATGGACATCAGCACCCCCGTCGACCCCACGCTGGCCCGCAGCCAGTGGGAGACCCTGCGCCAGGTCTACGCCGACCTCGGGCACACCGTAGAGCTGGTGGCGCCCCGCCCCGGCCTGCCCGACATGGTGTACGCCGCCAACGGCGGCTTCCTCATCGGCGACACCGCGGTGGTGGCCCGGTTCGCCTATCCGCAGCGCGCCGGCGAGGCCGACGCGTACGCCGAGTGGATGACCGGCCTCGGTTACCGTCCGCTGCGCACCCAATACGTCAACGAAGGCCAGGGCGACCTGCTACTGGTCGGGTCACATCTGTTGGCCGGCCATGGCTTTCGCACCGACCGCCGTGCCCACGCCGAGATCGCGGCACTGACCGGCCGGACCGTGACCAGCCTGGAACTCGTCGACCCACGGTTCTACCACCTCGACACCGCGCTGGCCGTGCTCGACGACTCGACGATCGCCTACTATCCCCCGGCCTTCAGCGCCGAGGCGCAGCAGCGCATCACCGAACTGTTTCCCGCCGCCATCGAGGTGAGCTCGGCCGACACCTACGTCCTCGGCCTCAACGTGGTGTCCGACAACCGCAACGTGGTGCTGCCCGCGGCCGCCACCGGCTTCGCCGCCCAACTCCGCCAGGCCGGCTTCGAACCGATCGGCGTCGACCTCTCCGAACTGCTCAAAGGTGGCGGATCGGTCAAATGCTGCACCCTGGAGCTGCACCCATGACCGCCCTGGAGCGGGTGGGAAACCACGTCACCCCGGAATCGGCGATCGCGCTGGACGATCGCTACCTCGCCCACAACTACGCGCCCCTGCCGGTGGTGGCCGCCGACGCCGAGGGCGCCTGGATCACCGACGTGACCGGCCGCCGGTATCTGGACTGTCTGGCCGCATATTCGGCAGTGAACTTCGGGCACCGCAACCCCGAGATCATGGCCACCGCGCACGCACAGCTGGACCGGCTGACCCTGGTGAGCCGGGCCTTCCACGCCGACCGGCTGGGCCCGTTCGCCCAGGCGTTGGCCGAATTGTGCGACAAGGACATGGTGTTGCCGATGAACACCGGTGCCGAAGCCGTGGAGAGCGGCATCAAAGTGGCCCGCAAGTGGAGCGCCGACGTCAAGGGCGTACCGGCCAACCGCGCGAATATTGTCGTGGCGCACAACAACTTCCACGGCCGCACCACCACGATCATCAGCTTTTCCGACGACGAGACGGCCCGGCGCGGGTTCGGCCCGTACACGCCCGGTTTCCGCTCGGTACCGTTCGGCGACCATCGCGCCGTGGCCGACGCCATCGACGCCCACACCGCCGCGGTGCTCATCGAGCCCATCCAGGGGGAGGCCGGGATCATCGTCCCGCCCGCCGATTTCCTGCCCCGGGTTCGCGAAATCTGCACCCGGAGCCGGGTGTTGCTGATCGCCGACGAAATCCAGTCCGGCCTGGCCCGCACCGGACGAACCTTCGCCTGCGAACACTGGGACGTGGTGCCCGACATCTACCTGCTCGGCAAGGCGCTGGGCGGCGGGGTGGTTCCGCTGTCAGCGGTGGTGGCCGATCGGGACGTATTGGGGGTGCTGCATCCCGGCGAGCACGGCTCCACCTTCGGCGGCAATCCCCTGGCCGCGGCCATCGGCATTACCGTGGTCAATATGCTGCGTCGCGGCGAATTCCAGCGGCGTTCAACCGAACTCGGAGCCCACCTGCATGCCCGCCTGATGGACCTGGTCAGGCAGGGAGTGCGGGCCGTGCGCGGGCTGGGCCTGTGGGCCGGGGTGGACATCGACCCCGCCCTGGGCACCGGCAGACAGTTCGGTCTGGCATTGGCCGAACGTGGCGTGCTGGTCAAGGACACGCACGGCTCGACCTTGCGTTTCGCCCCGCCCCTGGTGGTGACCGCCGGCGAGCTCGACTGGGCCGTTGACCAATTCGCCGATGCGCTGGCCGAGGTGCGCCGATAATCGGTTGATCGGCAGCAAGGAGGCCTCATGCCCGCCCGAGCCAACAACCTTCCCGGTCAGATGTTGCGACGCCGCCCGGTAATCGGCGCGCCGGTCGCCCATGGGGCGTCCGACCACCTGCGGCGCAGCCTCGGCACATTCCAGCTGACCATGTTCGGCGTCGGGGCCACCGTCGGTACCGGAATCTTCATCGTGCTGCAGCAGGCGGTGCCCAAAGCCGGGCCCGCGGTGCTGGTGTCGTTCGTGGTGGCCGGCATCGCCGCCGGGATGTCGGCGATCTGCTATGCGGAAATGGCGGCGGCCGTACCGGTTTCCGGCTCCACCTATTCCTACGCCTACACCACCATGGGCGAGTTCGTCGCGATGGGCGTCGCGGGGTGCTTGCTCCTCGAGTACGGCGTCTCGACATCGGCCACCGCGGTCGGCTGGAGCGGATACCTCAACCAACTGCTGCAAAACCTCTTCGACTGGCGCCTGCCGCACGCGTTGTCGGCGGCCCCGTGGGGCGAGAACCCCGGCGTGATCAACCTGCCCGCGACCGTCCTGATCCTCATGTGCGCCCTGCTGCTGATCCGCGGCGCCAGCGAATCCGCGACGGTCAACACCGTGATGGTCATCCTGAAGCTGTGCGTGCTCGGCATGTTCGTGGCCGTCGCGTTCACCGCCTTCACCACCGACCACTTCGCCGGGTTCTGGGACAAGGGGTTCACCGGGATCACCGCGGCCGCCAGCACCATCTTCTTCACCTTCATCGGTCTGGACGCGGTGTCCACCGCCGGCGACGAGGTGAAGGACCCTCAGAAAACCATGCCGAGGGCCATCCTCGGGGCACTGGCAGTGGTGACCAGCGTCTACATCCTGGTCGCCTTCGCCGGCCTGGGCACCCAATCCGCCGACGAGTTCGGCTCCGACGCACAGTCGGAGGCCGGTCTGTCGGTGATGCTCACCAACATCCTGCACGGCCAGACCTGGGCCAGCACCATTCTGGCGGTGGGCGCGGTGATTTCGATCTTCTCGGTGACGCTGGTGGTGATGTACGGCCAAACCCGCATCCTGTTCGCCATGGGCCGCGACGGACTCCTGCCCGCGATGTTCGCAAAGGTCAACCCGCGCACCATGACTCCGGTGAACAACACCGTCGTGGTCGGCGCGATCACCGGCGCCCTGGCCGGGCTCGTGCCGCTGGACTATCTGTGGGACCTCGTCTCGATCGGCACCCTCATCGCGTTCATCGTGGTGTCCGTCGGGGTGATCATCCTGCGGGTCCGGCAACCGGACCTGCCCCGCGCGTTCAAGGTTCCCGGCTACCCGGTGACCCCGGTCCTTTCGGTGGCGGCCTGCCTGTTCGTGCTCTACGGCCTGCCCAACATCACCTGGCTGTGGTTCGGGCTCTGGGTCGGCGTGGTGCTCACCTTCTACCTGTTGTGGAGCCGGCACCATAGCGCGCTCAACGACGGCGGCGACGGATACATCCCGGGTCCGGCCGCCGGTGTGGATGACGCGATGACGACGCCCGGCCCTGAGGACACCCGATGACCGTCGTCCTCGGATACCTCGCCGGCAAGGGCGGCGCGGCGGCGCTGCACCTCGCCGTCGGTGCCGCCCGGACGCTGAAGGCCTCGCTGGCGGTGGCCACCGTCGTCCCACAACCGTGGCTGAACCCGTCGCCGGCCCGCGTCGACGCCGAATATGCCCAGTACGCAGCGCAATTGGCCGCCTCCTCGGCGGAACAGGCCCGGGCGCACGTCGCTGCCCTCGACGACCGCCTCGACGTCAGCTTCCACAAATTCGCGCACCGGTCGGTGCCCGGTGGCCTGCTGGAAGCCGTCGCCACGCTCGACGCCGAGCTCCTGGTCCTCGGCTCGGCCGCCGACGGACAGTTGGGTCAGGTGGTGGTGGGTTCGACCGCCGATCGGCTCTTGCATTCCTGCCCCGTCCCGCTGGCGATCAGCCCGCGCGGCTATCGTCGCCCGAAATCCGGTGCGCTGGTGCGGATCACGTGCGCCTACCCGGGGTCCCCCGAGGCGGTGCCGGTGGTTGGGCAGGTGAGCGAGTTGAGCCGGCGTCTCGGCACGCCCATGCGGGTGGTGACGTTCGCGGTACGCGGGCGCAACATGTACCCGCCCACGGTCGGGCTGCACGCCGAGGACGCGGTCCTCGGCGAATGGGTGAAGCAGGCCCGGCGGGCACTGGCCCGATTGAAGGCAGACGGCGTCGTCGGCGACGACGTGGAACAACAGGTCGTCACCGGCAACGACTGGAGTGAAGCGCTCGATGCCACCGACTGGCTCGAGGGCGAGATCCTGGCCATCGGTACCTCGCCCGGCGGCGCGGCGGCCCGGGTGTTTCTGGGCTCACACGGATCAAAGATCCTGCGGCACAGCCCGGTTCCGGTGCTGGTGCTGCCGGGCTGACCCCGCGAGCCGGGAACTCAGTACTTCAGGACGCCGCGGTCGACGGCGATCTGGCTGCCCGACAAGGTGGCCGACCCGTCACCGGCCAACCAGGCCACCACGTCGGCGACCTCGGCCGGCGACATGAACGCCGAAAGGCCCTCGGCCGCCTGGCCCGCCGGCTGGTACGGCATGGGCGCGAAGCTGTGCAGGTAGTTCGGGTACTTCGCGAACACCTCGGCCATGGCCTCGGGCTCGATCATCGGGGTGTCCACCGAGTAGGGGTGGATCGAGTTGACCCGGATGCCGAACTCGCCCACCTCGAGGGCCAGGGCATTGGTGAGGGCGACCAGGCCGTGCTTGGAGGCCGAGTAGTGGCCGTTGCCCGGGGTGGCCTTGAGCCCCGCCGACGAGCTGACGATGATGATCGACCCGCCGTTGCCGGCCTCGATCATCGCCGGCACCGCGGCCCGGATGGTGCGCCAGGTGCCGTTGAGGTTGACGTCGACGACCGCGTCGAACTGCTCGGGCGACAGCTCGAACAACCGTCCCCAGCTGAGCACACCGGCATTGGCCACCACGATGTCGAGCCGGCCGAACTGCTCGACCCCGTCGGACACCACCTGCTGCTGGGCGGCCAGGTCGCGGATGTCGACCTCGCGGGCCAGCACCTTGCGGCCGGCCGCCTCCACCGCGGCCACGGTCTCGGCCAGATCCTCCGGCGTCGCAGCCGGATAGGTGATCGTCTCGTCGACCGGACGACACGCATCGATCGCGATGATGTCGGCGCCCTCGTTGGCCAACCGCACCGCATGCGCCCGCCCCTGACCGCGGGCAGCGCCCGTGACGAAGGCGACCTTGCCGTCCAATGTGGTGTTACCTGCCGCCATTCCGGGGTCCTTTCGGTGCGTCTGGGCCCAGGCTAACAGCAGAAGTAGAACGTGTTCCTGAAGTGGTATCAGTCAGTGGGATCCTCACAGGTCGGCGATGATCTGCTGCCGCTTCGCGGTGTACTCGTCCTCGCTGACCGCACCGGTGGCGCGAAGGGTCTCCAGCTCTTGGAGTCGCTGCGCGGTCGACGGGGCCGGAGGCGCCAGAAACGGCGCGGACGACGCCGGAGCGGCGGGCGCCGGGGTCGGGGTCTGCTGCGCTGCGGCACGTCGCACCACCGCCTGAACCTGTTCGCGGGCGGCAGGATTGGCCCGCAGGTCGACCATGCTGTCGACCCCGATGCCGTGCGCCTTGAGGATCTGCAGGATCTCCAGCAGCGGACCGGGCTGACCGGTCAGGTCGTAGGTTTTGTTCTCCTCGGCCAGCGTGAACGTCGCCGGCATCAGACCGCTGACGAGGCCGCTTCTCGCCCAATCGATCTGGTACTCGCTGGTGCTCGGATCCACCAGCGCGACCAGTGTGCGGTTGGTGATCATCGGCAACCGTGACACCGAGGCGAGCACCCGATCCTGGGTGGCGAACGGCGCGATCCCGGGCCCGGAGATCTGCAGGTCCAACTTCACCAGGGGCTGCTCGTTCACCCGGGTACCGGTCTCATGGATACCGACCACCTGCGCCAACGCCAGCACACCAACCTGCTCGAGCCTCTGGGTCCGCGCCGCCGATCTCGACCCGATGGCGGTGATCACCACCGCGATCACGATGTCGACGACGGTGATCAGCAGACCGACCCAGAGCATCCATTGCATCATCGGATCGCTGCCGCTGACGAAGTAGACGGTCAAAAAGATCGGGCCGACGATGCCGCAGAGCAGAACGAACGCCTGGATGCGCAGGTACCGCCAGAATGTGGACATCGCGCTCCCGTCGTCGGAATGACCGCACCAGATTAGCGCTCGGGACCACCCGGGTCAGGAGTGAATGACACCGCCCGTTGAGCCATCCACCGGCAAGGTCTGCTGCGGCACCGGCGAGGGCCCCAGCAGTTGGTACAGCGGCCAGGTCCACCGGAATCCGCCACTGCTGGATCGCGCGTAGCTGGTGTGCACGGCGATCGCGGTGGCGGTCACCTCTTCGGCGTCCGAGTCGTAGTCGCAGACCGCGTCGCCACGGTCGCAGACGCTGATCGTGCGGCTCCCGACCGACGCCGGGAGCGCCGCCGGTGCGTGGGACAGGATCGGCCAGTCCTGCGCGACGCCCTTGCCCGCGCCGCGCACCGCGGTGGCCGTGCCCAGGTTCACGGTGGGATCGCTCGGCAACCGGTCGCCGTCGGCCACCAGCAACGCGGCAGTCAGGTTGGGGCTGTCTGACAGCGCGGCCAGGTTGCGGTGCACCACCATCGCGCCCTGCGAGTAGCCGGCCAGCACCACCTCGGTGTCCGGGCACTGCCGGGTGAACGCCGCGTACTGGTTGCCCAGTGCGGCCACCCCGGCATCCACACTGCTCATGAATCCGGCCCAGCCCAGCACGTCACCGTCCTCGGGGACGGGCGCCGCCGGGTAGACCACAGCCTCGCCGGTCAGGGTCCGGCCGTCCTGCCGCACCCAACCGGACAGGTCGCGCAACGAGTTGTAGACCACCCGGCCCATGCCGGCGTTGGTGCTCGGATCATCCCGCTCCCCCGAGCCGGCAACACCGATCCAGTGCAGGTCCGGGCAGTCGGGTGCGGCCTGGGCGGTGCCGGCGGCCAGTCCCAGAACCGCACCGGCCAGCACCGTCGCACTCGCCAGTGCCCACATCCGTCGCATCATGTTCGTCCCCAACCCGTCTAGCTCACCTATGCATTGAAGATCGTCTCACCTATCACAGCCGTTACACCGGACCCAGCAAGAACACTCCGGAAAGACAAAAGCGGCGCTCACCGGAGAGGTGAGCGCCGCTTTCGCAGTGCTGTGGAACTAGATCACCTAGAGGATCGTAGGCGGAGCCTACTTGATGATCTTGGTAACCCGGCCGGCGCCGACGGTACGGCCACCTTCGCGGATCGCGAAGCGCAGGCCCTCGTCCATGGCGACGGGCTGGATCAGCTTGACGGAGATGTCGGTGTTGTCACCGGGCATCACCATCTCGGTGCCCTCGGGCAGGGTCACCACGCCGGTCACGTCCGTGGTACGGAAGTAGAACTGCGGGCGGTAGTTGTTGAAGAACGGCGTGTGGCGGCCGCCCTCGTCCTTGGACAGGATGTAGACGCTGCCCTCGAACTCGGTGTGCGGGGTGGTGGTGCCGGGCTTGACCACAACCTGGCCACGCTCGACGTCCTCGCGCTTGATACCACGAACCAGCAGACCGACGTTGTCACCGGCCTGGCCCTGGTCGAGCAGCTTGCGGAACATTTCCACACCGGTGACGGTGGTCTTGGTCGTGGTCGGGCGGATGCCGACGATCTCGACCTCTTCGTTGACGTTGATCACGCCACGCTCGACGCGACCGGTCACCACGGTGCCACGACCGGTGATGGTGAAGACGTCCTCGACGGGCATCAGGAAGGGCTTGTCGGTCTCACGAACCGGGTCCGGGATGGACTCGTCGACGGCCTCCATGAGGTCCTCGACCGACTTGACCCACTTCGGGTCGCCTTCGAGCGCCTTCAGCGCGGAGACCCGGATGACCGGGGCGTCCTCGTCGAAGTCCTGGGCGGCCAGCAGTTCGCGGACCTCCATCTCGACGAGCTCGATGAGCTCCTCGTCGTCCACGGCGTCCGACTTGTTCAGCGCCACCAGGATGTAGGGCACACCCACCTGGCGGGCCAGCAGCACGTGCTCGCGGGTCTGCGGCATCGGGCCGTCGGTGGCCGCGACCACCAGGATCGCGCCGTCCATCTGGGCGGCACCGGTGATCATGTTCTTGATGTAGTCGGCGTGACCGGGGGCGTCCACGTGGGCGTAGTGACGCTTGTCGGTCTGGTACTCCACGTGGGAGATGTTGATCGTGATGCCGCGCTGACGCTCTTCAGGCGCATTGTCGATCTGGTCGAATGCGCGCGACTCGTTCAACTCGGGGAACTTGTCGTGCAGAACCTTGGTGATTGCTGCGGTCAGCGTGGTCTTGCCGTGGTCAACGTGACCGATGGTCCCGATGTTGACGTGCGGCTTCGTCCGCTCGAACTTCGCCTTCGCCACTGTGGTGTCCTCCTGGACTGTGTTGGTGCTTGTACTTAAGCAGTGTTGATGTGTTCAGTTGTGTTCCGCCGAGGCGGGCGGGTCAGAGACTACTGGCCCGTCTACTTACTGACCCGTCGCCTTCGCGATGATCTCCTTCGACACGTTCGCCGGAACCTCGGCGTACGAGTCGAACACCATGGAGTAGTTCGCCCGGCCCTGGGTCTTCGACCGAAGGTCGCCGACGTAGCCGAACATCTCCGACAGCGGCACCTGCGCCTTGACGACGCGCGCACCGCTCCGCTCCTCCATGGCCTGGATCTGACCACGGCGGGAGTTCAGGTCGCCGATCACGTCACCCATGTAATCCTCGGGCGTCGTGACCTCGACAGCCATGATGGGCTCCAGGATGACCGGCTGGGCTGCCTGCGCAGCTTTCTTCAGCACCTGCGAACCCGCCACCTTGAACGCCATTTCCGAGGAGTCGACCTCGTGGTAGGCGCCGTCGAGCAGCGTCACCTTCAGGTTCACCAGCGGGTAGCCGGCGAGCACGCCGTACTGCATGGCGTCCTGCGCACCGGCATCGACCGACGGGATGTACTCGCGCGGGATGCGGCCACCGGTGACCTTGTTCTCGAACTCGTAGGTGGCACCGTCCTCGCCGATAAACGGCTCGAGGTCGATGAGCACCTTCGCGAACTGGCCGGAGCCACCCGTCTGCTTCTTGTGGGTGAACTCGACCTTCTCCACCTTGCGGCGGATGGTCTCGCGGTAGGCCACCTGCGGCTTACCGACATTGGCCTCGACCTTGAACTCGCGACGCATGCGGTCCACCAGGATGTCCAGGTGCAGCTCGCCCATACCGCCGATGACGGTCTGGCCGGTCTCCTGGTCCAGGTGCACCTTGAAGGTCGGGTCCTCTTCGGCGAGCTTCTGGATCGCGGTGCCCAGCTTCTCCTGGTCGCTCTTGGTCTTGGGCTCGATGGCCACCTCGATGACCGGATCCGGGAAGGTCATCGACTCCAGCACGACCTGCTGGTTCGGATCGCACAGGGTGTCACCGGTGGTGGTGTCCTTCAGGCCGATCACCGCGTAGATGTGGCCCGCCGAAGCAGATTCGACCGGGTTTTCCTTGTTGGCGTGCATCTGGAACAGCTTGCCCAGCCGCTCCTTCTTGCCCTTGGTGGCGTTGATCACCTGGGCGCCGGACTCGACCTTGCCCGAGTACACCCGGACGTAGGTGAGCTTGCCGAAGAAGGGGTGCACGGCGATCTTGAAGGCCAGCGCGGCGAACGGCTCGTCGACCGACGGCTTGCGCAGCACCTCTTCGTCCTCCTTGCCGGGGACGTGGCCCTTGACGGACTCGACGTCCAGCGGCGACGGGAGGTAGTCGATCACGGCGTCCAGCATCGGCTGCACACCCTTGTTCTTGAACGCGCTGCCGCACAGCACCGGGTACAGCTCGCTGCTCACCGTCAGCTTGCGGATGGCGCCCTTGATCTCGTCGATCGTCAGCTCTTCGCCGCCGAGGTACTTCTCCAGCAGTTCCTCGTCGGTCTCGGCGACCGTGTCCAGCAGCTCGCTGCGGTACTCGGCGGCCTTGTCGGCCAGCTCGGCGGGGATCTCGACGGTCTCATAGCTCTCACCGAGCTTGGTCTCGCCGCGCCACACCTTGGCGTTCATCTCGACCAGGTCGATGATGCCCACGAAGTCGTTCTCGGCGCCGATCGGCAGCTGGATCACCAGCGGCTTGGCCCCGAGGCGGTCCTTGATGGTCTGCACGGTGAAGTAGAAGTCCGCACCGAGCTTGTCCATCTTGTTGACGAAGCAGATCCGCGGCACGTCGTACTTGTCGGCCTGACGCCACACCTGCTCGGACTGCGGCTCGACACCTTCCTTGCCGTCGAAGACGGCGACCGCACCGTCGAGAACCCGAAGGCTGCGCTCCACCTCGACGGTGAAGTCGACGTGCCCGGGGGTGTCGATGATGTTGATCTGGTTGTTGTTCCAGAAGCAGGTCACGGCTGCGGAGGTGATGGTGATACCACGCTCCTGCTCCTGCTCCATCCAGTCGGTCGTGGAGGCGCCGTCGTGCGTCTCACCGATCTTGTAATTGACGCCGGTGTAATAGAGGATGCGCTCTGTCGTCGTCGTCTTGCCGGCGTCGATGTGCGCCATGATGCCGATGTTGCGGACCTTGTTCAGGTCTGTCAGCACGTCCTGTGCCACGGGATTCCCTTCGGGAAGATTACTGTCTAAAGGCTGTCTTTGAATCTGGCCGCGGCTTCGCCGCGCACGGAGCAAGCTCCGTGCGTCACCAGCGGTAGTGCGCGAAAGCCCGGTTCGCTTCGGCCATCTTGTGAGTGTCCTCACGACGCTTCACAGCGGCACCCAGGCCGTTGCTGGCATCCAGAATCTCGTTGGCCAGACGCTCGACCATGGTCTTCTCACGACGGGCTTTGGAGAAGCTCACCAGCCAGCGCAGGGCCAGCGTGGTGGAGCGATCGGGGCGCACCTCGACCGGAACCTGGTAGGTGGCACCACCGACGCGGCGGCTGCGCACCTCGAGGGCGGGCTTGACGTTGTCGAGCGCACGCTTGAGGGTGACGACCGGATCGGTGCCGGTCTTGTCGCGGGCCTGCTCCAGCGCACCGTAGACAATGCGCTCGGCCAACGACTTCTTGCCGTCCAGCAGAACCTTGTTGACCAGCTGGGTGACCAGCTGCGACCCGTAAACCGGATCGTTGACCAACGGACGCTTCGGCGCGGGTCCCTTGCGCGGCATCAGCTCTTCTCCTTCTTCGCGCCGTAACGGCTACGTGCCTGCTTGCGGTTCTTGACACCCTGGGTGTCCAGCGACCCGCGGATGATCTTGTAACGGACGCCGGGGAGGTCCTTCACACGACCACCACGCACCAGCACCATCGAGTGCTCCTGCAGGTTGTGGCCCTCACCGGGGATGTAGGCGGTGACCTCGACCCCGCTGGTCAGCTTCACGCGGGCGACCTTGCGAAGCGCCGAGTTCGGCTTCTTCGGGGTGGTGGTGTACACGCGGGTGCACACGCCGCGGCGCTGCGGGCTGCCCTTGAGTGCCGCCGTCTTCACCTTGGCGACCTTGTCGCGGCGACCCTTGCGGACCAGCTGGTTGATGGTTGGCATGTACCGGCTTTCTCTGTGTTGCTTTGGTGCTCTTGCTGTTTCTTAAGTCTCTGTACTGCAGTTTTCTCCCGGCCGCGGCCCCCGCGCCCGGGCGTGTCGCACGTTCTTACACCGGTGGAATTCCGTTGCGTGTTAGACATGCAAATTGGCCCGGCGTGCGGGCACGCTTGCGAAGCACTCAGCTGCGTGCGCCTTCCGGCCAGGCACGATCTACCACGATACCAGGGCTGGGCGTGCCGAACCAAACCCGCTCACGACGACCTAATCCCAGGTCAGACGCTACGACCTCGTTTGCCCCATACCGGAGGCCAACCGTCGCAGCATATCCGTGAACACCGCATCGGTGTCGATGTCGTCCATCACACCCGTCATCTCCAGCAGCACGAAACCGTGCAGCGCCGCCCAGAACTGCAGCGCAGCGTAGAACGCATCCTCACCTTCCAGGCCGTAGGAGGCCAGGACTTCGATCACGGGTCCGGCCGCTGCCTTGGTGGCCGCCGAGTACTCCGGGTCGTCACCGCCGAACGGCATCCGGGTGAATGCCGAGTAGCGGCCGGGGTGGTGATGGGCATAGCTGCGGTAGGCGCTGGCCATCACCGACACCGCATCGTCACGGGTACGGCCGGAGCCGACCGTGTTGAGCATCTCGATGATGTCGTCGATCACCCGCATCCGGACCGTGCGGCGCAGGTCATCGAGGCTGTTCACGTGGTTGTAGAGCGACGGCCCCTTGGTCCCGAGCTGGCCGGCCAGGGCGTTGATGGTCAACGCGTCCCAGCCTTCCCGGTCCAGGAACGTCAGCGCAGCGTTGACGATGGTGTCGCGACTGAGCCTGGTGGTCCGCGCCGGCCGCGCCGAGGCACGCCGAGTGCCAGCAGCCTGTGGCTCCGGCCGAGCTGACATGTGCGCACTGCCTTCGGGTAGAGGTGATTGTCGGAACTAGGTGATACCGACCCGGTTCCGGTTGCCGTGAAACTGTAGCCCCTCACCGGGCACAGATCAGTTCACCCGGCCCTGACTGAGGCGGGCGAGTTTCTCGGTGACCTCGCACAGGGCGGGCAGCGTGGCCGGGTTCATCGTCTGGATCGACCAGGTGATGACGTCGTCGCCCTTGGCCACATAGATACTGCACACGTTCGCGTCGGCGGCGCGGAATCCCTTGTTGCCGTCGATGGACAGCTCGGTGAGCGTACGTCCGGCCCTGGTCTCCAGCGTTCGTTCGGTGTCCATGTCACTGCCCCGGTACCACCACGTCGAAATCCCCATGCCGGCGCCGAAGGTGCCCAGCACCGAGTTCTCCTGCCAGAAACACCCGGTGTCGCTGACCACCGCCCGGGTGAACATCTGCGATCCGACGGCATCGGCGATGTCGGCGTCGGTGACACCGTTGCACTCCGCGCCGCGGAAACCCCCGCCGGCCGCGCCCGCGGCGGGGCCGGGCGCCTCCTGCGCCGGCCCGCACGCCGGCAGCAGTGCCGCGCCGATCGCGAGACCGGCCAGACAGATCCCCACCCGGAGACGGTGCGCCACGGTCAGAGTTCCGACTGCAGGGTGGCCGAGAGCAGCTTCTTGGCGTCCCGGCACGGGTCGGCCTGGCCGGCACGACCGGCGGCGCCGCGGACCTGGACCCACCAGCTGATCACGCCGGAACCGGCCGCCGAGGTCGCCGAGCACGCCGCACCGGTCACGTCCCGTCGCGCCAGGAATGCCTGCTGCCGCTCGACCACGGTGTCGGTGAGCCTGGCGTCGCGGCTCTGGGCCAGAGCCCGCTCCCGCTGCAACGACCCTTTCTCGAACCAGGAGAAGGTCACGTCGAGCATCACCGGCGATCCGGCGTCGGGCGCGGCTGCGCGGGACAACACGTACTGGCACACCGCCCCGCTGTACGGGCGCACCACGTTGTCGGCACCCAGGATCTCTTGAACCGTGCTGTCGACCAGCAACCCGCAGCGATCGTCGACGTACCCGAAACTGCGTTCGGCGTGCACGGTGTCGCTCGACGCGCGCTGCGCAGTCCCGCCGATGGTGTGCGAACACCCCGCGACGGTCACCACGGCTGTGACTGCCACGGCAGCAGCCTGAACAACACACCGACGCATTGCTGAATACGGTACCCAGCACGAACACCGCACGCGACCGGTCGGCGGCACGCGGTCCCGGCGGTCGGTCAAACTGATGAACGTTTACCGTCACAGGCAGGGCGCCACGTACTCTTCGTGAAGCGCATCGGAAGGGGAACGCACCGTGAATTGGACAGCTGTGGGTCGCAGGAAGCCGGTCTGGCTGGCAGCCGGTGCACTCGTACTTCCGCTGGCGCTGACCGTCGGTGCGCCCGGCGCCGCGGCCAAGGACGGTGACACCCACATCACCGGCCAGAGCGTCGAAAAAACCATGGACTGCAACAACGGCACGCTGTTCGTCAACGGATCCGAAAACCGGATCACCGCCCTGGGGACCTGCTGGGCCATCACGGTGCAGGGGACGTCCAACGTGATCGTGGCCGACAACGTGATCAACGACATCACCGTGTACGGCTGGAACCAGACGGTGTTCTACAAGAACGGCGATCCCATCGTGGTGGACCGCGGCCGTGAAACCGGGATGACCAACAACATCAGTCGTGTCCCTGCCTGAATAGCCTGAACAGAAAGCCGAGACAGACCTTGTTCACCCGCTTGCCCTATACCCAGTTGATCGTCGGTGCCGCCGCGGTGGCCACCGCACTGACCCTGGCGGCGTGTGGTTCCGAAAGCTCGGACACCTCAGCCCCGTCGGCCACCGCGGGATCCTCCGGCGTCAACGTCGAGGTCGGCAACACCATCAACTACATGTCGGTCGGCACCACCACCGACATCGACTGCGCCGACGGCAAGTCACTCACGGTGGGCGGCACCAACAACACGCTGACCGTCAAAGGCACCTGCGCCAATGTGAACATCGGTGGCTCCGACAACAAGATCACCTTCGAGCGGATCGACAAAGGCCTGACCATCGTCGGGCTGAACAACACCGTCACCTACCGCGACGGCGACCCGAAGGTCAACAACACCGGCAGCAACAACAAGGTCAACAAGGGCTGAGCGCCGGGCTCAGTCCCCGCGCGGCGCGGCAGCGATCTTCTCGCCGATCTTGGCGACCAGGGCTTCAGCGCCAACCGGGTCGAACGGTTTGTTGCAGACCTCTAGCTCGATGACGAGGTTGTTCCGCGCCGCCATGGCCTCGACACACCGCTCACCGGTGTCCGACCGTACCGCCGGCCAGGTCACCGTGCCGTCGCGTTCGGACACGGCGCCGAAGTCCCAGATGAGGTCGGGGTCGTCGGGTTGGTCACGCGCGCGCAGATTGACCGTGCGGTTGGCGCAGTGTTCCCACGTGGGCCGGGTGGCGGCGACGAAGTCGGTGGCCGCGGACGCGTCCGGGTAGGCCACCACAGACTGGATGTACGAGGGAAAGCTGATCCCGTTCGGATCGGTGTACGTGTCGTCCGTCGGCGCTGCCTGCAGGTACTGCACCCGTACCCCGGTCCAGCCGCTGCCCTCATGCGCCGCCGGTTCGTCGGGGCTGCCGATGTCACAGTCTTCGTCAACGGCCGCGGGCATCGGGTCACCGAATGTGGTGAAGATTTCGTCACCTTCGTCTGGCATGCCGACCAACGGTCCGGTACCGAGAATCTCGCCCGCCTCCTGCGGGGTGAGCAGCACATCGCTCAGGGCCGATTCCTTCACCGGGGCATCGCCGTTGGGCCACAGCAAGTAGGCGGCCACACCGCCGATGACCAACACGACCACCACGGCCAGAACCAACAGGGCGATCAGCAGGCCGCTCGGGCCGGACCGCGGTGCCGGCGCGGGCGGCCAACCCGGGGCATTGCCGTAGCCGAATCCTGGGCCGGCAACCGGCGACTGGCCCATCGGCGGCTGTCCCGCCGACGGCCACGGGTTGACGTTCTGGTCGAAGCCCCCCGGATAGTTCAACTGGTCCTCCCCCCGCTGCACCGCGACTGCCGCGGGCCAGGTGGGAATGGTACCGGCGTGCCGGCCGATCGACACGCGGGCAGTGTGCGGGCTAAGCGCGGGCGCCGTGACGGCCCTCGCCCGCAGCGAAGCGGCCGGCCCCGTCAGCGGCCTCGTCCTTGACCCGCTCGATGCTGTCGAATTCGAATTCCATTGCCGCTTGCTCAGTTTCACCCCACTGGTGCAGCGCCGAGAGCCGGTCGGCCCGCAGGCACTGCTGAGGCAGCCGAGACAGTTCGGCGGCCAGTTCCTCGGCACGTTGGCGGGCTTGGCCCTTGGGCACGACGCGGTTGGCCAGGCCGATGGCGTGAGCTTCGGCGGCGTCGACGGCACGGCCGGTCAGGATCAGGTCCATGGCGCGGCTCTGCCCGATCAGCCGGGGCAGCCGCACGGTGCCGCCGTCGATCAGCGGTACCCCCCACCGTCGGCAGAACACGCCCAGCACGGCGTCCTCCTCGACCACCCGCAGGTCACACCACAGTGCCAGCTCCAATCCACCGGCCACCGCATGGCCGCTGATCGCCGCGATCACCGGCTTGGACAACACCATTCGGCTCGGCCCCATGGGACCGGGGCCGGCGGGGTCCAGCCGGTTCATCTGCGGTGTGCCGAACGCCTTCAGATCGGCTCCGGCGCAGAAGGTTCCACCGGCACCGGTCAGCACCGCGACCGCGGCGTCCGGATCGGCGTCGAACTGTTCGAACGCCGCGACCAGGGCCGCGGCGGTGGGGCCGTCGACCGCGTTGCGGGCGTGCGGCCGGTCGATGACGACGGTGGTCACCGGCCCGTTGCGGTCCACCCGGACGGGTTCGGTCATGTCGCCTCCATCAGCTCGGTGCGGTCGCGCCGGGCGACCAGTTCGGCGGCAAAGTCGTTGTAGGCCTTGCGCAAATCGGCGCCCGGCCAGCCGCCCGGCAACAGTTCTCCCGGGAGCACCGGGTCGGCCAGGAGATGACGCACGATGGCGGCGGCCGTGACGAAGCGGCCCGGAACGTCGGTCGCGGCAGCCATGGCATCCAACAGCTGCTCGCCGGTCCGCCGCCAGCCGGGCAGGTCCCACAGCTCGGCGGCCAGCCCGGCCGGATCCTCGTCCCGGGCGCGCAGCAGCCTGGTTCTGCCCGCGACCTCCGGCGGCAACACCTGGTCGAGGTTGTCCGGCCGCATCCACACCCCCTCGCGCAGCTCGCTGAACCGATACTGCTGCAGCGTGTTCCGCAGTGCGGCCCGGGTCCGGGCATCGGTGCCGACGCTGGTGATCACCAGGGTCAGCCACTGACCGTCATACGCACGCAGCTTGGGGTCGATCGCGTCGTCCTGGCGCCGCTGCCGGGTCAGCAACCGGGCGGAGAGCCGATAGCCGTCCTCTGAACGGATCAGGTCACCGGCGCTGACCATCCGGGTCAGCGCCACCCTGAGGGTAGGTTGGCGGATGTCGAAATCGGCTGTCAGCCGCACCAAATCGGCGGCGCTCGCCCAGGCCGGATGCGCACCGAGCAGCACGCTCAACACCACCGACCGGGCGGTCATCCGTTTGAGCGTCGCCACGCCGGGTTCCCCCTCCCCCATTACCTCGCCGAGCAGACGCGGAGGTGTCACCCCTTGACCAGGGCGCGCTCGAGGATCGGCGCCAGGTCGAGTCCGGTCGGCAGGGTGCCGAAAGCCTGGCCCCACTGCCCGCCGAGCCGGCTGGCCAGGAACGCCTCGGCCACGGCCGGATGACCGTGACGCACCAGCAGGGCGCCCTGCATGGCCAGCGAAATGTCCTCGGCGACCTTGCGTCCCCGATAGGTGATCGTCTCCACGTCGGCCAGGTCGTTCTGCAGGGCCGTGACGTGCCGGTCCAGCCGCGGATCCTGACCAGCCGTCTGGGCGAGTTCGTCGAAGAGCACCTCGACACTCTGCGGCCGGGTTGCCATGGCGCGCAACGTATCCAGTGCGCTGACGTTGCCCGAGCCTTCCCAGATGCCCATCAGCGGGGCCTCCCGGTACAGCCGGGGCATGCCGGACTCCTCGACGTAGCCGTTACCGCCCAGGCACTCCATCGCCTCGGCGGCGTGCGGCGTGGCCCGCTTGCACACCCAGTACTTGCCGGCCGCCAGGCCGATACGCCGCAACAACGCCTCGCGCTCGTCACCGCGAACCGCCTTGTCGGTGGCACCGGCCATCCGCATGGCCAGCATGGTGGCCGCCTCGGCCTCCACCGCCAGGTCGGCGAGCACGTTGCGCATCAGGGGCTGGTCGATCAGGTAGGCGCCGAAGGCTTTTCGGTACTGGGCGTGATGGACCGCGCGCGCCAGACCGTTGCGCATGCTGGTGGCGCTGCCCAGCGTGCAGTCCAGCCGGGTGAGGTTGACCATCTCGATGATGGTCGGCACGCCGCGGCCCTCTTCACCCACCAGCCAGGCGGTGGCCCCGTCGTACTCCACCTCGCTGGAGGCGTTGGCATGGTTGCCGAGCTTGTCCTTGAGCCGCTGCAGGAACATCCGGTTGCGGGTGCCGTCGGGCAGGATGCGGGGCAGGAAGAAACAGCTCAGACCACCGGGTGCCTGCGCGAGCACCAGGAAGATGTCGCCCATCGGTGCGGAGGTGAACCACTTGTGGCCGGTCAGGCTGTAGCTCCCGTCGGCATTGCGGGTGGCCTCGGTGGTGCCGGCACGAACATCGGACCCGCCCTGCTTCTCGGTCATCGACATGCCGGCGGTGATACCGGCTTTCGTGGTCGCGAGCTTGAGTTCGGGGTCGTACATCCGGCTGGTCAGCAGTGGCTCGTAGACCGCGGCCAGTTCCGGGTTGAACCGCAGCGCCGGCACCACGGCGTAGGTCATCGAGATCGGGCACATGTGGCCGGGCTCGACGTTCCACACCGAGGTCTTGGCGGCACGCACCACGTGTGAGCCTTCGCGCTCGTCGGCCCACGGTGCGCCGTGCAGGCCGTGCGTGACGGCCGTATTCATCAGTTCGTGGTACGCCGGGTCGTATTCGACCTCGTCGATGCGGTGGCCGTAACGGTCGTGGGTGTGCAGGATCGGCTGGTTGCGGTCGGCGAGTTCACCCCAGCGCTGCGCCTTGGCGGTGCCGTTCAGGGCGCCGAGTTCGTACACGTCGTCGACGCCCCACTGCCCGCCCTCGCGGATCAGAGCCTCGGCGAGTACCGGCGAGGTGGCCGGGTTGTAGTCCTGCAACGGGGGGACCTGGTTGGTGACGACGTGGGTCCCGGAAAGATGAGCCATACCTCCAGTGTTACAAATTTCCTACAACCGCACAATAGTTGTAATGCCCGCGGCGTCCGGCCCGCGACGGCTGCCGGTACCTACACTTCACGGGTGACGACTCGGCGCGGACGGCCCACCAGGACCGAGGCGCAGGAACTCGACCGGCGGGTCCGGGAAGCCGCAGTGGAGGCGTTCCTGGAATCCGGTTACGCCGCGACGAGCATGGACGCCATCGCCCGCGCCGCGGGCATCACCCGCAAGACCCTCTACGCCCGCTACCCCGACAAGCGCACGGCGTTCCTCGACGTCATCCCGTGGGCGCTGTCCGGCATCGCCGACGACGACTCGTTCACCATGACCGACACCGACGACCTCGAGGCCGATCTGATCGCCTTCGGCCGGTTGGCGATCGCCCGCGCCACGCACCCACGCAACGTCAAGCTCAAACGGATCGCGATGACCGAGGCCGCCCAGTTCCCAGAGTTCGCCGTCGCGGCGGATTCGATGACGTGGGCGCCGCGCCAACGTGTGCTCGCCGACCTGCTGCGCCGGCACGCCGCCCGCGGACGGATCGAGGTCGACGACGCCGAACTCACCGCCGAGCACTTTCTCACCCTGGTGGAATCGGTGCCGGCCCGACTGGCCGACTTCGGCATCTTCCGGACCGAGGCGCAGCAGGACCGGCATCTGCGCAGCGCGATCCGGCTCTTCCTGCTCGGCACCACACCCCGCTGACGTCGCGCGGGAAAAATAAACACAAGTGTTTCTTTTCTGCAGATAGCTAGCTACGCTACCCATATGCCGCACCGCCCCTTCCGCTTCGCCGTCCAGGCCACCAACGCGGCATCCGGGGCACAGTGGCGCCAGTTGGCCACAACCGTCGAAGATCTCGGCTACTCGACGCTGCTGCTCGCCGATCACTATCTGGGCCCCGGCCCGGCGCAGCGCGCGGCACACACCCCACGGCAGGACCTGGCGCCGATCGCCGCGATGGCGATGGCCGCGGCCGCCACCACCACGCTGCGGGTGGGCTGCCGGGTGTTCTGCGTCGACTACCACGTGCCCGCGGTGCTGGCCAAGGAGGCCGCGACGCTGGACCTGCTGTCCGACGGCCGATTGGAGTTCGGCATCGGCGCGGGCTGGAGCGAGGGCGAGTATCGCGCCATGGGTCTGGACTTCGACCGGCCCGGTCGGCGGATCGACAAACTGCAGGAGGTGGTCGCGCTGTTCAAGGAGCACTGCGCCGGCGAACAGCTCTCCCGCACCGGCGAATTCGTCAACGTGGCCGGCTACGCCGGGCGGCCCCGATCGGTGCAGCAACCCCATCCGCCGATCATGATCGGCGGCGGCCGGCGCCGCGTGCTGTCCTTCGCGGCACGTGCCGCCGACATCGTCAGCATCTCCAACGTGCCGTTCGAGCACCGCAACGCCGACGGGCTGAGCCCGGCCGAGGAGGCAATGCGGCGCATCGGCTACGTACGCGACGCCGCCGGCGCGCGCCTGACCGACCTCGACGTGGAGAGCTCGCCGTACTTCACCACCGTCACCTCCGACCCGGCCTCGGCACTACAGACCATCAGCGCCGACACCGGCCTGCCACTGCCGGTCCTGACCGACCATCCCAACGTTCTGGCCGGGCCGGTGCCCTCGATCATCGAGACTCTGCAGGCCCGGCGCGAACGGTTCGGCATCAACTACGTGACCATCCAGCAGGCACAACTCGAGGCGTTTGCCCCGGTGGTGACCGCATTGACGGGTCGCTGAGCACACCACACGAACGGAGAGACATGACAAGTACCGACCACGCCCGCAACCCTGCCCGCACCGCCGTCGTCACCGGCGGCGGCAAAGGAATGGGCGAGGCGATCGCCCGGCGGCTGGCCCGCGACGGTTTCGCGGTGGCGATCGTCGACCTGGACGGCGACGCCGCCGAACACGTTGCCGCCCAGATCAATTCGGCCGGGTACCGGGCGCTGGCGCTCGGCGGGGTCGACGTCTCGGTGCGCGAGCAGGTCAACGCCGCCATGCAGCGGGTGCGCGACGAGCTCGGCCCGATCCTGGTACTGGTGAACAATGCCGGCATCACCGGCTTCCAGCGTTTCGTCGACATCACCGACGAGCAGTGGGACCGGATCATCAAGGTCAACCTCAACAGTGCGTTCTACTGCACCCAGGCCGTCGTGGGTGACATGACCGAGGCCGGCTGGGGCCGCATCGTCAACATCTCCTCCTCCAGCGCGCAGACCGGTTCGGAGTACATGACGCACTACGCCTCGTCGAAGGGCGCCATGATCGCGATGACCAAATGCCTGGCGCTGGAGTTGGGCCCCAGCGGCATCACGGTCAACACCATTCCGCCCGGCTCGATCATGACGCCGATGATGCGGGCCTCCGCCGACCGCGGGCACCTCGGGGACGTCGAGGCGCTGGCCGCCCGGCTCCCGGTCCGGCGGATCGGCGAGCCCGAGGACATCGCCGGCGCATGCAGCTACCTGTGCTCCGACGACGCCGGCTACGTCACCGGCCAGATCATCGGTGTCAACGGCGGCCGGGTCACCTGAGCCGTCGCCTCACGCCCCGGCCCGCGCCTGCCGTCGCGCCTCGTAGCGGTTGAGCAGCATCACCACCACCGCGGCCAGCGTCCAGCCCAGCAGAATGTCGACGACGTAGTGCTCGGCGGTGTACACCAGGGTGAACGCCATGATGAGCGGATAGGCGACCAGCACCGGCCGCCAGCCCCGATTCACCCGATGCCACAGGAACGCCGCCACCGCGGCCGTCAACCCGGCATGCAACGACGGGATGGCCGCCACCAGGTTGACGCTGGCCTGGCCCTGATCGATCAGAGCGGTGGCACTGTGCAGGTGCAGTTTGCCCCAGCCCCGGGTGACGATGCGCTCGATCCAGTCGTGCGCACCGTCCTGGCTGGACTGCATCGCGCCGAGAAGTCCCCCATCGACCGCCTCGCGGGCCGAACGGAACATGCACCGCGGCCCGGACGGTCCACCGTCGATGTCCTCGGCGGTGCACCGCGCGGCCGCCCACGGCGGGGCGGCGGGCAGCAACGCGTAAATGGCCAGCGCCGCGAACGACAAGCCGACGAACAGCCGGACGAACCGCTTCCACTCCTCCCGGTCGCGCAGCCACAGCACCCCGGCCACCACGTAGGGCAGGATGAAGAACGACATGTAGACCGTGCTGATCACAACTTCCCACCACGGCGGATGGGGCAGCTTCAGCCGCTCCTGCAGCCACACCGTGGGCACCGTCCCCAAAAACATCCAGCGGTCGACATCGACCTGCCAGTGCCACAGCGTGGGCCGGCCGATCAGGGTCGCCGCGCCGCGGCTCAGGTCATAGGCCACCAGCACCAGCGCAAAGGGCAGCCAGTCCCGGATCACATAGAACATGCGCCGGCCCTGGCCGATGCTGGCCGCGAGCAGGCCGGTGCAGATATACAGCAGCAGCAACTCGCGGTTGAAGGCGAAACCGTCGGTGACGGTGCGATAGCCGACCACACCCGCCCAGATCAGGATCGCCGCATACCGCAGCACGCGCAGTCGGTGAGCACGGGTCTCACCGACTGCTTGCGCTGGAGCTTCTTCGGCTACCGAGTCATCAACCGCGGTCACCGCGATGACGTTAGTTCACCTACGCGTCATGTTGCCGTTGAAAGCCATTCCTGTGACCTGCGTGTTCAGTCGACGTGCCGGCGCAGGAAGGCGATGTCGTCCTTGCGGCCCGCGTCGGACGTCTCACAGATCACCGGCGCATCAGCTGTCTTTACCACCGCCGCCAACAACTGCGGATCGATCTGCCCGGCACCGAAATTCGCATGCCGATCGGCGCCAGAGCCGGCCGCATCGCGTGAGTCATTGCAGTGCACGAGGTCGATCCGGCCGGTGATGGCCTTGATCCGGTCGACCGCATCGATCAGCGCCTCCCCCGCCGCCCAGGCGTGACAGGTGTCCAGGCAGAAGCCAATTCCCTTGTCCCCGATGCGTTCCCACAGCCGGGCGATGGTGTCGAAATGCCGGGCCATGGCATGGTCACCGCCTGCGGTGTTCTCCAGGTAGACCGGAACGTCGGTTTCCAGGTAATCCAGCGCCTTGACCCAGCGCTCGAAGCCGGCCGCCATGTCGTTGTCGTCGGCGTGGCCGCCGTGCACGATCACCGCGGTGGCGCCGATCTCGGCGGCGGCGTCGCAGGTGTCCTGCAAAATCTTGCGCGACGGGATCCGCACCCGGTTGTTCGCCGAGGCCACGTTGATCAGGTAGGGCGCGTGCACATACAGGCCGACGCCCGACGCCTTCAGCATGTCGGCGTCGTCGCGAGGTTTGGGCTTCTTCCAGCTCTGCGGGTTACCGAGGAAGAACTGCACCACGTCAGCGCCATCTGCGACGGCCGCCGCCAACGGGTCGGTGTTGTCTACATGGGAGCCGATGAGCACGCCGCCAAGTCTAGGTGGGTCCGGTGACATGACTTTGCCGTCCAACTTTGTCACGCGAGAGTGGCTGTCGGCGCCGAGAGCCACTCTGCCGTGACAAAGCAGGCTCGAGCCTGATCCGGGACGCCACGACATGCCCGGACCCACGAAAAAGCCCCCGCACCCAGACAACGGGCGCGGGGACCTCTTCGTCAGTGACTACCGGTAGTCCGAGTATCCGTAATCGTCCAACGGCACCGCGGCACCGGTGGCCGCACCGAAGTCCGGGCTGTAGTACTGATCCTCGTAGGACGGGATCGTGTACGCCGCAGCGCGGGCCTCTTCGGTCGGCTGCACCTGGATGTTGCGGTAACGGTTGATACCGGTACCGGCCGGGATCAGCTTGCCGATGATCACGTTTTCCTTCAGACCCTGCAGCTTGTCGCTGCGGCAGTTGATCGCCGCATCGGTCAGCACGCGAGTGGTCTCCTGGAACGACGCCGCCGACAGCCACGAATCCGTGGCCAGCGAGGCCTTCGTGATACCCATCAGCACCGGACGGCCGGCCGCGGGCTCGCCGCCCTCGGCCACCACGCGACGGTTCTCGGCCTCGAACTCGGCACGCTCGGTCAGCGAGCCGGGCAGGAACTCCGTGGCACCCGAGTCGATGATCGTGACGCGACGCAGCATCTGCCGGACGATGACCTCGATGTGCTTGTCGTGGATCGACACACCCTGGGCCCGGTAGACCTCCTGGACCTCCTTGACGAGGTGGATCTGCACCTCGCGGGGGCCCTGGACGCGCAGCACCTCGTGCGGATCGGCGGAGCCTTCCATCAGCTGGTCGCCGACCTCGACGTGGTCACCGTCGGACAGCACGCCTTCGGAGCCGTCCTCGTGGGTGATCACGCGCAGCCGCTGACGCTTGGAGAGCTTGTCGTAGACAACTTCCTCGCCACCGTCGTCGGGAACGATGGTGATCTTGAAGAACTTGTCGCTCTCCTCCAGCCGGACCCGGCCCGCGACGTCGGCGATGGGCGCCTTGTTCCGCGGGATACGGGCCTCGAACAGCTCCTGCACGCGAGGCAGACCACCGACGATGTCGGCGCCACCGGTAACACCACCCTGGTGGAAGGTACGCATGGTCAGCTGGGTACCGGGCTCACCGATGGACTGGGCGGCGACGATGCCGACGGCCTCGCCGATGTCGACCAGCTTGCCGGTGGCCATCGAGCGGCCGTAGCACTTGGCACACACACCCGACGCCGAGGCGCAGGTCAGCACGGAGCGGACCTTCACCTGCGACACACCGGCGGCCAGCAGCGCGTCGATGGCCGGGTCACCCAGGTCATGGCCGCGCTCGATGACGACGTTGCCCTTGTCATCGACCGCGTCGGTGGCCAAGGTGCGGGCGAACGCCGAGGTCTCGACGTGCGCATCGCGGATCAGCGAACCATCGGGGCCGCGCTCGGCCAGCGTGACGACGATGCCGCGCTCGGTCTCACAGTCGGTCTCGCGCACGATGACGTCCTGCGACACGTCCACCAGACGACGGGTCAGGTAACCCGAGTCGGCGGTACGCAGCGCGGTGTCGGCCAGACCCTTACGGGCACCGTGGGTGTTGATGAAGTACTCCAACACCGTCAGGCCTTCACGGAACGACGACTTGATGGGCCGCGGGATGAACTCACCCTTCGGGTTGGTCACCAGCCCCTTCATGCCGGCCAGGGTGCGGGTCTGGGTGAGGTTACCCGTGGCGCCGGACTTCACGATCGTGATGATCGGGTTGTCGGCCGGGTAGTACTCCTCCAGCGCCTTACCCACCTCTTCGGTGGCGTCCTGCCAGATCTTGACCAGCGACTCGTTGCGCTCGTTGTGGTTCAGCGCGCCGCGCTGGTACTTGCGCTCGATCGCCTCGGCCTCGGCCTCGTGCCGCTCCAGGATCTCCTGCTTCTGCGGCGGCACCAGCACGTCGGCCATCGAGACCGTGACACCGCTGCGGGTGGCCCAGTGGAAACCGGCGTCCTTGAGCTTGTCGACGGTCTGCGCCACCACGATCATCGGGAAACGCTCGGCCAGATCGTTGATGATCCGGGCCTGGACCTTCTTGTGCATCTGCTCGTTGACGAACGGATAGCCCTTGGGCAGCAGCTCGTTGAACAGCACCCGGCCCAGCGTGGTCTCGGCGGTCCAGGCGTCGCCCGGCTTCCAGCCACCCTCGAACAGCTCGGCCTCGACGTCGGCCGGCGGACGGGCGTCGGTCAGCCGCACCTTAATCTTGGCGCGCACCGACAGGGCGCCGCGGTCCAGCGCCATGATGGCCTCGGCCGGGCTGCTGTAGACACCCTGCTCCGCGGCATCCTTGGCGGCCGGCACGTACTCGCCGACATCGCCGGGAACCTCGGTGGTCAGGTAGTACAGACCGGTCACCATGTCCAGACGCGGCATGGCCAGCGGCTTACCCGACGCCGGGGACAGGATGTTGTTCGACGACAGCATGAGGATGCGGGCCTCGGCCTGCGCCTCCGCGCTCAGCGGCAGGTGCACGGCCATCTGGTCACCGTCGAAGTCGGCGTTGAACGCCTCACACACCAGCGGGTGCAGCTGGATGGCCTTGCCTTCCACCAGCTGCGGCTCGAAGGCCTGGATACCCAGGCGGTGCAGCGTAGGTGCACGGTTCAGCAGCACCGGGTGCTCGGCAATGACCTCTTCGAGGACATCCCACACCTGTGGACGCTGACGTTCCACCATGCGCTTGGCGCTCTTGATGTTCTGCGCGTGGTTCAGGTCGACCAGACGCTTCATCACGAACGGCTTGAACAGCTCGAGTGCCATCAGCTTGGGCAGACCACACTGGTGCAGCTTGAGCTGCGGGCCGACCACGATGACCGAACGGCCCGAGTAGTCGACGCGCTTACCGAGCAGGTTCTGACGGAAGCGGCCCTGCTTGCCCTTGAGCAGATCGGACAGTGACTTGAGCGGACGGTTACCGGGCCCGGTGACGGGACGGCCGCGACGGCCGTTGTCGAACAGCGCGTCCACCGACTCCTGAAGCATGCGCTTCTCGTTGTTGACGATGATCTCGGGCGCGCCGAGGTCGATCAGTCGCTTGAGCCGGTTGTTGCGGTTGATCACGCGGCGGTACAGGTCGTTCAGGTCGGAGGTGGCGAAGCGGCCACCGTCGAGCTGAACCATCGGACGCAGCTCCGGCGGGATCACCGGGACGGCGTCGAGCACCATGCCCAGCGGGGAGTTGCCCGACTGCTGGAAGGCCGCGACGACCTTCAGGCGCTTGAGCGCGCGCAGCTTCTTCTGGCCCTTGCCGCTGCGGATGGTCTCGCGCAGGCTCTCGGCCTCGGCCTCGATGTCGAAGTTCTCGATGAGCTTCTTGATCGACTCCGCGCCCATGGCACCGGTGAAGTACTCGCCGTAGCGGTCCTGCAGCTCGCGGTAGAGCACCTCGTCGACGATGAGCTGCTTGGGGGCCAGCTTGGTGAAGGTGGTCCAGATCTCGTCGAGCCGGTCCAGCTCACGCTGGGCCCGGTCGCGGAGCTGACGCATCTCCCGCTCGCCGCCGTCGCGCACCTTGCGGCGCACGTCGGACTTGGCACCCTCGGCTTCGAGCTCGGCCAGGTCGGCTTCGAGCTTCTGGGCCCGGGCCTCCAGGTCGGCGTCGCGCTGATCCTCGACGGCCTTGCGCTCGACGGCCATCTCGGCCTCGAGCGTGGACAGCTCGTTGTGGCGCATCTCGTCGTCGACCGAGGTGATCACGTAAGCCGCGAAGTAGATGATCTTTTCCAGATCCTTCGGGGCCAGGTCGAGCAGGTAGCCCAACCGGGACGGAACACCCTTGAAGTACCAGATGTGCGTGACGGGCGCGGCCAGCTCGATGTGGCCCATCCGCTCACGACGCACCTTGGCGCGAGTGACCTCGACGCCGCAGCGCTCACAGATGATGCCCTTGAAGCGGACACGCTTGTACTTGCCGCAGTAGCACTCCCAGTCGCGAGTCGGTCCGAAGATCTTCTCGCAGAACAGGCCGTCCTTCTCGGGCTTGAGCGTGCGGTAGTTGATGGTCTCCGGCTTCTTGACCTCGCCGAAGGACCAGTTGCGGATGTCGTCCGCGGTGGCGAGGCCGATGCGGAGTTCATCGAAGAAGTTGACGTCTAGCACGTAACTCCCTTTCCCCTTGCGGGTGTTGAAACTTGAGTACTGGGCGAGATCAGGCGAGGTCTTCGACTGAAGCGGATTCGTTGCGCGACAGGTTGATACCGAGGTTGGCAGCAGCACGCTCCAGGTCCTCGTCGTCACCGTCACGCATCTCGATCGCCGCGCCGTCGCTGGAGAGCACCTCGACGTTGAGGCACAGCGACTGCAGCTCCTTGAGCAACACCTTGAACGACTCCGGAATACCGGGTTCGGGGATGTTCTCGCCCTTGACGATCGCCTCGTACACCTTCACGCGGCCGACCGTGTCGTCGGACTTGATGGTCAGCAGCTCCTGCAGGGTGTAGGCGGCGCCGTAGGCCTGCATGGCCCAACATTCCATCTCGCCGAACCGCTGACCACCGAACTGCGCCTTACCACCGAGCGGCTGCTGGGTGATCATCGAGTACGGGCCGGTGGAGCGGGCGTGAATCTTGTCGTCCACCAGGTGGTGCAGCTTGAGGATGTACATGTAGCCGACCGTCACCGGGTACGGGAACGGTTCGCCACTGCGGCCGTCGAACAACGTCGCCTTGCCGTCGGCATTCACCATGACGTCACCGTCACGGTTGGGCAGCGTCGAGCCGAGCAGACCGGCCAGCTCCTCTTCGCGGGCACCGTCGAACACCGGAGTGCTCACGATGCTGTCGGTCGGAGCGGACAGCAGACCTTCGGGCAGGTTGGATGCCCACTCCGGAGTTCCGTCCGCGACCTGGATGTTCCACCCGGCCTTGGCCACCCACCCGAGGTGGGTTTCCAGGATCTGGCCGATGTTCATACGACGCGGCACACCGTGGGTGTTCAGGATGATGTCCACCGGGGTGCCATCGGGCATGAACGGCATGTCCTCGACGGGCAGGATCTTGCCGATGACGCCCTTGTTGCCGTGGCGTCCGGCGAGCTTGTCGCCGTCGGAGATCTTGCGCTTCTGGGCCACGTACACGCGGACCAGCTCGTTGACGCCGGCGGGCAGCTCGTCGTCGTCCTCGCGGGAGAACACGCGGATGCCGATGACCTTGCCGGACTCACCGTGGGGCACCTTCAGCGACGTGTCGCGGACCTCGCGGGCCTTCTCACCGAAGATGGCACGCAGCAGGCGCTCCTCCGGGGTCAGCTCGGTCTCACCCTTCGGGGTGACCTTGCCGACCAGGATGTCGCCGTCGCGGACCTCGGCGCCGATGCGGACGATGCCGCGCTCGTCGAGATCGGCCAGCACCTCGTCGGAGACGTTCGGGATGTCCCGGGTGATCTCCTCGGCGCCCAGCTTGGTGTCGCGGGCATCGATCTCGTGCTCTTCGATGTGGATCGAGGTGAGCACGTCCTCTTCAACCAGGCGGTTGGACAGGATGATCGCGTCCTCGTAGTTGTGGCCTTCCCACGGCATGATCGCCACGAGCAGGTTCTTGCCCAGGGCCATCTCACCGTTCTCGGTGCACGGACCGTCGGCGACGACCTGGCCGGCCTCGACACGCTGCCCGGCGTCCACGATCGGACGCTGGTTGGCGCAGGTGCCGTGGTTGGACCGGGCGAACTTGCGCATCCGGTAGGTGTGCCGGGAGCCGTCGTCGGCCATCACGGTGATGTAGTCGGCCGAGACCTCCTCGACGACGCCCGCCTTCTCCGAGACGATGACGTCGCCGGCGTCGATCGCGGCGCGCAGCTCCATACCGGTACCGACCAGCGGGGCCTCGCTGCGCACCAGCGGAACCGCCTGGCGCTGCATGTTGGCACCCATCAGGGCGCGGTTGGCGTCGTCGTGCTCGAGGAACGGGATCATCGCGGTCGCGACCGACACCATCTGGCGCGGCGAGACGTCCATGTAGTCCACGTCGGACGGGGCCACGTTCTCGACCTCGCCACCCTTACGACGGACCATGACGCGGTCTTCGCTGAAGCGACCGTCCGCGTCGATCGGCGAGTTGGCCTGCGCCACGACGTGGCGGTCCTCCTCGTCGGCGGTCAGGTAGTCGATCTGGTCGGTGACAACACCATCAGCCACCTTCCGATACGGCGTCTCGATGAAGCCGAAGGGGTTGACCCGGGCGTACACCGACAGCGAGCCGATCAGACCGATGTTCGGGCCCTCAGGGGTCTCGATCGGGCACATCCGGCCGTAGTGGCTGGCGTGCACGTCGCGGACCTCAAGGCCGGCACGCTCACGGGACAGACCGCCGGGGCCCAGCGCCGACAGACGACGCTTGTGGGTCAGGCCCGACAGCGGGTTGTTCTGGTCCATGAACTGCGACAGCTGGCTGGTGCCGAAGAACTCCTTGATCGCCGCCACGACGGGACGGATGTTGATCAGGGTCTGCGGCGTGATCGCCTCGACGTCCTGGGTGGTCATGCGCTCACGCACGACGCGCTCCATGCGGGACAGGCCGACCCGGATCTGGTTCTGGATCAGCTCACCGACGGTACGCAGACGACGGTTGCCGAAGTGGTCGATGTCGTCCACCTCGACCGGAACCTCGACGCCGCCGGGGACGGTCATCGTGGTCTGGCCCTCGTGCAGGCGCACCAGGTACTCGATGGTGGCGACGACGTCTTCCTCGGTCAGGGTGTTCGAGGAGGACTGGACCGGCTTGTCCAGGTTCAGCCCCAGCTTCTTGTTGACCTTGTAGCGGCCGACGCGGGCCAGGTCGTAGCGCTTCTCCTTGAAGAACAGGTTCTCCAGCAGGGTCTGCGCGGACTCCTTGGTCGGCGGCTCGCCCGGACGCAGCTTGCGGTAGATGTCCAGCAGGGCCTCGTCGGGACCGGCGGTGCTGTCCTTCTCCAGGGTGCCCATCATGATCTCGGAGAAGCCGAAGCGCTCGGTGATCTGCTCGCTGGTCCAGCCCAGCGCCTTGAGCAGCACGGTGACCGGCTGACGACGCTTGCGGTCGATACGGACACCGACGGTGTCGCGCTTGTCGACGTCGAACTCCAGCCACGCACCGCGGCCCGGGATCACCTTGACGCTGTGCAGCGTCTTCTCGGTGGACTTGTCGATGCTCTCGTCGAAGTACACACCGGGCGAGCGCACGAGCTGGCTCACCACGACACGCTCGGTGCCGTTGATGATGAAGGTGCCCTTCTCGGTCATCATCGGGAAGTCACCCATGAAGACCGTCTGGCTCTTGATCTCACCGGTGTTGTTGTTGATGAACTCGGCCGTGACGAACAGCGGGGCCGCGTACGTCATGTCCTTGTCTTTGCACTCGTCGACCGGAGCCTTGACCTCGTCGAAGCGCGGGTCGGAGAAGCTCAGCGACATCGAGCCCGAGAAATCCTCGATCGGGGAGAGCTCTTCGAGCACCTCTTCGAGGCCGCCCTTGGGGTCGGTCTCACCGCGATCGACAGCCTTCTGGCGCCAGCCGTCCGCTCCGACGAGCCAGTCGAAGGAATCCGTCTGAACGTCCAGAAGCCCCGGAACCTCAAGCGGTTCGCGGAGCTTGGCAAATGAAACTCGGTTCGGTGCTCCTGGGACGGAGTTATTGGTGTTAGCGTTCGCTGTGCTCTGGCTAGAGACTGCCAAGATGCATCCTTCCAGCACCTCATGCGACTTTTGAAAGGGCCAGCAAGAGCCGTCCTTCTGGGCCGCGATTCTGCGTCGGTTCGGCTGGCTTTGGCCTGTCCAGAACCCCATACGCACGGCACAGGACTAGATACTGAGCAACGCTCAGGCTAGAACATTATGTGCAGATCAGGTGAGGGTGGGCAGGGTGCAGCCAGCGCAACGTCCAACGATAGCGCAAGACGGCGCATTCCTCAACCACCACACATCCACTGCATGAATTGGGTCACCCGGCGCTGGCTGGCGTCCACTAAACCCTTCACACATGCTGCCCAACAGATTGGCCTGTCCATGGCCTTCCGTCAAGAGGTGACGCGCGGTTTGATGCGCCCAACTCTGCCCCGGATCCGCAGCTCGCGCAACGGTTGAGCGGGCGTTATCTTGTCCGCGGGTCACGCCGCGCCGAATTGGGCGAACAGCCCTGATGCGACATCCGCCGGAACCAGCCGGTCCGGGATGACCAGCCCTGCTCCCAAACTTCGCGCCGAGACGTGAAATACGTGGTCAGCGTGCCAGACGCGTTCGATACCGTCCAGCTTCAGGATCTGCAGATGGCCTCCGAGACGTACCCCGATCTGCTGCGGACCGAACTCGGCCGCGATCGGCGCTCCGGGCGGAACCAACTGACGGAATTTCGCCGGTGTCGCGAAGTACACCACGTACGTGAGCGCACCGACAGCGGCGACCATCAGCACAGCCGCGCGGAGCACCGAAGACGCGGTCAGCTGCCCGTCCTCGACATACGAATAGCCGAGCACCACCAGCGGTATGAGGATCGCGAGTGCGAGCGCCAATCGCGTCACGACACTGCGCTTGACCGCGGCGCCCAGTTCGTCGGCCAGGCCGGCGTCGGCAATGTCCCTGGTGCGGGTCACCCCGTCGGGACCCGTCCGCTGCCTCAGCCCGGGCCTCGCCGCCTCCGAATACGACGGAATCACCCGGCGACGCTCTTTGAAGGTGGACAGCAATGTGGCGGCGATGTCCGGCGGTACCAGTTCGTCGGGGATCAGCAGTTCGATGTCACCGACGCCCTGCACCACGAGAACCGAGTCAACACGCCGGACCTGAAGTACCTGGTCGAGGTAGAGCGCATCGAAGCGCTCCAACCAGCCGATACCGATGGCCTCCGGCCTGAACTCGGCCCACACGGCAGTGCCGGCAGGCAGCTTGAGCGCCCAGCTCCGGGGTGCTGCGAGAACGAGCACGCCGAACCCGAACACGGTGAAGACCCCGACACCCATGGCGACGGCGAACGCCAGCCCGTACAGGAGATAAGGGAGATTCTCGCCCGAGAACGGTATGCGGGCGGAAAGAACGGGGACGACGGGGACGACAACGGTCACCAGGGCCAAAACGACCCACAGCCAACGTTTGGAGAGGTATTCGGCCCGCGCCAGCTGGTGGGTCATGTGCCGGTGCGCGACGCCGTGCGCCCGGGTGACGCCGCCGCCCAATTCCTCGAATCGGGTGGGCTGACCCCGCTGCGCGTGCATTCGGCTCCTGCCCTCTCACGACACAAATCAGGCCGGACCCGAATGGGCCCGGCCTGATTGGCGAAAACTCACGCCTGGTGTGGCACCTCGATGACACCGGTGGGCGCGTCGTCTTCGACGGGCCGCTGATGCCGGGTCGTGGGCTCGTCGCCGAACTGGTGCACCGGCAGCTTGTGGGTGCCGTCCAGGTCGTCCAGGATGGCGGCCTGCGCGGCCGGCGGCAGGGTGTGCAGGATCTCGCGCACCCGGGCCTGACGGCGGGCCACACCGGCACGCTCGGGCATACCCGGGGTGGCGGTCAGCTGCGGCGGCACGCCCTCGATCTCCTCGACACCGCCGTCGTGCTGACCCGCGTCCAGCATCGCCTGCTCGGCGGCCGCGGTCGCCTCGTCCTTCTCCTCGGACATACCGATCGGACCGATCCGGCGGCCGTTGAGGAACTGCTTGACGACGGGCTCCTCGCTGGTCAGCAGCACCTCACGGGGACCGAACATGACCAGCTGCTTACGGAACAGCATGCCGATGTTGTCCGGCACGGTCCGGGCGATGTTGATGTTGTGCGTCACGATCAGCACCGTCGCGTCGATCTGCGCGTTGATGTCGATGAGCAGCTGGCTCAGGTAGGCGGTACGCACCGGGTCCAGACCGGAGTCCGGCTCGTCGCAGAGGATGATCTGCGGGTCGAGCACCAGGGCGCGGGCCAGGCCGGCGCGCTTGCGCATACCGCCGGAGATCTCGCCGGGGAACTTGTGACCGTCGTTGGGCATACCGACGAGCTCGAGCTTCTCCATCACGATGTTGCGGATTTCGCTCTCGCTCTTCTTCGTGTGCTCGCGCAACGGGAAGGCGGTGTTGTCGTAGATGTTCATCGAGCCGAACAGGGCGCCGTCCTGGAACAGCACCCCGAACAGGGTGCGGATCTCGTAGAGCTCCTTGGCCGAGCACTCCAGGATGTTGGTGCCGTCGATGATGATCTCACCGCGCTCGGGGCGCAGCAGGCCGATCAGCGACTTCAGGAAGACGGATTTACCGGTACCCGACGGGCCCAGGAGCACGCTGACCTCGCCAGCGGGGATCGACATCGTGACGTCCTCCCAGATCTTTGACGATCCGAAAGATTTGCTCAGCCCCGTCACATCGATTTGGACGCCCATAAAGATCCTTCCGCCTACGGCTCACCCCGCCACCTGCTGCGGCCTGTGGCTTGAGTCACCATAGCGCACTGGGTACCACCCACACATGCTTGTACCTATATACCCGGTGCACTTTCACACCAATCCTGCTCACACAGCAAAGAATCCCCGGATCCGTGGGGATCCGGGGATTCGTGCGGTCCAGGTATGGACTACTTGACGGTGACGCTGGCGCCGGCAGCTTCCAGCTTGCCCTTGGCGTCCTCGGCGGCCTCCTTGGAAACCTTCTCCAGCAGCGGCTTGGGAGCGCCGTCGACCAGATCCTTGGCTTCCTTCAGGCCCAGGCCGGAGACGATCTCGCGGACGACCTTGATGACGCCGATCTTCTTGTCGCCGGCACCCTCGAGGATGACGTCGAACTCAGACTGCTCCTCGCCGGCCTCGGCGGCACCGCCGGCGGCGGCACCCGGGGCAGCGGCAACGGCGACCGGAGCCGCGGCGGTGACCTCGAAGACCTCTTCGAACTGCTTCACGAACTCAGAGAGCTCCAGCAGGGTCATTTCCTTGAACGCGTCGAGCAGTTCGTCGGTGGACAGCTTGGCCATGGTGATGGTCCTTCCTGATTTTTCTTACAGATGGTGGGTGGTTATGTGCGGTTGCTTTGCGAGCAGTGGTTCAAACGACGCAGCTACGCTGCTTCTTCGCCGGCCTTCTTCTCCTGCAGCGCCGCGGCGAGGCGGGCCACCTGAGAAGCAGGTGCGTTGAACAGGCCTGCGGCCTTGGACAGGTTGCCCTTCATGGCACCTGCCAGCTTGGCGAGCAGCACCTCGCGCGACTCGAGGTCGGCGATCTTCTCGACCTCGGCGACGGACAGCGCCTTGCCGTCCATGTAGCCGCCCTTGATGACGAGCGCCTTGTTGTCCTTGGCAAACTTCTTGATCGCCTTGGCGGCGTCAACCGGCTCGCCCTGGACGAACGCGATCGCCGTGGGACCGGCGAACAGCTCGTCGAGACCTTCAATGCCGGCTTCGGTCGCAGCGCGCTTCACCAGAGTGTTCTTGGCGACGGTGTACGTGGCGGAGGCGCCGAGGGAACGACGCAGTTCAGCCAGGTTGGCCACAGTCAGCCCGCGGTACTCGGTGACGACGGTGGCCGTCGACGCCTTGAACTGCTCAGCAATGTCGGCAACCGCCGTGGCCTTGTCAGCCTTGGCCATGCATGCCTCCTTGTGGTGGGTATCGGGCGCTCCACCAACTTGGGGCCGTGAAATGACGAACGCCCCGACGCAGACAGGTCGGGGCGCAGAGATATCCAGCACGAAACTGGTCTAGCCTCGTCCTCCTGCGTGGGCCGCCGGGACACTTCCCGGACCTTCAACCTATTGCTAGGTGACCGACGGTCTTCGGTGGAACCCGACCAGAGTAGCCGACGCCCCCGGTGACTTCCTAATCCACACCGCGAGCGTGCGCGTTTGCCCCCAGACGCGCCGCCGGGCACCGGCGTGCTGCGCACGTTCGCCGCGCCTCAGCGTGCGCCGGCGAGCACCACCAACACAAACGCCGCGGCCAGGAGGCCGACCCGCACCCAGTGCAGGCGGTCCCAACGCCGGGCCAACTCGTGGAAGTGCTCGGCGTCCTCGGCAACGCCACCGGCGCCGGGGGCGCCCACTGCCGCCGCGACGCGGTTGTTGATCGGCACGAGCACGGTGACCGACAGCAGGACGATCAACCCCATCAGCACGACCGCGGCGATGAGCAGCGGTCCGCGATTCCACACCGCCGCCGCGGCCACCAGCCCGGCCGACCCCAGATACCAGAACGGCATCGCCGTCCCGAGGATCCGGCCGCCGGCGCCCCGCGCTTGCCAGTAGGCGGCCTCGGGAAGTCGCTGCAGGATCGGGTTGGTGAATGCGGCGACCCCGAATTCGACACCCAGGAGCGGACCGACGACGATCACGGCAAGAATCTGCACAACCTGTTCCATGCCGTCAAGCCTGATCACTATGCTGACAGAAAACAAGGTACTGACAAATTAGTCAGCACAGGAAAGAGGTGGACGTGGCAGTTTCGAAGAAGGAGATCGGTGACTGCCCGATCGACGCGACGCTGTCGGTGATCGACGGCCGCTGGAAAGGCACGATCCTGTGGCGGTTGTCCGACGGGCCGATGCGCACCGCCGAACTCCGGCGCAGCATCCCCGACATCACCGAGCGCATGCTCATCCGGCATCTGCACGATCTGGTCGACGCCAGGATCATCGACCGCCACGACGCGGGCACGGTGCCGCCGTGCGTGCACTATTCGATCTCCGAGTACGGCATGACGCTGGCGCCGATACTGCAGGCGCTGTGCGACTGGGGCCGCACCCACATGGAGCGTCAGAGGCCGCGGGCCAGAGCCGCCGCGCCGACCAGGCCGGCGTCTCCGCCCAGCTCGGCCGGCACCACCCGCAGCCCGCGCAGGAATTCCAGGCCGGCATAGTCGGCCAGCGCCGCGCGCAGTGGGCCGAACAGCAGCGCCCCTGACTTGGCCACTCCCCCACCGATCACCGCCAGGTCCAGGTCGCAGACCGCGCCCACCGACGCGATCGTCGCCGCCACCGCCCGGGCACCGCGGTCAAAGGCCTTGAGCGCCAGCGGATCACCGGATGCCGCCGCATCGCCGAGCGCCTTGGCGTCGGTGCCGCCCCAGCCCTGTCCCCGGGCCCACCGCACCATGCTGGGGCCCGACGCGACGGTCTCGACGCAGCCGTGCCCGCCGCAGGCGCACGGGTCACCTCCGTCGGGCGCGACGACGACGTGGCCGACGTGCCCCGCGTTGCCGGTGCGGCCGTCGTACGGCGCGCCGTCGAGCACCAGCCCACCGCCCACCCCCGTCGACACCACCATGCCGAGCAGGAACTGCGCATCCCGCCCCGCGCCACGCCACTGCTCACCGAGTGCCATACACAGCCCGTCGCCGCCGAGGCGCACCGGCAACCGGGAGCTGGCGGCCACCCGCTCGACGATCGGAAAGTGCTGCCACTGGGGGATGTTGATCGGGCTGACGGTGCCGCCGGCCAGGTCGATCGGCCCGGCCGAGGCGACGCCGACGGCGGCCGCCGGCCCGTGCCGCAGGGCCTCGCCGAGCAGGGTGTCGACGGCGACCCACACTGCCTCGGCGTCACCGTCCGGGGTGGGCAGCTGCGCCCGGTGAACCAGTTGCCCGTCGGGATCGACCAGAGCGACCGCGATCTTGGTGCCACCGATGTCGACCGCCAGGTTCAGGCTCACGTGGCGCTCCTAGTGTTTGTGGGTGTTGTCCGGTTGACGGGGATCACCGGGATGTTCGTATCCGGGCGCCAGTTCCACCACGGCCGCACACCGCGCATCGAGCCACTGCCGGAAAACCTGTCGGCGTGCGGCAGCCCGCAGGTGCGCGGCGATGCGCTCACGGACCTCGTGCAGCGCGGGCGCGACGGGCCGGGCCCGCCAGCCGTCAGCACCGGATCGCCGGACCGCGAAGCGCATCGGGTTGCGCGCGTGATAGCCGGTCACTTCGGTTTCCGAAACATCCACGGCGGCAGTGACATCCGCGAACACCGCTCGGGCCAGCGGGGTGGCCAGGGTGGCGGCGGCGACGCTGCCGATCTCGAGCCGGGCCGCGGTATCGGGCAGCACCTCGTCGTGGGCGGGCGCACCGTCGGGCGACAGTCCCCGCGCCGCGGCCTCGTCGGCCACCACCCGATCGGCCACCGCCAACTGGGTGATCCAGCGGCGCAGTTGCCGCCCCTCACTGGTGTGTGGGCGCGGCAGCGCGGCCGCCCGGTTCCCGGCCCGCAGCGCGGCCTCGCGTTCGTCGATCTCGGTGAGCGGCACCGGTTTTCCTGCCACCCGCGCCGCGTAGGCCGCCGGATTCGGCGCAGAATTCATCGCACCGTCACCTTCACGGCCGGGGAGTAGATCAGCCGTCCGGCGCAACCGACCCGGATCAACGCCCACCATTCCCCTGGCTCGACCCAGGGTGGTGGCGCGACCTCGAACCCGATCTCGGCGGTCCCGCCGGCCGGCAACTCGACGCCCACCGCGGCCGGGCCCATCCACTCCCACGTCCCCCACGGGCTGATCAGGTGGGCCTCAGCGGTCAGGCCGGCACCCGCGTCGGTGCCGATGGTGATCGTCAGGCCGGCGGTCTCGCCGGCCTTGACCTCGACGGGCTGCGGTTCGGACACGAGGGTGAGCACCTGGGCCTCGGGCGCACCGATCGTGACCACACAGACATCCTCGACCACCTGCCGCCAGGACGGCGGCAGCGCACCCGAATCGCTGCCGGTGACCGCGAGCTGGGCACGCAATGGATACAGCCCAGGCGCAACATCCGCCGGAATGCTCAGCACCACATCGGTTTCCAGATGCTCGCCGGGCGGCAGCACGTAGGCCAGCTCGTCGGGTTGCACGTCCCAACCCGGCGGCGCAGACAACCGCACCCGCCCGTGCAGGGCGCCGTCGGTGCAGTCGCTGGCCGCGGTGAGCCGCACGACCACCTCGGCACCCGGCCGGGCGGAGACGCTCTCCGGATGCAGATACGCGACGGCGGGCAGCCCACCCAGCGGTGCGGGGCCGCGATTGTGCAGCCAGTAGCGGGCGTAGAGGGGTTGGGCCACTTCGGCGTCGGGGGCAAGCTGTCGATGCTCGGCGGACAACACCCTGGGTTGGTTCAGTTGGGTGGAGACCGTGGCGATCTCGTAGCCGTGCAGGCTCAGGTGTGAGGGTTGCTCCGGCGCGGGCTCCTCCAGCAGGTTCAGGTTCGCCGCGGACGAGACCGCGCGCAACCCGGAGCGGAGGGTGACTTCGGCACTGCTGCCGGTGATCTCGACCAGGCGGGCGGTAACCCCGTCGGCGGGGTCCGCACTGCGTAGGCTGCCCGATGCCAGCGGGTTGCCGGTCGCTTTGAGCGCACCGAGTTGGACTGCGCCGGCCGGCTCGATCTCCAGCAGCGAGCCCCATCCCGGCAGACCGCCGGCCCCGTCCGAATCCGGTACGACGGGCAGCAGCGGCCGGTTGAACTCGGCGGCACTCGACGCCGCGCCCATCGCACGCCAATCACCGGTGCCACTCACCAGGGCGTAGTCGAAGGTGTGTGTCCAGTGCTGCAATTGAAAGTTGGATCCGTCCGGTGCGGTACGCCGCGGCGGGTCGATCCAGGTGCCCGAGGGCCATCCGGTGCAGGACCGCATCAGTGAGGTGTGCAGGGTGCCGTCGGGGTCGACGGCGAAGCTCGGCACACCGCGGTTGAGGAGCGCGACGGTGCGGTCCTCGAACGGCACTTCTTCGGCCGGGGCCCGCTGGTCAACGACGATCTCGGCGTCGCCCAGGTCCTCGACCACCGCGCCGAGGTCGCCGGCCAGGATCAGCACCGGCAGGGTGCGCACCCCGCGCAGGTCCGCCCCGGGCACCCAGTGCTCGGTCAACGGCGTGGCCGCCGGGACCCAGACCCGCGCCGATCCGGTTTCGTCCAGCTGGCGTTTGAGCTCGTCGGCGTAGGTGATGTCGGCCGCTGCCAGAACCGCTGCGGTAAACGGGTTTTCGTCCGGGCCGCCGAGGGCGAATCGGGTGTCGGGCAGGTTGGAGTCCACGGTCAGATCGCCGTAGCGGGGTTTGTCGGCGGCGCTGCAGGTGGCGGTCACCCCGGCGCGGACCAGGGCCACCATCAGCTCGCGCGGGTCGGCACCGGCGGTGTCGTCGGCGTCCTCGGTCTCGGGCGCGACCACCTCGGCCACCGATACCGCCCGGACATCCGCACCGATACGCACCCGCACGGCCGAGGACAGCCCGAACCAGCCGTAGGCCGGGTTGTCCAGGGTCCACGGGTGCTGTGCCGCATCGACGGCTTGGGCTGCCGAGCGGTCGTGCATGAGCCCGAACCCGCGTCCGATCACCGCGTCGCCGACCTCGCTCACCGGCAGCGCACCGGGCACCGGGCAGGGCCAGCGCAACCGCACCAGCCGGTCGGCGCCGACGAATTCGTCGATGACGGTGCGGCAGTCGACGCGGTCCACGCCGTCCCACAACGTGAGGATCTGGGTGTAGCGCAGTAACTCTGCGATCCGTCCGCGGACAACGACACGCTGCCCGAGCGGGCTGCGATAACACTGCACGTCGTCGGCCGGGGTGGCCGATGAGCACACCACCGGCCCGGTCGGCAGCAGGTGCCAGGGCCCTTCCCCGGCCTCGGGATGGGCCGGGTACTCGTCGTAGACGGCCAGTTCGTTGCCGACGCCGCCGGCGGCGATGAGCTCACGGCCGGCGTCGGTCAGCGAGCACACCCCGCCGCCGCGCGCCGCGTCGACGCGTAACCGGTAGCGGTCGTTGGCAATCTCGTGCCCGGCCAACGGTTCCCAGCCGCTGCCGGTTCCGGGGGCGAACCGGTAGGACCGCCAGCCCAGCGACGGCACGTCGCGGGCCAGCCAGCTGACCGTCTTCCCGTCCTCGGCGGCCAGCACCGGCACCTCGTTGCCGTCGCTGTCGAGTACCGCACCTGGAAAGGAATCTTCGAGGTGCACGGTGACGATATCGGTTCGGTTGTGCGCCACCGTGTTCCACACCACCACCGATCCGTCGACGGCCGCGGACAGCAGGCTCAGCGCGTTGTCGCGTGCGGCGATGCCCAATTCCCAGGCGTCGCGCCAGCTGGTCAGCAGATCGAGGTAGACCTGGTCGGACTCCGAGCCGGTGATGGCGTCGTGGTGTGCGCCGTAGGCCAATTGCACCCAGGCTTTGGCGAACGCGGCCTGCGGGTAGTCCGCACCGCCGAGCAGCCCGGCGAACACTGCGAACTTCTCACCGTCGAGCACCGCGTCCTCGGCGGCCCGGTTGGCCTGTTTGGTGTCGATGTAGGAGACGTCTTTGCCGGTGTAGATCGGGTTCATGTCACGCGTCTGCGGGGACGGCCGCAACCCGCGGGAATCCATCTCGGCCCGCACCGCAGCGAAGAACTCCGACGGCAGCGCGCAGACGAACTTCGGCCACGCGTAGCGGGAGTTCCAGTCCCGATGGATCTGGGTGACCCATTTGTTCGGCGGGGTGTAATCGGTGCCGACCGGCAGGAGTACGTTGCGGGTCAAGGCAACTCGTTTGAGTTTGGTGAACAGCGCGTAGGTGGATTCCTCGGCTTCGGCCAATGAGGCGGCCGAGTCCATCCACCAGCCGCCCGAATAGTGGGCGGGCATGTAGTGGGTGAGCAGCCCGCGGCCGGACGGGGCGATCCACTCGAATTCGCTGGCGAACTGCATCCGTTCGGGGTCGCCGTCGTTCTGCATCGGGCCCCACTGGTGGTGCGGCCCGCGCGCCCACGAACTGGAGGTCAGGCCGACATCGGCGGCCATCCCGGGAAACTGCGGGTCATGCCCGAACACGTCGAGTTGCCACGCGGTGGCCGGTCTGGCACCGAGGATGTCACGCTGAAACCCCATGCCCGCCACGAAGTTCCGGATCGCCGTCTCCGGGCTGGTCAGGTTGGTGTTGGGCTCGTTGTAGGTGCCGCCCATGATCTCGACGCGCCCCTCGGCCAGGAACCGGCGCAGGTCGGCCCGGTCTTCGGGCCGGGCATCCCAGTAGGGCTTGAGATAGTCCACCTCGGCCAGCACGAACTTGTATTCCGGTTCGCGGCGGGCCATTTCCAGGTGGGCAGCCACCAGGTCGAAGCCGTTGGTCTGCCGGCACTGGCCGGGCGGATCCTCGGTCCAGACGCTGGTGTAGGCGGCCTGGGTGTTCCACCACACCGGGTCGTAATGGAAGTGGCTGATCATGTACATGGTCCAGCCCGGTTCGGCGACGGTGAAATCGAAGTCCGTCGAACCCACCCGCGCCCGCCGGACCTCACCGGGCGCTCCCCCGTCGACGTGCACCGGCACCTCGACGGCACCGGCTCCGGGGGCGGCGATGGCCTCACCCGACAGGCCGTCCCCGCTGACCTGCACCGGGGTTGGCGCCGCGCAGGCCTCGTAGCGCACCCGCACCAGCTGCCGAGGGGAATCCTCGGGCCCGGCAAACAGCTCCGTCGTCTCCACTGACGTGACGTGCATCTGCAAAACCCTACGGCGTCAGGACGCCGAAATGTCGGCAACCAGCGCCCGATGATCCGAAATCGGAAGGTGCGGTGCGGCACATGAGGCCGACGACAAATCGGGGTCGTCGGTGAGGATGTGGTCGAGCTGGGTCGTCGGCGCAGTGGCCGGGAACGTCGGCGCCACCCCGAGCGGACGCCAGCGGCCAGGGCGGGCCGTGTTCAGGTCGCCCAGCAGGAGCCTCGGGCCGGGAAAGCCGTTCACGTCGCGCAGCAGGTGCCGCAGTTGCACCCGGTTCCACCCCGGCACGAACGACAGGTGGGTGTTGGCCACCGTCATGGCACCGAGCGGGGTGTCGATCCGGGCCACCATCGCCGCGCGGGGTTCCTCGTGAATGATGCGGAACCGGCGGATTCCGGAGACGTACATCGGGAACCGGACCGGGATCCGCGGCAGTCTCAGTACCTGCCAGTTCTCGACCGGGTACCGGGACAGCAGGGCGATGCCGTAGGCGGCGGTGCCGGGTTGCTCACGTCCGGTGGCCGCCATCCACGTCGCCCCGGGGGTTCCGGAGATCGCGGCGACGAAGCGGTGGTACCCGGCGTTCATCGCATCGGCGGCCACCGCGGTCAGGTCGGCCTTGCCCGAGCGGGGTTGGTCCAGGTCGACCTCCTGCAGCGCGAGGATGTCGGCGTCGAGTTCGGCCACTGCCGCGGCCAGCCGACTCAGGTCGACGTCGCCGTCGTGGACGCTGCGTCCGTGCAGGATGTTGAAAGTGGCCAGGCGCATGGGTACTCAGTACCCACTCCGGCATCGGCCCCATCACGGGCCTGCCCTGACACCCGGGATGGCACGTGCTCGACCGCAACGACGATCTGCGCGAGGCCCTGAAACGCGCGGCATCGGCACTCAAGACGCATGGGCCGCGGTTCGCGCTGGGCGGCAGCTACGCGCTGTGGGTCTACGGCGCACCCGAACCGGTGCACGACGTGGATTTCGTGGTCGCCGAAGCTGACGCCGAAGCGGCGGAGGTGACATTGCGTAAGGCCGGCTTCCAGATCGTGCACGCCCCGGAGGACTGGTTGTTCAAGGCGTACGCCGATGACGATGTGCTGGTCGACGTGCTCTATCAACTCAACGGGGTGTCGGTGGACGCGACCACGCTGAGTCCCGCCGACGTGGTCGACGTGCTGGCGATCCGGATGCCGGTGTTGCCGCCGACGGTGGTGGTGTCGGAGAAACTGCTGTCGCTCAACGAGCACCACTGTGATTTCGCGGCGCTGTTGCCGGCGGTGCGTGCGGTGCGCGAGCAGGTCGACTGGGACGCGGTGCGTGCCGCCACAGCCGACAACGATTTCGCCGCGGCATTTCTGATGCTCATCGGCCGGCTCGGTATCACCTGATCTGCCCCTGCCGCATTCTCCTGCCGAGCAGACCCTCCGGTACCCCGTAACGTCGTTACCCGGGTACGTTCACGTCTGCTCGCGCGGAGAAGCCAGCCGCAGCCGGTCGGCGACGGTGCGCACCGCGTCAGCCACCTCCGGCGGTTCGAGCACCTCGAACTCGTACCCCACCGTCGCGAAGTACAGCACCATGCGCTCGGGGTCATCGGCGCCGGCGGTGACGATGCAGGCATCGGGCCCGTCCGCCTCGACCGTGGCCGACGCGGGGGGAAAGCGTTGCGCCACAACCGCTTGCGGTGCGTGGTAGCGCACCCGCGCGACAAAGCGGTAGGGCGAGGAGCTGATCGAGCGGCCGACATAGTCGGCGGCGTCCGGAGCGTCGCGCGGCACGAACGTGGTGCCGCGGGCCGCCACTGCCGACATCCGGTCCAGCCGCAGGCTGCGCCAGTCCGCACGGTCACGGTCATAGGCCATCAGGTACCAGCGCCGGCCGGTGGTCACCAGTTGGTAGGGCTCCAGTCGGCGCTGGGTGTGGTTGCCCCGGATGTCGGTGTAATCCGCGCTGACGTGTTCGCGGTCGCGGCAGGCGCGGGCCAGGGTCATCAGCACCTCGGGTTCCACCGGCGTGTCCGAGGAGTGCGAGGCGAGCGTGACGGTGGCGTCGTGCACCGCCGACACCTGCGAACGCAACCGGGCCGGCATCACCTGGTCGAGTTTGGACAGCGCCCGCAGGGCGGATTCGCCGACGCCGGCGATGCTGCCGCCGGCGGCCAGCCGCAGGCAGACGGCCATCGCGACGGCCTCGTCGGGGTCGAGCAGCAGCGGCGGTAGCGCCGCGCCCGCGCCGAGCCGATAGCCGCCGCCGTGACCCTTGCCGGCATGGACGGGATATCCGAGTGCGCGCAACCGCTCGATGTCCCGACGGACGCTGCGGGTGGTGACGCCGAGCCGGTCGGCCAGCTCCGCGCCCGTCCACGCCCGGCGTGATTGCAGCAACCCCAGCAGCTGCAGCACCCGACCGGTGGTTTCAGACATGCCGACAAGTTTGCCGCACTTTTAGGACCGAAACTGTCCTCTATGCGTGGCACGGTAGTCCTATGTGGAGCAACCTGCTGGCCGACCAACTCGATTTCCACTGGACGCATCACCTGCGTCCGCGATTGGACGGCCTGACCGACGACGAGTACTTCTGGCAACCGGTGCCGGACTGCTGGACTGTCCATCCCGACGGCGGTATCGACTTCAGTTATCCAGCACCACAACCGGATCCGTTCACCACGATCGCGTGGCGGCTGGCGCACGTGATCGTCGGCGTGTTCGCGATGCGCAGCCACTCGCACTTCGGCGGCCCGCCCGCCGACTACGAGTCCTGGCCGTATGCCACCGACGCGGACACCGCCCTGAGTCAACTCGACGAGGCGTACCGGAACTGGATCGATGGGGTCCGCAAACTCGACGAACGCGACCTGGCGAAGCCCGTCGGTCCGGCCGAAGGCCCATGGGCCGATCACCCGATGTCCGAGCTGGTCCTGCACATCAACCGCGAAGCGATCCACCACGGCGCCGAAATCGCCTGCATCCGTGATCTTTACGTGCACACCCCCACCACCAAGGAGAACTGAGCCATGCCAGGAATGCCCCCACCGGCCATCGACGAACGTCACACCCTGATCGAGTTCGTCGCCTTTCAGCAGAACGCCTTCTTCGCGGTCGCCCACGGCCTCACCGACGAGCAGGCCCGGTCCACCCCGTCGGTGAGTGCACTGTCGGTCGGCGGCCTGATCAAGCACGTCACGGCCGTACAGAAGGGCTGGGCCGACCGCGCCGAGCATGCACCGCAGTTCCCACCGCCAGATTCCCGCCCGTTCGAGGAGCAGGCGGCCGAGTACGCCGATCTGCACGTGATGCGTGAGGACGAGACCCTCGCCGGACTACTCGAGGCGTTCAAGGCCCAAAATGCCGAGACGCTACGGGTTTTCGCCGAGCGGGACCTCGACACCGCCGTTCCCGTACCCCACGATGTGCCGTGGTTCCCGCAGGACGTCGAGCACTGGTCGGTGCGGTGGGTGGTCATGCACCTCATCGAGGAGCTCAGCCGGCATGCCGGCCACGCCGACATCATCCGGGAATCCATCGACCGCGCCACGATGTACGAGCTGATGGCGGCCGAGGAGCAGTGGCCCGAAACCGATTGGATCAAGCGCTGGCGGCCTGCCGGGGCCTAACCGGCGGCACCGCCGCCGAGCACCAGCCGTAGCGCGTAATCCACCACCACCCCAAGGTCGTCGCCCAGGTTGCCGCCCAGCCACTGCTGGGCGAGCTCGGCCATCGCCCCGGTGTACATGGCCGCACCGACCTGGGCGGCGACCGGATCCGAGCCCGGGTTGAGCCGGCCCCCCTCGGACAGCACGGCCTCACGCAACAGGTCCTGGGTCGCCGCACGCCGGGCGGCGAGCACCGGATTGGCCCGGGCATCGGTGAACAGCACCCGCCCGCGGCGCGGATCGGCCGAGCTGAAGCCCAGCACGGCGGCGATCCCGGCGCGGGTGCGGGCCCGCACGGAGTCGCCGGCCCCGGTCATCGCGACGTCGACGTCGGCCGCCAGTGCCGCGCTGACGTCGTCGTACACCGCCCCCAACAGATCGTCGGTGTCGGCGAAGCTCTCGTAGAAATACCGGGTGTTCAGCCCGCATTCGCGGCACACCGAGCGCACCGACAGCGCGGCTTCGCCACCGTCTCCGAACAGCCGGTAGGCCGCGTCGATCAGCAGGCCACGGCGTTCGGCCCGGCGGTCCGTCAGTGGCACACCGGCCCATCGCGTCGGACTGGACATGCCTACACACTAAGTCTGGTCACACCCGTAACCAAAATGTATTCTGGCTACAGGTGTGACCAGAAAGGGGTCTGCGGTGGACATGCCACACCAGGTGCTCGAGCAGATGCTGCAGCGCAAGTTCGACAAGGACGTTCGGCAGAACTACTTCCGTGGCATGGAGTTCGCCGGCCCGGCCGGCGACCCGGGATGGTTCGGCCCGGGCAGCGCGGTCTGGCACGTGCACTCCCACACCGAGGCCCTGATCTTCGGCCTGCAGTGCGCGGCCTACATCGAACGCCTCGATCCGTCGATCTATTGGATGGGCATCCACCATTCGCGCCTGGTCAAGCGCGACGAGGACGGCAACGGCATCCCCGAGATCGACCCGAGAGGTGCCGCGGTGCGGCTGGGTCATTCCATCGCGTTCTTCATCGGCACCGCCTACGGCAACACCGAAACCGCCGAACGGGTGGCCAAGACCGTGCGCTCCATGCACCACACCATCAAGGGCACCCGCCCCGACGGCGCGGTCTACGACGCCGACGACCCCGACTGGCTGCGCTGGAACTACGCCACAGTGGTCTGGGGGCTGGCCACCGCGCACGAGATCTACCATCCAAACCCACTGCGCGGCAAGAAGCTTGACCGTTACTACGGCGAGTTCGTCCGGGTCGGCCACGCCCTCGGCGGCACCGACCTGCCGGCCACGAAAGCCGAGACGCTGGACTGCCTGCACTCCTACCTGCCCAAGCTGGCACTCACCCACGGCACCGCGATGAGCACCGGCTCCAACCTGTCGATGCCGCACAGCGCGATGGACTGGGCGATCCGCGACACCATGCCGAAATGGGCCAAGCAACTGATCGGGCACACCGACCCGAACCCGATCGAGCGCGCCGCCCGGCGCGCCATCGTGTGGTCGATCATCAACGGCGTGCACACCGCGGCGGGCACCACCCTGGAATTCCGGGCCGCCCAGCAACGCGTCGCGAACGGCGTCGACCCCGCGCTCGCGCCGCACACCGAGCCCACCTACGTCCGCGGCAGCGACCCCGTTCTCACCCGCGAACAGGCCGAGGACAGTTTCGCCTCGGTGTGATGCACGGCACACAAGTTTTTGGCCCCACCGCGGGCTTTGAGACACTGCTGGTATGAGCACTACGCCGCCGAAAACCAAGCACCGCGAGGTCGCCAGGTTGAGCCGGGTGCCGTTGCCGGTGGAGGCCGCGCGAATCGGCGCCACCGGCTGGCAGATCACCCGCACCGGGGCCCGCGTCGCCGCCAGCATGTTCGGCCCCGGGTCCCTGCAGCAGAAGATCATCAAGCAGGTGCCGCAGACATTCTCGGACCTGGGCCCCACCTACGTGAAGTTCGGCCAGATCATCGCGTCCAGCCCCGGCGCCTTCGGCGAACCGCTGAGCCGCGAGTTCCGCGGGCTGCTCGACCGGGTTCCCCCGGCGAATGCGCAAGCCGTACAACAACTCTTCCAGGAAGAACTCGGCGACGAGCCCAGCAAGCTGTTCAAGAGCTTCGACGAGAAACCGTTCGCATCGGCCTCGATCGCCCAGGTGCACTACGCCACGCTACACAGCGGTGAGGAGGTGGTGGTCAAGATCCAGCGCCCGGGCATCCGCCGCCGGGTCGCCGCGGACCTGCAGATCCTCAAGCGGGGCGCCCAGCTGGTGGAGCTGGCCAAGCTGGGCCGGCGGCTGTCCGCCCAGGACGTGGTGGCCGACTTCGCCGACAACCTGGCCGAGGAGCTGGACTTCCGGCTGGAGGCACAGTCGATGGATGCCTGGGTCTCGCACATGCACTCCTCGCCGCTGGGCGAGAACATCCGCGTCGCGCAGGTGTACTGGGATCTCACCAGCCCCCGCGTGTTGACCATGGAGCGCATCCAGGGCACTCGCATCGACGACGTCGCCGCGATCCGCAAGAAGGGGTTCGACGGCACCGAGCTGGTCAAGGCACTGCTGTTCAGCGTGTTCGAGGGGGGCCTGCGGCACGGCCTGTTCCACGGCGACCTGCACGCGGGCAACCTCTACGTCGATGACAACGGCAAGATCGTGTTCTTCGACTTCGGAATCATGGGCCGCATCGACCCGCGCACCCGCTGGCTGCTGCGCGAGCTGGTCTACGCCCTGCTGGTCAAGAAGGACCACGCCGCCGCGGGCAAGATCGTCGTGCTGATGGGCGCGGTGGGCACGATGAAACCCGAGGCGGAGGCCGCCAAGGACCTGGAGCGCTTCGCCACCCCGCTGACCATGTCGACGCTGGGCGATATGAGCTACGCCGAGATCGGCAAGCAGCTCTCGGCGCTGGCCGACGCCTACGACGTCAAGCTCCCGCGCGAGTTGGTACTGATCGGTAAGCAGTTCCTCTACGTCGAGCGGTACATGAAGCTGCTGGCCCCGAAGTGGCAGATGATGAGCGATCCGCAGTTCTCCGGCTACTTCGCCAATTTCATGGTGGACATCAGCCGGGAGCACAAGCAGTCGGAGCTGGCCGACCCGGTTACCGACGAGCGCTCGCGCGAGGAGAATCCAACTACCGACGAAACCGAGTCCTGAGTGGCCGGCATCAAGGTGCGCACCGGCTTCGCCCCGTCACCGGCGGAGCCCGGCGGCATCGAGCTGTACTACGAGGACATGGGCGACCCGAATGATCCGGCGGTGCTGCTGATCATGGGCCTGGGCGCGCAGATGCTGATGTGGCGCACCGGTTTCTGCGAAAAGCTCGTCGATCAGGGTTTGCGCGTCATCCGCTACGACAACCGCGACGTCGGCCTGTCCACCAAGTTGTCGGGCACACGGGCGGATTCACCGCTGCCGCTGCGGATGGCCCGATCGTTTCTCGGCCTGCGCAGCCCGGCGGTGTACACCCTCGAAGACGTCGCCGACGACGCCGCCGCGCTGCTCGATCACCTCAACATCGACGCCGCGCACGTCGTGGGCGGTTCGATGGGCGGCATGATCGCCCAGGTTTTCGCGTCACGGTATGCGCCGCGCACCAAATCCCTGGCGGTGATCTTCTCCAGCAACAATCAGCCGCTGCTGCCACCGCCCGGCATCAAACAGCTGTTGTCGGTGATCACCGGCCCACCGGCGAACTCGTCACGAGAAGCCGTCATCGACAACACGGTTCGGATCAGCCGGCTCAACGGCAGTCCCGGCTACCCCACCCCCGAGGACGAGATCCGGGCACAGGCCGCCGAGCTGTACGACCGTGCGTACTACCCGGCCGGCATCGCGCGGCATTTCGACGCCATTCTGGGCAGCGGCAGCCTGCGTCACCACGACAAGCGGATCAGCGCCCCGACCGTGGTGATCCACGGCCTGGCCGACCGGTTGATGCGCCCATTCGGGGGCCGCGCGGTGGCCCGGGCAATCGCCGACGCCCGCCTGGTATTGATCGACGGAATGGGTCACGAGCTGCCCGAACCGGTGTGGGACGAGATCGTCGGCGAGCTGAAGACCAATTTCGCCGCGGCCCGATAGTCGCGAGCGCATTTCTTCGCTGCCCAGACTCCACTCCCCCCGGTCATCGCAGGCACCATCCAATTGCTTGGCGCGGTGCCCGAAACACCATTGTTTGCCAGCGAAACGCGCAGACAGCAGTCAAGAGCTCCTGGCAGTTACCTGCGGTAGGCTGGCGCCCGGCGGGGAGAACTCGAAGGTTTGGAGCATTTCGAATGCCGAAATTGACACCCAAATACGAAGAACTGCAGTCGATCTACGACATCTCAAACGAATTCTACGAGCTGTTTCTCGGCCCCACTATGGGTTATACGTGCGGCTATTTCGAACGCGAGGACATGACGGGCGACGAGGCCCAGAACGCCAAGTTCGACCTGGCGCTGGGCAAGCTCGGACTGGAGCCGGGGATGACCCTGCTGGACATTGGCTGTGGGTGGGGCGGCGGTATGGCGCGCGCCATCGAGAAGTACGACGTCAACGTCATCGGTCTGACGCTCAGCGGCGAGCAGCGCGAATACGCCATCGATAAGCTCTCCAAGATCCCCACCAATCGCAATGTCGAGGTCCGACTGCAAGGGTGGGAAGAGTTCACCGACAAAGTGGACCGCATCGTGTCGATCGGCGCGTTCGAGCATTTCGGATTCGAACGGTATCCGGCCTTTTTCGAGACGACCTATAACGCCTTGCCCGACGGTGGCGTCATGTTGCTGCACAACATCACCGGTTTCGACCTTCGCGAAGGCCAGAAGCTCGGCCTGCACATGACATTCGAAGATGCCCGGTTTGCCCATTTCATCATGACCGAGATCTTCCCGGGTGGCCGGTTGCCCTCGGTGGCGATGGAGAAGGAGCGGGCACTCGAGGCCGGGTTCACGCTCACCCAGTTGCAGGAGATCGGGCCGCACTACGTGCGGACCCTCAAGATCTGGGCGGAGGCGCTGGAGGCGCACAAGGACGAGGCCATCGCGATCCAGGGCCAGCAGGTCTATGACCGCTATGACAAGTACCTCAACGGCTGCCAGAAGTACTTCGCCTCGGGGCATATCAGCGTGCATCAGTTCACGTTGCAGAAGTAGTTCTGCGCGAGCTGTCGGGTCCTGGGGGCCTCGTTCGTCGGATGGGTAGAGAGTGGAACAGACGGTTCTGCTCACTGCCCACCGGGAGACGACGATGCATTACTTCGCATTACTGATCAGCCAGGACGTGGAACTCGCGCCCGAGCAGCGGGCCGAATGCGTGGCGGCCTTCCAGGCATTCCACGCCAAGGCCGGGGCGGCCATCCGGGCCGGTGACGCGCTGGACAGGACCACCGCCGCCACCCGGATCGCCGGGGGTCCGGACAATCCGTTGGTCCCATTGTCGGCACCGCCGACGGTAGCCACCGACGGCCCGTTCGCCGAAGGCGCCGAGGTGGCCTGCGGCTACTACGTGTTCGAGGCCGACAATCTCGATGACGCGCTGGCCTTGGCCCGCGACATTCCGGTGGCCCAGTACGGCGCGGTCGAGGTGTGGCCGATGGTGCATTGGCAGGCGCCCGAGCAGCCGCTGGGCAACGATTGGCTGGCACTGCTGCTGGAGCCGCCCGAGGCCGTCAACACACCGGGTACCGACGCCTGGAATGCGCAGGCAGGCCTGCACGTCGAACTCGCCAAGACCATCGGCGACAAGACTCTGGCGGGCGCGCCGCTGCATCCGCCGTCGACCGCCACCACGGTGCGGGTACGCGACGGCAAGGTGTTGCTCACCGACGGGCCGTACATCGAAGGTGCCGAAGTGGCCAACGGCTTCTATGTGCTGCGGGCCGCCGACCACGACGAGGCGGTGACGCTGGCCTCGATGATTCCGGCGTCTGTCATCGAGGTCCGGCAGCTCTCCGGTGTCTCCGGCCTGTAACGCCCGATGACCCACCTGGACGGCGTCTTTCGGCGCGAGTGGGGCCCGGCGGTGGCTGTCATCGCCCGGTGGTCGGGTGACCTCGGCGTGGCCGAGGACGCCGTTCAGGAGGCCTGCGCGCAGGCGCTACGGGTATGGCCGGCCGAGGGGGTTCCCGACAAGCCCGGGGCCTGGCTGACCACCGTGGCGCGCAACCGCGCCCTGGACCGGCTGCGGCGGGAATCCGCGCGTCCCGGAAAGGAACTCGCTGCCGTGTACGAGCGTGTTGGAGCGTCGACGGACGCCGAGCTGCACCCGGTGCGTGACGACGAGCTGCGGATGATGTTCACCTGCGCCCATCCCGCGTTGGACCGCAGCTCCCAGCTGGCGCTCACGCTGCGGCTGATCTCCGGGCTCACCGTCGCCGAGATAGCCCGCGCCCTGCTGCAGTCGGAGGCGGCGGTGGGCCAGCGAATCACGCGGGCCAAGAACAAGATTCGTCAGGCCAATATCCCGTTGCGGGTGCCGCCACGGGAGCTGCTGGCAGAACGCACGCCGCACGTCCTCGGCTGCATCTACTCGGTGTTCACCGAGGGCTACTGGTCCACGGCCGGCCCGTCGGCGATCCGTGACGAGCTGTGCGACGAGGGCGTACGCCTGGCCGGCGAGTTGTGCGCACTCATGCCCGACGATCGGGACGTGCATGCTCTCGCTGCGCTTGTGCTGCTGCATGATTCGCGCCGCCGGACCCGGGTCGACGGCAGCAGTGCCCTGGTGCCACTTGACGAGCAGGACCGCAGCCAATGGGATCGTGGCCGGATCGCGCGGGGTCTGGAGCAGTTACGGCTCGCCGAGGGCGCCACCGGAACCTATCTTCCGCAAGCGGTGATCGCGGCATTGCACGCCACGGCACCCACCTGGCAGCAGACCGACTGGGCCACCATCTGCCTGGCCTACGACCGGCTGCTGGCCCTGACCGATTCGCCCGTCGTTCGGGCAAATCGGGCCCTGGCCATCGGTTTTCGCGACGGCTTCGGTGCCGGTCTGGCTGCTCTCGACGACGTTGCCGACGATGTGCGGCTGGCCAGGACGAACACGGTGGCCTCGATTCGCGCGGATCTGCTGCGGCGGTCCGGCCGGCGCGCCGAGGCAGCGGACTGGTATCGGATCGCCCTGCGATTCGACAGCGTCTCCGCCCCCGCTGCGGCATTTCTGCGGCGCCGTCTTTCCGAGTGTGGCTAGCGGGGTTACCGTCGCCGGCTCAGCAGGCGCCGCAGCGCGGAGGGGCGCCGGAACCGCCGGCAGCTGCACAACGCGCACTCTGCCCCGGCACGATAATGAGAGTGCGCCGAGCCGTCGTGGCCGCAGCGGCAGACGGTTTCCACCGTGTGGTCCCTCATGGGACCGAGTCTAGGCGGCACACCTGGAGAACACCTGGAAATATAGAGACCCCAGGAACGCCGAATGGCCAGTTATGACACGCGATTCAGAGAATCTTGTGCCGCAACTGGCCACTCGGGCTAAAGAATTACGCCTCGGTGCCGATGGTCGGCTCCGCGAGCTACGCCTCCGTGAAGTTCCGGGTCACCGCCGGGTCAACCGGGATACCCGGACCGGTGGTGGTGGAGACGGTCACCTTCTTGAGGTAACGGCCCTTCGAGGAGGACGGCTTGGCCCGCAGCACCTCGTCGAGGGCGGCGCCGTAGTTCTCGGCCAGCTTGGCGTCGTCGAAGGACGCCTTGCCGATCACGAAGTGCAGGTTGGCCTGCTTGTCGACACGGAAGTTGATCTTGCCGCCCTTGATGTCGGCCACAGCCTTGGTGACATCGGGGGTGACGGTGCCGGTCTTGGGGTTCGGCATCAGACCGCGCGGGCCCAGCACGCGGGCGATCTTTCCGACCTTGGCCATCTGATCCGGGGTGGCGATCGCGGCGTCGAAGTCCAGGAAACCGCCCTGGATCTTCTCGATCAGGTCGTCGCTGCCGACGACATCGGCGCCGGCGGCCAGCGCCTGCTCGGCCTTCTCACCGACGGCGAACACCGCGACGCGGGCGGTCTTGCCGGTGCCGTGCGGCAGGTTGACGGTGCCGCGGACCATCTGGTCAGCCTTGCGGGGGTCAACACCGAGGCGGATGGCGACCTCGACGGTGGCGTCCTGCTTCTTGGAGGAAGTCTCCTTGGCCAGCTTCGCGGCCTCAAGCGGCGTGTAGAGCTTGGTCCGGTCGATCTTCTCCGCGGCTTCGCGGTATGCCTTGCTGTTCTTGCTCATTGAATCTCCAATTCAGAGTCTGTGGTTGGCGGGCCGAAGCGGGCCCTCCCACAATTGCTTGGTGCCGAACTACTCGACCGTGATGCCCATCGACCGGGCAGTGCCGGCGATGATCTTCGACGCGGCGTCGATGTCGTTGGCGTTGAGATCGGCCTTCTTGGTCTCGGCGATCTCGCGCACCTGATCCCAGGTCACCTTGGCGACCTTGGTCTTGTGCGGCTCGCCCGAACCCTTCTGCACACCAGCGGCCTTGAGCAGCAGCTTGGCGGCGGGCGGGGTCTTCAGTGCGAACGTGAAGCTGCGGTCCTCGTAGACGGTGATCTCCACGGGGATGACGTTGCCGCGCTGCGACTCGGTCGCGGCGTTGTACGCCTTGCAGAACTCCATGATGTTGACGCCGTGCTGGCCAAGTGCAGGACCGACGGGCGGGGCGGGGTTGGCCTGCCCGGCCTGGATCTGCAGCTTGATGAGCCCGGCGACCTTCTTCTTCGGGGCCATGCTTGTGGTGTTCCTTTACTTGCTCATCCAAGGGCGGGTAAACGCCCGTTGTTTCTAGCCGCTGTGGCGACTAAATCTTGGAGACCTGGTTGAAGGTCAGTTCGACAGGTGTCTCGCGGCCGAAGATGGACACCAGCACCTTGAGCTTCTGCTGCTCGGCGTTGACCTCGCTGATGGAGGCGGGCAGCGTCGCGAACGGGCCGTCCATGACGGTGACGGACTCGCCGACCTCGAAATCGACCAGGATCTCCGGCCGTTCCAGGGTGGCCTCGGTGCTGGCACCGGCCGCGGCGGCGGCGCTGGACTTGGCGGGCTTCTTGGCCGCGCCCTGCGGCAGCAGGAACTTCACCACGTCGTTCAGCGACAGCGGCGACGGGCGCGAGGTGGCGCCGACGAAGCCGGTGACGCCGGGCGTGTTGCGGACCGCGCCCCACGACTCGTCGTTGAGTTCCATGCGGACCAGGATGTAGCCGGGCAGCACCTTGCGGTTGACCTGCTTGCGCTGGCCGTTCTTGATCTCGGTGACCTCTTCGGTGGGCACCTCGACCTGGAAGATGTAATCGCCGACGTCCAGGTTCTGCACGCGGGTTTCGAGGTTGGCTTTCACCTTGTTCTCGTAACCGGCGTAGGAGTGGATGACGTACCAGTCGCCGGGCTTGAGACGCAGCTCTTTCTTGAGCGCGACTGCCGGATCCTCTTCCTCGTCCTCCTCGGCGGCAGGTGCCTCGTCGGCAGCAGGCGCGTCCTCGGTGGCCGTCTCGGTCTCGGCCGCCTCGGCGGCCTCGGTCTCCGGGCTGTCGGCCTGCTGGTCGTCGGTCTGCGACTCGGCGGCCTCGTGGTCCTGAGTCGGATCGTCGGCGAACGTCTCGTCGCCGTCGAACGTGGTCACGTTGTCAGTCCTCTCTCAATTCCAGATCAGGTGCCGAACACCAGCGACACCAGTCGCGCCAGGCCGAGGTCGGCGCCGGCGATCAGCGCAACCATGAACACCAGGAAAACCAGCACCACCGAGGTGTAGCTGACCATCTGCTTGCGGTTCGGCCAGATCACCTTGCGCAGTTCGGCAACGACCTGTCGCAGGTAGTTGACGACGAACATGATCGGGTTGCGCGACGGCCCGGTCTTCTTCTTGGCCTTCTTGCTCTTGCCGGCCTTGCCGGACCCGGCCTTCGCGTCGTCGCTCGATACGTCGTCGTCGGCGGTCTCGTCGCTGTCGGTCTCACCGACCGCGCCGCGACGGGTCCGCTTGCCGGTCGGGCGCAGCGGCCGGGTCACCACCGCGGTCTGACCGTGGGTGGTGTCCGCTGCTCCGTTGTCGGTGCCGGCGTCAGTTCCAGCGTCGTCTGCGGAGCCGGCACCTTCGCGCTCGTCGCTCACCGCATACTCCGTTCATTTCCTGGCGGACTGGTTGTCGGGGTCACTATCCAGTGTCCACACGTTGTCGAGTATTCAGTTTGAGCAGGGGCGACAGGACTTGAACCTGCAACCTGCGGTTTTGGAGACCGCTGCTCTGCCAGTTGAGCTACGCCCCTCTGTCGGTGACATGCTGGCGCTGTTATCACCGTACTGCGCCGAGGCTTACACAATTCGCGCGCGGCCCGTTCGATGGTTCAAGCCGACGGACAGCGCGCTGAAATGGGAAAAACCCCGGTTGCCGAGTGTACCCGGCGTAGGCGCCAGAAACTAATCGCGCCCACGTGTCACCGTTACTCCCCGGCGGCCTTCCGCATCACCTTGCCGGTCTCCGGGTCCCACTTGACCTGGATGGAGTCGTCGGCGTCGTGGCCCATCATCGTGGTGATGGCTTCCAGGACCACCTCACCGTCGTCGTTGGTGCAGACGTTGTGGGTGACGACGATGTCGGCACCGAAACGCTCCTCGACCGAGGCGATCTCCATGACGGCATGCAGTTGATCGCCGGCCTTGAGCGGCTTGCGGTACATGAACTTCTGGTCGACCTGGACGATCTGCTTGGTTTCCATGCCGATGTCGACGTTCTGGAAGAAGTGCTCCTGCACCAGCAGCGCCAACGTGGAAGCGAAGGTCAGCGGGGCGACCAGGGCGTCGTGGCCCAGCTCGGCGGCCGCCGCCTCGTCGTGGCTGGCCGGGTCCATGGCCTTGACGGCCTTGGCGTACTGACGGATCTGCTCACGGCCGATCAGGAACGGGTATGGGTACTTCCAGACCATTCCGCGGATGTCAGCCTTGAGTGCCATGGCCTGAAGCTCCTTACGCCAGTCGTGCGGTCGCGACAGCGCGCCCGAAGATCTTCTTTCCGCCTGCGGTCGCCGAGATGGCGAGGGTGACCAGTTTCTCGTCGGGGTCGACGGACTTGACCCGCCCGTTGAACACGATCTCGGCGCCCACACCGTCGTTGGGGACCGGGACGACGGCGGTGAATCGCACGTTGTACTCGGTCACCGCGGCCGGGTCACCCACCCAGGCGGTGACGTAGCCGCCGCCGAGGCCCATGGTGAGCATGCCGTGGGCGATTGCGGTGTCGAGGCCGACCTGCTTGGCGATCTCGTCGTCCCAGTGGATCGGGTTGAGGTCACCGGACACGCCGGCGTAGTTGACCAGATCCCCACGGGTCAGCGGGATCACCCGCTCCGGAAGTGTGTCGCCGACCTTGACAGAACTGAACTCGCGCAGCGCCATCAGCTAAAACCCTCTTCTCCGTCACCCGCACGCCCGGCGAGGGTCGTGTAGGTCTCCTGGACCACATCACCCTTGTCGTCGGTGATGATGTTCTTCGTCACGATGATGTCGGTTCCGTGCGCCTTGCGCACGGAATGCACGTACACGTCGCAGTAGAGCTTGTCACCGGCCTTGATCGGCTTGAGAAACTTCAGCTCCTGGTCCACCTGCACGATCTGAGCGTCGTTGATACCGATGTCGGCGTTTTCGAAGAATGCCGACTGCGCCTGGTAGCCGAAGATACAGATGAAGGTCAGCGGCGCGGGCAGCCGATCGTGTCCGATCTCGGCGGCCGCAGCCTCGTCGTGAAAAAACGCATCGTCGTTTTTGACCGCGAGCGCGTGTTCACGAATCTTTTCGCGACCAACCTCGTAGTGCTCAGGATGCCGGTAATGCATCCCGACGATGTTCGTCGATAAAGCCACGAGGGTGGGGCTACCGCGACTCTTTGTGCGGCTGATGGGTACCGCAGTTGGGGCAGAACTTCTTGATCTCGAGCCGGTCGGGATCGTTGCGGCGGTTCTTCTTGGTGATGTAGTTGCGGTGCTTGCACACCTCGCACGCCAAAGTGATCTTCGGCCGTACGTCGGTACTCGACGCCACGTCAGCTTCTCCCTGCTTGAATCACGCTCTGCTTGTGTGATGTTCCTGTAGCGGTGGGGGGACTCGATCCCCCGACCTCACGATTATGAGTCGTGCGCTCTAACCAGCTGAGCTACACCGCCCCGATGATGCGAGTCGGCGCACCGCCTGCTCGTCCACCGAGCCCCCTAACGGAATCGAACCGTTGACCTTTTCCTTACCATGGAAACGCTCTGCCGACTGAGCTAAGGGGGCTTGTCCCCGCGGCGTTGCGGCTGCGGGGCCTTAAAGAGGGTACAACCTCCCCGGCAGCCAAACCAAACCGCAGGTCAGCGCGGCCGCCGGGGAGCTGTTTTGCCTGGTCGGTTAATCCAGGAGCCAATCGTTGGGCGCGAACAGCTCGCAGTGCATCCGCTCGTGGGCGACGCCCCGGTCACCGAGTTGGGTGCGGACCGCCTCGACGAACCCGGCTCCGCCGCACAGGTAGTACGCCGCGTCGGCGGGCAGCTCGACGCCGTCGAGCTTGAGCAGGCCGGCGTGCACGCCCGGGGCGCCGGCGGTGACACCGTCCTCGTACCAGAGGTCGAGGTTGGCGTTGGGCAGCGCCTCGATCAGCTCGTGCTGGCGCTCGCGCAGCGGGTGGGCGGTGTCGCTGCGGTCGGCATGCAGGACGCGCACCTGGGTGTCGGGGGCCTCGGCGGCCAGGAACTCCAGGATGCCGATCATCGGGGTGACCCCGATGCCCGCCGACACCAGCACCAGCGGGCCGTCGGGCCGGCCGCCGGTGTAGAGGTCGCCGAACGGGAGTGTGACGTCGAGCAGGTCGCCCACGCAGACGTTGGCCCGGATCCAGGACGACACCTCGCCGGCGGGCTGGGTGGTGGCGGCGTCGACGGGTTTGACCGCGAACGTCAGATCGGTCGACCCGGCCACGTTGACCAGGCTGTACTGGCGCAGCTGGCGGGCGCCGTCGGGCAGGGTGACGCCGACCGAGACGTACTGCCCGGGGGTGAACCGGACGGGTTCGGTGGCCCGCACGGTGACCAGCACGGCACCGGACGGGTCGTCGACGCGCGAGACAACGCGCAGCCGGCGGAAGACGTCACCGGGTTCGACGCCAGCGCCCGCGTACAGGTCACGCTCCAGCGCGATCAGGGTGTCGGCCATGATCCAGTACACCCGGTCCCAGGCCTCGGCGACGTCGGCCGTCACGGTCTCGGCGCCGAGCACCGCCACGATCGCCGCGAACAGGTTGTCGTGCACGATCGGGTACTGCTCGGCGGTGATCCCCAACGAGGCGTGCTTGTGTCCGATCCGCGCCAGCAGGGCCGACGGGTGCGGCAGGTCGGGGTTGACCAGATGGGTGGCGAACGTGGCGATCGAGGCCGCCAGGGCACGCTGCTGGGCGCCCTGCGCCTGGTTGCCGCGGTTGAACAGGTTGCGCAACAGCTCGGGGTGGTTGGCGAAGAGCCGCCGGTAGAACTCCGATGTGATCTCGTCGATGTGGGCGCCGATGAGAGGCAGTGTCGCCGAGACGATTTCGGCGTGGCGCGGCTCGAGTTCGTCGCGTACCGCAGACGGCTCGGGGCTGGTGACGGTCATCGGGGATTCCCTTCGGTTGTGAGTTGTAAAACAATCGGCAGGCGGTTGTCTGCCGTCAGGTCGGTGACGGTGTAGCGGTCGAGTTCGCGATAGAACGCCTCCTTCGCATCGGCCAGCACCCGGCGCAGCCGGCAGGCTGCGATCAGCGGACAGGGGGAATCGCCACCGCATTCGATGACCTCGCGGTCCCCTTCGAGTTCGCGCACCAGCCAGCCGATCGAGGCGTTGCGGCCGGCGTCGGTGAGCACCAGGCCGCCGATCCGGCCGCGTCGGGCGTGCACCATGCCGAGTTCGGCCAGCTTGGAGACGGCCTTGGCGACGTGGTGCTCGGAGGCGTTGGCGCCCGAGGCGATGGTGCGGGTGGTGATGCGCCGTTCCTGGGACTCACCGGCGGACAGCAGCATCAGGGTGCGCAGTCCCAGGTCGGTGAATCGGGTGAGGTGCATGAGGCTGACGCTAGTAATTCCGCATTTTTGATGCGAGTTTTCTGCGTGTGGGCTTAAACACGTGGTGACGTGCGGTTTTTGGACCTGCACGGATACCTGCCGCGGCGGCGGTGGGGATGGCGACACGACACGGCAATAGGCTTGGGCGCATGTCCGAGCCCAAGGCCCAAGACCGCTTGTATTTCCGGCAGCTGCTGGCCGGCCGTGACTACGCGGCCGACGATGTGATCGCCCAGCAGATGCGCAACTTCGCCTACCTGATCGGCGACCGCGAGACGGGTGATGCCGTCATGGTCGATCCGGCGTATGCGGCCAACGATCTGGTCGACCTGCTCGAGGCCGACGGCATGCACCTGTCGGGTGTGCTGGTCACCCACCATCACCCCGATCACGTCGGCGGCTCGATGATGGGCTTCACGCTGGCCGGCCTCCCGGAGTTGCTGGAACGCCAGAGCGTGCCGGTTCACGTCAACACCCATGAGGCCGACTGGGTCGCCAAGGTCACCGGCATCGCGCCCAGCGAGCTCACCGGCCACGGGCATGGCGACAAGGTGGCGGTCGGCGCGGTGGAGATCGAGCTACTGCACACGCCGGGCCACACCCCGGGCAGTCAGTGCTTCCTGCTCGACGGCCGGCTGGTCGCCGGGGACACGTTGTTCCTGGACGGCTGCGGCCGCACCGACTTTCCCGGCGGCAACGTCGACGACATGTTCCGCAGCCTGCAGGCGCTGGCCGAACTGCCCGGGGACCCGACGGTCTATCCCGGCCACTGGTACTCGGCCGAGCCCAGTGCCACGCTCGAGAACGTCAAACGCAGCAACTACGTGTATCGGGCCTCGAACCTGGAGCAATGGCGCATGCTGATGGGCGGCTGAGGAATCGATTCAGTAGCCCATAATGCGAAATCCACCGAATTGACGCGGCAGCGACGGGGAAATTCCACTACCTGACCGGCTAGCTGCCACGGATTTCGTTGTTCATCCCATTGCATAGGGAAAAAGGCACCCTCCGACGCGATTCGAGTAGTCCAATACTCAGGACATCGGCCGACCAACCCGGCAAAGTAATGGTCAGCAATTTCGAGGAGTAGTTGACAGTCCCGCCGGGGGTCGCCGTGAAGAACATCGCACTGTGCTTCGACCACACAGATGAACAGCCCGGACTGCGTGACGCATCGAATACCGAGCTCCTGTTCCGGTTGCTCGACGACACCGATCAGCTGACCTGGTATCACAGCGGCACGGGCCGGAGATACGGCAGACGGATCACGCCGGGCCGCCGCGCCGATGCCGTCAGCGAAGCCCGTGCCGCGATCGTGGAGGCGTACCGCTTCCTCGGCGAGGCCTGGGATCCCGGGGACCGCATCTTCGTCTTCGGCGGCGGCGAGGGCGGGCATCGCGCCGGCGAGCTGGCGACGTTGCTGGGCACGGTCGGGTTGCTGCCGGCCCACTCCGACGACGTGCTGGACTACGCGCTGGCCACCTACGTGCTGCCCCGCACCGCACGCACGCCCCAGGACTGGCGGCACATCCGGGTGCTGGCGGCGCAGTTGTTCGGCGACCGCGATCCGGCCGTGCCGGTGCGGTTCGTCGGGCTGTGGAACGCGACGGCCACCCCGGGCACCAAGCAGCGGATGGGGCCGCTGCCCACGGTCCAGGCCGGCCGGCACGCCGTGGCGGTGGAGGGCGGCCGCCACACCATCCGTTACTGCGAGCACCTCGACGAGGTGTGGTTCCGCGGATCGGGCGCCGACATCACCGGCGGCACCGGAGCCTGCTGGCCGCTGGCCGACATCGCCCTGGACTGGATGCTGGACGGCGCCGCCGCGGCGGGCCTGCGGGTCTTCGACCACAGCAGTTGCCCCACCGATCTGGATGCGCTGGCCGGCACCGCGCCGGTGATCGGGCGCTGCCGGCCGCCGCTGGACGCCAAGGTGCACGCCAGCGTCGAGCTGTACCTGCGCTCGCATCCGCACTACTGGCGGCGGCTGCCTGCGCGGATCGAGTGGACCGACGTCGACTGGCTGGCCCGCGGGGAGCGGTTGGTGCACACCCCGGTCCCGGTGACGATGCCCCGCGACGTGCTCACCGCGCTCGCGTCGTAGCCCGGGTTTTCGCGGTCGTTTGCTGGTCCGGACCGCTGCCCGCACGGAAAGGCCGTGGTATACCCACTTGGTGGGGATCATCGATTCGATCACGGACCGGGGGCGTGAGTTGGCTGGTTTCGAACCGGGCGCGTGGACCGCGCTCGCGGCGTGGGTGGCCATCATCGTCGTGGTCATCGCGTTGGTCTATGCGTGGCGGCAGTATCTGAAGGCCAGGGAGCGGCGGGCCGAGCTGACCCAGCCCAATGTGTCGGTGTTCATGGAACCCAGCAGCGCGGACTGGCATCTGGTGGAGTTGGTGGTCCGCAATTACGGGCAGCGCCCGGCCTACGGTCTGCGGTTCGAGTTCGCGAACCCGCCGACGGTCGGAAAGTACGAGAGCTCCTATGACGACAACTTCGTCGACATCGTGCCGTTGAATCTGCCGGCCGAGATCCCGTATCTGGCGCCGTCGCAGGAGTGGCGCATCGTGTGGGATTCGGCGCTGGACCGCAAGCAGCTGGGTGAGGCGATCGCGTCGCGGTTCGACGGTGCCATCACCTATTACGACGAGCCCGGCTCCCCCGGCAAGCCCAGCGGACGCAAGCTGCGCAACACCGTGATCCTGGATTGGGCGACGCTGCCGCCGGTGGACCGGATGGAGTTGCTGACCACGCACGACCGGGCCCGGCAGGAGAAGCAGAAGCTGGAGTTGCTGCGCGGGGTGCTGACGTATTTCCAGTACGCGGCCAAGGAGACCGACGAGCAGAAGCTGCGTTCGGAGATCAACCGCATCAACGCGCTGGGCGCCGAGGCGCGGGCGCGCTGGCGGGACCGCTACGAGACCGGCCATGACGATGACGACGATGATTACGACGACGACGATCCCGAGACCGATCTGATCAAGCCGGCCGGCTCCGGTAGGCGGCACCGGGCCTGAGCCCACTCACTACCATTGCTGCGATGAGTCCCCTGGTGAGCTACGAGCTCAACGACGCCGTCGCCACGATCACGATGAACGACGGCAAGGTCAACGCCCTGTCACCGGCCATGCAGGACGAGCTCAACGGCGCGTTGGACCAGGCGACGCAGGGCGCGTCGGGCGGCGAGGTGAAAGCCGTGGTCTTGGCGGGCAGCCCCAAGGTGTTCAGCGGTGGGTTCGATCTGAGCGTGTTCGCAGCCGGTGACCCGGCGGCCACGCTGGCCATGTTGGCCGGCGGTTTCGAATTGTCGGTGCGGTGTTTGAGTTTCCCGGTGCCGGTGGTGATGGCCGCCACCGGACATGCCATCGCGATGGGCTCGTTCCTGTTGTTGTCGGGCGATCACCGGGTCGGCGCCGCGACGGCGCGCTGCCAGGCCAATGAGGTGAAGATCGGGATGACGCTGCCGATCGCGGCGATCGAGATCATGCGGATGCGGTTGACACCGGCCACTTTTCAGCGCGCGATCGCGATGGCGGCGACGTTCAGCGGAGATGCGGCGGTCGCCGGCGGGTGGCTCGATGAGGCCGTCGAGGCCGACACCGTGTTGTCCCGCGCTCAGGAGGTGGCCGCCGAGGCGGCGGGCACGCTGCATGCCGGTGCGCATGTGGCGAGCAAGCTCAAGGCCCGCGCGGACGCATTGACGGCAATTCGCGCTGGAATCGACGGGCTGGCAGCCGAATTCGCGGGCTAGTTCCGGTTTCGGGCGACCTTTTCTGGCCCTCGCGCGTCGCACCTTTCACTTCAGCCCCTCCGCCCGGGGCCCGGGCATCACGCGTGAAGCGCTGTGGCGATTTTTAGGCCCTTTTTCCGTCACAGCGCTACATACGCGAGGCCCAGGCCTTGGCGATCCGGCCGAGCACGTTGGCCGCACCGTCCCGGCGAGTGACCCGAATGACGATCCACCCCATCTCGATCATCGCGTCGACTCGCAGGATGTCCTTGCGAAGCTGCTCAGGGTCGGTGTGATGAACGCCTTCGTACTCGAGAGCGATCTTCAGTTCCGGCCAGGCGAGGTCAACCTCACCGATCACCGCGCCGTACTCGTTGCAGACCGGATACTGCGATTGTGGGCGAGGGTAACCCGCGCGAATGACCAAGAGCCGCAACCAGGTTTCCTGCGGCGACTCCGCTCCCGGATCGACCAGCGCGATGGTAGCGCGCGCCTGCTTGATGCCTTTGCGTCCCGCGTGGCGCTCGGCCGCCAGTTCGATGTCGGCCACCTTCAGGCGGGCAGCCCTGGCCAGGGCGTCGATCGCAGCAACAGCAGTGTCCTCGTCGAACTTGCAGGCCAGATCGACCGCGGTTCGCGCCGGGGTGGTGATGCGGATATCTCCGATCCGGCATATCTCGTCGTCCTCGATCGCGTCTGCCCACGTGACGATCCCTCGGGTCGGCCTTCGATTGCGCTTGTTGATGACGTAGGCCGGCAGGCTCGCGTCGATCCACCGCGCGCCGTGGAAGGCCGACGCGGAGAACCCGGCCAGGACCCCGTTCCCGCGGGATCGCAACCAGCAGGCCTTGGCTCGTAGTAGCGCGGTCGGCCTGGCATCCCTGGCGACGTAGATGTCGTGGTGGACGGCCCTGAACCGAGTTCTCAGCTCATGCCTGGTCAGCGCACCCGAGGCCACCTGTTCACTCCCGACGAATGGATCCCCCATGGGCGGAGTCTGCCGACGCCTACCGACATCCTCGCGTGTGCTGCGCTGTGGCGATTTTTCGGCCGTTTTTCCGCCACAACGCTTCATACGCGGGCTGAAACGGATTCGGACACCGATATATCTATGTGCTATGCATATTTGGTGTCCCGCTACAGCCAACTCGACGAGCTTCTGGTGCGCATCCACGTCGTCCGGCAACGCCCCGGTTGGCGGCGCCGGCTGATCGACACGTCGGGCAGTGTGCCGTCGCTGTCGACGCTGCGGGTGCTGCGTGCCGTCGAGCAGGGCGAGAAGGCCGGCCGCCACCCCTCGATCGGCGAGGTGGCCGAATACATGGCCGTGGAGCACTCGACCGCCAGCCGCACCGTGGCCAACGTGGTCGCCGACGGTCTGCTGACCAAGACCCTTGCCGCCGAAGACCAGCGCCGGTGCCTGCTGGCGCTGACCGACGAGGGCCGCAAAGCGCTGGCCGCGGTCACCGAACGCCGCCGGGAGATGGTGGCCGAAACCGTGGCCGACTGGCCCGAGCCGGACGTGGACACCCTCGTCGATTTGTTGCAGCGGCTGGTTTCCGATTTCGAGCGGGGTGTCTGTTCGTGACAGTCCACACCGCGGCCCGTCCGCACCCACGCGGCGCCCTACGCCTGATGTTCGACCCGGTGTTCGGGGCGCTGTTCTGGGGCAAGATGTTCTCGGTCGTCGCGGTGTGGACACACGGCATCGTGGCCGCCATCGTGATCTTCGACGCCACCGGCTCGGCGGTGATGGTGGGCCTGGTCGGCGTCGCGCAGTTCCTCCCCCAACTCATCCTGAGCCCCACCAGCGGCAAGTGGGCCGATGTCGGCAACCCGGCCCGCCAGATCCTGTGGGGCCGGGTGCTGTGCATCATCGGCTCGGGGTCGACGGCGCTCTGGTTGGCGCTACAGCCCGGCCTGCAGGGCACCGCCGCCGCGGTCCCGGTGCTCGTCGGCTCCACCCTCGTCGGGTTCGGATTCGTCATCGGCGGCCCGGCCATGCAGTCGGTGGTGCCCAGCCTGATCCGCGACGGCGAGCTGCCGACGGCCATGGCGCTCAACAGCATTCCGATGACCATCGGCCGCATCCTCGGTCCGGCCATCGGGGCGTTTTTGGCCGCCCGTCTCGGTGCGGCACCCGGCTTCGCCATCAGCGCGGGCCTGCACCTGGTGTTCGCGATCTTCCTGGTGCTGGTGACGTTCCCGGCCCGACCCGAGCGCAGCCCGCACGGCGACTACCGGGTGCGCGCGGCGCTGGCGTACGTGTGGCGGGACCGTCCGCTGCTGTTGGCCCTGCTGGCGGTGACGACCGTCGGGTTCGCCTCCGATCCGTCCATCACGCTCACCCCGTCGATGGCCGAGGATCTCGGCGGCAGTGCACATCTCGTGGGTGCGCTGTCGGCGGCGTTCGGGGTCGGCGCGGCGGTGGGCATGGTGGCGCTGGCCGCCATGCGCGGACGGTTGCCCGCTGCACCGGTGTCCGCGATCGGGCTGTGGCTGCTGGTCGCCGGCTGCGGGCTGCTTGCCCTGGCCACCGCCACGCCGGTGGCACTGGCCGGGTTCGCGGTTGCCGGGCTGGGGTTCGGCTGGGCGATGACGGGTTTGAGCACCGTCGTGCAGGAGCGTGCCCCCGAGGAATTGCGCGGCCGCATCATGGCGCTGTGGCTGGTCGGCTTTCTCGGCTCCCGCCCGTTTGCCGCGGCCCTGCTCGGCGGCGCGGCCGACGTGTTCAGCGTGCGGGTGGCGTTCGTCATCGCCGGCGCCGTGACGCTGGCGATGGCACTGGCGGCCCGACCCGCCGCCCTGTCGGGGCCAAACGCAGCAACAGTCTGAGCCGGTCTCCTATCGTGTCTGTCGATGGCACTGCACCTGCACCGGGCCGAGCGCACCGATCTGCTCGCCGACGGGCTGGCAGATCTACTCGCAGAACCCCCGGCTGACCCCTTCGCCCGGGAGCTGGTGCTGGTGCCGGCAAAAGGGATGGAGCGCTGGCTGAGTCAGCGGCTGTCGAACCGGCTCGGGGTGTGCGCCGCGGTCGAGTTCCGCAATCCGCGGTCGCTGATCGCCGAGCTGAGCGGGACCGACGAGGACGATCCCTGGTCGGCCGATGCCCTGGCGTGGCCACTGCTGGCCGTCATCGACGAGAACCTGGACCAGCCGTGGTGTGCGCCGGTGGCCACCCATCTCGGGCACTTCGAGATGGGTGACGAACACGAGTTGCGGCAGGGTCGGCGCTACGCGGTGGCCCGCCGGCTGGCCGGTTTGTTCGGCTCCTATGCGCGGCAACGGCCGCAGCTGCTGATCGACTGGGCCGGCCTGCCCGATGACCTGGCCTGGCAGGCCCCGCTGTGGCAGGCACTGGCCGAGCGGATCGATGCCGACCCGCCGCACCTCCGGCACGCGAAAACCCTTGCCCGGCTGGCCGAATCCCCCAGCGACCTACCCGCGCGGCTGTCGCTGTTCGGGCACACCCGGCTGCCGGCCACCGAGGTCGAGTTGCTCACCGCTCTGGCCACCCATCACGATCTGCACCTGTGGCTGCCCCACCCCAGTGACGACCTGTGGCGCTCGTCGCCGGCCCACACCGGCCCGCTGCCCCGCCGCGAAGACACCAGCCACCGGGACGTGGACCATCCACTGTTGGCCACCCTGGGCCGCGATCTACGAGAACTGCAGCGGGCATTGCCAGTGCCGGACACCGACGAATATCTCAGCGGCACCGACTATCCCGAGACGCTGCTGGGCTGGCTGCAGGCCGACCTCGCCGCCAACGCGGTGCGGCCGATTGGGCGGGTGCACCGGGCCGGGGACCGCTCGGTACAGGTGCACAGCTGCCACGGCCCGGCCCGGCAGATCGAGGTGCTGCGCGAGGTGCTGCTGGGCCTGCTGGCCGACGACCCGACGCTGGAGCCCCGCGACATCCTGGTGATGTGCCCCGACATCGAGACGTATGCGCCGCTGATCACGGCCGGGTTCGGGTTGGGCGATGTGGTGAAAGGGGCCCACCCGGCGCACAAGCTGCGGGTGCGGCTGGCCGATCGGGCTCTGGTGCAGACGAATCCGCTGCTGTCGGTCGCGGCGTCGGTGCTGACCCTGGCCGGTGGGCGGGCCACCGCCAGCGAGGTGCTCAACCTGGCCGGCGCCGCGCCGGTACGGGCCCGGTTCTCCTTCACCGACGACGATCTGGAGGCCATCACCGCCTGGGTGCGCGAAGCCAACATCCGCTGGGGTTTCGATCAGGAGCATCGCCGGCCTTACGGGGTCGACTTCCTGCACAACACCTGGCGGTTCGGCATCGACCGGGTGCTGGCCGGGGTGGCGATGTCCGACGATTCGCATGCCTGGCTGGGCACCACACTGCCGCTCGACGATGTCAGCAGCAACCGGGTGGAGTTGGCCGGCCGGTTCGCGGATTTCGTCGATACCCTCAGGCAGGCTGTCGAGAAACTCCACGGCGTGCATCCGCTCGACGTGTGGTTGTCGGCCCTGAGCACCGGGATCGAGGCGTTGGCGCATTCGGACGAGGAGTGGCCGGCCGCGCAAGTGCAGCGTGAGTTCGCCGAGATCAGCGAGGCAGCCGGGGCGGCTGAAACACCCATGCGGCTCAGCGACATCCGCGCGCTGCTCGATCGTCATCTGGCCGGGCGGCCGACCCGGGCCAACTTCCGCACCGGCACCCTGACGGTGTGCACCATGGTGCCGATGCGCTCGGTGCCGCACCGGGTGGTGTGTCTCGTCGGGTTGGACGACGGCGCCTTCCCGCGGCTGGGCGCGATCGACGGCGACGACGCGCTGGCCCGCGATCCGCACACCGGTGAGCGCGACATCCGTTCGGAGGATCGACAGCTGCTGCTCGACGCGATCGGCGCGGCCACCCAGACCCTGGTGATCACCTACACCGGCGCCAACGAAATCTCCGGGCAGCCCCGGCCGCCGGCGGTGCCACTGGCCGAGCTGATCGACGCCCTGAGCGTCACCACCGAGCAGCCGCCCGATGTGGTCACCGCACACCCGTTGCAGCCCTTCGACATTCGCAATGTCACGCCGGGCGCGTTGATCCCCGAGGGGCCGTTTACGTTCGATCCCACGGCGCTCACGGCCGCGCGGGCCGGCGCCGGACAGCGCGGTGAGCGGCCGGCGTTCTTCGCCGACCCACTGCCCGCCCCCGAGCCCGCGGACGTGGCGCTCCAGGATCTCGTCACGTTCTTCAAGGACCCGGTGAAAGGGTTTTTCCGGGCCCTGGAGTACACGCTGCCCTGGGATGTCGACGGGGTGTCGGATGTGATGCCGGTGGACATCGATGCGCTGGCAGAGTGGACCGTCGGCGATCGCATGCTGCACGACATCCTGCGCGGCATGACCCCGGCCGACGCCCAGCAGGCCGAGTGGCGACGCGGCACCCTGCCGCCGGGGCAGCTGGGCTGGCGACGGGCGATCGCGTTGCGCGACCAGTGCGCGCTGCTGGCCGCCGAAGCGCTGCGCCACCGCAATACCGATCCGCAAGCCTTCGACGTCGACATCGATCTGGGTACCGGCCGGCGGCTGACCGGCACGGTGTCCCCGGTGTTCGATGACCGGCTGGTGTCGGTGACGTACTCCAAGCTCGACGGCAAGCATCTGCTGCAGTCCTGGATTCCGTTGCTGGCGTTGGCTGCCGAGCATCCAGACCGGGACTTCACGGCGGTGTGCATCGGGCGGCCGCGTCGCGGTGACACCCCGCGGGTCGAGGGTCTGGCCCGCCCGGCCGATCCGGTCGAGCTGCTGGCCGACCTGGTGGCGATCTACGACGCCGGCCGGCGGGAGCCGTTGCCGCTGCCCGTCAAAACCTCCTACGCGTGGGCGGCCGCGCGGCACGCCGGTGACGACCCGGAACGTGAGGCCGGATTCCGGTGGCGCAGCGGCCGGTTCCCCGGTGAGGACGAGGCCCCGGCGCATGTCCTGGCCTGGGGCCGGGGTGCGCCGTTGCGCCGGCTGGTCGGGCTCGGTGAGTACTCGGAGCGGTTGTGGCTCCCAGTCCTGCAGGCTGAGAGGTCGGTGCGGTGAACGTCTTCGATCTGCTCGGTCCGTTGCCGCAGGCCAACAGCACCACGGTGTTGGAGGCCAGTGCGGGCACCGGCAAGACCTTCGCGTTGGCCGGGTTGGTGACCCGGCTGGTGGCCGAGGGTGTCGCGACGCTGGATCAGATGCTGCTGATCACGTTCGGCCGGGCCGCCAGCCAGGAGCTGCGGGAGCGGGTGCGCGCCCAGATCGTCGGTGCCGTGGCGGCGCTGGAGGATCCTTCCCTGGCCGACAACGACCTGTTGGAGTATCTGGTCGCCGACGATCGGCAGGCCCGCGGTCAGCGGCTGCGTGACGCGTTGGCCGGCTTCGATGCCGCGACGATCGCGACCACCCATCAGTTCTGCCAGATCGTCCTGAAATCCCTTGGTGTGGCCGGGGACAGCGATTCGGGTGTGACGCTGGTGGACAGTCTTGACGAGCTGGTCTGCGAGATCGTCGACGACCTGTATCTGGCCCACTTCGGTGCCCAGCGCGATGTCCCGGAGTTGGGGTATGACGAGGCGTTGCGGCTGGCGCGGGTGGTGGTGGCCAATCCGGCGACCGAGCTGCGGCCGCGGGATCCCGAGCCGGAGTCCCCGGCCGGGGTCCGGGTGGGGTTCGCCCGGGCAGTGTTGGCGGAGCTGGAGATTCGCAAACGCCGTCGCGGTGTGCTGGGTTATGACGACCTGCTGACCCGGCTGGCCGCGGCGCTGGAGGCCGAGGATTCCGCGGCTCGGACGAGGATGGCGCAGCGCTGGCCGATCGTGATGGTCGACGAGTTCCAGGACACCGATCCGGTGCAGTGGCAGGTGATCGAGCGGGCTTTTTCGGGGCGCTCCACCCTGATCCTGATCGGAGACCCCAAGCAGGCGATCTATGCGTTCCGCGGTGGGGATATCGACACCTATCTGCGGGCGGCGGCCACCGCCGGTGACAAGCAGACGCTGGGCACCAACTGGCGCAGCGACAGCGTGCTGGTCGATCGGCTGCAGGCGGTGCTGCGTGGCGCCGAACTCGGCGGGCCCGACATCGTGGTCCATGACGTGCAGGCCCATCATCAGGGCCATCGACTGGCCGGGGCGCCGCACAACGATCCGTTCCGGTTGCGGGTGGTGGCCCGGAATCGCGCTGGCACCCGGGTGATTCCGATCGCCGATCTGCGCAACCACATCGGCAAGGATCTGGCCGCCGACATCGGGGCGCTGCTGGCCGGCGGCGCCACGTTCTGTGACCGGCCGCTGCGGGCCGGCGACATTGCGGTGATCGTCGAGACCCACAAGGACGCCCGGGCCTGCCACGCCGCACTGCTGCAGGCCGGGATTCCCGCGGTCTACACCGGCGATTCCGATGTGTTCAACTCCGAGGCGGCCGAGGATTGGCTGTATCTGTTGGAGGCCTTCGATCAGCCGCACCGTCCCGGTCTGGTCCGGGCCGCGGCGGCCACGATGTTCTTCGGCGAGACCGCGGAAACCCTTGCTGCCGGCGGTGATGCGCTCACCGATCGGGTGGCCGATACGCTGCGGACGTGGGCCGGCCATGCCCGCGAACGTGGGGTGGCGGCGATCTTCGAGGCCGCGCAGCTGGCCGGCATGGGCAAGCGGGTGTTGTCCTGGCAGGGCGGTGAGCGGTTGATGACCGACTTGGCGCACCTGGCCCAGTTGCTCGGCGACACCGCGCATCGGGAGGGCTTCGGGTTGGCCGCGCTGCGCGACTGGCTGCGCGCCCAGCGCGCCGAGGGCGGCGGGACGTCCGAACGCAACCGCCGGCTGGACAGCGACGCGGCGGCCGTGCAGATCATGACGGTGTGGGTGAGCAAGGGGCTGCAGTTTCCCATCGTGTATCTGCCGTTCGCCTTCAATCGCTATGTGCCGGAACCGGATCTGGTCCTGTTCCATGACGAGGGTGTGCGCTGCCTGCACATCGGCGGTCCGGATCCGGCGGTGGCCCGCGCCGGGCGGGTCGAGGCGGCCGCCGACGACAGCCGGCTGACGTATGTGGCGATGACGCGGGCCCAGTCGCAGGTGGTGGCCTGGTGGGCGCCGTCGAACGACGAGCCGAACGGTGGCCTGTCGCGGCTGCTGCGGGGCCGTGCCCCCGGCCAGGATGCGGTGCCCGATCGGTGTGCCCCGCCCAGGATATCCGATGACGACGCGCTGGCCCGGCTGCGGGCCTGGGAGGCCGCCGGCGGTCCGGTGCTCGAGGAGTCGCTGATCGTCCCGGCCCCGCCGATGCCGGCCCGTGCGATACCGGATGATCTGGCGGCGCGGCATTTTCACCGGCCGATCGACACCGCGTGGCGGCGCACGTCGTACTCGGGGTTGCTGCGGGCGGCCGAGGAGCACGGCACCATCGGGGTGTCCAGCGAGCCTGAGGTCGCCGAGCTCGATGACGAGTCCAGCGATGTCGCGGTCGTCGCTGGGGCCCAGGGTGCCGATGTGCCCTCCCCGATGGCGGCCTTGCCGACCGGGGCCGCGTTCGGTTCGCTCGTGCACGCGGTGCTGGAGACCACCGATCCGCTGGCCGCCGATCTCGGTGGCGAGCTGCGGGCCCAGGTGCGTCGGCACGCGGCCCGCTGGCCCGTCGAGGTCGAGGCCGAGGAGCTGGCCGCGGCGCTGCTGCCGATGCACGACACCCCGCTGGGGCCGCTCGCCGCGGGCAGGACGCTGCGTCAGATCGGGTTGGCTGATCGCCTGTGCGAGTTGGACTTCGAGTTTCCGATGGCCGGCGGGGATCTGCGGGGCGGCGCGTTCGCCCGGCTGGCCGACGTCGGGGCGTTGGTGGACGAGCATCTGGCTGCCGGGGATCCGATGGCCGGCTACGCCGAGCGGTTGTCGGACGGACTGCTGGGCCGGCAGCCACTGCGCGGGTACCTGTCCGGTTCGGTGGACGTGGTGCTGCGGATCGGGCAGCGCTTCGTGGTGGTGGACTACAAGACCAACTGGCTGGGTACCGGCGACGAATCGCTCACCGCAGCCGATTACGGCCGGGCCCGGATGGCCGAGGCGATGATGCACTCGGACTACCCGTTGCAGGCCCTGCTGTACAGCGTTGTGCTGCACCGGTTCCTGCGCTGGAGGCTGCCCGGCTACGACCCGGCGACACATCTGGGCGGCGTGCTGTACCTGTTCGTGCGCGGGATGTGCGGGCCGCAGACACCCGTGGTCGACGGACATCCGGCGGGGGTGTTCAGCTGGGAGCCGCCGGCCACACTGGTGCTGGCCCTCTCGGAACTGCTAGAGCAGGGGGGCCGGTGATGCTGGCGGATTTCGCCGAGATCCTGGAGCCGGCCGATGTCCATGTGGCGCAACGGTTGAGCACGCTGGCCGAGGACACCGATCCGCGGGTCGCGCTGGCCCTGGCCTTGGCGGTACGGGCGCTGCGGGGCGGCTCGGTGTGTGTGGACCTGCGGTCGGTCGCCGAGCAGTCCCAGCTGCCCGACCTGCCCTGGCCGCCGGCCGATGACTGGCTGGCCGCGGTGGCGGCCAGTCCGTTGCTGGGTACGCCGCCAGTGTTGCGGCTGTTCGGGGATCTGCTGTATCTGGATCGCTACTGGCTGGAAGAGCAGCAGGTGTGCGACGACGTGCTGGCCCTGGTGCACAGCCGGCCCGGCGGCTCGGTTCCCGATGTGGCCCGGCTGTTTCCACCGGGCTTCGAGGAGCAGCGGGCCGCGGCGAAGGTGGCCCTGTCCCAGGGGCTGACGGTGCTCACCGGCGGGCCGGGCACCGGCAAGACCACCACGGTGGCGCGGTTGTTGGCGCTGCTGGCCGAGCAGGCGGCGCTGGCCGGGCGTCCGTCGTTGCGGATCGCGTTGGCCGCCCCCACCGGCAAGGCCGCGGCCCGGTTGCAGGAGGCGGTGCAACTGGAGGTGAGCCGACTCGATGCGGTGGACCGCGAACGGATTTCGGGATTACAGGCCACCACGTTGCATCGACTGCTGGGGCCGCGCCCGGACACCTCGTCGCGGTTTCGTCATCATCGGGCCAACCGGTTGCCCCATGACGTGATCGTGGTCGACGAGACCTCGATGGTGTCGCTGACGATGATGGCGCGGTTGTTGGAGGCGGTGCGGCCGCAGACCCGGCTGCTGTTGGTGGGCGATCCGGATCAGCTGGCCTCGGTGGAGGCCGGCGCGGTGCTGGCCGATCTGGTCGACGGGCTGGGTTCGCGCGGCGTTGCGGCACTGCGGACTTCGCACCGGTTCGGCGCCTCGATCGGTGCGCTGGCCTCGGCGATTCGGACCGGGGATGCCTCGGCGGCGGTGCAGGTGCTGGCGTCCGGTGGCGAGCACGTGGAGTGGGTGTCGTCCGATCCGGCCGAGCGGTTGCGGGAAGTGCTTGTGCCGCATGCGGTTGCGCTGCGGCAGGCCGCGGTCCTCGGCGATGCCGGTGCCGCGCTGGCCATTCTCGACGAGCATCGGTTGTTGTGCGCGCACCGGCGTGGCCCGTTCGGCGTGACCCAGTGGAACCGGCAGGTGCAGCGCTGGCTGGCCGAGGCGACCGGGGATCCGACGTGGGCACCGTGGTACGTGGGACGGCCGATCCTGGTGACGGCCAACGACTACGGGCTCAAGCTCTACAACGGTGACACCGGGGTCACGGTCGCCACCGACGATGGGTTACGCGCCATCGTGGGTGGGATGGCCGGCGGGTCCGCGTCCTTCGCCACCGGCCGCCTGACCGAAGTGGAGACCATGCACGCGATGACGATCCACAAGTCCCAGGGCAGCCAGGCCGAGGAGGTCACCGTCCTGCTCCCACCGGAGGATTCCCGGTTGTTGACGCGGGAGCTGTTCTACACCGCGGTGACCCGGGCCAAGACGCGGGTGCGGGTGGTCGGCTCGGAAGCCGAAATCCGCGCGGCAATCTCCAGGCAGGCAGTCCGGGCGACCGGGCTGAGGAAGCGGCTGCGCCCTTAGACGACGCGGCCGGCGAAGAACGCGCCGGAGATGAGCCCGATCGCGATGGCGATGGTGGGCAGGCCCATGGCCACTGCCACCACGACGCCGGCGACCGCGCCGATGCCAAGCACCAGCAGAAGCACGCCCACAAATGCACCGAACATTGCACGCCCTTTCCTATGACAGCGATCACAATGTACTTCATGCGTGGGCTGAATCACAGCCGGATCGTGAGTCTTCCGAGTTAACAAATTCTCGGCAAAATGTATAGCTGAGCTTGATGAATTCGCGCCGTGGCTGCTACCGGGCCGTTGTTCGCGCACACCGGCCCGACCGGTGATGAATCACCAGCTAACGAAGAAATCGGCGCCGACAAGTGTCGTCGCTGCATTCGCAGAACTGCGGACGGTTCTAGACCGCCCGACCGGCGAAGAACGCGCTCGAGATCAGGCCGATGGCCAGGGCCAGCGTGGGCAGTCCCGCCGCGACGGCCACGATGACGGCGGTGATCGAACCGACGCCGAGCAACACCATGAGTACGCCAACAACTACACCGAGCATTGACCCACCTCCATATGTGACTGTCATCACAATTCTAGAGCGGATGTGGACTGAATCACATCAATGGGGCAAACCGATTCCGGATCGTGTTGTCGCCGACCGATGTCAGACGGCCAGCGCAACGGACTGTCCGGCCGGCGGCTCGTACACCGCGTATTTGAACAGCACGTCGAGAATCACCTTGGCCACGCCATCCCACGGCGTGGCCTGCACCGATTCGGTGGAGGTGAACGGCAGCACCACCGCGGTGGCCGTCCCCGACGCGGTCGGGATGTCGATGCGCTGCTGCGGTGCGCCGTAGACGCCGTTGTGCGTGCCGTCGTACATGTCATTGATCCAGCCGGCCGAAATCGTCTTGACGGCATCGATGTTCGGTTGTTGCGAGAATCCGGCGATCAGATATTCGGCGAACTGCAGGATCGGGTTGGGGCCCTGCAGTCCGTCGATGTGTCGTCCACCGACCAGCATCACGCCGTTGAATTGCCCGGGACGGGCTGCCGCCAGCTCGTCGCCGACCGTGCCGTCGAGGTTCCACACGTAGCGCTCGGAGGAAATCACCAGCACGGGACGGTAATTGGGCCCACTCAGCTCGGCGAGCGCATCGGGCATATCCCCGTCGGTGTCGACCGCATCGAGCAGCACCACCCCGGCGAGATCCTCGACCGCGCCGTTGTCGACCATGCGTCCGGCGGCACCGGTCACCAGCATTCCGCCCAGGGAGTGGCCGACCAGGACGAATTTCGTGGGCAGTGTGACGGGCTCACCGGCGGCCGCACTGGCGCTCGCGGTGAGTTCGGCCCGGTCGCCGGAGAACAGGTCCGCCACCGACTGCTGCATGGGTTCGCCGCCGATCCATTCACCGTCGGGGTCGAACAGGTTGGAGGACAGCGTGGGTGCCACCACGATGCTGTTGGTGTGTTCGGCCAGATATGCCGCGGTGTAGCTGTACATCGGACCGGTGGCCATGAACCCGTGCTGCAGGTAGATGACTCCTGTCGCGGCGTCCGGATCTTCGGGGAAGTACCAGTCGGCGCGCACGGCCCGGTTGCTGCCGGGCATGGTCAGCGTGGAGGTGTGCACCGTGACATTGCTCCCCGCAGGGACTACCGGCGAGCCCGAGAACACCTGCAGCGCCGCGCCGACCACGTTGAACACCACCGAGCCGACGAGGTTGACCAGCGGCACCGGGCCATGGTCAATCGCCGGAGTACCGATGGCCGCGGCCAGTTGTGCGATCGGGCGTGCGGCCCGGGTCTTCGAAACCTGTTCGGCGACACCGGTGTGCAGGGCCCGGCCCTGGGTGGTGATGCTGGCGATCGTGTTCAGCTGCGCCGGCGGCGCCTTCGCCTCGTCCGGGTGGGCGATGACGCCGGTCGCCTCGGCGACTTCGGGCACCGACTTCTCGACCACGGTGCTGTCGACGAGTCGCGGAACTTCTGGCACGTCGCGCTTCCTCGCCGGCTTGAGCCGCGAAAGGTTCTGTGCAGTACGAACTTCCGATGACCGGTTGACGATGTCGGTGACGGCGGCGCGGGCCTGGTCGGTGATGCTCCCCACCAGGCCACGAGCCTCCTCGGGCGTCGGCAGCGAGCGCAGCGAGGGCTTGGGCAGCGAGCGCAGCGAGTGCGAGCGCACCGACGGGTCGCCGGCCCGGCGCAGCTTCTCCGTGCGTGGGGCGCGATGTGCCGGCTTGTCGCGTCGCGTCGACGACGATGCGGTCGACGACGATGTGGTTGACGACTTGCCGGAGTCGTTCGCCGAGTGCCGCGTCGAGTTGCCGCCGCCGGACTCGGCGTGCGCGGTCGCGATACCGCCTGTCGCGCCGACGGCTGTCATCAACCCGATCCAGAGCGCGACCACCAGCGCGCCCCACCCCATCGTCAGTACCGCATTGCCTGCGCTCCCCCGTGTGATCACGCAGGCACGCTAACCGGCGCCGGCGACCGCCCGCAGGAAAATAGAACAAATTTCCATAAATGTTTTTTTACTGCGGCGTAGCGCGGAGTGCCCGCGCCCGTCGGGCATACTGAAGCCCCACTACACCGCCCGAGCAGGACAGTCGATTGCCAGCACCACAACGCCGAGCCCGCGGGCGCCCGGTGGGCGGCGGCAACAGTGCCGAAGAGGCGCGCGAAGTGTTGATGGATGCCGCCGAGCACCTATTCACCACCCGTGGCTACCGGGCCTCGACCATGGAAGTCATCGCCCACGAGGCCGGCTACTCGCGGACCGCGATCTACCGGCAGTTCGCCAACCGCAACGAGTTGATCGCCGCCATGGTGCAACGCACCACCCAGCGGCACATGGCCTCGATCCTGACCCGGCTGCCCGAGGATGCCGGGCCCATCGACCTGCTGGTCGAGAGCATGGTCATCGTCGCCACCGAACTGGTCGCCGATCCGCTGCTCAACACCATCGCCGACCAGACCCCGGACGGCACGATCGCGTCACTGATCGCCAAGGACGCGGATCTGACCGAATTGGTGACCGCCACGGTCGAGGGCATCATCGCCGACGATGCGGCCGAGTTCCGGCCCGGTGTGCATCCGAATGATCTGGCGCAGTTCATCATCGCGACCGCACTGAGCTTCTTGGTTCGGGCCGTGCCGGTGCGCAACGATCCCGTGGTGGCCCGGGGATACATCGAGACGTTCGTGCTGCCGGCCATCGTCACGCAGCCACCGCCGCCGCGCCGGGTGTTCTGACGCCCGGGCTTTCAGTCGAAGTAGTGGCCGCCGCCGAGGTCCTCGAGCAGTCCCGGCCGGCTCGGTTGCCAGTCGAACCGTTCGCGGGTGAGCGCGCTGGAGGCAGCCATGTCGAGCGCGAAAAGCCCTCCGATCCAACCGAAATGATCGAACGCCTGCTCCAGCGGGACGCCGGCCACCGGCACTCCGAGGTGGCCGCCGATGGCCTCGGCGATGTCGCGGCTCGGTATCCCTTCTTCGGCGACCGCGTGCAGAACCGTGCCGCTGTCCGCCTTTTCCAGCGCCAGCCGGAACAGCGGCGCCGCGTCGAGCCGGTGCACGGCCGGCCAGCGGTTGGTGCCGTCGCCCGGGTAGGCGGCCGTCCCGGTGTCGCGGGCGATCTCGATCAGCCGTGGCACGAATCCGTGGTCGCCCTCGCCGTGCGTGGTCGGTGACAACCGCACGATGCCGACGCGGACGTCGCGCTCGGCGAAGCCCAGCGCGGCCGGCTCGGAGACCCGCGGCGATCCGGGTTGGGCGGCGTCGTTTTCGGTGAGCAGCCGGCCCGGGGTGTGGCCCGCCATCCCGGAGGTGACGACCAACGGGCGTCCCGAGCCGGCGAGTGTCTCGCCGAGCACCTCGATGGCGCGCCGGTCGAGTTCGCCGGCGTCGGCGAACTCGTCGAAGTCGTGGTGGAACGCCAGGTGGATGACACCGTCGGCGTCGGCAGCCCCTGCCTGCAGGCTGTCGGGGTCGTGCAGATCGCCGCGGCGCACCTGGGCACCCAGCGCACTGACGGTGGCGGCCGAGGCGTCGGAGCGCGCCAGGCCGGTGACCTGGTGACCGTGCGCGACGAGATCGCGGACCACCGCGGTGCCGACGAAGCCGGATGCACCGGTGACGAAGACCTTCATGAGAACCTCCTGATGTCAGTGACTGTCTTCACTCTGTCCACTATCAACGCGATGACAGTCGCTGTCATTCCCTAGGATCGAAAACCGTGAGCCGGTGGGAACCGAATGCCCGGGGCCGTCTGGAGCAGGCGGCCCTGGAGCTCTATGCCGAGCGCGGGTTCGACCAGACCACGGTGGCCGACATCGCGCAGCGGGCCGGGCTGACCGAGCGCACGTATTTCCGGCATTTCGCCGACAAGCGTGAGGTGCTGTTCAGCGGCCAGGACGCGTTGACGGAGCTCTTGGCGCACACGATCGAACAGGCGCCCGCCGGTGTCGCACCGCTGGCCGTGGTGGGGCGGGCACTGAGCGCCTTCGGCGCGGTGCTCGACGGGCGCCGCGACCACGCGCGTCGCCGTCAGGACATCGTCGATGCCAACCCCAGCCTGCAGGAACGCGAGCTGATCAAGCTCGCCCTGCTGACCGATGCCATGGCCCATGCGCTGGTCCGCCGCGGTGTCGCCGCGCCGGCGGCACATCTGGCTGCCGAGGTCGGGATGGCCGTGTTCAAGGTGGCTTTCGAACGGTGGGTGCGCGCCGACACCACCGACGGCTTGACAACGGTCGTCGAGACGACGCTGGCGGAGTTGCCCGGGCTGCAGGACTAGACGCCCGTCAGCGCAGCGCACTGCCCTTGACCCACTCGGCCCACGGCACGGTCCAGTCGCCGTTGTTGGCCGGCTTGAGTGGCTCGCCGCCGGTGTTGCGGATTTCGACGATGTCGCCGGGCACCGAGAAGTTGTAGAACCATTCGGCGTTCTCGCCGGACAGGTTCAGGCAGCCGTGGCTGACGTTCTGTTTGCCCTGGGCCCAGATCGTCGAGTTGAGCTGGTGCAGATAGATGCCGTCGATGCTGATCCGGGTGGCCCACGGAATCGTCGTCTTGTAGCCCAGCCGGGAGTTCACCGGCAGGCCGTAGGTGGAGGAGTCCATGATCACCGGGTTGGCCTTGTCCATCACGGTGTAGACACCGCGCGGCGTCCAGAAGCTCATGGTGGTGCCGCCGACGGTCTCGGTGCCGCCCATGCCCATCGAGGTCGGCATGGTGCGCACCAGCTTGCCGTTGTCGTAGACCCGGACCTGCTTATCGGTGTCGTCGGCGACGGTGACGTGTGACGCGCCGATGGTGAAGGAGACCTTCTCGTCCTGGGCGCCGTAGAGGTCGGCGCCCAGCTTGGCGCCATAGATGCCGGCGTCGACGGTGACCTTGGTGCCCGGCGCGTAGTAGCGCTCCGGGCGCCAGTGCGCGGTCTGGTCGTCGATCCAGTTCCACGAGCCGACGGCCTTCGGCACCGTCGTCACCTTCATCCGCCGTTCGGCGGTGGCCTTGTCGGTGATCGGCTCGTCGAACCGCGCGACCACCACCATGCCGACGCCGTAGGTGGCGCCGTCCTGCAGCGGGGCGTAGTTCGTCCCGTTGAGGTAGACGCGGGCCTGGTAGCCGGGGGTCACGGTGGAGAACGTCGTGGTCTTTCGGGTCGGCATGCCGCCGGGGCCACGCGCGTCGACCTTCAGCGTGTAGGTGCGGCCGTAGCCCAGTGCTGTGGTCGGCTTCCAGGCCTTGGCGTCGGGGGTGAGGATGCCCGGGATCTCCTTGCCCGCGTCGTTGAGCATTTTCACGCTCACGACGGTGCCGGTGTCGGCGGTGACCATGACCCGGGACAGCGGTTCGACTTCCGCGTCGGGCGCCGGCGTGATGGTCAGCTTGGCCGGTTCGGTGGGTGAGGGCTGCGGGACGCCTTCGGGCGGTGCGGCCAACGTCTGGCAGTGCTCGGCGCAGTCCGGCAGGGCCGAAACGACGACACCACCTGCCACGGCCAGCACGGCAAGTGCGACCGCCAGGTAGGCACGGCGAACAGACGTCAACTTCACTCCAATGTGGTTCGGCGAGGGCCAATTTGATTAGGTCTGGTAGGCAACCTGATCAGTGCCTCAATCGTAGCCGGAGCACCGGATCTTGGGCGCAGCGCCTCTCCGGATGTGGGCGAGTCGTGACGGTCCCGTTGCCGGGCGGGCACCAGCGCGCAAACCCACCGATTACTGGTTTGCCCCCGAACGGCCATACCATCTCTAGTCGAGATGACCGAGAACGCCCTGGACACCGCCCCCGCCAACACCCCGCAAGCTGCCAAGATCGCCGCCGAGGCCGCTCGTCGCCGCACCTTCGCCGTCATCAGCCACCCGGACGCCGGTAAATCCACGCTGACCGAGGCGCTGGCGCTGCATGCCCGGGTGATCACCGAGGCCGGCGCGATCCACGGCAAGGCGGGCCGGCGCTCCACGGTGTCGGACTGGATGGAGATGGAGAAGGCCCGCGGCATCTCCATCACCTCGACCGCATTGCAGTTCCCCTACCGCGACTGCGTCATCAACCTGCTCGACACCCCGGGACACGCGGATTTCTCCGAGGACACCTACCGGGTGCTGACGGCCGTGGACGCCGCGGTGATGCTCATCGACGCCGCGAAAGGCCTTGAGCCCCAAACCCTCAAGCTGTTCCAGGTGTGTAAGCACCGGGGCATCCCGATCATCACGGTGATCAACAAGTGGGACCGCCCAGGCCGGCACGCGCTGGAGCTGATGGACGAGATCCATGACCGGATCGGGTTGCGCACCACTCCCCTGACCTGGCCGGTGGGTATCGCCGGGGATTTCAAGGGCGTGATGGATCGCCGGGCCGAGAAGTTCATCCGGTTCACCCGCACCGCCGGTGGCGCCACCGCGGCCCCCGAGGAGCACATCGCCGCGGCCGACGCGCACGCCGCCGCGGGTGAGGACTGGGATACCGCGGTCGAGGAATCCGAGCTGCTGAGCGCCGACGGGTCCGACTACGACCGGGAAACGTTCCTGGCCGGCGAGTCCTCACCGGTGCTGTTCACCTCGGCCGCGCTGAACTTCGGCGTCAACCAATTGCTCGACGTGCTGGTCGAGCTGGCCCCGTCGCCGAGCGGGTCACTCGATGTCGACGGCAATCGCCGGACCGTCGACTCCCCGTTCAGTGCGTTCGTGTTCAAGGTGCAGGCCGGGATGGACAGCTCGCATCGCGACCGGATCGCCTACGCCCGGGTGGTCTCGGGCACCTTCGAGCGCGGCGACGTGCTCACCCATGCCGCCACCGGCAAGCCGTTCGTCACGAAGTACGCGCAGTCGGTGTTCGGTCAGCAGCGCTCCACCCTCGATGACGCCTGGCCCGGCGATGTGATCGGCCTGGCCAACGCCGCGGCGTTGCGTCCTGGTGACACGCTCTACCGCGACATCCCGGTGGTGTACCCGCCGATCCCGAGCTTCTCCCCCGAGCACTTCGCGGTGGCCCGCGGCACCGATCCGAGCAAGCACAAGCAGTTCCGCAAGGGCATCGAGCAGCTCGAGCAGGAGGGCGTCGTGCAGGTGCTGCGCTCCGATAAGCGGGGCGACCAGGCCCCGGTGTTCGCTGCCGTCGGGCCCATGCAGTTCGAGGTGGCCGCGCACCGGATGGCCACCGAGCTCAGCGCGCCGATCGCACTGGAGAACTTGCCCTATCAGGTCGCGCGGGTCGTCCGGCCCGAGGACGCCGACTTCGTGAATCGGCAGGTGTCCTGCGAGGTGCTGACCCGCACCGACGGGGTCATGCTGGTGTTGTTCTCCACACCGTGGCGGCTGGAGGGTTTCCAGCGCGACAACCCCGACATCAAGCTCGGGTCGTTGGTGGCCGCGGAGGGGTAGTTCACACCGTCACGGCGCACCGCTTTGAGGTGGCAGCACCTGGAATCCATCCAGGAGAGCCTTGGCGTCGTGCTGGTAGGTCGGATTGTCCGGGTCAGTTGTCTGCACGGTCGCGGTGACCAAGTACTGGTGGCCGCCGACGACGGTGGGCACCGACAACACGGTCAACACGCGACCATGCGCCCCGGGGCCGGTCGGATCAGCGGTGAACTTGATGGTCTCGGCCGGCAGCCCGCAGACCGTCGCCGACTCGGATGTGAGGTTCTTCGCCCCCGCCAACTTCACCAGATTCGCGTGTTGTTGGGTGAAAATGGTCTGCACATCAGCCTTGGGGGCGTCCTCCAGCGTGACCACGATATTGGGGGCGAACTGATTGGCCACGAGGTCGGTGTTCACGAGGACGAATCGGACCATTTCGCTGTCGAGTTTGGTGGTGCGGTTCCATCCTTCCGTTTCGGGTACCCGCAGTTGCGGCTCCCCGGCGCCACGTGACGGTATATCGAGCAACGGCCCGTCGAAGTGCGTGCAGGCGTTCGGATCTCCCATGGCATCACCCACTGGAGCGGTGGGTGTCCTCGCGGGGCTCGGCACGTGGTCTTTGATGATGTCCTCGAGCGACACGGGCTTCTCGCTGCCGCTGCACGCCGACAGCGACACGACGGCTACGAGCAACGCAGCGGCGCTGCGCACAGATCGATGTGCCAGCTGCATGATCACTTCTTTCCCCCTACCGGTCTTCCTGGAACCTTAACGGCCGGCTACCCGTGTCCATGACGGGAAATGCTCCTGCGGTCAGAGGGCTGATTGGACGCCGGTATGGCCAAAATCGTCGCCCTTCCATAGCAGCGGCTCTCGAAGATCCTCCGCCAACGCATACGCGAGACAATCGCCGAAATTCAGTCCAGCAGGATGGCCGCTGCCCTTGCCGAAGTCCAGGTAGGCCGCACGTGCCAGTCGGGCCTGCCGCTCGGTCACCGGTTCGATCACAACATCGGCTTCCTCGATCAGCTCGTCAAGGCTTCTGCTGATGATCGGGTTGCGCTGGGAGTCGGCAACGATCCCACATTCGAGATAACTTGCGGCGGAAAGTCTTCGCGTGCCGGCCGACGCGATGGCAGCGGCGTAGAGCGCGGCGTCATCTTCTGCTTTGAGGATGGCAATGATCGCCGAGGTATCGATGATCACACCGGCAGCCCATTCTCGTCGTACAGGTCGGCGTGGTCGAACTGTTTGGTTTCCGGGCTCATCCGGTTGGCCGCCTTGTCGCCGATGGCGAGCAATCGGGTCGCGAGATCATCTTGCCGCAGCCGGGCCAGGCGTTCGTTGACTGCCGTCGCCACCGCCTGCGCTTGCGACTCGCCGGTGATCTGCGCGATCTGCTTGACCGCATCGTGTACCGAGGTGTCCTTGATGTTGAGCGCCATGGTGGTACCTTTCTACCCTTTGCATGGTACCTAGCACGCGTCAGCCCCACCAGAACGACGCGGCGACGATGCAGTACAACGCGATCAGCGCCGCGCCCTCTAGCCAGGTGGACTCGCCGTCGAAGGCGATGATCGCGGCCAGCACCACCGCGACCAGCAGCGCGACGATGAGCATCGGCCCGAACACCAGGGTCAGTGCAGCCAGCCCGAAGAAATGGCTGACCAGCACCAGTACCGGGGCCAGCACCAGGGCGATCTGGATCGGGCTGTTCAGGATCAGCGAAAAGGCGTACTCAGCCTGATTGCGGGCCGCCATCTGCACCCCGACGACGTTTTCGACCGCGTTGCCGGCGATCGCCACGATCACCAGACCGGCGAAGGCCTGGGAGATGTGCAGCGATTCCATCGCCGGTTCCAGAGCGGCGACGAACCAGTCCGAGACGAATGCGGCCGAGGCTCCGGCGACGGCCAGCATGCCGATGGCCAAGCCGACCGGCCAGCGCGGTGGCTCTTTGTGCGGCTGCGGGGCAGCGTGACCGGTCTTCTCGCGCCGCAACGAATACGGCAGGCTCAGCGCGAACAGCACCAGCAGCACCACCGACACGATCATCGAGAACGACACTTCGTGCTCGGAGGCCGGGGCGTGCACCTCGTGCGCGATGGACGGAATCGCCATGGCGGTCACCGAGAGCACCATCAGCACCAGGATGGTCCGGACCTGGGCCGAGCCGAGTTTCTGCGGCCCGTGCCGCAGCCCGCCGACGAGGAATGCCAGGCCCAGCACCAGCAGCAGGTTGGCCAGGATGGAACCGATCAGCGCGGCCCGCACCACATCGACCAGCCCGGCCTTGAGCGCGAAGATGCAGATGAACAACTCCGGCAGGTTGCCGAGCGCGGACTGCAGCACCCCGGTGGCCCCGGGGCCGAACCGGTCCCCGAGTTGGTCGACGGCCAGGCCGACGAGGGAGGCCAGCACGGTGACTGCCAGTGCGCTGACGGCGAAGCCGACGAGATGCGGCCAGCCGCCGTAGTGCGACAGCCCCGCCACCACACAGATTGCCAGGCCACCGAAGATCAGTAGCTTGTCGGACCGGATCAGCACCGCCGTCCTCATGCGCGTCATCATGACACGCGGGCCGGTACGTTCACCCTGAAACTCAGATCGATGTCACCCGCGTCCTGAAATCAGGACCCAGCGGCGGCATCGTGCTCCACCCGCTGTGACGAATGTGCAGCCTTTCCAGATATTTTCGACGTTTCGTCAGGAAAGACTGCACGTTCGACACAGGTCACCGCCCACTACACCGTCGACGCCTCAGCGACCGGGCCGAGGTTGAACAGCACCGTCTCCCCGTTGGCGTCCTCGAGGCCGTCGTTGTCGGTGACGACGTACAGGTTTTGGTTGCCGGCGACCGCGACGCCTTCGACCTTCTCCTGCACATAGCCGTTGGTGGCCCGCAGATCCGGCAGCAGATTGCGGACCAACGTCTTCGGCAGCACGCGCGGGGGCTGGGTGGATGCCGTCACGCCCGCGCCGTCGGGGATGGCCACCCGGTACAGCGCTTTCACCCGGGCGTCGGGTCCGTTGAGTTTGTCGCGTTCCAGCACCAGCAATTCGCCGTTGTGCACGGTGATCTCGGACAGCCCGATCCAGTCGTCCGCGGCGGTCGTGGTTTCCAGCTGATAGCCGAACCATTCCCACCTGTCACCGTCAGGGGTGTAGCGCCCGAGGCGGGCTACGCCTTTGGGGTCGGTTTTGAGCTCGCGCTGCAGCGCCACCCAGACCACATCGCCGTGGACGGCAACGCCTTCGAGTCCTTGGCTGCCGAGCTGTGCCGCAATGTCTTTGGGCAGCGGCACCCGCTTCTCGATCTTCCCCGCTGCGTCGACGTAGACGAGTTGATTGCCGGGACCGTCCTCGCCTTCGACTGCCAGCACGAAGCCGCCGTCGGGGCGGGCGGACAATCCCTCGATGTCGAGGGTGACGGGCTTACCGTCTTTGGTGATCGGCAATTCGGTGTCGATCAGGGCCGGTTCCTGCGCCACGTCGACGCCGAGGACGCGGGCCGGGCCGTAGGCGAGGTCGGTGGCGGTGTAGAGCCGGTCGTCGTTGCGCGGGTCGGCAGACAACGCGCCGAGCGCGCCCCACCCGATCGGTGCGCCGTCGAGGTCGCCGGAGACGATCGAGGGAAAGCTCGGTTTTCCTGTGCCGGCGAAGGTTTCGCCGTGGCCGTAGAGCGTGACCGAGGCCCGCACTCGCGCCTCGGCGTCGTCGGCCTCCGAGGAGATGGCCAGCAGGTTGCGCGACGGGATCGCCAAGATGCCCTCGGGGCCGGGGGTGGTCGGCAGGATCTGCCGGAACTTGGGCGCCTTGGGGTCGCTGACGTCGTAGACGGCGACGAAGTTGCTGCGCTCCGAGGCGATCAGGGCGACGGGTGTGCCGCCGAGCTCGGTGATCGCCAAGCCCTCCGGTTCGGGACCTTTGGCCTCGGCGCGGCTTTCGATGTGCAGGCCGGTGCGCACCGCGAGTTGTTCGAATGAGGTGCCGGCGTCCCACACCACGTCACCGGTGGCGGCGTCGAAGATGGTCCAGCCGCGGGTGCCGCCCTTCCAGTCGCCCTCGTTGGCGGTGGCGAGGTGGTCGTCACCGATCCAGCCGATGGCATCCGGTTCGCGCGGGGTGTCGGTGATCGAGCCGGTCTGGTCGATCACGTCGTCCTCTTTGGTGTCGATGCCGTCGACGGATTCGCTTCCGGCGCTGAAGATTTTCTGCACCTGGCCGGAGTGGCCGTCGATGACGGCGATGCCGTTGTTCTCCTGCAGGGTCACCGCGACCTGGCCGCGGGAGTTGACGCTGACGTATTCCGGTTCGAGGTCTTCGGGGGTGTCCAGGCCGGCGGCACGGGCGGCGTCGACGTCGAAGTCGACCCGGCGCGGCGTCCAGGTGTTCGGAGTGCCTGCGAGGCCGATCAATTGGATGAATCCGGTGGGCGGCTGCGGCAGGTCGCCTTCGGATTTGTCGGTCGGGGTGAACTCCTCGTCGCGCTGATTTTCCATCGCGATCGCGGCGAAGGCGCCGTCGGGACTGATCGCGATCGAGTCGGGCTGGCCGGCCAGATCGATGCTGTGTACCCGGGTCCGGTCGGCGGTGCTGACGACGTCGAGCCGTCCGGAGGGGTGCGCGAAGTCGCCGCCGGTGGTGTCGACGACGACGAGGACGAATTCGCCGACCGCGGCGACCGAGGTGGGCTGATCGTCCTGGTGTCCCAGTTCGGCCAGCGAAAGTGTGCCGACACCAACCGGTTTGGCGGGGTCACCGATGTCGAGGAAGCCGATGCGTTTGGCGGCGGCATCGGTGTAGATGAGGGTGTTGCCGTCGGGGGTGACGGTGGAGATCTCGGCGACGGTCTCCGTCTCGGCCGGTTCTTCGGCCGCTCGGTTCAGATATACCGGGTAGGTGGCGGTGCGGTGGTAGCTCTGGTCGGCCGGCAGATTCCACTCGATCGGTGAGGTCGCTTTCAGGGCGGTGTCGGTGGGCCGCTCGTCTTCGGTGGACTCGGTGCTGCAGCCCGCCAGGATCAGCGTTCCGACAGTGGCCGCGACCGCTGCGCGCACTCTGCTCGAACTCATCCGTCACCCTCTTCAGTTGTGCCGACGCGTCGCCCGAGAGCTTGGCGTGACCGGGTGAGCAGGCGGGGGCGCGCGGGTAAACAGCGGGCGACGTCGCGGCGTTATTCGAGGGTTTCCCAGAACGCCGACAGTGCCGCGCCCCGCTGCGGGTCCTGGACCATCCACCAGTGGCCCAGCCCGTCCAGCTCCACGGTGTCAGCGCCCGCGCGGGCCGCTGCTCGCCCGCGGGTGTCGTTCGCCCCGATGTAGGGGTCCTCGGTGGCCAGCAGCGACAGACCGGGGCGCGCCAGGTCCGGGCGATTACAGAGGCGCGGACAGCGGGCCGAGCAGCTGGCACTGCGGGGCGATCTCGGCGATGCCCATCCACCCGCCGCAGCCCCGGCCGGTCGACACGTACGTCGCTCCGGGTTCGAACGGCGCCAGCACCTGGGCCGGTTGGGTTCCACGGCCCTGATTGCATTGCACGGGTGAGGCGTTGTCCTGACGCTGCACGCAGGCGACGCTGAAGCGGGGATCGGCCGGCGCGCCGCAGGCGCTCGGGGTGACCGTCACGCTGACCATGGCGGCGCCGTCGACGTGCACGACCGCCGGTGGCGACAGGGTGAACGCGCAGGGCGGGGCGGGGTCGGCATGCGCGGTCGCCGCGGGGACACTGGCGAGCCCCGCGATCACCACCCCTGACAACAGCGCCGACATGGCCCGAGCCATGGTCGAATCATAGTTCTTTTCCGGCGCCACCGGCCGGAATCAGCGATGCGACCACCCCACACAGGTACTCGATCTCCGCGGTGGACGGCTGCATCTCGAATGCGTGCACATGGCAGGCGACGCTGAGCCGGTTCCAGGCGAGCGCAGCCCGGTCGGCGGCCTCCGCGGTGTCCAGGGATTTGAGCACCACCAGCTTGCTGCGCGCATTCGCCCACGTCGCCTGGGCATCGAGGGCCGTGCAGCGCTGATCGATGATCTCCTCCAACGCCTGGCGGGCGAGAAACGCCGCCACCCGGGACGACAAGCCCTCGGCCGCACCGGGTGCGCGCAGCACGCGCTGCGCCTGTCCGAGCAGGTTCGTGGCGTTCACCTCGTTCACCGCAAAGCCAGGACTTCGCGCACAGTCTTCTCCAGATCCCGGGCATCGTGGATGGACACCGGCTGTGCGTCCCCGTGTGCCCCGGCGTTGCAGATCCGCAGGGCCCGTTTACGTTCGGGCTTGAGCCACGGGGTCAGATCCGTCGCGGCGTTGCCGTGGACGGCCAGGGCCAGCCGGCTGGATGTCTTCTTGGCCGACAACCACCTGTCTTCGCATTCCGTCAGCGCGTCGCCGGCCAGCGCCGCCTTGGCATAGAAGGCCTGTTTGGCGGCGGCTTCCAGCGCCATCCGGAACAGCGCCGGCGCGGCTCGACCTTTGATGTCCGCGGGCATCCGGTCGTCTTTGAGCAAGGCGAAGATGTCACCGACATGTCGCAGGGCGGGATTGACGTTGTCGCGCACGGTGACTCGTGAACCGGTCTCGCGGACCACCTCGATCAGTCGGGCGTCGACGCCGGTGTCGCGGATCACCGAGGCCAGCCGGTCGTCGTGGGAGAAGACGATCACCTGGTGGGTCTTCGCGATCCCGCTCAGCACCTGGACGAAGCCGTCGATCTTCGACGGGTCCATGGCTTGGATCGGGTCGTCGAGGACGACGAACCGGAACGGGCTCTTGGGCGAGGTGGCCCGCGGCAGGAACAACGCCAGCGCCAGGGCATGCAGCTCGCCCTGACTCATCACCGACAGCGCCTTGGTGGGCCTGCCGTCCACCGCGCCTTCCAGCACCACCTTGCGTCGGGTGGCGGTGCCTTCCAGGGAGATCTCGACGAGGTCGACGTTGCTTTCCTGCCGGAGTTGATGCCAGATGTGACGGGCTTGCGCGGCAATGGGTTTGAGCCGCCGATTGCGGAAGGCAGCGGCGTGCTCGTTAACCCATTTCTTGGCCGCGGCCACGGCTTTGAGTTCGTCGTCGTCCGCCCGGGCTTGTTCTTCCAGGCCGACCCAGCCGCCGAGTTGCGCGGCGACGGGCGCCCACGCGCTTTCTCGACGGTCCAGTTCGTCGGCTGCCTGTGCACGCAGCGTGTCGGCGGCGGCGATCACCTCGGTCAGCGTCGTCTCGGCGTGGGCCGACAGCGCGTCGTCGCCGACGGGGATCGTGCGGGCAGCGGCCACGGCGGCGTTGTAGGCCGGGCACGCCGGAAGTTCGACGCCCGGCACCTCGGCTACCACGGAAAGCTCCTGGATCATCGCGGTCAGCCCGGACCGTGCCGTTTTGAGTTGCTGTGCGGTGGCGCGGTATTCGTCCAGAAGATCTTCGCTGCTGGTGATGCTGTCCTGCGCGGTGGCCACCCAGGCGGCGTCCAGCCGGCCCTGCGCACACACCGGGCAGTCGGTGTCGCCGGCCGTGTCGTGGAAGCGCAGCGCGGTGCGTAGCAGCTCGACGCGTTGGCTGGTGAGGTCGATCGCGGCGGTCGCGGTGTCGGCGGCGGCTTTGATCGCCGTGCGCAGGTGGCGGGTGGCGTCCGCCACGGCATCCAGCGTCGGTGTCGGGAGCTCGGCCAGCACCCGCAAAGCCGGGACGACGTCGGATTGCGCCTCCCCTGATCCGGTGGCCAGGGCGCGCACCTCGTCGAGCGGCACCGGGCGCTTGCGCAGGAGTTTGGCGGCCCGCGCGGCACGTTCGTCGGTGTGCTCACTCAGGGCCTTCTGCACCCGTCTACGTTCGGCGTCGGCAGTGTCGTCGGCGGCCTTGATCGCTTTGTGGCGTGCGGTGAGGATCTTCTCGGTGTCGGCGAGCGCGTCGAGGCCGAGCAGTTTGGCCAGCGCGTCGTACAGCGCCGAGGGCCCGCCGTCGAACAGCCGGCCGAGCTCTTCATACGACAGCAGCGGACGGTGCAGTTCCAGGGCGCGTGACCAGCCGAGGTCACCGGTGCCGTCGACGCGCTTGCCGCCGCCGGTCTGGGTCCAGGTGGTGCAGTGCTCCAGTGTCGCGCCGTCGTTCCACTGCACCCCGACGGTGAACGGGCCGGCGGCCTCGCGGGTGAACCCCACCTGGATCTCGCACGGGTCGGGGTGGTGCAGGTTCTGCCAGGCCTCCGACCACAGGCTCTCTTTCTTGTTGAACCAGCGGTAGCTCGTGCCGGTGAGCGTGAGCTCCAGCGCTTCGGCGAAGCTGGATTTTCCCGAGCCGTTGCGGCCGCTGACCACCATCAAGCCCGGCGCCGGGTAGAGGTCCAGGCGTGCGGCCGGGCCGACGCCCCGGAATCCGCAGACTTCGATCGAGGCGAGAAACGTTGCGGTGGGCTGATTTTGCTTATCCTCAGCAGACTCCCCGACGCCTCCGGCCACCTCGGCCAGCGCACCCAGGACGACATCCTTGGCGGCGTCGGATAGTGCGGCGTCGCTTCCGAGCAGTTCCAAGATCACGTCGTGAACAGACTGTTCAGCACTCGCGGCAGCCTCGGCCCCCGCCTCATCCTCTTGCGGCATGCAACGATTTAACAATGTGCGCCCGACAAATTTGTCGGGACCGTCAGAGTCATCCTATGGCGCCGGCGGGTACCGACCATGTGTTCCGCGCGGATCGCCCTCCTGATACAGCCGGTCCTCATAGTCGGCGCGGTCGGCGAGCATGTCGCGGTCAAACTGGTCGCGGCGCTGCTGCTCGTCGCGCTGCTGGGCGGACTTGAGCACATAGACACCGATACCGGCGATCACCCCGATCACCGCCAAAACCGCAATCAGCCAAGGGTGTTCAGCGATCACACCGAGGGCGAACAGCCCGCCGAGCACCGCGGCCACCACCAACGCCGGCCGGCGGTTGGACGTCTTGGCCATGACGCCCGCACCGGACACGGCCACCGCGGAGGACGAGCCGCCGCTGAACAGCGCGACCAGAATCCAGACCGGCAGCCAGGCGCCGCAGGTCAGCAACGTCAGGACGAGATGCAGGGCGTGGTTGGTGCCGCCGCCGGTGGCCACTGCGACCGCGACTGCCGGCGGCGGTGCGGGTACCGGTGGCGGCGTGGGTGCCGGTGGCGGCGTGGGTGCCGGTGGCGGCGTGGGTGCCGGTGGCGGCGTGGGGGTGAAGTATTGGGTCCACCGCCGACCGTCGTGGTAGCGCTGGCCGGGCCGGCCCTCGGGGTCCGGGTACCAGCCGGGCTGCGGGGTGGGGTTTCTCTGGATTGCCATTGGTCGGTCCTCTCGTCAGCGGTGACACCGCGCTCACGCGAGCCGATCAGAATGACACCGGGCACCGACAAATGCGGGCCGCACCCGACTCGGGCCCGCGGCTGGGTGATGTCCCGCGCCGGACACTGTGACGAATGTGCAGGTTTTCCGGCCGAATACGTGAATCCGCCACCAAATCCTGCACGTTCGTCACAGCGTCCCGCATCGGCGTACCGACAACCCCCGCCCCGGAGCACGTACGGCCTGTCGGAGCGCCAGGAGTCGATCGCCATCGTCGAAACACCGTACGGAACAAGCGCACCGTTCGGGCAGACGGCTCACCTGGTGGCGGCCACCACCGAGAATGATCCGCTGTACCGCGCAATCGAGACGCCGCTCAAAGGCCCGGAGATCAGCCAGGCCGACCGGGACCAGCCCACATACCACACCACTATTGGCGGCGGGGCTCGCCGAAACATCTGCACGACTGGACCGATTACACCGCGTGCGTGGACTGTCGATTCTCAAAAAGCGGGTCCTTTTCTCAAAACGGACTGTCATCCGTATGTCATTTTGGAATCGGCGTGAGACACGTCGACTTGCGGCAGCCAACACCACCTCGTCCCTCGGGGCCGCCGTTCAGCGCGGGATGGCTGACGTACCATTCCGGCATAATTCCTGGGCGAAAACTTCGCGGGGCCCGGCGGCTCGACGCCGGTCGACAAGGCCGGCGCAGTGGTTCCACCGGAGTGAGGGGATGCGATTGATGGACGACGTTCGTGGCGAGCGGCTGGGACGGCGTAGGCCAACCATGCCGCCGCACGACTACTTCGAGAGCGTTCCCGACTACAGCGACACTCTTCCCGACTACAGAAGGCTAGCCTGCGAAAAAGGACTGGAGATTGCCGCCAATCGGCCGGCGTTGGCGCTCAACGGCCGGGCGTTCTGGAAGCTCACCGACGCCGACAGTGGAGCACTCGCCTGGCTCGCATTCACCCGGCCAGATGCGCGGTCGGCACTGGCCCGGCGCAAGGTGTGGACATTGATCCCGTACCTGCAGGAATTCATGGCGAACTGGTTCGTGAGCGTCGACCACGAGCTCACCGATCAGAGCCAGTGGATTCACACAAACATCGACGTTTATGAGGCACGCGAGCTGGCGCTGCTGGTGCCGCAGCCGCTTGCCGAGGACATAAAGCGGATCACCAGGCCCGAAGCGGTGCTGACCCTCGACGACATCGACCGGCACAAAGTGACGACCGTACTGGGCAAGGGAACTGCTCAAGCGATGAAGGCTCGGCGATGACCCGCCTGAACAAACAGGAATTCCAGGCCTGGGCGTACCACGACCTACTCACGAACACGACCCGTGGAGTGCTGGCTGAGTACATCGTGGCCAAAGCACTCGGCATTGGCGACACGAAGCGCCTCGAATGGGACAAGCACGACCTCGACATCGACGGTGTCGGGGTGGAAGTGAAATCGGCTGCCTACGTGCAAACGTGGGAGCAAACCCGGTCTTCAGTGATCGAGTTCGGCATCGGCCCGGCAAAGGGGTGGGACGCCCGCACCAACACCTATGCGGCCAGTGCGGGGCGAAGCGCCGACGTGTACGTCTTCTGTCTGCTCGAGGGTGAGGACCGCGAGCATATCGATCCGCTCGAGGTAGCGCAATGGAAGTTCTACGTGCTGCCGACGAGTGTTCTCAACCGAAAAGTTCCGACGCAGAAGAGGATTCGGCTCGGACCGCTGATCGCGCTCGGTCCGGAGCAGTGTACCTACGACGACCTCAAAGCCGCTATTGATGCGGCAGCAGCGGTCAATCGTGGCAGCTGATGAACTCCTCGTGGAGTTGCCGATTGCCATGGCTGTCACCGGTCCGCGCCGTGGTATGTCGGCGACCGGAACCTTCAACGGCACCGTGTTCGCCCTGCCTTCGGCGGCGGACGGGGTTCCACCTCCGTTGACAGGTGGTCGGGCGGAAACGGGATCCGCCCGGGCAATTACGCCTCGGAACCGTCCCGGCCGCCGACGACGGCGTGAATACGTCCCTGCGGGTAGGGCAGGTCGATCCCGTTTTCGTCGTAGGCGCGCAGGATCTCCCGACGTAGCCGACGCTGCACGGACCACTGCGCGTTCGGCCGCGTCTTGACCGTCATCCGCAACGTGAGCTGGTCGGCCGACAGCGACTGCACGCCGAGCATCTCCGGCTCACCGAGAATTTTGCCGGCCATCGACGGGTCGGCGATCACATCGCGGGCGGCGTCGACGGCCACTTTCTCGGCGCGGTCCACATCGGCGGTCAGCGCGACGGGCACCTCGACCCGGGCCACGGCGTAGTCCTGGCTCATGTTGCCCACCCGGGCGATCTCGCCGTTGCGCACGTACCAGAGGGTGCCGTCGATGTCGCGGACGGTGGTGATCCGCAGTCCGACGCTCTGCACCTCGCCGGTCACCTCGCCGAGGTCGACGGTGTCGCCGACGCCGTACTGGTCCTCCAGCAACATGAAGACCCCGCTGACGAAATCGCGCACCAGGTTCTGCGCACCGAAGCCGATCGCCAGGCCGACGACGCCGGCCGACGCGATGAACGGCGCGATGTTCACGCCGAGCACGCTGAGAATGGCCAGCACCATCCAGACCAGCAGCACGATCGACACCGTGGATTTCAGGACCGAGCCGATGGTCTGGGCGCGCTGCTGGCGCCGTTCGGCGGCGCGCGCACTGTTCGTCGCCGAGGCCCGGTCCCGCAAATAGCGCAGCAGCGGCGGCTTCTTTGCTTGCCCTTCCAGTTCTCCGCTACTGGGTTTTCTCGCCCTGCCGGTGGTGGCACGGTCGATCATGCGGTGCAGCAAAAACCGCACGATTAACACGATGACGATGTACGCAACCACCCTGATGGGAACCTCGATGAGCCAATGTCGATTGGTATCTGTCCATTCAAAAGCCTGGTTGTAGACATCCACGTTTTCGACCGTACGACAGCCCTGACGCACGCGTCGAATGAGCGGAGCGGCTCACGTTTCTCGCAGCGGCAAACTGCTTGCTCAGCCGTCGAATTGGGCCGAGAACTCCTCACGAGACTCACGTCACACTCGGCGGAACAGTTCGGCGGGACGTCCCCGGCCGCGGCCGGCGAGCGCGCCGGTGGCCTTCAGCTGAGCTTCCATCGCCCGCCGGAAGGTGTCGCGTTGCAGGTCGCGCCCGGCGACCGCCTCGTGGACCAGCCGCAGCTCCCGCAAGGTGAACTCGCCGGCGAGCAGACGGTCAGGGTCCGGCGCCGCTTCGTATCGGGCGCGTACGTCGGCGACGGCCAACTCGATGATGGCGGCGTGGTCGTAGACGAGGCGTCCGGGCGTATCGACGGGAACCAACCGGGTGGTGCCGGCAAACCGGGTCGACAACCGCTCGGCGGGGACGACGGCCACATGCGCCACCGAGAGCACCCAGCCCCGGTCGTCGCGGCCCAGTGCGTCGAACACGTGGAGCTGGCGGGGGTCGAGCCCGTGAATATCGGCCTTGTCGGCCAGTGAGCGCTGCACGGCGTCGGCGAGGATCTCCCCCTGATGCAGGAATGTGCCCGGCAATGCCCAACCCCGAGCGTTGGGGCGGCGTACCTGCAGCACCGCCAGCCCGGCGTCGGGGTCGACCGTCAGCACCGCGGTGTCGACCGCGACGGATGGTCGCGGGTAGTCCTGCAGGCTCTTGCGGCCAGCGCCCTGCTTCATGTCAGTGCCTCAGCGTACGGTGATCCGACAATTAGCGCTTAGGTGCGCAAAATAGAGGAGGGCACCGATGCCATCACGAAATGATCGGGTCGAGGGAGTACTGCTGGGCACCGCTGCCGGCGACGCGCTGGGCGCTCCGTATGAGTTCGAGCCGCCCCGCGGGCCCGAGCTGACGGTGGAGATGGCCGGTGGCGGCGCCTGGGAGCCCGGGGAATGGACCGATGACACCGCGATGGCGATTGCGATCGCCGAAGTCGCCGCCGGCGGAGCGGATCTGCGCGACGCGGCCGCGCAGGATGCAATCGTCGCCCGCTGGCACGAATGGTCGTTGGACGCCAAGGATGTCGGCATCCAGACCCGCTCGGTGCTCAACACCGCCGCCCGAGACGGCTCCCCGACCGCCGCGGGCACGCGTGCCGCATCGGCGCGGCTGCACGAACAAACCGGGCGCTCGGCCGGCAACGGGTCCTTGATGCGCACGGCGCCGGTGGCGGTGGCCTATCTCGACGACGAGCACGCCATGGTCGAGGCCGCGCGGGCGATCAGTGAGCTCACGCACTACGACCCGGAAGCCGCCGACGCGGCGGTGCTGTGGTGCTGCGCGATCCGGCACGCGGTGCTGACCACCGAGCTGGATGTTCGAATCGGGTTGCCGCACATCGACTCTGAACGTCGGGCCCTGTGGTCGCAGCGCATCGAGCATGCCGAGGCCACCCGCCCGGCCGACATTCCCAACAACGGCTGGGCGGTGGCGGCGCTGCAGGCCGCCTGGTCGGCGATCGTCACCACGGCGGCCGACGGCGGCGGGCCCGAGCACCTGCGCCGCGGTCTGGATGCGGCGGTGCGCGCCGGCTATGACACCGACACCGTGGCCGCGATCGCCGGCGGGCTACTGGGTGGGGCCTACGGCGCCTCGGCGGTTCCGCAGCAGTGGGGAAATCAGTTGCACGGCTGGCCCGGCATCACCGGCCGCGACCTGGCAGGGTTGGCGACCGCGATTCACACCAAGGGGCCGAGCGGCCACTTGTGACACGCCGTTTCGGGGTGAGCGTGCGATAACTGGCCGCTCAACGGGCGGCCCGGCTTACCGTTAGCAGCAACTGCTGCCGAGAGGATGCCGAGTTGGTCGTTGAGAGCTCCGCCAACCCCGCCACGCCGACGCTGCGTGAGCTCACCGTCCGCGGCATCCTGCTCGGTGGCGCGATCACGCTGGTGTTCACCGCCGCCAACGTCTACCTCGGTCTCAAAGTCGGGTTGACCTTCGCCACCGCGATTCCGGCGGCGGTGATCTCGATGGCGATCCTGCGCAACTTCGCCAACCACTCGATCGTGGAGAACAACATCGTGCAGACTGTCGCCTCGGCGGCCGGCACACTCTCGGCGATCATCTTCGTGCTGCCCGGGCTGATCATGATCGGCTGGTGGACCGGCTTTCCGTATTGGATGACCGCGGCGGTGTGCGCGGTGGGCGGCATTCTCGGCGTGATGTATTCGATCCCGCTGCGCCGGGCCCTGGTGACCGGCTCGGACCTGCCCTATCCCGAAGGGGTGGCAGCCGCCGAGGTGCTCAAGGTCGGTGACAGCAGCGGCGGCGCGGCCGAGAACCGCGTCGGTATCCGGATCATCGCGTTCGGCGCCCTGGTGTCGGCCGGGTTCGGGTTGCTGGCCAATCTCAAAGTGCTGGCCAACTATGTGGCGGCGTACTTCCGGATCGGTTCGGGCGGTTCGATGTTCGGCGCCAGCCTGTCGCTGGCGTTGATCGGGGTGGGACATCTGGTCGGGATGACCGTCGGGATCGCGATGCTCGTCGGGTTGGTCATCTCGTTCGGGGTGCTGCTGCCGATCCGGACCATCGGGTCCTTCGGCGCCGACGCGTCGGTGGCCGACGCGATCGACGGGGTGTTCGTGCACGAGGTGCGGTTCATCGGTGCCGGGGCGATCGCGGTGGCCGCGGTGTGGACACTGCTGAAGATCCTGCGTCCCATCATCAAAGGCATCACCGAGGCGCTGGCGTCGGCCCGCAACCGTCGGGAAGGCCAGCTCGTCGACATCACCGAGCGGGACATCCCGTTCCCGCTCGTCGCCGGCGTCGTGGCCGCGATGCTGATCCCGATTGCGGTGCTGCTGTGGGATTTCAGCCACGGCACCGCGTTGCACGGCAGTTCGGCCGGGATCATCGTGGCCAGTGTGGTGTTCATCTTTCTGATCGGATTGGTGATCGCGGCGGTGTGCGGCTACATGGCCGGTCTGATCGGGTCGTCGAACAGCCCGATTTCCGGGGTGGGCATCCTGACGGTGCTCATCGCCGCGCTGGTGATCAAGCTGGTGTACGGCGGTGCCGATGAGGGGCAGTCGACCGCGTTGGTGGCGTTCACCCTGTTCGTCGCGGCGGTCACGTTCGGGGTGGCGACCATCTCCAACGACAACCTGCAGGACCTCAAGACCGGCCAGCTGGTCGGTGCCACGCCGTGGAAACAGCAGGTGGCGTTGGTGATCGGGGTGTTGTTCGGCTCGGCGATCATCCCGCCGGTGCTCGACCTGATGCAACGTGCGTTCGGGTTCCTCGGCGCACCCGGGGCCGGTGACCACGCCCTGGCCGCACCGCAGGCGGCGCTGATCTCCTCGTTGACCAAAGGGGTTTTCGGCGGATCGCTGGACTGGTCGCTGATCGGATTGGGCGCGGCGATCGGTGTGGTGATCGTCGTTGTCGACGAAATCCTCGCCCGCACTTCACGATTCTCACTACCGCCGCTGGCTGTGGGGATGGGCATGTACCTGCCGATGAGCCTGACGTTGATCATCCCGCTCGGTTCGGTGCTGGGGTACTTCTACAACCGGTGGGCGGATCGCACCGGTGGTTCCGCGGCCGGCACCGAACGCCGGAAACGGCTCGGCGTGCTGCTGGCGACCGGCATGATCGTCGGCGAAAGCCTCTACGGCGTGGTGTTCGCCGGTTTCGTCGCCGGCACCGGCAGCGACGATCCGTTTGCGATCTTCAACAACGACGGGACGTTGGCCGAGGTTCTCGGGATCGTGGGGTTCGCGGCTGTGTTGGCGTGGCTGTACAAGCGGACGCAGCAGATTTCGGGGCGTGAGCTGGTGCGGGAGTGAGGCATCGGGCCCGCGCAACCCGGACTACGGCCCGCACTCATCCGACTTATCTCCACTAAGTCAGATCAGTGCTCATTTTGTCTGCTGACGACGCGGTCGCTCTGGTCGACGCGCCGCGCAGCAGCGTGTTCGACGCCATCGGCCGGCTGCGCGGCGCCGGTGTTCTCCGCGGGTTGACCGATCGGAAACGAGACCAGATCTGGGGTGCCGGTTTCGTGCTCGACGAGCTGGAGGATCTCGGGCTGCGGATTGCTGCCGCAGTGCGCGGGTAATCAGCCGCCGCGCCGGTGACGCGCCGCTTACGGAAGGCGCGCGTCAGTGGCAGCCTCGCAATGAAGTCGGGAGCGAGACACTGTGACGAATACGCAGATCTTACTGGCGTTCTCGGCCGCCGACGCATCGACGACGATCACCTGCGTTCTGACCCCAACTGCTCGACGATGGACCGCGTCGGGATGTCCAGATCGGGCAGCGTAGCGACCAACGCCGCATTGTCGACTCGGCGAGTCGCGGCATCGAGTTCACGAATCGCAATGGCGGTCACCGACGTGCTCGCCGCGCGTGCCATCCGCTCCAGGCGATCCATGACGTCGTCGGGGACGTTACGCAGATGCAGGGTTCGCACACTCCAACTGTAAGCAGGTTGTTTGTATTCTGGTCGCAATTCTGCTTGCATCAGCTGTGTCCCTAGCCGGCATCGTCGAGATCCCAACGCTCCGCCTGCCTCAAGATCGCCCGCTTGTAGCTAGACCGCAGCTTGTCGATCGTAGCGATCGTTCGAGCGGTCAAATCGTCGTGAATCCCGCTCTGCGCGTGGGCGTACGGGATGAAGGCGCGCAGTAGATCCGGCGCATCCAACACGATCTCCAAAGGACCGTAAACGTCGTCAAGGCACGGGCTTCCGATCGTGCGTTCAACGCGGATCTCGCTCCACCGCAGCGGATCACCACAACCAGTCTCGAAAAGCGCAAGCAACAAGTCCCGGTGGCCGGGGTCGGCGAATGGTGCTGCCGCATCGGTGGCGAAGAACCTGTCACACAACTGCCCGGCTGCCATCCAGTCTGTTGGTGGCCGGTGCGCACCGCCTTCGGGCAGCTGCCCTACGAGCCACTGGATCAGCGGCTGCGATTGCGGCCAGCTTTCGGTAACCCGGGTGAAAGTCGACTCTGCGAGGGCATCCTCGATCCACGTCCGGGCATCGGCCGGCGTCATCTCGACAACATAGGTGTCACCGCTGGATTCAGCCGCCCGCGCAAGAACCTTGTCGATCGGCTCGAATACAACGGCAGCGTCGATGACGTCAGACAGCGCGTTGTGGTCGATCAGAACGGCCGCGGTCAGCTCATATTGGTCGTTGAGGCGCGCACCGATCATGAGCTCGTCGGCGTCGCCGAGCACGTCGGCTACGCGCACCGCACGGTATACCTCAATCTGCGGAAGCGCCGTGATCCATTGCGGCAGAGAGTCATCGCGTTTGGAGACCGCTTCTCGGCATCGCAGCGCCAACTCCGGGTCGTCGAGGAGGAGTTCGGTGAGCACAGCCAGCAGTTCCGTCGTCTCCCGATTCCGCTCACCGATCATGCCGGCGACGAACCGATCCAGAAAGCCGGCGTCCGGTTCCACCTTCGGCCAGGCCAGTGGGTCTGGCTTGGTCCGATGGATCAGATAGCCGGCGATGGCGAGCAGGCTGAGGGGATGTCTGCCCTTACCCACCTTGAGGATCGCGTCTTTGAAGGTCGTGTCGGGACGAGATTCCAGGTCGCGTTTCTTCGCACGCCGCACGTCACGACGAGCCTGTTTGGCCTTACGCTCACGTCGTTTGTCTCCCATAGGCGGAGGCTACTCAGGGGCTCTGACATGTCCGGCGGCGTCGCGCTTCCACATGCCCTGCGCAAACGCTGTGACGAATGTGCAGCCTTTGGTGGTATTTTGGCAAGATTGTCCCGAAAGGCTGCACATTCGTCACAGTGCCGTCCGCGCAGTCCTGTCCGCACCGACTGCAGAAACCTGCAAAAACCCGTTCAGTCGTCCGACGCGATCTGCTCCCGTAGCTCGTCGCGCCGCCGGATGATCTGTTCGCGACGCTCGGCGGTCAGATAGTCGGGTGAGCCGAGCTCCACGTCGTAGCCGTGGCTCGGGAAGTCTGCCGCCCGCAGCATGACCTCCCCGCGTTGCGACGGGCTGCCCTTGATGTCGAAATGCCGTGTGATGTCGGTAGATCGAAGGCGTTGGCGTCCGGCGGCCAGCTCGCATTGGCCGTTCGCCTTGCCGGCGATCCACACCACCGCCGCGGCCGCCGTGTCCGCGCGCGCTTTGCGCCGGAATACTGCCGGCCCCGTGGCAGCAACGCGGGCGAGCACCCGCCGAGCGATGGTGCGGTATTCGACGTCGAGCAACGCGTCACAGCAGCCGTCCGCCAATTCCAGCACTTCGGCCACCCGCGGCGTCACGTCGTCGGGAATGCCCGACCAGTCGAACGGCTCGTCGGGCAGCGGGACGGTGTCCAACTGGTCCAGCTGTTCTTCACCGCCCACCTGCCGAGCCAGGGTCTCCAGCTCCATCTCCTGGTACCAGTACGGCTCGTCGAACTCTCCGAGCGCGTCGAGCAACGCCGCGGGCCCCTGCGGCCGGGGCGAGCGGATTATCTTCTGATACTCCGGGGCGTAGTAATCGATCGCGGCCAGCGTCTGTTCGGTCAGGTCGGCACGTACGTCAGATTCGTTGTGCGCAAAGCACACAAAGGCCCGCAGCAGCTCCGGCGCCTCGGCCAGATATTCGGTGGGTGCGACGACCTTGCGGGGCAGCCAGTCCATGAACAGAATCTCGACCTGCACCCCGCTCCATCGCAGCGGATCGCCCGGGCCGTAGTCGGTGCCGTACCAGAGCAGAGACTCGAGTAGGCCGCGATGGTCGGCGTCGTCAAGCGAACGCCCCCACTGCGAGGCGAAGAATCGATCCGCCAACCGGTCTAGCTTTTTCGAATCCCATTGGGGCCGTTGATAGCCGGATCCACCTTCGGGCAAGCTGCGGATGATCCACTCGATCAGCGGACGACACCCGGGCCAGGATTCGGTTTCGATGGGTGGGTAGGTGATGGCACCGATCGCGATTGCCTCGTCGACCCAGGCACGTGCGTCGGCCAGGCTGAGCTCCTCCCATATCAGGTCGGGTTCGTCGGCGATGGTCTGATACTGGGCGAGGATGACGGCAATCGGTTCAGACACCACGAAGGCGTCCTTGACCAATTGGCCGAGGTTGTGATCGACGTAGACGACGAGGGTGAGCTCGTGGTCCCCGAGGCGCACCCCGATCATGATGTTGTCGCCGTCGCCGAGCACATGCGCCATCCGCACCGCTCGGTAGGCCGACGCCTCCGCCAGCCTCCTGATCCAGTGCGGACCGGCCTCGGGCCGGGTGGCCAGTTCACGACGGATGCGGGCATGCAGGAGCTCGTCGTCGCCGGCCAACTCGGCGACCACCGACAGCAGCGCGGTGGTTTCCGGGGTCGGGACGTCCATGAACATCGCGGCGAGTTCTTCGCGGGTCGGCCCATCCGGACCCTCACCCGCTGGGGCGAACGGATGGGTTTTGCCCCGGGGGTCGACGGCGGTCAGCAGGCTACTGACATAGCTGAGCAGGTGCAGCGGATCGGGGTCGACCAGAGCCGTGCGTATCTGCGTGAAGAGATCCGGCTCGGCGGCCTGGTGGCGCATCGAACGGTCGTCTCGGCGCGCCTTGCGATGCTTGGCCGCGCGGCGCTGGCGGTTCGATTTCGACATGGGATCGAGGCTAGTCGCCGTGGATCCAATTTCTGAGCGCAAACAATTCGAGTAGTGCACTACGCATGTGCGCCGGCGCCCGTGCCTGGACGATTTGAGCTGGGATCAGCGCAGGCGACAGGGGGCGGTCATGGCCGGACGAGACGATATATCGCCCATCCTGGAACGACGCCTCGGACAGCGGGTCACCCTGCGTCGGGTGGGCCGTCCCGTCGACCTGCCGAATCCGGCCGAGGCGTTGGCCCGCAGCCCGTCACCGGTCACCGTGCTGCGGACGGCTGACATGTTGTTGGTGCGCTTCTCGTTCCAGAACCTGCACCGCGTCCAGGTCGACGGGACGCTGGCCCTGGCCCGCCGCGATGACGCCCGGCCGGCGTTCCTCATCGCAGATTTCCCGCCCCAGCATCTGGTCGAGCAGGCTTTCTCCGAGCAAGGCCCGGCCGACCTCGTCGCGTCGCCGGAGCCACCGTACGGATTCGAATTCACTGACGAGGCCAAGGCGACGCCTCCCAACAAGGAGGTCACGCCGCTCGCTCCGCCGGTGCTGGCCTCGCTGAGCGCGCACTCCCGGCTCGCGTTCATGGTGGCCGACGAAACCATTGCCTGGTCGCTCGACGGGCTGCTGGCAGCCATGAGCAGACTCCCGCTCAGCGTCGCCCCGCATGCCGAGAACCCGCTTCGCATCCTGATCCCGATCGGTGAGCAGATCGCGGATGCCATCACGACCGCACGGGTGCAGCAGGTCTTGCTGACCAATCAGGCGCAGGCTGTGCCGTCGGTGATCGGCGCCGTCGGTCGATCCGCGGCGACTGCCCGGGTCTTGGACCATCGGCTCGGCAAACAGATCAGTGCCCGAGTCACCGCGACATCGCGGCTGGCCGTCGACCTCGGGATCTCCGCGCAGATCACGGCCCGGCCGACGGTGCTGCTGCGTCCCCCGGCCCCGCGGGCGCCGACGTCGACCGAGACCGCGATCGAATTGCCCTGGCGCCTGCAACTTTCGCCCCACCACGGCGGCGGCTTCGCCCACACCGAGGCCCCGGTCGAGCACGACGGACGAATCGAGTTGTGGCACAGCCGCCTCGGCGTGCGTACCACCACCGACGCCGACGGTATCTGCATCGATGAGGAGAACTCCGAGGACCGCACCGTGCGCGCCATCTGGGCCCGCGACATCGACCATCCACCGCACGACGGGAACTGGGATGTGATGGGCGGATCCGACGATCCTTCGTTCACGAAATCGCTGACCTCCAGGGATCGCCGGATGCTGGTCCATGAAACGTCGGACTTCACCCTGAAGAGCAAGCGGCGGCCGTGGGATCCGCCCGCGGTCGACGTCGACCTGCTCATGCTGTCCGCCCTCGGGGGATGGCTGCGCTCCGAGTTCAGCACCGACACCCTGCCCAACGGCGATTTCTCGATCACCGAGTGGAAGCACCGCGCCGCGATGGGCCGCGACCACGAGGTGAAGGTGGTCTATGCCGGGTTCTTGTACCCGTTCGGTCATCCCGCGTCGCTGGTGAAGGTCACCGAGCGCAAGATTCAGCCCAATGCGCCGTTGCCCGGTCGCTATGCCTATCTGCGGCAGCGGTTCTTCATCGTGGTGCGCCAACAGACCATGACGTATCCCGAAGGCGAGAAGACCTGGCGCGACCCGAACGACCCGGACAACAACGAGATTCGTCTGGATCTGGCGATGCCGTTCTCGTCGGTCAGCATCCTCACCAGGATCACCCCCGACCTCAACGACCCGGAGCAGGAGGGCGGGTTGACCGGGGCGTTCTGCTTCTTCCCCACCGCCAACAACACCCCGTTCCCGTTCAAGATCCTGGCCACCGATCGGGAGAACCAGATCGTCGAGTACGGCGGTCCGCTGTTGTTCGTCGGGCGGGAGCGCAACGTCGACGAGGCGTCGCTGGCCGCGGTGCGGGCGGCCTACCTCAGCGCCGACCCCGCCAAGCGCATACATCACCTCGGCGGGCAGCGCGTCGCGTTTGCCGCCGCCACCGATCCCACCTCCGGAGCCAGTCTGGACACCACGTTGAGCGTCGACACATTGGAATTCGATGCCGCCCTGATCACGAAGGTCGCCGTGGAAAAGCAGGACCAGGCCCAGTTCTGGCCCATGCTGAGCAGCGCCGGTGTGGTGGTCCCGGCGATGAATGCGCTGGCCGGAGCGGCCGAGCCGGTGCTGATGAAGCAACCCGCGCATTACCGGGAGAACGGCTTCGCCGACAATCACACTCACGTGTTTCTCGAGGTCGTGAAGCCAAAAGACGCCGCCGCGGTCATGAGCTTCGCCCAACAGGCCGACCGCTCCGGCGGATTCGTGACGCCGAGCCTGGCGGTGACCGGGCTCTCCGGCAGCAAGGGACCGATCGGCGGGCTAATCGCCGAGGCCGTCAGCGGCTCCATGACCCCAGAGAATTTCTTCGGCGGTCTGGAGATCCCCGGGAAACTCTTTGGGGCGGTGGAGCTTTCCGACCTCTTGGCGGATATCGGGCTAACCCCGGAGAACATGCCGTCGTTCATCGCCAAGAGCGTCAACCAGGTCACCGGTTTCCTCGACGACCTGGCCCGGATCAGCGCCGTCGCCACCGATCTGCAAAACCGCTATGCCGCCGAGGCCGACGCCGGGCTGCAGGGCCTACTCACCGCCCTGGCCGATACCGGCAACCAGGCGCAGGCGGTCCTCACGGCCTTCGCCAAGATCTCCACGCTGGACGACGCCCAGTCAGCGATCCAACTGTTGAGAACCGATCTGGGCGAGCTGAACTCGACGATCGACGGCGCCTCGGCACTGCCGAACACAGTGCGGGTCCAGCTCACCGGAATCATCCAACGCCTGGGCGAATATGTCGGCCCCGGTAGCGACATCATCGAAGCCGCAAGCCAACTGATGAACGGCATGAGCCTGCCCGAGACGGTCCACGCCAAACTCACCTGGTCCACCCAGCTGGCGCCCTGGCCGCAGGATGCACCGCTGTTCCAACCCCGTCCCAAAGCCGGCGAAACGGATCTCGCCGCCCGGGCGACCCTGGACCTGTGTGTCGAAGTGCAGGCCGCGACGAAACCGGGCATCAAGCCCTCGGTGACGACGACGTGTTCGATCAGCCCGTTCAAACTGCAACTGCTCGGCGGCGAGGACTCGTTCATCGCACTGAACATCGACGTCATCGAGTTCACCGCCACCCCCGGCCGCAAGACCGACGTGCACATCGAACTCGCCAAACCCGGGGTGGAATTCGGCGGGCCGCTCTCCTTCGTCAACGTTCTGCGGTCATTGATTCCGCTCAACGGGTTCTCCGACCCGCCGTATCTGGACGTCGACGCCCAGGGCATCACGGCCGGCTTCGACCTGGCGTTGCCCGACATTCCGCTCGGGGTGATGAGCCTGTCCAACGTGTCGCTGGCCGCGCAGGCGAACATCCCGTTCATCGGTGACTCACTGGATTTCAGTTTCGGCTTCTGCACCCGGGAGAACCCGTTCCGGTTGACCGTGTGGCTGTTTGGCGGTGGCGGGTTCTTCGGAATCACCGTCGCGCCCCAGCAGTGCCGTATGTTGGAGGCGGCGTTCGAGTTCGGTGCGGCGGCCGCACTCGACTTCGGGGTGGCCAGCGGCACCGTCGACTGTATGGCCGGCATCTACTTCAAACTGCAGACCACCGCCGCCGGCGACGACAGTCAGCTCACCGGCTACTTCCGCCTGCACGGTGAAGTCGATGTGCTGGGCCTCATTTCGGTGTCGATCGAGCTGTACCTCGAACTCAACTATGACTTCGACACCAACACCGCCACGGGCCGGGCCACCCTCACCGTCGAGGTCGAGGTCGCGATGCTGTCGAAGAGCGTCGAGATCACCTGCGAGAAGAAGTTCAAAGGCTCCGACCGGGATCCCAGCTTCCGGGAGATGTTGGGCGTGCCATCCGCGGACGGCACGCGGGCCTGGGACGAATACTGCGACGCGTTCTGCCCGATCTGAGGAAACGAGCCATGGCCACCGAAAACGTCATCTGGACCCTGCTGCCCAACGGCGTCGACCGGGATGCGGATCAGTTGCGGTCCACCATCTTTGTCACACCGCGGCTGCGAACCGGCGGCGGCTGCGAACCGCTCGACGCGTTTCCGCTGTTTCGGCACTGGCCCGACACGGTGGCGAATTTGGAGTTCGTCGCCGAGGTGGACGGCGTGGGTACCTTCGATCTGACCCCGGATCCCGGGCCGCTGGGGGTACCGGACCCGCCGACGTGGGAGTTGCTGTTCGGCGGCCACGTCCATGTCGACGAACCCGTCGTGCAGGAGTTCGGCGACCGGCGGCTGTACTCCTATCCGGCCGATGCCGTTGCCCAGCAGGTGCTCTCGCTGTATGCAACGGTCGGGTCGCAGAATCCCACCGAGTTTCCGTCGGTGCAGGATCCGGTGCTGGGTGCGCTCGCCGACGACCTCGGCCGCATCGGGGACTATCGCTCCGGCGACCACGACATGATCGAGCGGATGTTCCACGGCCGCAATCATGTGCCGTGGGCCGTCCTCAACAGTGAGCCAAACGCCGTGCGGCAGAGGTCGTTTGTGCTGGCGAACCGGTTCTACGACCGTTATGACCGCGGGGAGCGGCTGCGGGGCCGCGACGACTACCACCCAGCCGCCGTCCCGACGCCACCACCGGACCGGCCGGGCCTCGACTTCCACTCCTACGTCGCCGCACTGGGCGACTATCCGGCGTTGCTGCGCCGGCTGGCGCTGGCCATCGACGTTCGGATGCCCGCCGACGCCGCACTCGCCGGCGAGCACCGGTATCGGCTGATCGTGCGCGGTGATGCCGTCGACTGGATGAACGCACCGACGGCGACGCCGTGGATGAACTACCAGTACTACGACCACCGGTTCTTCCTGCCCCGGCAGCGGCCCGGCGGGCGTACCGACATCCAGGACGGTCAACTGCTGCTGCAGTCGGATTTCTATGCCGTGCACCAGATCGACATCGACGGCTCGGCATTGAAGGCGACGAACACCGCCTCCACAATCGCCCGCCGGCGCGACCTGGTCAGCGAGCAGGGAGCGACGATGGCGTCGACCACGTCGTCGCTGCCGGCGTTGCGCGGCGGCGGGTTGACCATCGTCCGGCGCGATGCGGCGGCCCACGTGGCCAACCAGTTCAGTCAGACATCGGTGAATGCCGATGCCGAACGCAACGGCATATCCATGCAGCTGTGGGCTGACGACGTCATCCGTGGTTACCGGTACGACGCCGAGCGGGACGGCAATCGTGACTTCCGTTCGTTGGTCGAGCGGGTCGGAAGCTACCGCTATCACCGGGACAGCGGTGAGGTGGTGCCCCTCGACGTCTCTCCCGATGAAGGTTTCGTCAAGGGATCCTCGACCACCGCGGTGCCCGGCGACCAGGATCTGTATCTGCACGAGGCGGTGGCGTCCTGGTCCGGCTGGAGCATGGTCGCCCCACGACCGGGTGCCGGCCTGACACCGCAGGACGAAAAGAACGCGGGCCGATCGCCCCGTGAGCAGAACGAACTCGACGGCCGCGCCCCGCTCGACAAGGGCCTTCCGTTGGAGACGTCGTTCAGGGCGGCGCCGGGCTCGCTGCCCGCGCTGCGCTACGGCAGCTCCTACCGGCTGCGGGCCCGCACCGTGGATCTCGCCGGCAACAGCGTCAGCCGTGAAGTGATCGGCGACGAACACGCCAGCGCCCCCACAGTTTTCCACCGCTGGGAGCCGGTGCCCGCGCCGGCCGTGCTGCCGCGCCGGAAGTACGGCGAGGGTGAGTCGCAGCTGCGCATGGTCATTCGCAGCACCGACGGTGTGAATGTCGCCGACTATCTGGCGCTGCCCCGGGTCCAGGAGCTGGCCGATCACAACGTCACCGGCCTGCCCTACCTCGACCGTGACGACCGGTGGATCGTCGCGCCCAAGACCTCTCAACAGATGGCCGAGCTGCACGGGATGTTCGACGAGGCGATCGGCAGTGGGGATTCCGCCAAGATCCAACAGGCGTTCGAAATCGCCAGTCGTGAGTCCGGGGCGCTTCCGGAGGTGGTTGAGGCCGAGGCGCTCTCGTTGCCTTATCTGCCGGACGTGTCGAGTCGCGGGATCCGGTTCAACCGCTTCTTCCTCGATCCGGAGATCTATCGGCGGATCAACTGGCCCAGTGACACCGGGGCCTGGTGGGACCGTCAGCCGATCCGCCTTACCATCTCGGACGGGCCGGCGCCGGCGCCGGTGACGCCCGCGGGCAACTATGCCGGCCCGGTGTGGGACGAGGCCGGCCGGGTGTTGTCTGTCCACGTGCCGCAGGCCGAGATGTACACCGTGCGAATCAGTTCAGCCGTCGACGCGGCCGATCTCGAGCTGCAGGGCATGTACGAGTTGATTCTGGCCAACACCGTGCTGCCCGAAGACTGGAACGACCGCCGGCACGAGGCGCTGGAGAGCCGCAACTGGATGCTCACGCCGTGGATCGAGTTGACGGTGGTGCATGCCGTCGAGAAGCCGTTGGCCGATCCGGTGATCGCCGTCGAGGACGCCGGGATGCTGCGCAAGCGCGGTGAGACGTTCTGCGCGCTGGACGGGGTGATCGCCAACCACGCCAAGAGCACCGGCCGGTTGGATATCGAGGCGCAGTGGACCGAGCAGGTCGACGATGTGAAGCAGGATGCGCCCGAGGACGGCGTGAACGGGCTGGGGGTGCGCAACCTGAGCTCACATGTCGGCGATTTTCTCCTGGAAGCGTTCGAGGATTCCTGCCGTGTTGGCCGCGACGACGCGACGAACCCGACTGGGCAAGGCAATACGCATCAGCTTCGGCATGAGTTCGGCGACACCCGGCACCGCGTCGCGACCTATCACGCGGTGGCCACCACCCGGTTCCGCGAGTACTTCCCGCCCAAGGTGATCGACGGGACCGAAGACGGGCACTCGCTGATCCAGCGGTCCGGCCCGGAAACCCAACTCGTCGTGCCGAGTTCGCGTCGCCCCGATCCACCCGAGGTGGCCTATGTCATCCCGACCTTCCGCTGGACCGACGAACCCATGCCGGTCCGGACGAGTGGCGGGTTGGGCGCACAGATTCTGCTGGGGCAGCGGCGCATCCGGCACGGCGGTGGCCTGCGGGTGTACCTGCGCAGGCCGTGGTACTCGTCGGGTGACGGCGAGCTGCTCGGTGTCGTCCTGCAGAATCAGCCCTGGCTCACCTGGCCGTTGGATCAGCGTCTCGGGCTCGAGGTGGAGCTGGCGGACCAGCGCAGCGCCGACGATTTCGTCACCAAGGCGGCCGAACGCGGTGCGGTGAAGCTCGCCGGAGCGGCCGGCGCACCGTTGTCCGAGCGGCTGCTGCGCGGTGTGGGTGTGAGCGCCGCCCAGCTGCGCGGCGAGGTCGAGGGCGGACAAGCCAAGCTGCTCAGCGGTGTCGCGGCGACGCTGAGTCCGGTCATCGACATCCTGGCCGACGTGACGCAGTTCGGGGATCCGGAGACGTTGGTCACCCGGGTCGGCGCGGATCCGGTATTCGGCAGTGCCACACCGTCGGACGGGCCCTACATCCACCAGTTCCCGCTGCGCACCGCGGTGCGCAGCAATCTGGAGCTGGAAGAGACGAACAAGGCCAAGGTCACCGTTGTCGGTCACACGCCGAAATTCGATGCCGACCGCAAGCTCTGGTATTGCGACATCGAGCTCGACGCCGGGGCGTCCTACCAGCCGTTCGTCCGGTTGGGGTTGTGCCGGTATCAGCCGCATTCGATTGACGGACAGCATCTTTCCCGGGTGGTGATCGGCGAGTTCGCCCAGCTGCTGCCCGAACGCACCGCCACGGTCCGGCCGCTGCTGGGCGGCCGGACGTCGGTGTCCCTGCGCGGTCCGGCCGGCTTCGGTGAACTTGGTGCCGGTCGCACCCCGGCCGGCAGTATCGCCCTGACCCGACACGTGAGCGCCACGGTGCAACGGCTCGCTGACGGCGATGACCCGGACCTGGCATGGGCAACCGTGGGCGAGCCGATCTCGATGCCGCCGACCGTCGGCGCGGCCGGATTGGGTGACGTGTCCTGGTCGGGCACCCTGGGCGCATTCACCCGCGAGGACGGGTGGACCTACCGGGTATTGCTGCAGGAGTTCGAGATTCATCCCACCGACGACGGGGACACCGAGGATCCATTCGAAGCCGCGTGGCAGCTGCGCACCGGGTCAGTGGAGTTCCCGAACTTGCGGCCGGTCCGCCAGCGGCTGGTGTATGCGGACACGTTCGCGCTGTAGGCCGTGCGCCGCCGGTCGGTGCCGCGGCCAGGGCGGTTTGTCGGTGGCGTCGTTCATACTGTGCGGCTCGCTGGAGATCCCATGTCGAGCGAGAGGACACTCCGGTGACGAGAACCATTGCCACGCTGAATATCCGCCACGGCGGCAACAAGTCCGCCGATGCGCTCACCGCGCGGCTGCTGGGCTATGACGCCGAACTCCTCGTGGTGACGGAGTTCCGGGCCAACGACACCGGTGCCCTGCTGATCGCCGAACTCGAACGCGCCGGGTACGAGACCACTCATCCCGCGGCCGGCCCCACGCAGAACAGCGTGCTCATCGCGTCGCGCACGCCGATCGACCGCGCCGCCGCGTTCACCCGTGACCTGGACGCACGCCACCTGTGGTGCGCCGAGGTCGATGGCGTCATCGTGTGCGGGGTCTACCTGCCGCAGGCCCACGCGAAGCTGCCTTACTGGGAGGCGTTGATCGAGCGGGCCCGGGGCAGCGAAGTCGACCTGCTGATCGGCGACTTCAACACGGGCAACAACGATCTCGACAAAGATCCGAGGGGCACGAAGTTCGTCGGGCCGCAGATGCCGGGGCGGCTGATCGGCTCCGGATACATCGACGTGTGGCGCTCCCTGCATCCGACGGACCGCGAGTACTCGTGGTTCAGCCGGCCCGGCGACAACGGCTTCCGCCTCGACCACCTCTACGCCACCCCGGAGATCGCTCAGCGGGTCAAGGCATGCGAATTCGACCACGCGCCCAGGCTTGCCGGCGAGACGGATCATTCGGGGCTGGTGGCGGTGTTCGATTGAGCCCACCGAAGGCGGTTCCTCATCGACGACGAGGGTGGCGTTGCGGTCCGAATGGGCGTCGAAGGACAGATTTCCGATGACATGTTCGCCCGTCCTGGGATCGCGTCCGGCGCATCGGGCACTGGGACGATGTCACAGCCCGGCACTGTGACGAGTGTGCAGGCTATCCGGGATTTCTCCACGCTATTTGGCGGAAAGGCTACACGTTCGCCACAGCGCCGCGGGGAACTGTCCAGGTCGGCATCCACCTGTGGGCTTCGAGGAGGCTTAGGCGGCGGATTGCTGCTTGATAGTGACTGTTGCATTTTTGGCGCGACGGGTCGATCCTGCGGCATGGCTTCGGCCGTGTGAGGGGTTTGGCCTGTCAACGCCGGTGTTCTAGGTGGCCGGTTGTGCGTTGTGCAGGCGTAGCAGGTTGATGACGGTGGCTGCGAGGTGGAGTTCGGCGGTGACTGCCGGTAGTCCTCGGCGGGAGAAGCGGCGCAGTTTGATCTGGTCTTTGAGGTGGGCGAAGACGGGTTCGACGGTGGCTCCGCGACGTTTGTAGCGCTGCGCGTTGGCGGGGTTGCGCAGTCGGTGGCGCATGGCGTCTTTGGGGTCCAGCTCTGGTGGTGGGGGCCCGTCGGTGGGATTGTCGCGGGCCTCGGTGTGCAGGTCACGGTTCTTTCCCGGAGCGATGAGCCGCTCAGGCCCGGCGGCGGTGAGGTTTTCATCGGTGAAGTAGCCCGAATCCATGAGCACCAGGTCGATCTGTTTTCCCAGTGCACTGGCCTGCGTGGTGGCTTCGGTGATGGCCGGCAGGTAGCAGTGGGTGTCGTTGGCGTCCTGGCTGGTGTGCACGCCCAGGACGTAGTGATCATCGGTGACGGCGAACTGGGCGTTGTAGGCCTGCACCGATCCGCCACCTGAACCTTCGAGCATCAACCGGGAATCGGGATCGGTGATGTTGACCGGATCTGCCCACGTGCCGCGGGCGTGTGCCCGTCTGGCCCGAAGATGGCGCCGCTGGGCGGCCCTGCCGCGCAGGTCGGGCTGATAACCGGCGGCGATGTCGGCCCGGACCTTATCCAACGCCTTCTGCGCGGACTTGAGCTTGCAGCGGGCATCACGGCGGGTTTTAGCGGCGGCCGCGCCTTTGATGCCCTCGACCGACTCAATGAGATTGTGGGCACGTTGAATTCGCGCTTGGTGATAGCGCACCGGGTCGACATTTCCCGGTGGCCGACCGACCGGACCACCGGCTTCGACTCGCTTCAGATACTCCTGGGCATCCTGGAGATCGGCGGCATCGGCGTGCGCGTCGGCGTCGCGGCGGCGGTGCAGTTCTGCGACGGCTTTGGCGATGTTGGCCGCCCGACCACTATGACGGGCGAACTGTTCGGGCAGGCCATCGCTGCCCTCACCTGGCCGATCGTCTTCAGCGTCTTCGGCGGCATCGATGGCCGCCGCTTCGGACACGACGTTTTTGGCGATCTGCGCGCTGATCCGCTCGACCTCGCGCTGCACCGATTCCGGTGACCGGTTGGCTCCCCGGGACGCGTTCGCGGCGATCTTGCTGCCGTCGATGGCCACCACCCCGACTTTGACCATCCCCGCGGCCGAACACAATGCCAGGACCTGGGCGAACAGATCGGTAAACGCGTCGTGATGGGCGGCGCGGAACCGGGCGATCGAGGTGTGGTCAGGCGCGTCCTGGGCACACAGCACCCGAAACGCCACATGATCGCTGCAGAGCTGTTCGATGCGCCGCGAGGAACGTTGCCCGCTGGCGTAGGCAAAGATCAGTAACGCCAGCAGCATGTCCGGGTCATAGGCCCGCCGACCTGCCCGACCCAGCTTGCGGTTGGCGTGAAACGCCGTCGTATCCAACTGCTCGACGACCTCGATCAGGGGGTGTCAGATGGTCTGTGTAGGTCCTGACGGAAGGATCTCAGGACGTGACGACAGGCAAGGACATGGAGATGGCGTTGGCCGAGGCTGGTTCCACGGTGGAGATGGCCGAAGCGCTGCGGGCCTCGGGTGCTGTAGATGAATTGATGGCTCAGATCGACACCGGCGAGGTCGCGCTGACCGGTGAGGGCGGCTTGCTGCCCGGGCTGATCAAGCTGGCCCTGGAGCGTGGCTTGGCCGCCGAGCTGACTGATCATCTGGGCTATGAGAAGGGGGACCCGGCGGGCCGGGGGTTGCCCAATGCCCGCGACGGCACCTCGCCCAAGACGGTGGCCACCGAGGCCGGCCCGGTGCCCCTGGACGTGCCGCGGGACCGCGACGGCTCGTTCACCCCACGGCTGGTGCCCAAGGGGCAGCGCCGTACCGGCGGACTCGACGACATGATCATTTCGCTGTATGCCGGTGGAATGACGTTGCGCGACATTCAATTTCACCTCCAGTCGACGATCGGGACCGAGGTGTCGCATGAGACGATCTCCAAGATCGTCGATGAGATCTCCGATGAAGTTCTGGCATGGCAGCGCCGGCCGCTGGACCCGATCTACCCGGTGATCTACCTCGACGCGATCGTGGTCAAGGTCAAAGACGGTGGCCACACTCGTAACAAGGCCGCTCACATCGCCGTAGGCGTCGATATGGCCGGCGTCAAGCACGTTCTGGGGATCTGGGTCCAGCAGAACGAAGGAGCGGCGTTTTGGGCGTCGGTATGTGCTGATCTGGCCAACCGTGGCGTCAAAGACGTGCTCATCGTGTGCTGCGACGGGTTGACCGGGTTTCCCGAAGCGATCGCGGCGACCTGGTCACAAGCCGCGGTGCAAACGTGTGTGGTGCATCTGATCCGCAACGCGTTGCGGTTCGTGTCCTACAGCGACCGCAAAGCCGTGGCCGCCGCGCTCAAACCGATCTATACCGCACCCGACGCCGATGCTGCTCGCGCGGAATTGGATGCGTTCGCCGGGTCGGAGCTGGGGAAGAAAAACCCCACAGTGGCAATGGTTTTCGAACGGGCGTGGGAGCAGTTCATCCCGTTTCTGGCGTTCCCGCCCGAGCTGCGGCGGGTGATCTACACGACCAACTCGATCGAGTCATTGAACTACCAACTGCGCAAGGTCACCAAGAACCGCGGCCAGTTCCCCAACGACGCTGCGGTGGTCAAACTGCTGTGGCTGGCCATCTGCAATATCGAAGACAAACGCGCCGCCGAGCGCGCCAAGGAACGCGGTCAGAAACGCGGCCGAACAGCCCCCGGACGGCTCGTGGAAGGACAGGTGGTCACCAACTGGAAGAAAGCCCTCGAACAACTCGCTCTGGTCTACCCAGACCGCATCGAGCGGTATCTGTAAACACCACAACCGAACGTTTCAGTTAAAACGACCTACACAGAGAACTTGACACGCTCCTCGATCACAAACCAGACCAGGTGATCTTCGGGCAACCAGTCAATAATGTTGGGCGGCAACAAGAACTGCTGATCGCGAACCACTGGACGATACCCACGAGCCACACCCAAGTGTCTCGAGAACCACCCTCCAAGTCACGCAACCAGGCCGACTTCAGCCGCCAAATTCTGCAACAGTCACATAGTGGCCGCCATCCGCCGCACAGAGTGTGGCTAACCACTTCCGCCCGCGAGACCGGGCGCCACGAGCCCGCCGTATGCCGGCGCTGTCGGTCGCAACCTCGAAGCAAGGCGACCCATGTGCGCACACCCCGCACATAATTCTTGACAACTAGCAAGAAAAAAGTCATCATGGGCGATGACAACATAAGCGACATCATCGAGTGGGCGGAGTCGCAGGGCTGGACCATCGAGGTCGACAAGAACGGTTACCGCCGATTCTTCGACCTTCATGGCAACTACGTCGCGCGCTATCCGGCAACACCGAGCAATCCATACCGCCGGCGCCTGGACATGCTCACCGCAAGTCAAGAAAGCGGGACTTCCGTGGCCCGTACCGAACAAGAAAGAACAACGGGCGCAACGCAACAAGAAGGCTGAGCCATGACTGACGACTGGGCGATCACCTATACGTTCGAGGTTGGTCCTCCCGACGACATCCTCGACCAATGGGCCGATGACGTAGAGGCGTTCGACGGGACCGTCGCCCGCCGACCCGGTGTGGGTGTCGATGTCACGGTGTATGCCGACGGGCACCTCCCCATGCTGGAGGCGGCCGACAAGATGGCCGTCGAAGTGAAGAGCGTGATTCATGCTGAGCCGGTTGGTGTTTCGATCATGCGGGAATCGGTGCACAGGATGCGCGCGGAGGCCCCGACGATGCCGGAGCTGATGTCGGCCGCCGAAATTGCCGAAGAACTCGGCGTGGCGCGCCAGCGTGTCCATCAACTGCGTTCGATGGCGACATTTCCGGCCCCGCTGGCCGAGCTACGCGGCGGCGCGGTGTGGGACGCCGCAGCGGTACGGAAGTTCCACGCGGGGTGGCCGCGCAAGACCGGGCGGCCGCGGCGCAGCGAGCGGCAGTAGCTTCCCAGGAGCCGTCAGGTGCCGGAGCGACGGAACTCCGCCGCGAATGACTGGGCGATCCCGGCCGCACGGCGGTGGTACTCGGAGTCGTCGAGGTCCAGGTCCCCGCGGCGATAGCGTGAGCCCAGCCGCGCCAAAGCGTCAGCCCCCTCGTTTAGGGGCTCACCCCGATGCCCCGGCACCCACCGCACCTCGATGCGGTCACGCTCGAGGTAGATGCGACGCCGGGCGGCGTTGAGGCAGTGTTCCCCGCCGGACTCCTCCACCGGGTACCCGGCGGGCATCACCGCTGTGCCGCACTTCCATCGGTCGACCATCGCGACGGCAGGTTTGCTGTCGGACAGCACCACCACGTGATGACCGGGCAGCCCGCACACCGCGGCATGAATCGCCCGCAGCTCGGCCACCAACACCTTCTGGGCCCCGACGCGCTTGGAGGAGGTCCGGTAGCCGGCGAGTCCGTACTCCCCCGACGAGGCGAGCCAACCGAAGCCGGCGTATTTGCGCCGCACTGAGCCGTCGGTGGCCACGATGATCGGTCCGAGCTCCGGCGCCGGTGGTGACGTCGGAGGGGCCGTGTCGGTGAGGGCAGCCACGTGCGCGGCGGCGGCCTCGACCAGCGATCGGTCTTTGTGATCGGGACGTTCGATCCACCAGTGCTGTGCCGCCTCGGAGATCTGCCCGGCATAGCGCCACAGCGGGCTGCCGCTGGTCACGTTCACCACGAACCGGAATCGCGCGGGCCCGCGAAAGCGAGCGCGGACCGCATCGATGGCGTCCAGCACGGCAACTTCTGCGTTGGGCGCGGCCGTCACTGCGGAACAGGACCAGAGCTGCGTGAAGGCGACGTAGTGGTAGCCACGGTCGGTTTCTGCGACGGCGATGGCGACCGTCACCGCAGGTCGGGGCTTCGCGTACACGAGATCGCCGCGCGGCGGCCGTGCCTGCGGTACCACAGTCATGGGCTCACCCCCGGTCGGTTTCGTGTGAGGAGAGGATACGGCCGAGCACCGACATCGGCCCGGCGATCCGAGGCAGTTCCGGCGGGATCCTCGACGCGGCTATGCGGCACCGTCGTCACGGGCCCGCTGAATCTGGCTCTTGATCTCTCGGTAGGCCTGTACCCGCGCCATCACCGCGTCCACCGCCGAGTCGGCGCGAGTGGTGTCGGGGGTGGCCTCGATCCCGTACAGCATGGCGCTCAACTTCGCGTGCAGTTCGGCGCGCTGCTCGGCCACCTTGGCGTCCTCGCGTTCGGTGCGCAATGACTTGTCGATCAGTTGGGCTTCCTTGGCGCATTTGCCGATGAGCTCCACCCGCTCGATCGCCGCGCGTTCCAGGTTGGCTGCGGTGGTCTTGGCCTCGGCGAGGATCTTGCGGTCCTCGACACTGGGCTTGTCCAGCGCCGAGAGCTTGTCGGTCACCCCGCGCAGTGCGTACGCCTTCTCGAAGTTGGCCGTGATCGCATTGATGTCCGCGCTGAAGTCGACGTCTCCCAGCCATCCGGCGCGGGCCGCTTCTGACGCGGCGACCCGTTTCACGTCACTCAGGGCGGCTTCCACGAGTCCGGCGTTGCGCTTGCCGAGCGTGTCGATACGGCGCTGTTTCGCGGTGCGGATACGTTGTTCGCGTTGACGTTTGGCTTCTGCAGCCCGCGCCGCTTGTTCGGCCCGGTCCCGTTTCGCTGCCTCGTAACTGCGTTCCTCCAGCACGACGACGAGCTTGTAGCCGGCCCAGCTCACGACAACGATCGCGATGACGCCGCCGAGGGCGATCCAGACCGGCTTCGGCACCATGGCGATGAGCAGGATGACGAAGAAGATCAGGCCGCCCACGCCTGAGGAGTTCGGTTCGGGCGACGTCGCCGCTAGTCGTCGGCCAGCTCGGAGCGTTGCGCGTCGCTGAACTCGGGCATGATGGCGTCCGCGTCCATGATCTTGGCGCCGCGGTAGCGGCGGACGTTGTCGGACGCCGCGGCCCAGGCCTCGCGGGATTTCCCGCGTCCGTACGTGACGGACTGCTCGGCCTTGACACCCAGCTGCGAGCCGACCTCCACGGCGTCCTGGTCGGCACCCATGTAGAGGAACTCCCAGCCGTGCTCGTTGGTTTGTTGCTCGACAAGGGCTTTGATGGCCGGCCGACCCCACTCGTGGCTCGCGTTTTCGTGACCGTCGGTCATGATGGCCACGACGACCGTGCCCGGCTTCTCGTTCTCGGGCAACGCATCGATCTGCGTGGCGGTGTCGGTGATGAGCTTGCCCATCGAGTCCAGCAGCGCGGTGGAGCCGCGGGGCGACAGCTCCAACGACGACACCTCTTGCAGCGGGATTCCTTGGTAGACAACCTCGTACTCGTTGTCGAACTGCGCCAGGGTCACGACGCACTGGCCGTCGGCCTGCCGCTGCTCGGCGAGGAAGGCATCGAAGCCGCCGATGACGTCGGACTTGATCGATTGCATCGATCCCGACCGGTCGAGCAGGAACACGAGGTGGGTGAGGTTTGTGTTGGCCATGATGGTCCTTTCTGAAATTCCTAGGTGGGCTTTGATTTTCGGCGCGGTTTGAACCGCATCGGTTCGGGTGAGGCTGCCGGTGGCAGCGGGGTGCGGGCGTGCTTGTCGTTGCGGGCACGCTTGACGTCTTCGGCGGTGACACGGCTCCCCCCGGTTGCGTAGGGAGCCAGCCTGGCGGTGTTGGCCAGCCGTGGACCCACCGCGTTCTCGGTGAGGCCGGCATTCTTTCCGGCTGCCGCAAGCGACATTTCGTCGTCGACGACGGCCCGGGCCAGCTGCTCGTCGAGAAGCCGGCCGACGTCGGTCAGAACGAGACGCAGGTGTTGCAGGGCGTCGGCGGCGTTCTCGGCGGACTCCGCGTGGGCCAGATGCTTGCGAATCTGTTCGTAGGGGTTCGACTTGGACATGACCGACTATAGCGCAGAAATTGCGGACTCCGCAATAACTGCGGATTCGTTGTCGGCCGGTTCATGCCGGCGTGATCCTCTCGAGCACCGTCGGGCGGTTCTGCACAACCACCACATCGGGCAGCTGCGCGAGCAGCGCGCAGACGAACGCCGAACGCTTGACGTTGAGGTCGTTGAGCAGCTCGATCTGGCTCAGACTTCCGTTCTTGCACAATTGCTTCCAGGCCACGTCGAACATCCACGCCGGTACGCGTTGGGCGCCGGAGCCGCGGGCCCGTGACCGTTCGGTCTCCACCCACACGCCGGTGCGGTCGAACGCGGAGATCCAGTTGGGCCGCTTGATGCTGAGCGTCTCGATCACGTCGACGCCCTCAAGGGCGAGGGCGATCCGATCGAACAGGTCGTCGTCTAACTCGGCCGCGTAGATGCGGCCGTCCCGAGAATCGCGGATCATTGTTTTCCTGCCTTTCATCCTCGGTTGCGCTGCCCCGGGCTCAGGCCAGCCGGACAGAATGGCAGAGGCCACCGACAAGCTCTCGAGTTGCCGCTGAGCACCGATCCGTCGGCGCACCGCTGTCGGTCGCGAATGCCACCATCCCCCCGAGAGCTTGCGCATTCGGTTTAGCATTTACTAAACTTGAGGAGGGTAATGGACAGGCGGGCAATCGTGAAAGGACAGATTCACCAAGTGGACTGCGCAGTCTGTTCGGACGGCCGGTCACCTGCTGGGCTGTTCCTGGACGCCTTGAAAAAGGGAGCCTGGGACCGCACGGGACGGGCCGAACCGTCAGACGAGCAGATCGATGATTACCACTGGTTTCTCAACGCATTAAGACACTGGGCAAATACTGGCGAGCCGGTCTACCGGGATGCTGTCAAAGCCCTCGACGAGGGCGTTTGGGAGTTCCGCCACGGCGATAAGCGCCTCACGTTCTTCGACACCGACGGTAGCGGCGGCTACACACCGAAGCTACCGATCCAACGTCACGCTGAGGCCGATGCACCCGACAGCGAATTCTGGCAGATCCCCAACTTTGACCGCTTGATCCGGTTGGGCCACGCATTCACGAAGGTGGGCCAGAAAACCCCACAGCACGACCTCGCGGAATCGCAGAGAGTCAGAGAGGAGGACCTAGGCCATGACCGATCAGCCCGATCCGACGTTGATCGATGAGGAGCAGGCCACCGACGCCGGTGCGCAAGGGCTGGCCGCTGCCGCCCTGGCGAGCCAGACGATGAGACTTCTGCACGAGGCACTCGACGCCTCGGCCCTGGACCAGAAAGCTCTCGCCGAGAAGCTCGACGTCACGCAGGGACGCGTGTCACAGGTTCTCAACGGTGACGGCAATATGAAGATCGCGGCCGTGGCCCGCTACCTGTGTGCCCTCGGTTATGAAGCGCGAATCTCAGCGACACCACTGAAACCGGGCCTGCCTGAACTGCCACGTGAATCACGCCGCCGCCCGGCGTCGCCGACGCAACCGGCGGTCACCGAGAAGCGTTACGTGGCGCGCGTGCCGAAGCGTTCTCGTGTGAAGACCCGCAATGGCTGACGAGATCGAAACGGCCGCAGAGCTCATCAAGGTCGCAGAACTTCGGCAGGTTGTCATCCATGAACTCATCGGCAATCGCAATGCGACGGCCGACCTTCGTGCATTGGACTCACGGCCCGAGGAGTTGCATGCACCAGACACTCCTGACGATGAGGCCGCGGTGAATCTCTGCACGCGATTGGAAGATGAACAACTCGGTGTGCGATGTCGAATCGAAACCTGCAACGCCTATGGATCTTTCGTGGTCGAGGGAGAGGCCATCTTCTTTCTGCCGACACCAGTTTCGCGCGGCAAGCCCGAGATCGTACAAGAATTCACCGAGCAAGTCGGTGCCCTGGCTGTGTACCCCTACGTCAGGTCGGCAATAGCTTCGCTCGCCGCCCAGATGTCGATACCGGCGTCGCCGTTGCCGTTGCTTCACGCCGGAGATCTCACACTCACCGTCGAGGACGAGCCCATCGTCGAGGAGAAGCCCTCAGAGTTCTTGATGCACGGCATCGCAACAAGAACCAGCGACAACGGGGAAGAGGAGATTGCCGAGTTTTTCGTCGACGAGGAGTCGGGGCTTGTGTCGCGTTTCGGCGGAGAGGGACAGACGCCCGAGCTTGACGAACTGCTCGACGCGCTGGCAGCGCTCCCGCCTCCCCAGGAAGTAACAGTGGCCTGGATGGTGCGTGAATACGGAGAGTCCGCGGTACGCCAATCCGTGGAAGCTTTGCGGTCAACCGACGGGGATGCGGCCACCGACGCCGCCTTGGCCGAAATCGACGATGCAGTAGCGCAAATCGCAATGGAAGATGCCTTCAAGGTGTTGAGTCAAGCAGTCGATCTTCTCGGAGCTTCAATAGAAACGTCGCGCAACGCGGTGAACAGCGACGGCGACACCGGACCGGACGGCAGTGACGATTCGACGCCGTTGCTGGTGGCCGCAGAGCACGTTCGCGCCTGTTGGGAACAGGTGCAGGCCACAACCACGTTTGGAGAGGACCGGGAACCATGAACAGATCAGATCAGTCGTCAGACTCTCTCATCGCGGCATTGTCGGAGGCACGGATACCGGTTGAGAATCACGCCTTCATCCGCGACATGACCAATGCCGTCGGCATCAGCGGGTATCGCGTCGTTCACCACGTTGGCAAGTCGTATGTCGTTGCCACACGATGCGCCGGCGGTCGTGACCTACACATCGAGTACGGGGCTACGAACGGATTCGACTCCGAAGCGGAGGCCCTCCACATCGCCCCCAATGCGGTGGGCCGCGGGCCCAGCTCTCGAAAGGGAACGTGGTACGTCCTGCATCCGGTCAACCAGGCTCGGGTGGGAAGTGAACGCTCCCGCGATGTCCGACGCAAAGCGGCCCTGTGCGACTGCGGTATGGAGCTTTCACTGACGGGCGTTTGCGGCAGTTGCGACTAGAGAATGTCCGGCCTGGCTAGCTGTAACTCTCGGGGAGGTTGTGAACGGCGTGGCGCCGGTGAACAGGTGAGGGCCTCCGGTATCGG
>NZ_VOMB01000027.1 GCF_019050325.1 [Mycobacterium] fortunisiensis | reverse complement strand
CCGATACCGGAGGCCCTCACCTGTTCACCGGCGCCACGCCGTTCACAACCTCCCCGAGAGTTACAGCTAGCCCATCGCCGCAGTGACCGCCTGGGCGATGAAGCGCACGGCGTCGTTGCGGCTCACTGAAGCCATCAGTTGCGCAGCTGCCTGGATTTCCGGGCCGACCAAACACGTCGGCCCGTCGGTCAGGTTGGCGAATGCCGCCGCCACCACTTCCGCGACGGCTGCCGCACCCGGCGGCACCTGGTCCGGGGAGTCGATCTGGCCGCGTTCGTGCTCGAGCTTGCGCAGCGCGGGGGTGTCGGTCTTGCCCAGGATCAGCCCGAGCACGTCAATGCCCTTGTCGTGCAACTCGGTCCACAGTGCCTCGGCGAACACCATGTCGAACGCCTTGCTGGCCCCGTAGGCCACCATGTTCGGCCCGCCGGCGAATCCGGCGCCGGACCCGAAGATGACGATGCCGCCGCGGCCCTTGTCGACCATCGGCCGGGCGTAGTGATGGCACAGCTGCATCGGCACCACGCAGTTGCGCTGCACCATCGATTCGGCATCGGCAATTGGGCTGGTGAGGAACGGCGCGAAGTGGGGATCGGCGCCCGCGCAGTACACCAGAAACCCGATGTCGAGGCCTTCGGTGGCTTTGGTCACCTCGGCGGCGGCCCCGGGTGCGGCCAGATCGATTGCCAGCGTGCGGGTTTGCACACCGGTGCGGGCTGCGATGCCGGCCGCGACCTCATCGAGAACCGTTTGACGCCGGGCCAGCAGCACCACGTTGAGTCCGCGCCGGGCCAGTTCGTCGGCCATCGCTGCGCCGACCCCGTCGGAAGCGCCCGCCACGAGCGCCCAGGGCCCGTACTTGTCTGCGAATTCCATGCGCATCTCCCTAGACCGCGATGACCCGGACCGGGGTGAAGCGCCGTCGCGCGATCTGCCAGCCTCGTTCGGTGCGTATCAGTTCGTCGTCGTAGAAGCCGATGGCGTTGACGCCAGAGTTGTTGTCCTGCGCCATGATCAGTCCATCGATGTATGTCCGCGCGGTTGCGGTGTCGCCCTCGATGGTGATCGCGTGGTTGCTCAACCGGTGCATGGTGTGTCCGGCCATCGCGTGGGATTGATCCATGAACTCGGTGACCGCGTCCGCTCCGGTCCAACTGCCGATCTCGCCGTAGTCCAGCACACAGTCCTGCGTGAACACGGTGCGAAACAGCGGCCAGTCCCGGCGGTCGATCCCGGTGGCGTAGCGCACCAGTACCTCGATGATCTCTTCGCGGTCTGTCATGCCTGATCTCCATTCGGATGCACGATGATTCGCGCCGGACCTGCCGACCGGCGGGCCAGGTCGAGCGCGTCGGGAACCTCGTCGAGCGTGACAGTCATGCCGATGCTGGGCGTCGGGTCCAGATCTCCGGCCACGATGGCGTCCAGAGTTCCGTACCAGTCCTGCGGCCACGGCCCGCCGCCGAACTGCAGGGTCACCCCCTGGCGGGTGGCGGTGGTGATGTCGAGGGTGTCGCCGGTGTACCAGCCGCCCGCGCAGTAGATGCGGGTGCCCATGTCGGCGTCCTCGACGATCTTCTGGATCAGACCGGCGGCGCCGACGCATTCGAACACCACGGCCGGGCCCCACAGGTTGTGTTCGGCGCGTACCTTGCGCCAGACGTCCAGCGGCGCGCGCTCAGCCGGGTCGACGGCAATATGGGCGCCAAAAGCCTTGCAGGCCAGAGCGCGCCGTTCCGCCTGGTAGTCCGAGACGATGATCGGTTCGACACCGCGGCGGGCCAGGGCCGCGACCGCGGACAGCCCGATCGCCCCGGCGCCGATCACGATGGGGATCTCGCCGGGCTCGAGACGGGCCGAGCGGACGTAGAACTCGCCGACCGCGAAGGCGTCGGTGAGCGCGACGGCGTCGTCGGTGGCGCCGGACTGGTCCGGGACGGCTCGAGCGATGGATTCGGCCACCACCAGCAGTTCGGCGAAGCTGCCGGGGGTGTCCGGGTGTTGGCCGATGATGTGTGCGCCGTCGGCTCCGCCGTTGACGAGCCTGATGGGGATCGACGTGACCCGGGTGCCCACGGGGAACTGATCGCCGCAGCCGGGCCCGTGCCCGATCACCTCACCGATGAACTCGTGGCCCAGCACCACGTCCCGGTCGGCGTCATAGAGCGAGCGGCCGGTCGGATCGTTGAGCCCGAGTTCGGGGTGGTCCATGAAGTGGACGTCGGATGCGCAGATAGCGGTACTGGTGACCCGGAGCAGGAGTTCACCGGGACCTGGTGCCGGATCGGGGATCTCGCGCACTTCCAGCGCACCTTGCCGCAGCACCACCGCCCGCATCTGGCCCTACCGTTTCTCTAATATTCGAGATAATCTCTCGAATTACCAAGCCTGACTGTAGGAACTGCCGAGAGGGGAGTCAAGGGTGCGTGGCGCGAGTTCGGCACCGACGAGTCGGGTGCTCGACGTCATCGAGTTGGTGGCGAGTGCCGGAGATGCGCGGCTGCGGTTCTCCGATGTGGTCAGCGCCCTCGACCTGACCCAGGCCACCGCACACGCGATCCTCAAGACGTTGTGTGACCGGGGCTGGCTGATCCGTGATCCCGCCACCTTGACGTTCGTCCTCGGGCCGGGGCTGGCCGTGGTGGCTGCCCGCACCGAGGCGGCGCGACCGCTGGCACACGCGGCCCGCATTGCCGCGCAAGAACTCTCACAGCAGCTCGGGCATGCCGCTTCGGTACTGGAGCGGGTCGCTGACGAGCTGGTGATCACTGCCTTCGAAGGTGCCGGGCCGCGCCCGTCGGGCACCCCGGGTGACCGGATTCGGTATGCCCCGCCGTTCGGTGTCGCCTTCGCCGCCTGGGACTCGGCCGCCGAGCAGCGCGCCTGGATCGGGCGCGCGCCCACAGCGGGTGAGGCGCTCACCGAACGGCTGGTCGAGGTGCTGGCCCAAACCCGGGCGCGGGGCTTCGACGTCGACTGGACGACGCCGGAGCTGACCCGGGCGGCGCAGATGGTCGGCTCGCTGTCGAGCGACGGGTTGCCCGACCACGTCCGCGGCATCACCGATCAACTGCTCGCCGAATTCACCACGATCGGGCTGGCGCCGGCCGGTGACGCCGTGGGCAAGTCGCAGCCAGTGGCCACGATCGCCGCGCCGGTGTTCGACCCTCAGGGCCGGGTCGCGCTGATTCTGTGCGTGCACCCCTTGCGTCCCATGACCGCCCGGCAGGTGGACACCGCCGGACAGCGCGTCAGACGGGCCGCCGATCGGCTGAGCCGACGGTGAACGTGAACTCCGCGACCCCTGCGACGCCGCCGGACACCACGTCGCCGGGCTGCATCGGACCGACGCCGGCCGGGGTGCCGCTGTAGATCAGGTCACCGGGTGCGAGGTCGACAGCCGTCGAGATCGCGCTGATGACTTCCGGTACGGACCAGATCAGGTCCTTGAGATCCCCGTGCTGCCTGAGCTCGCCGTTGACCCGCAGCCAGATCTCGCCGCTGTCGGGGTGACCGACTTCGGCGACCGGACGGATCGGCGTGCACGGTGCCGACGCGTCGAACCCCTTGGCCCAGTCCCACGGCCGGCTGAGTTTCTTGGCCTCGTCCTGCAGATCGCGCCGGGTCAGGTCGACGCCCACCCCGTAGCCCCAGACCAGAGCCAACGCGTCGGCCGGCGCCACCTCACGGCCACCGGCGCCCAGCGCCACCACCAACTCGATCTCGTGGTGAAACGACGAGGTCAGCGACGGGTAGGGGATCGTGCCCGCGGCGCCGATCACCGCGTCGGCCGGCTTCATGAAGAAGAACGGCGGCTCGCGGTCAGGGTCCTTGCCCATCTCACGCGCGTGGGCGGCGTAGTTACGTCCGACGCAGAACACCCGCCGGACCGGGAAGCGGCCCTCACCGGTGCTCACGGGAAGCGAAGCCTGCGGTGGTGGTGGGATCACGTACTCGGTCATGCGGTCATCTTCCCGGCGTCGCCCGAGGCCGGCGAGTCGCACCCGCGCCGGGGCGCAGTTCTGAGTGGCATGATTGTGGCATGAATCGCACACGTCTGAGCACTACCGTAGATGCGGAGTTGCTCGGCAGCGCGCGTAGGGCACGGTCCGGGATCACTGACGCAGCACTGATCGACGAGGCCTTGAAAGCCTTGCTCGCACGTCATCGTTCCGCCCAGATCGACGCCAGTTACCGAGCCTATGAGAGCCACCCGCCAGACGAGCCTGATGAGTGGGGCGACCTGGCTTCGTGGCGACGCGCCGCAGGCGACTCGTGAGCGGTCTGCCCGCCCGCGGCGAGCTGTGGTGGTGTGAGCTGCCTCAAATCGGCCGGCGCCCAGTGGTGGTGTTATCCCGTGACGCGGCCATCCCGAGGCTCCGACGCGCGCTGGTCGCACCGTGTACGACGACGATCCGCGGGCTGCCCAGCGAGGTTGTCTTGGAACCAGGGACGGATCCCGCTCCCCGTCGCTCGGCCGTCAATCTGGATTCGGTCGAGAGCGTTTCGATCGCAGTCCTGGTCGATCGCCTAGGCCGATTGGGCGATGTCCGCATGCGGGAGATCTGTGCGGCGCTGGCGGTAGCGGTCGACTGCGCGGACTGATTCGATACGCCGCTACCCTTACAGGAGTGTCCGACCGTCAAGACCTGCGTGCGCTGCGGGCCCGCCTCGACGGCCTGACCATCCGGGACGCGGCGCGGCTCGACCGCAGGCTGAAGAACCTTCGCGGCGGTGACATCTCCAAGGTGGCCGAGCAGATCGCTGACGCCGAAGCGCTGGTGCTCACCCGTCAGGCCGCCGTCCCGGCCATCACCTATCCGGACCTACCGGTCAGCGAACACCGCGACGAGCTGGCCAAGGCCATCAGCGAAAATCAGGTGGTCGTGGTCGCCGGCGCCACCGGGTCGGGCAAGACCACCCAGCTGCCCAAGATCTGCCTCGAACTGGGCCGGGGCATCCGCGGCACGATCGGCCACACCCAGCCCCGGCGGTTGGCGGCCCGCACCGTGGCCCAACGCATCGCCGACGAACTCGGCACCCCGCTGGGCGACGCCGTCGGCTACACGGTGCGCTTCACCGACCAGGCCAGCGACTCCACCCTGATCAAACTGATGACCGACGGGATTCTGCTCGCCGAGATTCAAAGAGACCGCCGGCTGCTGCGCTATGACACCCTGATCCTCGACGAGGCCCACGAACGCAGCCTCAACATCGACTTCCTGCTCGGCTATCTACGTGAGCTATTGCCGCGCCGCCCCGACCTCAAGGTCATCGTCACCTCGGCCACCATCGAGCCGGAGCGGTTCTCGGCCCACTTCGGGGACGCCCCGATCGTCGAGGTGTCGGGGCGGACTTACCCGGTCGAGATTCGGTACCGGCCACTGGAAGTCCCCGTCGCGCCATCGGACGAGGATGATCCCGACGACCCGGACCACGAGATCGTGCGTACTCCGGCTATTGATCTTCGCGCAAGCGGCTCATCCGAGCCGCGCGACCCGACTGAAGCCATCGTCGACGCCGTCCACGAGCTGGAGTCGGAACCGCCGGGTGACGTGTTGGTGTTCCTGTCCGGAGAGCGCGAAATCCGGGACACCGCAGAGGCATTGAAGGACCTGCGGAACACCGAGGTGCTGCCGCTGTATGCTCGGCTTTCCACCGCCGAACAGCAGAAGGTGTTCCAGCCCAGCCATAGCGGGCGGCGAATCGTGTTGGCCACCAACGTGGCCGAGACCTCACTGACGGTGCCGGGCATTCGTTACGTCGTCGACCCGGGCACCGCGCGGATCTCCCGCTACAGCCGGCGCACCAAGGTCCAGCGGCTACCGATCGAGCCGATTTCGCAGGCCTCGGCGGCCCAGCGGGCCGGCCGCTCGGGGCGCACCGCACCGGGCGTGTGCATCCGGCTGTACTCCGAAGAGGACTTCGAATCCCGGCCCCGCTACACCGATCCGGAGATCCTGCGGACCAACCTGGCCGCCGTCATCCTGCAGATGGCCGCCCTGCAACTCGGCGACATCGCAGAATTCCCTTTCTTGGACCCGCCCGACTCCCGCAGCATCCGCGACGGGGTCCAGTTGCTGCAGGAACTCGGCGCGTTCGACACCAAGGGTGCCTTGACTGATATCGGGCGTCGCCTGGCCCGGCTGCCGCTCGACCCGCGGGTCGGCCGGATGATCTTGCAGGCCGATACCGAAGGGTGTGTGCGCGAGGTGCTGGTGCTCGCGGCCGCGCTGTCCATCCCCGATCCGCGTGAACGCCCGAGCGACAAGGAAGAGGCCGCCCGGCAGAAGCACGCCCGGTTCGCCGACGCCGACTGCTCCTCTGATTTCGAGGCGTACCTGAACCTGTGGAACTACCTGCGAGAGCAGCGAAACCAACGCTCCGGCAATGCCTTCCGGCGGATGTGCCGCGAGGAATTCCTGCACTACCTGCGGATCCGGGAGTGGCAGGACCTGACCGGTCAGCTGCGCAGCATCGCCCGCGATATCGGGATCCGTGAGGGCGATGAGCCCGCCGAGCCGGCCAGCATCCACGCCGCGCTGACCGCGGGCCTGTTGTCGCACGTCGGGCTGCGCGAGGGGGAGTCCCGCGACTATGCCGGCGCCCGCAATTCCAAATTTGTACTGGCGCCGGGTTCGGTGCTGACGAAGAAGCCGCCGCGCTGGATCGTGGTGGCCGACCTGGTCGAGACCAGCCGGCTGTTCGGCCGCATCGCCGCCAAGGTCGAGCCCGAGGCGATCGAGCGGGTGGCCGGACATCTGGTGCACCGCAACTACAGTGAGCCGCACTGGGAGGCCAAGCGCGGCGCCGTGGTCGCGTTCGAACGCGTCACGCTGTACGGACTGCCGCTGGTGCCGCGCCGCAAAATCGGGTACACCCAGATCGAACCGGACCTGTGCCGTGAGTTGTTCATCCGGCACGCCCTGGTCGAGGGGGATTGGCAGACCCGGCACCACTTCTTCCGCGACAACGCCCGACTTCGTGCCGAGCTCGAGGAGATCGAGGAACGGGCCCGCCGGCGCGACCTGCTGGTCGGCGACGACGACATCTATGCCTTCTACGACGCCCGCATCCCCGCTGACATCGTTTCCGCGCGGCACTTCGACGCCTGGTGGAAGAAGCAGCGGCACAAGACACCTGACCTGCTCACCTTCACCCGCGACGACCTGCTGCGTTCCGAGGACGGTGCGGACAACCCCGACACCTGGCAGGCCGGCGATCTCGAACTCCCGCTGACCTACCGTTTCGAGCCGGGCGCCGCCGACGACGGCGTCACCGTGCACGTGCCGGTGGGGGTGCTGGCCCGGCTCGGCGGTGACGGCTTCGCCTGGCAGGTCCCGGCTCTGCGGGAGGAACTGGTCACCGCACTGATCAAGTCCCTACCCAAGGATCTGCGGCGCAACTTCGTTCCTGCGCCCGACACCGCGCGGGCCATCCTCGGTGACATCGATCCCTCCGCAGGGTCACTGTTGGACGAGGTCCAACGTGAACTACGCAGGCGCAGTGGCATTCTGGTACCGATCGACGCGTTCGATCTGAGCAAGGTACCGGATCACCTGCGGATGACGTTTGCGGTCGAGACCGCCGAGGGCAAAGAGGTGGCCCGCGGCAAGGACATCGACGCCCTGCGCGAACGGTTGGCGGTGCCCGTCGCGCAGGCCGTGGCCGACGCGCTGGGCGGTGACCTGGAACGCACCAGGCTGCGGGCATGGCCCGAGGATCTCGACGAGTTGCCGCGGACGGTGGAGAACGTCAGCGGCGGACACACCGTCCGCGGCTACCCCGCCTTCGTGGATGCCGGGAAAGCCGTCGACATCAAGGTGTTCGCGAACCCGGCCGAGCAGGCCGCGGCCATGGGTCCGGGCTTGCGTCGACTGCTGCGGCTCACCGCGCCGTCTCCGGTCAAGGCGATCGAACGAAGTTTGAGCACCCGGACCCGGTTGGCGCTCAACGCCAATCCGGACGGCACTCTGGCCGCCCTGCTGGAGGACTGCGCGGACGCTGCCGCCGACGTCGTGCTCGGAAAACCGGTGTGGACCAGAGCCGAGTTCGCAACCATCGTGGAGCGGGCCGGCAAGGAACTCACGCCCACCACGCAAGCCGCGGTGACCCGGGTGGAGAAGGTGCTGGCCGCCTCGCACGAGGTGCAGGTTGCGTTGCCAGACAAGCCGTCAGCCGCCCAGGCGGACGCGGTCGCCGATATCCGGTCGCAGCTGGAGCGGCTGCTGCCCACGGGTTTTGTCACGGTGACCGGTATCGCCCGGCTCGCCGACCTGACCCGGTATGTCACCGCGATCGCCCGCCGGCTGGAACGGCTGGCGCAGGCCCCGGCCGCCGACCGGGAGCGGATGGCCCGGGTGCATGCCGTCGAGGACGACTACGACGATCTGGTGGCCGCCTTGTCACCGGCCCGCGCCGAGAATCCCAAGGTTCGTGATATCGCCTGGCAGATCGAGGAATTGCGGGTCAGCCTGTGGGCACAGCAACTCGGGACACCGCGACCGGTCAGCGAGCAGCGCATCTACAAGGCGATCGACGCCGTCACCAAATAGCGGCCGTCGCCCTCCCAATACCCGCCGAAACGGCATTCCAGCAGGGGTCTTCTCGTACTTTTCCTGCTGGAATGCCGTTTCGGCGGGAGGTTCAGGGGTGGAGCTCAGCCGATGGCGTGCTCGAGACGGCCAACCCCGTCGAGCGTCAAGGTGAGGGTGTCACCGGGGCGCAGCCAGTGCCCGGTTTCCATGCCGCTGCCGCCGGGCAGCGTTCCGGTACCGAAAAGCTCACCGGGGTATAGCGGTTCGCTGCGGGAGGCATGAGCCAGCACTTCGCCCAGACTGAACTGCATCCCGGCGCTGCTGACTGTGCTGACCACGGTTCCGTTGAGCGCCACCGACCCGGTGAGGCTGTCGATACGGGGCAGGATCTCGTCGGCCGTCACCGCCGTGTCCGACATCGAGCTGGCGAAATGCTTGGACTTCTGCGGTCCGAAACCGCTGAGCATTTCCGCGCGCTGCACGTCGCGGGCGCTGAAGTCGTTGAGCACGACGAACGCCCCGATCGCCTGGGCCGCCTCCTCGGGTGCCGCGTTGAACAACGGTGCGGCCAGGACGAATCCGATCTCCAGCTCGAAGTCCAGCGCCTGCGTATAGTCCGGCACCGCGACCGGGGTGCCGGTGGGTACAAAGGACTGGGCGTTGGACATGTAGTAGATCGGCTGCCGGTAGAACAGCGGCTTTGGTTTGAACTGCGGCACCGGGCGGCCGGTGACGCGCTCGTAGAGCGAGGTCACCCGGTACAGCCCGGGGTGAAAACGCCGGATCAAGCCGCGGGCCGCGTCGATGTTGTGCTGTTCGTAGAGCATGAAGTCACGGAAGGACAGCGGCTGCACCGGAAGGAGATGAGCACTGCGTTCGAGCTGACGATCGGCTGCCGCGGCCAGCCAGGCATCGTCGAACACCTGGCCGCCGAGCGCAGCGGCATCGGGGTACGCGACCCAATCACCGTCGGGATCAAGGGTTTGCACGCCGATACCGGAGCCGGTGCGGACCCGTCGCAGCTTCATCGAACACCTCCGAGACGGGGACGCAGGAATGCCGTGACAAGACCGGCCACCAGCTCGGGCTGCTCAAGCCAGGGCCAGTGCCCCGCGCCCGGTACCGACTGCACCGCACAGCTGCGGAAGATCCGGCGGTAGTCATCGGTCTGTGCAAGGGGCACGTAGCGGTCGTCGGCACCCCACACCACCAAGACGTCACCCCGGTAATCGGCCAGCCTGTCGACATATGGCGCAAGGGCATTCGGTCCGGTCGACCGGTACAGCTTGGCCACCGCCTGGGGCGTGCCGCGGGCGAACATGTGCTCGGCGATCGTGTCCACTGCTCCGGCGGGCAGCCCGGGGTCGCGCCTCGCGAGCAGCCAACGGGCCACGGCCGGATTGCCCATTCGTGACAACGTCTCGGCGACCACGGGTGTTCGCCACAGCTTGGCGGCGAAGTGGTTGATGGTCACGGGCGTGTTGATCAGGGTGATGCTCGCGACCGAATCGAGATGGTCCACGGCCCATGCCAGTGCCCAGGGCCCGCCGAAGTCGTGGGCCACCAGATGGGCACGTTCGACACCGAGTTGGCGCAGGATCGCGTCGAGGTGCGCCGCGTAGGCAGCCACGGTGTAGGGCCACTGGGCCGGTTTGTCGGCGGCGCCGAAACCCGGCATCTCCGGGGCGATCACCCGGGCAAACCCGGCCACCGGCGTCAGCAATCGGTCCCACCGGGCCCCGGCGTTGTTGCCGTGTACGAACACGACAGCCTCGTCTGCCCGCACTCCTTCTCGCGCTGGCGGGCCGGCGACGAGCACTGGCGACCGCACGCCGTCGACAGCCAGCGTGCGGTGTTCGACGGTGCCTTCCATCAGCGGAATTTTACGGTTGGCCCGCACCGGCCGCGTGCTTTCAACCGATCAGTGCGCGACGGCAGGTAGCGTCACCGACCGTGGATCGCAAGCGGGTGGTGATCGCCGGGCTCGGCGACTCCGGTGTGCTCACTGCGATCCGGCTGGCACCCCGCTTCGACGTTGTCGGTATCTCGCTGAATCCCGGTCTGGTCTCCGGGCAGGAGTTGGGTACCCGGCTGGCCCGCCCCGATGATTGGGCACGCAACTATTGGATCGCCTTCGACAGGTTCCGGGCGCTCGACGGCGTGCGGACCGTGCACGGCACGCTGACCGGAGCCGACCTGTCGGCTGGGACCGTCAACCTGCGTGACGTCGATGGCAGCCCGCGGGTGGAAGGCTACGACGCGCTGATCATCTCCAGCGGAGTGACCAACGGCTTTTGGCGGCAGGGTGTTCTGCAGTCGGCCCCGCAGGTCGCTGCCGGGCTGCGGTCCACGCACGACCGGTTGAGCGCTGCGCGGTCGGTGGCGGTGATCGGCGGCGGCGCGGCCGCCGTCAGCAGCGCGGTCAACCTCGCGGTGCGGTGGCCGCAGACCCGGGTCGCGCTGTACTACCCGGGGGAACATGTTCTGCAGCAGCATCATTGGCGGGTGCGGCGCCGTGTCGAGCTCAGGCTCACTGCTGCCGGTGTCGCGCTGCACCCAGGGTATCGAGCGGTCATACCCGACGGATTTGACTGCGCGGTCATCACATCGGAACCGGTCTCTTGGAGCACCGGCCAGCCGCCGCTGACCGTCGACGCAGTGCTGTGGACCATCGGCGCGGTGCGTCCCAACACCGGGTGGCTGCCGCGGCACATCCTTGACGACACCGGGTTCGTGCGAGTGACGCCGGAACTGGAAGTGCCCGGTGTCGATGGCGTGTTCGCGGTCGGCGATGTCGCGGCGACCGACCCGTTGCGATCCTCGGCCCGCAACCGCGCCGATGGATTGCTCGCCCACAACGTGGCCGCCCACTTCACCGGCCGGCGCATGCGCAGCTACCGCCCTCCGGCCCGGCGGTGGGGATCGGTGCTCGGCGTGCAGCCCGACGGGTTGGAAGTGTTCGCCCCCAACGGGTTGTCGTTTCGGTTTCCGGCCTGGTCGATCGACCGGGTCCTGCAACCGTGGATCGTCCGCCGCGGCATCTACCGGGGCGTGCGGGCCCGGGATCAGGGCCTCGTCACCAAGGGCTGATCGACGGGCACCACGTAGGTGGACAGCATCAAGGTCCGCACGCTGCCGACGTTCCGGGCGTTGTGAACCACGTTGGCCGGGATGAGGAACGGATCGCCGGAATGCAGATGCTGGGTGGGCCGGTCGTCGAAGAGCATGTCCACATCCCCCTGGACGATGTAGCCCAATTCCGGCCCCGGGTGGCTGTGACGACCGGATTCCTTGCCCACCGGGATCTCGAACCTGGTCTGGATGATCTCGAATCCGGGGGTGGGCGCGGCGGAACGCTGCAGCTCGGTGCGCGAGACGCCCGCGGTGGGATCGTCAGCGGAGTTGTCGGCGTGCGCGACGGGGCTCGTCAGTGCAGCAGCGGTCAAGGCGAGGGCGGCCAGGGCGAAGCGTGCGCGTGTCATGTCTCCATGACAGCCCCTGAGATGCCATCACGTCCAACGATGACTATCGATCAAAGTCATCTGTAATAGCGATGATGCCCCCGCGTGCTACGCACGCGGAAGCGCTACCGGCACCGTCTGCAGGCCTGGGGACACCGGAGCGACCGGCGTCGCCGCGCGGGGGACACCTGCCACGCCGGGAACTCCGGCTACCCGAGGTACTCCGGCCACGCCGGGAGCCTGGCCGACCCCAGGCACTGCGGGCACTGCGGGCGCCGCTGCGACTCCGGGAATCTGGCCGACCCCGGGAATCTGGGCGGGAACGGGAGCTTGGCCGGGCACCGGAGGAACCTGGCCCGGCGCCGGCGGTGGCGCGGCCGCCGCGGCAGCATTCTCGTTCAGCACCCGCAACAGGTCCGGCTTCATCTGCTGCAACTGCGATCCCCAGTAGCCCCAACTGTGGGTTCCGTTGGGCGGGAAGTTGAACACCGCGTTGCGTCCGCCCGCGGCGACATACGCCTGCTGGAACTTCTTGTTGGTGTCGATCGTGATGTTCTCCAGGAACTGCGCGCTGTACATCGTGCCGAAGTTGCCGCCGGGAGCGTCCAGGTCGGACGGGGCGCCATTGCCGCAGTACACCCACACCGCGGTGTTGTTGGCCACCAGCCGGTTGATGTTGACCATCGGGTCGTTACGGCGCCAGGCGGGATCGTTGGAGGTGCCCCACATGTCGGTGGCGTTGTAGCCGCCGGCGTCCTTCATGGCGAACCCGATCATGGTGGGCCACAAGCCTTGTGACGGGTTGAGGAATCCGGACAGGGCACCGGCGAAGATGAACTGCGTGGGATGCCAGATTGCCAGGGTCAGCGCCGCCCCGCCCGACATCGACAGTCCCACCACAGCATTGCCGGTCGGCGCGACATCCCGTTTGGCCGCCAGATACGCCGGCAGCTCCTGGGTCAGAAAGGTTTCCCACTTGTAGGTGGTGGTGCCTGCGCTGCCGGTCGCGGGGCGGTACCAGTCGCTGTAGAAGCTGGACTGCCCACCCACCGGCATCACCACCGATATCCCGGACTGGTAATACCATTCGAATGCAGCGGTGTTGATGTCCCAGCCGTTGTCGTCGTCCTGGGCGCGCAATCCGTCGAGCAGGTACAACGCATGCGGACCGCCACCCTGGAACTCGACGGTGATGTCGCGGCCCATCGCGGCCGACGGCACCTGCAGCCGCTCCACCGGCAGTCCGTCGCGCGAATAAGCTGCCGCCGTGGGCAGCGGGGCGGTCAGCGCCATCGCAGGCAGCGCCAGCCCCGCCATCACGGCAGCCACCAGGCGACGCGATTTCCGACTGAATCCTCGCAGTCTCACACCGGCACGCTAACAACGGCGAAGCGGTGAGGATCAGGGCCGCGCCCGGCGTAACTCCTCCGTTATCAAGGTGATTCGGTTCCGATGCCGGAGGCGGAGGGGTTGAATGCGGCCGGATCCGCCAGGGGGATGAGCAGGCTCGACGGGGTATCCCCGCCCTGGCGGACCCGGTAGGTACCGGCGAACAGTGCCTCACGGGCCGGCGCCGTGGGGACCAGATGCGGGAAGTCGAAGGTGGTCAGGGTCAGCCGCAGGCGATGGCCGGGTTCGATCTGCGCGGCGGTGGGAAAGATCTCGACGTCATAGCGGGTGAGTTCGCCGCGGACGACGGGCGCGGCCGCGGCGCGGGTGCTCAGGTGCTGTGGTCGCAGTGGCATGCCGTCGGGCAGATACCACGTCGTCTCGGGGTCCAGCGCTCGATGCGATCCGAGCAGCGCACCCTGGCTCAGCGGTCGGCTGGCGCCATCGGGCGCCACGTCGTCGAGGTGGGCCACCCAGAGGGTCTCGGTGGTGTCGGCGGTCGCGTACACCGTCAAAGTGATTGGGCCGGCGATGAGTTGGGCGGTGTCGAACTCCGCTGTGGTGTAGGTCAGGGCTTCTCGCTGGATCCGGCGGTTGTCCAGGTCGTAGCGGATTTGCCGGCCGCGCTGGGCGGCCATGAAGCTGCCCATCCCCAGACTCCACTGTTCCAGGCTGCGACCCGAGATCGGACCGCGCATCGTGTAGCGCAGCGTGGCCGCGGTCTGCGTGTCCGCCGGCCCGTCGGTGAGATGTCCGCCTTCGGACAGGTACAGCCGGGTCGGCGTGGCTTCGGGGAACGGGTAATCCCGTGCCTGGTACCAGGTTCGGCTGCCGATGGCTTGGAAGCGGATGGGTGCACCGGTCACTTCGGCGTCGGCGTCGTCCTTGAGCCAGCGGTCAAACCAGCGCAGCTGCAGCGCATGTAGGTGCAGACCGTCCAGGTCCGAGACGTGGTACCAGGGACCCATGATCAGCTGCACCCGGTCCGAGAGCGGCTGGCCCGGCTGCATCGGCGCGTTCGGCGGCCGGCCCGCGTAGGCGTTCTGCAGTGCGGCGTAGTTCAGTGGGGCGCCGCGCTGGAACGCGTCGTGCCAGCCACCGACGAGGAAGACCGCGACATTGTTGCGCGCGATCTCGGGCAGCACGCTGGAAGCTCGCATGGTGTCCCAGAACGGCCCGTCGTAAGCGGCGTCGCCGCCGGCGGCAGCGTCGGCAATCATGGTGCGGAAGTACTGGCGCTGGTCCCGTCCGCGTTGGCGGACCGCGGCCAGCCCGCCGACCCGGGGACGCTCGTGCGCGCCGCGCTTGGCGAATTCCAGCACCGGGTTGACCACATTGAGCAGCGAATAGACCGCACCGTAGGCCCGCACGGTGCGCATGTGGGGCACCCCGCCCATGGTGACCACGTCACGGTAGAAATCGTTGGCGGCCATCACCGGGAAGATCGCCTTCAACGGTGAATCGGGGCCCACCGCGGCCGCGGTGAGAAGCTGGTTGATGGCCAGATAGGAGATCCCGAACATGCCGACCCGGCCGTTCGAATTCGGCAGTCGTGCAGCCCAATTCACCAGATCAACGCCGTCCTGAACCTGGACGGAGCCCAGCATCTCGAACGATCCGCCGGAGGCGCCGGTGCCCCGCACGTCGGCCATCACCTCGATGTAGCCGCGGCGGATCAGATACGGGGTGGCCCCGCCGCCGATCTGGGCGGCCGGCGGCGGAGCCTTCTTTCCGTAGGGCGTGATGGACAGCAGCACCGGGAACGGGCCGGGCGCCGGGGCCCCGGTTTCGGGGACGGTCGGATAGTGGATGTCAGCCCGCAACACGGTGCCGTCGGAGGCGCGGACCGCGACGTTGTGATGGACCCCGACGCCGTAGCGGGCCGGTGGCGCGGTCCACTCCGGTTCCAGCGGTGACGGGGTGCGCTTGCGGACGCGTGCCGCTTTCTGCCCCGCCACCTGCGGGTTTCGGTTGTCTCGGGCCCGCTGCCACCGGATCGCCATCCGTCCTCCTCGACGTGTTGAGCTCAATCCACGGTACCGGCGGTACCGCAGCGGTCCGCGGGTGTTCAGCCGGCCATGAACTCGCTGTAGGCCGACGCCAGTTCCGGCGACAACGCCGTCACGTTGCACGCCCGTTGGGTATCCCCGATGGGCGCCAGGATGCCGCGCAGGTCGTGGTACTCCTGCGGATTGGCGGTGAAGTACCCGCGCAGCGTGGCAGCTGCCTCCGGGCGCGGCTGCGTGAACGCGGTACTGACGGCCTGGTTCGCGCCGGGGTGGCTGTCCAGGTAGGCGCGCGCGGCACCGGTGGTGGTGCTGACGGTGCCGGCGACGCCGCTGGCACTGCAATCGGGTGCCGCAGCCGCCGTCGGTGCGCCGATCATTGCCGCGGCAACGCCGCCGAGCAGGCCCGCGGCACACGTGCCGGCAATTGAGCGGCGCGCAGTGATACCAGTGAATTTCATGATCATTTCCTTCGGCATGTGATGTCGCGATGGAATATCGCGAAGGCCCCCGCCCGAGTTCGAAAGTAACCGTAATGCCGTTGAGCAAAACATTTCTGGAGTGAAACGGCTGTGACGGGTGTGGTGGTGTTACGCCTGCCGAGGTGAATTGCGCCTCAATTACCGGGAATCGGCGAATGATGATCTTGAAATGTCTCAGAGGCCGGCGCCGGTTCTTAATTGATCGTGATGTGGCGCCGAGAATGTGGTGACCAAATCGTTATCTGCAGCACCGCACAGCTAACTGTGTGGCTCACCGTTTGAGGGTTAGCCCGGACAGGGAGTTGCGCAGCCCGCCATCCTGGTAGATCTGCACGCCGGCCACGGCGAGCATCACCGCAGCGGTAGCCAGGTGCACGACCGCGTCGGTCAGGTTGTTGGGGAAGGCGAATACATAGGCCACCTGATTGGAGAAGAACGCCCAGATTCCCGGCAGGGCGCCCGCGACCGCGGCGAGCAGCAGATAGAGGACGGCCCAGGATTTGCGCCGGCACAAAATCAGGCCGGGGCCGAACAGGGCCAGGCCGGCCACCGCATGCCAGCCGTTGTAGTCCATGCCGAGGATCGGTGTGGTCGGGGCGTCCGGGCCGATCGCGAAACTCGGCTCGGCAATGAATCCGATGATTGCCTGCACCACGTGGAAAAGCGAGATGACCAGCAGTCCCCATTGTGCGAAGCTCCATCGCCGCATGAGGCGAACGCTACGTCTACTACAGCGTGTAGTCAACGGGTCTGCGCAGGCGGGATCGGCGTTCAGCCCAACGGGATCTCGTCGGCGATCCGGTTCAGCACCGCGGGGTAACGGTTGGGCTCGCGGTGTGCGCCCGGCTTGCCGCTGCTGACGATCGCAGCCGACAGGCTGCGCGCAGGATCGGCCCACAGCGCGATGTCGACCAATCCGGTGTGCCCGAAGGCGCCGGGGGTGTGGTGGCCGAAGGGGCCGAATCGTTTGCCGCCCAGCATGTATCCGGTACCCCAGCGCATGGGTTTGAGCCCGGTCGCGACATCCGGGCGCATCCGGCGGCACGGCTTTGTCGCGGCCTGCAGGGTCTCCGGCTTCATGATCCGCACCCCGTCGAGTTCTCCCCCGCAGCGCAGGATTTCGGCGAACCGGGACAGCTCGTCGGCGTTGGACACCGTGGTGGACGACGGGATGACGCTGGTGAGGAACAACGGCGTGTTGCTGAGCGGGATGATGCGGTCCAGTGTCCCGCCCACCGCGGCGCGGAACGCCGCGGCGATCGGTGCGGGCAGCGGTTTACCGGTGACGTGGCTGGGCGCCACCAGCGGAACCTCTTCGGGGGCAACGCCGTAATTGGTCCACCGGAAGCCCAGCGGGTCGAGGATCTCGGTCGCCAGGATGTCGCGGATGTTGCGTCCGGTGGCCGCCGAGACGATCTCGCGGACCAGCGGGCCCCACGTCAGCCCGTGGTAGATGTGCACCAGGCCGGGTCGGTACACCGGCTTGAGCAGGGCCAGTTGTTCACGGGTGTACTCACTGTCGTCGACGCGGGTGACGTCGGGCCGCGGCCCGGTGTGGATCGGAACTCCGGCACTGTGGGTGATCACGTGCCGGATGGTGGTGCGGTCCTTGCCGTGGCTGGTGTAGCTGGGCAGGTAGTCGCAGACCCGGTCGTCGAAGGAGAAGTGGCCCTGCTCGACGAGCATGTGCACCACGGTGGTGCTGATCGCCTTGGCTGCCGAGTACACGCAGAACGGGGTCTGGGTGGTGACCGGGATCTTCTCCGCGTCGGGGGCATCGGTGGGTCCGTTGCCCCAGCCGTGGCCGATGGCCCGGTTCAGGACGGTTTTTCCGTTGCGCCGCAAGCACACTTGGATCGCCGGGTGCAGGCCGGCGCCGTACCAGTGCCGTACCGATTCCCAGATCCGCTCGACGGCTCTCGGGTCGATCTCCGAATGGTCCTCGTCGCCGATGTCGGTGACCGCATCCAGATCGGTGGGTAGCGCGATCTTGCCGGTGGGGGCTGGTTGGCTCATTCGCTCTTCCTGGTCAGGGTGGCCGACAGATGGTGCTGCAGGGGGAGTCCGACCGCACCCATCTGCAGGCTGTAGGTGAGTTGGTCACCATCGACGTGCACGGAACGCGACAGTGCCGCAACGTTCTTGGCCGACGCGGTCAGGCCGATGGTGGTGGCGGTGAGTTCCAGGTCGAGACGTCCGTCGACGACATCCACCGTGCCCTCGGAGATCTCGGTGATACCGGTCGGGTGTGCCAGCACCCATTCGACCCGCCGGGGTTCGGGGACGCGCAGGTATCCGGTCTCGGCGTGCAGCGGCCGGCCGTCATCGCGGGCCCTGGTGCGTTGGCTGTAGGTCAGGAACGGTTTACCGACGTGGCCGAAGGTGATCTCTTCGAGGTATTCGAAGGACTCGATCGTCGGGTATTCACCGGCGCCGGGCCCGGCCCATGTGCCGAGCAGCGGGGCCAGCACGGTCAGGTTGGGGTGAAGGTCGGGCACACCGACAGGGTACGGCGACGGTCGGCTCACGCCACCGGGTGCAGGGTCAGCAACAGCCGCACCAGCTCGACCTGGCGGTGGGTGTCGGTCTTGTCGAACACCCGGTGCAGGTGGGTGCGCACGGTCGTGATGGACACCGACAGGTCTTCGGCGATGTGTTTGGGATCGGCGCCGTGCGCGACCCGGAGTGCGATGTCGGCCTCGGTGCGGGTCAGGTGGTACAGGCGTTGCAGGAGTGCACTGCTGGGTTCGGCTTCGTGTCCCGGGTCGATCAGGACCACCAGGGCCCGCCGGCGGTCCGGCTCGTCCTGCCGGTGCAGGGGCAGCACGTGGATGACGAATGGTCGTTCCCCCGAGGGTCTTTGGGCCGTGAAGGAGAATCCGGCGCGGATGCCGTCGGAGGTGCCGGTCAGGGCCGAGTGCAGGGCGCGGCTGAGGGTCCGGTTCGTCGGTGCGTGGGCCGCCGTGATGCGGCCGGAGGTCACCGCAAGGCCGTCGCCGGCACGCAGCACCGCTTCGGCGGCCGCGTTGAGATTGAGCACCTGGCTGCCCGCGCCGACCACCGCGATGCCGTGGTCCACGGTGTCCAGGGCGGCGTGCAGGTCGGCGTCCTCGTGGGCGACATCGTCGAGCGTGCGACGGGCCCGCAGGGCCTGCTGCAGGTGCGGGACCAGGCCGCTGAACTGCCGGACCCGCTCCCGGGTGCCGAATGGTTCGGAACTGAGATCGGTGTGCAGCAGGAAGCAGGCCGGGTGCGGGCCCTGCGAAAGCCGGACGAACATGCCGTCCTCCAGCCCGTTGGGGTGCAGCCAGTCGGCGTAGAACTCCGATTTGCGGTGCGGGACGACGAGTTCTGTCCCGGTGCGGATCGTGCCCACGGCACCCTTCTCGACGGCGGCCATCGGCGAGTCGAGGCGGTGGTAGTACTCCGAGTAGCTGGTGGCCGCACCCACCGGCAGGATCGAGTTCTGGATGGACCAGATCGAGCGGTCGGCGGTGAGCAGTGCGCCGCCGTTGCCGCCGATGGCGCGGTTCACGTCGCGGATCGTGGACTCCCAGTGTTGGGGAGCGATCGCGGCGGCGTAGATGCCGGCTACGAGGCGTGAGAAACCTTCGACGGTGAGCATGTCACGGGTCTCGTTCGATCGTCGGTGGAGGCATAGCTGGCGTGGGTCGGTGGAACCGGCAGGTGCTGACGTAGGAGTAAATCTAAGTCAATATCCACCGGATGGATGACGTCTCCTCGAGATTGGGGTGGTTTTCTGCGGTGACGGATGGCGCCCGCTGCGGATCGCCGGGTCGCCCAACACCTAGCCAGCGAAGGGGGCTTGCCATGTTTTCGATCACTCCGCCCCGGCCCGCGGGGATTGCTCACCCGCCGTGGCATCAGCCGATCGACGGACACGACCACGGACGGCATCCCGGTGAGTGTGCGTCGCGGTTGATCTATTTCGAGTGGTCGGTCATGGCGCGCGAAATGGATCGGCTCTGAGCTGACGGTTGCGCCGGACGGAGCACCGAGTGCTGATCTACGCTCGCGGGTATGACCGATCACGATAAAGCTGCGGCCCGGCGCGAGATTGCCGATGCTCTGCTCAACGCACTGAACCGGCGCCACGAAGTGCTCGACGTGATTGTGGACGCCGACGATCGCGCAGCCGCCGTCGAAGCGGTGGCCGGATTGCTCGGCACCTCGCACCTCGCGTCTGAAGCCGTGGTGGGGTTGTCGTTCGCGCAGATCACCAAGGATTCGCGGCGCGGGATTGCCGCCGAGCTCGATGATCTGAACTCGCAGCTGAGTTTCACCGTGGCCGAGCGTCCCGCGGCCTCCGGCGATTCCCTGGAGCTGCGGGCGTTCAGTCCCGACGAAGACCGTGACGTGTTCATCGCGCGGACCACCGACGTGGGTGCCTCCGGTGACGGGTCCGGGGCTCCGGCGGCCGATGTGGACGACGAGATCCGGGCGGCACAGTCCCGGGTGGACGCCGAGGAGGCGGCCTGGTTCGTGGCGCTGGAGGGCGGCCAGAAGGTCGGCATGGTCTTCGGCGAGCTGACCCACGGCGAGGTCAACGTCCGGATCTGGATCGTCCCGGAATACCGCAAGCGTGGCTACGGCACCGCTGCCCTGCGCAAGTGTCGCTCGGAGATGGCGACCTACTTCCCGGCCGTGCCGATGGTGGTGCGCGCGCCGGGCGCCGAGCCGCCGGCCTGAGGCAGGCCGGCGACGATCATCCGGGCCATGGCTTCGGCCCGCTCCGGCGGGTAGCTGCGTCCGTCGGACAGGATCGGGTAGACCACGCCGCCGAGCAGGGCGTCGGCCGCTGTCGACGCCAGGTCGGCATCGATGTGCTCGGCCATCAGCCGAGTGCGCACGGACTCCTGTAGGGGCCGGCTGAAACCGGCCCGCAGCCGCGCGGCGGTGTCGTCGTGTTCCAGGGAGGCCGCGGTCAGGATGCGCAGCATGGCGTTGCCGCGTTTGGTGGTCAGGGCCGAGGCCAGCCGGCCGGCCCACGACACCAGATCCGCGGTGAGGTCGCCGGTGCGGGGCATGGCGGCCAGGATCTTGTCCGCGTCTTCCAGCAGCACGTCGGCGACCAGGGCGGGACGGCTCGGCCACCAGCGGTAGATCGTCTGCTTGCCGACCCCGGCCCGGGCGGCGACGGCCTCGATGCTCAGCCCGTCGAAGCCTCGCTCGAGCAGCAGTGCCCGGGTGGCGTCGATGATCGCGACCCGCGACTTTTCGCTGCGTCGCCGCGGTGGCGAGGCCGGGTCTTCGGCTTCACTCATCGGTCATCCTTGAGTCTTTACACGGAAAGCTACCGGCCGTAGTCTCCCACAAGACGAGACGTAGCGTCTCGTGAGTATCGGAATGGACGACGAACGCAAGGGCGCATGGCAAAAACGAAACTGGTCATCGGGGCCAGCGGTTTCCTCGGTTCGCATGTCGCCCGGCGGCTGGTCGAACGTGGCGAGGATGTTCGGGTGCTCATCCGCAGCACCAGCTCCACCCGGGGGATCGACGACCTCGACGTCCAGCGCTGCGTCGGTGACATCTTCGACCCCGAGTCGGTGCGCGCCGCGATGGACGGGTGCGACGTCGTGTACTACTGCGTGGTCGACGCCCGGGCCTGGCTCAGCGACCCGGCGCCGCTGTGGAAGACCAATATCGAAGGGCTGCAAGAGGTCCTGGATGTCGCCGTCGAGGCCGGGCTGGACAAGTTCGTCTTCACCAGTTCGATCGCCACCATCGGTATCGCCGAATCCGGCTGCGCCACCGAGGAACTGCCGCACAACTGGCTGGACGTGGGCGGCGACTATGTGCACACCAGGGTGCTCGCCGAGCAGATGGTGCTGCGCTACGCCCGCGAGCATGACCTGCCCGCGGTGGCCATGTGCGTCGCCAACACCTACGGCCCGGGCGATTGGCTGCCGACCCCGCACGGTGGAATGGTCGCCGCCGCGGTCCGGGGCAAGCTACCGTTCTACGTCAAAGGTGCTGCGGCCGAGAGCGTCGGGATCGCCGACGCCGCCGAGGCGCTGATCCTGGCCGGCGAGCGGGGGCGGGTCGGCGAACGCTACATCGTGTCCGAGCGGTTCATCACCGCCCAGGAGATCTACCACACCGCCTGTGCCGCAGTGAATGTCGAACCACCTCGGCGCGGCGTGCCGATCCGGCTGCTGGCCGCCGCCGGCACCGTGGCCGATCCGCTGGCGCGGCTGCGCAAGAAGGAGAACCAGCTCAGCCCGCTGACCGTGCGGTTGATGCACGTGATGTCGCCGATGGACCACGGCAAGGCGGTGCGGGAACTGGGCTGGCAGCCCAGGCCGGTGACGGAATCCATCGCCGAGGGTGCCCGCTTCTTCGCGGCCAGGCGGCGGCGCGCATGAGCCACGTCTCCATCGCCCTGACCCCCGAACAGCAGCAGCTGGAGACGGCCGTCGCCCGGTTCGCGGCCCGGCACGCACCGGTGGACGCCACCCGGGAGCAACTGGAGGCGTTGGCGGCCGGCACGCTGCCACCCTGGTGGGCTGACCTGGTGGACAACGGCTTTCATGCCGTGCACCTGCCGGAATCCGTGGGCGGGCAGGACGGCGGCCTGGCGGACATGGCCTGCGTGCTGGAGGCGGCCGGGGCGGCCTTGCTGTCGGGCCCACTGCTCACCACGGCGGTCGCCGGTGCCGTGGCGGCGAGCCTGCCCGGTTGTCCGGCCGCCGACACCCTGCTCAAGGAGATCGCCGCGGGTACGCCGGCCGTCGTGGTGGCCGCCGAGCATGCGCAGCTGCGGGGCTGTCGTGACGAGCACGGCTGGCGGCTGACCGGGACGTCCGGCCTGACGCCGGGCCTGTGCTCGGCCCAACGCCTCGTGGTGCCGTTCGCCGACGAGACAGGCGCCCGCCTCTGGGTGGTTCTCGACGCGGCGACGGTGGAGGTGGAATCGCGGCGCGGCACCGACCTGACCACCGATCTGGGGATCCTGCGCCTGCACGATCACGCGGTGCCCGGCGCGGCCACGCTGACCGGGCTGGACGCCGACCGGGTCAGCGCGACAACCGTGGCGTTCACCGCGGCGACGGCGGCCGGCATCACCCAGTGGTGTGTCGATGCCGTCACCGAACACCTGTGCACCAGAGAACAATTCGGCAAGCCGATCGGGACGTTCCAGGCGCTACAGCACAAGGCGGCGATGCTGCTGGTGAACAGTGCGCTGGCCACGGCGGCGGCGTGGGACGCGGTCCGGGCGCTGAGCGCACCCGACCCCGACCAGCACCGGTTGACGGCGTGTTCTGCCGCGGTGATGGCGGTCATGCCGGTGCCCGGTCTCGTGCTCGAGGCGCTCACCATGCTGGGCGCGATCGGGTTCACCTGGGAACACGATCTGCACCTGTATTGGCGCCGGGCCACCAGCCTGGCCGCCTCCGTCGGCCCGGTGGCACGCTGGACCCGCGCCCTCGGTGAGCTCTCCTCCAGTGCCACCCGGGACGTGACGGTCGACCTCGGAGTCTCCGACGCCGACTTCCGGGCCCGGGTCGCCGACGTGCTGGATCAGGCTTTGACGGTCTCCGACAAGGGTTTCGGGCGCCAAGGTGACTACCCGGAGTTCTCCGTCGGGGCGCGGCGGGAACTGCTGGCCGACGCTGGGCTGATCGCGCCGCACTGGCCGGCGCCGTGGGGCTGCGACGCCACCGTGCGCCAACAGCTCATCGTGGACGAGGAATTCGGCAAGCGCGATCTGGTGCGGCCGTCGGTGGGCATCGCCGAATGGATTCTGCCGAGCCTCATCGCGGCCGGATCTGCGGAATTGCAACAACGTTTCATCCCGGCCACGCTGCGCGGCGACCTGGCCTGGTGCCAGCTGTTCAGCGAACCGGGTGCGGGGTCGGACCTGGCCGCGCTGAGCACGCGCGCGGTTCGGATCGAGGGCGGCTGGCGCATCAACGGACACAAGATCTGGACCTCGCTGGCCCACCGCGCCGATTTCGGGGCGCTGCTGGCCCGCACCGACCCGGACGCACCCAAACACCGGGGCATCGGCTACTTCATCCTCGACATGCGTTCGCCCGGAGTGGAATCCCGGCAGATCACCCAGTCCAGCGGACGCGCCGAGTTCAACGAGGTGTTCCTGACCGACGTGTTCGTCCCCGATGATGCGCTGCTCGGCGAGCCCGGCGCGGGCTGGCAGCTGGCGATCAACACCATGGCCCACGAACGGGTGGCCATCAGCGGTTACGTGAACATCGACCGGATGGGGGCGCTGCGCGAACTGGTGAGGACGAGCCCCGATCCCGATCCGGTGCTGCACGCCATCGGCGAGATCGATGCCTACACCAACGCCCTCAAGGCGCTGGGGGTGCGGGAGACCTTGCGTCTGCTCGACGGGCAGGCCCCGGGACCGGCGTCGAGCATCGCCAAGGTCGCCACCAACGTGATGTTGCGTCGGGCCGCTGAGCTCACCCTCGGACTCACCGGGCCCTTGGCGCTGGAGTCCGACAGCAGGCCTCCGGTGGTGGCGCCGTATCTGGACTTGCCCGCCGAGCTGATCGGTGGCGGCACCACCGAGATTCAGCTCAACATCATCGCCCAGATGATTCTGGGTTTGCCCCGAAAGTGAGGTACGCACATGGGTTTGCGTGGTGAGGCCGCGATCGTCGGCTATGTCGAGCTGCCGCCGGAGAAAGTGAGCAAGGCGGGGCCGGCCCCGTTCACCCTGGAGCAGTGGGCGCTGTTGGCGGCCGCGGCGCTGGAAGACGCCGGCCTGCCGGCCGAGCAGGTCGACGGGATCATCACCTCGCACCTGGGTGAGTCGGAGATCTTCGTGCCCTCGACGGTGGCCGAATACCTCGGGGTGCGGGCGAACTTCGCCGAGCTGGTGGACCTCGGCGGAGCCAGCGCCGCGGGCATGGTGTGGCGCGCGGCCGCGGCGATCGAACTCGGCCTGTGCGACGTGGTGCTGTGCGCGTTGCCGGCGCGCTACATCACCCCGGCCTCGGAGCTGAAGCCGAAGCCACTGACCGACGCGGTGTTCTTCGGCTCGTCCAGCAATCAATTCGGTTCGCCCCAGGCCGAATTCGAGATCCCCTACGGCAACCTCGGCCAGAACGGCCCGTACGGGCAGGTGGCGCAGCGGTACGGCTACGAGTACGGCTACGACGAGCGGTCGATGGCCAAGATCGTGACCGACCAGCGCACCAACGCCAACCACACCGACGGCGCCATCTGGAAAGACACCCCGCTGAGCATCGAAGATGTGCTGGCCAGCCCGGTGATCGCCGACCCGCTGCACATGCTGGAGATCGTGATGCCGTGCGTGGGTGGGGCGGCGGTGGTGGTGGCCAGTGCCGAGCTGGCCGGCCGGGCCCGCAACCGGCCGGTGTGGGTCAAGGGTTTTGGTGAGCACGTGCCGTTCAAGACACCTACCTACGCCGAGAACCTGCTGGACACCCCGATCCGCAAAGCGGCCGACACCGCGTTCGGGATGACCGGGCTGACCCGCGACCAGATGGACATGGTGTCGATCTACGACTGCTACACGATCACGGTGCTGCTCAGCCTGGAGGATGCCGGATTCTGCGAGAAAGGCAAGGGCATGTCCTTCGTGGCCGATCACGACCTGACCTTCCGCGGAGATTTTCCGCTCAACACCGCGGGTGGCCAACTCGGTTTCGGGCAAGCCGGTTTGGCCGGCGGCATGCACCACGTGTGCGACGCCACCCGTCAGATCATGGGCCGGGCCGGCGCGGCGCAAGTGCGCGACTGCAATCGGGCGTTCGTGTCCGGTAACGGTGGCATCCTGTCCGAGCAAACCACCCTGATCCTGGAAGGCGAGTGACGCCGATGACCGGATTCGCCCGGCCGATGCCGGTGAAAACCCCGACCAGCGCACCGTTCTGGGAGGCGTTGGCGCAGCACCGCATCGTCATCCAGTACTCACCGTCGGCGCAGGCCTACGTGTTCTATCCCCGGGTGCTGGCGCCCCGCACGCTGGCCGACGACCTGCAGTGGCGGGAGATCTCGGGGCTGGGCACGCTGTACTCGTACACGGTGGCCCGGCGCCCGGTGGGCCCGCACTTCGCGGATGCGGTTCCGCAAATTCTCGCGATCGTGGAATGGGATGAGGGGCCGCGATTCTCAACGGAGATGGTCGATGTGGCCCCCGAGGATCTCAGCGTCGGGATGCGGGTGAAACCGGTGTTCTGTGACTATCCCGACGCGTTTGCCGGAGCCGGTGTGACGATGCTGCGCTACACGCGGGCTTGATCACAATACTTGGCAGGAGGCTCACAGGGGAGCAGTATGGAGTCATGCTAACAATACGAAAACTCGTGGGGTCAGTGTTCGTAGCGGGAGCCGCAGCGGTGGTTGCAGCCGGACCGGCCGCCGCTCTGATAACTGACGCACCCACTGCGACAACGACGATCAGCGCCACCCCCAGCGGCAGCGGTGATGCCGGCGGCGGCGGTGGCTGTGACAGCGGTCCGGGCTGGCAGGGCTGTGGCGGCTGGAATCCGGCCCAGGGCGGCTGGGGTCACGGCTGCCTCAACGGCATCTGCGGTGGCTGGGACGGCCAGCGCGGCTGGGGCGGCTGATAACCCGGACTGAGAACGCCGGGCGCACCGGAGCGCCATGACCACCACATGGACGTCCCGTCGCCTCGGCGATCTCACCGGCAAGCGGATCATCGTGACCGGCGCGACCAACGGCGTCGGCCTCGGCACCGCAAGGGCGCTCGCCGGCGCCGGTGCGCACGTCATCCTCGCCGTGCGCAACACTGCGCTGGGCGCGCAGCGCGCCGCCGAGATCGGTGGATCCACCGAGGTGATCGAACTGGACCTGGCCGAGCTGTCCTCGGTGCGAGCCTTCCCCGGCCGTCTCGACGGCGACGTCGATGTCCTGATCAACAACGCCGGGGCCCTCACTCAACATCGCACCGACACGGTCGACGGTTTCGAGATGACCATCGGCACAAACCTGCTCGGGCCGTTCGCGTTGACCAACCTGCTGTTCGGACGGATCCGGACACAGATCGTCAACGTCGGCTCGGACGCACACAAGTCGGCGACACTACGGCTCGACGACATGCACCTGCGCCACCACAAGTGGACGGTGATGGGGGCCTACAGTCGGTCGAAGCTCGCCGTGATGTTGTGGGGACTCGACCTCGACCGCCGGCTCCGTGCTGCGAAATCCCCTGTCACCACCCAACTCACGCACCCCGGCTGGGTCGCCTCCAACCTGCCGAACGTCTCGGACAAGCCGCTGATGAGCGCGGTGCAACGCGGCGTCAAGGCGGTGGCCGATGTTTTCGCCAACGACATCGACGCCGGGGCCGCGCCGACGCTGTACTGCCTGAGTGAACCGATCCCACCCGGAAGTTACGTCGGCGTGGACGGCAGGTTCGGTCTGCGCGGCGGGCCGGTGCTGATCGGACGGTCGGCTCTGGCGTGCGACTACGAGATCGCGGCTCGGGTGGTCGAATTCGCCGAGCGGGAGACGGGCACCGTCATTCCGGTCTAATTGCCCGCGCCGGGCGCTGTCAGCACCTGGGCTGCCGGGCCGAACATGACCTGCTTGATGGCACCGAGAGTGCCGGAATCCTTGCCGCCCAACGGGCGCAGGAGTTCGGTGGCCGCAATGGTCACCGCCCCCTCGGCGGCGGTCGCGTCGACCAGCCCATGGCCGTGCGCGTCGTGGCCGCCGAACCGGCGCCCGGTCGTCATCGACGCCACGGCCGCCTGTGGGGTGAGCTTGGCCTGGATCAGGGCCGCCATTCCCGGGGTGAACGGGATCCGGATGTCCACCTCGGGGAAGCAGAAGAATCCTCGATCGGCGCGCATCACCCGGAAATCGTGGGCGATCGCGAGCATGGCGCCGGCGCCGAAGGCGTGACCCACCACGGCCGCCGCCGTCGGGATCGGAAGCGTCAGCACCCGGGCCAGCAGCGCCTGTACCCGGCCCACGTACCAATCGCCCTGATCACTGTGGGCGCCAAGCCAATCCAAATCCAGTCCGTTGGAATAGAACTTGCTGTCGGCGGTTGTCACAAGACCGTGCGCGGCTCGGTCCAGGACGGTGTCGAGATGGGCGTTGACCTCATCGAGGAACGCGGGGGAGAACCGGTTCTCGTCGTCGCCGAGATCCAGGATGGCGATGTCGCCGTGGTAATCGAGGGTGGCGGTCATGAGATTCCTTCCGTGCGGGGCAGTGTCGGGATCGATCGGGGTGTTGGGCCCACCTTCAGCACGGCATCGACGGCCGCAGCGAGGTGATCGCGGGCGGTGGTGTTTGCGAGGCGATTGCGGTGCAGCAGGATGGCTGTCGGCAGATCGACGATGCACGTCGTCACGGTGTCCACGGCCGCCCGGTCACGTCGGCCCCAGGTGCTCGTCGACAGTTCGATCATCAAGTCCACCAACTGTTTTTCCAGGGCCTGCACTTGCTCGGCGAGCTCTTTGGGCAGATCGGGCCCCAGCACCTGCTGCCGCCGGATCTGCAACAGCAATCGCGCCGATGTGGGATGGCGCTCGGCGAAGATCACCGGTGCACCGGCGGCCGCGGCAATCGCGTCGGGACCCTGGCCGGCCGCGTCGACCAGCTCACGTTGCAGGGTCAGAAACCGCCGGCCGGCACGCAACCAGACCTGGCCGAGCAACCCGGCCCGGGAGCCGAACGAGTGATACAGCGCGCCGTTGGACACCCCGACCGCCGCACCGAGGGCCCGGACGGTCACCGAGGCCGGCCCGGACTGCACGGCCAGCGATTCCGCGGCGTCGAGCACCGCATCCGGATCGTAGACGCGAGGGCGTGGCACGGACCCACCATAACAGAGCAACTGCTCTGTTATAAGGGGAGCGGTTGACGGCCACTAAGGTGACCCTTAGTTTGTGGGGGTAACTTTCCGTCGGAGGTGATCATGGCCGGACCCGGTGTCGCCGCTCGCGTGGGAGGCCGCCCGCCGCTCATCGCAGTGTCCGACATCGTCGGGGCCGGGCGTGAGCTCGGGATGCGCAACCTCAGCATCAACGGGGTGGCCGCCAAGCTCGGCGTCTCGGCGACCGCGCTGTACCGGCACATCAGCGGCCGCTGGGAGCTGGAACGGCTGGTCGGGGAGAGCCTGCTCGCGGAGCTCGAGCTGACCGACGATCCGGCTCGCCCGGTCGACGAACACCTGCTGGCCTTCGGGGTCAGCCTGCATGGGTTCGCGCTGGCCAACCCCGGCCTGGCCACCTACATGCAGGTGCTGTTCCCGCGCGGGGACGCCGGTGCCCGGCTGCTGGCCGACGAGATCGCCGCACTGGGCCGGCGCGGCTACACTGCCGAGCCCGCCGCGCTGCTCAGCAGCTCGGTGGCGGTGCTGGCCATCGGCCTGGCCGCCCAGCATGAGCTCAAGGCCGAGGCCAGCGGCAGCGATGACGGATTCGTCGTGGAACGCGACGCCGCGGCCGAACGGCTGGCCGGCGACGCCGCCCTGGCCCCGGTGCACACCGCAGGAACACAGTTGAGCAGCCGGCAATACCTGGAGCTGCTGATGAACGCACTGATTCGGGGACTGCTGAGCGCTGTGGTGCCCGACCGGCCGATTGCAGACATCGTGGCGGATCTGACCGCCACGGGAGAGGACCGCTGATGGCACGCGGATTTCAGGGAGTGATGATGCGCGGCTTCGGCGCGCGCGATCACCAGGCGACCGTGATCGGCACCGAAGAGGTGACGCCGAATCTGCTGCGGATCCGGATGGTGTCCCCCACGGTGTTCGACGACGCGGTGGCCACCCCGGCGTCCTACCTACGGTTCTGGGTGCCCGACCCGGACGGCTCCAAGACCGAGTACCAGCGCGCCTACACGATGACCGAGATGGACCCCGACACCGGGCATTTCACGATCGACGTGGTGCTGCACGAACCGTCGGGCCCGGCCGCGAAGTGGGCCCGCGCGGCCCAACCCGGCGACACCATCCCGGTGATGTCGCTCGGCTCACCGGGATTCAGCGTGCCGGAGGACCTTCCGGCCGGATACCTGCTCATCGGTGACGCCGCCGCCATCCCGGCCATCAACGGCATCATCGGGGCGCTGCCGCACGACATCCCGATCGAGCTGTACCTCGAGCAGCATGACGAGCACGACCTGCTCATCCCCATCACCGAGCACCCCCGGCTGCGACTGCACTGGGTGGTGCGCGAGGACACGACGTCGCTGGCAGCCGCCATCGAGGCCCGGGACTGGTCGGATTGGTACTGCTGGGTGACGCCGGAGGCCGGCTCGCTCAAACACCTGCGCACCCGGCTCAAGAACGAATTCGGCTTCCCCAAGACGGAACTGCACCCGCAGGCGTACTGGACCGAGGGTCGCGCGATGGGTACCGATCGCGACGAGAGCCAGACCGGGGATACCGCCGGCAACGCCACCGAGAGCAATGGCGCGGCCGCCGCGAGCGCTCCCGCGGCGGAGGCGAAGCCGGCGCCGGCCGCACCTGTTGCGCAAGGCAATTGGCGGGCCCAGGCCGCGGGCCGGTTGCTGGCCCCGCTGAAGAACCAGCTGATCGTCTCCGGTGTGCTGCAGGCGATCATCACCCTGGTGCAGCTCGCGCCGTTCGTGCTGCTGGTCGAACTGGCCCGGCTGTTGCTGTCGGGGGCGGACGCCGACCGGCTGTGGACGCTGGGGCTCACGGCCGTCGGGTTGCTGGGTACCGGGACCTTCCTGGCCGCCGCGCTGACGCTGTGGCTGCACTGGATCGACGCCCGCTTCGCGCGCGATCTACGGACCCGGATGCTGACGAAGATGTCGCGACTTCCGTTGGGCTGGTTCACCGCCCGCGGCTCGGGCTCGATCAAGCAACTCGTGCAGGACGACACCCTGGCCCTGCACTACCTCGTCACGCACGCCATCGGTGACGCGGTCGCGGCGGTGATCGCACCGGTGGCGGTCCTGGTGTACCTGTTCGCGGTGGACTGGCGGCTGGCGCTGGTGCTGTTCATCCCGGTGTTGACCTACGTCGTGCTGATGTCGGTGATGACCATCCAATCCGGACCGAAGATCGCCCAGTCGCAGCGTTGGACCGAGCGGATGGGCGGCGAGGCCGGAGCCTTCCTCGAAGGTCAGCCGGTGGTCCGGGTGTTCGGCGGTGCCGCAGCGTCGAGCTTCCGCCGTCGCCTCGACGAGTACATCGGCTTCCTGGTCGCCTGGCAGCGGCCGTTCACCGGCAAGAAGTCGTTGATGGACCTGGTCACCCGGCCCGGTACGTTCCTCTGGTTGATCGCGGTGGTGGGTACGCCGATGATCGTCTCCGGCGCGATGGACCCGGTCGACTTGCTGCCGTTCCTGTTGCTGGGCACCACCTTCGGGATCCGGCTGCTGGGGATCGGCTACGGACTGGGCGGGATTCGCGGCGGCATGCTGGCCGCCCGGCGGATCCAGACCGCCCTCGACGAGTCCGAACTCGACGTGCAGGCCGACGCGGCGGCCGCGGCCCCCGGGCAACCCGGCGCCGTGGTGTTCGACCACGTGACCTTCGGGTACCGCCCAGAGGTCCCGGTCATCCAGGACGTGTCGCTGACCTTGAAACCGGGCACCGTCACCGCGCTCGTCGGCCCCTCGGGCTCGGGGAAGTCCACCCTGGCCGCGCTGTTGGCCCGCTTCTACGACGTAGATCAGGGGTCGATCAGCCTGGCCGGCACCGACATTCGTGCGCTGACCGCGGACGAGCTGTACCGCCAGGTCGGGTTCGTGCTGCAGGAAACGCAATTGGTGCAGGGCAGCGTTGCGGAGAACATCGCGCTGGCCGAACCGGATACCGGCGCCGACCGGGTGCAGGAGGCCGCCCGCGACGCCCAGATCCACGAGCGGATCCTGCGGCTGCCCGACGGCTACGACACCGAACTCGGCGCGGCCTCGGCGCTGTCCGGCGGTGAGCGGCAACGCCTCACCATCGCCCGCGCCATCGTGGCCGACACTCCGGTGCTGATCCTCGACGAGGCCACCGCGTTCGCCGACCCGGAGTCGGAATACCTGGTGCAGCAAGCACTCAACCGGCTGACCAAGGACCGCACCGTGCTGGTGATCGCCCACCGGTTGCACACCATCACCCACGCCGACCAGATCGTGGTGCTCGACGGCGGACGCATCGCCGAGATCGGCACCCACGAAGAACTGCTGGCCGCCGCCGGGCGCTACCACCAACTGTGGGAAAGCGGCCGGTCACTGCGTCCCAGCGACACCGTCACCGCCGGGGAGGCAGCCCGATGATCCGCACCCTGATCGCCCTGGTTCCGGCCGCGCTGCGCGGCAAGCTGACCCTGTATTCAGTGCTGACGCTGGTCTCGGTGCTGGTCCGGGCAGCGGGCACGGTGCTGCTGGTCCCGCTGGTGGCCGCGTTGTTCAGCGGAGCCCCGTCGGACGCCTGGCCCTGGCTGGGCTGGCTGACCGCGGCCACCGTGATCGGGTGGGCGGTGGACACCACCACTTCGCGGCTGGGTTTCGACCTGGGCTTCGCGGTGCTGGACAACACCCAGCACGACGTCGCCGATCGGCTGCCCAACGTTCGGCTGGACTGGTTGACGTCCGCGAACACCGCCACCGCGCGCCAGGCCATCGCCTCGACCGGACCGGAACTGGTCGGTCTGGTGGTCAACCTGCTGACACCGCTGATCGGGGCGGTGCTGCTGCCCGCCGCCATCGCGGTGGCCCTGGTGGCGGTCTCGCCCCCGCTGGGGCTGGCCGCCCTGGCCGGGGTGGTGGTCCTGCTCGGTGCGCTGTGGGGCTCGGGACGGCTCAGCCGCAAGGCCGACGCCGTCGCCGACGCGACCAACAGTGCGTTCACCGAGCGGATCATCGAATTCGCCCGTACCCAACAGGCTTTGCGTGCGGCGCGGCGCGTCGAGCCGGCCCGCAGCCTGGTGGGTGGGGCGCTGGCGGCCCAGCACGGGGCCAGCGTGCGCCTGCTGGGGATGCAGATCCCGGGGCAGTTGCTGTTCAGCCTGGCCAGCCAGCTGGGTCTGATCCTGCTGGCCGGTATGGCCACGGTGCTCACGGTGCGGGGCGAGCTGACCGTGCCCGAGGCCATCGCACTGATCGTGGTGATCGCCCGCTATCTCGAACCGTTCGCCGCCCTGAGCGAGTTGGCCCCGGCGATCGAGTCCACTCGGGCCACCCTGGACCGGATCCGGACCGTGCTGAATGCGCCGGAGCTGACCGCGGGCAGCGCGACGCTGTCTGATCTGCAGGCCGCCCCGCGCATCGAATTCGACCATGTGAGTTTCGGTTACGGCACCACCCCGGTGCTCGAGGATGTCAGCTTCGTGTTGCAGCCCGGGGGTATCACCGCGATCGTCGGGCCTTCCGGCTCGGGCAAGAGCACGGTCCTGTCGCTCATCGCCGGACTGCATCAGCCCACCGCGGGTCGGGTCTTGATCGACGGTGTCGACACCGCCCAGATGGATACCGAAACCCGCAGGGCCGCAATAAGTGTGGTCTTCCAGCATCCCTACCTGTTCGACGGGTCGATCCGGGAGAACATCCTCGTCGGGGACCCCGGTGCCGATGCCGAGCAGCTTGCCGCCGCGGTGCGGCTGGCCCGGGTGGACGAGCTGACCGCGCGGTTGCCCGGCGGTGACGCCGCCAAGGTGGGCGAGGCCGGCACGGCCCTGTCCGGCGGTGAGCGCCAACGGGTCAGCATTGCCCGCGCCCTGGTGAAGCCCGCGCCCGTGCTGCTGGTGGACGAGGCGACCAGCGCGCTGGACACCGAGAACGAGGCCGCGGTGGTGGATGCCCTGACCGCCGACGAGCGGTCCCGGACCCGGGTGATCGTCGCGCACCGGTTGGCCAGCATCCGGCACGCCGACCGGGTGCTGTTCCTGGACGGGGGACGCATCGTCGAGGACGGCAGCATCGACGACCTGCTGGCCGAAGGCGGGGGCCAGGGCCGCTTCCGGGAGTTCTGGACGCAGCAGCGTGAGGCCGCCGACTGGCAGATCGCCCACTAGTCCTTCGCCCGGGCCGCCTGGGGCCGGAGACTTGAAACCAACCTACTGTAACCATTACAGTTAGGCGTCCCGGAGTGATGTCGGGGCAGGTTTCGGTGTTCCGGCGGGAGGTCAGGTGACGACGTCGCAAGTGGTGTTCGACCCGTTCTCGGCGGACTTCTTCAACGGTCCGTACGAAACGTATCGACGCATGCGGGAAGAGGCGCCGGTCTATTACAGCGCCGAGTACGACTTCTACGCGCTGACCCGGCACACCGACGTGGCGGCCGCGTTCCGGGACTTCGAGACGTACTCGTCGGCCTACGGTGTGGACCTGGCCATGGTGCGCACCGGGGAGAAGGCGCCGGCGAAGATGATCATCTCGCTTGACCCGCCCGAGCACCGGCAGATGCGCAGCCTGGTGAACAAGGTCTTCACCCCCCGGGCGATCGGGGCGCTGCGCGACATGGTGTCCGAGCAGATCGACCGCTACCTGGCCGGCGTCGACCCGCAGGGATTCGATGTGGTCTCCGACTTCTCGGCGTTCTTCCCGGTCGAGGTCATCACCGCGATGCTCGGCGTGCCGCCGGAGGCGCGACAGCAGGTGCGGCTGTGGATCGACGAGTCACTGCACCGGGACGTGGGCCAGATCGAGATGTCGGAATCCGGGATCGAGGCCATGGCCCAGTCCTGGCTGATGTACTACGACCTGATCACACAACGCCGCGCCGAACCACGCGACGACATGATCAGCGGGCTGATCGCGGCCGAGGTCGAGCGGGAAGACGGCGAGATCAGTCGGCTGCGGGGCTCTGAGATCGCCGGTTTTGCCACGCTTTTGGGCGGTGCCGGAGCCGAAACCGTGACCAAACTGGTCGGCGCCGCCGCGGTGATGTTCGCCCGCCATCCCGAACAATGGCGGATCCTGGCCGCCGACCGCAGCAAGATCCCGGCCGCGATCGAGGAACTGCTGCGCTACGAGGCACCGGCCCAGTACAACGTGCGGCGGTCACAGCGCGATATCCACCTGCATGGCACCACGATTCCGGCCGGCAAGCCGGTGTTCCTGGTCGGTGGATCGGCGAACCGTGACCCCGAGGCCTGGACGGATCCCGATGTCTTCGACATCGACCGCAACCGGACCGAGGCCCAGAACTTGGGTTTCGGGTACGGCATCCACAGCTGCCTGGGTGCGGCGCTGGCCCGGCTGGAGTGCGGCATCGCACTCGACAAGCTGCTGGACTTCATGCCGGCCTACGAGGTCGACTGGGATCGATGTGAGCGGGTGAGCATGCAGAACGTCGTCGGATGGTCGCACGTCCCGGTGCGGGTGCTGCGATGAAGAGCGAGAAAGCCTGCGGCACCGTGGGATACCGCATGCACGTGATCGCACGCGACGCCGCGGAACTCACCGCCAACGCCGGCGGCCTGATCGTCGACCGGATGATGAGCGGCTGGCGGGTGAGTGTGCAGCTCCTCGAATCCGATACCGCCGCGGGCGCGGCCCGGCCGGTGCAGATTCTCGGTGCCGAGTTGGTCGACGGCGCGGTGGCGGCCGCCCGGCCGGACGAAGAGAAATGCGTGTTGGTGCTGGGCGGTGAGATGTACCGGGACGCGACGACGCCTGAGGTACAACAGATTTTGTCCGGCTGCGCCGAGGTGCTGGTGTGGGGCGCAGTTGCCGACCAGGCCCATCGGTTCGGGCATCAGCTGAGTGCGGCCGCGCGGGCGTTCAAGGCCCGGGCCGGCGCCGCGGCAGGCATTGCGGCCGATACCGTCACCGCCGCCGAGACATTCACGTCCATGAACGCCCAAGCGGGCACCACCCTGCGGGCCTGACCGAGATCGACTCTGCGCCGAGGGCGTGGGGTTCTCGGCCCCTTCCGCCCTCGGCGCAGACTCGACGACAGATCAGGACTGGGCGAACTGCTGTTTCTGCTCGTAGAGCTTGGCCCACTCGGCCCGCGGCCGGATCGAGGTGTCCACATCGGTGGCCTTGGCCCGCAGTGCACCGACGGTGGCCTGGTCACGCGGGGTCAGCGCGAACGGATCCCAGCCGAAGAACCGGGCCGAGTTCTCCCAGGTGATCTTGTTGATGTCGGAATCGCTTGCGCCGGCAGCGTTCAGCTCGGCCAGCACCTGCTCGGGCGCATCGGGCCAGAAGCAGTCCGAGTGCGGGTAGTCGCACTCCCAGGCGATGATGTCGATGCCGATCTCGTGGCGCAGCTTGAGCGAGGTCTTGTCGGTGACGTAGCAGGCCAGTGAGTGCTCGCGGAACACGTCGGACGGCAGCTTGTCGCCGAAGTCGCGGCGCAGCCACTTCTGGTTGGTGTAGTGGCGATCGCTGCGGTCCAGATAGAAAGGAATCCAACCGATTCCACCTTCGGAGAAGGCGAACTTGAGGTCGGGGTAGTTCCGCATGGCCGGGCCCCACAGCAGATCCTGGGCACACATCGCCGACACCTGGGTGGCCAGGATGATCAGGTTGTCGATCGGCGCGTCCTTGGCCATCGAGATGGCGCCGAAACCGGTGCCGATGTGCAGGCACATCACCACGTTCTCTTCGGACAGGGTGCGGAACACCGGGCCCCAGTAGTCCTCGTCGAAGTAACTGGGCAGGCCCTCCAGGTGCGGCAGCTCCGGCATGGTGACCGCGCGGCAGCCCTTGGCCGCCACCCGGCGGATCTCACGGCACATGGCCTCGGGATTCCACGTCGGCAGGATCGCGATCGGGATGAACCGTCCGGGCGCCGAACCGGCCCACTCGTCGATGTGCCAGTCGTTGTAGGCCGACACCATCACCAAGGTGGCCTCTTCGCGGTGCATGTTCAGGTGGCGTGCGGAGAAACCGGTGAAGGTCGGGAAGCACATCGAGGCCAGGATGCCGTTGCGGTCCATGTCGCGCACCCGCTCGTGCACGTCGTAGACGCCCGGACGCATCTCGGCGAAGCCGGCCGGGTCGCGGCCCCACTCCTCGGCCGGCCAGGACACCACGGCATTGAGCCCGGACACCCCCTGCGGGCGGCCCTGGTACATCCACTGGTCGACGCCCTTGTCGTCGGTGACCACGATCGGTGCCTCGGGCTTGTACTTCTCGGGCACGTGCCGCAGGAACATGTCAGGCGGCTCGACGACATGGTCGTCGATGCTGATCAGAATCAGGTCGTCGGTCTTCATATCTAACTAGTACCCTCGGACGGCATGACCGTCTCTGCTGCTTCGGACAGAGATTTGACCGAATCGGCCAATACCCGCCACATCGATCTGCGCCGCGGCGGCCACGCGCCGTCGGGCAGCTACCTCTACGAGGGCGAAGGCCTGATCACCGGCTGGCACTTCCACGACGTACACCAGATCGAATACGCCCTCCACGGTGTCGTCGAGGTGGAAACCGAGGCCGCCCACTACCTGCTACCCCCGCAGCAGGCCGCCTGGATCCCCGCCGGCCTCAAGCATCAGGCGGTGATGAATCCCGACGTCAAGACGATCGCGGTGATGTTCGACCCGGCTCTCATTCCGGACGGCGGCGATCGCGCCCGGATCATCGCCGTCTCGCCCCTGATCCGGGAGATGATGGTCTACGCGCTGCGGTGGTCGATCGAACGCGCCCACGGTGATGACGCCTCCGACACGTTCTTCCGCGCCCTGGCCGATCTTGTCGTCGAGGCGCTCGACCACGAGGCACCGCTGAGCCTGCCCACCACCGATCACCCGATCGTGGCCGCCGCGCTGGCCTACACCAAGGAGCACCTCGACACCGCCACCGTCGAGGACGTCAGCCGGGCGGTCGCGGTGTCCGAACGCACGCTGCGCCGCCTGTTCGCCGAGACGATCGGAATCTCTTGGCGCACATATCTTCTGCACGCCCGCATGCTGCGGGCGATGGCGCTGCTGGCCGGGCCGGACCAATCGGTGCAGGCCACCGCGACAGCCGTGGGCTTCGAGAACTTGAGCTCATTCACCCGGTGCTTCACCCAGTTCTGCGGGCAGACACCGTCGGCGTACCGGGCGCGGGCCCGCGAGGAGTACTAGCCGCGGCAGCTGAGCTCCATGCTGTCGCTGTCGCGGGCCAGGAAATTCACGCTGACATACCCGTTGCCGGCGTCGCGCACATAGTCCAGGTAGGGCTGCGTGTCCGCCATCGAGGTGTTGTCCGCGACCAGCAGGGCCCCGGTTGCCAGCTGGGGCTCGAGGAGTTTCAGCACCGGCAGGTAGAGCTCTTTCCAGCCGTCCAGCAGGACGAATCCGATCTCGCCGCGAACGGACTTGAGCGTCTCGAGGGCGTCGCCTTCGAGCACGGTGATGACGTCGTCCAGACCGGTCTCGGCGAATGTCTTTGTGGCCGCGGCGATCTTGGCCTCACTGAGCTCGGTGGTGAACACCCGGCCGGTGCCGTTGTCGCGCACCGCCGATGCCAGATGCAGAGCCGACAGCCCGAACGACATCCCGAACTCGACCACCACCGCCGGTTTGGTGGCCCGCACCAGCGAGTACAACAGGCGGCCGGCCTCCCGCGTCACCGGCATGTAGATGTCGCTGAGGGCGTCGGCCCGCTCCTGCGCGCTGGCACCCGACAAATTCGCGAAGCGGCCGGACACATCGTCACGCAATTTCGTGAACTGCTCGTCGGCCGCGGCGTACATCCGGTCCAGTGCGCCTGCGACCGAGGCGTCGTTGAGGGTAGTCACGCTGACGAACCTACGCTCAACCGTGAATTATGGCCGGTGTGCGAAAACCACGAGTACTGCCGTTGTTGTGTGCGATCGTCTTGACCCTGGCCACGCTGCTGGCGCCGGTCGCCGGCGCCGGCGGCTACCGCTCCATCACCCTGACATTCGTTCGTCACGCCCAGTCGGCGGGTAACGCCTCGGGCCTGATCGACAGCTCCACCCCGGGCCCACCGCTGACCGACCTGGGGCGCAGCCAGGCCGTCGCCAGTGCGCAGCGCCTGGCACCGCAGCACTACGACGGGATCTTCGCCTCGACCATGATCCGGACCCAGCAGACCGCCCAGCCGATGGCCGACACGTTGGGCGAGCCGATCACCGTGCTGCCCGGGCTGCACGAGGTCGAGGCCGGCATCTACGAGGGGCAGCCCGAGGCGAGTGCGGTGGACACCTACTTCTCCGCGCCGCAACGGTGGCTGCGCGGCGACCGGACCGCCCGGATACCCGGATCCATCGACGGTGACGAGTTCGACGCCCGGTTCGACGGCGCGGTGCAGCAGATCTACGACAGCGGCGACGACAAACCGGTCGCCTATTCGCACGGGGCCGCGATCATGTTGTGGGTACAGATGAACGTCGCCAATCCGAACCCGCAGCTGCTGATGCAACACCCGCTGGACAACACCGATTACGTGGTGATCAAGGGCAATCCGACCGACGGCTGGACGCTGGCCGACTGGGACGGCGCCGGCACCGGCGAGTGACTGTGAGCCACCCGCGGCGACCGCGGCGGATGCGGCGCCGGTCACGTCTGGCTTGTACCGCCGCCGGACGCGGTTAGTGTGAGCCATGGCATCTCCAGATGGGAGCGCGGCGGTGAGGTTTCTGCGATGAGGTTTCGTTTGTTGCCATACGTGACTGTCGAGGTCGACGACCGGGTACGGCTGCGGGCGCGGAGCGCCGGCGAGCGGCTGCGGGTCAACCTCAGGGCGTACCTGCGCAGCGCCGCAGACGACGTCGAAAGCGCCAGCGGCCGGGTCCGCGATCTGTGCGACACCGCGGTGAATCGTGTCGACTCGGCGGTGGCCAGTGTCAACGACAAGATCGCCCCAGCCCCGCAGGTCCTGCCCGGCGCTGCGACCAGTGGATCCACCGGTTCCGCCGACGAGCCCCCGAAGCGGCACCTGCAGGTGGTCTGAACCCGCGGGCCCAACCCCGGGCGGCGCCATCGGCGTCAGCGTTCTACGGTTGAAGGGCACTGGCCTACTCCCTGTGGAGGGGCCGACACAATCGGCCCGGAAGGGGTTGACGAGGCTTGCTCGGCAACAGTCTCGCGGTGCTGTTTGCCCTCTGCGCAGCGGTTTTCGCGGCGGTCGGCATCGTCGTGCGGCAGCGTGCCACGATGGACGTGCCGCCCGAGAAGGGCGTCAGCTCGGTCATGTTGCGCACCTTGCTGCGCCGCAAGCTCTGGTGGGCCGGCACCGCGTCCGCAGTGGCCGGTTACGGTTTCCAGGCATTGGCGCTCGCGTTCGGATCGCTGCTCCTGGTCCAACCGGTGTTGGTGTCGGCCCTGTTGTTTGCGCTGCCCCTGAGCGCACGGCTGGCCCACCGCCGGGTCACCGGCGCGGAGTGGGCCTGGGCCCTGCTGCTGACCGGGGCGTTGACCGTGTTCGTCGCCCTGGCCCGGGCCAGCACCGGCACCTATGCGGTGTCGGTGTCGACCACGGTGATCGTCGCCGTGGTGTGCGCGGCCGCGGTCGCCGCGTGCGTTCTGGCCGCCACCCGCAGCAGTGACTGGCGCCGCGCGGTCCTGTTGGCGTTCGCGGTGGGTGTGATGTTCGGCGTCGTCGCGGTGTTGACGAAGATCGTGATGCACACGATCGCGACGGGCAGTGTGCTCACCGTGCTCACCACCCCTGCGCTCTACCTGGTGCTGATCCTCGGCGTGGTGGCCACCCTGCTGCAGCAGTCGGCATTCCACGCCGGCTCACTGCAGACCTCGGTGCCCACCATGCTGGTGCTCGAGCCCGTGGTCGCAGTTGTGCTCGGGTCGGTCGTGCTGGGCGAACATCTGCTGATCACCGGCTGGGAACCGGTGACATTGGCGATTTCCGTCGGCGCGATGGCCGCCGCCACAATCTCGCTGGGCCGTGACGAGGGTGCCTACGAGGAGAGCCTGGAAGCCGAGATCACCGGGCCGATTCGGATCGCTACGGATTGATCGTGTGTTCGCCGATCTGGCGACCCCACACATACTCGGCGGTCAGCGGCTGGCCCAGTTCGAAGTGGTTGTAGGGCGCGATCGACGCGCCGGTGTCCAGCACCAGATACGGCGCCGGCCACAATTCCTTGGTGATCGGCTGCCAGCAGCCCGGCCGGCCCTCGGGACCACCCTTGGCGTTCACCCGTGGCAGGTTGTCGGGATAGACCCAGGGGTTGCCGGCGCCGACCAGGAAATCGTGCAGCTCGAACCCGTAGCCGTTGCGGGTCTGCTGGGCGAACTTCGGGGCCGCCTCGGCGTAGTTGTGGATCATGCAGTACCACGCCGGGCTGTTGCGGTCGAGCATTGCGCTGACCGGCAGCAGGTCCTGGGCGCCGCGCACCAGGTACGGTCCGCCACGCTCGAAGATGTCCCCGCCGGTGTTGCCGAATCCGACCGCGGCCACCAGCGCCTGATCCAGGTTCGCCCGCTGCTGGTTGAGCGTGCGCGCGGTGGTGACGGCGTTGGTCAGGCCGTCGAACAGGTCCGGTCCGGCGTCGGCGTAGATCTCGCCCAGGTCGGCCAGCCCGGAGAGGTCGCGACGGATCTGCGGCATGCGTCCGTTGAGGTCGGTCAGGATGTCGTTGCCGTTGACGATCGACTGGCCGAACTTGTCGCCGAGCCCGTCAAGCGCCTGGGCGGTGGCGGTCAGGGTTTCGTTGAGCTTGATCGGGTCGATCTGCTCGGAGATCGCGGTGATCGTCTCGAACAGCGTGTTGAACTCGGTGGTCACGCCCTGAGCGTGAATCGGTGTGGCGGGGGAGACCCGCTGCGGCGAGGGATTGTCGGGCGCGGTGAACGAGATGTACTTGTTGCCGAACACCGTGGTGGCGCGCAGCTCGGCCGAGACGTTCTCCGGGATCAGGTGCAGGTACTTGGGCTTGACGTCCAAGGTCAGCCTGGCCTGGGACTCACCGTCGGTGTCCACCACGTCGACGGCGGTGAGCCGGCCGATCGGGACACCGTTGAAGGTCACCTTCGAGCCCGGATCCATCGACAGGCCCGAGCGGTTGGACAGGACCGTGAGCTGCGTCTTTTCCTCGAATGCGCCGCGGAACTGCATCCACGTCAACACCAGCACCGCGACGAACAGGATGGCCATGCCCGCACATGCCGACTTGTACGGGGGGTCATAACGCCAGTGCTTGAACCGCTGTTCGAAGCGGTCCCGCACCGTCGCGGTGGATGAGGCCACGCGCAAACCTCCGATTTATTGACGCAGCCAACAACGCATCAGGCCTGCAAACTCTCCCAAACAACCAGAGACAACTGCAACCGGCAGGTCCCTGTTGCGGCCAACGTCAAATTGCCGACAGCGGGAGACCCGTGTCACAGCGTAGGCGCTGATCAGGTATTTCTGCCGTCATTCAGGGTGACTATCTGCCCGACGATGTCGCCGGCGCCCGCCGCGGCGCGCGACCCGTACGTTGCTGCAATGGCAGGCCGGGGCTCATTTGCCGGACAGTGGCAGCGTCGACCGGCTACTGGATGTCGCCACGATTCGCCGGCCGACCGTAGAGTGGGTCGACCCGTGAAAGGACGATTTCGGATGTTGACGCCGTTGCCGGCAGAGGACTGGGACGAACACGCACGTGAGGCGCTGGCCTCCACCGTGCCGCCGGAACGGCGCCGCCCGGACAAGGTGGGCAACGCGCTGTCGACGTTGGTGCGCCACCCGAAACTGGCCGGCGCGTTTCTGCCGTTCAACAGCTACCTGCAGTTGTCCTCGACCCTGCCCGAAGGGGTCCGGGAGCTGGTGATCCTGCGTACCGCTTTTCGGCACGGTTGCGGGTACGAGTGGGGTCACCACAGCGCGATCGCGCGGTCGCTCGGTTTGACCGAAGCTGACCTCTCTGCCGCCCAAACCGGCTCAGCGGCAGACGAATTCGACCAGGCGGTGATCGACGCGGTCGACGAACTGCACAGCGGGTCCCGGATCTCGGCCGAGGTCTGGGAGCGTCTCGGGCAGCGCCTCGACGACCAGCAGCGAATGGACCTGATGTTCACCTTCGGCGGCTACAGCGCGCTGGCCTATGCCCTCAACACCTTCGACGTCGAGTTGGAGGACGGCGCAGGTACCGACGAGTTCTACGTCTCCATGGGCAACGCTTAAGCAGAGCGGTGCGCCCGGGCCGCAGCGGCCTCGGGCATCGGCTCGTAACGGGCGAAGGCCCGGGTGAACGCCCCGGCTCCGTGCGACAGTGACCGCAGGTCGATGGCGTAACGGGTGAGCTCGACCTCGGGGATCTCGGCTTTCACCAGCGTCCGGTCGTCATCGGCCCGGTCGGTGCCCAGTACCCGGCCGCGCCGGCCGACCAGATCGCTCATCACCGCACCCACCAGGTCGTCGGGCACCACCACGGTCACCTCGGCGATCGGCTCGAGCAGGCTCACTCCGGCCGCGGCGGCAGCCTCGCGCAGCGCCAGCCCGCCGGCCATCTGGAACGCGAAATCCGAGGAGTCGACGCTGTGCGCCTTGCCGTCGACCAGCGTCACCCGGATGTCCACCACGGGATAACCGGAATCCCCGTGCTCACCGCCGACCCCCTTCTCCATCTGGGCCCGCACGCCCTTCTCGACGCTCGGGATGAACTGGCGCGGTACGGCGCCGCCCACGACCTTGTCGACGAACTCGAACCCGCTGCCCTCCGGCAGCGGTTCCACCTCGATGTCGCACACCGCGTACTGCCCGTGGCCACCGGACTGTTTGACGTGCCTGCCGTGCCCTTTCGCCTTGCCGCGCAGGGTTTCCCGCAGTGGTACCCGCAATTCGACGGTATCCACCGACACCCCGTAGCGCCGGGACAGCGCGTCGAGCACCACGCCCGCGTGCGCCTCACCCATGCACCACAGCACGATCTGATGGGTCTGGGGGTTCTGTTCGATACGCAGCGTCGGATCCTCGGCGGCCAATCGCTGCAACCCGACCGAGAGCTTGTCCTCGTCGGTCTTGGCCCGCGGTGCCACCGCGACGGGCAACAGCGGATCGGGCATCGTCCACGGACGCAGCACCAGTGGATCGGCCTTGTCGCTGAGCGTGTCTCCGGTCTCGGCGCGGCTGAGCCGGCCGATCGCGCAGATGTCGCCGGCCACCACCGACGGCGCCGGACGCTGCTGCTTGCCCAGCGGGAAGGACAGCGTGCCGATGCGCTCGTCCTCGTCATGATCTGCATGCCCGTGCGACCCCTCGGGGGCCACCGAGCCGTTGAACGCAGAAAAATGGCCCGACACATGCACGGTGGCGTCGGGCCTGATGGTGCCGGAGAACACCCGGACCAGGCTGACCCTGCCGACATACGGATCCGACGTCGTCTTCACCACCTCGGCCAGCAGCGGCCCGGACGGATCGCACGCCATCGGCTTACGGGAGGCGCCGTTGACACCGAACACCTCGGGCAGCCGGTGCTCGGGCGGTGACGGGAAGCCACGGGTGATGACCTCCAGCAACTCCAGCGTGCCGACCCCGGACCCGCTGCACACCGGGATCGCCGGGAAGAACGAGCCGCGGGCCACGGCCTTCTCCAGGTCGGCAATCAACACCGATTCGTCGATCTCCTCGCCGCCCAGATAGCGCTCCATCAGCGTCTCGTCCTCGGACTCCTCGATGATCCCTTCGATCAGGGCGCCCCGCAGTTCGGCGATCTCGTCGTCGAAAGTGCCGTCGGGCGGCCGGGTGGTGCGCGTTCCGCCGGCGTACTCGGAGTGCGTGCGGGTGAGCAGCCCGATGACCCCCTCCCCGGCCGGGAAGTACAGCGGCGCCACCTTGTCGCCGAAGGTCTGCTGGGCTCCGGCCAGCGCGTTGGCGTAGTTGGCCCTGGCGTGATCGAGCTTGGTGATGACCACCGCGCGCGGCATGCCGACCGCCGCGCATTCCTGCCACAGCGCCTTCGTCGGCTCGTCGACGTCCTCGTTGGCCGCGATGACGAACAACGCGCAATCGGCGGCGCGCAGCCCGGCGCGCAGCTCCCCGACGAAATCGGCGTAGCCGGGAGTGTCGATGAGATTCACCTTGATCCCGTTGTGCCGCAACGGGGCCAGTGCCAGGCCCACCGAACGCTGCTGGCCGATCTCGGCCTCGTCGAAGTCGCACACCGTCGATCCGTCGACCACCGATCCCGCACGGTTCAACACTCCCGCGGCCACCAGCAGCGCCTCCACCAGGGTGGTCTTCCCCGAGCCCGACGGCCCGACGAGAGCGACGTTGCGAATGGCCGCGGGACTGTCCGCGGTGGGTACAGCTCCATTACCGGCCGAGTGGGTCTTGTCCGCCATGGCAGTCCTCCTGGAGTCCCCGGGGCGCCCCGCTGCGGCCCGCCGGACCTGCCATCCACAATTCCCCGATGTGACCTACAGCACAAGGCTCATGGCGCCCCTGACCCCGCCAGCCTGGACACCCGGAAGCTCACCGTCGGTTTCTACGCAGTGGCTGCTCATCGACCAGATGCACGACCCTGGGGTGGAAAACGACGCAGCACGACGCCGACGCAGCACGATGCCGGTAACCAGCCAGCCGTTCACACCTGCCAGGACGCCCAGCGCGTGACCTGGACGGTGATCACCGGACCGTTCAGCGCGATCCGCTCGTACTGCGGATATTTCGCGCGTAACAGCGCGTAGCCGGTGGCCATCTGCTCACCGCCGTGGTGCACCGCGGCCTGTCCGTCGGCACGCACCCACCACAGCTGCGTCCAGTCGTCGCCGTAGTGGTCGGCCAGCAGGCTGACCCGGGCATCGTTGTCGATGTTGGCCAACCGGCGAAGTCGTTGCGTGGTCTTGGGTTTGGCGTCCACCGCGGTGTAGATCGTGGCGCCCTCGGCGTCGCCGTACACCGCGAAGACCACCGGGACCAGATGTGGTGCGCCGTCCGGTCTCAGGGTCGAGAGGACGGCAAGGGGTGCCGTGGCAAATCGCTTGGCGGCCCGATTTGCGGCATCCAGATCAGCCATCACTCCAGACTATGTGGATGACGCCGGCAACGTCTCAGGGCGGCGGCGGTACGTTGTCGGGCAGCGCACCGTCATCCGGGAGCGGCGGCAGCTTCATCAGCTCGTCGTAGATCAGGTCCTCGCCCTCACCAGGCGGGGCGGGCCGGCTCGGCATGACGATCGTGGGCCGGTAGTCCTCCGGCGGATTCTCGACGGGTGCGACGCAGCCCACGCCGTAGGTGGTGGGGGTGGGCACTCCCGCGTTGTCGACACAGCAGGTCGTGGCGATCGCGTCGATGTTCTGGTCGGGGCCTGGTGCCGCTGTCGAGGTACACGCCTCGTACCCCTGCACGTCGAAATCCGCCGAGGCGGGTGCGATCGCTGCCTGACCTGCGGCGCAGACGGCTACGAAGGTGGCGGCTACGGCGAGCGGACGCCGCCGACGTGCGAGGCTCTTGCGGATGGCCGTCATGGCCGCCACCCTAATCAGCCGGTGTCGCCGCTCAGTTGCGGGGATGCCGCGGTTGCGGTGCCACGCTGATCGGCGAGCGGGTGACCGGGGTGCGGGTCACCCCGATCTCGGGCTTCTTGGTGGGGCGCGGCCGGTGGGTGGGCCGGTACACCGGGGCCTGCCCGGTTTCCTCGGGCGGGGCGGGCGGTGGCTCGGCCGGAGCCGGCGGCACCCCGACCCGCAGCGAAGGTGAGGGTGGCTCAGAGGTGGCCGACGGGGACGGGGACGACGACGGTGTCGTTGTCGGTCTGGGCTCGTCGGCTGGTGCCGGATCCCGCAGCAGCAATAACACGACCGAAACCGTGATCGCCGCTGCGGCCAGGGCGGCGGCGATCAGCGCGATCGTGGCCGGACGGGTGGCATACCAGGGCGCCGGAGCGGGTTTGAAGGACCAGTCCTCCAGATCGAAGTCGTCGAACCCTCGCGACGGGTGGGCGATGTCGCCGCCGCGGCCCGGACCGGTCATCACGCGATGTTATCGGCCCTGACAATGACCGGCTCGCCCACGGACGTCGCGGTAGGGTGCCGGTGCACGTTGGCTGCGGACTCGTTCACTTCTGCGACAGGTTCGCGCAACCGTCGCGCCACGACGGCGCATCTTGACCACCGGAGGGTTTGGCAGTGATCAAAACCAGGATCAATACCAGGTTCGCGAAGGTATCCGCCCTGGGCGCCGCGGCCCTCGTCACCGTGGGACTGGCCGCGTGTGCCCCGCCGCAGAAAGAGGGCGCCGGCGCGAAGACCGACACCGGGGTCAAGGTGTCCGAGGCCACCTCGGCAGCCGATTTCGGTGGCATGGACAAGCTCGTCGAGGCGGCCAAGGCCGAAGGCGAGCTCAATGTGATTGCGCTGCCGCCGGATTGGGCCAACTATGGCGAGATCATCAAGGCCTTCTCGGACAAGTACGGCATCACGGTGAACTCGGCGCAGCCCGACGCGTCGAGCCAGGAAGAGATCAACGCAGCCAACCAGCAGAAGGGCAAGAGCACCGCGCCGGATGTCTTCGACCTCGGACAGTCGGTGGCACTGGCGAATACGTCGATGTTCGCGCCCTACCGGGTAGCCGTGTTCGACGACATCGATCCGAAGTTCAAGGATGCCGACGGCACCTGGGTCAACGACTACGGCGGTTTCATGTCCATCGGGTTCGATTCCACCAAGGTGCCGCCGATCACCGCCATCGACGACCTGCTCAAGCCCGAGTACCACGGCAAGGTCGCACTCAACGGCGACCCCACCCAGGCCGGCGCCGCCTTCGCGGGCGTGGTGATGGCGGCGGTGTCGCAAGGCGGGTCCGCCGACGACATCGCCCCCGGCGTCGAATTCTTCGCCAAGCTCAACGAGGCGGGCAACTTCCTGCCTCTCGACCCGACGCCGGCCACCATCGAATCCGGTCAGACGCCGGTGGTGATCGACTGGAACTACCTCAACGGCACCGAAAGTCAGAAGGTGCCCGGCTGGCAGGTGATGGTGCCGCATGAGGCGTTGGTGGCCGGGTACTACCACCAGGCGATCAGCAAGGACGCACCGCATCCGGCGGCCGCCCGGCTGTGGCAGGAGTTCCTGTTCAGCGACGAAGGCCAGAACCTCTACGCCAAGGGCGGTGTCCGCCCGGTGCGGGCGGACAAGATGCTGTTGGCCGGCACGGCCGACCGCGCGACGTTCGGCCAGTTGCCGATCATCGACGGTCCGGTGACCGTCCCGACCCAGGAGCAAACCGACACGGCCAAGGAGTATCTGTCCGACAACTGGGCCAAGGCGATCGGCTAGGCCAGACGTATGCCGGATCAGATCTCTGCTCGGCGAGCGCGGGCGGCCCTCCGCGACGCCCTCCCACTGCTGCCGTTCGTGGCCGTGGTGACGGTGTTCCTGATCATTCCCACGGTCACGGTGATCGTCATGGCCTTCTTCGCCGACGGCTCCTTCTCGCTCGATCGGATCGCCGCACTGTTCACCGGCACCGCACTGTCGGCGCTGGGCAAGAGCATCGTGCTGTCGGCCTCCACCGCGCTGTTGGGTGCGGTGTTCGGTGCAGTACTGGCCTGGCTGATCGTCAGTAGTCCGCCGGCGTCGATGCTGCGGCGTTCGGTGTTGGCGCTGTGCAGTGTGCTGGCCCAGTTCGGCGGGGTGGCACTGGCTTTCGCGTTCCTTGCCACGATCGGGCTCAACGGGGTGTTGACGCTGTGGGTGGCCGAGCATCTCGGCTGGGATCTGGCCGGCTCCGGCTGGCTGTACGGGCTGCCCGGGCTGATCCTGGTCTACACCTACTTCCAGATCCCGCTCATGGTCATCGTCTTCCTGCCGGCGTTGGAAGGGCTGCGCACCCAATGGCGGGAGGCTGCGGTGAGTCTCGGCGCCTCTGGCTGGCAGTACCTGCGCGACGTGGCCGTGCCGTTGTTGACGCCGGCCTTTCTGGGGGCGGCATTGTTGTTGTTCGCCAACGCCTTTGCCGCCTACGCCACCGCGGCGGCGCTGGTCAGCCAGGGCAGCCCGATTGTGCCGTTGCTGATCCGGGCCGCCCTGACGAGTGAGGTGGTGCTCGGGCAATCCGGATTCGCCTATGCGCTGGCCTTGGAGATGGTCGTGGTGGTGGCCGTGGTGATGCTCGCCTACAACGTCCTGATGCGGCGGACCGCAAGGTGGCTGCGATGAACCGGGTTGTCCGGTCGGCACTGTGGCTGCTGTTCGGCCTGTTCTTCCTGTTCCCGCTGTACGCGATGGCCGATTTCTCCACCCGCAACGTGATCGCCGGGGGCCGCACCGCTGCGGCCTGGCGCAACCTGGTGGCCGACGAGGCGCTGTACCAGGCGATCGTGGTCTCGCTGCTGCTTGCGGTGCTCACCGTGGCCGTCATGCTGGTCCTGCTGGTGCCCACGATGGTCTGGGTGCGGCTGCGGGCCCGCTGGGCCGGCGGCATCGTCGAATTCCTGTGCCTGTTGCCGTTGATGATCCCGGCGCTGGTGATCGTGGTCGGACTGCGCAACGTATACCTCTGGGTCACTTACCTTCTCGGTGAGTCGCCCCTCACCCTGACCTTTGTCTACGTGGTGCTGGTGCTGCCGTTCGCGTACCGCGCACTGGATTCGGCCCTGGCCGCCATCGAGTTGCAGACCCTCTCGGAGGCCGCCCGCTCGCTCGGGGCGAGCTGGATCACCACGATCGCCAAAGTGATCGTCCCCAACATCTGGTCCGGAATCCTGTCGGCGGCTTTCATTTCCATCGCGGTGGTGCTCGGCGAATACACCATCGCGTCGTTGAGCGGCTTCGACACCCTGCCGGTCCAGATCGTGGCGATCGGCAAGAGCGACGGTCCCACGTCGGTGGCGGCTTCGCTGGCCACGTTGCTGCTCGGCTTCGTGTTGTTGTTGGCCTTGGGCGCCCTGACCCGGGGCCGCCGCCGGATGTCAGGAGTCAAGGGTTGAGTACCGGCGTCGAACTTCGCGACCTCACCCGCGACTACGGCAACGTCAGCGCGCTCGACGGGTTGAGCCTGACGATCCACCCGGGTGAGTTGGTGGCGTTGCTCGGACCGTCGGGCTGCGGCAAGACCACCGCGCTGCGGATCCTGGCCGGGCTCGAAGAGGCCACCTCCGGTGCGGTGCTGGTCGGCGGACGCGACATCAGTGCGGTGCCGGCAAACAAACGTGACATGGGCATGGTGTTCCAGGCCTACAGCCTGTTCCCGCACCTGACGGTGTCCGACAACGTCGGCTTTGGCCTCAAGGTGCGTGGAAAGCCCAAGCGGCACAGGCTTTCCCGAGCGGCGGACATGCTGGACCTGGTGGGGCTGAGCGCGCACAGAGACAAGTACGCCGGCGAGCTCTCCGGCGGGGAGCAACAGCGGGTGGCACTGGCCCGGGCGCTGGCCATCGAGCCGCGGGTGCTGCTGCTCGACGAGCCGCTGTCGGCCCTCGATGCCAAGGTGCGTACCCAGTTGCGTGACGAGATCCGACGGATCCAGCTGGAGGTCGGCATCACCACGTTGTTCGTCACGCACGATCAGGAAGAGGCGCTGGCCGTTGCGGACCGCGTCGGCGTGATGAGCCATGGCAAACTCGAGCAGCTCGCGGCCCCGGCCGAACTCTATGCCCGCCCGTCCACCCCGTTCGTCGCCGAATTCGTCGGCCTGCACAACAAGGTGCCCGCCCAAGTGCGCAGTGGGTGGGCCCGGCTGCTCGGCACCGAGGTCCCGACGCTCCGCGGTTCGGTGACGGCCGGGCCGGGTACCGCGATGGTGCGGCCCGAATCGGTCCGGGTCCGTGCCGATCCGGCCGGACGGGTTCTAGTGGCGTCGGTGGTGTTCCTGGGGCCGATGTCGCGGGTGTATCTGACGCTTCCGGATCACACGGTGATCTACGCGCAACTGCCCACCTCACGGGCCCGGGCTTTCGAGCCCGGCGAGGCGGTCACCGTCGGCCTGGAATCGGCGCCGGTACTGGTGATCTGAGCCGCCGGCGGCAGGCTCAGACGTCGGCCCTAAACATCTTTGACCGGTTCGATTCCCAGGTCGCGATAGGTGACCAGGGCCGCGAACGGTACCCCGCGCGCGGCGAACCGTCCGGTGGCGACGTCGCCGCGGTCGACCATCGGGATGACGCCGGTGACAACGGCGCCCACGGAGGTGACCCGCTCATAGGCGATCTCGGTAGAACCGCCGGTGCTGATCACGTCGTCGACCAGCAGCACCCGGGTGCCCGGCTCCAGCCTGGTCCCTTCGATCCACTGCTCGCGCCCGCGTGACTTCTGCTCCTTGCGCACCGAGAACCAGGCCTTGCCGGTCACCATCGCCACCCCGTGGGCCAGCGGGTCGGCGCCCATGGTGAGCCCGCCGACCGCGTCGAACTCGATGCCGCGGGCGGCGGCCAAATCGGCGACCGCGCGGCTGACGATCGCCATCCGCTCGCCGGTGTCGATGGCGTACTTGCCGTCGATGTAGTCGTGGCTGAGCTGTCCGCTGGCCAACCGGAACGGCTCTTCACGATGTTCGTAGCCGCGGGTGCGGATCAGGTCGAAGGCGGCTTGCCAGGTATCCGGGCGCTCAGGCATACCCGCGATCGTATTGCACGGGGCGGGAGACGAGTTGCCTGGACTCAGGCCTGCCGGGCGCGCCGGGCCAACTCGACTGTGGCCGCCCGCAACTCGCCGTATGACGTCAGGGGCGCGGCATAGCCGACCCGGGTGTAGGCGGTTCCCCGCTCGCTGGTGACCCGCAGATCGAGGCCGTAGCGGTCGGCGCCGGTACACACGGCCACGTCGGCGTCGGGGTAGCCGCCGAGGGTGCGGGCCATCTCGGCCAGCGAATCGGCATGCCCGGAGTTGAGGTGCTCGACCGCGCCCGCGGCGTGCGGCGCCACCGGATCCGGCTCGGCGGCGGTGTAGGCCTCGCCGCTGGTCGAGTCCATTCGGCCGTACCCACCGACCCAGCGGACCCGCTGCACCCGCAGCACCCAGAGGGAGAAGTCGCTGAAGTCGACGTAATAGCGGGCCGCTGCCACCGCATCCAGATGGGCCGCCCGCGCCGCGGCCAGTTCGTCGCCGGTGGGCCGTTCGGCTACCCCGGCCAGTGTGATGCGGCTGCTGGCCAACGGATCCGACCCGGAATCGGGTGCCACGATCGAGATGCTGGCCCGCGGGTCGGCGAGGAGATTGCGGCCGTGCTCGGCCAGGTTCGACACGCACAGCACCGGGGCACCGGCCAGCAGGCCGTAGGTGACGAAGGACGCCCACGGATCGCCGTCGGCGCTGAGTGTGGCCAGGGTGCCCGCGTTCGTCGACGCGGCGACGGTGCGCGCTTCCTCGGCCGCAGACGGACGTGCCCCCTGGGCCACCTCCGTCAGTGGGGGAGGAGCCGAGGGGGCATCACCCGGGTCGCCATGGTCTCGTGTCACGTGGCGAACCCTACCGTCCGTGTGTCAGCCGCCGGTCTGCCTTGGCGGCCAGCCGCCGTGCCTATCTTGGCGGCTCAGCCGCCGGGTCTGCCTTGGCGGCTCAGCCGCCGAGTGCCGCGATGAGGTCCTTGATCTGGGCGGTCTCGGACTCGGTCGCGGGCTCTTCGGCCTCGACCGCCTCGATGAGGTCCTTACGCAGCCCGACGCCGTTGGCGGCTTCCTCGGTGGACAGCTTCGCGTTGCCGCGCGCGACGTAGAGCCGCTGACCCAGCGTGGCGCCCGGACCTTCGGACGCGACCGTCATCAGTTCGTCGTAGCGGTGCCGCACACCGGACAGCGCGACGATGACCGACGGGGTGACGCGACTACGGCCGGCGGCTTCCGACAGCGAGGCCTGCAGCTTGCGCAGACCGCTGAGGACCACCCCGGCGCGATCCGCGAACTCCGGGTCGCCGACGGGCGGTAGTGCGTCGATGGCGGCGATGTACATGTGCATCGCGGCATCGGACAGTCCAACGATTACTGGTGCTTCACCGTCATTTGGTGCGGACTCACCCACAGGCCATCCCTCATCGAGTGTTCGTGATCGCCGGCCCGGGGCCGGCGAAGAGATCAAATGCGGGAAAAACGTAACCCTTCGCGGTCTCTTATTCAACCGTTAGTTTTTCCGCAAACACCTCGGGTATGGCGAAACACGTTGCTGCAGGATCAATTCGGGATGGCACGATGCGCACCAGGTGTCGCCGCCGGTGGAAGTGGGTACGTTGGGAGGCTGATGGACAACGCCGCTCACGACCCCCCTGCAGACGGTCACCCGGTGGTCGATCATCCGACCGCCGAGGATTTCAGCCATGCCAGGACGCTGCCGGCGGACCGGGACTGGTTCAAACGGGCGGTGTTCTACGAGGTGCTGGTCCGGGCGTTCTACGACTCCAACGCCGACGGCGTGGGCGACCTGCGGGGCCTGACCCAACAACTCGACTACCTCAAGTGGCTGGGGGTGGACTGCCTCTGGTTGCCGCCGTTCTACGATTCGCCGCTGCGTGACGGTGGCTACGACATCCGGGACTTCTACAAGGTGCTGCCCGAGTTCGGCACGGTGGAGGATTTCGTGACGCTGCTCGACGGTGCGCACCGCCGTGGCATCCGGGTCATCACCGACCTGGTGATGAACCACACCTCCGACTCCCATGCGTGGTTCCAGGAGTCGCGACACCACCCCGACGGCCCGTACGGCGACTTCTACGTCTGGAGCGACACCAGCGACCGCTACCCCGACGCGCGCATCATCTTCGTCGACACCGAGGAATCGAACTGGACCTTCGACCCGGTGCGCCGCCAGTTCTATTGGCACCGGTTCTTCGCGCACCAGCCGGACCTGAACTATGACAACCCGGCCGTGCAGGAAGCGATGATCGACGTGCTGCGGTTTTGGCTGGACCTCGGGATCGACGGTTTCCGGCTCGACGCGGTGCCGTACCTGTTCGAGCGCGAGGGCACCAATTGCGAGAACCTGCCCGAAACGCACGCCTTCCTCAAACGCTGCCGCAAGGTGGTCGACGACGAGTTCCCCGGCCGGGTGCTGCTGGCCGAGGCCAACCAGTGGCCGGCCGATGTGGTGGAGTACTTCGGGGATCCGAGCACCGGCGGCGACGAATGCCACATGGCGTTCCATTTCCCGTTGATGCCACGGATTTTCATGGCGGTGCGGCGGGAGTCACGGTTCCCGATCTCGGAAATCCTGGCCCAGACACCGGCAATCCCGGACATGGCGCACTGGGCGATCTTCCTGCGTAACCACGACGAGCTGACGCTGGAGATGGTCACCGACGACGAGCGTGACTACATGTACGCCGAGTACGCCAAGGATCCGCGGATGAAGGCCAACGTCGGCATCCGGCGCCGGCTGGCCCCGCTGCTGGAGAACGACCGCAACCAGATCGAGCTGTTCACCGCGCTGCTGCTGTCCCTGCCCGGATCCCCGATGCTGTACTACGGCGACGAGATCGGCATGGGCGACATCATCTGGCTCGGCGACCGCGACAGTGTGCGCACCCCGATGCAGTGGACGCCGGACCGCAACACCGGGTTCTCCACGGCGAACCCGGGCCGGCTCTACCTGCCGCCCAACCAGGATGCGGTGTACGGCTACCAGTCGGTGAATGTCGAAGCGCAGCGGGACAGTTCGACGTCGCTGCTGAACTGGACCCGCAGCATGCTCGCGGTGCGGGGGCGGCACGAGGCGTTCGCGGTGGGCGCGTTCCGCGAGCTCGGCGGCTCCAACCCGTCGGTGCTGGCCTTCGTGCGCCAGCTCGACGGGGACGCCGGTGCCGACCGGGGCCCCATCCTGTGCGTGAACAACCTGTCGCGGTTCCCGCAGCCGATCGAGCTGAACCTGCAGGAGTGGAGCGGGTATACGCCCATCGAGATGTCCGGTTACGTCGAGTTTCCCAGCATCGGTCAGCTGCCGTACCTGCTGACCCTGCCGGGGCACGGTTTCTATTGGTTCGAGCTCCGCGAGCCCGAGCATGATCCGGGAGCACAGCAATGAGCATCGAATTCGGTGAGTGGCTGACACAGCAGCGCTGGTATGCCGGCCGCGGGCGTGAGTTGGTCTCGGTCACACCGACTCTGGTGCTCGCGCTCAACGGGGACCTCGACCTGACACTGCTGGGGGTGTCCTATGCCGACGGGACCACCGAGCGCTACCAGGTGCTGGTGAAGTGGGACGCCGACCCGATCGACGAATACAGCTTGCTGGCCAGGATCGGTGACGACGGCGGACGCACCGCCTACGACGCGTTGTACGACCAGGACGCCGCGCGGTACCTGCTGGAGATGATCGACCGGTCGGCCACGGTGGGCGAACTGCGCTGTAGGAAGGAGCCGGGGGCGGCGCTGCCGCTCGATGCGCCACCCCGGGTGTCCTCGGCCGAACAGAGCAACACCAGCGTGGTGTTCGGCCAGGATGCCGTTCTCAAGGTGTTTCGCCGGGTCACCCCGGGGGTGAACCCCGACGTCGAGCTCAACCGGGTGCTGGCCAGGGCCGGCAACCCGCACGTGGCCAGGCTGCTGGGATCGGTCGACATCGACTGGGGCGGTGAGCCGTTCGCGTTGGGGATGGTGACCGAATTCGCCGCCAACTCGGCCGAGGGCTGGGACATGGCCACCGCCAGCACCCGCGATCTGTTCGCCGAAGGCGACCTGTACGCCGATGAGGTGGGCGGTGACTTCGCCGCCGAGTCCTACCGCCTCGGAGAGGCGGTGGCCTCGGTGCACGCCTGCCTGGCCGAACAGCTCGGCACGGAGCCGGCGACCTTTCCGGCCGAGTTGGTGTCCGCCCGGCTGGCCACCGCGGCGGAGACGGTACCGCAACTGCGCCAACATGTTTCATTGATCGAGGACCGCTACCGCAAGCTGGCCGACGAGCAGGTGACGGTCCAGCGCATCCACGGGGATCTGCACCTCGGTCAGGTGCTGCGCACGCCGGAGCGCTGGTTGCTGATCGACTTCGAGGGCGAGCCCGGCCAGCCGCTGCCGCAGCGGCGCAGCCCGGATTCCCCGCTGCGCGACGTCGCGGGGATGCTTCGATCCTTCGACTATGCGGCGTACGCCCGCCTGGTGGACCTGTCCACCGACGACGACCGGGCCCGCCAACTCGCGGCCCGGGCCCGGGAATGGGCCGACCGCAACAGCGCGGCATTCTGCGACGGCTACGCCGCGGTGGCCGGTACCGACCCGCGCGAGCACGCGAGCTTGCTGGCGGCCTACGAGCTGGACAAAGCGGTGTACGAGGCGGCCTATGAGGCGCGGTACCGGCCCAGCTGGTTGCCCGTCCCGTTGGGGTCGGTGGCCCGCCTGCTCTCCTGATTGTGTTCGGTCACGTCGATCGCTTATCTTCCTTAGCATGCCTAAACAGCCTGCGCGCCGTTCGGCGGCCGGTGGGCTGCTGATCGCCGTTCTCGCGGCGGCGGGCGTCAGCGTCTCACTCATGCAAACCCTGATCATCCCGTTGATCCCGCAACTGCCCGCCCTGCTGAACACCAGTGGGGCGAACGCCTCGTGGGCGATCACGGTGACGCTGCTGACCGGCGCGGTGTCCACGCCCATGCTGGGCCGACTCGGCGACATGTACGGCCCCAAATGGATCCTCGTGCTGTGCGCCGGGCTGCTGTTCGTCGGATCGCTGGTCGCCGCGATGACCACCTCGCTGATCCCGATGATCATCGGCCGCGGTCTACAGGGTTTCGGCGTCCCGGTCATCCCGCTGGGCATCAGCGTGCTGCGCGCCGCACTGCCGCCGGAGCGGGTGGCCTCGGCGATGGGGCTGATGAGCGCATCGCTGGGCGTGGGCGGTGCGCTGGGCCTGCCGCTGTCGGCGGTGATCGCCGAGCAGTTCAACTGGCATGCGCTGTTCTGGTGTGCGGCCGGGCTCGGCCTGGCCTCGGGCATCCTGTTCGTGCTGCTGGTGCCCGATCTGGAGCCGGTCTCTGCTGATCACCGCTTCGACCCGCTCGGCGCGGTCCTACTCGGGATCGGCCTGGTGATGTTGTTGCTGCCCATCTCGAAAGGCGGGATGTGGGGCTGGGGCAGCGCCACCACGCTGAGCCTGTTCGCCGCAGCCATCGTCACATTCGCCGTCTTCACCTGGTGGCAGTACCGGGTGCCCGCACCGATCGTGGACATGCGCACCACGTTGAAGCGTCCGGTGCTGCTGACCAATCTCGCCTCGATCGCCGTGGGTTTCGGCATGTTCGCGATGTCGCTCGTCGGCCCGCAGCTGCTGGAGATGCCTCGCGAAACCGGCTTCGGGCTGGGGCAGAGCATGGTCGCCACCGGGCTGTGGATGGCCCCGGGCGGTCTGGCGATGATGGCGGCAGCGCCGGTTGCGGCGCGCGTGATCGCCGCGCGCGGACCAAAAGTCGTGCTGGTGATCGGAAGCGCGATCATCGCCGCCGGCTACTTCGCGGGGATCGTGCTCCTCGACACCCCGGTCGGGGTGCTGGTGCTGGGCCTGATCGTCAGCTTCGGCGTCGGGTTCGCGTTCGCTTCGCTGCCCGCCCTGATCAACGCCGCAGTGCCGGTGTCGGAAACCGCGTCCGCCAACAGCATCAACTCACTGGCCCGCTCCCTGGGCACCTCGACCTCCAGCGCGGTGATGACCGCGGTGCTGGCCCAGATGACGGTGGTCTTCGCCGGCCAGACGCTGCCGTCGCCGGCCGGGTTCCGCGTCGCCCTGCTGATCGCCGCCGCCGCCGCGGTCGGGGCCGCCCTCATCGCCACGGCGATACCGAACGGGCCCCGGCCGCAGCGGCTGCTGTCACAGCGTGGCGATCTCGTAGCTGTCGAGCTGGCCGACCAGCGTCCGTAGCTGATCTGCCGAGGAGCCCAACGTGTGCTCGATGGCGGTAAGCCGGGCCGCGTAATGGCCGACGGGGTATTCGGCGGTGACGCCGATGCCGCCGTGCAGCTGGATCGACTCCTGCGAGATGTGCCGCCCCGAGCGGCCGATCTGGAGCTTGGCCCGGGCCGCGATCACCGGATCCAGGTCGCCGTCGGCGATCGACATCGCCGCATAGGTGCCCATGCTGCGGGCCAACTCAAGCGACATGTACATGTCGGCGGCCCGCTGGGTCAGCGTCTGGAACTTGCTCAGCGTGACCCCGAACTGCTTGCGGGACTTGAGGTAATCGGTGGTCAGCCGCAGCGACTCGTCCATCACGCCGACCGCCTCGGCGCACAGGCCGGCCGAGATCCGCACCAGTGCGTTGGCGATCGCCCCGCTGGCGTCGGCAGGCTCACCGAGCGGCTCGGCGGGCGTGGCCTCCAGCGTGATCTGGGCCCCGCGCTGGCCGTCGAAGGTCCGGTAGCCCTGGCGGCTGACGTTCGCGGCGTCGACCAGGAACAGTCCGGTGCCGCCGTCGGGAAGTGCTGCACTGACGACGAGCGTGTCGGCGACGTCACCGGCCAGCACCGGGTTCTTGGTGCCGCTCAGCGTCCACCCGTCGCCGTTGCGCGTCGCGGCGGTCGTCACACCGGCGGTGCCGCGCACGCCCGGCTCGGCGTGGGCGAAGGCCAGGATCTTCTGGCCGGCAGCGACCTCCTCGAGCAGTGCGCGCTGGGCGTCGGTGCCGACCTCGGCGATGATCGCGCCGGGTCCCAGCGCGCCGTGCAGCACGGGCTCGGGCGCCAACCGGCGTCCGATTTCGCCCAGCACCGCCATGATTTCGATCTGGCCACCGGAATCCTCGTCGAATCCGAGTCCGAGGATCCCGACCTCGGCCAGCTGTCCCCACACCTGGCGGTCGAATCCGGGCTCGGCGTCCACCACCTTGTTGCGCTTCTCGGTGTCGTAGCCCGACAGCAGGTCACGGGTGGTGTCGGCCAGCAGGGTCTGTTCTTCGGTCAGCTGAAAGTCCATGGCTCAACTCACAATCCGAGAATGGTGGAGGCGATGATGGTGCGTTGTACCTCGTTGCTGCCGCCGTAGATGGAGGTCTTGCGGTAGTTGAGGTAGTGCGGGGCGGCGTGCTGGGCCCAATCCGGTGAGGCGATGTCGCCGGCCTCGTAGGGCAGCGAATCGGCGCCGGCCACCTCCACCAGCAGCTCGGTGGCGGTCTGCTGCAGCTGGCTGCCGCGCAGCTTGAGCACCGAGGAGGCCGGGCTCGGCTTGCCGTCGGCGGAATCCGACGTCACCCGCATCTGGGTGAGTTCCAAAGCCAGCACGTCATTTTCGGCCTCGGCCAGCCGGGCGGCGAACAGCGGATCGGACAGCAGACCGTTGGCCTTCGCTCTGGCCTTCACGTCGGCGAGGCGGACCTTGGTGCGGGCCACCTGGGCGATGCCGGTCCGCTCGTTGCCGAGCAGGAACTTCGCGTACGTCCACCCGTGGTTCTCTTCGCCCACCAGTTGATCGGCCGGCACCCGGACATCCTCGAAGAACACCTCGTTGACCTCGAAGCTGCCGTCGATCAGCTTGATCGGGCGCAGCGTGATGCCCGGGGTGTTCATGTCCATCAGCAGGAACGAGATACCGGCCTGCTTCTTGGGCGCCTGGGGGTCGGTGCGGACCAGGCAGAAGATCCAGTCGGCGTACTGGCCCAGGGTGGTCCAGGTCTTCTGGCCGTTGACGATGTAGCTGTCCCCGTCGCGCACCGCGGTGGTACGCAGCGAGGCCAGGTCAGAACCGGCCTCGGGCTCGGAGAAGCCCTGGCACCACCAGATATCCAGCGCCGCGGTGGGCGGCAGGAAGCGTTCCTTGACCTCCTGCGAGCCGAACTCGGCGATCACCGGGCCGACCATTCTGGCGTTGAAGGTCAACGGTTCGGGGACGCTGGCCAACTGCATCTCGTCGAGCCAGATCTGATGCTGGTTCGGCGTCCAATCCTTGCCGCCCCATTCGACGGGCCAGTTGGGTACCGCCAGACCGTGCTCGTGCAGGATTTTGTGCGCGGTGACGATGCCCTCTTTGCCCAGCGGCAGTCCCAGCCGGTTTCGTTCCCGAAGCTCGGCCGGAATCTTGGTGGTGTAGAAGGTGCGCAGCTCATCGCGGAAAGCTGCTTCCTCCGGTGTGAGCGCCAGTTGCATGACCGTCTCCCTCTCGGTGGATCTGACAGCACCCTAAACCATCCGGTTGGTTGGCCTTAACGGACCAGCCTCCGTAGCAGTGCCGAGGCCACCACGATGCCCAGCACCGCGGCCGCGATCAGCACGCTGATGTCGAGTACCCAGTTCGTCGGGGTACCGATCAGCAGTCCGCGCAACGCGTTGACCTCATAGCTGAGCGGATTGACGGTCGACAGCCAGCGCAGCCAGGTCGGCATGATGTCGACGGGGTAGAGCGCGTTGGACGCGAAGAACAACGGCATGGTGATTGCCTGGCCGATGCCCATCAACCGGTCCCGCTTGCGCACCAACCCGGCCAGTGTCATCGACAGACACGCGAAGAACGCCGCACCCAGCGCCACCACTGCCATGGCGGCCAGGATGCGCAGCGGGTTGACCGTCATCGCGATGCCCATCAGATAAGCCAGCAGCACCACCCCGAGCACCTGCACCACCGAGCGCACCCCCGCGGCGAACGCCTTGCCCGTCACGAGTGCCGAGGCGGGTGCGGGTGTCACCATGAGCTTGGCCAGGATGCCCGCATCCCGGTCCCAGATGATCTGGATGCCGTAGAAGATCGAGATGAACAGCGCAGATTGGGCGATGATGCCCGGTGCCAGAAAGGTCAGGTACTCCACGCCGCCGGTATCCACCAGATGCAGTCGGCTGAAGGTCTGACCGAAGATCAGCAACCACAGCGCCGGCTGGACCATCCGGGTGAACAACTCGGTGCGGTCGTGACGCAGCTTCTGCAGCTCGACGAGGGCGAATGCGGCCATCCGCATCGCCATGGCACGCGCCCGGCGGATCCCGCGCGGGGCCAGGACCAGAGTCTCAGCTGACACGACGCGCCGTCCTTCGGGTCGAGCGCACCTCGCGCATGCCGCCGGACTGCGTGCCGGTCTCGGTCAGGTCGGAGCCGGCGTAGTGCCGGAAAACGTCCTCCAGGGTGGCATGTTCGGCGACGGTGGCCTTCAGTTCGGCCGGCGTGCCGACGGCCTGGAGCCGGCCGTGGTGCATGAGTGCGACGCGGTCGCACAGTGCGTCGGCCTCACCCATGTAGTGCGTGGTGAGCAGGACGGTCATGCCGAACTCGGCCTGCATCCGGTCGACTTGGGTCCAGACGCTGTCGCGGGCGATGGGATCCAGCCCGACCGTCGGCTCGTCGAGGATCAGCAGCTGCGGCCGGTTGACCAGAGCCTGGGCCAACTCCAGGCGGCGCACCATGCCGCCGGAGTAGGTTCCGGCCACCGCCTCGGCCACATCGGACAGCTGCATGGCGGCCAGGGCCTGGTCCACCCGTTCGGTGCGTTCGGTGCGTGGCACGTCGTACAACCGTGCGAACAACTCGACGTTCTGCCGGCCGGTCAGGGCGGCTTCGATCGAGAGTTGTTGTGGCACATAGCCGATGTTGTACCGGATGTCCATGGTGTTCCGCCGGGTGTCGAGGCCGAAGATCCGCACCTCGCCCTGCTGCACGGGCGTCAGGGTGGTCAGCACCCGCACCGCCGTGGTCTTGCCCGCGCCGTTGGGGCCGAGCAGGCCCAGGGTTTCACCGCGGTGTACCTGCAGGGTGAGATCGTCGACCGCGGTGAACGAGCCGTACCGGTGGGTCAGGTGGCTGCAGTCGATGGCCGGGGCCGGGGTGGTCATGCTTCCCTCTCGTGCAGCAGCCGGGTCAGTTCGGTCATGACGGCCAAACCGCGTGCCAGGTCGTTGATCTGAGCGTCGTCGAGCTGTGTCAGAACAGCCTCCAGGGCGGCCCGGCGGGCCGCTCGTGATTCGTCGGCGATGGCTTGTGCGGGTGGGGTGAGCCGCAGCTGGGCCACCCGGCGATCGGTGTTATCCGGGGTTCTGATCAGCAGTCCGTCTGCGACCAGGCGGGACACCAAGGTCGACGCGGTGTTGGGCGCCAAGTTGAGCTCGCCCGCCGACTCTCGCACCGAGATGCCGGGTCTGCGCCCGACGAGGCGGAGTAATTCGCCCTGGGACTGGGTCAATCCGGCGGCATCGAAACCGCCGCCGGTCGATCGCCGCAGCTGCCTGCGGAATCGGCCCACGACGCCGAAGAGGTCGCCGACGAGATCGCGTCGCGTTTCCATGCCCCGCACAATACCTCTGTGACAGAGGTATATGTCGCCAGGTGGACGCGAGGTGAACGCCGAATGAATCGATTGGATGAACGAAATGTCGCTGCGGCAAATCCGCTGAGAAGCCGCAGCCGTGGCCGCAGGGTAGTTGCCGCCGCTCTTCGGCTCGTACCCCCCAGCCCGCCCGGCCGGTGACATCGAGCGCATGCTCAACATCTACTTAGGCGGCCACGGCTGCTACATCTTCAAGGTACCAGACTTCCTGGTAAGAGCAGTGAGATCGACTCGATGAGCAACGCCGAAATTGACGATCAATGTGATTCGGCCTGCAGCACCAGCACCGCCCGCGCATCCACGGTGACCTTGCTATCCGCAGGAGCGGGAGAACGCGTCGAGTTTGCCGAGGTGCTGATCGCCGGAACCCAGCCGGCCGCGAATTGTGCCGGTGGTAAAGCGAACTCGATGGGCTCGTAGTGCGCGTTGAAGCACAGCAGGAACGACTCGTCGACCACGCGTTGGCCGCGGACGTCAGGGTCGGCGATGCCCTGCCCGTTCAAGTACACCGCCACCGATTTGGCGTACCCGGTCGCCCAGTCCTCGGCCGTCATGTCGGAACCGTCGGGGGCGAACCAGGCGATGTCGGGCAGTCCCTCCGCCCCCTGCTCACGCACCGGCCGGCCGTCGAAGAACCTGCGGCGCCGGAACACTGGATGCGCGCGCCGCAGCGCCGACACCGACCGGGTGAACTCGAGCAGATCGGTGTCGGCTGCGGGCCAGTCGATCCAGGAAGTGTCGTTGTCCTGGCAATACACGTTGTTGTTCCCGCCCTGGGTGCGTCCCAGCTCATCGCCGTGCGAGAGCATCGGAACACCTTGGGACAGCAGCAGAGTGGCCAGGAAATTACGCTGCTGCTGAGCGCGCAACGTGGTGACGGCCGGATCGTCGGAGGGGCCCTCGGCGCCGCAGTTCCACGACTTGTTGTTGCTTTCCCCGTCGCGGTTGTCCTCGCCGTTGGCCTCGTTGTGCTTCTCGTTGTAGGACACCAGATCCCGCAGGGTGAAGCCGTCGTGCGCGGTGACGAAGTTGATCGAAGCGAACGGCCGGCGACCGGTTTGTTCGTAGAGATCGGCCGAACCGGTCAGCCGGTAGGCGAACTCGTCGAGGGTCGCCGGCTCGCCGCGCCAGTAGTCGCGGACCGTGTCGCGGAATTTGCCGTTCCACTCGGTCCATTGCGGCGGGAAGTTGCCCACCTGGTAGCCACCCGGGCCGACGTCCCATGGCTCGGCGATCAGTTTGACCTGGCTCACAACCGGATCCTGTTGCACCAGTTCGAAGAACGCGCTCAGCCGGTCGACATCGTAGAACTCCCGGGCCAGGGTGGCGGCCAGGTCGAAACGGAACCCGTCGACATGCATCTCGGTGACCCAGTAGCGCAGCGAGTCCATGATCAGCTGCAGGGTGTGCGGGTGGCCGACGTTGAGGCTGTTGCCGGTGCCGGTGTAGTCCATGTAGTACTGCAAGTCGTCATCGACGAGCCGGTAGTAGGCGGCGTTGTCGATGCCGCGCATCGACAGCGTCGGGCCCAGGTGATTGCCCTCTGCGGTGTGGTTGTAGACGACGTCGAGGATCACCTCGATGCCGTTGGCGTGCAGCTCGCGCACCATGGCCTTGAATTCCTGGACGTGCCCGCCCGGGGTCGTGGCCGAGCTGTACCGGGGGTCGGGCGCCAGGAAGCCGATCGTGTTGTAGCCCCAGTAGTTCGACAGCCCCTTGTCGACCAGGGTGGAGTCGTCCACGAAATGGTGGACCGGCATCAGCTCGATCGCGTTGACCCCCAGCGCCTTCAGATGTTCGATGATCGCCGGGTGGGCCACGCCGGCATAGGTGCCGCGAAGTTGCTCGGGGATGTCGGGATGGGTCTGGGTGAGCCCTTTGACATGGGCCTCGTAGATGACGGTGTCGGCGTACTCGTGGCTCGGCGGGTGGTCGACACCCCAGTCGAAGTAGGGGTTGATCACGACGGCCTTCGGCATGTGGGCAGCCGAGTCGTCGTCGTTACGGCTGTCGGGATCGTCGAAGTTGTAGGAGAACAGCGGCTGGCCCCAGTCGAAGGAGCCCTCGATCGCCTTGGCATAGGGATCCAGCACCAGCTTGTTCGGGTTGCAGCGATGACCCGACGCCGGGTCGTAGGGGCCGTGCACCCGGTAGCCGTAGCGCTGGCCCGGTTCGACGCCGGGAATGAAGCCGTGCCAGACGAACCCGTCCACCTCGGGCAGCGTCACCCGGGTTTCGTGCAGTACCCCGGACTCGTCCGGGTCGAACAGGCACAGCTCGACCCGCTCGGCGATCTCGCTGAACAAGGCGAAATTGGTGCCCGAGCCGTCGTAGGTGGCGCCCAGCGGGTAGGCCTTGCCCCGCCACGTTTCCAGTCTGTCCGACCCAGCCTGATCCGTGGAAGTCACAAATCGACCATACGGCGCTCGGGGGCCGGCGGCCCGGTGAATGTGCGACGCTGGTCAGCCATGACCAGTGGCACCGATCTGCCCGATTATCGGACCTTGCAGGTCAGCTGCGATGCGTCGGTTGCGACGATCACGCTGAACCGTCCGCGACAGCGCAACGCGTTCGGCGGTGGGATGCGCGAAGAGCTGGCCGACGCCTACCGGCGCTGCGACGCCGACGACGCGATCCGGGTGATCGTGCTGACCGGCGCCCCGCCGGCGTTCTGCGCCGGCGCGGACCTGGGCGCCGGGGACCGCACCTTCACCGAGCCGGCAGCGGAGTTCAGCGCGGCCGGTGTGTCGGTACCGGCCTGGACCCTGGCCAAGCCGGTGATCGCGGCGGTCAACGGACACGCCATCGGCATCGGGCTGACCCTCGCATTGCAGTGCGACATCCGGATTTTCGCGGCCGATGCGCGCTACGGGGTGGTGCAGGCCCGGCGTGGCATGGTCGGCGACGCCTACTCGCACTGGATCCTGCCCCGGCTCGTCGGACTGGCCAACGCCGCCGAGATCCTGCTGACCGGCGCCACGTTCGACGGTCACCGCGCCGTCGCGCTCGGTCTGGGCAGCCGCGTCCTGCCGGCCGAGCAGGTGCTGCCCGCCGCGCTGGAGCTCGCCCGCGACATCGCGGTGAACACCGCGCCGATGTCGGTGGCGGCCAGCAAGCGATTGCTGTGGGATTCGTACGATCTGGACCGCGCCGCCGTCGGCGCCCGGGAAACCGAGATCCACCTGCAGTTGATGGCGCACGACGACGCGCGCGAAGGGGTCCGGGCCCATGCTGAGCGCCGGGAACCGCGCTGGACCGGCCGACCCGTCGACCCGACTAGCTGATTTCCACTCCGGCGGAACGTAATTCGGCCAACGCGGCCGTGGTGCTCGCCGGCGCCACCCCGGCGGTCAGCCCGGTCAGCACCCGGGCGTGCAGGCCGGCCTTGACCGCGTCGGCGGCAGTGGCGGCGACGCAGTAGTCGGTGGCGATGCCCACCACGTCCACCGCCTCGACGCCACGCGCGGCCAGCCAGTCCGCCAGCGTGGTCCCGGTCCCGTCGACACCTTCGAAGCCGCTGTAGGCCGCCGAATAATGCCCCTTCTCGAACACCGCTTCGACCGCGGTGGGATCGAAATCTGGGTGGAACGCCGCCCCTTCCGTGCCGGCCACGCAGTGCCGCGGCCACGAGCGCCGATAGTCGGGGGCGTCGGAGAAATGGTCGCCCGGATCGATGTGGAAATCCTTGGTGGCCACCACATGGGCGTATCCGTGGTCGGCCAGCAGCGCGGTGATGGCCCGCGCCACCGCGGCGCCCCCGGCGACGGCGAGCGAGCCGCCCTCGCAGAAGTCGTTCTGCACGTCGACGATGACGAGTGCCCTGGTCGCTGTGGGCGTCTGCATACTTCGACGCTACCCGCCAAACAGCAGGTAGAGGCCGGTGAAGGTGTAGCCGACCATCACCAGCATCGTCGCGAGCTGGCCGGTGAGCTGGTGCGGTTTGGGCAGCAGTCGCAGGGCACGATCGTGCGCGGCGATCACCCCGGCGACGTGACCGGCCAGCACGAAGCCGACCTTGAGCGTGGCCAACAGTGACGGGTGTGCCGACAGAAAATAGCTGACCTGCACATCGTGCAGCCCGAACAGCAGGATCAGGGTCTGCTGTCCGCGCTCCACCAGGTACGACAGGTAGTGCGCGAACACGTAGCCGACGACGATCGGGATCAGCGAATGCGCCATCAGCCCGGGCAGCTCACGCCGGAGCCGGCGGTCCACCCCGCCCGTCGTGCGGGTCGCCGCCCAGAACGTCACCGCCACCGTGGCGGCGAACACCAGCAGACCCGCGGTGCGGATCAAGCTGGCCGCCGGTGCCGACCCGGCATGCGCGTCGACGAAGTTGCGCCACTGGGGCATTGCCGAGAAACTGTCGAACGCGGTCGAGCCCAGCAGCACGGCCAACACGGCGACCAACCCGGGCCGGATCGGCATCGACGGCAGGTGGTCGAACGGGTTGCCCAGCACGATCCGGCCGTCCTGACGGCGCAGCGGCGAGAGCCGCGAGGCGGCCGTGCTGTACACCTCGAACGGGTCGGCATTGTCCAGCCACCGCGGCCCGCAGCACAGGGCGCCGGTGAGCGTGACCGCCAGGTAGACCAACAGCCAGTTACGAATGGCCGCAACCGATCCCGGGTTCGGGCTGGCCAACTCCAGCCAGACGAACGCAAACAACCCCGCCGCCGCCGGCCAGTATCCCAGCCACGGCGGATAGACCAGCCGGGCACGCAGCGGAAGGAACCGGCACACCGCACGGACCGGGGAGATCAGTCGCCACACCGGACCGAACACCACCGAGGCGGCGACCAACCCCACCCACAGCAGCACGTAGAACACCCCGGGCAGGGGATTGGCCGCCGGCTCGCGGGTGAACCCGGTGTACGCCACCCAGCCGGTCAGCGCGAGCGCGAGCAGGGCGACGGCCCAGCGGGTGACGACGGAATCCAGCACCGACGTCACCCAGGGCGGTAGCGCAACGCCCGGCTTGTCCGGATCGAACCGGGGCCGGCGCCAGGCCAGCGCCACCACCGCAAAGGTGAACGTCAACGTCCAGGCCGCACCGATCAACGCGTACGTGTACGGGATAGGCAGGTCGGTCGAACCGCCCAGACCGTGGGCCAGCAGCGCCGTCGGCCCGGACGTCACGGCTGTACGTGCACGCTGGCGACGGTGCGGTTCAGGTGATGCAACTCGATGTCGACGGTGCCCGGCACCTCGACGGTGAACTGGAACTGCTGGCCCTTGCGGGCCTCGACCGCGAAGGTGTGCTCGGGATGAGAGTGCACATGGAGTTCGTCGGTGGCGTCGCTGTTCACCCGCAGCACGATCGGCTCGCCGACCTTGCCGTCCAGCCGCTCGTTGGTCGGGGTGACCTCGCCGCCCTCGATGGTCACGTCGATGACCAGCCGCGCGGGCGCCTGCTGCTGGTCGGTCATGTCCGACGGGCTGACCGTGGTCGCCGACGGCACGGCCGAACCGGTTGCGCTGTCGGTCTTCTCGGTGTCACCGGTGCCACCGCACGCCGCAGTCATCAGGGTGAGGACGGACGCCAGGACGACGGCACTGCTTCTGAGGTTCATCACGGTGAACCATCCTCACCCGAGGAGTCGTCCTCGTCATCTCGGCTGACCTGCCGCCTGTCCCGCATTGCCACATACACCACCACCCCCACCACAACCACCGCCGGGGCGAACGCCGGCAACGCCAGCAGCAGGGTGTGGTCGGCCTGATAGGTCATGGCAGCCCGGCGGGTTCGCGGCCGGCCGCCAGCTCGCGGGCATTGATCCGGCCGGCCCCCCAGCTCAGCCCGGCGATCAGGATCAAGGTGCACACCAACACCACCAGCGAGGCCACGTTGTACAACCACGTCGGGTGGTCGAGGTTGCGTTCACGCTGCAGGATCGTGATCTCCTGGACGAACTCCCGGCTACTCGAGCTCAGCGCCGGCGTCTCGGTGGCGCCGATGCCCGGATCGGCGGGCAGGTAGATCGGCACCCCGGCCATGGTGGTGCCGTCCTGCACGCGCAGCAGCGTCTTCCAGCTGCCGGACACCGGGATCGGTTGCGTCGAACGGTAGTGGCCCGGACCGACCTGCTCGAGCCGGTTGATCACCAGGCCGTGCTGGTTGGCCAGGCCGCCCTGCCACGCCAGGATCGAAACCCATTCCGGGTCATCGCTGACCAGATGGTCCGGGCTGAGCCGGACGTCGGCCGAGACCCAGCGCTGCCCGTCGCGCTCGGGAAGGTCGGTCAAAGTGATGGTGGCACTGGCGTTTTGCGGAACCTCGGTGCGCAGGCCGTTGGCCACCGCGCCGCCGATCACGAGCACGGTGAGCACCACGATCGAGATGCCGACCGCGGGCCGGGGCAGCGGCTGACCGGTGAGCACCAGGGCCAGCAGCGCCCCGCACAGACCCATCCCGACGGCCACCGGAATCGCCATGGACAGCGCCTCACCCCACATGCTGACGGGCCACGGATAGTGGTAGACCGCGCCGATCCACAGCGATTCCAGCCACAGCCCGACGGTGGCCACCCCGAGCCCGCCGACCGCACCAAAGAGGATGGGCCGCTTGACGAGTGGGGTCAGCGCGATGAGCTCGACCACCAGCGCGGGGCCGAGGTAGAGCGCGAACCAGCTCGTCGGGGCGCCGAGGCCGGGGCCGACGACAAAGGCGACGGCACCGCGCAGCACGATGGCGAAACCCGCGGCGATGAGCGCGCCACCCGGACCGAGCACCAGCCTGGCCGCGACTGCGGCCAGCGCGGCCGCGCCCGCGATCATCATCGGCTGCAGCACCAGCCGGAACTGTTCGACACCGAAGTCGTATTCGATCTGGAACACCGAGAGGCCGATGAACAGCCCGCCGAATGACAGGTAGTAGAGAAACTTGTTGAACCTGGTGTCCTCGGGTGCGTCCGGCCCCATCGCCACCCGGCCCTCGTGTTCGAGCAGCAGCACGGCGATCAGCGACAGGCCGGCACCGCCGATCAACATCAAATGCGTTGGGCCCCAAAGCGTGACATCCTGGCCGAAGATCCGGTGCCAGATGTCGTCGAGCGGGAAGCCGATCAGCGCGTACAACCCGCACAGCGCCATCAGCACGCCGCCGACCGGGGCGTACCAGGTGCGGGTGATCCGGATGGCGGCCGGCCCGGGCTTGTCGTAGGGCAGCACGATGGCCATCGAACCGGCGATGAACAACAGGAACAGCCCGATCAGGATGAAGTAGTGCGCCGGGTTGGCCAGCGGCCCGGCGTCGCGGCCTTTGCCGATGTGCAAGCTGACATCCCAGATGAAACCGAACAGCGCGCAGATGATGGTCGCGGTGAACAGGAACACCTGCAGCGCCACCCACGGCGGTCGATGGAACTTGCGGCCGAGCCGCTCGGCGAAGTTGTTCAGCCAGGTGATGCGCCGGTTGCGGTGCAGATAGCCGATCCACAGCAAGGCGACGGTGACGATCATGGCGACCACCGACATGCCGATCACCTGATCGAGCGCGGCGCCGCCGCCCTCAGTGCCGGCGGCAGCGGTGAACGTGACGCCCGATGAGCCCATCATGACCGGAATGTTGCCAGAACTGGGCAGCCTGAAACAGGGCCTTCGTCAGCTCCACAGGGTGTTCGGGCGGTCCGCGCGCTTGCCGTCGACGAACACGTCCACGTGTTCGTCGAAGAAACAGACCCGGTCGCGCACAGGCTCCGCGTCGATCAGGGGTTCGTGGTAGGACCAGGCCAGGTCGGCCGGACCGCCGGGCAGCGAGTAATAGGTGGCCCGGCCCTTGTATGCGCAGTATGTGACGGAGTCGCTGACGTCCAGTGCGGTGGTGATGTCCTCGCGCGGCAGGTAGTAGCGGACCGGTAGGCCGGTTTCGAACAGCAGTGTGGGACTGCGGGATTCGGCCAGCAGCTGTCCCTCGTGTTCGATGCGGATGTGCCGTCGGCTGCGTCGGACGTCGATCCGGTGATAGGGATCGTGCGGGTGCGAGACGATCGGCTCGTCCTCCTCCCGCCATTCGAATGTGGCGAAATCCAGGATCAGGTAGCCGGCCAGCTCCACGTCGTCGGGCTGGTAGGCCGCCGCGGCACCGGTTTCGTCGCCGGCGATGACGTCGAATACCGTGCCCGCGCAGGTGTGTGCGGTGAACGGCACCGACGGGTCCAAGAACCCGGGGATCTCGTCGTCGCCGACGTCTCCGCCCGCCGGGACCAGCTGCGCGGTCAACGCCGAGCGCGGCACCGCGTACGTCGGGACCACCCGGCGCGGTTCCCACACCAGGACCGCCGCGTCGGTGTCGGCCACCGGCTCCCCGCCCAGGCACACCCGGATACGTTTGGCGGTGGCCTGGTATCGCAGGTCGCCCAGCGTGCTGCCCAGCAGATCGGCCATCTTCACCGCCATCGGCTCATTATCGACGCCGGGGCTGGTGTCTGTCTGCTACTTGACGTCCACGTACACCGTGCGGCGGGTGACGGCGCTCAGCGTGTCGGCGCGGCTGTAGTTCGGTCCGGGCCGCACGGCCACCACCGAGGCCTGATCCAACGGGGTGGTGCCGAGGCGATTGACGATCACGGTGTAGCCCTGGGACTGAAGGTTTTTGATGGTCTTCTCGGCATCGCCCGGGCCGTTGGGTGCGGCGCCGGCCGGGGCTCCCATCGCGATGCCGGCGGCCGTCAAAAAGGCGATGGCGGCGGCCAGGATTCGAGAGTTTCGCATTGCTGTGTCCTCATTTCACGTCTCCGCTACGCTGCGGTATGCCGGGTGAAACCGGTAGTCGAGAAGATTTGATTTCCGATGGCGGAAATTGATGGATCAGATGACCGGATCTGTGTGAAGCCAGCGAAACTGGCGGCCTTACGGCTACGGCAGCGCGACGGGATCACCTGTGGCCCGACGGTCGCGGTGGTGGCTGGTGCCCTGCTGGACCACACCTACCGCGCGGAGTTGCTGAATCCCGGCGGCGACACCTGGTTCGCCGCGGAGCAGGGCCGAATCCACGCCTCGGTCAACCGGATCTGGCCCCGGCAACTCGGGACCACCCCGGCGGGCATGGCTCGCGCGCTCACCGCGCACAGCAGCAAGTACGGAGCGACCTACCGGTGGCGCCGGTTCCGCGGTGCCCGCGACTCGTTGGCGGATGTATGTGGTGCTGTCACCGACGGGTGGCCGGTGGCGATGCTCATCGGTGAGCGCGGTATTCCGCGGCACTGGGTGTTGATCGTCGAGGCCGCCGACGGCGTGCTGCAGTGCTATGAACCGTCGTCGGGGTATGTGTTGCCGATCGACGTGGCCGCGGTGCGTGGTGCCCGGCTGACCGGGCTGGGATTTCCCCGTCCGTTCGCGTTCGTCGTTCCCGAATGAGAGGTGACCGAGAGTATGGCCCGAAAGTATGCGACCGCAGACACCGTGGGGATCGGCGAGCTGCTGGACTTCGTGCGCCCGCGGCACCGGATGGTGCTCAGCACGTTCCGTGCCGACGGCACGTTGCAGAGTTCGCCAGTGACCGGCGGGGTGGACGAACGGGGCCGCATCGTGATCGCGAGCTATCCGCGGCGGGCCAAGGCCGCCAATCTCCGGCGCACGCCGCAGGCCAGCGTGACCGTGCTGTCCGACGAGTTCAACGGGCCTTATGTGCAGGTGGACGGCGATGCGGAGGTGATCGGACTGCCCGATGCGGTCGAACCGCTCGTCGACTATTTCCGCGCCGTCGCCGGTGAGCACCCGGATTGGGACGAGTACCGCCAGGCGATGGTGGACCAGGGCAAGTGCCTGATCCGGATCACGCCCACCCGCTGGGGGCCGGTTGCCACGGGTGGTTTCCCGCCGCCGTGAGCAGCCAGCCGACGCGTTGCGTCCGCTAGCCGGTCAAACTATAGTCTGGACACATGTCCAGAGGGTTCGGAGTCGACGCGTTGAGCGTGTATTCCCAGCTCAGCACCATTCCGGCCATCAGGTGACCTGACTATGCGTATTGCGTTGCTGTCTTATCGGAGCAAGACCCATTGCGGCGGGCAGGGCGTCTACGTGCGCCATCTCAGCCGCGGTCTGGCCGAGCTCGGCCATCACGTCGAGGTGTTTTCCGGCCAGCCCTATCCCGAGGGGCTGGATCCGCGGGTCACCCTCACCAAGGTGCCCAGCCTGGACCTTTACCGTGAGCCGGACCCGTTCCGGGTGCCCCGGCCCAGCGAGATCCGCGACCGGATCGACGCGCTGGAACTGGCGACGATGTGGAGCGCCGGGTTCCCGGAGCCGCGCACCTTCACCATGCGGGTGGCCCGGATCCTGGCGGCGCGGCGCGACGAATTCGACGTGGTCCACGACAACCAGAGCCTGGGCTCGGCGCTGCTGAAGATCGCCGAGGCCGGCCTGCCGGTGGTGGCCACCGTGCACCACCCGATCACCCGGGACCGGGTGGTGGAGATCGCCGCGGCCAAGTGGTGGCGCAAGCCGCTGGTGCGACGCTGGTACGGCTTCGCCGAGATGCAGAAAAAGGTGGCCCGCCGCATCCCCGAGCTGCTCACCGTCTCGTCGTCCTCGGCCGCCGACATCGCCGAGGACTTCGGGGTGACCCCCGATCAGCTGCACATCGTGCCGCTGGGCGTGGACACCGAACTGTTCCGGCCGGCCGAACAGCGGGTGAGCGGACGCATCATCGCGATCGCCAGTGCCGACGTTCCGCTCAAGGGCGTCAGCCATCTGCTGCACGCCGTGGCCCGGCTGCGGGTGGAACGCAACCTGGACGTGCAGTTGGTGTCCAAGCTCGAACCCAACGGCCCCACCGAGAAGCTCATCGCCGAGCTCGGCATCTCCGACATCGTGCACAGCTCGAGCGGCCTGTCCGATGAGGAGCTCGCCGCGCTGCTGGCGTCCGCCGAAGTGGCCTGCATCCCATCGCTGTACGAGGGTTTCTCGCTGCCGGCGGTGGAGGCCATGGCCAGCGGCACCCCGATCGTGGCCAGCCGCGCGGGTGCGCTGCCCGAGGTGGTCGGCGAGGACGGCACCTGCGCCCGGTTGGTGCGCCCGGCCGATGTCGACGAGCTGACCGCGGTGCTCGGCGAACTGCTCGACTCACCGCTGGAACGCCGCCGGCTCGGCGCCGCCGGGCGGCAGCGGGCACTCGACGTCTTCAGTTGGGAATCCGTTGCTGCGCAGACAGTCTCGGTGTACGAGATGGCCCGCGAACGGGTTGGGTCAAGCACCCGCGGAGCAGAAGAAGGAAAGGTGACCTCATGCTGACCGTCGATTTCGACCGTCTCGGTGTCGGGCCGGGTACCACGGTGATCGACGTCGGCTGCGGCGCAGGCCGGCACACTTTCGAGGCCTACCGGCGCGGCGCCAATGTCGTCGGCTTCGACCAGAGTGCCTCCGACCTCAACGATGTCGACACCATGCTGCAGGCCATGCGCGAAGCGGGCGAGGTGCCGCTGTCGGCGAAGGGCGAAGCCGTCAAGGGTGACGCGCTCGACCTGCCCTACACCGACTCCAGCTTCGACTGCGTCATCGCCTCGGAGATCCTCGAGCACGTACCGGAAGATGATCGAGCCATTGCCGAACTGGTGCGGGTGCTGAAACCCGGTGGCACGCTGGCCATCACGGTGCCACGCTGGCTGCCCGAGAAGGTGTGCTGGCTGCTGTCGGACGAATACCACGCCAACGAGGGCGGACACATCCGCATCTACAAGGCCGATGAGTTGCGTGACAAGGTGCTCGCCCACGGGCTGACACTGGCCCACACCCACCACGAGCACGCGCTGCACGCGCCGTACTGGTGGCTCAAATGTCTGGTCGGCACCGAGAAGAACAGCCACCCGGCGGTGAAGGCCTACCACCAGCTGCTGGTCTGGGACATGATGGGCCGGCCCTGGTTGACCCGTACCGCCGAGTCGCTGCTGAACCCGGTGATCGGCAAGAGCGTGGCGATGTATTTTGTCAAGCCGGACCTGCGCACACCCGAATTCAACGGCTAGGCCCGCGCTGTGCTGGAGCTTGAGATCCCCGGTGTGCCGGGAGTTTTGACACCTGAAGACTGCTTGCAGACGGCGCGTTCGATCGCCGCGACCCAGGAACCCTCAGGCGCGCTGCCATGGTTCGACGGCGGGCACACCGACCCGTGGGATCACGTCGAGAACGCCATGGCGCTCACCGTGGCCGGGCTCATCGAACCGGCCCGCGCCGGCTTCGACTGGTGCCGCACCGAACAGCGCGCCGACGGATCCTGGCCGATCCAAATGCGCAACGGCGTCATCGAGGACGCCAACAGCGACAGCAACTTCTGCGCCTATGTCGCCACCGGGGTGTGGCACCACGTGCTGATCACCGGAGACCGCGCCTTCGCCGAGTCGATGTGGCCGGTGGTGACCCGGGCCCTCGACTTCGTCCTGGGTCTGCAGGCATCGGGCGGCGAGATCTACTGGGCCGCAAGTCCGTCCGGCCCCGTTGCAGAGGCGCTGCTGACCGGCTGCGCCAGCATCTACCACAGCATCCGGTGCGGGCTGGCGCTGGCCGATTACCTCGACGATCCGCAACCGGAGTGGGAGGTCGCGGTCGGCCGCCTCGGGCACGCCATCGCCGAACATCCAGAGGCGTTCTCCGCCAAAGACACCCATGCCATGGAGTGGTACTACCCGGTGCTCGGCGGGGCACTGCTCGGAGACGCGGCAAAGTGCCGGATCGACGAGCGCTGGGACGATTTCGTGGTGCCCGGTCTGGGTATCCGCTGCGTCGACCACCGGCCCTGGGTCACCGGCGCCGAGACCTGCGAACTGGTCATGGCTCTCGACGCGATCGGCGACACCCGGCGCGCCCACGAACAGTTCGCCGCCATGCACCATCTGCGTGAGGCCGACGGATCGTATTGGACCGGGCTGGTTTTCGCCGACGGTAAGCGCTGGCCCGAGGAACGCACCACCTGGACCGGGGCCGCCATGATTCTGGCCGCCGACGCATTGTCCTCGACCACGCCGGCCAGCGGCATCTTCCGGGGCGTGGGGCTGCCGCGTGGCCTGGAGGGCGAGTACGACTGTGAGTGTGTGGTCAGCGACCGCTAATCCAGCTGCCCCGGCTCACCCGAGGTTCGCTGCAGCACGCGCATCGACCCCATGGCCATGACCTCGTCGAAGGAGCCGGTCGCCAGCGCCCGCTGATAGATGTGGAACGGTGCCTGGCCCCCGTCGTTCGGGTCGGGGAACACGTCGTGGATGACCAGCGCGCCACCCACCTCCACCCAGCGGGCCCAGCCGTCGAAGTCCCGCTGTGCGGCCTCCTCGGTGTGGCCGCCGTCGATGAACAACAGCCGCAACGGCATTCGCCAACCCCGGGCCACCACCGGCGACTTGCCGACCACCGCGACCACATGCTCATCGAGGCCGGCGGCGTCGAGGGTGTGGCGCATGGTGGGCAGGGTGTCGAACAGTCCGGTGACCGGATCGACCATCGAGGTGTCGTGGTACTCCCAGCCCGGCTGATGCTCTTCCGAACCGTGGTGGTGGTCGACGGTGTAGAGCACCGAATTTGTCTCCTGCGCGGCGGCGCCCAGCATCACCGTCGACTTGCCGCAGTAGGTGCCGATCTCGACCCCGACACCTCCGCCGAGGTAGCGCACCCCGGCGTCGTAGAGGGCTCGGCCTTCGTCGGCCGGCATGAAGCCGATGACCTGCTCGGCGAGGGTGAACAGGCGTTCGGCGCGGGGCGGCAAATCGGTCTGGGCAGTGCTCATGAGCACTCAACATACCGTTGCTGGCGACCATCGGTTGTAGTAGCGTCCGGACACGTGTCCGAGACGGCCCTGGAGTCGACCCGCCGCCGTCTGAGTGCCCGGCAGGCCGACACTGTCGAACGCCTGGGGAAGGCCGCGGTAGAGCTGATAGCGCGCGACGGCTTCGCCGGGCTGACGGTGCGGCGCGTGGCCGCCGAGGCCGGGGTCGGAGCCGCGACCGCGTACACCTACTTCTCGTCCAAGGAACATCTGGTGGCCGAGGTGTTCTGGCGCCGGCTCTCGGCAGCGCCGGCGGCCGCGCACACCTCCGACGATCCGGCCACCCGGGTGGTCGAGGTGTTGCAGCACATCGCCACGCTGGTGGCCGACGAGCCCGAGTTCGCCGGGGCGGTGACCAACGCCCTGCTCGGCAAGGATCCCGACGTCGACGTGTTGCGCCAGCGCATCGGTGCCGATATCCGGGGCCGGTTGGTGGCTGCGCTGGGGCCCGAGGTGGACCTGGACGTCATCGAGGCCCTGGAGCTGCTCTACACCGGAACCCTGGTGTGGGCCGGGATGGGATATGACCCCTCGGCGGCGGTGGCACGTCGGCTGGAGAAGTCAGCGCGGTTGCTGCTCAGCTGAATTGGCGGTCATGATCGCCTGTGACGCGGCCACCGCGGGCCCGTAGATCTCGTGGATGTCGCGGCCGTCCTCGACGATCAGGGCGGTAAGTTCCCGCAGCCCGCCGAGCAGGATGATGGCCATCGGCTGGGTGAGCCGCGGCAGGCCGGCGCGCTGGAACCCGGCGCTGCCGCTGAGCTCGATCAGCAGCTCGGTGAGCGCGTGCATGGCCTCCCGTTGCAAGGGCCGGGCTCTGGTGCCCAGCGCGGGCAGCTCGCGAATCCAGCTGAGCGTGATGGCCGGGGCGGACGCGATGTGATCGACATAGGCGCCCACCGCCTGTCCGATCTGATCGGTCCACGCTGCCTCGGGGTCGACCGCGGTTGCGATCCGTTCGACGAGCGCGGCGTTGTTGGCCCGCAACAGCTCGAGGAAGCCATCCTCTTTGGTGCCGAACTGGTCGTAGAACGTGCGCTTGGACGTGCGGGCGTGCCGGACGATGTCGGCCACCGTGGTGTCCCGATAGCCCTTGTCGGTGATCGCCGCGGCCAGCCCGTCGAGCAGCCGGAGGCGGTAGCTGTCGACCGGTGGATCGGCATGGCTCAGCGCCCTCATCGAAGCCGACCCCCTTGCGCTAGCTGGTACCTGGGAGTACCGTACCTCACAACGCTGGTACCGAGCGGTACCAAGACTGGCTGGAGATGGTATGACCGACCTCGTCGCTACCGAGAAGACCAGGGTTCCGCCGCCTGCCCGGGTGCCGCAGCCGCTGCAGGCCATTGGTTTCGCGCTGGCCAGGCGCTGGGTGGTCAAGCAGATCGCCCGCCGCCAGGGCGACGTGTTCAGCCTCAAACTCCCGATCTTCGGACCCACCGTGATGGTCGCCGACGCCCAGTTGGCCAAGCAGCTGTTCGCCGCCAACACCGACGACGTCGGCAACATTCAGCCCAACCTGAGCCGGATCCTCGGATCCGGCTCGGTGTTCGCCCTCGACGGCACCGACCACCGGCGCCGCCGCAAGCTGCTCACCCCGCCGTTTCATGGCAAGAGCATCAAGAACTACGAGGCGATCTTCGAAGAGGAAGCCCTGCGCGAAACCGCGAACTGGCCGGAAGGTCAGGAGTTCAAGACGCTCGAACCGATGATGCGCATCACCCTCAACGCGATCCTGCGCGCGGTGTTCGGCGCCGACGGCGAACAACTCGACGAGCTCCGCCGCATCATCCCGCCCTGGGTCACCCTGGGATCGCGGCTGGTGGTGGTGCCCACCCCGGCCCGGACCTACGGCCGGTTCAGTCCATGGGGACGGTTGGCCACCTACCGCCGCCGCTACGACGCCGTCATCGACCGGCTCATCGACCGGGTGGAGGCCGACCCGGACTTCGACCAGCGCGACGACATTCTGGCGCTGCTGTTGCGCAGCACCTACGAAGACGGATCGGCGATGTCCCGCAAGGACATCGGTGACGAGCTGCTGACCTTGCTGGCTGCCGGGCACGAGACCACGGCCTCGACCCTGGGTTGGGTCTTCGAGCGGATCAGCCGCCATCCGCGGGTGCTGGCCGAGCTGGTGGCCGAGGCGGCCACCGACGACAACGAATACCGGCAGGCCACGATCCTGGAGGTGCAACGCAACCGCACCGTCATCGACTTCGCCGGCCGCCACGTGTATGCGCCGTCAATCCGGCTGGGGGAGTGGGAGATTCCGCAAGGTCACTCCGTCATCGTGGCGATCTCGCAAATCCAGGAGGGGGCGAATGACTTCCCCGATCCGCAACGGTTCGACCCGCAGCGCTTCGTCGGCACCCGACCCGGCCTGGGTTGGCTGCCCTACGGGGGCGGCACCCGGCGCTGCGTCGGTGCGGTGTTCGCCAACGTGGAAATGGACGTGGTACTGCGAACAGTGCTGCGCCACTTCGTCATCGAAACCACCACCGCGCCCGGCGAGAAGGTGCACTCCCGCGGCGTCGCCTATACGCCGAAGTCCGGCGGGCGCATCGTGGTGCGGCGCCGAGCCACCCCGCTGGGCGCCTGAGCCGCTACTACTGGTTGGCGGTCTGCCGCTTGGGCAGCTTCCAGCCCGGCCGCGGGAAGTGGCAGGTGTACCCGTTCGGGTAGTGCACCAGGTAGTCCTGGTGCTCGGGCTCGGCCTCCCAAAAATCGACGGCAGGCGTCACCTCGGTGACCACCTTGCCCGGCCACAGCCCGGAGGCGTCGACATCGGCGATGGTGTCCAGCGCGATCCGCTTCTGCTCGTCGTCGAGGTAGAAGATCGCCGACCGGTAGCTGGTCCCGACATCGTTGCCCTGCCGGTCCTTGGTCGACGGATCGTGGATCTGGAAGAAGAACTCCAGCAGTGCCCGGTAATCGGTCTTCGTCGGGTCGTAGACGATCTCGACGGCTTCCGCGTGGCCGGGATGGTTGCGGTACGTCGGATGGTCGTTGCGGCCGCCGGTGTAGCCCACCCGGGTGGACACCACACCGGGCTGCTTGCGGATCAGATCCTGCATGCCCCAGAAGCAGCCGCCCGCCAGGATCGCTGTCGAAGAATTACCCATGCACCCCATTGTGCTCCGCGGTTACCGTGGGGGTCATGCGTGTCGTCTTGTCCGCAGCCGCCGCCGGGCTACTCCTGCTGGCCGGCTGCCCCGACGCGGTGGCCGAACCGAATCCCATCGCGGTGCCGGAGGTGCCGCTCGATCCGACGCGGACCGTCTTCGTCGACAACCCGGCGATCGTCGACCCGCACCAGACCCGGATCGAATCCTTCAGCCGCGACGGGGATGGCCTGTTCGTCAACTTCACCGCGGGGACCCCGGACTGTTTCGGCGTGCACCTGATCACCCGGGAAACTCCCGATACGGTGACGATCGAATTGCGCGGCGGAACGCCGCCGGAGTCCGTCGGCCGCATGTGTATCGCCCTCGCCGTAGCCGGCACCGCCGAGGTGGCACTGCAGGCCCCGCTGGGCGCCCGACCGGTGTCGGCCGTGCAGTGACAGGTCTCGACAAACGTTGGTAGAACGTGTTCTAGTTTTGGGGTGACGAGCAGGTCTTTCAGCCGCGAGGAACTCGCCGCCGCCTTCGAAACCTTCGAGCAGACCGTGGACCGGGCTGCCCAGACGAAGAACTGGGACATCTGGGCCGACCACTACACCGTCGACGTCGACTACATCGAGCACGCCGTGGGCACGATGAAGGGCCGCGAGCAGGTGCGGCCGTGGATCTGGCAGACAATGACCACCTTCCCGGGCAGCTACATGACCGCATTCCCGTCACTGTGGTCGGTGATCGACGAGCCGACCGGTCGCATCATCTGCGAACTCGACAACCCGATGCGCGATCCGGGTGACGGCACCATCATCAGCGCCTCCAACATCTCGATCCTCACCTACGCCGGCGACGGCCTCTGGTGCCGTCAGGAAGACGTCTACAACCCGCTGCGATTCGCCTCCGCGGCCCGCAAGTGGTGCCGCAAGGCCGCCGAGCTCGGCACCCTGACCGAGGAAGCCGAGGCGTGGTTGAAGAAATTCGGGGGCGGCAAGTGAGCGCCAAGCTGGTCATCGGCGCCAACGGGTTCCTGGGCTCGCATGTGCTGCGGCAACTCGTCGCCGCAGGTGACGGATCCGAGATTCGGGCCATGGTGCGGCCGAACGCCAACACGATCGGGATCGACGACCTCGAGGTCACGCGATTCGAGGGCGATGTCTTCGACACCGAAGCCCTGCGCACGGCGATGACCGGATGCGATGTCGTCTACCACTGCGTCGTCGACGCCCGCGGCTGGCTGCGCGACCCGGCGCCGCTGTTCCGCACCAACGTCGAGGGCACCCGCAACGTGCTCGAGGTGGCCGCCCAGGTCGACGGCCTGCGCAAGTTCGTCTACACCAGCAGCTATGTCACCGTCGGGCGCAAGCGCGGCAAACGGTCCACCGAGGCCGACATCGCCGACGCATCGAAGGTGACACCCTACGTGCGCTCACGGATACAGGCCGAAGATCTGGTGCTCCACTACGCGCGGGAGCGCGGCCTGCCCGCCGTCGCGATGTGCGTGTCCACCACCTACGGCAGCGGTGACTGGGGCCGGACCCCGCACGGGGCCATCATCGCCGGTGCGGCATTCGGCAAGCTGCCGTTCGTGATGAGCGGTATCGACCTGGAGGCCGTGGGCATCGACGACGCGGCCCGCGCGATGTTGTTGGCCGCCGACCGGGGCACCCCCGGTGAGCGGTACCTGATCTCGGAGAAGATGATCAGCAACGCCGAGGTGGCGCGGCTTGCCGCCGAGGCCGCCGGCGTCGCCCCGCCACAGCGTTCGATCCCGCTGCCGGTCTCCTACCTTCTGGCTGCCGCGGGCACCATCAAAGGCAAGCTGCGCGGCACCGACGAACGCCTGTCGCTGGAATCGCTGCGGCTCATGCGGGCCGAAGCTGAGCTCGACCACTCCAAGGCAGTCCGCGAACTCGGTTGGCAGCCAAGGCCGGTCGAGGAATCAATTGCCGAAGCCGCGAAGTTCTGGGTGGGCCTGCGGGCGGCCAAGCGCGCGCAGAAGAGCCGCTGAACACCACGCCGAAAGGTGTTAAGCCACTGGGCGGCAAGCGTATTGCAGCCTAGCCTGGCGGATATGACCGACAAGCTGAAAGTCGACCTGTCCGGCGCCCCGCAGACGATGCTGGCGACGTTCTACGCCAAGGCCCTCGACGCCGGGATGCCGCATCCGATCCTGGGTGACCAACTGGCCAAAGAGATCGCCGACCGGATCGACTACGACTGGAGCCGCACATCGATCACCGAGGCGAACTCACCGTCGGTGACCACCCGCAGCGCCCACTTCGACCGATGGACCCGCCAGTTTCTGGCCGTGCACCCCGAGGCCGTCGTGCTGCACCTCGGCTGCGGACTGGATGGCCGCTTCTTCCGGCTGCAGCCGGGACCGGGAGTCGAGTGGTACGACATCGACTATCCCGACGTCGCGCAGCTGCGCGAGCAGTTGTATCCGCCGGCCGAGCACTATCACGTGGTGGCAGCCTCGGTCACCGACCCGGCCTGGCTGCACGACATCCCCTCCGACCGGCCGACACTGATGCTCGGCGAAGGCCTCACGATGTACCTCACCGAACCCGACGGGGTCGCCCTCCTGCGCCGCATCGTGGACGGCTTCCCGTCGGGGGAGCTGCAATTCGACGCGTTCAACACCCTCGGCATCAAATCGCAGTGGAGCAACACGGTGGTGCGACGCTCCGGTGCCAAACTGCACTGGGCCATCAACAAACCCGAGGACATCCTGCGGGCGGTGCCGGGCACCCGGCTGCTGGCCTGGAGCTCACCGTTCGACGATCCGGTGTTCAACACCCTGGCCTGGTACTACCGGCTGATGCTGGCCGTCATGAAGCCGGTCCCGGTGCTGCGCTACATGGCGCAGTATCACCGCTACGCATTTTGAGTACTGAATCGAAAAGTAAAGTGGGGCAACGTTTTGCACGCTGCCCCACTTTGTCGTCCGGTGTCAGCGCCCGCTGTGGCGCACTGTGGTGTCGACCTTGGGCACCATCGGCTTGGGGTGGATCTGATCCAGCCAATCCAGGTGGTCCACACCCGAGGACACGGTGACGACGCTGGGCGCGGGGGCCTGCACGGGGCCGGCGGCCTGGGCTGTTCCGGCCAGGCCCAGAACGGCTGCGCTCAGTCCGCTGGCGGCGATGACGGCGAATCCGAACTTCTTCATTTCCTGCCTCCTGTGTTGTCCTATGTCTGTCTGAACCGGCTTGTCAGAGCAACAATTTCCACTGGCAGAAATTGATCGGCGCATGGCAGAAAGAAGTATGGTCCGGCACAATCCAGCGATGCCCGCCACGGTCAACGGTCAGGTTTCGCACTGGTTCGACGAATTGCCGGCCCCTCGGCCGGCCCTGCCGGGGGACCGGGACGCCGACGTGTGCATCGTCGGCGCCGGATACACCGGACTCTGGACCGCCTACTACCTCAAGCAGGCCGACCCGTCGTTGCGGATCACCGTGCTGGAGTCGCGCTTCGCCGGTTTCGGAGCCTCCGGCCGCAACGGCGGCTGGCTGTCCGGCCTGGCCCCCGGCGACCGGCACCGGATGGCGACGCGGCACGGCCGCGACGGGGTGCTGGCCTGGCAACGCGCGCTCAATGCCGCCGTCGACGAGGTGATCGCCGTGGCAGGCCGCGAAGGCATCGACGCCGGCGCCGTCAAGGGCGGCACCCTGGAGATCGCCCGCAATCCCGCTCAGGCGGCCCGGCTCACCGACGCGCTCGCGCAGGAGCGCTCATGGGGCGTCGAGGTCACTGAACTCACGAAAGAGCAAGCCGCCGAGCGGATTCGATTCGACGGGGTCATCGCGGCCTACCACAACCCGCATTGCGCACGGATTCAGCCGGCTCGGCTGGCCCGCGGCCTGGCCGATGCCGTCGAACGCCACGGCGTGACGATTCACGAGGAGACCCCCGTCACCGAGATCGCCGGTGCTGTCTCCTCTTCGCGCGAGCGCTCATCGGCGGCACGTGCCGTCACCGAGCGGGGCACGGTGCGTGCGCCGCTGGTGTTGCGGGCCACCGAGGGCTTTACCCCGGCACTGCCCGGCTTGCGCCGGACCTGGTTACCGATGAACAGCTCGATGATCGCGACTGCGCCGATCTCCGCTCCGCTGTGGGACGAAATCGGTTGGCGGGGTTGTGAAACCGTGGGGGACAGTGCACACGGATTCTTCTATGCGCAGCGCACCACCGACGACCGCATCGCGATCGGCGGACGCAGCGTCCCCTACCGGTACGGGTCACGCACCGACGTCGACGGGCAGGTTCCGACCCGGACCATCCAGCGGCTCACCGACGTACTGCATTCGATCCTGCCGCAGGTGCGCGGCGTGCCGATCGCCCATGGCTGGTGCGGAGTCTTGGCGGTGCCCCGCGACTGGCAGGCCGGTGTGGTTTTGGACCGGGCCAGCGGACTGGGTTGGGCCGGCGGCTACGTCGGCCACGGCGTGACCGCGACGAACCTGGCCGGGCGCACCCTGGCCGATCTGGCATTGGGACGTGACACCGCGATCACCGGGTTGCCGTGGGTCGGGCACCGGACGCGCAACTGGGAACCCGAGCCGCTGCGCTGGCTGGGGGTGCGCAGCCTGTATGCCGCTTACCAGGCCGCTGACCGGCACGAGGCCGGCGGGCGCCGGCGGACCTCGCCGATCGCCCGCCTCGCCGACATCGTCACCGGCAAACCGCACTAGATCCGGACGCGACGACCAGCCCCGGCTCGCCGAGCACTACGAACCACCGACCTGACCGGTGGGTATCACCCTTCGGCCCGCTCCTTCAGGCGCTGCAGGGTCAACCTGATGTGCTCGGCGTTGGCGCTGTCACGGTCGGAGACCCCGGTGGCCAGGCCGGCGACCTTCTTGAACCAGCCCGCGCGCCGGTCCCAGGTGGACTCGGTCACGGTGCAACCACCCTCGGCCGGGACGATGTCGTAGCGCCAGTGCGCGACGGGGAACACCAGGGACTTCACGTCGAAGGCGAACGTCTTGCCGGGCTCGGCGTCGGTGACGGTGCAGACGGTGCTCCAGGTCTTGGAGCCGTTGCGGTTGTGCCCCTTGAAAACTGAACCGGGGGTGGCGGAATTGCCTTTCTGCCACTCCATCGCGTGTGCCTCTTCGGCCAGCGAGGCCAGCGTGGACAGGTCGGTGATCAGCGCATACACCGCCGCCGGGTCGGCAGCGATGGACACGGTGGCTTTCAGGGGAGCAGTCATCGTCCGATCGTATTCGCCGGAAGAACAGCTCGACCAGAGGTGTTGAATGAGCTATGACCGAACGCCCAGTGCTGCAGCCCACCGCCGCACACCCGATCACCGTGACGCCCACCGGCAGCCACGTCACCGTGCGGGTCAATGGCGAGGTGGTGGCCGAAACCGACCGGGCCCTCACGCTGCAGGAGTCGACCTACCCGGCCGTCCAGTACATCCCACGCTCCGACGTCACGGCCGCCCTCACCCGCAGCGACACCACGACCTACTGCCCGTACAAGGGTGAAGCGAACTACTACCACGTCGGCGGGCTCGACGACGCGATCTGGACCTATGAACAGCCCTATCCGGCGGTCGCCGCGATCGCCGGACATCTGGCGTTCTACCCGGACAAGGCCGACATCGTCCTGGCCTAGCCTGGTGCGGTGCCCTCCACCAGCGTCGTGTTCGACGGTCCGGCCAGCCCGGACCTGACGCTGGCCCCGTTCCGGCGCGGCGGCGGCGATCCCTGCCATCGCGTGGCCGTCGACGGGGCGATCTGGCGCACCAGCGTGACCACCGGCGGTCCGGTGACCGCCCGGATCAGTAAATCTGGGCCCCACGTCGTGGACTGCGAGGCGTGGGGTCCCGGCGCTGCGGAGTTCCTCGACGGCTTCGCAGCACTGGTGGGCGCCGAAGACGATTCTTCCGACTTTCACCCCGTGGAACCGACGATTGCCGAGGCCCACCGTCGGGTACCGCACCTGCGCCTCGGCCGCAGCGGCCGGGTGCTGGAGGCGCTCGTGCCGGCAATCCTCGAACAGCGGGTCTCCGGGATGGATGCCTGGCGGGCCTGGCGGCGGTTGGTCACCGCCTATGGCGCCCCGGCGCCCGGACCGGCGCCGGCCGGCCTGCGGGTGGCGCCCACCGCCGAGGCGTGGCGCCGTATCCCGTCGTGGGAATTCCACCGGGCCAACGTGGATCCGGGCCGGGCCCGCACCATCGTCGCGTGTGCACAGCGGGCGGACGCTCTCGAGCGGCTCACCGCAGAACGTGCCGTGACGGGATTGCAGTCGCTGCCCGGCGTCGGCGCGTGGACGGTGGCCGAAACCGTGCAACGTGCCTACGGCGACGCCGACGCCCTCTCGGTGGGGGATTACCACCTGTCCACGGTGGTCGGCCGCAGCCTGCTCGGTCACCCCATCGACGACGACGCCATGCTGGAACTGCTCGAGCCGCTGCGCCCGCACCGCCAGCGCGCAGTGCGGCTGTTGGAAGCCAGTGGGCTGGCGCACAATCCGAGGTTCGGAGCGCGCCAGGCCATCCCGAACCTGCGGGCGCTCTGACCGATGATTGCCCGGCGCGTATGTCGGGTATCCGGGGTGGGACCGAATCCTGAACCCGAAAGGATCCGCAATGACTGCGTTCACCATTCCCGGCCTCACCGACAAGCAGGGCAGCGAGGTGGCCGCGCTGCTGCAGAAGCAGCTCAGCACGTACAACGACCTGCACCTGACCCTCAAACATGTCCACTGGAACGTCGTCGGTCCCAACTTCATCGGCGTGCACGAGATGATCGACCCGCAGGTGGAGCTGGTCCGGGGTTACGCCGACGAAGTCGCCGAACGTATTGCCGCACTGGGTAAATCGCCGAAGGGCACGCCGGGCGCAATTGTCTCCGACCGCTCCTGGGACGACTACTCCGTGGGGCGCGACAACGTGCAGGCCCACCTCGCAGCTCTCGACCTCGTCTACAACGGGGTGATCGAAGACACCCGCAAGGCGATCGACCGCCTGGAGAAACTCGATCTGGTGTCCCAGGACGTCCTCATCGACCACGCCGCCGAACTCGAGAAGTTCCAGTGGTTCGTGCGAGCGCACCTGGAGAGCGCGGGCGGAACGCTGGCCCACGAAGGTGCGCCGACCGAACGGGGCGCGGCCGGCAAGGCCCGCCGCAAGAGCGACTAGTCAGCGGCCGTCGGGCTGGTCCAGGGCGTCGTCACGCACGGGGCGCTCGGCGAGTTCCCCGGCGACACCGAACAGCAACGGGTAGGCCAAGCCCGCGACGGCGGCTCCGACCAGCGGGGCCAACCAGAAGGCCCACAGCTGGGCCGGGGCGCCGTCGCCGTTGAAGAACGCGACCGCCGTGGACCGCGCCGGGTTGACCGACGTATTGGAGATCGGGATCGCGACGAGGTGGATCAGGGTCAGGGTGAGACCGATCGCCAGCCCGGCGAAGCCCTTCGGGGCCCGGTCGTCGGTAGAACCGAGGATCACCAGCAGGAACACCGCGGTGAGGATCACCTCGGCCAGCAGCACCGCGGTCAGCGAATAGCCGCCCGGGGAGTGCTCGCCGAAACCGTTGGCGGCCATGTTGCCGGTGGCGTTCCAGCCTTCTTTGCCCGAGGCGATCACATAGATCACCAGGCCGGCCAGCAGACCGCCGAGCACCTGGGAAATCCAGTAGGGCACAAGGGCAGCCCATTCGACCCGGCGAGCCAGCGCGGCACCCAGTGTGACCGCCGGGTTGAAATGGCCGCCGGAAATGGTGCCGAAGGCGTACACGCCGGTCAACACCGTGAGGCCGAATGCGAGCGCGACCCCGAGAAAGCCGATCCCGACCGAGAACCCGCCGGAGACGAACTTCGCGGCGAACACCGCGCTACCGCAGCCGCCCAGCACCAGCCAGAACGTGCCGATGAACTCGGCTGCCAGGCGATGCGACATTTTTGACGTGGTCATGGCGAACTCCTCCGTAGATGTCGTTCATCGCAGAGGGTGGCACGCCGAGGCCGGTGTGCAGTGGCGGCGATGCCGAATTGATTGCAGAAGGAAATTTACGTTGTGGTCGATCACCGGTAGGCGGTGAGCCGGGCCAGCAGCGCCACCTTGCCGTCATCGCCGACGGCCTGCGCGTCGGCCACGCCGGAACTGCGGCCGGACCGCAGGACGCGGGCTTCGTACCGTGATTGCGTGCCGCCGCGGAACTGTCGCAGGTAGTTGACGCGGATCGAGGCCGTCCGCCACAGTGCCTCCTCAGCGCCGCCGAGGGCCGCCGAACCCACGAGTTCGAGTGCTGCGGCCGAGATCCCGCCGTGGACGATGCCGATGCTGTTGTTGACGACCGGGTCCGCCAGCTGACGCAGCACCACGGTGGCACCGCCGGTCTCGGCGACTGCTACGGACATCCGTTCGCGCAGCGTCGCAGGAGGTGTTCCCGCGGACGTGTCGGTGGGCCATTCGACCAGGTGGCCCGGGGTCTGGATATGGAAGGACCGCACCGTGGCCGTGCCCACCACGGTGTCCCCGTGACCGAGTTCGCACACCGCCAGCGACCCGGTGCCCTTCGGCCCGAACGGCCTGCCGGTGGCCACCACCGGCAGGTCCGGGGTGGCACCGATGAGCGCCATCGCGTCCGGGGTGAGCTCCACCGCCAGCTCGCTGGACACCGTCCATTCGGCCTTGGCGCGGCGGTAGTGATTGACCAGGCCGCCGACGTGATCGATCAGCATGGCCAGCGGCGCGACGGTGGGCAGCCCCGTCAACGGGTTGAGCAATCCGCCCACGGGGATCGAGGCCACGCAGCGATGCGGGCCCTCCTCGAGGGTCTGTACGCCCATCCGGCCCAGCGGTGTGTTCAGCGGATACTGCATAGCGGTCAACAGTTACGCCCATCACTATCGGTACATACCCACAAGGGGTATCTGGCCCGGCATCGGCCGGTCCCGGCGGTGGCCGACGACCCCCCCCGGGCGAAGCGCGGCCACGATGGCTCCGGTGCTGGTTCGCCTCCTTCGAGAACCGTTGGTGGACAGTGGATTATCGTCAGGAACCAGCGCAATCGCCGGTGCGGGTCCGGGCCCTGGAGTGGGGTGTAATGCGGCGGCTGCGCGGAGCGATATTGATGTCAGCAGCGACGTTTACGTCGGCCCCGAGGAGGTCGATTACCCAATTCTAAGAATCTGACTAGGCTTTCAGCAAATTTATATCAACCCTATAACAGCATTGTAACGAGCAGTTATTGGACATTTCAGCAAACATTATGCCCACGTAGGGCGGTAGTGCGACCGGGTGGAGCTCGCCTGGCCTTCCGGTTCGCATGGATGAAACCATAAGGCTTGCAACCGAATTCGGCGAGCGCGCGCGACGCCAGGAGGACGGCCCGGAAGTCGCCGCGCTAATATAGTTAGCCTTGGCTAAGTTGGCATCTGCCAGGGTTCTTGTCTTATCGTTTTCACCACTTATGGCGTGTGGGACATAGCCGTCGTCCAGTGCTGCACGGAGGCCACCCACGCCGAGCCGGCTTCTTCGTAGAAGCGTGTTGAAGGGCAAGGTGGGAATGGCGCCCAGCAAGGTCGGGCTGTACAACCCCGCATACGAGCATGATGCGTGTGGCGTGGCAATGGTGGCAGACATTCATGGTCGCCGCAGCCGAGACATCGTCGACAAGGCCATCACGGCCCTGGTGAACCTGGAGCACCGCGGTGCGCAGGGCGCCGAGCCGAACACCGGCGACGGTGCCGGCATTCTGCTGCAGGTCCCGGACTCCTTCCTGCGTGCGGTCGTCGATTTCGAACTCCCGGAGGCCGGCAGCTATGCCACCGGCATCGCCTTCCTGCCGCAGTCTTCGCGGGACGCGTCCGTCGCCGCCGAAGCCGTGGAGAAGATCGTCGAGGCCGAGGGCCTGCAGGTGCTCGGCTGGCGTGAGGTCCCGACCGACGACTCCTCGCTCGGTGCACTGGCCCGCGACGCCATGCCGACGTTCCGGCAGCTGTTCATCGCCGGGGCCTCGGGTATGGACCTGGAACGCAAGGCGTTCGTGGTGCGCAAACGGGCCGAGCACGAGCTGGGCACCAAGGGCCCGGGCCAGGATGGCCCCGGTCGCGAGACGGTGTATTTCCCAAGCCTTTCCGGTCAGACCTTCGTCTACAAGGGCATGCTGACCACCCCGCAGCTCAAGGCCTTCTACCTCGACCTGCAGGACGACCGGATGGAAAGTGCGCTGGGCATCGTGCACTCCCGGTTCTCCACCAACACATTCCCGTCGTGGCCGCTCGCGCACCCCTTCCGGCGGATCGCCCACAACGGCGAGATCAATACCGTCACCGGTAATGAGAACTGGATGCGCGCCCGTGAGGCGTTGATCCGCACCGACGTGTTCGGTGCGGACGGCATCGACAAGATCGTCCCGGTCTGCACCCCCGGTGCGTCGGACACCGCGCGCTTCGACGAGGTTCTCGAGCTGCTGCACCTCGGCGGCCGCAGCCTGCCGCACGCCGTGCTGATGATGATCCCGGAAGCCTGGGAACGGCACGAGTCCATGGACCCGGCCCGCCGGGCGTTTTACGAGTTCCACGATTCGCTCATGGAGCCGTGGGACGGCCCCGCCTCGGTGTGCTTCACCGACGGCACCGTCATCGGCGCCGTGCTGGACCGCAACGGCCTGCGTCCCTCCCGCATCTGGGTCACCGACGACGGCCTGGTGGTCATGGCCTCGGAGGCCGGCGTGCTGCCGCTCGACCCGTCCACCGTGGTGCAGAAGCTGCGCCTGCAGCCCGGCCGGATGTTCCTCGTGGACACCGCGCAGGGCCGCATCGTCTCCGACGAGGAGATCAAGGCCCAACTGGCCGGCGAGCAGCCCTACCAGGAATGGATCGAGCAGGGCCTGTTCCCGCTCGACGAACTGCCCCCGGGCGACTACGTACGGATGCCGCACCACCGCGTGGTGCTGCGCCAGCAGATCTTCGGCTACACCTACGAGGAACTCAGCCTGCTGGTGGCACCGATGGCGCGGACCGGCGCCGAGGCCCTCGGATCGATGGGCACCGATACCCCCATCGCCGTCCTGTCGGCCCGGCCCCGCATGCTGTTCGACTACTTCCAGCAGCTGTTCGCCCAGGTCACCAACCCGCCGCTGGACGCCATCCGCGAAGAGGTGGTGACCAGCCTGCAGGGCGTCATCGGACCCGAGGGCGACCTGCTCAACCCCGGGCCGGACTCCTGCCGCCAGATCGTGCTGCCGCAGCCCATCCTGCGCAACGCCGACCTGTCCAAGCTGATCTGCGTCGACCCCGATCACGAGGTCCGCGGCCACAAGCACGGCATGCGCGCCGCGGTGATCCGCTGCCTGTATCCGGTCAACCGGGGCGGCCAAGGCCTCAAAGAGGCGCTGGACAACGTGCGCGCCAAGGTCTCGGAGGCGATCCGCGAGGGCGCCCGCATCATCGTGCTGTCCGACCGCGAATCCAACGAGACCATGGCGCCGATCCCGTCGCTGCTGTCCGTGGCGGCCGTGCACCACCACCTGGTCCGCGAGCGCACCCGCACCAAGGTCGGCCTGGTGGTCGAGGCCGGTGACGCCCGCGAGGTGCACCACATGGCCATGCTGTGCGGCTTCGGCGCCGCCGCGATCAACCCGTACATGGCCTTCGAGTCGATCGAGGACATGGTGGACCGGGGTGTGATCTCCGGGATCAACAGTGATCAAGCCAAGGCCAACTACGTCAAGGCCGCGGGCAAGGGTGTGCTGAAGGTGATGTCCAAGATGGGCATCTCGACTTTGGCCTCCTACACCGGTGCGCAGCTGTTCCAGGCCATCGGCATCTCCCAGGAGGTGCTCGACCAGTACTTCACCGGGCTGAGCTGCCCGGTGGGCGGCATCGACCTCGACGACATCGCCGCCGACGTCGCCGCCCGCCACGCGCTGGCCTACCTGGACCGCCCCGACGAGCGCGCCCACCGCGAGCTCGAGGTCGGCGGCGAATACCAGTGGCGCCGCGAGGGCGAGTACCACCTGTTCAACCCGGACACGGTGTTCAAGCTCCAGCATTCGACCCGCACCGGGCAGTACTCGATCTTCAAGGAGTACACCGCGCTGGTCGACGACCAGAGCGAGCGGATGGCCTCCCTGCGCGGCCTGCTGAAGTTCCGCGACGGCATCCGCCAGCCGGTGCCGCTGGACGAGGTGGAGCCCGCGTCCGAGATTGTCAAGCGTTTCTCCACCGGTGCCATGAGCTACGGCTCGATCTCGGCCGAGGCGCACGAGACCCTGGCCATCGCCATGAACCGCCTCGGCGCCCGGTCGAACTCGGGTGAAGGCGGCGAAAGCGTCAACCGGTTCGACCGTGAAGAGAACGGCGACTGGCGCCGCAGCGCCATCAAGCAGGTGGCCTCCGGCCGATTCGGGGTTACCAGCCACTACCTGACCAACTGCTCTGATATTCAGATCAAGATGGCCCAGGGTGCGAAACCCGGTGAGGGTGGCCAGCTTCCGGGGCACAAGGTGTACCCGTGGGTGGCCGAGGTGCGGCACTCGACGCCGGGCGTCGGCCTGATCTCGCCGCCGCCGCACCACGACATCTACTCGATCGAGGATCTGGCGCAGCTGATCCACGACCTGAAGAACGCCAACCCGGGCGCCCGCGTGCACGTGAAGCTGGTGTCCGAGAACGGTGTCGGAACGGTTGCCGCCGGGGTGTCGAAGGCGCACGCCGATGTGGTGCTGATCTCAGGCCACGACGGCGGTACCGGTGCCACCCCGCTGACCTCGATGAAGCACGCCGGTGCGCCGTGGGAGCTGGGCCTGGCCGAGACGCAGCAGACCCTGCTGCTCAACGGCCTGCGGGACCGCATCGTGGTCCAGGTCGACGGCCAGCTCAAGACCGGCCGCGACGTGGTGGTCGCCGCGCTGTTGGGCGCCGAGGAATTCGGCTTCGCCACTGCGCCGCTGGTGGTTTCGGGCTGCATCATGATGCGCGTCTGCCACCTCGACACCTGCCCGGTGGGTGTGGCCACCCAGAACCCGGTGCTGCGGGAGCGGTTCAACGGCAAGCCCGAGTTCGTCGAGAACTTCTTCATGTTCATCGCCGAAGAAGTGCGGGAACTCATGGCGCAGTTGGGCTTCCGCACGATCAACGAGATGGTCGGTCAGGTCGGCGCACTGGACACCACCCAGGCTGCCGAGCACTGGAAGGCCCACAAGCTGGACCTCACGCCGGTGCTCTACGAGCCCGAGTCGGCGTTCATGAACCAGGATCTGTACTGCAGCTCGCGGCAGGACCACGGGCTGGACAAGGCACTGGATCAGCATCTGATCGTGCAAAGCCGCGAGGCGTTGGACGACGCTTCGCCGGTCAGATTCAAAACCAAGATCACCAACGTCAACCGCACGGTGGGCACCATGCTCGGCCACGAGGTCACCAAGGTCTATGGCGGGCAAGGACTTCCGGACGGCACGATCGATATCACGTTCGACGGCTCGGCCGGCAACAGTTTCGGCGCCTTCGTGCCCAAGGGCATCACGCTGCGGGTCTACGGCGATGCCAACGACTATGTCGGCAAGGGTCTGTCGGGCGGTCGGATCGTAGTCCGGCCCGCCGACGAGGCGCCGCAAGGCTTTGTCGCCGAGGACAACATCATCGCGGGCAACGTGGTGCTGTTCGGCGCCACCAGTGGTGAGGCGTTCCTGCGCGGCCAGGTCGGCGAGCGGTTCGCAGTCCGTAACTCCGGCGCCCACGCGGTGGTCGAGGGTGTCGGTGACCACGGCTGCGAGTACATGACCGGTGGCAAGGTCGTCATCCTCGGACCGACCGGCCGCAACTTCGCGGCGGGCATGTCCGGTGGGATGGCCTACGTCTACGACCCCGCCGGTGTGCTCCCGACGAACCTCAACACCGAAATGGTGGAACTCGAAGCGCTGGAGGAATCCGATGCCGAATGGCTCCGCGGCATCCTCGCCGCGCACGTCGATGCGACCGATTCGGCGGTGGGACAACGGGTCCTGTCTGATTGGGATGGCGAGTTGAAGCACTTTGTGAAGGTCATGCCGCGCGACTACAAGCGCGTGCTGGCCGCGATCGCCGAGGCGGAACGAGCCGGCGCAGACGAGAAGGCAGTGGGCGAGGCGATCATGGCGGCGGCAAATGGCTGATCCACGCGGTTTCCTCAAGCACACGTCCCGCGAGCTCCCGTCCCGGCGGCCGGTCCCACTGCGCCTGAAGGACTGGAAAGAGGTCTACGAAGACTTCCCGCACAGCACCCTGCAGGACCAGGCCTCACGCTGCATGGACTGCGGTATCCCGTTCTGCCACAACGGTTGCCCGCTGGGCAATCTCATCCCGGAGTGGAACGACCTGGTCTACAAGGACCGGTGGCGCGACGGGATCGAGCGGCTGCACGCCACCAACAACTTCCCGGAATTCACCGGGCGGCTGTGCCCCGCGCCGTGCGAGGCGTCCTGCGTCCTGGGCATCAACCAGGATCCGGTCACCATCAAGCAGGTCGAGGTCGAGCTCATCGACAACGCCTTCGACCAGGGCTGGGTCGTGCCGAAGATGCCCGATGTGCAGACCGGCAAGAAGGTCGCCATCGTCGGGTCCGGGCCGGCCGGATTGGCTGCCGCCCAACAGCTCACCCGCGCCGGCCACACCGTCACGGTGTTCGAGCGGGCCGATCGCATCGGTGGACTGCTGCGCTACGGCATCCCCGAGTTCAAGATGGAGAAGCGCCACATCGACCGGCGCCTGGAACAGATGGCGGCCGAAGGCACCCAGTTCCGGCCCGGCGTCAACGTCGGCGTCGATATCACCGTCGCGCAGCTGCGGCTGAACTACGACGCCGTGGTGCTGGCCGGCGGTGCCACCGCCTGGCGTGACCTGCCGATCCCGGGCCGCGAGCTCGACGGCATCCACCAGGCGATGGAATTCCTGCCCTGGGCCAACCGGGTTCAGCTCGGCGACGATGTCCTCGGCCCCGATGGCGAACCGCCGATCACCGCGAAGGGCAAGCACGTCATCATCATCGGTGGCGGCGACACCGGCGCGGACTGCCTGGGCACCTCGCACCGGCAGGGCGCGGCCAGCATCCACCAGTTCGAGATCATGCCGCGTCCGCCTGAGACCCGCGCAGACTCGACACCGTGGCCGACCTACCCCCTGATGTTCCGGGTGTCCTCGGCCCACGAAGAGGGCGGCGAGCGCGTGTTCTCGGTCAACACCGAGGAATTCACCGGCGAGAACGGTCATGTCACCGCCCTGCGGGCGCACGAGGTGAAGATGAACGCCGGCAAGTTCGAGAAGGTGGAAGGCACCGACTTCGAACTCAAGGCCGACCTGGTGCTGCTGGCGATGGGCTTTGTCGGTCCCGAGAAGGAAGGTCTGCTGAGCAATCTCGGTGTGGAGCTGACCGATCGTGGGAACGTCGCGCGCGACGACAACTTCCAGACTTCGGTGCCCGGCGTGTTCGTGGCCGGCGACATGGGCCGAGGCCAGTCGCTGATCGTCTGGGCCATCTCCGAAGGCCGGGCCGCCGCCGCCGGTGTGGACCGCTACCTAATGGGCAAGACCGCACTGCCGGCGGTGATCAAGCCGACCGCCGCGCCGCAGCGCTGATCAGACGGTGGGGACCGCTGGCGACGTGAAATGAGGTTGGATCTCATCGGTTCGTGGGGAGACCGCCTGGAGTCTCTGCAGGAGTCGGCCGAACGCATGCAGCGCTCGTGGCAGATGTTTCCTCAGGAGCCGGGCGTATACACGCCGTGGTCGTTGCAGCTGTACCCCGCAGGGGTGCTGCAGCTGCACCCAGTGCCCGCCAATGACCTCGGTGCGATCGTCGATGCGGTCAGGCTGGTAACCGAACGGATCAACGAGGGTCCTCGGACTGCGCCCGGGCAGTACCTGGAGTTCGCGCGGGAGCGGCTGGATTCGCCCGTCGTTGAGGCAGGGGGCCGGCTCTTCTCGTACAACGTGCGATGCGGATTCGAGGGCCCGCGTGCGCCCCGCAACCATTTGCTCTTTCAGCTCGACTCGGCTGTAAAGAGTCCCTCCGACGAGTACCCGGTGCTGCGCGGCTATCTCACTGCACTGGTGCGAGCGTGGGAGCCGGACCACATCTCGGTCTCCGCACTCGGATTTCTCAAAGCACAAAAGCACAAGACTCCGCAGGTACGAGTCGGTTGGATGACGTACATCCGTGACGACGTCCCGTTGGATATGTCCGCCGTGCCGGAGGACGTGCACATTGAGGTGGCTGACGGTGGTCGGTACCTGACGCTGTCGGGGACGCCGGAAGAGCCGTCCCTCGATCAGGCGTTGGCGATCCGTCGCGCGCTTGGTTATCCGGCACAACTCTGGTGGGTCAATGAGGCTGCGACGACGCGTCGTCTCGGGGACAGTGTTGATCGCTGTCCTGGCGGTGCTCGTCCACAACCACCTGGTGCCGTTCCAGACTGAGTTCTATGGGCTGACCGGCAACAATTTTGACTTGGACACGTATCGCGCCGCCGTGCACGGTTCCTGGGACGGCAGGAGCCTGTACCAGGAACCGGCGCTGCGCGGGGCCTGGTTCGTCTATCCGCCGTTCGCGACCCTCATCCTCGCGCCGTTCGCCTGGCTCGGATTCGACGTCGCGAAGTTTGCGCTGCTGGCCCTGTCGATCTGTCTTCTGGCATGCATCGCCTGGCGCATCCTGCGGTTGGCCGGTGTCCGTGCGGACCTACGTCTCGGCGTGATGAGCGCTGCGCTCGCGGTGATCGTCGTCGACGTCGAACCGGTGCAGGCCACGTTGTGGTGGGGCCAGATCAATGTCCTGCTCATGGCAATGGTGATGCTCGACCTGTTGCGACCCACCCCGGCCCGCGGTCGGGGAATCGCGCTGGGCCTGGCCGCCGGCATCAAGCTCACCCCGCTGGTGTTCCTGCCCTACCTGCTGGTGACCCGGCAGTGGCGGGCCTCGGCCACTGCCGCAATCACTTTCGTCGTCACTGTCGCGTGCACCTGGCCGTTGCTGCCGCGAGACAGCGCCTGGTTCTGGAGCCACCTCGGCGACACCACCCACATCAGCCGCCTCGATCATCTGGCGAACCAGTCGATCAACGGGTTTCTGGCCCGGTACTTCGCGCCGGACCCGCGGCCGGAGTGGCTGTGGATTGTGTTGAGCCTGCTGGCCGTCGCCGCCGGTCTTGCCCTTGCCACGTGGGCGCATCGACGCGGGGAACGCGCGCTGGCCGTGGTGCTGGTGGGCCTGACGGGTTGCGCGGCATCGCCGTTCAGTTGGGCGGCGCACTGGGTCTGGTTCGCGCCGGCGATCTTCTGGCTCGTCGCGAAAGCGGTGACGACACCAGATGGATGGGCCCGAGGCTGGGCTTATCGGGCCGCCGGCCTGCTCGCGTTGACCTTCATATGGACGCTCCACCGGCCCGGCCGTGAACACACCACGATGTACTTCACCGGGATGTACTGGAACTTCCTGGATCTGCGGCGGTCCTGGCTCGGACAATTCGCGAGCGGCTGGTATCCGCTGGTGTTCCTGTGTTTCGCGATCGGCGCGGCGGGCTGGTTGCGGCTGAGCACGATGCCCGGGCGCGGCCGGACAGACGATATCTCGATGTCGACCGACGACATCGAGGACTATCCGCCGGAGTTTCTCGACGAGGAGTTGGCCCGCGCCTAGCGAGCCGGTGCACTCCCAACGAGGCGAAACTTTGAGAAAACTTCTTAATTAGCTTTTGTGTCTTGCATCACAGGCAGTAAACCCGCTGGTTGACGCAAAAAAGTGATCTGTATCTCGAATAGCGCGACAAAGTCGCCACATAAGCAACTCTTGTCACACAAGAAACATCCGATCTTTGATCGGCGTGGCGGGGTGTAGTTTGCCGGAAGTTGGGTATCTAATGACGTGGTGAGAGGGCTGCGGTAACGTAGAGCTACGGATACAGCTACCAGGACGTCGCAGGAGTGATCACCGTGTACATCAATCCGATCAGTCGGTCGCGGATGGGTCGAATTGCCTGGTCTTTGTTCCGTCATCCCATGAAGAGCCGAGAGTTCCCGGCAAAGCACGAACGCCTGGTCACAGCAGACGAGTTACTCCGTTTCGGCGTCTGACAGGTAGCTCTCTCGGCACACAACGCCCTCGAACCAGCGCCCTGGCGCCGATCCGAGGGCGTAGCTGTATTCCGCGCCGAGCCGGACGTGCGCCGACAGCGTGATCTCCTTGGGATCCCGGCCGATATCGGCGCAATGCGCGGCCAGCACGTCACGCTTGCGGGCGAACTCCTCGGGCGGACCGCCGACGAAATTCCAGTGATCGGCGTACTTCGCGGTGATCCGCAAGGTGCGCTTCTCGCCGCTGCCGCCGATACAGAACGGGGGATGCGGCTGCTGCGGCCCCTTCGGTTCGTTGCGGGCATCCTTGAGTTGGTAGAACTTGCCGTCGAACGTCGTCGACTCCTGACTCAGCAGGCCCTTGAGAATCTCGCAGGCCTCCTCGAACCGGTCGAAGCGCTCCTTGACCGAGCCGAGTTCGATGCCATACGCGCCCGATTCCTCTTCGTTCCAGCCGGCGCCGATACCCAATTCCAGGCGGCCGTTGGAAATGATGTCCAGCGCCGAGGCCATGTTCGCCAGCACCGCGGGGTGCCGGTAGTGGATACCGGTGACGAGCACGCCGACCCGTAGCCGCTCGGTGGCCTGGGCCAGGGCGGTCAGCGTCGTCCAGCCCTCCAGACACGGGCCGGTCGGATCGGAGAAGATCGGATAGAAGTGATCGAACGTCCAGCCGGATTCGAAGGTGTCGATCTGGTCGGCCGCTTTCCAAATGGCAAGCATGTCGGCCCAAGTCGTGTTCTGCGGTGATGTTTTGAAGGCGAAGCGCACGCCATCACAAACTAGTCGCCGCGCCGGATTCATTCCCGGCAAATTCGGACGTCGTGATCGGTAGTGTCGGGCACATGAGCGAGTACGCAGTCACCGATCCGGCGACCGGCGACGTGGTCGCCACATATCCGACGTCCACCGACGCCGAGATCCAGGCGGCGATCGAGGCCGCCGCCAAAACCGGCCGCACCTGGTCGCGCACCTCCACCGTGGCCGAGCGGGCAGCCCTGATCGGCAATGTTGCCGCCCAGCACGAGCAACGCCGTGAACAACTGGCCGACGTCATCGTCCGGGAGATGGGCAAGCCGCGCGAAGAGGCGCTCGGCGAGGTCGACTTCAGCGCCGCCATCTACCAGTACTACGCCGACAACGCCGAGAGGTTCCTCGCCGACGAACCGATCACGCTGCTCGAAGGCGAGGGCAGCGCAGTGATCAGGCGCGGGCCCATCGGCGTCCTCCTGGGCATCATGCCCTGGAACTATCCGTACTACCAGGTGGCCCGGTTCGCCGGCCCAAACCTGGTCGTGGGCAACACAATTCTGCTCAAACACGCACCGCAGTGCCCCGAGTCCGCCGAGCTGCTGCAGCTGATGTTCCTGGAGGCCGGATTCCCGCAGGGCGCCTATATCGACATCCGCGCCACCAACGACCAAGTTGCCGACATCATCGCCGACCCGCGACTCGCGGCGGTCTCGCTGACCGGCTCCGAACGGGCCGGCGCGGCAGTGGCCGAGATCGCCGGGCGCAACCTCAAGAAATGCGTCCTCGAACTCGGCGGCTCCGATCCGTTCATCGTGCTCTCCAGTGACGATCTCGATCAGACCGTCCAGGCAGCCGTCGATGCCCGGATGGAGAACACCGGTCAGGCCTGTAACGCCGCCAAGCGCTTCATCGTCACCGAGAACATCTACGACGATTTTTTGACCAAATTCACCGAGAAACTGCTCGCCGCGGGCGACGGCATCTCGCCGTTGTCCTCGGCATTGGCCGCCGACCGGCTCGAGCGGCAAGTCGCCACCGCCGTTGAGCAGGGGGCGACGCTGACCTCGGCGGGTGAGCGCCGCGGTGCCTATTTCCCGCCGGGGGTGCTCACCGGGGTGACCGAGGACAACGACGTCTACCGCCAGGAATTGTTCGGCCCGGTGGCTATCGTCTACAAGGCCGGCTCCGAAGACGAGGCCGTCGCCATCGCCAACGACACCCCGTTCGGTCTGGGCTCGTTCGTGTTCACCACCGACGCCGAACAGGCCAAGCGGGTGGCCGACAAGATCGATGCCGGAATGGTTTTCGTCAACGTCGTCGGCGCCGACGGTGCGGAACTGCCGTTCGGCGGGGTGAAACGGTCCGGGTTCGGCCGCGAACTCGGCCGGTACGGCATCGAGGAGTTCGTGAACAAGAAGCTCATCCGCATCGGCGGGTGATCCGTGCACACTGGAGAGATGAGCGGCGTCCTGTACTTCGATGGCAACTGCGGCATGTGCACCCGCAGTGTCGACGCGCTGGTGCGCCGGCAGCGGACCGGCGAGCTGCAGATCGCCCCGTTTCAACGGCCCGGCACGGCCGAGCGACTCGGCGTGACTGCTGAACAACTCGCCGAAGCGGCCTGGTGGGCAGACTCCTCGGGAGAGGTGTACCGCGGTGCCGAAGCGATCAACGCCGCGCTGGCCGCTGGGATGGGTAGCCGGATTCCCTTGGCGGTGTACCGAATTCCCGGTATCCGTCAGTTGCAGGATGCGACCTACCGCTGGGTCGCCGGCCATCGGTACCGATTTCCGGGAACCACACCGCACTGCGCGGTGCGGCCCGCAGACTGCTGAGCCGTGCCATGGATCCGGTGACCGCCCTGCGCCAGATCGCCTACTACAAGGACCGCGCACGAGAAGACCCGCGCCGGGTGATGGCCTACCGTCATGCCGCCGACATCGTCGAAGGGCTCAGCGAGCAGCAGCGGGAGCGTCTTGGTGCGACCGACAGCTGGCAGTCGTTGCCGGGTATCGGACCGAAGACCGCCAAGGTGATCGCGCAGGCCTGGGCCGGTCGGGAGCCCGATTCGCTCGTCGAATTGCGGCAAACGGCAACCGATCTCGGTGGCGGAGAGATTCGTACCGCGCTGCGCGGTGACCTCCATGTGCACTCCAACTGGTCGGACGGCTCGGCCCCGATCGAGGAGATGATGCGCGCAGCCAGGGATCTGGGACACGAGTACTGCGCCCTGACCGACCATTCACCCCGGCTCAAGATCGCCAACGGACTGTCGCCCGAGCGGCTGCACGAGCAGCTCGACGTCATCGAAGCGATCCGCGAGACCGTGGCCCCACTGCGGATCCTCACCGGCATCGAGGTCGACATCCTCGAAGACGGCTCCCTGGATCAGGAACCCGAACTGCTGGAACGGCTCGACGTCGTGGTGGCCAGCGTGCACTCCAAGCTCGCCATGGACGCCCCGGCCATGACCCGACGCATGGTCAAGGCCGTCGAGAACCCGCACACCGACGTGCTCGGGCACTGCACGGGACGCCTGGTCACCGGTGGCCGTGGCCGGCGAGCCGAGTCCACATTCGACGCCGAGAAGGTCTTCACCGCCTGCCGGGACCACGGCACCGCCGTCGAGATCAACTCCCGGCCCGAGCGACGGGACCCACCGACCCGGCTGCTGCACCTGGCGATGGAGATCGGCTGCCTGTTCAGCATCGACACCGACGCGCACGCGCCCGGCCAACTGGATTTCCTCGGCTACGGCGCCCAGCGGGCGCTGGACGCCGATCTGCCGATTGATCGAATCGTCAACACCTGGACGGCCGAACAACTGCTGGAGTGGACCTCACGCGGCTGAGTTGAACGGATTGTGTTCGGCGATCAGCTTTTCCATCCGCGCCTCGTCGAGCCGAACCCGCACCGTGGTGGCCTCCTGCTGGTCACGGATCACTTTGGCCAGGGTGAACGAGCTGGTGACCAGGAACAGCACGGTCATCGCCAGAAAGAGCCGCTGCCACATGTCGAGAGGCAGGAACAAGACCCCGCCGAGCAGACCCAGAAAGCTCACCCCGAAGGCGATCCCGGCCTGCAGGAAGAAGGCGGCAGTGACTTTGGACGTGTCGTTGAATGCGCTCATGACCGAAAGCCTGTCCCAGTTCACGATCCGGCGGATGCGTGAGACTACTCAGATTAGACTCGCCCGATGCACGTGGAGCTCGGCATCGACACCGTCATCACCCTGCTGGCCGCCGGCCTGATCTTCCTGTTGGCGCTGGTGCTCGGGGTGTGGAAGTACCGGCAGATGGCGGTCAGCGAGAACCACCTGGCCCATCCCTACGTCGATATCGCCCACCGGGCGGCGTTGCTCTACTCCTTCGCCACACTGCTGGTCGCGGTGTTCGTCGAACTCAGCGCCTGGCCCACGTGGGTGAACCTCACGGCGGCGATGGTGCTGGTGTTCTTCTTCGTCATCGCCATCGCGGCCTACATCGAGCACGGGGCCAAACGGGACACCACCAACCAGTTCGAGCATCCGACCGGCGCCCTGCATGCCGGGATGGTCGCGTTGATCGTCGGCGAGATCGGCGGATTCGTCGTACTGCTGGCTGGATTCGTTGCCGCACAATTCCTTTGACAGGCGTCGTCAATACGGAAGCATCGGCACTTCCAGTCCGGGATCGCGGCCGACGAGCACGCCCCGGGTCAACATCGCATTGCCGAACCGCTGCCGCACCTCGTCGATCGCACCATCGATCGCCACCGGATCAGGCTGGGTCTCGAACGGCAACTCCAACTGCTGACTGCCCTGGTGGTCGATGTTCGACACCGCGAACCCGATCAGCGTCAGCCCCCGCTCGGCGATCAACGGGGCCGCCGTGGTCACCAGGGCGCGGGCCGCGGCCAGGATCGCGTCCGTCGACGCGGTGGCCCGGGGCAGCGTGTGAGAGCGCGTCGCCCGGCCGAAATCGTGGAAACGCAACCGCAATACGACGGTGCGCCCGGTGCGTCCGGCGGCCCGCATGCGGCGGGTGATGCGGTCGACGAGATTGACCACCACAGCATCCACCTCCGCGGCCGACATGGTGGTGCCGCGCCGTCCCAGGGCGCGTTGAGCGCCGACCGAACTGCGCCGCACCCCCGTCGTCACCCGGCGACGATCGATGTTGCGCGACAACGCATACAGCTGCCGCGCCATCGCGCCACCGACCATCGTGCCCAGCGCCGACTCGGACAACTCGGCCACATCGGCCACGGTCTCCACACCGTGCGCGTGCAGCTTCTCAGCCGTCTTGGCGCCCACACCCCACAACCTGCGCACCGGCAGCGGATGCAGAAACGCCAGCTCGCGATCGGGCGGTACCAGCAGCAGACCGTCCGGTTTGGCCACCTGACTGGCCACCTTGGCCAGGAACTTCGTCCGCGCGATGCCCACGGTGATGGGCAGCCCCACCTGCTCGCTGACCTGCTCGCGCAGCCGCCGGGCAATCTCCACCGGGGTGCCCGACACCCGGCCCAACCCGGACACGTCGAGAAACGCCTCGTCCACCGACAACGGTTCCACCACCGGCGTGGTGTCGTGAAAAACCTCGAACACGTGGTGGCTGGCTTCTGAATAGGCCGCCATCCGCGGCGGCACCACCAACGCCTGCGGGCACAGCACGCGGGCCTGGCCCCCGCTCATCGCGGTACGTACCCCGAACGCCTTGGCCTCGTAACTGGCCGCCAGCACCACGCCACCGCCGACGATCACCGGACGCCCGCGCAGCGCCGGATCGTCACGCTGCTCGACTGAGGCGTAGAACGAGTCGAGATCAGCGTGCAGGATCGCCGCGTGTGCGTGGGACACGAACATATGTTCGCATAGGCGACGGACGAGTTATCGGGAGTCGCCGTAGATGCTGGTCAGCCAGATGTGGGTGAGGGTGTCGACCACCTTGCCGGACTCGACCGCCGGCGGTTCGGCGGCGAGGGCGGCCATCATCGTCCGCTCGTTCATCAGGTTGAGCGAGGTCGCCAGATCCATGGCGGGGATGGTGTCCGGGGCGGCGCCGCGCTGACGCTCGGCGGTGATCAACGCGGCGGTCAGGGCGATCCATTTCTGCATCAACCCCGACCAGAAGGCGCGGAACTCCGGACTGCTGTTCAGCGCCTCGGTGCCCGCGCGCGCAGTCGCCGGATGCTCGCCGAACGAACTGAAAAAGATCTCGATGCCACGGCGGATCGCGCGTCGCGGATCGGTGGGCATGCTGTCCATCGCCCGGTCGAAACCGGTGTCGGCCCGCTTGATCAGTGGATCGATGAGCGAGAGCAGCACCGCTTCCTTGGATGGGAAGTAGAAGTAGAAGGTCGGCCGCGAGATTCCGGCGCCTTTGGCCAGGTCATCGACCGAAATATCGGCGAACTTCTTGGTCTCCAGCAGCTGCCTGGCGGTAGCGAGGATGGCGGCCTCACGATCGTCGCCCGAGGGGCGGGCGGCGCGGCGACCGCGCGGGGCGCGGGCCGTGCTGGAGGTGGTCACGACCTCAACCCTAACACCGTGTCGAGTTTCTCAACACACCGTTGACCGACTCAACACTGTGTTGATACCGTCGGTCCCATGACCGAACATTTCGATGTGGTGATCGTCGGCGCCGGCATCTCCGGCATCAGCACGGCCTGGCATCTGCAGGACCGCTGCCCGACGAAGAGTTACGTGATCCTGGAGCGCCGGGAGAACATCGGCGGTACCTGGGACCTGTTCAAGTACCCCGGCATCCGCTCGGACTCCGACATGTTCACCCTCGGCTTCCGGTTCAAGCCGTGGGAGTCCGCCAAGTCCATCGCCGACGGACAGTCGATCTGGAACTACATCAACGAGGCCGCTGACGAGAACGGCATCACCAATCACATCCGTACCGGCCACCGCGTGCTGTCGGTGGACTGGTCCGACGCCGACAACCGCTGGACCGTCAACGTCGAACACGACGGCGAAACCAAGCAGTTCACCGCGTCGTTCCTGTCGGTGTGCAGCGGCTACTACAACTACGACGAGGGCTACTCGCCGGAATTCCCGGGCGCGGCAGACTTCAAGGGGCAGATCATCCACCCGCAGCACTGGCCCGAGGACCTGGACTACGCCGGCAAGAAGATCGTCGTCATCGGGTCGGGCGCCACCGCGGTGACGCTGATCCCGTCGCTGGTGAACGAAGGCGCCGGCCACGTGACCATGCTGCAGCGCTCACCCACCTACATCGGGGCGCTGCCCCTGGAGGATCCGGTGGCGCTGCGGACCAACAAGTACCTGCCGAAGCACCTGGCACACTTCGTCAACCGGTGGAAGCAGATCGGCTACAGCACCGGGCAATACCAGGTCGCACGGAAGTTCCCGGCGGTGTTCAAGAAGGCGCTGCGGCAGATGGCCACCCGCCGGCTGCCCGAAGGCTTCGACTACGACAAGCACTTCAGCCCGCGTTACAACCCGTGGGACGAGCGAGTCTGCCTGGCGCCCAACGGTGATCTGTTCAAGGCCATCCGTTCGGGCAAGGCCGACGTCGTCACCGACACCATCGAGACCTTCACCGAAACCGGCATCAAGCTGACCTCGGGTGAGGAGTTGCAGGCCGACATCATCGTCACCGCAACGGGTCTGAACATGCAGCTGTTCGGCGGTGCCACCGCCAACCGCAACGGCGAGCCGATCGACCTGACCAAGTGCATGACCTACAAGGGCCTGATGCTCTCGGGCGTGCCGAACATGGCGATCACCTTCGGCTACACCAACGCGTCGTGGACGCTCAAGGCCGATCTGGTCTCCGAGTTCATCTGCCGCCTACTGAATTTCATGGACGCCAACGGCTTCGACCGCGTCGAGGCGCAGCACCCCGGCGATGCTGTCGACGAGCTGCCGTTCATGGACTTCACCCCCGGCTACTTCCGCCGCGCCATGGACAGCCTGCCCAAGTCGGGTTCGGAAGCACCGTGGAAGCTCAAGCAAAACTACTTCTTCGACATGCGCACCATCCGCTACGGCAAGGTCGACGAAGAGTCCCTGATGTTCACCAAACACCGCGCCGCTGTGACGGTGTAGTTTCCCCGCCCAACAGACGCAGAACTGCCCCTTTTCCCGCGAAAAGGGGCAGTTCCATGTCTGCTCGCGCTATGGGGTGACCACCACGATGCCGTCCTCGTCGGCGTAGGCGATCTCACCCGGGATGAACGTCACCCCACCGAAGCTGACCTCCACATCCCGCTCGCCCTCGCCGGTCTTGGTGCCCTTGCGCGGGTTGGTACCCAGGGCCTTGATTCCGACGTCGATGGTGCGCAGCGCGGCCGCGTCCCGCACCGCGCCGTGCACGATCACCCCGGACCAACCGTTGTCGGCAGCCAGCCCGGCGATGATGTCGCCCACCAGCGCCGTGTGCAGCGACCCGTCGCCGTCGACCACCAGCACCCCGCCATTACCCGGCGTGGACAGGATCGACTTGAGCAGCGCATTGTCCTGGAAGCAGCGGACCGTGGTGATCGGCCCGGCGAACATGGCCTTGCCGCCGTAGTTCTGTAGCTGCAGATCGCAGCTACGGACGTCGGGATAGATCTCGTCGACCAGATCAGCAGTGGCGCGCGGTTCGATACTCATCCAGCGATTATCGCAGCCGTCACCCGGCGGCGCTGGTCACGATGATGTCGTGCACGAACTGCGCCAGCCCTGGCTCGGCATCGTCGTAGTACAGGGCGAACCGCTCGTCCTCCACGTAGATGTTGGCCAAGCTGACGTGCATGTCGTCACTGCAGTCGTAGAACCGGGAAATGTTGGCCCGATGCCGGGCGGCCAGCGCATTGGCCTGCGCTGACCCTGGCCGAACCCCAGCCCGCTTGCCTTCGGCCAGGGCATCGAGCAGCGCGTCGTTCTCGGCTTTGAACTCGATCCAGTCCTGTTTGGTCATCTGCGCGGTGCGCTGCTGCGACTGCTTCCACTCCTCGGTGCCGGCCCAGCGGGACTCGACCTCCTCGGCATGCTCATCGAAAACTGCGCTGCCGAAGATCTCCACCTGCTCCTCGGCGGACAACTGAACTCCGCTGTTGTGGGCGCTCATCAATTCCTCCACTGCCTTGATGGTCTGCTGTAGCTGCTGTGCCTGCTCGCACAGCAGGTTGTGTTGGCGTCTCAGGTGGGCAAGCACATCGGCATCGGCGTCATCGAGGAGAGCGCGGATTTCGCCGAGGCGCAGCCCCACTGACCGGTACACCAGCACCAGGTGCAGCCGCTCGATGTCGACGTCGTTGTAGCCGCGGTAGCCTGCCGCTGTACGCACGCTGGGCATCACCAGACCGATGTGGTCGTAATGGTGCAGGGTTCGCACCGAGACACCTGTCAGTGCGGCGACCGCACCGACGGATCTCGCCGGGGAATTCGCGTGCATGAGGCCATCATTGACCCTGACGTCGCGTCAGGGTCAAGGCCGGGATCAGTCCTCCGAGGACCGCCGCCGGCTCAGCAACACCAGAAGCAGGGCGAGGACACCGACCGCGGCCGCAGCCACGAAGGGCACCCGGGACCCACTGTCGTCCAGCGGCGTCGGCGCCGGACCGGCCACCGGGTTGGTGGCCGAGGTCACCGTCGACTTGGCCTGAGCCGCAGCCTCCTTGGCCGCCGTCGCGACATCGGGCACCGGGGTGATAGGAGCCGGGGCCGGCTCGGCCGGAGGCTGGGCGACCGGCGGGGCAGGCTGGGCCTTTTTCGCTGGAGCCTTTTTCGCCGGGGCCTTCTTGGCGGCCTTGGCCGGTGCCTTCTTCGCCGCTGCCTTTTTCGCGGGGGCCTTCTTGGCCGCTGCCTTCTTGGCCGGCGGAGGACCGGGCTTGGGGGCCGGGGCAGCAGGCGGAGCGGGATCCGCACCGGCCGCTGACGCCTCGGGCTTGGCCGACTCGGCTGCGGGCTCAGGCTTCTCGGCGGGTTGATCCTGCTGCTCTGCCATCAGGCTGCTCCTTTGCAGTGCGGTGTTCCGCGTCAGCGCGGTCGGTGGGGGCCGGCAGTAAACCCATCATGCCAGCCCTCAGTGCCGGCGCCGGATCGCCCACCACGATCCCCCGCCCAGGAGCAGGGCAGCGACCAGCACGAACGGCCACACCGCGACGCCGTCGTCGGGTTGCGCGGGCGACGACGCGGCCGGGCCCGGGGTGCCCGTACCGGCGATGGTGAGCTCAAACGACCACGACCCGGACACCACGTGGCCGTCGGCCGAGGTCACCCGGTAGTTCACCGTGTAGGTACCGGCCGGCCCGAGCGGGCGGACAGCCACGCTGAGCACCGCACCGGAGACCTGCGGATCACCTTCGGACCACAGGTTGTTGTCCGGCCCGACGACCGTCATGGCGGCGAACGCCGGCTGTAGGGCCTCGTTGAAGGTGGCGCTCACCCGCTGCGGGGCGGTGCTCAGGGCCGAATTTTCGGCCGGATCGGTCGCGATCCGCACGGCGTGCGCCGAGGCCGCAGGCGCCGCGAGCAACGCCGAAGCCACCAGAAGCAGCCCGGTGAGGGCAACGGTCACGGCCCGGGTCACGGTCGGCGCCGGTTGGCCAGCGCCGCCACCACCGCAGCGGCCGCGACGATCAACGCCCCACCGGCGAGCCACCTGGCCGAGTTGTCGACGGTGCCGGCCGACGGAGCCACGGCAGGCGCGGCGGGCACTTCCGTGCCGTGCTCGGTGTGCCCGGGTTCGGGCGCCGTACCGGTCAGCGCCAGTTCCGGTGCGGGATGCTCGGGCTCAGAACCATCGGGTTCGGCGGGCTGATCCCAGCGGACCACAGTGCCGTCGGAATAGGTCTGGATGGCCGGGAAGCGCACCGTCGCGGCGTCCGGGAGCTTGACCGACACCCGGAACAGTGCGAACTGTTCGGGCGAGATCCCGACCCCGGGTGAGGCTGTCCATGTCACCGAGCGAACGGTGCCCGCCGCGACGTCGCGGTCGAGCTTCGCGGTCCAGCCCGGCATCACCTCGGTGCGGGCCGAAGCCACGTTGGGCAGGTTGACCGTCAATTGTGTTGTCAGCGCGCCGGTGTCGGATTCGCCGGGGACCCGGAAGGTCAGCACCGAGGTGGTGCCCGGCGCCGGATTATCGGCTTCGACATGGACATGGGCGGCGGCCGGAGCGGCACAGAACAACGCGGTGACCGCCATTGCGGCGGCGGTCGGCACGACACGGCCTCGCATCGCTCAGACCAGCCCCAGCCGCGCCATCAGGTCGGCGTCGATGCCGTCGAGCTGGGCGGCGATCGCCGCGTGCGCGCCACGCCGGCGGGCGGTCGGCATGTTTTCGGCGGCCGTGACCGCGGCCGCCAGATCGGTCAACCGATCGCCGATCGCGGCGACGAACTGCTTGGTCTCGGCGTCCTTGGAGTTCTTGTCGGCCAGCTGCCGCAGCGTCTGCTCGGCCCCGGAAATCCGTGCGGACAGCTCGGCGCCGTGGCCGGAGAACTGACCGAGCTGAGCCAGCGGCACGCCGAGCCGATCGGCACGACGTTCGTCCAACGCCCCGCGGGCGGCCGTCGCGGCCCGGTAGATCAACGGCACGAGGACCGGCGCCAGCAAACGTGTAACGGTCAGTACTCGACGGATCCGGGCCGGGGAGAGCAGCCGTCCCTCCCGGACAGCCTTCAGCTCGGTCTCGGCGACCTTGAGTGCCGTACGGTCGGCGTCTCGCTGTGCCCTGACCTGAGCTTTGAGGGCCCGCTGCGCGGCTTTTTGATCGGACTTGATCCGCCGCGACTCGTTCTTTGCGGTGAGCTTGGCTTCGAGCTTCGCCTTGGCCTTGATGGCGCGGGCTTCGGCGCGCCGGGTTGCGCGGCTTTTTCGTCGCGTGAACAGGCCCATTCCGGTTGCCTCCCGGTCAATTCGTCGTGTGTTCGTGGTCACCGCAGAACTGCTGCAGACCCACAGTATCGTCCGCTCGATTTGCTCCGCTGCGGCTCCCCGCGATCGGTGCCGGCAATCATCTCGGCTAGCAAATTTCAACTGAGTGTTTGTGCAAGAATCGAATTCGTCAACGAAGCCATTGGGCGGTGCGCGGAAGGATGGTGACAACGTGCGTTCGCGGTTGCGCGTCGCCGCCTCAACCGGTGTGGTGCTCTCGGGCCTGATCATCGCCGGTGCCGGCGGAGCGTTGGCGTTTGCCGAGCCCGATCAGGGTCGGGTCGCCACTGGTGACCGCCCCGGCGAGGGCGGATCCGGCCGGGGCGATCACGGCCCGTCGGGCCCGCACTGGTCACACCGGCACACCGACAAGCCCACCAAGCCCACCGGTCGGCCGACCAGGACCCGTGTCCCGGAGAGCCCGACGGGCACTCCGCAGCCCTCCGGTACGGCGACTGCGACCGCCACGGTCGAGCCGACCAGGACCACCGAGCCGACCAGGACCACCGAGCCGACCAAAACCACCGAGCCCACCAAAACCACCGAGCCCACCAAAACCACCGAGCCCACCAAGACCACCGAGCCCACCAACACCACCGAGCCGACCAAGACCACCGAGCCGCCGGCGACGACCGAGCCCCCACCGGCGGCACCGCTGTTCGGTGACGCCGCGGGCCCGGGCGCCGCGGGCGGGGGAGGCGGCGGTGGCGGTATCCCGGCGATGCTGAACGCGCCGCGAGTGCCGGACATGCGGTTGGCGGCGCAGGGGCAGTCACCGGAGGCAGCGGCGACACCACCGGCAGATCTGGCGGACGCACTCGGGGCGGCGCCTATCGGTGCGTCGGCAGCGACGCCGCTGGCCGTACCCATCGTGCCGCCGCTGGGGGCGCCCGACGGCCACGGACCGAATTTCGGTCCGCGACTGGGCCCCGAGGTCCAGCCCAGCACCAAATCGCAGGTGCAGTTCGGCCCCCCGATGGCCACGGGGCTCGACCTGGCGGCTCCGCCGGTCTCGTTCCGGTTGGGCTATACGGATTACCTGCGTACCGCCAGCACGAAGCAGATCGCGGCGATGGCGCTGCCCGGGGTCACCGGCATGATGGCCCTCACCGCTCTGGGCGGGCTCGTGGGTTACCGACAGGCCAAGGCGGGACGTACCGTCCCAATCGACGCAAGTCGGTTCATGCGTTAGCGGCTTCGTTGCGACAATCCAGGTAAGTGCAGTCGTCCAGGGCTAGGTGAAAGGAGTGGAGAGGGGACCATGTCTGCCAGTCGAAGCGTGACGCGTGCGGTCAACGAAGTTCTCGACCTCGCTCCTCGGCGGGGGGAAGTCACGTTGACCCGCCTCGTCGAAGCGGTGAGCCGGGATCGGGGAAGGCCGATCGAGCTGACCATGGCCGAACTTCCGCCCGGAGTCTGTGGCCAGTGGCGTCAATACGCCGACCATGACGTCTTCCTCATCCAGCAGGGGCTGCCGGCGTGGGACCGGACGTTGGCGCACGAACTCGGTCATCTCGTGCTGGGACATGAGGGCATCTCGATCGTCGACGCGGCCGCCGCATCGGCAGAGGTGGCCACCGACGATCTGATCAGCTACATGCTCAATCAACGGACGGGCTGCATGGGGCCCAACGGTGAGGACATCGAGCAGGAGGCCGAGGATTTCGCCGCCCTGCTGCTGTACCGCCTCGGCCGCCTACCGTCCGATCGATCCTCGATCGTCCAGGTCCGCCTCGGAGAGGCATTTGGTTGATCGTCTGGGTGATTGCCGGCCTGCTCGGCATGGCCACCGGTCTGCGCATCGGCTGGGCGCTGGTCAACAAACAATCCCTGGTGAGCTCCGCGATGATCCTGTCGTTGGGCAGCCTCGGTGTGGTGGCCGCGCTGAACTGGCAGCCGTTGGCACTGCTGCTCGACACGGTGCTGCACTGGCCCAACATTGCGGTCGGACTGAGCCAGGTTGCGCTGATCGGCTGTGCGGCAGGCAGTTGCGTCATGATCACCACCGCGGCCTCAGACCACTCGGCGACGATCACCTGGCGCATCGCGCTGATCCAGTACGGGATCGCCGGTGTCGTGGCCGTGGTGAGCCTGGTGATCTTCTTCCGGGCCGGCAGACAACCGGAGATGTCACCCGCCGAGTACCTCGAGCGTGACCTCGATGCCAACGGCACCTCGTGGTTGCTGCCACTGCTCTACGTGTTTCTGGCGCTGACGCTGGTCGCGTGGGCCGGCCTGCGTAACTCGAACCGCAGCCGACGAGGGCGCGCGCTGTTTCTCTTCACCGTCGGCATGGTGCTGATCGTCGGTGTGAGCGGCTACTTTCTGCTCAAGGCCGCCGGGCAGGCCCAGCCCGTGGGCGTCGGCGCCGCGGCGACGATGCTCGGCTGCGCGATGGTCATCGTCGCGGCGGGGTCGCTGCTACCGAGTGTCGAAGACTGGTTCGGCGCACAGAAAGAACTCCGGACCATCAAACCGCTTCTGGGGGAACTGGCCCGGCGCCAGCCCGACGTGGGTATCGGCGTGCGTCCCCGGGGGCCGCTGGTTTTCCGGGTGGCAGAACGGATGTCGCTGATCTCGGATGCGCTGTACTTGGAGGCGACTGCGGCCGACGCGCGTCGGCACGAGAGCGCCGGGTCCCGCGAATCAAGTGGCACAACACATTCCGATACCGAGCGGCCGCACGTCGGGCCCGAGGCGCAGGCCCGCGCGGTTGCGCAGTGGATCGACGACACCCGAGAAGGCGACGACGGTTCGGCGTTCCCGGGATTGGCATGGCTGAGCCAGCCCGAAACCTATTCGGACCGGGAATGGATCCTCGCGATCGCCGAGCAGTATCGGGATTTGGGCCCGACGGTTCAGCCGTCGAGATTTTCCCGGCGGCGCAGCTCGTCGACCTTCTGAACCAGGTCCTGCTGAGCCTCGGTGGACAGGCCGACGGTACGGGCGGCGATCCGGCGCACCCCTTCGTCACGCATGCTGGCCAGCCAGGTCAGTTCCTTGTCGAGCTTTTCGTAGTACTCGTCGTCGGTGAAGTAAGCCGGCTTGATCCGGAAGAAGTTGGCAAGTGCGGCCATGGTTGCCGCCGACGGGTTGGTCCGGTTGCCCGAACGAAGCTGCGACAGGTACGGAGCCGACATGGTGACACCCTCGGATTTGAGTGCGGCGATCACCTCGGCAGACGTGTGGGGTCCGCGCCCAGGCGGATAAACCGTGTCGAACAGGCGGTTCAGGCGGGCGGCGAACGTCTTGCTCATCGATTTGACCTCCACATGCATCAAGAGCGGTACGAATAGGCGGCGTATTTGCTGACTATGGTAGCGAGTGTTGTGACGACAACCAAGTGCAAACCGCATAAAAGTTAAACGGGCTTTGCGTTTTGGCGGCCCCTGCGGGGCATACCGGGGTCTTCGCCGCAGGGGTGCGGTCCGATTGCGGCGTCGGACAATGCAAAAGGTGACGGTTGCGTTGTATTGGGCGCGATGAGCTGCGCTCACGGGTGCGGGCGATCGTGATCGGCTTCTCGCCCGGCAACCGGCGCATCGCTGTGACTAGCGGAAACGGATATTTGCTAGGGCGCGGACCGGGTGTCGAGTCGGATTCTGTGCGGCGCCGTTGTCGGACGACGTGGAACACGTTACAGGTTGGCCGTAGGAATGCGCGTGAGTCCCCTCATGCGCGGTAGCCAGACCAAGCGTGGATCGATTCGACAGCCGATTCCAGCCGAGATTGCCGACGAGATAGGGCCGCAGGTTTACCCGGCGGCCCGGGACTGCCCCTGCTGTGAATGTCTGCACGGCCACGGTTGCGGTGGGCGGCCACGGCTATCTGGCGGCCACACTGCGACGACAACATCAGCGACATGCCATTGCGTCCGATGGCATCGGCTGTGGACATGGCGACCTTTCGGCACATCGCCGGTACGTGCCGCTCACGCGGCGGACTCACATGTGGTCGAAGGCCTCGCCCGCCACAGTGCATCCGTCGGCGGGCTGAACGCGCGTGCCGATGCGCCGGGTAGAGCTACCCTTCTTCGCTGATTTAGTGGACCCTAGCCCTTGTTCGGCGAACTCGCCAGGGTTACTACCGATTTTCGGTAGCCAGATTCTCCAGTTCGGAGAAGGTGTGCCGGTGATGGCACATTCAGGCCGCCAACAGCATCGCCAGGATCGCGGTGTCGGGGTGGCTGATCGGGTCCACCCCGACTCGGCTGACCATCGACGTCACGGTGCCGTCCGGTTCCGCTTCCACCCAGGCCGCGCGGTGTTCCAGGCCGAGGTGTGGAAGCCCGGGCAACAGTACGCAACCCGAGGCGGCACCGCTGCACTCCGGCAGGGACGGCGTGGTTTCCGAGGGCGGATGCAACATCAACAGGGCCGGCGGTTGGTGCTCGGCGAAATGCCCCGGCGGGACCGCGGATTCGCCGACCACGGGCCCCTCGGCGATCACCAGGCCGACGGTCCCCGGCTGTGGCTCATCCGGCAACTCTTCGCGGACACCGAAAATCGTTGTGGTGGAGAGCAGTCCGGGCAACGATGCGACCCGGACCGTGACCATCAGAAGCTGTGCCCATTCCTTGGTGGAGTCGGGCCATCGGCCCAAGACCACGAACCCTTTGAGCGCACCGCCGGAATGAAAGGGGGCGATCTCTATCGCCCGGCCGGACCCCGTCGCATCCATATCGCCTCCGGGACATCGGTTTTGGACCGTCAACGTCGGTTGACGCTCCGACACGTCTGTGGGTCGATCAGATCAGAATGCGGCAGCGGCGGGCTCCGTGCAAGGCGACACGGAAGCTGCGCCGATAACGAATCGGGCCCGGAAACGAGGGCGGGGCGTCACGCTGTGCGCGCGACGCCCCTTGATGAGCGATCAGGAACCGATCCAGCCCTCGAATCCGAGCGGGATCGAACTAGCCGAAGATCAGGCCGTTGGTTTTGGAGGTGGCCGCCGCGTACCGGTTCTGCACGTCCTCCCAGTTGACGACGTTCCAGAAGGCCTTGACGTAGTCGGCCTTGACGTTCTTGTACTGCAGGTAGAACGCGTGCTCCCACATGTCGACCTGCAGCAGCGGGATGATGCCCAGCGGCACGTTGGCCTGCTGGTCGTACAGCTGGAACGTCAGCAGCCGGTCACCGAGGCTGTCGTAACCCAGCACGGCCCAGCCCGAGCCCTGCAGCCCGTTGGCCGCGGCGGTGAACTGCGCCTGGAACTTGTCGAACGAACCGAACTGGTCGTCGATTGCCGAGGCGAGGTCGCCGGTGGGCTTGTCGCCCCCGTTGGGGGACAGGTTCTTCCACCAGATCGAGTGGTTCACGTGGCCGCCGAGGTGGAAGGCCAGGTTCTTCTCGTTGAGGAAGATGGCCGCGTGGTCGCCATTGGCCCGCGCTTCGTCGAGCTTGGCCACCGCGTCGTTGACGCCCTTGACGTACGCGGCGTGGTGCTTGCTGTGGTGGAGCTCGTTGATCTGTCCGGAGATGTGTGGTTCCAGCGCTCCGTAGTCGTAATCCAGGTCCGGCAGGGTGTATTCAGCCACGAGATTCCTTCCTCATTATCGATCGATGGAGCCCAACGCCCGACACGATCGTCAAGTTCGATCCTCGAGTTCGACACTCAAGATCATCGTCAACATTGCTCCATCCCAAGGCGCACCGCAAGGACGCGCGTGCCGTCCACACGTATACCCGATCCCTCGGCGGTCAGAACAAGACGATCACGGCAAGGACGCCGAGCAGCAGCAGCGCGATCACAGTGGCCCGAACGAAGGCCATCAACTGGTTACGGGTGTGCAGATACCCCGACGAGTGCCATTCGGGTTGGGGTAATGCGGATCCCGACCCCATCGGATGCGACGCCATCAGACACTCCTGACCTGCACGATCAATGTTTGCCCTCCAGTGAGTTCTGTCACAACAGCTGGTGTGACGCCGATCATAGACCCTGTAGATGGTCAGGTGAAAATCGGCCTCCGCGCCCACCGGTGAGACGCCCCGTCCGTTTGGAATCACCCTGATCGGCAATCCCCGGATCCACGCCGAGCGGCCGGGTTTAGCCGGGTGCTTAATTTCGCTCAGCGCAGTGGATGGTTGTTGATCGCTGCCGTGCACACCCCAGGGTTATCCACAGTGACGGACAGCGACTGCACAGCTATCCGCACATCGCGGACTTTTCCCCAGGTGCCCGGCTGTGGATGAACCTGTGGAAACTGTGGATAGCCGCCTGTTGCTGACCCGGGCACCCGGCCGCGCCGCCGCGTCGGGGCCGGGTGCGCCGGACGTGGTGGCCGTGCGAGCATTGACGACATGGACGATGTGGAAGTCGGGCAGGCAGACATCGCTGTGGTACCCGCCGAGTTCGACGGGCCCGTCGTGCTGCTCGACGTCCGCGAGGACGACGAATGGCAACGAGGTCACGTCGCCGGCGCACAGCACATTCCGATGGGCGACGTACCGGCCCGGATCGCCGAGATCGACCCCGATGCCGAGCTGTACGTCATCTGCCATGCGGGCGGACGCTCCCTGCGGGTGGCGAACTACCTGGCCCGCAACGGCTACACCCCGATCAATGTCGAGGGCGGCATGCTGGCCTGGGCCGGAGCCGGCCGTGCAGTGGTCACCGACTCCGGCCAGCCCGGCACCGTCTGACCGCGGCCACCCGTCGGGAGATCATGGCTAGGCTGGTCAGATGATCCAGGTGTGTTCGCAGTGCGGGACGCGCTGGAACGTGCGTGACCGGCAGCGGTCGTGGTGCCCCCGGTGCGGCGGCTCGCTGCTGGCGCCATCGGCGCCGCACTCGCAGTGGGGGCCGGCCCGGCCGTCGCCGTCTTCACCGGCGCAGCCGTCCGCACCCGCATCACGTACGACGCCGCAACTGGCCCCGGGCTACCGCTGGATCGCGGTGCGCCCCGGCCCACCGCCGCAACAGCGGCGCCGGCGCGGTCCGCTCGGGCCGACCCCGCGTTACCGCGTCATCCCCAGTTGGGGGCTGCACCAGCAATTCGAGCCGTCCGAGCCGGCAGCGGACGCCGCCGGTGCTCCATCCGGTGTCAGCGCGGTCCGCACCATGCTGGTCGTGGCCATGGTGGCGCTCGGGGTGGCGGCCTTCGCGCACGTGATCCGGTATGTGCTGCTGCTGATCAATCGCGGCATGCTGTTGCCGCCCCTGGTCGCGATCGCCGGGGTGATACTCGGACTGCTGGCCAGCCTGCTGGCGATCGTCGCCGTGGTGTTCACAGTGGTGGTGCTGGTCAACTGGCTGATCGCACGCCGGTCTGCCGGCTACGCCCGGCACGGCGAGGTGGACCCGCGCAGCAGCACCACCCTGTGGCTGGGTTGCTTGGTGCCTGGCGTGAACCTGGTGATGGCGCCGGTTTTCGTCTGGGAACTGGCCGCCCTCGAAGGCCGGCTGTCATTCCTGCGGCGCCCGATCGTGGTGTGGTGGATCGTCTGGGTGCTCAGCGGCGTGGTGGCGACCTGGTCGATGGCGACCACCGTCTACGCGACCTTCTTCAACCCGCTGCCACAGAACATCGCCGACAACACCGTGACCACGATCGTCGGCTACCTGCTGGCCCTGTGCGCGTTCCTGCTGGCCGCCAAGGTGTTCGCTGGTTTCGAAGGCAGCGCCACGACGGCCGTGCAGAGCGTCCACCGCTGGGTGGTCGTGGAGGAGCCCGAGGTGACCGCGACGTCGCAGAATGGTGAGGATTCGCCCGAATCCGCCGTTGCGGTTGAGACCGAAGGGCAGAACCCGGCAGCATAGCCGTATGGACACGGGTGACGGCGGAGCCGATGGGAAGGCGACACCGGAGCCTGGACATCCGTTCGTGGTCGCCCACCGCGGAGCCTCGGCCGACCGCCCCGAGCACACCCTTGCCGCCTACGACCTGGCCCTGCGCGAAGGTGCCGACGGGGTGGAATGCGATGTGCGGCTGACCCGCGACGGCCATCTGGTGTGTGTGCACGATCGCCGAGTGGATCGCACGTCGACCGGCACGGGTCTGGTCAGCGAGATGACGCTGGCCGAGTTACGCGAGTTGGACTACGGCTCGTGGCACGCCGGCGGGCACACCGCCGACACCGGGCTGCTGACCCTCGACGACCTCGTCGCACTGGTGCTGGACTGGAACCGACCGGTCAAGCTGTTCATCGAGACCAAACACCCGGTGCGCTACGGCGCGCTGGTGGAGAACAAGGTGCTGGCCCTGTTGCACCGGTACGGGATCGCTGCGCCGGCCTCGGCCGACCTGTCCCGCGCGGTCGTGATGTCCTTCTCGGCGGCAGCGGTGTGGCGGATCCGCCGGGCCGCCCCGATGCTGCCGACCGTGTTGCTCGGCGAGACCTCCCGGTACCTCGGTGGCAGCGCGGCCACCACGGTCGGGGCGACTGCTGTCGGGCCGTCCATCACCACCCTGCGCGAACACCCCGAGCTGGTCGACCGGGCCGCTGCCCAGGGGCGGGCGCTGTACTGCTGGACCGTCGACCATTACGAGGACGTCCAGTTCTGCCGCGATATCGGAGTGGGCTGGGTGGCCACGAACCATCCCGGCCGCACCAAGAGCTGGCTGCAGAACGGCCTGACCGGCGCCGGCCGGGACTGACGGTGCGCGGACCGAGAGTCTGCGGACTGCGGGCTAGAGGGCGCCGCCGGCGGCCTTCGGCGCCGCCGGGTCCACACCCGCCGCGCCGGACAGCTCCCGCGCGACGAAGTCCTCGATGTGGAACAGGTTGGCCCCGGCGCGGTCGGCGATACGCACCAGCGTCGCCATCGACGAGACCTCTTCGATCTGCTCCTTGAGGAACCACTGCATGAACTGCTCGCCGAGGTAATCACCCTCTTCGCGGGCCACACTGGCCAACCGGCTGATCTGCTCGGTGACGGTGCGCTCCTGGCTGAGCGCCAGTGCCAGCGCCTCGCGCGGCGTCTCGAAGCGGTTGCACACCGGATCCACACCGGGAATCTCGGCATCGATGTCGCGATCGAGGAGGTACTGAACCAGCATCATGGCGTGATTGCGCTCCTCGACCGCCTGCGCATAGAAGTGCTTGGCGAGCTGGGGCAAGTCGGCACCATCGAAATAAACAGCAATTGCAATGTATTGCTGAGATGCGGTGAACTCGCTGCGAATCTGGTCGGAGATAAGCGCGTGAAATTTCGTGTCGAGTTCACTGGTCGTGGTCATGATCCCGAGAATATAGCAGGTCACACCGCATTGTCATCGAAGGTGAACCTTAATGAGGTCAGCTTTACCTTAGTGGTGTGTCGTGCATTACGTTTTCTATTCAGAATTTGCTGACAATTGATTTAGCTTTGCCTACGCTCAAGCTGGCGGCGTTTCGATGACGTCGGTGGGGACTGCTGCGTCCTCGGCCAGCGCGGTGAACAAGCGTTCGGCGGCGTCGCTGTCCCACACCACCACGGCACCTGCGTCGCTGCCGGTGAACTCACCGATCGGCACCGTGGTGGTGATCAGGTCGTCGCCGTGCATGGCCCAGGCCAATCGGCCCAGATCCCAGACATGCGCATCCTGGTCGACGGCGACCGCACCGGTGGCCGCCCGGGCCATCGGCTGCCAGCGCAACGGGTTGGCCAGCACCTCGGGGCTGGTGGCCCGATGCAGCAGTGCCGACATGAACTCCCGCTGATGGATCATCCGGTCCAGGTCGGCGCGCGGGGTGGCGCGGGTGCGCACATAACCGAGCGCGCTGCGGCCGTCGAGTTCCTGGCATCCGGCCGGCAGGTCGATGCCGGCCAGCGGATCGCTGATCGGCTCGGCCGGGCACATCTGGACCCCACCCACGGCGTCGACCAGTGCGGCGAAGCCGTCGAAGCCGATCTCGGCGTAGTGATCGAGACGCAGGCCGGTCGCCTGCTCGACGGTCTGTGCCAGCAGCGGCGCCCCGCCCAGTGAGAACGCGGCATTCACCTTGTCCTCGCCGTAGCCGGGAATCGGTAGGTAGGAATCCCGGGGAATCGACACCATGGTGGGCGGGGTGCCCGAGCCGATCCCCGGGATGTGCACCAACAGGATGGTGTCGGTGCGACCGTTGCCGATGTCGCCGCCGGTGGCCAGGTCGGCCTGCTGTTCGGGGCTGAGGTGCTGGCGACTGTCCGAGCCGACAAGGAGCCAGGTGGTGCCGTGGGCCGCGGCGGGACGTTCGGGGTAGTCGGCCAGCGCGGGGATGCGTTGCAGCGAGGAATCGATCCACGCGCCGCCGCCGATGACGGCCAGGACGCCGATCATGAGCACCGCCAGCAGCAGCCGGCCCCAGGGGCGACGCCGCCGCGGCTTGCGTACCGGGTTGGGCGCCGGGGGGCGAGCGGCGGCCGGGGGAGCGGGCCGCCTGGGTGGCTGTGGTGGGTGCGGTGGCCTGGGTGGCTGTGGTGGCCGCGGTGGCTGTTGCCGGGGTGGCGGTGGTGGCGGTGGTGTCGGTGGATTGGGCGGCCAGGCCGGACGGTAGTTGGGGTCGCGCCGGATCACCTGGGACGGCTCGGGGCCGCGGCGGGGCGGTCCCGGACGCCGCGAGCGCGGGTCGGGGTGTCCGCGCGATGCGGTGAAGTCGTCCACAGCAGAAATGTACGTGCTGACGGCTTCATCGCAGCCAGTTGAGCTGATCGGCGAGCAGCGCGTAGCCGACGAACGCCACTGCGTCGATCAGGCCGTGCGCGATGATCAGGGGCCACAGGCGTCCGGTGCGCTGCCACGCGTAGCCGAACACCAGTCCCATCACGACATTGCCCAGCCCCGCGCTGTAGCCCTGATACAGGTGATAGGCGCCGCGCAGCAGGCTGGAGATGATCAGGGCCCGCCCGGGGCTGACGTCGAGCTGACGTAGCCGGGTGAGCAGGAACCCCACCACGATGATCTCTTCGGCCCAGCCGTTGGCGAACGCCACGCCGAGCAGCACCGGTATGCGCCACCAGGTGTCGTACAGTTCGGCGGGTTCCACGTCGGCGCTCAGCCCGAGCACCCGGGCCAGCAGGTAGAAGCCCAGGCCGGGAATGCCGATCAGCAGTGCCAAGCCGAGCCCGCCCAGTCCGTCGGCGCGCCACTGCGGGCGGGACAGGCCAATCGCGGCCGGGCCGAATCCGCTGCGCCACAACAGATACAGGGCCAGGGCGCCCCAGGCCAGAAGTTGCACGATGCCGGCCAGGTGCAGGCCGAGGTCGATCAGGTCAAACGGGGAGCGCTTCGGGTTGAGTGCGACGGTCTGGCCGGACAGGCCGAGCAGCACCGCCTCGATCAGGCGCAGGCCCGCGGTGTACGCGCTGAGCCCGAAGGTGACCGCCAGGACGACGGCGATCTCGATCTTGAGTGTGCGGCGCGGCGGATCGAGGTGCGCGTGGGGCTCGGACACCGAAGTCAGGTTAGCGGTGCGACGGCGCCGCGGCCGCTGTCACCCCATGCGCCGAAACCGCATTCCAGCAGGTTCTCACTCGCACTTTCCCTGCTGGAATGCCATTTCGGCGGAGGGAGTGATCGGCGGGTGTGCGGGTCAGATCTGCCGCGCGCGTAGGCCGTTGAGGAACGGGCAGCCCATGAGTACCCGGATGGCCTGGTTCAGTCCGGTGACGTCATCGACCGGTTTGGGGAACGGCAGCCGCACGTCGTGGTCACCGTTTTCGTTCTCGACGCGCAGTTGCACGCCGTAGCGGTCCAGGCCCAGCGGGCGCACCCGCCCTTGGCGCAGGGTGATGGGCAGCCGGGTGGCCAGGCGTTCCACCACGTCGCGGTGGGACGACTCCAGGTGCTGCAGCCAGCCGGATTCCATGGCGCAGAACGGATCGGGCCGGGCCTGCAGCAGAATCCCGAGGGCCACCGACTCGGCGCCGGTGGAATCGGCCACCACCACCGATTCGATCTCCAGGCGCATCAGGGTGTAGTTGTCCTCGTCGTGCTCGGAGTTCGGCTGGGGCTTGGAATTCACCTGCAGCAGAGCCGGATTCGGGTGCTCGGTGGCGACCAGATCGAGCAGTGCGGCCACCTCCGCGGACGGTACGTGCTGCAGACGCCCGCGGATCCAGACCAGCGAACGCACCGGCTCACGCAGCGGCAGCGGGGCGTAATCGGTCATCTCCAGCACGGCCTGCACGCCGGCTGAACCGGCGGCCAGTGTCATGCCGGCCAGCGGGCCGTTCTCGGGGACGGTGATCGCGAACGAGCCGTCGTCGAGCAGGTGGTGAACGGGCGAAGCGACCGGTTCGATGCCTTCGACAGCGATCATGGCGCCTCCGCCGCGTGCGCACGCGCTGCGGATCCGCTCAGCTGTGGTCGGTGTCGCTATCGCCATCTCGCCGCCTTCAAAACTAGGTGATACTGAGGTGAGGTAAGCCTAACTTAACTGGGTGGTGCGACGCGGGCAAGGCTTTCGGGGAAACTTCGCCCGGGGCCGCGACGCCGAACCGATAGTGTTGACACGTGCCGCGCATCGCCTACCTCGGGCCCGAGGGGACTTTCACCGAAGTGGCATTACTGCAGATGGTGGCCCACGGGTTGGTGCCCGGCCTGTCCTCGGCCGACGACCGCGCGCCCGGCTTCACCCCGGTCCTGGCCGACAGCACTCCCGGTTCCCTCGACGCCGTGCGCGATGGCCGAGCCGATTACGCCTGTGTGCCGATCGAGAACTCGATCGAAGGGTCGATACTGCCCACCCTGGACGGTCTGGCAGTGGGGAAACCACTGCAGATCTACGCCGAACTGACCCTCGACGTGGCGTTCACCATCGTGACCAGACCCGGCCACCACGGCCCGGTTCAGACGGTGGCGTCCTTCCCCGTCGCCACCGCACAGGTCCGCCACTGGCTGGCCGCCCACCTGCCCGACGCCGCCGTCGTGCCGGCCACCTCCAACGCCGCGGCCGCCCACGAGGTCGCCGAGGGCCGCGCCGATGCCGGGGTGAGCACACGGCTGGCCGCCGAGCGTTGCGGCCTGGACATCCTGGCCGCCGACGTGGTGGACGAGGCCAACGCCCGCACCCGCTTCGTCCTCGTCGGTCCGCCCGGCGCACCGCCGGCGGCCACCGGAGCCGACCGCACGTCGGTGGTGCTGCGCCTGCACAACACCCCCGGTGCGCTCGTCACGGCGATGACCGAGTTCGCGATCCGCGACATCGATCTGACCCGTATCGAATCCAGGCCCACCCGCACCGAACTCGGTACCTACATGTTCTTCCTGGACTGCGTGGGCCACATCGACGACGATTCGGTCGCCGAGGCACTCAAAGCGCTCTACCGACGTTGTACCGATGTGCGATATCTGGGTTCCTGGCCGACCGGAACGAGCGCGGGCGCATCCCCGCCGCGTTTGGACGAGGCCGCGCAGTGGTTGGCCGGTTTGCGTGCCGGAGACGACGGCTCATGAGCGGACGGTTGATTCTCGTCCGGCACGGGCAGTCGCACGGCAACGTCGCCCGACGGCTCGACACCGTGCCGCCCGGTGCCGAGCTGACCGACCTCGGCCACGAGCAGGCCCGACGGTTCGCCGGCTCGCTCGGACAGCGCCCGTCGATCCTGGCCCACTCGGTGGCCCGCCGAGCCGCCCAGACCGCCACCGGCATCGGCATGGAAACCGGTCTCGCCCCCTTCGAATTCGAAGGCGTGCACGAGGTTCAGGTCGGCGAGTTGGAAGACCGCAGCGACGACGCGGCCGTCGCCGAGTTCAACCGCATCTACCAACGCTGGCACGAGGGTGAACTCGACGTGCCGATGCCCGGCGGCGAGAGCGCCGAGGCGGTGCTGGCCCGCTACGTGCCGGTGCTCACCGAACTTCGGCTGCGCTACCTCGACGACCACGATTTCAACAGCGACATCGTGCTGGTCAGCCACGGCGCGGCCATCCGGTTGGTGGCCGCCGTGCTGGCCGGCGTGGACGGCAGCTTCGCCCTCGACCACCATCTGGGCAACACCGAATCGGTGGTGCTCGCACCGATCACCGAGGGGCGGTGGAGTTGCGTGCAATGGGCGACGCTGACCCCGCCGTTCTACCCGGAGCCCGAGGCGACGCCGGTGGCCGACGCAGTGACCTCCGAGACCGACCCGATGGGTTAGCCGTAGCGCCGGACCTCGAGCGCGACGTCACGTCCGCAGGGACAGCCCACCGACTCGCAGTCGAGGCTGAAGGTATGCGCAACTTCGGTGGTGGTGCAGCCGTCGTCAGTGCATTCCGTGCGGTACCGGACGTGGTGAATCAGGGTGCCGTGGCAATGCTCCAGCCCGGCTGCGCACTCCCGGCACTGGATCGTCATAGTCCCGTTGATAGCACTGCCGGCCGACAATCTGCGGTTGCCGCGCCCGGCCTGCTAACCCCACCCCAATTCGTGGAGCCGCTCGTCATCGATCCCGAAATGATGCGCAATCTCATGGATCACCGTGATCGCCACCTCGTCGACCACACCGGCCTCGCTGTCGCAGAAGTCCAGCAGCGCACCGCGGTAGATCGTGATGGTGTCCGGTAGCGAACCGGCATACCAGGAGTCACGCTCGGTCAGCGCCACGCCCCGGTACAGGCCGAGGATCTCGGGCTCGTCGGGATCGCGGTCTTCCACCAGGATCACCACGTTGTCGATCGCGGCGGCCAGCTGCGGCGGGATCAGATCGAGCGCGTCGGACACCAGCTCGTCGAATCGCTGCGAGCTCATCCGCACCGGCACGGCTCAGGGTCCCGGCGGCGCGGGGACCGGCTCACCCGGCGGCGGGCCGGCGGGCGGTGCCGCATCTCCCTCAGGGGCGGGCGCGGGAGCCTCCGGTGCCGGCGGCGCCGGGTTGTCACCGGCCTGCTCCGGTGCCGGGGCGGCCGTGGCGGCCTGCTGCTGTTGCTGCTGCGGGACGTGCTGGCTCTGGGTCTGCTGGCTGCTCGACGACGAGCCCGACGACCCGGATGAGCCCGACGAACTCGAACCGGAGGACCCGGATGAGCCCGACGACCCCGAGCCAGAGGAGCCCGACGAACCGGACCCCGACGAACCGGAGGACCCGGACGAGCCCGGCGACCCCGACGACGAGCTGTCGTCGACATCCGGCATCGGGATCGGGTCCATGTTGAGCCGCTCCTCCGGGATGTCCGGCGGTGCGACCGGGGGCTGTCCGTTGATCAGGAGCTCGCCCTTGGCGCTGTTGACCAGGGTGGACCAGCCGCCGTTGCCCAGGGTGGCGCCGATGCTGCACGACACCTGGCGACTGCCGGCCGACCAGCTGGGCAGTGAGATCGTGCTGTAGCTCAGCGCCAGGGTGGTGGTGCGCAACTGCACCGGCGCCAGATAGTCATCGGTCTGTGCGGTGCAGGCATCCTTGATGAAGCTGTCCTGATCGGCTTCGGGTGGCAGCCCGCCGGGGAACTTCTCGGCGAGGTTGACCGCACCGGTCACCTCCATGGCGTGCGGCGCGGCACAATCCACCGGGACGTCGGTGGGCTGATTGGTGGCCGGGTCGATACCCAGGCAGGTACCGGCGGCCCAGACCTTCGACTGGTCGATGTCGGCCACCCGGCCGGCGGCCTCCAATTGGCTGTCGCCGGGGCCGAGCAGCTGCAGGCCGCACAGCATCCGCCGCTCACCGGACTGCTTCCAGGCCTTCTCCCCGGACCACAGCAGACCGATGGTGAACTTGCCGTTGGGGTCATAGCGCGGCCCCAGGTAGTTGCGCACCGACGGGGTGCACTGCTCCTGGCTGATCTGCTTGATCCGGTCCACCGTCGGGGGCGGCGCCCCGGGGCCGTATTCGCTGCCCGGGAACGTGCGCATGTCCACTGCCTTGGCCACCTCGAAGCGGTGGTTGTCCTTGCAGTCCACGATGTGTGCCGCGTCCGGGTTGCGGCCGGGCCAGTTCAGGCAGTCGCCGCCCTTGACGTGATTGAAGGTGTCGTTGCCGCGCGGGCCCAGTGCGATTGCACCCGGTACGGAGCTGGCCCCCTCGCTGCGGGGCAGCGCCGTGATCAGGCCGGCGATCAGCAGCGCGCCCAGCGCGGTGAGCAGCAGCGCCCGCCGCGTCGACGCGGCGGCCAGGCTCTGCCACCACCGTTCCGGCGCGGGTTGCTCGTCGACCGGTTGGGTGAGCAGTTCCGGGGGCTCGTCGCTGTGCTCGGGTGCTTCCAACATCGCCCTCCATTGTGACAGGCGTGTCAGCCGCTGTGACAAGTGATGCGGTTGTAATGTTGCGTGGTTCTACTCGATGACGAACGCTGTCGCGGTGACGGTCACCTCATCCGACGACCTCAGATGTACGTCGCCGCATTCCGAAAAGTAGGGTTGCGCCGTGATCGACCTCAAGTTGCTGCGGGAGAATCCCGACCTCGTCCGCGCGTCGCAACGGGCTCGCGGGGAGGACCCGGGGCGCGTCGACGCGCTGCTGGAGTCCGACACGGCGCGCCGCACCGCGATCTCGGCAGCCGACAATCTGCGCGCCGAGCAGAAGGCCGCGAGCAAGCTCGTCGGCAAGGCGACACCCGAGGAACGCCCGGCCCTGCTGCAGCGGGCCAAGGACCTGGCCGAGCAGGTCAAAGCGGCCGAGGCCGCCCAGACCGAAGCCGAGAGCGCCTTCACCGCCGCGCACATGGCGATCGGCAACGTGATCATCGAAGGAGTTCCGGCCGGCGGCGAGGACGATTTCGTGGTCCTCGAAACGGTCGGTGAGCCCCGGGCCATCGACAACCCGAAAGACCACCTGGAGCTGGGCGAGGCGCTCGGGCTGATCGACATGGAACGCGGCGCCAAGGTGTCGGGTTCGCGGTTCTACTTCCTGACCGGCGCCGGTGCGCTGCTGCAACTGGGTCTGCTGCAGCTGGCCACCCAGGTGGCCGTGGAGAACGGCTTCACGCTGATGATCCCGCCGGTGCTGGTGCGCCCGGACGTCATGGCGGGCACCGGATTTCTCGGTGCACACGCCGACGAGATCTATCACCTTGAGGCTGACGACATGTACCTGGTCGGCACCTCGGAGGTGCCGCTGGCCGGCTATCACGCCAACGAGATCCTGGATCTGTCCGGCGGGCCGCGCCGGTACGCCGGGTGGTCGTCGTGTTTCCGGCGCGAGGCCGGCAGCTACGGCAAGGACACTCGCGGCATCATCCGGGTGCACCAGTTCGACAAGGTAGAGGGATTCGTCTACTGCAAGCCCGAGGATGCCGAGGCCGAGCACCAGAAGCTGCTGGGCTGGCAGCGCCAGATGCTGGCGGCCATCGACGTGCCCTACCGGGTGATCGATGTCGCCGCAGGCGATCTGGGCTCCTCGGCGGCGCGCAAGTACGACTGCGAGGCGTGGGTACCCACCCAGCAGACCTACCGGGAGCTGACCTCCACCTCGAACTGCACGACGTTCCAGGCTCGGCGGTTGTCCACCCGCTACCGGGACGAGAACGGAAAGCCGCAGATCGCGGCTACGCTCAACGGCACGTTGGCCACCACCCGCTGGTTGGTGGCGATCCTGGAAAACCATCAGCAGCCCGACGGTAGTGTGCGCGTACCGGACGCGCTGGTTCCCTTCGTCAGAACGGAAGTGCTTGAGCCATGATCGATATCGACCTTGAAGAAGTGCGTAACTGGTTCGGCTTCGGGGTGGCGGGGAACTTCGCGGGGCATCTCGAACAAGCCGGTGAGGCAGGGGATTTCGTCAAGGTGGTGACCGAAGGGTATGCGCCCAAGGGCATCTTCCCGTGGTATGCGCCCGGGCGGGACGATTTTCTCGGCGAGTTCCCGCTCTCCAGCGATGCGATCCTGCTGCCTGAGCCCGGTGAGGTGGACGGGCCGCTGAACCTGCAGATCGAGCCCGAGGTGGGGGTGGCCTGCCGGGTGGTGTGGAACGGCGACACCGTGGCGCGGCTGGAACCGTTCGCGCTGGGGGCCTTCAACGACTGCTCGATCCGCAGGCCGGGTGCGCCCAAGATCAGCTACAAGAAGAACTGGGGACCGGCCTCCAAAGGTGTTGCGCCGCAGTTCTTCGAGATCAGTGATCTGACGCCGGACGGTCCGACGGCCGATATGCGGCTGGTCTGCTATCTGCGCGAGGACGGTGGTCAGCAGCATGCCTACGGCGTCGACTCGCCGCTGGTCGGCTACTCCTATTACGGCGAGGTGCTGCTCGACTGGATCGTCGAACGGCTGGCCAACCAGAAGGGTTCGGCGGACACTCCGCTGGAGGACGTCGGCGCCCTGATGGTGGCCAGCGGGCACCCCGAGCACGTGTTGATCGGGATCGGTGCCACCCGCTACACCCCGCTGGGTGAATCCACCTATCTCAAGCCCGGCGACGAGGCCATCGTGCGGGTGTACGACAGCGCTTCGAGTGCGGCTTCGGAACTGCGGCAGGTGGTTTCGGCCCGCTGAGGACGGGGCGAACTAGCGTCCGAGCAGCTCGTCCAACCGGGCGACGAACTCGTCTGGCCGTACCGGGGTGAACGCCGGCTTGGGGTAGGTGCCGCGCACATCGAGGGTGATCAACGTTGACCGCAGCGGCCGGTGCACGTCCAGTGGCAGCCAGCGGCGCAGATCGCTGCTGCCCCACAGCCGGAAGCGCTGGGTAAAGAGCCCCAGCGGCGTGGCCCGGTAGCCCTTGATGTCGCGCAGCGGTATCACTTTCGAGGTTCCCGACGGGAAGTGGTAGCGGCGCAATGTGATCGCCTCGCGATCCAGCTGGATCAAGCCGTCGTCGTAGTACTGCCGCGGTGCGGTGGTCATGCCCGTGCGCACCGCAACTCGTGCCCCTTGGTGGTCAGGCACTTACCGTTCTCGAGGTTCCACTGCCAGCCGTGCAGATTGCAGGTGAGGGTATTACCTTCCACCACACCGAATTTCGAAAGGTCGGCCTTCAGATGCGGGCACCGGCGCTGGATCTCCCAGCCGTCCAGGGTGATCGAAGAGGAATCGTCGTGGGCTTCGGCGAACCAGCCGTCGGCGTAGGCGATGCGCTCATCGGTCAGGCATTTGAAGAACGTGTACAGGTACTCGTTGTAGCCGCCCACCCGCCACGCTTTGAACCGGGTGGACAGGAAGATGGTGTTGACCCAGTCCGGCTCGTTGTCGCGCAGCACGGTGCGCACCAACTCGGGACCGATGGCGAACCCGTAGCGGAACTTCTCGTCCGGGATCGGTTCGCGCACCAGGCGTTTCGGGAAGTCCAGCACCACGGTCTCGCTGTGCCCGGCGCCGGACAACCGTAGCTGTACCGGGTAACCGATGCCGTCGCAGATCTGATCGGTCTGCGCCATGATCGGCTCGAACAGGGCGCGCAGCGCAGGCAGCAGGGGTTCGCCGGCCGCCGGGGCCCAGGACGCTTTCTCCGCGGCCAGCACCGGGGCCATCCGCCGGGCGTAGTCCTCGATGTAGGCGGCCTTGCCGGTGGTGAAGATCGTTTCCGGATCCTCGACCGGGTGGGTCAGCGAATTGAGCTGTGAACCGGTGAAATCCGCGGTGCTGCCCGGGATCATCAGCAATCCGCCGTCGTGGCCGTGGCGGCGCATCTGATCCAGGAACACCACCTGGTCGGGGAAGATGTTCGCCGGGTCGCCGTGGTCGTCGTTGAGGTCGCGCAGCTCGGTATCCAGGAAGCACGGCGGCCCAGCCGAGGGGATCACCCACGTCGCCCCGACCTGCGCGATGTACTGCCGGCACCGATCCATCTGACGCTGGCGCTTCTGGATACCGAAGGCCTCCTTGGCCCGGGCCGGCATGTCGTAGACCATCGGGTACCAGATCGCCCCGGAGTACTGCAGCATGTGCACGTCGATCTGGCCGAAGTCGGCATGCAGCATGTCCAGGTCGACAGGCCGCGCGTCGTTCATATTGAAAACGGTGGTCTCACCGTCGTCGACCACCAGCCCCGAATCGCCGATCGGACCGTCGGCCGGGGCGCGCAAGGCGATGATCATCACATCGAGGTCCCCCTTGGGACCGCTGACGGTGTGCTTCACCGAATCGGTGGTCTCGAAGAACCGGTGGAATCCCAGCGCGGCCAGCTCGCGCTGCAGGTCGGGCACCGGGAAGTCGGGCAGCAACACCACGGCGTCCTTGTTGACGTGGCGGCGCAGGTTCTCCGGGTCGAAGTGGTCGGAGTGCAGGTGCGAGACGTAGAGGTAGTCGACGTTGCCGAGGGCGTCCCAATCCAACGTGCTGTTGTCCGGGAACGGGAACCACGAGGCGAAATAGGCGGGGTTGACCCAGGGATCGCACAGAATGCTGCCAGCCTTGGTCTCGATCAGGAAGCCGGCATGCCCGACGCTGGTGACCTGCACAAACAGCCTTTCGATGGAGTACTTCGATGCTCGCCCAGCCTAGCCCGAGTTGGGTGACGGGCCGCTACGGGCTGGGATTAGGCTGGCTACGTGGAACCGGTGTACGGGACAGTCATACAACTCGCTCGGCTGGCCTGGCGGCTGCAGGGGCTGAAGTTCACCGTGACCGGGGTGGAAAACCTCCCGGTCACCGGCGGTGCGGTGGTGGCCATCAACCACACCAGCTACTTCGACTTCACGTTCGCCGGGCTGCCCGCCTACCTGCAGAAGCGGGGCCGCAAGGTGCGGTTCATGGCAAAGCGGGAAGTCTTCGACAACAAGATCAGCGGACCGATCATGCGCAGCCTGCGCCACATCGAGGTGGATCGGGACAGCGGGGCGGCCTCGTTCGAGGCGGCGGTCGACTATCTCAAGGCGGGTGAGCTGGTCGGGGTGTACCCGGAGGCGACGATCAGTCGCAGCTTCGAGATCAAGGGCTTCAAGTCCGGCGCCGCCCGGATGGCGATCGAGGCCGGAGTGCCGATCGTGCCGCACATCGTCTGGGGTGCGCAGCGGATCTGGACCAAGGGCTACCCGAAGAAGCTTTACCGGCCCAAGGTGCCGATCTCGATCGCGGTGGGTGAGCCGATCCAGCCGACGCTGCCGGCAACCGAACTCACCGCGCTCCTGCACTCGCGGATGCAGCATCTGCTCACGCAGGTCCAGGACGCGTACGGGCCGTATCCGCCCGGCGAATACTGGGTGCCCCATCGGCTGGGTGGCTCGGCGCCGACGCTTGCCGAGGCCAACCGGATGGACGCCGAGGAGGCTGCCGCGAAGGCGGCCAGGCGGCCCGAGAGCGATCAAGCCGGACCCACCGGACCTTCCGAGCCCACCGGGTCCCCGGGGTAAGCGGCGTATGGAACCGGTTTTCCGAAGTTTGGAGGTTGCCGCCAGGCTCGCGGTCCGGGCCACCGGGACTCGAATCACGTTCCGCGGCTTGGACAATCTTCCCGCCGACGGTGGTGCGGTGGTGGCCATCAACCACACCGGCTATGTCGATTTTCTGCCGGCCGGGTTGGCCGCCACCGAGCGTGGCCGACGCATGCGGTTCATGATCAAGGCCGAGATGCAGCAGGTGAAGGTGGTCAACTACCTGATCAAACACACCGGCACCATCCCGGTGGACCGGCGTGCGGGCGCGGGCGCCTACGCCGCTGCGGTCGAGGCGCTGCGCGAGGGCGAGTTGGTCGGCGTGTACCCGGAGGCGACGATCAGTCGCAGCTTCGAGCTCAAGGACTTCAAGACGGGCGCGGCGCGCATGGCGCTGGACGCCGACGTGCCGATCGTGCCCCTGATCGTGTGGGGTGCGCACCGGATCTGGACCAAGGACCATCCGAAGAATTTGGGGCACAATAAGTTTCCGGTCACCGTCGCGGCGGGCCGGCCGATCGCCCCGGTCGCGCCGTCCTCGGCGCTCGATCAGCAGTTGCGGACCGAGATGAGCACACTGCTGGACCGGGTGCAGCGCGAGTACCCGGCCCCGCCGGGGCAGTACTGGATGCCGCACCGACTGGGTGGCACCGCGCCGACGCCGGCTGAGGCCAAGCGGCTCGATGAGGCGGAGTTGGCCGAGCGCGCGCGTAAGCGCGCCGAGCGTGAAGCGACGGGAAACAATCGATGAGCGACGAACGACCGCCGGTGCTGATCGCCACCGACGTGGATGGAACGCTGCTCGACGAGGACGAGAAGGTCTCGCCGCGCACCCGCGCGGCGGTACAGGCTGCCGTGGCGGCCGGTGCCACGTTCGTGCTGGCCACCGGGCGGCCACCGCGGTGGGTCGAACCGGTGGTGGAGGGGCTGGGGCTGGCGCCGATGGCGGTGTGCGCCAACGGTGCGGTGATCTACGACCCGGCCACCGATCGCATCGTGTCGGCCCGCACGCTCTCGGTCGAGATGCTCGGTGAGCTCGCCGAGATCGTCGCGCGGGTGATCCCCGGCGCCGGGCTGGCGGTGGAACGGGTCGGCGCGTCCGCGCACGATGCGGCCACCCCGCAGTTCGTCAGCTCGCCGGGCTATGAGCACGCCTGGCTGAACCCGGACAACACCGAGGTGTCGGTCGCGGACCTGCTCAGCGCCCCGGCGGTCAAGCTGCTGATCCGCAAGGCCGGTGCGCGCAGCGCCGACATGGCCGCCGAGCTGATCAAACATGTTGCATTGCAGGGTGATATCACCTATTCGACCAACAACGGCCTGATCGAGGTGGTGCCGCCGGGGGTCAGCAAGGCCACCGGCGTCGACGAGCTGGCCGCACCGCTCGGCCTCACCGCCGCCGATATCGTGACGTTCGGGGACATGCCGAACGACATACCGATGCTGAGCTGGGCCGGTCGGGGCGTGGCGATGGGCAATGCCCACCCCGAGGCCGTGGCCGCGGCCGACGAGATCACCCACACCAACGCCGAGGACGGCGTGGCCCGGGTGCTGGAACGCTGGTGGTCCTGACCGGGCCGGGTGCGCTCAGGTGATCGGGGTGAAGCGCTCCAGCTGAACCGGTTGTTCATCGGATGAGGGTGGGGGCAGTTTTACCGGCACGCCGTCGACAACGCGTGTGACGGTGCCGTTTTCGCGGTCGAAGTTCAGCGTGCCGTGCTGGAAGTTCTGCACCACCCACTGGGGCTCGGGAATCTCTGCGCTGGTGGGCAGGCCCAGCACGCCGCGCTCGAAGCCCAGGGTTCCCCACGCTTCGTAGATCGCGCCGGTCACCGGTTGGGCGCCGCTCTCGGCCGACCAGTACACCGCGCCGCGCTCGAACCGCGCGTAGCGGGAGCCGCCTTTGCCCGGGGTTTCCGGTGAGGTCGGGTTGCCCAGCAGGCCGGTGGCCCCGCCCAGGCCCTGCCAGCGGTTGTAGATGGCGCCGCCGCGCATCTGGTCGGCCAGGTCCTCGGGTCCCGGCGGGCGGTTGAACCGGGCGGCGATGTCGCGGATCCGGTCCATCAGGGCGTAGGCCGCATTGCCGGGGCAGTCGGTGATGCCGACGTCGCGGTGGGTGAAGATCGTCGGCAGGGTCGGGGTGGCCCCGCGGGGGAAGTGGGTGAACGATCCGCCTGCGGACGTCAGCGCCACGGTGCCGTGCGGGTCGATGTGGTCGAGGCCCAGCCGCCAGCCCAGCAGTCGTCCGGTGTTGCGCAGTTGGATCGGGGTGGGTGGTACCACGTCGAAATCGCCCAACATCGCCACGCCCCAGGTGTCGATGTTGAAGCCGCCGGTGTGCGAGCCCTCCACCGGTTTGTCCATCCCGCCGGCGCGGCCTTCGAAGACCTGGCCGTACTTGTCGACCATGGCGTTGTAGGCGATGTCGCACCAGCCGAGCTCACGGGTGTGGTACTCGTAGATCGACCGGATGATGCCTGCGGAATCCTCGGGCGCGTAGTCGTTGCTGCCGGCCGTGTGATGGACGATCCCGGCTCGGATGCCCCTGTCGTACACGGTGTTTCCGCATCGCATGGATTCGTCGGCGCCCCACTGTGCGCGGCTGATGATGGTCGGCGGTTGGCCGGGCGCGGTGACCGCGGCCGGCAGTGGTCCGACGTCGACGGGGGATTGCGGCGGGCTGATCAGCACCGCGGTGATGTTCTGACCGATGGGTGCCTCGACGTTGGCGGGCACGTAGCCGAGCGGGGGTTTGGGCTTGGCGGGGTCGGGCTTGGCGGTCTTCGCAGTCTTGCCCGGAGGGGCGGGGGCCTGCGGGGCGCGGGTGACGGCGATCTGCACGGTGGTGGTGCGGCCGACGAAGACCGGTTCGGTGCCGCGCGGGCCGGGGGTGTCGGCCCCGACGCCGTCGAGGTTCTCGGCGGCGTACCACGGTCCCCAGCTGCCGTCGTCCTGGCGGGCGCGTACCCGGGCGGAGGTGCCGCGCAGATCGGCGGAGGTCAGCGCAACCATCGAGAACGGGGTGTCCTGGTGGACCTCGCGGATGCTTTCGCCGGTGGTGAGGTTGTCCAGGGGTTGCTGGGTGAGTTGCGGCGCTGAAGCGGACGGGCCGTGTTGTTCGTCGGAGCCGGATTCTGAGATCGCCCAGGGCACGATGACCACCGTCGCCGCGAGCGCGGTGAACAGAAGCGATGGAGCGGTACGGCGGGACTGCACGGACTGATGTTACGTATGGGTCTGATGTTACGGATGATTCGACACGGCCCTCCGCGCCGGTTTTCCGCACAACGGCACCGCAGAGCCCGATGGCTTCTGCGGTGCCGTTCTTGTAACCGGGTCTGTACTTACGGGGCGGGCGGTGCGGGAGCGGGCACCGGTGCGGGTGCCGGCGGCTTCATCGCCTGCGTGATCGCCGGCATCACCATCCCCTTGAGCAGGTCGATGGCCTGGCCGGCGCCCAGCTGGTTGGCGGCGCTGGACAGATCGCCGAACAGCCCGCCGCCGCCGCTGGTGGCCGGCATCGCCGACAGCGACGGATCGGCGCCCAGTAGCGGATAGGTGCCTGCGCTGGGATCCATTCCGATCGGTGCCGAGATCGGCACCTCACCCGGAGCGGGCAGGCCACCGGACAGCGCTGGGTCGAGACCCACCGGCGAGGTGGTCAGGCCGGTGCTGTCCAGCCCCGCGGGGGAGGTGGTCAGTCCACCCGTCGCCGGTGGAGTGAGTGCCGGGTTGGTCAGCGATCCCGGGGTCGGCGGGGTGAGTGCGGGGTTGCTGAGCCCCGGATCGGTGAGCGACCCGGTGGCTCCCGGCAGCGCGCCTTCCGGCGCGGCGGTCAGGCCGTTGGGGCTGGTCAGCGCGGCGTCGGGGGAGGTGAGCCCCGGCGACGTGAGACCGGGCGAGGTCAGACCGGGTGAGGTCAGACCGGGTGAGGTCAGATCCGGTGAGGTGAGGCCTGGCGACGTGAGGCCCGGTGAGGTGAGGCCAGGTGACGTGAGGCCCGGTGAGGTGAGCCCCGGCGAAGTCAGGGTGGGTGACCCCAGCGTCGGCGTCGGGCTCGAGCCGGTCAGCAGGCCGGTCGGCATCGGCGGCAGGTTGATGCCGAACTGGGACAGGCCCTGCGAGAGAGCGGACATCAGCTCACCCGGCAGGTCGGTGACCAGTGCGGCCTGGGTGAACTCGCGCTCCTGGGGAGCGGGGGAAAGTTGCGACATGGCGACCAGGGCCACTGGACTTGCGACTGCCACTGCGGCGACTGCGCTCATGGCTGTCGAGAGCTTGCGTCGACGGCGGTTCGGCACGGAAGTCTCCTCAATATGTTTACTGCACAGGAACTGCATTTTGGATTGCGGGTAGTGCTCTCCACTTGCTCCGTCGGTGATCCGGACCGGTGGTCTGAAGCCCATGAGTACCAACGAGATCGATGGTACGGCTGTGACTAGTGGGTCTAGAGTGACGATATTGAATCGTGAGCGAATTGCGACCTGGGCCCTTTGTCGAATTCGGGGCACGGCGGCGCGGTCGGATACCCTGGCTGCCGATGACGTCCTTATCTCCCCGGGTCGCTACAGAGCAGTCCAGCGGCCATTTCGACTTGATTGTCGTCGGCTCCGGATTTTTCGGTCTGACGATCGCCGAACGCGTCGCGACGCAACTGGACAAACGTGTCCTTGTCATCGAGCGCCGCTCACACATCGGCGGCAACGCCTACTCCGAGGCTGAACCGCAGACCGGTATCGAGGTGCACAAGTACGGTGCCCACCTGTTCCACACCTCTAACCGGCGGGTGTGGGACTACGTGCGGCAGTTCACCGACTTCACCGGCTACCAGCACCGGGTCTTCGCGATGCACAACGGCCAGGCCTATCAGTTCCCGATGGGGCTGGGCCTGGTCTCGCAGTTCTTCGGCCGCTACTTCACCCCTGACGAGGCCCGGGCCCTGATCAAGGAACAGGCTTCAGAGATTGCCGGGCACGAGGCGGCCAACTTCGAAGAGAAGGCGATCTCACTGATCGGCCGGCCACTGTACGAGGCGTTCATGAAGCACTACACCGCCAAACAGTGGCAGACGGATCCGAAAGAGCTGCCCGCGGCCAACATCACCCGACTGCCGGTGCGCTACACCTTCGACAACCGCTACTTCAACGACACGTACGAGGGCCTGCCGGTCGACGGGTACACCGCCTGGCTGGAGAACATGGCCGCCGACGATCGCATCGAGGTCCGGTTGGACACCGACTGGTTCGACGTCCGGGACGAGCTCAGGGCGCAGTCCCCCGATGCCCCGGTGGTCTACACCGGGCCGCTGGACCGCTACTTCGACTATTCCGAGGGTCGGTTGGGCTGGCGCACACTGGATTTCGATCTGGAAGTGCTCGATACCGGTGACTTTCAGGGCACCCCGGTGATGAACTACAACGACGCCGACGTGGACTACACCCGGATCCACGAGTTCCGGCATTTCCACCCCGAGCGGGACTACCCGGCCGACAAGACGGTGATCATGCGGGAGTTCTCCCGGTTCGCCGGTGACGACGACGAGCCGTACTACCCGATCAACACCGAATCCGACCGCGCCCTGCTGGCCACCTACCGGGCCCGCGCCAAGGCCGAAACCGCCTCGGCGAAGGTACTTTTCGGGGGCCGGCTGGGCACCTACCAGTACCTGGACATGCACATGGCGATCGCCAGTGCGCTGAACATGTACGACAACACCCTGGCACCGCACCTGACTGACGGTGCGCCGCTGGTCACCGAACCCGAGAACGAAAGCAGCAAAGCATGAGTGACATCCCATCCGGCGCGCTCGACGCCGGTGAATCGCGGGCCGTCAGTCTGCTGGCCCGCGTCATCCTGCCGCGACCGGGCGAGCCGCTGGACGTCCGTAAGCTCTATCTCGTCGAAGACCCGACCAACGCCCGCCGGGCCCATGCGCCGACCCGCACCACGCTGGAGATCGGCACCGAATCGGGAATCTCCTTCGCCACGTACTTCAACGCCTTCCCGGCCAGTTACTGGCGGCGCTGGTCGACGCTGAAGTCAGTGGTGCTGCGCGTCGAACTGACCGGCACCGCCCGCGTCGACGTGTACCGCTCCAAGGCCACCGGCGCCCGGATCACCGTCGGTGGCGCGCCGGTGTCCAGCGGTGACTCCGCCGAACCGGCGAGCGTCGAATTCGAGATCGACCTGGCCCCCTTCGAAGACGGCGGCTGGATCTGGTTCGACATCACCAGCGACACCGCGGTGCGGGTGCACAGCGCCGGCTGGTACGCCCCGACGCCCGCCCCGGGCCGGGCCAACATCGCCGTCGGCATCCCGACCTTCAACCGGCCGGCGGACTGCGTCAACGCGCTGGCCGCGCTGACCTCGGATCCGTTGGTGGACGAGGTGATCAGCGCGGTCATCGTGTCCGACCAGGGCACCAGCAAGGCCAAGGACCATCCCGGTTTCGAGGCGGCCGCGGCCAGTCTGGGCTCGCGCCTGTCCATTCACAACCAGCCCAACCTCGGTGGGTCCGGCGGCTACAGCCGCGTGATGTACGAGGCGCTGAAGAACACCGACTGTGAGCAGATCCTGTTCATGGACGACGATATCCGCATCGAACCCGATTCGATCCTGCGGGCCCTGGCCATGAACCGGTTCGCCAAGGAGCCGATGCTGGTGGGCGGGCAGATGCTCAACCTGCAGGAGCCGTCGCACCTGCACATCATGGGCGAGATGGTGGACCGGTCGAACTTCATGTGGTCGGCCGCGCCCAATGCCGAATACGACCACGACTTCTCCAAGCATGCGCTCGACGACACCGAGTCCGACCGCAGCAAGCTGCTGCACCGCCGCATCGACGTCGACTTCAACGGCTGGTGGATGTGCATGATCCCGCGCCAGGTGGCCGAGGAGCTCGGGCAACCGCTGCCGCTGTTCATCAAGTGGGACGACGTGGAGTACGGGCTGCGCGCTGCCGAACACGGCTACCGCACGGTCACCCTGCCGGGTGCGGCGATCTGGCACATGGCCTGGAGTGACAAGGACGACGCGATCGACTGGCAGGCCTACTTCCACCTGCGCAACCGGTTGGTGATCTCCGCGATCCACTGGGACGGCGACGTCCGCGGGCTGCTTGCCAGCCACCTCAAGGCCACGTTGAAACACCTTCTGTGCCTTGAGTATTCGACGGTCGCCATCCAGAATCGGGCCATGGAGGACTTCCTGGCCGGACCGGAGCACATCTTCTCGATCCTCGAGTCGGCGCTGCCCGACATCCGCGCGATGCGCCAGCAGTTCCCCGACGCCGTGGTGCTGCCCGGCGCCACCGCGCTGCCGCCTGCCTCGGACCTCAAGCGCAGGAAGATCGGGGTCCCGGTGTCCAAGCCGGCGATCATCCTGAACCTCGCCCGCGGTGCCGTGCACCAACTGCGCCGGCACGATCCCGAAACCCATGTCCGGCCCCAGATCAATGTGGCCACCCAGGACGCCCGCTGGTTCTCGCTGTGCCGGGTCGACGGGGTCACCGTCACCACCGCCGACGGCCGCGGTGTGGTGTTCCGGCAGCGCGACCGGGCCAAGATGTTCGCACTGCTGCGCGCCTCGCTGCGCCAGCAGTTGCGTGTGGTCCGTCAGTTCGACCGGATGCGCAAGGTCTATCGTGAGGCGCTGCCGGTGCTGACCAGCACCCAGAAGTGGGAGACGGTGTTGCTGACCGAGTCGGCGGAGAACAACTGAGATGACCGATGCCCCGCGCGGCGAAGACGCCGTGTTGGTTGCCGTGCAGTCTGCCCTGGCCACCCGGCCCGGGGTACTGGCCGGTGCGCGTGCGCTGTCGCACTTCGGCGAACACAGTCTGGGGTGGCTCGCGGTGGGGGCCGCAGGTGCGCTGGCCCAGCCGGCCAAGCGCCGGTCGTGGATCGCGGTGGGCGTCGGCGCCTTTGCCGCCCACGCGGCCGCCGTACTGATCAAGCGGGTGGTGCGCCGTGAGCGCCCGCACCACCCGGACATCGCCGTGAACGTCGGCACGCCGAGCCGGCTGAGTTTCCCGTCGGCGCATGCCACCTCGACCGCCGCGGCCGCGGTACTGCTGGCCCGCACCACCGGCCTGCCGCTGCGGTCGGTGCTCGTGGTGCCGATGGCACTGTCGCGTCTGGTGCTGGGCGTGCACTATCCCACCGACGTGCTCACCGGCGTGGCCGTCGGGACGCTGGTGGGTTCTGTCGTCGGAAAAACTGCCGGTGTCGGGCCGAAGGAGACGGTGGCCAATGAGTGAGGAAGCGCAGCCGGAGGCCGGCCCGCCGAAAAATCTGGCCGTCGGCCTGGTCAAGGCGGTCCGTCCGCGCCAGTGGATCAAGAACCTGCTGGTGCTGGCGGCTCCGCTGGCCGCTGTCGGCAGCGGCATCGAGTACGACATCGGGGACCTCGCCTTCAAGGTGTCGATCGCGTTCGTGGCCTTCTGCCTGGCCGCGTCATCGATCTACCTGATCAACGACGCCCGCGATGTCGAGGCCGACCGGGCGCACCCGACGAAACGGTTCCGGCCCATCGCCGCGGGCGTGGTGCCTGAGTCGTTGGCTTACGTGTTGGCCATCGTGCTCGGGTTGGCCTCGCTGGGAATCTCGTGGCTGCTCACCCCGAACCTGGCTTTCGTGATGGCCGTCTACATCGCCATCCAATTGGCGTACTGCTTCGGTCTCAAACACCAGGCGGTGCTCGACATCTGCATCGTGTCCTCAGGGTTCCTGATCCGCGCGATCGCCGGTGGTGTGGCCGCCGATATCCCACTGTCCCAATGGTTCCTGCTGGTGATGGCGTTCGGCTCGCTGTTCATGGCGGCCGGAAAGCGGTTCGCCGAGCTGCAATTGGCCGAGCGCACCGGAGCCAAGATCCGCAAGTCGCTGGAGAGCTACACCAGCAGCTATCTGCGTTTCGTGTGGACGCTGTCGGCCACCGCGATGGTGCTCTGCTACGGCCTGTGGGCGTTCGACCGGGACCGTGCCAACGACATGATGGGGCTGAATGCCCAGGATGCCTCGTGGTACGCCGTCACGATGATTCCGTTCACCATCGCCATCCTCCGCTACGCGGTGGACATCGACGGTGGCATTGCCGGTGAGCCCGAGGAGATCGCGCTGAAAGACCGCGTGCTGCAGATCCTGTTCCTGGCGTGGATCGGAACCATCGGTGCGGCCATCTACTTCAGCTGACGGGTTGACGTTGCGCCGTCTGGCCGGTGGCGTCAGCGATCGGTTGGCGCGCTGGCCGGTCTTTCCGTATCACGCCTCGGTGCGGATCAGCCTGTGGTTGAGCGTGATTCTGGTGGCCGGGCTGTTCGGCTGGGGCGCCTGGCAGCGTCGCTGGATCGCCGACGACGGCTTGATCGTGCTGCGGACGGTGCGAAACCTGTTGGCCGGCAACGGTCCTGTCTTCAACGCGGGTGAGCGGGTGGAGGCCAACACCTCCACCGTGTGGACCTATCTGGTGACGTTGGGTGCCTGGCTCGGCGGCCCGGTCCGGATGGAGTACGTGGCCCTGGCGCTCGCGCTGACGCTCAGCGTGCTCGGCGTCGTCCTGATGATGCTCGGCACCGGGCGGCTCTACGCCCCGAGCCTGCAGGGACGCAGAGCGCTGCTGTTGCCCGCCGGCGCCCTGGTCTACATCGCCGTGCCGCCGGCCCGTGACTTCGCCACCTCGGGACTCGAAAACGGTTTGGTGCTGGGCTATCTGGGCCTGCTGTGGTGGATGATGGTGTGCTGGTCGCAGGCGCTGCGGGCGGCGCCGGCAGCCGCGCGGCGCGGGGTTCCCGCTGCGCCGAACCCGGTGTCCAGCAAGTACTTCGAGGGCGCACTGGCCACGGTGGCCGGGCTGAGCGTGCTGGTCCGCCCCGAGTTGGCGCTGATCGGCGGCGGTGCCCTGATCATGATGCTGATTGCGGCGCGGGGGTGGCGGCGGCGTGTGTTGATCGTGGTCGCCGGTGGTCTGCTCCCGGTCGCCTACCAGATCTTCCGGATGGGGTACTACGGGCTGATCGTCCCCGGCACCGCGGTGGCCAAGGACGCCTCGGGATCCAAGTGGTCGCAGGGCTTCACCTATCTGAGCAATTTCAACCAGCCCTACCTGCTGTGGGTGCCGGTGATGCTGCTCGCGGCGCTCGGCGCGGTCCTGCTGATCACCAGAACCCGGCCGTGGTGGGTGCGCCATCAGGTGCCGCGCGGCTACGGCTGGTTGGCCCGCACTGTGCAAAGTCCGGCTGCAGTCGTGCTTTTCATGCTCCTCAGTGGCTTGCTGCAGGGCATCTACTGGGTGCGCCAGGGCGGTGACTTCATGCACGGCCGGGTGCTGCTGACCCCGATGTTCTGCCTGCTGACCCCGGTCGCGGTGATCCCGGTGGTGCTGCCGGACGGCACGAAGTTCACCCGGGAGACGGGCTACCTGCTGGCCGCGGCCACCAGCGTGCTGTGGGCCGCGGTGATGGGTTGGTCGATCTGGGCCGCCAACTCGGAAGGTCTGGGTGCCGACGGCACCCGCGTCACCTACACCGGCATCGTCGACGAGCGCCGGTTCTACTCGCAGGCCACCGGCCATGCCCACCCCCTGACCGCCGCGGACTATCTGGACTATCCGCGCATGCGCGCGGTGCTCACCGCGATCAACAACACCCCCGACGGCGCGCTGCTGTTGCCGTCGGGCAATTACGACCAGTGGGACGTCGTCCCCGCCTATCCGCCGCCCCCGGATCTCACCCCGGCCCAGCGCCGCGCGCTGCAGACCCCGCACACCGTGTTCTTCACCAACATGGGGATGCTGGGCATGAACGTCGGACTCGACGTGCGGGTGATCGACCAGATCGGCCTGACCAATCCGCTGGCCACACATACCCAGCGGCTCACCGACGGGCGCATCGGCCACGACAAGAACCTGTTCCCGGATTGGGCGGTGGCCGAGGGGCCGTTCCTCAAGACCAAGGAGTGGATCCCGCGCTATCTGGACGAGGAATGGGTCAAGCAGGCCCAGGCCGCGCTGGAGTGCCCGGCGACCGAGGCCATGCTGAACTCGGTGCGCGGCGAGATGAGCCCGCGCCGGTTCCTGTCCAACCTGATGCACTCCTATGAGTTCACCAAGTACCGGATCGACCGGGTGCCGCTGTATGAACTGAAGCGCTGTGGCCTGCCGGTTCCTGAGCCTGAGCACCCGCCGTACACCGGGATGCCGGCCACCGGACCCTGACGGTTGTGCCGGCCGCCGGCCGTGGATTTTGTGTATTTGGTAACGCCCGGTGCGCCCGCACCGATACACAGACGAGCCTGTGCACAGATCTTGAACGGACGGTCGAGAAAACCGATGCTGACCCCTGACAGGGAGCTCTTCCGCACCTGGGAGTTCCCGCCACATCCGGCTGCCGGCAAATCCGGCTTGTCGTCGGTGATCAAGAGCGGCAAGGGCTTTCAGGGTGCCCGCAGTAGCGCGGGCGCCGGTGCGGACAGCGTGCGTTCCGCACCGGCGGGCAACCGCGCCCGGCGGTATCACAGGGCGCAGCTGACGGCCCTGAAACCAGACCTGGACGCCACCGTCAACGGTGCGGCGGCGGCCGGGGGCGACAACTGCTGCAGAGAAGCATCGCGCGTTCGTGTGGTTCACTACATGGGCACGTGAGCCGCTTACGTCGGTGTGTATCGATGTGCGGAATACGAAGATGAGATTCAGATAGGGAGCGGTATGAAGTTCGTTGGGAAGATGCGCGGCGCAGCGGCAGGTCTGTCGCGCCGGCTGACGGTTGCGGCCGCTGCTGCGGCCGTGCTGCCTGGCCTGGTGGGCGTCGTGGGCGGCTCGGCGACCGCTGGAGCCTGGTCTCGCCCCGGCCTGCCGGTGGAGTACCTGGACGTTCCGTCCGCAGCGATGGGACGCGACATCCGGGTGGAATTCCAGAGCGGCGGAGCGGGTGCCCCCGCGCTGTACATGCTCGACGGTATGCGCGCCCGTGAGGACAACAGCGGGTGGGACATCGAGCTGCCGACGTTCGAGTGGTTCCTGAACTCGGGTATCTCGGTCGTGATGCCCGTCGGCGGTCAGTCCAGCTTCTACACCGACTGGTACAAGCCGGCCTGTGGCAGCAAGGACGGTGGCTGCAAGACCTACAAGTGGGAGACCTTCCTGACGCAGGAGCTGCCCTCCTGGCTGGCGGCCAACCGCGACGTGAAGCCGACCGGCAGCGCCGTCGTCGGTCTGTCGATGGCCGGTTCGTCGGCACTGATCCTGGCCATGAACCACCCGGACCAGTTCATCTACGCGTCCTCGCTGTCGGGCACGTTGAACCCGTCCGAAGGCTGGTGGCCGATGCTGATCGGCATCTCGATGGGTGACGCCGGTGGCTACAAGGCCGACGACATGTGGGGCAAGACCGAGGATCCGAACAGCGCCTGGAAGGCCAACGATCCGACCGTGAACGTCGCCAAGATCGCCGCCAACGGCACCCGTCTGTGGGTGTACTGCGGTAACGGCAAGCCGGGTGAACTGGGCGGCGCCGACCTGCCCGCGAAGTTCCTCGAGGGCTTCGTGTGCCGCACCAACTCGACCTTCCAGGAGAAGTACATCGCGGCCGGTGGCAAGAATGCGGTGTTCAACTTCCCGCAGAGCGGTACGCACAACTGGGCGTACTGGGGCCAGCAGGTTCAGGCCATGAAACCTGATCTGCAGCGGGTTCTGGGCGCCACCCCGACCGCCTGAGCGGGCCGGGCGTAGCGACGCTGAGCAAGACACGGACGACGGCGGCGATCCTCACGGGATCGCCGCCGTCGGCCGTTTTGCGGGCGGGCGCGGGGAACACATTCGCGGCCCGGCTGTGAGGTCGATGTGATTCACTACAACGCGGGTTGCGTGTGCGGGGACACACATCTGTGGGGCACATGGTTACGGACTGCAGGCAGCAGGAGAGGGTGACGATGAGGCGTGCGTTGAATCTGATGCGGGCGATGCTGCTGGCCTTGCTGGCACCGGTCCTCGGTGCCGGCATGTGGACGGTGTCGGCGGTTTCGGCCGCCCCGGCCCGGGCCGAGGGTGTCGAGTACCTGATGGTCCCTTCGGCGGCGATGGGCCGCGACATCCCGGTGGCCTTCCAGGGTGGCGGTCCGCACGCGGTGTTCCTGCTCGACGCGTTCAACGCGGCCCCGGATGTCAGCAACTGGGTCAACGCCGGCCATGCGATGTCGACACTGGCCGGCCGCGGTATCTCGGTGGCCGCACCGGCCGGTGGGGCCTGGAGCCTGTACACCAACTGGGAGCAGGACGGCAGCAAGCAGTGGGAGACCTTCTTGTCCGCCGAGCTGCCGGACTGGCTGGCCGCCAACAAGGGCCTGGCCCCCGGCGGGCACGGGATCGTCGGTGCGTCACAGGGCGGCACCGCGGCGCTGACGCTGGCGGCGTTCCACCCCGACCGGTTCCATTTCGCCGGTTCGCTCTCGGGATTCCTGACGCCGTCGGCCACCACGATGAACGGTGCGATCACCGCCGGCCTGGCGAAGTTCGGCGGGGTGGACAGCTATGGCATGTGGGGAGCCCCACAGTTGGGCCGGTGGAAGTGGCACGACCCCGACGTGCACGTGCAGCTGCTGGCCGATGCCAACACCCGGCTGTGGGTCTACAGCCCGGGGACGCTGACGTGTAGCGATCCGCCCGCGATGATCGGCGTGTGCGATCAGGCGCAGGGCAGTAACCGGTCCTTCTACCAGCACTACCGGTCCGTCGGCGGCAGCAACGGCCACTTCGATCTGCCTGCCTCAGGTCAGCACGATTGGGGTAGCTGGGCTCCGCAGTTGGCTCAGATGTCGGGCGAACTGGTCGCCACCATCAAGTAGGCAGCGGGTCGGACACTGCTGATCTACTCTGCCGGAGCACCTTTCACCAGCCGGTACGGTGGAGGCGTGCAGCACTCGGTACGGTCGGCGGCCCTGGTGGCAGCGGTATCCGCTGCCTCGTTGCTGACGGCGTGCGATGCGGGCGGCGACATCATGGCGCCGCTGGCACTGCCCGGCTCGCAGATCAACCGTGCGCAACCGCAGGCGGTGTCGGCACAGCAGGGCAGCACCGGCGCCCTGGCCATCACCGCCCAGCAGCACACCTACCTCGACGAGCTCAGGGCGGTCGGGATCACCCCGTCCAGTGAGCTGCTGGCACTGTCGATCGGGTCGTATGTGTGCCAGGCCCACGCCGCCCGGCAGGACGACCAGGCGGTACGGGATCTGGTGCTGCCGCTGGTGCGCAGCGACGTGGCCGATGCCCATTCCGGTGCGGATCTGCCGACACCCGCCGAGATCGATGCCGCCGCCACCGACTACATCCGCATCGCCACCGAACACCTCTGCTAGCGCAGATCGTCAGCCTTCACGCGAGGAGCCCGAGTAACCCATGGCAAAAAACGCCGGCCGCAGGAAGCGTCACCGCATTCTGGCCCTGATCGCCGCTGCGGCGATGGCCCTCGTGGTGGTGCTTGTGGTGGCGATCGTGGTGATCATCGTGCGTCGGCCCGACACCCCGTCGGCCCCGCCGTCGGCGGAACCGCCGGCCGGTGTGCCGGGCCCCTCGACGCCGCGGAAGCCGCGCCCGGAGTTCCAGTCCGCGGACTGCCCCGACGTGATGATGGTCTCGATTCCGGGTACCTGGGAGTCATCGCCGCAGGACGACCCGTTCAACCCCACCCAGTTCCCGCTGTCGCTGATGACCAACATCAGCCGGCCGATGGGAGAGCAGTTCGGCAAGGACCGCCTCGAGGTCTACACCGTGCCCTACACCGCGCAGTTCCATAACCCGTTCTCCGCCGACGGTCAGATGTCCTACAACGACAGCCGTTCCGAGGGCACCCGCACCGCGGTCAAGGCGATGACGGAGATGAATGACCGGTGCCCGCTGACCAGCTATGTGATCGCCGGGTTCTCGCAGGGCGCGGTGATCGCCGGCGATCTGGCCAGTGACATCGGTAACGGCCGGGGCCCGGTGGACGAGGACCTGGTGCTGGGTGTGACGTTGATCGCCGACGGGCGACGCGAAATCGGTGTGGGGCAGGACATCGGCCCGAACCCGCCGGGTCAGGGAGCCGAGATCACTTTGCACGAACTGCCGGTGCTCTCCGAGATGGGGCTGACCATGACGGGGCCGCGCAAAGGCGGGTTCGGTGCGCTCGACGGCCGCACCAATCAGATCTGCGGCAAGGGTGACCTGATCTGTTCGGCTCCGGAGGAGGCGTTCTCGATCTTCAACCTGCCCAAGACCCTGGAGACGCTGACCGGCAGCGCGGCCGGGCCCGTGCACGCGCTGTACAACACCCCGCAGTTCTGGGTGGAGAACGGGATGACCGCGACGCAATGGACTCTGGCCTGGGCCAAGGACCTGGTGGAGAACGCGCCGCATCCCAAGCACGGATGACCTGAACGTATCCGGAACCCGGCTGCGCGCGCCGGATTTGGTCGGGACCGTCACGGTCCCTTAACATTAAGAGAAAAATAAGAGCTTCGCGCGTGCGTAGCGGGTTGGATAGTGCAGACGGCTGATCTGTGGGTATGGACCAGCGGGCCCGGTACGATCGTCCGGGTTTGGGTACGTACGGCCACCGAGTGGCTACGAGGCACCGCCTGTGACGTGCGACAACGCGACGAGTACGGCTCTGACAGGAGAGTTTTAAATGCCGTTCATCAATCCGTTCATCAAGGACGGTCAGATCAAGTTCCCTGACGGCGCCAGCATCGTCGAGCACGTCGAGCGTTGGGCCAGAGTTCGGGGTGACAAGCTGGCATACCGCTTCCTGGACTTCTCCACCGAACGCGACGGTGTGGCCCGCGACCTGACCTGGTCCCAGTTCAGTGCCCGCAACAAGGCGGTCGCTGCCCGGCTTCAGCAGGTCACCCAGGAAGGTGACCGTGTCGCCATCCTCTGCCCGCAGAACCTCGACTACCTCGTCGCCTTCTTCGGCACGCTCTACGCGGGTCGTATCGCGGTGCCGCTGTTCGACCCGTCCGAGCCCGGGCACGTCGGCCGCCTGCACGCGGTGCTGGACAACTGCCATCCGTCGGCGGTGCTGACCACCACTGACGCCGCCGAAGGCGTCCGTAAGTTCTTCCGCAGCCGTCCGGCCAACCAGCGTCCCCGCGTCATCGCGGTGGATGCGGTGCCCGACGACGTGGCCGCCACCTGGGCGCATCCGGAAGGCCCTGACGAGACCACCATCGCGTACCTGCAGTACACCTCGGGCTCGACCCGGATTCCGACCGGTGTGCAGATCACCCACCTGAACATGGCCACCAACATCGTGCAGATCGTCGAGGCGCTCGAAGGCGAGGAGGGCGACCGCGGTCTGTCCTGGCTGCCGTTCTTCCACGACATGGGTCTGGTCACCGCACTGCTGGCGCCGATGATCGGCCACTACTTCACCTTCATGACCCCGGCCGCGTTCGTGCGCCGGCCGGAGCGCTGGATCCGCGAACTGGCCCGCAAGGAAGGCGACACCGGCGGCACCATCTCGGTGGCCCCCAATTTCGCGTTCGACCACGCCGCCGCCCGCGGGGTGCCCAAGGATGGCGCGCCGCTCGACCTGTCCAACGTCAAAGCCGTGCTCAATGGCAGCGAGCCGATCTCAGCGGCCACCGTGCGCCGGTTCAACGAGGCATTCAACCCGTTCGGCTTTCCGCCCAAGGCGATCAAGCCGTCCTACGGCCTGGCCGAGGCCACGTTGATGGTGTCGACCACGCCGGCCGCCGAAGAGCCCAAGATCATCTACGTCGACCGCGATGAGCTGAACACCGGACGGATCGTCGAGGTGGACGGTGACTCGCCCAAGGCGGTCGCCCAGGCCTCGGCGGGCAAGGTCGGCGTCTCGGAGTGGGCCGTCATCGTCGACGCCGAGAGTGCGACCGAGCTGCCCGACGGCCAGGTCGGCGAGATCTGGATGAGCGGCCAGAACATGGGCACCGGTTATTGGGGCAAGCCCGAGGAGTCCGTCGCGACTTTCCAGAACGTCCTCAAGTCACGCACCAGCCCGTCACACGCCGAAGGCGCCGACGACGACGCCACCTGGGTGCGTACCGGCGACTACGGCGCCTTCTACGACGGCGACCTCTACATCACCGGCCGCGTCAAGGACCTGGTGATCATCGACGGCCGCAACCACTACCCGCAGGACCTGGAGTACTCGGCGCAGGAAGCCAGCAAGGCCTTGCGCACCGGTTACGTCGCGGCCTTCTCGGTGCCGGCCAACCAGCTGCCCGACGAGGTTTTCGAGAACGCCCACGCCGGCCTGCACCGCGATGATGACGACAGCTCCGAGCAGCTGGTCATCGTCGCGGAACGCGCACCCGGCTCCCACAAGCTCGAAGTTGGCCCGATCACGGACGATATCCGGGCCGCGATCGCGGTACGGCACGGCGTGACCGTGCGCGACGTGCTGCTGACTGCAGCCGGCGCGATCCCGCGTACCTCCAGCGGCAAGATCGGCCGCCGGGCCTGCCGCTCGGCGTATCTGGACGGGACGCTGCGGGCGGGGAAGATCCCCAACGCTTTCCCCGACGAGACCGACTGAGCTGAGCTGACCCACACCGCCGACTGCCGGCCGGTTGAGACAAAGGTGACCTGAATATGGATGAAACACAAAGCAATTCGAATCTTCCAGACGGCACCGAGCCCGCCGCGGCACCGGCGTCGCGACCGGATCTGACCGTTGCGGAGATGCGCGAGTGGCTGCGCAAGGCCGTGGCCAACGCCACGGGACAGTCGGCCGACGCGATCGACGAGACCACCCCGTTGATCGAACTGGGCCTGTCCTCGCGCGACGCGGTGGCGATGGCCAGCGACATCGAGGACCTCACCGGTGTCACGCTGACCGCCACGGTGCTGTTCCGTCACCCGACCATCGAGTCGCTGGCCACCGTGATCATCGAGGGTGAGCCCGAGCCGGAGAACACCGACGACGAGGATTGGTCGCGGGATGTGGCGGAGGAAGACAGCTACAACATCGCCATTGTCGGCGTCGCGACCCGTTTCCCGGGTGACCTGAACACACCCGAGGAGATGTGGGAGGCGCTGCTGGCCGGGAAGGACTGCATCACCGATCTGCCCGAGGGCCGGTGGGAGGAGTTCCTCGACGAGCCGCGGATCGCCGAGCGGGTGGCCAAGGCCCGCACTCGCGGCGGCTACCTGTCCGACATCAAGGGTTTCGACTCCGAGTTCTTCGCGCTGTCGAAGATGGAAGCCGACAACATCGACCCGCAGCAGCGGATGGCGCTGGAGCTGACCTGGGAGGCCCTGGAGCACGCCCGCATCCCGGCGTCGAGCTTGCGTGGCGCCAGTGTCGGTGTGTACGTGGGTAATTCGACCAACGATTACAGCTTCATGGCGATGAGCGACCCGTCGGTTGCGCACCCCTACGCCATTACCGGAACCGCGAGCTCGATCATCGCCAACCGGGTGTCGTACTTCTACGACTTCCGCGGCCCCTCGGTGGCGGTGGACACCGCGTGCTCCAGCTCGCTGGTGGCCGCTCACCAGGGTGTGCAGGCACTGCGCTCGGGTGAGGCTGACGTGGCGATCGTCGGCGGCGTCAACGCACTGATCACCCCGCTGGTGACGGTCGGTTTCGACGAGGTCGGCGGCGTGCTGGCCCCGGACGGCCGGATCAAGTCCTTCTCGTCGGACGCCGACGGCTACGCCCGCTCCGAGGGCGCCGGGATGCTGGTGCTCAAGCGGGTCTCCGACGCCCGCCGCGACGGCGACCAGATCCTGGCCGTCATCGCCGGCAGCGCGGTCAACCACGACGGCCGGTCCAACGGCCTGCTCGCCCCCAACCCCGATGCGCAGGAAGCGGTGCTGCGCAAGGCTTACAAGGACGCCGGGATCAATCCGCGGACCGTCGACTACGTCGAGGCGCACGGCACCGGCACCATCCTGGGTGACCCGATCGAGGCCGATGCGCTGGGCCGGGTAATCGGCCGTGGCCGCGACGCGGACAAGCCGGCCCTGCTGGGTGCCGTGAAATCCAATCTGGGACACCTGGAATCGGCGGCCGGTGCGGCCAGCCTGGCCAAGATGACGCTGGCGCTGGCCAACGACAAGCTGCCGCCGTCGATCAACTACGCCGGCCCGAACCCGTACATCGACTTCGACAAGGAACACCTCAAGGTCAACGACACGGTGTCGGAATGGCCGCGTTACAGCGGCCACGCTGTCGCCGGTGTGTCCGGATTCGGCTTCGGCGGCGCCAACGCGCACCTGGTGCTGCGTGAGGTGCTGCCGTCGGATCTCGTCGAGCCACAGCCGGAACCCGAAGCGGTCGAGGAGAAGCCGGCTGACGACGCCAACGCGGTGTACGTCGGCGGTGTGCGGATGGACGAATACGGCGAGTTCATTCACGACGAGGACGAGTCTGATTCTGGGGCGGGTGAGTACCCGGCGTACGACGAGGCCAACCATGAGCTGCCCGGCCTGACCGATGAGGCCAAGCGCCTGATCGAGGCGGCCCGCGAGGAACTGGCGGCCGCTGAAGCCGCCGAACCGACCAAGAAGATTGTCCCGCTTGCCATCTCGGCGTTCCTGACGTCGCGTAAGAAAGCCGCGGCGGCCGAGCTGGCGGACTGGATCGACAGCGAAGAGGGCCGGGCGTCCTCGCTCGAATCGATCGGACGCTCGCTGTCACGTCGCAACCACGGGCGCTCCCGCGCCGTCGTGCTGGCTCATGACCACGACGAGGCGATCAAGGGCCTGCGGGCCATCGCCGAGGGCAAACAGCATCCGAGTGTGATCACCGCCGACGGCCCGGTGACCAACGGTCCGGTGTGGGTGCTCGCCGGTTTCGGTGCGCAGCACCGCAAGATGGGCAAGAGCCTGTATCTGCGCGAGCCGGTGTTCGCCGAGTGGATCGACAAGGTCGACGCCCACATCCAGGACGAGCGCGGCTACTCGATCGTCGAGCTGATCCTCGACGATTCGATCGACTACACCAACGAGACCTGCGAATACCCCATCGAAGTGGTCCAGACGGTGATCTTCGCCATCCAAATCGCCCTCGGTGAGCTGCTCAAGCACCACGGTGCGAAACCTGGTGCGGTAGTGGGTCAATCGCTCGGCGAAGCGGCCGCCGCCTACTTCTCCGGAGGCCTGAGCCTGGCCGATGCCACCCGCACCATCTGCTCGCGTGCCCACCTGATGGGTGAGGGCGAGGCGATGCTGTTCGGCGAGTACATCCGGCTGATGGCGCTGGTCGAGTACTCGGCTGACGAGATCAAGACCGTGTTCGCCGACTACCCGGGCCTCGAGGTGTGCGTCTATGCCGCCCCGACCCAGACCGTCATCGGCGGCCCGCCCGAGCAGATCGACGCGATCATCGCCCGGGCCGAAGCCGAGGGCAAGTTCGCCCGCAAGCTCCAGACCAAGGGCGCCAGCCACACCCAGCAGATGGACCCGCTGCTCGGCGAATTGTCCGCCGAGATCCAGGGGATCGAACCGCATCCGCTGGCCACCGGCTACTTCTCGACGGTGCACGAGGGCAAGTTCATCCGGGCCGGGGCCGAGCCGATCCACGATGTGGAGTATTGGAAGAAGGGACTGCGACACAGCGTCTACTTCACCCACGGCATCCGCAACGCGGTGGACAACGGCCACACCACCTTCCTGGAACTCGCACCGAACCCGGTGGCGCTCATGCAGGTTGGGCTGACGACAGCTTCGGCGGGTCTTCACGATGCGCAGCTGATCGCGACCCTGGCCCGCAAGCAGGACGAGGTCGAGTCCATGGTCACGGCTATGGCGCACCTGTTCGTGCACGGCCACGACCTGGACATCCGGACACTGTTCCCGCGCAAGTCGACCGGCCTGGCCGGCGCGCTGGACTTCGCCAACATCCCGCCGACGAAGTTCAAGCGTAAGCAGCACTGGCTGGATGTGCACTTCACCGGCGACAGCTCGGCGGTGATGCCCGGCAACCATGTCGCCACACCGGACGGCAAACATGTCTGGGAGTTCGTCTCGAAGGGCGCCGCGGATCTGGCTGCCCTGGTGAAAGCCGCTGCCGCGCAGGTGCTTCCGGATGCCAGACTGACCGCGTCCGAGCAGCGCGCGGTGCCGGCCGAGGGATCGCGTCTGGTCACCACGCTGACCCGGCACCCGGGTGGTGCCTCGGTGCAGGTGCATGCCCGGATCGATGAGAGCTTCACCCTGGTCTACGACGCGATCGTGACCCGCGGTGGCGCGGCGACCGCGCTGCCGACCGCGGTGGGCGCCGGTGTTGTGGCAGAGCAGGTGGTGGTCGGCCAGGAACTGGTCGAAGTCGATGCTGAGCCTGATGTCGCCGCCGGGGCGGCTCCGGAGATCCTGACCGACAACCTCACGCAGGGCGCCAACCTCGGTGCCGGCTTTGCCAAGTGGTCGCCGGACTCCGGTGAGACCGTCGCGGACCGGCTCGGCACGATTGTCGGCGGCGCCATGGGCTACGAGCCCGAGGACCTGCCGTGGGAGGTGCCGCTGATCGAGCTGGGCCTGGATTCCCTGATGGCGGTGCGGATCAAGAACCGCGTCGAGTACGACTTCGACCTGCCGCCGATCCAGCTGACCGCGGTGCGCGACGCGAACCTCTACAACGTCGAGGAACTGATCAAGTACGCGATCGAGCATCGCGACGAGGTCGATCAGATCGCTGAATCGCAGAAGGGCAAGTCGGCCGAGGAGATCGCCGCCGAGCAGTCCGAGTTGTTGGGCGGTGCGTCTACGGTCGCCGAGCTGGAGGCGAAGCTGGCGGAGGCGAGCGCAGCGACGGGGGATGACGCGGAGGCGAGCGCAGCGACCGAGGGCCTGGAGATACCGCCGCCACCGACCGAGCCGGGTGGTCCGGCCGTTCCGCCGCCGCCATCGGATCCGTCGGGGCCCAGCAAGGCCACTGCGGCTGCGGCCGCTGCCAAGGTGCTGACCCAGGAGGCGGTCACCGAGGCGCTGGGCGCCGACGTGCCCCCGCGTGACGCCGCGGAGCGGGTCACCTTCGCCACCTGGGCCATCGTCACCGGCAAGTCGCCGGGCGGCATCTTCAACGAGCTGCCCTTCGTCGACGTCGAGACGGCGACCAAGCTGTCCGAGCGGCTCTCCGAGCGCGCCGAGGGCACCGTGACGGTCGATCAGGTCCGTGCGGCCAAGACCATCGAAGAGCTGTCCACGATCGTGCGCGATCAGCTGGAAGAGGGCGTGGTGGACGGATTCGTCCGGACCCTGCGTCCCGCCCCAGAAGGCTCCTCGAAAGTTCCGTTGTTCGTGTTCCATCCGGCCGGCGGATCGACGGTCGTCTACGAGCCGTTGCTGAAGCGGCTGCCGGCCGACACCCCGGTGTACGGCATCGAGCGGGTCGAGGGTTCGATCGAGGAGCGCGCGGCCGAATACGTGCCGAAGCTGCTGGAGATGCACAAGGGCCCGTTTGTTCTGGCCGGCTGGTCGCTGGGCGGGGCGCTGGCCTATGCCTGTGCGATCGGGCTGAAGCGCGCCGGCGCTGACGTCCGTTTTGTCGGGCTGATCGATCTCGCGCTCCCGGGTGAGCCGATCGACCAGAGCAAGGAGGGAATGCGGGCCCGCTGGGATCGCTACGCCCGCTTCGCCGAGCGCACCTTCAACGTCGAGGTACCCGCGATCCCGTACGAGGAGCTGGAGAAGCTCGACGACGAGGGTCAGGTGAAGTTCGTGCTGGACATCGTGGCGCAGAGCGGTGTGCAGATCCCCGGCGGCATCATCGAACATCAGCGCACGTCCTATCTGGACAACCGCGCGCTGGACACCATCGAGATCCAGCCCTACGACGGCCACGTCACCCTGTATCTGGCTGATCGGTACCACGATGACGCGATCGTGTTCGAGCCTGCATATGCCACCCGCAAGCCCGACGGCGGCTGGGGCGAGTACGTCAAGGATCTCGAGGTCGTGCCCATCGGGGGCGAACACATCCAGGCCATCGACGAGCCGTACATTGCCAAGGTCGGTGCTCACATGAGCGAGGCGATCAACCGTGTCGAAGCGGAAAGCGAGAGCAAGTGACGAACAAGACCACCGCTGAACTGCTGGCGGAGCTCCGCGAGAAGCTGGAAGTCGCCGCCGATCCGGGCGACGAGAAGGCCAAGGCCCGCCGGGACAAGAAGGGCATTCCGAGTGCCCGGGCCAGGATTCACGCGCTGCTCGATCCGGGCAGCTTCTTGGAGATCGGTGCGCTCGCGCGTACCCCCGGCGACCCCAACGCCTTCTTCGGCGACGGCGTCGTCACCGGCCACGGCACCATCGACGGTCGACCGGTCGGCGTGTTCAGCCACGATCAGACGGTGTTCCAGGGTTCGGTCGGTGAGATGTTCGGCCGCAAGGTGGCCAAGCTGATGGAGTGGGTGGCCATGGTGGGCTGCCCGATCATCGGGATCAACGACTCCGCGGGTGCCCGCATCCAGGACACCGCCACCTCACTGGCCTGGTATGCCGAACTCGGCCGCCGGCACGAGATGCTGCGTGGTCTGGTCCCGGAGATCTCGCTGATCTTCGGGAAATGCGCCGGCGGCGCGGTCTATTCGCCGATCCAGACCGACCTGCTGGTGGCGGTGCGCGACCAGGGCTACATGTTCATCACCGGCCCGGACGTGATCAAGGACGTCACCGGCGAGGACGTCACCTTCGACGAACTCGGTGGCGCCGACGTTCAGGCCCAGCGCGGCAACATCCACAAGGTGGTCGAGTCGGAGGCCGCGGCGTACCAGTACGTGCGCGACTACCTGAGCTTCCTGCCGTCCAACCACTTCGACGACGCGCCGATCATCAACCCGGGCCTGGAGCCGGAGATCACCCCGCACGATCTGGAACTGGATTCGATCGTGCCGGATGCCGACAACATGGCTTACGACATGCACGAGATCCTGCTGCGGATCTTCGACGACGGCGACGTGTTCGAGATCGCCGATCAGCGTTCTCCCGAGCTGATCACCGCGTTCGCCCGGGTTGACGGTCGCCCGGTGGGCGTGGTCGCCAACCAGCCGATGTTCATGTCGGGCGCCATCGGCAACGAGGCGTCGGACAAGGCGGCCGGCTTCATCCGGTTCTGCGATTCCTACAACCTGCCTTTGGTTTTCGTGGTGGACACCCCGGGCGCCATGCCGGGTGTGGCCGAGGAGACGGGCGGCATCATCAAGCGCGGCGGTCGGTTCTTCAACGCCATCGTCGAGGCGGACGTGCCGAAGGTGACGGTGATCATCCGCAAGGCCTACGGCGGTGGGTACGCGGTGATGGGTTCCAAGCAGCTGACAGCCGACCTGAACTACGCCTGGCCCACCGCGCGGATCGCGGTGATCGGCGCCGAAGGTGCGGCGCAGCTGCTGGTGAAACGGTTCCCGGACCCGACCGCCCCCGAGGTGCAGAAGATCCGCGCGGACTTCATCAAGGGCTACAACGACAACATGGCCACCCCGTGGATCGCGGCCGAACGCGGCTACATCGACGGCGTGATCCAGCCGCACGAGACCCGGCTGCTGCTGCGCAAGTCGCTGAAGCTGTTGCGCGACAAGCAGAACGGGCCCAAGGTCCAGCGCAAGCACGGCCTCCTGCCGCTGTAGCTCCGCCTCGGCACGGCGAGCGTGCGTGTCTGCTGCCCACCACTCCGTGCTGGGGCAGCATTCCACGCACGCTCGTCGCATTTCAGGGTGCGCCGCCTGCCGAACTTTGCGGTGAGCCGAAAGCGCACAGCCTTACTCACAAGCGTGTAATTCGCCGTCATGCCGCCTGAACAGTGGCTTGACCCCGGCTCCGGAAAACAATCCACAAGTTATCCACAGGCCGACGTCGTTGGCTGGGCTGTCCGCTCGCTAGGCTGGAACGCAAAGGGGGCCGCCTCATGAGCACAGCAGTCGTGGTGGGCAGTGGACCGAACGGGCTCGCGGCCGCCATCGTGTTGGCACGCGCGGGGCACGAGGTCACCGTCCTGGAGGCCGCTGACGAGATCGGCGGCGGGGTGCGCTCCGCGACGCTCGACGGGGTCGTGGTCGACCACTGCGCGGCGATCCACCCGATGGCGGTGGGCTCGGCGCTTCTGGCCGGTCTGGACCTGGAACGGCACGGATTACGTTGGCGCTGGCCGGAAATCGACTGTGCTCACCCCCTCGATGACGGCGCGGCCGGGCTGCTGTACCGCAGTGTCGAGCAGACGGCGGCCGGGCTCGGCCCGGACGGCTCGCGTTGGCGGGCTGTGTTCGCCGGTCCCGCAGCCCGTTTCGACTCGCTGGCCGACGACATCATGGGCCCGCTGCTGCAGATTCCCGAACATCCGTTGGCGCTGGCCCGGTTCGGGGCGCCGACCGTACTGCCGGCCGCGGTGCTGGCCAGGTTCTTCCGCACCCGCCAGGCGCGCGCGCTGTTCGGCGGCGTGGCCGCGCACACGTTCCGGCCGCTGCACTACCCGATGACCTCGGCGATCGGACTGGGCATCCTCACGGCCGGTCACCGGCACGGCTGGGCCGTCGCCGAAGGTGGGTCGCAGGCGATCACCGACGCCCTGGCCTCGGCGCTGACCGAGCTCGGCGGCAAGATCCACACCGGTGTCCGGGTCACCATGGCGGCCCAGGTGCCGCCCGCCGACATCACCATGTTCGACCTGGCCCCGACCGCTGTCGCCGGCATCCTCGGGGACCGGCTACCCCGGCGGACGGCACGCGCATATCGTCGCTTCCGTTACGGCCCAGGCGCGTTCAAGGTGGATTTCGCGGTCCGCGGCCCGGTGCCGTGGACGAACCCGGAGGTGGGCCGAGCCGGCACCGTGCATCTGGGCGGGGATTTCGACGAGATCGCGGCCACCGAACGCGAGATCCATGCCGGCCGGATGCCGCGGCGCCCCTTCGTGCTGGTGGGCCAGCAGTACCTGGCCGATCCAACCCGCTCGGCCGGTGAGGTCAATCCGATCTATGCGTACGCCCATGTGCCACATGGGTATACCGGTGACGCCACCGAGGCGATCGTCGCGCAGTTCGAGCGGTTCGCCCCCGGGTTCGCCGATCGGATCGTCGGCACCGCGGTGCGCTCGACCACCGAGCTGTCGGTGTACAACCCGAACTACGTCGGCGGCGATATCTGCACCGGCGCCAAGGACATTCGGCAACTGGCGTTCGGGCCACGGCCCACCTTGGCGCCCTACGACGTCGGGATACCGGGCATGTACATCTGCTCGGCCGCCACGCCGCCGGGACCGGGCGCGCACGGAATGTGTGGTGCCAACGCAGCCAACCGCGCGCTCGCGCGGCTGCGCCACCGCTGAGCGCCGCGCCGCTTTCCACACCAGGGCGGCGATTGTTGGGTCGCCACCGCCCTCAGGTAGAAACCGGCGTCACGCCACTGACGCTCGCGGTGCACAAGGGGGGGCAGGGTGCAAGCGGGGCACAGGGCAAGAGGGGCGCCGGCAAGCTAGGGCTTGATCCGGATCTTGCCCGGCTTGTAGAGCCCGGAGTGCGTTGCCGTCCCGAGTTCGACCTCGGCCGGAACCGCGTCGACGATCGTGTCGAACCTGCGCAGCGAACCCCAGTCACGGCCCCAGTCCTTGTTCAGATAGGTGGCCATCACATGCTGGCGCAGCAGCAGATCGCTGATGCCCAGCAGCCCGCCGTTGATACCGTCCTCCCAGGTGTCGGTGTCCTTCATCTTGGCGTTGTAGTCCGGGGTGATGCGGAACTTCGGCACCTCGGTGACGCCGTTGGCGTGCAGCATCGGCTGCTGGCACGGGAAGGCCATGCCGACCGCCCAGTCCAGCAGCACCGGCTGCTGTGAGCCGACGTATTCCTGCACGGTCTTGACCTCGGGCACCCGTGGCGGGGTGACCGCCACCCAGTCGCCGGGAGACAGCGACAGGTCCTCGGCGATGACCCGGACATACGTTGCGTCTGCCGGGATCTCGCTGCGGTCGAAGCGCAGGTTGCGCCAGGACGGAATCGGCCCCAGGTCGTAGGGCACCACCCGGCCGGCCGGAACCGGGGCGCCGTCGGGCCCGGTCCGTCCGTACTCCAGCTCGACGGTCTGCCCCTCGGTGCGGCCGTTGAAAATGCTGTTGCCGGTGATGGTTCCGGCCGCGGTGACGACCACCAGCGGGTGGGCGTCGTCGAGGGCGGGCAGCTGGTACCAGGCCGAGGCCAGCTTGCTCACCTGCTGCGCCGGGCCCTCGGCAAAGCTGCCGGCCAGCGGGACCCGGTTCGGGTCCAAGCCGTAGGGCAACGGCACCGTCGACCCGTTGATACCCGGATTCTTCAGCTCGACCGCCGCATTCCAGTCGGCATCGATGCCCGGCATCGGCACGGTGATCCGAATCGCTTCGGCGACAATGTGGTTCGGGACCCCGTTGGGGGTGAAACCGGTCGGTGCGGTACCACCCAACGGTCCCAGCGGGCCGTAGTCGCCGGGTACCGGCGAGAGGAAGCCGTCGTTGGTGTCGGGTTCCACCAGCACGTCGTCGGCCAGGCCGCAACCGCCGGCGAACGCCTGAATGTTCGACGAGGCGTTCGAGTAGGTGCCGGCTTGGCGTACCACGCCATAGATCATCGAGCCGACGAACACCACCACCATGAACCCGGCCGCCAGCGGAACCGGCGCCGCGGTCAGTCGGCGGGTCAACCCGCCCTCGGCGGCGGGCCGCAGGTGCAGCCAGTATGCCCACAGTGCGGCAATCACGAACAGCGCGAAGAAGATTGCGCTCACCGTGATCCCACCGATGTTGGGCTTGTCGTTGTTGAACGGCACACCGTAGCTGGACACGTACCACCAGCCGTTGGTACTGGCGAAGCACAGCGCGAGCACGAACAGGACCGCGGCGGTGAACGCCATCCGGTTACGCGCCGAGCGCAGTACCACCGGCGAGGCCAGCACCGTGGCCAAGGCGGCCATCGCGGCACCCACGGCGGCGAAGAGGCCGAAGTGGTGCACCCACTTGGTGGGGGCGAACTGCAGGAAGAAGATCGTGGCGAAGATGATGCCCATCAGCCGCCACGCGGGCCCGCGCGCGACACCGGGAACCCGCTTGCGCCGCAACATGATGAACATCGAGGCGAAGAGCGACAGCGCGGTGATGATGAAACCGAACCGGCGCGACAGCGAGCCGTCGACCGTCGGCAGGATCAGGTAGTAGTAGCGCAGGTTCTCGGTCCACCACTCCTGTGCCGGGCCGATCGCGGTGCGAATCCTGGTGGCCTCCAGCACGGTGGCGAACGTCTGGTCGGCGAACACCACGGTCAGGATCACCGTGCCCGCGGCCAGCAATGGCAGCACCAGCGGCCACACGCCGAGGGTGCGGCCGCGACGCACCAGGATGCGCAGCAATGGACGACCACCGGCCACCAGGGCGGCGACGGCGATCAGGCCGGTCGGCTGGATGCCGAGGGTGAACGCGGCCGAGATGATCGCCAGCGCAGCCGGTGTCAGTCGCCCGGAGATGATGGCCCGTTCGATCAGCACGTAGGTGACCAGGGCGCCGGTGGCGATCTGACCTTCGGGCCGCAGCCCGTTGTTGAACGGCATCCATGCCGCCAGCAGCACCAGGCCGGCGGCCCACAGTGCCGGCCTGGAGGCGATGACCGCGGGCCCGAGGCGCGGCAGCACCTCACGGGACAGCAAGAGCCAGCACACGATTCCGCACAGCAGGTCGGGGAGCCGCATCCAGATGCTCGAATCGCTGACGTGGGTCATCAGGGCGAGCAGGTTGTAGTACCAGCCGAACGGATCCTCGGGGCTGCCGAACCAGCGGAAGTAGTTCGACATGTAGCCGGCGTGGTCGGCCACCCGGGCCATCTGGAGCTGGTAGCCGTCGTCCGAGGAGTTCGCGCCGATGATGTGCCACAGCAGGAACCCGCCGACCACCACCACGTCGACCGCGCTGAAGGTGCGCCAGCGCGACGGGATCAGGTGGTGCATGCGCCGGCCGTCGAGCCGGTCCAGCCGCCACAACGCCAGCACCGCAACCACTGTGGCCGCGATGCCGAGCAGGATCGCCGCCAGTTTGAGCGCGGTCGGTTTGGAGGTGAACCGGGTGTCGATCGTGGCCGACAGGGAAAGTCCTTGCGGGGCAGGACCGGTCAGCTCGGTGAAGACGCCGACGATCTGGGGCCGCAGGTTCGGATCGGCGAACCCGGTGCGTTGCTCCTTGCCGTCCTTGTCGGTCAGCCCGACGAACGTGGCGAAGGTGCCGGCCTCCGAGGAGGTGATCTCGATGCGCTCGCAGGCTGCCGAGGCCGCCTTGGCCCGCGGCACACTGGCGATCACCACGTTGCGGTCGGTGATGTCGACGCGTTCGCTGTTGACGTTGACGAACAACGCGTTCAGCGCGGCCTGCCTGCCCTCCTTGGGGGCGGTGCCCAGCACCATGGCCCCGTCGGCCGGCACGGAACGGATCACCTCACACGGCACCGTCACCGTCATGCTGACCGGCGTCTGGCTGATCAGCGGCGCGGTGACGTTGCTCAACTGCCCCTGTTGGGGCCAGTTCAGCGTCGCGGTGGTCTGCACCACCGGCAGCAGCGGAGTGGCCACCGCGCAGATGAAGCCGATGAGCCCGGCGATCATCGCGACCCAGCGGGTCACCTTCACATTCCTGTCTGCGGTGACGTCGGCGATCATGGCAGGGCCCGGATCGGTCCGGGCCGGCTGAAGCCGAACACGCGCTGGGTGCCCTCATCGACGGTGGCGACGGGCGCCTGGCCCGGCGGAACCACCGGGTCGTATTTCTCGATCGAGCCCCAGTCCCGGTACCAGTCGTCGCGCAGGTACGTCGGGATGGTCGACGTACGCAGGAGCGCCTGGATGAAGAGGAAGGGGCCACCCTTCTGGGCGGACTGCCACATGTTCGACGACACCACCACTTGCTTGACGTTGGGAAGGATTCGGTATTCCGGCAGCTCGGCCACGCCGAGCCGTTCGGAGAAGGGGCGCTGGCAGGGGAAATTCGCGGCGGTCGCGATGTCCATCAGCACCGGGGTCTGCTTGCCGAGGAACTCTTGCGCGGTCTGCAGGGTGGGCACCCGCGGCGGGGTGAAGCCGAACCACTGATCGTCCGACAGGTTGGGGTCGTCGGCGACGATCCGCGCCACGTTGGCCTCCGGCGGTGCCCAGGCGAGCGGGAAACGCAGGTTGCGCCAGGCGTATTGGGCGAACACGTCGATCGGCTGGACGGCGTCCAGCGCCTGGAAGCTGCCGTCGGGGCGGTGCACGCCCCACTGCAGTTTCAGGGACTGGCCGTAGTGGAACTCGTGCTCTTCGTCGTAGTACCAGATGGCGCCGGCGGCGGCGACGGTCACCAGCGGCCGCTCAGGGGTGCGGGGCGGCAGCTGGTACCAGGCCGAGGTGGCCTTGGCGGCCACCGCATTCTCCTTGTAGCTGCCCATCACCGGGGTACGGGCGGGGTCCAGTCCGAACGGCAGGAACACCCGGGACCCGTTGACGCCTTCCGGTCCGTACCCGCCGCCGGTGCCTGCCGCGTAGGCGATGCCGACGTTGGGCTTGTTGGGTGAGCCATCGGAGTTCACCGTGCCCGGGTTGGCCACGACGGGCTTGGGCGGTTCCAGGGTGTCGCTGATGCCGTTGGGTTTGAAGCCGACGGGATCCGCGCCGCCCAGCGGGCCGTACTGGCCGTAGGTCTGACCGGGGACGGGTTGCAGCATGCCGGCGTTGGTGTCGGCCTCGACGAGCACGTCGTCGGCCATGGCGCAGCTGTCCGACGACAGCCCGGAGGTCAGCGCGGACACGTTGGCCTTGGCGGTGGTGTACACGGGATAGCGCTGGACGAAGCCCTTGGCCATCGACCCGACTTCGAGGACCACCATGATGATCGCCACCACCAGCAGCGGGGTGGAGGCCAGGACCCGGTTGCGGCGGGTGTTGGCCACCTCGGTGTGGCCGGCGTAGTCGATGCGGAAGTGCAGCCAACCGGCCAGCACCGCGGTGATGATGGCCAGCACCAGGAACATAGTGGTCACCGGATGCCCGGCGATGACGGGCTGGCGGTCGAACCAGGGCACCCCGTAGTTGCCGACGTAGAACCAGCCGTTGGTGCCGGAGGTGGCCCAGGCCAGCACGAACAGCAGGGCCGTGACGTAGAGGGCGAGGTTGCGTCGGCTGTGCAGGCCCACCAGGGCGAAGGCGAACGCCGTCACGGCGCCGAGCGCGCCGGCCAACCCGGCGAACGCGCCGAACTGCACGGCCCACTTGGTCGGGGTGAAGGTGAGCAGCAGCAGACCCGCCGCGGTGGTGCCCAGCAGCCGCCACACCGGGCCGCGGGCCAGGCCGGGCACCGTGACCTTGCGCAGCAGCACCGCGATCATGCCGAACAGACACACCAGCATGACCAGCACCGCGAACCGGCGGGTCAGCGAACTGTCCACCGAATCCTCGACGGTCAGGAAGTAGTAGCGCAGGAACTCCTGGTACCAGGAGATGGTCGGGCCGACGGTGTATTTGATCCGGGCCGATTCGGCGACGGTGGCCAGGGTCTGGTCACGGAACACCACGACGAACACCAGGGCGGCCGAGCCGGCCAGGGCGGCCAGGGCCGGCAGGGCGATGCGGCGGCTGCGGATGACGCCGACGACGGCGCGGGCTCCGATCAGCAGCGGCGCCAGGGCGATCAGACCCTGCGGGGCCAGCGTCACGCTGAGCGCCGCAACGATGATGGCCAGGCAGGTCGGCCACAGCCGGCGGGTGGCGATCGTGTTTTCGGTGAGCGCCCACACCGCGAGCACGCCGAACGCGATCAGTGGTTCGGGACGCAGGCCGTTGTTGAACGGCAGCCAGGCGGCCAGGAACACCGCGCCGGCGGTCCACATGGTGACGCGGTTGAGGGCGACGTGCCGGCCCAGCCGCGGCAGCACCCAGCGGCTCAGCAGCAGCCAGGTGCCGATGGCGGCCAAGGTGGCCGGCACCCGCATCCACACACTGGCCGTGCTGATCGCGGCGAACTGCGCGAGCACCGATTGGTACCAGTCGAACGGGGCCTCGCCGGCGCCGAAGTAGCGGAAGTAGTTGGCGGTGTAGCCGGCGTCGGCCGAGACCCGTGCGATGGTCAGGTTGTACCCGTCGTCCGACGAGATGGCGCCGATCATGTGCCACACCAGCAGGCCGCCGATGACGCCGATGTCGGCGATCCAGGTGGCCACCGGGACCTTCACGAACCGGCGCCAGGCGCCGCGAACGCGGTGCCCCCCGAGGCGGTCCAGCACGGCCATGGCCAAGATCGAGGCCACGACGCACACCACGCCGAGCGCCATCACCAGCAGCTTGAGCGGGGTGGGGGAGGTGATGAACCGGGTGTCGACGTCGACGCGGGCGGACAACCCCGGCTGCGGTGCCATCTTCAGGTCGGTGAACAGGCCGGCGACCTGGGGCTTCTTTTCCACGGCCCCGGTGCCGGTGGCACCCGGGATGCCGACGAAGTCGGCGCCCACACCGCCGACGTTGGCCCACAGGTGCAGCGCACTGCAGTCGCCCGCGGCGATCGCTGCCCGGGGAGCGACGGCGGCCACCGAGTCGCGGAACGCCACCACCACGGTCTCGGGGTTGGCCCGCACGAACAGTCCGTTGCGGCTGGCGTCGATGCCGGCCGCGGGGATGGTCGAGAACACCAGCCCACCCTGGGCGGGCAGCGTCGCGATCGCTGCGCACGGGATGGACACGTCGAGGCTCTGCGGGGCGCCCGAGACCAGGGGGGCGGTCACCGCGGTGACGTTCCCCTGGGCGTCGGTGGCCTGGGGCCACAGGATCGTCGCCGTGGTCTGTTTGACGGGCAGCAGCGGCACCAGGGCGCACAGCACCACACCCGCGATGCCTGCGATGACGGCGATCAGGCGTGCGATGCCCACAACACGGTCGGTTGGCTCATCGGAAGGCACGAGGCTCGATGTTATGCGACCCGGATGTGAGCGCCGGTTCCAACCGCCGAGTGGCCACTCATGTCACCGGGATTGTGGCGGCAACGTGACATGACCGGCCACTCGCGCGTGACGGTCCTAACTGTGCCGCAGTGGCGCCGGGCTCCACAGTCCGCTGCGGATCGCGGTGCCCAGGTCCAGTCGGGCCGCTTCGGCGTTCGGGTACCACGGCGTGAGCCGCTGCAGCGAGCCCCAGTCCCGGAACCAGTCGTCACGCAGGTAGGTGGGCACGCTCGACGGCCGCAGCAGCAGCTCGGAGATGCCCAGCGGGCCCCCGCCGAGGTAGTCCATCACCGGCGAGTTGGCCTCGGCGCCGAAGCGGTCCGGCAGGATCCGCCACTTGGGTACCTCGGTGACGCCGTACTGGTGGGCGAACGGCCGCTGGCAGGGGAACGCCAGGCCCACCAGCCAGTCGAGCAGCACCGGGTCGGATGAGCCGACCACTTCCTGCAGCGTCCGCAGCTCGGGGATGCGCGGCGGGGTCACGGCGATCCAGTGCTGGGGCGCCAGGTCGTCGTCGGAGGCCACCAACCGGATCTGGGTGGCCTCGCGCGGGATGGCCGCCAGCGGTGCCCGCAGGTTGCGCCAGGCCGGGGCGGCGCCGACGTCGGCGAATCCGACACCGCCGCCCGGCTTGTTCTCGGCGGCCTGCGCATCGGTGGCCCACTGCACCACGACCTCACCCGGATCGAAGCGGCCGGCGGCCGAGACCACGAGCAGCGGACCGGCCTTGTCGCGGTCGGGCAGTCGGTACCAGGCCGAGCGCATGATCGCGGGCTGCTGGGTGCCGGCCCGCCAGCTGCCGAGCACCGGGGTGGTGGCCGGATCGAGTCCGTAGGGCAGCCGGGCCCGGGAGCCGTTGACCCCGGCGGCCGCGGTGGTGCCACCCTCGGTGCCCACCTCGCTGCCGGTCACGGTGCCCGAATCGGTGTCGGCGAAGTTGCCGGCGCCGGGCTGTTCCATCACCGGGTCGGCCGAGACGTCCGACGGAATGCCGTTGGGGCCGAACCCTTGTGCGGTGACGGCGCCGAGCGCCTGGCCGGCCGGTTCGCTGATCGGGGCCAGCATGCCGGCGTTCGCGTTCTCCTCGACCATCACGTCGCTGGCCAGCCCGCAGGATTTGCCGGTGACCGCCTCCAGGTTCGACCGCCCGACCGACCAGGCCGGGTACTGGTCGATCATCGCCAGGGTCAGGGAGACCACCTCGAACATCACCAGCACCCATGCGGCGATGGCCAGCGGTGATTGCACGATCCGCTGCCAGCGGCGCTGTGGCCCGTCCGGGGACTGGTCGCGGCCGCTGAAGTGGAACCACGCCGCCAGCAGCAAGGCCAGTATCGACAGGCCGAGCAGGATGGTGGTGAACCCGAAGTGCCACTCGGGGAACGAGTTCGACCACGGTACGCCGAAGTTGGAGACGTACCACCAGCCGTTGACCGTGGCGAAGGACAGTGCCACCACGAACAGCACGAGGGCGGCGAACATCGACCGGTTGCGGCGGGACTTCATGGCCGCGGCGGTGACCGCGACGGCGGCCAGGGCGCCGAGGGAGCCGGCCAGCCCGGCGAACACACCGAAGTGGTGGGTCCACTTGGTGGGGGTGAACATCATGGCCAAAAACGAGATGATCGTGATGCCGATGATTCGTCGGCTCGGTCCGGCCGCGGTGCCCGGAATGCGTCCCTTGCGCAGCGTCATCGCCACCGACACCGCCAGCGCCACCAGCAGGGTGAGTACCGCGAACCGCCGCGCCACCGAACCGTCCGGGCTCGAGGTGAACAACCGTGAGTAGCGGATGTGCTCGTCGAACCAGGCCAGGCTGGGGCCGACGGTGGACTTGAACGTGCTGGCCTGGATCTCGCCGGCCAGGGTCTGATCGCGGAAGATCAGGATGATCGTCACGGTGCAGGCGGCCAGGATGGGGGCGATCAGGGCCAGATGCCCGAACCGTGAAGTATGCCGGGCCACAATGGTTTTCAGCGGGCCGACGGCGACCAGCAGGGCGCCGACGGCGGCGATGCCGGTCGGCCCGGAGAACAGTGTCAGCGCGCCGATGATGATGGCGATGGCCACCGGCAACATGCGGTTGGTGGCGACGCCGCGCTCCACCGAACACCAGGTCAGCAGGATGCCGACGGCGATGATCGGCTCGGGACGCAGACCGTTGTTCAGCGGCAGCCAGAACGCCAGGAACATGCCCGCCGCGGTCCAGGCCGCGGCCCGTGAGGTCTTGACCGCCCGTCCGAGCCGGGGCAGCACTTCGCGGCTGATCACCCACCAGCAGGCCAGCGCCATCAGCAGGGTGGGCAGCCGCATCCAGACGCTGTTGGTGGAGACGTGCGCCCACAGCGCCAGCAGGTCGTAATACCAGCCGAACGGCGCCTCCGGGGTGCCGAACCAGCGGTAGTAGTTGGCCATGTACCCGGCGTGCTCGGAGACCCGGGCCATGGTCAGGATGTAGCCGTCGTCCGAGGTGTTGGCTCCGACGAAGTGCCACCACACCAGGACTGCGGTGACCAGCCCGTCCAGCGGGGTCATCGACCACCAGCGCGGTGGCAGGAAGCGGCGGTGCCGGACGCCGTCGGCGGTGTCGAGGCGATGCAGGGCCCCCAGCGCGATGACGGTCATCGCCACCCCGATGACCATCGCCAGCAGTTTGAGCAGTGTCGGGGCACTGCTGTAGCGCGAGTCGATGGTGGCCGAGAAGGTCAGCCCCTCGGGGGCGGGCCCGGACAGATCGGTGAAGACGCCGACGATCTGCGGGCGGAAGTCGTAGCCGCCGCGTTCGCCGCGCAGCGGGGCGTCGGGGTCGTCGGTGTCGCCGGTGGCGGCCTGGGTGAGGCCGACGAACTCGCCGGTCACCTTGTCGGCCCGCGCGGTGAAGGTCAGGTACTGGCAGGCCGGGCTGAGCACGGCCGCCAGCGGGGCGCTGACCACCGGGGTGTTGCGCACGATGACCAGCAGGTCGTTGTTGACCCGTTCGATCAGCAGCCCACGGTCCACGGCCTTGGGTGCCTGCTTGGGCACTGTGGACAACAGCACGGTGCGGGCGCGGTTGTCGGGCCCGGCCAGTCCGGCGGCGGCCTGGCACGGCACCGTGATGGACAGGTCGGTGGCGACGTAACCGATCAGGGGCGCGTTGACGCTCTGCCAGGTGCCGTTCTGGGGCCAGTTCAGTTCGGCGGTGGTCTGCTTGACCGGTAGCAGCGGTGTTGCCACAGCCATCAGCACGCCGAGCAAACCGGCGACGATCGCGATGAACCGCGCGGTCCGGTGATTGCTGCGCGTGGTGCCCTGCGGTTCCGTCACGGGCTCTGATGCTATCGGCGTGTCTGTATCGGAGTTAGTGGCCATCCGGAGTGGGCTTTCTGATCGCCAGGACGAACGGACCGATGTCGGTCACCTCGAAACGTGGATCGTCGAACAGTGCCGCGTCGAGCGCCACGTGGTAGCGGCGCACGTTGGGCTGGTTGGGATAGACGTCGGAGGCCAGGCGCAGTGTGTAGGTGTCGTTCGCGCCGTGTCTCATCAAGAACACCGTCGGCGCCTTCCACGGCATCTCGTCGAGGGCCGTTACGAACTGGTCGGCCTCGGTGAGTGTGGCCCAGCCTTCGATGGCCTTGGCGCGTTTGTCGAACTCGGCCAGCGGGTTGGCGTAGTGCGAGGTCAAGCCCTGGAACCCGTAGTAGGGGTAGTAGGACAGGAAGCTGTAGTCGGCGGTCAGCACCACGGTTTGGTTGCGCGGCACGCCGGTGACCTCGGCGATCTTGGTGTCGATCTCGCGGTAGTAGCGCTCGGCCCCGGGGGCCCGGCGGTCGGCGCGCACCCCGGTGCCGTCGGTGTCGGTGTAGGCCACGTTGATGTCGGGGCGCAGCACGTCGGGGATGTCCTGGCTGAACGTGACGGCGCCGATGGCGCCGACGGCGGTGGCCGCGGCGACGACTCGGCGCGCGGTCTCCGGTTGACGGCGCCGCGCGATCGCCTGCGTCGCCTCGATGAACCCGAATGCGCCCGCGGTGGTGAGCAGCACGGTGAGTGTCGGCTGCAGGCGGAACGACAGCAGGGTGGTGCCGGCCAGGGTGGTCAGCATCGACAGCAGCGACCAGGCGTAGACGGCGAGCACCGCGATGGCCAGCGCGCCCGCGCGCGTCGAAGAGCGGGCGCGGACCACCAGCCACAGCGTGCCGAGCATGCACAGGGCCCCGAGCAGGGTGAAGCTCAACATCGGGAAGGTCAGCTGGGCGCCGGCGTCGGGCAGGTAGTGCTGGGCGGTGCCCTTCTCGGCGGGTTGCCCGCGCAGCGCGGCCAGCAGGTAGGGGCCCCAGGTGATCAGGGCGATCAGCCCGGAGATCACCGCGATGACGGCCAGCCGCAGCAGCGGGTCGATCCGGCGGCGGGCGACGGCGAGTACCGCTGCCATCAGCGCCAGCGTGAATGCGCAGTAGGCCAGCAGCAGGGTGTAGAACAGGGCGGCGAAGCCGAGGAAGATCCCGACGCCGATGACGGCGGCCCACCCTCCGTTTCTGCTCTTGCCCCGAAGACCCGACCAGGCCAGCACGAACACCGGTGGCAGCAGCACGGTGATGATGGCCGCATACGGCTCGGTGGAGGCGTAGGCCAGCATGGCCGCGGTACTGGCGGTGGTGACGATCAGGGCGTATTCGAACCGAATCATGGCTGCCCACAACACAAATGCCAGGGCAACCGCGATGGTGATCGAGACGATGGACCACGGCTTGAACATCTCCCAGGCCGGGGTGCCGGTGGCCGCGGCGATGCGCCCGCCCATCCAGAACCAGCCGGCCGGATAGAACGGCGGCAGCCCGAAGTAGGTCATGTCGTGCAGGCCGGGCGTATCGGCCAGCCGGGTCAGGTATTCGGTGCGGAACTGCTGGTCGACCGACACCCCGAACAGGTACAGCTTGGTGGCGCCCAGCGGCATCGCCAGGGTGACCACCGCGAACGCCGACAGGAAGATCAGACCGGCCAACCGGGCCAGGGTGCGCCGGCCCCGGCGCCAGATCAGGCCGGCGGCGAAGATTCCGGCCAGCGCGCCCACCTGACCCACCGTGGTGAGCGCGTGCAGCTGATTGGAGGTGTTGTATGCCGGCCACTCCACCTGAGCGATCGCTGCGATCGACACCCCGGCCACGGCCGAGGCGAGCAGCACCGCGATCACCATGTGGCCGGCCACCCTGGCCGGTGTGCCCTGCATCAGATGGGAAGCTTGCGGAAGATGGACCGCGGGATGTGCCGCAACACCATCATCACGTAGCGGAACGCGCCCGGCGCCCACACCAGCTCCTTGCCCTTGGCCGACGCGGTGACCGCGAGTTCGGCGACGTATTCCTTGTCGACGGTCAGCGGCGCTTCCTTGACGTGTGCGCTCATCCTGGTGCGCACCTGCCCGGGGCGGATCACCAGCACCTTCACGCCGTATTCGCGCAGCGCTTCGCCGAGGCCGAGGTAGAAGCCGTCGAGGCCGGCCTTGGTGGAGCCGTAGACGAAGTTGGACCGGCGGACCCGCTCACCGGCGGCCGAGCTCATCGCGATGATCTGGCCGTAGCCCTGGGCCCGCATCTTCTCGCCGAGCAGCACACCCACCGAAACTGCTGCGGTGTAATTGATCTCTGCGATCTGCACGGCCTTGCGCTGGTTCTGCCACAGCTCTTCGGCGTCGCCCAGCAGGCCGAACGCCACGATCGCGACGTCGATGTCTGCGGAGGCGAATGCCTTGTCGATCACGTCGGGGTGGCTGCCGGTGTCCACCGCGTCGAAGTCGATGACCTCCACCGCGCTGGCCCCGGCATCGCGCAGCTGGGTCACCGCGTCGTCGCGGCCCGGATCGCCGGGCAGGGCGGCCAGCACGATGCGCGCCGATGCGTTGCGCAGATAGCGCTCGCAGATCGCCAGTCCGATTTCCGACGTTCCGCCGAGCAGCAGAATCGTCTGGGGATTACCTACCGCGTCGAACACCATCTAGCGCAGCTCCAAGCCTCGGGGACATCGTGACGAGGGTACCGTGCGGGCTCCCGCTCGACGCCGAACGCCCAGGCCGGCCACCGGGCCGACCTGGGCGTCCAGGTGCATTACCTCAGGCGGTCAGATCGAACCGGTCGGCGTTCATCACCTTGGTCCACGCCGCGACGAAGTCCTTGACGAACTTCTCCTTGGAATCGTCCTCGGCGTAGAACTCGGTCAGCGCCCGTAGCTGCGAGTTCGAGCCGAACAGCAGATCGACCCGGCTGGCGGTGTACTTCGGTTCACCGCTGTTGAGATCCTTGCCGACGTAGGTGCCGTCGTCGGCCGACGAAGGCTCCCACTTGATGCCCATGTCGGTGAGGTTGACGAAGAAGTCGTTCGTCAGCTGCCCCGGCCGCTCGGTGAGGACCCCGAGCTTGGTGCCGCCATAGTTGGCCTCCACCGCCCGCAGCCCTCCGATCAGCACCGTCATCTCCGGCGCCGACAGTCCGAGCTGGTTGGCCCGGTCGATGAGTTGGTACTCGGTCGGCACCTCCAGGCCCTTGCCGGCATAGTTGCGGAAACCGTCGGCCTTGAGTTCCAGCCAGGCGAACGATTCGACATCGGTCTGGTCCTGGGTGGTGTCACCGCGGCCCGAGGCGAACGGCACCTCGATGTCGTGGCCGGCGGCCTTGGCCGCCTTCTCGACACCGACGTTGCCGGCCAGCACCACCAGGTCGGCGAAGGACACCTGCACGCCCGCGCTCGACTGGATCTCCTCGAGTGTGCGGATCACCTGGGCCAGCTCGTCGGGTTCGTTGGATTCCCAGCCCAGCTGCGGCTGCAGCCGGATCCGGCCGCCGTTGGCGCCGCCGCGCATGTCACTGGCCCGGAACGACGACGCTGCCTTCCACGCGGTCGAAACCAGTTGCGGCACCGTCAGGTCCGAGGCGGCGATGGCGGCCTTGAGGGTCGCCACGTCGGCATCGGACAGCGTCTTCCCAGCCGGGACGACGTCCTGCCAGAGCCAGGTCTCCTTGGGCGCCAGGGGCCCGAGGTAGCGGGTGACCGGACCGAGGTCGCGGTGCAGCAGCTTGAACCAGGCCTTGGCGTACTCCTCGCGGAGTTCCTCGGGGTGATCCAGCCAGCGCCGGGTGATCTCGCCGTAGATCGGGTCGAACCGCATCGACAGGTCGGTGGTCAGCATCGACGGGTGGGTCCGGCCCTTGAGGTCCGCGGTCGGCACCGAGTTGGCCCAGCCGTTGTCCTTGGGACGCCACTGGTTGGCGCCCGCGGGGCTCTTGAACAGCTCCCACTCGTTGCTGTAGAGGATCTCCAGGAAGCTGTTGTCCCACTTGGTCGGAGTGTGGGTCCAGGTCACCTCGAGACCGCTGGCCACCTTGTCGTTGGGGTTGCCGGTCTCGTTGGGGTTACGCCAGCCCAGACCCATGTTCTCCAGCGGGGCGGCCTCCGGCTCGGGTCCCAGGATCTCGGCATCGCCGTTGCCGTGGGTCTTGCCGAAGGTGTGTCCACCGCAGATCAGCGCGGCGGTCTCGACGTCGTTCATGGCCATCCGGCCGAAGGTCTCCCGGATGTCGATGGCCGCGGCCAGCGGATCCGGATTACCTTCGGGGCCTTCGGGGTTGACGTAGATCAGCCCCATGGTCGACGCGGCCAGCGGGTTCTCCAGCCGGCGCCGGTCACCGTCGGAGCCGGCGTAGCGTTCCCGGGTGCCCAGCCACTCGGCCTCGGCGCCCCAGTAGATGTCCTCTTCGGGCTCCCAGTAGTCCGGCCGGCCGAACGCGAAACCAGCTGACTTGAAGCCCATGTGCTCCTGCGCCCGGTTGCCGGCGTAGACGATCAGGTCGGACCAGGACAGCTTCTTGCCGTACTTCTTCTTGATCGGCCACAGCAACCGGCGGGCGTTGTCCAGCCCGACGTTGTCGGGCCAGCTGTTGGTCGGGGCGAAGCGCTGCTGGCCCCGACCGCCGCCACCACGGCCGTCCTGCACGCGGTAGGTGCCGGCGGCGTGCCACGACATGCGGACGAACAGCGGACCGTAATGGCCGAAGTCGGCCGGCCACCAGTCCTGTGCTGTGGTCATCAGCTCGTCGAAATCGCGTTGCAGCTCATCGAAGTCGATGGTCTGCACGGCTTCGCGATAGTCGAAGTCCGGGTCGTTGGGGTCGATGATGTCGGGGTTCTTCTGCAGGATCTTGAGGTTGACCGCGTCGGGCCACCAGTCGCGGTTGCTGCCACCTTCGACGGGCCGCCTGATCATCATCGGGCAACCGCTCTCGGCGGGTTCGGTCTGTGCTTCGCCGATCGGAGGGTGGGTTTCGGCTTCGGCCATGATAAATCCTTTCCGGGGCTGACGGGTTAAGGGTTATCTGCTTGTAGCAGTGGAACATTCGGGGCATATGCCCCAGTAGATGACCTCGGCTTCATCAATCTCGAAGCCGTGGTCTGCTGACGCGGCCAGGCACGGGGCAGACCCGACCGCGCAGTCCACATCGGCGATCGCGCCACACCTTCGGCACACGACGTGGTGGTGGTTGTCGCCCACGCGCGATTCGTACCGGGCGACCGAGCCCGACGGTTGGATGCGCCGCACCAGCTGGGCTGCGGTCAGTGCATGCAACGAGTCGTACACGGCCTGGTGTGACACCTCGGGCAGTTCCTCGCGTACCGCACGGATGATCGTGTCGGTATCGGCGTGCGGATGTGCGTGGACCGCGTTCAGTACCGCCACCCGGGGGCGGGTGACTCGCATGTCGGCCCTTCGCAGCATCTGCTGGAAGTCCGTGGTTGTCGCCACGAGACCGAGTCTCGCCCCTTTTCTGGAATTAGTCAAGAAAAAGTTTTGGGGGCGAAACCCGTTTGGTTTCAGGGGCTTTTCGCGGGCATACGCCCTGTTCGGCGGCTAGACGAGCGCCAGTCGGCGGGCCATGTCCGAGATGAACACGCCGTCCGGGTCGACCTTGCGGCGTACTGCGATCCACTCGTCGATCCGCGGATACATGGCGTGGAAGGTCTCGGCGGTGGTGCGGGAGTCCTTCGCGGTGTAGAGCCTGCCACCGAATTCCAACACACGATGGTCGAGTTGGGTGAGGAATTCGCTGAGTCCGGCCTTGATCGGGAAGTCGACGCAGATGTTCCAGCCGGCGATGGGGTAGCTCAGCGGGGCCTGGTTGCCGGGGCCGAACAGCTTGAACACGTTGAGGAACGACACGTGACCACTGGCCTGGATGGCGCGGATGATGTACCGGAACTCGTCGAGGGCTTCGGTGGGCACGACGATCTGATACTGGGTGAAACCCATCGTTCCGTACGCGCGGTTCCACTCGCCGACCATGTCGAGCGGGTGATAGAACTGCGTCAGGTTCTGCACCTTGTCGCGGTACGTCTTGCCCATCCGGTACCACAGTGCGGTCATCGGCCCGAAGGTCAGCCGATTGGCCAGACCGTTGGGGAAGATGTCGGGTGCCGTGAAGTACTGCGGCGCATCGAATTTCAGCGGATTCTTCTGCAGCTTGGGCGGCAATTGATCCAGCTTGGCCAGGGATCCGCGCGAGATCACGGCGCGTCCGAGCTTCGGTGGGCCACTCATTGCGTCGAACCAGGCGCTGGAGTAGGTGTAGTTGGCTTCACTGCCGTCGCTGTGGAAGGCGATGGTCTCGTCGCCCGTCTCGGTCACGTCGCCGTCGGCGATGAAGTACGCGGTCTCGGTGGGCGTCATGGCGATCGTGGCGCGCAGGATGATGCCGGTCAGGCCGTTGCCTCCGACGGTGGCCCAGAAGATGTCGGAGTTCTCGCCGTCGGGGGTCAGGTGCAGCACCTCGCCGCGCGCGGTCAGCAGATCCATCGACCGCACGTGATTGCCGAAGCTGCCGGCGCTGTGGTGGTTCTTGCCGTGAATGTCGCTGGCAATCGCTCCGCCGACGGTGACCTGCCGGGTACCGGGCAGCACGGGCACCCACAGGCCCTTGGGCAGGGCCGTGCGCAGCAGGTAGTCGAGGTCCACTCCGGCGTCGACGTCGGCCAGGTGGGTGTCGGCATCCATGGAGTGGATGACGTTGAGCTTGGTCATGTCGATGACGAGCCCGCCGCCGTTCTGGGCGTTGTCGCCGTAGGAGCGGCCCAGACCACGGGCGATCACGCCCCGGCCCTTCTGTTCGGCAGCCCGCGTGACGGCCTTGACGATCAACTCGGGATCGCTGGTAGAGAGCACCTGTGCCACGGTCGGTGCGGTCCGGCCCCAGCCTGTCAGGCGCTTGGGAGTGGTCGGCAGTTCGGTAGTCGACATCGTCAGAGAGGGTACCGCGCGCCCCGACGCGATCCTCGCTGTTGCGGTCGCGATTGGCCCACGATTCACAGCAACTACCCAGTTATGATGGGTGAAACGGGAGGTCAGGGGGCCCGGTTTGCAGCTCAGCGATATCGACTCATGGAACGTGGGGGCGTTGCAGTCCATCGCGTTCGAGTTGCGCGATGAGCTGACCACGATCGAGGGGGTCGCGACCGACCTGGAGCTGATCTCGCGCCTGCCGGGTTGCGTCGTTCGGCCGATCTGACAGACCTGCGGGACAAACTGCGTAACGCGGCCGATGTGTACGAACGTCAGGACCACGAAGCCGGTGGTGCGCTGGATAGTTCGGTGGGCGGGGTCGACTGAACCCCGAGAGTGACGCATAGGTCGTTGGCGCGCCCGCAGCACGACCTCTGCGTCACGTTCGCGCAGTTGCCGGCCGGGCGCTCAGTGCAGTTTGAAGATCACCGCGCGCTGCACGATGAAGTTGATCACCGTCGCGGTGCCCTGGGCGATGACGAAGGCCACCGGCACCGCCCACGACTGGTAATCGGCCAGGTGCAGCACGAGGTGGTTCAACCCCACCTGGACGGCGAAGGTGACCAGATAGAGCGCCCACACTGCGATGAACCGGGCCGTGCTCGGCGGGGCCTGGAAGGTCCAGCGCCGGTTGATGAGGTAGGCGGTGGTGGTTCCGGCGATGAAGCCGATCGTCTTGGCGACGTCGACCTGTAGTCCGAAGGCTTTGTAGAGCAGCACGTAGAGGCCGAAGTCGACGACTGCGGACAACCCTCCGGTCACGACGAACCGGAAAGCCTGGGTTTTGAGGTCGAGGGTCGGCGACATTACGGGCTCAGCCACCCAGGCAGCTTAGCGAGGGCATACCGTTCACTCGTGCTGCAGCTGGTCCTCAACTATCTCGGTATCGCGATGTTCGCGTCGTCGGGGGCGATGGTTGCGATCCGCAAGGGTTTCGACCTGTTCGGGATCGCGGCACTCGGGATATTGACCGGGGTGGGCGGCGGGGTGGTTCGTGACGTCTTTCTGGGGATCCATCCACCGACGTCGATTCAGCATTGGCCGAACATCACCGTGGCGGTGGTGGCGACGGCCGTGGCTACGTTGGCGGCACGGCACGTCATCCGGTTCAACCGCATCGTGCTGACGTTGGACGCGGTCGGCATGGGTTTCTTCGCCACCTCCGGCGCCGCGATCGCCGCCGATCGCGGCGCCAGTTGGTTTGCGGCGGTTCTGGTCGGCCTCACCACGGCGATCGGCGGCGGCATCATCCGCGACGTGCTGGTCCGGGAGATTCCGTTGCTGATGCGGCCGGACGATCTGTACGCGGTGCCGGCGTTGATCGGTGCGACGACGTATGCCGTCATCGACTATTTCGGGCCGCAGTGGGTGGGCCTGACGGTGGGCACCGTACTGGCCACGGTGCTGCGCCTGGCCGGCCTGGTGTTCGGGTGGCGGCTGCCCACCGGGCCGCAGGACCTGATCGTCGGCGATCCCTAGGGCGGCGGTCAACGCAGCGTGGCCGCCAGCACCCGGCGCAGTGCCTCGACGGCGGGGGCGAAGGCGTGCTCGGGCGGGGCCCCGAATCCGACGAGCACGCCGTCGGGGTCGGGTGTGTTCGGGCCGGCCAGGGGGTGGCGCATGATCGACAGCCCGTTCAGCGCGATCCCGGCGTCGCCGGCCCGGCGCAGCACCTCGGGTTCGGCGCCGTCGGGCAGGGTCAGCAGCATGTTCACCCCGGCCGCCAATCCGCCGATACCGATGTCGTGGTCGAATCCGGCCAGCGCGGTGACCAGGGCGTCCCGTCGGCGCCGGTAGCGGTTGCGCATCCGCCGGACGTGCCGGTCGTATCCGCCGCTGTGGATGAAGTCGGCCAGGGTCAGCGCGGTGAGGGCGTCGACGTGGTACTGCGCCCCGCCGGCCGCTGCCAGGACCGGGTCGATCAGGGCGTCGGGCAACACCATCCAGCCCACGCGCATCACCTGGGCCAGGCTCTTGCTGGCCGAGCCGAGGTAGACGACCCGTTCGGGGTCGAGTGCCTGGACGGCGCCGACCGGTTGGCGGTCGTAGCGGAACTCGCCGTCGTAGTCGTCGTCCACCACGTATCCGCCGGTGCGTTGGGCCCAGTCGATGACGGCGGCGCGCCGGCTCGGGTGCAGCGCCATTCCGAACGGGCTCTGATGCGCCGGGGTGAGCAGTACCGCCGGGGTGTCGAGCCGGTCCAGCTCACCGACCACGGCGCCGTGGTCGTCGAGGCTGATCGGCGTGGTCGGCACGCCGAGCGCGGCCAGTGCGTCGCGGAAGATGAACAGCCCGTGGGCTTCCACCGCGATGGGCCGCTGGGTGCCCAGCACTCGTCCCAGCAGATCGACGCCGTCGCGCACGCCTGCGCACACCACGATCGACTCCGGGGTGGTGCGGACGCCGCGGACCCGGCCCAGATACTCACTGAGGGCTTCCCGCAGCGGCAGCGGTCCGCGGGGGTCGCCCATCCGCAGCGCGGAGACCGGTGCGTCGGCGATGGCCCGGCGGGCCGACGTCAACCAGGCCGAGCGTGGAAACTCCGACACATCGGGGGAGCCGGGCATCAGGTTGTGTCTCGGCGCCGCGGTAACCCGGCGTGGGCGTGGTGCCGGTCGCGGGGCGGTGGTCCGCGCGACCCAGGTGCCCGCGCCCTGCCGCGACGCCAGCCAGCCCTCGGCGGCCAGTTCCGCATAGGCCTCGGCGACGGTGTTGCGGGCCAGGCCGAGGTCCGTGGCCAGGATGCGCGACGGCGGCAACCGCATATCGGTGCCCAGCTTGCCGCTGCGGATACCGTCGCGAAGTGCGGTGGACAGTTGTTCCCGGGCGGTGCGGCTGCCGGGTTCGATGCGGGCGCGTAGGTCGAGATGAAGGTCCCGGTCGGCCGAATTGGCCCATGAAGTCACGCCTAGATTGAACCATCTGGGCGGTATTTTCCTGTCTAGCGTTATGGGCATGACGCAGACACTCGAATCCGCGAAGACCGCCGACCGCCTCAAGATCTACAAAGCCTCGCCCGGGCTGTACGACGCGATGATGACGCTGTCGAACACCGCCGCCCGGGACCTCGAGCCGAGGATCGGCGAGCTGATCAAGATCCGTGCCTCGCAGTTGAACCGCTGCGCCTTCTGCCTCGACATGCACACCCATGACGCCCGCCAGAACGGGGAATCCGAGCAGCGGCTGTCCCTCATCGCGGCGTGGGAGGAAGCCGGCGACCTGTTCACCGAGCAGGAACAGGCGGCGCTGGCGCTGACGGAGGCCATCACCGATCTGAGCCACGGACCGGTCTCCGACGCGGTGTACGCCCGTGCGGCCGCGGCGTTCACCGAACGCGAGCTGGGTCAGGTGATCTCGATGGCCGTGACGATCAATGCCTGGAACCGGATCAATGCGGTGGTGAAGACGGCGCCGCCGCAGCGTTGACCACTCGTGGGTGCGTTCACAGCCGTTTGTCGTGTGATATCAGTCACAATTTGGAATATCCAGGGTGTGGCGGCGAATTGGTCTTCCGCGCTGCAGTTAACCCAGGAATCGACTGTGGCGTAATCGGACGTTAACACAGCAAGCGCAAACCCCGGGGCGGCAGGCCTTCTGGAAGGCGTCGACATCGACCGGGTGGGCAACGTTTCCGCTCATCGTGATTGTTCGATCAGGCTGCGGTGAGGGCGGAAAAATGCCTGCTCCGACGCTGCCGTCGGGTCGCGGTTCGGCTGCCGCGACCCGACGGGGCGCGAGACCGTTCCGGGGTGTTCACAGGTGGCTTCCAGGGAGCATGTGACGCACGTCAAGTGCTTTCTAGCAAACTTTTTGCGGCGAGTTGCCGCGCATATGACTGAAACGAGTACCCGTTGCCGCCCCGGTGACGCCCGGTTACGTTTTCTCCTGCCAATCATGAGCAAGGCGTGAGAACCGGGTGTGACGTCCCTTGAGAGGGCGGCGGGCCGTGGAGGGATCCCTAGGGCGGTGCTGGTTGGTGAAGAACGACATCGGATCACCGACATAGCTAGGGAGAACATGAAGGCATTCAGTCGCGCGCTGGTCGCGATGGTGACCGCGCTGGCCGGGATCTTTGCGGCCGTCTTTGTCGGCACGGCCACGTCTCATGCGGGTCTGGACAATGAGCTGAGCCTGGTTGACGGTCAGGATCGGACGCTGACCGTGCAGCAGTGGGACACCTTCCTCAATGGGGTGTTCCCGTTGGACCGCAACCGGCTCACGCGTGAGTGGTTTCATTCGGGCCGGGCCAAGTATCACGTCGAGGGGCCGGGTGCCGAGGATTTCGAGGGCACCTTGGAGTTGGGGTATCAGATCGGTTTCCCCTGGTCGCTGGGTGTGGGCATCAACTTCTCCTACACGACGCCCAACATCTTGATCGACGATGGTGACATCACCGGTCCGCCCTTCGGCCTGGAATCCGTCATCACGCCGAACCTGTTCCCGGGTGTGTCGATCAGTGCGGACCTGGGTAACGGCCCGGGTATCCAGGAAGTCGCGACCTTCTCGGTGGACGTGGCGGGCCCGGCCGGTGGGGTGGCGGTGTCCAACGCGCACGGCACGGTGACCGGTGCGGCCGGTGGGGTGCTGTTGCGTCCGTTCGCCCGGCTGATCGCCTCCACCGGTGACAGCGTCACCACCTACGGCGAGCCCTGGAACATGAACTAGGCATATGAACTAGGAACATGAACGTCCAGTCCATGAACTGACGTCGTGATCTTTTCGGTCGGCGCGTCCTGCTCTTCACCGAGCATGGGCGCGCCGACTGCTATTTCTGCAGGATCGCTGCGGTTAATGTGGCCCCATGACGCCGCAGAGCTCGATTTCGGTGCTCGGTGAGGACGAGTGTTGGCAATTGTTGTCCAGCGTGGCGCTGGGCCGCCTGGTCGCGACGATGGGCACCAGGCTGGAGATCTTCCCCGTCAACTTCATCGTGCAGCATCGCAGCGTGTTGTTCCGGACGGCCGAGGGCACGAAGTTGGTCAGCTCTCTGTTCAACGATCGGGTGCTGTTCGAGGCCGATGATCACAATGTTGTTGACGGGTGGAGCGTGATCGTACGCGGCGAACCGCACCTCTTGGAATCGCCGGCTGAGATCGCCGAGGCTGAAAGCGGCCATCTGCTGTCGTGGATCCCCACCGTCAAACGCCGCTACGTGCGCATCGCACCGAAGGAGATTTCCGGCCGCCGCTTTGTGTTCGGCTCGGCACCGGACGACGTCTGACGCATCGAGTCGCCTGACACCGGACGAGCCGAGGGAGATCTCGATCCTGATCTCCGCCGGCCCGGTCCGTCCGTGGTCAGTCGTCGGACTTGTGCTGCCTTGCCGCCTTGCCGTTGTCGGGTCCGGCCTGCTTGGTCGACTTGGAATTCCGCGTGAGCTTCTTGCCGAAGTCGGAGACGGGGCGTTGAGCGCGGTCGCGCTTGAGCTGACTCAGCGGCCCCGTCCGGAGCTTCGGTTTGGTGACCTTCTCGTTCTTCACCTCGACCGCACCCGCTGATGGGTGGTCATCGGATTCCTCACTGGCGGTGAGGGATTTCTCGGTGTCGGTGTCGGTGTCCGGGGCCGTCTCGGCGATCTTTTCGGTGCCGGTCGTGATGCTTGCCGAAATCTGTTGCTTTGCTTCCGGTTTCAGCGCGGCTCTGGACTCCGGTGCCGACGCGGCTTCCGGTGCGGTTTCCGGTGCGGCCGGTGGGTCGATGGTCGGCAGGGTCAGCTTTGTGAGCGGGTTACCCGTGCCATCCCACCCGACGGCCTTCGCGATCATCTGCGACAGGTTGATCAGGGCGCCCACCGGGCCGATCGCATGTCCCGGAATGTCGGTTGGAGTGCCGAAGAGGTCGAGGCCGAGGCCGACGGAGTTGAAGATCGACCCGCCGATGCCGGTGGGTTGAGATTCCGCGTCGTTCGGGTCGCCGCCGGTCGCGCCGGGGGTGAGCAGACCGCCGAACTCCAGGCTGAGCGAGGTGAGGCTGAAGAGACCCTCCGCCGGCAGGCTGTCTGAGATCAGGGCCGCCAGTGGGTCGAGGTTCAGCGTGGCGCCGTTCAAGAATCCGTCGGCGACGTTGGCCGGCGTCGCGAGCAGTGCCTGTAACGCCTCCTCGAAATCTGCTGCGCCCGTGACGGCTTGCACACTGCTGACCAGTGCGATGAGAGGGCTGACGACCGGTCCGGCCAAGCCGATGAGTACTCCGCTGGCCGGCGACGAGATGAAGCGGACGACCTCGGTGATGAGCGTGACGGTGCCCTCGTCGAGATCTGGCGCGAGAGCCGGTAGGACCAGCGGAATGAGTGTCGCCAACGCCGCGTGGAAGCCGTCGTTGCTCTCCAGCAGCATTGCCTGGACTTCGTCGGCGGGGAGATCGGCGGGTATCCCGAGGAACGTGGCCGCCTGGAACGCCTTATCCAGGTTGTCGCCGATGCCGGAAAGCACGTCTCCGATGCTGCCCGGGTCGTTGAGCAACCGATCCAGGTTGGCGACTTGGTTGACGATGACCTGCTGCAGTATCGGGGCGGGCGCCTCGAAGTAGGCGTCGGCGAGGCCGGTGAGATTCGTCGAGGTGTTGTTGAAAAGGTCCACCCACGGGCTGAGGGGGTTGACGGCGGCGGAGAGATCGACTGCAGCACTGGAGACTTGCGTGACGGTTGGCGGTGGTGCCACCGGGGTGACGGCGATGACGCCGGCCCCGACCAACGCGATCCCGGCGGTCGCGTACGGACGAAGTCTCATTTCCATGACGGTCTCCTTACGGTCGGGTTAATTACTCACGAACCGGACCGTAGCTGAGAAAAACCTGAAAAAAACATGAACAGGAAATCTTCCCCAAGGCAAATTTGACTAGGGAAACAGTTTCTTTGCGGGCGGGCGATCAGACCCAGTAGGGCACGCGCGCGCGATACTGCCGCATGGCGATCGCCGCCAGCCCCCAGCCGATCACCGTGAGCGCCAGCACCACCAGCCAGTGCCGCAGTTCCTGATCGGCGCCCAGCAGTGGGGCCCGCACGATGTCCAGATAGTGCAGCAGCGGGTTGATCTCGACGATCTTGGCCCACGATCCGGCGCCCTGCTGCTGCAGCGTCGACTCGTTCCAGATGATCGGCGTCATGAAGAACAGCAGCTGCACTATGGAGGCCAGCAGCGGACCGATGTCGCGGTACCGGGTCGCCAGGATGCCGAAACAGATTGACACCCATACACAATTCAGCACGATCAAGCCCAATGCCGGGAGGACGGCCAGGTCGGTCCACTTCCACGGTTTCGGATAGATGATCGCGATGACCACGAAGATCACGATGTTGTGGCCGAACAGGATCAACTGCCGCCACACCAGCCGGTAGACGTGTACCGACAGCGGCGTCGGAAGTTGTTTGATCAGACCTTCATTGGCGATGAAGACGTCGGCGCCCTCGAGGATCGAGGCGTTGATCAGGTTCCAGATGATGAGGCCGAGCGTGACGTAGGGCAGGTGTTCCTCGAGCGGAAGCTTGAACAGCTTCGAGTACAGCAGGCCCATCGCCACCGCGGTGGTGCCGGTGGCGATGGTGATCCAGAACGGACCGAGCACGCTGCGCCGGTAGCGCTGCTTGATGTCCTGCCAGCCCAGGTGGAGCCACAGTTCGCGCTTGCCGAAGCCCTCGGCGAGATCGCGCACCGCCCGGGTCATGGTCCTGGAGTCGGATGCCGCATCGGTGAACGTCATCTGCTGCTCCTTCGGAACTCTTCGCGTCTACCCAGTCGCCGCAAGCGAATCCACTCGCGCAAGCCCGCGGGGTCGCGGCGGGACACCAGAAAGTACCAGCCGAACCGCAACCACTCCTGTGGCAGCAGCTTGCGCAAACCCGGCTGCGACAGCAGGTAGCCACGGTTGCGATAGGTGAAGAAACGCTTCGTCTCGTCATCGGGATACTGCGTGTGCATCCGGCCGCCGAGGATCGGTTTGAACTCGTCGGTGCCACACGGGTGCAGATAGCTTGCGGTCAAACAGGTTCCGAAGGGCAGGCCGGAACGGACCAGCCGGCGGTGCAACTCGACCTCATCGCCGCGGACGAACAGCCGCAGGTCCGGAACGCCGACGGCCTCCACCGTCTCGGCCCGGAACAGGGCGCCGTTGAACAGCGACGCGATGCCGGGCAGCAGATCACCGGAAACAGCTGAGCCCTCGGTGCGTAGCTCGCTGACCAGCCGCCGCCACACCAGCCCGCGACGCAGGGGGAACGCCAGGCGCTCCGGATCGTCGAGGTTGCACACCATGGGCGACACCTCGGCCAGGCTGTACTGCTCGGCGCAGGCCAGCAGCGTGGCCAGCACCGTCGAATCGGCCGGGCGGCCGTCGTCGTCGGCCAGCCAGATCCAGTCGGCACCCAGCGCCAGCGCATGCAACACCCCGAGCGCGAAACCGCCTGCGCCGCCGAGGTTTCGGCGAGATCCGAGATACGTTGCCGGTACCGGCTGGCTCAGGACCAGCTCGCGTACCTCCTCGTCGTTGTCATTGTCGACGACGATCAGGTGATCGGGCTTGCGGTCCTGGTTGACCACCGCGGCCAGGGATGTGGCCAGCAGTTCGCGGCGGCGATGCGTCACGATCACCGCGACTACCGACTCAGGCGTCACGAGCGGTTTCCTCCAACACCTCACGCACGTGCCGCGCCGCGTCCTCACCCTCGTAGGCCCGCACGACCTCTTCGATCCCGCCCGTCATCTTGATGGTGCCGTGGTCGATCCACATCGCGGTCTTGCACAGCCGGGCCAGGAACTCGTTGGAATGGCTTGCGAACACCAGGATTCCGGACCGCTCCACCAGGCTCTGCAGCCGGGACTGGGCCTTCTTCAGGAATTCGGCGTCCACCGCGCCGATACCTTCGTCGAGCAGCAGGATCTCCGGGTCGATGCTGGTGACCACTCCCATCGCCAGGCGTACCCGCATACCGGTGGAATACGTGCGCAGCGGCATCGACAGGTACTCGCCGAGCTCGGTGAACTCGGCGATCTCGTCGACCTTGGCCAGCATCTGCTTGCGGGTCTGTCCGAGGAACAGGCCGCGGATGATGATGTTCTCGAACCCCGATATCTCCGGGTCCATCCCGACGCCCAGATCGAACACCGGGGCCACCCGGCCGCTGACCGTGGCCGAGCCGCGGGTGGGCTCGTAGATCCCCGAAAGCAGGCGCAGCAGTGTGGATTTGCCGGCGCCGTTGTGGCCGACCAGTCCGACCCGGTCGCCCATCTTCAGTGACATCGTGATGTCGCGGAGCGCTTCGATGACGACGACGTTGGACTCGTTTCGCCCGATGGCACCACCGGCCTTGCCCAGGAATGCCTTCTTCAACGAACGCGTCTTGGCGTCGAAGATCGGGAACTCCACCCACGCGTCACGCGTGCAGATGTACGGATCGCTCAAGAGTTGACCTACAGGTACTGGCCGGTGCCGGGGTGCGACGGGCCGCCGCGCGGACCACCTGGACCCTGCAGCCCGGGTGGAAGGGCGCCCTGGCGCATCTGCTCGAGCTGCGCGCGGGCAGCCATCTGCTGGGCGAACAGCGCGGTCTGGATGCCGTGGAACAGCCCTTCCAGCCAGCCGACCAGCTGAGCCTGGGCGACCCGCAACTCGGCATCCGAGGGCACCGCATCGTCGCTGAACGGCAGCGCCAACCGCTCCAGCTCCTCGCGCAGCTCGGGGGCCAGGCCGTCTTCGAGCTCGCGGACCGAGGTCTTGTGGATGTCGCGCAGCCGGTTGCGGCTGGCGTCGTCGAGCGGCGCCGCCTTCACCTCTTCCAGCAGCTGCTTGATCATCGTGCCGATGCGCATGACCTTGGCCGGTTGCTCGACGAGGTCGGTCAGCGACTTGTCGTCGGCGTCGGCATCGGTGTCACCCGCGGTGCTGGCCAGGATCTCGATGTTGTCGTCGTCAGGGTTGATGGTCATGACCTTCCCTTGGCTCTTCCGTGTCGCGTCAGTTCGTCGTCTTGGTCGCCGCATGTTCTCCGCGCCAGCGGTAGATGCGGTTCTCACCGTTGTCGTAGATCTTCTCCCACGACCGTGAGCTGTCTAGCGACACTAGTCCGTCGGGCATGACGAACCCTCGGACCACCGGTGTACTGGTGAGCACGTAGCGGATGCCGAGCGCTTCGACCGCCTCGGCAACCCTCGGATCGGTGTCGGCATCGTCTGCGTATGCCCAGAAAATGAACCGGTGATACCCGGGGCCCTGCTGCACCGGGTAGTCGTAGTGGGTCCATAGCGGGTGCAGTCCGGCGATGGCGTACATCCAGGCGGTGCCGTCGGTGTTGGCGTCGCCGATCAGGGTGGTGCGCGCGTCGGGCAGCTCGGCCAGGTGGGCAAACGCCTCCAGGTCCTTGCCGTCGATCATCACCGAGTCGTACTTCTCGCCGAACAGGAACTTGTGTCGCGGCAGGTAGTGCCAGGCCAGGCCGACGGTGGTGACCACCAGGACCACGGCGGCGCCGGCGCGGATCCACGCCGGGCGGGCGCCGGCCCGCCGCAGCAGGATGGCGCCGGCGAGAACCAGGGCACACAGCCCGATCGCGGCCATCGGTGCGTACAGCATCGTGACCACCGCCGACAGCCGGCGTGGGTCGCTGTAGAACAGGTCGCTGAACGTTCCGGTGAGCGCGCCGACCGGTCCGCCGAACGAGGCGCCGGAGTGCACGATCGACACGATCAGCAGCAGCCACACCGCCGGCAGCCACCAGGCCCGTTTGATCAGCAGGATCACCCCGCCGATGGCGGCCAGAGCGATCAGCGCGTACTGGATCGGGAAATCGTTGAGATGGCGGGTGTGCTGGACGACCGCGATGAACAGCGAGCGCTTACGGCCGAGGTGATTGGCGAAGGCGTGCCCGGCGATGATGTCGGCCTGGTCGGCCACGCTGAGGAACTGCGGAAGCATGATCAGCAGCGCGGGTATCGCCACGGCGGCCAGGGCCAGGAAGTCGGGCAGCCGCCCGCGTACCGGGCGCCACAGGCACTCCAGCAGCCACCATGCCGCCACCAGCAGCACGGTGATGATGCCGCCGGTGATGTGCACCGAGAAGACGCCGACGGTGGCCAGTACCGCCAACCCGATGCGGTCTCGGTGCGCCGGGGTCGAGACGATCAGCGCGAAGGCCGGGACGGCGAGCCCGTAGGCCACCAGGTTGGGCATCGCGGCCACATCGAACTCGACGTAGGGCACCGCAGTGAACGACGCCGACAGGGCGCCGGCGGTGGCCGAGACGGTGGCGGCGCGCAGCTCGCTGGTGTGCGGGCGAACGATCTTCCACGTCAGGACAGCGGCGCTGACCGGGAACAGCCACACCGCCGCGGCCACCGAACTCACGGTGTAGGCGGTGGTCGCGGCGGCGCCGGTGAGCTGGCAGTAGACGGCGGCCAGGGCGTGGAACGCCGACGGGTAATACAGCGCCTCCTGGGTTTCCACGTTGCGCAGCTCGCCCATGTGCGTGGGGGAGGCCTGGCCGGTGTCGAGGATGAACCGGATGGTGTTGGCATGCCACACCGAGTCCCAGTTGCTGGGGATGGACTGCCAGTGCACCAGCCCGGCCAGTGCGGCGGCGGCGATCAGTGCGGCGCCCAGCAGCACTCCGCCGGCCACGATCGCGGCCGCGCGCGCAACCATGCCCGATGCCTCGGCGTCGCGGTCACGGAAGTGCTCCAACACCTTCCGCAACGCCGCGGCGACCGCGCTCACCACGGCCACAGCAAACAGTGCGGTCCACGCATTCCAGGGTGCGCCGAGGGCTCCGAGCGGGACGATCGTCAGCGCGACGGTGCCGTAGGTCAAGGCTGGACCCACTGCGACAGCGGTCGGCAACGTCAGCCCGCCGGCTCTGGCTATCAGCGCCCCGGGGATCACCAGCAACAACAGTGCGATTAGCACTCCGAACCCGAAGCCCACTGGACTAGTATGGCTGCCCAGGGTGACCCGGTCCGAGCAGGTCTCGCCAAGCGCAAACGCGCGATCGGGCGCTCACCAAATCGTGTCGGTTTGTGATATCTGCGGACGCTCTAAGGTGGCTGGCATGGCATACGACGTCGCCCGGGTGCGTGGCTTGCATCCCTCGTTGGGCGATGGGTGGGTTCACTTCGATGCCCAGAACGGCATGTTGGTGCCCGATTCCGTCGCGACGACGGTTTCCACCGCCTTCCGCGGGTCGATGCCCACGGCTGTGGGCCCGCATCCATCGGCCCGCCGCAGCGCGGCGGTGCTCACCGCTGCCCGTCAAGCGGTCGCAGATCTGGTCAACGCCGACCCGCGGGGTGTGGTGCTGGGGCCGGACCGGGCCCAGCTGCTGACCTCGCTGGCCGAGGCGTCCTCGTCCCGTGTGGGGCTGGGCTACGAGGTGGTGGTCACCCGCCTGGACGACGAGGCCAACATCGCGCCGTGGTTGCGCGCGGCGAATCGCTATGGCGCCAAGGTGAAGTGGGCCGAGGTCGACATCGAGAACGGTGAGCTGCCGTCCTGGCAGTGGGAAGGGCTGATCGACAAGCCGACGCGCCTGGTGGCGATCGCTTCGGCGTCGTCGACCCTGGGAACCGTGACCGATCTGGGTGAGGTGACCAAGCTGACGCATGAGGTCGGCGGCATGGTCGTCGTCGATCACTCCGCCGCGGCCCCGTACCGGCTCATCGACATCAACGAGATCGAGGCCGACGTCGTGGCGCTCAACGCCGTGCCGTGGGGCGGGCCGCCGATCGGGGCCCTGGTGTTCCGCGATCCGTCGGTGATCGACTCGCTCAGTTCGGTGTCGTTGAACCCCCAGGCGACCGGTCCCGAACGCCTCGAAGTGGGCCTGCAGCAGTACGGCCTGCTCGGTGGTGTGGTGGCCAGCATCGAGTACCTGTCGAATCTCGACGAGTCGGCCACCGGTACGCGGCGCGAGCGGCTCGCGGTGTCGATGAAATCGGCCGGCGCATACCTGGACCGGCTGTTCGAGTACCTGGTTGCCTCGCTGCGCTCGTTGCCGTTGGTGATGGTGATCGGTAGGCCCGAGACGCGGATCCCGGTGCTCAGCTTCGCGGTGCGGGACGTCCCGGCCGAGCGGGTGGTGCAGCGGTTGGCTGACAACGGCATCCTGGCGATCTCGAATGCCAGTTCCCGGGTGCTCGACGTGATCGGGGTGAACGACATCGGCGGCGCGGTCACGGTCGGGTTGTCGCACTATTCGACGGGCGCCGAGGTCGATCAGCTGGTGCGGGCGCTGGCCTCGCTGGGCTGAGCCCGCCGCAGCCCTACTGGGGAACCGTCAGCACGATCTTTCCGGCCACCTCACCCGAGGCCAGCAGTTCGTGGGCGCGCTGGGCCTCTTGGATGGGCAGTTCGGCGCCGATGATCGGACGTACCCGTCCGTCGGCGATCATGGGCCAGACGTTGTCGCGGACGGCACGCACGATCTCGCCCTTGCCGCCCGGTCCGTCCACCGGGCGGGGGCGCAGTGACGTGGCGATCACGCCGGCGCGCTTGCCGAGCAGCGTGGCGATGTTCAGTTCGGCTTTGATGCCGCCCTGCATGCCGATGATCACCAATCGTCCGCCGATGGCCAGCGCGTCGACATTGCGGTCCAGGTAGGCGGCGCCCATGATGTCGAGAATCACGTCGGCTCCGGCGCCGTCGCTCTCGGCGCGAATCCGTTCGACGAAGTCCTCGTCGCGGTAGTTGATGGTGATGTCGGCGCCGAGTTCGCGGCACAGCGCGAGCTTCTCCGCTGATCCGGCGGTCACCGCGACCCGGGCGCCGAGCGCGTGGGTCACCTGGATGGCGTGGGTGCCGATGCCGCTGGCGCCGCCGTGCAACAACACCAGCCGGCCGGCCGTCAGACCGGCGGTCATGACGAGGTTGGACCACACCGTGGCGGCCACCTCGGGAAGTCCGGCAGCGTCGCGCAGAGCAACGCCATCAGGCAATGGCAGCACCTGAGCGGCGGGTACCGCGACGTATTCGGCGTACCCGCCGCCGGCGAGCAATGCACACACCGGTTGCCCAACTGACCAGTCGGTAACATCCGCGCCGACCGCTGCGACGGTGCCCGAAACCTCCAATCCGATCACCTCGCTGGCCCCTGGCGGGGGCGGATACTTGCCCGCCGCCTGGAGCAAGTCCGCGCGATTGACGCCCGCGGCATGCACCCGGATCAAAATCTCATTGTTTGCTGCGCTGATGTCAGCGACGTTTTCCCAGGTCAGACGGCCGTCGGCGGAGGCCACAATTGCATGCATTTGTTCAACGCTACAAGCCTGCTATTTTTCGCGCGCAGCAATACTGACGTCCCTTACGATTGCGGCCATGGCGGGGATGATTGCGGGGCGCACGGCGGGTGACATGCCGGGCCTGGACATCGCCGAGCAGAGGTCATGGCAGAACTACCTCGACTCGGCATTGCGAATGTATGCGACCTTGAACCGGTCGCTGGTGGATGCGCATCATCTGACGCTCAACGATGTGCGCCTGCTCGACATATTGGACAAGTCGCCGACGGGTTCGGCGCGCATGGGTGACTTGGCCGAACGGCTGATGTCCCTGCCGAGTCGGGTGACCCGGCAGATCCGGCGGTTGGAGGTACAGAACCTGGTGACCAGGGGTGCGAGCCCCGACGATGGTCGCGGGGTGGTCGCCACCATCACCGAGGACGGCCGGCGGGCCGTGCGTGAGGCGATGGTGACGTATGGGCAGGGGGTGCGCTCGCACTTCCTGGGCCGGCTCTCACGTCCGCAGATCGCGGCGATGGGCGAGAACTGCCGCCGGATCAGCGTGGCGCTGAAGAATGGATCGCCGCCCGCTCACATCGGTCGGGTGTGAAACCCGTACTCTTGTCGGCGGTGGCGTGGCAGAGCGGCCTAATGCACTCGCCTTGAAAGCGAGAGGCGGTTAAACCCGCCCGGGGGTTCAAATCCCTCCGCCACCGCCATAACCTGCGGATACGTCGTTCACCGAGCCCTGTGCCCGGAGTGGCGGACTCCGAAGGTGACACGACATGACACATGGGTCCGCGTATCGGTCCCGCTGAGCTGTCGGCGTGTCGTTCGTCGCGGCTGGTCTCACCGAATTTCTGAGGTGAGGTGTACGCATGAAGGTTCCCAGCTACGTCACGATCCGCGACTTCGAGTCCGGCCGACGGTACGAGGTCCGGCTGGAGGTGACCGGCGAGGACGGGGTGCGCCGCCAACGCCGTCGCCGGTTCCGCACGCTGAAAGAGGCGATCGACGCGCACGCCACCGTCACGGCGGAGCGCGCGGCAGGAACGTTCACCGCGCCCTCTGAGCTGACGGTGAAGGTCGCGTGCGAGCAGTGGCTGGGCGGCAAGCGCATCAAGCCGACAACCCACGCCGCGTACTCCGCCGCGCTCGCTCCGGTCATCGAGCGCTACGGCGACCGCCCGGTGCAGAAGATCGGCAAGGCCGACGTCGAGAAGCTGGTCGTCGAGCTGCGTGACGGCACCGGTCCACGCGGCGTGTGGGCGCGCAGTTCCATCAACCCCATGCTCGCGAGATGGCGGTCGGTGTGGAAGGACCTTGTGGCTCAAGGCATCCTGCCGCGCAACGTGATCGACTTGGTGGAGCCGCTGAGACGGCCGTCCGGCGCACCGGACCTCAAGCTCGACGACGCGCTGTCCGAGGCCGAGGTGGCGCAGCTCGTCGATGCTCACGCGGTGTCCGCCCCCGCGGCCGACGCGGACTGGAGGACGGTGCGCGACACCGAGCACGCGCGCCTTCGCGAACTCTTCGTGCATCTCGCGTTGCTCGGTCTACGGCGCGGTGAACTGGCTGGGCTGCGGTGGAGCTCGATCGACCTCGACGCCGAGACGCCGACGCTCGCGGTGCGCGCCACGAGAGTCTCCACGGCGCAGGGCGTGATCGAGCAGGACGATGCCAAGACGTTAAGCAGCGCAAGGGAACTCGACCTTCCGCCGTACCTGCTGCCGATCCTTCGCAGAGTCCGGCGGGAGCAGCGGGAGATGCGCCTCGCGGTCGGCGACATGTGGGAGGGACCGGCGGACGGCTACGTGATCGCGCACCCGTTCGGTCGGCCCGTCAGCCCGCGCGCGTTGAACGCCTGGTGGAACCGCTCGCTCAAGTTCGCTGGTGTCGCGCACCGTCGGCTCCACGCATCCAGGCACACGGCGGCGACGCTCCTGCACCTGCGCGGCGCACCCACGGCGACGATCGCGGCATGGCTCGGTCACGCAGACGGTGTGCTGGCGATGCGCACGTACGCACACACCAGTCGTGAGTCGTTGGCCTCGGCGGCGAAGCTGCTGTCGCCCAAGGCGATGGATCGCGCCACACCCGATGCAGCTCAAGAGGATTCGACATCCTCGACGGCATGAGCAGCTACTCCAACGTGGCCGACACCGAGTTCTTCCTCGCTGGACGTGACGCCGCCCGATACATGCGCGACGAAGGCGTGGCGGTCACCGCGGCCAACGCCGAGACGTGGTGCCCGCGCGGACTTCACGCGGCCGACGAAGCAGCGTGGCTCCGTGGTTGGCGATCGGTGCTGGCATGAGTACCGACTTCTTCACCGCCGGGTACCTCGCCGCGGGCGACCGTGCCACCGACGACCTGATCGGCCGCACCGATGACCCCGCCGAGGAGTCCGGGCGGTGGTGTCCGCCGCACCTGCACGGCCCCGACGCGGATGAGTGGCGGAGCGGGTTCGAGTCGTGGTGGGAGCCGCGGTGAGGTGACCGTGCCGGGACATGAAGCAGCCCCGCAACTTCTCGCGGGTGGCCCGGTTCGCCGCGACGCGGTCCCACTCGGCCTGGGGGAACGGGTTCGTCGGAGCCGGCGTGTCGACGACGGGAGTTGAATTCTGCGAAACCTGTGCGACCATGGGGTCGTACCTACTTCCGTTGTGAGCGGGGTGGCATTGAAAGTCCGGGTGTGTCCAGCACCCGGCTTTCGCCGTTTCTGGGGATGTTCGGGTCAGGTGGTGACGAGGGTGCCCACGGACACCGGGGCGGGCGCGTACCGACGTACCTCGGCGGAGACCTCCATGACCACGTCCGGCCACATCACCTCCAGCAGCGACATGACCGTCAGCGCGGCCGACACGTCTTCCCCGCAGCGGTAGCGGGCGCAGTTGACGAGTGCTGCCGAAACCTTCTCGTAGTCCAGGCCTTTCAGCTCCGCGGTCGTGCGCTCGCCGGCCAGGTTCACCACCGCGTACAGCTCGTCGCGGGTGAGGCCGAGCGGCGCCAGCACCTTCAGCGCCGCGCGCTGCCGGGCGCTCACCAGGTCCTCCGGGGTGCCGTTGCTGGTGGCGCCCTGCAACTGCTGCGTGGATTCGGCGCTCACCCGCATCGCGGTCGCGCCGACGGCGTCGCCCTTCTCCTCCCACTCGTCCGCGAACACGCGGCACTCCGCGGCGCAGTCGGTGAGCGGGGTGCTCATGTTGACGGTGGTGTCGTCCATGCGTTGTGCTCCTTCGTGTTTCGGTCCGGTCAGGCGAGGTGGATCGTCGCCGCCACCTGGTTGACGACCTCTTGGGACAGGATCCCCGCGGTGACCATCCGGCCCGAGGTGTCGGTCAGGTGGTCGAAGTACAGCTCGATGCCGTCCGTGGGGTCCTGCGCCTTGACGAACGCCGTGAACGCCTCCTGCTGCTTCTCGTCGGGGTCGTGGCCGATCAACTCGGCGCGGGCCATCGCGATCGCGGCCCGGCGGCAGACCGCGTTGCGGGCGTCGCGCCACCGCTCCTCGTCGATGCGAGCGGACAGGCGGGCGGCGTGCTGCTGCTCGGCGGGCAGCTTCATCAGCCCCTCCAGGTAGGACTCGGGGTGGTCCTCGGCCAGGACGTAGATGTCAGTCAGGGCCTCGATCGCCCGGTAGCTCGCGTCGGCGTCGAGCCAGGTGGGTTCGGTGCGCATGTCGTTGTGCTCCTTGAGATTTCGGATCAGGCGCCGACGAGGGTGCTGTCGAGGTACTCGTCCAGCCACCGGCGCCGCACGCGGTACTCGCCCTTCAGTCGCACCGCGCGCAGCCGATGGTCGCGGATCATGCGCCGCACCGTCTCGGTGCACAGGTCCAGTTCCTCGGCGATCGCGTCGGTGCGTAGGAACTCGTCGGGGTTGGGCTCGAAGACGGGGTTCGCGGGGACGGTCACGGTGTTCTCCTGTTCGCTCATGTAGTGCGGTATCTCCAGCTGTAGCACGGATTCTGGCAAAGTCCAGCCAGCCGACACCCCTGACCCACCCCATGCCAGTACTCGAAACTGGTTGCCGCGCAGCGAGATAACGCGACAGTTCTCCAAATTAGAGACAGACTCGCCCCGGACACGACTGTGCCACCGCCCGGATCGGGCAGGGGCACAGGTTGATTCAGCAGTCGGTCACCGCTGTGGCACCCTCGCCATCACCTCGGCGGCCTCCCGGTACAGCTTCGCGCGGTCAGTCTCACCGCGCTCCTCCCAGTACCTCGCCAGGTTCTCGTAGTTGGCGGACGACACGGAGCCCAACTCCGGTTGCCGATTCCGCTCCCGCCCGCACTCCGCGATCACGTCCGGCCACATCGCGGCCAGCACCCAGAGCACACGCCGGGACCGCGCGGGTGCGTACGGTTCGCCGCGGTCCCGCCACACCTCGTCGCAGGTGTCGCTCAGGACCTCACCGATCACCTCGCCGCCGTACGTGTCCACATCCGGGTTCCATCCCGACCGCATCGCCAGCATCACGTCATGCAGCTGGTCGGTGTCGGCTCCCAGGCGGCGGGCCACCCGGATCGCGGCGCGGGTACGGGCTTCTCGCATCTCGGTCTCGTCCATGCCCGCACCTGTACCCCCGCCGCGCCCGATCCGACGGCCGGGGCGCGTGAGATCAGCAGGGGCTCAAGGGGACCGGCGCCGGTACTCCGTCGGCGTCGTCCCGAACCAGCGTCTGCAGGCGCGGGTGAACACGCTGTGCTCGGCGTAGCCCAGCTGGCGCGACACCTGCGACACGGGCAAGTCGGTGCCGGTGAGCAGCCGGTGGGCCAGCTCGCGACGGGTCACGTCGACCAGTGCCGGGAAGGTGGTTCCCTCCGATACGAGGCGCCGCTGCAACGTCTTCGGGTGGATGCCGAACTGGCGGGCGACGAGCGCGGCGGACAGTTCCCCGGTGGGCAGCAGCTGGCGCACGACGCTGCGCACGGTGTCGGCGATATCCGATGTGCGCTGGCCGTGGGCCTCGGACAGGTAGGTCAGGGCGAGTCGGTGCGCGAGCGGATCGTGGTTGAGCGGTCGCTCCAAGTCCTCGGCGCGCAGGGTGAACCCTGCGACCGGCTCGTTGAAGTACGGCGTGCACCCGAAGTAGCTGCGGTACTCGGAGTCGGTGTCCAACGGCGGGTGCGGCAGGTGCACGACCACCGGACGGTAGGCGGTGCCCAGGAACAGGCGCAGTACCTGCAGGGTCAGACCGAGCGCCAGTTCGAGGGCCTGGGCCTGCGGAGGCGGCGGGCGCAGCAGGAAGCCGTACTCGAACCGCCGCAGCGCCGGATCGGCGTGGTCGGTGATACGCGCGGTGATCCCGGGGCTGTGGGAGTCCATGTAGGTGACCAGGACGTCGAGCGCCACGGCGACGGTGGCGGCGGTGCGGGCGGCCACCGCGACGGGGCCGAGGATGTCGATGCTCTGCTGCCGGCCGAGCTGTCGCCCGAAGTCCGGCACGTCCAGCGTCGTGGCTGCGGCCTCGACCGCGGTGATGGCGCTGCGTAGCGGGATGAACCGGTCGTCGTCACCTGCGTCTGCCGGATCGATGCCGGCCAGCGTCAGCAGTGCGTCCGGATCCCCTCCGTGGGCGGTGACGAGTGGCGCGAACCCGGTGAGTGACGACCCGCGGACCAGCTGCATGTCCAGCATCATCAAGAAGCTGTCCAGCAGAGTCAAGACGAACAGGTGCCAGATGGTGCAGAGTGGTTGCCCGGTCGGGGGACCACGACTTGTTGTGACCGGCCGATGGTGGCTGGGTCGCGGCGACGATCAACCACAGGAGACTCGTGAAGAAGCGCACCACCACACTGCTGGCGGCCGCGGCGTTGGTCGCCGCCCCGCTGGGCCTCGCACCGGTCATCACAGCGCCCACCGCGTCGGCCGACATCTGCGCCGGAGTGCATGGCCGCTTCGTCGGCGTCAGCGGCTGCGGTGCCCCCATCGCCCGCGGCGTCGAAGCGGGAGCAGCGATCGCGGCAGCCGACCACCCCTACGTCTGGGGCGAAGTCCCCTGCTACACCGTCGAAGGGGTGCCGTACTACACCCCGCCGGGACAGCCCTGCTGACGACCAGTGCGACGCGCAGACGGGTTGCGCACCGGTGAACCGAGATTTCGCACTGCGGCTGCGTGCGGCGATGACAACGACATGGAGGGTATGGAGTGAAGTTCTTGACGTGGGGCTTCGTGGTGGCGCTGATGGCCGCCACGGCGGGCTGCGGCGGCAAAACCGAAGGGCCGGAGAGTAATTCGGCGCCGACCCCGCAGCAGGTGCGTGAGATCGCCAAGGAGGCCTACACCTACGGCTACCCGATGGTGGACAACTACCGCATTCAGTACGCCTATTTCGCCGACAAGGCGAATCCGCAGTACAAGGGGCCGTGGAACCAGGCGCACAGCATCGCCCGGGTCTATACCCCCGCCGACACCACCATCCAGACGCCCAACTCCGACACTCCCTACACGATGCTGGGGGCGGATCTGCGGGCCGAACCACTGGTGCTGACGGTGCCGAAGATCGAAGAGAACCGCTATTTCTCGCTGCAGTTCGTCGACGGCTACACATACAACTTCGCCTACGTGGGCAGCCGCGCCACCGGCAACGGCGGCGGCAAGTACCTGCTGGCGGGGCCGAACTGGAACGGTGAGAAGCCCGAGGGTGTCAACGAAGTCATCCGGTCGGACACCGACTTCGCGCTGGTCATCTACCGCACCCAGCTGTTCGACCCCGCCGACATCGACAAGGTGAAGAAGATCCAGGACGGCTACACCGTCGAGCCGCTCTCGGCGTTCGAGCACAAGCCCGCCGCCACGGCCCCGGCGGTCGACTTCTACCCGCCGTTGTCGCCGGCGGATCAGAAGACCTCACCGGACTTCTTCAAGGTGCTCAACTTCGTATTGAAGTACGCGCCGGTGCTGCCCGACGAGAGGCAGTTGCGCGAGAAGTTCGCGACCATCGGCATCGGACCCGACGGCGACTTCAACCCGGCCACCATGAGCCCGGAGACCCTGCAGGCGGTCAAGGACGGGATGGCCGATGCGTGGGCCGAGCTGACCGCGTTCCAGAAGGGCAAGCTCGACACCGGTGCGGTGACCTCGGCTGATCTGTTCGGCACCCGCCAGGACATGAAGAACAACTACCTGTACCGCATGGCCGGTGCGGTCCTGGGCATTTACGGCAACACCGCAGCCGAGGCGATCTACCCGGTGATCGCCACCGACTCCACCGGTGCGCCGCTGACCGGAGCGGGCGGCAACCGCTACACCGTGCGGTTCGCTCCCGGACAGCTGCCGCCGGTCAACTCGTTCTGGTCGATGACCATGTACAAGATGCCGCAGAGCCTGCTGGTGGAGAATCCGATCAACCGGTACCTGATCAACTCACCGATGGAGCCCGGCCTGGTCCGCGACCCGGATGGCGGCATCACCATCGCGGTGCAGAACGAGTCTCCCGGCGCGGGCAAGGAAGCCAACTGGCTGCCTGCACCCGACGGTCCGTTCTCCATCATCCTGCGGCTGTACTGGCCCAAGGAGGAGGCGCTCAACGGTACCTGGAAGGCACCGCAGGCTGTGAAGGGCTGATCGTCGGCGTCGCGTAATCCCAACTGCTGCAGGGGCGGTCACCGATCGGGTGGCCGCCCCTGTTCAGTCCTCCGGCGGGGTCGCGCCCTCCGCCGCGTCGACGCCCAGCAGCACCACGGTGTTCCCGATCGGGTCGCTGACCCACCAGCCCTTGCCGTCCCGCGTCTTCTCCGGGAGCGCATACGCCCTGTCCATCAGCCGCTGCACCGCTGCGTCAGCGTCCCCACGCCACTCCAGCCTCGTGCCGGTGTGCGGCCGCTTCGTCGCCGGGTACAGCTCGACCACGAGACCCGTCTCGGCGACGGTCACGGCGTAGTGCTCCGGCCCCAAACCGTGCTGCTCGCGCACCGGCGCCGCGTCGAGCAGGGCACCGTAGAAGCGGGCAGCGAGTTCCAAACTCGGCTCCGGGACGTAGATCACCAACAGGGACAGTCTCATGGCTCCGGCTCCTCCCACGCCGGGCCGGGTTCCAGCGGACCGATCGCCTCGTAGTCGCCGGCCTCGATCGACCCGCTGAGGCCGGCGTAATACGCGCCGTCGCGTACCGGTTCCTCCGGTGTCGGTTCCTCCCAGGGCACGTCGGACTTGCCGTCCCAGCCGCGCGGGCGCAGGAACACGGTCGCGTCCGTCCCGTTGACATCGACCGCCGAGGTGCCGTCGTGCGCCACCTCGTAGCCCAGCGCCCGCAACCGATCCGCGGCGGCGGGGTCGCACACCACGGTCAAGTCGACGGCCGTGATCGCCTCCACCACGCGCGCCGTGCTCACCGTGACGGTCGGGCCGGCGACCGGAGTCACCCGCCACCGGCCGTCGCCCAGGTTCTCGACGGGGGTGTTGAAGATGGCGGACCAGAAGGCCGCGGTGCTGGCGCCGTCGTTGGAGACGAGGCGGATCTCGGTGATCACGCTTCCTCCTCCCGCGCCGCCGCGGTGAGTCCGCCGATCTGTACCCGCGCCCCGTCCCGTTCCGGCGTAACCACCATGCCCGCCGCGGAGAGCCGCTCCACCGTGGCCGTCAGGTCCGGCACCCGGAGTTCGATCAGCGCCGGGACCGCGGGTTCGCCGGGCGCGACTTCGATCACCGTGGTGCCGACGTTCACGAGGTGCGCCGTCACTTGGGTGCCGTCCAGTCGGGTGATGCGCATGGTGACTGGCTCGGTGTCGGTGATCGCGGCCAGGGCGGCGACGGTGTCTTCGACCTGATCGGGCTCGGTGAACAGCAGGACTCGGGAGACGGCGGTCATGCGGCGTCCGTCTCCGCGACGATCATCACCAGGTGCCGGCCACCGGGCGCGGGCACCTCGGAGTTCGCGGCGGTGATCACGACTGGAGCGTCGAACAGGCAGCTGAGGAACTCGGCCGTCGTGGCGATGTCGGCGGTGCTGGCACGGATGACGGGGCGGGTGTCGGCGGCGTTGCTCATGGGCGGATCGTGCCACGGCCGGGTGACATCCGGAACTCCGAAAGCTACAGCAGCTCAAGGCTTCTCACAGTTGCATGTTCGGCGAACCGCTGCGCCGCTGGTCCCGAGGGTGTTGCCGGGTTCGATGCACATGCAACGGATCCTGCATCGGAGAAATCGTTGGCGGGGTGTCGGTGGCGGCGTCCACACTGGCCCCATGCCGATCGAACCGCTGCCCGACTCCGTCCGTGACCGCCTCGCTCAGTTCCTCCGCGAGTGGGCCGCTCGGGTCCGCGGCGGCGGCTGGGACGACTACGAGAACGTCTTGTCCGCGGGCGAGGTCGCCGGTGTCCGTGCCGTGCTGAACGAACCCGGCGCCGTCGACGCCGCGGTTGAGCAGTGGGCGGCGACGCTGTGGGGGTTGGCGGGGGCGGAAGCTGACGCCGCGGCCGGCTACCCGCGCACCCGTTGGTGGCTGTCCGCGGTGATGCCGCACGACACCGCGCCGATCGACCTGACGCCTCCCACCGGCTGGCCGCCGATCGACCCGGGCGACGGCTGGGCCGGGATCCTCACCGATCTCCAGCACGACCTCGCAGAGATCGACCCGGGACTCGTTGTGCGGCAGGTGAAGCAGAAGTTCGGCACGCTCGAAGTGTGGGCGGAAGCGAGTGACCCCGCACTGGCCGACGCCGTGCACGAACGGATCACCGCGGCGCAGGAACTGTCGGCCCGCACCTGCGAACGGTGCGGCCAGTCGGGGCGTGTGCGACAGAAGCCATCCGGGTGGTACCAGGCACTCTGCGACGAACACGCAGCGGAAGCGGCGACCGAGACTGAGGAGGAGGAGCTTTGACCGAGGAGAACCCGCATATCGTCGAGGCGGAGCTGCGGCACGTCTGCGAGGTGTGCGGCCGGGACGAGATCCTCACGCCCGCAGAGGCGTACTCGGCAGGGTGGGACTACCCGCCGAAGATGGGAGCGTTCGGCATCATCAGCCCACGCACCTGCCCCACGTGCCCGATGTCCGGCACTGCGTGGGCGGCCCTCGAGTTGGACGGCTACACCGAGGACATGCTGAGCGACGCGCAGCGCGAAGTCGTGGCGCGGATCCTGGCCGAGCCGGCCTCGATCATGGTGGAGCAGCCGTGAACTCCATCCCCTGGACCGTCACCGCGGTGGAGCCCCGCGGCGGCACCGTGGTGCGGCTGACGTTCGCGGACGACACCGTGGCCGACTTCGACCTCGCGTACTTGCTGAACCGACCCGACACCGTCTTCGCCGCGTTCACCGCCGACATGATCCCCGCCGCGCAGCTGGTCGACGGGACCGTGGCTTGGGAGACCCCTTCCGGGACAGTGGACCTCGCCGCGGATGCCTTGTACGACCACACCCGCGGCGTCTGCCCTGGCGGCACCTGCGAGGGCTGGGAGCCGAGCATGACCCGACTGGTGCACGAGTAATCAGTCCGCCGACGCCTCGGCGATGAACCGCTCGATCTCGGTTGCCGCGACGAACGCGCGCGAACCGATCCGCACCCGCGCGATTCGCCCCTGACGAAGTAGCCGGTCCAGCGTGGCCTTGGACACCCGCAGCTGCTGCCGGGCCTCCGTCAAGGTGAGCAGCAGCGGCCCCTCGGCCTGGTCCGGTGCGGGAGACGGCTTCGGCGGTGCCGCGGCGGCCATCTCGGCCAGCACCTGTTCGCGGATCGCTGCGATCAGCGCGGACACCGCGGCGGCGACGGGATCAGGTGATGTCATACCCCGAAATCCTAAGACCGGCAACGGAGTTCACCGTTCCGGGTAAGGGTGCACGAGCATCTGTCGGCGGCAACCGAGACGGCATCACGGCGGTGCGCGACCGAGACGAACAAGGGGCGGCCACCGCGAAGGTGACCGCCCCGTTCCGTTCCTGCTCCGCGGCTACGCGGCCTCGCTGATGATCCGGTCCACCTCCGCGGCGGGGATCAGACGCCGGCGCCCGAGACGGACGGACCGCAGCTCCCCGGAGCGCAGCTGCGAGTAGATCAGCGACCGGCTCACCTTCAAGCGGTCTGCCGCCTCGTCGACGGTCAGCACTGTCGGCGGCGCCGGAGCGGGTGCGGGTTCGGACTGCGTCGCGGCCAGCACGGCGGCGATCGTGGCGGCCAGCGCGGCCGGGTCGGTGGTGCTCATGCTCCACATCCGATCACGGGTTTCCGGATCCGACGACTGATCTGTGCGACACGCCGACGCACCCCGGAGCGCACCGGAACACAGCCGCGCCGGAACGCGCGCCTGGAGGACGTGACATGACACAGAGGTGACACATGACGCGGAATCGAGCGCATCCATCCGTGCCCGAATCGGCTGGTCACAGAACCTCGACGGACCCCGCATCCGACCGAACACACAGGTGCCGCTAGCTTGAAAGCGAGAGGCGGTTAAACCCGCCCGGGGGTTCAAATCCCTCCGCCACCGCTCTGCTGCCAGAGTCGACGCTTGGACCGCGGGCGCGCCTTCAACCCGGCGTACCTCGCACTGCTCGGCCTGCGCCGGTGTGAACTCTCCGGCCTCCGGTGGTCGGCGGGCGACTTCGACGCCGAGACGGCCTCGACCCTGATTGCCCGCAGCATGGTGATGGATCTGGACCAGGTGTTCAGCTTTTGAACACCGGGCAGCGTCGGGCCAGGTGTTCACCCTTTGAACACCCCGCAGCTGGGCTCGGCCCAGGGTTTCCGTGGTGCCGCCAGGGCTGGAGCAAGAGCTGTTCTGGGCTGATGACATTGGGAGCGGCTGCGGACCGATACGTGGACCGACGACGTGATCGAACACACGCCTTCTGATCGTGGCATTTATGTTACGGTTTCTGTGTTCGTGGACCGCACAGCTGATACAGAGAGAGGGGAAGCCATGAACGAAGCATTCAACACGCTGCTCGAAGTCGAGGCCCGTGACCCCGAGTTCGCTCGTGCGTATGCCGCGGAGACCGCGCGAATCGAGGCGATCGACTCCATCATCAACGCGCTCGACGAAGCGCGAAGCACTGAGAACTTGAGCAAGGCGGCGCTGGCCAGGGCGATCGGCTCCAACGACAGCACTGTACGACGCCTGTTGTCGTCGGAGTCGGTGAACCCGACGCTCAGTACCATCGCGGAGGTCGCCGCGGCGCTGGGCCTGAAGGTCACGCTCACCCCTATGTCGGAGGATGAGCGCACCCGCATCACCGAGCCCATGCGGGCCTGCGCCTAGTTTGCGCTTATCGCTGCGCTGATGTCCTCAGGGGTGGCGAGTGACCGCGGGTTGCGCTTGCGGTACTCGTTGCCCAGGTCGCGAACCTCGGCGTAGCGGGAAGCCGGCAGGGTGGTCTGGTAGCGCTTCGCGGCCCCATGGATGACCACAAGCAGTGGCACTGTCTTCCCCTCGGCGGTGTAGTCGAGGACGCAGAACAGCCGGTAGTGCCACTTCCCATTCGGGGTGCCGGAGGTAACACGGGCCTCGAAGTAGCCGGTCATGTCGCCGTGCATCGCTTCCCACTGCCCCCCGCCGGCGAACCGCTTCGGCGGGGACTTGGCCACTGCGGCGAGGGTCGCGAGTAACCGGGCCCGGACGTTGACCGGGAACGTGAGTAGTGCGTCCAGGCCGGGAGCGGTCTGTGCCTCGTCGTCGTCGCGGTGCCGCTTGAAGAACTCCACCTCATGCGGAGTGTCGGACGGCAGGGGTTCTACCCGCGACAGCTTGCGACTCACGTTCTCATCTCATCACGGCGGTGTCAGATACCGGTTCGGACGACGGGATCGCGTCGGCTGGCACGCGAGGCCGCAGCGCGTCACGAGACCCGTTGCCGGACAGTTGACGGACCAGTGAGTCGGCCCGCCCCGTACCTGCCTCTCGCGTTCACGATCGATCCGTAGGACACGCTAAGACGACGCTCGGCATCACGCACAGCGACACCTCACAACGCCAGATCGAACGACTGCCGACGCATCGAACGAGGAAACACTGCAACTCCCCGAATCAGTGATTTTGCGTTGACCGTTCGAATCTGCCTCCGATCGGCAACCCAAGCGTGGCAAACCATGGAATCTGCACCAAAATGCAGCGGGGATTTTCGTCCAAGGTTAACCTACGGTCCCGTAACCTACGGTAGCGTAGGTTGTGGTCGAACGTGATGGGAGGACCCCGGAATGGACATCCAAGCCGAACTGCTCCACGAGCTGGAACCGGTTGTCGCGCAGAACCTCGATCGGCATCTGTCGATGGCGCGGGAGTGGTTCCCGCATGACTACGTTCCGTGGAGCCGGGGGCGTGATTACGCCTTCCTGGGCGGCGAGGACTGGCAGCCCGAGGATTCGCCGTTGGACCCGGTCGCCAAGGTGGCCCTGACCGTCAACCTGCTGACCGAGGACAACCTGCCGTCCTATCACCGGGAGATCGCGACGCGGTTCTCCCGCGACGGCGCCTGGGGTACCTGGGTCGGGCAGTGGACCGCCGAAGAGGGCCGCCACAGCATCGCGCTGCGCGATTATCTGGTGGTCACCCGTGGGGTGGATCCTGTTGTGCTGGAACGCCTTCGGATGGAGCACACAGTCGCCGGGTACGACTCGGGGGACAAGACGCCGCTGGCGGCGCTGGCCTACGTGTCGTTCCAGGAGCTGGCCACCCGGGTCTCACACCGCAACACCGGCCGGGCCTCGGGGTGTCCGGTGGCCGATCAGCTACTGGCCCGGATCGCGGCCGACGAGAACCTGCACATGGTGTTCTATCGCAATCTGATGGCCGCAGCGCTGGACATCGCACCCGATGCCGCGATGATGGCCATCCGTGATGAGGTGGTGAACTTCGCCATGCCCGGCCAGGGAATGACCGACTTCGCCAAGAACGCGATCACCATCGCCAAGGCCGGCATCTACGACCTGCGGGTACACCACGACGACGTGGTGCAGCCGGTCCTGCGGTTCTGGCGGGTCTTCGACCGGACTGATTTCGGGCCCGCCGGGGAGAAGGCTCGTGAGGAGCTCGCCGGGTTCCTCGAGCTGGTCGATGAGCGTGCCCGGTTCTACGAGCAGAAGCGCGAGCGCGTCGGGGCGGCTTCGTAACGCCACGTCGCTGCGACGTGGCGCAGATCACACAGCTCGGACGATTCACATCGGTCTGATCTCGGGTATCGAGGAAAGGTCGGTGCGGTAGGTCGCAGGGTCGTAACGAGTGTGGGTGGGTCGAAAATGAACCGGATTGGTCGTTGGTTGGGCGCAGTGGCATCGGCAGTGTTCGTGGCGGGCGGGTGTATCGCCGCAGCCGGTCAGGCTTCGGCGGATCCCTGTGCGGATGTGCAGGTGGTGTTCGCGCGGGGCACGTTCGAACCGCCGGGCGTGGGCGGTACCGGCCAGGCCTTCATCGATGCGTTGCGAGCCCGGACCGATGGCAAGTCTGTCGACGTCTACGGCGTGAATTACCCTGCGTCGCTTGACTTCGCGACCGCCGCCGACGGTGTGGCCGACGCGAGCAACAAGGTCCGGGCCACGGCCGCGGCCTGCCCGGACACCGACATCGTGCTGGGTGGCTTCTCGCAGGGTGCCGCGGTGGCCGCCTACATCACCGAGGACGAGGTGCCGCAGGGCTTCGCGTTGCCGCCGAGCATCACCGGCCCGCTTCCGGCAGAGGTGGCCGACCATGTGGCCGCGGTGGCGCTGTTCGGTAAGCCCTCGAGTGGCTTCCTGCAGATGATCTACACCGGTGCACCGCCCATCACGGTCGGATCCCGGTACGCCGGCAAGACGGATGACCTGTGCATCACGGAGGATCCGGTGTGTTCGCCGACCGGCAGCGACAACAATGCGCACAACTTGTACGTCGCCAACGGACTGACCGAGCAGGCCGCCGACTACGTGGCCGCGCGGCTGGATGGTCAGCAGCCGGACCAGAGTGTGGCTCAGACCGCCGGACAGTAGGAATCGGTCCGAGGCGCACACGCTATTGTTCGGTCACGTTGCCTTGGATAGGGGAGAGTCTGTGACGGAACAAGAGCCGCAATTGACGGTCGGCCAGAAGGCCAAGCTGTATCTGCAGGCCGCGGGTGCATTCGCGCGTAATCCGAAGGCTCTGGTGGCTCTTGTGAAGTACAAGCTCGCCGAGCGGAAGTCGGCCAAAGAAGCCGGCTGATCACACCTCGGGCAGTTGCCGCGCGATCTCACCGAGCTTCTCCACGCCACGTGCGATCTGGGATTCGGTGAGGTTGGCGTAGCCCAGGATCAGCCCGGGCGGCGCGGTATCGGGGTCGGCGTAGCACGGCGCCAATGGTTCGAGCCGGATCCGCCGGGCGGTGGCGCGGCGGATCAGCTCGTCGACCGGGAAACCGGCCGGGAACCGCACCGTGAGGTGCACCCCGGCTGCCGCGCCGAGAACTTCGGCCAGGGGCAGATGCCGTGACAGCGCGTCCAGCAGCGCGCGGCGCCGCGCCGGGTAGCGACGACGCATCTGGCGGAGGTGACGGTCGTAGCCGCCGGAGGTCAGAAACTGGCTGAACGCGATCTGGTCCATCACCGAACTACCGGTGTCGGCAAGGCCTTTCGCGATGCGGACCGGTTCGATCAGGTGATCGGGCACCACCATCCAGCCGATCCGCAGGCCGGGCGCCAAAGTTTTGCTGGTCGACCCGACGTAGACCACCTGGTCGGGTGCGACGCCTTGCAGCGCGCCGACCGGCGAACGGTCGTAGCGGTATTCGGCGTCGTAGTCGTCTTCGATGATCAGCCGTCCGGGTTGTTGCGCCCAGTGCAGGAGCGCGGTGCGCCGCGCCGGCGAGAGCACCACGCCGGTCGGTGACTGGTGGGCCGGGGTGGTCAGTATCGTGGTGGCGCCACTGGCTTCGAGTGCGGCGACGTCGATGCCGTCGCCGTCAACAGGGATGGGTGACGGCTCGATTCCGTTGTGTCGCAAAACCATTCGATGCGGCCAGAATCCGGGATCTTCCGTCGCCACGGAGTTGTCCAGGCATCGGGCCAGCAGGGCGATGGCCTGGGTGGCGCCGGAGCACAAGACGATGCGGCGCGGGTCGGCGACCACGCCGCGGGTGCGCCGCAGATAGTCGGCCACCGCGGTGCGGGTGGCCGCCAATCCGTGCGGCGCCACGTAGCCGAACGTGCTGGATTCGGTCTCGGCCAGGCCCTGCCGCATCGCCCGCAGCCAGGCCTGTCGCGGGAAGCTGGCGAGATCCGGTGAGCCCGGGGCGAAATCGATGTCAAAGCGGGCGCGGGTGGCATCTGTGCCGGCACGGCTCGGGGTGACGGGTGCGACGGCGGCGACGTGGGTGCCGCCGCCCTGGCGGGTGTGCAGGAATCCCTCGGCGGTGAGCTGACCGTAGGCCTCCACCACCAGCCGGCGCGACACCCCGAGGTCGGCGGCGAGCACCCGGGTGGCCGGCATGCGGGTGGCCGGGGCCAGGCGGCCGGAGCGGATCGCCTCGCGCAGGCCGTCGGCGAGTTGGCGGTGCAGGGGTTGGCTGCCACCACGGTCCAGTTCGACCAGCAGCTCCGGCCCCGAATTGGTACCCGAAGTTGCCATGAAATTGGAGCCTACTCGGAGACCATCGGCGGTCTACCGTGAAAGCCATGGCGACGACGGCCAAGACATCGGCCACGACGGCGGCCACGCAGACCCGCTCGCGGTATCCCGGCGTGGTTCTTGCGGTGTTCGGCGTCTACTCGGTGGCGTTGGGGCTGTTCATGCTGCTGGCGCCGGGTCCGTTCTACGACACGATCGGCGCGTTCGGCACCCGCAACGACCACTACATCTTCGACAACGCCTCCTTCGAGTTGCCGCTCGGACTGATGATGCTGGCTGCGTTTCAGTGGCCGAGTTGGCGAGTGCCGACCCTGGCGTTCGCCACCGCACACTGGGCGCTGCATTCGTTGAGCCATCTGATCGACACCGACCACGCCGCGGGCAACTGGGTCGGCTGGCTGGAGGCCGGCGGCCTGGTATTGACCACGGTGTTGCTGGCAATTGCGTTGCGTACCAGCATTTCCGATGACAAGACAGGAGAACCGTAGATGCGTGTCCTGGTGGCGGGGGCAACCAGTGTTCCGGGAATTCCGTTGCTGCGTGAGCTCAATGCGCGCGGCCACGAGGTGATCGGGGTGACCCGCTCGTCGAGCAAGACGCCCCAGATCTCGGCGGCGGGCGGCAAGCCCGTGGTGGCCGACGTCCTCGATGCCGGTCAGATCGACGCGGTGGTGGCCGAATTCGCCCCGGAGACCGTGGTGAGCCTGCTGACCACGCTGCCCAAACTGGGCCCCAAGCGGATGAAGGATTTCGAGCCGGCCAAAGAGCTGTGGAGCCGGGGTGCCGGCAATCTGGTGGCCGCCGCGCAACGGGCCGGGGTTCGTCGCGTCGTCGCCGAATCGGTGATCTTCGCCTACGGGTACGGACCCACCGGACCGGAGTTGATCGACGAGACCGACCCGTACCCCGGACCGCCGCCACGCGGCGGCGAACAGATGCTGGCGGCGTTGCGAGGGATGGAACGTGACGTGCTGACGTCCGGGGAGCGCAGCGGCACCGAGGGAATCGTGTTGCGTTACGGCGCTTTCTACGGCCCCGGCGTCACCCACGACGACCTGTTCCGGCGGCTGGCGAAATGGTGGGCGCTGCCGGCGATGACCGGCCCCGGGATCGTGTCCTGGGTGCACATCGACGACGTCGCCCGGGCTACCGCCGATGCGCTCGACAAGGGCCGCGGCGGCCAGATCTACAACATCGTCGACGACCGCCCGCAGTCGTTCGGTGACTACGTCCGGGAGCTGAACCGCACGCTGCATCGGCCGCCGCCGCTGCCGATCTCGCATCGACTGGTCGGACTGGTGGCCCCGTACCCGGCCACCGCATTCGGCACGGCTTGGCTGCCGCTGTCGAACGCGAAGGCCAAAGCCGAACTCGGCTGGACGCCTATTCCCCGGTGAACTGCGGCGGGCGCTTCTGGAACATCGCAGTGACCGCCTCGGCCAGATCCTTGGACGGCAGGAACGCCGAGTTCCACGCCGCCACATAACGCAGGCTCTCGGCCACCCTGGCCGTGCGCTGCTGGTCGAGTACATCCTTCACCCCGGCCACGGTCAGCGGCGGGTTGGCGGCGATCTCAGTGGCCGTGGCGTGTGCGGCGGCCAAGGAGGCGTCGGCGTCGTCGTAGACGTCGTTGACCAGACCGATGCGCGCGGCATGCGCTGCGTCCACGTCCTTACCCGTCAGCACCAGCTCACGCAGATGCCCGTCGGACAGGATCAGCGGCAGCCGGGCCAGGCTGCCCACGTCGGCGACGATGGCCAGCTTGGTCTCGCGCACCGAGAATTTCGCGTCGGCGCTGGCGTAGCGGATATCCACCGCGCTGACCAGATCCACCCCGCCGCCGATGCACCAGCCGTGGATCGAGGCGATGGTCGGGGTACGGCAGTCGGCGACGGCGGTGATGGCGCCCTGCATCTTCTGCAGCCGCTTGTGGAACCCGGCGCGGTCGGCCGCACCGGCATCCAGACCGGGCATCGCTGCGCCCATGGCCGGCAGGTCCAAACCGTAGCTGAAGTTCTTGCCGGAGCCGGTCAGCACGATCGCGCGCACGTCGGGGTCGTCGTCGAGAGTGCCGAACACGTCGGGCATCTCGGCCCAGAACGCCGGGCCCATCGCGTTGCCCTTGCCGGGACCCAGCAGCGTCACCCGGGCAACGTGGTCGGAGATTTCGACGGAGGCGGATTCGTAGGTGTCAGCCATCGGGTCTCTCCTAGACGCGTTGGAGGTAGAAGTACAGGTAGCGGCCGTCAACCACCGCGCCCTTGCCGTTCATGATGCCGACGACGGTGTGGTCGTCGACCACCTTGAAGTGGTCGTGCACCGGCGCGCCGTCGTAGACCATCGTCGCGGTCACCTCGCCGCGGAACTCCTCCAGCCACAGGCTGGCCTCGCCCTTCATCGCCTCGGTGTTGGAGAACTTGTTGCCCTCGGCGTCCAGGCAGACCAGTGGCTTGGCGTCGGCGGCCGAGTGGAACGTCTTGCCGAACCAGTTGAGCCGCTTCATGAAGCCGTTGGCCTTGTGCCCGGTCTGGAATTCGCCGCCCTTCCACTCACCGAGCATGAAGTCGATGCTGGCGGGCCGCAGCAGCGCCCAGAACGCGTCGAGTTCGGTGTCGGGGATCTGGCCGTCGCGGCTCACGAACCCGTCGAACGTACCGCGCGCATCGCTCACTTGGTTTCTCCTGTCCGAGTCCCGGCGTCACCCGCGATCCAGCTCTGGGCGAACTCCAGAAAGGCGTCGTTCTCGTGCGGGGCACCGATGGTGACCCGCACGCCGTCCTCACCGTACGGGCGCACGATGATGCGGCTGTCAGCGGCCCCGGCCACGAAGTCGAGGGTGCGTTCGGCGAGCGGCAGCCAGACGAAGTTCGCCTGCGAGGGCGGCAGCTCGTAGCCGGCCGCGCGCAGGGCGGCGCTGACCCGGCTGCGTTCGGCGACGACGGCGTCGGTGCGGGCCAACAACTCGTCGGCGGCCTCCAGGCTGGCGATGGCCGCGGCCTGGGACACGCTCGTCGCGCTGAACGGCACGTAGACCTTGCCGAGCGCGGTGACGATCTCGGGATCGGCGACGGCATAACCGACGCGCAGGCCGGCCAGCCCGTAGGCCTTCGAGAAGGTCCGCAGAACAACCACATTGGGGTGGGCGCGGACCAGCTCGAGGCTGTCGGGCAGCAGCCCGTCGCGGATGTACTCCACGTAGGCCTCGTCGAGCACGATCAGGATGTCGTCGGGGACGGCGGCCACGAACCGGGCCAGGGCCTCGGGGTCCACCACGGTGGACGTCGGGTTGTTCGGGTTGCAGACGAAGATCAGCCGGGTGCGGTCGGTGACCGCCGCGAGCATGGCGTCGAGATCGTGAGTCTGCTCACGCAGCGGGACCGGTACGCCCGTCGCCCCGGCGGTACGGATCTGCAGCGGATAGATCTCGAAACTGCGCCATCCGTACACGACTTCGTCGCCGACGCTGGATGTGATTTGTATCAACTGCTGGCACAGGCTGACCGAACCGCAGCCCACAGCGATCTGCTCGGGCGCGACGTCGACGTGCTTGGCCAGGTGTTCGCGCAGGTCACGGTAGCCGTTGTCGGGGTAGCGGTTGATGTTCTCGGTGGCCTGCAGGATGGCTTCCCGCACGCTCGGAAGGGGCGGAAACACGGTTTCATTGCTGGCGATCTTGATTGCGCCCGGAACTGTTTTGCCTGGTGCGTATGCCGGAAGGTCGGCCATTTCGGGACGCAAACGGATACTCACTTGGCCAGCATAGGGGAGGCTGTGTACTGTGTGCCCTCGGCGGTTTCGGGCAACAGGACGGAGTCCGGTACCCTCACAGAAGTTCAAAGGAGGCGTGCCAGAGCGGCCGAATGGGACTCACTGCTAATGAGTTGTCCCCCTTACCGGGGACCGGAGGTTCAAATCCTCTCGCCTCCGCCACGGTTGACTTGTCAACCGCACAACTGAATAGCGCAAGGCGCCCGTAGCTCAACGGATAGAGCATCTGACTACGGATCAGAAGGTTAGGGGTTCGAATCCCTTCGGGCGCACTCAAAGAAATCGAGGCGTGGTCTGCGGACCACGCCTCGATTTTTGTCTCTTGCTTTCATCGAGATCGACACCTGGGCTGTGATTCCCGCGGAACAACCACCCTGGCGTCGATTTCGGCGATCTCCGCCGGGCAGTCGGCAGCCAGGCCGGCCCGCTTACTCCGACCCGACGGCAGTCGCGATGTCGACGGCCATCTCCCGCAGCACGTCGTCGGTGACGAATTGCCGGGCGGTCTGGCGATTGAGCCGCAGCACGGAGACCAGGAGTTCGACGTGGCCGGCGACCTGGACCCGGGCCAGCTCCGGTGGCAGGTGCAGGCCGTGCAGGTCGGCCAGGAATCCACGCAGCACGGTGACCCGGTCGTTCATCCACGGTGACCGGCCGGTCACCAGGGTGGCCGAGGTCTTCAGCTGGCCGGCATAGCGACGGCGCCGGGGTCGTTCGAAGACGCCGTGGTGGGCTTGCCGCGGCCGATCGGCGGGACGGGTCCGGGCCCGGATACGGCCGTCACCCTGCGGTGTACCGCATCCGGTGAATGCCGCCGTGCGCATGACCCTGGCGGTCGCCATGGCGTGTCTGTGTCCCATTGATTCCCGTACCTGCCGACAAATGCTGTTTGCCAGTTAACTTTACGGGACGGTCTCAGCTCCAGCTCAGGTTCGGGCCGAGGCTCAGGTCCACAGCACCGCGATGGCGGCGGCGAGCAGGGGCAGCACGCCGGCCGCGACGAACAGCGGCAGCACGGGTTGACCGGTACGGCGTTGCCGTGCCCGGCCGATGCCCAGAACGGCGCCGAGCACGACGAGGATGACGAGCTTGGTGACGAGCTTCGGGTAGTTCAACTCGATGCCGGCCGGCCACGGCGCGGCCAGGGCCACGCCGGTCAGTAGCGACAGCGTGATGCCGTAGTCCATCACCCGGGTGATCTCGAAGCGGCGGGCCACGGCCTCGGCCACCCAGGCGCCGACCATCACCGCGAACCCGATCAGGTGGAGATAAACAACTACGTTGCGTAGTAGGTCCATGGGCGGAGTGTAAGCCCTGAGTGTGAGTCGGCGCGTGCCATTCCAGCTAGGGGTGGAACGTCACGCGCCGACACTGGCCACCCTAGCCCTCACGCAGGCTCGGCTTCCAGGTTTCCCGCACCCTGGTCACGTAGGCTGGCCGGGATGCGGCTGCTGCTGATCGCCGATACTCACGTGCCCATGCGCGCCAAGGATCTGCCGGCTCAGGTGTGGGACGAGGTGGACCGGGCCGATGTGGTGGTTCACGCCGGCGACTGGGTCGAGCCCGCCCTGCTCGACACCCTGGGTGCACGTGCGTCGCGCCTGATCGGCTGTTGGGGCAACAACGACGGGGCGGAGCTACGCCGACGGCTGCCGGAGCGGGCCGACGTGACACTGGACGGTCTGCGTTTCACGGTGGTCCACGAGACCGGCGCGGCCACGGGCCGTGAGGCGCGCGTGGCCAGGGACTACCCGGCAACCGACGTGCTGGTGTTCGGGCACAGTCACATCCCGTGGGACACCACTGCGAAAACCGGTCTGCGCCTGCTCAATCCGGGGTCGCCGACCGACCGCCGCCGGCAGCCGTACTGCACGTATATGACCGCGCGTATCTCTGCGGGCGTGTTGGCCGATGTCCGCCTGCACACGGTCCGGCGAGATGAACAACGCGCCACGTATCTAGATAAGAAGTGAAGATTTAGTACTTGTATTGACAAGTTGCGCCACCGCCGCCCACAGTGGGCGCATGAAACCCAGCTATGACGTGGTGGTGGTCGGCGCCGGCATCGTCGGCCTGGCGCACGCCTACCACGCGCATCGACGCGGGTTGCGGGTCGCCGTCGTCGACCACGCAGGCGGGGTCGTCGGGGCTTCGGTGCAGAACTTCGGTCATGTCTGCCTCACCGCGCAATCCGGGATTGCCGGGGACTATGCGCGGCGCGGCCGTCAGCACTGGCTGGACCTCTCACGCAGCGCGGGGTTCTGGTCGGCGCAGGCAGGCACGTTCTGTGTCGCGCGTCATGACGACGAACTGGCCGTGATGCGCGAATTCGCTGCCGTCCGCGGACCTGCCGAGGTGGAGTTGCTGAGCCGCGAGCAGGTCCTGGATCGGGTTCCGGTGGCGGCCGATCGGGTGACCGGCGGCATGTACCTGCCGAACGACCTGCAGGTCGATCCGCGCACCGCGGCTCCCGCCATTGCGCGCTGGCTGGCCACCGAGGGCGTCGACTTCCATTGGCGCACCGCGGCTTCCGGATTCGAGCCCGGCGTGGTGCACACCTCACGCGGTGCGGTGCGGGCCACGGCGACCTTCGTCACCGTCAACTACGACATCGACCGGCTCTTCCCGGCGTTGGCCGAGCGCGACGGCCTGCTGCGGTGTCGGCTGCACATGCTGCGGGCCCGGCTGCCCCTGCCTGCGGCACTGCCCGCACCGCTGTTCACCGGATGGTCGCTGGTGCGCTACTCGGGTTTCGCGGATCTGCCCACCACCTCCGCCGTCGCCGAGCGGTTGCGCGCCGAGTACCCCGACCACGTCGACATCGGCCTGCACCAGATGTACACCCCGCAGCCCGACGGCTCGCTGCTGATCGGTGACACCCACTACCACGACGTGTCCGCACCACCGTTTCAATCCGAAGAGGGATTCGAGGTGCTCCTCGACGAGACCCGAAAACTGTTCGGGATCAACGATATCCAGGTGTCCGAACGCTGGCAGGGGGTCTACTGCTCGGCTCCCGGTCAGGAATTCCTGATCGAGCAGCCCATCGAGGGCACCCACGTCGTCACCGTCACCACCGGTATCGGCATGACCACCGGCCTGGGCCTGGCCCTCGACAGCGTCGAGAACGCCCTGGGACCACTCGTCGCACAAGCCTGAACCACCCGAACGAAAGGGATGACTCCATGAGCGCCACGACAACCGAACCGATCACGCTCGTCGTGTTCGACATGGCCGGAACCACCGTGCAGGACAGCGGTCTGGTGCAGCAGTCGTTCTTGGCCGCCGACCGACACGCGGGCCTGTCGAAGACGGACGCTGATCGGGAGGAGATGCTGCGCTACGTCGACGACACCATGGGGCAGTCCAAGATCACCGTCTTCCGGCATCTGGCCCGCGGCGACGAGGGGAAGGCGCAGGCTGCCAACCAGGAATTCGAACGCTGCTATGCCCGCCTGGTGGCCGAGGGGAACTGCAGTCCCGTGCCCGGCGCCGAAGAGGTCATCGCCACGCTGCGGGCTGATGGCATCAAGACCGCGCTGACCACCGGGTTCGCCAAGGAAACGCAGACGGCGATCATCGAGGCGCTGGGCTGGCAGCACCTGGCCGACGCGGTGCTGTGCCCCACGGCGGGGGTGCGCGGGCGGCCGTACCCCGACATGGCGCTGACGGCACTGATGCAGACCGAAACCGATTCGGTGCGTTCGATGGTCGTGCTGGGCGACTCCGCCTCCGATGTCGTCAGTGGCCTGCGCGCGGGTGCCCGGGCCTCGGTCGGCGTGCTGACCGGGGCGCACGACCGGGCCCAACTGTCCGAAGCGGGTGCCACGCACATCCTCGACAGCGTGGCCGACCTTCCAACCCTGCTGGCCGAGCTGCAGTAGGCCGGGCCGCCACGGCTAGGGGTCGGGAAAACTGGTGCGGGCGTTGACGATACTGAACGTCACCAGGTCGGGCCGGTACCGGTCATCGGCGCATTCGAACACCACCCCGTTCTGATCCCGTGAGACGCGACGCTCACGCAACAGCGGACTGCCCGGCGCGATACCGAGATTCGCAGCGTCGTCGGCCCCGGCCGCCACCGCGTCGAGCACGTGCTCCATGGAATCGAAGTGCACGCCGCGACCGGCCAGGTACGCGGTCATCGAACCGGAATCGGTGTCGAACTCGAACAGCAGCGAGCCGACGGAGTCGATGAAGGTGCTGCGCTCCACCATGGCCGGCTCACCGTCGAGCAGCCGCACGCGCAGCACCTCGACCACGAAGTCCTCTGCCGTCAATCCCAGTGCCTCGGCCGCGGCCCCGGACGCCCGGCGGCGGGCCACTTCCAGAGTGCGGTTGCCGGCGGTGCGCCCGGCACGTTCGGCCCACTCGGTGAACGGGGTGAACGTATCCAGCCGCTGGGTGGCCTCGTGGCTGCGCACCACCGCGGGCTTGCCGCGCGAAACCCGGATCAGGCCCTCGTTCTTCAGCGTGGCCAGGGCCTGGCGCACCGGGCCGCGGGACACGTCGAACTCCGCGCACAACGCACTTTCGGTGGGCAGCGCCTGGCCGACGGCGTAGTCACGGCGCCTGATGCGCGCACGCAGTTCGGCCGCGACGTGTTCGTGGCGCGAACGGGGCCCGGCCATCGGCCTCACCTTCGTGGAAAGTTGTCATGACACGTTTGCCAACCTGGCCAGGTTACCGCCTCGGGCTCAGGGCAGGCCGCCATCGACGCGCAGGATCGAGCCGGTGGTGAAGCTGGACGCGTCCGACATCAGAAACAGTGCGGCGCCGACGATCTCGGGCGGATTGCCGGCCCGTTGCAGGGCCAGGTGGCCGAACGGGTCACCGGCCATGTCCCAGGCCTTGCTGACGTCGGTGAGAAAAGGTCCGGCCATCAGGGTGTTGACCCGCACGGTCGGGCCGAAGGCCTTGGCCAGCCCCTCGGTCATGGCGTTGAGGCCGGCCTTGGCCGCGGCGTAGGGCAGCATGTACTGATCGGGCCGCAGCGAGCCGGACGAGCTGACGTTGATGATCGCGCCGCCGCCGTCGGCCACCATGCGCTCACCGAGCAGGGCCGAAAGCCGAAACGGCCCTTTGAGATTCAGGTTGAACACGGCGTCGAAGAGTTTCTCGGTGACCGAGCCCAGCGATTCGTACAGTGGTGACATGCCGGCGTTGTTCACCAGCACGTCGACCTTGCCGAACCGCGCGTACACCGCGTCCACCAGGCCGTCGAGCTCATCCCACCGGCCCACGTGCACCGCATACGGCAGCGCGGCGCGACCGGTGGCCGCGGTGATCGCCTCGGCGGTGGCCACACACGAGTCCAGGTTGCGGCTGGCGATCACCACATCGGCCCCGCACCGCGCCGCCCCCATCGCGATCTCGGCGCCCAGCCCGCGGCTACCCCCGGTGACCAGCACCACCCGATCGGTCAGGTCGAACAACTCGTCGGCGTATCCCATGTACTGGACCCTCTCCGGTGATCAGGTACTGCGGCCCTATGGTGGCACGGTGCAACTGCTTCTGGTCCGACATGCTTTACCGCTGCGCAGCGAGCCGGGTCAAGGGTCCGACCCCGACCTGTCCGAGGCGGGCGTCGCGCAGGCGCAGCGGCTGCCGGCCGCGCTGTCCCGGTTTCCGGTCACCCGGCTGGTCAGCAGCCCGCAACGACGCGCCGTACAGACGGCGGGGCCGCTGTCGGAATCGCTCGGGCTGTCGGTCGAGGTCGACGAGCGGCTCGCCGAGTACGACCGCGACATGTCGCACTATGTGCCGATCGAGGACATCGCCAAGGAGAACCCCGAGGAGCTGGCCCGCCTCGCCGGCGGGCATCTGCCCAGCAGCGTGGACGAGGACGCGTTCCTGGCCAGGATCGCCGCCGCGGTCGAGGACCTGGTGGCCGCGGGCGACCATGACGAGACCGTCGCGGTGTTCAGCCACGGCGGGGTGATCAACGTGCTGCTGCACCAGATCCTGCAGACCCAGCGGCTGCTGTCGTTCCACGTGGACTACGCCTCGGTCACCCGGGTGCTGTCGTCACGGTCGGGCAGGCTGGCGGTGGCGTCGGTCAACAGCACCGAGCACGTGTGGGACCTGCTGCCGCGAAACGTCCGGTGGTAGGCCTGGTAAACAATGACCGTGACCAATCTGGAAGGGCTCGACCTCGTCGCCCTGGACCGGCATCTGCATTCCGAGGGCATCGCCCGCAGTGGTGAGCTCCGCGCCGAACTGATCGCCGGTGGCCGTTCCAACCTCACCTTCCTGGTGTTCGACGACGCATCCAAATGGGTGCTGCGGCGTCCGCCGCTGCATGGGCTGACGCCGTCGGCGCACGACATGGCTCGGGAGTACAAGGTGGTCGCGGCACTGGCCGACACCCCGGTCCCGGTGGCCCGCGCGGTGACGATGCGCAACGACGATTCGGTGCTGGGCGCCCCGTTCCAGATGGTCGAGCACGTCGAGGGCCGGGTGGTGCGCACCGCCGCAGAGCTCGAAGCACTCGGTGACCGACAGGTGATCGACGGTTGCGTCGACGCCCTGATCCAGGCGCTGGCCGATCTGCATGCCGTCGACCCGGCCGCGGTCGGCCTCGGTGACTTCGGCAAACCCGACGGTTACCTGGAACGGCAGGTCCGGCGCTGGGGTTCGCAGTGGGAGCATGTCCGGCTGCCCGACGACGCCCGCGACGACGATGTCCGCCGCTTGCATCAGGCGCTGGCCGAGGCGGTGCCGCCGCAGAGCGGAACGTCGATCGTGCACGGCGACTACCGCATCGACAACACGATCCTCGACGCCGCGGATGCCACGGTGGTCCGCGCGGTGCTGGACTGGGAGATGTCCACGCTCGGTGACCCGCTGTCGGACGCGGCCCTGATGTGCGTCTACCGCGATCCGATGTTCGGCTACGTGCATTCCGACGCGGCGTGGACCTCGGAGCTGCTGCCCACGGCCGACGAGCTGGCCAACCGCTATGCGAAGGTGTCCGGCCGCGAGTTGGCGCACTGGGAGTTCTACATGGCGCTGGCCAACTTCAAACTGGCCATCATCGCCGCCGGAATCGACTATCGCAGGCGCGAGGGAGCCGACGGTCCCGAACAGGTCGGCGAGGCGGTGGCCCCGCTGATCGCCGCGGGTCTGCGCGCCCTGGGCTGACGCTCAGCCGTGCTGGGCGGCCTTGAAGTTCTTCTTGGCCGCGCGGCGCAACTGGAAGATCCGGGCCGATCCGGCGGCGACGGTCAACAGGCCGCCGGCCACCGCGGCGCCCAGGATCGCCACGCCCGTCGGCAGTGACCAGTGCCAGCCCAGGAACGTCATCGGCACCGGTTCGGTGTTCTGCGCGATGAAGATCAGCAGCACGATCAGCACCAGGAAACCCAGGATCAGTGCTGACCACAGCGCACCGGCGCGGGTGAGTTTGGGCTCGCTGGCCTTGCCCGTCTTGGCGGGTGACTTGCCGGGCTCGGGCGGCTTGCCCGGGTCGGGCAACGGCCCGGCCGGGGGTGGAGCCGGTGTGGCCGCGGTGGGCTCAGGCAAATCGGGCGATGCAGGCGGATCGCTGGTCATGCTGCCATCTTCGCGCGCCGCGGCGCCAAAGCAAACCACCCTGAGCTAAAGCGCGGCGGCATGTCGGGTGCGGCACTAGGGTCTCAGGCAGGCTGAACACGCCGAAAGGACGTGCGAATGCGGTTGCGACGACCCGCGCGGACACTCCAGGCCGTACCGGTGCTGCTGGTGTCGCTACTGGTTCTGGTTTCTGGGTGCGGCAGTTCCAATCCGCTCGGCGGCGGCGAGATTTCCGGCGACCTCAAGACGATCACCGTCGGATCCGCCGACTTCCCGGAGTCCAAAATCATCGCCGAGATCTACGCGCAGGCACTGGAGGCCAATGACTTTCAGGTCAAAAGACAGTTCGGGATCGGCAGCCGGGAGACGTATGTGCCTGCCGTGCAGGACCACTCGATCGACCTGATCCCCGAATACACCGGAAATCTGTTGCAGTACTTCGATGCGGACGCTACTGCCACCACCTCGGACGAGGTGCTGATCGCCCTGTTCAAGGCGCTGCCGGGTGACTTGTCGATCCTGTCCCCATCGCTGGCCGAGGACAAGGACACCCTGGCCGTCACCGCCGAAACCGCGCAGCGCTGGAACCTGACGACCATCGCTGATCTGGCCGCGCATTCGGCTGAGGTGAAAGTCGGTGCGCCATCGGAGTTTCAGACTCGGCAGACGGGTCTTGTCGGGCTGAAGTCCCGGTACGGCCTGGACATCGCGCCGGCCAACTTTGTGGCGATCAGCGACGGTGGCGGTCCGGCCACCGTGTCGGCACTGACCAGCGGAGCCGTCACCGCCGCGAACATCTTCAGCACTTCGCCGGCCATCGGGCAGCACCACCTGGTGGCTCTGGAAGACCCTGAGAACGCCTTCCTGGCGGCCAACGTCGTTCCGCTGGTGGCATCCCAGAAGATGTCCGCCGAACTCAAGACGGTGCTCGATGCGGTGTCGGCCGCCCTCACCACCGCAGACCTGATCGCACTCAACACCGCGGTGGAGGGCAACGCCGGCGTCGATCCGGACGAGGCGGCCGAAAAGTGGGTCGCCGACCATGGTTTCGACAAGCCCGTGCAGAAATGATGGCGCAGCCGTGATCACATTCGAGAACGTCACCAAGCAGTATCCGGACGGCACCGTTGCCGTGGACAACCTCAACCTCGACGTGCCGGCCGGCACGCTGACGGTGTTCGTCGGCCCGTCGGGCTGCGGCAAGACCACCTCGATGCGGATGGTCAACCGGATGATCGATCCGACGTCGGGCACCGTGACCGTCGACGGCGAGGACGTCAGCACCGTCGACCCGGTCAAGCTGCGCCTCGGCATCGGGTACGTCATCCAGAGCGCCGGGCTGATGCCGCACCTGCGGGTGGTGGACAACGTCGCGACGGTGCCGGTGCTGCGCGGTGAATCCCGGCGCAGCGCCCGCAAGGCGGCGATCGGGGTGATGGAACGGGTGGGGCTGGACCCGAAGCTGGCCGACCGTTACCCGGCGCAGCTGTCGGGCGGGCAGCAGCAGCGCGTCGGGGTGGCCCGGGCGTTGGCAGCCGACCCGCCGATCCTGCTGATGGACGAGCCGTTCAGCGCGGTCGACCCGGTGGTCCGCGAGGAACTTCAGGCCGAGATCCTGCGACTGCAAAGCGAATTGCGCAAGACCATCGTGTTCGTCACCCATGATGTCGACGAGGCGGTCAAGCTCGCCGACCTGGTCGCGGTGTTCGGCCGTGGGGGAGTGCTGCAGCAGTACGACCAGCCGGCCCGGCTGTTGTCCAATCCGGCCAACGACCTGGTGGCCGGCATCGTCGGGGCCGACCGCGGCTACCGGGGGTTGCAGTTCTTCCACGCGACCGGGCTGGGCCTGCACGAGCTCCGCCACGTCGCCGAGACCGAACTCGACGCGTTGCAGCTGGGTTCCGGGGACTGGGTGTTGATCACCACCCCCGAAGGCGCCCCGTACGGCTGGGTCAACGCCGAGGGCGTCGAGGTGCATCGGTCAGGAAAGACGTTGTACGACAGTACGATTGCCGGTGGTTCGTTGTTCCGCCCGGATGGCACGCTGCGGCAGGCGCTGGACGCGGCGCTGTCCTCACCGTCGGGGCTGGGCGTTGCGGTCGATGATGCCGGCCGGGTCATCGGCGGGGTGCGGGCCGAAGATGTGTTGGCCGCCCTGGAAACCCAGCGGCACATTCCCGCGCTGGGACGCTGATGCGGTATCTGCTGAACCACCTCGACGACCTCTGGGTGCTGACGGTCGTGCACCTGCGGTTGTCGTTGGTGCCGATCGTGTTGGGGTTGCTCATCGCGGTGCCGCTGGGTGCCGCGGTGCAGCGCACCACCGCACTGCGGCGGCTGACCACGCTCACCGCGAGCATCATCTTCACCATCCCGTCGCTGGCACTGTTCGTGGTGTTGCCGCTGATCATCCCGACCCGCATCTTGGACGAGGCCAATGTCATTGTGGCGCTGACGCTCTACACCGCGGCACTGTTGGTGCGGGCGGTGCCCGAAGCGCTCGATGCGGTGCCCGAACCTGTGCGTGACGCCGCGACGGCGATCGGTTACCGGCCGCTGGTGCGGATGCTCAAGGTGGAACTCCCGCTGGCCATCCCGGTGCTGGTGGCCGGGCTACGGGTGGTGGCGGTCACCAACATCTCGATGGTGTCGGTGGGTTCGGTGATCGGCATCGGCGGCTTGGGCACCTGGTTCACCGAGGGCTACCAGGCCAACAAGAGCGATCAGATCATCGCCGGGATCATCGCGATCTTCGTGCTGGCGATCATCATCGACACCGTGATCATGACGGTGGGCCGGGCCATCACGCCGTGGACGCGCAAGGCACCGGCATGAACTTCCTGAGCCAAGCCCTGGAGTTCATCCTCACCGCCGCCAACTGGGCCGGGCCCGCCGGTCTGGGCGCCCGCATCGGCGAACACCTGCTGTACACCGTGGTCGCGGTGCTGGTGTCGGCGCTGATCGCGATCCCGGTAGGCCTGCTCATCGGACATACCGGGCGCGGCACCTTCCTCGTCGTCACCGGGGTCAACGCCTTGCGGGCCCTGCCCACGCTGGGGGTGTTGCTGCTCGGGGTGCTGCTGTGGGGTCTGGGGTTGGTGCCGCCGACGGTGGCGCTGATGCTGCTGGGTATCCCGCCGCTGCTGGCCGGCACCTACGCCGGCATCGCCAACGTGGATCCGGCCGTGGTGGATGCCGCGCGGTCGATGGGCATGACCGAGCGGCAGGTGCTGCTGGGGGTGGAGGTGCCCAATGCGCTGCCGTTGATCCTGGGTGGGCTGCGCACTGCGACGCTGCAGATCGTGGCGACCGCGACGGTCGCCGCCTACGCCAGCCTGGGTGGGTTGGGCCGCTATCTGATCGACGGGATCAAGGTCCGCCAGTTCCACATCGCGCTCGTGGGTGCGCTCATGGTGACGGCGCTGGCACTGCTTCTGGATGCCGCGCTGGCGTTCGCGGTCTGGCTCTCCGTGCCCGGTAGTGGCCGGTTGGGGCGTTCGCGTCGGGTGCCGCAGCCGTTGCTCGGTGATGAAGTGGCACTCGGGTCGCGGTCGGTGACGGGCGGCGGCGGGAGTTCCGGACTCGGCTACGAACGGCGGGCGTCGTCGCATACGGTAGACGGGTGAGTGACCAGAAGGACCGTGCCTGGCCGGCGGTGTTGACGTGGCGGGCACACGACGAACCCCGGATGGAATCGGTGCGGGTTCAATTGTCGGGCAAGCGGATCAAGGCCTACGGCCGGATCGTGGCCGGTGCCACTGCTTCCCACCCGGCGTTCTCGGCGTCCTACGACTTGGTCACCGACGAGACCGGGGCCACCAAGCGGTTGTCGCTGTCGGTCACCCTGGCCGAGCGGGACCGCCAGCTCTCCATCGCGCGCGACGAGGAGAACATGTGGCTCGTGCAGGACCACACCCAGACCACGCGTTCGGACTTCGGCGGTGCGCTCGATGTCGACGCGCTGTTCAGCCCGCTGTTCAACGCGTTGCCGATCCGGCGGATCGGGCTGCACGAGCGGGCCGAGACGGTCACCGTGCCGGTGGTCTATGTGCGGTTACCGGACTTCTCGGTGGACGCCGCCAACATCGGCTACAGCAGCGTGGGGGTGGCGGCCGGGACGCTGAAGCTGCGGTCGCCGATCGCCGACACCACCATCACGGTGGACTCTGACGGCTTCGTCCTTGATTACCCAGGACTGGCTGAGCGGATCTGATCACTCCGCCGGCGCGGCCGGCCGCGGCCAACTCGGCTCGCCAGTTGCCGTCGCCCACCACCGTGGTGATGATCTCGGGGCGGCTGAAGCTGTCGTAACGCATCCGTGCGGCGTGGCCGGTCTCCACCAGATCGGCCACTGATCCGGTCGCGGCGAGGGTGTCCCTGGCCCGGGTCAGCCGGTCGATGGCCTGCTCGAGCGTGGGCAGCAACTGGTCGGCATTGGCCTCACACATGGCCCGCACCAGGTCGGGTGCGGTGGCGGCCACCCGGGTGCCGTCCCGGAATGAACCGGCGGCCAGCGCGAAGGCCAGCGGCACCTCACCGGCGATCACGGCGAGGGTTTCGGCGAACAGGTGCGGCAGGTGGGAGATGGTGGCCGCGGCCGCGTCGTGCTCGTCGGAGCGGGCTGGGACGACGACGGCGTGACAGTCCAGCGCCAACTGGGCGACCAGGGTCCAGACCCGGGCGTCGACGTGGTCGTCCACGCTGACCACCCACGGCGCTCCGGTGAACAGCTCCGCATAGCCGGCCGACCAGCCCGAATGCGCCGTGCCGGCCATCGGGTGGCCGCCGACGAAGTTCGGCAACAGGCCGACCTCGCGCACTTCGTCGAGAACCGCGCCCTTGACGCTGGTGACGTCGGTCAGCGGGCAGGCGGGCGCGGCGTCACGGATGTGCTCGAGCAGGTGGCGCAGGGCCGGCACCGGCACCGCGAGCACGATCAGCGCGTCCCGCTCGGCCGCCCGGCGCAACGCCTCGTCGAGATTCTCGGTGGCGTCGAAACCGTCGACCTTCGCCGCGGCGACCGCTTCCACCGACCGGTTGTAGCCGAAGACCTCACGGCCGGCGGCTGCCGCGGCACGCATCAGCGAACCGCCGATCAGGCCCAGGCCGAGTACGCACACCGGTGTCGTCGTCACGCTTCAAGACTGGCATATCGGCGGCACCGGGTCAGCGGGTGATCCCTGGTCAAAATCGCTGGTCGGCGACTACCGTAGGCGGGCATGGGAGCACAACGTGCGCCGGCAGACCTTCCCGATGGCTTCGGGGTGGCCGTTGTCCGGGAGGACGGCAAGTGGCGGTGTGCGCCCATGCGCTCTTCGTCGTTGAAGAGTCTGACCGCGGCCGAGACGGAGCTTCGTGAGCTGCGCAGCGCCGGGGCGGTGTTCGGGCTGCTCGATGTGGACGACGAGTTTTTCGTGATCGTGCGGCCGGCACCTGCGGGTACCCGGTTGCTGCTGTCGGATGCCACGGCGGCACTGGATTACGACATCGCCGCCGAGGCGCTGGAGAACCTGGACGCCGATCTGGAGGAAGAGGACCTCGAGGACGCCGATCCGTTCGAAGAGGGCGACCTCGCGGTGCTGTCGGACATCGGGCTGCATGAGGACGTGCTGGGCGTGATCCTGTCGGAGACCGACCTGTACGCCGACGAGCAGATCGGCCGGATCGCCCGCGAGATGGGCTTCGCCGACGAGTTGTCGGTGGTGCTCGACCGGCTCGGTCGGTGAGATCTTCCGACGAAACCCTGATCCGTGCGGCGCTTGCGGCTGCCCGGACGGCCGGCCCGCGCGACGTGCCGATCGGTGCGGTGGTGTTCGCCGCCGACGGCACCGAGCTGGCCCGGGCGGCCAATGTCCGGGAGGCCACCGGGGATCCGGCCGGGCACGCCGAGATCGTGGCGATGCGTGAGGCCGCGCGGGTACTCGGCGACGGCTGGCGGCTGGAAGGTGCGACGCTGGCGGTGACCGTGGAGCCGTGCACGATGTGTGCCGGCGCACTGGTGCTGGCCCGGGTGGCCCGGGTGGTGTTCGGGGCGTGGGAGCCCAAGACCGGGGCGGTCGGCTCGCTGTGGGATGTGGTGCGGGATCGCCGGCTCAACCACCGTCCCGAGGTGGTCGGTGGGGTGCTGGCCGATGAGTGTGCGGCCCTGCTGGAGGAGTTCTTCGCGGCGCAGCGTTGATGGCCCTGCCGAGTGTGAACAAGATTGCGACTTCTCGGCTGATTTTGCGCATCAAGTTCACACTCGGGAGATCTGCGGAGCCGATTATGGCTCTCGGCGCTCGCCCGGTAAGCTGCCACACGGTGGCGTGTCCGAGCGGCCTAAGGAGCACGCCTCGAAAGCGTGTGACGGGTAACCCCCGTCCGAGGGTTCAAATCCCTCCGCCACCGCCATAAAATCCCGCACCTGTTATCGCAGGTAGCGGGATTTTTTTGCGATCAGGGGGCCAGCACAGGTTGCTTCCCCGCGCACTGTGACGAGCGTGCAGCCTTTTGGTCTGTCACGCGAAGAACCGCCATGAAAGCCTGCACGTTCGTCACAGCGTGTCCAACCGGGTGGCGGTGACGGTCCCGCTGTCGCTGTCCGATCCGACGTCGCGCGGACAGTGGGCGGCCTGTTCAGCGAAACTGGTGAAAGCCGTTGACCATCCCAGGCTTTCGATCCATTGCCGGGCGTCGTCGCCGAGTCCGCGGTCGACATTGGACATGTTCCGATACAGGTCCGCGGCGCCGTCGACGGTGTGCAAGGTGGTGCTGAAGCTCCGGCTGCCCATGACCGGGAATCCGTATCGACTGCCGGGCGCGGACAGTCGTGTGATCGCTTCGAACCCGGCGCGCGCCGACGCCGTCGGCAGGGTCATCAGGGCGTGGTCGACCCAATGGGTGGGGGTGGCGGGGTCAAACCCGTTGGCCAGCAGTCCTTCGGACCAATCATCAGTGCCCAGGTCGGCCGCGACGACGTGGCGCTCGCACGTCTCGACGGCATCGCGCAGCAGCGGTTCCTTGAAGGCGAAGAGTGCCGGCAGATCGATCTCGAACAAGCGGACCGGCGCGGGCCAGGTCAGCCGGAAGGCGTGGGTGTCCAGGCCGGCGCCGAGCAACACGATCTGTGGGCGTCCGGACGACGCCGCTTCGAGGAGGCCATCGTCGACGAGGCGGACGCCCACGGTGCGGGTCTCGTACATCACGTCGGCCAACCGCAACACGGTGTTCCAGGTTTCGGCCGCGTTCTCGGGTGCGGACGGGTCGAGATACGCCCGCTGGACTGCCGCGACGAACCGTTCGGCGTACGGATCCGCGTAGAGCCGGTCGTCACGTCGGTTTTCCCGGGCCCGGATGACCGCGACGCCGACGGCGGTCAGCGGTGGTCCGGCCAGGGTGGTGGGCAGCTGCGATCCGGTCATGTGTCCCCTCCAAGTCGCGGCAATCATTACTTGACGGCAGGTAAGTAATGAATGTGGCCACGCTAAGCTCATCCCTTGCCGGGCGTCAAGTAATGGAAGGGGTATCGATGGCAGGCCGACGGACCGATACCCGCGACAAGATCCGTGCCGTGGCGCTGGAACTATTCTCCGCTCACGGCTACGACCACACCTCGATTCGGCAGATCGCCGAGAGCCTCGGGATCACGAAAGCGGCTGTCTACTATCACTTCCCGGCCAAGGAAGACATCGTGGTCAGTCTTGCCGATGATCTCCGCAACGGCGTCGACGAGATCCTGCGGTGGGCCGCTGATCAACCTGCGGGCAGGGAAACCGGACTCGAGGTCTTGCGCCGCTACGGCACCGTGCTGCACGGCACGGGCCGGGCGATGACACGGTTCATGCACGAGAACTATGCCGCGTTCAACCGGCTCGGGGTGGGAGCTGACCTGCGCTACCAGTTCCGCACCGTGGCCGACGCCATGACTGCACCCGATCACGATCCCGTCGCCGTGTATCACGCTCGGCAGGCGCTACTGACCATTTCGTGGAGCGTGGCCATGATGGGCGACTTGCCGCTCACCGACGAACAGTGCAACGACACCGCCATCGCGATCGCGTCCGACATCTACCGGCGCAGCCTCTAGATTCGCGTCCAGGGCGCGAACGCGTTGCGCTGCCCGCGCAGCACCGGCCCGAGCTCGGGGTAGTGCCGCAGCAGCACCGAGACCATGTCGTTGCGGTCGATCCACTCCATGCCTTCGGGGGTGTAGACGCGTGGGGTGAAGTCGACGGTGTAGAACCGGTCGCTCTTGAGCCGACGGGTCGCCATCAACACGAAGATGCGGAATGCGGTGTCGCTGAACCCGAATCCGGCCGGCAGTTGCTCACCGAACATCCCCACCATGGTGTCCACCTTGTCGATGTCACCGCCGTAGATCTCGGCCATCACCGCGGCGGTCTCGTGGTCGCCGCCGCTGATCTGCTCGAAACTCGTCACCGGATCCAGCCGCAGCGCGCGGCGGAACTCGTTGTAGCGGGGCACTCCTCGTTCCCGGGAGCGCAGGATGTCGGTCGCGATCAGGTCGAGCGCGTGCTCGTCGGTGCGGACGAAGTTCCGCATGAACTTGGGACTGTTGTGCAGCGTGACCGCGCCCGGATGGGCGACGCCCAGGGAGTACAGGCATTCGGCCACGCCCATGCTCTTGAGCACCCCGCGGGAGTTCGCGCCTCCGTGGATATCGCCGAAGGTCAGCTTCCGTGGGTCGGAATCGGCACTGAGACCGAGGAATTCGTAGTCATCGGGTACCAGCGGGTGCATCCGGTACACGGTGACGAAGTCCTCGGTGATCGAGTACGGCGCGGTGTGGTGGTCGGTGGTCGACCCCGGGATGCCGCTGAGTACGTCGCTGGAGCCCAGCCGGCCGAAGAGCGCTTTGACCCGCTCGCCGGCCAGGCCGAACCAGTTGGCCCGCATGGCGATCTGCAGGGTGGGGTGGCCGAGGATTGCCGGGGTCCACTCGATGGTGTGGATCTTGGCGATCAGGGCGGCGTTGATCAGTCTCGCCTTGTTGAACAGCTGCTCATCGGACCACTGCGGGTATGCGGCCTTGAGTCGGTCGCAGATCGCGTTGTGCTCACGCATGAAGATCGTGCCCATCAACTCCATGCCCAGCCACCAGCCGTCTGCGCCGCCGGACGCCCCGATCAAGGCTGGGTCGATGTCGATGAACCCGTCGGCGTCGATGCGCACCCGGCCGTCGTGGTGGCTGCGGATGGCGTCCTGGAATTCCCTTGTGCTGCCGTAGATCTGGGAGGCGTCCCACCAGTGGGTCTCGGTGTTGACAAAGGTGGATCCGCCGGGGCGCCCGGAGGGGTCGGCGGCGGTGGCCGGCACGTTGATCGTGGGGTCGGGCCAATCGTCGCCCGGCGGGCGGGGAATCTCGAGCATCCGGTTGACGTCGGAGCCGTGGCTGAACCAGTCCCGGGTCTCGAACTGCAGCCAGGCCGCGGCCAGCACGTTGAGCGTGGTGGCCGGCCGGAACTCGCGGCGCTGCAGCAGTTTGGTGCTGATCAGCCGGGGGTTGGGATCCATCAGCTGCGGCACCTTCTCGGCTCGACCCCGCTCGAGCGGCACGTTGCGGCCAAAACGTGTGTTGGCCATCCCCATCGACGATTGTGACAGGTCGTTGTAGGAGCCGTCGGCCGTGCGGACCGCCAGATACTCGGTCGGCGGCAACTCCGGTGCCTGCGGTGGGTGACCCTGGTAGGTGTCGTAGAGGTTGTGCTCGCGCAGCGCGTCACGAATTCCGACCAGCACCGAGATTCCGAGGAACGGCGGCAGCCGGTCCCATCCGACGCGGCGGTCGATCAGCTCAGCGCTCTTGAGGAACAGCTTGTTGAGCAGCGTCGGCATGGCGAGCTCCCTTCCAGGCGATGATGGCGAGTGCGGTGTTGATGGCCGAGATGACGATGGTCGTCACGCCGTGGCGCCGGGCCAGGTCACCGCGGACGGTGATGACGGCAGCCGACACCGTGTCGGTGGCGTGAATCAGGACGCCCAGCTGCTCGGCCCGGCGCAGTGCCGCGCCGCGCAGAACCAGCAGGTCCAGCCCGATGAGCACGGTGCGGATGCCGAACATCCGGAAGGGGTAGCTGCCCGAGCGGTCCGAGGCGGTGTCCACACCCAGCCGCGTCAGCAGTCTTTCGGGGGCCACGAGCGCGGTCGCGCCATTGACGATCCGGAGCACCGCGAGGGCGGTGCGGGCCGCTGTCGGGCTCAGCATGTGTCCATCGTGAGCGCCTACCGAACCCGACGCACGAGTAGTCGGCTACTTGTTTTGGCTTGTCTTCGCCGGGAGCGGTCACAACAGCGTTGAATGGGGTCGTGGAGCTGATGTCGCCGACCGATTCGATGTTTCTGATCGCCGAGACGCGGGAGCACCCGTTCCACGTCGGCGGCCTCGCGCTCTATGAGCCTCCGGCTGGTGCGGATCGCGACTTCGTGCGGGAGTTGCACGAGGAGATGGTGGCCCAGACCGAGTTCGAGCCGGTGTTCCGCAAGCATCCGGCGACCATCCTGGGCGGTATCGCGAACGTCGGCTGGACCTACGACAACGACGTCGACCTCGACTACCACCTGCGCCGCTCGGGCCTGCCGTCACCGGGCCGGGTCCGCGATCTGCTCGAGCTGACCTCACGCCTGCACGGCGGCTTGCTCGACCGGCACCGCCCGCTGTGGGAGGCCCACCTCATCGAGGGGCTGGCCGACGGCCGGTTCGCGGTGTACACCAAGATGCACCATTCGCTGATCGACGGGGTCTCGGCGCTCAAGCTGTTGATGCGCACGCTGTCGGAGGATCCGGATGACACCGAGGTGCGGGTGCCCTGGGCGGTGCCGCGCCGGAAGCGGCCGCACCAGAGCGCGTCGCTGCTACGGACGGTCACCGACACGGTCGGGTCGGTCGCGGGGCTGGCGCCGTCGACGCTGCGGCTGGCTCGTTCGGCGTTGCTGGAGCAACAGCTCACGTTGCCGTTCGCGGCGCCCAAGACGATGTTCAACGTCAACATCGGTGGTGCCCGTCGCGTCGCGGCGCAGTCCTGGCCGCTGGAGCGGTTCAAGCGGATCTCGCAGGCCACCGGGTCCACGGTCAACGATGTGGTGCTTGCGGTCTGTTCCGGTGCGTTGCGTGCCTACCTGCTGGAGCAGGACGCGCTGCCGGACCAGCCGCTGATCGCGATGGTGCCGGTGAGTCTGCGCGCCGAGCACGAGGCCGACGCCGGAGGCAATATGACCGGCTCGGTGCTGTGCAATCTGGGTACCGATCTGGACGACCCGGCGGACCGGTTGGCTGTCATCGGCGAGTCGATGCGCGGCAACAAGAAGGTGTTCTCCGAACTGCCGCGGGTTCAGGCGCTGGCGCTGTCGGCGTTGATGATCGCCCCGCTCGGCCTGGCTGCGGTGCCCGGCTTCGTCAACGCCACCTCGCCGCCGTTCAACCTGGTCATCTCCAATGTGCCCGGCCCGCGAAATCCGTTGTACTGGAAGGGTGCCCGGCTGGACGGCAACTATCCGCTGTCGATCGCGCTGGACGGGCAGGCGATGAACATCACCTTGGTCAGCAACGCCGGCAACCTCGATTTCGGGCTGGTCGGCTGCCGGCGCAGTGTGCCGCATCTGCAGCGCATGCTCAGCCATCTGGAGGACTCCCTCAAGGCGCTGGAGGTCGCCTCCGGGGCCTGACCCCAACGGCATTGTTCAGCCGGCCGACCGCAGGAAATCTCCAGAGATCTTCACCGCGGGTGTCGACGAATCGCCGCCCACCACCAGCGTGGCGAAGGCGATGTCGCCGGCGATACCGGCGAACCAGCCGTGGGCAGTGGCGTCAGAAAGGGGCCCGCCGCCGAATTCCGCCGTCCCCGTCTTGCCGCCGAGATCCGGGATGTCGCTCAATTGGCTTGCGGTGCCTTCGGTCACGGTCTTACGCATCATGTCCCGCAGCGCCGCGGTGACGGCGGCAGGCAGCTGCTCCGACGGGGTGTCCGCGGTGACCTTGTCACCGTCGACCAGGTTGGGCAGGATGGTCGAGCCGTGTGCCAGGCTGGCCTCGGCAACCGCGAGCCCGAACGGGCTGACCGTCACGGTGCCCTGGCCGATCCCGTTCTCCACCCGCTGGGCGGCGTTGTCGGCGTTGGGCACCCGGCCGGTCACCGTGGTGAGCCCGGGAATGGTGAAGTCCACGCCGATACCGAACGCCCGGGCGGTCGTGGTCAGTCCATCGGCAGGCAACTTTTCCGACAGTGCCGCCATGCTGGTGTTGCAGGAATGGGAGAACGCCGATGTCAACGGCACTGTCCCCAGGTCGAAGTCGTCGTCGTTGGGAATGGTGCGGTTCTCGATGGTCAACTGGCCCGGGCAGGCCACCGGGGTATCCGGGGTCACCAGGTTGGCTTCGAGCGCGGCCGCGGTGGTGATGGTCTTGAACGTCGAGCCCGGCGGGTACAGCCCCGAGAAGGCAATGGCGCCTTGGGGATCCGCGGCAGGGTTCTGGGCCGCGGCCAGGATGCCGCCCGTCTTACCGGAGATCGCCACCACCACGGCGGGCCGGGTCTCCTGGGCCACGGCCTGTTGGGCGAGCAGTTGCAGACGCAGGTCCAAGGTGGTGCGCATCGGATCGGTCGGTGCGGGCGGTTGCGCGGCCAGCCGCTGCGCGGGTGCGCCGTCCTCGTCGACCAGATAGACCGACCAGCCGGCAGCCTTGGTGATCCGGTCGTGCCACAACTGCGCCAGCCCGTCGATGGCCGGCGAGGACAGTTGGCGGTCGGTGGTCAGCAGCTCACCCTGCTCGGCGACGGTGACGCCCGGGACCTGACTCAGTTGGTCGCGCACCGAGGCGAGGTCGTCTTCGCGCAGCTTCATCACGGTCACCCGGTCATCGGTGTTCGACGTGAACTGTGCGTTGATGGAATCCGGCGTGGTGGTGGGGTCGAAGGGGGCCAGTAGTGCGGCGAGCGGGGCGGCGGAATCCAGGTGCGCGCGCTCCAAGGAGATCACCCCGACGGTCTGCCACGTCATCAACGGCTGACCGGTCCGGTCCAGCACCGGGGTCTGCAGGTCGCTGTCGGTGCTGTATTGAAACCTCAAGCCGTCCTGCAAGTCTCGGTGCAGCAGCGTCGGTGCCCAGGAGATGCGCCAGTCGTCACCGGTCTTGGTGGCGGTGCCGGTGGCGTCATAACTGAAGTCCCGGCCCTCACCCCACGACCACTGATAGTCCAGGGTCGCGCCGGACTCGTTACCGTCTTGCGGTTCGGCGCTCACCTTCACCGCAGCGGCGTCGCCCATACCGTCGAACATCGACGTGATTGCCGTCTCGGCTGCCGCGGGGTCGCTGGTCTCCGCCGCGGCGGCATGCGCGTCTTTGCGTTGCAGGGCATCGGCAAACGCGGCGAAACGATCGGCCGGGTCGGGCGAGGACGAACATGCCACGAGCGGGAGGAACAGGCACAGCAGCAGGAACCAGGCGCGCTGTTGAGTCATGTTCCCAGCATGACATCAGCAGCTATGCGGCCTTGTCTGTGTCCGATTCGGTCTTGGGCTTGGTTTCGTGCCTCGGCTTGGACTTCGGCTTGGGCTTGAACGTGTTCTTGACTTTCTTCGCCAGGTCCGGCACAGCGTTACGCATGTTGTCGCGCCGCTGCGCGGGGGTGCGCTTGGCAGGCTTCTGCGGGACCTTGGCCTCGTCCTTCTTCGCCGTGATGCGTTGGGTGGGTCCCGACGTCGTCGAAGGCGTTGCAGTAGAGGGCAGTCCGTTCTTGACGTTGTCCGCGCCCTGCTGGAAGGCATCGGGCAGCTGTTTGATGGTTTCGGCGATCCGCTCGGGCGGGGTGGTCAACCTGAAGCGGGTCGGCGTGGCGGGATCGGAGTAGTCGCGGTCGGTGTAGCCCATGTCGACGCCGAGCTTGAGCGTCGGCTCGATCGCGCCGAGCAGCGGTTCGGTGATCGCCGTGATGTTCAGCGCGGCCGAGACGTCGCGGATGGGCTGCAGCAGCGGCAGGTGTTCGGTCCTGACCAGGATGTAGGTGTCCTGACCGCCTCCCGGCTTGTCGACCGGCGTCACGATGATCGCGTCGGGGTCATTGAGGTCGGCGGCATCCGGCGTCGGGTCACCGTGCAGGTAGATCAACCCGGCCAGGGCATTCGCCAGCGACAGCGGGTTGGCGTAGGCCGGGAAATCGCCGACCGGGTCGTATTCGATGGTGATGAACGTTTGGTCGTACGGCGACGTTTCTGCCGCCCCGGTGCTGGTGAATCCGGGCAGGCGCAGGTCCGGGAACCGTGCGTAGATACCGCCGTTGGGCACCGTCGGCGCGGCGATGAACACGAAACTGATGTTCTTGCCGGGCGGCGGGCTGCCCTGGGCATCGAGTTCGCGCTTGTACTTCTCGGCGACGATGGAACCTTCGGAGTACCCGACGATGACGATGTCCCCGGACGTTTCGCCTACTTTTTGGCGCAGTACGGGCAGGCCGTCTTCCACGCTCGGGTCGATGGGCAGCGAGGCCGAATACGGCACGGGTATGAAGTGGTCAGGAGCGACAAAGCCACTGCCAGACGGCATGTAGTCGCCACCGAACTTTTGGTTGACCCGGGTGCTGTCCGGGTTGCGCCAGCCGCCGACACCGATTGCGGTGACGGCAGCGGTGGCGTCGGCGACCTGTCCGAAGGTGAGGACCGCCGTCATACCGGCGGTGGCGCCGGCCACCGCGACAGCGGATGAACGTGCGTGCTTCCGGTGTCTGGCCACGGTGTGCACCTCCGGTCGTCTGATTCACAACGACTGAGTACAGAGCGTGGGCCCGGATCAGTCCGGGCCCACACTATGCCAGATGTTTGCTAGTTGTTAGGTGTTTGGTTAAGGGCAGGCGACTTCGAGCTCGAATGGCTTGGTCACCGGGTTCATCCCGTCTACGCCGGTGGCGTTGCCTTTGATCGTGTATTTGTTGCCGTCTTTGGTGACCTCTGCGCTGCCACCGGGCACCCCCGGGGTGTATCCGAGGCTGACGCCGTCGATGTTGCCCAGGGCCAGGGCGGTCACCGTCGGTTGGTCGCCTTCGCTGAGGGTGGCGCTGACCCCGCTCATGCCCTGGCCGACGTTCACGCTGACATTGCCCGCGACGGTCGCGCACACGACCGAGCCTTCCAGTTGGTGTTCTTTGCCGTCGATGGTGACTCTGGCGGTGCCTGAGCCGGTTGTCGCCGTGGTGTCGCCGGCTTCGACCGAGGTGGTCGGCTCCGCCGATGCGGTGGCCGTCGTCTCGTCGGAGGTGTCTTTGTTGTCGCTCGACGAACAGCCGGACAGGCCGGCGATGACGATCGCGGCGCCGCCGACGGCGACCAGGAACTCACGCTTCACCACTGCTCTCCTCACGGTTGTGCAGTCCGTCGCAAGTGGCGGACTGTCAGGCAGAAGTATTCGGGTTCATGCAGGTCGTGGGCGTGGATTTGGGTGAATTGTCTGTGGCGGCGACGCGGCGCTCGTAAGTTCAGCGCCATGCAGACGCTGCGCACGGCGGACGAGCGATTCCGTGGCCTTCCTGAATTCCCTTACTCACCAGAGTATTCCGAGGTCGACGACAGCGACGGTGGCCGATTGCGGATGGCCTGGGTGCAGGACGGACCTCCGGATGCCGATCCGGTCCTGTTGTTGCATGGGGAACCATCGGGTGATCGGCGATGCCGGTCATTTTCTGCAGGAGGATGCCGGCGAGGAACTCGCCGAGGTGATCGTCGAGTTCCTGGCCGGCCGTCGGTCTAGGGGCAGGTGACGGCGATGTCGAAGGGCATGTCCACCGGCGTGCCCGGTTGGGCGGGGTCGATGCCCATGCCGTTACCGGTGATGGTGTAGCCCTTCCCGTCACGGGCGGCGACCACCGGAGCACCGGACAGGCCGGCCAGCCACGTCAGCGAGGCGCCCTCGGCATTCACGTCGCCGATGTTCACCGACTGCACCACCGGGGCCGCGCCGTCGGTCAACACCACCGAGGTGGACAGCGTGCCCTCGATGCCGATCGTGGTCAGCCCGTCCTTGGTCTCGCAGTTGACGCTGGTGACCGGACCGGCGTCGTTGGATCCGAAGGTCACTCGGCCCTGGTCGGAGTTCCCCGAGGAATCCGACTCCGACGAGGAGCATCCGGCGAGTGCGGCCAGAAACACTGTGCATCCGGCGGCGATGACGATGGGGCGGCGCATGACCAAGTTCACGTCCGCAGTATGGTCGCGCGCGCCCCCGTGACGGAAATCGGACCGGCATCCGGTTGAATACCCTCTGTGGACCAGCCGTATTTCACCGTGGAGGCCGAGTTGCCCGGCCGGCTGGGCCGGGTCGGCACCATCCACACCCCGCACGGCGATATCCAGACCCCGGCGTTCATCGCCGTCGGTACGGCGGCCACCGTGAAATCGGTCCTTCCGGAGACCATGAAACAGCTTGGTGCCCAGGCGATTCTGGCCAATGCCTATCACCTCTATCTGCAGCCGGGGCCGGACATCGTGGCCGAGGCCGGTGGGCTCGGGGCCTTCATGAATTGGCCCGGTCCGACTTTCACCGACAGCGGCGGCTTCCAGGTGATGTCGTTGGGGGTCGGATTCAAGAAGGTGCTGGCGATGGACACCGAGCGGTTGCAGACCGACGACATCATCGCCAAGGGCAAGGAGCGGCTGGCCGTCGTCGACGACGACGGCGTCACGTTCCGCTCGCATCTGGACGGTTCGAAGCACCGGTTCACCCCGGAGATCTCGATCGGGATCCAGAACAAGCTCGGCGCCGATATCATCTTCGCTTTCGACGAGCTCACCACGCTCGTCAACACCCGTGCCTACCAGGAACGTTCGGTGCAGCGCACTCACGAGTGGGCGGTGCGCTGCGTCGCCGAGCACCACCGGCTGCAGGCGCTGGCCCCGGAGCGGCCGCGGCAGGCGTTGTTCGGGGTGGTGCAGGGAGCCCAATACGAGGACCTGCGCCGGCAGGCGGCTCGCGGGCTGGCCCGGATCGGTGAGCAGGCCGGGCCTGCCGAGGGGCTGAGCTTCGACGGCTACGGCATCGGCGGCGCGCTGGAGAAACAGAACCTGGCCACAATCGTCGGCTGGGTCAGCAGTGAGCTGCCTGCCGACAAGCCCCGGCACCTACTGGGCATCAGCGAACCCGACGACCTGTTCGACGCGGTGGCCGCCGGGGCCGACACCTTTGACTGTGTGTCGCCGTCACGGGTGGCCCGCAATGCCGCGGTGTACACCGCGACCGGGCGGTTCAACATCACCGGGGCCCGGTACAAGCGCGACTTCACCCCGATCGACCCCGAATGTGATTGCTACACCTGTGCCAACTACTCGCGCGCCTATATCCGGCACCTGTTCAAGGCCAAGGAGATGTTGTCGGCGACGCTGTGCACGATCCATAACGAGCGGTTCGTGATCCGGCTGGTCGATCAGATCCGGGCCTCGATCATGGCCGGTGAGTTCGACGAGCTGCGGGCTGAGGTGCTGGGGCGCTACTACGGGGTGCGTATCTCCGGCGAGCAGACGTAAAACCGGCCAATTCGGCCGGGAAAACTGCAGTTTTGTGTCTGCTCACAGAGGTTCATAACTTACGACTTGTAAGTTAGTCTCATCGCATGAGCGACGACACGCGGCGGTTCGTGGTGATCGGCGGCGGGCTGGCCGGATTGGCCGCCGCGGTATGGCTGAGCGAGGCGGGCAAGAATGTCACCTTGCTGGAGCGGCGCGGCCAACTCGGCGGCCGCACGCATGCGATGCGCGCGGACCTGGTCGACGACATTCCCGACAATGGCCAGCACGTCATCGCCAGCGGTTACCAGCACCTGTACCGATACCTCACCAGTGTGGGTACCCGCGAGCACATCGCATTCCCGAAGTCCTCGACCTTGCGCTGGCCGGACGGCCGCCAGGTCACCATGTCGACCACCGGTCCCGACGCCATCCGCACGCTCTTCGGCGTACACCCGGACGCGAATTGGGTCGACCGGCTGCGCGCGGCCCGGGCCACCGTGCTGCTGGGCTGGCAGGCGCTGCGCCCACCGGCCGACCTGGCGGACTTGAGCACCGAGCAGTGGTTCGAGCGGGTCGGAATGCCCGCGAAGGCGCGAGAAGCGTTGTGGGACTGGCTTGCTCTCGGGATCGCCGCGGAGCCGGTGGCCAAGGAGTCGGCGAAGGTGTTCGCCAACGTGATGGCCACCGGCATCCGGCTCGGCATCAAGCACCGCACCCCGGTCACCATCGGCTATCCGACCGTCGACCTCGACACCCTGTACGTCAACGGCGCGATGAAGGTATTCGAGGAGCGTGGCGTCGACGTCCGCTACCGGGCAGTCGCCCGTCGCATCGCCATCGAGGGCGGAGCGGTCACCGGCGTACTCCTGGCCGACGGAACCGAGGTCCCCGCCGATGCCGTGGTCTGCGCGGTGCCCAACTCGAACATCGCCGGACTCCTCGACGATCTGCCCGAGCACCCGGAAATCTATGCCGCCGCAGATAAATTGGGCTACACACCGATCGTGAGCACCAATCTGTACCTCGACCGGCCGCTGGGCACCGAGTCGGCATTCGAAGGGCTCATCGGCGGCACCGCGGTGATCGACGAGGTGTTCGACCGGCAGATCATGCACGGACGCAGCACCGACCGGGGCTGGCTATACTGCCTGACCACCAGTGGCGCCTACGAGCAGATCCACAAGAGCAACGACGAGATCGTCGCCGAGCAGATGGCGTTGCTGCGCCGTTACTACCCGGCGGCGAGGGACGCGAAAGTCGTTCAGGCGCAGGTGGTCAAGATGCCGAAAGCCACCTTCTCGCAGGTGGTGGGCACGGATGCGCTGCGCCCGCCGCAACGCACCTCGGTGCCCACGCTGGTGCTGGCCGGGGACTGGACCGCCACCGACTGGTCGGCCACCATGGAAAGTGCGGTGCAGAGCGCCGCCGTCGCCGTGGACCTGTTGTTGGGCCCGAAATGACGAAGCGACGCATGTCAGGCGCCGAGCGGCGGGATCAGCTGCTCGACGTGGCGCGCGATATCGTCGCCGCCGACGGGTACGTCGCGTTGACCATCGAGCGGGTGGCAGCCCAGTCCAACGTCACCAGAACCGTGGTGTACCAACAGTTCACCGATCTGGGCGGGCTCACCACGGCGCTGCTCGACCGTGAGTCGGCCATCGCCTTCGCGGGGATGGGCAGTGTGGCCGAGCTGGCCGATGTCGACCAGATGGGCCGTGGCATCCTGGCGTATCTGCATGCCGCTCCGGTGAGTTGGCGCATCATCCTGCAGCCACCGGAAGGGGCGCCCTCGCAGGTCCGCGACCGTATCGCACTGGGGCGCGGCTACGCCCGGAGGGTTGCGGGCCGGCATCTTTCCGCCGACCCCGACGGCCCGACTGTTCGGATGCTGCTGGCCGCCATCGAGGAACTGGCCCGGCTGCATCTGGAAGACCCCGGTGCCCATCCCGACGAGGAGGTGCTCACCCACCTGCGCTCGCTCGTCGGCTGGGCCACCACCTTCACCCGCGAGCAGACGTAAAACTGCCCATTTCGGCCGGGAAAACTGCAGTTTTGTGTCTGCTCGGCAAAGGAAGGCGGCAAAGGAAGTCAGAGCGGGTTGAGGATCCGCTGCAGGAACTGACGGGTGCGCTCTTCCTTCGGATCGCCGATCACCGCGGCCGGCGGGCCCTGCTCCAGGATCACCCCGCGATCGGTGAACAGCACCTGATCGGAAACCTGGCGGGCGAACTGGATTTCGTGCGTGACGATCACCAGGGTCCAGCCTTCGACGGCCAGATCCCGGATCACGGCGAGCACTTCGCCGACCAGTTCCGGGTCCAGCGCTGAGGTCGGCTCGTCGAACAACACCACCTTCGGGCGCAGCGCCAGGGCCCGCGCGATGCCCACCCGCTGCTGTTGGCCGCCCGACAGTTGATACGGGTATTTGTCCCGCTGGTCGGCCAGGCCCACCTGGCGCAGCAGCTCGCCTGCCTCGGCCAGCACCTTCTCGCGGGGACGTTTCTGCACCACCAGCGGACCTTCGGTGACGTTCTGCAGCACTGTTCTATGCGGAAACAGGTTGTGGGACTGGAACACAAAGCCACTCTGCGCGCGGTACCGGCGCAGCTGATCCTTGGCTACCGGCCGGGCGAAGTCCAGTTCGACGTCGCCGACCCGGATCACTCCGGCGTCGGGGACGTCGAGGGCGTTGAGCGCACGCAACAGCGTCGTCTTGCCGGATCCCGACGGGCCGATGACGGTGGTCGCGGTGCCCCGCGGCACGGTGAACGAGATGCCCTTGAGCACCTGGTGGTCGCCGAAGGCCTTGTGCACGTCGGTGGCGACGATCCGGTTGTCGGTCGAGTCGGTCATCGCGCAATGTGCCTTTCCAATCGGCGTTCCACCCGGCTCTGACCGAACGAGAGCACCAGGCAGATCACCCAGTAATAGATCGCGGCCGTGCCGTACAGGGCGAAGAACTCGAACGTTGGCGCCGCGATGATCTGGGCTTGGCGCAACAGCTCGGTGACCAGAATCGTCGACGCCAGGGAGGTGTCTTTGACCAGTGAGATCAAAGTGTTCGACAACGGCGGGACCGCCACCCGGGCGGCCTGGGGCAGGACGATCCGTCGCAGGGTTCCGGTGTAGTTCAGCCCGATGGTCTCGGCGGCTTCCCACTGCCCCTTCGGGATACTCTGGATCGCCGAGCGGATGACCTCGGCCGCATAGCCGCCGACGTTGAGGCTGAACGCGATCACCGCGGCCGGGAACGGGTCGATCTTCACCCCGAACTCGGGCAGGGCGAAGAACACGATGAACAACTGCACCAGCAGCGGGGTACCGCGGATGATCGAGATGTACAACCGGGCGAGGCTGCTCACCACCCGGTGCGTCGACAGCCGGGCCAGCGCCACTGCCAGGGCGATCACCAGGCCGATGAGGAAGCTGATGACGGTAAGCGGGATCGTCATGGTGACCGCGGCTTTGAGCAGGGGCCCCAAGCTGTCGGCGACCAGTTGCCAGGTCGACCGTGGCTGGGTGCCGGCAGGCTCGGCCGCCCCGGAGGCGTCGGCCTTGAGGTAGCGCTGCGAGATGGCGGTCAACGTGCCGTCGGCGCGCAATTCGTCGAGGGCCCGGTTGAGATCGGGTAGCAGCCCGCTGTCCTTGCGGGCCGCGAAGCCCTGTTCGCTCTTCTCTCCGACCTTTCCGGCGATCTTGACCGACTTGTCGCCGGTTTCGGCCAGATAGGCGTACACCGCGATGCTGTCGTTGACGACGACGTCGACGCGGCCCTGGTTGAGCAGCTTGATGGCCTGGGTGAAGCCCTCCACGGCCTCGACCCGGGCCCCGGCCGCCAGCGCGATCTCTGACCAGTTACTGGTGGCGTTCTCCGCGGCGACCTTGCCTTTGAGATCGGCCAGTGAGCTGATCGAATCGTCGTCGGCGCGAGTGACGATCACCCCTTCGCCGACCGAATAAGGCTCGGACAGATCGTATTTCGTCTTGCGCTCGTCGGTGATGGTCACCTCGTTGGCGACCACGTCGAACCGCTTGGCTTCCAGGGCGGCAAAGATCGAGTCCCACGGTGTCTCGACGAATTCCACCCGGACGCCGAGTTTGTCGGCGACGGCGCGGGCCACGTCGACGTCGTAGCCGCTGAGTTGTCCGGTGGCGGCGTCGTGATAGCTGAACGGCGCGTACACCCCCTCCGTGCCCACCCGCAGCACACCGGCCTGCAGGGGCCCGGCGTCGTCGCTCTGCGAACCACACGCGGCCAGCAGGGTTGCGACGATCAGCAGGAGCCCCAGCAGCGGGATTCGTCGGGAGCGCACGGCCGGACGCTAACAGGGGCGCGCGCGGTTCTGCAGGGTTCTGCTCAGCCCACCTGATATATCCAGGGGCGCCGCGGCAGGGCGGCCGGATCGAATCGGGCCAGCATGCCGTCGAGGTCGGACGCGGGCCACCCCAGTGACGCACTGATCTGGGTCAGTGCCCGTTCGACACCGATCTCGGCCAGGGTGACCGCGCCGTCCCGCTTGGCCAGCCGGGCCCCGTCTTCGTTGAGTACCAGCGGCACGTGCGCGTAGGTCGGCTCCGAATAGTCCAGCAACCGGGCCAGATAGGCCTGACGCGGCGAGGAGCTCAGCAGGTCGTCACCACGGACCACCTGGTCGACGCCGGCGGTGGCATCGTCGACCACCACGGCCAGGTTGTAGGCCGGCACGCCGTCACCGCGGCGCACCACGAAGTCGTCGATGATCCCGGTGTAGCTGCCGTGCAGCAGATCGGTGACAGTGCCGACGAAGGTGTCGGTGCGCAACCGCAGCGCCGGTGGCCGCCCGGTCTCGGCGCGGCGCTGCTCACGTTCGGTTGTGGTGAGGTCGCGGCAGGTACCCGGGTAAGCGCCTTCGGGAGCGTGGGGAGCCCGTGGCGCCTGGGCGATATCTCTTCGGCTGCAATAGCATTCGTATAGCAGCCCGGCATCGCGCAGCTGCTCGACAACGGCGTCGTAGCGCGCGGTGTGCCCGGTCTGCCATTCGACCGGTTCATCCCAGGTCAGTCCGATCGCCGCCAGGTCATCGACCTGGCGCCGGCCGATTTCGGGGAAGGTTCGGTCGTCGAGGTCCTCGATCCGCAGCAGGAACCGCCGCCCGGTGGACCGGGCGAACAACCAGGCCAGCACCGCGGTGCGGAGGTTGCCGATGTGCAGGTCGGCCGACGGGCTCGGCGCGAACCGCCCGGCGGGGTGCAGGCTCACGCCCGCAATCTATCGATCGCGACACTCAGTCGCGGTCCCAGGGCGCCGACTCGCCCATCTTCTCGTAGTACTTCGCCAGGTGGCTCTTCACCCGGTCGATGTCGTCTTCGGGCAGGTCGACGCCGCCGCGGGCACCGTCCATGATGCCGCCGGCGGCCATCACCCCGCGGGGTACGGCTTCCAGCTTGCCGCCGATCACGTCGGCGATCAGCAGCTTGTAGCCGGTGAAGTTGTCCTTGTGCTTCTTGTCGTACCAGACGTGGGCGTCGCGGTACTTCTGGTTGGGTTCGTCCTGCGCATCGGCCCACTTGCGGACTCGTTTCTCGGCCGCGTCGCCGTCCCATTCGCGATCTCGGTCAGCCAGTGGCAGGTCCTGAAATGCGGTTACAGACATGTAGTCGGCGTGCCCGGTCCGGACCGACGCCAAACGCGGATAGCGTGCATGTGGTGATACATCGACATGTGCACGGCGGCACGATCCAGGTCGATGAGAGTGACGGACTGATACGTGCCCGCGGTGTTCCCTATGGCCGTGCCAAGCGGTTTGAGATCGCCGAACCGGTGGGCCTGTGGCCCGGCGTGCGGGACGCGACGCAACCCGGTGCCGCCTGTCCACAGCGGCCGTCGCGGCTGAGTTTCGTCACCGGTCCGATCCTCGACGGTCTCGCGACGAGCGAGGACTGCCTGTTGGTGACCGTGACGGCCCCGGTCAACGCCCACAAACTTCCGGTGATGGTGTGGTTTCACGGCGGTGCCTATGTGTCGGGGAGTGGGGAATCGCCGAAGTACGACGCCGGACTGCTGGCCCGCGAGGGCGATGTCGTAGTGGTGAACGTCAGCTATCGGCTGGGGATCTTCGGCTTCCTGACCCCGGTCGGTGAGGAGAACCTCGGCCTGCGCGATCAACTGCTGGCGCTGAACTGGGTTTCGGACAACATCGCCGCCTTCGGCGGGGACCCCGACAACGTCACCGCGTTCGGGCAGTCCGCCGGCGCGGATTCGGTGCTGAAGCTGATGTTGTGCGACGCGTCGGCGGGGCTGTTTCACCGGGCGATTCTGCAGAGCGGCCCGCTGGAGTTGAACGACGGGCGCGACCGGCTGGCCGACGCCATGCGCCGCGCCATGGATGCGGCGTTGGCCGGGGTGCCGCCGGCCGAGGCGACGATCACCCAGCTGCTGCACGCCGAAGCCGCCGCGATCCAGGCCGCCCAGGGTTTCGGCCTGCTCGGTGCGCTGGCTTTCGCCCCGATCCTGGGCCGGGCGCCGTTGCCGCCGGAGGAGGCGGTGCTGGACCGGATCGCCCAGGCCGCCAAGAACATCGAGCTGCTCATCGGCTACACCAAAGACGACGGTGCACCGTTTGTGGCGATGGACCGACGTGTCACTGCGCTGGGCCGGGTACCGGCGCTGGGCCGGCTGGTGACCAAGGCCGGGACCCCGGCGCTGACCAGGAAGGCCTTCGGTGGGCCCGCGGAACGGCTGGCCCAGGCTTGGCGCGACAACGGCGGCCAGGTGGGCGAATACCGGATCGACTGGGCGCCGCAGGGCGCGCCGCTGGGTGCCACCCACTGCATCGAGTTGCCGCTGCTGTTCGGTTCACCGCAGATCTGGTCCGACGCACCGATGCTCGGGCCGCAGCACACGATCGATGACCACCTGGCACGTGAATTACGCACCCGCTGGACACAATTCGCCCACCATGGCACGGCGTCTCTGCCGGAGCCGAAGCTGCGGTTCGGTTGAATCAGTAGTCGGCCGGATCGGGGCGCACGATGCTGCGCGGCGTCAGGCCCAGGTTCCGCACATGCTGTGCGATGGCGGAAAGGCTCGTCACCCACACGTCGTCGAAGCCACGCACGTAGCCGATCAGCTCGTCGAGCGCCTTGGCCCGTGACGGTCGTCCGGAGATGAAGGGGTGGTTCGTCAGCACCCAGCAGGCCCCGGCCTCGCGAAGCGCGTCGAACTCCAAACGCCACACCTCGGTTGCCTTCAGCGGGCTCTCGATCACCCCGGTGTCGTAGAGGCCGGGCACGAAGCAGTACTGCTGGATGTCGTCGAGTCCCCAACCGATCGGTATCTCCACCAGTGGTCCACCGCCCTCCACCGCCAGCTCGTAGGGGTGGTCGGTGTCCATCAGACTGCTGTCGTACAGAAAACCCCTGTCCCGCAGCAGCTTCGGCGAGTGCCAGTTGAGCTCCCACATCGGGGCGCGGTATCCGACCGGGCGCACGCCGGTGATCTGCTCCAGGGCGTCCGAGGCCCGGTCGAGGATCGCGGCTTCCTCGGCCTGGCCAAGGCCGCCCAGCGGCTCGTGCAGATAGCCGTGGTGGGCGATTTCGTGGCCGGCGTCGACGATGGCCCGCGCCACGTCCGGGTAGCGAAAGGCGGTATAGCCGGGCACGAAGAACGTCGAGCTGATGTTGTGCCGGGCAAGGGTTTTCAGCAGACGCGGCATGGCGGTCAGCGGCCCGTAGGCCTGGTGGCTGACCGCCGACATCCGGTCGGCGTGCGCGGGTGAGAGCCCCAGCATCGCGGCTTCGGCGTCCACGTCGAAGGTGAACGAGGCCGCACACCGGGCACCGTCGGGCCACGTCACGGGCACCGCTGGGGTGGTCATGGGCGGCACCCTACCGAACCTGCCGGACCCCGACCGCCTTGGTAAGGTTTCGGCAAAAATCGGACGTGGCGGTGTGATGGCGATGATGGGCGCAGACCCACCCCTGCGTGGCCGTGCCAGCGAATGTGCGACGCTACGACACCTGGTTTCAGGTGTCGGTTCGCACGGCAGCGCGGTGCTGGTGATGCGGGGCGAGGCAGGCGTCGGGAAGACGGCGTTGCTCGAGTATGTCGTCGCACAGGCGTCCGGGTTCCGGGTGGCACAGGTGGCCGGGGTCGAGTCCGACATGGAACTGGCCTTCGCCGGATTGCATCATCTGTGCGCACCGCTGCTGGAGCATCTCGACAAACTTCCCGAGCCGCAGTATGACGCGCTCTCGGTGGCCTTCGGTCGTGGTGCCGGACCGGTGCCCGATCGTTTTCTGGTCGGTCTGGCCGTGCTGAGCCTGCTGGCCGCCGCCGCTGATGACAAGCCGCTGCTGTGTGTGATCGACGACGCGCAGTGGCTCGACCAGGTTTCGGTGCAGACCCTGGGTTTCGTCGCGCGGCGGTTGCTGGCGGAGCCGGTTGTGCTGGTGTTCGCGGTCCGTGACGGTCATGACGGCCTGGCCGGGGTGCTGCCCGGCCTGCCCGAGCTGCGGGTCGAGGGCTTGTCGGACGGCGATGCCAGGGAGTTGCTGGAATCGGTGATGGTGGGCGGGATCGACGCACGGGTCCGCGACCGCATCGTCGCCGAGACCCGCGGCAACCCGCTGGCGCTGCTCGAGGTGCCGCGCAACGTCCCGGCGGCCGAGCTGTCCGGGGGTTTTTGGCTCGGTTCGGGACTGTCGCCGGGGCAGGTGCAGGAGGGGTTCGTCCGCCGGATCCAGACGCTGCCGGAAGACACCCGGAAACTGGTGCTGCTCGCCGCGGCCGATCCGCTCGGCGACCCGACGCTGTTCGCCCGCGCCGCAGGGCATCTCGGGGTCGGAATGCAGGCGCTGGTACCGGCCGAGGCCGCCGGCGTGATCGAGTTCGGGTCCCGGATGCGCTTTTACCACCCGCTGGTTCGGTCGGCGGCCTACCGGGCGGCCGACGCTGCCGACCGCCGAGACGTGCACCGCGCCTTGGCGGTTGCCATCGACCCCGAAATCGACCCCGACCGCCGGGCCTGGCACGCCGCCAACGCCGCGACAGGTCCTGACGACGCGGTGGCCGCCGAACTGGAAGCGTCGTCGTGGCGGGCCCAGAGCCGAGGCGGGATCGCCGCCGCGGCCACCTTTCTCGAGCGGGCCGCGATCCTGTCCGCCGATCCGGGTCTGCGCGCCGCGCGGGCGATCGCGGCCGCGGCCGCCAAACGTGCGGCGGCCGCGCCCGAGGCCGCCTACGAACTGCTGTCCCTGGCCGAGCTGAACTCGTTGACTGCGCTGCAGCAGGCGCAGGTGGGACGACTGCGTGCGCAGATGGAGTTCACCCACAGCCGGGGCGGCCTGCCCGGGGCGCCGCCGGTCCGCCACGCCGCGGCGCTGCTGATCGCCGCCGCCGGGCGCCTGGAGACCCTCGACGACGAACTGGCCCGGGAGACCTACATCGAGGCGTTGGCCGCCGCAATGTACGCCTCGCGCAGCCAACCGGAGGCGTTGGTGATCGCGGCGGAGGCGGCACGTGCGGCGGTTGCCGGGATCGCCGAGCCCACGCGGCCCATCGACGTTCTGCTCATCGGTATGGCGACGTTGGTCACCGAAGGACTGTCCGCCGCGGTCGATCACCTGCGTGCCGCCCTGCAGCTGTGGGCCGAGCACGCTCGCAGTCACGACGGTAGGGCGCTGACCTGGTTGGCACTGGCGTTCCCGATCATGCATGAATCGGTGGCCGGCGAGATGTGGGATTTCGAGTTGAACGATCAGCTGGCCACCGACATGATCGGCTACGCGCGGGCCACCGGAGCGTTGGCGATCCTGCCGTCGGCCATCACCTACAAGGCCGGTGTGCATGTGCTGGAAGGTGAATTCGTCACGGCAGCAAGACTTCTGGAAGAGGCCGACACGATCTCGACGGCCATCGGCCACCATCCGATGAAGTACCACAAGGTGGAACTGGCGGCCTGGCGCGGAGATCTCGCCGAGGCCGGTGACCTCATCGAGGCGGGGATGGCCGAGGGCACCGCCAAGGGTGAGGGGCGGCTGCTGGGGATAAGCGGGTATGCCGCCGCAGTGCTCTACAACGGCCTGAGCCGCTACGACGAGGCACTGGCCGCGGCCCGAAAGGCCTGCGAATACCACGATCTGGGGTTCTACGGTTGGACCCTGCTCGAGTTGGCCGAAGCGGCGGTGCGGGTCGGTGAGCGGGAGGTCGCCGAGGACGCGGTGCGCCGGCTGGAGACGGGGGCGGGTGCCAGCGGAACCGATTGGGGCCTGGGTGTCTTCGCCGCTGCGCGGGCGCTGCTCGCCGACGACAACGATGCCGACGCGCTGTTCGAGGAGTCGATCGAGCGGCTGGGCCGCAGCCGGGCGCGGGTGCAACTGGCACGGACCCACCTGCGCTACGGGGAGTGGCTGCGTCGGCGGAAACAGCGGACCAACGCGCGGGAGCACCTCAACGTCGCCTACGACATGTTCACCACGATGGGCGCACAGGCGTTCGCCGAGCGGGCCCGTCGCGAGCTGACCGCCACCGGAGAGAAGGTGCGCAAACAGCCTTTGGTCTCGGGTGACGAGCTGACCGCGCAGGAGGCACAGATCGCCGGCTTGGCCCGCGATGGGTTGACCAATCAGGAGATCGGCGCACAGTTGTTCATCAGCACCCATACCGTCGAATGGCATCTGCGCAAGGTGTTCGTCAAGCTGGGCGTGCGGTCCCGCCGGCAGCTGCGCACTGTGTCGTGGACCAGCTGAACCACGGGTTTTCAAGGGTCCCAGGTCTGACCGGATAAGTCAGGCTGGTTGACATGGCGACAATCCTGTTGCAGACCACGATCACCGAGAACCCCGATGACTGGGATATCAGGCGGTTCTCGCTGCTGGCCGGTGAGCTGCGTGCCGACGGGCACGATGTGCTGGCCCGCAACCGGGTCGATCACGGTGTGCAGGATCCGGTGCTCAGCCACCTCGACGAGCTGGGGTTCGATCAGCTGTGGTTGATGGCGGTCGATGTCGGCAACGGTCTGACGCCCGGGGAGTGCGCGGCGATCGGCCGGTTCCGCGGGCTCGGCGGCGGGGTGCTCACCGCGCGTGACCACCGGGATCTGGGTGGCTGTCTGCGCGGGCTGGGCTCATTGGGACAGCTCAACGAGTTCGTTGACGCCAACATCCACTCGGGCGCCAACGGCGACTACCAGCCGGTGCTGGCTGTGGAGCCGGTGCACCAGTTGCTGCGTACCGCCCGGACTGCCAGCGGCCGCATCGAGTGGTTTCCGGCCCACCCCCACGAAGGACTCGTGTCGGCTGCTGCCGTCCCATCCGCGACGGTGGTGGCCCGGGGGCGTAGCACCGGGACGGGCCGGACGTTCGATCTTGCCGTTGCACTCGACGGTGAGCAGACGGCGGAGGGCAGGCCGATGGGCCGGGCCGTGGCGGAGTCGTCGTTCCACCACTTCGCCGATTACAACTGGGATCTCGGTTGTGGCGCACCGTCGTTCGTCACCGATCGGCCCGGCTGGCAGATCAGGGCCGACCCGTCGCGCCTGGGGGTGTTCAAGGACTACGTGCGCAACCTGGCCACCTGGCTGCAGCCGCCGGATCACCACTAGTCGCGAATCAGCCCCGGGACGATGTCGTCGAGCCGGAAGGTGACCGGCTGCTCGAGCTGGGCATAGGTGCACGACTGCGGGTCCCGGTCGGGCCGCCAGCGGTTGAACTGGGCGGTATGCCGGAAGCGACGGCCCTCCATGTGGTCGTAGCGGACCTCGACGACGCGTTCGGGCCGGAGCGGCACGAAGGACAGGTCCTTGCCGGCGTTCCAGCGTGACCCGCCGCCGTACCGACGCGCGAGTTGCGGATCGGCGGCCACCTGGGCGGCCCAGTTCCACGGGTGGTGCTCGAAACTGGTTACCAGGGGCTGTAATTCGGTGAACAGGGCTCGGCGCCGTGCCATCGGGAAGGCGCCGATGACGCCGACGGAGGCCAGCTCACCGTCGTCGGTGTAGAGCCCGAGTAGCAGCGAGCCGATCGCGTCGGGTCCGGACTTGTGCAGCCGATAGCCGGCGACCACGCAATCGGCGGTCCGCTGGTGCTTGATCTTCACCATCACCCGTTTGTCGGGCTGATAGGCGAGGGTGAGCGGTTTGGCGATCAACCCGTCGAGCCCGGCTCCCTCGAATTCGTCGAACCAGCGCCGTGCCGTGGGCAGATCGGTGGTCGCCGGGGTGACGTGGAATGACGGGCCCGAGCCCAGCGCGTCGACGAGAGTGGCGCGCCGTTCACTGAACGGCCGGTCCATCAGGTTCTCGTCGCCCAACGCCAGCAGGTCGAATGCGATGAAGGCCGCCGGCGTCTGTTCGGCCAGCATGCGCACCCGCGACGCGGCCGGGTGCAATCGCAGTTGCAGCGCCTCGAAATCCAGACCGTCCTCGGCCGCGATGACGATTTCGCCGTCGACGACACACCGTGGCGGCAGTTCCGCCGTGGCCGCCTCGACGAGTTCGGGGAAATATCGCGTCATCGGCCGCTCGTTGCGGCTGCCCAACTCGACGTCGTCGCCGTCGCGAAAACAGATGGTACGAAAGCCGTCCCACTTGGGTTCGTAGGACGCGCCCGATGGAATCACCGTCGCCGGCTTGGCCAGCATCGGTGCGACGGGCGGCATCACGGGCAGGCGCATGGGTCCATTGTGGCTTTCGGCGATGACCTTCGGCGATGACATTGCCTTGGTTCACGGGTCTACGTGAGTATGGAACTCGTGGACTTGCCAGTGCAGCCGCCGATCGAACCGATGCTCGCCAAGGCGCAGGTGAAGGTGCCGGACGAGGCCGGGGTGTGGTCCTACGAACCCAAGTGGGACGGCTTCCGGGCGCTGGTGTTCCGTGACGGTGACGAGGTGGTGCTGCAGTCGCGCAACGGCAAGGAGCTGGGGCGCTACTTCCCGGAACTGCTCGATGCGCTGCGCGACGAGCTCGTCGGGCGCTGCGTGCTGGACGGCGAAGTGGTGGTGCCACGCGAGATCGACAACCGAGTACGGCTGGACTGGGAGTCGCTGTCCCAGCGCATCCATCCCGCCGAGTCGCGCATCACCATGCTCGCCGGGCAGACCCCGGCGCATTTCATCGGGTTCGACGCGCTGGCCATCGGGGACCGGTCACTGCTGGCCGCGCCGTTCCGGGATCGTCGTGAAGCGCTCGTCGACGCCGTCGGAGACAAGCTTCTGCGCACGCGAGGAGCAAATCAGGTGTGGTGCCACGTCACCCGCACCACCACCGATCCCGAACTCGGGGCCGAGTGGTTGCAGACCTTCGAAGGGGCCGGGCTCGACGGCGTCATCGCCAAGCGCCTCGACGGCCCGTATCTGCCCGGTAAGCGGGAGATGGTCAAGGTCAAGCACCACCGTGACGCTGACTGTGTGGCCATGGGCTACCGCATCCACAAGAGCGGGGAGGGCGTCGGGTCGATCCTGCTCGGGCTGTACCGCTCCGACGGTGAGCTGCAAATGGTCGGTGGTGCAGCCTCGTTCAGCGTCAAGGACCGGCTCAAGCTGCTGGCCGACCTGGAGCCGCTGCGCGAGGGCGACGAAGTGCGCGACGGTGATCCCAGCCGGTGGAACTCGGCTGCCGACAAGCGCTGGATTCCGGTCCGGCCGGAACGGGTATGTGAGGTGGCGTATGACCAGATGGAAGGTAACACCGAGTACGGCCGGCGCTTCCGGCACGCGGTGAAGTTTCTGCGGTGGCGCCCCGACCGCGAGCCGTCCAGCTGTACGTTCGCTCAGCTCGACGTGCCGTTGAACTACGACCTGAACGACGTGCTGGCGAAGGAAGGCTGAAATGGCTGAAAAGGCTGGCGGGGCAACCGAACTCGACGTCGACGGAATCAAGGTCCGGTTCACCAACCCGAACAAGGTGTATTACCCCAAGCTGGGCCGCAACGGCACCAAGGGCAAGCTGATGGAGTACTACCTCAGTGTCGCCGAGAAAATGGTGACGCTGCTGCGGGACCGGCCCACGCATCTGCAGCGATTTCCCGACGGTATCGAGGGCGAGGAGATCTACCAGAAACGGGTGCCGCAGAAGCATCCCGACTATTTGGAGACCTGTACGGTGACGTTCCCGTCGGGCCGCACCGCCGATGCGCTGAAGGTCACCCATCCGGCGGCGATCGCCTGGGCTGCCCAGATGGGCACGATCACGTTGCACCCGTGGCAGGTTCGCTGCCCGGACACCGAGCACCCCGACGAGTTGCGCATCGACCTGGACCCGCAGCCCGGCACCGGATTCGCCGAAGCCCGCAGTATTGCCTGCGATGTGCTCAAGCCCCTGCTCGACGAGCTGGGCCTGGTCGGCTATCCGAAAACCTCCGGCGGCCGAGGTGTGCACGTGTTCCTGCCGATCTTGACCGATTGGGATTTCATCGAGGTCAGGCGCGCCGGCATCGCGCTGGCCCGGGAGGTCGAACGTCGGGCACCCGATGCGGTGACCACGTCGTGGTGGAAAGAAGAGCGGGGGCAGCGGTTGTTCATCGACTACAACCAGAACGCCCGTGACCGCACGTTCGCCTCGGCCTACTCGGCCCGCAAGACCCCGATCGCCACGGTGTCCACGCCGCTGTCCTGGGCTGAGCTGAGCGATGCCGACCCGGATGACTACACGATCGCCACGGTGCCGGATTTCCTTGCCGGGCGCGATGATCCGTGGGCCGGCATCGACGACGAAAACCAGTCGCTGCAGCCGCTGCTGGATCTGGTGGCCGCCGACGAGGAACGCGGCCTCGGGGATCTGCCCTATCCGCCGAGCTACCCCAAGATGCCAGGCGAGCCGCCGCGGGTGCAGCCCAGCAAGAAGGTCGCCGAACACTGGGACGAGCAGGGCAACCGTCGGTGACGCGGCGAGCTCAGCCGCCGAGCATGAGGTCCAGAAATCTCTCGTAGCGGTCGGCCGCGGTGAGCGCTTCGGCCGAGTCCATGAGGTGCAGCACCCCGATGCCCGTGGCGAAGGTGGCCTGGCCGCGCAGATCCGCCTCCTCGGGGCTGAACCCGTAATCCAGATAGGCCTTCGTGACCGCGACCAGGACGCGGTGATCGGCCGCGCGCACATTGGCCGCCGCGACATCGTCGGACCGGGCCCACTCCCGCATCGCCCGTTCCAGCGTCCAGTGCCGCGGACTCATCAGCTCTTTCATCATTCCTGACAGGCGTTCCCGCGGCGGCAGATCCTCGAGCTCGGCCAGTGAGCGGCGGTCCTGCTCCAGGAATTCGTTCCACGACGCCACCAGGGCGGCCCGGTAGCCCTTCATGTCGGTGAAGTGCCAGTAGAAGCTGCCCCGGGTGGCGCCGATCTGTTCGCAGAGCCGCTCGATCTTGAGCGCCCGCATCCCGTCGGAGGCCAGCAGGGCGTACCCGGCCCGCACCCAGTCGTCGGCGGTCAAGCTGCCGGGCGTGCCCTTGCGTTCGCCTGCCATCCGAACAGCGTAAGGCGCTCCTGCCTCAGCCCGCGGCCGGCTGGTGCATCCCCAACGGCACGGCGGCCAGCAGCGTCACCGGTACGGCGTCCCCGCTGGGGACCGGGTAGCGGCGTTGCTCGCCGGGGCGGGCCCCGACGATCGCCTCACCCAACGGGGAGTTCACCGAATACACCTCCAGGTCGCCGTATTCGGCGCCGCGGACGCCGAGCAGAAACGTCTCCTCCTCACCGGTCAGGTCGTAGCGCACGGTCAAGACCATGCCCGGCTCGGCCACGCCGTCGTCGGGCGGATCCTCGCCGACGACAGCGTTGAGCAGCTGATCGTGGATCTGCTGGATCCGGGCTTGCCGGGCTCGCTGGACGGCCACCTGGTTCTCGTCGGAGTCGGAGGCGGCCTCCGTCGCGATCAGCTCGCGCAGCATCGAGAGCTCGGTCTGCAGTCGGTCATAGGCCGACGGGGATAACCAAATACGTTGGCTGGCAGTCATTTCAGTGTCCTTCCGATGATGCGGAGTTGACGTCAGGGGCGGGCGGGTGCGCCGCCCCTGACGTCGTGTGCGCCCGTGACGGGCAACGTGGTGAATCCTCAGCGCAGAGGGTCGAAATCACGCAGGGCGTCGGGTTGCTTTCCGGTGGTGATGTATTCGGTCAGCAGTCGTCCGGTGACCGGGCCGTGGGCCAGTCCCCACATCCCGTGGCCGCCTGCGACGTAAATGCCTTGTGCGACTTCACCGATGAGTGGGCGTCCATCGGGGGTGACCGGACGTGGACCCACCCACGGATCGCTGCGGGCGGCCCAGCCCACACCGTCGAGCAGCGGGGTGGCCGAGGCGACGATGGCTTCGATGCGCGCCGGTTGCAGCGGGGCGTCGGGGGAGCGGAACTCCATGGTGCCGGCCACCCGCAGCCCGCCCCGATACGGGGTGCAGGCCACTCGTGCCTCGGGCAGGTAGATCGGCCCGAGGACGGGGCGATCGACCGGCACCGTGAACGAGTAGCCGCGGCCGGCCCGCACCGGGGTGCGCACCCACGGCCCGGCCAGCTTCGACAGCCACGCCCCGGTGGCGATCACCGCTGCCTCGGCGCTCAGTGACCGGTCCGGCAGCTGCACGCTGATCCCGTCGCGGCCCGGCTGCACACCGGTCACCTCCCCGATGACGAGTTCTGCGCCGCGGTCGACGACGGCGTTGGCCAGCGCGTGCACGAATCGGCCGGGATCGACGAAACGTTGGCCTTCGATGCTGAGGCCGGTGGTGATGGCCGCCGACGCCAGGGGGACCTGCTCGCGCAGCGTCGCCCCGGTCAGTTCGGTGACGGCCACGTGCTGTCCCAGCGCGGCCATCCGGTGCAGTTCGGTTCTCAGGTGTTCAGCCTGGCGGGGGGTTTCGAACAGCGCGGTGATCGGCCCGTCAGTGGTCGGTACCGCGACCCCGTTGGCGGTCAGTACGTCGTAGGCCTCGAGGCACTCGTCGTTGAACGTCAGGTTGGCGGTCGCGGCTCTGGTCCACGACGACAGCCGGCAGTTCATCGCAAAGCGGGCCAGAAACGACCACAGTCCCGGGTCGGCGGTGGGCGGAATGTGCAGTGGGGCCGAGCGGCTGACCATCGACCGCAGGCCGTAGCGCAGGACCGCCGGATCGTTCAGCGGAATGGTCAGCGTCGGCGAAACCCAGCCGGCGTTGCCCCATGAGGCCCCGGCCGCCGGCCCGGACCGGTCCACCACGGTGACCGTGACCCCGCGGTCCTGCAGAAACCATGCGGTGGACAGGCCGACGATGCCGGCGCCCACGACGACCACCGAGCGTGGTCCGCCGTCGATGCGTTCGACACCCTTCATGTGTCCATGGTGAGTGTGATGTGTTGCACGGCGTTTGCATCCCACCGACAATCCCGCGGCGTGTGATTGTCGGATTACGACAGTTCTTCGGTGGCGGCCAGCTCGATCATCATCGCCAGCCGCTTGCGCGGATCGTCCAGGTTGAGCTGGGTCAGCTCGCTCATCTTGCGCAACCGGTACCGCACGGTGTTCTCGTGCACGCCCAGGGCCCGGCCGGCCCCGGCCCGGTCCCCTTGGGCTTCCAGCCAGGCGCGCAACGTGGCCGCGTATTGGGTGCCGTGTACCTGGTCGTGGGCGCGCAGCTCGGCGACCGGTCCGCGTTGCGGGGCGCGTCCAGAGCGGGCGGCGATCCGCAGCCGCTGCAGCAGGATGTCGTCCCAGACCTCGTCGTAGACCGGCGCCGGGCCGGCCCGGCGCACCTCGTGCAGGGCCAGGCATTCGTCGGCCTCGCTGCGGGCCAGCGCCAGTTCGGCGGCGGTGGCCGGGCTGCTGATCCCGGCCAGCACACCGACCGGCTCCGGCAGCGCTGCGCGCAGACCCGTCACCCACGCGCTTGCCGCCTCGGCCTCGGCGCCGGGCAGCACGGTGTAGACGGTGTTGCCGACGAGCGCGCTGCGCCCGGGACGCGACCAGCCGAAGCCGGCGGTGGCCCGCTCGAACGCCAACAGCAGCGCGGCGTGCCGCTCGTCGGCGGTGTGCGCCCGCAGCGCGATCACCCGCAGCGGCGTCTGCGGCAGCGCGAGCCGGCTGGCCACGCTGGTGGCGTCGGCGGCGCCCTCGAGCAGCCGGATCACCAACTCCGATTCGACCTGGCGTTCCAGATCGGCACTCGCGCGGGACCGCAGCAGATGCAGGCTGACCATGCGGGCGCCGTCGGCGAGGGCGGCCCGGCGCGCGTCGGGCAGGGGCTCGGCGCACGTCACCCAGATGGAGCCGAGCAGTTCGCGACCGGCCCGGGCGGCCACCACCATCCGACCGGTCAGGCCGTGCTCAGCGTCGCCCTCGACGTAGATCGGTTCATCGGATTCGGCGAGGTGGCGGAACACCCCGCGGGCCTCGAACAGCGTCCGCAGCCGACGCGGGGCGCGGCGACTCAGAATTGTCTCGGCGCGGGCCGGGTCGGCGTGCTGCTGCAGCCGCGAGTACGCCAGCACCGCACTGCGCCGGTCTTCGATGGTGACCGCCGCCCCGACCGCGTCGGCGAGGCTGTCGGCCAGGGCGAACAAGTCGGTGGGGCCGCGCCCGGATTCGGTCTCCCGGCCCTCCAGCACCACTCCGTAGACGACGGCCGCCAGCTCGCTCCAGGACACCTCGGGGTCGACCGTCATCACCGCGATGCCGTCGTCGGCAATCGGGCCGTCCTCGGCTGTGTTCTCGGAACTGGGACCGCGGACCAGCACCACCACGGCGCGGGCCGCCCGCGCCCACCGCACCGCCTCGACGATCGAGGTGGCGCCCACCGCCAGCAGGACATCGCCGATGACCGGATCGGGTTCGTGCATCACCACGCTGCGCAGCTCGGTCGAGCGGGGTGGCGGGCCGGCTCCACGCGCCGCGGCGCGCAGCCGCACCCCGTAGCCGCCCAGAACGTTGATCAGCCGGTCCAGCGTGACCACGGATTACGGTCCAGCAGCCAGGGTGGCCTTGCCGGTGTGCTGTTGACCGATCTGGTCCAGCCAGGTCAGGGCGATGACGTCGCCGGGATAGTGCCGATCCAGCACCAGGGTCAGGGTGCGCGCCGAGTCCAGCGGTGTCCCGTCGATCGAGGTGAGCACATCGCCCGGGATCAGCCCCGCCGTCTCGGCCGGACCGCCGGGGATGACGTCTTGGACGATGACGCCGCCGTTCTGCCGCTGGGCGGTACGCACCCCGACCCCGAGCAGGGTCGGCGGTCCGATGTGTACCGAATCCGACGGGGTGCGCGCGCGGATCTGCCCGGCAACGCCCAGCGCCTCGTTGATCGGGATCGCGAAGCCCTTGCCTCCGGGGCCCATCCGGAAGTTCACCGACGCCGCGGTGGTCATGCCGACCACCTGTCCGGCCTCGTTGACCACCGGCCCACCCGAATCCCCGGCGCGTACCGGCGCGGCGAACTCGAACAGCCCGTCGATCTGATCGCTGCTGCCGGTCAGCTCGTCCTCGGCGTTGACGGTCTGGTCGAATGCGCTGACGGTGCCCACCTCGCGGGTCAGCGGTGCACCGGTGCCCATCGCATTGCCGAGGGCGACGACGGGCGCGCCGGGAGCCAGCGCAGCCGAATCGCCGAACGGCGCAGGTGCCAGGCCGGCCGCACCCTGCAGTTGCAGCACCGCGATGTCATGTTGCCGGTCATACCCGACCAGCTCGGCCGGGTAGCTCTGCCGGCCGACCGTCACGTTGATCGTGTTGGCGCCCTGGACCACGTGATAGTTGGTCAGCACCTCGCCGTTCGGGGACAGCACGATCCCGGTGCCGATGCCGTACGCCTGCTGGTAGTCGACGATGGTGTCGATCCGGGCCACCGACGGCTCGACCCGGGACGCCGCCGATTGCGGGTCACCGGGGGCGGCGCCGGCGGGGGTCAGTGGTGCGACGACGAGTGCCACGGTGCTCAGCGCAGCCACCACGATCGTCTTGAACGACGTTGAGCTCAGTTTGCTCATGTACCCATCTTGGCTGGACGAACGTCCGATGTCGACGCGGTGGGTGCCGGTCAGTCCTCGGTGGCGACTTCGCCGCGCTTGCGCCAGCCCCGCCGTTTGGCGCCGCTCTTGCTCGACGGCCGCTTGTTTCCGAGTGACTTGCCGGCCGATTCGGCCGGTTCGGAGGCTTCCTCCGCCGCGGTTTCTTCGGCGTCGGCTTCGGCGTCGGCGTCAGTGTCGTCAGCCGCGGTGTCATCGGCGTCGTCAGCCTCGGCTTCAGTGTCGTCAGCCTCAGCTTCTTCGGCCGCTTCGCTGTCTTCGGCCGCTTCAGCCTCGGCTTCTTCGGCCGCTTCGCTGTCTGCGGCCGCTTCAGCCTCGGCTTCTTCGGCTTCTTCGCTCTCTTCGCCAGCGGCCTTCTTGCGTCCACGCCGGGTGGACTTCTCGCGGGTCTTGACCGGTTTCGGCGGCGGGGGCGGCAGCTCGGCGACAAAGGCCAGGTAGAAGCCGAAGATGCCGAGCAGCGCGATCGCGGCGGCGGCCCCGTAGATCCCGAACAGCCACGGCCCGAAGCTGTCCAGCGACATCCAGATCTCGGCGATCGCGGTGCCGACGATCAGCACGGCCGCCAGTACGTGCAGCGAGATCGAGGCGGTCCGCAACCGCAGCGCCAACTGCGGGGTGGCCAGCTCAGGTCGCTTTGTCCGCAGCAGTGTGAACACCACCGGCAGCGCCGCCAGACCGATCAGCACACCGGTGACGATGCGCAGGATCAGGCCCAGGGTCGGTGAGGTCTGGCCCATCAGCTCGTACCAGCGGGGCAGAACGAAGAAGAAGTAGAGGCCGGCGGCCACGATCGATAACGATGCGTGCAAGATCACCGCGACGGTGCGGCCCATACTCCTCCTCGGGGACTTAATTGGGCCGGGGTGCGAGCCGCTGATCTCCAGGTGATTCAGCAGGTCGCACCCCGGACCCGAGCGCGGAGGATAGGGGATTTGAACCCCTGAGGGCTGTTAACCCAACCCGCGTTCCAGGCGAGCGCCATAGGCCACTAGGCGAATCCTCCGTCGGCAATCCTAACCGACGCCCGAACCGCTCCCGTAAACGCCGGGGACAGGCGGGGGTATTACACTCGCTGTGGACCCCGCGCGGCGTCCATCCTGTGAACTCCCCCAGGGCCGGAAGGCAGCAAGGGTCAACGGGCTCTGGCGGGTGCGCGGGGTCCCCTTACGTTCACCTTCTGTGAAAGGCGCGCGGTGTCGTTCCAGTCCCTCGGCCGCGACGAGCTGATCGCGCAGCACGAACTCCAACAGCGCAACTATGCCGAGTTGCAGGCCAAAGAGCTGAGCCTCGACCTCACCCGGGGTAAGCCCGCTCCTGAGCAGTTGGATCTGTCCAATGCGCTGCTGAGCCTGCCGGGTGAGAACTTCCGCGATCGCGACGGCACCGACACCCGCAACTACGGTGGCCTGCACGGCCTGCCCGAACTGCGCGAGATCTTCGGTGAGCTGCTCGGCATCCCGGTGCAGAATCTGATCGCCGGCAACAACGCGAGCCTGGAGATGATGCACGACGTCATCGTGTTCTCGCTGCTGCACGGCGGGGTGGACTCGGTGCGGCCTTGGATGGCGGAAGCCGCAAGATCCGGAATCAAATTCCTGTGTCCCGCACCCGGATACGACCGGCACTTCGCGATCACCGAGTCGTTCGGCATCGAGATGATCCCGGTCCCGATGCGTGAGGACGGACCGGACGTCGACCTGATCGAGGAGTTGGTCGCGGCCGATCCGGCGATCAAGGGCATGTGGTGTGTTCCGGTGTACGGCAACCCCACCGGGGTCACCTATTCCTGGGAAAATGTTCGGCGGCTCGTTCAAATGCGCACGGCGGCAAATGATTTCCGTTTGATGTGGGACAACGCCTACGCGGTGCACACCCTGACGGACGAGTTCACCCGCCAGGTCGACGTGCTGGGGCTGGCCGAGGCGGCCGGCAATCCGAACCGGCCGCTGGTGTTCGCCTCCACCTCGAAGATCACCTTCGCCGGGGCCGGGGTGAGCTTCCTGGGCGGATCACTGGGCAACATCGCCTGGTACCTGCAGCACGCGGGCAAGAAGTCGATCGGCCCGGACAAGGTCAACCAGTTGCGTCACGCCCGGTTCTTCGGCGACGCCGACGGCGTGCGGCTGCAGATGCAGCGCCACCGGCAGCTGATCGCCCCCAAGTTCGCGCTCGTCGCCGAGATCCTCGAAGAGCGGCTGGGCGAGTCGAAGATCGCGTCGTGGACCGATCCCAAGGGTGGCTACTTCGTCAGCCTCGACGTGTGGCCGGGCACCGCCAAGCGCACCGTGGCACTGGCCAAGGACGCCGGGATCGCGGTGACCGAGGCGGGTTCGGCGTTTCCGTACCGCAAGGATCCCGAGGACAAGAACATCCGCATCGCCCCGACGTTCCCGTCGCTGTCCGACGTGCGTGCGGCGATCGACGGTGTCGCCACCTGTGCGCTGCTGGCGGCCACTGAGCAGCTTTTGCGTTGACTTTGAGCTGACGCTGCATTTGTGCGGGTAGCAGTGTGCGTGGTTTCAAAGTCAACGGGCACCGGCGCCGCGTCAGATGCAGTCGGTAGCCTTCTTCCGTGGCTCTCTACCGCAAATACCGGCCGGCAAGCTTCGCGGAAGTCGTTGGCCAGGAACATGTCACCGAGCCGCTATCTACTGCGCTGACCGCAGGCCGGATCAACCACGCCTATCTGTTCTCCGGACCGCGCGGCTGCGGTAAGACATCCTCGGCGCGCATCCTGGCCCGTTCGCTCAACTGTGAGCAGGGGCCCACGCCCACGCCGTGCGGGGTGTGCGATTCGTGCGTGGCGCTGGCGCCCAACGGCCCGGGCAACGTCGACGTCGTCGAGCTCGACGCGGCCAGCCACGGCGGTGTGGACGACACCCGTGAGCTGCGCGACCGCGCCTTCTACGCTCCCGCTCAATCGCGGTACCGCATCTTCATCGTCGACGAAGCCCACATGGTCACCACGGCCGGTTTCAACGCGCTGCTCAAGATCGTCGAGGAGCCGCCCGAGCATCTGATCTTCGTCTTTGCCACCACCGAACCGGAGAAGGTGCTGCCGACGATCCGGTCGCGCACCCACCACTACCCGTTCCGGCTGTTGGCCCCGCGCACCATGCGCCCGCTGCTGGAGCGCATCTGCGGCGAAGAGCACGTGACCGTCGACGACGCGGTGTACCCGCTGGTCATCCGCGCCGGCGGTGGCTCACCCCGCGACACGCTCTCGGTGCTCGACCAGCTGCTGGCCGGCTCCGAACAGGTCGAGAGCGGCAACCACATCACCTATCAGCGGGCGCTGGCGCTGCTCGGTGCGACCGATATGGCGCTCATCGACGACGCGGTCGAGGCGCTGGCCGCTGCCGATGCGGCGGCGCTGTTCGGCGCCGTGGAGGCGGTGATCGACGCCGGTCACGATCCGCGCCGGTTCGCCACCGATCTGCTGGAACGCTTCCGCGACCTGATCGTGCTGCAGGCGGTGCCCGACGCGGTCACCCGCGGTGTGGTCGACGCCCCGGCCGACGTGCTGGAGCGGATGCGCGAGCAGGCCGCCCGGGTGGGTGCGGCGACGCTGGCCCGGTATGCCGAGGTGGTGCACGCCGGCCTCGGTGAGATGCGCGGTGCCACCGCGCCGCGGCTACTGCTGGAGGTGGTGTGCGCGCGGCTGCTGCTGCCCTCGGCGCACGACACCGAATCGGCGCTGCTGCAGCGCATCGAACGCATCGAGACCCGGCTGGACATGTCGATTCCGGCCGGGGAGGCGTCGGCCTCGGCGGCGGCCCGGCCCGTCGCCGAACCGGCCAAGACGTTCGTGCGGCGCAGCCAAGCTGCACCAGCCCCCGCGCCCACCGTGGAGCCGGCATCATCACCCGAACCCGCGCCGGCTCCTGAACCGGAAGCCGCACCACCGTCACCTGCGCCCGCTGCCGAGCCGGAGCCTGCAGCCGAACCGGTGTCCGCCCCGCCGCCGCCACCCGCTCCTGAGCCTGAGCCTGAGCCACCACTGCCGCCAGAGCCGGACTTCGAGCCCGAGCCTGCTCCGGCGCCCGAACCCGAGCCGGTGTCGGCGGCGGCGTCGGCTGCCCCCGGCGGCGAGCCCAATGCCGCGGCCGTGCGCTCGATGTGGTCGACGGTTCGGGAGAAGGTGCGTGAGCGCAGCCGCACCACCGAGGTGATGCTCTCGGGTGCCATCGTGCGGGCTGTTGAGGACAAAACCCTGGTGTTGTCCCATGATTCGCCGCCTCTGGCGAAACGGCTCACCGAATCGCGCAACGCCGACGTGATCCGGGACGCGTTGAAGGACGCGCTCGGGGTGGACTGGCAGATCCGCTGTGAGGTCGGCACCGCCGAGGCGGCTCCGCCACCGCCGCCGAAGGCCGCCAAGCCGCCGCCACGGGTCCCCACGCGACCCGGCCGCAACATTCCCGAACCCGAGCCAGAGCCCGAACCGCCTTCCCCCGAAGAGGAGGAGGCGGAGATGCTCGCCGAGGCTTCGCAGGGGGAGGCTGGGCCCAGGCGCGACCCTGAAGAGGTCGCCCTGGAACTACTCCAGAACGAGTTGGGCGCGCGAAAGATCGACAGCTAGCGTCGGCAGGCCCGGTTCACGGCGTCCACCACGGGCGCAGTGGCAGCCCGCCGTCCTTGCTCTGCTCGTCGAGCTTGACGGCCAGAACCTGGTGCAGCTGAACCACATTCGTCTCGAAGCCGAGCCGGGATCCGGCCATGTAGAGGCCCCAGACCTTCGCGGTGGGCAATCCGACCTCGGCGACGGCCTCGTCCCAGTGCTCGACCAGATTGGCGCACCAGTCGCGCAACGTCATCGCGTAGTGGTTGCGCAGATTCTCCTCGTGTATCACCTCGAGGCCGGTGTCCTGCACCTCGGCGATGATCCGCCCGGAACCGGTGAGCTCCCCGTCGGGGAACACATAGCGGTCGATGAAGCCTCCGGCGGCCGCGCCGGACCTGTTGTCGTGGCGGGTGATGCAGTGGTTGAGCAGCAGTGCGCCGTCACGCATCTTTGACTTGAGGAAGCCGAAGTAGGACGGATAGTTGTGTACGCCGATGTGCTCGGTCAGGCCGATCGAGGACACCGCGTCGAAGCCTGTCTCGGTGATGTCGCGGTAGTCGCCGTGGCGCACCTCGGCGAGGTTTTCGAGCCCCTCATCGGCGATCGCCTGCTGAGCCCAGCGGGCCTGCTCCCGCGACAGCGTCACGCCGAGCGCCTTGACCCCGTGCCGCGCCGCATGACGCACCATGCCGCCCCAGCCGCAGCCGACGTCGAGCAGCCGGTCACCGGGCTGCAGTCGCAGCTTCTCGAACACCAATCGATATTTGTTGTCCTGCGCGGTTTCCAGGTCGGCATCCAGATCGGGATAGCACGCGCAGGTGTAGGTCATCGACGGCCCGAGCACCCATTCGTAGAACGTGTTCGACACGTCGTAGTGATGATGGATCGCCTCGGCGTCACGGGTCTTGCTGTGCCGCAACCCTTCCACCATGCGCCGCCAGCGCGGCAACGCCTCCTGGGGCGGCGGTGCGATGGGCTTGAAGTGTTCGATTCCGATGGAGCGCACGATGTTGGCCAGCATGCGCGCCGGCGGGCGTTTGAAGGCCATCCGCTCGGCCAGTGCGCACAGCAGCGGATACGGATCTCCGGGATGCACCCCGTACGGCTCCAGGTCACCCGATACATAGGCGCGGGCCAGGCCGAGATCGCCCGGGGCAGTCGCCAGATACGTGGTGCCCCGTGGGGTTTTGAGATCCAAGCCGAGGGTGGCGTCGGCGGGGCCGGCGCTGCTGCCGTCATAGGCCGTGAACTTCAGGGGTAACTGACCCGCCGCGAAGATCTCCAGGATCTCGGCCAGGCTCAGCCTGCCCTCGGTGGTATGCGTCGAGTGTTCTTTGAAGGTGGTCATCGCTGTTCTCCGTTCATCGGCGCAAGACGGCTTTCGAATACAGGTCAAACAGGCGTGAATCGGGGTCGTAGGATTTCTTGACGGTCTTGTAGGCCTCTCCGCCATAGAGTTCGTCGAATTCCTCACGGCCATAGTAGGAGTCCGAATACAGCGACTTGTGTCCGTCGAGCCCGCTGACCTTGGCCTCGATCAGCTTGTTCGTGTGGCCCTCGGCGGGGCCGACCGGTACCGAGGACCAGAAGCCGACATTGACATAGGTGTGGTGGGGCTGGATCGGGTAGAGCGGCCAGCCGGAATCATCACGTAACCGTAAGGGGCACAACCAGATCGGCTCGATCGGGATGTTGGCCAAAAACCACGACAGGAAGCTCTCGCAGTTCTCGATGGGCACCTCGACGTCCTGCACCACCCGTTCCCTGGGCGGGCGGCCGTGCCGCTTCTCGGTCCGGTCGGCGATATTGAACCGCTGGTCGTAGCCGACAAGTTTCCAGTAGAAGCTGCTGCGACGCAGACGTCGTGGCCAGAACCGCCGAATCGTCGGGTTCTGCGCGCCGAATGCCCGTGAGCACCAGAACCAATCGGTGTCCCAGCGCCACAGATAATCGTGAATCGTCAGCCGGTCGTGCCGTTCGCCGTGCGGGTGCTGGATCGATCGGTAGTAGATGTCCTGGCCGGTGTAGTCACTGACCGGCCCGGGCGTCGCCGTCTTGAATCCGACGCACAGGTAGCTCTCCTCGGCGCTGAACACCACGCCGTCGAGGTAATCGACCGGCTCGCCGTCGAGCCCACCGGTCTCGATGATGCGATCCATCGTCGAGACGAGCCCAGCCAATGTGTGGAACCGTAGGTGGCGCAACGCGACAAACGGCGCGACGGGCTCCAGCTCGATTCGCAACCGGGTCGAATAGCCCAGCGTGCCATAAGAATTGGGGAAGGCATGGAAAAGGTCTGAGCACACCTCCGGGCTTGCGGTGACGATCTCGCCTGTGCCCGTGAGGATGTCCATCTCCAGTACCGATTCATGCGGCAGCCCGTTGCGGAACGACGTCGACTCGATACCCAGCCCGGTGACCGCGCCACCGAGGGTGATCGTCTTCAGCTGCGGCACCACCAGCGGGGCCAGGCCGTGCGGCAACGTCGCGGCGACCAGATCCTGGTAGGTGCACATCCCTGCCACGTCGGCGGTGCGGGCGTCGGCGTCGACGGCGATCACATTGGTCAGCCCCGAGACGTCCAGACCCTTGGTATCGCTGCGATCCCGCGCGCGAAACAGGTTCGAGGTGGGCTTGGCAAGCCGCACCGTCGAATTGGGCGGGATGGCGCGGTAACTGTCCAGGAGCCGTTGCACACCGGCAGCATGGACAGCTTGTGCGTCAGTCGTCACAACAGACACACATATACGCTAGTCGGAGGTTGCGCCCGATGCGACCGCAGACACGAGTTGAAGGAGTTTCAGTCATGGGACAGGTCAGCGCGGTCAGCACGGTTCTGATCAATGCCGAGCCCGCGGCCGTGTTCGCCGCGATCGCGGACTACCAGACTGTGCGTCCGAAGATCCTTTCGTCGCACTACCGCGACTATCAGGTGCTCGAAGGCGGCCAGGGCGCCGGCACCGTGGCGGCCTGGAAGCTGCAGGCCACCGAGTCGCGGGTACGTGACGTCAAGGCCTCGGTCGACGTGGCCGGCCACACGGTGATCGAGAAGGACGCCAACTCGTCGCTGGTGACCAACTGGACCGTCGCCCCGGCGGGCGCCGGATCCTCGGTCAACCTCAAGACCACCTGGACGGGGGCCGGCGGCATCAAGGGCTTCTTCGAGAAGACGTTCGCGCCGTTGGGCCTGCGCAAGATCCAGGACGAGGTGCTGGCCAACCTCAAGAAGGAGGTGGAGGGCGCGTAGCGCCCGACCATCTGGCGCAGCGGCCTAGCGCTGCTGCCCGCCGGCCTGGCTGCCCAGGTAGGCCGCGATACCCCGGACGATGGCCTCGGCGTACTTCTGCCGACCGTCCGGGGTCTTCATCAGACCGGAATCGACCGGGTTCTTCATGTTGCCGCACTCGACCAGGATCGACGGGTATTGCGCCAGGTTGAGCCCGGCGATATCGGACCGGGCATCCAAGCCCTCCGACCCGATGTAGGTGGCCGGCGGGATTCCCGACGCGGACAGTTGGTCACGCATGGCCCGGGCGAACTGCACCGACGGACCGGCCTGTGCATCGTTCAGCGGCGGCGACGAGTACAGCACGTGAAAACCACGGCCGTTCGCCGGGCCACCGTCGGCGTGGATGGACACGATCGCGTTGGGACGCAGCGCGTTGGCCATCGAGGCACGTTCGTCGACGCAGGGCCCCAACGCGTTGTCGTTGCCGCGCGACATCGCGGTACGAACGCCCATCTGGGTCAGTATCGCGCGGACCCGCAGGGTGGTGTCCCAGGTGAAGGTGTGCTCAGGGAAGCCGTCCGCGGTGGAGGTCCCGCTTTCCTGGCAGTTCTTGGTGCCGCCGCGGCCGGTGGGCACCTGCCTGCTGATCGAGGCGTCGTTGGCACCGTTGTGGCCGGGGTCGAGGAACACGATCTTGCCGGCAAGGTTGCTGGGGGCGGCGCTGGCATGAGGAGCGGTGACGACTGCCGAAGCCGTGGCAGCGACAAGAACGCAGGTGACCGCACTACTGGCTTTGGCGGCGCCGACACGCACGCAGGCTGGGACTCGCACGGGCGTCACGCTAGCCCGCAGGCCGACTAGGCTGAAAGACCAAATCGCCGCTCACCGGCGAGAGAAACCAAGTCGAGACCGAGACGCAACCAACACGACAGAGGGGACCAGTCATGCAACCCGGAGGCACGCCCGATATGTCGGCCTTGCTGGCGCAGGCACAGCAGGTACAGCAGCAGCTCATGGAGGCGCAGGAAGCGCTGGCCAACGCCGAGGTACACGGCCAGGCCGGCGGCGGGCTGGTGCAGGTCACGGTCAAGGGCAGCGGTGAAGTGGTCGCGGTGGCCATCGACCCCAAGGTGATCGATCCGTCCGATCCCGAGACCCTGCAGGACCTCATCGTCGGCGCCCTCGCCGATGCCTCCAACCAGGTGACCGCGCTGGCGCAGAGCCGGCTGGGCCCGGTGGCCGGTGGTCTGGGCGGGTTCGGACTCCCGGGGCTGTGAGTGTTTGAAGGCCCGGTCCAGGATCTGATCGACGAGCTCGGCAAGCTGCCCGGGATCGGGCCCAAGAGCGCGCAGCGGATCGCATTTCACCTGCTGAGCGTCGAACCGCCGGATATCGATCGGCTGACCGCGGTGCTGGGCCGCATCCGCGACGGCGTCACCTTCTGTGCGGTGTGCGGCAACGTTTCCGATGAGGAACGCTGCCGAATCTGTAAGGACCCCCGCCGCGACGCCTCGCTGGTGTGCGTGGTCGAGGAACCCAAGGACGTGCAGGCCGTCGAGCGCACCCGCGAGTTCCGCGGCCGCTACCACGTGCTGGGCGGGGCGCTGGATCCGTTGTCCGGTGTCGGGCCCGATCAGCTGCGGATCCGTGAGCTGCTCAATCGGATCGGTGAACGCGTCGACGGCGTCGACGTGGCCGAGGTGATCATCGCCACCGACCCGAACACCGAGGGCGAAGCGACGGCCACCTATCTGGTGCGCATGCTGCGCGACATCCCAGGGTTGACCGTCACCCGCATCGCCTCGGGCCTGCCGATGGGTGGGGACCTCGAGTTCGCCGACGAGCTGACGCTGGGCCGCGCGTTGGCGGGCCGCCGCGCCATGGCTTGATTCTTCTGGCGTCTTCCGCCCCCATTTTCCGCCGAAACGGCATTCCAGCAGGGCCTTACTCGCACTTCTCCTGCCGGAATGCCGTTTCGGCAGGGATGTCGGAGGGGCGGGCCAGGATCTGCCCATGGGGGAGATACTCATCGGCACCGAGGCCATTGCCGCCGGCGTGGTCACCAGGCATGAGCTGCAACGTTGGTACCGCCCGGTGTTCCGCAACGTGCATGCTCCGAAGGGCCAGACGCTGCGCCTGTACGACCGGACTTACGCGGCGTGGCTGTGGACCCATCGGGAGGGCGTGGTGACCGGGTTGGCCGCCTCCGCGCTGCACGGCGCGGAGTGGGTCGACGACGATATCGCCATCGAGCTCATCTGGGACTACATCCGTACGCCGCCCGGCATCACGGTGCGTCACGAACGCCTGGCCGATGATGAGATCACCTGTGTTGCAGGCATACCGGTGACGACACCGGCGCGCACGGCGTTCGACCTCGGTCGTTTTCTGCCACGCAGACAGGCGCTCGGGCGCCTGGATGCTCTGATGCACGCCTGCCCGTTTGTCACCGACGATGTCCTCATGCTCGCCGAGCGATACCGGGGTGCCCGCGGCGTGGCCATGCTCAAGGACGTGCTGCCGCTGGTCGACGGAGGCGCTGCATCTCTGCCCGAAAGTCGGTTGCGGCTGACGTACATCGACGCCGGCCTGCCGCGGCCGACGACGCAGATCCCGATCCTCGACGAGTGGGGCCGGGTGCTACGCACCGTCGACATGGGGTGGGAGGAGTTTCAGGTGGCTTCGGAGTATGACGGTGGACAGCACCAAACCGACCGCGCCCAGTACGTCAAGGATTTGCGGGTGTTACCCAAGCTGGCCCAACTCGGCTGGGATGTCATGCGGGTGATCAAGGAGGACCGGGAGCATGACGTCATCGAGCGTGCCTGCCGTGCATTGCGGGCCCGCGGTTGGGACGGCCGGCTCTGCCCACCGCCCCGCACCGCGGGCCGTCGCACCCCACCCGCCGAAACGGCATTCCGGCAGCGAAAGTCCGCGTAGAAGCCTGCTGGAATGCTATTTCGGCGAAAGCCGATACGGTCGACGCATGGCCGACCTACTGCAGATGGCGCCGTCGCTGTATCGCCTGCGGATTCCTGGCGACCAGGCGCACCTGCTCAACTGCTATCTGGGGGTCGAGCCCGACGGCGTGACGTTGATCGACACCGGCTGGCCGGACAGCGCGGGATTGGTCGCCGAGGCGTTGGCGGCGCTGGGACGACGACGGTTACATGTGCGACGCATCGTGCTCACCCACTTCCACGAAGACCACAGCGGTGCGGCGGCCGAAATTGCGGCCTGGTCGGACGTGGAGGTGATCGCCGGGTCGGCCGATGTGCCGTACGTGCGCGGCGACGAACCGGGCCCGCTGCCGGCGTTGACCGATGCCGAACGCAGACTGCGCCCCGATTTCGATGCGTCGCCGCATGGCCCGGCCTGCCGAGTCGACCGGGTGGTGTCCGACGGCGATGTCATCGACTTCGCCGGTGGTGCACGGGTGATCGACGTTCCCGGCCACACCCCGGGCAGTATCGCGCTGCATCTCCCGGCCGTCGACACGGTGCTCACCGGTGACGTGGTGGCCGAGTTCGACCGGCAGGTGATCTTCGGTGTCTTCAACACCGATCGTGACCAGCTGGCCGGGTCCGTACGCCGGCTGGCCGAAACAGGTGCGCAGCGTGCTGGGTTCGGCCATGGCGAGCCGATCCTCACCGACGCGGCGGCTCGGATCGCCGCGGCCGTCGACGCTTTCGCCTAGCCCCACCCATCCGCTCCCAGCGCCCCGCGCCGAAACCGCATTCCAGCAGGAAAAGTGCGAGTAGCGGCCTGCTGGAATGCGGTTTCGGCGGAAAATCTAGACCCGCCGCGGGGCGGCCAGTCGCTCGCGGCGCAGCAGCTCGACCTCGGGCAGTTGCAGCGGCGGCAGGTCACCCACCACCTGAGACAACAGATGGTCGGCGAGCTCGGGATTGCGGGCCAGACAGGGGCCGTGCAGGTAGGTGGCCACCACGCTGCCCTGTACCGCGCCGTCGAACCCATCGCCCAAGCGGTTGCCCGCGCCCTTGGTGACCGCCGCCAACGGGCGGGCCGAAGGGCCCAGAACCGTTCCGCCCCGGTGATTCTCGAAGCCGGTCAGCGGTTCGGTGAGCCCGTCCAGCAGCGGCTTCGACGCGACTTCGCCGATCGTGCGTTCCGCTTGCGGAGAAGTGGTGACATCGAGCAGCCCGACGCCCTCCACCCGCTCACCGGCCGAGGTTTCGTACCAGTGGCCGAGCACCTGGATGGCCGCGCAGATCGCCAGTACCGGCGCACCTCGCGAAACCGCCTGCTGCAGACCGGGATAGCGGAGAAGGTGTTTGGTGGCCAACCGTTGCGCGTAGTCCTCGGCGCCGCCGAGAGTGTAGAGGTCCAGCGACTCGGGCACCGGATCGGCCAGCGTGATCTCGACGATTTCGGCGTCGATACCGCGCAACCGTAGCCGTTGCCGCAACACCACCGCGTTGCCGCTGTCGCCATAGGTGCCCATCACGTCGGGCAGTACGAGCCCGATCTGCACCGGGGCCTTGTTGCTCCTCGTGCGCGCGCCACTCATGAGATCCGCCGATTCAGTTGCAGGAACGCGGTGTAGTTGGCGATCACCTCGACGTGACCGGGTGGGCAGGAGTCGATTGCGGCGACGGTGTCGTGCACGAGTGAGTGCTCGACGCCGGCGTACCCGAGCCGCACCGCCAGATCGGTTCCGCGCTCCCCGGCGGCCACCACCTGAGTATCGTCGAAGTGCTCGAAGCGCACGTCCCACAGCCAGGACAGGTCCTCACCGTCGGGCACCTGCCCGTTGACCGCGATGACCACCCCGGCGCCGTGCTTGTCCACCATCGACAGCGCCTCCTGCCAGCCGGCGGGGTTCTTGGCCAACAGGATTCGCGCGGTGTGTGATCCGATCTGCACGGTGCGGTAGCGGCCGGCGACCTCGTCAACCGTCGACACCGCCGCGACCGCGGCAGCCGGGTCTGCGCCCAGCGCCACGGCGGCCGCGACGGCCTGGGTGGCGTTGCCGCGGTTGACCGCACCCGGCAGGGCCAGCGTCATCGGCAACGACAGGCCGTCGGGACCGTAGATGTGGGTGTCGTCGAACCACCACTGCGGCGACGGACGCTTGAAATCGGTTCCGGTGGAATGCCAATCCCGCCCGTCGCGCACGATGATCTCGCCGGAGCGCGGGCAGCTCACCGAGTCTCCCGACCAGCTGCCGCCGGCGGCCACCCACACGACGTTCGGGCTGTCGTAGGCGGCTGACGTCATCAGCACGTCGTCGCAGTTGGCCACGATCACCGCGTGGGGGTGCCGGGCCAGCCCGCCGCGCAGGGTGCGTTCGATGTGGTTGATCTCACCGACCCGGTCCAGCTGATCGCGGGACAGGTTCAGCAGCACGATCACCGACGGGTTCACCGCGTCCGACACGTGCGGGACGTGCATCTCGTCGACCTCGAGCGCCGCCAACGCGGCGTCACGGGCCGCGGCCAGCGCCGCCACCAGTCCGGCGTCCATGTTGGCGCCCTCGGAGTTGCTGGCCACCGGGCCCAGTGTCGCCAGCGCGGCCGCGGTCATCCGGGTGGTGGTCGATTTGCCGTTGGTTCCGGTCACGACGACGCTGCGGCGGCCCTGGCCCAGTTGACGCAAGATCGAGCGGTCCAGCGTCATCGCCACCAGGCCGCCGATCATCGCGCCCGCGCCGCGGCCGGTGACCCGCGACGCCCAGCGTGCGGTGGCCCCGGCAGCCAGTGCGGCACGCCCTCGGATGGTCAGCATTCCGGCGATTTTATGTGCACGACACGCAGCGACGCCGACCGACTCTGTCGGGGCCACGTGCCATCCTGGCGAATATGAGCAGCGCGTGGGGCAGGCCGGCAGATGAGCCGGGAGCGGGCTGGGCCGTCGTCGATGTGGAGACCACCGGCTTCCGGCCCGGCCAGGCCCGCATCGTCAGCGTCGCTGCGCTGGCAGTCGGGGATGACGGCAATGTCGAGCACAGCGTTGCCTCGCTGCTGAACCCGGGCGTCGACCCTGGCCCCACCCACGTCCATGGCCTGACCGCCGAGATGCTGGAAGGTCAGCCGACCTTCGGCGACATCGTCGGCGAGCTCAGCGACATCCTGCGGGGCCGCACGTTGGTGGCGCACAACGCGGGTTTCGACTACAGCTTCTTGGCCGCCGAAGCCGAGTTGGTCGATGCCGAGCTACCGATCGACAGCGTCATGTGCACGGTCGAGTTGGCCCGCCGGTTGGCGCTGGGCACCGAGAACCTGCGCCTGGAGACGCTGGCGGGGCATTGGGGCGTGAGCCAGATGCGGCCGCACGACGCGCTGGATGACGCGTTGGTGCTGGCGCAGATCCTCAAACCGACGCTGGCCCGGGCGCGTGATCGCAAGGTATGGCTGCCGCTGCGGGAGGTGAGTCGGCGGCGTTGGCCCAACGGCCACGTCACGCATGAGGAGCTACGGCCGTTGAAGGTGTTGGCCTCGCGGTTGCCGTGCGAGTACGTCAACCCCGGCGTGTTCGTGCCGGGACGCCCGCTGGTGCAGGGGATGCGGGTGGCGTTGTCGGCCGAGGTGGTGCGTACGCATGAGGAGCTCATCGAGCGGATCCTGCATGCCGGGCTCGCCTACACCGACCTGGTCGACCAGCAGACCTCACTGGTGCTCTGCAACGAGCCCGAGCCTGATCAGGGCAAGGGCTACCAGGCGGTCGAGCTGGGGGTGCCGCTGCTCGATGACGAGACCTTCATGGGTTTGCTCACCCACGTCATCGGTGGCGCCGACATCGAGGAGTTCTGCGACACCCCCGCCGAAAGCGATCAGTACACGCTGTTCTGATTCGCGGACTCGCCGCGGTCTCTAGCTGAGGGCCTTCGCCTTCAACCCGTCGAACTCGGCCTGAGTGATGGTGCCGGCGTCCAGCAATGCCTTGGCGTCGGCGATCTCCTGAGCCGGGGACCGGCCGGCCGCCTCGCGGATGTAGGCGTCGGTCTCCTTCTTCGCGTCCAGTGCGGCTGCCTGCGCGCGCTCGGCCATGCCTTTGCCGCGCGCGACGAGGTACACCAAGGCGGTCAGCCACGGGAACACGATCAGGAAGATCACCCACACGGCTTTGACCCAGCCGGACGTCTTGTGGTCACGCCAGAACAGGTCGGTGAGGATCTGGAACAGGACCAGCAGGTAGGCGATCCAGGCGAAGATGATCAGGAAATGCCACAGGAAATCCCAGGTTGAACCCCAGTCCATACACCGCTCCTCAGCCGTAGGCAGGCGCAAGCATTTGCGCCACCGTCAGCTAACCACGCGCGGCGCGGTTGACGGCAGATACGACCGCTCGAAGTGATGCAGTTGTGATCGACGTGGCGATGCCGACACCCCAGACCGTCGTGCCGCCGATCTCGGCTTCGACGTAGGCCGCGGCCTGGGCTTCCTCCCCGGAGGACATGGCGTGCTCGGAGTAGTCCAGCACGTTGATGTCGTAGCCGATCGCGCCGAGGGCGTCGACGAACGCTGCCAACGGGCCGTTGCCGGCGCCGACGATCTCGCGTTCGATGCCGTCGATCTTCACGATCGCGGTGATGGTGTCGGTGCCGCCGTCCACCTCGGAGGCGACGACCTTCTGGCGGATCCGCTCCAGTGGGGTGATCGGGGCCAGGTACTCCTCGGAGAACGCGTCCCAGATCGCCTTGGGCGACACCTCGCCGCCTTCGCCGTCGGTGATCGCCTGGATCGACTGGCTGAACTCGATCTGCAGCCGCCGCGGCAGCACCAGGCCGTGGTCGGCCTTCATGATGTAGGCCACGCCGCCCTTGCCGGACTGAGAGTTCACCCGGATGACGGCTTCGTAGGTGCGGCCGACGTCCTTGGGGTCGATCGGCAGATACGGCACCTGCCACAGGATGTCGTCCATGTCCTTGTCGGCGGCGTCGGCGTCGAACTTCATCTGGTCCAGGCCCTTGTTGATGGCGTCCTGGTGGCTGCCCGAGAACGCGGTGTAGACCAGGTCACCGCCGTAGGGGTGCCGTTCGTGTACTGGCAGCTGGTTGCAGTATTCGACGGTGCGACGGATCTCGTCGATGTTGGAGAAGTCGATCTGCGGGTCGACCCCGCGGCTGAACATGTTCAGCCCCAACGTCACCAGACACACGTTGCCGGTGCGCTCACCGTTGCCGAACAGGCAGCCCTCGATCCGGTCGGCGCCGGCCTGGTAGCCCAATTCGGCTGCGGCAACGCCGGTTCCGCGATCGTTGTGCGGGTGCAGACTCAGAATGATCGAGTCGCGCGGGGACAGGTGCCGGCTCATCCACTCGATCGAGTCGGCGTAGACATTGGGGGTTGCCATCTCGACGGTGGCCGGCAGGTTGACGATCAGCGGCCACTCGGGCGTCGGCTTGATGACGTCGGCGACGGCGTTGCACACGTCGACGGCGTACTCCAACTCGGTACCGGTGTAGGACTCAGGGGAGTACTCGAAACGCCACCGGGTCTCGGGGTGCTTCTTGGCTTCCTCGACGCACATCTGCGCGCCGTCGGTGGCGATCTTCTTGACGGCCTCGCGGTCGGCGCGGAACACCACGCGGCGCTGCAGGATTGACGTCGAGTTGTAGAAGTGCACGATCACCTGCGGTGCACCCGCGCACGCCTCGAAGGTGCGCTCGATCAACTCGGGCCGGCACTGCGTCAGCACCTGGATGGTCACGTCGGCCGGGATCGCGCCGTCGGTGATGATCTCGCGGACGAAGTCGTAGTCCGTCTGGCTGGCCGAGGGGAAGCCGACCTCGATCTCCTTGTAGCCCATTCGGACCAGCAGGTCGAACATGCGACGCTTGCGCGCCGGGCTCATCGGATCGATCAGGGCCTGGTTGCCGTCACGCAGATCCACCGCGCACCACAGCGGCGCGGTGTCGATCACCTTGTCCGGCCAGGTGCGGTCGAACGGAATCCCTGCTGTGCCGAATGCCGGGCTCCCGCCCGGGACCTCGTCGGCGAAGCTGCGGTAGCGACTGACCGGCATGGCGGAACCGCGCTGGGTGTTCCAAACGGGTTGGCCGGGGTTGGCCGGGCCGGACGGGGTGGTGATGGTGCGGGCGGACGTGTAGGCGTCTGGGCTGGTCATGATGGCTTGCTCCGGGAGTTGATTGGGGGACTCGACCGGCGCATCGCAAAAACCCGCGACGGGAAGCCGGTCTGGTCAGACCCCGTCGCGGCGTCCGAGAAGGAGCACCCGCTGCACGCGGTCAACTGTACTCCGCGCCATTCCCAGGCCAAAATGCCGCGTCAGCGCGCACCGCCGGAGCGGCCGTTGCCGAACTTGACCTTGGGTGTGGCGCTGCCGGTGCTGTGCCGCGACCCGCTCGTCGTGCTGGTACTCGTGTTTGTGCTCGTGGCGGCGGAGCCCTTGCGCGTCACCGAGGATCCCGACCGCGATGTTGCTGAACCGGTGTCGTTGTCGTCGTCTCGACGCGCGGTCCTGTCCTGCGTGGTGGTGGCGGTTTCAGTCGGCGCCGAGGTCGATGCGGCGGCGCGGTCGACCGCGCGGACAGCGACGCTCGGCGGTCGCGGCGCGACAAGCGGCGGCAGGTTCACCGGAGCCACACCGGTGGCGTAGGCCTGCGCCCAGCCCAGCACGTTGGCGGCGTAGGCCATCGAGTGGTTGTAGCGCAGCACCGCGGCGGTCAGCTGCGACTGGTCGCGCAGCTGCGTACCGTCGCTGCAGAGATAGCGGGCCGCGGCCAGTGTGGCATCGAAGAGGTTGTGCGGATCGGCCTGACCGTCGCCGTCGCCGTCGGCGCCGTGCAGCAGCCACGTGCTCGGCAGGAACTGCATGGGCCCCAGCGCGCGGGCATAGGCCGTGCGGCCGCCAAAGCTGCCGGCGACGATGATCTCGTTGCCCGGCAGTGAGCCGTCGAGGGCCGGGCCGAAGATGGGACGGACCGGGTCACCGCGTTCGTCGGCGGCGCCGCCGAACGCGTGCGTGGACTCGACGTAGCCGATCCCGGCGAGCAGGTTCCAGCTAACACCGCAATCGGGTTGGCTCTGCGCCATCACGGCGTCCGCGTTCCGGTAGGCCGCCAGTGCGATCGCGGGGATGTGCACGGCGCCTGGTGACCGAACCTCCGGGGGTGGTGGTGGGCCCGTCGTAGCCGTAGCCGCAGTAGCGGGACGCGCCGACGGCGCCGCCGCCCAGGGCTCGCCGACGAGGTCGGGCAACGGCGCGACCGCGGCCACCGTCCGTATCCGGGTCTCGTGGGCCAGGCCGACCAGGCTGGGTGCGACGGCAACCGCGCTGGTCAACGCCATCCGAACGATCACGGCGAGACAGGTGGAAGCGTCGCGGACCGCTCGACGGGCACGGTGACGCATAGCGAAACATTGACATCCGCGTCGATGCTTGCCAACCCCCGACACACCTCTGGCATTCGCCGCACGGCCTCTCGCAGCCTTCGTGGGGACGCTGATTTGGTGTCTGTACGGCCCCGAAATGCGCTTTATGCTGCTCGGCGAGCTAGGAGGTTCAGGGTCCATATGGGGAATTCGGTCGAGGTTGTCACCTCGGAATTGTTGGTGGCGTCGGACCGGCTGCGCAGTGCCGGGCAGCGACTGCAGGACGGATTGTCGGCAGTGGACCTGGAGACCAGCAACCTGCTGGGTTCGGGTTGGAAGGGCGAGGCGGCCACGGCGTTCGGCTCCGCGTGGGACCAGTGGCACAAAGGCGCGGGCCAGGTGGTCCGCAGTTTGCAGGCGATGTCGGATCTGCTGTCGGTGGCCGGCAAGGAATACGCCAAGACCGACGAGCAGGCCGGCGGCGCACTGGACTCGACGATGCAGACGACGGGCGGCGGCGGCGGTAGCGCGAGTGGTGGTGGTAGCTCCAGCGGTGGTGGTGCGGCCGCACCGAGCGCTTCCGGTGGGTCCTCGGGCACTGCTGGCCAGGCCGGCGCTGCGGGTGGCTCGACGGCGCCGCAGCAGAGCCTGTCCGACCAGATGAACCTCGGGCAAGTGATGCAACCGCTGTCGCAACTGGGGCAGATACCGGCCCAGATGGCGGGCGGCCTGGCCCAGGCCGCGCAGGTGGCCTCCGGCGTGGTTCAGCAGGCCGTTCAGGCCGGCAGCGAACTGGCGCAGCAAGGTGATGCCCCGACGGAAGCCGAAGACGCCGAAGACGCCGACGCCGGCGTCGAAGACACTGGCGCGCCGGAAGGCGCTGAAGGCGGGGACGGGGCGACCGCGCCGGTTCAGCCGCGCACCGAGGGGCCGGCTGCAGCCGGACCACAGGCCTCCCCGGGTAGGAGTTTGTGATGTTGATTGTGGACTTCCCGCAATTGCAGGGCGCGATAGACCACATGGCCCAGTTTGGCCGTGATGTCACCGAGACGCTGGAGGAGATCGACCAGGCCATGACGGCGCTTCGGGCGAACTGGGAGGGTTCGGGCTCGGATGCCCAGGCACAGTCTCAGCAGCAGTGGGAGGACGGCGCCGAACAGATGAAGCAGTCCTTGGCCACCATGCAGAAGATCGCCGAGATGGCGCACAAGAACTACACGGACGCCGTCGACAAGAACGGCCAGATGTGGGGTGCGTGAACACGGCGGTGGCGCTGATCGGCGGGCGGAGCCGGTGTGCGGATTGAGGTAGAGCCACAGGCGCTCATCGGTGGCGGCAAGCAGATGGGGTCGCTGGGCTCGCAGTTGGGCATGCTGTCGGATGCGCTGGGACAGACGTTGGGCAGCGGGATCGCGTCGGGCTACGACGCGGCGGGGTTGAACTTCGGCCTGAAGTACGGCAGGCAGGGTGACGAGTTCGCCAAGGCACTGGCTGACGCCGCGAACGCGTTCAAATCGGTCGGATATGCGCTGGAGGCAACGGGTTACAACTACCAGAATGCCGACGCGTCATCGACGATCGGTGGCTCGGGGCCGACCGGGGGCCTGAGCGGCGAGCCGAGCAAGACGAACCCGGGTGACGCGCCGACGGGACCCTCAGGGCCACCGGTCACCCCACCGACGAAGTGGCATCTCATCCAGCCCTTCCTGACCATGATCCCCGGTCTCGGCATCGCAATGGCCTGGCCGACCGGTAACTCCGGCATGATGAATGTGACTGCGGCGCAGTGGAGCAACATCGGCCGGGGCCTGTCGGTGTTCGAGTCGGCGCTGGGCCCGGTGAAGTCTGCCGTTGCCGCACAGTCGATTCCAGAGGGCGGGCAGATCACCAAGGCGCTCGACGACCTCGGCACGGCCGTCGCGGGTCTTGCGACCGCGGCATCGGACGTGGCCACATCGATCAGCGAGTTCGCCACCGGTGTGCAGGAGACCCAGGACTCCATCCGCAGCCTGCTCGACCGGATCTCGCTGGACGGACTATGGGACACCGTGACCGGCTTCCTTTCCGGGGACGGCGACAAGATCCTGCGCGAGGTCGCCGAAGATGTCGGCAATGTGCTGGAGAACTTCCAGAACCAGATCAAGGGCGTCGTCGGCCTGCTCGACGAGCTGACCATCGCGCTCGGTGATCTCGCCACCAAGTTCCAGAACTGGATCCGGCCGGTCCTGGTCGGGGTGTTCGGCGAAACGCACGGCAACTTGCTGGCCGACGCGGTCACGCTGTACACCGACATACAGGTGGGGGTGGCCACCGGCCTGATCGGCACGGTGTCCGGGCTGGTGGCGCTGGCTGACGTCGACACCTGGAAAGGTATGGGCGAGTTGGCGTTGTCGGTCGTCCAAGACCCGTCGACACTCGACGATGTATTGCTCAACATGGGCAAGGATTTCGTGGCCTGGGACAAGTGGTCCGGGGATCACCCCGGCCGTGCGGCCGGCGAGGCTGCCTTCAACATCGGGTCGCTGTTCGTTCCCGGTGGGGCCCTGTCGAAGTCGGGATCGGTGGCCAAGGGCCTGGCCGCCACGCGCAACCTGCTCAAGGGCGGCAGCCACGGTTCGCATGGCGGGCTGCCTGAGGTGAACGGCGCGAATACGCCGAATCTTCCCGGTACGCATGACGTTCCGAACGTTCCAGATGTTCCGAACGTTCCGGAGCTTTCGCCGTCGCCGGGGATCCCGGAGTCGGTGCTGACTCCCAACGGGTCTGGTGGACCGTCGACGCCCGGCAACGCCGGTGATGCGCCGGTGCATCCGCAGAGCTCCCAACCCAACGGGGCGTCGGGCCCGAGTGGTCAAGGCGCGCCTGTCGGTACACCGTCCGGTGGGGGCGATGGGGCATCGGGTTCACCGACCAACGGCTCGGGGCCTGTTCCGACGGGTGGCTCGCCGAGTGGTGGCGGTGGTGACGGGCCGGCGTCGAATGGTCAAGGAACGAGCCTGTCAGGCAGCTCGCCGGGGACCAGCGCGTCCGCCGACTCTCCGAACTCGAGTGGACCGAGCCAGTCGCCGTCGGCTTCGGAGTCAAGTTCCCCTGGTGGTGGCGCGTCGACTGCGTCTGCTGGTCTGTCAAACATTGATGGTTCCTCAGGGCCCAGCGATAGCTCTAGCCGTTCGTCTGAAATGGTTGAGACACAGACGAGTTCAGATCTGGATGACTCAAGGCGAGACCAACCTAGCGGAAGCGACGATCATTCGCATCACGCTAATGGCAGCGACGCCGGCGGCCCGGCCATCAACAGTGACAACAAGCCGGAGACTGCGCCCGATAGCGACCCTCCTGGGAATCTTGATGACCAGCATTCTTCTGAGTCGAATACGTCAGATCGACACCATGGGGGAAGCGGCGACGGTGCACGGCAAGATCCTGTGCAGTCAGCCGAACAAAGTGGAGATGGCTGGCACCGCATCGACGATAAACCGGACAATCCTAATTACGGGCAACCGCTAGACGACCACTGGAAATCGGGCCATTATCCGACTCCTTCTGAATCGAATCAATCGACATTTGATCTGATCGAGCATCATGGCGAGCCGTATGGCCATGATGCCGATGGAAATCCTCTCACTCAGGCTGAATATGACGCGAGATACAATTTAGTCGGTCCAGAAGGGCAGAACTGGGAGAACTACCCACCTAATGATGGTGCAGTACCTGGCAGTCGCGTGTTGTACGACTCGGGTGATGCTTTTCTGCGGGACTACGGGGGACACCTCGACCGAATCGGTAACGACGACGGTAGTTATCTCGGTGTGATGCCAGATGGGGTTCCACCCTCTTTTGAATCCCGTGGATTGCCCATATCCTCTCTAAACCAGCCTTATAGTCGTTTTGTTTTAACTGAACTTCCGGAAAACTGGTCGATCGAAGTTTCTCAAATTGCGCCAGCTTTTGGACGTGATGGCGGCGCATTGCAGGTGTTGGTATACAACGATGAGGGGAAAAAGATGTCAGTCAAGGACATGATTAGAGACGGAGTGCTGGAATGACCTCGCCCCACATCTCCGGACAATTAATTGAGTGGGCTCGGCGAGCCGGGTACGAACTTACCCCGGAGGATCATTCTGGGGCGGCGCTATTCTGGTCGTGCCCGGGTGGGGAAATCCGTTACTATATCCGTTTGGACGCGGGTGGTGTCTTGTTGACAAAGGCAGAGCGTGCGGCAGAAGAGCAGTTTGAATTGTGGGGCGCATCTATCGATGTAATCGAGCGACATCTTTTCGGAGTTTTCGGGTGGGATATCCGGTCAATCAATCGACTTCCGCGTATCAAAACCTCTAGGAAAATCGAGGAAATTGCGGACGGGTATCGCATAACTGACGTGAACGCCGAAGGGTACCGCCGGTTATTGGATCAGCATGGATCAGCGGTCGCGACCGCCCGCGGGAAGCTGAGCGGCGTTTCCGTCCTCGTCGAGTTGTCGCATCTAATCACAGTGCCGATAGAAAAGATCAGAAGTTCTTATGAACATCCTGATGGCCGTCCGTTATTTCGTGTCTGAACGACCCGAGTTCGGGTGAGTCCTGGCTGTAAACTGCTCGTCGGGCTTGACTACCCCTAGAGCGCGGTGGCGCGCGCAAGGATCGGATCCGAAAGTCATTCTCGCGCAACCAGATCCAGAGTCTTTTCCGGGGCGATTCTCAATAACGATTATCGGTGAATCCGCAGAGCGGTGCTGGATGGGTAGTAGCGACGCTATAGCTTTTTCGCACGCAATCGTTGTTTACGAGGTACTCGACAAGCTGGTGCGCGAAGGCCCCCCCTGCGGCGGGCTTTCAAGCAGCCACCTTCGGCGGGTCGTGCCGGAAGGTCTGGTTGTGAACTGGGTGAAGCAAGGAAATCCGGATGGATGAGGTTCCTGTGGCCGGTGCGCAAGCCGAGTACCGGGGATCGCGATACCGCATATTGTTCGGGAACTCCGAATGGTTCGCTTTACGTGTCGATGACGATGTGGTGATACCAGACGCCTTTGCTCGTGGTGAGCGAAAGCTAGCCCCGACAGGCACCGAGCAGTGGGCGAAGGTGCCGGTTTCAGTTGTCGATGGTGTCATTGATGTGCGCGTTAAAGGCACAGTTCGGGGACAGACTGTCTCCTTGCAGCGTCAACTGCCAGACGGGCGTGTACGAGTGTGGTTTGTCGGGTCTCCGGCTGCGGCCGAGGAACTCGGCTTGGAAGGTGACCAGTACATGGGATGGACTGGCAACTTCGAACCCGGCGAGTTCAGCGACATCCAGGTCGAGGAGACGCAGCGACCGGCTACGTTCGGCTGATGGGCAATGTGCCGGTGTCGGGCCCTTACGCGGAGTATTGCGGCAGTCGCTTTCTCATTCTGTCCAGTGGTGATGGTTGGGTCGCGCTGAGGGCGGACTCGGAGGCTGAGGTCCCGAACGCATTCGAACGCGGTGAATCATGTCCGGGGACGTTGTATGCCGCGCCGTGGGCGAAGGTTCCGACCGCGGCTCTCGATGAGATCGTCGATGTAGACGTCACGGGATCCCTGGCTGGCCACCGGGTGTCACTGCGGAATCTGTTGTCAGACGGCAGGATTCGAGTGTGGTTCATCGGGGATCCCGCTGTCGCCGAAGACATCGGATTGAAGGGCGACCGGCACGATGGCTGGACCGGCAGCTTCGATCCCGAAGACTTCAGCGATATCCAAATAGTGGAGACGCGCCGTGTCTGACGCGAAACGTCAACGCAACGTCGCCGGCGTGCCCCACTGGCCACTGAACGCGATCTGCTCCAGCGGCAAACGCTCGCGCGGCCGGCTGTCGCGTTCGACGATGGCGTCGTCGGCGAGGGAGTAGTCACCCAGCGAGCCCACCGCCACAACGGCCAGCGGCCGGACCCCGTCCGGGATACCGAACGCCCCCCGGGCGCCGTCGACATCGAAGCCGGCCATCGGATGGGCGATCAATCCCCGCGACACCGCTTCCACGGTCAGTTGCGCGATCGCGGCACCCGCGTCGACCGCCGAATACACGGCCGTCTTCTCGTCTTCGCCCTGGTCCGCGCACACCAGGATCAGCGCCGAGGCCGCATGCGCGTAACTGTTGCCACGCTTGAGCAGGCCGGTCAGTGTGGTGAATGTCTCGTCCGGTGCGGTTTTTCCTCCTGGCGTGCGGGAACGTCGTCCCACCACAAATCGCACCGGCTGCCGGTGGCCCCAACTGGCGGCCCACCGCGCGGCCTCCACCAACGCGGTGAGTTGCTCGCCGCTGACCACGGCAGATGCATCGAAGGCACGGGGGCTCCAGCGGGCCGCGAGATCGGGGTGAATCGGCACGCTGGTAGCAGCCGAGCGGGCATCGGGCACGTCAGTCAAGCTACCGGCGGGGAAAACCGTGTGCGTGTCTCCCTTATCCTGGGTGGGCAATCAGACCGGCTTGAACACAGCAGTGAAGGGTTAGACAGTGGCGCTCGTCGTACAGAAGTACGGCGGATCCTCGGTATCGGATGCCGATCGGATCCGTCGCGTGGCCGAGCGGATCGTGGAGACGAAGAAGGCAGGCCATGACGTGGTCGTCGTCGTTTCTGCGATGGGCGATACCACCGACGACCTGCTCGACCTGGCCCGCCAGGTGTCCCCGGCACCTCCCGCGCGTGAGATGGACATGCTGCTCACCGCCGGTGAGCGCATCTCCAACGCGCTGGTCGCCATGGCCATCGAGTCGCTCGGTGCCCAGGCCCGCTCGTTCACCGGCTCGCAGGCCGGCATCGTCACCACCGGCACCCACGGCAACGCCAAGATCATTGACGTCACCCCCGGCCGCCTGCGCGATGCGCTGGACGAGGGCGTCATCGTGCTGGTCGCTGGGTTCCAGGGCGTCAGCCAGGACAGCAAGGATGTCACCACCATGGGCCGCGGCGGCTCGGACACCACCGCCGTCGCGCTCGCCGCGGCGCTCAAGGCCGACGTCTGCGAGATCTACACCGATGTCGACGGCATCTTCACCGCCGACCCGCGCATCGTCCCGAATGCGCGCCATCTCGACAAGGTCTCCTTCGAGGAGATGCTCGAGATGGCCGCGTGCGGCGCCAAGGTGCTCATGCTGCGCTGCGTCGAGTACGCCCGCCGGTACAACGTGCCGATCCACGTCCGCTCGTCGTATTCGGACAAGACCGGCACCATCGTCAAAGGATCGATCGAGGACATCCCCATGGAAGACGCCCTGCTGACCGGAGTAGCCCACGACCGCGGGGAGGCCAAGGTCACCGTCGTCGGTCTGCCCGACGTCCCCGGATATGCCGCCAAGGTGTTCCGCGCGGTCGCCGAGGCCGACGTGAACATCGACATGGTGCTGCAGAACATTTCCAAGGTCGAGGATGGCAAGACCGACATCACCTTCACCTGCCCGATGGACAACGGCCCGACGGCCGTGGAGAAGTTGAGTGGGCTGAAGGACGAGATCGGGTTCAGCCAGGTGCTCTACGACGACCACATCGGCAAGGTGTCGCTGGTCGGAGCCGGTATGCGCAGCCATCCGGGCGTCACGGCCAAGTTCTGCGAGGCGCTGGCCGAGGCGGGGGTGAACATCGATCTGATCTCCACCTCCGAGATCCGGATCTCGGTACTCGTCAAGGACACCGAGCTGGACACCGCGGTGGCCGTGCTGCACGAGGCTTTCGACCTGGGCGGCGACGACGAAGCTGTGGTCTACGGCGGGACGGGGCGCTGACATGGTTTCGATCGGCGTTATCGGTGCGACCGGGCAGGTCGGCCAGGTCATGCGCACCCTGCTGGAAGAGCGTGACTTCCCGGCCAGCAGCGTGCGGTTCTTCGCCTCGGCCCGCTCCGAGGGCAAGAAGCTGACCTTCCGTGGCCAGGAGATCGAGGTAGAGAACAGCGAGACGGCAGACCCGTCCGGGCTCGACATCGCCCTGTTCTCCGCCGGTGCGACGATGTCGCGCGTGCAGGCCCCGCGGTTCGCGGCGGCCGGCGCCGTCGTCGTCGACAACTCGTCGGCCTGGCGCAAGGACCCTGAGGTCCCGCTCGTGGTCAGCGAGGTGAACTTCGAGCGCGACGGCCGTGTGCGACCCAAGGGCATCATCGCCAACCCGAACTGCACCACCATGGCCGCCATGCCGGTGCTCAAGCCGTTGCATGAAGAAGCCGGTCTGACCAGGCTGGTCGTGTCGAGCTACCAGGCAGTGTCGGGCAGTGGCCTGGCCGGTGTCGAGGAACTGGCCTCGCAGACCCGCGCGGTGATCGACGGCGCCGAGAAGCTGGTGCACGACGGTTCGGCGGTGGATTACCCCGTACCCGTGAAATACGTTGCGCCCATTGCCTTCAACGTGATCCCGCTGGCCGGGGCACTCGTTGATGACGGCTCGGGTGAGACCGACGAGGACCAGAAGCTGCGCAACGAGAGCCGCAAGATCCTGGGTATCCCGGACCTGTTGGTCAGTGGCACCTGCGTGCGGGTTCCGGTCTTCACCGGGCATTCGCTGTCGATCAATGCGGAGTTCGCCCAACCGCTCTCGGTTTCGCGGGCCCAAGAATTGCTGGCGGAAGCGCCCGGCGTGAAGTTGGTCGACGTGCCGACGCCGCTGGCCGCCGCCGGTGTCGACGAGTCGCTGGTGGGCCGGATCCGCCAGGACCCGGGTGCGCCCGAGGGGCGGGGCCTCGCCCTGTTCGTGTCCGGTGACAACCTGCGAAAAGGTGCCGCGCTGAACACGATTCAAATCGCCGAACTCCTGGCCGCCGAGCTCTAACTCCGCACCCCCTTGCGTCGAAACCGCATTCCAGCAGGCGTTCTCTCGATCTTTTTCTGCTGGAATGCCATTTCGGCGGTGGCGGTACCGGCGAGCGCCAACCCGGGTTTCGGTGTCCCCGTGCCGCCTGCACTGGCTCCCGGGCAGGTGCTGCGTGTCGGGCCCAGCGCCGGAACCGGCACGCCCACCCGGGATTACGGCATCGGTGCCACCGATTTGTGTGAGTTCATGGAGTTCCCCAGCCGGGTGCTGCAGGTGTGCGGCGACAGTTTCGCCGGGCAGGCCGTGGGTTTCGGTGGCTGGCATTCCCCGGTGGCCCTGCATGTCGACGCTGATTCGATCGACGCTCCGGACGGAGTGCGGTACCGGGGTGTCAGCGGTGTGGACCAGCCGTTGCTGGCCGACCCCGCGCCGGCCGGTGCCTCCCAATTGCCGGCCGGGGTGATCTCCATCAACCGGGAGAACTACCTGATGGTGACCACCACCCGGGATCTGATTCCGCAGACTTCTCGGCTGGTGAAAGCCGATGCAGCCCGGTCGAATTGGCCGACGGTGCCCGGGTCGGTGCGCGAGGCGAAGTACCAAGCCGGTGCCCAGTCACAGATCAGCGGTTACTACGACCCCGTTCCGGCGCCGGATTCGCCGAGCGGGTGGGTGTACATCCTGGCCAACAACTTCGACCGCAGCAGCCCGCCCTTCCTGTACCGGGCCAGTCCACGGACGTTCACCGACCGGGCGAGCTGGCAGGGCTGGTCGGCCACCGCAGGCTGGGGCAAGCCGCCGACTCCGCTGTTCGCCGACCGGGTGGGGGAGATGAGCATCCGGCAGATCGACGGCAAGCCGGTGCTGTCCTACTTCAACGCCACCAACGGAAACATGGAGATGCGGGTGGCCTACGACCCCACCGGCCTGGGCGCCGCGCCGGTGACCACGGTGGTGTTCGCCAGCGCCTGGCCCGACCCGGTGGACGCGCTGCCGCCGCCGGAGATCAACCAACTGGCCCAGCCCTATGGCGGCTACATCTCACCCGGATCCACCTTGGATCGGGTGCGGGTGTTCATCAGCCAGTGGAACACCATGGCCCGCGGCGGCACCCCGTATCGGGTGATCCAATACGCGGTGAACCCGTTCAAGCCATGGGAGTAGGTGGGCGTGGCCCACGCCTACGCTTCGCGCCGCTTTCCACCGCAGGGCTGTGGTCGGCGTGGGCGAGCAGCCTCTGGGTAGAAACCGGCGAAGCGGCACGGCGCGGATTCAGCCCGCATGCGGCCTTTCATAGCCGATTCATAGTCAATTCTTGATCAGCACCTCGGCAGTGCTTGCATGCTCGTAAGCATGACTGAAACACCTCCCGATCCCGCCACCGAACCGGTGGCCGCCACCGAACCGGTGGTCGCGACGCCGGCGCCCGTGGCAGCCCAGCCCGTCGAGAAGAAGCCCAGCCGGTTGATTCAGACGCTTGCCTGGGTGGGTATCACCGCCGGCATCGTCTTCATCGTCGCCGTGGTCTTCAGCATCGGGTTCTGCATCGGCTCCCATTCCGGCGGCCATCACCACCACGGCAAACACGACCGGGGCGGCATGATGATGCACCACCGCGGCGGCCCGCCGATGGGCCCGGGACCTGGCATGATGCCGCACTGGGGTCCGGGTGGGCCAGGTGCGTTCGGCCCCGGCGGACCTGGCTGGGGACCCGGCGGACCCGGTGAGCCGGCCGGCCCCGGTGGACCGGGCAGCGCACCGGAACGTCCTGAGACGCCGGCAACACCGGCACCGCCTGCGCGACCATAATCACACCCCGGCTCTTTTGGATTGACTCCAAAGAGCGCGCATACTGGAGGCGTGACCACGGTGCATGATTCCGACCCCAAGGCCCTGTTGCGGGCCGCTGGGTTGCGTGTCACTGCGCCGCGGGTCGCGGTTCTCAAGGCACTCGCCGAGCATCCACATGCGACTGCAGACGATGTGGCCGGCTTGGCTCGCGAAACCCTTGGTTCGGTGTCCACCCAGGCGGTGTACGACGTGCTGCGTGCCTGCGTAAACGCCGGGCTGGTCCGTCGTATCGAACCGGCCGGCTCCTCGGCGCGGTACGAGACCCGCGCCGGCGACAACCACCATCACCTGGTCTGCCGGGTGTGCGGCGTGGTCGCCGACGTCGACTGCGCAGTCGGGGACACACCCTGCCTGGAGCCCTCTGACCTGGCCGGTTTCGCGGTCGACGAGGCCGAGGTGGTGTTCTGGGGCATCTGCGCGGATTGCCAGCAGGCACCGAAATCCACAGAAACCGCGTAGCCACACAAACCACTCTGCAGCCCTGGACGTCCCGGCCACTTCCCCTTGGTGGCCGGGACGCCTGCCTTTCCGTCAACCCTTTTCCGCCAACCACTACCCGCGGTGCGGCCGATCGTGAGATTCTCGCTAACCATGAAACGGGGTCGGCTGCTGATTGCCGCACTGCTTGCGGTGCCGGCGCTGGCGGCCGGCTGCAGTGCTGCTGAGCCCGAGCGCGGAGCGGCCATGATGTTCGCGGTCGGGGATTGCGTGAACGTCCCGGCCACCACACCGACCACCCCGGCGGCGGCCCGGGCCGAAAAGGTCTCCTGCAGCGTCGATCCGAGTTACACCGTCGGGGCCGTCGCCGATGGCACCGGGGCGTGCCCCAGCGCCGAGTACCAGCATCTTCCCGCCGATCTCGCCGACCCGTCGACGTCGCGACTGTGCCTGGTCCCCAACCTGGTCGCCAATCACTGCTACGAACTCGGGATGCCCGCCGGCATGGTGGAGCGGGCCGATTGCGCCGATCGCCGCGGCCCCGGCGTGCTGGTCCAGGTGACCCGACGTCTGGACATCCGGGACGGATCGGCGTGTCCGGCCGAAAGTGGGCACTACGCCTGGCCGTATCCCTCGCCGGCCCGGACCTATTGCGCGCGCACGGTGTACTGAATGGCATGATCGGGGCCATGCGTGCCCTGACTGTCGGTTTCGGGCTGGCCGGTCTCGCACTGGCTTTGGCGGCACCTGCGGGTGCGCGTCCCTCGGATCCTGGTGTCGTGTCCTACGCCGTGATGCCCAAAGGTTCGGTGGGCAACATCATCGGCGCGCCGATGACGTGGGAGTCCCAGTTCACCGAGCCCTTCCAGGGTTTTGGCGTGGACAATCCGGCGTGCAACAACTGGGCCGACATCGGCCTGCCCGAGGTGTTCAACGACCCCGACCTGGCGTCGTTCAACGGAGCCACCACCCAGACTGCGGCGAATGACCAGACGCATTTCGTGAAGCAGGCGATCGGGGTGTTCGCCACGCCTGAAGCCGCTGACCGGGCGTTTCACCGGGTGGTGGACCGCACCAGAGGCTGTTCGGGCCAGACCACCGCGATGCACCTGGACAACTTCGTCACGCAGGTGTGGACGTTCACCGGTGGAGCCGCGAGCGACGTCGACGCCGATTGGGTGAAGCAGGAAGCCGGCACCGACCGTCGCTGTTTCAACACCACGCGCAAACGGGAAAACGTGGTGCTGCAGGCCAAGGTGTGCCAGTCCGGCAATGCGGGTCCGGCGGTCAATGTACTGGCCGGCGCGATGCAGAACACGCTGGGCCAATAAGAACATGTCGGTCCGATCTGGATGATGGAACACAACCGAGCCGTTTGATACCGGTGAGGACCGGGAGGGGTGGTGCCATGGCCGTACCCATCAGGGCTGATTCCGCTCGCGTTCCTCCTGTCGACTTCACCAGCGCTGAGCAGGCCGCGGCGTTCATCGGTGCCCGCTGCCTGCAGGACGGGCCGGTCGGGCAGGTGGGTCTGGAGATCGAGGCGCATTGTTTCGACCTCGCCGATCCGCTGCGTCGCCCGGGCTGGGATGAGCTGTCGCACGCCATCGCCGCGGTGCCCGCCCTGCCCGGCGACAGCCGGATCACCGTCGAACCCGGGGGTGCCGTCGAGCTGTCCGGCCCGCCGGCCGACGGTCCCGGTGCCGCGATTGCCGCACTGCTCGCCGATCGGGCCGTGCTGCGCGCGGAGTTCGAACGCCGCGGCCTGGGCCTGGTGTTGCTGGGAGCCGATCCGGTCCGGCCCACGCAGCGGGTCAACCCTGGGCCGCGTTATCGCGCCATGGAGCAGTTCTTCGCGGCCAGCGGGTCGGCCGAGGCGGGGGCGGCGATGATGACGTCGACCGCGTCGGTACAGGTCAACCTCGATGCCGGCCCGGCCGACGGCTGGGCGCAGCGGGTGCGGCTGGCACATGCCCTGGGCCCCACGATGATTGCCATGACGGCGAACTCGCCGTTGTTGGACGGGCAGTTCACCGGCTGGAAGTCCTCACGGCAGCGGGTCTGGGGGCAGTTGGATTCCGCGCGCTGCGGGCCGGTGCTCGGCGCCGACGGTGACGATCCGGCCGACGACTGGGCGCGGTACGCGCTGCGGGCCCCCGTGATGCTCGTCAACACGGCCGAGGAACCCGGCGCCGTGCCCGTGGTCAATTGGGTGCCGTTCGCCGACTGGGCCGACGGACGCGCGGTCCTCGGGGGCCGCCGCCCCACCGAAGCCGACCTCGAATACCACCTGACCACATTGTTCCCGCCAGTGCGGCCGCGGCGCTGGCTGGAGATCCGCTACCTCGACAGCGTCCCGGACGCGTTGTGGCCCGCGGTGGTGTTCACGCTCACCACGCTGCTCGACGATCCGGACGCCGCCGCGATCGCCGCCGAGGCGACAGCTCCGGTGGCTGCCGCCTGGGATCGGGCGGCCCGTGTCGGTCTCGCTGACCGTCGGCTGCAGGAATCGGCGCTCGCCTGCGTGACGGCGGCGGCCGAGCGGGCACCGGCCGGGCTCGTGGAATCGATGGGGCTGCTGACGCGTTCGGTTGAGCAAGGACGCTGCCCGGCCGACGATTTCGCCGATCAGGTGGTGGACCGCGGAATCGCTTCGGCGATGCGCCAATTGGTGAAAGGCGAGCTTTGACCTCTCGCGAGACGCTGGCACAGCAGCTCAGCCGGGCGCGGGACCGTACGTTGCGCCTGGTCGACTTCGACGATGCCGAATTGCACCGCCAATACAGCCCGTTGATGAGCCCGCTGGTCTGGGATCTGGCCCACATCGGCCAACAGGAGGAGCTGTGGCTGTTGCGCGGTGGCGACCCGGATCGCCCGGGCCTGCTGGCTCCGGATGTCGACCGGCTCTACGACGCTTTCGTGCACACCCGCGCCAGCCGTGTCGGCCTTCCGCTGCTGCCGCCCACCGATGCCCGCAGCTACTGCGAGACGGTGCGGTCGCGTGCACTGGACGCCCTGGACTCTCTCGGTCCCGATGACGCCGGGTTCACCTTCGGCCTGGTAATCAGCCACGAGAATCAGCACGACGAGACCATGCTGCAAGCGCTGAACCTGCGCACCGGGCCGCCGTTGCTCGATGCGGGCAGCGCGCTGCCCGCGGGCCGATCCGGGCTGGCCGGCACGTCGGTGCTGATTCCGGGTGGGCCGTTCGTCCTCGGGGTCGACGAGCTCACCGAACCGCACTCGCTGGACAACGAGCGGCCCGCGCACATCGTGGACATCCCGGCGTTCCGGATCGGCCGGGTGCCGGTCACCAATGCCGAGTGGCGCGAATTCGTCGACGACGGCGGCTACCACCAGTCCCGTTGGTGGTCCGCGCGCGGCTGGGCACACCGGCAGGAGGCCGACCTGACTGCACCTCAGTTCTGGGGGCCGGACGGCACCCGCACGAGGTTCGGCCACGTCGAGACCATCCCGCCCGACGAGCCGGTCCAGCACGTCACGTTCTTCGAAGCCGAGGCCTACGCCGCCTGGGCCGGGGCCCGGCTACCCACCGAGATCGAATGGGAGAAGGCCTGCGCCTGGGATCCGGTGGCCGGTACCCGCCGCAGATTCCCTTGGGGCGCTTCGGAGCCCACCGCTGCGCTGGCCAACCTGGGCGGTGACGCGCGTCGGCCCGCGCCGGTGGGGGCCTACCCGGCCGGGGAGTCGGCCTACGGTGTCGAGCAGATGCTGGGTGACGTGTGGGAGTGGACCACCTCCGGCCTGCAGCCATGGCCAGGTTTCACCCCGATGGTGTACGACCGCTACACCGAACCTTTCTTCGACGGTGATTACCGGGTGCTGCGCGGCGGCTCCTGGGCGGTGTCGGCCGACATCCTGCGGCCCAGCTTCCGCAACTGGGACCACCCGGTCCGGCGGCAGATCTTTTCCGGTCTCCGCTTGGCCTGGGACTGCGGCGATGCGCCGATTGCGCGAAGCGGGATCAACTGATGTGCCGGCACCTGGGTTGGCTCGGCGCCCCGCGTTCGGTGGCGACGCTGGTGCTCGATCCGCCGCAGGGCCTACTGGTGCAGTCCTATGCGCCGCGGCGGCAGAAGCACGGTTTGATGAACGCCGATGGTTGGGGTGCAGGGTTTTTCGACGGAGCCGTACCTCGGCGCTGGCGTAGTGACAAGCCGTTGTGGGGCGACGCGTCGTTCGCGTCAATCGCCCCGGCGTTGCGTAGTGGGTGCGTGGTGGCGGCGGTGCGGTCGGCCACCATCGGCATGCCGCTCGAACCGTCGGCCTCGGCCCCCTTCACCGACGGGGACTGGCTGCTGTCGCACAACGGGATCGTCGACCGTGCCGTGCTGCCGCTGACCGGGGCCGCCGAGTCCGTCGTGGACAGCGCCGTGTTGGCCGCTCTGATCTTCGACCGAGGTCTGGACGCGTTGGGCGCCACCGTCGCCGAAGTGGGTGCGCTGGATCCGAATGCCCGGCTGAACATTTTGGCCGCCAACGGCTCTCGTATGCTGGCCACCACATGGGGGGACACCTTGTCGATGCTGCAACTGCCGGACGGCGTCGTGCTCGCCAGTGAACCCTACGACGACAACCCCGGCTGGTACGACATCCCGGACCGGCATCTGGTTCACGTGGCTGACTCGCGTGTCGAGCTCACACCTCTGAAAGGTTCGGTATGACGCTGACCCTGTCCAATTACCTGGCTGCGGATTCGGCGGCCACCGCGCTGCGTCGCGATGTACGCGAAGGGCTGACGCATTCGCCGAAGATGCTTCCGCCCAAGTGGTTCTACGATTCGGTGGGCAGTGATCTGTTCGACCAGATCACCCGGCTGCCCGAGTACTATCCCACCCGCACCGAGGCGCAGATCCTGGCCGACCGTTCCCCGGAGATCGTCGCCGCCGCCGGGGCGGACACGCTGGTCGAGTTGGGCAGCGGTACCTCGGAGAAGACCCGGATGCTGCTCGACGCCATGAGTGACAGCGGGCAGTTGCGTCGCTTCATCCCGTTCGACGTCGACGCGGGTGTGCTGCGCGCGGCGGGCGAAGCGATCGGCCGCGAGTATCCGGGCATCGAAATCGACGCGGTGTGTGGGGATTTCGAGGAACACCTCGGCAAGATTCCGGCGCTGGGACGGCGGTTGGTGGCCTTCCTCGGATCGACGATCGGCAATCTGACGCCTGGTCCGCGCGCAGATTTCCTGGCCGCCTTGGCGGACACCCTACAACCCGGTGATGCGTTGCTGTTGGGCACCGACCTGGTCAAAGACACCGACCGGCTGGTTCGCGCCTATGACGACAGCGCCGGCGTCACCGCGGCGTTTAACCGCAACGTGCTCTCGGTGGTGAATCGCGAACTTGACGCGGATTTCGACCTCGACGCCTTCGCGCACGTCGCCAGGTGGAATGGCGACGAGGAACGTATCGAGATGTGGCTGCGTGCGGTCAAGGCACAGCAGGTGCGGGTGGCGGCCCTCGATCTCGACGTCGAGTTCGGCGCCGGTGAGGAGATGCTGACCGAGGTTTCCTGCAAGTTCCGGTCCGACGGGGTCGCCGAGGAATTAGCGAGAGCCGGTTTGCGCCAGACGCATTGGTGGACCGATGAAGCCGGCGACTTCGGGTTGTCGCTGGCGGTGAAATGAGTCTCGCGCAGCAGTGGGCCGAGGCCCGTCCCAAGGTGGCCGGGTTGCATCTCGACAGCGGTGCCTGCTCGCGGCAGAGCCTCGCGGTGATCGATGCCGTGACGGCCCACGCCCGTCACGAGGCTGAGGTGGGCGGTTATGTGGCGGCCGAGGCGGCAGCTCCGGTGTTGGAGGCCGGCCGGGTCGCAATCGCCGCGCTGACCGGCCTGCGGACTTCTGACGTCGTGTACACCACGGGATCCAACGATTCTTTGGACCTGCTGCTGGGCAGTTGGGCCGGGGAGCGCACCCTGGCCTGCCTGCCCGGTGAGTTCGGACCGAACCTGGCGATCATGGCCGCCAACGGTTTTGCGGTGCGCGCGTTGCCGGTCGACGGGAATGGTCGCGTCGTCGTCGACGATGCCGCCGCGCAGCTGTGCGCCGATCCGCCGGCGCTGGTGCACTTCACGGCGTTGGCGAGTCACCGGGGGATCGCCCAGCCGCTGGCGGCAATGGTGGCCGTGTGCCGGGCTGCCGGGGTTCCGATTGTGGTCGACGCCGCGCAGGCGTTCGGACACTTGGACTGTGCCGTCGGCGCCGACGCGATCTACTCGTCGTCACGAAAATGGCTGGCCGGGCCCCGTGGTGTGGGGTTCCTGGCAGTTCGACCTGAACTGCTCGCGCAGCTCCAGCGGCGCGTCCCGCCGGCGGACTGGAATGTGCCGATGACTGTGCTGCAGAGTTTCGAGAACGGCGAACACAATGCCGCGACGCGCCTTGGGTATTCGGTGGCGATCGGTGAACACCTCGCCGCCGGGCCGGAACTGATCCGCGCGCGGCTCGCTGAACTGGGGCGGACGGCGCGGCAGGTGCTGGCCGAGGTGCCCGGTTGGCGGGTGGTGGAACCTGTGGATGAGCCCACCGCGATCACAACGCTGGAACCCACCGATGGCGCAGATCCGGCGGAGGTGCGAGCCTGGCTGATCGCCGAGCGTGGAATCGTCACCACCGCATGTGAATTGGCGCGGGCACCGTTCGAGATGACCAAGCCGGTGTTGCGGATTTCCCCGCATGTCGACACCACGGCCGAGGATTTGGAGCAGTTCGTCGAAGTTTGGCAGGCCGCACCTTAGCTTGGGCCAGCCTGGATGGTGGCGTGACCGCTGCTGATTGCTGTACTGGCGGACATACTGCCGGTGCGATAATGCTGCAAGGTGACAGCCATCTAGCGAGGGGGGCGTGTGAGTGCGCTTGACGCGTTCCTGTCGACATGGTCGCAGGCCCGCATGACGTTTGGTCAAGGCGTACCGGACGACGGCTCAGGGTATGACGGCAGCGAGCGGCTATTGCAGTTGCGGTCCAATATTGAATCTGCAGCACCTGATCACCGCTGGCAAGGCACTGCCTCAGATGCATATGCGAGCGCAAACAAGGAGCACGCTGAGGTTTATGGAAAACTTGCTGACTTGGATAAGCGGTTGGCTGCGGAGGTGAAGAATGCGGCTGATGTGGTGACCGTTGGCCGGAAAAACCTCGATGAGGTCCGCAGTTGGGTTGTCAGCATGGCGTCTACGGTACCGAATAATCAAGTTGGACGATTGATGATGCTATCGGTCGCCAATAAGGGTATCGGTCAGATTGACCAGATCATCAGGAACTCAACGGGTGAAATGGCTGCAATAGGTGAGCGCGTTGTGGCCGTAACCGGCGAGTATGACTCTATTACTGGGAACATGAAGTTCGGCCCGGGTAGCGATTCGAAACGGAACAATGTGCAGGCTGCGAACTTCAAGCAGCATCCTGCGGATGAAGACGACATGAAGAAGCCCAGCGACGAGGAACCGGGCAAGAAATCGAGTAAGGGTAAATCTTTCGGCAAGGGCAGCGACACGCATATTCAGACTCATGGCGAGACTGAAGAGCAGTGGGGACATCCGACAGACACTCACGAGATTTGGCCGAACAACCCCGGAAAAACCGGCACTTTTGATGGCGACCATGGTAAATGGGAATGGCACGGGCCAGGTATGCAGGGGGAGGCTTATGGCAGTCAGCATTCTGATGGCGTCAAAGGCAAAGCTGATGCGGGTGCGTGGGGGCTGAAGGGGGAGGGGAGCTGGTCTCGAGAAATTTTTGGAAATCCGTTCGAGATTACAGGCCATGGTGGCGTCGGTGTACACGGTAATGCTGACGGCGTACTCACAGATCATGGAGTTTCGCTCGGCGCAGATGGATTTGCCGGCGGCGAGCTCGGCGTAGGGGCTAAGTACGATGCAGGGCCAGTTGACGTGAGTTTGGATGGTACTGCGCAGCTCGGTATAGGTGCGGATGCTCACCTCGATGCGGGAATGGAGGGTGGGAAATTTGTTCTTGGAGGAACATTTGGCTTCGCTTTCGGGCCGGGAGCGAAAGTTTCCCCACATATTGCTATTGACCCTGACTTGGTAACCGGTGGTGTGAAAAGTGCTACCGACTGGTTAGACGGTTTGTTTGATTGATCCTCTACCGGCAAAATTTGAACGGTAAGATGCCGCCATTATCAATGGAGACGATTTTGAGTCAACAGATGCTCGGGTGATCCGATGACGCGCGAATTGCCATTCTCGATTACTTTCGAGCTTCCTCACGGGTGGGAGCTTGTATCTCCGGAGTCCTGCGATCAACCTGACGCTGCCTATGTAGCTGTGCGCATGGCGAATGCCTCTGACGCGGTCGCTACGAATATAGTCATCAGTGGATTCGGTCAACTCGAAAGAACAGTTGATGTTGAGGCCATGGCGATAGAATATATCGAAAAACTGAGGTCCCTCCATTCGGTCGAGGTTATGAATCATCACGTGATGACTGATGGCCCCGCGCAGGAAGTCGGTCAGGTGTTGCGAATCGGGTATTTGCTGGACGGTTTGCCGACGCGTCTGAACCAGATACAGATCATCAGCGCGTATCCCGGCCTCGGCAATAAGAATTCAGTGGCGGTCATTCAATTATTGATGACTTGTCCAACTGAATTGTTTGATCAGGCTAAACATGAATTTCGACAATTTGTGGGTACGATCGGACCGTCACGGTAGATCGTACATCGATATAGAAAAGGGGCTGCTTTGTTGCCTTCAGCGCGTATATTGCCATTGCTCGTGCCGGGGTTGATGGTATTTCTGGGTGCTTGCCATGTTTCGATCGGCACCGATGCAAAGTCGTCAGATTTGTCGACCTCGCCTGCGACTGAGGAAGTGCAGGCCGCTGTCCCTAAAGGCGACTTAGAGCAGATCACTGCGCAGCAAATTCGCGAACAATCCGGCGGCGGTCCTATCGTAATTAAATGTCCTGGTGATCTTCCCATAAAATTGGGTGCAAATCAACGGTGCGTTCTCTCGCAAGATGGTAATCGTTTCTTTGTTACCATCACAATTACCAAAGCTGGTTCGCCAAATGATGCAGTGTGGGACTGGGAAGTTGGCGAGCAGATCTCTGGCCGCGGAGTTGGCGGATAAGCGGCGGTCAATGGTCTAGTTTTGAATTCCTGCGATCCAGAGGAATAGCCGTATGATGCCGTATCCGGCAAAAAATATTGGCGTGACAAGGATAAAAGCCGCAGTGAGTTGAAGGATTAGTGGTTGGCGTTCTTTTAAACCTTGCTGGCGCGCCACTAGGCGAATCAGGTCTCGGCCTTCTCGGGAATTGAACCGATAATCCACTACGGGCTGGACACGGCCGTGATCCGAAATCGCCCAGATTTTCTGCCGAGAGAAGGAAAAGATCCGGCCGCCCTGAACCTCCATTGTCGCGCCAAAGCCTGGGACGCCGCCTCGCCATGCGACGTTGATCTGTCGATCGGTGATCGTGAACGAGGACTTCCGTTCGGTCACGCGCCAACGGAAGCTTTTGCGTAGGCCAGCGCGGTTGTAGAGATCCCACCACTGAGCGTTGACAATATCCAGTTGTACGTCGAAGCCCTTCTGGGTCGTGACTACGCAATACGGTGTTCCTTGCGTGGCTGCGGCGACAGCGTCTCTGAAAGCAGACATATGGGTCGATACCTTACTTCTTGCATGCAGGCGGTGATAGCTCGCCGACGATGGCATTGTGCAATGAACCACCCCTGCCGGAGGCTTCGTTCGGTTGACAAGGCCTGTCGTCGTACACCCATCGCCGGGGCTGGACCAGCGCTGTAATTGCAACCGCAGTCCACCCTGAAATTCTTCAAAGGCGACGAGCCGAGCAAGAGTCCATTCTGCGCCTGGATCAACGATCCATTCGAACCGGAGGAATTACCTCCCGACTGGGAACCACCTCGACCGCTTCCACCGGACCCGGAGGACCCGCCGTTCTGACGCGGCGGGTTACGTCAGCCTGCCTTGTGCGCGCTCAGCAAGAACGCCGGCATCTTGATGCGGCCCTTGTCATCCTGAGCGTGCGGCGGTAGCTCGAACGGAACATCCGCGGGCACCGGGACAGGATTGGAGTGAATGAATGCCGGCCGGATCTCGTCGATCTCCCAGTACTTCGACACCGCCGCCCGCAACTCGTCTTCGTCCACCTCGTTGGGCTTGGTGTCAATCTCGGCCGGGAATGCTCCCTTGGCGAACACGAGCACGTAGTAGTGCGCACCCGGCGCCGAGGCCCGGTGGATGGATTGCAGGTAGCCGTCACGCCCCTCGACGGGCAGCGAGTGGAACAGTGTCGAATCCACCACGGTGTTGAACCGACCGTCGTAACCGGTGAACGAGGTGATGTCGGCCTGGGCGAAGCTGGCCGTGGACAAACCACGCACCTGCGCGGCGTTGTTGGCCGCGGCGATGGCCGTCGGGCTCAGGTCCAACCCGACAACGGTGTACCCGTCGGCGGCCAAGGACAGTGACAACTCCGCATGGCCGCAGCCGGCATCGAGCACGTCGCTGCGGAACTTCCCGGCCTGGTGCAGCGCGGCGAGCTCAGGCTGGGGCTCACCGATGTTCCACGGTGGCGGACCCTCGAACCCGGCTTCCCCCTTGTATGCGCCGTCCCAGTCCAAGACCTGTTCAGAAGACATGACTCCAACGTACGCGTCTCAATCCCAGGTATGGACCGGCTCATTGCTGTGCATCAGCTGGACGTAGCGCCGCAGCATCTCGGCCAGGGCCGCCGGCCTGCTCTGCCCTTGTGATTGCAGGGCTTGCACCGTCGTCACCTGCCACGTCGCCCCGGTCCGGCCGGTCTTTGCCCGACCTTCGATGACCCCTAGGTAGCGGTCGCACACCTCGGCGGCCACGCCCCAGCTACGCAGCCCGTCGTGCGCCATCGGCAGCAGCTGGCGCAGCACCAGTTCGTCGGGTGTCACCTCGCCCAGCCCGGGCCAATACAGCCGCGCGTCCATGCCGTGCTGGGCGCCTTCGGTGAAGTTGTGGTGGGCGGCGGCGAAGCTCATCTTGGTCCACAGCGGCCGGTCCTCCTCGGACAGTGTGCGCAGCAGGCCGTAATAGAACGCTGCGTTGGCCATCATGTCCAGCACGGTCGGGCCGGCCGGCAGCACCCGGTTCTCCACCCGCAAGTGCGGGCGCCCGTTGACCACGTCGTACACCGGGCGATTCCAGCGGTAGATGGTGCCGTTGTGCAGTCTCAGCTCGGCCAGCTGCGGTGCCCGGCCGGCCGCGAGCTCGGCCACCGGATCCTCGTCGGACACCTCGGGCAGCAGCGACGGGAAGTAGCGCACGTTCTCTTCGAACAGGTCGAAGATCGAAGTGATCCACCGCTCGCCGAACCACACCCGCGGCCGCACCCCCTGCGCCTTGAGCTCCTCGGGGCGAGTGTCGGTGGCCTGGGTGAACAGCTCGATGCGCGTCTCGGCCCACAACTGATGGCCGAAGAAGTACGGGGAGTTGGCCCCAACGGCGAGCTGTGGGCCGGCCAGCACCTGGGCGGCGTTCCAATTCCGGGCGAAGTCGGCGGGGGACACCTGCAGATGCAACTGCATGCTGGTGCACGCCGACTCCGGCGCGATCGACGCCGACTGCAGGCTCAGCCGTTCCGGCCCGGAGATGTCGATCGGCATGTCCTCGCCGCGGGCGGTGAAGATCGAGTCGTTGAGCGCCTGATAGCGGGTCGACTCGCTCATCCAGCCGTCCGACAGGTGCTCGGGCATCAGGGTCGGCAGGATGCCCACCATCACGATGTGCGCGCCGTCTTCACTGGCCTTCAACTCGGCGGCGTTGAGACTGCGCCGCACCTCGTTCTCGAGCTCCAGCGGTTCCCGCCCGGGCAACGGACGTGGGGGAACGTTGAATTCGATGTTGTAGGCACCCAATTCGGTTTGATAGGCGGGATCGGCGATCGCCGCCAGCACCTCCGAGTTCGACATCGCCGGCTGGTAGTCGTCGTCGACGAGGTTGCACTCGATCTCCATGCCGGTGAGCGGACGCTCGAATTCGAAACTCGACTGGCCGAGCATGGTTTCGAACACGTCCAGGCACAGCTGGACCTTGCGCCGGTACTCCTGCCGGTGCGCGCGGCCGAACTCGGTGTTCTTGACCTCTTCGCCCACACCGCGATGCAACAACGCGAAAGGCCCGACGCGCAGCAGAATGGCCAAATGAGCTCAGCGGCGGAGGAGGACGACCAGGGCGGGCTCGAACAGGTCTCACACGCCGACCGCGTCGCGTCGCTCACCGGGGTGCGCGCAGTGGCGGCGCTGACTGTGATGGGCACCCACGCCGCCTACGGCACCGGCCTGTTGTCGCAGGGCTACCTGGGTCTGATGAGTGCGCGCCTTGAGGTCGGGGTGGCGATCTTCTTCGTGCTCTCCGGGCTGCTGCTGTTCCGTCCGTGGGTGCAGGCCGCCGCGGCCGGGGCGGAGGCGCCCAGTACCCGACGCTACGCGCGTAATCGGTTCCGCCGCATCATGCCCGCCTATGTGTTCACCGTCCTGGTGGTCTACGGCATCTACGAAATCCGGCCGGTGCAACCGAATCCCGGGCACACCTGGACCGGCCTGCTGCGCAACCTCACCCTGACCCAGATCTACAGCGACAACTACTTTGCCGCTTACCTGCATCAGGGCCTGAGCCAGATGTGGAGTCTGGCGGTCGAGGTCGCGTTCTACGCGGTGCTGCCGCTGCTGGCCTACCTGTTGCTGGTGGCGTTGTGCCGCAGACGGTTTCGTCCGGTCGTGCTGCTGGCCGGCCTGGCGGTGCTGGCCGCGGTCAGCCCGCTGTGGCTTGTGTTACTGCACAACAATTGGTTACCGGTGGGCGGTGGCACCTGGCTGCCGCATTATCTGGTCTGGTTCGTCGGCGGCATGGTGCTGGCGGTGCTGGGCACCATGGGGGTGCGCTGTTATGCGCTGGCGACGTTGCCGTTGGCGTTGGCCTGCTATCTGGTGGTGTCCACCCCGATCGCCGGCGTCACCACGGCCGTGTCCCTGGGCCTGACCGAGGACGTGGCCAAAACCATGTTCTATGCGCTCATCGCCACGCTGGTGGTGGCGCCGTTGGCGCTGAGCGGCGGCGGGCTCTATGCGCGGGTGATGGGCAGCCGGCCCATGGTGTGGCTGGGGGAGATCTCCTATGAGATCTTCCTGCTGCATGTGGTCGCCATGGATCTGGTGCTGGAATTCGTTTTGGGGTGGAACGTCTATACCGGTTCGGCCACAGTGCTTTTCGCGGTCACACTGGCGGCGACCATTCCGTTCGCGTGGCTGCTGCACCGGCTCACCCGGCCGCGCGGGCGATGACGACCTGCGGCGTCATCAGCCCGCCGCGCAGTTCGACCTCGATCGACGGGTCGGCGTGCCGGGCCAGACGCCGCAGGGCTGACGGGCTGTAGCTGCGCAGCGAGCTGATGATGCCGTCGTGCACGAATGGCACCACCGGCGCGAACGGCAGCATCGTGGCGAGCCGCACCAGGTGCAACGGGGCCGGTGGCCGCGGCAGGTCGATGATGAGCAACTGATCGGCGACCCGCGTGCCCTCGGCGAACACCCGAGACGCCGCCGCGGGCCGCAGGTGATGGAAAGACAGCGCGAAGATGGCCAGGTCAAAGCTCTTGTCGGGGGCGTCGATGGCGGTGGCGTCCATCTCGCGCACCACGGCCCGCGGATGGCTGCCCAGCTCGCCGGCCGCGATGTTGGCCACCGAGACCGGATTGATGTCGGTGACGGTCAGCTGCGCGGTCGGGTGATTCTCCAGCAGCTTGCGCGACACCTGGCCGTGGCCGGCGCCCAGCTCGAGGATTTTCGGATCGGGCACCCCGGCGATCAGGTCGAGCGCGGTGGCCGCGAACTTGTCGTGGTTGCCGAAGAACTCCCCGGTCCACTCCAGCGCGCGGATCACGCTGCGCTTCACGCCGTCGTCGACGTCATCGCGGTCCAGGTACTCGGGGCGATCGGTCTCCAGCAACCGGTCGAGGCATGACGCGTCCGGCCCGCCACGGGGCATGCGATCGATATCGGTTGAGTCAGCGGCCATGTAAGCCATGATGTACCAGTGGCCGACTTCGTAGCTGCAATCGATCAGGGCACCACCAGCACCCGATGCATGATCTTCGATCACGACGGCGCCGAGGTGGGCCGTCACCAGCTCGAACATGAGCAGATCATGCACAGGGCCGGGTGGGTGGAACACAATCCGGTCGAGATCTGGGAGCGGACCGCCTCGGTGATCATGACCGCGCTGAACAAGACGAATCTGTCGGCCGGCGACCTGGCGGCGCTCGGTATCACCAACCAGCGCGAGACCACCCTGGTGTGGAACCGGCACACCGGCCGCCCGTACCACAACGCGATCGTCTGGCAGGACACCCGCACCGATCGGATCGCCGCCGCGTTGGACCGCGACGGGCGCGGCGACGTGATCCGGCGCAAGGCCGGCTTGCCGCCGGCGACGTACTTCTCGGCCGGCAAGATCCAGTGGATCCTGGAGAACGTCGACGGGGTCCGGCGCGACGCCGAGAACGGTGACGCGATCTTCGGCACCGCCGACGCCTGGGTGACGTGGAACCTCACCGGTGGGTACCGCGGCGGCAGCCATGTCACCGACGTCACCAACGCCAGCCGCACCATGCTGATGAACCTGGAGACCCTGGACTGGGACGACGAGTTGTTGTCCTTCTTCTCGATTCCCCGGCAGATGCTGCCCGAGATCAAGCCGTCGTCGTATCCGGAGTCCTTCGGGATCACCCGCGACGACGGTCCACTGGCCGGGCAGGTTCCGGTCACCGGGGTGCTGGGCGATCAGCAGGCCGCGATGGTGGGCCAGGTGTGCCTGGCCGCCGGCGAAGCCAAGAACACCTATGGCACAGGGAATTTCCTGCTGCTCAACACCGGGGAGAAGATCGTCCGTTCCGACAACGGTCTGCTCACCACGGTGTGCTATCAATTCGGCGACGCGAAACCCGTTTACGCGCTGGAGGGTTCGATCGCGGTGACCGGATCGGCCGTGCAGTGGCTGCGCGACCAACTGGGCATCATCAGTGGAGCGTCCCAGAGTGAGGCGCTGGCCCGGCAGGTGACCGACAACGGCGGGGTGTACTTCGTGCCGGCGTTCTCCGGCTTGTTCGCCCCGTATTGGCGTTCGGACGCCCGCGGCGCGATCGTCGGGCTGTCCCGCTACAACACCAACGCGCATCTGGCCCGCGCCACGCTGGAGGCGATCTGTTACCAGAGCCGCGACGTGGTCGACGCGATGGAAGCCGATTCCGGTGTGCACCTTGAGGTTCTCAAGGTCGACGGCGGGATCACCGCCAACTCGCTGTGCATGCAGATCCAGGCCGATGTGCTCGGGGTCGATGTGATCAAACCCGTGGTCGCCGAGACCACCGCGCTGGGCGCGGCGTACGCGGCCGGCCTGGCGGTCGGCTTCTGGGAGAACGCCGAGGATCTACGGGCCAACTGGCAGGAGGGTCAACGCTGGAGCCCGCAGTGGGACGACGAGGCCCGCCGGACGGGTTACGCCGGCTGGCGCAAAGCCGTTGACCGCACGTTGGATTGGGTCGAGGTCTAGCTGGTCAGGTCGATCTGGCACCGGGTCAGGATCGAGTTGAACTCGTCGTAGTACTGCGCACCCAGAACGGCGTGCTTGGCCTTGTCATGGTTGCGTGCGGCGTCGGTGATCTGCTCGGCCAGCTCGCCGAGCCGCTTCGCGTGCGGGGCGACGTCGCCGGCGGTCACCTGGTCGGCGGCTTCGCGAATCAGCTTGGACCAGTTCTCGTAGTCGGCCGTCGTCGGTCCCTGATTGGCTTGGAAGGCGGGCATGATCGCGCCGGAGCTGGCGCGGGTGTACTGCACCAGGAGATCGGCCTGCCGGCAGCCCTTGTCCTTGACGTAGATCAGCGACACCGCCCCGACGATCACCAACACCGCGCACATCGCGGAGGCGGTGGCGATCGCCACGATCCGGGGTTCGGCGTCGGGAACCCGCCGCCGCCACATCACGTGGCCGAGGATGACGGCGGCCACTGCGAGCGCGGTCATGAGCGCGGCTTCGATCGGCTTGCCGACGCCGGAGGCCGAGCCGACCGCGCCCATGGTCGCGGCCGCGGCCAGGAGCACCAGCAGCCACTGCCAGAAGCCACGTCGACGCTCATAGGCATCGGCGTCACGGAACTGAAGCCCGATGACGGCGCCGGCGGCGGTCAGGACGGCGACCAGCGCCGGGACGATGACGGTGACGAGACTGTCCACGTGGGGCAGCCTACGGGGCGGCCCGAGCCGGGCGTTCATTACCGCCTCGGCCAGTGGCCAGGCGTCGGGTTGCCCGGCGGATGGGCTTCGAGGAGCTCTATGTGGCGGATTACGGTCACCATTGAGCCGTAACCCGCCACCTAGAGTCTGGCTAAGCAACGTGAGTAGTGTTGCGCCCCTCGTCCTACTCCTCGCCGAGGATCTGGTAGATCTCGCGGCGGGCGTTGTTGACGATGTCGAGGATGCGCTCTTGCTGGTCCTCGTTGGCGGTGAAGCTCGACTGCCCGACGGCGGCCATCAGCTGACCGAGGGCGCCGCGAAGGTTCTCGTGGCCGGGAGTCTCGTCTTCTTGGTCGGCGACGAACTGCTCCCACGGTGGGGTCTCGATGCCGGCCGCGGCCTGCCGGCCATCGGTGGTCAGCTCGAAAGTCTTCTTGTTGCCGTCGGTTTCGGCCGGCGCGATCAAGCCCTCGTCGACCAGCAGTTGCAGCGTCGGATACACCGAACCCGGGCTGGGCTTCCACAGGTTGTTGCTGCGGGTGGCGATTTCCTGGGTCATTTCGTAACCGTGCATGGGCCGTTCGGCCAGCAGCGTGAGGATGGCCGCGCGGACATCACCGCGTCGTCCGCGTCGTCCGCCGTGCCCGCGACGTCCGCCGCGGCCACCGGGTCCGAAGCCGAAACCGCCGCGCGGATCGAACCCGAAGCCGGGGCCGGGGCCAAAGCCGGGGCCACCGAAGCCCGGGCCGAAACCGGGGCCGAAGCCAGGACCACCGGCCTGCGCGCGCAGCTGGTCGCGCATTTCCCGACGGGCGGTGCGGGCGTTGCGGAACATGATGCGGGCCTCTTCGCGGCCGACGGGAACGAAGCCGAAACCGCCGGTGGGAGGGTTGAATGGGTTGTTCATGGGATGAGTCCTTCGTTGTCGTTGAGAAGCACCACACGGCGCTTCCGATAGGTCAACGATATATCGCAATCTATCGCGATGCAACGTCCCTGGCCCATTTTGCTTGCATGGCGTTGATCCGCAGGCCGAACTCCAGGGCGGCGTGGGCGTAGAAGTCCTCGTCGGAATCGCTCCAGTGGATGGACGCCTCGAGCTCCTTGAGCCTTGCCACCTCGGCCTCGGCATGGTCGGCGAGCGCGTTGAGGTGCTCGCGTGCCTGGTCGCGGGGGATTTCGCTGAGCAGGAACACCCGCAGCAGCTCGGCGCTGCGTTCGGGTGGATCGTCGGCCGGGTCGGCGATCCAGCGGGCCAGCTCGGCGCGGCCGTCGGGGGTGGCGCGGTATTCCTTGCGCCCGCGCGCACCCACCGCCGACACCTCGATCAACCCGGCGGCGGCCAGCTTGTTGAGCTCGCCGTAGAGCTGGCTCTGGGTGGCCGGCCAGACATTGGCCATGGATTTCTCGAAGCGCTTGAGCAGGTCGTATCCGCTACCCGGATGTTGTGCCAGCAGGCCCAGTGCGGCCATTCGCAGACTCATGGTGGCAGTTTAGCCTCCACTCTTGACATGTCAGTTATGGAATGTCAGCGTGTTCGGTATGACTTCCGCCCTGCCGATCGGTGAAACCGACTTCTTCCGTCGCGGTAACTATGCGCCCGTCGCCGACGAGCTCACCGAATACGACCTGCCCGTCACCGGCGCGATCCCTGCCGAACTCGACGGCTGGTACCTGCGCAACGGGCCCAACCCGCGCCAGGCCACCGCCCACTGGTTCACCGGCGACGGCATGATCCACGGCGTGCGCATCGAAGACGGTGCGGCCAAGTGGTACCGCAACCGCTGGGTGCGCACCGACAGCTTCATCGAGGACTTCCCGCTCTACAACGCCGACGGCAGCCGCAACCTGCGTGCGGCCGTCGCCAACACGCACGTCGTCAACCACGCGGGCAAGACCCTGGCGCTGGTGGAATCCTCACTGCCGTACCAGATCACCGACGATCTGGAAACCGTGGGCGCCTACGACTTCGGCGGCAAGCTCGTCGACTCGATGACCGCACATCCCAAGATCTGCCCGACCAGCGGTGAGCTCCACTTCTTCGGCTACGGCAGCATCGTCGAGCCCTACGTCACCTATCACCGCGCCGACGCGGCCGGCGAGCTGGTGCTCAACCGGCCGGTGGATGTCAAGGCGCACACCATGATGCATGACTTCGCGATGACCGCCGACCACGTGATCTTTATGGACCTGCCGGTGGTGTTCGATCTCGACGTGGCGATCCGCGGCGAGGGGGACATGCCGTACCGCTGGAGCGATGACTACGGCGCCCGGTTCGGCGTGCTGCGCCGCGACGATCCCGACGCGCCGATCCGCTGGTTCGACATCGACCCGTGCTACGTGTTCCACGTGGCCAACGCGCACGACGACGGCAATTCGATTGTGCTGCAGGCAGTGCGCTATCCGGAGCTGTGGCGCACCGACGGCGGGTTCGACGTCGACGGAGTGCTGTGGGAATGGCGCATCGACCTGGCCGCCAGCACTGTCGCCGAACGTCAGCTCGACGATGCCGGGGTGGAGTTCCCCCGCATCGACGATCGGCTGGCCGGTCTGCCCGCCCGGTACGCGGTGTCCGTCGCGGGCAACGCCTGGATCCGCTACGACCTGGCCACCGGCGTCGGCGTCCGGCACGACCTGGGGACCGGCGGGCCTGGGGAAGCGGTGTTCGTCCCCGGCGCGGGCCCGGCCGACGAGAGCAATGGCTGGTACCTGGGCTACGTCTACAACCCCGAGCGCGACGGCAGCGATCTGGTGATCCTCGATGCCGCGGACTTCGGTGGGAAGCCCGTCGCGAAGATCGCACTGCCGCAACGCGTGCCGTACGGGTTCCACGGGAACTGGATCAGGGCGTGAGCGGCACCTAGGTCATCGTGACGTTGGAGATCAACAGCACCGGCCAGCACACGATGGAGCCGAGGAACGAGACCACCTTGTCGGTGTTGTTGTGGATGCCCTCCAGATGTGCGGTGTGGGTGAGCGTCCACCCGACACCGACCAGGAAGTAGGGAATCCCGATCAGGATCAGCAGCCCGAGAAGCTCGGAGAGCTTCATCTCGTGTTCCAGGATTTTGCCGATCATCAGTGTCCGTTCAGGGTGTCGACGAGCATCGGGATGGCCCAGACGCCCCACGCGATCAGCGCCACGCCCGCACATATCAAGGACAGGAAAGAGATCCAGGCCAGGGTGCGGCGGGCCGGCCCGCCGTTGAGCCCCAGCAGCAGCTTCACGTACTCCATGCCGACGTCGATGAGACGGACCAAAACCATCATCGCGGGTGTCCTCCTAGGTCATCGTGACGTCGGCGAAGGTCAGCACGGGCCAGCACACGATCGATCCGAGGAAGGAGATCATCTGGTCCCAGAAGCTGTCTATCCCGGACAGGTGGGAAGTGTGGGTCAGTGTCCACACCACCCCGATGATCCCGTACGGAATCCCGATGAGGATCAACATCCCGATGTATTCGGAGACCTTCATCTTGTGATCGAGGGTGCGGCCGATCGTTCTCAACATGTCGAATATCCTTCTCAGATAAGGGCTTTGTTCTCGCGCAGCCGTAGCCGGAAGTCGCGCATGATGAGATAGAACGCCGCGAACCGCAGCGGCCGCGGCAGGAACCGGTTGACGAAGCCGACGAACAGGAACAGGTTGTCGAACCGCCGCTGATCCTTGGCGCGCCAACGCAATTGGAGCTGATCGCGGAACAGCGGCGGCAGGAAGCCGATCGTGAGAAACCGCAACAGCCCTCGCAACGGCAGCCCGAGCGTCGGCGTGATCATCTTCAGGTCCACCAGGTCGTTGATGAACTGCCGGGTGGCGTCGTCGGAGGTCACCCGCTCACACGCGACGTTCCAGTAGTGGTCGAACTCCTTGCGCGAGGACGGCCACATGTCGGCGGTCACCTGCAAGGTGGTGCCCAGGGTGCTGGCGCTCTGGTAGAACTGCTCGGCCTGCTCCTCGTTCATCCGGCCGTGCAGCAGCTGGTGGGTGTCCTCGAACCCGATGTACAGGCAGGCGGCCACCCACAGCTGAAGCTCTGGGTTGAAGGCGTTGTACTTCACCGGCGAGGTCGCGGTGCTGCGCACCATCCGGTGCGCGGAGTCGATGGCCTTGCGGTAGGCGATGCGTTCGGCATCGGTTCCCAGGATCGCCACCGCAAGGTACTGCTCGGTGGTGCGCAGCCGTTTCCACGGGTGCTTCATCAGCGCGCCCGACTCGACCTTGGACTCCATGACGCCGTAGGCCACTTCCGGCCAGCCCAGTTGCATCGCGACATTGGCCGCCGACCCGGCCGCGGCCCAGCCGTCGAAGGCGTCCTGGATCTGGGTGCGATCACACCGCGCGGAGTCCTCCCGCGCGGGCGTGTTGATCGGGATACGGGTCTGCGCGGTGGTCAGCGTCGGGGTGGTGTGCTGCCAATCCGGCAGATACTGCTGGGCCCGACGACCCGCCCGCTCCTGGTCGATCACCTCGGTCATCCCGCCACCCCTCATTTGTGGAAACGTATGTATCCAGATTTCGAGGGAATCATAACTCGCGTCGGTCGTCAGCGGAATGCCGCGGCCACGATTGCCGCGGCCGCCAGCACCAGCGTCGCCGCGATGATCGCGGTGGGCGCGATGCCGGAGTCGAACGCCACCCGGGCCGAGTCGAGCAGCTGCGTCGCGGTGCGGACCGGCAGATCGGCCGCCACCGAGACGGCGCCGCCGATGCTCTCACCGGCATCGCCGGCCTGGGTGGCGCTCAGGCCGGCCGGCAACTCGATGTTGCGGCGGTAGAACGCGGTGAAGATGGTACCCAGCGTCGCGGTGCCCACGACTGCGCCCAACTCGTACGCTGTCTCCGAAACAGCGGATGCCGCACCGGCTTTGGCCGCCGGAACCGAGGCGACGATGGTGTCGTTGGACACCGTCTGCGAGATACCGACACCGAGCTCGAGCACGACGAACGACACGATCACCGCCACCACCGTCAGGTCGTGACGGAACAGCAGGATCAGCACGAACCCGGCCGCGACCAGGACCAGGCCGACGATCATCAGGGTCTGTGGCGCAAAGCGTTTCGCGGCCGCCACCACGGCGATCCCGGCGACCATCGACACCACCGCGCCCGGCAGTGTCACCAGGCCGGCGGCCAGCGGTGACAGGCCCAGTACCAGCTGCAGGTGCTGGGAGATGAAGAAGATGAACCCGATCAGGCCGACGATCGACAGGAAGTTCGCCAGGATCGACGAGCTGAACGGGCCGTAGGAAAACAGCCCGATATCCAGCATCGGGTTGGCGCTGCGCTTCTGCCGGCGCACGAACAGCGCCGCCGAGGCTATCCCGGCGAGGAAGCCCGCCGCGACCAGAACCGACAACCCGTCGTGGGCGGCGGTCTTGACGGCCCAGACGAACGGCAGCATCGCGGTGAACGACAGCGTCACGCTGATCAGGTCCAGCGGACCCGGATTGGGATCCCGGGATTCCGGCACCAGCCGGGGCCCGAGGATCAACAGCGGCAACAGGATCGGAACCGCGACGAGGAACACTGCACCCCAATGGAAATGCTCCAGCAGCGCGCCGCCGACGATCGGGCCCAAAGTCGAGCCCGCCGTGAAACACGCGGCCCAGATCGCGATCGCGAGCCGCCGCGCTGACGCGTCGGTGAAGATGTTGCGGATCAACGACAGCGTCGATGGCATCAGCATGGCGCCGAACACCCCGAGCACCGCGCGCGCCAGCACCAGGTACTGCGCGCTGGGGGCGAAGGCGGCGGCCACCGAGACCACCGCGAAACCGGTGGCGCCGATCAGCAGTAGCTGGCGTCGGCCGATCCGGTCGCCGAGCCCGCCCATGGCGACGAGCAGCGCGGCCAGCACCAGGGAGTAGACGTCGACGATCCACAGCTGGGTGGACGCCGAGGGCCGGAAATCCTCGGCGATCGCCGGCAGCGCGAACGCCAGCACGGTGTTGTCGATGGCGATCAGCAGCACCGGCAGCGCCAGCACTGCCAGCGCCGCCCACGCGCGTTTGGGGGTCTGCGTTACCGACGGGCTGCCGTCGAGGCAGGTGGACATGGGGGGGAGCTCCAAGGGAAACAGATTGAAAAAGTTCAGCCGCGCGGCACTTGGATGGTGCCCGCGGTCAGGCTGGTCATGATGGCGTCGACGATCTGGTGACGGGGCGTGCCGTCCTGCTTGGCGGCCTCATAGCCGGCGTCGAGCAGGGCCCAGAACACGCGGCGGGCCCAGCCCGGCGGGTAGGGCGGATATTCGGGCCGGTCCACCGAGGCGCGGTTGAGGACTTCGACGATGGCCTCGTCGCCGGTGTCGAGGTGGGCGGCCAACTCGCGATCGGCCAGGATCGTCGGCTCGCTGTACACGAACAGCACGATGGGGCCCAGGTCGAGTTGGCTTTCCACCACCCGGCGCAGCGCGGCCTCGGCCGGGCCGTGGGTGGGGTCGGCGCGGTCGATCGCGGCGTTGCTCAGTTCGTGGACGTGCATTGCCAGCGCCCGCAGCAAGTCGGAGCGCTCCGGGTAGTAGCGGTGCACGGTGCTGCGGCCGACGTCGGCGGCGGCCGCGATATCGCCGAGTGCGGCGGACGGATTGTCGGCGAGCACGGTCATCGCGGCATCGAGGATCGCCTTGCGGGTGCGCTCACGCGGTCCGCTGTGCGTCGCTGCCGAACTTGTCATGCATCAAAATGTAGCACAACCCGACCGAAATGAGACATCGATGTCTCATTTCTTCCGGTCCAGTTCTCTGCCGGACGGTCGTTGACGGTGTGCGAACGCGACCCGCAGGTAGAAAACGACGCCGCGGGGCCGGGGGTCAGTTCGGGTAGGGCGCCGGGTACGGCCCCGGGGCGTGCGGCATCAACCGGGCCAGCGCCCGCCGATGCCGCTCGGCGAGCACCGCCGCCAGCACGTATTCCACCGGCGCCCCCGGCGGCGGTGGGGGAGAGATACGTGCGGCCACCTCACCGAAGATTCGCTGCCCCATCTCGTAGCGGATCGCCGGATCGAGTTGCGCCGCGCGGGACAGGAACTGCCGGGCCAACTCGGCCTGCTCGGGACCAAGGCCGGACAGCTGCAGCGAGGCAGCCCACCACGCCAGGCCCGGTGGCATCACCGGCGGCGGGTTCAGCTTGGGCCCTCGCTCGCTGATCACCACGGTGCCGGCGAAGATGTCGCCGAGCCGTTTGCCCCTGGCCGACAACAGGCTGCAGATCACCGCGGGCCCCCCGGTGAGCATCCAGATTTCGATGAACCCGGCCAATCCACGAAACAGGGCCTGGCGGAACCGTTCCGGCCCACCGTCGTCGGCCACCACCCGCAGACCGAGCGCCATCTTCCCCAGCGAACGGCCCCGCGTCGCGGTCTCCATCACCACCGGATAGCCCACCAGCGTCAGCACGGTGAAGATGATCAGGATCGCCGCCGAGAGCGCATCGTCGAGCTGGCTCAGGGTGAGCGACCACAACACCAGACCGGTGACATACCCGATGAGGATCACCGCGATGTCGATCAGGGCGGCCAGCGTCCGCACCGGCAACTGGGCGATCGCCACGTCGAGGACGACGGCGTCCCCGGTCACCACCGGCGCGGGCACAGAAGCCATACCGAGACACGCTACCGACTACGCTTTGCCGGGTGGATGTCGATGCGTTCGTCGTGGCCCATCGCCCCACCTGGGACCGGTTGGAGCAGTTGGTCAGACGACGACGGCACCTCACCGGCGCCGAGGCCGACGAACTGGTGGACCTCTACCAGCGGGTGTCGACACACCTGTCGATGGTGCGCTCCGCCTCGCAGGATTCGGTGCTCGTCGGGCGACTGTCGGGACTGGTGGCGCGGGCACGGGCCGCGGTGACCGGTGCGCATGCCCCGCTGTGGCGGGAGTTCGTCCGGTTCTGGACCGTGTCCTTTCCGGTGGTGGCCTACCGATCCTGGCGTTGGTGGCTGGGATCGGCGGTGGCCTTCTTCATCGTCGCCGTGGCCATGGCACTGTGGATTTCGGGCAATCCCGACGTGCACGCGGCCATCGGAACCCCCAGCGAGATCGACGAATTGGTCAACCACGACTTCGAGTCCTACTACAGCGAACACCCGGCCGGCTCGTTTGCCCTGCAGGTCTGGATCAACAACTCCTGGGTGGCCGCCCAATGCATCGGCTTTGCGATCCTGCTCGGGCTGCCCATCCCGTACGTGCTGTTTCAGAACGCGGCCAACCTCGGGGTGAACGCCGGCCTGATGTTCAGCGCGGGCAAGGGCGACCTCTTTCTCGGCCTGATCATCCCGCACGGCCTGCTGGAACTGACCGCGGTATTTCTGGCTGCCGCGGTGGGGATGCGGTTGGGCTGGACGGTGATCGCCCCCGGCAACCGGCCCCGTGCCCAGGTGCTGGCCGAACAGGGCCGGGCCGTGGTGGCGGCGGCGATCGGGCTGGCCGTCGTGCTGCTGGTGTCGGGTCTGGTCGAAGCGCTGGTGACGCCGTCACCCCTGCCCACCTGGCTGCGCATCGCCATCGGCGTCGCCGCCGAAGCGGCCTTCCTGGGCTACGTCATCCACTTCGGCCGCAAAGCCGTGCGGGCGGGCGAGAGCGGCGACCTCGAGGACGCCCCAGATTTGGTGCCCACTGGTTAGAGCTTGCCGGCGGCCTTCATCGCCAGGTAGTGGTCGGCCAGCGCCGGGGCCAGATCCTGCGGCAGCGCGTCGACCACATCGACACCGTGACCACGCAAGCGCGATGCGATGGCCCGCCGGTCGTTGCGGGCCCGCTCGGCCGCGGCCGCGTCGTACACCTGCGCGGCATCGGCCCGGCCGGCCGCCAACTGATCCACCCGCGGATCGGCCACCGCCGCCAGCAGCACCTGATGCCGGGCCGACAACAGCGGCAGCACCGTCATCAACCCCTCATCCAGCGCCGAGGCATTCAGATCGGTCAGCAGCACCACCAGGGCGCGGCCCCGCACCCGCCGCGAGATCGCCGAAACCATCGCGGTGGCATCGGATTCCACCAGCGCCGGCTGTAACGGTGCCATCGCGGCGACCAGCGCGGCCAACAGTTCGGTGCGCGAGGCGCCCCAAACCCCCGCCCGGGTGAGCCGGTCGATCGCCAGAAAGTCGACGTGATCGCCGGCGCGGGCGGCCAGCGCCGCCAGCAGCAGCGCGGCATCCATCGACCAGTCCAGCCGCGGCCAGCCGCCCGGATCCCGCGCCGTCGGATCCACCCCGACCCGGCCGGCCGAGGTGCGCCCGGTGTCCAGCACGATCACCACCCGCCGGTCGCGCTCCGGACGCCAGGTCCGCACCACCACATCGGCGCGCCGAGCGGTGGCCCGCCAGTCGATCGAGCGGACGTCGTCACCCACCACATATTCACGCAGCGAGTCGAATTCGGTGCCCTGACCGCGGATCAGCACCGGGACCGCACCGTCGAGCTGTCGCAGCCGGGCCAGCCGCGACGGCAGGTGTTTGCGCGACAGGAACGGCGGCAGCACCCGCACCTGCCCGGGCAACCCCAGCGAGCGTTGCCGCCCGGCCAGCCCCAGCGGGCCGATCGAGCGCACCGTGACCAGTTCGCAGCGCTGATCGCCGCGGCGCACCGGATCGAGTCGGGTGGTGAGGGAAATCTGCTGCCCCGCAGCGATGTTCACCTGATGGGCGCGCGGCTGAGCCGAGGCGCTGGGCGGCCAGGCGTCGCGGATCGCCCCGCGCACCCGGCGCCGCCCGGTGTTGTGCACGGTGAGCACGGCGTCGACGCTCTGGCCCAGCCGAACCGTGGCGTCACCGCTGCGGGACACCTGCAGGCCGCCGATACCTCCGGCCAGCGCGACATCTGCGGCCACGGCCACCGCCAGTAGCGCTGCCAGCACCACGAAAGCCGTTGCCGGCCATGGGGCCATCGCGATCGGCAGCACACACAGCAGTGCCACCAGACCCGCGCGGCCGGTGAGAACCATCAGCGCGGCACCGGAACGGAGGCCAGGATCCCGTCCAGCACACCGTCGGCGGTGGCGCCCTCCAACTCGGCCTCCGGACGCAACGCCACCCGGTGCCGCAGCGTGGACCGCGCCATCGCCTTGACGTCGTCGGGCGTCACGTAATTGCGGCCGGACAGCCAGGCCCAGGAGCGCGACGTGGCCAGCAGGGCGGTCGCGCCGCGCGGGGACACCCCGAGCTGCAGGGACGGCGAATGCCGGGTGGCCCCGACGATGTCGACGATGTAGCCCAGCACCTCGTCACCCGTCAGCACCTGACGCACCGCCTCGCGGCCGGCGCCGAGCTCTGCGGTGCCGGCCACCGGCTGTACCGCCGACAGATCCCGGGGATCGAAACCATGCGCATGCCGGGCCAGGATCGCGATCTCCTGATCCCGCGGCGGCAGCGGCACCGTCAGCTTGAGCAGGAAGCGATCCAGCTGGGCCTCGGGCAGCTGATACGTGCCCTCGTACTCGATCGGATTCTGCGTGGCGGCCACGATGAACGGATCGGGCAGTGGCCGGGGCTCACCATCCACGCTGACCTGCCGCTCTTCCATCGCCTCCAGAAGCGCGGCCTGGGTTTTCGGCGGGGTCCGGTTGATCTCGTCGGCCAGCAGCAGGTTGGTGAACACCGGACCGGCGCGGAACTCGAACTCGGCGGTGCGCGCGTCGTACACCAGGGACCCGGTGACATCGCCGGGCATCAGGTCCGGGGTGAACTGCACCCGCTTGAAGTCCAGTTGCAGCGCCGCCGCCAGGGTGCGCACCAGCAGGGTCTTGGCCACCCCGGGCACCCCCTCGAGCAGGACGTGTCCGCGGCACAACAGCGCCACCACCAGTCCGCTCACCACGGCATCCTGCCCCACCACCACCTTGGCGATCTCAGTTCGCAAGGCCTGCAAGGCTTCCCGGGCATTCTCGGAGCTGGGCTGTGTCACGACTGCGCGACCTGCCTTTCCATGTCGTCGAGTTGGTGGGCGAGGTGGACGAGTTCGGTGTCAGAGGCCGGAGGTGGGCCGAACAACACGTGGCCGGCCGTGTTGGCAGTGACACCGCAGCGCGCGGCGACGGCGGCCGCAACGGCCTGCGGGGCGGCCCCGGCGGTCAAGCCCAACCGCGGCGCAAGCCGACCCAGCGCGGCGCTGCGCAGGGCATCGGCGGCCCGGTCGCGCGCCCGGCGGGATCGGTACAGGCGGCCGCGACCCTCCACGGTTTCCGACGCGCGCACCACCACCGGCAGGGACTCGGCGACCAACGGGCCGAGACGTCGGCCCTGGGCCAGCGCCAGCAGCGCCACCACCAGGCACAGCTGCAGCACGATCCAGTGGACCTGCCGCGGCAACAGGTCGGCAAGCTTGCGGTCCCCCGTCGAGCTGGTCTCGAAATACTGTGGCGCATACCAGATCACCCGCGGTGCGGCACCGGCCAGATTCATCGCCAGCGCCGCGTTGCCCTCCTTGAGCAGGTGCGAGTTCGTCAGGAAATCTCCGGCGCCGACCACCGTCACGGTGCGGTTCCCGTCGTGGTACCGGACCAGCGCGCCGTCGTAGCAGGACGTGAGTGCCACGTCGTCAGCGGTGTAGGTGTTGACCGGACCCAGTTGCGTCACACCGGCCCGGATCGCCGCGGGCAGTTCGCAATTCGGCTCGCCACCACCGAATTCCGTGGGCTTGCCCAGCGTCAGCTGCGGGGCGAGTTTCTCCCGGGCCAACCCCGCGGGCTCGACCAACAACAGGTCCCCGGGCAGGCCGGCCAACCGGTCCACGGTTTTTCCGCTCGTCAGATACATCGTCTGTGCGATCACCAGCAGCGTGTCGGGCCGGGCCGCGCGGGCCACCTCGTCGGCGTCGGCCGCGGTGACGACCTCGACGCCGTGGTCGCGCAACAGGCTGATCAACGCATGCGTACCCGCCGGTGACGTCGAGGCGGGATCCAGTCGGCCGCCCGGACGCGGCGCGGTCAGATAGACCGTCGCGACGGCCACCGCGACGATGACGACGAACGCCAGCAGCACCCAGCGGGTCGTGCGCAGCCGTCCCCTCATCGCACGCCGACCTCGTCGAGGGCGGCGATCGCCCGGTACTGCGCTTCGGTGCCGGGGCGCTCACCGTAGGTGACGTCGTTGAACGTGGTTGCTGCACTGGACAGTTCGGCTGATCTGCCCGGAAACAGGGCTGCGGCGTCGCGGGCCAGCTCGGTGGCGGTGCGGCCGGGAACGGCGTCCAAGGCGCCGGCTTCTTCCAGGCTGCGGGCCAGGGCGCGCAGTCGGTGCCGGATCGCTGCCGACCAATCGCCCTGTGCGGCACAGGTTTCGGCGAGCGCCCGGTGTTGGGCCGCGGTGAGCTCCTGGCTGCCGAACAGGGCTGGGCCGCCGCCGCGGTCGGTGCGCATGGTCCGCCGCGCGATCCGTACCGCCACCACGATGGCGACCACCACCAGGATCAGCAGCACCGAGATGGTGAACCAGCCGCCGGGAATCTCGGCACCGGCCGAGGTGAGCCGGTAGAGCAGGTCGTTGAGCCAGTCGGCGATCTGCTGGCTCGGTGTGGACCTCGGGTAGATCGGTTTGGCAAGCTCGTGTTGCGCAGCGTCGTGCGCGGCGTCGCGGTCGATGTCGATGCCCGTCACCTCAGGCGTACCGGGGGAGCCAGAGTTGGTCGGTGGTCTCGACGGGACCCACCCCGCCGGTCTGCAACAGCAGATCGAACGCCTCGGACCGGAACCGGCGATCGGTGTACAGCAGCACCACCACGCCGGCGCTGAACGGGGCGGTGACGATTTGCCCGATGGCCGCGCCGATCGCGCTGAGCACCAGTGCCGGCACCGTCGGGCCCGCCTCAAGGCCGGGTCCGGAAAGCGACATGATCTGGCCGGCGATGTTGAACGGCGCACCGACACCCCAGGCGATCACCGCGGCCACGATAGCCGACAGTATCCAGATGCCGAACACACGCCAGAAGTCCTTGCTCACCAACGTGAATGACCGCCGGATCGCGGCCACGATGCCACGCTGCTCCAGCACGATCACCGCGGGCGCGAACAGCAGCACCGTCGACGCGTAGAGCACGCCCGCCAGAGTCAGCAACAGCAGCGGGATCCCCAGCACGGTGGCGATCACGGCGCCGCCGACGGCCGCCACGGCCACCAGGGGCAGCGTCAACCCCACCACGACCAGGACCAGCGCCAGCGCCTCCAGCGCGGTCAGCCCGATCAGCGCCGGCAACCGGCCCCGCAGCCGCTGCCAGGCCGCACCGATCGTGACGGTCCCGCCGAACACCGACCGGCCGATCACCACCGTGAGCATTCCGCTGAGCAGAAGCGAGGACAGGGTGGTGACGACGATGCCGGTGAGAGCACCACCGGCGAACACCACCACCGACCCCACCGACGGGGTTTCACCCTGCACCGTGGTGTTGAACTCGCCGAGCGCGGACAGCGGGCCGATGCGCAGTGCCAGCTCGACGACCTGCGCGGCGATCACCACCACGGCGGCCAGCCCCAGGGTGGCTTTGGGGTTCGCCCGGATGTAGGCAACTGCACCGTTGAAGATGTCGGTCAAGCTCAACGGGCGCAGCGGGATGACCATGCGTTCCATCCTGACCTGCGGGGTGTCGGTCAGCAACTACGGTGGGGGCATGCCCACCGAGATCATCGTGCGAGGGTCGTACTCCGCTTTCCGGGCGCCTGAACGCGCCACGGTGTACGCCACCGTGGCTGACGAAGGGCCGACGATCGAGCCGGTGTACGAGCGGGTGGTCCGTGCGGTGGACGCCGTGAAGACCTCGATCGCACCGCTGCACGAGCCGGAGGCCGGCCCGGTCACCCGATGGTCCACCGGCCAGGTCCGCACCTGGGCCGGCCGGCCCTGGAACAACGAGGGCAAGCAGCTGCCACCGGTGCACCACGCCAGCGCCGACATCGAGGTCGAGTTCCGCGATTTCGCCGCGCTGTCGCGCTGGGTAGGTGGCCACATCATCGAGACCGGCGGGTTCACGCTGTCCCGCATCGCCTGGGCGTTGACCGTCGCGCACCGTGACGAGCTGGTCGCCGAGGTGCAGGCCCGGGCGGTGGGCGACGCCGTGACCAAAGCCCAACGCTATGCCGATGCGCTCGACCTAGGCCCGGTCCGGCCGGTCGCGATCGGGGACGCCGGCATGCTGACCCGGCCGCCCGAGGAGCCGTCGTCGCCGCGGTTGATGCGCGCCATGGCAACCCGAGGGGCGCCGGGCGCGCGCGAACTGGACTTCACCCCGGCCGATATCGAGGTCTCGGTGGCGGTCGATGCGAAATTCCATGCGGGCCAGGATTGATCGCGGCGTAGGTTTACGGCCATGGCCGAGCTCAAGGACAAACTGCGCGCGGATCTCACCGGCGCGATGAAATCGCAGGACAAGCTGCGCACTGCCACGCTGCGGATGGTGCTGGCCGCGATCCAGAGCGAAGAGGTTTCCGGCAAGCAGGCTCGCGAACTGTCGGATTCCGAGGTGATCGCGGTGCTGGCCCGGGAATCGAAGAAGCGCGGCGAGGCCGCCGAGATCTACACCCAGAACGGCCGGGGCGAGCTGGCGGCCAACGAACACGCCGAGGCCCGGGTCATCGACGAATATCTGCCGACCCCGTTGACCGACGCCGAGCTGGCCGACGTCGCCGACACCGCGATCGCCCAGGTGGCCGAGCAGCTCGGGGAGCGTCCCGGCATGCGGCAGATGGGCCAGGTGATGAAGGCCGCCACGGCCATCGCCGCAGGCAAGGCCGACGGCGCGCGGCTGTCGTCCGCGGTCAAGGCCCGGCTGTAGGAGCGGCGTAAAGAATCCTCGTGCTGGGTATCTCAGGCACATGCCGAAAGGGACGGGGATCTACGACGAACAGCACCGAGATGACGGTGACGACGGCGACGCCGCCGCCAAGAGCGGCCGGGCCAAGAAGGTTCCCGAGGACACGCCGGACGTGGACACCACCGAGGCCACCAGCCATGAGCCGCCAGACTGAGTGCTGAGCCGGCGCGGCCCTACAGGTTTTCCGGTTGGATCCGCCAGAGCGCTTCCTGGCTGACGCTGGCCACCAGTCGGCCGGCGGTGTCGTAGAGCGAGCCGCGGGCCAGCCCGCGCGAATCGTTGTGGTTGACCGCCTCGATCTCGTAGCGATGCCAGTCGCGGGGCTGGAAGGGGCGATGGAACCAGATCGAGTGGTCCAAGCTGGCGGCGAAACCGAGATCCGACCGCAGCGGGACGGCCGGCGGCAGCGCCGAGGGCACCGGCCCCAGGTCGGACATGTAGGCCAGGGTGCAGGCCCGGATCAGTGGATCGTCCTCGATCTCGTGCTGTGTGCGGATCCAGAACGGCGAGATCGCGAACTCCGAGTGATCGGTGGGCATGGTGCGCAGGTCGAACTTGTCACCGAAATCCAGCACGTCACTCTTGGGGACGGCGGCGTCCAACTCGAGCTTCGGCGCGGCCTGGGGAAACCAGTCCAGCCCGGGCTCGGGCTGGTGGAACGATGCGATCATCTCCAGGATCACCGCGCCGTCCTGGGTGGCGGTGACGTGGCGGGTGGCGAATGCGCGTCCGTCGCGGATGCGGTCGACGTGGAACTCGACCTCGGCGTCGTAGCGGCCACCCCGGACGAAGTAGGCATGCACGGACTGCGGCAGCTTGCCGTCGTCGACGGTGGCCCCGGCCGCGGCCAGCGACTGCGCCGCGATCAGCCCACCGAACAGACGCTGCACGGCGCCCTCGCGGGGTTCACGAATGCAGAAGTCGTCGCCGCTGCGGTCGAACTGCAGCAGGCGGGCTATCCAGCTCAGCGTGGCCATCGGCCGACGCTATCAACTGCTTGGTTGGGACCCCGGTCACACCTGCTGCGCCCGTACCGTCTCCAGCCGGCGCCATGTCCACCAGAACACCACCGCGCCAAGGATGGATCCCGCCGACGCCAGCGACTGCGCGCCCAGATAGAGGTCCCACTCGATCACGTCGTCGATCGGCCGGTGCTGCCAGGCCGCCACGGTCAGCAACGTCCCCATGGCCAACACCACGCCACCGGCGAGCGTGATGAGGATGACGAACACCGTGCGCAGCACCCGAGGCCGGCCGTCGTCCACGGCTCGCACCCTTCCGGTGCGGGCCAGGAAATGTGAAGCGGCACAAGCCACCACGAGCGAGACCGCCACCGCCGCCAGGGTGTCCGAGGCGCGATGCCACTTTGCCGTCACCGTGTAGGCGCCGATGCTCACCGCCCAGGCCAGCGCGACGAACATGACGATGCCGCGAATCCGGTAGGGGCTCACCACCAGCAGGGCGAACAGAATCGTCATCGCGATCGTGGTGTGCCCGCTGGGCAGGCTGTTGTGGGCGTAGTTGCCGGTCACCTCGACCAACTCAGGGCGGGGCAGGACGAAGCGCTTGAGTGCCTGGGTGATCACCTGGCCCAGCACGACGATCGACATGCCGGCCACCGCGAGGGCCGGTTGACGCCGCAGCAGCGCGATCACCCCCACCACCAGCGTGGCCACCGCCAGTGAATACACCGTGATGGTGTCCAGCGCCGTGGTGGCGGCCAGCGCGTCGTCTGGGCTCACCTGGTCGGCGCCACGCAGCGCGGCGTTCTCGATCGTCTGCCCGGTCACGGTCTGGACCGCGAACCAGTACACCGCGACGCCGAACAGTGCCGCGGCGATCAGGACCCCTGTCCATCGATGGCGCGCGGCGGAAATCGTCATCGTCGGCGGCATGGTGCCAGCATGCCGCAACGGCATTCCGGGATACTCGGAGCAAGTGCAAACCGGAGGGGAGATTCTGATGACGGCTGCGCTCGGCGGCCGCTACGAATTGCGAGGTGTACTCGGTCGCGGCGGCATGGCCGAGGTGCGCGAGGGCTGGGACACCCGGCTGTCGCGCCCCGTCGCGATCAAACTGCTCCACCCGGCGCTGGCCGCCGACGAGGTGACGCGGGGGCGATTCGAGAACGAAGCGCGCGCTGCCGCCGCGCTCAACCACCCCAACATCGTCGCGGTGCACGACAGCGGCGACGACCACGGCACGCCCTTCATCGTGATGGAACGGCTACCCGGCCCGACCCTGGTCGACGAGATCGCCGCCGGACCGCTGACCGCCGACCGGATGCGTTGGGTGCTCACCGACCTGCTGGGCGCGCTCGGCGCCGCGCACGCTGCCGGCATCCTGCACCGCGACATCAAGCCGGGCAATGTGCTGATCGCTTCGTCAGGTGCCGCCAAGCTCGCCGACTTCGGGATCGCCAAGACCGGCGGGAGCGGCCACACCAACGCCCGCACCGTGTTCGGCACCGCGAATTACCTGAGCCCGCAACGGATTACCGGCCAACCGGCGTCGGTCACCGACGACCTCTACGCCCTCGGCGTCCTCGGCTACGAAGCCCTCACCGGGCAGCTACCGTTCGATCGCGACAATCCGATCGCGACCCTGCACGCGGTGCTCGAAGAGCCGTTGCTGCCGATCGGCATGCTGCGTCCGGACGTCGACCCGGCACTGGTCTACGTGTTGGAGCGGGCGATGGCGCGCGATCCGGCGCACCGCTTTCCCGACGCCGCCGCGATGCGGGCCGCACTGCACGCGCCGGTACCGGCGCGTCCGGCGACCCTGCTGCTGCCGACGCCGTTGCCGCCGCGGCGTCCACGCCGGCGAACAGTGATCGCGGCCGTCGCCGTCGCGGCCGCCGCGATCCTCGGGGGCATCCTGCTGATCGCCGACCCTCCGCCGCAACGCGCACCCATCGCCCCCGTGGTGACTGAACCCGCGCCCACTGTTCCCGCCGCGACGAGCGAGCCCACCGTGCCGCCGACCGAGGATGACGGGGAGTTGGGGGCCGGGCACGGCAAAGGCAATGGGAATGGCAATGGGAACGGCAAGGGGCACGGACATGGGAATGGCAAGAAGAAGCATCCACATGAGTGATGTCGAGGCGGCGCACCGGCACTGAGCACCCGGACGAACGCACCCAGACGAACGCCCAGACGAACGCCCAGATGAACAAGGCCCAGACCGGATTTCTCTGGTCTGGGCCTTGCTTGCACTGTCGGGGTGGCGGGATTCGAACCCACGACCTCTTCGTCCCGAACGAAGCGCGCTACCAAGCTGCGCCACACCCCGCGTGAAGCCTCGACAGCGTATCGCACCGGGTGCCTCGAAAGCCAAACGGCCACCTCTGCACCGAATTCGCACTCAGGTGTGCGCCACCTTCTACGTCTGGGCTGTGGCGCGGCGCGAATCGCGACCCTGGGGGAGAAATCGGCGAGCAATCCACCCGCAGCGGGAAGCAACTCGTGCGTCGGCGACGTTATACGACGCATGACCATCTTGGGCGCTGCGATTTACCTGGGCTTCTTCGCCCTGGCGGCGTTGTGGCTATTCGTGACGGCCGACACGGCCGAGGCCGAACCTGCCGACCAGACACCCGACCGCTCGAACTCCGAGAGCACTGCCGCGGACTCCGACAGCTCCAGCCCCTGGGCCTTGAGCCAGTCCGGGTCGAAGTAGGTGTCGGCGTAGCGGTCGCCGCTGTCGGCCAGCAGCGTCACCACCGACCCGGTGCGGCCGTTCGTGATCATCTCGGCCAGCAGCCCGAACGCCCCCCACAGATTGGTACCCGTCGACGGGCCGACCCGTCGTCCCAGCACCCGGCTCGCGTGATGCGCGGCGGCCACCGAGCCGCTGTCGGGGACGGCGACCATCCGATCGACCACCCCGGGCAGAAATGACGGCTCCACCCGCGGCCGGCCGATGCCCTCGATCCGGGACGACGCTGCGGTGACGACGTCGTCGCGGCCCTGGGCGTAGCCGGGGAAGAATGCCGAGTTCTCCGGGTCCACCACACACAGCTGCGTGGCATGGCGGCGGTATTGGATGTAGCGGCCGATCGTCGCGCTCGTACCCCCGGTGCCCGCGCCCACCACGATCCACTCCGGGACCGGATGCGGTTCCAGGCGCATCTGCTCGTAAATCGACTCGGCGATGTTGTTGTTGCCCCGCCAGTCCGTGGCCCGCTCGGCGTTGGTGAACTGGTCCAGATAATGGCCGCCGGTCTCCTCGGCCAGCCGCTGCGCCTCGGCATACACCTGCGACGATTCCGCGACGAAATGGCAACGGCCACCTTGGGCTTCGATCAACGCGATCTTGGAGCCACTGGTCGAGGCCGGCACCACCGCGATGAACGGCAGCCCCAGCAGCGCGGCGAAATACGCCTCCGACACCGCCGTCGACCCGGACGACGCCTCGATGATCGTGGTGCCCTCACCGATCCAGCCGTTGCACAGTCCGTACAGGAACAGCGACCGGGCCAATCGGTGTTTGAGGCTGCCGGTGATGTGGGTGGACTCGTCCTTGAGGTACAGCGCTACATCCACATCGGCAGCCCAGGCGCTCGGCAGCGGATAGCGCAACAGATGGGTGTCGGCGCTGCGTTTGGCGTCGGCCTCGATCAGCCGCACCGCATTGTCGACCCAGCGGCGGGGCCGCGGGCGCGAGGCGATGTCGGCCGGTCGGCTCACCGGGCCGAAACGGCCGGGCTGGACTGCCCGGCCCGGATCCCGGCATGTCCACCGCCGGTCGGTGCCGCGACGAGCGTCAGCAGCGTGGCCTCGGGACGGCAGCAGAACCGCACCGGCGCGAACGGCGACGTACCGATGCCCGCCGACACGTGCAGCTGCATGTGCGACCCCCACTTGGAGGCGCCCTTGGCCCGCGAGCGGTCCAGCTCGCAATTGGTCACGATGGCGCCGTAGAACGGCAGGCACAGCTGGCCGCCGTGAGTGTGGCCGGCCAGCACCAGCTGGTAGCCGTCCTCGGCGAAGCGGTCGAGCACCCGGGGCTCGGGGGAGTGGGTGAGCCCGAGCGTCAGGTTGGCCGCGTTGTTGGCCTTGCCGGCGATGGTGTCGTAACGGTCGCGCTTGAGGTGGGGATCGTCGACCCCGGCCACCGACAGGTGCAGGCCGGCCACCTCGACATCACGGCGGATGTGGGTCATGTCCAGCCAGCCGCGCTCGGTGAACGCCGCCCGCAGATCCTGCCAGGGCAACGGTTCCCCGTGCGTGCGGTGCTGCGGATTGGTCAGGTAGTTCAGCGGGTTCTTCAGCCGCGGGGCGAAGTAGTCGTTGCTGCCGAACACGAACAGTCCCGGCGCCGAGAGCAGCTCGCTCAGCGACTGCACCACCGCAGGCACGGCCTTCGGGTGGGCCAGATTGTCGCCGGTGTTGACCACCAGATCGGGCTCGAGGCGGGCCAGATCCCGCAGCCAGGCCTGCTTGCGGCGCTGGTTGGGGCGCATGTGCAGATCGGACAGATGCAGCACGCGCAGCGGCGACGAGCCCGGGGCCAGTACCGGCATGGTGGCTTCCCGCAGCACGAACGCGTTGCGCTCGATCAGGGACGCATAGCCGATCCCGGCGACCAGGGAACCGGCGGCGACGGCAGCTGCCTTCTTTACTGACATGACCGCAAGCCTACTGCGAACCACCGGTCACGGGGGCGGTGGCGGTCCCAGCACCGGAACGGTGATCGGCGGCAACCCCGGAATCTCGACGACCGTCTGGCCGATCTCGGGCGGCGGGCCCCCGGGTATCGGGAAACCGATCGGCGGAGGCGGCGGCGCCGGCGGGATGCCGTTGCTGATCTGGATCGTGATGATCGAGCCCGGGATCGTCTGCCCGCTGGGCGCGGTGCCGACCACGGTGCCGTAGCGCGAGCTGCTGTTGACCGAAGCGGCCCCGTCGGCCACCTGGAATCCGGCGTCGCGCAGCCGCTGCCGGGCCGCGGTCTCGTCCAGCCCGTTCACCGTCGGCACCACCGATCCGGGACCGCCGTCGACGTAGCGCGGATCGGTCGGCGGCAGCGCCACCGGTCCGAAGCCGTTGGCGATCGGCTTCATCGCGGTGAACCAGGTGCGGGCCGGCTCGTTACCGCCGAACAGGTCACCGTCGCCGCACTTGCGCAGCGGGAACGAGCACAGCTCACCGGGGCTGGTCGAATCGTCGTAGATGTAGTTGGCCGCCGCGAACTGATTGGTGAACCCCAGGAACGCCGACGAGCGGTGCGCCTCGGTGGTGCCGGTCTTGCCCGACATCGGCAGATCCCAGCCCACCGAGCCGGCCGCACCCGAGGCGGTACCGCCGCCCTGGGAGTCCTTGCTCATCGCGTTGGCCAGGGTGTTGGCCAGGCCCTCGGGCACCGCCTGCTCGCAGGTCTCGGTGGTCACCGACACCTCGTTGCCGCGGCGGTCGAGCACTTTGTCGATCGGGTTCGGTGGGCACCAGGTGCCGGAGGAGCCCAGGGTGGCCGCCACGTTCGACAGCTCGAGGGCGTTGACCTCGATGGGCCCCAGGGTGAACGAGCCGATGTTCTGGCGCTTGACGAAATCGGCCAGGCTCTCGTTGCTGTCCGGGTCGTAGTCGCGCGCGGTGCCGGGCAGCGCATAGGACCGCAGCCCCAGCTTGACCGCCATGTCGACGGTGCGTTGCACCCCGATCTGCGAGATCAACTTGGCGAACGCGGTGTTCGGCGAGGTGGCCAGGGCATCGGTGACGCTCATCGAGCCGCGGTACCCGCCGGCGTTCTTCACACACCAGGTTTCCTTCGGGCATCCCGGGGTGTCGCTGCTGCCCAGGCCCTTGGCCTGGAAGAAGCTCGGCACCGGCAGCTGGGTGTTGATGCCCATCCCCATGTCCATGGCCGCGGCCGTGGTGAACAGCTTGAAGATCGAGCCGGCGCCGTCGCCGACGAGCGAGAACGGCTGGGGCTGCATGGTCTCGCCGGCATCGGTGTTCAGGCCGTAGGTGCGGTTACTGGCCATCGCCAGGATCGGATGCGACTCCTTACCGGGCCTGATCACGCTCATCACGCTGGCGATCCCGGGGGTGTCCGGGCGGGCGATGCTGTCGATCGAGGACTTCACCGTGGACTGCACGTCGGGATCCAGCGTCGTCTTGATCAAGTAGCCGCCCTTGGCCACCTGGTCCTTGGACAATCCGGCGCGGGCCAGGTACTCCAGGGCGTAGTCGCAGAAGAAGGCACGGTCACCGGCGGCGATGCAGCCTCGCGGCAGCTCGTTGGGCTGCGGCAGCACACCCAGCGGCTGCTGCTTGGCGGCCCGCAGCGCATCGGCCTCGGCCGGGATGTTGTCGATCATGGTGTCCAGCACCAGGTTGCGCCGGGCCAGCGCGCCGTCGGGATTGGTGTACGGGTTCAGCGCGCTGGTGGACTGCACCATGCCGGCCAGCAGGGCGGCCTGCTGCCAGTTCAACTCCGAGGCGTTGATGCCGAAATAGGTCTGTGCGGCGTCCTGGACCCCGAACGCGCCGTTGCCGAACGAGACCAGGTTGAGGTAGCGGGTCAGGATCTCGGGCTTGGTGAACGTCTTGTCCAGCGTGAGCGCCATCCTGATCTCGCGCAGCTTGCGCGCCGGGGTGGTCTCGATCGCGGCCCGCCGCTCGGCATCGGTCTGGGCGATCACCAGCAGTTGGTAGTTCTTCACATACTGCTGTTCGATCGTCGAGCCGCCGCGGGTGTCCATGTCACCGCGCATGTATCCGGTCAGGCCGGTGAGCGTGCCCTGCCAGTCCACGCCGTTGTGTTCGGCGAACCGCTTGTCCTCGATGGAGACGAGGGCCAACTTCATGGTGTTGGCGATCTGGTCGCTGGGCACCTCGAAGCGGCGCTGGGAATACAGCCAGGCGATGGTGTTGCCCTTGGCGTCGACCATCGTCGACACCTGCGGAACCTCACCCTCGACCAGCGCGGCCGAGCCGTTGGCCACCACGTCGGAAGCACGGTTGGACATCAGGCCGAACCCGCCCACGACGGGGAACATCAGGGCGGCCGCCAGCACGCTGGCAAGCAGACAGCACCAGGCGAGCTTGATGATGGTGACCGCTTGGGGTGGCTGCGCGGGCGGTCGTGTCGGCGGCTCCGGCATGGGTACAGAGTAACGAGCTTGCTGACGGCCCCTGCCGACGAGCGGGCCTGCCGGCCCATCGCCCTTGCCAGCGGAAACACAGCAGTGCGCCAGGAGACGGATCAGACGGCACGGGCGTCCCAAAAAAGTGGGCTGCAAACTGTTGCATAAACACCCGCTGACCACCTAGCTTGGACACACAGTGCGATCCAGGTAACACCCGCTGGCGCAATGTGGCGTAGATCGCAACGGCGTTCTACACCGGAAGGTTCAACGCCCGCCATCTGGGGAGATGGCTGGATACGAAGGGATCGCTGGTGTCAGGTACACGAACTGTCGCAGACAAGATGAACGCTTCCGCTCCAGCCGCCAACCTGGTCCATCGCGGCGAGGGCGAAGCCCGGATCGCGTGGGTTTCCCAGGCCCGGTGCCGTCAGGCTGATCCGGACGAGCTGTTCGTCCGCGGCGCTGCCCAACGCAAGGCCGCGGTGATCTGCAGGCACTGCCCGGTGATCCTGGAATGCGGAGCCGACGCTCTGGACAACCGGGTCGAGTTCGGCGTGTGGGGTGGCATGACCGAACGTCAGCGTCGCGCCCTGCTCAAGCAGCACCCCGAAGTCAACTCCTGGGCCGAATTCTTTGCCGCACAGCGCAAACACCGCAGCGCCGTCTGATCAGGCGGCGCCGGCAGCTTCTCCCGTGATCTGATCGGCGATCGCGCGCAGCGCGTCGAGATCGGACACATCGAACGGCAGCGACGGCACCCCGACGATCGCCACGTGCGGATTGGCGCCGGTGAACCGCGACAGCAGCCGGATCTCCCGCTTGGCCGTCTGCGCCCGGTCGGCATGGATGCGCAGAACTGCGGCGGCCAACGATTCCGGATCTTCGGCGGCCAACTCATCGGCGGCCTCTTCGGCCTTGTCGCCATGCAGATCACACAGCGTCGGGTGAGTCCGGTTGAGGATCAACCCGGCCAGCGGCATGTGTTCGGTCGAGAGGCGGTCGACGAAGAACGAGGCCTCCCGCAGCGCATCGGGTTCGGCCGCCGACACCACCACGAACTGGGTGCCGTGACGCTTGAGCAATTCGTAGGTGCGATCGGCCTTTTCCCGGAAGCCGCCGAACGTGGCATCCAGGGATTGCACGAAACCCGCTGCGTCAGAAAGCATCTGCGATCCCAATACGGTGGACAGGGCCTTCATCGCCAGGCCCACCGCGCCGGTGACCAACCGTCCGATGCCCCGCCCCGGGGCCAGCAGCATCCGCCACAGCCGGCTGTCCATGAAGCTGCCCAGCCGCTTGGGGGCGTCGAGGAAGTCCAGCGCATTGCGTGACGGCGGGGTGTCCACCACCACCAGGTCCCACTTGTCCTCGGCCAGCAACTGACCGAGTTTCTCCATCGCCATGTACTCCTGCGTGCCGGCCAGCGAGGTCGCCACGGTTTGGTAGAACTGGTTCTCCAGGATGGCGTCGGCCCGGTCTTCCCCGGAGTACTGAACCACCATCTCGTCGAAGGTGCGGCGCATGTCCAGCATCATCGCGTGCAGCTCACCGGTCACCTCGGGGGCCAGCGGAACCCGCTGCGGAGTGTTGCCCAGGTCCTTGATGCCCAGCGCCTGGGCCAGCCGGCGGGCCGGGTCGATCGTCAGCACCACGACCGTGCGGCCGTACTCGGCGGCCCGCAGGGCCATCGCCGCCGCGGTGGTGGTCTTCCCGACTCCGCCTGCGCCGCAACAGACTACGACGCGGTTGGCGGTGTCGGACAGGATTGAGTGCATGTCCAGGGTGGGCGGTGTGGTGCTCACTATCTGACCCCCTGCTGTTCGAGTGCTTCGGCGAGTTCGTACAGGCTGCCCAGGTCGACTCCGTCGGTCAGCGCGGGCAGTTCCAGGCGCGGGATGTCGATGGCGTCGAGCAGTTCGGCGCTCTCGGCCCGGGCCGCGATCCGGGTGGCATGCTGGATCGATTCCGTGAGAAGCCCGGCAAAATCATTGTCCGACAACGTGATTCCCGCCTTGGTCAGATCGGCGCGGATCGCGTCGGCGTCGATGTCACCCTCGGCGGCCTTGGCCAGGGCTTCGGTGGGCAGATAGGCCGGGATGTTGCGGTTGACGATGACGCTGCCGATCGGCAGGCCCATCTCGGTGAGTTCGTCGATCGCCTCCAGGGTCTCCTGGATCGGCAACGCCTCCAGCAGCGTCACCAGGTGAATGGCGGTCTGCTCGGAGTGCAGCAGCTTGACCACACCGTCCGCCTGGGAATGCACCGGACCGCCCTTGGCCAGATCCGACACTGCCTTGGTGACGTCCAGGAAGCGCGAAATGCGGCCGGTGGGAGGGGAATCCACCACGACGGCGTCGTAGACACCGCGTTTTCCCTTGGCATCCTTGGAGGTACGCGTCACGATCTCCTTGATCTTGCCGGTGAGCAACACGTCACGCAGGCCCGGCGCGATCGTGGTGGCGAATTCGATGGCCCCGATGCGGCGCATGGCCCGACCGGCCAGGCCCAGGTTGTAGAACATGTCGAGGTATTCCAGGAAGGCGGCCTCGATGTCGATCGCGAGCGCGTTGACCTGACCGCCGCCCTCGGCGGTGGCGACCTTGACTTCCTCGTACGGCAGCGGCGGCACGTCGAACAGCTGCGCGATGCCCTGGCGCTCCTCCACCTCGACCAGCAGCACCTTGCGGCCGCCGGCGGCCAGCGCCAGGGCCAGCGCCGCGGCGACGGTGGACTTGCCGGTACCGCCCTTGCCGGAAACGAAGTGCAGTCGGGCTTTGGTCAGCCGCGACGGCCAGCCGACATGTTTGGCGCCGCTCTCAGTGGTTGCCACCAGTGCATGCTAACCAAGCCTGTGTGCCCGACCGATAAGCTCAGCCCATGAGCGAACCAACCCGGTGGGAATACGCCACGGTGCCGTTGTTGACCCATGCCACCAAACAGATTCTCGACCAGTGGGGACAGGACGGCTGGGAGCTCGTCTCGGTGCTGCCCGGCCCGACCGGCGAACAGCACGTCGCATACCTCAAGCGCCCGAAGTGACCAACTCGCAGCGGCTCGGTGAACTCGGCATCGCCCTGCCCGATGTCGTCGCGCCGCTGGCCGCCTATGTCCCCGCGGTGCGGACCGGAAACCTGGTCTACACCGCCGGGCAGCTGCCGATCCAGGCCGGTGAACTGTTGGCGACCGGCAAGGTCGGCGACGAGATCAGCCCGGAGCAGGGCAGGGAGCTGGCCCGGGTCTGCGGGCTCAACGCCTTGGCCGCGGTGCACGCGCTGGTGGGCATCGACGCGGTGGTGAAGGTCGTCAAGGTGGTCGGGTTCGTCGCCTCTGCCCCCGGCTTCAGCGGGCAGCCCGGCGTGATCAACGGAGCCTCCGAGCTTTTCGGTGAGATTTTCGGCGAAGCGGGCGCGCATGCGCGGTCGGCTGTCGGGGTGTCGGAGCTGCCGCGTAATGCGCCGGTGGAGGTCGAGATCATTGTCGAGGTCGCGTGAGCGACGATCGGGCGGAGGTCGCGTGAGCGACGATCGGGCGGAGGTCGCGTGAGCGACGATCGGGCAGAGGTCGGGTAGCGCGTGACGACAGCGCAGCACCCGGCTTATGGGCTGCTGAGGCCGGTCACCGAATCGGCCTCGGTGCTGCTGTGCGACAACCCGGGCCTGATGACGCTGGAGGGCACCAACACCTGGGTGCTGCGCGGCCAGGGCAGCGACGAGATCGTCGTCGTCGACCCCGGCCCCGACGATGACGCGCACATCGCGCGCATCGCCGAACTCGGCGCCGTCGCACTGGTGCTGATCAGCCACAAGCACGAGGACCACACCGGCGGGATCGACAAGCTGGTGGATTTGACCGGCGCTGTGGTGCGGTCGGTCGGCAGCGGTTTCCTGCGGGGCCTGGGCGGTCCGCTGACCGACGGCGAGGTGATCGACGCGGCCGGGCTGCGGATCAAGGTGCTGGCCACCCCGGGGCACACCGTCGATTCACTGAGCTTCGTGATCGACGACGACACCGGCGCCGTGCTGACCGCCGACACCGTGCTGGGCCGTGGGACGACCGTCATCGACACCGAGGACGGCAGCCTGCGGGACTACCTGGAATCGCTGCACCGGCTGCAGGGCCTGGGTGCCCGGACGGTGCTGCCTGGGCACGGTCCCGATCTGCCGAACCTGCGCGACGTCACCGCGATGTACCTGGCCCACCGCGAGGAGCGGCTGGACCAGATCCGGGGGGCGCTGGCCGAACTCGGTGCGGACGCCTCGGTCCGCCAGGTCGTCGAGCATGTGTACACCGACGTCGACCAGAAACTCTGGGATGCCGCCGAGAAGAGCGTGCAGGCCCAACTGGACTACTTGCGCGCCTGACTCCTACTCCTTTAACGCCGAAACGGCATTCCAGCAGCTGGCTACTCGCACAAACGCTGCCGGAATGCCGTTTCGGCGGAAAAGCGGAAAAGCAGAAAACTAGCGGGCTCGGCGAGCCAACCGTTCGGAGTCGCTGATCAGCACGCTCTTGCCCTCCAGCCGGATCCAGCCACGATGGGCGAAATCGGCCAGGGCCTTGTTCACGGTCTCGCGGGACGCGCCGACGAGCTGGGCGATCTCTTCCTGCGTGAGGTCGTGCGTGACGCGCAGCGCCCCGCCCTCCTGGGTCCCGAACCGCTGGGCCAGCTGCAGCAACTGCTTGGCCACCCGGCCGGGAACGTCGGTGAAGATCAGATCGGCCAGGTTGTTGTTGGTGCGACGCAGACGACGGGCGAGCACGCGCAGCAGCTGCTCGGCGATCTCAGGCCGGTCGGCGATCCAGGCGCGCAGCGCGTCGCGGTCCATCGACACCGCGCGCACCTCGGTGATGGTGGTGGCGCTGGAGGTCCGCGGCCCCGGGTCGAAGATCGACAGCTCGCCGAACATGTCCGACGGCCCCATGATGGTCAGCAGGTTCTCGCGGCCGTCCGGAGAACGGCGGCCGATCTTCACCTTGCCGGAAATGATGATGTACAGCCGATCGCCGGGCTCGCCCTCGGCGAATACCGTATGACCGCGCGGGAAGTCGACGGGCTGCAACTGCTTCGTCAGCGCCGAAACGGCGGTCGGTTCGACTCCCTGGAAGATTCCGGCCCTGGCCAGGATCTCGTCCACGTTGCCCCTCTTAAGCTATTGGGTGTGTTGTCCTCTTACTGATACTTCCTGCTCAGTCTAGAGGTACGCGGTTTCGCGACTAGCCCACGCTACACACGATTGACAGGTCGAGACGCCGGAAACCCAGGATTGATGGCCTGCGGCTCGTAGTACCGCGTCGGCAAACCCTCGCTCTCCATGTCGAAGGTGACCGGCTTCGGCGGCGGCAGGGCTGCTGCCGGGGTGGGCTCTCGGTCCAATCCGGATTCGAGCCGCTCGAGCCCGAACGCCGCCAGCATGAGGAACCCGGGGATGAGCGCCACCAGCAACCACGACACAAGGGTGTAGTTAACACGGCGCAGGTCTCAGCACGGTCACGAAACGTCACCGGTCCGCGCCACGGTATGTCCGAGGCGGTCAGTACGCTGGCTGGCGTGACTGCGGCTGCCGCCCCATCAGGGAAAACGCGCCGGTCCAAGAAGTGGGACAACGAGACCCACCTGGGCCTGGTCCGTCGGGCTCGACGGATGAACCGGGAACTGGCCCGCGCCTTTCCCCATGTGTACTGCGAGCTGGATTTCACCAATCCGCTGGAGCTGACGGTGGCGACGATCCTGTCGGCGCAGAGCACCGACAAACGGGTCAACCTGACCACCCCGGCGCTGTTCAAGAAGTACCGCACCGCGCTGGACTACGCGCAGGCCGACCGCACCGAGATGGAGGAGCTGATCCGGCCGACCGGTTTCTACCGGAACAAGACCAACTCGCTGATCCGGCTCGGCCAGGAACTGGTGACCAGGTTCGACGGGCAGGTGCCCGACACCCTCGATGAGCTCGTCACCCTGCCCGGGGTGGGACGCAAGACCGCCAACGTAATCCTGGGCAACGCCTTCGACATCCCCGGAATCACCGTCGACACCCACTTCGGGCGGCTGGTGCGGCGCTGGCGCTGGACCGCCGAGGAAGATCCGGTGAAGGTCGAGTTCGCGGTCGCCGAGCTCATCGAACGCAAAGAATGGACCCTGCTCAGCCATCGGGTGATCTTCCACGGGCGCCGGGTCTGTCACGCTCGCAAACCCGCCTGCGGGGTGTGTGTGCTGGCCAACGACTGCCCGTCGTTCGGGCTCGGGCCCACCGACCCGGAAACCGCGGCCGCGCTGGTCAAGGGCCCGGAGACCGAGCATCTGCTGGCCCTGGCCGGGCTGTGAACGTGCGATGAGTGTCTCGGCCCGCTGGACCGTGGCGGTCCTGGTGGTCCTGGTGGCGCTGGGCACCGCGTTCTGGATGGAGTTGCGCGACGAGCCGGCCCCGCAGGCCGGGGCCGGGCAATCCGACGCCCGCGATCATCGCGACGCCGACACCCCCGAGGCGCTCGCCGGGCCCCGGGCCCGGGCCGACCTGCCGTCCTGCCCCGCCCCCGGTCCGGGCCAGGGGCCACAGGCGCTGCGCGGCATCACACTGGACTGCACGGCCGACGGAAAGCCCGTCGACGTGGCCGCCGCGCTGGCCGGGCGCACAGTGGTGCTCAACCTGTGGGCGTACTGGTGCGGGCCGTGCGCCGACGAACTGCCCGCGATGGCCGAATATCAGCGCCGGGTCGGTGACGACGTGCTGGTGGTGACCGTGCATCAGGACGAGAACGAGAACGCGGCACTGATCCGGTTGGCCGAACTCGGCGTGCGGTTGCCGACGCTGCAGGATGGCCGGCGTCTGGTCGCGGCAGCGCTGAAGGTACCCAACGTCATGCCTGCGACGGTCGTGCTGCGTGCGGACGGTAGCGTGGCCGGGACCCTGCCCCGCTCCTTCGTCAGTGCCGACGAGATCGCGGCGGCGGTCGATGAGAAGATCCGCTCTAGCCGATAAGGAGCACCCGGGGTGAGGTCGACGCGCGGCGGGTTGGTCCCCGATGCCGCTCCGGACTGGCTCAAACCGCTGGTGGCCAATGTCGACCGGGTGCCCGATGCCTACCGTCGGCGGGTTCCGCCCGACGTCCTGGCCGGCATCCTCGAAGCCAACAACCAGGCCGTTCAGGCCGGTCGCGGGCGTGATGCCGCAGTGCTGGTGTTGTTCTCCGGACCACCCGACGTCCCGCCCCCGCTGCTACCCGAGGACGCCGACCTGCTGGTGACCGTCCGTGCGTCGACGCTGCGACACCACGCCGGCCAGGCCGCGTTCCCCGGCGGCGCCGCCGATCCGGGGGACCGGGGCCCGATCGGCACGGCGTTCCGTGAGGCCGCCGAGGAGACCGGCATCGACACCAGCCGGATCCATCCCCTGGCCACGCTGGACAAGATGTTCATCCCGCCGTCGGGATTCCACGTGGTCCCGGTGCTGGCCTATTCGCCCGACCCGGGGCCGGTGGCGGTCGTCGACGAAGCCGAGACCGCTGTCGTGGCGCGGGTCCCGGTACGGGCCTTCACCAACCCGGAGAACCGGCTCATGGTCTACCGGGAGTCCAACACCAGCCGGTTCGCCGGGCCGGCGTTCCTGCTCAACGAGATGCTGGTGTGGGGTTTCACCGGCCAGGTCATCTCGGCCATCCTCGATGTCGCGGGCTGGGCCAAGCCGTGGAACACCGAGGACGTCCGCGGACTCGACGAGGCAATGGCCCTCGTCGGGCATGACAACGGTTACGGTGAAGCCCAAAGTTGAAGTGGAAATAGATGACACCTTCGGTCTGGCTCGATTTCGCCATCCTCGGCATCGGGTTCGTCGCAGCGATCTCCGGCTGGCGTTCCGGCGCGCTGGGTTCCCTGCTGTCGTTCATCGGTGTGGTGCTCGGTGCGGTGGCAGGCGTGCTCCTGGCCCCGCACGTGATCCCGCACATCAGCGGTGACCGCACCCGGCTGTTCGCCACCCTGTTCCTGATTCTGGCGCTCGTGGTGATCGGCGAGATCGCCGGTGTGGTGCTGGGGCGGGCGGTGCGCAGCACCATCCGGAACCGGGCGCTGCGTGCACTGGACTCCGCCGTCGGGGTGAGCCTGATGCTGGTCGCGGTCCTCGTGGCGTCCTGGCTGCTGGGCAGCTTGCTGACGTCGTCGGATCAGCCGAGTCTGGCTGCGGCGGTGAAGAACTCACGGGTGCTGACCGAGGTCGACAAGGTGGCGCCGGACTGGCTGCGCTCGGTGCCGAACCGGCTCTCGGCGCTGCTGGACACCTCCGGGCTGCCCGATGTGCTCGAACCGTTCGGCCGGACCCCGATCGTCAACGTCGACGCCCCGGACGCCGCGCTGGCCACCGACCCGGTGGTGACCACCACCCGGCCCAGCGTGGTGAAGATCCGCGGCGTCGCCCCGAGCTGCCAGAAAGTGCTGGAGGGCAGCGGATTCGTCGTCGCCCCCAACCGGGTGATGTCCAACGCCCACGTGGTGGCCGGCGCCGACAGCGTCACGATCGAGGCCGACGGCCAGACCTACGACGCCGGTGTGGTGTCCTACGACCCCAACGCCGACATCTCCATCCTCGACGTCCCCAACCTGCCGGTGGCACCCTTGCAGTTCGCCGAACAGCCGGCGCCCAAGGGCACCGACGCGGTGGTGATGGGCTACCCCGGCGGCGGTGACTTCCTGGCCACCCCGGCCCGGGTCCGCGAGATCATCGAGCTCAACGGCCCCGACATCTACCGGACCACCACCGTGACCCGCGAGGTCTACACCGTAAGAGGCACGGTGCGGCAAGGGAATTCGGGCGGGCCGATGATCAACCGGGCCGGCAAGGTGCTGGGCGTGGTGTTCGGCGCCGCGGTCGACGATGTCGACACCGGCTTCGTGCTGACCGCCAAGGAGGTCGAGCACCAGCTGGCAAAGATCGGCAACACCCAGCGGGTCGCGACCGGAACCTGCATCAACTCTTGATCAGCCACGCAGCTGAGCCAGGAAGCGGCTCAGCTGTTCATTGACCGCCCCCGGTTGCTCCTCGTGGCCGAAATGCCCGGCGCCCGCGATCGATACGTACCGGCCGTGCGGTGCATAGCGCTGGGTCCGCGTCACCGGGTCGGCCAGGACGTACGGGTCGGCGTCACCGCGCAGGTGCAGCACCGGCACGTTGACCGGGCGCTTCATCGAGCGCATGAACCGTCGCCCCTCGCCACGCAGCTGGCTGCGCACCGCCCACCGCTGATACTCCAGGGCGCAGTGGGCGGCACCGGGAATCTGGATGGCCTGGCGCAGATACCCCATCGTGTCCGAGAAGTCCGGTGTGGCTTGCCAACCGGCGCCGGCCCGGCTGCGTACCAGACGCTCGAGCTCGGCGCCGTCATGCTGGGTCAACGTGCGCTCGGGCCAGGCCGGAAGCTGGTAGCGCAGCATCGACGGCAACAGCGCGCGGCCCTGATCGCGGCGGGTCAGCGTGGAGGCGCGCAGCGCCACCGGGTGCGGTGAGCTGACCAGAGCGATCGCGTCGACCATGCGCGGGTGCAGCACCGCCGTCGCCCAGCACACCAGGCCGCCGTCGGCGTGCCCGACAAGTGTCGCGGACTTGTGGCCCAGTGCCCGGATCAGTCCGGCAGTGTCGCCGGCCAGAGTCCAGCCGTCATAACCGCGTGGCGGTTTGTCGCTGTCGCCGTACCCGCGCAGGTCGACGGCAACCACCCGGGCGTCGGCCAGTCCGCTGAGCTGGTGGCGCCAGGACCACCAGAACGACCCGAACCCATGCAGCAGGATGACCAGGGGCCGCTCTGCTTCCGGCTGCGGGCCCTCACTTCCGACGGTGCCCTCCACGACATGGAACCGAATGCCATTCGCATGCACCTGCAGATGACGCCATGGCCCGTCGATCCTGGTGATCGACGGGTCGGGTGGGGGCATTACCAGCCTGACGGGTCGGTGGTCGGCCTGGTCGGGACAGCCGTCGTGATGGCCTTGTCGTGGCCGGGGGTCAGGGCCTCGCGGGTCTCCTTGACCGATTCGATGGTCTGCTGCGGACCCTTGATCCGTCGTACCTTCAGGAAGCCGAACAGCGCCAGGGCCCCGGTGGTCAGCACCATCAGGCCGAACACGATCAGGAAGGCCACCCAGCGCCACAGCCAGGTGTCGAGCAGCTCGGCCAGGAAGAAGAAGAAAAAGAACGTCGAGTAGAACAGCACGACCAGCGCGGCGATGAAGAACACGCTGCCGGTCAGGCCCTTCTTCACGTCGCGGGTGATCTCGGCCTTTGCCAGTTCCACCTCGGCGCGCACCAGCGTGGAGACCTGTGCGGTGGCGTCCTTGACCAGGTCGCCGATCGACGGGTCCGGCTTGGGTGCGTGCGGGTCGACGAGCGGAATCGAGGTCACCGTCGTCGGAACGCCGTCCCTGCGGTCGCCTGTGCTCATGGCGTTCATGTTGCCATGCGCCGAAGCCGTTAACGATGCCGCCCGACATCCGGGTCTTAGTAGACTGACCGCATTCTTGAGTTGCGCGGGTCGGGCGCGTCGATTGGAGGACTCTTGACGAGCAGACACCGCCGGCAGTTGCTCCTCGGTGCACCGTTGGTCGCCCTCCTCGCGCTGCTCGCGCCGGCGCCCGCGGCCGCCGATGCCCCCGTGGTTCTCGGTGGCGGCTCGGGCATCGTGGTCAACGGTGAATCGCTGTGCACGCTCACCACGATCGGGCACGACAGTGCGGGCCGGCTCATCGGTTTCACCTCGGCGCACTGCGGCGGCCCGGGCGCGGTGGTGGCTGCAGAAGGTGCCGAGGCCGCCGGGGTGCTGGGCACGATGGTGGCCGGCAACGAGGGGCTGGACTATGCGGTCATCGAGTTCGACCCGGCCAAGGTGACCCCGACCAACAACGTCAGGGGATTCCAGATCGACGGCCTCGGCCCGGACCCGGTGTTCGGCGATGTGGCCTGCAAACTCGGTCGCACGACGGGGTACTCGTGCGGGGTCACGTGGGGGCCGGGGCAGGATCCGGGCACGATCGTCAACCAGGTGTGCGGTCAGCCCGGTGACTCGGGCGCGCCGGTGACGGTCAACAACCGGCTGGTCGGCATGATCCACGGCGCCTTCAGCGACGAACTGCCCACGTGTGTGGTGAAGTTCGTGCCACTGCACACGCCGGCCGTCACGATGTCGTTCAACACCCAGCTGGCCGACATCACCGCCAAGAACCGGCCGGGAACGGGTTTCGTCCCGATCGGCTGAACTTCCCCGCGCGAGCGGCCACCTATGACCCGCAATTGCTGGAACAGCGTGCGACAAGTGGCCTCTCGACCAGCCCTACTTGCCGGCCCGGATGGCCTCGAACACGCTCGGGTCCACCAGGGTCGAGGTGTCGCCGAGCTCGCGGCCCTCGGCGACGTCGCGCAACAGCCGACGCATGATCTTGCCGCTGCGGGTCTTGGGCAGCTCGGGCACCACGTGGATCTCCCGCGGCTTGGCGATGGGCGAGATCTCGGTGGCCACCTGAGCGCGCAGCTCGTCGATCATGGAGTCGGCACCGCCGTGCGCGGACGCCTTGAGGATGACGAACGCGCAGATCGCCTGCCCCGTGGTGTCATCGGACGCACCGACGACCGCGGCTTCGGCCACCCCGGAGTGACCGACGAGGGCCGATTCCACCTCCGCGGTCGAGATGCGGTGACCGGAGATGTTCATGACGTCGTCGATACGGCCCAGCACCCAGATGTTGCCGTCCGAGTCGTAGCGGGCACCGTCACCGGCGAAGTACCAGCCCTGCTCGGCGAACCGCGACCAGTAAGTGTCGGTAAACCGCTTCGGGTCACCCCAGATGCCGCGCAGCATCGCCGGCCACGGCTGATCGAGCACCAGGTAACCGGTGACATGCTCGGCCTCGTCCGCGCCGGGCACCAACTCGTTGCCGTCGTCGTCGACGATCTTGGCCGAGATGCCGGGCAGCGGCGTCATCGCCGAACCGGGCTTGGTGGCGGTGACACCGGGCAGCGGGGAGATCATGATCGCCCCGGTCTCGGTCTGCCACCACGTGTCTACCACCGGGGTCCGGCCCGCGCCGATGACTTCCCGGTACCAGCGCCAGGCCTCGGGGTTGATCGGCTCACCCACCGACCCCAGCAGCCGCAGGCTGGACAGATCGTGCGCGGCCGGGATCTGCCGGCCCAGCTTCATGAACGTGCGGATCAGGGTGGGCGCGGTGTAATAGATTGTGACGCCGTACTTTTCGATGATCTCGAAGTGGCGGTGCTCGGTCGGTGAGGTGGGCGTGCCCTCGTAGACCACCTGCGTGGCCCCGTTGGCCAGCGGTCCGTAGACGATGTAGGTGTGCCCGGTCACCCAGCCGATGTCGGCGGTGCACCAGTACACGTCGGTCTCGGGTTTGAGGTCGAACACGTTGTAGTGGGTGTAGGCCGACTGGGTGAGGTAGCCGCCCGAGGTGTGCACGATGCCCTTGGGCTTGCCGGTGGTGCCCGAGGTGTACAGCAGGAACAGCGGCTGCTCGGAGTCGAACGCTTCGGGGCTGTGCTCGGCCGAGGCCACGTCCACCGTCTCGTGCCACCACAGATCCCGGCCGTCGGTCCAGTTCACGTCAATCCCGGTGCGGCGCACCACGAGTACATGTTCGACGGAGGGCTGATCCGCGACCGCCTCGTCGACGGCGGCCTTCAACGAGGCGGCCTGGCCGCGCCGGTACTGACCGTCGGTGGTGATGACAACCTTGGCCTCGGCGTCCTCGACGCGGGCCCGCAGCGCCGATGCCGAGAACCCGGCGAACACCACACTGTGCATGACGCCCAGCCGGGCGCAGGCCAGCATCGCCACGATCGCCTCGGGCACCATCGGCATGTAGATCGCCACCCGGTCCCCGGCGGTCAGCCCCAGCCCGGTGAGCGCATTGGCCGCCTGGCTCACCTCGTCCTTGAGCTGGGCGTAGGTGATGTCGCGGGCATCACCGACGGGCTCGCCCTCCCAATGGATCGCCACCCGGTCCCCATTGCCGGCCTCGACGTGCCGGTCGACGCAGTTGTAGGCGACGTTGAGCCGCCCGCCGACGAACCACTTCGCAAACGGCGCCTCCGACCAGTCGAGTACTTCGCTGAACGGGGTCTGCCAGGTCAACCGGTTGGCCTGGGCGGCCCAGAATGCCAGCCGGTCCTTCTCGGCCTCGGCGTACAACTCGCCCGTCGCGTTGGCGGTGGCCGCGAATTCGGCGGGCGGCGGATAGGCTGACGGAACTTCGGTGGATGTCGTCGGCGAGTTTGACATGCGTGTGAGCCTAGTCACCGAACGTTGCAACGGGGTTGGGACCTCACAAGGCAGTGGTCGGCGGCTAGCGTTTCGGCTATGACGACCGACCCACTCGCTCCGCTGGTCGACTTGCCCGGTGTGGCCGAGGCCAGCGATGAGGCCCGTGACGCGCTCGGGCGCGCACACCGGCACAAGTTCAATTTGCGGGGCTGGCCGCAGACTGCGGCCGAGGCGGCCCTGCGCGCGGCGCGGGCTTCCGCGGTGCTCGACGGTGGATCGGTGCAGCTGTCCGCCGACGGTGAGCCCGATCCGGTGACCGCCGGTGCCATCCGGGTCGCCGAGGCGTTGGAGGGCGGGGCGACGGCGTTGGTCGCGGTGTGGCAGCGGGCGCCGATGCAGGCGCTGGCCCGGCTGCACGCATTGGCAGCGGCCGACCTCACCGATGACGAACATCTGGGCCGCCCCCGCACGGATCCCGGCGTCGGGCGTCGTCTCGAGCTGCTCACCGAGATTCTGTCCGGCGGGTCCAAGGTGCCCGCCCCGGTGATGGCCGCTGTCGCGCACGGTGAACTGCTGAGTCTGGCGCCGTTCGGCACCGCCGACGGCGTGGTGGCCCGCGCAGTGTCGCGGTTGGTGACGATCGCCACCGGGCTCGACCCGCACGGTCTCGGGGTGCCCGAGGTGCATTGGATGCGCAAGTCGGGGGAGTACCGTGCTGCCGCACGGGGATTCGCGTCCGGCACGCCTGACGGGCTGGCGGCGTGGCTGTTGCTCAGTAGCGAGGCGTTGACGGCCGGGGCCCGGGAGGCGCTGCAGATCGCCCAGTCAGCAACGTAAAGCGGGCGACGCTCCGAAATATCGTTTCGGCTCGCCGCCCGCTAGCACGGATACCGGTTACCAAGCGTGCCAAGTGGGTTGCGTGGGTGGCCTCGGCGTCCTTGCGATGCGCTTCGGCTGCAACCCTACCCAAAGGGTCGTCGTAGCCGTCCGCTCCTCGCAATCACGCAGGCCCGCAACGCTTTTGCCTATTCCGCGGCATGTGCTCCGCGTGGGTTCCGGGACCCGTGCCGGGGAGCCTGGTTCGGGAGAGTCAGCCTTCTCTTCTGGCTGGCACTTGGCCTCATCCAAGCTTCCGTGGTTCCTTTGTACTACGTGACCCCAGTCACAGCAAGGGCGAAAGCCGTCCGACTTCTGATCGTTACTCCGCGGATCCAGCTACTACATCCGGTAGGTCAGGAAGTGAAGCGGCGCAACAGTGAATACGTCAGGGCGCCGGCGGCCAGCGCGCTGATCCCGACGGCCGCGCTGGTGGCGACGGCGGCCCCGGACGGGGCTGGAATCCGGTCCCGCAGTGGCACCGGCCGGGTGAACGTCAGCACCGGCCAGCCGCGCGCCGCGGCCTCCTTGCGCAGCCCCCGGTCGGGATTGACCGCGGTGGGATGGCCCACGGTTTCCAGCATCGGGATGTCGGTGATCGAGTCCGAGTAGGCGTAACAATGATCCAGCGCGTAGCCCTCGCGGGCGGCCAGCGCCCGGATCGCCTCGACCTTGCCCTCGCCGTAGCAGTAGAAGGCGATCTCACCGGTGTAGCGGCCGTCCTCGACCACCATGCGGGTGGCCATGGCGTGGGTGGCCCCCAGGGCCCGGGCGATCGGGGCCACGATCTCCTCTCCAGAGGCCGAGACCACCACGACGTCGCGGCCGCACAGCTTGTGGTCGGCGATCAGCTCGGCGGCCTCGGCGAACACCAGCGGGTCGACGATGTCGTGCAGGGTCTCACCCACGATCGACTTCACCTGCGCGACGTCCCAGCCCGTGCACATGTTGGTGATGTAGCTGCGCATCCGGTCCATCTGGTCGTGGTCCGCCCCCGACATCAGGAACAGAAACTGGGCATAGGTCGACTTGAGAACGGTGCGGCGATTGAGCAGACCCTGATTGAAGAAAGGTTTGCTGAAGGCCAATGTGCTGGACTTGGCGATGACGGTCTTGTCGAGGTCGAAGAAGGCCGCGGTGCGCACCGGCCGACCCTCGTGCAGCTCGGATTGCTGTGCGCTCAACTCCCCGGCAGCCCGATCGGATGCGGTCACAGCCGTCAGCATAGAGGCAGCTGTGCCGCGCTTTCCGGGCGGCGGCATGAAATGGCAGTTCACGACACATTCTTTCGGACGGCGTCGTCGGAGTACGGGTTGGTAGCCCGCACAGGTGTCTGTTGCATGTTTTGGCAGTTCCGTGTGTATAGTGAGCATTACTCGGCTTATGCCGAGGGTGTATCAGCCCGACCCCCCGGGGCTGATACACGACGACCTCCGCCTCCTCCCCCCCTGGCGGGGGTCGTCCCTTTTCTGGGGTAAAAATCTTCGGCGCCCGCTCCGGGTTGGTTGCGGAACCGCATTTTCAGTCGTCGTTCCCGGTACGTTTGCGGACCACGGTTCATCCCCAGGCCCGACTTCATCCACAATCCGCGAATTGGTGATGGTGCCCACTCCGTGGTTGCCCGCAGGGTGGGGGCATGGCCACCCAGACCTTCTCGAACTCGCCGCCCGACACCGTGCTGGCCATGGTCGGCGACCCGCTGCTGCGGGAGGACGTGTCCCGGGTGGCGGCCGCCGCAGGCGTCGGCCTTGTGCTGCTCGACGAGCCGTGCGGGCGCAAAGCCTGGATGGCGGCCACCGCGGTACTGCTCGACGCTCCGGCCGCACAGCGCTGCGCCGAAGGTCCGCTGCCCCGACGCAGCCGGGTGATCCTGGTCGGCCACGCCGTCCCGCAGCCGTGCGACTGGCAGGCCGCCATCGCGGTCGGCGCCCAACAGGTGGTGACGCTGCCGGCCAACGACACCGACCTGGTGGCGGCGCTGTCGGAGGCCTCCTGCCGCGATGAGGCCGGGCGCGGTCCGGCGGTGGCCGTGGTGGGCGCCCGCGGCGGGGCGGGCGCGTCGGTGTTCTCGGTTGCGCTGGCGCAGTCGGCCTCGGCTGCGCTGCTGATCGACGCCGACCCGCTCAGCGGCGGCATCGAGTTGGTGGCCGGCAGCGAGGATCTGGCCGGGCTGCGCTGGCCCGATCTGGTGCTGCAGGGTGGGCGGCTGGGCTACCCGGCGTTACGCGAGGCGCTGCCGCGCCGCGACGGGGTGAGTGTGCTCTCCAGCGGACGCGTGGGTGCCGAGATCCAGGCCGGGCCACTGGGCGCCGTCATCGAGGCGGGTTGCCGCGGTGGCGTCACCGTCGTGTGCGACGTACCCCGCTGCGCCACCGAAACGACTGAAACCGCGTTGAGCGCAGCCGATCTCGTGGTGGTGGTGACGCCGGCCGACGTGCGGTCGTGTACCGCCGCGGCGGCCGCATGTCCGTGGCTGCTGGCCTGCAACCCGAATACCGGCGTCGTGGTGCGCGGCCCGGCTCCCGGCGGGCTGCGCGCGGCCGAGGTGGCCCGCATCGCCGGCCTGCCGCTGTTGGCGGCGATGCGACCGCAGGCCGGTATCGCCGAGGCGCTGGAGCGCGGCGGGTTGCGGGTGCGCCCACGCTCGCCACTGGGCTCGGCGGCCCGCCGGGTACTGGCGGTGCTGGCCCGCCATCTCGAGGCGGCTGCCGCGTGAGCGCCTCGTTGATCGACCGGGTGCGGGAACGGCTGGTGGCCGAGGCCTCCCCGTTGAGCCCGGGCGTGGTGGCCGCGGCGATCCGCGCCGAGTCCGGCGGCGTGCTCGGCGACACCGAGGTGCTGAGCAATCTGCGGCTGCTGGAAACCGAGCTGACCGGTGCGGGCCTGCTCGAACCGCTGCTGTGCGCGGCGGGCACCACCGATGTGCTGGTCACCGCTCCTGACTCGGTGTGGGTGGACGACGGCAATGGGCTGCACCGCAGCGTCGTCCGGTTCCCCGACGAGGCCGCGGTCCGTCGCCTGGCGCAGCGATTGGCGCTGCTGGCCGGACGCCGGCTGGACGAGGCGCAGCCGTGGGTGGACGGCCAGCTCAGCGGCATCGGGCCGTTCACGGTGCGCCTGCACGCGGTGCTGCCCCCGGTCGCGGCGGCGGGCACCTGCCTGTCGCTGCGGGTGCTACGCCCGGCCACCCAGAACCTCGACAGCCTCACCCGCTCCGGGGCCATTCCGGCGCAGGCCGCGGAACTGTTGCGGGCCATCATCGCGGCCCGGTTGGCCTTCTTGATCTCCGGCGGCACCGGCTGCGGCAAGACCACGCTGCTGGCCGCCGCGCTCGGGGCGGTTGCCGCGCATGAACGCATCATCTGCGTCGAGGATGCGGCTGAACTGGCCCCGCCGCACCCACACCTGGTGAAGCTCGTGGCCCGCGGTGCCAATGTCGAGGGCGTGGGCGAGGTCACGGTACGGGACCTGGTGCGCCAGGCACTGCGGATGCGTCCGGATCGGATCGTCGTCGGTGAGGTGCGGGGAGCCGAGGTGGTGGACCTGCTGGCTGCGCTCAACACCGGCCATGACGGTGGGGCCGGCACCGTCCATGCCAACAACGCGGCCGAGGTGCCGGCCCGGTTGGAGGCGCTCGGGGCGCTGGGTGGGCTGGACCGGGCCGCCCTGATCAGTCAGCTGGCCGCCGCCGTATTATCTGTAGGTCGGTTGCGGGTGTCCTCGACTGTCGCTGACGGTGATCGGGATGGTGTTTGCGACCGTGGGCGACATGCTTATCTGTAGTGCTGTACTCGATGATCTGCGCTCTGCGGGGCGGGTTTTGGCGGATCGGTGTGAATCGGGAATGCCGCGTGTGACTGTGGTTGAAATTTCTTAGCGCTGTCAGGTTGTGGCGGTGGCTGGTTGTGGTGTTGGTGTGGGGTGTGTTGTGGGTGTGGTGGGGCGTTGTGGCCACCAGCTGGCTTGGCGGAGCAGGGTGGCGATGGCTGGGACGGTGAGGGTGCGTACGAGGAAGGTGTCCAGCAGTAGTCCGCAGCCGATGATGAGTCCGGTTTGGATCATGATGGCTACCGATCCGATCATCAGGCCGAACATGCTGGCTGCGAAGATGAGGCCGGCGGAGGTGATGACTGAGCCGGTGGTGGCTACGGTGCGCAGCACGCCGACGCGGATGTTGTGGGTGGATTCTTCGCGGAGTCGGGATACGAGCAGCATGTTGTAGTCGGCGCCGACGGCGACGAGGATGATGAACGCTAGTAGTGGTACGGGCCAAGCGATTTGGTGGCCGAGGATCCATTGGAAGACGATGACTCCGATACCGAGTGAGGCCAGGTAGTTCAGCACGACGGTGCCCAGCAGATATAGCGGGGCGATCAGGGCGCGTAGCAGGGCGATGAGGATGAGTCCGACAATGACCAGGGTGGCGATGGCCAGTTGGGTGAAGTCGGATGAGAGCAGGCGTTGGATGTCGGAGTTGACGGCGGGGAATCCGGCGACCGAGACGGTGGCGTGGTCCAGGGAGGTGTTGGGGCGTGCGGTGTTGGCGACGTCGGTGATCTGGCGGGCCAGGTTCATCGCCTCGCCGCTGTAGGGGTCGGTGTTGGTGTCGATGGCGAAGCGGGCGGTTTTGCCGTCGGGTGAGAGGAAGTGTTTGGCGACGTCGGCGAATTGGCGGTTGTCGAAGGCTTCGGGGGGCAGGTAGAAGCCGGTGGCGGCATCGGATCCGGCGGTGGCGCGGGCGGAGTTTTGCAGTTGGGCCGCGATTTGACTCATCCCGGACAGCATTTGGATGTTGCTGTCGGCCAGGGTGTGCACGCCGGTGGCCAGGGCGCGTGCGCCGGAGGCCAGTTGGCTGATGCCGTGTTGGAGTCGGCCGATGTTGGCGGTCAGGTTTTCGGGGTTGCCGAGGGTTTTGAAGGCGTTGTTCATGGTGGCCACGGTGTGTTGCACTTCGGTGAGGGTGCCGGTGACGGTGGCGTTGGTGGCCGGGTTGTACTGGTCGCCCAGGGTGGCGAGTTGGGTGAAGAATCCGTTGTCGCGCAGGGTGGTCAGGATACTGACCTGGTCGCGGATCTGGGTGCATTGCGGGGTGGTGATACACCACGGTGAGGTGTTGAGTGCGGTGACGAGCGGGTCGAGGGCGGCGATGGCGGTCTGGGCGCGTTCGGCCAGGGGTCGGATGCCGGGGCCGGCTTGGATGGCGGTGTCGACCTCGGGTGCGGTGGCTGAGAGTTGTTGCAGCAGCGGGCCGAAGCGCTGCATGTTCTCACCGGCGGCGCCGGCTTGGGTGAGTACACCGCCCAGGGGGGTGAGCGCGGTGCGCACGGTGGTGTCGAGTTGGGCCAGGCCGTCGGCGAGTTGGTCGGCGCCGTGGGTGAGCTTGTCCAGGTCGGTGCGCCGGTCGTTGCCCTGGGCGACCGAGTCGGCCATCTTGTCGCCGATTTGTCCGTTCTGCCAGGACAGTTGGGCTTGGTCGAGGCGTTGCCCGGCCGGTCGGGTGATCCCGGAAACACGTGTCACGGCCGGGATTTGGGCGATGCGTGAGGCCATCTCGTCGAGGTCGGCCAGGCCTTTGCCGGTGCGCATGTCGGTCGGGTTTTCCACGACGAGGAATTCGGTGATGACGACGTCTTTGGGGAAATGGCGGTCCAGCAGCTGATAGCCCTGGTTGCTGGCGGTGGTGGGGGGTTGTCCTTGGCGGTCGTCGTAGCTGATGGTCATGGTCGCCGCGGCCGCTGACAGTGCCACCAGGATGGTCAGGCTGATGACCAGCAGCGGCACCGGGCGACGCACCACGGCCACGGCCACGCTGTTCCAGTAGCGGCGGGTGCGGTCGGGTTTGGGTTCGCCGATGCCGCGGGTGGCCGCCAGCGCCAGCACCGGCGGCAGCAGGGTCACGGTGGCGGCGAATCCGACTGCCACGGCGACCGCGCAGGCCGGACCGAGGCCGGCGAACACACTCAAGGTGGCGAACACCATGGCCAGAAAGGCCAGGGCCACGGTGCCCGCCGAGGCCAGGATGACTCGGCCGATGCTGGCGGTGGCCGCGATGACCGCCTGCTCGGCGGGCACCTGGGCGCGGCGTTGTTCGTGGTAGCGGCTGATCAGAAACACGGTGTAGTCGGTGCCGGCGCCGAGCAGGATCGCGGTCATGAACGCCACGGTGAACTGCGAGACCGGCATGCCGATTTCCCCCAGGGCAGAGAGCACCCCACGCCCGACGGCCAGGCTGATCCCGATCACCAGCAGCGGCAGCAGCGCGGTGAACACCGACCGGTACACGATCAGCAGGATCAGCGCGATCAGCCCGGCGGTGGCGATCGAAATGAACACCAGGTCGTGCTCGGCTGAGGCGATCTGATCGGCGAACGTGGCCGGTGGCCCTGTCACATAGGCCGTGGTGGACGTGTTGGCGAATGCCGTGTCGGTGAGATCGCGCACGGCTTGCACGGATTCGGCCGCGGTGGGATCACCGAGCGTGCCGGCCACCCCGACCGGCAGATACCAGGCCTTGCCGTCACCGCTGACCGCCTGGGTTCTGGTGACCGGGTCGGCCAGCAGATCCTGGACCAGCAGGACATGGTCGTGATCGGCGCGCAACCGCCCCACCAGATCCTGATAGCGCAGCTGATTATCGGGGGTCAGACCGGCCGGGTCTTGCATCGCGACGAACAGCATCGTCTTGGAGCCCTGCTCACCGAACGCCTCACTCATGCGGTCCACGGTCTGAAACGAGGGCACATCACGCGGGATCAGATCGACCGACTGTTGGCGCACCACCGTCTCCAGCTGCGGGAACAGCAGCGCCAGCACCACCGCGGCCGCGATCCATCCACCGATCACCAATGCCTTGTGGCCCACCGTGAACGCCGCGAGCCGACCCAACCGGGCGCTGTATTCCGAAGATCCGGACAGATCGACGCCGCGCCGGCCACGGGAAGGCCCAGCATCTCCGGTTCGATCGCCCATCCCCACGCCTCCCAAGAAACGAAACTATCGGTATCGCTACGATACTAATAGTCCCACACGAGGATCGGAAGGGCCGCGCCGACCTTTCGGGCCATGGTTGCGGCTGGGCGCGGTGGGGGGTGAATTAACTTGCGGTGTCCTCAGATTCGTCGTCGGGCAGGTCGTGGCGCACCACCCGCACCCGCCCGCGGGGCAGGCATGCCATGTAGCCGTGGCGTTTGCCGTAGAGCTCCCAGGAGGTCGCGGCCTCCTGGGGGGCGACATCGATGCGATGCCCGCGGGAAAAACCCAGGTGCAACCCGCCGCCCTCGTCGCACCACGCCCCCGTGCACACCGCGCCGGCCAGGTCCAGCAACGGACGCTGCTGGACCGAGACGTTGCCCGGGTCGATGAGGACCTGCTCTTCGGGATAAGACGATCCGATCGGCGGCAGGGTCAGCCGGATCGGGGTGGCGATCACCAATTCGTTGTAATCGTCGAGGTCGAGCACCAATCCGTCGCGCAACGAGACACGCTGAACGGTGCACCGCTCGATCCAGGGGGTATGCATGCCCGGCTCCCTTCGACACGTCGTTGTGTCGCTTTATGGTACTGGGAGTAGCGCAGCGATACTACTAGTATCGCTAAGTGGTGGTGTGGGTGCCGTGCACCAGCTGTCGGGTTGTGCGGTCGATGCGTTCGCGGGCCAGGTCCGCATCGATCCGGCCGCCGATGACGGCGATCAGGTTGGCCAGCCACACGTCGGCGATCAGGCTGGCCACGTCCCGGTCATGTGCGCTGGGTGTGGGCCCGCCCAGGGCGCGGGCCAGCATGTCCTCGATCACCGCGACAGCGTGCTCGATCGCGCTGGTGGCCTCGGTGTCGGCCACGACGAACGCACGCACCATCGCCTCGGTCAGGTGCGGGTTGGCCTGCCAGGCTGTGTGCAGGTGGGTGGTCAACCGCCCCAGCCGGGCCTGCGGCGCCAGTTCACCGGTACTCCAGACGAATTCGGTGTCGAGACGTTCGAATTCGCGGGCCAGCACCGTCACCAGCAGATGGCTTTTGGATCGGAAATGCCGATACAGCGAGCTGGCGGCAATGCCGGCCTGCGCGGCCACCGCACGCATCTGCACACCGTCAAAACCGTGTGCTGAGGCCACCGTCCACGCGGCATCCAGGATCGCCTCGCGACGCGCCCACACCGAGGCCGCCGGCCGGCGCGGGCGCCGCACCCGGTCCCGGGGTGCGGCGGTGGGCGCGCTCACCGCGACCCCGCGTCGGGGCCGGCGCCACCGTAGCGGGCCAGCTCGGCGAACAACTCCCCGAAACCGCTGATGTCACCGTGGGCGGCGAAATGGGCCGCATCCACCGTGATGAACACCGCCGAGGCGGTGAACCGGGTGACACCGTCCACGCCGACCCCCACCCCGTCCACATGCAACGCCCGGCCCTCGCGGGTGGCGATCCGCGCGGTCAGCCGATGCGTACATCCCAACGGCACCGGCTGCAGATAGTCCACCGTCAAACGGCGCGTCACCGCCGGGGTGGCCGCGATCCACAACGAAAACCCCAGCACGTCATCACAGGCCGCGGCGATCGCGCCACCGTGTGCGAGCCCCGGCGCACCGATATGACGCTCATCGAACACCAGATCAGCGAACACCTCATCGCCGCACCGAAACACCTCCAGCTGCAAACCGTGCGGATTGTCCGGCCCGCAGCCCATGCAGGTCGGCGTGTGTGACGGCAACCGCTGCGGCTGATCAGCACCCATCACGGCCTCCTCACACCCGGGCAGCCCCGCCACCGCGTCCCGACCCGGGACCGCCGGTACTAGCAGTTTCGCTGCGCTACTATCGGTACCATAACCGGGAGAGCGGGGGCAACGCACCGGCGATCGGAACACCAGGAGGTCAGGTGGGGACAGAACCCGCGGCGGCACCCGACGACGAGGACGACGTCGACCCGCGCCGCACCCGATCGCGCACCCGACTGCTCGACGCCGCGGCCAACCTGCTCAAAACCGGTGGGATCGAAGCCGTCACCATCGACGCGGTCACTAAAGCCTCCAAGGTCGCCCGCACCACCCTCTACCGCCACTTCAACAGTTCCTCACAACTGCTCGCGGCCACCTTCGAACGCCTTCTGCCCCAAGTCATCCCGCCCGCCCCGACCAGCGGCACCCTGCGTGAGCGGCTCATCGAACTGCTCTCGCGCCAAGCCGACCTGTTCGCCGAAGCGCCGCTGCACGTCACCACCTTGGCCTGGGCCGCGTTGGGCCCCACCGAAACGCACGACAGCGACAGCGATACCGGCCAACACGCCACCGCCAGCATGCTGCGCACCCGGGTGATCGAGCAGTACCGGCGGCCTTTCGACGAAATCCTGCACAGCCCCGAAACCTTCGACCAACTCGGCGAACTCGACATCGAACTGGCACTGTGCCAACTGGTCGGCCCCCTGGTCTTCGCCAGAATGACCGGCCTACGCGCCATCGGCCACCACGACTGCACCCGCATCGTCGACGACTTCATCACCGCGCAAACCACGCAGCGACCCGCACAACCAGCCAGCTAGGAGTTGGTGTCCGGGTGGGGTTTGCCGGCCAGTTGCCCGTGCAGGGTCGCGATGATGTGGTCGCGTTCGCGCAGTTGGGCTTTCAGGTCGGCGATCTGGGCGTCTCGTGCCTTCAGGCGGGTCCGTAGCGCGGTGATGATGCTGCTCTCGGTGTCGGTAGCCGGTGGTGGCGGTGGATCGGGGGCGGCGGCCAGCGGCTGGGTGGTGCGGATCTGTTCTCGCAGTTGGGGGCGGCGGTGGATGACGCTGCGTGACACTCCGGCGTGGCGGGCCAGGCTGCTGACGTTGATGTCGAGGCCCTGCTTGCGCATCTTCTTCAGGGCCCGATCGATACGGGCCTCGACGTCGGCGCTGCGTTTGCGGGCGCTGGCCTCAAGGGCGGTGAGGGAGGCGGGGGTGACGGTCATGCGGGTGTGTGAGGATCGGCTTTGCGCAGTGCTGAATCGTGCGCACCGCGGGTGGCCACAGGTTGCAGCGGGATGCGGTTGGCCGTCCCGGCCCCGGCGATCGCCTCCTGATGGGTGCGTTGATCTGCGGTCAGGCGGTCCAGGATGGCTTGCAGGGAATGCAATTCGCGCAGGCGTTGGGCGACCCATACGTTGTCATCGGTGAGTTCGCGGCCGGTGCGCTGGCGGTACTGCTGACGTCTGATCTCGACCAGCGCCGTGGTCTTGGCGTGCTGATCTTCGAGTTCGTCGAGGTGGGTGGCGTCGGTGGCGAAATGCCCGCACGACAGACAGGCGTTGCCCTTGTCGCAGGTTTTCAGTGGCGGCAGCAGGCACACCCCGTTGGGCAAGACCCGGTCGGTGCGCACTGAGAGCTGGGTCATGTCCAACATGTCAGACGGGCTGATTCCGATGTCGGTGCCGTGAGCGCCGATCTTCTTGTGTTTGAGGAACTCCGCTTCGGCGGTCGCGGCCAGTGTCGCGGCATAACGCATGGTCATCTCGGGGCTCTTGTGGCCCAGGTAGCGCTGGACGACGTGGATCGGCACGCCGTCGTTGAGCAGTTCGGTGGCCCGGGTGTGGCGCAGCCGATGCGTTTGGGTGAACCGCAACGGGTTTCCCGCAGCATCGCTGAGACCATGGATGGCATCGAGCTTGTCCAGGGAGGCCCGATACGTTGCATACGGGCGGGGCCGGCGCCCGGCCAGGTTTTGTTTGACCGCGATGAACAGGTATTTCGGGGTGAGGCTGGGGTGGGTGTCGGCGAGCCAGCGCTGTTGCTCGGCGATGACGTTGACCACGGCCTGCTCGACCAGGATGGTGGGGATGACCCCGTCGACTTTGGTCTGTTGGTAGCGCAGTTTGGCCACGAACACATCGGGGTCATCGGTGGCGGTGGGCCGCGCCGCGCCGGGGATCGCTTCGAGCGGGTGGTGATCGAGCATGAGGATTTCTGAGGCCCGCCGCCCAGTCAGTGCTTGCAGCAGCCAGATCCGGGCGGCCTGGGGGTCGCCGAGGCCTTTGATCAGCGACACGGTGCCATCGGGATGGGTCACCGACACCAGGGCGCCCCGTTGGGCGGCGAGCACGTCGAGGTAGGCCAGCATCTGCTGCAGTTCTCCAGTGGAGTACCAGGTCAATTCCCGGGTGCGGTGGGCGCGGCGGGTGCGAAACGCCGGCCCCCACAACCGGGTGTGCGCCGCGGACAGGTTCTCCCAACGCGCATCGCCGGTGGCTGCCGCGGCCTCGGGTGCATGGTCGAGCATGAACGTGTAGAAGCTCTGGATCTGAGATTGGCTGTCGCCGATCGCCGTGGCAGACAACGGCTTGTCAGGTCGGGCAGCCGCGGCTGGGGAGCGCAGGTATTCGTTGTAGGTAGTGAAAATCAGGCGTAGCTGCGCCGGGTCATCGGATAAGACGGGATCGGTGTAGCCACGCGCGATCACGAATTCACCGAAATGGCGCGCCATCTCGCGGGCACGATCGACTGCCGATGACCAGCGCAGCAACTCCGCATCCAGGCAGGTGCGCAGCCAAAACCGCACCCCTTCGCGCAGCCACGCTGGTTCGATCGCGCCGATGCGCACCGTCTTCTCGTGGCACGGTTCGTGTTCGCGTTGCGGGATCCGTGGATCGGCCCGCAGATCCCAGGTGTCATAGGCCCACCAGTCGATGGCGCTGGCCCGCACCGACACAAACAGGTGCAGATGCTCGATCAGGCCCACAATATTGCGGCGTGTGCCGCCGGCGGGCAGCCGCGCATTGCGCCGCTCGAACACCACGACCGCGTGGCGCACCATGTCGTTGACCGCCAGGTCGGTGATGCTCACCGGGTGGCGGCCGTGCGCACTGCGGTACTCGGCCGCGGCGGCGCTGATGGCCTGGGTGGCCCAGCGCAGCAGGGAATGCTCGATCTTGCGCAGCCCCTCGTGGTAGCACACCCACACCCACCAGGCGATCTCGTCGGCGAACCGCGCCGGTGTGGCCTGCGGGGTGAAGTCGTACACCCCAGCGGTCGCAGCGGGCGGCAGATCGTTCTTGCGGGACAGGAACACCCGATCTGCCGGGGGCAGATGCACCTGATAGGCCGGGCGGCGCCATTCGGCGGGTACCTGGGCCCACTGCGCCTGCCACGCCACCGCACCGAGGTCGCCTACCGGTGTGGTCAGGCGGCCCTCATTGCTGGCCATCGTGAAGTCCTTTCCATCCGGCGACATAGTTTTTCCACTCGGCCAGTGAACGCATCGCCGCGTCCTGGGTGACCCAGCCGTAGGTGGACAGAGTGGTCTGCACATCGGCGTGGCCCAGACGCCGCATCACCACATGCTCAGGCACCCCCGCCAGCAGCAACGCGGTGGCGTGAGTGTGGCGCAGCCAGTGCGGTGACCAATCCGGCGGCAGACTCCGATGCGCTGTGCGCAGCCCGCGCACCTTCTCGTAGATGTTCTCCTGGCGCATCGGCGAAAAACGCGGTCCCCGTTGCAGATTGACGAACACGAAATGATTCGACAGATCATCGACCACCTGGTCGGCGTTCATCGCGACCAACTGCCACACATACTCTGAATACAGTGCCTCCAGGTCATCACCGACATAGATCCGCCGCGGCCCGGTCTTGACCCGAGCACCATGGGGATGATCTTGGCGCTCCACAATGTCGATCCACGGGGTCGCACCGGCGCCGATATGAAAATCGTTGTGCCGCAGTGATAAGGCCTCGCCCAGACGCATTCCCGTTTCGGCCAGTACTGCGAAAAACAATCGGTTGCGCACCGCGGCGGCCCCGCCGGTCCAGTCCCCGTCGCGCTGCACCGAGCAGCCATCGAGGATCGTGGCCACCTGGGCAGGCGACAAGACAGGGGTAGCCGATCGCCGCGGGGTGCGCACCGGGTAGATCGGGTGCTCGCCGTCGCGGTGGGGCCCGACGCCGTCGAGGAACCCGACGTAGCGGTTGTGGCGCCGCCAGCTGCCCCGCTGAGTGACCAAACGCCGATAAGGCACCTCGGTGGTGCCGGCATCAGCGTGATAGCGATACATCGACAACACCGCAGCCGCCCGCGGCTGCAAAGAACTGGTCACCATCTTGGTCTCGGGGGCACCCAGGCGCGGTGTCCCGGGCAGATCCCCAGTCCGCAGATACTGCAAGTACTGCCCGAACAGGGTGGTGGGGAAGTCATCCCAGCGATGGCCGGTGTGCTCGAGCATCGTGAACCACCGCGCCAACCCCGCGGCGTAGCCACGCACCGTGTGCGGGGACGCGCCCCCCTCACGCAGAAACCTCAGATACTCCGCAGCCGGGGCCACCGGCAGATGATCGGCGCCAACGACCGTGTAGGTGACAGGCTGGTCGGCAAAGATCACCCGCTGCACTCGCGCCACCGGCCCCCCTTGTGTTCTAGCCGCGCCGGCTTCGCTGCCGCAACGGAATCACATTGCTGCCCGTACTGGGCGCCGATGACCCGGGTCCGACCGTCGCTCTGCCGCTGCCGGCGGCCACCCGCACCGCCGCCGCGCCCGGGGCGGCCCGCTGCCCGGCCATGAAGTCCTCCAGCAGATCCTGCGGCCACACCAAGTCATAGGGGGCCAGCATCGCCGCCGAACGCGCCGAAAACGCCATCTCCAGCCACTTGCTGATCAATCGTGGCCGCTCCACCTCACGGTCATTCCAGCCCGGCTCCACCCGACCCCACGTCGTATCGGTATCCGGATTGACCCGGGTGTAGAGCTGGCGGCGCAACGCCTCAAACCGCGCCCCAGTCAACAACTGCGAGGTATGCAGATGCTTGATCAACGCCCCCAGCGACACACCCCACTTTGCTTTCACCGGCAACAACTCCGCCAGCGACGGAGCCCGCGACACGTCCTTGGCCAGCACCGCCGCCGGCGCCAACAACTCCGAGGCGAACTGCGACGCCTGCTCCTCGCAGGCCTCGGTGACGCTGCCCGAGGCATGCAACACCAGATGACCCACCTCATGAGCCAGCGTCCAGCGGGTCCGTTCCCACGAATTCGATTGCCGCACAACGATCAACGGCCGGGTATTGAACTCCCCGACACGCACCGAATAACCCAAATGCTTGTCGATCTTGCCGGTGGAATCCCCGTCACCCAGGATCCGCCGTGACGAGGAGGTCAGCAAGCGGCGCACCACGACCACCACACCGCTGCGCTCGATCTCATGCGTCAGGTACTCGATCGGCTGATCGTGCTCCAACCCCCAACTGGCACGCACCGCCGCAGCGGCCTGGGTCACTGCGGTGTCGATCGGAAGTATCGGCAACTTCACCGCAGGTAACTGAGTGCGGCCATTGAGCTCGTCGAGAAACTCCCCAGCCAATGCCGCGAACTGCGCCAAATACTCCCGCTCGGTCGCCGTGATCGACCGCGGCGCACGGAACAACAGATCCGACTGGTGCACCCGCGACGTCGGAGCGGTGGTGAAAAATTTCGCCGGGAACCGCAACACCGCCACCAGCCGGTCGAAATCCTTGATCGGCAACGCCGTCGTGGTCGACTTCTCCAACCGGTTCAGCCGAGAATGCTTCCAGCCCAACGCTTCCATCACCGCAGTGGCAGTCATCGCGCGCATGACCCGGGCCTGGTTGACCCGCAACCCATACACGTCCACGGTCGTCGTCATTGCGACCTCGATTCAACAGCCACCCGCCGACATTCGCATCGACCCCCGACACCACGACCCCTTAAGCCGGCTCCTCGGGATCCTCGCCCGTCCCCAGCGCCGGCGGCTCGTACTCGCCGAAGTCGTCCCTGGGCCCCTGACCCTGCGCCGACGGAGTCACCAGCGGAGAGTCGGTGACTGGAGGCAGCGGCTCGGTTGCCAAAATCTGCACCCGCGACGCATTGTCCACATCCACCACGAACGCCAACACCGCCTCCGACAATCCCCACCCATCGTCGGTCGGCCACCACAGGGCGAAGATATCCGGTGTACCGGCCGGAGTCACAATCGGCGACGGAAACAACTGCGCCGGCTCGTCCTCGTCCAACAACATCTGCTCGTCGACCTGAGCCTTCGGCGGCCGCAGCACCCGAAGATCGCCGCCCGTCGGATGCGTCACCACCCGAACTCGCTCCCCGTGCAACACCTTCGACGGCCACCGTCGCGCACGAAAATCCATCCCCCGCGAATCGGCGATCTGCACCGACAACCCACTGCCACGAGAAGTCAACAACGTGTCCCCAGGGATCGGCTTGCGAAGCTCGCGCATCCTCAACACCATCTGGCGCACACACGTACAAAACGCCTGACCATGAATATCCAACGGATCCTCGAACAACGGCTGCCACATCTGGCCAACCTTGGGGATCACCACCTCCAAGTCGTAACGCAGAGTCGCCAACGACGGCCCATGATCCGACACCGCCTTGCGCAACCGCTCTTGTAGGTTCACACGGCGAATTTCGCACACAAAAACAGAGAGCGCAAGCAACACGCCGCATCGGCGTGGCGAGAGGGTTGATATTGCTACGCACACTCTTAGAGTACATGTACCCGACGATAAATACGCAGGTCAACACGCATTGTGCGCCCACATTGTGTAGTTAACTACTGATAACGAGCGCAGGTGCTGCTGCACGTGGGCCGCGACAGCAGCGGACGGCGCAGGCTCGCCGAGATTGCAGTGCTGCGGCGCGGCGGGCGCGGCGAGCTTGAGGTGGTGACGGCCTGGCACGCCGACACCGGGATGGGCTGTGGCGCTGAGGCTCTCACCAGCTTGATCGAACGGCGGGCGCCGTCATGACCGCGAGCGCACTGGCGTTGGCGGCCGCACTTCTGCTCTGGCCGGTCACGCCGCGACGGGCCGCAGCGTTGCGGCGGACGCGTGCCCCGGCGCCACGCCGATTTCGCTTTGGCGCGCTGCTGGCCGCACTGGGAGTCGTTCTGGCGTGGTCGATCTCACTGCCGACCGCGCTGGCAACCACGATGGCGGCCGCCACCGTGACCGTGCGGCTGAGGCGCCGCGCATCCCGGCAACAGCGACAGCGCGAGGCCGCCGCACTGCAGGCTGCTCTGGAGGTCTTGGTCGGTGAGCTCCGCACCGGAGCGCATCCGGTCACCGCCTTCGGCACGGCGGCGGCCGAAGTATCCGGCCAGGTGGGCCGTCACCTGGGCGCCGTCGCCGCCAGAGCGCGGTTGGGTGCCGATGTGGCAGCGGGTTTGGCGGACGTCTCGGCCGAGTCGCGGCTGCCGACGCATTGGCACCGGCTCGCGCTGTGTTGGCGCCTGGCCCACACCCACGGACTGTCGATCACGGCCCTGATGCGCACCGCGCAGCGCGACATCGTCGAGCGCGAACACTTCTCCGCGCACGTCGAGGCGGCCATGGCCGGGCCCCGGGCGACGGCAGCGGTGCTGGCCGGGCTACCGGTGGCAGGCGTTGCCCTGGGGCAGCTGATCGGCGCTGAGCCCGTGCGCTTCCTGTGTGGGCCGGGGGCGGGTGGCTGGCTGTTGATCATCGGCGTACTGCTGGCCTGCGCCGGTCTGCTGTGGTCGGACCGGATCACCGATCGGGTGCTGAGATGAGCTGGGCAGCACTGCTTCTCGCGACAGCACTGCTGGTTGCCCCCGATCCGGTACGGATGCGGGTCCGACCGGTCCGGACCACGCCGGTGAGCAGGTTGCGGCCGCCGGCCGACGATCCCCTCGCCGCGGCCTCCACGTTCGATCTGCTTGCCGCCTGCCTGGCGGCCGGGATGGCGGTATCGACCGCGGCCGCCGCGGTGGCGTCGTCCGCACCGCCGGCGCTGGCCCCGCTGCTGCGTCGAGCAGCCGAGCTGCTGGCACTCGGGGCGGACCCGGATCGGGCCTGGTCCAACGAGATTGCGTCACGGGACAAAAGCGCCGAGGCGCTGTTGCGGCTGGCGCGGCGGTCCGCGGTGTCGGGCAGCGCGTTGGCCGGTGGCGTGGCCGACCTGGCCGCACAGACCCGCCACGACGCCACGACGGCGGCGGATGCGCTCGCCGAACGTGCCTCGGTGTTGGTGGCCGGGCCGCTGGGGGTGTGCTACCTGCCGGCGTTCGTCTGTCTGGGAGTCGTTCCCGTGGTCGCGGGCCTCGCTGGCGACGTGCTGGGTTCAGGACTGTTGTGAGTACACCTGGGGAAGAAAGGAAAGAGCATGGCAGGAAACATGGTTGGGCGGATGAATGCCCGCGCCACGTTGTTGGTGGTCGACGAGTCGGGTATGTCGACCGTCGAATACGCGATCGGCACCATCGCGGCCGCGGCGTTCGGCGCGATCTTGTACACGGTCGTTTCCTAGGGGTGTCTGGATCGGTATCTCACGCACTCGCAAGCTGTCCGAAGGGCCTATGCAGTGCGACTGGTGGATCATGCCCTCGACAGGTTGTTCACCGGCGTGTCCCATGCTCCCGTCGGTGGGCGCGGGCTAGCGTGGGGCTGCAATGCATAGGGCATTTTGGTTCAACACCGACGCGGGTGCCTACTGGTCTGTTGTCGACGATAGTGACTACGGGGTAGTGGAGTTAGCGGACCGGTTCCTTCAGTTCATGCGGTTCGCACGGGGTAGAGCTGAGTCGACAACGCGGAAGTATGCGGAGTCCCTCGCGTTGTACTACCGGTTCTGTGAGACCAGGTCGATTAGTTGGGCCGACCCGGATATCACCGCGTTCCAAATCTGGTTGAGGATCGCGCCGTCTCCGCGGCATCCGCATCCTTCGAAACAGGTGTGGGCGGGACCGGGACATGCCCCCGTGCGGGCTGATAACCGAATCAATCTGATTACCTACGCCGTGTGTGAATTGTTCAAATTCGCTGCGGCAGAGGGTATGTGGGATGAGTCGAAGCTTCGTCAGCTGTTTGAAATGATGCCGGTGCGAGATCTTGGTCCCAGCGATCGACGGCACCATCTATCCACTTCGGTGATCCTTCGGCGGAGGCATCGTCTGCGGCCTCAACGTGCCGGCCGACGCGACGCGCCTGTCGATGTTGTGAAGATGATCTTGGCGGAATGCGGCAATCCGCGAGATGTCTTGTTGGTTGCGATGCTGTCTACCACCGGTGTCCGACGCGGAGAGGCGCTGGGGCTGCGACTCTCGGATATGCATTTTCTGCCCAGTTCTACATCGCTGGGCTGCCAGGTCGATGGTCCGCACCTTCATGTCGAGCCCCGCATCAACAGCAATCAGGCCAGGGTCAAGAACGGCAAGCCGCGCGTCGTGCCGGTCACCTCAGGTCTGGTGAGACTCTATGAGCTCTACCGCATCGAGCGGGACGTATGTCAGCAGGCCCGCGAATCGGACTACGTCTTCGTCAACCTGTATCGCCAGCCGTTGGGCGAACCGATGAAGCTGCACGCCGCCAACGAATTATTCACCAGGTTGAGCCGACGCGCCGGGCAGGCAGTTACGCCCCACATGTTGCGGCACACATTCGGAACCGGTGCCGCTCAAGTCACGACGATCGATGTCGTCGCAGAGTTGCTCGGACACTCCAGCCTTCAATCCACCCAGATCTATCTGCACCCAGATGTGCTGCGACAGCGACAAGCGGTCGAGGCAGGGGCACTATCGCGTCACCTTGAGACCCGAGGAAGCTGATGAAGGGCATCCGTGGAGCACTGGTTCTGCTGTCACCGGAAAGTGACGAGGATCCATCGGTCAGTGCCTTCGATCAGTGGCTGCACTCGGCGGGCTGGAGTGATGATCTCCTCCAACTGCGGCCTCCAGCCACCCACGAAACCTTGGGCTGGAAAGACTGTGCTGTGGATACATGTGATCGACCCGCCTGGGGGCTGAAGAATAATGGCCTCTGCGAGGGCTGTTCGGCGGCGTGGTACAAAGCTGGGCGGCCGGAAAGAGCGGACTTCGATCGGCAGGCACCCAAACGAAACCGCGTTCAACAAGACCTCACGCCGTGTCTGGTTATCCGCAACGGTGTCAGATGCGGCCGCGACGCCCAGAGTAAGGGCCTGTGCGGCCCGCATTCGTACAAGGTCGGCAGAAGTAACCGCGAACGAGCCGCCGTCATCGCGGAACTCAGCCCACTACCAAGCCTTGGACCATGCCGAGTTGCCTCATGCGATCGGCGCGCGCATCTTCCCGGCGAGAGGCTTTGCAGGGCTCACCACAACCGATGGCGCACGTTCAGGCGAGCGACTTCTGGGGCGAGCTTGGACGATTGGTGCCGGACGGAGAAGCCTGTCGCCGATAGCCGCCGAGTTGCGTTCGCGGGACTTCATCAGTCCGTGGTGCGGCAGATCCTGTTTGGCGTGTTTACTCGGTCTCGGCGTGGTTCGCGAACGCGACTTGATCATCTGCAGCGCCTTGTCGACTGGGTCCGGTATCTGCAGCCAACAGATCTGCTGGAGGTACGTGGCGCTGAGTTGCCCAAGACGTGGACGCGCACGTCCAACCACATCCTGAATACGATCTTGGTTACCGTCGAATACGGCGACCGCACCCCTGAAGATTTCCGTCACACCGATGTCTGGCCAGGCGTTGTCTTCGGCAAGACGGGACAGGTGGACTTCCGCGATCTCTCGCAGGATTGGCTCCGCGACATTACCCAGGCCTGGTGTTGGGACAACCTCAACCGGTACGGCAACTTCGCCAAGTTCGGCCACTTGGTCAACGAGATCGGCTACTTCTCGGAGTACCTGCGCGCCAACGTTTCTGGCGGCGGTGACGACATCGCAGTCCTCGACAGGTCAACGGTCACCGGCTATGCAGCGTCGTTGGCCTCCCTTGTCGAGCAAGGTGCCAACCGGCACCGCAACCTGATACGACCAGTGCCGTGGACCGCTGGCCTCCAGGCAGGTTGTCTCCTGGCGGTACAGCGGATCCTGCGGTACGGGCGTGAAACGGGTCGTATGGATCGGTTCGCGGGATCATTCATGCTTACTGATGACCTACTGGTCCGACGCCCCCGGCCGCAGTTTCGAGACGACGTCGGCGACGCTCTTCCGTTGTCCATCGTGCGCCAACTGTTCACCGTTGAAGCCATGGCAGCCCTAACTGCGCTGAATGAGCAGGTGCCACCGCTGGTGCGCCTTGCTGCCGAAACGGGACGACGCCCAGGCGAATTGACATCGCTGAAGTACGACTGCATCGACACAACGTCCGCGGGGGGGCCTTTTCTGATTTACACCGAAACCAAGGTGACAGCGGGTCAGGAGCGCAAGCTACCGGTGCTTAGCGTCGTTGTAGATACCGTACGTAAACAACAGCTGCACGTACGTAGCCGCTATCCACACACTGCCCTAGAACAATTGCGGTTGTTTCCACGGCCGACGATGAACCCACATGGATACCACCCGATCGACTCGTCGACCTTCACCGGCGCCCTGCGAACGTGGGTTGATTCGCTGCCTCGCCTTGACTCCGACGAGATTGATGAAGACGGAACACCGCTGCCATTCGAGCGGTCCTCGATCTCTGGCTATTCGTTTCGCCACACCTACGCCCAGCGGCATGCCGACGCTGGTACCTCGCCCGATGTCCTGATGGAGCTCATGGGTCACGAGAAAATCTCCACAACAATGGGTTACTACCGAATCCCGCAGAAGCGTCGACGTGAGGCCGCTGAATTCGTCGGCAATCTTGTGATCTCGGGTGAGCACTTGGTGAGCGGGTCGATGACGCACAGTCAGCGACTCGCTAACGAACGAGCGACTATCGCGGTGCCGTTCGGAAAGTGCTCTAACCCACAGAATGTGACGGCAGAAGGCCACGGGTGTCCAATCCGGCACCGCTGCTTCGGATGTGCATCGTTCAGCAGTGACCCGTCGTATCTTCCGGAGATGCGTCGACGCTTGCTTGATCTGAAAGCCGCACGTGCTCGTGTCGACGCTTTCGACGGTGCTGCGGAATGGGCCAAACGTGATGCCCGCCCCAGCGATGAAGAAATCCAGGCGCTCCAACAGCGTATCCGCGTCGAGGAGGACAAGCTCACACACGCTAGCCCGGAACAGCGCGCGCTGATCGAGGACGCCTCCATCACACTGCGGAAGGCGCGCGCCGCAGCCCAAGTCGATATCACGTTGCGCCGACCCAATGGTGAGGATGCGTTACTCGACCACGGCGACGACCGCCGCCACGTCGTCGATGCAATCGGAACCCTGATCGATGACTGACGTCCAAAGCTACGAGCAGCGAGTCTCACGACTTACCGATGCGCGGCGCAAAGACACAGCCACCAAACGAGCCGCAGTTCTCAATGCACTCACCGACCTTCGTCGTGAAGACCGGCGGATCAGCCGGCGAGTCGTCATCGCCCGCGCCGGCGTTCACCGCAACTTCCTGCAACGCCACAAAGACCTCGCTGCTCTTATCGACCACGCCGCCGGGGGCCAGCGGCCCGACAATCATCCCCGCCCTCAAGACCAGGTCACGGCGGAGAGCCTTCGTGCCGATTTGGCGACAGCCAGACACCACAATCGCGACCTGCAGCAGAAAGTGCAGGTACTGGAACGCCGGCTCGGAGCACAAGGACCATCGATCGGTCCGGCGTTACTCGATCAACATCCGATCGTCATCGATCTGCGCCAGCGCCTAGCAGAAGTTGAGCTCGCCATCGTGGAAAAGGACCGAACCATCGCCTCGCTGCAAGAGGACATCGAGGTGTTGCGCGAGACCAACCGCTCACTCGTCCGTGAGTACGGCCTCACTCGCAGCTGATTGTCACCACCAGATTTGCCCTGGTGGAATCCAGCGGACGGAACCTTGGACCGTTTCATCCGATTGAATGGGACCGTACGGACGTCGACACGAATCTCGCGGATGCCTGGTCAGCGCCCGCGATAACACAAGATGTCGGCTATTCAGGCGGTAGCGGTGTTTGATGTCCTGAAGCTCGGATTGAGAGGAACGAGACCCCTAACTGAACTGCACCAGCGGCACTCGATCGCGTCGGCCCCGCTTACCGGTCTCGGTCGGAGCCCGTCGATAGGATTCCCCGCAGACACGCCCCGCTGCTGGCGGTGCAGTCCGGCCACCGGGGAGAGAGCATGACGACCGCTTCGAGGAACACCAGTCTCCAGGCTGCTCGCGATACGAAGAACGACGAGTTCTACACGCAGTGGGCGGACATCGAGCGCGAGATCAACGCCTACCTCGAATTCGACCCCGATGTGTTCCGGGACAAGGTCGTCCTCCTGCCGTGCGACGACCCGGAGTGGTCCAACTTCGCGAAGTTCTTCGCCCTGCACTTCGTCGACTTCGGCCTGAAGAAGCTCATCTCGACGTCGTACGCGCCCGACAGCAACCCGAACCTCGACTACTACACCCCGACCCTGTTCGAGATGGATGACCCGAAGTTCGACGAGACCAAGACACACACGAACGGTAAGAAATTCGTCCTCGAGCCCAAGGACATCAACGGCGACGGAATCGTCAACATAGATGACCTCCAATGGGAGTACCTCGACGGCGACGGCGACTTCCGAAGCAGGGAGGTAACAGCCCTGCGTAACGAGGCCGACTTCGTCATCACCAACCCGCCGTTCAGTCTCTTCCGTCAGTTCATGACCTGGGTCGTCGGCGGTGGGCGAAAGTTCTCGGTGATCGGCAACAACAACGCCATCACCTACAACGAAGTGTTTCCGCACATCATGGCGAACGAGCTGTGGAAGGGCGCGACCGCGAACAACACCGACATGGTGTTCGGCGTCCCGAAGGGTGCGAAGGTGTCTGATGCGGACCGGCTGAAGGCGGAGAGGCTCGGTTACCCGTCAGACGGGGAGCGGGACTACACACGGCTCGGGAACTCCTGCTGGTTCACCAACATCGACCACGGCCGACGCCACGAACCGATGCAGCTCATGACGACGGACGACAACATCAAGTACTCCAGGCACAAGGAAGTCCGAGGCGTCGGTTACGCGACCTACGACAACTTCCCGGCGATCGAGGTTCCGTTCGTCGACGCGATCCCCAGCGATCACGACGGGATGATGGGCGTTCCGATCACGTTTCTGGATAAGTACAACCCCGACCAGTTCGAGATCGTCGGCAGCAGTGAGGGCGACTACCCGCAGACGAAGACCTACGGGCCGAAGGTGCGTGTCGTCGACGGAGTGCGGATGAAGTCGAACACCGGTTCCTTCGGGTGCTTCGTCCGTACCGAATCGTTCGGTCCGGGGACGTACTTTGATGTGGGCTACCCCGTCAAGCGCATCTACAAGCGCATCTTCATCCGTCGGAAGGACGCCTCGTGAAGACCGAGCTCAAGCACTACACGGTCGAGGAGATCCTTGTGGGCTTCGTCTACAACGAGCTCGAAGGCAAGGGCTTGTTCGGGCTCGACGGCAAGCTGGTCATTCAGCCGGAGTACCAACGCAACTACATCTACAACGACGGCAAGCGCGACGTCGCGGTCATCGACTCGCTGCTGAAGGGGTACCCGCTCGGGCTGATCTACTTCAACGTGGAGGGGGACACGCTCGAAGTCCTCGACGGGCAGCAGCGCATCACCAGCTTTGGCCGCTTCGTCACCGGCAAGTTCGCCATCAAGGTGGATGGGCGGGAGCAGACCTTCTCCTCGCTGCCCAGGGACCAGCAGCGCATCATCCTCGACACGCGGCTCGACATCTACGAGTGCGACGGCACCGAGGACGAGATCAAGGCCTGGTTCCAGACGATCAACATCGCCGGGATCCCGCTGAACAAGCAGGAGCTGCTCAACGCGATCTACTCGGGGCCGTTCATCACCAGGGCCAAGGTCGAGTACAGCAACTCGAACAACGCGAACATGCAGAAGTGGCAGTCGTACATCAACGGCGACCCGAAGCGGCAACAGGTGCTCGCGGAGGCGCTGGACTGGGTCGCGTTCTCGCAGGGCCTGAGCATCGACGCCTACCTCGCCCAGCATCGCCAGGACACTGACATCGCCCAGCTGAAGACCTACTTCACCTCGGTCATCGACTGGGTTGCCGGTGTCTTCACGCGGCCCCCGGACAGGGAGATGCGCGGCCTCGAATGGGGCAGGTTGTACGAGGCGTATCACGGGACCTCCTACAGCGCGGCGAAGATCGAGGCCCGCGTCAATGAGCTGCGCGGTGATCCGGCGGTGCACAGCAGCAAGGGGATCTACGAGTACCTGCTCGGCGGTGAGAAGCAGCCGCAGCTGCTCGACATCCGTCTGTTCGAGCCTAAGGACAAGCGCGTTGCCTACGAACAGCAGACGGCGAAGGCGAAGGCCGGTGGCGTGTCGAACTGCCCGCTGTGCGCGATCGGCGGGGACAGCAACAAGGACCGGATCTACAAGCTGAACGAGATGGACGCTGACCACGTCACCGCTTGGTCCAAGGGCGGCTCCACAGACCTGTCCAACCTGACCATGCTCTGTGTCCCCCACAACCGCGCCAAAGGCAACAGGTAGCGCCCACCACCAGGGACCAGGAGGCAACGATGCCGAAGGGTGACAGCCTGCCGACCGTGTGGAGACGACCTCCGCACACCAAGGCCAAGCACGACATCCTCACGCGATACCTCGGCGCGTGGTTTGGCATCTTCGGCACGAGCAGGCGCCACCAGAGGGTCAACGTGCTGGACGGCTTCGCAGGCCCCGGCCGCTACGACGACGACCAGCCAGGCTCGCCCGTCCTGACCCTCAACACGCTGCTGGAGCACCGATCGTTCGCCACCTTCGGTGACACCCTGTTCAACTTCATCTTCAACGAGTGGGACGACAAGAGGTTCGCGTCGCTGCAGGAGGTCCTCGCCGGCGTCAAGGCGAGCCGCGCCCCGTGGCCGAACACCGTGCAGATCCACGAGCGCAACCAGAACTTCCAGTCGTTGGCCCGTGAGCTGCTGGACTCCATCCCCGCAGACAGGCAGCTGGCACCCACGTTCGCGTTCGTCGACCCGTTCGGCTACAAGGACGTCCCGATGTCTCTCATCCGCGACCTGGTCAGCCACCCGTCGTGCGAGCTATTCATCTACTTCGACTTCAACAGCGTCAACCGGTTCGCAAACGCCGGCAACGTCGACCCGCTCTTGACGGCACTCTTCGGGTGCGACGACTACAAGAACGCCCCGCCAGCTGATCAGGGTCGCGCACAGTTCATCCACGACCTCTACGAGAGGCAGCTTCGCAACGAATGCGACTTCGCCCACGTGTGCAGCTTCGAGATGATCAACAAGAGCGGCCACACCGGCAGCTACCTCTTCTTCTGCACGCGCGACGACCAGGCCTACGACAAGATGAAGGAGGCGATGTGGAAACTCGCCCCCGGAGGGGGCTACAGGTTCGACGACCGTCTCGCCGGCCAACAGGTTCTCTTCGAGGACGAGGCCAACACCGGACCGCTTCAGGACGAGCTGGCACAGCACTTCGCAGGCCGGACGGTGCCGGTCGAGGAGGTCCGCCAGTACGTCATCAGGAAGACGCCATTCCACAGCGGTCAGGTGAAGGTCAAGACCCTCAAGCCGATGCAGACCGCCGGGCGCATCTCGTCACCCAACCAGCAGAGGAAGGGAACCTTCCCGGACGGAACCCTCATCGAGTTCCCCGCTCTGGACGGCTGACGACCGGCCAGGTCAGAGCGCTGCTGCCAGCACCGGCATGTCGTCCCAGGTGCGGCCGTCGAGCTCACGGCCGTTGGCCTTCGGCGTCCGCCCGCCCCACTGCTTGAAGAAGAACGCCACTCCGGCGTGGACGCACTGGTCGCGGATGTCTTCGACCCAGGCCGGATCCATCGGCCGCGCCCGCGGACCCGACTCGCCGCCGGCGATTACCCAGTCGATGTTGTTGAGGGCCAAGTCAGGAAGGGCTGTGAGGAGCGGCTCGCAGGACAGGAACCGCGTGGCCGCAGGCGAGGCCCGCAGGTGATCAATTCGGTCGACGACCTCGTGCGACTCCACCGATACGCCCATCCATAGGTTCTCGGGCCAGTCCAGCCTGTCGGCGATCCGCGCCATGCGGTGGGCGCGCTTGGTGAGCACCTGGTACGTATGCTGCGGGGTCTCCCGGATCACGTTGAAGACGTCCTTAATGAAGCCCAGTGGCACCTTGGCGTGGAAGAGGTCGCTCATCGAGTTGACGAAGACGACCTTCGGCGCGCGCCACCGGTACGGCTGGTCCAGTGCGCGTGGATGGATCGTGACCCCGAAGCCAGGCCCGGAGGTCCTCGGATCGCCGTCGTTCTGATACTTCTCGGCGCCCATGGCCTTGAGACGCTTCGCGAGTGTGAGGGCGTAGCAGTTATCGCAGCCAGCCGCGACCCTGTCGCAGCCGGTGACGGGGTTCCAGGTGACTTCAGTCCACTCGATCCCGCTATTCGCGGCCAACGACATCACCCCATCTCTTCCCGACAAGCGTAACGGCCGCCGCTCGGGCAACGAGCCGAAACGCCGCGGGCCTCGCCAGCCACATTCGGAGTTGCGGCTGCAGCGGAATCGCATCCCTTGGCACGCCGAGGGTAGCGGCTGGCGCCGACAGGTAACTCGATACTCGATATCTCTAGGTGGCGAGTGCCTGCCGTTGCCGTCCACGACGGTCGCGGGTTGTCAGGTGTCACACGCCGTCGTGGACGGATTATCTGTGGGACGTCGTCGACGAAGAAGCACCCGACTGTTAGGTTCTGACGACTTGGCGTCTCCACGGCGCCAGGATCAGCAGGACGTGGACGGGCTGCTCGGCTTCACCTTTGGCGGGAACTGATCGATCCACTAGTCCGGCCGGTCCAGAAGGTGACCGTTGGCGACGACCAAGTACCCAGCAACAAAGCCGCTGCGGATGGGGGCTGTCGAGGTATGCCGGCACCTAGAGGTCACCGAGTCGACCTGGCATCGCTGGGTCGCCCAGTACGGCGGCATGAAAGCCAACGACGCCAAACGCCTCAGAACTCGATGTCAATCAGCCCCTAATCGGCTGGTGCTGCTTTACCAGCCTCCTCCATATCTTCCAGACGAAATGGCCCGTCAGGCTGGTTGATGAGCTGAAAGAGCGAGCCCGGTTCGTGCCGACGACGAAGCCATCCCTCAGCGATGATGCGGCCCAGGCCTGTCATCGCCAAGTGCGCGATGCGGCTGGCTTCCACGTTTGCCTCGTTCCGATCATCCTGATGTTGGCGATGGCGATTGCGCTCTGCTTCGGTCGCGTGGGAAAAGCACCCAGAGGCGAAGGCATTGTCGCCGAGATAGAGAACGCCGTTACTGCATTGTCGTGAGCCGTCCCGGATTATCGCTGGGCACTGGGGCCGAGCACGCCAATCTGGGCCGGTCGCCTGACTGGCGATCGTCCTGATGGCACTGTTGAAATGCCGCAGCGACGACGGCACTGGAAATACGCTCGGGGAACCACGCGTGACAGCCGCCTTGTGGCGGGCGAAAACCGCCTGGGGACGTGACGGCAGTGACCCCCACGCCTCGTCTAGGTCCGCGTCAAGCAGCAACAGCCGTGCCGCTCCGACGGCCTGGTCTGCAAGCACTTCGAGAGCGGCAAGGCGAGGGTAGAAGTCGTCCAGGCGGAGCGAAACGTCCTCGGTCGCCACGAGGAGCGCCAGACGAATCTCGAGGATGCGCAAGCTGATTTCGTCGAGCAGCTGGCATCCGCGGCTCGTAGCGAACTCAGGCGGTTCCGGTTCCCGATAGCGCCGTTCGGTGAGCGCGGCCGAGTTTTCCTCTTCGTCGGTCAGTTCTGGTGCGTGCGGGTCGTCCACAATTGCGTCCACCCTTCGGTCCCGTCACCTTCGATAGTAGGCCTGTTACGCATGGGTGCGATGCACTCTGGCCTGTTTCGCCTGGGGCATATGTGCTTGGAAGCCGTGCCGGCCCCCTCACCACTGAACGCGACGACGCAAGCCTTCGGCGAGCGGGTCCGCGCACGTAGGGTCGAGCTCGGCCTCAGCCAAGAAGCTGCGGCTGTGCGTTGCGGGATCCACTGGACCCAGCTCGGAAAGGTGGAACGTGGTCAACGCAGCTTGCGACTGGAAACCATCGTCAAGATCGCCGACGGCTTGGATATCGACGCTGGGAAATTGGTTTCGAGACTGCCCGGACCGTCAGTCGCTGCCGCAATCCATCAATGAGGCACCGACGACTGGGATTCCATCGAAACCGCTTTCTACCGCGGCCAACTCACCGACGACGAATTCCAACAACTGGCCGGCCGACGTGACGAATCACAACCTGCTGCTGCCGGACCTCATCGCCGATGTCCGCCAGGTCGCTGATGCACGCAAGCCATCAAGCCATACGGTCACTGGCGTTCTCTTGTTCACGAGGAGTCCCTGACGCAGCGTGTCCGGGTCGAGCATGAGCGGACCGGGAACGCCGACTACGCAAGCTTGGTGCAGCGCTTGGTAGTCCGGGATGCGACACATGCGATGGAGACAACGAACCGGCTGCACTTCGGCAGCTACGTATTTGGCGGTCCTGACCTTATAAGCGCGCCGACCCACAGCTCGGCGTTGAGGATCAGCCGGTTCAGGACGTCACGACACCGAATCCGTTGACCCGCCCGCGGATGATTGCGCTCATCGAACGTCCCCAGGTGTGCTCGTTGAAATTCCTCACCTGTGAGCACCGGTCAGTGTAG
>NZ_VOMB01000023.1 GCF_019050325.1 [Mycobacterium] fortunisiensis | reverse complement strand
CCTTCTCGGCGGAGCCACACGGATGGGGAATTTCGATGAGCGTCAGTGGGGAATTTCAGTGAGCGCGGTCAGTCGAGCGTGTTCGAAATATCCGAGCACTTCGCCCCCGACCACCCAGTCCCAGACGGAGGGTTCGTCGCGTCGGCGGCCTTCGACCGAGCCGGTGAATTCGCGTCAGGCCTGCGAACTGAACACGACAGGGCGATGGACACGCTCTACTACGGGACCAATCCGCCGACCTTCGACGATGTGATCGACCGCGTGCAGGAATGTGCTGAACTGCTCGATCCCCACCGATAGATTTCAGGATTTGCGCTTGAATTAAAGACGTCTCCAAGCGGTTCTTTGTCGATCACCGCCAATTCGGCATCGCTGTACTCTGTGCGGATAAACGGGCTTGAAGGGACCGCGCCGCCTGATTATGGCGACACCAATTGCGCCGCGGTACGGCGCGGAATAGCGAACTGGACTTCAGGCGTGGAGGTGGTTGGGGCCGCGCACTCCTGAGCTGTCCTGCTATCACGCAGGCGTCGTCTGTTGCGCTCCCGCGGGGATCAGGCCGAGCTGTTGCAGCATGCCGAGAGTGTCCCAGGTGACCCAGTTCTCGGCGATCTTGCCGTCGGCGAATCGCGTGGTATCGGTCAGGTTGATCCGGCAATGCTTACCGGTGGCTGCATGCCCCATGATCTCGCCGGTGTTGTCGCCCTGGGCTTCGAGCAAGGTGCAGACGTGGTCGCCTTCGGCGATCTGCTTCTTGACGTCGAACTTCATGTTGGAGAACGATTTCCGGTACATCTCGAACAGGCTCTTCATGTGTCCGGGGCCGCGCTGATCCCCGAACGGATCCTGGGTGTCATGGAAGGCAGCGTCCTCGGCGACGAGATCATCGAGCTCGTTGAGGTCGCCGGAAACGAATAGCTCCCATACGCGTCGTGCCATCGCTTTGTTCTGATCCTCGGCCATGATCCGGGCCTTTCGAGAGGTAACCGCACGGCAGATAACGTCCGCACAAAAAACGGTAGAACCGCGGCCGCTGATCCGACAGCCACGCTGCTGCGTGTGTTGTCACTGGCAATTACCGGATGACCCGCACACCCCGGTTGACCTGCGCAGTCCGTGATCCTGCCACCGGCCGATGGCGTCGCTTCGGCTGTCAGCTCATCCAGCTCGGCGGGCGCTTCTGCAGAAACGCCATCATGCCCTCGCGTGCCTCATCGGAGACGAACAGCTGCGCCGACTGGCGGGTGAGATCCTCGGCGAGCGCATCGAACCCCCGCAGGATCGACGCCGTGGTCAGGGCCTTCGACGTGGCCAGCCCCTGCGGTGACCCCTTGGCGATCTCGGCCGTCAGCGCCTCCACCGCCGCCGGCACGTCGTCGGCGGCCATGGTGATCAGTCCGATTGCCGCTGCCTCCTCGGCGCCGAAGCGCTCCCCGGTGACGAAGTAGCGGCCGGCCGCTCGCGGCGACATCTTCGGCAGCAAGGTCAGCGAAATGATCGACGGCGCAACACCGATGCGCGCCTCGGTCAAGGCGAAAGAGCTCTGCGGCCCCGCGACGACGATGTCGCACGCACCGATCAGGCCCATACCGCCGGCCCGGACATGTCCGTCGATCGCGCCGATCACCGGCACCGGCAGCTCCAGGATCGCCCGCAGCGTCTTGGTCATCTCCCGGGCCCGATCCACCGCGATATCCCCGGGATCCTGCCCGGCAGCTTCAGAGAGATCAGCTCCCGCACAGAAGGTTCCACCGGTGTGCCCGAGCACCACCACCCGCACCCGGGGGTCGGCGGCCGCGTCGTCCAGGCCCTGGTGCAACTGGGTCACCAGGGCCGTGGACAGTGCGTTGCGGTTGTGTGGGGAGTCGAGGGTGACGTGCGCGACGTGGCCCTCGACGCGGTAGTGAACGAGCTCGGACATCAGCAAGCCCCTGTCAGTAGGAGCGAGGCAGGCCGAGGGACGTCTGCGCGACGAAGTTCAGGATCATCTCCCGGCTCACCGGTGCGATGCGGGCCAACTTCGACGCGTTGACCGCGGCGGCGATACCGTACTCCTTGGTCAAACCGTTGCCGCCCAACGACTGCACGGCCTGATCCACCGCCCGCACCGAAGCCTCGCCGGCGGCATACTTGGCCATGTTGGCCGATTCGGCGGCACCGAAGTCGTCGCCCGAGTCGTACAGCGTGGCGGCCTTCTGCATCATCAGCTTGGCCAGCTCGATCTCGATGTGGTTCTGCGCCAGCGGATGTGACAGGCCCTGGTGCGAGCCGATCGGCACCTTCCAGACCTGACGGGTCTTGACGTAATCGACGGCCTTGTTGATCGCGAACCGACCCATGCCGACCGCCGACGCCGCACCCATGATCCGCTCAGGGTTCAACCCGGCGAACAGCTGCGCGATCGCGGCATCCTCCGAACCCACGAGTGCATCGGCCGGCAGCCGCACGTCGTCGAGGAACACCTGGAACTGGCTTTCCGGGCTGATGATCTCCATCTCGATCTTGGTCCAGTGCAGTCCCGGGGTGTCGGTGGGGATCACGAACAGCGCCGGCTTGAGGTTGCCGGTCTTGTGATCCTCCGTGCGGCCGACGACGAGCACCGCCTGCGCCTGGTCGATACCGGAGATGAAGGTCTTCTGGCCCTTGAGAACCCAGTCGCTGCCATCTTTACGGGCCGTGGTGGTGATGCGGTGGCTGTTGGACCCGGCGTCGGGCTCGGTGATGGCGAAGGCCATCGTGATCGACCCGTCGGCGATGCCGGGGATCCAGCGCTTCTTCTGCTCCTCGGTGCCGAACTTCGAGATGATCGTCCCGTTGATGGCGGGGGAGACCACCATCATCAGCAGCGCCGCACCCGAGGACGCCATCTCCTCCATCACCAGCGACAGCTCGTACATGCCGGCGCCGCCGCCGCCGTACTCCTCGGGCAGGTTCACCCCGATGAAGCCGAGTTTGCCTGCCTCGTTCCACAATTCGGTGGTGTGCTCGCCGGCGCGGGCCTTCTCCAGGTAGTAGTCCTGGCCGTAATTGGCGGCCATCGCGGCCACCGCCTGGCGCAGTGCCTTCTGTTCCTCGGTCTCGATGAAGCTCATCACTGTTCTCCTTCAGGTGTTTCCACGCGGGCAAGTACGGCGCCGACCTCGACCTGTTGGCCCGCGGCGACATTGAGTTCGGCCAACACCCCGTCTTCGGGTGCGGCGATGGTGTGCTCCATCTTCATGGCTTCCAGCCAGATCAGTGGTTGGCCGGCGGTGACGGTGTCACCGACGGCAGCGCCGACGCGGACGACCGATCCGGGCATGGGAGCCAGCAGCGAACCGTGTGCCACCGCCGAATCCGGATCGGGGAACCTTGGCAGCGCGGTGAACTGCACCGGGCCCAGCGGGGAGTCGACGAACACCTGGTCGTCGTAGACCGCCACGTCGAATGCACGCTCGACGCCGTTCACCGAGAGCACCACCCGTTGCGGCGTTGCCGACACGACCGAAACCCCGTCGTCGTCGGGTAACTCGACCCCGGCGCGGCTGAAACGGTAGCGCACTGCGACGTCGTCGCCCGCGGCGTCACGGTAGCTACGCGACTGATACCCCGACGCCAGGTTGCGCCAACCGCTGGGGGCGGGCGCGAAAGCGCGTGCGGTGGACCGGTTGTGGACGGAGTCGGCCAGTGCTGCGGCGATCGCCGAGAGCGTCACCGCGCCCGCATCGGCCAGCGGCGTGGCCAGCACATCGAGGCCGTGGGTGTCGAAGAACGCGGTGTCGGTGGCCCCGTCGAGGAACGCCGGATGGCGCAGCACGTTCACCAGCAGATCGCGGTTGGTGCGCAGGCCGTGGATCTTGGTGCGGGCCAGGGAAGCAGCGAGCACGGTGGCGGCCTGGCGCCGGGTGGGCGCGTACGAGATGACCTTGGCCAGCATGGGGTCGTAGAAGATCGACACCACCGAGCCGTCCTCGATGCCGGTGTCGACGCGGACCTGCTCGGGGACCTCGAACTTGTGCACCGTGCCGGCCTGCGGCTGCCAGTTCTTGGCCGGGTCCTCGGCGTACAGGCGGACCTCGATGGCCGAACCACGTGCGGCCGGCGGCTCGGGTTCGAGCCGGCCACCATCGGCGACCAGGATCTGCAACTCGACCAGATCGAGCCCGGTGGTCGCCTCGGTCACCGGATGCTCCACCTGCAGACGGGTATTCATCTCCAGGAAGAAGAAGTGACCCTGCTCGTCCGCCATGAACTCCACGGTCCCCGCACCGGTATAACCGATGGCCTCGGCAGCCAGGCGGGCCGCGTCGAACAACTTCTCCCGCATCCCCGGGGTGCGCTCCACCAGCGGCGACGGGGCCTCCTCGATGACCTTCTGGTGCCGACGCTGGATCGAGCACTCGCGCTCGCCGACCGCCCACACCGTGCCGTGCTCATCGGCCAGCACCTGCACCTCGACGTGATGACCGGCGGCCAGGTAGCGCTCACAGAACACCGTCGGATCACCGAACGCCGACTGCGCCTCACGCTGAGCGGCAGCAACTTCGTCTGCCAACTCGGACAGCTCACGCACCACCCGCATACCGCGGCCGCCACCACCGGCCGAGGCCTTCACCAGCACCGGCAGCTGATCGGCCGTCACCGTGGACGGGTCGAGCTCGGTCAGCACCGGCACCCCGGCAGCGGCCATCATCTTCTTGGCCTCGATCTTGGGGCCCATCGCCTGCACGGCGTTGACGGGCGGGCCGATCCAGGTCAACCCGGCAGCGAGCACCGCGGCCGCGAAATCAGGGTTCTCCGAAAGGAATCCATAGCCGGGGTGGATCGCGTCGGCCCCGGCGGCCTGGGCGGCGTTGATGATCTGCGCGGAATCGAGATAGCCGCTCGTGCCGTCGAGGCGCACCCGGGCATCGGCCTCGGCGACGTGCGGCGACCCGGCGTCAGGATCGGTGTACACCGCAACGGTGCCGATACCCAGGCGCCGGCAGGTCTCGAAGACCCGGCGGGCGATCTCGCCACGGTTGGCGACCAGAACTCTAGTGATCATCGAGCCGCTCACATCCTGAAGACGCCGAAGTTCGACGTCCCCTCGATCGGGCCATTCGCGATGGCAGACAAGCACATTCCCAGCACCGTTCGGGTGTCGCGGGGATCGATCACCCCGTCGTCGTACAGCCGGCCGGACAGGAACATCGGCAGCGACTCGGCCTCGATCTGAGCCTCGACGGCCGCCCGCAGCGCGGCGTCGGCGGCCTCGTCGACCTGCTGCCCGCGGGCCTCGGCGGCCGCCCGGCTGACGATCGAGAGCACCCCGGCCAGCTGGGTACCGCCCATCACCGCCGACTTCGACGACGGCCAGGCGAACAGGAAGCGGGGATCGTAGGCGCGGCCGCACATGCCGTAGTGGCCGGCGCCGTAGGACGCCCCGATCAGCAGCGAGATGTGCGGCACCGTCGAGTTCGACACCGCGTTGATCATCATCGAACCGTGCTTGATCATGCCGCCCTCTTCGTACTGCTTACCCACCATGTAGCCGGTGGTGTTGTGCAGGAACAGAAGTGGGGTGTCGGACCGGTTGGCCAGCTGGATGAACTGGGTGGCCTTCTGCGATTCCTCGCTGAACAGCACCCCGCGGGCGTTCGCCAGGATCCCGACCGGGTAGCCGTACAGCGTGGCCCACCCCGTCACCAGCGACGACCCGTACAGCGGTTTGAACTCGTCGAAATCCGAACCGTCGACGATGCGGGCGATCACGTCGCGCGGGTCGAACGGGATCCGCAGATCGGCCGGCACGATGCCGATGAGCTCGTCGGGGTCGAACAGCGGCTCCACCACCGGCGCGGGCGTCGGTCCCTGCTTGCGCCAGTTCAGCCGGGCCACGATGCGACGGCCGATCCGGATGGCGTCGAGCTCGTCGTTGGCCAGGTAGTCACCCAGACCCGATGTGCGGGCGTGCATCTCGGCCCCGCCCAGGGACTCGTCGTCGGACTCCTCGCCGGTGGCCATCTTCACCAGCGGCGGCCCGGCCAGGAACACCTTCGAGCGTTCCTTGATCATCACCACGTGATCGGACATGCCCGGCACATACGCGCCGCCGGCCGTCGAGTTGCCGAACACCAGCGCGATCGTCGGGATACCCGCCGCCGACAGCCGGGTCAGGTCGCGGAACATCTGCCCGCCCGGGATAAAGATCTCTTTCTGCGTCGGCAGATCGGCGCCACCGGACTCCACCAGCGAGATCACCGGAAGCCGGTTCTCCATCGCAATCTGGTTGGCGCGCAGGATCTTCTTGAGCGTCCACGGATTGCTGGTGCCACCCTTGACCGTGGGATCGTTCGCGACGATCAGGCACTCGACCCCTTCGACCGCACCGATGCCGCAGACGACGCTGGCGCCCACCGTGAAATCACTGCCCCAGGCGGCCAGCGGGCTGAGCTCCAGGAAGGGGGCGTCGGGATCCAGCAGCAGCTCGACCCGCTCACGCGCGGTGAGCTTGCCGCGACCGTGATGGCGGTCCACATACTTCGGCCCGCCGCCGGCCAGTGCCTTGGCGTGCTCGGCGTCGAGCTCGGCGAGCTTGGCCGTCATCACGTCGGCGGCTTCGGCGAACGCGGGGGAGCCGGCATCCAGGGTGGATTTAAGAGTGGTCATGACTGGAACCCCAATGTCTTTGCGGCCAGCGAGGTCAGGATCTCGGTGGTGCCGCCGCCGATGCCGAGGATGCGCATGTCCCGGTACTGCCGCTCGACCTCGGACTCGGCCATGTAGCCCATCCCGCCGAACAACTGCACGGCCGCATTCGCCACCCACTCGCCGGATTCCACCGCGGTGTTCTTGGCGAAGCACACCTCGGCGATCAAGTTTGGGCCGCCCGCCTGGCCCTCAGAGAGTTGCCGCTCGACGACGTTGCGGGTGTACACCCGGGCCACATCGATGCGACGGGCCATCTCGGCCAGCGTGTTCTGCACCGACTGTCGGGAGATCAGCGGCCTGCCGAACGTCTCGCGGTCGCGGCACCACTGCACGGTCAGATCCAGGCAGCGCTGCGCACTGGCGTAGGCCTGGGCCGCCAAACCGACCCGCTCGGAGACAAACGCCGCGGCGATCTGCAGGAAGCCCGAATTCTCCGTACCCACCAGGTTGGCCGCCGGCACCCGCGCATCGGTGTAGGACAGCTCGGCGGTATCGCTTGAGCGCCAACCCATCTTGTCGAGTTTGCGGCTCACCTCGAAGCCCGGCGTGCCCTTGTCAACCACGATCAGCGAGACCCCACCCGCGCCTGGGCCGCCGGTACGGGCGGCCGTGACGACGTAATCGGCCCGCACCCCCGAGGTGATGTAGGTCTTGGCGCCGTTGAGGATGTAGTAATCCCCGTCTCGAACCGCGCGGGTGGTGAGATGGCCGACGTCGGAGCCGCCGCCGGGTTCGGTGATGGCCAGCGACCCGATCTTCTCCCCGTGCAGCGTGGGCTTCACGTACGTCTCGATCAGCCGCTCATCACCCGAGGCGATCATGTGCGGCACCGCGATCCCGCAGGTGAACAACGAGGCGAACACCCCGCCGGGGCAGCCTGCGTAGTGCATCTCCTCGCAGATGATCAGCGAGTCGGCACCGTCGCCGCCACCACCGCCGACCGATTCCGGGAAGCCCGCACCGAGCAGACCCGCGGCGGCGGCCTTGCGGTGCAGCTCGCGGGGGAGTTCGCCGGTGCGCTCCCATTCGTCGACGTTGGGGAGCACTTCGCGTTCGGCGAAGGCCCGCACCGTCTTTCGTAACGAGTCGCGCTCAGGGGTGGTCCAGATACTCACGAAAGGAATTCCTCCGGGATGTCGAGGTGACGGCTGCGCAACCATTCGCCCAGCCCCTTGGCCTGTGGATCGAACCGGGCCTGGTAGGCCACGCCCTGGCCGAGAATGCCTTCGATCACGAAGTTCAGTGCCCGCAGGTTCGGCAGCACATGCCGGGTGACCGGCAGATCGGCCGTCTCGGGCAACAATTCACGAAGCCGCTCGACGGTCAGGGTGTGGGCCAGCCAGCGCCACTGCTCGTCGTCACGCACCCAGACGCCGACATTGGCCGAGCCGCCCTTGTCGCCGCTGCGGGCGCCGGCGATGGTGCCGAGCGCTGCGCGACGCACCGGCCCGGCCGGCAGCGGCTCGGGCAGATCCGGCTCGGAAACCGTTGCCAGCTCCAGGGTTTCGTCCGCCGGCGCAATGCCGACGCGGGTGCCGTCGGCGTGCACCGCGATGTGCGGCACCTCGGCGGCATCGACGTAGCCGGGCGTGAACACGCCGTACACCTGCCCGTCGCCGGGCGGTGCGGTGGTGGTGAAGCCCGGATAGCTGGCCAGCGCGAGTTCGACGCCGGCCGCCGAGAACTGGCGTCCCACGATGGCCGGATCCGGATCGCGCACCACGCAGTGCAGCAGCGCGCTGGCGGTCTCCTCGGTGTCGGCGTCGGGGTGGTCGGTGCGGGCCAGGGTCCAATCCAGTTCGGCCGGGCGGACTTTCAGGCCCGCCTCCAGCTGGCTGCGCACCAGCTCGGCCTTGGCCTCGATGTCCAGGCCGGTCAGCACGAACGTGGCGGCATTGCGGAACCCGCCGATGCTGTTGCACGACACCTTGAGCGTGGGTGGCGGTGCCTCGCCGCGTACGCCCGAGATGCGCACGCGATCGGGCCCGTCGGAGCTCAACTGCAACGAGTCCACCCGCAGTGTCACATCGGGATTGGCGTACCGGGCCCCGGTGATCTCGTAGAGCAGCTGTGCGGTGACGGTGCCGACGCTGACCTGCCCGCCGGTGCCGGCAGGTTTGGTGATCACCGCGGAACCGTCGGCGGCGATCTCGGCGATCGGAAAGCCCGGGCGGCTCAGATCTGGAATCTCGGCGAAGAAGGAATAGTTGCCGCCGGTGGCCTGGGTGCCGCACTCGATCACGTGCCCGGCGGCCACCGCCCCGGCCAGCGCGTCGTAGTCGGTGGCTTTCCAACCGAAGTGGGCGGCTGCGGGCCCGACGATCACCGACGCATCCGTGACCCGGCCGGTGACGACGACGTCGGCGCCGGAATTCAGGCAGTCGACGATGCCCCACGCGCCCAGGTAGGCGTTGGAAGCGAGGGGAGTGCCGAGCCCGAGTTCGGATGCCCGCCCCACCAGATCGTCCCCCTCGACGTGGGCGACGTTGACATCGAGGCCCAGGCGCTCGGCCAGGGCGCGCACCGCGGCGGCCAGCCCGGCCGGGTTCAACCCGCCGGCGTTGGCCACGATCTTCACACCCTGCTCCAGGGCCAGGCCGAGCGATTCCTCCAGCTGGCGCAGGAAGGTCTTGGCGTAACCGCGCTCGGGATCCTTGGCCCGGTCGCGGGCCAGGATGAGCATGGTGAGCTCGGCCAGGTAATCGCCGGTCAGGTAGTCCAGCTCGCCGCCGGTGAGCATGTCGTGCATCGCCGACAACCGGTCGCCGTAGAAGCCCGAACAGTTGCCGATTCGGACTGTTCCAGATGGCACGCGTACTCCCGTCAACGCTGAAACGACCAACCAACCGGTAGGTTAGCCGGTACCTCTGGTCTCGAGTCAAGGGGTGTTCCGGCCCCGGCGAATGCCCCGAGTGTGACGCAGGCGTCGTCGGGTCGGGGCGTGCAACGACGTTTGCGTCGCGTTCGACGAAAGAAGCCCGACACGTTTTGGAGCCGGTGCAGGTCAACCGTTACTCTGTAGTGCAGTCGTCGCCGCCGGCGAGTCGTTTCGAACGAGCGGCAACACCCCAAAGCAAGGAGATGCACGTCATGGCTGTGCCCAAGCGCAGAATGTCGCGCGCGAATACCCGTAGCCGGCGCGCGCAGTGGAAGGCCGAGGCCACCGGTCTGGTCGGTGTCAACGTTGCCGGTCAGCAGCACAAGGTGCCGCGCCGTCTACTCAAGGCCGCTCGTCTGGGCCTCGTCGACCTCGACAAGCGCTAGACCCCCGCAGACACTTCGTCAAAGAGCGCTACCCCGCGTGGTAGCGCTCTTTGTCGTGTCCACACCTGTCCTGCCTGCCCCTGGCCACGCAAAATGTTCGGCGAATTTGCGGCGCGCCTCTCAGTCCACTCTCAGATAGCAGGATGAAACTGTGCCTGTGCGCATACTTGTCGTGGACGACGATCGCGCTGTGCGCGAATCCCTGCGCCGGTCGCTTTCCTTCAATGGTTATTCCGTCGAGCTGGCCCAAGACGGGGTCGAAGCTCTTGACGCGATCGCCGCCGACCGGCCCGACGCTGTGGTTCTGGATGTGATGATGCCGCGGCTGGACGGCCTGGAGGTGTGCCGGCAGCTCCGCAGCACCGGCGACGACCTGCCGATCCTGGTGCTGACCGCCCGCGACTCCGTCTCCGAGCGGGTCGCCGGACTGGACGCCGGTGCCGACGACTACCTGCCCAAGCCGTTTGCGCTCGAGGAACTGCTGGCCCGGATGCGGGCGTTGCTGCGCCGGACCGTCAGCGACGACGGCACCGATTCCCAGAAGATGACCTTCTCCGATCTGACCCTGGACCCCGTCACCCGCGAGGTGACCCGCGGCCAACGCCAGATCAGCCTGACCCGCACCGAGTTCTCGCTGCTGGAAATGCTGATCGCCAACCCGCGCCGGGTGCTCACCCGCAGCCGCATTCTCGAAGAGGTGTGGGGATTCGACTTCCCGACCTCGGGCAACGCCCTCGAGGTCTACATCGGCTATCTCCGGCGCAAAACCGAGGCCGAGGGCGAGCCCAGACTGATTCACACCGTGCGCGGCGTCGGCTACGTGCTGCGCGAAACACCTCCCTGATGTGATGGCATTCAACGACAACACCGGTCCGCTCGCCGCGCCCGTCGCGCGCAACACCAGCTCACTGTCCTTGCGCTGGCGCGTGATGATGCTCGCGATGTCGATGGTGGCCATGGTGGTCGTGCTGATGGCCGTCGCCGTCTACGCCGTCGTGTCCCGCGCTCTCTACGACGACCTGGACAACCAGCTGCACAGCCGCGCCCGGCTGCTGATCGAGAGCGGATCGCTGGCCGCCGATCCCGGCAAGGCGATCGAGGGCACGGCCTACTCCGACGTCAACGCGATGCTGGTGATCCCCGGCCGCTCCATCTATACGGCCAACCAGCAGGGACAGATGCTGCCGCTGGGGCAGGCCGAGAAGGACGTCATCTCCGGTGAGCTGCTGATGTCGCTGCGCACCGCCAACCATCAGCGGGTGCTGGCGGTGCACCTGGCCAACGGCAGCTCCCTGCTGATCTCCAAGAGCCTGGCCCCCACCGGGCAAGTGCTCAGACGCCTGGGCACCGTGCTGCTCATCGTCGGTGGTGTCGGCGTGGTGGTGGCCGCCATGGCCGGTGGTGCGGTGGCCCGAGCCGGGCTCAGACCGGTGGGCAGACTCACCGAGGCCGCCGAGCGGGTGGCCCGCACCGACGATCTGCGGCCCATCCCGGTGGTCGGCAGCGATGAGCTGGCCCGGCTCACCGAGGCGTTCAACATGATGTTGCGGGCATTGGCCGAATCCCGGGAACGCCAAGCCCGGCTGGTCTCCGACGCCGGGCACGAACTGCGAACCCCGCTGACCTCATTGCGCACCAACGTCGAACTGCTGATGGCCTCGCAGGCCCCCGGTGCGCCGCCGCTGCCCGAGGAGGAGATGGCCGGCCTGCAGACCGACGTGATCGCCCAGATCGAGGAGCTGTCCACCCTGGTCGGCGATCTCGTCGACCTCACCCGCGACGACGCCGGCGGCATCACCTACGAGCCCGTCGACATGTCCGAAGTCGTGGACCGCAGCCTGGAACGGGCCCGGCGCCGCCGCAACGACGTCGAGTTCGACGTCGACGTCATCGGCTGGCAGGTGTTCGGCGACGCCCCGGGACTGGGCCGAGCCGTGCTCAACCTGTTGGACAACGCGGCCAAGTGGAGCCCGGCCGGTGGCCGCGTCGGCGTGCGGATGTACCAGATCGACGCCACCCATGCCGAGCTCGTGGTCTCCGACCACGGACCCGGTATCCCCCCGGAAGAACGCCGGTTGGTGTTCGAGCGGTTCTACCGTTCGGATGCCGCGCGGGCGATGCCGGGATCCGGCCTCGGACTGGCCATCGTGCAGCAGGTGGTGCTCAAACACGGTGGTGCGCTGCGGATCGACGAGACCGTGCCGGGCGGAAACCCGCCGGGGGCGTCGATCCACCTCGTTTTGCCGGGGGAGCCGATCCCACACTCCGCAACGACACACAGCCACCCGGTGGTCGGCGGGCACACCGTGGGCACGGACAATAAGTGAGAGAGTTGATCGGTCGGGGGACGGATCATGGATGGACCGAAATCTCTAAGTGGATTCTCAGTCCATCTGGGCAACCTCAATGCTCAGTGCTTCGTTTGACGAAGTGAGAGACACGAGGGTTGGACAGACGGGTCGGACGGGGCCGCAGACAACGGCCGTCGGACCAATTACAAGAGAAGAGCACGCAGCGCAATGACGAACCACCCGAGGTACCCCCAGCAGCCGGAGCAGCACTCCGGCGGCGTCGCCCCCGGATACGCCGGTGCGCGTCCCGATCCCTATCAGTCCCAGGCCTACGACTGGCGCTACGCCCGTCAACAACCGCAACAGCCTCAACAGCAGGCCCCCCATCCCCAGCAGCAGGCTTACCGCGCGCCGTACGACCCATACCGGATCCCGGCCACCCCCCAGCCGGTGCCGGCCAAGAAACGCTCCCGGGCTCCGCTGGTCACCGGCGCCGTCGCAGTGGCACTCGTCTCGGCGGGTATCGGGGGCGGTGTGGCCTCGCTGGTGCACGACGACCACCCCCGCCTCGGCACACAGGGCCTCGGCGCGTCCTCGGCCGTCCCGGCCGCCGCCCTGCCGCCCGGTTCGGTGGAGCAGGTCGCGGCCAAAGTGGTGCCGAGCGTGGTCAAGCTCGAGACCGACATGGGCCGTGCCTCCGAGGAGGGCTCGGGCATCATCCTGACCGCCGACGGCCTCATCCTCACCAACAACCATGTCGTGCAGGCCGCCGCCAAGCCGGCCGCGCCGGTCCCGCTACCGGCAGGGGCCCCGCCGAGCGCCGAGACGAAGGTGACGTTCTCCGACGGAACCACCAAGACGTTCACCGTGGTGGGCACCGATCCGAGCAGTGACATCGCCGTGGTGCGGGCCCAGGACGTCTCGGGGCTGACCCCGATCACCGTCGGCTCGTCGGCCAACTTGCGGGTGGGCCAGGATGTGGTGGCCATCGGATCACCACTGGGCTTGGAAGGCACCGTCACCACAGGCATCATCAGCGCCCTCAACCGGCCGGTGGCCGCCGGCGGCGACACCCGCAACCAGAACACCGTGCTCGACGCCATCCAGACCGACGCCGCGATCAACCCCGGCAACTCCGGTGGCGCCCTGGTCAACATGAACGGCGAGCTCGTCGGGATCAACTCGGCGATCGCCACCATGGGCGGGGATTCCCCGCAGGCCCAGAGCGGCTCGATCGGGCTGGGTTTCGCGATCCCGGTCGACCAGGCCAAACGAATCGCCGACGAGCTGATCCAGAACGGCACGGCCTCGCACGCCTCGCTGGGGGTGCAGGTCAGCAATGACCGCACCAGTGACGGCGCCAAGATCGTCGAGGTCACCGGCGGCGGCGCCGCGGCCGCAGCCGGACTGCCCAGCGGCGTGGTGGTCACCAAGGTCGACAACCGGGTGATCAACAGCGCCGACGCGCTGGTCGCCGCCGTGCGGTCCAAGGCCCCCGGCGACAAGGTCACCCTGACCTTCATGGATCCGGCCGGTAAACCCCAGACCGTCGAGGTCACCCTGGGCAGGGCCGAGCAGTGAGCACCGTGACGGGACCTTCGGGATCGGCCACACTGCGGCTGGCTACGCCGTTGTCCGCCGCCGGATATACGGTTGCAGGCATGGAACAACCAGGGGAGTTGGTGGGCCGGGCGCTCGTCGTCGTCGTGGATGACCGCACTGCACATGGCGAGGAGGACCACAGTGGTCCGTTGGTCACCGAGCTGTTGGGTGAGGCCGGATTCGTCGTCGACGGTGTCGTGGTCGTGGCGGCCGACGAGGTCGAGATCCGCAATGCGTTGAACACCGCGGTGATCGGCGGTGTCGATCTGGTGGTGTCGGTCGGCGGGACCGGCGTGACGCCGCGTGACGTGACGCCGGAGGCCACCCGCGACATCCTGGACCGCGAGCTGCTGGGCATCGCCGAGGCGCTGCGTGCCTCGGGCCTTTCGGCCGGCATCGTGGACGCGGGCCTGTCCCGGGGCCTGTGCGGGGTCTCCGGTAGCACGCTGGTGGTGAACATCGCCGGATCCCGCGCCGCGGTGCGCGACGGTATGGCCACCCTCGGCCCGCTGGCGGCGCAAGTCATCGGCCAACTGTCAAGTTTGGAGATATAGCCACACTTCGAAACGGCGGCCACCGGCCGCCGTTTCGTTTTTGTGACGAAGGTTCAGTTCGGGGTTCATGCTGGTTAAGCGCAGGTTAACGTTTCCTGTCAGACCGCTGGGGCGCAGTTGTGATATCGATCACAAAGGGGATTGATGATGCCGGAAGCGAACAAAAAGAGCCGCCACGCAGTTAACAAGATATTTGGCGATGCCTTGCCGGAGATCGCTCCAGACGAACGTGACACCGCTTCGCCGGAGGACGACGCGGACCGGGAGCAGTGGTTGCGGCGCAACATTCCGCCTCACCATCAATGAATGGTGACCGGGTAATGAGTGTGGGAAACGCCGGGGCGCAGCTGTGGGCTGCACCTCGTTCTGTCGAGAAGGCGAAGAGCGTCACGTCATTGCCCGGACGGCCAAATCCCAGCGTCGCGGCCCTGGCACGCCGCCCTGGCGACCGCGTGCAGCAAATTTTGATCGACCGGTCGCATGCAGACCTGCGGATATGTGTTCGCGTTGCCGCCCCTATGCGGCGCCGTTATGTTCCTCGTGTCAACGATGAGCAGTACGTAAGAGCAACGTGTGAGGTTTTTAATCCGCATCACATATCGGTCTTGCGTGGCGGTACGGTCTGCTGGGGACTGCATCGCCGACCACGACTCGGTGGCCCTGCGGGACGCCGGCGAGATAGCTAGGGAGAACATGAAGGCATTCAGTCGCGCGCTGGTCGCGATGGTGACCGCGTTAGCCGGGGTCTTTGCGGCCGTGTTTGTCGGCACGGCCACGTCTCATGCGGGTCTGGACAATGAGCTGAGCCTGGTTGACGGTCAGGATCGGACGCTGACCGTGCAGCAGTGGGACACCTTCCTCAATGGGGTGTTCCCGTTGGACCGCAACCGGCTCACGCGTGAGTGGTTTCATTCGGGCCGGGCCAAGTATCACGTCGAGGGGCCGGGTGCCGAGGATTTCGAGGGCACCTTGGAGTTGGGGTATCAGATCGGTTTCCCCTGGTCGCTGGGTGTGGGCATCAACTTCTCCTACACGACGCCCAACATCTTGATCGACGATGGTGACATCACCGGTCCGCCCTTCGGCCTGGAATCCGTCATCACGCCGAACCTGTTCCCGGGTGTGTCGATCAGTGCGGACCTGGGTAACGGCCCGGGTATCCAGGAAGTCGCGACCTTCTCGGTGGACGTGGCGGGCCCGGCCGGTGGGGTGGCGGTGTCCAACGCGCACGGCACGGTGACCGGTGCGGCCGGTGGGGTGCTGTTGCGTCCGTTCGCCCGGCTGATCGCCTCCACCGGTGACAGCGTCACCACCTACGGCGAGCCCTGGAACATGAACTGAGGTTCTGAAGCTACAAAGGCGGCCCCCGGAAATCTCCGGGGGCCGCCTTCGTGTGTAGGTCTGATCAGGAACGGTCAGCGCTGGTGTGCTTGGCGGTATCGGGGCTCGGGCCGGTGCCCGGTCCGGTGACATGCTCGTGCCTGCCGCTGGAGCCGTTGGAGTTCTCGGCCAGCAGATCGCGGATCTCGGTGAGGAGGCTCAGTTCGGTGTCCTGAGCTTGTTCCACCTCGCCACGCTCACGAAGCTTCTTGTACGGCACCATGATCACGAAGTAGATGACGGCCGCGACGATCAGGAAGTTGATGGCTGCCGACAGCACCGCGTTGAAGTCGACGAACTGTTCGGGGTCGCCGCCCAGGGAAATCTTGAGGATGCCGTATTCACGGTCGCCGCCCGCGCCGACGCGGTCGACGAGTGGCTGGATGACTTTTTCGGTGAACGAGGTGACCAACCCGGTGAAAGCGGCGCCGATGACCACAGCAACCGCAAGGTCGATGACGTTGCCACGGGCGAGAAACTCTTTGAAGCCTTTCAACATACTGCGGACCCTTCCTGCAGTGGGGTGTGTTGGTGCGACAAGCAAACAGTAACCGCTGGCGGCGAATTCAGTGGATGGTCAGCGTGATGGCCTGCACCAAGGTGGTGGCTGCCACCTCGTTGGCCGACCGGGCCGGCAGCGCCACCAGCGCCACCCGATCGGTGCCGGCGCTGGTGCCGCGGGCTTTCTCCGAGACCAGGACGACGACCGCGCCCGAGGCGATCACGACGGGCCGGGCCGGTTGCCGGTCGTCCTGATCCGGCGTCACGGTCACCACGTCGACCACATCGCCCGGGCGGATCAGATCCAGCAGCGCGGTATCGCTGAGTTTCACCGGCACGATCCGGGCGTCCGGGCCGGCGGCCGATTCGGCCAGCCGAGAGCCCAGCAGTCGGACATCGGTGATGACCTCGCCGCGGCGGGCCGGGGCGGTCAGCGTCGCGCCGATCACCTGGTCGGTGTCACGCTGGGCGCCGTCGGGCAGGGCCGCGGTGGCGCGTCGTTCCAGCCGGATATCGGCGGCGGTCAGTGCCACGCCCGGGGACAGATCGTGGGCGGCCACCGCGATATCGGTGTAGTCGCCGTGCGGATCCGACCGCAGCGCCGCGACGGCGGCCAGCACCACCAACCCGGCCGCGGCCGCACGGCGCGCGGCCACCGTCCGGGTCCAATCGGGCCGGGCCGCGGTCAGCCGATGCCAGGGCGACGGGTTGAGTGAATCGGCCATGGCGCCACGTTATGCGCGGGCGGGCCGTAGGAGAACGGCGTCTTCGCCGTCCTGTGGATAACTTCGGAGCTAGCTCGAGGCGGCCGCGGCCGGGGCGGCGCTGGAGCTGCTCGACGACGTCGAAGCGGTGGACGAGCTGCCCGACGAGGAGGAGTCCGAGGACGAGCTCGACGAGCTGCTCTCGGAGCTCTTGGCCGAGCCGTTGGACGAGCTCTTGCCCGACTCGCGGTTGTCGGTCCGGTAGAAGCCGCTGCCCTTGAACACCACGCCCACCGAGCCAAAGAGCTTGCGCAGCTTGCCGGAGCACTTGGGGCAGGTCGTCAGCGCATCGTCGCTGAAGGCCTGCACCGCGTCGAACCGATTGCCGCACTCAGTGCACGCATAGGAATAGGTAGGCACGAAAACCTCCGAGTTGGTCAAACTTGTTAGCACTCTACCGGCTCAAGTGCTAGAACCGCTACGTGGGCCATGTCATTCCCGCGGGCCGCCGGCGCCGGCGCACCGGAAGGTTAGCGGTACTGGTCGTGGTGGCGGTAATCCTGGCGGTGGCGGCCGTGCTCGTGGTGGCCCGGGCCCGTGAGGAGCGGCCGGCGGACGCGGTGCCGGAACCCTCGGGCGTGGCCCGGCCGCCGTCGGCCTACGACCAGGCCCGGGCCCAGCTCGGCAGGCTGCCGGTCAAAGGCTGGGACCGCCACAGCGACTACGCCCGATACCACTTCGGCGAGGCCTGGAGTGACGACGTCAACGTCGAGTTCGGCCACAACGGCTGCAACACCCGCGACGACATCCTGCGCCGCGATCTGGCCGCCCTGACCGTCCGGCCCGGCACCTGCTACGCCGCCACCGGCGTCCTGCACGATCCCTACACCGGCGTCGAGGTCGCGTTCACCCGCGGGCCCGACACCTCGGGCGCCGTGCAGATCGACCACCTGGTCTCGCTGTCGGATGCCTGGTACAAGGGCGCGCGCACGTGGGACCCGCAGCGGCGCAGGGACTTCGCCAATGACCCCCGCAACCTGCTCGCCGTGGGCGCACAACCCAACTTCGACAAGGCCTTCCGCGATGCGGCCGGCTGGCTGCCGCCCAATGCGGCGTTCCGGTGTGAGTTTGTGGCCCGCCAGATCGAGGTGAAAGCCGTTTATGGGCTGTGGGTCTCGGCGAAGGAGAAGGACGCCATGGCGGCGGTGCTGGACGGTTGCTAGTGACCGCAATCCGCGGCGCAAACCAATGCCGACCCGGGCAGGTTTCCGTTTTGGCGCACTGTGACGAGCGTGCAGTCTTTTCCTGCTGGTCGCGCCGGAATTGCCGTACAAGCTGCACACTCGTCACAGCGTCCAGATAGTGAACAGCTCCTGCGCTGCACGCATTCAAATTTCAAATTGGGCAGGCAGGCGAAGTGTCAAAGCTAGCCCCGATGACGCGGCGCGATCAGCACCGGCACCGGCGAGCGGCGCAGGATCTTGCCCGCCGCCGAGCCGAGGAACACCTGGGCCACCGGGGCGGCCGCGCCGGAGCCGAGCACCAGCAGATCCCCGGCCTCCCAGTCGATGCTCTGCACCGCGGCGTTCCAGTCGTGACCGACCCCGACCAGCACGTCGACCTCGGGCAGCGCCATCCGGGCCCGAATGACGTTGAGCTGCTTGGTGATATCGGCCTGGGTCCGGCGCGCCCACTGCTGGACCACCAGCGCCTCGGCTGAGGATTCGATCGACCCGTGGAACGCCGCGGTGTTGCGCACGCTGAACGACACGATGCGCAGCCGGGCTTTCCAGGCCGCGGCCAGTGCGGCGGTGGCCGGGATCAGCCCGTTGACATCGGCCTCGCCGCCGTAGGCCGCGGTGAGCCGGCCGATGACGGCGTCGGACTGGGCGTAGCCGCGCGGCGCGAAGGCGACCGGCAGCCGGGCGGTGTGCACCAGGCGTTCGGTCACGCTGCCCAGCGCCACCCGCCCGAGCATGCCCGACGAGGACGAGCCGACGGCCACCAGCGTCGCCCGATGCCTGTCGGCCAGTTCGAGCAAACCTGTTGGTATCGACGTGGATTCGTGGACCAGCGGGGTGACGTCCACATCGGCGGGCAGCACGGCGACGGCCCGCTGGAGCACTTGGCTGGCCTGGGCGCGAACGTAAGCCAGATACTCGCCCTCGATCGGATCGTCACGCGGCGGCCAGGACCGTTCCACCACAGCCGCGGCGATCACCTTCTCGCCGGTGGTGCGGGCGAGCTGAACGGCCAGATTCAGCGGAGCGCTGCTGTGCCGGCTGGCGCTGAACGCGGCCAGGATGGTCACGACGCCCGCTCCCGCACCCGCGACACGACGTGCGTCACCGGGACCCGATGTTCGGCCCGGGCCCGGTCGACGACATCGAAACGCTGCCACACCGAATCCTCCGGCGGCAGCGTCGAAATCACGATCTGGTCGGGCCGGAACACCTCCACTGCGTGGGCCAGGGCGCGCAGCGGGCGGTAGTCGCCCAACTCGCCGTCGGCCTGCAGCTGGTCGGAGTGCAGCGTGCTCAGGGTCTGGTCGAGGCGGCGCTGCGCCGCGCGCACGGTCGCCTCGGAGATGTCGAGTGGCCCGTGGGTGGCGGCCACCCCGGTCTCGATCGGGCTGGCCGGGACCACCACGTGATAGACGGTGTCCCGGTCCGCGCCGATGCTGCGCAGCTCGTCGAGAAGTTCGTTCGACTGCACAGTCTCGTTGGCCAGTACCAACACCCGGTGCGGGCGTGGGGCGTCGGCGGCCCGGGCCACCTCGGGCACCTCCGGCCGGCGGGACAGGAACCACCGGTTGGCCACGAACAGCACGATCACCACCGCCCACGACAACAGGCTCAGCGTCAGCGCCTTCCGGTTCTCACCGCCCTGGAGGAACATCTGGATCAGGATCGCGGTGATCGCGAGCGCGGTGAGGATCGACAACACCGGGAACAACCACATCTTGACCTTGAGGGTGCCGGGGGCGCTGCGGTAGCGCAGCACGATCTGTGAGAGCGCGATCAGCAGGTAGACGAACAGGATGACCGCGCCACTGGAGTTCAGCAGGAACGCGAAGATCGTGTTGGGCGAGAAGGCGGCGGCGATCACGCAGACGAAACCCACCACCGACGAGGTCAGGATCGCCGTCGCCGGCACGCCGCGGCGGGTCACCGCGACCAGCTGCGGCGGCGCCTCGCGCCGGGCCGCCAGCACGAACAGCATCCGCGAGGCCGTGTACATCCCGGAGTTCAGGCAACTCAGCACCGCGGTGAGCACGACGGCGTTCATGATGTGGTCGGCATAGGGGATGCCCAGCTCGGTGAACGCCGCCACGAACGGCGAGGCCGCCGTCTGCTCACTGTTCCACGGCAGGATCGTCACCAACAGGAACGCCGAGCCGACGAAGAAGAGCAACACGCGGATGATCACCGAGTTGGCGGCCTTGGCCACCGCCCGCTCCGGATCGGCCGACTCGGCCGCGGCGATGGTGGCGATCTCGGCGCCGACCATCGAGAAGATCACCGTCACCACCCCTACCGTGACGGCCGTGGCGCCCAGCGGGAAAAAGCCGCCGTGGGCGGTGAGGTTGGAGAAGTCCAGCTCCTTGTGCGGCCACAGGCCGAGCACGAACAGCGAGCCCAGCCCGATGAACACCAGGATCGCGGCCACCTTGATCCCGGCGAACCAATATTCGAACTCGCCGAACGATGACACCGAGAACAGGTTGGTGGCCGTCATCGCGATCAACAGCGCCAGCGCGGTCAGCCACAACGGCACGTCGACCCAATACTGGATGATCTTGGCGCCGGCGATCGCCTCGAACCCGACGACGATCACCCAGAAATACCAATACAGCCAGCCGACCGAGAAACCGGCCCAGTTGCCCAGCGCGTTGCGGGCATAGTCGGCGAACGAGCCGGTCGACGGGTTGGCCACGGCCATCTCGGCGAGCATCCGCATCACCATGATGATCAGCACACCGGCCAGCGCATAGGTGATGAACGTGCCGGGACCGGTGTCGGCGATCACCACACCCGAGCCGACGAACAGGCCGGCGCCGATCACGCCGCCGATCGCGATCATCCGCAGCTGTCGCTGGCTGAGTGCCTTCTTCAACGTCGGAGTCTCGCCCATGTCGCCGACGCTATGCCTGAAGACAAACCGTGCGTGGCAAATCGAGTGGGCGAGTTTCAGGTGCCGGTGCCGGCGAGCGGCACCACCCCGCCCAACGGGGTCAATGCATGCGTCATCGGCACGTCGTGCGGGTCGGTCGGCAACTCGTCGACGAGCTCGTCGTCACGCACCACCGCGACCAGCCGCGCATCCGGTGCGGCGAGGATCAGGCTGCGGTCGTAGAAGCCGGCGCCACGGCCCAGCCGGGTACCGCGTCGGTCCACAGCCAGCGCGGGTACCAGGACCACCTCGGCCTCGGCGATCCGCCCGGCGGGCAACCACGGCGGCGGCGGCTCGCGCAGGCCGAACTCGGCGGCCACCAGCGTGCCCGGCTCATACCGGCCCCACTGCAACGGCAGGCCGCGCCCGTCCTCGTCAGTGCGGGCCACCGGAAGCAACACGCGCACACCGAGTTCGGCGAGCGCATCCAGCAGGGCCGACGACCCCGGTTCGGAGCCGACCGGAACGTACGCGCAGACTGTTTGCCCGCCACGCACCAAACCGGGCAGCCAACGGCAAATCGCCTGCGCCTCGCGGTCGCGCAGATCGGCCGGCACGGCCCGCCGCGCCCGCAGAACGCCGGCTCGCCACTCGGTCTTGGTCGGCAGGGTCACGCCCACCACCATCTCAGAATGGGCGTTAGTGTGTGAACGATGAGCACGTCTCCCAAGGCGCCTGAAGTGCCGATTCCCTACACGGCCGTCGTCCCGGCGGCCGGCCTTGGCACGCGCTTCCTGCCGGCGACCAAGACGGTCCCCAAGGAATTGCTCCCGGTGGTCGACACCCCGGGCATCGAGTTGGTGGCCGCCGAGGCCGCCGAGGCCGGTGCCGAGCGGCTGATCATCATCACCTCCGAGGGCAAAGACGGTGTCGTCGCGCACTTCGTCGAAGACCTGGTGCTGGAGGGCACGCTGGAGGCCCGCGGCAAGCAGACCATGCTGGAGAAGGTGCGTCGCGCACCCGCCCTGATCAAGGTCGAGTCCGTGGTGCAGGCCGAGCCGCTGGGCCTGGGCCATGCGGTCAGCTGCGTGGAGGCGGCGCTGGCCCCGGACGAGGACGCCATCGCGGTGCTGCTGCCCGACGACCTGGTGCTGCCCACCGGTGTGCTGGAAACCATGTCGAAGGTGCGGGCCAAGCGCGGCGGTTCGGTGCTGTGCGCGATCGAGGTGCCCGCCGACGAGATCAGCGCCTACGGCGTCTTCGACGTCGAGACCGTGCCCGACGCGGCCAACCCCAACGTGCTGCGGGTCAAGGGCATGGTGGAAAAGCCCAAGGCCGAGGATGCGCCGTCGCCGTATGCCGCCGCCGGCCGCTACCTGCTGGACCGGGCGATCTTCGATGCCCTGCGCCGGGTTTCGCGCGGGGTGGGCGGGGAGATCCAGCTCACCGACGCCATCGCTCTGCTGATCGAAGAGGGCCATCCCGTGCACGTGGTGGTGCATCGCGGAGCCCGACACGACCTGGGAAATCCCGGCGGCTACCTGAAGGCTGCGGTTGACTTTGCGTTGGAACGTGACGACTACGGCCCCGAGTTGCGGCGGTGGTTGGTCGAACGATTGGGCCTGACCGGACAGGAGGGCTAGCAACGAGCTGGCCCGCACGTCGGCCCGTAGACAGGAAGGCGTGTTGTGCGTTCGGTGGAGGAACAGCAGGCTCGGGTAGCGGCTGCCGCGGTGGCGCCCCGACCGGTGCGGGTGGCCATCGCCGAGTCACAGGGCCTGATGTGTGCCGAGGAGGTCGTCACCGAACGGCCGATGCCGGGATTCGATCAGGCCGCCATCGACGGATATGCGGTACGCAGCGTCGACGTGATGTCGGTGGGCGACGGTGCCGGGGAGATCAGCCTGCCGGTGATGGGCTCGATCGAGGCCGGTGCCCGCACCCCTAGCCGGTTGCAGCCCCGGCAGGCCGCCCGGGTGCAGACCGGGGCGCCGATGCCGACCCTGGCCGACGCGGTGCTGCCGTTGCGGTGGACCGACGGCGGAGAGAGCCGGGTCCGGATTTTGCGCAGTGTGCGCTCCGGTGCCTACGTCCGGCGCACCGGTGACGACGTGCAGCCCGGCGACGTCGCGGTGCGGGCCGGCACGATCATCGGCCCGGCCCAGGTGGGGTTGCTGGCCGCGGTCGGGCGGGACCGGGTGCTGGTGCATCCGCGGCCACGATTGTCGGTGATGTGCGTGGGCGGCGAACTCGTCGACGTGTCCCGCACGCCCGGCACCGGGCAGGTGTACGACGTGAACTCCTATGCGCTGGCCGCGGCCGGTCGCGACGCGGGCGCGGAGGTCAACCGGGTCGGCATCATCAGCACTGACCCCCGCGAACTGCGGGAAACTGTTGAAGGCCAAGTCAATCGGAACGAGATCGTGGTGATCGCCGGGGCGGTGGGCGGGGCCGCCGCCGAATCGGTGCGCACCGTGCTCGCCGAACTCGGCGACATGGAGGTGTCCCGGATCGCGATGCATCCCGGGTCGGTGCAAGGGTTCGGCCAGCTCGGACGCGACCGCGTTCCGGTGTTCCTGCTGCCCGCCAACCCGGTGAGCGCGTTGGTGGTGTTCGAGGTGATGGTGCGCCCGCTGATCCGGCTGTCCCTGGGCAAGCGCCAGCCGATGCGCCGCGTGGTCCAGGCCCGCACACTGTCACCGATCAGCTCGGTGGCCGGGCGCACCGGCTATCTGCGTGGGCAGCTGATGCGGGACCAGGACAGCGGCGAATACCTGGTGCAGGCCCTCGGCGGGGCGCCCGGAGCATCCACCCATCTGCTGGCGACGCTGGCCGAGGCGAACTGTCTCGTGGTGATCCCCAGCGAGGTCGAGGAGGTTCGCACCGGCGAAACCGTCGATGTGGCGTTCCTGGCCCAGCGCGGCTGATAAGACTTCATTCGATGAATGACGGTGTGACGAATCGACGGTGCGCATGACCATGTTCCGGTCCAGCGCATTCCACCCGGGCTGGCCCGGTTCGATCGGCCCGCTGCGGGTGCCGGCCGGGGTGGTGCGGCTGCGGCCGGTGCGGCTGCGCGACGCCGCGGTGTGGAGCCGGATCCGGCTGGCTGACCAGGCTCACCTGGAACCGTGGGAGCCGGTCAGCGGCGTGGATTGGCATGTCCGCCATTCGGTTTCGTCGTGGCCCGCGATCTGCTCGGGGCTGCGCAGCGAGGCCAGGCGGGGGCGGATGCTGCCGTACGCGATCGAGCTCGACGGACATTTCGCCGGGCAGCTGACGATCGGCAACGTGACGCACGGGGCATTGCGCTCGGCATGGATCGGCTACTGGGTGGCCAGCGACAAGACCGGGGGTGGGGTGGCCACCGGGGCGCTGGCGCTCGGGCTCGACCACTGCTTCACCGGGGTGCAATTGCATCGGGTGGAGGCCACGGTGCGGCCGGAGAACGCGGCGAGCCGGGCGGTGCTGGCGCGGGTGGGTTTCCGCGAGGAGGGGTTGTTACGCCGCTACCTGGAGGTCGACGGCGCCTGGCGGGACCACCTGCTGGTGGCGATCACGCTGGAGGAGCTGACGCATTCGGCGACGCAGGCGCTGGTTTCGGGGGGCCGCGCCAGTTGGTGCTGAGCCATTTCCGCGTGTGAAGCGCTGTGGCGGCTGGACGGCGGCTTTTTCGCCATGGCGCTTCACACGCGACGACCGCCTGTTGCTGATGTGACACGTGTGACTGGTGGTGCTTGTATCGATCGAATTACAGGTGTGTAATTGTGTCGGCGCGCCATCCATGGATGCGCTGGTCGCAGACCTAGCCTGAACGGGGAAAGGAGCAGGCGTCATGCCAAGCATCCCCCAGTCTCTACTGTGGATTTCCCTCGTCGTTCTCTGGCTTTTCGTGCTGGTTCCGATGTTGATCAGCAAGCGCGACTCGGTGCGTCGTACCAGCGACGTCGCCCTGGCGACCAGAGTGCTCAACGGCGGACGCAACGCGCAACGGCTACGGCGCGGGCCGGCCGCCGGACACCACAGCGATCCAGACTGGCAGCCCGCCGCCGACCATCTCGACTCCGATCTCGACGAGGAATACGACGACGCCTACGCGGAAGAGGAACCGCCGGCCGAGGTACACGTGAAGCGCACGGTCGTGGTGGCCGCCGCGACCGTCGAGACCACCGAACCCGACTACCTCGACGTCGACATCGTCGACGAGGACTCCGGGGCGCTGCCGATGGGCACGGTCGTCGACTCCGAGCCCGAGCTGGAGCTGGAATTCGAGACCGCCCCTGAGCCTGAAGCTGAGCCCGTCGCCGAACCGGAGCCGGAGCCGGAGCCCGAGCCGGAGTCCGAGGCTCAAACCGAGCGAATCCCAGTGGATCTCGGCGCCGTCGAGGAGCCGGTCGAGGAACCGGCCGAGGAGTCCGAGCCCGAGCCTGAGGCCGCCGACGATTCCGAGGACATGTCCGACGACGAGTACGAATACGTTGCCGACACGTCCGGGCTGGAACCCGAAGCGGAGAACGAGCCCGACGACGCGGAGCAGCCGGAGGCACCCGTCACGTCGCTGAATGCCACCCGGCAGCGCCGGTTCGAGTCCAAGACCGCCGCGGAGGTCAGTGCCCGCAAGTTCCGGTTCCGCAAGCGCGTGCTCGCGGTCCTGGCCGTCGCGATGGTGTTCTCGGCCGGCGCGGCCTTCCTGGTCACCCCGTCGGCCTGGTGGGTGTGCGGCACCGCCGGTACGTTGACCGTGCTCTACCTGGCCTACCTGCGCCGTCAGACCCGGATCGAGGAGCAGCTGCGGCGTCGGCGCGCGCAACGGATCGCGCGGTCGCGGCTCGGCGTGGAGAACACCGACGACCACAAGCTGGACGTGGTGCCGGCCCGGTTGCGTCGGCCGGGTGCGGTCGTGCTCGACATCGACGACGAGGATCCGATCTTCGAGCACCTAGCCTATGCGTCGTACCGGTCAGCGGCCCGCGAATACGATCTACCTCGGGCTGCCGGGCAGTAGGCCGGCCGGTTTCCGGTTAGCGGCCGGTGGCTGGTAGCCTTTGCTTCCGGTATCAGGGGCTATAGCGCAGTTGGTAGCGCGTCTCGTTCGCATCGAGAAGGTCAGGGGTTCGATTCCCCTTAGCTCCACTCTCAAATGGCAGGTCAGGCAACTGATCTGCCATTTCTCGTTTGTTGACGGCCGCATCGGCAGCCTGCATCGTGCCGCGCGCCGCCGTCGACGATGTCGAGTTCGGTGGCCATCTGTTCCCGGCGGGGACCTTCGTACTCGCGAACACCTTTGCAGCCAATCGAGATCCAGCGATCTATGACGATGCTGACCGCTTCGACATCGCCCGCAAGGACGTCCCCGCAATTCTGACGTTCGGCGGTGGAGCGCACTATTGTCTAGGCGCGAACCTCGCACGCCGGGAGCTGGCGGAGGCACTCACCGTCCTCACCCGTCGCCTTCCCGCCACCCGTCTCGTCGGGCCGGCCCCGTGGAAATCCCTGCTGGGAATGACCGGTCCGACAACTCTTCCGATCGAGTTCACCAGCGAAAAGCTTGTGATGGCGCCCGCATCCGACGAGGAAGCTCTCTCGCGCATCCTGACTGCGGTCGATGAGGAGATCGCCGAGCATGGAGCAGCCATCCGGCTTGCCGACGTCGCCCGCAGGCTCGGAGTCACCCGCCAGACGGTGTACCGCTACTTTCCCAATGCCGACGCGCTGCTCATCGCCAGCGCTATGCGTGCCGTCAACGGATTCATCGATCAGATTGCAGATCACGTCAGCGGCCTCAACGACCCGGTCACTGCGGTGGTCGAAAGTGTTTCATTCGGAGTCGAGAACCTCTCAGGTGACCCGCAGCTGGAGAAACTACTCTCCCGGAGTGACGACGGCGAAGCCGTCGCGTCGCTGACCTCCGACACGGCCATCGCATTCTGCCTGTCCGTTTTGCACCGCTTCGATGTCGATTGGAGGCTTCAGGGCTTCGACGACACCGCGCTGCGTGAACTCGCCGAGATGACGTTGCGCACGGTGCAATCCATGCTGACCGATCCTGGACAAACGCCGCGTAACGGTGTCGCCTTACGCCGCTTCGTTGCTCGATGGCTGGGCCCGGCCGTCCTCTATCCACGATGGACGTCGCTGTCGACCCACGTCGCCGGCGACCACGGTCCGTCCAGGGCCCTGTGACGAACGTGCAGTTTATCGGTGCAAAAACCGTGAATTTTCCTCGAAAGCCTGCACATTCGCCACAGGGCGCAGGATGAGAGGTACTCAGCTCCGGTGAGCGTCCCGACTATTTGACATACTTGTCGAACCATTCGATCGGCACCTCGGGGTGCACACCGAAGAAGTTGTATCCGTCGAATCGCCGGTCGGTTCCGGTGATCCAGTAGAGGTTCTTCTCCTCGACCGGGATCGCGTCATAGATGTCCTGCACGTCCTGTGGCCGCGTCATCGTGTCGTCGTGGACCTGGGCGACGAGAGTCGGCACGCTCACGGCCTTCACGTGCTCCAACGGTGATTGCTCGGACAGGTGGAACCCGGTGCGCTCGTGGACGGCTTTGTCGAACTTGGCGTAGCCATCCTCCATGCCGATGCCCTTGATGAACTCTTCGACGATGTAGCTGCCGGATACCGGTTGCAGCATCACCATGGCCTGGACCTCGGCGAACTCCTCGGGATGCTTGGACCAGGCGACGGCGTTGGAATCCGCGCCGAGGCACACCGACAGCAGTGCCTTTTTCATCTTCCCGGTGTCCGGCCGCGCCGCGGCGTAGCGCAGCGATCCGATGACGTCGCGGTACTCGGTCAGCCCGATCCCGGCGATGCCGCCATTGCCCTGGCCGCTCATCCCGTGATTGCGGATGTCGTAGGCCAGCACGTTGTAGCCGGCGTCGTGCAACGCCTGGTATTCGGGCAGGAAGTTCACCTCAAAACCGCCTAGGCCGCCGAACTCGGGCAGATGCCCCGGGTAGCCGTAGCGGTTGCCGGGCAGGAAGTGGTTGTGGATGACCAGCCGGTCCGAGTCCGCCGGGATGAACCAGCCCTCAAGCGGCACACCGTCCATCGACGGGAAGACCACATCCTCGTACGTCAGGCCGACCTCGTCGGGACGGCGGAGCACGGGCGCGCGCCGGCCCGCCGTCGTGCCGGTGGTCCACAACTCGACGAAACTGTCGAATGCTTGCTGTGTGGTGTCGTTGTCGGGCATCTCGGTGACCTCGTTTCACTGGAAAATCTCTCTGCACCCGACGCTAAAAGGGTGCTGGGGAGGATGGGGAGACACTGCTTATAGGGGGTACCCACAACACCTCCCTCCGGCCCGGGTTCTTCCCTACTGTTGGGGCATGGACACGCGAAGGACGTCAGGGAATTCCTGATGAGTCGTCGCGCGAAAATCACCCCCGAGCAGGTTGGGCTGAGTCCGGGCGTGCGGCGCCGGGTGCCGGGCTTGCGGCGCGAGGAGGCCGCCCAACTGGCCGGGGTGAGCACCGAGTACTACACGCAGATCGAGCGCGGCAATGTCGCCGGCGTCTCCGACGAGGTACTGCAGGCGATCAGCCGGGCGCTCACTCAGATCGTCGGCGAACTCGCCACGCAGAGCATCGAGTTCCGCACCCGGTGGGCAGCGCACAACGTGGCCGGACACCGGCACGGCGTCAAACAGTTCTGCCATCCCGAGTTCGGCGACCTCACGCTCACCTACAACGTCTTCGAGATCACCGGGGCACCCGGACTGTCCCTCGTCGGGTACACCGCCGCGCCCGACACCCCGTCAGCGCATGCGTTGAACATCATGGCCAGTTGGAGCGTCACCTCTCGAACATGACGCCGTCGGTCACCGCGCACCCAGCGCCGGACCGATCCAGCGGTGCAGATAGGCCCGCAACTGGGCACCAGAGCGTGGCGGGTCCGGCGGTGCGATCACCATCGACTGGATGAACCGCAGCAGGAACTCGACGAGTTCGTCCATCGTGGCCTCGTCGAATCCGAACTGATCCCAGTTGATCTGGGCGTGCTGGAGCATCGTGCGGCAGCGCGCGATCACATCGGAGGTCAGCATCGCGCGGCTGAACATGTTCGACCGGTCGTTGGCCAACAACAGCGCCAGCTGGGGTTCGTGCGGCAATCGCTCGATGATGTAGGCCATCACCTCGACCAGCTGATCGGTCGCGTCCAGATCGGCGACCAACCGCCCGGTCTCGGCCACGAAGCTCCCCAACGCCATTTCGGCGACCGCGGTGAACAACTCGTCCGTGCCGGTGAAGTAGCGGTACACGGTGCGCCGCGTGATGCCCAGCGCGTCGGCGATGTCGGACACCGTGGTCTGCGCGGCCCCGCGCCGATCGACCAACCGCGACGTGGTGTCGATGATCCGCTTGCGGGCCTCCGCGTCGTTTGCCGGCGGTGAACCCGCCCACCCTTTGCGTCCCATGAGCCTTGACTCTTCCGTTCGACTACGCCAAGAATACGCACATGACACATGCATGAGCATTGTGTGTAATGACGTCCGCAGCGGAGCACGCATGACTGACCTCGAGGTGCGACGGCCGAAGTTCGATTTCACCGGCGACGTGCCGTGGGAGTGGAACCCGGCCAACCCGCAGTTCTCGTTCTTCATGAATGCGACGTCGATCATCGCCATCTGCTTCGAGCAGATGATCGTCGCCGCCGTGCAGGAGGCCAAGCCGCTGATCACCGATCCGGAGGCGGCTGCCGAGGCGACGGCGTTCCTGCGCCAGGAAGCCCAGCATTCCAGCACGCACCGCAAGCACGTGACCGCATTGATCCGCCGTTATCCCGGCCTGCAGCACACCCTCGACGCCGCGATCGCAAGCTTCGAAGAACTCACCGCCACCACACCGGTCAAACACCGGCTGGCCTACATCGCCGACCTGGAAGCCACGTTCACGCCGAGCTTCAAGATGATGCTCGACAACGAGGAGACGCTGTTCCGTCCCGGAGACGAGCGGGTGGCCTCACTGTTCATCTGGCACTTCGTCGAAGAGGTGGAGCACCGCAGCTCGGCCCTGCTGATCTACGACGCCGCCATCGGTGACCGCTGGTACCGGATACGGGCCTTGCCCGCCGTGGTGCGGCACCTGATGGGCATCATGCGACTGATCGCCGATGGGGTGAACGAGCATGTGCCCCAAGCGGACCGAAAAGTCGATGCCCGCACCCTGCTGCCCGGCTTCGGCTTCCGCGAGACGTGGCGCCACCGGTTGCCGTTCGGTCGACGGACCGCCGTGCCGGGTGCCTTCGCCACGGTGCCCCGCCGGCAGCGCCTCGCCGCGGCGGGCCGAGTCCTGTTGAGTCAGACGCCGTATCACGATCCGACGCACACCCCGCTGCCCGAGCTCGCCGACCGCTGGTTCGCGCGGTGGGACTCCGGCGCCGACGTGACACGCTGGTACACAAGTCAACCCGCCAATTGAGGTGACGCCATGACCCAACAGTGCACCGCCGCCTTCGATGCCATCGCCCGGCCGCTGGGAGAGTTCTCCTGCCAGTACGCTCCCGCCGTGGTGCACCTGCGCAATCCGCTGGCGCTGAGCAACTGGACGCTGGTGCTGCTGGAAATCATGATGGTGACCGGTGCCGTGCTGGCCCTCATCCACTCGATTCGGCGCCTGCGTCGCGACGGCGACCCGGTCAACCTGGCGCTGTGGTGCGCGACCGCCGTCTACCTGTTCGCCGTGGAGATACCGCTGTACTTCCCGAACGTCTTCGGCATTCAAGACCAACTGGGAGTGGTGTTCGCCCACAACGCCTTTACCGTGCAGTTCCTCTTCGACCGGCTGCCGCTCTACATCGTCGCCCTCTACCCGGCCGTCGTCACGCTGGCCTACGAGATCGTCCGCAGTCTCGGGGTGTTCCGGGACCGCGGCATCGTCATCGGGGCACTGTGTGTCGGGTTCGTCCACCACTGCCTCTACGAGGTGTTCGACCAGCTCGGTCCCCAATTGCGTTGGTGGGCCTGGAACACCGACAACCCGATCAATCACCCGATGTTGGCATCGGTGCCGATGACGAGCATGTTCATCTTCGCCACGCTGGGCCCGATCGTGGCGACGGTGCTGGTGCTGGTCCTGGTGGGCCGCAAGGACCCGAGGGGCTGGAGTCTGACCTGGCGGACCGTGCTGGCCGGGGTGTTGGTGCCGCTGGGCCTGGCGGTGCTCAGCATCCCCACCTCGCTGTTCGGCGGGCCCGACCCCAACACGACCGCCCAGGCCATCATCTTCTCCGTGGAACTGGTGGTGCTCGCCGGCATCGCCCTGCCGGTCCTGGCGCGGCAGTGGCAGCGGGCCTGCATCACCGCCAACCGATTCGTCCGGGTGTTCGGGCCGGTGTACCTCGGCGTGCTGGCCGTGCTGTGGCTCAGCGCGCTGCCCGACTACTTCCGTGCCGACGCAGGCATCACCGCCGACGGGACGCCGACCGGCAGTCTCACCTATGCCGTCGGGTGCTTTGCCGTGTCGGTTGCCGTGGTGGCTGCCGTCGCTGCCCGGCGGGGGACACCGACGCCCGTCGGCCGACCGGAATTCGTCCAGCCGGTCGAATAGCCGACCACGCCGGGTTAGGATGGCCGCGTGGAGGATCAGCCCGCGGGCTCCAGTCGGGTGGCCCGCCGCCGTGACCGCCGCAAGGCTGAGATCGTCAAGACCGCCACCCGAATCCTCACCGACTCCGGCTATGGCGGCATGAGCCTGGAAGATGTCGCCGAGCAGACCGACATCGCCAAAGCCACGCTCTACCACTACTTCTCATCCAAGGATGCGTTGGTCGCCGCTGCGTTGGAGACGCTCACCCAGGAAGTGCTGCAGCGGCTGGCCGCCCGTGCAGAGGCCATCGGAAAGGTCGGTGCCCGCGAGCGGTTGGCGGCCCTGGTCGACGAGCAGATCCGGATCCTCACCGAGACCGCGCCCGAGGTGGCCGCGGTGTTCTCCTGGCCGCGCGGCTGGCCGGATGCGTTCGAGGAGCCGATGAAGGACATGCGCCGACGTCACGACGCGGTGTTCCGCCGGGTGGTAGAGCGGGGCGTGGCCGACGGTGAATTCAGCTGCCCTGACGTCAATGTCGCCCTGCAGTGCCTGCACGGCATCCTCAACCAGGCCTCGGTGTGGCTCGGTCCGGGCCTGCACGAGGACGACCGCGACCGGTTGCGGGCCGCGATCGTCGACCGGGCGTTGTGCCTGTTCGTCTCAGGCTGAGCCGCCCGCCGCGGCGGCCGCCACCTCAATCAGCAGGTGTTCGTTGGCGCGGACGCGGTCGGGGTCGACTCCGAACGTGGGCGGGTAGAGCAGCGCCCAATCCACCACATCGGCATAGCGGCGCAGCTGCTCGACGATGTCCTCGGGCGTGCCGTACACCGCGCGGTCCTCGACCATGGCCTCACCCGCGGCCGCGATGCCGTCGATGTCGTTGCGGGCCAGGGCGTCCCGGCTGGCTTGGCGCTCGGCGGCGTGCTGCCCGTCGGGGAACAGCGCGTCGTAGCCCTTCGGCGTGGCGTAGAACCCGACCTGGGCCGCGGCGTCGCGGCGCGCCACCGCGCGGTCGGTGCTGGCCGCCGCCACGATCTGGGTGGTGATCCGGATGTCGGTGACCTCGCGCCCGGCCTTGGCCGCACCGGCGGCCAACCGCGGAAGCGACACGTCGCGCAGGTTGTCCGCCGAGGCGATGGTGTGGCCGACGAAGCCGTCAGCGCACTGTCCGACCGCGCTGACCATGTGCTCACCCACCCCGGCCGCCATTATCGGTATCTCGGTGGGCAACCCGGCCCGCTCATAGTGGGCCATCGCCACGCTGTCGAATCGTCCGTCGAAACGGAACGGCCCGCTCCGATGGGCGATCAACTGCCGGATCAATTCGATACGCTCGCGAACCTGCGGGGCCGGGTGCTGCAGTGCCGTGCCGTACCAGTCCTGGTTCATCCGGCGGGTGCTGCTGCCGACCCCGAGTACGAACCGGCCGCCGGCGATGGCCTGGATGTCGGCGGCCGCAGCGGCCAGCGCCAGCGGTGCCCGCGCGAAAAGCGGTGTGACACTGGTGCCGACGATCGCATTCTCGGTGACCGCGGCGAACGACGCGGCCCGGGTGAGACTGCTGCGGTTGTAGTAGTCGATGCTCCACAGCGAGTGCACCCCGGCGCGATCCGCGGCCTTGGCCACCTTCACCGCGTCGACAGGGTCCTCGTCCATGATGACCAGACCGATTTTCATCGTCATTCTCCCTGCGCCGACGGAAACTGCGGTGGACGCTTTTCGCGCAGCGCGGTGTAGCCCTCCACCACATCCGGCCCGAGGAAGGTCAGCATCTCGTAGGCCGCGGACTGGTCGAAGATCGGGCCGGCGTTGCGCAGCCAGTTGTTGAGTGCGCGTTTGGTCAGTCGGATTGCCTGCTGAGCGCCGGTGGCCAGGTTGTCGGCGATGCGCAGTGCCTCGTCGAGAACCTGCTCGCGCGGAAGGGCTTTGGCGACCATGCCGATCCGCTCGGCTTCGATGCCGCCGATCATCTCGCCGGTCATCAGGTAGTACTTGGCCTTCGCTGTCCCGGCCAGCAGGGGCCAGATGATCGCAGCGTGGTCGCCGGCGGCGACACCGAGTTTGACGTGGCCGTCGCCGATGCGGGCGTCCTCGGCGATGATCGCGACGTCGGCCAGCAGGGCGGCCACCGCACCGGCCCCGACGGCGACGCCGTTGATCGCGGACACGATCGGCTTGTCGCAGTTGATCATGTTGTAGACCAGCTCGCCCATCTCGGTGAGCATGTGCGACACCCGGTCGTAGTCGCCGGCCATGCGCTCCACCATGGCCAGATCACCGCCGGCGCTGAAGGCCTTGCCGGCGCCGGTGATCACCGCGACCCGGGTCTGCGGATCGGCTGCCACGTCCTTCCAGATGGTGGCCAACTCGGTGTGCATGTCCTCGTCGGCGGCGTTGTATTTCTCCGGCCGGTTCAGCGTGATGAGCAGGACGCCGTTGTCCCGGCGGGTCAGCGTGAGCTGCTGGTAGTCGGAGAAATCCATCTCGGTGTCCCTTCGTTGCGCTGGACGCTATTCGACCGAAGCTACGGCTATTCGACTGAACAAGTCAATTATCGACTGAGTGGTTGATTTTTAGCGGATGTCGGCAGATAGTGGCCATACCGTCCACACCACCGCAGATCGGAAGGTCAGATAGTGCGATTCGACGACAAAGTCGCCGTTGTCACCGGCGCAGCCTCGGGTATCGGCCGGGCCATCGCGGTCGAACTGGCACACGCCGGCGCCACCGTCGCGGCCGTCGACCGCGACGAGTCGGGCCTGACCCAGACCGTGCAGGCCTGTGCGAACGCCACGGCACACATCGTCGACCTCGCCGATGCCGCCGCGCTGGGCACACTTCGCGACGACGTCGTGGCGGCGCACGGACTGCCCGATGTCATCGTCAACGCGGCCGGCTTCGACCGGGTCGAGCCGTTCATGTCCAACGACGACGCGCTGTGGCAGGCGTTGGTCGCGGTGAACTTTCTCGGGCCCGTCCGACTCACCCATGCCTTCCTCGAATCGATCCTCGCTCGGGAAGCGACGGCAAAGATCGTCAACATAGCCAGTGACGCGGGGCGGGTGGGCAGTCTCGGCGAGACGGTCTACGCCGGCACCAAGGGCGGGGTGATCGCCTTCACCAAGTCGCTGGCGCGCGAGATGGCTCGCCATCAGATCAACGTCAACTGTGTTTGCCCTGGACCGACCGACACCCCGCTGTTGGCTTCGCTTCCGGACAAGGTGCGCCAGGGGCTGATCCGGGCCATCCCGTTCGGTCGGATTGCGAAACCTGAGGAGGTCGCCAAGGCCGTGCTCTTCTTGGCCTCCGATGATGCCAGCTTCATCACTGGCCAAGTCCTCAGTGTCAGTGGAGGCTTGACCATGGCCGGTTGAGCGCAAATTAACGTTTGATGAGGCTCGCCCCCGCCCTTGGTCGATGCCAGCTCCCAGTGGCATACTTGCTCCGCCCCTGGGCTCAACTCAGCCGATTCCGTTAGCCTCAGGGAGCAGATTGGCCGGTTGGGGGATTGCTATGGCAAACGATCTGAGGGTCGACCCGGGTGCGCTTCGGGCGGGGGCCACCAGCAGCGAGATGATCGCTGCCGAATTACGGGCGTCGGCCACTGCTCCGGATGCGGGGGACTATCCCAGTTGTGCCGGGGTCTCGGCGATGGATGCCGCGGTGATCACCGCGCGGGGAACGCAGTCGGGTCGGGTCAGTGCGCAGGCGGGCGACCTTTCGGCCGCCGCCCTGAGATATGACGTCAGCGATGGACACACCGCCGGAGGTATGGCGGAGTTGATGTGAGTGAGGTAGCCGTCGCCGATCTGTCAGGTGGGGCGCTGACCCGTTCGAGGTTGGAGAGTTGGGACACAACGTATCTCGCGGAGGCCGCGGCGCGCTGGCGGCAGTTGGCGGCCCAGTCTGAGGAGCTGTTCGAATGGCACCGGCGGAACGTCTGCGCCCCCGGCGGTGCGGAGTGGTCGGGTGCGGCCAGTGAGGCCGCCGGCGAACGGGTGAGCACAGACGCGGCGGTGGTCCGCAAGCAGGGGGATATTCAGCGCGAGGCGTCCGAGATCGCCGAAAACGGCTGTCGTGACATCAGATTGGCGGTCGAGCAGGTGCTCGAGGCCATTGCGGCGGCCGAGGAGGACGGCTTCCAGGTGTCCGAGGATCTCAAGGTCCGCGACACCCAGCGGATCGACGTGACCACGCTGGCCGTGCGCTACACGGCGTCTCGGGAGCACGCCGAGGACATTCGGTGGCACTGCGAGCGGCTGCTGCAGGCCGAGCTCTATCTGGGTCAGCGGCTCGAGGGCAAAGCCCTCGAGCTCGCCGACATCCGATTCCCGGTGTGACCGGGACGGTTTACAGCTGCGCCCAGATCGACTTGGTCTTCAGGTACGCGTCGATACCCTCGTAGCCGAACTCCTTGCCGAGGCCGGACTGCTTGTACCCGCCGAACGGCACGTTGTGGTCGAAGGTCAGCTGGCAGTTCAGCCCCACCATGCCGGCCTGCAGACGCTTGCCCAGGCTGTGCGCACGGGCCAGGTTGGAGGTCCAGACGGTGGCGGCCAGACCGTAGCTGGTGTCGTTGGCCATCGCGACGGCTTCGTCGTCGTCGTCGAAGGGCAGGATCGTCACGACCGGGCCGAAGATCTCTTCCTTGTAGAGCCGGCTGGTGGCCGGGTCGACATTGGTGACGACGGTGGGCTTGACGAAATAGCCCTTGCGGTCCAGCCGGTAGCCGCCGGAGACGATCTCGGCGCCGTCGCGCTTGCCCTGGTCGATGTAGCCGAGCACCCGGTCGAGCTGCTTCTGGCTGACCAGCGGGCTGATCATGGCCCCCTCGTCCTTGGGCCCGCCCAGCACGAGGTTGTCGCCGATCATCGCGATGCCCGCCACGACACGCTCATAAACGCTGCGCTGCACGAAGATTCGTGACCCGCACACGCAGCCCTGGCCGGAGTGCACGAAGATGCCCATCGAGGCCATCATGATCGCCATGTCCAGATCGGCATCCTCGTAGATCAGCACCGGGGACTTGCCGCCGAGTTCCAGGGTCACCTTCTTCAGGTTGTCCGCCGAGTTGCGCATGATCTGCTTGCCGACCTCGGTGGATCCGGTGAAGGCGACCTTCTCCACGTCGGGGTGGGCGGTGATCGCGGCCCCGGCGGTGGCGCCGTAACCGATCACGAAGTTGGTCACGCCGTCGGGTACGCCGGCCTCACCGATCAGGCGTTCCAGCAGCACCGCCGACAGCGGGGTCTCTTCGGCGGGTTTGACGACGCTGGAACAACCGGCGGCCAGGGCCGGGGCCACTTTGGCGCAGGCGTTGAACAGCGGGCCGTTCCACGGGTAGATCAGGCCCACCACGCCATAGGGTTCCTTGGTGGTGTAGGCGTGCAGGTTGGAGTAGTTGCTGTTGACGCCGCCCTCCATCTGCACCTGGTAGGACGTGCCGTTGAGCTTGGTACACCAGCCCGCGTAGTAGCGGAAGAACTCGGCGCACGTCGACACGATCATCTCGGCCTGCATCGGCGGCATGCCGGCGTCCAGTGACTCCAGCTCGGCGAACTCGGCGGCGTGCTCGTCCATCAGGTCGGCGAGCTTCCACATGACCTTGGCGCGCTGGCGGGCCGCCAGATCGGTCCACACCCCGGACTGATACGCCGCCTTGGCCCGCGCGACGGCCTCGTCGACCGCTTCCGGTCCGCAGTCGCGGAACTCGGTGATCTGCTCCTCGGTGGCGGGGTCGATGACCGCGATGGTCTCGCCGGTGCCGGGCCGTTTACGGATGTCGTCCAGGACTGTCTGTAGCGCCATGTGGTTCCCTTCGTCGTGACAATGCTGAGCACCTGCTTAGCAGTCGGGCCCGGGGTGGTCAAGACCGCACCTGCGGCAGGGGGCAGCACGTGATTCGGCATTTGCGGTTGTTGCGGCACTGCGGTGTGGATACGCTGGCGCGGTGCCAGACATCCGGGTCCGCGATGCGGCCGAGTTGCTCGGCGTGAGTGACGACACCGTGCGGCGCTGGATCGATGACGGCGCACTGCCGGCGCATCTCGACGGCTCCGGCCGCAAGGTGATCGACGGGGCCGCGCTGGCCGCCTTCGCACGCGCCAATGCCGCTGCGGCGCCCAAGGATCCGCTCGGCATCGGCAGCTCGGCGCGCAACCGGTTCGTCGGGCTGGTCACCGACGTCGTCACCGACGAGGTGATGGCTCAGGTCCAGATGCAGTGCGGGCCGTTCACCGTGGTCTCGCTGATGAGCAGCCAGTCGGTGCGTGAGCTCGGCCTTGTCCCGGGCAGCGTGGCCGTCGCGGTCGTCAAGGCCACGACCGTCATCGTGGAAACCCCGAAAGGACAGTCATGACCAGAACCCGGATGCTCGCTCTGGCGGTCGGCACCGCGATGGCGACGGCCCTGATCGGTGGCTGCGGCACGAACCAGTCGTCCGCGCCGAGCGCCGACGGCGATTCGATCACCGTGTTCGCCGCCGCCTCGCTGAAGGCCGCGTTCACCGAGATCGGCGAGCAGTTCAAGACCGACAATCCCGGCGCCTCGGTGGAGTTCTCCTTCGCCGGGTCCTCCGACCTGGTCACCCAGCTGACCCAGGGCGCCGACGCCGACGTGTTCGCCTCCGCCGACACCCGGAACATGGACAAGGCAGTGGCCGCCGATCTGGTCGAGGGCGACCCGGTGAACTTCGCCGCCAACACCCTGACGATCGCCGTGGCCCCGGGAAACCCCAAGGGCATCACGTCGTTTGCCGATCTGGCCAAACCCGGCATCAGCGTGGTGGTGTGCGCACCCCCGGTGCCGTGCGGCGGCGCCACCGAGAAGGTCGAGAAGGCCAGCGGGGTGACGTTGTCGCCGGTGAGCGAGGAGAACTCGGTCACCGATGTGCTGGGCAAGGTGACCACCGGCCAGGCCGACGCCGGTCTGGTCTACGTCACCGACGCCGCCGGGGCCGGCGACAAGGTCACGGCCGTCGCCTTCCCCGAGGCCGCCGGGGCCGTCAACACCTATCCCATTGCGGTGCTCAAGCAGACCGCGCACAACGAGTTGGCGCACCGTTTCGTCGACCTGGTCACCGGCGAGGCGGGCCAAAAAGCCCTCGCCAAGGCAGGATTCGTCAAGCCCTGACCATGCCCGCGGCAGCGCCGTAGCCTTGGGACGTGGCCGATCTGACCGAGATCCGTGCCGACGACCTGGCGGCGCTGGAATTCTTCGCCGGATGCGGGCCGTCCGTGCTGGCACCGTTGACCACCCTGTTGCGCCCGCTGTCGGCCGCAGCCGGCCAGGTGCTGATCCGTCAGGGCGAACCGGCCCTCACGTTCATGTTGATCGCCTCGGGGCGGACCCGGGTGGTCCACGTCGGCGACGACGACCAGGCCGTCATCGCCGATCTCGAACCCGGCCTGATCGTCGGCGAGATCGCGCTGCTGCGGCACGCGTCGAGGACCGCCACCGTGACGGCGATCGACCCGGTGACCGGCTGGGTCGGTGACCGGGACGCCTTCGAGGTCATGCTGCACCTGCCCGGCATGTTCGACCGGCTGGTGCGCATCGCCCGCCAGCGGCTGGCCGCGTTCATCACGCCGATCCCGGTGCAGATGCGCAACGGCGACTGGTTCTATCTGCGGCCGGTGCTACCCGGTGACGTCGAGCGCACCATGAACAGCCCGGTCGAGTTCTCCAGCGAAACCCTCTACCGCCGGTTTCAGTCCGCCCGCAAACCGACCAAGGCGCTGCTGGAGTACCTGTTCGAGGTCGACTACACCGATCACTTCGTCTGGGTGATGACCGAGGGAGCGCTGGGGCCGGTGGTCGCCGACGCCCGGGTGGTCCGCGAGGGCCACGGCGCCACGACCGCCGAGGTGGCGTTCACCGTCGGCGACGACTATCAAGGCCGCGGGATCGGCACCTTCCTGCTCGACGCACTGGTGGTGGCCGCCCATTACCTTGGCATACAACGGTTTACGGCTCGGGTGCTCAGCGACAACTACTCGATGCGGCGCATCCTGGACCGGATCCACGCGGTATGGCAGCGCGAGGATCTGGGAGTGGTGGTGACCGACGTCGCGGTGCCCGCGGTCGACTCGCTGAGCCTGGATCCCGAGCTGTCCGCGCGGATCACCGACGTCACCCGGCAGGTGATCCGCGCGGTGAGTCAGTGACCGGTCAGGGGGTGATGACCGCCCCGTCGTCGATCGCCTTGGTCACCTCCATCAGCGCACGCATCTGATTCTCGGTGCCATCGGCGTTGAGCTGCAACACGAACAATCCGTCGGCACCGGGGATCACCACGGTCTTCTGGGCGATCAGCCGGGTGGCGCCGTTCTTCAGGTAGCTGCCGCCGATCTGGTATGCGTCGAATCCGCTGAGCTGACTCGTCGACCCTTCGCCCTGGTTCTGGTAGCCGGGCAGATTCCGCAGCTCGTTCGGTGCGTACTCCAGGATCTTGGCCGGATCCACATTGCCCACCAGCTTGGACATCAGGGCGATGATCGACGGCGGGTCACTGACGAACGCCGGGTCGGTGGACACGATGGCGCCCCACGCCCACTTCGGGGCCGAGGAGCCCGCGTCCGTCCAGCCCGGGGGAACCGGCAGCTGCAGCGTCGGCGTGCCCGGATCACCTTGGTGCACCGCGGTTTCGGTGATGTTGTTGTCGCGGATGTAGTCGACGATCGTGTAGTGGTGCTCGGCCGCCGGGGCGGGGGCGGCGCTGGTTTCGCCGGCCTCGGACGTCGTGGTGGCCGCACTGTCGTCGTTCTGGGCTTCGTCCTTCGGGGCGCCGCAGCCGGCCATTGCGATCGCCAGCACCACGGTGGTGCTGGCGATCCAGCTTGCCCTCAACGAGCTGGTCATCGTTCTCCAATCGCCTGGGATGCCGCTCAACTGATGTGGACGATAACTGTCGACGCGGTCAAATATCGCCAAAAGCCGCGGTTCACCGGCAACTTCGTGCCCGGCCCGGTATTTGCCGCAGGGCGGGTTCCAGCTGTGGTATCAACGCGCCGTGCGCCTTTTCGTCGTTGCGACCGTTGTGCTGGCGGCCGCTGTGGGCTGCGGGCCGCGACCGGCGCCGGAACCCGCGACGACCTCGGGGCCGGCACCGAGGAGTTCCGTCGGCACCGTCGACCCGGCCCGCATCCAGCGGGCCCGCGACGGTCTCCCGCCGGGCTACGAGGTGGTCGACATCGACCCGCACGCCAACCCGGTATCGCTGTGGGGGTTCGGCCCGGACTGGGCCGCCGATCCGCCCGAGTGCGGGGCGCTGCCCGCCCGCGAGACCGAACCCACCCGCGGGTGGTCGGCGTCGGGACCTGGCGGCATCGTGTACGCGGGGGTGATGACCCTGGCCCCGGGGGTTCCCGAGGTGCGTGACGCTCGGTCCTGCGGACAGTGGAGTGTGTCGGGCGGACATGCCGTCGGGACCGTCACCCGGGTGCCGGCCCCGGAGATCGACGGCGCGGTGACGGCCGGGACGTCCACCGCCGTCACCACCGTCGTCGAGGGCGGCACCGAAACGCGGTCCCACGCCGACACCTTCACCGCGACAATCGCCGCCGAGTCGGGTTCCCGCCACGTGTTCGTCACCGTCGTGACCGACCCGGGCTCGCCCAATCCCGCGCTCGACGCCACCTTTGCCGCCGACCTGCTGGTGAAAACGGTTTCGGTGTTGCGCGGCTGAATCGGCGCGGCCCTGTAAGTTGAACCAGCGATGAACCGCAACGTCTCACTCGCCGCCATGGGCGTGCTCGTCTGTGCCTCCGGATTGGTCGCCTGCGGTCAATCGGACCAGGCGGCCTCCGCCAACGCGAACATCGCCAACGTCGCCAAGGTGCGCTCCAGCTTCGGCCCCGAATTCAAAGTCACCGATGTCGCTCCGGCCGGCATCGACCCGAAAAAGCTGGCGCCGCACAAGATGCCGCCGGGGGTCAAGGTCGAGCCCGCCGAGTGCGCCAAGTTCGCCGAAGGCCAGGCCATGCCCGACGACCTCAAAGGCAATGTGGCAGCCACCTCGGCAGAAGGGGCGGGTAACCGGTTCATCGTGATGGCGCTGGAGACCTCCGAGTCCATCCCGGTGAGCGATCCGGGGGACGCCTGCAAGCAGGTGAAGTTCCTGGGCCCCGGGATGCGCGGTCAGGTCGACGTGGTCGACGCCCCGCAGATCGAGGGGGCCCGCACCGTGGGAACCCACCGCGTGGTGCAGACCGTGATGGGTGGCCAGCCGCGCACCGGCGAGCTGTACAACTTCGTCGCCAGCTTCGACACCTTCATGGTGATCGTCACGGCCAACCCGCTGGTGGCCGCGGGCAAGCCGGTGGCGCCGATCGACGACAAGCGGGCCCGTGAGCTGCTCACCACCGCGGTGGCCGCCGTGCGGGGCTGAACCTCAGCGCACGTCGTGCGGGCGGAACTGGATGCTGATCCGCGGGCCGACCAGGCTGGTGGTCTTCGGTATCGAATGCTCCCAGGTGCGCTGGCACGATCCGCCCATCACCAGCAGGTCGCCGTGGCGGTGCTGCAACCGCAGGGCCTGACCGCCACCGCGGGGGCGTAGCGCGAAAGTCCTTGTGGCGCCGAGCCCGACGATCGCCACCATGGTGTCGTGGGTGCGGCTGCGGCCGATGGTGTCACCGTGCCAGGCGACGCTGTCGTTGCCGTCGCGGTACAGGCACAGGCCTGCGGTGGTGAACGGTTCGCCGAGCTCACCGCCGAAGGTGTCGTTGAGCCGGCGCCGGATCTGCTTGAGCCGTGGGTGCGGTACCGGTTCGTTGATCAGGTGGTGAAAGCTCACCAGCCGGGGCACCGCGACCACCCGGTCGTACATCTCGCGCTCTTCGGACCGCCACGGGATCGTGTCCATCAACTCCTCGAACAGCGAGTCCGCGTCGGGCAGCCAGCCCGAGCGCAGCTCCACCCAGGCGCCGTCGCCGAGCCGTCGACGTTCGGCGTGCTCGAACAGTGAGCCTTGCAACGCCAGCTCCATGCGCGCGAGTGTATCGCACAGACGTTCGACTGCTCTAGAGGCGGGAGGCGCCCGGTCCGTGCTCGGCCAGCACGTCACCGGGATTCGTCAGCAGGCAGGTTTTCAGGCTCAAACAGCCGCAGCCGATGCAGCTGGTCAGGTTGTCGCGCAGGCGTTGCAGATGCAGGATGCGGTCATCGAGGTCCTGACGCCAGCCGGCGGACAGCTTGGCCCAGTCCTTGCTGGTGGGCACCCGGTCCTCGGGCAGCGCCGACAGTGCCTCGCGGATGCGGGCCAGTGGGATGCCCAGGCGCTGCGACATCCGGATGAAGGCCACCCGGCGCAGGGTCTCCCGGGCGTAGCGGCGTTGGTTGCCCGCCGTGCGGCGGCTCACGATCAGGCCCTCGCGCTCATAGAAGTGCAGTGCGGACACCGCCACGCCGCTGCGTTGCGACATCTCGCCGGGAGTGAGCTCGTGAGTCTCCATACACCTCAACCATAGTTGAGCTAACGTCAGGGGGTGGGCACTGCGGCGTTCGGTTCCAACTCCGAGGTCGGACGGCTGCGCGCGGTGATCCTGCACCGGCCGGGGCCCGAATTGCAGCGGCTCACACCGCGGAACAACGACGCCCTGCTGTTCGACGGCCTGCCCTGGGTGGCCAAGGCGCAACGCGAGCACGATGCCTTCGCCGCGCTGCTGCGCTCACGCGGGGTCGAGGTGCTGCTGCTGGCCGATCTGCTGACCGAGGCGCTGGCCCACAGCGGGGCGGCCCGGATGCACGGCATCTCCGCGGCCGTCGATGCCCGTCGGCTGGGAGTGCCGCTGGCCCAAGAGCTTTCGTCGTATCTGCGCACCCTGCCGCCGGCGGACCTGGCCCGCATCCTGATGGCCGGGATGACGTTCAACGAGGTGCCCTTCGGTGGCCCCGAGCTGTCGCTGGTCCGGCTCATGCACCACGGTGGCGATTTCGTGATCGATCCACTGCCCAATCTGCTGTTCACCCGGGATTCGTCGTTCTGGATCGGCCCGCGGGTGGCCATCACCTCGCTGGCGCTGCCGGCCCGGGTGCGCGAGACCTCCCTGACCGACGTCATCTACGCCCATCATCCGCGGTTCCTCGGCGTCCGGCGGGCCTACGAATCACGCTCGGCACCGGTCGAGGGCGGCGACGTGTTGCTGCTGGCCCCCGGGGTGGTGGCGGTCGGGGTGGGGGAGCGGACCACGCCGGCCGGTGCGGAAGCCCTGGCGCGCAGCCTGTTCGACGACGACCTGGCGCACACCGTGCTCGCGGTGCCGATCCGCCAGGAGCGGGCCCAGATGCATCTGGACACCGTGTGCACGATGGTCGACGTGGACGCGGTGGTGATGTACCCCAACATCGTGGATTCCTTGTCGGCGTTCACCATTCACCGCACCGACGGTGAGATCCAGATCGACGACGAGGTTCCTTTCGTGCAGGCCGCGGCTGCGGCGATGGGTATCGACCGGTTGCGGGTGATCGACACCGGGCTCGATCCGGTGACCGCCGAACGCGAGCAGTGGGACGACGGCAACAACACCCTGGCCCTGGCGCCCGGCGTGGTGGTGGCCTACGAGCGGAACTCCGAAACCAATGCGCGGCTGGTTGATTCGGGCATCGAGGTGCTGCCGATCGAAGCCTCCGAGCTGGGTACCGGCCGGGGCGGGCCACGCTGCATGTCATGTCCGGCGGCGCGCGACCCGGTGATCTCGGCGCACACCTAACGCCAGGACGGCAGCCAGATCTCCAGGTTCCACGTCGCCTGCGAGATCGGAATCCCGGTGAGGACCGGATACAGCCACGCGAAATTGGCGATCACCAGCGCCAGGTACAGGCACACCGCCAGCAGCCCCAACGTCCGGCGCTCCGGATTCTGGTTGGGTTTGTAGAGGATGTCGCCGAGGATCAACGCGATCGCCAGCACCAGGAACGGCGCCATCACGGTGGCGTAGAAGAAGTACATCTGCCGGTCGATGTCGAAGAACCACGGCAGGAAACCGGCCGAATACCCGACCAGCACCACGCCGTAACGCCAGTCCCGGTGCACCACCGCCCGCCACAGCGACCAGCCCAGCACCGGCACCGCGATGAACCACATCGCCGGAGTCCCCACCAGCATCACGGCTTTCACGCAGGACTGCGCGCCGCAGCCGGCCACATCCTGGTTGTCGATCGCGTAGAGCACCGGCCGCAACGACATCGGCCACGTCCACGGCTTGGATTCCCACGGGTGGTGGTTGCCGTCGGCGTTGGTCAGCCCGGCGTGGAAACGGTAAGCCGCATAGGTGTAATGCCACAGTGAGCGCAGCGCGTCGGGCATCGGGATGATGCTGTTCTCACCGATGGACTGGCCGGCCTCGTAGCGGTTGATGCCGGTCTCGGAGGCGAACCACGGCCCGTAGGAGGCCAGGTACACCGCGACCGGGATCAGTCCGAACACGTAGGCGGCCGGCCCCAGATCGCGGCGCAACGTGCCCCGCCAGGGCTGCGGCACGTGGTACTGCTTGCGCGCGATCGCGTCGAGCACCAGCGTCATGACGGCGAAGAACGCCACGAAGTACAGCCCGGACCACTTCGTCGCGCAGGCCAGACCGAGCAGCACCCCGGCGCCGAACCGCCACCACCGCACACCCAGCCGCGGACCCCACGGCGTCTCCGCGATCCGACCTGCCATGAACGCGTTGTGCATGCGTCGGCGGACGTCGTCGCGGTCGACCATCAAACAGGCGAAGGCCGCCACCACGAACATCACCAGGAACACGTCCAGCAGCGCGGTACGGGCCGAGACGAAGCTGACCCCGTCGGCGATCAACAGCAACCCGGCGATGCCACCCACCAGGGTGGAGCGGCTGATCCGGCGGGCGATGCGCACCACGAGCAGCACCAGCACCACCCCGCACATCGCCCCGGAGAACCGCCAGCCCAGGCCGTTGTAACCGAACAGCGCCTCGCCGATCGCGATGAGTTGCTTGCCCACCGGCGGATGCACCACGAGCCCGTAGCCCGGGTTGTCCTCGACGCCGTGATTGTGCAGCATCTGCCAGGCCTGCGGCGCGTAGTGCTTCTCGTCGAAGACAGGCGTGCCGGCATCGGTCGGTGACCCCAGGTTCAGGAATCGGCTGATCGCGGCCAGCGCCGTGATGATGGCCGTCATGGCCCAGCCCTGCAGTCGGTCCGTCGGCCCGAAATCCGGGGCCGGGATCAGCGGGGCGGGGCTGATCAACGGGACCGAGCGACCAGCCGACGGCGTTGCGGTGGCGGTGGCGGTCACGCAAGCGATCGTAGGCTGTCGGGCGTGACACCCGGCAAACTACTGATCGGCGCCACGCCGCTGGGTCGGCCCGATGATGCCTCGGCCCGTCTGATCGAGGCGCTGTCGACGGCCGACATCGTGGCGGCCGAGGACACCCGGCGGGTCCGCGCGCTGGCCCAAGCGCTGGGCGTGCAACCGGCCGGCCGGATCATGAGCTTCTTCGACCAGAACGAGGCGAGCCGGGTGCCCGGCCTGCTCGACGAGATCGCCGCGGGTGCGACGGTGCTGGTGGTCAGCGATGCCGGCATGCCGCTGATCAACGATCCGGGCTATCGGCTGGTGGCGGCCTGCGCCGAGGCTGATCTGCCGGTGACGTGCCTGCCCGGTCCGAGTGCGGTGACGACGGCGTTGGCGGTGTCCGGGCTGGCCTCGGACCGGTTCTGCTTCGAGGGCTTCGCCCCGCGCAAACACGCCGCCCGGCGGGCCTGGCTGCAGACCCTGGCCGCCGAACCACGCACCTGCGTGTTCTTCGAGTCCCCGCGCCGGCTGGCCGAGACCCTGCGCGACGCCGTCGAGGTGCTGGGGCCCGAGCGGCGCGCCGTGGTGTGCCGCGAACTGACCAAGACCCACGAGGAGATCCGCCGCGGCCGCCTGGGCGAGCTCGCCGAGTGGGCCGCCGACGGCGTGCTGGGCGAGATCACCGTGGTGCTGGCCGGGGGCACGCCGACCGTGGAGCTGGCGACGCTGGTGGCGCAGGTCGAAGAACTGGTGGCCGACGGGGCCCGGGTCAAGGACGCCTGTGCCCAGGTCATCGCCGCGCACCCGGGCGCACCGTCGCGGAATGAGCTCTACGATGCGGTGCTGCGCGCCCGCGACTGACACCACGGCTGCCGCGGCGGTGGCATATTTTCGTGCATCTGAGGGTGTGCGACCGCGGTTAGGGTGGGGCCATGGGTCCGGATTTCTCTATGGTCGATTCCGCGGAAAAGGCCGAACAGCTTTGTGCACAGGGACAACTGGAGCGGGTACTTCTCACCCCGGCGGAGTTCGGCGGGCCCGACCATCCCCAGAACGTGGTGTACTGTCCGCTCGGTTCGACGGAGTCGAAGGCCGGTGTCGACCTCAACATCATCGCTCCGCTCATCCAGGAGGGCAGGGTGCAGGCGTACGCCGCGATGCCCAAGTATGAAGGCAACAGCTTCGTACCCATCGCCCTTGAGATAACGGCCTGGCACCCCGAGTCCCCGGATGCGGGGGTGTTCGCCGCCACGCTCGCGATGTGGGGTTCGGCGCTGACGGCCGGCCCGGCCATCGCGGACGGCGGCCAGTTGCCCTGACCGCTGCGGTCAAACCCGTTGTACGCCAGGCGGAGTGAGGGCCGGAAGCTGCACGATCGATGCGGCCTTGTGCAGGCATTCGTCCCATTCGGCATCGACATCGGAATCGGCGGTGATACCGCCACCGACGCCGAGGATCGCCGAGCCGTCGGCGCCGAACTCCACGGTGCGGATCGCCACGTTGAGTTCGGTGCCGGCCACTGGTGAAGCGAGCCCAACTGTGCCGCAATAGATTCCGCGTCGATGCGGCTCCCAGTGCTGCAACAGCTGCCGGGCCCGCCGTTTGGGGGTGCCGGTGACCGAGGCCGGCGGGAAGGTGGCGTCCAGCAGTGCGCCCATCGGTACCCGCTCCGGCACCTCGGCGGTGACGGTGGAGACCAGGTGCCAGACCCCCGGCGCCGGGCGCACCGCGAGGAGCTCGGGCACCGTGACGCTGCCCGTCGCCGCCACCCGGCCCAGGTCGTTGCGCACCAGGTCGACGATCATGATGTTCTCGGCGACGTCCTTGACCGAGGTCAGCAGCCCGGCCGGGTCGGCGTCGCGGGGCAGGGTGCCCTTGATCGGGCTGGACGCCACGAGCGTCCCGGCCCGGTACAGGAACAGTTCGGGCGACAACGAGGCCACCGCGCCCCACTCGCCGGCCACGTATGCGGCCCGCGCCGGTGCGGTGCGGGCCACCGCGTCGGTGAAGAAGTCGAGGGGGTCCCCGTCGATGCGGCCGGTGAACCGGGTGCACACGCAGGCCTGATACACCTCGCCGGCGGCGATGGCCTCCAGGCAGGCCAGCACACCGCGGCGGTGCCGGTCCCGGTCAGGGGCGGTCCAGGTGAGCTGGTAGGGCCCGGGCGCGGCCGGCTGCAGGTGCCCGAGCCAGGTGGGAAGTGTTGTGCCGCTGAGGCTTTCGAACCACCAAACGTCGTCGGCGTCCTGGCGCAGCACGCAGTCCGACCAGCCGCCGGCGGCCACCGGGATGCGCGGCTCAGCGCCGTCGGAACCGGGGTCCGGGTAACACAGGTGGCCGAACCACCCGCCGCCGACGGCACCGGCCGGCCCCGAAGCCTGTTGCGCCACATCGAAGGCCGCGCCGGGGGCGACCGGCACCACCGACACCGACGGGGCGATGACCGCCCGGGAGGAAAACCAATCGCCGATCACCGCGGCCGGTGGGGGCAGACCGGCGACCCGGGCGGCCGCGGCCACGCCGCGCAACACCGCCGGGGCATCGCCCAGGGCACCGAGCCGCTCGATCCGCATGCCATCAGCTTGGCAGAACCTCAGCGGCTGATCACCCGCGGGACATCCACGCCGGTCAGCTTGTCGGGATTGCGCATGGCGTAGAAGTGGGTGATCTTGCCGTCGATGACCTCGATGGTGAACACCCCTTCCATGCCGGCATCGCTGCGGATCAGCATCGCCGGTTCGCCGTTGCACGTGATCAGTTCGAACTGCAGCCCCGGGATGCGGTCGGCGGCGCGGAACAGACCGACCAGCATTGCCGCCACCTTCGGCGCTCCCACGACAGGTCGCCGGGCCGCGCTGGCCTTACCGCCGCTGTCGGCGGTGTAGACCGCATCCGGTGCCAGCAGGGCCAGCAGGCCGTCCACGTCACCGGTGGACGCCGCTGCCAGGAACTGCTCGGTGACCCGGGTGGACTCGGCGAGGTCGACGGGCTCGAAGCGCTTGCGCCGCGCCTGCACGTGCTCGCGGGCCCGATGGGCCATCTGACGCACCGCGCTCGCGGATTTGCCGATGGCCGAGGCGATCTCGTCGTGGCTGAAGCCGAACACCTCGCGCAGCACGAACACCGCGCGTTCGTCGGGGGTCAGGGTTTCCAACACCACCAGCATGGCCATCGACACCGACTCGGCCAGCACCACATCTGCTGAAGCGTCACGCTCCTCGAGCAGCAGCGGCTCGGGTAGCCATGGGCCGACATACTCCTCGCGCCGGCGTGACTGGGCGCGCAGTGCGTTGAGTGCCTGGCGGGTCACCAGCTGGGCCAGGTACGCCTTGGTGTCCTGCACGGTATCGAGGTCCACCTCGGACCAGCGCAGGTAACTCTCCTGCAGCACATCATCGGATTCGGTTGCTGTTCCGAGGATTTCGTAAGCAATCGTGAACAGCAGCGGCCGCAGCAGCGTGAACCGTTCGGCGTGCTCGTTCGAGTTACCTGCGCCGGCGCCGTTCATCGGACCGGTGCCTCCTGCTGCGCTTCGGCGAGCTGGCGGGCCCGGTTGCCGCCCTTGAACCAGAAGTACGACCCCGGCTTGAGGCCCTCCTTGCGCATGAACGTCACGGTCGCGCGGCACACCTGCTCCTTGACGAAAGCCCCGGTGCGCCCGCCGAGGTAGGCCCGGCGCGGGCTGTCGTCGGAATGGCACAGCTGCACGGTCCCGGCGTGGCGTCCGACGCTCACGCACTGCCCGGCGAATGCCTGGTTGAGCACGGCCGGTTGCTCCCCGGCGATGCGGGCCAGCACGGTGTTGGCGGCCTGGATGCCCATCGGGCCCGCCGACTGGCAGCTCATCCGCAGCGGAACGCCCGACGGCGCGGCCGCATCGCCGGCGGCCACGATGCGGGCGTCGTCGATGCTGGTCAGGGTTTCATCGGTGAGCAGCCGGCCCAGCTCGTCGGTGCGCAGGCCGCTGGCGGCGCCCAGTCCGGGCACCCGGAATCCGGTGGTCCACACCGTCACCGCGCTGGGCAGCCGGTTTCCGTCGGCCAGCGTGACAGCGTCGGCCTCGACTCCGGTCACCAGGATCTCGGGTCCGTCGATGATCGAGACACCCAGCTTGGTCAGCGCCTTGACGATCGAGCGGCGCGCCCCAGTGCCCACCGAGGCGCCCACCACATCGGTGACCAGGGTGACGGCCCGGCCCGCCTCGGCAAGCTCGGCGGCCGCCTCGATCCCGGTCAGGCCACCGCCCACCACGACCACCGGCGCGGACGTCGGGACATCCTGCAGCCGGGCCCGCAGCCGGTGGGCTTCTTCGAGTTCCGAAAGGGGATAGGCGAATTCAGCGGCGCCGGGCACCGAGGCAGGCACCCCGCCGGTGCTGCCGACGGCATAGATCAGATAGTCGTAATCGAGCACCGTGCCGGACGTCAGCTGCACCTGCCGTAGGCCGGCGTCGATGCGCTCGGCACCGTCGACCACGAGCCGCACTCCGGCACCGAGCAACTCGGCGTAGTCAGCAGTGGCGGTGTGGTTGCCGGCGGCAAGCTGGTGCAGCCGGATCCGCTCGACGAACTCGGGTCGTGGATTCACCAGCGTGACAGCCACTCCGGGCCCGCTCTGCAGATGGTTGGCCGCCAGCACCCCGGCGTATCCGCCGCCGATCACGACAACCCGGGTGTGCTGTGCAGTTCTGTCGGTCATGGTGTCTCCTCTCAAAAGGCTTGTGCCCTCAAGACACCGCGCGACCCGGTTTTGTGACAGACCCTGCGAGGATGTGGGTCAGATCACGGTGCGCCTACACCACGCCCAGGGCCAGCATCGCGTCGGCCACCCGGATGAACCCGGCGATGTTGGCGCCGGCCACGTAGTTGCCCGGCTGGTCGTACTCGTCGGCGGTGGACAGGCAGCGGTCGTGGATGCGACGCATGATCTCGGCCAGCCGCGCCTCGGTGTCGTCGAACGTCCAGGAGTCGCGTGACGCGTTCTGCTGCATCTCCAGCGCGCTGGTGGCCACGCCGCCGGCGTTGGCGGCCTTGCCCGGGGCGAACTTGATCCCGGCCTCCTCGAAGTTCTTTACCGCCTCGGGGGTGCACGGCATGTTCGCGCCCTCGGCCACGATCTGGCAGCCATTCTTGATCAGCATGGCCGCGTCGTCGCCGGAAACCTCGTTCTGGGTGGCGCACGGCAACGCGATGTCGCACGGCACCTCCCACACGCTGCGGCCGGTCACCACGTGGGCGGCGCCGCCACGGGCCTCGGCGTAATCCTCGACGCGGCCCCGGCGCAGTTCCTTGACCTCTTTGAGCAGGTCGAGGTCGATGCCCTTGTCGTCGCGGACGTAACCGCTGGAGTCCGAGCAGGCCACCACGGTGCCGCCGAGTGCGTGCACCTTCTCGATCGCGTAGATCGCCACGTTGCCCGACCCGGACACCACCACCTGCTTGCCGTCGAAGGACTGCCCGCTGGAACGCAGGATCTCGTCGACGAAGAACACCGTGCCGTACCCGGTGGCCTCGGTGCGCACCTGCGACCCGCCCCAGGTCAGGCCCTTGCCGGTGAACACACCCGACTCGTAGCGGTTGGTGATCCGCTTGTACTGGCCGAACATGTAACCGATTTCGCGGCCGCCGACCCCGATGTCGCCGGCGGGCACGTCGGTGTACTCGCCGATGTGCCGGTACAGCTCGGTCATGAAGGACTGACAGAACCGCATCACCTCGTTGTCGGAGCGGCCCTTGGGATCGAAGTCCGATCCGCCTTTGCCGCCGCCGATCGGCAGGCCGGTCAGCGAGTTCTTGAAGATCTGCTCGAACCCGAGGAACTTCACGATGCCGAGGTAGACCGACGGGTGGAACCGCAACCCGCCCTTGAACGGCCCCAGCGCCGAGTTGAACTCGACGCGGAAGCCCCGGTTGATCTGGACGGTGCCCGAATCGTCGATCCAGGGCACCCGGAAGATGATCTGGCGTTCGGGTTCGCACAGCCGGCGGATGATGGCCCCGTCGGCGTAATCGGGATGCTTGGCGACGACCGGACCGAGGCTGTTGAGCACCTCGTACACGGCCTGGTGGAATTCCTGCTCACCACCGTTGCGTTGCGCCACCTCGTCGTAGATCGCGTGCAGATTCTCGTGTAGTCCAGCCATGTCAGTCCATCTGATAGCGGGGGAAAACCCCGGTCGGAGCGGGCAATTCGGTACCGGGCTTGATCCGGGTGCCGATCGAGCCGAAGTCACGGGCATCGGTCGGCTGGCCGAGCAGGTCCAGCAGCTTGGCCGTCGAGTCCGGCATCACCGGCTGCGTCAGCAGCGCGGCGATCCGCACCACCTCCAGCGTCGTGTACAGCACGGTACCGAACCGCTGTTGGTCGACGGGATCCTCGGACTTGCGCAGCACCCACGGTTCCTGCGCGGAGAAGTAGCGGTTGGCCGCACCCAGCACCGACCAGATCGCTTCCAGGGCAAGGTGCATCGCCGGCACGTCGTAGTGCGCACGCACCTGGCCGAGCAGATCATCGGCCAGGTCCAGCAGCGCGGTGTCCTCGTCGTCGAGCGTGCCCGGGTCGGGCACGATGCCGTCGAGGTTCTTGGCCACCATCGACAGCGAGCGTTGCGCCAGGTTGCCGAGTTCGTTGGCCAGGTCGGCGTTGATCCGGCCGATGATGGCTTCCTCGCTGTAGCTGCCGTCCTGACCGAACGACACCTCGCGCAGGAAGAAGTAGCGCACCTGGTCGAGCCCGAAGGTGTCGACGAGCGCGATGGGATCCACCACGTTGCCGACCGACTTGCTCATCTTCTCGCCCTTGACGTTGATGAACCCGTGCGCGAAAACCCGTTCGGGCAGCGCGATCCCGGCCGACATCAAGAACGCCGGCCAGTACACGCTGTGGAACCGGATGATGTCCTTGCCGATCATGTGCAGCTTGGCCGGCCAGTACTTCTGAAAGGACTCCGAGGCGGTGTCCGGAAAACCCACGCCGGTCAGGTAATTCGTCAGCGCGTCCACCCAGACGTACATGACGTGGTCGGGATGGTCGGGGACCGGCACACCCCAATCGAACGTGGTTCGCGAGATCGACAGGTCTTTGAGGCCGCCGGAGACGAAGCTGACGATCTCGTTGCGGCGCACGTCGGGGCCGATGAACTCGGGGTGGGCCTGGTAGTGGGCGAGCAGGCGCTCGGCATAGGCCGACAACCGGAAGAAGTAGGTCTGTTCCTCGGTCCAGGTGACCGGCGTGCCGGTCTCGATCGCGGTGCGGGTGCCGTCGGGACCTTCGATGGTCTCGTCCTCGGCGAAGAAGCGTTCGTCGCGCACCGAGTACCAGCCGGAGTAGGTGCCCAGGTAGATGTCTCCGGCCTCGTTCATACGGCGCCAGATCTCCTTGGACGCCGCATAGTGGTCGGCATCGGAGGTGCGGATGAACCGGTCGAAGGAGATGTTGAGCTTGCGTTGCAGCTGCTCGAACACGTCGGAGTTGCGGTTGGCCAGGTCGGCCACTGCGATGCCTTCGGCCGCGGCCGTCTCGGCCATCTTCTGGCCGTGCACATCGGTGCCGGTCAGGTAGCGCACGTCGTAGCCGTCGAGGCGCTTGAACCGGGCGATCGCGTCGGTGGCGATGTACTCGTAGGCGTGCCCGATGTGCGGCGCACCGTTGGGGTAGGCGATGGCCGTAGTTATGTAGAAAGGCTCACTCATTTGGTCCCACCTTATGGTGTTGCGGTGGGTTCGAAACGCTCAGCCAGGGAGAAGCCGCCGGCGCCGGAGCCGCTGGCGCCGTTGGTCGACGCGCACACGCACCTGGACGCCTGCGGCGCGCAGAGCGCCGAGGAGGTCCGGGCGATCGTGGACCGCGCGGCCGCCGTCGGGGTCGGCCAGGTGGTCACCATCGCCGATGACCTGGACTCGGCGCGCTGGGTGACGACGGCCGTGGAGGCCGACGACCGGGTCTTCGGGGCGGTGGCACTGCATCCCACCCGGGCCAATGCGCTCGACGAGGGGGCCAGGGCGGAGCTGGAGCGCCTCGCCGTGCACCCCCGTGTCGTGGCGGTCGGGGAGACCGGGATGGACCTGTACTGGCCGGGCCGGTTGGAGGGGTGCGCGACGCCGGCGCAGCAGCGTGACGGTTTCGCCTGGCACATCGATCTGGCCAAGCGCACCGGCAAGCCGCTGATGATCCACAACCGGGACGCCGACGCCGACGTGCTCGACGTGCTGCGCGCCGAAGGGGCGCCCGAGACAGTGATCTTCCACTGTTTTTCGTCGGGACCGGAGATGGCCCACACGTGTGTGGCGGCCGGCTGGGTGCTGAGCCTGTCGGGCACGGTGAGCTTCCGAAACGCCGCTGAGCTGCGGGAAGCCGCCCGGTTGATCCCGCCCGGGCAGCTCCTGGTGGAGACCGACGCGCCGTTTCTGACCCCGCACCCGTTCCGCGGCGCGCCGAACGAGCCGTACTGCCTGCCATACACTGTCCGGGCACTCGCAGAGTTGCTGGACCGGCCCGCCGAGGAGGTCGCGTCCGAGACCGCAGCCACTGCGGCGCGGGTGTACGGACTTAACGGGAGTTCCCGGCTCTAGTTGCCGCGGCTCGACCTTTTCGTTACCGTCTTGTGATCAAACCTCTACCGTCGGCGCTGACCGCTGCCGTCGGGCCGAAATGCGGGTGATATGGACGCGCTCAACAAACTTCATGAATCCCGATCGCCGCTGCTGCGTGGCGTGGTCGGGGCCCTGCTGGTCACGCTCACCGCGGCCGGCGGCTACGCCGTCGAGTCGCACAAGACCGTCACCTTGAGCGTCGACGGCGCGCCGATGACCGTGACCACGATGAAGTCCCGGGTGATCGATGTGGTCGAGGAGAACGGATTTTCCGTCGGTGACCGTGACGATCTCTACCCGGCCGCCGGGGAGGACGTGCACCAGTCCGACACCATCGTGTTGCGCCGCAGCCGGCCGCTGGAATTGTCGCTGGACGGTGAAGACAGCAAGCAGGTGTGGACCACCGCCTCCACGGTGGACGAGGCCCTGGCACAGCTGAAGATGACCGACAAGGCGCCGGCGGCGGCGTCTCGCGGTAGCCGGGTGCCGTTGGCCGGGATGGCCCTGCCGGTGGTCAGTGCCAAGGACGTCACCATCGACGACGGCGGCAAGGTGTCGACGGTGCATCTGGCCGCCCCGAACGTGGCCGGTCTGCTGGCCGCGGCCGGCGCGCCGCTGGAGCAGAACGACACCGTGGATCCGCCGGCATCGAGCCCGGTCACCGAGGGTATGCAGGTCCACGTGACCCGTATTCGGATCGAGAAGGTGACCGAGCGGGCGCCGTTGGCTCCGGACAACAAGCGCATCGAGGACACCACGCTCAACATGAGCCGTCAGGTCGTGGAGGATCCCGGCGCCCCGGGCACCCAGGACGTGACGTACGCGGTAGCCAAGGTCAACGGGGTGGAGACCGGCAGGCTGCCAGTAGCCAATGTCGTCATCACACCGGCCCGGGACGGCGTGCTGCGGGTCGGAGCAAAGCCCGGCACCGAAGTTCCGCCGGTCAGCAACGGGGCCCAGTGGGACTCGCTCGCGCAGTGCGAAGCGGGAGGTAACTGGGCCATTAACACAGGTAACGGATTTTTTGGCGGCGTCCAATTCGACCAAAACACCTGGGAGCGACAGGGCGGTCTGCGGTATGCTCCGAGGGCCGATCTGGCGACAAGAGAAGAGCAGATTGCGATTGCTACGGTGACGCAGGCCCGGCAGGGTTGGGGAGCTTGGCCAGTGTGTAGCGGGAGGATTGGGGCGCGCTGACTATTCGATTGCTCGGGCGGACCGAGATAAGACGCTTGGCGAAAGAAATCGACTTTCGGCCACGCAAGGCCTTTGGCCAGAATTTCGTTCATGATGCGAACACTGTTCGGCGCATCGTGTCGGCCTCCGGTATCCACCGGAACGACCATGTGCTGGAGGTTGGACCGGGTCTGGGGTCACTGACCCTGCCGCTGCTGGATCGCGGCGCGCGGGTGACCGCTGTGGAGATCGACCCGGTACTGGCCAAGCAATTGCCGGCCACCATCGCCGACCATTCACACAGCGAGATCAACCGGCTCACCGTTATCAACCAGGACATCCTGACGCTGATGCCGTCGGATCTGACCGAGCAGCCGACCGCGCTGGTGGCGAACCTGCCTTACAACGTGGCGGTGCCCGCGCTGCTGCACCTGCTGGCCGAATTCCCATCGATTCGCACGGTCATGGTCATGGTGCAGGCCGAGGTGGCCGAGCGTTTGGGGGCCGAACCGGGTGGCAAGGACTACGGCGTGCCCAGTGCCAAGGTGCGTTTCTACGGAAACGTGCGCCGGCACGGCATGGTGTCGCCGACGGTGTTCTGGCCCATCCCGCGGGTGTACTCCGGGCTGGTCCGGATCGACCGGTACGAGACGTCGCCGTGGCCCACCGACGCTGCGTTCCGCGATGAGGTGTTCGGGCTCATCGACATCGGTTTCGCGCAGCGCCGCAAGACCTCGCGCAACGCGTTCGCGGACTGGGCCGGGTCGGGCAACGAGTCGGCCGAGCGGCTGCTGGCCGCCAGCATCGACCCGTCGCGCCGCGGCGAGACGCTGGGGATCGCCGACTTCGTCCGGCTGCTGCAGCGGGCCAAGGAGGCCGAGGTCGAGGCCGCACACTAGGTCCGTGCCGAATGTGAAGAAGGTCGCGAGATTATCCGATAATCTCGCGACCTTCTTCACGTTGGGGAGCTGACCGCCGCGGTGAGCAGGCCGATGAACTCGGTGCACGACGCGTGCCGCCGTTCGGGGTCCTTGGCCAAGGCCCTGGCGATGATCGAGTCCGCGGTCCGCGGGATCTGACTGCAGCGCCGCGATATTCGTGGTGGCGGGCTGTGTAGCTGCTGGTCGATCAGGCTCGACGCGGTATCTGCGGTAAACGGTGGTGATCCGGTCAGCAGTTCGACGGCGGTGCAGGCCAGCGCGTACTGATCGGTGGCCGACACCGGATTGCGGCCGCACAGGAGTTCGGGGGCCGAATACGGCAGTGACGCTTGGACGTTCGGGTGCGGTGCGCGGGCCTGACGGGTGATGCGTCTGGCCGGGTCGAGGCTCAGCCGGGTGCCCGGGCCGTGGGCCAGTCGGGCGGCCACATCCTCGGCCATCGAATGCGCGACGCCGAAGTCCACCAGCACGGCACGGGAAAAGGGTTTGTCGACAAGGATGTTGGCGGGTTTGACGTCGCAGTGCACGATGCCGCGGCGGTGTGCGTGGTCGAGTGCGGCGGCGATCTGGGTCGACGCCAGAAACCGTTGTGCCGGGCCGGGCAGCTGGGTCACCGTGCCACCGCTGAGCAGTTCCATCACCAGCCAGCCCGGGCCCGCGTCGTACACCGTGACGATGCCGGGGTCGGAGAGCCGGCGGGCGAAGTCGACCTCGCGCTGGAGCCGGGCCAGCTGCTCGGGTGCGCGGTGCGCCTCGTCGAGAACCTTGAGTGCGACGGTGGCGCCGTCGGCGGAGCGGGCCGCATAGACCACCGCCGAGCCGCCGTGGCCTATGACGTCGACCGCGGTGTAGCCGGCGACGAACACCTGCGGTGAGGGCACCGTCTCAGCTTAAGTTCACCGACAATCGGGCGGGGGCGGCGATAGTGTCGTGGCCGTGTCAGCATCCGACGGCAGCACCGCGTCCGAGTGGGTCCCCACCGGCTCGGTGACCGTACGCGTCCCCGGCAAGGTCAATCTGTACCTGGCGGTCGGGGACACCCGCGACGACGGCTATCACGACCTCACCACGGTGTTCCACGCCGTGTCGCTGCTCGACGAGGTGACGGTGCGCAACGCCGACATGCTGTCGCTGACGGTCGAGGGGGAAGGCGTGGAGTCGGTGCCCACCGACGAACGCAACCTGGCCTGGCAGGCCGCCGAACTGATGGCCGAGCACGTGGGCCGCTCACCGGACGTGGCGATCAGCATCGACAAGTCGATCCCGGTGGCCGGGGGCATGGCCGGTGGCAGCGCTGACGCGGCCGCGGTGCTGGTGGCCATGAACACGCTGTGGGAGCTCGGGGTGCCCCGGCGTGATCTGCACGCCCTGGCCGCCCAACTGGGCAGTGACGTGCCGTTCGCCCTGCACGGCGGTACCGCCCTGGGCTCGGGCCGGGGCGAGGAACTGGCCACCGTGCTGGCCCGTAACACCTTCCACTGGGTGCTGGCCTTCGCGCACCGCGGGTTGTCCACCCCGAAGGTGTTCGGTGAGCTGGACCGGTTGCGGGCCGACGCCTCGGCCGGCGGCCCGCCGCGGGTCGAGGATCCGGAACCGGTACTGGCCGCGCTGGCGTCCGGTGATGCGGCCGAACTGGCCGCCCTGCTGGGCAATGACCTGCAATCGGCGGCGCTGAGCCTGTATCCGGATCTGCGCCGCACGCTGCGGGCCGGGGTGGAGGCCGGTGCGCTGGCCGGCATCGTGTCCGGATCGGGCCCGACGTGCGCGTTCCTGTGTCCGTCGTCGACGACGGCGGTGGACGTCGGGGTGCAATTGGCCGGCGCCGGGGTGTGCCGGACGGTGCGGGTGGCCAGCGGGCCGGTCAGTGGTGCCCGGGTGGTTCCGGCGCCGTCCACCTCGGTATGAGCCCTGCGGTGAGGTGTGACCCAAGACTCAATCGACGCGAGGGTTTGGCAGTTACTTAAGGGTCTCTTAAGATGATCGACGGTGAATGCTAGCGGTCTTTCTTCGGAGTCGACTTCCGCGCCCGCCACCTCTGCGGGTGGACGGTCGCCCAGGTGTGAAACCGGTCCGGCAGCATCACCTGATCGAGACATAACTGCTCCCCAATTGTGTGCGCGCGCCTATCCAAAAGCGGTGCACGGCGGGCGGAGCATGGATACCCGGGCTACTGCACGCGGCGCACTGTCGTCTGCGGCGGGGCCGCGGAAGCCAAGGAGGTCGTCGTGAGCAGATTCACCGAGAAGATGTTCCGCAATGCTCGGGAGAGCAAACGCGGCATGGTGACCGGCGAGCCGCACGAGCCGATTCGCCACACCTGGGGTGAGGTTCACGAGCGGGCTCGGCGCATCGCAGGCGGTCTGGCCGCCGCCGGTATCGGTCACGGCGACGCCGTCGGCGTGCTGGCCGGCTTCCCGGTCGAGATCGCCCCGACCGCCCAGGGCGTCTGGATGCGCGGCGCGAGCCTGACCATGCTGCACCAGCCGACCCCGCGCACCGACCTCGCGGTGTGGGCCGAAGACACCATGAACGTGATCGGCATGATCGAGGCCGACGCGGTCATCGTCTCCGAGCCGTTCCTGGTGGCCATCCCGGTGCTCGAAGAAAAAGGCATCAAGGTCGTCAAGATCGCCGACCTGCTGGCCGCCGACCCGATCGACCCGGTGGAGACCGGCGAGGACGATCTGGCGCTCATGCAGCTGACCTCCGGATCCACCGGATCGCCCAAGGCCGTGCAGATCACCCACCGCAACATCCACTCCAACGCCGAGGCGATGTTCATCGGCGCCCAGTACGACGTCGACAAGGACGTCATGGTGAGCTGGCTGCCCTGCTTCCACGACATGGGCATGGTCGGCTTCCTGACCATTCCGATGTACTTCGGCGCCGAGCTGGTCAAGGTGACGCCGATGGACTTCCTGCGCGACACCCTGCTGTGGGCCAAGCTCATCACCAAATACAAGGGCACCATGACCGCGGCGCCCAACTTCGCCTACGCGCTGTTCGCCAAGCGGCTGCGTCGCCAGGCCAAGCCCGGCGAGTACGACCTGTCCACGCTGCGCTTCGCGCTGTCGGGCGCCGAGCCGGTGGAGCCGGCCGACGTCGAGGACCTGATCGATGCGGGTAAGCCGTTCGGGCTGGCGCCGTCGGCGATCCTGCCGGCCTACGGCATGGCCGAGACCTGCCTGGCAGTGTCGTTCTCACCGTGCGACGCCGGCCTGGTGGTCGACGAGGTCGACGCCGACCTGTTGGCCGCGCTGCGCCGCGCCGTGCCCGCCACCAAGGGCAACACCCGGCGGCTGGCCTCGCTCGGCCCGCTGCTGCAGGACCTGGAGGCCCGCGTCGTCGACGAGAACGGCGACGTGATGCCGGCCCGCGGCGTCGGCGTCATCGAGTTGCGCGGCGAATCGCTGACCCCGGGCTACATCACCATGGGTGGCTTCCTGCCGGCCCAGGATGAGCACGGCTGGTACGACACCGGCGACCTCGGCTACATCACCGAGGAGGGCAACGTCATCGTGTGTGGCCGCGTCAAGGACGTGATCATCATGGCCGGACGCAACATCTACCCGACCGACATCGAACGAGCGGCGGGCCGGGTGGAGGGCGTGCGCCCCGGCTGTGCCGTGGCGGTCCGGCTGGATGCCGGGCACTCGCGCGAAACCTTCGCTGTCGCAGTGGAATCCAATGCCTGGCAGGATCCGGCCGAGGTGCGCCGGATCGAGCATCAGGTGGCCCACGAGGTGGTCTCCGAGGTCGACATGCGGCCGCGCAACGTCGTGGTGCTCGGGCCGGGCAGCATCCCGAAGACCCCGTCGGGCAAGCTGCGCCGGGCGAACTCGGTTTCTCTCGTCACCCAGTAACCCGTTATCGGGACTTGTCTGCGGGTTGAACACTGCCCGTCGGCGCGTTTTGTTGTCGCGCGAAACGGCGAACATGCTGGTTATACTGCTGCAGAATTCAATAAGACGAGAGGACCAGCATGGTCAATACCCGCTTGATTTCGGCGATCGCGGCAGCGGGCGTTATCGCTGCGGGCGTCACGGCAGGCACTGCATGGGCCGGTGGTCCAGGTGGCTATGTCGAGGATCCTGAAGACATCTTTGCCGCCGTCGGTACCGGCGAATTCATCGACACCATTGCGGGTTTCACCGCCACCGGTGACACCAGTGAAGAGGCCTCGGCCGCGGTGATCGCGGCGTGCACGCAGGCTGGTGGTGTCGAGTGCACCGCCGACGAGGTCACCAACGACAGGCTGTGCATCGTGTCGGTGGCCAGCCCCAGCAACCATGCCGTGGCCGGCGGCGCCGGGACCACCGTCGAGGATGCTCGTGCGGATGCCTTCAACCGGGCGGCGGCGAACAACACCCCGCTCGATGCGGATTCTCCTGTCGTCGTATCGGCCTGCCCCTGATGAGCGAGCGGATGCCAGCGCCTATCGCGCCTGACAACTCTGGTATCTCGGTCGTAGCCCGGAAGGGGAAATTGATGATGACAACTCGCAGCAAGACGGCGTTGCTGATGGCGGGTTTGGCTGCGGTGTCGATGATTTCGGCTCCGGTCGCCAGCGCCCGGCCGACGTGCCAGGACACCGCCACCAAGACCATCTGCACCACCAACGGCAGCACGTCGATCAAGGCCCGGCCCGGCACCGTGGCGCCGCCGGCCAACATCCCGGTGTTCCCGTGGCTCGGTATGCCCGGTGGCCGCCGGTAACTGCCGCTGACTGCCGGCACTGCCGGTAACCAACGCTGCACCGCGAGCGTGCGTGTCTGCCTTGCCGACACGCCGCTCGCGGCATCATTTTGCGCACCTTCGCGGGCTGTCCACCCGTCGAATCACGATGAGGACAATGGCCGACCAGCCCCGCCGCGGCGACTAGCGTTCTGCGGCAATGGGGACACAGCATGACGAGTTTCGGCTCTGGGCATTCGGTGACGCCCACGTCGGTACCGACAAGCCCTTCGGCAGAGACAGCCTGGCCGAGGCCATCGGGCACTCCGAATTCGGCGGTGCACAGGGTGGTCCGCCATTCGACTGGGACATCGCCGTGGACGTCGGGGACATGTCCGGTGCGCATCTCAGCCTCCCCGACGACGCCGAGGGCCGCGAGGTCGTCCGGCAGTTCGCGGCGCTGCGCAGGCACCGCCGCGAGGATGTCTACTCCGTCTGCGGAAACCACGATCGCAGTGGGCTTTGCGAACCCGACGCGTGGTGGTGGCAGAAGTGGATCGACCCACTGGGTGCGCACACCGCGCATTCGGGCGTCGACGCCGGCGCCCGGCCCTACCCGGTCAGCGGGACCTGGGAACGGTATTCGTTCCGGGTGGGCAACCTGCTGTTCCTGATGCTCAGTGACCGCAACGAGCCGTCACAGACGGTCGGCAGGGGCACCCTCGGCGGCAACCCCGGCGGCGTCGTGTCCGCCGAGACATTCCAGTGGTGGGCGAACATGGTTGAGCATAACCGTGATTCGATCATCATCACGGTGCACCACTACGTCCTCAAGGACACCACGGTGGCGTCCGGGGAGTGGGAAGGAGTGCGTCGCGGTGCCGACGGGAAACTCTACGAGCACTACCACCGGCCGTTCCTGGAGGGGACGCCGCAGGCCGCGTCCTATCTTTACTGGGTGGGCGGCAAGCCGGATTCCGGGGCCTTCGAGCGCTACCTCAGCGAGCATCCAGGTGCGGTGGCACTGTGGTTGGCCGGACACACGCACACCCATCCCGACGACCGTCACGGCGGCAAGTCGCATATCGAGAAGGCTTGGGGTGAAACGTATTTCATGAATGTGGCGTCGCTCAGTCGCCATCACATGCCGATCACAACACTACCGATCAGCCGGCTGCTCACCTTCCGCCCGGGCAGCCGCGAGGTGCGGGTGCAGTGTTACCTGCACACTGACCAATACGCACCGCAGGGCTGGTATGGGCCGGCCGAACGGATCCTGACCCTCGACCGCGCGTTTTCCTGGTGAGGTGCTCGCGCGGGGAAATCACCAGGCGTGCACGGTGTTCTGGGCCGGCTCGAGGCCTTGGGCGATCAACAGCTCGGTGGCGTCGGCGGCCTGCTCGCAGATCGTCGGCACCTCGGCGCGTTCGGCGGCGGTGAACGCCTCCAGCACGAAAGCAGCCGGATCCTTGCGACCCGGGGGGCGTCCTACGCCGATGCGGACGCGTTGAAAGTCCTTGCTGCCCAAGGCTGCTGCCACCGAACGCAATCCGTTGTGGCCGCCCTCGCCGCCACCGACCTTGAGCCGGATGCGGCCGAAATCAATGTCGAGCTCGTCGTGGATCACCACCACCCGGCCCGGCGGCACCGAGTAGAACTTGGCCAACGGCCCCACCTGACGGCCGGACTCGTTCATGTAGCACCGTGGTTTGGCCAGCACCACCGGAGCCCCGGCGAGCCGTCCGGTGATCACCTCGGCGCCGGATTTCTTGTGCACCTTGAAGGCCGAGCCGATGCGGGCGGCCAGCACGTCGGCAACCATGAACCCGACGTTGTGTCTGGTCTTGGCGTAGGCGGGCCCGGGATTTCCCAGGCCCACCACCAGCAGCGGCTCGGCCATTCGTGGAATGCCCTGAGTGTCTCGGCTCAGTGACTACTCGGACTCTTCGACGGCCTCGGCAGCCGGCTCCTCGGCCGGAGCCTCGGCGGCCTCGCCGGCGCCCTCGGACTCGAGTGCCTCGGCGCTCGGCGCCTCGACGATGTTGATCACCAGCAGCTCGGGGTCCGACACCAGCGACACGCCGGCGGGCAGCTCGATCTGGCCGGCCAGGATCTGGGTGCCGGCCTCGAAGCCCTCGATCGACACGGTCAGGTGCTCGGGGATGGACAGCGCCTCGGCCTCGATCTCGATGGTGTTGGTGTCCTGGGTCACCAGGGTGCCCGGCGCGGCGTCACCTTCGACGGTGATGGTGACCTCGACGTTCACCTTCTCGCCGCGGCGCACGACCAGGAGGTCGGCGTGCTGGATGTTGCGTCGGATCGGGTGGATGTCCAGGGCCTTGGTCAGGGCCAGCTGCTCGGTGCCCTCGATGTCCAGGGTCAGCACCGCGTTGGTGCCCGCGTGGCGCAGCACCGCGGCGAACTCGCGGGCGTTGATCTCCAGGTGCTGGGGGTCGGTGCCGTGGCCGTAGAGCACGGCGGGCACCTTGCCGTCCCGACGGGCCTGACGCGATGCGCCCTTACCGGTGCGGGTGCGCACGGCGGCGGTGAGCTTGTTGGGGACGTTGGCTTTGGTCTTGGCCATGATGTTGCTCCTCTATTGCGGTACTGCGGTCAGATCGTCAGCACGGCAAGGTCGCAACACTTGAGAAGTTCCCGTCGATAACGGTGGTCCACAGGGTCCACCCTCGCCGTGACGCCAGGTCAGGGTAGCAAAGAAGGCCGCCGGGCAAAAAATCGCGCCGCCGGCCTACAACGGATACCGGGTGCCGGTGAGCTGCTCGGAAAGCCGCCACAGCGCCTTCTGCGTCTCGACTTTGCGGGCCAGCGGGCTGCGCCCGACCGGCTGGCTGGGGCCGAACTGGCCGAACCGCGGGCCGATGAAGCTGTCCCCGGGGACGTCCTGGGACACGGCGTACAGCGTCTGACGGGCACCGAACGTCGGGTCGCTGGCGAATACCCGGTTGGCGACATCCATCATCCGCTCGCCGAACTTGTTGCCGGTCTGGCCCTGCAGGTTGGTGGCCGAGTAGCCGGGGTGGGCGGCCAGCGCGCGCACCTGCGAGCCCGACGCCGTCAACCGCCGCTGCAGCTCGGAGGCGAACATCAGATTGGCCAGCTTGGACTGCCCGTAGGCCAGCCACGCGGAGTACGGCCGCGACTTCCAGTTCAGATCCCGCAGGCTGATGTGCCCGATCCAGTGCATCAGCGACGACACCGTGACCACCCGGTCGGCGATCTTCGGCAGCAGCAGGTTGGTCAGCGCGAAATGGCCCAGGTGGTTGGTGCCGATCTGGCTCTCGAAGCCGTCGACGGTCCGGCTCAGCGGAACCGCCATGATGCCGGCGTTGTTGACCAGCACGTCGACGCTCTCGACGGTGTCGGCGAACTCGTGCACCGAGGCCAGGTTCTGCAGGTCGAGTTTGCGTACCTCGACCTGACCACCGGTCATGGTCTCGGCGGCTGCGGTGCCCTTCTCCAGGTTGCGCACCGCGACGGTGACCTTGGCGCCGGCTCGGGCGAGCTCACGGGCGGTGACGAGACCGAGCCCGCTGTTGGCGCCGGTGACGATCACCCTGCGGCCGGAAAACGAGGGCAGGTCGGCGCTGGTCCATCCACTCATGCCGATACCTTACGGTTACTTCTTGGCGATGTTGAAGCCCGCGATGATCGATTCGATGTCAGGCCCCTGCTGCTGGGCCTCGTCGGCGTAGGTGGTGACGGTCAGCTGCACGAGGTAGCGCTGTGGGGGTTGCAGGCTGTCGGCTGCGATGACGACGCGGTTGTAGGTCTGCATGCGCTTGCCGTTGAGGTCGTAGCTACCCTCGATCATCGACGACGGAAAGCCCTTCCAGTCGTCGTGGGAGGCGTTGAGCTGCTTGAAGTTTTCCGACAGTTTGGCGTCGGCGTTGCCGTGTTCTCTGAGCGCCTTGGGCACGTCGAAATCACCGTGCAATGCGAACACCAGCAGCATCGCGGTGGGATAGGTGTTGCCCTTGGCGATCATCCGGGTGCCCGGAGCCAGGTTCGGGTTGTTGTAGGGGTGCCATCCCCCCGGTGTCGGCATGGTGACGGTCAGGTGCGGGATCTTCTCCGGCGCAACGGGTTCGCCGACCACCCCGGACTCCTCCAGGTACTGCCACAGCGGTACCGGCTGACCTTCGGCGTCCGGGGGCGGAGTCGTCGAACTCGTGGTCCAGATCGACTGGTAGTCCGGGGTTTCGGAGCCACAACCGGTGAGCACGACCGCCAGCGCACCGGCCGTGGCGAGCAGCCGCCTCACAGAATCTCGCGCACCGAATCGATCGGCCGGGCCAACCGGGTGCCGTTGTCGGTGACGACGAAGGGACGTTCGATCAGGATCGGATGCTCGGCCATGGCGTCGAGCAGTTGCTCGTCGGTCGCGTCGGCCAAACCGAGTTCGGTGTAGAGGGATTCGCGTTTGCGTACCGCGGTGCGCACGTCGATCCCGGCGTCGGCGATCAGCTGCTTGATCTCGTCACGCGTCGGCGGGGTCTTGAGGTACTGCACCACCTCAGGCTCGATCCCGTTCTCGCGCAACAGCTCCAGGGTCTTGCGGGAGGTCGAGCATTTCGGGTTGTGATAGATGACAGCCACTGTATTGAATTACTCCTCGCGCAAGCGCTCGTCGTTAGGCCGACCCGTCGAACAGCCCGGTCACCGAACCGTTCTCGAACACCGCGCGGATGGTGCTGGCCAGCAGCGGCGCGATCGACAGCACGGTCAGCTGCGGGAACTGCTTGTCCTCGGTGATCGGCAGCGTGTTGGTGACGATCACCTCGCGGGCGCCGCTGTCGGCCAGACGCTGGGGCGCCGGTTCGGACAGCACACCGTGGGTGGCCGCGATCACCACGTCCTTGGCGCCGTCCTGCTTGAGCAGTTTGACCGCGCCGGCGATGGTGCCGCCGGTGTCGATCATGTCGTCGGTCAGGATGCAGGTCTTGCCCTTGACGTCACCGACCACCCGGTTGGACACCACCTGGTTGGGCACCAGCGGGTCGCGGGTCTTGTGGATGAAGGCCAGCGGGACGCCGCCGAGCGAGTCGGCCCACTTCTCGGCCACCCGCACGCGGCCCGAGTCGGGGGAGACGACCACCATGTCCGAGCCGGCGTAGTTGTCGGCGATGTAGCCGCACAGCAGGGACTGCCCCCGCATGTGATCGACGGGGCCGTCGAAGAAGCCCTGGATCTGATCGGTGTGCAGATCCACTGAGACGATGCGATCGGCACCGGCGGTCTTGAGCAGGTCGGCGACCAGGCGGGCCGAGATGGGCTCGCGGCCGCGGTGCTTCTTGTCCTGACGCGCATACGGGTAGAACGGCAGGATCGCGGTGATCCGCTTGGCGCTACCGCGCTTGAGCGCGTCGATCATGATGAGCTGTTCCATCAACCACTGGTTCAGCGGTGCCGGGTGGCTCTGCAGGACGAACGCGTCGCAACCGCGAACAGACTCGTCGAACCGGACGAAGATCTCGCCGTTGGCAAAGTCCCGGGCAGTCTGTGCGGTGACCTCGATGCCGAGTTCCTTGGCCACCTGCTCCGCCAACTCGGGGTGCGCACGCCCCGAGAACAGCATCAAGTTTTTTCGATTGTCGGTCCAGTCCGTGGCCACTATGGCTGCCTTCGCGGTTGGGGATCGATACGGAGCAATCGTACGTAGCGTTTCTGGTTGTTCGTAGCCGGGTTACCAGATTGCCAACGCGAAACGTCGGACAAAGACCATCAGCGCCGCGATCTGCAGCCGCATGCTGACCCCAAATCGCGGCACAACGGGTTATCCACAGACCGTCGATGCGGTACTGGTGGCTGGTGGCTGGTGGCTGGGGCGTACCACCATGGCAGCGTGGATATCGACCACGTGCTTCGACACCAGGCTGGGGTCATCTCGCGCCGACAAGCGCTCGATGCAGGAATGGAGCAGCACGATATCCGGAGGTTGCTCAGGCGCAACGAGTGGGCGCGGGTCCACGATGGCGTGTACGTCGACCACACCGGACCGTTGAGCTGGTTGCAACGGGCCTGGGCGGCAGTGCTTTATGCGGCTCCGGCCGCACTGTGCCTCGAATCGGTCTTGTCGGACGATGGCTCTGTGATCCACGTCGGCGTCGCCCGCAAACGGACCTCGTTGGCAGAGCCGCCCGGCGTCCGTATCCACCATTTCGCGCACCTCGAGGAGCGGGTCCTGTGGCATGTCGGGCCGCCGCGGATGCGCTACGAGGAAGCTGCGCTCGACGTTGCCTGCCGTGCGACGACCGAATTGGGCGCTGTTGCGGTCCTGGCCAATGCCTGTCAGTCGCGGCGGACCACAGCGCGGCATTTGCTCTCCGCACTCGATGCTCGCCGACGAGTGCGCCGTCGCCGCTGGATACGGGCAATACTGCTGGATATCGCCGAGGGCACGTGCTCGGTCCTCGAACACGGGTATCTCAGTCGCGTGGAGCGGGCGCACGGGCTGCCGCGGGCGGATAGGCAGAAACGGTCTACCTCGTCGGTAGGTGTTTGTTATCGCGATACCGAGTACGGGCAACGGCTTGTGGTCGAACTCGACGGTCGCGTGTTCCACGATTCGTTGTCGGCGCGGAACAAGGATTTCGAGCGTGATCTCGATGCCGCGGTGGAGGGCTTGTCGACTGTCCGGCTGTCATACCGGCAGGTATTCGACCGACCGTGTCGGACTGCTGCGAAGGTTGCCCAAGTGATGCGGCGGCACGGGATCGAGGTGAGCGGGCATGTCTGTGGGCCGGGCTGCGAGTTCGATCTGCTCGACCTGGCGGCCTGACTGGGCTTTTGAAATCTCGGACAAAGACCGTCAGCGCCGCGATCTGCAGCCACATGCTGACCCCAAATCGCGGCACAACGCGTTCTCAACGCTCAGTCGTCGGCCTCATTTGCCTTGCGGGCCGCTTCCGCGGCGGCCGAGCCGGGACGCTTGCGTTCCACCCAGCCCTCGAACACACGCTGGGCGTTGTCGGAGACTGCCAGCGCACCGGGCGGGACGTCGTCGCGCAGCACGGTGCCGGCACCGGTGTAGGCACCGTCGCCGACGGTGACCGGGGCGATGAACATGGTGTCCGAGCCGGTACGCACGTGGGAGCCGACGGTGGTGCGGTGCTTGCTCTCGCCGTCGTAGTTGACGAACACGCTGGAGGCGCCGATGTTGCTGTGCTCGCCGATGTCGGCGTCGCCCACGTAGGTCAGGTGCGGCACCTTGGTGCCGGTGCCGATGGTCGAGTTCTTGGTCTCGACAAACGCGCCGAGCTTGGCGTCGGTGCCCAGGACGGTGCCGGGCCGCAGGTAGGTGAACGGGCCGACGGTGGCGCCGGGCCCGATCACGGCGAGCTGACCGTGGGTGCGTACCACCGACGCGCCGTCACCGACCTCGACGTCGGTCAGCGTGGTGTCGGGTCCGATCTCGGCATGGGCGCCGATCTCGGTGGTGCCGAGCAGCTGGGTGCCGGGGCGGACGACGGTGTCGCGGCCGATGGTGACGTCGACGTCGATCCAGGTGGTGGCCGGGTCGACGATCGTCACCCCGGCGCGCTGGTGGCGGGCCACGATGCGGCGGTTGAGCTCGGCGGCCAGATCGGCCAGCTGCACCCGGTCGTTGATGCCGGCCACCAGGGCACTGTCGTCGACGTGCATGGCCCGTACGGCGCGGCCGTCCTGGCGCACGATCGCGATGACGTCGGTGAGGTAGAGCTCCTGCTGGGCGTTGTTCGAGCTCAGCCGGCTCAGCGCCGAGCGCAGGTCGGCGATGTCGAAGGCGTAGACCCCGGCGTTGATTTCCCGGATCGCCCGTTGCGACTCGGTGGCGTCGGCCTGCTCGACGATGCCGATCACTTCGTTGTCCTGCGTGCGCAGGATGCGACCGTAGCCGGTGGGGTCGGGCACGGTGGTGGTGACCACGGTGGCCGCCGCCGTCGCGGCGCTGTGGGTTTCGATGAGCCCGGCCAGGGTGTCGGCGTCGAGCAGTGGGACGTCACCGGAGGTCACCACGACCGTGCCGGCGAATGTGTCGGGCAGTGAGCTGAGGCCGCAGGCCACGGCGTGGCCGGTGCCCAGCTGCTGGTCCTGGATGGCGATGTCGATGGTGCGGCCCAGCTTGTCGGCCAGTTCGCCGACCGCGGGGGCGATGCGCTCCCGGTCGTGGCCGAGCACCACCACGAGGTGCTGGGCGGTGGCGTTGGCCACGGTGTGCACCGCGTGGGCGAGCATGCTGCGCCCGGCCAGGGTGTGCAGGACCTTGGGGGTGTCCGAGCGCATTCGGGTCCCGGCACCTGCTGCCAGTACGACGACTGCGGCCTCGGTCGACACAGGGGTTCCCCTCTCTCCGCGAGCGACGGTGTCTGTGCATCGACACGCACGCAGCACTGGCCTTTGGCGGTCATTCGCCGAAGTTTGAGCTCCGTCGCCAGGACTCGAACCTGAACTATCTGAACCAAAATCAGAGGTGCTGCCGATTACACCACGACGGAATGTTCGGGAGAGACTCTAGTCGAACGGTCTAGCCTGATACGCGTGGCAGCACCCGACAAGGAAGTGCGGGCTCCCCGGGCCCGGATGACCGGTAACGAACGACGACAGCAACTGATCGAAATCGCCAAGTCGTTGTTCGCCGAGCGGGGCTATGAGGGCACCTCGATCGAGGAGATCGCGCTCCGCGCCAACGTCTCCAAACCGGTGGTCTACGAGCATTTCGGCGGCAAAGAAGGCCTCTATGCCGTGGTGGTGGACCGGGAGATGTCGGCGCTGCTGGACGGCATCACGTCGTCGCTGACCAACAACCGGTCGCGGGTCAGGGTCGAGCGGGTGGCATTGGCGCTGCTCACCTACGTCGAGGAGCACACCGACGGCTTCCGCATCCTGATCCGGGACTCACCGGCGGCGATCACCTCGGGCACCTACGCCACGCTGCTCAACGACGCGGTCAACCAGGTGTCCTCGATCCTGGCCGGCGACTTCTCCCGGCGCGGGCTCGATCCGGACCTGGCGCCGCTGTACGCCCAGGCGCTGGTCGGTTCGGTGTCGATGACCGCGCAGTGGTGGCTCGACGTGCGCGAACCGAAGAAAGAGGTGGTGGCCGCGCACGTGGTGAACCTGGCCTGGAACGGGCTGACCCATCTGGAATCCGACCCCGTCCTGCACGAGGAGTAACTCGAACTGCAACCTGAGGGTTGCAATCCCGGGACCTCATGTGCAACCCTTGGGTTGCAGCAGGCTGGAGAGGAAACCCCGACATGACCACCGACTACGACCGCATCGAGCGCGAGATCACCATCGACGCACCAGCGCAACGCGTCTGGGACTTGGTGAGCGAACCCGGCTGGTACATCAACGACGAGCAGATCACCGAACACCGCATCGACCGCGACGGTGACGTCGCCATCGTCACCGACCCCACGCACGGGAGGTTCGCGTTGCGCACCGTCACCCTCGATGCGCCACGCTATGCGGCGTTCCGGTGGCATATCGACGCCGACGACCCGGACAGCTCGTCCACCCTCGTCGAATTCTGGATCACCCCAACGTCATCCGGCGTGGTGCTGCGGGTCGTCGAGAGCGGGTTCGCCTCGCTCGCCGAGCCTGAGGCCGACCGCCGGTCCCGGTTCGACGATCACAGTGACGGCTGGGCGCTTGAGCTCGGGCTCGCCGAGCAGTACCTGGTCGGGGCCGCCTCGGATGCCTGACCAGATGCATGAAAATGCCTCGCCGGTACAGGTTTTCGCCGCGCTTGCCGACGACAGCCGCTGGCAGGTTCTCGTCGCACTCGGGCGCCGGCCCGCATCCGCGTCGGCGCTGGCCGACGAGCTCCCGATCAGCCGCCAGGCCATCGCCAAACACCTGAAAGTGCTCACCGACGTCGGTCTGGTGCACGCCGCACGGGTGGGGCGGGAGATCAAGTACGAGGCGGTGGGCACTCGGCTCAGCGAGGTGGCGCGCCGGCTCGATACCATCGCCGCCGGTTGGGACCGCCGGTTGGCCAGGATCAAGGACGCTGCCGAGGACGGCTCATCCCAGATCCCGGGCTAGCAGGTCCGCCGTCGACCGGCTACTTGGGTGCGGCTTCGCGCGCCTTGCGCTTGTTCTCGGCGGTGAGGTAGCAGCCGGTCACGACCTGCAGCACCGCGTTGGTCTGCGAGCCGAATGACAACCTGCCGTCCTCGCTGTCGCTGATGGTCAAGTCGGTAGCTTGGTCGCCGACGGGGTTTTCGCTACGTCCGGTGACATCGGTGTAGCCGTATTTGGCGGCGATGTCGATGACGGCCTGCGACGCTTGGTCCCAGAGCGCGGCCGGCACTGGGACTTTCGAGACCCAGTTGCGGCCGAAATAGCGTTCGGCGTCGGTGGATCCGAATTCACCACATTCGCTGCTGCGTTCATCGCGGTTCGGTAGCCAGGTCGAGCCCGGCACAATCCGAGACAGTTCGGCGGTGATCTCGGTGATCATCCGGTCGCGGTCGGCCAAGACTTCTTCGGCGTCGCGGCGGGCCAGGAGTGGTTCGAGTTCTGCTGGAGCTCCGTAGCCATAGTCACCTTCGGCGGGCCCTTGGTACTCGGACTCAAACATGGGACCGCAGCCGGTCAACGCGAAGGCCAGCAGAAACGTGATTACCAAACGCCACATCAATCCTCCACCTTCACGAAATCCTCGTCCTGCCCCAACCCTGCCACGACCACCGCCTGGTTGTAGAGCGCAGTGGTGTCCACGAAGGAGTACTTGCTGTGCCCGGTCGACTCGTCGCGGGGACCCAAAGCGGTGGTCTCGCCGTTGGTGGACAGGTCGATGAAACCAGGCAGGCTCGACGGGATCGTGGAACCGAAGCGGCCCAGGTTGGCGACGACATCGTTCTTGGCGTGCTCGACGAACACGTGGCCTTCGGTCAGATGCAGATCCGACGGTGTGGTCTGCCCGGCGAACTGCCACGGGTTGGTCTCCAGCCCCGGTGAACCCATGAACACGACGTCGTCGGTGGCGGTGCCGCGCTGCAGTGCCTCGCTCGCCAGCGTCGAACCGTAGGAGTGCCCGAGCACGGTGAGATGCGGATCGGTGTCGCGGGAACTGTCGAGCCCGTTGATGAACGAGGCCAGCTCGGGAGCATTGTCGTCGGCGTAATGGGCGCTGCCGGCCTGGGCGACATTGGACGGCGGCTCGTAACCCAGCCACGCCACGGTGGCGACGGTCTCGTCGCCCTTGCCGGCTTTGTCGAGCACCCGCTCGGTCTCACTGCGCAGCCACTCGGACTGCTCCACATACGTGGGCAGATCATTGCCCTCGTTGGGCTTGTCGTAGGGCACCGAGCCGGTTCCGGGCACGTACACGCTGACGTGGTCGGCCGTGTCGACGTTGCCGACCGCGACGGCGACCTTCGGGTGCTCGCCGTCGAAATCCAGGACGAGCAGCTGCCGGTCGTCTTTGGACAGCGCATCGTCGATCGCGGCAATGGTGCCTTTTTCCTCGTCGGTCAGGTTGGGATCGTTGCGCAGTGTCCCCAGCCGATTGCGATTGGCCAGGTCCCGTGCGGTGCCGGGTACCCCGTCGAGGTTTCCGATCCAGTCGGGCCGCTCGGTGACGATCCGGTTCTGTTCTTCCTCGCTCAACGAGTCCCACCACTGATTGACCTCGGTATCGGTCGCACCTTCGGGTGGCTTGAGGCTGTCGAGATCGCGCTTGGCCGGCGATCCGGGTTGATCGCCCAGGTTGCCCGCTTTCGGGTCGCCAGTTCCCGTCGTGCTCATTTTGATGGAGTTGGCAGTGGATTGGTCGACGGAATCGAACTGCTGCAGAAGGCTTTTCAGTGCTGATGTGTATGCCGCGGCCAGCTTGGGTGTCATGAGCCGGCTCGCGCCCGGGGCGGTGACAGTGCCGTCGTCGCTGACGGTGGCGCCGAGGCTCATCGCCTGGTTGGCGACGTTGTGGATTTCGGTGCGCAGCGGGGTGAGGTTGGCCCCGCCCACCCGCAAGGCGGTCTGGGTGTTCTCCAGGCGAGTCCGCAGCTCCGTCTGTATTTCCAGATTCTTGTTGCCGCGTGCCTGGGCCGCGTCGGCCGCGGGACCTTTCCAGCCGCCGGCCAGATTGGTCAGGGTGTTGCGTTGGGTGTCGATCAGCCTGTTGAGCTGATCGATCTTGCCCTGTAATCGTGCGCCGGCATCGGACAGTGCGGCGGGGTCGGTCGCGGTCACGGTGGAGATCGTGACGGTCATCGGCAGGCTCCGCCCATCGCTGCTCCGGTCTGAAGGTTTGCTGTGAGAAACCTAGCACCGTCCGGAGCGAGCTCAGATCACCAAAGTCACGTCCGTCCGAACATCGTCGTCCCGGTGGCGGTGGCGATGAACCCGTTGCCGTTGACGGGATCGGCCATGCGGCAGGCCAGCCGGATGTCGTCGGTGTGGAGGCAGGTGGCATTGCCCACGTCGAAGCGTTGCCCGGCCGGCAGGAGTGGTGCCTCCTCCTCGCTCAACCCGTCGACGGGGGAGAGTGGCTCGTCGGTGTGGGTGAAGCTCATCGGGATTGCGCCGTTGGCGGTGCCGTAGCTGAACAGGTGCGCGAGGTTGGCCCCATCGGGTGCGCCGACGAACGGGCCGCGGCAGTCCAGGGCGTACATCGCCCGGTGCTGGGTGGTCATGCAGACGAAGCCGTCGGTCGTGCGGAACCCCTGGACCGGAAACCCCTGGCCTGTGCGCAGGATGTACTGCGTCGGATCGACGGCGGGGTACGCGGCGAAGTCGGGTACGCCGTCGGGGTCGAGGTGGGTCGGTACCGCGGGCTGCGGCGGGGCGCCTCGGGTGGTCAGCCACAGCACGGCCAGCACAGCCGTGAGCACCGAGACGACGGCCACCGCGACACGCAGCATTGCTCCATGATCGCCCGTCGAGAGCGGGGTGGGCGGAAAAATCGGGCGCCGTAGAATGGGGCCCATCATGACCGCACCGGGGCACACCCATGTCCAGACCCCGATTGCGGGTCTCGTTGAGCTGGCTTTGACCGATCCGTCCCTGCAGGACGTCGTTGACCGCGCCGCCGACCGGCCCGCCGATCTGGCACTCGTCGGGCCGGCCAGCGCCCGCGTGCTGGTGGCCACCGCGCTGGCTCAGCACGGCCCGTTGCTGGTGGTCGCGGCCACCGGCCGGGAGGCCGATGACCTGACCGCGGAGCTGCGCGGCGTGTTCGGCGATTCGGTTGCGCTGTTCCCGTCCTGGGAGACGCTGCCGCACGAGCGGTTGTCTCCGGGGGTGGAGACCGTCGCCGCCCGGCTGTTGCTGCTGCGCCGGCTGGCCCATCCCGACGACGCGACGCTGGGTGCGCCGCTGCGCGTGGTGGTCACCACGACGCGCTCGCTGCTGCAACCGATGGCGCCCGACGTCGTCAACGTCGAGCCGGTCACCCTCACCGTCGGCGCCGAGACCGAGTTCGAATCCGTCATCACCCGGCTGGTCGACCTGGCCTACACCCGCGTCGACATGGTCGGCAAACGCGGGGAGTTCGCCGTGCGCGGTGGCATCCTCGACGTCTTCCCGCCCACCGCCGAGCACCCGGTGCGCGTCGAGTTCTGGGGTGACGAGATCTCCGAGATGCGGATGTTCTCGATCGCCGACCAGCGTTCGATCCCCGAGATCCCGGTGCAGAACGTGGTCGCCGTACCGTGCCGCGAACTGTTGATGACGCCCGACGTGCGGGAGCGGGCCGCGGTGCTCGCCGCCGAACACCCCACGCACGAGAACAGCGTCCCCGGCAGCGTGCCCGACATGCTGGCCAAACTCGCCGAGGGCATCCCGGTGGACGGGATGGAGGCGCTGCTGCCGTTGCTGCACCCGGTGCAGCCGACGACGCTGACGCACCATCTGCCCGACGGCGCCCCGGTGTTGCTGTGCGACCCGGAGAAGGTGCGGACCCGGGCGGCCGACCTGATCAAGACGGGGCGGGAGTTCCTGGAGGCCTCGTGGTCGACGGCTGCTGTCGGCGGGGACGCCCCGATCGACATCGAAGCGCTGGGCGCGTCCGGGTTCGTCCCGTTCGACCAGGCCTGTGAGGACGCCATCGCCGGTGGGCACCCGTGGTGGACCCTGAGCCAGCTGCCCGACGGCAAGACGCCCGAGCTCGATCTGCGTCCGGCGCCATCGGCCCGCAGCCAGCAGAGCCTCGACGAGATCTTCGCGATGCTGCGCGCCCACGTCGCCACCGGTGGGTACGCCGCGGTCGTCACGCCCGGTACCGGTACGGCCCATCGTGTCGTGGAACAGCTCGGCGAATCCGATACGCCCGCAGCGATGTTGGAGCCCGGCGCGGCGCCGAAGCCCGGCGTGGTCGGGGTGCTCAAGGGTCCGCTGCACGACGGTGTCGTCCTGCCCGGCGCCAACCTGGTCATCATCACCGAGACCGACCTCACCGGTAACCGGGTCACTGCCTCGGAGGGCAAAAAGCTTGCTGCCAAACGCCGTAACGTCGTCGACCCGCTGGCGCTGACCGCCGGCGACCTGGTGGTGCACGATCAGCACGGCATCGGCAAGTTCGTCGAGATGACCGAGCGGGTGGTCGGCGGCGCCCGTCGCGAATACCTGGTGTTGGAATATGCCTCGTCCAAGCGGGGCGGCGGGTCGGACCGGCTGTATGTGCCGATGGACTCGCTGGATCAACTGTCGCGCTACGTCGGCGGTGAGGCGCCGTCGTTGTCCAAGCTCGGCGGTAGCGACTGGGCGAACACGAAAACCAAGGCACGCAAGGCGGTTCGTGAGATCGCCAGTGAACTGGTGGCGCTGTACGCCAAGCGGCAGTCGGCGCCCGGCCACGCATTCGGACCCGACACCCCGTGGCAGAACGAGATGGAGGACGCGTTCGGCTTCACCGAGACCATCGATCAGATGACCGCCATCACCGAGGTGAAATCCGATATGGAGAAGCCGGTTCCGATGGACCGGGTGATCTGCGGCGACGTGGGCTACGGCAAGACCGAGATCGCGGTGCGCGCGGCGTTCAAGGCCGTGCAGGACGGCAAGCAGGTGGCGGTGCTGGTGCCGACGACGCTGCTGGCCGATCAGCATCTGCAGACCTTCACGAACCGGATGGCAGGTTTCCCGGTGACGGTCAAGGGGTTGTCGCGGTTCACCGATCCGGCCGAATCGCGGGCCACCATGGAGGGCATGACCGACGGGTCGGTCGACGTGGTGATCGGCACGCACCGGCTGCTGCAGACCGGCGTGACGTGGAAAGACCTGGGGCTCATCATCGTTGACGAGGAACAGCGCTTCGGCGTCGAGCACAAAGAGCACATCAAGTCGATGCGCACCCACGTCGACGTGCTCACCATGAGCGCCACCCCGATCCCGCGCACCCTGGAGATGAGCTTGGCCGGCATCCGCGAGATGTCGACGATCCTCACCCCGCCCGAGGAGCGCTACCCGGTGTTGACCTACGTCGGCCCGCACGACGACAAGCAGGTGGCCGCGGCGTTGCGCCGCGAGCTGCTGCGCGACGGGCAGGCGTTCTACATCCACAACCGGGTCCGCACGATCGACCAGGCCGCCGCGAAGATCCGCCAGTTGGTGCCCGAGGCCAGAGTCGTTGTCGCGCACGGGCAGATGAACGAGGAGACCCTGGAGAAGACCGTCGAGGGCTTCTGGAACCGCGAATACGACATCCTGGTGTGCACCACGATCGTCGAGACCGGCCTCGACATCTCCAACGCCAACACGTTGATCGTCGAGCGGGCCGACACGTTCGGCCTGTCACAGCTGCACCAGTTGCGTGGTCGCGTCGGCCGCAGCCGGGAACGTGGCTATGCCTACTTCCTGTATCCGCCCAACTCGCCGCTGACCGAGACGGCCTATGACCGCCTGGCCACCATCGCGCAGAACAACGAACTCGGTGCGGGCATGGCGGTGGCGATGAAGGACCTGGAGATTCGCGGCGCCGGCAACGTGTTGGGGGTTGAGCAGTCCGGCCACGTGGCGGGCGTCGGCTTCGACCTGTACGTGCGGCTGGTCGGTGAGGCCGTGGAGGCCTACCGGGCGGCGGCCGACGGGAAAACCGTTGCGACCCCGCAGGAGCCGAAGGAGGTGCGGGTCGATCTGCCGGTCGATGCGCACCTGCCACCGGAGTACATCGGCAGTGACCGGCTGCGCTTGGAGGGCTACCGCCGGCTGGCCGCCGCCTCAGACGAGGACGCGGTACGCGCCGTCGTGGACGAGCTCGTCGACCGGTACGGTCCGCTGCCCGAGCCCGCGCAGCGTCTCGTTGCGGTGGCCAGGCTCCGGCTGTTGTGCCGCGAGTACGGCATCACCGAGATCGGTGCGGTGTCGGCCTCGACGGTGAAACTGTCCCCGATGGTCCTGCCGGACTCCGCCCAGCTGAGGCTCAAGCGGATGTACCCGGGTGGCCACTACCGGGCGACGACGTCCACCGTGCAGGTGCCCCTGCCGCGTGCCGGTGACGGTGTCGGTGCGCCGCGTATTCGCGATCTGGAATTGGTCCAGTGGGTGGCCGGGCTGGTCCTGGTACTCAACGGGCAAACACAGAGCAGTTTCGACATCACCGCGGGACTGAATTCTGCGGACTGATCGCCTGGTGGTGGTGCCTTTTTGGGCTTCCGCGCCGGCCGAATCGCCGAACCGCTGTTAACGCACCGACGCTGCGACCCGACATACCTGTCGGGGGGTCGAAGGTATTGCGCTGTCGTCCGGACGAGACGGCAGGTCGTCGGACATATGGCGGTCACGCAATTTCCCAAACCGAACATCACGCGATATCGCCACCACCTGGTGGATTTCGTCGCGATGACGCAAGGCGAAGGAGCGATCATGGACTTCAAGAAGTTCGCAGTAACCACCTCAATGGCCGGTGCACTGGGTCTCGGAGCGTTTGGCCTGGGTGCAGGCTTGGCGCACGCCGTTCCGGACGTGCCGCCGCCGCCTCCGGTTCCCGGGCCGGCCGTGCCCGGGGTGAATGTTCCGGATGTGAATGTGCCGAGTGTGAACGTTCCGGACGTGAACGTGCCGACTGTCCGGTTTCCCGAGGTAGACAATTTCTTCCGGCAACCGAACGGCAATATCGCACCTGGCCAGCTGGTGAATTCGCCGACCATCAACGGAGTTGCGAATCCGTTCTTCGGAATTCCGCCCGGCCAGCTCGAGACGCAGCCCACGGTGAACGGGGTGGCCAACCCGTTCTACAACCAGACCCCGGGGCACTGGGTGATCCCGGAGGGCCAGTTCCCGCCGGCGTCGTAGGCCACGGCCTGTGACATGATGGCCGCCTTGCCTTCGGGCAGGGCGGCCATCCCGTGGGGGCCCCGCCCGGTGTCGGTGAATCGCCGCGTTGGCCGTGTTCACCAGGTGCATCGAAGTCCGGCCAAGTGTTGGTATAACCGAGATCAGCAAATCTCGTCGTCAAGGTGAGGGGGTGGAGCCCGATGACCGTGGTACTGGTTGACCCCCGCCGCCCGTCGCTCATCCCGGTCGACGCGATCGACCTGCTCACCGGCGATGTGCAATACACCGAGGAAATGCCGGTCAAGGTGCCGTGGTCGCTGCCGGCCGCGCGGCCCGCGTACGACGGGGAGGACGCTCCGGTTCTGCTGTCCTCGGACCCGGAGCATCCAGCGGTCAAGGCCCGTCTGGCGGCGGGGGACCGGTTGATCGCGGCCCCTCGGGCGCAAGCTGGGGAGCGGATTGTGGATGCCGTCGCGATGATGGACAAGCTGCGCACCGCGGGGCCGTGGGAGAGCGAGCAGACCCACGATTCGCTGCGTCGCTACCTGTTGGAAGAGACCTACGAACTGTTCGACGCGGTGCGCGGTGGGAACGCCGACGAACTCCGCGAAGAACTCGGTGACGTGCTGCTGCAGGTGCTGTTCCATGCCCGCATCGCCGAGGACGCGCCGGTGCACCCATTCGACATCGACGACGTCGCCGACGCGCTGGTACGCAAACTCGGCAACCGGGTGCCGGCAGTGCTTGCCGGAGAATCGATTTCACTCGACGAGCAGCTGGCCCAGTGGGAAGAGCGTAAGGCCCAGGAGCAGAAGGTGAAGGCGCGTGGCTCGTCGATGGACGACGTGCCCACCGGGCAACCGGCGCTGGCGCTGGCGCAGAAGGTGCTGGCCCGAGTCGCCCAGGCCGGGCTGCCCGCCGACCTCGTTCCCGCCGCGTTGACCTCGGTGACGGTATCGGCGGACGTCGACGCCGAGAATGACTTGCGCTGTGCGGTTCTGGAGTTCATGGACACGGTGCGGTTGGCGGAATCCGACATCGCCGCCGGCCGTCGGGGGGAGGACGTTCCCGAGGAACTCGACGTCAAACCGTTGGGGACGATCACCGAGGACGAGTGGCGGACCTACTGGCCGGATGCGGTTGTGCAGCCTGAGCCTGAGGACGAGCCCGAGGACGAGCCCGAGGCTGAGGTGGAGGACGAAGCTGAGCCCTGAGCTCTCAGCTCGTCGAACGTGACGCAAACGTCGTCGGAAGCGCCGCCAACCGACGTCTGCGTCGCACTCGACGCGCAAGGCCTACTCAAACAAGGCCGAACCCCAGTATCCCGAGGTATCCCCGTCGCGCAGCCCGGGCGGGCAGGCGAAGATGGCCGTCCCGGTGTGGGTGATGTACTCGTTGAGCAGATCCTTGCGGGCCAGTTCCCGTTGCATCGGGATGAATTGCTTCTCGGGGCTGCGCACGAAGGCGATGAAGAACAGCCCGGCATCGAGGTGGCCGAATCCGTCTGAGCCGTCGGTGAAGTTGTAACCGCGACGCAGGATCTCGATGCCGCCCAGGTGCTCGGCCGAGGCCAACCGCACATGCGCGTCCACGTCGATCTTCGGATTGCCCCTGCCGTCGGTGATCTCGAAATCGAGCTCGTCGAACTCCTGCTGCAGGCCGTTGGGTGCGCCGCTGCCCTTCTGGCGCCCGATCACCCGCTCCTGCTCCAGAAGGGTGGTGCGGTCCCAGTTTTCGATCCGCATCCGGATGCGCCGGGTGATCAGGTAGCTGCCGCCGGTGAGCCAGGCCGGCCCGTCGTCGTCGGCCACCCAGACGTTCTTGTCCAGGAGCTCGGTCTCATCAGCCTTGAGGTTGTTGGTTCCGTCCTTGAACCCGAACAGGTTTCGTGGAGTGGCCTGGTCCCGCGTGGTCGAGGAGGTGCGGCCGAAACCCAGCTGCGAGTACCGCACCGCGACCGTGCCGAACCCGACCCGGGCCAGGTTGCGGATCGCGTGCACCGCCACCTGGGGATCGTTGGCACAGGCCTGCACGCAGATGTCGCCCCCGCAGCGGGCCGGGTCCATCGTCTCGTTGGGGAACTTGGGCAGGTCCTTGAGTTCGGCGGGCTGTTTGTCGGCGATACCGAAGCGGTCCTTGCCGTCCTTGACGAAGAACGACGGCCCGAACCCGATCGTCAGCGTGAGCTGCGAGGCCGGAAGGCCCAGCGCCTCACCGGTATCGGCCGGCGGTGCATAGGGATTGCCGCCCACCGCACCGCCGGCTTCGGTCTCGTCGCCACGGGTCATCCGCTCGGCCATCTGGGTCCACTGCTTGAGCAGGGCGATGACGTCGTCACGGTTGTCGGTGGTGACATCGAACGAACAGAAATGCATCCGGTCCTGGGCTTCGGTGATGATGCCCGCCTGCCGCTCCCCGCGGAAGGGGACCGGCCCCTGCAAGGCACCCGGCGCGGTGCCGGCCGCCGAGGCGCGGCCCGCCAACGCGCCCGCGCCCGCGGCACCGACTACCGCGGCGGTGACACCGGCGGCACCGAACAGCTTGCGCCGGGAGAAACCTGCGGTCTGCGCGGCCACCGGGGGCTCCGCCGCAGCAGATTCAGGCGAATCACTGGTGGGCGATGACACCTTGCACCTGGCTCACCTCTTTGCTCAGCGCGTCGATGGCGCGTGACAGCTCTTGGCGTTGCGGCTCGGTCACCTTGTCGTAGGAGACGAAACCGTCCCGCTCACGATACTTCTCGAGCAACGCCTCGACTTCGGAGAAGCGCTGGTCCACGCGCTTGCCCAGTTCGGCGTCACGCTCGTCGAGAATGGGGCGCACCGAGGCCACCGCGGTCTGCGAACCTTCGACGTTGGCCTTGAAATCCCACAGGTCGGTGTGGCTGAAGATGTCCTCTTCGCCGGTGATCTTGCTCAGCGCGATCTCGTCGAGCAGGCCCTGGGCGCCGCCGGCGATCTGGGTCGAATCGATCGTCCAGTCCGCTGCCTTGACCCCGGCCTCGAGCTCCTTGACGTCGGCCAGCAACTGATCGGCCAGGGCGTCGGCGTCGGGCTGCAAGCCGGTCACCCACAGCTGCTTTTCCAGCGCGTGGAAACCGGTCCACTTCTGGCCCGGCTCCAGGTCGGCCTCGCGCAGATCGATCCGCGGGTCCAGATCGTCGGGGAAGGACTCGGCGACCGGCTCGATGCGCTCGTAGTAAGTGCGGGTGGTCGGGAAGAGCTCCTTGGCCTTGGCGACGTCCTTGGCCTTGACGGCCGCCACGAACGCCTCGGTGGACGGCACCAGCGCATCGGTCTGGCTGAGGACGTAGCGCTTGTAGCTGTCGGCGGCTTCCTTGAACTTGCCCTCGGTGTCGATCTGCACCGCTTCGCCGGTGACCTCGAAGTTGCCGCGGATGCCCTCGCCGACCATGCCGGGGCGGCACGAGGTCTGGTAGGTGCCCGGCTGGGTCAGCTGCACGATCAGCTGGCGGCGCAGGCCGGGGGAGATGTTCTCCACCTCGCCCATCACCCGCTCGCCCTTGCCGTAGACGTAGAACTCGGTGACCTTGTTGCCGTTGTTGGTGACTTCGAAGGTGGCCGGCCCCGTCGTCGCGGTCGTCCCCGACAGCGTGCATTCGGTGTCGGTGGCGTCGACGGTGATCGGTGTGCCCGTGGCTCCGGCACTGCCGTTGTCGGCCTCCTTGGCCTGGCAGGCGCTCAGCGAGATGCCGGCCAGGACCGCGACCGATGCCGCGAAACCGGTCTTGACGGCGGGAGTGATCTTCACTTGGTCGACCTTTCGGATGCGTTGGAGGTCTCCGGCCCGACAGTCGGCTCGGAGGTCGTTTGAGACGGCCCCGGCGACGCGCCCTCAGCGGTCCGCGCCGGCTTCAGGAACAGCGCGAGCACCACGACGATGTAGGCCAGCCACGCGCTGAACTGCAGCACGGTCGGCGTCGGGTCGATGTTGAACACACCCTGGATGATCTCGCCGTAGGCGGCCGACCAGTCGAAGGCGCCGCTCATGTCGAAGGCTTTGGCGCCCAGCCCGGGCAGCCAGCCGACGGTCTGCAGCGCCTTGATGCCGTAGGCCAGGATTCCGGCCGCCACCACGATCAGGAAGATGCCGGTGTATTTGAAGAACTTGGCCAGGTTGATCCGGACGGCGCCGGCATACATGCCGTAGGCGATCGCCGCGGCGATCAGCACGCCGATGATCAGCCCGGTCAGCGGCCACAGGGTCTCGGCTTCGGCGTAACCGACCATGAACAGGGCGGTTTCCACGCCTTCGCGGCCCACCGCCAGGAACGCCAGCAGCGCGACGGCCACCCCGCCGGTCTCCAGGGCCTGCGACATCTCACCGCGGAGTTGTCCCGACATGGAGGCAGACGCCTTCTTCATCCACAGCACCATGGTGGTGACGATGACGACGGCGATCAGCGACGCGACGCCGGCGATGGCCTCGGCACCCAGACCGCTGATGGTGTTCTCGCCGAACTGGATGATCAGGAAGATGGTCACGGTCATGGCGATCGCCGCGCCCACGCCCAGCCACACCCATTTGAGGACGTCGCGGCGCTCGGATTTCACCAGGAACGCGACCAGGATCGACACCACGATCGCGGCTTCGAGACCTTCCCGCAAACCGATCAGCCCGCTGCCGAACACCTGGGATGTGACGTTGGATGCGGCCAGCGTGCTGGTCGGAACGTTCGAGATGGCAGTCATCAACGCGTCCTCGTTCGACCGGAGTGAAACACCGTGGAAAACGTCGCCTCGCGCTGTCCGCAGCAAGGTCCATAGCAAGGCGTGGCTCACCTTAGCAGGGGGTACTGGGAGTGCAGCCGTCTCCACGTGCCGCGCCCGCGCACCGGCCCGTCGCCCGACACTGTGCCGCCCGCGCATGCGACGATGGCCAATCAGAAAGAGCGGGTTGAGGGAGTCCGGTGTCGCCAGTGCGTTGGCTGCGGGCTGTTGCCGTAGTTGCTGCGACAGCGCTGCTGTTGGCCTCTTCCTGCTCGTGGCATCTGGGTACTCCGATTCCCGAGGGGGTGCCGCCGCCGGTCGGAGATCCGGTCCCGGCTGTGGACACCTATGCCAAGGGCCGGCCCGCCGATCAGCTGCACGATTGGGCGGCGCAGCGGGCTCCGGCGTTGGGCTTGCCCGTCAATGCCCTGGAGGCCTACGCCTACGCCGCCCGGGTCGCCGAGGTGGAGAACCCCAACTGCCGGCTGGCCTGGCCCACGCTGGCCGGGATCGGCCAGGTCGAGAGCCACCACGGCACCTATCGGGGCGCGATGATCGCGCGCAACGGCGACGTCACGCCGCCGATCCGGGGGGTGCAGCTGGACGGGACCGCCGGCAATCTGCACATCCCCGACACCGACCGCGGCAAGTTGGACGGCGACGCGGAGATGGACCGGGCGATGGGGCCCATGCAGTTCATTCCGGAGACCTGGGGCCACTTCGGGGTGGACGCCAACAACGACGGGGTGGTGAGCCCGGACAATTTCGACGATGCCGCGCTCTCGGCGGCGGGCCTGCTGTGCTGGTACGGCAAAGACCTGTCCACCCCGCGGGGCTGGATGAAGGCGCTGAAGGCCTACAACAATTCCGAGCAGTACGCCCGCTCGGTGCGCGATTGGGCGACGGCGTACGCGGCCGGCCACGCGCTGTGACGCCGGAGCGACACGCCCAAACACGACTTGATGCGCTCCACGATCTAGTCTCATCCCTACACGCAGGACTCAATAAGGAGAAGCCAGTGCCCATCATCGAGCAGGTTGGAGCCCGCGAGATCCTCGATTCGCGTGGCAACCCGACGGTCGAGGTCGAGGTGGCCCTGACCGATGCGACGTTCGCCCGGGCGGCGGTGCCGTCGGGCGCCTCGACGGGTGAGCACGAGGCGGTCGAGCTGCGCGACGGCGGTTCCCGGTATGGCGGCAAGGGCGTGGAGAAGGCCGTCGAGGCCGTTCTCGACGAGATCGCTCCGGCGATCATCGGGCTGGCCGCCGACGATCAGCGCCTGGTCGATCAGGCCCTGCTGGATCTCGACGGCACACCCGACAAGTCCCGGCTCGGTGCCAACGCCATCCTCGGGGTCTCGCTGGCGGTGGCCAAGGCCGCTGCGGACAGTGCCGCTCTACCCCTCTTTCGGTACCTGGGCGGACCGAACGCGCACATCCTGCCGGTGCCGATGATGAACATCCTCAACGGCGGCGCCCACGCCGACACCGGGGTGGACGTCCAGGAGTTCATGGTTGCCCCGATCGGCGCACCGTCGTTCAAGGAATCGCTGCGCTGGGGCGCCGAGGTCTACCACGCGCTCAAGTCGGTGCTCAAGAAGCAGGGGCTGTCCACCGGTCTGGGCGACGAGGGCGGGTTCGCCCCCGATGTCGCCGGCACCAAGGCCGCCCTGGACCTGATCGCGACGGCCATCGAGACCACCGGGTTCAAGCTCGGCAGCGACGTGGCCCTGGCCCTGGATGTCGCGGCCACCGAGTTCTACACGGAGGGTTCGGGTTACGCGTTTGAGAAAGAGACCCGCACCGCCGAGCAGATGTCGGAGTTCTACGCCGGCCTGATCGAGGCCTACCCGCTGGTGTCGATCGAGGACCCGCTGTCCGAGGACGACTGGGACGGCTGGGTGGCGCTGACGTCGGCCATCGGCGACCGGATCCAGCTGGTTGGCGACGACCTCTTCGTCACCAACCCCGAGCGCCTGGAGGACGGCATCGAGCGGGGCGCCGCCAATGCGCTGCTGGTGAAGGTCAACCAGATCGGCACGCTCACCGAAACCCTGGATGCCGTTGCGCTGGCCCACAACAGCGGATACCGGACCATGATGAGCCACCGCTCCGGCGAGACCGAGGACACCACCATCGCCGACCTGGCGGTCGCGGTGGGCAGCGGCCAGATCAAGACCGGTGCCCCGGCCCGCAGCGAGCGGGTGGCCAAGTACAACCAGTTGCTTCGCATCGAGGAGGCCCTCGGCGACGCCGCGCGCTACGCCGGCGATCTGGCCTTCCCCCGGTTCGAGGCCAAGTAACTAGGCGTCTGCGCCCCAAAAAGTCGATGCCCGAAGCGAAGCGGCCCGATCCGAAGCGACGGTCCCCGGCCTCCCGACCCGGCAAGCCGGGCAAGACCGGGGAGTCGAATCGGCCGCGCGCTTCCCAGGCCCGGCGCCGGGTGGCCGACACCCGCTCCGCGCAGGGGGAGTCGGCTCCCGATGAGAAGGTCACCAAAGCCATTGCGGTACAGGCTCAGCAGCAGGCCGAGCTGGTGTCCGAACAGCGGTTCGGGTCCACCGCGCGGCGGGCGGCAATCCTGGCCGCGGTGGTGTGCGTGCTGACCCTGACCATCGCCGGGCCGGTGCGCACCTACTTCGCCCAGCGCACCGAGATGAAGCAGCTCAAAGCCAGCGAGCAACAGTTGCGAGCCCAGATCGCCGACCTGGAACAGCAGAAGGTCAAACTGGCCGACCCGGTGTACATCGCGGCGCAGGCCAGAGAACGCCTGGGTTTCGTCATGCCCGGCGACACTCCCTATCAGGTTCAGCTGCCCCCCGGCGCGGTGGATTCCGAGCCCGGGGCGACGGTGCTGCCCGGTTCGACGACGCCTGCCGGGCAGCCGTGGTACACCTCGCTGTGGCACACGATTGCCGATGAGCCGCATGGGGTTTCGCCGACAATCGGCGGGCTCCCCGCGCCGGGCGGGCCGCCGGCTCCGCCTGTTCCGCCGGTTCCGCCGGCCGAGCCCAGAGGTCCCAATGGTTGATCCCGCCGACCTCGAGTCCGTCGCCCGGCAGCTGGGCCGTGAACCGCGCGGTGTGCTGGAAATCGCCTACCGCTGCCCAAACGGTGAACCCGGTGTCGTCAAGACGGCACCGAAATTGCCTGACGGCACACCGTTCCCCACGCTGTACTACCTGACCCACCCGGCATTGACCGCGGCGGCCAGCCGGCTGGAGTCCGCCGGCCTGATGCGGGAGATGACCGAACGGCTGCAACAGGATCCGGAGCTGGCCGCGGCCTATCGGCGGGCTCACGAGTCCTACCTTGCCGAGCGCGATGCGATCGAACCCCTGGGCACCACGTTCACCGGCGGCGGCATGCCGGATCGGGTCAAGTGCCTGCACGTGGTGATGGCCCATTCGCTGGCAAAAGGTCCGGGGGTCAACCCCTTTGGAGATGAGGCGCTGGCGGTGCTGGCAGCCGAACCGGCAATGGCCGGGATTCTGGATCGCGAGGTGTGGGTGTGAATCGGGTCGGCGCAATTGACGGCTCGCGCCGGGTCGGCGCAATTGACTGTGGCACGAACTCGATCCGGTTGTTGATCGCCGACGTGGTCGACGGCACGCTGCGCGACGTGCACCGTGAGATGCGTGTGGTGCGGCTGGGCCAGGGTGTCGATGCCACCGGCCAGTTTGCCCCGGAGGCGTTGGCGCGCACTGAATCCGCGCTGGCCGACTATGTGGCAATGATGGCCGAGCACTCGGTGGCCGCGGTGCGGATGGTGGCCACCTCGGCCGCGCGCGATGCCGGCAACCGCGACGAGTTCTTCGCGATGACCGCCTGCCTGTTGGGCACGGTGGTGCCAGGGGCGGTGGCCGAGGTGATCACCGGCACCGAGGAAGCCGAGCTGTCGTTCCGGGGAGCGGTCGGTGAGCTCAATCCCGCCGCGGGACCGTTCGTGGTGGTCGATCTGGGCGGGGGCTCAACCGAACTGGTGCTGGGTGACGCGGCGGTGCGGGCCAGCTTCTCGGCTGACATCGGCTGTGTCCGGCTGACCGAACGGTGCCTGCACTCCGATCCGCCGAGTGCGGCCGAGGTGGCCCGGGCGCGGGCGGTGGCCCGTGATGGGCTGGCCGAGGCGCTGGCCGTGGTGCCGGTCGACGGCGCGCACACCTGGGTGGGCGTGGCCGGGACGATGACGACGCTCTCGGCGCTCGCGCAAGGCATGACGGAATACGATCCCGAGGCAATTCACCTGTCCCGCATCGGATTCCACGATCTGCTCAAGGTGTGCGAGCAGCTGATCGGGATGACCAAAGCCGAGCGGCTGGCACTCGGGCCGATGCATGCCGGCCGGGCCGACGTGATCGGCGGCGGCGCGATCATCGTCGAGGAGCTGGCGGCGGTGCTCGCGCAGCGGGCCGGTATCGGCGAACTGGTGGTCAGCGAGCACGACATCCTCGACGGCATCGCGCTGTCGATCGCCTGACCGGTTCTCGGTCACTGGCAACGCTTTCTGCGTGCCGATTTCTACCGCTGGGTCGTTCAGCCACGTGATCGACAACCCTGGTGTGGAAAACGGCGGCGGGTGAGCGACCCGTCACACAAAACAACGGCCGGCCGCGGTTGCCCGCGTCCGGCCGTTGCCTTGACTACTCAGATCAGGAGGCAGTCCCGTGGTTGCTCGCCGGGGCCACGGCCGGAGCCGGGCTCGGCGTGATCACCGGCTGGGTGCCGGCCGGAACCAGCGCCGGCTCGGTGGCCGCCGGAGCGCCCGGTGCCGGAGCGGCGGGTGCCGGTGCGCCCGGTGCCGGAGCGGCGGGAGCCGGAGCGCCCGGGGCCGGAGCCGCCGGAACGCCCTCGGCGGGAACGCCCTCGGGTGCGATCGCGGTGGCAGCGCTGCCCGCACCGGCGGGTGCCGGGACACCCTCAGCGGCCGGCGTGCCGTGTGCGACCGGGGCCGACTCGGGAGCCGGAGCACCCGGGGCCGGAGCAGCGGCCGGAACGCCTTCGGTGCCGGCCGGGGTCGCCGCCGGAACACCTTCGGTGGCTGCGGCAGCGGCAGGCAGGTCCGCGGCACGGCTACCGGCGCCCGCAGCGGCCGGAACCGCCGGGGTGGTGGCAGCCGGGGCCGGGGAGGCCACAGCCGGAGCAGCGACCGGAGTCTCGGCGGCTCCGGCAGCGGCCGGAGCCGCCGGGGTGGCGGCCGAGGCGGCGGGTGCCTGGCGCTTCGGAGCGGCGGGAGCGCCGGCAGCCGGAGCGGCAGCAGGCGCAGCGGCCTTGTCCCACACCAGCAGGTCGCGACCGCCGGCGTTGTAGACGACGCTGGTCGGCTGCTCACCGGTCACGTCGAAGTAGATCTTGCCGCTGGTCTTCTGGCCCTCGGCGAGAGTGGCCGGGTTGACGCCCTGCGAGCTGGGCACCTGGAACAGCGCGCGGTAGTTCTGCCCATCGGCGGCGCGGGTGTTGAAGTTGGAGACGATCGGCGTCACCGAGCCCTGGAGGGCTTCGTTGGTGGCGGTGACCTCCCACAGGGTGCCGCGGACCGGGTAGTTGATGGTGTCGCTGCTGGGCTTGAGATCGGTGATCGTCCAGCCCTGGCTGCCGTTGTCCAGCTTGGCCTGGCTGCCGAGCGAGTTGGTGGTCACGGCGCTGTCGTCGGCGAGCGCCATCGGGGCGCTGGCGACGATCGCCGCGGCGGCAATGGCCGCGGCGGCAAAAGCCGTACTGATGTTTGTCATCTTCAAGGCATTCACTCCTGATTGATCCAAAACAGGCGGCAGGCCCCCCGACAGTGGGACACCCACTTCATTGCAAGTTAGCAGCTTAAGAGGACGGTTAGGAACAGTAGTTCACAGTTGGTGCCACTACAGTCTGGCAGAAACATGTCCCGACCAGCGGTTCAGGCCATCCGCACATTCGTTCACAATCCGCCGCTACCTGCACGATCATTGCGCGAATACCGCGCAAACCCCGCTGACCTGGCAGTTCTTCTGGTCATCGAATCTCGATGAGCGGTAGGCCGGCACCGGCCGACAGGGACAGCCGCTGCCGGCCGAGGGCGGGCCAGGCCTGCACCGCGCAGAACGGGGCGCATTGGTGTGCGGGCGGTTCGACCGCGTCCGAGCTCCCGGATCGGGTGCCGACGTGCACACAGCATTGGGTGAGCCGCTCTTCGATCATCGTGGACATGTCCATGAACGGCTTGACGGTCAGCCGCACCACGCGCTCGCCGAGCAGCCGGCGGATCTTGCGGCGGCGGCCCGGCAGGGCCGAGGAGGCCAGGGTCAGCAGTGTCCCCATGCCCAGGTCGCAGCTCTCGCAAATGGCACGCCAGACATCGCCGATCTGTGGATGCGACAGCGACGATTGCTCCGAGAGCAGTCCCAGCAGCGATTCCTGCACCGCCAGGCGTAGTTGGCGGGGGATCTCGGTGTCGGCGATCCGGTTGGACACCAACCCCAGCTTGTCCTTGAGGTTGTCGGTGCCGATCAGCGACACCAGCGAGCGCCACTGCTCGCTGTCGTCGCGCACCAGGTATCCGACCGAACAGCAATGCGGATGCGAGCAGGGCAGCGCGGTCAGGTCGCGCCAGGTGACCGCGCCTGCGGTCTGCGGGCCCAGCCGTTTGAGCACGCCGGTGTGGGTGAGCCGGTGCAACGGGTCGATGGCGGCGGAGCGTCCCGACCCGAACTGCGGTTGGATGGTGAGGCCGCCGACATAGGGGGTGTCCAGGGCCAGCCGGACCATGTCGCCGATCTCGTCGTCGTTGACGCCGAGAGCCGCCGTCATCACCAGGGTGGTGAAGATCTCGCGCTCGGAGAGCCGTTGCAGCGCTTGGCTCTTGGCGCGCCGCAGATCGCCGCCGCGATGGTGGCGGTGAGCCTGCTCGGACAGCCCGTCGTACTGCAGATACACCTCGACGCGTTCCCGGTGGGCGGTCAGCAGATCCAGCAGCGCGTCGTCGGTGGCGATGCGGATTCCGTTGCTGTTGATCAGGATCCGGGTGATGGGACGGGACACCAGCTCGTCGAGCAGGGTGGGCAGGTCCGGGTGCAGGGTGGGCTCGCCGCCGCTGAGCATCAGGACGTCGAGGCGACCGTTCTCGCGCGCCAGCCGCTGATCAACGTTGGACAGCACGTCGTCGGTAAGCACCACGTGGCGGAGATCGGGCGAACTGTCGGTGAAACAGGTGGGGCAGCGCAGATTGCAGGTTTCGGCGATGTCCTCCAGCAGGATGCAGGTGTGCTGCGTCTGCATCTCGGGCAGGCCACGCAGATACGCCGAGGGAATGGGGTCGAAGTTGCCTGCGACGTCGGGAATGTGGGCCTTGGTCGGGGCGGTCCACTCCTCCAGGTAGGACAGGATCTCCGGATCCTCGTCGTAAAGGGTGCGCACCAATCCGTGTGTGCGACATCCACGTTCGAGCCAGATCTGACCGTCCCGTTCCACGAGGACGCCGGACAGCCGGGCGACCTCGGCCAGCGGGCGCTCGGGTGCCTCCTCGTGGCAGTGCGGGCAGAACGCGGTGACGTACCGGTGCAATCGGTCGCCGCGCAACCCCATTCCGGTGCTCACAGGTACATCGAGGGGTTGACGCCGGTGCAGAACCCGGCGGTGACGACGGAAGTCAGCGCCCAGCCGATCATCAGACCGAGGCCGACACCCCGCCTGTCGGGGTCGGCCGATCTCAGCAACAGGGCGCCCCATCCGAAGGCGATGAGCGCCAACAGGACTGCGCCGAGGGCGAGCACGGTGTCGGAGCTGATACCGAGATGGTCGACCAGCCCGGTGACCATGACTGTGGCGAAGCCGACGGCGATGTTGATGGCGATGAACAGCAGCGGGCCCACGAACACCATGCCGATCGAGATTCGCCGCCGGGGCTGCTGCGGGGGCGGGCCCGGCGGGTACTGGTACGCCGGGTACTGCTGCGGTGGCCCACCGTGGTAGCCCGGCGGGATACCTTGGGGCTCAAAATGTTGCGGGCCGGGGACAGGTGGGCCGTATGCCGGGGGCACCCAGCCCTGCGGGGGCGTGTCGTCGGGCGGATCGGGCGGTGTCGTCATGCGAGCACCTCCTGAGTGTGGGCCGGCTTGCGATAGTACCCGCGGCGGTAGCCATACCACAGCCGAAACCCGATGATCAGCAACGAGGGCAGCAGGAACCATTGCGGGCGGGTCAGATCGAGCCAGACGGTCTCATTGGCCCGGACGAATTCGACGAGAAAGCGGAACACCGCGTATGCGGCGACATAGAGCACGAAGAGCTCACCGGGCCGTCCGATGCGCGGGCGCAGCCAGAGCAGCACCGCGAAGGCGGTGAGCTGGAAGGCGATCTCGTAGAGAAACGACGGGTGCATCGCGGCCCCGGTCAGACACCCGGGGCAGCCGGGGGTGTCGGCCGGTGCATGGATACCCCAGGGCAGCGCGGTGGGGCGGCCCGGGGCTTCGGTGAGGTGACAGCCGATCCGGCCGATTGCCATTCCGAGGGCCACCGCCGGGGCGAACAGGTCGCCGGTTTTCCCGCGATAACCGCCGAGGCGCTTGGCGATCAGCACGCCGAGATAGGCGCCGAGCAGCCCGCCCAGGATGCTGCGTGAACCTAACTGCCACGCGTGGGCCAGGGTCGGATTCGCGCTGAAGTCCAGGTGCCGCACCCAACCCGAGAGCCGCATCCCGATCGCTCCGCCGATCAGCGCCCCGGCGACGGCCACCACGGACTGCTCATTGACCGCCCCGCGTCGTCGCGCCTCGGCGACGAACACCACCAGGGCGGCGAACACCCCGAGGGCGACAAACAGGTTGTGCACCCCGATGTCGAGCGGCCCCAGGTGCCACTGCGCATTCACCTGCCGAACCTAACTCCGTAGTGGTTCACCCGGCCACCGACAGGCCCGCGGCGACGGCGAATCCGAGGACGGCCGCCAACCCGGCGTTCTCGCCGGCCTTCTCCGTCGCCTCCGGGATCATCGAACCCACCAGCATCACCAGCAGCGCCCCGGCGGCGAAACCGTTGATCGCACCCTCGAATTGAGCGCCGACGACGTTCTGGAGCTGGTAGCCGCCGACGGTGGCCAGGGCGCACAGGGCGGCGATCAGGGCCCAGCCGCCGACAATTTTGGCGGCCGGATGCCCGGCGTCTTTCATATCGGTGGCCGACCCGATCGACTCGGGCAGGTTGGACACGAAGATCGAGACCACCAGGGCCAGGCTGACGCCGGCCCCGGTGGCGATACCGATGCCGAGCGCGGTCTGTTCGGGGATGCCGTCGAGCAGGGCGCCCAGCAGCAAGGGCAGCCCGGCGGTCTGGGTTCCGTTGCGGCCCATGCGGTCTACCGCCTTGTCGGCGGCGTAGAACACCACGGCCCCCAGCGCCAGGCCCAGCGCGACGGCCCACGCACCGCTGGCCCGGAAGCCCGCCTCGGCGAGTTCGAAGGAGATGCTGGCGATCAGTGCCCCGGCGCCGAAGCCGAGGACGAGGCCGACGAGGCGTCGATTCCAATCGCGGATCACGCCACCCACCGCTCCGATGAGCAGTGAGGATGCGGCGATCAGTCCCCAGATCAGCGCGGTGAGCACAAGCGGCAGCATAGGCCAGCGCGGGGGTGACGCGCGGGACGTCGACTACGTGGGAAGATGGCGTGAAGTGGCGCTGAGCAGCGCGAAGTCGCACCACCGATCGGTGCGATCGATGAGTGCGGCCCGAGACCGGGCGGCGTAGCTGCGGTGGTGGCCTGCCTCCGGTTGTCTCCGGTGGCAGGCCACCGACGGCGTCAGCGCCGTGCGTTGCAGTTCGGGGGGTTTCCGCAGTGGTGGCCACCGTCGCAGGCATTGCAGCGACAGGTGCACGATCCCTTGGTTGCCATGCGCATCGTTGTTCAACTCCTCACTTTTCGGGGACCACCGGAGGCCGGTAGCAAACTCCCGAGGATGGGCGGACATCAACATATAACGACTTCACAATAGTTCGGGCCACCAGGAAAATAAAGGATTCCGAAAACGGCGCAGGTTGTTGCCACCCGGCCTGATCCGTGGTGGGACGCCCGGGTGAACGGCGCGTGAAACTCGTTGTCCGAAGCGGCTTTGGGCCCTCAGGCGGTGGTGTCGTGGGCGCCGAGTCGGAGATGCTCGATGTGGTAGATCGCCTCGTCGAGCAGTTGGGCGACGTGGGTGTCATAGAGCCGGTAGACGATATTGCGGCCAGACCGGTCACCGGCCACCAGGCCGAGTGCCCGCAATAGCCGGAGCTGGTTGGAAACGGCGGGCTGCTCCATGCCGACGGCGGCGGACAGTTCGGTGACCGAACATGGTGACTCGCGCAGCCGGGTCAGGATCAGCAAGCGGTTCGGGGAGGCCAGGGCCTGCAGCGTCTCGGCAACTTTGGCCGCCGAGGCGGCATCGAGAGACGCCGCCGGCGTCGCGCGCCCCTCAACTCCGTGACCCATGGGATTCATTCAAGCATGCGGCCAAAAACGTAGCTCATACATTTCTATCTATACATGTTTAAATGTGTTCGTTGTATGAGGTGATCCCGAACGGAAGGCGCGCCCCGTGACTGCTCTGCCGACCGACTGGCACCCGGTCCAGGGCGTCGATGCGCCGTCCGGCGGACCCCGTGGCCTCGGCTCCTGGGTCTGGTCGCTGGACTCGGTGCGCTGGGCGGCGGCGGCCGTGGTGCTGATGCTGTGCGGGGTGGTGACGCACCTGGCCGACGCTCCGGCGCCGCTGTGGTGGACGCTGTATCTGAGTTGCTATGCCGCAGGTGGTTGGCAATCCGCGGCCTCCGGCGTGCAGGCGCTGCGGCACCGCTCCCTCGACGTCGACCTGTTGATGATCGTGGCGGCGATCGGGGCGGCATCGATCGGGCAGGTGTTCGACGGTGCGTTGTTGATCGTCATCTTCGCGACGTCGGGCGCACTGGAGGATGTGGCCACCGCGCGCACCGAACGGTCGGTGCGTGGATTGCTGGACCTGGCCCCGGCCGACGCAACCGTGCTCGCGGCCGACGGGACCGAGCGCGTGGTCGGCGCGGACTCGTTGCGGCCCGGCGATCAGATCATCGTCCGCCCCGGCGAACGGATCTCGGCCGATGGCACCGTGACCGACGGGTCCTCGGACGTCGACCAGTCCTCGATCACCGGCGAACCGCTGCCGGTCGCCAAACAGACCGGTGACGAGGTCTTCGCCGGCACCCTCAACACCACCGGTGCGCTGCGGATCACGGTCACCCGCGACCCGTCGAGCACCGTGATGGCCCGCATCGTCGCCGCTGTCGCCGAAGCGTCGGCGACCAAGGCGGCCCGGCAACTGTTCATCGAGAAAGTCGAACAGCGCTATTCGATGGTCGTGGTGGCCGCCACCGTGGCGCTGTTGGTCGTGCCGTTGGTGTCGGGTGCTGATCTGCGCTCAACCCTGTTGCGCGCCATGACGTTCATGATCGTGGCCTCGCCGTGCGCGGTGGTGCTGGCCACCATGCCACCGCTGTTGTGCGCGATCGCCACGGCCAGTCGTCACGGCGTGTTGGTGAAGTCTGCCGTGGCGATGGAGCGGCTCGCCGATGTCGGCGTCGTCGTCCTCGACAAGACCGGAACCCTGACCACGGGCACGCCCCGGGTGGTGCGGGTGGTGGCGTTGCGCGACATCGATGTGCTCGCAACCGCAGCTGCCGCAGAGCAATTCAGTGAGCACCCGATCGGGCGCGCGATCGTCGCCGAGGCCGCCGCCCGCGCCGTCGTCGTCCCCGCAGCCAGAGACTTCACCGCGCACGGTGGCCGGGGAGTGGCGGCCCTCGTCGAGGGCAGTCGGGTCGAGGTGCTCAGCCCGGCGGCGTATCGAGGCCCGGCGCTGCCGGCGGTGGCCGAGATCGAGGTCACCGGGGCCACCGCCGTCGTCCTCACCGCCGACGGTCAGGCGGCCGGGGTGATCGGGTTGCAGGATCAGGTGCGCCCCGGCGCTGCCGCGGCCGTGCAGAAACTGCGCGCTCTCACCGGCTGCTCGCCGGTGCTGCTCACCGGTGACAATCACACGGCTGCAACGCAGTTGGCCGGCGAACTGGGTATCGACGACGTCCGGGCCGGGTTGCTGCCCGAGGACAAGGCCGGCGCCGTGCGGGAATGGGAAGCCGGGGGCCGGCGAGTGCTGATGGTCGGCGACGGAGTCAACGACGCCCCGGCCATGGCGTCGGCGCATGCGTCGATGGCGATGGGGCGCTGCGGAGCCGATCTCACAGTGGACACCGCAGACGTCGTCACCGTCGGCGACGACCTTTCGGCGATCGCCGCGGTCATCGCCTTGGCCCGGCGGGCCCGACGCCTGGTCAAAGCGAACCTGGCGATCGCGGCCACCGTCATCACCGTCCTGGTGGCCTGGGACCTGTTCGGGCACTTGCCGTTACCGCTGGGCGTGGCCGGCCACGAGGGATCGACCATCCTGGTGGCCCTCAACGGGCTGCGGTTGCTGAGTAACCGTGCCTGGCCCTCACTTTTCTAGCGCGAGCAGACACAAAACTGCCTTGTTTCCATGGAAACATGGCAGTTTTGTGTCTGCTCGCGGGAAAAGCTCACGGGCGCAGCACGGCTTTGAGCGCATCGAGCACCGCGGGGTCCTCGATGGTGGAGGGCACCGGCTCGTCGAGACCGTCGGCGATACCGCGCATCGTCTTGCGCAGGATCTTGCCCGAGCGGGTCTTGGGCAACGCCGAGACCACGTCGACCGTCTTGAAAACCGCTACCGCACCGATGCTTTCGCGCACCCGGTTGATGAGTTCGTCGGTGATCTTCTCGGTCGAGGCGCCGGACTTGAGAACCACGAAACCCCGCGGCACCTGACCCTTGAGCTCGTCGGCCACACCGATCACCGCGCACTCGGCCACCGAGGGATGGTCGGCCAGCACCGCCTCGATCGACCCGGTCGACAGCCGGTGTCCGGCCACGTTGATGACGTCGTCGGTGCGGCCCATCACGAACAGGTAGCCGTCGGAGTCCAGGTAACCGCCGTCGCCAGTGAGGTAGTAGCCGGTGAACGCCGACAGGTACGACGCCACGTAACGGTGGTCGTCGCCCCACAACGTGGGCAGCGTGCCCGGCGGCAGTGGCAACCTGATGCAGATGGCACCGTCCTCGCCGGCCTCGCACCGGGTGCCGTCCGAACGCAGGATCTGCACGTCGTAACCCGGCATCGGCACCGTGGCCGAACCCGGCTTGATCGGAAGGGCTTCGACACCCATCGGGTCGGCGGCGATGGCCCATCCGGTCTCGGTCTGCCACCAGTGATCGACCACCGGAACACCGAGTTTGTCGGCGGCCCAGTGGTAGGTGTCGGGGTCGAGCCGCTCGCCGGCCTGGAACAGGTAGGCCAGGCCCGACAGGTCATACTTGCCGATGAACGCGCCGTCGGGATCGTCCTTCTTGATCGCCCGAATCGCCGTCGGGGCAGTGAACAACGCCTTGACGCCGTACTCGGCGGCCACCCGCCAAAACGCCCCGGCATCCGGGGTGCCAACCGGTTTGCCTTCGTAGAGAACGGTTGTCGCACCCAGCAGCAGCGGCGCGTACACGATGTAGGAGTGCCCGACGACCCAGCCGACATCGGAGGCCGCCCAGAACACCTCGCCGGGCGCGATGTCGTAGATGTGGCGCATGCTCCACAGCAGGGCCACCGCGTGCCCGCCGTTGTCGCGGACGATGCCCTTGGGTTTGCCGGTGGTGCCCGAGGTGTAGAGCACGTACAGCGGGTCGGTGGCGGCCACCGGCACCGGGGCGGCCGGCTCGGCCTCGGCCACAAGTTGTCGCCAGTCGTGGTCGCGTCCGTCGACCAGCTCGCACGGACACTGCTCGCGCTGCAGGATGACGCAGGCCCGCGGCTTGTGCTCGGCGATCTCCAACGCTGTGTCCAGCATCGGCTTGTACTCGATGACGCGCGTCGGCTCGATCCCGCACGATGCGCTCACCACCGCCACCGGCCGGGCATCGTCGATCCGGGCGGCCAACTCGTGGGCGGCGAACCCACCGAACACCACCGAGTGCACCGCGCCCAGTCGCGCGCAGGCCAGCATCGCGATGACGGCTTCGGGGACCATCGGCATGTAGATCACCACGAGATCGCCCTTGTGCACCCCGAGCCCGCGCAGCGCCCCGGCGAACCGGGCGGTGGCCTCGCGCAACTCGCGGTAGGTGTAGGTGGCCTTGGTGCCGGTGACGGGGGAGTCGTAGATCAGGGCGGTCTGATCGCCGCGTTCGGCGACATGGCGGTCCAGGGCGTTGGCGCAGGTGTTCAGCTCCCCGTCGGGGAACCACCGGTAGAACGGTGGATTGGTGTCGTCCAGTACACGCTGGGGTTCGGTCGTCCAGGTCACCGACTTGGCGGCGTCGGCCCAGAATGCGGTCGGGTCATCGAGGCTGGCCTCGAACAGGGCGCGGTAGCTGGCGCGGTCACCGGACATAGCAGGAACCGTAGCGTGTGCGCGTGCCCGAATCCGGTGATTGCTGCTGGGTCCATTCCTAGCGCGAGCAGACACAAAACTGCATATTCTGGCGGCAAAATGGGCAGTTTTGCGTCTGCTCGCGCAAGCAAAGGTGCGTCGAGGCGCCACCTCGCGACCCTGTACAGCAGCCGGGTAGCGGGCATAAATTGAGCCGTGGGCCCAAAATGGCCCCAGCGCCGGTACCGCACTGCGCCAGCGCCGAAAGGACCGCTGCGGATCCTTGTCGTCGGCGCTGGAGTGGGCGGTGTCTCCATCGCCCGTGGGCTGTTGCGCGACGGTCATGACGTCACCGTGTTCGAGCAGCGTCCGGCCGTACGGGCCGGCGGCGGCGCGGTGACCATCTGGCCCAACGGCGAAACCGTGTTGGCGCAACTGGGCGTCGACATGCGCGGTGCGGGCCAGCAGCTGTCCACTGTGCGGGTGCTGACCTCGACGGGACGCCGGGTGACCACCCTGGACGTCACCGCGATCGTGAACCGGCTGGGTGCACCCGTGCAGATGGTGCCGCGCCGGGTCCTGCTGCAGCGGCTGCTGGAAAGGTTTCCGGCGGAACGGATCAGGGGCAACGCGCGGGTGGTCGGTGTCGTCAGTGGAACCGGGGAAGCGCGGGCCGTTTTCGCCGACGGCAGTTGTGCCGAAGGTGATCTGGTGATCGGCGCGGACGGTTTGCACTCCACGGTTCGCGAGATCGTCGGCGCACCGCACGCCGAGCCCACCGGCTGGTGCAGCTGGCAGGGGCTGGGCGTCCTTCCCGACGGCATGGACAGACACGTCGCGATGGTCGTCATCGGTGAGCACGGCAACCTCGGCCTGTGGCCGGCCGGAAACAGCGAGGTGCAGTGGTGGTTCGACCTGCCCTGGGCATCGGATTTCGTCCGACCGGAACGCCCGATCGCAATGATCCGATCCCACTTCAGCGGGTGGTGCGGGCCGGTCGATGAGCTGCTCGCGACGTTGACCGACGACGATCTCACCCACTCGCCCTATCCACATTTCCGGCATCCCGTTCCCGGGCCGGGCCGGGGCCCGCTGACGTTGCTCGGCGATGCGGCCCACACGATGCCGCCCACCCTGGCGCAGGGCACCAACCAGGCGTTGCTCGACACAATGGTGTTGTGCAAGGTGCTGTCGGACTTTCAGCGCGGCTCGGATCTGGATCTGTGTGCGGCGCTGCGCCGCTACGAGCGGACCCGACGACCCCGGGTGGCGGCCGTGTCCAGGGTGGCCTCGTTACCGGTATCGCACGGTGAAGCGGTGCTGGCGCCCGCCGCGCTGATCTCCGATCGGGTGATGACCTGGACCCTGATGTCTTTCCTGCAGGCGGTGAGTCACCGCCGGATGGCCGCGGACATCGGCCGAGACCTCGCCGCGACAGCTTGCCGGCTGAGATGAACATGACGTCCGGGCCGGCGGTACGGGTACGCGGCGCCATCGACGCCCCGTCGCGTTGGCTGTGGCTCGTGAAGTGGTGCGTGCTGGCGGTGCCGCACTATCCGATACTGATCGGCCTCTACCTGGTGTATCCGCTCCTGACTTTCATTGCGGGCGTGGCTATCTTGTGCACCGGCCGGTATCCGAGAGGACTGTTCGACGTCAACGTCGGTGTGTTGCGCTGGTCGTGGCGGGTGATGAACTACCGGTTCCCGATGAACACCACCGACCGCTACCCGCCCTTCACGCTGGCGCTGTGCCCCGACTACCCGGGCGATCTCGAAGTCGACCATCCCGAACACCTCACCAGGTGGACGGTACCGGTCAAGTGGCTGTTGGGGTTTCCGCAGATCGTCCTGTGCTGGGCCATGGAGCCGCTGCTGCAGGTGCTGTGCGTCATTTCCGCGGTGCGGTTACTGGTCCGGGGGACGGTGTCACCGGACATGTTCGACCTGCTGATGGGCATCGTGCGGTGGCGGTACCGGGTGGCGGTGTACGTCTCGTTGATGAGCGACGACTATCCACCGTTCCGACTGGATCGTGGGGCCCGGGAGTGAGGCACCGTAATCCGTTGTTCCCGTATGTGTATCGGCTCGGCATGCCGGTGTTCGACCGGCTGTTCTACCGCCGGTACCGACGGGACGCGATGAGCCACGCGACGGGCCGGCTGCTGATGGTCGGGATCGGTCCGGGCCGCGATCTGATGTTCCTGCCGACTGCCGTGACGGCCGTCGCGGCGGTGGAACCGGATGCCGCGATGCGCCGGATGGCCGGTGCGCTGGCCCGGCGGCGCGGCATCGCCCTCGAGATTGTCGACGGGTCAGGAGAGTCGATCCCATTCGGCGACAACAGTTTCGACACCGTCCACGCCGGGCTGGTGTTGTGCTCGGTGGACGACGTGGCCGCCACACTGGCCGAGATCCGGCGCGTGCTGGCGCCCGGTGGCCGCCTGGTGGTGCTCGAACATGTGCGTGGCGACGGCCTGATGGGCTGGTTCCAGGACCGGATCGCGCGGCCGTGGGCGTGGCTGTCGTCGGGCTGCGAGCCGAACCGCCGCACCGTCGACGCGATCGCCGCGGCCGGGTTCGACATCGGCGGGCTGCGCCGCATCCGCCGGACCTTGGTGCCACCGCCGTGCACCCCACATCTGCTGGGGGTGGCGACTATTCGACGCTGACCGCCTCGATGATGTTGAGCCGCGCGGCGCGTCGGGCCGGGGGCAGCGAGCCGAGGAGGCTGAGCGCCACCGCGCCGGCGGTGAAGACCAGCGCCATCGCAGTCGGCCGGAATGTGACGTCGAAGTTCATGATGTCTGCGCTGACGAGGCTGAACAACCATTGATCGACCAACCCCAGAGTCAGCCCGAGCAGCCCGCCCAACATGCCGATGGCCGCGGCCTCGGCCAGCACCATGGCCAAGGTGTAGCGTCGGCTGGCTCCCATCGCCCGCAGTACCCCGATCTCGCGGCGCCGTTCGAGCACCGACAGGGTCAGCGTGTTCAGCAGCGCGACAGCGGCGACGAACGCCACGATGATCCACACGGCGTTGGCGATCAGCATGCTCTGGTGCAGCGGCGCCTCGAGGCCGGCCAGTGCGGTGCGGCCGTCGTAGACGTGGTTCGGCGCTGGCACCGCCTGGCGGAGGTTGTCCAGCAGCCGCTGAGGATCGGTGCCCTTGGTGGCGGTGATCTGCAGCGTCGTCGTGCCCGGACGGTCGAACCAGGTGCGCATCTGATCGAGATCCATTCCGACCGTGCCGATCACCGTGGAGAAGTAGGGGACCAGGGCCAGCACCCTCGCCCGCTGCGGGCCGTGTGGCGTCTGCATGGTGAGCTCGTCACCGGCCTGTACGTCGAGAGTTTTCCCTAGATTCTGCGACAGCACGAGGCCCCGGCCGGCGAGCACATCGCTGCGGGTCTGGTCGTCGAGCGCGCGGAAGAGGGCGTCGTGGCTGCCGGGAGCGAAACCGTCGAGCAGCACCCGGGTGCCGCCGACGACAGCGAAACCGAGGGCACCTTCGGTAACGCTCGCAACGCCGGTCACCTCGGTGACATTCGCGGTAAGGCCTTGTGGCAGAACATCGGTGGGGTACTGGTCGGGTGAGTTGGCGCTCACCCACACGTCGACCTCGGCCACCGGGGCGAAGATGTCGCGGGCCGAGCGGATCATGTCGGTGTTGGTCCCGGTGATCACCACGGTGGTGACGACGGCGATCAGCACCGTCATCACGGTGGCCCACACCCGCCGCGGGGCGCGTTCGATCGTCGCGGCCGCCAGTGCCCCGGCCGAGCCGCACCGGCGGGCCAGCGAGGCGGTACCCGCCACGATCGGCCCGGCGAACGCGAACCCGAGCGCGATCTGAGCGGTGAACAGCGCGGCGATCGCCAGGAACGCCAACGACCCCGGTTGGAAGAACACAATCAGAAGCGCGGCCACCAACGCGGCCACGGCGCCGATTCCGGTGGCGATGCGCAGCCGGCGCGGCACATTGTCGGCCGCCGACACCCCGACCGGGGCCAGCGACTCGATCGGTGACACCTTGTAGACCTGCCGCGCCGCCATCGCCGAGGCGGCCACGCTGGTCAGTGCGGTCACCGCGATGGCGACCGGGAGTGCGTAGCCGGGCAGCCAGTACTCGATGCGGGCTTCCAACCCCTGGGTCACCGTCGGCGGTAGTCGGCCGATTGCCAAGCGGCCCAGGACTATTCCGAGGAGGGAGCCGATGGTTCCGCCGATCAGCCCGAGGACGGCCGCCTCGGTGAGCAGGTCGCGGACGATGGTGGCGCGCCGGCCACCGATGGCGCGCAGCATCGAGATGACCGGGCGGCGCTGCGCGATGGCCATCGTCATCGTGGTGTAGATCAGGAAGGCGCCGACCACCAGGGCCACCGCGGCGCCCATCAACGCCATGTAGTTCATCAGCTTGACGCCGTCGCCGGCCCGGGCGGCCCGCAGGCTCGGGTCGGCGACGATGGCCCGGCCGTTGACCGCGGCGCTGACCTGGTCTCTGACCGCGTAGAGGTCGGCGTCCGGTGCGGTGGTGATCAGGATCGAGTCGAGTTGACCCTGCCGCCCGGTTACCTGCTGCGCCAACGGAAGCGGGGCCAGCACGTAGTGGCCGCCGTTGAGTTCTGCGAGCTGCCGGCCGGTGAGCACCTCCGCGACGGTGACCGACCCGGAGCCGAGCTGGAACGTCTCGCCCTGGGCATGGCCGACGGCCGGACCGACGCGGACCCCCTCCGCCACGGTGGGGGCCTGAACCTGCACGCCCACCGCATCTTTGAGGGCGCCCTCCAGTGCTCGGCTGCGGTCGTCGGCGCCGAACAACAGCACCGGTCCGGTGGCCGTCGGCGCGGACATCCGCAGCATCGGTGCCGCCGTGGAGACCCCGGGCACCGCGGCCACATCGGCCAGGACCGATTCGGGGAAGCCGGCGTCGGTGATACCCGAGACCTCCAGTGCGGCGACACCGGCAATGCCGTCCGCGAGCCGGTTGACCGATCCGGTGATCGAACCGAAGATGCCGATGATCGCCACGAGATACATTGCCGAGACCGCCATTACGGCGATCGAGGCCAGTGTGCGGCGCCGGTGCACCGTGAGTTCCCGCAGGCTGAACACTCGGAGCCGACTCGCCGACGACGCCAGCACGGCGGCGAGTGTCACCCCGGTGCCACCGACATGTCGTCGGAGCCGAGCCGCCCGTCCTGCAGCGTGATCACCCGATCGGTCGCGGCCGCGGCGTCGGCGTTGTGGGTCACCATCACCACCAGCCGGCCCAGGCCCTCCTCGTGGGCCACCTCGGCCAGCAACGTCAGGATCGCCGCACCCGTCGTCGAATCGAGGTTGCCGGTGGGTTCGTCGGCGAGGATCAGCGGCGGGTCCATCATCATGGCCCGGGCCACCGCGACCCGCTGCATCTGGCCGCCGGAGAGCTCGGACGGCCGGTGCTCGGTGCGGTTACCCAGGCCCACGCGCTCCAGCAGCGCCTCGGCCTGCGGCTTTACCCGGCCCAGCCGCACCCCGTCGAGCAGCTTCGGCACGGCCACGTTTTCCCAGGCCGACAGGGTGGGCAGCAGGTTGAAGAACTGGAAGACGAAGCCCACCCGATGGTGGCGGAACGCGGACTGCTGCTCGTCACCGAGACGGCCGATCTCCTCACCGTCGAAGCTGATCGAGCCGGAATCGGGGGAGTCCAGCGCGCCGAGCAGATGCAGCAGCGTGCTCTTGCCCGCGCCGGAGGGGCCGACGATCGCGACGAACTGCCCACCGTCGAGCCGCAGACTGACCTCGTCGAGGGCGCGGACGGTCTGGCCGCCGACCCGGTACTCGCGCACCACGTCGCGCAGTTCGATGGTCAGTCCGCCCATGGCGACCTCCCGAAACTCGGGATATGCGCAGCCTACGCCCGGCCCCGACCGCCCAACCTGCACTTGGGTACGAGATCTCGGCCGAAATTCGCCAACAACGTCAGGCTCGCGGCGCCAAGGACGCGACCAATCGGGCCTTCTGATCGCAGGCGGGAATGATCCGGGGTTCGGAGAGCCGATACCGCCGGCCCCGATGCACCACCTCGGCCGCCCCCGCGGCCCGGACGTTGCGCACCCAGTCCGAATGCTCGCCGTAATTCAGCACGACCCTGACCGACTTGTGGTCGACGAACGCCATCACCGGGGTCCGGTACGGCTTGCCCGACGTCCGGCCGGTGTGCTCGATGACCGCCATATACGGCAGCCACGGCGCCCAGAGCCGCTGCAGTGGATTGGTGACGTACTTGTTGAACTGCGCGATCATCCGCATCGCCCGTGGCCCCAGGATCGATGCGAACCGTTCGGCAACCACGGCAATCGAATTCGCGATAGTGCTTGGCATATCAGGTCCCCACGCTGTCCCCACCCCTTGCGCCTCATTCAACACTCGCGACATTGCGATGGGAATAGGGGCATCGTCGACGCGGTTGCAGCCGCGCGTGGCCGGACGGCATCTGGCCGGTGAGGTAGGCGAATATGTGGCAGTTCCACAAGGATTGGGCTGTCCGGGCACCCGCTATCCATCGGCGGCCTTCCCGCCGCGCTCGACCATCTCGACCGCGGTCCGTTCGGCGAGGGTGTCAGTGGAGGCGGGTGGGTCGGGTCGAAGCTGCCTCAAATATGCTCTGCTGCGTCGCCCCCATAGCCCAATTGGCAGAGGCAGCGGACTTAAAATCCGCCAAGTGTCGGTTCGAGTCCGACTGGGGGCACTGGAACTTGACACGCAGCCCGTAGTTTTATCCCGGCCCGAGATCGCCAACCACTCACGGTGTGCGCCGCAGCGCATGCGCGGCCACCCACCGGAAAACGGCGTTGAGCGCCGCTGAGGCGTTCTGCGGCATGACGACCAAACTGGACCTCTGACCCTCCAGACTGGTATCGCTACATGATGTCATTCTGCATACCAAATTGGTATTATTTGCTGGTATGACCCAGCGGCAAATTGCCATCCGGCTCGACTCTGACCTCGTGAGCTTCGTCGACGGCGAAGTCGCAGCTCAGCACGTCAGCTCTCGCGCCGAGCTCATCAGCCGTGCCTTGCGCCGGGAGCGTCGTCGTCTCGAAGCGCTACGCGATGCCGCGATCTACCGCGCCACTGCAGACCAACCCGACGATCTTGACCAGCTCGCGTCCTGGGCGGCTCACGCACCGATGGACATCGACTGATGCGCCCGATTCACAAGGCCCGGTTGGACAAGACTCGGCCGGTCCTGGTGCTCACTCGTGAACTCGCCAGGCCCGCCATGGCCAGCGTGACCGTCGCGCCCATCACGTCGACCGTGCGCGGCTTATCCACGGAGGTGCCCGTCGGTCCTGCCAACGGGTTGGCGAATGCGTGCGCCGTGTCCTGCGACAACATCCAAACCATCCCGGCATCCGTGCTCGGAGAGTTCATCGGTTTCTTGGGCGATGAGCAGGAACCCGCTCTGGCCGAAGCGATCTGCAAAGCATTCGACCTCGACACCTGAGCCAGGCTCAGGGCGGGAGATCAACTGATCAAGGCGAGCCGTCTACGCATCAGTGATGTCGGCATACTCCGGGTGTTTGTCGATGTAGTCGGCCACCATCGAGCACGTCGGGACGATCCGCAGGCCGGCCGCGCGCGTCGCACGGAGGGCTTCGGAGATCAGGATCGTGGCCAGCCCACGCCCGCGATACTGCGGCTGAACCTCGGTGTGCGGAAAGATGCGCCGGCCGTCGCGGTCGTGGAAGTCGGCGAGCCCGACTGTGGTGCCCTCGACCTCGATCGTGAACCGGTCCGGGTATTCGGTGACGGTGGTGGCAGCACCGGTGCGGTCGTGCGGTGTCTCGGAACTCATCTGGCCCTCCATTCGCCGAAAACTCCACGATAGTCACCGGCTGGGCGAAACGGATTCGTCCACATGGTGTTACGGGCTTTGCCGAAGTGGGGGAACAAATTTCGGGCCGCGACCGGTGCTTGCAGCGTAGAATATCGGGCGAAAGAGCCTACTGGTTCCAGATATTGGTCTCACGGTATTTGCTGACGAGCTGTTGTCTCCGGTGTTACGTTCGGAAAATGAACCCAAAGCTGATCAAACGCACAGGTGTGCTCGCTGCAGCTTTCGCCATTGCAGGTGCGGCTGCCGTTGCATGTTCCGAAGAAGCAAAAGACCAGACCAAGGATGCCTTGTCGAGTGCGACGAGTGCGGCATCCTCGGCCGTAGATGCCGGCACGAGCGCGGCGAAATCCGGGGCCAGTTCTGCCTCGAGCGCCGTCTCGTCTGCCTTGGAAGGCGCTCCCAGCACGATCAACGCTCCGGGCGTCGGTGAGGTGACGCTCGACGGCCCGACGGCAAAGGCCTATTCGGAGGCCGGTGGTGAAGCCACGCTGGGCGCTCCGACGGCGCAACCCGAGAAGGTCGGCGACGGCACGGTGCAGGCCTTCGCCAACGGCACCATCTTCTCCTCCCCGGCGACCGGCGCCCACGTGGTACAGGGTGAGATCTTGCGGGTCTACACCGAAAACGGTGGTCCGGCAGGCCAGTTGGGCTTCCCCACGGAAGACGAGGATGAGACCGGCGACGGTCCGGATGTCGCCAACGGTGGCTGGGTCAGCGAATTCGAGCACGGCACGATCACCTGGTTGAACCAGGGTGACGGCACCTTCAAGGAGACCGTGACACCGAAGTAGCCGCAGCAGCGGGTATCAGTCGACCGCCACGCCGCCACACACCCATCCCGCGGGAAGTTCGGCCGTGCTGAGTAGGCCGGCCAGTTCGTCGAGGTCGCCCGGCGGGAGGGCATCTGCCTGCGGGTAGAGAATCCGCTCTTCCTTCATGTTGTGAGAATTAAGCTGTTCCAACAGGTCTCGGCAGAGCTGCCCCGCAGTGCCGGTGTCGCCGGCGGCGGCCGCCTGCTCGATCCGGTCGAGCAACGGCCACATCAGACCGTGCTCACGCACCATCACCATGATCGGGCCGACCAGGCCGGCCGCCCGCAACGGAGGGAAGAGGTACTCCTCTTCGAGATAGATGTGACGGCGCAGCACGGCGATGGCCTCGAGTAACGCCGTCGGGTTCACCGCGCGGGGATCGGCATCGGCGAAATCGATGATCCCCGCATCGATCAGCCGGTGTTCGTGCTCCAGGGTGGGGCTCACGGAGGTGCTCATACCAGTTCGGCTTCCACGCTGATCGTCGCGCCGGCGAACAACCGCGATACCGGGCACAGTGCGGCGGCGTCATCGACGATGCCCTGGAATGTCGCCGCGTCCACCCCGCTGACCTGGGCCTTGACGACCAGTGCCGACGAGACGATGGTGGGCAGCCCGTCGACCTCATCGAGGGTGACGGTGGACCGCACGTCGAGCCGTTGCGGCGTCAGGTGCTTTTCGCCGAGTTTGAGGGCCAGTGCCATCGAAAAGCACGAGGAGTGCGCGGCGGCCGCCAGTTCCTCCGGGCTGGTCTTGCCGCCGGGCGCTTCGGTGCGTGCCGCCCAGGTCACGTCGAGCCCGGTCAAGGCTCCGCTGCCGGAGTTCAACTGACCCGTCCCCGAGGCAAGCGGCCCCTCCCAGACGGTGTTTGTGCTGCGTGCGGCGATGCTCATGACCCACCCTCCGTGTTTTTACAACAATGACTTGTAAAAAACCTACGCCCCGCAGCTGGAGAAGGCCAGGGTCTAGAGCTCGGCGAGCCGGCGCCGCAGTTCACGGGTCTCCTCGAAACGGGCGGTGACATCGCGCAACGTGGCGGCAACGCCGAGCAATTGCCCCTGGGCATCGGCTATCGGATGAATCACGAACTCGACCGAGATCGTCGACCCGTCCGCCCGCGCGGCCGGCACCGCGAGCAGATCTCCATCGCCGTAGCGGCTCTGTCCGGTTTCCATGACCCGGTGCCACCCCTCCCAATGCCGTGCACGCAGGCGCTTCGGAATGATCAGATCCAGCGACTCGCCGACGGCCTGATCGGCGGAAAAGCCAAACAACCTCTCCGCGCCCACATTCCAGAACGTGATCAACCCGTTTCGGTCCGCGGCCATGATCGCGTCCGGGCCTGACAACAGTGCAGTGGCGATCATCGTCTCGTCCATGACACCCAAGGTATTGCATAAAGCAAGAGTTGTGATACGCAATGAGCAAGGCCGATGGGTGCGATGCGACGGCACCGGTGCGCCCACGCTCAACGGATCCCGCACCGCAAACTGCCCGGCAATCCACGACAATCCATGGGCCCACCATCTCGCCGAATACCGCCCGCGACACCGCCGAATCCCGCTAGCGTGCCAAACGTCAATATCGACGCACAGGGGGGCGGAATGACGCGAGTCGCAGCATGGGTGGGTGCCGGGGTCTTCACGGCGGGATTGTCGGCAGCGATGCTCGCGGGGGCGGGCACCGCGCACGCCGACGACGACGGCGCCTCGAAGAAAGACACGAAGTCGGCGGCTACGCACAGCGACACCCGTCAACGGTCTCAGCGCCACAGCGAACGCGCCGCCAAACACCGGCCCACATCCAAGATCTCAAACCACACGGCGGCCACGAAGGTCAAGGCCACCCAACGCACGGCCCAGACCGAAAAGTCGACCCAGACGGAAGAATCGGACCGGTCGGCACCTCAGCGCGCCGATTCCGGTGCGGGGATTGAGGCGAAGGCACGCGCGGTCTTCCGGGATTCCGCCCGCAACGTCGAAACGAAGGCGCGCGACGTCGAGGCGAAAGTGCCTGACGTCGCTCAAGCCGCCCCCGAGCCCACGCCCGCGGCCGCCGCCGCGAAGAACGACGCCGCCGAACCCACAGCCGAGATCGCCGCCGAGAGCCCCGCTGATGTCGTGGTCCGTCCGGTGATAGATGTCCGGGCGGCGGCACGCTCCGCGGTTTCCCCGCTGCGGGAGCACCTGCAGGCCGAGCGCAAGGACGCAGCCGTCGCGCAACGTGACATCACGACGATGCGCACCGCGTCCACCACAGCCACCCCGAACGACCCCGTCGAGGCCATCCACGACGTGCTGCGCAGCCTCGGCGGGCTGGTGCTCAACCCCGAGCCGCAGGATTACCCGGCGCCGTTGTCGGCGTTCGGCGACATTGTCTTCGACACCCTGGCCACGCTCGAACGTGCGGTCGGCGGTGATCCGGTGGTTCCGCCGGAACTGCGCGACGCGGTCGAGGTCAGCACGTCCACGTTGGTCGTCTCCGAGGGACACGAAGTCGAATCCAATTGGTACATCCCCACATCCGATTCCGATGATCCGCCCACCCGGTTGATCTATCTGCAGCACGGCTTCCTGGCCAACGGTCCGCTCTACAGCTACACCGCGTCCTACCTGGCCACGCAGACCAACAGCATCGTCGTCACCACCACCTACACGTCGAATCCGTTTGAGGCCGACGGAATGTGGCTGGGCGGCGACAACCTGCACGCCGCGGTGGCCGAGTTGTTCCTCGACCCCGACCGCAAGGCCCTGAACACCAGCTTGGACACCGCCGAGCTGAAGGCCGGCCGCACCACCGATCTCGACGTGCCCATGCAGTTCGTGCTCGTCGGGCACTCGCTGGGCGGCGGCTTCGCCCCAGGGGTCGCCGGATACTACGCCGAGGGCCTGAGCCGGCGGCGCCAAGCAGGATTCGACGCGCCCAACGACCTTGCCGGCGTGGTGGCCTACGACGCGGTGCCGATGGGCTCGATCGTCCCGGATGCCATGGCTCGATTGGACGAGCTGGAGGCCAGCGGCGATCCGAACGATTACATCCCGATCTACGAGATCGGCGCCCCGTTGAACTACCTCAACGTGTTCAGCGACGTCAACGACCAGCTGACGGAGGCCCGCCCGGGCCAGTTCACCGGCGTGGTGCTTCAAGACGGCGTGCACATGGACCCGATGCAGGGCGCCAACCCGCTGATCCAGGTCGCCGCCTACGTCATCGCCGGGTTCCCGCAGCCGCAGAACCCGTTGGCCGTGCGGGAGTTGTCGGCGGGGTGGATCAACGACATGTTCGACGAGCGGATCGACCCCGAAACCGGGGCCTGCGCGTCAGACTGCGCAGGATATTACGGCGAAGACTCGTTCACGATCAGCACCCCGGAGGGCGAGGCCGTGGCGGTGCCGATCGGCACGCCGGAGGCCACTCATCTGGCCTCACTGCACAACATCAGCCTGACCGATTTCATCTCCGCGATCCCGGCCGGGGTGCTCAACGGCCTGGAGACCACCTGCGACCTGTTCTCCGGGGGCAGTTGCGCGGTGTAGCGCCTACCAGACGCGCACCCAGTCCACGAGCATGTCGGCCGGGTAGGTGCCCCCGCTGGGATCCTCGCCACCGGACCCCGCGACCGCCAGGTTCAACACCACGAACATGGTGTAGCCCGGCTGGCTGAACGGCCAATCCGGCAACTGACTCGCGGTGACCTCGAAGTAGGGCTTGGCACCCTCGGTGTAGTCCTGCCAGAACTGCACCTTGTCGGTGTCCCAGTGGGTGCGCCACGTGTGCCAGGCGTTGTCCACCGCGACGTTGTGGGTCTCCCATTCGCCGCCGTTGGACTTGGCGTGCACGGTAGTCGCCGACGGCCATTTGCCGTTGCCGTACCACTCGATGATGTCGAGTTCGCCCTCACCCTGGTTGCCCAGCCAGAACGCCGGCCAGGCCCCCGGCGTCAGGCAGTTGAACTTGATCCGCGCCTCCCAGGTGTGGCCGGCGCCGCCCTCCCACACACTGGCCAGCTTGGCGCTGTAGTACGTGTCGCCGTCCTTGGCTGCGCGGATGACGAGATTGGACTTGCCGTCGAGGTAGACGTTCTTGCGGTCGTTGCGGTACTGCCCGATGCGGCCGGGCTCTTCCCAGTAGGTGGGGTCCTTGATGACTTCGCGCGCCTTGGCGATGGTCCACTTCGACGCGTTCGGCGCCGAACCCGCGGGCCCGTCGAACTCGTCGGTGAACACATAGTTCACGGCGGCCTGTGGGGCAGACGGTGCCGGTACGCGGGGGCTCTGGGGCTTGGCCGGGACCGCGCCGGCTTGCGGCGCCGGAATTGCGGCGGCGAGCGCCCCGAGACCCGACAACATCATCATCTTGCGACGATCCAAGTTGGCCATAGCCGACCACCTTAGCTTTTCCGAGGTGCCACAGGCGGTAGGTCCAGTTGACAGCATTTCCATAACGAACGCTTCGAGACTCCTCAGCCGCGGTCAGGACAGTGGAAGACATGACCACGCCCAACCCATCGACGCGCCGGGTGCAATGGTGGCGAAGTGCGCTGACGGCCCGGCTCGCACTCGCCGGAGCCTTTGTCGCCCTCCTGCTCGGCGCCGTTGACCTCGGGGCCAATGGCGTGGGCGCGGGCTGGTCGGGCGCAGCGGCATCGTTCGCAGGTTTTCTGACGGCCATCACCGTGATCGCCGCCGTGGCCACGAGCTGGGAACACCTGGTGGTGAACGCCCGCAGCGCCGGTCTGGTGGCTGCCGACGACCCGAGCGTGACGCGCTGAGAAGTTGGCCGCGCCGCTGGATGGGGAAGTCCTACCATCGGTCGGTATGACCACCAAGCCCGCCATGCTCTTGGTTCTTGCCGCTCTGGCCGCTGCCGTACCGATGGTTACCGCCGCACCGGCGGCCGCCGCGCCGTGTCCCGATGTCGAGGTGGTGTTCGCCCGCGGCACCAACGAGCCGCCCGGCCTGGGCAGTGTCGGCGGCCCGTTCGTCGACGATCTGCGGGCGCGGGTGGCGCCGCGCACGGTCGACGCAGCGGCCGTCGACTATCCGGCCACCAACGACTTCAACACCAGCACCCCGGCCGGCACCGACGCGGCCCGGTCGCTCATCGAGTCCATCGCGGCCGGCTGCCCGGACACCGAGATGGTGCTCGGTGGCTATTCACAGGGCGCGGCGGTCATCGAGCTGGCCACCAACGAGGCGTCGCCGCAGACCGCCCAGCATGTGGCGGCCAGCGCCCTGTTCGGCGCGCCGCGCACCGGGTTCTCCGGCTTGCTCGCCGGGAGGTCACTGCCGACGCTGGCGCCGGCGTACGCCGCCGACTCCATCGACCAGTGCAACCAGGGCGATCCGATCTGCTGGGAAGGCGGCTGGGACATGGGCGCCCACGTGTCCTACGTGCAGTCCGGAAAGGTTGCGCAGGCAGCCGATTTCGTCGCCGGCCGACTCTGAGGTCCGCGGATCAGAAGTCCGGGGTGCTGACGTCCTGAAGTTGCTGCTCAGGGCCGGTGGGTGCGAGCGGGGCCAGCGGTGGCCGCTGCAGCGGCCCGGCTGGGGGCTGCGCCGAACCGCACTCGGAGCCGCTCACCCCGGGCGGACACAGGCTGGCGCCGCTCGGTGAATTGGGCACCAGATACGGGACGCAACTTCCGGTGTAGGTGTCGCTGTCCTCACCCGACGGACAGGTCGCGAGCGTGGCGCCGGGCGCCGGCCAACCCGAAACGGCCCCCGAAACCATCGTCGCCGCAACCGCGGCCGCACAGCAGGCCGTGACGATCAGACGTCCAGTCTTGCGCAGCGTTGCCATCTCCTACCCGCTTTCCTCCGTCGTACGGTCAATCGATGACGGCCGTGGCCCGGTGGACCGTGATCGGAGCGGCCAACTGCTGGTCATCGCAGATCCGTTGCAGCTTCTTCAAGGTATCCCCGAACCCCGGACCGGTGCGGCGACCGGGCGTGAATGTCGCCGGCAGATGCTGCATGCCCTGGATCACCCCGATGGTTTGGTAGTGCACGGCACCGGCCGGATCGCAGTGGTAATCCGGTATCCGATCGAGCACCGCGGTCAGCATCGACTTGAACACCATCCGTGCCACATTCGATCCGATGCAACGGTGTACCCCGAGGCCAAAGCTGAAGTGACGGTTGCCGGTTCGGTCCAGCCTCAGTTCGTTGGGGTTGTCGAAGACGCGGGGATCGCGGTTGGCCATCGCCCAGGACAACCACAGCCGCTCACCCTCTTTGAGCGGTATGCCGTCCACCTCGATGTCCTCGGCCACGGTCCGGCCGTCGCCGGGCGCCGGGGTGAAGAAACGCAGGAATTCCTCGGTGGCCGAGTCGAGCAGGGTGTCGCGGTCGCGGCTCAACCGCTCTCGCTGATCGGGATGCTGGGACAGCCATTCCAGGGCATGGGCGGTCAACGCGGTCGTGGTGTCGAAGCCGCCACCGATCAGCAGCATGAGCATGCCCAGGATCTCCGAATCCGGTGCGGGCTGCCCGTCGATGCGCATCCGCACCATGGCGTCGATCAGCCCTGGTCGCGGCTGCTCGCGGATCACTGCGACATGCCCCATCATGTGCACGGCCGAGGCCACCGACAGATCGAAAACCCGTTTGGCGTCGGGGGAGTCCGCGGGCGTGTATACCGACGCGTGCGCGGGTTCGCAGTAGATCTCCCACTCGTCGAGCGGCACCCCCAGTAGTCCCAGCGTGAGTACGGCCGGGACGATGTTCGCCAGATCATCGACGAAATCGATGCTGCCGCCTTCGATCTTCTCGTCCAGGCAGGCCCTGACCAGCTCATCGATCACCGGCTTCCACCGCGCCACCGCCGCCGGCGACAGGTAGCCGTTCAGCGGGGTCCGGTAGGCGCGATGCTCGGGATCGTCCATCTCCAGCATGCCGCCGCGGAACTGGGCGCTGACCTCGGCGCGCGGGATATTGATGCCCCGGTAGCCTTTTCGGTCACCGACCACATCGTTGTCATTCGAGATGTGTGGGCAACGGGCCAGTTCGAAGACCTCGTTGCTGCCGGCGGCCACCCAGTGGCCGCCATAGGTGTCAGTCCACGCCAGCGGACAGGAGCCCAGCATCTCCGACGCTATGGGCTCGAACTGATCGCGATATTGCGGGGTGTGCCGGTCGAAGTGGTATCGGTGCTTGTCGAATCGAGCCTCGTGCCTGGTTTTGGCCATCGCACCCTCGGGCATCTGCACCCCCAACGTCGTGTCGGTCTGCAGATTCGAGAATAGAAATTGTGCGCCGCCACGGGTGCGATTCGCGTGGATCGGCGGTCAAACCGTGACCGGTGGCAGCCGCGAGCCACCGGTCCCGCTGCGGCACTGGCCGAGTGCTACACGCACTCGACGCAGAGCTGCTGATCGCCCTTCTGCAGCGCCAGCCGGTTGCGGTGCTGCACCAGGAAGCAGCTCGAGCAGGTGAACTCGTCGGCCTGCTTGGGCACGACCCGCACGCTCAGCTCCTCACCGGAGAGGTCGGCGTCGGGCAGGTCGAACGAATCGACCACCTCGTCCTCGTCGATGACCGCGGTGTTGGCCGCTGCCCTCCGCTGTGTGGCCAGCTCTTCCAGCGACTCGTCGCCTACCTCGTCCGTCTCCTTGACGCGCGGAGCGTCGTAATCGGTAGCCATAGATGATCCCTCCTCTATCAAGACCAATGCTTGGCCAACGCCGCAGCGGGAATTCTTGTTCCCCGGGCGAACGGCCTGTAAACGTCGGATGCACGTTAGCGTCTGGAGGCGCGATGGTCTTCATCGGAAGACGTGATTCTGGGTACAGTCTTCTCCCGTGCATGACGATGTCAGGGACCCGGACGCCGAACTGTTCGACGAAGCTGAGCTCGAGGACTACGACTCCGAGCTGGAGGACCTGGACTCCAATGGTCAGGTGATCTCGATCCGCCGCGCCGACGGTGAGGAGGTCCTGACCATCGTCGCCCAGGACGACGAGTGGAATGTCGACCTGCAGCCCGGTGGCGCCGTGCAGAGCGCCTTCCTGGGCTCGCGGCGCGACACCCCGGTGTGGATCAATGCCCTCGACGGGCAGATCGAGCGCGACGAGGATGGCACCTACGTCATCCGGATCGACTGACCCGTACCCGCCTTTGCGCTCGCGCTGAGTGCAAAGGTGGTGCTCAGGCACCGAATCGCCGACGGTGGCGGGGTGTCCACTCTGCGTGTAGTGAAGCTCGGTGCCCACATCGGGGCCCGAATCGATGGAATCGACGTCAGCGGCAGCCTCGACGCGGCCACAGTCTCCGCGATCAACGATGCCCTGCTCGAACACAAGGTCATCTTCTTCCGCGGGCAGCACCACCTCGACGACGGCCAGTTGGCGTTCGCGAGCCTGCTGGGGACGCCGACGGGCGCGCATCCGACCGTCACCTCGCGCGGCGATCGCATCCTGCCGATCGACTCCCGGTATGACAAGGCCAATAGTTGGCACACCGATGTGACGTTCGTCGACCGCATCCCCAAGGCATCGCTGCTGCGGGCAGTCACCCTGCCCAGCTACGGTGGCACCACCACCTGGGCGTCGACCGAGGTGGCCTACGACAACCTGCCCGAGTCGCTGCGTGCGCTGACCGAGAACCTCTGGGCGGTGCACACCAACCAGTACGACTACGCGACCGATTACGACGGGCGTCACGACGATCTGGCCGACGGCCAACGGCAATACCGCGAAGAGTTCGTGTCCGAGTACTACGAGACCGAACACCCGGTGGTGCGGGTCCATCCCGAGACCGGCAAGCGGGTGTTGCTCCTCGGTCACTTCATCAAACAGTTCGTCGGGCTCGGTGTCGCCGAGTCGGCCGCCCTGTTCCAGCTGCTGCAGAACCGGGTCATCAAGCTGGAAAACACCATTCGGTGGAACTGGGAGCCGGGTGACCTGGCGATCTGGGACAACCGGGCCACACAGCACTACGCGGTGTCCGACTACGACGACCAGTTCCGCCGGCTGAGCCGGATCACGCTGGCCGGCGATGTACCGGTGGACGTGTACGGCCGGCGCAGCCGGTCGATCGCCGGTGACGCCTCGCTCTACTCCGACGTGGTGGCCCCGGTCGCGTTGGCCGGCTGATTCAGAGCCGGTCCATCTCCCGGGCCATCAAGCTGTCTTCGAGGTAGCTCAGCCGGGACGGATAGTGTGGGCGGACCGAGCGCCGCTCGGTGCGGGTACGCCACTGTGCCGCAACAGCTGTCATCGCTCCGGTGACCAGGGTGACGACGTTTCGGCGGGCGGGCGGGCGCACCACGGCGGCGGTGCCGAACCGCACCTCGTTCTCGGTGATGAGGACCGGTGCGTGGCCGTCGCAGCGGGCGGTCTGTTGACGGGTTTCCAGTTTGGCGGCGGCGGGCACCGAACTTGCCCCCAAAGTTGCGCCGGAAGTCGGGCCCGAAGTCTTTGTCATTTTGATCATTTCGAACTTCCTCTGGTCGAGGCTCCGCGACCGCTGGTGCCTCTTGAGGGAAAGTTACGGCGACTGCCACTCGAGTTCACGAGTAGTGCACTACCTCTTTATCGGGCTACCCGCCTCTGGGCGGTTGATGCAGGTAGATGTTCGTCCTGGTGGATGCGGCAAACAATGATCGGTGTGCTGGGATCACCGTGCAGTGATGAAACCCCGATCCACCATCCAATCGCGGGCCACCACGCTGGGATCGCGGCCCTCGACGTCGACCTGCTTGTTGAGCTCGATGATGACGTCGTTGGTGAGCGCGGCGGTGACCGGCGCGGTCACCTCGGCGATCTCCGGATGGGCGTCGAAGAACTCCTGCTTCATGGTGACCGACGGGTTGTAGTGCGCAAAGAACTGTTTGTCGTCGGTGAGCACCACGAGGTCGAGCGCCGAGATCCGGCCGTCGGTGGTGAACACCTCGCCGAAATCGCACTGCGTGCCGTCCGCGGTGGCCTGATAGATGATGCCGACCTGCAGGATGGGGGTCTGGGCCCGAGCCGGGTCGAAGCCATAGGCGGCCGCCATGCCGGGGTAACCGTCCTGGCGGGCCCGGAACTCGGTGTCCACGCACGTCCGTGCCGCCGCCGGATTCGTCTTGACCAACTCGGCGTACTGCGAGAGTGTGCGCACCCCGGTGGCTTCCACCACCGGCCTGCTCGCCGCCAGTGCATAGGTGTCATCCATCGGCGCCGGGTCCAGCCACACCATGCCGTTGCGGGCCAGGTCCTCGTCCCGCACCGCCTCGAACTGGGCACGACTGTCCGGGATCGGTTTCTCATGTCCCAGGTAGTTGATCCAGGCGTTCCCGGTGAACTCATAGGCCACGTCGACCTGCCCGGAAAGTTGTGCCCCCCTTGTGCTTCGGGAACCGACGATACCGCTCAGATCGCGCACATCGGCGCCGGCCGCAGCCAGGGTGAACTCCAGGATGTAGCCGAGGATGACCTGTTCGGTGTACTCCTTGGAGCCGACGGTGATCTTCACGCCCTCCAGGGCCGGGTGCGGTGTGATCGATCCCGGGCCCACCTGCAGCGGCACCGTCCCACCGGACCCGAGACCGCAACCGGCCAGGACGAGGGCACACAGCACCGCGGCCACCGGACGTCGCATCACCGAAGCCCCTTGGGGTTCAAGGAAAATTCGGCCAGACCGCCGAGCCAGTCCACCAGGAGCGCCAGGCACACGGCCAGCACGCTGCCGAGGATCAGCGTCACGTTGTCCTGCAACTTGTAACCGGTGTCGATCAGGATGCCCAGTCCGCCGGCGTTGACCAGGAACGACAACGTCGCGGTGCCGACCGCGAGCACCAGCGACGTGCGCAACCCGGCGAGGATGAACGGGACGGCGAGCGGCAGCTCGACGCGCAGCAGCAGCGCGCGCCGTGACATGCCCAATCCGTGGCCGGCGTCGATCAGTGACTTGTCCACCTGGTCGAGCCCGAGGATCGTGCTGGCCAATACCGGCAGCAGCGAATACAGCGCGATCGGCAGCACGCCGATCCAGAATCCGGTCCGGGCCGTCCACAGGAACAACAGCACCAGCAAGCCGATCGCTGGTGCGGCCTGCCCGATGTTGGCGATCCCGACGATCAACGGCCGCAAGAGTTTCACCCCGGGCCGGGTGACCAGCACGCCGAGCGGAACACCGACCGCCAGCACGATGACGGTCACCGCGAAGGTGATCAGCAGGTGCTGCCAAATCAACGTCATGACGTTTCCGGCGTTGATGTTCTCGTTCTGCGTTGCGGTCAGATCCCGGTTGAACGCCCAGAACACCACGGCCGCACCGACGATGAGTACGAGGACGGGCTGGACCAGCAGCCGCAGCCGCTCGGCGGCGGTGATGCCGGTTGTGGATTGCTCGACGGTGGTGGTCACGGTTGTCCGGCCGCGTGTTTCGCTTCGGCCCGTAATCGGGTGATCGTCTCGATCAGGGTGTCGAGGGTGACCACACCCGCGTACCGGTTGCCCGCGCCGGTGACGACCGCGGAAGCATGTTGTTCGGCGAGAATGGCTTCCAGCGCGTCTTCGAGGGTGGACTGGGTGCTGACCACATCGAGCGGTTCGGCCACCTCACTCAGGGAATTCGCGTGGGCCAGCCTCTTCTCGCGCACCCAGCTGACCGGCCGGCTCCGCTCGTCGAGCACGACGGCCCAGTCGAACTCACTGGCCGCCAACTGCTCCCGTGCCCGATCCAGACTGTCGCCGGTGCGCACTGTCACGTGCTCATGCAGCGGGACGTCCTTGACGCGTTGCAGGCCGAGCTGACGCAGCGAGGCCCCCGACCCCACGAAACCGGCGACCGTGTCGTCGGCGGGGTTGGCCAGAATGGTTTGGGGCGTGTCGTATTGGAGTACCTTCGAGCGCTGCCCGAGCACGGCGATGCGGTCACCGAGCTTGACGGCCTCACCGAAATCATGGGTGACGAACACGATGGTCTTGCGCAGTTCAGTCTGCAGCCGCAGCAGCTCGTCCTGCAGGGTGCTGCGGGTGATGGGGTCGACAGCGCCGAACGGTTCGTCCATCAGAAGTGCCGGCGGATCGGCGGCCAGCGCCCGGGCCACCCCCACCCGCTGCTGCTGACCGCCGGACAACTGGCGCGGATAGCGCTCGGCGTACTGGGCCGGTTCCAGCCCCACCAGGTCAAGCAACTCATCGACACGATCGGCGATACGTGTGCGGTCCCAGCCGAGAAGCCCGGGCACCAGACCGACGTTCTGCCGGATCGTCATGTGCGGGAACAGTCCGGCCTGCTGGATCGAGTAGCCGATGGATCGCCGTAACTCGGTGGGCTTGATCGACAGCGCGTCCTTGTCACCGATCATGATGCGGCCCGAGGTGGGTTCGCTGAGCCGGTTGATCATCCGCATCGTCGTGGTCTTGCCGCAGCCGGACGGACCGACGAACACCACCACCTCGCCGGCCGGGATATCCAGCGAAACATCTTCGACCGCAGGCTGTTTGGCGCCGAGATACACCTTGGACACGTGATCGAGCACGATGCGTGCCCCGGTCACTGCGGTTGTCATCGAATACCTTTCGATGTGGTGAGCCGTCCGATCAGCACCAGCACGGCGTCGAGAACCAGCGCGAGAACGACGATGAGCAGGGTGCCGGTGAGGGCCATGGGCAGCGCGGTGGGGCTGCCCACCCGCGCCAGCCCGGTGAAGATCAGGTTGCCCAGCCCCGGGCCTTTGACGTAAGCGGCGATCGCCAGTACACCCATCGACATCTGGGTGCTGATCCGCACGGCTGACAGGATCGAGGGCCAGACCAGCCGCAGCTCGACGCGACCGAGTGTGCTCAGCCGCCCCATGCCGATGCCGCGCGCGGCATCGATCAATGCCGGATCGATTGAATTGAGCCCGACGATGGTGTTGCGAATGATCGGTAGCAGCGAATACAGCACCAGCGCGGCGATGCTGGTGGCCACACCGAGACCGAACAGCGGGATCAGCAGACCGAGCAGGGCGAAGGCCGGAACGGTCAGGATCACGCTCGAGGTCGTCGTCGCCAGATTGGACGCCAGCGTGCTCCGGTAGGTGAGTACACCGACCGCGACCCCGATGACGGTGGCGACCAACACGCTCTGCACCACGGCGCTGACGTGCTGATACGAGTCGAAGATCAATTGCGAGTGGTGGGTGGTGAGGTAGTCCCACAACGCTGTCATGGTGGCCGAGCCCTCATGGCCGCCCCTCCCGATCGCTGTCGTGGACCAATTGTGCTGGTACCCCGACCTTATTGAAACAAAACTGGCGGGTTTGCGCCGGATTGCGTTCTCGATGAGCCGAACACTGGTGCTCGGGGAGGGATACGGTGGTGCAGCCCGCACCACCGTCACGAGGGGAGCAGCAGTATGCGAGTCGGTTGGTCACAGCGCGTCTCACGATCACCTGTACGGCTGCTCGCCGCGGCGCTCGCGGTCCTGATCGGGTTCGCGGCATTCGCGATGCTGAGCCCGCCCCGTGCCGCGGCCGAAGGGGAGAATTACGTCGTCGCCACCGACATCACCTTCGCACCGTTCGAATTCCAGGATGCGGAAGGCAAATTCGTCGGAATCGACATCGACCTCCTCAACGAGATCGCGGCCAACCAGAACTTCACCGTCACCATCAAGCCGCTGGGCTTCGACGCGGCGCTGCAGGCCGTTCAGGCCAACCAGGCCGACGGGGTGATCGCCGGCATGTCGATCACCGATGACCGCAAGAAGGTCTTCGACTTCTCCGACCCGTACTTCGAGTCCGGCGTGCAGATGGCGGTGTTGGCCACCAACGAGGACATCAAGTCCTATGCCGATCTCAAGGGCAAGCGGGTCGCGGTCAAGAACGGCACCGAGGGCGCTGAGTTCGCGCAGTCGATCCAGGACAAGTACGGCTTTCAGATCGTGTCGTTCGCGGATTCCGCGTCGATGTTCGAGGAAGTCAAGACCGGCAACTCCGTGGCGATCTTCGAGGATTACCCGGTGCTGAACTACGGCATTCAGCAAGGCAACGGCTTCAAGACCGTGACACAGAAGGAGAAGGGGTCCAGCTACGGCTTCGCGGTCAACAAGGGCCGTAATGCCGAGCTGCTGGCGAAGTTCAACGCCGGGCTCAAGGAACTCAAGGAGTCCGGCCGCTACGACGAGATCATCGAGACGTACCTCGGCGAGGGGGCCTCGGAGGCCGACAACTCGTTCTTTGGGCTGCTCAAGAGCACGTTCCCGTTCTTGATGGCCGGCCTGAAGATGACCCTGATCCTGACCGTCGTGTCGATCGCCATCGCGCTGCTGCTGGGCATCGTCTTCGGGCTGCTGCGGGTGTCGCGCTCGATCATCCTGCGGGCCATCGGCACCACGTACGTCGACATCTTCCGCGGCACCCCACTGCTGGTGCAGGCGTTCTTCATCTACTTCGGCATCCCGACCGCCCTGGGGTTCCAGATGACCGCGCTCACCGCAGGCATCATCACGCTGTCGCTCAACGCCGGGGCGTACATGACCGAGATCGTCCGTGGCGGAATCCAATCCGTGGACAAGGGGCAGATGGAGGCGGCCCGCAGCCTGGGTATCGGCTACCTGCCGACGATGCGCAAAGTCATTCTGCCCCAGGCGATCCGCACGATGATCCCGTCGTATGTCAACCAGTTCGTCATCACCCTCAAGGACACCTCGATCCTGTCGGTGATAGGGATCGCCGAGCTGACCCAGACCGGACGGTTGATCATCGCCCGCAACTACCAGTCGTTCACGATGTGGCTGATCATCGGCATCGTGTACTTCGTCGTCATCATGGCGCTCACCAAACTCTCTGATCGACTTGAGAAGAGGATCTCCCAATGACCCAGCTGGTACCGGAAGCCGCAGCCGCCGAGCCCGAGGGCACCGTCAAGATCCGCATCGAGGGCCTGAAGAAGTCGTTCGGGGATCTGGTGGTCCTCGACGGAATCGACACCACGGTGAGCAAGGGCGAGGTGGTCTGTGTCATCGGCCCGTCGGGATCGGGCAAATCCACGTTCCTGCGGTGTCTCAACAAGCTCGAGGACATCACCGCGGGCAAGGTCACCGTAGACGGGTTCGACCTCACCGACCGAAAGGTGGACCTGGACAAGGTCCGTCAGCACATCGGCATGGTGTTTCAGCACTTCAACCTGTTCCCGCACATGAGCGTGATCGACAATGTGACCCTGGCGCCGCTGGTGACCAAGAAGATGGACAAGGCGGCTGCCGAGGCACGGGCCATGGAACTGCTCGACCAGGTGGGGCTGGCGGAAAAGGCACACGTCAAACCGGCCACCCTGTCCGGCGGTCAGAAGCAGCGGGTCGCGATCGCCCGGGCCCTGGCGATGAACCCGTCGATCATGCTGTTCGACGAGGCGACCAGCGCGCTGGATCCGGAAATGGTGGGCGACGTGCTGCAGGTGTTGCGGGACCTGGCCCAGGGCGGCATGACGATGGTGGTGGTCACCCACGAGATGGGTTTCGCCCGCGAGGTGGCCTCCCGGGTGATCTTCATGGCCGACGGGAACATCGTCGAGGACGACACGCCGGCCGAGGTCTTCGACAACCCCAAACATCCTCGGCTGCAGGAGTTCCTGTCGAAGGTGTTGTAGCGCGCTACTGTCCGAAGAGCCCGTCGACCAGGGCCCGGGCCGCCACGCCGGCCTCGCCGCGGGCGGCGTCCGGATCGTCGGCGGTCGCGATGAGCAGGGCCGCCTCGTCCAGCGCCCCGATGATCATCGACGCCAGCGTGTCCACCGGGAGGTCCGGCAGTTCACCGGTCTCGATTGCGGTGCGGAGGCCGTCGCGCAGCGCGCCGAGGTAATTGCGATTGTCGATCTCTCGCATCTGGGTGAATCCGAGTGCGGCCGGGGCCTCCAACACGCTCACCCGGGCGACGGTGGGATCGAGGCAGCCGTCGAGGAACTCTTCGATGCCGGCTTCGAGTTGGCCTCGGACGGTGGTGTGGGCCAGTGCCGCCGGGATCACCCGTTGGGCCAGTTGGCCTTCGACGTCTTCGTAGACCGCGCGGAACACCGCCTCCTTGTTGGGGAAGTGGTAGTAGAGCGCATTGCGGGTGACGGCTGCGACGCGGGCGATGTCGCCCGTGGAGACGCCGGCATAGCCGCGCTCGACGAACAATCCGCGTGCCGCGGCCACCAGCGCGGAGCGGGTGCCTTCACTGCGCTGTTCCCGGCCGTCGCGCGGTGCGTCGCTCATCAAAGAATTTTAACAAGCTGTATGTATTGATGTCCGGCGAAACCTGTGTTTCCATACAGTCTGTATTGATTTTACCGACGCGCCCGGAGGGACGGTCGACATGGACACGCTGAGCTCCCGACGACTCATTCACCTGCCCTGCGGTCCGGTCGGGGTCCGCGAACACGGCAGCGGCCGGCCCGTCGTGCTGCTCCACGGCCTGGTGGCCAACGGATTGGTGTGGCGCCACGTGGTCGACGGCCTGGGGTCTGGGTTTCGTTGTATCGCACCGGATCTGGCCCTCGGATCGCATACCCCGGCAGTGCCGGACGCCGATGTCACCCTGCCCGGTCTGGCCGGCACCGTCATCGATCTGCTCGACGCGCTCGGCATCGAGCGGGCCGTGCTGGTGGGCAACGGGTATGGCGGCGACATCGCCCAGGTCGCCGCTGCGCGCCATCCGGAGCGGGTCGAGGCCCTGGTGCTCGTCGCGACCAATGCGTTCGACTCCGATCCGTGGCCGGTCAAGGTGCTGTCCCGGCTCGTCTCACTGCCCGCGGCGGGGCTGGTGCAGTCGAAGGCCATCGCGTTGAAACCCGTGCAGCGACTGCGGATCACCTACGGTGGTGCGACCAAGCGCCCGATCCCGGCCGACATCATGGCCGAGTACCTGCGTCCGCTGCGCAGTGATCCGCTGGTGCGCAAGGACTTTCGCCGCTTCCTCGAGGCGCTGTCCCCGACGTACCTGGCGAAGTACTCGCCCATGCTGGCCGATTACCACCGGCCCGCCCTGGTGGTCTGGCCGCGCGACGAGCGGTACTTCCCCGCCGAAGGCGCCGCCCGGCTGGCCCGCACGCTGCCGCACGCCACCCTGGAATTCGTCGACGACTCCTACGCCTGGGTGCCCGAAGACAACCCGGGCCCACTCGTGAGGCTGCTGGGCGAATTCCTCGGCCGGCTCGAGCCCGCTTCCGGGTCCGATCAGCCCTGCTCGACGACGTTGGACTGACCCGAGTTGCTCACCTCGGGTTGGCCACTGCGGAAGGTCACCCGATTCTCGAATCCTGACACCCCGATGGTGTCGGCGGCCTCGACGGCGACGGTGTTCTCGACACCGGACACCGTCACCGCGAGGCAATGACCGGTGATCTCCAACCGGTTCTCGATACCGCTGACGATCACGTTGTTGCCCTGGCACTCGATGGTCCGCGTCTCCTTGATGCCTGAGACGATCAGGGTCTGGCCCGGTGGAACCTTTGTCGGGGCAGCCGCTTCGGGCACCAGGTTGGGGCTGACGGTGGAGGGTCGGATGGTGGTCGACTCACTGTCGGAAAATGCGTCGGTGGGATCGGATCCGGACGTGCTGAAGAAGACGAATGCTGCGGCGCCGCCGGCGATCAGGATCATCGCCACCGCGCCGAAGAGAGCCAGGAACACCCCGCTCGAGCTGCGCCGCGGCGGTCCCGGATACGGCGGGGAGGTTTCGTAGCCGGGCCACGGAGCCGGAGGCCCCGGAGGCGGCGGCGGGAAACTGCCCGAGCCGCCGACGCCGAGTTCCGATGCGCGGGCGGCGTCGGCCAGCGGGCGCTCCAGTTCCCGGATGCGGGCCTCGGGGTCGTCCTTCGGATCCATGCCGAGATGCTTGCACACCGGAGCGTCGACCGGTGCGGGAAAGTCGGCGGCCAGCGCGGAGAGGCTTTGCTGGATCGGCTCTCCGCCACATCGCCCGCGCGGGTGTGCGCAGGTCCGGCATCGGCCAGCAAAGTTCCTGATTTGTAACCGGTCTGAGTGGCGGCGGGACCGTCCCGGGATGTCGGCCTCCCGGGGTAGCCTTGATTGCAGAAAAGGTTTGCTGCGTCGGAAAAGGAATCTCAGTGCCGCAGACAACACGCTGGACCGGCGACCCGGTCTGGCTGGCCGATGTACTCCGGGCCGAGGGCGTCGATCTCGTCGAGTATCCCGGCTGGCGCACCCGCGGCCACGGCGATTTCAAGGACATCCGCGGCGTGATGGTGCACCACACCGGCTCGGATACCGCCACTGCCGCCTCGATCGCCCGGGGCCGGCCCGATCTTGCCGGCCCGTTGTCGCAGTTGCACATCGCGCGCGACGGCACGGTGACGGTCGTGGCGCTGGGGGTGGCCTGGCACGCCGGTGTCGGAATGTATCCGTGGTTGCCGACGAACATGGGCAATTGGCATCTGATCGGGATCGAGTGCGCCAACAGCGGCACCAGTCCGACCGCCCCGCACCGTGAGAACTGGCCTGATGCACAGTATTTCGCGTTGGTGCGGTGCTGTGCCGCGATCAATCGCCGGTTGGGGCAGAGCTCGGCGCGCACCATCGGCCACAAGGAGTACGCCGGTCGCGCCCAAGGGAAATGGGATCCGGGCGCCATCGACATGGACATCCTGCGCGCCGACATCGCGGAGCAGATCGGCGCCATCGCCAAACCGGCACCGACGCCACGACCGCCGGCTCCGGTGGGCCGCTACGCCGAGGTTCTGCTGTTCCGCCCGATGGAAGGCCCGCAGGTGGCGGTGTTGCAGAAGCGGCTCAAGACCGCCTACGCGTCCTATGCGGGTGACCTGACGGTCGACGGCGTGTTCGGCCCGCGGACCGAGGCGGCAGTGCGGGAGTTTCAGCGCCGCACACCCGGGCTGCGGGTTGACGGCATCGTCGGCCCGGCCACCGCCGCCGCGATGCGACTCCCGCTCGAGGTGTCGGACGGCAAGACCGTTGGCGCCCAGCTATTGCCTTAGGCTAACCAAACTTCTAGAGTTAAACGCATACTTTTCCTCCAAATTAAGGACCACAAGATGACCAGCAAGAACGATCTGCCGTTGGCGCAGCGGTCCGATGCGGATCTGCCCGGGCACTGGCTGTTGGCCCGGCTGGGTAAGCGCGTGCTGCGCCCGGGTGGTTTGGAGCTGACCACGCGGCTGCTCGGCGCGGCCAAGATCAAGGGCGCCGACGTCGTCGAACTCGGGCCCGGGCTGGGCCGGACCGCCACCGACATCGCCGCGCAGGGGCCGCGCTCCTACGTGGGCGTCGACGACAGCTCGACGACGTCGGGGCCACTGCAGCAGGCCATCACCGCCACCGGCGGCCGACTGGTCGCCGCCGATGCCGCCGAGACCGGCCTGGATGCGGGCTCGGCCGACGTGGTCGTCGGCGAGGCGATGCTGACGATGCAGGGGGAGAAATCCAAGAAGGCCATCGTCGACGAAGCCTTCCGGGTGCTGCGCCCCGGCGGTCGCTACGCGATCCACGAACTGGGACTGGTGCCCGACACGCTGGCCGACGGCATCAAGGACGACATCCGCCGCGAGATGGCCCGGGCCATCAAGGTCAACGCGCGGCCCCTGACCGTGGCCGAGTGGACCGAGCTGCTGACCGGCGCCGGTTTCGAGGTGGCCAGCGTCGACCGGGCTCCGATGGCGCTGCTGCAGCCGCGCCGGATGATCGCCGACGAAGGGCTGTTCGGCGCGCTGCGGATTGTCGGCAACGTGCTGACCCACCCCGCCGCCCGCAAGCGGGTGCTGCACATGCGCAAGACCTTCAACCGCTACGGCAAGCAGTTGACCGCGGTGGCGATCGTCGCGGTGGTGCCGGCCACAGCAGCGAAATGACCTCTGCGCCAGTGCATGACGCGTCCGCGCCCGCCCATGGCGGGCGGGCCGAGTCCGAGCGCGCCGCCGGCCGGCAGCGCATGCGGGTACTCGACGTGCTGCGCTCGGCGAGTCACCCGGTCGACGCCCGGCAGGTCGCCGAGGCCCTGCAGATCCACGTCACCACCGCGCGATTCCATCTCGGTGCTCTGGAGGGCAGGGGAGTCATCCGCCGGCGCACCGCCGCAGCCGGGGCAGGTCGGGTCGGGCGGCCCCGGCTCACCTACGAGATCGCCCCGCGGCTGGATTACGCCGACATCGTCGCGTTGTTCGCGGCACACCTGGGGGGTACGTCCGAGGAGCGGGAGGAACGGGCGCAGGCGATCGGTGCCGACCTCGCGCACCGGGTGCGGGTGGCGCGGCCCCTCGCCGAGACCACGATCGGCGACCTGGTGGTGGCCACCCTCGGCGAGCTGGGCTTCCAGGTCGGGTCCGTGCTGACCTCGTTCGGCGAAGTGCAGGTACAGATCTGCACGTGCCCGCTGGCCGAGGTCGCCGTCGATTCCCCCGAGGTGGTGCGCGGCATCCAGCGGGGCATGATCCAGGAGGTCATCGACCTCAACGCCGAGCTCGTCGGGCAGTACACGGCGTCGGTGCGGCCCGACGCCCGCCACGGTTCGTGCGAGGTCAGCGTGGTGGTGCGGCCGGTGCCCGAGTAATTCAGACCGGTTCGAGCCACCCAGCGAACAGCCCTCCCCCTCCGGCTCACCATTCACTGCCGTCACAATTGCCCGGCCCCGGCGTCGACCCCTGGGCTTTGAGCTCCGAGAATGTTTGCTGACGTGTCGGAGTGTGATCTGCCGCTCACTTTTGCCCGGGCGGATAAGAAATGCCCCCGACGGCCGCCTCGGCCGGGAAAACTCCAATGATTGTCTAATGTTGAGAAATTCCTGGTAACAGGCTTTTAATCGGGCGCGACCAAAAGGTAACGGATTTATAACCAAGAATTTTCTAAGCGCATTCTGAGAGAGTGTCCACGGCTGTCGGGAATTCGCTGTGAAGTGGTCTGGGGCCTGTCGATTTCGTCGCTAGACTCAATGCAACCGCGCCACTCCCGGCGCAGATGGACCTGGAATCTATAGCCGGTTTAAGCCTTGCCGGCGGAGGTGCCGATACACGATGGCAAAGAACTTCTTGCGTGTGCTGACCGCTGCGGTGCGCGCTGACCGAAAAGACCGGGCCATCGATGACACCACCCTCCGCAGCGTCGCCTTCGACGGTGTCCTCGACGACATCGATGTGGCCGGCCTGACCGAGATCGGCCTCGGACCCATCGGCGACATCGCGGTGGATCCCGACCGTGACACCGTCGTGGTCACCAACGTCGGTTCGGAGAGTCTGACCGTGGTCAACCCGCACACGATGGGGCCGGTGGGTTCTGTCCGGCTGGCCGGGGACCCGTTCGCCGTCGTCGTGGCCGACGACCACGCCCACGTCAGTGTCTCCTCCGCTGGGCATGACTCGATCGTCACGGTCGACACCATCACCGGCGCCGTGCTCGCCGAGTACCCGCTGGCCTTCACCGTCACCGCCCTGGCGATCAGCCCGGACGGCAAGCGGGTGTTCGCCGGCCGCGCCGGGCACGAGCGCATCGACATCGCCGTCATCGACACCACCGCCGAGCGGGTCGGCACGATCGACGTCGCCACCGGCGCCGGGGTAAACCTGGATGCCCTGCAGGTCGACGCCAGCGGCAGCCGCCTCTACGTCGCCACCTCCGACGTCCGCGGCAGCCGGTTGGTGATCATCAACACCGAAACCGCCCAGGCGCAGGCCACCGTGTGGATCGGCGCGCCGATCCGCGACCTCGCGATCAGCGATGGCGTCGCCTACGTACTGACCTCCGACCTCGAACACCGTGGCGTGGTGCACACCGTGGACCTCTCCGCTGCCACCGTGGTCGATGCCGTCCAGGTCGGCGGCGCGCCCACCCAGCTGGTGTTGAGCGCCGACGCCACCCGTGCCTACCTGGTCGACTACGACCGGGTCGTCGTGTGGAGCACCCTCACCGGTGCGATCCAGGGCAGCATCGATGTGCACGTCCAGCCCGCGGCGGTCGCCGTGTGCCAGGACGGCGCCCGGCTCTACATCGCCGACTACGCCGGCCAGATCAACGTCTTCGAGGTCGCCGAGTCGCTGTACGCACAGCTCGCCGTCACCGATGCCGTCGAGATGCACGCGCTGCCCGCGCTGGAGGCGGCCGGCGCCTGATCACGCCGGCGCCTCGATGCTGGACATGACCAGCTGCAGATAAGGACGGTAGAGGTCTTGGCCGGCGAGGTGGCTTTCCAGGGTGATGCCGTCGTTGGCGGCCAAGATCACCCGGGCCAGCGTCTCGGCGTCGATCGTCAGCGTGCCGCCGATACGGGCCACGTTCTTGCTGATGAACTCCCCGAGTGCCCGGACGGTCTCGAGCCGTTGGGCGGCCACCCGTTCCCGCGCGCCGGGATTGCGTAACAGGAACAGCGTCAGCTCGCAGCCCAGGGCAGCGCGGTCCGGCCCACTGCTCAATTCCCGCCACCTGTTGGCGAGTTCGTCGATGTCGACGTCGCCGAGGCGGCGGAAAGATGTCATCACGTCGGTGAATCCGTCGAGGAACCGTTGCCGTTGCCGGTCGACGACCGCGAGGAAGAGCTTCTCCTTGGCACCGAACTGCGAGTAGATGATGCCGCGGGTGAAACCCGCGGTCTCGGCGATCTCTTCGAGCGCCGCACCGGTCAATCCCTTGCGCGCGAACACTTCCTCGGCGGCATCGAGCACGATCTGGCGGCTGTGTTCGATGCGTCGCTCTTTGGTCCAGCGTTCTGCCATGGGCGGCACCTTCCTGGCGTCCCCGGATGTGATGCCGACCACTTTAATACAGTCTTGTATCCCCGATACATCTACGTATATCGTGAGGCCCGTCACACACGGCGGCGCGCAGCATCGCTCGTCCCAACAGGCCCTCGTTGGCGGCGAAGCCTCCGCCGCTGTGCAATGCCGTCGATCGAGGAGGACTCCATTGATGCCAGCAACGCGACCCGGGGAGTGGCTCGACCCGGATTCCGGTCTCGGTCTCGGCCTGGAGGACGTCAAGCCGGGAACGTTCAACTTCACCATCCCGACGGACCGTTACACCTCGCGCGAGTACGCGCAGCGTGAACGCGAAGCGATCTGGCTGCGCACCTGGCAGATCGCCGGCCGCGCCGAGGACATCCCCAAGCCCGGCGACTGGAAGCGGTACGAGATTCTCGACCAGTCCTTCCTCGTCGTCCGCGGAAAAGACGGCGTCCTGAGGGGATTCGTCAACGCCTGCCGGCACCGTGGCAACGCGCTGTGCACCACCGACACCGGCAACGCCAAGCGGGGATTTCTCTGCCAGTACCACCTGTGGTCCTACGACCTCGACGGCAGGCTGAAGGGAATGCTGCGCGAAAACCTCGCCGGCCCCATCGACAAGTCCGAGAACTCCCTGCTGAAAGTATCCGTCGACACCTTCGCCGGCTTCATCTTCCTCAACCCGGATCCCGACGCCGTGCCGCTGCGCGAATACCTCGGCGAAGACGTCGTCACGCTGCTGGAGCCATACAACATCGAACGGTTCACCACGGTCATGGACGTCACCGAGGCCATCGAGTGCAACTGGAAAGTCGTGATGGATGCCTTCGAGGAGGGATACCACATCAACGGCATCCACCCGCAACTGCTGCAGGTGCTGCACATCAACCCGGCGACCGCGCGGTACCGGTTCTTCGAAAACCACAGCGTCGCAATGGCTCCGTTCGAAGTGCAGGGGGCCAGCGTGCAGGAGCAGGTACAGGGCATGCTGGCTCTGCCCGAAACCTTCCCGGGCACCGTCGCGGTGATACCGCGCTTTCAGGAACTGCTCGCGCCCTATCAGGCCGACGACGGAAGCGTGGACTTCCCCGACGGTGTCACCGCCCGCCAACTGCTGCAGCAGGCCACCCGGGATGTGTTGACCGGCATGGGACTCGACGTCAGCAACCTGACCGATGACCAGATGGTCGACAACCAGGGGTGGGTGCTGTTCCCCAACTACTTCATGACCGTCCGCGCCGGCGAGTGCCACGTCATCATGTCCGCACCACACCCCAGCGGCGACCCGAACCGCTGCATCTGGCACGTGGCCAGCTACATGTATGTGCCCGAAGAGTTCCGCGACGCCGTGCGGGCCGAGGCGATCGTCGTCGACACCCCCGGCAGCCACAAGTACTTCGAGGCGCTGCAACAGGATTACGAACAGATGCCACGCCAACAGAAAGGCCTGCGCGCCGACCGGCTCGACCACATGACGCTGGTCAAAGAGGAAATCGTCATCGCGCACTTCCACTCGGTGGTGGACCGCTATCTGGCCACCACCACCCGCTGACCCGCCAGACCCCGAAATGCACAGAGAGAAGGACACGTTGAACATCGAAGAACGCATCGCCCACCACGTCCGCATGGCCGAGGCCTACCGTGACGCCTACCTGAACCAATCAGTTCAGGATGGTGCCGCCTTCGCCGACGCCTGGAAATTCGCCGACGAAGGGGTGTACGTGTCGCCGTACTTCACCGGCGACCAGGTGTTCCCGTTCAGCGAGTTCCCCACCGACACCGCCAAGGCCTCCACTATGGAGGCCAAGGCCTACTCGCTGACCTTCCCGGACTGGAAGCCGGCGAGCTTCGACTACTGGCCGGCCAGCAACGGCGTCGTGATGAAGACCCGCTGGGAAGGACACACCAAAGACGGTGTGAAGATGGGCTTTTACTCCTACAGCTTCATCGAGACCAACGACGAGGGACAGCTCACCCGGTGGGAGACCCACGTCAACGACGAGTACAACGCCTTCCTCGACGTCGCCATCGGAGTACACGGCCCATTCAACGGCACCAGTGAATATGTCGAGGCGCTGGAGCGGACGCTGGCCGCCGCCGGGGTGACGGTGTGAGCGCTCTCGACGACGTCATCGCCGATTCCACCGGCCGGTCGCGCACGGTGCTGCAGTACAGCCAGATGATGAAGGATCTGGTGAAAAGCGCCAAGCAGCCCGGCTTTTCGGCAGCCAGCTGGGCGCCGCTGGCCGAGTTCATCACCACCGAGGATTTCGTCCGGATCGGCCCGTTCAAAGAGGTGATGAACTGGACGGAGTACACCGAGTTCCTGACGAACTGGGCGAAATCCTCGGACTGGGACTGCTCGCTGCAGCGCGTCACCGAGGCCGGCGAGCTGGCGTTCCTCGAGCTCGAGGAACGCAGCCAGATCGGCGACTTCAGCAGCGTGGTCAATACAGCCTCGGTGTTCGAATTCACCGCCGAGGACAAGATCCGCTACATCGCCGTCTACCTCCAGATGGAGCTGCCGGATCCGGCGGCGCTGCCCGACTTCGCCTCGGCCGAGGATGCCGGCTGATCGATCCGCACGTCAGCGCTGGCAGTCCAGCGAGACCGACACGGTCTGGCTGGTGATCGTGGGCAGCAGGATGCGATCGCCACCCAGACCCGGCCCCGGATAGGGCACCAGCTGGCTGACCTGATGCGGGTTGCGCACGTTGGTGACGATGCACTGCTCCAGCGGCGCGGTGCCGATGCGATCGATGGTCACCGTGTAGCCCTCGGACTGCAGCCGGTCGATCACCTGCTGGGCCGTCTCCTCGGCCGAGGCCACCGCAGACGACGCGCCGATCACCCCGAGAACAGCCGCCGCTGCCGCCAGGGACCACTTCATGCGCATCGAGCTCAACTTTCCGTCGGTACCGACCATCTTCCGCTACTTATATCGTCGGGGGAATTCGAATCGTTCCCGCCGGTACCCGCCGGCGAACGCATACCATCGCGGCCGTGAACAGCACGATGCAGAACTGGCCGTTGACGATCACCGCGATCCTGCAGCATGCCTGCGGGGTCAACGGCGACCGGACCGTGACCACCGCCGACGGAGACAGCCGGTACCGCACGATCAGCTATCGGGAACTGGGGGCGCAGGCCGGCCGGCTGGCGCATGCGCTACGCGGGCTGGGCGCCGAGCGTGACGACCGGGTGGGCACCTTCATGTGGAACAACACCGAACACCTGGTGGCCTACCTCGCCGTCCCCGCGATGGGCGCAGTACTGCACACCTTGAACATCCGCCTGTCGCCCGAGCAGATCGCCTACATCGCCAACGAGGCCGAGGACCGGATCATCATCGCCGATGCCTCGGTGGCCGGACTGCTGGCCCCGGTGCTGCCGCTGCTGCAGACCGTGCACACCGTGATCGTGGTCGGCGACGGCGACGTGAGCGCGCTGACCGGGGTGACCGTACTGCGCGCCGACGAGCTGCTGAGCGCCCAGCCCACCGAGTACGAGTGGCCCGAGATCGACGAGAACTCCGCAGCCGCAATGTGTTACACGAGCGGCACCACCGGAAACCCGAAAGGCGTGGTGTACAGCCACCGGTCCAGTTACCTGCACGCGCTGAGCACCTGCACCGCCAACGCGCTCGATGTCAGCTGCGGTGACACGGTGCTGCCGATCGTGCCGATGTTCCACGCCAACGCCTGGGGACTGCCCTATGCGGCCCTGATGGCCGGCGCCAACCTGGTGATGCCCGACCGGTTCATGGACGGAACGTCCCTGATCGACCTGATCGAATCGCAACGCCCCACCGTGGCCGGTGCGGTGCCGACCATCTGGAACGACGTCATGCACTGCCTGGAAAAGAGCCCGGGGCATGACATTTCGTCGCTGCGACTGGTGGCCTGCGGCGGATCGGCGGTGCCGCTCTCGCTGATGCGGACGTTCCAGGAGCGCTACGGCGTGTGTATCCAGCAGGCCTGGGGCATGACCGAGACCTCGCCGCTGGCCACCGTGGCCAAGCCGCTGCCCGGGGTCACCGAGGAACGACAGTGGCAGATGCGGGTCAGCCAGGGCCGGCCGATGTGCGGCGTGGAAGTGCGCGTCGTCGACGACGAGGGCCACCCGCTGCCCAACGACGATGTGGCGGTGGGCGAACTCGAGATCCGCGGACCGTGGATCACCGGCGCCTACTACCTGGGCCGCGATGCCGAGAAGTTCGACTCCGGCTGGCTGCGCACCGGAGACGTCGGCCGCATCGACCCACAGGGCTACGTGACCCTGACCGACCGGGCCAAGGACGTCATCAAATCCGGCGGAGAGTGGATCTCGTCAGTGGAGTTGGAGAACCATCTGATCGCGCACCCGGCGGTGCTGGAGGCGGCCGTGGTCGGCGTGCCCGACGAGCGCTGGCAGGAACGTCCGCTGGCCGTCGTCGTGCTGCACGACGGGGCCTTGGCTGAGCCGGCCGAATTGCGGGAGTTCTTGGCGGACAAAGTGGTTCGCTGGTGGCTGCCGGAGCGGTGGACGTTCGTCGCGCAGGTGCCACGCACCAGCGTGGGCAAGTACGACAAGAAGACCATCCGGGCGCGGCACGCCGACGGTGCCTATGAGGTGGTCTTCCTCTGATCTCCCGCCGAAACGGCATTCCAGCAGGAAAAGTCCGAGAGCGGGCCTGCTGGAATGCCGTTTCGCGCGGAAGGGGGTCAGCGTTCGGCGCGCTGGTAAGCCGTCACGACGGCTGCGCCGCCGAGGCCGATGTTGTGCTGCAGGGCCGCGTTGACGCCGGAGACCTGACGCTTGTCGGCGGTGCCGCGTAGCTGCCAGGTCAGCTCCGAGCACTGGGCCAGGCCCGTCGCTCCCAGCGGGTGGCCCTTGGAGATCAGCCCGCCGGACGGATTGACCACCCAACGGCCGCCGTAGGTGGTGTCGTTGTCGTCGATCAGCCGCGGCGCCTCACCTTCGCCGCACAGGCCCAGCGCTTCGTACAGCAGCAGCTCGTTGGCCGAGAAGCAGTCGTGCAGCTCGATCACCTGGAAGTCCTCGGGACCCAGGCCGGACTGGGCGTACACCTGCTGGGCGGCCTGCACGTTCATGTCATAGCCGATGATGTTGGCGGCGCTGCCGTCGAACGTGGAAACGAAGTCGGTGGTCATCGCCTGCCCGACGATCTCGACGGCCTGCGACGCCAGCCCGTGCTTGTCGACGAACGCCTCGCTGGCCACGATCGCCGCGCCCGACCCGTCGGAGGTGGGGGAGCACTGCAGCTTGGTCAGCGGATCGGAGATCATCTTGGCCGCCAGGATGTCCTCGAGCGTGTACTCGTCCTGGAACTGCGCATACGGGTTGTTCACCGAATGCTTGTGGTTCTTGTAACCGATCTTCGCGAAATGCTCGGCCGTGGTGCCGTACTTCTTCATGTGCTCACGGCCGGCCGCACCGAACATCCACGGCGCAACGGGGAAGGCGAACTCATCGATCTCGGCCAGCGCTTTGACGTGCCGGCCCAGCGGGGACTCGCGGTCCTGCGCCCCGCCGCCCAGCGAGCCGGGCTGCATCTTCTCGAAGCCCAGCGCCATCGTGCAATCGGCCAGCCCGCCCCGGATCGCCTGCGCGGCGAGGTAGAGCGCCGTCGAGCCGGTCGAACAGTTGTTGTTGACGTTGACGATCGGAATGCCCGTCATCCCCAGCTCGTAGAGCGCACGCTGGCCCGAGGTGGAATCACCCGAGCAGTACCCGACGTAGCCTTGCTGGACCTGGTCATAGGAGATGCCGGCATCCTCCAGCGCCTTGGTGCCCGACTCCCGCGCCATGTCCGGGTAGTCCCAGCCTTCGCGGCTGGACTCATGGTCCGCTCCGCGAGCTTCGCGTCCGCCCGGTTTCTCGAACTTCGTCATCCCGACCCCGACGACGAAAACTTTGTTAGCCATGCCGAGAAACATACAGATCACGGTTTCCGTGGTGTAGAGATAGTTGGAACACGTTCTAGTTCTGTGTCGATCCCGGGAAGGGGTGCACCCGTGCTCAAAGTCGTGCAGTGGGCAACCGGCGGGGTCGGCGTGGCCGCCATCAAAGGCGTGCTCGAACACCCCGACCTGGAACTCGCCGGCTGCTGGGTGCATTCGGACGCCAAGAACGGCAAGGACGTCGGGGAGATCATCGGCACCGAGCCGCTCGGCGTCACCGCGACCAATAGCGCCGAGGAGATCCTGGCGCTGGACGCCGACGCGGTGATCTACGCACCGCTCATGCCCAACCCCGACCAAGTCGCGGCGCTGCTGCGGTCCGGCAAGAACGTGATAACCCCGGTCGGCTGGCTGTACCCCAGCGAGAAGCAGGCCGCGCCGATGCGGGCCGCCGCACTGGAGGGCAACGCCACCCTGCACGGCACCGGCATCGCGCCGGGCGGGATCAGCGAGAAGTTCCCGCTGGTGTTCTCCGCGATGGCCACCGGGGTGAACTTCGTTCGCGCCGAAGAGTTTTCCGACCTGCGCACCTACGACGCGCCCGACGTGGTGCGCCACGTCATGGGATTCGGCGGTACCCCCGACACCGCGCTGAGCGGGCCGATGCAGAAGATGCTCGACGGCGGCTTCATCCAGGCCGTCAAGATGATCGTCGACAACGTCGGGTTCGAGATCGACCCGCGGATCCGGGCCACCCAGGAGATCGCCGTGGCCACCGCGCCCATCGACTCGCCGATCGGCGTGATCGAGCCCGGGCAGGTCGCCGCCCGCAAGTTCCACTGGGAAGCCCTGGTCGACGGCGAGCCCGTCGTGCGCGTCTCGGTGAACTGGCTGATGGGCGAGGAAAACCTCGACCCCGCATGGACTTTCGGTCCGGAAGGGCAGCGCTACGAGATGGAGGTCCGTGGCAACCCGGACTTCACGGTCGTCATCAAGGGTTTCCAGGGGGAGGCCGGCGAAGAAGGCCCAGAGCCTGGCGTCGTCGCGACCGCAGCGCACTGCGTCAACTCCGTGCCCGCGGTGTGCGCCGCACCCCCGGGAGTGGTGACGTACCCGGACCTGCCGCTCATCAGTGGCAAGGCCGCACCGAAGCTCGCCACCTGAAACCTCAGGGCCGCACCAGGATCCGGATCGGATTGCCCTCGCCGCGCTCCAGCTTGTCGATGCCGGCGGCGATGTCCTCCAGGGACACGATCTCGCTGATCGAGCGGGACAGATCCAGCCGGCCCAGGGACACCAGCGTCGCCAGCGTCGAAATGTCGACGTTCTGATAGCCCAGATGGCCGAGCACCTGCTTCTGGGTGAGCCCGAACATCGACGTCGGCCCGATCGTCGGTTCCTGGGCACTCATCCCGACCGCGACCAGCCGTCCCCCGACCGTGAGCTGCCCCAACGCCTGCTCGAACGTCGACTTCAGCCCGACGGCGTCGAACGCCACATCCAGCCCCCGGCCTCCGGTGACCTCGGCGATCTTCTCGTCCAGATGCTCGTCGTCGGCGCTGAATGCGTAGTCGGCCCCGACCGCCACCGCACGGTCCAGCACCTCGGGCTTGATGTCGACGGCCACCACCGGCACCGCGCCCACCAGCCGGGCCAGTTGCACGATGTGGGTGCCCACCCCGCCCAGGCCCCAGACGCCCACCGACTCGCCGATGCCGACCTTGCCGGTGCGCACCACCGCGCCATACGGGGTGGACACCGCGTCGGCCAGGATCGCGGCCTGCTCCAGCGGCACATTGTCGGGTACCCGGGTCAGCCCGACCGCCTGCGCCAGCGTGTACTCGGCCCAGGCCCCGTCATAAGCGAAGGCCATCAACTGGATTCGCATGCAGTTGGCGATGTCGCCGCGTCGGCAGTTGGGGCATTCCAGGCACGGCCGGCCCGCCGCGACGATCACCCGGTCACCTTCGGCCCACCCGGTGACACCCGCACCCAGCTTGGCGATCGTGCCCGACGCCTCATGGCCCTGCGTGACCACCGGCGCCTGCGCCGGAAAGGTGCCGTTGATCAGGCTGAGGTCCGAATGGCAGATACCGCAGAACGCCACCTTCACCAGAACCTCGCCCGGCCCCGGCTCGGGAATTGGAACATCCTCCACCACAACAGTTTTGGTATCCGCATAGAAGCGTTCCGCCCGCATCGTCGGCCCAGGTTCGGATGTCATGGCGTCCCCTTGTCTGCCCGGTTACTATCCGCATCATGGCACTAGATCGGGCACGCTGAGGCCATGTGCCGATTGTTCGGCCTGCACGCCGGCCGCCAACTGGTGCCGGCGACGTTCTGGTTGCTCGACGCGCCGGACAACCTCGCCGCGCAGAGCCGCCGCAACCCCGACGGCACCGGGCTGGGATTCTTCGGGGTCGACGGCGCACCGGTGCTGCACAAGGAGCCGGTGGCGGCGTGGCGGGACTCCCAATTCGCCACCGAGGCACACGATGTCACGGCGACGACGTTCATCGCACACGTGCGCTACGCCTCGACCGGCGCGCTCGACGTGGCGAACACCCACCCGTTTCTGCAGGACGGCCGGATCTTCGCGCACAACGGTGTGGTCGAAGGGCTCGAGGCGCTCGACGACCGGCTGCACGAGCTGGGCGTCGCCGACCTGGTGGGTGGCCAGACCGATTCGGAACGCGTCTTTGCGCTCATCACCGCGGCGATCCGGGCCCACGACGGCGACGTCGGCGCCGGCATCGTCGACGCCGTCGGCCGGCTCGCCGAGTCGGTACCGATCTACGCCGTCAACCTCCTGCTCAGCACGGCCACCGACATGTGGGCACTGCGCTACCCGGACACCCACGAGCTGTACCTGCTCGACCGCAGACACCCCGAGGAGCGCGGGCTGCACCTGCGCAGCCGACGCATCCGCGCCGAATCCGCGCACATCCGACCGTCGGTGGTGTTCGCCAGCGAGCCGATGGACGGTGAAGGCTGGCGGCTGCTTGCCCCCGGCGAACTCGTGCACGTCGACGCAGATCTGCAGATCGACGCCCGGCAGGTGTTCTCCGATCCGCCACGTCACCTGCTGCGCCCCGAAGACCTGTCCGCCACGGCGGCCGCGTCGCAGCGGAACTAGCCCTGGCACACTCGACCACCGTGACCTCCAAACGTGCACTGGTGCTCGCCGGCGGCGGCATCGCGGGTATCGCCTGGGAGACCGGGATTCTGCAGGGCATCGCCGACGAATCGGCTGCCACCGCCGACGCCTTACTGGCCTCTGACGTGCTGGTCGGCACGTCGGCGGGGTCGACGGTGGCGGCGCAGCTGAGCAGCGGGCTGAGCCTGGCCGAGCTGTTCGAGCGCCAGACCGGTGCGGATTCCGCCGAACTCGATCCCGGCGTCAGCATCGACAACGTCACCGACCTGTTCGTCACGGCGATGCTCACCCCCAACACCACCAAAGCCCAGAAGCTGCAGGGAATCGGGGCCGTCGCGGCAGGAACCAGCACCGTGGACCCCGCGGTGCGGCACGCGGTGATCTCCCAACGGCTGCCGTCGCACGACTGGCCCGAACAGGTGCTGCGGATCTCGGCGATCGACATCGACACCGGCGAACTGGTGACGCTGGACCGCGACTCGGGCGCGGCACTGGTCGACGCTGTTGCGGCCAGCTGTGCGGTGCCCGGGGTGTGGCCGGTGGTGACGATCGACGGCCGGCGGTTCATGGACGGCGGGATCGGCAGCGCGGTCAACATGGCGCTGGCCGTCGACTGCGACGTCGCCGTGGCGCTGGTACCGCAGGGCCGCTCGACGCCGTCCCCGTTCGGTATCGGGGCGGCCGAGGAGGTCGACGGCTTCGCCGGCCGGTCATTGGGGATCTTCGCCGACGACGACTCACTGGCGGCCTTCGGCAAGAACCCGCTCGATCCCGCTTGCCGGGTGCCCTCAGCCCAGGCCGGGCGGGCGCAGGGACGACGGGTGGCTGCCTCGGTGGCCGAGTTCCTGGCCGGCTAGTTTTCCCGCCGAAACCGCATTCCAGCAGGCGCCTTCTCGCACTTTCTCTGCTGGAATGCCGTTTCGGCGCAGAAGGGATCAGCCGTCGAGGGCGCGGGCGGCCAGTTCGCGGCCCACGTCGATCACTTCGGCGGCACGGTGAAAGTCCAGGCTGCGGCACACCGAGCGCGGCACCTCGATGAGCCGATCCGGCGGATACGCCGCCAGCGTGTGCCGGGCCAACGCGGCCTGCGCGATGTCGATGGTGCGGTTCATCACCTCGAAACTGCCCAGCTTGGGCACCACCGGTTCCACTTCCGCTGATTCTTCCCGGGGCACCAACGGAGACGCCGCATCATCCCCGCCGTCCCCGTCGTCCGCGCCGTCCGGGTCGCCCCCGTCCTCCGCGTCGTCCGGGTCCGGCTCGGCCGCCGCACCGGAGCGGCTCGGCACCACGGTGTCCATCAACGCCGTCGTGCTGCGCAGCACCCGGTTCAGCAATTCGGTCGTGGGCCGCGATTTGGCACCGGTGTCGGGTTCGGCCTCGACCCCGCCGGCCTCGCTGCCGGCCAGGCTCACGGCGATGGTCAGGTCGGCGTTGACGGCCGCGATCGGCGCCATCGGCAGGGGATCGAGGATGCCGCCGTCGCCGAGCAACCGGCCGTCGAGGACGTGCGGCGCGATCACGCCCGGGATGGCTATCGACGCGCGGATCGCCTCGTCGACCGGGCCCCGCTGCAGCCACACCGACTTACCGGCGATCAGATCCGTGGCCACCGCCGTGTAGGGAATCGGCAGGTCTTCGATGAGGGCCTCGCCCAGGATGTCGCGCACCGCGTCGAGAATCTTGCCGGCCCGCAGCACCCCGGCCGCGCTGATCGACGGATCCAGCAGCCGCAGCACCGCCCGTTGCGTCAGCGTCCGGGCCCACTCGGCGAAATCGTCGAGCTTGCCCGCCGCGTGCAGGCCACCGACCAGCGCGCCCATCGACGAGCCGGACACCCCGACCACCTCGTAACCCCGGTCGCACAGTTCGTTGATCACCCCGATGTGCGCGTACCCGCGGGCGCCACCGCTGCCGAGGACCAGAGCAACACGCATACGTCCATTCTGAGGCACCTCGCGGCAGTATCGCCCGTAGCGCAATCATCCGTGGCAAGGTCGACCTGTGGCTGCGCCGGCATTTGCGCGAAAGTTAGGTCGTCCCAGGCCCCGTGATGTTCTCGCCGGGCTGGTGACAGGGCTGTTCTCGATACCCGAGGGCATGGCGTACGCCAGCATCGGCGGGTTCAACCCGGTCACCGGCATCTACGCCGGCATCATGCCCGGCATCATCGGGTCGCTGTTCGCCCGCACGGTGCTGATGGTGACGACGTTGACCAGTGCCATCGCGCTGACCTCGCGCAGCGTGCTCAAGGAGGCCGGGCTCGACCCACAGGACCCCGCCAACGTGGCCGCCCTGGCCCTTGTCGTCGGCGCGGTGATGCTGCTGTTCGGGCTGCTGCGGTTCGGCTCGATCATGAACTTCGTCTCCAACGCCGTGATGACCGGATTTTCCACCGGCATCGCGCTGCAGATCGTCGCCGGCGTCCTGGGCGACGCCACCGGCTACAAACCCCAGAGCGGCAACACCATCGGCAAGTTCATCGACTCGCTCGCGCACGTCGGCCTATGGCATCCGGCGGCAGTCGCGGTGGCAGTGGGTACGGTCGCGGTGTGGGCGGTGTTCCACTTCATCAAGCCGCTGGAATCCTTCGCGACCCTGCTGGCCCTCGTCGTGGTGACGGCCGCGACCGCGGCGTTCAAGGTCGACGTCGAAACCGTGGGCGACATCGCGTCGATCGCCAATGCGCTTCCGCCGGTGACTGTTCCGAACTTCGCGGCCATGCCCGAACTGATCGTCGGCGGGGTCGCGGTGGCACTCGTCGCACTGGCCCAGGCTGCCGGAATCTCGGCCGCGGTGCCCAACCCCGACGGCAGCCGCACCAATATGAACGGCGACTTCCTGGCCCAGGGCGCGGCCAACGTGGCCGGCGGGATGTTCGGCGCACTCCCGGCCGGCGGCTCGCTGTCCCGCACCGGGGTGTCGACCTCGGCCGGTGCCCAGACCCGGTGGTCGGGCATATTCGCCGGGCTTTGGCTCGCGCTGCTGGTACTGGTGGCCGGGTCAGCCGCCGAGATCATCCCGATGCCGGTGATCGGCGGGCTGATCCTGGTGATCGGCGCCGAGCTCGTGGTGGGCCGGCTGCCCGACATCAAACTGGTGCTGCGGGTGGCGCCGCTGTCGGCGCTGGCGATGCTGGTGACGTTCGCCGCCACCACGCAGCTGCCGTTGCACACCGCGATCCTGATCGGCGTGATCACCTCATTGGTGCTCTACTGCGCCAAAGCGGCCAAGGCAGCACAGCTACAGGCGCTGACCCCGGCCCCGGGTGGCGGCTGGGAGCAGGCGCCGGTGCCCGAGCGGTGCGCCAGTGACGATGTCACCGTGTTGCATTACGCCGGCGTCGGACTGTTCGCCGAGGTGGCCCGTATCGATGAGGACTGGCCGCGCGCCGAGGGCACGTCCAACGCCGTGGTGGTGCTCAGCATGCGGGCGCTGCCCGACGTGCCGTCGTCGGTGACGATCAAGGCGCTGCGCCGCTGGGCCGGCCAGCTGAAAGCCAACGACGGACGGCTGATCATCGCCGGGGTCGACCGCGCGACCACCGAGGTGCTGCGCCGGGGCGGTCTTGATGACCTGCTGGGCGACGACGGCATCGTGCCGGCCACCGACCGGATCTTCGGCGCACTCGACGTGGCCGTCGAGCGCGGCCGCGCCTGGGTGGCCGCCCAGGACGCCGGACCCGGAGATTTACCGCAGCGTGATTCGAACTAGCTGCAGAGCTCGTCGGCGGCGGCCCGCGCCGCGACGATCACCGCGGCCTGGCGGGCCGGCTCCAGCTGGGCCCACGCCACGTTGTAGGTGCCCGGCCCAGGTGCCGCGTCGGGCGCCTGCACGGTCGCCAAGTACGGCTCGATCTGCGCCTTGAGATCCCCGCCCTGGGCCTCCATCCACACCTTCGCAGCGTGACAGGCCTGGAAGTACTCCTCTTCGGTGGACTGCGCGTCGGCGCCGACGGCGGTGGTGACCCCGCCGGGGGACACCGCCACCTCGCCCGGCGCGGCCGTCGGGGTCGGTGCCTCGGTGGTCGCGGTGGCTTGCGGAGACGACGCCGTGGACTCCTCGGTTTTCTGTTGGTCGCCGTTCTGTGTCGAGCATCCGATCAGCAGGCTCAGCCCGGCGGCGATGACGGTGCCGACGGTCAAGCGGGAGGTCCATCTGTAACTGCGCATGCCGCCAATCTATGCAACACTGGCCGCCGTGACGGAACGGATGGATTTCCAGGAGTGTTGTCGGGCCCGCTAGCGCGCCCGTCTGCCCTGTTCCGCCGTCATTCCTGGAGTTCTCCCGATGCTGTCCACACTGGCGCCCGTCCCTGCCGTCTCCGCGCCGACCCGGCTGCGGCTGCCCGATCTGATGCACACCACCGACCGCGCCGCCGACGATGTGCTGTCCGGCCGCTACGACCGGCTGCTGCGCGGCTTGCCGACGCACGAGCGGTGGTACACCCGACTGTCCGGCGACGACGAACTCGACGTCTGGCTGATCAGCTGGGTGCCCGGCAAGTCGACCGAACTGCACGACCACGGCGGCTCACTGGGCGCGCTGACCGTGGTGTCCGGCGCGCTGCGCGAAACCCGTTGGGACGGCGAGCTGTTGAAGAACCGGCGGCTGGCCGCCGGCGATCAGGCGGCGTTCCCGCTGGGCTGGGTGCACGACGTGGTGCACGCCCCGGCCGCCATCTCGGGGCCGACGCTGAGCGTGCACGCCTATTCGCCGCCGCTGACCGCGATGTCCTACTACGAGGTGACGCCACAGAACACGTTGCGCCGCAAGCGCACCGAGCTCACCGACGCCCCGGAAGGATGACGATGAGCCGAATCGACACCGTGCTCGCGCAGGCCCGCGCCCGGCTGCACCGACTGCCGGCCGAGCAGGTGCCCGCGGCGCTGCACGACGGCGCCGTGCTCGTCGACATCCGGCCGGCCGCCCAACGGGCCGTCGAGGGGTCGGTCCCCGGCGCGCTGGTCATCGAACGCAACGTGCTGGAGTGGCGCTGCGACCCGACCAGTGACGCGCGGATTCCGCAGGCGGTCGATGACGACGTCTACTGGGTGATCCTGTGCTCGGAGGGCTACACCTCGAGCCTGGCCGCGGCCGCGTTGCTGGACCTGGGCCTGCACCGGTCCACCGACGTGATCGGTGGTTATCACGCCCTGGTGGCCGCCGGCCAGGTGTAACCGACTGGCGGTCAGGCGTTTTCGTTGCTGGACAGCAGGGGACGCAGCTTCTCGGTCTTGTCCGGCGTCCAGCCCGGAGGCTGCATGATCGCGGCCCACGCATTGGCCACGTCCTTGACGAACACGTGGCCGTGCCCGTCGGGCACCTCCACCGCTACCGCCATATCGGCCGACATCTGCAGGAACGTCACCACCGGGATCCACTCCATCCGTCGTGACACGTCGTACCCGCGCGGTTCACGCAACCAATCCGGTTTGGTGAACAGCAGATCCGGCGTCCACCACGAAATCGGGTCCGACGCGTGCTGCAGATACACCACCCGCGGATGGCCCCACGCGGCATCGGGCCGATCCAGATTCGTTGCCTGGGCGCTGAATCGGACATTCTGGCCGTCGTCGTAGATCGGCAACCACTGCGGCGATCCGGCGTCACGCTCACGGGTCAGCGTGGTCCAGATCGTGTTCTTGAACGTCGGCCCGGAGAACAGCGCGCCGTCGGTGCGGGCGATCAGGTTGTTCAACGCCAGGAACGGCGCCTCGCCGCCGAACGAACCCAAGCTCTCGCCGAACACCACGAGCTTGGGCCGCTTGCCCTCCGGCCTGGCCCGCACCCGCGCGTCGACCGCCTCGAACAAGGCCTGCCCGGCCTGGCGGGCGTTCTCCTGGTCCACCAGGAACGACAACCAACTCGGCAGGAACGAGTACTGCATCGACACGATCGCGGTGTTGCCGTTGTACATGTATTCCAGGGCCGAGGCCTCGGCCTCGTTGATCCAGCCGGTGCCCGTGGTGGTGGCCACCGCGACCACCGCACGGTCCAACCCGCCGGTGCGCTCGAGCTCGCGGGCGGCCAGCTCGGCGGTCGCCTTGATGCCGTCGGCCGAATTCAGCCCGGCGTAGGCCCGAATCGGTTCGACCGCGGGTTCGCCGTTGAACCGGGTGAGTGCCGCCACCGAAGGCCCGGCCGAGACGAACACCCGGCCCTGATGCCCCAACGACTCCCAATCGGCCAGCGATTGCGGGCCACCCGAACGGAATTCCGATGTGGGGGCCGCGAAGTCGGGGTTGGTCTCGTCGTTGACCGAGGCGAACGTGTTGTTGATCGTGCGCATGGCCACCCGCACCACCACACCGTTGAGCAGCGCGATGCTCAACGCCAGCAACAGCGACACCGCCACCACAGCCGAAACCCTCGGTGGCAGAAAGCGATCCAGCCGCAGATCCAGGAAACGCACCAATTTTCGGGTCAACTGGCCGATCTCGACCAGGACGAACAGCACCACGACCGAGAGCACCGCGGTCAGCGGGTGGTCCCAGAACTTCAGCCGCGGCACTCCCATGAAGTCACGGATCTCGTCCTGCCAGATGTGGAAGTAGACGATCATCAAGATCTGGCCGACGATCCCGACGCCCACCAAAGTCAGCCAGGCCCAGCGCGGCGCCTTCGGGCTGGTGTCCTTCGACCGCATGAAACGCACCAGCCACACCGCGAACACGCCGAGCCCGTAGCCGACCGCCCCCGCGCCGCCGCTGACCAGGCCCTGGAACAGCGGGCCCCGGGGCAGCAGCGACGGCGTCAACGACAGCCAGATGAACACCAACCCCGCCGCAGTGCCGCAGAACGTGTAGTGGCGGGCCCACCACATGGGCTTGCCCGCGTCGTCCGGCGGGGCCTCGGAATTCTCGGCTTCGGTTGCGGCGGTGTCGGTCACCCGTCGACCTTAACGATGGGTGAAGTTCGCGGCGCGCTTCTCGGAGAACGCCGCCATGCCTTCCTTCTGGTCAGCGGTGGCGAACGCCGAGTGGAACAGCCTGCGCTCGTACAGCAATCCCTCGGCCAGCGTGGATTCGAAGGCGCGGTTCACCGCTTCCTTGGCCATCCGCGAGGCCGACAGCGACATGCCGGCGATGGTGCCGGCCACTGCCAACGCCTCGTCGATCAGGGAATCGGCGGGCACCAGTCGGGAGACCAGGCCGGCGCGTTCGGCTTCGGTGGCGTCGATGGTGCGGCCGGTGAGGATCAGGTCCATGGCCTTGGCCTTGCCGATCGCGCGGGTCAACCGCTGCGAGCCACCCATGCCGGGCAGCACGCCGAGCTTGATCTCGGGCTGACCGAACTTCGCGTTGTCCGCGGCGATCAGGATGTCGCACATCATCGCCAACTCGCAGCCGCCGCCCAGGGCGTACCCGGCCACCGCGGCGATCGTGGGGGTGCGGGTGGCCGCGAACTTCGACCACAGCTCGAAGAAGTCGGCCTCGTAGACCTCGGCGAAGGACAGCTCGGCCATCTCCTTGATGTCGGCCCCCGCGGCGAACGCCTTTTCGTTACCGGTGACGATGATGGCGCCGACACTCGGATCGCGGTCGAGTTCGGCTGCGGCCGTGGTCACTTCGGTCATCACCTGGCTGTTGAGCGCGTTGAGCGCCTTGGGCCGGTTCAGTTGGATGGTGGCGACGCGGTCGGTGCGGGTCACCAGGATGGTCTCGAACTCGCTCATGTGTGCTCCTCAGAACGTCAGGTCAGGGTCGGCCGGAACGAAATACGCGTCGACGTCGGCGGCGGTCACTTCCGCGATCGACGCCGGGGACCATTGCGGGTTGCGGTCCTTGTCGACCAACTGTGCTCGAATGCCCTCGACGAAATCATGTGACTTCAGTGATGCGCACGAGGTCCGGTACTCCTGGCGCAGCACGTCTTCCAGTGTGTCGAGCTTGGCCGCGCGGCGCACCGCTTCCAGTGTGACCGCCAGCGAGACGGGGGAGCGGGTCTCGATCAGGTTGGCGGCATCCCGGGCCGCTTGCTCGTCATGCCCCCGTAGGGCAGCGACGATGTCGGCCACGGTGTCACCGGCATAGCACTCGTCGATCCAGCCCTGCTGTTCCTGCAGGCCGCCGGCCGGCGGGTCGACGGCGTAGACGGCCAACGCATTCTCGACGCCGTCGGCGACGATCGCCTCGGTGAAGTCGGCCAACTTGTCGTGCGGCACATAGTGGTCGGCGAAGCCCATCGCGATCGCGTCGGCTCCGGTGAACGGGGCGCCGGTGAGCGCGGCGTGCAGCCCGAGCGCGCCGGGCGTGCGGGACAACAGATAGGTGCCACCGACGTCGGGGATGAAGCCGATACCGACCTCGGGCATCGCCATCTTGGTGGTGTCGGTGGCCACCCGGACGCTGCCGTGGGCTGCCACTCCGACACCGCCGCCCATGACGATGCCGTCCATCAGCGCCACATACGGCTTCGGGTAGCTGCCGATATAGGCGTTGAGCAGGTATTCGTCGTACCAGAACCGGCGGGCGTCGGCGCCGCCGGCTTTCGCGCTGTGATAGAGCGCGACGACGTCGCCGCCTGCGCACAGGCCGCGTTCACCGGCGCCGGTCAGCAGCACGGTGTGGATCGCGTCGTCGTTCTCCCAGGCGTGCAGCGCCGTGGACATGCCGGCGACCATGGCGTCGTTGAGCGAGTTGATCGCCTTGGGCCGGTTCAGGGTGAGGATCCCGACGCCGTTGCGGACACTTACTAGGACGTCCTCGTTTTCTGTCACAGAATGCAATCTAGTTCGGCCTCCCGAGGGCCGTGCGCTACGGGTAGGGTTTGCCTCAAGATCGAACCTGGACGTTTCCTGAGAGTCTTCTGGAGCCGACGGGAACCACGCCGCAACATTGATCGTTGAGCTAGTAGTTCGTACTCGAACACATCTCATAGGAGAGGAACCGACGGTGCGCGAAACCAGCAACCCGGTATTCCGCAGCCTGCCGAAGACGCAGGGCGGATACGCACAATTTGGTACCGGAGCCGCCGGCTTCGGTGCACAGCAGGTGCATGCGCAGCCCTACGCGCAGGAGTACCTGGAGCAGCCGCAGACCGGCGTTTCTCGTCCACTGACCATCGACGACGTCGTCACCAAGACCGGCATCACCCTGGCCGTCCTGTCGGCCGTCGCGGTGGTGTCCTACTTCCTGGTGGCCGGCAACATGTCGCTGGCCATGCCGTTCACGATGATCGGCGGCCTCGGCGGTCTGGCCCTGGTCCTGGTGGCCACCTTCGGCCGTAAGCAGGACAGCCCGGCCATCGTGCTGAGCTACGCAGCGCTGGAAGGCCTGTTCCTCGGCGCGGTGTCGTTCATCATCGCCAACGTCGCCTCGGTCGGCGGGGCCGGCATGATCGCGCAGGCGATCGTCGGCACCATGGGCGTCTTCTTCGGCATGCTCGTGGTCTACAAGACCGGCGCCATCCGCGTGACACCGAAGTTCACCCGGATGATCGTGGCCGGCCTGTTCGGTGTGCTGGCCCTGATGCTGCTCAACTTCGTGCTGGCGATCTTCGGCGTGGGCGGCGGTGCCGGCCTGGGCCTGCGGGACGGCGGCATGTTGGCGATCGGCTTCTCGCTGCTGTGCATCGGCCTGGCGGCGTTCAGCTTCCTGATCGACTTCGACGCCGCCGACCAGATGGTCCGCGCCGGTGCGCCGGAGAAGGCCGCATGGGGCATCGCCCTGGGCCTGACCGTGACCCTGGTCTGGCTGTACATCGAGATTCTGCGGTTGCTGTCGTACTTCAACAGCGAGTAGCAACCCTGCCCCGAGAAAGGCGTCCGCGATTGCGGGCGCCTTTTTCTTTTGCGTTGAGTCTGCGGTGAGGACGCGGGTTACTCGTACTTTTGCGCCCTCACCGCAGAGTCAACGGCACATCAGGAGAGGCGCTCCACCACCATCGCCATACCCTGCCCGCCACCGACACACATGGTCTCGATGCCGAAGGTCTTGTCGTGGGTCTGCAGGTTGTTCAGCAGCGTGGCGGTGATCCGGGCACCGGTCATGCCGAACGGGTGGCCCAGCGCGATCGCGCCGCCGGAGACGTTCAGCTTGTCCTCGTCCATGCCCAGCGCCCGGGCCGAGCCGAGCACCTGCACCGCGAATGCCTCGTTGATCTCGTACAGGTCGATGTCGCCGATGCTCATCTTGGCCTGCGCCAGCGCCTTCTTGACGGCCTCGATCGGGCCCAGGCCCATGATCTCCGGTGACAGGCCGGACACACCGGTCGACACGACCCGGGCCAGCGGGGTCAGGCCCAGCTCCTTGGCCCGCACATCGCTCATCACCACGAGTGCGGCGGCGCCGTCGTTCAGCGGGCAGGCGTTGCCGGCGGTGATGGTGCCGTTGGGCCGGAACACCGGCTTGAGCTGGCTGATCTTCTCGTAGGTGGTGCCGGCGCGGGGGCCGTCATCGGTGGACACCACGGTGCCGTCGGGCAGCGTCACCGGAACGATCTCACGCTCGAAGAAGCCGCTCTTGATGGCTTCCTCGGCCTTGTTCTGCGACCGCACGCCCCAGTGGTCCTGGTCCTCCCGGCTGATGCCGGTGTGCAGCGCGACGTTCTCGGCGGTCTGGCCCATGGCGATGTAGACGTCGGGCAGCAGGCCGTCCTCGCGCGGGTCGTGCCACTCCTCGGCGCCCTCGGCGGCCTTGGTCGAGCGGGCCATGGCGTCGGCGTACAGCGGGTTCTTGGTGTCGGGCCAGCCGTCGGCGTTGCCGCTGGCGAAGTTCGACACGGTCTCCACCCCGGCGGAGATGAACGCGTGGCCCTCACCGGCCTTGATGGCGTGGAAGGCCATCCGGGTGCTCTGCAAGGACGACGAGCAGTAGCGGTTGACGGTGGTGCCCGGCAGGAAGTCGTAGCCCAGCTGCACCGCGACGGTGCGGCCGATGTTGAAGCCCGACATGCCGCCGGGCTGACCACAACCCATGATCAGGTCGTCGATGTCGCGCGGATCCAGCGCGGGCACCTTGTCCAGGACGGCCTTGACCATCTGGGCGGCCAGGTCATCGGGCCGCATGCTGACCAGCGATCCCTTGTTTGCCCGGCCGATCGGCGAGCGGGCGGTGGCGACGATAACGGCTTCAGGCATGACGGCTCCTGCTCATCGGTGGCTTGGAAAACTCAGCTGTGAAACTAACCCGCGGGCACCACCACGGGCGCGGGCACCCCGGTCGAGCGGCGCCACAGCCTGCTCACGCCGCCCAGCCGGGACAGCCAGTCCGATCCGTCGGCGGCGCCGGATTCCAGCGCTGCGTCGCCGTCCCATTCGCCCAGGGCGCCGCACAACGCCGGGAGCAACTGCTTGGCGGCCAGGGCATAGCCGGCGGCCGACGGATGGAACATGTCCTCGGAGAACAGCAGGTCAGGGGCTTTGTAGAAGTCGGGGGCCAGTAGGTCCGAGAAGGGTACCGGCACCCCGCCGGCAGCGCGGACCGCGGCGGCCTGGGCGCGGGCCAGCCGCAGACCGCGGCGGCGGGTGTAGGCCCGCAACGGCTGGGGGATGGCGGTGACCACCCCGAAATCCGGACAGGTGCCGACCACGACGACGGCCCCCGCCGAGCGCAGCCGGCGCACCGCGGCGCCGAGGCGGCGGGCCGACGGGCCGATGCCGTTGGGCTTGGTGATGTCGTTGGCGCCGATCATGATCACCGCGGCGTCCGGCGCCGGGCCCGCCACGAACATGGCGTCGATCTGACCGGACAGCCCCTTGGAGGTGGCGCCGACAATGGCCTTGGTGCTCAACCGGATTCGCTGGCCGAACTGCTCGGCCACCCCGCGCGCGATCAACACCCCCGGCACCTCGTCGGCGACCCGGCAGCCGTATCCGGTGGCCGTGGAGTCGCCGAAGATCATCAGGTGCACGTCGAACGGGACCCCGCGTTCCCACTTCTGCACGGGGCCACCGCCGGGGAGATAGACACCGTCGGCACGGGGCGGGATGTCCCAGGATTTCGGGATGACCTGACGGGCCTTGTCAGCCTGCCCGGTCAGCAGGTTGCGTGCTCCGATATAGCCCGTAGACGCCAGCGTCGCCACAGCGGCGAGGGCGACGGTCGACCGACGCGATGTGCCCACAGCGTCAGTTTAGGACGGGTGTGGCGGGTTCTCCGCGTGGCGGAACATCGATGGCGATCACGGTGCTGTATCAAGTCCGGTATCAATTCAGTTTATTTGACTGTTGAACTGTTTACAGATGTCAAGCTAAGTTACCCGGGTTGTCTAGTGACGAAGCTCACCTAGCACTACAAAGACGTAGGAAGTGGTGACAATGACCGCACCGAGCAAGGTAACCAGGTCGCATTACGCTGGCATAAGCCCAGCTAGACCCCATCGCGGGGGTAGGTTCCCGGTCAGTGACGGCGCGCCCGTCGAGGTGGTCGAGGACGGACCGAGCCTGGCCGGCCGATTGGCTTCGCTGGCAGCGATGCTGACAATCAAACCGACCTTGGCGATCGGTAGCCGTGCGCCGCATTTGCCGTGGCCTTTCGGCCTCGTCAATTTCGCTGCTCGGCTGCTGCGCCCGGCGCCCGGCACCATCAAGGCCACCATCGCGCTGCCGAACTGCACCGCGCAGCTGGTGCGGGCCGACGGGGTGCTCCCCGCCGACGGGAAGCGCAGCGTAATCCTGTACCTGCACGGCGGCGCGTTCCTGACCTGTGGGGCCAACACGCACTCCGGCATCGTGACCGCATTGTCGGGATACGCCGACAGCCCGGTGCTGGTGGTCGATTACCGGATGGTCCCCAAACACTCGGTGGGTACCGCCCTGGAGGACTGTTACGACGCCTACCGGTGGCTGCGGTTGACCGGCTACCGGCCGGACCAGATCGTGCTGGCCGGTGACTCCGCCGGCGGGTACCTGTCGCTGGCCCTGGCCGAGCGGCTGCTCGAGGACGGTGAGCTGCCCGCCGCCCTGGTGACGATGTCGCCGCTGTTCGAGATCGACAACGAGACCCGGGCCAACCACCCGAACATCCACTCCGACGCGATGTTCCCGGCCCGGGCGTTCGACGCCCTCGTCGAGCTCGTCGAGGCCGCCGCCAAGCGCCAGGGCGAGGACGTCTACGAGCCGCTCGATCACATCGAGCCCGGCCTGCCGCGGACCCTGATCCATGCCTCGGGCTCAGAGGTTCTGCTCAGCGATGCGCGAAAAGCCGCGCACATGCTGGCCGCGGCGGGAGTCCCGGTGGAACTGCGCATCTGGCCCGGTCAGATGCACGTCTTCCAGCTCGCCTCGCCGCTGGTGTCCGAAGCCAGGCGCTCGCTGCGCCAGATCGGCGAATACATTCGCGAGGCCACCTGGTAGCCCGCCTCCGGGCCTGAGACCATTGACGTATGCGCATCGCCAGCCACGTCAGTGAGCTCATCGGCAACACCCCGTTGGTTCAGCTCAACTCAGTGGTCCCCGAAGGGTCGGGCCGGGTTCTGGCCAAGATCGAATACCTGAACCCCGGCGGCAGCTCCAAGGACCGCATCGCCGCCAAGATGATCGAGGCCGCCGAGGCCAGCGGTGAACTCAAGCCCGGCGGCACCATCGTCGAACCGACCTCGGGCAACACCGGCGTCGGCCTGGCCCTGGTGGCTCAAACGCGTGGCTACAAGTGCATCTTCGTCTGCCCCGACAAGGTCAGCGAGGACAAGCAGAACGTGTTGCGCGCCTATGGGGCCGAGGTCGTGGTGTGCCCGACGGCCGTCCCGCCGGATCATCCCGACAGCTACTACAGCGTCTCCAACCGGCTGGTCACCGAGATCGACGGCGCCTGGAAACCCGACCAGTACTCCAACCCGATGGGACCGGAGAGCCACTACGAGACGACGGGCCCCGAGATCTGGGCCGACACCGACGGCACGGTGACGCACTTCGTGGCCGGCGTCGGCACCGGCGGCACCATCACCGGCACCGGCCGCTACCTCAAGGAGGTCTCGGCCGGCCGCGACCAGGGCCCCGTGAAGATCGTCGGCGCCGATCCGGAGGGGTCGGTGTACTCCGGCGGTACCGGCCGGCCGTACCTGGTGGAAGGCGTCGGCGAGGACTTCTGGCCGTCGGCCTACGACCCCGCGGTCCCCGACGAGATCATCGCCGTCTCCGACGCCGATTCCTTCGACATGACCCGGCGGTTGGCCCGCGAAGAGGCGCTGCTGGTCGGTGGCTCCTGTGGGATGGCCGTCGTCGCCGCGATCGAGGTGGCGAAGAAGGCCGGCCCCGACTCGGTCGTGGTGGTGCTGCTGCCCGACGGGGGACGCGGTTACCTCTCGAAGATCTTCAACGACGCCTGGATGTCGTCGTACGGCTTCCTGCGCAATCGGCTCGACGGTTCGGTCGAGGAGGCGACGGTGGGCGACGTGCTGCGCGGAAAGTCCGGGGCGCTACCGGATCTGGTGCACACCCACCCCTCCGAGACGGTGCGCGACGCGATCGGCATCCTGCGCGAATACGGTGTCTCGCAGATGCCGGTGGTCGGTGCCGAACCGCCCGTGATGGCCGGCGAGGTGGCCGGCAGCGTATCCGAGCGGGAGTTGCTGTCCGCGGTGTTCGAGGGCCGGGCGAAGCTGGCCGACGCGGTGGCCGATCACATGAGCCCGCCGCTGCCGCTGATCGGGGCGGGGGAGCTGGTCTCCACCGCGGCCAAGGCGCTGCGCGAATGCGATGCGGTGATGGTGGTGGAAGAAGGCAAACCCGTCGGCGTGATCACCCGGCACGACCTTCTGGGATTCCTGTCCGACGGCAGCGGCCGGCACTGAGGTACCGGCTCTCCTCGAGGCGCAGTCAGCAAACTCGGCCATGATCGCCACCGGCGGTGGCGGCCGCTCTTCATCACCCCCGGCCAACCCGGCCGTGTTGTGCCGCCAAAGCCGGTTGACGGTGCGTAATCTGCCTGTGGAGCAGTCTCGCACCTACATCCAGGTGCCGGCAGAAAGTAGCGTCCGCTCGCGGAGCGCTACCGGCAGATGAGGAGAGCTTTCGACGTGACCGATCAACCGCCGCCCGGGAACTACCCGCCGCCGCCCGAGGGCGGATATCCGCCCCCGCCGCCACCTCAGCAGGGCGGCTTCCCGCCGCCGCCCCCCGAAGGCGGGTATCCGCCGCCGCCTCCGCCCGGGGGTTATCCGCCGCCACCGCAAGGCAGTGGCTACCCGCCGTCGCCTCCGCCCGGAGGCTATCCGCCCCCGCCGCCTGCGCCGCAGGGCGGCGGTTACCCGCCTCCGCCCCCACCGCAGGGTGGTGGTTACCCGCCGCCGGGCGCCTACCCACCGCCCGGGGCGTACCCGGCGGGCTACCCGCAGGCCGGTGGCGCGGGATACGGCGCGGCACCGTACAACTTCGGTGACGCCTTCTCCTGGGCATGGAACAAGTTCACGAAGAACTGGGTTCCGCTGGTGGTCTCGACATTGATCTACGGCGTGATCATCGGTGTGCTCTGGGGCATCGTGTACGGCCTGGCGACGGCGTTGGCCCCCAGCAGCGAAGCCTCCTACGACGACTACGGGGTTTCGGCGAGTGTCGAATTCGGCGCCGCCAGCATGCTGGTCTTCTTCGTCGGGCTGCTGGTCTTCCTGGTGGTGGGCGGAGCGATCGCGTCGGCCTACCTCAACGGTCTGCTGGACATCGCCAACGGCACCCCGGTCACGATCGGCTCGTTCTTCCGGCCCCGCAACGTCGGAAGCTTCATCATCGCCAGCCTGATCGTCGGGATTCTCTTCTCGATCGGGTCGCTGTGCTTCATCGGTGGTCTGGTCGTGGGCGTCTTCACGTTCTTCGTCTTCCCGGCCTTGCTAGATCGCAACCTCTCGCCGTTCGAAGCCATCGCGGCCAGTTTCAATGTCGTGAAGGACAACTTCGGCTCGGTGCTCCTGACGTTCCTGGTGGTCTACGTGATGATCATGATCGCGTCCGTGCTCTGCGGTATCGGTCTGCTCGTGGCCGCACCGTTGGCCGAGCTCGTGGTCGTCTACACCTGGCGCCGGCTCACCAATGGCCCGGTGGCAGCGCTGACTCAGTAGGACCGCAGGCCCCGTCGTACCGACGACGCAACGCCCACGGCGCGAACGGCAGAAATGCTGCGCCGTGGGCGTTGTGCTGCGTGACATCATGTGCAGATGACTGCGCCACCACCGCCCGGCATGCCGGGGTACGGCCCTGGATACGGCCCGGGCCCCAACACCTTCGGACCCGGCCCCTACGCCGGGCCGGCCGCACCGTACCCACCGGGCTCGCCCTACCCACCGGCCCAGCCGGCTCCGTACTCAGCGCCGCATCCTGCGACTTACCCGTCGCCGCAAGGGTTTTACGGTCCGCCCGGGCCGAACCCCAACGCCTACACCCCGTGGATCGACCGGGTCCTGGCGTCGGTGATCGACCAGATTCCGATCGTCGTGATCTTCTTCGTCGGCTACGGCATCCTGATGGCGACCATGGTGAGTGCCGCTTCGAGCCGAGACGCGGGCGAGGAAATGTCCGGGCCCGTCGCCGCACTGGTGCTGCTGATGTCCTTCGCGATGTTCGTGGCCGCGATCGCCTACCCGGCGTGGAACTACGGCTACCGGCAGGGCACCACCGGCCAGAGCATCGGCAAGAAGGTGATGAAGTTCAAGGTGGTCAGCGAAAAGACCGGCCAACCCATCGGGTTCGGCCTGTCGCTGCTGCGCCAGATCGCCCACATCCTCGACGGCTTCCTCTACATCGGGTACCTGATGCCGCTGTGGGATGCCAAACGGCAGACCATCGCCGACAAGTTGATGACCACGGTGTGCCTTCCGGCGCCCGTCCCGGCTCCGGTCCCGGGCGCCGGTCCGCCGACCGCTGCCGGCCCGTATCCGTACCCGCCCCGATAGGCTCGTCACGTTATGAGTGAACAGCGCAGGTGGCACGGTCTGGCCACAAAAGCCATCCACGCCGGTTACCAACCCGACCCGGGCACCGGAGCCGTCAACACCCCGATCTATGCCAGCTCGACCTTCGCCCAGGACGGCGTCGGCGGGCTGCGCGGCGGGTTCGAGTACGCCCGCACCGGGAACCCCACCCGGCAGGCACTGGAGGCGGCGCTGGCCGCGGTCGAGGAGGCCGCCTACGGGCGGGCCTTCGCCTCGGGCATGGCCGCCACCGACTGTGCGCTGCGCGCGGTGCTGCGGCCCGGCGACCACGTGGTGATTCCCGACGACGCCTACGGCGGCACCTTCCGGCTCATCGACAAGGTGTTCTCGCAGTGGAACGTCACGCACACCCCGGTGCCGCTGAGCGACCTGGATGCGGTGCGTTCGGCGCTCACCCCGCGCACCCGGCTGATCTGGGTGGAGACGCCCACCAACCCGCTGCTGAGCGTGGCCGACATCGCCGCGATCGTCCAGATCGCCTCGTCAGCAGGGGTAAAGGTGTTGGTGGACAACACCTTTGCCTCGCCGGCCCTGCAGCAGCCGCTGTTGCTCGGGGCCGACATCGTGCTGCACTCGACCACCAAGTACATCGGTGGGCACTCGGATGTGGTGGGCGGTGCGCTGCTGACCAACGACGAGGAGCTCGACGCGGCGTTCGCGTTCCTGCAGAACGGTGCCGGCGCGGTGCCCGGCCCGTTCGACGCGTACCTGACCATGCGTGGCCTCAAGACGCTGGTGCTGCGGATGCGGCAGCACAGCGAAAACGCCGCCCTGATCGCCGAATTCCTCGACGGGCACCCCGCGGTCGAGACCGTGCTCTACCCCGGCCTTGCCGACCATCCCAACCACGAGGTGGCGGCGCGGCAGATGTCGGGATTCGGCGGCATGGTGAGCCTGCGGCTGCGGGGCGGACCCCGCGCCGCACGTGACTTGTGTGCGCGCACAGAGCTTTTCATCCTCGCCGAGTCGCTGGGCGGGGTGGAATCGTTGATCGAGTATCCGGGTGCGATGACGCACGCGTCCACCGCGGGGTCCCAACTTGAGGTGCCCGACGATCTGGTGCGGCTGTCGGTGGGCATCGAGCATGCCGCCGATCTGCTGGCCGACCTGGAGCAGGCCCTGGCCACCTAGCGCCGAGCAGACGCTAGGCCATCAGGGCCAGCCGCAGCGCCGACGTCGTCACTGCCAGATTCATCTCCGGCAGCGCCGACGCGGTCTCGTCCACCCAACCGCCCGTGGCGATCTCGGTGGCCCGGGCATGCACCCAGCGCCAACCCCGATCATTGAGGCTCAGCACGGCGCCCAGGCCGTCGACGGCGTGCAACAGGCAGATGATCGCGGCGATGGCCGGCACCGGGGTGTGCCCGTCGAACAGTGCCGCCAGCAGTGCGGCCCTGGCCTGGCTGACCCGTTCCCGGTCGGTCAGCGGCCAGCAGTACACCGTCCGGCCGGGAAATCCCTTGCCGGGCATCCGGACTCTGCGGATCTGCCCGATACGTTCGAGATGGGTTTCCAGGTCGGATTGCACCCGCCGGCTCAGCTTGGCCAGTGCGGTTTCGGCCTGCAGCGGCCGACGCTGCAGGAGTTCCAACGCGGCGCTGCCCACCTCGTCGACGGGCCAACCGCCGGCCAGCGCGACCAGGTGGCCGGCCTCGATGGGCTCACCGGCCATCGCCGGACGGATGCGGCACGCGTACGCCAGATCCAGCAGTACCGCCGCGCTGAGGACTTTTTCCCGGCGACGACGATCCAATCCGGGTTGCGCCGCAGCGTTGTCCAGCAACAGCAGGAAAAGGTCTTCGGCGATTTGCGCCATTTCCCCGACTGTAGTGCGTCGCCCCCGGGCCGACCGTCAGGCGTGGTAGGGCTCGGCGCTGACCAGGGTGACCTTGACGGTGTTGCCGTTGGGCACGGTGTAGGTGCGCGACTCGCCGACCTTGGCGTCGATCAGGGCACTGCCCAGCGGCGAATTGGGGGAGTAGACCTCGAGCTTGCCGTCGCTGATGCCCTCCTGGCGGGTGGCGATCAGGAATGTCTCGGTGTCCTTCTTGTCGTCGTCGTAGTACACCTTGACGACCGAACCGGGCAGCGCCACACCGGACTGCTTGGGGGCCTCGCCCACCTTGGCGTTGTTGAGCAGCTCCTGGAGCTGACGGATCCGCGCCTCCTGCTGGCCCTGCTCCTCACGGGCGGCGTGGTAGCCACCGTTCTCCCGGAGGTCACCCTCTTCGCGACGGTCGTTGATCTCGGCGGCGATCACCGGCCGGTTGGCGATCAGCTGATCCAGCTCCGCCTTCAACCGGTCGAATGCCTCCTGAGTGAGCCAGGTGACCTGTGTGTCGGTCATGTTCTCGCGCTCCTGTCTATAGTGCTCTCGCGGCGCTCCCACGCCTTTTGGCATGCAAAGTCCGTCGTTTCCGGGCCGGGGGCAGGCACGTGTATTGCCGCGGGCGTCAGCACCTATTCGAGTGCTAATGCAGCAATACACGGCCCCAGCGAGGAACCGTGTATCGCACAATCGTACCACCGAGCGGTCGACGAATCTTCATGTAATTGCTGTTCGGCGTTTGTTGCGCGCGCCAGAATCAAGGCGCTACCAGGTAGGACGGCACATCCGTGCCGCACCCGTAAACGTCGCCGATGACGGGCGGCCGGCTGGATTTCACCTCGGTGGTCACCTGCACCACGCGCTGATCGGACGGAGCGACCAGGATCTCGCGGCGTCCGGTCTCGCTGCCGTCGATCGAGCGGGCCCGCACGATGCACACCACCGGCTGCGACGGGTCGGGCCGGGTCACCCCGATCGTCACCGACACGGTCTGGTTGTCGACGAGCTCGTAGGCCGAGAGCTCGCCTTTCACCTCGCCGGTGCCCAACCGTTGGAAGGCCACGACGGCAAGGATCACACCGGCCGCGATCACCAGGCCGACCAGCGTAAACGTGATCCAGCGCCGGGTCCGCCGAGACATTTGGCGGGATCCGTAGCGGGCGGAGGGGCGTTCGATCATCAGAACTGGAACTATAGGGCGAGACAAGTTGCCCACCGCAGCCCAGGACCGGGTTCGCAGCGTGGGCATGACCGAGGGCATAGGCAAGAGGACACCGTAGTTAGATGAAAGTGAAATGAGTGAACTGCGGTTGATGGCGGTGCACGCCCACCCGGACGACGAGTCCAGCAAGGGGGCGGCGACCACCGCGCGCTATGCGGCCGAAGGTGTGCGCGTCATGGTCGTGACGCTGACCGGTGGTGAGCGCGGCGACATCCTCAACCCGGCCATGGACCTGCCCGAGGTGCACGGCCGGATCCATGAAGTGCGTCGCGACGAAATGGCCAAGGCGGCCGAGATCCTGGGCGTCGAGCACCACTGGCTGGGGTTCGTCGACTCGGGACTGCCCGAAGGCGACCCGATGCCCCCGCTGCCGGAGGATTCCTTCGCCCTCGTCCCGCTCGTCGAGCCGGTCAGCCGGCTGGTGCAGGTGATCCGGGAATTCCAGCCGCACGTGCTGACCACCTACGACGAGAACGGCGGCTACCCGCACCCCGATCACATCCGCTGCCACGAGGTGTCGGTGGCGGCCTACGAGGCGGCGGCCGACCACCTGCTGTTCCCGGAAGCGGGGGCGCCGTGGAGCGTGTCGAAGCTGTACTACACCCACGGCTTCCTGCGGCAGCGCATGCAGCTGCTGCAGGACGAGTTCGCCAAGAACGGTCAGACCGGACCCTTCGGCAAATGGCTGAAGCACTGGGACCCCGCCCATGACATATTCGCCAAGCGGGTCACCACCCGTGTTGAATGCTCGAAGTACTTCAGTCAACGTGACGACGCGCTGCGCGCCCATGCCACCCAGATCGATCCGGAAGGTGACTTCTTCCAGGCGCCGATCGAGTGGCAGCAGCGGCTCTGGCCGACTGAGGAGTTCGAGTTGGCGCGGTCGCGCGTGCCGGTGAACCTGCCGGAAGACGACCTGTTCACCGGGATTGAGAGATGATCGACACTTTGACCGCAGTGATCACACTGCTCGCCGACGAACCGCGAAATACCGGACCGGAATTCGGTAAGGCGACCCCGCTCGGTCTGTTGATCACGGTGGCGCTGCTGGTCGGAACTTTCGCCCTGGTCTGGTCGATGAACCGGCACCTGCGCAAGCTGCCCGAGTCCTTCGACCGTGAGCACCCCGAGCCCGACCAGGCCGCCGACGAAGGTACCGTCGACATCGAACCCACCCCCGACCCCGAGGGGCAGCCCCGTGAGCCCGGTAGCGGGTAACACACTCGGCGGGTCCACGAGCCCGTACCTGCGCCAGCACGCCGACAACCCGGTGCACTGGCGCGAATGGACGCCGGAGGCGCTTGCCGAAGCTGCCGAACGCGACGTTCCCATCCTGCTGTCCATCGGATATGCGGCGTGCCACTGGTGCCATGTGATGGCGCACGAATCGTTCGAGTCCGAGGACGTCGCCGCCGTGGCCAATGCCGGATTCGTCTGCATCAAGGTCGACCGGGAGGAACGGCCCGACCTGGATGCGGTGTACATGAACGCCACCGTGGCCCTGACCGGGCAGGGCGGCTGGCCGATGACGTGCTTCCTGACGCCCGACGGCCGGCCGTTCTTCTGCGGCACGTACTACCCGAAACTCGGATTCCTGCAATTGCTGCATGCGGTCGCCGAAACCTGGCGGGACCGGCGCGACGAAGTCGAGCAGGCCTCCGAGCAGATCGCCACCGAGCTGCGCTCGATATCGGCCGGCCTGCCCGGAGGCGGTGCACCGGTGGGCCCGGAGCTGTGTGACCACGCGGTGGCCGCGGTGCTGAAGGACGAAGACGAGGCCTCCGGAGGTTTTGGCGGCGCACCCAAGTTCCCGCCCTCGGCGCTGCTGGAAGGCCTGCTGCGGCACCACGAACGCACCGGATCGTCACCGGCGCTGCAGTCTGTGCAGCGGACGTGTGCGGCGATGGCCCGCGGCGGCATCTACGACCAGCTGGCCGGCGGATTCGCCCGCTACAGCGTCGACCCGCACTGGGTGGTGCCCCACTTCGAGAAGATGCTCTACGACAATGCCCTGCTGCTGCGGGTCTATGCGCATCTGGCCCGGCGCACCGGAGATATGTTGGCGCGCAAGGTTACTCAGGAGACCGCCGCGTTCATCATCTCGGATCTCGGGGCCGGCGGCATGTTCACCTCGTCGCTGGACGCCGACGCCGGTGGTAGTGAAGGACTGACCTACGTGTGGACACGCCCAGAACTGCGCTCGGTGCTGGGCGCGGATGACGGGGATTGGGCGGCTTCGCTTTTCGGTGTGACCGAGGGCGGCACGTTCGACCACGGGGCGTCGGTGCTGCAACTGCGCCGCGATCCGGAGGACGGGGCGCGCTTCGAATCGGTACGCGCGGCACTGCTGACGGCCCGTGCGTCGCGTCCTCAGCCGGCCCGCGACGACAAGGTGGTGACCGCCTGGAACGGGCTGGCCATCACCGCCCTGGCCGAAGCGTCGGTGGCGCTGGATCAGCCCGAATTCCTCTCTGCGGCAGTCGAATGCGCGCGAGGACTGCTGGATCTGCACGTGCTGGACGGGCGGCTGCGTCGGGCCGGCCTCGGCGGCCGGGTGGGGGACAGCGCGGCGATCCTGGAGGACCATGGCGCGCTGGCCACCGCACTGCTGACGCTGTATCAGCTGACCGGGTTCGGGCTGGACGAGGCGGTCGGCCTGTTGGATGTCGCGCTGGAACACTTCGCCGACCCCGATCAGCCGGGCCGCTGGTTCGACACCGCCGACGACGCCGAGAAACTCATGGTGCGCCCGGCCGACCCGATCGACGGCGCGACACCGTCGGGCGCATCGCTGATCGCCGAGGCGCTGCAACTGGGCGGACACCTGACCGGCTCACAACGCTATCTGGCTGCGGCACAGGCGACTTTGTCCTCGGCCACCCCGATCCTGGCGCGTGCGTCGCGCTCGGGCGGGCACTGGCTCGCGGTGGCCGAGGCGGCCGTGCAGGGGCCGATCCAGGTCGCCGTCGCAGGGGATCCGTCGTCGCCGCTGTTGGCCGCCGCGCGCCGGCTGGCCCCCGGCGGGGCACTGGTCATCGGGGGCGGAGTCGATTCCACCGAGCTGCTCAACGGACGTGACCGGGTGGACGGCGCCGACGCCGCCTACGTCTGCCGCGGCACCGTCTGCGACCTGCCGGTGACGACCGTCGGGGAACTGTCTGCCGCGCTGCGGGCGGCCGTGTAGCGTCGCGCGCATGAGCCACGATGCCGCAGCCCTGGAGTCCTTCGTCAAGCGCTACCTCGACACCGTCGCCGGCGGATCGGCCGCCGCGGTTGCCGCCCTCTACACCGACGACGCGACGCTGGAGGATCCGGTCGGCAGCGGCGAGGTGCACATCGGGCGGCAGGCGATCGAGGGCTTCTACAAGAACCTGGCCGGCGCAGGTGCCGACCTCACCACCGAGCTGCTGCAGTTCCGGCCCGGCGGGCACGAGGCGGCGTTCCTGTTCGCCATCAACGTCGGCTCGGCGATGCGGATCGAACCCATCGAGGTCATGACGTTCGATGCCGACGGCCAGATCACCTCGATGAAGGCGTACTGGTCACCGGCAGACGTCAAGCAGCTGTAGCTTTTCGCCGGATGAGTGTGCCTGGTCCGGCGGGCCGGCAGCACCGGTTGACCTGGGTGCTGGGTGCCACGTCGGTGGTGTTGGCGATCGCGCTGGCCGTGGTGGCCGGCCTGCACTTCGCGCAACCGCGCGAGGCCGGTGACAGCGTCCGCGCGGCGGCGGCCACCAGCCCCGAGGCCCGGTGGGCCAGCGCCGGCGACACCGCTGCGGTGTCGATCGTCACCGAGGACCCGACCTGTGGCGAGTGGACCCGGATCAGCGCCTCGCTGGTCGAGGTGCAGAACCGGGTGCTGTGGTTCGACCGGGACGGGTCGATCGCCGCCGTCGAGTGGTCGCCGGAACAGGCGGCGATGTATTCCACGGTCGCCACCGCCATGGGCAGCGTGGTGGTGCAGACCAGCCGTCTGGCGCGGCAGACCCCGCACCGCGTCATGCGCGAGGCGTACGGACAGCTGGTCGCCTACGCCCAGGAATTGATCAACCGCATCCCCCAGTACCAGCCGGCCGACATCGACGTGGCCCGCACCGCCGACGCCATGGTCGGTGCGGTGTCGAGCATCTGCGCGGCCGCCTCGGGTTCGGCGCCGGCGCGGGCACCGTTGCCGCCGGCCGCGCTGCCCCCCACGGCCCCGCCGCCGGCCCCCGCCGCGATCGATCGTCGCACGATGATGGCCGACAATCCCTCGATCTGTGCCGAGTGGCTGCCGATGTCGGCGAACCACCGGTACTCGGTGGCCGACCACACCGATGCCGACTGGCAGACGCCGGCGGTCGACTGGACGTTCTATCAACAGTCGGCCGGTGCGGCGGTGGGGTCGCTCGACACCGAATTCGCCGACGAGTCAGAGCAATTGAGCCGACGCAGCAACAACCCGGTGGTCGAGGATCTCGTGGTGCTGGCCGCCCAGTACCTGCGGGCGCATGCGTTGGCGTTGCCCACGTATGCGCCGGCCGACCGGGCACTGGCCGACGTGGCCGGCTACCTCACCAAGGCCATCGATTCGGCCTGCGCGGCCGTGGTCTGAGGTGTAGGCGAGCGTGCGCAAAGTGCTGACAAGATGCGGCGTGGCGGGGGACAGACGCGCGCGCTCGCGGTGAGAGGAATCAGAAGACGGCGAACCACATGGCGATGTAGTGGCAGATCGCCGCCACCGCCGTGCAGGCGTGGAAGAACTCGTGATGGCCGAAGGTGGTCGGCCAGGGGTTGGGCCACTTCAGCGCGTAGAGCACCCCGCCGATGCTGTACAGCGCACCGCCGACGATCAGCAGCACCACCGCCGCCACCCCGGCGCCGTGCATGATCGGCCCGATGAACCAGGCCGCGACCCAGCCCAACAGGATGTACAGCGGGACACCGAGCCAACGCGGCGCGGACGGCCAGAACATCTTGAGCAGCACCCCGGCGATCGCCCCGCCCCAGACGATCCAGAACAGCACCATGCCCTTGGATTCGGGCAGGGCCAGCAGCGCGAACGGGGTGTAGCTGCCCGCGATGAAGATGAAGATCATCGAGTGATCGAGCCGCTTCATCCACTTGCGGGCGGTCGCCGACGTCCAGGTGACCCGGTGATAGGTGCCGCTGACCGCGAACATCGCCACGATCGTGAAGGTGTAGAGCAGGGTGGCCAGCCCGGCGCGGGTGGATTCCAACGACCACGACACCGACACCAGCGCGGCGCCGGCGATGAACGCGACCACCGCCGAGTACACATGGATCCAGCCGCGCGCCCGTGGCCGGCCGAGGAACTGGGCGACGCCTTCGGCGACGGCTTCGGGCAGGTCTTCAGCCGGTCGGCTCAACGCGGCCGCAGAGCGGTACGGCTTGGTGCTACCGGTCGGCGCGGTCATATCACCTCCATTGACAACCCATGGTGTACCCGGAGATCACAGTAGTCTGGGTTCTCGTGGACATCATTCCCCCGCGGCTCAAAGAACCGGCCTATCGGCTCTACGAGATGCGGTTGCGTCACGAGTTGGCGCAGTCCAGATCCGAATTACCCCGCCACATCGCCGTTCTGTGCGACGGCAACCGCCGCTGGGCACGTGACGCAGGTTACGACGATGTCAGCATCGGCTATCGGATGGGCGCAGCCAAGATCGCCGAGATGTTGCGCTGGTGCCAGGCCGCGGGCATCGAGATGACGACGGTCTACCTGCTGTCCACCGAGAACCTGCAACGTGATCCCGAAGAGCTGGCCGCCCTGATCGAGATCATCACCGACGTCGTCGAGGAGATCTGCGCCCCGTCGAACACCTGGAGTGTGCGCACCGTCGGCGACCTCGAGCTGCTGGGGGAGGAGCCGGCCCGGCGCCTGCGCGAGGCGGTCGAGAGAACGGCGTCCACCCCGCCCGGCGCGTTCCACGTGAACGTCGCGGTCGCCTACGGCGGGCGCCAGGAGATCGTCGACGCGGTGCGCTCGCTGCTGTCGAAGGAACTGGCCAACGGCGCCACCGCCGAACAACTCGTGGAAGCCGTCACGGTCGACGGCATCTCGGAAAACCTCTACACCTCGGGGCAGCCCGACCCCGATCTGGTCATCCGCACCTCCGGTGAGCAACGGCTGTCCGGATTCCTGTTGTGGCAGAGCGCATATTCGGAGATGTGGTTCACCGAGGCCTACTGGCCGGCCTTCCGCCGCGTCGACTTCCTGCGCGCGCTACGTGATTACACCGCCCGGCATCGCCGCTTCGGACGATAGCGTCCGGTCTTCGCGCGAGCGTTCATCGCCGTGAGACACTGGGGCCATGGCTGCGCTGTCGGCGGTGGTCTTCACGCTCAGCTGGTGGCTGGGTCTGTATCTGCTCGCCCGCGACCCGCGTAAACCCGTCCTGGTCCTCGCCGCGCTCGGGCTGACCAGCTTCGCCGTCGTCGTCGCACTCGACGCCGTGCGCCTGGTCACCGGTTCGGAACTGCTCAGCCGCATCGAGATCTATCTGGTGGCGCTGCCGGGCATCGCCTGGTTCGCCGTCATGGTCGAGCTGGCGCGGCCGGCCGACACCTTCCGGTCCCGCGCCGGTGAGATCGCCGCCATCTTCGCCGTGGCGGTCCTGGCCTTCGCCGGGGCGGGTTTGGCGGGCAGCGTCGACGGCTCGCTGCGGACCGGCCACTGGGTGATGTTCGCGGTGATCTCGCTGTCTTCGCTGGGCGCCATGGTCAAGGCGGTGCTCGGCGGCGCGAAACCCGGGTCGGTGGTGGGCTTCATCGTCGTCGCGACACTGTTCTTCGCGCTGGGCAACGCGATCCTGGTGATCCCGCTCGGCCTGGTGCCCAGCTGGCTGGCCTTGGCCTCCACCGGATTCGACGTCGCACTGCTGGGTGTGGCGGTCGCGATCTGGGACGCCTTCGACGAAGGCCAGGCGCTGCGCGCGGACATGCGGCGCTCGATCATCGGCACGCTCGTGATCGCGGTGCCGTTCGCCGCGCAGGCCCTGATCGGCATGGCCGTACTCGACACCGGGACCGGGCACACCGTGCTGACGATCCTGTTGTTCACCAGCCTGGCCGTCGCGGTCGCCGTGGAGGTGCTGGCCGATCCCCTGGCCGGGCTGTTCGACCGGCTGGCCTTCTCCCGGTCCCCGGGCCTGCGGGCCGATCGGGAAGCGCTGCGCCAGACGGAGGCGGCGCTGCCGCTGCTGTCTGACCATCCGCTCGGCGGCATCGACGACGATGCCTTCGCCCGGCTCACCCGGCGCGCCCTCGGGCACTACGGCGATCTGTCGAAACTGGTCGCCAGCCCGCTGACCGCGTTGCCGGCGATCGACGCCCGGTTGGCCGAGCGCGGGGCGCCGGACCAGCCCCTGGAGCGGGCCAACGAACTCAAGGCGTTGCTGGCCGACCGTATCGCCGCGCTCAAACCCCGTGACGGCAGCGATTTCGGCACCACCGAGCAGTGGCGGCACTACAACTCGCTGTACTTCCCCTACGTCGTCGGGGTCCGTGCCTACGCGCAGAACGCCACCGCCGCCGGGCTCGACCCGGTCGCGCGTCAAGCCTGGCAGTGGTTCGTCACCGAGGTGCCGCAGCGGTCCCTGCACAACTGGCAGAACGCCGCGGCGAAGGTGATCGCCGCGGACCTGCGCGGTGACCTCGTCGCCGCCAACCACTGACACCCGTGCCCCGCTGACCAGCACCTGGCAGTGCTTGGCAGTGTTTGGCGTCGATCTGGCAGTGGTTGGTGAGCAGTGTCGGTGGTGTTCCACCCCCATCGACACCGTCCTCGCCGAGGAGCCCGAGATGACCGCCATCGTCACCAGAAGCCCAGTGCCCGATACCGACGTCGACGTCGCCGCCGGGACAGCCCCACACGATTCGCTGCTGCGCTTTGCGTTGCGCGCCGACGCCACGCTGTGCGCGGCAGTCGGCCTGTTGGCCGCCATGACCGCCGATCAACTGGCCCGGATCGCGGGGCTGTCCGCCACCGCCGGCTGGTTCGCCGGCGCCACGCTGGTCGGTTACGGCGCGTTGCTGTACGTGTTGGCCGCCGCGTCGCACGTGCGCCGGCTGGGCCTGTCCGTGCTCACCGGGAACGTGGTCTTCGCCGTCGTCGCAGTCGTCGCGATCCTGGCCGGCTGGTCGCCGCTGACCGGAGCCGGCGACGACCTGGTGCTGGCCTTCGTCGGCGCCACCGCCGTGCTGGCCTGGCTGCAATACCGCGGAGTGCGCCGTCTGGCGTGACTCCTTGCCGAGCCGGTGCGGGGTCCCGCCGCAAGAGGTTACGGCGGGTATCCCCGCACCGTGCTCCACACTCACCACCTCGTCGAAATCGCAAAGTATCGAAATCGCAAAGTAGAGAAGGAGAATCATGTCCGCCATCACCGCCGCCGGATCCGTCGCCATCGGCAGGGAAACCGGTTCACTGCTGCGCCTGGCCATGCGGCTCGACGCCGTCATCGTCGGAATCTGTGGAATCGCGCTGCTGGCCGCCGCCGGCTGGTTCGCCGAGCTGACCGGGCTGCCGACAGCCGTCGAGTACGGCGTCGGCATCTTCTCGGTGGTCTACGGGGTCGTGGTGTTCGCGCTCGCCGGGATCGAGCGGGTACGTCCAGCCGGCATCGGCACGGTGGTCGCCAACGCGGCCTGCACCGTGATCGCCCTGGCTGCCGTGTTCACCATGGAGCTCACCACCGCCGGCGTCGTGTTCGTCGTCGTCACCGGCATCTACACCTTGGCGATGGCCGAACTGCAGTACGTCGGGGTGCGGCGGATTCCGGCCTGACCTGAGTCGCGATCGCCTGGGGCTCCGAGGCCCTGGGCGATCTGCGATGCGGGTAGTCGAGGGCGACCGCCCGGCGCACCGGGACTTACAACTTCCGCAACCGCAGCCGGTTGATCGAATGATCGGCGTCCTTGCGCAGCACCAGCGTGGCCCGCGGCCGGGTGGGCAGGATGTTCTCGATCAGGTTGGGCCGGTTGATCGAATGCCAGATGTCGCGTGCGGCGAACACCGCCTGCTCATCGGTCAGGGTCGAATAGTGGTGGAAGTGCGAGGCCGGATCGGCGAACGCCGTCGACCGCATCGTCAGGAATCGGGAGATGTACCACTTCTCGATGTCCTCGATGCGGGCGTCCACATACACCGAGAAGTCGAACAGGTCCGAGATCATCAGCGCCGGACCCGTTTGCAGGACGTTGAGCCCCTCCAGAATGAGGATGTCGGGATGGCGGACCACCTGCTTCTCGCCCGGCACGATGTCGTAGAGCAGGTGTGAATACACCGGCGCACAGACCTCGTCGGCCCCCGATTTCACCGCGGTGACGAACCGCATCAACCCCCGCCGGTCATAGCTTTCCGGGAACCCCTTGCGGTGCATCAGGTTCCGACGGTGCAGCTCCCGGTTGGGGTAGAGGAATCCGTCGGTGGTGACCAGGTCGACCCGGGGGTGATGGCCCCACCGCGCCAGCAAGGCCTGCAGCACGCGGGCGGTGGTCGATTTGCCCACGGCCACGCTGCCCGCGACGCCGATCACGAAGGGCACCGGCCGGTCCGGATTCTGCTGCGGCTCGCCGAGGAACTCCGCGGTGGCGGCGAACAACCGTTGCCGGGCGGCGACCTGCAGGTGGATCAACCGGGCCAGCGGCAGGTAGACCTCTTCGACCTCGAGGAGATCGAGCTTCTCGCCCATACCCCGCAGGCGCAGCAGCTCGTCCTCGTTGAGTTTCAGCGGTGTCGACATGCGCAGTGCACGCCATTGACTTCGGTCGAACTCCACGTAGGGGCTCGGCTCGCTGGGCCGCGGCATTCGGTCAGTCTTACATTTACGGTTGTGGGCATGGCTAACGGGATGGACTTACGGTTGGACTCAGGGACCGGTTCCGCGGCGGACCCCGAAATGTTCGTCGGCGAGTACCTGCGCCTCGGCCTGCGGTTCAACCGCATCGAGGACGGCTACGTCGACTCCTTCACCGGAGACCCCCAGCTGCGGCGCGAGGTCGAGAACGAGCCGACGCCCGACCCGGCCGACCTGGCCCGACAGGCCGACCAGCTGCTCGGACAGATCCCTGACAGCCTCCCCCGTGACCGGGCCGCCTACATCGCCGCCCACCTGCGCGCGCTGAACTGCGCCGCCCGCAAGTTCGCCGGCGAAGACGTCGGGTTCGTCGACGAGGTACAGGCCTACTTCGACGTCCGGATCGCCAAGGGCGATCCGGAGCGCTACCGCCAGGCCCACGCCAAGCTCGACGAGGCGCTCGGCGGCACCGGCCCGCTGGCCAAGCGGATCCAGGGACACCGCCGGGCCGACGAGATCCCGCCGGCCCGGCTGGAGGAGTGCATCCACGCGTTCTCCTCGGCCCTGCGTGACAAAGTGCGCGCCGCCTACCCGCTGCCCGAAACCGAGACCATCACCTATGAGGTGGTCACCGACAAACCGTGGTCGGGCTTCAACTACTACCTGGGGGACTACCGGTCGACCGTCGCCGTCAACGCCGACCTCAAACAGCAGATGGCCAACCTGCCCCGCCTGGTGGCCCACGAGTCCTACCCCGGCCACCACACCGAGCACTGCCGCAAGGAGGCCGGGCTGGTGGCCCGCGACCACCAGCTGGAGCAGACGATCTTCCTCGTCAACACCCCGCAATGCCTGATGGCCGAAGGCCTGGCCGACCTGGCGCTGTATGCCATCGTGGGTGACGGCTGGGGGAGCTGGGCCGCCGACATCTACGCCGACGTGGGCCTGCGCTTCGACGGGGAGCGCGCCGCAGCGATCTCGGAGGCGACGGCCGGGCTGGCCGACGTGCGTCAGGACGCGGCGCTGATGCTGCACGACGAGCACCGCGACGTCGACGACGTGGTGGCGTTCCTCAAACAATGGCTGCTGATCGACGACACCCGGGCCCGGCAGACACTGCGCTTCCTGTCCTCGCCGTTGTGGCGGGCCTACACGAGCACGTATGTCGAGGGCTACCGGTTGCTGCGCGGCTGGCTGGACGCCCGTCCCGCTGACGTGTCGCTGACCGAGCGCTTCGGGAGGCTGCTCGATGAGCCGTTGATCCCGTCGACCCTGCGGGGCTGACGGCGCCGGGGTTTCACGCTGCTTTGTGAGACGGCGCCGGGGTTTCTCGCTGCTGTCGCGTCTTCCTCGCCGGTTTCTCGCCCGGTTTGTCACGCTGGAGTGGCTCTGGAGCGCGAGCGTCACGCTGGAGTGACCGGCCCGGATGGGCCGTCGCCACCTTGTCACGCTGGTGTGGCTCTCGATGCCGGGAGCCACTCCAGCGTGACAAACCAGCCGCCGGCCGTGTGAGCCGCGAGCAAACTGCCCAACTGGGTTGTCTCGGGGGGGCGGAATGCTCGCAATTGTGTTTGCTGACGGAAGTTCTGGAAGATCGTGATGCACCGCTGTGAGCCCTGTCTCAAAGCGCTTGATCGGTTTAGTTACCAGCGGGTAACATAGTTGCCGTAGGGCTCAGTGACAGAGCTGGGTCAGGCAAAGGGAACGATCGTCATGTCGACAACAAAAGAGGGACTCAACAAGATCAAGCGGTTGGCCATCGCGGTCGTCGCGGCGGGGGCGCTAGGGCTTGCCGCCATCGTCGGCTCCGCGGCCGTCGCCAACGCCGACCCGGTCACCAAGGTCGGTAGCGATCCGGTGGCCCCGGCCAACCCCGGGCGTAACAAGGCTCCGTTCACCAAGGTAGGTAGCGACCCGGTGACCTCCATCGTCACTGGCATCGCCGACGCGGTGACCTCGGGCGCCACCGGCGTCGAGATCCCCGATGTCCCCATCAAGAGCCCGTGGCCCGGTGGTGCGTGGGCCGACCACGACTGGCGCGAGGGATACCCCGGCGGTGCTTTCGCCAACAAGAACGACGGCAAGGGCGGCGGCGGCTATCTCAACGGCAGGGCCGGTGGCGCGTGGAACCACCGCTGACACTGCAAATCCAGGCGGACCCGAGGAGGTCCGCCTGGATTATTTGTGCCGGGTGAGTGGCTGTGCCGAGGGGTCCGAAGAGGTGTCGATCAGTGGATGCCGCGGGCTTAGGCTCGGAGGATGTCCGAGTTGCGGCTGTACATCCCAGCGTTGGCGACGCCGCTCAACGTTCTGCTGCTGCTTTGGATGGCCGTCGGCCGGGGGCTGTTCGTGCCCATGGGCTGGATGACGGTGCTCATCGTGCTCGCCTCACCCGTGCTCGTCCTCTGTCTGGTGATCACCACCAGGCAGATACACCGACTGCGTGGGGAACTCACGTCCGGGCAGGCCGGAGCGCAGCTGGTCCTGTGGTCGGCGATGTTCGGCTTCGGGCTGTTCCTCGCCGACGGCGGTGACAGCGGCACCTTCCCGTCGATCCTGATGAAATTGCTCGGTGAGCCGCCCTGGGGCGAAACCGTGAGCATGTTTCTCTGGTGGTGCTGCGTGTTCGCCGGGCCGGTTGCGTGGTTCGTGCTGCAGTCACGACTGGCCCGCAGTCTCGGTGCGGCCACGCCGGCACCTCACCCGACGCACCCCTACCCGGGTTATCCGCCCGGGTATCCAGGCCCGGGCCCGATGAACGGCCACCAGGGCGCCGACTAGGCTAAAAGCCATGGCAGCAGACTCGTCATCCACCTTGCCCGCGGCTTCCGGCGCTGAATACGCCGATACCTCAAGCGCCGCCTACCAAGCCGCATTGCAGGTCATCGAATCCGTCGAGCCTCGGGTCGCCGCAGCCACCCGCAAAGAGCTTGCCGATCAACGTGATTCGCTCAAGCTGATCGCCAGCGAGAACTACGCCTCGCCGGCGGTGCTGCTGACCATGGGCACCTGGTTCTCCGACAAGTACGCCGAGGGCACCGTCGGGCACCGCTTCTACGCGGGCTGCCAGAATGTCGACACCGTCGAGGCCCTGGCTGCCGAGCATGCCCGCGAACTGTTCGGGGCCCCCTACGCCTACGTCCAGCCGCACTCCGGCATCGACGCCAATCTCGTTGCCTACTGGGCGATCCTGGCCACCAAGGTGGAGGCGCCCGGCCTGGCCGAACTCGGCGCCAAGCACGTCAACGACCTGTCCGAAGCGGACTGGGAGACCCTGCGTCACAAGCTGGGCAACCAGCGGCTGCTGGGCATGTCCCTGGATGCCGGCGGGCACCTGACCCACGGTTTCCGGCCCAACATCTCGGGCAAGATGTTCCACCAGCACAGCTACGGGACGAACCCGGAGACGGGTTTCCTCGATTACGACGCCGTGGCCGCCGCGGCCCGCGAGTTCAAGCCGTTGGTGCTGGTCGCCGGCTACTCGGCCTACCCGCGCCGGGTGAACTTCGCCAAGATGCGCGAGATCGCCGACGAGGTGGGCGCCACCCTGATGGTGGACATGGCGCACTTCGCCGGTCTGGTCGCGGGCAAGGTGTTCACCGGTGACGAGGATCCGGTGCCGCACGCCCACGTCACCACCACGACGACGCACAAGTCCCTGCGCGGTCCGCGCGGCGGGATGGTGCTGGCCACCGAGGAATTCGCCCCGGCCGTGGACAAGGGCTGCCCGATGGTGCTCGGCGGACCGCTCAGCCACGTGATGGCCGCCAAGGCCGTCGCGCTGGCCGAGGCGCGTCAACCCGCCTTCCAGACCTACGCCCAGCAGGTCGCCGACAACGCCCAGGCACTGGCCGACGGCTTCGTCAAGCGCGACGCCGGCCTGGTCACCGGCGGCACCGACAACCACCTGGTGCTGCTCGACGTGCGCTCCTTCGGGCTGACCGGCCGTCAGGCCGAGTCGGCCCTGCTGGACGCCGGCGTCGTCACCAACCGCAACGCCATCCCCGCCGACCCCAACGGCGCCTGGTACACCAGCGGCATCCGGCTGGGCACCCCGGCGCTGACGAGCCGCGGCTTCGGCGCCGACGACTTCGACCGGGTGGCCGAGTTGATCGTCGACGTGCTGTCCAACACGCAGGCCGAGGGAACGTCGAAAGCCAAATACAAGCTCGCCGACGGCACCGCCGAGCGGGTGCGGGCGGCCTCGGCCGAGCTGCTCGACGCCAACCCGCTGTACCCGGGTCTGACCCTCTGACGACACACGGCGGCCCGACTTTCAGAAACATGTAAACCCGGGTTACAGTTACCTCATGGCACAGAAACCTGTCGCTAACGCGCTGACCTTGGAGCTCGAGCCGGTCGTCGAGGCCGAGCTGCGTCGCCACCTGGATACCGAGGTGCTCTGGTACGCACACGATTACGTGCCGTTCGACCAGGGTGAGAACTTCGCCTTCCTCGGTGGCCGGGACTGGGATCCGTCCCAGGTGAGCCTGCCCAAGAACGTCACCGACGCCTTGGAGATCCTGCTGATCACCAAGGACAACCTGGCCGGCTACCATCGCGAGCTCGTCGAGCATTTCATCCTCGAGGACAAGTGGGGCCGCTTCCTGGGCCGGTGGACGGCCGAGGAGCACCTGCACGCCGTGGCAGTGCGCAACTACCTGGTGGTCACCCGGGAGATCGACCCGACGGCCAATGAGGACGTGCGCGTCGAGCATGTGATGAAGGGCTACCGCGCCGACAGCTTCAGCCAGATCGAGACGCTGGTGTTCATGGCGTTCTTCGAGCGCGCGCACGCGGTGTTCACCCGCAACCTGGCGGCGCAGATCACCGAGCCGGTGCTGAAGTCCCTCGTCGAGCGCATCGCGGTGGACGAGGAGCGGCACGAACTGTTCTTCGCGAACCTGGTGTCGCACCTGCTGGACACCCACCGGGACGAGACCGTGGCCGCGATCGCCGCGCGGGCGCGCGAGATCGACGTGATCGGCGCGGACATCGACGCCTACCAGGACAAGGTCGCCGTGGTGGCCGAAGCCGGCATCTTCGACAAGGCCGCGCTGAAGAAGGTCATCTCGGACCGGATCACCGCGTGGGGGCTGGCCGAGGAGCCGCAGCTCCAGGAGTTCATCAGCACGTAACGCGGCGGGCGCTCAACGCGCGGCGTGCCATACAGCAAAGCCGTTGCGGCGGGAGTAGCGTCAAATCCGATGGCTAGCGACATGCTCTGCTGTCCGGACGGTACCGATCGGTTTGATTCGAGAGGACCGGCTCCGGTCCTGGTGCCGCAGTGTCCACCGAGCAACTCGTGTGGGGCCGCGCGGGTTCTAGGAGCGCCACGTGACTGAACAGCCTGTCCGTACCTACGTGCTCGACACTTCCGTGCTGCTGTCCGACCCTTGGGCATGCACCCGGTTCGCCGAGCATGAAGTGGTCGTCCCGCTGGTCGTGATCAGTGAGCTGGAGGCCAAGCGGCATCACCACGAGCTGGGCTGGTTCGCCCGGCAGGCGCTGCGGATGTTCGACGATCTGCGGCTTGAGCACGGACGCTTGGATCAGCCGATTCCCGTTGGGACAGAGGGCGGTACGCTGCAGGTCGAGCTGAATCACATCGATCAGACCGTGTTGCCCACGGGCTTTCGCACCGACACCAACGACACCCGGATCCTGGCGTGCGCAGCCAACCTCGCCACGGAAGGCAAATGCGTCACGCTGGTGAGCAAGGACATCCCGCTGCGCGTCAAGGCCGGCGCGGTGGGCCTGGCCGCCGACGAATACCACGCGCAGGACGTGGTGGTGTCGGGCTGGACCGGGATGGCCGAATGCGACGTCGCCGCAGGCGATATCGACACGCTGTTCGCCGAGGGCGAGATCGATCTGGCCGAGGCTCGGGATCTACCCTGCCACACCGGGATTCGGATGCTGGGCGGGAGTTCGTCGGCGCTCGGGCGGGTCAATGCCGAGAAGCGGGTGCAGTTGGTGCGTGGTGATCGCGAAGTGTTCGGCCTCCGGGGAAGGTCAGCCGAACAACGCGTCGCCCTGGATCTGCTGCTCGACGAGTCCGTGGGGATCGTGTCGCTGGGCGGAAAGGCCGGCACCGGCAAATCCGCGCTGGCTCTGTGCGCGGGCCTGGAGGCGGTGCTGGAGCGGCGTACCCAGCGCAAGGTCGTGGTGTTCCGGCCGCTGTACGCCGTCGGTGGGCAGGATCTCGGCTATCTGCCGGGCAGCGAGAGCGAGAAGATGGGGCCCTGGGCCCAGGCGGTCTTCGACACCCTGGAGGGGCTGGCCAGCCCCGCGGTGCTCGACGAGGTGCTCTCCCGCGGAATGCTGGAAGTGCTTCCGCTGACCCACATTCGGGGCCGATCCCTGCACGATTCGTTCGTCATCGTCGACGAGGCACAGTCCTTGGAACGCAACGTGTTGCTGACCGTGCTGTCGCGGCTGGGCGCGGGCTCGCGGGTGGTGCTGACCCACGACGTGGCCCAGCGCGACAACCTGCGGGTGGGGCGTCACGACGGCGTCGCGGCGGTGATCGAGAAGCTCAAGGGCCATCCCTTGTTCGCCCACGTCACCCTGCAGCGCAGCGAGCGCTCACCGATCGCCGCGCTGGTCACCGAGATGCTGGAGGAGATCAGCCCCGGCGCCCTGCCCTGAGTTCATGTGTGATTTGTGCACCCGCAGCGGCGCCCACCGCCGCTGCGGGTGCACAAATCACAGGTCCGGGTAGGCTGCCGGGGTGGCGAGGCTCCCCGACAGTCAGGCGTGGCGGTGGACCGTGGTCGGCGTGGCTGCCGCCGTCGTGGTCGTGGTGGTCGGGGTACTCACCGGCCACATCCACCGCGACGGCCCCGACGACGTCGACTGTGCAAAGGAGCGCTGCATCGCGCTGACCTTCGACGACGGCCCGGGTCCCTACACCGACCGGTTGCTGCAGATCCTCAAGGACAACGACGCCAAGGCCACGTTCTTCCAGATCGGCAACAAGGTCGCGGCCAACCCCGAGGGCGCCAGGCGGGTGGTCGAGGCCGGCATGGAACTCGGTCAGCACACGTGGGAACACCCCAACATGACCACCATCCCGCCCGAGGAAATCCCGGCACAGTTCAGCAAGGCCAGCGACGCCATCGAGGCCGCGACGGGCCAACGGCCCAAGCTGGTGCGCACGGCCGGCGGGCTGATCAACGATCAGGTGCTGGCCGAGGCGCGCAAGCAGGGGCTCGCCGACATCAACTGGGACGTCATCGCGTTCGACTGGGCCAACGACGCCAACACCGCCGCGACCCGGTACATGCTGATGACGCAGATCCGGCCGAACAACGTGGTGCTGTTCCACGACACCTACTCGTCCACGGTCGACCTGGTGTACCAGTTCATCCCGGTACTCAAGGCCAACGGCTATCACTTGGTGACCGTCAGTCACATGCTCGGTGAGCGCGAGCCCGGAACCAGCTATGGCAGCCGGGAGAACGGTCCGCCGGTGCCTGCCGCCGAGGCGCTCAAGGACATTCCGCCAGAAGAGATTCCGTCGCTGCCGGCGACGCCGTCACCCGCACCGATGCCGAACTTTCCGATCACCGACATCCCCGGGGCGAATTCGGGCGGGCCGAACAACGGGGCATAGGCGCATACCGCGGCGGTTTGAGGACCAAAGACCCTAACCGTGGTGGCCGGGCACGACGAGGCTTGAGGCATGCCCGACACGATGCTCGACTCCGCGGTGATCACCAGCGCAGCGCGGCTGGCGTCGCGTGCCCCCTCGCTGCACAACACGCAACCGTGGCGCCTGGTTGCCAAAGGTGACGGCCTGCATCTGTACCTGGATCCGCATCGAGTGGTGGCCGCGACCGACCGCTCGGCCCGCGAGGCGATCATCAGTTGCGGTGCGCTGCTTGACCACCTGCGGGTCGCGATGGCCGCGGCGAGGTGGGCGACATCGGTGGATCGCTTCCCCAATCCCAACAACACCGACCATCTGGCGACCCTGCAGTTCGCGCCGATGGATTACGTCACCGAGGGCCACCGCCGCCGGGCCGACGCGATCCTGGCCCGGCGCACCGATCGGTTGCCGATGACCCGCTACGCGGACTGGGACGCCTTCGAACCGCTGCTGCGGGAACGGTTGGCCGACAGCCCGGCACACCTGGACGTGCTGGACGAGGACGGCCGTGCCGATGTGGCCGAGGCGGCTGCGCTGACCGAGTCGCTGCGGCTCTACGATTCCGGATATCACGCTGAACTGGAATGGTGGACAACGCCATTCGCCACCGAAGACGGCATTCCGCAGAGCGCGCTGGTGTCGGCCGCCGAGAGTGAGCGGGTGGCGGTGTCACGTTCCTTCCCGGTGACGGCGCACACCGACCGGCGGCCGGACATCCACGACGACACGGCCACCCTCGTGGTGTTGTCCACCGACGGCTACAGCCGCGAGGACGCCCTGGATGCTGGGGAAGCGCTCTCGGCGCTGCTGCTGGAGTGCACGCTCTCGGGTCTGGCCACCTGCCCGGTCAGCCACGTGACCGAGCTGCATGCCAGCCGCGACATCATCGCCACCCTGATCGATCGCGACGCCTGCCCGCAATTGCTGATCCGGATCGGCATCGCACCCGCGCTCACCAGCACCCCGCCGCCCACACCCCGCCGCGCCGTCGACACCTTCCTCACCTTCGAAGCCGCCAAGACCGCTGAAACCGCTGAAACCGCCGAATAGGAGCCGACCGTGACCGATACCCTGACCGACCCCACCGCCACCATCACGGCCACCGCAGCCGTCGTGGTCGAGGCCGACGGCCGCGCTTCCAGCAACGACGCGCTGCACACCGCAATCGACGAGGCCCTGCGCCGCGGCGTCCCGCTGCGGGTGCTGACCACCTGGGGACCCCGGCACCGCGAGATGTACGACGCGACCGCCGTGGCCGAACGCGACCGGCTGTCTCAGGCGCAGCTTGAGCGGCGGTTGGCCCGTGCCCTGAAACGGTCCCCGGACCTCGACATACAGAGCATCGACGGCTTCGACAGCGCCGCGGAATACCTGGCGGCACACCCTCACTCGGCGCAGGTGCTCGTCGTCGGTGCCGAACACCCCGATTCGCCGGAGCTGCGGGCGGCGTTGGCGGGCTCGGGTTGCGCGGTGCTCACTTGCGCTCGGCGTCACCGGTTGTGAGACTCGGGGGATGATCAGAGTTTTTCTGGTCGACGACCACGAGGTGGTGCGCCGCGGTCTGATCGATCTGCTCAGCGCCGATCCGGAGCTGGACGTGATCGGTGAGGCGGACTCGGTGGCCCAGGCGCTGGCCCGGGTGCCCGCCCTGGCGCCCGACGTCGCGGTGCTCGACGTCCGGCTGCCCGACGGCAACGGCATCGAACTGTGCCGGGAACTGTTGTCGCGCATGCCCGATCTGCGGTGTCTGATGTTGACGTCGTTCACCTCCGATGAAGCCATGCTCGACGCCATCCTGGCCGGTGCCAGCGGCTACGTGGTCAAGGACATCAAAGGCATGGAGCTGGCCCAGGCGATCAAGGACGTCGGGGCGGGTAAATCGCTGCTGGACAACCGTGCCGCCACCGCCCTGATGGCCAAGCTGCGCGGGGATGCCGAGCGTTCCGACCCGCTGGCCGGGCTGACCCAACAGGAGCGGGTGCTGCTCGACCTGCTGGGTGAGGGGCTGACCAACCGGCAGATCGCGGCCCGGATGTTCCTCGCGGAGAAGACCGTCAAGAACTATGTGTCGCGGCTGCTGGCCAAGCTGGGCATGGAACGTCGTACCCAGGCCGCGGTGTTCGCCTCGACGCTGGACCGCCACGAACGTCGCTAGCCACGTAGGGTCTTTGGTCCCTGGCCGATGGGGCGTTCGGCCGTTTCGGTGGGCGCCCGTCGAGTCATATGGTCGCGCTATGAGCCATGTCGTCGATGTCGTTTCCGGAACCGGATTGTCAACGGGCACTGAGCCGGTCGCGGTTCTGTCCGAGCGGGAGTGCTGGGATCGGCTGGGAAGTCAATCGCTGGGCCGGATCGTCACCACGGTGGACGACGAGGCCAACATTTTCCCGGTCAACTTCGCGGTGCACAATCGCGCGATCCTGTTCCGCACCGGGGAGGGCACGAAGTTGATCAGCGCCGCCATCAACAACCAGGTGGTGTTCGAGGTCGACGATCACACTGCGTCCGACGGCTGGAGTGTGATCGTGCGGGGCACCGCGCGGACCTTGCGCACCGATGAGGAGTTGGACGCGGCGGCCCGGGTGCAGTTGCTGCCGTGGACGGCGACGACGAAGACGCACTGGGTGCTGGTGTCGCCGAACCGGGTCACCGGGCGGCGCTTCCATTTCGGACCCGAACCCGGCGTTGGGTGAGATCCTGACCCGCTCGCCCCGACGCGGCCGATAATGCCAGCATGGGCGATGTGACCGGGCAGGTGCCGCACCCCGACGACGAGCAGCGCGTCCCGCCGGTGCGTGACACCCTGTCCCAGCTGCGGCTGCGCGAGTTGCTCACCGAGGTCCAAGACCGGGTCGAGGAGATCATCACCGGCCGCGACCGGATCGACGGACTGGTCGAGGCCATGCTCGCGGTCACCTCGGGGCTGGATCTCGAGGTCACGCTGAGCACGATCGTGGCGACGGCGATTCAGCTGGTCGACGCCCGCTACGGCGCCCTGGGGGTGCGCGGCGACGATCACGAGTTGACCGAGTTCGTCTATCAGGGCATCGATGACGACACCCGTGCCCTGATCGGCCATCTGCCCGAGGGCCGTGGCGTGCTCGGGGTGCTGATCGACGATCCGAAGCCGATTCGGCTCGACGACATCCGCCTGCACCCGGCGTCGGTCGGGTTTCCGCCCAATCATCCGCCGATGCGCACCTTTCTCGGTGTGCCGGTGCGCATCCGCGACGAGGTGTTCGGCAATCTCTACCTCACCGACAAGACCACCGGGCAGCCGTTCAGCGAGGACGACGAGGTGCTGGTGCAGGCCCTGGCCGCGGCCGCCGGCGTCGCCGTGGAGAACGCCCGGCTCTACGAGCTGTCCCGCGATCGGCAGGCCTGGATCGCCGCCACCCGCGACATCGGTACCGAGCTGCTCGGCGGCACCGACCCGGCCACGGTGTTCCGGATGGTGGCCGACGAGGCCCTCAAGCTGACCGGTGCCGACCGCATCGTGGTCGCGGTGCCCGGCGGCGACACCGCCGAGCCCGAAACCCTGGTGGTGGCTGCCACGGCGGGCCGCCCCGGCACCGTGGACGCGATCCCGTTGACCCGCGACGGGCGCGCGGGCCGTGCGGCGGCAGACGCCATCGGCGCGGCGTTCCGCGACGGCACCCCGCACCGGCTGGACCGCCTACAGCTGGACGGCTCGGCCGGCCCGGCGCTGGTCCTGCCGCTGCGTGCGGTCGATACCGTCGCCGGTGTGCTGGTGGCGGTGCGTGCCGAGAATGCGCGCAGCTTCACCGCCGAGCAACTCGACATGGCCGCGGCCTTCGCCGATCAGGCCGCGGTGGCCTGGCAGCTGGCCAGCTCGCAGCGCAATCTGCGGGAGCTGGAGATCCTGGCCGACCGTGACCGGATTGCCCGCGACCTACACGACCACGTGATCCAGCGGCTGTTCGCGGTGGGCCTGGCGTTGCAGGCCACGATTCCGCGGGCGGATTCCGCTGAGGTGCGGCAACGGCTCACCGGCACCGTCGACGATCTGCAGGCGGTGATCCAGGAGATCCGGACCGCGATCTTCGACCTGCACGGCGCCCACGCCGGGACGACGCGGCTGCGTCAGCGGCTCGACGCGGTGATCGCGCAGTTCGCCGATGCCGGCCCGCACACCACCGCGCGGTTCATCGGACCGCTGTCGGTGGTCGACGCCACCCTGGCCGACCATGCCGAGGCGGTGCTGCGTGAGGCGCTGAGCAATGCGGTACGGCATTCGGGGGCAACCGAACTCACCGTGCGGGTGGAGGTTGCCGACGATCTCATTGTCGAGGTCTCCGACAACGGCTGCGGCATCGCGGCCGAGATCACCGAGAGCGGGCTCGGCAATCTGCGGGCCCGGGCGCTGAGCGCGGGCGGGACGTTCACCATCACCGACCGTCCCGGCGGCGGCACGGTGTTGCGTTGGGCCGCACCGCTTCCCGGGTAGCGTGTCCCCGCGAACAGACACAAAACTGCCCATTCTCCGAAGAGAATGGGCAGTTTTGTGTCTGCTCGCGCAGAGAAGGTGAGGGCGCAGGGAAGGGTGCTACTCGCCGGGTTTCACCTTCGCCATGGCCAGCACGTCGAGGCGCTTGTCCAGCTCGGCCTCCGAGAGCTTGTCGCCGATCAGGCCGCGGTCGATCACGGTCTGGCGGATGGTCTTCTTCTCGGCCAGCGCCTGCTTGGCGACCTTGGCGGCCTCCTCGTAGCCGATCGCCGAGTTCAGTGGCGTGACGATCGACGGCGACGACTCGGCCAGGGTACGCAGGTGCTCCTCGTTGGCAACCAGGCCGTCGATGCACTTGGTGGCGAACAGCCGAGACACGTTGGACAGCAGCGTGAACGACTCCAGCACGTTGCGGGCCATCATCGGGATGTACACGTTCAGCTCGAAGGCGCCCGACAGGCCGCCGACGGTGACGGCGGCATCGTTGCCGATGACCTGTGCGGCCACCTGGGTAACCGCCTCGGGCAGAACCGGATTGACCTTGCCCGGCATGATCGAGCTGCCCGGCTGCAGGTCCGGCAGCTGGATCTCGCCCAGCCCGGTCAGCGGGCCTGAGCCCATCCAGCGCACGTCGTTGGCGATCTTGGTCAGCGAGGTGGCGATGGTCTTCAGCGCGCCGGAGGCCTCGACCAGCCCGTCCCGGGCCGCCTGGGCCTCGAACGAGTCGGCGGCGGTGCGCAATTCGGCCAGACCGGTCTGGTTGACCAGCACCTCGACCACCTTGGCGCCGAAGCCCTCGGGGGCGTTGAGTCCGGTGCCCACCGCGGTGCCGCCGATGGCGAGCTCACCGAGGCGGGGCAGCGTCGCCTTGACACGTTCGATGCCGGCCTCGATCTGGCGGGCGTAGCCGCCGAACTCCTGGCCGAGTGTCACCGGCACCGCGTCCATCAGGTGGGTGCGGCCGGACTTCACCACGGTCTTCCACTGCTTGGCCTTGGCGGCCAGCGACTCGTGCAGCACCTCCAGCGCCGGGATCAGGTGGCGCACAGCGGCTTCGGTGGCCGCGATGTGGGTGGCGGTCGGGAACGTGTCGTTGGAGCTCTGCGACATGTTCACGTCGTCGTTCGGGTGCACGGTCAAGCCGTTGCGCGCGGCGATCGAGGCGATCACCTCGTTGGTGTTCATGTTGGAGCTGGTGCCCGAGCCGGTCTGGAACACGTCGATCGGGAACTGGTCGTCGTGCAGACCGTCGGCGATCTCACCGGCCGCGGCGATGATGGCGTCGGCCTTCTCGGCGGCCAGCAGCCCCAGGTCCTTGTTGACCTGGGCGCAGGCGGCCTTCAGCAGACCGAGCGCCCGGATCTGGGTGCGCTCCAGCCCACGGAAGGAGATCGGGAAGTTCTCCACGGCCCGCTGGGTCTGCGCCCGCCACAGGGCGTTGACCGGCACCCGGACCTCGCCCATGGTGTCGTGCTCGATGCGGAATTCACCCTCGACAGCAGCGTCGGTTCGGGCGTCGGTGCTCATTGCGTGCCTTTCTGAACGAGTTACGGGAGCGGGTAGGCGGCGGACTTGTCGCCGGTGAAGTCGATGGCGGAGTACTCGTTGAGTTTGGCCAGCCGGTGGTAGGCCTCGATCATCCGGACCGTTCCGGACTTGGACCGCATCACGATGGACTGGGTGGTGCATCCGCCCGGGTAGTACTGCACGCCCTTGAGCAGGTCACCGTCGGTGACGCCGGTGGCGCAGAAGAACACGTTCTCCCCGGACACCAGGTCCTCGGTGGACAGCACCTGGTCCAGGTCGTAACCGGCGTCGAGGGCCTTCTGCCGCTCGGCGTCGTCGGTCGGGGCCAGCTGGGCCTGGATCGCGCCGCCCATGCAGCGGATCGCCGCCGCGGCGATGATGCCTTCGGGAGTGCCCCCGATCCCGGCCAGGATGTCGGTGCCCGAGTTGGGCCGGCAGGCCGAGATGGCACCGGCGACGTCGCCGTCGGTGATCAGCCGGATGCGGGCCCCGGCGGCGCGGGCGTCGTCGATCAGCTGGGCGTGGCGCGGCCGGTCCAGGATGCACACGGTCAGATCGCTCACCGAGGCGCCGCGCACCTTGGCTACCCGGCGGATGTTCTCGCCGATCGGCGCGGTGATGTCGATGGCGTCGGCGCATTCGGGGCCGACGGCGATCTTGTTCATGTAGAACACCGCGGACGGGTCGAACATGGCGCCCCGCTCGGCGACCGCGAGCACCGAGATGGCATTGGGCATGCCCTTGCTCATCAGGGTGGTGCCGTCGACGGGGTCGACGGCGAAGTCGCATTCCGGTCCGTCGCCGTTGCCGACCTCTTCCCCGTTGAACAGCATCGGGGCTTCGTCCTTCTCGCCCTCGCCGATCACCACGACCCCGCGCATCGACACGGAGTTGACCAGCTCACGCATGGCATCGACGGCTGCCCCGTCGCCGCCCTCTTTGTCGCCGCGGCCGACCCAGCGGCCTGCTGCCATGGCGCCGGCCTCGGTCACCCGGACGAGTTCGAGGGCAAGGTTGCGATCCGGGGCTTCTCCCCGCGTGGGACTCATGGCCCAGATTGTCCCAGAACGTGGTCAGGGTTTGGGAGCTGGGATACTGGGAGCATGTCCACTGAGCCGACCTCCCAGCCAGTCCCGGCCCCCAAGCCGGCGAAGGCACGGTTGCTGCAGGACGGCCGGGACATGTTCTGGTCGATGGCCCCGCTGGTCGTGGCCTGCATCGTGCTGGCCGGAATGCTGGGGATGTGCTCGTTCCAGGCGGGCGGCCCGGGCCAGGGGCCGGTGCCGCCGTTCGACGTCCCGGCCGCCCTGCAGGCCGATGCCGACACGTTGAAGATCCCGATCCGGATGCCCCAGCTGCCCGAGGGTTGGCAGGCCAATTCCGGTAACCGCAGCGGCATCGACGGCGGTCTGACGCTGCCCGATGGCCAGCGTGGCCGGGCGGTGGCCTCGCGCGTCGGCTACCTGGCGCCCACCGGGCAGTACCTGAGCCTGACCCAGAGCAATGCCGACGAGGCCGCGCTGGTGGCCTCGATCAAACCGGATTCGTATGCGTCGGGCACCCAGGATGTCGACGGGGTGACCTGGGTGGTCTACGAGAGCAGCGATCCGGAACCGGTGTGGACGACGCGGCTGAGCGGGCCGGTACAGATCGCCATCACCGGCGCCGGTGGTACCGACGAGTACCGTACGCTGGCGAGTGCGACGCAGAAGCAGTCGCCGCTGCCGCCCAACAGGCCGTGACGCTCTGAGGAGATGGAGCCCGAGTTGACGTCGCCACAAGCTGATCTCACCGGGTGGGTCGCCGCGCCCTTCACCGCCGCCGGCCAGACCTATGACGTGTACCGCAAGGGGGCCGGCCCCGGGGTCGTGCTGATCCCCGAGATCCCCGGCCTGCATCCCGGCGTTCTCGCGCTGGGCGATCATCTGGTCGACAACGGCTTCACCGTGGCCGCTCCGTCGCTGTTCGGCACCCCGGGCGCGGCGGCGGTCCGTCCGGGTGCGGTCGGAGTGCTGGTGAAGGCTTGCGTGACACGGGAGTTTTCGGCCTTCGCCACCAATGCCGACCGGCCCGTCGCCCACTATTTGCGGGCGTTGGCCCGCGACCTCAACGCCACCACTCCCGGCAAGGGCGTCGGCGTGATCGGCCAGTGCTTCACCGGAGGGTTCGCGCTCGCCGCAGCGGTGGACGACAGCGTGCTGGCCCCGGTGCTGAGCCAGCCGTCGGTGCCGATACCGCTGACCGCCGCGCAGAAGCGCGATCCGGGGCTCTCGGAAGCCGAACTCAAGATCGTCGAACAACGCGCGGCCGACGACGGTTTGTGTACGCTGGCCCTGCGGTTCAGCCGGGACCGGCTGGTGCCGGGCGAGCGGTTCGCCACGCTCAAGGCCCGCCTCGGCGATGCCTTCGAGGTCATCGAGATCGACTCGGGCAAGGGCAATGAGCACGGCTTTGGCGCGTCGGCGCATTCGGTGCTGACCGATGAGGTGCGCGAGGTCGACGGTCACCCGGCGTATGAGGCGCGCAAGCGGGTCGTCGAGTTCCTCAGCCGGCGGCTCAGCGCCGGTTAGGCGCGGGCGGCCGGGGTCTGCCCGAACAGCACCCGGTGCAGCAGCCGGCGCCAGTTCACCCGGGGCCGACGTTCGGGTTCCTCGTCCGTCTCCAGCTCCACGCCCTTGTAGACGGCCAGGTACACGCTGACGGTGGTGACGATGATGATCATCAGCACCGGCCCGATCACGATGCCGAAGAAGCCGAACATCGAGATCCCGGCGAACACCGCCAGCAGCATCAGGGCCGGGTCCAGCCGGGCTGCCCGGGGGACCAGCCACGGCCGCAGCACATTGTCGATGTTCGTCACCACCAGCAGGTGGAACGCCACCACGAAGATGCCGCCGACGATGTTGCCGAAGAACATCATTCCGATCCCGAACGGGATGCTGACGATGCCGCCGCCCAGCGGGATCACCGACAACGCCGTCAACAGGATCGCGAAGATGAAGAACCCCTGATGGAACCCGGCGATGTAGATCGACGCCGCGCCGGCCACGCCTTGACACAGCGCGATGACGAACTGGCCTTTGACGGTGCCTTTGACCATGGCGCCGGTTTTGGCCAGGTACAGGTCGGTGATGTCCTCGCCGAGCGGGTTGAGCTGGCGGATCAGGTTCGCCGCCTCGGTCTTCTGGACCAGCAGGGAGATGAACACGTAGAGGAAGATGATCGACGCGGTGATGGCGCCGACGGCGCTGCCGACCGCGCCTTGGAGCACCTGCAGCAGCCATTCGCCGGCGCGTTGGGACACGCTGACGATGGCCCCACGCAGCGAGTCCGCGCTGAGGTGGATGTCGAGCACCGGAACCCGGCTCAGGATGGAGTTCGCCAGTTGCAGGGTGCGGTCGCCCAGGGTGCTGACGTCGGTCTCGGCCAGCCAGCCGCTGACCGCGTTGACCATCTGGGACACCTGCACGATGGCCAGGAACACCACCATCGAGACGGGGGCGATCACCATCAGAAGGGCCACCAGCACCGTCACCGTGACCGACAGCCCGGTGCCCAGCCGGGGCCGCATGCGTTCATACAGCGGTGAGAACAGGTAGGCGCCGACCGCGGCCATCACGATCAGGACGAAGAAACTGCGCAGGAAATAGGCCCCGAGCAACACGGCCAACACCGTGACGACGGCCAATGCCCGCTTCTGGGTGAGGGTGAACTGGTTCTTCATCGGACCCTTCCCGCTGTTGAGCTGACCTTATCGTCACGCTGGCGCGACGGTCGGCATTGAGCGCCACTCTCGCGTGACGGCCGCGAGTGACGGCCGGAGGCGGGCAGCTAACGGGCGGGCTACCGGGGTGTCGACGACGCGGCGTGCTGCGCGGCGCGCTGAGTGGCGACGAAACGCACCGACAGCCGCTGCAGCAGGCCGGGCGCCAGGCGGGCGAACAGCCAGGAGGCGTGGGCGCGACGCGGTTTGACGAGGATGGCCTTGTTGCGGGCAACGGCGGTCAAGATGTCGGCGGCCAGCCGATCGGCGTCGTATGCGGTCTTGACGCCCTGGCCCTGCAGGAAGTAGTCGCGCCCGACGAATCCGCCGACCGCGCCCTTGTCCAGGATCGGGGTCTCCACGGCGGCCGGGCACACCGCCAGGACGCCCACACCGTGTGCGGCGGCCTCCGAACGCAGTGCCAGCGACAAGCCGACCACCGCGTGCTTGGTCATCACATAACTGGTGAGCTGGCCCGCCGCGGCGAGCCCGGCCATCGACGCGGTGTTGACGATGTGTCCGTGCCTCTGCCGGATCATCTGCGGGTAGGCAGCAGCGACACCGTGCACGACGCCGCGCACGTTGACGTCGATGATGGCGTTCCACTGATCCAGCGTCAGCAGTTCGGTGTCCCCACCCCAGACGATGCCGGCGTTGTTGAACATCAGGTCCAACCGTCCGGCCCGCTCGACGACGCCGTCCACCGCGGCCTGCACGGCGCCCGCATCGGTGACATCCAGGCGGGCCGACCGCGCGCCGAGCGGCGCCGCGGTGCGCGCGGCCGCGTCCTCGTCGATGTCGGTGCAGAGCACCTCGGCACCGGCGGCGACCAACGCGCGGCACAGCGCCGCCCCGATGCCTGACCCGGCGCCGGTGACGATCGCCTGCTTGCCGGACATCGATGGTGTCATGCGCGATCCGCCTCCGTCTTCTCGCTGGACGTCACGCCTGGGCCAGCTTCATGACATGGCCGAGCACGTCGGGGTAACGCTTGAGATGTGCGCCGCCGTTGAGATCGAGCACTTCGCCGGTCAGCCAGGAGGCCTGCGGTGAGCAGATGAACACCACCGCGGCGGCGATGTCCTCGGGGACCCCGGTGCGGCCCAGCGCGGTGTTCTCGACGTACTCCTCGACCACGCCGGGGATCATCGCGGCGGGGTCGGTCAGCGGGGTCTGCACGAATCCGGGTGCGATGGCATTGACCCGGATGCCGCGCGGCCCCAATTCCAGCGCCGCCACCTGGGTGAGCATGGACAGTCCGGCCTTGGCTGCGCAGTAGGCACTCATCCCGGCCGCCGGCTGGCGCCCGTTCAGCGAGGAAATCGACACCAGCACACCGCCTTCGGGCAGATGCCTGCCGGCGTGTTTGGCGACGACGAAGCCGCCGGTGAGGCAGACGTCGACGACGGCGCGGAAATCCTCGACCGGCATGTCGGTGATCAGACCGACATTGCTGAACCCGGCGCAGTTGAGCACCACGTCAACCGGCCCGAGGGTCTCGAACAGCTGCTGCACCGATTCCTCATCGGTGACGTCGACGTAGCCGCTGGTGTGCGGCGCGCCGAGCTGGGCGGCCCGGGCGGCCGCGCCCTCGGTGTCGCGGTCGGCCACCACGATGCGACAGCCGTCGGCGGCCAGTGCCTGGGCGCTGGCCCACCCGATGCCGGAGGCTCCGCCGATGACGAGCGCGACGCGTTCCGTGCTCATGCGCGGCTCCCGTCCGGTCCTTCTTGCGCCTCGCCACTGTCGGCCCGGTGGTCGCCCCACTTCTTGTCGATGGCATTCCACACGTCGGCGTAGTGCCCGGGATAGTCCTTGTAGGCCGACTTCGACCGCAGGAACGCACGGATCAGCGGCGCGGCCAGCCCGATCGGGAAACGCTTCCAGCCGGCGTTGGACCTGGTGTCGGCCAGCAGCTGCGGCCAGGTGTGGTGCTGGAAGCCCAGCACTTCCTGCGACCGGCTGACATCCATCCAGTCGGTGGCGAACCAGGCGGCGTCGTCGTCGGGCTTGCCGGGCCGTCCGAGTGGCAGGCCGCCCCTGATCCCCATCGCGGTCGCCGCCTGCGAGCCCACCGCGGACTGCGTGTGCCGGTGTGTCTCGGGATCGCCGCCGATCAGGAACACCTCGTGGTTGGCCTCGACGGTGGTGGCGGTGACGAAGGCGGCCGCGACATCACGCACGTCGACGGTCTGCAGTCGGCCGTCGGCGGGCAGCACGCTCTCGAACGAGATGAGGTCGACGTCGATACCGAGGCTGAACTCGGAGCTCATCACCCCGCCCAGCCGCAGGATCAGCCAGTCCAGCGCCGAATCCCGCACCAGCGCCTCGGCCTCGACCTTGTGTGCGCCGTAGATGTCCGACGGGTTGGTCGGGGTGTCGGGTGTCAGCACGTCGGTGACGTGGTGCGGGTTGCGGGCGCCGTAGACCGCCACGCTGGAGGCCTGGACGAACCGGGGTGGCGTCGGCTGGGCCTCGGCGGCACGCAGCAGTGCGGCGGTGGCCTCCACGTTGACCTTGCGGGCCAGGCCACGCCGCATGTAGCAGAACGGCGGGATGATCGCGGCGAGGTGGATGATCGAGGCCGGGGTGACCGCGGCCACCAACGCGTCGACGGCGGCAGCGTCGGTCAGATCGGCCCAGCGCACCTGCACCGAGGCCGGCAGTGCTGCGGCGGCCTTGCGGTTGGCGGGAACATCGAGGTCGGTGGCGACCACTGTGCGGCCCGCGGCAGTCAGTGCCTTGACGACGGCAGAACCCACCAAACCAAATGCACCCGTGACCAAGACGGCGTCGGACATAGGCCTCCTCGCTAGAACGTGTTGCAACCCTAGCGAACGCGGGTGTGGTGTGTGTCACCACGATCTCGATGGTGGTCCAGCGACTGGTGGCCTGCTGTTCGCCGGTGGGGCCTCAGCTACCTACTCGGACCTCCGGTACTGGGCCAGGAAAGTCTCAGGCGAATGTTGCTGCGGTTGCCTCAAAAGCATTCACCAATGGCATTCTCGCCGGATAACTGTGACCGGTGACACGTAGCCGGGGGCACTGTGATGTGTTTACCGAAAGGTATTCGTTACCCGATTTGGCAATTTGCCCGAAGCCTATGCAAGGTGTGGCTGTAGTTATCAACGAAAGTGAGCCGATCGCAGGCGTTTGTGATGTACTCGGTTGCACGCGTCAGCAATTGGGGAGGTGTGTGATGTCCGAAGATCTCGCGACAGAGGTTAACGACAGCGATTCTGATCAGGTTGCCGGGGAGATTGCTGTCGGCGCCTCGGTGCTCGTGTATCCGGGAACCGATGACGAACTGCACGGCAGTGTCGTCGAGGATTTCGCCGACTTGGCCGGCACGGCTGTCGAGGTCGCTGGAGAGCGGATCGTCGAACCGGCGCGGCGCTGGGCAGTCAACCTCGATGACGGCGGCCTGGTGTTCGTCGACGACGACAGCATCGCGCTGGCCACGCAGGACGCCTGAGTCGCGCACAGGTCACCGCACGCTCAGCGGAAGGTGACTCAATCGGCGCACCAGCAGGCTCGGTTGCCATTCGGCGCTTCCGGCCGGATGGATGGTGTGGCCGCGGGACAGGACCGACGCAATCACGATGCGGGCTTCGAGCCGCGCCAGCGCAGCGCCGAGGCAGAAGTGGCCGCCCTTGCCAAATGCCAAGTGACTCTTGATGTTCGGCCGAGCTAGCCGAAATTCGTCCGGAGCCGCGAAGACCGCGTCATCGCGGTTTGCCGCTCCCCACAACAACAGCAGGTGCGCGCCGGCGGGCACCGTGACACCGGCGAGTTGGGTATCCGCACGCACGTGGCGGTAGTGACCCCGAAACGGGGATTCCAGCCGTAGCACCTCCTCCAGGAACAGCGCGATCATCGTCGGATCGTGTCGCAGTCGTTCGGCCAGCTCGGGTCGCCGGCTCAGGATCCAGACGGCGCTCCCGATCAGCGACGCCGTCGATTCCGCGCCCGCTCCGACCAACTGGATCAGCATGAACACCGCGGTGTCGGCGCTGAGGCGTTCGGCCCCGCAGTGCGCCGCCAGATCGCCCAGCAGATTCTCCCCGGGGTTTGCCACAGCTTCGTCGAACCGTTCGGCCAGATACCCGCCGAGCTCCATGGCCGCGATCCCCGACGCGGTCAGTTGATCGGAACCGAGCAGCCCATCCAGCAGTTGCGTGCTGGCATATGCCCACGTCACCAATTGGTCCACCGCCGCAGCCGGCAGTCCCAGCAGGCGCGCGAGCACCAGCATGGGCAACCGGTCGGCCAGCGTGGACATCCAGTCGAACTCGCGGTCGGCTTGGGCGAGCAGCTCGGCGGTGGTGGTGGCGATGAACGGATCCAGCTCGGCGATCCGTTTGGCCGCCATCCGGGGCAGCACCGTCTTGCGGTGGGCAGCGTGGGCCGGATCGTCGGCGGTGGCGAGCACGTGGATGGGGCTGTCCGGCTCGCCCATGCCGAAAGCCGTGACGGTGCCGTCGGGCTGCGACCACATCGTGGCGGTGAGATTGGACGAGAAGTCCCCAGTGCGGGCGGTGGCCTCGACGACGGCGTCGAATGAACTCACCACGAAGAAGGGGGAGTCGCCGACTTGCGCCACCGGTGAATCGGCCCGCAGCCGCTCGTAGAGCGGGTAGGGATCCTGCAGGCAGGCCGGCTCGAACAATTCTTGGGCCAGAAGCATTTGCCCAGGTTGGTGGGTGGTTCTGGGCTCCGTCAACCGGGTTGGCAGATGTTGATATCGGCCGGTGGGTGCGCGGCGCGGGCGGTGTCTCAGCGCAGCGCGCTGGCCTGCACAGTGATTGAGATAGATCGCTGTTTGCGTCTCACACTGCGATAAATTCATGCCTATGTCGCTACCTCGCGCAGATTGGCTGGTCGGTGATCGACGTGCGGCCGCAGCCGAACGCATCTACGCTGCGGCCGCCGAGATGGCCGCCCGGGACGGGTTCGATGCCCTCGATATCGATGCGCTGGCGGCTCGGGTGCACTGCTCGCGGGCGACGGTGTACCGGCACGCGGGTGGCAAGTCGCAGATCCGCGATGCCGTGCTGGGCCGGTTGGCGGCGTCGATCGTCGAGGAGGTGCGACGCGCCGTCGACAGACTGACCGGGGCGCAGCGTGTGCTCGTCGCGGTCACCGTTGCGCTGCAACTGATTCGCGCCGACCCGATGTTCGACCTGCTGCTGAGCGCGCTGCGCAGGGCAGACGGGATGGCCGGCCTGACGCAGTCCCCGGTGCCGGCCGCGTTCGCCACCGAACTCAGCGGGTTGGCGCAGGACGACCCGGTGGCCGCGGCGTGGATCGTGCGGCTGGTGCTGTCGCTGTTGCTGTGGCCCGGCGCGGACGAGGCGGCCGAGCAGGAGATGCTGCGCCGCTTCGTCGCCCCGGCGTTCAGCTAGGGCGTTTCACGCAGCGAAAACCGATGTGGCTCATGCCGGTATCGATCGCCTGGGGCCGCCGCGCGGCCGGGCGGTACCGCATGCAGTAGCTGTCGGCGCACAGGAACGAGCCGCCCTTGATCACCTTGCGCCCGATCGGAAACTGCGGCTGTCGGGGATCGACGCTGTCGGCTGCGCAGCACGGTGTGGTGGCCCGGTCCTCGCCGTACCAGTCGGCGGTCCATTCCCAGACATTGCCTGCCATGTCGAACAGCCGGTAGCCGTTGGGCGCGAAGCTGCCGACTGGTTGGGTTGTGCCATAACCGGTTTCGGGCAGGTAGGGAAACTCGCCGTGCCAGTAGTTCGCCAGCCGCTGTCCGGGTTGCTCGGGCTCGTCGCCCCACGTGTAGGCCGCACCCGAGATCCCGCCGCGGGCAGCGGTCTCCCACTCGGCTTCGGTGGGCAGTTCGAGGCCGGCCCACTGGGCGTAGGCGTGCGCATCCTCGTAGGCGATGTGGACCACCGGGTGGTTCTCGCGACCGGTCAACGACGACCGCGGACCCCGAGGATGATTCCAGCACGCGCCCGGCGTCCACGCCCACCATTGGCTGATGTGGCGCAGGTCCACCGGGCCGGCCGTGCGTCGGAACACCATCGATCCGGGTACCAGGTTCTCCGGTGGGGCGCCGGGGAAGTCGTCCGGATTCACCGGACGTTCGGCGACCGTGACGTAGCCGGTGGCCGCCACGAACTCGGCGTAGTCGGCATTCGTCACCTGGTGGCGCTGGATCCAGAACCCGGCGGTGGCGACCTCGCGGACGGGAGCCTCCTCCGGGTAGTGGGTATCGGAGCCGAGCGTCGTGGTCTGTGCCGGAATCCAGACCAGATCCGACTCAGTCAAAGACCCGCGTCCAATCGTCGCGCATGCTCGCCACCGCCCAGCCGTTGGGCCCCGCCAGGTCCAGGGCCTTCTCCGCCCCTGCGGTGTAATCGAATTCGCGGTCGGCATCATCGTGGCGCACCAGCAGTCCCATCGACGGGCCCGGCCCGGCTGCGGTGTACTCCAGCATCTGGATGTCGCCGTTGGAGTTGCCGGCCGCGAAGATCGGCCGACGGCCCACCCGCCCCCAGACACGCACGGCCTTGACCGGACCGTCGTTCAGGAATTCCGGTGTGGCCGTCGTCTTGAGTTGCCCGTCGACGAAGTCCAGCCCCACCGAGCTGCCGATGATCCGTTCCGGCGGAATGCCATACATCGATGACGTCACCGGACGCATGAAGTCACGGCCGCCGCCGGAGGCGATGTAGTTCGTGAAACCGTTGGCTTCCAGGTACCGCAGCAGCTCCACCATCGGCGCGTAACCACACGCGGTGTACGGGCGGCCCAACGTCGGGTGCTGTGCCTCGGCGAAGAACGCCTTGATCTTCGCGGCGTGATCTTCGACAGACAGTCCGGCATAAGCCGAAAGTATGCCGCCGGCAAGGATTTTCAAGGCAGAGTCGTCGCCGTTGTAGTGCTTGGTGACGGCATCGCCGAACCAGGCCAGATCGCCGGCTGCCGCAGCCTGGTACGGCTGCTTGGCGGCCAGGGCCGGGTCGGCTGCCGCCTGCTCGGCCAGTCGGCGCACCAGGAAATCCAGTTGGATGTAGGCCGGCTTTTCGCACCACAACGTGCCGTCGTTGTCGAAGACGGCGACGCGCTCCTCGGGGGACACCTCGGCGGTGACGCGCTCCACGAAGCGGACGATCGCCGACTTCGTGGAGCCGTCGTTCCAGGAATCGAGAACTCCCAACTCAGCCGCCCATGCGTTCGAGGAAGTTGTGGAGCTGATCGACCGCGTTGCTGATGGTGAACGAGGCCGGTTCGCGGCGCGGCGGAAACTCCTTGAAGGTCTCCAGGAACTGGGTCACCAGCGCGTTCGCCATGAGGGCGAGATAGTCGTGTTCGAACCACCAATCCCAGTAGGTGTTGGAGGTGATGTCGGCGCGCTCGTAGGGGTCGGTGCGCAGGTTGAACAGTTTCGGTGCGCGCAGCGGCGTGAACGGCTCGAACCAGATCTGCAGCGTGCCCTGGCAGCGCTGCTCCATGAACACCACTTTCCAGTTGTCGATGCGCACGCCGAGCACGTCGCAGTCGTCGGAGAAGTAGATCAACCCGCGGCGCGGGCTCTTGTCGACCTCGCCGGTGAGGTACGGCAGCAAGTTGAAGCCGTCGATGTGAACCTTGTACGTCCTGTCCCCGGCCTTGTGGCCCTTCTTGAGCTTCTCGACGATATCGGCGTCTCCGGCCGCGGCCAGGAAGGTCGGCAGCCAGTCGTGATGCTGGACGATCTCGTTGGAGACACTGCCGGCTTCGATCTTTCCGGGCCAGCGGATGAGCTCTGGGATGCGAAACGCGCCTTCCCAGTTGGTGTTCTTCTCGCTGCGGAACGGTGTGGTGGCACCGTCGGGCCAGGTATTGGCGTGCGGGCCGTTGTCGGTCGAGTAGATGACGATGGTGTCCTCGGCCAGGCCCAACTCGTCGAGCGCATCCAGCAATTGGCCCACGTTGCGGTCGTGGTCGACCATCGTGTCGTGGTAGCCGGACTGCCAGCGCCCGGCCTGTCCGACGCTTTCGGGCTTGGTGTGGGTGCGGAAATGCATGTGGGTGGTGTTCATCCAGACGAAGAACGGTGTATCCGATTCCTTTTGGCGCCGGATGAAGTCGATGCAGGCCGACGTCGTCTCGTCGTCGATGGTCTCCATGCGCTTCTTGGACAGCGGCCCGGTGTCCTCGATGCGTTGTTTGCCTACCGGGCCGAAGCGCTCGTCGACCTCGTCGGACTCCTCCTCGGTCGCCCAGGAATGGACGACACCGCGCGGCAGCATCTTCCTGCGCAGATTGGGTGCCTCTTCTTCGGTGGGGTAGTCGGGGTGCTCCGGCTCCTCTTCAGCGTTGAGGTGGTACAGGTTGCCGAAGAACTCGTCGAAGCCGTGATTGGTCGGCAGGTACTGGTTGAGGTCACCGAGATGGTTCTTGCCGAACTGCCCGGTGGCGTAGCCGAGCGGTTTCAGCAGTGATGCGATCGTCGGGTCTTCGGGTGACATTCCGACGTCCACACCCGGCATACCGACCTTGGACAGGCCGGTGCGGTACACACTCTGCCCGGTGATGAACGACGACCGGCCGGCCGTACAGCTCTGCTCGCCATAGGAATCGGTGAACAGCATGCCTTCCTTGGCGATGCGGTCGATGTTCGGCGTCCGGTAGCCCATCAGCCCCATGCTGTAGCAGGACAGATTGCTGATACCGATGTCGTCGCCCCAGATCACCAGAATATTGGGTTTGCCGTTCGGCATGGCTGGCTCCTCACGTCCGCGTCGATCCCGACAGGTTCGACCCTAGGCCTCGGTGCCACCCCTGGCAGTCGCTTCGCCTGCCTGTCGCCCGATATTTACCCGTCGACCCGCCGGTGCGGTGGTATGACCAGAGCATGAGTGAGCCGACGACGCGCGAGGCCGTGCGCACCCTGCATCCCGGTTACTTCGCACTTGTCATGGCCACCGGAATCATGTCCATCGCGATGAATTACCACAGTGTGCACGTGCTTTCGGTGCTGCTGTTGTGGGTGGCGGTGATCGCCTATCTCGCGCTGGTACTCCTCACCGTCACCCGCATCGTCGGCTACCGTCGGGAATTCCTGGACGACCTGACCGATCCGCGGCGCGGCTTCGCGATGTTCACGTTTGTGGCGGCCACCTGCGTGGTCGGTACCCGCGTCACCGCCGACGGGCATCACGGGCTGGCGTTCACCCTGCTGACGATCGGGTGGGTGGCCTGGATGATCCTGGGCTACGTGGTGCCCTGGACGGCGGTCCTGGGCCGAGCCGTCCGTCCGGTGCTGCAGAGCGCCAACGGCACCTGGTTCATCTGGGTGGTGGCCAGCCAGTCGGTTGCGGTACTGGCCGCGGCGTTGCAGCCCGAAATAACCCAGGGGCGTTCGGAATTGGCGTTGCTGGCGGTGTTCTCGTGGTCGGTCGGGATCTTCCTGTACGGGGCGGCGGGCATCTTCGTGGCGGTGCGCATGCTGCTGTACCCGTTACGGCCCGAGGATCTCACTCCGCCGTACTGGGTGGCGATGGGCGCCACCGCCATCACCGTGGTGGCCGGGGCCCGGATCGTGGAGATGGCGGACGCGCCGATGGTCGCGGCCACCCGCGGTCTCATCGCGGGGACGTCGGTGTTCTTCTGGGCATTCGGTACCTGGCTGATTCCACCGCTGATCGCCGCCGGAATCTGGCGGCATTGGATCCATCGCATTCCGCTGCGTTACGACGCGACCCTGTGGAGCGTGGTGTTCCCGCTCGGCATGTACGGCGTCGGTGGCCACTATCTCGGCCAGGCCGACCAGCTGCCGATCGTGGAAAACATCGGCTATGTGGAGAGTTGGCTCGCGCTGGCGGTGTGGGCGCTGACCTTCGTGGCCATGCTCCGCCACCTTTTCCTCACGCTGGTGCCTGGTGTCCGGGACAGATCCGGCGCACCCTTGAAGGTGGAGGGTGATTGAGATGTATGACAAGGATTTGACCAACAAATGGCTCGTCGAGATCGAGTTCTCCGAGGACGAGATCCATACCCACGCATCAGCCCGCGCCCAGCTGCGCGACGACATGATGTCCACCACGGGAGACGCCTACCGCAACCCGAAAGACCCGGGGGCACCGATGATCGGTGAGGAGATCGCCGCGGCCCGTGCGCTCATCACGCTGGGCAGCGAGCTGCTGCATGCTGCGTCGGCACGTATCGAGCAGTCCACGCACCATCCGGTGCACCTGTACCGGTGACACCGGGCGACGATCAAGCGGCGAGGAACGAGCCGCGTTGAGGAGCGCGGCAATCGGATCCCGCCGTCCTACGTGGTGACCGGCTCCTTGGTCGGCCCGGACTCCATCTGGTGGAACAGATCGGTGTAGTACGGCATGCATTCGGCCATGGCCTGGTTGGTGGTGAACAGTGGCTCATAGCCGAGATCGCGCTTGGCCTTGGCGATCGAGAAGTAGTTGTTGAGGTAAAGCCGTTCCACGGCAAGGGGTTCGATCAGGGGCTCGGGGATACCGAACTTGAAGTGCAGCCACTGCCACACCATCATCACCTTGTGCACCAGGCGTCCTGACACCCGGAAGGTGGGCAGCGGTCGGCCGCATGCGGCGAGCACCGGGCGGGCGAACTCGAACATGTTGATGGGTTCGCCGTCGTTGACGAAGTAGGCCTGGCCCGGTGCGCTGCCGCCGGGGACCAGGTGCTCGGCGGCCAGGATGAAGCCGTGAATCAGGTTGTGCACGTACGAGTTGTCCAACTTGATGTTCTTGTTCCCGACCAGCACCTTGACGTGCCCGGCCAGGACGTTCTCGAACACCTTGCGGAACATGGTCTGATCGCCGCGTCCCCAGATGCCGCTGGGGCGGATGGAGCAGGTCAACATGCCGTCCACGCTGTTCTGGGCCAGCACGTACTTCTCGGCGACCACCTTGGTCTCGGTGTAGAGGTCGTTGAACCGGTCGGTGTAGGGCATGGTCTCGTCGCCGTTGACGATGTCCTGCCCGCCCATCACCACGCTGTTGGAGGCGGTGTAGACGAACCGCTCGACGCCGGCCGTACGCCCGGCCTCGACCAGGTTCTTGGTGCCTTCGACGTTCACGCTGAAGCTGCGCTGCCGGTACTCCTCGGTGACCGAGGCGCCGCCCATCAGGTCGATGATGGCCGCGGTGTGGATGATCGTGTCGATGTCCTTGACGGCCGCGGCGACGGTCTGCGGATCACAGATGTCGCCTTCGAGCACCTCGAGCCCGGCGTGCTCGGGCAGCGGGGAAGGGGCCCGGTCGAAGGATCGGACCGCGTAGCCACGGTCGAGCAGCTCGGTCACCAGGTTGGCACCCACGAAGCCGGAGCCGCCGGTGACGAGGACGCGGCCCAATTCGGTGGTCAGTTTCGGATCACCCATGCCCGACAGAGTAACTGAAACATGTTTCAGTTACGAGCGCATCGGGTGGATCCGGTTGCTGGATCAACCTTCCTCGGGTTCGCGGGCGGCCAGCGCCTGCTCGACCCGCTCACGGGCTCCGGCTAAATGTTCCTCGCAGCGTTGTGCCAGCTTCTCGCCGCGCTCCCAGAGATTCAGCGAAGCATCGAGATCAAGCCCGCCCTGCTCCAGCTGCTGCACCACGGCGATCAGCTCATCGCGGGCCTCTTCGTAGCCCAGTTCACTAATAGGCTTAATACTCATGATCCTGACACCCTCGTTTACTCGCTACCGTCGCTGACCGCTGTGACCACCCCGTCGGACACCCGCACCCGCAGCTGGGTGCCGGCGGGGGCATCGGCCACCGACCGCAGCACCGTCGGCGTCCCCGTCTCCGGAACCGCTTGAACCACCGCATACCCGCGGGCCAGCGTCGCCGCCGGTCCGAGCGCGGTCAGCCGCGCCGCCAGGTGCCCGATCGTGTCGGCCTGCCCGTCGATCAGCCGGGTGACGTCGCGCTGCGCGGTGGCCCGGGCGCGGGTGATCTCGTCGGCGCGGGCCTCGACCGCGGCCAGTGGCTGGGCGAGCACCGGGCGGCTGCGCAACTGCCCCAGGTGATGCTGTTCCCGGTGCACCCAGTTGCGCAGGGCCCGGGCGCTGCGCCGGTGCAGGTCGGTGATCAGCGCCTGCTCGGCGGCGGCGTCGGGCACGATCCGTTTGGCCGCGTCGGTCGGGGTGGCCGCACGGACGTCGGCGACCAGGTCGGACAGGGGAGTGTCGGGTTCGTGTCCGATGGCGCTGACCACCGGGGTGCGGCAGGCCACGATCGCCCGGCACAGCGTCTCGTCGGAGAACGGCAACAGGTCTTCGACGCTGCCGCCGCCCCGGGCCAGCACGATCACGTCCACGTCGGGGTCGGCGTCCAGTGCCGCCAGTGCCGCCACGACCTGCGGAACCGCGTTGGGGCCCTGCACGATGGTGTTGCGGATCGCGAAACGCACCGCGGGCCAGCGGGTGCTGGCCACCGTGGTCACATCCCGCTCGGCGGCCGACGCGCGGCCGGTGATCAGGCCGATGGTGCTCGGCAGGAACGGGATCGGCCGCTTGAGCCGCGGGTCGAACAGGCCCTCCGCCTCCAACAGCCGGCGCAGCCGCTCGATCCGGGCCAGCAGCTCGCCGATGCCGACCGCGCGGATCTCACTGACCCGCAACGAGAACGTGCCGCGGCCGGTGTAGAAATTCGGCTTGCCGCAGATGATCACCTGCGTGCCCTCGGACAGTTTGACCGGGGCGTTGCGCACCAGATCGCGCGGACACGTCAGGGTCAGCGACATGTCGGCGGCCGGATCCCGCAACACCATGAAGACGGTTTTCGAGTCCGGCCGGACTTTCAGCTCGGTCAGTTGTCCCTCGACCCAGACCGTGCCCAGCCGGTCGATCCACTTGGCGACCCGGGTCGCCACGGCACGGACCGGCCAGGGGTTCTCCGGTGACTGACCCGGTTCGGTCACTTCGCGGTCGCGCGGGTGATCCTGTTGGCGAGCAACGTGACGAACGGTGCGCGGGCCCGGCCGGCCTCCTCGTAGGCCAGCAGCGCCTCCAGGTCGGCCACCCGCAGCGACGTCAGCCGGGCGCGCAGCTGCGCCAGGGTCAGCGCGTCGTAGCCGAGCTCGTCGACGACCGACGGCGTCGCGCCGGACGCGGCCGCCGGCGTGGCCTTGCCGTTGGTGGCACCGGCCGGCTCGGGCTCCCCGGTGCTGTACAGGGCGAACCGGCCCTCGGTGCGCCGCTCGCCGTCGGTGGCGGCAGCGGTATCGGCCGGGGCGTCATCGGGGCCGTCGGACTCGAGATCCTCGTCGAAGGTGGCCCACTCAGGCTGCTCGTCCTTGGGCGGAAACAGTTGCTCGAGGGTTTCGTCGCCCTTGATCACCAATTCGGCCAGGTTCTGCTGAACATGCATGACGAGATTGGCCGCCTGGCTGGCCACGGTCATGGGATAGGCCAGGATCGTCTGCGGCAACTTGCGAGCTTCTTCCAAGGTCGTGGCCGCCGCACCCACCAGCAGCCGGACCCCATACGGTGCAGTTCCCATGGCCCACAGCCTACGGCTGGCTCCGTTGCGCCGTGGCCCCGTACCCTGGTGACATGCCGTCGACAATCAACATGGGTATCCCGGGTGCCACGAGCTCGGTGAGGTCAGGCGGCGATTCATCCCCGCTGGGCAAACGGGTTCTGCTGGCTGAGCCGCGCGGATACTGCGCCGGCGTCGATCGTGCGGTCGAGACCGTCGAGCGTGCGTTGGAGAAGCACGGCGCTCCCGTCTACGTGCGGCACGAGATCGTGCACAACAAGCACGTGGTGGAGACGCTGGCCAAGGCCGGCGCGGTGTTCGTCGACGAGACCGACGAGGTGCCCGAAGGGGCGATCGTGGTGTTCTCGGCCCACGGCGTCGCCCCGACCGTGCACGAGACCGCCGCCGAGCGCAGTCTGCAGGTCATCGACGCCACCTGCCCACTGGTCACCAAGGTGCACAACGAGGCCAAACGGTTCGCCCGCGACGACTACGACATCCTGCTGATCGGCCACGAAGGCCACGAAGAGGTGGTCGGCACCGCCGGTGAGGCACCCGACCACGTGCAGGTCGTCGACAATCCGGACGCGGTGGACAAGGTCACGGTGCGGGATCCGAACAAGGTCATCTGGCTGTCGCAGACCACACTGAGTGTTGACGAGACCATGGAGACGGTGCGCCGGCTCCGCGAGAAGTTCCCGACGCTGCAGGATCCGCCGAGCGACGACATCTGCTACGCGACGCAGAACCGGCAGGTCGCCGTCAAGGCGATGGCTCCCGAGTGCGAGCTCGTGATCGTGGTCGGCTCGCGCAACTCGTCGAACTCGGTGCGGCTGGTCGAGGTGGCCCTGGGGGCGGGCTCGCGGTCCGCCTATCTGGTGGACTACGCCGACGACATCGACCCGGCCTGGCTGGACGGCGTCACCACGGTGGGCGTCACCTCCGGGGCCTCGGTGCCCGAGGTGCTGGTGCGTGGCGTGCTCGAGCGTCTGGCCGAATACGGCTACGGCACCGTGCAGCCGGTGACGACCGCCAACGAGACCCTGGTGTTCGCGCTGCCGCGCGAGATCCGTCCGCCGCGTTCCTGACCCGGCCTGGACCCGGTTTCAGTCCTCGTAATCCCAGGAGTGCCGGCCCTTCGCGGTTGACCGCGGCCGTGGCCGGGTCCGGTGCTCCACGCGGTGATCGTCGTCGTCAGAACCGCGGTAACGCACCCGCGACACCGGATGGTGCGTCGAGCGCCCATTTGTCTTCGGCGGCTCGAACGAATCCTCGAAGGGCTGGTAGTCGTCGAATCGACGGCGCGGCCGCGGGGGACGGCCACGGTCGAAGGATGCTGCCTCCCGACGCTCCGGCGGCGGCTGTTTGCGTGGCTCACGCGGTTGGGTACGCACCCGACGGCGAGGCTCACCGGCACCGGCCTCGGGGGTACGTGGCGGCCGGGGACGACGCGGCCGCTCGGGCATGATGCCGTCGAGATCGCCGAAATCGTCGCCGAAATCAGAGTCGGCCGCGGCGCGGGCCGGCCGTGGGCGTGGGGGCGCGGAGCGCTTGGTGGGCCTGCGCTCGCCGCGGGCCCGTCCGGTTGCTGCGGGCTGGGCGCCGGTGTCCGGGCCGCCCGAACGGCGCCGGGCGGGCCGATCGGCCGGGCGTGGGCGCCGCCGTGGCGGAGCGTCCGCGGCGGCCGCGGCCAGATCCGGTTCGGTGGAACGGCTGCGGCGGGCCGAGACGGTTGCGGGTTTGCGGAGAACCAGCCCGGAAAGTTTCTCTGTGACAGATGACACAATCCCGGCCAGCGGCATCGCCTTGGCGGTCCCCGCGGTGTCGGCGGCGCCGGTCGCGTCGGCTCCCTGCCGTGACGACAAGCCGACATACCACCGGCCCAGGCCGATCAGCAGGACCGCCGCCGAGATGAACAGCATCAGCGGGAACCGCTCGATCAGCGGATAGCCACAGTTGATGGCCAGGTCTTTCACGCCTTCCAGCTGGCCGCCGTGGAACAGGAAGTAGGACCCGGGCACGGCGACGAACAGGAGCAGCGGGGGCTGGATCACGGCGGTGAACAGGCCGATGTGCTGGACTGCCAGCACCGCGGACAGACAGCCGAGGGCGTAGCAGACCGCGAAGACCGCGCTGAGCTCGCGATCGCCCGAACCGGCATCGAAGGCAAAGCCGATCGCGGTAGCGGTGATGGCCAACAGCACAGCACCCCACCACGGCACACCGGCGAATCGCGGGTGCACAGAGCGGAGGTCAGCCGGCACTGCCGACTGTGCGCGCTGTCCTGACACACGTAGACCGTACCGGCTCCGTCTGGCCGCGTGCCGACAGCTCGCGCTGGCGCGCCCGTCACACCGGCCTAGACTCTCTTCTCTGTGAGCCTGAACCTGGGAATCGTCGGTTTGCCGAACGTCGGAAAGTCGACTCTGTTCAATGCCCTGACGCGTAACGACGTGTTGGCGGCCAACTACCCGTTTGCGACCATCGAGCCCAACGAGGGCGTCGTCCCGCTGCCCGATCCCCGGCTGGACAAGCTCGCCGAGATCTTCGGTTCGGAGAAGACCGTGCCGGCGCCCGTGACGTTCGTCGACATCGCCGGGATCGTCAAAGGTGCCTCCGAGGGAGCCGGGCTGGGCAACAAGTTCCTGGCCAACATCCGCGAATGCGATGCCATCTGTCAGGTGGTGCGGGTGTTCGCCGATGACGACGTGGTGCACGTCGACGGCCGGGTGGACCCGCGGTCGGACATCGAGGTGATCGAGACCGAGCTGATCCTGGCCGACATGCAGACGCTGGAGAAGGCGGTGCCGCGGCTGGAGAAGGAAGCCCGCAACAACAAGGAGCGCAAGCCGGTGCTGGAGGCTGCGCTGGCGGCCCAGGCGGTGTTCGATGACGGCAAGACGCTCTTCTCCACGGGCAAGGACTGGTCGATCCTGCGAGAGCTCAACCTGCTGACCACCAAGCCGTTCCTGTACGTGTTCAACGCCGACGAGTCGGTGCTCACCGATTCCGCCAAGCAGGACGAGTTGCGTGCCCTGGTGGCCCCGGCCGACGCGGTGTTCCTCGACGCCAAGATCGAATCGGAGCTGATCGAGCTCGACGACGAGTCGGCGACCGAGCTGCTGGAATCGATCGGGCAGACCGAGCGCGGTCTCGACGCGCTGGCCCGGGCCGGCTTCCACACCCTGAAGCTGCAGACCTATCTGACGGCCGGGCCCAAGGAGTCGCGGGCCTGGACCATCCATCAAGGCGACACCGCCCCCAAAGCCGCCGGCGTGATCCACACCGACTTCGAGAAGGGCTTCATCAAGGCCGAGGTGGTCTCCTTCGACGATCTCGTCGAGGCCGGGTCGATGGCCGCGGCCAAGGCGGCGGGCAAGGTCCGGATGGAAGGCAAGGACTACGTGATGGCCGACGGAGATGTGGTGGAGTTCCGGTTCAATGTCTAGGTGACGGAGTTCGCTCGCCGAACGTGAGCAAGATGGCGATATTTTGGCGAAAACTCGACATCTTCTTCACTTTCGACGACGTCGTGGTGTGTCCTCGGCGGGGTTCAGAGCGGCCTTGATCTGCCGTACTGCGTGATCGATACCCGCTGCTGTGTCGATGCGAAGCACTGCTGTATCCCAGCATTCATAGGTCCGTTCCTCGACCTGCTGCCATGTCGGCACCGTGAGTCCTTCGAGGTCGGATGTGCGAGCTTCGACTCGTCTCCGGTGGAGTGCACGATCGCTGCAGATCACCTCGACATCGACAAGGGTTGCTTGACCGGTCGTTGCGCATCTAGCCCAGGCTTCCCTCGTGATTGCAAGGGGATTCACGCTGTCGGCGACGACACTGTGGCCTGCCGCCAGGTGGTCGAGTGCGATTGCGTAGGCGCCCCGGTAACCCGCATCGGGTACTGCCGACCATCCGCCTGCTAGATCGACGATGCCGGAAGTGGTCAACGCAGCCTCGATCGTGTCTACGCGTACGTGTACGGCATCAATCGCAATGCTGAGACGGCGCGCGAGGGTGGTCTTGCCGACTCCAGGAAGGCCCGACAGGGCAATGAGTGTCGGCAATGCCTTTCGAGTGGTCACTGTCTCGATGGTATGAGTCCGCCAATGAATGTGGCTCAGGCGAACTTGAGAAGCTGCCGGCACACCCCGCCCAGCTATGGCATCATTAGATGCATCAATTGATGCGTGCGGAGGTGTCGAGTGCGGACGACAGTGACCATCGATGACGCGCTGCTTGCGAAGGCTTCTGAACTCACCGGCGTCACCGAGAGCGTGGCGCTACTCCGCCAGGGATTGCAGACTTTGATCCGAGTGGAAAGTGGCCGTCGCCTCGCAGCGCTGGGAGGCACGGATCCTGAGGCGTCTGCAGCGCCTCGCCGGAGGGCGTCTGGCGGTTGATCCTCGTTGACACGTCGGTATGGATCGACCATCTGCACGCCGCGGAAACGCGACTGGTCAGGCTACTGGGCGCCGACGAAATCGGTTGCCATCCTTTGGTTGTCGAGGAGCTGGCACTCGGTTCGATCAAGCAGCGTGACGTCGTTCTCGACTTGGTAGCGAACCTCTATCGATTTCCACCGGTTACGCACTCCGAGGTTCTCCATCTCGTCGAGCGCCGCCGCTTATGGGGCAGGGGATTGAGCGCCACCGACGTCAACCTCCTCGGGTCGGTCGCACTCGTGGACGGCGCACAACTATGGACGAGGGACAAGCGGTTGAAAGCGGCCTGTGGTGAGGTGGGCGTTGCGGTTGTGCACGAGGTTTGACGTTGATCGGCAACGGGATTCGGTGGAGTTCCGGTTCAACGTGTAGGAATCAGGTCAAGAAGTAGGCACTGGTGTACCCCTGCGTATGTTGCGGCCACCTGATGTTTTCAGAACCGCCGGGCAGCTATGACATCTGTCCGATCTGTTTCTGGGAAGATGACGCTGTTCAGCTCCGCTGGCCGACAATGGGTGGCGGCGCGAACAAGGTGTCACTGATCGAGGGACAAGCAAACTATCGCGAGTTCGGTTCGTGCGAGTCCCGATTGATCCCGCACGTACGCCCGCCGCAGGCTGACGAAAAGATCGAGGCCGGGTGGCGGCCGATAGACGAAGAGCGCGACCGTTTCGAGGCTTGGGAAGCCGAGCCCAAGCCGGACTGGCCCGACGATATGACTGTTCTCTACTGGTGGCGGCCGACCTACTGGAAGCCTGTTCGGTAGCGCGCGACGTGGTGGGTTCCGCTTCAACGTGTAGTCGGCGCGGATCTGGTCCAGCGTGGGTTTCGATGTCGGCTCAACTTGTCGGTGGTCCCGTCTAGCGTGCGTGAGATGAAGCTTGTTTCGATCCGCATCATCACCGCCGACGTGAAGCGTCTCGTCTCGTTCTACGAGGCGGTCACCGAGGCCGACGCGGTGTGGGCCAACGACCTGTTCGCCGAGATTCCCACGCCGGCGGGCACGTTGGCCATCGGAAGTGACAAGACCGTCCCGTTGTTCGGCGTCGGATCCGCCGAGCCTGCGGCGAATCGAAGCGCCATCATCGAATTCATCGTCGACGATGTGGATGCCGCGTACGAGCGGCTGCGGGCGGTATTGCACGACGTCGTCACCGAACCGACCACGATGCCGTGGGGCAATCGGGCGCTGCTGTTCCGCGATCCCGACGGAAACCTGGTCAACTTGTTCACGCCGGTCACCGACGATGCCCGGTCCCGCTTGAACGTGTAGATGCCTCAGCTCGCCAAAGTGAAGAAGATGTCGAGATTTCAGCGAGATCTCGACATCTTCTTCACTTTGGGCGAATGGGCGACGCGCTCGGCATCACGCAAGTTCCGTAATCGCGCTAGAATTCTGTACATGACAACGCTGCCGCTGGCTGAGGTTCGGGCGAACCTTTCCAAGCTCGTCGACGAGGCCGTCCGCACCCACCTGAGGATCGAAGTCACCCGACAGGGCCGGCGAGCGGCTGTGATTCTCAGTGCCGATGACTACGACTCGATCATCGAAACCCTGGATATTTTGAGCGACCCGGACCTGATGGAGGACATCCGCCAAGGGCAGGCAGACGTCGCGCGCGGCGACTTCCACACACTTGACGACGTGACGAAGGAGATGCGGGCCAAAGGGCGACTGCCCAAGTGACGTATGAAGTGGTCTTGTCTCCGAGGGCACGCAGGGCTCTGTCGGAAGAACTTCCGGAGGCGGTGGCTGCGGCCTGCATCGAGTTCATCACCGGACCGCTGGCGGAGAATCCCCGCCGCGTCGGCAAGCCGCTGCGGAATGAACTGGCCGGAACGTATTCGGCAAGGCGGGGTGAATTTCGGGTCGTCTACGACATTGATGACAACAGAATCTGTGTCGAGGTCATTTCGATACGTCACCGACGCGACGCATACCGCACCCGAGAGGTTGTCGGCTCTTAGTGTGAACCCATGGCGCAACACGACGGACGAACGACCTGGGTGGTCGTCGCCTCCCGCGACCATGCCCGGCGCGGGCTCCCGGACGGGTTTGTCATGGCGAACCATGGCAAGCGCGCTCCGCTGGCCCGGATGAACATCGGTGACGGCATTTTCATCTACTCGCCGAAGACGGCTTTTCCGGACGGGGAGAATTTTCGCGCGATTGCCATCGTGGGAGAGGTAACCGGTGAAGCGCCCGAGCCGAGCACCGCTATCCCGGGCGGTTTCCGGTTGGCTGCCGCGCTGCGCGAGATCAGCCCACTTCCACTTGATCGCATTCGCGACCATCTTCCGGTGAACCGCTTACGCTTCGGCAGCTTCGCGTTGTCGCCGGAGCAGAGCGCGGCCATCTGGGCGCTTGTCGATGGCTGAGGAAGTCAGCGTCAGAACAATTTGCGGGCCAGCTTCCAGGCCTTGTCGCTGTAGGGCGGGTACAGCATCGCGGACAGGTCGGGCCGGGTCGGTTTGGTCATCACCGTCTTGGCGTGGCTGAATTCCTCGAACCCCCAGTGGCCGTGGTAGGCGCCGATACCCGAGTTTCCGACCCCGCCGAACGGCAGACGCGTGGTCGAGGCCTGGAATGCCACATGGTTGACCAGCATGCCGCCGGCGGACACCTCGGAGACCACGCGATTGCGCACCTTACGCGATTCGCTGAAGAGATACGCGGCCAGCGGTTTGGGCCTGGCGTTCACGAAATCGATTGCGTCATCCAGCGAATCGACCGTGAGGACCGGCAGGATCGGGCCGAAGATCTCTTCGGTCATCAGTGGCTCGGACGAGTCGGGGTGCACCACCACGGTGGGCTCCACGGTCAGCGCAGCGGTGTCGACACCACCGCCGAACACGACGTCGCCGCGGGTTCGGGTGAGGTAACCCGCCAGTCGCTCGACATGGTGGAGGTTCACGATCCGCATGCCTTTCGGTTGATCGGTCCGGTATCGCACCCAGGCATCGCACACCTTGTCGACGAATCGTTCGGCCACGTCACGGTGGGCCAGCACGTAATCGGGAGCCACGCATACCTGGCCCGAGTTGATGAGCTTTGTCCACGCGACCCGGCCGGCCGCGACGTCGACGTTGCAGTCGTCGGCGAGCAGGACCGGGCTTTTCCCGCCCAACTCCAGGGTGACGGGCGTCAGGTGTTTGGCGGCCGCGGCCATGATCTTTCGGCCGGTTTCGGTGCCCCCGGTGAAGCACACCTTGTCGAAGCCCTGCGCCAGGAGCAGTTCGCTGATCTCGCGGCCGCCTTCGACCACCGCCACCGCGTCGTGGTCGAGGTAGCGTGGCACCAGTTCCGCCATCAGCTTCGATGACCGGCTGGAAAGCTCAGAAGGCTTGAGTACCACCGTGTTTCCGGCAGCGAGGGCGCAGATGACCGGGCCCAGTGACAACAGGAACGGCAGGTTCCAGGCGCCGATCACCAGCACGGTTCCGTACGGCTCGTATTCGATCCAGCCTCGCCCGGGCAATTGGGGCAGCTCGAGGAGGTGTCGATCTCGCCGCATCCAGCGCTTGACATGCTTTGCGGCATACCGTGCTTCGGCCACGGTGCCGGCGATGTCGGTGAACCACGATTCGAATGGGTCGCGGCCGAGATCGTTGGACAGCGCGTCGATGATCTCCTGCTCGTTGTCGACCATCATCTGCGCCAACCGGTTGAGTTGATCGGAGCGCCATTGCGCTGACCGGGTCCGGCCGCTGCGGAACGTTGCCCGCAATGTCGCGGCAACCCGAGCGACATCGACCTCGGTGAGGTTGTCATCGAACGGTGCATCCGTCAGCCCGGCGCCCGGGGACGTTGTCTCGGTCATTGTTACCCCCATGAATAGAAGATCACATTAGTGCTGAAAATAGCTGTTCAAAGCATTGAGCACTACCGAATGAACATTAACATAATCCGTAATGTCGGACGCCGGATCGGATCGCCCCCAGCTCTTGACGGCCGGGCGCCGATGGTGACAGCATTTCTGCGAACGTAGGTTCTCAGATATGCACTCTCCCGATGAAGGCGGTTCAGGTGGCAGCTCGCAGCCCGCATCCGATTGCCGGCCACTTGCGTCGCGGGCTGGCCAGGCTCGTCGAATCCGAGGAGCTCGGCGAATCGTTCGCGCTGGCCGCCGCGTCACACGCCCGCGACGAACACCAGGCCCACGCCTGGCGGGTCATCCACGCGCTCGAGGCCCAGACCAACGGGGCAACCCGGAAGTTCCTTCAGCACAGTGGTATCGACGTCAGCGAGACGAACCGCCTCGCCGCGGCGGCCGGCCGTATCGCGGCGCCGCCGTCGGTGTACTGGCCGTGGAAGGTGCAGTTGCATTCGCTGCGGTTGGCGACGCGCCGCTATCTACCGGTGTTCCAGGGCCTCGCCGACGGCTTCCACGGCACACCCCACCAGGATTTCTTCGAGTACGTCGTCGACCACGAGGTCGCCATCATCCGGTTCATCGAGCGGGACCTCGACGGTCAGCCGGCGCCGCTCGATGCCATGCTCCGTCTGCTCGAGACGCCGGTGCCGATGGTCGAACAGCCCTGACGGGCCGTCAATTCACCGTCACGGCGATCTCGTCGCCGAGTCGGTAGCCGTCGGCCAACGGCAACTCGTCGCCGCTCCAGAACGAGCCGGGATCGAACCAGTTGTAGCGCTTCTCGGTGCTCAACAGGCCCATCTCCTCGTAGGTGATGGCCACGGTCTCGGCGCAGTAGGCGGTTTCGAGCCCGACCTGGCGGGTGCGTTCCTTCCTGCGGTCGGCTGATTCGCGAACCTTTTTGTGGACCAAGGGAATTCCCCGGGTGAAATCGCTGACCGCGGGCATCCGCCCACGCAGCCAGCGGCCGGTGAGGCGGGCGGTGGTGGGGAACGCCGTGCCGTCCATCCGGGCGATGACCTTGAGCAGAGCGTCCTCCTGCTGGCGCGAGGCGAACGGGGTGAGCTGTCGCCACCAGCAGCGCTGACCGTAGTTGTGGGCCCAGCGTTCGACGGCCTCACGGGCGTCGTTCAGCTGTACGCCGCGGTGGTGGGTTCCGGTCCACAGGTCGAGCAGCTTGTCGCCGAGCTCGGCATGCCAGATCAGCGGGGGCAGATCGTCGATGGCCACGGTCATGCCGACATGGTTGACCGGGCTGTTGGTCAGCGTCTGGATCGCCCGGTCCGGCCCGGAACCCCCGCGGAACAGCCAGATGTCGCCGGTGCGGGTTTCCTCCAGCGCCTTGGACAGGGACACCGTGTTCGCCTTCACCAACGCAGCTTAAAGCGCGTCGAACTACTCGACTGAGTGTTCGGCACCGCCCTTCTCGGGCGTCGTCGGTTCAGGCCGCGGGGGCGGTGTGAACGTCGGTTCCCGCGTCTTTCGGGCTGGTTTCACCAACACGGGGGTGTTGGCCAGCGCCGTCCCGTCGGCGGGCATTGGTGGCCCGGCCCCGTTGCTTGGGGGTCCGGGGATCGGTTGGGTGGGTGTGAGGCCAGCGGGCCAGATTCGTCGCGGCGTTGCCGTCACGATCGATCACATGCCCGTTGGGGCAGGTGAACACCCGCTCAGCCAGGGTCAGGTCGGTGCGGCGCTGTCCGCAAAGCGAGCAGAGCTGACTTGACGGATACCAGCGGTCGGCTTCGATCAGCTGCCCGCCGCGCCACGCTTGTTTGTAGCGCACCATCCGGGCGAACTCGGCCCAGCCGGCATCGGAGATCGCGCGAGCCAGCCGGTGATTGGCCAGCATGCCTGCCACATTCAGGTTTTCGATGACGATCCGGTCGTGGGTCTTGACCAGCTCGCCCGATACCTTGTGCAGGAAATGCCGCCGAACGTTGGCGACACGATGGTGATGCCGCGCTAGCCGGGCCGCGGCATCCTTTCGATGGCGTGATCCTTTCTTTTTGTGTGACAACGACTTCGACAACCGCCGCTGCCGTTTCATACCCACAGCCAGCGCCTTGGGTGCATCGTCAATGCGGGCGACCTCGGTGCCGTCGGCGGTCGCGGCGACCAGGAACGCCGACAGGCCGCGATCGACCCCCACCCAGCCGCCAGCATCGTCGGGGTGGCGTGTCGGGTGCTGCTGGGCCGGGTGCAGGTCGGCGGCCTCGACATTGAGTGCGATCCACCACCGGCCCCCGCGGTAACTGATGGTGGCGAAGAGGATCTTCGCCCGTCGTTTGCCCAGCATGCGCCGCAGCCGACGGGTGTCGTCATGTACCGCAACAGCGCCGATGCCCGGCAGCGTGACCGAGCGGGGCCGATCATTGTCGCCGATACGGATCGCGGCGGGTTTGCCCTTGGGATGCTTGTTGCGCAGTCGAAACGACGCGATGCCGCCGGTCTTCTTCTTGAACCGGGGGAACCCGACCCGACGGCCTTTGCGCTTGCCCGACCGCGAATCCGACCATGCCGCCAACCCTCTCCCGAGGTCGACGGCGGATTCCTCAAACACCTGCTGACACACCTCACGCCGCCACGACAGCCCCGTGGCCACCACGTCGACGCCGCCGTCGGCATCGACGGCGAACACCCGGCCGGCGCCCTCGGTCTTCTTCCACGCGTTGAACGCGTTGATCAGATCGAACCCGGTCCACGGCACCTGCGTGTCCGGGACCGTTCTGCGGTGGGTCAGCGCAGATTTCACAATCCGCAGGCACTGGTTGAACGCGAATCGCGACGCACCGGCATGCCGGGCCAGCACCGCGTGCTGCTCGACCGTTGGATCGAGACAGAACCGGAATGTCGTGTGCCGCGCCATCACCGTTCAGCGTCGCACACACCACTGACAACACGCTGGCCAGCGACGACGTGTCCGAACTCTCGATCACCATCGATCGTCATGTGCCCCAAGGCGCGGTCGGCGCCGGTACCGCCCCGATCTATCTGACACCGCGTGGGCTCGTATCGCCAGCTTTCTCGTGCCGAAACATCCACGCGGTGGGCGGCCTTGCCCACCGCAACGGTGGCGGGAGTACCTCGACGCCATCTTGTACGTGCTGCGCACCGGATGCGCCTGGCGGCATCTGCCGCACGACCTCACCGTGTCGTGGTCGTCAGCGCACAAACATTTCCTGCGCTGGTGCCGTACCGGCGTCTGGGCGCGAATCCTTACCGCGGTCCGCGGCGAGGTCCGCACCCCGGACCCGGGCGGCGCCAACGGCCCACCGCAGCCGTCGTCGATTCCTCGTCGGTCAAAGCCTCGCCGGTGGCCGGGCCGCGCGGCTTCGACCGGGCGAAGAAGGTCGACGGCGTCAAACGGCATGTGCTCGTCGACTCAGCCGGTGTGCTGGTCGCCGCGGTCGTCACCGAGGCCAATGTCGGGGACCGGGCAGCATTCCCGAAGCTGCTCGGCAAGGCGAAGCGGATCGCCGGGGACCATCGGTCACGTGTGGGTCGACAAGGGTTACACCGGCCAGGCCGTCACCTCCGCAGCGACGGAAGCGGGCGTCACAGTAGAGGTGGTGTCCGGGCCAAAACCCGGCCACGGGTTCATCGTCCAACCACGACGCTGGGTGGTCGAACCCACCAACGGCTGGATCAATCACTGCCGCCACATCGACCGCCACCACGACATGACCCTGGTCGCGCACGAAGACTTCGTCTACCTCAGCCAAGTCGCCCTACTACTGCGACGACTCGACCGCAGCCAGTTGTTCGACACGCTTTAGGCACACTCGTTGCATGCGCAGCATCTGGAAGTGGGTCGGGCTGGCCGGTGTCGCCGGCGTCGTCGCCGGTGGTGTCCTGGTGGCGCGGGATCAACGACGGCGAAACGCCTACACCCCGCAGGACATCCGGGAACGGCTGCACCAGCGGCTGGCTGAGGCCGAGCAGGCGAACAAGCCGTAGCCGTAGCGGCTCAGCGGCCGACGAACTCCACGACCACTTCGGTGAACGCGTCATTGTCGTCACCGGCGGCGGTGTGCCCGGCGTCGGACAACTCGACGAACTCGGCGGCGGGCACCTTGTCCAGGAAGTCCGCCACGCCCTCCGGGCTGACCACGTCGGACAGCTTGCCGCGGATCAGCAGGATCGGGATGCTCAGGTTCGTCGCGGCCTGCTCCAGCTTTTCCACCCGGACGAACGGGTCGTCCTCGGGCTTGGTGAGGAAAGCCGGATCCCAGTGCCAGTACCAGCGTCCGTCGCGCAGCCGCAAGTTCTTCTTGAGTCCTTCGGGGCTGCGCGGTTTGGTGCGGTAGGGCAGGTAGGCGGCGACTGCCTCGGCCGCCTCATCCAGGGAATCGAAGCCGTTGACATTGGAGAACATGAAATCGCGGATTCGGGCGCTGCCGGTCTTCTCGAACCGCGGCACGACGTCGACCAGGATCAGTTTGGTGACCAGTTCCGGGCCGGCCTCGTGGGCGGCCAGGATGCCGGTGAGCCCACCCATGCTGGCGCCGATCAGTACCACCGGGCGGCCGATCTGATAGAGCACGTGCTGCACGTCCGAGCACAGCACTTCCACGGAGTAGTTCGCGCTGGGCGAGCGATCGCTGTCGCCGTGGCCGCGGGCGTCGAGCGCGATCACGTGCAGTCCGCGGTCGGCCAGGATCTGCCCGGTGTTCTTCCAGGAAAACCGGTTCTGGCCCCCGCCGTGCAGCAGCAGGACGGTGGGCCGATCGGCAGCCGAGGTGGCGTCGCGGTTCCATTCGTCACCGACCAGGTTGAGGTCGTCGACTCCGCGGAACGTGACGGTGCGCGATTCGCTGTGCTCGATCTTCCCGGTGCTCACGGACATTCCTCTCGGCAGGCCCCGAGAGGTCACGTTACCCAGCGGGGTTTTCGCCGCATCTGCGACCCGCGGTTCCTAGAATCGTCAACCGTGGAGCTTGGGCCAGGCAGCAAACCAGCGCAGGAGATACTCGACGATCGCGACGTGATCATCGAGGCCGCGTTCGGCTGTCTGTCGGAACCGCACACCGGGGCGGTTCCGGTGGCTGCGGTGCTGGCCAGGGCCGGTCTGTCGACCCGCGCGTTCTATCGGCATTTCGAGTCCAAGGACGCGCTGTTCCTGGCGATGATGCGTGGTGAGGGCGACTCGCTGGCGCGTCGGCTCGACCGGATCGCCGAGGAATACGACGGACCGCCCGCCGATCAGCTGCAGGTCTGGCTGGGCCAGATTTTCGGGCTGCTGGCCGACGAGCGCCTGCTGATGCACATGACAGTGCTCGATTCCGACGAGGTGCGCGCGGCCAGGGGCTATCGCGCGGCGCGCGAGCAGTGGCACGACGAGCGGGAGCGGTCGCTGGCGTCGATCCTGCGTCGGGGCCGGGAGGACGGGTCGTTTCCGCTGGCCGAACCCGAGAAGGACGCCGTCGCGATCGGCGCGGTGGTCAGCCATGTGATGTCCCGGTTGTGTTCGGACGGTGACAGCATCGTCGCGCAGGCTGACGTGGTCGACTTCGCCCTGCGGGCGGTCGGCGCGCACACCCGGTGCCGCTGATGACGGTGTGACCGGTGCCACGTACGTTGGATCGCACGCGTGCCATCGCACGCGACAGGCAGTGCCACGAGGAGCAGATGTATGGCAGACGACAGCGCCGACGCCGAGCCGGTCGAGCCGACCGGGACCGACGACGTAGCTGCTGAAGAAACCGGTACGGAGGCCGCCGATGAGGCTCGGGACGGCGACAGCGAAGAGACCGGGGACGAACAAGCCGACGACAGCGACGACGCCGCCGAACCCGCCGGCGACGCGGAGCCGACGCAGCGGCGTTTCCGGCGGTTGGCGTCGGCCGGTTTTCTCGGCACAGTGCTCGTCGTCGCGCTCGCGGCGTTGGTCGGCTGGTTGGGCTACGGGATCTATCAGGTCCACCAGGAACAGCAACGCCGCGCGATGTTCGTGGACACCGCGCGGCAGGGCGCGACAGACCTGACCACTATCGACTGGGAGCACGCCGAAGCCGATGTCCAACGGGTGCTCGACATTTCGACCGGCGGGTTCTACGACGACTTCGAGAAGCGCTCGAAGTCGTTCCTCGAGGTGGTCAAGCAGATCAAGTCGAAGTCGACCGGCACGGTGACCGCATCGGGCCTGGAGTCCTACACCGGTGACGAGGCGAACGTCCTCGTCTCGGTGACCGTCCGGTCCACCAATGCGGGCGTGCCCGAACAGGAACCACAGGTGTGGCGAATGGAGTTGACGGTGCAGGACGTTGCCGGCAAGGCGAAGGTCTCCGACGTGAGGTTCATCCAGTGAGCGGCCGTCACAAGATGCCACCGGCAGGGCGCCGCAGGAACGAGGCAGCGGCCACCCCGGAGGCTGCACCGGAAGACGTTGTGGCCGATTCGGATTCGTCGGTTTCCGACGTTCCGGACGAGGCCGTCGCCGGCGCCGCCGGGAGCGACGAGGCCGTCAGCGAAGAAACCGCTGCCGACGCTGTCGAGCCCGAGAGCGCGGTTCCGGCGGACGAATCCGCCGAGGAAGCGTCCGCCGAGGAAGCGTCCGTCGAGGAAGAGGACGCGGCCGGCGCGGAGCCGAAACGTCGGCGCGCGCGGATCAGTTGGCCCGTCGTGTTGTCGCTCGCCGCGTTGGTGCTGGCGGTGGCGGCGGGGGTGTTGCAGTGGCAGATCGTGGCGCACCGGGATAGCGACGTGGCGCGCGCCGAAGCCGTTCAGGCGGCCAAGGAGATCACCGCCGAAATGCTGTCGTATGAACCGGAAACCGTCGACCAGCAGCTCACTGCGGTTCGTGACCGGTTGACCGGGGAATTCCTCGGCACGTACACCGCAATGGTCAACGACATCATCCCGGCGGCTCAGGCCCAGCAGATCGGCGCCGTCGCCGACGTGCTCGGCACCGGCGTGGTGAGTGCAGAACCCGACCGCGTCGAGGTGGTGTTGTACGTCAACCAAGCGGTGTCGACCGCAGGTCAGATGCCGCAGAAGACCTTGTCGATTGCGCAGGCCACCATGGTCAAAGACGGTGACCGCTGGTTGATGTCCGAGTATGCGCCGGTGCAGCCGTGACCGAGCCACGTTGGATCGATGTCAGCGCACCCGCGGTGCAACTGCGGGCGCTTGTGTGGGGGCCCGACGACGGCCCGGTCGCGTTGTGTCTGCACGGCTTTCCCGATACCGCCTACGGCTGGCGAAAGGTGGCCCCGGCGCTGGCCGCGGCGGGATGGAAAGTGGTGGCGCCGTTCCTTCGGGGTTATGTGCCGTCCTCGCTCCCGTCCGACGGCAGTTACCACATCGGGGCACTGATGGACGACGCGCTGCGGGTGCTGGACGCGGCGGGGCCGACCGGGGCCGACGTGCTCATCGGCCACGATTGGGGCGCGATCGCGGCCTCGGGCCTGGCGGCCATGCCGGACAGTCCGTTCGCCAAGGCGGTGATCATGTCGGTGCCGCCGACGGCGTCGTTCCGGCCGTTCGGTCGGGTGCCCGAGCCGGGACGGCTGGCCGCCCAGTTGCCGCGGCAACTGCTGCGCAGTTGGTACATGATGTTCTTCCAATTGCCCTGGTTGCCTGAGCGTTCCGCGTCCTGGGTGGTCCCGCGGCTGTGGCGGCTATGGTCGCCGGGGTACGACGCGGCCGAGGACGTCCGCCACGTCGATGCCGCGATCGGTGCGCCCGACCGATGGCGCGCCGCGATCGGCTACTACCGCACCATGTTCCGTTTCGGTACCCCGCCGGCGCCGTACGCCGAGCTGCACAAGCACTGGATGTCGGCACCCGTGCTGCCCACGCTTTACCTGCACGGCACCGACGATGGCTGTGCCGCACCGGATTACGCGCGGTGGGTACGGGAGATCCTGCCGCCGGGCAGTGCGGTGGACATCGTCGAAGGCGCCGGCCACTTTCTGCAGCTGGACCGACCGGATGTGGTCGGCAAGCACATCGTGGACTTCGTCGGCAGCGCTGACGGGAGCTGATCGGTGCGCCGGATGGCCGCAATCGATGCCCAGACCTGGTGGCTGTCGGCCAAGGTCCCCAATGATCAGTTCCTGCTGTACGGATTCGCCGGTGTCCCGGAGGATCTGGGTGCCGCGCTGGCCGAGGTCCAGGACCGGGCCCGGCGCTGTCCGGACTTGCTGCTGCGGGCCGGCGACGACTGCCGGTTGACGTATCCGGCGTGGGAGCCGCGGGCGGTGGGCGAGGATCAGTTCGTCGTCCACGGCGACGAATTCTTCTGGAACGAGTGCCTCGACGTCGTCGCCGGGTTGGCCGATCGTCAGCTCGACGCCACCGTCGCGGCGTGGCGCGTCCATGTCTTCCCGCACGTCCGTGCGTTGCCCGGAGCCGACACCGGCGCGGTCGCGGTGCTGCAGATCTCGCACGCCCTGGCGGACGGGACCCGGGCCTCGGCCCTGGCCGCCTGGCTGTTCGGCCGGCCGGCCCCGGTTGCCCCGGTGGCCCAGCCGCGCCTGCTCGCCGCCCGGTTGCCCGGACGCGCGGTGGTGGCCGCCCGCACCCAGCGGGAGTTGGTGGGCGACACCGAATCCGGTGCGGTGCCGCCGCCGGCACCGTCGCGTCCGGTGCTGCACAGCAATGCCGCGCCGGCCGGACGGCGGTGGGTGCGCACCCTCGTTCGGCACCGCAGTCAGATTCCCGGGCCGACCGTCACCGTCGGCGTACTGGCCGCGATCTCGTCGGGATTGGGGGAGCAGCTTCGCGAGTCCGGCGAGTCCGGCGAGGACATCCGTGCGCTCGGCGCTGAGGTGCCGATGGCCAAAATGGGGATTCGCCTCGCGCACAACCACTTCGGCAACGTCGGCATCGGTCTGTATCCCGAGCTCGGTACAGCGGACCGGATCGCGCGTATCTCCGCGGACTTCGCCGACCGTCGCCGGCGCGCAGCGCATCCGGCCATGGCCGCGGCCGACCAGGCGTTCGCCGCCACGCCGGCTCCGCTGTTGCGCTGGGGCGTGGCGCAATTCGACCCGACGGTGCGTGCGCCGATGGTAACCGGCAACACCGTGGTGTCCAGCGTCAACCGCGGTGATGCCGACCTGTCGTTCGGCGGCCTGCCGGTGGTGGTGACGGCCGGCTACCCCTCGCTGTCGTTGATGATGGGCCTGACCCACGGGGTGCACGGCATCGGAGACACCGTGGCAATCAGCGTGCACGCCGCGCAGTCGGCCGTCGCGGACATCGACAGCTACCTCGCCCGGTTGGACGAGGCGCTGGGCGACTAACCCCGTCGCAGCATCGCGATGCCGACGTCCAGCGCGGATTCCAGGTAGCCGAGATCGCCGGAGGCGAGCATCACACTGACGCCACCCTGGATGCCGGCCAGCAGTGCGGACGCCACGCGGTCGGCGTCCAGATCGGCGGCGATTTTTCCCTGCGACTGCATGTGCCGGATACCCGCGGCGATCTCGTCATGCCATTGCCGAAGTAGGGCTTTCGTGACGGCCTGGGCTCCGGCGGTGGTCCGGCCGATCTCGGACATCAGCAGGCTCAGTGGGCAGCTCTGGCCTTGGCGGCGGTACCGCTCGACCACGGTGTCGCGCCAGCGTTGCCAGGCCGCCCACGAGGTCAGCTCACCGAGGTAGGGCTGTTGATCTTCCAGCACCATCTGGGCTTCGCGCTCGGCCACCGCCAGCAGCAGCTGATCCTTGCCGTCGGGGAAGTAGTGGAACAGCTGGCTTTTGGAGGTCTGGGTGTGGGCGCGGATGTCATCCAGCGTGGTCGCGGCGACGCCGTTGGCGCGAATCGTCTCCGCGGCACCCTCGATGATGCGGCGCCGGGTGGCCGCTCCCTTGGCCGTCAACTTCTGGACTTGCAGGTCCATTTTTACCGTCCTATACCTGGACTCATGAGTCCAAACACTACGCGGCTGCGCGGCCGCACCGCACTTGTCACAGGATCCACCGGCGGCCTCGGTGTCGCCATCGCCAAAGCCCTGGCAGACCAGGGCGCCTTTGTCGTCGTCAGTGGCCGCGACAAGGAACGCGGTGACGCCGTCGTCGCCGAGATCCGCGCTGCCGGCGGCCAGGCCGGATTCGTCGCCGCCGACCTCGGCGCCGGTGCTGACGAGGTGTTGCGTCTCGCGCAACAGGCCGCCGAGTCCGCCGGGGGACCGATCGACATCCTGGTCAACAACGCCGGGGTGTGGGGGCTGCCCGAACCCACGAGCGAGGTCTCCGAGCAGGCGCTGCTGGAGTCCTACCGCACCAACGTCGTCGCGCCGTTCCTGTTGACCGGTGCCCTGGTGCCGGCGATGGTCGAACGTGGCCGCGGCGCCATCGTCAACGTCGGGTCCATCACCGGGCTCATCGGGGGAGACCGATCGGCGCTGTACTCGTCGACCAAGGCCGCCGTGCATTCGCTCACCAAGTCCTGGGCGGTCGAATACGGCCCGCGCGGGGTGCGGGTCAACGCGGTGGCGCCCGGACCGATCGCCACCGAGCGCGCCGCCGAGGCCGCCGACCATCTGGCCCCGGTGCTGGCCCGCATCCCGTCCCGGCGGATGAGCACGCCCGATGAAGTGGCCGCGGCGGTGGTTTTTCTGGCCGGTGACGACGCTGCCAACATCCACGGCACGATCCTCAGTGTGGATGGGGGCTGGGCGGCGGCGTAACAGATGCCCTAGATTCTGTTACGTGGCTCCTGACTTTGCGATCCTTGTCCTGCGCGTGGTGCTCGGTCTGACCATGGCCGCCCACGGCTACAACAAGTTCTTCGGTGGCGGACGTATCCCCGGCACCGCGGGATGGTTCGACAGCATCGGCATGAAGCCGGGCATGTTCCATGCCCGGGTGGCGGCCAGCACCGAGATCGCCGCCGGTCTCGGCCTGGCACTGGGCCTGCTCACCCCGGTACCCGCCGCCGGTTTCGTGGCGCTGATGCTGGTCGCGGCCTGGACCGTGCACCGGGCCAACGGTTTCTTCATCGTCAAGGAAGGTTGGGAGTACAACCTGATCCTGGCGGTGGCCGCGATCGCAATCGCCGGTACCGGGGCGGGCCGCTACAGCCTCGATCACCTGCTGTTCTCCGACACCGGCATCTACCACCTGCTGAACGGCTGGTGCGGGCTGGCGATCGCGGTGGTGCTCGGCCTGGTCGGCGGCATCGGCCAACTGGCGATCTTCTACCGCCCGCCGGCCAAGACGTCCTAGTTCTCCGCCGAGCAGACACTCAGGTACCCCAAATCGCGCGACTCCGGGTACCTAAGTGTCTGTTCGCGTGAGGGCGGAATAGAACACGTTCTAATGTGACCGGCATGGGTTTTCTCAAACAGGAATCGCCCCAGGTCGACTTCGAACAATGGAGCAAGGGCACCCGCGCCGAGAAGATCCGGCCGATGGCGCGGCACTGGGCCGAGGTCGGTTTCGGCACGCCGGTGGCACTGCACCTGTTCTACGTGGTCAAGATCCTGCTCTACATCCTCGGCGCCTGGCTGATCGCGCTCACCACGGCCGGAGTGGACGGTTTCACCAACGTGACCTCCTGGTACGCCGAGCCGATCGTCTACCAGAAGGTCGTGTTCTACACGATGCTGTTCGAGGTCATCGGCCTGGGCTGCGGCTTCGGCCCGCTCAACAACCGGTTCTTCCCGCCGATGGGGTCGATCCTGTACTGGTTGCGGCCCAAGACGATTCGCCTGCCCCCGTGGCCGAACCGGGTGCCGCTGACCAAGGGCGATGATCGCACCCTCGTCGACGTCGCGCTGTACGCGGCGCTGCTGGTGATGCTGGTGGTGGCGTTGGCCTCGCAGGGCACCGGCCCCATCCCGGAGCTCGGCAGCCAGATCGGCGTGCTGCCGGCGTGGCAGACGGCCGCGATCGTCGGCCTGCTCGCGCTGGCCGGCCTGCGCGACAAGGTGATCTTCCTGGCCGCCCGCGGCGAGGTGTACGGCGCGCTGGCGGTCTGCTTCCTGTTCAGCGGCGCCGACATCGTCATCGCCGCCAAGCTGATCTGTCTGACGATCTGGATCGGTGCGGCGACCTCCAAGCTCACCAAGCACTTCCCCTTCGTCATCTCGACGATGATGAGCAACAACCCGGTGTTCCGGCCGCGCTGGATCAAGCGGAAGTTCTTCGAGAACTTCCCGGATGATCTCCGCCCCGGCCGCCCGTCCCGCTTCGTGGCGCACTTCTCCACGGCCATCGAGGGTTTGGTGCCACTGGTGCTGTTCTTCTCCCACGGCGGCTGGCCGACCGCGATCGCGGCGTTCGTCATGCTGGTGTTCCACTTCGGCATCCTGAGCTCCATCCCGATGGGCGTGCCCCTGGAATGGAATGTCTTCATGATGTTCAGCGTGCTGGCCCTTTTCGTCGGGCACGCCGGGACCGGTCTCGGCGACCTGGGCAGCCCGTGGCCGATCGTGTTGTTCGCGGTGTCGGCCGGCACCGTGGTGTTGGGAAACCTGTTCCCCCGCAAGATCTCCTTCCTGCCTGGCATGCGGTACTACGCCGGCAACTGGGACACCTCGCTGTGGTGCGTCAAGCCGTCGGCGGCGGAGAAGATCGAGAAGGACATCGTCGCGATCGCCAGCATGCCGGCCGCGCAGATGGAGCGGTACTACGGCAGCCCGGAGACCGCCCAGATGTACCTGTACATGGGATATGCATTCCGCGGCTTCAACTCTCATGGCCGCGCGCTGTTCAGCCTGGCGCACCGGGCCATGGCCGGGCAGAACGAGGACGACTACGTGCTGACCGACGGCGAGCGCATCGTCTCCACGGCGATCGGCTGGAACTTCGGCGACGGACACATGAGCAACGAACAGCTCGTCGCGGCGCTGCAGAAGCGGTGCCATTTCGAGCCGGGGGAGGTGCGCATCGTCATGCTCGACGCGCAGCCGATCCAGCATCAGACCCAGCAGTACCGGCTCGTCGACGCGGCCACCGGAGAGTTCGAGCGGGGCTACGTCAAGGTTTCCGACATGGTGACCCGACAGCCCTGGGACGACGAACTACCGGTCCATGTCCAGCGAGATGACGTCACCGCCTGACCCGGTCGCGGTATGGGGCGATGAGTCCGGCAGCCCGGCTTCGAGCTCGCTGGCCCGGCGAAGCGTGTCCGCCAGTTCCGGCCCGCCGGCCCCTACCGCCCGGGCGCGGGCCAGGAGTTTGCCGGCCAGCATCGGCTCGCCTTGGCGGACCGCCACGTCTGCCCGCAGTACCAGCAGCTTCACCAGCTGGATCGGCGTCGGCTCTTCGTCGGTCCGGACCAGCGCCCGGTCCAGGACCTTCACGGCCAAACCCAGGTCCTGTTTGGCATCGGCGTACAGCGAGCCCACGTGGATCGCCCGGTCGAACGGGCCTTTCGGCAACGGCCGGTGCCGCTGATCCTCGCTGATCGGTTGGGCGATCTGGATCGTGTTCCCACCGGGGTCGACCATCAGGAACTGTCGCACCCCATAACTCATGTCCGCCAACGCACCGATCCGCGGGATCCCCTGCACCGGCACCGAGCCGAACGCCTCCTGCAGCCCCCCGGTGAAGAGCACGTAGAGCCCGTCGACGTCATCGGTGTCGACCAGGCAGCCATGCATGGAGGTCCTCGGATCGAATGCCTTGTCCCCGTAGAAGTTCAGCTCGATGCCACCGCGCTTCACGCTCAGAAACTGGTACGGCGATGTCTGCTGGAACGTGATCTCGAAGCCGAGTGCGGTATAGAAATCCGCCACCGGCCGGATCGCCGGAGCCATCAGCCTCGGCGTCGTTTTCTCGGTCATGCGTTTCGAAGGTAGGGAAGGTCGTCGTGGCACGCACATGAATGTGAGAACCACGACTTCCCCTGGTCATTGGCCGGGTGGTGCTATCTGTGGGTCCGCCGCACGGCGGCTCAGCGCATGACGTCGCGCACTTTTACGCTCTCGATGTCCTGCAGCATCAGGATCCGCGCGGTGTCGAGGTGCTTGCGCCAGTGCGACTCGGCGGCGTCGCCGTCGCCGGAGCGGATGAGCTGAATCAGCTTGCGGTAGGACCGCATCAGCTTGTCGTAGTCGGTCTTGGAAACCGGCCGGCGCTCCTTGAACAGGAAGGCGTGGTGGCGCACGGTGATCTCGTGCAGCATGCCGGCGATGATTCCGAGGGTGGCATTGCCCGAAAGCTCCACCACCCGGCGGTGGAAGTCACCGGTGGTCGCGGCCAGTTGGTCTGACTGATGGTCGGTCGGGATGTGCTCGTCGAGCATCCGTTCCAGTTCGGCGAACGCCGCCTCGTCACCCTTTTCGGCGAGCAGGCGGGCGGCCATCGGCTCGATCGCTGCCCGCCCCACCAGCAGGTCGGCGATGTCGGCACCGGAAAGTTCGAGCAGCAGGCCGGCCGGGCGGGCGACGATCTCGGGGCCGGGCACCCGGACCCGGGCGCCGGTACGCGAGCCGCGCCGCACCTCGACCAGCCGTTCGGATTCCAGCACCCGCACGGCCTCGCGCAGCGTCGGCCGGCTGACCCCGAAATGCTCCATGAGCTCGGCTTCGTTGGGCAGGAAGTCGCCCTCTTTGAGCTGGCCGTCGACGACCATACGGCGTAGGGTGCCCGCGACGAGCTCGGCGGTCTTCGGGGAACGGACCGGTGCCTGCGGTGCGATCGCGTCGGGGCCGATCATCGGCGCCAGTGGTGTGGTTCGAGCCACCAGACACTCCCCTGTAGGACAAAGTCAACGCCGACCGGATGGCCAGCTATACAACTCAGTAAACCATCTGTTCACCGTCGGAACCGAAACCTCGGCCTCTACCAACCAGTAGGTTGACCTAGTAAACCTACTGGTCTATTTTCACCTCGAGCGACCCGTTGAGCTCCATTGGGGTCGTCGCCACAACCCTTCAAAGGAGAAGTCATGGCTGAAGCCGTCATCGTCGAGGCTGTCCGCTCACCCGTCGGGAAGCGCAACGGCGCCCTCTCGGGTGTGCACCCGTCGGAGCTGTCGGCTCAGGTGCTCAATGGGCTGGTGCAGCGCGCCGGGATCGACCCCGCCCTCGTCGACGACGTCATCTGGGGCTGCGTCATGCAGGCCGGCGAGCAGGCCCTCGACATCGCCCGCACCGCGGTGCTGACCGCCGGTTGGCCCGAGACCGTGCCCGGCGTCACCGTCGACCGCCAGTGCGGTTCCAGCCAGCAGTCCCTGCACTTCGCCGTCGCCGGTGTGATCGCCGGGCACTACGACGTCGTCGTCGCCGGCGGTGTCGAATCGATGTCGCGCACCCCGATGGGCTCCTCGCTGGCCAACGGTGGCCACCCCTACCCGGAGGCCTTCCAGGCCCGCTATGACCACAAGACCCCGAACCAGGGCGTCGGCGCCGAGATGATCGCCTCGCAGTGGGGACTGTCCCGCACCCAGCTCGACGAATTCTCCCTGCGGTCGCATGAAAAGGCCGCCGCCGCACAGGATGCCGGCGCCTTCAAGGATCAGATCGTGGGGATCAAGGTCACGGACGAGCACGGCAACGAAAGCGCAGTCCTGGAAGACGGTGGCATCCGTCGTGGCGGCACGGTCGAGTCCATGGCTGCCATCAAGCCGGCCTTCAAGGAGGACGGTGTGATCCACGCCGGCAACTCCAGCCAGATCTCCGACGGCTCGGCCGCGCTGCTCGTCATGTCTGCCGACAAGGCAAAAGACCTGGGGCTCAAGCCACTTGCCAAGGTGCACACCGCGGTGCTCGCCGGCGCCGACCCGGTCATCATGCTGACCGCGCCGATCCCGGCCACCCAGAAGGCGCTGGCCAAGTCCGGCCTGAGCGTCGACCAGATCGGGGTGTTCGAGGTCAACGAGGCGTTCGCCCCGGTTCCGATGGCCTGGCTCAAGGACATCGGCGCCGACGAGAACAAGCTCAACCCCAACGGCGGCGCCATCGCGCTGGGCCACCCGCTCGGCGGATCGGGTGCGCGCATCCTCACCACCCTGCTGTACCACATGCGCGACAACAACATTCAGTACGGCCTGCAGACCATGTGCGAGGGTGGCGGCCAGGCCAACGCAACCATCCTGGAGCTCCTGTGACCGACGCCGACACCCAGCCCGGCGCGATCGTCGAACAGCGCGGCAACGTCCTGCTGATCACGATCAACCGGCCCGAGGCCCGCAACGCGATCAACGCCTCGGTCAGCATCGCCGTCGGCGACGCGCTTGCGCAGGCCCAGAACGATCCCGAGATCCGGGCCGTGGTGCTCACCGGCTCGGGTGACAAGTCGTTCTGTGCCGGTGCCGACCTCAAGGCGATCTCCCGGGGCGAGAACCTCTTTCACCTCGAGCATCCGGAATACGGATTCGCCGGCTATGTCAGCCATTTCATCGACAAGCCGACCATCGCCGCGGTCAACGGCACCGCCCTCGGCGGTGGCACCGAACTGGCGCTGGCCAGCGATCTCATCGTCGCCGAGGAGAGCGCGAAATTCGGTCTGCCCGAGGTGAAGCGCGGCCTGATCGCTGGCGCCGGTGGCGTTTTCCGCATCGCCGAACAGCTGCCCCGCAAGGTGGCCAACGAGCTGCTGTTCACCGGTGAACCGATGACCTCCGCCGATGCGCTGCGCTGGGGCCTGATCAATGAGGTCGTACCCGACGGCACCGTGGTGGACGCCGCCCTCAAACTGGCCGAACGGATCACCGGCAACGCGCCACTGGCCGTGCAGGCCAGCAAGCGGGTGGCCTATGGCGTCGAGGACGGTGTGGTCGTCGGCGACAAAGACGGTTGGAAGCGCACCAACCGCGAGTTCAGCACCCTGCTGCAGACCGAGGATGCCAAGGAAGGGCCGCTGGCCTTCGCCCAGAAGCGTCAACCTGTTTGGAAGGCAAAGTAAGCCATGAAGCGACAGATCTACACCGCAGAACACGAAGCGTTCCGCGAGACCGTCAAGGAATACATCGAGCGCGAGCTCGTCCCGAACGCCGAGAAGTGGGAGAGCGAACGGATCGTCGACCGGTCGGCGTACACGGCGGCCGGCAAGTACGGCGTCATCGGGTTCAACATGCCCGAGGAGTTCGGCGGCGGCGGCTCGGACGACTTCCGGTTCAACGCGATCATCGACGAGGAGATCGCCAGGGCCGGCGTGCACGGCCCAGCGCTGAGCCTGCACAACGATGTTGTCGGCCCGTACTTCAAGGACCTCACCAACGACGAGCAGAAGCAGCGTTGGCTGCCCGGCATCGCCAGCGGTGAGACGATCATCGCGGTCGCGATGACCGAACCCGGCGCGGGCAGCGACCTCGCCGGCATCCGCACCTCGGCGGTGCGCGACGGTGACGACTGGATCATCAACGGCTCCAAGACCTTCATCTCCTCGGGCATCAACTGCGACCTGTGCGTCGTGGTGGCCCGCACCGACCCCGAGGCCGGTCACAAAGGCTTCACGCTGTTCGTGGTGGAGCGCGGCATGGAGGGCTTCACCCGTGGCCGCAAGCTCGACAAGATGGGCCTGCACTCACAGGACACCTCCGAGCTGAACTTCGAGAACGTGCGGGTGCCGAACGCCAACCTGCTCGGCAAGGAAGGTCGCGGGTTCTACCACCTGATGACCAACCTGCCCTCGGAGCGGCTGTCGATCGCGATCTCGGCGATCTACGGTGCCCGGGCGGTGTTCCAGGAGACCCTGCAGTACGCCAAGGACCGCAAGGCCTTCGGCCAGTCGATCGGCAGCTTCCAGCACAACCGGTTCCTGCTCGCCGAGATGGAGACCGAGCTGGATGTCACCGAGAACTATCTCGACCGGTGCCTGCAGGGCGTGGTCGACGGTGAGCTGACCGCGGTCGAGGCGGCCAAGGCCAAGTGGTGGGCCACCGAGGTGGCCAAGAAGGTCGTCGACAACTGTGTGCAGCTGCACGGCGGCTACGGCTACATGATGGAGTACCGGGTGGCCCGGGCCTACGTGGACGGCCGGATCCAGACGATCTTCGGTGGCACCACCGAGATCATGAAGGAGATCATCGGCCGGGACCTCGGCGTCTAGCCGGCTCGCCTCCCGCCGAGCAGACGTAAAACTGCCCATTTTCACGCGAAAATGGGCAGTTTTACGTCTGCTCGGCGGAGGAAAGCGGGGAAATCAGCCGATCGGCGCGTCGGCGGCCGGGAGCTCGGGCTCCGGCGCCGTGGTGGTGGTCGTGGTGCTGGTGGCCGTGATCGTCGCCTCCAGCGCCTCCGGCGGTGAGTTGGGATCCAACACCGTGTCGATCAGGTAGATGCGCGCGTTCTGCGACTGGATCGGGCCGCAGACCAGCTTGGCGGTGTCGTTGACCTTGATGTCGCCGCCCTTGCCGGTCACCTTGACCTCGGCGCCCTGCTGGGTGGGCCGCTGGCCTTTCACGTCGTCGGGGCCGAGCAGGCCGAGAAACGCGTGGTAGTAGTCAAAGCTGGTCAGCGCGGCCGGATCGGCCTTGAGGGCGTCGAGCTGCCCGGGCTCCATGGCCTCGAAGGCCGCGTTGGTCGGCGCGAAGATCACGTACGGCCCGTTGTCGAGCACCGGCACGATGTTGACGTCCGGGTTCAGCCCGCCGGACAGCGCGGCGTTGAACGTGCTGATGTCCGGGATGCTGGCCAGCACTTTGCCGGTGGGCAGATCGGCGAGGCTCTTCCAGTTCGGCATGGCCTTCTTGAAGTTGTCGCAGCCCGAGCCCTGCGGGTCCGGGATCTCCACGACCGGGGCAGTGGTCGTCGTCGGCGCCGGATCGGCGTAGGCGACGCCCGCCAGCGGCAGCGACGCCGTGATCGCGGCAACTGCCGCAGCGACGCCCAGTGTCTTGGTGCGAGTCTTCATCGGTGGGTGTTCCTCCCGCTCATGCCTAGCCTGTAATCGTCGGCTGCCGGTGACGTGTTACGCGGTTCTCCGCGCGACGATGGCCGGCGACCGCGCACATTGCAGCCTCAGCGATTCCGCCGCGCCGCCTCGGATGGTAGGCGTTACGCAGCGGTTACGGCAAAGCCGGAATGCCCGCTTTGACCGTGCTCAGGCGTCTGAACTGGGGTTTTGTCGTGTGGTGGCCAATGCTCCGGCCTGCTACATCCGCCCACCTGAGCGATGCCTACGATGGCCAGCATGCCTGAGCCGTTGATCGTCTCCGTCGCCGGACACACTCCGAAGATCGACCCGGACGCCTGGGTGGCCCCCAACGCCAGTGTGATCGGCCAGGTTTCGCTGGCCGCCGGCGCCAGCGTCTGGTACGGCGCCACGCTGCGTGCCGAATTCGAGCCGATCGAAGTCGGTGCGGGCAGCAATATTCAGGACGGCGTGACCGTGCACGTCGATCCCGGGTTCCCGTGCCGGCTCGCCGGCGGCGTGACGGTCGGGCACAACGTGGTGTTGCACGGCTGCACGGTGGAAGCGAACAGCCTGGTCGGAATGGGTGCGGTGGTGCTCAACGGCGCCGTGATCGGCGCCGGGTCCCTGGTGGCCGCCGGTGCGGTGGTGCCCCAGGGCATGGTGGTGCCGCCGGGGTCCCTGGTGGCGGGGGTGCCGGCCAAGGTGCGCCGGGAACTCAGTGATGACGAGCTCGGCCACAACGAGACCAACGCCGCGGCCTACACGCATCTCGCCGCGCTGCACAAAGACGCGGAGTAGTCCCTAGCGCAGCGGATGGGCGAGCTCGTCGCGCGGCATCCGCGCGGCGGCGACGGCGACCAGGGCCAGCAGGCCCGGCACCAGGCCGGCCACCAGGAAGATGGACTCCATCGAGATCACCTTGGACAACGGGCCGACGATCGCGAACGACACCGGCATGAACGCCAGTGACACGAAGAAGTCCAGGCTCGACACCCGGCCCAGCATCTCCGTCGGCACCCGCCGCTGCAGCAGCGTTCCCCAGATCACCATGCCGGCGCCGTCGGTGACGCCGATGGCGAAGGTGGCCAACGCCATCAACGGGAATGACGACGTGATGCCGACGATCACCATCGGCAGCGACCCCAGCCCCCACATCAACATCATTGTGCTCAGATAGCGTCTCGGCATCCGGCGTGAGGACACCGCCAATGCCCCCAGCGCACTGCCGAATCCGAAGAACGCCAGGATGAATCCGTAGCTGCGGGCTCCGTCGTCGAACCGGTCGGTGGCGATGAACGGCAGCAGCACCTCGATGGGGCCCACCACGACGAGCACGAACATGCTGGCGAACAGCAATGTCCACAGCAGCCACGGGGTACGCACCATGAACGCGAAACCGTCACGCAGATCCCGTAATACGTGTGAGGATTCGCCAACCGCCTGTGCCGCAGCCGAATCGGTGGCCGGCCGGGTGCTCGCCAGCAGGGCCAGGCCCAACCCGAACAGCACGGCCACCGCCACCGCGCCCAGTGCGGGGAAGGTCACGGCGATCACCATGCCCGCCACCGCTGGGCCGACCGAGCGCTGGAACACCGGGCGCACCACGCCCTCGACTCCGTTGGCCGCCAACAGGTGTTCGGGCGGCAGGATGCGGGGCAGCAGGGCGCTGTATGCCGGGAAGAAAAATGCCGCGGCGATGCCGAGAATGCCTGCGGCAACCGCCATATGCCAGACGGCGAGCATGTCGAGCAGGCCCAACGTCGCCACTGCCGAGACCGTCACCAGGTTGACTGTTTCGACCGCGATGATGATGGTGCGCTGGTTGATCCGGTCGGCGGCGATACCGCCGACGAGAACGAAGGCCACCAGGCCGACGCCGAGGCAGGTGGCCACCAAGGACAGCGCGGCCGGATCGTTGTCGATCGCGATGACCTGCAACGCCATCACCACCGACCACATGCCCTCGGCGAAGATCGATAATGTCACCGCGGCGATCAGCAGCCGGTATTCGCGGATGCGGAAGGGGGCGAGCACACGCCAGCCACCGGCCGCCGGGGCCGGAGAGATGTCGTTCTGGGTGCTCACAACATTCGATGGTGCCGAGCCGACAGGGTCCGCGTCCAACGATTTTCGAGCGCTCGCGGGGGGGTGGGTGACCCGGTCCCCACAGTGCCTAGGAGTCGGTGAACTCCGGGCGCCGGTTCTGCTGGAAGGCCTTGGCGCCCTCGTGGAAGTCGGCGGACACCAGCAGTTGCAGCTGGCCCTCGCGTTCGCGGGCGAACGCACCCTCGAGCTCGGTGAGGGTGGCGGCATTGACGGCCTGCTTGGTCTTGCGCAGCGCCACGGCCGGCCCGGAGCGCAACTTGGCCACCGCCTTGTCGACCGCGGCGTCGAATTCATCGGCCGGGTACAGGCCGCTGACCAGGCCCCAGTCGTAGGCCTCGGCGGCGGTGAGCCGCTCGGCCAGCAGGGCCAGCCGCATCGCCCGGATGCGCCCGATGTTCGCGGCCACCAGGGCTGACGCGCCGCCGTCGGGCATCAGCCCGATCTTGGTGAACGCCAGCATGAAGAAGGCCGCCTCCGAGGCCAGCACCACATCGCAGGCCAGCGCCAGGGACACCCCGACGCCGGCGGCGGGCCCGTGTACCGCGGCGACGACCGGCTTCGGCAGGGTCACGATGGCCGCCACAGCGCGGTTGGCTGCGTCGAGCACGCTCTCGGGGGTGCCGGCCTTGGCGTCCTGGTCTTCCTCGCTGAGGCCGGCGCCCGAGCTGAACCCGCGTCCGGCGCCGCCCAGTCGCACCACCCGTACGTTGGGGTCGGTGGCGGCCAGTTCGATGGCCTCGGAGACGGCGACGAGCATGCGCTGGGTCAGGGAGTTGAGGCTGTCGGGCCGGTTCAGCGTCACCGACAGCACGCCGTCCTCGAGCGATACGGTCACATCGTCGGTGTCGGGGTAGGCGTCGGGTTGTTCGCGGGTCGCGGTCATCTGTGCACCTTAGGTTTGGCGGGCCCGTCACCCGCTTCGGGCGAAGCCGGCTATGGCCATGCCGGTCGAGAAGGTTATACAAGTAAGCTATGTCACCGGTCAACCAAGGCCTAACACGCGAAGGGCGGAAGAGCATGGCAGGACCACTGCAAGGTTTGCGCGTTGTGGAGCTGGCCGGGATCGGCCCGGGACCGCACGCGGCGATGATCCTCGGCGACCTGGGCGCGGACGTGGTGCGCATCGAACGGCCAGGTAAGAGCGGGGGAGTGCCCGCCGGTGACCGGGACTCCATGCTGCGCAACCGCCGCTCGGTGGCCGCCGACCTCAAGAGCGACGAGGGTCGCGGCCTGGTGCTCGACCTGATCGCCAAGGCCGACGTGCTGATCGAGGGCTACCGGCCCGGGGTCACCGAGCGCCTGGGCCTGGGCCCCGACGACTGCGCGAAGGTCAACGACCGGCTGATCTACGCCCGGATGACGGGCTGGGGTCAGGACGGTCCGCGGGCCCTGCAGGCCGGCCACGACATCAACTACATCTCGCTCAACGGGCTGCTGCACGCGGTGGGCCGCAAGGGCGAACGTCCCGTCCCGCCGCTGAACCTGGCCGGCGATTTCGGTGGCGGCTCGATGTTCCTGCTCGTCGGCATTCTCTCGGCCCTGTTCGAGCGGCAGACCTCGGGCAGGGGCCAGGTGATCGACGCGGCCATGGTCGACGGCTCCTCGGTGCTGATGCAGATGATGTGGGGCTTCCGGGCCAACGGCCTGTGGTCCGACGAGCGCGGCACCAACATGCTCGACACCGGCGCGCCCTACTACGACACCTACGAGACCGCCGACGGCAAGTACATGGCGATCGGGGCGATCGAGCCGCAGTTCTACGCCGAACTCCTCAAGGGCCTGGGCCTGTCCGATGCGGATCTGCCGGGGCAGAACGACATGGCCCGCTGGCCCGAGCTGCGCGACGCCTTCACCAAGGCTTTCGCCGCGCACGACCGCGATCACTGGGCCAAGGTGTTCGCCGGTACGGATGCGTGTGCGACGCCGGTGCTGTCGTTCGCCGAGGTGCTCACCGAACCGCACATCGCCGAGCGCAACACGTTCTTCGACGACGAAGGCAACCTGCAGCCGATGCCGGCGCCGCGCTTCTCCCGCAGCACCACGTCGGTGCCCGCCCCGCCGCGCGAACGCGGTGCGGACACCGAAGCCGTTCTGCGCGACTGGGTTTAGTTCATTTCGTTCAACCGTCCATGGGTCGGCACGGTGCCGGCCGGAAAGGAATGCGGTACATGGAGATCAAAGACGCGGTAGCCGTCGTCACCGGCGGCGCATCCGGTCTGGGCCTGGCCACCACCAAGCGGCTGCTGGACGCCGGGGCGCAGGTTGTCGTCATCGACCTCAAGGGTGAAGAGGTGGTGGCCGAACTCGGAGATCGGGCCAAGTTCGTGGCCACCGACGTCACCGACGAGGCCGGTGTCTCGAAGGCGCTGGATGTCGCGGAATCGCTTGGACCGGTGCGGATCAACGTCAACTGCGCCGGTATCGGCAACGCCATCAAGACGCTGTCCAAGAACGGTGCGTTCCCGCTGGACGGCTTCCGGAAGGTGGTCGAGGTCAACCTGATCGGCACGTTCAACGTGATCCGGCTGGCCGCCGAGCGGATCGCCAAGACCGAGCCGATCGGCCCCAACGGCGAAGAGCGCGGCGTCATCGTCAACACCGCCTCGGTGGCGGCGTTCGACGGGCAGATCGGCCAGGCCGCCTACTCGGCGTCCAAGGGCGGTGTGGTCGGCATGACCCTGCCGATCGCGCGCGATCTGTCGCGGGAGTTGATCCGGGTGTGCACCATCGCGCCGGGGCTGTTCAAGACGCCGCTGCTGGGTTCGTTGCCCGAGGAGGCGCAGAAGTCGCTGGGCCAGCAGGTGCCGCACCCGGCCCGCCTCGGTGATCCCGACGAGTACGGCGCCCTGGCCGTGCACATCATCGAAAACCCGATGCTCAACGGCGAGGTGATCCGTCTTGACGGCGCCATCCGCATGGCGCCGCGATGAGCGCTTGCGCGAAGAGCAGACAAGCACCGATGAGCGCTTGCGCGAAGAGCAGACAAGCACCGATGAGCGCTTGCGCGAAGAGCAGACAAGCACAGTAGAGAGGTCCATATATGGCATTGAAGACGAAGTTCACCGAGACGTTCGGGATCGAACATCCCATCGTGCAGGGTGGCATGCAGTGGGTCGGTCGCGCCGAACTCGTTGCGGCCGTGGCGAATGCGGGTGCGTTGGGTTTCATCACCGCGCTCACCCAGCCGACGCCGGCGGATCTGGCGAATGAGATCGCCCGTGCCCGCGACCTGACGGACAAGCCGTTCGGGGTGAACCTGACGATCCTGCCGACGATCAACCCGCCGCCATACGACGAGTACCGCCAGGTGATCGTCGACTCCGGGGTGAAGATCGTGGAGACCGCGGGCTCCAACCCGGCGCCGCATCTGCCGATGTTCCACGACAACGGCATCAAGGTGCTGCACAAGTGCACCTCGGTGCGCCATGCGGTCAAGGCGCAGAGCCTGGGTGTGGACGGCATCAGCATCGACGGGTTCGAGTGCGCCGGTCACCCCGGTGAGGACGACATCCCGGGTTTGGTGTTGATCCCGGCGGCCTCGGAGAAGATCGAGATCCCGATGATCGCCTCGGGTGGTTTCGCCGATGCGCGTGGCCTGGTGGCCGCGTTGGCGCTGGGTGCCGACGGCATCAACATGGGCTCGCGGTTCATGTGCACCGTGGAATCGTCGATCCATCAGAAGGTCAAGGAAGCCATCGTGGCGGGCACTGAGCTCGACACCGAGCTGATCTTCCGTCCGCTGCGCAACACCGCCCGGGTGGCGAGCAACGCGGTCTCGCGTGAGGTGGTGCAGATTCTCAACGACGGCGGCCAGTTCGAGGACGTCAAGGATCTGGTGGCCGGCAAACGCGGCGTGAAGGTCTATGAAATCGGTGACCTTGATGCGGGGATCTGGTCGGTCGGTACCTCGATGGGCCTGATCAATGACATCCCCACTTGCGGCGAACTCGTCTCGCGGATGGTGGCCGAAGCCGAGCAGCTGATCGGCGGGCGCCTGGCGAACATGATCGGCGCGGGTGAGGCCGAGTCGGAGAAAGAAACAGTCCTCGCCTGAGCGAGGACTGGGGCCCGAAGCGGGCAAATATCTAGACGGGAAACGCGCGCCGCGAGGCGCGCGTTTTCTCATACTGCGGTGGGCAGTTCCTGGTAGTCGTCGAACTGCTCGGAGGTGTCACCCTCGACCAGGACATCGCCGTGGTAGAGAGCCTCGAAGTCAACTTTGATGACATCGGCACTGGTGTCGTCGATCCACATGCCACTGAGCGTATGGGTCACCATTAAGGAATCTTTGAGTCACGGTTCGGAAAATGGTGGCAATCCTACTTTTGGGTAGGTTTCTGGCGAGTAGGCGAGCGCGGTCGGGGCGGGCGGTCGCCGGTTTCCACCGCAGGGCTGCGCGTTCGCGCTGATCACCGCCCAGGCGTGGAAATCGGCGAGGCGGTCGCGGCCGAGTCCGATAAGACGCTGCCGGGACCAGCCGGCCGACAACGGTGAACGATGCGGGGCGCTGACCCGTCTTTATGGGGGGAGGCGGTGGGGGAGCCGTTGACGCACCAACTTACCGTTGTTAACTTAACGGCGATACTCATCCGGAAGGACACTCACGTGCTGCAGAGAATCGCCCGTCTGGCCATCGCCGCACCCCGGCGGGTCCTCGCCGTCGCCGCGCTGGTGATGGTCGCCGCGGGAATCTTCGGAGTCCCGGTGGCCAAGAGCCTGTCGGCCGGCGGATTCCAAGACCCCACCTCGGAATCGGCGCAGGCCACCGCCCTGCTGGCGGACAAGTTCTCCCGCGGCGACATGCAGCTGGTCATCAGTGTCACCGACGAGGCCGACGGCACCGGCAGTGCCGCGGCCAGGGCTGCGGGCACCGACATCGCCTCCCAGCTGAAGGCTTCGCCGTATGTCACCGAGGTCAGCTCGGCCTGGACCGTGCCCGCACCCGCGGCGACCGCCCTGATCAGCCGCGACGGCAAGACCGGGCTCATCCTGGCCGGCATCACCGGCGGCGAGAGCGGTGCGCAGAAGCACGCCAAGGAACTCGCCGGGCAGCTGGTCCACGACCGCGACGGGGTGACCGTGCGGGCCGGCGGCGAGGCGATGATCTATGTCCAGGTCAACGGGCAGAGCGAAAAAGACCTGCTGATGATGGAGTCCATCGCGATCCCGCTGAGTTTCGTGGTGCTGGTGTGGGTGTTCGGTGGACTGCTCGCGGCGGCATTGCCGCTCGCAGTGGGCGGCTTCGCGATCCTGGGATCGCTGGCCGTGCTGCGCGGGTTCACGATGGTCACCGACGTGTCGATCTTCGCGCTCAACCTCACCGTCGCGATGGGGCTGGCCCTGGCGATCGACTACACCCTGTTGATCGTCAGTCGCTACCGCGACGAACTCGCCGACGGCGCCGACCCCGACCGGGCCCTGATGCGCACCATGGCCACCGCCGGGCGCACCGTGTTGTTCTCGGCGATGACGGTGGCGCTGTCGATGGTGGCGATGGTGCTGTTCCCGATGTACTTCCTCAAGTCGTTCGCCTACGCCGGTATCGCGGTGGTGGCCCTGGCGGCGCTCGCGGCCATCGTGGTGGCCCCGGCCGCCATCGCGCTGCTGGGGGACCGGCTGGATTCCTATGACGTGCGGCGGTTCATCCGCCGGATCCTGGGCCGGCCCGAGCCCGTGCCCACGCCCGTCGAGCAGAGCTTCTGGTACCGGATGACCAAACGTGTCATGCGTCGTTCGATTCCGATCGGGCTCGCGATCGTGGCCCTGCTGCTGATGCTGGGCGCCCCCTTCCTCGGTATCAAGTGGGGCTTCCCGGACGACCGGGTGCTGCCGTCGTCGGCCTCGGCCCGCCAACTCGGGGACGAACTGCGTACCGATTTCGCCGTCGACTCCTCGACCGCGGTCACCGTCGTGCTCCCGGATGTGGCCGGACTGCGTCCCGCGGAGATCAACCGCTACGCGGCAGATCTGTCGCGCGCCGACAGCGAGGTCTCGGTGTCCGCGCCCGGGGGCACCTTCGTCGACGGGAACCGGGTGGGCCCGCCGACCTTGGGCACCGGGATCGCCGACGGCAGCGCGTATCTGACCGTCGGCAGCCACGTGCCGCTGTTCAGCGACGCCTCGGAGGCCCAACTCGACGCACTGCACGCGGTGGCCGCACCGGCCGAAGTGCAGTTCACTGGCGTCGCCCAGGTCAACCGGGACAGCTCACACGCGATCACCGCCCGACTGCCGATGGTGCTGGGCATCATCGCGGCCATCACGTTCGTGCTGCTGTTCCTGCTCACCGGCAGCGTGGTACTCCCGTTGAAAGCGTTGGTGCTCAACGTGTTGTCGCTGTCGGCGGCGTTCGGCGCGCTGGTGTGGATCTTCCAGGACGGCCACCTCGGCGCGCTGGGCACCACATCGACGGGCACGCTGGTGGCCAATCTGCCGGTGTTGTTGTTCTGCATCGCCTTCGGTCTGTCGATGGACTACGAGGTGTTCCTGGTGTCGCGGATCCGCGAGTACTGGTTGCAGTCCGGTGCCGACACCGAGATGTCGCCGCGGGAACGCTCCGGCCATCTTGCTCCTCGCGTCCGCAATGACGAGAGCGTGGCCCTCGGCCTGGCCCGCACCGGCCGCGTGGTGACCGCCGCCGCACTGCTGATGTCGATCTCGTTCGCCGCGCTGATCGCCGCGCAGGTGGCATTCATGCGGATGTTCGGCCTCGGGCTGACCGTGGCGGTGCTGGTCGACGCCACCCTGGTGCGCATGCTGCTGGTGCCGTCGTTCATGCATCTGATGGGGCAGTGGAACTGGTGGGCCCCGGCGCCGCTGGCCCGGCTGCACGAGCGGTTCGGGATCAGCGAATCAGCCGAGTTGCCCGCGCCGCCGGCCGGCCCGCAACGGGAGGTGGCATCGATGACGGACGCCCAGTAACGTGGCGATCCAACCACGCAAGCGGCGCCGGGCCCCGCGCGGGTCCGGTGAGCTGCTGCGTGACCAGATCCTGGATGCCACAACGGAATTGCTGCTGGAAACCGGACATGCCAAGGCGGTGTCGATCCGGTCGGTGGCCCAGCGGGTCGGGGTCACGCCGCCGTCGATCTATCTGCACTTCGCCGACAAGGACGCACTGCTGGACGCGGTGTGTTCGCGGTACTTCGAGAAGCTCGACGAGGAGATGCAGCGAGCCGGCCGGCAGCACGGCGCCCAGACCATCGAGGTGCTGCGCGCCCAGGGCCACGCCTACGTGAACTTCGCCAGGCGCACGCCCGAGTTGTACCGGCTGGCGACCATGGGTGAGGGCAGGCCCGGCAGCGACGTCGACACCACGCTCAACAGCTCGGCGTTCCAGCACATGCGCGCGGCCGTGGAGACCCTGATCGCCGAGGGGGTCTACCCGGCCGGAGACGCCACGATGATGGCGTTGGAGCTGTGGACCGCCGCGCACGGGGTGGCCGCCATCTTGATCTCCAAACCGTATCTGCCGTGGGGCGACGTCGAGAAGTTCACCGACCGTGTGCTGCGGGCGGTGTGCACCGGACAGATCGTCGCGGGAATCATCGGAACCGATCTGGAACCGCTGGAGGCCATCGCCCGGCTCAAAGGTCTCGCCGGCGAGAATGTGAGTGGAGGGCAGGACCAGTGACCGACAGAATCGTGGACAACCCGTTCTTCGCCCGAATCTGGAAGACCCTGTCGACCTCGGAACCGCCCGCGCTGCGCCGGTTGCGGGCCGAGAACCTCGCCGGGCTCAGTGGGCGGGTCCTGGAGATCGGTGCCGGCACCGGGACGAACTTCGCGTTCTACCCGTCGACGGTGACCCAGGTGACCGCCGTCGAACCGGAGCGTCACCTTGTCGAAGTGGCCCGCAGCGCCGCCACCCAGGCCCCGGTGCCGGTGACGGTCAGCAGCGACACCGCCGAGACGTTCAGCAGCGCCGACCCTTTCGACGCGGTGGTCTGCTCGCTGGTGCTGTGTTCCATCGAGGAGCCCGATACGGTTCTGCGCCAGCTGTTTTCGCTGTTGCGCCCGGGCGGGGAGCTGAGGTACCTGGAGCATGTCGCCGGAAACGGTTGGCGGGCCCGGATGCAACGCGTGGCCGATGCCACCGTCTGGCCGCGGTTGTTCGGCAACTGCCACACCCACCGGCACACCGAGCAGGCCATCGTCGACAGTGGATTCCAGGTTGCCGAGAACCGGCGTGAACTGGCCATGCCGGCCTGGGTGCCGCTGCCGGTGACGGAGTTCGCGATCGGGCGTGCGCTGCGGCCCGCTTAGCCGAGCAGCGCGGGCAACCGCTGCAGCAGGCCGGGCAGGGAACTGCCCGCGGTTTCGCGAAGCGACACCGTCGCGCTGTCGGACAGCGGGGTGCGTTCGGGATTGACCTCGATGACGACGGTGCCCGCGGCCAGCGCGGCCTCGGGGAGGCCGGCGGCGGGATACACGATCGAACTGGTGCCCACCACGATCACCACGTCCGCGGCCGCGACGGCCTGCACCGACCGTTGCCACGCGTCGTCGGGCAGCGATTCGCCGAACCAGACCACGCTCGGCCGGATCAGCCCGCCGCACGGGCACACCGGGGGTTCGATGGTCTCCACCGGTTCGGGCATCGCCGGCAGGTCCCCTTCGAACCTGGAACCGCAAGCATCGCAACGGAACTCGAACAGGTTGCCGTGCAGGTGGTAGACATTGGTGCTGCCGGCGCGCTCGTGCAGGTCATCGACGTTCTGGGTGATGACGTGCACGTCGGCGAAATCCTGCCAGGCCGCCACGGCCTGATGCCCGGCATTGGGTTCCACCCGGGCCATCATGTAATGCCGCCACAGATACCAGGCCCACACCTTCTCGGGGTGCCGATGCCAGCCGTCGACACTGGAGATCTCGTAGGGGTCCACCTTCGCCCACAGGCCGGTCTCGACGTCACGGAACGTGGGGACACCGCTTTCCGCCGAGATCCCGGCGCCGGACAGGACAGTCACTTGCACCTCACCAACCTAGTCGGTTTGGGTGATACTGAGCACGTGGCCGAGTTGGCGGATTGGGTGCTGGTTGATTCGAGCGCGGAGAAGCCGTTGTTCGACCAGCTCAGGATTCAGATCATCGATGGCATCCGGCAGGGGCGGTTGTCGCCGGGCACCCGGCTGCCCACGGTGCGGGAGCTCGCCGGAAAGGTCGGGCTGGCGGTGAACACCGTCGCCAGGGCCTACCGCGAGCTGGAATCGGCCGGAGTGCTGGAGACCCGGGGCCGCTACGGCACGTTCGTGGCGCGGGCAGATCCGGCCGATGCCGCGATGGCCGCGGCCGCGCATGCGTTCGCCGAGGCCGCCCGCGCGCTGGGCATCGGCAAGGCCGACGCGCTGCGCTATCTGGACGCCGCGTTCGACTGATCCGGCGCTGCGGGCCGGGTGCCGTGCCAGCGCAACACGTCCAGTGCGACGGCCACCGCCACACTGTTGTCGGCGAGCGGGCGCGGTAGGAGCTCGTCGGCGCGGGCCAGCCGGCGCAGCAGCGTGTTGCGATGCAGGTACAGCCGGGCCGCAGCGCGTGAGGCGTTGCACTGCTCGTTGACGAATACCCTTACCGTTTCCAGCAATTCGTCGTCGGCGAACTCTAGTGCGCCGAGTTGGCGGCTGACGAACTCGGCGGCGCGATCGGGTTCGGCGGTGATCAACGCGACCAGCTCGATGTCGGCGAACCTTCCGATCTGCTGTGCCGAGTGCAGCCGGGCCATCATCTGCTGGGTGGTGATGGCGTCGAAATGACTGCGCCGGAAACCATCGAGTCCGTCGGCGGCCGGCCCGACGGCGATCCGCACCCCGCGCCATTCCCGGGCGGGGGCGGCCAGGGCAGCGAGGGCGTCGGCAGCTCCCGCGGCCCACACCCAGCGCGTCCCGCTGCCGGCCACCACACTCAGCGGACGCGGGTCGTGGCAGGCCCGGCCGAACGCCTCGGCGGCCCGGTCCAGCCCGGACAGGTCGGCGTCGGGCTCCTCGCTCCAGATCACCGCCGCGGTGTGCAGCCCGGTGAGGGCGTAGCCCAACCGCGCTTCGGCGCGCTGCCGGGGAATCGGGGCACCGTCGAGCAGCAGCGCAACGGTCTCGCGCCGCTCGGCATGGGTGCCGCGGGTGAGCTCGTCGCGCTCCAGGTCGATCTGGGCGGCGATCCCGGCCAGGGTGGCGTCGACGAAAGCACTGATGGACCGCGAGCACACGTCCAGCAACTCGTGCAGCTCGGCCGGGTCTGAGCTCACTTCGAAGGCGATCTCCAACAGCCGCCGCCAGGCCACGCCCTCGCCCACCCGGTAGGCGTCGAGCGCGAAGGCGTCGATGCCGCGGCGCACCAACTCCCGCGCGATGGTCAACGGCTCCGGCCCGGTGTTCGGCGGGACCGGCGCGCCGGGATCGCGGATGTTGGCCGCGCCCCAGAAGAACAGGTTGGCCCGGTTGCTGCGGCTGACCGCGGCCGCGAGTTCGGGATCGGCGGCGATCGACGGGCTCGCGGCCAGCACCGCGTGATCGAGTTCGTCCAGCCATTCCGGCCGGGCATTGACCACCACCTGCGCGCACCGCCGGATCAGGTCTTTCACCCGCGGCGACGGAGCTGTCCCGGTCATCGGTCCACCGTAACGGCATGGTGCATAGTGCACCAGTTTCCAGAAAAATTGGTGTGTTTTGACCTTGGGCTCGATGGCCGGGCCGGGCGACCATCGTGGCATGAGTGATACCGAACACGTCGACGTCCTGATCGTCGGGGCCGGCATCTCCGGCATCGGCGCCGCGTACTACCTGCAGCGCGAACACCCCGGCCGCAGCTACGCGATCCTGGAGGCGCGCGGGGCCACCGGTGGCACCTGGGACCTGTTTCGCTATCCGGGGATCCGATCGGATTCCGACCTGCACACCTTCGGCTACGAGTTCAAGCCGTGGCGCGACGACCATGCCATCGCAACGGCCGACAAGATCCTGGCCTACCTGCGGGAGACCGTCGCCGAGAACCGCATCGACCGCCACATCCGGTTTCACCACAAAGTGCTGGGCGCGGCGTGGGACTCGGCCGCGGGGCGCTGGACCGTGGACATCGAGCGGACCGGTGCCGCGGGAACGGACCCTGAGCTGATCCAGATTTCGGCGAGTTGGCTGTTCTGTGGGGGCGGCTACTACCGCTACGACCAGGGCTACACCCCGCACTTCGACGGCGCCGACAAGTTCACCGGCCGCATTGTGCACCCCCAGCAGTGGCCCGAAGACCTGGACTACGCCGGTAAGCGAGTGGTCGTGATCGGCAGCGGGGCCACCGCCGTCACGCTGGTCCCGGCGATGGCGCCCACCGCCGCCCACGTCACCATGCTGCAACGCTCACCGACCTACGTGATGCCGGTGCCGGCCAAGGATTCCTTCGCCAACACCGCCAGGCGACTGCTCGGCGACGAGCGTGGCTACGCGCTGGCCCGCCGCAAGAACATCCTCAAACAACGCGGTGTCTACACGTTCTGCCAGAAATATCCGAAGGCCGCCCGGGCCCTGATCCGGTGGGTCAACGCCCGCAAGCTGCCCGCCGGGTACCCGGTGGACGAGCATTTCAGCCCGCGCTACAACCCGTGGGACCAGCGGCTGTGCGCGGTGCCCGACGGCGATCTTTTCGCCGTACTCGGCGACGGCAGTGCCTCGGTGGTCACCGACCGCATCGCGACGTTCACCGAGACCGGCATTCGGCTGGTCTCCGGAGCCCAGCTCGACGCCGACATCATCGTCACCGCAACCGGATTGAACATCCAGTTGTTCGGCGGCATGACGCTCACCGTGGACGGGGAACCGGTGAACCTGTCCGAGACGGTGGCCTACAAGGGGATGATGCTGTCCGGAGTGCCCAACTTCGTCTTCGCCTTCGGCTACACCAACTCGTCGTGGACACTCAAGGTCGGGCTGCTGTGCGAGCACTTCTGCCGGATGTTGAGCCACCTCGAGGCCCACGGCTACGACACGGTGCGGCCGGTCGCCGAACCCGGGCTGGAAACCCTTCCGCTGCTGGACTTCTCCGCCGGATATGTGCAGCGCTCTGCGGACGACCTGCCGCGCCAGGGCATGAGCGGGCCGTGGGCGATGTCGATGAACTACACCTACGACGCGGCGATGCTGCGCGGCGGCCCCGTCGTGGATCCCAACCTGAGGTTCGGCAACGCCGTCGGCGACACCGTCGACAAGGCCGTCGTCAGCCGAACTCCAGCAGTGCCATCACCGGACGGACCGGATCAAAGATCGGCAGGTGCTGCGCCCGTAGCAGGGCGTTGAGCACCACGCCGCGGGCCGGCGGCATCGGCAGATCGCGCACCGTACGCACCCCGGGGACGGTGTGCGCCAGATCGGCCAGCTGCCCGGGGGACAAAGTGAACGGCATCGGCGGCACCCGGTAGCGCGTCGAGGTCGGCATGCCGCGGCGGGTCAGGAAGGCGAAGAACGACGGCGGCAGGTCGAACATCAGCTGCCCGCCCGGGAAACGCTGCGCACAGGCGCGGATCAGGGACATCGCCTCGTCGGGCTGCAGGTACATCAGGAGGCCCTCGGCGGTGATGAAGACACCGTCCTCGGTCTGCACCTGATCCATCCAGCTGAAGTCCAGCGCCGACTGGGCGCACCGGGTGACCCGGTCCGGCTTCGGCAGCAGCTTGTTGCGGATCTCGATCATCGGCTCCAGATCAACTGTCAGCCAACGGAACTCATGGCCCACGCCGGCGGCGTCAAGCCGGTAGAAGCTGGTCTGCAAACCCTCGGCCAGCGCCACCACCGTGGCCTTCGGATGATCGCGCAGGTAGTTGGCGGTCATCCGGTCGAACAACAGGGCGCGCAGGGCCATGTCCTGGCGGCGGGTGTAGCCGAACTTGCCGAAATCGAAATCGATCGAGTCGACCAACTGCACCGCCATGGGATCGTCGATCAAACCGTCGGGGCGGCGCGCCTCGTGCGCACGGACCTGCAGGGTCAGCAGTGCGGTCTCGGAAACCCCGGTGAGAGCGACCTTGGTACGCGGTGTGGAGGACACCCGCACGAATGTACCGGGGTCGGCTGTGCCGGGATCAGCGCAGCACCTTCTCCAGCGTCCGCAGGTTCCTGGTGGTCATCGAGGATTTGTAGCGCTTCTTGCCCATGGTCTTGCCGATCGCACTGCTCAGCGTCGCGGCGCGGGGCACCTGCCAATAGAGCACGCCGTCGCCGCGTGCCACCAGGTCCGCGGGCCCCGGCGCCAGCGCGGCCAGTTCGTCGAGCACGTCGGCATCACCGACGAACGTGACGTAGGAGTGGTGGTCGGCGACCTCACGCTCGAACGGGTATCCGGCGGAGATCTTGTGCAGGGTGGGCAGGTCATAGACCAGCACCCAGGCTTCGTAGCCGAAGGTGTCCCGCAGGGCCCGCTCGGCTGTGGTGCGGACCTTTGCCGCATCGGAAGTGCTGTCCAGCAACACATTTCCACTTGCCAGGATGGTCCGGACGGCGGTGAACCCGGCTGCCTCCAGCGCTTTGGTCACCTCGGCCATCTTGAGATTGACGCCCCCGACGTTGACGCCACGCAAGAATGCGATGTAGCGGGTCACCGCTCCAGCCTAGTGATCAGTTCCGGCAGCTGGTCCATATCGGCGTTCGCGGTGACGGTGATGAGGCGCAGCACGCGGCGGAAGGCGGGGGAGCGCGTCGACACCATCGAGCCGTGGCCCTCGCCGGGCAGCAATTCGAGGCCGGCCCGGCCGCCGCGTTTCCTGAGCGCTGCCACATAGCGCTTCGAATTATCCGGTGCCACAACGGTATCGAGTGTTCCGTGCACCGCGATCACCGGCACCCTGGGGTCGAGGTTCTGGATCGGGTCCACCGAGGCGTACCGGCCCGGCACCTCTGCGGGACGGCCGCCGAGCACCGCGGCGATGTGCTTGTCACCGTGGTTGGCGGCGTAGACCATGTCGAGCGGCCCGGCCAGTGAGATGACCCGGGTCGGCCGGAACCGGGGCCGGGATCCGACTTCGTCGCCTCGCAGGTCGTGGCGGGTGCTGGCCCAGACCGCCAGTTGCGCCCCCGCACTGTGGCCCACGACAAGGGCATCGTCAACGGCCAGCTGTGGATACCGCAGACTCAGTTGGGCGACGTAGTCCATGGCGTGCGCCACGTCGTCGAAGGTGGTCGGCCACCCACCACCTGACCCGACCCTGCGGTATTCGACGTTGTAGACGGCCATGCCGTGGCCGGCGAGTTCGCGGGCCAATCCGTCGAACACGCCGGCGCCCATCGTGCTGTTCCACCCGCCACCGTGGATCAGCACCACCAGCGGGAGCGCGTTGAACGCGTGAGCTCCGGACGGCAGGTACAAATCGGCCCAGTTCTGGTCGGGATCCCGGCGGTCTGCGCTGCCTTCGGACAGGTAGTGGAACCTGGTGACACTCACACTGGACAGCGCGAGCACCTCGGGCACCACCGCGATTTCGGCAGGTCGCGACTCCGGCGTGCAGGCGGGGGCGAGCACGCCGATCAGGATCGTCGCGAGCACCGTCAGCAGGCGCCGGTTCAACAGTGCCATCTCGGTTCCGCCGGCGCCCGTCAGAAATCGAGCACGGTGACCGACGGCCGGTTGCGGTGCAGGGCGCCGATGCGGTCGAGCCAGGGCTGCGCGGCCAGCTTGAACAGGCCGCGCCCCGGTGGCATCGGCACATCCCGGGCCGAGCGCACCCCGGCGATGGCGCCGGGTCCGGTACCCGCCATGGCCAGCCCGTCGTCGGCGGTCATGGCGAACGGCATCGGCGGCGCGGTGTAGCGATCGGACAGCCGCCAGCCCTTGAGGGTGCGTCGGCTCACCCACGGCGGGATCGAGTCGAACATCATCCGGGCGCCGGGAAACCGTGCCGCACAGTCGGCGATCAGGCTGCGCACGTCCTCGGGGTCCAGGTACATCAACAACCCCTCGGCGGTGATGAACGCACCGTCGCGTGCGTCGACCCGATCCATCCAACTGCGGTCCAGTGCGGATTGGGCGAGCGGCACGATCCGGTCATCGGCCGGCAGCAGCTTCTCCCGGATCGCCACCACCGGCGGCAGATCGACTGAATACCAGGTCAATTCATCGGCCACCCCGGCCGACTCCAGGCGCCAGAAACTGGTCTGCAGCCCTTCGGCCAGGGCCACCACGGCGGCCTTGGGATGCGTGCTCAGATAGTCGCGGGTCTCAAGGTCGAAGGCGACCGCACGCAGCGCATGCGATTGATTGGGCCCGCCGAACTTGGCGTAGTCGAAATCGATCGCGTCGAGAAGGGCCACCGCCCAGGGGTCGCGGATCACGCCATCGGACCGCTTGGCCTCGGTGCCGCGATTGTTCAGCGTCCACAGCGTGGTGGTCGAGACGCCTTCGAGGCTGTTGCCGTCAATCACACTCATCGAACCGATAGTAAAGACGTACGCTCGTCACATGGGGCGTCAGGTTTTCGACGATAAGCTTTTGGCCTTGATCGGCGGCAACTCGCTGGGGGTGCTCGCCACGATCAAACAGGACGGCCGTCCGCAGCTGTCGAACGTGTCGTACCACTTCGACCCGCGCGCGGTGCAGATCCAGGTCTCGATCACCGAGCCGCGCGCCAAAACCCGCAACCTGCGACGCGATCCGCGGGCGTCGATACACGTCAGCTCCGACGACGGCTGGGCCTATGCGGTCGCCGAGGGGGATGCCATCCTGACCCCGCCGGCGGCCGCACCGGACGACGACACGGTCGAGGGGCTTATTGCCTTGTACCGCAACATCGCCGGGGAACACCCGGACTGGGACGATTACCGGCGCGCCATGGTCGACGACCGCCGGGTGTTGCTCACGTTGCCGATCACGCATGTGTACGGCATGCCGCCGGGCCGACGCTAAAGCGCATGACGACGGCGTCGTCGGCGGCTACGCTGCGGCGTATGGCTGACGACACACCGGAAGACGACAACAAGCGCAAATTCCGGGAGGCCCTGGAGCGCAAGAAGACGCAGTCGTCGGGAGGCGCCGCCCACAAGGACGGCGGCCGCAACCAACCACGAGCCCACGGCCCGGTGGAGAACCGGCGCGAGTTCCGGCGCAAGAGCGGGTAGTCCCTGGCCACTTGTCTATCTGTCTTGACTATTTGTCGGCCAGCGCGCGGGCCGCGACCAGCGCCACCACCATGACCGTCACGCAGTACACGCCCTGATCCTTCAGGCCCCAGGCCACCGAGGCCAGCGTCGCCGCCCCGGCGGTGCAGAGCAGCGCGCCCACCGTCGCGCTGCGGGCCCCGGTGCCGGACACCGCGCCGCCGTCCCACAGCGGCAGCGGGTTGTTCTCCAGCGGCCGCAGCGCCACGAACGCCGCCGCGACCAGGCCGGCCATCAGCACCAGCTGCAGGATCGACAGGGAGATGAAGCCGGGTGTGGACGGGTCGATGCGGTCCAGGCCCAGGTAGTCGAACACCAGGTGCAGGCCCAGCAGCAGCGGCATGTGCCACAGGTACAGCGTCATCGCACCGGAGTTGCCGATCGCGGTCAGCCACCACACCCGCGGCCGCCGAGCCCACCGGTTGATGGCGGGGGCGGCGGCAATCGCGAACGCGCACATCATGATTGCGTGCCCGGCCAGCAGCAGTGACGGCGGCGTCATGTTCTTGAGCTGCTGGGTCTCGATGCCGACCAGGCTCAGCTCGTAGGGGCCGAAGTAGAGCAGGGCCAGGTTGACACCCAGCATGCCGATCCCGATCTTGAGTGCGGCGCCGCTGGACAGCAGGTGGCGGCGGTAGGCCACACCGAACACTCCGGGGATCAACCACACCACGGTGTTGAGGTAGCCCAGCGTGGCGTAACCCTCGACGTTGATCCGGATGGCGTCGACCGCCGCGATGACCGCATAGGTGCCGATGACCGCGCCGGCCAGCTGCGCCGTCGTCGTGATGCGGGCCAGCAGCGGCACCGCCGCCAGCACCAGCACATAGGCGCCCAGGAACCACAGCAGCTGGATCGAGATCCCGGCGACCGGCTCGTAGACGTGCTCGGGCAGCACGAACCGCAGCACCGCCAGCGCCGCGGTCCAGAAGGCCAGGTAGTAGAACACCGGCCGGTACAGCCGGGTGCAGCGCTTCAGCAGCCACCCGCCCCACGATGAGCCGGGCCGCCAAGACTGCACCGAAGCGGCCACGCCGGCGAAGAAGAACAACGGCATGATCTGGAACACCCAGGTCAGCGCCTGGAACACGACGGACGCGGTGAGCAGGTTGCTCCAGATGAACACGTCGTCACGGATCGTGCTGGTCGCCATGATCGTGTGGCCGAACACCACACCGACCAGGGACACGATCCGGATGACGTCGATGGCGCGGTCCCGGTCGGGCGGGGTCTGCGCCTCGACCTCGGCGGGCGAGGGGAACAGCCTGGCTTTCGCGGGGGCCTTCTTGGCAGCTGTGTCAGCAGCAACGGTCATGGCTAGAACGCTATGGCCCCGCGGTTGCGTAGTCCCTAGGTAGAAGCACTCAACTTCTCCCGGCTCTCCTGCACCAGGATGGCCACCAGGCAGACCGCGGCCAGCGCCGCGACACCGATCGCGAAGGCCACGCCCGCCGTGCGCAGCCCCCACAGCCGCGCGGCCAGGCCCTCACCGATCACCGGTAGCGAGATGGCGACGTAGGCGACGACGAAATAGCTGGAACTGACTTCGGCGCGGCGCTGAGCCGGGGCCCGCTCGGCGACCGCGGCCAGCCCTCGACTGAAACTCATGCCCTGGCCGATGCCCGACACCACGGCCGCCGCGATCAGCGCGCCGAGCGACGAAAAATACAGCGCCGCAGTCAGAATCGTCATGCCTACGATGAGGATGGCGCAGCCGATCGCGACGGCACGCCCAGGTGGGATTCGGTTCGCTGCGACCTGAGTCAGTGCCGAGGCCGCGAAGATCGAGCAGGCGATCGCGCCGGCCACCGCATGATTGTCGATACCGATGACCGTGGACAGAAACGACGGGGCGACCGCGGTGTACATCCCCGTGACCGCGAACCCGGCGAACGCCGCCAGCGCTGCGATGACGAACACCGATCGGACCTCCGGTGGGACCGCAAGCCGCTGCAAGCCGATCCGGCCGGTGCGCGCCGAGGTCTCCGGAACGGCGAGCACCGCGATACCCGCCACCAGGGCCAGCACGATGTGGACCAGGAACGGCAGCTGCAGTGGGTGCGGTGCGTACTGCACCAGCAGCCCGGCCAGGAGCGGGCCCGCGCCCAGACCGCCGATGTTGGCCACCGTCGCCACCGCCGCGGCCCTGGTTTTCCAGGCCGACGGCGCCGCCTCGATGACGGCCGCGGTCGCGGTCCCGGTGAAGATGCCGGCCGACAGGCCCGAGAGCACCCGTCCGACCAGCAGCACCGGCACCGAATCGGCGAACAGGAACACCAGCGCGCTGGCCACGGCGAACGCCACGCCGGCCAGCAGCATGGGCCGCCGGCCGACGGCGTCCGACCAGCGGCCGAGGCCCAGCAGCGCGGCGAGCACGCCGCCGGCGTAGGTCGCGTAGATGACGGTGGTGGTCAGGACGGCGAAGTGCATGTGCTCGGCATAGAGCGCGTACATCGGGGTGGGCAGGGTGGTGCCGACCATGATCGCGGCGAAGGCATAGGCGAGCAGAGCCATCGAGTAGCGGCGCACGCTGAATGGTAGCCGCGTCGCTCAGTTATTCCGCCGAAATGGCATTCCGGCAGGTCACTACTCGCATTTTCACTGCCGGAATGCCATTTCGGCGGGTTGTGGTCCTAGTGCGCGACCGCTTTCTCGGCACCCACCCCGGTCAGCGAGCGCACCTCCATCTCGGCATTGAGCTGCGGGTGCCCGGTGTCGGTGGAGGTGAGCGTGCCGACGATACCGAGCGCGAACGCCAGCGGAATCGACACGATGCCCGGGTTGGCCAGCGGGAAGAAGTCGAAATCGGCGCCGGGGATCATCGCCGTTTTGGAACCGGACACCGCGGGGGAGAACACGATCAGCACGATGGTCGAGATCAGCCCGCCGTACATGCTCCACAGTGCGCCGCGGGTGTTGAACCGCTTCCAGTACAGCGAGTACACGATCGTCGGCAGGTTGGCCGCGGCCGCCACCGCGAACGCCAGCGCCACCAGGAACGCCACGTTCTGGCCATTGGCCAGCACGCCCAAGCCGATCGCGAACACCCCGAGCACCACCGCAGTGATCCGGGAAACCCGCACCTGCTCGTCCTCGGTGACGTGATGGCCCTTCATCACGCTGGCATAGATGTCGTGGGCGAACGACGCCGACGCTGTGATGGTCAGCCCGGCCACCACCGCCAGGATCGTCGCGAACGCCACCGCCGAGATGACCCCGAGCAGGATCACCCCGCCGAGTTCGAAGGCCAGCAGCGGGGCCGCGGAGTTCACCCCGCCGGCCGCGCCGAGGATGCGGTCCGGGCCGACCAGGGCGGCCGCCCCGTAGCCCAGCACCAGGGTGAACAGGTAGAAGGCGCCGATCAGCGCGATCGCCCAGACCACCGACCGCCGAGCCTCTTTCGCGGTCGGCACGGTGTAGAACCGCATCAGCACGTGCGGCAGGCCCGCGGTGCCGAGCACCAGTGCCAGCGCCAGCGAGATGAAGTTGATCTGCGAGGTCAGTGATCCGCCGTACTGTGCGCCCGGTGCCAGCACGTCACGGCTCGCGACACCCGTGGTGGTGGAGCCCGAGATCGCCGATTGCGCCGCGCCGAGGATCTCGGACAAATTCAGTCCGAATTTGCCCAGCACCATTACCGTCATCAGTCCGGCACCGGCGATCAGCAGTACGGCTTTGATGATCTGCACCCAGGTGGTGCCCTTCATACCGCCGACCAGAACGTAGACGATCATCAGGATGCCCACGACGCCGATCACGATCGACTGCCCGGCGCGGCTGTTGACGTCGAGCAACAGGGCGACCAGCCCACCGGCGCCGGCCATCTGGGCCAGCAGGTAGAACAGCGAGACCGTCAGCGTCGAGATCGCCGCGGCCAGCCGCACCGGGCGCTGCCTGAGCCGGAAGCTCAGCACATCGGCCATGGTGAATTTGCCGGTGTTGCGCAACAATTCGGCCACCAGCAGCAGTGCCACCAGCCAGGCCACCAGGAAGCCGATCGAGTAGAGGAAGCCGTCGTAGCCGTAGACCGCGATGGCCCCGGCGATGCCGAGGAAGCTGGCTGCCGACAGGTAATCGCCGGAGATGGCGATCCCGTTCTGCGGGCCGGAGAACCCGCGCCCGCCGGTGAAGAACTCATCGGCGGTGGCGTTGCGCTTGCTGGCCCTGATCACCACGACCATCGTGACGACGACGAAGAGGCTGAAGATGCCGATGTTGGCGACGGGGTTGCCGACGGTGTCGGCGGCCAGGGTCGTGATCGTCATCCGGCGCTGCCCTCCGGCGTTGCGCGCGCCGGCCCGGCGTCCTCCAACTCGTCGCGGATGGCGGCGGCGCGCGGGTCGAGTTCCCGGTTGGCGAAGCGCACGTACAGACCGGTGATCACGAACGTGGAGACGAACTGGCCCAGCCCGATCAGCAGGCCCACGTTGACATTGCCGAACACTGGGATCGCCATGAAATCGTGGGCAAATGCGCCCAGGGCGACGTAGAGCCCGTACCACACCAGAAAGAACGCGGTCATGGGAAAGACGAAGCGGCGCAAGCGGGTACGCAGTTCCTGAAACTCAGGGGAGGCCTGCGCGGCGAGGAACTGCTCCCCGGTAGGGGCAACCCGTTCGGGAAGGTCGGTGTCGGTCACCCGAGGACTCCTGACAGTTGGCTGTGAAGGACCTGGCGACTGAACCTATGTGAGATCTGGGCCGGATGGATGCGATATCGGCACAGCTGCGCCGAAAATCGCCGATGTTCGCCTATTGCACCGGGCAGGCGTACTTTCTGGCCACCTCGTACACCCGATCTTGGGATCCAGGGCCGATGACCCCTTGCGCCGCCAGTTCCAGGCCGATGTAACCGGGTATGCCGCCGACGCATGCCTGATGCGCGACGCGCCACGCGGTGTCGGGATTCAGGTGGAATCCGTTGCGGTCCAGGCCCTGCATGTACTCGTCGAACGCCGGCGTGCCCTGATCGGGTATCGCATTGGCGGTGCCGGCCAAGGCGATAGCGGTGATCACCGCGGCAACGACAGGTAGAACCACACGTCTCATGTCCTTCTCCTAAGGCCATATCCACTGGTGATGACGTATACGTTTGCACACGGCACCGACACGGGCGTCAAAAACCTACCGACAGGTGTAGTCCTACACTGGCGACGTGGGAAAACTGCAGCTGGTCCAAGATCCGGAGGCCGACGCCCTGCTGGAGGCCAACCCCTTCGCGCTGTTGGTGGGCATGATGCTCGATCAACAGATTCCCATGGAGGTCGCCTTCGCCGGGCCCAAGAAGATCGCCGACCGGCTCGGTGACGTCGATGCCCAGCAGATCGCCGACCACAACCCCGACGAATTCGTGGAACTGTGTTCGCAAACCCCTGCCATCCACCGGTTTCCGGGATCGATGGCCAAGCGGGTGCAGGACCTGGCCCGTGCCATCGTCGACGACTACGACGGCGATGTGACGTCACTGTGGACCGGCGGCGATCCCGACGGCAAAGAGGTGCTGCGCCGGCTCAAGCGGCTGCCCGGATTCGGTGACCAGAAGGCCCGGATCTTCCTGGCGCTGTTGGGCAAGCAGTACGGCGTGACCCCGGCGGGCTGGCGCGAGGCTGCGGGCGATTACGGCACCGCAGGCAGTTTCATGTCGGTGGCCGACGTGGTGGATGCCGGGTCGCTGCAGAAGGTGCGCACGTACAAGAAGGCCATGAAGGCCAAGGCGAAAGCCGCCAAGGCCTGAACCGTCGGCAGGTCAGAACGCCGGCCCGTCGAACCGCTCACGGCTGGCGATCTCGGCCACCGATTTGCGCCTGAGTTTTTTGAGTTGACGTACCGGCTTGCCCAGCGGCAGCACCGCCGCCACTGCGTACTGCTCGGGGATCGCCAGAAGTGTCTTGACCGCGGGCTCTTCGGCCACGGTCATGGTGGTGAGCACGCCGCCATAGCCCTCGTTGCGCGCGGCCAGCAAGATGTTCCACACGAACGGGTACACCGACGCGCCGGCGATCACACCGACGCGGTCCAGATCCTGGTCGAATGCCGCGACGACACCGAGGTCGACACACACCACGAGCACCACCGCGGCGTCGAGCAGCTGCGTGGCTCGCGGAACCTGCACGGCAGCAACGTCTTCGGCTGAGACACCCATCGGGTGCACCGGGTTCCACGGGTTCTCGCCGGCGCGCTGCTGGGCGATATAGCGGCGGGCGCCGGTGACGCTCAGATCCGCGAGTGACTCCCGGGTGGCCCGGTCGCGGATCACGATCACCCGGGTGCCCTGGCGATTGCCGCCACTGGGCGCGAACCGGGCGTTGTCGAGTATCCGTTCCAGCACGTCATCGGGCAGCGGGTCCTCGGTGAACTGGCGGGCGGCACTGGTGGTGCGCATGACGTCGTACAAGTCCATGACCAGATCCTTTTGTCGGCAGACGACCTATGCAATGGTGAATATATGGCGAAGACACACTTGAATTGCCCATGCGGCGAAGCGATCAGCGGTACCGACGAAGACGACCTGGTCGAGAAGGCCCAGGCGCATCTGGCCCAACAGCACCCCGGACGTGAGTACGACCGGGAGATGATTTTGTTCATGGCCTACTAGGTCCCGGCCGGACAGGCCCCACACGCACTGCACAGCCCCAAACAAAATTCCCGGTCGCCGGCCATGAGGCCGGCGACCGGGAATTTCATTTCCCCATTCATATGGTGTGGTCAGGGCACCACCGTGGATCCGATGGTGGGCATGAACTGGCACTGCTTCTCGGTCGTGGTGACCTGGCCGAAGATCGTCGTCATGATGCTGCCCGATCCGGTGTCGGCGATCGCGGTCAGCGTGGTCGGACCTTCGGGGTTGATGTCCGAGCGCGGCTGCAGTGTCACGCTGCCGGACTTGCCGGTGGTCAGGTTCACCCAGGTGGCGTTGAGCGGAAGCTTTTGTTCGGCCGCCGGGCCCGGGGTCCCGATCGCGGTGAACACATAGGCGGTCTGGCCGGGGCCGGGGCCGGGCAGCGGGATCGTGGCCGGGCCGGCCACCGAGATCGCTGTCGCCAGAACGTTTCCGCCGTCCTTGAGGCAGCCGTTGCTGATCGACGGGTACATGAAGTCCTGCGTCGTCGGCGCGTCAGGGCCGAAACCCGGTGCCCCTGCCGCGGCTTCCGGTGCCGGGGCGGGAGCCGGTGCGGGAGCAGCCTCAGGGGCCGGCGCGGGTGCCGGCGCTGCCTCGGGGGCCGGGACGGTGACGGCCGCCGGAACGGCGGTGGGAGCCGGCGGGGCGGCTTCCGGTGCGGGCGCGGGCGCCTCAGGGGCAGGCGCGGGTGCGGCCGCTGGTGCTGCCTCGGGTGCGGCAGCCGGAGCGGGTGCTGCCTCGGGCGCAGGTGCCGGTGCCTCGGGGACCGGAGCCGGTGCCGCCGCGGGGGCCGGCCCGGCCGCATGGGCCGGGTCGACACCCGTCGGCAGGTGCGCGTCACGGCCCGCACCCAGCGCCGGAACGTGCTCAGGTGCGGCAACAGGCTGTGACACGAAGTGGTTGACCGCCGTCGCGACGTTGCGGGAGTCCGCCGATTCCGACTTGTTGGCAGCGAACGCCTGGGCGGCCGCCATCAACAGCTGTACGGCGCCCCCCGGGTCGGCCGCGGCCTGTTGGATGATCGGGCTCAGGCCTTCCACCGCTGACAAGCCCGGCGCCTGCGTGCTGTCGATCGGCAACGGCGCCGGGTCGGCATTGGCTACCCCGGAGCCGAAGAACAGCGCAACTGACGAGCCGACGGCGACGGCGCTCGCGAACAACTTTCTCGGTGACATGGCTTTCCCAATCGTTTCTGGCGGTCAGACCGGTTCGGGGATCAGGGCAGGCCGGCGGTCAGCAGGGGAGCCAGGGCCGCGACCTCGGGGTTGAGCGCTGCCGGAGCCGCCGCGGCGGGGGCGGCAACTGCCGGAGCGGCCGCTGCCGGAGCCGCTGTCGCGGGCAACCCGGCCGGCAGAACCGTCTGAGCCGCGACCGGGGCCAGCGAGGCGAGATCACCGGGGATGTTCACCTGCTGGGGCAGCGGGAACGGCATGCCGGGCACCTGCGGGATCGTCACCTCGGCCGAGGGGATCAGCGACGCCGGGCCGGTGGCCGGAGCGGTCGCAGCCGGGGGCGTCGCCGCCGGGATGGACGGGGTGGCGGCCGGTGCGGTGGGCAAGCCCGGCATCAGTGATCCGAGCGGAGCGTTGGCCGCTGCCGGTGTCACGGCGGTGGGCGACTGCGGCAGCGTCACCGACGCGGTGGCCGACGGAACCGGCGCGGGTGCCGCGGCGGGGGTACCGCTCAACGCCGAGCTCACACCCTGCAGCAGCTGCGGCGCGGCGGCCGGCACGCCGGCGAGTTGGTTGACGATCGGCAGGCCCGGCGCACCGGGGACTGCCGGCGCCGGGGCGACGGGCTCGGCATGCGCTGCGGCGCTCAGCGCCAACGCGACCGGGACTGCGCCGGCGGCCGCGATCATGCTGGTGGAAAGTGCTTTCCAGGTGAAGATCATGGTTCTCCCAATCGGTTGCTTGGAACGTCTGAGCCCGAAACTATCGAGTTACTGGTGTGACTCAAGGGACACGTGTGGCGGTTATTCAACCGTTACTGCACCGGTCGAATTCGTTATCGCGCAGTGGCTGGGGCGTGATGCGATGGCCGCGTTTCGCGTCGGGCCACTCCAGCGTCACGCGTCCGGCTCACGCGTCAGGGGCCGCTGTTGCCACGCCCGACTGGCACTCCCGGCACTCCCTGCACTCCCCACTGTCACGCCAGCGCGACGCCCGACCCCGAGCGTCACGCTGGCGTGACAGACCGTGGGCCGCCGATTGTGCCGTGCTGCGCTGGCGTGACGCTCGACGGCGAGTGCTGCGCTGGCGTGACAGACCGGCACGCCGGACAGACCGTGGGCCGCCGATTGTGCCCTGCTGCGCTGGCATGACGCTCGACGGCGAGAGCTGCGCTGGCGTGACAGACCGGCACGCCTGGACAAACGCCGGGCGACGGTCGGCCGCGGGCGGGTCGCTAAAGTCGTGACCGTTAACACCGAACCGGCACCCCACGTCTCAGCAACCGCGCGGCTCTACCGTCTGGCGCCGATGTTGCTGGTCCTCAGCATTGCGGCGCGCCTGGCCTGGACCTATCTGGTGCCCAACGGCGCGAACTTCGTCGACCTGCACGTCTATGTCGGCGGCGCCGCCACGCTGGACGGTCCCGGCGCGCTGTATGACTACGTCTACGCCGACCAGACGCCGGATTTCCCACTGCCTTTCACGTATCCACCGTTTGCCGCGGTTGTGTTCTATCCGCTGCACCTGCTGCCCTTCGGGCTGGTGGCGTTTTGCTGGCAGCTCGGGATCATCGCCGCGCTCTACGGCGTGGTGCGTATCAGTCAGCGATTGCTGGGTCAGCAAGCCAACCGGCGGGCCGCGATGCTGTGGACCGCCGTCGGCATCTGGACCGAACCGTTGCGCAGCACCTTCGATTACGGCCAGGTGAACGTGGTCCTGGCGTTGGCGGTGCTCTATGCCGTCTACTGCAATCGGTGGTGGTTGTCGGGGTTATTGGTCGGGTTGGCCGCCGGCATCAAACTCACCCCGGCGGTGTCGGGGCTCTACTTCGTCGGTGCGCGCCGATGGGCCACCGCGGTGTTCTCGGCGGTGGTGTTCTTCGGGACGGTCGCGGTGTCGGCGCTGGTGATCGGCGATCAGGCCCGCCGGTACTTCACCGAGCTGCTCGGTGACGCCGACCGGATCGGGCCGATCGGCACGTCGTTCAACCAATCCTGGCGCGGCGGGATCTCCCGAATCCTGGGCCATGACGCCGGATACGGCCCGGCCGTGCTGCTCGGTATCGCCGTCACCGCGGTGCTGGCCGTGCTGGCTTGGCGGGCTGTCGGCGGCGCGGAAGACCGGCTGGGTGCGATCGTGATCGTGAGCCTGTTCGGGTTGCTGCTTTCACCGATTTCGTGGACGCACCACTGGGTCTGGCTGATTCCCTTGATGATCTGGTTGCTGCACGGCCCGCTGGCCGACCGGCTGGGGGCGCGGGTTCTGGGCTGGGGCTGGCTGGCGCTGACGTTGATCGGGGTGCCGTGGCTGCTCAGTTTCGCCCAGCCGACGATCTGGGTGATCGAGCGCCCGTGGTACCTGGCCTGGGCCGGTTTGGTCTACATCGTGGCGACGTTGGCCACGCTGGCCTGGATCGCCACTACTCGGGCTGGTCGGACAGAATCCGGTTGATCTCCTTGGCCATCTGGATGTCCTTGTCGGTGATTCCGCCGGCCGAGTGCGTCACCAAGACGAATGTGACGGTACGCCAACGGATGTCGATGTCGGGGTGATGGTCCTTCTGTTCGGCGAACTCGGCGACGCGGCGCACCGCCTCGATGCCGTCGAGGAACGTCGGGAATTTGGTGGATCTGCGCAGGGCGCCCGCCGCGCGTTCCCAGCCCGGCAGATCGGGCAGTGCGGCGTCGACCTGATCGTTCGATAACACGGCCATACCCGACCGTATACCGTCGGGCGCGATGGATGAGCAGATCGTTGTGGCCGGTGCGCTGTTTTCCGCAGACCGGCTGTTGGTCGCCCAACGGCAGCGGCCGCCCGAGCTGGCCGGGTTGTGGGAGCTGCCCGGGGGCAAGGTGGCGACGGGCGAGAGCGAGGCCGGCGCACTGGCCCGCGAGTTGCGTGAGGAACTGGGCATCGAGGTGAGTGTCGGGGCGCGGTTGGGTGTGGACGTGGCGTTGAGCTCCGGTATGACGCTGCGCGCCTACCGGGCGACGCTGACCGGGGGCAGTCCGCACCCGCACGATCACCGGGCGTTGCGATGGGTCACCGTCGACGAACTCGACGGCCTGCCATGGGTACCCGCCGACCGGGCCTGGCTCCCGGACTTGGCCGAGGCACTTTCCTGCGAGCGGACGTGAAAGTACCTGAAACGACGCTGTTTCAGATACTTCCGGGTCTGCTCGCGAAAAGCTGAGCGTGGGCAACGGGATTGACCTCGGCCCATTTTCGACATATCGATGTTGCGGATTACGGTTGTATGAAACTACCTGCAACGTTTCGACCGAAACTGACGCAACTGCCCGGACATGGTGATTTGCTGTTGGGGTGAGCACGTCTAGCGCGCCACTACAGGGCCAGAGCGTGAATCTCGTGCTGGCCACCTGGGTCTCGGCCATCAATTTCTGGGCCTGGAACATGATCGGCCCACTGTCCACCACCTACGCCGGCGACATGAACCTGAGCAGCACGCAGGCCTCGATGCTCGTCGCCACCCCGATCCTGGTCGGATCCATCGGCCGGGTGGCGGTCGGCTCGCTGACCGACCGATTCGGCGGCCGCGCGATGTTCCTGGCGGTGACGCTGGCCTCGATCCTGCCGGTGCTGGCCGTCGGTGCCGCAGGCGAGGCCAGGTCGTACCCGATGCTGTTGGTCTGCGGCTTCTTCCTGGGCATCGCCGGCACGATCTTCGCCGTCGGCATTCCCTTCGCGAACAACTGGTACGCCCCGGCCCGGCGCGGCTATGCGACCGGTGTGTTCGGCATGGGCATGGTGGGCACCGCGCTGTCGGCGTTCTTCACCCCGCGGCTCGTGCACGCGTTCGGCTTGTTCACCACCCACGTCATCATCGCGGTGGCGCTTGCCCTGACGGCAGTGCTGTGCCTGGTGTCGATGCGCAATTCACCGGCGTTCCAGCCGAATACCGATCCGGTGCTGCCCAAGCTCCGCTCGGCGCTCAAACTGCCCGTCACGTGGGAGATGTCGTTCCTGTACGCCGTCGTGTTCGGCGGCTTCGTCGCGTTCAGCAACTACCTGCCCACCTATATCAAGACGATCTACGGGTTCTCCGCGGTCGACGCGGGCGCCCGCACCGCGGGATTCGCGCTGGCCGCGGTGCTGGCTCGCCCGGTGGGCGGGGCGCTGTCGGACCGGATCGCTCCCAAATATGTGGTGCTGACCTCGTTCGCCGGTACCGCGGTGCTGGCCTTCATCGCGGTGTTCCAGCCGCCGCCGGATGTGTGGTCGGCGACGACGTTCATCGCCCTGGCGGTGTTCCTGGGCATCGGCACCGGCGGCGTGTTCGCCTGGGTGGCGCGTCGTGCACCGGCCAAGGAAGTGGGCTCGGTGACCGGGATCGTCGCTGCAGCAGGCGGTTTGGGCGGTTACTTCCCGCCGCTGGTGATGGGTGCGACGTACGATTCGGTCGACAACGACTACACCGTCGGGCTCTTGCTGCTCGTGGTGACGGCTCTGGTGGCCCTCGGCTACACCGCGCTGCGACTGCACGCCCATGAACCTCAGCAGGCCAAGGAGGCGCGTTTATGACAAAGCCCCACATCGGTGGAACGATCGAAGAACTGCTCGAACGCAGTGGGAGGTTCTTCACCGCCGGTGAGTTCTCGGGTGACCTGCGTACGGTCACCCGTCAAGGGGGGCGTCAGGGCGACATCTTCTACCGCGATCGGTGGAGCCACGACAAGGTGGTGCGCTCCACCCACGGGGTCAACTGCACCGGATCGTGCTCCTGGAAGATCTATGTCAAGGACGGGATCATCACCTGGGAGACCCAGGAGACCGACTACCCGTCGGTGGGTCCCGACCGGCCCGAGTACGAGCCGCGCGGGTGCCCACGTGGTGCCGCGTTCTCCTGGTACACCTATTCGCCGACGCGGGTGCGGTATCCGTATGCGCGCGGCGTGCTGGTCGAGATGTACCGGGAAGCCAAGGCGCGCCTGAAGGATCCGGTGCTGGCCTGGGCTGACATTCAGGGTGATCCGGTGCGCCGCAAGCGTTACCACCAGGCCCGCGGCAAGGGTGGTCTGGTGCGGGTGAGCTGGGCCGAGGCCACCGAGATGATCGCCGCCGCGCACGTGCACACGATCAAGACCTATGGGCCGGACCGGGTCGCCGGGTTCTCGCCGATTCCGGCGATGTCGATGGTGTCGTTCGCGGCCGGCTCCCGCTTCATCGAGCTCATCGGTGGCGTGATGACGTCGTTCTACGACTGGTACGCCGATCTCCCGGTCGCCTCCCCACAGGTTTTCGGCGACCAAACCGACGTTCCCGAGTCGGGGGACTGGTGGGACGCCTCGTATCTGATGATGTGGGGATCCAACGTCCCGGTCACCCGCACCCCCGACGCCCACTGGATGGCCGAGGTCCGCTACCGCGGCACCAAGGTGGTGACCGTCAGCCCGGATTACGCCGACAACACCAAGTTCGCCGATGAGTGGATGCCGTGCGCGGCAGGGACCGACGGCGCGTTGGCGATGGCCATGGGGCACGTCATTCTCGACGAATGCTTTGTGCAGAAACGCGTTCCGTACTTTGTGGACTATGTGCGCCGCTTCACCGATCTGCCGTTCCTGGTCAAGCTGGAAGAACGGGATGGCGCACTGGTGCCCGGGAAGAACCTCACCGCAGCCGATCTCGGCGGGGCAGTGGCCGAGCAGGAGAACGCCGCGTTCAAACCGGTGCTTCTCGACGGTGCCAGTGACAGTGTCGCGGTGCCGCAGGGCTCCCTCGGATTCCGGTTCGGCAACGACGGTCTGGGTAAGTGGAACCTCGACCTGGAAGATCTCTCGCCCGCGCTGACGGTGTGGGGCGACGCGTTCGAGACCGCCGAGATCACCCTGCCGCGCTTCGACACCGTCGACGGCAGCGGCGCGACGCTGCAGCGGGGGGTGCCGGTGCGGCGGGTCGGAGAACACCTGGTGTGCACGGTGTTCGATCTGATGCTGGCCCAGTACGGGGTGCACCGGCCCGGCCTGCCGGGGGACTGGCCCACCGGTTACGACGACGCCACCCAGCCCTACACACCGGCCTGGCAGGAGCAGATCACCGGGGTGTCGGCAGGGCAGGCGATCCGGGTGGCACGTGAATTCGCCCGCAACGCCGAGGAATCCGGCGGCCGGTCGATGATCATCATGGGTGCGGGCATCTGCCAGTGGTTCCACGGCGACGCCACCTATCGGGCGGTGCTCTCGCTGCTGCTGCTCACCGGCTCGATGGGCCGCAACGGCGGCGGCTGGGCGCATTACGTGGGGCAGGAGAAGTGCCGGCCGGTCACCGGGTGGGCCGCCATGGCGATGGGCACCGACTGGTCGCGCCCGCCGCGGCAGATGGCCGGGACGTCGTACTGGTATGTGCACACCGACCAGTGGCGCTACGACGGGTACCGCGCCGACGCCCTGTCGAGTCCGGTGGGGCGGGGGCGGTTCCGCGACAAGCACACCATGGACGTGCTGAGTTCGGCGGTGGCCATGGGGTGGACCCCGTTCTACCCGCAGTTCGACCGGTCCAGTCTGGATGTGGTCGACGAAGCCAAGGCGGCCGGTCAGGAGGTTCCCGAGTACGTCGCGGCCCAATTGGCCGGTGGCGGACTCAAACTCGCCGTCACCGATCCGGACAATCCGGCCAACTGGCCGCGGGTGCTCAACGTGTGGCGGGCCAACCTGTTGGGTTCGTCCAGCAAGGGCAACGAGTACTTCCTGCGGCATCTGCTGGGCACGACGTCGAACGTGCAGGGCGAACCGACCGGTGAAGAGCTGCGACCCAACGACGTGGCCTGGACCAAGGATGTGCCCGAGGGCAAGCTCGACCTGTTGATGTCGATCGACTTCCGGATGACCTCGACGACACTGCTCTCCGATGTGGTGCTGCCCGCGGCGACCTGGTACGAGAAGGCCGACCTGTCCAGCACGGACATGCACCCCTACATACACGCCTTCAGCCCGGCAGTGGACCCGCCGTGGGAAACCCGTTCGGATTTCGAGGCTTTCGGTGCGATCGCGCGGACCTTCAGTGCGTTGGCGAAGCGGCACCTGGGCACCCGCACCGATGTGGTGATGGGTACGTTGCAGCATGACACCCCCGGGGCGATGGCATATCCCGGTGGCACCGAACATGACTGGCGGACCACGGGCGAGACGCCGGTACCGGGCCGGACCATGGGGCCGCTGCAGGTGGTCGAGCGCGATTACACCGCAATTGCCCAAAAGTGGTCGGCGCTGGGCCCGCTGGTCGAGAAGCTGGGGCTGACCACCAAGGGCGTCACCACGTTTCCCGAGCGCGAGGTCGGTGAACTCGCCGCCAAGTTCGGTGTGATGGATTCCGGTGCCGGGCAAGGCCGCCCGGCGATCACCACCGCCGAACGGATGGCCGACGTCATCCTGGCGCTGTCGGGTACCTCCAACGGCCGGCTGGCGGTCGAGGGGTTCCGCGAGCTGGAGCGGCGCACCGGCCGAAAGCTGATCCACCTGGCCGAGGGCAACGAGGAACGCCGGATCACCTACGCCGACACCCAGGCCAGACCGGTGCCGGTGATCACCAGCCCGGAGTGGTCGGGCAGCGAGACCGGCGGCCGGCGCTATGCCCCGTTCACGGTGAACATCGAGGAGCTCAAACCGTTCCACACGCTCACCGGCCGGATGCACTTCTATGTCGACCACGACTGGCTGGAGGAGCTCGGCGAACAGCTGCCGATCTACCGGCCGCCGCTGGACATGGCCCGGTTGTTCGGCGAATCCCGGTTGGGGCGTGACGGTATCGGCCTGACCGTGCGCTACCTCACCCCGCACTCCAAGTGGTCGATCCACTCGGAGTACCAGGACAACCTGTTCATGTTGTCGCTCTCGCGTGGCGGTCCGACGATGTGGATGAGCCCGGCCGACGCGGCGAAGATCGACGTGGCGGACAACGATTGGATCGAGGCAGTGAACCGCAACGGTGTGCTGGTGTGCCGGGCGGTGGTGAGTCACCGGATGCCGGAAGGAGTGGTCTACGTCTACCACGCGCAGGAGCGAACCATCGATGTGCCGCTGAGCGAGACCACCGGGACGCGCGGTGGTATCCACAATTCGCTGACCCGGCTGCTGGTCAAGCCGAGCCACCTGGCCGGCGGGTACGCCCAGCACTCGTTCGCCTGGAACTATCTGGGCCCCACCGGAAATCAGCGTGACGAGGTGACGGTGGTCCGGCGCCGGTCGCAGGAGGTGAAGTACCAATGAAAGTCATGGCCCAGATGGCGATGGTGATGAACCTCGACAAGTGCATCGGGTGCCAGACCTGTTCGGTGACCTGCAAACAGGCCTGGACGAACCGGGCCGGCACCGAATATGTGTGGTTCAACAACGTCGAAACCCGGCCGGGGCAAGGCTATCCGCGCACCTACCAGGACCAGGAGAAGTGGCGCGGGGGCTGGAAGCTGGACCGCCGCGGCCGGTTACGGTTGCGCGACGGCGGCCGGCTGGCCAAGTTGGCCAAGATCTTCGCGAACCCGAAGCTGCCGTCCATCGACGATTACTACGAACCGTGGACGTACGACTACGAGAACCTGACCTCGGCGCCCCTGGGCGAACACATCCCCACCGCACCGCCGCGCAGCCTGATCACCGGCAAGCCGATGAAGGTGTCGTGGTCGGCGAACTGGGACGACGATCTGGCCGGCTCCCCGGAGATCGTTCCGGGCGACCCGGTACTCAAACAGGTTTCCGAACAGATCAAGCTCGAACTCGAGCAGACCTTCATGTTCTACCTGCCCCGGATCTGCGAGCACTGCCTGAACCCGGCATGCGTGGCGTCCTGCCCGTCGGGCGCGATGTACAAGCGCTCCGAGGACGGCATCGTGCTGGTCGACCAGGACCGCTGCCGCGGCTGGCGGATGTGTGTGTCCGGATGCCCGTACAAGAAGGTCTATTTCAACCACAAGACGGGCAAGGCCGAGAAGTGCACAATGTGCTATCCGCGCATCGAGGTCGGGTTGCCGACGGTGTGCTCGGAGACCTGCGTGGGCCGGTTGCGTTATCTCGGACTGGTGCTCTACGACGTCGACCGGGTGCTGGAGGCCGCGTCGGTACCGGATGACAAGGATCTCTACGAGGCGCAACGGCAGATCCTGCTGGATCCGACCGACCCGGAAGTGATCGCCGGGGCCCGGGCCGAGGGGATCTCCGACGAGTGGATCGAGGCCGCGCAGCGCTCGCCGATCTACAAGCTGATCCACACCTACGGCGTTGCGCTGCCGCTGCATCCGGAGTTCCGGACCGTGCCGATGGTGTGGTACATCCCGCCGCTGTCGCCGGTGGTCGACGCGGTCAGCCGCGACGGTCACGACGGTGAGGATGTCGGCAACCTGTTCGGCGCGCTGGAGGCACTACGCATCCCGATCGAGTACCTGGCCGGCTTGTTCACCGCGGGTGACACCACCGTGGTCGAGGGCGTGTTGCGCCGTCTGGCGGCGATGCGCGCCTACATGCGCGACATCAATCTCGGGCGTGAGACCCAGCCGCACATCCCGGCCGCGGTCGGGATGACCGAAGAACAGATCTACGAGATGTACCGGCTGCTGGCCTTGGCGAAATATGAGGACCGCTACGTCATCCCGACGGCCTACAGCTCCGAGGCCATCCCCGGGGCGGAGGAGCCCGGGTGCTCGCTGTCGTTCGAGGGCGGTCCGGGGATGTACGAATCAGGCCCGTTCGGTGAGGCCAGCGGCGGGCCGGTGCCGGTGGCGGTGGAGACGTTCCACGCGCTGCAGCACCGGCAGACCACCGGCGCGATGGCCGCCAACGCCGAACGCCCGTCGCGGGTGAATCTGCTCAATTGGGACGGCCGGGGCGTGCCGTCGGGGATGTTCCCCTCGGACTGATGGAGGACCAGTGCTGAAGCGTCGGACGAGAACAGACCGCGGACTACAGGATCGTCTGGTGTGGCAGGCGGCGTCGCTGATGCTGGGCTACCCGGACGAGGGTCACGCCGAGCGGCTGGAGAATGCGGCCCGCCTGCTGGATCACGTCACCGGTGAGCCGCGCCGCCTGCTCGGGGAAACCGTTGTGGGGCTGAGTATCCGGTCCGGAATGGAGCTGGCCAGAGAGTACGTCGACACCTTCGATCTGCAGAAGCGGTCCACGATGCTGTTGACGTACTGGACATCGGGGGACACCCGCAACCGAGGCGCAGACATGGTGGAGTTCGCCCAGGCCTTCCGTGCCGCGGGCGTGCAGGTGCCGAAAGGTGAGGCACCCGACCACCTTCCGGTGGTGCTGGAGTTCGCGGCCACGGTGGATCCGGAGGTCGGGCGCCGGCTGCTGGCCAAGTACCGGGTGCCGATCGATGTGATCGCCCGGTCGCTGGCCGAGGCAGACTCGCCGTATGCGCCTGCGCTGGCCGCGGTGTGTGCCACCCTGCCCGTCCTGGCCCCGGCCGACGACGTGGTGCGGCTGATGCGGTCCGGCCCGCCCGCGGAAACCGTGGGACTGCAGCCGTTCCAGTTGACCGTGCCGCCGCGTCGAGTTCAGGGCGGCGTCTGATGTCGGGCTGGGTGATCTTCTGGGATGTGGTGCCGTACGTCACGCTGGCGGCGGTGGTGGTGGGCACCTGGTGGCGCTACCGCTACGACAAGTTCGGCTGGACCACCCGCTCGTCGCAGCTGTACGAGTCGCGGCTACTGCGCATCGCCAGCCCGATGTTCCACTTCGGCATCCTGGTGGTGTTCATCGGGCACGTCATCGGGCTGCTGATCCCCGAGTCCTGGATGGACCTGGTGATGAGCGAACACGTGTACCACCTGCAGGCGGTGATCCTGGGCGGCCTCGCCGGCGTCGCCGCGCTGACCGGCATCGTGCTGCTGATCTACCGGCGCCGCACGACCGGACCGGTGTTCATGGCGACCACGGTCAACGACAAGGTGATGTACGCCGTGTTGCTGGCCGCGATGGTGGCCGGGTTCGCCTGTACGGCGATGGGTGTCACTCCCGAGGGCGCCGAGCACGACTACCGCGAAACCGTGTCGCCGTGGTTCCGCTCGATCTGGATCCTGCAGCCCCGCGGTGATCTCATGGTGCAGGCGCCGCTGTACTTCCACATCCACGTGATGATCGCGCTCGTGCTGTTCTGCCTGTGGCCGTTCACCCGGCTGGTGCACGTGTTCAGCGCTCCGATCGGCTATCTGTTCCGGCCGTATGTCGTGTACCGCAGCCGCGACGTCGCCGGCCGGGGCGAACTGGTCGGCTCGCAGCCGCACCGGCGTGGTTGGTGATCCGTCGGTGCGATTGGTGACTTTCGGCTCTGCCGGGGCAGCCCGTCGGTCCGGCACAGTGGATTCATGGAACAGCTGACCGTCCTGGACGCGGCGTTCGTGGAAGCCGAGGACTCCGATCCGCATGCCAGCCTGGCCATCGGTGCGGTTGCCGTGCTGGCCGGCCCGATGCCCGACGCCGAGGCCGTCGTCGCCGCGCTGACCGAACGCGTGATGTCGGTGCCGAGGCTGCGTCAGCTGCTGCACACCCAGCCGCTGGACCTGGCTGCCCCGCACTGGGTCGATGACTCCAATTTCGATGTAGCCCACCATATTCGGTTTACGGCGTTACCCCGGCCCGGCGATGAGGCGGCGTTGAACCGGTTGGTTGCCGAGGTGATGGAACGCCGGCTGGACCGGGATCGGCCGCTGTGGGAGTGCTGGATCGTCGACGGCCTGCAGCACAACCGATGGGCCCTGCTGATGAAGGTGCACCACTGCGTGGCCGACGGGGTGGCCGCCACCAGGCTGCTCGGCCAGCTCTGCGACGATCCCGTCGTCGGGGACGATCCGGCCGGTCCCGCGGCCCGGCCGGGGTCGAACCCCGTCGAGTGGATCAGCGGCGCGTGGCGCACCACCCGGGCCCTGCCCGGTGCGGCGGTGCAGGCCGTGCGCGGCGCGTTCGACATCGCCGAGGGGCTGCTGCGGCCCGCGGCCGTGTCGTCGTTGAGCGGGCCGATCTCAAGCATGCGTCGCTACGCGGCGGTCGAAGTGCCGCTGGACGAGATCGAGAAGGTGCGCAGCCGGTTCGGCGTCACGGTCAACGATGTCGCGCTCGCCGCGATCACCGACAGCTTCCGGACCATGCTCATCCGGCGCGGGGAGCGGCCGCGGCGAACCTCGTTGCGCACCCTGGTCCCGGTGTCGGTGCGGCCGACCGGCGCCCGCGACGCCCTCGACAACCGGGTCTCGGTGATGCTGCCGTACCTGCCGGTGGAGAAAGAAGACCCGGTGGCCCAGCTGCGCAGCGTGCACGAGCGGATGGACCGGGCCAAGGGCAGCGGTCAGAGCCAGGCCGGAAACCTCGTGGTGGCCGCGGCGAAGGCGATTCCGTTTCCGTTGACGGCGTGGACGGTGCGGGCGCTGACCCGGTTGCCGCAACGCGGGGTGGTCACGTTGGCGACCAGTGTCGCCGGTCCGCGCGCTACCCTGCGGTTGATGGGACGCGACGTGGTGCGCTTGCTGCCGATTCCACCGTTGGCCCTGCATCTGCGCACCGGGATTGCGATCATGAGCTACACCGACCGGTTGGTGTTCGGCGTCATCGGCGACTACGACGCCACGCCCGATGTCGACGAACTCGCCACCGGCATCGAGCGGGCAGTCGAGCGGCTGACCGCGATCAGTACCGGCCACTGGCGCTCCACCCCGGTGGGGACCCTGCTGCTCGTCGAAGGAGGTTGATCATGGTGTCCAAGGGATCCGAGCTCGACGTGCTCACCCGCAGGCAGTGCTTGGATCTGCTGGACCGGGTGCGTGTCGGCCGCCTCGTCTTCACCGAGGACGCCCTGCCCGCGGTGCAGCCGGTCAACTTCCGGATGTGGCATGACGACGTGGTGATCCGGGTCGCCGGGGGACCCAAGCTGACCGCCGCGACCGACCATCAGGTGGTGGCCTTCCAGGCCGACGAACTCGACGCCGATCTGCACACCGGCTGGAGCGTGACCATCGTCGGGCATGCCGAGCCGTTGACCGATGTGGACGAACAGGTCGAGGTCGCCGGGACGTTCGTGCAGCCGTGGGTCGACGGCCGGCGCGACCATTTCGTCCGCATCCGGACCGAGAAGGTCACCGGGCGCCGGTTCCGCGACCGCGGCGTACCGCACTATCAGGCCGACAGCGAGGACTGAGACCGGGCACCACCCGTGGCCTTGCTGAGGAGAACCTGAGTAAATCCTGACGTTTTCCTGCGTGGAATTGACGCAACCGCAATACTGATGGCGCGCCGGGCGGCGCTGCGATCACGATGTGCGTTCAGGGGTGGGCCATGGCGTCAGGGAAGCGTGCACAGACCGAGCTGTCGCCGGCCGGTCCACCTGAGTGCAGATCCGCGACACTCAGTCCCCGCACCAAACACGTTGCCCGGGTTGGTGCTTTGGCCGTCGCCCTCGGGTTCGGTGCCGCCATGGCGTCGACTCCCGGGCTGGCGCTGGCCGAGGAGACCAACTCGGCGGCGACGTCGGAGTCTGCGTCGACGGCCACCGGCGGCGGCGCATCGGCGTCGTCGGGAGCGAAGACGCGACCCGGCGCGGCGTCGGCCAAATCCCCGAAGTCCGCCAAGGTGAACTCTGCCGACGCGGCCACCCGGCCCGGTAGGGCCAGGCTGGTCCCGAAGTCCAAGGAATCTGCTGTCACCCTCCCCAAGGGCGTGATCATCCGAAGTTCCGGCGGGGCGCGCACGAAGGATGCCGAGGAAGGCGCCCCGGACGAGGTCGCCGTCGAGGAGGACGTCGCCCTCGGCGAGGTCGAAACACCCGAATTGCCGGCCGAACTCGAGCCGACCCCCGAGGCTGTCGAGGTCGTCGAGGCTGTCGAGGTCGTGCCACCGCCGGAAAGCCCGATCGCCGAGCTCGTCGCCGGCGACGCCGCGTCGACGAACCCGCTGCGCCGTACCAGCGGCCGCCCCAGCTCGTGGTCCAAGAGCAAACTCGAGGCCCGCTCCAAGCCCGCCGATGTCGCCGAGGTCGCGGATGCCGGCGAGGCCGCGGCGCCGCTGGGCGCGGTGCGATCGGGTGCCGAGGAGCTCGGCCCGGTGCAGGCACAGGTGCAGGAACAGGCGGCGATCACGATCCCGCCCTTGCCCCTGCCGGGGCCGGACTCGCCCGAGCCGGTCAAGAAGGTGTGGAACTGCTTCTGCAACGTCTTCAGCACCGTGGCCCCCATCGCCCAGAAGATCGGCGGCCTGATCAACGAATACGTCATGCCCCTGCTGGCGGGTCCCGCCCCGGGGGAGACGCCGGATTCACCAGGGCTGTGGGCGGTGCTCGGCTGGGTGCGCCGGCAGGCAGAGCAGATCTTCTCCGCGCCACCGATTTCCGATTTCAGCGAGGCCGTCACGGCCTGGGGTGCCCTGACGCTGCAGCAGATAACCCAATCGTGCGGGGAGCCCACGGCGGGGCTGCCGCCGGAACTCGAACGCACCGTCATCGTGTCGGGACTCTCGGAGCCGGTGGATTTCCGGTTCCTGCCCGACGATCCGGCGAACACCGAAGACGGTGGCATCCTGATCGCCGAAAAGGGCGGGGCGATCAAGCTTTACAAGGAAGGGCAAGGCACCACCACGCTCGTGGTACTTCCGACGGAGACCGACTTCGAGAGTGGAATCGGCGGCATCGAGGTCGACCCGAACTTCGCCGAGAACCACTACCTCTACGTGTCCTACACCAACGGTGACGATGTCGACGTGCTGTCGCGTTTCACGCTCTCCGGTGACTCCACCACCATCCTGGCCTCCGAGCAGGTACTGATGGCCTCGGACCAGACGGCCGGACCGATCCACCACGGCGGCGAGATCTACTACGAGGACAACCCCGGGGACGCCCCGGATTACATCTACTGGGCCAAGGGCGACAACTCGGTCGGCACCAATGCCCAGGACCTGACCAACATCCACGGCAAGATCCTGCGGATCCACCCCGACGGAACGATCCCGACCGACAACCCGTTCTACAGCACACCGGGCGCCCGCCAAGAGATCTGGGCATACGGCCTGCGCAACCCGTTCCGGTTCGACGTGGCGCCCAACGGCCAGCTTCTCGTGGCCGATGTCGGCGACACCGCCTGGGAAGAACTCAACGTCGTGACCAAGGGCGCCAACTACGGTTGGCCCGGCGCCGAAGGGGTCTGTGTCGGTTGCGGTTACGTCAACCCGATCTACTCCTACGACCACGACACCCCGGCCGGGACCGCCTCGATCACCTCGGTCCTGGTCTACACCGGCGACACCCTCGGCGAGGAGTACCAGGGCAAGGTGTTCATCGCCGATTACACCCTCGGCTGGATCAAGGTGCTGACACTCGACCAGAACTACGCCAGTTACGTCAGCGAGCAGCCGTTCGACGGCCAGGCCGGCACCCCGGTACGGCTCGTGCAAGGGCCGGACGGCAACATCTACCAGCTGAACATCTACCCCGGCGAGCTGTCGATGATCGCTCCGTCCGGCGGCAACCGGGCGCCGACAGCCGTAGTGACGGCCACACCGTCCAACGGGTATTCGCCGCTGGAAGTGAACTTCTCGTCGGAGGGTTCCGGCGATCCCGACCCGGACACCACCCTGACGTACCACTGGGATTTCGGTGACGGCACGACCTCGACACAGGCCAACCCCACCAAGACCTACGACACCAACGGCACCTACACCGTGACGTTGACCGTGAGCGACGGCGAGAAGACGGGCCAGGACACCCAGTCGGTCACCGTCGGCAGCACCGCCCCGCACGACCTGACGATCACCACACCGCTGGGCGCACCGCTGGACAACACGAAATACAATGCCGGCGACACCATTTCGTTCACCGGATCGGCGTTGGACCAGGACGAAACCCTGCCGGACAGTGCCTACAACTGGACCGTGGTGTTCCATCACGCCGACCACATCCATCCGGTCACCAGCAACGTCGTCGGCAAGACGGGCAGCATCACCGTTCCGACCGACCCGCACAACTCGGCCGACACCTGGTACGAGATCAGGCTGACCGTCACCGACAGCAGCGGCCTGTCGACGACATCGTCGGCCAATGTCTACCCCAACACCGTCACACAGACGTTCACCGCGAGCGACCCCGAGGCGATCTTCACCATCGACGGCAAGCCGTACACCGGCTCCTACACCGAAACGTCCGTGGTGGGCGTCGAGCGTGTGCTCGGAGTCTCCTCACCGCAGTTCGTCGAGGACGGTCAGCTGGTGTTCGTCAGCTGGTCCGACGGTGGGGCCCCGACCCACACGATCGTCACACCCGACACCGACACCACCTACACGGTGGCCTTCGACAAGGTGCCGTCGGTGCTGTGAGGACCTTCAGTACCGCAACCGATCGTCGACCACTCGCACCGCGTGGTCCGGATGCTGCGTCGCATACAGCGGATGCAGCAGCATCGGGTGGCGGCAGTGCGCGCAGGAAGCCTGCGGGCGGTTCGCCGAGGCGAAGGTGAGGTGGTGGCATTCACTGCACCGGACCATGTAGCAGGCACCGATCCAGTTGGCCATCCCCACGTAGATCGCCACCGTGGTCCCTGCGGCGAGCACCATGATCAAGGCGACTGTGAGCGCTTCGTAAACCGTCATATTGGCACCTCCAAGCACGCCCATCACAACGTGACGGATACCTGAAACGGTACTCGCGATCGCTAGGCTTTCCGCGCCCGTTTGAACACCTTGGCCAGTTCCTTGCCGCGCAATCCGTTGAGTTCGGCCTTGCGGACCTTGTGCAAAACCAGCGGGCAGCGCTTGCACCGCGGCTTGCTGCGACAGCACTTCTTCTTGGGCTTCAGGCCGGCGATCTTTGCAGGCTTCAACGTGACGGGGCTCTCTCGTTTTCGTGATCGACCGACGTGCCTGCGAGAATAGCCGGGTGGATTCACGCCCGAGCTTTCGCAACGTCGCCATCGTCGCCCACGTCGACCACGGCAAGACGACCCTAGTCGATGCGATGCTGCGACAGTCCGGTGCCTTGACGCACCGCGGCGACGACGCGGTCGAACGCCTGATGGACTCCGGTGACCTGGAGAAGGAAAAAGGCATCACCATCCTGGCAAAAAACACCGCGGTGCACCGGCATCACCCGGACGGCACCATGACGGTGATCAACGTCATCGACACTCCCGGGCACGCCGATTTCGGTGGTGAGGTGGAGCGTGGCCTGTCCATGGTCGACGGCGTGGTGCTGCTGGTCGACGCCTCCGAAGGCCCGCTGCCGCAGACCCGGTTCGTGCTGCGCAAGGCGCTGGCCGCGCACCTTCCGGTGATCCTGGTGGTCAACAAGACCGACCGGCCCGACGCGCGGATCGCCGAGGTGGTCGAGGAAAGCCACGACCTGCTGCTCGACGTCGCCTCCGACCTCGACGACGAGGCCCAGGCCGCCGCCGAGAAGGCGCTGGACCTGCCGACGCTGTACGCATCGGGTCGGGCCGGCATCGCCTCCACCACCCAGCCCGCCAATGGCGAGAACCCCGACGGCGAGAACCTCGACCCGCTGTTCGACGTGTTGATGGAGCACATCCCGCCGCCCACGGGTGATCCGGAGGCGCCGCTGCAGGCGCTCGTCACCAACCTCGACGCCTCGGCCTTCCTGGGCCGCCTCGCGCTGATCCGCATCTACAACGGCCGGCTGCGCAAGGGCCAGCAGGTCGCCTGGATGCGTGAGGTCGACGGCGCGCCGGTGATCACCAACGCCAAGATCACCGAGCTGCTGGCCACCGAGGGTGTGGACCGCAACCCGACCGAGGAGGCCGTCGCCGGCGATATCGTCGCCGTCGCGGGCATCCCCGAGATCATGATCGGTGACACCCTCGCCGACCCCGACCACGCACACGCGCTGCCGCGCATCACCGTCGACGAGCCCGCCATCTCGGTCACCATCGGCACCAACACCTCGCCGCTGGCCGGCAAGGTGTCCGGGCACAAGCTGACCGCCCGCATGGTGAAGAACCGCCTCGACGCCGAACTCGTCGGCAACGTGTCGGTGCGGATCGTCGACATCGGCCGGCCCGACGCCTGGGAGGTCCAGGGCCGTGGTGAGCTGGCGCTGGCCGTGCTGGTCGAGCAGATGCGGCGGGAAGGTTTCGAGCTGACCGTCGGCAAGCCGCAGGTGGTCACCAAGAACATCGACGGCAAGCTGCACGAGCCGTTCGAGGCGCTGACCATCGACTGCCCCGAAGAGTTCGTCGGCGCCATCACCCAGCTGATGGCCGCGCGCAAGGGCCGCATGGAGGAGATGACCAACCACGCCGCCGGGTGGGTGCGGATGGACTTCATCGTGCCCAGCCGCGGGCTGATCGGCTTCCGCACCGACTTCCTCACCCTGACCCGCGGCACCGGTATCGCCAACGCGGTGTTCGACGGCTACCGGCCCTGGGCCGGGGAGATCCGGGCCCGCCACACCGGCTCGCTGGTGAGTGACCGGTCCGGCTCGATCACCCCGTTCGCGATGATCCAGCTGGCCGACCGCGGGCAGTTCTTCGTCGAGCCGGGCGAGGACACCTACGAGGGCCAGGTCGTCGGGATCAACCCGCGCGCCGAGGATCTCGACATCAACATCACCCGCGAGAAGAAGCTGACGAACATGCGGTCGTCCACCGCCGACGTCATGGAAACCCTGGCGCGGCCGCTGGACCTCGGCCTGGAGCAGGCCATGGAGTTCTGCGCGGAGGACGAGTGCGTGGAGGTGACCCCCGAGGTGGTCCGGGTGCGCAAGGTGGAGCTGACCGCCAGCCTGCGGGCCCGGGCGAAGGCTCGGGCCAAGGCCCGCGGCTAGCTTTCAGCGCCCTGGCCGTTACCGCCCGTGCCGCGCGCGGTGGCTGCGGGTCTTGTCGGGTCCGCTCTTCTTGACGCCGTCGGCGCTCTTCGCGGTGGCTCGGATCTTGGTGCTGACTTGTGTGGTGGCCTTGGGCTTTTCGGCCTTGGCGAGGTCTCCGGTCTCACCGGGGGTGGCCACCAGGCTCTTGGTGACGACGTTGGACTTCACCTGCTTCCCGGCATCGGCGTCGTCGTCGGCATTAGCGACAGCGTCGGGGTCGGTCGCTTCCTGAGCCACCGCACCCGCATCGTCCGCGGTGTCCGTGGAAGCTGTTGTGGTGTCCGGTGTTTCGGCAGGTGCGACGTTCAGCGTCACGGTCCTGGCCGACGGGGCCGAGGAGGTCACCGTCGCGGTGACGGCTTCCGGATCCGGTGTCGTCGTTGGGGTGAGTGCGGTGGCGATCGCCTCGCGGGCCATGCGCAACGTGGAGAACAGGCCGAGGCTGGGACCGAAGACGCCGCCCGTGCTCCCGTCGCCGTTGAGGAAGGTATCGGTGATGACGGCGGGCGCGGTGACGAGAGCGTTGACGAAACGGGCCGTGTCGCCGGCCTGTAGGGAATCGAAAAGTTCTTGGCCGACGTGTCCGGCGGCGGTCACCGTCGTGTAGCCGACGTTGATGATCCCGAGGGCCGGGGTCAGCAGCACCAAGGGGTCGTTCAGCAGGGTGAGCATGTTCTGCATGGGCTGCTTGATGACGTTGATCGCCGGGAGGATCAGCGGGAACGCCGAGAGCACCGGGGTGAGCAGCGCGGACCAGGCGGTGGCGACCGCACCGTCGATGTTGCCTTCGGCCAGTTGGGCGAGCGCCGCCTGCAGTTGCGCCGGAGTTCCGTCGGGGTTGCCCGGGTTGAACTGGTTGACCAATGACGTCGCCGCCTCGCCCAGCCCGTTGGCGAGGCCCTGCGCGGTGTTGAGCTGGTTGGTGATGATCGCCCGCAGGATGGGCGCGGGGTCGGCGAGTTCGTCGCCGATGAGCGTCCCGACGTTGTTCAAGGTGTTGGTGACGATCTGGAGATAGGCATCGATGGGGTTGACGCTCGCGGTCAGCTCCGTGACATAGGAGTGGACGGCGGGCACGGTCACATCCGGCATCGGTGGGGCGACGGGATTCATGGCGATGGCACCGGCCCCGATGAGCGCGACACTTCCGGTGAAATATGGACGGGCTGCGATTTTCATGGCATCTCCTTCAGTGTCAACCGAAATCCCCCGGCGGGTCAGAAGCTACCTGAGGGTAAGTTAATAATTCCGGTAATTCGGAGAAGCTGAATTCATTACTGGCCCGCCCGCTAAGCAGGCGGTTATCGGTGGAAACTAGCTGGTAGGGCAATTTTCTGACGTTTTTGCCGGCCCGGGATGGATGGGCTCGGAGTGTTGGCTGGTTTCGGTTGCATTGAATGGTCAGGTCTTGCCAGAAATGGACGCTCGGGTGTTCGAGTTCGCTGATGCTGAGCCCTTCGACGGGAAACGAAGGTCAATATCGACATACGTACCAGCCTTTACAATTGCTGGCTTAATGCCCAATGTGCTGACGACGCACAGATGATTGTCCGACGGGGGGTCATGGCGGCCCGGCGTCCACGGACTCCGGGACCGCGCCGGCGTGGCGTCCCGATCTTTGCGTCACGGGTCGATGGGCAATGAAATGTCAGGGTCCGCCACCTTCTTCCGTGTCGCCAGTTCGCCTCTGGTAGGTGGTTTCGGCCGCCGCTCCTGAGCATTGCCTGAGAGCGGCGGCCTGACCACACGGTTCAGTCGCTGGAGTGTGCTGACGCCCTCTTGTCGTGCCGGCCGCGGGTACCGGGCTTGTGGGTCCCGTTGGATGCTTTCTCGGCGTCCGCCCCGGGGGTGCCGGTCGCCGAGGAGCCCGTGCTGAGCGACGACGGCACCGGCGTTTGGCCGGCGGGCTCGGTGGACAGGCCGGTCTTGCCGGGCACCGCTTTCGCGCTGTTTCGGACCAGTGGGGCTGTCCGCGGTCCTGCATCCGATTCGGAGTTCGTGGTGGTCTCCGGTTCGGCCGGCAGGGCTGCCTCGTCGGCGGTGGTGTCAGATGATGTCCCCGCCGGTGTCGTCTCGGCAGACGCGGTGTCCGTTGCGGCGTCATCGGCATCGCCGGCGACCTCGCCCGTCGCCGCGGCCGTTGTGGGCCGGGCCGCCGCGGCCTCTGAGGTTTCTCGGGGCGGCGCTCCGAGCGCTTCGGCGATCGTCTCGCGGGCCTGCACGAAGCTCGTGAGCAGCCCGTTGATCAAGCCAACGGTTTCGCCTCCATCTGCGATGTCACCGACGAGAAGGGCGGTCGCAATGTGGGCGGGTGCCGAGACGATCGCGTCGGCTGCTGCCAGCGGATCGCCGGCGGCTGCCGCCTCGATGACGTCCTGGACGGCCGTCGCCGTGGTCCGCATCGTGTTGCTGATCGTTTCAAACGCGTTGAGGCCCAAGTCGAGAGCCATCATCGGGAGTGCGGTGACGACATTGGCGATGTTCTGGGCGATCATGCCGGGGATCGTCAGCGACTGCATGAATGGGCTGACAACCTGCAGTGCGGTGTGTTCGACGAAGGTCCACAGCGTCTGGATCGCGGCCTCGGCATCGCCGGTGCCCATCTGCGCGGCTGCATTTATCAGGACGCCGGGCAGTTCTCCCAGGGCCAGCACGCCGTTGCCTGCCCCATACGCAACGCCCACTGCAAGGTAGTTCAGATATTCGAACTGGTTGGCCAGTAACTGACTCAGAATCGGTGCCGGGTTTTCGACCACGGGTACCAGGGCGGCGGAGAGGAATGCGCCCGTCAGGACGATCAATTGCTGATAGGCCTCGGCGGCGGTTTGGCTGTCGTCGAGAGGTTGCAGTGCCCCGGGAAGTTCGGCGGCGGCGAGGTGCACCGACGAGAACTCGACCGAGTGTGTGCCGGTGTCTGGTATGGAGATCGGGCCCACGGCGATGATGCCGGCGCCCGCGATCGCGAGGCCGGCGGTGACGTAGGGCCGTAGTGCTTGTCGCAACGGAGTCTCCCTTTGAGTGAGGTGTGGTGTCGGTCACTCCGGCCGACGGCGCAGAGGTTATCTGAGAACACCCTGAGATGTATGCAAAGAACGACAATATTCGCTACGACGTCGCCTAGTGGAGTAGGGGAGCTAGTCATAGCAGCAGGTCAGTTAGGTTATATGAGGAGCTCGCGAAGTATTTGCGACTTGAAATATTTGGATCTATTATGTCACCGTTGATACTCGTCGACACGCCTTCCGTGCAGTGCAGGTGCGCGGCGGCAGCGCGGGAGGCCGGTCGATACCCTGAGTAGCGTGCCGACACCCCTCCGCCGCGCCCACCTGACGATCGGGGCGCTCATCTCGGTGCCGGCGCTCTTGTTCAGTGGCTGTACGGTCAGCCCGCCGCCGGCGCCGCAGAGCACCGAAACGACGGAAACCACACCGCCGCCGCCGATGAAGGCGACCCAGATCATCATGGCGATCGATTCGATCGGTCCGGGGTTCAACCCGCATCTGCTGTCGGACCAGTCGCCGGTGAACGCGGCCATCGCCGCCCTGGTACTGCCGAGTTCGTTCCGGCCGGTGCCCGATCCGAAATCGGCGACCGGCTCGCGCTGGGAGCTGGACCCCACTCTGCTCGAATCGGCCGAGGTAACCAGCCAGAACCCGTTCACGGTCACCTACAAGATCCGCCCGGAGGCGCAGTGGACTGACAACGCACCCATCGCCGCCGACGACTACTGGTATCTGTGGCGCCAAATGGTCAGTCAGCCAGGCGTTGTCGATCCGGCCGGCTATGACCTGATCACCGGTGTGCAGTCGGTGGAAGGGGGCAAGCAGGCTGTCGTCACCTTCTCGCAGCCCTACCCGGCCTGGCGGGAGCTGTTCAACGACATCGTGCCGGCCCACATCGTCAAGGACATTCCCGGGGGTTTCGCGGCCGGGCTGGCCCGGGCGATGCCGGTGACCGGCGGCCAATTCCGGGTGGAAAGCATTGACCCGCAACGTGATGAGATCCTGCTGGCCCGCAACGACCGGTACTGGAGCCAGCCGGCAAAGCCCGATCAGGTGTTGTTCAGACGGGGCGGGGCGCCGGCCGCGCTCGCCGACTCCATCCGCAACGGCGACACCCAGGTGGCCCAGGTGCACGGGGGCGCGGCAACGTTCGCGCAACTGAGCGCGATCCCCGATGTCCGCACCGCCCGCATCGTCACGCCGCGGGTGATGCAATTGACCCTGCGCGGTCAGCGGCCGCACTTGGCCGAAGCCCAAGTGCGCAAGGCGATCCTGGGCTTGATCGATGTCGACCTGCTGGCCTCGGTGGGCGCCGGCGACGACAACACGGTGACGCTGGCACAGGCTCAGGTGCGCTCCCCGTCCGATCCCGGCTACGTGCCGACCGCACCGCCGGCGATGTCACGGGAGGCCGCCCTGGATCTGTTGCGCGCCTCGGGCTATGAGGTCGAGGCTGCCCAGGTGTCACCGGCCCCAGGCGGTGCGCCCGCACCCGACAACGGCCGCCCACGCATCACCAAGGACGGCGTGACGTTGTCGTTGGTGTTGGGCGTGGCCTCCAACGACCCCACCTCGGTGGCGGTGGCCAACACCGCGGCCGATCAACTGCGCAACGTCGGCATCGACGCCTCGGTGCTGGCGCTGGATCCCGTTGTGCTGTACGGCGATGCGCTGACCAACAACCGCGTCGACGCCGTCGTCGGCTGGCACCAGGCCGGGGGAGACCTGGCCACCAGCCTCGCGTCCCGTTACGGTTGCCGGGCGCTGGAGGCGACGGCGGTCTCCACGACGGTTCCGGGCGTGACACCGTCGTCGTCACCGAAGCCCAGCACCACGATCGCCCCGGCGCCGGCCACCACGCCCACGTCTACACAGCCGGCCCCCGCGCCGGATTCCGACGCCTTGGTGCAGGCGCCGAGCAACATCACCGGCATCTGCGACCGCGGTATCCAGCCGAAAATCGATGCGGCGCTGGATGGTTCGGCGAACATCGCCGAGGTGATCCAGGCTGTGGAACCGCGACTGTGGAACATGTCGACCGTGCTGCCGATCCTGCAGGACACCACCATCGTGGCGGCCGGGCCGAGCGTGCAGAACGTGAGCCTGACGGGCGCCGTGCCGGTCGGCATCGTCGGCGACGCGGGCGGGTGGACGAAAACCCGGTAGCACCACGCAGTGGGCCCCCTCAGACGAGGAGGCCCACCGGGCGGATCAGGATGCGTGACGTGAACTTGCGCGCGAGGACGACGACTTGTCCGGGTGCGCAGCCCGGTGCGAACGGGTGCTCGTGCCGCTGAGCCCGTGAGCGGCCTTCGTCAGACCGTCGCTGACTCCGGCGACCGATCCCTGGATGCCGTCGCGGAGTTGGGCGACGGCGCCGGCCCGCTTCGAACCGGACAGGTTCCCGATCTTTCCGGGCTCGGCCTTGAGGCTCTTCTTGACCACGGGAGTGCCGACGCCCGGCGACGATTCGCCGACTGTGGAATCAGCTGTCGCAGAGGTGGTTTCGTCGGGAGCCGGTGCCGCCTCAGCTGCGGGAGCGGCCGGCGCAGCCTTGGCTGAAGCCGGCGTCGGCGCTTGCGGGCTGACATCCAGCGTCACCATGGCGGCCGTTGCCTTCGGCGCCGCCTCGACCACCGCATTGGTCGACGCAGCCGCCGGCGGAGTGATGTCCTTGGTGATGGTCTCGCGGGTCTGGCGAATCAGATCCACCAGACCGCTGCCCGCCCCGAAGATCCCGCTGGTGTTCTCCGGGCCGTTGAGCACGGAGTTGGCGAGCACCGCGGGCGCGGCGACCATCTCGTTCAGGACAGCGAGGGCGTCGCCCGCCTTCACCGCGTCGACGATGTTCTGCCCGATGTTGCCGGCGGCGGTGAGGGAGCCGTAGACGATGCCGAGCACGCCGACCGCCGGGAGCAGGACGATGCTCGGGTCCTTGAGCACGGCGTCGAGGTTGCCCACCGGCTGTTCGATCGCGTTGGTGATTGCCGTCACCACCGGGAAGAGGCCCAGCGCCGTGATGAGAAAGCTGCCCCAGGCGGTGGACACTGCCTTGTTGACGTCGCCTTGCAGGAGTTGGTCGAACGCCTGCTGGAGTCGCGCGGTGAGGCCCGTCGAGTTCGACGGGTCGAGTGCGTGGCCGATGCTTTGGGCAGCTTCTGTCAGCGCGGTTCCGACGCCGACGGCGCTGTCAACCTGATTGGTCACGATCTGGCGCAGGATGGGAGCCGGATCGGCAATCTCGTCGCCGATCCGCTCGGTCACGTTGGTGAAGGTGTTGGTGATCAAGCCCAGGTACGCCTCGACCGGATCCGTTGCTGCGGAGAGGTTCACCTGGGCCGAGGAGATCGCCGGCACGGCAATGTCCGGCATCGGCGGTGCCACCGGACTCATGGCGATCGCGCCGGCTCCGAGGAACGCGACGCCGGTGGTGAAACAGGGATGGGCTGCGAGCTGCATTGCTTCTCCTCAAGATGAATCCGATTCCCCGACGAGGCTGAAGCTACCTGAGAGTAACTTTACAAATTGACGTTTTTGAAAAGCTGTTTGTGAGCCCGAATTCGCGGCTAACGAGGCCATGAGCAAGGTGAACTAGCTGGCAGCAGTGTTATCAACAGCCGGACGGGGTCCTTTTCCGCTGGGGTCGCCGCTGGGCAGGTATGTCACTGCACTTCAATGCAAGATGTTAGCCATTTCCACGGCGTCGCCGCAGAAGTCGAGTCGCAACATCGATGTCCGACCTCCCTGATGGATTTGCGCCCGAACACCCGGGACGGCCCCGTCGACGCCTCCTCGATGAACTCGCCGCGACGTGCCGAACGTGTCCACGACAGCGCGCCGGGCCATCGGTTCTGGTGTTTGCTCGTTGTTTGCCAAGGCAATCAGATGTCGGGCACCGCCACTTTGGCGGCCGGAGGCGTCCGGCGGCGCCGTGGCCGCCATGCCTGAACACAGGCTGAGAACGGCCGAAGAGCCCCCTCCGCGCGCTGGGGGGAGGACGCGTGCGGAGGGGGCCGGTCGGGAACGGCGCAGCGGGCTACTTGCTGTGGGAGCCCTTGCCGGAATGCTTCGACGAGCGTGTCTTCTTTCCGGCGCCGGCGGCCTTCTTCGGACCGCTGGTCGCCTTCTTGACCGCAGACTTCACGTGCTCGCCGGCGGCCTTCAACGGGTTGGTGCGCTTGACGTGCACTTTGGGGGAGGCCTTGGCGGGGGCGCTGGACGACTCCGTGGCCGACGTCCCGGTCACCGGGCCTGCGGCGGTCTCCGAATCCGTTGCAGCGTTGGCAGCGGCATCGGTGGTGGTCGATTCCGGCGCCTCCGACTTGAGCGTGTCGGTTGCCTCGGTGCCGGTGTCACCAGCTGCCGTGCCGGCTTCCGTGCCGTCCGCCTCAGTGTCAGAACCGTTGTCGGCGTTGCTGACTGGTACCGAGATGGTCTTCGCGGCCGGCTTGACCATCGAGTCGATCGCCGGTGCAGCGGCAGCGGTCGCCGTGATGGCCGCCGGGGCCGCAGCGCTCAACGACGGGGTGGGCGTGACGGGCTTGGGCGTCAGCTCCTTGAGTGCTGAGACATACACGTCGGCGAGGCTGTTGGCCATGCCGATCGTCTGATCCACCTGGGCGATGGTGGTGGCGACGAAGTCGGCGGTGCTGTGTTGCATCGCGTTCAGCACATTGATCGGATCACCCGACGCCGCCGCGGCCGACACCTGCTGAACGCCGGTGATGAACTGCTGAACCAGCGGCTGCGGATCGGGGAGATGAACGCCGATCCCGAGCGTCGAGGTGGCGATGGCCACGCCAACGCCGATGAGGGCGTTACCCGTCGCATCGAGCAGTGGCTGCGGGATGTTGAGCACTGCGCCGACCGCGTTGATCTCGGATGTCGTCGCCAACAGGATGTTGATCAGGGGCTGCAGCGTCGACTGCATGACGGTGTCGATGCCGCCGTTGATGTCTCCGGCGTCGATCTGTGCCTGGGCGGCCTCGAGCGCGATCGGCAGTGCCTGACCGAGGGCGTTGAATGCGTCGTTGAATGCGGTTCCGGTGGCCGTCGTGGTCTCCCCGAGCGCGGTGAGGTTGGGCCCGATCCGGTCGATCGCGGCCTGCGCATCGGCGATGGCCTGCAGGCTGACGTTGATCGGATCGGCAGCGAAGACCTGGCCGCCGGCGACGGCGTTGGCGATCAGTTGCCGCAGGATCGGGGCAGGATTGGTGGTCTGCCGCTCGATGATGTTGCTGATCAACGTCTGGGTCGCGGTGGCCACCGGCTCGAACACGACCAGTGGGTTGTCGATCGCGGCGGTCAGGGCAACAGGCATGTGTACCTGGGGCATGGACGGCGCCATGGGGCTGACTGCGATGGCGCTGGCACCGACGAGTGCCACCCCTGCGGCCAAGAACGGCCGAGCAGCGACTTGCATTGGATCTCCTTACGGGAGCGTAACTAGGGCGGCGCAGAAGTTACCCGAAAGTAAGTTCGGTTGTCTGCAAATTTTTGGAACTTTCTTCCGACCTACCGGGACGGTCGTACTGGTCCGCAAAGGCCTCTGGTCACGTCTCAATATTGCTGGTAGAGCGGTTTTATGGCGCCCATATCACATGATTGCGAAACTGCAAGTAGCGATATGATGGGGTCATCGAAGTGGCAGGCAGCAAATATTTGGCAGGAACCGTCAGATGGTTGCTGGCGAAAGCGCCGAGCATAACCAGAGTTAGGTTACCCAGCGGTAATGCGGTGTCGAGGGCGCTCTGCGAGTTAGCGCACGCCACATTTACAAACTGGTGTGATGTGTATAACTAGTTCACAGAATTAGGGCGTATGCCACTTTGGGGTACCACTGGTCCCGGTATTCGCCGGTGTCGTTGCGTTAGCAACCAACTGGCAGGTTCGGTCACTTCCAAAAACTACGGATTTCGTTGCGTGTTTGCTCGTCGACTTGAGCCCCGATCGTCGTCGGGTTTCGCTGCGGCCGGCCGGCATGCGTGTCTGTCTGCGCGGCCACCGGCGCAGAGCTATCGTCACTGACGATGCCCAACGAAGCCCCTCGCCTCCTCTTCGTCCACGCCCACCCAGACGACGAAACCCTCACCACCGGCGGCACTATCGCGCATTACGCCGCGCGCGGCGCCGACGTGCACGTGGTGACGTGCACCCTCGGGGAAGAGGGTGAGGTGATCGGTGACCGGTACGCCCAACTGGTCGCCGACCAGGCCGACCAGCTCGGCGGATACCGGATCAGTGAGCTGACCAAAGCTCTGAGCGCCTTGGGTATCGGTGCGCCACGGTTCCTCGGCGGGCCCGGGCACTGGCGTGACTCGGGCATGGAGGGCACGCCGGGTCGCGGGCACCGCCGTTTCGTCGATGCCGACATGGCCGAAGCAGTCGGAGAACTGGTGGCGATCATCAACGAGCTGCGACCACACGTCGTCGTCACCTATGACCCCGACGGTGGCTACGGCCACCCCGACCACAAACAGGCCCACACGGTGACCACCGCCGCCGTCAGCGCCGCCGCCACCGACGGCTGGGCCGTTCCGAAGTTCTATTGGACCGTAATGGGCAGCACCGCGATGCGGGCCGGGCTCAGCAGCCTGCAGACCCTGATCGATCTGCCCGAGGAGTGGATCCGCATCGACGTCGGGGACGGTGAATTCGGCTACCCCGACGACCGGATCGACGCCGTCGTGGACGCCACGGCGCAGCTGCCGGCCAAGGTCGCCGCCATGCGCGCACATGCCACTCAGGTCAGCGTTGCGGCCAACGGAAGCGCGTTCGCGCTGTCGAACAACCTCGCCCTGCCGGTGGTCGGTGAGGAGCACTACGTACTCGCGGCAGGTAATGCCGGGGAACGCGACGAGCGTGGCTGGGAAACCGACCTGCTGGCCGGGCTCGACCTGTAATCAACAGAACCGGACGCGGTAAGCTCCGCAACAGAGTCGTCGAAGGGACATTCATGGACCCCGATCTGGATCCGAACCTGCAGCACTGGCAGGACCGTGGAGACAACTACCAGTGGGTGGTGGGCTCGCTGGTGGGGTTGCTCGACAGCATTCCCACCTGAGCCCCGACACCACGACGCCGCCCGAACCCGTGCTGGGGCGAATCGTCCTGGCACTGCTTGCGGTTGACGGCGTCATTTCAGCTGTCGTCGGCGCGTTACTGCTGCCGTCCTATGTCGGCTCGATCCCGTTCCCGGTCAGCGCGCTGGCCGCCGGTGCCGTCAACACCGCCCTCGTCTGGGCGGCCATGTTCTGGACGGATTCCATCCGGTGGGCGGCGCTGCCGCTGTGGACCTGGCTGGCCACCGTGGTGTTGATGACGTTCGGCGGACCGGGCTCGGACATCATCTTCGCCGGGCGTGGACTGCTGGCCTACGGGTCGCTGATCTTCATCGCCGTCGGTGCATTACCGCCGGTGGCGCTGCTGCGGTTGCAGCAGCGCCGCTGACTCACTTCTTGTCGTTCTTCTGCTGCCGCTTGTGGCCGGACTTCCGGTTGTCCGTGGCGTGCTTCGACGACGTCGACTTCTGCTTGGCGGCCTTCGGCGTTCCGGATCTGACGCCTGTCCGGGTCGCGTTGGGCGAGTCGTCGTCCTTCGCGTTGCCGATCGCGTCCTTGAACCGGGACTGCTGCCGCGACCGGCCATTCGTCGCAGGGTCGTCCGCCGACGAATCGGACTTGGCGAGGCCGCTCGAGGTCTGCGCGTCCGTCGCGGTGACGGCGGCCCGCTCGTCCTGCAGCGTGTCCTTCGGCTTTTGCGCCGGTGCCTGGAGCGATGCCCGCACCGACGCCGGGACGTCGGCCACCTCTTGGGTCTTCTCGGTTGTCGTGGTGAGCCCGGGGGTGAAGTAGTCGACCTGATCGTCGATGTAGTTGCCGACTGCGTTGAGCGCGTGGGTGCCGCGGTCGGTGACGCTGTCGGCGATGTATCGGGCCTCGGTACCGGCGGCCTGGAAAAGCCCTTGGCCGTCCCTCAGCACATCGTTGAGATAGTTGTCCGGAACCCTGAGCAGATCGGTGGTCAGGCCGACGCCCTGTTCGGTGAGCGCGCTGAGCAATGTGTAGTTGATGTCGAGCTGTCGGCTGAGGAAGTGCAGATGCAGCGCGTCGAGCACATCGTCGGCGCCGTTCACCACAAAGCCGGTCGCGTTCTGAACCACGCCGTACGCGCCGTCGACGGTGTTGACAGCGAGGTCGGTCAAGAAGTCCGACGGCGGCAGTACGACATCGCCGATGACGTCACGCAACGTGGGCGCGGCCAGGGAAGCGGCGAGTGTCTGCGTCGTCGCGAGGCCAGGCAGCGGCGGGAGCGGGGGAATGAGCCAGCCGAAGAAGTAATTCAGCTCGGCGACACCGAAGTCGATCGCGGTGCCGATCGATGAGCCGATCGCGTCGCCGATACCGTTGACCCATACCCCGAGGTTCAGCGGGGCGTCCACCACGGGCACGATCAAGTCGTAGAAGATGCTGTTTGCGATCGGTTCGATCAGGTCGTAGTAGAAGAGGCCGATCTGATCGCCGACAAGCCCGGAGAACGGCACGAACCAGAGCAGATCCCAAGCCACCCACTGTGCGAGCTCGACCCCGTAATCCACCCAGTACTGGATGAACTGGTACGCCGACGTCAGCCAGTCGCTTGCCGCGTTCTGCACCCCGACCTCGCCGGTGACGGCTGCCGCGGGCGCCACGCCGAATGCGGCGCCGGTCTCGCCGGGTTGCTTGGGGTTGACCGCGGCGGTCATCCGGCTGGCCGCGGCCAACAGGTCGATCATGGCTTGTGTCAGCTGCGGCTGGCTGCTCGTCGGGTGCGCGGGTACGGCCACATCGGCCGGTGTCGCCTGTACGGGGGTGAGGACGATCGCAGTGGCGGTGGCCGCAGCGGCCCCGGCAACCAGATACGAACGAACTGACGCCGACATCATGACTCCCGGTCTCCCCTTCCCGACCCACTGAACTTACGCGGTCGACAGCCAGTTCGTCGCGACTTTCGCGTCGTGTCCGCCGCAGGGCCCCGCACCCCGTCGACATGCTGGGTCTATCGTGACCGGTATGTCGAGGCCAAGGCGGGCGCGCGGGGTTTCAGAATGTGAGACGCGTGGATGATTGTGCACAACGACGGGGTTACAGGGGAGTGGCTCTGAACCCCCAGCGCGGCGCCGATCTGCCCACTCCGGCCGTACCACCGAAGTCCACGGTGCCCAGCGCTCCGACCACTTCGGCGGCCCTGCGTCGAGTGCTGCGCCGGGCTCGCGACGGTGTCGCCCTCAACGTTGACGAGGCCGCGATCGCGATGACCGCCCGCGGCGACGATCTTGCCGATCTGTGTGTCAGCGCCGCCCGGGTCCGCGACGCCGGGCTGGAGTCGGCGGGCCGGCACGGGGCGAACGGTCGTCTGCCGGTCAGTTACTCGCGCAAGGTGTTCATCCCGGTGACGCACCTGTGCCGCGACACCTGCCACTACTGCACCTTCGTCACCGTGCCCGGCAAGCTGCGGGCCCAGGGCGCCGGCATGTTCATGGAGCCCGACGAGATCCTCGAGGTGGCCCGCCGCGGCGCCGAGGTCGGCTGCAAGGAAGCGCTTTTCACCCTCGGTGACCGGCCCGAAGCCCGCTGGGACGAGGCGCGGCAGTGGCTCGACGAGCGCGGCTACGACTCCACGCTGGACTACGTGCGGGCCATGGCCATCCGGGTGCTGGAGGAGACCGGCCTGCTGCCGCACCTGAACCCCGGCGTGATGAGCTGGTCGGAGCTGTCGCGGCTCAAGCCCGTCGCACCGTCGATGGGGATGATGCTGGAGACGACGTCGCGGCGGTTGTTCGAGGTCAAGGGCGAAGCGCACTACGGCAGCCCCGACAAGGACCCGGCGGTGCGGTTGCGTGCCCTGGATGACGCCGGGCGGCTGTCGATCCCGTTCACCACCGGTCTGCTGGTCGGCATCGGTGAGACGTTGACCGAGCGGGCCGAGACCATGCACGCGATCCGCAAGTCCCACAAGGAGTTCGGGCACGTTCAGGAAGTGATCGTGCAGAATTTCCGGGCCAAGGACCACACCGCGATGGCGTCCACACCCGATGCCGGCATCGACGACTTCATCGCGACCATCGCGGTGACCCGCCTGGTGCTCGGACCCAAGATGCGGATCCAGGCGCCGCCGAACCTGGTGTCGCGCGACGAATGCCTGGCGCTGATCGGCGCCGGTGTCGACGACTGGGGCGGTGTCTCGCCGCTGACCCCCGACCACGTCAACCCCGAACGGCCGTGGCCGGCGCTGGACGATCTGGCCGACGTGACGGCCGAGGCGGGCTACGACCTGGTGCAGCGGCTGACCGTGCAGCCGCAGTACGTACAGGCGGGTGCGGCCTGGATCGACCCGCGGGTGCGCGCGCACGTCGATGCACTGGCCGACCCCGACACCGGCTTCGCGCTCGACGTCAACCCGGTGGGGCGGCCGTGGCAGGAGCCGGACGAGGCGTCGGAATCGTTGGGCCGCACCGATTTGCACTCCGCGATCGACTCCGAGGGCAGGCTCACCGAGACCCGCAGTGACCTCGACAGCGCATTCGGCGACTGGGAGTCGATCCGCGCCAAGGTGCACGAGCTCGCCGCCCGCGCTCCCGAACGCATCGACACCGATGTGCTGGCCGCGCTGCGCTCCGCAGAACGCGATCCCGGCGGCTGCAGCGACGACGAGTACCTCGCGCTGGCTACCGCCGATGGTCCGGCCTTGGAAGCCGTCACCGCACTGGCGGATTCGTTGCGACGTGACGTCGTCGGCGATGACGTCACATTCGTCGTCAACCGCAACATCAACTTCACCAACATCTGTTACACCGGCTGCCGGTTCTGCGCCTTCGCGCAGCGCAAGGGCGACGCCGACGCCTACTCACTGTCCACCGACGAGGTCGCCGACCGGGCCTGGGAGGCGCATGTCGCCGGCGCCACCGAGGTCTGCATGCAGGGTGGCATCGATCCCGAACTTCCCGTCACCGGGTATGCCGATCTGGTGCGGGCGGTCAAGAAGCGGGTGCCCTCGATGCACGTGCACGCGTTCTCGCCGATGGAGATCGCCAACGGCGTCACCCGCAGCGGGCTGTCGGTGCGGGAGTGGCTGACCTCGCTGCGCGAGGCGGGCTTGGACACCATCCCCGGCACGGCCGCCGAGATTCTCGACGACGAAGTGCGCTGGGTGCTGACCAAGGGCAAGTTGCCGACGTCAGAGTGGATCAACGTGGTCAGCACCGCCCACGAGGTCGGGCTGCGCTCGTCCTCGACGATGATGTACGGCCACGTGGATACCCCGAAACACTGGGTGGGGCACCTCAACGTGCTGCGCTCGATCCAGGATCGGACCGGGGGATTCACCGAGTTCGTCCCGCTGCCGTTCGTGCACCAGTCCTCGCCGCTGTACCTGGCCGGCGGGGCGCGCCCGGGTCCGACCCACCGGGACAACCGGGCCGTGCACGCGCTGGCCCGGATCATGTTGCACGGCAGGATCCCGTCGATTCAGACCAGCTGGGTCAAGCTCGGTGTCGAGCGCACTCAGGTGATGCTCCGCGGCGGCGCCAATGACCTGGGCGGCACGCTGATGGAGGAGACCATCTCCCGGATGGCCGGCTCGGAGAACGGTTCGGCCAAGACGGTGGCCGAACTCGTCGCGATCGCCGAGGGTATCGGCCGCCCGGCCCGCCAACGCACCACCGATTACTCGCCGCTCGCCGCATAACTTGCCCCGCGAGCGTGCGGGTCTGCCGGTGGACACACCGCTGAACGTCAACAGTTTGCGCACCCTCGCGGCGCTACGAGAGTGCGCTCGCACGCATTCAAGATCGCGATGAAATTCCGAAAACCGGGAATGAAACTGGACCACGGTCCGGTTGTTTCCGGGGAAGGCGCCGGACCCACCGGCTCACCGACCAAGGAGACACCATGACCGCAGCAGTAGCCACCGACCTGACCGCAGGCACCTGGGCCATCGACCCGGTGCACTCTTCGATCAACTTTTCGGTCCGCCATCTCATGGTGAGCAAGGTGCGCGGCAGCTTCGAGACGTTCAGCGGCGCGATCACCGTCGCCGAGGATGGCACTCCGTCGGTCAGCGCCACCATCGACGTCAGCTCGATCAACACCCGCAACGAGCAGCGCGACGCCCACGTGCGCTCCGCAGACTACTTCGACGCCGAGACCTACCCGACGGCCACCTTCGTCTCGACCGGCGTACGCCCCAACGGCGACGACTACATCGTCGACGGAAACTTCACCCTCAAGGGCGTCACCAAGCCGGTGTCGCTCCAGCTCGAGTACAACGGCGTGAACCCCGGCATGGGGCAGGGCCCGGTTGCCGGTTTCGAAGCCTCGGTGGTGTTGAACCGCAAGGACTTCGGCATCGACATCGACATGCCGCTGGAGACCGGTGGCACCGTCGTCGGCGACAAGGTGACCATCACTCTCGAGATCGAGGCGCTCAAGCAGGCCTGATCGCGCCAATTCGTCACGCTGGAGTGGCGCTCGACCTCCAGCGCCACTCCAGCGTGACAATCGCGGAGCCATACGCCATAGCCGGCCAGGAGCCGACATCCCACCTCGGGCCCGCACCGCGCTCAGTGGCGCCCGACGTGTGACTCGGCGCGCATCCGCTCGACCATGTGCGGGTAGTGCAGCTCGAAAGCCGGCCGCTCCGAGCGGATCCGGGGCAGCTCGGTGAAGTTGTGTCGCGGCGGCGGGCATGAGGTGGCCCATTCCAGCGAGTTGCCGTAGCCCCACGGGTCATCGACGGTCACCGGCTCGCCGTAACGCCAGCTCTTGAACACGTTCCACACGAACGGCAACATCGAAACGCCGAGGATGAACGCCCCGATGCTGGACACCACGTTCAGCGTGGTGAACCCGTCCGACGGCAGGTAATCGGCATAACGCCGGGGCATGCCTTCGTTTCCCAGCCAGTGCTGTACCAGGAAGGTGGTGTGAAACCCGATGAACGTCAACCAGAAATGCACCTTGCCCAGACGTTCGTCGAGCAACCGGCCGGTGATCTTCGGGAACCAGAAGTACACCCCGCCGAAGGACGCGAACACGATGGTGCCGAACAGCACGTAGTGGAAGTGGGCGATGAGGAAGTACGTGTCGGTGACGTGGAAGTCGATCGGCGGACTGGCCAGCATGACACCCGAGAGCCCACCGAGCAGGAAGGTGACCATGAACCCTACCGAGAACAGCATCGGGGTTTCGAACGTCAACTGACCTTTCCACATGGTGCCGATCCAGTTGAAGAACTTGATCCCGGTCGGAACCGCGATGAAGTAGGACATCAGCGAAAAGAACGGCAGCAGAACGGCTCCCGTGGCGAACATATGGTGGGCCCACACCGCCATCGACAACGCGGCGATGCTGATGGTCGCATACACCAAGGTGGTGTAGCCGAACAGCGGCTTGCGGGAGAAGACCGGGATGATCTCGGTGACGATGCCGAAGAACGGTAGTGCCACGACGTAGACCTCGGGGTGTCCGAAGAACCAGAACAGGTGCTGCCAGAGGATGGCTCCGCCGTTGGCGGGGTCGTAGATGTGGGCGCCGAGGTGCCGGTCGGCGGCCAGGCCGAACAAGGCGGCGGTCAGCAAGGGGAACACCATCAACACCAGCACGCTGGTGACCAGGATGTTCCAGGTGAAGATCGGCATCCGGAACATCACCATGCCGGGCGCGCGCATGCACACCACGGTGGTGATCATGTTGACCGCCCCGAGGATGGTGCCGAGGCCGGAGACGGCCAGGCCCATGATCCACAGATCGCCTCCGGCCCCGGGGGAGTGGATGGCCTCGCTGAGCGGGGCGTAGCCGGTCCAGCCGAAATCGGCGGCGCCGCTGGGGGTGATGAAGCCGGAGAGGGCGATGAGTGCACCGAAGACGAACAGCCAGAACGACAGCGCGTTCAGCCGTGGGAACGCCACGTCGGGGGCGCCGATTTGCAGTGGCAACACCAGGTTGGCGAACCCGAACACGATCGGGGTGGCGTAGAACAGCAGCATCACCGTGCCGTGCATGGTGAACAACTGGTTGTACTGCTCGTTGGACAGGAACTGCAGCCCGGGTTCGGCGAGTTCGGAACGCATGAACAGCGCCATCAGCCCGCCGGTGAAGAAGAACACGTAGCAGGCGACCATGTACATGACGCCGATCTGTTTGTGATCGGTGGTGGTGATCAGCTTGTAGACCAGTTTGCCCGGCGGGCCCATCCGTTCGGGAAAGGGCCGGGTGGCGACCAGGGTGCCGTCTGCGGTCGTCGGGCGAGCGTCGGCTCTGGTCATCGGGCTCACCGCCGCCGGGAAGGTTCGGGACGTGTCATCATCGCCTCCACCAGTTTTTACAAACTTTTCTTGTATAAACTATGGGCCATGACATACGTAATCGGCAAGCCATGTGTGGACGTGATGGACCGCGCCTGTGTCGAGGAGTGTCCGGTCGATTGCATCTACGAGGGTGCGCGCGCGCTCTACATCCACCCCGACGAATGCGTGGACTGCGGGGCCTGCGAACCGGTCTGCCCCGTTGAGGCCATCTACTACGAGGACGATCTGCCCGACGAGTTCGTCCCCTACCAGGACGACAACGCCGCGTTCTTCGCCGAGACGTTGCCGGGCCGCGACGAGCCGCTGGGATCGCCCGGCGGGGCGGCGAAGCTGGGGCCGGTGGCTGCTGATGCGCCACTGGTCGCCGGCCTGCCGCCGCAACAGACATGACCGCGGTCGGTGGGCGGCGCCGTGACGTGCTGGCGGTGTTGCGCGAGGCCGACGCGCCGATGAGCATCGCGGCCATCGCCGAACAGCTCGACGTCCACGCCAATACGGTGCGTTTCCACCTCGACGCCCTGTTGGAGAGCGAACAGGTGCGCCGGGTGACGGGAACCCAGACCCGGCCGGGGCGCCCGGCGCAACTCTTCGCTGCGGTGGCCGGCATGGATCCCGGCGGCCCACGCGACTACCGGCTGCTGGCCGAGGCGCTGGCCGAATCGGTGGCGTCGGGATCGGCACCCGGATCGCAGACCAGTGCGGCCGGCCGGGCCATGGGGGCGCGGCTGGCGTCGGCCCGGCCCGTCGACCCCGACCGCAGCCCGGTGGGCAAGCTGGTGGACCTGCTCGACGAGCTCGGCTTCGCCCCGGAGTCCAATGCCGCAGGCACCGAAATCGCCCTGCGTCACTGCCCGTTTCTGGAACTGGCGCAGTCACGCCCGGAGGTGATCTGCCCGGTACACCTGGGCCTCATGCAAGGTGCCATGGAGGTGTGGGGCGGCGCGGTGTCCGTCGACGGGCTGCGTCCATTCGTGCAGCCGGACCGCTGCGTGGCGCAACTGCGCCCGGCACCGCGCGAGCGTGCGGGTGCGTCGGCTGACGCGCGCTAATCCCGGTGTCTGGCCAGCCCGTTGGCCAACGCATCACCGAGGCCGGCGGGATTCTTCAAAAACGGCGTGATGATGTCGACCGGCAATGGGAACACCACGGTCGAGTTCTGGTCCGCGCCAAGCTCAAGCAGGGTCTGCAGGTAGCGCAGCTGAAGTGAGGCCGGGTTCTTCGACAGGGTTTCGGCGGCCTGCCGGAGCTCGTCGGAGGCCTGCAGTTCACCGCGGGCGTTGATCACCTTGGCTCGGCGTTCGCGTTCGGCCTCTGCTTCGCGAGCCATCGCGCGCTGCATCGACTCGGGGATCTCCACGTCTTTGATCTCAACCACGCGAACCTCGACACCCCAGTTCGCGCTTTGCTTTTCGATGACTCCGCGCAGGTCGACGTTGAGGTCCTCGCGATGGGCCAGCAGGGTGTCCAGATCCGCCCGCCCGAGCAGGGAGCGCAGCGTGGTCTGGGCGATCTGCGAGGTGGCCACCGCGTAGTTCTCCACGCCCAGAACGGCTTTGAGTGGGTCGGTGACCTGGAACATCACCACGGCGTTGACCCGGGCGGGCACGTTGTCGCGGGTGATCACTTCCTGCGGGGGGATGGTCAACGTCACCACGCGTTCGTCGATCCGCACCATCCGGTCGACGAACGGGATCAAGAACAGCAGGCCCGGCCCGTACAGCGGGCGGGCCCGGCCCATCCGGAACACCACCCCGCGCTCGTACTCGCGCAAAACCTTCAATGACAGGACGAGAAGGGCGATCAGCAGGATCACGCCCACCGCGCCGAGAAACAGCCACAGGGCAGTCACCGGTCCTCCTTGCGTTCGGTAAAGCCGCCCCACTTGGTGGCAAAACGATCCACGGTCATCGCGGTGAGTTCCTGTTCGGAGGACCGGTGGGGCAGATGGTCAGGGGCGTTGGCCGGGTTGGCCCACAGGTGCCGGGCCAGCGGGACCCCGGCGGCGATGACGATCAGCGCGGTCACGCCCAGCACCACCAGATCACCGGTCCCATGTTGGCCGATGATCATGGCCAGCACCATCACCAGCGCCAATCCGGCCACTGTGCAGGCGATTCCGCGATGGAACTGGCCGGCCTCCGAATACGGCCACGGGTCGACCTCGCGGGTGATCTCGCGGCCGTGATCGGAGGTGGTGCAGGTGGCCTTGACCGGGCAGGCGTTGCAGACCGCGGGTTTCGCCCGGTACCGCATGACCCGGTTGGCAGGGTCGAACGACGTCGGCCACAGCCAGTGGTCTTCGGGGCACAACCACGCGTCGTGGTCGGCGTGATAGGAGAAATTGCCGGTGCGCCACTGCGCGGCGCGCATCGAGGTGCGTCGCGCCATCAGATCGAACCCCCACGCCACGGCGACCAGGGCCAGCGCGTAACCGGCCATCAGCCACGCCGAGGTAGCGGGTGGGGTCATGGCTTTTCCGCGGCGGGTTCGGGGGACAGCTCGGTGTAGAGCGGCTGGTCGGGCAGTTCGAGCGCAGTCGGGCCAGAGCGGAAGTGCCGCAACGCCTGCCAGGCGATCCACACGAAGGGCAGGATGCCGCCGACGATGAAGATGACGTCACCGGGCATGCGCAGCCACTCCATCACCGCGTTGCCGGGCTGGGTGAGGTAGCCGAGCGAGCGCGCCTCGAAGTAGCCGTCGTTGACCGAGTGGTAGAGCTGCATGATGCCCAGCGGGAGCAAGCTGGCGAACACCATCCAGGCCAGACCGATGTTGAGGCACCAGAACGACACCCGCGCCCACTTCTCGGGCCACTTGTCGGCCGGTATCACGTAGCGGAACGCGAACATGGCCAACCCGACAGCCAGCATGCCGTAGACGCCCATCATCGCGGCGTGCCCGTGGTTGGCGGTCAGCGCGGTCCCGATCTGGTAGTACGACACGATCGGCAGGTTGATCAGGAAGCCGAAGATGCCGGCGCCGACGAAGTTCCAGAAGCCCACCGACACCAGGAACATGACCGCCCATCGATGCGGGAAGGGTTTGGAATCCCCCGCCGATTGTCGTGAACCCAACTGCAGGAACGCCCACGCCTCCACCGTGAGGAATGTCAACGGGATCACCTCGGCCGCCGAGAAGAACGCGCCGAGGGCCATGTGTTCCACCGGGGTTCCGGAGAAGTACAGGTGGTGCATCGTGCCGATGACGCCGCCGGCCGAGTACAAGATGATGTCGAGGAAGATGACGCCGAGTGCGATCCGTTGGCTGACCACCCCCAGCATCACGAAGATGTAGGCCACCATCACCGTGGTGAACAGCTCGAGGAAGTCCTCGACCCACAGATGCACCACCCAGAACCGCCAGAAGTCCGCCACCGTCAGGTGGGTGTCGCTGCCCGCGAGCAGGCCGACGGCATAGAACATCGGGATCGCCAGGCCGGAGAAGAAGAACACCCACGGCATGTTCATCTTCGACTCGCCTTTGAGGCGGGCCCGCATGGCACGCCAGATGATGATGATCCACAGGAACATGCCGACGGTGAGCAGGATCTGCCACAGCCGGGGCAGGTCCAGGTACTCCCACTGCTGCGAGAACCACGAGCCCGACGGCATGATCCCGTAAATCGACAGTGCTTCGGAGATCAGTGATCCCACCACCACCACGACTACCGCGCCGAGCAGACCGTAGGAGAGCCAGTGTTGGCGCCGCGGCTCGCGCCGGGAGATGAAGGGCGCCAGGAAGATTCCGCCGGCCAAGAAAGCCGCCGCCGGCCACAGCAGCGCCAGCTGCAGATGCCAGGTGCGGGCCAGGTTGTAGGGCAGGATGGCAGCCAGGTCCAAGCCGAAGAAGTCGGACAGTTCAGCCCGGTAGTGCTGGACGGCGCCGCCCAACGTGGCCTGCGCCAGGAACAGCACCGAGACGATGGCGAAGAACCAGATCGCCGAACGCTGGGCCGGGGTCAGCGCCACCTCACCCGGCTGCCGGAAGGACAGTGCCGGCGCCTCGGCGCTGTGCCATCCGATCTTCTGGCTCCAGCGGCCGTAGACCGCGAACATGATGCCGGTGCCGCCGAGCAACATGATCAGCGACAGCGTCGACCACACGATGAGCTGAGCGGTGGGGCCGTTGTCGACCCGCGGCTCGGCCGGCCAGTTGTTGGTGTAGCTGTAGTTGTGGCCGGGCCGCTCGGCCGCCGACGCCCAGGCCGTCCAGGCGAAGAACGCTGTGAGGTCGTGGATCTCGGCCGGGTCGGTGATCAGCTTGGGCAGCAGGCCGTTCTTCGTGGAATCCTCGCCGAAGAACTCGGCGTAATGCTGGTTGATCCGGTCGAATGCCTTGGCCTGACGGTCGGTGAACACCAGGGTGCCGTTGGCCGGGTCATAGCGGTTGGTGCGGAACTCCTCGACCACGGCGTCGTGGGTGTCACCCATGCCCTCGGCCCGGAACTGGGCGGCGACATCATCGGTGGCCCGGCGCAGATAGTCGGCGGTGTAGTCGGGTCCGAGATAGGCGCCGTGGCCGACGATCGAGCCGTACTCCTGCAGTCCGCGGGCCTGGAAGATCTCCTGCCCGCGGGTGATGTCCTCGCCGGTGAACACCACGTCACCGGTTTGCGTGACGACCCTCTGCGGCATCGGCATCGACGCGGTGTAGGTGCGATAAGCCAGGAGCCCCATCACGAAGAAGCCGAAGATCATCACCAGGGCGACACCCTGGAACCACCCGCGTCCGATCAGCGGCTGGGACGAAGCCTGGTCGGGATGGTGGGCCGACGGAACAACCTGACCCGGATCGATCGCCATGCGTGGACTCCCCCCACAGCTGTGTGCGGGCGAGCTGGACCCGCACATGCGGAATAGCCGACTCCGTCAAAGTACAGATATCCGATGTCAGGTTTCGGTATTTCACGAAAACACGCCGTGAAACCGCCTGTCCCGCTATAGCTTGGCGGCCAGTTCCGTGCCGTCCCGGATGGCCCGTTTGGCGTCGAGCTCGGCGGCCACCGCGGCCCCGCCGATCACATGGGGCTCGATCCCGTTGCGTCTCAGCGCGACTTCGAGTTCGCGCACCGATTCCTGACCGGCACAGATCACCACGTTGTCGACCGGCAGCACCCGCCGGTCGCGTCGGTCGGATCCAAAACTGATGTGCAGGCCGTCGTCGTCGATGAGCTCATAGTTCACGCCGGAAAGCTGATGCACCCCTTTCGCTTTGAGTGACGCGCGGTGCACCCAGCCGCTGGTCTTGCCGAGGGTGCGGCCCTGCGGGCCCTTGGTGCGCTGCAGTAGGTACACCTCACGGGCGGCCGGGGCGGGCAGCGCAGTGGTGAGCGCTCCGCGCGCCTCCTGGGGGTCGGCGGCCCCCCATTCGGCCTTCCATTCCTTGAGGTTCAGCGTCGGTGAGTTGGTGGTGGTCAGAAACTCGCTGACATCGAAGCCGATTCCGCCGGCGCCGATCACCGCCACCGTCTTCCCGATCGGCGCGCCGGTGAGGGCCTGGGCGTAGGTGAGAACCTTGGGATGGTCGATCCCGGGGATGGCGGGCAGTCGCGGGGTGACGCCGCTGGCCAGTACCACGTCGTCGAATTCGGCGAGGTCCGCCACGTCGGCCCGGACGCCCAGCCGCACGTCGACATCGAGGGTGTCCAGCATCGTGGTGTAGTAGCGGATGGTCTGGTCGAACTCTTCCTTGCCGGGAATCCTTCTGGCCAGGTCGAATTGACCGCCGATCGTCGCCGCGGCCTCGAACAGAGTCACCCGGTGGCCGCGCTGGGCGGCACTGACCGCAGCGGACAAGCCGGCCGGCCCGGCCCCCACCACGGCCACCGACCGGGCCCGGCGGGTGGGGCTGAGCACCAGGGTGGTCTCCCGCCCGGCCCGCGGGTTGAGCAGACACGACACCTTCTTGTGGACGAAGGCGTGGTCGAGACAGGCCTGGTTGCAGGCGATGCAGGTGTTGATCCCGTCGGCGCGTTGCTCGGCGGCCTTGCGCACCCAGTCCGGATCGCTCAGCAGCGGCCGGGCCATCGAGATCAGCTGCACGTGCGTCTCGGCCAGGATCTGTTCGGCGGTCTGCGGCATGTTGATCCGGTTGGATGCCACCACCGGAATGTCGACGTGCTCGGCCAGCGCGCTGCTGATATCGGCGAATGCGGCATTGGGCACCGAGGTGACGATGGTGGGCACCCGCGCCTCGTGCCAGCCGAAGCCCGAGTTGATGATCGTCGCTCCGGCAATCTCGACTTCCGTTGCCAGCGCGACGATTTCCGCCCAACTTTGGCCGTCTTCGACGTAATCGGCCATCGACATCCGGTAGCAGATGATGAAGTCGCTACCTACCGCTGCGCGGACCCGGCGCACGATCTCGACGGGGAAGCGGCGCCGTTTCTCCGGCGTGCCGCCCCAGGCGTCGGTGCGCTTGTTGGTGCGCGGCGCCAGGAACTGGTTGAGCAGATAGCCTTCGCTGCCCATGATCTCGACGCCGTCGTAGCCGGCCTCACGGGCCAGCAGCGCGCACCGGACGAAGTCGTCGATGGTGCCCTCCACATCGCGCAGGGCGCGGGGCCGGAAGGGGTTGATCGGGGCCTTGATCGACGAGGCACTCACCGAAAACGGGTGGTAGGCATAGCGTCCGGCGTGCAGGATCTGCAGCAGGATCTTGCCGTCGGCGTCGTGCACGGCGGTGGTGATCCGGCGGTGCCGGCGGGCTTCGGTCGAGGACACCAGCTGGGCGGCGAACGGCAACAGCCAGCCGGTCCGGTTCGGTGCGTAACCGCCGGTGATGATCAGGCCGACGCCGCCGCGGGCGCGCTCGGCGAAGTATTCGGCGAGCTTCCCGGTGTCGGAGGCCCGGTCCTCCAAGCCTGTGTGCATGGATCCCATCACCACCCGGTTGCCCAAGGTGGTGAAGCCGAGGTCCAGCGGCGAGAGCAGGTTCGGGTAGGTCGGCCCCATGTCCGCAGAGTAGGTGGGACCGGCGGTCCTAGGCAACTAGTTGTCGGAGCGGTGTACCGGCCTGCGCAACCGGGAACGATTCGGTCGTGGCGACTAGGCGAGGTATATCTGCGACGTTTAGTATCAGTAACTACGCGGCACCCTTGAATGGGTGGCGCGTGAAGTTAGGACACACTGAGACGATCGTCCAAGTATGGGCAACGCATACTGTGACGTCGAGCTCATCAGAGTCCCGACCCACCGAGCCCAGCAGCCCACTGGACAGGAGAGACATCAGTGACGTACGTCATTGCCGAACCCTGCGTCGACGTCAAAGACAAGGCATGTATCGAGGAGTGCCCCGTCGATTGCATCTACGAGGGCGGACGCATGTTGTACATCCACCCCGACGAGTGTGTGGACTGCGGCGCATGTGAACCGGTCTGCCCTGTCGAGGCCATCTACTACGAGGACGACGTCCCCGATCAGTGGAGTGGCTACGCGCAGGCCAACGCCGATTTCTTCGCCGAGCTCGGCTCGCCGGGCGGTGCCTCCAAGGTCGGCCAGACCGACAACGACCCGCAGATGGTCAAGGATCTGCCGGCCAAGGCCGAGGACTGACCACGGTCGACACCGGCTTCGAGACTGACGTGGTGCGAGCGCGACAGCGTCGTTCAGCGGCACTGCCAGAGTTCCCGTGGGACACCCTGGCCGATGTCACGGCACTGGCCCGGTCGCACCCGGACGGCATCGTCGACCTTTCGGTAGGCACTCCCGTCGACGACGTGGCCCCGGTGATCCGCGAGGCGCTGGCCGCCGCCAGTTCCGCCCCCGGCTATCCGACGACGGCCGGCACCCCGGCGTTGCGTGCCTCCGCCGAGGCGGCGCTGCGCCGCCGGTACGGCATCACCGATCTGGCGCCGGACGCCGTGCTGCCGGTGATCGGCACCAAGGAGCTGATCGCCTGGCTGCCGACACTGCTGGCGATCGGCCCGGGCGATGCCGTCGTCGTCCCCGAACTGGCGTACCCGACGTATGAGGTGGGTGCGCTGTTGGCCGGGGCGCAGGTGCTGCGTGCCGATTCGCTGACCCAGCTGGGGCCGCAGGTGCCGGCCCTGATCTACCTGAACTCGCCCAGCAACCCCACCGGGAAGGTGCTGCCCCTCGACCACCTGCGCAAGGTGGTGTCCTGGGCCCGTGACCGCGGCGTGCTCGTCGCCTCCGACGAGTGCTACCTGGGGCTGAGCTGGGAGGGCGAACCGCTCAGCGTGTTGCACCCGTCGGTGTGCGACGGCGACCACACCGGCCTGCTGGCCGTGCACTCGCTGTCCAAGACCTCGTCGCTGGCCGGCTACCGCGCCGGATTCGTCGCCGGCGATCCCGCCGTGGTCGCCGAACTGCTCGCGGTGCGCAAGCACGCCGGGATGATGGTGCCCACGCCGGTGCAGGCCGCGATGGTGGCCGCCCTGGACGACGACGAGCACGAAGCCGTCCAGCGGGAGCGCTACGCGCGCCGCCGTGGGGTGCTGTTGCCTGCGATGCAGGCGGCCGGGTTCACCATCGAGCATTCCGAGGCCGGCCTGTATCTGTGGGCCACCCGTGGCGAGCCGTGCCGGGACACCGTCAGGTGGCTGGCCGAACGCGGGATCCTGGTGGCGCCGGGTGAGTTCTACGGCCCGGCCGGAGGGCAGCACGTGCGGGTGGCGCTGACGGCCACCGACGAACGCATCGACGCCGCCGTCGCGCGCCTTACCTAGCCGCGTGCCAACAGGCCCAGCGACATCGCCCTGGTGACCGCCGCGGTGCGATCCGACACCCCGAGCTTGTGGAACGCCCGCAGCAGATGGGTCTTCACCGTGGCCTCGCTGATGTGCAGGGCATGGCCCACCTCGGCATTGGTGGCGCCGGTGGCCACCAACGACAACACCTGCACCTCACGCTCCGACAAGGCCACCGCCGGAGTGCGGACGGCGTTCAGCAGCCGGTCGGCCACCGCCGGGGCGAGCACGGTCTTGCCGCGGGCGGCGTCGCGCACCGCCGTCGCCAACTCGGCGCGGGAGGCGTCCTTGAGCAGATACCCGGTGGCGCCCGCCTCGACCGCCCGCAGGATGTCGGCGTCGCTCTCGTAGGTCGTGACCACCACGATGCGGATGGACGGATCCGCGGCCAGGATCCGCGCGGTGGCCGCGACACCGTCCAACCCGGGCATCCGCAGATCCATCAGGATGACGTCGGGCCGCAGCTCGCCGGCCAGAACGACCGCCTCGGTACCGGACCCGGCCTCACCCACCACGGTCAGATCCGCCTCGGCGTCGATCATGCCGCGCAGCCCTTCGCGGACCACCGGATGGTCGTCGACCAACAGCACCCTCGTCATGGCGTCGGCCCGGCCGGTACTGCCACCACGATGCGCACCCCGCCACCCTCGGGCGTCGAGACCGACAGGGTGCCGCCGATCTGGGCCAACCGGGCCCGCATGCCGCGCAGGCCGAAACCGTCGACATGGTCGGGGTGCAGACCAATCCCGTTGTCGGCCACACAGAGTTGCACGCTGCCGGCGACGGGCCGCAACTGCACCGCGAGCGCACTGGCACCCGAATGCCTGCGCACGTTCGTCATCGCCTCCTGCGCGCTGCGCAGCAGCACCACGTCGGTGGCCATGCCCAGCTGCGGCAGATCGTCGCCGATGCCGACCTCGACGGCGATACCGGTCTCGGCGGCCAGGGTGTCGCACTGGCGGCGCAGCGCCGCAGCCAACGAGCCCTCCTGTAGCGCCGCCGGGGTCAACTGGGTCACCATCGTGCGGGCCTCCGCCAGATTGTCGCGCGCGGTGGTGCGGATCAGCTCGACGTGCCGGGCGGCCGCCGCCGGATCGGTGTCACTCTCGGCCTGCACCGCCTGCGCCAGCGCCACGATGCTGGTGAACCCCTGGGCCAGGGTGTCGTGGATCTCCCGGGCCAGCCGCTCCCGCTCGGCAGCCACCCCGGCCCGCCGCGACAGCCGGGCCGCCTCGGCCCGGCTGTCGGCCAGCTCGGCGACCGTCTGGGTCAGCTGCTGACGCTGGCGCAGCGTGCTCATGATCGTGGTGCCGATGATCGGGGCCGCGACCGCCCCGACGAGCGTGGCCGCCACCACCGCGGGCAGGCTCGGCCAGGCCGGCCCGTGGGTGAGGATGGCAAGCGCCAACGGCGCCAGCGTGATGAGGAAGGTCAGGGTCAGGGCCGCGGTCAGGGGGAGGGTGGCGAAGATCAGCGGGTACAGCGCCGGGATCGCGGCGACGGCCGGCGCCGCGGCGACGATGGCGACCAGCCACAGCCCGATCACCACCGCGACGAAAGCCGCCGTAGCGGTGTGCACCGGCCCGGTGACCGGGTCAGCCTCCCGAATCACCTTGCGGCCGAACAGCAGAACGACCAGCACCATGGCGGCCAGCGCGGCGCAGGCCACCGGAACGTTGCCGCCGAACGTCTGCCGGAGCAGCACCACCGCCACGATCGCGGCGACACACAAACCGCAGACGTAGGTTTCCCACATCCAATGCCAGTCCGACGGCTCGTGCAGCGTCGCCCGTGGCACCGGACCGTTTTCGGTCATCTGCCGATGCTAGCGGTCCGACGGCACCCAATTGCCGTGGAAGCCGTGCGGAACCCGGACCGGAATATGCACGGTGGCAACGGGTGCCAGCGTGCTCGCGTCGAGCAGCACCAGATCGCTGCGGTCCTCGGCGCGGTCGTAGACGAAACCCATCACCACACCGTCGTTCTCGTCGGCGTTGGGGCCCGACGGGACGAAGACGAACTCGCCGGGTTCCCGGCCCGGCCCGAACTCGACCCGTTGGGTGCTGCCGTGGTGCAGGTCGTGGCGCAGGATGGCGGTCGGCGGGCCACCGGGCCCCGGGGCGAAGCCGACGGTGTAACCGTAGCGGTGCGGGCGGCTCAGGACACGGTCGTCGAGCCGGGGAAACTCCTGGGACGTGTCGTCGAGCCGTTGCTCACGCACCCGCCCGGTGCCCAGGTCGATGGTCCAGCGGTCCAACGTGATCGAGTCGGTGAACAGCTGATCGCCGGTGGTGAAGACGGCCGGGTGACGGACCACGTCGAGCACGATCTGCGCACCGTCGGGGCCGGTGTGGTCATAACCGTTGAGGGCGTGAAACACATAGCAGGGCGGCACGTCGAACCAGCGGATGTCGCGCGCCGAACCGTCGCGCGGCAGCACGCCCACCCGGGCGCCACGTTCCGGGGACCACCGGTAGGGCATCCCCGAGGTCGGCACCGTGGCGGTGCGTTCGGAGCCGCGCATCGCGGCTCGCAACACGAAATCCGGTGCCGCGTGCCGGGTGACGAATCCGGTGAGCAGCTTCGCCACGGCCCGCGCCGGAGCGCTTTTCACCATCGTCGACAGATCCAGCAGCACCGGCAGGTCGTAGAGCACCACGTAGTTCTCGGTCAGGGTGAAATCGTGCATCATCGTCTGCGCGGGCAGCGGGATGTCGACCCGGTGCCGCACCTTGCCGTCCACCCCGGTGACCGTGTAGGTCACCCGGCTGCCACGCAGCGGGTTGTACGAGACGGCATGCAGTTCACCGGTTTTCGGGTCGTGCTTGGGGTGCGCACTGAACCCGCCGTACAGGGTGCCGCAGAAATCCGACGGACCGACGGTGTCGAGCTCGTCGGTGAGCTCATAGGGCCGCACCCCGGCCTCGGTGAGCACCAGCGTCTTACCGGCGTGCCCGATGATGTTGGTGTTGGAGGCGAAGTCGAAGCCGGCCGTGTGGGCACCGCCGGCCCACGGCTCACCGAGTTGGCGGGCCACCGAGGACGACCGGACCCAGCGGTTGCGGTACCAGGTGGCCTTGCCGTCGCGCAGTCGGATCCCGTGCGCCATACCGTCGCCGAGGAACCAGTGATAGTGCCGGGGGTCCGGCGGCTTCACCGGATTGGGCCCGACGCGCAGGTAGCGCCCGTCGAGATGATCCGGGAGGCTGCCGGTGACCGGGAGATCGGTGACGGTGACCTCGTCGTGTACCGGGGCGAAGTTTCCGGTCAGATACGGATGTTCGGATGCGTGCGGGATGGCTTCGGTGGTCATGTCTTCACGGTGCCGCTGTGGGAGCGAGCGCGCGACGACTTCCCGGCTGATTTGTCTGTCAACCGAACGGTGGACAGACCGCGTCCGTCACGACGTGGCGCGCAGACTCAGCGCGAACAGCAGCCGCACATCGGCGTCGTTGAGCGAGACGGCCAGTCGCTGCTCGACCCGGCGGATCCGGTACCGCACGGTGTTGGGGTGCACGTGCAGATGCTGTGCGGCCGCGGCGACGTCACCGAAACAGTCCAGGTACACCGCGAGGGTTTCGGCCAGCACCGGCTCGGCGTCCCGCAGCGTCCGTACCCGCGGATCGATCAGCCGCTCGTCGGCGGCGATGGCGGTGACGATCTCGTCGAGCAGCACCGCGGTGCGGGCCTCGGCCAGTGAGGTGACCGCGGACAGCGTCCCAGGGTGCCGTTCGGCGGTGTCGAGCACCCGATCCACATCGGCGCGGGCCGCCGCGGCGCCGGCCAATCCGGCCACCGGGCCGGCGATCACCGCGTGCAGGTCCGGACCCGACTCGGCGCGCAGCGCCGCCACCGTGGCGCGCACCCACGACGCCACCGCCTTGCCGGTGTCGGGAAACAACACATAGACCCGCGACCCGGCCGAGGTTATCTGCGCATCATGGCGAAAAGCGCTGGCGCTCAGGGCCAGCACGTCGGCCAGCCGGGTGGTCGCGCCGCCCGTGGCATCTCGCGCGCCTCCGGCACGGCCGTCGAATCCGATCACCGCGGCCCGGCCGTCGGCGGTGATTCCCAGTTCCCGGGCGATCGGCCCGATCTCGGCGGGAGCGGCCGCCTCGCCCGAGTCCGGCAAACCCAGCAGCTCCCGCACCCGCACGGCGTGCGTGGACGGGGCCGCCGCCAGCCGGGCGATGATGCGGGCGGCCAGCACCGCAGCGCCTCGCAACACCTCCTCGGCGTCCTCGGCCAGGTCGCGGCTGCCCTGTTGCACCCAGACGGTGCCGGCGAATACCGGCGCGCGACGTTCGTCGGCCGACGGCTGAAAGACCCCGATCGCCAGGCGTGGCCGCAGACCCAACTCGGGACGTTCGGCCACCCGCACCACGTCGGGCTGGGCCCGCAACGCGTCGAAGATGCCCCACTGGGCGATCCAGGCCAGGTGTTCCGGCGGCCCGGCCCGGCCCAGGATCGACAGCCGGCGCAGCTCGTCGGCCTCATCGTTGGAGGCCGAGTAGGCCAGCACGTGCGACTGGGCGTCCTCGATGCTCACCATGCCGCGGGTGCGTTCGGCCACCGACTGGGCCAGGCTGAACAGATCGGTGCCGGAATCGTGCAGACCGCCGTCGCCGTGGTGCTCGAAGACGTGGTTGACCAATCGGTACAGCCGCTCCCAGCGGGCCCGCGGATCGACCGCCACCACGGCGGTACCCGCGTCCGCGGCACGGCTGATCACCGTCGCCGACGGTTCCTTCGTGAAGATCGCCGCGGGCGGCCGACGCAGGTTCTGCTGTTCGACCCAGACCAGCGCGTCGTGCTCGGACAAACCGAGCAGGAAGAACACGTCGGCCGCGCCGGCGGACGGGGCGAGCCCCAGCCGCACGTCGTCGGAATCGATCAGGGCGGCCGTTGCAACCGGGACATCCAAGCCGCGGGGCGCCTGCACGAGCGTGACCAGCGTGGCGTCCAAAGCCAACAGCAGTTGGCCCAGGCTGACACCGGGTATCGGCATGTTGTCTGATTCTACTGATCCGTCCGGTAAGTCTTGGCGGATCGAACAAGTGTTACGTGGGTCACGGCGGGGATTCTGGACGCTATGGATGCCATCACCGACGTGCCGATGCCGGCCAACGAGCCAGTTCACGACTACGCACCGGGCTCAGCGCAACGCACCCGGCTCACCACCGCCCTCGGCGATCTGGCCGAGGCGCCGATCGACCTGCCGCACGTCATCGGCGGACGCCACCGCATGGGCCGCGGCGCCCGCATCGACGTCGTGCAACCGCACCGCCACCACGCGCGACTGGGCACCCTGACCAACGCCGACCACGCCGACGCCACCGCGGCCATCGAGGCGGCGCTGGCCGCCCACCACGACTGGGCCGCGCTGCCGTTCGACGAGCGCGCCGCAGTGTTCCTGCGGGCGGCCGACCTGCTGGCCGGCCCATGGCGGGAGAAGATCGCCGCGGCCACCATGCTCGGCCAGTCCAAGAGCGCCTACCAGGCCGAGATCGACGCGCCCTGCGAGCTGATCGACTTCTGGCGCTTCAACGTCGCCTTCGCGCGCGGCATCCTGGCCCGGCAGCCCATCAGCAGTCCCGGGGTGTGGAACCGCACCGACCACCGGCCGCTCGAAGGCTTCGTCTACGCCATCACCCCGTTCAACTTCAGCGCGATCGCAGGCAACCTGCCGACCGCCCCGGCATTGATGGGCAACACCGTGGTGTGGAAGCCCTCGCCCACACAGACTTTCGCGGCCTATCTGACCATGCAACTGCTAGCGGCCGCCGGGCTGCCGCCCGGGGTGATCAACCTGGTGACCGGCGACGGAATTGCGGTTTCCGATGTGGCCCTGGCCGATCCGCGGCTGGCCGGCATCCACTTCACCGGATCCACCGCCACATTCCAGCACCTGTGGCGCGAAGTGGGCGCGAACATCGACCGTTACCACACCTATCCGCGGCTGGTCGGCGAGACCGGCGGCAAAGACTTCGTCGTCGCGCACAGTTCGGCCCGCCCGGATGTGCTGCGCACCGCCTTGATTCGCGGTGCCTTCGACTACCAGGGGCAGAAATGCTCGGCCGCCTCCCGGGCCTTCATCCCGCGGTCGGTATGGCAGCAGATGGGTGACGACTTCCTCTCGGCCACCGCCGAGCTCAGCTATGGCGACATAACCGACCTGACCAACTACGGCGGCGCGGTGATCGACAACCGCGCCTTCGCCAAGAACGTCGCCGCGATCGAGCGGGCCAAGGGCGCCGCCGGTGTGACGATCGCCGCCGGTGGCGAATACGACGACAGCGAAGGCTATTTCGTCCGACCCACCGTGTTGTTGTCCGACGACCCCACCGACGAGGCGTTCTCCACCGAGTACTTCGGGCCGATCCTGGCCGTGCACGTCTACCCCGACGCGGAGTACGAGCGGATCCTCGACGTCGTGGACACCGGCGCCCGCTATGCCCTGACCGGCGCGGTGATCGCCGACGACCGGACCGCCGTGCTGCTGGCCCAAGACCGGTTGCGCAACGCGGCAGGCAACTTCTACGTCAACGACAAGCCGACCGGCGCGGTCGTCGGACAGCAACCGTTCGGCGGCTCCCGCGCCTCGGGCACCAACGACAAGGCCGGCTCGGCACTGAACCTGTTGCGCTGGACCTCGGCCCGCTCGATCAAAGAGACCTTCGTGCCGCCCACCACCCACACCTACCCGCACATGGAGGTCTGACCGTGAGCGTGTTCCAGCGGGTGGCCCGCCCCGCGATCCTGGCCGCGTCGCGTTCCCCACGACTGCGCCGCACCGCCGAACGGCTGCCGATCACCCGCCGGGTGGTGGACCGCTTCGTCGCGGGGCAGACCATTCCCGATGCGCTCTACACCGTTGGCGCCCTGCGTGATTCAGGACGCATGGTCAGCGTCGACTACCTCGGGGAGGACACCACCAGCGTCGACGACGCCGACCGGACCGTCGCCGCCTACCTGGCCCTGCTCGACGGGCTGGCGCAGCGCGGCGACACCGCGACGGCGGTGCGACCGTTGGAAGTCTCGCTCAAGCTCTCGGCGCTGGGGCAGGCGCTGCCGCGCGACGGGGCCAAGATCGCCTACGAGAACGCGCACACCATCTGCGCGAAGGCCCGCGAGGTGGGTGCCTGGGTGACCGTGGATGCCGAGGACCACACCACCACCGACTCCACTCTGTCGATCGTGCGTGATCTGCGCACCGAATTCGCTTGGCTCGGCACGGTTTTGCAGGCCTACCTGCACCGCACCGAGGCCGACTGCGGTGAATTTGCCGCCTCGGGCGCCCGGATCCGGTTGTGCAAGGGCGCCTATGACGAACCGTCCTCGGTGGCCTACCGCGACGCCGAGGCCGTCACCGATTCCTACCTGCGCTGCCTGCGGATACTCATGGCCGGCTCGGGCTATCCGATGGTGGCCTCTCACGACCCGACCATCATCGAGGCGGTCCCTGCCGTGGCCGACGAATTCGGCTGCAACGCCGAGGGTTTCGAATATCAGATGCTCTACAACATCCGTGATGGTGAGCAGCGCCGGCTGGCCGAGGCCGGAAACCATGTCCGGGTGTACGTTCCGTTCGGCGACGAGTGGTACGGCTACTTCGTGCGCCGACTCGCCGAGCGTCCGGCCAACCTGATGTTCTTCCTGCGGGCGCTGGCCGAACGGCGCTGAGCCCTACCGCGCACCTAGCGACAGCAACGTGAACGCCGCGAGGCTCTGGGCATCTGTGACCTCACCATCGCGGATCATCTGGTCCACCTCGGCACGGGAGAACCACGCGCTGTGCATGTCCTGCTCCTCATGCTCGCGTTCGTGTTCACCCTCGGTGAGGCCGGTCGCCAGGAACACCCAACCGCGCTGGCTGCTCATCCCGGCGGCCACGTCGAGCTGACCGAGTCGTTCCATGCGCTCGGCGCGCAGCCCGGTCTCTTCGCGAAGCTCGCGGTGCGCCAGCGCAATCGGGTCGAGATGCTGCTGTTCGGGTGCGGTGCCCTGAGGGAACTCCCAGCGGCGCAGTCCCAGCGGATAGCGGAACTGCTCAACGAGGTGGAACCGATCCTGAGCGGGGTCGTACGGGATCACCAGGGCATAGGTCGGTTTGTCCACCACGGCGTAGACGCCGGTGCTGCCGTCGGGCCGGACGATCGCGTCCTCGCGCAGCGTCAACCAGTCGTTCCGGTACACCTCGCGCGTCGCGGTGCGGCGGATCGCCGCCGTCAGGCGGGGACGCAACCGCAGCGGTTCGACGTCGGCAGCGGCCTCGACGTCGTCGGCCAGGGCGAGTGCATCGTCGGCCAACCGCACCGCGTCCACGCCATAGGGCGCCGGTGGCTCGACGAGGGCAAGCCCCGCCGACGCGCGCCGCAACAGCGCGGCAGCACCCACCCGGTTCCCACGCCCTACGTGGGTGATGCCCACGGCCAGCTGTGCCAACCCCTGCCACAGTGCCCGTTCGTGTTCGGGCCCGTTCTTCCAGGCGGCTTCCAGCACCTCGTGCGCGCTGAATGCCTGGCCAGCGTCGAGCAACTCCTGGGCGTAGGCGAGCGTTTCGGCCGGGGCGAGCTCAAGGTCGTCGGGGATCCGGTCGACTCCGTCACTGCCGTAGGGCAGCGGTCGGCCGAGCGCGTCGCGGGGACGGGTGCTGCGCGGCCGCCCGGACTCGTCGCGGTCGCGCCCAGCTGCGGTAGACATGGCCACCAGCCTGTCGGCTGGGCCGCAGGCTGTCGAGTCCGGGTACCGGCGCGGCGGTAGCCTCACAGGCGTGTTGCTGGCCTCCTTGAACCCCGCGGCGGTCGCCGCCGGAGCCGATATCGATGACGCGGTCCGCATCGACGGCACCGTGTTGAGCCGCAGCGACCTCGTCGGCGCCGCCACGTCGGTGGCCGAGCGGGTGGCGTCTGCGCAGCGGGTGGCCGTCCTGGCCACACCCACCCCGACGACCGTGCTGGCCATCATCGGCTGCCTGATCGCCGGGGTCCCGGTGGTGCCGGTGCCCGCCGATGTCGGCGCCACCGAGCGCCGGCACATCCTCGCCGACTCGGGCGCCCAGGCCTGGCTGGGGGAGCAGCCGGAGGACGACGATGATCCTGCGGGGCTGCCGCACATCCCGGTGCGGCTGCATGCCCGGTCCTGGCACCGCTATCCCGAACCGCCGGCCGATGCGACAGCGATCATCATGTACACCTCCGGCACCACCGGCATGCCCAAGGGCGTGCCGATCAGCCGGCAGGCCATCGCCGCCGACATCGACGCCTTGGCGCAGGCCTGGCAGTGGACCGCCGAGGACGTCCTGGTGCACGGGCTGCCGCTGTTCCACGTACACGGGCTGGTGCTGGGCCTGCTGGGGTCCCTGCGGATCGGAAACCGCTTCGTCCACACCGGGAAACCGACACCGGCCGCCTACGCCGAGGCCCAGGGAACCCTATACTTCGGGGTGCCGACGGTGTGGTCACGCGTCGTCAAAGACCTCGACTCGGCCCTGGCCCTGTCATCGGCGCGGCTGCTGGTGTCGGGCAGCGCGCCGCTGCCGGTGCCGGTGTTCGATGAGCTGGTGCGGTTGACCGGGCACGCCCCGGTGGAGCGCTACGGCAGCACCGAATCGTTGATCACGCTGAGCACCCGGGTCGACGGGGAACGCCGGCCCGGGTGGGTGGGCTTGCCGCTGGCCGGGGTGCAGACCCGGCTGGTCGATGACGACGGAGACCCGGTGCCGCATGACGGTGAGACCATCGGACGGCTCCAGATCAAGGGCCCCATGGTGTTCGGCGGTTACCTGAACCGGCCCGAAGCCACCGCCGAGGCGTTCGACCCCGACGGCTGGTACCGCACCGGCGATGTCGCGGTGATCGACGCCGACGGTATGCACCGCATCGTCGGGCGTGAGTCGGTGGACCTGATCAAGACCGGGGGATACCGCGTCGGCGCCGGGGAGATCGAGACCGTGCTACTGGGCCACGACGGGGTCGACGAGGTCGCTGTCGTCGGGCTGGCGGACGAGGACCTGGGGCAGCGCATCGTGGCGTTCGTGGTGGGCGACGCCGAGCCCGACACCTTGGTCGAGTTTGTCGCCCAACAGCTGTCAGTCCACAAACGACCACGTGAAGTGCGGTTGGTGGACAGCCTTCCCCGCAACGCCATGGGCAAGGTGATGAAAAAGCTCCTGGCGCAGTAGCTCTTCTTTGCCCCGCGAGCGCGCGTGTCTGCCCCCCACCACGCCGCCGAGGGGCAGCATTTTCGTCACGCTCGGAGCCGTGGAATGTGCCGAGGTTGCAGATCGGTCCCTGCGCGAAGATTCGGCGATGGCCGAACGGGCTACCCACAGGGCGTAGCTTGGGTATCGACGGTCTGTAACCCGAGCCTCAGTTTGGAGGCCACCTATGACACTCAAGAAAATCGCCGGAGCGGCAGTGATCGCCGGCGCGCTGAGCGTTGGTTCGCTGGGTTTGGCTGCTGGTGCAGCTCAGGCTGATCCGGGCTGGGGGCCGAACATTCCCTGGATCCCGGGGCCGGGCTGGGTGGACTGGCATCCGGGAGGCCATTGGAACCCGCCGCCCGGCCAGGTCAAGAAATGGTGTCCGGGCAACTCGCCGCCGGGTCATTGGATCGGCGGTCCGCACGGGATTCCGTGCACCTGATCCGAACGGGGGCTCGTGTGTCAAAAAGTCGCGAATCATGACACACAAGCCGACGCTCGGCGGCAGACGCTAGTTGGCGTGCAGTGCCTCGTTGAGCGTGATGCCGGTGCCGTCACGTTTGACGACCTCGACCGCGCCGGACAGCGAGTTACGCCGGAACAACAGGTTGTCGGCCCCGGACAGTTCGACCGCCTTGGTGGTCTGCCCGTCGGCCGTGGTGACCTTGGTACCGCCGGTGACATACAGCCCGGCCTCGACCACACAGTCATCACCCAGTGAGATCCCCAGGCCGGAGTTGGCGCCCAGCAGGCAGCGCTTGCCCACCGAGATCACCTCTTTGCCGCCGCCGGACAGCGTGCCCATGATCGACGCACCGCCACCGACATCGGAACCGTCATCGACGACGACGCCGGCCGAGATCCGGCCCTCCACCATCGAGGTGCCCAGCGTGCCGGCGTTGAAGTTCACGAAGCCCTCGTGCATGACCGTCGTACCCGCGGCCAGGTGCGCACCGAGACGGACCCGGTCGGCGTCGGCGATCCGCACGCCCGACGGCAGCACGTAGTCGACCATGCGCGGGAACTTGTCCACCCCGTAGACCGCGACGGCCCCGCGACGGCGCAGCTTGGCGCGCACCGTCTCGAAGCCTTCGACCGCGCACGGACCGAAGTTCGTCCACACCACGTTGGACAGCAGGCCGAAGACGCCGTCCAGGTTGGCGCCGTGCGGTGCCACCAGACGGTGCGAGAGCAAGTGCAACCGCAGGTAGGCGTCATGCGCGTCGGCCGGCTTGTCGTCCAATGAGGCGACGGTGGTGCGCACCGCCACCACCTCGACACCGCGATCGGCATCGGGGCCGGTCAGGCCGGCGAATTCAGCCGGTAGGTCGTCCCCGGTCAGCTTCACGGTGCCGGCGTCGCCGGTGGCGCTCAGTTCGGGGGCGGGAAACCAGGTGTCCAGGACGGTCCCGTCGGCGGTGATGGTGGCCAGGCCGACGCCAGATGCTGCAGTCACGTTGGCCAAGGTTACTGGACCGATTCCCCCGGTCGCTTCGCTCCTGCCGGCCGGACTAGCCTCGGTGACCATGGGGCTAGACCTGCGTGCCGATCCGATCGCACTGACCGCCGCGTTGGTGGACATCCCCAGCGAATCCCGTCACGAGCAGCGCATCGCCGAGGAGATCGAGGCCGCGCTGCGTGCCCAGGCACCGCACTTCGAGGTCATCCGCAACGGCGACGCGGTGCTGGCCCGCACTCATCTGGGCCGCCCGTCGCGGGTGCTGCTGGCCGGGCACATCGACACCGTGCCCGCCGCCGACAACCTGCCCAGCCACATCAAGAACGGCGAGATGTGGGGCTGCGGCACCTCGGACATGAAATCCGGCGACGCCGTCTTCCTGCACCTGGCCGCCACCATCGCCGAGCCGAGCCACGACCTCACCCTGGTGATGTACGACTGCGAGGAAATCGAGTCCAGCGCCAACGGGCTGGGCCGCATCGAGCGCGAACTGCCGGACTGGCTGCAGGCCGACGTCGCGATCCTCGGCGAACCCTCCGGCGGCTACATCGAGGCCGGCTGCCAGGGCACCATTCGCGTCATCGTCAGCGCCACCGGCACCCGGGCGCATTCGGCTCGATCGTGGCTGGGCGACAACGCCATTCACAAACTCGGTGCCGTGCTGGACCGGCTCACCGCCTATCAGCCCCGCAGTGTCGACATCGACGGATGTGTGTACCGGGAAGGGTTGTCGGCGGTACGGATCGACGGCGGCATCGCCGGCAATGTCATCCCCGACGCCGCATCGGTGACCGTGAACTTCCGATTTGCCCCCGACCGCAGTGTCGAGCAGGCCGTCGCCCATGTGCATGAAGTGCTCGATGGTCTCGACGTCACCATCGAATTGACCGACGCCGCCGCCGGCGCCCTGCCCGGGCTGGCCAAACCGGCGGCCGCCGCACTGGTGGCCGCGGCCGGCGGGCAGGTGCGGGCCAAGTACGGCTGGACCGACGTGTCCCGCTTCGCCGCGCTCGGGATTCCGGCCGTCAACTACGGGCCGGGTGATCCCAACCTCGCGCACAAGGTCGACGAACGGGTCGACGTCGCCCAGATCACCGCGGTGACCGAGATGCTGCACCGCTATTTGACATGAGCAGCGTGCGGGTCGACAGCTGGATCTGGGCCGTGCGCATCACCAAGACGCGGTCCGCGGCGGCGGCCGCTTGTCGCGGTGGCCACGTGCGGGTCAACAACGTCCCGGCCAAACCTGCCCAGCACGTCAGCCCCGGCGACGAGGTGCGGGTCCGACTGGACGGGCGGGAACGGATCGTGGAGGTGATCCGGCCGATCGCCAAACGGGTGGCCGCATCGGTGGCGTCGGAATGCCTGATCGACCGCAGTCCGCCGCCACCGCCCAAGGAGATGCTCGCGGCGGTGCCGGTGCGCGACCGGGGTGCCGGCCGGCCCACGAAACGTGAACGGCGCCAACTGGATCGGCTACGCGGGACGTTCGGAACGTAATTGGCTTGCAGGCGTGCGTACTATGGGTAACGCATCTGCTGTCAACCGAGGTGGGTCGAGAACATGCTGGGAGACGACATCTCCGGGTGATCCCCGGAGTCGATTCGTTTCTGTCCCTCTGTGCGGTGCCCGCTGCCCGCATCACCTTGGAGTCCCAGCATGTCTATTGTCTGTTCCCATTTGTCGTTCGCCTGGCCCGATGACGTCGAACTGTTCTCCGACCTGTCGTTTTCCCTGGGGTCGGGACGCACCGGCCTGGTCGCCCCCAACGGTGCCGGCAAGAGCACGCTGCTCAAGCTGATCGCCGCGGAGTACCGGCCCACCGCGGGCACGATCACGGTCGACGGCACCGTCGGCTATCTACCCCAAACCCTGCCGTTCACCGGCGATCTCACCGTGGCCGCCGTGCTGGGCGTGACCCCGGTTCTCGATGCGTTGGCGGCGCTGGCCGCGGGCGACGCCAGCGAGGAGGTGTTCACCACCATCGGCGACGACTGGGATGTCGAAGAACGCTCCCGCGCCCAGTTGGACCGCCTCGGTCTGCGTGACATGGCCCTCGATCGCCGGTTGGGCACGCTGTCCGGTGGGGAAGTGGTGTCGTTGGGCCTGGCCGCCCAACTGCTGAATCGCCCCGATGTGCTCCTGCTCGACGAACCCACCAACAACCTCGACCGCGACGCCCGCCACCACCTGTACGACGCGCTGGACAGCTACACCGGCTGTCTGCTGGTGGTCAGCCACGACCGGGTGCTGCTGGACCGGATGGACCAGATCGCCGAGCTGTATCGTGGTGAAATCCTCTTCTACGGTGGTAATTTCACCGCTTACGAGGAAACGGTGGCGGCTGCGCAGGAGGTGGCCGAAGGCAACATCCGCAACGCCGAACAACAACTCAAGCGGGAGAAGCGGCAAATGCAGGAGGCCCGCGAGCGGGCCGCGCGCCGCTCGTCGAACGCGGCGCGCAACCTCAAAGACGCGGGCCTGCCGAAGATCGTGGCGGGCAAGCTCAAACGGGACGCGCAGGAATCGGCGGCCCGCGCCGACGGAGTGCACGCCCGCCGGGTCGACGATGCGCGGTCGCGGCTCGACGACGCCGAGCGAGCGTTGCGTGATGACTCGGTGATTGCGCTGGACCTGCCCGACACCGTGGTGCCGGCTGGTCGGACGGTCTTCGCCGGTGAAGGCCTGCAGGTCAGCCGAGGTGGGCGGAAATTGTTCGACGACAAGGGAATTGAGCTGTCCATCCGGGGCCCGGAGCGGATCGCGCTGACCGGCCCCAACGGAGCAGGCAAGACGACCCTGTTGCGGATCATCGAGGGCGCGCTGGAACCCGACTCCGGGACGGTGCAGCGCGCCGACGGGCGCATCGCAACCTTGTCGCAGCGACTGGACCTGTTGGACGAAAGCCGTACGGTCGCGGAAAGTCTGGCCGCTGCCGCGCCCAGCCTGTCGCACACCCGGCGCATGCATCTGTTGGCGCAGTTCCTGTTTCGCGGCGACCGGATCAACCTGCCGGTCGCGGCGCTGTCGGGTGGGGAGCGGCTGCGCGCGACGCTGGCGTGCGTGCTCTACGCCGAGCCCGCCCCGCACCTGCTGCTGCTCGACGAGCCGACCAACAACTTGGATCTGGTCAGCGTGGGCCAGCTGGAATCCGCGCTGAACGCCTACCAGGGCGCGTTTATGGTGGTCAGCCACGACGAAAGGTTTCTGCAGGCCATCGGGATCGACCGCTGGATCCGGTTGGACGGAGGCGTGTTGAGCGCTACTGGGGCCGAGTGACGTTGCGGAATTGCGTGGGCACCGTCCCGACGCCGAAGCCGTCCTCCGGCGCCACGCCGGCGGCGGCCCGGTTGCCCAGTTGATCGAACTGCCGATCTGCGGCGGTGCCGGTCTCGGCCCGGTCCCGGTCTTCGTCCTGCCCGCGGTGCTCGGCGTCGTCCTTCTTGTCATCCTCGCCGGGGTTGGCGTCGTGCGCATCGGCGGAAGCGTTGTCGTCTCCTGGGCCCTGATGGTCGGTGGCGCTCGCCTTGACCGCCTCCTCGGCGCCCGCGCCGCCGACGTCGGCGGCCATCGAGGCCGTTTCGGCGCCACCGCCGGCCGCGCCGGTGGCGGCCTCGACGATGCCCTGGATGCCCTGCATGGCCTGCTGCGGCACCTGGGACATGGCTTGGGTGAGGCCCTGCAGGGGTTGAGTGATCGACTGCGCCATCTGGCCGGCCATCTGACCGAGCTGGCCCAACATCTGGCCGGCGCCACCACCGGTGGCGCTTGCCGGGTTGGCACCGCCACCGGCCGATGCCGCAGAGCTCGCGCCGTCGATCTGATCGGCTTGCGCCTTGAGCCGGCTGGCGGCATCCATGTCACCGCGCTCATAGGCCTGCGACGCCTGACCGAGCAATTCGGCCATCCGCGAGGCGGCAGCTCCGGTGGCGCCCAGGGCGCCCTCGCGGGCGGAGTGGGCGCCGCCCAGCGCGCTGTACGCCGGAAATCCGATGGTGCCGTGGCTGGATTCAACGTCTGAGGTTCCGGTGGAGGCGTTCTTGAAGCTGCTGACGTCTTGACCGACTCCGTGGACTGCCTCTTGCCATGTGCCCATGGCGGCGGTGTCGGCAATGAACTGGTTCATCAGGTCCCCTCGCGATCCTGCGGTCTAACTGCGCATTCTACTGTTGGGATGGGTGGCTGCTGCGCGGGAAGTTCAGGTGCGCGCTTGCCGCGTCGCATCCTCGGCAGCCGCGACCATCCCGACCTCGCGATAGCGGCCCGCCACCGCCTCCAGCCTCGCGCCGTCCCCGGCGGCCAGCGCTACGGCGTGATCGTGCGTCAACCGCCCGAACGTGCAATCCAGATCGGCCCTGGCCAGAGCGTCGACGGCGCGGGTGTCACCCAGCCGCACACTGTCGTGCAACGCGCGTAGCATCACCGCGGTCTGGCCGCTACGCTCGGCGGCCTTGACGGCGTCGCGTGCCGCGGCCAGTGCACTCACGGCATCGCCACGCGCCCAACAGGTCCACGCTCGGGCCAGGGCCAGCTCGGGGGCGAACAGCATGGACTTGAGCCCGTGCCGGGATTCCGCTCGGGACAAGGCTTTTCCGGCCTCCACCGGCATGCCCCGCTGGCCGAGCGCCTGTGCCAGCAGCATCCAGGCCAGCGGTCCCCAGGAGTAGCCGGTCGGCGCCAAAGCGGCAGTTGCCTTGCGTAACAAGGTGATCGCTTCGTCGAAACGCCCGCGGATCAGCAGGACATCGGCCGTGAGGACATCACCGATGGCCCGCCCCGGCTGCAGAAGCTGGGTGAAATCGGTGATGTGCCGGACCAGATCCTGCGCCTGCTCCAGCCTGCCGGTCATCACCAGCGCCGTCGTCTGGCCGAAGCCACTGGTGAACCGCAGCAGGCCGGGATGTCCGGCGCCGATGGCACGCGCGGCCATCGTGTCCACCCGCTCGAAGCAGCCGAGCCGCGCGCAACTGAGCGCGGCCGTCGACGCTGCCCAGCCGACCGCGGTATCGTCGGCGTTCGGGGAGTCCAGCACCTCCTGGGCCAGCCCCAGCGCACGTTGCGGCGCACCGGCATTCATCGCGAACGTCGCCGCCAGCGCGTCGAGGGTGATCTGTGCGGCCGGGCTGGACAGCCGATTCCGGGTGGCGCGCAGGAAGGCGGTGGCCCGCTCGGGTTCGGACAGCATCCAGAACTGATTCGCCGCCTGCGGCAACGCCCAGGCCATCAACTGGTCTTCGGCCAGATCGGCTGAATCGATCTGCCCCAGTACGGTATCGGCCTCACGCCCACGGCCCTGCCAGGCCAGCGCGTAGGCCAGCGTCAGCAGCGCCGCGAAACGGGTACCGGAATCGGCGCTCGACGCCACCGCGGCCCGCGCCAACCGTTCACTCAGTTCCAGATCGCCCAACCGCAAGGCGTCCCGCGCCGCGCCGAGAACCTCTCCCGTCGGCAGCGAAACATCGCTGTCCAGAGCCAGAACCGCCGTTCGCAGCCGGTCCACGACGCCGGCACGTGGTGCCGAGGCCAACCGCTCGACCAACGTGTTGCGCATCCGGCGCAAACCCGGACCGCCGATCGCGTCCCGGATCGTGCTCAGGAACAGCGGATGTGTGCAGTGCGCCAGCGCGCCGTCGATGTCCACCACACCGCATTGCCGGGCCGTGGCCACGGCATCGATGTCCGTCAGCGCCACCAGGTCATCCAGCAGCAGCGGATCGTGCACGGCCAGATACCGCAATACCGCCTGTGCGTTGTCGGGCTGGCCGGCCAGATAGGTGCTCACCTGATCGGCCAGGCGGGCGTCGTCGTGGCCCGGCGGTGCCATCTCGACACGGTTGACCAGCCCGTCGTCCCACAGTGCCGCAATGTCATCGGGCGCCGGTGTGGAGGCGGTGAGAATGAGGGTGGCCGCGCCGCTCACCGCGAGTTGGTGCACCAGGGCCGCCGACAACCGGTCCAACAGGTGTGCGTCGTCGACAATCAGCAACAGGTCGGACCCGAGCGCGTCGCGGGCGGCCCGCAACACGTCCGCGGTGCGGCCCGCAGCCGGGATGTCGATCAGGTGCGATACCGCCGCAAACGGAACGGCCGCAGTCGATTCGGTGCCGGTGATCCACACGACCCGGCGGAAATCCGATGCGAGATGCTCGGCCGCGGTGCGGGCTACCGACGTCTTGCCGACCCCGGCGGGGCCGAGTAGCGCTGCGCCACACTGGTCTTGCAGGCCGGCCTCCAGGCCGTCGAGCACACGGTCACGCGGTGCGATCACCCAATCGACAGCCATCCACCGAATCCTATGGCGGGCCGTGCGCCTTCAACCCCGAATTTCAACCCCGAATTTCAACCCCGAATTTCAGCGCTGAATCGTCAGCGCCGATTCGAGGTCGGCGTGCGCCGAGATGACGTCGTCCAATCCGCATGCGGTGATGACCCGCCGGATGCCCGACTGGCGGACGACCAGGCGCACGGTGACGCCGCGCTGGCGGCTGTCGACGGTCTGCTTGGCCAAAGCCACCAGTGCGCCACAGTTCATGAAGTCCAGGGCTCTGCAGTCGATGACCAGCAGCGCCGAGGCCGGCGTGGCATCGGAAGACTCGACGAGCATGCGCTGCCAGTCGGCCTCATTGTGCGCGTCGACTTCTCCGAACGCCTGTGTGATCAGGCCTTCGGGAGCTTTTCGAGCCATCCAGCGCAGCTCGCGATCCGGCAGGTTGGGTTCCACGGTGAAATCGAGCATAACCGTGTCGGTTTACGTTGTAAACAATCCTGCTCAGTGATTAATCGAGCCAGGTTTCGACACGGTCCAGGAGAGCCTCCAGCGCATCCTCGAACTCGTCGGTGGTGTGGTCCTCGGCAAGCATGGGCTGCAGCCGGCGCAGGTTCGGATACTCGGCCAGCGACGTGTCGGGCCGCGGTGCATCGTCGAGAACGGCTTCGTCGGCACTGAGCGCCACCCCGCGCGCGGACACCTCCAGCAGCAACTGCCCGACCAGGAACGTGGTGTAGGTGCGATAGGCAGCCACTGCTGCCACGTCGCCGAAACCGTAGGAGATCAGGGTCTCCAGAAACGTTTCCATCCACCGCAGGCTGCGCAGCGGCGGCCGCACCCACGGAGCCTCCGGCGCCTCGGTCGCCACCAGCGGGAACACCTCGGGATGGTCGAGGGCGATCTGGCGGACGCCGTGGGCCAGCCGCAGCAGGAAGTCCTGCCAGCCGTCCTCCTGCCGCCGGGCCGCCAGTTGATCGGTGTACAGCCGGTCCACGATGTGGTTGACGACCCCGGTCAGCAGATCGCCTCGGCTGTGCACGTAGCGGTACAGCGCCATCGCCTCGACGCCGCAGGCGGTGCCCAGCCGGCGCATGGTCAATTTGGCCAGACCGTCACGGTCGATCAGCTCGATGGCGGTGTCCAGGATGAACTCGCGGCTCAGCCGCGCCGGTTGCTCGTCGTTGCCGGTCATCGAGCCGTCAGTCACCAGGATCGCCCCTTACGAGTTCCGTTCAGTCTCCCCGCCGCACCCGGCCGCGTCCACGACCACCGGACATCGACTGTTCACCTGCACCCTCTACGTTGTGTACGTGTTCGGTGAAACTGGCCGCCAGTTGGCGGTGTGTGTCTATTGCGCTTCCGGCCCCACCCACCCTGAACTGCTGGCATTGGCCAGCGAGGTGGGAGTGGCGATCGCCAAGCGCGGTTGGACGCTGGTTTCCGGCGGCGGCAACGTCTCGGCGATGGGCGCCGTGGCCCGCGCGGCGCGCTCGGCCAACGGCCACACCGTGGGCGTGATCCCCAAGGCCCTGGTACACCGCGAACTCGCCGACGTCGACGCGGCCGAGCTCGTCGTCACCGACACCATGCGCGAGCGCAAGCAGGTGATGGAGGGCCGATCCGACGCGTTCGTCGCGCTGCCCGGCGGCATCGGCACCCTCGAAGAGTTCTTCGAGGCGTGGACGGCGGGCTATCTGGGGATGCACGACAAGCCGCTGATACTGCTCGACCCGTTCGGCCACTACGACGGCCTGTTGAACTGGCTGCGCGGGCTCGTCCACACGGGTTACGTGAGCGCCGAGGCGCTGGACCGGTTGGTGGTCGTCGACGAGGTCGCCGCCGCGCTCGACGCCTGCGTGGCGGATTAGGCGGAACCGGCGGTAACGGTGGCCACCTGCGCGGTTTAAGGTGTTGGCCACACGAGCGCCTATTCGCCAGGCCCACCACAACGCGCAGGGGGACACCGCATGACCGACCAGAACTCGGGCACCAGGAGCAGCGTCGGCCTCCTCGACCTCGCCAGCCAGGTGCCCGGCCTGCTGATGGACGCACCGGTCATCGTGCGGGGCGTGCTCACCGGAGTGCTGGCCCGGCCCACCGCGAAGACCTCGATCGGCAAGGTGTTCCAGGAGCGCGCCGCCCAGTACGCCGACCGGGTGTTCCTCAAATTCGGCGACGAGCGCATCAGCTACCGGGAAGCCAACGAGACCGTCAACCGGTACGCGGCCGTGCTGGCGGCCAAAGGCGTCGGCCACGGCGACGTCGTCGGGGTGATGCTGCGCAACTCGCCGGACGCCGTGCTGCTGATGCTGGCAATCGTCAAATGCGGCGCCGTCGCCGGCATGCTCAACTACCACCAGCGCGGCAAGGTGCTCGCCCACAGCATCGGGTTGCTCAACGCCACGGCGGTGGTCGCCGAGTCCGATCTGATCGACCCGATCACCGAGTGCGACGCCGAGGTCAACGGACTGATCACCGTCGAGGAGCTGCGGCGGCTGGCAGCCACCGCGCCGACCACCAACCCGGCCAGCGCGTCGGCCGTGCTGGCCAAGGACAAGGCCTTCTACATCTTCACCTCGGGCACCACCGGCATGCCCAAGGCCAGCGTCATGACCCACTACCGCTGGCTGCGGGCCCTGGCCGGATTCGGGGGCCTGGGGCTGCGGCTGCACAGCGACGACACGCTCTACTGCTGCCTGCCGCTCTACCACAACAACGCGTTGACGGTCTCGGTCGGCTCGGCGCTGAACTCGGGTGCCGCGCTGGCGCTCGGCAAGTCGTTCTCGGCCTCCCGGTTCTGGGACGAGGTCATCTCCTACGACGCGACGGCATTCGTCTACATCGGCGAGATCTGCGGCTACCTGCTCAACCAGCCGCCCAAGCCGACCGACCGGGCACACAAGGTCCGCGTCATCGTCGGCAACGGGCTGCGCCCGGCCATCTGGGACGAGTTCACCCAGCGGTTCGGCATCGGCCGGGTATGCGAGTTCTACGCCGCCAGCGAGGGCAACACCGCGTTCGTCAACGTCTTCAACGTCTCCAAGTCCACCGGTATCTGCCCGAGCCCGGTGGCCTTCGTCGAATACGACGCCGACAGCGGCGAACCCGCCCGCGGCGCCGACGGCCGGCTGCGCAAGGTCAAGCGCGGCGAGCCCGGGCTGATGCTTTCCAAGATCAACGCCCTGCAGCCGTTCGACGGCTACACCGACGCATCGGCCAGCGAGAAGAAGCTGGTCCGCAACGCCTTCAAGGACGGCGACGTCTGGTTCAACACCGGTGACCTGATGCGTTCCCAGGGGCTGGGGCACGCCGCATTCGCCGACCGGCTCGGCGACACCTTCCGGTGGAAGGGCGAAAACGTGGCCACCACCGAGGTCGAAGCGGCCCTGGCCGGACACCCGGCCATCGACGAGTGCACGGTGTTCGGGGTCGAGGTGCCCGGCGCCGGCGGGCGTGCCGGCATGGCCGCCGTGCAGCTCAAGGGAGGCCACGAGTTCGACGGCAAGGAGATCGCCGACGCGTTCTACGAGCACCTGCCGGCCTACGCGGTGCCGCTGTTCGTCCGGGTGGTCGCCGAGTTGGCCCACACCTCGACGTTCAAGAGCCAGAAGGGCGATCTGCGCAAGCAGGGCTACGGTGCCGACGTCAGCGATCCGCTCTACGTGCTGGCCGGCCGGGACGAGGGCTACGTGCCGTTCTACCCCGAGTACCCCGACGAAGTGACGGCCGGTAAGCGACCCAAGTAGGCACGCGGGTAACTCCACGCCGATTTCTACACCTGGGTTGCCCGCACCGTGTCGCCACAACCCCCATGTGGAAAACGGCGGGGATGCGGCGCAAATGTTGTCGCAGATGAGCCACCAGGCACTATGGAGGGCGTGTTGTCGACGTTCAACGGCCAGTTCTGCGGCCGCCCGGTGGCGGGTGATCGCGCGCTGATCATGGCGATCGTCAACCGGACGCCTGATTCCTTCTACGACCGCGGAGCCACGTTCACCGACGACGCCGCCAAAGCCGCGGCAGCCCGGGTGATCGACGAGGGCGCCGACGTGATCGACGTGGGCGGGGTCAAAGCAGGTCCAGGCGGGCCGGTCGATTCGCAGGAGGAGATCGCCCGCGTCGTGCCGTTCATCGAATGGCTCCGCTGCACCTATCCCGACCAGCTGATCAGCGTCGACACCTGGCGCGCCGCAGTCGCCAAACAAGCCTGTGCGGCCGGGGCCGACCTGATCAACGACACCTGGGCCGGAGCCGATCCGGGCCTGCCCGAGGTGGCCGCCGAGTTCGGCGCCGGGCTGGTGTGTTCGCACACCGGCGGTGCGGTCCCGCGCACCCGGCCGTTCCGGGTCAACTACGGGATCACCGAACGCGGCGTCGTCGACGACGTCCTCGCCGAGGTCACCGCCGCCGCCGAGCACGCCGTGGCAACCGGTGTCCCGCGAGACCGGATTCTGATCGACCCGACCCACGATTTCGGCAAAAACACTCATCACGGTCTTAGTTTGTTGCGCCACGTAAAAGATCTCGTTAAGACCGGATGGCCTGTCCTGATGGCACTGAGCAACAAGGATTTTGTCGGGGAGACTCTGGGTGTGGATCTCAACGAACGCCTGGAGGGCACGCTGGCCGCGACGGCTTTGGCCGCCGCGGATGGCGCCGCCATGTTCCGGGTACACGAGGTTGGACCCACTCGGCGCGTACTGGAGATGGTCGCGTCGATCCAGGGAGTGCGGGCACCCGCACGAACGGTGAGGGGGTTGGCGTGACTGCACTACCCGAAATGCCGGTTTCCGACGGCGTCATCGGCCACCGCTGGCTGACCGACCACAGCTGGAACCGGCCGAGCTGGACCATCGCCGAACTCGAGGCGGCCAAGGCCGGGCGCACGGTCTCGGTGGTGCTGCCGGCGCTGAACGAGGAAGAAACCGTCGCCTCGGTCGTCGAGACCATCACCCCGTTGCTCGGCGGGCTGGTCGACGAGCTGATCGTGCTCGATTCGGGCTCCACCGACGACACCGAGATCCGCGCCGTCGCCGCCGGGGCCCGGGTGATCAGCCGCGAGACCGCGCTGCCCGAACTCGCGCCGCAGCCGGGCAAGGGCGAGGTGCTGTGGCGGTCGCTGGCGGCCACCACCGGTGATCTGATCGCGTTCGTCGACTCCGACCTGATCGACCCTGACCCGATGTTCGTCCCAAAGCTGCTGGGCCCACTGCTCACCGCCGACGGGGTGCACCTCGTCAAGGGGTTCTACCGGCGGCCACTGAAGGTCAGCGGGGCCGAGGACGCCAACGGCGGAGGCCGGGTCACCGAGCTGGTGGCGCGTCCGCTGCTGGCGTCGCTGCGGCCCGAGCTCAACTGTGTGCTGCAGCCACTGGGCGGCGAATACGCGGGTACCCGCGAGCTGCTGACCTCGGTACCGTTCGCGCCCGGCTACGGCGTGGAGATCGGGCTGCTGGTCGACACCTACGACCGGCTCGGCCTGGACGCCATCGCCCAGGTCAACCTCGGGGTCCGGGCACACCGCAACCGACCGTTGACCGAGCTGGCCTCGATGAGCCGGCAGGTCATCGCCACCCTGCTGTCACGCTGCGGCATCGTCGACTCCGGGGTGGGGCTGACGCAGTTCTACGCCGACGGGGACGACTTCACCCCGCGGGTGTCCTCGGTGTCCCTGGCCGACCGGCCGCCCATGGTGACCTTGCGTCCTCATTGACCGTCCCGCCGAAACGGCATTCCAGCAGGAGAAGTTCGAGAAGGTGCCTGCCGGAATGCCGTTTCGGCGCCAGAGGGCGAGGCGATCCGTCACATGAGTGAGGCAGTATCGAGGGCGTGACACTGATACTGCTGTACCTGGTGGTGCTGGTTCTGGTGGCCACGGTGCTGTTCGGGTTGGGCAGCGTCATCTTCGGCCGGGGTGAGACGCTGCCGCCGCTGCCGCGGGGGACCACGGCCACGGTGCTACCCGCGTCCGGCGTGACGGGTGCCGACGTCGATGAGCTCAAGTTCGCCCAGGCGCTGCGCGGCTACAAGACCAGCGAGGTGGACTGGGTGCTCGACCGGCTGGGTCGTGAGCTCGACGCGGTGCGCGGCGAGTTGGCCGCGGTGCGGGCGGCCTACGGCGTGACCGAGGACGAGCAGAACACCGACGAAGACGACGAGGAAGTGTCGGCCACGGCCGGGGAATTGCGCACGACGGAGGAGCCGTGACCGACGGGAGCCGCATTGTCGGCCCCGCCGACGGGAGCCGCATTGTCGGCACCGCCGACGAGACCCGGATCCGCTGCGGCTGGGCAGTGCAATCCGGCGACACCCTCTACCGCGACTATCACGACACCGAGTGGGGCCGGCCGCTGCGGGATTCGGCGGCGCTGTTCGAGCGGATCAGCCTGGAGGCCTTCCAGAGCGGGCTCAGCTGGCTGATCATCCTGCGCAAACGGGAGAATTTCCGGGCCGCGTTCGACGGGTTCGACGCGGCCACCGTCGCCCGCTACACCGACGCCGACGTCGAACGACTGATGGCCGATACCGGCATCGTGCGCAACCGGGCCAAGATCCTCGCCACGATCGCCAACGCCAGGGCGGTCACCGAGCTCGACGTGGACTTGGCCGAGCTGTTGTGGTCGTTCGCCCCGCCGGCCCGGCCGCGGCCCGCTGACCTGGCCCAAGTGCCCGCGGTGACCCCGGAATCGACCGCGATGGCCAAGGAACTCAAGCGTCGGGGGTTCAAATTCGTCGGTCCGACCACGGCATATGCGTTGATGCAGGCCACCGGGATGGTTGACGATCACGTCGTGTCCTGCTGGGTTCCGGCAGCGGGCGAAAAGTGACATCGGCCGGTATCCGAAGGGTCTTTGCACAACCATTGCCGCGGATAGGGAAGAATAGGGGGAGTTCAGTAGCAGTTCAGCGCCGGGTGCCGTCAACGAGTGGACGGCTTCGGCCCCAACCTGGCCCGCCGACGCGGGTCGGCTCAGTTGGAGGGAGCACTCGATGGCGGCGATGAAGCCCCGGACCGGTGACGGTCCACTGGAAGCAACCAAAGAGGGGCGAGGAATCGTAATGCGAGTACCGCTGGAAGGCGGTGGCCGCCTCGTTGTCGAACTGACTCCTGACGAGGCCGCTGCGCTCGGCGACGAACTCAAGGCTGTCACCAGCTGATTGACGCGCGGTGTCGGCTCAGGCGGACACCGCGCGATATATCTCCAGGGTCTGTGCAGCGATGTGCGCCCAGGAGAACTCCGCGATGCAGCGTTCGCGTCCGGCCTCGCCGTACTTTCGGGCAGTCTCCGGTTCGGCCACGAGTGAGTTGACGGCGTCGGCCAGGCGCATCTCGAAGAAGCGTGGGTCGGTGGCGTCGTAGTGCACGAGCAGTCCGGTGTGGTGGTCGGCCACGACCTCAGGGATGCCGCCCACGTCCGATGCCACCACCGGCGTCGCGCAGGCCATCGCCTCCAGGTTCACGATGCCCAACGGTTCGTAGACCGAGGGGCACACGAAAACGGTTGCTGCGGAAAGTATTTCGCGGATCTTGTTGATCGGCAGCATTTCACGTACCCAGAACACCCCGGTGCGGGCCCGGGCCAGCTCGGCCACCGCGGCCGACACCTCCGCGGCGATCTCGGGGGTGTCGGGGGCGCCCGCGCACAACACCAGCTGCACCTCGGGGCTGAATCGGTGTGCCGCGGCCACCAGGTGCGCGACGCCCTTCTGTCGGGTGATGCGCCCGACGAACGCCACGATCGGGCGGCTGCGGTCGACTCCGAGCTCGGCGAGCACCGAATCACCCTCGGCGGGCTTGGCCGGGTACCAGACCTCGGTGTCGATCCCGTTGCGCACCACGTGGACCCGGTTGGGGTCGAGTGCGGGATACGTGCGCAGCACGTCGTCGCGCATCCCGGCGCTCACGGCGATCACCGCGTCGGCAGCCTCGATCGCCGTGCGCTCCACCCAGGAGGACACCCGGTAGCCGCCGCCGAGCTGCTCGGCCTTCCACGGTCGCAGCGGTTCCAGCGAATGGGCGGTCAGCACGTGCGGGATGCCGTAGAGCAGCCCGGTCAGGTGCCCGGCCATCCCGGCATACCAGGTGTGCGAGTGCACCACCGTGGCCTCGGCCGCAGAGTTGACCATCACCAGGTCCGACGACAGCGTCGACAGCGCCGGGTTGGCGCCGCGCAGCGCCGGGTCGGGTTGCGCCACGAATGCCCCGTCGCGCGGGGCCCCCATGCAGTGCACGTCGACCTCGCACAGGTGGCGCAGCTGGGCGACGAGTTCGGTGACGTGCACCCCGGCTCCGCCGTATACCTCGGGTGGATACTCCCGAGTCATCATGGCCACCCGCATATCTGGCACGGTAGCGGTCGTCCCGACCCGCCGCACACTTGTGTGCCATTGGCTGGCCGCAGTGCTGGTTGGCGGATAGGTTTGACCCATGAGGGAGTTGCCACATGTGCTGGGCATCGTTCTGGCCGGGGGAGAGGGCAAACGGCTGTACCCGTTGACGGCCGACCGGGCCAAGCCGGCGGTTCCCTTCGGAGGTGCCTACCGGCTGATCGACTTCGTGTTGTCGAACCTGGTGAATGCCAGGTACCTGCGGATCTGCGTTCTGACGCAATACAAGTCGCACTCGCTGGATCGACACATCAGCCAGAACTGGCGGTTGTCGGGCCTGGCCGGTGAGTACATCACGCCGGTCCCGGCGCAGCAGCGGCTCGGCCCGCGCTGGTACACCGGCTCGGCGGACGCGATCTACCAGTCCCTCAACCTGATCTACGACGAGGATCCGGACTACATCATCATCTTCGGTGCCGACCACGTGTATCGGATGGATCCCGAGCAGATGCTGCGGTTCCACATCGACAGTGGGGCCGGGGCGACGGTGGCCGGGATCCGGGTGCCGCGCGCGGAGGCCAGTGCGTTCGGTTGCATCGACGCCGACGATTCCGGGCGCATCCGGGCGTTCGTCGAGAAGCCCGCGGATCCGCCCGGCACGCCCGACGACCCCGAGCAGACGTTCGTCTCGATGGGCAACTACATCTTCACCACCAAGGTGCTGATCGACGCGATCCGTGCCGATGCCGACGACGACCATTCCGACCATGACATGGGTGGCGACATCATTCCGCGGCTGGTGTCCGACGGCATGGCGGCGGTCTACGACTTCAACAACAACGAAGTACCTGGGGCCACCGAACGCGACCACGGCTATTGGCGTGACGTCGGGACCCTGGATGCGTTCTACGACGCGCACATGGATCTGGTGTCGGTGCACCCGGTGTTCAACCTCTACAACAAGCGCTGGCCGATCCGCGGTGAGATGGAGATGCTGGCACCGGCCAAGTTCGTCAACGGCGGTTCGGCGCAGGAGTCGGTGGTCGGTGCCGGCAGCATCATTTCGGCTGCCTCCGTGCGCAATTCGGTGCTGTCCTCGAACGTGGTGATCGACGACGGTGCCATCGTGGAGGGCAGTGTGCTGATGCCGGGGGTGCGAATCGGGCGCGGCGCGGTGGTGCGGCACGCGATCCTCGACAAGAACGTGGTGGTTGGTCCGGGCGAGATGGTCGGGGTGGACCTCGACAAGGACCGCGAGCGGTTCGCGATCAGTGCCGGCGGGGTGGTCGCAGTCGGCAAAGGGGTGTGGATCTGAGCGTCGGCGCGACGTCACTCCCAGGGGTCGACGGCAGCACGTTGCGGGGCGGCGTTGGTGCGGGCCCGGGCGCCGACTTTGGCCTCGGTGCGGCGTTTGCGCCAGCGCCACAGCCGGAAGATGCCCCAGGCCAATGCCAACAGTGCGACGAGCACCAGGATCGGTAGCAGGATCGCCACGAACACCAGCCCGACGCTGGTGACGTCCTCGACGGTGGACAGCACCGGTGCGGCGACGCCGGCCGTGGCGACGTTGGCGGCCGGGCGCACCGTCGATTTCGTCAACGACACCACCAGCGCTGTGACCACCCCGATGGCCACCGGAATCCACTGCCCGGACTGGGCGAATGCCCCCGGATCGGCAACTGCGGCGGTCTGGGCCGCCGTGCCCGAGCCGAAGACGATGCCGCCCGCGGTCGGCCGGACGAAAGTCTGGATGGTGTCGTTGACCGAATCGAGCGCGGGGATCTTGTCGGCGATCACCTCGACGACCAACAGCACCGCGACGATGGCGATCACCCAGCCGTTCTCCAGCCAGGCCCAGCCCGGCGGCAACGCCACCAGCGAGGTGAAGCGTGACAGCAGACCCAGGGCCAGCAACGGGATGTAGGCGTTGAGCCCCGCCGCGGTGGCCAGGCCGAAGCCGGTCAACAGTTCCATAACTGCAGTATGCGGCGAACTCGGCCCGGGGCCCGGTAGTTCGCGGTTATCCGCTTCGGGTGGCGTTGCGCCAGGCCAGCGGGTTCAGCTCGCGGTAGGGGTCGTCCTGCCGGATCTTCAGCAGTTCGCCGAGGCCGGCCTCCAGCGATTCCTGGGTCCGCTCCTTGACGGTGTGCACCCAGGTGTCGGGTGCCGTCCGTGCCGGTTTCGTCGTCTCGATCGGCGCGGCGAAGCGCAGGTACATCCGCTGCGGTCGCGGGATCAGCGTCGGTCCGATGCCACGGACCAGCGGCATCGCCATGTCGCTTCGGCCGGACAGCTTTTCGGAGACTTTCTCGCTGAGCCGGCCGACCCAGTGGTCACGGCTGGTCAGGCCGACGTAGACGTCGTCACCGCCGACGAGGGCGACCGGGACGATGGGGTAGCCGTGGTCGATGGCCACGCGCGCGAAGCCGGCGCGGCCCTCCCAGCGGAGCTGGTATTGCTCACCTTTGAACTTGCCGATCTCGCGGCCGCCGCCGGGGAACACCATCACCGGCTCGTCGTGCTCCATCAATTCGGCTGCGCCCTCGGGTGATCCGACGACAGCTCCGCAGGCCGCCATCACATCGGAGATGGGCCGGGGCATGTCACCGAATCTGCGGTCGGTCAGGGGGCGTACCCGCATCCCGATCTCGCGCCGCACCACGTACGGGATCAACACGGTCTCGCTGCCGAACTGGGTGTGGTTGCCGACCAGCAGAAAACGTCCGTCACGGGGCAGGTTCTCCAGGCCGTCCACGTAGGGCCGGTAGAGCTCGACCAGCGGATCGATGCCGTCGGCGATGGTTTCCACCACCTTGCGCACGGTGTGGATGTGGGCGGGAGGGTTCATGATTTCGTCGATCTTGGTGACGGACATCTGCACATCATAACGAACGAACTGGTTCGTCTGGTTATGATTCTGCTGTGAGAAGCACGACGGAACTGCGTGATGAGATCCTGGCGGCGGCGCGAGCCGAGTTCGCCCAGTACGGACTGGCCGGGGCTCGGGTCGACCGGATCGCGCGCGCAGCCCGGGCCAGCAAGGAGCGTCTCTACGCGCACTTCGGCGACAAGGAGACCCTGTTCCGCGAGGTGTTCGCCGCGGACGGGGCGGAATTCTTCCGGTCGGTGACCCTGCGGCCCGACGCCGTCGCCGAATTCGTCGGCGACATCTACGACCTGGCCTGCCGCCGACCCGAACACGTGCGCATGGTGACCTGGGCCCAACTGGAGGGGTTCACCCTCGATCGGCCAGAGTTCGAGGGCGCGCCGCCCGACGCCCAGGCGGTGGCTGCCATCGAAGCGGCCCAGGCCGATGGCTATATCGACCCGGCCTGGGATCCCACCGACCTCATCGTGTTGCTCTTCGGTATCGGGCTGGCCTGGGCGCACCTGCCGCATCCGGATGCCGTCACCGACGATCCGGTCGTCCTGGCCACGCGCCGGGCGGCCGCCGTCGAGGCCGCTGCCCGGGTGGTGGCTCACCAGAGGTAGGGCAGCAGCCGGTAGCGGACCGTGCGGGCGTATTCGTCGTAGCCGTCGAGCTCGGCGCGCAGCATCTTCTCCTCGTCGGCGATGCGGGCGCCGAAAATCGGGACGGCTGCCACGGATGCCAACAGGCCCCAGTACGAGCCCAGCGCCGGTGGCGTCCCGAACATCATCATCACCGCGCCGAAGTACATCGGGTGCCGAACCAGACCGTAGAGACCCGTCGAGACAAGCGGTTGTTCGTCCTCCACCTGGATGCTGGCGCCGGCGAAGCTGTTCTGGAAGACCACCGCCTGCGCGAGGACGAGCCCGACCGCCACCAGGATGTTGCCGAGGACGACGACTGCCACCGGCACACTCGACCAGCCGAACCGGTGGTCGAGGGCGCTGAGGACGAACGCCGCGAAGGCCGAGCCCGTGATCGCCCAGATGATGATCTTCTGCACGATCCTGGTTTCGGCGGTCGGGCCGGCATGCAGCCGGCGCTGCAGGGCGGCGGGGTCCCTGACCGCGAGATAGATGCTCGGGGCCAGGGTGGTGGCCATGAACACCGCGATGAAAACCCAGGCCTGCCAATAGTGGAACGTGCCGGCCGGCCAGAACAGCGCCACGGCGAACAGTGCCAGGCCGAGCACGCCCGACGCGATCGTTTGAAGTGCGAGTTTCATCAGCTGCCTCCTGTTCGTTTCACACCGCGTCTCGGTTGCGGTAGATCCAGCCTGCGATGCCCGCCAAAACCGTTGCCGCAATGAGCATCACCAGCAGCGCCAGGGCGGGGAAGTCCTTGGGCACGGTGGTCTGGCCCACCGGGGACAGGTCGAGGAGCCACTGCGGCAAGCGCAGCAGCGCCCCCAGGTACAGCGCGGTGATCACGAACGTCACCGTCAGCCAGGCCAGCCACGGCGCCCGCAGCGCCACGCCCAGCGCCGCGATCGAGGCCACCACGGCGAGGGCAGGAAGGTACGCCAGGGCGGCCACGGTCAGGCGCAGCACCGTGCCCGGCTCGCCCAGCGTCAGCCCGGCACCCAGGCCGTTGCCCAGGCCCGCGCAGAACATCAGGACCGTCGCGCCGGCCAGCGCACCGCACACCGCGCCCAGCAGCCAGCGCCACCGTGACACCGCACCGGCCAGCACCGGCTCGCCCAGCCGGTTCTGCTCGTCGGCGTACACCCGCAGCACTGCCGATGCGACGTAGGCGGTGGCCGCCGCGGCCAGGAACTGCGTCATCGTGGTGTAGACGCCGTCGTTGCCCGTCGCGGCCAGCACCCGGGCGATCACCTCGTTGGTCTCGGCGGCATCCATCAGCGATTTCGTCATCGAACCGAACACCAGCCCGGCCACGAAAAGCCCTACCGCCCAACCGATCGTCTGGCCGCGCTGCAGCGCCAAGTGCAGCCGCAGCGGTCCGCTGATGGCGGCCGCGTCGGGTTTGTCGCCGGCCGACGCGATGGTGCCGGCGTCATATTGCCGACGGCTTTCCAGCACCGCGGCCAGCACCATCAATCCCACGGTCAGGGCCACCAGCAGGCCCAGCGGCCACCACCGCACCGCGACGAACGGCCGCATCTGTTGCGCCCAGGCGATCGGGGAGAACCAACTCAGGATGCTGCCGGAGTTGTCGATGACGTCACCGGCGCCGCGCACCAGTGCGGCCACCGCCAGCCCCGCCATCGCCGCGCCGGTCGCGGTGCGGGCCTGCCGCCACAACTGGGCGGTGACCGCGGCGAGCGCGCCGAACACCATCGCCACCGCGGTGATGCCAACACACATCGCGGCGGTGTCGACCACCGCGAATCCGCACGACGCCATCGCCAAAGTCATGGCCAGAGCCAGCACTGCGTTCAGTCCGCCGACCAGGATCAGGGCCGCGGAGGTCCGGGCGTAACGGCCCACCACCGACGACAGCACGAGCTCGGTCGCACCGGACTCCTCCTCGGCCCGGGTGTGACGAATCACGGTGAGAACGGCCAGGATCGATGTGGCGATCACGAGTGTGAACGTCAGCTCGTTGGCCATCATCACGCCCAGATCGGTCTCGTTGACGCCGAACATCGGGCCACCGAGCATCATCCCGGCCGGCGTCTTGAGCAGGTTGACCCGAGCCAGCCGTTGTTCCTCCCCCGGATAGGCCAACCGAATGGCGTTGGGGGCGTACACCATCGTCAACGTCAGTACTGCGAGCCATACGCTGAGCCGGACCCGGTCGCGGCGCAGCGCCAGGCGCAGCAATGCGCCGGTGCCGGTGAACGGTGCGGTGACCGGCCGGGGTGTGGCCCTCAGCGTGGTCATCGGCCGGCCCCCTGGTATTCGCGCAGGAACATGTCCTCCAGCGAGGCCGGGGCCACGGTGAGGTCGTCGATCCCGAGATCGGTCAGGTGTTCCAGGGCGAACTCCAGATCGGTACGATCCACCGAGAAGCTCACTGCGCCATCGTGGCTGGTGAAGTCATGCACGTACGGGGTGTCGCGCAGGGCGTGGCCGTCGGCGCGGGTGCGTGCGCTGACCTTGGTGCGCATCAGATGCCGCAGCTCGGACAGGGTGCCGGAGCGCACCGTGCGTCCGGACCGGATGATCGTCACGTTGTCGCACAGCTTCTCCACCTCGGCCAGGATGTGACTGGACAGCAGCACCGCGGCGCCCTGGGCGGACACCTCGCCCACGCATTGCTGAAAAGCCTGTTCCATCAACGGGTCCAGACCGGAGGTCGGCTCGTCGAGGATGTAGAGCTCGGCGTGGCAGCTGAACGCCGCGACGATGGCGACCTTCTGCCGATTTCCCTTCGAGTAGGTGCGGGCCTTCTTGTGCGGGTCCAGTTCGAACCGTTCGATCAACGCGTCGCGGCGGTTGGTGTCCACGCCATTGCCGCGCAGCCGGCACAGGAAATCGATGGCCTGCATGCCGGTCAGATTGGGCCACAACGTGACGTCGCCGGGCACATAGGCGATTCGGCGATGCAGGGCCACCGCGTCGTGCCACGGGTCGCCGCCGAGCAGGCGCACGGTTCCGCTGTCGGCGCGCAGCAGGCCCAGCAACACCCGGATGGCGGTGGACTTTCCGGCTCCGTTGGGGCCGAGGAAGCCGGTGACATCGCCGGGGGACACCGTCAGGTTCAGCCCGTCGAGGGCTTTGGTCCGGCCGAAAGATTTTGACAGTCCTCGGATTTCGACGGAGTGGTTCACGCTGGCTCCTTGGTGTCGGGGTGGGTGAACGGGATGCCCTCTTCGCGCTGGTGCAGGAATGCGTCGTACATGGTCGAGTCGGTCATCAGCCCCTGGGAATACACCTCCAGCGCGGGCAGCATCATGTCCTCGCCGTAGTCACGCAGCACCCGGCGCAGATCGGTCGGGTCCTCGTGCATCTGCAGATAGAGCAGGAATGACCCACCGCCGGAGATCGCCAGGAACTTGGCCCGTGCCTCGGGGTCTCGGCTGGGCTTGAGCACGCCAGTGCGCACACCTTCGGCGAGGTACTCCTTGGCGTTGTCGACCATGGTGCGCCAGAACGTCTTGGCCAGCTCGCTACCGGATTGCATGCTGCGGACCAGGTAGGCCATCAGCGGGGCGTACGACTCGATCTCGGCCATCTGGGCCAGCCAGGTCGCGGGGTCGGTGCTCTGCATCGACTCGGTCTTGGATTCGCGCACCACCTCGGCCACGTAGGCGTCGCAGGCTTTGCGCAGTCCTTCCTTGGAACCGAAGTGGTGGATCACCAGGGCCGCGCTCACTCCGGCGGCTTCGGCGATGGTGCGCAGCCCCACGCTGAAGCCGTGTTGGCCGTACTGCTCGATCGCGGCGTCGCGGATCCGGGCAATGGCCGTTCGATCATCGACTGAACGCATGTTTAATACACTAAACGTGCGTTCAGCTCGCGGTCAAGGGGGTCACCAGACCTGCCGAACAGACGCAAAACTGCCCATTTTCCCGCGAAAATGGGCAGTTTTATGTCTGCTGGCGAAAGAAAATCAGTCGCGGGCGGCGGCCAACAACCCGTCGCCCAGCGGGATCAGCACGGGGGTCAGCCGCTCGTCCTCGGCGATCAGCCGGGCAGCTTCGCGCACGGCGTTGACCTCGGCGTCGTTGGCCGAGGCGTCCCCGGCCCGGCCGCCGAGGGCGGCGCGATGCAGCACGATCGCCCCGCCGGGGCGCAGCAAGCGCACGCCTTCGGCCACGAACTGCGGCTGATCAACCGGCTCGGCATCGATGAACACCAGGTCATAGGACTCGTCGGCCAGCCGGGTGAGCACCTCCTGGGCGCGACCGCTGATCAGCCGGGTCCGCCCCGGGCCGACCCCGGCCTCGCTGAAACCCTGCTTGGCGATGCGCTGATGCTCCGGTTCGACGTCGATCGTCGTCAGCACGCCGTCGTCACTCATCCCGGACAACAGCCACAACCCGCTGACGCCGGCCCCGGTGCCGACCTCCACGACCGCCCGGCCGCCGGTGAGGCGCGCGAGCACACTCAGCAACGCCCCGACCGCGGGAGTGACGGCACCGGCGCCGATGTCGTCGGCCCGTTCCCGCGCTGCCGCGACGATCTCATCCTCGGAGATCGAGCGTTCGGCATGCGTGACGATCGCCTCGGCGCGACCGGGGTTGGAGCTGGCCATGCCCGCAGCGTAGGCCAGAGGTCAGTGGCTCGGTTGCGACACGCCCGGGGGTGGCGTTGATCACGGGGGTAAAAATTCGCTGGTCCACCCAGGTAACCCGGCGTATCGTCGGGTTTCTCAGGGAAAGTTCAGATTGCTCATATACCTGGCACACCGGGATCGGGAACGGTATCTCGCATGGAACATGGCGCCCGCTGGCGCACCGCCCAGCACAACCCGGACAGCAATCGGAATATCGAAGACGTCAGTCGTGTTGAGCACAACGAAAACTGCGATCAGGAGGATCCTACGAGCGCACACATCGTGACCTCGAGCCCCGCAACCCAGGCCGCCCCGGTGACCATGGCGCATCTGGAGCAATTCACCGCAGGTGAATGGGTTGAACCATCCGATGAGCCGACCGGCACCGCGGTATTCGACGCCACCGGCGATCAGGCCACCATGCCGTCCTGGGACGAGTTGGTGCGCCAACACGCCGACCGGGTCTACCGGCTGGCCTACCGGCTCTCGGGCAACCAGCACGATGCCGAGGACCTCACCCAGGAAACGTTCATCCGGGTGTTCCGCTCGGTACAGAACTATCAGCCGGGAACCTTCGAGGGCTGGCTGCACCGCATCACCACCAACCTGTTCCTGGACATGGTGCGGCGCCGCAGCCGCATCCGGATGGAGGCGCTGCCCGAGGACTATGACCGGGTGCCCGCCGAGGACCCGAACCCCGAGCAGATCTACCACGATTCGCGACTGGGCGCCGATTTGCAGGCCGCCCTGGATTCACTGGCGCCCGAATTCCGCGCCGCCGTGGTCCTGTGCGACATCGAGGGTCTGTCCTACGAGGAGATCGGCGCCACCCTCGGCGTGAAGCTCGGCACCGTCCGGAGCCGGATCCACCGCGGTCGCCAGGCGTTGCGCGACTATCTGGCGAAGAACTCGCCGGAGACCGCCAAGACCGCCTGAGTGGTGGTTGGTGTTCGGCGCGCCCGGTCGCGCTACATTCGGTGCAGGACAGGTGCGCGTTTCGAGAGGAGCTGGGTGATGGTCGACCCGGGACATGTGTTCCGTCGGGCATTCTCCTGGCTGCCTGCGCAGTTCGCCTCCCAGAGCGACGCTCCGGTCGGCGCACCCCGCCAGTTCCGCTCCACCGAACACCTCTCGATCGAGGCCATCGCGGCCTTCGTCGACGGTGAGCTGCGGATGAGCGCACATCTGCGCGCCGCGCACCACCTGTCCCTGTGTCCCGATTGCGCGGCCGAAGTCGACGCTCAGGGCCAGGCGCGGGCGGCGTTGCGGGATTCCTGCCCGATAGCCATTCCGAACTCGCTGCTGGGGTTGTTGTCGCAGATACCGCACCACAGCCCGGAACCGTCGGCGGAGGCCGACGACGAGCCCCAGTTGGCTGATGGCCCGCCGCGGAATCGGCGTAAGCGCCGGTAGGCTGGACCACCAAGGCGATCAGTGACCGGCGCCGGCCTCCCTGGCTGGGGCAGGCGCTCCGATAGAGAGTGATACTCCGGTGACCAATCACGACCAGTCCGACGAGAGCGGCCGTCTGGAGCCGCGCCCTGTCGAGCGGCCACCCGTCGATCAGTTGTCGCAGCGCACCTTCGGCCGCCCCGCGGGTGTCGATGGTTCGTTCCAGGACGCCGACAAGTACCAGGACCAGGGCGAATACGCCCCCCACGATCAACCACCGGACCCAGTGCTGGCCGAGGCCTTCGGCCGCCCGGCCGGGGCCGGTGCCACACTGCAGCGCCATCCCACCGACGCCGGCGCCCTGGACACCGAGCGGATGCTCGACGACGAGTTCGACGACGATCCCTGGCGCGACCCGGGCGCCATGCCGACGCTGGGAACACCCGCCCAGGCCCCCGCGGCCCCGGCGGTGGTGGCCGCACCGGTCGGCAAGCTCGGTGCGCGCGAGGTGCTGTTCGGCGGCCGGGTGTCGTGGCTGTCGCTGCTGATCCTGTTCCTGATCGCCGGCTTCGTCGCCTTCATCGGTGGCTGGGTCGGGCAGAAGACCGCCGGCACCGTGCAGGCCTTCACCACCTCGAAGGTGACGCTGGAGACCGGTGACCTGCCGTCCCCGGACGCCGGCCGGTTCGCCACGGTCGCCGCGGCGGTCGAGGACTCGGTGGTGACGATCGAGGCCAAGAGCAAGACCGAGGGCTCCCAGGGCTCCGGTGTGGTGATCGACGGCAAGGGCTACATCGTCACCAACAACCACGTCATCTCCGATGCCGCCGGTAAGCCCGCGGACTACAAGATCACCGTGGTGTTCAACGACGGACACGAAGAGCCGGCCAACCTCGTGGGCCGCGACCCGAAGACCGATCTGGCCGTGCTCAAGGTCGACAACGTCGACAACCTCACGGTGGCGCGACTCGGCGACTCCGAGAAACTGCGTGTCGGCGAGGAAGTGATCGCCGCCGGCGCCCCGCTCGGCCTGCGCAGCACGGTCACCCACGGCATCATCAGCGCGCTGCACCGGCCGGTGCCGCTGTCGGGCGAGGGCTCCGACACCGACACCGTGATCGACGGTGTGCAGACCGATGCCTCGATCAACCACGGCAACTCGGGTGGACCCCTGATCAACATGTCCTCCGAGGTGATCGGGATCAACACGGCCGGAAAGTCCCTCTCCGACAGCGCCAGCGGCCTGGGCTTCGCGATCCCGGTCAACGAGGTCAAGCAGGTGGTCGAGACCCTGATCAAGGAGGGCAAGGTGGCACACCCGACCTTGCTGCTCAGTGCCGTGACGGTGAGCAACAGCGACGCCTCGGGCGCCCAGGTCCGCAACGTCAACGCCGGTGGCCCCGCCGACAAGGCCGGGATCCTGGAGAACGATGTGGTGATCAAGGTCGGTGACCGCGAGGTCGCCGACGCCGATGAGATGGTGGTCGCGGTGCGTCAGCTCCACATCGGGCAGGAGGCGCCGATCGAGGTGCTCCGCGACGGTCGGCCCATGACATTGATGATCACGCCGATCGGCGACGATCAAAAAGCGCAGTAACGATGTTCGCGAACATCGGGTGGGGCGAGATGCTGGTCCTGGTCATCGCCGGCCTGGTGATCCTGGGGCCCGAGCGTCTGCCCGGTGCGATCCGGTGGACTTCCGGGGCGTTGCGGCAGGCCCGCGACTACGTCAGCGGTGCCACCAGTCAACTACGCCAGGATCTGGGACCGGAGTTCGATGATCTGCGTGAGCCGCTGGCGGAGTTGCAGAAGTTGCGGGGTATGACCCCGCGCGCCGCGATCACCAAGCACCTGCTCGACGGCGACGATTCGTTCCTCACCGGTGCGTTCGAGGATCGCAAGCCACCGCAGCAGCCGTCGGTACCGGGCAACCCCGCGGTGAAGCCGGTGGGTGAGACCAGTGCCAAGCCGGCGGGGCCCACATTCGATCCCGACGCCACGTAGCGCTCGGGTCAGCGGCGCGTGGTGTCCAGACCCAGTGACATCCCGGCCAGGCCGCGTTTGCGGGCCGACAATCCCTCGGCGATCTTGCGCAGCTCGGCGCCGGCCGGGGAATCCGGTGCCGACAGCACCAGCGGGACCCCGGAGTCGCCGGCCGTCACGAGCGCCGGATCCAGCGGGACCTGACCCAGCAACGGCACCTCGGCGCCGACCGAGCGGGTCAGGGAATCGGCCACCTGCTGGCCACCGCCCTCGCCGAACAGCTGCATGACCGTGCCGTCGGGCATCAGCAGGCCCGACATGTTCTCCACCACGCCGGCGATGCGCTGACGGGTCTGCAGGGCGATCGCGCCGGCCCGCTCGGCCACCTCGGCGGCAGCCATTTGCGGAGTGGTGACCACCAGGATCTCCGCACCCGGGATCAGCTGGGCCACCGAGATGGCGATGTCGCCGGTGCCGGGCGGCAGATCGAGCAGTAGCACGTCCAGATCGCCCCAGTAGACATCGGCCAGGAACTGCTGCAGCGCGCGGTGCAACATCGGCCCGCGCCACACCACAGGCGTGTTGCCCTGGGTGAACATCGCGATCGAGATGACCTTCACGTCGTGGGCGATCGGCGGCAGGATCATCGAGTCGACCTGGGTGGGCCGGTCGACGGTGCCCATCATCCGCGGCACCGAATGACCGTAGATGTCGGCGTCCAGTAGCCCGACCGACAGCCCGCGGGCTGCCATCGCGGCGGCCAGGTTGACCGTGACGCTGGATTTGCCGACGCCGCCCTTGCCGGAGGCCACCGCGTACACCCGGGTCAGGGAGTTGGGCTGGGCGAACGGGATCACGGGTTCGCGGGAATCACCCCGCAGCAGTTTGCGCAACTCGGCCCGCTGCTCGTCGTCCATCACATCCAGGCTGACCTTGACGGCACCGGTGCCGGGAACGTCGGTTACCGCGGCCGACACCAGCTCGGCGATTTCGTTCTTCTTCGGGCAGGCCGCGGTGGTCAGGTAGATCTCGACGTGCACGGCGTGGTCGGCCTCGATCGAGATGTTCTTGACCATGCCGAGTTCGGTGATCGGTCGCCGTAATTCGGGGTCGATCACCTTGGCCAGCGCAGCGCGAACTGCGGATTGCAGCTCAGGGGCAGATTCGGACATCACCGCCGAGTCTACGGCGGCGGCGCAGCTGTCTGGATCCAGGCCGGGCTCAGGCTGGGCCGGGGGCCGGCCCGGGGGCGGGACCCGCACCGAGAACCGGAGCCGGCGGAGCCGCCTCGACCGGCGGGCCCATCGGTGCCGGTGCCGGTGCCGGAGCTGGTGCCGGACCGAGGACGGGTGCCGGTGCTGGTGCCGCCTCGATCGGCGGGCCCACCGGAGCCGGAGGTGCCCCGAACGGCGGAGCGGGTGGCGGCGGCGGACCCAGGGGTGCAGGCGGAGGCGCCTGCTCACCCAGACAGAACACCACGCAGGCGGGTTGACGTGGCTGTTCCCACGGCGGAACCCACGGCGGCGGGGCGGCCGGGGTCTGCGGCGTGATCGCTTGAGCCGGCCCGGGCAGCGGCCCCAGGACCTGCCCGGGAGCAAAGCCGGGAACGTTCTGGGTGCCGGTGGAATTGCGGTTGAGCAGCGGAATCAGCGCCAGCGGATCGCCGGCGGGCAGTCCGGTGGCATCGGCGGGCAGTCCGGGGCCGAGGCCCTCGGGATTGTCGAGATGGGAATCGCCGATCGGCGGAATCGATCCGGTGATCGGGGGCAGGTCCACCGGCACCACGCCGGTGGCATATGCCGCGGCCCAGCCGAGCACGTTGCGGGCGTAGGCGACGGAGTTGTTGTACCGCAGGATGGCCATCATGACCTGGGACTGGTCCCGCAGGTTGAGCCCGCCGCTGCACAGATAGCGGGCCGCCGCCAGCGCCGAGTCGAACACGTTCTGCACATCGGCCTTGCCGTCGCCGTCGCCGTCGGAGGCATAGCGGGCCCAGGTCCCGGGCAGGAACTGCATCGGCCCCATGGCCCGGGCATAGGTGACCCGCCCGGCCTGCGCGTTCTGCACGATCACCTCGTTGCCCGGCAGGGTGCCGTCCAGCGCCGGTCCGTAGATCGGGCGCACGGCGGTGCCGCGGGCATCGGTGGCGCCGCCGTTGGCGTGCCCCGATTCGATCCGGCCGATACCGGCCAGCAGGTTCCAGCTGATTCCGCAGTCTGGATACGCCGCTGCCATCATCCGCTCGGCGGTCCGGTAGGCCTTCAGTGACGTTCCCGGAATGCCAAGGGCGCCAGGGGTATTGACGACGAACGCGGGCGGGGGAGCCGAGATCGTGCCGATCGCGGCGATGCGGAATTTGGTGGGTGGTTTGGTGGCGGTGACCACCGCGGGACCCGACCGGTCGATCTGGGGTTCGACGGCGGCCAGCGGGGTGACCGCCGGATCGGTGGGGGCGCTGCGCGGCGCGGCGGACCCGGCGCCGGCCACCAGCACGATGGGGGCGAGCACCGCGACACCGAGCGCGGGGGAGCGCACGAAATCACTGACGCGGCGCCGAGCGGTCCGGAACACCGCTCCTCCCCCTACGCGCACGTACCCGTCCTTAGGTCAGTTTTGGCCAAATACCATGTGGTGAACCAAGTCACCATACATAGTCCAGGTTTCCGTTGTTGCGACAATGCTCGACAGCGCGATCAACCCCCGCGTTTGGACCGGCGTTCAGACCCGTCGGCTTTGCTCGGGGCGGCCCGGTCGCCGTCCGGCGCAGAGCCCAGGTCGGTGATCAGTTCACGCAGTTCCTCCAGCTCGCGGCGCAGGTAGTCGCGGGTCACCACCTCGCCGACCGCCAGCCGCAGCGAGGCCAGTTCGCGGGCCAGGAACTCGGTGTCGGCCTTGGTCTGTTCAGCCCGGCGCCGGTCCTCCTCCAGCGAGACCCGGTCCCGGTTCTCCTGGCGGTTCTGGGCCAGCAGGATCAGCGGGGCGGCGTAGGCGGCCTGCGTGGAGAAGGCCAGGTTGAGCAGGATGAACGGGTACGGGTCCCACTGGAAGGCGAAAACCCCGATGTTGAGCGCGATCCAGACCACCACCACGATCGTCTGGATGGCCAGATAGCGCCCGGTGCCCAGGAACCGCGCGATCCGCTCGCTGAAGGCGCCCACCGCCTCGACGTCGAAGCGCAGCCCGAAGCCACGGGTCGCGCGCGGGGTGTCCAGCCGCTGACGCGCCGACGATTCGCTCATGAACCCACCGCCGGGAGGTCGGGCTCGTCGCGTTCACGCCAGTCGTCGGGCAGCATGTGGTCGAGTACGTCATCGACGGACACCGCGCCCAGCAGGTGGTTCTCCTCGTCGACCACCGGGCCGCACACCAGGTTGTACGCCGCGAAGTAGCGGGTGACCGCGGCCAGCGAGTCGGCCGGGCTGAGGCTGGGCAGGTCGGTGTCGACGATGCCGCTGACCAGTGTGGCGGGGGGTTCGCGCAGCATCCGCTGCAGGTGGACGCAGCCCAGGTAATGCCCGGTCGGGGTGGCGCTGGGCGGCCGGGTGACGAACGCCATCGAGGCCAGCGCCGGGGTGAGGTCCGGATCGCGCATCCGCGCCAGTGCCTCGGCCACCGTGGTGTCGGGTGCCAGGACCACCGGCTCGCTGGTCATCAGACCACCGGCGGTGTCGGGCGAGTGCGCCAGCAGGCGCCGGACGTCCTCGGAGTCCTCGGGGTCCATCTTGCGCAGCAGGGTTTCGGCGTCGGCCGGGGTCATCGAACCGAGCACGTCGGCGGCGTCGTCGGGATCCATCGCCTCCAGCACGTCGGCGGCCCGTTCGGTGTTCAGTTGACGCAGCACCGCGGCCTGTTCCTCTTCGGGTAGTTCCTGCAACACGTCGGCGAGGCGCTCGTCGTCGAAGGCCCGGTACAACTCGTAGCGCCGCTTGACCGGCAGTTCGCGCAACGCCTCGGCCACCTCGATCGGGCGCTGCCCCTCGAACTGCTCCAGCAGCGAGGCCACGCCCTGGTCGGGCATCGCCAGCCCGGACGGGGTGAGGCCGTGTACGTTCTGCCAGTCCACGACATGGATGTTGGTGCGCCGTCCCAGACGTCGTTGCGGGCGCACCGCCACCCGGGTGACCACCCAGTCGCGGGTCCGGGTCTGTTCGATGCCCATATCGACTACCACGACGTCGATTCCGGCCAGCTGCGGTAGATCGGGATCATCGACCCGCACCCGGGTTTCCAGCACCTGGCCCAGCACCAACACCTCGCCGGGCCGCTGGGCGAACCGGCGCAGCGACACGCTGCCGGTGGCCAGCGTCACCGAGCCGGGCTCGATCGCGGTGACCCGCAGGATGGGCACGAAAATCCTTCGCCGGGTGAGCAATTCGACGACCAGGCCGAGAACCCGCGGCTGCTGACGGACGATGCTGATGCTGATCACCACATCGCGGACGCGGCCGATGGACTCCCCATCGGGGCCCAGCACCACCATCCCCGCCAGCCGGGCCGCGTAGACCCTGTTCACCGCCGCCATGAGTCAAAGGGTAGAGACTGTGGGGGTGGAGAACACGTATCGACCCCGGAGAACCTGCCTCTCGGTTCCGGGAAGCAGCCTGAAGATGATCGAGAAGGCCAAGGCACTGCCCGCCGATGAGGTGTTCCTCGACCTGGAGGACGCGGTCGCGGCCGAGGCCAAGGAAACCGCCCGCGCACAGGTGGCGGCCGCACTGGCCGGTGACGGGTGGGGCGGCCAGCTGCGCGGGGTCCGGGTCAATGACTGGACCACCCCATGGACCTATGCCGATGTCATCGAGGTGGTCTCCACCGCAGGAGCCGCGCTGGACATCATCGTGTTGCCCAAGGTGACCGAGGTGGCCCACATCCAGGCCCTGGATCTGTTGCTCAGCCAGTTGGAAACCACCTGCGGCCTCGAACCCGGCGGCATCGGTATCGAGGCGCAGATTGAGAATGCCCAGGGGCTGACCAACGTCGACGCGATCGCGGCGGGCCCGCGGGTGCAGGCGTTGGTGTTGGGGCCCGGCGACATGGCGGCGAGCCTGAACATGCGCACGCTGGAGGTCGGCGGCCAGCCCGAGGGCTACGACCTCGGCGATGCCCACCACCACGTGCTGATGCGGATTCTGATCGCGGCGCGCAACCGCGGCATCAACGTGATCGACGGGCCCTACGTGAAGGTGCGTGACGTGGACGGGTTCCGTCGGGTGGCGGGCCGCTCGGCGGCGTTGGGCTACGACGGCAAATGGGTGTTGCACCCGGACCAGATCGCGGCGGGCAACGAGATCTTCAGTCCGCGCCAGGCCGATTACGATCACGCCGAGTTGATCCTGGATGCCTACGAATGGCACACCTCGCACGCCGGTGGTGCCCGGGGAGCGGTGATGCTGGGCGACGAGATGATCGACGAGGCCAGCCGCAAGATGGCGCTGGTGGTCGCGGGGAAGGGGCGGGCGGCCGGGATGCGTCGGCTGGCCGAGCCGTTCCGTCCGCCGGCCTAGACCGTGGCGTCGGACCCAGAGTTGCCCGGTCTGCCTGCGCCGCACCGTAATTCGGTGCGCCACGGGTCAGGCCGCGAACAGCGCGGCGACGAAGAGCAGTAACCAGCCGCCGTTGAGCACGATCCCGATCGCGCCGACGACGATGCCGGCGACCGCCAGACCGTGACCCTGCTCGCCGCGCTGTTTGATCTGGCCGAGGGCGGCGATGCCGAGACCGACGCCGACGAACGCCGCGAGCAACCCGAGCGCGCACATGAACAGCAGCGGCAGCGACAGGATCGAGGCCACCAGCGAACCGATCGCCAGGTTGTTCGTGACGGCGCCCGGTGCCGTGTGATAGCCGACGGGATAGGGCCCGGGCATCCCGAAGCCGGGCGGCGGCGGATAGCCCGGGGGCGGTGGGAAACCCGGCGGCGGGAAGCCCGGCGGCGGTGGGGGATAGCCGGGATCGGCGCCGAACGACGGCAGATAACCCGGCGGGGGCGGGTAGTCCTGTGGGAAGTCGGCGGGGTAGTCGACCGCGGGTGGATAGGGGTCACTGACCTGCCCGTCCAGCGGCGCGAACTCGTATGACGGTTGCGCCGGACCGCTTTGCGGCCGATCCTGAGACTGTTCGATGGACGGCGCTTCGTAGCCGCCGGATGACGGTTCCGACGGCGCGGCGCCGGATGGCGGCGTTTCGCCCGCGTTGCCGTCCGCGTTTGTCATGCTGATCAACTTAGCGCAGGGCGTTGCGGTAACGAGAGCAGCCGCCGAGCAGGCGGCGGAGGAGAGTGAAGGTCGATGACGAGTCCATTTCAGTCCGGTCAGACGCCGGGTGCCGCTGCCGCTGCGCGCGGCGCGTTGCCGACCCCGCCGAAAGGCTGGCCGATCGGGTCCTACCCGACGTACGCGGAGGCCCAGCGTGCCGTCGACCACCTGTCCGACCAACAGTTTCCGGTGCAGCAGGTGACGATCGTCGGGGTGGATCTCATGCAGGTGGAGCGCGTCACCGGACGGCTCAGCTGGCCCAAGGTGCTCGGCGGTGGTGTGCTGTCCGGGGCCTGGCTGGGTCTGTTCATCGGTCTGATCCTGGGCTTCTTCAGCCCCAATCCGTGGAGTGCACTGCTCACCGGTTTGATCGCCGGTGTCTTCTTCGGTCTGATCACCTCGGCGATCCCGTACGCGATGGCTCGCGGCACAAGAGATTTCAGTTCGACGATGCAGCTGGTCGCCGGTCGTTACGACGTGCTGTGCGATCCGCAGAGTGCTGAGCAGGGCCGGGATCTGCTGGCGCGCTTGACGATCTGACCCGCCACCCTGCCGGTGGCCGAGATCGGCAGGTCACGATTGGGACGCGCGCGGCCCGGCACTGTTGCACATACCTGCGCATGGCTCTACGGTTTGCGCGCGGGTGGTTCCCCGCCGGAGTCGCCGCGGCGGCGACTCCGCACCTCGACGGGAGGCAGAGCGGTGCGGGCTCGGCGGCTGTGTGCTGCGGCAGTGGCCGCGTTGACGACGGCCTCGGTGGTGTCGGCCTGTGGCAGCGACGGCGACGGGATCGTCATCAACTACTACACCCCGGCCAACGAGATGGCGACTTTCACCGCGGTGGCCAAGCGCTGCAATGCCGAACTCGGCGGCCGCTTCACCATCAAACAGGTGAGTTTGCCCAAGGGCGCCGACGACCAACGGCTGCAGCTGGCCCGCAGGTTGACCGGCAACGACAAGACTCTCGACGTCATGGCGCTCGACGTGGTCTGGACCGCCGAGTTCGCCGAGGCCGGCTGGGCCGTCCCGCTGTCGGAGGACCCGGCCGGCGCCGCCGAATCCGATGCCCGGGACAACACCCTGCCCGGCCCGCTGGAGACCGCCCGCTGGAACGGTGAGCTGTACGCATCGCCGATCACCACGAACACCCAATTGCTGTGGTACCGCGCTGATTTGATGGAGGAGCCGCCGTCCACCTGGGACGCCATGGTCAGTACGGCGACCCGGCTGCACGCCGCGGGCAAACCCAGTTGGATTGCGGTGCAGGCGAAGCAGTACGAGGGCCTGGTGGTGTGGTTCAACTCGCTGCTGGCCAGCGCCGGCGGCCAGGTGCTGTCCGACGACGGCAAGACTGTCACGCTCACCGACACCCCGGAGCATCGCGCCGCGACCGTCAAGGCATTGCAGATCATCAAATCGGTTGCTACCGCGCCCGGAGCCGACCCGTCGGTCACCCAGACCGATGAGGCCACGGCCCGGCTCGCGCTGGAGCAGGGCAAGGCGGCGCTGGAGGTCAACTGGCCGTTCGTGCTGCCGTCGCTCCTGGAGAACGCCGTCAAGGGCGGGGTGAACTTCCTGCCGCTCGACCAGCGGGCCGATCTCGTCGATGCGATCAACGATCTGGGCACGTTCTCACCGACCGACGAGCAGTTCCAGTCCGCGTATGAGGCGAGCAAAGAAGTGTTCGGGTTCGCCCACTATCCGGGTGTGCGCGAGGGGGAACCGGCCAAGGTGACCCTGGGCGGGCTAAACCTGGCCGTGGCCAGCACCAGCCGGCACAAGGCCGAGGCCTTCGAGGCGATCCGGTGTCTGCGCAACGTCGAGAACCAGCGCTACACCTCGGTGGAGGGCGGGTTGCCCGCGGTGCGTGAATCGCTGTACGACGATCCGGCGTTCCAGGCGAAGTACCCGCAGTACGCCATCATCCGTGAGCAGCTGACCAACGCCGCGGTCCGTCCCGCGACCCCGGTGTATCAGGCTGTGTCCACCCGCATTTCGGCCACCCTGGCGCCGATCACCGACATCGACCCGGAGCGCACCGCCGATGAGCTGACCGAGCAGGTACAGAAGGCCATCGACGGCAAAGGGCTGATCCCATGACCCCGCTCGGTCCGATCACCGACAACCGCAGATCCGAACGCAGGCTGGCGTTCGCACTCATCGCGCCCGCGGTGATCCTGATGATGGCGGTGACGGCCTACCCGATCGGCTACGCGGTCTGGCTGAGCCTGCAGCGCTACAACCTGGCCGCGCCCGACGACACCGCCTTCGTCGGATTCGCCAATTACCAGACGATCCTCACCGACCGGTACTGGTGGACGGCGTTCGCGGTGACGCTGGGGATCACCGTCGTCTCGGTGGCCATCGAGTTCGTGCTCGGCATGGCGCTGGCACTGGTCATGCACCGCACGATCTTCGGTAGGGGCGTGGTGCGCACCGCGGTGCTGATCCCGTACGGCATCGTGACCGTGGCGGCCTCCTACAGCTGGTATTACGCCTGGACGCCGGGCACCGGCTATCTGGCCAACCTGCTGCCCGACGGGAGCGCCCCGCTCACCGAGCAACTGCCCTCGCTGGCGATCATCGTGCTGGCCGAAGTGTGGAAGACCACGCCGTTCATGGCGCTGCTGCTGTTGGCCGGTCTGGCCCTGGTGCCGCAAGACCTGCTGAACGCCGCCCAGGTGGACGGGGCCGGCGCCTGGACGCGGCTGGTCAAAGTGATTCTGCCGCTGATCAAACCGGCCATCCTGGTGGCGTTGCTGTTCCGTACGCTCGACGCGTTCCGGATCTTCGACAACATCTACGTGCTGACCGGGGGAGCCAACAACACCGGCTCGGTGTCGATCTTGGGCTACGACAACCTGTTCAAGGCCTTCAACCTCGGACTGGGTTCGGCCATCAGCGTGTTGATCTTCCTGTCGGTGGCCGTCATCGCGTTCGTCTTCATCACGATCTTCGGTGCCTCGGCGCCCGGTGCAGACGTGGAGAGGACCTGAGCATGGCTGAGCGGGTGAGTGCGCAACGTGCGACCGGGTGGACGGTCGTCAACATCCTGGTGGTGCTGTACGCGTTGCTGCCGGTGTTGTGGATCCTGTCGCTGTCGCTCAAGCCGACGTCGAGCGTGAAGGACGGCAAGCTGATTCCGGCAGAGATCACGTTCGAGAACTACAAGGGCATCTTCACCGGCAACATCTTCACCTCGGCACTGATCAACTCGATCGGCATCGGGTTGATCACCACGGTGATCGCGGTGGTGATCGGCGGGATGGCCGCCTATGCGGTGGCGCGGCTGGACTTCCCGGGTAAGAAGTTGCTGGTCGGGGTGGCCCTGTTGATCGCGATGTTTCCGCAGATCTCGTTGGTGACACCGATTTTCAACCTGTGGCGCAGCGTCGGGTTGTTCGACACCTGGCCGGGCCTGATCATTCCCTACATCACCTTCGCGCTGCCGCTGGCGATCTACACGCTCTCGGCGTTCTTCCGGGAGATCCCGTGGGACCTGGAGAAGGCCGCCAAGATGGACGGGGCCACCCCGGCGCAGGCGTTCCGCCGCGTGATCGCCCCGCTGGCGGCCCCGGGTATCGTCACCGCCGCCATCCTGGTGTTCATCTTCGCGTGGAACGACCTGCTGCTGGCGCTGTCGCTGACCGCGACCCAGCGTGCGATCACCGCTCCGGTGGCCATCGCGAACTTCACCGGCAGTTCGCAATTCGAGGAGCCGACGGGTTCGATCGCCGCGGGTGCCATGGTGATCACGATCCCGATCATCATCTTTGTTCTGATCTTCCAGCGGCGGATCGTCGCTGGCCTGACATCCGGTGCGGTAAAGGGGTAATTGGATGGCCGAGATTGTGTTGGACCGGGTGACCAAGAGTTACCCCGACGGCGCAGGGGGAGTCAGGCAGGCCGTCAAGGAATTCTCGATGACGATCGCCGACGGGGAGTTCATCATCCTGGTCGGACCGTCGGGCTGCGGTAAGTCCACGACGCTGAACATGATTGCCGGGCTTGAGGACATCTCGTCGGGCGAGCTGCGGATCGGTGGCGAGCGGGTCAACGACAAGGCGCCCAAGGACCGCGACATCGCGATGGTGTTCCAGTCCTACGCGCTCTATCCGCACATGACCGTGCGGCAGAACATCGCCTTCCCGCTCACCCTCGCCAAACTCAAGAAGGACGAGATCGCGGCCAAGGTCGAAGAGACCGCCAAAATCCTGGATCTGAGCGAGCTGCTGGACCGTAAGCCCGCGCAGCTGTCCGGCGGGCAGCGTCAGCGGGTGGCGATGGGCCGGGCAATCGTGCGGCGCCCCAAGGCATTCCTGATGGATGAGCCGTTGAGCAACCTGGACGCCAAACTGCGGGTGCAGATGCGGGCCGAGATCGCGCGGCTGCAGAGCCGGCTGGGCACCACCACGGTCTACGTGACGCACGACCAGACCGAGGCGATGACACTGGGCGACCGGGTGGTGGTGTTGCTGGCCGGTGAGATCCAGCAGATCGGCACACCCGACGAGCTCTACAACAATCCGGCGAACCTGTTCGTGGCGGGCTTCATCGGATCACCGGCGATGAACTTCTTCCCGGCCACGTTCACCGATGTGGGGGTCCGGCTGCCGTTCGGCGAGGTCACTTTGACCCCGCAGGTGCATGAGCTGCTGGCCCGTCAACCCAAGCCGGACAACATCATTGTCGGCATCCGACCGGAACATCTGGAAGACGCGGCGTTGCTCGACGGGTACGCCCGCATCCGCGCGCTGAGCTTCGGAGTGCGCGCCGAATTCGTCGAGTCGCTCGGGGCCGACAAGTACGTGCACTTCACCGTCGAGGGCGCCGGCGCCGAAGCGGCTCAACTCGCCGAGCTGGCCGCCGATTCCGGGACCGGTGTCAACGAGTTCGTGGCGCGGGTGTCGGCGGAATCGGCGGCGGCCGACGGCCAGCAGATCCAGTTGGCGTTCGACACCGCCAAGTTGGCCATCTTCGATGCCGAAACCGGGGTGAACCTGACCCGTGTCGAGCCGCTTGAGCCCGAAGCCGCGCCCGAGCCCGAGCCCGAGGCCGAAGCCGCGTCCGCGTCTGACACCGACTCGCCCGCAGAACCGACAGAACAGTGATCGACGTCCTGGCTGCGGTCCGTGCCCAGGTGTCCGAGCACTTCGCCGCGGCGGGGATCACCGCCGAACCGGTCAGCGCCAGCGTCACTTTCCTGGGCACCGAGCGTATCGACGTGCTGCGGTTCGGGCCGGATCTCGGTGCCGAGGCGGGCGGCGGGACCGGCCCGGACCTCTATCACTATGTGACACTGGGCTGTTCGCGGCACCCGATGTTCGATCCGACGGAGCTGGTCTCCGATCCGATCCACGGCCCGCGGGCGGAGGTGGTGCTGTCGCTGCGCGGACCCACCCCGGGTGGGCTGGCTCGTTCCCTGGCGGTGCTGGCCGCCGCCCCCGCGGTGGAAGGGCTGGTGCTGGAGGCCGACGCCCTCATCGACCTCGAGACGCCACTGTTCGACGCCGCGCCGTTCAGCGCATTCCTGTTGGGGCCCAGCGATATCGGAGAGGTGAGCCTGCCCGAGCCGTTGTCCGCGGTGACGGTGCTGTCGGCCACGCCGATCACCGCCACCGAGGCCGCTTGGGTGCGGCTCAAGGGTGCCGATGCGATGCGGGAGGCGTGGCAGGCCGACGGGGTCGACGTGCTCGATCCGACCCGGCGGGCGGCCAGCCCGAGCTGATTGCGGCTAGAGCCAATCGTTGTGGCGGAACGTGCGGTACAGCACGAAGCAGACCGTGGCCATCAGCAGCAGCACCGCGGGATAGCCCCAGGTCCACGCTAATTCGGGCATGTGCTCGAAGTTCATCCCGTAGATCCCGGCCATGGCGGTCGGCACGGCGGCGATCGCCACCCACGCCGAGATCTTGCGCATGTCCACGTTCTGCTGCATCGCGACCTTGCCGAGCGCGGCCTGCACCAGCGAGCTGAGCATCTCGTCGTAGCTGGTGACCCGGTCGGAGGCCTGCACGTTGTGGTCGTGCACGTCGCGCATGTACCGGCGCACCTCCACGGAGATCAGGTCGTTGTGGTCGCTGAGCAGGCGGGCCAGCGCCAGGGTCAGCGGGGCCACCGCGCGGCGCATCTCGACCACCTCGCGCTTGAGCAGGTAGATGGACTCGATGTTGGTGCGGGTGCGCGGGGAGAAGATGTCCTCCTCCATGGCGTCGATGTCGGTTTCCATCAGGTCGGTGACGTCGAGGTAGCTGTCCACCACGTGGTCGGCGATCGCGTGCATCACCGCGAACGGCCCCAGCTTGAGGATCGCCGGTGCGGAATCGAGCCGCCTGCGCACGCCGGCGAGTCCGCCGTGTTCGCCGTGGCGCACCGTGACCACGAAGTCCGGGCCGACGAAGATCATGATCTCCCCGGTCTCGACGATTTCGCGGGCCAGCGCCACCGACTCGTGTTCGACGTAGGTGATGGTCTTGAGGACCAGGAACAGGGTGGTGTCGTAGCGCTCCAGCTTGGGGCGCTGATGCGCGTGCACGGCGTCTTCCACTGCCAGCTCGTGCAGGCCGAAAACGTCTGCCACCGCCTGCATCTGGAACTCGTCGGGTTCGTGCAGGCCGATCCAGACGAACGCCTTCTGCCCCGCCCGCTGCAATTCGCGGACCTTGTTCAGCGCTGCGGCGTGGGTGTACTTGCCGGGGAGCCGGTCACCGCCGCAGTACACACCGCAATCGACCATGGCCTGTGCCACCGGAACGTGGATCGACTTGGGGTCAGGTGGTGTGGGCCGGGTGCGGGTGGTGGGGCGCAGGCCCGGCGGCAGGGCGCGGAATGAGGGCATGGACTGCGACCTTCCTTTGCGGCGACCTTACCGATGCGGCACCTATGCGGTGTGCTCCCAACCTGATCAGCGCACATCGAATGCTACGCGAAGTTACTGTTGCGTAACGCTCACGGCTGGGGAACCCGACCCGGTGAGATTGGGGCTTGAAGTACCCTTGCGCGGTGTCGGAAAGTACAGTCGTGTCCTCGCCCGAGCGCTCGGAGCGCACCCCGCAAGTTGTCATCGATGACGCCGAGATCTTCGATGCTCATGAAGGCGGAAAACTCTCGGTCGAGTTGAAGGCGCCGCTGGACACCCAGCGGGCGTTGTCGATTGCCTATACCCCGGGCGTGGCCCAGGTCAGCCGGGCCATCGCCACCGATCACACCCTGGCGGCCAAGTACACCTGGGCCAATCGGTTGGTGGCGGTGGTCAGCGACGGCAGTGCGGTGTTGGGCCTGGGTGACATCGGCCCGGCCGCGTCGCTGCCGGTGATGGAAGGCAAGAGTGCGCTGTTCAAGACGTTCGGCGGGTTGAACTCGATCCCGATCGTGCTCGACACCAAGGATCCTGATGAGATCGTCGAGACCCTGATCCGGCTGCGTCCGACGTTCGGCGCGGTGAACCTGGAGGACATCTCGGCACCGCGCTGCTTCGAGATCGAGCGCCGGGTCATCGAGGCGCTGGATTGCCCGGTGATGCACGACGATCAGCACGGCACCGCGATCGTGGTGCTCGCCGCGCTGATCGGTGCCACCAAGGCGCTCCAGCGTGACATCCATTCCCTGCGGGTGGTGATCTCCGGTGCCGGCGCGGCGGGGGTGGCATGTGCCAACATTCTGCTGAACAAGGGCATCAACGACGTCGTCGTGCTTGATTCGCAGGGCATCGTGCACACCGGCCGCGACAACCTCAACAGTTTCAAGGCCGAGTTGGCCGGGCGCACCAATCCGCGCAAGCTCACCGGTGGGGTGGCCGAGGCGCTACAGGGTGCTGATGTATTCCTCGGGGTGTCGGCCGGTGTGGTGCCCGAGGAGCTCATCGCCACGATGGCGCCGAACTGCATCGTGTTCGCGTTGTCGAACCCGGATCCGGAGATCCATCCGGATGCGGCGCGTAAGTACGCCGCGGTGGTGGCGACCGGGCGCAGCGACTTTCCCAATCAGATCAACAATGTGCTGGCCTTCCCGGGGGTGTTCCGCGGTGCCCTCGATGCGGGTGCGCGGCGTATCACCGAGGCGATGAAGGTGGCCGCGGCCGAGGCGATCTTCTCGGTGGTCGGTGACGATCTCGCGGTCGATCACATCGTGCCCAGCGCGCTGGACCCGCGGGTCGGCCCAGCGGTGGCAGCCGCAGTCGCGGCGGCGTCTGAATCCTGAGTTCACGCATGCGCCGCACCCTGGCGTTGGCGCTGGTGGTGCTGTCTGCCCTGGTGACAGCCGGGTGCGGCGGCCATTCGGGCCCGGCTGCGGTGACGGTCGGGGCGGGGCCGACGCCGGAGTCGGCGCTGCTCGGCCATCTGTACGCGGCCGCGCTGCGCTACTACGGCACCCCGGCGGCGGTCAGCGACAGCGATGGCTCGCTGGGGGTACTGGATTCCGGGTCGATCACCGTGCAACCGGGATTCACCGGCCGGTTCCTGACCGCCTTGAACCCGGGTGCCACGGCCCGGTCGGACGAGCAGGTCTACCGGGATCTGGTGGCGGCACTGCCCGAGGGCGTTGCGGCCGGTGACTACACCATGTCGGCGCAGGACAAACCGGTACTGGTGGTCACCGAGGCCACCGCGTCGAAGTGGGGCGGTACCGATCTGAGCGTGGTGCGCCGGCATTGCGCAGAGGTCCGCCCGGGCGCACTGGCCACGGCACAGGTTCCCACACAGATCGGTCTGTGCGAGCCGGCCGCGCCTCGTACGTTCCCCGACCGCAAGAGCCTGTTCGCGGCACTGAATGCCGGGACCGTCAATGCGGCCTGGGCGACGACGGCTGATCCGGCCATCCCGTCGGAGCTGACCGTGCTGTCGGACAAGACCGCATTGGTCCGCGGCGAGAACGTGGTGCCGCTGTACCGCCGCAACACGCTCGACGAACGTCAGGTGCTGGCGCTCAACGAGATCGCCGGGGTGCTCGACACCGGTTCGTTGGCCGACATGCGCCGCCAGGTTGCCGAGGGCGCCGATCCCGGTGCGGTGGCCGACGAGTTCCTGCAGGCCAACCCCCTCGGCCACTGACCTCCCCCTGGCACCGTGATCGTGCGTGTCTGCTGCCCGCCACGCCGCAAATCAGCGGCAATCTGCGCACGCTCGCGGCCCACGAGTGCGCGTCAGCGCGGCATGGCCCGCCCGACCACCGAGGCGAACAGCCGCTGGTATCCCGAGCCGGTGATCCGCACGATCACGTCGAGGATCTTGGCGTCGGGCCCGACCAGCACGCGTGCCTTGTCCTTGCGCACCGCTTCCAGGATGATCTTCGCCGCGCGCTGCGGCGTGGTGTTGGCCAGCTTCTTGTCGAAGGCCTCCGCGAGTGCCTTCTGGTCGAGCCCCTCGGCCGCGGTGGAGTTGCGCGCGATGGCGGTCTTGATGCCGCCGGGGTGCACGCACGTCACCTTGACCGGATGCTTGGCCATCGCCATCTCCTGGCGCAGCGCCTCGGTGAAGCCGCGCACGGCGAACTTGGCCGAGTTGTAGGCGGCCTGGCCGGGGACCGAGAAGATGCCGAACAGGCTGGAGACGTTGACGATGTGACCGTCGCCGGAGGCGATCAGGTGCGGCAGGAACGCCTTGGTGCCGTTGACGACGCCCCAGTAGTCGACGTCCATCACCCGCTCGATGTCCTTGAACTGGCTGACCTCGACATCGCCGGTGAACGCGATGCCGGCGTTGTTGTAGATCTGGTTGACCTTGCCGAAATGTTCTTTGACGGCGTCGGCGTAGAGCAGGAACGCCTCGCGTTCGGTGACGTCGAGCCGGTCGGCTTTCACCTCGGCGCCGATCGCCTTGAGCCGCTCCTCGGTGACTGCCAGGCCCTCGGTGTCGACGTCGCTGATCGCCAGTTTGGCGCCCGAGCGTCCGAGTTCGATGGCCAGTGCCTGTCCGATGCCTGATCCGGCGCCCGTGACGACGGCGACTTTTCCGGCGAAGCCTTCCATGCCCACTCCCTTGTGTGTCGTTCGACTTGTGTCGAGATTAGCCGGTACCCGCGGTTCCGTCTGAGCCGGCCGGTGTGGTCGCGGTGGGCTAGGACGCTGCCGCGGCCGTCGGTCGCCACACCTCGGCCAGGGCGTCCAGCGGGATGTCGAGGGCGTCGCTCAAACCGATGATGGTGCCGAATGCGGGGGAGGGCAGCCGACCGGTTTCGATCTTGCGCAGCGTCTCGGGGGAGATGCCGGCGCAGTGTGCGACGTCGTCGAGGGTGCGGTCACCGCGTGCGCTGCGCAACGCCGCGCCGAGCCGGCGACCCGCGGCGATCTGGGCGGGCGTGAGCGGGGTGCGGACCACGACACCACGGTAGCGTCGGTATTTATATACCGCTAGGGTTGGTATTTAAATACCGCACCGAAAGGGCCGGACGTGATCGAACTGAAGACCGCTGCCGAGATCGAGAAGATGCGGGTCACCGGCCGCTTCGTGGCCGAGGTGCTCACCACGTTGAGTGGGCTCGCCGACGTCGGGGTCAACCTGCTCGACCTCGAACACCATGCCCGCACCATGGTCACGCAACGCGGCGCCGAGTCGTGCTACTGGGACTACGACCCGTCGTTCGGCCGCGGCCCGTTCCGCAACGTCATCTGCCTGTCGGTGAATGACGCTGTGCTGCACGGTCTTCCACACGACTACCGGATGTGCGACGGTGACGTGCTGAGCATGGACTTCGCGGTGTCCGTCGACGGCTGGGTGGCCGACGCGGCGCGCACCGTGATCGTCGGGACGCCCGCGGCCGCCGACGTGCGCCTGGTCCGCGCCACCGAGGAGGCCCTGACCGCGGGGACCGCGGCGGCCCGGCCGGGCAACCGTTTGGGCGACATCTCGGCTGCCATCGGAGCCGTCGCCGCCGATTACGGCTACCCGGTCAACGTCGAGTTCGGCGGCCACGGACTGGGCCGCACCATGCACGAGGATCCGCACGTGCCGAACCGGGGCACACCCGGCCGCGGCATGAAGCTGCGCGCGGGGATGACGCTGGCGCTGGAACCCTGGCTTGCCGCCGGCACCGACCGCATCGTCTACGACCCGGACGGCTGGACCATCCGGTCAGCCGACGGCTCGCGCACCGCCCACACCGAGAACACCGTGGCGATCACCGAGACGGGCCCGCTGGTGTTGACCGGCTGAGCGTCGCTGACACCCATCAGTACTCGGGCCGCAGCAGCCAGGTGGCGACGACGCTGATGGCCGCGGTGGCCACCAGATACCCGCACGCCAACCAGGGCGAGCCGCCGCCGACGGCGATCAGCGCGGTGAGGATCATCGGGGTCAGTCCCGACGCGTACACCCCGGAGAGCTGGTAGACCGTCGAGAGTCCGGTGTAACGGGTGCGGGTCGGGAACAGCGACGCGTACAGCGTGCCCTGGGCGCCGTAGAACCACGCGTGAATGATGCCGAACGCCAACACCATTCCGATCGCGTACGCCGTGATGCTGCCGGTGTTGAACAGTGCGAAGGCCGGGAACACCGCCAGGCCGTAGGCGGCGATGCCGGTGCCGTACACCGCACGTGGACTGAACCGGTCGGCCAGCCACCCCGACACCGGCAGCAGGGCGGCCATCAGCAGCGCCGCGACGGTGACGACGATCAGCACCGGCACCTTGTCCAGGTGCAGGGTGGTGGTGGCGTAGGCGATGGTGAACACGCCCCAGGTGTTGTATGCCGCGCCCTCGCCCCAGCGTGACAGCAGCCCGAGCACGGTCGTCCGCAACGTCGGAGGCCGGAAGATCTCCTTGACGGGGACTGCCGCACGGGCGTCGTCACGGCGGATCTTCTCGAACGCGGGCGTCTCGGCCACCCGGAACCGCACCACGACACCGAAGATCACCAACGCGATGCTGAACAGGAACGCGATGCGCGAGCCGTAGGCCAGGAACGCCTCGGGCGAGAGCCACAGTTGCAGGAGCACGAACACGCCGGTGCCCAACGCCAGACCCAGCGCCAGCCCAATCTGCGGAATGCTGCCGAACAGCCCACGTCGCCCCCGCGGGCTGTGTTCGACGGCCAGCAGCACCGCGCCGGCCCACTCACCGCCGAGCGCGAAGCCCTGCACGATGCGCAGCAGCAGTAACAGGATGGGGGCCAGCACGCCGATCTGCGCCGCGGTGGGCAGCAGCCCCATGAGCGCGGTGGCACCACCCATCAGCAGCATCGTCAGCGCCAGGGTGCGTTTGCGGCCGATGCGATCCCCGACGTGCCCGAAGACGAAACCGCCGATGGGTCGCACCAGGAAACCGACGGCGAACGTCGCGAAGGCCAGCATGGTTCCGACGAACGAGCTCTGGTCGGGGAAGAACGCATGGTTGAACACCAGGCTGGCCGCTGTGGCGTAGAGGAAGAAGTCGTACCACTCGATCGTGGTGCCGACGACGCTGGCGAGGACGGCGGTACGTACGGTCTGGCCAGGGGCAGCCGTCGCCTCATCGGCAACCAGCTCCGGTGCGATAGTCACCCTAGTTGAGTAGTTGCCCTACGGCCGGGGGACCACCATTGCGCGCGCTGTGAGTCAAACCCGGGCCGCGAGCGTGCGCAGAATGCTGACGTACACCGGCGTGCTTACCGGCAGACGCGCACGCTCGCGCGGCTGGGTTACCCGAAGGCCAGGTCGATGATCTCCTGCTGCTCGACAGCGTGCACCTTCGACGAACCCGAGGACGGCGCCGACATCGCGCGCCGCGAGATCCGCTTGATCGGGTTGAAGTACTCCGGCAGCACCTCGGGCAGCGTCAGCCCGATCGAGGGCCAGGCCCCCTGGTTGGCCGGTTCCTCCTGCACCCAGAACTTCTCGGTGGCATTCGGGTAGCGGTCCAGCGTCTCGGCCAGCCGGCGCCGTGGCAGCGGGGCCAGCTGTTCCAGCCGCACGATCGCCACGTCCTCGCGGTTGTCCTTGTTCTTGCGGGCCACCAGGTCGTAGTAGATCTTGCCGCTGCACAGCAGGACCCGGGTGACCTTGCTGCGGTCGCCGTCGCCGTCGGTGTAGGTGGGCTCCTCCAGTACCGAGCGGAACTTCTGCTCGGTGAAGTCCCGGATATCGCTGACCGCGGCCTTGTTGCGCAGCATCGACTTCGGCGTGAACACGATCAGCGGACGCTGGATCCCGTCCATGCCGTGCCGGCGCAACAGGTGGAAGTAGTTCGCCGGGGTGGACGGCACCGCGATGGTCATCGACCCCTCGGCCCACAGCTGCAGGAACCGCTCGATACGTCCCGAGGTGTGGTCGGGCCCCTGGCCCTCGTGGCCGTGCGGCAACAGCAGCACCACGTCGGAGAGCTGGCCCCACTTGGCCTCACCGGAGCTGATGAACTCGTCGATGATCGACTGGGCACCGTTGACGAAGTCGCCGAACTGGGCTTCCCACAACACCATTGCGTCCGGATTGCCCACCGAGTAGCCGTATTCGAAGCCGACTGCGGCGAACTCCGACAGCGCGGAGTTGTACACCAGGAACTTGCCGCCGGTGGCGGTGCCCTCGGTGGTGGTGGCCAGCAGCTGCAGCGGGGTGAACTCCTCGCCGGTCTTGCGGTCGACGATCACGGCGTGCCGCTGGGTGAAGGTGCCGCGCTGGGTGTCCTGGCCGGACAGCCGCACCAGCTTGCCCTCGGCGATCAGCGACCCGAGCGCCAGCAACTCGGCGAACGCCCAGTCGATCTTGCCCTCGTAGGCCATCTCGCGACGCTTCTCCAGCACCGGCTTGACGCGCGGGTGCACGGTGAAGCCCTCGGGGATGGCCAGGTGGGCGTCACCGATGCGGGCCAGCAGCGACTTGTCCACCGCGGTGGCCAACCGTTGCGGGATCTGCTGGTCGGCCTCCACCGATTCGCTGGGTTCGGCCGCGTGCTTCTCCAGCTCACGCACCTCGTTGAACACCCGCTCCAGTTGACCCTGGTAGTCGCGCAGGGCGTCCTCGGCCTCTTTCATCGAGATGTCGCCGCGGCCGATCAGGGCTTCGGTGTAGGCCTTGCGGGAGCCGCGCTTGGTGTCGATGACGTCGTACATGTAGGGCTGGGTCATCGACGGGTCGTCGCCCTCGTTGTGACCGCGGCGGCGGTAGCACAGCATGTCGATGACGACGTCCTTCTTGAACGCCTGGCGGAAGTCCACCGCCAGCCGCGCCACCCAGGCGCAGGCTTCCGGGTCGTCGCCGTTGACGTGGAAGATCGGCGCGCCGATCATCTTGGCGACGTCGGTGCAGTACTCGCTGGAGCGCGAATCCGTTGGCGCCGTGGTGAACCCGATCTGGTTGTTGACCACGATGTGGATGGTGCCGCCGGTGCGGTAGCCGTCCAGCAGGGCCAGGTTCAGCGTCTCGGCCACCACACCCTGGCCGGCGAAGGCCGCGTCGCCGTGCAGCATCAGCGGGACGACGGGGTATTCGCCGGAGCCGTCGGCGTCGCGGCCGGGGTCCAGCAGATCCTGCTTGGCCCGAACCAGGCCCTCGAGCACCGGGTCGACAGCTTCGAGGTGGCTGGGGTTGGCGGTCAGCGACACCTCGATGTCGTTGTCGCCGAACATCTGGATGTAGGTGCCCGACGCCCCGAGGTGGTATTTCACGTCGCCGGAGCCGTGGGCTTGGCTCGGATTGAGGTTGCCCTCGAACTCGGTGAAGATCTGGCTGTAGGGCTTGCCGACGATGTTGGCCAGCACGTTGAGCCGGCCGCGGTGCGGCATGCCGATGACCACCTCGTCGAGCGCATGCTCGGCGCACTGGTCGATCACGGCGTCCATCATCGGGATCACGGTTTCGGCGCCTTCCAGCGAGAACCGTTTCTGCCCGACGTATTTGGTCTGCAGGAAGGTCTCGAAGGCCTCGGCCGCATTGAGCTTGCTCAGGATGTACTTCTGCTCGGCGACCGTGGGCTTGTCGTGCTTGACCTCGACGTGTTCCTGGATCCAGCGCTGCTGTTCGGGTTCGAGGATGTGGGTGTACTCCACCCCGATGTGGCGACAGTAGGCGTCGCGCAGTACTGAGAGCACGTCGCGCAGCTTCATGTACTGCTTGCCGGAGAACCCGTCGACCTTGAATTCCCGGTCGAGGTCCCACAGTGTCAGCCCGTGGGTGTTGACGTCGAGGTCGGGGTGACTGCGGAAGCGGGTGTTGTCCAACCGCAGGGGATCGATGTCGGCCATCAGGTGGCCGCGGTTGCGGTAGGCGGCGATGAGCTCGATCACCCGCGCGTTCTTGTCGGCGATCGAGTCCGGGTTGTCGGTGCGCCAGCGCACCGGCTCGTAGGGGATGCCGAGTTCGCGGAAGATCTCGTCGAAGAACTCGTCGTCGAGCAGTAGCTGGTGGATGGTGCGCAGAAAGTCGCCGGACTCCGCGCCCTGGATGATGCGGTGGTCGTAGGTGGAGGTGAGCGTGATCAGCTTGCCGATGCCCAACTCGGCGATGCGTTCCTCACTGGAGCCCTGGAACTCCGCCGGGTACTCCATGGCGCCGGCGCCGATGATGGCGCCCTGGCCCTGCATGAGCCGCGGCACCGAGTGCACGGTGCCGATCGTGCCCGGGTTGGTCAGCGAGATCGTCACGCCGGAGAAATCCTCGGCGGTCAGTTTGCCGTCGCGGGCCCGCCGCACGATGTCCTCGTAGGCGGCGATGAACTGACCGAAACGCATTGTCTCGCAGCGCTTGATGGCGGCCACGACCAGTGAGCGGCTGCCGTCCTTGCCGGGCAGGTCGATGGCCAGGCCCAGGTTCGTGTGGGCCGGGGTGATGGCGGCGGGCTTCCCGTTGACCTCGGCGAAGTACCGGTTCATGTTCGGGAACTTCTTGACCGCCTGCACGATGGCGTAGCCGAGCAGGTGGGTGAAGCTGACCTTGCCGCCGCGGGTGCGCTTGAGGTGGTTGTTGATGACGACGCGGTTGTCGATCATCAGCCTGGCCGGGATGGCCCGCACGCTCGTGGCGGTGGGGACCTCCAGCGAGGCATTCATGTTCTTGACCACGGCCGCAGCGGCGCCGCGCAGCACCTGCGACTCGTCGCCCTCGGCGAGGGTGGGGCCCGACTTGGCCGACTTGGCCGACTGCGCCGGCTTTGCCGGTGCGGCCTTGGTGGGTGCCGGAGCGGCCGGGGCGGGAGTTGCTGCCGGCGGGGCCGCGGGAGCGGTCGGGGTGGCGGCCGGGGCCGAAGCCTGACCGTTGGCGACGGTGTTGTCGGTGGTCGGTTCCGGGGAGTAGTCGACCAGAAATTCGTGCCAACTCGGATCCACCGAAGAGGGATCCTCGCGGAACTTGCGATACATCTCCTCGACCAACCACTCGTTCTGACCGAATGGTGAAGGTGAACTGCTCACGGCAGACACTCGCCTCGATTCTTGTGTTCGGCGAGCCGCCACAAGGAGGCTTGCCGCTTGTGTTCTTCGTGTGGGCGGCTGATCCCGCTCGACCGCCTCATAAAGGCTATCGCCTTTCGGCGTTGCCCGAGGTCGGCATCGGCCTCAGGACCGAGCGGGCGGCAGCACATGCAACGTTGCAGGCCACCGCGGCGGGGGCGCACCGAACGCCTTGCGGGCGTTGGCGACGATCTTCTTACCCATCAGCCGGTTGCCGATCGCGCCGATGACAGCGCCGATGCCCACCGGTAGCAACTTTCCGAAGGCCATCGCGCCGCGTTTGAGCGTATACCGCCTGGCGAAGTACTTGACCAGCCGGGAGTTCAGCTGCGAGACCGCCGGCAACGGCAGTGTCGCCGCGCCGTCGGAAAGCCACGCTCCGCTGGTGCGCCCGGTGCCGAGCAACTCGCCGATGGCTTGCTTGCTGTCGTCTCCGACCAGGACGGAGAGCACCAGCGCGCGGCGTCGCTCCCGGTGCTCGGCAGGCACGCCGTACACCTCGGCGAGTGCCAGCACGAACAGCGAGGTGGCTTCCAGGAACACCGCCGTCTCGCCGGCCAGGGCCGACAGCGCCATCAGGGTGCCGATGCCCGGGAACGCGGCAGCGGCGCCGACGGCGGCGCCGCTGGCCATCACCGCGGCCAGGTAGCGCTTCTCCAGCCGGGTCACGATCTCGGCCGGGGTGGCATCGGGTTGCCGACTGCGCAACCGGTCCACATAGGCCTTGACCGCGGGGGCCTGCACGCGTGAACTCCCGGCGATGATGGCCGAGAGCGCCTTGGCGGCGGCACTGGGATTTTCGGTCTCCTCGACCGTGGCCGGCAATTGGGCCTTGGACCGCGCACGCACTTCGGGGCCTCCCAGGTGTGAACCCATCGTTGACTGCCAGGCTAACCCGTGACCTGACGTGGATGGAACGAACGAGGCCCCGCCGCCGGTGCCCGAGGGTGACCGCCGTCACGGTTCCCGGCCGCGCGGCGCGCCGGGAACAAAAAACCGATGTGCGGGGCTGTTCTGCTTCATGGCAACATCGCCCGTCGTGGACGAGACGATTTCGGGGACGGAAACATCGGGAGCGGCGCCGAGCCGGCTCCGGATGATTCTCGTGCCGGGCGCCCTGATCGCGCTGGGTCCGCTCACGATCGACATGTATCTGCCCGCCCTGCCGAAGATCGCCGACGAGCTCTCGGTCTCCTCGTCGGTGTCGCAGCTGACGCTCACCGGCACCCTGGCCGGCCTGGCGCTGGGCCAGCTGATCGTCGGGCCGCTGTCGGATTCGCTGGGGCGCCGGCGCCCGTTGATGGCCGGGATCGTGCTGCACATGGCGGCGTCGGTGCTGTGCGTGTTGGCACCCGACATCCTCACCCTCGGGGTGGCCCGCGCGCTGCAGGGGATGGGTGCGGCGGCGGCCTCGGTGGTGGCCGTGGCCGTGGTGGGTGATCTGTTCACCGGAACGATGGCGGCCACCGTGATGTCGCGGCTGATGCTGGTGCTCGGGGTGGCCCCGGTGCTGGCGCCGTCCCTGGGTGCGGCGGTGCTGCTGTACGGATCCTGGCATTGGGTGTTCGTCGCGCTGGTGCTGGTGGCCGGTGCCCTGTTGGCGATGGCCGCACTCGCGCTGCCGGAAACCCTGCCGGTGTCACACCGGCGCCCGTTGGCGGTGCGCGGCATCGTCGGCACCTACGTCGAGCTGCTGGGCGACGCGCGGTTCGTGATCCTGGTGCTGGTGGCCGCGTTGGGCATGTCCGGGCTCTTCGCCTACATCTCGGCGGCACCGTTCGTGCTGCAGGGCCGCTACGGCTTGGACCAGCAGGCGTTCGCCCTGGTGTTCGCCGCCGGCGCGATCGCGCTGATCGGCTCCACACAGTTCAATGTGGTGCTGCTGCGCCGGTTCGCCCCGCAGGCGATCACCGTCGCGGCGTTGACCTGGTCGCTGCTGGCCTCGCTGGTGTTCGTCGGGCTGACCATCGCGCAGGTGGGCGGTCTGTACGGGTTCGTGGTGCCGGTGCTGGCGATCCTGGCCGGAATGGGGCTGGTGATTCCCAACGCTCCGGCGATCGCGTTGTCACGCCATCCCGACGCGGCCGGGACCGCGGCTGCGCTGTTGGGCGCCGCTCAGTTCGGGCTCGGTGCCGCGGTGGCCCCGGCTGTCGGGGCGATGGGCAACGGCGCGCTGGCGCTGGCCGCGGTGATGACGACGGGTATGACGATCGCGCTGATGGCGCTGCTGCTGGTGGGGCGTCGTAACGGCGACGAGGCAGCCCGCGAAGAACCAGACGACTCGGCAGACGGCGTCCTGCAGGTGGTTGCCGAGTCGGCTTGATCCGGCCCGGGGTAGCGTCGGCTGGGCCCGCCATCATCCCTGCACAGTCGAACCCGAGGCCCTACCCACACATTCGCCATGTCCCCAGCGTCGAACGCCCGCACCCCGATCCGCGACGGCACTGTGCCTGCGCGCGTGGAGAATCCGTGGCCCGCGCTGTGGGCCATGATGGTCGGCTTCTTCACGATCCTGGTCGACGCGACGATCGTGGCGGTCGCGAATCCGACGATCATGGATGTCCTGGGTGCCGACTACGACGGCGTGATCTGGGTGACCAGTGCCTACCTGCTGGCGTATGCGGTGCCGTTGCTGGTGGCGGGTCGGCTCGGCGATGTGTACGGACCCAAGAATCTCTACCTGGGTGGGCTGGCCGTGTTCACCGCCGCCTCGTTGTGGTGCGGTCTGGCCGGCAGCATCGGGATGCTCATCGCGGCCCGCGTGGTGCAGGGTATCGGTGCGGGGTTGTTGACGCCCCAGACGTTGTCGACCATCACCCGGATCTTCCCGCCCGAGCGGCGCGGCGTGGCGATGAGCGTGTGGGGCGCCACCGCCGGGGTGGCCACGCTGGTCGGCCCGTTGGCCGGGGGTGTGCTGGTCGGGGGACTGGGCTGGCAGTGGATCTTCTTCGTCAACGTGCCGATCGGGATCGCCGGCCTGGCGTTGGCGGCGTGGCTGGTCCCGGTGCTGCCCACCCAACCGCACCGGTTCGACCTGCTGGGTGTGGCGTTGTCCGGTGTCGGCATGTTCCTCATCGTGTTCGCGCTGCAGGAGGGCCAGTCGCGGGACTGGGCGCCGTGGGTGTGGGCCACCGGCGCGGTCGGCATCGCGGTCATGGTGGCGTTCGTGTGCTGGCAGGCGGTCAACACCCACGAACCGCTGATCCCGTTGCGGATTTTCGCCGACCGCGATTTCGGCCTGGCCAATCTCGGCGTGGCGACGATCGGGTTCGCGGTGACGGCGATGATCCTGCCGTTGATGTTCTACGCGCAGACGGTGTGCGGGTTGTCGCCGATCCGGGCGGCGCTGTTGACGGCGCCCACTGCGATCGCCAGCGGGTGCCTGGCGCCGCTGGTGGGCCGGATCGTGGACCGGGCCCATCCGACGCCGGTGATCGGGTTCGGCTTCTCGGCGCTGGCGGTCGGGCTGACCTGGCTGGCCGTCGAGATGACCCCGGCCACGCCGATCTGGCGGCTGCTGCTGCCGCAGTTCGTGATGGGCGTGGGCATGGCGTTCATCTGGTCGCCGCTGGCGGCGACGGCCACCCGCAACCTGCCGCCGGATCTGGCTGGTGCCGGCTCGGGTGTGTACAACGCCACCCGCCAGGTCGGCTCGGTGCTCGGCAGCGCCGGGATCGCGGCGTACATGACCGCGCGGATCGGGGCCGAGATGCCCGGGGGGGCCGCCGCGCCGCGCGGCGAGGGGTCGGCCGGCGAGCTGCCGCAGTTCCTGCACGTGCCGTTCGCCGCGGCGATGTCGCAGTCCATGCTGCTGCCGGCATTCGTCGCGCTGTTCGGGGTGGTGGCGGCGTTGTTCCTGCTGGGTTTCGGTACCGTCCCGCCGACGCCCGGCGCCGACCCGGAACCGTACCTGGACCCCCGTGACGACGATGACGACGATTACGTCGAGTTCCTCGTGGACCGCCATGACGACACCCGCGCTGACGACACCCGCGCTGACGACGAGGCGGTGACGGACCCGTTCCGAGTGGCACCGGCTCCGGAACACCCCGATCAGTGGAAGGACATCTACGCCGAGTTGATGGCCGACAGCGACGAGTGATCGGTTTTCCCCTGCTCGCGCAAGGGCAGTCGGCCCAAGGGAGGTCAGCGGAACAGCACCGCCGGGTTGAGGTAGCCGGCCGGATCGAACGCGGCCTTGACCGCGCGCATGGCGGCGATGTCGGCGTCGGTGCGTGACATGGACACGTAGTCGCGTTTGCGTGAGCCGACACCGTGCTCGGAGCTGACGTTGCCGCCGTGCTCGGCGATCAGCGTCATCATCGCGGCGTACAACTCCGGTTCGGCCTCGGCGCCGCAGCGCAGCACGTTGAGGTGCAGATTGCCCTCGCCGATATGGCCGAACAGCACCGGGATGGCCGCCGGGGCATGGGCGGCGACAATGGCGCCGGCCGCCTCGGCGAACCGTTGTATCGCCGAAAGTGGCAGTGACACATCGAATTTCAGTGGCGGGCCGAACAGCCCCAGCACTTCGGCGACCGATTCGCGGACCTGCCACAGCCGCTGCTGGGCGGCGGTGTCCACGCCGACGGCCGGCTCGCCGCAGATCTCGGTGCCCTCGATCGCCTCGGCCAGGCGCTCGGTCAGGTCATGTTCGCCGGCCAGCTCGATCAGCAGCTGCCAGGTGCCCTCGACCGGGGCGGCCACCCCCAGATGTTCGGCGGTCAGCGCGCTGGCCCGGGCATCGATCAACTCCAGGGCGGCGATGCCGTCGAGATCGCGGAAAACGCGGCCGGCGTCGACCAGTGCGTCCAGGTCGGCGAACCCGCAGATGGCGGTCACCCGGTGGCCCGGGGTGGGATACAGCCGCAGATCGAGCGCGGTGATCACCCCCAGGGTGCCCTCGGCGCCGACGAACAGCGAGGCCAGGTCGTAGCCGGTGTTGTCGCGACGGACCTGGCTGTGCCGGTGCACCACCGACCCGTCGGGCAGCGCGATGTCCAGGCCCAGCACCTGCTCGCCCATGTTGCCGTACCGCACCGTGCGCAGACCGCCGGCGTTGGTGGACGCCATGCCGCCGACCGTGGCCGTTTCGCGGGCGGCCAGGTCCACCCCGAACACCAGCCCGGCATCGGTGGCGGCGCGTTGCACCGCGGCCAGCGGGACTCCGGCGCCCACGCTGACCCGGCGTTCGACGGTGTCGACCACCCCGATCTCGGTGAGCCGCTCGGTGGACAGCAACACGTCGTCGTTTTCCGGCACGGTGCCCGCCACCAGCGAAGTGCGGCCGCCCTGAATCGTCACGCAGGCCCCGGCCTCGTGGCAGGCCTGCAGCACCGCGGCCACCTCGTCGGCGGTGCCCGGACGTACCAGGGCGGTGGCCCGGCCGCGGTACCGCCCGGTGTGATCGACGCAGCGGCCGTCGAGCACGTCGGGGTCGGTGGTGACATATCCGGCACCGACGATCCCGGCAAGCGTTTCAGTAAGCGTTTCAGTCACCGGATGGGTGTACCACAGGATCGGTCAGGGCCAGGAAGGCCCCGAGCGCGATCAGGCTGTTCGGCTGCGCCGGGAGATAGTCGGTGAGCTGGGGTGAGCGCACGATGTATGCGACGTATTTGGCCCGGCTGATCGCCACGTTGAGCCGGTTGCGGTTCAGCAGGAACCCGATGCCGCGGGGCACATCGGCGGCGGAGGACGCCGTCATCGACACGAACACCACGGGCGCCTGTCGCCCCTGGAACTTGTCCACGGTGCCGGCCTGCACCTCGGTCAGGCCGGCCGCGTCGAGAGCCCGTCGCACCGTGGTCACCTGGGCGTTGTACGGCGTCACCACCAGGACGTGGTCCTGGCCCAGTGGAACGCTGCCGTGCTCGTCGGTCCAGGTGGTGCCGAGCAGTCCGGTGATGGCCGCCACGATCGCGTCGGCTTCTTCGGGGCTGTCGGTCGAGTTACCCAGGTGCGGCACCTCAAGGGCCCGCACCCCGGGCTCGATGCCGTCGAGTGTGCGTGCGGCGCTGACCTTTTCATGTGACTGCAACCGGCCGTCATACGACAGTCGCGACACCGGCCCACACACCGCCGGATGCATCCGGAACGAGCAGTCCAGGAAGTAGCCGCGCTCGGCCGGCAGCGTGTGCGCGCCCTCGACCAGCCAGCCCAGGGCGGAATCGTCGACCGGCGCCGGGTGGGTGCCCTGGCAGACCTGGGGCAGCTGCTGCGGGTCGCCCAGGAGCAGCAGATTGCGCGCGGCCGGGGCCACCGCAATGGTGTTGGCCAGGTTGAACTGCCCGGCCTCCTCGATCACCAGCAGGTCCAGGCAGTGCCGCGGCACCCGGGTCTCGTTTGCGAAATCCCATGCGGTGCCGCCGATCACGCATCCGGGATGGTCGGCGATGAACGAGGCGTAGGCGTTCTCGCCGATCTCGGTCCACCGCGGGTCGGCGCCCTTGCGTTTCTTGGCAACGTGTTCGGCGGCCACGCCGGCGTCGAGCACCTGCTCCAGCAGATGCTCGATCACCGCGTGTGACTGCGCGACGATGCCGATGCGCCAACGATGTTCGTTGACCAGCCGGGCGATGATCCGCGCCGAGGTGTGGGTCTTGCCGGTGCCGGGTGGCCCGTGCACCGCGAGGTAGGAGCAGTCCAGATCCAGCAGGGCCGCGGTGATGTCGGCGGCGGTCTCGCCGCTTCGGGACAGGGGGCGGCCGCTGACGGTGCGCGGCGGGCGCCGCAGCAGCACATCGGTCACCGCATCGGCGGGCAGTGTCGGCAGGCCGGCGCTCACGATGGCCGCGGTGCTGTCGATCGACACCTGCAGCGGCTTGGTGTTGATCGGCGGCCCGGGGGTCAGGGCGAACGGCACCTGGGTGAAGATCTCACCGCCGGTGGGCTGGCGTTCGGTGATCACCACCTCGGTGGGGGCGTCCGGGTTGTCGCAGCCGACGACCGTGGCGCTGCCGAAGCCGCGGCGGTCCGGGTCGTCGGACAGGCCGACCGGGGCCGGCGGGGTGTACAGCGCGTAGACCTCGGTACCCAGTTCGCCGGCGTCGATGGCGCCGGTCAACCGGACCTGACGCTGCGGTTTGCGGGCTCGCGGCGGGGTGTGCCAGTCGGTGACGATCTCGACCTTCTCGGCGACGAAAACGCCTGTGCTGTCGGCCCATTCGTCGACCGGGTTGTTGAGCCGGTCGAAATGTCCCCACCAGAACGGTTTGTCCTCACGTTTGTGGAAGCCGCGGGCCGCGGCGATCAGCGCGACCGCCTGCTGCTCGGCGGTGCGAGGTTCCACTCCGTCGCCGGCGAAGCGCAGCAGCTTGCGGTCGACGGCGTCGGCCTTTTCGATCGGCGCTCCGTCGCGCACCGGCTGCGGGCCGCGCGGTGGCACCTCGGCTTCGAACGCCCGGTTGATCAGCCAGTCCCGCAAGCGGTGGGTGGACCGGCAGTCGTAGCGGTTGTAGTCCTCGATCTCCTTGAGCACGGTGGCGGCCTCGTCGTGCTGACCGGCCTCGCGCAGTGCGCAGTAGCGGGCGTATTCGGTGATCGAATCGGTCGCCTTGGTGACCTCGCCGTCGCGCAGCTCGTTGCCCATGTACAGCGGTTCCAGCGACTTGATGCTGTAGTTCTCGGTGCCGACGCGAATGCTCTTGCGTACCAACGGAAGCAGGTCGACCAGAATGCCGTTGCGCAGCAGGTCGTCGACGTCGTTCTCGCCCACCCCGTAGCGGCCGGCCAGCCGCAGCAGGGTGCTGCGCTCGTACGGCGCGTAGTGGTAGATGTGCATCTTGGGAAAACGCCTGCGCCGCTTGCGGACCAGGTCCAGGAAATCGATGAGGACCTGGCGTTCACTGGCCCGGTCGTGCGCCCACAACGGCTGGAAGTTGCCCTCCGCGCCCAGCACCCCCCACAGGTATTCCAGGCCCCAGTCCTGGCCGTTGGCCGTCCACAACGGGTCGCCCTCGTAGTCGAAGAACAGGTCGCCCTTGTCTGGATCCGGCAGCAGCATCAGTGGTTGCGGATCGATGACTTCGTACGGCGGCTTGCCGTCGGGCCGCGCTGCCACCTGCAGGCGGGCCTGACCGCTCAGCGCGGTCAGGGCGCGCTGGGCCAGCCCGGGCACCGCATCGGTGTGGCCCGCGAGTTGACGGGTGGTGGTGACACCGGCCTCGATGAGCCGGGCGCGCTGGCCGGCCCGCATTCCGGCGACCAGGAACAGGTCGTCGGTGGCACGGATCTGCTGCTCGCATTCACCGCAGCCGAAACACGCCCGCACTGTGTCGTCGGACCAGTGCACCGCTGTCCCGGCAGCCAGATGGTCGTCGAGCAGCGCCTGCAGCGCGGCGCGCCGGGGCCGATAGACCGCCAGCAGTTCGTCGACGCGGTAACTGGACATCGCGCCGTCGCCGAGCACCAGGTCGACCTCGTCGGCGACCGGCACCCCGGCGCCGGACAGCACATCGGCGTAGGCGGCCAGCTGCAGCAGCGCCTCCACCTTCACCGAGCGGGACAGTTTGGTGTCGCGCAGGCGGTAGCGCGCACCGTCCCAGATCAGGAAATCGGCGAACCCGGCGAACCGTCCGTCGAACATCGCGGCCTGGTAGATCACCGGGTCGCGGCGGTGCACTGCGTCCAGGGTGGTCGCGGCCGCCGCCGTCAGCCCGGGCGCGGTGTAGGCGGGCCGGGCGATCACGGTCACCTCGGACGGTGCCGCCTCGGCGCGCAGTTCCTCGAGATGGCGCTGCTCGTGGTCCCCGCCGAGTTGTGCGGTGCGGGCCAGCAATTCGTCATCGGAGGACACCGCCGGGCCGCGGCCGAGCTGCGCGTCGAACGAGCGCAGCAGGGCGTACTCGCAGCGGGCCGCGGCGGCCAGATCCGAGGCGCTGTAGATGACCGTCGGCCCCGACGCGCGGTCCTCGGTGACGAACACGCTGCCACTGTAGGTGAGGCCACCGACGGAACGATGAAACTCAGGTGTTGCCCATCAATTCCACGCCGCCGCCGTTCCAGCGGAACTTCACGGTGCTGGCCAGCCCGTGGAATCCACCGGAGTACTGCAGGGCCACCGTGTCGCCGGTGCTGGCGGACTTGTCGATGCCGTTGAAGCCGTAGGTGTCGGGCACCCCGGTGGGGATGAACTTGCCTAGGTGGAAGAGCACAGCCCGGGTGTTGGGGTGCTCGGCGTTGGTGTTGGCCCGCACGATCACCGCCGAGAGCTGCGCGCACTCGTTGTAGTTGCCGGCGATCGGCTCGGGGCTCCACGGCTGGTTGCTGCGCGGGTCGCGGGGCAGCTCCGAGACGGCCTTGGCGATCTCGGGGGCGGCCAGGTTCACCGCGCAGGGATCGGTCTGTGGCGGCGTCGAACTCGGGGCCGCGGCTTTGGGGGCGGGCTTGGCCTTCGTGGTCGGTGCCGGACTGGCGCTGGCCGCGGGGGTTTTGGAGACCGTGGAGTCGCCCGACCCGCACCCGACGAGTGTGAGCACGGTCGTCAGGCTGACCGCCGGGGCCATCACAACCATCGCGACCCGTTCCACAGTTGCGCAACCTACCGCGACCCCGCGGCGGGGTGGTTCAGGCGCGCGGCGGGGAAACCGCCCGATTGGCACTAGACTTCTGAACCGATGAGCTCGCCAGACCCGGATCCGGGGGATGCCGCCCCGACATTTGCCGACCTGCAGATAAAGCCTGCGGTGTTACAGGCCGTCACAGATGTCGGTTACGAATCGCCTTCGGCGATCCAGGCCGCCACCATCCCGGCCATGCTGGCGGGCTCCGACGTCGTCGGGCTGGCCCAGACCGGCACCGGCAAGACCGCGGCATTTGCCATACCGATCCTGTCGAAGATCGACACCACCAGCCGCAAGACCCAGGCGCTGGTGCTGGCGCCGACCCGTGAGCTGGCGCTGCAGGTCGCCGAGGCCTTTGGCCGCTACGGCGCGCACCTGCCCGAGATCAACGTGCTGCCGATCTACGGCGGAGCGTCCTACACCGTGCAGCTGTCCGGGCTGCGGCGCGGGGCGCAGGTGGTGGTGGGCACGCCGGGCCGGGTGATCGACCATCTCGAGCGCGGCACCCTGGACCTGTCGAACCTGGACTACCTGGTGCTCGACGAGGCCGACGAGATGCTGACGATGGGCTTCGCCGAAGAGGTCGAGCGGATCCTCGCCGACACCCCGGAGTACAAGCAGGTGGCGTTGTTCTCGGCGACCATGCCGCCGGCGATCCGCAAGATCACCACGAAATACCTGCACGATCCGGTCGAGGTCACGGTCAAGGCCAAAACGGCCACCGCCGAGAACATCACCCAGCGGTTCATCCAGGTGGCCGGCCCGCGCAAGCTGGACGCGCTGACCCGGGTGCTCGAGGTCGAAGAGGGCGACGCGATGATCGTGTTCGTCCGCACCAAGCAGGCCACCGAGGACGTCGCCGATCGGCTCAAGGCCCGTGGTTTCGCGGCCGCGGCCATCAACGGCGACATCAACCAGTCGCAGCGCGAGCGCACCATCACCGCGCTCAAGGACGGCACGATCGACATCCTGGTCGCCACGGATGTGGCGGCCCGCGGTCTCGACGTCGAGCGCATCAGCCACGTGGTCAACTACGACATCCCGCACGATGTCGAGTCGTATGTGCACCGGATCGGGCGCACCGGGCGGGCCGGCCGCTCCGGGCATGCCCTGTTGTTCGTCACCCCGCGGGAACGTCACCTGCTCAGGTCGATCGAGAAGCACACCCGCTCGAAGGTCATCGAGGCCGAGCTGCCCAGCGTCGACGACGTCAACGCGCAGCGGGTGTCCAAGTTCCGCGACTCGATCACCGATTCGCTCAACGGCTCGGGCCTGGAGTTGTTCCGCAGGCTGATCGAGGACTACGAGCGCGAGAACAACGTGCCGATGGCCGATATCGCCGCGGCGCTGGCGCTGCAATCGCGCAACGGCGAAGAGTTCCTGATGACCGAGCCGCCGCCGGAGAAGCGTCGCGAGCGCGAGCGTGGGGAGCGCCGCGGCGAGCGGGCGCCGCACCGGGAGCGCCCGCCGCGCGAGGGGCTGGCGACGTATCGGATCTCGGTGGGCAAGCGGCACAAGGTCGGACCGGGGCACATCGTCGGCGCCATCGCCAACGAAGGTGGCCTGCACCGCAACGAGTTCGGTCACATCACCATCCGTGGCGACTACTCGTTGGTCGAGCTGCCCGAGAAGTTGCCCAAGAAGACGCTCAAAGCACTGGAGAACACCCGGATCTCGGGCATGTTGATCAACCTCACGCCGGACCGGGGTGAGCGTGCAGACCGTGGTGACCGGGCGCCGCGCCGTGAGTACAAGGAGCGTTCCGGGTATCGGGACCGGCCGGGGAAGCCGCACCGGAAGGTCAAGTGACGGTTTCCAGAAGCGTGGCGGGATCGTCGGATCAGGGTGGTCTTGAGTCGGTCGACGCGCCGTCGTCGCGCTCTGCCCGCGTCGCCTCGCTGACCGGGATCCGGGCGGTCGCCGCGATTCTGGTGGTGGTCACGCACGCGGCCTACACCACCGGGAAGTATCCGCAGGGATATCTGGGACTGGTGTATTCGCGTGCCGAGATCGGGGTTCCGATCTTCTTCGTGCTCAGTGGTTTTTTGTTGTTCCGGCCGTGGGTGAGGTCTGCTGCATCCGAAGGCGGCCCGCCGTCGGTGCGCCGCTATGCCTGGCACCGGGTGCGACGCATCATGCCGGCCTACGTGGTCACGGTGCTGCTCGCCTACCTGCTCTACCACTTTCGTACCGGCGGCCCGAATCCCGGCCACACCTGGATGGGGTTGTTCCGCAACCTGACGTTGTCCCAGATCTACACCGACAACTATCTGTTCTCCTACCTGCACCAGGGCCTGACGCAGATGTGGAGCCTGGCGGTGGAGGCGGCGTTCTACGTGGTGCTGCCGCTGATGGCCTATCTGTTGCTGGTGGTGTTGTGCCGGCGGCGGTGGCGTCCGGGGCTGCTGTTCCTCGGGCTGGCACTGTTGGCCGCGGTGTCCCCGGTGTGGCTGTGGATCGTGCACGATTCCACGAATCTGCCCGACGGCGCCCGGTTGTGGCTGCCCACCTATCTGGCGTGGTTCGTGGCGGGGATGGCGCTGACCGTGCTGGGGCAGCTGAAGGTGCGTGGCTACGCGGTGGTCTGTGTGCCGCTGGCAGTGGTGTGTTACTTCATCGCGTCGACGCCGATCGCGGGGGAGCCCACCACGTCGCCGGCCAAGTTGAGTGAGGCACTGGCCAAGACGTTCTTCTACGCGGTGATCGCGGCGTTGCTGGTGGCGCCGCCGGCGCTGGGCGATCGTGGGTGGTACAACCGGTTCCTGGCGTCGCGGCCGATGGTGTTCCTCGGCGAGATCTCCTACGAGATCTTTCTGATCCATCTGATGGTGATGGAACTCGTGATGGTCGAGGTGATGCGCGAGCCGGTGTACACCGGATCGATGTTGAGCCTGTTCGTGCTGACCATGGTGTTCACCATTCCGGCGGCGTGGCTGCTGCACCGGTTCACGCGCGTCCGCTCCTGAGCCATTAGTTAGGGTATGCTTACCTAATAAGTATCTGGGAGGCATGCATGGGTGAGCTGAAGGCATCACGCGGACTGGAAGGGGCCCTGGTCAAGCTCTGCCGGGGCGGCGATTACGAGCTGACGGTGGTGGGGCGTACCGAGCTCACACCGAACTACCTGAGGCTGCATTTCCGCGCGGAGAAGTTGCTCGCCGAACAGCAGGTGCATCCCACCATGTGGGTGCGGGGCTGGTTCCCGGACGGCGGCAAGGCCCATCAGCGCGGCTACACGTTGGTCAATCCCGATGCTCAGGCCGGCACGGTGGACATCGATTTCGCCATGCACGACGGCATCGCGACCCGCTGGGCCCAGGCGGCCCAGCCCGGCGACGTCCTGGACGTGACGGTGCTCGGCAGCAACTTCACGCTGCCCGAACCGGCGCCGGCCGGCTACCTGATCGTCGGTGACACCGCGTCGCTTCCGGCGATCAACTCGCTGCTGGATGCCATCGGCGACATCCCGGCCTGGGTCTTTCTGGAAGCCGGGTACGACGACGATCGTGAGCTACCGGTCAGCGGGGGTGCCGAGATCGTCTGGGTGGACCGGTTCGACGAGGATCTGCTGGAGACGCTCAGCGCTTCGGCTTTCGACGCCTCCGATCACTTCGGCTGGGTCGCCTGCAACAACCGCACCACCCGGGCGGTGGCCCGGGTGTTCCGCGAGGAGTACGGGATCCCGCGCAAATCCATCAAGGCGCAGGCCTACTGGGTGGCCTGAACCGGGATCATCAGCGGCGCGACGAACTCGGCCAGCATGGTGCGTTCGTCGGCCTCGTCGTCACCGGGGAACACCAGCAGTGACACCATGACCCGCACCAGCCAGCGGGCCTGCCGGCCCACGTGGTCGGCGCTGTCGCCTCCCGCGGCGCCGGTGCCCAGTGACCGCACGAAACCCTCGACAAGGGCCCGGATCACCTCGGACTGGTCGGCCATCTCGCCACCGATCGGCGGCTGGGCGGTGGCGAACCAGGACGACAGGGCCGGGCTCTCCCGCACGGCGTGCAGCGCGGTGATCACGCCCTCGATGAGCCGCTGAGCCGGATCGGAGACGGTGGCGACCTGCTCGCTGACCTCCTCGTACAACCGGCGCGCCTCGCGGTGCACGTAGGCGGTGTAGAGCGCCTCGCGATTCTCGAAATAGCGGTACAGCGTGGCGCGGGAACACCCTGCGGCCGCGGCGATTTCGTGCATCCCGACAGTCGCTGCCTCCTGCCGGGTGAACAGTTCGTCGGCGGCGTCGAGGATGTGGTCGGCGGCCACTTCGGACCGCCGGGCCGACAACCAGTCGCGGGCCATCAGGTCCCGGCCCGGAACGGCACCGACAACGGCCGTCGGACGTAACTCCCACCGGCCCACACCACGGCGTCCACATCGACCTCGAATTCCGGATAGCGTGCCAACAATTCGGTCAACGCTACCCGGGATTGCATGCGCGCGGCGGCCGCGCCCAGGCAGAAGTGCGCGCCGTGGCTGAACGTGAGGATGTTGCGCGGCTTGCGACGCACATCGAGTTCGGCTGCGTCGGCACCGAATTCGCGTTCGTCGCGATTGCCCGAACCGTACAGCAGCAGCGTCCGGCGGCCGGCCGGGATGGTGGTGTCACCGATGGTGACGTCGCGGGCGGCGGTGCGGGCCAGCCCCTGTACTGGCGAGGTCAACCGTAGGAATTCGTCGATCGATTCCGGGATCAGCTCCGGATCGTCGATGAGCAGCTTGCGCTGATCGGACCGCTGCTGCAGCAATTGCACTGCGCCGCCCAGCATTCCGGTGGTGGTGTCGTTGCCGCCGGTGACCATGGTGAACGTGAAGGCCAGGATCGACAGCACGCCGGAAATGTCCCCGTCCGCGCCCACCCCGGCGGCCACCAGGTGCGAGATGGTGTCGTCGCCGGGGTCGACGCGCCGGCGCTCGATGAGCTCGGTGAAGTAGCCCATCATCGAGGCCACGGCGTCACCGACGGTTCCCAGCGCCGCGGTGATCCCGCCGGCGGCCGTATTGGCCGCGACGATGGCCTCGGTCCAGCCGTCGAACTGGTCCCGGTCCTCCTCTGGCACCCCGAGATAGTGCGCGACGACCATCGACGGCAGCGGCTTGAACAGTTCGGTGACGATGTCCCCGCCGCCGTTCGAGCGCAACCCCTCGAGGCGCTCGATGACGAATTCCCGGACTTTCGGTTCGACGGCCTCGACCTGCCGCGGTGTGAACCCGCGTGCCACCAGCTTGCGGAACTGCGTGTGCACGGGCGGGTCCTGCATGACGAACGGCGGGTTGTCGGCCAGCCCGATCATCTCCAGGTCGCCGTAGGTGACCGTGAGGCCCTGGGCCGACGAGAACGTCTCGTGGTCGCGGGCGGCCGCCCAGATGTCGGCGTGCCGAGAGAGTACGTAGTAGTCGTGCTCCGGGTGGTCCTCGGGCACGACGTGGTGCACCGGATCGTGATCGCGCAACGCGGTGTACATCGGCCAGGGGTTGGCCCAGGTGTCGGCGTTGGCGAGTTCGAACCGGGCCGCCGCGTCGGTCGATGTGTGAGACAAATGGGCTGTCATGTCTTATTCGTACGACGTATTACTGTTCAGTGTCAATAGCCAATTCGCTGGGTAGGCTCAGGCCCGATGAGCATCCCTGGCACGCCGCAGCTTCCTGCCCAGACGCCGACGTGTTACCGGCATCCGGACCGCCCCACCTATGTGCGCTGCACGCGTTGCCAGCGCCCCATCTGCCCGGAGTGCATGCGTTCGGCCGCCGTCGGCCACCAGTGCGTGGAGTGCGTGAACGCCGGCGCCAGGACGGTGCAGGCGCCGCGCACCCAGTTCGGTGGTGTGGCCCGCACCGGAGCGCCGATCCTGACGTACTCGTTGATCGCCGTGAACGTGCTGATGTTCGTTCTCGAGCTGGCGGCGGGCAGCCTGAAGGCCGAGCTCACGCTGTGGCCGCCGGGTATCGCGGCACACGATGAGTACTACCGCCTGGTGACGTCGATGTTCCTGCACTACGGCGCCATGCACCTGCTGTTCAACATGTGGGCGCTCTATGTCGTCGGGCCGCCGCTGGAGCAGTGGCTGGGCCGGCTCCGATTCGGGGCGCTCTACGCGTTGAGTGGTCTCGGTGGCGCGGTCCTGGTGTACCTGCTGTCCCCGTTGAACAGTGCGACGGCGGGGGCCTCGGGCGCGATCTTCGGGCTGTTCGGCGCGATCTTCGTGGTGGCCCGCAAGCTCAACCTCGACGTCCGCTCGATCGCCGCGGTGGTCGTCATCAACCTGGTCTTCACCTTCGTCGGGCCGATGCTCGGGACCGGGGCGATCAGCTGGCAGGGTCACGTCGGTGGTCTGGTCACCGGGGCCGGGATCGCCGCGGCGTTCGTCTACGCTCCCCGCGCGCACCGGACCGCCGTTCAGGCCGGCGTCGCGGTGGGTGTGCTTGTGGTCTTCCTCGCGCTCATCGCTTGGCGCACAAACAATCTGCTGTACCTGCTCGGGGTGGGTTAGATCTGGGTTAGATCGCCGCGCCGGGGTTGAGGATGTTCAGTGGGTCCAGCGCCTGTTTGATCCGCTGATTGAGGGCAAGCGCGTCGGGCCCGATCTGCCCGGCCAGCCACGGTCGCTTGAGCCGGCCCACCCCGTGCTCGCCAGTGATGGTGCCGCCCAATCCGATGGCGAGATCCATGATCTCGCCGAACGCCAGCTGTGCCCGCTGCGCCTCATCGGCGTCGGACGGGTCGAACACGATCAGCGGGTGGGTGTTGCCGTCGCCGGCATGGGCGATCACCGAGATCAGCACCCGGCGCTGCGCGGCGATCTCGGCCACCCCACCGACCAGTGCGGCGAGCGCCGGCAGTGGCACGCCCACGTCTTCGAGCAGCAGTGTGCCCTTGGCCTCCACGGCCGGGATGGCGAAGCGGCGCGCGGCCACGAAGGCTTCCCCCTCATCGGGGTCGGCGGTCGAGAACACTTCGGTGGCACCGTGTTCGGTGAACACCGCGGCCATGAAGGCGGCGTCGTCGGCGCCGGCGGCGCCCCTGTCGTCAGAGGCCGCCACCATCATCGCCGCGGCCGTGCGGTCCAGGCCCATTCTCAGTTTGTCCTCGACGGCGTTGATCGCCACCGAATCCATGAACTCCAGCATGGCGGGCCGGATCGTGCCGGTGATCTTCACGACCGCGCTCGCGGCGGCTTCCACCGAGTCGAACGTGGCGACGACGGTGCACGGCGGGTGCTGTGGCGGCAGCAACCGCAGTGTCGCCTCGGTGACCACTCCCAGAGTGCCTTCGCTGCCGACGAACAGTTTGGTCAGGCTCAGTCCCGCAACATCTTTGAGCCGGGGACCGCCCAGGCGCACCGCGGTGCCGTCGGCCAGCACCACCTGCAGGCCCAGGATGTAGTCGGTGGTCACGCCGTACTTGACGCAGCACAGCCCGCCGGCGTTGGTGGCGACGTTGCCGCCGATGCTGCAGATCTCGTACGACGACGGATCGGGCGGATACCACAATCCGTGTGCAGCAACGGCTTTCTTCACCTCGGCGTTGAGCAGGCCGGGTTGGACGACGGCGGTGCGGGTGATCGGGTCAACCACGATGTCGCGCATCTTCTCGGTGGACAGCACCACACCGCCGTCGAGTGCGGTGGCCCCGCCGGACAACCCGGTACCCGCGCCGCGGGGCACCACCGCGATGCGGTGCGCGCTGGCCCACCGCAGCACGGTCTGGACTTCTTCGGTGCGGGTGGGCCGGACCACCGCCAGGGGGGTGCCCGCACTCGGATCGGCGGCCCGGTCCTGCCGGTAAGAGGCCAGGATGTCGGGGTCGGTGACGACGACACCTTCGGGCAGTTCGGCGATCAGCTCTGACAGCACACCGCGATCCTACGAGCGGGCCCTACTGCACAGCGAACACCCGGTAGTGCACCTCGCTCAGCGATACCTGGTTGATGGCCACGGTGTGGACTGCGTTGAGCCAACGGTAGCGCTCGTCGTCCGTCTCGAACAGTGGGCTGGACCGTGCCGTCATCTCGTCGTGGCGGATCAACTCGCCGGCCATGAACCGGTCGGTGGTCTGGCGGTCCATCCGGACCCGGCCGGTGTTGGTCAGGTGGATGAAGGCCCCGTCGTCGGTACGCATGGTGGCGCGGACGTCCAGGCGAGCCACCCCGTCGGTGCCGAGCAGGATCCAGTCTCCGCCGCCGGGTAGGACGTCGGCCGCGATGCGCGGCCCGACGCAGCGGCCCTGCTCGACGACATAGGTCATGCGGGTGCCGAGCGGGGTGGCGAACATGTGGACCGATTCGAAGCCGATGCGGATGTCGAGCAGGTGTTCGCAGCTCGGGACGGCGTCGATGTCGACGAGGGGAGTTGTCGATGTCATTGCAGGGCTCCTAGAGCGGGCGAATCGCCGCGGCGACGAGATCGTCGGCCGCGACCCGGCGCAGCATGAGCCGGGCGATGGTGTCGTCGGAACCCTCGACGCGGTGTTCGTCGGCTCCTGCGCCCGCAACCCAGTGCGTCCCGGTCCAGGTGATCGCCATCGACTTCGAGGGCGCGGTCAAGCGCAACGTGACGGGCCGGCTTTCCACCGGCTGGGCCTGACGCAGCAGGAACAATTCGCCGAAACCGAAGAGCGCGTCCACGGTGGCCGGGGAGAGCGTCGGGCGCCGATCACCGCGGGCGATCTTCAGATCGTCGAGGTGTACCCCGAATTCCAGGATCAGTGAGCGCAGCGCGGCGGCGACCGGAAATTCGCCGAACGGGGTCGGGATCACGGGCCAGCGATCGGGCGCCTGGTCGAATGCGGCGCGCAGATGGGCGACCCCGAGCCGGATGGCGTCGGGCAGATCCGGATTCACGAGAGTGAGTTCTCCTGGCGGAGTGCTGGTTTGGATCCGGGCGCGGTGAAAGGCCTCGGCGTCGCGGAAGCAGACGACAGCGACGTGGGTGGCCAGATCATCGATGGTCCAGCCGGCGCACGGGGTGGGTGCCTGGCGCTGCGCGGGGGCGAGGCATTCGAGGAGGTCGGCGAAGGCCAGCGCGTCTCGTGCGGCGGTGGCAAGGAGGTCGGAGAGGGTCATGTTCTCGACGGTAGGCGCATATGCTTGGAAAAAACAAGTAGATGGTTGGAAATTCCAACTTCGACTAGTCTGGAGCCATGGCATCACGGTCATACGGCCAGCACTGCGCACTGGCGAAAAGCCTCGACATGGTCGGGGATCGCTGGACCTTGCTGGTGGTGCGGGATCTGCTGGACGGCCCCAAGCGCTACGGCGACCTGCTCGCCTCGCTGGCGCCCATCGCCACCGACATGCTGGCCGGCCGGTTGCGTGATCTGGAGACGCACGGTCTGGTGCGCAAGCGCACGCTGCCCAAACCCGCCTCCACGACGGTGTATGAGCTCACCGCCGACGGCCGGGCGCTGGAGGACGTGATCAACGCCTACATCCGCTGGGGTCGGCATCTGATCGAAACCCGGGCGCCGGGGGACACCGTGCGCCCGGAATGGCTGACCTGCGCGGTGCGGGCCTTCGTCCGCGAGGATCGCGTCGGGCCGCCGGTCACGGTGCGACTGGTCACCCCGGAAGGGCAGGCGGTCATCGAGATCGGACCGGAGCGCGTCGACGCGTGCGAGGACGGCACGGCGGCCGACGTGACCCTCACCGGAGAGGCCGAGGCGTTGGCCGCGGCGATGGATCCCGCTCACGTGCCGGGGTTGTTGGCCGATGGCCGACTGGCGATCGACGGCGAGCCCGATGCTGTCAACAGACTGGCGAAAGTCTTTGCCCCACCCCGGATCAGAGGCTAGTCGAGCTCAGCCCACGGCCCGATGGTCTGGTCCTGCGCAGGGTGTGCCACAAACCGATCGAGTAGGCCCAGTCCGCCGGGGCCTCGCCTTCGGCGCCGACACCCATCGCGTGCCAGCCGTGGTCGGTCACGTTCCCGGCGATCCGGTTGTCGCGTTCCTCGGTGGCGTCGCTCACCCGAAAAGGTTACGTCGAACCGGGTCCCACTTCTGCCAGCCGGTCCAATGCACGCAGCGGCGTCAGGAACACCGCGACCACGCCGAGTGCCAGCATCGGCAGCGACAGCGCAAGGAACGTCGCGTGCAGTCCGGCGGCGTCGGCCAGCGGGCCGGCCAAAATCAGTCCCAACGGGCCCGCGGCGTAGGCCAGCGAACCCATCACCCCGACCACGCGGCCCCGCAGATGGGCCGGGGCGGTGGTCTGCATGACGTAGTTGTAGATCGGCGCGATCGGCCCGTAGACGAAGCCGACGATCGCGCACAGCACCAGGATCACCGGCAACGGTGGAAGGAACGCCACCCCCGTCATCGCCACGCCCAGGGTGAGCACCGCGGTCAGCATGGTGGCGCGTCGGCTCATGTACTTGCTCATCACCGCGTAGCCGAGCGCACCCAGCAGCCCGCCGATACTCAGCGCCATCAACACCCAGCCCAGCTCGGTGGGTTCGTCGCGGTCGGTGAAGTACTTGGGGAACAGCACGCTCTCCATCGGCATGTACAGTCCGGTGGCCACCAGGTCGATGATCGCCAGGGTGCGCAGAACCGGTGTGCGCCAGACGAATCGCAGTCCCTCGATGATGCCGGCCCACACCCCGTCGGCCAGTACCGAGCGGTCCGGGGCGCCCGCGCCTTCCAGCCGCAGCGCCGAGATCGCCAGGATCGAGCAGCAGAACGCGGAGGCGGTCACCCACATGGTGTTGATGCCGCCGAGGGTGGCGATCAGCAGGCCCCCGATCCCGGGGCCGACGATGTAGGCGAGGTTGAAGACGCACTCGTACACGCTGTTGGCGTGGTCCAGCGTCCAGCCCGCCCGGCCCGCCGCCTCGGGCAACATGGTTTCCCGCGCGGTCATCCCCGCCGGATCGAAGAACGCCCCCAGCGCGGCCAGGGCCGCCAGCACCGCGACGTTCACCGCGTCCACGCCGAAGATCAGGGCCAGCGTCGGCACCGCCGCCACCGACAGGGCCGAGAGCAGGTCGGAGATCATCGAGACGCGCCGGCGTCCCACATAGTCGACCGCTGCCCCGGCGATCAGGGTGGCAACCAGCAGCGGCAGCGTCCCGGCCATCGCGACGATCGAGGCGTCCAGCGCGGATCCGTTGCGCTGCAGCACCAGCCACGGGAACGCGACGATCGTGATGCCGTTGCCCGTGCCGGCCATCAGTGCGGCGAACAGGATGAGCAGCAGGGGGCCGCGCTTGGTGTCGGTCATGGGCGTGCCCGGAATCTAACAGTGTGGCTTGGCACGTGGCGACCGATTTTGCGGCACAGTAGATCAAGTGTTGCTGCCTCATCCCAGGACCGGGGAGCTGTTCGGATCGCCGGTGCCGCCGGGCACCGGTTGGCCCGGCGACCCGGCGGACGCGTCGACCCCGGTGGCCAAGACCGCCGCGCAGGTGCGGCGACTGGCAGCCCGGGCCGCCGCGGTGGGTGAGGTGGATGCCGAGATCTCGGTGTGCCGGGCCTGCCCCCGGCTGGTCACCTGGCGCGAAGAAGTGGCGGTGGCCAAGCGGAAATCCTTTGCCGATCAACCTTATTGGGGTCGGCCGGCCACCGGCTTCGGGGCGGAGCGGCCCGGCATCTTCATCGTCGGGCTGGCCCCGGCGGCGCACGGCGCCAACCGCACCGGGCGGGTGTTCACCGGGGACCGCTCCGGGGATTTCCTGTTCGCCGCCTTACACCGGGCCGGGCTGGCCAATCAGTCCGAGTGCGTCGACGCCGCCGACGGCATGCAGCTGTTCGGTACCCGAATGGCCGCTGCGGTGCGCTGCGCCCCGCCGGCCAACGCACCGACCCCGGCCGAACGGGCCACGTGTGCACCGTGGCTGCAGGCCGAGTGGCGGCTGGCCGGGCCGTCGGTGCGGGTGGTCATCGCGCTGGGCGGGTTCGCCTGGCGGGCGGCACTCGACCTGCTCGGGACCCCCAGACCGGCACCCAAGTTCGGGCACGGTGTCATGGCCCCACTGGCCACGGCATTCGGGCCGGTCACGCTGCTCGGGTGCTTCCATCCCAGTCAGCAGAACACCTTCACCGGCCGGCTCACCCCGGCCATGCTCGACGACATCTTCGCCACCGCCAAACAGCTGGTGGCGCAGGCAGGTGGGAACGAACCGGACGGGTCGTGACGTTGAGGCTGTCATGCGGCTTTCTGTCCTCGATCTCGTCCCGGTGCGCACCGACCAGTCCACGGCCGATGCCCTGACCGCCACGACTCACCTGGCGCAGACCGCCGACCGGCTGGGATACACCCGCTACTGGGTCGCCGAGCACCACAACATGCCCGCGGTCGCGGCCACCAGCCCGCCGGTGCTGATCGCGCACCTGGCCGCCCACACGTCGCAGCTGCGGCTGGGTTCGGGCGGGGTGATGTTGCCCAACCATGCACCGCTGGCGGTGGCCGAGCAGTTCGCCTTGCTGGAAGCCGCGCACCCGGGCCGCATCGACCTCGGCATCGGCCGGGCACCCGGCTCCGATCCGGTCACCTCATTGGCGTTGCGGGGCGCCGCCGGACGCGATGATCGCGACATCGAGGCGTTTCCGCAGTACCTCGACGACGTGGTGGCGCTGATGAGCGCGCGCGGGGTGCGGGTGCCGTTGCCGCGGGATCTGATGCGGGAGACCTACGTACTGAAGGCGACGCCGGCCGCGGTCACCGAGCCCCGGATGTGGCTGCTCGGTTCGTCGATGTACTCGGCGCACCTGGCCGCCGCCAAGGGGTTGCCCTACGTGTTCGCCCACCACTTCTCCGGGCAGGGCACCGCCGAGGCGCTCGCTGTCTACCGGGAGGAATTCCAGCCCAGCGATCTGGCATCGGAGCCGGTGACGTTCCTGACCGTCAACGCCTCGGTGGCCGAGACCAGGGAAGAAGCCGAGGCCTTGCTGCTGCCGCAGCTGCAGATGATGGGCCGGTTGCGCACCGGCCAGCCACTCGGGCCGCTCGACCTGGTCGAGGATGCCCAGGCCACGACGATGACCCCGCAGGCCGAGGCGGTCGTGGCATCGGGCCTGCGCCGGGCCGTGGTGGGTTCGCCCACCGAGGCGGCCGAGCAGGTCCGCGCACTGGCCGCGGAGTTCGATGTCGACGAGGTCATGGTCAACCCGGTGAGCTCGGCGCGGCGCGGTGCGGACCCGGCCACTGCGACGGCCCGCGACACCACCCTGGAGTTGTTGGCCAAAGAGCTGTTCTAAGCGGAGAGGACCACGATCGGGATCGGCCGGGTGGTTTTCTTCTGATAGGCCGCGTAGCGCTGAGAGTTGTTGTCGTTGACGATCTTCCACAATCGCTGGTAGTCCGGGTCCTCGGGCAGTACGGGTTTGGCCGTGACGCCGAGACGCTTTGTCCCGACGTTGATCTCGATGCGAGGGTGTGCCTTCAAGTTGTGGTACCAGCCGGGCGAGCGCGGCGCACCGCCCATCGAGGCGACCACCAGGTAGTCCTTGCCGTCGCGGGCATAGCTCAACGTGTTGATCCGGGGCCGGCCGGTCTTGGCGCCCGTGGTACGCAGCAGCAGGCTCGGGGGCATACCGGGGATCTTGTGCCCGATCAGCCCGTTGGACTTCTGGTAGATCAGGTCGTGAACGTGCAGCAGGCGCAGGCCGATCTTTTCCACCGGGGACAGATCACTCATGGGCTCAATCGTGCTCGGACGCGTCCAGTTGCGCCAATGCCGCACGTAGCAGCCGCCCTGATTCCTCCCGGTCCGGGTCGCGGCGCACCACCATGCCTTTGACGAACGACAGCTTGTCGCCGGTTTGCCGGGGCACCACGTGCAGGTGGATGTGGAACACGCTCTGGAAGGCGGCTTTACCGTCGTTGATCACGATGTTGTTGCCGTCGGCGTGCAGTCCGGACTGCCGGGCCGCGCGGGCGATGCGCTGGCCGATCGCAGCCATCGCGGCCACGGTCTCGGCCGGCGTATCGGTCAGATCGACGCTGTGGAGTTTGGGGATCACCAGGGTGTGGCCGCGGGTGAACGGCCTGATGTCGAGGATGCCCAGGTAATCATCGTCTTCGTAGACGCGGATGGCGGGGGCCTCCCCGGCGACGATGGCGCAGAACACACAGGACATGCCGCCACGTTAGCCTCCGGCGGTGGCCGCCCATTCGGCGACGCGGCGTTCCCGCTCCTGCGCAGTGATGTTCTCGACGCGGGTCATCACGGTCCAGCGCTGGCCGAACGGATCGAGGATGGAGGCGAACCGGTCGCCGGTGACGAAGGTCTGCGCCGGCTCGCGAATCGTGGCACCCGCCTGCTCAGCCCGGGCCACCACGTCGTCGACATCGGCGCAGTAGAACCCGATCGAATGCGTCGCGGCGGCTCCCGGCGCGGGGGCAGCGATCTGAAAGGCTGCCTGCGGGTCGCCGAGTTGCAGCCGACCGGCGCCGAAGTCCAGTTCGGCGTGTGCGACGGTGCCATCGGGTCCGTCCATTCGTTCGATAACTTCGGCGCCGAACACGTTCTGGTAGAACGCAATCGCCGCGGCGGCTCCGTCGACGCAGATGAACGGGGTCAGGCTCGTGTAGCCATCGGGAATTGCTGGGACACTCATGTCGCCCAGTTTCGTAGGCTTGGCCTGGTGTGTGCTTGTAAAAACGCGCCAGAGCGCGGCGTGGTGGGCCGTGCCGCCAACCCGTCGGCCTTCAACTTGCACCGCTGGGCACCGTCGGACGACGCCGCGAGGTTCGTCGAGCATTTCTGGTCGGTCGCCTGGGACCGGCGCGAGGCGGGGCCGTTCGAGAGCACGGTGATCTCGTTTCCGGCCATGCACCTCACCCGGGAGTGGGGCAACGATGGTGTGCGCCATGGTCATCGGTTGCCGGCCACGTTGCTGCACGGGGTGGTGCCCAGGGTCTTCCGGATCACCATCGGCGGTACAGGCGCTGTGGTCGGGGCACGGTTTCGGCCCGGTGGTTTCACGGCGAGGTTCGGTGGGGATGCCGCCACGATGACCGGCCGGGTGGTGCCGGTGGATGCCGAACTATTCAGTGCGCCGATCGATCTCGGCGAGGATACCGTCGTCGCCCAGGACCGTCTGGATGCCCTGATCGGTGCGTGGGACGGGCCGCCCGATGCCACCTACCGCGCGCTCACCGGACTGATCGACCGGATGCGTGACGACGCCACCCTGCTCCGGGTAGACCAGGTGATGGCGCTCTCGCCGTGGAGTACCCGCACCACACAGCGGGTGTTCCGCAGCTACGTGGGGGTGACGGTGAAGTGGGTGCTGTGCCGGTACCGGCTGCAGCAGGCGGCGCTGGAGATCGAGACGGTGTCCGACGTGGATTTCGCCGATCTCGCAGTGCGACTCGGCTGGTACGACCAAGCCCATTTCACCAACGACTTCCGATCTATGCTGGGGTGCACACCGGGTGAGTACGCCGCCGCAACTAGTCGTTGATGTGCGTCGGCGGGTCGGCGAAGACGAAATCCAGTGGGTAGTCATGGCCGGGGCCCATCGGGTCGCAGCGCTTGACCGGCACCAGGTGGGAACTGAAACCGCTTGGTACATGGCCCCACGTGCCCACGCAGCGCTGCCAGGTTCCGTCGGGCTGGATGGGCCCGTCGCACTTGCTGATGACCGGCCCGCCGTAGACGCAGCCCGCACTTGCCGAAGGTGCTGTGGCCATCAGTCCGCCGGCCGTCAGCATGACAGCCAAAACTCCGACGATGCAGAGCTTCATCAAGTTCTCCCGTCTGCCAATCTCTGACGCTACCGCTGATGGCGCCCGTCGATGGCGCCTTTGGCCCTTTCGCTCTTGGGCAGGCGGCCATGACTTCTGGTGCCACCAGAAGCGATCCTCACCCCGAGGGCTGAGGCCCACTGTTCAGAATGGTGGGGGTGGTGCGTAGTGTTCGGCGATCCAGGCTTGGTAGTCGTGTTCGACTTCGAGGGCGG
>NZ_VOMB01000002.1 GCF_019050325.1 [Mycobacterium] fortunisiensis | reverse complement strand
GTTCGGCTTCCCGGCGCAGATCCAACTCGCCGATGGCGGCCAGTCGGGCGGCGATGGCCGCTGATTCGGCCCGGGCGGCGGTGGTGATCGCGTCGATCAGCCCAGCCCCCGCATCGGCCCCGGAACCGCCTTCACCATCACTGTCGAACATGTATTCGATTATGCCATCGGGCACAGACAAAAGTGGCCGATCTCTCAGGACATCGGTGACAGATAGACCACAAGCTCAGGGCCGGACGGAACTCTCGCCGTCCCCTGGGAGATCGATGACCCCAGCGCGGACCAGGAGCAGCACGCTGACGGCAAGCACCCACGCCGGGAAGGCCAGCGTCAACCACATGCTCAATTCGCTACCGAGCAGCAGCATCGCCGCGACGAGGTAGGTCGTGAAGACGAGCGCGCGGGGCATCAGACCTGTTTTCAGCCAGATCGTGGCCAACGACATCATGAACACCGCCGCCATCCGGATCCCGTAAGTCTTGCTCAACGCCATCAGCAGCATCTGCCCGAAGGTGGCGACCTCGGAATGCACTGCGGCATCGACCATTCCGGCCTTGCTCGCGATCAAGCCGGCGCCAACTGCAGACGACGCGAACATCATTGCCAGGAACAGGATTCCACTGCCGAGGAAGACCGAGGAGAAGAACCGGTCCTCGAAACGTCCGAATCCGTCACGCACCACGCCGATGAACCACAGAAATGCGATACCGGCGAAGGGCATCACCACGGCTGCCACCCGCAGTCGTGTGGTCGCGCCTTCGATCCATTGGGAACCGGGTTCGGCGCCCTCGGGCAGCGCGGTGCGGATCAGCACCAGCGCAACCCCGAACAACACGGCGAACAACACGCCGGCGGCCGCCGCAGCCCGCGGCGTCGACAAGCGGTGCAGATGTCGTTGGACCACTGCGTCATCGTGGCATCTACGATGACGCGATGTCACTGACTGGCAAAAATGCATTGGTCACCGGGGCGACGAGCGGGATCGGCCGCGCCACCGCAGCACTTCTCGCCGAGCGCGGCGCACACGTCCTGGTGAGCGGCCGGGACGTTGACCGCGGCGCCAAAGTGGTGACCGAGATCCGCAACGCCGGGGGCACCGCCGACTTTGTGGGCGCCACTCTGACGGATGCCGCCAGTGCCCGCACACTCGCAGACCGCGCCGCCGAGCTGACCGGCCAAGTCGACATTCTGGTCAACAACGCCGCGATCGCGGTTTTCGGCCCCACTGCCGGTATCCAGGAAGCCGATTTCGACGCCTGCTACGACATCAACGTCAAGATCCCGTTCTTCCTCGTCGGGGCGATCGCCCCGACCATGGCCGCACGCGGAAAGGGCGTCATCGTCAATGTCAGCACGATGGTCTCGATGCTGGGCAGCGCCGGGTCGGCGGTCTATGCCTCGTCGAAGGCCGCGCTGAACCTGCTGACGAAATCCTGGGCGGCCGAGTACGGGCCCAAAGGCGTGCGGGTCAATGCCGTGGCGCCTGGCCCCACCCTCACCGAAGGCACCGCCGAGCAGTACGGCACCGATCAACTCGCCGCGCTGGCAAAGCGGTCACCGGCCGGACGGGTCGCTGAGCCCGACGAAATCGCAAGGGTCATCGGGTTTTTGGTCAGCGAGGAGGCGAGCTTCATCCATGGCGCAGTACTGGCGGCCGACGGCGGCCGTACCGCCATCTAAGGCTGGCCGGGCAACAGCCTGATCATCAGGCCGTGCGCCTCGGCCAGCAGATTCTCGTCCGGATCACGCAGCTCGGCATTGACAAACGCCTTGCGTCCCTCAGCTTCTCGCACCCATCCGCGGGCCGTCAGCTGGGTGTCGATGGGCGTCACCTTGCGGTAGTCCACATGCAGAAACGCCGTGCGGCTGATCGGCCGGCCGGCGGCGTGGATCACCATCCCGAACACCGAGTCGAACAGCAGCGGCAGCACGCCGCCGTGCACGGCATAGTTGCCACCGACGTGAAATCGACTGAACTGCACGTGTAATTCGACGCCCTCGGGCTCGAACTTCGACATGGTCCACGGCGGCATCAGCAGGCTGCCCGCACCCGGCAATGACGGCACCCGGTTGGCCGGCCCTACACCCTCGCCGGCCTGGTACGGATCGAGCAGCTTGACGAGTTCCTCGGCGCGGTCGGCCGCGTCGTTCCAGGTGTCGCTGTCGGGTGCGGCCGAGACAGCCAGGTCCTGCACCCGGCGCATCGCGGTCAGGAACCTGCCGAAACCCGGACCCGGTTCAGCCGGTTTGAAAACCGGGAATCCGCCGTGCTGTTCGAAAACGGATTCCGATTCACTGGCCCCATCACTCATCGGTCGGCCAGAACGTCGCGCCGCACGATCGTCTGCTCCCGGCCCGGCCCCACACCGATGCACGAAACATGTGCGCCGGCAAGCTCTTCCAGACGCAACACGTAATCTTGGGCCTTGGCGGGAAGGTCCGAGAACTCACGCGCCGTGGAGATGTCCTCCCACCAGCCGGGCAGTTCCTCGTAGATCGGCTCGGCCTTTGCGATGTCGGCCTGCGTCATCGGCATCTCGTTGGTGCGCTTGCCGTCCACCGTGTAGCCGACGCACACCGGCACCGTCTCCAACGACGACAGCACGTCGAGCTTGGTCAGGAAGTAGTCGGTGATGCCGTTGACCCGGGTGGCGTACCGCGCGATGACCGCGTCGAACCAGCCGCAGCGACGGGCCCGGCCGGTGGTCACCCCGACTTCTCCGCCGGTCTTGGCCAGATAGGCACCGTGCTCGTCGAACAACTCGGTGGGGAACGGGCCCGAACCGACGCGGGTGGTGTAGGCCTTGAGGATTCCCAGCACGGTGGTGATGCGCGTCGGCCCGATCCCGGATCCGACGGCGGCGCCGCCGGCTGTCGGGTTGGAGGAGGTGACGTAGGGGTAGGTGCCGTGGTCGACGTCGAGCAGCGTGCCCTGCGACCCCTCCAGCAGCACGGTCTCGCCCTTTTCCAGCGCCTGGTTGAGCAGCAGCCGGGCATCGGCGATGCGGTGTTTGAAGCCTTCGGCCTGGGTGAGCAGGTTCTCCAGCACCTCGGCCGGTTCCAGCGCCTTACGGTTGTAGATCTTGACCAGCACCTGGTTCTTGAATTCCAGTGCGCCCTCGATCTTTTCGGCCAGCAACTGCTCGTCGAGCACGTCGGCCACGCGAATGCCGATGCGGGCAATCTTGTCCTGATAGCACGGGCCGATGCCGCGGCCGGTGGTGCCGATCTTCTTGCTGCCGGCGTAGCGCTCCACGACCTTGTCGATCGCCACGTGATACGGCATCAGCAGGTGCGCATCGGCCGAGATCAACAGGCCCGCGGTGTCCACACCGCGATCTTCCAGGCCTGACAGCTCGTTGAGCAGCACACCGGGGTCGACCACCACGCCGTTGCCGATGACGTTGGTGACCCCGGGCGTCAAGATGCCCGACGGGATCAGGTGCAGTGCGAAGTTCTCTCCGGTGGGCAGGACGACGGTATGCCCGGCGTTGTTGCCCCCCTGGTAGCGAACGACCCACTGCACGCGACCACCGAGCAGATCGGTGGCTTTACCTTTGCCCTCGTCGCCCCACTGGGCGCCGATGAGGACGATTGCCGGCATGGCGTAATCTCCCGCCTAATCTTCCGCACTAATGTGATGCAGCCGGTAGGCCACCTTATCCCAGCACACGCCAGGAACCCATTTGTCCGACCTCGAGGAGCAGTTTTGAGCACCGCAGGTGAGGTTGCGGTGGCCGCTGCGACGCGTGTCCCGCGCCCGCTGCGCGGCCTGCCACAGGTCGACATGGACGATGTCGGAAACTACCGCAGGGTGGTCGTGACCGGCGGCGACGCCGAGCTGGCCGCGGTGCTCACCGCGCTGCTGCGCGCCGATCGGCTCGACGTCGAGGTGGCACCGGCCACGGGCAACTGGTCGGCCCGGCGCGCGCTGCGCGCCCCGGCCCGGCGTGTCCCGCTGATCCGCGACGAGACCGGAACGGTGCTGGTCAGCGCCGCACAATGGCACGGGCTCGACGGTGCGCAGCTACAGGGCGAAGCCATCGTCGACGACTGCGTGCTGTTCGACGGTGAAGCCCCCGGCGTCCGGGTGGAACCCACCTCGGACCTGCCGGGCCTGCGCGCCAGCCTGCTCACCGCGCGGGGCCGGCCGAACCGCTGGGTCGTCGGACGCGCCGCGCAACTGGGCACCCCGGGTGCGCAAGTCATCCGCGACGGGGTGCCCGCACCGCGGACGGTGCGTCGCTCCACGTTCTACCGGCACACCGAGGGTTGGCTGCGCGTCGGCTAGCGTCGAATCGTGAACATCCGCCCGATGCATCAGTCGGTACGGCCCAGCCCGGTCTTCCTGGCCGTCGTCGCGCTCACTGTCGCCGGTGGGGTGCTGGCCTGGCTGGCCGCCGACAACGTCAAGCCGCTGTCGTATGTGGGCGTGTTCATCCTGGTGATCGCGGGCTGGCTGGTGTCGCTGTGCCTGCATGAATTCGGTCACGCCTACACCGCCTGGCGATTCGGCGATCACGACGTCGCAGTGCGCGGGTATCTGACCCTCAACCCGCTCAAGTACTCCCATCCCCTGCTGTCCCTGGGTTTTCCGGTGCTGGTCATCGCGCTGGGCGGAATCGGGCTGCCCGGTGGCGCGGTGTACGTCCGGACCTCGTGGATGACGGCCCGACAGAAGACCCTGGTCAGCTTGGCCGGCCCGACCGCCAATGTGGTGCTGGCGGCGCTGCTGCTGGGCATCGTCGCGGCGTTCTACGACCCGGGCCATGGCGTGTTCTGGTCCGGCCTGGCGTTCCTGGCCTTCCTCCAGGTCACCGCGGTCGTGCTGAATCTGCTACCGGTGCCGGGGCTGGACGGCTACGGCGCACTGGAGCCCCACCTGAGCCCCGACACGCAGCGGGCCGTGGCGCCCGCCAAGCAGTGGGGCCTGTTCATCCTGTTGATCCTGCTGTTCACGCCTGCGCTCAACCGGTGGTTCTTCTCGGTGGTGTTCTGGTTCGTCGACGTCTCCGGCGTGCCGAGCCAACTGGTGTCCATCGGCAGCCAGTTGACCCGGTTCTGGTCAGCCTGGCTCTGACGCTTGCCACATATGCGTATTTACGCATATATTCTCGGCATGGGCGCCGGCCACGATCACAGCCACCACAGCAGCGACACCCGCGTCAGCAGGATGGTCATCGCGGCCGCGATCCTCACCGGCTTCTTCGTCCTCGAACTGGTCACGGCACTGCTGATCAACTCGATCGCGCTGCTGGCCGATGCCGGTCACATGCTCACCGACCTGGTCGCCATGTTCATGGGGCTGACCGCGGTATTGCTCGCGCGGCGCGGCAGCTCGTCGCCGGCGCGCACATACGGCTGGCACCGGGCCGAGGTCTTCACCGCGGTGGCCAACGCCGCCCTGCTGCTCGGCGTCGCCGCATTCATCCTGTACGAGGCCGTCGAGCGCCTGGGCAATGCGCCCGACGTGCCCGGCGTCCCGATGATCGTCGTCGCGCTGGCCGGCCTGGCCGCCAATGCCGTGGTGGTACTGCTGCTGCGCTCACACTCCAAGGACAGCCTGGCCGTCAAGGGCGCCTACATGGAAGTGGTCGCGGACACCGTCGGCAGCATCGGCGTCCTGATCGCCGGCATCGTCACCGTCACCACCGGCTGGCCGTACGCGGACGTGGTGGTCGCCGTGCTCGTCGCACTCTGGGTGCTCCCGCGCGCCATCGCGCTGGCCCGGGCTGCCCTGCGGATCCTCAGCGAGTCCTCCCCGCAGCACATCGACGTCGACGAACTCCGGGCTGCGCTGGCCTCGGTCGACGGCGTCACCGGCGTCCACGATCTGCACGTCTGGACGCTGGTGCCCGGCAAGGACATGGTCACCGCCCACCTGACCAGCAGCGCCGACACCGCCCGGGTACTCGACGATGCCCGTGCGGTGCTGCATGCCCGGGGCCTGGCGCACGCCACCGTTCAGGTGGAGCCGCCCGACGCGGCGGAAGACTGTTCCTGCGAAGCGAAGGACTAGGCCAGGCCGAGCTCGCCGCGCGCCGACGGGTCGCAATCGTCGAGCAGGTCCAGGCAGCGCTGGAACTCGTCGGTCTCGCCGATGTCGTCCGCGGCCCGCGCCAACGACGCCACGCACCGCAGGAACCCCTGGTTGGGCTCATGGGCGAACGGAACCGGGCCGAAACCCTTCCAGCCGTTGCGCCGCAGCTGATCCAACCCGCGGTGGTAGCCGGTGCGGGCATACGCGTAGGCGGTGACGGCCTTGTCGTCGGCGAGCGCCTGCTCAGCCAGCACCGCCCAGGCGATCGATGCCGACGGGTGCGCGGCGGCCACCACGGCGGGCTTTTCGCCCGCGGCCAATTCGTCCTCCGCCTCCGGGTCCCCGGGAAGCAGGACCGGCTCCGGTCCCAACAGATCACCCATCCGTGTCATGGGCCTATTGTGCACCGACCGATAAGCTCCACCGGTACCGACGTACGGGAGGACCGCAGCAGGGATGTCGAACCCAACGGGACGGGACGAGGACAACACACCTACCGAGAAGGTCGAGCTGTCGGAGCTGACCGACCCGGCCACCGAGATCATCGGCTCACGCGATGAGGTCACCGAGGCCGTGCACCTCGATGAGGAGCGGCGCTTCACCGCGCCGTCGGGGTTTGACGACTCGACGCAGAAGATCGACACCCCGCCGGACCCCGAGACCGAGGTCTTCGCCCCACCGGCCGACGGCGACACCGTCGCTGCGGAGGTACCGAAAGGTGCTGCTCCACAGGTGATCCCACCGCGTGAGGAATCGGACGAGACGCCGCCGACCACCGCCCGCCGTAGCTGGGGCTGGGTGATCGCGGTCCTACTGGTGATCGCCGCGCTGGTGGCGATCGCGGTGCTCGGCACCGTTCTGCTGACCCGGGACTCCTCCTCGTCGAGCTCCCAGGAGGACCAGGTCAAAGCGACCATCGAGGACTTCGACTCCGCCATCCAGCGCGGCGATCTGGCCGCCCTGCGGTCGATCACCTGCGGCAGCACCCGGGACAACTACGTCAAGTACGACCAGCAGGCCTGGGACGAAACCCATGCCCGGGTCGAAGCAGCCAAGCAGTACCCGGTGGTCGCCAGCATCGACCAGGTCGTGGTCAACGGCGATCACGCCGAGGCCAACGTGACGAGCTTCATGGCCTTCGCCCCGCAAACCCGGTCCACCCGCAGCTTCGACCTGCAGTTCCGCGACAACCAGTGGAAGATCTGCCAGGCCCCCACCGGCTAGCCTGACCGGGTGACCCTGCGCGCACCCAAGCTCTGGTCGACCCCCAAGGTGTGGTTGACATTGTGCGCACTCGGCGCGGTGATCGTGGTCGGGCTGGCCACCGTGCTCATTCGCGATCAACACGTCCTGACCCGACCCACGCCCTTCCCCGCGATCGACCGCGCTGCTCTCGAGCCGGCCCAGGCCCGCATCATCGAGGTCCTACAGGCGCAGTACGACGCCCAGCCCGGCGGCAGCCATTTCTCCGAGGACGTCGAGGAGCCGTGGTGCGCCGACTTCGTCAGCTGGGTGCTGAACGAGGCGGGCCAGCCGCTGGCCAACCCCAATTCCGGACACTGGCGCATCCCGGGCGTGTACACGCTGCAGGAGTACTACCAGGCCAGTGGACGGTTCATCGAGCCCGGCGGCTACCACCCGCAAGTCGGTGACGTGGTGATGTACGCCGAAGGCAGCCCGCTCGGGTTGCACACGAATTTCGTTGTGGCCGTGGACGGCACCACGATCACGACGGTGGGCGGCAACGAGGAGGGAGGCATCCGGGTGCACACCCTCGATGACGACGAGATCGCGGGCATCCTCGGATTCGGGCGCATGGCCGGCTAGCCGCCGGTGACGCTGCGCCCGGCGCTGTGTAGGTCGTTGCAGGCCTCGATGACGCGCTCGGTCATCGAGGCCTCGGCCTTCTTCAGGTAGCTGCGCGGGTCGTAGACCTTTTTGTCGCCGACTTCTCCGTCCACCTTCAACACACCGTCGTAATTGGTGAACATGTGCGCGGCCACCGGCCGGGTGAAGGCGTACTGGGTGTCGGTGTCGACGTTCATCTTCACCACGCCGTATTTGAGGGAGTCCTCGATCTCGGACTTCAGCGAGCCCGAGCCACCGTGGAAGACGAAGTCGAAAGGCTTTGCGTCGTCCGGTAATCCGAGCTTGGCGGCGGCCACCCGTTGCCCTTCGGCCAGCACCTCGGGACGCAGCACCACGTTGCCCGGCTTGTACACGCCGTGCACGTTGCCGAACGTCGCGGCCAGGAGATAGGCACCCTGCTCACCGGCACCCAACGCGTCGATGGTCTTCTCGAAATCGTCGGAACTGGTGTAGAGCTTGTCGTTGATCTCGGCCTCGACGCCGTCCTCTTCCCCGCCGACGACGCCGATCTCCACCTCCAGCACGATCTTCGCGGCCGCGGCGGCCCGCAGCAGCTCCTGGGCGATGGTGAGGTTCTCGTCGATCGGCACCGCCGAGCCGTCCCACATGTGCGATTGGAACAGCGGATTGCGTCCGGCCGCGACCCGCTCACGCGAGATCGCCAGCAGCGGCCGCACATAGGTGTCGAGTTTGTCCTTCGGACAGTGGTCGGTGTGCAGGGCCACGGTGACCGGGTACTTCGCGGCGATCACGTGGGCGAACTCGGCCAGGGCGACGGCACCGGTCACCATGTCCTTGACGCCCAGCCCCGAGGCGAACTCGGCCCCGCCGGTCGAGAACTGGATGATGCCGTCGCTACCCGCTTCGGCGAAGCCCTTGATGGCGGCGTTGATCGTCTCCGACGACGTGCAGTTGATGGCCGGGAACGCGAAGGAATGCTCCTTGGCCCGGCCCAGCATCTCGGCATACACCTCGGGCGTGGCGATCGGCATGGCGATTCCTTCCGTCTGGATGCGGGTTATCGCAGGTGAATACCGGCAGCACTGCCCAGGTACCCTTGGGAGTCGTGATCGACACCGCCCTCCCCGAGGTTACGACCAATCTGGCACTCATGCCGGATTTCATGGACCCAGTGCACCTCATCGGGTCCTTCGGCACCTTGGCTCTGCTGGGCATCCTGATCGTCGTCTTCGTCGAGTCGGGCGTGCTGTTCCCGGTCCTGCCCGGTGACTCGCTGTTGTTCGTGGCTGGCATGCTGGCCGCGGGGACCGCCGCGGAGGGGACGGCGGTGGACGCCAACTTCCAGCTGTGGCAGCTGCTGGTGTTCATCCCGGTCGCAGCGATCCTCGGGGGCCAGGCCGGATACCTCATCGGCCGTTTCATCGGTGTCGAGATGTTCAAACCCGACGCCCGGTTCCTCAAGCAGAAATACCTGGACGAGGCGCATGGATTCTTCGAGCAGCGCGGCCCGTTCGCCATCGTCATCGCCCGGTTCGTGCCGATCGTGCGGACCCTGGCCCCGATCGTGGCCGGCGCCGCCAAGATGCGCTACTCGGTGTTCACGACGTTCAACGTTCTCGGTGCGGTCGTGTGGGGTGTCGGCCTCGTGCTGCTCGGCTACTGGCTGGGGCAGTTCGAGATCATCCAGAAGCTGCTCGAGCCGATCTTCATCCTGATCGTGCTGGCCTCGGTCACCCCGATGTTCTGGGAATGGTTCAAGCGCCGTCGCGCCGCCAAGGGCGCCACCGAGCAGCAGGCCTAATCACCGGCGATCGTCTCGAACACCGCGCGCAGGCCGGTGAGCGTGTGAGCCGGGAGAAACTGATCGCACAGCGGTAACGCGGCTGCCATCGATCCGGCCAACGGCACGTATCCCGGTGCCGCCGCGCGTGGGTTGAGCCAGACCACCAGGTGCGCCCGGCGGCGCAACCGGACCATCACCCGACGCAGCAACTCCGGCGGGTCCGAATCCCAACCGTCAGAGGCGATCAGCACCACCGCACCCCGCAGCGCGTGCCCGTGCGGCCCACCCAGCAACGCGCCGATCGAGCCGGCCAGCCGGGTACCGCCGTAGCGATCGTCGACCTTCTCGTTGGCCCGGGCCAACGCCAGCTCCGCCGAGCGGTGGGCAAGCACCGCGGTCAGGCGGGTGAGCCGGGTGGCGAAGGCGAACACCTCGGGACGCCGTCCGGTCCGGCGCAGTGCCGTCGCCCGCATCAAATGCAGATACACCGCCGCGTAGGGCTGCATCGAACCGCTGACGTCACACACCAGAACGACTCGCCGGGGGTCGGTGCGGGCGCGGGTCCTGGCCACCTGCAGCGGCTCCCAGCCGGTGGTCCGGGAGGCCCTGATGGTCTCCCTCAGATCGACGCGCCGCCCGGCGGGGTGGCGCCGCCGGCGCAGCGAGCGTCGGTGCGGCCAGCGGGCCTGCGCGTTTTCCAGCCAGACTCCGAGCTGCCTCAGCTCGTCGGCGTCGAACCGATCGAACGGCTCGTCGGTGCGCCCGGCCAGCCAACTGGGCGCGAGATCGGGCAGAAAGGCACCGTCGGGCGTCCCGGTGGCCCCGGAGACAACCGCGGGGCGCGTCGTCCAGGGCAGATCACCGGTGCTGACCGGCCCGGCTGTGGTCGTGGTGCCGGACGGCACGGTCGACGCCAGCGCCGACCGCTTGAGACCGGGCGGGTCCAGACCGATGACGGCATCGGCGAACACCGCCTCGAACACGGCGTCGAAGGCAGGCAGGTCTTCGACACGGGTGACGAGTGAGAGCCGCGCCGTCCAGTACAACCGAGCGCGGTCGGCCGGTGCCAGCTCGCGCATCGCCTGCACCAACGTCGCGGGGCCGACCGCCGATACCGTCACCCCACCCGCACGGAGCCGGTCGACCAGGGCCACGGCGAACGCCGCGAGATCTACCCCGCGCAGCAGAACCGGTGCGGTCATCTGCGGGCACGCGCGATCCGTAACCGCCCGATCGTGAACACCAGCGCCGCCAACAGGAACGCCCCCGCGACGCGCGGCCCGTATTTTTTCAGGGCGCTGCCGCCGGCCAGGGAGATCAGGTCAATCGGTTCCGGTTCGGCCGGCGGAACGCCCTGGGGAGCGGCCGGCGAAGCCGGAGCCGCGCCGGTGGCGAGCTTGGCCTCCAACGACTCGACGAACTCGCCGAGCAGTTTCTCCGACACGTCCTGCAGCATGCTGCTGCCGAACTGGGCGAGCTTGCCCACCACCTTGAGGTCGGTGTCGACGGTGACGCGGGTGACCGGCCCGGCGTCGTGCAGCCGAGCGGTCACGGTGGCGGCCGCGTTGCCCGTGCCGCGGGCCTCCTTGCCCTTCGCGTCGATCACGGCGCGGTGCTCCTCGCGGTTCTGTTCGACGAAATGAACTTTGCCGTTGAACTCGCTGGTGACCGGCCCCACCTTCACCTTCACCTTGCCCAACGTGTCCTCGCCGTCACGCCCGGTCAGCTGCGCTCCGGGCATCAGCGGGACCACCTGTTCGAGATCGGTGAGCACGTCCCAGGCCTGCTCGACGGGCACGCTGACGGTGAACTCGTTGGCGATCTTCATAAGGGACTTCCTTTCAGTTCCAGCAGGGCGTCACGGAGCTGGGCGGTGTCGTCGGGTGTCTTGGCCAGGGCTCCGAGGGTTTCCAGCGCGGCAGGGTCGACCAGGTCCGCCACACCCAGTGCCACCAGGGCCGCCACCCAGTCGATGATCTCGGCGATTCCGGGCGCCTTGTCGAGGTCGAGATCCCTTGCCGTACCCACGAATTGGGTGGCGCGCTCGATGAGCGGTGCGGTGGCGCCCGGCACCGTGCGGCGGACGATCGCGACGGCCCGTTCGCGCTGCGGGTACTCGATCCAGTGGTACAGGCAGCGCCGACGCAGGGCGTCGTGCAGATCGCGGCTGCGGTTGGACGTCAACACCACGATCGGCGGTCGCTGGGCGACGAAGGTACCGAGTTCAGGGACGGTGACCGCGGCCTCGCCGAGGAACTCCAGCAGTAGCGCTTCGAATTCGTCATCGGCCCGGTCGATTTCGTCGACCAGGAGCACCGGTGGCCGTGGTCCACGGTGCCGCACGCACTGCAGGATGGGCCGGTCGATGAGGTAGGCCTCGGTGTAGAGGTGCGCCTCGTCGAGTTGCCCGGCCCGCTCGCCGCCGTGCGCCTCGGACAGCCGGATGGACAGCAGCTGGCGCTGGTAGTTCCAATCGTAGAGTGCCTCGCTCGCCGTCAGACCTTCATAGCACTGCAGCCGCACCAGCGGCGTGTCGAGCACGGCGGCAAGGGTTTTGGCTGCCGTGGTCTTGCCCACGCCGGGCTCACCCTCCAGCAGCAACGGGCGGCCCAGGGTGACGGCAAGGTAGATGGCGGTGGCGGTGCCGTCGTCGAGCAGGTAGTCGCAGGCATCGAACCGTCGCACCACATCCTCGACACCGCGGAAGACTGGATCAGTGTCCATGTGCCGCGCAGTGCTGGTCGAGGCCGCCGAGCCTGATGCGTTCGATCACCTCGGCCATGATCGAGACCGCGATCTCGGCCGGGGTCTGCGCGCCGATGGGCAGCCCGACCGGGGTGTGTACCCTGGCGCGCTCGGCTTCCGAAAGACCGAGCCCGTCAAGGATCGCGGCACCTCGCACCCGACTGGCGACGAGACCGACGTAGCCGACGCCGGCCTCCAGTGCGGCCCGGATCATCTCGGCCTCCACGCCGCCCAGGCTCGCGATCACCACCGCCGTGGTGTCGGCCAGGTCGGCCGGTGTGTCGCTATCGAGGCGTCGCACCTCGTAGCCGAGGATTCCGCACAGCTCGACCATCGCGTCGGCGATCGGCGTGCCACCGGCGATCTGCACCAGCGGTGCGGGCACCTCGGGCGCCAGGAAGATCTCCAGGGCACCGCCGGACAGACACGGGTTGACCACCACGCACGCGCCCGGCGCTTCCGGGAAATGCACGTCCCCGTCGGGCAGTACCCGCAGCAGCACGCTCTTGCCCACCTGCAATGCCCCCAGTGCTGCCTTGCGGACCGAGTTCTGCGCGCAATGTCCTCCGACGAACCCCTCGATTGTGCCGTCGGCCAACAGGATTGCCTCGTCCCCCGGATGTACGGAGGTGGGCTGCTGTGCGCGCACCACCGTGGCGTGCACGAACGGGGTGCGGGCCCGACGCAGTTGCGCTGCGCGCTCACCGAGAGTCATCGAAGCTCCTCTAGATCGGGGGCCTGGCCCTGCCCTGCATGGCCTCCCACACCCGTGACGGGGTGAGCGGCATGTCGGCGTGCCGAACCCCGAACGGCGCCAGGGCATCCACCACGGCATTGACGACAGCCGGCGGTGAGCCCACCGTCGCGGACTCGCCGATGCCCTTCGCGCCGATCGGGTGGTGCGGTGACGGGGTGACGGTGTGACCGGTTTCGAAGTGCGGCACCTCCATCGCGGTGGGGATCAGGTAGTCCATCAACGATCCGCCCAGACAGTTGCCGTCCTCGTCGAAGGCGATCATCTCCATCAGCGCCATGCCGATGCCGTCGACCAGGCCGCCGTGTACCTGCCCCTCGATGATCATCGGGTTGATCCGGGTGCCGCAGTCGTCGACCGCCAGGAAGCGGCGCACCTTGACCACGGCGGTGCCCGGATCGATGTCGACGACGCAGAAATACGCACCATAGGGATAGGTGAGATTCTCCGGGTTGTAACAGATCTGGGCGTCCAGCCCGCCCTCGATCCCGTCCGGCAGATCACCGGCGCCGTGGGCCCGCATCGCGATGTCGGCGATGGTCACCGACGCGGTCGGGTCACCTTTGACGTGGAAGCTGCCCTTGTCCCATTCCAGGTCGGCGACCGAAGCCTCCAGCATGCCCGACGCGATGATCTTGGCCTTGTCCCGAACCTTTCGCGCCACCAGCGCCGCCGCCGCACCCGATACCGGTGTGGAGCGGCTTCCGTAGGTGCCCAGGCCGAACGGGGTCTGGTCGGTGTCGCCGTGCACCACATCGATGTCCTCGGGCGGGATCCCGAGCTCCTCGGCGACGATCTGCGCGAATGTCGTCTCATGGCCTTGGCCCTGGGTCTGAACACTCAACCGCACCACGGCTTTTCCGGTGGGATGCACCCGCAGTTCGCACCCGTCGGCCATGCCCAGGCCGAGGATGTCCATGTCCTTGCGGGGGCCGGCGCCCACCGCCTCGGTGAAGAACGACATCCCGATGCCCATCAGCTCGCCGCGTTCCCGCTTCTCGCGCTGCTCGGCGCGCAGGCCGTCGTAGTCGATCATCTGCATGGCCAGCCGCATGGTCTTCTCGTACTCACCGGAGTCGTACACCCAGCCGGTCTTGGACTTGTACGGGAACTGCTCTGGTTTCAGCAGATTTCGCAGCCGCAGCTCGGCCGGATCCAGCTTCATCTCGTAGGCCAGGCAATCGACCAGGCGCTCGACGAAGTACACCGCCTCGGTGATGCGGAACGAGCAGGCGTAGGCCACGCCGCCGGGCGCCTTGTTCGTGTACACGGCGGTCATGTGGCAGTACGCGGCCTCGATGTCGTAGCTGCCGGTGAACACCCCGAAGAAACCGGCCGGGTACTTCACCGGCGCTGCCGTGCCGTTGAAGGCACCGTGGTCGGCCAGCACGTTGGACCGGATCGCCAGGATCTTGCCGTCGGCGCTCGCGGCGATCTCCCCGACCATGATGTAGTCGCGGGCAAACCCTGTGCTGGTGAGGTTTTCGCTGCGGTCCTCCATCCACTTCACCGGCTTGCCCAACACCAGCGAACCGACGATCGCGCACACGTAGCCGGGATAGATCGGCACCTTGTTACCGAATCCGCCACCGATGTCCGGCGAGATCACCCGGATCTTGTGCTCGGGCAGCCCGGCCACCAGCGCGTAGAGCGTGCGGTGCGCGTGCGGGGCCTGCGACGTGCACCACAGCGTCAACTTGCCCGACACCGGATCCAGATCGGCCACCGCGCCACAGGTTTCCATCGGCGCGGGATGCACACGGGGATAGACCATCTCCTGCCTGAGGACCACGTCGGCCCTGGCGAACGCGGCGTCCGTGGCCGCGGCATCCCCGGTCTCCCAATCGAAGCAGTGGTTGTCGGTCTTGCCCTCCAGATCCGTGCGGATCACCGGCGCGTCTGCATCCAGCGCGTGGCGGGCGTCGATGACCGGGTCCAGCGGGTCATAGTCGACGTCGATGAGTTCCAGGGCATCCCGGGCCGAATAGCGGTCCTCGGCGACGACGAATGCCACCTCCTGGCCCTGGAACCGCACCTTGTCGGTGGCCAGCACCGCCTGCACGTCGCCCGACAGCGTGGGCATCCAGGCCAGCCCCTTGTCCGCCAGGTCGGCACCGGTGACCACGGCCTTGACCTTCGGATGTGCCTGTGCGGCAGTCACATCGATACCGGCGATCCTGGCGTGTGCATACGGCGAACGCAGGATCGCCAGATGCAGCATGCCGGGCAGTTTCACATCGTCGACATAGTGGCCTCGGCCCCGGATGAACCGGGGATCCTCCTTGCGCAGCATCCGGCCGTGGCCACACGGCTTCTCGTCGTTGACCGCGGTGTCCTCGGGCCGGTCGACCGGGTTCTCCAGCGTCGTCATGCCGTGACCTCCTCATCCGCAGCCGACTCGCGGATGTGCCGCGCCGCCCACAACACCGATCGCACGATCGTGGTGTAGCCGGTGCAGCGGCAGATCTGACCCGAGATGGCCTCGCGGATCTCGTCTTCGCTCGGGTCCGGGTTACGGTCCAGCAGCGCTCGGGCGGTGATCATCATGCCCGGCGTGCAGAACCCGCACTGCAGTCCGTGGCACTGCATGAATCCCTCCTGCACCGGGTCCAGGTGGCCATCGACCTCCATCCCCTCGACGGTGCGGATCGCATGCCCGGACGCCATCGCGGCCAGCATGGTGCAGGACTTCACCGGTTCGCCGTCGACGTCGACGACACAGGTGCCGCAGTTGGAGGTGTCACAGCCCCAATGTGTTCCGGTCAAACCCAGGTGGTCGCGCAGGAAGTGCACCAGCAGCATCCGCGGCTCGATCTCGGCGCTCACCGCGTCACCGTTGACCGTCATGTTGACCTGCATGGGTCATGCCCTTTCTACCGCGGTGCGCAGAGTGCGGATGGTCAGTTCGGAGGCCAGGTGGCGTTTGTAGTCGGCGCTGCCCCGCATATCGCTGACCGGCTCACAGGCCTGCGCGGCGGCCGCGCCCGCCTCGATGAAGGTCTCCTCCCGGGCCGGGCGCCCCACCAGCGAATCCGACACCGCACGCAGTGCGCCCGGGTCGGCGTTCACCGCGGTGAGACCGATCCGCGCCGCCGCGATCTCGGCGCCTTCCGAATCCGCGGACAGCGTCACCTGGGCGCCGGCCGCGGTCACCGCCCAATCCCCCACCCGGCGTTCCACTTTCGCGTAGGCGCTGGAGGTCCGATGGCGCAGCGGAATGCGCACTTCGATCAGCATCTCGTTGTGGGCCAGCGCAGTCTCGTAAGGGCCGGTCAGAAATTCATCGATGGGGATCTCCCGCTCCCCCGACGGACCGCGCGCCAGACACGTTGCCCCCAGCACCCGGCACACGGTGGTCAGGTCCTCGGCCGGGTCGGCCTGGCACAGTGAGCCACCGAGCGTGCCCCGGTTCCGCACCACGGGGTCGGCGATCACCCGTTCCGCGTCCCGGAAGATGGGGCACACCGCCGCCAGCCGGTCCGACTCCAGCACCTGGCGGTGCCGGGCCATCGCACCGATCCGCACCAGGAGTGGGGAGCTGACGTCCGAAACAGAGATGTAGCCCAACTCGAGGGCCAGGTCGTTGATGTCGACGAGATATTCGGGGTTGGCGATGCGCAGCTTCATCATCGGCAGCAGGCTGTGCCCGCCGGCGACGATCCTGGCGTCCTCACCCAACCGGTCCAGCAGTCCGACCGCGTGGTCGACGCTGGTGGCGCGCTCATATTCGAAAGGGCCCGGAACCTGCATGTGAGCCAGCTCACACCTGATCGGCGGCGGCGTCAACAACCAGTTAAGTGATCGCTTAACTCGTGGTGGATGCGGCCGTCGGTCTGGGTCAACGGCTGCCCGCGCCCGCCCCACCGCTGGGCGATGATCTCGGCGGCGATGGACACCGCCGTCTCCTCGGGCGTGCGCCCGCCCAGGTCCAAGCCGATCGGGCTGGACAGCCGACCCAGCTCAAGGGTGGTCATCCCCGCCTCCCGCAACCGCGCCATCCGGTCCTCGTGGGTGCGCCGCGACCCCATCGCCCCGATGTAGGCCACCTCGGGCAGCCGCAGCGCCACCTCCAACAGCGGCACATCGAACTTCGGGTCATGCGTCAGCACACAGATCACCGTGCGGGCATCGATCGCGCCGGCCTCGACCTGCGCCGCCAGGTAGCGGTGCGGCCAATCCACCACCACCTCGTCGGCCGTCGGGAACCGGGCCGTGGTGGCGAACACCGGACGTGCATCGCAGACCGTGACCCGGTAGCCCAGGAACGTGCCCTGTTGCGCGACGGCGGCCGCGAAATCGATCGCACCGAAAACCAGCATCCGCGGCCGCGGCGCGTGGCCGGCCACGAACACCTGCATGCCTTCGCCTCGGCGTTGCCCGTCGGGGCCGTACGTCAGCACCTCGCTGCGGCCGGCCGCCAGCAGGCCGCGGGCATCGTCAGCCACGGCCGCGTCGGCCCGCGCAGACCCGATTGCGCCGGCCGTGTCGCCCGCGTCGGCGCCATGTACCACCAGACGCCTGCCGATCCACGACGAATCCGGATGGGCGATGACGGTGGCCACCGCGACCGGCCGGTGCGCCTCGATGTCGTCGGCGACGGCATCCAATTGCCGAAACGTCTGCTGCGACACCGGTTCCACGAACACATCGAGGATGCCGCCACACGTCAGGCCCACCTCGAAGGCGGCGTCATCGCTGACGCCGTAGCGCTGCAGCACCGGGACACCACTGGCCATCACCTCGGTCGCCAGTTCGTACACCGCACCCTCGACGCAGCCACCCGACACCGACCCGGCGACCGTACCGTCGGGGGCCACCACCATCGCCGCGCCCGCGGGCCGAGGCGCCGACCGGAATGTGCGCACCACGGTCCCCACGCCGGCGGTGCCGCCGGCGCGCCACACCGCTAACAAGGTGCTCAGCACATCTCTCACGCCGATCAATCTATGCCAATCTGTTAGTCGTGACACCCGCGCAGCTGCGTGCGTTTTCGGCGGTGGTGCGGCTGGGCTCGGTGCGGGCCGCAGCCGAGGAGCTCGGTATGTCCGACGCCGGGATCTCCATGCACGTCGCCCAACTGCGCAAAGAACTCGACGATCCACTGTTCACCCGCACCGCGGCCGGCCTGGCCTTCACCCCGGGCGGACTACGGCTGGCCAGCCGGGCCGTCGAGATCCTCGGCCTGCAGCAGCAGACCGCGATCGAGGTGACCGAGGCCGCGCACGGCAGGCGGTTACTGCGCATCGCCGCGTCGAGCGCATTCGCCGAGCACGCCGCACCGGGCCTCATCGAGCTGTTCTCGTCGCGCGCCGACGACCTGTCCGTCGAACTCAGCGTGCACCCGGCCGGCCAATTCGCCCACCTGATCACCTCGCGCGCAGTCGATATCGCGCTCGGACCCGCCCCGGCGGACAACGGTCACGGGCTGGCCGTCCGATCCTTTCTGAAATACCAGATCATCACGGTCACCACACCCGACAGCCCCTTGGCCGCCCGCACGCCCACCCCGGCGCTGCTGCGCGAACAGCAGTGGCTGCTCGGCCCGTCAGGCGGCAGTACCGACGGTGAGATCGCGGCGATGCTGCAGCACCTGGCGATTCCCGAAGCCCGGCAACGCATCTTCCAGAGCGACGCCGCCGCACTCGACGAGGTACAGCGCGTCGGCGGGGTGACGCCGACCATCGGCTTCGCGGTGGCCAAGGATCTGAGCAGCGGACGGCTCGCCCAGATCAAGGGCCCCAGCCTGCAGGTCGCCGGCGAATGGTCGGCCTGGACGCTGCCCCCGGCCGCACGCCAGCCCGCCGTCTCGGAGCTGGTCCGGTTCATCACCACCCCGCGCTGCACCCAGGCCATGATCCGCGGCACCGGCGTGGGGGTTGCCCGGTTCCGACCGAAAGTGCATGTGACGCTGTGGAGTTGAGCGGCTACCCCAGCCCGAGCGCGCCGGCGAGTTCGCGCAGCGCCGGCCGCGGATCAGCCATCGGGTTGTCGCCGAGCACCTGCAGCACCACGTGGTCGGCACCGGCGTCCAGATGCGCCGTCACAGCCTTGGCCGCACTGTCGACCGATCCCATCCCCACCACACCGCGGGCCAGCCGGTCCGACCCGCCACGGACCAAATCGGACTCGTCAAAACCCTGACGCAGCCACGAATTCCGGTAATTCGGCAGACCGCTGTACACGTCCAGGTGCGCGTGGGCACGGCGGAGCTGGTCCTCGTCGGTGGATCCGATGGCCACCGCCTGCTCCGAGACGATCCATTTGTCCGGGCCGAGGATGTCGCGGGTGACCCGGGTCTGTTCCGGCGTCACCAGATAAGGGTGGGCGCCGTCGGCGTGCGTGCCCGACAACTCGATCATCTTCGGGCCCAGCGCGGCCAGCAGCCGAGGTGGCCGGCCGACTCCCGGTTCGATCTGCTCGGGCACCGCGGCCATCCGGTCCAGGTAATCGCGCATCGTGGCCAGCGGCTTCTGGTACACCCCGCCCAGACCGTGCTCGACCAACGGTCCGTGGCTGACCCCGAGCCCCAGCACGAACCGGCCCGGATGCAGCGCGGTGAGCGTGCGGGCCCCGGTCTCGGCGGCACTCGGCACCCGGACGTGGATGTTGGCGATGCCGGTGCCGATCACCAGCCGCTGCGTCGCGGCGAGGAAGGCCGCCGACTGCGTCAGGCACTCCTTACCCGTCACCTCGGGCAGGAACAGCGAACCGAAGCCGAGCGCCTCGATCTCACGGGCAACCTCCTGCGCGGCGGGCATCGACCAGGTTTCACTGGCCCACCACACTCCGATCCGGCTGGGGAAATCGATATGGGCTCGCGGCTCTTGCGTCAACACCGGCTCCTTGGCTAGTCCTCGTCCGCGGCCACGGTGTGCGCGGCCTCCATCAACATCCAACCCGACACCTGGACGGACAGATCACGCTCGGGGATGGCCGAGGCGTTGACCGCGCCCTCGACGAACTGGGCTTCCTTGCCGGTGGCGGTGGGGATCTCGGCGGCGCGATCCCAGAACGCACTGAACAGCGGCAGCCCATCGACGGTCTGGCGGTTCGTCCACGCGGACTCGGCGGATTTGAGCACGATGGTCCGGGCCGTCGCACGCGCCGCGTCATCCTCGGCGGTGGAGCCCGGCAAGGTGTTGGCCACGAGCGCCAGGTACCGCGCGGTGATGCCGTTGAACAATCCGCCGTCGCCCCCGCCGGCGCCGTTGATGACACCGCCGGGCGCCATCTCTTTGTCGACGGCGGCTACCAGCCGGCGCACCCGTTCGGCGTGCCGGGTGTCCTGGGTGCGCACTGCGAGCTCGACCTCCAGCCCGAGCACCACGCCCTGGCAGTAGGTGTATTGCGCGCGCACCATCGAACCGGCCTTGATGCCGTCAAACACCAGATGCGTCTCCGGGTCGATCAGGGTGTCGTCGATCCAGTCGGCCATCTGCTGGGCGCGGCGCAGCCGGTCGTCATAGCGGGCCAGGAAGATCCCGGCCGGCCCGTTGGCCGGGGCGTTGAAGAACTGGTCCTGTTTGCGCCACGGGATACCGCCGCCGTCCTCGGGCACCCAGGCATTGACGAACTGGGTGCACAGCTTCTTGAGTGCATGGGCCTTCTCGACGTCGACGAGCCGTCCGGCCCGCTCCAGCGCCAACGCCAGCCAGGCCATGTCGTCGTAGTAGTTGTTGACCCACGACAGGTTGTTGCGCAGCCAATGTGCCCGGATCTGCCGTTCGATGCGGGTCTTGCGTTCGGGCTGCGGGTCACGTACCTGTGCGTCGACGAGACAGTCCAGCAGGTGCGCCTGCCACCAGTAGTGCCAGGTGCCGAACTGCCGGTATTTCTTGGTTGCCGGCCAGGCCGTCACCCCGAGCTGGGTGCCCGGCAGACGCCACAGTTTGGTCAGATGACGTTGGGTGATCGCAGCTTCGGCGCTGGCCGCACGGTTGGCCCATAGCTGATCCATGCTTACGATCCTGCCTTACCAGGCCTCCGAAATGTCGGCATGTCGGGCGATCCAGGCATGCATGGCGATTCCGGCAGCAACCCCGGCGTTGATACTGCGGGTCGATCCGAACTGGGCGATGGACACCGTGACGGCCGCACCGGCCTGCGCCTCGGGCGTGATGCCCGGCCCCTCCTGACCGAACACCAACAGGCAATCACGCGGCAGCTCGGTCTCTTCGAGCCGCACCGCGCCGGGGACGTTGTCCACCGCCACCACCGTCAGCCCGGATTCCGCCGCGAAAGACAGCAATTCGGCCGTGGTGTCGTGGTGACGCAGCCGCTGATAGCGGTCGGTGACCATGGCGCCCCGCCGATTCCAGCGGCGCCGCCCGACGATGTGCACAGTGTCGACGGCGAAGGCGTTCGCGGTACGCACCACCGCACCGATGTTGGCGTCGTTGCCGAAGTTCTCGATCGCGATGTGCAGCCGGTGCCGGCGCGTGTCGATATCGGCGATGATCGCCTCGCGGGTCCAGTACCGGTAGGCGTCAACGACATTGCGGGTATCCCCGTCGCGCAGCAGGTCGGGGTCATAACGCCCGGCGTCCGCGCCGGTGGGCAGCGGCCCCGCCCAGGGCCCCACCCCCGGGGACTCGCCCCACTCGGTCGGGCCGGCGGTCTCAACCACCGGTGGTCCACAGCGCCGCATGGGTACCGATCACCGACACCGACGCATACAGCAGCGCGGCGTTCATCTCACCCTGGGTGCACAGCGAGGCCCGGACGTTGACGGCATCGCGCGAGGCCTCCGGCATGATCAGCACCGACGAGCCGTACACCGCGCAGGCGTGGCTGAGGCCCGGCGGGGGCAGCGTGGGGGCGGCCACCACCATCAACGGACCACCGCGGGCCGCCGCATCGTCCGCGTAACGCTGTGCCGCACCGTCGATTTCGAGGCCGAGCAGCATGTAGCCCTTGCCGGTGAACGCATCTGGGGCACCGAGCGCGGCCGGCGACAGCTGTGCACCGTCGGCGCTGAACGCGTCGACGCTGGTGGATTTGACGGTCACCCCGGTCTCGTCGACGTTGGTGGGCAGCAACCCGACCGGGAACGCCGCCGGGTAGGCGACCGTGGTCTTCGGAATACGCTCCCGCGGCGAGTACACATACACTCCGCGCACCTGGTTCTGTTCCCGCAGCGGCCCCAGGCAGACGGTGCCCGTGAGCTTGCCCGGTGACGGCGCGGACAGCGGCCGCAACCCGAGATCGGTCAGGTCATCGCAACCGTGCAGGGCGTCGGCCTCGATCGGATGCGCCAGCGCGCCGTACAGACCGAACCGCAGATCCTCGGGTTTGGCATGGCTCTCGCCCGACGCCGAGCCCTCGACGTCGATCAGCACCTGCTCGGCGTCGAACCGCAGATTCGAGACCTTGAGATGCCAGCCGAGAATGTCCAGCGAGTCGCCCAGCGCGGCGGTCGATGCCTCATAGGTACGTTGCGGGTCGTCGGACGTGCAGCCTGCGGTGACGAGCACGAGTACCGCCGTCACCAGCGCGATCAGCGCCCGCACCGGCACAGTTCTGTTCTGCGTTCTCCCACGGCCTTCAGCGCTGGTAATGCGGAGCGTGACGTCCGTTGCGGGCCGGCGGCGGAGTGCGCCGGATGACGTCCGGGCGGCCTGGTTCCTGACGTGGCTGGGTGTAGCGGCCCACGTCACCGCGGCCCGGCATCGCGTCAGCGCGCCCCGGCGGCAGTTCCCGGCGCCCGGCCGGGGTCGGCGCGAGCGGGCGGCTGGGTGAGCCGGCGCGACGGGCCAGCGCGGCCTGGCTGCCCTGACCGGACTGCGGTGCCACGCCGTTCTGCGAAACCGGGGGCAGCACCCGCAGCAGATCGTTGAACTGACGCACGGTGCGCAGCCCTTCGTCCCATTGCGCGCGGGTACTGGTGACCGGCATGGCGACGAGCGTCCAGTTCTGCTCGTTCCACATGATCTCGGCGCAATCGGGAGCGGTGTGGGCGAACGTGACCATCCGGCGGTCGCAGGCGCGACGGGCGGCGTCGAGGTTGGTGGAGTACACCATCCGCGGGCCGATGGCGCCGAGCAGCCAGATGTCGCTCTCGCGGGGCTCCTTGATGCCCTTGAGTCGCAGATCGACGACGACGTTCGTGCCGACCTTGCGGTGCAGCGCGATCACCGTCGCCACCTCTTCGATGTCAAAGATGAACACCGCCTCGCCACGGATCTGGCCGAGGACGACGTTCTTGGCCGCGACGTCACCGATCGTCGACATCACCCCGCGCTTCCAGCGCTTGAGGATCTCGTGCGACTCATGCTCGTAGTCGAATCCATGCGACTTCGCCCACGACTTGCGGCGCCGTCCCAACCCACGCCGACGGTCGATGTCGACGTACAGCAGCACCGCCGCACCCACGAAACAGAGTGCGGACAGCGTGAACCAGAGCGGGACCATCGGCCATAGCCTACTTGTTGACCGCGGGAATGCCCCAGCCTTGTGAGGTCACAACCCGATTACTGGTGATCAGGACGCCGCAAGCGGGGGTCCTCGAGGTACGCGACGATCGCGTTGGTCAGTCCGCGCCGGGCCACGTCGAGGTCGATGAAACTGCCCAGTTGCCGCTCGGAGGTGATGCCGCGCATCGCCCCGGGGATGAACGCGGCAACCTCGCGCACCCGCTCGGGGTCGACGCCGAGGTCGGCGAAGGCCTGCTGGCAGGTCTGCAGCCAGCCCTGGCCCCAGGACGACAGTTCGGCCGCGGTCTTCGGGTAGAGACGTTCCAGTTCGGCGGGATCCCGCGGCAGCGCGGCGCGCAGATTCTCGATCGCCCGCGAATCGCCGGCCGTCAGCCCGTCGTAGAGCAGGTCGATGATCGCGGCGACGCGCTGGCGCAACGACGCAGCGCTGTCGTGGTGGCTGAACATGCCCGCGCGCCGTTCGGCGGTGCGGTGCAGGACCGCCGCCCAGAATCCGTCGATGTCGCCGAATTGGTATTTCACGGCGCCCCAGGTGGCACCGATGTCCTTGGCGATCCGGTTGGCCGAGACCGCCCCCGGGTCACCGGTGGCCAGCGCCTTGCGGGCGGCCTCCAGCATGCTCTCCCGGGTGGCTTCGCCGCGCCGGTTGGTGCGGCGCGCGCTCGCCTCGGTCTCGGTCACCCCCGAGAGATTACCCCGTTTTCACAGAACCCTCTTCCAAAGTTTCACAGATCCTCCTACGATTCGCCTCATGGCCAAACCACCGTTGTCGATGAAACCGACGGGATGGTTCCAGGTCGCCTGGTCGGACGACGTTTCCGTCGGTGCCGTGCACGCCATGAAGTACTTCGGCGAGGAGATGGTCGCCTGGCGATCGGAAACCGGCCAGGTGACCGTGATGAACGCCTACTGCGAACACCTCGGCGCCCATCTGGGATTCGGCGGGCATGTCGTGGGCGAGGTCATCCAATGCCCGTTCCACGGCTGGCAGTGGAACACCGAGGGGCGCAACGTCTGCATCCCCTATCAGGACCGGCCCAACCGCGGCCGCCGGATGCGCACCTACCCCGTCGTCGAACGCAACGAGGCCATCTACATCTGGCACGACATCGACGGGCGGGAGCCGTTCTTCGACGCGCCGGACGTGTTCGCGTCGTTCGCCGACGGCAGCAGCGCCGCGGACTACTACCCCCAGCAACGGCTGTTCCGCGGAGGGCTCGAGCTGCATCCGCAGTACGTGCTGGAGAACGGCGTCGACTTCGCGCACTTCAAATTCGTGCACCAAACCCCGATCGTGCCGGTGTTCACCCGTCACGACTTCGCCGCGCCGATCTCCTACGTGGATTTCACGATCACCTTCGAGGGCTCCGATCAGCAGTCGATCGACGATGTGCGCAGCGGCGTCGAGGCGATCAACGGCGGACTCGGCATCGCGGTGACCAAGAGCTGGGGCATGATCGACAACCGCACCATCTCCGCGGTCACCCCCGTCGACGAGGCCACCTCCGACGTCCGGTTCATGGTCTACATCGGGCGGACCCCCGGCAAGGACAGCCCCCGGGCGGCCCAGCGCGCCACCGAGTTCGGCGACGAGGTGATCCGGCAGTTCACCCAGGACATCCACATCTGGTCACACCAGCGCTACTCCGATCCCCCGGCGCTGGCCACCGCCGAATACGAAGGCTTCACCGCAATCCGTAAGTGGGCCATGCAGTTCTATCCGGACGGTCTGGGCGGTAGTGCCGCAGACCTGGCTTCTGGTGGCGGAGCCGCCAATTCAACCTCAGGACGAGAGGCCGATTTCACATGACCGAGAAGATCCGCGTTTTCCAGGTGGCGACCGGCAACGTCGGCACCGAGATGATCAAACGCATCGGCAAGCGCCCCGATCTCGAACTGGTCGGATTGCATTGCTACACACCGGAAAAGGTGGGCCGCGATGCTGGAGAGATCGCCGGGATCGATCCGATCGGGGTGACGGCGACAGGCTCGATCGACGAGATCATCGCCGCTCGTCCCGACGTGCTGACCTTTCATGGCGTGTTCCCCGACGAGGACCTCTACGTGAAAGTCCTTGAGGCCGGCATCAACATCGTCACCACCGCGGACTGGATCACCGGTTGGCACCGCGACACCAACCATCCGCACCCGTCGGGCAAGCCGGTGTCGCAGCTGCTGGCCGAGGCCTGCGCCAAGGGTGGGTCGACGTTCTACGGCACCGGCATGAACCCGGGCCTCAACCAGATCCTCGGCGTGGTGTGCTCGGCCGACGTCGCCGAGATCGAAAACGTCACCACCATCGAATCCGTCGACGTGTCATGCCATCACAGCAAGGACACCTGGATCGAGGTCGGCTACGGCCTGCCCGTCGACGACCCGTCGATCCCCGGCAAGCTGCGCAAGTACACCGAGGTGTTCGCCGACAGCGTGCTGATGATGGCCGACTGCTTCGGACTCGAACTCGACGAGGTCAAGTTCAGCTACGAGCTGGGTGCCTGCACCAAGGATGTCGACCTGGGCTGGTACACCCTGCCGAAGGGATCGCTGGGCGGCAACTACATCAAGTACCAGGGCATGGTCGACGGCGTACCGCGCGTCGAGACCCATCTGGAATGGCAGATGACTCCGCACACCGACCCGAGCTGGGACATCAAGGGCTGCTACATCACTCAGATCAAGGGCGATCCGTGTGTCTACAACAAGCACATGATCTTCCCGAAACCCGGTGTGGACCTGTCCGATCCGGACTCATTCGCCTCGATCGGCATGACCGTGACCGGGCTGCCAGCCCTCAACGCCATCGCGTCGGTCGTGGCGGCCCCGCCGGGGTTGTTGACAAGCGCCGACGTGCCGCTGCGTGGCTTCGCCGGCCGGTTCGCCCTTTAACGCTTTAGCGCCGAAACGGCATTCCAGCAGGCGTCCTCTCGAACTTTCCCTGCTGGAATGCCGTTTCGCGGCAACTGGGCGTCAGCCCAGGACCAGGCCTTCGCCGTCGGCGCTGACGTTGACCGGCACCACGTCGCCGTCGTGCACCTGGCCGGCCAGCAGCATCTTGGCCAGCTGGTCACCGATGGCCTGCTGCACCAGGCGGCGCAGCGGGCGGGCACCGTAGAGCGGGTCGAAACCACGCTCGGCCAGCCACGTCTTGGCCGGTAGCGACACCTCGAGGGTGAGCCGGCGCTGCGCCAGCCGCTTCTGCAGCTGTTGCAGCTGGATGTCGACGATCGACACCAGCTCCTCGGGATTCAGCGCGTCGAACAGGATCACGTCGTCCAACCGGTTGATGAATTCCGGTTTGAACGCCGCCCGCACCGCGGCCATCACCTGTTCCTCGGTACCACCGGCACCCAGGTTGGAGGTCAGGATCAGGATCGTGTTGCGGAAGTCGACCGTACGGCCCTGGCCGTCGGTCAGCCGGCCCTCGTCGAGCACCTGCAGCAGCACGTCGAACACGTCCGGGTGGGCCTTCTCGATCTCGTCGAACAGCACCACCGTGTACGGACGCCGCCGCACCGCCTCGGTCAGCTGACCACCCTGGTCATAGCCGATGTATCCCGGGGGCGCACCGACCAGCCGAGCCACCGAGTGCTTCTCGCCGTACTCGCTCATGTCGATGCGGACCATGGCGCGCTCGTCGTCGAACAGGAACTCCGCCAAGGCTTTTGCCAGCTCGGTCTTACCGACACCGGTCGGGCCCAGGAACATGAACGAACCCGTCGGCCGGTTGGGATCGGCAACACCGGCGCGCGAACGGCGCACCGCATCGGAGACGGCGGTGACGGCCTTCTTCTGGCCGATGACGCGCTTGCCCAGCTCCTCCTCCATGCGCAGCAGCTTGGCGGTCTCGCCTTCGAGCATGCGGCCGGCCGGGATGCCGGTCCACGCCTCGACCACCTCGGCGATGTCGTCGGGACCGACCTCTTCCTTGAGCATCACGTTCTCACGAGCCTCGGCCACCGGCAGGGCGGCGTCGAGCTTCTTCTCCACCTCAGGGATGCGTCCGTAGCGCAGCTCGGCAGCCTTGGCCAGGTCGCCGTCGCGCTCGGCGCGGTCGGCCTCACCGCGCAGCGTGTCCAGCTGCTCCTTGAGCTCGCGGACCACGTCGATGGCGCCCTTCTCGTTCTGCCATCTCAGCGTCAACTTCGCCAGTTTCTCTCGTAAATCAGCCAACTCGTCGCGCAGCTTCTCCAGCCGCTCCTTGGAGGCGTCGTCCTCCTCCTTCTCGAGCGCCATCTCCTCGATCTCAAGACGGCGGACCAACCGCTCGACCTCGTCGATCTCGACGGGGCGCGAGTCGATCTCCATCCGCAGCCGCGACGCGGCCTCATCGACCAGGTCGATGGCCTTGTCCGGCAGGAACCGGCTGGTGATGTAGCGGTCGGACAGGCTGGCCGCGGCCACCAGCGCCGAGTCGGTGATGCGCACACCGTGGTGCACCTCGTAGCGGTCCTTGAGACCACGCAGGATGCCGACGGTGTCCTCCACGGACGGTTCGCCGACCAGCACCTGCTGGAATCGGCGCTCCAGCGCGGCGTCCTTCTCGATGTACTTGCGGTACTCGTCGAGCGTGGTCGCGCCGACGAGGCGCAGCTCACCGCGGGCCAGCATCGGCTTGATCATGTTGCCGGCGTCCATCGCGGATTCACCGGTGGCACCGGCACCCACGATGGTGTGCAGCTCGTCGATGAACGTGATGACCTGGCCGGCCGAGTCCTTGATCTCGTCGAGCACGGCCTTGAGCCGCTCCTCGAATTCACCGCGGTACTTGGCGCCGGCCACCATCGAGCCCAGGTCGAGGCTGATGACGGTCTTGTCCCGCAGGCTTTCGGGCACGTCGCCGGCCACGATGCGCTGGGCCAGGCCCTCGACGATCGCGGTCTTGCCGACGCCGGGCTCACCGATGAGCACCGGGTTGTTCTTGGTGCGGCGGCTCAGCACCTGCACGACGCGACGAATCTCGTTGTCGCGACCGATAACCGGATCGAGCTTGCCCTCGCGGGCGGCGGCGGTCAGGTCGGTGGAGTACTTCTCCAACGCCTGGTAGCTGCCCTCGGGGTCGGCACTGGTCACCCGGGCGCTGCCGCGCACCTTGGTGAACGCGTCGCGCAGCGCCTGCGGAGATGCACCGTGTCCGGTGAGCAGCTTGGCCACCTCAGAACTGCCAGTGGCCAGGCCCACCATCAGGTGCTCGGTGGAGACGTACTCGTCGTCCATCTCGGTGGCCAGGTGCTGGGCCGTGGTGATCGCGGCGAGCGATTCCCTACTCAGCTGAGGTTGGCTGCTGGCGCCACTGGCGCTGGGCAGCTGGTCGAGCAACCGCTGCGCCTCGGTCCGGATCGTCGCGGGGTCCACGCCGACGGCCTCGAGCAGGGGTGCGGCAATGCCCTCGTTCTGAGTGAGCAGTGCCATCAATAAGTGAGCGGGCCGGATCTCCGGGTTGCCGGCAGAACTTGCCGCCTGCAACGCTGAGGTCAGCGCCGCCTGAGTCTTGGTCGTCGGGTTGAACGAGTCCACGACACCTCCCTTTTTCGATAGAGAAAATGCTTGTCGTGATGTTCAACGTAGTCAAGGTTGAGTCTGTTCCGCTCAACTTTGATTATTTTTCCCCGGCAGACTCGAACACGTGCACCCCGCCTCCCACATCGCCGTAGTCGCCGCGTCCGCCCCCAGCCATATGTACCCACATCTGGCCGTCGTCCACGAGCTGGCACGCCGCGGCCACCGGGTGAGTTACCTGGTCGGTGCTCACCTGGCCGATCTGGCCCGGCCCACCGGGGCCGACGTGATCGCCTGCACCTCGGTGCTGCCCGGAGCCCCCGGTGCGCCGGAGAGCTTCGATGAGAACGACGCCGTGGCCGGCATGCGAATTTTTCTCGACGAAGCGGTGCATGTGCTGCCACAGGTGCACGCCGCCCTCGACAACGACCGGCCGGACCTGGTGCTCTACGACATCGGCGGCATGGCGGGGCCGGTGGCAGCAGCACAGTGGGGCGTCCCGGCGGCGCAGCTGTCCCCGAGCGAGGTGGCCTGGGCGGGCTATCACGACGACATGGCCGACATCCTGGGCCCGATCTTGAACAGTCCCGACGGCCTGGCCTACCGGCAGGCGTTCGACAGCTGGCTCACCGATTCCGGAACGGGCTTGACGTTCGACGAGGTGACGGGCGCGCCGCGGCGGTGTCTGGCGTTGATCCCGCGGGTGATGCAGCGCCACGCCGACCGGGTCGGCGACCGCTACCGATTCGTCGGCCCGTGCATCGACCCGCAACGCGAGGACCCGGGCGACTGGACTCCACCGGCCGGGGACGGTCCGCTCGCCCTGCTGGCGTTCGGCACGGCCTACACCGACCGAGCCGACGTGTACCGCAACGTCATCGAGGCGCTCGACGGACAGGGCTGGCGGCTGGTGCTGTCGTGCGGACGCGCCGAGGTGGGGCCGGTCCCGCCATGGGTCCAGCTGCGCGCGTCGGTTCCCCAGCCGGCGGTACTGGCACAGGCCGACTGCTTCATCACCCATGCCGGGATGGGCTCGTGCACTGAGGCTTTGTGGTTCGGGGTGCCGATGGTGGCGATCCCGCAGGCCGTCGATCAGCCGGCCAACGCGGCCAGGCTGGAAGCCGTCGGCGTCGGGTGTCACCTGTCGGACCCGCTGCCCAGCGCCAGGCAGATTCGCGACGCCGTGCGCAGCGTCGCGACCTCGCCGACGGTGCGGGCGACGCTCGACGCCGTCCGCACCGAGGTCCGTTCGCACGGCGGGCCGGGGCACGCCGCCGACGCAGTCGAGGACATAACGGCCGGTCGATGGTGACCATCTGCTTCGACGTTGCTACGTTCTGCGCAGATACTGCCTCTGTCACCGCGTGGAGAGGGCCGCCATGACGCAAGGTTGGGGTTCGATTCTCACCGAACTCATCCCGCTGGCATTGGTGGTGGCGCTTTCGCCACTGACGATCATCCCGGCCGTGCTCGTGCTGCACACCGCCCGGCCCCGTCCGACCGGGCTGGCGTTTCTTTCCGGCTGGTTGATCGGCCTGGCCGCGCTGACCGCAATCTTCGTCGGCGTCTCCGGATTGCTCGGCGGCTTCGACAAACCGCCCACGTGGGCGTCGTGGCTGCGCATCGTGATCGGTGTGGCCCTGCTCCTGCTCGGCGGGTACCGCTTCGCCACCAGAAAGACCTCCGAGCACATGCCAGGCTGGATGACCGGCCTGAGCAGACTGACCCCGCTGCGAGCCGGCGCCACCGGCGCAGTACTCACCGTGGCCAACCCGAAAGTGCTCTTCATCTGCGCAGCAGCAGGTTTGGCGATCGGCAGCGCCGGCCTCGGCCAACCCGGTGTCTGGGCTGCCGGGCTCTGCTACGTGGCAGCCGCCGGGGCGACCGTGGCCCTGCCGATCCTGGCCTATGCGGTGTCCGGTGATCGTTTGGATCCCACGCTGGCTCGGCTCAAAGAATGGATGGAACGCCGGCACGCCGTCTTGGTTGCCGGAATTCTCGTGGTGATCGGCCTGCTCGTGCTCTACAAGGGAATTCACGCGCTCTAGTAGTGCCGTTTCCGCGTCACGCGGGCTACGGTATGGCCATGTCCGAGTCCGGTTTCGGTGATTTCGAATTCGAGCGGAAGTTCTTTGTCCGCGAATTTCCCGCGGTGGCGGCATCGGATCCCATGCCCGCGTTGATCGTGCAGGCCTATCTGTTCGCGTCTGACGGTTATGCCGTCCGGGTTCGTATTCAGGGTCCGGCACCGGTTGATCTGGATGCCGAACCCAGCGCGCTGGTCGAGGCCCTGGGCGAGGAATCGATCGGCACCATGACCGCCAAGGGCCCCGCCGTCGGAGGCACTCGCTACGAGGCCGAACGCGAACTCGATCCGTTGGTCGCCGCGCAGATTGTGCAGCGCTCGGAAAATGTCGTTGCCAAGGTTCGCTATTCGGCGTGGCTCGGCGAGGACGGCTGGATCGTCGATCGATTTCTCGGCGCCAATGCTCCGCTATTGCTTTCCGAGGTTGAGCGTGGCGGGCCCGTCGTCGACCTGGCCATTCCGTCATTCTGCGTATCCGAGGTCTCCGAGGACGACCGGTTCCGCAACGAATACCTGGCGCACAAACCATTCGGCACGTGGGCTGAGGAGTATCGGCGCGAACTCGATCGGATCGGCCCTACCTTCGTGGACAGCTTGGGCCAGAACCAGTTCGAAGGCAGTTGACGCAACGCGATGGCAGGCCCCGTGGGCCGGCATGTAGCGCCCGTGAAATTGGTGCATCTCGACGTCCTGAAGGGCCGATATGCTCACCGTGGTAAGCACGTAGCAGCTGCCAATGCCAAGCCACTAGGAGCACACCATGTCTGGCGAATTGCGGGTAACCACGTCCCACGTTCGCGAACTCGGCGAACGACAGGGCACCGCCGCGCAACAGATTGAAGCCGCAGGCGCGGCCGCCCAAGGTGTTGGTATGTCCATGATGGGCAACCATGGGGTGGTGTGCCTGACGTCCAACATGGCTGTCACGATGGCCGAACAAGCACGCGCCGCCGCTGCCGCCAAGATGAACCTCGTGTCGACCGGACTCTCAGAGAAACTTGGTATTGCAGCCACCCTGTACGACCGTGCCGATGCCCAGGGCGCCGGCAAACTGGACAAGGAAATGCATCCCCGCTGAGACCGCTCCGGTCAGCTGTACGCAGGAGGGGGTTGTAGCGGCCCTCGCCCGTGAGCGACCGCCTGCTGCATCGCAGCGTGTACACCACCGAGAACACGCTGACAGTCGATGATCTGATTGTCGAGGTATTGCAGGTACGTCTGATCACGCTTGGTCGGATACCTTGGCGTGGCAAGCATTCTACGTTGACGGAGTCCGTCGATAATCTGTGTACATCTGTCACTCTCGGCCGCAAGTTCGTCATACGGGGCCGACCAGAATCGTTCTGCGGGCCACCTGGCCCAGAACAGTGATGAGCGCGCCAACGACTGCGCCTGCCGTTGTTGAACTCGCCGAGTTCCAAACACATTGATCCAGTAGAGAATTGCGGAGACTGCGAAGCCTGCCATCGCCACCGCAGGAAAAATCCAACCCATCGCCTGCAATTCGGTGACAACGTCACCCAAATCGACGCTCACAGCTCACCTTTCAACGCCCTTCGGCGGTCGCGGCGTTGAGTGCATCTGCGACCGAACGTATCCAAACCCGTACCGCTGCGATTTCATGGTGCACATCCGGGCTTTCACGACGCGTCATTCGGTGTTCCAACGCGAGGACCAATTGCCAACAACGCTCGATTTCGGCCTGCAGCTCCACCGCCGGCGCCTGGCGTAAGTGCTCACCGGGCCATCTGCCACGGAATTCTTGTGATTGCTCCAGCAATCGGCGTTCGTAGCGACTCCACGATCTGGCATACAGCGGCGCAGACACCAGCCAAGCCAAACCACACACCGCCACAAGGAAAAAGACCATCATTATGCCGACGATCGCCTGTTCCGCAGTGGTATCTCCGCGCACCGCAAGCAGTAAACCTGGCAGGGTTCCGCTTTGCATGGCCGCAGTCTAGAGGCCCACAGCCACATGTCGTGGCACCCGCTACCGGTAGGCGACACCCATCCTGACGTCGCTCCCGCCCAGAAATTTTGGTGCGCGGAGGGCTCACAGCATCCTGCTAGTCTTCTCCCAGGGAGGAGCTTGTTGCAGATGTCTTGGGATTCGCTGGTTGATGCATCGGAGACGCTCGGAAACAGTAAGGCCTTTGGGGCACTAGGCGCACCAGCCACGGGTTGGTCTATCTACAACCATGCAACGGCCGACGTTCCGGGAGCGTACAAGGCACTGAGCCTCGCGACGGACGGTCTAGGGGTTGCGCAGCTGTTTCCGAAATGCCCCCAGACCCCGATCATTCAGTTGGGGTTGTTCGCCATCGCCGGAATGAGTTTGGAGTGCGGCGTCGGGCAGCCTGACACGGGCTCGAAGTTCGACGAAGGCCGCAGTGCGTTCAATACCGTGAACCAAACACAAAAATCCGCCGCGCCAACCCAGCAATGGCAAGGCAGCGCGTCGCAGGCCTACGACAAGCAAGTCGAGCGGCAGAGCAAGCGCTCACAGACGATGGCCCAGGCCGACCGAACGATGCAGGAAGTCATCCAGAATCAGGCGGAGGACATCGCCCGAACCCGCCAGCTACTCGACATCTACTCAGTGGCGTTGAGCGTGATGATCGTTCCCGCCATGATCGCTGCGGCCATCCCAGGAGGACAGCCCGCGTCGGTGGCGATCCAGGTAGGCGCGGTCGCGGGCTCAGTGCCACTCGCGACGGGCTCGATGTTGGCAATGGGCGCCACGGCCGTGGCCAACGCCGCCAAGATCCAGCAGACCGTCGCCAAGTACAACGAAGTCGCGGCCACCGCCCAATAAAGACAGAGTCACACTGTCCGACACAGAATCGAGGGGTTGATTCGTGGCGACACACGGCCCACACGACGAGCACGACGACAACGGATTGGATGCCCTCGACTTCTTCGAACCGACAGCGCAGGACGACGCCCCGGAGTTGCCCGAGCTGCCCGACCTTCCGGCGCCGGACACGACCGACTCGTATGTCGAGGACGGCAGCGACGACTTCATCGAGGCCACCGACCCGGACCCCGCGGTACCCGACGAGCAAGCCCTGACGCTGCAGGCGGCCAATCCTCCTGGGACAGTTACGGTTACCACGTACCTCACCGGAACCATCGCGCGAGTAGAGCTGGACCCGAAGGTGACCGCCATGACAGAGGCCGACCTTGCCGAGGAGATCGGCGCCGTTTCGGAAGTCGCATCCAAGCGGGCGACGGCGATCATCCACGACAGCATCGTCGGCAGTCTGGTTCAGCACGGTATACACCGCCAAGACGCGTTGCACTTCGTGGAGTCATACATGCCCTTCGCGACACCGGAGCAGGCCAATGAGGCCGAACTGGCACTCATCGCCCGGCACACCGACGAGCAGCACTGACTTCTACAACTCGGGCAACCCCAGCTCGTCGGCGTCGGCGGTGAGATAGCGCGTCACTGTCGGGGCCATCAGACGTACCACCTCCTCACCGCTCAGTGTCGCCAGCGGCGGCACGGCCATCACGTAGCGCAGCACTGCTGTCCCGACCAGGCTTGTCGCGGCGAGCATGGCGCGCAGTCTGGCCTGCTCGCCGCCACCCAGCACGCCGGATACCGCGGCCAGCACATATTCCTGCATGAATGTTCGAAATGCCTCGTGCGCATCGGAATTCGACGTTGCGGACTGCAGCATGACTTGCATGCTCGGCGCGGTGTCGGGCGATTCCCAGACTGTGAGGTAGAAGCGCACCATGCGTTCGCCGATCTCCTCGGCCGGCCCTTCCAGAGCCGCCACCAGCACGTCGGGGTCGAGGATGAGCCGTAGCGACTCCCGGAACAGGTCGGCTTTCGACCCGAACAGGTAGAGCACCATCGAGGCGTCAACGTGCGCGTCGGCGGCGATGGCGCGCAAGGTCGTCTTCTCATATCCCTCGGCGGCGAAGCGCAGTTTGGCTGCGGCCAGCACCTCGTCGCGAGACACCGGGTCACCCTGGCGACGCCCGCGCCGCTTCGATGTTTCCCCAGGTGAAGACATATGACGACACTATCATTTCAATTGCTGTTGAAAACTTTCCCCGGCGCGCCTACGCTCACAGAAACCGTTAATTCAACGTCAGATGAAAAGAGGCGAGCGATGCTCTCGACGCCGGACCCCGCCGCCGTCCACACAGAGACGCCTGGTCACGAACCTTCCGCCGCACTGCGCGCCACCGGCATCGTCGTCGCGTTGACCGTCGCGATCGCGATCGTGGCCATCGCCTTCGCATTGCCCGCCTCGCGGTCCAAGCCCCACGACGTCCCCATCGGCGTCGCCGGCCCCCAGGTCGCCACCAGCCAGATCGCCCACACCCTCGACCAGCAGGCCCCGGGCGCCTTCTCCGTCACCTACTACCCCGGCGAAGATGCGCTGCGGGAAGCGACTGAAAATCGAACGGTATACGGCGGCATCACCTTTGGACCACAAGGAGCCACACTGCTCACCGCCACCGGCGGCAGCCCGGCCGTCGCACAGCTTCTCACCCAGATCGGCAACGCCATGGCGGCACACTCCGGCATGACGCTGCACACCGAGGACCTTGCGCCACCCACCGATCAAGATCCGCGCGGGACCGGGTTGGCCGCCTCCGCCCTGCCGATCACCCTGGCCGGGATGCTGCCGGCCATCGCATTGGTGCTGGTGCTGCGGCGCGAGGTGTGGACCCGGTTGACCGCCACCCTGGTGTTCTCGGCGCTGGCCGGCACCACCGTCGCGGCCCTGCTGTATTACGTGTTCGGCTCGATCGACTCGAACTTCTGGGGCGTGGCCGCCGGCTTGACCCTCGGGATCGCCGCCGCCGGCCTGTGCATGCTGGGCCTGGGCTCACTGTTCGGCAAGGTCGGCCTGGCGGTGGGCGCGGTGCTGGCGTTGCTGCTGGGCAACCCGCTGTCCGGGTTGACCGCCGCGCCGGAGATGCTGCCGAGCGGCTGGGGCCGACTCGGCCAGCTGTTGCCGCAGGGCGCCGCCGCCACCCTGCTGCGGTCCACCGCGTACTTCGATGGCGCCGGTGCCGACACCGCGATCGTGGTGCTCAGTTGCTGGGCGCTGGCCGGCCTGTTCCTGGTGGTCATCGCCGCGTTGCGGCGGTCCGGGCGCTCCGCGCCTAAGATGCAGCCTCGTGGGACTCGATGATCGTGAAGCACTGCAGACGTTGCAGCGCGCCGTCGACCCTCAGCACGGCTCCCTGCCGCTCATCCGCGACTTCTACACCCAGTGGTTCGCCACCGACCTGTCGGCCCGCGACCTGTTCCCGCCCGACATGGACCATCAGCGCGAGGTCTTCGCCCATGCCCTGACCTGGCTTTTCGGCGAGTTGATCGCCCAGCGCGCCGAGGAGCCGGTGGCGTTCCTGGCCCAGCTCGGCCGGGATCACCGCAAATACGGTGTGACGCAAAGTCATTACGACTCGATGCAGGACGCCCTCTACAACTCGCTGCGCACGCACCTGCAGAGCCAGTGGGACGATCGGCTGGCCGAAGCCACCCATGATGCTGTTGCCCTGATCATCGGGGTGATGCGCGGCGCGGCCGACGCCGAGGACTCTCCGGCCTACTGCGACGGGACGGTCATCGAGCACCACCGGGTCACCCGCGACGTCTCAGTGATCCGGCTCCAGCTCGATCAGCCGCTGTTCTACCACCCCGGCCAGTACGTCACCGTCCAGGTGCCGCAATGGCCGCGGCGGTGGCGCTACCTGAGCCCGGCGATTCCCTCCGACCGCTCCGGGGGGATCGAATTCCACATCCGGTCGGTCCCCGGCGGCATGGTGAGCACGGCGATCGTCAACGAGACCCGGATCGGGGATCGGTGGCGGATGTCGAGCCCACACGGCGGATTGCACGTCGATCGACACGGCGAAGACGTGCTGATGGTCGCCGGCAGCACCGGACTGGCCCCGCTGCGCAACATCATCATGGACATGACGCTGCACGGGGAGAACCCCCGCGTGCACCTGTTCTTCGGTGGGCGCTATCCGTGCGATCTCTACGACCTGAAGACGCTGTGGCACATCGCCTCGACCAATCCTTGGCTGTCGGTGACCCCGGTGTCCGAGTACAGCACCGATCCCCCCTGGGCCGGCCAGTACCCCGATGTCCAGCCACCGCGCGGCCTGCACGTGCGCCAGACCGGCGCCCTGCCCGAGGTGGTCACCCGATACGGAAGCTGGGGCGACCGCCAGATCCTCATCTGCGGTGGCCCGGACATGGTCACCGCCACCAAAGCCGCCCTCATCGAACGCGGCGCCCCCGCCGAGCGCATCCAGCACGACCCGCTGACCCGCTGACCCGTGCCAGACTGGCGCCATGGCCGACCTCGAACCAGTCACCTTGCAGGACCCGTCGTCGTCGCTGCGGGCCAGCTACGTTCCCGGCGCGGGAATGATCTGCACATCGCTTGCCGACAACAGCATCGAGTATGTGGGCCAGCGGCGCGGCCTGCAAGCCTACGTCAGCGACGGCAAGACGATGGGCATCCCGATCCTCTACCCGTGGGCAAACCGCTTGAGCGCCAACGAATACCGTGTGGCGGACACCGAGGTGACCGTGATTCCCGGGACGCATGGGGTGCGCGCCGACGCCCACGGGGCACCCATCCACGGCGTGCTCGCGGCCAGTCCCGACTGGCAGGTGACCGAGCGAACCGACAACGCGCTGGTGGCACAGCTGGATTGGGATTCCGACCAGGCACGGCTGGCGACCTTCCCGTTCCCGCACCGGCTGACGGTGACGGTGACGCTGGAGGATCGAGCCCTCACCGTGGCCACCGCGGTGGCGCCGACCCGGGACAGTTCGGTACCACTGTGTTACGGCTACCACCCGTACCTGACGATTCCCGGTGTACCGCGGCAGGATTGGCAATTGCACACGCCGACCATGCGGCACCTGCCGGTCGACGACCGGGGCCTGCCCACCGGCGAAGCCCAACCGTGGCCGGGCGGGACGATGCGGCTGGGCAGCACCGAACTCGACGACGGATTCGACGACGTCAGCACCGGCGCGGTGTTCACCCTCAGCGGCGGTCCACACCGGATCGAGGTCGCCTTCGAGCAGGGTTACGGCGCAGCGCAGTTGTTCGCGCCGGCCGGTGACAGCGTCGTGGGGATCGAGCCGATGACCGCACCCACCGACGCGCTGCGCCACGGGAACTACAAAATGGCCGCCCCCGGAAGTCCGGAGACGGCCACCTTTTCGATCAGTGTCGTTTGACGAGCACCTCGACTAAGGCCGATGTCGCCGCCGAGCGGCTCCGGGCTGCCACAGCACAACCGCTTTCGACGCCGTCGAAACATCGCGGCGCTCATTGTTACTCAGCCGCTCGACCTGCTTGGTCAACTCGGACACCCGGGTGCGCAGCGCATCGACCTGGTTGGTGAGTTCGATGATGCGTTTGATACCGGCCAGATTGACGCCTTCGTCCTGTGACAGCCGCTGCACCTCGCGGAGCAGGTCGACATCACGCTCGGAGTAACGGCGTCCGCCACCGGAACTACGCTGCGGGCTGACCAGGCCGAGCCGGTCGTATGTGCGCAGGGTTTGCGCGTGCATACCGGCCAGCTCGGCGGCCACCGAGATCAAAAACGTGCGGGCTTCCTCTTTACGCTGACTCATACATTGCCCGCCCACCCGGCCCGCGGGTCAAACCCGCTGGCCCGCTCGGCTTTCGCGTACGCCTCCAAGGCTTCGGCCGCTTCACCTTCGAGGTTCGGCGGCACCGCGACTTTGACCGTGACCAACAGATCGCCGTGGCCGCCGGAGCGTTTGGGCACCCCGCGTCCACGCACCCGCAGGATCCGGCCGTCAGAAGTGCCCTTGGGCACCCGGACACCGACCTTGCCGTCCAGGGTGGGAACGGAAAGCGTTGTACCCAGTGCCAATTCGTGAAAGCTGACCGGAACGCTGACCGTCAGGTCGTCACCGTCGCGCCCGAACACCTTGTCCGGACGCACGTGCACGGTCACGTACAGATCGCCCGATGGTGCACCACGCAGTCCGGCCTCGCCCTGGCCGGCCAACCGGATGCGTTGACCGTCCTCGACACCCGGGGGGATCCGCACATTGATCGTGCGGGTCCGGGTGGTGACGCCGGTGCCCTTGCACTCGCCACAAGGGTGCTCGATGATCGAGCCGCTGCCCCGGCATTCGGTACAGGGCTCGGAGAATCCGAACGCACCCTGGTTGCGGTTGATCACACCGGAGCCGTTGCAGTTCGGGCACACCTTCGGGTTGGTTCCCGGCCGCGCCCCGCTGCCATGGCAGTTGGTGCACGGAGCCGGGCTGGTCAGCCGCAGCGGCATCGCCACGCCCTTGGTGGCTTCCAGGAAGGACAGCTCGGTTTCGGTTTCCAGGTCATTGCCACGGCGGGGCCGACTCGGCCGCGGCTGTGCACCGCGCCCGAACAGCCCGCCGAACAGGTCACCGATGTTGGCGCCACCGCTCTGGCCGGCCGCGTCGAACAGGTCTCCGAGGTTGAATTCGGCTCCGTCGGAACCGAATCCGCCACCAAAGTTCGTACCAGGGTTGAACCGACGCCCACCCCCGGCGAACAACCGGCGGGTCTCGTCATACTCCTTGCGCTTCGCGGGGTCCGACAGGACGCTGTTGGCCTCGGAAACCGCCTTGAACCGCTCCGCCGCTCCCGCATCGGGGTTGCGGTCGGGATGCAGCTCGGAGGCCAGTTTCCGGTAGGCCTTCTTGATCTCGTCGGCGCTGGCGTCAGAGGAGACGCCGAGTTCTTTGTAGAAATCCTTTTCGACCCACTCGCGTTGGGCCATGCTGCGCCACCTCCTTACCTCTTCTCTCTAGTTGGGTTGTCTAGTTGTCTGATTCTGCGGCCTGATCGCCGGTGGCGTCAGCGTTATTCGCAGCGGCGTCGGTGTCGGGGACGGTGTCGACCACACCAACCATGGCGTGCCTGACCACCTGGTCACCGATCCGGTAACCCCGGCGCATCACGGTCCCGACCACTGGATGGGTGCCCTCGCCCTCGTGCTGCACGGCTTCGTGCAGCGAGGGGTCGAACTCGTCACCCTCTTCGCCGAAGCCGGAAAGCCCCTGCCCTTCAAGGGCATTGACGAGCTTGTCGGCAACCGACTTGAGCGGCCCGGATTCCAGGTCACCGTGGCTGCGGGCCCGATCGAGGTCATCGAGGACGCCAAGGAGCTGGGTGATGACCGCCGCCTTGGCCCGGTCCGCGGTGACCTGCTGGTCGCGCAGTGCCCGTTTGCGGTAGTTGTCGTATTCGGCCTTGACGCGTTGCAGGGTTGCCTTGAGCTCACCAACTTCGTCGCTGTCGCCAGCCGACTCCCCGGCAGGGGATGCGGCCGACGCCGGCCCACTGGGGGCCGGCGCCTGCTCGCGCACCTCACCGGTGTCGGGATCGATGCGCCGTTTGTCGGTGATGGTCACCGGCTCCTGCGTATCGTCGCCGCCGTTTTGAGGTTGCGTCACTTGTTCTCCTGGTCATCGTCGACGACTTCGGCGTCCACTACGTTGTCGTCCGCGCCGCTCGAGGATCCACCGGCTTCCGCGCCCGAGGCCTGCTCGGCCTGGGTGGCCTCGTAGATCGCCTGGCCCAGACCCTGCGACTCGACGCCGAGCTTCTCCATGGCGTCCTTGATCGCGGAGATGTCGGTGCCTTCCAGCGCCGTCTTGGCCTCAGCGATCGCAGCGTCGACCTTGCCGAGCGTCTCTTCGGGAACCTTCGACCCACCCTCGGCCTCACGCTGCTCCTTGACGAACTTCTCCGTCTGGTAGACCAGCGACTCGGCCTGGTTGCGGACATCGGCCTCTTCGCGACGCTTCTTGTCCTCCTCGGCGTGCGCCTCGGCGTCCTTGATCATCCGGTCGATCTCTTCCTTGGACAGGCCGGAGCCTTCCTGGATCTTGATCGTGTTTTCCTTGCCGGTGCCCTTGTCCTTGGCGGTGACGTGCACGATGCCGTTGGCGTCGATGTCGAAGGTGACCTCGATCTGCGGCACGCCGCGGGGGGCCGGCGGGATACCGGTCAGCTCGAAGGAGCCGAGCAGCTTGTTGTGCGAAGCGATTTCGCGCTCACCCTGGAAGACCTGGATCTGCACCGACGGTTGGTTGTCGTCGGCGGTGGTGAAGGTCTCCGACCGCTTGGTGGGGATCGTGGTGTTGCGCTCGATCAGCTTGGTCATCACGCCACCCTTGGTTTCGATACCGAGGGACAGCGGGGTGACGTCAAGCAGCAGAACGTCTTTCACCTCGCCCTTGAGCACACCGGCCTGCAGCGCGGCACCCACGGCGACAACCTCGTCGGGGTTGACGCCCTTGTTGGGCTCCTTGCCACCGGTCAGTTCCTTGACCAGATCGGTCACGGCGGGCATCCGGGTCGAACCACCGACCAGCACGACGTGGTCGATCTCGGAAACCGAGATGCCGGCGTCCTTGATCACCGACTGGAACGGCTGACGGGTGCGGTCGAGCAGATCCTGGGTGATCTTCTGGAACTCGGCGCGGGTCAGCTGCTCGTCGAGGAACAGCGGGTTCTTGTCGGCGTCGACGGTGATGTAGGGCAGGTTGATCGAGGTGCTCTGCGAGGAGCTGAGTTCGATCTTGGCCTTCTCGGCGGCCTCACGCAGCCGCTGCATCGCCATCTTGTCCTTGGTCAGGTCGATACCGCTGGTGGCCTTGAACTTCTCGACCAGCCAGTCGACGATCCGGTCGTCCCAGTCGTCGCCACCGAGGTGGTTGTCACCGGAGGTGGCGCGCACCTCGACCACACCGTCGCCGATCTCCAGCAGCGAGACGTCGAACGTGCCGCCACCGAGGTCGAAGACCAGGATGGTCTGTTCCTTGCTGCCCTTGTCCAGCCCGTAGGCCAGCGCGGCCGCGGTCGGCTCGTTGACGATGCGCAGCACGTTCATGCCGGCGATCTGGCCGGCTTCCTTCGTGGCCTGACGCTGGGCGTCGTTGAAGTAGGCGGGCACGGTGATGACCGCGTCGGTGATGTCCTCACCGAGGTAGGCCTCCGCGTCGCGCTTGAGCTTCTGCAGCACACGGGCGCTGATCTCCTGCGCCGTGTAGTTCTTGCCGTCGATCTCGACGGACCAGTCGCTGCCCATGTGGCGCTTGACCGAACGGATGGTCCGGTCGACGTTGGTCACCGCCTGGTTTTTGGCGGGCTGGCCGACCAGCACCTCGCCGTTGCGCGCGAATGCGACGACCGACGGGGTGGTCCGGGAGCCCTCAGAGTTCGCGACGACGACGGGGTCGCCGCCTTCCAGGACCGCCACGCATGAGTTGGTGGTCCCGAGGTCGATACCGACCGCACGAGCCATGGTGTTGCCTCCTGATAGAGATATAGGGGTCTGAGCGGACTGCGCTCAAGCCTGCTCCGGGTGGGCATAGATTGTCAACCCAGACTTGAGTCTTATTCACTCAACTTGCTGTCGATGACGTCAACGCGGGCGTTCGCCGATTTGTTCCTCATTGGCCCGGAAAGTTTCACGAGGTGTGCCACACTCGGCCGTGTCATCGGACAGCGGGTACCTCCACCCAGAATTGGAACCGGCAGAACACGCCGCATGCCGTGAGGCCGCACGGCGGCAGTTGGAACTCGCCACCCGCGCCGAACCTGCCACCTCCGAAGCGGTGACGTCCATCATCACCACACACGGTGGTGCGGTCGAACGGTTCGGCACCCGGCTGAAATGCCTGGAGTCGCTTGATCGCAAGACACAAACGGCAATGGCGCGGAACATCAAAGTGGAAGGTTTCGGCGGGTGCGCCGAAGACATCGTCGCCGAGATCGGCGACGTCCTTCGCTACACGGCAGTCCTGCCAGATCGCGAGTATTGGTCGTGCGGCACCCGGATCATCAACGCCTTGATCCGGGCCGGTTACCGCCCGAACGAGCTCAGCGACGGGTGGGTCGTGGGTGGCTATCGGGGGCGCAACTGCAGCTTTGTCGGTTCGTCCGGTATCGAGTTCGAGGTCCAGTTCCACACTCGTGACTCACTGGCGGCTGCCGAGGACTCCCACGGCGACTACGAACTGGCCAGAGACGACGCGACGCCCGAACCGATCCGCGCAACGGCACTGCGGCGACTGCGGGCCACGTTCGCCCTCGTTCCGGCACCGGCCGACATTCGCTGGGTAGACTGAGCACACGGAGAGGAGGGCTGGCAGTGCGGTATTTCACCAACAGTGCGGGCCACGTCGCCCGTGTGCACACTGACGCACGTCTCGGCGACGACGAGTTCTCCGCGGCCGCGGTGGAGACGTATAACGTAGGGCGCCGCGACTGGGTACCGGCGCCCGGTCTGACAGCCGAGATCTGTTTCGGTGGCGGATGGCGGACGTGCAGCGCCGAGATCGCCCGGGCTCTCACTGCCAAGTGTCAGCGACGATACGACAGTCGGAACCGCAGGTTGCAGTCCGCATCACACAGCGTATCCGGCTCCGTCATCACCGGGCGCGACTAACCGGCCCGGCCGCTACCCCACCGCATCAGGAACTGGGCCGTCTTGTTCGAGGTTCTTGACAAGCCAGCTCAACTGCTTGTTCATTTCCCCCGCTGCAGCCTTATAGCCGACCCATTCATCTGATGCCGTATCGGCAATGTTGTCGTCGCGGATCACCCGGGCCGCCTTCCGCACGGCTTCGTACTTGTCCACAACGGTTTCGTCGTAGCCGAACAACTTCAGTTTGTACTGAGCCCGTCTCGACGCCCGCTCAGCCTCGTTGTATGCCAACAAATCGGCGTCGGGGCTGATGCCCGTCCGTACCCGCGAGTCGACGAGATTTCGGACCGCCTCGTATTGCTCCTGCCGAGCTTCGTCCGCTGCGACAAGGGCATCCCGTCGAGCCTTCAAGGCTTCCGCATGACGTTGATGGGCGATCTGGTCTCTGGTGTTCTTGCGGGTGTAATAGATCGCGGCGGCCGCCACCACCGCGGCACACACCGTCGCACCGGCAGGCGAGTACAACCAGTCCAAGAACGAATGCTGAGGTTGCAGCTTGTCGACAATGTCCGGCGGATAATGGATCACGACGCTCTCGGCGGGACTCGGCACAGTAGGGGTGCCAATCGGCGGTATCTCAACGTCTGTGTTCGACGGGCCGGGCGAGGGAGTCGGAACTGGAACGGTTGGCTGCAACGGGACCACCGACCAATTCACCACACGCAAAGTATTGTCGAAAATCCCGGGCGGGAGACGTGTTTGAACGAGGTTGTCGGACCGGACGGAAGGTAGTGACATGGATAACCTCATCGCCACCGCCAACGAACTGATCGACCGGGCGCACGCCGGCCAGGTTGACAAGGCAGGCTTGCCCTACGTTGGTCACCTGCGCCGAGTCGCCAGTTACATTGTCTCCGAAGACCCATTGGCCATCACCACAGCTTTACTGCACGACAGCTTGGAAGACACATCGCTGTCCGTCGCGGATCTCGTCGACTGCGGATTTCCAGCACCGGTGATCGAGGCGGTCAAAATTCTTACCCGCAGCAGCGGCCAACCGCCTGAAGACTATTACCGGACGATCCGACAGAACCCGCTGGCCCGCGAGGTCAAGTTGGCCGATCTCGCCGACAACTCGGACCCCGCCCGGTTGAACCAACTCTCCGATGCGACTCAAGCGCGTCTACGCCGCAAGTACTCTGCGGCGTATAAATCCCTTGGCGTCAACCAGTCCGACGGCGATCGCCGACGGCGGTTCCGATCCCGGAGCGACACCTAGCGTCGCCCGTACCACCCATCAGCCCGGCCGCGACCGCCACGACCGCGGTCAGCCAGGAAACGCCCTCCCAGTGCCCGAGCACGTCGATGACACCGTGCTGCTCCCGGATCGCGGCGACGAGGCCGGCGGCGGCCAGCGGGACGAGGGCCAAGGTTATGTACACCAGCGCGGAATAGCGCGCCGGGAACCGCAGCGCGACCATGGCGATCGCCACCGTCACGACCACGAACAACACGACCGTCACGAGCCGCCCGCCGGGAACACCGGCCAGGTCCGCGGATTTCTCCAGCACGTGGAATGGGCCGTCGCGGAACATCGCATCGGGCCGCCACCACGCAAAGACCCCGTAGAGGCCGATGCTGACAAGACATGCCGGCACCTGCCATCGAACCCGCATGGCCGCGGGCAGCAGCACAAACGGCAATCGGAACTGCGAGACGACCACCGCGCCGGCAACCGCCAACCACCGGTGCACGGGCCGATCGGTCACCGTCAGCGCCGACACCGCCACCACGATCACCCCAAACGTGACGAAGTCGTTCCCGTTGGCATACGACAGCCAAAATCCAGGGGTAATCGCCAGCAGCACAAGAAATTTCGCCGTGACATCGGATCCATGCAGCCGGTACACGACTGCGACGGCGCAGGTGAACAACACGGCCATCGTCGCCGGATATCCGATGAGCGCCGACGGCACATGGGCAGCCAACCAACCCGGACCACAACTCATCGGGTTGTGGCTCCACATCAGCGCGCGGTCGTAGGGCCACGATCCATGCAGGAGCTGACCCACACCCACGCTGACGCAGTCACCCTGATCGGTGCCGCGACCCTCACTGTGAAAATGGCTGAGCAGGCGCGATTGCACGACGACGGCAACCAGCCACACCGCCAGCACGATCGGCACCGCCAGATAGCGCGCGACGCTGAGAAACTTCCGATACAGCAGGGGGACAAGACAACTGGCCGCACACAGGACATAGACCAGCCCGGCCGGCACCGGAACGACCCCGGCGACAAGCGGCGCCTTGCCCAGCACCGCCAGCCCGGTCAGCAGTGCCGACCCCAGATACAGCCAGCGGGGCAACGCGTCCGGCAGCGCCGGTGTGCTCAGCCGCACTCAGTAGGCACCTTCACCGCGCACCACGGCGCCGATCGTCTTGGCGATGATGCTCAGGTCCAGCCCCATCGAGCAGTTGTTGACGTAGGACACGTCATGCCGGATCGATTCCGCGGCCGACAAGTTCGAGCGGCCACTCACCTGCCACTGGCCGGTGACGCCCGGCTTCACCAGCAGTCGACGCCGCATGGTTTCGTCGTACGAGTCGACTTCCCGCTGCACCTGGGGTCGGGGACCCACCATGCTCATGCTGCCGGCCAGCACGTTGAAGAACTGGGGCAGCTCATCGAGGCTGTACTTGCGGATGACCGACCCCACCGGGGTGACCCGAGGATCGGCTTTCACCTTGAAAAAGACCGGACCGTCGTCGGTCGAGGCGATCATCTCGGCCACGTCGCGGTCGGCTCCGTCGCGCATGCTGCGGAACTTGACCATCCGGAAAGGCACCCCGTTGCGGCCGATGCGCTCGGAAATGTAGAACACCGGCCCCGGGCTCGTCAGCTTGATGGCCACCGCGATCGTCACCATCACCGGCCCGGTGGCGAGGACCGCCGCCAACGAGAACACGATGTCGAACAACCTCTTCGACATCGACCGGGCCCGCCGATACCCGGGAGCGAGGATCTGGAGCATCGGCATCCGCGCGGCGGGCTCGGCCGCACCGGGCACATCAGTGGCGACGGCGAGGTCGACGCCCGCGTCCTCAAGGTCAGTGGCCAGATCGAGCAGCTCGTCATACCCGAGGCGATCGGTGGTCGCCGCAGCCACCAACTGGGCCCCGGTTTTGCGTGCCGCTTCGACGATGGACCGGTCGTCGCCGATGACGGGCACCGAGTGATCACCGGTGCCGATGGACTCGCCAAGTTTGTCGGCCGGCTCGGTGGTGCACGCACCCACGATTTCGAACCTGTCGCGCCGGTAGCACCGGATCGCGTTCGCCATCGCCTGCACGGCTTCCTGACCGCCCGCCAACAGCACCGGGGTCCTGCCACCGCCGGCCTCGGCGATGCGCCGCGACAACACGTATCGAACCGCCATGGTGCCGACGAGGCCCAACGGGAGGGCGACGGCCAGGTGGCGCAGGTCGATTCCGTCGAAGTACAGCACCCCATGCATGTGCGGGATGAAGTGCCCGAGGATGTAGGCGACCACCACGACGCCGAACAGCGGGACGGTGACGCCTACGGCCAGCTGGAGTTCGTGGACGTACGTGCGCAGCACATTTTCGGCGGTCAGGTTGCGCACCGACAGCGCCGCGAACCAGGTCACGGCGACCAGGACCAACAGCATCATGTGCCGATCACCCAGCGTCAGCACGCCGGGCCACCAACGATGGACGAGCAGGAAGCCGACGATCGAGCTGAGCGTGATGACGATCAGATCGGCGACCACCGTCCAGCGCCGATAGAGCGAGACCAATCTGCTCAGACGCGGGCCGGCGCTGCGTCGAATCGGACTGCTGACATCCTCGCTGGTGGTTCTCGGTTCCATCAAGTACACGACCCCGTTCGTACGTCTAGTCAATAGCGACTGATTTACCTCGATGACCTGCACAGATCCGTTGAGATGCCGTCCTATTCGATTACGCTTGCCCTGTCGTCACGCGCTGCCACTTACCGGGCATGGTGATTCAAATCACCGCGCTCAATAGCGCCCTCTGGTGCATTCCACAATGAACGCCCCACGGACGAAGTACTTACTCTCGTTATGCCATCAGTCAGACGCTCACGCAAACTCGACGTGCGCATCCGATGCACCCGACAAGCCCCCGACGGGGCCGTATAACCGCAGGTAGACGGCACCTTTGCGAATGATCGGAGATTTCTCCACCAGAATTTTCGCCGCAGCAGACATTGACAGCGTCGTCAGCATTTGCGCTCGGTCACGGCACTCGGCGCGAACTCGATGCCAGATGTTTCAGGTAACGTGACTTTCTGATCACGTTGCCAGCATCAGCCCGGCAACTCGACTAAGCACGCATATAACGTTTGTATCTCGGTAACCACACAAATTTGTCTGATGACACATATTCGTTTCGCAATACTTCCCCCACGTGAGGAGGCGGTGTGATGCCTCCGATCAGAGTCCACATGACCGGGTCCGAGTGGTTTTCCGCCATGCCCGGCGGCCTGAATCGGTACTTCACCGATCTGTTCACCGCGCTGCGCTGCCGCACCGACCTCGACCTCTCGGCGACGGCCTTCGGCAGCCCGCCGACCGGTGGGCAGTCCTGGGGCGACACCGGCGGGTCGACGTGGTCGCGCGTCACTGCCGCGTTCACCGACCGAACCGGACTGGCGCCAGCCGGCGTCCTCGACCGTCACTTCTGCCTCTACGGGCCTGCCGCGATCGACCGCAGCCGGCGTCGACCGCTCGTCGTGCACTTTCACGGTCCCTGGGCGGCAGAGAGCCGGTTCGCCGGCACCACCGAACTCCGGGCCCGCGCCAAGTACCTCGTCGAGCGCATCCGTTACGCCGGGGCACAGCGATTCGTGGTGTTGTCGAGCCACTTTCGCGACGTCCTCATCGAGGACTACCGGGTGCCGGCCGACCGGATCGAGGTGATCCCACCGGGCGTGGACCTCGACAGGTTCGCCGGCCTTCCCAAACCTGATGTGCCCGACCACCGGCGCATCGTGCTGTGCGTCCGCCGGCTCGAGCACCGCATGGGCATCCATCGCCTCATCGAGGCCTGGCCCGCGGTCACCGCCGCGCATGCCGACGCTCACCTCGTCATCGTCGGCACCGGAACCGCGGAGAACGATCTGCGGCGGCAGGTCACCGCGGCCGGCCTGGACCAGGACATCGAGTTCCTGGGCCGTATCGAGGATTCGGCGTTGGCTCGGTGGTATTCGCGGGCCGAGCTGACGGTGGTGCCGAGCATCGCACTGGAGGGTTTCGGTCTGATCGCCCTGGAATCCCTGGCCACCGGCCGCCCCGCGGTGGTCAGCGATTGCGGTGGACTCCCCGACGCGGTACGCGACCTGGATCCCACCCTGGTGGTCCCGGCAGACAACGCCGAAGCGCTTGCCACCCGGCTCGTCGCGGCCCTGGACGGCGCGCTGCCCAGCCCGCTGCGCTGCCGCGCCCATGCCGAAACCTTCTCCTGGGCAGTTGCCGCGCAACGCCATCACACGTTGTATCAGGGGCTGGCCGCGTGACCGGGCAGCCGATCAGGGCGCTGTTCGTCGGGCATACCGCCGCGCCGTCCGGGGCTGAACTCGCGACGGCGCGGCTGGTCGCGGCGCTGCGGGAATCTCACCCGGTCGAGGCCTCGGTGATCCTCACCGAGGACGGGCCGATGATCGCCAAGATGCGCGCGCAGGGCATCCCGACCACCGTGCTGCCCAACGCCTTCGACAGCCGCAGCATGACCATCCAGGGTTCCGGCTGGCTGCGGCGCCTGGCCGGTGGCGCAGCGTTACTGCGGGTCGGATGGTCACTCGGCGCTGCGGCGCGAGACCACCGCGCCGACGTCCTGATCGCCGGCAGCACGAAAGCCCTCGTCATGTCCGCCGTGGCGGCCGCCAGGGCTCGAATTCCCCTGCTCTGGCAGGTACACGACCGGATCTCGGCCGAATACTTCGGCCGGACATTGTCTTTGATGATCCGCGCGCTCGGCTGGATCGTTGCCGACGGTTACATCGCCAACAGCCGTTCCACGGCGGACACCGTGGCGAGGTGGAGGCGCCGCAGCGTCATCGCCTATCCGGGCGCCGATTTCAGCCGCACCACCGGGACGCGTCGGGAACCTCAGCGCGCGCCGGAGGAAGCCACCGTTGCCGTCGTCGGCCGGTTGACACCCTGGAAGGGCCAGGACGTCGTCCTGCGTGCGCTGGCCCGCACCGCGCTGCGGCCGCGCCGGGTGTACCTGGTGGGCGGCACGTTCTTCGGCGAGGAATCGTTCCGCAACGAACTCGAGGACCTGGCCCGGGAACTGCAACTGCCGGTGGAATTCACCGGACACGTCGACGATCCGACCGAAATCCTGCTCGGATCGGACATTCTCGTGCACAGCTCGGTGATCGCCGAGCCGTTCGGCCAGGTGATCGTGGAGGGCCTACAGGCGGGCTGCGCGGTGATCGCGACACGACCCGGCGGCCCCGCCGAGATCGTCGAACCTGACGTGAGCGGGCTGCTCGTCGACGCCGGCGACACCGCAGACCTGACCGTCGCACTCGACCAGCTCATCGCCGATGCGCAGCTGCGCACCCGGCTGGCCCAGGCCGGTCGGCTACGCGCCCAGCGCTTCGATGTCGCCGAATCCGCCCGTGTGGTGGCCAAATTCCTCGCCGACATCGTGACCAGCCGGGGTGGTCACACCCGAACTGCCACGGAAATGCCTCGTGCATAACGGTTTTCGGGCGCGTCTCGAGCATCACCCGCTGGTTCCCCGGGTGCTGCGGCTGGTCCGCGACTTCGGGGCCGTGGTGTTCGGCAAGTACGGGCAGTACGTGGTCACCCTGGTCACGGTGCCGCTGCTGGCCCGCATTCTGGGCCCGGCGGGGATGGGGCTGCTGGCCGTCGGCATGGCGGCCTACTTCTTCGGTTCCATCATCGTCGATCTGGGTATGACGCCGTTTCTGGCGGCCCGGGTGCCCGAGCTACGCGATACGCCGCATCGGCTCCAACAACTCCGCGCGGACTACCTGGCGCTGCGGTTGACCACGCTGACCGTGCTGGCGCTTGCCTACGTCGTGGGCTTTCTGGCCGGCGCGCCGCCCTACCTGCACATGATCCTGCTGGGATTGCTCGCCGGCGGCCTCTGGTCCACTTCCGACGACTGGCTGCTCATCGGGCAGGGACGATTCGTCGCATCGGCGCTGTACCAGGGCAGCGGTCGCATCGTCTATCTGATCCTGCTCGTGGCACTGCTCCCGCACTCCCGCCACGCCGCGACCGCGATGTGGTGTCTGCTGGTGTCCGCCATCCTGACCGTCGCCGGGACGTGGTGGGACAGCCAACGGCATTTCGGGCGACTGGTGCGGCCACAGGCACCGGCACAGATCCTGCGGACGAGCTGGCCGATAGTCACCTCTCGGGTGCTGACCACGGGGTACGGGCAGGGAGCGCCCGCCATCTACTCGGGCCTGCTCGACGCCGTCTCGCTGGGTCTGTATTCGGCCGGCGACCGGCTGGTCCGGGCCATGCAGTCGCTTCTGGACATGATCGGCCTGGTGCTGTTGCCACGCATGGCCCGCCGCAGCGGCCATGAACAGTTCTGGCGTCACGGCATTCGCGGCCTGTGGGGCAGTGCGGCGATCGCCGGTCTCGCCGCGGGCCTGCTCTGGCTCTGCGCCGTACCCGTCGTCCACGTGATCTTCGGCGCCGAGTTCACGTCGGCGGTGAGCCTGCTGCGCGCCGAGCTCGTCATCCTGCCGGCCAGCACCATCAGCTCCTACATCAACACCGCGCTGCTCCCGGTTCGACAGGACACCCACGGCATCCTGATCGCCTCGCTCGTCGGCACCGCGGCCTCGGCCGCCGGTCTGCTCACCGCGTCGGTGACCCACTCGGTGTGGGCACTGGTCGGCGGCACCATCGCTGCCGAGTTCTGCGTGGCGGGCTGGTACCTGGCCCGGATGCGCCATCTGGTGCACCGCGAGCGGCGCGCCGTCACCACAGTGGAAGGGGGTGCCGATGAAGATTCTGTATGTCGGTGACGACTGGATCGGAAGTAACGCACGCTCACTCGCCGACGGCTTCCGTCAGGCCGGACACGACGTGGTGGTCATCGACACCACGGCGGTCACACTGCCCACCCGGTTCTCGCCCTCCTGGCTCTACGCCAAGACCAAGCAGCGTCGCGCACCGTGGCCACGCGAGCAGGTGCACCATCAAATCGAGGACGCCGCACGGGCTTTCAAGCCCGACATGCTGTTCACCTACAAGGGCGTACATCTGGACCAGGAGCGACTGCTCGGCGTTCCGGCCCCGGTGCGGGTGCACTACAGTCCCGACGACGTCGGCAACCCGTACAACACCACCCCCGAATACTTGGCCCACGAGGCACAATGGGATCTGGTCGTCACCACCAAACGGCACAATGTGCCCGAGTTGACGGCCCGCGGCGCGCGGCGGGTGAAATTCGTTCGCAGCGCCTACGACCCGGCCTGGCATCGCCCGTGCGCCAAACGCGGTGCCCAGCAGTACCTCGTCGGGTTCATCGGGGCCAGACGCCCCGACCGCGCCGGGCTCATCACCCGGCTGGCCAAGGAGCATGGCGACAAGCTGCTCGTGCACGGCCCGGGCTGGCGGCGCATCCCGGCACTGCAGGCCGGCCACGCCACGGTGGGCGGGGCGATCTACGGCGACCGGTTCGCGGCCGCGGTCGCGTCGGTGACCGCGAACCTGGTGCTGCTCAACTCCGACAACCGCGACACCCATACCTGCCGCACCTTCGAAATCCCGGCAACCGGTGGGCTTTTCGTGGGTGAACGCACCGACGAGCATGCCGAGCTGCTCACCGAGGGATCCGAATGCCTGCTTTTCTCCGACGAGGAGGAGCTTCGCGACATTCTGCAGCACTGTGCCCGGCATCCGGACCGCGCCGAGCAGATCGCGGCCGCCGGCCACCGCCGGATCACCACCGAAGCGCATCGCTATGTGGACCGGGCCAGGGAGATGGTAGATGAGCTCTGAAACTGAAGTGCCCACCGCGCAGCCGCTGCGTCGTCGGCGAATATGGCTGGCGTTGGCCGTGGTCGGGGTGCTGCTCGTCGGTTGGATCGGGCTCGGCTGGAAGGTGTACAAACACCCGCAGACCGACCCGTTGCGGCCCGCCGATGCGATCGTGGTGCTCGGCGGAACCCCATACGAGCGGTTCGACCTGGGACTGCAACTGGCTCAGCAGGGGTACGCCCCGTTCCTGCTGATCTCCCAATCGACCGGTGCGGACGACCCCAGGATGGACAAGTACTGCCACCAGCAGTTCAGCTTCGAGGTCAAGTGCTTCATCCCCGATCCGTGGACCACCGAGGGTGAGGCACAGGAAATCCGCGATGATGCAAAGGAATACGGGTGGCAGCACATCATCGTCGTCACGTTCACCCCGCACGTGTCCCGCGCCCGCTACATCGTCGGCAAGTGCTTCGACGGTGAGCTCACCATGGTCGCCAGTCCGACCAGGCCCGACTTTTCCTACTGGACGTGGATGTTCATCCGGCAGTCGGGCGGCTACGTGAAGGCGCTGCTGACCCCCGGATGTTAGGAGAAACATCAATGACCGCACCGCGCGTGGCGATCGTCCACGAGCGCTTCACCGAGTTCGGCGGCTCCGAACGGGTCGTCGCCGAGTTCATGAAGAGCTGGCCGCAGGCAAAGGTGTTCGCCCCCATCACCGAACCCGCATGCCGGCACCAGGTCCTCGGCGCGGCTGGGCGAAGCGACACCGGCCCCACGATCACGGGAAGCTGGCTCGACCGCATCCACTCGGCAACCGGGCGGAAATCGCACGCCCCACTACTTCCCCTGGTGTCCAAGGCATTCCGCGACCTGCCACTGCAAGAGAACGCCGACGTCGTCCTGGTCAGCCACCACTCCTTCGCCACCCAGGCCGCGCTGGCCACCGAGGCCCCGGTCGTCGCCTACGTGCACAGCCCGGCCCGCTGGGCCTGGGACAAGACGTTCCGTGACCATGAAATGGCCAGTCGCGCCGGACGCGTCGCGCTGTCCACCCTGGGCGGGCTGGCGCGTCGCGGCGAGCTGCGCGCAGCGCCGCGGCTGTCCCACGTGATCGCCAACTCCCAGGCCGTCGCTCAACGGATCCAAGACTGGTGGGGCCTGCCGTCCAGCGTGGTCAACCCGCCGGTACGCACCGACCGCTTCTCTCCCGACCAGTCGGCTCCCCGCGAGGACTTCTACCTGTTCGCCGGCCGGCTCGTCCCGTACAAGCGGCCCGACCTCGCCATCCGTGCCGCCCAGCGCGCCGGGTGCCGCCTGGTCATCCTGGGCGACGGACGTTTTCGGGAACACCTCGAGACGATCGCCGGACCGGAGACCACCTTCCTCGGAGCGGCGTCCGACGACGTGCTGCACGATATGTACCGCCGCTGCCGGGCCCTGCTGATGCCGGGGATCGAGGACTTCGGGATCGTGCCGGTCGAGGCCATGGCTTGCGGCACACCGGTTCTGGCCCTCGGCGCGGGCGGCGCCCTGGACACCGTGGTCCCCGGGGTCACCGGTGAGCACATCCACCCGGGCCCCGACGAAGCCGTCATCGCCGGTCTCGCCTCGACGATGCGCGACTTCGACCCGGCCGATTACGACACCACGACAATCGCCGCCAAAGCCTCGACCTTCTCGCCCGAGAGGTTTCGGGCCCGGGTCGCCGACATCGTGCACAGCGTCGCTGCGAATGTCTGATCGGCGAGCCGTTAGGGTACCCCTGTGCCATCACCGATCGTGAGGAGGAAACCATGAGGAAGACACTGCAGCGCGCGGCCATCATCGCCGTCGCCGCGTTCACTCCCATGGCGTTCACCGCGGCATTCACTCCCGCCGTCAGCTTCGCCGACTGCGACAACGGATCCTGGTGGGATCCGGTGGCCAACCGGTGCCAGGCCCCGCTCGTCCCCAACTGCCCGAACGGCTGGTGGGACCCGGCGGCGAACACCTGCCGGGCCCCGGTCTCGACCACCCCGCTCGGCTGCGACAACGGCTGGTGGTGGGACCCGGTGAGCAACACCTGCCGCCCGCCGCTGCTGCCGTAGCCGGGTTCGGCGCGTCGTAGCCACCGGTCGCCGTGGGCGTTGCGTACCGTTGTCGCGGTGAAGGCGTGGCAATTGCTGGGCGCGCTGCTGACCACGGGCGCGTTGGTGTCCGGGTGCCAATCGAGTATCGAGGGCAGGCCGCAAGCCAGTTCGCAGTCACCGACCGAGCCGAGCTTCCCGACCACCCGACCCACCCGATCGAGCCCGGCGCCGAGCACCACCGCGCCGCCATCGTCCAGCACCGCGCATGCCCGGCCCCCGTCCGGCCCCGCCGAACTGAAGCCGCAGGACGGCTGGGTCTTCATCGAGACCAAATCCGGCAAGACCCGCTGCCAACTGTCTGAGCAGGAAGTCGGTTGCGAGTCGGATTTCGCCAATTCACCCGAGATCGACGGCGAGAACGCCAACGGAGTCAGGCTCACCGCTGACGGCGAAATGCATTGGGTGGTGGGAAATCTGGGCGCCATCCCGGCAGTTACCCTGGACTACCGCGAATACCGGGCGGTGGGTTGGACGATCGACGCGGCCACCGACGGCACCCGGATCACCAACGACGACTCCGGCCACGGAATGGTCATCGCGGTCGAGGGCGTGAAAACCTTCTAGAGTTGACCCATGAGCGTCGCTCGAAGAGAACGTGCCGCACTCGTCGAATCCATGCGCGCAGCAGGCCCCGACGCGCCCACCCTGTGCGAAGGCTGGACCACCCGGGACCTGGCCGCTCACCTGGTGGTCCGCGAACGTCGGCTCGACGCCGCGCCCGGCATCCTGGTGCCGGCACTGGCCGATTACACCGAGCGGGTGCAGCGCAAGGTCGCCGAGGGCACCGACTGGGCCGACCTGGTGGACCAGATTGCCGCCGGCCCTCCGCTGTACTCGCCGTTCAAACTGCTGGACCCGCTGGTCAACGTCGCCGAGATGTTCATCCACAACGAGGACGTGCGCCGGGCGCAACCCGGTTGGGAACCAAGAGCTCTCGACGCCGCCACGGTGTCCGCACTGTCCCGGGGAATCACCGCGATGGCCCGGATGACCATGGGCAAATCCCCGGCCCGGGTGGCGCTGACCACGCCGGAAGGCAAGACCCTGGCCACCGTCGGCTCCGGTCCGGAGGTGACGGTCACCGGGGACCCCGGTGAATTGCTGATGTTCGCCGCCGGCCGCGAACAGGCCCGGGCGACGTTCTCGGGTGACGACGACGCTGTCGCCGCCTTGCGCTCTGCGCGCCGGGGGCTGTAGCGCTCTAGGCTGGCACCCGTGGATTTCCGTGTCTTCGTCGAACCCCAGCAAGGCGCAACCTACGCAGATCAGCTCTCGGTGGCCCGCGCTGCCGAAGCGCTCGGCTATTCGGCATTCTTTCGATCCGACCACTATCTGGCGATGAGCGGTGACGGCCTGCCCGGGCCGACCGATTCCTGGGTGACACTGGCCGGCATCGCACGGGAGACCTCGACGATCCGGCTGGGCACCATGGTCACCTCGGCCACCTTCCGCCACCCCGGACCGTTGGCCATCTCGGTGGCTCAGGTTGACGAAATGAGCGGTGGCCGTGTCGAATTGGGCTTGGGCGCCGGATGGTTCGAAGCCGAACACCAGGCCTACGCCATCCCGTTCCCACCGCTGGGCGAGCGTTTCGACCGGCTCGAAGAGCAACTGCGCATCCTCGCCGGGCTCTGGGGCACGCCCGTCGGCGAGACCTTCAACTTCTCCGGCGAGCAGTACCGCGTCGTCGACTCCCCCGCGCTGCCCAAGCCCGTACAGCCGAACCTGCCGATCATCATCGGCGGGATGGGCGCCAAACGCACACCTGCGCTGGCCGCCGAGTTCGCCTCGGAGTTCAACGTGCCGTTCGCGCCGCTGGACACCATCAAGACGCAGTTCGACCGGGTCGCCGCCGCCGTGGCCGGTGCAGGTCGGCAGGCCGACACCATGACCTACTCGGCCGCCTTCGTGCTGTGCGCCGGCCGCGACGAGGCGCAGATCGCCAAGCGGGCCGCCGCGATCAATCGTGAGGTCGACGAGCTGCGCAGCAATTCCCCGCTGGTAGGCACACCCGCCGAGATCCTCGACAAGCTCGGCCCCTTCCTGGACGCCGGTGTGCAGCGGGTCTACCTGCAGCTGCTCGACCAGTCTGATCTGGACCATCTCGAGCTGTTCGCCACCGAGGTGATCGGTCAGCTGAGCTGAGCGAAAGCCGGTTACCGGCGCTCACTAGTATCGGAGCCCGTGACCGGTGACATGGATGACCAGGACCCTCCCGAGGCGCCCTGGCATCACTCCACACCGGCAGTCGCCGGGGCCAGCGTCGCCGCCCTCGCGGTGATCGGGCTGGTGCTGTGGGCGGCGATCTCGCTGACCAGCTCCGGTGGGCCCGAGGAAGCACCGATCGATTTCGTGCCGCCCTCCTACGCGTCGTCGACGAAGACCACAAAGTCCACCACGACCCGCACGACCACCACCACGACCATGCTGAGCATTCCGGAAACCACCGAGTTCGGCCTGCCGGGTGAGTCGGAAACCCCGACCACGACGACGGAGACCTCAGAGTCTTCCGAGACGTCGACGACCACCACGACCACGACCACGACCACGACCACCACGACGACGTCCCGGTACGGCGAGTATCCGACGACCCGCTACCGGCCACGGACCAACGTGACACGCACCGTGTATCCAGCGCCGGGCGGCTGAGCGCGCCTACCATCGGCGCGTGGCGAACTATTACGAGGACGACGAGCCAACCCAGTACGCCCCCAACTACGGCGAATATTCCGAGCCGCCGCCGGCGCCCGAGCCTGTGCCCTGGTACCGCAAACCAGCGGCGTTGATCGGGATGGGCGCGGCCGGCGCGGTCATCGCGGCGCTGGTGATCTACGCCCTGGTGCAGCTGTTCTCGTCGGACTCACCGTCGACGACCACAACCACCACGACAACGACTCCGACCACCACATCTGCGGTCACCACGTCGAGGGGTAATCCGGCGCCAGTGGTTCCGGCGCCCACTCACACCGTTACCGAGACCGTGGCGCCGACCACCACCACGGTCGAGGAAACCCCCGCCACCACCACGACAACCGAGCCCGTCACCACGACCGAGACCACCACCACCGCCCCGGAGACGACCACGACGACAGCGCCGGAGACGACGACCAGCGAGCCTGCCGCGAATCCCTAGAGCTTCGTGTGTGAAGCGCTGTGGCGGTAGAACTCGAGTTTTTTCGCCCTAGCGCTTCACACGCGAACGGTTCAGGGTTCTGGTGACGGCTCGGGCTCCGGCGAAGGCGTCGGCCCAGGCGTGGGCTCAGGCGTGGGCGTGGGCTCAACCGTCGACGTGGGTGCCGGGGTGGGCTCTGGCGACGGGCTGGGCTCCACGGAAGGCGTGGGCTCCACGGAAGGCGTGGGCGTCGGACTCGGCGACGGCGACGGACTCGGCGACGGTGACGGTGACGGGCTGGACGTCGGCGGTGTGAACGTCGGTATGGGCAATTGCGGGAGCGTCACCGGCGGAAACACCACGGCGGGCACCGGGATCTGCGGGATCGCAACAGGCGCAGGCGCAGGAGCAGGAGCAGCCGGCCGTGGACGAGGCGCGGCCGCCACCCGCGGCGGGGCAGGAGCCGCCTGCTGCGTGACCGGTGCGCTCTGCACCAGACGCGGCGCGGCAGCCGGCCGCGGTGCTGCGGGCGCGGTCGCAGGCGTAGCTGCGGGTGCCGGCCAGGACTGATCGCGCACCACCACGGTCCGGGTCGGCGGGGCCGGTGCCGCTTGCGCCAACGGCGACTCGGCCGGCACCGGTTGTGGCGCCAAGAGGCTGGTCGCGGCGGCATCACGATGATCGGCCCGCACGGACAGCACCATGCCCACGGTGCCGACGACCGCCAGGAACACCGCGGCGTAGGCCACCACTCCCCCGCGCCGGTACCAGGGCAGGTGCCGAGCCGCCGGAGCAACCGGCTCCTCGGTGAAGACGAACTCCGGCCGGGCCGAGTCCGCACTGATCGATTCGGGAACGAACTCGGCCACCTCCGGCACCGAGTCGAGCGCAGACCAGGCCAGGCCAGCGGCGGCCACCGTGCCGGTGCCGCTCGCAGGCATCGGCGCCTCGGGCACCACCTGCGTCGCGGTCTCGTCGGCACCGCGACGCGCCAGCAGCCCGGCACCGATCGCGGCGATCACCTGGGCTTGCGGCACGGTGGTGACCGGAATCCGGAGGGCCTCGGAAAGTCGTTGCGTGACAAGAGGTATCCGTGCACCGCCACCGACAGTGACCAGGGCCACCAGCTGAGCCGGGTGGATACCGTTGCGGCGCAACAGATCGAACAACGCGTCGATGACGCCGCCGAACGACTGGTCCACCACGGTGTCCAGTTCGGCGCGGGTGAGCCGGATCGCGCCGCCGACCCCGGTCAGGCTGACGGCACTGCGATCGCTGAGCTGCTCCTTGGCCTCCCGGCACTGCTCACGCAGCCGGGCCAGCGTGGTCACCACCGCGGTGCCGGCCGGTTCGGTTTCCAGATTGCGCAGCACGTGCCGCAGCAGTTCCTGGTCGATCAGGTCACCGGAGAACTCGTCGTAGCGGACGGTGTGCCCGATGTTCGCGAACTCGGCTCCGGCGTCGGCCAGGGTCAGGCTGGTGCCGGAGGCGCCGAAGTCACACAGCGCGACGACGCCGCGGGCCGGCAGACCGGGGTGGGACCGGATCGCCGTCAACGACGCAACCGCGTCGGACACCACCCGCACCCCGGGTAACGCACCGCGCAGCGCCTCCACGGCCACCGGACTCCAGTGTGCGGGCACCGCCACCACCGACACGTCGGGACGACGCACGGGGCTGGCCGCACGGGTCAACGCTTCGATGGCGTCGGCCAACAACCGCTCTGCGCGATGCGTCGAACCGTCGGCGGCGACCAGCGGCACCGGGTCACCCACCCGCTCCACGAAATCGGTGAACGCCAACCCGCCGGGCAGCATCGCCCGCCGCACCAGCGGCACGTGGTCGGCGATCGCCACCAGGTTGGTCGTCCCCACGGACAACCCCAGGCAATCACGCATACCTGTATGTCGGCGGTGGGGTCCGATTCGTTAGTGACGGGACGCGTACTGCGCCACCAGCGCTTCGGCGCTGCGCACGGCGGCGCGGCAGGCCCGGGTGGTGAACGGGTCGTTGAGCGGATGATCGGCGCGGCGACGCCAGCGTTGTGCGGCAGCGAAGGCGGCGCGGGGCCCGTCGTAGGGCTCGTCCGGGGTCAGCCCGAGCCGGCTGGCCGCATCGGTGCCCGAGCCGCCGATGATGCGGCGCAGCGAGGCCATCTCGTCGTCGTTGAGGGTGGTGGGCCGGGCGCGCAGCAACCTGAGCAGCCGCAGCTCCTCGAACGCGTGGGTATCGGCCAGCAAGGGATCGATGTCGGCCAGGATGTAGGGCGTGGCGTAGATCGGGTTGTGCTGCACGAACTGTCGCAGCGACAACAGCGCCGTGTGCGCCTTGAGCAGCTCCGAGCGTTGGGCGAACTGCTGGTCGATCACGTCGCGTAGGGCGATCAGCCCGCTGCGTTCCAGGAGTTCGTCGGCCAGGGCGACGGAATCGGAGATCCCGGCGTGCAGCACCGCGATCGAGATCCGGATGCCGAACATGCCGAACCGGTCCAGCAGCGCCGCCCGGGTCGCCGCGTCCACCGGCAGCGAGCTGTCTTCCCGGATGAAGCGGTCCACCGACAGCATCGCCTTGGTCAGCACCGCCGGCTCCACCCCGGCCAACTTCTGCAGGGCGACGAACTCGCTCTGCCGCAGGGTGCGGGCGGTGAGCGCGAGCAGGCCGGACACCGGGACGACGGCCTGGCAGATCCCGGTCTTGTCCATCTCTTCGGTGAACCGCGTGGCGACGTCCTTGGCCGACATCATCGCGTCGATGCGTCCGGCCCCGATCTCGTCGGCCCGCGAGGCCACCCCGATCACGCCGAGTGCGCCCGAGGAGCCGCCGACCAGCTCGCCGATCTGCTTGAGCAGGGCGATGTCGGCAGCGTTGAGGGTGCGTAGCAGGAACACCACCGCGTCGACGCGGGGCACGCCGTCTTCGGGGACCAGCAGTCGGTGGGTGCGCAGCGAGACGTCGCGCGACAACGACGAGGTGCCCGGGGTGTCGATGATCGTGGTGTCGATCAGCTCGGCGGCCGGCCACTCCACGTCGAGATCCACCACGTCCTCGGGGTCGAGCCCGGCGAAGCTGAACGTCAACCCCCGATCGTGCGGGTCGCGCGCGATCGGCACGTTCGAGCGCCGACCCCCGCGGTGGTTGGCGGTCACCTTGGGGGTGGGGCCGTGCCGGAACCAGGTGACGATGCGGGTGGCCTCGGTGGCGTCGGTGGGCGCGATGTCCTCCCCGACCAGGGCATTGACCAGCGTCGACTTGCCTGCTTTGAGGGTGCCGGCCAGGGCGATGCGGATCGGTTGGTTGAGCCGGCGCCCGATCCGGTCGAGTTCGTTGTGCACATCCGGCCGATTGCGGTAGGCCGGGTCGCCCCGGTACGCCTTGATGGTGCCGCCCAGAATCGAGCGCACCTGATCGGCCGTGCTCACGCTGCGGAGTCCGTACCTTTCCTACCGACAGTCAACTCTTGGAGCTTAGTTGCCCGGCGCGGCCAGTTTCTGGGCGTGGTCGACGACCTGGGTCAGAATGCTCTTCTGCCGTTCCAGTTCCTTGACCCGGGTGTTGCGCTCGGCCTCTTCTGTCCTGGCCGCGGCGAGGGTGGCCTGCAGGGACTCGTTGAGCGAGCGGGTGGTCTGGTTGGCGATGTCGCGATAGTGGTCACGTAGTTGGCGCTGAATGCCTTTGAGCCGGTCCCGGGACTCCTTGCCGACGACGAAGGCGACGTCGTCGATGAACTTGCGCATGTTGGCCTTGGCCTCGCTGCGCACCCGCAGCATGCGGTTCTCCATGTCCTCCTTGTAGGCCTTGCGGCCCAGCACCAGACCCGCGCCCAGTGACAGCGGGTTGAACATGCCGAGCCCGGCGAACGAGGTGAGCATGCCGAACATCAGGACACCGCCGTAGGAGCCGCGCATCCCGGTGATCACCTTGTGCCCGGCCTTGATCGGTTTGGCCTCCAGCCGCGCCAGCGACTTCATCTCACCAAATCCGGCACCCATGTCGCGGGCATCGATCTGTGGCAACTGCACTGCCTCCAGGCCCGCCTCGGTGAAGGTGCGGGCCACCTCGGCGGCCAGCGCCTCGGCGCGCTGGTAGGCCCAGACGAAGTTGTCACCGACCGCGGTGGCCACCGCCTCCTCCAGTTCCGAGCCGATTTCGGCCCAGTGCAGGGTGGGGTCGCCGGAATCGATCACCTTCTCGGTGTGCGCGGTGATGTTGCGGAACCGGTGGCGCAGATCGTGATCCACGTCGGCGGTCAGATCGGATATGCCGTCGTTGAGCACCTGCTGCCACAAGGCGGTGTGCTGCAAGGCGTCCTGGGCTTCCTGCTTGCGACGTTCCAGGTCGGAGGTGAGCCGCTCACGTTCCCCCGGGTCGGTGAACGCCGACAGCTCGGAGTCCACGGCCAGCAGGAGATGCTCTGCGGCCGAATGGATCTCGGCCACCACCTCGTCGCGGATGCGGTCGGTTTCACGGTTCAGAACCTTCTCCGAGAGGAACTTCACGATGGCCGGGAAGTTTGATTCCTCGTTGAGTTCTTTGTCGTTGAGCTGGATCGCGTGGCTGCGCAGCACACTGGAGACCGGAGTGACCGGGGTCGATATACCGGCCCGCTGGAGGTGCGCGGTGTTGGCCGCGACGATCTGGCGCCAATGCGGGTACAGGTCGGTCTTGGTGGCGACAATCGTTGCCACCGGGCAGATTTCGATGGCCTGACGGATGAAGGTCAGCTCCGGCTCGGTGAATTCCTGGCTGGTGTCGCTGACCATCAGCAGCGCGTCGGCGTCGGGCAGCAACCCCAGGGTGGCCGACAGGTGTGGCTGCCCGTGCCCACCGACACCGGGGGTGTCGACGAACGCCAGGCCACCCTTGAGCATCGGACTCGGGGCGGTCACCTCGACCCGCAGCACCTCGCGGCCGCCGGCCTGCGGGGCCCGACGCAGATCGTTGGTCACCTCGGACGGCGGGATGTCGATCAGTTCGGGTTCGGCCCCGTCGGGCCGGGCCACCACGAGGCGCGCCGAGGGCTGCTCGCCGTGGGCGACGACGGTGGCCAACACGGTGGACTCGTCATCACCGACGCGGGCCACCGGAATGTTGAGCAGCGAGTTGAGCAGCTGGCTCTTGCCCTGTTTGAGCTGGCCGGCGATGACCACCCGGATCTGCGGATCGCTGATGCGCACCTTCGCCACCCGCAGCCGCTCCACCAGGTCACCGCGATCATAGGTGGCGGCGATCGAGCTGGTGTGGTCGATGAGTTCGACGATGACCTTGACGGGTCTGGCCGGCCCGCCGGTCGCGACCTGGGGTTGCGTCATCAAAATTCCCTCCTGCCGGGCTCAACGGTAGGCGCGCGGACGGGGCGGGGACCAACGGATGGCCCCCGCCCCTGGGTGAAGCGGATCAGAACGCGTCGAATCCGGTCTCGATCGGGTTGTGCGACGCAATGTCGGTGTGCGACTGCGACTCGTAGCTGTTGCCCGAACCGAGCGCCGAGCTGGTGTCGTTGTGCGACCCGAACGACGTGTCGGTGTCGTTGTTCGACGCCAGCGCGGTGTCGTTGTTCGATCCGAACGCGGTGTCGTTGCCGGACCCGATGTTCGACGTGTAGCTCGAGGAGTGATCCTCGTAGCTGCTGGTGGTGTCGTGCTCGACCGCGGTGTTCACCGAGTTGTCCTGGGTGTTGCGGCTGCCGTAGTCACCGTCGACGGTGGTCTGGTTGCCGCCCACCGCGGTGGTCGAGGCATCGGTGAGGATGATCGAACCTGCGTTGCCGCCGTCGCCACCGGACGCATCACCGCTGCCGATGCCGATCAGGCTGTCGCCGCCGGACGCGCCACCGCCGTGGCCTCCGCTCATGTCGACATCGCTGATCACCGGGCCGTCGTTGCCGGAGATCAGGTCGCCGCCGGCGTGCTGCGAGTTGTCCTCGATCTCGTTGTCCTTGCCCACCGCGACATGCGAGCCGGAGCCGGCCCAGATGTCACCGTTGTTCATGGTGTTGCCGTCACCGAGCACCGCGCCGTCGCCGCTGACGATGTCGCCGTCGTTGTCCCCGTCGACCACCACGCCGCCGTTGGTGGCGGTGTTGGTGCTCTTGTCGCCGAAGGTGATGTCACCGAAGCCGAGGTTGAACGCACCCTGCTGGGCGTTGGCGCCGGCGTCCTGGTTGGGGCTCATCACCGGCACGTTGTTGTGGCTGGCCCACTCGGTGTCGTTGTTGCTGGCGACCTCCGGCGCGTACTGCGTCTGCGGTGAGAACGGCGAGGCGACCTGATTCCCGAACGAGGCCGGGTTGCCGAACGAGGCCGGGATGCTGTGGTGGTCGGCGACCGCCCGCTGCAGGCCGAGGACCGGGTTGCCGCCGCCGAGCAGGACACCGGCCGGCGCCGCGGTGGCCGCGACGGCGTGCAGCTGGGCCGCCGTGACGTTGGGCAGGCCGGCGTCACGCAGGCTGCCGTCCGGGTCGGCGATGAACGAGGCTGCCGAGGCCGGGCTGCGGAACAGGTCCAGGATGAAGTCGATCAGAGTGGTCATGTCTCCAACCCTTTCGGATGTTGCTGGGAGTCTCTGGTGAGTCCCCCGCCGGGCTCTCCGGCGATCTGGGGACAACGTTATGGGCGCCCCATCGCGCCGGAAACGGGGTCGGTTCCCCTCCCCGCATCACCCCCACTCGGGGTGTCGGGGGTGACCCCAATAGGGGATTAGGGGATTCCTCGGGGATGACCTGAACGCCCGATATTTCTGCAGGTGAACGCAATAAGCGCACGACCGTTGCGGTCGTGCGCTTAGCGGAATCCAGATCAGATCAGTCGAATATGTCGAAGCCGCCGGCGTCGTGGGGGTGCTGCGGGTCCTCGGTGACCGGGTGGGCCCAGTCCAGGCCCGAATCCAGGTCCGAAGCCGGGTCCAGGATCGGGACCTCCTCGATGGCAGGCTGGTTGAGCTGCGATGACAGGTCATCCAGGGGCTGCTGGGTGAGATCGGCAGCGTCGATGCTCGACGCCGGCTGCCCGGAGTCCGACTGGTCGATCACCGGTCCGGCCGTGGCACCCCAGGCATCGTCGGGGTTGTCGAACGGCACGTGGTCATCGAACGCGTCGAACGCCGCAGTGGCCGCGCCGCTGGCCCAGACGTTGCCGCCGTCGTCGGATGCGCCGAGGTCGCCCCACCCGCCGTTGCTGCCGGTCATCGACAGCGACTCTGACACCACCGGGATCAGATTGTTCACGTCTGCGCTGGTCACATCGGCCAGGTGGGCGTCGGCGATGGCCTGGGCCGGATCTGCGGCGTAGCGGGCAGCGGCGTCGGGATCGCGCACCAGGGACATGACAAAGTCCAGCAGCGAGTTCGCCATGCTGCACCTCCTCCACGGTTCGCTTCGAATGCTAGCCAGCGCCGCAGGCCCTGGGATCGGTGCTGAACCCACCGCTGACCAAGGGTGATTAGGGGGAGGCCCATTAGGGGATTGACGCCACTAGGGGAACAATCACCGGACCTGGGGGATGCAGCGGTTATGGTGGGGTTCGGCCGAGACAACAGGAGTGACGCCTGATGACCGACGCACTGGGGTTGTCGATCGGGATGACCAACCTGGTAGCCGCCCGCGAAGGCCGCGAACCAGTGATCCGCCGATCGATCCTCACCCTGTACAGCGACCGCGCACCTGAGGTGGGCGAGTACACCGGTAACGGCCTGCCGCTGGCCGGGTTCGTCGAGCGAGTCGGGGATCCGGTACCGCTGGTCGCCGCCGACGGCTCCCAACACCGCGGTGAGCTGGTGCTGGCCGAGGCGCTGGATGTGATGGCCCGCCTCGCCGGCGGTGGCGCACCGATCGCGATCGCCGTCCCGGCGCACTGGGGCCCCGGCACCATCGGTGCGCTGCGCGCGGCACTGCGCAACAAGCCCGCGCTGACCCCCGACGGCGTGCCGCCGGCGCTGGTACCGGATTCCCTGACCGCGCTGGCCACGCTGCAGGCCCAGCCGGGGTTGCCGGCCGACGGCGTGGTGGTGTTGTGCGACCTCGGCGGCAGTGGCACCAGCGTGACATTGGCCGACGCCGGCGCCGGTTTCACCCCCATCGGGACAACCGTCCGCTACCCCGATTTCTCCGGCGACCAGATCGACCAGGCCCTGCTCAATCACGTGCTCAGCGGTGTCGCCACAGCCAACGACACCGACCCGGCGGGCACCGCGGCGGTCGGCTCGCTCACGCGGTTGCGGGCCGAGTGCCGTCAGGCCAAGGAGCGGCTCTCCGCCGAGACCGCCACCGCGATCCCCACCGAGCTGCCCGGGTTTCACGCCGATGTCAGGGTGACGCGGCCCGAACTCGACCAGCTCGTCTCGGCACCGCTCGCCGGCCTGCTCGATGCCATCGAGGACACGTTGCAGCGCAACAACATTGCGGTGTCCAGCGTGACGGCCGTGGCCACCGTCGGTGGCGGGGCGGCGATCCCCCTGGTGACCCAACGCCTGTCGGAGCGGCTACGCGCTCCCGTCGTCACCACCCCGCAGCCGGCGCTCGTCGTGGCCACCGGTGCTGCGCTGGTCGCCGACCGCGTGGCCGAGGCCGGCGCGCCCACCGGGATGGCGCCGGAGGTGGCCGCCGCCGACGCGCCCACCGGGATGGCCCCGACCGGGATGGCGCCCACCGGCATGGCCCCGACAACCGCGGCCCCGGCCGCCAACGGTGGCGATTCGGCCGCGTTCGGCGCCCTGGCCTGGTCGCAGGACGATGCGCCCGGAAGCGAGCCGGTCCCCTACGAGGGGGGCGATTACGACGCCACCGCGGGTACGGCCGCGGCGCGGCCGGCGGTGGAGTTCAGCCACGACGAGGAGATGTACGACGCCGCGCCGACGCCGCTGCCCTGGTACAAACGCCCGCCGATCCTCTTCGGCGCGGCGGCCGCGGCCGCGTTGCTGGCCGCCGGTGGGCTCGCCGTCACCTTGACCAGCTCGGAGGGGGATTCCTCGCCGGTCACCGAAACCAGCACCACGTATTCGATGGGTCCGTCCCCGGAGGGGCCGCCGCCGGAACCGGTCACCACCGTGACCCAGGGCCCGGACGGGATCGAGACCACCACGGTCATCGCACCCCCGCCGCCGCCTCCGGAAACCACGACGTCTGAGCCGACCTCTGAGTCCGAAACCACCACCACGACAACGAGTCCGACCACCACGACGACAACGACGACGCAGCCGACCACCACCACCACGACCACGCGCACCACAACGACCCAACCACCGACGACCACCACGCAGCCGCCGACCACCACCAACCCGCCAACCACCACGGCGGCGCCACCCACCACCACTGCGGCCGACTCCGGCGACGGCGGCGGCGCCTAGGCCGGCACGATGACCGCGCCGGCGCCGGAGCCTGTTCCGGAGCTTCCGTTGGCCGCCCGAGCCGCCGTCGACACTGTCCTGGGCGCCCCGACGGCACCGGTCAGGCTGTTGGTGTCCGGTGGCATCGGCACCGGGAAGAGCGCGACGCTCGCGGCGCTGCGGGCGGCGTTCCGCGACGCCGGTGCCGTGGTGCTGACCCGGGCTCCGCGGCCCGGGGATCCGGCCGGGGCGGTGTTCGTCGTGGACGACGCACACCTGCTCGACGATGACGAAATCGACTGTCTCACAGAGCAGGTCGCAGATCCGACGGCGACTGTCGTGGTGGCCACCGAGCCGTTGATCCAGCGACGGTCACTGCGTGCGCTGACCCTGGCGTTGGAACGGGAGAACCCGGTCATCCACCTCGACCCGGTGACCTCGGCCCGGGCGGACCGGCTGGCACTGCCGCAGCGGCTGCGGCGGGTGGACCAGAACGTCCGGGATGCGCTGCTGATCCTCTCGCTCAGTCAGGATCTCGGTGCCGACGACGTCGCTGCGGCGTTGCGACTGGCTCGCGAAGACGCCGTCGCGGTGGTGGACCAGGCACGGGCCAGTGGCCTGGTGGAGCCCTCCCACGACGAGCGATTCCAGCAGTTGGTGCACGAGTCGCTGGCACAGATTGCCGGTGCCGCCCGCCACCACGAGATCGAGACCGCGCTGCTGGCGTCGCAGCTGGAGCTGTCCACGTTGTCGGCCGATCTGGCGGTGCGCCTGGCCGAGCACGGACTGCGTGATGATCGGCTGGCCGCGGCGCTGGCCGATCATGCCGCCGGCCAGCACGCGCGCCCGGCCCGGGCGGCTCAGTTCTACCGCGCCGCGGTCATGGCCGGCGCGACCACCGTGACCACCCGGCTGGCCGACGCCTTGGCGCTGGCCGGGGATTGCCGGACCGCCGCCCGGATGGCGGACGAGCTCCTCAGCTCCGATGACGAGGCCGAACGGGCCGCTGCGGTCCGGATCGCAGCCAGCGTGGCCATGCACGACGGCAACGCGGCCCAGGCCGCCGACCTGTTCCGGTGGCTGGGCCCATGTCCGGACACCCTGATCAGCTCGGCGGCCACGATCGTCTCGATCGCCACCGGTGACGGCGACGCGGCGCGCGCGTCGTCGGGATCGAACCTCACCGGACCGCCGACCTCCTCGGCACGGGCGGGGCGGGCCCTGGCCGAAGGGCTGGTGCTGTCGCTGGATCAGCCGTTCGCGGTGGCGGTGACGCGGCTCGGTCAGGCGCTCGCCGCCGAGTATCAGACCGCCGGTGTGGCACCTGATACCCCGGCGGCGCTGGTGACGCTTGCCGCGCTGCACGGCGGTGACTCGGTTCGGGCGCGCAGTGTGATCGGCCGGGCCGTGCGCGGCGGCGACCCTGCCGGCGAGGCAACCGATGAGGTGTTCAGTACCGCCCGGCATCGGTTGTTGCTGGGTTGGGTGAAGATGCAGGACGGTCAACTCGGCGCGGCCGGGGCCGACGTGGCGGCCGTCGACAGCGGTGCGGCCCTGCACCGGCGGGACGCGTTGTGGGCGGCCGCGCTGCGTACCGCGATCGCCCGGCGCAGCGGGGACAGCGGCGCGGTGCAGAAGCACTGGTATGCCGCGGTCGAGGTGTTGGCCGAGTATTCGATCGACCTGTTCTCCCTGCTCCCGCTCGGCGAGTTGTGGGTGGCCGGGGCCAGGATGCGCCAGATGGACCGGCTCGAGCACAGCCTGGCCGAGGCCTTCGGCCTGCTCGACGCGCTCGGCAATCCGGTGTTGTGGTCGGTGCCGCTGCGCTGGGCCGGTGTGCATGCCGGGATCCTGGCCAACTCCCCGGCAGCCGTCGCCCCGCACGGGCAGGCACTGACCGCCGCGGCCGGGCACAGCGCCTTCGCCCGGGCACTGGCCCAGGCCGGCCGCACCTGGTTGCGGGTGCTGGCCAATCACGTCGACACCGACGAGGTCGGCGCGGCGGCCCGGTCGCTGTCGCAGTTCGGCCTGACCTGGGACGGCACCCGGCTGGCCAGCCAGGCCGCGCTGCAGACCCCCGATGCCCGGGTGTCGCAGGCGATGCTGCAGCTGGCCCGCGATCTCAAACAGACCGGTGCGGCCGACGACGTCGAGGGCACGTCCCCGGCGGTGGGGGCCGCCACCCAGCCCGGCCCGGCCCCGTCGTCGACGAGGTTGTCCGACCGCGAGCGCGAGGTGGCCGAGTTGCTGCTTTTGGGTATGCCCTATCGCGACATCGGCAGCCAGTTGTTCATCTCGGCGAAGACCGTCGAGCACCACGTCGCCCGGATCCGTCGGCGCCTGGGTGCGGAGTCACGCTCGGAAATGCTGTCGATGTTGCGGGCGATGCTGGCAGCCCAGAGCTGAGAGCTATACCACAGCACCGCCCAAGTTAGGTAAGCCTCGGTAGCGGCGGGAAACACCAAAATGTCACTATGAGCTGAAAGAAGCTAAGTTACCGACGGGTAACTATGCTCAAGTTACCGCCGGGTAACTCGCGAAATGGAGGCGTTTCTGTGGAGAGTCTCGAACACACCCTGGTCATAACGCGGCTGATTCTGGGTGTGCTCGCCACGCTTGTCGTGCTGGCGTTCGCCGCCAAGCGCGTGCTGTGGCTGACCAAACTGATCAGCTCGGGCCAGAAGGTCGGCGACGAGCGTGGTCGCAAGGACCATCTCGTCACGCGCTTCCTGAACCAGAACAAAGAAGTCTTCGCCCAGTCGAAGCTGCTGAAGTGGTCGATCCCGGGCCTCGCGCACTTCTTCACCATGTGGGGCTTCTTCGTGCTGGCCTCGGTGTACCTCGAGGCCTACGGGGTGCTGTTCAACCCCGAGTTCCACATCCCGCTCATCGGTCGGTGGCCGGTGCTGGGCTTCCTGCAGGACTTCTTCGCCGCGGCAGTGCTGGCCGGCATCATCGTCTTCGCGATCATCCGCATCCGGAAGAACCCCGAGCAGCTCGGCCGCGAATCGCGCTTCTACGGCTCGCACAACGGCGGCGCCTGGCAGATCCTGTACATGATCTTCCTGGTCATCCTGACCTACGCGATCTTCCGCGGCGCGGCCGTCAACGTGCTCGGTGAGGACTTCCCGTACCAGTCCGGCGCGTTCTTCTCCGACGGCATGGCCGCGCTGCTGGCCCCGCTGGGTCACACCGCCAACGTCTGGCTGGAGACCCTCGCCCTGCTGGCCCACCTGGGCGTCATGCTGGCCTTCCTGCTGATCGTGCTGCACTCCAAGCACCTGCACATCGGCTTGGCCCCGATCAACGTCACCTTCAAGCGGCTACCCGACGGCCTCGGCCCGCTGCTGCCCATGGAGTACCAGGGCGAGAAGATCGACTTCGAGGATCCCGCCGAGGACGCGGTGTTCGGTAAGGGCCGCATCGAGGACTTCACCTGGAAGGGCAACCTCGACATGGCGACCTGCACCGAGTGCGGTCGCTGCCAGTCGCAGTGCCCGGCCTGGAACACCGGCAAGCCGCTGTCACCCAAGTTGCTCATCATGAACCTGCGCGATCACCTGTTCGCCAAGGCGCCCTACATCATCGAGGGCAAGCCGATGCCCGAGGAGGGCTCGGTCAACTTCGCCGAGCTGGGGCCCAACGAGCACCGGCACGGTGTTCCCGAGGACGGTTTCGAGCGGATCTCGGGCTCGGGCCCCGAGCAGGCGCTGCGCCCCCTGGTCGGCACCGAGGAGCAGGGCGGCGTGATCGACCCCGACGTGCTGTGGTCCTGCACCAACTGCGGTGCCTGCGTCGAGCAGTGCCCGGTGGACATCGAACACATCGACCACATCGTCGACATGCGCCGCTACCAGGTCATGGTCGAATCGGAGTTCCCCGGTGAGCTCGGTGTGCTGTTCAAGAACCTGGAGACCAAGGGCAACCCCTGGGGCCAGAACGCCAAGGACCGCACCAACTGGATCGACGAGGTCGACTTCGACGTCCCGGTCTACGGCGAGGACGTGGAGAGCTTCGACGGCTTCGAGTACCTGTTCTGGGTCGGCTGCGCCGGCGCGTACGAGGACCGGGCCAAGAAGACCACCAAGGCCGTCGCCGAACTGCTGGCCGCCTCCGGGGTGAAGTTCCTGGTGCTGGGCACCGGTGAGACCTGCACCGGTGACTCGGCCCGCCGCTCCGGCAACGAGTTCCTGTTCCAGCAACTGGCCGCGCAGAACGTCGAGACCATCAACGAGCTGTTCGAAGGCGTCGAGACCGTGGACCGCAAGATCGTGGTCACCTGCCCGCACTGCTTCAACACGATCGGCCGCGAATACCCGCAGCTGGGCGCCAACTACACCGTGGTGCACCACACCCAGCTGCTCAACCGGTTGGTCCGGGACAAGAAGCTGGTGCCGGTCAAGTCCGTCAGTGAGCAGAACGGCAAGCCGGTCACCTACCACGACCCGTGCTTCCTGGGCCGCCACAACAAGGTCTACGAGGCGCCGCGTGAGCTGGTCGAGGCCTCCGGGGTGACGCTCAAGGAAATGCCCCGGCACGCCGACCGCGGCCTGTGCTGTGGTGCCGGTGGCGCGCGGATGTGGATGGAAGAGCACATCGGCAAGCGCGTCAACGTGGAGCGCACCGAGGAGGCGATGGACACCGCCTCGACCATCGCGACCGGCTGCCCGTTCTGCCGCGTGATGATCACCGACGGTGTCGACGACGTGGCGGCCAGCCGCAACGTCGAGAAGGCCGAAGTGCTCGACGTGGCGCAGCTGCTGCTGAACTCGTTGGACAAGGCCACCATCACCCTGCCCGAGAAGGGCACGGCCGCCAAGGAATCCGAGAAGCGGGCCGAGGCCCGTGCCGAAGCCGAGGCCAAGGCCGAAGCTGCGGCGGCTGCTGCGGCCCCCGCGGTCGAGGAAGAACCCGACACTGCCGACGAAGCCGCTCCGGCGGAAGCCAAGCCGGTCACCGGGTTGGGCATGGCGGGCGCGGCCAAGCGTCCGGGCGCCAAGAAGGCCGCCCCGGCCGCCGAGGCGTCGGCCGCACCGGCGGCTGCGGCTCCGGTCAAGGGACTGGGCATGGCCGGTGGCGCCAAGCGTCCCGGTGCCAAGAAGGCAGCGGCACCCGCCGCCGAGGCCGCACCAGCTGAACCACCGGCCGCTGCGGCACCCGTCAAGGGGCTGGGCATCGCAGGTGGGGCCAAGCGTCCCGGCGCCAAGAAGGCAGCACCGGCTGCGTCAGCGACTCCGGCCGCCGAGGCGGCCCCGGCTGAAGCACCGGCAGCTCCGGCAGCTCCGGCCGCACCGGTCAAGGGGCTGGGTCTGGCTGCCGGCGCGAAGCGTCCGGGGGCCAAGAAGGCGGCTCCGGCAGCGCCGGCCGCTGCTCCGGCCGAGGCTGCTGAAGCGCCGGCCGCCGAGGCGCCGGCCGCGGCCCCCGCTGAGCCGGCCAAGCCCGAACCCCCGGTCGTGGGTCTGGGCATCGCCGCAGGTGCTCGCCGTCCCGGCGCCAAGAAGGCCGCTCCGGCGGCACCCGCTGCCCCGGCAGCTCCGGCTGAAGCCCCCGCCGCCGAGCCGGCGTCGGAACCGGAACCGGCTGCGGAGAAGACCGAGGCGCCTGCCGAGCCCGCCAAGCCGGAACCGCCGGTCGTGGGCCTGGGCATCAAGCCGGGCGCCAAGCGCCCCGGTAAGCGCTGAGCACGTCGTCACGCATCGAACGGCCATCTCCACATCGGAGGTGGCCGTTCGGTTTTCGGGGGGCGCGACCTGCGGGATCTGCCGACGATGTCTCCGTCCGGCCACTGTGACGAACGTGCAGCATATTGCGCCGGTCGACGCCGTATCAGAGAAATATCCTGCACACTCGTCACAGCACGCCGCAGGCGACATCAGCCCGCTGCCGCCGAGGGCCGCAGCCAGGATGCGCGGGCCCCGAAGCGAATCCACTGCGGGCTCGTCACAGGAATCGCAGGAACGCCCACATCCGCCATGCCTTGGCAAATCAGCAGAGTGTGGCGCTGACCACCTTCATGATCGGCAAATTCCAAAATCAGTGGACGGTGATGAGACCATGGTGAACGTGACTACCCATCAGTTGCCGTGGCAGACCGGTCAGCACCCGAAGCCGCGTACGTTTACCCAGTCCACGAAGCTGCAGGACGTCCTGTACGAGATCCGTGGACCGGTACACGAGCACGCCTCACGGCTGGAAGCTGAAGGGCACCGCATCCTCAAACTCAACATCGGCAACCCCGCGCCGTTCGGCTTCGAGGCGCCCGACGTGATCATGCGGGACATGATCCAGGCGCTGCCGTACGCGCAGGGCTACTCCGATTCCAAGGGCATCGCCAGCGCCCGTCGCGCGGTGTTCACCCGCTACGAGCTGGTCGAGGGCTTCCCCAAGTTCGACATCGACGACGTCTACCTGGGCAACGGGGTGTCCGAGCTCATCACCATGACGCTGCAGGCGCTGCTGGACAACGGTGACCAGGTGCTCATCCCGGCGCCGGACTACCCGCTGTGGACGGCGTCGACCGCGCTGGCCGGCGGCACCCCCGTGCACTATCTGTGCGACGAGACCCAGGGCTGGAACCCCGATGTGGCCGACATCGAGTCGAAGATCACCGAGCGCACCAAGGCGATCGTGGTGATCAATCCGAACAACCCCACCGGCGCGGTGTACAGCCGCGAGACCCTGGAGCAGATCGTCGAGCTGGCGCGCAAGCACCAGCTGATGCTGCTGGCCGATGAGATCTACGACAAGATCCTCTACGACGACGCCAAGCACATCTCGCTGGCCACCCTGGCGCCCGATCTGCTCACCCTGACGTTCAACGGGCTGTCCAAGGCCTACCGGGTGGCGGGCTACCGCTCCGGCTGGCTGGTGATCACCGGCCCCAAGGAGCATGCGAGCAGCTTCATCGAGGGCATCAGCCTGCTGTCGAACATGCGGTTGTGCCCGAATGTGCCTGCCCAGCATGCGATTCAGGTAGCCCTCGGTGGCCATCAGAGCATCGACGACCTGGTGTTGCCGGGTGGCCGGCTGCTCGAGCAGCGCGACACCGCATGGAGCAAGCTCAACGAGATCCCCGGGGTGTCCTGTGTGAAACCCTCGGGCGCGCTGTATGCGTTCCCGCGGCTGGATCCCGAGGTGCACGACATCCGCGACGACGAGCAGCTGGTGCTCGATCTGCTGTTGCAGGAGAAGATCCTGCTGACCCAGGGCACCGGCTTCAACTGGCCGACGCCGGATCACCTGCGCATCGTCACGCTGCCGTGGTCGCGGGACCTGGCCCAGGCGATCGAGCGGCTGGGCAACTTCCTGGCGAGCTACCGGCAGTAGCCGTCCCATGCGGAGGCCAGGGACCGGACAGCCCGCCCCTCTACGCTGACCGGGTGGCGCACACGCATTCCCACTCCCATTCGCTGGCCGGCCCGTCCCCCTTGGGTCCGCTGGCCGCCCGGATCGTCGTCGGCCTTTTGATCGCCATCGGCATCGCGGTGTTCGCCGGCGCGGCCCTGCTGTGGCCCAGCCATCAGAAGGTGGACATCCCGCTGCCCTTCCAGAACGCCGCCGGCGGCGCCGTCACCACCGAGGCCGGGCACGTGGTGTCCAGCACGCTGGCCGATTGCGGCAGCCCGTCAGCGGGCGGCGTGTTGACGGCCGCACCGAGGCCGGCTGAACCGGGCGGGGGCACGTGTGTGCAGAACCTGATATCCATCGATTCCGGCCCGAACAAGGGCGCCAAGACGCTGCTGGAGTTCACCACCGGACCGGGCCAGCCGAATCTCGCTACCGGAGACGACATCCGCATCAGCCGGCAGGTCGATGAGGCCGGGACGACGAGCTACGCCTTCTTCGACTACGAGCGCACCTGGCCGCTGGCTCTGCTCGCGCTCGCGTTCGCGATCGTGATCGTGGCGGTGGCACGCTGGCGCGGGCTGCGAGCACTGGTCGGAATCGTGGTGGCGTTCGCGGTGTTGATGATCTTCCTGCTGCCCGCACTGCGCGACGGCGCCCCGGCGATACCGGTGGCACTGGTGGCCTCGGCGGCAATCCTCTACGCGGTGATCTACCTGGCCCACGGCGTCAGCCTGCGCACCAGCGCCGCCCTGCTGGGCACCCTGACCTCCCTGCTGCTGGCAGCGGTACTGTCCTGGGCGGCAATCGAATTGGCCCATCTGACCGGGCTGTCCGAAGACCAGAACAACGAGGTCGCGGCCTACATGGGCGACGTGTCGATCACCGGGTTGTTGTTGGCCGGGTTCATCATCGGCTCGCTGGGGGTGCTGAACGACGTCACCATCACGCAGGCCTCGACGGTGTTCGAGCTCGCCGAGCACGGCGGGACACGGCGGTCGATCTTCGTCGGCGCCATGCGGGTCGGCAGTGACCACATCGCCAGCACCGTCTACACCCTGGTGTTGGCCTACGCAGGCAGCGCGCTGCCGCTGCTGTTGCTGTTCAGCGTGGCCAACCGGGCCCTGGCCGACGTGCTGACCGGTGAGAGCGTGGCCATCGAGATTGCCCGCTCCGCGGTGGGTGGCATCGCCCTGGCCCTGTCCGTCCCGTTGACGACCGGGATCGCCGCGGTGCTGGCGACCCCGCAAACCAGCAGGCACTGAGCGCGCACGTTTGACCGTCGGCGGCTGGGGTATTCGGCGACGGTGAGCCAACCCGATCACCGGCACCACAGCGAGGTCGCCCTCGAGGTCGACGGAACCCGGCGGTACCTGACCGTCGACAACCGGATGACCCTGCTCGACGCGCTGCGGGAACGGCTCGGCGTCACCGCCCCAAAGAAGGGCTGCGACCACGGCCAGTGCGGTTCGTGCACCGTGCTGCTCGACGGTCGCCGGGTGACCACATGCCTGACGTTCGCCGTCGCCGCCGACGGGGCGCAGATCACCACGGCCACCGGACTGGAGCAGGGCGGTGAGCTGCACCCGGTGGCGCAGGCATTCTGCGACGAGGACGGCTTTCAATGCGGCTACTGCACACCCGGCCAGATCTGTTCGGCGGTAGGGATGTTGGACGAGGCCAAGGCCGGTGCACCCAGCTTCGTCACCGACGACCTCGAGCTGACCCCGGTGCTCACCGACGACGAGATCCGGGAACGGATGAGCGGCAACCTGTGCCGTTGCGCGGCCTATCCGAACATCATCGCCGCGATCGGGCGGGCCGCCACCCGATGAAACCGTTCGACTACCACCGGGCCACCAGCACCGCCGATGCCGTGACGATGCTGACGCAGCATCCGCACGCCGCCTACCTCGCCGGCGGCACCAACCTCGCCGACCATATGAAACTCGGTGTGGCAGAACCGGATCTGCTGGTCGACGTCGGCCATCTGGAGCTGTCCGAGACGGTGCTCACCGGCGACGGGGGCGTGCGGATCGGTGCGAACGTCCGCAACAGCGACCTGGCCGCCGACCCGGTGATCCGCTCGCACTACCCGATGCTGGCCCGGGCCCTGCTGTCCGGCGCGTCCGGCCAGTTGCGCAACGTGGCCACCACAGCCGGAAACCTGCTGCAGCGCACCAGATGTGTGTATTTCCAGGATGTCACCACACCGTGTAACAAACGGACTCCCGGCAGCGGCTGCTCGGCGCTGGGCGGCTATGTCCGCTACCACGCTATCCTCGGGGCATCCCCGCACTGCGTGGCCGTGCACCCGTCGGACATGGCGGTGGCGATGTGCGCCTTGGACGCCCGGGTGGTGGTGCAGGGCCGCGACGGCGAACGCCGGATCCCGGTCGACGAGTTCTATCGGCTCCCCGGCGACACACCGGAGCGCGACACGGTGCTGCAGCACGGCGAGTTGATCACCGCAGTCGAACTCCCCAGGCCACCGGCCGGGGCTGTGTCGGACTACCGCAAGGTACGCGACCGCGAGTCCTACGCGTTCGCCCTGGTGTCGGTGGCCGCCGAGCTCAGCTTCACCTCGACGTTCCAGATCGGCTCGGCGCGAATCGCATTGGGCGGCGTGGCACACAAACCGTGGCGGGCCCGGCGTGCCGAACAGATTCTGACCGGCGACCAACCCTCGACCGAAACCTTCGCCGCGGCGGCCGAGGCCGAGCTCAGGCAGGCCGACCCGCTGCCGGGCAACGAGTTCAAGGTGGAGCTGGCCCGCCGCACCTTGATCGCGCAGTTGCGGATGCTGACCGAACGGAGACGGCCATGACCCTCGTCGAACCGCACGCCATCGGACAACCGATGGCCCGCACCGATGGGCGCGCGAAGGTCACCGGCACAGCCCGCTACGCGTTCGAGCAACAGGTCGAACACCCGGTCTACCTGCACCCGATCCAGGCCACCATCGCCCGTGGCCGGGTGACGGCCATGGACACCACCGCGGCCGTCGCCCTCGACGGGGTGCTCGACGTGCTGACGGTGTTCGACGCCCCGACGCTGGCCGATACGTCTGACGGCGAGCTGACGATCCTCCAGGACGACCAGGTGCATTTTCGCGGGCAGCTCATCGGTGGCGTGGTCGCCGAGACCGCCGAGATCGCCAGGGAGGCAAGTGCGCTGGTGCGGGTCGACTACCACGAGAGACGGTATGACACGGAGCTGACCGCGGATCACCCCGGCCTTTACACCCCCGAATCGGTGAACGCGTCGTTCCCGTCCGACACCGAGGAGGGCGACGTACAGGCGGCGCTGGCCACCGCCGACGTGACCATCGATGCCACCTACCGCACACCGATCGAGCACAACAACCCGATGGAGCCGCACGCGTGCATCGCGCACTGGGCGTGGCGCGACGGCCGGCCCGCGGTGACCCTGTATGACTCGACGCAGGGCGTACATGTCGTCCGCAAGACGCTGGCGCCGCTGTTCGACCTGCAACCCGAACAACTGCGGGTGGTCGCGCCGCATGTCGGCGGCGGGTTCGGCTCCAAGGGCGCACCGCACGCGCACGATGTACTCGCCCTGCTGGCCGCCCAGCGCGCCGACGGCCGGGCGGTGAAACTGGCGCTGACCCGCCAGCAGATGTTCGCCCTCGTCGGGTACCGGACGCCGACCATCCAGCGGCTGCGGCTCGGCGCCGACAAGGACGGCCGATTGCTCGCCCTGGCTCACGACGTGATCGAACAGACCTCTGCCGTCAAGGAATTCGCCGAGCAGACCGCCGTCACCTCCCGCTCGATGTACGCCTGCGCGAACCGGCGCACGTCGCACCGGCTGGCCGCCCTCGATGTGGCCGTCCCGTTCTGGATGCGGGCGCCGGGCGAGTGCCCGGGCACGTTCGCCGCCGAGGTCGCGATGGACGAGCTCGCGGTGGCCTGCAAACTCGACCCGATCGAGCTGCGCACCCGCAACGAACCCGAGGTCGATCCCGAGTCGGGCAAACCGTGGTCCGGGCGGCGCCTCATCGAATGCCTACGGGTCGGCGCGGAGCGCTTCGATTGGTTTCCGCGGGATCCCCGGCCCGCCAAATACCTTGCCGGAAACTGGTTCATCGGCACCGGGGTGGCGGCCGCCACCTATCCGGGTTCGGCGATGAAAGGCAATTCGGCCCGGATCAGCCACACCGGGCAGGGGCGCTACACGGTGCAGATCGGCGCCGCCGACATCGGTACCGGAACCTGGACCGCACTGGCCCAGATAGCCGCCGACGCCCTGGAATGCGATATGGCGGCGGTGGATCTGCAGATCGGTGACAGCGATCTGCCGTCGGCCTCGGTGGCCGGTGGCTCGTCGGGCATTACGTCGTGGGGATCGGCAATCGTGGCCGCTGCCAGGAAGTTTCGTCAGGAGCACGGGGCGCACCCGCACGTCGGTGTGACCACGCTGGCCGAGGCGCCACAGAACCCGGACAAAGAGAAATTCGCCGTGCGCTCGTTCGGCGCCCATTTCGTCGAGGCGCACGTCAACCGCGACACCGCCGAGATCCGGATTCCGCGAATGCTCGGTGTCTTCTCGGTGGGACGTGCCATCAACACCCGCACCCTGCGTTCGCAGCTGATCGGCGGGATGACCATGGGGATGTCGATGGCGCTGCACGAAGAGAGTGTCCGCGACCCACGCTTCGGCCACGTCGTCACCCAGGATCTCGCGTCGTACCACATCAGCACCCACGCCGACGTCCGTCACGTCGACGCGATCTGGCTCGACGACGTCGAGGAACACCTCAACCCCATGGGTTCTCGCGGGGCGGGTGAGATCGGCATCGTCGGCGCCGCCGCCGCAGTGGTCAACGCGATTCACCACGCCACCGGGGTGCGGGTGCGAGAGCTGCCGGTGACCCTCGACAAGGTGCTGGCCGGCTTGCCCTGAGGCCGCGTCAGCCGGCCAGGTCGTCCTCGGTGAGCTCGGTGGCGGCCAGGGCGGCAGCCAGGGTGTCGTGGCGGAACACCGAGGTCACGTGGTCGTGCACCACCCGGAACGCGGCCGCACCGGCGTGCGCGGTCCCGTCGGCGGCCCGGATGGTCTGTTCCACGACCACGACGCCGTCGTGCACGTACATCCGCCCCGGCGTGACGGTGGCCCCGGCGGTGGCCGCCCAATCACGCAGTGCGGTGTGCCCCTGGGCGGCCCCGTTGGCATCGCCCACCTCGATGTCGTCGCTGGACAGCTGGATCAGGGTGTCGATGTCCTTGTCGTTCAGCGCGTCATGCCAGGCCAGAACCGTGGCGATCTCGGATGTGGTCATGAACGAAACGTACGCCACTCAGTACGGTGTGCGGTCCAGCCAGGCGTCCCAGACCGCAGTGTCGCCGAACACCTCAAGACCGACATCGGCTGCGCTGCGCCGCCGGGTGACCGCCAGCAGCAGGTCTTTTGCCGGGCCGCGGAGTGCGACGCTGCCCTTGCCGTGGCTGTGCGACCAGCCAAGGCCATCCTCGTCGTGGGCCACGGTCCATTCCCCCGACGGGCCCAGCCCGTCGTCGGTGGCATGCAGGTGCATGCTGACTCCGGCGGCCAGCGGTTCCGCGTGCCGTTTCTTGGCCATGGCCGTCGCGATCTCAAGCCACTCGCTGACGGCGTCGGCGGCGAGTTCGGCCGGCAGGTCGTAGTCCGCTCCGACGGCGAGTGCCGCGTCCGCGCGGTGCACCGTCGCTTCGTGGAGCCGGCGCCGGACCCACCAGCCCCCGGGCTTGGGGCCGAGGAATGTCCACACCCTGGTGTCGGTCCCGACTTGGTCGACGGACTTGAGAACTTGGGCGGCGCCTTCGTTGAGCCAGGCGAGGGCGGCGTCGGGATCATCGGGCGGCTTGCCGTCGTGCACCTCCCGCGGATCCAGCGGTGAGACCCGGCGCTCGGAGATAATCTGTGCCGCCCAACGGTTTCCACGGCCGACATGGCGGAACAGTTGCTTGAGCGTCCAGTCCGGGCACGTCGGCACCGGCGTCTCGGGATCGTTGGCGGCGATCAGCTCCCCGAAGATTCGGGTCTGGTCGAGCAGTACAGCCCGGAAGTCCACGTCATGAACCTACCGCTGTGCGTGCCTTTCCGAGCGTTATCGGCAGAGTCGACCAGCCGCGCAGGATTCGGGTGTCGCGGCGGCTGCCCGCACCGGCAGCACGCGCGTCGGGGAACCGGTCGAAGAAGGTTTGCAGGCCCACCTGGCCTTCGGCCCGGGCCAGCGCGGCGCCGAGGCAGAAATGCCGGCCCCCGGAAAACGACAGGTGCCGCCCGGCGTTCTCGCGTTCGATGTCGAAGCGGTGCGGATCGGTGAACACCGCGGGGTCACGGTTGGCGCCGGCCAGATGCAGGATCACCAGCTCGCCGGCCTGGACCGGCATGCCGGCCACCTCGGTGTCGATCCGGGCCACCCGTGCGCTCATCAGCACCGGGGAGTCCAGCCGCAGGATCTCCTCCACCGCGTTGGGCCACAGTTCGGGGCGGGCGGACAGGGTGTGCAGGTGATCGGGACGGCCGAGCAGCATCCGAATCCCGTTGCCCAGCAGGTTGACCGTCGTCTCGAACCCGGCCGCCAGCACCAGCCCGGCCAGCGCCCGCAGCTCAGGATCGGTCAGCGGTTCGCCGGCCGCACCGGCATCCGAGGCCGCGATGATCTGGCTGAGCAGGTCGTCGCCGGGAGTGCGGCGCAGCTGACGCAGATGACGGGTCAGCCAGTCCTCGAAACCGGCGATGCCCTCGTTGACCTTGCGGTACTGCCGCCAGGACAGTCCGATGTCCAGGCTGGGCGCACCGAGTTCGCCGAAGCGCAGGATCTGCGACCGGTCGGCGTCCGGCACCCCGAGGATGTCGCTGATCACCGCGACCGGCAGCTGCGCGCAGTACCGGTCCACGATGTCGACGACACCGTCGTCGCTTTCCATCGCGTCCAGCAATTCGTTGGCGGTCTGCTGGACGCGCTCGCGCAGCCGGGCCACCGCGCGGGTGGTGAACACCGAGGAGACCAGCTTGCGGTAGCGGGTGTGATCGGGCGGTTCCACCGCCAGCAGTGAGGGCGGCAGCAGTGGGTGCAGCCCGCCGGTGTCGGTCTTGTCGGCGATCCAGCGCAACGGACGGGGCAGGTTGCCGCCGAGCCGGGACACCCGGAAATCGTCAGAACGCAGCAGGTCGGCGGCCACACCGTAGTCGAAGGTCATGAGCAGGGCGCGGCCGCGGATCACCGGACCTTTGGCCCGCATCTCGTCGGCGAACGGGGCCGGGTCGGCCCGCACCTGTGGGTCCGCGATCAGCCGCGCCTGCACGTCGCCGCGACGCACACCCACCACCGAGATGCCGCGAACCACGCCGTGCAGGGCCAGCCATCGGATGTGTTGGCGCATGACCCGAGCCTACGACCGCGGTTTTTATTCGACAACGCCTCAAACAGTGCTCAGCGGACGGCCCAATGCATAGACGCGCCAGCCGGCCTCTCGCCACCGCTCGGTATCCAGGCAATTACGGCCGTCGACAACAACTTTGACCCGCACCGTGTCGGCCAGCTCGGCCGGGTCGAGGGTGACGAACTCGGCCCACTCGGTGAGTACCAGCACCGCATCCGCCCGATCACAGGCCTCGATGACCGATGTGGAGTAGTTCAGGGTGGGAAAGACCCGCTGCGAGTTGTCCATCGCCTTGGGGTCGTACACGTTGACGGCGGCCCCGTTCAGTTGCAGCATCCCGGCGACGTTGAGCGCCGGGGAATCTCGTACGTCGTCGGATTCGGGTTTGAACGCCGCGCCGAGGACGGCGATGTTGGCGCCCAGCAGCGATCCTCCGCAACTGCGGGTGGTCAGCTCCACCATCGCGGTACGGCGACGCATGTTGATGCTGTCGACCTCGCGCAGGAAGGTCAGTGCGTGGTTGGCGCCGAGTTCACCGGCGCGGGCCATGAACGCCCGGATGTCCTTGGGCAGGCAGCCGCCACCGAAACCCAAGCCCGCGTTGAGGAATCGCCGCCCGATGCGCGGGTCGTAGCCCAGCGCGTCGGCCAGCAGCGTGACGTCGGCACCGGCCGCCTCGCACACCTCGGAGATCGCGTTGATGAACGAGATCTTGGTGGCCAGAAAGGCGTTGGCCGACACCTTGACCAGCTCGGCGGTCTGCAAGTCGGTGACCAGGAACGGCACCCCCTCGGCGATCATCGGGGCGTAGAGTTCGCGCACCGCGGCCTCTGAGCGAGCGGAATCATGCTGCACCCCAATCACAATGCGATCGGGGTGCAAGGTGTCGTGTACGGCGTAGCCCTCGCGCAGGAACTCCGGATTCCAGGCCACCTCGACGTCCACGTCGGCGGGTGCGAGGGCCCGGGCCCGCGCGGCCAGGTCAGCGGCGGTTCCGACCGGGACGGTCGACTTGCCGACGATGACCGCGTTGCGGCGCAGGCGCGGCACCAGGGTGTCGATGACGGCGTGCACGTGGCGCAGGTCGGCGCTGTAGTCGCCCTTCTTCTGCGGGGTGCCGACGCCGAGGAAATGCACGTCGGCGAAGTCGGCGGCCTCGTCATAGTCGGTGGTGAACCGCAGCCGCCCGGCCGACAGGTTGTCGTTGAGCACCTTGCGCAGGCCGGGCTCGTAGAACGGGATGTCGCCGGCGGCCAGTTTGGCCACCTTGCCCGGGTCGATGTCGACCCCGATCACCTCGTGGCCGAGCTCGGCCATCCCCGCGGCATGAGTCGCGCCCAGATAGCCGGTACCGAATACGGTGCATCGCATACTGCCTGGATAGGCGGTGCGGATGAGCTGGCCGCTACGTGACACTGAGCGGCAGGCCAACGGCAGGTGACAGTTGTCAGTGCCCGCCGAAGGGGAACGGGAACAGCGAGCCGCCGTCACCGCCGCCGTGCCCGCCGTGCGAACCACCGGACCGGCCCGGGTTCCAGTCACCGGAGCCACCCGAGCGGCCTGGGTTCCAATCGCCCGAGCCGCCGGAACGGCCGGGGTTCCAGCCCGAGCTGGGCCCCCAGTCGTCGGAGCCGCGGCGAGAATCCGACCCCGGCCAGCGCGGGGTGTCGGGGACATCGCGCGACGGCGGATCCCACGATGGCGCCTGCGGTTCGACGCGTGACGGCCGTTGCGGCTCCCACGGCGGACGGAAGATCGACGGCAGGCGCGGCGCCGGCAGCGTGATCAGCGGCGGGATGTACGGCGCCGGCGGGGTGTAGACCGGTGCCGGAGCCGGGGCCACCGGGACCGGTGCGGGCGGCGGAGCCTCGGGGGCCGGCGCAGGCGCTTCCGGCGCAGGTGGTGGCGCCGCGGCGGGCTGCTCGACGTAGACCGTGCGCGGCGGGGCCTGCGGGGCGGGCGCCGGGGCTTCCTGGACCACCGGGATCGGCGCCTTGATGGTCTCGGGCGGCGGGGCCGGTGGCGGTGCTTCCTGGACCGGCTGAGCTTCGGGCACCGGCGGGGGCGCTGCGGGTGCGGGGAGTTTCGCCGGAGCCGTGGGCATCACCGCTCCCTGGGCCGGGGAGGGTCGCTGATCGACCGTCGGCCGGATGCTCACTGCGAGTGAAATAACCAGCGCCACAACACCAACCACGAATACCGATGTCAGAGCACTACCGACGAGCAGGAATGGTTTGCGTTCCTCCTCCAGCGGCATCTCGTCGGCGGCGAAGTCCAGGGCGTCGATCGGATCCTCGCCCAGCGGAGCCATCTCGGTGGCCAGTCCGGCCAGCGCGTAGGCGCTGCCCGCGGTGGTGCCGTCAGGATCCTGCGAGTAGGCCAGGCCGACGGTGGAAGCCTCGAAGGCGGGCGCGTTGGCCGAGGCCAGCGCGGCGCCGCGGGCCAACGCCATCTCCGGCTCGTCCGGGGCGCTGACCGGAAGCGACACCAGGTGTTCCAGATGCGACTTCACCGAGGCGACATCCACGCCGGCGCCCACCACGAACATGCCCTGGGGCGCCGAGTCGGCGGCGTCGACGGCCGCGGCCATTTCGGTGAGCACGGCCATGGCGTCGGCGCTGTGCAGGGACCGGCCCAGCACCTTGACCACCGAGCCGTCGTCGGTCTGCACCACCGACAGCGTCGCGGCGTCCCGGTCGATGAACAGCAGCGCGGTGGTGTCGTAGCCGACCGCGCGGCCCACCGCTTGGGCCAGCGCCGCGGCGGCATGACCTTCGGAGACCAGCATGACGTCGTCGATGCCGTGCGCGGCCAGCGCGTCGCGCAGCGCGGCGGCGTCGGAATGATCCGTCCACGTGACACCCACGGATTTCAGGTGGTGCCCGCCGGCAGTGGCGCTCTCCTGGGTCCCAAGGATGGCCGCCAGCACCTGGTCGGCGGCAGTTGCCGAACCGTCCTCGGCGGTGACGTCGAAGACGTCGTGATCGACGGTGACCCCGTCGGCTTTCTCCCCCTCGACCAGCACCATGCGGACTGTCGTAGGTGCCATCGTCACACCCAGTACGATGTCCACCAAGCCCTCCAATGTGTTTGCTGCACTGCACTTGTCGCCATTGCGCACACATTCCGCACGAACCGACATCTAGAACCTTCATCGGGGTAACCAGGTCGATCGTTACACCCATGCGCATTAGCTACAGCGCCGAGATTCTGGTCGGACCGCGACGGCATGCTGCGCGCCGGCGCCGGTTAGTTAGACCCTACTCGGTATTACGACAAAGAGAACCGTCCGGTTCATCCCGCGGGTATCCGCGCAGGTGCCCGCGCGGCCTCCCCGCCGGTTTTCGCGCCGCTTTCCACACCAGGGCTGCAGGTCGCGAATTTCCACAACCCACAGGTAGAAAATGGCGACGCGCGACTGGCGCTTAACTACTGATGCTGTTGATGAAGTTGAGGTAGGAGCGCGACGGCGTCGGCCCGCGCTGGCCCTGGTATTTCGAGCCCACCTTGTCGCTGCCGTACGGATGCTCGGCCGGGCTGGTCAGCCGCAGCAGGCACAGCTGACCGATCTTCATCCCCGGCCACAACGTGATGGGCAGGTTCGCGACGTTGGACAGCTCCAGCGTGATGTGGCCGGAAAAGCCCGGGTCGATGAACCCGGCCGTGGAGTGCGTCAACAAGCCAAGACGGCCCAGCGAGGACTTGCCTTCCAGCCGGCCGGCCAGGTCGTCGGGCAGCGTGCACACCTCCAGGGTCGAGCCGAGCACGAACTCGCCGGGGTGCAACACGAACGGCTCCCCCTTGGCGGGCTCGACCAGGGTGGTCAGCTCGTCCTGCTGCTTGGCCGGGTCGATATGGGTGTAGCGGGTGTTGTTGAACACCCGAAACAGCGTGTCCAGGCGGACGTCGACACTCGACGGCTGCACCAGGGCATCGTCGAACGGCTCAATGGCCAGGCGTTTCGCGGAAATTTCGGCCCGGATGTCTCGATCGGAGAGCAGCACCCGACGAGCGTATCGGTTAGCGACGGACCACCCCTGTCGATGGCGGCATCGAGGTGTCGGCGTAGGGCGCCGACAAGGATTGCGCAGCCGCCCGCCCGGCCATCGGCACCACCTTGCGCACGACGGTGTGGATCGGCGGCTCGGCCGGCGCGGCGGGCGGGGCCGGCACCGTGTGTTCCACCGGCGCTGACGCCTGCTGTGGGACGCCGCCGTCGTTCCCGTGCACGGTGATGGCCACGAACACCGAACCCGCCACGATCAGCGCCGCCGTCGTCATGATCTTGGCGAGGGTGCGCCGCACCGGGTCGCGCATGGGCGCCGAGGCGGCCTCGTCCCGAATGTCGGCGCTGGCGAGCAGGGCGCCGCGGGCCAGTAAGGCGGCGTCGTCGTCGCGCACGACCGAACGCGCCTCCACTGAATTCGCCGCCCCGGCATAGCTTTCCGCGTCGGCCGTGGAGACCACGGCCACCTTGTCGACGCCCTGCTCCGCGAGGGCATCGAGTACCAGTTTGGCGTCAGCGTCCACCTCGTCGGTCCAGGTCAATGCGACGCGGGCGACGGTGTATCCGTTCGCGGGCGCGTCGGCGTAGGTGTCGAGCACCGCGTTGACGACGTACTCGCGAAAGCCCGGGTCCTCGACGCCGACGCGGGTGTCCGCGGCAAGCGAGTCATGGTCGATCACCGCGCCGTCACCGTCCGTGCCCTCAACCAGGACAAGCCGGGCGTCACGCGCGGTCATGGCAATACCGATTACGACATCCATTGGTTGAGATCCCTCAGTTGATTCGGCCCGCCGTGCGGGCCCGTTCGCTCCATTCAGCACCGGATGGAGCCCCACAGGAACGACGGTAGAGAGCGCACCTGAGAACTATCGGCCCGAGGTTTTACGGCGCTCTCAGGGGCACGCGTGAACGACAATCATGTTCTGTGGTCGTCAGTTTCGCCACGCCATCGCGGACTCCGGGTCCGCACTGGGCAACGGGGTGTCCACTGGATCGGCGCCCTTCGCCAGTCGGCCGCCGGCGCCGCACGGGTCGGCCGGCGTCAATTTCTTAGACTCGCCGGGACGATATCCGCCCGGCTGAGCCACGAGCCGGGCCGGGTTGCTATCCTTCCTCAGCACCATGCCGATGTAGTTCAATGGCAGAACATCAGCTTCCCAAGCTGAATACGCGGGTTCGATTCCCGTCATCGGCTCCACTATCCGACCTGGTAGATCCACATCGATGCCGAGGCAGAAGCGTTCTACCTGCATTTTGGCTTCTCCCCGGTGAAGAACCGCGAAGGCCGCCTGGTGATGAAGGTTTCGACAGCCGCCGCACCCCTTGGCGTCGCGCCCCACGCCGTCAGCATTCATTGACAAGGCCGTCACGCTGCCCGACAGTGCTAGGCGTCCACGGGGGCACGAAAGGCGCGCATTGAGCACTGACACTCAGCTGAACGAACTCGGCTATTACGCCGTGACCCGTCACCCCGCGGACGTCCGCGTCGTGCTCCCCGAGGCCCGGGCGGCCGAGGCGCTCGGTTTGGGCTCGTGCCACATCGGTGAGCGGTTCACGGTGAAGGACCCGGCGGTGCTGTCCGGCGCGCTGGCCGGTGCCAGCACGACGCTGGGGATCGCGCCGTCGACCAACCACCACACCCGCCACCCCACCGTCACCGCCACGGTGGGATCGACCATGCACGCGTTGACCGAGGGCCGCTTCGCCATGGCCTTCGGTCGCGGGATGGCGGGCTACTGGCAGGCGATGGGCCTGCCGGTGGTGACCGAGGCGCGGCTGCGGGACTTCTTCGGCATCCTGCGCCGACTCTGGGCCGGGGAGATGATCCTGGACCACGACGGCCCGGCTGGGAAATTTCCGTTCCTGCGGCACGCCAACGGCCTGGGTGAGGGACCGCCCATCGGACTGGTGGCGGTCGGCCCCAGGACGATGGCACTCGCCGGAGAGATCGCCGACTTCGTTGTGCTGCATACCTTCTTCTCCGATGAGGCGACGGAGAAGTCGGTTGCCGCGGTGCGCCGGGGTGCGGAACGAGCGGGCCGGGATCCGGACAGCGTGCGCATCTGGGCGTGTCTGGCGACGGTGCCCGACGCGTTGTCGCCCGAGGATCAGCTGCGTCGCGGCGTGGGCCGGCTGGCCACGTACCTGCAGGCGTACGCGGACGTTCTCGTCTCAGCCAACGGCTGGGATCCCGCCGCGTGGGAGCGGATCAAGCAGAGCGACCTGTTCACCGAGGCCGCCGCGGCCGGCCCGATCGACGCCAGTGCATCGGTCGAGACGCTGCAACAGATCGCCGAGCTGATTCCGGCCGACTGGCTGTCCGCCGTAGCCTCGGGATCACGTCGCAGTTGCGCGAAAACGATTGCCCGACAATATGATCTGGGCACTCATTCGGTTATCATGCACGGGGCCAGCCCACAGGAACTGGAGCCCGTCGTGCAGGCATACCGGGCCGACCGGCCGATATTGCGCAGAGCCGTCGCGGCCAACCCTGGGAGATTCGCCTGACCCGCCATCCGGCACTCCGCCGGTGCTGGGACGACGACGTACCAGAATTACTTTGGCGAACAACATTTTTGACCCACGCTCGGCGACGGCGCGACCGCCCACGACCGGAACCTGAGACCTACCTGAGGGTCACAGCACCAGTGCCGTGCGCGTGGAATACTCAATAGATGGTCCGCGCGCGGCAGCACGAGATGACCCGAACTCCGGTCGATGAACTGTCGGCGTTCGAAGTGGCAACCCGAGACCTGGTGGGTGTGGCACTACGCAGTGTGGACCAGTTGGAGATCTCACTGCCCCAGTTCCGGTTGCTGCTGGTGCTGCAGGAGCGCGGCACGTCGACCTCGACGGAATGCGCTCAGGCGCTCGGCGTGGTGGGTTCGACGGTCACCAGGCTGGCTGACCGACTGGATGCCTCCGGCCATCTGGCCCGCGGCTCGGAACCGACCAACCGCAGCATCGTCACCCTGAAGCTGACCGATCGCGGACGCAAGCTGGTGCGGCAGGTGTCGACCCGCCGCCGGCGCGAATTGAGCAAGGTTCTCGATCGTCTCGATCCGGCCGAACGCGCCGCCTGCGCTTCGGTTTTGCGCCGTTTCCATGACCTACTGGCCGACGACGACGCCGACGATCTGAATCGGCCGATCCCGCTGTAGGCGTGCACACCGGAAGCGGTGGCGCGCAGCGAGTCTCAACCGTTGCCAAGCCGTGCCGTGATTTGCCGGGACAGTCGGTCTGAGCTGGCCTAATGTGATCCAGCATGGAATCGAACACCGATGACACGGCCCCGAACGACCATGAGAAGCGCGGCCAACTGTCGAGACGTTCGATGTTGGGTGGCATCGCAGCGGCCGGCGTGGGGGCGACCGCAGTGGGTGCACTGGCCTCCGGTTGTGACGATTCGGGAAAGCCCGGCGCAGCCCCCGACGCCGGGCCACCCGACTACGGAACCGGCATCAACGAGGGCTTCGACGGCAAGATCGAGCTCGATGTTCGTGACTCGAAGCCGGACTGGAAGCCGTTCGAGCTCAAGCACGCCCCGGAGGGCGCGCCCAACGTCCTGGTGGTGCTGTTCGACGACACCGGTATGGCCTCATGGTCGCCCTATGGCGGCCGGATCAACATGCCGACCCTACAAAAGTTGGCCGACAACGGACTGACCTATTCGCAGTGGCACACCACCGCACTGTGCTCGCCCACCCGGTCTTGCCTGTTGACCGGCCGCAACCACCATGTGAACCGGTTCGCGAGCATCACCGAAGGGTCCGATGGCTTCCCGGGCGCGGCGGCCCGGCTGCCCGCGCAATGCGCGACGGTGGGCCAGGTGCTGCAAGACAACGGCTACAGCACCTTCTGGGTCGGCAAGGACCACAACGTCCCCGAAGAAGATGTCTCCAGCGGTGGTAGCAAGTCGGAGTGGCCGCTGCAGAAGGGTTTCGACCGGTTCTACGGCTTCCTCGGCGGCGAGACCAACCAGTGGTATCCCGACCTGTCTGAGGACAACCGGTTCATCGATCAGCCGTATCCTCCGGATCAGGGTTATCACCTGTCGAAAGACCTTGCCGATCAAGCGATTCGGATGCTGCGCGACCAGCGCTCCAGCAACCCGTCCAAGCCCTGGTACATGTGGTTCTGCCCGGGCGCGAACCACGCACCACACCACAGCCCCGAGGAGTACTCGGCAAAGTACAAGGGCAAGTTCGACGACGGCTACGAGGCTTACCGCGAGTGGGTGCTCAAGCGGATGATCGACAAGGGCATCATGCCCAAGGGCACCGAGCTGACCCCGATCAACCCGCTACCGGAGGACGTGGCGTTGGAGGCCGACGCGGTGCGGCCGTGGGCTTCGCTGAGCCCGGACGAGAAGAAGTTGTTCTCCCGGATGGCGGAGGTGTTCGCCGGGTTCTCGGAGTACACCGATGCCCAGGTGGGGCGGGTCGTCGACTACCTGGAACAGACGGGCCAGCTGGACAACACCGTCATCTTCTACTGCGCCGACAACGGCGCCTCCGGCGAGGGATCACCGAACGGGTCGGTCAACGAGAACAAATTCTTCAACGGCTACCCCGATGACTTGGCCGAGAACATGAAGATGCTCGACAAGCTGGGCACTCCCGATACCTACAACCACTATCCGACGGGCTGGGCGGTCGCGTTCTCCACACCGTTCCAGATGTTCAAGCGCTACTCGCAGTTCTCGGGCGGCACCTGCGATCCGATGGTGATCCACTGGCCCAAGGGCATCAAGGCCAAAGGTGAAGTGCGCCATCAGTACCACCACGCCACCGACGTGGTCCCCACGATCCTCGACGTCGCGGGAATCGAGATGCCCGAGGAGTATCGCGGCATCAAGCAGTACCCGCTGAACGGGGTGTCGATGCGATACAGCTTCGACGGCGCCGACGCCGCCACCACCAAGAAGCGCCAGTACTACGCGATGCTCGGCACCCGCGGGATCTGGCAGGACGGTTGGAAGGCGTCGGCGCTGCACGCGCCCATCAGCGGCAAGGGCCATTTCGATCAGGACAAGTGGGAGCTATTCCACGTCGACGAGGATCGCTCCGAGGCCAAGAACGTCGCCGACCAGCATCCGGAGAAGCTCAAGGAGCTGATCGACGCGTGGAACGAGGAGGCGAAGAACAACTACGTTCTGCCCCTCGACGATCGTGTTCCGGTCGAACTACTCACCATCGAGCGGCCGCAGTTCGAACCTCCCCGCACGCGGTACCTCTATTACCCGGACACCGCGCCGGTGCCAGAGGGTGTGGCGGCCAACATCCGCGGCCGGTCCTACAAGATCATCGCCGACGTCGACATGACCAAGGACGCCCAAGGCGTCCTGTTCGCCCACGGTTCACGCTTCGGCGGGCACGCCTTGTTCATCAAGGACAACAAGCTGCACTACGTCTACAACTTCCTGGGCATCAAACCCGAGCAGGTGTTCGCCTCCGGCCCGCTGCCGGAAGGCAAGCATGCGCTGGGTATGGAATTCATCCGGGAGGGCAAGGGCGAACACGGCGAATCAACCGGCACCACAATCCTTTACGTGGACGGCAAGGAGACCGCGCGGGGTCCGATGCGGGCGCAGATCGGCAAGTTCACCCTTGCCGGCGACGGGTTGTGTGTCGGATTCGACAGCGGCGACAACGTGTCGTCGCTCTACCAGAATCCAGGCCGGTTCACCGGAGGCACCATCAGGGGTGTCGCGGTCGACGTGAGCGAGGAGAAATACGTCGACCTCGACAGGGAGGCGCAGGCCGCGTTCGCGACCGACTGAGCGCGACTAGGTTGTCAGGTGACGATGGGAGCGGGCATGGACACCGACACAATCTGGCGCACCGTCGATGAGCAGCGGGCACAGCTCGCCGACCTTCTCGACACCCTTCGGCCCGATCAGTGGTCGACGCCGTCGCTGTGCGCCGGTTGGACGGTGCGCGAGGTCGCGATCCACATCACCCAGGCCCACGCCGGCCTCGGTGAGTTTGTCCGGGCGGCACTCAAATCCGGTTTCCGGTTCAACGCCATGGTCCGCCGGGCGGCACAGGACGACACCGCCGATCCGGCGGCCATCACGACGCGGCTGCGCGCCATGGTGGGGTCACGCAAGCGGCCGCCGATGACCAAGGAACTCGATCCGCTGATGGACATCCTCATCCATACGCAGGACATCTGTGTTCCGCTGGCCATCGACCGCCCGATGCCCACCGATGCCGCCGTCGCGGTGGCACAACACCTGTGGCACATGAAATTTCCGTTCGCCCCACAGCGCGACCTGCCGGGCTACCGCTTCGTGGCCACCGACGCCGATTTCGCCGTCGGCCCGTCCTGGGGCGCAGTCCGTGAGGCACCGATCGGCGACATCGTGATGATGTTCGCGCGACGGCGCGACGTACCGGCCGCCGAACCCGAGGGCGAACCCGAGGACGAGTAGGTCAGCTGCGATCGGGTGTGCGGGTGCCGGCCCACAACGCGAACGCGACCAGCGCGGTCAACAACACCCCGGTGCCGAACACGGTCAGGTCGAACGAGCGGGCACCTGGCCAGCCCGCCTCGGTCCGGGCCGAGCCGCGCAGGAACGGGACCACGACCAGGATTCCGATGGCTACCACCGCCTCGGCGAGGACGACGCGCGGAAAGTGCTTGGCGGCCAGGTGAAATGCATGACCGGTTTCTCCGTCGGCCCGCGCCGCGAGGATCTTCGGGATGAGGATCCGCATGTTGTAGGCGCCGGCGATCAGCAGCGCAATGACAAGGACGAGCTTGATCGCGAGGTAGCGGCCGTAGGCCGTGGTGAACAACTGCCCGAACGTGCCGACGTGTATCCACGACAGCCAGGCGCCGCTGACGATCAGGACGCCCACCGAGTACAACGCCGCCACCCCGAACCGCTCCCAGATCTGAATCCAATCGCGCGTCGCCAAATCCTTGGCCGCGCCGTCGGCGATCCGTGCGCTCGATGCGATCCCGGCCACGGACAACACCACCAGGCCACCCACCCAGACCAGGGCGCCGATCACGTGGCCCGCAGTCGAGACGTTGTGGGCCAACCCGTTGAGCGAGGGGACGGACCGCGGAATGTTCGGCAGCACGGCCGTCAGCACGGCCACCGCGACGACGCCACCGGCGAGCCGCCGCGACGATCTGCCGTGCAGCAGCACCAGTCCGAGCGCCACCACCAACGCACCACCGAGCTGGATCAGCGGCAGCACATGCACCGCGAATCCGTCCCCGCGTCCTGGTGGGGCAACGAAATACTGCGCGAGCGCGGCGAGCGCGACGAACACCGCCGCCGGAACCGACAAGGCCCGAACCTTCTCGGCCACCACCCCGCCCCGGTCCGGCGGGATGGCGAGCACGGCAATCGTCAGCCCGATCCCCACCGGCACCGAAAGACTCGCCCAGTGCAGGGCTTCGGTGACAACTGCGACCAAATTCGGTGCGGGCGGTGCCGATCCGGCCATGGTGCGTCCTCTCAGCCCGGCGCGGCGGCGGGCGCATCGTCGGAAAAGAACGTCCGGATGGCGACGAACCCGCCACGCCGGTACGCCTCATAGGCCCAGATCGCCGCGATGATCGGCAGCGGGCCGAACGCCACCCACCATCGCGCCGACGGAGGGACCAACTCGGCGATCACCTGCGAGCTGGGCTGACCGTCGACGATGGCGGGTAGCCATTCGTGCAACAGGATAGTCAGCATCCGGGTCGCCTCGAACGGGCCCGCGACGGTGGCCAGTACCCAGCTCACCCACGCGATGACCAGCGCCCAGGGCCAGGCCAACAGCAGTGACTGGTCGTCGACGATGTCGGCGGACGAGCGGATCGACTCGGCGATGAACGCGAAACCCAGCGCCACCAGCAGCACCCCGATCTGCGCGGCCAGCAGGTCGTCGAGCACCGAGTTCGCCAGCTCGTCCCCGGTCCGCGTCGGCAGACCGAACGCCAGTGACAGCAGACCGGCCAGCAGGGCCAGCAGCATCAGCGCCGAGGTTGAGTCGTCGATGCGCATGAACGAGTCGGTGAGGATGCGCATCACCAGACGTGAGGAGGACGACGGCCGGGTCCGGTAGAGGATCATCACCACCAGCCCGGAGATGACGATAGAGATCAGCCAGGCCACCACGGCCGCACAGATGATCACCAGGGCGAGCGACCCGATGACGGGTACCAGCTGTTCGTTCGCGGTGTCGCCGTTGCGGACCACCAGTAGGGGCACCACGCCGATGGCCACCACGCCGAGCGCACGCAGCAGGATCGGCAGGGTGAAGCCGGCCAGGTCGCCGGCGTCGAGTTCGGGATCGCTGCGGCGGATCGCGGCGATCTCGGCGCTCATCACCGACCGTGCCCGGCGGAATGACATTTTGCGCGCCACGCTGCGAATCTAAGCGGCGCGGCCAGTCCGGATCATGGGACACGCTGGGCGGACGTCGGCCTCAGCGCAGGTACAGTTCGCCGCCGGTCGGGTAGCCGCCACCTTTGGTGGTCAGGTGCACGTGGTCGTAGTGGCCGTAGCTGCCGGATTTCGCGCCGCCGTCGGGTGTGTAATAGGTGCCCCGCCAGATGGCGTCCTGCAGGGCGAACCGCTCGGCGTTCTTCAGTGCGTAGGCGACGATCCGGTTGCCGAGCGCGATGCCGCCCGAGCTACTGGCGTTGGGGATCATCACGTCGATGGCCAGACCGTCGGGGTGCCAGCGCAGGGCGTCCGGACGGACACCGCCGATGTCCTGGATCTCGGGGAACGCGGCGCTGACGGCGCGGGCGGCCAGGATGGTCTTGACTTGCAGGCCGCGCTCCGGCGCGTCGCCGACGGGCAGCAGTTGCGGGATGTTGATGACGCGCCACCGGGAGGCGGTAGACGGTTGCGCCTGGGCCGCGCTCAGGCCGACGGTCTGGATGGCGGCGGTCGAGCCGCCGCCGGGCGCTGCCACGATCTCCATGCAGCACGGCGGTCCCTGCTCGGCCGGGGGCTCCGCGGCGGGTTTGGCGGTTTCCTCAGCGGGGTATGGATGGAAATCACCACCGACCGCGAAGAACACAGCGGCCGGAGCGATGAGGCCAGCCGCTACCGCCGGCAGTTTGCGCCGGCGGGGGCTGGCTAATGCGTGTCGGCCCACACGGGCACCATACGGATAGTTCCCCGAGGTCGCAGCAACCGCTCCCCGGTTCTGCGAGTTTCCTCAGAAACGTGTCAAGCACATTTTCGGCGTGTTTTCCGAGGTCAAAGGTCACAAATTGGTCACGGGAATAAGAGATTCCTAAGGGAGGCTCCCGCTATCCCGTCACCGGTGCGGTCATCACCGCGGTGAACGTCATCCGGTCCCCCCGATACAGCGAGCGTCGCTGTTCGATCGGGATCCCGTCCTGGTCGTAGGACACCCGGTTGAGCAGGAACATCGGGGTGCGACTGTCCACGGTGAGCAGCGCGGATTCGCGCGAGTCCGGTAACGCGGTGTCGATGGTGTCGACGGTGCGTGCGAAATGAATCCCGCGGCTGCGGATCTCGGCGTACAGCGAATCGCGGTAATCGAAGACCTCGCGCAGTCCCGGATATCGTGCCGCGGGCAGCTTCGTGGTCTCCAGGCCGACACGGATGCCGTCGGTGGTCAGCACCCGCTCCAACTGCAGGACCGGCGCGCCCACCTCGATCTCCAGACGCCCGGCCAAAATGTCGTCGGCAATCAGGTCGCTCCAGCCGACCAGAATGCGCCCGCCGCTGCGGCCCTGCTCTTTGGCCGCCTCGGTATACGAGCCCATCGACAGGGGCTGCAGGATCTTTGGCTTGGCGACGACGGTGGCGCGGCCCCGGCGCTCGATCCGCCCGGCCAGCAACAACTCTCGCAATGCCTGACGCACAGTTTCGCGAGCGACGTCGAAACGTTCGGCGATCTCCCGCTCGGCCGGAAACGAGTCGCCGACCTCGAGATCCTCGAGCAGTCGCTCCAGTTGCGCGCGAACGACCTGGTGCTTGAGCACCCGGGGTTCTGCGGTGGCGGACACCCGACCACCGTAGCAAGTCTTGGTATAGACCAAAGACGTCCAGAGTTGTTAACCTCCCCGTCTCCTCGCATGCACCCGCTGGTATAGACCAACCCACAGGGTGTGGGGCATGGCAGTCGCGGGCTCCCGTCGGCGCGCTGCCCGTCAACCGCTCCGTCCCCGAAAGGTTCAGCGCGCCATGAAGTTCGGTACTCTTTGCACCGCCGCTGCGATGGCAGCCGCCAGCGCCGCCCTGGTATTGTCCGGCTGTTCGAGCTCCGGCTCGGACTCCGATGCGCTGACCGCCCAGGGCTTTCCGCAGACCCTCACCCTGGCCGCCATCCCGGCCGAGAACTCCACCGACCTGAAGGCCAGCTACGAGCCGCTGATCAAGCTGCTGGAAAAGGAGACCGGCGCCAAGGTCGAGTTCGTCCAGGCCTCCGACTACGCCGGGGTGGTCGAAGGCATCATCGCCAACAACGTCGACCTCGCATTCTTCGGACCGTTCGCCTATGTGGTCGCCGGTGTCAACGGCGCCAAGATCACCCCGGTGGGTGCGGTGATCCAGGACCAGGGCGCTCAGCCCGGCTACCAGTCCTACGGCCTGGCCCGCGCCGACGAGGCGAACATCAACGGGCTCAACGACTTTGCCGGCAAGAAGGTGTGCTTCGTCGACCCCAGCTCGACATCGGGTTTCCTCTACCCGACCGCCGGGCTGATCGAGGCCGGCGTGATCAAATCCGGCGCCGAAGGTGACATCTCGGCGGCGATGTCACCGATCTACGCCGGTGGCCACGATTCCTCGGCCCTGGCCATCGCCAACGGCGACTGTGACGCCGGCTTCGCGTTCGACACCATGGTCGACAAGACCATGATCGCCAAGGGCGATCTCAAACCCGGTCAGCTCAAGACGGTATGGAAGTCCGAGATGATCGCCGGGTCGGTGTTCGCCGCCAACGACGCCCTGGGCGAGGACGCCGTGGGCAAGCTCAAGACCATCTTCGCCGACAAGGTCAACGTGCCCAACCTCGAGGCCGAGGGCTTCTGCCAGGGCGACGCCTGCCGGGTCACGGACGAACGCGCCTGGGGATTCGTCCCCGTCGACGATTCCGACTACAGCGGGGTGCGCCATGTCTGCGACGTCACCGGTTCCGAGAAGTGCAAGGGCTGAAACCCGATGAGCGCAGCCGGACCTCACCATCCCGTCGCGGGCGACGACCTCGTCGTCATCGCCCGCGACGTCACCAAACGTTTCGGTGACACCCTGGCCCTGGACCAGGTCAGCCTCGACGTCCGGCGCAGCGAGATGCTGGTGCTGCTCGGCCTGTCCGGTTCGGGCAAGTCCACCCTGCTGCGCTGTCTCAACGGGTTGCACCGGGTCACCTCCGGCACCGTCGAGGTCGGCGGCACCCACGTCGACCGGGCCGCACCCAAACAGCTACGCGCCCTGCGCCGCAACGTCGGCTTCGTGTTCCAGCACTTCAATCTGGTCGGGCGGTTGAGCTGCCTGGAAAATGTGCTGATCGGTGGGCTCGGGCAGCTCCGGTTGCCCCGCTACGGTGCGCTGACCTACCCGAAGATCATGCGCGCGGAAGCCCTGGCCTATCTGGACCGGGTCGGCCTGGCCGGTTACGCGGACCGGCGGGCCGACACGCTTTCCGGCGGACAGCAGCAGCGGGTCGCGATCGCGCGCACCCTGATGCAGAAGCCCGGCCTGCTGCTGGCCGACGAGCCCGTGGCCTCACTCGATCCCGAAAACGCCGGTGTGGTCATGGATCTGCTGTTCCGAGTGTGCATCGAGGAGAAACTGACCGTGGTGTGCACACTGCACCAGGTGGACCTCGCGCTGGGCTGGGCACACCGGCTGGTCGGCCTGCGCAACGGCCAGAAGATCCTGGACCGGCCCGCGGTCGGGATGACCCGCGACGACGTCATGGAGATCTACCAGCGCGTCGACCCCGCCGCCCGTTCGGTGGCTCACCCCTCGTGAGCACCGACCTCGCCGAACGCCCCACCCCGTCCGCGCCGGCGCCCGAGCGCAGACCGCTGCCCGGCCTCGTGCATCTGGTCGGCGTGGGGGCGATCCTGGCCACCGTCGTCGCGGCCTGGTCGATCGACTTCGCCCCGGGCACCCTGCTGAACGGAGTCGACGAAGTCGTCGCGCTGCTGGAGCGGATGATCCCGCCCCGGCTGGACGATCCGGGCCGCATCGCGCACCTAGCCGTCGAGACGCTGTTGATGGCAGTGCTGGGCACGGTGCTCGCCGCGATCGCCTCTGTGCCATTGGCTTTCCTGGCCGCCCGCAACACCACCCCGCATCCGGCGGTACAGGCCGTGGCCCGGGCGGTCATCACGTGCTGCCGGGCCATGCCCGATCTGCTGTTCGCGGTGCTGTTCGTCCGCGCCCTCGGCATCGGGGTACTCCCGGGCATCCTCGCGTTGGCGCTGCACTCCATCGGCATGCTCGGCAAGGTGTTCGCCGATGCCATCGAGCAGACGGACCCCGGCCCTCGGGAAGCGGTGCGCAGCACCGGCGTCGGCTACTTCCGCGAGATGCTCAACGCCGTCGTCCCCCAGGCGGTGCCGTCCTGGATCGCCACCTTCATCTACCGCATCGACATCAACCTGCGCATGTCGGTGGTGCTCGGCTTCGTGGGCGCCGGCGGCATCGGCTTTGCCCTGCAGGATGCCCTGCGCGGCCTGATCTATCCGCGGGCTCTGGGCATCGCTTGCGTGATCCTGGCGATCATCGCGGCGATGGAACTGCTGTCCATCGTGATCCGGCGGATGCTGCTGGAATCCGCACAGTCGAACCCGGCCCGGGAGCGCGCCGCCCGGTTCGTCTTCGGTGGAGCGCTGGTGGCGGTGTGCCTGGCGGCGTTGGCGATGTTGCAGCTCAATCCGCTGTCGCTGGTCACCTGGGTCGGTCCGGCCATCGATGTGTTCACCCGGATGATCCCGCCCAACTTCTCGGCGCTGGGTACCGAATTGTTCGCCGCCGCAGCACAAACCGTTGCGATCGGCGTGGTGTCCACCGCCATCGGCATCGTGTTGTCGATCCCGGTCGGCATCCTGGCGGCCCGCAACGTCACTCCGCATCCGGTGGTCTACTGGCTGGCGCGGGGCTGGATTCTGGTGGTACGCGCGGTCCCTGAGCTGATTCTGGCCGTGGTGTTCGTCGCGGCACTCGGGCTCGGGCCGATCGCCGGCACCTGCGCGCTGGCCATCGGATCGATCGGCTTTCTGGCCAAACTGGTGGCTGATGCGGTCGAAGAGATCGCGCCGGGGCCGCTGGAGGCGGTGCGCTCGGTGGGTGGCGGCTGGTGGAAGACGTTGTTCTCCGCGGTGATTCCGCAAGCCATGCCGGCGATGGTCGGATCCAGCCTGTACCTGTTCGACGTCAATGTGCGGACCTCGACCATCCTGGGCATCGTCGGCGCGGGCGGCGTCGGCTATCTGCTGTTCGAGTCGATCCGCACGCTGAACTTCGACGTGGCCGGCGCCATCGTGATCGTCATCTTCGTCATCGTCTACGCCATCGAGAGATTGTCCGGATGGATCCGCTCCCGCCTCGCGTGACAACGGCCGCGGTCTGGACCGGCACCGGGGTCGACCTGCAGGCGGTACCAATACCCGCACTCGGTGACGGTGATGCGCTGGTAGGGGTGCGGTTGGCCACGGTGTGCGGCAGTGACCTGCACACCGTCACGGGCCGGCGCCCCTCGGCCTGCCCGTCGGTCCTCGGCCACGAGGCCGTAGGCGAGGTCGTGGCCACCGGCCCGGGCGCCGACGTGCGGGTGGGCCAACGCGTCATCTGGTCGGTGACGGTGGCCTGTGGCCGGTGTGGGCGCTGCCGGTCGGGGCGCAGCGCCAAGTGCGTCGCGGTACGCAAGGTCGGTCACGAGCCGTTCGACGGGGACTGGCCGTTGTCGGGTTCCTATGCCGCACATGTGGTTCTGCCGCGCGGGACGGCGATCGCCGTGGTCCCCGAGACGCTGCCGGATGCCGTCGCCGCACCGGCGGCGTGCGCGACAGCCACCGTGATGGCCACCCTGGAGGCCGCGGGAGACGTGGCGGGCCGGCGGGTACTGATCGGCGGTGCCGGCATGCTGGGTCTCACGGCAGTGGCGGCGTGCGCCGAGGCCGGCGCCGATGTCCAGGTTGTCGACCTCGACGCCCACCGGATGGCGTTGGTGCCGGGCTTCGGCGGCCGCGCGTCCAGCGGATGCCCGGTCGATGTGGCGATCGACTACACCGGTTCTTCCGTAGCCGTCGCAGATGCGTTGGGCCGCATCGACATCGGTGGCATCCTGGTACTTGCCGGATCGGTGACGCCCGGTCCGCCACTGGCGATCGATCCGGAACGCATTGTGCGGCAATGGCTCACCATCACCGGGGTGCACAACTACGAACCCCGCCACCTGCACCGGGCGGTGGAATTCCTCGACCGCACCCGGGACCGCTATCCGTGGGAAACCCTCGTCACAGCTCCGGTCGCACTCGAAGACCTGGCGTCGGCGCTGCGCCCGCCGCCACCGGGAAAACTGCGCGCGGCTGTCGTTCCATGACGGCGCAACTCCGCGAGATCACTGTGCACGCAGCCCGGTGACGGCGAAGCGTTCGACGTTCGCGACGTGCCCACCCGTCGACACCACCAGCGTGAGAGCGCCCGGTTGCGGTGGCGTCGTCATCGTCACCCGCGCCGACCACGGCCGCGCCTGCCCGCCCGCGGGCAGACAACAATCCTCACCCAACACCTCGGGCTGGGTGAGCTGCCGGACCTGCAGGTGCAGGCTTTCGTCCACGCCCGTGATGGTGCCGCCGGCGTCGATCACCGGGCCCACGGTGCTGCCATATGGCGGGGCGTCGAGGGTGAGCACCGCATCGCGGGTGCCGACGACCTCCCATGGCGCCTCCGGCCGCGGGCCGAAACGTGCGAGGTGGATCGTTGCGGCGGTCGCCGAGTTGACCTCGGGTATCGAGTATCCGACCCCGATCCAGGCCTCGCGGGCCTGCTCGTCGACAGTGGTGGCCTGGTCGATCTCCGCGAAACCCAGGTAGTTCTGGGTGAAGAACAACGCGGTCGCCTTGGCGTCGGCGTGCCAAGGCGAATGTCCCGCTGGGGCACCGTCGTTCAGCCAATCGTCGGCCTCGTGCTGAGCGGCAAACGGCCACAGCGGCTGGAACGCAAAGGCTTCGGAGGCCGGCGGCGGTGAGGACACCGGAACCGCGGCGGTCGATCCGCAGCCGGTGAGCATCACCGCAGTCACGGCTGCGGCCGCTCGGCGCCACCAGGCCCACATGGGCCCGAGTCTACTGAAACGCGCCGAGAAAACTCAGCCCTGGAAGACCCGGATCCAGTCGACCAGCATCTCGGCGGGATAGTTGCCCCCGCTCGGATCGCGGCCGCCCGAACCGCCGACGGCGATGTTGAACACCGGCACCATCGTGTAGCCCGGATCGTTGAAAGGCCAGTCCTGCAACGAGTTTGCCGGAACCTCGAAGAAAGGTTCCATGCCCGGGGCGTAGTCCTTCCAGAAGTACATGCCCTGCGGCGTCCACGACATCCGCCAGGTGTGCCACCCGCTGTCGATCGGGTGCGGGTCGGTGGCGAACGATTCCCCGTCCAGCCGGGCGTGCACCGTGGTGCCCGACGGCCAGTCCCGGTTGCCGTACCACTCCACCAAGTCGACCTCGCCACCGCGGACGGGATCGTCATTGAGGAGCCAGAACGCCGGCCAGGCACCGTCGGTCAGGCAGTTGAGCTTGACCCGGGCCTCCCAGGTGGTACCGATGCCGCCCCGCCAGTTGCCCACCACCTTGGCGCTGGCGTACTTCTCCTGGACGGTGGTTCCCGGGCCACGCGTCGCGCGGATCACCAGGTTGCCCTTGCCGTCCTGGAAAGCGTGGTCGGTGTCGGTGACGTAGCGGCCCATGTTGAACGGCTTGTCCCACTCGACCGGGTTCTTGATGGTTTCGCGCTCCGGCACGAGATGCCACCAGGCCGGGTCCGGCGGAGCCCCGGCCGGGCCGTTGAACTCATCCTGGAACAGGAAGCTCGGTGTGGGCGCGGCGGCGGCCGGCGTGGGCGTCCCGGGCGCCGGGGCAGACGGCCCCGGACCAGGCGGGTTGTCACCAATGGCCGGGTCGGCGTTGGCCATCCCGGCCGGCAGCGCAGCGGCTGCCACCCCCAGACCCATCATGAACATCACACTGCGACGATCCATCTCAGGCACAGCAGAACCTTAACCGAACTCTTACCCACATTTCCCACGCCTACCCAAAGTTTCGCGGCACCAGGCACATTTCCCCAGTTGGTGGCGCCGCGACCGGCACTCGGCACGACCGCGCGTCGATACGCGGCGCAACCCGTCACGGATAGGGCTGAAAAGGATTCTGCGGCTGCTGCTGGTACGGGTACTGCGGTTGCTGCGGGTAGGGGTTCTGCGTCTCACCGCGGTTGGGCACCTGGATCGGGATGGGCACCGGCACGAACGGCACCGTGACGTACGTCGTCGTCATCGGGTTGGTGGTCGTCGTCGTAGTGGTGGGCACCGTGGTCGTGGTCGTGGGCGGCGTCGTGGTGGTGGTGGTGGTGGGCGGTGTCGTTGTCGTCGTCGTTGTGGTGGTCGTGGGCGGCGGCGTGGTCGTCTGTGTCACGACATGCGTTTCCGTCACCGGCGGCGGCGGAGCCTGCGTGACCGTGACCGGCGGCGGCGGGGGCGTCTCGATCACCGGTTCAGGTGCCGGCGGCGGTTCCACCGGGGGCGGCGCGATGGCACTGGGGGCCGGCTCCTGCGGCAACGGCTTGGGTTCGGCGGTCTTGACCGGCGAACTGGGCACCGTGCCCGTCGCGCTGGTCAATGCGTACGTCACCCCACCGATGGCGACCACGACCAGCGCCGCGGCCACCGCGAACACCGCGAACGGCAACCGTTGCCAGCCACTGGCGGGCTGCTCGATCGGCCCGGTCGGCGGTACGTACTGCACGGCCGGGCGTGCCGCCGTCTCACTGCCGTAGGAGTCCACCAGGTCCGGCCCGGTGTAGGGCACCACGTCGTCGTCGGATTCGTCTTCGGACCAGGCCAATGCCCGGAACGTCGACGACCCCTCGCCGGCGGGACCTGCTGGCGCAGAAGGGATTCCCGCAGTCGGCACCGCCGCGGCCACACCCAGGGTCGGCGCCATGCCGGTTTGGGCATCGGCCTCGGCGACATAGGCGGCCGCCAGCGCGGCGCCGATCGCCGCATCCAGCGCGGGTTGCGGCGTGGTCACCACGGCTGCCTGCGAATGCTCCGAAAGCTGTTGGGTGACAAGAGGAATGTTCGCACCGCCACCGATGGTCACCACCGCCGAGATGGCCGGCCACCCGATCCCGTTGCGTTCCAACGCGGTTTCCAGCGCCTCCAGCACACCGGCCAGCGGTGCGTGCATCAGGGCTTCCAGTTCCGGTCGGGTCACCCGGACGGTGGCCGAATATCCGGGCAGCTCGACGGCCAGATCGGTTGCCGTGTCGGCCGACAACCGTTCCTTGGCCTGTCGGCATTCCTCCCGCAACCGGGCCAGTGACCCGACCGCGGCGGTGCCGGCGGGATCCAGGCCACCGGACTGGGCCGCCCCGTCGAGGATGTGGGTCAGCAGCGCCTGGTCGATCTGGTCGCCGGAGAAATCCGGATGGCGGGTGGTCTCATCGAGCGGTTCGAAGGCGGCCGCGGCGTCGGCCAGCGTGATGCTGGTGCCGCCACCGCCGAAGTCCAGCAACGCCACCACACCCTGGGTCGGCAGACCCGGATTGGCCCGCAGGGCGGTCAGGGAAGCCACCGAATCCGGGACGAGCCGGGCCGGCAACCCGCCGCGGGACAGGCTGGGATTGGTGCGCAGCGCGTTGCGCAGCGCGCGCATGGTGGGCGCTGTCCAGTGCGCGGGCACGGCGATGGCCAGCTGCTCAGAAGGGCCGCCGGCGAGCTCCACCATTGCATCGAGGGCTTCGACCAGCAGGGTGTCCGCGGGGTACGACGCACCGTCGGGCGCCACCAGCGGCACCGGGTCACCGACCCGCTCCACGAACCCGCTCAAGGTGACACCGTGGCCGGATTCGTGCAGGCCGACCTGCGGCGTCCGGTCGGTCGACAGGGTCAACACCGAACGCCGGCTGACAGGTTGGTTGCCGACGCGCACCGCAACCAAGTTGGTGGTCCCGATCGACAACCCCAACGGGCCGCTCATAACGCCCGCCACCTTAGCCGCCGTGCCCTGTAGACAGCTGTCCGACACTCCGCCGCGACGCTCGCAGCCCGGTCACGGGCCGAAAACGCGTTTGAATTCGAGGTCCGCGGGTACTGCGAGAGCCATGACCTCGCTGTGGCTTGCGGACCGGCCGCACCACTTGATGGCGCCCACGCTCGCCGACGAATCTTCGCGCAGCGCCGACGTCGTCGTGGTCGGGGCCGGGATCACCGGCCTGGTCACCGCGGTACTGCTGGCCCGGGCCGGCAAGGACGTCCTGGTGCTGGAGGCCCGTACCGCCGGCGCCGGGGCGACCGGCAACACCACCGCCAAGATCAGCCTGCTGCAGGGCACCCGGATGGCCGATATCGTCGCCAAACACTCGGTCGCAGTGGCCCGGCAGTACGCCGAGGGAAACCGTGCGGCCCAACAGTGGTTGATCGATTACTGCGCGGCCCGCGGGATCGGCGTGCAACGCGAAGATGCCTACACCTATGCGCAATCGCCCGACGGTGTGGCGCGGGCCGAGGCCGAGCTGGCGGCCGGTCAGAGCGCCGGCCTCGAGGTCGAGTGGGTCGACGACGCCGATGTGCCGTTTCCGTTCCACGGCGGTGTGCGATTGGCCGATCAAGCCCAGTTCGATCCGATGCCGTTGCTGGACAACCTGATCGCCGAGCTGAGCGAGCACGACGGACGCCTGGCCGAGGGTGCCAGGGTGCAGCGGGTCAGCCACTGCGGCACCGGGCTGAAGCTGCACGTGCAGACCCACACCGGTCTGCAGGTCGACGTGCACGCCGCCCGGTGTGTGCTGGCCACCGGCATCCCGATCCTCGATCGGGGCGGGTTCTTCGCCCGGCTCACGCCGCACCGCTCGTACTGCATGGCCTTCCGAGTGCCCGGCAACATCACCCCCGGGATGTACATATCGGCCGACTCCCCCACCCGCTCAACACGTTCGGCGCCCACCGCGGCCGGGGACCTGCTGCTCGTCGGCGGCGCGGGACACCCGGTGGGCCGCAGCAGCGACCCCGACGCGGCGGTCCAGGAGCTGGCCGGCTGGGCCCGGGTGCACTGGCCCGGTGCAGTCCAGACACATTTCTGGTCGGCGCAGGACTACACGCCGATCGGCGCGCTGCCCTACGTCGGCCCCATCCTGCCGGGCCACGACAAGATCCAGGTGGCAACGGGTTTCGACAAGTGGGGCATGACCAATGGGGTCGCGGCAGCGCTGGTGCTGGCCGGCCGGATCCTCGGCGACCCGATCGACTGGGCCGACGCCTTCGCCAGCTGGAGCCCGCACGACCTGTCCGGCCTCGCCACCGCGGTCCAGGCCAACCTGACGGTCGGATTCAACCTGGCCAAGGGCTGGGTCACGCCGGCGACCCGCATCGGCGCCGTCCCCGGCGAGGACTGCGGCGTCGTCAGCGGTCCACCCTGGCGCCTGGCGGCCCACAGTGTGGTCGACGGGGTCCACCGCACGGTGTCACCGGTGTGCCCGCACCTCGGCGGCATCGTCGCTTGGAACGACGCCGACAAGGCCTGGGAGTGCCCGCTGCACGGATCGCGCTTCGCTCCCGACGGCACGTTGCTCGAAGGGCCGGCCACCCGCGGCCTCACACCTGCCGGATAGCCCGTCGCCGGCCACGGTGCGTGTGCTCCAATGTCGGGCATGGGTGACATCGACGACATCAAGCAGGTCAAATACCGGTACCTCCGCGCGCTGGACACCAAGCACTGGGACGACTTCGCCGCCACCCTGACCGAGGATGTCGTGGGCGATTACGGGCAGTCGATGGGCCAGAAGCTGCACTTCACCGAGCGTGGCGCCCTGGTCGACTACATGAAGAGCTCGCTCGGCGCGGAGGTCATCACCGAGCACCGCGTCGCGCACCCGGAGATCGAGGTCGACGGCGACGAGGCCACCGGCACCTGGTACCTGCAGGACCGGGTGATCGTGCCCAGCCTCAACTTCATGTTGTTCGGGTCGGCTTTCTACCACGACCGCTACCGCCGCACCGCGGACGGCTGGAAGATCAGCGGCACCGGCTATGACCGCACCTACGATGCCACCCTCTCGTTGGAGGGATTGAACTTCAAGCTGGAACCTGGTGCCGCCCTGAACATCTGAGGGCTACTTCGCGACCGCGATCACTGCCCCCGGCCGCAGCCACTGCATGATCTTGACCAGGGTGGCATCGTCGATCGCCACGCAGCCGGCCGTGGGCCCGCCGTCGGTGGTGTGCACGAAGAACGCGCCACCGTTGCCGGGCACCCGGGCCTTGTTGACCCCCATCACCACGGCGTGTTTGTACTGCGGAATCTGCAGGTTCTCGGTCCCGCTGCTCGGGTCGGTGTCGAACGGGCACTGCGCCTTCTTGCACACCTGCATGGTGTTGTAGGTCGGGCTCTTCATGTCGCCGTCCCACCAGTGATCGGGGCCGACCTGGACGTACTGCAGCCCGCCGCCCGGGTTCGGGGCGGTGCCGAAGGCGAAGTCCAGCGAGAACACCCCCATCGGCGTCTTCATCTCGCCGTCATGGGTTTGCGGGGCCATTCCGTTGGCGCCGACATTGGCGTCGATCCCCGCCGCGACCGGCTGCCACCCGGCCGGTCCGCGCTGCCACACGTCCATCTTGGCTTTCGAACCGCCCACTCCGACAACCGAAATCACCTGGGTCGCCGATCCCACCGAGGACGCGAACCAGGGCGGACCGTCGGCCGCAGCGGTGGGCGCGCACACCAGCGCCAGCACCCCGGCGCAGCACAGGGCGAGGAGTCGGCGCATCCGTCCATCGTCGTCGGCCGCGCTTTCGGCCGGATAAAGCTTGGAGCACGATCAGGTCGCGACCGTTACGTTGGCGGCATGGATGTGCGCGCGATCGGCAAGGGCCTGGGCACGCTCGACCGTGAAGTCTTCGACGCGGTGGCGGAATCACCGAGCCCGCTGCTGGACACCGTGATGCCCGGGCTGACCAGGGCCGCAGACCATTCCAAGCTGTGGCTGGCCATCGCGGTTGCCATGGGTGCGCTGGGCGGCACGTCGTTGCGCCGCGGCGCGGCCCGCGGGGTGGTCAGCCTGGCCGTCACCAGCCTGGTGACCAATCAGGTGGCCAAGCGGATCTGGCGGCGCCCCCGGCCGGACCGCAGCCGGATACCGCTGGCGCGGCGTACCCGGCGGGTGCCGACGTCGCCGTCGCTGCCGTCGGGCCACTCCGCGAGCGCCGCGGCGTTCGCGGTGGGTGTCGGCCTGGAGTCGGCCCCGGCCGGGCTGCCGCTGGCCCTGCTGGCCGGTCTGGTCGGGCTGTCGCGGGTGGCCACGGGTGCGCACTATCCCGGCGACGTGTTCGCCGGGTTCGGGATCGGCGCGGCGATCGCGATCCTGGGTGCCCGCGTCGTGCCCACCATCCCGGCCGCTGCGCTGCCCGGTTCCGATCCGTTGCGATTCCACACCGAGCCCCGGCCCGACGGCGCCGGGGTGACACTGGTGATCAACCCGGCCTCCGGCGACGGGACCGGTGCGCGGATCGTCGACGAGGTGCGAAAGGCCCTGCCGCGCACCGAGATCGTCGAGCTGGGTGACGACGACGACATCGAGCAGGTACTGCAGCAGGCCGCGGCCCGAACCGAGGTGCTTGCCATCGGCGGCGGCGACGGCACCGTGGCCTGCGCGGCCGGCGTCGCCGTCGAGGCGGCCGTTCCCCTCGCCGTGTTTCCCGGCGGCACGTTCAATCATTTCGCCAAGGACATCGGCTGCGATTCGGTGGGCCGGACCGTCACGGCGATCAAGGAGGGCACCGCCGCCTACGTCGACCTGGTACGCCTCAACGAGGAGCGCCTGGTGATCAACACCGCCAGCATCGGCGCCTACCCGAAGTACGTGCGGACCCGCGAGCGGCTCGAGCACCGGATGGGCAAGCGGCTGGCCGGGATCTACGCGCTGTACCTGACGTTGCGCCGGGAAGCCCCGGTGCGGATCCGCTACGACGACAAAACCCTGGAGACCGAGTTGTTCTTCCTCGGCAACTCGACGTACTTCCCGTCGGGGTTCGCCCCGTCGCACCGCCCACGCCTGGACGACGGCCTGATCGATGTGCGGATCCTGGAGACCGGGCGGCGGTTCGGCCGGCTGCGCATCGCGGTGGCGGTGGCGCTGGGCCGGCTGGAACGCAGCCCGCTCTACCACGAGTTGCAGGTGCCGGAGTTCCGGTTCGTCGCGGTCGACGGGCCCACCACCCTGGCACACGACGGTGAAGTCGGCGAGGCGCTGAGCGAGGCCAGTTTCAGCGTGCAGTACCGGGCGCTACCGGTGTTTCGTCCGCTGCCCTGACCACCGGGTACGGCGGGTACAGCAGGAACACCGCCACGAACCAGGCGTAGCCCAACGCCCAGCCGGCCACCACGTCGGAGGGATGGTGGACGTTGAGCACCACCCGCCCCACCCCGATCGCGACCACCAGCAGCACCCCGGCGGCCACCCACCAACTCCGCGCCCGTGGTGACAGCGTCGGTGCGACCACCGCGAGCAGCGCCAGCACCGCGACCAGCACGCCCAACGCGTGGCCGGACGGGAACGACGTGCCCATCGCGTGCACCAGTGCGGTGGCCGGGCGTGGACGGTCGGCCAGAAACTTGGCGAACTCGGTCGTCAGCGCACTGAGCTCGACCGTCAACACCAGGAACAACGCGATCCGACCGCTTCCGCGGCGTCGGATCGCCGCCACCACGATCAGCACCAGGACCAGCAACCGGAAGGCGAACGATCCGAACACCGTGCAGAACACGTCCCACCCGGTCACCCACCCCGGATGCGCCGCGCCGTAGCGGTACGGACCGGCCAGCCCGGCGGCGTCGAGATCGGCCAGCCAGACCCAGCCCGCGCCGTAGCCGATCCACAGCGCCGCATAGACCGCGAGAGCCGCCACTGCGGTGCCGAGCAGCCATGTCGTCCGGGTTCCCACCAGACAATCTCTACCAGCTCCAATGGTTTTGCCATCTTTGCGCGCTACCGTCGAACGTATGGCGGTAATCCTGCGAAAGCTGATGCACATCGGCGGACTGCCGGACGGTCTGCGGGCCGAAGCCGAGGCCGAAGGCATCCTGTTCTTGGCCGAGTATGTCCCGGTGACCAGGCGATTCGCCGGATCGATCCCGGGGACGCGATCGGCCGGCAGCATCGCCAGCTACGCCGGTTCGGTGGTTCTGACGAACTACCGCGCGTTGGCCACCATGTCGACCCTGCCCAAGCTTGCCGGCCGCTGCGTCGACCAGCCGTGGTCCGCGCCGCAACTGGGTGCGGCGCAGGCCGAGTTCAGCGCGACCGGACTGACCGTGCAGGCCGATCTGGCGGGAATCGATCGGCGCTGTCACGGGCAGCTGTCGCTGCACTACAAGACGTCGATACCGGCCGAGGTGCTGATGCGGCTGCCGCGCCGGACCCTGGCCTTCGACGTCGGGCTGGACTACGTGTCCCGCGCGGTCGGCGTGCCGTATCACCCGTAGCAAATCACGGACTCGTGGTGAGCCGAACGGTTGCCAGCTTGCGGTTCAGGCAGTTCGGTCGTCGTGTGGACAGAAGGGACTTATGACGTGACCGGGGACGGGACCGAACCGCAACGGCAGAACCTGCTGATCGTGCACTGGCATGATCTCGGGCGGTATCTGGGTGCCTACGGGCACACGGATGTGGACAGCCCGCACCTCGATGCGCTCGCCGCCGAGGGGATCGTGTTCACCCGTGCGCACGCCACCGCGCCGCTGTGCTCACCGTCGCGCGGTTCGCTGTTCACCGGACGGTACCCGCAGAGCAACGGCCTGGTCGGCCTGGCCCACCACGGCTGGGAGTACCGCGCCGGCGTCCGCACCCTGCCCCATCTGCTGGCCGAATCAGGTTGGCACACCGCGCTGTTCGGCATGCAGCACGAGACGTCCTATCCGGCCAAATTGGGCTACGACGTGTACGACGTGTCGAACTCGTTCTGCGAGTATGTCGTCGAGCAGGCCGCCGCTTGGCTGGCCGATGCACCGCGGCAACCGTTCCTGCTGACTGCCGGGTTCTTCGAAACCCACCGGCCCTACCCGCGTGAGCGATACGAACCGGCCGACTCCGACGACGTCGCCGTGCCCGATTACCTTCCCGACACCGAGCAGGTGCGCGACGATCTCGCCGAGTTCTACGGTTCGATCGCGGTGGCCGACGCGAAGGTCGGCGAGCTGCTCGACGCCCTGACCGCGGCCGGTCTCGATGAGAACACCTGGGTGGTCTTCCTGACCGATCACGGGCCGGCGCTGCCCCGGGCCAAATCGACCCTGTACGACGCGGGCACCGGCATCGCGCTGATCGTCCGCCCGCCCCGGGGGTCGGGCATCCCGCCCTGCCGCTACGACGAACTGTTCAGCGGCGTCGATCTGCTGCCCACCTTGTTGGACCTTCTCGGCGTGGAGATCCCCGGCGACGTCGACGGGCTGTCGCATGCCGGCAACCTGTCTGCCGGGACGCCGGAGCCCAAAGAGATTCGCTCGGAGGTGTACACCACGAAGACGTATCACGATTCTTTCGATCCCATTCGCGCCATTCGCACAAAGGAATACAGCTACATCGAGAACTACGCGGCGCGGCCATTGTTGGACCTGCCGTGGGATATCGCCGACAGCCCGTCCGGCCGCGCACTCGGCGACGACATTCTCGACGCCAGGCCCAGCCGCGAGTTGTACGACCTCGTCGCCGACCCGACCGAACGCAACAACCTGCTCGGCGCGGAGCCGACCGACAAGGCCGAGGCGATCGCCGCCGATCTGGCGCTGCTACTGAACGATTGGCGAGAAAAGACGCTCGACGTCATCCCATCCGATTTCGCCGGAACCAGAATATCGGAGCGCTACACCGAAACATATCTGCGCATCCTCGGCCGTCCGGCGAGCAGCAGATCCGCCATCGCCGACGAGCGTGGCATCACCGATACCCATCAATAGTTTTCCTCACGATGAACGAAAACTCTTGACGGTCAGTTGAATAGGCGCCGCAAACCAATCATGGTTAGAGTCTCGCCATGCCCGATCATCCGACCGCCTACCTGGTGCTCGCATCCCAGCGCAGTGGCAGCACGTTGCTGGTGGAATCCCTGCGCGCCACCGGCATGGCCGGCGAGCCCCAGGAGTTCTTCCAGTACCTGCCGACCACCAGCATGTCGCCGCAACCGCGGCAATGGTTCGCCGGCGTGGAGGACGAGTCGATCCTGCGCCTGCTCGACCCGCTCGATGAGGGCAAGCCGGACCTGGCCCCGTCGGAGATCTGGCGCGACTACATCCGCACCGTCGGCCGCACCCCCAACGGGGTCTGGGGCGGCAAACTGATGTGGAACCAGACACCGCTGCTGTTGGATCGGGTAGAAGGCCTGCCCGAACGCTCCGGGCCCGGCCTGCTCGCCGCGATCCGCGACGTCACCGGGACCGACCCGGTACTGATCCACGTCTACCGGCCCGACGTTGTGTCCCAGGCGGTTTCGTTCTGGCGGGCGGTGCAGACCAGGGTATGGCGCGGGCGGGCCGACCCGGTGCGCGACGCCCGCGCCGAATACCACGCCGGCGCGATTGCCCATGTGGTCAGGATCCTGCGGGCCCAGGAGGAGGGCTGGCGGACCTGGTTTGGCGAGGAGAACGTCTCCCCCATCGACGTGTCCTACCCGTACTTGTGGCGCAACCTCACGACCGTGGTGGCCACCGTGCTGGAGGCGCTCGGCCTGGACCCGCGACTGGCACCGCAGCCGGTTCTGGAGCGTCAGGCTGATCAGCGATCCGACGAGTGGGTGGACCGCTATCGCCGCGATGCCGAGAAAGAGGGGTGGCCGCAATGACGCCGCCGATAGTCGGTGATTTGTGCACCTCTGGCGGCGGCAAGCGCCGGTGAAGGTGCACAAATCGCGGCGACTCAACCGACTTGGGCCACCACGAACACCCGGCGGAACGGAAAGAACGTCGTACCGTCAGCGCGGCGGGGGTAGGCCTCGGCCAGCATCGGGATGATCGCCTGGCGGTATCGCTGCCACAGCTCTTCGGTCAGCCGCGCTTTCACCTGGGTCAACGCCGTCCCGGTGATCCAGTCCAGAACCGGTGTCTCACCGGTCAATTGATGTATATACGTGGTCTCCCACGCGTCCACCGCACAGCCCGCGTCGGTCAACAGCTCGGCGTATTGCGCCGGGTCGTCCACCTGCCCGACATCACGCCAGGGCATATCCCGCAGCGGCTCGACGAACGGCTCACGACGCGCCAACGCCCGCACCGCGTGGTGCGACGGGGCGTCGAAGTTGCCCGGAACCTGGAACGCGATCCAGGCACCGGCCGGCAGTTGCCCGGCCCAGCGCACCACGAGCTCACGATGAGTGGGCACCCACTGCAACGCCGCGTTGGAGAGCACCACGTCGGTGTCGGGTTGCGGTGTCCAGTCCTCGATCGCGCCGACGTGTGCCGGCAACCCCCTGCGCTGCGCGGCCGCCACCATCTCCGGCGAAAAGTCCCAGGCCTCCAGTACCGCACCCGGCCAGCGCTGCGTGAGCGTCCCGGTCAGATTGCCCGGCCCACAACCCAGGTCGACCACGCGGCGCGGCGCGTCGGGCGCCACCCGCGACAGCAGGTCAAAGAACGGGCGCCCGCGGTGATCGGCAAAGCTGAGATAGGTGTCCGGGTTCCACATACCCAGATCATGCCCGGTATCGAGGGCCGATATCGTCTGGGAACGATGGACGAACCCGAGAAGGTACGTGCGATCTGGACGCAGCTCGGACTGCCCGGCATCATCGACGTGCACACCCACTTCATGCCCAAGAACGTGATGGACAAGGTGTGGCAGTACTTCGACAGTCAGGGTCCGCTGATCGGCCGGGAGTGGCCCATCACCTACCGCGCCGACGAGGCCCAGCGCGTGGCCACCCTGCGCGAGTTCGGTGTGCGCAGGTTCTCCTCCCTGGTCTACGCGCACAAGCCGGACATGGCGGCCTGGCTGAACCAGTGGGCACGAGGCTTCGCCAACGACACCCCCGACTGCCTGGCCACCGCCACCTTCTTCCCCGAACCCTCAGCCGCCGGTTACGTCGCCGAGGCGATCGCCACCGGTACCCAGGTGTTCAAAGCACACATCCAGGTGGGCAACTACGATCCGAACGATCCGTTGCTGGACGAGGTCTGGGGGCTGATCGAGGACGCCGGCGTCCCGGTGGTCATCCACTGCGGATCCGGCCCGGTACCCGGCCCCCACACCGGCCCGGACCCGATCGCCCGACTGTTGGGCCGCTATCCGCGCCTGGCCCTGATCGTCGCGCACATGGGCATGCCCGAGTACGCCCCGTTCCTGGACCTCGCCGAACGCTACGAGCAGGTCCGGCTGGACACCACAATGGCGTTCACCCCGTTCGTCGAAGCCTTGATGCCGTTCCCGGCCGCCGAGATCGACCGGCTGAAAGCGATGGGGGAACGCATCCTGTTCGGCAGCGACTTCCCCAACATCCCCTACACCTACGCCGAGGCGGTGCATCATCTCATCGACCTGCCCGGCGTCGACGACACCTGGCGCCGCAACGTCCTGCACGACAACGCCGCGCGGCTGTTCGGCCTGAGCTGAGCGGTTGGTTAGCATCGGGAATCGTGGACCCGGACCCGGTCGATCCCCCGATCCCAGTTCCCGACGTCCCCGGCGGTGACGCCGGTGCGCGCGGGTTGCCGCGCCGCGACGACCTGACGCTGCGGCAGCGGGCCATCGTCGACGCGTCGGCCGCCGCCGACGTCGTCCTGCGTACCGGGGTCGCGTCGATCGTGGCCACCTCGATGGTCCCCACCACGCTGGCCTCGATGCTGGCGTCGGTTCGGGACCCGTCCACCTCCCGGACCGAGCACGACCACATGCGGTTCTACGCTGATCTGGCCGGCGCCCACGATCCCGCGGTCTCGTTTCCGGCGCCCACCGAGCCGCCGCGAGTTTCGACCCGGCAGGCCAACCCGGTGGCCGAGATCATCGCGCACGGGCGGGTGGAGAACCTGCGGTTCGAGAGTGGCTTCACCGCGGTGAACCCGGCCATGCGTGCCCTGTGCGGCGGATTCACCCGCAACAACGTTGTGCGGGCCCAGCATTGGCGGCACGACGACGGTCCGCACCCCACGCTGTGCGTGATCCACGGCTTCATGGGTTCGCCGTACCTGGCGAACGGACTGTTCCTGTCGCTGCCGTGGTTCTACCGGTCCGGCTACGACGTGTTGTTGTACACCTTGCCGTTTCACGGCCGCCGGGCCGAACGCTTCTCGCCGTTCAGCGGATACGGCTTCTTCGCGCACGGATTCGCCGGGTTCTGCGAGGGCATGGCCCAGGCGGTGTACGACTTCCGTTCGGTGCTCGACTATTTGGAGTTCACCGGGGTGGACCGGATCGCCCTGACCGGCATCTCTCTGGGCGGGTTCACCTCGGCACTACTGGCCAGTGTGGAGGACCGGATCCAGGCCGTGGTACCGAATGTGCCGGTGGTGACCCCGGATCGCACGGTCGACGAGTGGTTCCCGGCCAACAAGCTGGTGGCGCTGCAGCGCCGGTTCGCCCGAACCGATCCGGCGTTGACCGAGGCGGCGGCCCGGTATGCCTCGCCGCTGAACTACCAACCCCTGGTACCCAAGCAACGCCGGTTGATCATCACGGGTCTCGGTGACCGGCTGGCCCCGCCGCAGCAGGCCGAGATGCTGTGGGAACACTGGGATCGCTGTGCGTTCCACTGGTTCCCCGGCAATCATCTGCTGCACGTGAGCCAGCCGGACTACCTACGCCGGATGACCCGCTTCCTGCGGGAGTTCATGTTCGACTGACCGCTGCTTGAGCACCACCTGTGGCACGAGCGCCGGAGCGCCGTCCAACCGGTTCGTGGACAACGGGTTCAGTGCCGCCAGCGCGGGACGCTGCCGGCCACCCACCAGGTTCAGGCCGGCCAGCGGAGCCTTGCGGGACGGGCGGTCCGGCGTCCGGATGGCAGCCGCCACCGTCAGCAGCGGCTCGGCGGGCGATCCGGTGAACTCCAGCGCGGTCCAGGTTTCCTGGGCCGGCAGCGCACCGACACCGGCCAGCACGGCCTCCACCTTGTCGTTGACGTTGACCCGGTACGCCGCAACGTATCCGGAGTCGTCCTTCACGCCACGCCAGGTTTCCTTTCCGGGATCAGGCAGCGGAGAATCCACCCCGTCGACGATGGTCACCGTCCAACCCTGTTCGCGGAGATGGTCGGCGAGTCGGCGCCCGACGATTTCGGTGGTGTCCCGCAACGGGATTCGCGACGACCGGGCCCGCAGGGCATCGAGGTTGTCGGTAGCGGCCACCGTCAGGCTGATCCAGCTGCGCCGGGCGCCACCGGCGTCGCGATGGGTGATGCGCACCTTGTCGCAGCGGATGCCGTAGCGGTCCAGGTAGCCGATCACGACCGGCAGCTGGGCCGGGTCCGCCGGATCGACGCGCAGCACCACGGTTTCCGCGTCAGTCGGTGCGGCCGGCCCACTCTTGGCCAGGTTGCGCCGCAGCAGGGCGAAACGCCGGGCCACCCGGGTCGTCAGGAACAGCCCACCCCACCAGGCCAGCAGCACGACGACCGCCGCGACGGAGACGCCGAGCACCCAACGCTCGGTGGTGGTCTGCCACGGCCGGGCCAGCACCGCCGCGACGATGAACAGTGACGCCAGCGCGAGTCGGGCGGTCATGAGGTGAGGTCCTTCCGTCGGTATGCGCTGAACGCGACCGCGATGGCCGCCAGCGCAAGTACTCCGGTGCCGGCGAACGCGACGATGCGGCCGGTGTTGTCACGCGGAGCGGGTTCTGGTGGTGCAGCGATCGGTTTGCCTTCCGGCGCGGTCGGCCCGTCCAGCGGCAGGTCGGCGACGTCCCAAGTGAGGGCGGCCACCGGATCCACGCCGCCGGCGCCGTTGATGTTGGACGGTGAGCGGGCGGCGCCTCGGGCCGTCGCGGTCAGCCGGTGCACCACCTGGCGGGCGTTCAGATCGGGAAATTTGCTGCGTACCAGTGCAGCGACGCCGGACACGTAGGCCGTGGCGTAGCTGGTGCCGTTGAGCGGCACGATCTTGCCCTGGTCGGTGGGCAGCCCGTTGGCCAGCCCGCCGCCGGGTGCGTTGCTCAGCGAGGAGATGTTCTCGCCCGGTGCGGAGATTCCGACCCACGGACCGGCCATGCTGAATCGCGACGGCTGGCCGGTGGCGTTCAGTGCGCCGACCGACAGCACGTACGGCTGCCACCACGACGGGATGGAGACCGAGGAGACCCCACCCCAGTTCCGCGGATCGTCGGGGGTGCCCGACAGCGGGTTGGATTCGCACGCCGAACCGGTGCTGACACCGCCCTGGGTGTTGCCGGCCGCCGCGATGATGACCGCGTCCTTCTCGACGGCGGCATAGCGCAGCGCCGCACCGAGTTCGGACTGGTCGATCTGTTTGTCGGCGGGCAGGCAGGTCACCACGGAGATGTTGATGACGCGCGCGCCCATGTCGGCGGCGCGCACCACCGCCCGGGCCAGGCTGGCCACGTCGGCCGCGGCGCGGGCTTCCGGAGCGTTGGCGTTGGGGACGCGCGGTGCGAATCGCGGCGAGTTCTGCCGGATGGAGATCAGCTGGGCTTCCGGCGCCACCCCGGAGAACCCGTCGGGCCCCGGTTGGCCGGCGATCAGCCCGGCCACCGACGTGCCGTGCCCATCGCAGTCGGTCAGGCCGTCACTGGACTCGATGAAGTCACCGCCGCCCTGCAGATTGGGCAGCCGCGGCCCCGGCTGGACACCGGTGTCGATGACCGCGACGGTCTGGCCCTGTCCGCGGCTCTGCTTCCAGGCATCGGACAGGTTGAGCGCCACCTGGTTCGGGTTCACCGCACCGGGATCGGTGCCCGGCATCGCCGTGGTGGTGACGCACTCCGAGCGTTTCGCCATCGCCTCCACCGGGCCGGCACTGCCGGCCGGTGGCGCGATCTGCGGGTCGACCTCGGGCGGGACGACGGCGCCCGCCTGCGGGGAGCCGACCAACAGCACCAGACCGGCGGTGGCCAGAACTCCCAGGCTCTTGTGGATCACCGATTCATCACCTGTCGAGAACGAGGCTGAACAGCCCGACGAGGAAGGCCATCACCGGGATCAGCGAAGCGTCGAGTCCGGTGGCCAGGAAGCCCACCAGCCGCCGCATGGGCAGCGAGTAGGTGTCCGGGGAGGCCATCCGCGGGTTCAGTGCGGCCACTGCCCACACCACGACCAGGCCGGCCAGCGCGGCCAGCGCCCACCACGCCGCCTGGTAGCGGCCGTCGATCGCGAACGCCACCAGCAGCACCACCGTCAGCAGGTAGGGATGCCCCAGCAGCCACGCCTTGCACGAGGCCGAGTCCCACACCCGGGCCCGCAGCGCGGCACCGAGCGCGGCGGCCACCACCACGTACCAGGCCCACGGCGACGCGGTCGACGAGGCGACCAAGGCCAGCGACCCGGCCACACCGAGCACCACGCCCGCGGCGATCACGCCGGTCTGGTGCGACTGGCTCACCCGGACCCGGCGCGGCAGGTCGGCCAACACCGACAGCGGGTGGGCCGACGGGGACGGGTCTCCCGGCGCCGGGATGACCGGCAGCGGGAAGCGGGCCCACATCGCCGACAGCTGAGCTGCCTGCACCGTGACCACCAGGGCGATCAGGATCAACGCACAGCCGATCACCGTCGCGGAGATCTGCCACAGCGCGGCGGCGCCGGCGACCAGCAGCACACCGACACCGGTGACGGTGGTCGCGGTGAACACCGCGATACCGCGGTCGTCAGGCGAACTGGCCATGCTGATCAGGGACCAGGCGGCCACGCCGGCGGCGGCCAACAGCACACTGGGCGCACCGAACTCGCCCGGGACGCCGAGGGCGAACACCGCGGCCACGGGCGCCAGCGCGGTGACGGCCAGCGCGGTGGCCAGCGCCGGGGAACGGCCCCGGGTGGACAGCGCGGCCAATACCGAAGCGATGGCGATGCCGCCGACGACGAACAGGCCGAGGAGTTCGCCGGTGATCACCCGGTGTGCCACGGCCAGGCCGGTGCCCACCAGGATCAGTCCGATCAGGGCCAGCGCCGCGGCCCGCGCGACATGTGCAGCGCCCCAGGGCCGCCGGCGGGCGGCCGAGAAGATCACGGCGGCGTCGGCAATGTCCTCGACGATGCGCGGGGCGGCCGGACCGGCGGGGACGGCTTGCAGCGCAAGCAGGTCTCCGTCCACGACACCGACCGTGTCGAGGGTGGCGTCCAGGCTGAAGGGCGCTCCCCCGACCGGGGCCAGGCTGAGCCGCACCGGGTCGCCGGCGCCGTTGTCGCCGCTATCGGCACCGCCCCCGGAGGGAACGACGATGCGCTGAACCGCGGGCAGTATCTCGCGCAGCGGCAACTCGGACGGCAGGGCCATTTCGGTCAGCCGGCCACCGTCGTCTCCAGCGGCCAGTACGGCCACCCGGACGATCGGCATCACAGTGTTGTCGGACATTCCTATGCTTTCTGGGTTCTTCTCATGGGGCGTGGATCTCGATGGGATACAGCGGCATCCGCGGCCGTCTCGAAGTCGCGGATGAGCGGTTGGTCGGGGAACCAGGAGCCGCTGGGCAAAGAAGCGGTGAGCCGTTCGACCGCCATGGCGATCGCGTCGGCCGTGCCCGCCGTGAAGGTCGAAACCCATTCCCCGTCAAAAGCTTTTGACGGGGAGACCAGAATTCTTCCCTCGGGGGTGTCGATGATGCTGACACCGACTTGGGTGGTGACCCGGTGGCCGTCGCGATGTTCACCGGCGACGATCTCCACGTAGGTGCGGCGTCCTTCGAACGCCGATTCCACGATGGGTCGGGCCGAGGCCGGGATTCCGAGGAATCCCAGCACCTCGACCAGCGGGGTGCCGTTGCGGATCTGTTCGTCCGCCCGGGCCCCGGCCGCGGCCGGTAGGGCGAACTCCTCGAACCGGGCCGGCCGCCGTTGCGACAGACCGGCGGTCAGCACCGGTACCAGCGCGTGGGGATGGTCGATGTCCATCTCGGTGAACGTCACCAACTGCGCGTTGCGCAGCACCACAACCGTCCGGTCCTTGGCCCGGGCCACGATCCCGCGCAACAGGTCGCCCGGACCCGAGACAAACCGCAGGTCCAACCATTGGTTTGCCCGACAGGCCAGTCGAATCCATTGCGCGACACGCGGATTGACCACACCACTGGCATCGAGCACACCCAGCCTGGTCAGGGCAGCGGCCTGTTCGGCGATGAAGCCGGGCCGCTGCGCCGGATCGCTGTAGGCCGGCGTGATGGCCAGCACCCACGGAAACGCCCCGGCCTCCAGTACCTCGGCGAGGTACCAGGCCTGATCGGTGGTCAGCTCGACAGCGTTGGCTCCGGTGCTCAATTCGGAGCCTCCGGCATCAGCCCCACTTGGCCCCTTCGGCGGCATCGCGCGCGCTCATCGACATGGTGTTCATCTCGTGCGTGGACGCCATCGCGCGGTAGGCCCGGACCAGCTCTTCCATGGCCTGGTTCCACTGGGCCTGCCACGCCTGGTAGGTCATACCGGTGTCACCTTGCCAGGCGCTGCTCAAAGCGGCCTGCTCGGCGGCGATGTCGGCACCGACCGCGTGCAGGGCACCCGAGTAGGTGGTCATCTCACCGGCGTGCGCCAGCATGGCCGGGTAGTTGTACATGATCTGAGACATGAAAACTCCTGTATCCCTAGATGGTTCCGGTTAGACCGAGGTGTAGGTGCTGGCGGCGGCGGCATCCTGGGCGACGTAGGTGCTCGCGGCGTCGCCGAGGTTGACCTGCGCGATGTCCAGCAGCGCGTTGACCTTGGCCGACACCTCGACGAATCGGGCGTGCGCGGCCTGGAACGCGGCCGAGGCCTCACCCATGTGGAAGGCCTGCGAGGACATGGCGGCCTGCTCGGCCTGCGAGATGGTGCTGCGCATCAGCGCGGCCTTGGCGCTGAAGGCGGCCTCGGAGGCGATCAGCTGCGGGATGTGAGCGTCCAACATGCTCATGGTTTTTCCTTTCGGGTCGTTGTCGATCGGTCATGCAATCCAGAAGTACGAAGTGATCTGGTCAGCTGCGCGAACCCCCTCCCGAATCGCTGGGTCCCTCATGGGGATCCCACGTTCCCGGAAGCATCGGTGATACCGGTTGCTCGTCGAAACTCTCCCCGGCCAAGGTGGTGAGCCCGGCCGCGGTGGTATCGGATTTGGTTGTGGTGCCGGTGAACCCCATGTCGCCGGCGCCCTGCTCGGAGGCTCGCACCCGCGGTTCCGGCTGCGGCGCCGGATCCGGATCGGGCTCTTCGTAGTCCATGTAGGCATCGGCGTAGGCGTGGTCCTGCAGTTCGGCACCGCGCTTGCGCCGGCGCTTGCGCCGCGCCGCCAGGGAAGCGGCCACACCCGAAGCCGCCGCGGGGATTCCGGACGCCGGGGCCGACGCACTGGACTTGCCGCCGACGGTCGGGCTGAAACCCTCGTCGGGGTCACTACCCATCGCCGCGTACGGTGCGAACGCGGCCGGTGCCGCCGGGGCGGCCGGCGCCGCCGCTCCCGAGGCGGGTGCTCCGGCGGGCGCCGGTGCGGCTGCCGCGCCGCCGCCCACACCGGCCGGCGCCAGACCTGCCAGGGGCAGGCCCTGGTCGGACCGCACGGGCGCCACCGCAGCGTCGCCTTCGGCGGGCACTTCCGCCGGCGCATCAGTGGGCAGCAACCCGAGGAAGCCCAGGCCGGCGAGGCCGATGCCGAGCAGCGGTATCAGGAACGGCGAGAGCGCGATACCGATCCAGGTGCCCCAGCCCACCGGCTGGAAGATCGCCTGGTAGAGGACGCCGGCCAGGAACGGGCCCCACTCCGTCAGGAACCCGGCCGGGTTCGTGAGCAGCGAGGTGAGCATGTTCTGGATGGTGCCGACGGGGTCACGCAACAGCTGGGCCACGTACTCCCCGCCGATCAGGTTGTTGTTCGGATCGGCAAAATAGTCCGCCAGCGATTTGATCAGCTGGTTCTCCGACCACCAGTCCGGGGTGCTCAGCGCCTGCCCTGATTCCGCGGCCTGCGTCTGGGCACCGGCCTGCATCAGGTTCGCCGAAGCGGCTCCCGCCTCCCCGGTACCGGGCTGGAGCAGCAGCGGCGCCGGGGTGGACTGCGGCGCCGCCATCACCGCTGCCCCCGAGACCGCCTGGTAGGTGGACATCGTGGTGGCGGCCTGGATCCACATCCGGACGTAGTCGGCCTCGTTGACCGCGATCGGGATCGTGTTGAGGCCGAAGAAGTTCGTCGCCAACAGCACGCCGTGCACCACGTGGTTGAGCGCCAGTTCGGGCAGGGTCGGCATGGCGGCCAACGCGCTGGTGTAGGCCGCGGCCGCGGTCTCGTGCTGTGCTGCCACCGCGGCGCTGTTGGCCGACTGCTGGGCCAGCCAGGTCAGATACGGCCCGTGGGCGGCGACGTACTGCTCGGAGCTGGGCCCCTCCCACGATCCGGCCTGTACCTGCCCGAGCACCCCGGTGAGTTCGGCTGCCGCCGAGGCATATTCGGTGCTCAGCGACTGCCACGCCCCCGCGGCGGCCAACAACGGCCCGGGGCCCGGGCCGCTGGACAGCAGCGTCGAGTGCACCTCGGGTGGTAGGGCCATCCAGATGGGGGCAGTCATCTCAGACGCCGCGCGCAGTCATGTAGGACGAGGCGGCCATCGCGTCACCGGTGACGTAGCTGGCACCCGACTCGCCGACGCCGACGCCGGACCGGCCGAGCTCCTCGACACCCTGCGCGGCCACGGCCGAGTGCTGGGCGCCGTGGGCGCTGAAGCCGGTGGCGGTCTGCAACGACACCGCGTCGGCCGCAGGTGGGATCACCGCCGTGACCAGGGGTGCCGCGGCGGCGTGCGCGGCGGCCAGACGTGCGGTGAGCGCCTCGACAGCCGCGCTGGCGGCGGTCAGTCCTTCCGGAACTACTCGCAATGTCATCAGAATTCCTTTCTCCCGTTGTTCACGGACAGAGCCGCGTCATCGATGAGTGGGTTGACGAGTTGAACGAACTCGGGCGCGTCGCCGTCGCCGAGCAACATGCCGCGTCCCGCCGGGAATCGGGCGAACCGATGCCCGCGGAGCTTGCCACTGTCTGCCGGGTTGCCCGACAGCATCAACGTGGTCGCCTGCAGATCGTTGAGGCGGCGCAGCAGCGGCGCCGTCATCACCGCATGTGCCGATCCGGTGGCCCGGGCCGTCACGATGACCCGCAGCCCCAGATCGCCCGCCTCGGCCAGCAGACCCACGATGTTGGTCCACGGGCGCTGCCCGGCGAACGGTCCGCTCACCGCGGGGCCGTCGGGGATCTGGTCGACGTCGTCGATGATCAGGTAGTGCGTGTGGCCGCCGGTGCCGGACTGCTGACGCCAGGCGCTGAGCTCCTGCGGGCTCAAACCGGCGGGCGGACGACGCTTCTCGATGAGTGCCGAGAGGCCCAGCATGGCCGGCAGCACCCGGTCGATGTTGGCGGTGTACTCGTTGTCCGGGAACAACGGCTCCTCGACCAGGTGCAACCGCCGGTCGATCACCGTGAAGGCCACCTCGTCCGGCCGGGAGTTCTCCCGGACGGTGCGGATGATGTGCCGCAGCAACGTGGTCTTGCCCGAGCGCGCATCGCCGAACACCGCCAGCAGCGGGTTGTCCTTGAAGTCGAGCACCACCGGTGCCAGATCCTCTTCGCGCTGGCCGATGACCACCTGCTCCGGCGCCGGGTACAGCGGCGCCAGCGCGGCCGGGGCCAACGCGGTGGGCAGCAGCCGTACCGGCGGTGCGGACTGTCCCGGGTAGCGGGTGTTGATGACCTCGATGTCGCTCAGCTGCGGCTCGGCGAACAGGAAGTGCTCGGCGGCCATGGTCAAGCCGCGCCCCGGCTGGTCGGCAGGCACGGACTCGGCGGGGCGACGCAACGCGCCCACCACCCGCACGATGCTGTCGTGACTGTCGTGGAGCTTGAGCTCCAACCGCAGCCCCAGCCCGTCACGCATGGCCAGCGGCACCTCCAGCCAGTTCGGCGTGGTGATCACGACGTGGATGCCGTAGGCCAGGCCACTGTTGGCCAGCTCGGTCACCTTGGCCAGCAACGGGTTACGGGTGTTGAACGTGTCGGTGTTGTCCCGGCTGAATGCGTACAGGTTGTCGATGACCAGGAAAACCTGGCCGTACCCGTCGTCGAACCTGCCGGCGGACACCGCATCCCGGTTCACCGCGCCCTGCTGCTGGCGAGCCCGCAGCAGCTGCTCGAGTTCACCGAAGGTGCGCCGGATGCGTTCGGGTTCCAGCGGGGTGGCCACGCTACCGACGTGCGCCAGGTCCGCCAGGCCGGCCAGCTTTCCGCCGCCGTAGTCCAGGCAGTAGAAGCTCACTTCGCCCGGGGCGTGCAGCGCGGCCGCCGACAGGATGAACGTCTGCAGCGCGGTGGACTTGCCCGAGCGCGGACCACCGTGGATCAACACGTTGGCCGCCGACGAGTTCGCGTCGAACACCAAGGCGTCACGGCGCATTTCGAACGGCTTGTCGATCTCGCCCAGCGGCCAGCGCAGCTGACCGGGCTCCACCGCGGTGCGGGCCAGCACGTCGTCGAGCGCGATGGCCTCGTCCAGCGGCGGCAACCACAGCTTCGGGGCCTGCGGGCCGTAGGCGGTCAACTGGTCGCCGATGGTGGCGATCAGCTTGCGCGGCGGCGCCGCCGGGATCTCCGGTTCGCCGGTGACGATCACGGTGTCGGGCTCGGGCTCGACCCGCGAGGCGGTGAACAGCTGCGGCTGCGGCAGGGCCCGCACCACGATCGACTTCTCGGCCCGCGGCGGGTCGTAGATGCCGTCGACGTAGGTGCTGCGGAACTTGATCGGCACCGCGCCCGGGGCGGGCACCAGAAAGCCCTCGCCCTTGTGCTCGCGGCCCGATTCGATGTGGTAGGCGTCCTCCACCCCGATGATCTGACGAGAGATGCTGGGGCTGGCCACTTTCAGGCCGATCCGGTACGACGTGTTCTTGTCGATGTCCTTGATCCGGCCGACATCCAGTGTCTGCGATGCGAACAGGATGTGGATCCGGAACGAACGACCCTTGCGGGCAACGTAATCGAACAGATCCGCGTACTCGGGGTACTCGGCGAGCATCAGGGTGAACTCGTCGGCGACCACGAACAGCGTCGGCATCGGTGGCAGGTCGTGGCCTGCGGCCCTGGCTGCCTCGTATTCGGTGACCGAGTTGAACGCACTGCCCTGCACGCGGCGGCCGGCCTCCTTGAGAAGTTGCTCGCGGCGGGCCACCTCACCGCGCAGGGTGTCGGCGAACCGATCGGCCAGCGATTTCTTCTCGGCCATGTTCGAGATGACCGCGACCACCTGGGGGAAGTTGCGGAAGATGTCGGCTCCGGCCTCACCCTTGAAGTCCGCGTAGATCACGATGAGCCGCTCGGCGGAGTGCGTGGTCAACAGCGACAACAGGATCGACATCAGGGTCTGGGATTTACCCGAGCCGGTCATACCGATCATCAGACCGTGCGGACCCATGCCGCCCTCGGCCTCGTCCTTCAGGTCGAAGTACAGCGGCTCGCCGGTGGCGGTGACGCCGATCGGCACGCGCAGTTCGTCGTCACGGTTACGCGGCGCCCACAGGCCGGCCACATCGAGTGCCGCGGCGTCGGGGATGTCGAGCAGCGTGGTGAAGGTGGCCCCGCCGGTGGCGGTGGACCGCACGTAGCCCGGGTTGGAGTCCCAGCGCGACAGCCGGCGCGCGATGTGGGCGGCCTCGGCGGCCGACATCGCGTCGGCCTGATCGACATAGGGCTGCCAGCCGCTGCTCTGCCACCGCTCGATCCGGCCGTCGACCACCCGCAGGATGGGGCGCTCGGGGTCGGGGTATTGCTCACGGTTGGGCAGCGCGTCGCTGCGGTGGATCACGGTCACCCCGGTCAGTCCGGGCTTGCGCGCGATGTCGTCGGGGTCGGCCTGCGGGTCGTCGAGAACCACCAGCAGGTGCTTGAGCGCCTGGTCCGGTTCGGCGGGGAACGCCGGACGACCGGCCAGCGCCGAATCCAGTTGGGCACGCAGCTCGTTCACACCGGAGGTCAGGTACCGGGCCGGGCCGACACCGTCGGCCTGTGCCGGAATGTCCACGTGCGGCAGCCATTTCAGCCACGACCAGGCATCGGCGTCGACGTCGGGCGAGGCCAGGGCCACCCCGAGCATGGTCGGGTCGTGCCAGGTGACCGCCTGGGCGATCCAGGCCCGCACTGCGTCGCGCACCTCGTCGGCCTCACCGATCACGGTGATCCGGGCGAGCTTGGTGACGTCGATGCCGGTGGGGGCGTCGCGCACGGTGCGCTGTACATCGAGCAGACCGCGAAGGGTGCTGTGCGACACCGGTTCCAGATCGATCTCGTCGGCGGTGTCCTTGACCTTGAGTGCGGCGTCCAGCGGCACATCGTGCAGACCGGCCCGCAGCACCAGGAAGTCACGGTCGCGCGGGTCGCGTTCCCACTGCCTGCGGGTGCCCGGAATCGTGGCCAGCACTTCGGGTTCCGGGTGGGACCACTCCAGCGCCTTGCGCTGCTCGGCGGCGTGGGCCCGGACGTTGTCGCGGACCACCGACAGGTAGCGCAGGTAGTCGGCGCGCTCGGCGTCCACCTCCTCGGTGCGCATCTTGTTACCGCCGCGGTAGAGCGCGGTGGCCGCCAACAGCAACACGAACGGGAAGAACAGCATGGTCGGCGAGATCATCCGCATGCCGGTGGCGAACAGCGCCACGATCATGCCCACGATCAGAATGACGATCAGGTACGGCAGCACCCGGCGCAGCAGCGACGGCGGGACGATCCGCTCCAACTGCGGCGGGGGTTCGATCGTGATGGTGCCCTTGCGGGTGGTCGGCGGAGCCAGCCTGCGCTGGTGCTCGAAAATCAGCCGGCTCATCGTTGTTCTCTCCTCTTCGCGCAAGCACTCATCAGCGAGTCGCCTCTACGCGGGCAGCATTTACGTTCGGCGACAAGGCGTCATGCGCGATGAGTGCGTCGCCGCGGGACAGGGTCGGGCCGGCCGCGAACTGGCTCAGGATCGACCACGGGATGGGCAGGGCCGGCGCGGTGAGACCGAGGGCACTCACCACTTTGTCGTCGCCGGCGGTCTCGATGCCGTAGCGCACACCGGTGTCGCTCACCCAGAACAACGAACCGGCGACCGGCGATCCGGGCTCGGCCCCCACGGTCTGGACGAAGTATCCGCTGCCCGGGGTCAGCGCCACCCGGTTGGCGGCGCCGTTGCTGCCCGCGCCGACCAGGTCCACGGTGTGCACACCGTCGGCCACCGGCAGCGCGGCACCCGAGAGCACCGACAGCTTGCTCTCGGTGGCCCCTTCTGGCTTGATCCACTGGGCACAGGTCACCGGGGCCGCCGACGGCGCGACGAGCGTGACGGGAGCGTTCGGGTAGGCGGAGGTGTCGATGGCCCGCGACACGGGCATCCGCGACACCTCGTCGGGACCGATCTGCGGAGCCTGGTCCAGGCCATAGGAGTTGGTGTTGCGCAGGATCGAGGCCAGCACCGGCGAGACCGGCTGCAGACCGTCGGCGAGCACCGCGTAATGGTGAGCGGTGTTGTCCGCGTCGTGGGCGGTCACCACGCCACCGACCGGCACCGGCGTCGACAGTTCGTAGCTCGTCGGCGCGCCGGCCTCGGCGATGGGCGGTGCGGTCAGGGCCGGAGCCTCCGGGATGGCGTTGAACAACCCGGCCGCGATCGGCCGCGGCGACGGGATCTGCGCCCCGAGCCCAAGCGCATCGGTGACGGCACGGTTGGCCAGATCGATCGGGCTGCGCTTGCCGTCCCACAGCAGCCAGTCGCCCGGGGTGGGGCCGGCGCTGTTGTGCACCAGCACGGCGCGGTCCGACGTCAGCGGCAGCGCCCGCTCACCGCCGGACGCGGGCGCCCCGGCGATCAGGGTCACTCCGGCATTGGTACCCGAAACCGCTTCGCACACAGTCCAATCCGCGTCGTGCGCGGCGCTCTGCACCATGCGCTCGGGCGCACCGGGGATCCCCAGCAGGTTGCCGCGCGGGAACTTGTCGATCTCGCTGGTCTTCACGGTGCTCGGGTTGTCCGGCTTGCCGCTGATCAGCCGGGCCGAGGTCAGGTTGAGCACCGGATGCACCTGCTCCCCGACCCGCACATACAGCGCCGCGGTCGACCGATCGGCGAGGATCGCGTCGTTGCCCGCCGACCCACCCGGCCGGAACAGCGAGAACAGGAAGCAACCGATCAGACCGGTGACGAGGATGAGCGCACCGGTCAGCACCGCCCGGCTCTGCGTGCGCAACGGGTCGACCAGCATCCGGGTGTCGTGCAATGCCACGCCGGAAGCGATGCGGCGCATGACGAATCGCCAGCCGGTGACCTGGTTCTTGGTGACAAAGCCGCGCCGGTACTGCACACCGTCGGGGTTCTCGTTCGCCGGGGTGCGGGAGGAAAAGGAACGACGCTCGTCGGTCATGCCGGCACCGTCAATCCCAGGCCACGCAGCAGCGGGGCAGCCGAGTTGTTCACGTCACCGGCGGTGATCGTCATCATCTCCTCGTCGGTGAAGTCGTCGTTGTCGGAATGGTCGAGGCGGTACTCACGCTCCTCTTCGGAACGCTCGACCAGGTTGCGGACGAAGCGGCCGTTACCAGCGATGTCCAGGCTGCGCCGCGACACCCCGTTGGCGTCCGGCATGGTCGCCTCGGCCAGGTAGCCGAACAGCCGCTCCATCTCGTCGTGGGCAGCCTTCTCGAATGTGCTGTCCCGTTTTTCGGCCATCCGCTCGGCGATCTCGACGAGTTCGGAGGACGAGTAGGACGGGAAGTCGATGCTGCGGGTGAAGCGCGAACGCAGACCTTCGTTGGTGTCCAGGAACATGTCCAGGTCCTTGCGGTAGCCCGCGACGATCACCACGAGCCGGTCACGGTCGTTCTCCATCCGGGCCAGCAGCGTGTCGATGGCGACCAGACCGAAGTCGTTCTTGGCGCCGGTGGACACCAGCGCGTAGGCCTCGTCGAGGAACAGCACGCCGTCCAGTGCGCTGTCGATGATGGCGTTGGTCTTGGCCTCGGTCTCGCCGATGTGCTGGCCGATCAGGTCGGCGCGGTGCACCTCGCGCACGGTCTCCTTCTTGAGGAGCCCGAGGCCGCAGTAGATCTTGGCGACGACGCGGGCGATGGTGGTCTTACCCGTTCCGGGCGGACCGGCGAACACCAGGTGGTTGGTGCGCTGCGCGACGGCCAGGCCACGTTCCTGACGGCGGATCGACATGGCCACCGAGCTCTTGAGCCGGGCGACCTGGTACTTCACTTCCTCCAAGCCGATGAACTCGGCCAGTTCGGCTTCGGCCTGAACGAGCAGGTGCGCCTTGCGTTCCTTGGCGCCCGGGTCGACGAAGTCCTCTTCCGTGGGCTCGCTGTCGGGGTCCCACGGATCGGACCTGGCCTCGATGCGTGCGGCCGTGGTGGTGAGCAGGCCGAACGTCGGGTCCGACAGTGCCTCCTCGACCTGCTTGTTCTCCGGGTGCGCGGCGAACAGGTCTTGCAGCACCTCGTTGGCGTCTTCCTCCTCACCCTGACCGCGCAGGGTGAGCGCCTTGGCCAGGCCGCCGTCGAGAGCTGCGACCGTGATCGGGCCCGACGGATCTTCCAGGTAGGACAGCGCCGGCGCGAACATGCCGAGCCGGGCCAGGGCGATGCCCAGGGAGATCCGGGCGGCGTGCGAACTGACCTCGTCCAACGCCGGGTTGGTGACGACCGGGGTGAGCAACCGCACCACATCCGACCAGCGCTGGGCCCGGTGGTTGAGCGCGACGCGCAGCCAGGTGGCGTTCAGCCAGCCGGGACGACGCTCCAGGAGCTCGGCCACCAGGGCATCGGCTTCGGCGAGCTTCCCCTCGGCCCCCAGCCGCGCGGCGTAGGCGAGCTGGAAATCGTCCACATCGGCGGCCCGGAACTGCAGGTACAACCCGCTGTCGTAGGTGAAACCGAGCTGACCGGCGGCCAGATCGATTTCGCGCTGCAGCAGACCGGCGCTGGCGCGGGTCCGCCACACGGCGTCGATCACCGGACCCGACACGTCACCCGCGGCGGCCAGACCGGTCCAGGCGTCGCAGTGGTCATGCGCGATGTGTGCCAATCCAGCAAAGCCAGACCGGGCTGCGGCGAGATCGGCCGGGCGTTGCCGGTCGTTCACCGTCAGGCCCAGCGCACGGCAGCATGTGGCGAAACGGCTGATCACATCTCGATCCAGCCGGGGCGCTCCCTGTGTCGGAGCCGCGAGCGTGTCACTACCCATATGCGTGCACGGGAGCAAGAGCCCCCGATTCTCTCCCTAATGTATGGCTAAGCTAACTTTTGCTGAAGTTAGCATTGCATAACTTTAGTGTCGAGAGGCACGTGCCCCCGGCCGAACGTGAATCAAGTCACCCTTTGATGGCGGACACCAGAGTGATAGTGGACGTCATCAGCGCAGCTTCGGAGTCCGGCGGGGGCACAGACCGTCCCGCACCGGCCAAATAGTCGTGCAGCGGGGTGGCTTCCGCAGCCCAGTTGCGCGAGCCGAACCACTGCGCGGCGGGAGCGTGCTGCTCGTTGTACACCAGGTTGAAGAACGCGTTCTCGTCACCGGAGGCGGCGGCCTCGGCCCGCTTGGCCTCGAACGCCTCGGCGGGGATCGGGCGGGCTTCCTCGATGCCGACAAAGCTTCCGGATGCGGCCAGCTCGTCGATTCCAGCAAACAGCCGTTCCTGTGCTGCGGCCGGCAGATAGATCAACAGCCCCTCGACGATCCAGGCCGACGGCTGCGCGGGATCGAAGCCGGCGGCACGCAAGGCCTGCGGCCAGTCCTCCCGGAGATCGATGGGCACCTCGCACCGCCGGGCCGTCGGCGCCTGGGCCAGCCGCTCCATGGTCTCGCGTTTGAACTCCAGCACCCGCGGCTGGTCCAGCTCGTAGACCACGGTGCCGTCGGCCCACGGCAACCGATAGGCCCGCGAGTCCAGCCCCGCCGCCAACATCACGATCTGCCGCACCCCGGCGTCGATCGCCCGGGCGAAGTACTCGTCGAAATACTTGGTCCTGGCGCCCTGGAAGCTGACGAAGTCACGGCCGAACTCGGTGTGCAGCGCATGCTCGGGGTCGGTGTCTTCGACAACGGCCGTCCACTCGTCGCCGGCGGCGCGACAGAACGCCTCGGCATGCTGGTCGACAGCCAGCGGATCGGGCTTGCGGGCTTCCAAAGCCCTTGACGCCGCGACGAACAACGCCGTCTGTCCCACACTCGTGGTGATGTCCCAGGTGTCTTTGTCTGTTCGCACGGCCGCGAGAATACGCCGCGATTCTGACAGTTCTGCGCGGTGAGAGCTGGAATCGCACCCAGTGATGCGCGTGATGCGCGTAGGGTGACATCATGCGCACCACCATCGCGATCGCCGACGAACTGCTGGCCGCAGCCAAGCGCCACGCCCAGCAGCGGGGGCAGACGCTCGGCTCACTCGTCGAGGACGCCCTGCGCCGCGAACTGGCAGCAGATTCCCACACCGCACCACGGCTCGCCGTCCCGGTGTTCACCGGCGGTAGTGGGCCACGCCCAGGCGTCGACCTGCGGTCTAACCGGGCATTGCACGAGGCCCTCGACGAAGGCGTCGACCTCGACGCGCGGCGGTAACAGCGCATGCTTCTGCTCGACGTCAATGTGGTGCTCGCCGTGCATCGCGGAGATCACCCCGACCACGCATCCGTCCGAGCGTGGTTCGACCACATGCTCGACGCCGCAGAACGTTTCGCGGTGCCGCCCATGGTGTGGGGATCGTTTCTGCGGCTGGCTACCAATCGCCAGATCTTCGAGATCCCGTCGCCGCGTAGCGAGGCGTTCGCGTTCATCACCGCGGTAGACGCGCAGCCCAACCACCTACGGGTCGGGCCCGGCCCGCGCCATCTCGCCCTACTGCAAGAGTTGTGCGATGAAGCCGACGCGGCGGGCGATCTGATTCCCGACGCCGTCCTTGCCGCGATCGCAGCCGAACACCACTGCGACGTGGTCACGCTCGATCGGGATTTCGCCCGGTTCACCTCGGTGCGGCACCTGCGGCCGCTCTAAACGAGCGGGCGGCCGGTGCGGATCCGCCGGTCGAGGTCCTTGAGCAGCAGGTTGAACGGAAACTGCCGGACGACCGAGGGCAGCAGGTCGTTGATCGTGCGCAGCACCGTGATCAACCGGTCGAACCGCTTCTGACTCTTGGCATCCCAGGGCAGCCGCATCTCGTCGCGGAACCGCTGCGGCAGGAACCCGGTGGTGATCAGCAGCGCGATGGCGTCGAACCGGCGCTGCACCACCCTGGGCAGTTTCGGATTCTTGGGCCGGCCCGCGGCGATCGGGTACAGGTAGCCCCGCACCGTGTCATCGATGTGCAGTTGTTCCAGCGACTGCTCCCAGTACCGGTCGAACGCGGCCCGGTCGGCCGGCCACATGTCCTCGGGCACCTGCAGCGTCGTGCCCATGGTGACGCTGTCGCGGTAGTGCCGGTCGGCGGTCTCGTCGTCGAGTTCCCCGACGAACATCCGGAACACGTCCACGCCGCCCTTGTAGAGGCAGGCGGCCACCCACAGCTGCAGGTTCTTGTCGAAGGCGTTGTACTTCACCGGGCTGTCCTCGGTGGAGTACACCTGGGCGTGGGCCTTGTTGACCGCGCGACGGAAGGCGGCCTTCTGGGCGTCGGAGCCGCGGGTGGCCACCGCCAGGTAGGTGAAGGTGGTCCTGGCCCGCTTGATGGGATGCAGGTCGGTGCGGCCACTGTCGACGCGGCTCTCCACGACGCCGTAGCCGACGCCCGGGTTTGCCAGCTGCATGATCACATTGGCCGGGCCGGCCAGCAGCGCCACACCCATCAGCCCGTCGTCGAAACTGGCGCCACGACGGCGACGCCTCGGCGCGGGGACGGCTCCCGACGACTCACTCATTGCCCGCTCGACGTGCGGTACCGGATCACTGACCGTCATGGTCGCCCCTTCTGAAACTGAGAACCCTTGTTTCCTGATACTGGCCTGTCGGCCTGACAGGTGTCAAGATGGGTGGGTGAAGCAGGTCCGCCCGTACCGCGGCATCGAGGCAGCCGACCGCGTTGCCCAGCGCCGCAGCCAGTTGCTCGAGGCCGGACTGGACCTGCTGGGCGCCGAGGACGCCGAAGTGACCGTGCGCGCCGTCTGCCGCAGCGCCGGGTTGGCCGCGCGGTATTTCTACGAGAGCTTCACCGACAAGGACGAGTTCATCGGTGCGGTGTACGACTGGGTGATCACCGAGATCGCCACCTCGACGCAAGCCGCCGTCGCCGAGGTCCCGCTGGCCGAACAGACCGCGGCGGGGATGGCCAACATCGTGCACCTGATCGCCAAGGATCCACGGATCGGCCGGCTGTTGTTCAGCGTCAAACTGTCCAACGAGGTGCTCGCCCGCAAGCGCGTCGAGTCCACCGCCCTGTTCGCCGGCCTGCTCGGACAGCATGCCGAAGACGCCCTCCACCTGCAGGAGAACGATTACCTGCGAGCCACATCGTATTTCGCTGTCGGCGGGGTGACCCAGACGATCAGCGCCTGGCTCTCGGGCGATGTGGCGCTGTCCCCCGAACAGCTCATCAACCAGTTGCGTTCGATGCTCGACGCGGTGGCCGGCCTGCGGCAACCGGGAAGCTGACGCGGTCGATCCGGCGACGCGCATGATGGCGGTATGACTTCCGGACAGACTCCCGGTCAGGCGGTGGCCGACACCGGCGTCCTGGTGGCAGCGATTCGAGCCGAGGAACCCGCCGTCCCGACCGGCTTTTCGACGATCCGTTCGCGACGAAACTGGCCGGCGAGGCAGGACGGCGGATGCTGGCCGAATCCGTTGCCGCCACCGGCGACAAATCCACGCTGCAGATCGTGGTGCGCACCCGGTTCTGGGACGAGGCGTTGCTGCGTGCGGTCCCCCCGCTCCGACAGGTGGTTCTCCTTGCCGCGGGGCTCGATGCGCGGGCTTACCGGCTGGCGTGGCCTGACGGCACCACGGTGTACGAACTGGACCAGCCCGCCGTGATCGCCGCCAAGGCGGACGTGCTGGCCGAGGACGAACCCCGCTGCCGGCGGGTGGCCATCGGTGTCGACCTCACCGAAGACTGGACTGATGCCTTGCGGTCCAACGGCTTTGACCCTGATCAGCCGGCCGTCTGGCTGATGGAAGGGCTGCTTCAGTACCTCGACGAGCGTGCTGTCCACACGCTGTTCGAGCGGGTCGACACGCTCTGTGCACCCGGCTCGGTGCTGCTCTACGACATCGTCGGCAAGACCCTGTTGGACAACGTGATGCTGGCCGCGGTCCGCGAGCAGATGGAGCGCAACGGCGCGCCGTGGCTGTTCGGCACCGACGCCCCCGGGCAGTTGTGTGAACGGTTGGGCTGGTCGGCCAGCGTCACCGATGTGGCCGAACCCGGCAACAAGTGGGGCCGCTGGTTCGCCCCGGCAGTGCCGCTGGATGTCCCGGGCGTGCCGCGTGGGTATTTCGTCGTCGCCACCAAGTAGCCCGGGTCCGTCGGCGGCGCGGTGCCGGGCTTTCGCCGAGACTGCACTGAGGGACGAGAATGCGCCCACTTTTGTCCCTGGCTTCAGTTTCGATGCGACCGGGCTATCCCCCGGCGACCACCCGCGGCCGGCGATCGGCCGCGGTCTTGGGTGGCGTCTGCGCGTCGTCGTCGGTGAATTCCTTGGTCCAGCAAGCGAATTCCAGGGTGATCCCGTCGGGGTCGAGGAAGTAGAACGACCGCACGTAGACGCCGGGGTGCACGGTGGCCGACGCCTGCATCGGACTGTCGTCGTGGTTGAGCACCGGGCCGACCCGCACACCCTTGGCCTTGAGCTTCTGCCGGTACTCGTCGAACTTCTCGGCGGGCACATGCAGCGCGATGTGGTTCAGCGAGCCGGTGGCACTGACGAATTCACCGACGCCGGGGATGGCGGCCGGCGCCGACACCCCGGGCACGCCGTCCGGGGCGTCGCGGAACCAGAAGAACGCGATGCAGTCCCCGTTTCCGGCGTCGAAGAAGAAGTGCTGCCCCATGTCGCCGGGCAGGTCCAGCGATTTGATCAGCGACATGCCGAGCACATTGGTGTAGAAGTCGACCGTGCGCGCCATGTCCGCGCAGACCAGGGCCACATGGTTGATGCCGCCGAACTCGAACTCCGAGTTGGGGTTGTCGGGCTTGATCACGTCGATGCACCTCCGGGGGCGGACGCACCAGGGGCTGGCGCAGCTGCGTATCTGAATCTAACATCAGATTCAGATACGATCAATGCCCGTCACCCGGCCCGTCGGGAGTGAGGAACCTGTGACCGTCAGCCCCCGCACCCCGCTGCCCACCGCGCGCGGCCGCCGCACCCAGGCAGCCATCGACAGCGCGGCCCGAGCGGTGGTGGCCCGCAAAGGCATCCTGGCCACGACCATCGCCGACATCGCGTCGGAGGCCGGCCGTTCGACCGCGTCGTTCTACAACTACTACGCCTCGAAAGAGGCCATGGTGCGCGAATGGGCGCTGCGCTTCCGCAATGAGGCCCGCGAACGCGCGCTGCCTGCGACCGGACCCAACCTGGGCAACTGGGAACGCAGCTACCAGGCCGCCGCCGCGCACTGGACGACCTACCGGCACCGCCTGGCCGAGATCATCAGCGTGTCCCAGATGGCGATGATCGATGACGACTTCGCCGAATATTGGGACGAGATCTGCCAGCTGCCGATCGCGATGATCACCGAGATGATCAAACATGCTCAGCAGCAAGGGTTCTGCCCCGACGACGACCCGCACCTGAGCGCGGTCGCCCTGGTGTCGATGCTCAACCAGTTCTGCTACACCCAGCTGTCGGGCGGCCGCGACGCCACCGCCGACGACACCGCCTGCATCACCGCCCTGGCCAACGTGTTCTACCGGACCATCTACCACGAGGAGAAGCCCCGCACATGAACCAAGCGTCACCGGAAGTGGTCCGCGAGTTCATCGGGCTGGAATCGCCGACGGCCCAGCGGGCCGGTGCCGGCGGATACCCGTGCCAGGGGCTCTATTACCGCCGCGCCGGCCACGAGCCGAAGGTCGCGGTGATCGCCACGCACTACCAGATCGACTTCTCCGAGCACTACATCGCCGAGCACCTGGCCGCCCGGGGGGTGGGCTTTCTCGGCTGGAACACCCGCTTCCGCGGATTCGAGAGCAGCTTCCTGCTCGATCACGCCCTGGTCGACATCGGCGTCGGGGTGCGCTGGCTGCGCGACACCCAGAACATCGAAACCATTGTGCTGCTGGGCAACTCCGGTGGTGGTTCGTTGATGGCGGCCTACCAGTCCCAAGCCGTCGAGCCGAATGTGCGGCCGCTGGACGGGATGCGCCCGGCGGCCGGACTGACCGACCTGCCGGCCGCCGACGGCTACGTGGCCAGCGCCGCACATCCGGGCCGCCCGGAGGTGCTGACCGCCTGGATGGACGCCTCGGTCGTCGACGAGGGGGACGCCGTGGCCACCGACCCCGCGCTGGATCTGTTCGACGAACGCAACGGCCCGCCCTATTCGGCCGAGTTCGTGACGCGGTACCGCGCGGCCCAGATCGCCCGCAACGAGAAGATCACCGACTGGGCCGAGGACGAGCTCAAAAGGGTTCGGGCCGCCGGGTACTCGGACCGGCCGTTCACGGTCATGCGCACCTGGGCCGACCCGAGGATGGTCGACCCCACGATCGAGCCGACCGGCAGGCAGCCCAACCTGTGCTACGCCGGGGTGCCGGTCAAGGCGAACCGCTCGGCGCGCGGTATCGCCGCGGCCACCACGCTGCGGAACTGGATCGGGATGTGGAGCCTGCGCCATGCCCAGACCCGGGCCGAGCCGCATCTGGCCCGGATCACCTGCCCGGCTCTGGTGATCAACGCCGACCAGGACACCGGGGTGTATCCGTCTGACGCCCAACGCATTTACGACGCCTTGGCGAGCACCGACAAGACCCGGTGCGCCATCGACACCGATCACTACTTCACCACCCCGGGCGCCCGCGGCGAACAGGCCGATACCATCGCCGAATGGATCGCGAAGCGGTGGTGAGCCCCGGGCGGATCAAGGTCCTGGCCCACTTCACTCCCGGTGACCGGGTATTGGATTTCCTTGCATCCCATCATGACTGGCTGGACGTGACGTTCTGCGCCGAGGACGACGACGTCACGTTCTACCGGGAGCTCCCGTCGGCCGAGGTGCTCTGGCATGTGCTGCGCCCGGTCTCCGGCGACGATCTGCACCGCGGGCTACGGCTCCGGCTGGTGCACAAACTGGGCGCCGGGGTGAACACCATCGACGTCGACACCGCCACCCGGCTGGGCATCGTGGTGGCCAACATGCCCGGCGCCAACGCGCCGTCGGTGGCCGAGGGCACCGTGCTGCTGATGCTGGCCGCGCTGCGCCGACTGCCCGAGCTCGACCGCGCCACCCGCGAGGGCCGGGGCTGGCCGTCAGATCCCAGCCTGGGTGAGACGGTCCGCGACATCAGCGGATGCACCCTGGGCCTGATCGGATACGGCAACGTCGCCAAGCGGGTCGAGAAGATCGCCGTCGCGATGGGCGCCGAGCCCGCCCAGGTGCTGCACACCAGTACCCGCGACACCGGTCACCCCCGGTGGCGCAGCCTGCCAGAGCTGTTGTCCGCCAGCGATATCGTCTCGCTGCACCTGCCGCTGACCGAGGCCACCAGGGGCCTGCTCGACCATGCGGCCCTGGCGGCGATGAAGCCCGGCGCCGTCGTCGTCAACACCGCCCGCGGGCCGATCATCGACGAGCCCGCCCTCGTGCAGGCCCTGCGCACCGGCCGGCTGGCGGCCGCCGGGCTGGACGTGTTCGCCGAGGAACCGGTGCCACCCGGCAGTCCGTTGCTGGAGTTGCCCAACGTGGTGCTCACCCCGCACGTCACCTGGTACACCGTCGACACCATGCGGCGCTATCTGACGATGGCGGTGGAGAACTGCCGTCGCATCCGTGACGGCGAACCGCTGGCCCACGTAGTAAACGGAGTTAAATAGGGCCGTGGAGTGGCGCCGGTCACGCCGGGGTACCCTCGGCCCAACCGACCGGTTATTGGAGAAATACCCCCGGATGGAGGTTCCACATGCCCCTTGCCATCACGTCTGAACATCGCGACCTGGCCGATTCGGTTCGGTCCCTGGTGGCCCGGGTGGCGCCATCGGAGGTACTGCACGAAGCGCTCGAAACCCCGGTCCCCAACCCTCCGCCGTACTGGAAAGCCGCGGCCGAACAGGGCCTGCAAGGTGTTCACCTGGCGGAATCCGTTGGCGGGCAAGGCTTCGGCATCCTCGAGCTGGCGATCACGCTGGCCGAGTTCGGCTACGGCGCGGTGCCCGGCCCCTTCGTTCCATCCGCGATCGCCGGTGCCCTGATCGCGGCCGACGACCCAGACGCCAAGGTGCTGAACGGGCTGGCCTCGGGCGAGGCCATCGCGGCATACGCCATCGACTCCGACCTGACCGCGACCCGGCACGGCACCGGCCTGATCGTCCGAGGCGAGGCGCGGGCCGTGCCCGCCGCCGCGCAGGCCTCGGTGCTGGTGCTGCCGGTCGCCATCGACTCCGGCCAGGAATGGGTGGTCCTCGACGCCGAGCACCTGGAGATCGAACCGGTCCAGAGTGTCGATCCGCTGCGACCGTTGGCCCACGTGCGCGCCAACGCGGTCGAAGTGGCCTCGGACCGCCTGCTGTCTCGCCTCAGCCGGCCCCTGGCCCGCGCCCTGGTGACCACCCTGTTGTCGGCCGAGGCGATCGGTGTCGCCCGCTGGGCCACCGACACCGCCACCGACTACGCCAAGATCCGCGAACAGTTCGGCAGGCCGATCGGGCAGTTCCAAGCGATCAAGCACAAGTGCGCCGGGATGATCGCCGAGACCGAACGGGCCACCGCGGCGGTCTGGGATGCCGCCCGTGCGCTGGACGAGGTGCGTGAAAAGGGCGCCGAGGAAACACATTTCGAGTTCGCCGCCGCAGTGGCCGCCACCCTGGCGCCGGCCGCCGCACAACACACCACCCAGGACTGCATCCAGGTGCACGGCGGTATCGGGTTCACCTGGGAACACGACACCAACGTGTACTACCGGCGGGCCCTGGTGCTGGCGGCCGGCTTCGGCCGGGCCTCGGACCACCCCCAACTGGTGGTCGATACCGCGACCAGCACCGGCATGCGTGCGGTCGACATCGATCTGGATCCCGACACCGAGAGACTGCGCGCCGAGATCCGAGCGGAAGTCGCTGCTCTGAAAGAGATTCCGAAGGGCGGCGAGCGCAACACCGCGATCGCCGAGGGCGGCTGGGTGCAGCCGCACCTGCCCAGGCCGTGGGGGCGCGCCGCAGAGCCGATCGAACAGATCCTCATCGCCCAGGAATTCAGCACCGGTCGGGTGAAGCGGCCGCAGATGGGCATTGCCTCCTGGATCATCCCGTCGATCGTGGCCTTCGGCACCGACGACCAGAAACAACGGTTCCTGCCGCCGACGTTCCGCGGCGAGATGATCTGGTGCCAGCTGTTTTCCGAGCCCGGTGCGGGCTCCGACCTGGCCGGCCTGACCACCAAGGCCACGAAGGTCGACGGCGGCTGGCGGATCACCGGACAGAAGATCTGGACGACGGGCGCGCAGTACTCGGCCTGGGGTGCACTGCTGGCGCGAACCGACCCCAGCGCCCCGAAACATCAAGGCATTACCTACTTCCTGCTGGACATGACGGCGCCGGGCGTCGAGGTGAAGCCGCTGCGTGAGCTGACCGGCAACGCGATGTTCAACACCGTGTTCATCGACGACGTGTTCGTGCCCGACGACATGGTGCTCGGTGAGGTGAACCGCGGCTGGGAGGTCAGCCGCAACACGCTGACCAACGAGCGGGTGTCGATCGGCAGCAGTGAACCGCCGTTTTTGGCCAACCTCGATCAGTTCGTGGCGTTCGTCGGCGAAGGCCAGTTCAACCAGATCGAGCAGAACCATGCCGGCCAGCTCATCGCCGAGGGCCATGCCGCCAAGGTGCTCAACCTGCGGTCCACCCTGCTGACCCTGGCCGGCGGGGACGCGATGCCGGCCGCGGCGATCTCCAAACTGCTGTCGATGAAAACCGGCCAGGGATATGCGGAGTTCGCGGTGGCTTCGTTCGGCACCGACGGGGCCATCGGCGACCCGGAGCAGGAGTACGGCCGCTGGGCCGAGTACCTGCTGGCCAGCCGGGCCACCACGATTTACGGCGGCACCACCGAGGTTCAGCTCAACATCATCGCCGAACGCCTGCTGGGCCTGCCGCGCGATCCGTAACTCCCGCTGCGCCAATTTTCCCTGCGCGCTCGAGTGCTACCGTCGAAATAGGCGGCCAGAAATGGTCGACCACCTCAAGCGGTTGGCACTCGATGATGAGAACGTCGCGACAACGCATTGTGCGCCCGGTGGTGCTGGGCGTAGCGATACTGTCGATCGTTGTCGCACCGACGGCCGGGTGGGGGCAGACGGCCCCGACGCCCACCGGTATCCAGGCCGAACCATGTGTCAACGGCGTCATTCCGTGGAACCCCTATGTGGTGAACTGCAATCTGCAGCCCAGGCCACCCAGGGTGCGGGGGTCCGCTCCCGACGCCGGCGCCATCATCGCGTGCCGGGACCGGCCGGGCTGCCTGGCCTGGTACATCAACGGGCCGCCGTGACGACGTGAGTGGGCGATATGGGCAGTGATGAAGACGATGTCGAAAAGCGTTGGCACAACCCGCAGATGTTCCGATCCGCGGTGGGCTATGTGGTCGCCGTCGTCGTGGTCGCCGGGGTGGCGCTGACGTTCTACGCGTTCGACCACTCCGTGCTCTCGGCCGCCCTGGTCCCCACGATCACCTTCCTCGGCGGGGTGGGCGCGTTCATCCGGACCTATCAGGTGTGGCGAGCCGAAGGCACCTGGCCGATCTGGCAGGGGGCGGGCTGGTTTCTGCTGGCACTGTCGTTGGTCTGCCTGGCCGTTCCCGGCGCCGCGATGATGTCCTGACCTGCGCCCAGCGGCCGGTCGGCACCGAAGGTCTATTCCAGGTCGCGAAGTTCGCGCTTGAGGATCTTGCCGGTCGGATTGCGCGGCAGCTCGTCGAGGAAGACGACGTCGCGCGGCACCTTGTAGCGGGCCAGGTGCTCTTTGACGTAGGCCTTGACCGCGTCCTCGTCGAGGCCGGCCCCTTCGGTCTTCACCACGAACGCCCGCAGCCGGGCACCCCATTCCTTGTCCTCGACTCCCAGTGCGGTGGCCTCGACGACCTCGGGATGCCCGCTGATCAAGTCCTCCACCTCGGCCGGGAAGACGTTCTCGCCGCCCGAGACGATCATCTCGTCGTCACGGCCGCTGACGTAGAGCAGCCCGTGCTCGTCGAAGTAGCCGACATCACCGGAGGACAGCATGCCGTCGATGATCTCCTTGCCACCGCCGCCGGTATATCCCTTGAACGGGAAGGTGTTTCGCACGAAAATGCGGCCCACCTCACCGGCCGGGAGTTCCTTGCCGTTGTCGTCCAGGATCTTGACGGTGATGCCCTTGACCACCGGGCCGACCGTGGCCGGATTGATCGACAGATCTTTGGGCCGGGCGATGCTGGCGAAGGCGATCTCGGTCGACCCGTAGAGGTTGTAGATGATCGGCCCGAGGTCTTTTAGTGCCCGCGAAGCCAGCTCGGCACCCAGCTGGGAGCCGGAGACGAACACGATCCGCAGGGTGGACAGATTGGGTTTGGGCTGCATCTTCTCGAGGTGGTCGAGCATGCGTGAGAGCATCACCGGGACCACCACCATGCCGGTGACCCCGTGTTTCTCGACGTCGTCGAAGACGGTGGCGGGCTTGAACCGGCGGCGCAGCACCAAGGTGCTGCCCAGCATCATCGCGATGGTGGCATGCAGGAACCCGAGCGCGTGGAACATCGGCGCCGGCAGCGCGGTAACCTCGCCGGCCTTGAACGGGACGTGCGAGAGCACTCCCCCGACCGGCGCCAGCGACGGTGGCGCGGCCCGGTTGGCGCCCTTGGGCGTGCCGGTGGTGCCGCTGGTCAGGATGATGATGGCGGGATGCTTGCTGGCCTTGGGCGCGGGCCGGCCGTTGCTTCGGGCGATGACGTCGGCCAGGGTCTCGTCGGTGCTGCCCGACGGCGTCTCGGAATCGGGGTTGACCCCCAGCGCACGCAGTTTGCCCAGCTCCGGTTCGGCGTGGGAGACCGCGGCGGTGTACTCGTCGTCGTAGATGATCACCTTGGCGGCCTCCCGCTCGGCGACCTCCTTGATCTGCGGCCCGGAGAACTCGGAGTTGAGCATGATGATGCGGGCGCCCACCCGCGCTGCCCCGTATTGCGCGACGAGGAACCAGCGGTGGTTGCGGCACAGGATGGCCACGCCGTCCCCGCCCCGAACACCCATCGTGAGCAGTTCGTTGGCCACCGCGTGTGCGGCGGCATCGAGTTCACCGAACGTCAGCTCGCCCTCGTCGTCGATGACCGCGACCCGGTGGGGGTGCCGCCTCGCGTTGAGTGCCGGGATCATCCCGATCTCACCCCAGGTCCGGATGTCGGCCAGCATCGCCACGATGTTCTGTGGCGGCTCCAACCGCAGCGCGCCCGCCTCGAACATCTTGCGCGCGTAGTGCAATTCGGCCGCGCCGCGCTCGGCGTACTGCTTGGCCTTCGCCGAGAGGTGCGCGGGCAGGTCAGACAAACTAGGCATGCCGCCACAATATGTGACAGCTGTCGCACCACGGGTGGTAACTACCATGTGGTGATGGCCGGTGCACTGTCGCTGGAGTTGGACGGCCTGAGCGTAGCCGTCACCCATCCTGACAAGGTGGTTTTCCCTGACGCGGGGGTCACCAAGCTGGATCTGATCAACTACTACCGTTCGGTGGCCGACGGCGCCCTGCGCGGGGTGTACGGACGGCCGATGATCCTCAAACGGTTCGTCAAGGGCATCGCCACCGAGGCGATCTTCCAGAAACGGGCGCCGGAGAAGCGCCCGGACTATGTGGAGGTCGCCGAGCTCAAGTACCGGTCCGGCACCTCGGCCAAGGAGGCCGTGCTGCGCAACGCGGCGGGCCTGGCCTGGGCGGTGAACCTGGGATGCGTCGACCTCAATCCGCATCCGGTGCGGGCGGAGGATCTCGACCACCCCGACGAGCTGCGGGTCGACCTGGACCCGATGCCGGGCGTGGATTGGCCGCAGATCGTCGCGGTCGCCCAGATCACCCGCGAGGTGCTGGAGGATCACGGCCTGACCGCGTGGCCCAAGACGTCGGGGTCCCGCGGCTTTCACATCTATGCCCGCATCCATCCCCGCTGGCCGTTCACCAAGGTGCGGCTGGCCGCCGAGACGGTGGCCCGCGCGGTCGAGCACCGCGCGCCGGAGCTCGCGACGGCCCGGTGGTGGAAGGAGGAGCGGGGTTCGCGAGTGTTCGTCGACTTCAACCAGAACGCCAAGGACCGCACCGTGGCCTCGGCCTATTCGGTGCGGGCCACCCCTGATGCCCGGGTGTCGACCCCGCTGCGCTGGGAAGAGGTCGAGGGCTGCCGCCCCGAAGCTTTCACGATCGCCACGGTTCCCGCGCGGTTCGCCGAGATGGGAGATCCGTGGGAGGGCATGGACACCACGGTCGGCGGGCTCGACGCGTTACTGTCCCTGGCCGCTGAGCTCGGGCCCGCCGAGAAAGCGCCCAAGGGCGCCTCGCGGGACGGCAGGCGGGTGTCGTCGATGCCGCTCATCGAAATCGCCCGCACCAAAACCAAGGACGAGGCCACCGCGGCCCTGGACGTGTGGCGCGAACGTCATCCCGAGGCGGCCGCACAGCTGCAGCCGGTCGACGTTCTGCTCGACGGCATGCGCGGCCCGAGTTCGATCTGGTACCGGGTGCGGGTCAACCTGCAGCACGTCCCCGAGGCCGAGCGGCCGGCGTCCGAAGAGCTGCTCGCCGACTACAACCCGTGGGAGCACTACCGCGGTGCGCAATGGCGCCGCTGAACCTGCCGTTCGCAGCGCGCTGATCTCGGCGAACCTTACTGACCGGTAGGGCAGTGATGTTCTTAGCAAAGCATTAACCCTGGCTCCCTGCCGCCTTATTTTGCCCGCATAGCGTGAGGAACAGGTTGACGCGACGGAGCTCAGCCCGAGCTCAGGAACGACGGCGGGAGGCTGGTCATGACTTTCACGAACAACACCCCGGCATCGAATCGGCATTTTCGGTACGGGAACCCGGCAGTGGTCTGCGACGGCGCCTCGATGCGTGCGCACTGCCGCCAGCTGGCGACAGTGGTGACCGTCAAGGGAGATGTCGGCACCGACAACATCGAACAGATTGCGTCCTACGTGAATCGGTTCATCCTTCCGGAGAAGCCGCTGGCACTCGATCTGAGCGGGGTGAACAGCTTTGCAGCGCAAGCCATCTCGCTGTTCTACGACATCGACGACCGGTGCGGCGCCCTCGGTGTGGACTGGACGGTGATCGCCAGCGCCTCGGTGGCCGGCGAGATCCGGCACCAGGAGGTGGCGGTACCGCAGAGCGCCTCGGTGCCCGAAGCACTGCATCACTTCGACGAAGGCAACACGGCCCGCCGCCGGTTGCTGCCCCTACTCACCAAGAGCGCCTGAGAGAAAGGCCACCACATGTTGATCGATGTTCGCTGGTTGAACCGGCTGTTGCGGCACCGCCGTCGGGCGGTGACCCCGCACCTGGCCGCCCACTAGAGACGCCACAAACAGCGAGATGGCTGCCCGGACCGATGGTCTGGGCAGCCATCTCGCTTTTTCGTCGGCGAACTTTTCGAAATCAACAGCACGCCAAACTGATCCGAGCCACCGGCGCCGGTGTCATTCGGCCCACCGGACCCGGCGCCACCTGCTACAGTTCGGCCCGGGCAAAGCATTCGCCCCCGCTCGCTCGGGGAAGGAGTCCCGCTGTGTTCCGCATACTGGCCATGCGCCCGGGAACCGCACCGACCCTCACGGTCGGCGCCGCCGCGGTGGTCATCGGCTTGTTCACCACCCCGGCGGCAACTGCCGAGCCGCCACCACGCCCACCCAACTGCACGGCAGCCGACTTGGCCGGCATCGCCTCGGGCGTCGCCGCCGCAACATCGACCTACTTGTGGACCCATCCGGACGTCAACGATTTCTATACGGGTCTGCGCGGCCGGCCGCACGAAGAGCTGCCCGACGCCACCAAGGCGTACTTCGACGGCAACCCGCAGGCCCACGCGGACCTGGCCGGGATTCGTCAACCGCTCATCGATTTCCGTGCCCGGTGCGGTATCGCGCCACCGGATCAGCCGCCAGGACAGTGATGTGATGTCGCGCCAACACTCTCGATCCTCGTGGTCACGCGCGGTGACCGCGGCACTCGCCTTCACAGCGCTGCCCGGCGCCATCGTCCTGGCCGCACCCGCCGGCACGGCCGGTGCCGACGTGTGTGCGAACGTCGGCCGCCGGATCTCGGTGGGCGGGTGTGTCAACGTCGCCGACGCCGTAGCCCCCTACGTGCCACCGCCGACGTACTACGCACCGCTTCCCGAGGACGCGCCACCACCACCGCCGCCGCCCCCACCACCGGGCTCGAACGTCAGTGGCTGCATCGGCTACAACGGCCGGTGGGTGCACGCCGGCGGGTGCAACTGACGCCGGCTCAGGCGATGGCCCCGGAATCCTTGAGCTCGCTGATCCGGTCCCAGTCGATACCGAGTTCCATCAGCACGATCTCGGTGTGCTCGGAGGCCTGCGGGGCGCGGGTGGTCTCCAGCGGTTCGTGGTTGAACTGCACCGGCCCGCGCACCACCTTGAACGGTTCGCCGCCGTCGGTGGCCTCCACTTCGACGATCATGTCGTTGGCGATGGCCTGATCGTCGGTAGCCAGGTCGACCAGGCTCTGGAACGGCGCCCACTGGCCCTTCATGGTCTTGAGGTGCTGACGCCAGTATTCAAACGGCTTGCCACCGATCGCCTTGGCGATCAGTTCGACACCGGCTTCGGCGTTCTGGATCAACGGCATCACGTCGGAGAACCGGGGATCGTCGGCGAGCTCGGGCAGACCGAGATGCTCGAACGTGTCGCGGATATAGCCGGTGGGGCTGACGATGCACAGGTTGATGGTGCCGCCGTCGGAAGTCAGGTAGTTCGCCATGAACGGGTTGACCGACGCGGTGGTGCCCGGCATCAGCGAACGCATCGTCTCGCCGGTCTCCATGCCCTGCGTGACGCTGGCTCCGGCCGCCCACCACGCGGTGCTCAGCAGCGAGACGTCGACTTCGAGCGCCTCACCGGTGCGATCACGGTGGAACAGCGCCGCCGAGATACCGCCGGCGATGTTCATGCCGCCGATCGAATCGCCGAACGCCGGAATGCCTTGTGGCAGCGCCCCACCCAGCTCTTCGGGGGTCAATGCATGACCGACACCGCTTCGGGTCCAGAACGCGGTGCCGTCGAATCCGCCGACCAGTCGTTCCGGTCCCTTGTCGCCGTAGGCGCTGCCGCGGGCGTAGATGATGTTCGGGTTCACCGCGCGGATGTGCTCGACATCGAACTTGTTCTTCTGCCGCGCCTGCGGCATGTAGTTGGTCAGGAAGACGTCGGCGGTCTTCGCGATCTCGTACAGCACCTCCTGGCCGTCGGGAGTCGAGACATCGATGCCGACGCTGCGCTTCCCCCGGTTGGGATGCTCGATCAGCGGATGCCGGTTGGGGTCGAGTTCGAACCCGCCCATGTTGATGAATCCGCGCTGGGTGTCCCCGCGCACCGGGTGCTCCACCTTGATGACATCGGCGCCCCAGTCGGCGAGAATGGCGCCGGCCGCGGGCACGAAGGTGAACTGCGCGACCTCCAGCACCCGGATACCCTGCATGACCTTGATCAACACGACCCCTCACTGTTGCACTTACGGTAAGTGTAGCGAGACCTTCCCTCCCGCCGAAATGGCATTCCGGCCGGAGAAGTTCGAGTGCACGCCTGCTGGAATGCCGTTTCGGCGGCTAAAATCAGAAATTTATGACGATCCCGTCAAACGAGCAGGGCGGCGGGTGCGGACAGTGGCCACACTCGACGCCTGCGCTCGACCACCGGCTCTCCCGGCGGCAGGCACGCCGGATGAGCCGGCGTTTCGCCGGGGTCGGCGTCGGCATCGCCGCGGCTCGCCTGCGCGAGATCTCAGCCGGCGCGCCGGCCGCCGAGTCCGAGCTGACCGACGTCGAATTCGCGTTTGTGGCAGGCGAATTCATGGACGACGAGCGTCACGCCAAGCACAAGCGCGGCAAGCAGCGTTTCACTTCATGGTTCGTGGTCGCCGCCATGACCCTGGTCGTCCTCGGCTCGCTGCTGTGCACGGTGGTGCTGCTGCTCAGCCTGATGCTGCGCACCTCACCGATATGAACCCGGCTCAGTCGAACGCCACGCTGAAGTACTGCGTCTCCTGGAACTCGTGCAAACCGTCACGGGCTCCCTCACGGCCGAGCCCGCTCTGCTTGACCCCGCCGAACGGGGCCGCCGGGTCGGACACGATGCCCCGGTTGATGCCGACCATGCCGACGTCGAACGACTCCGCGAGCCGCACCGCATCCTGCAGACGGCCCGCGTAAACGTATGCGGCTAAGCCGTATTCGGTGTCGTTGACCCATCGCAGCAGATCGTCCTCGTTCTCCCACACCACCACCGGCGCGACCGGGCCGAAGATCTCGTCGGTCAGGATCTCGGCGTCCGGAGCGACGCCGGTCAGCAGCGTCGGGGCGACGAACCAGCCCTCGGCCGGGGTATCTGCCTGCGCGGCGATCACCGCACCGTCGGCGACCGCGGCGTCGATCGCGGCGGCGACGCGGCTCGCGGCACGCTCGGTGATGAGCGGGCCGATCTGCGAGGCCGGGTCGGCGGCCGGGCCCACCCGCAGCGCCGCGACCTCCGCGGCGAATCCGGCGACGAACTCGTCGACCACCGAGGCGTGCACGTAGAACCGGTTGGCCGCGGTGCACACCTGCCCACCGCCGCGGAACTTGGCCACCATCGCACCCGCGATGGCCGCCTCGATGTCCGCGTCGGAGGTGACGACGAACGGTGCGTTCCCGCCAAGCTCCATGCTGGCGTTGACAATCCGATCGGCGGCCTGCTTGAGCAGCACCCGGCCGACGGCGGTTGATCCGGTGAACGACACCTTGCGGACCCGCTCGTCGGCCAGCCAGGTGGAGACCACCGCGCCGGCATCCGATGTCGGCACCACGTTGACCACACCGTCGGGGACCCCGGCGTCGGAGAGGATCTTGGCGATGGCCAACGTGGTCAGCGGCGTCTCGGCGGCCGGTTTGAGCACCACAGTGCAGCCCGCGGCCAGGGCGGGGGCGATCTTGCGGGTCGCCATCGCCGCCGGGAAGTTCCACGGGGTGACCAGCGCGGCCACCCCGACCGGCTTGTGGGTCACCAGGGTGCGGGTGCCGCCGGCCGGGCTGATGCCGTAGCCGCCGTCGGTGCGCACCGCCTCCTCGGCGAACCACCGGAAGAACTCCGCCGCATAGGCGGCCTCGGCCCGTGCGTCGTGTTGGGATTTGCCGTTCTCCGCGCAGACCAGGGCGGCGAGCCGGTCGATGTCGGCGATCATCAACTCGTAAGCGCGATGCAGGATGTCGCTGCGTTGCCGGGGGCTGGTCCGGGCCCAGCCGGCGAAGGCCCGGTGCGCGGCGTCGACTGCCGACCGGGCGTCGGCCACCGTGCCGTCGGCGACCTCGGCGATGGTCAATCCGGTGGCCGGGTCCTGCACCTCGAAGGTCGCGACGGCACCGCCGGCGGCCCCGTCTATCAGGATGCCGTGCTTGGCGTCGAGCTCGGCGATCGCGGTGGCGGTGTTCACCCGGGTGGGGTTGGTGGCGGTCATGCGTTCTCCCTGAGTACGGCGGCGAGGATGTCCAGGCCCTCGTCGAGCAGGTGGTCGGGCATGGTCAACGGTGGCAGGAACCGCAGCACATTTCCATAGGTTCCGCATGTCAGGACTACCAGACCCCGGGCATGCGCGGCGGCGGCGACGCGCTTGGCGAACTCGGCGTCCGGTTCGGTGGTGCCCGGCTTGACCAGTTCGACCGCGATCATCGCGCCGCGGCCGCGGACATCACCGATGCGGGGGTCCCCGGCGGCCAATGTGGTGAGCCGGTCGATCATGGTCCACTCGATCTGCACGGCCCGGGCCAGCAGTCCGTCACGCTCGATGGTGTCGATGACGGCGAGCGCGGCCGCGCAGGCCAGCGGGTTGCCTCCGTAGGTTCCGCCGAGCCCACCGGCCCCCGGGGCGTCCATGATCTCGGCGCGGCCGGTGACCGCCGACAGCGGCAGCCCACCGGCGATGCCCTTGGCCGTCACGATGAGATCCGGCACCACGCCGTCGTGCTCGCAGGCGAACATCGCGCCGGTGCGGGCGAAGCCCGACTGCACCTCGTCGGCGACGAACACCGCGCCGTTGTCGGTACACCAATTCTGCAGTGCGCGCAGGAATCCCGGTGCGGGGACGATGAATCCGCCCTCGCCGTGGATGGGTTCGATCACCATGGCGGCGACGTTGTCGCCGCCGACCTGCTTGTCGACGAGATCGAGGGCGCGGGCGGCCGCCACCGCGCCGTCGGTCTCGCCGTCGCGGAACGGGAATGACGTCGGCACCCGGTAGATCTCACCGGCGAACGGCCCGAACCCGGACTTGTAGGGCTGGTTCTTGGCGGTCATCGCCATCGTGAGGTTGGTGCGGCCGTGATAGGCGTGGTCGAACACCACGACGGCCTGCCTGCGGGTGTGGGCCCGGGCGATCTTGACGGCATTCTCCACCGCTTCGGCGCCGGAGTTGAACAGCACGCTGCGCTTGTCGTGGTCGCCGGGGGTGAGCCGGTTGAGTTCCTCGGCCACCCGCACGTATCCCTCGTACGGCGTGACCATGAAGCACGTGTGGGTGAACGCGCTGACCTGCTCGGTGACGGCCGCCACGACGGCCGGCGCGCTGTTGCCCACGGTGGTCACCGCGATACCGGAGCCGAAGTCGATGAGCTGGTTGCCGTCGGCGTCCACCAGGATGCCGCCGCCGGCGGCCACCACGTAGACGGGCAGGGTGGTGCCGACCCCGCCGGACACCGCGGCGGTCTTGCGGGCCTGCAGTTGCTGTGAGACCGGGCCGGGAATCGCGGTGACGAGCCGGCGTTCCTGGGTGACGGGCGTAGCGGCGATGTCGGCGACGGTCACGTTGTTCCTCCTGGTGCTCACGCGTGTTCGCCTCACGCTAGGGATCACCGGGGGACCGACGGAAGGGCACGACCGCACAGTTCACCGCCGGCTAATTGTGCAAAACTGTCATCATGGTCGAGGTCGCCGATCTCCTGTCGGTGCGGGCACTCGGATTGCGCGGGGTGCACCTCTGCCGCCCCGAGGCTGCCGTGCGCTGGGTGGCCACCAGCGAGCTCGCCGACCCGACGCCGTATCTGGAGGGCGGCGAGGTGCTGCTCACCACCGGCCTGGACACCGGCCGCCGGCCCGACGAATGGGACGGTTATCTCGCCCGGCTGGCTGCGGCGGGCGTGGCCGCGGTGGGCTTCGGGGTGGGGCTCACGCACGCCGACGTGCCGGCGGCGCTCGCCGAGGCCTGCCGTCGCCACCAGGTGAATCTGTTCGTGGTGCCGCGCCGCACCACCTTCGTCGCGATCAGCCGACACGTCGCGCACCTGCTGGAGGAACAGGAATCCGTGGCCGCCCGTGCCGCTCTCACGACGCAACGCGCGCTGATCTCGGCCGCGGCCAAACCAGGTCCGGTCGACGCGGTGGTCACCGCGCTCGCCGCGGCGCTGGACGGCTCGGCCTGCCTGTTGAATCCCGACGGCCGGGTCCTCACCGGGCCGGTCGGAGCCGGCCGGGCGGAGTTTCCGCTCGACGAAGTGCTCACCGATGTCAGACGGTTGCGCTCACACGGGTTACGTTCGGCAGCAGCACAATCCAAACCGGCGCAGTCGGTGTCGGTCCATCCCATCGGCTTGCGCGGGCGTCCGTCGGCCTATCTGGCCGCGGTGACGCCGGCACAGACGTCGGAAGCACAGCGCCAGGCCATCACCACCGCGGTCGCATTGCTCGGCCTGATCGACGAACAGGACCGCAGCCGCGCCAGCACCCGGCGCCACCTGCACGACCGCGCCCTCGAGCTGCTGGCCGAAAGTGATTCGCGGACCGCGCAGTTGGTGTTGGAGATCGACCAGCCCGCCACCGAGTTGCCGAAGCGCATTCGCTTTCTGCGGGCCATGGGGGACGAACCCACCGTCGAGAACGCCGCAGCTGCGCTGGAGCGTCGCGGCGTACTGGCCGGGGTGCTGGCCGGGGAACTGTGCGTGGTCACCGAACCGGCACGGGCCGCGGCCACCGCCGCCCAGTTGGCCGACGACGGGTTGCTGGTCGGCATCGGCAACTCGGTCCTGCCGACCGATGGCGCGACCGGCTATCGCACCGCCGGGCTGGCACTGGCCCAGGCCACGGCGGTTTCCGGGGCGGTGGCCTGGGACCGGGTGGTCGATGACGGCCCGCTCGGCCTGATCGATCCCGACAAGGTCGCGGCGTTCGCCGAATACTGGTTGGGCGGCCTGGATTCCGAACAGCTGGAGACGCTGCGCTGCTTTCTGCGCCATCACGGTTCCCGGCTCAAGGTCGCCGAGGAACTCGGGCTGCACCGCAACACCGTGCGCAACCGGCTGGCCGCCATCGAAGCGCTGCTGCCCGGCAAGCTTGACGACCCGCAGGCCCGGGTGAGCGCCTGGATCGCCCTGCAGTCGGTCCCGGAGACGCTCAGGCCTTGAGGCTCACGCCTTGAAGTAGACGAACTGGTGGCTGGTGGCCAGCAGGGTGCCGGTCCGGCCGAACAGGTGGGCACTCTGATCGAAGTAGCCGCCGGAGAAGTGGTGTGCGCGTGCCGTGCCGAGCACGAAATCCGCACCCTGGGCCGCCAATTGCGGCTCGTCAGCGTGGAAATAGACGGTCATCGTCACCGTGCCGGCCGGCACGAACTCACCGCGACGCAGGAACACCCGTGGATAGAAGATGTCGCTCACGGCGGCCAATGCCGCGAAATCCATTGGCCGCGGCGGGTTGTTGCGCACCCACAGGGTGGTGGTGGAACTGGCCGAGGGTGTCGGGTCCTCGCCGGTCGCGGGCATCGCCCCGTCGACGAAGCGCATGTCGTAGTTGTCGAACCACACCACACCGAACGGCGGCACGGACGACGCGATGCCGGCCGGATCGGCGGCCTGCGGGGCGGTGATCTCCGACTCCGTCCAGCCGTCGCGGCGCAGCCCGAACACCGCGGTGGCTGTCGTCTTCACCTCGTCGCCCTGCCAGAGTTCGACGATCCAGTGCTGATTGGACCGGTTGGTCTTGACCGCCCGGGTCACGATGTCGAACTCGCCGTCGGCCACCGGCGCCACATAGTTGACCGTCAGGGCGATGGGCTGACCGTGCCGCTGCGGGTGCCGTTCCACCGCGCGCAGCAGCGTCGCCGCGGTGATACCCCCGAACGGGCCGACCATGTTGGCCCACTCGGGCAGGGTGCGGCCGCGCCACCGGCCGTCACCGGATGCTTCGAGCTCAAGAGCCTTGTCAAACGGATGCACCCGGCCACACTACCGACGGGCGGTGGCTCACTTGGCCGGTGCGTAATTCGGCCGGCCCAGGCCCAGCGCCTGCTGGGCGATCATGTTGCGGAACACCTCCAGGGTGCCGCCGTAGATGCCGGTGGGGCCGGCCAACCGGAAGATGTACTCGGCGCCGCCGTCGCCGGCCGCCCCGGCCGCGTCGGTCGGCAAGGCCCCGGCCGGTCCGAGGATGTCCATCAGGTCCGGGGCCACGTCACGCATGGTCTGGGCGATCGCCACCCGGCCGTACATGTCCGGGCTGCTCATGGCGGCTTCCACCCGGGCGACCGCCCGGCCCAGCCGGTGGCGCGACGCCGCATCGTCGGGCGCCGCCGCCGCCACCCGGTCGACCGCCTCGGCGGTCAGCGTGATGTGCTCGGTCATCGTGGCCAGCTTCTGCAGACCGCGCGTCTCGCGTTCGAAGGTGCCGTGCTCGAGTTCGAGCGCACCCCGCAGCACGGTCCAGCCGCCGTTGACGTCACCGACGCGGTAGCGATCGTCGACCCGGACATCGCTGTAGAAGGTGATGTTGGTGCGGTCGCCGTCGACGGTCCGGATCGGTTGGATCTCCACCCCGGCCGAGTCCAGCGGCACCAGGAACATGGTCAGGCTCTTGTGCTTGGGCGCGGACGGGTCGGTGTTGGTCAGCAGGAACACGTACTGCGCATTGTGTGCGTTGGAGGTGAACATCTTGGAGCCATTGACAACCCAAGTTGATCCGTCCGCTTCCCGTACCGCGCGCGTCTTGCAGGTCGCGACGTCGGAGCCGCCCTCGGGTTCGGTGTAGCCCAGGCACAGCCGCAGCCGCCCGTCCAGGACACCGGGCAGCACCTCGTCGAGAAGCTCGGGCGAGGCGAACTTCTCCACGGTGTGGGCGACCATCGCCGTCGTCCCCCAGTGGAACCACGGGGTGTGGGCCCGGCCGACCTCCAGCTCCCAGATCCGGCGTCGGACCGCGCTGAACCCGCCGTCGGCCTCGGACCGGTAGTCGCCGGCCAGGTATCCCGCCTTGCCCAGGGCCAGATGTACTGTCTCGTCGAAGTTCTCGCCAGTCTCGCGATCGCGCTGGATCACCTCTTCGGTGACCACCTCGGCCAGGAATGCCCGCAGCTCAGCGCGGAAGGCCTGATCTTCCTCGGAGAGCTCGACGTGGGAGAAATCCATCAGGACACCGTGACACTTATCTCGTCATTTGTAAAGACGCCGTCGCGCCGGCGCAACAGCAGCAGCAGGGCTCCGCCGATGATCGCGCCACCACCGGCGAGGACCAGGAAGCCGTCAAAGCTGTTACTGGCGGCCAGCATCCGGCTCAGCACCACCGCACCGAGGGCCGATGACACGCCGATGGCGGCGGACAGGATGGACAGCACCGTGCTGTAGACACCCAGCGGGAAGTGGCGTGCCACCAGGTAGGCGATCACATCGCCCTCGGCTCCCCACGCGGCGCCCAGACAACAGACCGCGACGGTGAGCACCGCGATGTGGTTCCACGGCGATGCCACCAGCAGGCAGCCGAGACCCGGCAGCGCCATCGCCACCGCGGCCACCAGCTGGGCCGGCAACCGGTCGAGCGCCACCCCACAGACGAAGCGGCCCACGATGACGGCGGCGGCGAACACCGTGATGAGCACCGCGACGTCGCCACCGACCCCGGCGTCGCCCAGCATGATCCCGAGCTGGGTGGTGGTCACCGAGTGGTAGAGGTTGCACAGCAGCACGCCGGCCAACAGGAGCCAGAACACCCGGCTGCGGCCGATCGCTCGGTAATCCCTGCCCGCCTTACGTTCTCCCGCCGTGGGCAGATCGTCGCCGTTGCGCCTGGGAACGAGCAGCAGCGCGATGACGCCGACGATCGCGATGGTGACCGCGATGGCCAGGCAGCCGGCGCGCCAGCCGTAGCTGCGGTTGACCACGTCGAGGGCCGGGGCGCCGAGCGCGCCGAGCAACGGCGGCCCCGAGATCGCGATGGCCAGGGCCAGGCCGCGGGCAGCGTGGAAGCGGGTCGCGACCAGCCGGCTGTAGATCGCCGGTGTCGTCGTCACCCCGAGCCCGATGAGGACCACGTTGATCGCGAAGTACTGCCAGATCGGCCCGGACATCGTCGCGTAGCCGACCCAGCACAGCGGCAGGCCGACGACGCCGATGACCGCGACCCGGCGCACCCCGACCACGTCGGCGAGCCGCCCGTAGAACGGCAGGAACACGAAGGTGAGCAGCGTGATCGCCCCGGTCAGGGCAAAGTCCGAGCGGCTCCAGCCGAACGCGGCGAGGAACTGCGGGCCCATCGCGGCGTTCGTATAGGCGCTCAGGCTCAAGCCGGCACTGAGACCGGCCGTCGCGGCCGCCAGCGGTTGCCAGTTTGTCCGCAGCTCGCCGAGATAGCTCATGGCCCTCAGTGTGGTGTGGGATACACCCGTCCCGACAACTGGGCCGTCTGAAGCGAACGAGCACGGCCGAGGTGTCGTCTGTAAACTCCGGAGCGCCGTGGTGAACGGGAAGCCGGTCTGATGCCGGCGCGGCCCTCGCCACTGTAGCCGCCGAGTGCGGCGCCCCTCGGGCAGCGAAACACCGCTGCACGGCCACTGGGAGACCGGGAAGGTCGGGCGCTCGTGCGCTGACGCGGAAGCCAGGAGACCGGCCACGGCGCGCTATGTCCACGAGGGCTTGGAGAAGCATGACGCACGCTGCTGCCGTAATACCGGCTGCCGGGGTGGTGACCCGACGGCGATTCCTGGGCGCCGCCGCCGGGCTGAGCGGGGCGATCGCGCTCGGCGCGTGCGCACCGGCGGCGCCGGCGCGCTCGACGTTCACCGCGCTCTACGAAGGCGCCGGTTCCACGGAGTCCATCGATCCCGGCGTCGCGACCATGTTCGTCGACGAGGCCCGCATCAAACACGTCTACGACGGCTTGTTCGAGCCCGACTCGACCATGACGCCCGTGCCCAGGTTGGCCACCTCAGCCGAGCCCAACGCCGACGGCACCCGATGGCGGATCACGTTGCGTGAGGCCCGCTGGCATGACGGCAGCCCGCTGACCGCCGAGGACGTGTTGTTCACGTTCGCGCGCATTCTGGGCCGGCAGGCCGGCCCGTCCCCCTACATCGCCGCGTCGACACTGTCTCAGATCGATACCGGCGGCTGCCGGGCAATCGATCGTCGCACTGTCGAGATCGCGCTTGCCACACCGTCATTCGACTTGTCGACGCTCCTGGCCTCCTACGGCACCCGCATCGTCAAGAACGGCACCACCGATTTCTCCCACCCGATCGGCACCGGGGCGTTTCGTTTCGAGACATTCCGTCCCGGACGGGAATTCGTGGCCGCACGGTTCGACGACCACTGGGGCGAACCTCCACGCATCGAGGAACTGCGCGTTCTCAGTGCCGGCTCCGACGCCCGGGTGGCGGCATTGCGTGCCGGCCAGGCCGACTTCGCCGACAACCTGTCCCCCGGCGCGGTACGCACCCTGAACGACGCCGCTGACATCACGGTGGATGCGGCCCCCAACTCCGGCATCCTCTACTTCGCCATGAAGACAGACCGGGCGCCGTTCGCCCATCCCGACGTCCGACGCGCCTTGATGCACCTCGTCGATCGCCGACAACTCGTCACGGTCGCCCTCGAAGGCGCCGGGGAGGTGTCCGACGATGTCTTCGGCCGGGGATACCGTTATTACGCAGACGATTTGGCGCCGCACCGGCACGATCCCGGAAAGGCCCGCGATCTCCTCCGCCGCGCCGGCAGTTCTGACCTCGGCTTCGAACTCTTCGTCGCCCCGGTGGCGCACGGATTCGTCGAAGCCGCACACCTGTTCCGCGAGCAGGCTGCCGAGGCCGGCGTGACGGTTCGGGTCGTGGTGGGTTCCAAGGACACCTACTACACCGAGGCGCTGACCCGAGGCGACATGACGATGGGACAGTCCGGACCGTTGCCGATCCCCTACCATTTCGGGTCTCGGCTCTTGAGCAATGCCCCCAAGAGCTACACCCGATGGGCCGACCCGGAATTCGACGGACTATATCACCGGGCGCAGCTGACCCGGTCCGACGAACGGCGGGCCGCGCTCTACCACACCATGCACGAGATCCTGCACGACCGTGGCGGTTTCATCTTCTGGGCCACCACCCCCTGGCACACCGCCCACCGCGCCGGCTGGCAGGGCACACCGGCCGGGGTGCCGAACTCATTGGATTGGGCCCGTTTCGACGGCGTCGCGCCGGTATGACGATTCGAAGGAGTGACATGACCCTGACACCCGCTGTGGCCCGAGAGTGGTTGGACCGCTGGGACCGGCAGCAGGAGTATTACATGCCGGACCGTGAGGACCGCTTCGATGTCGTGATCGACATCGTGGAAGAGGTTGTCATGCGCCGTGATCCGCTGATCGTCGACCTCGGGATCGGCCCGGGATCGCTGGCGCACCGGCTCGTCGAGCGAATTCCCGGTGCCCGTGTCGTCGGGGTCGACGCCGATCCGCTGCTGATCGGCCTGGGCGTCGCGGCGCGGACCGACGACCGGATCCGCACGGTGCTGACCGATCTGCGGGAGCCGGGGTGGTTCGATCTTCTCGGCCTCGACCGTGCGCCCGATGCCTACGTCAGCTCGACGGCGCTGCACTGGATGAACCGTGAGCCGCTGCGCACCGTTCTGCATCAATGCGGTGAAACCATCGCCGCCGGCGGCGTTTTCGTCGATGCCGACCATTTGTACGAGGGCGAACGCGGGCCGAGGCTCGACGAGGTGGCCCGGGCCCTGACGGTCCGTCGGGCCGAGCGGCGCGCGAGCCGCCGTGGGGAGGATTGGGAGCAGTGGTGGGCTGCGGTCGAATCCGCTCCCGAGCTCACCGAGCTGGTGCGCGAGCGCAACGGCGGTTTCGTGCACGTGGTCGACGACCGGCCGTCGGTGCACGACTACCTCGAGTTCCTGCGCACCGGTGGCTTCCGTGAAGCCGGAATACTGTGGCAGATGGGCGATGACCGAGTGATCGCCGGGCTCGCGTAGCCCGGATGACACGGTGGCCAGGGATCTGGCGTTTCACGGTTCGACGGCTGCTGATCGGCCTCGGGCAGGTGGCGATCCTGCTCGGCCTGATCTTCGCACTGTCCCTCCTGATGCCGGGCGACGCCGCCGACGTGCAGAGCACCGATCTGACCACAGACGCGCAGCGTGACCGGACCAGGGCGGCGCTCGGTCTGGATGTCGCCCCGGTGCAACGGTTTCTCGGTTGGGCCGGACGTGCCTTGACCGGTGACCTCGGCACCTCCTATGCGCGCGGAGAACCGGTCAGCTCGGTGATCGCGGAGCCGCTTCTGGTATCGACCGTGTTGGCGATCCTCACCACGCTGTTGCTGATCCCGGTCGGATTCGGCGCCGGTTTCGCCGCGGGCCTGCGGCCGGGTTCGATGCGCGACCGCATCATCACCACGGTCAGCATCGGCCTGGACTCGATCCCCGATTTCGTGCTGGCGGTGGTGTTGATCGCGTACCTGGCAATCGGATGGCGGTTGTTTCCCGCCACATTCGTCGGTGTGGACGCGGCGAAGATGATGCTGCATCCCACGCACCTGGTGTTGCCGTTGACGGTGATGGTCGCCCGGGTCGGCGCACCGCTGGTCCGATTGGTGCGGGCCGGGGTGATCGACACCATGACGGCGCCGTACATCGTCCAGGCCCGCCGGCACGGCGTGCCCCGGCGCTCGCTGCTGTTACGCCACGTCGCGCCCAACGCACTCGCCCCGGCGATGCAGGACCTCGGCCGCACCGGCGACAGCCTGCTCTCGGGTGTGCTCGTGGTGGAGGCCATCTTCGTCATGCCCGGGGTGGCGACGACTCTGCTGGACGCCATCGGCAACCGCGACCAACCCGTGATACTCGCCGTCCTGCTGATCACCGGCCTGGCCGCCATCGCTGTCAACGGCCTCATCGACCTTGCCGGCGCCCGCATGGTGCCCAGCCGGGCCGGGACATGATGCGGCGCAGGCCCACTCGGTTCACCCGTCCGCTGGCAAGCGCACTGGTGGCGATCCCGGTCGCGACGGCACTCCTCGGGCCGTTCGTCGCCCGGTATGCACCCGCGGCACCCCAGGCCCCGTTCGGGCCCTCGGACTGGTCATGCTTCGGCACCGACCGGCTGGGCCGTGACGTGCTGGCCGCCGTGTTGACCGGCGGCAGACCCATGCTGCTGACCGTCGTGCTCACCGTCGCCGCCGCGTACGCGGCCGGGTTCGTCCTCGGCATCGTCGCGGCGGCGGCACGCCGCCCGTGGATGGAGGACGCGATCATGCGGCCGATCGACGTGTTGCTGTGCCTGCCCGTCCTCCTGGTCGTCATGGTGGCCGCGCTGCGGTCGGACGGTTCGGGCCTGGCGATTGCCGTGGCGGTCGGCTTCATGTTGGTCGCGCCGATCACCCGCTTCGTTCGGATGGCTGCCCGCAGGGTCGTGCAGAGCCCGGCGATGGAAGCCCTGCGGATGCAGGGCGCGACGGCCGGCGAACGCTACATCGGCTATGCCTTACGGCATCTCGCCAGGCCGGTGGTGGCCGACGTGGGCGTCCGGTTGATGGCGGCCATCTATGTGCTGGCATCGGCGAACTTCCTGGGTATCGGCTTCGACACCACCTCGACCGACTGGGCGGTGTCGGTGGCGGCCAACAAGGATGGCTTGTCCACCGCGCCATGGTCGGTGTATCTGCCCGCGACGCTGATCGTGTCTCTGGTGCTCGGGCTCAACCTGTTCTGCGATGCGATCCTGGCCGATCCCACCCGGCGTGACCTGCTCAGGACGCACCGTGACTGAACAGCAGGCGCTGGTGGTCCGCGACCTTCGGGTGACCGTGGGCCCGCATCGCCTGGTCGAGGCGGTGGATCTCGACGTACCCGCGGGCACCATCACCACCCTCGTCGGCCCATCTGGCGCGGGTAAATCGACGATCGCCGCCGCCATCGCCGGGACCTCACCTCCGACACACCGCGTCGACGGTTTCATCGCATGTCCCGGCACAATCGGCTATCTGCCACAGGACGCGGCGGCGACACTGAATCCAGCTCGCCGGATTGGCTCGGCGCTCGGCGAACTCGCTGTCCTGCACGGTGATCCGCCCGCACTCGGGTCCGGGCGGGCCCGGTGGAAACGGGAGCGGGTGGCCGAGCTGTTGCGGCAGGCCGCTTTTCCGGCCGGACTTGCGTGCCATCGCCGCTACCCGTTCGAGTTTTCCGGTGGCCAGCGGGTGCGCCTGGCACTTGCCGCGGTGCTGGCCGTCGAGCCGCAGGTGCTTGTGCTCGACGAACCTACCGCCGGCCTCGACCCGGCGAGCCGCGATGCGTTGGTGGCCGTGCTGGACGAATTGCGCCGCCGCGGGCGCACGATCCTGCTCGTCACCCATGACGATGCGGTGGCCACCGACCTGTCCGATCGCGTCGTGGGTGTCCACGAGGGGCGGCTCCGGGCCACCGGGGCCGCGCCCGCCCCGCCGCGGCCGCTCGCCGAGAAGGGTCGGCATGGCGATCTGCTGCTGGAGGTCAGGGGCGTCGCGGTGCGGCGTGACGGCTCCGATCTCCTGCGCGACACAACGTTTCACGCCCGGGCCGGTGAACTCATCGCCGTGGTCGGCGCATCGGGTGCGGGCAAGACGACGTTGACCCGCGCCATCGCCGGCCTGGAGCGGCCCACATCCGGCGCGGTCGTGGTCGACGGTGAGCACTATCCGCCGCTGCGGTCACGTAGCTGTCGACAGTTGGCCGCGGTCCAGTACGTGTGGCAGGAGACCCGGGAGACCTTCGACCGCACCCGGCCGGTACTGGACCAGGTGGCGCGCACCGCCGTACGGTTGCGCGGCCTACCGCGTCACCAGGCCCGCAGCGAGGCCCGCACCGAACTGCGTTCCCTCGGACTCACCGCCGAACAGGCCCTGCGGGTTCCCGACGACCTCTCCGGCGGCCAGCTCCGCAGGGCGGCCCTGGCCCGGGCGTTGCTCGCCCATCCCACGGTGCTGCTGTGCGACGAACCGACCACGGGACTGGATCCGGGCACCGCGGAGCGGATACTCGAACGTCTCGACACACACCGCCGCACACACCGCGCCGCGGTGTTGCTGTGCACCCACGACCTTCCCGCGGTCGCTGCCCGTGCCGACCGGGTCTTCACCATCGAGAACCCGCCGCCCACAGTGGGCTAACCGGTGGTCACCGGGATGGCAGCCGTGTCGTCGTCCGACCGGGGTGGGCGTCGCGACACCGGCTTGCGAAAGTGGTTGTCCCCACGGGGGTAAACCACCTGTGGCCACCAGAACCACCGGCCCAACAGGGTGGCGATCGACGGCATCAGCAGCGATCGCACGATCAGGGTGTCCAGCAGCAGGCCGATGGCGATCGTCGAGCCCATCTGGGCCAGCACGATCAGGTCGCTGCCCAGCATCGCGGCCATGGTCGCCGCGAACACCATGCCCGCCGACGTCACCACCCCACCGGTGCCACCCATCGAGCGGATGATGCCGGTCTTGAGGCCCGCGTGGATCTCCTCCTTGAAGCGTGAGACCAGCAGCAGGTTGTAGTCCGAGCCGACGGCCAACAGGATGATCACCGACATCAACATGACGAGCCAGTGCACGTGGACGCCGAACAGGTCCTGCCACAACAGCACCGAGATCCCGAACGATGCCGCGATCGAACTGGCCGCGGTGCCGACGATGACCAGAGCGGCCACCGCGCTGCGGGTCAGGATGAGCATGATCATGAAGATCAGGGTCAGCGCCGACACCACCGCGATCATCAGGTCGTAACGGGCGCCGTCGCTCATGTCCTTGTAGGTGGCCGCGACACCGCCGAGATAGATCTTGGCGTTCGACAGCGAGGACATCTTCAGGCCCTCCTGCGCGGCGAGGCGCTCGTCATCGACCCGCGCGATCCCCTCCGGTGTCGCCGGGTCGGTCTGATGGGTGATGAACATTCGCGCCGACTTGCCGTCGGGCGAGAGGAACATCTTCAGACCGCGCTCGAAATCGGGGTTCGTGAATGCTTCGGGCGGCAGGTAGAACAGGTCGTCGTTCTTGGCCTCGTCGAAGCTCTGCCCCATCGCCAGGGCGGTGTCGTTCATCGCCTCCATCTGGTCGAGCAAGGCCTTCTGCGAGTTGTACGACGCCAGCGACAGATCCCGGCTGGTCTTCATCGAGGCGATCGTCTGCGGCAGCAGTTCGGTCAATTTCGGTGCCAGATCAGCCAATTCGTTGGTGTTGACCTGAACCGAGGCGGTTTTGTCGGTCAGCTCATCGATCACGTCGAGCGAATCGAAGACCGACCTCGTCGCGGCGCACATCGGGATGTCGAAGCAGTGCGGCTCCCAGTACAGGTAGTTGCGCAGCGGCCGGAACTGGTCGTCGAAGTCGGCGATGTTGTCCCGCATCTTCTTGGTGACCTCGAGCAGCTCCTGCGACTTGGCCGCGGAGTCCTCGGTGAGTTGGGTCTGCTGCAGCGACAGCTGGTACTGCTGCTCCAGGATGCTGATCGATTCGTTGGTCGCGTCGACCATCCTGAGCTGGTCGGCCAGTTGCTCGCGCTGGAACGGCAGGTTCAGGTTGCTGGTCTGTCCCTGGATCGCGGTCTGGAACGGAATGGAGCTGTGCTGGATGGGAATTCCCAGCGGACGGGTGATGCTCTGCACCATCGCGATGCCATGCGTCCGCAACACGTTCTTGGCCACCCGGTCCAGCACCAGCATGTCGGCCGGATTGCGCATGTCGTGGTCGGCCTCGACCATGAGGATGTCCGGATTCATCCGGGCCTGGGTGAAATGCCGGTCGGCTGCGGCGAATCCGACGTTCACCGGTGCCTCGGTCGGCAGATACCAGCGGTCGTTGTAGGCGGGCTTGTAGCCGGGGACGGCGACCACGCCGATGAGGACCACGAACGAGCTGGCCACCAGGATCGGGGCCGGCCAGCGCACCACGGCGGTCCCGACCTTGTACCAGAACCGGCCCTTGGCAGGCCTTTTCGCCTCGTACAGGCCGACCTTGCTGCCCAGGAACAGCACTGCCGGGCCCATGGTGACCGCGGACGCGATGACCACCAGCATGCCGATCGCCACCGGTGCACCCATGGTGCTGAAGTACGGCAGCCGGGCGAAGCTCAGGCAGTAGGTCGCGCCGGCGATCGTCAGCCCCGAGCCGATGATGACCGGCGACACCGACGTGAACGTGGTGTAGTAGGCGGTTTCGCGGTCCTCGCCTGCACCGCGCGCCTCGCGATAGCGGCCGAACAGGAAGATGCCGTAATCGGTGGCGGCCGCGATGGCCAGCATGGTGAGGATGTTGCCGGCAAAGGTCGTCAGGCCGAACACATCATGGACGGCCAGCACCGAGACCACGCCCCGCGAGGCCAGCAGGCCGACGCCGGTGAGCACCAACTGGATCAGGGTGGTACGGATCGATCGGTAGACGATCAGCAACATCACGGCGATGGCGATGAGGGTGAACAGCGTGATCTTGCCCAGGCTCGCGTTGCCGATGACGTGCATGTCGTTGGTCAGTGCGGCCGGGCCCGCGACGTAGGCCTTCACCCCGGCCGGCGCCGGCGTCTCCTCGATGACCTTGCGTACCGCCTCGACGCCTTCGTTGGCCAGCGTCTGGCCCTGTTCACCGGCCAGGTTGATCATCACGTAGGAGGCTTTGCCGTCGGCGCTCTGCGCTCCCGCGGCGGTCAGCGTGTCACCCCAGAAGTCCTGGATGTGCTGGATGTGCGCGGGGTCGTCGCGCAGCTTGCGGATCAGCTCGTCGTAGTAGTGGTGCGCGTCAGGGCCGAGCGCCCGGTCGCCCTCGACGACGATCATCACGGTGCTGTTGGAATCGAACTCCGTGAAGTTCGCCCCCATGCGTTTCATCGCGATCATCGACGGCGCGTCGGCCGGCGCCATCGGCGCGGAGTGCAACTCACCGACGATCTCGAGTTGTGGCGCGATCACGTTGACCACGACGGCGAAGGCGATCCAGAACAGGATCACCGGCACCGCGAGGATGCGCAGACTGTGGGCGAACAACGGGCGTTTGGGATGTGCGGGTGCGGAATTCGTCATGCGGACTTCACCAGGCAGTACGTCTGGGGTTTGGCCCCGTTGGCGGTTTTCTCCTCACGGACAATGTCGTTCACCGTGACGCGGCAGCCGATCTGATCTCCGTCGCCGAGTGCCATGAGATTGGCGCTGACGGTCGGCAGGGTGGTTTCCAGCCGGATCGACCACGGCAGGGTGGCGTCGACGTGGTGCACCTTGGCGTCCGGATCGAAATAGCTGATCTGGGCGGTGCTCCCGGGCGGACCGTACACGTCGTACACCAGGATTTTCGGGTTGAACTGGACGATCTCGATGCCGGCGCCGGCGTTGGCGTTGAGGTCTTCGGAGGCGAACATTCGATGCAGCCGGGAGACCACGAGGCCCGACACCGCCAAGACCACCACCAGAACCAACGGAATCCAGGCATGTTTCAGCACCCGAGCACCCCGACCAGGACTCACCGAATACCTCCAGGCGTTCACCCTGGACCCGCCACAAGGGACAACACTCCGGGCGACCGACGAATTAGTTCGAATAACTATGTACAGCGGGACAGAACCTTACACCCGCCGGTCGAGGTGCGCATTGTGGGCCTCGAAACTGTGATGCTGCTGTGAATTGCCGCAGAATCCAGCCTGACTCCCGACCTGTCCCCGGACCGCTACGCCGCCGTGCCGTTGCGCGGTGGACGATCGAGATAGCCTCGGGCAACTGCCATTTCGACGAGCCGGGACCGCAGGGCACGGCGGCCACGATGCAGCCGCGACATCACCGTGCCCACCGGGATCTGCAGAATCTCGGCGATCTCCCGGTACCGGAACTCCGCGACATCGGCGTAGTACACGACGATGCCCTGCGATTCCGGCAGTGCCCGCATCGCCTGGCGCACCTCGTCGTCACCCAACGCCTCGAGCGCGGCCAACTCGGCGGAGACCACCCCCAGCGGGAAGCGCGCGGCCACGTCGGCCAGCTGCGCGTCCGAGAGTGCGTCGGCGAACACCTCCTGCGGGCGACGCTGCGCCGTGCGGTAGGTGTTGATCCAGGTGTTGCTCAAAATCCGGAACAGCCAGGCCCGGATGTTCGTGCCGTCCTGGTACGTGTGAAAACTGCTGTACGCCTTGGTCATTGTCTCTTGCACGAGATCCTCGGCGTCGGCCGTGTTGCGCGCGTACCGACGCGCGGCCGCGTAGAGCTGGTCCACCAAGGGAAGCGCATCGCGCTCGAACCGAGCCGCCCGTCCGTCGTCGTTCATACCTGCAGCATCACATCTGAACATAACTTGAGGTCAAGCGATTTTCGGACACCTGGCCGCCGTCACCTTAGGCTCATCGGTTATGAACCGGCTCGATCGCTTCTTCGAGATCTCGGCCCGTGGCTCGTCCGTCTCCTCCGAGATCCGCGGTGGCGTAGTCACCTTCATCGCGATGGCCTACATCATCGTGCTGAATCCGGTTGTGCTGTCGGCCTCGGCCGACGTCGACGGCAACAAGCTCGAGTTCGCCCAGGTCTCGGCCACCACCTGTCTGGCCGCCGGCGCGATGACAATCCTGTTCGGGGTCATCGCGCGTCTGCCGTTTGCGTTCGCCGCGGGGCTGGGCATCAACTCGTTTCTGGCCACCACCGTGGTGGGCACCCTCACCTGGCCCGAGGCCATGGGCCTGGTGGTCATCGACGGCCTGATCATCGTGGCACTGGCGGCCAGCGGATTTCGCCGCCTGGTGTTCGACGCCGTGCCGATGCAACTCAAGCTGGCGATCACCGCGGGCATCGGGCTGTTCATTCTGTTCATCGGCCTGATCGACGCGGGATTCGTCGGCTCGACCGGCTTGCCCTCGCCTCCGGTCGGGCTCGGCACCGGCGGTGTCGGCTCGATCAACACCGTGCCCACCGTCGTCTTCGTCTTCACCCTGCTGCTCACCGGGATCCTGGTGGCCCGAAAAGTGCGCGGCGGCATCCTCATCGGGCTGGTGGCCGGCAGCGTCGTCGCGGTGATCGTCGAGGCCATCTGGCACCTCGGGTCCGCACAGGACAAGCCCGGCGGGTGGGGCCTGTCGGTGCCGACACTGTCGGGCTCGCCGTTCGCGCTGCCCGATCTGTCGCTGGTCGGCGAGGTCAGCATGGGCAGCTTCAGCCGGATCGGGGTGCTGGCCGCCATCATGCTGGTCTTCACCCTGGTGTTCGCCAACTTCTTCGACGCCATGGGCACCATGACCGGGCTGTCACGGGAGGCCGGGTTGTCCGATGCCCAGGGCAACTTCCCCCGCCTGAAATCAGCCCTGATCGTCGAAGGTGCCGGCGCGGTCGTCGGCGGATCGTCGTCGGCGTCGTCGAACACGGTCTTCATCGAATCCGGCGCCGGTATCGAGGAAGGTGCACGCACCGGGTTCGCCAACCTGATCACCGGGCTGCTGTTCCTGGCCGCGATGTTCGTCGCGCCGCTAGCCTCGATCGTGCCCACCGAGGTGGCTGCCGCGGCGTTGGTGATCGTCGGCGCGATGATGGTCTCGCAGCTACGCCACATCGACCTCTCGGAGTTCTCGGTGGCCCTGCCCGTGGTGCTTACCGTGGCCACCATGGCCTTCAGCTACTCCATCGCCAACGGCATCGGCGTCGGCTTCGTGGCCTGGGCCGTGCTGCGCTCGGCCGCCGGGAAGGCCCGCGAAGTCAGTCCGCTGCTGTGGATCGTGGCCGCCGGCTTCATCCTGTACTTCGCGCGCGGCTGGATCGAGTCGCTCATCGGCATGTGAATTGCGGGGTTGCGAACTGTTCGGTGTGGTGTGAGCAAATGTGATCGAATGTGTGTTTGATTGAGTGTGTGAAGTTGTCTGAGTGGGCGCGTGCGAATGGTGTGCGTCCGCAGACGGCGTACCGGTGGTTTCGTGAGGACCGGATGCCGGTGCCTGCTCGCCGCTTGGAGTTGGGGACGATCTGGGTCGATGCGCCAGAGTCTGGGCAATCTGGTCGCACAGTTGTCTATGCGCGGGTGTCCTCACATGATTAACGGCAGGATCTGGACCGGCGGGTTGCACGGTTGGCGGACTGGGCTACCTCGAATGGACATGTGGTCGGCGAAGTCGTAACCGAGGTCGGGTCAGGCTTGAACGGCAAGCGGCCGAAGTTGCGCAGGATTTTGTCGGACCCGTCTGCTTGGGTGGTGGTCGTGGAGCATCGGGGCCGGTTGGCGTGCTTGGGAGTGGGGCATCTCGAAGCCGTGTTGTGCGCCCAGGGCCGCAGGATCATCGTTGCCGATGCGGGCGAGACTGTCGATGATCTGGTGCGCGACATGATCGGGGTGCTGATCTCGATGTGTGCGCGCCTGTATGGGCGCGGTGGTGCGCGCAACCGGGCGATGCGAGCAGTGACCGCCACCAAACAGGCCGAGGTGGTTGCTGGTGGCTAGGTTCGAGATTCCGGCGGGTTGGACGGCGCAGGCGTATCGGTTTGCGTTGGATCCGACACCAACACAGTTGCGCGGGTTGGTGTCTCATGCTGGTGCGGCGCGTTTCGCGCACAATCACATGTTGGCGTTGGTGAAGGCGGTGGCCGATCAGCGGGCCGCCGAGCGCAGCTACGGTGTGCCTGAAGCAGAGTTGACGCCGGTGTTGGGGTGGTCGTTGCCGGCGCTGCGCAAGGTGTGGAATCAGCGCAAGCACACCGCGGCGCCGTGGTGGGCCGAGAATTCCAAGGAGGCCTACAACACCGGCCTGGACGGGCTGGCCCGCGGGTTGGACGCCTGGTCGTCGTCGCGGCAGGGTCGGCGTGCCGGTCAGGCGGTCGGGTTTCCCCGGTTCAAGTCCGCCCGCACACCCAAAGCGGTGCGGTTCACCACCGGGGTGATCCGGATCGAGGCGGACCGTCGCCACATCACCTTGCCGCGGCTGGGTGCGGTCCGCACGCATGAATCGACCCGTAAGTTGGCTCGCCGCATCGAGGCCGGGTCGGCACGGATCTTGTCGGCCACCGTGCGCCAAGACAGTGCCGGGCGCTGGCACTGCGCCCTGCAGGTCATCGTCGAAGCCAAGGCGCGGCCCGCGCACGCGCGCCGGTCAGCGCATCCGGTGGTGGGTGTCGATGTCGGGGTCAAAGCCGACAGCTTGTTGGTGGTGGCCACCCCCGATGGGCGTGAGCTCGCCCGGGTCCCGGCACCGAAGTCATTGACAGCGGCCCAATCCCGGTTGCGGGTACTGCAGCGGCGCGCGGCCCGCCAGCACGGCCCGTATGATCCGGCCACCAAGACCAGGCGAACACCGTCGAAGCGGTGGCGGGCCACCCAGGCCCGGATCGGCCGCACCCATGCTCATGCCGCGGCGGTGCGCCGTGACGTGCTGCACAAGGCCACCACCGTCCTAGCCCAGTCCCACGATGTGGTGGTAGTCGAAACCTTGAATGCCGCGGGGATGCGCGCCAAGGGAGGCGCCCGCAAGCGGGGTCTGAATCGCGCGCTGGCTGATGCTGCTCTGGCCGAGATCCGTCGCATGCTCGGTTACAAAACACGGTGGTACAGTTCTCATTTGGTGGCGGCCGACCGATTTTTTCCGTCATCGAAGACATGCACGGCCTGTGGGAGGCGAAAGTCAAACCTCACCCTGGCCGACCGGATCTTCGAATGCGACGGCTGCGGTATGCGCATCGATCGTGATCTGGGTGCTGCGATCAATCTCGCCCGACTCGGCGAACCCACACCAACTGTGGGTGAACAGAGTCCCGCCGGGAGTGGCCCGGCGCCAGGACGTGGAGCCACGCGTGAGACCGACCCCGCGTCAGCGGGGGACGCAGCCGGCGATGAAACGTCAACCCCGCACCACCACACGGTGGATCAGACGGGGACCGCCTCACCGCAAGGCGAGGCTGCCTGATGAACACGCGAACTCACATTCGCTCACCAAAGGGCAACGGCCGGTAGCCTTCACGACCATGGGGATGATTGCGCCGATGAGCCGCTTGCGCGAAGAGAGACTGCCATGAGCGCAGGCCTGTTCGGCTTGCTCGACGACGTCGCCGCGCTGGCGCGACTGGCGGCGGCCTCGATCGACGACATCGGCGCGGCCACCGGGAAGGCGACCGCCAAGGCCGCCGGCGTGGTGATCGATGACACCGCGGTGACCCCGCAGTACGTGCACGGCATCACCGCCGACCGCGAACTTCCGGTCATCAAGCGCATCGCCATCGGATCGCTGCGCAACAAGATCGTGTTCATCCTGCCCGCGGCGTTGCTGCTGAGCCAGTTCGCGCCATGGCTGCTGACCCCGATCCTGATGCTGGGCGCCACGTACCTGTGCTACGAGGGCGCCGAGAAGGTCTGGGGCCGTTTCACCGGCCACGGCGGGCACAGCGCGGGCCATGACGAGCCCACCACCGCAGTGGGGGGCGACGCCGAGAAATTCATGGTGACCGGGGCGATCCGGACCGATTTCATCCTGTCCGCCGAGATCATGGTGATCGCCCTCAACGAAGTCGCCAACCAGTCGTTTTTGCCCCGGCTCATCATCCTGGTGATCGTCGCGCTGGTGATCACCGCCGTGGTGTACGGCGTGGTCGCCGGCATCGTGAAGATGGACGACATCGGGTTGCTGCTGGCGCAACGCACGTCGACGGTGGCACAGAAGATCGGCCGTGCCCTGGTGGCCGGCATGCCCAAGCTGCTCTCGGCGCTGTCGACGATCGGCACGGTCGCGATGCTCTGGGTCGGTGGCCACATCCTGTTGGTCGGCACCGACACCCTGGGCTGGCACACGGTCTACGGCGCGGTCCATCACGCCGAAGAGTGGGTGCACCACGGCGTGGGCGATGCCCTCGGCGGGGTGCTGGGCTGGCTGACCAACACCGCCGCGTCAGCCGTCATCGGCCTGTTGGTCGGCACCGTGGTCGTGGGCATCATGCACCTGCTGCCCTTCGGTAAGACGGCCAAGCACGACGAGAACGAGCACGACGCCGCCGCGTGACGATTTCTGCTTCGCTGCGCCCCGATTTCTGCTGCGGGGCGGTGAATCTCGCCCGGCGGGCGGCCGTTGAGGGGCAAACGGCAACAATCAGAGGCAAGTATTTTTTAGGTCAACGCGTTTCGACGTGCCATACTGGGCCCCGGACGTTTTTCGTACGTCCAGTTTGAACAATGAGAGAAGCAAAATATGGCACAGGGAACTGTGAAATGGTTCAACGGCGAAAAGGGCTTCGGCTTCATCGCCCCTGACGGCGGCGCAGCCGACGTCTTCGTTCACTACTCCGAGATCACCGGCAGCGGTTTTCGCTCGTTAGAAGAAAACCAGCGTGTCGAGTTCGAGATCACCCAGGGCGCCAAGGGCCCCCAGGCAACAGGAGTCACCGCGGTCTGACCGCCCCAAATCCTGAAGGTGGGCTGGTACGGATTTTTCCGTACCAGCCCATTCTTGCGTTTAGCCGGATACTCCGGCCGTCTCTGGGGTGGCCGTCGTGGCAGCTGCCTCCGCCAGCCATCTTGCCGATTCGGTCTGCGCGATGCGTAGTACGCGGTCCGCGGTGTCGAATATCGGGGTACCGCGCACCATGGCGTCCACCGGCATCCCGGCTGCGCAACGCATGACAAGTGCACCGAGGTTGAGCGACGTCCGGCACGGCACGACGAGCAGTTTCACACTTCGTTCCCGGCCTGCCACCAGCATCAGACGCGGCCGGCCAACCTTCGTTCCCGGCACCGCCCGGCCGCCGGTCAGTATCGAGTCCAAGTCCAGCTGACCTTCGGCAGGCGACCAGTTGACGCGAATATCCACGACCTCGCCCAATGTCCGGTGCAGAACCTCGACCAGTTCGGGCAGTTCACTGGCCACCGAGCCGGTGTGCGGCCACCAGGCCCCGTCGATGTGCACACCCGATTGTCTGGCCAGGGCCAGCCGCACCGGGCTGGCCAGCCGCCGCGTACCGGTCAGGCCGTTCACGGCGACCACGGCGCATCGGCACGGGGCCGTGTCGTGGGCCGATCCGAGAAAATCAACCGTGGCGCCGGAGTGCCCGGGTTCTCGATGCGCGGCACCGGCTGTTGGCGTTCAGGGTGTGAAAAAAGTTCGGACGATTCCATAAAGTGTCCTTGAGCGTGTGGTATTACCGCACTGATAGAGGAGAGCAGGTGACAAACGATCACCGGCTGACCGTTCAACACCCGATTGATGTATCTGGTCCACCCCTGAATCTACACCCCCGAAGAATCCGCTGGGCGCTACGCCCCATATCGGGCTGAGCGAAATCCTTGGGTTCGCGCCCGAACCGTTCGACAATCGTCAGGTGCGGTGTCCGACGCTGCCATCGACCGGACACCGTACCGACCCCACTACGGGCGAAAAGCCCAGTGCGGCTGAGGGATTGCACGTTATGGGCTCAGGGCGGTCTGCGCGGCACCCCGGGCGCTGGAAGGATTGCGGTGCGGCCGATGGCCGCCCAGGACAGGAGGAGACGGTGCCACATCCCGTGTTGAAGGTTCTCGTTCCCGACGACCTCGGTGTGAAGATTCTGGATTCCGCACCGGGGCTGGACGCGGTTCGCTACCAAGCCGGTGAGCCGTGGCCGGTCACCCACCGCGACGCGCCGGTGGTCGTGGTCGGGCCCGGCGGCGCGGGACGGGTCGGCACGCGGCTCGCCGAGCTCCCCGAGTTACGCCTGGTGCAGACCCTCAGCGCCGGCTACGAGCAGTGGGTGCCGCATCTGCCGGACGGCGTCGCATTGGCCAATGCACGTGGGGCACACGGCGGTTCGTCTGCGGAATGGGTGGTGGCCGTGCTGCTGACCATCTACCGCGACCTGTGGCGGTTCAAAGACCTGCAGTCCCAAGGAATCTGGTCTGCCAAGGAGACCGACACCCTGATCGGCAAGCGCGTGCTGATCCTGGGTGCGGGGGATCTGGCTGTCAATCTCGCAGCCCGGCTGGCGCCGTTCGAGGTCGACGTGACGCTCGTCGGACGCCACGCCCGGGCAGGTGTGCACGCGATGAGTGAAATCGAGGACCTGCTGCCGAGCGCCGACGCTGTCGTCGCGATGCTGCCCGCCGACGAATCGACCTACCACATCATCGATTCCGGCTTCCTGGCCCAATTGCGGGACGGCACAGTGGTGGTCAACGTCGGCCGAGGTCCGGCAGTGGACCCCGACGCGTTGCTGGCCGAGCTGAGCTCGGGCCGGCTGCGCGCCGCTCTCGACGTCACCGAACCCGAACCGCTACCGGCCGGGCATCCGCTGTGGTCGGCACCGGGGCTGCTGCTCACCCCGCACGTCGCGGGCAGCACCAGCGGCGCATCCGAACGGGCCTGGCAGGTGGCACGTGATCAGATCACCGCCTACGCCGCGGGCCAGCGGCCACCGAATCTGGTGGTCGAGCCGGAACGCGGGACCTGACCCGGCGCTACTGCGCGCGGATCGCAGGCAGGATCAGGGTGTCGAGGACCTCCCTGACGAACTTCGCGTCGACGCGCTGCCCGCTGATCACCCGCATCAGGCCCATGCCGGTCAGCACGTCGGCGATCAGCGACCAGTTGCGGTCGGCCGAGATCTCCCCGCGGGCCGAGGCCCGCTGCAGGATCGTCGTCATCACCCGCCGGCCCTTGAGCAACGTCAACTCGTCGAGCGCCGAGCCGAGGTGTGGATCGTGGGTGGCCTCGACTGCCACGCGCAACACCAGGTCGTACGAGAAGACTTCCTCGTCGTCGTTGCGGGCGGCCAGCCGCACGATCTCGTCGAAATCGCCTTCCAGGGTGCCGGTGTCGGGTACGTCGTCGGTCATCAGGTCCGGCCGCCAGTACACGAGGGCGTCGGTGATCAACGCGGCCTTCGACGACCAGCGCCGGTAGATCGCCGCCTTGCCGACACCGGCGCGGGCGGCGATGTCGTTCATCGTGGTGTCGACATAACCGTTCTCGACCAGTGCGGCCAAGGCCGCATTGAGGATCGCCGGGTCACGTGTCCGGTCCAGCCGTCCATCGGTGCGCCGGCGCAGTTTCGACTCCGCGTCCACCGGATTCTCTTGGTCGCTCACCGTGATCACGCCGGAGACGTCGGGATCGGCGCGGTTTTGTCGTCCGTGTCGCCGCCATCGCCGCGCGCTGCGGCCTTCTTGCGCGCACGCTCTTCGCGACCCTGACGGGTGATCTCAAAGGTGTTGAGCGGCCACCAGAACCAGCGGCCGAGCGCTGCGGCGATCGATGGCGTCATGAACGAGCGCACGATCAGGGTGTCGACCACCAGGCCGATGCCGATCGTCATCCCGAGTTGGCCGACCACCCGCAGATCGCTGACGATCATCGACATCATGGTGAAGGCGAACACCAGGCCGGCCGCGGTGACGACACGTCCGGTCGCCCCGATCCCACGGATGATCCCGGTATTGAGCCCGGCGTGTATCTCTTCCCTGAACCGCGAGACCACCAGCAGGTTGTAGTCCGAACCCACTGCCAGCAGGATCACCATCGACAGCGGGATCACGATCCACTGCACGCCCAGGCCCAGGATGTCCTGCCAGAGCAGCACCGACAAGCCACACGCCGTACCCAGGGACGCGGCCACGGTGCCCACGATCACCAAGGCGGCCACCACGCTTCGGGTGATGATCAACATGATGCTGAAAATGAGGATCAACGCCGCGATCACCACAATCATGAGATCGGTTTTCACACCGTCCTGCATATCGCTGTAGAGCGACGCCGTACCGGCGAGCGAAACCTTCGCACTGGCCAGCGGAGTGCCCTTGAGAGCGTCGGCGACAGCACCTTTGATCCCTCGGACATGTTCGATGCCGTCCACCGAGGCGGGGTCACCCTGATGGGTGACGATCATCCTGACCGCCTTGCCATCGGGGGACATGAACATCTTGACCGCCCGGTTGAAGTCAGGGTTGTCGAACACATCCGGCGGCAGGTAGAACATGTCGTCGTTCTTGGCCTGATCGAAGTACAGGCCGATCTCCGTCGCGCCCTTGGCCGCTTCCTGTTGTGCGGCCTGGGTGCCGGCCATGGTGCTGTGGGTCGCGATCATGAAATCGCGCATCCGTGACATCGAATCGATGGTCGAGCGCAACACGGGCAGCATCTGCGGCATGAGCTCATCCATGCGATCCATGTCGATGGTCAGGCCCTGCATTTCGTCGGTGAGCGCGTCGATACCGTCGAGGGTGTCGAAGATCGACCGCAGCGACTGGCACATCGGGATGTCGAAGCAGTGCGGTTCCCAATACAGGTAGTTACGCAGCGGCCGGAAGAAATCGTCGAAATCGGCCAGGTTGTCGCGCATCTCCTTGGTGGCTTCGACCATGTCGTGGGTGCGCCCCACCATGCTGTGTGTGGTGGCGGTGAGCTCGGTCATGAGGCTGTACATCCGCTCCATACTGGCGACGGTCCGGCTCATCTCGTCGGCCTGTTCGAGCATCTGCGCCGAGTTGTCGTTGTTGAACTTGGCGGACTGCAGCGTGCTGGCGTTCTGCGCACCGAGCAGGAACGGGATCGAGCTGTGCTCGATCGGCGCACCCAAGGGGCGGGTGATGGTCTGCACTCGTTCGATGCCCCGCATGTGCATCACGTTCTTGGCCACCTTTTCGATGACGAGCATGTCCGACGGGGTGCGCAGGTCGTGATCGGCCTCGAGCATCAGTAGCTCGGGGTTCATCCGGGCTTGGGAGAAGTGCCGATCAGCAACGCCCATGGCGAGGTTCGCCGGCATATCGGCGGGGGTGAACTGCTTGTCGTTGTACTGCGGCACATAGGTCATCAGGGCGACGAAGCCGATGACGGCGATTACGCTGGTGACGAAGACGATGGGGATGGGCCAGCGCACCACCGACGTGCCGACCTTGCGCCAACCCGGCGACGCGATCTTGTGCTTGGGATCGAGTAGACCGAACTTCGACGCGACGGTCAGGACCGCAGGCGCCAACGTCAGTCCGGCAATGATGATCACCAGAACTGAGATGGCGCAGGGCAGACCCATGGTCTGGAAGTAGGGCAGCGTGGTCATGGTGAGGCACAGGCAGGCCCCGACGATCGTCAACCCGGAGCCCAGGATGACGTGCGATACGCCGCTGTAGGCCACATAGAACGCGTCTTCTCGATCCAGCCCCTTCGATCGTTCCTCGTGATATCGGCCGAGCAGGAAAATCACATAATCTGTGCCGGCGGCCAGGGCCAGCATGGTCACCATGCTCACCGCGTACGGGGTCAGGCCGATGATGTTCAGGTGGCCGGCGGCAGCCGTAACGCCCTGTGCAGCAAATAGTTCCAGAAGAATGACAACCATCGACACGAGCAGCGTTACGACGGAGCGGTACACCGCGAGCAGCATCACGATGATGACGCCGACCGACACCAACTCCATTTTCGCCATACTTTGATGGCCTGCCACGCTGGTATCAGCGTTGAGCACGCTGTTTCCGGCGACGTGGGCCGTGATGCCTGGCGGGGCGGGTACCGAGGCCACGATGTCACGCACCGCGGCGACGGACTCGTGGCTCTTGCTGGTGCCCTGATCCCCGGCCAGGAAGATCTGCACATAGGCCGACTTGCCGTCCACACTCTGCGAGCCCGCCGCGGTCATCGGATCGCTCCAGAAGTCCTGGACGTTCTGGACGTGGTCGGTATCGGCGTTCAGTTTGGCGACGATCTCGTCGTAGTACTTGTGCGCGGCCGCACCGACCGGTTCGTCGCTCTCCAGCACGACCATCGCCGAGGAGTCCGAATCGTACTGCTGAAACACCTTGCCGATGTTCAGCATCGACTTGTACGCCGGTGCATCGGTGGGGCTCAGTGGGACCGATCGAGATGCCGCGACCTCGTCAAGTGAGGGCACAAGAGTTCCCAGGGCAACCGTGAGGAGCACCCAGAACACGATGATCGGCAGTGAAAAGATCCGGACCATCCGGCCCAGAAACGGGCGATGGGACTTCGTGTGCGCGTTGCTCATACGGATTTCACCAAGCAGTAGATGAACGGTTTGAAGGTGTCGGTGCTCGTCCGGTCGTCGCGCACGTCGCCATCGACAGTCACCCGGCACCCGAGATCCGTGACGTTGCGTTCACCCTGGGCCATGATGTTGGCCGACATGGACGGCAGCGTCGTCACGATCGTGAATGACCAAGGCAACGGGGCATTTTCAATGAGGTTGGGTTGACCGTATTCATCTAGATAGTTGATGTTCACAGTGCCCCCGGACCCGGTGATCTCGTACTTGATGTGCTTCGGATTGAAGTTCTCGGTAATTCCGGAGCCCTCCGCCAAGTTCGGTTCCTGCTGCCCGGTACCGCGAATTCGTAGGACCGCGTAGGCGCCCAGGGCGACAACCACCACCAGCACCAGCGGGATCCAAAACCGCTTCAACACCCGGAACAGCATGTTCCTCCCGCTTTTCATCCAACCCACAACGCCGGCGCCGCCCGGCGGCGACGGCGCCTTGTCCGGAAAATCCAAGACGGAACCCCGGTTCCGCCTGGCCGCCGGACGGTACTGTACCGCATGGCGTCGGGGGCTGCTGACGCAGCGCACCTAGGATGCCGACCATGAGGCACCTTTCCCTGCTGCCGATCCTGGTGACGTCGGTACTGACGGTCGCGGCCTGCGGCAGCACCACCGACGACGGTGACAAGTCGGAAACCGCAGCCCCCACCGCGTCCGCAATCGACTGCGCCCAGCCCGCCGGCGACGTCGAGACACAGGTGTGCGCCGATCCCGCTCTGGCCGACCTGGACCAACGCCTGGCCCGGACCTATCAGCAGTCTGTCGGCGAAACCGGGCTCGACTCTTACCAATTGAGAAGAACTCAACGCGAATGGGTGTCCGGACGCGACAAGTGTGTCGACAGCACCGACGCGCATCGCTGCTTACTGGAGGCCTACCAGACCAGGCTCGTAGAGTTGCAGGTCGCGGCGAAGGACGACACCGCCCCCACACCGGTCGAATACCGTTGCGACAGCGACAAACCCGTGTCGGGCGTGTTCTACACCGACATCGATCCCTCGGCCATGGTGCTGACCGTCGGCGCCGACAAGGCCATCCTGATCCAACAGGTGGTGGCCAGCGGTATCCACTACGCCCGCGAAGGTGTCGACTATCGAGAACACCACGGCGACATCACCATTGACTTCCACGGCAGCAAGATGAGCTGCCGGGCGAGCTGATCGGGGCCGATCACGCCGGGGAGGCCAGAAACTGCTCGAGCCCGGCGATCACGATGTCGAGGTTGAAGCTGAAGTCCTGCTCGGCCGTCGCATCGACGCCACGATCGGTCACCACGCCGCTCAGCAGCGGGAAATCCCCGGACGACAGGTCACTGAGGGCACGGATCACCTCGGGCGTCTGGTGGTGCAGCCGCGATTCCGCCGAGCCCAGCACGTCGTGTGCCGACGACATCGCCAGCCCGGACACCAGCGTCAGCACCCGCCCGGCATCGGCGGTGTCGAAACCGCCCGCGGTCAGGGCGCGCAGCACCTGTTCGGCGAGCGCGAGGCTGGCCGCGCCGCCGCTGCCGCTCAGCCGGAAACTGGTCGCCGTCACCCCGAGTTTGAGCACGCCCTGGCGGATGGCGCTGCCGTAGGCCCGCAGGACCTCCTGCCAACTCGCGTTCTCCGGCAACTTGATCGAGCGCAGTTCGGTCTCGAACAGGTCGGCCACCACCAACTCCAGCAGACCGTCACGGTCTCCGACGTAGTAGTGCAGCGTGGTGCGATCCACGCCGAGCGCATCGGCCACCGCCTGCATCGTCAACGCACCGGGCGCGATGGCGCGCGCCGCCGCCACGATCTGGCTCTGATCGATGCGCGGTGGCCGGCCGCGCCCGCGTCGCGGCGCGTTTTCGGTGGTCACACCGGCAATCCTAGCCGCTCACCCGGTCCCGGACGGCGTGCTCTTCCTTTTTTCTCACGGGCGTGGAAAACTGCCCGAAACCGAGGAAGGGAATACGGCGGTGGCACACACTTCTCCATACCGGGTGGTCCAGTGGACGACCGGGAACGTCGGCAAGAGTTCGGTGGCGGCCATCGCCGGAAACCCGAACCTGGAGTTGGTCGGCTGCTTTGCCTGGTCTGCGGACAAAGCCGGGAAGGATGTCGGTGAACTCGCCGGGATCGAGCCCCTCGGCGTCACCGCCACCAATGACGTCCGGGCCCTGCTGGACCTCAAACCGGACGTGGTGGTCTACAACCCGATGTGGATCAACGTCGACGAGCTCGTTGAAATCCTGTCCGCCGGCGTCAATGTCGTGGCGACGGCGTCGTTCATCACCGGACACAACCAGGGCGAGGGCCGCGAACGGATCGCCGAGGCCTGCCGCAAGGGCGGTTCCACGATGTTCGGCTCGGGCATCAGCCCCGGCTACGTCAACCAGCTGGCCATCGTGGCGGCCGGCATCTGCGACCGGGTGGACAAGGTGACGGTGAACGAGGCCGCCGACACCACGTTCTACGACTCACCGGAAACCGAGAAGCCGGTCGGTTTCGGTCAGCCCATCGACCATCCCGATCTTGCGGCCATGACAGCCCACGGCACCGGGGTCTTCGGCGAGGCGGTGCGGATGATCGGTGACGCCCTGGGAGTCGAGTTCGACGAAGTACGTTGTGACGCCGAGTATGCACAGACCACCGCGGATCTGGATCTCGGTTCGTGGACGATCCCGGCCGGCTGCGTGGCCGGGGTGTTCGTCAGCTGGAAGGGCCTGGTCAACGATGCGGCCGGCGGACGGCGCACCGTCGTCGAACTCACTCTGCGGTGGCGCAAAGGCCAGACCCTGCAACCGGATTGGCAGATCGATCAGGATGGCTGGGTGATCGAGGTTGCCGGCCGGCCGACGGTGACGATGAAGGTGGGCTTCCTGCCACCGCCCGACTTCGAGGCCACCACCTTGGAGGAGTTCATGGTGTTGGGACACATCATGACCGCCACTCCCCCGATCAACGCGATCCCCGCGGTGGTCAACGCCGCGCCCGGCATCGTCACGTACAACGACCTGCCGCTGATCCTTCCGCGTGGTGTGGTGCCGGCCTGACAGTCGGCCGAAAACCGGGTCCCGACGCCGAGTCGGCGGTTAACATCCAGCCAATCGTGGATCGACGGGCGGGGTACCGATGGTGCAGTGGACAGGGTGGCTCGGGGCCGGTGTACTGACCGCCGGGGTGACGGCGGCCGCGCTCGCCGGCGCGGGCGCCGCCGGCGCCGACAGCGATGGCGCGTCGGATTCCGGGCCGGCCAAGACGTCGTCGGCCGCCAACGCAAAGCCGGGGAAGGCCACGTCCAGCGGTCGCCACCACGACAAGTCCCGTCTCAAACGCGTTGACCGCCCGAGCCGCCTTGCCGCACAGCCGAAGTCCGCCACCGGGGCCACTTCGCCGCACCGGTTGGCCGCGCACCGAGATGACGTCAGCGGCGAGCTGCGCGAGAAACTCGCGCCGGCGACCGCAGTGTCGCAACGGACAAAGCCGGCCACCGCGGCGAAGGCAGTCACCACCGAAAAGACGGTCACCACCGAAAAGACGCTCACCACCGAAAAGACGGTGACGACCGAACAGACAACCCCGGTGTCCGAGGCGACCGCCGCCGACGCGACGTCCGACGTTCCGCCGGTGATCAAGGCCGTCGGCTCGGCCGTGTTCGATGCCATCGGCGGCTTGATCCGGACGCTCGACGGGCCGCCGGTGGTGCCGCCGGCCCTGCGCGATGCGGTCGAGGTGAGTAGTTCGACCCTCGTCGTCTCCCCGGGCAACGAGGTCCCTGCCGACTGGTATTTCCCGACGCACGGGAACCCCGACCGGCTGATCTACCTCCAGCACGGGTTCATCGCCACCGGGCCGATGTACAGCTACACCGCGTCGTTTCTGGCCGAGCGCACCAACAGCGTTGTCGTGGTCACCACGGTGACCTCCAACCCGTTCGCCGAGGGCGGTATGTGGCTCGGCGGGGACCCCATGCACCAGGCTGTCGCCCAGCTTTTCCTCGACCCGGACCGAAAAGCGCTGAACACCAGCATGTCGACGGCGTCGTTGAAGGCGGGCCACGAAATCGCGACCGTGCCACAGCAGTTCGTGCTGGTCGGGCACTCACTTGGCGGCGGGTTCGCCCCCGGAGTCGCGGGCCATTACGCCGAAGGGTTGGTGGCCCGGCGGGCCGACGGCCACGATGCCCCCAATGATCTGGCCGGCGTGATCCTGTTGGATGGGGTTCCCCCGTCCGGCACGTTGCCCAGCGCGATGGATCGTCTCGAACAGCTCGAGGACAGCAACGGTCACGATCCCGCCGACTACGTTCCGGTCTACGAGATCGGGGCGCCGTGGAACCTTTTCAATTCGGTGAGCACCGTCAACGATGACCTCTCGGCGGCACGGCCCGGGAAGTTCAACGGGGTCGTGGTCGACGGCGGAGTCCACATGGACAGCATGCTGGGCGGCAACCCACTGATCCAGGGTGCCGCCTACCTGATCGCCGGTATCCCGCAGCCGCAAAACCCTTCGGCCGTGCAGTGGTTGATGGCCGGCTGGGTCAACGACATGTTCGACGACAACATCGATCCCGTCACCGGCCGGTGCCTGACTGATTGCCACGGCGTATATGGCGATCCGGGAGAGACACTCGACATCGATGCCGATCGGGGTGCGGCCACCGCCGTGGTGATCGACTCCGGAGCTGCCCCGGATGAATCGGACCGCGACGGCGTGCGGTTCAGCCCGATCGATGCCGCGTTCATCCCCCGTTCGGTGCTGTCACGGTTGGCGTAGCGGTCACCGGAAAGTTCACCGAGTTGGCGATGAAACACATCCGGTGCGCCTCGTGATGTAGGTCGGTGGCGTCGCCGATGCGCGTCGGATCGGTGATGGTCACCTGCGGCCGCAGCGTGACGTCGGTGAAAACCCCACTGCCCTCGGCGCTCTCGCTCATCGTTCCCTCCGGCCGATCGGTGTAGGCGGTCACGACGATGCCCGCCTTGGCGCACAGCGCCAAGTACCACAGCAGGTGGCACTGCGACAGGCTCACCACGAGCAACTCTTCGGGGTTCCAGCGCCGCGGGTCTCCCCGGAAGGCCGGGTCGGCGCTGCCGAGGATCGTCGGCTTCCCCGCCTCGATGCCGGTCACGTCATGGTCGCGGGCGTAGTCGCGGTAGCCGCTGGTTCCCGTCCCGGTGTTGCCGGTCCAGGTCACCTCGACCTCGTAGCGATGGGTGCGGTTCATCGGCTCCTACCTTCGCAGTGACTCCGCTGCGACGCGCACCGCGGCGGTGATGGCTTCCACCATCGGGCTGTCCAGTTTCCAGCACTGCCAGTACAGCGGCACGTCCAGGTGTTGCCCGACGATCTGCACGAACGCATCGTCAACCAGTTCCTCGGGGAACATCCCCCACCCCAGACCGGCCCGCACCGCGGCGCCGAAGCCCTCCGCGGTCGGAATGTAATGAATCGGGCGGACCACATCTTTGCGAAACACCTTGCGCACCAGCTGGTCCTGTAGCGCGTCGTCACGGTTCCACGACAGCGACGGTGCCGATTGCGCAGCCTCACGGGTGAACCCGTCGGGCAGGTGGTGCCGGACGTAGTCCGTGCTGGCCACCGGAACGTACCGCATGGCCCCCAGCGGATGCACCCGGCAGCCCGGCACCGGACGCCGCTCCGTGGTCACCGCGCCCATCACCACGCCTTCGCGTAACAGCCGCGCCGACAGGTCCTGATCCTCGATTCTGATGTCGAACAAGAAATCAGAGGCCGCCGTGAAGACCCCGGTGAACCAGGTTGTCATCGAATCGGCGTTGACGGCCAGCGCGATCCGGGTGCGCTGCGCACCTGCGCCGCTCAGCTCCGCCAGCGTCTCGGATTCCAGCAGCGCCGTCTGCGCCGCCAGCCGCAGCAGCGGAACCCCGGCCACTGTTGCCGTACAGGGCTTTTCGCGGACGACGAGCACTTTGCCGATACGTTGTTCGAGCGCTTTGATGCGTTGGCTGACGGCCGACGGAGTCACCTGCAATCGCTGCGCGGCGGCATCGAAACTTCCCAGCTCGACCACCGCGGCGAAGGCAGCGAGTTGCTGGCCGTCGATCCGCACGTCACGATCCTAACCGGCACCGCGCAGTCCGCCGCTGGTGAACTGCACCAGCTGGTCAACCCAGCCGCGGTCCAGACCGGCGGACCCGAGCGGCCGCCCGTACAGCGCGAGGTCAGAACTGGCCAGCGCACCGATCATGGCCAGGATGGCCACGGTGCTGCGCTGCCGGCCCGCACCGGTGCGGATATCGGGCACCGCGCGTGACGCCGCGGCGAAGAACAGCTCAGCCAGGCTCGGGGTACGCGCCAGTTGGTCGAGCCAGATCTGATCCTCCTCCAGGGCAAGCTGATTCATCACCTTGAGCCAACGCAGGCCGCCGACCGGATCCTCGTCGAGCAGCAGGACGTAGGGAGCGATCAACGCCTCGACCACGTCGCGCACCCCGATCTCGTGCCCGGCCGCGCCGACCCGGCCGAGTTCGTGTGCGGCGGAGTCGAACACCGCAGTGGAGCGCCGCCGGGCCACTGCCGCGACCAGATCCCGCTTGGCCGGAAAGTGATAGGCCACAGCGCGACTGGCCACACCGGCCTCACGGGCGACCGCACGCGCCGCCACCGCACCGATCGACATCTCGGCGAACATTCGCTCGGCGGTGTCGACAATCAACGCCCGGGTGTCGACATCGCGCCGGGGACCGCGTCTGCGGGTCGGGCTCGGGACCACCGCCCGAGCCTAACCACTTCACGCGTTCTCGTGCTGTAGTCGGTGCAGTTCTCCTACTACGGTCGTAGATCAAGATCGGACGCTGGCGCGATGTGGGTTGACCTGCATTCTTCATAGCGTCGAGCCATGACACGAGCACAGCGTTCCCCAGCTATCGCGATAGCGAATTCAGTGACCGACGTGGCCCGTGGTTGGGCCGCGAAAGACGCCCTGGCGCACCAGCCGGGCCTGTGGCAGCGCACCGTGGCGGCGGCGCGCGCGGCGCTGGCCGCCGTGCCGCGCCCCCAGCTGAAGCAGCCGTACTACCCACCGCCGCGGGAGGGTTTCGTCGAAGACGCCGCAATGGCGCGTGAGATGTGGCGCCTGTGAATTGCTGACGTCAGAAAATCGGCAAATCCGGCCCCAGAAAAAATCCGACCGCGGTAGGAGGCTCAGCAGCACGCTGACCTTCTACGATCACACCATGCTCGGTGATATCGCGCGCGGTATACGGGCGCACGCACGCCGGCGAGGCTATGCCCTGCCGGTGGGCTACAACTGGGCCATCGTGTTGTCCTTCGATGCCACGGTGGTCGGCGCCGGGCTCATCGCCATGTTGCAGCGGCCCGCGGTGGACGTCCCGGCGGGTCTGCTCGCCATCGTCGTGTGCGTCGCCCCGTTCGCGTTGTTCTACATCTCCGGCATCGAGTTCAAGGCTCCGATCGTCTGGGCCACCTGGACCGCGGCGGCCGCGGTGTTGTTGTTCGCCACGTCCACCCCGATCGCCAATGACTTCGCGCCGCTCATCGCCGTGCTGATGGTCGGCGAGGTGGCCGCGCTGGTCGGGGTGTGGGGCGGTTTCCTGGCGTTCCTGTCGGCGGCCACGCTGCTGCTCACCGCCGGCGCCCAGCACCGGCTCGACGCCATTCCGCTCTACTTCGGGATTCTCGGAATGGGCTGGTTGGTCGGCTATCTCGTGCACACGCAACAGCGCCTGATGCGCCAGCAGCAGGAGGCGCAGGCCGCGTTGGCCCAGCACGCCGCCACCGATGAGCGGCGGCGCATCGCCCGCGAGGTGCACGACGTCATCGCGCATTCGTTGAGCGTGACGCTGCTGCACGTGACCGGGGCGCGCCGGGGGTTGCAGCAGGACCGCGATGTGGATGACGCAGTCGAAGCGTTGGAACAGGCCGAACGCCTGGGCCGTCAGGCGATGGCCGACATCCGGCGCACGGTCGGATTGCTCGACAACGCGCCGATGGGCACCGCCCCTGAGCCGGGGGTGGACGACATCGGCTGCCTGGTGGACGATTTCGTGCGGGCCGGCCTCGACGTGCGGTTCGATGGCACCGGCCGCACCGATACGGTCTCGGCGACGGTGGGACTGGCCCTCTACCGGATCGCCCAGGAGTCCTTGGCCAACATCGCCAAGCACGCACCGGATGCAGAATCCACGGTGTTACTGAGGATTTCACGAACCTCCGCGGCATTGACCGTCCTGAACCGCCTCCCGGTGGCCGCGCTGGCCGGCCAGAGCGGCCAGGGCATCGACGGCCGCGGGGTGCGCGGGATGCGCCAACGAGTCGAGCTACTCGGCGGGATCATCAGCGTCGGCCCGGCCGACGACGGATGGTCGGTGCGCACCAACATTCCCTTGGACGACACCGATCAGGTACCCCGCGGCGGGTGCCCGTTGCGATCATGACGGATCCGGTGGCGGAGGTCGCGGTGCTCCTGGTCGACGATCAGGATCTGGTGCGCTCCGGACTGCGGCGCATCCTGCGGCGCAAGGACGGGTTCCTGATCTCCGCCGAATGTGCCGACGGGGACGAGGTGCCCGAGGCGGTTGCCCAGTACCGACCTGACGTCGTGGTGATGGATCTGCGGATGAAGCGGGTCGACGGGATCGAGGCCACCCGCCGGCTGACCGCGAGCGACGGTCCCCCGGTGCTGGCGTTGACCACGTTCAACGACGACGAGTTGCTGTCGGGCGCCCTGCGCGCCGGAGCCAGCGGGTTCGTGCTCAAGGATTCCTCCGCCGAGGAGTTGATCCGGGCGGTGCGCGCGGTGGCCAACGGTGACAGCTATCTCGATCCGGCGGTGACCTCCCGGGTGCTCACCACCTACCGCAGGTCTGCCGAACCACGTCGCGCCGCCGAGGTCGGCGACCTCACGGCGCGGGAGCTCGACGTGCTGACGTTGATCGCCAAGGGCCATTCCAACGCCGAGATCGCCGACAAACTGAGCATCTCCGGGCTGACCGTGAAGAGCCACATCGGCCACATCTTCATCAAGCTCGATCTGCGCGATCGCGCCGCCGCGATCATCCACGCCTACGACGCCGGGCTGGTCACGCCGCAGTGACACCGGTGCAGCCAGGCCCCGCCATTACGAATCCGGCGGTCCTTGTAAAGTGAAATGGCAACCGCACATTTGCTTGCGACCTGCACAATCAGTCTGGACAGCCAGATTCGGCACAGCTATCGAGGGGGATCCATGAATGAAGTGCTGGCGCGCGCCGGCATCTTCCAAGGGGTGTCGCCCGATGCCGTGGCCGCGCTCGTCCGGCAGCTCGAACCGGTGACCTTCCGGCGCGGCGAGGTGGTGTTCGTCGAGGGTGAGCCCGGCGACACCCTGTACATCATCACGGCGGGCAAGGTGAAAATCGGCCGCAAGTCAGCAGATGGACGCGACAGCCTGATCACCCTGATGGGCCCCTCGGACATGTTCGGCGAGCTCGCCATCTTCGACCCGGGCCCGCGGACCTCCTCGGTGACCGCGCTGACCGAGGTCAAGGCGGTCGTGATGACCCGCACCGTGCTGCGGAGCTGGATTGCCGATCGGCCCGAGATCGCCGAACAGTTGCTGCGTGTGCTGGCCCGCCGGCTGCGCCGCACCAACGACAACCTGTCCGACCTGATTTTCACCGACGTGCCGGGCCGGGTGGCCAAGCAGTTGCTCTATCTCGCGCAGCGATTCGGCACCCGCGACGGCAACGCGCTGCGGGTCGACCATGAGCTCACCCAGGAAGAGATCGCCCAGCTCGTCGGGTCGTCACGGGAAACCGTCAACAAGGCGCTGTCGGATTTCGCGCAGCGCGGCTGGATCAGAGTTCAGGGGCGCAGCATCCTGATCGACAACGCCGAGCGATTGGCCAAACGCGCGCACTGACCATGTGACCGCAGAGACATTGTTAGTGCCCTAACTATTAGGGTACTTTCGAGGTATGACCGCCGTGTCCGCCGATCCGCTCGCCCTGGAGCGCCAGGTGTGTTTCGCCCTGGCCGTGAGCAACCGCGCGGTGCTCGCGGTGTACCGCCCCCTGCTGGAACCCCTGGGCCTGACCCATCCGCAGTATCTGGTGATGCTGGCGCTGTGGGATCACCAACGGTCCGCCGCGGGCGGCACCCCGCCGTTGTCGGTCAAGCAGATCGCCTCGGCGCTGCAACTCGATTCGGCGACGCTCTCACCGATGCTCAAACGGCTGGAATCGCTCGGGCTGTTGACGCGGCGCCGCCGGGCCGGCGACGAGCGCGCGACCGACGTCCAGCTCACCGAGGCCGGGATCACGCTGCGCGAGCGCGCACTGTCCATCCCGGCCACGGTCGTCGAGCGCCTCGGCGTCGACCTCGCCGAACTCGAAGAACTGCATCGTGTGCTGACCCGCATCAACGCGGCCGCACTGGCGGCCAATTCACTCACCGATTGACTCCAGGAGCCCTCATGGCCGACCAGAAAACCAAGGACCGCCCCAACGTCCTTCAGTACCTCGCCTACTGCTACGGCAAGCGGCTGCCCGATTCGATGCGCGACTGGGTGGCTCACGACCTGGCCGACCACGGCGCGGTGCGCCGCCACCTGATCCGGATGGCGATCCCGCCGCTGTTCGTGCTGGCGCCGCTGTGGTTGCTGCCCGCGTCGCTGTACGTGCACGTCGAGATGACCGTGCCGATCTACATCTGGGCCATCTTGATGGCGCTGGCGTTGAACAAGATCTGGCGCCGGCACCGGCTGGCGCAGCACGGCCTGGATCCCAACCTGGTCGACGAGATCAAGTTCAAGAAGGACCAGCGGATGCACGAGGACTACATCCGCCGGTTCGGTCCGCGCCCGGAATCCTCCAAATACCAGGCCAACAGCAGCCCGTTCTAGCCTTTCCGCTGGATAGACCCCTTGCATGCAAGGTTGCATGCAAGGGGTAGGCTGGCTTCCCGTGGTGACCGACGAGAAATCGAGCAACAGCCAACGCGTCTACCGGATGACCAAGGACCAGATCCTCTCCGGCGAGGTCCGCGGCGGGCAGCTTCTCAGCGAAGTCGAGGTGGCCACCCAACTCGGCGTCAGCCGCACCCCCGTCCATGAGGCCTTCCTGCGTCTGGCCGCCGAGGACTTCCTCGATCTGGTGCCGAGGCGCGGTGCCGTCGTCGTCCCCATCTCCGCGCAGGAAGCCACCGATCTGCTGGAGATGCGGCTGGCGCTCGAGACCGCAGCGGTGCGCCGGTTGTGCCGGTCCGCCGAAGCGGTCGACACGTTGTTCGGCGAGCTGACCGAACTGGTGGAGCGACAGCGCCACGGCGCCGCCATCGGCGACGCGGACCAGTTCGCCGCCGCCGACGACGCCTTTCACCGCCGGATCGTCGAGGTGGCGGGCAACTCGATCGCCGGACGCTTCTACGGGTCGCTCAGCGACCGGCAGCGTCGGATGATGGCCGACGCCGCCCGCTCGGACGCGGCCCGCCTGACCGAGTTGATCGGTGAGCACGCGGAGCTGGCCGACACGATTGGGCGACGCGATGTGGCCGGGTTCGAAGCCGCGCTGCTGGCACACCTGGAGGCGACGTACCGGGTGGTGCTGGCATGACCGCTGTGGCAACCGAATTCGCCACCGCTGCACCCGCCCGACGCCGGTTGTCGCCGTGGCTCGCGGTGGCGATCGCCGTCTTCTGCATCGGGTGGGGCGGAAACCAGTTCACCCCGCTGCTGATCGCCTACGCCGAGCACTCCGGCTACACCCGGGTGGACGTGGACATCCTGTTGGGTGCCTACGTGCTCGGTCTGATTCCCGGGCTGTTGATCGCCTCCACGCTGTCGGACCGGCACGGCCGGCGCGGCGTGATGGCGGCCGGGGTGATCAGCTCGGCGCTGGGCAGCCTGGTCCTGGCGGTCGGGGATTACACCGGCTTCGGGGCGCTGTTCGTCGGCCGGTTGTTCAGCGGGGTGGCCGTCGGGATCGCGATGGCAGTGGGCTCAGCCTGGATCGCCGAATTGTCCCGGCCGCCGTTCGACGCGGCCCCCGCCGGTGCCGGTGCCCGACGCGCCTCGATCTGCCTGTCGCTGGGTTTCGGGGCGGGGCCACTGTGCGCCGGCCTGCTCACCGTGTACGCGCCGCTGCCGCTGGTGCTGACCTACCTGGTGCACGCCGCGCTGTGCGTGCCGGTGGGATGGGCGGTGTGGACCCGCACCGTCGAGACCCGCGAACCCACCTCTCGCCCCTTCCTCGATGGTCTCAAGGTGCCGGCCGCCGGGCACCGCCGCTTCCTGCGCGTCGTTGTTCCCATGGCGCCGTGGATCTTTGGCTCCGCGGCGATCGCGTATGCGGTCGTGCCGTCCCTGGTCGCCGATCGGCTCGGGCACTGGGCGCTGCTCTACACCGTGGGCCTGACCGTGCTGACGCTGGCCTGCGGGGTGCTGATCCAACCGGTGGCGCGGCGCCTGGACGACGTGTCCAGCTCGCGGGCCGTGGTGGTGTCGATGGCCTTGATGGCATTGGGCATCTTCGCCGCGGTGGCCACCGCCGTCACCCGATCGGTGCTGCTCGCACCGTTGGTGGCCATGCTGCTGGGCAGCGCCTACGGCATCGCGATCGTGTCAGGTCTGCTTGAGATCCAACGCATCTCGCCGCCCGACGAGCTCGCCGGGATTTCCGGGGTGTACTACTCGCTGGCCTACCTCGGGTTCCTGTTGCCCGCGGCGCTGGCGGCGCTGGCGCGCTGGTTCAGCTATCCGGTGATGCTGACCGCAGTGGGGCTGTTGGCGGTCGCCTGCACCGCGCTGTGCGCATCGGGGTGGGCCAAGCATCTGGAGCCACGGACGCATGCGGTACCCACAGGCCTCGTCAGGCACTAAGCGCCGGAGTTGCCAACTCAATCGACCTTCGGGCAGTAGAACTGGGGCATGCCGCGGTACTGACGCGGCGGCAGGTTGCGCGCCGGGGTCTGCACCAGCGGCGCGTCCACCGGAAGCCGCCCCGAGGCACGATCGAGCGCCGAGCGCTTGCGCGGATGCATCAAGGCGCGCTTGGGCCCGTACTTCGTGACGAGCGTGATCACGTTGCACAGCCGGTCGTGCCACCACTGTTGGCGCTGCGACCAGCTGTAGCCCATCAGCTCGCGCACCGGCGGATCGTAGAGGGCCACCGTCATGAACGTCAGGAAGCGCTGCATCACCTTGAGGTTCAACGCCCACAACCGGTCCGGAATCCATTGCAGCGAGGGATGTTTGGGCATGGTCGACAGGTCCATCACCTCGCGGGCCGCCCAGTTGTTCTCCAAGACGTTGCGGCACATGTGATCCCAGTACTGCTCGAACTCTTCCCAGGTCTTCGGCACTGGGCGCATGCTCATCCCGTACATCCGGTACCAGCTGATGTGCTCGTCGAACAGTTGGCGCTTGTCGGCCTCGGTCAGCCCGCCGGCGAACTTCTCGGCGGCCAGCAGGGTCGATTTGAAGAACGTCGCATGCGCCCAGTAGAAGACCTCGGGGTTCAGCGCGCTGTACCGCCGGCCCTGTTCGTCGACGCCCTTGATCCCGATGTGATAGTCGCGGACCTCGGCACCGGTCTGCGGGGCGCGGTGGCCGTCGAACACCACCCCGCCGATCGGGTAGATCGACCGCATCAACCGGGGAATGCGCTCCATGAAGAAGATCGAGTGTTCCTTGACCGCGGCGCCCAGCTGCGGGTGCATGTTCTGCATCGAGCCGGCCCAGGTGCCCTGGAACAGACCGGTCCACTGACCGAAGTACTTCCAGGTCAGCGAGTCGGGGCCGAGCGGAACCGGTGGCGCGTCATAGCCGCCGCCGCTCACCGGGCAGCCCGAGGCCGGCATTGCATCGCTGGACGCCGGGCAGGTCTCCGACATTTCTTGTGTCACGGGCGCCCACTCCAGTCACGGTCAACATTTGGACAACATACGTTGTCAGTGAGGAGTCTAGGAGCATCCGGCACTGCGGTCAACGCACCTCTGAAGACAACCCGGACGGCCGGTTAGGCTGGTGCCACCGGTGGGCGCCAAGTCCATCCCCGGCTCACCTGGCTCTTCGGGAGGACTTGTGCGGCAGCAGCTGTCGAAATGGGCGGCGACGAGCATGGCGGCCCTCGGTGTCGCCGCCCTCGTCACCGGGTGCGAGGCCCAGGTGTGGGGCATGCCGGCCGACAACGTCGCCCAGGCTCCCGTCGTCACCCCGCAGGCCACGGTTCCCGCGCCACCGCAGGCTCCCCCGGTGGCGTCGCTGGACGGACTCGACGCCCGCACCCGTCAGGCCACCGCCGACGCGGCCAAGTCCGGCGCCGACATCGAGGTCGTGGTGCTGGACCGCAGCACCGGTCAGATCGTCTCGAACGGCGCCAACCACCCCTTCCCGATCGCCTCGGTGGTGAAGCTGTTCATCGCCGACGACCTGCTGCTGCAGGAATCTCAGGGTGCGACGAAACTGTCTGCCGCCGACCGCAAGTCACTCGACATCATGCTGCGCTCCTCCGACGACAGCGCGGCCCAGAACTTCTGGGACCGCAGCGGCGGGAACGCCATCGTCGCGCGCGTGGTGGCACGGTACGGATTGGCCGGCACGATTGCGCCCTACAACGGGCACTGGGACGTCGCGCAGAGCACTGCCAGCGATCTCGTCCACTACTACAGCAAGCTGTTGGACGGCAGCGGCGGGCTGCCGGCCGAGCAGGCCGAGGTCATCCTGGGCAACCTCGCACAATCCACCCCCACCGGAACCGACGGGTACCCGCAGCGGTTCGGCATCCCCGAGGGGCTCTACGCCGAGCCGGTCGCGGTCAAACAGGGCTGGTTCTGCTGCTGGGGCCGCTCCAACCAGGTTCACGTGTCCACCGGCGTGATCGGACCCGAACGCCGCTACGTGATGGCGATCAGCTCGCTGCAACCGGTGGATGCCGCCACCGCGCGCAACACCATCACCCAGGCGGTCAAGACGATGTTCCCCGGCGGGCACATCTAGTCGGATGCTCGGGCTCGCCGATTGGCGACGGAGCACAACGGGTGGACATCGACCGGACCAGTTCGTAGCCTGTCCGGGAGATATACAGCCGGGCCAGGAGCGGTCCTCGCAATGAAGGATCGTGACAGTTCGAATGACCCGGGTGCGCCATGTGGTTCGGCGAACGGTGTGCGCCGCGGCGGCCGCGGTCTTGGTTCTGACGCCGATCGGCAACGTGAAGGCCGACCCTTCCTCTGACGGGCTGGCCAAGCTGAACGAGTTGTCCCGCCAGGCGGTCGAGAGCCGCGAGGCCGTCACCGCCGCCCAACGCGACGTCGATACCAAACTTGCCGAGCAGGCGGCAGCCGCAGAGCGTCACCGCGCCGACCTGGCAGCCCTCGAGGCCGCGACCACCCAGCTTCAACCCCATCAGGCTGCCGTCGACCGAGTGGCGGCGATGACCTACAAGAGTGGACGCACCGGCCAGGTGGCGGCAGTGCTCACCGCCGGCTCCCCGCAGGACCTGATCGACCAGATGTCGCTGCAGCGGGCGGTCGTCGACCGGGCAGCCGACCAGTTGCAGGCCTATCAATCCGCGCGCGAGGACGCGGCCACCGCCGCCGCGGAGTCAGAGAAATCGGCCGCTGATGCCCGCGCCGCGGCCGAGCAGGCCTCTGCGGTGCGCGCGGACCTGCAGGCCAAGTGGCGTCAACTGTTGCGTCAGATCGCCGAGGCGGAGGCACAGTACGGAGCGTTGACACCGCAGCAGCAGGCGGTGGTCGACAGCGCCCAGGCAATCCCCGGTGGCGGAGGCGACATCCCGGAATCGTTGCCGGTCGGCGTGGCCAACGAGGTCGGGTTGCAGCCCAACACCATCGTGGCGGCCCGGGCGGTCAGCGCACGGTTCCCGCAGATCGCCGAAATCGGCGGGGTCCGGCCGGACTCGAAGCCCTGGCATCCCAGCGGTCTGGCGATCGACATCATGATTCCCAATCCCGGCAGCCCCGAGGGCATCGCGCTCGGCAACGAGATCATGGCGTTTGCGCTGAGCAACGCGGCCCGGTTCGGGTTGCAGGACGTGATCTGGCGCGGCACCTATTACACGCCGGCCGGTCCGCAGGCATCGGGGTACGGCCACTTCGACCACGTGCACATCACCACGACGCCCCGGCACTGAGCGCTTACCCAAGTGGTGGTGGCCGCCGCCGCGCCAGCACCATCTGCCGACGGATCAGGTACAGCGGGAACGCAACGCTCACGGCGACGACCGCGCTGAGCACCAGATAGATCCACACCTTGGGCACACCGATCCGGCGCGCCTCGACGATCATGAACACGAAGGCCGCCAGGGCGAGCAGGATCAGGTCGTTGCTCAGCGAGGACGATCCGTAGTTGACGTAGCCGCTGCGGAACAGGTCGACGATGCTCGTGCTCTCGGTTCGGAAGAACGCGATGTTGTTCCACCAGGTGGCGACCAGCGCGATGACCGCCACCACGGCATACACGGCGCACAGGATTTTGTCGTTTCGACTCAGCACCCGCAGAACCTATCCATCCCGGGGCCGCCATGGGGCGGTTTGTCCGACGATGAGGTGAGTGAGTACTCTCTCACCGTGGCATCGGGACGGGACCGCCTGTTGGCGACGGCGTTGAAGCTGTTCGCCGCCAAGGGCTACGCCGCGACGTCGGTGGCCGAGATCCAGCAGGCCGCCGGCCTGGCCCCCGGCTCGGGTGCGCTCTACAAACACTTCGGGTCCAAACGCGAACTCCTCGAGGCCGCGGTGGCCCACCGCATCGACGCGATCGTTACCGCCCGCGAGCAGTACGACGCGGGCAATCCGGCCGGCGTCGAAGAAGCGGTGCGCAGTGCCGGGCAGTTGATCTGGACCAACCTGACCCAGAGTGAGGAACTGCTACGGGTCATGTTGCGGGAACCCGACGAGCTCGGTGAACTCGACGAGAAGACCTGGCAGGTGATCACGGACAACGCCTATCAACGGTTCGCCGATGAGCTGGCCGCCTCCAACCGGTCCGGGCGCACCCAGATCCCCGATCCCGAAGCCACCGCTGCCGTCGCGATCTCCGCACTCTCCTACGCCGCGACCCTGCGGGCCTTGAACGGGCGCGCCCCCGGCAACGTGGACCACGACCGCTTTTTCGAGGCCTGGGTCACCCAGACCGTCAGCGTCATAAACCAGTACCGAACGCAAAACAACTGATCACCAACATATTTCAGGAGCAATATCGTGACGTTCTCCCTGCAACTGAGCGACGACGTGATCGAGGTGCGCGACTGGGTGCACCAGTTCGCCGCCGAGGTCGTACGTCCAGCGGCCGCCGAATGGGACGAGCGTGAGGAAACTCCATGGCCCGTCATCCAGGAGGCCGCGAAAGTCGGGCTGTACTCCCCCGAACTGTTCGCGCAACAGGCCGGCGAGCCGAGCGGGCTGGGCATGCTGACGGTGTTCGAGGAGCTGTTCTGGGGTGACGCGGGTATCGCGCTGTCCATTCTGGGCACCGGGCTGGCCGCAGCGGCCTTGGCGGGCAACGGAACTCCCGAGCAGCTCGGACGCTGGCTCCCGGAGATGTTCGGCACCGCCGACGAACCCAAACTTGGTGCGTTCTGTTCCTCGGAGCCGGACGCGGGCTCCGATGTCGGCGCCATCCGCACCCGGGCCCGGTTCGACGAGGCCACCCGCGAGTGGGTGCTCAACGGCACCAAGACCTGGGCCACCAACGGCGGCATCGCCAACGTCCACATCGTGGTGGCCTCGGTGTATCCCGAACTCGGCTCCCGCGGCCAGGCCACATTCATCATCCCGCCCGGCACCCACGGTTTCCTGCAGGGACAGAAGTTCAAGAAGCATGGGATCCGCGCCTCGCACACCGCCGAGGTGGTGCTCGACAACGTCCGGTTGTCCGAGGACCTGATCCTGGGCGGCCGGGAGAAGTTCGAGGACCGCATCGCCCGGGTGAAGTCCGGCGCCTCGGCCCGCGGCCAGGCGGCGATGAAGACCTTCGAGCGCACCCGCCCCACCGTGGGCGCGATGGCGGTCGGGGTGGCCAGGGCCGCCTACGAGTACGCCCTCGACTACGCCTGCCAGCGTGAGCAATTCGGCCGCAAGATTGGCGAGTTCCAAGCCGTCGCATTCAAGCTCGCCGACATGAAGAGCCGGATCGACGCCGCCCGGATGCTGGTGTGGCGGGCCGGCTGGATGGCGCGCAACAACCAGCCCTTCGACAATGCCGAGGGCTCGATGGCCAAACTGGTCGCCAGCGAGACCGCGGTCTACGTCACCGATGAGGCGATCCAGATCCTCGGCGGCAATGGCTACACCCGCGACTACCCGGTCGAGCGAATGCACCGCGACGCCAAGATCTTCACGATCTTCGAGGGCACCAGCGAGATCCAGCGCCTGGTGATCTCCCGGGCCGTCACCGGGTTGTCGATCCGGTAGCGCCGGGACCCCGGGCTGCCGGGGCTACCGCCCGGTGCGTTCCCGGTGCTTGCACCCGGGCCAGCAACACGGGCGTCGCTGCCCGTCCTCCAACTCCTCCTGGGTGCGACGGATCCGCCGCTCGCGGGTGGCCTGCTGCTTGGCGTCCTCGACCCAGCAGATGAACTCGTTGCGCGCGAGCGGCGTGATGTCGTTCCAGGCGGCTAGCGCCGTGTCATTGCCGATCAGGGCGTCGCGCAGGTCCGTCGGCAACTTGTGGACCACCCCGCCGGGCACGCGTTGACCAGTCACCAGGCCAGGCTAAACCCAGGCGGTCAGCAACCGGATCGCGACGCGACATAGTCCTCATCGTGACCTTAAAGGGGTCTTATTTTTCTTAGAGTTGGGGTACGGTGGGCACTCAGGGCGGTCATCCGCCTCGGCAGTGACGGAAGGAACCCGACATGCAGCCTGCAGCCCCCACCCGGATTGCACTGGTCACCGGCGCATCGCGGGGTATCGGCGCCGACGTCGCACAGCAGCTCGCCGCCTCGGACACCCACGTCGTGGTCAACTACCGCGAGAAAGCCAAACGCGCCGACACCGTCGTCGACGCCATCCGCCGCGCAGGCGGCCAGGCGTCTTCCATCGGCGCCGACATCTCCGACGAGGCGGCCGCGACCGCGCTGATCGAACGGATCGGCCGCGAGTTCGGTCGGCTGGACGCCTTGGTCCTCAACGCCTCATGCGGTCTCGATCTGGGCGTCGATCCGGCCTACGCCATGCGGGTGAACCGCGATGCCCAGCGACGGCTGGCCAAGCTGGCACTGCCGCTGATGCCGGCCGGCGGGCAGATCGTCTTCGTCACCAGCCACCAGGCCCACTTCTTCCCCAACAAGGCGGTGCCGAAGGGGTATGCCCCGATCGCGGCGAGCCGGCGGGCCGGCGAAACGGCGCTCTACGCCATGCGGCCGGAGTTCGACCGACGGGGAATCGATTTCACCGTGGTGTCCGGCGAGATGATGTCGGCCGGCGAGTTGGCCACCACGATCACCCGGGCCGCATCCGCGCCGTACCCCTCCGGGATCGTCTATGTCGGCGGCCCCTACTACCTGCACCAGATGTCGGCCTGACCCTTAGCGGAGCCTGTTCGGCTTCGAGACCTATTGCGAACCAGCGATATTCGCCAGCAGCTGGTCGCGGACCGCGGTACCGAGTGCGCCCGTCGTCGCGGTCCCACCCATGTCGGGGGTCAGGATCTCTCCTCCGCGGGACAGTACATCTTCGACGGCTTTCAGGATCGCTGCTGCCGCGTCCCGCTCGCCCAGATGGTCGAGCATCAACGACGCGCTCCATATCTGTCCGATGGGATTGGCGATTCCGCGCCCGGCAATGTCGGGGGCCGAACCGTGGACCGGCTCGAAAAGACTCGGAAATCGCCGTTCGGGGTTGATGTTTCCGCTCGGGGCGATGCCGATGGTGCCGGTGCATGCCGGCCCCAGGTCCGACAGGATGTCACCGAAGAGGTTGCTGGCGACGACGACGTCGAACCAGTCCGGATGCAGAACGAAATTCGCCGCGAGGATGTCGATGTGGAACTTGTCCACCTCGACATCGGGGAACCGCTCGCTCATCTGCTCGACGCGTTCGTCCCAGTACGGCATCGTGATGGAGATGCCGTTGCTCTTCGTCGCCGAGGTCAGGTGCCGGTCGGGCCGCCGTCGGGCAAGCTCGAACGCGTACTTCAGAATCCGGTCGACACCCACTCGGGTCATCACCGTCTCTTGCAGCACCGTCTCGCGGTCCGTTCCCTCGAACATCTTGCCGCCGACGCTCGAGTACTCGCCCTCGGTGTTCTCCCGTACGACGACGAAGTCGACGTCGCCGGGCCCGCGACCGGCCAGCGGACTTTTCACCCCGGGCATCAGTTTGACCGGACGTAAGTTCACATACTGGTCGAAATGGCGCCGGAACTGCAGCAGGCTGCCCCACAGCGAAATATGGTCGGGCACAACGTCGGGCCAGCCGACGGCGCCGAAGTACACCGCGTCGAACCGGCTCAACTCCTCGAACCAGCCGCCGGGCAGCATGGCGCCGGTGTCGGTGTAGTACTCGGCACACGCATAATCGAACTGCTCGTAGTCGATGGCGAAACCGAAGGCCGCCGCCGCAGCCTCCAGCACCTTGAGGCCCTCGGGGACCACTTCCTTACCGATACCGTCGCCCGGGATCACTGCCAGCCGGTGGGTGGTGGTCATTCCGCCACCTTACGTTCCGGCGGTTCGCCACCGACGACAAGCGAGGGGCGCCCATCGGAGGCACCCCTCGCTGGTGTCGTGTGTCAGCGGCCGTCGCCGAATGTCGAGGTGACGGCGCTGGTGCTGGCGTGCTGCTGGATGTCGTGCACCCACTGGTGATGGGTGACATCAGCTTGGGCCGGGGCGGCCAGGCCGACGATGGCGGCAGCGAAGCCAGTGGCGATGATCCCGGCAAAACCAAACTTCTTCATGTCGAAGCCCTTCGTTCTGGGCGTTCGAGCCGTGGCGTGGCAGTCGCGGTTCGGACGTCTGTCCACCGGTTCGGGGGATTCCTACCCGGTCTGACTTCCACAACACGCTGCTCAGGACGGTTAGTTCCGTTGGCAGAAATTGACCGGCCGATGGCAGCAATCGCGCGACTCCGCTGGTTTCAGGCGCCCTTCGGGATCATCGCCAACTGACGGCTCTGCACGACAACCGCACCGGTCGCATCGAGAATCAGGTGATCCTCTTCGAACCAGGTCGTGCCCATGACCGTCGAGCTGGCCATCACCCGCAGCCACCCCGGCGACGGTCGCCGACGCAGGTAAGTGGTCAGCTGGACGGTCGGCGCCCAGCCGAACATGCCCCGGTTCATCGTCACCGGCGCGCTGATGTCACCGGCCATCAGCGCGAACAACAGCGCGGTGTCGGCTTCGGCTTCGTCAGCGGCGAACGGCCGCAACCACATCCGGTTGACCGGGTCCCCCTGTCGACCGCTCAAGAACAGCGCCGCCGACGGGTCCACCCGCAGATCGCATCCCTGCGCGACGTGCACGATCTGGCCCATCGGATGCTCGGGCGTCACGTGCACGGCCTCGGCTGTCGGCTCGGCGGGCAGCTGGGTCAACGGCACTGTCTCCTGATACCGAGGCTCCCCGCCGTCGAGGCTGCCGAGCGTGACCGCGGCCGTGACCGCCACCCGACCCGCTTGTGACAGTTGCACATCCACCGCACACACCTGCCGACCCATCTTGCGCACGCTCGTACTCACGTGCACCTCACCCGGATCGGGCGCGGCCAGGTAGTTGGCGCTCACCGCGATCGGCTGCAGCTCGGCGCCACCTCCGGCGATGAGAACGGAGCGACGGGCGGCAGCGGCGCAGATCGCCATCATGCAGCCGCCGTGCACCTTGGGCCCGATGGTCCATATCGGATCAACCGTCGCGCCGAAGCGCTCCGGACCCAGCTCGCGCAACGCGGTCAGCTCTGTGAACGGTCTGGTGCGGGTGAGGATCTCGGTCATGGGGTTCCTTTCGGGATCTGCACGGTGGGCTCGTCGTCGCTGAGGCCGCCGGCAGGCGCTGGAACAGGTTGCGGCACAGCCGGACCGGTAGGCACCGGGCGGCTGCGGACCTTGAGCGGCCACCAGAACCAGCGACCGAGCAGCGCGGCGATCGACGGGGTGATGAGCGAGCGGACGATGAAGGTGTCGAACAACAGTCCCAGCCCGATGGTGGTGCCGATCTGGCCCACCGAGCGCAGGTCGCTGGCGATCATCGAGATCATGGTGAAGGCGAACACCATGCCGGCCGCGGTGACCACCCCGCCGGTGGCGCCCATGGCCCGGATGAGCCCGGTCTTGATGCCGCCGCCGAGTTCCTCCTTCATCCGGGAGACCACCAGCAGGTTGTAGTCCGAGCCGACCGCGAGCAGCACGATCACCGACATCGCGATCACCAGCCATTGCAGTTCGATGCCCAGGATGTGCTGCCAGATCAGCACCGACAGCCCGAACGAGGCGGCCAGGGAGAGCACGACGGTTCCCACGATCACCATGGAGGCGACCAGGGCCCGGGTGATCAGCAGCATCACGACGAAGATCAGGATGATCGCCGCGATGGCCGCGATGAACAGGTCGTAGTGCGCGCCTTCCTGGATGTCCTTGTAAGTGGCCGCAGTACCGCCGAGGTAGAACTTCGCGTCGGCCAACGGGGTGCCCTTGACGGCTTCCTTGGCGGCCAGTAGTTCGGCGTCAACGTGTGAAATGCCTTCCAGCGTGGCGGGATCCACATCGTGGGTGATCAGGATTCGGGCCGCCTTGCCGTCCGGGGACAGCATCAACTCCATCCCGCGCAGGAAGTCCGGGCTGGAGAACGCCTCGGGCGGCAGGTAGAACATGTCGTCGTTCTTGGCGTCGTCGAAGGTCTGCCCCATGGCCGACGCGGTGTCGGTCATCTGCTCCATCTGGACGAGCATGCCGTCGAAGGTGCTGTGCAGCGTCAGCATCAGGTCGCGCACCTGGGTGGAGAGGGTGATCATCGGCGGGATCTGCGCGGCGATCTGCGGGGTGAGCCCGTCGACCTTGTCCATCTCGGTGGCCAGTGCTCTGGTGTTGTCGGCCAGTTTGTCGAAGCCGTCGGTGGCATCGAACACCGACCGCAGGGCGTGGCACACCGGAATGTTGAAACAGTGCGGTTCCCAGTAGAAGTAGTTGCGCACCGGCCGGAAGAAGTCGTCGAAATCGGCGACCTGGTCCCGCAGTTCGGCCATGGTGGCTTCCATGTCGTGGGTGGCCCCGACCGCACTGTGCGTGGCGTCGGACAGTTGCACGCTCAGATCGTGCAGGTGCTCCATGATCGCGATCATCGAGCTGAGGTGATCGGTCATCTTGAGGGTGTCGTCGAGCCGGGCCCGGACGAACTGCAAGGTCTCCCGTATGGTCACGCCCTGCGCACTGACCTGGAACGGCACCGAGCCGTGTTCCATCGGCGGTCCGAGCGGACGGGTGATGCTCTGCACCCGGGCGATGCCGGGCACCCGGAAGATGTTCTTGGCGATGCGATCGAGCACCAGCATGTCGCGTGGATTGCGCATGTCGTGGTCCACCTCGACCATGAGCATGTCGGGATTCATCCGGGCCGAGCTGAAATGCTTCTCGGCCGCTGCGTGCCCGATGTTCGACGGCACGTCGGCCGGGACGTAGTGCCGGTTGTCGTAGTTGGTCCGGTAGCCGGGCAGGGCGAGCACCCCGATCAAGGCGATGCCCGTGGCCGCGGCCAGGATCGGCAGTGGCCAGCGCACGATCGCCGTGCCCACCCGGCGCCAGCCGCGAGTCTTGGTGGCCCGCTTGGGATCCAGCCGGCCGAACCGCACACACACCGCCAGCACCGCCGGGGCGAAGGTCAGGGCCATCACCAGGATCACCAGCATGCCCAGCGCACAGGGGATCGCCAGGGTGTTGAAGTAGTTCAACCGGGTGAAGTGCAGGCACAGCATGGCCCCGGCGATGGTCAGGCCGGAACCGGCGATGACGTGGGTGACGCCCGAAATGGTGGTGTAGTACGCGGTTTCACGGTCCTCACCGGCGTTTCTGGCCTCGTGGTAGCGGCCGACCAGGAAGATCCAGTAGTCGGTGCCCGCGGCGATGGCCAACGCGGTGAGGATGCTGACCACGAAGGTGGACAGTCCGAAGACGTGCGCGGAGCCGAGGACCGCGATCAGCCCACGGGACATGCTCATCTCGGTGAGCACGACCACCAGCGCGATCAGCATGGCCCCGATGGAGCGGTACACCACGAGCAGCATGATCGCGATGACCAGCAGCGTCACCCCGGTCATCTTCACCATGCTCTTGTCGCCGGCTTCGTTGGTGTCGGCCACGAGCGCCGCCTGGCCGGTGACGTAAGCCCGGATCCCCGGGGGCGTGGCGGTGTGGTCGACGATCTCGCGGACTGCGTCGACGGACTCGACGCCCTGGGTCGAGCCCTGGTTGCCGGCCAGGTTCACCTGGACGTAGGCGGCTTTGCCGTCCTCGCTCTGCGAGCCGGCCGAGGTGATCCGATCGCCCCAGAAATCCTGCACGTGCTCGACGTGCTCGGGGTCGCGTTCCAGGTTGGCCACGAGTTCGCCGTAGTAGCGACGCGCGTCGTCGCCGAGCGGTTCGTCGCCTTCGACCACCACCATCAGGCTGCTGTCGGAGTGGAACTCCTCGAACTTCTCCCCGATGTGCTTCATCGCGATCACCGCCGGCGCATCGTGCGGCGACAGCGACACCGCGTTGTCCTTGCCGACGATCTCGAGCTGCGGCACCAGCACGCTCACTGCGATGGTGGCCGCCAGCCAGAACAGGATGATCGGCACCGACAGGGTGCGGATCAGGCGCGGATAGAGCGGCGGTTCGGTGGCCCCGGCACCGCGGTGCCCGCTCATGCTGCCTTCACCAAACAGCTTGTGGTGGCCGTGAATCCGTCGGCGGACCGCTCGTCACGCAGCTCGCCGTTGACGGTGATGCGGCAACCGAGCGCAGCGCTGTCGCCCTGCGCGACGACGTTCGCGAACACACTGGGCACGGTGGTGGTCAGGGTCAATGTCCACGGCAGGTGGCTGAACTGCGCCTCCTGCGACTGCGCGCGCTCATCGACGTAGCTGACCATCCCCGAGGTGTCGGCTGGCCCGTACACCTCGTAGGTGACGTACTTGGGCACCGTCGAGACGATGTTGTCGGCACCGGCCGCTCCACCCGGTCGCGGTGCGCCGAACACTCCGTGGAACCGGTTGATGACGAAGCCGCCGGCTCCGACCACGACGACGATCACCAGCAGGATCCACATCCGCGCCAGCGCATTCACCAGTGACTTCATGGCTTGCACCCCGCTACCGCACCTGACATGAGCGCTGACCTTACAACCATAAGCAAACAGCTGTAAAGTTGAGATACAGAAAGGCCGGTTGACGTTCGTTTACGCCGAACCGGCTTGGCGACAACCGTTTTGACCGGACCGATTCCGATGGCAGAGATCGGACCGGCACCGACGGGCCTATAGTGATCGAGAGCACCGGCGTCGCTCGCGCCCTAACCTAACGCGCGTTAACATACGGGTCATGGCCCCAACCCCGCGCCGACGCAACATGCGCGGCCAGGGCGCTCTGCTCCGCGACGAGATCCTCTCGGCGGCCACCCGCGTCATCGACGCCGCGCAGAACGAGGCCGAGGTGTCGCTGCGCAGCATCGCCCGCGAGGCCGGCATCGCCGCACCGTCGGTCTACGCACATTTCGCGGATCGCGACAGCGTGCTCGACGCGGTCGCCGAGGCCGGCTGGGCACAGGTGTCCGAAGAGATCACCCGCCACCGCGACTCCGACCAGACGCCGCGCGAACGGCTGTTCCAGGGTTGCCAGACCTACGTGTCGTTCGCCGAGCGACACCCCCTGCGCTACGCCCTGATGACCCAGATCACCGACACCTCCCCGGCTGCCCAACAAGCCCTGGCCGTCGTCACCCGGGGCCTGCTGGCGTGCCGCGGCGGCGACCCGCAGACGCCGCCGTCCTCCGAATCCGATCGGATCGCCGCGGCGCTGTCGGTCGCGGTGCACGGGGTCGCGATGCTGCACCGCACCGACACCCCGAACCTGTGGCTGAGCTCGTTCTCCACCGACGAGATCATTCGCACCCTGATCGATGCGGCCATCCTGCAGCTGGACCACGCCGCCGGAAATCGTTAGCGCGAGCGCCGTTTCGTCCGCCGGTTTTCTACGGCAGGGCGGCTGCAACCCAACCGGAACGACCCAGCGGTAGAAATCGGCGCGCCCGCAGCCCTTCACAGCCCGCCCACGGGGTACTACATTCCGTAGTAGTCGACTCTCAGGGGGCACCATGCGGTGGCGGGGCGTATGTCATGTCGAGTTCGCAGTCTTGGACTACGACGAATCGATCGCGTTTTACGACGCGATGCTGGGGTGGCTGGGGTACCACAGCTTCTCCTCACTCAACATGGAGTACCAATCGGTCTACTACATGACACGATTCGTCAACCCACACAGTTACATCGGCATCCAGCCGGCGCGTACCGGGGACAAGTTGACCCATACCGATCAGGCCGTCGGGATCAACCACATCGCGCTGTGGGCCCGAAACAGGAAGGAGATAGACCGCTTTCATCGTGACTTCCTGATCGCCCGGGGCATCCCGGTGACCGATGAGCCCAAGGACTACCCGCAGTACTGGCCCGGCTATTACGCGGTCTTCTTCGACGACCCGATCAACGGCATCCATTGGGAACTGGCCTGGGTACCGAAAGTTCCATCGCCACGGCAACTGTGGTCGTATTACCGCGCGCTGCGGACCTTCGCCAAACAACGCGCGGACCTGGCGAACTCGGTGCCCGGTCTCACCCGGCAGGCGATGCGCACCCTGCCCGGCAAGGAGAGTTGGACCTGAGTTAGCCCAACGCCACACCCAACTCCTGGGCGAACACCTTGATCATGTGCTGGACCGCAATTTCGTTGCGGCCGATGATCATATGGTCATGCTGGCCGTGCCGGACACCTTCACCGCACTGCGGCAGCATCGCGAAGTCCTCGTCGCGTACGGCGGCGTGCACACCTTCGTAGACGGCGTCATAGCCGGCCCGCATGTCGTCGTTGGTGGCCGGAACGCGGCCCATCCAGCTGTGCCGCACGGTGCAGCGGGTGGGTTCCCCCTCGGGCAGCATGTCGATGATCTCGACGCCGACCGGGCTGTTGGCCAGGATGAGGTTGGGATAGACCCAGTAGATGACACCCATGTTCGCCGACGGATCGAAGCTGCCGCTCGGATCCTCGCCGAGGTTCTTGATCCAGGTGAACGGGAAACCGATGCGGTGATGCTTGCCGAACTCGTCGTAGATTGCGGTGTTGGGCAGGGTGTTCTGCCCAATCAGGCTCTCCCCATGGACAAATGGGAAATGGTAGCCCTCGGCGAACGCCTCCAGCGCACCCTTCCAGGACACCTCCGAAGAGAATTCGCGTTCGGTGTGGTAGCCGTAGGCGTCGTAATTCCACTGCGCCAGTTCGGCGTTCAGCGGGCCGAGGTGGGCGTCGAGGTCGATGGTCGCGTCGGCGGTGAGCACCGCCCAGACGAATCCGTGACGTTCCTCCGACGGCAGCTCCACCAAGCCGTACTCCGCGGTGTCCATGGTGTCGAAACCGGCTTTGCCCGGGACCATGAACAGCTCGCCGGTGTTGCGGTAGGTCCAGGCGTGATACGGGCAGACGAACCGCGACGCATTGCCGGATCCGCAGGCGGGCATGGCGCCGCGGTGGCGGCAGTAGTTCAAAAACACGTGGGTGGCCCCGGTGCGATCCCGGGTGACCAACAATGAGTCGCCCAGCACCGAACGGACCACGAAGTCGTTGTTCTCCGGGATCTGCGCCGAGGGCACGATCGCCAGCGGTACCCGGCGCAGGATCTGCGACTCCTCGATCTCGGTGATCTTCGGATCCCGGTAGTAGTGCAGCGGCACCTTCAACACCTGATCGGCCATGTCCGTCGTGCCGTCGAGGGCGTGACGCAGGGCGCGGCGGGTCAGTTCCTCATCGGTACTGCTCACTGGGCTGATGATCATCATCAGACCATACAATGGTTATCGACTGTATTGTCAAGAATCGATCCCGATCCGTGCGACGATCATCGGATGCGCAGGCACGGCTGGTCGGGAGACATTCCCGCCGACGACGACGAAGCGGCCCGCCGCATCATCGCCGCCGCGCGCCAGGCCATCGATGCGCGCGGCACGGTGAGCGTGTCGGAGGTGGCACAGACCCTCGGGGTGACCCGCCAGACGATCTACCGGTACTTCCCCACCCAGGAAAGCCTGATGGCGGCCACCGCACTGTCGGCGGTGGACGGCTTCCTCGATCGGCTGGCCGCACAACTGGGCTCGATCACCGACCCCAGCGACGCCGTCGTCGAGGGCATCGCCTACACCGTCGAGCAGCTTCCGCACGACCGCTACCTCGGCCTGGTGCTGCAACCCGGCAAAGCCAGCGCGTTCACCGCCGGGGTGACCTCGGATCTGGCCATCGAGTTCGGCAAATCGATCGTTCAGCGTTTCGATATCGATTGGGCGGCAGCCGGTTTCGATGGGCACAAGCTCGACGAGCTGGTCGAATTCATGCTGCGGACGCTGCAGTCGTTCATCGTCGACCCGGGCGGGCCGTCGCGCCGGGATGCCGGGCTGCGCACATTCCTGCGGGATTGGATCGCACCGGCCATCGCCGCGCAGGCGCGCGCTTCTTCGCAACCGGCAAAATAACTGGACCGTCAGTTATCGATCGGGGTCGACCTCGGCCCGCGTCGTCGTCCACGCCGGCTGCACCCGCCACGACAGCCGCAACAGGCTCGCCACCGGCGGATTTACGAGAGTCAGACCACAACGGGGGCAGCTTGCTGACAAGTAGCTGAGGCTAACCTGACAACTTCAGACCTGCGCAAGTACGCTATCGCGGTCGCGGCACAATCCCCGCGACCTGCACGGCAGCAAAGAACGGGGAAGCATGGGGCTCGACGTCCGGACCGCTGGCGATGCGGTCCCGCCGTCGGGGCTGGACCGCGTGCGGCACACGGCCGCGCGCTCCGCGTCGCGGGCCGGCAGCATCCCGGCCCGCAGCGTGGGCACCATCGGCCGGGGCGTGCTGCTCGCCGGCGCGGTGCTCAAGTTCACCGCACGCGACCTGGTTTCCCTGCGCCTGCCGGTCGGTGAACTCCTGGTCCAGGCCTGGATGCTGCTCAAGGTGACGGCCACCCCGGCGATGCTGATGGCCGTCCCGATCGGGGCGGTGGTTTCGGTGCAGGTGGGCGGCTTGGTCAACCAACTGGGCGCGAGCAGCCTGGTCGGCGCCGCCAGCGGGTTCGGCGTGATCAGACAGGGTGCGCCCATGGTCACCGGGTTCCTGATGGGCGGGGTCGCCGCGGCCGCGATCGCCTCCGACCTCGGCGCACGACAGGTCCGCGAAGAACTCGATGCGCTCAAGGTGATGGGGGTAGACCCGGTCCGCCGGCTGGTCGTCCCGCGATTCCTGGCGCTCGTGCTGATCGCTCCGCTGCTGTGCTGCGTGATCATCGCCTCGGCGGTGTCGGCCTCCTATCTGATCGCGGTCGGCGTCAACGGCATCACCCCGGGCAGCTTCTGGATGTCCTTCGGCTCGTTCGCCAAGGTCCTCGACGTGTGGTTCGCGCTGGGCAAATCGATCGTGTTCGGCGCGATCGTCGGCATCATCTCGTCGCTGCGCGGCATGGAGGCCAGGCGCGGTCCGCGCGGCGTGGCCGACGCCGTCAACTCGGCCGTCGTACTCAGCGTCGTGTGCATCGTCATCGCCAACGTCACCATCACCCAGCTGCAGACCATGTTCTTCCCCGCGGAGGTCTCCTGATGCCGGCCGCCGGCACCGCCCTGGCCGGCTCGGTGCGGGGCTCGGTCTCCGAGTGGCTGCGCACCGTCGGCCAGTGGGCGGTCTTCATCGCCCAGACACTGTGGTTCCTGCCGTTGACCGTGCGGCATTACCGCCGCCAGATTTTGGTCGCCATGAACGGGCTGGCCTGGGGCCGCGGCTCGATCATCGTCGACGGCGGTGTCCTGAGCGTGCTGCTGATCATGGGGACCGCGATGGGCGCCTCGGTGGCGATCGAGGCCTACTCCACGCTCAACCTGATCGGCTTCGGCGCCCTCTCGGGCATCGTCGGCGGCGTCGCCAACGTCCGCGAGATGGCCCCGATCGTCACCGGCATCGCCTTCGCCATCCAAGTCGGATGCCGCATGACCGCCGAGATCGGCTCCATGCGGATCTCCGAGGAGATCGACACGACCGAGGCCATGGGGCTGCGGCCGATCCCGTTCGTGGTGGGCACCAGGCTGATCGGTGCGCTGCTGTGCGTGATCCCCGGCTACTTCATCGTGCTCACCGCGAGCTTCTACATCGCCCACGCCGTCGTCGCGGTGTTCCGGGGACAGCCCAGCGGCACGTACAACCACTACTTCGTGCAGTTCCTGTCCCCGACCGACATCGGCTACTCGTTGACCAAAGCCGCGGTCTTCTGCGTGCTGGTGACCCTGATCCACTGCTACTACGGCTATTTCGCGCACGGCGGTCCGGTGGGTGTGGGCCAGGCCTCCGGCCGTGCGGTGCGCGCCAGCCTGGTCACGATCGTGGTCGTGAACTTCACCCTGACCGTGGCCATGTGGGGCCTGCGACCCGAGTTCGTGTTCAAGGGGTGAGCGGGCCATGCTGTTCTTGACGACGACCGAGCGCGAGAGCGCGCTGCTGGTGCGCATCGGCCTGGCGCTCGTGGCGTGCGTAGCGGTGGCCGGCGCACTGATCGTGGTCAACCCGCTGGCCGACGGCGCCGCCGACGGCAAATCGATCACCATCGATTCGCCCTACGTCGGTCAGGGCGTGGTGCGCGGTACCCCGGTGCTCCTGCACGGCGTGAAGGTGGGCGAGGTGGCGTCGGTGGCCAACCGGACCGAAGGCGGTGTGCGGCTGGGACTGTCGTTGCAGCCGGAACCGACCGCCGGCATGACCGATTCCCTCGCCGTCGACTTCCGGCCGTCCAACTACTTCGGCGTCACCGGCGTGAACCTGATGCGTGGCCCCGACGGCGGCCGGCCACTGGCCGACGGGATGCGCATCGAGCTGCTGCCACGTGGCAACTTCACCATGCAGGCCCTGCTGTCGCGGCTGAGCGAGATCACCCACGGCGTGGTGACCCCGGAGCTGGTCTCGGTGCTGGACCGGGCCACCCGCTACGTCGACGGCCTGAACCCGATGTTGGAAACCGTGCTGCTGGTCGCCGACACCATCGCCAAGGTGCAGACGGTCAGCACCGCGCAGCTGGTCCGCAACGGTGCCGGAATCGCCGTCGCGGCACCGTCGTTCGTCGACGGCCTCACCGACCTGGCCGACCACGTGGACCACGGCGGCCTCGACGGCGACGAGCAGTTCTTCCAGGATCGTTTCCTGGCCACCGTCCAACTGGCCTCGACTGGACTGTTCGGCGCCGTCGGCGGATTGCTGTCCTCGCATGTCAACGAATTGCTTCCGGTGACCGAGGTGGTGCGGACCCTCACCGGGCCCATTCCCGGCATCGCCCAAACCCAGAACATCTCGGCGACGTTGGTGGAGTTGCGGACCCGGTTCGAGCGAATGTACGGAGGATCACCCGACCAGCGCGCCCTGCAGGTCCGGATCCTGCTCGACAGCCTGCCGGGCGTGGCCGCCGCGGTCCCGGCGATCGGGGCGCCGCGATGAGCAACCGCACGATCGTCATCAAACCGGCCGCGGCCCTGTGGCGGCTGGCGCTCAGCGCCGTGGTCGCCATCGCGCTGGGCGTGGTGGTGGTCAATGTGCTCCGGCAGCCGGTGGACGGCCAAACCCGTTCCTACACCGCAGAGTTCACCGATGCCTCGGGGCTGCACGTCGATGACGACGTTCGGGTGCGCGGAGTGCGGGTGGGCAAGGTCGAATCGGTGAAGCTCGTACGCCGGGCCGGCCAGAGCGTCGCGGCGGTCGGCTTCGGTCTTCAACAGCGGTTCGGCATCGTGGATTCGTCGCGGTTGGCCATCAAGTTCCAGGCCTTGACCGGTGCCCGTTATCTCGACATCGTCGCCCCGTCCGTGGGTGCGACGGCCGAGCCGCTCGTCACCCTGGTGCCCACCTCGATGACCCAGCCCTCGCTGGACATCACCACGTTGTTCAACGGGCTGCAACCGGTGCTCGCGACTTTGACTCCCGAGGAGATCAACACCTTCACCGACAACGTGACGACGTTCCTGGCCGGCGACGGCAGCGGGCTCGGCCCGATGCTCGACAGCATCCGCAAACTCACCCAGTTCGTGTCCGACCGGCAATCGGTCATCTCGACGTTGATGCAGAACCTCAGTGCGCTTTCCGATTCCGTGGGCGGCCGCTCGCGAGAGTTCATCCAGCTGCTGGAATGGGCCAACCGGCCGATCGACGCGGCGATGAGTGTCCTCGATGAGTTCCGCAAGTCCGATCTGTACGGCCCACAGTTCACCCAGGCCGTCGTGCGGTTGTTGAACCACCTGGGTTTCCAGCCCGGCGCCGATGTCGACGACGGACTCGACCGCGCGCTGACGAACTTCAACAACGCCATCGACGGATTCAAGATGATCCCGGTGGTGTGGGAGAACATCGGACCACCGAGTCAAGCCGGCGAACCGATGCCGTGCTCACGCGGGCGGGCCCAATTGCCCGCGACGATGGACGTGCTGCTCAATGGCCAGAGGGTGGTGCTGTGCAATCCCTGAAACGCCTGAAATGGCTGGGCAATCCCCATGTTCTGGGGATCTGTGCGTTGCTCATGGCCGGGATCGTGGCGGTCTCGGCCGCGATCGTCTACCTCAGCCCGCCGGGCCAGAAGCTGGTCTCGTTCTACACCGACGATGCGGCCTCGGTCCGGCCCGGAGACTCGGTGCGGATCGCCGGGGTGAATGTCGGCCGGATCAAGGATCTATCGATCGAACCGGACCGGGTACGCGTGCGGGCGTCGGTGGACAACGAGGCCTTTGTCGGCGATCAATCGCAGATCGAGGTGCGCATGCGCACCGTCGCCGGCGGCTACTACACCTCGATAACCTCGCTGGGCGACGAGCCCTTGGGTGACACGGTCATTCCCGTCGAGCGGGTCACCATGCCCTACAACCTGATCCGTACCGTCACCGATGCCACCAAGGTCACCGACAACGTGTCGGCAAAGTCCATCCGGGAATCGCTCGATGAGCTGCAGCGCGGTCTCACCGACAACAACGTCGACACGCTGGCCGCCATCATGGACGCGGGCAACAGCCTGACCGCGGCGATCGATCAGCAGCGGGGCCAGATCTCGTCGATCCTGAACCTCTCCGACGAGTACATCCACGCCCTGAGCAACTACAGCGACCAGCTCACACAGATGCTGATGAAGGTGTCGATCATCGAGCAGACCCTGGTGCTGTATTCGGCCGGGTTCGGCCAGGCCCTCAAGGGGATGGGCGACCTTCTCGATTCGATCAATCCGCTGGGCCAGTTCTATGCCGGCCACCGCGACAAATTCATCGAAAAGGTGCGCAACTGGCAGGAGATCGTGCAGACCTGGGCGGACCGCAGTGGCCTGGTGGTGCGGGGACTGCGGCGGGTGCGCAACAAGTTAGAGCGGGTCCTCGACGCTCAGAACGCCGGGCCGGATCTGCTGGCCACCGACCTGTGCATCCCAGTTCCGGGAAGTGCGTGCTGATGAGGGTGTCGATGCGACGACTGGTCGCGGTTGCCGCTGTCCTGTGCACGGTCGGGGCCAGCACGTCCTCGTGTGGCACCCGCTCCGCGGAATCCGCGCCCGAGTACTGCGCCGTCATGCCCGACGCCGTCGGCCTGTACGCGGGTAACCCGGTGACCCAGATGGGCTTTCAGATCGGCAGCGTCACCTCGGTGACGCCCACCGCCGGCGATGTCCGGGTGACGTTCACCGTGGCGGACCGCAAGATCCCGGCCGAGGCCAAGGCCGTCATCCGGTCGATGTCGATTCTGGCGGACCGTTCGCTGGAGCTCGTCGGCAACTACTCCGGTGGCCCGGAACTGACCGCTGGTCACTGTATCCCGCTCGGGCGCACCGCAACCCCGCAGAGTCTGTCGCAGGTGGTGGGCTCGATCGCGAGTTTCGTCGACACGGTGAGCCCCGAAGGGTCGAACAATGTGGCCGACACCGTCGCCGGCCTGGATCAGCTGCTGCAGGGGCAGGGTCCACGCAGCAACGAGTTCCTCACCCGGTTGTCCAGTGTCCTGGACAGCCCGGATCAGGCGATCAGTGACACCGGATCGGTCGTGTCCAACCTGGCACAGCTCACCTCTGAGATCAGTGGTGTCCGGGACACGCTCAAGCAGGTCCTCACCGACGCCGAGGCCACCACGCCAGACCTGGTGCTGGCCACCGACGGAGTGAAGCGGATGACCGCGACGCTGCCGCTGATGATCACCATGGTGGCCGATCTGGAACGTGAACTCGGCGGTCAGACCCAGCGGGTGCTCGACACCGTGTCGGTGGCACTGCGCAAGGCCAGCCCGCATGCCACGGCGATCTCCGACCTGCTCAATCCGATACCGGGATGGATCATGACCGCATCGGACCGGTTCAACGTGCAAGGGCTGCAGCTCAAGTGGCGTCCCCCGATGTACCGGATCCGAACCCAGGACGGGTTGCTGTTGTGCGGCACCATGAATGCACGGGTGCCGGGGAGCTGCGCCGACGTGGCCGGCACCCCGTATGCCGTGGATGTCGCCCTGCTGCAATATGCCCTCACCGAGGCGAGCCGATGAAAGCCCTGCTGCGCCGCCTGCCCGCGCTCCTGGTGGCCGCCGCGGTGCTGTGCTCGTGCGCCTCGGTCAACGTCACTTCCCTGCCGGCGCCCGGGACCGTGACCGACGGCTACGACGTGCTCATCGAATTTGAGAATGTGCTCAACCTGCCCGACCGGGCGAAAGTGGTGATGGACGGCGTCACCGTCGGTACCGTGACCGGCGTCCGGGTGGCCGGTGACCGGGTGGCCGTCACGTCGCGGATCCGCCCCGAGGTGCGCATTCCCGCCGACAGTCACGCCGTGCTGCAGCAGGCCACCGTGCTGGGAGAAATCTATGTGGCCCTGCAGCCTTCGGAGCACGCGCAGGCGCCGGCACCTCAGATGCCGGCGCTGGGTCCCGGCGACACGATTCCGCTGTCGCGCACCACCGCACCGCCCCAGATCGAGGACACGATCGCCAGCCTGGCCAACTTCGTGGCCAGCGGTTCGATCCAACGGGCGCAGAACACCCTGATCGGGCTGAACCGGCTGGCCGAAACCAGCGATGTGGAGCTGAGTGAGGTGGTGTCACGCGTCGCCGTCGACCTGTCGGAGCTGGCCGACAACATCGAGACCGTGGACCTGGCTTTGCAGGGATTGTCCGATACCGCAGCGGTTCTCGACAGCAAGCGCTCGGCCATGCAGTACTGGTTCTCGCCGGCGGGCATGTTGGGCTTCGACCGTGCCACCCAGGTGATGTCCCGGCTGAGCGTGATGATTCCCTCCATCGGCAGCGTGTACAGCGGGGGCTTCTGGCTGGTGCCGATGCTCACCACGCTCGGCGACGCCGCCGGCGCGGTGCAATCGTCGAAGTGGGCGGTAGAAGACGAGATCCCACGGTGGAGAACGTTGTTCACCGACTACTTCCTGCCCCAGGACAAGTACCCGGCGATCAACATCACCTCGATCGTCGGCCCCGACGGACGTGAACTGTCCGGCAATGTCGCCGATGTCCTGCGGATCCTGGGGGCGGCGCCGTGAGAATCCGCAACCTGGTCTCCTTTGCCGCGCTGGCCGCGATCATCGTGGTGGCCATCGGCTACATCGCCGGTCTCGGGGTCCGGCTCTCCCCGCCGGACCACCGCACCAACCTGTCGATGGCGGTCGAGAGCACCAACGGTCTGGTGGTGGGCTCCAACGTGTTGTTGCGTGGCGTACCGGTCGGCAAGGTGACCGCGATCCGGCCGACCGTCGACGCGGCCGCCGTCGATTTCTACATCGACGGTGCCCATCAGGTGCCGGTGGACAGCGTGGTGCGGCTGGACAATCTGTCCGCGCTCGGTGAGGCCTACATCGGTCTGTTTCCCCGGACCTCGGCAGGGCCGATGCTGACCGACGGGCAGCGCATCGCGACCGAGTCGGTGCAGCAACCTCCCTCGATCGCCGACCTGGCGGTCAGCGTGGGACGGCTGCTCGAACAGGCCGACCCCGAGCAGCTCAAACGGATTGTCGCCGAAGCGGATACCGCGCTTCCGGACCCGGACGCGGTACTGCCCAACATCTCCCGCGCCGGCGCGCTGCTGCGCAACGAGACGACGAGCATGAACGGCCGGGGCCAGCAGCTGCTGGACAACATCCAGACCTTGCTCGCCGAGGCCGGCTACGTCGGCCCGGCACTGGCCGGCCTGGCCCCGCGCCTCCACGAACTCGGGCCCAACATGCAGGCCATCTTTGCCGGTGCGATGGGTATCGTGCTGGCCGGTTCACCGGAATCGCTGCAACGCTTCAAGGATTATCTGGACCGGATTCAGAACTTCCTCGACACCCGGTCCCCCGACGTCAAGGTGCTGGCCGAAACCCTGTTGCCCAACATCCGTTCCATCGGTTCGGCGTTGACGAACTTCGACACCGGTCAACTCCTGGGCAACATGCTGCGCGGAGTACCGGCTGACGGCGCCATCAACCTTCGCGTCACCATTCCCCCGCCCGGGTAGCCCGCACACGTTCTCAGATTTCAAGGAAGGCAGAGACACATGGTCGAGCAGGACACCGAAGAAGCCGCCACCCCCGAGGGTGATGACGAGGCCGCCGAGGCCGCGCCCGTCACTGCGGGAAAGCCGCCCGCCGCGGCTCCCCGTCAGATCTCGGTTTCACTGCGCACGCTGGTGGTCAGTGCGCTGATCGCCGTGCTGGCCGTCGCCGTCGGGGTGTTGAGCTGGTTGTACCTCGACGCCAGAAGCGAACTCGGCGAGCAGGCCCGGCGCACCGCAGACAACCAGCGGGCCGAACAGGTCGCGCTGGACTACGCCGTCAACGCCGCACAGATGGACTACCGCGATCTCAACGCCTGGAAGGCCCGTCTGGTGGCCGGCACCTCACCGGAGTTGAAGGCCAAGCTCGGCGGGGCGGCCGATTCCATGGAGCAGATCCTCGGCCCGCTGCAGTGGCAGTCCACCGCCAAGCCGCTGACCGCGGTGGTGCGTTCCAGCACCGGCGGGGTGTATGTGGTGGACTCGTTCGTCAGCGTGCTGACCAAGACCACGCAGGCCCCCGACGGTCTGCAGTCCACCGCGACCTACAGCGTGACGATCGACAGCAACGCGGACTGGTTGATCACCGATGTCGGTGGCATCGACGCTGTGGTCGGGGCCCGGTAGCCATGTCCGCAGATCTGTTGCCGCCCAGGGCCGTCACTGCGGTGCGCCATCTCGCCACAGTGGCGCTGTGCATGGTCGTGGCGCTGTGCGGTGGCACCGTGCTGGGCGGGCCGGCCGGCGCCGATCCCCCGGGCCCGGTCGGTCAGGAACCCCCGCCACCGCCGCTGCCGGTCATCGTGCCGACGGCCTCTGATTGGCAGCCCATGTTCCCGTTCCCCTATGACCAGACACGCGAGTTCGTCACCGACGCCGACATCAACGCCCAGCGTGAGATGTGCCAGTGGTACAACGCCCAATATGAAGAGCTGATGCGCCAGATCGACCGGTTCAACATCAAGCTCATCAGTCGCAACGGCAACTGGAACATCGACGACATCCCCGCGCACGCGGATGCCGTCGTGGCCAACATCGATCAGTCCGTCGCATTCCTCGCCCCGCGTACCCAGGCCCTGACCCAACGCCGGGATTACGTCGGTGACAACTACTTTCCGCTCTACCAGGGTGAGAGCTTCTTCCTGATGTGGCAGCACCTGTCGAACGTCGGCAACGGGCTGCGTGCCCGTCAACCCGCGTGGTTCAGCGGCCCGTCGCTGCGCCGGGTCCAGTACTGGGGCAGCAGAATCAACCGGTCTCATGTCTGCCGCTGAGCGCACAGCCGGGCGTCGTACGCTGGCCGGGCTGTCGAGCATCTGCGCCGTCGGGATGCTGTGCGCGCCGATGGCGGGCGCAGAACCCGACGAAGGATTCGACCATGGCATCGCTTCGGTGCGAGCCGCCGGTTCCTGTGCCGCGCTGATCCGCGATCCCCTGGCGCAGAAGGTCGCCGAGATCTCCAATCGGTCCACCGAGGACTACCTCAACCACACTGCCCGCCACGTGCCGGTCGCTGATCCGCTCGCGGTGCTCAAGGATTTCGGCAGCGACGCCGGAAAAGCCGTGCAGCTCCAGGGATATGGCCGAACCGACGCCGCCGCCATCAAGGGCGCGTTGCTGCAGGGCCACACCGCACTGCCCGACTGCTCCTACACCACGTTCGGCAGCAGCCTGATCCGCAACCCCGAGCGCGGTCAGGTGCTGGCGGTGGCAGTGCTGGCCGGCCCGTGACCGACTACCTCCGCAGGTCCATCCACGGCGGGGTCAGCCAGGTGCCGGCCGGGGTGATCAGGAACTTCAGCGGCCCACGCTCGCAATAGGTTCCGTTGTCGTCCGTGACCGCGCAGGTGGTTCCCTGGTGTTCGACGACACTGCGCGGCGGCAGCGCCGCCAGCGCCCGGGTGGGTGGCATCCGCAACGGCACGGTCCAGTCATAGTGCATGGCACGGTCCCCGGTCACCCAGCCCACGGCCCTCGTCCCCGCCGGGGCACCCGGGATGTCGCCGCTGCAGGCGAAGCTGCCCCGGCCCCAGATGCCACAGTTCTGACCGGTGGCCGAGGTGAACCACAGTCCGTCGACCCCGGGCGGGAAGTATGCGCCGGGATCGGGGCGATCGAAGTATCGGAGGGTGGGCCACGGCTGGACCGCGGACTCGCCCGGACCTGGGTCGGCCGCCACCGGCGCCGCGGCGCTCAGGGCGGTTGCTGCAGCGGCGATGGCCGCGGTGACCAGCGCAGCCGGCGGCCGTGACCCTCGTGCCTGCACCGCTGACCCTCGCGTTCTGATGCCGCCCATTGTTTCGGCAGTTTATCGGTGTTTGCCGAGCTTGTCGTAGGCTCGTGGCGTGGTCGCGCTGTCGTATGTCATCGCCGGGTCCGAAGCCACCGGCGGTGCGGGTCTGCAGGCAGACCTGCGCACCTTCCAACAGCTCGACACCTACGGCGTGGGAACCGTGACCTGCATCGTGTCGTTCGACCCGAAAGCGAACTGGTCGCACCGATTCGTCCCCGTCGAGCCGCAGGTCGTCGCCGACCAGATCGAGGCGGCGACGTCGGCCTATGACCTCGATGTCGTCAAGATCGGCATGCTGGGCACGCCCGCGACGATCGACGTCGTCGCCGAGGCGCTGGCCCGGCAGACCTGGCGGCACATCGTCGTCGACCCGGTGCTGATCTGCAAAGGCCAGGAACCGGGCGCGGCGCTGGACACCGACACCGCACTGCGTCGGCAGATCCTGCCGCGGGCCACGGTCACCACACCGAACCTGTTCGAGGCGCGCACTTTGGCCGGGATGGCGGACATCGCCTCCATCGACGATCTCATCGAGGCCGCACGACGCATCGCCGACCTCGGGCCCGACTACGTGGTGGTGAAGGGCGGCGTCGACTTTCCCGGTGACGACGCGATCGACGTGGTTTTCGACGGGAGAGACGCCGAGATCCTGCGGGCCCCGAAGGTCGGACAGGCGCGTGTCGCCGGCGCGGGATGCACTCTGGCAGCAGCGATCACCGCGGCACTGGCCAAGGGATCGGATGTCCTCGACGCGGTCCGGCTGGCCAAAGAGTTCACCACGGCCGGAATCGTCGAACGCATCGGCGGCAACGCGCCGTTCGACACCGTATGGCAGGGCGCGAGCCAGACGGGTCGTTGAAATGCTGCTCGTTCGAACTCGGGTGCCCGACTCCGGGGCAAGAGCAATGGCGAACTACCGAAACAAGGCACGGGCGATGTTGGCAAAGTGCTGCCGCACCGCGGGTTCATCCATGTCGAGGATGAGCTGCGCGATCACCCCGTCGTAGACCGTGACGAGCGCACGCGCCATATCGGCGGGCGTGGGCAGGGAATCCGGAAGTTGCGGCGCCCGGTCGCCGACATGCTCGGCGAGCATGCGGGTGAAGTCCTCGCGCATGCGGGACCGTTCGGTGGCGAGGTCCAGCTGCACGTCCGGTCGGCGTGCGGCGTACAGGACGAAGTCGGTGTTGATCAGCAACCAGTCCCGATCGATGGGCAGTTGCCGGGCCCAAGCCTGAATTGTCTCCTCGACGGAGTCGACGGGTTCGGCGGCCAGGAATTGCGCGGTGTGCTCGGCGAACTGACGGGACTGCTCCCGGTACAAGGCCAGGAACAACTCGTCCAGGCTGGTGAAGTTCGAGTAGAACGCCCCCTTGGTGTAGCCCGACGCCTGGCAGATGTCGTCAATCCTGGTGCGTCCGAAGCCCTTTGCCGCAAATACCGAAAACGCCGCGTCCAGGAGCCGCCGACGGGTCTCGATGCGCCGGCGCGTCATCGTCCGCGGGGATCCTTCCGATCGACCGTCGCCACTCTGCACCACCCCATGATACCTTTTGGCATCGGATACCAAAAGGTATCTAATTGGGTCGGGGTTAACTCAGGGGGCGAATCCATGCCGCAAACAACATGCCGGGCCGCGTTGTGCGCCATCGCAATCCTGTTCGCAGTGGCCACACCGACCGCGCAGGCGACACCCAGGGCCGCCGAACGCACCGACGCCTGCCACACCTGGCCGGCGACCACGGTGGCCAGCGGGCTCGGCGCCCTGGAGAACCTCGAGCCCGACGGTCATGGCGGTTTCTACCTGAGTGCGATCGAGGACGGCCGACTGCTCCACGTCGACGCCCACGGGCACAGCGACACGGTGCTGTCGGGCCTCGATCACCCTGCCGGACTGAGACTTTCGGGGCGCGACCTGTATTTCCTGACCGGCAACAACCCCGGCACCTCGCGCGGCACGCTGCAACGCCTGGACCTGAGCTCTGGCGAAGCGACGACACTACTGACCGGATTGTCCTCGCCGAACGGTCTGCTGTTCCTGCCCGACGGCGATCTGATCTTCTCGCAGCTGAGCATCCCCCCGAAAGGCATCGACCGCTACAACCCCACCACCGGACTCCATACCCGATCCTGGTCGGACACACCGCTGCCCAACGGCCTCGCCCTGACCCCCGACCGCACCGCGCTGTTCACCGAAAACTCCGCTCTGTCAACCATTTTGCAGCTGCCGCTGGACAACCCCGATGCCACCTCCACGGTCGCTCGGCTGCCCGGCCTCATCGCCGGCTCCGACGACATGCAGGCCACCCGCGACGGGACGCTGTATGTCGCCGGGGACACCGCGGGTGAGGTCTACGCCGTGAACACCGACACCGGCCGGGTGTGCACGATCGCCCGCGGACTCAGCAAGCTCGCGTTGCCACCCAACGGGCCGACGTCGGTGCGAGTGGGCCCCGGACCCAATGGCAACGCGCTGTATGTCACGGCGTTCGACGGCGCGCTGCGTCGGCTGCAACCCCCGCCCGGAACCGATCTCACACCTGTTGTCTGACGAACCGGGGCCCGCGGGGCGTAGCGTGCCACATCTGGCCCTCCAGAAAGGCAACTCCCATGTCCAATTACAGTCATCCGCACTCCCTGGACGGCCACGTCGCCATCGTCACCGGGGCCGCCCGCGGCGTCGGGAAAGGCATCGCCTCGGCCCTGCTGTCGCGCGGCGCGCGGGTGCTCGTGACGGACGTTCTCGGCGACGTATTGGCAAACACCACAGCAGAATTCGCCGATGCCGAGGGTGAGGTTGCCTCCGTCGTCGCCGACCTGCGCGATCCCGACAGTGCGCAGCACATCGTCACGGCGGCGCTGGACGCCTTCGGAAGCGTGGACGCGTTGGTCAACAACGCGGTTGCCAGCGCCGGCCCCATACCGTTCGTCGACATCCCCACCGACGAGTACGAGAAGGTCTACGACACCGGCCCGCGGGCCACGTTCCGCCTCATGCAGGCGGTGTATCCGCATCTGGTGAAGGCCGGGGGCGGATCCATCGTCAACCTCGGCTCGGCGGCCGGCACGGTCGGCACCGCGCAGTTCGGCGCGTATGCCGGCGCCAAAGAGGCGATTCGCGGGATGTCCAAGGTTGCCGCGCTGGAATGGGGTGTCGACCAGATCAGGGTCAACGTGGTCTGCCCACTCGCCGAAACCGACGGCCTCAAAGTGCTGCGCGATGTGGCGCCGCGACGCTACGAGCAGGTCGCCAGGAGCACGTCGCTCAAACGAATCGGGGATCCCACCACCGATATCGGTGCGGTCGTGGCATTTCTGATCGGGGACGATTCCACCTATCTGACCGGGCAAACTCTGCTCGTCGACGGTGGGGCGGGTTCATTCCGCTGATGCCAATTCCCGCCGAATCGTAGATCACCCTTGTAGGTTCGAAATTGTCGACGAAAGCACGAGCCAAAAAGGAGGAAGACCAATGACGAATCACAATGGGAGCGCGTTCTCCCGCCGCACGTTCATCCGCGGTGCCGCCTTGACGGTGCCTGTCGTCGGCGCTGCGGCACTGGCCCCGGTCGCATTCGCGGCCCCTCAGGAATGCGGTGACCCGTCCGGAAAAATCGGAAATTGTGCGGCTCAATTGCCGCAGGAATTCACCTCGACGAGTTTCAGCACCACCGCGATTGCGGGCGGCACGAATTATTCGATCTTGTTCAGCACCAATATTCGCCGGGGACCGCTCATCCCATCGGGGACCACCGGCTACCGCATCAGAAGTGTCAGCGTGTCCGGCACAAAGCTCGACGGCACACCGTTTTACCTCACGCCGGGGATCGGGGAGGTCGGCCCGCGGCTGCTCAATGCCTTGTCCGCGTCGTCCCTGGGCTTCGCCCTGGACGTGCCATGGGATGCCAACCAGCTGGTGCGTTCGTTCCTCTACACCTACGACGTCGAATTCCTCATCGGGCTGACGGTCAATCAGACGTGCCGTTACACGACGACGATGACGCTCGCCGACAACGGTATGACCCTCGGCGGGGTGGGGTCGGTCAACTTCTCCACGCCGACACTGGCCGAGTGCGAGGCGGCGCCGCCGGCACCGCCACCGCAGCCCTGATCAGCGGCCCGCGTTGCGGGTCAGATCGATCGCGTACTGGCTCACGAAGGTGCCCGCGGAGGCCTCGCCCGTCCCGCATGCCCCGTCGGACTCGCCCGGGCGCTTGACCCACAGGAAGGCGTCGACGTTGCCGTTGCCGGTCGCCGTGGTCGGCGCCGCGCCGAGGGCCCGTCCGCTGGGGTTGCACCAGTACATCTCGCCCTCGGCCGGTCCGGCACCGTTGCGCGAGGTGTCGATCACGTAGTGCTTGCCGCCGGTCATCCCGGAAATGGCGTCGCCGTAGCCCATTTCCTCCTCGGTGGTGAAGAAGTTGGCGGTGTTGAGGCTGAAGCCCCGGGCCTTGGCCACCCCGACCCGGTTGAGCCGGTTCGCCATCTCATTGGCGGCCGTCCACCGGGAGTGGCCCGCGTCCACATACACCGCGGTGCCCGGATTGCGGGTCAGTGTGTCGACGGCGTAGCTCATCAGGTCGTAGCGTTCCTCACGCTGGTCACCCGACAGGCAGTCGGCCATGGCCAAGGCATCTGGTTCGAGGATGACCGCGGCCGGCCCTGAACCGATGGCGGCGGCGACGCCGTCGATCCAGCCCCGGTAGGCCGCGGCCGAGCCGAAGCCGCCCGCGGCGTAGCTGCCGCAGTCGCGGTGCGGGATGCCGTACAGCGCCAGAATCGGCATGGTCCCGGCGGCCTGGGCGGTGGCGATGTACTTCGCGTCCACCGCGGGGGTGGAGACGTTGTCCATCCAGTAGGCCGTGGGCGTGTTGGCGATGGCCTGCAGCTCGGGGCTCGGGTTGGCCTGCGCGGCACGCATCGCCTTCGAGGCGGGGTTGACGTAGAAAGCCTGGCCCTCCAGCGGGTTGGCGTCACTGACCAGGCGCACCGCCGGGGCGGCGTCGGTGACCAGGCCCGCGCCGACCACGGCGGCAACGGTGAGGGCAGGGGCGATCCAGCGCGCGACGGCGCCAACAGCGGAGGAGATCACCTCAGGGAAAGTAATGGGGCGGGGCGATTGGCGCCAGTCGCTGCCCGTCACGGGGTCCCGTCAGCCGGCCATCCCGCCAGGACTCCTCGGATCAACCGGTCGAGTTGATCGGCGTCGGCCACCAGGGGTTGTCCGACGACGAACGTCATCATCACCCCGTTGACGAACGAGAACAGGGTCTTGGCCTGATCGTCGATGACTTCCAGTGGCGTCGGATTCTCGTCGGAGGCATGCCATTCGGTGACGACAGCGCGCGCGAGCCCGTAGAACCCGTCCATGGACTCGCGCAACGTGGCGGCGAGTTCGTCGTCGCGGCCGGCCTGCAAGGCCAACTCGTACCGGGCTTTGGTGCGGGTGAGCCAGGGCTCCGAGGCCGAATACATGACGAGGGTGGCAAATCCGATCGTTCCGGTGAACTCCGTCGGATCGGCGTCGGTCACCTCGCTGAGCAGCGAGAGGTCGGCGAGATCGAGCTCGTTGAGGCGCGCAGCGATCGCGTGCATCAGGGCTTTGCGGGTGCGGAAGTAGAACGAGGTGGTGCCGTCGGGAACCCCGGCCTTCTTGTCGACCTTCGGGTGGCTGACGCCGCGGGCGCCGTCAGCGCCGAGGAGCGCGATGGCGGCGTCGGCCAGGTCGCGGCGACGTTGTGCCGGGTTGTACTTCCTGCGTGCAGCGATGCCCGCAGTTTAACGACCGGGCCTCAGAACGCCCCGCAGTTGGGTGTGGTGGGTTCGCCGTTGAAGCGGGCGGCGATCCACTGCATGGCGGGCTCGCCGTCGACCAGCATGGGCAGCGCGTGATTGATGACCAGCTTGTTGAGGAAAGGTGGTTCTTCGTTGGTGCGGAACTCGACGTCGGCACCCTGCGCGCACCAGTCCCGGCCCAGTTGGTTGGCCGCCGTCCACGGCACCAGCGGGTCGTATCGGTTGCTGTTGATCAACACCGGCGCGTTGGGCTTGTACCGGCCGAGCTTCTGCAGTTCGAACAGGCTGCTGAACGGCTCTTCGTTGACGAGCTGGTGGATGTCCTCGGTGAAGTAGGGCTGCAGATGACGGAAGGCGAAATCGATGATCGTCTGGCCGACGCATTGGCGCGACACCGACTCGAGCATGTCCTTGCCACGCTGGGTCAGCTTCGACCGGATGGCGTCGGCGGCTTCCGGGTAGGCGGCGATGACGCCGTTGAGTGCGTAACCCACCACCCCGACCAGCGCGCTGCCGTCGGCGTAGGGCAGCAGCTCCTTGAGATCGGCCGGTGGGGCGCCGGCGTAGGTGCCGACGATGTCGAGTTCCGGAGCGTAGGCCGAGGCCAGCTCGGCAGCCGACGCGGTGGCCCCACCGCCCTGCGAATAGCCCCAGAATGCCACCGGCCCATGGGGATCCAGCGACGTATCCGGTAGCTTCATGGCGGCCCGGCCGGCATCCAGCACGGCGTAGCCCTCGGCCAGGCGGTTGACGTAGGTGTGCATCGAGTCGGTGCCGAGACCTTGGTAGTCGGTCATGGCGATGGCAAAACCACGGGCCACCATGGTGGCGATGAACGCCTCCTCGTAGTTGATCATGATGTCCCAGCCGCCCGAGTAGTGGATGCCCTGGTTGAACTGGCGCGACGGCGCGCACTGGTTGCCTTGGCCCTGCGTTCCGGGCGCGTAGACGATCAACGGACGCGGCCCCTTGCCCGGCCAGTCGTTGTACGGCTCGAAATAGGTGCCGGTGACGGCGATCGGCTTTCCTCGGGAATCGGTGCTGCGGTACATGATTCGCGTTCCGGTGGCCATGATGGCGCCCAGCTGACCGGAGGGCTCGAGCACCAACCGGCTCGGTTCGGTGCGGATCACGTCGCCGGGCGCACCGGCGGGCAGCGGATCCGGCGGGAGATAGAACTCCTGATACTGCGGCTCGTCGCCGGTATCGGCGAACGCCGGCGACGTGGCGGTGACGAGCAAACCGATCAGCAGCATGAGGACAACGACGATCCCCCCGGCGTGGCGCATTACCGGACAGTAACAAGAAAGTGTCCGGCTGTGCCACTTTTCCTCTAACTAACTAGAGCAATTGCAGGACATTGCAGCTCAACTGCGGTTTCTTGCTCGCGCTCAGGGTCGCCGCCGGTTTCTACACCCGGGCCGTGACCTCGGCGAGACAGCAGCCACCCTGCAGAAAGCGGCGGCGCCGATCGACATCATCCGACATGACGCACCGGCCCGGTAGCCCTCCGCGAGACCTCCGTGACAATGGAACCCATGAGCCTCCAACCGACGCCCACCGAAGCCACACACCGGCCCCCGTCCCGCGCGCTGTACCTGATGCTGATGGCCGGCCTGCTCGCGGTGGCCCTGCTGTGGGGTCCCGGCGCCGGACGCGCGTATGCCGCCGAAGCCGCACCGACCGGCGACGTGCTGTCCATCGGCGACCCGGCTGCGCCGGGACAGGTGGACCTCTATCTGGATCCGCTGTGCCCCTACAGCGGGAAAATGGTCCAGGAACAGGGTGCCGAAATCGGGCGGCGCATCGAGGCCGGCACGCTGCACCTCAATGTGCGGTTCGTCGGTTTCCTCGAAAAGTACTCGGCCAGTGGCAATTACGACAGCCGCGCGATCTACGCGGCGTTCATCGTCGCCGATCATTCTCGCTCCAGCGAGGTCACCTGGCGCTTCATCGAGCAGATCTTCGCCGCCGACCACCAGCCCGAAGAGGAGGGCGAGACGGATCTGAGCAACGATCAGCTCGCCGACCTGGCCACCCACGCCGGTGCCCCGCAATCCGCGCAGAACATGATCCGGCTGGGGCTGCCCATCCCCTTCGACGGGCATGCGATCGCGGCGAACAACCTCCCGCTGCTGCGGCAGTTCCCCGATGCCGGGGTGCCGTTGGTGGTGCTCGACGGCGCGGTACCCGACGCCAAGGTGGTCGACGGGAACTCCGATTGGCTCGATCAGCTCCCGCACTGATCGAACCTAGTCTGACTGGACTAAGTCCAGTACGCTGGGTTCATGTCGACGGTCAACATCCACGACGCGAAGACGCACCTGTCGCAGCTGCTCACCCGGGTCGAGAACGGCGAAAAGATCACGATCGCGCGGGCCGGAAAACCGGTGGCCGATCTGGTCCCGCACACCCGCATTGACATCGCCTTCGGCGGACTGGCCGGCCAATTCGATTACGACACCGAGCACTTCGATGACACCGACAGTGACCTCAACACGTTGTTCGGCCTCGAATGACGGGCTTGTTACTGGACACCCACGTCCTGCTGTGGCTCCTCGAAGACAATCCGCGGCTGGGCGCCGAAGCGCGCAATCGCATCACGCACAGCCCGGTGGTGTTCGTCTCCGCAGCCAGCACCTGGGAGCTCACCATCAAAGCGGCGATCGGCAAGCTCACCCTGCCCGATGGCCTCGATGAGGCCATCAGCCGGTCCGGCCTGCGGGATCTGCCCATCACGCGACGTCACACGCTCGCTTCGGACATCACCGCGCTGCCACACAAGGATCCATTCGACGCGATCCTGGTCGCCCAGGCTGGCGTGGAGCGGTTGGCGCTGCTCACCGCCGACGCGAAACTGCTGGCGGCGGTCCCCGAAGCCATCGACGCCACGCGGTGACGGGGCTGATCGGATTACCGAGGCGTCCCGATCGGCGGCAGTGAACCCACTGCCTCGAACTGGTCATGCTGAGCCGCGAGGGTGTCGGCGAGGAACGTCCGGGCGATGAGCAACAGCTCGGCGATCTTGGGGTGCGCGAGGGTGTAGTACACGGCGTTGCCGACGCGATGCCCGCTGACCACGTGGTGGCGTTTGAGGACCGCGAGATGTTGAGAGAGCAGCGTGGGCTCGATATCGCTGGCGGCCAGGATGGCGCTGACCGGCGTCGGGCCGTCACTCGTCGACAAGATCTCCAGCACCCGGATCCGGGCCGGATGCGCCAGCGCCTTGAACAGGTTGGCCTTGATCTCGTACAACGGCCGCTCGGGGCCATCGAGAATGCTGTCGGCCACCGTTGCCCCAATGCTTGACGGATTGATGAAATTCGCAATCCATCATAGCGGGCGTTACCCTGCATCAATGCCCACCGGCCAGACTCCACGCACCAAACCGGGCCCGCTGCAGTATGTCGCCTACTGCTATGGCAAGCGGCTGCCCGACTCCATGCGCGAGTGGGTGGCCAATGACCTGGCCGGTCCCGGGGCCACCATCCGGATGATGGTCCGCGTCGCGATCCCGGCGATCCTGGTGCTGGCGCCGATCTGGTTCATCCCGATGTCGCTCTACCTGCACGCCAGCATGACGGTGCCGATCTTCATCCCGTTCGTGTACTTCTCCCACGCACTGAACAAGGTGTGGCGTCGCCACATGCTCGCCAAGCACGGCCTGAACCCCGGCCTCGTCGACGAGTTGTCACGCAAGAAGAACGCGCACATCCACCAGGCCTACGCCGAACGCTACGGACCCCGCACCGGGCCGAGCAGCAGTCACGACGTCTGAGTGGGCGAATTACGCCCCGAGTTCCGATATCTCGCTGTCCAGCTTGGCGGCCTCCTCGGCCATCTGCTGCTCGGACAGTTGTGCTCCATGAGTGTGCTCGATCAGGTCGGACCGGGATACCACCTGCAGCGCGCCGCGGTACTCATCCGAATCGAGCTGCTGCGCGGGCACCACGTCGGTATGGCCCTGCACCAGTATCAGGACGGCGTCTGCCGCATCTGAGACCAGCAGTCGCCGAACGTCGTCTGTCGAAATTGTCATGGGTACGCCTCGCCCTCGTACGTTGTCGGCCAGGCTTTAGCTATGCCCGTTCGCGGCCCGGTCTATTCGCCGGCGCCGCGCGACACCCGATTGGCGGCCTGACACACGAATTCGGCCAGGCGGGGATGACCCTCGGGCGGCATCCGCTCGGCCGGTCCGCTGATCGCCACCACCCCGATCGGCCGGCCATCCACCTCGAACACCGGGGCGGCGATGGTCATCGACGGGTCATCCACCTCGGCGCTGGCCGCGTAGCCACGGGCGCGGCAGGCCTCGATCAGGGCGAGGAACTCCGGATCAGGCGGTCCGCCAAGCAATTCGATCTGTTGTTCACGGCGCAGGTACGGCAGCAGGATGCGGCCGGTGGCGCTTTCCCGGGCGGGGACGACGGCCCCGATCCGCGGCACCATGCGCAACTGCTGCCGGCTCTCGGCCACCTGCGACACCACCAGATGCGCGCCGTCGGGCTCGTTGAAGATCGCGGTTTCCCCGGTCTGCGTCGCCAACCGTTCGAGCGCCGACTGGATGTTGCGGCGCAGGTCGGATTTGGCCCGCACACTCTGGGCGATGTTCAGGATGCGCACCGTGGTCTCCCACTGCGTCGCCTGACCCTCGCGCGCCCGGATCCACCCTTGCTCGCCGAGCGTGACCAGCGCACGCTGCACCGCGCTCTTGTCGACGTCGAGCATCCGCGACAACGTCGCGACCCCCACCGGCTGGTTCGCGGCCACCGCCTCGAACACGGTCAATACCCGCGCAGCGGTCGAACTGCCCTTGACGGCCATGGGAACCCTCGATAACTTGTGTGTGTTAAATAATGATCGACCGTATCAATATTTGATACAGCTTGCAAGCCGGTTCACCGTCGGGAGGAAAACGCATGTCACTCATCACCGTCCGTCCGCTGCGGGACGACCTGTCGTTCGGTGCGCGGATCACCGGCGTCACCCTGGCCACGCTGGAGGACCACGAGGTGCGTGAACGGCTGCGCCGGGTGTTCGACGAACGCGGCATGATCCTGTTCGAAGACGTCGACCCCGACGGCAAGCTGCAGGTGGAAATCAGCAAGGTGTTCGGCCCGCTCAAGGACCATCCGATCCCCACCGTGCCGCGGGCGGGCGGAGCTCTGCACCCCGGCGTCATCGAGATCGGCCAGGCGCCGCGTGAGGGCAACATCGTGCTGGTCGACGGCAAGGAAGTCACCTCGTGGCTGCCGTGGCACTTCGATCACTGCTACAACAACCAGCTGAACCGGGCCGGCGTGCTGCGCTGCATCACCGGCGTCACCGAGGGCGGCGAGACCGGGTTCGCCGACGGAATCCAGCTCTACCACGCCCTTTCCCCCGAGCTGCGGGAGCAGATCGAGGGCCGGGGCATCCTCTACACCCTGAACCTGCGTTTCCGCGACATGCGCTTCGGCCTGGCCGACGGATTCGTCGAGATCCAGCCCCACATCGCCCTGCAGAAGACCATCGACTACGGCAAGAAGCTGCCACGCGCCGTTCATCCCGCGGTGTGGACCCGTGACACCGGCGAGAAGGTGCTGCACGTCTCGCCGTGGATGGCCGAAGGCATCGAGGGCGCCGAAAACCCCGAGGGCGACGAACTTCTCGAAGCGGTGTGCAAGGAGCTGTTGACCAAGATCACACCGTACTTCCACAAGTGGCGCGCCACCGACATGGTGATCTGGGACAACCTGCGCATGCTGCACGCGGTGAGCGGCCACGATCCGGATGAGCCACGCATCATGCACCGCACCACGATCGAGGGTGACTACGGCTTGGGCTACTTCGAAGGCAATGCCGTCGGTGACAAGATTCTGGAGATGACAGTCTAAAGCTGTTGCTGCGGACGGGGTTTGCCCTCCCCGAGCAGCCGCACACCGCCCCGCGCGCCATCGGCGATCGCGGGGCGCCGCGTTTTCCGGGGCCGCCGTGCGCCGCCACATCGGCCGCAACGCGCCCCGGCCCGACGCGGTTTTTAGCCAATCTAGGCATCGAGTAGGGTGGCCCACCGGCTTCGTCGTAGGCCAAGGACACGCGCCGCAGGCACGCCGAGGGCTGAGCAAAGCTGTCGGTTCAGCCGCTTACGATTCCTGCGGCACACGTGTGCGGGACCCTGCGTGTATCGGTCCTTCCACGCGGCCCTGATGGAAAGGACCAGCAGTGAGTTACAACGCTGCAGACATCACCGAACTCGACGATGTCCAGCACACCCGCCTGCGGCCGGCGGTGAACCTGGGCCTGGACGTGCTCAACACGGCAATGCGCGAGTTGGTGGACAACGCCATCGAAGAAGTCGCCGATCCTGGTCACGGCGGTTCCACCGTGACCATCACCCTGCACGCCGACGGGTCGGTCAGCGTCGCCGACGACGGCCGCGGCCTGCCCGTCGACTCCGACCCAGTCACCGGGAAGAACGGCATCGTCAAAACCCTGGGCACCGCGCGCGCCGGCGGCAAGTTCTCCGCGCACTCCGACGCCACAAGCACTGGCGCCGGCCTCAACGGCATCGGGGCCGCGGCGGCGGTGTTCATCTCCGCCCGTACCGACGTCACGGTGCGCCGGGCCGGAAAGACCTACCTGCAGAGTTTCGGACGCGGCTACCCCGGTGTGTTCGAGGACGCCGGGGACCGGGACTTCGACCCCGACGCCCCGTTCACCCGCGCCGACAGCCAGAAGCTGCGCGGCGCGGGCAACCGCAAGCCCAACGCCCACGGCACCACCGTGCGCATCCTGTTCGACACCGCCGTGGTGCCCGATTCCGCCCTGGATATCGGTGAGGTGCTGTTGCGCGCGCACGCCTCGGCGCGGATGTCGCCCGGAGTGCACCTCGTCGTGGTCGACGACGGCTGGCCCGGCGAGGAGGTTCCGCCCGCGTTGCTCGAGCCGTTCGACGGGCCGTGGGGCACCGATGCCCTGCTGCAACTCATGTGCACCGCGACCGGCACTCCCCTGCCCGACGTGCGTGCCGGCGTGGAGGGTCGCGGTGAATACACCACCGGACGCGGACCGACCCCGTTCCGTTGGTCGTTGACCGCGGGCCCGGCCGAACCGACCACCGTCGCCGCGTTCTGCAACACCGTGCGCACACCGAACGGCGGGTCGCACCTGACCGCCGCGGTGAAAGGTCTCTCCGAAGCCCTGGCCGACCGGGCTTCCCGGATCCGGGATCTGGGGCTGGCCAAGGGCGAGGACGGGCCGGAGCCACAGGATTTCGCGGCGGTCACCGCACTCGCGGTCGACACTCGCGCACCGGATGTGGCCTGGGATTCCCAGGCCAAGACCGCGGTGTCGTCGCGTTCGCTGAACGTGGCGATGGCCCCGGACGTGGCGCGCAGTGTGACGATCTGGGCGGCCAACCCGGCCAACACCGACGCCGTGACGCTGTGGACCAAGCTGGCACTGGAGTCCGCCCGCGCCCGGCGCAGCGCCGAGGGGGCCAAGGCCCGGTCCCGTGCCGCGTCGAAGGCCAAGGGCCTGGGAACCAATCTGTCGCTGCCGCCGAAGTTGTTGCCCAGCCGGGAGACCGGTCGCGGCTCGGGCGCCGAGTTGTTCCTGTGCGAGGGCGATTCCGCGCTGGGCACGATCAAAGCGGCCCGGGATGCGACGTTCCAGGCCGCCTTCCCGCTGAAAGGCAAGCCGCCCAACGTCTATGGGTTCGCCGTGAGCAAGGCCCGGGGCAAAGACGAGTTCGATGCGATCGAACGCATCCTGGGCTGCGGTCTGCGTGACAACTGCGACCCCGAACTGTGCCGCTACGACCGGATTCTGTTCGCCTCCGACGCCGACCCCGACGGCGGCAACATCAACTCGAGCCTCATCTCGATGTTCCTGGACTTCTACCGGCCGCTTGTCGAGGCCGGGATGGTCTACGTGACGTTGCCGCCGCTGTTCGTGGTCAAAGACGGTCAGGAACGGATCTACTGCCAGGACGAGTCCGAACGCGATGCCGCGGTGGCGCAGCTCAAAGCCACCTCCAAACGCAAAGTGGAGGTGCAACGCAACAAGGGTCTCGGTGAAATGGACGCCGACGACTTCTGGAACACCGTGCTGGATCCCGAGCGGCGCACCGTGATTCGGGTGCATCCCGACGACGGTGAGAAGAAGCTGCACCACACCCTGTTCGGCGGGCCGCCCGAGGGCCGGCGCACGTGGATGGCCGATGTCGCCGCCCATGTCGACACCGCAGCGCTCGACTTGACCTGAGACGTAGGAAAACACTGTGACTGCCACCCTGGATGTTCCCGAACAGAACCCCGACCTGGTGCTCGACCAGAGCGCCGACGACTACTGGAATCACTACCAGCTGACGTTCGCGCTCTACAGCGTCAGCGATCGCGCCATCCCTTCGGCCTTCGACGGGCTCAAGCCGGGCCAGCGCCGCCTGCTCTACCAGATGCACGATTCGAAGCTGCTGCCCGGCAACAAACCGCAGAAGTCCTCGAAGGTGTGCTCGGCCGTCACCGGCAACCTGCACCCGCATGGTGGCGCGTCGATGTACGGCGCGGCGGCGCTGATGGCCGCCGACTTCCAGCGCGTGAAAGTCATTGACGGACAAGGTGCATTCCCCCGCATCCAAGGTGACATCCCGGCCGCCGACCGCTACACCGAGATGCGGCTGTCCGCGCCCGGTGCGGCACTCACCGCCGAACTCGACAGTCACGCCGTGCCGATGGTGTCGACCTTCGACGGTGAATGGATCGAACCGACGGTGCTGCCGGCGCAGTGGCCGGTGTTGCTGTGCAACGGTGCCGTCGGCATCGCCGAGGGCTGGGCCACCAAGGTGCCCGCGCACAATCCGCGCGAGGTGATGGCGGCCTGCCGGGCCCTGTTGAAAACCCCGAACATGACCGACGATCGGTTGGTCAAGCTGATTCCGGGCCCGGACTGGGGCTGCGGGGCCACCGTGGTCGGCACCGCCGGGTTGCGGGAGTACATCACCACCGGCCGCGGCGCATTCACCGTGCGCGGCACCCTGACCGTCGACGGTAAGAACGTCGTCATCACCGAGCTGCCGCCCGGCGTGGCGAGTAACACTGTGCAGGACCGGATCCGGGCGTTGGTCGAATCGGGCGAATTGTCCGGGGTGGCCGACATGTCCGACCTCACCGACCGGCGCAACGGCCTGCGCATCGTCGTCACCGCCAAACGTGGACACAGCGCCGAGACCATCCGCGACCAGCTGCTCGCGCTGACGCCGCTGGAGTCGACCTTCGCCGCCAGCCTGGTCGCGCTCGACGAGGACCGGGTGCCGCGCTGGTGGTCAGTGCGTGAACTGATCAGCGCCTTCCTGCACCTGCGCGATTCAGTGGTGTTGCGCCGCAGCGAGTATCGACTGGAGAAGGTCGCCGCCCGCCGTCACCTGGTGGCCGGCCTGATGAAAATCCACCTGGACATCGACACTGCGGTGGCGATCATTCGTGCCTCCGAGACCGTCGACGAGGCCCGTCAGGGCCTGCAGGAACATTTCAAGATCGACACCGGGCAGGCCGATTACGTTCTGGGACTGCAACTTCGACGCCTGACCAAACTCGACGTCATCGAGCTGCAGGCCGAGGCCGAGAAGCTGGACGCCGAATTCGCCGAACTGACCGAACTGGTGTCCAACCCGGATGCCCGCCGGGTGGTGATCGACAAGGAGCTGGTCGAGACCGCAAAGCTGTTCAAGGGCCCCGAGTTCGACCGTCGCACCGTCCTCGATTTCGACGCCACGCCCGTCACGGCCGGCGCCGACGACGACGGGCCGCGCGAACGCAAGGTCAACGCCGCCTGGCGCCTCGATGACCGGGGTGTGTTCTCCGACAGCCACGGCGAGCTGTTGACGTCAGGCCTCGGTTGGGCGGTATGGACCGACGGACGGGTCAAGTTCACCAGCGGCAACGGCCTGCCCTACAAGATCCGCGACATCCCCGTCGCGCCGGACATCACCGGGCTGTTGTGCTCCGGAGTGCTGCCCGACGGCTACCACCTGGCGCTGGTGACCCGACGCGGCAAGATCCTGCGCGTCGATCCCGCCGCGGTGAATCCCCAGGGCGTGGCCGGCAACGGTGTGGCCGGGGTGAAGCTGGTGGCCGGTGACCCGATGGACGCAGTGATCGCCGCGCTGCCGGTGACGTGCGAGAACGGCGAGGCCATCCTGTCGATCTCCGAGAAAGCCTGGAAGGTCACCGAAGTCGCCGACATCCCGGTCAAGGGGCGCGGCGGCGCCGGCGTCGGATTCCACCCGTTCGTCAACGGTGAGGACGCACTGCTGTCGGCAACGATCTCCCCGACCGGGTTCGTGCGCGGCGGGCGGCCGGTGCGCGCCGAGAAACGCGCGAAGGCCTCGGTGAAGAGCGCCGGGACGGGGATCACCCCGGCCACGTAGGGCCGGGGCCTCAGGCCCGGGTGAGCTCGTCGAGCGTGAAGTCGAGCGTCACCGGCTCGCCGGTTCGAACCCGCTCGCCGACAAGGGCTTCGACGCGCTGGTACGTTCCGTCGTGGATCCGGTGCACCAGGAACCGCTCTTCCGCGTCTGAGTCGAGATCGACAATCCAATAGTGTTCGATGTCGGCTTTCGCATACTCGTAGAGCTTCATCACCCGGTCGGTCCGTCGCGAACCAGGGGACACGATCTCGACGACCAACGCGACATCGTGGGCGTCGACCCGCACGGGATTGCGATCCACGACGCTGCGATTCACCACGACAAGGTCGGGATCACGCACTGTCGGCGGGAAGCGCGCCTCGACGGTGATCTCGACTTCCTGCAGCACCGCGAGCGACTCCGGCAGCACCGCCCGGATCAACTGCCGTAGATTTCCCGACACTATCTGGTGAAGCGGACGCGGCCGCGGTGTCATGACGATGCCCCCCTCGACGAGCTCCCAGCGACGCGCCTCATCCAGCTCGAGGGCGTCCCACTGTTCGAGCGTCACCAGGTCACGGGGCAATTCGGCCAATCCCGCCATGCTGCACCTCCAGGGCCACCTACTTCAGAGCACGTTACGCCTGCTCACGGTTCCGCTCGTGGTCGAGTTTGCCCGCGGGCACCGACAAACAGCCAAAGATTTTGGGCTGGCTCGAGGTCTTGGCGCGAATGCCCCGTTGCGCCGCCCCGGCGTGGCCACACAGTTAACAACAGTCACTTTGTTAACATCTGCCCATGCAGGACTCGCCTGGGACCGGCGGCCTGCGCCGATCAGCCCCGGTTTCCCGGCGAGACGCGCTGCGCCTTGCCACCGCGGTGTCGGCGCTGGCCGGGCTCGGCGTGGCCGCGGCAAGCGCCGGCGCGCCCCGGGCGTCGGCCGCCGCTCCGACCCTGATCGACTTCGCCCAGCGGCAAATTCCGGCCCGGGACATCCGGTCTGCCGGGCATTCCGGGGTGATCAACTACGTCTCGACGTCACGCCCCGGGTCGACCTTTGGCGCCAAGCCGATCACGCTGCCCTACGCCAGGGAGCTGACCGCCGCCGGGCTGGTGATCGTCAGCAACTTCCAGTACGGCAAGCCGGGCGGGACGGCGCCGTCGGACTTCACCCGCGGCTATGCCGGGGGCGTCGCCGATGCGCGCACCGCGTGGCAGTTGCATACCGCCGCAGGTGGGGGCCGGAGCGCACCGGTCTTCTTCAGCGTCGACGACGACATCGACCGCAACGCCTGGAACACCCTGGCACTGCCGTGGTTTCGTGGAATCAACTCGGTGATCGGCGTCCAGCGCACCGGCATCTACGCGGGTATCAACCCGTGCCAGTGGGCCATCGAAGACGGTGTCATCGGCAGGTCGGGGACGCCCGGACGCGCGTGGGCGTGGCAGACCCGGTCCTGGTCGCGCGGTCAGGTCCACCCGGCCGCGGTGCTCTACCAACGGATTGTCAGCACCGCGTCGAACCCCGGCCCGGTGGTCGGCGGCATCGAGGTCGACGTCAACGATGTGCTGGCCCAGGATTGCGGTCAGTGGAACATGCATCCGTGACGTCGTCGTCGGCGTGAATCAAGGTCTGCAGCAGTGGCGTGATCAGGCGCAGGATGTCGTCGGTGCCGGCCTCGCGCAGGTCTGGCATGTGCAGCAGGTAGCGGTGGCTGGCCACGCCCATCAGCATCGCCCCCAGTAATGCCGCGCGCAGCCGCGCGTCGGGCGCGTCGATGGTGTCGGCCAGCGCGGTGACGGCTTCTGAGGTGATGTGGTCGCGCAGAATTTCGGCGGCGTCCTCACTGGTCATGCTGGCTCGCAACAGCACCGTCATGGGGCTGTTGGGGTCGGCGGCCCAGGCATCGAACATGCCGCGGGCCAGGTTCTCCGCGGTTTGCGCGGGAGTGTCGCCCACCGCGTCGGCCACCGGGATGCTCCAGTGCACGGCCTCGCGGAAGAGGTTCTTCTTGCTGCCGAAGTACTGGATGACCGAGGACTTGTCGACGCCGGCGGCCGCGGCGATACCGCGGATGGTGGCGCGTTCGTAGCCGAGGTGGGCGAAGACACCACGGGCGGCGTCCAGAATCCGGCGTCGGGTGCGCTGCCCCTTGCTCTCGCTCTCGACGCCGGCCGGATCCGGCACCGGTTCTGCACTCACCGCGCTCTCCCTCATGATCGGTTCCGCTGGCAATCGTACAAGCCGCAGGCGGCTTACCAGCTAATATAGACAACTGTTGAGTTTTGTGGGCACACTGGTAGCGACAGAGTCGATTCACTTGGGAGGACCAATGACGTCACCACGCATGAACATGGATTGGGACAGCGCCTACCGGCTCGACACGCCACCGCCGTGGAGCATCGGCAAGCCGCAACCGGAGTTGGCTGCCCTGATCGACCAGGGCAAGGTACGCAGCGACGTGCTCGACGCCGGGTGCGGACACGCAGCGCTGTCCCTGGCGCTGGCCGCACAGGGTTACACCGTGGTCGGCCTGGACGCCTCGGCCACGGCCGTGGCGGCCGCCACCGCAACCGCAGCCGAAAAGGGCTTGACCTCAGCCACATTCGCCCAGGCCGACATCACCGCGTTCGACGGCTACGACGGCCGGTTCGCCACCGTTCTCGACAGCGGACTGCTGCATTCACTACCGCCGGAAAAGCGGGCAGACTACGTGCGGGCGATCTCGCGGGCCGCCGCCCCGGGCGCCTCGCTGTACATCTTGGCGTTCGCCGCCGACGCCTTCGGTGACGCCCTCCCCGACGACCGACCCGGCCCACGCGGCTTGACCGAGGCCGAGTTGCGTGAGGTGGTCTCCACCGACTGGGAGATCGACGACGTGCATGCGGCCAAGCTGTACGGCAACGACAGCGCCTTCACCGCAGCGCCCGATCTGGCGCTCGAACGCGACAACGAGGGCCACGTGCTGATGTCCGGCTTCCTGCTCAGCGCCCACAAGCCGGCGTAGCGCGGATCTACCGAAGAGAACAGGAGTACGGATATGGGGCTGTTCACCCAGAAGGAAAAGGACTACCTCGCATCACAGCGGGTCGGCCGACTGGCCACCGTCGGCAAAACCGCTCAGCCACATGTGATTCCAGTGGGTTTTCACCTCGATACCGACAGTGAGTCGATAAAGATCGGCGGGCACTCTTACCGCGGTCAGGCTCGGCTCTACATTCGGCACCTGCAGAGCAATCCGCAGGCCGCGTTCGTCGTCGACGACGTCGTCACCGAGCCGCAATGGGCGCCGCGCGGAGTTCTGATCAAAGGTCCGGTACGGATCCACGACACCGGCGGCGAGGCACTGGGCCCCGGGTTCGGGCCCCGCTGGATCGAGATCACACCGCAATGGGTGAATTCGTGGGGCATCAACGCCGATCCGTTCGCCGAACCCAGCGCACCTCGCAAAGCCACGGACACCTGACGTTCGACCCGCCGAGGCAGGGCCGGTGACCGCTATGTGGCAGCGAGCCTGGCGATCTCGGTGCCCAGCTTGTTGACGACGTAGACATTGCCGTCGCCGTCAACGGCAATGTCGGCCGGAGTCTGCAATCCATCGAACGGCAGCTGGGCCCAGTCGCCACCAGGGGTCACCGTTCGCGACACCGTATTGGCCTGCAAGTCTGTGGCATACAGGTTCCCCGCGGCGTCGACCGCCAGGCCGCCGGCGTGGCCGGTCACACCGGCCACCGGCTCGGCCGTGGTTGCGCCCTTGGCGATCTTGACGATCTTGCCCCGCATGGACACATACAGGTTGTCGTCCCCGTCGACCACCATGTGCCCGAGGCCGTCGACTTCACCGACGGCGAGCTCGGTCGGAACTCTCTTCCCGGGTGCGAGTTTCAGTAGCTTGTGTTGCTCGTTGTCGCCGAGATAGACGGTGCCGTCCCGCGCCACCGCGATCTTGCTGAAGTGCCGAAGCCGGTCGAACGGCAGCGGTTCTGCTGTGGTGGCGCCCGGTTTGAGGGTCTCGACGACACCGCCGAGTTTGACGAATGACACCGTGCCATCCGGGGCGACTGCCATCGACGACACCACGGGCTGTGGATCGAGATTCATCCGCGCCGGTTGGGCAGCCCCGGGCGCCAGTGTCGACAACCCGCCCGAACCGCCCAGGTACAGCACGTTGTTCGGGCCGGCCTCGATCTCGCTGATGCCGATCGGATCGACTGGAATCGTAGTCTGCGCACCCGCTTGCAGCGGCGCGTCCGCCACCGGCGAGGCCGGGCCCGGCGAGCACGCCACCAGCATGCTTCCCACAGCGAGGGCGGCCACCCCCAGCAGGTGTCCGACGGCCATGCCGCGCCGTCGCCACCGCGATGTGGGTGGTGGCCCGCGACGTGTGGTGGTTTCGGGCTCCACTCCCGGGATCCTAGGCCGTGCGGCCGCACTCCAGAGCAGAACGCGATCGCGCCGAATTGAGGTAGCGCATTACTCGCGCCGTAGGGCCACGCCCGCGATGACGATGTGGAGTGTGGCTCGGCCACATCACCCACCACAGCGAGCGACGGCCGCGGCATCCTCAGCCGTCCTGAAATATTGGGGGACCCAATGACACAGGCACCAACCCTTGCCGACTTCGGGCATGGCGCAATGCTCCAGCGAGGCCGGGCGGCGACCGGAACCCGACCCCTGCTGATCGTCCTGGCGGAGTATTCCGATTTTCCGCCGTTCTCGGACTACCATCCGCCGAATTACTACCCGGACCTGGCATTTGGGACGCCTGCACCGCCATTCGGCGGCGCCAATCCGGCGAGCTTGCGCGAATACTTTTCGGAAAACAGCGATCGCCGGTTCAGGTTCGAGGACATCGGTGTCGTCGGTCCGCTGGCGATGGGAGAATGGGTTCCGGGCCTGGGCGACAAACCCGAAATTCGCTGGCGCACCATTCTCGATCTCGTACCCCAGGAAACCTTTGCCGGGTTGGACGTGAACAATGACGACGAGATCACCGCAGAAGAACTTTGCGTCGTCATCTTCGAGAATTACCACGTTCCGGGAAATCCGGCGCAGCCGGCCAATCGGGACAATTACGCGGTGCTCAAGATGATCGGGAACCCCCCGCAACCGACCGAGCTCACCGTGCACGTCGCCGGCGCCGGCCCGCTGACGCCCTTCTACCAGATAGCACACGAACTGTCGCATTCGCTCGGGACGATCGACCTGTACGGCTACGGCGGTAATTATCTGCTCACACTGATGAGTGGATATTCTTTCGACGCCGACGACCAGGTCCCCGTGCACCTGGATTCGTGGCACAAGCTGCACCTCGGCTGGATCGAACCAAAGATTCGCGACATGGCCGCCGCGGGATCAGAAGTCGTGGGTACCCAATCGAACGGCTCGATCATTCTCTGGGACACCGCGAGACGCGAGAACGAGTACTTCCTGTTCGAACGGCGCGGTCCGAACCTGCCGGGCAGGACATACGACTCTGGGGTGGCCGGCGACGGGGTGCTGGTGTGGCGGGTCAGTACCGACGTCGCTCATCTGGGCGACCCCTCGCTCACCTACGGCGGTTCCTCGGTGTGGACCGCCGGCGACCAGACCCCGCTGCTCCGATGGGCCGACGGCACGTCGTCGGGCACCTCCGTGCGAGTGGCCACCGGTGCCGACGGCGCGCTCCGTATCGAGTGGATGCCGTGGGGAGCCGAGGTGACGCAAACGGAGCCGGAGGCGACCGTCATCGACGAAGGCGGTCGCATCACCCGCACCCGCAGAGACAAGTGCGGGAACGTGTTGCGCTTCGGCAGCTGGAAAACAACGACCACGGTTACCTTCACGGTTGCCACCGTGGGATTCGTTGGGCCACAGATCACCTGGGCTGTCGAGGACAAGCCGATCGCGGCCGGTGCGACAAGCCTCGCCGTAGACCTCGGGCCTCGCACGTTCACGCTTGGCTGTGCGATGTCTCCAGATGGCCGCTCCCTCACCCTGACATCGCCGCCAGGCGACGTGTTCCAGATGGGCGTCAGTGTGCTGGTCAGCGACGGCGCCGGGCATTCCGCGCAGGTGAAGGCTGCCTTCTCGGTCGACAGCGGCTCCTACACGGGCATGCACCCAGACGACATTCGCCGCGCTGCCCAGTGCATCGCGGACACCATCCCCGTCCAGGTGGAGCCCGGCGATTTCATCATTCCGCTGGAGTGGCCGGGTTGGCGGATCGAACAGTGGAAACGCAATGCCCTCACTCGGCTGCAGGCCCATCCCGATCTCGGTGGGGCAGACCGCGACACCCTCACCTCCCTCATCGAGCTGCAAGTGGAATCACCGCAGTTCAAGGTGGCAGCAGCCGACAAACTGCTCGGACGTTAGACGACCGCGCCGGTAGACCCGTAATTTCGGCAGTACGAGCAGCGGGGGTCGTGTAGTCATGATCCATGGACACATCGGCGTATGTGGGTCGTGTCGGCGGGCTGGCAGTTGCGCTGGGGATCGGGGCCGCGCTGGCCTCCGGCAGTTGGGTGGCATCCGCCGACACCGGCGGTTCCTCCGGGAGTTCCGCGAGCGGATCCAACGACGGCAACGCCAAAGCTCGATCGAGCGCCGATTCGTCTTCGTCGTCCACCGAGACCGGCCCACGCCGCAAGGCGAGATCGCCGAAACCAATGGCGGACAAACCGTCGGCAGGAGCAACCCGCTCGGCCGGGGCCGGATCCACCGAAAGAAACGCCAAGAGCACGGCGAGCCGTTCCGCCGGCGCTGCGAGATCGCATGATGCGCACATCAACTCATCTCCCCGTCGCGTCCACCGAAAGCACGGCGGTGACCCGACCCGACGCTCCGCTGACAAGAAGACCAAACCCGAGCCCGCCGCGGCCACCGCTGACGATTCACCGTCCACGCCGGTACAGCGAGCGGAACCGGCGCGGTTACACGCATCCACGGCGGTGACCGCAACGACCGAGCGAACTACCCGAACTTCGTCGGGACCAACGGCGGTCGCGGAAGCCGCGCACGACGCCGAGCCGGCGACACCACCGGTCATGACGCAACAGCCGATCGAGCCGGCCAACCCAGTCATCCGCATGATCGCGGCGGCCAATGTGCTGCCCGGTCTCGGGGGCGTGTCGCCCGCCAAAGATCCGACCGCTCCGCCGGATTCCAATCCGTTGACGTGGGCAGCGTTGGGGTTGGCCAGCCGCAGGACGATCACGGCCGGGTCGACTACCGGCAACCACGGCGCGGTGGTGAACACGCTGTCGCTGGAGTCGCCGGCTGCCGTCGTCGGGACTGTCGTCTACGACCCCCTCCACGACGCGGTGCAATTGTGGATCACCAGCCCGGTCGGGCAAGCGATCGACGGGTTCATCAACACCGTGGCCGGGACCTACGTGATCGGCAACGGCTCGGCGGGCACCGCCGAGCACCGGGACGGAGGCGCCGGCGGTTGGCTGTTGGGTGACGGCGGCGCGGGCTGGAACAGCACCTCGGCTGGGACCGCCGGTGGTACGGGAGGGTCTGCCGGATTGCTCGGCAACGGCGGCGTCGGCGGTACCGGAGGTGCCGGCGCAGCTGGGGGCGCCGGGGGCGCCGGCGGACTGCTGATGGGCATCGGTGGTCTCGGCGGGGACGGCGGTTCCGGCACCGCTGGGGCGCGCGGAGGTGCCGGAGGTTTCGGTGGCGGCGGACGCGGCCTGCTCTTCGGTCTCGGTGGCGACGGCGGCAACGGTGGCGACGGCGCGGTCGGCGGCGTCGGCGGAGATGGCGGCAACGGCTCCAGGCTGTTCGGCATCGGTGGCGACGGTGGCGACGCGGGCGACAGCGCCGTCGGTGGCCCGGCGACCGGCTTGGTCGCACTCGGCGGCGCGGGCGGCATCGCGGGGATCTTCGGCACCCACGGCGACGTCGGTGGTTTCGGCACTATCGCCGGAGTCCCGCCGAGCATGGGGAACGTCGACAAGCTCACCACCACCGGCACCTGGTTCACCAACAGCGACGGGCAAGTCGTCCTCATGCACGGGGTGAACGTGGTCTACAAGGTGCCGCCGTATGACCCATCGGCGATGGGCTTCAGTGACGACGACGCACAATTCCTGGCGGACAACGGGTTCAACGTGGTGCGACTGGGAATCAATTGGGCTGCAGTGGAACCCGAACCCGGTGTCATCGACACCGACTACCTGGCCGGAATCAACCAGACCGTACAAACTCTGAGCGACCACGGCATCTACACCTTCATCGACATGCACCAGGACCTGTACAGCACCGAGCTGCACGGTGAAGGCGCACCGGCTTGGGCCACCCAGACCGGTGGTCTGCCCAACCCAGACTTGGGTGCGCTCCTGGGCCAATTCGTCGTCAACTACTACCTGAGCCCGGCGCAGAACCACGCCTGGGACGCGTTCTGGGCGAACTCCGATGCCCCCGACGGGGTCGGACTGCAGAACCACTACGCGCAGAGTTGGCAAGCTGTCGCCGGCTACTTCGGTGACAACCCCAACGTCATCGGCTACAACATCATCAACGAACCGTGGGTCGGCTCCGGTTGGCTCGCAACGATTCTCAACGGTGCCTTCTTCGGGACCCAGCAACTCACCCCGATGTACAACCAGACCATCGCCGCGATCCGGTCGGTGGACCCGAACACCCCCGTGTTCGTCTCACCGGCCAGCCCGGCCGTCGACGAGATCAGCGCGATCCTGTTCGGCCAGCCCGTCGCCCTGGGCGAGATCTCCGATCCGAATACGGTCCTCGAATATCACGGGTACGGCAACGTCGCCGGTATCAATCTGAGTTTCCTGGTCGGGCCGATCCTCGCGGGCCGCGCCGACAGCTACAGCACCGAGCACGAGATGCCCGCCATCATGGGTGAATTCGGGGCCACCAGCGATCCGGATGCCCTCGCGGACGAGACGCGAGCCGCCGACGCCAAGCAGATCAGCTGGGCCAACTGGGCCTACACCGGTGTCGGTGAAATCACCAGCAGTGCCAGCCCCACCGACCAGTCCTTGGTGTACGACCCGTCCTTGCCACCGGTCGGCGACAACGTCAATTCCAGCAACCTTAAGGTGCTGTCCAAGCCGTACCCGCAGGTGGTCTCCGGAACCCCGCAGGGTTGGACCGTCTCCGAGGACGGGACGTTCAACTTCACCTACTCGACCGCACGAGTCGATGGATCGGGTGACTTCGCCGCGGGATCGCAGACCATCATCTCGACACCCACCGTCCAGTATCCGAACGGCTATCAGGTCACCGTCACCGGTGGTCACGTGGTGTCGGCCCCGAACGACCCCAGGCTCGTCATCGCCTCAGATCCGGGCGCAACCGTTGTCACAGTGACGGTTACGGGTAACGCGGCCACGTCTGAGTCGCTGGTGTCCGTCTGATGGTTGCTCATACCGGGACGCGGCCGGCATCGCCTGCAGATAGCCGGCATCGGTCCCCAGGCTTGTCAGATCCCGAATGGTGGAGCGTAGCGGACGGTCCCGCTCGGCAGCTGCTCGGAGTCGAGGCCGAGCACCATCAATGCCTCGTCGGGAATATCGATGTTCAGTCGAACCCCGTACTGCGATGCGCGGGTGAACCCGAACCGTGGGTAGTAGGTCGGATGCCCGAGGACGACCACGAAGTGCTCGCCCGCCTGCTCCGCCGCCACGAGAGCGGCGCGGATCGCGGCAGAGCCCGCCCCGGTCCTCTGGTACTCAGGCAGGACTGCGCACGGTCCCAGGCACAACGCCGGAGTGTCGTCGATGTGGCAGCGAGTCAGCAGGGCGTAACCGGTGGGCTTGCCGTCCGGTCGCGCGCTGATGATGGACAGGCCGGCTATCCAGGCCGGATCGGCGCGCAGAGCATCGACGAGGTCGGCTTCCTCGGCGGTTTCGAACGCGGCGAGGTTGATCGTGCGGATAGCGGGGATGTCGGCGTCGGCCTCGGCGCGAGTGACCCAATTGCTTTCCGTACACAAAACAGTCGTCTCCAATCATGGTGGCCAGCTCGGTTGCGGTTTCGTCACCGTCCACAACGTCGCCAACCCCGACAAACCGCAGGCGGTAGCCGACGGGGTGAAGCCGATCTAGCGGCGGGATGACCACCGGCATGCCGAAAGCATGCCGCATCTCGCGCGTTACGTCGGCGATGGATTCCGGATACCTGGGTAACTGGTCCACGTGGCACTCGTCGTCGGCACACCTCGGTTGTGTTCCCCATCCGACCCAGACGCATTAGAACTACTAATGTATCATCACAATCATTAGCTGTACTTGATCCACTGACCGCCATACCGTCAACGCATGGCTTCACCCGTGCTCGTCGGATTCCTCACCACCATCGCGCTGATCGCCGCGATCGGCGCACAGAACGCCTTCGTATTGCGTCAGGGCATCCGTGGCGAACACGTCGTGGCGGTGATCGCGCTGTGCACGGTCTCCGACCTGATCCTGATCGCGGCCGGCATCGCCGGCGTCGGCGCCCTGATCACCGCCCACCCCGACGCGATGGCGGTGGCGAAGTTCGGCGGGGCGGCGTTCCTGATCGGCTATGGCGCGCTAGCTGCGCGCCGCCCGTTCCGCCCCTCGACGCTCGACCCGTCCGAACGCACCCCGGCCCGGTTCGCCGAGGTGCTCGTCACCTGCCTGGCCTTGACCTGGCTGAACCCGCACGTGTACCTCGACACCGTGGTACTGCTCGGCTCGCTGGCCAATGAGCACCGCGACCAGCGGTGGCTGTTCGGCGCCGGCGCGGTGGCCGCCAGCGCGGTCTGGTTCACCGGCCTGGGCCTGGGCGCCCGTCGGCTGGCCGGCCTGTTCGCCACCCCGATGACCTGGCGCATTCTCGACGGCGTGATCGCGGTGATGATGATCGCGCTCGGCGTGAGCCTCGCGATGTCCTGACCTGTGCCGGGGCGGGTCTCGAGCAGATTCTGGCGATGCGACAGAATTGCCAGGTGAATCGCATGTTCCGGCGTGGCCAGGCCGCGGCCCCGCATCCTATGGCGGACGCTCCTCCGTGGTTCACCACCGCCCTGGACCACACGCCGCAGCACTCGACGATCGACGTCGACGGTTGCCCCATCCACGTCCGCACCTGGGGCGATCCCGACAAGCCGCCGCTGGTGTTCGTCCATGGCGGCGGCGCCCACTCCGGTTGGTGGGACCACATCGCACCCTTTTTCACCCCGACCCATCTCGTCATCGCCCCCGACCTGAGCGGACACGGAGACAGCGGAAGCCGCACCGAATACGCCCTGTCGATCTGGGCCAAGGAAGTGCTCGCGGCCTCCGACGCGTCCGGCTCCTCGGCCCGGCCCACACTCGTCGGCCACAGCATGGGCGGCTGGGTGGGCGCCTCGGCCGCCACCCACTACGGCGCGCAGATCGACAGCATCTTGGTCATCGATTCACCATTGCGCGATCGCGCACCCGAGGAAGTCCGGTTGCGCAAGCGGCGGCGGGACACCGCCGGCTACCCCACCGAGGACGACATCCTGGCCCGGTTCCGCGCGGTACCGAAGCAAGACGTGACGCTACCCTACATCGGTCACCACATCGCCACCGAATCGATTCGCCAAACCGACCACGGCTGGGTATGGAAGTTCGACCCCGACATCTTCGGCGGCCTGCTCATGGACGAGACACCTGCCGACGAAGAGATCCTGGAGAACGCCTTCGCCCGAATCCCCTGCCGCATAGGGTATTTACGGTGCGAGAACGGGGTGGTCCCACCCCGGATGGCCGACCAGATCCGCTCGATCCTGCAGCTGCGCGGGCCATTCGTCGAACTTGCCGAAGCCGGTCACCACCCCATGCTGGATCAACCCTTACCGCTGGTGGCGACCATCCGGACCTTGCTGGAGTTCTGGTCGATCACCTGAGTACGAGTGATCCGATGCTGAACGTCACAGCGTTGTACGGTCGTCTTGTACTGCGAAAGGTTCGACCGTGACTATCAGCGCTAGTGAAGCTCAACAGCACCTGTTCGCCTTACTCGAACAGGTCATAACCGATCACAACTCTGTGCGTATCACTTCCGACGCAGGCGACACAGTACTCCCTCGTATTGCCATGCCTTCACGACTTCACTCCACTTCTGTGTCCGAATATACGATGGCTTCAGCGCACCAGGGTCGCACCGCCGTCCAACCGGATCTGCTGCCCGGTCATGAACCGTGACTCATCGGCCAGCAGATACAGTGCCGCATAGCCGGTTTCCCAGGCGCTGGCGCGGCCCATCTTCAGCTTCACCACCTCACGGTAGGCCTCATCGACCTCGTCGGGCTCGAAACCGAACAGCGATTGGGAATCGGTGTTGCCCAACGTCGAATCGATCGGACCCAGCATCAAGGTGTTGGCCCGAACTCCCGCATCGGCGTACTGGGTGGCGGTGAGTTCGGTGATGTAGTTCAGGCCGCACTTGCCCAGCGCGTAGGGCATGATCCCGATGTTGAGCCCGACTTCGTTCTTGATGCTCGCAATCGACGAGATGTTGATGATGCTGCCGGTGGAACCGCCCTCGTTCTTCTCCATGCATTGCGCGGCGAAGAGATTGCAGTAGTAGGCACCGAGCATGTTCACGTTGATCCCGTGGTTGAAGTCCTCCTCGGTCATCGAGTTGTTCACCCGGTCGAACGGCGGGTTGATGGCCACGCTGTAGACCATGCCGTCGACATGCCCGCTGTTCTGCATCGCGGTGTCGAAAATCCGCTGACAGTCGTCCTTCTCGGCCACATCGGCCGCCACGGCGTAGGCACTGCCGTCCTCTGCGGTGATCATGTCCACGGTTTCCTGCGCGGCAGCCAGATTGCGGTCGACGACCACCACCTCGGCGCCGTGACGTGCCGCCACGATGGCGGTGGCCCGGCCGTTGCCGATCTTGGGGCCGGGCATCTGCCCGCCGCCCACGACGACCACCACCTTGCCCGACAGGTCGAATACGGCACGATCGCGACGTGCGAAATCTGTTGACATTGTTTTCTCTTTCCTTGACTGGTCAGCGTTCGGCCGGCGCCAGCGTGACGTGCAGATCGGTCAGGCCGCGCAGGATGTAGGTCGGCACATAGTCGTAGCGGCGGGCGTCGGCGGCGCCATGGTGGGCCTCGTCGATCTGGATGGCACTGGTGCTCGCCAGCAGCCGTTGAATGACCACTTTCGCTTCGGCCCGGGCCAGCGGCGCCCCGATGCAGCTGTGGATACCGCGCCCGAAGGCGATGTGCTGGCGGGCATTGTGCCGGTCCAGGTCGAACACGTCAGGGTTGTCGAACTGCCGCGGATCACGGTTCGCCGCACCGTAATGCACCATCACCACCGCCCCGGCAGGGATCTCGACGTCTCCCACGCGCGTGGCGGCGCGGGCGAGCCGGAAATCCCCTCGGATGGGACTCTCGAATCGCAGGGCCTCTTCCACGAACTTGGGGACAAGCTCAGGTGAGCGCCGTAGCCGCTCCTGCAGCTCGGCATCCTCGGCCAGGATCTTCACGGCCGAGGACAGCAGTCGCACAGTGGTTTCCTGGCCGGCCGAGAACAGGTTGGCGGCCACCCGCACCACGTCGATGACCTCCGGAGTCGATCCGTCCGGGAAGGTGGCGTGCGCCATCTCGGTCAGGACGTCGCCGCGAGGATGCCGGCGGCGCTCGGAGATGTAGTCGCCGAACCGCGTGTAGAGGAACTCCAGCGGAGCGTGCTCGATGGCGGTTTCGTCGGTGCTGCCCAGCGATACATCACCGGTCAGCCTTTCGGTGAGTTCGGGCCGGTCGGCTTCGGGGACACCGAGCAGATCCGCAATCACCAGCAGCGCCACGGGATTGCCGACCGCACGGATGAATTCACCGCCACTCCCGGCGACATAGGGCTCCAGCACCTGATCGGCCAGGCGCCACATGAACTCCTCGTTCTCCTTCAACCGTTTCGGGGTGATCAGCCGGGACAGCAGCGAACGGTGCGCGGTGTGCTTGGGCGGATCGAACGACGGGAGCTGGTCGTTGAACGGCAGCTCGTCACGGTGCGCCTCGATCAGATCGCGGACCGTCGCTTCATCGAGACCTTCCAGCTGCACCGGGAAGCCCGGCACCGGACCGGTGACGGTGTTGCACGACGAGAACGATTCGTGGTCGGTGAGCACCGCCTGCGCTTCGCGGTAACCGGTGACCACCACCACGTCGAGGGACGGTTCGCGAAGCACGGGACTGGTGGTTCGCATGCGCTCGAGGACCGGGTAGGGATCTGCGACCATGGCCGCGTCGTGAAAGAAGTCGACGCCTTCCAGCGGCGAGGTGTCGACAGGTAACTGCTGGTGAGACGCGGTACTTGATGTCATGGAACGCTCCTCGGACGGCTGGGCACGTCGGCCAGATCGACTCCAAAACTGACCAAACGTAAAGCTCCTTCCTGACCAATCGTACAGGTATAAACTGTACGAATGGTCAGGAAGCCACATATTGTTAGGCACACTACATTTTGGGTGGAGTCGTGAGCCCGGCAGTGAACAGCCCCGCAGCCGGCGCCACCCGGCAAAAACTGATCGAGGCCGCCATCGACCTGTTCCGCCGGCACAGCGTGGCCGGCACATCCCTACAGATGATCTCCGACGAGCTCGGGCTGACGAAATCCGCCATCTACCACCATTTTCGAACCCGCGACGAGCTCGTGAGCACGATCATGGAGCCCGTCGTCGACGAGCTGGAAAAGCTCGTCGAGGCCGCCGAGGCCCAGCGCGGACCGCGGGTGCAAGCCGAATCGATGCTCGCCGGCTACGTCGCCCTGGCAGTGGCGCACCGCGACCTGTTCCCCATCCTCAGCGGCGACCCCGGCGTCGCCGACCTCCTACGCCAACGACCGCGCTGGGCGGCGATCGTCAAACGCCAAGCGGATCTGCTGGCCGGCGCCGAACCGGGCACCAGCGGCCAGATCAGAGCCGCCATCGTGATGTCCGGTATCTCGTCGGCCGTCGGAGTGGCGTTCGACGGTGTCGACGACCGCGAGCTGCGCGATGAACTGGTCACCACCGCTCGACGCACCCTCAATCTGCGCACACCACGGCGGTGAATCACGCGTCGCCACAATCGCTTCCAGTACAGCGGCACGCTGGTTCGCGACAGCGACGGTCAGCTCTGCCGGCACGCCCGCATCTCAGCCGAACAGCTCGCCGTAGCGCGCCATCAGGGCGGCGATGTCGTCATCGATGGTCAGGCCCAGCGAGCTGAACATCCGGGCCAGTATGTCGTAGCCGCCGACCGTGAAGATCAGATCGAGAAGCTGTCGGGTGTCCAACTCGGCGGCCAGTACCTGCCAGGTGGATTCGCTGATCGCGCCCGGTTCGATGAGCTCATCCACCGCCTGCAGCATCGCGGCCTCCAGTGGGCTCCAGAACGGCGCCTCGGGTCCATATGCGATGCGCCCGATTTCCTCATCGGTGAGTCCGGCGTCGCGTGCGACGAAAAGATGCTGGGCCCATTCGTAGCCGCACTTGCGCACCGCAGCCACCCTCATGATGAGCAGCTCCCGGTGCCGCTCGCTCAAGGTTGTGCCCAGCAGGAGGTGGCCGTTGAAGGTGAAGTAGGCCTGGGCCAGCTCGGGGTGATGCGCCATGGCACCCAGGACGTGCATCGCCTTGGGGCGGTCGGTGGTGGGCAGCGGCGTATGCCTAGGGTTGGCCGGACGCAGCGCCGCCAGGGCAGCACGCATCTCTTTCGGAAACTCTTTGGCGCTCAGGGGCTCTATACGTGCCATGTCAGCCGATCGTCCTTCCGTCGTGACACCGTTGGAGTGTCCCGAACGTAGCCTGCCCCTTCGCTCCGGTGTGGATGCAGGTCATCTCTCATCGAGAGGAGGGAAGCGGCCGGCCCACGGCATCGCTTCCTCGAGCCGGCCCGCCAGCTTCAACAGCAACGCTTCACCGGCAAGCGGTGCGACGAACTGCACACCGAGCGGCAGACCTTCGGCCGTCCAGTGCAGCGGCAGCGAGATCGCCGGGCGGCCAGTGATATTCGCCAGTTGCGTATAAGGCACCCAGCCAAGGTTCTTGTCCACCATGTCGTCGACGATCTTGGTGTAGCGCAACATGCTCGCGGTCCGGGTCTTGATCAGCGCGTCCGCAGCGCGCTGTAGCACAACCGGCAGATCAAACTCGCCGATCCGCGGCGGCAGGGTCGCCAGGCTGGGCGTCAACAGCAGGTCGTACGACTCGAAGAAGGTGGTCAGCCGCCGCGTGTGGTCGTGGCGCCGCTGCACCGCATCCAGGTAGTCGATACTGCTCGTGGCGCGGCCGAGCGCCGCCATGATGAGCGTGTCACGTTCAAAAGCGTCGTCGCTCGCGCCGGTCAACCGCTTGGCTTCGGCGAGCTCCCATGCGCTGTAGACAAACCAGGTCAGCAGGAAATCGCGGGCCAGTGCGGCGTCATCGAAAGGCGCTTGCGGCAGTTCCTCGACATGGTGGCCGAGTTCGGTCAGTGCGGCAGCGGTGGCCTCCACGGCGGCGAACGCCTCGGGATGGGGCGCCGGGTTGATCGCCGTCGGTACCCGCAACCCGATCCGCAGTTTTCCGGGATCGGCCCCCACACAGGATGCGAACGGCTCCTCAGGCACGGCCGGCACATACGGTCCCCAGGGTTCGCCGCCACTGAGGACATCGAGCATTCCCGCCGTGTCGCGCACCGTCCGGGAGACGACGCCCTGAACAGCCGCACCGTGCATGGATTCACCGACCAGCGGGCCCGACGGCGTCAGCCCGCGGCCCGGTTTCAGCCCGACGAGTCCACAGCTGGCCGCCGGGATGCGAATCGATCCGCCGCCGTCGTTGGCGCCGGCGCAGGGCACGATGCCCGCCGCGACGGCGGCCGCAGATCCTCCCGAGCTCCCACCGGGCGACCTTGCCAGATCCCAGGGGTTGCGGGCCGGTCCCCACGCGTCCGGTTCGGTGATCCCCTTCGCGCCGAACTCTGGGGTGTTGGTTTTCCCGAAGATGACCAGGCCCGCGTCGATCCAGCGCTGCACGACAGTGGCATGCTCGGAGGCTTTCAGCGACATCAGCGCACGTGAACCGGCCGAGGTGGGCAACCCCGCATAGTCCTGCGCCAGGTCCTTGATCAGGAACGGGACCCCGGCGAATGGGCCGGTCAGATCGTCCGATGGCGCGGCCGGAACGTCGCGCACGATGGCGTTGGTCTTCGGGTTTACCGCCGCTGCCCGCTCCCGGGCCGTGGCGAGCAACTCAGCCGCCGAAACCTGCTTGTCCGCAACCAGTTTCGCCAAGGATGTGGCGTCGTGCGACCGATACTCATCGAAGTCCATCCCATGAACGTAGACCGTGTCGACGTTGCACGGTGGGCTATCGCCGGCAGGGCCCATGGGGGGTCATTGCCGGCGGGCTCTCCGACTTGGGCAAGCTGAGTAGCAACCAACCCGAGGAGGAGCATCCGTGGACTTCACGACGATCCGGCACGAACTCGACGACGGCATCCTCACCGTCGTCCTCGATCGCCCAGAGAACCTCAACGCGTTCACCGTCGAGATGGCCGACGAGTTGGAGCGCACCTTCGTTGCGGTCAATGCCGACGACGCGGTGCGTGCCGTCATCGTGACCGGCGAGGGCCGGGCGTTCTGCGCCGGTATGGACCTGTCCAGTGACGGCAACGTGTTCGGTCTCGACGAGTCGAAGTCACCAACGCTGGCCGACATGGCCGACCTCGACGACCCTGAACTGCGCCGGGTCCGCGACACCGGGGGCCGGGTGACCCTGGCGATCTACGCCTGCCGCAAGCCCGTCATCGCCGCCATCAACGGGGCCGCGGTCGGCATCGGCGCCACGATGACACTGGCCATGGACGCCCGGCTGATGTCGACCAAGGCCCGCTTCGGGCTGGTCTTCGGAAAGCTGGGCATCACCCCCGAAGCGTGTTCCACCTGGTTCCTGCCCCGGATCGTCGGTATGCCAACGGCTTTGGACCTGGTGTACCGATCCGACATCCTCACCGCCGACGCAACCCACGAGCTCGGACTGGCCCAAGCCGTGCACGAACCCGACGCCTTGATCACCGAGGCACGGACGCTGGCCGATGCGTGGACACGCGACCGCTCACCGGTTTCGGTCGCGCTCATGCGGCAGATGCTCTACCGCAATGCCGCCGAACCCCACCCGGTCGATGCACACCGGGTGGACTCCCTGGCGATGTTCTACACGAGCATCGGAGACGGCCACGATGGCGTGCGGGCGTTCCTGGAGAAGCGGCCACCGCAGTTCTCCGGCCGGGGTTCCGAGATGCCGCCGTTCTACGAGGAGTGGGTCGCGGGCGGCGACCTGCGATTGCCGTAACCGCTAGCGGGGATGACCTACGCGGGGTCGAGCTCGAGCTTGTATCCGATGTGCGTGGCGACGAAGCCCAGACGTTCATAAAAGCGATGGGCATCGACACGTCGCTCGTCGCTGGTCAATTGGACGAGTGCACAGTCACGCCGCTGCGCTTCCGCTATCGCCCAGCGCAGCATCGCACCCCCGACCCCTGTCCCCCGATGATCCGCCCGGACCCGGACCGCCTCGATCTGCGCACGCGTCGCCCCGCGACGTGCGAGGCCCGGAAGAAAACTCAGCTGGAATGTGCCTACCACCGCTCCGTTACGATCAGCGGTCACGAGCAGTTCGCTCGGGTCGGCATCGAGAGCGTCAAACGCATCCAGATACGGAGCGATGTCCCGGTCCGGGAGATCGCCACGAGTCTGAGCAACCGGGTCTGAGGTGATCAGCGCGACGAGTTCGGCGACGTCGGCACGACGGGCGCGCCGTAAGGTGATCACCCAGTCGGGCTTCAGTGCGATGGTCGCCAACACATCCACCTCGCCAGTATGGATGACAGCCAGCCTCAGTGCCTCTCGCGCAGATCGCGGTAGCCCATGCCCAATTCGAGACCATCCACCCGTTCACCGACGGCAACGGCCGCACGGGCCGGGCGCTGGCGCAGTCGATGCTGCGCAACAAGGGCTTGACCCGGCAGGTGACGGTCCCCGTGTCCGCCGGGTTGCTGTCCGATACCGACGGCTACTTCGCCGCACTCACCGCCTACCGAGAAGGCGATCTCGCGCCCATCATCGAGCGGTTCGCCCGCGCCAGCGAGCGCGCGGTGGCCAACGGCCGGCAACTGATCACCCAGCTTCGTGAGATCCGGGCGAGCTGGAATGACCGGGTCACCGCACGGTCGGACTCGGCTGTGTGGAGAGTCGCCGACCTGTTGACCCGGCGGCCAGTCGTCAACGGTGTGCTCCTGCGCCAGGAGCTGGGGATCTCCACTGACCATCCCCGTCGTTATATCGGTCCTCTCACCGGGGCGGGCATCGTCGTCGAGTTCACCGACCGAGCGCGTAACCGTGCCTGGCACGCACCTGAAATCCTGGCTGCACTGGACGATTTCGCCGAACGAGCCGGACGACGTGCGTGATCACGCTTCAACCAGCCCTTGTCACATAACGCTACGGGCAGTAGCGTAACGCCGCGTGACCCGGAGCTTCCACGTCGGCCAGCCCTTCACCACCCCCGATGCCGAGATCGCGGCGGCGTTGGAGCAGGTCAGCATCCCGACGCTGCTGCTCTCGCTCGTGCACATCACCGGCGACCCGCGCTTCATCCGCGAGTTCAAACAGGCCGGCCTGTTCCTCAACGAGGTGCAGGGCTTCATGAGCGAAGAGGACAAGGCCCGGGCCCGTGAGGTCGCCCTGCCGATACTCGCCGACTACCGCGACCGCGGCTGCCCGGTCCCTGACCCGCTGCCCGCGGAACTGGTCAGGGAGATGCTGGACTGGGCGGCCTGTGAACCGGTCGACGAGGACAACGTGCCGCTGATGCTGGAGGAACTCGACCTCGAGGGCGTCGATCCGCGCCGGCCCGCCGCCCTGGGCGAAGATGCCAGGAACTTCCACGTGATCGTGATCGGCTGCGGGGAATCCGGCGTGCTGGCCGGGGTCCGGCTCAAGCAGGCCGGCATCGGCTTCACCATCGTGGAAAAGAACGCCGGCCCGGGCGGAACCTGGTGGGAGAACAGCTATCCCGGTGCCCGCGTCGACGTGGCCAACCACTTCTACTGTTACAGCTTCGAACCCAGCAACCACTGGGACCACTTCTTTGCCGAGCAGCCCGAACTGCGCCAGTACTTCCGTGACGTGGTGGACCGCCACGGCCTGCAGCCGAACATCCGGTGGAACACCGAGGTGGTGTCGGCCGCCTGGAACGGCGAGCGCTGGGACGTCACGGTCCGCTCGGCGCACGGCACCGAGACCCTGCAGGCCAACGCCGTCATCACCGCCGTCGGCCAACTCAACCGGCCGCAAATCCCCGACTTCCCCGGCGCGGAAACCTTTGCCGGACCGGCCTTTCACTCCGCCTCCTGGGACCACAGCGTCGACGTCACCGGCAAGCGGGTCGCCCTGATCGGGGCCGGCGCCAGCGGCTTCCAGATCGCCCCGGCCATCGCCGACAAGGTCGCCCATCTCACGGTCTTCCAGCGCACCGCGCAGTGGATGTTCCCCAACCCGATGTATCACGAACCGGTCGCCGACGGGGTGCGCTGGGCGATGGAACACCTTCCCTACTACGGCCGGTGGTACCGGTTCCTGCTGCTCTGGCCTGGCGCCGACAAGGGCCTGGACGCCGCGCGGGTGGACCCGGACTACGCCGATCAGAGCAATGCGGTCAGCGAGATCAACGCGATCGCCCGCATCATGTTCACCGACTGGATCACCACCCAGGTCGGTGATGATCCGGACCTGCTGGCCAAGGTGTTGCCCGACTATCCGGCCACCGGCAAGCGCACGCTGCAGGACAACGGCAGCTGGCTGGGCACGCTCAAGCGCGACAACGTCGAGCTGATTCGCACCCCGATCGAGCGCCTGACACCGGCTGGCGTCGTCACCACCGACGGTCAGACGTACAACGTGGATATCATCGTGTACGCCACCGGTTTTCGGGCCACCGAGGTGTTGTTTCCGATGACGATCACCGGGCGCGACGGTGTCGACCTGCACGACGTCTGGGGACAGCGGCCCTACGCCTACCGCGGCATCACGGTGCCCGGCTTCCCCAACTTCTTCATGACCTACGGGCCCGGCACCCACCTGGCCCACGGCGGCAGCCTGATCCTCAACTCCGAGCTGCAGATGCGCTACATCAACCAGTGCCTGGAGCACCTCGTCACCACACCCGCGAAGTCCATGGAACCGCTTCCGGAACCGACCCGGGAGTGGCACCAGCGCTCACAAGAACAGATCCGCCAAACGGTGTGGGCGCACCCGTCGGTCAAACACTCCTATTTCAAGAACACCGACGGTGAGATCCACACCGTCAGCCCGTGGCGGCTCAGCGAATACCGCGCCGCCATCGACGAACCCATCTGGTCCGACTTCACCGTGCAGGAGGCCTGAGTATGCGTGCAGTCGTGGTCGATGCCGCCGGCAAGATCCATGTCGGGGACCGGCCCGATCCGGTCCTGCCCGGGCCGGGCGGGGCGATCGTCAAGGTGGAGTCGACCGCCATCTGCGGTTCGGACCTGCACTTCCTCGAAGGCCACTACCCGATCATCGACCCGGTGTCGCTGGGCCACGAAGCTGTCGGCACCGTTGTCGAAACCGGCTCGGCGGTAACCGGTTTCAAGAAGGGCGACCGGGTCTTGGTGTCCTCGGTGGCCGGCTGCGGCGCCTGTAGCGGCTGCGCCACCCAAGACCCGATCCGCTGCGTGCAGGGCCCGCAGATCTTCGGTTCCGGCGTGCTCGGCGGCGCGCAGGCCGAATTGCTCGCGGTGCCGGCGGCCGACTTCCAACTGCTGGCCGTCCCGGAAAACATCAGCACCGAGCAGGCGCTGCTGTTGACGGACAACCTGGCCACCGGGTGGGCGGCGGCCAAACGCGCCGACATCCCGCTCGGTGGTTCGGTGGCGATCGTCGGACTCGGCGCGGTGGGCATGTGCGCCCTGCGCAGTGCACTGACGCTCGGTGCCGCAAGGGTTTTCGCGATCGACCCGGTGGAATCCCGGCGCATCCGCGCACAGAAGTGGGGTGCGGTGGGGATCGCGCCGCCTGCGGTGCAGACGATCCGGGAAGCCACCGGCGGCCTGGGCGTCGACGCGGTGATCGATGCGGTGGGCAGCGACTCCTCCATCACCGACTCGATCGAGGCGGTCCGCACCGGCGGCACGGTGTCGATCGTCGGCGTACACGATCTGCAGCCCTACCCGCTGCCCGCGCTGGCCTGCCTGATCCGCAGCCTGACCATCCGGCTCACCACCGCCCCGGTGCAGCAGACCTGGCCCGAGCTGATCCCGCTGTTACAGGCCGGCCGTCTGGACGTCGACGGGATCTTCACCGACACCATGCCACTGGACGACGCGGCCGCGGGCTACGCCGCCGCAATGGCGCGATCCGGGGACCACCTGAAGATCCGGCTGACCACGTAACGCCCGTCACAGTTTCCTTGCACAGGGAATAAGTTGCCCGGCCCGGCCGGTTTCCGGGGCACGTGCCCCAACCACACCCGCCAGCCGACTGTCCGAACGCGGCGTCCAAGCGCCACGCCCCGCTCACAGCCCGCTCCGGGCGGCGCTGATGCGCCAGGGCCCCCTCGCCGGCCGGTACCCCGCGGTGGCCACCATGGTCACCCTGGCCTTGATTCCCTATCTGGCGCTGTCGGCCGCGGTCGACCCGTTGGTGCCGATCATCTCCGAACAGCTGCACATCTCGGCCCAGACCATGAGCCTGGGCTTCGGCCTGGGCAACGCCGCGTATGCCGTCGGCACCGTGCTGGCCGTGCAGTTCGCCCAGCACCTGCCCCAACGCCGGATGCTGCTCGCGTACGCGGTCGTCCTCGTGGTGGGCTCGGTGCTGGCCGCGTCGGCGCTGAACGCCACCATGTTCATCGGTGGCCATGTCCTGCAGGGGTTGTCCACCAGCATGCTGCTGATCGCCGCAGCGCCGCCACTGACCATCGGCTTTCCGCGCGACAAGCTGCGCTACACCGCCGTGATCATGAACATGTGCGTGTTCGGGGCCGTCGCCCTGGGCCCGTTCATCGGCGGCGCCCAGGCCGAGGCCCTGGCGTGGCGCCCGTTGTTCTGGATCATCGCCGCGATCTCGGTGGCAGCGCTGATCATGGCGGCGCTGACCTTCGAAGACGCCCCACCGGCCGACCTCGACGCGCCGCGCGACCTCAAAGCCATCGGCCTGGCCTCCATCGGCTGCGCCGCGGCCTTCATCGGTGCGGCCCAACTGACCAGCCACGAGTTCACCGACCCGGTCGCGATCCTGCCGATGCTCGGCGGCCTGGCGCTGATCGTGGCCCTCATCGTCTACCAGTTCCGGGCCCGCCGTCCGCTGCTGACCATTCGCACGATGCTGACCAGTTCGATCCCGGTGGCCGGGGTCGGCCTCGCGCTGTTCGCCGCCGCGGCCTCGGTGGCTGCCACCGCCCTGACCGCCGAGGTCTTCATGCAGACCTACAGCCCCGTGCAGGTCGGGCTGCTGTATCTGCCCGAGCTCGCCGGTGCCGTGGTGATGGCGTTCGTGTTCGGATTCGTCATCACCCGCCGCGCCATGCACTACCTGCCGCTGGTGGGCATGGTGCTGCTGGCCGCCGGAATCCTGGTGTTCCGCATGGCCCTGCCCGCCAACCAGCCGCTGGCCCTGCTCGCCTCCGCCTTGACCGGGCTGGCGCTGGGTGCCACGGTGGCCCCGGCGTTGTTCGTCGCCGGATTCTCGCTGCAGTCCAACAGCCTGCAGCGGGTGTTCGCGATCATCGAACTGCTGCGGGCGGTGGCGGCATTCATGGTCGCGCCGATCTTCGCCCATTTCGCGGCCCGGGCGGCCGGCGGGCTGACCGCCGGCGCCGACAGTGCCCTGCTGATCGGATTCGGGCTCGCAGTCGGTGGCGCGGTGTTCGGGGTCGCCGTTTACGCGCTCAGCGGGGCCCGACCCCAGCAGCCCGACCTGGACCAGTTCCTCGACGGCGAGTCACCGGCCTGGTACTCGCCACCGCTTTTGGCCCGGCTGCGGCCCGGCCTGCCGCCGCCCGTCGAACCACAGCCGGCCCGTCCGGCCACCCCGGCCCCGCGGCACGAAAAGCCCTCTGTCCCAGGGCCGGTGCTGTTCGCCTACGACGGCACCGCCCGCGCCGCCTCGGCCATCGAACGCGCGGCAGCCGAATTGCCGGCCGGCCGCGAGGTCCTAGTGGTGTGCGTCTGGCAGCCCGTCGACGTCGGTTTCACCCCCGTTGCGGCCACCCACTTCGATGCCGATCAGGCCACCGAGGTACGTCGGGTCGCCGAGCAGACTGCTGCCCACGGGGCGACGTTGGCCACCCGGGCCGGGTTCGATGCTCGCAGCGTGGCCGTCGAATCCGCGCCGATCTGGAAAGGCATCGTCGAGACCGCCCGCGACCACCATGCGAGCCTCATCGTGATCGGGCCGCACCGGCGCAGCGGACTCCTGGGTCACCTGGAAGGCAGCGTGGCCGGTGCCGTCGTCGCGCATTCGACGACGCCGGTCCTCGTCGTGCCCGAGTGACGCTTCGAATGGCCACTTGTCGCACGCGTTTGGCCGTATCGCGTGTCATAAGTGGCCGTTCGACAGCTTGGGACCACCGGGTAGCGGTTACCCTGGCCACGTGCCGACAACCTGGTCACGGCGAGGGTTTTTCACGGTCACCGCTGCGATGACCCTGATCGCCGCATGCAGCACGCAAAAGCCCGGCGAAGTCGCCAAAGACGGTTCCACGCTCGTGCGCCACCAATTCGGTGACACCACGATCCCCGGGCCACCGCAACGGGTGGTGAGCGCCGGTTTCACCGAACAGGACGCGCTGCTGGCCCTCGGTGTGGTCCCGATCGCGACCACCGAGTGGTTCGGCGGTCAGCCGTTCGCTGTGTGGCCGTGGGCGCAACCGAAACTCGGGGATGCCAAACCCACGGTGCTGAACCTGACCGACGGCATCCAGGTGGACAAGATCGCGGCGCTCAAGCCCGACCTGATCGTGGCCACCAACGCCGGGCTCGACGCCGACACCTACACCAAGCTGTCCGAGATCGCCCCGACCGTCGCGCAATCGGGGCCGGAGGCCTTTTTCGAACCCTGGCGCGACCAGGCCACCCAGATCGGCCAGGCGGTGTTCCAGAACGACGCGATGACGGCCCTGATCGCCGGCATCGACGAGAAGTTCAAGGCGGTGGCCACCAGCAACCCGCAGTTCGCCGGGAAGAAGGCCCTCCTGCTGGGTGGCACCCTGTTCCGCGACAGCGTGCAGACCCACGCCGACTGGCGCACCGAGTTCCTCACCGAGATGGGCTTCGCGGTGCCCCCGACACCCGAATTGATCCCACGCGACGACATCGCCTCGGTTCTCGACGCCGCCGATGTGCTGATCTGGACCACCGAGAGCGACCAGGAACGCGACGCCCTGTTGGCCGACCCGACGATCGCCGAGCTACGGGCCACCACGCGCAAACGGCACGTCTTCACCTCCAAGGACCTGGCCGGCGCCATCGCCTTCGCCTCACCGCTGTCGTATCCGGTGGTTGCCGACCAGCTACCGGCGCTGCTGAACCAGGCGCTGACCTGACACACTGACCCGGTGACAAACGACCCGGTGACAGGCACCAAGGAACACGAGCATCGCGGCACCGCGGCCGTCGGTTCGGCCTACTATCCGGTGTTCGTCGCGGTGTTCACCGCCCTGGTGATCATCTCCAACGTCACCGCCACCAAGGGCGTCGCCTTCGGCCCGATCATCGGCAACTGGTCGATCATCACCGACGGTGGGTTCATCGTCTTCCCGCTGACCTACGTGATCGGCGACGTGCTCTCCGAGGTGTACGGCTTCAAGGCCGCGCGGCGCGCCATCCTCCTCGGCTTCTCGATGAACGCCCTTGCCGCCCTGGCCTTCTGGATCACCGTCTATCTGCCGGCCGCCGATTTCTACGCCAACCAGGAACACTTCGAGAACATCGTCGGCGCCTACACCCAGTTGATCGTGGCGGGCCTGGCCGGCTTCCTGGTCGGACAGACCATCAACGCGTGGGCGGTGGTCGCGATCAAGCAGCGGACCAAGGAGAGGCATCTGTGGGCTCGCCTGATCGGATCCACGTTCGCCGGCCAGCTCGGTGACACTCTGGTGTTCTGCGCCATCGCGGCCGGCGCGATCGGCATCGACAGCGTCGGCGACTTCGTCACCTACACCGCGTTGGGGTGGCTCTACAAGACCGCGATCGAGGTGATCATGCTGCCGATCACTTACCGCGTGATCGCCGCCGTCAAGCACCGCGAGCCCACATATCAGGCCGCCGTGTGAGGCTTCGATAAGGCAGCTCTGGCAAGGTTCACAGAGCTGGCGCTTTCTTAGCTACCGACGGGTAGCTTCAGGTCATGAGTGTGACATCAGAGGTGATGGACGCGAGGGGCCCCAGCCTGAACCCCGGCACCACTCGCGAATACGGCGACCAGGCTCTGCTGCTCGAGTTCGACAGCACTGCCGATGTTCTGGCATGGACCGCCGCCCTGACGGCGGCCCAACTGCTCGGTGTGGTCGACATCGTGCCGGCCTCCCGCACGATCCTGATCAAACTGGCCGATCCGCGCTACCAGGCGCCCACCCGGCAACGGCTGGGCACACTGCGTCTGCAGCCGGGCGCGGCGCCGGTCCGGCCGCTCGGCGGTGGTGTGGACGTGACGATCGACGTCGTCTACGACGGCGCCGACCTGCACGACGTGGCGGCACACACCGGGCTCACCCCGGCGCAGGTGATCGCCGCCCACACCGGCACCCCGTGGCAGGTCGGATTCATGGGCTTCGCCCCCGGCTTCGCCTACCTCGTCGGCGGTGACGAGCGGCTACGGGTACCGCGCCGGGCCGAGCCGCGCACCAGCGTCCCCGCCGGGGCGGTGGCCCTGGCCGGCGAATTCAGCGGCATCTACCCACGCCAGTCGCCCGGCGGCTGGCAGGTGATCGGACGCACCGACGCGGTGCTGTTCGACGTCCATCGCGACCAACCCGCACTGCTCACCCCGGGCACCTGGGTGCAGTTCCGGGCCATCGGCTAGACGGCTCATCGGCGAGGAGGACACCATGACAACAACATTCGAAGTGCTGCGCACCGGACCGCTGGCCCTGCTCGAAGATCTCGGCCGCCCGGGCATGGCGCACCTGGGTGTCACCCGCTCGGGTGCCGCCGACCGTCGGGCCCACACGCTGGCCAACCGGCTGGTCGCCAATCCGGGTGAGCACGCCACCGTCGAGGTGATGTTCGGTGGTTTCTCGGCCCGGGTGACCGGCGGGGAGGCGACGATCGCCGTCACCGGCGCCGACACCGACCCCGCGGTCAACGGGATTCCCTTCGGCACCAACAGTATTCACCACGTGCGGGCCGGCGACGTGATCTCACTGGGCGCTCCGCACTCCGGGCTGCGCAGTTATCTGGCGGTGCGCGGCGGCATCGAGGTCGAGCCGGTGCTGGGCTCGCGCAGCTACGACGTGATGTCGGCGATCGGCCCCGCTCCCCTGCAACCCGGCGACATCCTGCCGGTCGGCGAGCACACGGCCGATCTGCCCGAGACCGACCAGGCCCCGGTCGCCGCGATCACCGGTGACGTGCTCGAGCTGAACGTGGTGCCCGGCCCCCGCGACGACTGGTTCGTCGACCCCGACGTGCTGATCCGCACCAACTGGCTGGTGACCAACCACAGCGACCGCGTCGGGATGCGCCTGGTCGGTATGCCGCTGGACTACCGCTGGCCCGGCCGCCAACTGCCCAGCGAAGGGGCGACCCGCGGGGCAATCCAGATACCGCCCAACGGTTTTCCGGTGATCCTCGGGCCCGACCACCCGGTGACCGGCGGCTACCCGGTGATCGGCGTGGTGACCGACGAGGACATCGACAAACTGGGCCAGGTCCGGCCCGGACAGACCGTGCGCCTGCACTGGTCGCACCCTCGTCGGCCGTTCGAGGATTAGTCACCTGGGCCGTTCGCGTCGTCATTTTCTACGTCGTGGTTGCGATCCCGGCGATCAGCGACCCAGGTGTGAAAACAGCGCCCGGAGAGTTCGGCCTTCACGCTGGACGGTCCGCAACGTAGAGACACCGGCGCGCAGCGCTGGTAGAACATGGGTGTGCCCATCCAGGATGTCAGCGCGCCGCCCGTCCGAGGCGGGATCCTGCACACCGCGCGTCTGGTCCACACCGCTGATCTCGACCACGACACCCGCGAGGGCGCCCGGCGCATGGTCATCGATGCCTTCGAGGGCAGTTTTACCGAAGCCGACTGGGAGCACTCCCTCGGTGGCATGCACGCACTGATCTGCCACCACGGCGCCCTGATCGCACACGGCGCCGTCGTCCAGCGGCGCCTGCTCTACCGCGACACCGCACTGCGCTGCGGCTACGTGGAAGCCGTGGCGGTGCGCGAAGATTGGCGCGGCCAGGGGCTGGCCACCGCGGTGCTGGACGCCGTCGAGCAGGTGCTGCGCGGCGCCTACCAACTCGGCGCGCTCAGCTCCTCGGAGATCGCGCGGGACATGTACCTGTCCCGCGGTTGGCTGCCCTGGACCGGCCCGACCTCGGTGCTGCGGCCGGCCGGGGTGACCCGTACGCCTTCGGACGACCGGTCACTGTTCGTGCTGCCGATCGATCTGCCCGACGGGATGCAGCTGGACACCTCGGCAGAGATCGCCTGCGACTGGCGCGACGGGGACGTCTGGTAGCCACCGGGCAACACCGCCTCACACCGTCGCCACGCAGCAGGTGAGCGGAAGTTCACGGCCGGGTCACCGCAGGGAGCGTCCGCGCAATAAACGCTTCCTACTTTTGCGCCATGCCCACTCTGCTGAAGTCGAAGCGCATCACCAATTGGGATCCCGAGGACACGGTGGCCTGGGAGGCCGGAAGCAAGTACATCGCGCGCCGCAACCTGATCTGGTCGGTGTTCGCCGAACACGTCGGCTTCTCCGTCTGGTCCATCTGGTCGGTCATGATCCTGTTCATGCCGGAGGCCGTGTACGGCTTCACCGCCGGTGACAAATTCCTCCTGGGCGCCACCGCGACCCTCGTGGGTGGCTGTCTGCGCATTCCCTACACCCTGGCCACCGCCACATTCGGCGGCCGCAACTGGACGGTGTTCTCGGCCTTCGTACTGCTGATCCCGACGGTGGGAACCATGGTGCTGCTGGCCAATCCGGGCCTACCGCTGTGGCCCTATCTGCTGTGCGCGGCGCTGGCCGGCTTCGGCGGCGGCAACTTCGCCTCCTCGATGACCAACATCAACGCCTTCTACCCCCAGCGCCTCAAGGGCTGGGCCCTGGGACTGAACGCCGGTGGCGGCAACATCGGCGTGCCGATGATCCAGCTGATCGGCCTGCTGGTGATCGCCACCGCCGGCAACCGCGCCCCGTACTGGGTGTGTGCGGTCTATCTGGTGGCGCTGGCGGTGGCCGGCATCGGCGCGGCCCTGTACATGGACAACCTCGAACTGCACAAGGTCGACTTCGGTGCGATGAAATCGATTCTGGCCGTGCGTGATACCTGGGTGATCTCGCTGCTCTACATCGGCACCTTCGGATCCTTCATCGGCTTCTCCTTCGCCTTCGGCCAGGTGCTGCAGATCAACTTCGCCGCCGGCGGGCAAAGCGCCGCCCAGGCCTCGCTGCACGCCGCCCAGATCGCCTTCATCGGACCGCTGCTCGGCTCGGTGGCGCGGGTGTACGGCGGCAAGCTGGCCGACCGGATCGGCGGCGGCCGGGTCACTCTGGCAGTGTTCGGCGGAATGATCCTGGCGGCCGGACTGCTGGTCGGGATCAGCGTGTTCGACGATCACTCCGCGGGTGCGGCCAACACCCTGATGATGGTCGGCTACGTCGTCGGCTTCGTGGCCCTGTTCCTGCTCAGCGGCCTGGGCAACGGCTCGGTGTACAAGATGATCCCGTCGATCTTCGAGGCCCGCAGCCACTCCCTGCAGATCACCGAGGAAGAGCGCCAGCAGTGGTCGCTGTCGATGTCCGGCGCACTGATCGGCTTCGCCGGGGCCATCGGCGCCCTGGGCGGCGTGGGCATCAACCTGGCCCTGCGCCAGTCCTACCTGTCCAGCGGCTCGGCCACGGCAGCCTTCGTGATCTTCCTGGCCTTCTACCTGCTGGCCTCGGCACTCACCTGGATGCGCTACGTCCGCAGGCCCATTGCGACGCAGGTCACTGTGGTCCCCGAAGACCGACACGCCTCAGCAATGGTTGGTTAACAGCTTGGAAACACCGTCTGCTTACACAAGACACATGAGTGATCCCGATTGGGCGCCGCTGACCGGATTCCGGGTCGCCGTCACGTCCTCCCGCCGCGCCGACGAACTCGGTGCGCTGCTGGAACGGCGTGGTGCGACGGTGACCAGCGCCGCTGCGATCACCATGGTGCCGCTACCCGACGACGACGAGCTGCGCGCCCACACGGCGTCGCTGATCGCCACGCCACCCGACATCGTGGTGGCGACGACGGGGATCGGGTTTCGCGGCTGGATGGCCGCAGCAGACGGCTGGGGTCTGGACCGCAGCCTCACCGCCGCCCTGAGCACCGCGCGCATCGTCTCGCGTGGCCCGAAGGCCACCGGGGCGCTGCGGGCGGCGGGGCTGCCCGAGGAGTGGTCACCGGAATCCGAATCCTCCCGGGAGGTGCTGCGCTACCTCATCGAGCAGGGAGTGGCCGGCCAGCGGATCGCGGTGCAACTGCACGGCGCCACCGACGAGTGGGATCCGTTCCCGGAGTTTCTCGACGAATTGCGGTCCGCGGGCGCCGAGGTGGTACCGATCCGGGTCTACCGTTGGCATCCGGCCCCGCGCGACGGCGAATTCGACCAGTTGGTCGCCGGGATCGCCGACCACCGTTTCGACGCAGTCAGCTTCACCTCGGCGATGGCGGTGGCATCGGTGTTGATGCGGGCTACCGAGATGGGGCTCGCCGACCGGGTACTGGCGGCGCTGCGCACCGACGTGCACGCGATGTGCGTCGGACCGGTCACCGCCCGGCCCCTGGTCCGGCTCGGGGTGCCGACCTCGGCGCCGGAACGGATGAGGTTGGGCGCCTTGGCCCGTCACATCACCGACGAACTGCCGCTGTTGCAGACGCGCTCGATCCGGGTCGCCGGGCACACGCTGGAGATCCGAGGCACGTGCGTCCTGGTCGACGGCGCGGTCAAGCCGCTGTCCCCGGCCGGGATGTCGACCATCCGGGCGCTGGCCCACCGACCGGGTGCGGTGGTGTCCCGATTCGACCTCCTCAGCGCACTGCCGGGCGCCGGCACAGACACCCACGCCGTGGAAACCGCCGTGCTGCGGCTGCGAACCGCGTTGGGCGACAAGAACATCGTGTCGACCGTCGTCAAGCGGGGTTACCGGCTGGCGGTCGACGACTCCGAGATGGTCCGGGCACTGTGAGCCTGGTACTGGTGGCGCACGGGACCCGCAAACCCGGCGGCGTCGCGATGATCGGCGATCTCGCCGAACGGGTGTCCGAGATGCTGGGCCGGCCCGTACACGTGTCCTTCGTCGACGTGCTGGGGCCCACCCCCAGCGAGGTGCTGGCGGCGCTGCCGACCGACTCTCCGGCCGTCGTGGTGCCGGCCTTCCTGGCCGCCGGCTATCACGTCCGGGTCGATGTCCCCACCCATGTGGCTGCCAGCGCGCATCCCTGGGTCACCGTCACCCAGCCGCTGGGCCCGTGCCCCGGCACGGTTCGGGTACTGGCCGATCGACTCGTCGAATCAGGCTGGCGCCCGGGAGATTCGGTGATCCTGGCGGCCGCCGGGACCTCGGACAGAAGTGCCCAGTCCGACCTTCGACGCACCGCCGCGCTGTTGTCAGCCCTGACCGGCGACCGCGTAGAACTGGCTTTCGCCGCCACCGGGGCGCCGAGTGTTGCCGAAGCCGTCGCCGCGCAGCGCCGCCGCAGCGATCGCCGCATAGCTGTGGCGTCCTACCTGCTCGCCGACGGACTGTTCCAGGATCGGCTGCGTGAAGCCGGTGCCGACCTCGTGAGCGAACCGCTGGGCACCCACCCGGGCATGGTCCGGTTGATTGCGAACCGCTTCCGGCGCGCGGGCGTGCTGAGCCTGCCGGCTGCGGCGTGACCGGATCGACCGTGCGACCAGGGGCCCGGCGGCCACCACCAGAAGCAGCGCACCGCCGGCGCCGGCGACCACGAACACCGTCGATCGCCGCTCGGTGACCAGTGCCGAACATTGCTCGACGTAATCGCTCGGCACATACCCGGGGCCGGCGAGCGTGTGCTGGTCCAGGTTGAGCCGGTCCTGCTGGGCGGCCACCTGATGGTCCGGCCGCGCACCGCTACCACACGGGATGGGCTGACCGGCACGGTCAACCGCATCCAAACCCAGCGGCATGAACGCTGCTCCAAGTGCGCCGAGCATCGCCGCAGCCCCCAGGAGATTCAACACAGAACGCGCAAACATCCCTTGTCAACCCCTCAGAAGACGCTCACCTGACAAGGAGTCTAAACACACCCAGCGAACTATTCTAGTTAGCCAGTGAGATGCCTGCGGCACGATCGCGCAAGCGTCGGCAACGCGCAGTTCTGGCAAATCCGGCGCCGTCACCGGTGCGGTCGTTTGCCAGGCCGGTATCTGTGTCGGAGCCGCCCAAATTCTCGGCTATCGTTATGCCGGCCAGCTGGGCGAAGTGATGGGAGTCGAAGTAAAGGTGCAGGTGACAACACCATTGGACGCGGTACGCCGCGACGACGCAGACAGCCGTGCGACCCGGTAACCGGGTCTCGGCCGAACACCTGCGTCAGCACCTGCTCCACGCCCTGGAACGCACCTCACGGCCGATGACCACCGCACAGCTACGTGACGACATGCATGCGCATTTCCATGCCCCGGTCGTCATCGAATCCGTCTACCGCAACCTCACGGTGCTGGAGCGTCGCGGCGACGTGGAACGCCGCAAGCTCCAGGGGCGCGATGCCCACTGGAGCCGTGCGGCCGATCAGCCCGCGACCTGAACCATGCCCTCGGCGGTGACCCGGGTCCGGTACACCGGAATGGACACCGCGGAATCGTCCAGGCAGCTGCCGTCATCGAAGGCGAACGCCTGTTTCTTGATCGGTGACTGCACCGTGGCACGTCCGCCCCGGTCCCCGGTCAAGCCCCGCGAGATCACGGCTGCCCCGGAGAACGGGTCGATGTTCCCCACGGCGTGCAGCGTGCCGTCATCGAGCCGGAACAGTGCCACCTGAGCGCCATCGGGCAGCAGCACGGCCACGCCGCGCCCCGGGATCAGGAAGTCGTACGCGCATGCCGTCGTCCACACCTGCCCCACTCCGGCGTTGACATCATTGCGGTCGTCGAGCACGGTCATGGCGCCTCCTGTAGCGAACGGATCGTGGGCATTCCGATGGGTACCGCCTGCTCGGCCGGGGCCGGGACCTTGCGGCCCGCGCGCTCGGTGAACGTGACGGTGGGATCGTCGACACCGGGGGCGTTGACGAACGAGACGAAGCGCGACAACTTCTCGGAGTCCTCCAGCACGCCCTTCCATTCACAGGCGTAACCGTCGACGTGACGCTCCATGGCCGCCTCGAACTCCGAAGCCAGACCGAGCGAGTCGTTGCACACGACGTCGCGCAGGTGGTCGAGCCCCCCATCCATCGCCTCCAGCCACGGCGCCGTGCGCTGCAGCCGATCGGCGGTACGGATGTAGAACATCAGGAAGCGGTCGATGTAGCGGATCAGGGTCTCGTCGTCGAGATCACCGGCCAGCAACTGGGCGTGCCGGGGCGACATGCCACCGTTGCCGCAGACATAGAGGTTCCAGCCCTGTTCGGTGGCAATGATGCCGACGTCTTTGCTTTGCGCCTCGGCACATTCACGCGCACACCCCGACACGGCCATCTTGATCTTGTGCGGCGCGCGCAGGCCCCGGTACCGCTTCTCGATCTCGACGGCCATGTTCACCGAATCCTGCTGCCCGTACCGGCACCAGGTGCTGCCCACGCAACTCTTCACGGTGCGCAGGGACTTGCCGTAGGCGTGGCCGGATTCCATGCCGCCCTCGACCAGCCGGCGCCAGATCTCGGGCAGCTGATCCACCCGGGCGCCGAACATGTCGATGCGCTGGCCACCGGTGATCTTGGTGTAAAGGTCGAAATCCCTGGCGATCTCACCGATCAGGATCAACTGCTCCGGGGTGATCTCACCGCCCGGCGACCGCGGCACCACCGAGTAGCTGCCGTTCTTCTGGATGTTGGCCAGGAAGTGGTCGTTGGAATCCTGGAGCGAGGCCTGCTCCCCGGAGAGCACGTGATCGGAGCTCGTCGACGCCAGGATCGAGGCGACCGTGGGTTTGCAGATGTCGCAACCCTTTCCGGTGCCGAACTTCTCGATCAGACCGGAAAAGGTGCGAATCTCGGTGGCGCTGATGATCTCGAAGAGCTCGGCGCGGGACTGGCTGAAGTGCTCGCACAACGCCGTGGACTGCTCGACCCCCTCGGCCTCCAGCAGCTGCTTGAGCAGCGGCACACAGGACCCGCACGACGTGCCGGCCAGCGTGCACTTCTTCAGGCTGGGCACATCGTCGCAGCCTCCGCAAATGGCTTCCTTCAGATCACCTTTGGTGACGTTGTTGCAGGAGCAGATCTGGGCGATGTCGGGCAGCGCCCCCACACCCAGGGTCGCCGCGCCGCCTTCGGCTGCCGGGGCGATCAGTGATAGCGGGTCACCAGGCAGCTCGCTGGCCACCATCGGACGCAGCACACCGTAGGCCGACGCGTCGCCGACCAGGATGCCGCCGAGCAGCGTCTTGGCGTCGTCGGAGAGCACCAGCTTGGCGTACGTCTTCTTCACCGGGTCGTTGACGACGACGTCCAGGCAGTTGGGCGTGCGCCCCTGGGCGTCACCGAAACTGGCCACATCCACCCCGAGCAGCTTGAGCTTGGTGGACATGTCGGCCTCGGGGAATTCGGCCTCGCCGCCGAGCAGCCGGTCCACGGCCACCTCCGCGGAGGTGTAGCCCGGGCCGACCAGGCCGTAACACCGGCCCTCGATGGCCGCCACCTCGCCGATCGCGTAGATGCTGGGATCGCTTGTCACACACGACAGATCGGTCATCACACCGCCGCGCTGCGCGATGTCCAAGCCGGCTTTGCGGGCCAGTTCGTCACGCGGACGCACACCGGCGGCGAACACCACCACGGACGCATCGATGCTGCTGCCGTCATTGAGCGACAGCCGGACCGAGTCGTCGTTCTTGGACTTCTTCAGCGGCTTGTGCCGCTGCACCGGGTGGATGCTCTCGGTGCCGACACCGGTGTGCACCTGGATCCCCAGACCCCGGATCATCCGGTTGAGCAGGGCACCGCCGGCCGGATCGAGCTGGGCGGACATCAGATGCGGCGACATCTCCAGGACGTGTGTGGTCAGCCCGAAGGCGCGCAGCGCGTTGGCGGCTTCCAGACCGAGCAGACCGCCACCGATCACCGCTCCGACCGGCGTCTTGGTGTCCATCGCGGCCCGGGCGCCGTCCCGGATGGCGTCCAGGTCGTCGAGGGTGCGGTAGACGTGGCAGTGCGGCAGGTCGTGGCCCGGCACCGGTGGCACGAACGCGTACGAACCGGTGGCCAGCACCAACGCGTCATAGCCGAAGCTCTGGCCGTCGACCGTGTGCACGGTCTTGGTCTCCCGGTCGATCTCGGCCACCGCACAACCCAGCCGCAGATCGACCAGGTCGTCACCGGCATAGTCGTTGCCGGGCAGGGCCAGCTGGGTGCGGTCCCAATGTTCGGTGTAGCCGGTCAGGCCCACCCGGTCATATGCGGCGTCTGCTTCTTCGGACAGGACGGTGACCCGCCACGCGCCCGCGGCGTCGCGCGACCGCAACGCCTCGACGAAGCGGTGGCCCACCATGCCGTGTCCGATGACCACGACGTTCTGTGTTGACGACATACGGCGAGGTTAGGAACCCGAAGTTGCCGAAATGTCGCGCCGTGTGAAGCGCCCGTCACGGAGTGCTCACGGTCGCCGCCGCGCACATGTGAGGTTGCGCGGCGGTGAGGTTTGACGATGTCGTCGAGGCAATCCGGTCGCGTCAATCCAGCTGGTCGGCCAGAGCCCGGCCGAGAATCCGGCAGCCCTCGCCGAAACGCTGCGGATCGGGTCCGCAGTAGTTGAGGCGCAGGTAGGGCCCGCAGCGCTCGGCCGGAAACCACTCGTCCCCCGCGGCCACCAGGACCGACCCGGCTTCACAATCACGCACCAGGCGCGCCAGATCGACCGCGTCGGGCAGGCGAAGCCACAGGTGCAGCCCGCCGCGCGGAACGTGCTCCAGCACGGCGCCGGGCACATGCTGCGCCAGGGCCTCGATCAGCAGATCGCGCCGGGCCCGCAGCTGCTGCCGCAGATCACGCAGGTGGGTCCGCCAGGCCGGCTGGGTGACCACGTCGAGCGCTGCGGCCTGCAACACGCCACTGACATACATCGCTTCGGCACCCCGGTCGGCCAGTATCCGGTCCCGCGCCGGGCCCCGGACCACCATCGCGGCCACCCGGATGGCCGGCGACACACTCTTGGTCAGCGACCGCAGATAGATGACGTGGCCTGCGTCATCGGATGCGGCCACCGGCCGCACGTTTCCCTCGATGCCGAAATCGTGTGCCCAATCGTCCTCGACCAGAAAGGCGCCGTGCCCACGGACCACATCGAGAATCTGCCCGGCACGTTCGGGATCCCACTGGGCACCAGTGGGATTGGCGAATGTGGGCTGCGCGTAGAACACCCGGGCCCCGGTTTCGCCGAAGGCCCGCGAAAGCTCCTCGGGCTCAGGGCCATTCGGGCCGCTCGGCACCGGCACCAGCCGCACCCCGCACTGCGCCGCGGCCAGGATCGCGCCCCAGTAACTGGGCGACTCGATCAGCATCGGCTGCCCGAAACCCACCAGCGCGCGAAAGATCGAGCTCAACCCGCTCTGGCTGCCGGGCAGGACGATCACCTCACGGGCCGTTGGCGGGGTGACGCCGGCCCCGAAGGCTTCTCCCAATTCCTGGGCGAACCAGGCCTGCAGATCGGGCCGACCCGCCGCGGGCGCCGGGCTCAGCGCGGCATCGGCACGGGCGGCCCGCGTCAGGGCCGCCCGGACCAGCCGCTGAGGCAGCAGTTCGCGGACGGGATAGCCGGAGTGCATGGCGATCACGTCCGGAGGCGCATCGCGCAGCGGTGTCGACAAATCCGGGATGCGCGCGTGCGGCGACCGCAACGCAGCGGTCTGCCAGCCGTAGTCGGGCAACCGGGCGGCACGGCTGGCACGCACGAAAGTACCTACCCCAGGCCGGCTTTCGACCAGCCCGAGGGCACGCAAGCTTCGCATGGCCTTGGCCACCGTCACCGGACTGACCCCGTATTCGGCCACCAGCGCCCGGTTCGACGGCAGCTGCGCGCCGGGGGTGGCGTTGGCGATCCACCGACGCAGGCCGGACACGATGCGCTCAGTGCTATCGTTATCCATGTTGATACAGAGTAGCGCTACTCGCCAGAATGCTTTAGCGCTATCGGGCTCCGGGCTCGGGTGGGGACTGCTGGGGGTGACCGCCTTCTCGTTCACCATCGTGTTCACCAAGGTCGCCATCGGCGGACTCTCCCCGCTGTTCATCGGCGCCGGACGAGCCGTGGCCGCCGCCGCCATCGCCGGCGCCGCACTGGCCGCAACCCGGCAGGCGCTGCCCACCCGCCGACAGTGGGTTCGACTCACCGTGGTGGCCGGCGGCGTCGTCGCCGGCTTCCCGTTGCTGACCTCCTATGCGCTCACCGTCGTGCCGGCCGGCCACGGCGCCGTTGTCGTCGCACTGCTACCGGCGGCCACCGCGGTGTGCGCCGTACTGCGCGGTCACGAACGTCCGCCGGCCGCTTTCTGGGTCATGGCTTCGGCCGGCGCGCTGGCCGCCGTCGTGTTCGCGATGCTGCACGGCGCCGGGCTCGGCCACCTGCGCTGGGCTGACCTGTTGCTGTTCGGCGCGGTGCTGGCGGCCGCGATCGGATATGCCGAAGGTGGCCTGCTCGCGAGGGAACTCGGCGCCTGGCAGACAGTGTCCTGGGCGCTGGTGGTCGCAGCGCCGGTGATGGCCGCCCTGACCGCGGTAGCGGTCGCGCAACAGCCGCCACACGCCACGCCGGCGCAATGGGCCGCGTTCGGCTACCTGGCGGCGGTCAGCATGTATCTGGGCTTCTTCGCCTGGTACCGCGGCCTGGCCATCGGGCCGATGACCCAGGTGAGCCAGGTGCAGCTGATCCAACCGGTATTGACCATCGGCTGGGCGGCGCTACTGCTGCACGAAGGACTGACCTGGTCCACCGCACTCGGCGGAGCCGCAGTGATCGGGTGCGCCGCGCTGGCCGTCCGAATTCGGCTGCGGTGAGTGGAATCCACGGGATTCCACTCCATTTCGCCGGCCTCAGACTTTGACCGGGTAGTCCGTGCTGTACACGTCGCTACGGATGCGCCCCGGTGCCGGTGGGCCTTCGACCACCACCCAGGCCGCCGTGGTGCCGTCGACCTCGGGCCCGGAGACCGTGATGGTGGACGTGCCGCTGGCATCGGTGTGCAATATCCCGCTGGACACGCCTGGATCACCAGCACTGCAGGTCGCCACCGACGACCGGGGCAACTGGATGAGCCGGACCCGATACTCGGTGTCCGGCCGCGCCGATTGCAGAGTCACCCGGGCACTGACCTGCGCGCCATCGGACCCGATGTCGGCAAATCCGTTCCCGGTGCCCGCGCCCATCCCGTCGAGGAACTGACCCTCCACGAAATCGCACTGCCGGATGTGATTCGACAACGGCACCATCGTCGACGCCGTTGCGGGCGCCGTACCGGCCCCGCTGAGCACCACTGCGCCGGCTACCGTCAACGCCACTGCCTGTCCTGCGCGCCACCCCATCGCCTGCATCCCACCTGCTCGACGTATCCCTGGGTCATTATTGGCACAGATTGACCGCCGAGAGCGGGCAGTTTGCCCAAAATCGCCGATCGGTGATGCTTACCGCCAGCGCGCCAGCACCCGCTTGGCCTGTGCGCTCAGCGCCGCCTGCAGGAACGGCCCGAAGGTGATGCGCCCGACACCGAGTTCGGTGAGCGCGGCGAGATCGGCCGTATCGGGCGGGACGGTCACGCTGACCGGCAGCGAGACTGCGGAGACGAAGCGCGCCAACCCTTCTGGATCGGCCAACCCGGCCGGGAACAGTGAATCGGCGCCGGCCGCGGCCGCCTCGGACAGCCGGGCGACTGCCCGATCCACGCGATCACCCGCATCACCGTCTTTGCGCAGGAACATGTCGGTGCGCGCGTTGATCACCACGTGCACCCCGGCGGCGTCGGCGGCCGCCCGCAACTGCCCCACCAACTCGGCGTGCTCGGCCGCGCTGCGCAGCCGCTTGCCCTCCTTGTGCACGGTGTCCTCGATGTTCAAGCCGACGGCCCCGACGTCGAGCAGGCCCTCGATCAGCCGCTGCGGGCGTTGTCCGTACCCGGACTCGATATCCACCGAGACCGGCACCTCGACCGCATCGGTGATCTGGCGGACCCGGGTCAACAGATCGTCGAAGGTCATCACCTCGCCGTCGGCCTTGCCGATGGAATCGGCCACCGGGTGACTACCGACGGTGAGCGCGGAGAAACCCGCATCGACGGCCAGCGTCGCCGACCAGGCATCCCAGACCGTCGGCAGCACAACGGGGTTGCCCGGCCGGTGCAGCGCCAACAGCGTCGCGGCCCGGTCCTGCAACGGGGTCTCGCTCATCGAACCTCCAAGGTCCTCACCCACGCCATGTGGCCAGGCGTGGTGTCAACACGATCAACAATATGGCCGGGACGCCGATCCGCTCCGGACGTGCACGGTCGCACCGTTTCGACGTGATGTGCATCACGTCCCGATCGTGATGTGGCTAGCATTGGGTGTCGTACTGTGAGCCCTGACACCTTCAGCCCGAGGAGGTCACTTGTCCACCACTACCGAGTTCTCTGAACTGCACAAGTTGATCGGCGATATGCGCCGGTGCGTCAGCACGTTGGCGTCGAAATACGGGGATTCCCCTGCCATGCGCCGAGTGACGAACGACGCCGAGCGGATCCTCAACGACATCGAGCGGTTGGACATCGACGCCGAAGAGTTGGAGATGCGTCACGGCGTGACACGCCAACAACCGACCCGCGAGAAGATCGGCATCCCCGACACCCAATACGGCAGCGAGTTCTGGCAGGACGTCGCTGACGAGGGTCTCGGCGGATACCGCTGAGCTCGCGGGCGGTTGCCGCCCGACAGACAACTGAACCTGGAGAAAGGGAACCGTGAGCGCACCCACCGCTGACCGTCGCGCGACCGGGGTCTTCTCGCCCACCCGCGCGCAGATACCCCAACGCACCCTACGGACCGATCGGTGGTGGCAGGCACCACTATTGACCAATCTGGGGCTTGCCGCGTTCGTCATCTACGCGACGATCCGGGCGTTCTGGGGCAGCGCGTACTGGGTGGCGGATTACCACTACCTGACGCCGTTCTATTCGCCCTGCGTCAGCACGGCGTGCGCGCCCGGATCCAGTCACTTCGGCCAGTGGGTGGGCGATCTGCCCTGGTTCATCCCCATGGCGTTCATCTCACTGCCATTCCTGTTGGCCTTCCGGCTGACGTGTTACTACTACCGCAAGGCGTACTACCGGTCGGTGTGGCAGTCGCCGACCGCCTGCGCGGTGGCCGAACCACACGCGAAATACACCGGGGAGACCCGACTTCCGCTGATCATGCAGAACGTGCACCGGTACTTCTTCTACGCCGCGGTGCTCATCTCCCTGGTCAACACCTACGACGCGATCACCGCATTCCATTCCCCGTCCGGTTTCGGCTTCGGCCTGGGCAACATCATCCTGGTCGGCAACGTGATCCTGTTGTGGATCTACACGGTGTCCTGCCACTCGTGCCGGCACGTCACCGGCGGCCGGCTCAAGCACTTCTCCAAACACCCTGTCCGGTACTGGATCTGGACTCAGGTGAGCAAGCTCAACACCCGCCACATGCAGTTCGCCTGGATCACGCTGGGCACCCTGGTACTCACCGACTTCTACATCATGTTGGTGGCCAGCGGCACCATCTCTGATCTCAGGTTCATCGGCTGACTCGGTCAACCGAGTTTCTTTGGCCGACAAGTACGTACACGCAAGAAGGCGAGTGGAAATACATGAGTGAGTTGGAACGGCACTCCTACGACGTCGTCGTGATCGGGGCCGGTGGAGCAGGCCTGCGCGCGGTGATCGAGGCACGCGAACGCGGTCTGCGGGTGGCCGTGGTGACCAAGTCGCTGTTCGGCAAGGCACACACCGTGATGGCCGAGGGCGGCTGCGCGGCAGCCATGCGCAACGTCAACACCAAGGACTCCTGGCAGGTGCACTTCGGCGACACCATGCGCGGCGGCAAGTTCCTCAACAACTGGCGGATGGCCGAACTGCACGCGCAGGAAGCCCCGGACCGGGTGTGGGAACTGGAAAGCTATGGCGCGCTGTTCGACCGGACCAAGGACGGCCGGATCAGCCAGCGCAACTTCGGTGGACACACCTACCCGCGGTTGGCCCACGTCGGCGACCGCACCGGCCTGGAGATCATCCGCACGCTGCAGCAGAAGATCGTCTCGCTGCAGCAGGAGGACAAGGCCGAGTTCGGTGACTACGAGGCCCGGATCAAGGTCTTCCACGAAACCAGCATCACCGAGTTGATCAAAGACGGAGAGCGCATCGCCGGGGCGTTCGGTTACTACCGCGAGAGCGGCAACTTCGTACTGTTCGAGGCCCCGGCGATCGTGCTGGCCACCGGCGGCATCGGCAAATCGTTCAAGGTGTCGTCGAACTCCTGGGAGTACACCGGCGACGGCCACGCCCTGGCGCTGCGCGCCGGGTCCGGCCTGATCAACATGGAGTTCATCCAGTTCCACCCGACCGGCATGGTCTGGCCGCTGTCGGTGAAGGGGATCCTGGTCACCGAAGGGGTCCGCGGCGACGGCGGCGTGCTCAAGAACTCCGAGGGCAAGCGGTTCATGTTCGACTACATCCCCGCGGTGTTCAAAGGTCAGTACGCCGAGACCGAGGAGGAAGCCGACCAGTGGCTCAAAGACAACGACTCCGCGCGACGCACCCCTGACCTGCTCCCCCGCGACGAAGTGGCCCGGGCGATCAACTCGGAGGTGAAGGCCGGCCGCGGCTCGCCCCACGGCGGCGTGTATCTCGACATCGCCTCGCGCATGTCCACCGAGGAGATCAAGCGCCGGCTGCCGTCGATGTACCACCAGTTCATGGAGTTGGCCGAGGTCGACATCACCAAGGACGAGATGGAGGTCGGCCCCACCTGCCACTACGTGATGGGTGGTATCGAGGTGGATCCGGATACCGGTGGGGCGGACACGCCCGGGCTGTTCGCCGCGGGCGAATGCTCGGGTGGCATGCACGGATCGAATCGCCTTGGCGGCAACTCACTTTCGGACCTGCTGGTGTTCGGCCGCCGCGCCGGCCTGGGCGCCGCCGATTACGTGACGACGCTGCCGGAACGACCCGCCGTCTCCGAGGCGGCCATCATCGAGGCCACCCGATTGGCCTTGTCGCCCTTCGAATCTCACGCGCATCCGGAGAACCCGTACACACTGCACGCCGAGCTGCAGCAGTGCATGAACGACCTGGTCGGCATCATCCGCAAGGCCGACGAGATCGAGGAAGCACTCGGCAAGCTCGCCGAACTGCGGACCCGGGTGCACAACGTCAGCGTCGAGGGCGGTCGCGTCTTCAACCCCGGCTGGCATCTGGCCATCGACATGCGCAACATGCTGCTGGTCAGCGAGTGCGTCGCCAAGGCCGCGCTGGCCCGGACCGAGAGCCGCGGCGGACATACCCGAGACGACTATCCGGACATGGACCCCAATTGGCGCAACACGCTGCTGGTGTGCCGGGCCGCCGGCGAGGAGGACCAGGTGGTCCCAGACGTGACGGTGACACCCGAGTCACAGCTGCCCATGCGGGAGGACCTGCTGGCGACGTTCGAACTGACCGAACTCGAAAAGTATTACACCGAACAAGAATTGGCTGAGCACCCCGATCGGAAGGGCCGAGCATGAGTGCGTACAACGCGAACCTGCGGGTCTGGCGCGGCGACGACACCGGAGGCGAGCTACACGATTACACCGTCGAGGTGAACGACGGTGAGGTGGTGCTCGACATCATCCACCGGCTGCAGGCCACCCAGGCCGGTGATCTGGCGGTGCGGTGGAACTGCAAGGCCGGCAAGTGCGGATCCTGCTCGGCGGAGATCAACGGCCGCCCACGCCTGATGTGCATGACCCGGATGTCAACCTTCGACCCGGACGAAACCGTCACTGTGACGCCACTGCGCACGTTCCCGGTGATGCGTGACCTGGTGACCGACGTGTCGTTCAACTACGAAAAAGCGCGGCAGATCCCGTCGTTCACCCCGCCGAAGGATCTGCAGCCCGGTGAATACCGGATGCAGCAGCAGGATGTGGAACGCAGCCAGGAATTCCGCAAGTGCATCGAGTGCTTCCTGTGCCAGAACGTCTGCCACGTGGTGCGTGACCACGAGGAGAACAAGCCGGCCTTCTCCGGGCCGCGGTTCTTCATCCGGCTGGCCGAGCTGGACATGCATCCGCTCGATGTCGTGGACCGCAAGGACCTCGCGCAGGAAGAAGCCGGCCTGGGCTACTGCAACATCACCAAGTGCTGCACCGAGGTGTGCCCGGAGCACATCAAGATCACCGACAACGCCATCATCCCGATGAAGGAACGGGTGGTCGACCGCAAGTATGACCCGATTGTCTGGCTGGGCAACAAGCTGTTCCGCCGATGAGCGCTTGCGCGAAGAGGAAACAGCACGCATGAGCGCTTGCGCGAAGAGGAAACAGCACAGCTAGGCTCGGCTGACACCAGGCAAGGACAGGTGCGACTACTACGGCCTGGTTCGGGGCATGATCGTCAGCGTCATATGTCCACCCGCGCAGAAGGACGCCGGCACCCAACTGTTCCGCAAGGTCGTCATCGGGCTCCAGGAAGTCTGAGGCGCTCATCGAACATTCGGCGTCAAGGTTCGGCGCGTAGGCTCGAAGCACAGCAGCCAATCACCGTCGAAAGGCAGCTTCATGAGCATGGGACAGACTCACAGCGTCAACGAGATCCGGACTGCGATCCGGGAACTGTCGGCCCGGGCCGAGCTGGCCCGTAAAGAGGGCCGCCCCGCCGACGCCGACGAGATCGAACAGCGCATCGCCAAGTACCGCGACGAGCTCGCCGCGCGGCCCTGACCTAAGCGCCGAGCTTACGGAACGTGCTGCGGTGGAACACGATTGGTGCCACGTCGGCGTTCACCGTGATGTCGCTGACCCGTAGCACGACGATCGTGTGATCGCCGGCCTCCACCAGCTGATCGATGGAGCTCTCCAGCCACACACTGGTCCCGTGGATGAACACCGCGCCAGATTCGCGTGACTCGGTCTCCAGCCCGGCGAAGCGATCCCCCGTCTTGGCCGCCAAGGTGCGCGCCGCCGCGTCGTGGGCCTCGCCGAGCACGCTGATCCCCAGCGACGGCAGGTCCTTGAGCTTCGGCCAGGTGGTCGACGAGTTCTGCACGCAGAACGACACCAATGGGGGATCCAGCGACACCGGCACGAAAGTGCTGGCCGCCAGACCGACCAAGGTGCCTTCCACCTCGGCAGCGATCGCGATGACACCGGACGGGAAATGGCCGAACGCTTCACGCAGCGACGTCGGGCTCAGTTCTGTTGCGCTCATAACACCTCCATCTTCACACAGCCCGGAATTCCCCACCCGGGCTACGTCCCCGGCCGATCCGGTACCGCCGGTAAGTTGGACCCATCATGTGGATCACGCTCCTGGTGATGGCCGCCGCAGTCAGCCTGGAGCCATTCCGAATCGGTATGACAGTCCTGATGCTCAACCGGCCGCGGCCGCTGCTACAACTCCTGGCGTTTCTCATCGGCGGGTTCGTGATGGGCACCGCGGTGGGATTGATCGTGTTGTTCGCGCTGCGGCCGGCCCTGGGCTCGGCCCATTTCACCCTGCCCCGGGTGCAGCTGGTGGTGGGGGCGCTGGCGCTGGTGGCCGCGGCGTTCTTCGCCACCGGCCGCCCCGCGGCCCTGCTGGCCCCGAAACCGGACCGGGAACCGGGATGGCTGATGACCCGCACCAAGCAGCTGCTGGGCGGACATTCGCTGTGGACGGCCAGCGTGGCCGGCCTCGGCATCGCGCTGCCCTCGGTCGACTATCTCGCCGCGCTGGCGCTCATCGTCGCGTCCGGCGCCGCAGCGAGCACCCAGGTCGGCGCCCTGCTGCTGTTCAACGTGGTGGCGTTCGGTCTCGTCGAGATTCCGCTGATCTCTTACCTGATCGCCCCGGAACGCACCCGGGCCACGCTGTCGGCACTGCAGACCTGGCTGCAGACCCAACGCCACCGCAAGGTCGCCGCAGTGGTGGCGATCGTCGGCGGTGTGCTGCTGATCGCCGGACTCGTCGGGCTCTAGACTCCACCGGCCCCGCGCACGCGCCGCCCGTTAGGCGTCCAAACGGGCGAATTCGTCCTGGCGGTACTGCTCTACACACGCGGCGCGGCGGATCTTCCCGCTCGTCGTCGTCGGGATCGAACCGGGCGGCACCAGAACGAGATCGCCGACGTTCAAGCCGTGCGCATTGGAGATCGCGGAGGTGACCTCGCTCTTGACCCCGCTGAGCCAGTGCACCGCCTCCCCACCGGCATCGCCGCGCTTCTTGACCTCGATGACGGTCACCAGCTTCTCGGTACTGTTCACCGGCACCGATATCGCCGCCACCCGGCCACCGGTGATCTGCTGGACCGTCGCCTCGATGTCCTCGGGATAGTGGTTGCGCCCGCGGATGATCAGCAGATCCTTGATGCGGCCGACGACAAACAGCTCACCACCGGAGATGAAGCCCAGGTCGCCAGTTTTCAGCCAGGGCCCCTCGACGGTGCCGGGACTCGGATCGACGAGCGTGGCGCCGAAGCATCCCTGCTCTTCCGGGGGACGGCTCCAGTAGCCGGACGCGACGTTCTCGCCGTGCACCCAGATCTCGCCGACCACATCCGACGCACATTCCCGGTTGGTCTCACCGTCCACGATCCGCACCATCGGCGACTGCGGGATCTGGTATTTGACCAGCGCGGACCCGCTGCCACGGGCACAGCTTTTGGCGCGGCCGGCCGACAACTCGTCGGCATCGAAGTAAGTCTCCGACGATTCACTCCAGGTGCCGGTCGCCACGAAGACGGTGGCCTCCGCCAGCCCGTACGACGGACGTAGCATGTCGTCGCGAAAATTGAAGTGGGCGAACCGATCTGCGAACCGCTCCAGGGTGGCCGGCTCGACCCGCTCGGCGCCGTTGATGATCCCCACGACACCACCGAGATCGAGCCCGGCCAGGTCGCTGTCGGACGTCTTGCGCGCGGCCAGATCGAAGGCGAAGTTGGGTGCTGCGGAAAAAGCCCGGGGATTCTCGCCGAGCGCCCTCACCCACCGCGACGGCTTCTCCAGGAACGCCAGCGGGCTGGTCAGCACCGCGGAATAGCCACTCAGGATGGGCGCACAGACACCCAACACCAGACCCATGTCGTGGTAGAAGGGCAACCACGACACGATCGTGGCATTGGTCGTCGCTTGCACCTGGCCTTCGCTGAAGAAGCAGCGCATCAGCTGCTCGAAATTCGCCTGGAGATTGCGGTGCGAAATCATCACCCCGGTCGGCAGCCGGGTCGACCCGGAGCTGTACTGCAGATACGCCGTGGTGGGGAACTCGGCGCCGGCATCCGGGCCACTGCCGGAACCGTGATCGGCGTCCAGATCCAACAAATCGATCTCGACGATCTTCGGTGCGACGTCCAGTGGCGACTGATCGATGTAATCGCCGACGTCGGGCGCCGCCGCGCTCGTGGTGAGAACCACCGCCGGCGTGGTGTCGGCGAACACCGCACTCACCCGGTCGTGGCTCGAGCCGCGGTGCGGCAGCGGCAGCGGCACCGCGATCAGCCCGGCCTGCATGGAGCCCAGGAAGGCCAGGATGTATTCCAGGCCCTGCGGGGCGAGGATCACCGCGCGGTCGCCGACCACGCCGTGCAGGCGGATCTCGCGGGCCACGTTCATCGTGCGACGGGACAGTTGTGACCACGTCACGCTCACCGAGACACCCGCCGAATCGTCGACGTAGTCGGTGAAGGTAAAGGCAATATCGTTGGGCCGCATGCTGGCACGTCCGTGCAGCATCGACAGGATGGGCGATTGGGATATGGGCATCATCGGCGTCACTTCACGTCCGTAGTAACTCATCGAATCCGTTGACTCGGTGGCGCGGTCAGCGTCCACCGTTGAGCAGGGACAAGGCACCGTTGGCGATCTCCGACATGGGATCGGTGCCGCCACCGAACGTCGCATCGTTGGCCGGTGCGGTGACCTCCGCGGGGTCGAAGCCGTTCACCGGATCCACGGTGATCGGTGCGGTAGCCGGGTCGTCGTTACGTGAATACCCCGCATCGACTCGGGGCTGCAGAATCGCGTCGAGCTGATTCAACGTGCCCTCGTCATATCCGAGGTATTTGAACGGCAACACCAGCGGCAGGTGCTCCTCGGGGACCAGGTACGTCGTCGTCGTCGCACCCTTCGAGTTGACCGTCGTCCTGATGTTCTGCGCCGGCACATTGCTCGGATTGGTGAACGCGATCGCGGTGTGACCGGTGGCCAGCCCGGCGATCGCGTTGATGACGCTCATCCAGTGGTCCGGCCGGTCCGGCCAGTCGGCGATGCTGTCGTAGGCAGAGACGAACTGGTCGGTGTGGTACTGGCTCTCCACGGGAGCCGGAATGCGGTAGTCCATGAACGGCACGACACTGCCGACCGGAAAGTTCTGGGTCAAGAAGCTCTCGCCGAAGGGATGCCTGGCGATCGGGTCGCCGAACGTGGCGAAGGACAGCTGATCCGGCGGCGGCGCAGTCGGGTCATTGGCCAGTCGCGTCTTCACGGCGTTGAGCACCAGCGCTCCCTCGGACAGCCCCATCGCTCGTCCCTTGCCGCCGGCGCGGATTGCCGCGTCGAGGTTTCCCTCTCCCTCGTCGACCGACTCGCCGATGCTCGGACCGTCGAGACCGATGCCTGGATAGATCTGTTCGCCGATCGCGCCGATTCCGGGGAAGAACCGTTCCAGGGTGTGGCCCTGCACCTGTCCCGCCGGGTAGTCGACCTTCACCCGTTTCATCCCGGGGAACCACTGCTCACCGGTCATCCGGATGTACTCGTCATAGGGAATACCGAGAACGTGGGCGCCACCGAGGGCGTACGCGGTACCCGGGTCCGACGGTGCGGGAGCCGGGGCGGGCGGCTGCGCGTCATCCGCACTCGCCGAGCCGGCGCCGAAACATCCTGTGACACCGGCAGTTACCAGCACCGAGAGTCCTGCGAGTAGCTTCTTCATCTCTACCCCTGCCCGCATTGCTTCGTTTCGTAGTTTCACATACATGACCGTGCCGCGCTAACCCAGCTGCCCGGCGGGTTCGGCCGGCGGCGGTAGGTCAGCTGACGTCCGCCGTGGTTGTAGCCGTGACGGCCACCAGTTCGCCTGGCCGATCAGGGTGGCGATGGCGGGCACCGTGATGGTGCGTACCACGAAGGTGTCCAGCAAGATCCCCACACCGATGATGAACCCGCCCTGGATCACGATGCCGATACTGGAGAACATCAGACCGCCCACCGACGCGGCGAAGATCAGGCCCGCCGCCGTGATCACCCCTCCGGTCGAACTCAAGGTGCGGATGATGCCGTACCGCAAGCTGTGCGGAGACTCGTCGCGCATTCGTGAAATCAACAGCATGTTGTAGTCGGCACCCACCGCGACCAGCACCACGAACGCCAACGGTGGCACGCTCCAGTGCAGATGCTGGCCGAGTATCACCTGGAACACCAGGACACCGACGCCGAGCGCGGCGAAGTACGAGACCACCACCGAGCCGACCAGATAGAGCGGCGCGACGAGGGAACGCAACAGCACCATCAAGATCATCATCACGACGATGATGGTCGCGGCGATGATGAACCGGATGTCCTGCTGGTAGTAGTCGCGGGTGTCGCGCAGCGCGGCGGGGAACCCGCCCATCGAAATGGTGGCGTCGGCCAGCGCGGTGTTCGGCTGAGCCCCGCGCGCGATGTCCTGGATCTGATTGACCTGGTCCATCGCCTCGGGGCTGAACGGATTGAGCTTCGTCTGCACCAGATAACGCACCGAGCGGCCATCCGGCGAGACGTACGCCGCGGAAGCCTTCTTGAAGTCCTCCATGCCCAGCACCTCGGGCGGGATGTTGAACCCCGCCTGCGCCGGGTCCGCGGCGTCGCTGCGCATCGACAACAGGAACGACGAGGCCTGGTCCAATCCGGCCGAGATCACCTTGATCTGCTTGACCAGCTCATCCACGCCGCCGGCCACCTCCCGGCTGCCGCCGGCCAAACGGTTGGCGCCCGACTGCAGGCCTTTCAAGCCGGCCTGCGGGCCGCCGGGGGAGTTCATCCCCATGGCCTTGACCGCCTTGTTGACACTGGCAACCGCATTGTTCAGCTTGGTGACCGTGGCGTTGAGCGATTGCTTGTCACTGCCCTGGAGTTGATGGGCAAGGTCGTTGATGTGGTCGAGGCTGCCGTCCTGGTTCGCATCCATCAGCCGCTGGAACTGGATGCGGGTGTCGGCGCACGACGGATTGGCATCGCACACCGCGTTGTTCTGCAGCGCCGCCAGCACCGGGCCGATCCAGCCGAAGATGTTCTTGACGGCCGAAAAGTTGTAACCCATGGAAAGGGCCAACGCGTTGACGCTGTCCACGAGCTTGGCGGCGGTGTCGACGTCCTTCACCAGCCGGTCGCCACCGTATTCGGTACGCACCGAGGAGAACGTGTCGACCACACTCTGCAAACTGGGCGCCACCTGATTGATTTGTTGGCGCACGTCGGCCAGGGTGTCGGCCAACGTGTCCGCCCCGGACGCGAGCCGGTTGAGATCCCCGGTGCGCTTGTCGATCTGGCTGGAACCGTCGGCCAGCCGGTCACCGACGATGCCGGCCTGGAACGTCGCCCGGAACTCGTCGGGCACCTCCCCCAGCGGCCGGGTGATGCCGCTGACCAGACCGACGTCGGGCAGCTGCGCCACCCGGGAGGCCAGTTGCTCCAGATCGGCCAGGGCCCGCGGGGTACGCAGGTCGTGCGGCGACTGGATCAGGATGTACTCGGGGATCGACTGGGCGATCGGGAAATGTTTCTCCACCGCGGCGTAGCCGATCGAACTCGGCGCCGAGGCCTCCACGACCTTGCGGTCGTCGTAGTTGTACTGCGCGAAGATCGCGAAGCCGGCCAGCAACGCCAGCACCAGCAGACTGGCGACGAGGTGCGGCACTGGCCGGCGCACGATGCGGATCCCCGAACGCCGCCAGAACCGCGAGGTCAGTTCCCGTCGCGGCTTGATCCAGCCGCGCGGCCCGGCCAGCGTCAAGATGGCCGGCAGCAAGGTCAGGCCGGCGAGGTAGGCGACGCCGATCCCGATCGCCGCCGACGTTCCGACGGTTCGGAACACGCCCATCTTGGTGAAGCTCAGCAACAGGAACGTCAGCCCGACCGTGGCGGCGGAGGCGGTGATGACCTTGCCGATCGACAGCATCGCGGCCCGCACCGCCTCGTCGTACCCACTACCCGATCTCAGATAGTCGTGATATCGGCTGATCAGGAAGACCGCATAGTCGGTTCCGGCGCCGGCCATGATCGCGCTCAGGAACACCACGGACTGGTTCGAGACACCCGCACCGGTGAGCGCAGAGAAGCCGGCCACCACCGCCTGCGCAATCAGCAGGGAGGTGCCGATCGTGATCAGCGGCAGCAGCATCGTGACGGCGCTGCGGTACACCAGCAACAGCACCGCCAGCACCAGCACGGCGATCGCCAGTTCGATCGGCAGCCGGTCCTGCTGGCCGGCCACGGTGAGATCAGCGGCGGTGGCCGCAGGGCCCGTGACGTGCACTTCCAGCGGGCTGCCTGCGGTGGTGCGTTCGACGATGTCGGACACTCGGTTGAACGAGTCGATCGCCCGCGGCGTGCCCAGCTCACCGGTCAGGCCCACCGGGAGCACCCAGGTGGTCTTGTCTTCACTGGTCAAGAAATTCCGCAACTGCGGGGTGCTGACGAAATCCTGCACGCTCACCACATCGGCCTGGTCATCGTGCAGCGCGTCGACCAGCTTGCGGTACGCCGCCTCGTCGGCCGGTCCCAGCCCGTCCTCGTTGATCAACGCGATCAACATGAGGTCGTCGTTGCTGGTTTCGTGGAAAGCCTCGGTCATCTTCGCCGCGGCGACACTCGACGGTGCGTCACTCGGCAAAATCGCGAGCGGATGCTTCTCGGCCATCTCACCGAGAGACGGGCAGGCCAGCGGGAGGGCGACCAGCAACGCAGCCCAGATGCCGATCACCGCCCAGGGCCATCGCACCACAAAGTCAGCTAAGCGTTTCATATCGCCCCCACCTTCGACCCGAAGCCGGGTATCGCGAAAAATCCATGACCATCGATCCGTACTCCGCTAGGCGACGCGGCCCCACTGCCCGGTGTCGGCGACCCGTGCGGACACCGACTTCATCGCCGCCATGTAGCGGGTGACCGATTTCTTGGCGACCGGATTGTCGGGATGCATGATCGCCATGACCGTGCCCTCCCCGTACCGGAAAATGTAGATCGTCAATTGGTAGGAAAACCGGCCGTCGGGGTAGATGCCGATATTGTTCGCCAGGCCCATGTCGGACGCGGCGAGAATGGCGTTGAGCGGGGCCGCACCGCCGTGCAAGAAGTTCGTCACCGGGAAGTTCGGCCGGGGCCAGTTCAACCACGGCGCCAACTCCAGGACCCGGTAATACGGCACCCGCGCCATGTCCAGGCCGGAATCGAAAGACGCCTGCGCCGCCCAGGCGGCGTCGCTGAAAGAGGTGGCCGCCACCGGGACGGTGATCGGGATCAGGCCGGTGAACCAGCCTTGCGTCATGAAATTGTCGCTGGCTGTGCGGGAATCCCGGGGGGTGAGCCCGTAATACGTCAGGGCGCCGGTGAATTCGTGTTCCACCAGCCCCAGACAGGCGAACAGACCGCCGACGAAACGTGCACCGGCAGCCGTGCAGGCCGATTCGAAGCGTTCCGTCTGCGCCGGGTCCATCAGGACTTCCGACGTCATGTCACTACTGGTTGCTTCCATCGGATTCCCCAGCGGCAGCGGGAATTCCGGAAAACCGTCGCGGTTGTTCTCGGCGAATTCGATCCAGGCCCGCACCCCAGGTGAATCCACCGTCAGCGCCGAAGTGTGTTCGCGCTCGCGCACACAGAAATCGTCGAAACTACCGGCGTCGGGCAGTGTCAAAGCCTGACCGGTGCCGCTCAACGCCGAATACATGCCGTTGGCTTCCAACATTGTGGTGCCGATCAGCGTCGCATCTCCGTGCACGTGATCCATTGCGGCAAAGAATGTGAAGTGATTCTCATTCTGGATAATCCCGAAAGTGAAGCAGCCCCACTCCAATGGATTGGGGATGTCGATGACGTGCGCTTGTATTTCCTCGACCGACATGACACCTTGGTCCACCGGTACGAATTCGATATCGGCAGGGTCCTCGATGGCGTGCCGTACAAATTCGCCGTCACCAAGGTCTTTGAACCAGCTGCGGAATGTGTCGTGCCGGCGGAGGTAGGCGTTGACAGCCTGGTCCATCGCTGCTATATCGCACGTACCAGGCACCTCGCAACTGGCGATGATCTGCCGAGAGAAGTTCAGCCCCAACACTTTGCGTTCGCAATAGTTGCGCAGGTGCTGGCCCTGCATGTAGCTGACCGGTACCGAACTGACCGGGGCTCGCATCGCTTTTTCCTGTGAATCCGCTGTCGGATGCCACGAGGTTACCGAGCCCGCACTCAATGTCCATTCATCAAGTGCGCCAACTGTTATCTTCCCAATGCGCAATGCGCCGTCCTCCCAGCTAGGCGACCGCCATCCCCCGAAGTCCGGTCAAATCTTCGACCGCAACACCCTCGCATGCCACCGATGTACATGCAATAGTGTGCGCGGGGGGTTGGCGTGCGCTGGGCGCACGAAGGGTCGCAATCTGACGACGATGCTAGGAGTGCACCGGCATGGAATCCGCCGACCTTACAACCGAACTCGCTCCGCGATTCGCAATCGTCGGCTATGCCGCACGGCTCCCAGGAGCGCCGGATACCGACGAATTCTGGGACTTGCTGCGCGATGGCCGCGAAGCGATATCCGAGGTCCCTGAGGACCGCTGGGACGTCGATGAATTCTTCGATCCCGAACCCGGCGCACCCGGCAAGGTGGTCACCCGCCGCGCCGGCTTCGTCGACGATGTGACCGGGTTCGACGCACCATTCTTCGGCATGTCGACCCGCGAGGTCCGGTTGCTGGACCCGCAGCACCGACTGCTGCTCGAAACGGCGTGGCGCGCCGTGGAACACTCGGGTACCGCGCCTACGTCCCTGGCCAACAGCAACACCGGCGTGTTCGTGGGTCTGGCCACCCACGACTACCTGGGAATGGCCTCCGACGAGCTGACATACCCCGAGATCGAGGCCTACATGGCCATCGGGACCTCCAACGCCGCCGCGGCCGGCCGGATCAGCTACCGGCTGGGCCTGCAGGGCCCCTCGGTGGCCGTCGACACGGCCTGCAGCTCCTCCCTGGTGGCCATCCACCAGGCCTGTCAGGCCCTGCGCCTGGGCGAATGCGACCTGGCCCTGGCTGGCGGCGCGAACGTGCTGCTGACCCCGGCCACCATGATCACCTTCTCGAACGCGCACATGCTGGCGCCCGACGGCCGATGCAAGACCTTCGACGCGGCCGCGGACGGCTACGTCCGCGGCGAGGGCTGCGGCGTGATCGTGATCAAGCGACTCGAAGACGCGATCCGTGACGGCGACCGGATCCGCGCGGTGATCCGCGGCAGCGCGATCAACCAGGACGGCGCCTCGGGCGGCCTGACCGTTCCGAATGGTGTTGCGCAGCAACATGTCATCTCCGAAGCGCTCAAGCGCTCCGGCCTCAAGCCCAGCGACGTGAACTACCTGGAGGCGCACGGCACCGGGACGTCCCTGGGCGATCCGATCGAGGCCCAGGCCGCCGGCGCGGTGCTCGGCACCGGACGCGAGCCCGACCAGCCCCTGCTGATGGGATCGGCGAAGACCAACATCGGGCACCTGGAGGCGGCCGCCGGGATCGCCGGCGTCATCAAGGTCGTCCTGGCGCTCGAGAACGAGACGCTGCCCAAGCACCTCAACTTCGAAAACCCCTCACCACACATCCCGTGGGACCGGCTCGCCGTGCAGGTCGTCAAGGAGACCATCCCCTGGGAACGCAACGGCCGGCCCCGCATCGCCGGGGTCAGCTCGTTCGGGTTCGCCGGCACCAACGCACACGTAATCCTCGAAGAAGCCCCCGAACAGCCGGCACCGGCTGCCGCCGAACCCGAAACCAACCGGTTCGGGCTGCTGCCGCTGTCCGCCCACACCCCGGCCGCCCTGGTGCAGATCGCCGACCAGTACCGCACCTGGTTGACCGCCCACCCGGAAGCCACCCTGGCTGACGTCTGCTACACGGCAGGCACCGGCCGGGCGCACCTCGAGCACCGGGCCGCGCTGGTGGTGGGTTCCAGAGACGCCGCCGTCGAGCTCCTCGGCGCCCTCGCAGAAGACCGCCCGGCCCCCGGCCTGGTGCGCGGTGAGTCCTACGACAAACCGAAGACGGCGTGGTTGTTCACCGGCCAGGGCAGCCAGTACCCCGGCATGGCCCGGGAGTTGTTCGACACCGAGCCGGTGTTCGCCGAGACGGTGAAACAGTGCGCCGCCGCGGTGGCCGATGTTCTCGAAAAGCCGCTGCTGGACGTTATTTTCGACGTCGACGGTCCGGATGCCGAGGAGACGCTGCGCCAGACGTCCTACGCCCAGCCCGCGCTGTTCGCGATCGAGATGGGCTTGGCCCGGCTGTGGCAGTCATGGGGCTTCGAGCCCGACGTGGTACTCGGGCACAGTGTCGGCCAGTACGCCGCAGCCTGCGTCGCAGGGGTTTTCAGCCTTGAGGACGGCGCACTGCTGATGGCCGAACGCGGCCGGCTGTTCGGCAGCCTGCCCGCCGGTGGCCGGATGGCGGCGGTGTTCGCCGCAGCCGAGCGGGTAGAAAGCCTCACCGACGAGTTCCCGACCCTCTCGGTCGCCGCCTACAACGGTGCCAACACCGTATTGTCCGGTCCGGCAGCCGATCTGGAGAGGGCTGTGGCCGCGCTGACCGCCGACGGGATCCGCTGCGACTGGCTGGAAACCAGCCACGCATTCCACTCGGCGCTGCTGGACCCGATCCTCGATGAGTTCGAGGCGTACGCGAGTCGATTCACTTTCGCAGCCCCACAACGTATCTTGATCGACAACCGCACCGGTGCCGCGCTCGGTAGAAGCGTGAAGCTCGACGGTGCGTACTGGCGCCGGCACGCACGGCAACCGGTGGAGTTCGCCAAGAGCGTGCGCACCCTCGCCGAGATGAACTGCAAGCTGCTGTTGGAGATCGGTCCGCGACCGGTTCTCACCGCTGCGGCCCTCGGCGCCTGGCCCGACCCGGCCACCGCGCCGCGGGTGATCGCGTCGCTGCGCCGCAACACCGCCGACAACCGGCAGATCACCGAAGCCCTCGCCGACGCATACGTCCTGGGCCACCTGCCCGATTTCGCCGCGCTGCGCCGCGAACATGCCGGCAAGCTCGACCTGCCCACCTATCCCTTCGAGCATCGCCAGTACTGGTATCGCGACGACCGGGAACGCCCCAACCAGATGCAGCACCTGGGCGGCCCGCGCACCGAATCCATCCGGCTGCTCGAGGACGGACGGATCGACGAACTCGCCGCCAAACTCGGCGGCGCCGACGGTGACCGCCAGATCATCGATGTGCTGACCAAGCTTGCCGCACAACACAATCAGCAGCGCACCACGCAGACCATCGCCGACGATCGCTACGAGTTCACCTGGGAGAAATCCCCGGCGCCGCTGTCCGGGGCAGATGCCGGTGCGGGCTCCTGGATTCTGGTCGTCGACTCCACCGCCGCGGCACAGCCCCTGATCGACGCGTTGACCGCACGCGGTCACCGGCACCAGGTCGTGGGTCTGCCGGTGTCCGACACCGAGGAAGCGCAACTCGCGGAGGCGTTGCGGGCCGCTGCCGCCGGCGATGCCGCGCTGCACATCCTGAACGTCGCAGCCGTCGACACCGATCCGGAAGCGCAGTCCGGGCCGTCGATGCAGACACTGCTGCGGATGCAGCACCGGATCCTGGGCGGCACCCGTCGGCTGTTCCGCGCGGCGGCGGCGGCCGAACTGCGCAGTCCTATCTGGACGGTGACCCGCGGCGCGCAGCGCGTCGATGACACCGACACCGTGGCCCCCGATCAGAGTTCCGTGTGGGGATTCGGCCGGGCCGCGGCCCTGGAGCTGCCGCAGGTGTGGGGCGGGCTGGCCGATCTGGCCGAGGGCAGCGCCGAGGAATGGACTCAGCTGATCGACCGGGTCGGCGCAACACGCGACTCGGCGGCCAAGGAGGACCAGATCGCGCTGCGCGGTCCGGCCGTCTACGTTCCCCGGCTGGTTCGGCGCCCCGACCTGCCGAGCGGAACACCGCTGCAACTACGCAGCGACGCTGCATATCTGGTGACCGGAGGCCTCGGGTCCATCGGCCTGGAAGTCGCCGGCTACCTGGCCGCGCACGGCGCCAAGCATCTGGTGTTGACCAGCCGACGCGCCCCCAGCGAGACCGCGCAGCAACGTATCGACGCACTCAGCGGGCAACACGACTGCGAAGTCCGGGTCGTCACCGCCGACGTCGCCGACGCGCACGACGTCGCCCGCCTGTTGGCCGGCATCCAGGCCGACCTGCCACCGCTGGCCGGTGTCGTGCACGCCGCGGGCGAGAACAGCACCACCCCACTGAGCGAACTCGATGACGCCGAAGTCGACCGGGTATTCGCCGGAAAGGTCTGGGGTGCCTGGCATTTGAGCGAGGCTGCGGCCGACCTCAAGCTCGACTTCTTCGTCAACACCTCCTCGATCGCCTCGGTCTGGGGCGGATTCGGCCAGACGGCATACAGCGCCGCCAACGCCTTCCTGGACGGGCTGGCCTGGCGGCTGCGCGCCCGGGGCGTCGCCGCGTCCAGCGTCAACTTCGGACCGTGGTCGGCAGGCATGGCCGATGCCGAGTCCCGGGCCCGCTTGGAGCAGCGTGGAATCCGGACCCTGTCCCCCGCCGACGCGCTGGCCGGTCTGGCCGACGTGATGGCGGCGGCCAAGGCCCAGGGTGTGATCGCCCGGATCGACTGGGCCCGTTTCCTTCCGCTCTACCAGCAGGCCGGCCGGCGCGCGTTCCTGGCCGAACTGGAGCGCGAGATCCCCGCCGAGTTGACGGCCACGACGACGCCGTCGGGCAAGACCCGGTTGGTCGAGCAACTCACCAATGCGCCGGTGCAGCAGCGCAAGAAGCTGCTGACCGACTACCTGCGTGACGCGGTGGCCGAGGTGACACGGGTGGACTCCGCCGAGATCCGTGAGGACGCCGGGTTCTTCGATCTCGGCATGGATTCGCTGATGGCCGTCGAACTGCGGCGGCGCATCGAGCAGGGGGTGGGCCACGAAATACCCATCACCCTGGTGATGGATTACCCGCGGCTGTCCGACGTGGCCGATTACCTGCTGACCGACGTGCTGGAACTGAACGTGCAGGCGCCGGCCAAGACGGCGCCTGCAGCGGTGACGGCGCGCACGGACGACCCGATCGCGATCGTCGCGGTCTCGTGCCGATTCCCGGGAGCACCCGATCCGGAAGCGTTCTGGGAAGTACTCGCCGGCGGTGTCGACGCCATCCGGGAGGTTCCGGAGGAGCGATTCGACATCGACGAGTTCTACGATCCGGATCCGGACGCCCCGGGCAAGACGTACACCCGGTTCGGTGGATTCCTGGACGGCATCGACGGATTCGATCCCGAGTTCTTCGGTATCTCGCCGCGTGAGGCCGTCTGGATCGAGCCGCAGCAGCGGCTGATGCTCGAAACCGCCTGGGAAGGTCTCGAGCGGGCCGGTTACGCACCAGCGTCATTGCGCGGCAGCCGAACCGGAATTTTCGTGGGTGTGGCGGCCAACGAGTACGCACACCTGCTGTCGGCGGAGCCGATCGACAAGATCGAACCTCACTTCATCACCGGCAACGCCCTCAACGCCATTTCGGGTCGGGTCGCGTTCGCGCTCGGGCTCGAAGGGCCGGCCGTGGCGATCGACACCGCCTGCAGCTCGGCCCTGGTGGCCGTCCACCAGGCCTGCCAGGCACTACATTCCGGTGATTGCGACATGGCGCTGGCCGGTGGCGTGAACGTCCTGCTGAGCCCGGTGACCGTCATCGCCGCCTCCCGCGCCCGGATGCTGTCCCCGGTCGGGCGCTGCAAGACATTCGACACCTCCGCCGACGGCTACGTGCGCAGTGAAGGCTGCGGGATTCTCGTGCTCAAGCGACTGAGCGACGCGCAACGGGATGGCGACCGGATCTGCGCCGTCATCCCGGCGAGCGGGTTGAACCAGGACGGTGCATCCAGCGGCCTGACCGTCCCCAACGGCGGCGCACAGCAACGGCTCATCAGCTCGGTGCTGGGCCGCGCCGGTCTGACCGGCGGCGACGTCGATTACCTCGAGGCACACGGCACCGGCACCCCGCTGGGCGACCCGATCGAGGTGCAAGCCGCCGCGGCCGCCTACGGCGGTTCACGGGACGCGGACCGGCCGCTGCTGATGGGTTCGGTGAAGACCAACATCGGCCACACCGAATCCGCCTCCGGCGCAGCAGGTCTGATCAAGGTCGTGCTGTCGTTGCAGCACGAGCTGCTACCGCAGAGCCTGCACTTCGACAACCCGTCACCGCACATCCCGTGGGATTCGCTGCCGGTGCGGGTGGTGGACAAGGCGATCCCGTGGCAGACCAACGGCCGGCCACGGCGCGCCGGCGTCAGCTCCTTCGGGTTCACCGGCACCAACGCGCACGTGCTCATCGAGGAGGCACCCGCCCCGCCGGCGCCGGACGAGACCCCGGCCGACAGCACCGACACACCGGACACTGCGGCCGCCGCGGACACCACGGAGGCTTCGGACGCCTCTGCCACTGCGGCGACTTCGGACCCGCAGAGCGACGAGCGTTCGGTCAACGTGCTCGCACTGTCGGCACGGTCCCCGGAAGCGCTTGTGGCACTGGCACAACGCTACGAGGGCTGGCTGACCGCCCACCCCGATGCCGATATCGCCGATGTCTGCCTCACCACGGGAACCGGGCGTTCGCACTTCGAGCATCGCGCCGCACTGGTGGTGGATTCCATCGAGGACGCCCGGCTGGGCCTGGCCGATCTGGCGGAGAACCGCACCCGCCCCGGCGTGGTGCGGGGCGAGCATGCCCACCACCCGACGACGGCCTGGCTGTTCACCGGTCAGGGCAGCCAGCATCCCGGAATGGCTCGGGAATTGTTCGATACCGAGCCGGTTTTCGCCGAAACGGTCACCCGGTGCGCGGACGCGGTGAAGGACATCCTGGCGCAGCCACTGCTGGAGGTGATGTTCGCAACCGGCGGCGAGGCCGCGAACACGTTGCGGCACACCTCTTATGCACAACCGGCGCTGTTCGCCGTCGAGATGGGTCTGGCCCGGCTCTGGCAGTCCTGGGGCATCCAGCCCGATGTGGTGCTGGGACACAGCGTGGGCCAGTACGCGGCGGCATGTGTGGCCGGGGTGTTCAGCCTTGAGGACGGCGCCCGACTGATGGCACAACGCGGACGGCTGTTCGGCAGCCTGCCCGAGGGTGGACGCATGGTCGCGGTGTTCGCCGACCCCAAGCAGGTCGAGGAATTCGCCGGCGACCACCCGCGGGTGTCGGTGGGCGCCTACAACGGGCCCAACACCGTGCTCTCGGGCCCCGGTGAGGACCTGGAGCAGATCGTCGCCAAGTTCGAGAACGAAGGCATTCGCTGCACCTGGCTGCAGACCAGCCACGCCTTCCACTCCGAGTTGCTCGATCCGGTGCTCGACGAGTTCGAGGCGTTCGCCGCGCAGGTCGAGTTCGCCGTGCCGACATTGCCGTTGGTCTGCAACCGCACCGGCGCCGTGCTCACCGCCCAGACCCCGCTCGACGCGCAGTACTGGCGGCGGCACTCCCGCCAGCCCGTGCAGTTCGCCGAAAGCGTGCGCACCATCGCCGCGTTGGGCTGCTCGGTGTTGATGGAGATCGGCCCGCAGCCGGTGCTCACCGGTGCCGCGGTGCAGGTGTGGCCGGAGCACCTGGCCGCGCCCCGGGCAATCGTCTCGCTGCGCAAGGGGATTGACGACCGCCGGCAGATCGCCGACGCCCTGGCCGCCGCGTACGTTGCCGGGCATCGTCCCGATTTCGCCACGCTGCACGCTCAGCACGGGGGTGGGCTGGGCACCGCGCGTCCGCGCCGCAAGCTCGAATTGCCCACCTACCCGTTCCAGCGGCGTCGCTTCTGGCCCAAGGGTGGGGCAATCGCCGTCGAGGGCGGGGTCGGCTCTGCCGGCTCCGGAATCCTCGGCAGCGGCAAGGACCTGGCGTCCGGCGACTCCATCTACACCAGCCGGTTGTCCGTCAAATCCCAACCGTGGCTTTCCGATCACGTCATCTACGGCACCGTGGTCGTCCCCGGCGCCACGTACGCGGCGATGGCGTTGGCTGCGGTCGGCACCCCGGCGCACGCCAAGGACGTGTTCTTCTACGAGCCGATCATCCTGCCCGAGAAGAGTTCTCGCGAGGTGCAGCTGACATTGCACCCGCAGCAGGAGGGCGAGTGGACGTTCCAGGTGCACAGCCGTCCCTACGGTGAGCGCGGGGTGGACTGGTCGCTGAACGCCGAGGGCACTGTCGCCGCCGGCCTCGCCGACGACCCCGAGGATCCGGCGGCAGAGAACGGCCCGATCGACGAGGCCATCGAGCGGCTGGAACGCATGCGTCCGCAGGAACTGTTCGAGACGTTCGCCGACCTGGAACTGGCCTGGGGCCCAACCTGGTCCGGCTCGCTGAAATCGCTGTGGCTCGGTGAGGGCGAGGCGATCGGCGACATCCTCGTCGGCGCGGAACTCGCCGAACAGCTGGGCACCGAGCCAATGCACCCGGTGCTGATGGACCTGTGCACCGGCGTCGCGTTCCCGGCGTTCCCGGCGCTGCTGGCCGCCGAACAAGGGGTGAACGATCTGTTTCTGCCGCTGCGGTACGGACAGGTGACGTTGAAGGAGAAGATGCCGCGGCGGTTCTACTGCCGGGCCAAGTGGCACGAGAGCGCACTCGACAGCGAGACCCAGGTCTTCGACCTGGAGTACCTCGATCGGGACGGCCGTCACCTGGGCGGGGTTCGCGAGTTCACGGTGAAGCGCGCTCCGCGCGAGGCATTGCTGCGCGGCCTGGGTGGTGACGCCACCCGGCTGCTCTACACCCTGGGCTGGCACGAGGTTCCGCCGCCGGCGGCCGACGACGAGGAGGCCGCAAAGGTCAGCGGGACCTGGCTGATCGCCGGATTCGACGAGCTTGCGGCCAAGGTGCCCGGCTGCATCCCGTTCGACCGCAACACCGATCCGGAGTTGCTCGGACAGCTGCTGACCCAGGCGCACGACCGCGGCATGGGTTACTCGGGCGTGGTGTGGCGCGCGGCCGCACCGGGCGCAGCGGAATCGAGTGAGGCTGAGTCCGCCCGCCTCGAGGCCGAGATCGAGAACCTGCTCAGCGCGGTGCACACCGTGCAGAGCGGCCCGGTGAAGCTTCCGAATGGTCTCTGGATCGTCACCGAACGGGCCGTGGCCACCGAATCGGGCGAACCGGTCGACCCGGTGCAGGCGGCACTGTGGGGCTTCGGGCGTACGACGATCAACGAAGAGCCGGCGCTGCGCGCCAAACTGGTCGACACCGACGGATCGCCCGAGGCGGTGCAAGCCCTCGCCGGCCTGCTCGCCACCCCGGTCGACGAACCGGAAATCGCGGTGCGTCAAGGAAAGTTGCTGGCATCGCGGTTGTTGCCGTGGGCACGAAGCGGTCATCTGGCGGTGCCCCACGGCACCGACTATGTGCTCGCTCCCACCGAACGCGGTGCGATCGACAACTTGCGGATCACCGAGAAGGAAGTGCCGGCACCGGACGAGGGCTACGTGCAGGTGCGGGTTGAGGCCGCGGGCCTGAACTTCCGCGACGTGCTCAACGTGCTGGGGCTCTACCCGGGTGATCCCGGACCGGTCGGTGGTGACTTCGCCGGCACCGTCACGCAATTGGGCGAGGGTGTCACCGGGCTCGAGGTGGGCCAGCGGGTCTACGGCTCCATGCAGGGGGCCTTCGCCAGCCGCTTCAACGTGCCGGCCCAGTTCCTGGCACCGATCCCGGACGGGGTGAGCGCGGTCGAGGCCGCGACCATTCCTGCCGCGGCGCTCACGGTTCGTCTCGCGTTCGACTGGTCCAAGCTCAATCCCGGCGACAAGGTGCTCATCCACGCCGCCAGCGGCGGCGTCGGGCTGGCTGCCATCCAGATGGCGCAGAAGCACGGCGCCGAGGTCTACGCGACGGCCAGCACCTTCAAACGGGCGACCCTGCGGAAGCTGGGCGTGAAGTACGTCTATGACTCACGCACAACCGATTTCGCCGACCAGATCCTCGCGGACACCGACGGTGCCGGCGTGGACGTGGTGCTCAACAGCCTGACCAGCGAGGGCTTCATCGAGGCGACGGTGCGAGCCACCGCCAAGAACGGCCGGTTCGCCGAGATCGCCAAGCGCGACATCTGGACTCCCGAGCAGATGGCCGAGGTCCGTCCCGACATCGCGTATGAGATCGTTGCGCTGGACACCGTGATGTTCACCGAGCCTGATCGCATTCGCGACCTGCTCACCGAGGTGTCTCAAGGGTTGGCCGATGGCGAGTGGACTCCACTGCCTGCCGAGATCTATCCGCTCACCGAGGCACGGACCGCGTTCCGCCGCATGCAGCAGGCCCGGCACATCGGCAAGATTGTCTGCCAGATGCCGACTCCGCTTGCACCACAGCCGGATCGGAGCTACCTGATCACCGGCGGTTTGGGTGCGATCGGTCTGCACACCGCGGCGTATCTGGCCCAGCGCGGAGCCGGCGACATCGTGTTGACCAGCCGGCGTACCCCCGATGCGAATGCGCAGCAGGTCATCGACGACATCACCGAGCGCTACAAGTGCCGTGTGCACGTCTTCACGGCCGATGTCGGCAATGAGTCGGAGGTCGCCAAGCTGCTCGATCGGATTCGCGCCGAGTTGCCGCCCCTGGCCGGGGTGGCCCATCTGGCCGGTGTGCTCGACGATGCGCTGCTGGGTCAGCAGAGTCTGGAGCGGTTCCGAACGACAGTGGTACCCAAGGCGTTCGGCGCCCAGTACCTGGACCGCTTGACGAAGGACGACCACCTGGACTTCTTCATCGTGTCCTCCTCGGTGTCGAGCTTGTTCGGGTCACCCGGCCAGGCCAACTATGCGACTGCCAATGCGTTCCTCGACGGCCTGGTGGCCGAGCGACGGGCGCAGGGTCTGCCCGCCACCGGCGTCAACTTCGGTCCGTGGGCCCAGGGCGGCATGGCCTCCTCGGAGGCGGCCACCGCCAATATCAGTGCGCAGGGCCTGATCCCGCTGGAGCCGTCGGCGGCACTGAGTGCGCTCGCCGAGGTCGTCGCCAACGGCACCGGCCAGGCTGCTGTCCTCAAGGCCAACTGGCAGCGGGCGGCGAAGGTGCTGGGCAGCTCGCGTCCACCGATCCTCGATCTGGTGCTGCCCAGTGCGGCCGGTGAGGTGACCGGCGACAGCGAGGTTCTCAAGCAGCTGCTGGAGATCCCGGTGCCCCAACGTGCCGGGTTCGTGACCGAGTTCCTGCAGAAGGAGGTGCAGAACTTCCTGCGCCTGGCGCAGCCGCCGGCGGCCACGAGCCGGTTCCTGGATCTGGGTACCGACTCGCTGATGGCGATCGAACTGCGCAACCGGCTGCACAGCCAGTTCGGCGGCAAGTTCACGCTCAACGCGACCGCGGTGTTCGACTACCCGACCATCGGGGGCCTGGCCGAGTATCTGGTGGCCCAGTTGCCCGACGCGGAAGCGCCGTCGGAGCCGGCGCCCGCTGAGCAGACGGACGCCGAGCCGGAACCACAACCGGAGGCCAAGCCGGAGGACTGACCCGACGAGCAGACGCGGAGGTACCCGAGAACGCCAAGTTCCGGGTACCTTCGCGTCTTTTCGTCTGAAAAAAATCAGGCCCAGCGGGTGGCTTCGACCTCAGCGGGCAGCGGCGGGTGCAGCGGAACGTCCAGGCCGTCGTAGATGCCGGGCTTCTGGGTGGCCAGCCAGTCGATCGCGCCGAGCAACCGGTTGGCCGCGGTGGTGTTGCCGCCATCGGCTCGGGTTCCGCCGGGCACGTCCGCACGCACCACGATGGTCAGCTGTGGATCGCCGTCGATGATGACGCGGTGGTCGCCGACGCCCTCATCGGGCTGCGGCCACTGCGGCGCGCAGGCCGGGTCGATGCGGGTGATGTGCTCGACGATGACCCGCTCGACGCCCTTCGACCAGCCGATGACCTGGAGGCGGAACGCTCCCTGGGTGCCGGCCTCGAAATGGCCGAGCACGTTGTCGACCGACTCGGTCAGCGGCAGCCGCTCGACCTCTTCGGTGATCTCGTCGATCTCGCAGCCCAGCCCGCGGCCGATCAGCCGCACATTGCCGCCCCACACCATGGTGGGAATCGAGGGCAGCAGCATCAGCGGCGTCTCGTCCATCGGGCCCCCGAAACCGCACCGCACCCGCACCGCCTCGGGCTGGTCGTAGCTGGAGTAGTCGAAGATCTCCTGGCACCGGATGGTGCGGATGCGGGTACATAAGCCGGCCGCGATCACCGCGAGGGCGTCGTTGCCCCAGCCCGGGTCCACCCCGCTGACCAGGAGGGCGGAGTTACCGGCCACCGCGGCGTCGGTGAGCCGGTCGACCCATTCGGCCGGCGCTGAGGCCGGGTCGTAGAGCGAGTACAGCGACGGTGTCACCACCTGCTTGCCGGCGCGCAGGCACCGTTCGATCTCGGTAATCACCTCGTCCGGACGGATATCGCCGGAGGCCATGTAGGCCACCGCGTCGCAACCCTCGAGCGCCGCGTCGACGTCGGTGGTGGCGGTGACGCCGGTCGGGGCGTCCAGCGCGGCGAACGTCGCAGCGTCCCGCCCGGCCTTGTCCTCGGCGGATGTGATGACGGCGGCCAGTTCCAGGCCGGGAAATGCCGTGGCCGACCGAATGGCCGTCGCACCCATGTTCCCCGTACCCCACACCGCGATTCGACGCATCCGCCCACCCTAATCAGCAGACTCGTGAGGATCGTCACATTATGCTGAATCTGCTGGTCAAGAAGTTTTCTGCACCAAGGTACAAAGCTCGATCAACCACTGGGTTGGTTAGGTCCCAGAAATTGCTCGGACTTCCTTTGCGTTGAAGTTACCGAGCGGTATAGTTAGCCGCAGTTACTGGTGGGTAACTTATCCCGAGTACCCAACCTCAGGTGGCATTCTCACAAGGAGGAAAAGTGAGCCACTACAAGAGCAACGTTCGTGACCAGGAATTTAACCTGTTCGACGTCTTCGGCATCGACAAGGTGTTCGGCACCGGCAAGTTCGCCGATCTCGACCAGGACTCGGCGCGTGAGATGCTCGCGGAGATCGCCCGTCTGGCCGAGGGGCCCATCGCCGAGTCGTTCGCCGACGGCGACCGCAATCCCCCGGTCTTCGATCCCAAGACTCACTCCGTCACGCTGCCCGAGTCCTTCAAGAAGTCGATGCGCGCTCTCCTCGAGGGTGGCTGGGACAAGGTCGGCCTGTCCGAGGAACTCGGCGGTATGCCGGTGCCGCGCGCCCTGCAGTGGGCCGTGATCGAGCACGTCCTCGGCGCCAACCCGGCGGCCTACATGTACGCGATGGGCGCGGGCATGTGCGAGATCTTCTACAACAACGCCACCGAAGAGCAGAAGAAGTGGGCCGTCCTGGGTGCTGAGCGCGGCTGGGGCGCCACCATGGTGCTGACCGAGCCCGACGCGGGCTCCGACGTCGGCGCCGGCCGCACCAAGGCCGTCAAGCAGGACGACGGCACCTGGCACATCGACGGCGTGAAGCGCTTCATCACCTCCGCCGACTCCGACGACATGTTCGAGAACATCATGCACCTGGTGCTGGCCCGCCCCGAGGGCGCCGGCCCGGGCACCAAGGGGCTGTCGCTGTTCTTCGTACCGAAGTTCCACTTCGACCACGAGACCGGCGAGCTGGGCGAGCGCAACGGCGTCTTCGTCACCAACGTCGAACACAAGATGGGCCTGAAGGTCTCGACCACCTGTGAGCTGACCTTCGGCCAGCACGGCACCCCTGCGGTGGGCTGGCTCGTCGGCGAGGTGCACAACGGCATCGCGCAGATGTTCGACGTGATCGAGCAGGCCCGAATGATGGTGGGCACCAAGGCCATCGCCACCCTGTCGACCGGCTACCTCAACGCTCTCGAGTACGCCAAGGAGCGGGTGCAGGGCGCTGACCTGACGCAGATGATGGACAAGGCCGCCCCGCGCGTCACCATCACCCACCACCCCGACGTGCGTCGCAGCCTGATGACCCAGAAGGCCTACGCCGAGGGCATGCGCGCCGTCTACCTGTACACCGCGACCTTCCAGGACGAGGACGTCGCCAAGGCTGTCCACGGCATCGAGCCCGAGTTGGCGCACAAGGTCAACGACCTGCTGCTGCCGATCGTCAAGGGCTGCGGGTCCGAACGGGCTTTCGTCCTGCTGGGCCAGGAGTCGCTGCAGACCTTCGGTGGCTCCGGCTTCCTGCAGGACTACCCGCTCGAGCAGTACGTCCGCGACTCGAAGATCGACTCGCTCTACGAGGGCACCACCGCCATCCAGGCGCAGGACTTCTTCTTCCGCAAGATCGTCCGCGACAAGGGCCAGGCGCTGGCGTTCGTGGCCGGCGAGATCGAGCAGTTCATCAAGAACGAGACCGGCAACGGCCGCTTGAAGACCGAGCGCGAGCTGCTGTCCACCGCACTGCAGGATGTGCAGGGCATGGCCGCCTCGCTGACCGGATACTTGATGGCCGCGCAGGAGGACCAGGCCAGCATCTACAAGGTGGGCCTGGGTTCGGTGCGCTTCCTGATGTCGGTCGGCGACCTGCTGCTCGGCTGGCTGCTGGCTCGCCAGGCCGCGGTGGCGATCGAGAAGCTCGACGCCGGCGCGTCCGGCGAGGACCGCACCTACCTCGAGGGCAAGATCGCGGCCGCATCGTTCTTCGCCAAGAACATGCTGCCGCTGCTGACCAGCACCCGTCAGGTCATCGAGACCATCGACAACGAGGTGATGGAACTCGACGAGGCTGCGTTCTAAACCTCACGAGCACACGCGAAAGCCCCCTTTTCCCGGTGGAATTGGGGGTTTTCGCGTCTGCCCGTCCGGTCCCTGTGCCGCGACCGGGCACACTGGACCGATGACCGAAGCCCGCGGCATCCTGCTGGTCGTCTCGCTGATGGCGACGACGGCACTGACCCTCGCCCTCGGCATCACCGACCCGGCCGCGCCGATGACCTACCCCACCAAGTTCCTGGTGTGGAACCTGGTGCTGGCCTGGATCCCGATGGTCTTCGCGATCGCCTTCGACCTCGTGGAGCGTCGGCTCTGGCTGCTGCCGCTGGGGTTGGTCTGGCTGGCGTTCCTGCCGAATGCCCCCTATCTGGTGACCGATCTGGTCCACCTCGGCGAGGGCTACGAACTGTGGCGCCACGTGCTGCAGTACGGCTTCGCCGCGTGGACCGGAATCCTGCTCGGCGTGGTGTCGCTGCTGTTGGTGCACAAGCGCCTGGACGACGAGTTCGGCGCATTCTGGGGCTGGTTGGTGGCGGTCCTGTCGGTCGGGCTGTGCGCGGTCGGGGTGGTGATCGGCCGGTTCCAACGCTGGAACTCCTGGGACCTGGTGACCCGGCCCGACGCGGTCGTGGCAGCGACGTTCGACTGGGTCCGGGCACCGCTGTCGTATGTGCAGTCGACGGGAGTGGCCGTCGCGGTCGCGGCGTTTTTCGGCTTGGCCTACCTGACGGTGTGGGCGCTCAACGGGCTGCGCGGGTAAGGACCGACCGGGGATTTAAGAAATAATATTGACATATTATTTCTTCCGGAGCAGGCTTGCGGTATGTCACCGGCCACACCCGCTCGCCGAACTCAGGCCGAGCGCACAGCTCAGACCCGCCGCGCCCTACTCGACGCCACATTCGAGTCGCTGGTCCAGGTCGGGTTCAAAGCCACCACCACGGCCGGGGTCGCTCACCGCGCGGGTGTGTCGATCGGTGCATTGCAGAGCCATTTCCGAACCAAGACCGAACTGCTCACCGCCGCCGTGACGCACTCGTTCGACCGCCGCATCGAGGAGTTCGGACTGCTGATGTCCGGCCTCGATCCGTCAGCCGACAAACTCGATGCCGCTATCGACCTGCTCTGGTCGATGTTCTCGGAGTCGACGTTCACCGCCTGGCACGAGCTGTGGGTGGCCGCGCGCACCGATCCCGACCTGGCACGCGCCGTCATCGATATCGACACACAGTTCGCCGCCGCCTGCGAGGGCGTCTACGCCGAGCTGTTCCCGTCCAGCGACGGTGCTGCGGCTCTGGACCCACGCACCGCAGTCCACATGATTTTCGCGCTCATGAACGGCTTGGCAGTCGGAACGGCCATCGAAGGGTACGACCCCTATCCCGCCGACGATGTCCTCGCCGCGTTCAAGTCGATCATCCGCCCGCGGCTCACCGCCGAGCCGCACGACCACCGACCACCACAGGAGCCAACATGAACGTCACCGAAAACTCCGCTGCCGCAGTCAAACCAACCGTTCGCGCCCGGCGCATCCGGTTCTCCTACCCCACCGGATCGCTCGATCGTCACTTCGTCGACGGCGATTTGGTGATGAGCCATATCGTCGCCCATCTTTCTGCGACATTTCCGGAGGGTGAAGATTTCTTCGTCCGTTCGGTGCGCCGCTTCGCCGATCAGATCACCGACCCCGAATTGAAGTCACAGGTCCAGGGCTTCATCGGGCAGGAGGTCACCCACGGTCGCGAACACCGTGCGCTGAACGAGCGACTGCAGCAGATGGGCTACCCCACCCGCCGGATCGACCGAGGCACACACCTGGACGTGACGGCCTTCGAGCGCCGCCTGTCACCACTGACCTGCCTCGCGATCACGGCGGCCCTCGAACATTTCACCGCGGTGCTCGCCGAAACCCTGCTCACCGATGAGCGGGCCCAACAACTACTGGGATCGACCGAGGTGCGGTCGATGCTGCTGTGGCACGCGGTCGAGGAATCAGAACACCGGGCGGTCGCATTTGACGTGTACCGGGCGGTCGGCGGGACCGAGCGCCGGCGAATCTGGACCATGAGGATCATCAGGCTCACCTTCACCATGAATGTCGCTCTGTTCTCGACTATTTCGATACTGACAGACCGCGCCGCCCGCAATCCCGTACGCCTGTTCCGCAGCCTGGCCCAGCTGCGCCACTCACCGTTCGTGAACCGCGCAGTCCTGGCCCGGCTGCGCGCCTACACCAAACGCGGATTCCATCCCGATGACACCGACAACGCCGCTCTACTCGAGCATTGGACCGAGGTCCTGTTCGGCGAACAGGGCGCCCTGGCCCACCATCTGCACTGATCCCTGCTCGCGGTCAGCTTTCCAGCGAACGCAGCAGCGCCCGGGTACGGGCCCTGGTCTCCGGCGACGCGTCGAACGCCACCCCGACATACTCGTCGACGCCGTCGGCGCTCAACGACCGGATACGTTCCGCCACCGCACTTTCGTCGCCGATGATGGCGGCGTCCTCGGGACCGGCGTATCCCTCCCGGTCGAGCATGGCCCGGTAGGACGGCAGCTGCCCGTACATGGCGAACTGTTGGGCAGCCTGGGCGCGGGCCCCGTCGACGTCGTCGGTGACGCTGACCGGTAGCGCTGCCACCACCCGGACCGAACGCTCCCCGGCCGCCTCGCGCAACGTCGGTGCGACGTGCTCGGCCAGCGTCTTGGGGCCGGTCATCCAGGTGACGGTGCCCGCCGTACGACGGCCCGCGAGTTTGAGCAGCTGTGGCCCCAGGGCGGCGATGTACACGTCCGGCGCCGAGGCCCCCGGAATCTGCAAGGCGCCCCGGGTCGTGACGGTCTCACCGGGCGCATCGGCCGGCTCACCGGCCAGCAGCGGTTGCAGCCCGTCGAGATATTCGCGGAGCCGACGCACCGGCTTGTCCCACGGGATGCCCCACATGCCCTCGGTCACCGCAGCATGGGTCATGCCGAGCCCCAGCAGGAAGCGGCCCCCACTGATCAGGCTCAGGGTCAGCGCGCGCTGCGCCAACAGCATCGGGTGCTGGTTCTGGATCGGGATCACCCCGGTGCCGACCTCGATGCCGTCCACCTCACGGAAGGCCACCGCCAGCACGGTCAGCAGGTCGGGTTCATACGGCATCTGGGTCATCCAGACACGGCGGAATCCCTCGTCACGCAGCTGCGCGAGATTTTCTACGGTGGCGTCCACCGGGGACCGACCGCCGGCTTCGCTGAGTGAGGCAAGGATGCTGATCTGCATGCCCCCACGCTATGGCGTCAGAAGGCAAAAAAGGGCGGGTTCGGGAGGACACCTGGGGGCGTTACTTTTCGACTCACGCAGTCGGTCTTTCACCCCTGTACCGACTCTTTGGATCAGTCACTCCCGAACCCGTCGTAGCGTCGATCGTACGCCTCGGGTACCCCTCAAACCAGAGGAAAATACGGTCGAATTTCGCCGGAGCCCGATAGCTAGGTCGCTCCGTGTTGCCGTCGGGTCGGGGGGTCAGACGGCAACACGGAGCTACCCGTGTATCGACCCTTGTCCCGTCGCCGTTACACATCCAGAGAACAAACTTTTCGGATGTTTCCGCCGCGGCGGTCGGGCCTGGTCAGCCCTCGCTACGCCTCCACTCCCCGTGGTCGGCTCCGCAAGCTACGCCTCCACACCCCCATGGTCGGCTCCGCAAGCTACGCCTCCAAAATCGCGGTGACGCCCTGCCCCCCGGCCGCACACACGGAGATCAGGCCGCGCACCGGCTTACCCGTTTCCTTCCGTTTCTCAGCCAGCTGCTTGGCCAGCTGCGCCACGATCCGGCCACCGGTGGCCGCGAACGGGTGTCCCGCTGCCAACGAGGAACCGTTGACGTTGAGCTTCGTGCGGTCGATGCTGCCGAGCGCTTTGTCCAGACCGAGGCGTTGCGTGCAGTACTCGTCGGACTCCCAGGCGGCCAGGGTGGCCAGCACCACCGAGGCGAACGCCTCGTGGATCTCGTAGAAGTCGAAGTCCTGCAGGGTCAGCCCGTTGCGGGCCAGTAGCCGGGGCACCGCGTAGGTCGGTGCCATCAGCAGACCGTCGGGCCCGTTGACGTAATCGACCGCCGCGGTCTCGCCGTCGACGAAGTAGGCCAGCGGCTCGTGACCATGCGCGGCGGCCCAATCCTCGCTGGCCAGCAGCGCCACCGAGGCCCCATCGGTCAACGGCGTCGAGTTGCCCGCGGTCATGGTCGCGTCGCCGGCCTTGACGCCGAACACCGGCTTGAGCTTGGCCAGCTTCTCCGGGGTGGAGTCCGCGCGCAGGTTGTTGTCGCGGTACAGCCCGAGGAACGGGGTGACGAGATCGTCGAAGAAGCCGCGGTCGTAGGCCGCAGCCATGTTGCGGTGGCTCGCCGCGGCCAGTTCGTCCTGGTCGACGCGCTTGATGCCCATCTTCTTGGCGGTCACCGCGGCGTGCTCGCCCATCGACATGCCGGTGCGGGGTTCACTGTTGACCGGGATCTCCACCCCGAGGGCGGCCGGCAGCTTGCCCACCAGCTTGAGCCGGTCCAGGTTGGACTTGGACCGGCGCAGGCCCAGCAGCACCTGGCGCAGGTCGTTGCCGAAGGCGATCGGGGCGTCCGATGCGGTGTCCACGCCACCGGTGGCGGCGGACTCGTACTGGCCCAGCGCAATGGCGTTGGCCGCGGTGATCGCGGCCTGCAGACCGGTGCCGCAGGCCTGCTGGAGGTCGAATGCCGGCGTGTACGGCGACAACGAGCTGCCCAGCACGCATTCGCGCATGAGGTTGAAGTCGCGACTGTGCTTGAGCACCGCCCCGCCGATCACCGCGCCGAGCCGTTCACCGGCCAGATCGAACCGCTCGATCAGACCGTCCAGGGCTGCGGTGAACATGTCCTGGTTGGAGGCGTTGGCATAGGCGCCGTCGGACCGCGCGAACGGAATCCTGTTGCCACCCAATACGGCAACGCGTCGCCGGGTCGTGTTGTTGGCCATCTGTTTGCCCTCCACTGTCGGGTTGTCCGGGGCCATATTACCCACTGTTCTTACTCTGGAGTAAGTTCGGTATGGACAACGCAGCACTGCGAAGCGAAAGGCAGCTGAAGTGGCTTCCGACCTGTTTTCCCAAGTGGTCAATTCCGGGCCGGGATCGTTCCTGGCCAAACAGCTGGGCGTACCGCAGCCCGAGACGCTGCGCCGCTACCGGGCCGGCGACCCGCCCTTGGCCGGGTCTCTGCTGATCGGCGGGGAGGGCCGCGTCGCCGAGCCCCTGCGCACCGCCCTGGCCGGCGACTACGACGTGGTGTCCAACAACATCGGCGGCCGTTGGGCCGATTCCTTCGGTGGAGTGGTGCTCGACGCCACCGGCATCACCGACGCGACCGGACTCAAGGAGCTCTACAAGTTCTTCACCCCGGTGTTGCGCAATCTCGGCTCGTGCGCACGCGTGGTGGTCGTCGGGACCACCCCGGAGCAGGCCGGCAGCGTCCACGCCCAGGTCGCCCAACGCGCGCTGGAGGGCTTCACCCGCTCGCTGGGCAAGGAGCTGCGCCGGGGCGCGACGGTGGCCCTGGTGTACCTGGCCGCGGACGCCGACCCGGGTGCGACGGGCCTGGAATCCACCATGCGGTTCATCCTGTCGGCCAAGTCGGCCTACGTCGACGGTCAGGTGTTCCGGGTGGGTGCCGCCGATTCGACCGCGCCCGCCGATTGGGACAAGCCGTTGGCCGGCAAGGTGGCCGTGGTGACCGGTGCGGCCCGCGGGATCGGCGCGACGATCGCCGAGGTGTTCGCCCGCGACGGCGCGACCGTGGTGGCCGTCGACGTTCCCCAGGCCGCCGAGGACCTGGGCAAGGTCGCCGAGAAGGTGGGCGGCAGCGCACTGACCCTGGACGTCACTGCCGACGATGCCGTCGAGCAGATCGTCGCCCACGTCACCGCCCAGCACGACGGCAAGGTCGACGTGCTGGTGAACAATGCCGGCATCACCCGCGACAAGCTGCTGGCCAACATGGACGAGGCCCGCTGGGACGCCGTGATCGCGGTGAACCTGCTTGCCCCGCAACGCCTCACCGAAGGCCTGGTGGAAGCCGGAGTGCTGGGTGACGGCGGCCGGGTGATCGGGCTGTCCTCGATGGCCGGCATCGCCGGTAACCGCGGGCAGACCAACTACGCCGCCACCAAGGCCGGGATGATCGGGCTCACCGAGGCGCTGGCCCCGGTGCTGGCCGAGAAGAACATCACCATCAACGCGGTCGCCCCCGGGTTCATCGAGACCAAGATGACCGAGGCGATCCCGCTGGCCACCCGCGAAGTCGGCCGCCGGCTGAACTCACTGTTCCAGGGCGGACAACCAGTGGATGTGGCCGAGCTGATCGCCTACTTCGCCAGCCCGGCGTCGAATGCGGTCACCGGCAACACCATCCGGGTCTGCGGCCAGGCCATGCTGGGGGCCTGAGCGGTGAACAACATGCTCCGCGCTGTCGTCGGCGCCCTGCCGTTCATTCCGCGCGACGAGACCCTGCCGGACCGCACCGTCACGGTCGAGCAGCTGCCCATCGACCCGGCCAACGTCGCCGCCTACGCACAGGTGACCGGGCTGCGGTTCGGTGACACCCTGCCGTTGACCTACCCGTTCGCGCTGACCTTCCCGACAGTCATGTCGCTGGTCACCGGATTCGATTTCCCGTTCGCGGCAATGGGTTCGGTGCACATCGAGAACCACATCACGCAGTACCGGCCGATCAAGGTGACCGACACCGTCAGCGCGGCCGTGCACGCGGAGAACCTGCGTGAGCACCGCAAGGGGTTGTTGGTCGACATCGTCACCGACCTGAAGGTCGGCAACGATGTGGTCTGGCATCAGGTGACGACGTTCCTGCATCAACAGCGCACCAGCCTGTCCGGTGAGCCGAAGCCCGAGCCGCAGAAACAGCCGAAGTTGCCGCCGCCCAACGCGGTCCTGAGCATCACCCCGGGCCAGATCCGGCAGTACGCGGCAATCGGCGGGGACCACAACCCGATCCACACCAACGGGTTGGCCGCCAAGCTGTTCGGCTTCCCGACCGTGATCGCCCACGGGATGTTCAGCGCGGCAGCGGTACTGGCCAACATCGAGGGGCAGCTGCCCGACGCGGTCAACTACTCGGTGCGGTTCGCCAAGCCGGTGGTGCTGCCGGCCAAAGCCGGGCTCTATGTCGAGCGCGACGCCGACGGCTGGGAGCTGACGCTGCGCAACCTGAAGAAGGGCTACCCGCACCTGAGCGCGACGATCAGCCCGGTCTGAGCCTGGATTTACCCGGCGAGGCCAGGGCACCGTCACGCGCTGGGCACGGCATCCCCGGGAGTGCGTCGCAGATCGGCGAATTCGGAGATCGACGCCGACGTGACCGAGGCGACGGGCCGGGCATTGGGCGCCGACGCGTCGGACTTGGACACCATCACGACGTTGTCGATGTAGGGCTGGATCGTGGTGCTGTTCTGCACGGTCGACACGATCACCAACTGGAAGCCGAACTTGCGGAACGCCGAGAGCGCCTGCTGGGCGAACTGCGGATCCGATTTCGAGAAGGCCTCGTCGAGCATGAGCTGGGCGAACAGCGGCCGGGTGTCGTCACTGTCCGGGCTGGCCAGGTTGAAGCTCAGCGCCCCGGCCAAACAAAACGCCATCAGCTTCTCCTGCTCACCACCGGAGTTGTCCCCGGAGTTGCTGTAGGTCCGGATCACCTCACCGGTCTCGGCGTCGCGCTCCTCGCAGTACAGCACGAACCGGTTACGCACATCGAGCGCGTCACGAGTCCACTGCCGGTCCTCGGGAGTGTTGCCGGCCAACAACTTTCGCAACTGCAGGATGTCGGTGTACTGCTCGAACATCGCGGTCTCGTCGCCGAAGCTGACCAGTGACACCCGCGCCGAGATACGCTGGGCCTTCTCGTTGAGCTCGTCGACGGCGGCCAGATGCCGGGTGCCGGCGTGCAGGGTCAGCCGGGTGCCGCGGTTGAACTCCACCGCGCCCAAACCGGTGTTGACCCGGGCGATCTGCTCGGTGATCCGCCGCGCCTCGTTGTCGGCGATCATGTGCAGGTTCAGGATCGCCCCCGGCGCCTGCTCGGTGATCAGCCGCTGCATCCGGTCGTACGCATCGGGCAGCTCTCGCTCGTCGATCCGCCGGCACAGCGCCACGTAATCGTGCACCCGCTCGTCGAACACGTCGCTGTCGTTGGGGATGGCGTCGGGGAACGACGCGTCGTACGCGGCCATGATGCCGGCCAGTTCATCGTGCGATCGGTTGCGGTCCGCCCGCAGCCGGTCCCGCTCGCGGCTGATGACCCGACTGAGTTCGGCACGGTAGGGCTCGGATTCGAGCAGCTCCAGGGGCAACGCCACCTCGGCGGCATAGCCGTCGATGGTGTCGCGGGCATGCCGCGGGAACTCGCGGTCCCCGAGCCGTTCGGTCAAGACCTCGCTCAGCTCCAGCAACGCGGTGCGCCTGCGGTCCAACGTGGACTCGCGTTCGTTGAGCGAGCCGATCTGCTGGATCACCTTCTCGACCCGCTCCCAGCATTCCTCGGCGCGCTGTTGGAGCCGCTCGGCGTCGGGATTGTCGGACACCAACAGGTTGTGTTCGTCCTGCAGCCGGTCGAGCAGCTCGTCGACGGAATCGGTGTCGATGTCGCTCCACTGCAGGTACTGCTCGCACAGTGCCCGGCAGGCCCGCTCCCGTGACTGCAACTGGCCGCGGTGCTCGTCGAGCCGCTCACGGGCACTGCGCGCCACCTGGTAGACCTCCTGGGCGGCCGTCAGATCATCTTGCAGCGCTTCGATCTTGGCCGCGGTGCCGCCGAGGAAGATGTAGTCCGAGGGACGTAGCCGGGACCGGTCGTCCTTGATCGACAGCCGGCCACTGTCCTTACGCAGGCCCTGATCGGTCACGGCGCGGGATTGCGCGGTGAACTCCTCCGGGCCGTCCACACACACGTGGTCACCGATACCGGCGATGACGTTGAGCGCCTCTACGGCGCTGTCGTGGATCGGGTCGGCGAGCTGAAGTTTGGTGGCGAGCGTCCCCGGCGGCGGCGTGCGCAACTGCGCGCCGTGTTGGACGTGCTGCAACTGGATCCGCCCGCGCATGTCGTTCTCGTTGACGAAGCGCAGGGCCCGCTCCATGTGGGCATCGGGCACCAGGAGACGTAAACCGGCCCCGCGCAACACTTTCTCGACGGCCAACCGCCAGCGTGTCTCGTCGGGTTTGAGCTCCATCAGCTCGGCGACGTAGACCAGGTCACGCTCGGAGATGTCGAGCTCCCGGGCGATGCGGGCCCGCATCTCGTACTCGGTTCTCGGGAGCGGGGAACCCAGCCGTTGCACCCGCTCCAGCTCGGCTTCCACCGTCTCGCGCGCCTCGCGCGCCCGCACTTCCTTGGCCGAGGCCTCGACGTAGGGCTGATTGCCGGTGAACAGCTCTCGATGCAACCGGTCGGCCTCGTCCATCAATGTCTCACGCAGCGACCAGAATTCCTCACCGTTGTCCGGTGGGGTCAAACCCAGGGCCGTGACCTTCTCCTCGTAGGCACTGCGCCGCCGCGACACCTCGTCGCTGATCCGCTCGGCCTCGGTGAGGCGTTGCTGCAGGGGCACCAGATCCACGGTCATGGTGTTGATCTGCGCCATCAACGAGTTGTGCTCGTTCTTCAGCTGGCGCTGCTGGGTACCGAATTCGTCGCGCTGAGCGCCGAGTTGGGTGATCTGATCGTCGAGGTTCTCGATCTCGGGGCCGGCCTGGGCCAGCCTGAGATGGTCCACGTAATCCCGGATCATCGCGTTGTCGATGGTGTCGATCACGCCGAACTTCGCCGCCTCGTCGGCGTAGCGCGCCTGTACCGCGGCAATGTTGCCGAGGGTGTTGCGCTTGCGACGGGCCACGTCGAGCAGGCCGCGGGCCTCGACCAGTGGGTTGATCTGCTCGAGCGCCTCTTCCACCCCGCTGAGGCTGGCCGGCTCGTCGAGCATGAACTCACGGACGAACTGCTCAAGGCCACCAACGCTTTTCAGCGACTTCGCCTTGCCCAGCAGCTGCTGGGCGGCTTCCGACGCCCGAATGCCGATGCCGGCGTAGAGCTGGGCCAGGTACTGGCTCTCACTGCGGCCGCCGGTCCAACCGTCGTCACGGAACACGGCAGCGTCATAGCCGTTGGCCGCCCACCGGTTGCACGGGCCGAAGATGTCGCGGTCGGCGTCGATCAGGTAGTAGCGGCTGCCCGGATCGGATGTCTTCTCGGCCGCCAGCCATTTGAGCACCAGCCCGGTGACCGCGCGCCCCGACCGATCCCGATAGGTGACCGCCACCGCCGACCAGGCCGGACCCGTGCCGCGCAGATACATGATCTGACGGCTGGTGCCCTCGCGTCGCTCACCCCAGGCACCCCGGACGTACTTGTCGACGGTGCGCTTGCCGGTGCCCGACCCGGCTGCCGTGGTGTCGCCGGAGGCGTTGAAGTTACGCCGGTGCGACGGCAGGAACGCCAGCGAAATCGCGTCCAGCAGTGATGATTTACCGCTTCCCGAGGATCCGGTGATCAGGGTGCCCTGTGGACTGAACGGGATCGAGTGGTACCCGTCGAACACACCCCAGTTGATGACCTGCAGCCGCGACAGATAGAACTGGTTGGTCGGTTCAGCCATGCGCGTCCACTTCGTCGGAGAGTCGTTCGGATGCGGTGTCACCGGCGTCGGTGTCCTCGGTACCGGTACCGTTGGCGGCCCGCTTGAGCTGCTCGAACTGCTGCTGCAACTCGGTGATCATCGAGGCCGTCATGATGGCGTTGACCACCGGGCTGATCGTGAAACTGTCTTCGTCCTCCCGGTTTCGGACCAGCATCTCGATGTCGGTGAGCCGCTCGATCGCGTTGTCGATCCGCTTGTCGAACGACGCGGTGTCACGGTCGGTGTCGTTGTTGACGCCGGCGAACAACTCATGGATCTCGTCGCGGCTGATCAGGACATTCTCGTCGCGGGAGGCCGCGCGCATCAGCTTGGCCAGGTGCAGCGCCAGGATCGAGTCATAGGTGTTCAGCGTTTCGCGACGCAGCAACCGGCGCCGCCACGACGATTCGTAGTCGGCCTGCTCGACGTAGGCGATGTCGTGATCGTCCGAAATGCACAGCCGCATATCGAGTTCGGACAACCGCACGGTCAGCTCGGTGCGGTAGCGGGTCACCCACGACCACAGCTCGGAGTGGTTGTCCTTGCTGACGTAGCGCCGCGACAGCAGGTGCTGCAGCGCCCAGCAGGCCCGGTCCGGCAACTCGCTGACGTCCCCGTCGAATCGGGGGGCGCGCCGCTGGTCGGTGGAGCGCTCGACGGCGTCGATGCTGGGCAGGGCATCGAAATCAATCGAGCTGTCCGGGGTGTCGGTCATAGCAGGCTCTCGCTGACAGTAGGGATGGGTTCGGTGAAAACCAGTCGGGGAATCTCGATTTCGCGGTCGGCGCCCTCCAACGACCGGAACCGCACCCGGACGGTTCCGGCACCGTCGGCGGCCTGCTGTTTGAGCGCCCAGGACCACAACACGATCACGTGTCCGAGATAGGCCGCATCCAGCATGCCGATCGCGTCGGGCAGCGACACCGGGCCCGAGGCGACCGCGCGGTTGACCACCTCGGCCAACTCGGTGGCGTCCACCTGGGACGCCAGCGCCGAGAACGCCGAGAGATTCACCTCCCCCTCGGACGGCTCGGCCTGCGACGGCTGGACGGCGTCGCGGATCTTGAACGCCACGGCGCCAATGGAATTGAAGTCGGTGCGGACCAGCGGCACCTCGACACCGAGGCGGCTGTCGGCGAGGGAGACGCTGAGCAGGTCGTGCGCACTGGCCAGGGCATCGTTGAGCTGGCGGGTGACACCGCGGCTGTGCTCCAGGGTGCCCGAGGCGACGAAACGCTTGATCCGCCGGGCACACCGCTGCCGGGTCCGGCCCACCTCGGCGGTCTGGGCCGACACCAGGCTGAAGAAGCCCGTCATCACCTCACGCAGGCTCGGATCCAGGTGCGGGAGTTCACCGGCCACCATCTCGATGTCGGCGACCAAGGCCGCCCGTTGCTCGGGATCCTGGATCATCCGGGTGAAGGCGGTGTAGGACGCGCTCTCGCGGGAGGCGAACAGCGCCTCGTAGTCGTCGAACAGTTGCCGCTGACGTTCCCGGTAGCCCAGATCGGTGTCGGCGGAGGCATCGAGCAACCGGGTGGTGATGCGGTTGAGCATCGCGCCGTACTGCCCGATGTCGGAGACGATCTGCTCCATCTGCAGGGCGATGGCCCGCGCCTCGTCCTCGACGTCGACCAGATCGGGTTCAGGCCGTTGCCCCTGCTCCAGCGCCGCCAATTCGTCACGCAGCTTGGCGATTTCGGCCTCGATGTCGGCGCGGATGCGATCCGGGTCATTGCTGACCTGCCCGGCGACCCGGCGCAATCCGGCGGCGATACCGGTGATCGACCCGCCGGTGGCGACAGTGTCCTCACGGCGCATACGGCGGGCGAAGTCCAGCCCGGCCCGGGCCTCGTAGGTGAGGTAGCAGACATTGCGTTCGGTGTCCCCGGACTGCTCGGTGATCCGGTGCAGCCAGCCCTGGCCGGCCCAGTACTTGATCAGCGCCAGGCCGGACTGCTCGGTTTCGGAGCCCAGGTCGCTCAGGTCGCGTTCCAGCCGGGCCACCAGCTCGGTCTCGGCCAGTTTCGCGCCGCGGTCCAGGTGCCGCTCCATCAGGGTGAGGTAGGTGGCCAGGTTGTTCGTCGCCAACAGCCGTGCCGAGCGCGAATCGGCCACCTCGCGGTTGAGCTGGTAGAGCTGATCCAGCGACTCCCGGCCGGTGGCGGGGTCAGGCATGGCCGGCCCTTCGTTTCGCAATGGACATCGACCCCACTTTATGCGGCTGACGCGACAGCCCCGACGCCAGTTCGGTTTGCTGCCGAAGGAGAGTCGACGATAGTGACCAACGACTCGACCGGCACGCTCTAGAGTCATCCGGTGAGTCCCGCCACGGTGCCGCCCGCCGGATTGGTTCGCGCGGTCGAACGCGTCCGTCACCTTCTGCGTCGCCTGCACCAACGCGCTGTGCCGGCGCCCGCAGCAATGCTGGAAATGATCCTGGGAGCCTGGGTCGCCCAAGGTATCGCGGCCGCCGCACAACTCGGCGTGGCCGACGCGCTGGCCGGCGGCCCGCTGTCTGCAGTGGAACTGGCCCGCCGGGTGGACGCCAACCCGGACACGTTGGACCGGCTGATGCGCGCACTCGTCGGCGAGGGCATCTTCCGCCGGACCCGAGACGGGCGCTACGCGCTCAACGCGCTGGGCGATACGTTGCGGAAAGACGCACCGGTCTCGATCGCCGGGATGGCGAAATTCGTCGGTTCACCGCAGCATCGTGAGCACTGGAGCCACCTGGCCGACGCGGTCCGTTCCGGCGAGGCCGTCATCCCCAAGCTGCGCGGCAAAGAAGCGTTCGACTATCTGGGCTCCGAACCCGAACTCGGGGCGATTTTCAACGATGCGATGACCAGCATCTCGGAACTTGCGATCGCTCCTGTCGTGGCGGCCTACGACTACACCCGCTTTGGCGTCATCGCCGATATCGGTGGCGGACACGGCCGACTCCTGGCAGCCGTCCTCCGGGCCACCCCGTCAGCCCGCGGACTGCTGTACGACCTGCCCGGGGTCGTAGCGGGGGCTCCGGAGCTGCTGGTCAAGTACGGCGTGGCGGATCGGGTGCAGGTGGTCGCCGGGTCGTTCTTCGACAGTGTTCCTGCCGGCGCCGATGCGTACGTGATGAAGAACATCATTCATGACTGGCCCGACGACAAAGCCGTGGCGATCCTGCGCAACGTGCGTGCAGCGGCCGCACCGGGCACGACGCTGCTGCTCATCGAGGGCGTGATCCCCGACCACGACCGCGAATTCCTGGGCAAGTGGACCGACATGGAGATGCTGATCGGCATCGCCGCGAGGGAACGCACCGAGGACGGCTACCGCCGCCTCTACGAACAGGCCGGGTTCCGCCTCACCCGCGTGGTGGCGACGGCCTCTCCGTTCAGCGTGGTGGAGGGTGTGGCGATCTAGCCTAGATCTAGCCCGCCGAGACAGACTGCGTGCCCGACTCCGACGGCGTGCCCTTCAGACCGCGCCAGAACAGGTTGATCATCAACTCGGCGGCGTCGTTGACATCGGAGTCCCCGGTGCTGACCCGGCTCGCGATCGCCTCACCGGCGCCCACCAGCGCCACCGCCATCATCTCGAAGTCGCTGTCCGGCTGCGGATTACGGGTGCCGGTGCTCAGCAGCCGGGCCACCAGGTCGATGATGCGCTCACGGCCTTCGCGCACGGTGTGGGCGAAGGCCTGCGAGCTGGTGGCCTGGGTGTAGAGCACCATCCAGGAGGCCCGGTTGGCGTCGATGTAGGTGAGGAACGAGCGCACCGCGCTGCGCAGCAGGTCCTTGGGGCTCTGGGTGAAGTCGATCTCACCACGCACCACGTCCACAAAGCGGGTCAACTCCCGGTCCAGGCACGCCCCGAACAGCTCTTCCTTGGAGCCGTAGTAGAGATACAGCATCGGCTTGGAGATCTCGGCCTCCGCGGCGATCGCGTCCATCGAGGTCTCGTGGTAGCCGTTGACCGAGAAAATCTGCACCGCAGCATCGAGCATCTGCTGTTCGCGTACGGCTCGCGGCAGCCGCTTCGTTCCACCTGCCATCCGAACAGGATATGCGTCGACTCGGAGTGCCGGGTGGCCGCGTCACACCATGGCGAACAGCCGCAGAGGTACCCCAGAACGCGCGATTTCGGGTGCGTTCACGTCTGCTCGCCGGAAGAGGCCTTGCCGGAAAAGGCTCAGCAGTGTCCCCCACCTTTGGCCGCCACATTGCGCTGCAACGCAGCATCCACCGCGGCCTGGTCCAGCTGACCGTCGGACAGCGCCTTCTCCAGACCGTCGAGCACCGCGGGCACCTCGTCGGTGGTGATCCACAGCGCGTTGTCGGCGCCGGCCTGGAAGGCCTTGAGCACCGCAGCGGCCACCCCGTAGCGCTGGTTGATGGCGGCCATGCTGGACAGGTCGTCGGTGTAGACCAGGCCGTTGAACCCGGGGCCGCCGTAACCGCCCGAACGCAGCAGGTCATAGGCCGCGCGGCTGAGGCTGGCCGGATCCGTCCCCGTCAGGCCCGGCACCTCGAGATGTCCGACCATGACCGCCACCGGGGCCTGGGTGGTCAGGGTGGCGTAGGGCACCAGATCGTTGGCCTTCAGCTCTTCCAACGGCGGGGTGGTCACCGAGCCGGTGTGGGAGTCACCCGAGCCGTGACCGTGACCCGGGAAGTGCTTGAGCACGGGCAGCACCCCGGCCTCCCGTAAGCCGCGGGCGTAGGCACCGGCGTACTCGGTCACCTTGGCCGGGTCGTCTCCGAAGGACCGGTCGCCGATGACGGTGTCATCGGGATCGGCGGTGATGTCGACGACGGGCGCGAAGTCGACGGTGATGCCCATGCCGCGCATCTTCCGGCCACGATCCAGCGCGATCCCGTACACCTCGTCGGCGGTGTGGGTCTGGGCCAGCACCCGCGCCGAGGGCTGTTCACCGATCACCGAGGACAGCCGCGATACCCGTCCGCCTTCCTCGTCGACGCTGACGGCCAGCGGCAACGGCCCGGCCGCGGCGATCTCGTTCAACGACCCGTCGCCCAACATCGACAGGTCGGTCCAGCTGCCGATCATGATGCCGCCGACGTGCTGGTTGCTCACCACAGCACGGGCGTCGTCGGCATCCTTGACACCGACGGTCAGCAGCTGTGCCAATTTGTCGCGCGGGGACAGGGCCGCCGGATCACACACCGGGGCGGCCGGCAACGGGGCGTGCGTCGACATGTGCTCCGGAGCCGCCGAGTCCGACGGCGATGACTGCGGCGGTGAGCTCGGAGAGCAGGCCAGCAGCAGCCCGGACAACGCGACGAACGTGGCGACGAGACGCGGTGCAGCCATGGGGCCCGACCTTAGCCGCTGAGCGCACGGTTATCGATTCGCTGCGTGTCGACCCAGGTCCGCTCACACGGTTCGGTGGTGTCCCCGTGCTACGTTGACCGGGTGAATCGGTTCGTCATCCCCTCCGCGGCCAGCATTGTCGTCGGCCTGCTGTTGGGGGCGGCAGCCGTCTTCGGTGTGACGCTGATGGTGCAGCAGGACACGAAGCCTCCGCTGCAGGCGGGCGACCCGGCGTCATCGGTGCTCAACCGGGTCGAGTACGGCGACCGGTCCTAGCTTGGATGTGCCGCTAACGCGGCAGGCAGCTGCCCTGCCGTTGTCGCGGCGCTGGCTGTGGGTGGTCGCCACTGCGACACTGCTCCTGACTTTCGCCCAGTCGCCCGGAGAGATCTCACCCGATACCAAGCTCGACCTGACCGCCAATCCGCTGCGGTTCCTGGCTCGCGCATTCAACCTGTGGAACAGCGACCTGCCGTTCGGGCAGGCGCAGAACCAGGCCTACGGCTATCTCTTCCCGCACGGCACCTTCTTCCTGGCCGGCGATCTGCTCGGCGTCCCCGGCTGGGTGACCCAGCGGCTGTGGTGGGCGCTGCTGCTGACCGTGGGTTTCTGGGGATTCATCCGGGTGGCCGAAGCCCTGAACGAGGGGCGGGGCATCGGCAGTACCAGCTCGCGTGTGCTGGGCGCACTGGCGTTCACGCTGTCGCCGCGGGTGCTGACCACACTGGGCGCGATCTCGTCGGAGACGCTGCCGATGATGCTGGCGCCGTGGGTGCTGCTGCCGGTGATCCTGGCGTTGCGCGGCGGGGACCGGAATCTGCGGCTGCTGGCCGCCCGGTCCGCGGGCGCGGTGGCACTGATGGGCGCGGTGAACGCGGTCGCCACCTTGACCGGCTGCCTGGCCGCGATCATCTGGTGGGCCTGTCATCGGCCCAACCGGCTGTGGTGGCGGTTCACCGCGTGGTGGGCACTGTGCGGGGCGTTGGCGATCACCTGGTGGGTGGTGGCGCTGGTGATGCTGGGCCAGATCAGCCCGCCGTTCCTGGATTTCATCGAGTCGTCGGGCGTCACCACACAGTGGATGTCGCTGACCGAGATGTTGCGTGGCACCCACAGTTGGACCCCGTTCGTGGCGCCCACCGCCACCGCGGCCGCTTCCCTGGTGACCAGCACGGTCGCGGTGTTGGCCACCACCCTGGTGGCAGCGGCCGGGCTGGCCGGGCTGGCGTTGCGGTCGATGCCCGCCCGGGGCCGGCTGATCACCATGTTGATGGTCGGGGTGGTGCTGCTGGCGCTGGGCTATTCCGGGGGGCTCGGCTCGCCGGTGGCGGCCGCGGTGCAGGACTTCCTGGACGGTTCCGGTACCCCGCTGCGCAACCTGTCCAAGCTCGATCCGGTGCTGCGGCTGCCGTTGGCGCTGGGCCTGGCGCATCTGCTGGGCCGGATTCCGCTGCCGGGCAGTGCCCCCCGCCTGGTGTGGCTGCGCGCGTTCTCCCGGCCCGAACGGGACAAGCGGATCGCGGTGGCGATCGTGGTGCTGGCCGCCCTGGCCGCCGGAACCTCGCTGGCCTGGACCGGACGGATCACCCCGGCCGGGACGTTCACCGCGATCCCGCAGTACTGGCACGACACCGCCGACTGGCTCGACGCCCACAACACCGACCGGGGTCGGGTGCTGGTCGCTCCCGGCGCCCCGTTCGCCACCCAGACCTGGGGGAACAGTCACGACGAGCCACTGCAGGTACTCGGATCCAGCCCGTGGGGAGTGCGTGATTCGATTCCGCTGACCCCGCCGGAGACGATCCGCGCGCTGGACTCCGTGCAGCGGCTGTTCGCCGCCGGCCGTCCGTCCGAGGGCCTGGCTGATACCCTTGCCCGACAAGGCATTTCGTATGTGGTGCTGCGCAACGACCTGGATCCCGACGTGTCCCGGTCGGCGCGTCCGATCCTGGTGCACCGCGCGTTGCAAGGATCGCCCGGTCTGTCGAAGGTGGCCGAGTTCGGCGACGCGGTGGGCCCGGGAACCCTGGAGGGCTTCGTCGCCGACAGCGGGCTGCGGCCGCGCTATCCGGCGGTGGAGATCTATCGGGTCGACACCGGCGGCACCAACCCGAGTGCGCCGTACCTGGTGGACGCCGACACGATGACGCGGGTGGCCGGCGCGCCCGAGGCGTTGCTGCGCCTGGACGAGCGGCGCCGGCTGACCGGCCGGCCCCCGCTGGGCCCGATGCTGCTGACCGCCGACGCCGAACGCGCCGGACTGCCGGTTCAGGTCGACGGCTCCGGGGTGATCGTCACCGACACCCCGATGGCCCGCGAGATCGACTACGGCCGCGTCGACGACCACGCCTCGGCGATCCGCACCCCCGACGACGCCCGCCACACCCACAACCGGGTCCCGGACTATCCGGTCGACGGCGTCGCCCCGGTTTACGGCAAATGGAACGGCGGGCGGGTGTCGGTTTCGAGCTCGGCGGCCGATTCCACCGCGCTGCCCAATGTCGCGCCGGCCACCGGACCTGCGGCGGCGGTCGACAGCGACAGCTCGACCGCGTGGGTGTCCAACGCCCTGCAGGCCGCCGTCGGCCAGTGGCTGCAGGTCGATTTCGAGCATCCGGTCACCAATGCCACGCTGACCATCACCCCCAGTGCCACTGCCGTCGGCGCGCAGGTGCGCCGCATCGAGGTGGCCACCGCCACCGGTACCAGCAGCCTGCGGTTCGACACCCCGGGCCAGCCGCTGTCGGTGCCCTTGCCGCTGGGAGAGACACCGTGGGTGCGGGTCACCGCGGTCGCCACCGACGACGGTTCGGCCGGTGTGCAATTCGGCATCACCGATTTGGCGGTCACCCAGTACGACGCCTCCGGCTTCGCCCACCCCGTCACCCTGCGGCACACCGTCGAGGTGCCCGCACCGCCCACGGATTCAGTTGTCGCGCAATGGGATCTCGGCACCGAGCTGCTGGGCCGCCAAGGCTGCGCCGAAAGCCCGGCCGGTGTCCGCTGCGCGGCAGCGTTGGGCCTGGCCTCCGAAGAACCGGTGAACCTGAGCCGCACGCTGTCGGTCCCCGCGCCCACCGACGTCGAACCCACGGTGTGGATCCGCTCGCGGCAGGGGCCCAAGCTGGCCGATCTGGTGACCCAGCCGCACACCACCCGCGCCTTCGGCGACGCCGACCCGATCGACGTCCTCGGTTCGGCCTACGCCGCCACCGACGGTGACCCACGGACGTCGTGGACCGCGCCACAGCGGGTGGTGCAGTTCAAGGCGCCACCCACACTGACCCTGAAGTTGCCCGCGCCGACGGAAGTGGGTGCGCTGCGGATCGATCCCGGCCGCAATCAGCCACCCGCGCACCCGACGCTGGTGGCCATCGATCTCGGTGACGGGCCACAGATGCACACGCTGGACGGCGACGGCACAGCGATCACCGCGAAACTCAAGCCGCGGGTGACGGACACGGTGACGGTGTCACTGCTGGGCTGGAACGACATCATCGACCGCACCTCGCTGGGATTCGACCAATTGAAGCCGCCCGGGCTGGCCGAACTGACCGCCCTGGATGTGCGGGGCAAGCCGATCGGCGCCGCCGACTCCACCGCCAATCGCGCACGGACGGTGTCGCTTCCGTGTGGACAGGGTCCGATCATCGGTGTGGCCGGTCAGTTCATCCAGACATCGGTGCGCACCACGGTGGGGGCATTACTCGACGGCGACCCCATCCCGGCCCACCCGTGCCGCACTGCCCCGGTCACGCTGCCGGCCGGCCAGCAGGAACTGCTGGTCAGCCCGGGTCCCGCCTTCATCGTGGACGGTATCGTGCTCGACACCCCGCTGGTCGATCAATTACACACGGCCACAACAACTTCCGTCGACACACCGTCGTGGTCACCGGACCGTCGCCAGGTGGAGGTGCCGGCGTCCACGGCGGCCCGGGTGCTGGTGGTTCCCGAAAGCGTGAACCCGGGCTGGACCGCCCGGGACGCCGAAGGCACCGCCCTGACCCCGGTGAAAGTCAATGGCTGGCAACAGGGCTGGGTGATCCCGGCCGGCGCCGCCGGCCCGGTGACACTGTCCTTCCCGTCCAACACGCCGTACCGGATCGGGTTGATCGGTGGGCTTGCGCTGCTGCCGGTACTGGCACTGTTGGCGCTGTGGCCGGCTCGGCGCCGAAGTCCAGAATTCCATCCGGCCCGGCCCTGGCAGCCGGCCCCGGCATTGACCGGGGCCGCGGTGCTGGCCGTCGGGACAGCCATCTCCGGTGTGCCGGGACTGGTGGTGGCCGGCGGTGCGCTCGGGCTGCGCCATCTGTTGCGCGATCGCGACGACCGGTGCGAGAGACTCACTGTGGGCGTGGCCGCTGGAGGAATGATCCTTGCCGGGGCGACGCTCAGCCAGTATCCGTGGCGTTCGGTCGACGGCTATGTCGGACACTCCCCCTGGGTGCAGCTGCTCGCGCTGCTGTCGGTGGTGTTCGTCGCAGCCTCGACGGTCACCCGGCCACGTCAGGCCGATGCCAGCGCGCGCTCGTCCTCGTCAGCGAACGTGTCCTCCAACCGCAGCGGTGAATAGTCGAGATCGATCTCGGCGAGTGGCCGGCCGCGGGCGCTGCTGATGGTGCCGAACCGGCGCATGCCCTTGTCGCTGGAGTACTGCAGGAACTCGTCTTCGACCAGACCGAACGGAATGTCGGGGGCGTACAGCGCGAACCCCTCCTCCGTCAGCCGCAGCGCCACCGGGATCAGCTCGTTCATCCGGTTTTCGAACACGGCCCAGTTGGCGTCGTCGGCGGCCACGTGCCGGCGGCAGGTGAACGTGCCCCACGCCATGTGCCGACGTTCGTCGTCACCGATCCGCCGCACGAGTTCCTGCATGCCGGGCAGAATGCCGCGCCCGACACAGATCCGGTGCCAGGCGAAGTACCCGGTGAGCGCCAGCATGCCCTCGACGACGTGGTTGTACACCACCGACGCGCGCACCTGAGCGGCCGGTGACGGGTCCGCGGTCAGCGTTGCCAAGGATTCCGGCAGCTCGTCGCAGAAAATCTGACGATAGGCCGGCAGCTCGTCGAAATAGCCGTGCAGATCCTCGGTTACCCCGACGGCGTCCAGCCACAACCGGAACACCTGGGTGTGCTTGGCCTCTTCGAATGCGAACTGCGTCAGGTACATCTCGTCACCCAGGCGTCCTTCCGCGCGCATCGCCGCCAGGAACGGCTGGATGTCGTTGGTGACGGCCTCCTCACCGGCGATGAACTGGGCGCACAGCCGGGTGGCGTACTCGCGTTCCCGCTCGGTCAACGATTCCCAGTCCGCCCGGTCGCGGGAGAAATCGATATCGGCCGGATTCCAGAATTTCGCGTTGCCCCCGGCGAAGAGTTTCAGCGGCAGGCTGTCCCAGTTCAGACCGCCGGCTGCCAGCGACCCGAAATGCGTTCTCGTCATGGGTCGACCTCCTGAAGATGCGACATGGTCGTGTGCCCTACTTCACATCCTAGGGATCTTCACCGCGATCAGATGGTGCGAAACCGACTCGCCGACCACCCAGCGCTCCACCGCCTGCTCGATACTCAGATCGTTGCCGGTCAGGCGGGTGCGATGCTGGCGCAGGTGCTCGTCCCAGGACCGCACCACGAACGCCTCGATGAACATGCCGTCCCGCTCGACACTGCGGAACAGCTGCCATTGCGCGGCCCCGGTGCGTTGTCGAGAGCGACCGAGCACGCCCATCGCGGCGAAGAACTCGGCCTCGTGGTCGGTATGCACCTGATACGAGGTGAGGACCAGAACCGGGCCGTCGGGCGGTTCGGGCTCGAACACCAGGGCAGGTTCGGGCCAGTGCGCCGACGGGGTCAGATCGAGATCGCCGGTGCGCGCGTGCAGCGGCCACCACCGGGCCGACACCCCGCAGAACACCAGCAGACCGGCACTGATCAGCAGAGCCGTGACGCTGCTGGTGACACCGGCGACCAGGCCCCACATCAGCGAGCCGATCGCCTGCCCGCCCATGAAGGTCAGCTGATACACCGACAGCCCGCGGGCCCGCACCCAGGCCGGCAGGCTCAACTGCATCGACGCGTTGAGCGTGGACAACGCCAACAACCACGAGATGCCGCCGACGACGAGCGCGGCCAGCACCACAGCGAAGTTGTGAATCAGCGCCAAAACCGTGGTGGCACCGGCGAATCCGAATGCCGCAGCGATCAGCAACGTGTTGAGCCCGAACGCCGACTGCAATCGGCCCAGCACGAACGCGCCGAGCACGGCCCCGACGCCGAGCGCACCGAGCAGCAGGCCGTAACCCGATGACGACAATCCCATCTGCCGCTCGGCGATGACCGCGAGCAGCCCCCACAGTGCGCTGCCGGGCGCGATGAACAACACCGCCCGCAGCAGGATTCGGCGGATGATCGGCGAACGACGGATGAAGCGGCCGCCCGCGTTCAGTGCGGCCAGCGGCCGCTCCGCCGGCAGCAGCTGCTCGACAGCCGGCCGGCGCCACAGCAGCAGCACCACCACGATGCCGGCGAACGACACTGCGTTCAGCGCGAACACCAGTGTCGGACCGGACAGCGACACCAACGCTCCGGCGATCGCCGGTCCGATCGCCCGGGCCCCGTTCATGCTCATGCTGCCCAGCGCCGCGGCAGCCGGAATCTGTTCGCGCGGAACCAGGTCCGGCTGGATGGCCTGCCAGGCCGGGGCGGTCAGTGCCTGCCCGCATCCGATCAGGAACAGCAGGGTCAACAGCACCGTGGGGGTGGCCAGGCCGGCACCGGTCAGCATGGCCAGCGCGGCCACCCCGGCCGCCATCGCCCCCTGGGTGGCCAACAGCAACCGGCGCCGGTCGACCAGATCGGCCAGGACACCCGACGGCAGGGCGAGCAACATCACCGGCAGCGTGGTGGCGGTCTGCACCAACGGCACCAGCACGGGCGCACGCGGATCCGCGACCAGCATCCACTGCGCGCCCACGGTCTGCATCCAGGTGCCCAGGTTGGAGACGAATTGCGCGATCCACAGCGCCCGGTAGATCGGTGACGCCAACGGCGCCCACGTCGACGTTGCTCGGACGGCCATCTGCATGATCGTGCCAGTGCGGTTGCGGCATAGTGAAGACATGGCTGAAGTACGCAACATTCCCGGACAACGCCATTACGAGATCACCGTCGACGGTGAACATGCCGGCCTCGCGGCGTACGTCGACGCCGGCGACCAGCGGATCTTCCACCACACCGAGGTGGACGACGAGTTCAGCGGACAGGGCCTGGCCGGTGAACTGGTGTCGGCTGCGCTCACCGATGCCCGCGCCGCAGGCAAGCGCGCCGTCGCGGTCTGCCCGTATGTGGCCAAGTATGTGCAGAAGCACCACGATTTCGACGACATCCTCGACCCGGTCACCCCTGAGGTGATGGCCGCGGTTGAGGCGGCCGGCTAAGCCTTGGCGTCGACGCAGAAGTGGCGCAACGTACTTCGCCACCCGCAGGTGGCGTTCATCGTCGACACGGCGCTCTCGGTGCGGCCGCCGGACGCCCGCGGCGTCGAAATCCGGGGCACGGCAGCAGGCATTGCCGGGGCCGGCGCCACCGCCTGAGACTGGGCAGAATCCCCACACGCGAGGGACTGCCACACCTAGCATCGGGCCCGTGCCGACTGTCAACACCGCCCACGGAGCCATCGATACCACCGACCTCGGCGTCACGCTCATGCACGAACACGTCTTCATCATGAGCAGCGAGCTGACGCAGAACTATCCGGAGTCCTGGGGCAACGACGCCAGCCGGGAAGCCGATGCGATCGCGCGGCTGACCGAACTCAAGTCCAACGGCGTCGACACCATCGTCGACCTCACGGTGATCGGACTCGGCCGCTACATTCCGCGGATCGCCCGGATCGCCGAGGCCACCGACCTCAACATCGTCGTCGCCACCGGCTTCTACACCTACAACGACCTGCCGCTGACCTTCCACTTCAACGGCCCCGCGGTGGGTCTCCCCGAACCGATGACCGAGATGTTCGTCCGCGACATCGAACACGGCATCGCCGATACCGGGATCAAGGCCGCGATCCTCAAGTGCGCCACCGACGAACCCGGCGTCACCCCCGGCGTCGAACGGGTGCTGCGGGCCGTCGCCCAGGCCCACCGGCAGACCGGGGTGCCGATCTCCACGCACACCCACGCCGCCAGCCGGCGCGGCCTCGAGCAGCAGCGCATCTTCGCCGAGGAGGGTGTCGACCTGTCCCGGGTGATCATCGGCCACTGCGGCGATACCACCGACATCGGCTACCTCGAGGAGTTGATCGCCAACGGCTCCTACATCGGCATGGACCGCTTCGGTGTCGATGTCTTCCTTCCGTTCCAGGAGCGGGTCGCCACCGTCGCGACCATGTGCGAGCGCGGCCATGCCGGCCAGATGGTGCTCTCGCACGACACCTGGTGCTACTTCGACGCGCTCCCCGACGAACTGACCACCCAGGCCCTGCCGAACAGCCACTACCTGCACATCCACAACGACGTACTGCCCGCGCTGCGCGAGCGCGGGGTCACCGAGGAGCAGATCACCACGATGCTGGTGGACAATCCGCGCCGGATCTTCGAGCAGTAGGGCGGCTACTGAGATGACCGACGCGATCCCGACGATTCCCACCCAGGTCACCCAGCTGGCGCAGGCCGAGCCCGACCGGCCCGCGGTCACCTGCCAGGGCGTCACACTGACCCGGGACGAGCTGGACCGCTCCAGCAATCGACTTGCCCGCGCCTACGCCGAACTCGGTGTGCAACAAGGCGATTACGTGACGATCAGCCTGCCGAACTCGATCGAGTGGGTGCAGGCCGTCCTGGCTGTTTGGAAACTCGGCGCGGTGCCGCAACCCCTGTCGCCCCGGCTGCCGGACGCCGAATTCGCCGGGATCCTGGCACTACGCCCCCGGGCCCTCGTCGTCGGCCGCGATACCGGCGAAACCCCCTGGGTGCCCGCCGGTTTCACCCCGGATACCACACTGTCGGATGCACCGCTTCCCGAGACGGTCTCCCCGACGTGGAAGTCGATGGCCTCCGGGGGCAGCACCGGGCGCCCAAAGCTGATCGAGGCCGGCGGCGACAGCCGGGTGCCGGCGCTGATCGGCGTTCCGCTGGGCGCCGAACCCGGTGACGTCACCTTGATGTCGGTACCGATGAGCCACAACACCGGCTTCACCACGTTCGCCATCGCCTTGTTGCAGGGCCACCACCTGGTGCTGATGCCGCGCTTCGACCCGGCCGAGTTCCTCGATCTGGTCACCGAACACCGCGTGACTTTCCTGACCACGGTGCCCACCATCATGCAGCGGCTGCTGCCGGCGCACCGGGCCGACCCGAAAGCCTATGACCTGTCCAGCATTCGGCGGTTCTGGCACGTCGGCGCACCCTGCCCGCCCGCGGTCAAACAGGCCTGGATCGACCTGCTCGGCCCCGACGCGCTGTGGGAACTGTACGGCGGCACCGAACTTCAGGCGCTGACCTTCATCTCCGGTGAGCAGTGGCTGCGCCATCCCGGGTCGGTCGGAGTGGTGGTGGCCGGTGAGATGAAGGTGCTCGACGACGACGGCGACGAATGCCCGCCCGGGGTGACCGGTGAGATCTACATGCGGCCCGGGCCGGGCAGTGCCCCCACCTACCGGTACGTCGGCAGCACGGCCAAGAGCCGCGACGGGTGGGATTCACTCGGAGATCTCGGGTATTACCTCGACGACGGCGACGAGCGGTTCTTCTATCTCAACGACCGACGGGTCGACATGTTCACCGTGGGCGGCAAGAACGTGTACCCGGCTGAGATCGAGGCCGCGCTGGCCGGCCATCCCGACGTGCTGTCCTGTCTGGTCGTCGGCATCCCGCACGAAGATCTGGGTCAGGTGCCGCACGCGCTGGTGCAGACATGCGACGGGTCAGACCTCGACGTGGAGGCGGTGCGGGCCTTCCTGCGCGAGCGACTGTCCGGCTACAAGGTGCCCGCTCACGTGGAGTTCGTCGACACCCCGCTGCGCGACGACGCCGGCAAGGCCCGGCGCACCGCGGTGCGAGACGAGGTCATCGCGCGGCTGGGGCAGGCTCCGGCTCGTCGGTGATCGAGCTGTCCAGCGGCGGTACGGGGGTCTGATTGCGGTACTCCCAGCGCCGCAACGCCTCCCGGCACGGCGACTCGACCAGCGCATAGCTGACCGCGGCCAGCGCGAAACCGAACACGAGCGTGAGCACCAGCACGATCAGCATCTGCCCGTTGAACAGGAACTCGCCGATCATCGGGAACACCATGGCCAACGCCGCCAGGTGCCACACGAACAACCCGTAGGACCAGCGGCCCAGCGTGACCATCACCCGGTTGCCCAGGATCCGGTGCCGGGTGCCGGGGTCATCGAGCACCAGCGGGGCCAGCAACGCACCTGCAACGATCGCGCCCATCGCGGTCTTGAGCGTGACCTGCTCGACCGATCCCGGGCGCAGGCCTTCCAACCCGGCCAGCGGTGAGGCCGCGATCGCGAACGCCACCGCGGCGATGACCGCCATCAGCACCCGGCGCCGTGCCAGCCGGTGCACCCAACCGAACGGGCTCACCGTGAGTTCGGCCAACACCATGCCCGCGGCGAACCACGAGAAGAACGCCGGCGGCCAGTTCCACGGGTTGAGCCCGGTGGTGCCGTCGAACGGGATGCGCACCCACAGCAGGCTCAGCGCCGCCAGGCCGATGATCACCCCGATGCGGGCCCGGACCGGCAGCCGGCGGGCCAGCAGCGCCAGCACCGGCAGCGCCAGGTAGAAGCTGACCTCGACCGACAGGCTCCACATCTGGGTCAGCCCGGCAGTCAGCGTCAGCGGTACATAGATCTGGGTCAGCGTGAGGTTGGCCAGCCACACCGTCAGATCGGCCTTGGCCTCTGGGAGCAGCAGGATGATCACTACGACGGCCACCACGTAGCCGGGCATGATGCGCACGATGCGGGACCGCAGGTAGTGACCGGTGCGTGGCCGCGGCCGCAATCCGCGGGCCGCGGCGGCGTGACCGCGCCACAGCAGGAACCCCGACAACGCGAAGAACACCGCGACCGCGAGGTCGAACCGGCCGAAGAAGCGGCCGCTCACCCCCGTGGTGTGCCCGGTCTGGAACGCCACGTGGGTGAGTACCACGCCCATTGCCGCGCACGCGCGCATGCCTTCGACGGCAGGCAGGAAGCTGCGGGTTCCGCCGACCTCGATTTTCGGGCCGACGTTCGGACCGGCTTCCGGGGCGGATTCTCCGGTGGCCACGGCGACCAGTGTGCCGTTCTGCGGCAACCGCGCCAAACCGCGGGTCGTCAAACCGCGGGTCAATGTGCCTGCAAGATGCCACCGGAGTAAGTAATGGCCTTAAATAGTGCTGTTAGGGTCGAACGGGTTTGCCTCACGACGAGTTGGCCCACACTGAAGGAGGCCCGGTTTGAACCGCGCAGTGGCGCTGCGTATCGCGGCATGCGGACTGATGGGGCTGGGTGCAGCCCTGCTGATTGCCGCACTGTTGCTGACCACCTACACCAAGGGCAAGATCGCGAAGATCCCGCTCAATCTGGATGCCAGCCTGGTCAGCGAGGGAACCGCGACCGCTTTCGATCCGGCATCGCTGGTGGCTGAGAAGTTCTCCGTGGACCGCAATGTGCCGGTCGCACTGCAGCAACAGGTCAGTGTGGAGTCCCCGTCGAACGCCGAGGTGGTGACGCTGCAGGTGGGCAGCTCGCTGCGGCGCACCGATCGGCAGAAGGACGCCGGGCTGCTGTTGGCGATGGTGGACACCGTCACGATGAACCGCAGCACCGCGCTGGCCGTGTCCAGCGACAACAACCCGGGTGGGGCGCTGCAGAAGCCCCGCGCAATCGAGGACGAGAAGCCGCCGACGAACATCGCGCTGCCGCACGAGGGCCTGACCTACCGGTTCCCGTTCGACACCGAGAAGAAGACCTACCCGATGTTCGACGCGATCGCGCAGAAGGCGTTCGACGCGAATTACGACGGTGAAGAAGATGTCAACGGTTTGACCACGTACCGGTTCATCCAGAACGTGGGCTACGACTCCGACGGCAAGCTGGCCGAGCCGGTCAAGTACTCGTCGCTGTACGAGGACGACGCCGACAGCTCGGTGACCGCCAGCGCCGAGATGTGGGGCGTGCCCGGCGAACCCGACGAGCGCATCACGATGGACCGGTTCTACGCCGCGCAACGCACCTTCTGGGTGGATCCGGTGTCGGGCACCATCGTCAAGGCCCAGGACCACGGCTACCAGTACTACGCCCGAGACGCGCTCAAGCCCGAGGTGACCTACGTCGACTACAAGGTCACCTACAACGAGGAGACCGTGGAGTCCCAGGTGGCGGCGGCTCAGGACGAACGCGACCGGGTGGCACTGTGGACCCGGGTCCTGCCGATCACGTTCACCGCGCTGGGCCTGCTCGCCCTCGTCGGCGGTGCGGTGGTGGGATCGTTCGCGGTGCGCGCCGAATCCACCCTGATCGATCCGGGTCTGGACACCGCCGATCACGGCTTCTTCGACACCCAGGGCTTCCAAGTTCCCGGGGCTGAGGCGAAGACCGAGAAGCTGCCGGCGCAACGGCCGTCCGATCTTCCACCGGATCGGCCGATCTGAGCCTGCGCTCTGCTTTGCTGCCGGCCTACGCGCTGGCGCTGTCGTTGTTGGTGACCGGGCCCCTGCTGGGGCCCGGTTATCTGCTTTTGCGCGACGCGGTGTCCACCCCACGGTCCCATCTGACCGACGCCGCGCTGGGCCTGACCGAGGCCGCGCCCCGGGCGCTGCCCCAGGACTTCTTCGTCGCCGTGGCCTCGACCGTGGTGGATGGCGGGATCGTGGTCAAGGTTCTGCTTGTGGCCGGGTTGTGGTTGGCGGGCTGGGGTGCCGCGCGGCTGGCCGTGACGGTGCTGGGAGCCGGCGGGCCGGGGCAGTTCCTCGCGGCGACGCTGGCGATCTGGAATCCCTATGTGGCCGAACGACTTTTGCAGGGGCACTGGAGCCTGCTGGTCGGCTATGGCTGTCTGCCCTGGGTGGCGGCGGGTGTGCTGCGGATACGGTCGACGCCGCCGGGGCCGGCGGCACTGTGCGGACTGGTGTTCTGGACGGCGCTGGCCGGGCTGACACCGACCGGCCTGATGCTGGCCGCCACGGTGGCGCTGGTGTGCGTTGTCGCGCCCGGTGACGGCTGGCGTCGGCTGCGGGTTGCCGCGCTGGCGTTGGGTTCGGCCGTGCTGGCCGCGACGCCGTGGTTGGTGGCCGCGGCCGTGGGCGGGACGGTGTCATCGCCGGATTCTGCGGCCGGGGTGCACGCGTTCGCGGCCCGCGCCGAACCGGGCCTGGCCACCGTGGGCAGCCTGGCCGGCCTCGGCGGGATCTGGAACGGCGACGCGGTGCCGGGATCCCGCACGACGCTTTTCGCGGTGGTGGCCACCGCGGTGCTTGTGGGCATCGTGGCCCTGGGCCTGCAGGTGGTGGTGCGCAATCGGGCGGCTCGACCGCTGCTGATCCTGGCTGCGGCGGCGGTCATCCTTCCGGCCGCGATGGCGACCGGCCCCGGACTGACGTTCGTCGATGCCGCGATTCGGGCGGTGCCCGGGCTGGGCGTGCTGCGGGACGGGCAGAAGTGGGTGGCGCTGGCCATGCCGGGGTATGCGGTGGCCGCGGCCGCCGCGCCGGATGTGTTGCGCCGCCTCCGGATTCCACCTGCCGCCGCCGCGGCGGTGTGCTGCGCGGCGTTGCTCGCGGTCCTGCCCGATCTGGCCTGGGGCGTCGGCAATCAGATGCGCGCGGTGCACTACCCGGCTTCGTGGCCGGCGGCGGCCGCCCGGATCAATGCCGAGCCGCGCCCGGTGGTGGCGCTGCCGCCCGACAGCATGCGTGAATTCTCATGGGCTGGAACGGCTCCCGTGCTCGATCCGCTGCCGCGCTGGCTGCGTGCCGAGGTGCTGACCACCGGAGATCTGACCATCGGCGGGCAGACCGTACCCGGTGAAGGAGCTCGGGCTCGGACCGTGCAGGAGCTGGTGCGCTCGGGGGCCTCCGATCGTGCCCTGGCCGAAGCCGGTGTGGGCTGGGTGGTGCGCGAATCCGACCGGGATGTCGCAGTGCACTGGGTGGGCGGCTCGGCGCCGGCATCCCCGCACCGGGGGCTCCTGATCTCTGCGCACCTGGTGTGGCTGGGGCTGTTGGTGGGCGGGGCGATCGGGATGAAAGTCGGCAGCTGGCGGGGGCGCCGACGAGCAGAACGGGACCGTTAGCCTCGGCGTGTCCGCGGCGCAGCGCCGGCGTGTCGTGGCGCGGAGGCGGTTCTCGACGTGCCCGACTGTGAGCGACTTTTCAGCGACAATCGCCTCGCAGGCCGCCATGCGCCTCATTGGCCCCAGAGCCGATCAGTACTTGCGCCACTCCAGACTCAATCCGACTCATGCACAACAGATTTCGTGTTGTCCACCTGTCAGCGACAGAGTCGCTGACAGGTGGACATTGGACCAGTGAGATTCATGAGGCCGATGGTGCTCAAGTTCCAAAAATACCCAGCGACAATGTGTTTGATGCGTCCCATGTTACTCGCGGGGCGATTGTCGCTGAAAAGTCGCGCACAGCCGGGCACATCGGCTATCGCTCGGAGAGCTGTGACGGGTGTGAGGGGGAATGCCCTACCGGCGCCGGATCAGACCAGCCCGCTGACGTACTGCCGCTCGTGCACCGACTCCAGCACGGTACGCATCGCGTCCGCGCTCAATGCCCAGGAGAACTCGTCGCTGCGGGTCTGGGCCTTGCTGCCCAACTGAACTCGCAGCACCGGGTCGCGCAACAGCTGACGCAGTCCGGCGATCAGTGCCTCGCGATCGTCGACCAGCAGCCCGGTCACCCCGTCGACGATCGAGTCGGTCAATCCGCCAGAGTTGCGGTACCCGATGGTCGGCACCCCGTGCTGGGCGGCTTCGGTGACCGCAAGCCCCCAACCCTCTTTGCGCGACGGCAACACGTGGACCCAACTCTGTTGCAGGACTCGGTGTTTGGTCTCTTCGTCGACGTGGCCGTGGAAGGTCACCGCATCGGTGATGCGGAGCAGTTCGGCGTGCTCGACCAGGCGCTCACCCCACCAGCCCCCGCCGAGGATGTCCAGGTGCAGCCCGGGCACCTCGGTACGCAGCGCCGCAACCGCCTCCAGCGCGTCTTCGATCTGCTTGTGCGGCACCAGCCGGGACAGCACCACCAGCCGTGGGGCCTGCGATCGGGGCAGCTCCAGCGTGCCACCGGGAGCCTCGTCAAGCCCGTTGCGCACCACCGCAATCCGGCCGGAATCCACTCCGAGCTCATTGAGATCGCGCGCTGAGGGCAGCGACACGGTTACGTACTGGTTGCGCCGGTGCAGGCGCGGGGAGAGCCTCGATTCGACGAACCAGCCGATCCGGCCCCGCACCGGTCCGGCCACCGGCCAGAGCTCCCGGTGACAGTGGTGCACCAGCACCGCCACCCGGCGCCCGAACGCCAACCGGGCCAGGAACGGCAGCCCGTTCTGGGTGTCGACGACGACGTCGGGCCGCACCCGGCGCAGCGGCCCCAGCCCGACGCGGGCGGCCACCATGGCCAGTCCGGCCCAGATGTAGACGCTGTAGGGCCCGCCGGCGCGGTTGATCCGCACGCCGTCGACCACTTCACGGCGAGCCGCGCCGGGGTACCGCGCGGTGCGCAACGTGACATCGACGCCGTCGGAGGCCAGGCATGCGCCGATCCGCTGCAGATAAGCCTCGCTGCCGCCGCCCTGCGGATGGCCGGTGTCGCGCCAGCACAGCAGCAAGACGCTGCGCAGGCGAGGGGCAGGACGGGCAGACATCGAATCGAGAGTACCGGTGAGTAGGTTGGGCGGGTGCAGCCCAGCGACATCTCGGCACACTTTGCCCGACGGGCCACCCTGAGCCGGTCGGTGCGCCTGCTGGCGCAGTTCCGCTTCGAGCAGAGTGAACCGGCCCGGTTCTACAGTGCGCTGGCCGGCGACACCGTCGAGATGGTCACCGATCTGTGGACATCGGCCACCGGCGACTCGGCGGCCGGCCGCACGGTGCTCGACGTCGGCGGCGGGCCGGGCTACTTCGCGTCGGCGTTCGAGGGTGCGGGGATGAACTACATCGGCGTGGAGCCCGATCCGCGCGAGGCGCATGCCGGTGCCGCCAGGGCGGCGACACCCAGCTTGGGCCCGGCCGACGAGCGCGGGGCGGGCCGATTCGTGCGGGCCTCGGGGCTGGCGCTGCCGTTCGCCGAATCCTCGGTCGACGTCTGTTTGTCCTCCAACGTCGCCGAGCACGTGCCGCACCCGTGGCAGTTGGGAAACGAGATGCTGCGGGTCACCCGGCCCGGCGGGCTGGTGGTGCTGTCCTACACGGTGTGGCTGGGCCCGTTCGGCGGCCACGAGATGGGCCTGACGCACTACCTGGGCGGCGCCCGGGCGGCTGAGCGCTACACCCGAAAGCACGGCCACCGGCCCAAGAACGACTACGGCTCGTCGTTGTTCGCGGTATCGGCCGCCGACGGACTGCAGTGGGCGCGCTCGACCGGAGCGCTGGTCTGCGCTTTTCCCCGCTACCACCCCCGATGGGCGTGGTGGATGACCGCGGCGCCGGGGTTGCGCGAGTTCCTGGTGAGCAATCTGGTGCTCGTGCTGCGGCCGTCCTGAAGCCACCAACTGGAACAGGTTCTCGTTTCGCCGATTACTCGGTAGTGTGACGGCCATGACACAGAGCGTTGATGTGGCCAAGACCGATTACGACAAGCTGTTCATCGGTGGCCAGTGGGTCGAGCCGTCGACCTCCGAGATCATCGAAGTTTTCTCGCCCGCTACCGGGCAGAAGGTCGGTCAGGTCCCGTTGGCCGCGGCGGCCGATGTGGACGCGGCCTGCGCAGCAGCGCGCAAGGCATTCGACGAGGGGCCCTGGCCGCACCTGTCCCCGGAAGAGCGCCAGGCGGTGCTGGCCAAGGCCGTCGAGCTGATCAACGCCCGCGCCGAGGAGTTCAAGCACCTGCTCAAGCTGGAGACCGGCCAGCCGCAGACCATCGTGGACATGATGCAGTTCGGCGCCGGGGTGTCGGGGCTGCAGTACTACGCCGGCGCCGCCGACAAGTACCCGTGGCGCGACATCCGCGACGGCATCTACGGCCAGACCCTCGTCCTCAAGGAACCGATCGGCGTCGTCGGCGCCGTCATCGCCTGGAACGTGCCGTTCTTCCTGTCCTGCAACAAGCTGGGTCCGGCCCTGCTGGCGGGTTGCACCGTGGTGCTCAAGCCGGCCGCCGAGACCCCGATGACCACCAACCTGCTGGCCGAGGTGTTCGCCGAGGCCGGGCTACCGGAGGGGGTGCTGTCGGTGGTGCCGGGTGGTCCCGAGACCGGCCGCGCGCTGACCAACAACCCCGAGATCGACAAGTTCACCTTCACCGGCTCGTCGGCGGTGGGCAAGGAGATCGGCAAGATCGCGGCCGAGAAGCTCAAGCCCTGCACGCTGGAACTCGGCGGCAAGTCCGCGGCGATCATCCTCGAGGACGCCGATCTGGATTCCACGCTGCCCATGCTGGTGTTCTCCGGCCTGATGAACAGCGGACAGGCCTGTGTCGGCCAGACTCGCATCCTGGCTCCACGCTCGCGCTACGACGAGGTCGTCGAAAAGCTCGGTGCAGCTGTCGGTGCGATGCAGGCCGGCCTGCCGGAAGACCCGGCCGCCATGATCGGCCCGGTGATCAGCGAGAAGCAGCGCGACCGGGTGGAGGGTTACATCCGTAAGGGCATCGAGGAGGGCGCCCGCGTCGTCACCGGCGGCGGACGTCCCGAAGGTCTGGACGGCGGCTGGTTCGTACAGCCGACGGTGTTCGCCGACGTCGACAACTCGATGACCATCGCCCAGGAGGAGATCTTCGGGCCGGTGCTCGTGGTGATCCCGTTCGAGGACGAGGACGACGCGGTGCGCATCGCCAACGATTCGCCCTACGGCCTGGCCGGCAGCGTCTACACCACTGATTTCCCCAAGGCGATCGAGATCGCGTCGAAGATCCGCACCGGCACGTACGCGGTGAACATGTACGCCTTCGATCCGGGTTCGCCGTTCGGCGGCTACAAGAACTCCGGCATCGGCCGGGAGAACGGCCCGGAGGGCATCGACGCCTACACCCAGGCCAAGAGCGTGCTGCTGCCGTTCGGTTACACCCCGGCGTAACACCCGCGAGCAGCTATCCGGGGGGCTGCGCCCCGTGGATAGCTGCTCGGCAGGGGACTCAGCGGCCCTGGAAGGTGGCGGCGCGGCGTTCGACGAACGACTGCACACCTTCGGCGGCATCAGCGGTCCCGAACAGTTCGGCCACCACGGGCTGCAGCCGAGCGATCGCGGCGGCATCCCCGTCCCGGTGCGCGCGGTGCGCTGAGGCCAGCGTGGCCCGCACGCCCAGCGGTGCGGCCCGGTCCGCGATCGTGTGAGCGATCTCGCGGGCCGTGGCGACGGCCACCTCGGCGTCGGCCGCCACTTCCTGAACCAGCCCGATTCGGTGTGCCTCGGCCGCGTCGAACTCGTCGCCGGTGAGCAGCCAGCGCATGGCGTTGCCCCAGCCCGTCTGCCGCGGCAACCGCAGGGTGGCCCCGCCGAAGGGATAGATGCCGCGCAACACCTCGATCTGCGCGAACCGGGTGTCCTGCGCCGCCACCCGGATATCGGCCGCCAACAGCAGTTCGATGCCGAGCGTGAGGCACCGGCCCTGGGCAGCGGCGACGACGGGTTTGGTCCAGTCGCCGTCGAGACGCCACGGATCGCGCCCGCCCGTCGGGACCGGCAGCTCGCCGCCGGCCAGTTGGGGTGCGACGTCGACGAGGTCGAGGCCGGCGGTGAAGTGCTCACCGTGGGCGAACAGCACACCGGCACGCAGGTCGTCGTCAGATTCCAGCAGTCCGTACGCCAACGCCAGGTCGGAGAGCATCGCGACGTTGAACGCGTTGCGTTTCTCCGGTCGGTTCAGCCCGATCAGCAGGACATGGCCGTCCCGCTGCAGCGTGAGGGTGTCGAAGACAGGGTCGGTGGTCATGGACGCAGTCAACGCCGAGTCGCAGAATTATGCAAGTCATCATAATTTGTGGCGGCTTGCGGTGACGGCTAGCCCGGTTCAGAAGCCGTTAACCTGCTAGCCTCTGTGCATCGGCATGGTCGTCAGACACTCGACACCGTGCGAGGATTCCATCATTTCTATGGTGGATCACATAGAAGGGCGGTGCGCGATGTGGGTCGTCGAACTCAACCTCGCCGGTCACCGGTTCACCCGTCGAGTCCGCACCCCACACAGCTCGGTGCGCACCCTCACCCCGTGGATGCTGCTGCGCTGTTCCTCGCAATACCTGCATGACCGGGTCGCCTGACACCGCCACCAAGCCGCGGAACAAGCGTGGCAGCACCCGCGCCCGCATGCTCGGCAGCGCGGTCGAGGTGCTGCGCGAACGGGGCGCGGCCGGCGTCACGATCGACGAAGTGCTCACCCGCAGCGGCGCCCCGCGCGGCTCGGTGTACCACCACTTCCCCGGCGGACGTCGCCAGATCCTGATCGAGGCGCTCGAGTTCGCCGCGGACACCATCAGCGGCGTCATCGACGCCGAAACCCTGGACAACCCAGGGGATCTGGTGCACCGATTCGTCGAGTTCTGGGAACAAGTGCTCACCGGAAGCGATTTCACCGCCGGCTGCCCGGTGGTCGCGGCGGCGCTCGGCTCCCCGGACGACGAACCGGAACTCACCGCGGCCGCCAGCGCCATCTTCGACCGATGGCGGACAAGCCTCACCGGCGCGTTCACCGCCGACGGTTTCACCGGATCCGATGCAGCCTCGCTGGCGGTGATGTGCCTGGCCGCCTTGGAAGGCGCCGTGGTGCTGTGCCGCTCGTCGAGATCGGTACAGCCGCTCCACGACGTGGCCCGTCAACTCGAATTCCTGATCCTGTCACGGGAATTCGTACGTCGTAACGGCGTTCCCCGGATCAATCGGCCGGCTGCGCCCGGACCCACCGGACACAAATGAACTCGCCGTTGGCAGCCGAATCCGCCAGCACCCACTCGGAACGGACCGGCAGCACCCGTGCGCCGGCGCCCAGCGAGCAGGGCGCGTAGCTGACCACCATCTCGTCGATCAGCCCCGCCGCGACGAACCGCGCAGCAACCTCACCGCCGCCGACCACCCAGACATCTTTGCCCGCTGCGACTTTCACCAACCGAGTGTGCAATTCCGCGACATCCCCGCTGAACACCTGCACCGGATGCCCGGCGGCGACGATCTCCGGCCGGTGCGTCAGCACCCACGTCGGTTGGTCGTACATCCACTCGCCGGGGTGATTCTGCACGATCCACTCATAGGTCGCCGAGCCCATCGCCAGCGCGCCAACGGTTTTGAAGAACTCGTCGTAGCCGAACGGGCCGCGCGGGTCGATGTCCCGTGAGATCAGCCAATCCAGGCTGTCCTCGGTGTCGACGATGAAACCGTCCAAACTCGACGCGGTGTAGTACACGGTCTTCACAGTTCGATGTTCTCCCACTCCGGGGTCTCAGCTGTCCAGGACTTGCGCCACCCGGGCCTCGACGTCGACGCCGGGATCGAGATCGGACAGGTTGACCCCGAACCGCTCGGTCAGTGCGTCGAGAACCTCTGCGGCGGAATCGAATCGGACACGCTCGGTGTCCCCGTGACGGTGGATGGCCAGGTTGCGGCCGCGCAGGTTGATCCGGGCGTCGTCGGTGACCAGCGCGGCGGTGAGGCCGACGACGAAGATGCCACCGGGATGCGTGGACACATACCAACTTGCGGCTTCCAGATCGACGCGCGGCTGCGGCACCGTGGTGAACCGGTAGAGCGGCTGCCACACCCCCCGCACCTGTGCGGCCAGTTGGTATTCAGGCCCGTGGGTGGAGGGCAGTTCGAGTAGCCGACAGGGCTCATGGCGGGTCTGTTGCACCGCACCAAGCTGCAGCCGGATCGGCGACGAGAGGGTCTGCCCACCGAAGCCGACGTCGACCACATACCGCCCGGCGACCCCGGGGACCGTCACGGCGAGCAGGTTGTGGGTGAGCGCGGACAGCGGGGCGTCGGGCTCCTTCATCCACACCACCCGCCCGGCCAGCCGGTCCACGCCGTAGCCCAGCCCTTCCAAGACATAACCGAGCAGCCCGTTGTGCTCGTAGCAGTAGCCACCGCGACCTCGGGTGATCAGCTTGTCGGCCAATGCCTCGGCACTGAGATCAGCCACCGGGAGGCCCAGCAGCGGGTCCAGGTTTTCGAACGGGATCGCACGCCCGTGGGCGGCGATGAGATTCTGCAGCGTGTCCACGTCAGGTGCTGCCGGGCCCTGATAGCCGATCCGATTGAAGTACGCGGTGAGGTCCAATCCCATGACCGCCAATGATGCTGCCTCAACGGCGGTTGAGGTCAATTGCGGACAGCATTGGACCGAACAACCGATCTAACCTGCTGGAGCATCTTTATGTCGGCTATGGCCACTAAGATGACACCTATGCGCACGACCGTCCGAATCGACGATGACCTCTACCGGGAGGTGAAGACGCGCGCCGCACGCTCGGGGCGCACGGTCGCCGCCGTTCTCGAAGATGCGGTACGTCGAGGGCTCGAACGCGACGAACCCGCAAAGAGGCCCCGCTACACCGTTCAGCCGCTGGGCTCCGGGGGGCTGCGGCCGGGCATCGACATCGCGTTCAACAGCACTGTCGCCGAGGCGATGGACGAGGGCGCGGCGATCGATGCTCTGCGTTGATGTCAATGTGCTCGTCTACGCCCATCGGCCCGATCTGCCGGAACACACCGCCTATCGGTCGCTTCTCGAAGAGCTGGCCAACGGCGAAGAACCATTGGGGCTGCCCGATGCCGTCCTCAGCGGGTTCCACCGGGTGATGACCAACCGTCGCGTCTTCACCGCGCCGGCGACCCCTGCGCAAGCTTGGGCTGCGATCGACGCCGTCAAGTCGGCCCCCGCAGCGCTCTCGCTGCGCGCAGGCGAGCGGCATTGGACGCTGTTCCGGCAACTGTGTGAGGACATCGGGGCGACCGGCAACGACGTCCAGGATGCCTACCTGGCCGCATACGCCCTGGAAAACAACGCCACCTGGCTTAGTGCCGACCGCGGGTTCGCCCGTTTTCAGCGGCTGCGCTGGCGCCATCCGCTGGACCGCTAACCACCCCCGTCACCTGCGGTTTTTGAGAGGATGTCAGGCGGGTGCCCGTCAGGTCAGAGCGCAGCACATGAACGCGAATGGGTTTTTGTACCGCGAGCTGGCTACACTGGCAAAACTAGAACACGTTCCAATCCACATCAGGGGGACCCTGTGGCCGCGACCGACATCGACCCGTCCGAAATCACCAAGTGGGATCCGGGCCTGACCGAGAAGGTCATGGGCTTCCTGCGGCCGCTGATCAAGGGCTACCACCGCGCCGAGGTGCGCGGGCTGGACAGCTTCCCCAACGGCGGCGCCCTGGTGGTGTCGAACCATTCCGGTGGCCTGTTCGCCCTGGACGTGCCGGTGTTCGCGACGGGCTTCTACGAGAAGTTCGGCTATGAGCGCCCGGTGTACACGCTCAGCCACGACATGCTGATGACGGGCCCGACGGCGGCGTTCTTCAAGAAGACCGGCTTCATCCGGGCCAATCACGAGAACGCCGACGAGGCGCTGCGCTCGGGCGGCGTGGTCGTGGTGTTCCCCGGCGGAGATTACGACGTGTACCGGCCCACCCTGTCGGCCAACAAGATCGACTTCGCCGGACGCACCGGTTACGTGAAGGCCGCGATCAACGCCGGCGTGCCGATCGTGCCGATGGTCGGCATCGGCGGCCAAGAGACCCAGCTGTTCCTGTCCCGCGGCACCGGCGTGGCCAAGGCGCTGGGCCCGATCGCGCGGTTGGCCCGCACCAAGATCGTGCCGTTGTCGTTCGGGTTCCCGTTCGGCCTGTCGGCGGTGCTGCCACTCAATGTGCCGCTGCCGACCAAGATCGTGATGAAGACCCTGCCGCCGATCGACATCGCCGCCGAGTTCGGCGAGAACCCCGACATCGATGAGGTGGATGCGCAGGTCCGCCGGGTCATGCAGCGTGCGCTGGACGAGCTGGCCGCGCAGCGCCGCTTCCCGGTGATCGGTTGATCGCCGGTGAATCCGTTTGATCTGCTGACGGGACCGCTGGACCGAGTCACCGACACCGTCGGCCTGGTCAGCACCATGCGCCGGGCCGGCATCATCACCGCGATGCGCCCGGACAAATACCTGCGCATCGCCGCCGCCATGTCCCGCGAGAACATGAGCATCACTTCGGGTTTCGCGGCCTCGGCGCAGCGCTGCCCGAATCGGCCCGGCCTGGTCGACGAACTCGGCACGTTGACCTGGCAGCAGGTCGACCAGCAGGCCGACGCCCTGGCCGCCGGGCTGCAGGCACTGCCCGGTGGTGAACCGAACGTGCTCGGCATCATGGCCCGCAATCACCGCGGCTTCGTGCTGTCGCTGATCGCGGCCAACCGCATCGGGGCCGACGTGCTGCTGCTCAACACCTCGTTCGCCGCGCCGGCGATGGCCGAGGTGTGGACACGCGAGACCGACAGCAAGACCAGTGCCGTGATCTACGACGAAGACTTCACCGGCACCGTCGATCAAGCACTCGCCGGGCATCCGAACACCGCGCGGATCGTGGCCTGGACCGACACCCACGCCCACGACGTCACGGTGGCCAAGCTCGTCGAGCAGCACCGGGGCGAAGAGCCCCGGCGTGCGAGCGAGAAGACGCGCTCAAAGGGGAAGGTGATCCTGCTGACCTCGGGCACCACCGGAACGCCCAAGGGCGCCAAGCATTCCGGCGGCGGCCCCGAGGTGCTCAAGTCGATCCTCGATCGCACCCCGTGGCACACCGAAGAGCGGGTGGTGATCGCGGCGCCGATGTTCCACGCCTGGGGTTTCTCCCAGTTGGCCTTCGCGGCGTCGATGGCCTGCACCATCGTCACCCGCCGCAAATTCGATCCCGAGGCCACGCTCGAGCTCGTCGACCGGCACCGGGCCAAGGGGCTGTGCGTGGTGCCGGTGATGTTCGACCGGATCATGGATCTGCCCGAGCACGTGCTGAATCGCTACGACGGCCGCACGCTGCGGTTCGCCGCGGCGTCCGGCTCCCGCATGCGCCCCGACGTCGTCACCGCGTTCATGGACCGGTTCGGTGACATCATCTACAACAACTACAACGCCACCGAGGCCGGCATGATCGCCACCGCGACACCAGCCGATCTGCGCGCCGCACCCGACACGGCCGGTAAACCGGCCGAGGGCACCGAGATCCGCATCCTCGACGCGGATCTCGCCGAGGTGCCGATGGGCGAGGTGGGCACGATCTACGTGCGCAACTCGACGCAGTTCGACGGCTACACCTCCGGCACCACCAAGCAGTTCCACGAGGGCTTCATGTCGTCGGGCGATGTCGGCTACCTGGATGCGGCCGGCCGACTGTTCGTGGTGGGCCGTGACGACGAGATGATCGTCTCCGGCGGAGAGAACGTCTACCCGATCGAGGTGGAGAAGGTTCTGGCCGGTCATCCCGAGGTTTCCGAGGCCGCCGTGATCGGCGTCGACGACGAGCAGTACGGGCAACGACTCGTGGCGTTCGTGGTGCTCTCGGGCGGGTCCACCCCCGACGATCTCAAGGCGTATGTTCGAGAGAACCTGGCCAATTACAAAGTGCCGCGGGAGATCACCGTGCTCGCCGAGTTGCCGCGCAACAGCACCGGAAAGATCGACCGCCGTCAACTCCAGGAGAGGGTGAATGGCTGACCGCCATCGTGGACCAAGAAGGCGGCTACTGACAGCGGCGGCCGAGCTGCTCAATGCCGCCAACGCGGTGAAGCCGCTCGGACGCAAGGGGTACAGCACCATCGCGGCCTTCGCGTTCGGCTGGCCGACCTCGGAGAACGCCCCGTTGGTGATCACCGTGTCGGCCCTCGACGCGCTGCGCCGCGGCGTCCGCGGCGATTATCGCTCGGCAGGCGGCCGAATCTCATTGCTGTTCAAGGCGATTTCCTGGGCACTGCTGGTACTGGTGCACCGCCGCGGTGTGCAATCCCGCGCCTACTTCGAGAATCCGGTGCAGGAGGCCCTGGCCGACGAGTACCCGTCGGTACTGCGGCCGTTGCGGCGCGGCGAGGTGTACTCCACCTCGATGAGCCGGCGCCGCTACGCCCGCACCACGGTGCACTACGGTCCACACCGGGCGAACCTGGCCGACATCTGGATGCGCCCGGACCTGCCGCGCGGTGGCAAAGCGCCGGTGCTGCTTCAAGTTCCGGGTGGGGCGTGGATGATCGGCATGCGACGCCCGCAGTCCTATCCGCTGATGAGTTACCTGGCCGAGCAGGGCTGGATCTGCGTGTCGATCGGCTACCGGATCAGCCCACGCCACCCGTGGCCGAACCACATCATCGACGTCAAGCAGGCGCTGGCCTGGGTCAAGGCCAACATCGCCGAGTACGGCGGGGATCCGGACGCGGTGTGCATCACCGGCGGTTCGGCGGGCGGTCACCTGACCGCGCTGGCCGCCCTGACCCCCAACGATCCCAAGTGGCAGCCGGGTTTCGAGGACGCCGACACCTCGGTGGCCGCGGCGGTACCGGTCTACGGCCGCTACGACTGGTTCTCCACCACCGGTCCCGGCCGGGTCGAGTTCATGGAGATCCTGGAGCGGCTGATCGTCAAGAAGCCACTGGCCACCAGTGATCAGGTGTACCGCGACGCGTCACCGATCACGCTGGTGCATCCCGACGCCCCACCGTTTTTCGTGCTGCACGGCACCAATGACTCGCTCATCCCGGTGGTCGAGGGCCGCGATTTCGTCGAAGCACTGCGCAAGGTGTCGAAGTCCCCGGTGGTGTACGCCGAGATCCCGCACGCCCAGCACGCGTTCGACTTCTTCGGCTCGCCCCACGGCCACTACACCGCCGATGCCGTGTCGGAGTTTCTGACCTGGGCTCGGGCCCGGGCTCAGCTCACCGCGAGCTCCGCTGCCGGTCGGTAAGCTCCTGAAGATGTCCGCACCGGACACCGAGATCGCCACGCTGGCCGCCGACCTACCCGACGGCGCGGTGCTCACCGACCCGGCCGTGATCGAGGGTTATCGCCGCGATGCCGCTCTGGATCCAGAGGCTGGGGTTCCGCGAGCCGTGGTGCGGGCCACCAGCACCGAAGACGTGCAGGCCGTGCTGCGGTGGGCGAGCGCACACCGTGTTGCCGTGGTGGCCCGCGGCGCGGGTTCGGGGCTCGCCGGCGGCGCCAACGGAGTCGACGGCGGCATCATCCTCAGCACCGAACGGATGCGGCAGATCCACATCGACACCGCGAACCGCATCGCGGTGGTGCAACCCGGCCTGCTGAACTCCGAGGTGAAGAAGGCCGCCGCCGAGTACGACTTGTGGTACCCGCCCGACCCCGGCTCAGTCGAGATCTCCTCGATCGGCGGGAACGCGGCGACCAATGCCGGCGGACTGTGCTGTGTGAAGTACGGGGTCACCAGCGATTACGTACTGGGCATGCAGGTGGTGCTGGCCGACGGCACCGCTGTCCGGTTGGGCGGACCGCGGTTGAAGGACGTCGCCGGATTAGCTTCCTGGCGCCGAGACTACGGTTTCTGATGTGATTTACCGGATTTCGAGCCACAAACCGTAGTCTCGGCGGGGAAGCTCAGCTTTCGGCCAATACCCCGTGCAGGGCCTTCTTCGCCTCGGTGATCGCCGCGAGCAGGTTCGTCCGCACCTCGGTCAGCTTGGCCTTCTGCTCGTCCGTTCCGGTGAATGCGATGGTGCGGGCCAGCCCCGCGACCTCGTGCAAGCCGGTGCGGATCTTGATGACGTCCGCGAACTTGCCCGCCTTGCCCAAGAAGGCATGCGCGGTCCCACTGGTGACACCGCGCCAGGCCAGCAGCTGAGTGCCGAATTCGGTGAGCGTGGCGACGCCGTCGGAGACGGTGACCACGCCGCAGCCGGCCAGTCCTGAGATGGCCAATTCGACGATGTCCTGCGGCGGGGTGAAGGCGCCGCCGGTGGCCTCGGTGGTGCGCTCGACGATCTGTTCAGCCGTGGCCGGCCCGTCGAGCAGCAGGGCCGCGGTGCCGACGGCGGCACGCTTGAGCGCGAAGCCCGGCCCGAAACCCTTACCGAACCCGGGGCCGCCGGGACCTCCGCCGAAGCCGCCCGTGCCGAACCCTCCCAGACCGAAACCGCCCTGTCCTTCATGGCCGCAGCCGCCGCCGAATCCCGCTGGTCCGAAGCCGCCGAAGAATCCTCCAAAACCCATGTAACCCATCCTTTTTCCAGGTTTCAACCGGACCGCAGGAACGCGGCCCGACAGGTGTATCAAGTTCCTTGATACGCCCGAGTCGGGACCAATTCAATGAGATCTGGCTGAGAACTGGTTGAGCTGTGGGCGAAACGGCGATCGATCCGGAGGGTCGGCGAGGTGAGTGGGTCTCCGCATGCACGTCACCGCGGCTTCGAAGCAGCCAACTCGGCCAGCGCGGACAAGAACAACTCATCCATCCGTGGGCTCAGCTTGGACAGCGTCGCGGCCCCGGCGTGACTGGCCGGGCCGAACACGCGGTCGAGTGCGTCGGCGTCAGCCTCGGTACCGATCGACAGGCACTGGCACGCCACGCCGTCCGCGCGCAACTCTTCGAGGGCCTTGGCGGTGTCGGCCTGGGCGTGGCGACCTTCATAGCCGTCGTCGTACGGGTAGCCGTCGGATAGCACGATCAACAGCCGATGTGGTGTTCCCGCTTGGTTTTTGAGGATCGCACCGGCGCCGCGGATTCCGGCGCCCAGGCGGGTATAGCCGAAGGGCTGCAGCGCTCTGAGCCGGGCCAGTTCGCGAGCACCGAAACGCTGGCCGAATGTCTTGATTGCAGGTAGGTGCACCGCGCGGCGGCCCTGCGAACGAAAGCCGTAGACAGCCACGCGATCACCGAGCTCCTCGAGCGTCACAGCGAGCGTTGCCGCAGCGCGCCGTTGATGATCGTGGACGGCGAGGCCTTGGCCGTCGGCGTCGGTCGCCGATCCCGATGCGTCGACGAGGACGAGCACACCGAGATTGCGGGCGAGTTGGCGGCGCTCGGTGTACACATGCTCCGGCGGTGAATGGCCTGAGCGCAGATCGACGAACAGGTCGATCGCGGCCTCGATGTCCACGTCGTCGCCGTCGGCGCGGGCGCGCAACACTTTGGGCCCGAGGCCGACTCGCGCCAGCCTGCGTCGCAGCATCGCATCGCGTGCCACCCGAACGGCCGAGACATCCGCCGCGGCGGTGATCGGGTAACCGATCACGCGGCACCAGTCCTCCCGGTACCGGTCGCCGAAGGCGTCCCATTCCGGATACAGGGCGCCACCGACCGTGAGCGCCGCACCAGGCCTGTCGGCGCCGACGAAGCGGATCGGTGTCGGCATCGGTCGCGCATTCACCCCGGCGCGCGACGTCCGTCGTGTCGAGCCGACGCCCACCTCGCCCCCGGCGCCCTCGCTTCCAGAGGAGCGGGAGCTGCCAAAGAGGGTGCGCAAGAACTTCGCGGGCGCCTGAATACCGATCGGAGCCTCGAACAGTTTGAGGATCCAACTCTTCTCCGCTGGCCCGTCATCGTCATCGTCCTCATCCATTTCAGACGGGTCGGTGTACTCGACGTTGATCCGGACGTCGGCATCGGTCGCCGGTGAACCAGGTTCGCCACGGGTGCGGATCAGTTTGGACGGTTTGATCGTTCCGAACCAATCCGGCGGTGCGTCGAGTTTGGTGCTGCCCAGAGCGATCTGCAGCGATTCTTCGCAACTGGCCGACTGCGCTGCCGAGGCGGGGGCGACCGCTGCCGCCAGGCCGGTCCGCGGGCCGAGTTCGGCCAGGACACGATGGCCTTCGAGCCCCAGATAGCGGCGTGCAAGTGACGGCCGCGCCCGCAGCCGCTTGACGTACTGACCGTCGAGGCTTCCGGCCCCGAGGAGTGCACTCTGGACCAGTACCTCGCGACGCTGCCAGTCCCGATCGCCATTCGCCGATACGAAGACGACCCGCCCGTCGGTGTATGCGGGCTCGCCCGCGTGTCCCACCGCCACTTCGACCGGGCGTCCGGCGAGGAAACCGGCCAGAAGACGGAAGTGGTGCGGTTCCGGGAGTCCGGGGTTCACGGCCGCGGCAGGACCGCGTCGACCAGTTCTCCGAGACTCCGGATGATGTCGGGATCGTCCGACAGCACCTCCACCACGGCAGACTGGACAGCGTCGCGCAGGCTGAGTCCTTCGGCGACGAGGCCGCCGGCGAGAATCAGCATGCGGGTCGAGGCCACCTCGCTCAGTGCGGAACCGTCGAGACGCCGGATCGCGTTTCCGAGGGCGACCAGCGATTCAGCGGTAGCCGGGTCGATCCCCGCCTCCGAGGCGACGATCTCGGTCTCGATCTCGGCAGCCGGGAAGTCGAGACTGATTAGCGACTCGGTGGTGCTGGGCAGCGAGCTCGACGACGTCGACCTCTACCGGCCGATCGTCGACATGTACGTATCGGCCATCAAGCTGCCGTGACCGGGCAAGCCCACGCCGAAACGGCGGCTTCTGGCGTGGGCCTGATTTCAGTCAGTAACCGAAGTCGCGGCGCGCTAGAAGACGCGGACTTGACCTTCGAGCACCGGCACCGTCTCGGGCAGCTTGTAGGTCTGAATCCCGTTGCGGAACATCACATTCTCGCGGGCATGCTCGGGAAGGTGCTTGACCAGCCAGCGGGGATCGTCGAACGTCCAGTGCGGGTAATCCGAAGAGAACAGCAGGATCTTTTCGCATTCCATCCACTCGAACGCCCGGGACAGCTCGGTCTTGTCCTCCGGATAGTCCAGCGGCTGGGTGGTGAACTTGATGTGGTCCTTGACGTATTCGCTCGGCTTGCGCTTGATGTCCATGTAGGGCCGCCGTGCTTTATAGATGGCGTCCATCCGCCACATCAGGGGCAGGATCCAGGTGAAGGCATGCTCGACGAACACGATCCGCAGCGTCGGGAACCGGTCGAACACCCCGTCGAAGATCAGGCTCATCACCTGGTTGGCTGCCAACAGCGAATACGTGACCATGAAGTCGTGGTTGTAGCTCGGCAGCCCGACCGGCGGGAGTGGTAGCTCCTCGTACTCGCCGCGGGACAGGTGGCAGCTCACCGTGATGTCGTGTTTGGTGGCCGCGGCCCAGATCGGGTCGTACTTCGGGTCACCCCAGGACGGGCGCGGCTCGGCCTTGATCAGGATCTGCGCCATGTAGGGGTGGCCGGCCCACCGCTCGATCTCCTGCGCGCCCAGTTCGGGGGCTTCGACGGCCAGGCAGATCGACCCGCGCCAGCGTTGGTGCCAGTTGTTGTGCGAGTCGAGCCAGTGATTGGCCTGCCAGTCGTTCAACGCGCAGTTCATCGCGTGGTTGGCCTCGGGGATGTGGGCCCCGTAGGCGGCCGGCTCCAGGATCGCGATGTCGGCCCCGGCCTCCATGATCAGTTGTCGGAAGGCCAGATCGGGATCGCTGCCGGCGAACTCGCCGTCAGCGGGAAAAGTGTCGGTGCGCATGGCGTAGGCGTGGGCATAGTCGGGCGCGTCGTAGTAGATGAGCTCGCCGACGTCGTGCGTCCCGAAGTACCGGCTGCGCCACGGTTCCGGGATGTACTGACCCAACTCGCCGCGCCGGGGCACGGGGTGGACGTCGGAGTCCACGCAACGCACCGCGATGCGCTCGGCGGCGGGAACCCTGGGTGAGGTCGTAACGGTCATGACTGCCCCTCAACGTGCGGTTGCGACGGCGATGGACTTGGTCTCGACATATCCGTCGATCCCTTCACGGCCGAGTTCCCGGCCGTAGCCACTGTCCTTGACGCCGCCGAACGGTGCAAACGGATCCATCGTGTACCCCTGGTTTACCCCGAAAGTGCCGGTTTGTACACGTTCGGCGATCCGGATGCCGCGCTCGGTGTCGGCCGTCCACACCGAACCGGCCAGGCCGTAGTCGGAATCGTTGGCGATCGCGACCGCGTCGTCCTCGTCGCGATAGGCGATCACGGTGAGTACGGGGCCGAAGATCTCCTCACGCGCGATCCGCATCGTGTTGTTCGCTCCGCTGAACAGGGTGGGCCGGACGTACCAGCCGGTGTCGAGGCCATCGGGCAGGTCCGACCCACCGCAGACCAGCCGGGCGCCCTCGCGCTGCCCGAGATCGATGTAGTCCCGGACGCGTTGCTGCTGCCGTCGCGATACCAACGGTCCCAGCTCGGTCGCGGGATCGGCCGGGTCGCCCACCACGAGCGCGCCCATCCGGGCGGCCAGGGCGTCGACGAATTCCTGCTCGCGGGCGGCCGGCACGACGATGCGGGTCAGTGCATTACAGATCTGGCCGCTGTTGGACAGGCTGGCCGATCGGATGCCGGCCGCGACCGTCTCGGGATCGGCGTCATCGAGGATGATCGCCGCCGACTTGCCGCCGAGTTCCAGGCTCACCTTGGCGAGGTTGGCCGCGGCCGCGGCGGCGACGGCCCGGCCGGCCGCACTGGAACCGGTGAACGACACCTTGTCGATTCCGGGGTGGCCGACCAGTCGAGCGCCGACGGCCGCGTCGCCCGGTAGCACCGAGACGACACCCTCGGGCAGGCCGACCTCCTGGAGCATCTGCGCCAAAAGCAGTGCGTCCAACGTGGTTTCGGGTGCCGGTTTGAGGACCACCGCGCAACCCGCCAGCAACGCGGGCACCAGCTTCGTGACGATCAGGAACTGCGGCATGTTCCACGGCACGACGGCGGCGACGACACCGACCGGGTCCCGGCGGACGTGGACGTCCGATCCGAAGTAACCAGCCCGAACCTCATGCCACGGGTACGTCTCGGCCAGGCTGCAGAACGCGGCCATCATCGTCGTCGGCAGCCCCACCTGCGCGCGCTGGGCAAACGTGATCGGCGCACCCATCTCCGCCGAGATGAGGGATGCCATGTCGCCGCGGCGCGCAGTGTAGATCTCGGCGAGGCGTCGCACCGCAGCGATACGTTCGGCCGGGTCGAGCCGTGGCCACGGCCCGCCGTCGACGGCTGCACGTGCAGCACCGACCGCGGCGTCCACGTCAGCCGGCCCGGCCGCCGCCACCCGGGCGATGGGCCGACCGGTGTGCGGGGAGATCACCTCGACCGCCTCGGTGGCGTCGCCGTCGAGCGACCAGTCGGCCTCGATTCCGAGGTACTCCCCTAGATGCTGATCCATCCGGCCCCTCCCGCCTCCGTCGAATTTCGAGAGTATCAACTACTTGTCATTGATGGAACCGCCGTCTACCGTCAAGCCTGAAGCGCGCCGGCTTCGGCAGCCCCGCGCCGGCACCGTCGGTTGACCACATCACAGAGGAGCGGGCATGGCTCGATTTCCCAAGCCGGCTGAAGGCAGCTGGACACAGCACTACCCCGAGTTGGGCACCGGACCGGTGTCCTACGAGGACTCGATCAGTCCCGAGATCTACGAGCTGGAACGCCAGGCCATCTTCAAACGCGCCTGGTTGAATGTGGGCCGGGTGGAACAGCTTTCACGCAAGGGCAGCTACTTCACCCGGGAGATGAAAGCCGCCAACACCTCGATCATCGTGGTGCGCAACAAGTCCGGGAAGATCAACGCCTTCCACAACGTGTGCCGGCACCGTGGCAACAAGTTGGTGTGGGATGACATGCCCTTGGAGGAGACCAGCGGCGTATGCCGGCAGTTCACCTGCAAGTACCACGCCTGGCGTTACGACCTGGACGGTGAACTGACCTTCGTCCAGCAGGAAAACGAGTTCTTCGACCTCGACAAGAGCCGGCATCCCCTGGTGCCGGTGCACTGCGAGGTGTGGGCGGGATTCATCTTCGTCAACTTCGCGAAGACCCCCGAACAGTCCCTGCGCGAATTCCTCGGCCCGATGATCACCGATCTGGAGGGCTACCCGTTCGACAAGATGACCTCGCGATTCACCTATCGCTCTGAGGTGAAGGCGAATTGGAAGCTCTACATGGACGCGTTCCAGGAGTTCTACCACGCGCCCATCCTGCATGCGAACCAGTCGCCCACCGCCTATTCGAAGGCGGCCGCCGAGTCCGGCTTCGAGGCACCGCACTACCGGATCGAAGGGCCGCACCGGCTGGTGAGCACCTCGGGGGTGCGGGCCTGGGAGATGCCCGACGAGATGCGCAAGCCCATCGAAGACATCTGCCAGAGCGGGCTTTTCGGGCCGTGGGACAAACCGGACCTGGGCGAGATGCCGGCCGGCCTCAACCCCGCCAAATGCGATCCGTGGGGCCTGGACTCGTTCCAGCTGTTCCCCAACTTCGTGATGTTGTTCTGGGGGCAGGGCTGGTACCTGACCTACCACTACTGGCCCACGTCGTTCAACAGCCACACCTTCGAGTGCACGCTGTACTTCCCGCAGCCCCGCACACCCCGGGAGCGGTTGGCCCAGGAGTTGGCCGCGGTGTCGTTCAAGGAGTACGGCCTGCAGGATGCCAACACCCTGGAGGCCACGCAGAGTTCGATCGAGACCCGGGTGGTCGACGAGTTCCTGCTCTGCGACCAGGAGATCCTGCTGCGGCACCTGCACAAGGAGACCGCCGCCTGGATCGATGACTATCAGCGCAAGACTGCAGGAGTGTGAAGGTGAGCACCAAACTGCCGGCGGAATTCGCCGAGCTCGAACAGTTCTCCGACTGGTGCCTGTCCAGTGAGCCGCAGCGCTACGCCAAGCGACTGGGCTCCACCATGACCGAGATGCAGGCGTTCTACGACGCGATCACGCCAAGGGCCGAGGAAGCGATCAGCTACTGCGACAAGTTCAGCCTCGAGGACATGCCCGAGGATGTGCTCAACCTGATGCACCTGTTGTACTCGATGGTGACGGTCTCCTTCCCGATCGAATGCTGGAAGCAGCCGCGGGTACCGGATTCCGGTGCGACGTCGCTGGACTGCGTCGCCGAGCCGGTTCCGTGACGGCGGCCGGAATCGAGGCCCCCACCGCGACGACCGTCCTGCGCGCTGCGCGCTGGGTGGACGTGGCCGGCGGCCAGGTCCGCACCCCGGCCGTCGTGGTCGTCGAGGGCAACCGCATCGTAGCCGTGAACCCCGAAGGGCCGCTGCCGGATTCGGCCACCGTCGTTGATCTGGGCGATGTCACGTTACTGCCCGGACTGATGGACATGGAGCTCAACCTGCTGATCGGCGGACCGGGCAATCCCGGCGGGCTGCCGACACCGATGCACGGCGTGCAAGACGACCCGGCGTATCGGACGCTGCGCGGCGCGGTCAACGCCCGCACCACGCTGGAGGCCGGGTTCACCACGGTGCGCAACCTGGGGCTGATGGTCAAGACCGGGGGCTACCTGCTGGACGTGGCGCTGCAACGGGCGATCGAGGCGGGCTGGCATCACGGTCCCCGCATCTATCCGGCCGGCCACGCCGTCACCCCCTACGGCGGCCATCTGGATCCCACGGTCTTTCAGCGGTTGGCACCGGGCATCATGCCGCTGTCGGTCGCCGAGGGTATCGCGAACGGGGTGCCGGACGTCATCGCATGTGTGCGCTACCAGATTCGCCACGGCGCCAAGCTGATCAAGGTGTCGGCGTCGGGCGGCGTGATGTCGCACAGCACCGCGCCGGGTGCCCAGCAGTACTCCGATGCCGAGTTCGCCGCGATCGCCGACGAGGCCCACCGGGCCGGGGTGAGAGTCGCCGCGCACGCCGTCGGCGACACCGCCATCCAGGCCTGTATCCGGGCCGGCATCGACTGCATCGAACATGGCTTCTTGGCCAGCGACGAGACGATTCAGATGATGGCCGACCACGGCACCTTCCTGGTGTCCACCACGTACCTGACCGACGCGATGGCCGTCGACCGGATCGCGCCGGAGCTGCGCAAGAAAGCACTCGAGGTGTTCCCCCGGGCAAAATCCATGCTGCCCAAGGCTATTGCCGCCGGGGTGCGCATTGCCTGCGGCACTGATGCGCCGGCGATCCCGCACGGCGAGAACGCCAAGGAGTTGTGCGCCCTGGTCGAACGCGGCATGACCCCGATGCAGGCGCTACAGGCCGCCACGGTGGTGGCCGCAGACCTGGTCGATGCCCCGGACGAGCTGGGACAGCTGGCCCCGGGGTATCTGGCCGACGTCATCGCCGTCGCCGGGGATCCCAGCGTGGACATCGCCACCACCCTCGACGTCCGGTTCGTGATGAAGGACGGCGCCATCTACAAGAACACCGTGGGCCGAGGTGCGCTAGCGTCGAGTTGACGTATGTGGCAGGAGACGAGAATGGACTTCACCGAGAACACCCTGTGGTGGCTCAAACAGGCCTTCTATTTCTCGCTCACCGAGGTCAACGAGTCGGTCAAAGAGCACGGCGTCAGCACCGCTCAGATCGGCGTGCTGCGCCAACTGACCAACCAGCCGGGCTTGTCCGGTGCCGAGTTGGCCCGCCGTCTGCTGATCACCCCGCAGGGGGTTCAACTCGCCCTCACCGCGTTGGAGAAGCGGGGCCTGATCGAGCGCAAACAGGATCCCCAGCACGGGCGCATCCTGCAGGTGTTCCTCACCGACGAGGGCCGCGCGGTGGCATCGGCGGTGGTGGCCGACGCCGTGGCGGCCCACGAGCGGGTGTTCGGCGTGCTCAGTGCCGATGAGCAGGAACAGCTGCGCACGCTCCTGCGCCGGGTGATCGAGCAGGGGACGGGCCACACGCCGCATTCCGACCACATCGATCCATGACATCTCGGTCTCCCGATCGGGCGAGCGGCCAGGCCTACTTTCGGCGTCGCCGGCCGATGCCCAGCATCCAGTCGGGAAACGCCAACCCGTGGATGATCCGTTGTGTCCGGAAGTACTGGCGCGGAAGAGATGCCGTGTTGTAGGGCAGGCCGTACTTCTCGCACAGTTCCCGTACCCGAACGCTGATCTGTGGGAGTCGGTTGCTCGGCAGGTCGGGGAACAGGTGATGCTCGATCTGGTAGCACAGGTGACCGCCGGAGATCGCCAGCAGTGGGCTCGCGTTGAAATTTGCGGTCCCGACCATCTGCCGGAGATACCACTCGCCCTTGGTCTCGTCGGTGACCACCGCCGGGTCGAACGTCTCGGCGCCGTCGGGGATATGCCCGCAGATGATGTTCACGTACACCCACAGGTTCCGGAGCACGTTGGCGGTGAAGTTGGCTGCCAGAGTCCTGCGCCACCGGCGCAGGCTCAGGGCGGGCAGCAGCACATAGTCCTTGCTCAGCTGGCGGGCGATCTTGCCGAGGAACTTCCGCTTCTCCACCGCGACAGCGTCCGGGGCCTCGTGCCGGAGCCGCTCGGAATGCAGGCCGTGGAGCGCGATGCCCCACTCGAACATGGCGGCCAGCACCAGGTTTCGCAACGGAGTTGCCAGGTGCACCCAGCGCCACGGTTGGTCGGTGGTGACCCGGTGCAGGCGGTAGCCGATGTCCTCGTCCAGGCCGAGCACATTGCTGTACACGTGGTGCCGGTAGTTGTGCGAGTACCGCCACTGCGCAGAATGACCGACCATGTCCCACTCCCAGGTGTTGGAGTGGATTTCGGGATCGTTCATCCAATCCCATTGGCCATGGGAGATGTTGTGGCCGAGTTCCATGTTCTCGATGGACTTCGCATATGCCAGCGCGCACGTGCCCACGAACCATCCGGTCTTCGACCGGGTGCCGGCGATCATCAGTCGGGCCGCGACATCGAGCGCCCGCTGGAAATGGATCACCCGCCGGATGTAGGACGCGTCCTGCGTCCCGAGCGATTCCTCGACGTCTCGACGGATCACGTCGAGTTCATGGGCGATCTCTTCGACATCCGCACTGCTGAGATGCAGGTAGGCGGGAACATCGGCGATCGCCATGAAGGTGTCCTCGGGTGGGTGCGGTGTTTCAGCGGTGCAATCCGGGCCACCGCGAGGGCCGGACCGCAGCTTAGAGGCTCGGGCTTGCCGACGGCCAATCGAGGGTCGCCATGCAGGCGAAATGGCAGCGCCGAAGGTCTGCGCACTGTCTACCGAGGTCGACCGTGCCCCAACCGTCGTGAGTATCTACCACTTGAGATTAATGACAAGTACTTGATATTGTTGCGCTCGATGGAGACAGCGACCACGCCCCGCCACGACGCCACCGAGGTGATCGACGCCGACGGCTTCACCTCACTGCGGGTCAAACAGGTGATCCGCGAGACCGCCGACGCGGTCTCGCTGGTGTTCGGCGTCCCCGAGGCCAGCGCATCCACATTCCGTTATCAGGCGGGCCAATTCGTCACGTTGCGCCTGAGCATCGACGGCGCCGAGCACCGGCGCTGTTATTCGATGTCCTCGCCCCCGGACGTCGAACCCGATCTGCGGATCACGGTCAAGCGGGATCGAGATGGCCTGGTGTCCAACTGGATCAACGACAAGGTGGCCGTCGGTGACGTTCTGCACGTCGCACCGCCGGAGGGACGCTTCGTTCTGACCGCCACCGACCGCGATGTCGTCACCTTCGCCGGCGGCAGCGGGATCACCCCGGTGTTCTCCCTGGTGCACTCGACCCTGGCCGCCACCGCCCGTCGGGCCCGGTTGTTCTACGCCAACCGCGATCTCGACTCGGTGATCTTCCGGGACGCCCTGGCCGACCTCACCGATGTCCACGGCGGACGCTTCGAGGTCCAGCACCATCTCGATGCGCACGACGGTGTGGTCTCACCACAACGCATCGCCGAGTTCATCTCCGGCCATCACGCGGCCGAGTTCTACGTATGCGGCCCCGCCCCGTTCATGGATGTCGTCGAGCAGGTCCTGCTCGACGCCGGAGTCCCCAAGCAGCACATACATCTGGAGCGCTTCAGCGTCGCCGTGGTGCCGCCTGCCGATCCGGACGAGCCCGCCGTCACCGAAGAAGTGACCATCGAACTGGGACACACCAGCGTCACCGCGCCCTACCGGGCCGGAAACACCCTGCTGCAGACGGCACGGCTGGCCGGCCTGAAAGCTCCCTCGTCGTGCGAAACCGGTTCGTGCGGAACATGTATCGCCCAGGTGGTGCAGGGCAGCGCACGGATGCTCAACAACGACGCCCTCGACGACGACGAAGTCGCCGACGGTTGGGTGGTGACGTGTCAGACACTGCCCACCAGCCGCACGGTGCGGGTGGTCTACGACTAGTGAACAGGTGGCTGAAGTGACGAACAGGGTGGCCGTGGTGACCGGCGGGGCATCGGGGATGGGTGAGGCGACGTGCCACGAACTGGGCCGACGCGGTCACCGGATCGCGGTGCTCGACGTGAATGCCGATGCCGCTCAGCGGGTTACCGACGATCTGCGCGCCGCCGGCGTCACCGCCTTCGCGGTCGGCGCCGACATCACCGATCGTGCGGCGGTGGAAGAGGCCTTCGGCAAGGTGCGCAGCGAACTCGGACCGGTGGGGATCCTGGTGACCAGCGCCGGGATGTTCGGCTACGCGTCGTTCGCCGACATCACCGAGCAGACCTGGGCACAGATGATCGACGTCAACCTCAGCGGCACCTTCCGCTGCTGCCAGGTGGCGCTGCCCGACATGGTCGAAGCCGGCTGGGGCCGCATCGTGATGATCTCCTCGTCCAGCGCTCAGCGCGGCACGCCCTTCGCGGCGCACTACGCCGCCTCCAAGGGCGCGCTGCTGACCCTGACGAAATCACTGGCCCGCGAGTACGCCGCGAACGGCATCACGGTCAACAACATTCCCCCTTCCGGTATCGAAACGCCCATGCAGCACCAATCACAGGCCGCCGGACATCTGCCGCCGAACGAGACGATCGCTGCCAACATCCCCCTCGGTCGTCTCGGCACCGGCGCCGATATCGCTGCTGCCGTGGGCTTCCTGTGTTCCGAAGAGGCCGGCTTCATCACCGGCCAGACCCTCGGCGTCAACGGCGGCGCCGTGATGTAGCCCTGCGACAGCCACCCGAACAGTCCCAACCCGCACTAGTCACACGGAGGTTCACATGGCAACCAAGTGGCCCAAGCCGGCCGAGGGGTCATGGACCGAGCACTACCCCGAGTTGGGGACCGGGCCGATCCCGTTCCGTGACTCCATCTCCCCGGAGTTCTACGCCCTCGAACGGGAGGCGATCTTCAAACGGGCCTGGCTCAACATCAGCCGGATCGAGGAGACCCCCGAGGCCGGCAGCTTCATCACCCGCCAGGTCGAGGCGGCCGATGCCTCGCTGCTGGTGGTGCAAGGCCACGACGGCGTCGTCCGCGCGTTTCACAACCTGTGCCGCCGACGTGGGCATGCCCTGGTGCCGGTGGACTTCCGGGCCACCGAATTACGCAACACCGGCACCGAATTCGAATGCCGGCACTGCGGATGGCGCTACGGTCTCGACGGCGCATTGATCTCGCTGCCCGACGCGGACCGCTTCACCGGCCTGGACACCGCCGACTACGGCCTGGTCGAAGTGCACTGCGATGTCTGGGCCGGCTTCGTTTTCGTCAACCTGGATCAGCAGCCGCGCCAGAGCCTGCGCGAATTCCTCGGCCCCATGGTCACCGCGCTCGACGACTACCCGTTCGGCGCACTCACCGAGCGCTACGACTGGGTGGCGCACAACAACAGCAACTGGAAGATCTTCGCCGACGCCTTCCAGGAGTACTACCACGTGCCCTCGCTGCACACCCAGCAGGTGCCGCCGGAGGTGCGAGACCCCAACGCCGGCTTCACCTGTGGCCACTTCCAGCTCGACGGTCCGCACCGGCTGGTCTCGACCGCGGGCACCCGGCGCTGGCTCTTGGCGCCCGAGTACATGTACCCGATCGAGCGGGTCACCCAGAGTGGATTGGTGGGCCCGTGGCGGACGCCCGATATCGGTGAACTGCCGATGCACGGGCTCAACCCGGGCGGTATCGAGCCCTGGGGGATCAGCAATTTCCAGATCTTTCCCAACCTGGAGATCCTGATCTACGGCGGCTGGTACCTGCTCTACCGCTACTGGCCGACGTCGCACAACACCCACCGCTACGAGGCGTTCACCTACTTCCACCCGGCCCGCACCGTGCGGGAACGCATCGAGCACGAGGTGGCCGCGGTGGTGCTGAAGGAGTTCGCCCTGCAGGATGCCGGCATGCTCGGCGGAACCCAGGCCGCCCTCGAGTACGACGTCATCGACGACTTCCCGCTCAACGATCAGGAGATCCTGGTGCGCCATCTGCACAAGATGGCAGTCGACTGGGTGGCGGCCTATCAGCGCGAACGCACTCCGGCGGAGGTGTGACGATGACATCCTCGAAGCTGCCCAGTGCCTTCGCCGAACTGGAGCCCTACGCCGAGATCTGGTGTCTGCCCACCGAAACCGAACGCTGGGAACGTCGCTTGGCCAGCACCATGCCCGAGATGCACGAGTTCTACGACGCGTTCTTCCCCCGGGTCGAAGAGGCGATCGAGTACTGCGACAAGTTTCCGCTCGACGACGTGCCCGACGATGCGCTGAACCTGCTGCACCTGATCTATTCGTTGGTCATGGTCGCGATGTCGGTGGAGATCATGCACCAGGCGGCTCCCGCCGACTCGGCCGACGCCGTCATGATCCGCACCGGAGAACCCCGACCGTAGCCGCCACCGAACACGAAAGGACACACCGATGAGTGTGTTGACCATCAACAAGCTGACCGCGTCAGTCGGCGCCGAGGTTGTCGGCGCCGACCCGGAGCGCCTGGCCGGCGACGACAGCCTGGCGGCCGCCGTCCTGGCTGCCCTGGAAGACAACGGCGTCCTGGTGTTCCGCAGCCTGGGCCTGAATCCCGAAGCCCAAGTGGCCTTCTCGGAGCGTCTCGGTGAGATCGACCGCTCGTCCGACGGCCACCACCCGGTCTCGGGCATCTACCCCATCACCCTGGACAAGACCAAGAACAAGGCCGCCGAGTATCTCAAGGCCACCTTCGACTGGCACATCGACGGCTGCACGCCACTGCACGACGAATGCCCACAGAAGGCCACCGTGCTGTCGGCCGTCGAGGTGGCCGCCCGTGGCGGCGAAACCGAGTTCGCCAACGCGTATGCGGCCTACGACTCACTCGACGAAGCCGAGAAGGAGCACTACGGCAGGCTGCGGGTGGTGCACTCGCTGGAGGCTTCACAGCGGCGGGTATACCCGGATCCCACCCCTGAGCAACGGCAGCGCTGGGCAGCGCGCCCGACCCACGAGAACCCGCTGGTGTGGACCCACCGAAACGGGCGAAAGTCGTTGGTGTTGGGCGCATCTGCGGATTACATCGTCGGGATGGATCGCGACGAGGGGCGTGCGCTGCTGGCCGAGCTCCTCGCCCACGCCACCACGCCGGACAAGGTGTACCGCCACACGTGGTCCGTCGGCGACACCGTCATCTGGGACAACCAGGGCGTGCTGCATCGTGCGGCGCCGTACGAGCCCAATTCACCGCGCCACATGCTGCGCACCACGGTGCTCGGCGACGAGCCGATCCAGTAGGCGGCGCGCGTCACCCCGCGAGCGTGCGCGTCTGCCCCTGGGCACGCCGCCAAAACCCAGCGTTATGCGCACGCTCGCGCAGCAAGTTCAGCCGCGCCGCAGCGCAGCGCGTGGGCATTCCTCGATGGCCCGGGCGGCACGCTCTTCCAGCTCGGGCGGTACCGGATCGAGTTTGACGACGGAGTAATCGTCGTCGTCGAGTTCGAACAGCTCCGGCACCAGGTTCACGCACACGGCATTGCCTTCACAGCGGTCCAGGTCGACTTCGACGCGCATTGCGGCCTCCACAGGAGTTTTTCCAAGTTCTGCTTGGAAAAATACTACTCACCCGCGGCGGCACGCTGAGGCCATCCGACAAAACCGATCGGAGCGTCTCGGCAGCCGCGCGCGAGTGTGCGCAAAATGCCGACCGTGACCCGCGTGTCGGCGACAGGCGCGCACGCTCGCGGTGCAGGGGTTACTGGGGCAGGGTTACTGGGGCAGGGGTTACTGGGGCATCGCGGACTCGACGACGGTGAGCTCGTCGGAAAGCCCGGCCACCCGCCGGATCTCACGGAACTCCTCGATCATGCCGTCGGTGACCTCGTGTGGATCGTCGACGGTGACGTCGTCGGAGAGCACCGAGATGTTGAGCTGGTCCACATAGCTCCACACCGTGATGTTGAGCCCGCTGCCGGTGGTGATCGGACCGACCGAATAGATCTCGGTGACCGTGGCCCCGCCGACCTTGCCGCGTTCGCGTGGGCCCGGCACGTTGGAGATGTTGAGGTTGAGCACCTTGTTCTGGCCGTCCTGGTTGGACAACCACTTGAACGCCGCCTCCACCGGAGCCGGCGGCATGTACGCCGCCCACCGCGCGATGAGCTCCGGCCCGATCAGTTGATGGCTCTCCTTCGCCAACGCGGCGGCCTCGTGCGCACAGCGCACCCGCTCGGCGGTGTCGGCGACATCGACCGGCAACGCCACCAGCACCCCGCTGAACCGGTTGCCCGAGATGCGGTCCGGGGAGAAGTCGAAACTCATCGGCACCGACGCCAGCAGCGGATGGTCGGCCTGGCCGTCGTATTTGAGGGACAACTTGCGCAACGCCCCCGAGGACATGGCCAGCACCAGGTCGTTGATCGTGACGCCGAGCGCCTTGGCGGTCTCCTTGACATCGGCCAACGCCAAGGTGGCCGTGGCGAACGTGCGTTTCGCGCCGAGGAAGTGGTTCATGAAACTGGCCGGCGGGGTGAACGGCCGGGTCAGTTCGGGCGACAGTTTGCGGTGACTGCGCCGCACCCGCCCCAAGCCCTGCGCGGTGTAGCGGAAGGTCCCCGGCAACCGGCCGAGTTGGCGCATGTGGTCGGCGAACGCCGAACGCACCAGCTCAGATTTGGTGGGCGCCGGGTCGGGAGCATACGAAGCCTCGTCACGTTGCGGGCCCTCGCGCAGGTCCATCCCACGGGCCAGCAGATTGGCCGAGGCGATCCCGTCGGCCAGCGCATGGTGGATCTTGCCGACGACGGCGATGCGCCCGCCCCCGCCCCCGTCCCCATGGTCGGCCCCGCCTCCGCCGGCCAGGCCTTCGACCAGGTACATCTCCCACAGCGGCCGGCTGCGGTCGAGCTGGGTGCTGCCGATCTCACCGATCGCCTCGTCGAGTTCACGGCGCCCGCCCGGGGCGCGCACCCGCCAGGGCCGGACGTGGTACTCCAGGTCGACGTCGCAGTTCTCCCGCCACATCGGGTGGTGGAACTTGAACGGGATGTCGACGAGCTGATAGCCGAACGGGTCCAACTTGTGCAGCCGACCGCGGATCACCTCACGGAACTCGTCGATGCCGAACTTGCGCCCACCCAGATCGTCGAGCGCGATGACCGCGATCTTCAACGTGTGCATGTGCACGTTGGGCGTCTCGGTGTACAGCAGGAACGCGTCCCACCCACTCAACCGTTTCACGGTGTCCCTCCCAGATGTGGAGGCGTCTATATAACCGCTTTAGTGTGGTCAATCGCCCTGTTTCGATGAATGTGGTTGAGGAACAAGCCAATTGCGGTCGACATCGCCCCGGTGCGGGCGCCGTCGGTCATGTCGAACGCGTGCCCGGCCCCGGGCAGCTCAATGTAGCCCACCGCCGACCGAGACACCGCCTTGAGCCGGTCGACGAAGCTGCGGGCCTGCGCCACCGGGATCACGCTGTCGCCGGTGCCGTGGACGACCAGGAAGGGCGGGGCATCGGGGTGCACCTGGGCGATCGGAGAGGCCTGCCGGTAGATCTCGGGATGCCGGTCGATCGTGCGGCCCACCACGACCCGCTCCAGGAAGTCCACGAACCGGGCCCGCTCCTCGGTGGAGCGGTCCTCCCAGTCGTAGCGGCCGTAGATACCGATCACGGCGTCGACGCTGGTGTCGGAACCGTCGGGGAGATCACCTTGCAGGTCAGGCTGATTCGGGGTGAGACCGGCCAGCGCCGCCAGGTGACCGCCGGCCGAACAGCCTGCGACGGCCACAAAGTGACGGTCACCGCCGAACTTGTCGACGTTGGCCCGGGCCCAGGCGATGGCGGCCTTGACGTCGGAGAGATGCTGCGGCCAGCGGTGGTGCGGGGCCACCCGGTAGTCGATCGACAGACACACCCAGCCTTGCCGGGCCAGATGCGACAGCAGCGCATAGCCCTGCAGCATCCGGCCACCGTGCACCCAGGCACCGCCGGGGACGAACAACAACACCGGCGCCGGCTGGGCGGGCAGGTTCTCGGGCCGCCACACGTCGAGCAGTTGCGCCGGGTCGTCGCCGTAGCGCACCGAGGTCCGGTAGACGTCGCGCCGGTACTCCATGGTGTGCCACAACGGCGGCATGCTGTCCGGGGCCGGCCAGTCGATGGCCAGGTCAGTTGCCGGCACCACACCGCGCAACCCGGCCTGCGCCGCCGCCGTGGTCTGCTCGCGCTCGGCCTTGCGCAGGTCGCCGTTTCCCGGCGCCACCCAGGACTTCGCCGAGGCGGTCACGAACTCGGGGAGATGACGGAAGCCCCACACCCCCATCGCCGCCATCGCTCCGAACGGTTCCAGGTGCTTGCCCACGACCGGCAGCGAAGCTGATGCCACGCTCAGCGCCAGCATGTGGTCGGCGGGCTTGGCCCGCAGCAACCATCGTGCCCGATCAGCGAGGGTCGGTGCGGGATACCGGCTGTCCGGTCGTGCCGTCATTGCGCGAGCGTACCGCGCAGCGGTTTGACACAGGTGACAACTTCGCCGACTTGTTCACCTGCCGCCAAAATGTGATCCGCAACACATCGACGTGGCCACCATGTCCCCGTTAGCTTCGCTAACCATGACGAAGTCTGCGCTGGCCATCACCGAAGAGCACCAGGATCTCGCCGACGCTGCGCTGGGACAGCTCAAGCGGTTCGACAGCCGCGCCGCCGCGCGCGCCACGCTGGAAAGCCCCGGGAGCTACCCCGACCAGATCTGGTCCGCCGGCGCCGAACTCGGCTGGAACGGGCTCGCGCTGGCCGAGGAGTACGGCGGGTCCGGGTTCGGTCTCTCGGAATTGTCCGTGGTGGCCGAAGTCGCCGGCCGTGAACTGTGCCCCGGGCCGTTCCTGCCCAGCGTGTCGGCCGCCGTCGTCATCGACCGCTACGCACCGGATTCCGTTCGGGCCGAACTACTTCCGGGCCTTGCCAGTGGCGCGACCGTAGGCGCACTCGGGCTGGCCGGCTCGGTGAGTGTCGGTGACGACGGCCGGCTCGGCGGGCAGGCCCGCGCGGTGTTGGGGGCGCCCGACGCCCACGTTCTCGTGCTGGCCGCCGGCGACGACGTCGTCATCGTGGACGCCACGGCCGACGGCGTCACCGTCACCGCCGAGGATTCGCTGGACCCCACCCGCAGCATCGGCGCGGTGGAGCTGCGCGCGGCGGCCGTCGACGACAGCCGGGTCCTGCGTGGCGCGGCCCGGGCGGCCCGCACCGTGTTCCGCATCCTCGGCTCGGCCGAGGCCGTCGGCGTCGCCTGGGCCGCACTGGACATGGCCGTCGAGTACGCCAAGGTGCGCGAGCAGTTCGGCCGCACCATCGGCACGTTCCAGGCCGTCAAGCACCACGCCGCCAACATGCTCGTCGACGCCGAGCAGACCACCGCCGCGGTGTGGGACGCCGCCCGCGCCGACGATCTCGACGGGGCCTGGTTCGCCGCCGCGGTGGCCGCCGCGCACGCGATCCGGGCGCAGATCTTCTGTGCGCAGAACAACGTTCAGCTGCACGGCGGTATCGCCTTCACCTGGGAGCACGACGCGCACCTCTACCTGCGCCGGGCCCGGACCCTGGCCGCGGTGCTCGGTGACGGCGCCGATCCGCTGGTCGACGTCGTCGACGGACAGCGCAGCGGGCAGGCGCACGGGGCCTCCTTCGCGCTCCCGGACGAGGCGGAGCAGTACCGGCAGGACGCCCGGGCCGCCGCATCGGCGGTGCAGGCCCTGCCCGAGGACAAGCGCCGCGACTACCTCGTCGACTCGGGCTACCTGGTACCGCATTGGCCCAAGCCCTATGGCCGTGCGGCAAATGTGTTGGAACAGTTGGTGATCGAGGAAGAATTCATCGACGTCAAGCGCGCCGACATGGGGATCACCGGCTGGGTGACCCTGACCATCGCCCAGGCCGGGACCGACGAGCAGCGCGAGCGCTGGGTGGAGCCGGTGCTGCGCGGGCAGGTCATGTGGTGCCAGCTGTTCTCCGAGCCCGGTGCCGGTTCGGATGCGGCCGCGGTGCGTACCTCGGCCAAGAAGGTCGACGGCGGCTGGCGGGTCACCGGGCAGAAGGTGTGGACCAGCCTGGCCCAGCACTGCCAGTGGGGACTGGCCACCGTGCGCACCGATCCCGACGCACCCAAGCACGCCGGCGTCACGATGATGGCGATCGACATGAAAGCCCCTGGGGTGACGGTGAATCCGCTGCGCGGGCTGACCGGTGACGCGCACTTCAACGAGGTGTTCTTCGACGACGTGTTCGTGCCGGACGCCGACGTGGTGGGCGACGTGAACAAGGGTTGGCTCGTGGCCCGGGCCACCCTGGGCAACGAGCGGATCTCGATCGGTGGCGGCTCGGCGGCGCCGACCGGATTCGACGCCGACGAGCTGGTGGCGCTCATCGATGCCGATCCCGACGGCGCGCGCTATGTCCGCCGGGCCGGTGAGGTGATCGCCGTGGGGCACACGCTGCGGCTGTTGAACCTGCGCCGGGTCAGCCGCGCCATCGCCGGAGCCGAGCCGGGCCCCGAGGGCAACGTGACCAAACTGCTGGTGGCCGAGCATTCTCAGCACCTCACCGAGCTCGGCATGGATCTGGTCGGCACCGCCGGGGTGACCGGTCAGACGCCGAAGCTGACCCGGGCCTACCTCGGCAACCGGGCCATGACCATCGCCGGCGGTACTTCGGAGATCACCCGCAACACCATCGCCGAGCGCATCCTGGGCCTGCCCCGCGACCCGCTGCTCAAGTAGTTGCACCGCGAGCGTGCGCGTTTGCCCCCCGACACGCCATGTCAGGACAGCAATTTGCGCACGTTCGCGGCGGCGCGACCGGGCGAGAAGTCGCCGATCGTCAGATCTGTGGTCACGGGCGCCGGTGTGAAGCGTCGCCCATCGGGTGACTCACGGACTGCGGCCAACCCGATCGCGACGTTGTTGTCGGCTTCGACACCGGCTGCCCCGACGGCACGGTAGAAAAGACGTGTGACCTCCAGCACCGCGTTTCATCCCGACCTCGAGCGCATGGCTCGCTTCATCCCCCGCCAGCTGGTGACCAGGCGTTCGCTGCCGTTGCTGCAACGGCTGACCGGGTTGCAGAACCGCCAGACACCCAAGGATGTCGAGGTCCTGACGCTCACCTCGGGTGTGGGCGTCCGGTTGTACCGTCCCGCCGGTGTCACCGCGCCGACGCCGGCCCTGCTGTGGATCCACGGCGGCGGGTACGTCCTGGGCAGCCCGGCCCAGGACGACGCCCTGTGCCGACGCTTCGCCAGGGAACTCGGGGCCACCGTGGCTGCAGTCAAGTACCGCCTGGCCCCGCAAAACCCCTACCCGGCCGGGTTGGAAGACTGCTACGACGCCCTGAAATGGCTCGCCGGTCTACCCGCGGTCGATCCGACGCGGGTCGCGGTGGCCGGGGCCAGCGCTGGCGGCGGTCTGGCCGCCGCCCTGGCCCTGCTGGCGCGCGACCGCGGCGAGGTACCGCTCGCCGCCCAGATCCTCGTGTACCCGATGCTCGACGACCGCTCGGTGGGTCCACACCTCGAGAACCCCGGGCATCGGCTGTGGACCCAGGGCAGCAACAAGTTCGGTTGGTCCGCCTATCTCGGTGCGGCCGACCCGGCGGTCGCGGTGCCCGGACGCCGCACCGACTTGGCCGGGTTGCCCCCGGCCTGGATCGGGGTGGGAACCCTTGACCTGTTCCACGACGAAGACATGGCCTACGCCGAGCGCCTCCGCGCCGCCGGGGTCGACTGCCAGGTCGAAGAGGTGTACGGCGCCTTCCACGGCTTCGACCAGATCGCGGCGAAAACCCCGGTGGCCCAAGCCTTCATGGCCAGCCAGTGCGCCGCGCTGCGGGCCGCCTTCGGCTGACACCCGCCGCGGTCGTCACGGCACCACGGAGTAGAACGACTCGTCGCCCTCGTCGCCCTCGTCACGCCGACGGCCCCCGGCGGGCTGCTCAGGTTCCTCGGCAGCCAGCTTGCGGTCCAGTGTCTCGTCCTCTTCGGCCCGGTCGGCGCCGTGCCACTCCTCGGGGGGATCCACCACTTCGTCGCCGTCGGCGTTGGCGAGCTCGTCGGAGTCCGTCGACTCGCTCGGCGACAAGGTGTCGTCAGGTCCCATATCCGTGTCACTCATCAAAACCTCCGAACCAGGCTGGAAAAAACCGATTTCGGCGTCGTCGGTCAACTGACATCTGCCGCCGGATACCCGAGGCCGCCCGCCGGCAAACGCAACGTCCGGGGTGCCGAAGCCCTGGCCGTCACGCCTTTGACGAAGTCGCCCAGATAACCGAGCGCCCGCCGTCCCTCCGGCAGGATGTCGGCCGCCAACGGAAAGTCGTGGATCTGTCCCCGCCACACGTGCAGCTCGCACAAAACCTGAGCGTCCGCCAGCCGCTGGGCCGCCAATTCCGAATCCACCAACAAAGATTCGTCCGCACTGACGTGGATCATCACCGGCGGCAGCCCGAACAGATCTGCCGTGGCCGGATCGATCGGTTCTGCGCCGCCACGGCACCGGCTTCGGCTCACGCGGCGGGCAAAGGCGGAGAATGCCGCTGCGGTGAACATCGAACAGCGGGCGATGTTGTGGTGGGCCAGCTTGCCGCCGGGTCCAGATCGATCAGGGGTGAGATCGCAGCCAGCCCGGCCGCCGGGACGACGCCGCGAGCCAGTGCCTTCAGCGTCGCCGCGAAGGCCAGATAACCGCCCGCGGAATCACCGGCTATCACCACCCGGTCCGGGCCATAACCTCGCTGCCGCAACCACGACAAGCCGGCCAGCGCATCGTCAACGGCGTCGGCCAGGCCGCAGGCGGGCAACATCCGATAGCCGACGTTGAGCACCGCGGCGTCGGCCGTGGCCGACAATCGCGCCGCCAGCGCGCGATGCGTGTTGAGCCCACAGGTCAGAAACGCCCCGCCGTGCAGGTACAGAATCGCGGTGCGCGCTGAAGCGCCCTGGGCCCGCACCACTTCGGCGGGACAGTTCGGCAACCTCACCGGGCGCACCGACGCGGTGAGACGACCGGGAACAAGTCCGACGATCCGGTCGATCGAGCCCAGCGGCCAGGCCAGCCCCGGCTGTAATGCCCACGCCCGCACCACGTTCTTCACAGCCACTCGACAGCCGGCTCCCAGTGCCACGGCTTCCACGCTTCGTCTGCGGTGCAGTATCCGCTTGCCTACGACCTGTTCCCCGGTCATGTCAACCATCTCCTGTTGTACGAGAACCGAATACCCGTCACAGGCGTGGCGAAACGCCGCACCGGGTATTCCGGACCCATGGGTGGAGCCCAGGAGTTCGTCCCCGCCACGCATGATCTGGGGGAGCTGGCCGCGGCGGCCCGGCACTGTGAAAGGTGCTCGCTGTACCGCGATGCCACCCAGACCGTGTTCGGGGCCGGGCCGGCGTCGGCTCGAGTCGTCCTGATCGGCGAGCAGCCCGGCGACCGCGAGGACCGCGCCGGGGCGCCGTTCGTCGGTCCGGCCGGCCGGGTGCTGGACAAAGCGCTGGCCACCGCACAGATCGAGCGGGACGAGCTGTATCTGACCAACGCGGTCAAACATTTCAAGTTCACCGCCGCCGAACGCGGCAAGCGACGCATCCACAAGACCCCCCAGCCGTACCGAAGTGGTGGCCTGCCGCCCGTGGATTCTTGCTGAATTGGACTCGGTGGCACCGCAAGCCGTGGTGCTGCTCGGTGCCACCGCGGCCAAGTCCCTGCTGGGCAACGACTTTCGTCTCACTCACCATCGCAGCGAGATCCTGCACGCCGACGGGCTGGAATCGTGCGGGGATCCGGCGCTGGTGGCGACGATTCACCCGTCCGCAGTGCTGCGCGGGCCCGCGGAAACTCGAGAGCAGGCCTTCGACGGGCTGGTCGCCGACCTTCGGCTGGCCTATGCGGTGACCCGAACGGTGCGCAACTCCGGATCGGCCGGATCCGGCAAATTCATCCCCGCCGCCAGCCCGGTACACAGGTAATCCAACACGGCCTGGTTGAGCCGTTCACCGGGGACCACCGCCGGGATGCCCGGCGGATACGGGGTGATCTGCTCAGCAGAATTCCGGCCGACGGCCTGCTGCACCGGAACGTCCTCGACCGGGCCGAAGAATGCGTCGCGCGGCGCCATCACCGATTCCAGTTCCAGCTCTTCGGGAGTGGGCAGATCGATCCGGGGTGGCGGATCGAAATCATGTGCGGCCTTGCGCCACAGTTTGAGTGCCTCGACCAGCCGGCCCGCGGTGTCGGGCCCGTCGGCCAGCGACATGGTGGCCAGCACCCGGCGGTGGTCGGACATCCCCAGATCGAGCTGGCAGTACTCCCGCAGCCAGTCGGCCGCCTGATACCCGGAGCATCCGGTGCCCGAGACGTCGATCAACACCTGCAACCGGTCCAGATCATGAGACGCCTGCTCCCCCAGCAACTCGTCGTCCAGCACCTCGATGTCGTCGATCTCCTCGATCTCGCGTCGGGTATCGCGCGCCAATTCCAGTGCGGCGCCCATCAATTCGTGACCATACTGCACCATTTGGCGACGCCATCCGTCGATCGCGCTGTACACCAGGACATTCGGGCTCGTCGTCATCAACAGGTCGGCGCAGGCCGACAACCGGTTCTGGTCCACCAGGTCGCCCTGCAGGTGGAAAACCGAACCCGGACCTTATCAGGCGTTAAATTCTCAAAACACGCCTTAAAGGTGTGTTGAAGTGCAGTTTTATCCACGCATACATGTAACCTATTAGGTATGAGCAGCCAAAATTTTGCCGACCGGCAGCGGCGTGGCGCGAGGTTGAGTGTGGGATACCGGGGTAAATGTTTACCCCATGGAACTACACGACGATCCTCAGCAGTTGGTGGAGGAACTCGTCCGGCAGCATGCTCAGGTTTTGGGCGAGGCGCATGGGGATCTGGCTGCGCGGCATCCGGAAGTCCCAGATCGTTTTGTCGATCAGGGCAGCAATGTGCGACCGATCACGGTGTCGTGCTCGGTGTTGGAAACGTTTCTGCTATCGCGGTTACGGCGGGAGACTCCCGATTCGACTCTAAAAGTCAAGGCGGGCAACGGGATGGGAGTTCTTCTGCTCGACGGGAAGGGCTCGCGGATTTATGTGCGCAAGCATCCGCGCAATCGGCGGACTGGTCAGCTGATCGAGACTGTGCCGTTTGTGCCGGGTGGGGAGCAGTACAGCATCGAGGAGGTGCTGGGTCACCCGATCGGTGGCGAAGAGGGTATTCCCGAGCCGCAGAAGTATCGGGAATACCTGTTGTGGTGGCCGGACGGTCGCGGGTTTTTCGGCGGCGCGGTCCTCGCGGCGGGACTACTCCTCGACAATGTGGAGGTTCTTTACGGTCGGACACCGTTGCCGCCGCCGATCATGGAGGACCGCTCATTCAATGTTGGTCTCGGCGGGAGCCGTCGGGAGGGCGCGGGACCGGGGACTTTCGGGACACGGCGCCGCGACGACGACTTCGCCGAGGTCGACGAGGACGCTGCGAGCGATCAGGACGAGGAGGACGGTCCGCCGAAATCGTCGTAGCCATCGTGCACAGTGTTGGGTGCATGTGGGTTTCCCAACCCGGTGACGTTGAATTGAGCGCACGATGATTGAGGTTTTTGGTGCACGGGTCCGGCAGGCCCGGTTGTTGAGGCGGATGACGGCACGGTCGGTGGTGGAAGCCACAGGCTGGAGTACGTCACGGCAGTCCCAGATTGAGAAGTCGCTGACGGTGCGGCTCGACGACGGCGATGTTGCGTTGCTGGCGGGGTTGTTCCGGTTTCCTGCAGCGTTTTTCAGCTCGGAGCCGCGGACACGGATCACCGCGAACGAGTTGCTGTTTCGGGCGCCGAAGTCAATGACGTTGGGTGAGCAGGAGTTTCTGGCGACGTTCGCGTCGTTGGCAGGCGATTTTCTCGGTGAGCTCGATGGCCGGTCGAAGCTGCCTCCGGTGAAGGTTCCGACGGTCAGTCCCGATGAGCTGGCACACAGTTCGATCACGGTGGCCGCAGCACGTCTGCGTGAGGCGATGGGACTGGAACCCGATGAGCCGCTTGACGATTTGATGTATGAGGCCGAGCGGCTGGGTGCTCCGGTGATTGTCCGGCGCCGGGTCGCCGGTGAATGGGAAAGCGAATTCGCCGCTACCGGTGGGCGTTCTCGTGATGAGCGGCATTTGGGGTATTCGAGTTGGGTGGGCCGGTTACGGGACCGGCCGCTGCTGGTGTTGAGGGATAGCGACTCGTGGGAGCGGACCCGGTTCACGGTCGCCCATGAGCTCGGTCATTTGGTGTTGCACAGTCACGCCTATTGCTCGGTCAGTGCCGCCGACGAGTTGGAGGCAAACCGGTTCGCGACCGAGTTGTTGGCCCCGGCAGGGGTCATCGCCGGTGAGTTGCCGCGGGTGATGTCGCTGTTGAATCTGCGTCCGCTCAAAGCCAAGTGGGGTCTGTCGTTGGGGTCGTTGATCATGCATCTGCGGGATTCGGGGCTGATCGCGCCGGATCGGGCGAAAATGTTGACCACCCAGCTGCATTCACGGATCAACCCGGATACCGGGCACACGTGGGGTATGACGGAACCGGGGTGGGCTGACCGCGTCCCGGAGCGGCCCCGGCTGCTGCGTAAGTGGGTGGAGCGCTGCTACGGCGGCGCGTCGGTGCGGATGCTGAGCGCCCGGGATTCGATGATCTATCCCGCTGATGTGCTGGATTGGTTTTTGGCCACGCAGCGGCCGGCGCCGGCGGCCGAGCATAATCCGGTCGCGGCCAGTGTCGGCCATGGCCGCACCGCGGCCCCACCGGCCGATGGCGGCTCCCAGGTGATCCGGTTGGACGATTTCCGTAAGGGCAGGCCATCGTGAATGTGGTGGGGTGCGGCTGACGGTGGCACAGGTGCAGCGGGTGCGCTTTGAGGACCGGCCACCCACCTACACGGTGGTCGGCGTCGACAAGCTGCCCGTGGCCCCGGCGCGCGAGTACCTGACGTTTCTGCGCAACCAAGGGGGCTCACCGAACACGCTGCGCGCCTATGCCTATGGGCTGGCGGCGTGGTGGACGGTGCTGGAGGGTACCGGTACCGCGTGGGATGACTTCCCCACCAGTCTGTTTGGCCAGTTCCTGGCTTATCTGCGCACCGGGGATCTGCCTGGGGTGGCCCGTATCGGTGAACCGGAGCAGAGATTGGCCGAATCCTCGCTGCTGCCGCGCAGTGCGGCGGTGTTGTCGATGTACCGGTATTTCGCCAATGCCCATGACCTGGTGCGCCCCTACCGGCGGTTGTACGCCAGTCATGCTCGTACGTCCCGGCGGGGCCGCTATGCACCGTTTCTGGCCGGGGTCGGCCCGAAACGCGAGCAGGACGGGCCGATTCACCGGCTCCGCGGCCTGCAGCGCGCCGAAACACCGGTGCTGCTGCCGGTGCAGGTCAACGCCATCTTGGATGCGTGCAGTGTCCAGACGGTCTCGGGTGAATGGTCGGGCGGCGGGGCGGGGCTGCGTGACCGGTTGTTCTTCGCGGTGTTGGCCGAAACCGGGATGCGGCTCGGTGAGGCGTTGTCGTTGCGCCACAGTGATTTTGATATTGCCGGTGGCGGTACCCCATCGGTGATGGTGGCGGGCCGTGATGATCATCCGCACGGGGTGCGCGCGAAATCGGGCCCGCGCCGGATTTACATCGGCGACGATCTGGTCGCCCTCTACACCGAGTACGTGTGGCAGTTGGTGGCCGCCGGCGCGGATGTCACGGTCGGCGATCTGGCGTCGTGTTTCGTGTTTGTCAACCTGGTGCGAGGCGTGCGCTATGCCCCGCTGCGACCGGAAACCATCTACGACAAGGTGGATCTGATCACCGCGCGCCGAACCGGCGTGCTGCCTGAGCAGTGGACGCCGCACTGGCTGCGCCACACCCACGCCACCGCGTTGTTGCTGGCTGGGGTGGATGTGCATGTGGTGATGCGTCGTCTCGGTCACGCCGACGTGCAGACCACGTTGTCGACCTACGGGTGGGTGACCGCCGACGCCGAGATGCGCACGCTGGCCGAATGGAAGAACTATGTCGCTGGGTGGAAGGTGAACCGTGACGGGCAATGACAGTCCTGCACCAGCGCATACCCCACCGACGCGCGGTGCCGCCGGGGATCGGTGGACACAGCAGTGGCAACAAGTGCCGCCGCAGTGGCGCAGGCTGGTCTATCACCTGGATACCGGCCCGGCCAACACGGTCTTTCAGCGCAACCCGCGCTACCGGCCCACCCCGGACGGCCACGACTTCACCCCGCAGGGTGTGCCGCAACGGTTGTGCGAGGAGCTCGCGTGGTGGGTGTGGCTGTGTGGACACGAAGAACGTCGCAAGATCGAACCGTCGCTGCTGAAATGGACCAGCGGTGCACTGAGCATCGCCGCCGCCGACTACCACCAACGGCACCGGCGTTACCCGGTCAGTGTCGCTGATCTGAGCGCCGAGGCCATCGTGCGTCACGGGGTACGCGAGTTCGAGCGCCGCACCGGTCGGCTGCCCTCGGCCGGGTTTCGGCGCAACGTGGCCAGTTTCATCGAGCACCTGCACCTGTACGTGTCGGTCCGCTGCACCGACCGGCCATGGTGGGCTCATGACATCTGGGATCTGGACGCTGATCCCCGCATCCCGCAGCGTGAGCACGAACCCTGCCATGACCAGGTTGCCCGCCTCGGAGGGATCGAACCGGTCTGGCTGCGTGAAGGGGTGCGGTTCTGGCTGCGCACCTGTTTGACGGCTGAACTGCTGCGCTGGTCGTCGGTGATCGGCCGCACCCGCGGCATCACCCGCCATCTGGGTCCATTCTTGGTCGAACGCGGGATCGATGATCCGGTGATCAGCACCGACCGGGCGGCGCTGCGGCTGGTGTTCACCGAGTTCACCGAATACCTCAAATCACCTGCCGCGCGGGCCAAACCGGAGCGTCCGCTGTCGGCGGCGACGATCGCGGTCGTCCAGTCCAAGATTCAGATGTTCTACACGTTCATGGTGGACCATGCCGAGGAAGCCGCGGCAGCGACCGGAGATCCTCGCTGGAGCCGGTTGACCGACACCCATACCCGGTTGTGGGGTGCGGCGTTTCGCAGCCGACGCCCTACCGGCGGCCGGGAGCTGACCTGGTTTTCGACCGCCGAGCTGCAGCGGATGCTGTGCTATCTCGACGTGCTGGCCGCCGATGCGGGCAAACCGGTGGTCATCACCCATCCCGATTCCACCATCTCGGTCGTGGCTGGTCTCGGCGATCCGCAAGCGGCCCGGATCTGGCTGCTGCAAGCGTTGACCGGGCGCCGGGCCTCGGAGATTCTGATGCTCGATTTCGACCCGCTGCAGCCGATCCCGGGGCATGACCGCCCCGCGGGAGCCACCGACGTTCCCGATGGGTTCGTGGCCAAACTGCGTTACCAGCAGACCAAAGTCGACGGGGTGGTGCCCACCATTCTGGTCGAGCAGGCCGTGGTCAACGTGATCAGCGAACAGCAAGACTGGATCCGGCGGCGTTACCCGGATTTGGAGACGAAGTACCTGTTCCTCGGGGTGCGCTACCAGCACCAGGGCCAACGACCACGCAGCTATGACTCCTACAGCCGGATCCTCAATCGGCTCGACAACATCCACGGTCTCACCGACACCGCCGGCCACCCGCTGCGGTTCTCCCAGACCCACCGGCTGCGCCACACCCGGGCCACCGAGCTGCTCAACGACGGCGTCCCGATCCATGTGGTGCAGCGCTATCTCGGACACGCCTCCCCGGCGATGACCCTGCGCTATGCCGCCACCCTGCAAGCGACCGCCGAAGCGGAGTTCCTGCGGCACAAAAAGATCGGCGCCCATGGCACCGATATCACCATCAGCCCGTCCGACATCTACGACATGACCCAGCTCTCGGCCCGCACCGACCGGGTGCTGCCCAACGGGGTATGCCTGCTGCCACCGGTAGCCACCTGCGACAAAGGCAACGCCTGCTTGTCATGCGGGCATTTCGCCACCGACGCCACCCACCTCGACGAACTGGTCGACCAACGCGCCAGGACCCTGAAACTGATCGACGTCCGCCGCGAACAGTACCGTGCCCGCACCGGGCGCGAGCTCACCGACGACAACGTGTGGATCCATGAGCGTCGACGCGAAATCGCCTCCCTGGACGCCATCCTCGACCGGCTCCACCGCGACGACGTGACCGATGACGGCGCAAACAGCGTCGCCGGTGCGGGTACCGCCAACCGGGCACCCACGATGCAGACTGCTGCCCGCGGAAGCCACGAATCAGTGTTGCGCAAGGCTGACCCGGACACGCCGCGATGAGTCGCCCCAAGCCGCCGCCACCCACCCAGAAAGCACTGAATGCGCTGGCCGAATACCGCGACGGCCGCAGCGATGAGAAGCGGCGTGCCGTCGAAAAAGCGATCGCCTACCTGCGCAAGACCAACGCCGACATCAACTTCTCCACCGTGTCCCGCCGCGCCAAGGTGTCCCGCAAGACCATCTACAAACACGACGACCTGGTGGCCCTCATCAAGCAGTACCGCGACCGCCCCGCCGCCCGCCAGCCAGCACCGGCCGGCCGCGAAACCAGCATCGACGCTGCGCTGCGCCACCGGCTCGCCGCCAAAGACAAAGAGATCGCCGCACTCAAAGCCACCGTGGCAGAACAACAATCAACGATCGAGCTGCTCTACGGCCAACTCGACACCCTTCACGAACAGATCACCTGATCATCTCACCGTGGGGCGGTCATTCCGGAGCATCCCAGCTGACCCGCGCGCGCGGCGACGGTGTCCAGCTCACCTGTCGGCTAAGTGCAGCAGTCGGGGTCGAGCACCACGCAGAGTGCTTGGAGCGCTTCGGGTTTGACGCGGTGAAAGACGTTCATGCCGCGACGGTCGGAGATCACCAGCCCGGCTTTGCGGAGTTGGCCCAGGTGGTGGCTGACGGTGGATTCGCTCAAGTCGAGCGCCCCGGCCAGTTCCCCGCTGGTCTCCTCGCCGGGGCGCGAACTGAACAGTAGAGACATGATTTTGACCCGCATCGGGTCGGCGAGCGCCTTCAGGCGCATCGCCACCGCCAGGGCGTCGTCGTCGCTGATCGGGCCCGCGGCTACCGGGGCGCAGCATACCGGCGCGGACATGTCGATCACGGGCAGCGCTTTGGGCATGACCCCATCCTGCCACCAATCTTGACATATATCAAAAAGGTGGCATCCTGAGGTCGACGCGTCAATTCGATATATGTCTCAGCCCTAGAGGAGGCGGATTATGTCCCGTGTTCAACTCGCCCTCAATGTTGATGATCTCGATGAGGCGATCACGTTCTACTCCAAGCTGTTCAACACCACTCCGGCGAAGGTGAAGCCGGGCTATGCCAACTTCGCCGTCACCGAGCCGCCGCTGAAGCTGGTGCTGCTGGAAAACCCCGGTAAGGGCGGCACCATCAACCACCTCGGCGTCGAGGTGGAGTCCAGGGAAGCCGTCCATGCCGAGATCGCCCGGCTGACCGGCGAGGGGCTGTTCACCGACGAGGAGATCGGCACCACCTGTTGCTTCGCCACCCAGGACAAGGTCTGGGTGACCGGCCCGGCCGGGGAGAAATGGGAGGTCTACACCGTGCTGGCCGACTCCGACACATTCGGCGCCAGCCCACAGCACCTCGACGAATCCAGTGAGGGTGACGGTGATGTGTGCTGCGGCGGCGCATCCAAGGAGTCAGATCAAGCCGCAGCATCCTGCTGCTAGCCGACCGTTCGCGACCTGCCGCGGCCGTGGCCACACGGGCCGCGGTAGGCGCATGATCGGGGCATGGACCGCGACGCCATCGCTGCCGATCTGGAGCGCGCGCGTGTCACGTTTCACCAGCTACTGGCGGCCGCCGGTCCCGACGACTGGGGCGCCCCGACGCGCGGAACCCGTTGGACCAACGAGCAATTGCTGTTCCACATGGTGTTCGGCTACATGGTCGTGCAGCGACTGCTGCCCCTGGTGCGGGTGATGGGCCGACTGCCTGACCGCGTCAGCGTCACCTACGCCCGGGTGCTCAACGCCGCGACCACGCCGTTTCATCACGTCAACTACTACGGATCGTGTGCCGCCGCCCTGGTTTACAACCGGGTCAGGATGGGCGCCAAACTCGACCGGGTCATCGCCGCGCTGCAACAACGACTCGCCCGAGAAACCGACGACTCCCTGCGCCGCGGCATGCACTTCCCGCCGGGATGGGATCCGTTCTTCTCCGATTACATGACGCTCGAAGACGTCTACCGCTACCCAGGGCGCCATTTCGACTTCCACGCGGCCCAGCTCATCTTCACCTGACGTTCATTTGCCATCTGATTCGATAGCTGTCAATATCGATGTATGTCGAAGTCCCGGGAGATGTTGGCCGATCAAGTGTGTTGCCCTCCGGGCGCCCTGCTGCACGAACCCATATCGGCGGCGGTGGCGGCGGATATGGCGGTCAAGCTCAAGGCGCTGGCCGATCCGGTGCGGCTGCAGCTGTTCTCGGCGATCGCCAGCCACGCCGGCAGCGAGGCCTGCGTCTGTGACATCTCACCCGGGCTGGAAGTCTCCCAGCCGACCATCAGCCATCACCTCAAAGTGCTGCGGGACGCTGGATTGCTGACCTCGCAGCGCCGGGCGTCGTGGGTGTATTACGCCGTGGTGCCCGAAGCGCTGGCCAGCCTGGCCGTGCTCCTCGGCGCGACCACCGCCCACACCGTGGCGGGAGTATCGGCATGACCGACACCACCACATCCCCTCCAGCGGTCGTCGGCAAGCTCTCCACCCTCGACCGGTTCCTGCCCTTATGGATCGGCGCGGCCATGGTCGCAGGGCTGCTGCTGGGCCGCTGGATCCCCGGCCTGAACACCGCTCTGGAAAAGGTTCAGATCGACGGGATTTCGCTGCCGATCGCCCTGGGCCTGTTGATCATGATGTATCCGGTGCTGGCGAAAGTCCGCTACGACCGCCTCGACACCGTCACCGGCGACCGCAAACTCCTGCTCTCCTCACTGGTCCTGAACTGGGTGCTCGGACCCGCGCTGATGTTCGCACTCGCCTGGCTGCTACTGCCCGACCTGCCCGAATACCGCACCGGCCTGATCATCGTCGGACTGGCCCGCTGCATCGCCATGGTCATCATCTGGAACGACCTGGCCTGCGGAGACCGCGAAGCCGCCGCCGTCCTCGTCGCGCTCAACTCGATCTTCCAAGTCATCATGTTCGCCGTGCTGGGCTGGTTCTACTTGTCGGTGTTGCCCGGCTGGCTCGGCCTGGAACAAACCACCATCGACACCTCACCGTGGCAGATCGCCAAATCCGTACTCATCTTCCTCGGCATCCCGCTATTGGCCGGCTACCTGTCCCGCCGCATCGGCGAGAAAACCAAGGGCCGCGACTGGTATGAGGCCAAGTTCCTACCGACGATCGGCCCATGGGCCCTCTACGGTCTGCTGTTCACCATCGTGATTCTCTTTGCCCTGCAAGGCGATCAGATCACCCACCAACCCTGGGACGTCGCCCGCATCGCCCTACCTCTGTTGGCGTACTTCGCCGTCATGTGGGGCGGGGGCTACCTGCTCGGCACGCTGTTGGATCTGGGTTATGAGCGCACCACCACCCTGGCGTTCACCGCCGCCGGCAACAACTTCGAACTGGCCATCGCCGTGGCGATCGCCACCTACGGCGCCACCTCCGGCCAAGCGCTGGCCGGGGTCGTCGGCCCGCTCATCGAAGTCCCGGTCCTGGTCGGATTGGTCTACGTCTCGCTGGCGCTACGTAATCGGTTCAGCCACCACACCTCCCAACACCTGCCCACCGGCTCGACGACGAGAACGGAACCAGCCGATGACTGACAGCCCCGTCACCCACCAACTGCGCCACGACCTCTCCATCGACCAACAACTCGCCCTGAAAACCGCGGCGAGCCGTCTGCACGGCGAGTTCGACGGCACCTTCGGCACCGAAACCATCGAACGGTTCCTCTGCTCGTCCTACGACCAGTTCGCCGGCCGCGCCACCATTCCCAACTTCCTGCCGCTGCTGGCCGAACGGTTCGCCCGCCAGCGCCTCCACGCCCTGGCCCGGGTGGAAGGCAAGATCAGCGACGGCAAACCGACCGTCCTGTTCCTATGCACCCACAACGCCGGCCGCTCCCAGATGGCCCTCGGCTTCTTCACCCACCTGGCCGGCGACAACGCGATCGCCTGGTCCGGAGGGTCAGAACCCGGCAACGAGATCAACCCCGCCGCCATCGAGGCCATGCACGAAGTCGGGATCGACATCACCGGCGAATACCCCAAACCCTGGACCGACGAAATCGTGCAAGCCGCCGACGTCGTCATCACCATGGGCTGCGGCGACGCCTGCCCCATCTTCCCCGGAAAACGCTACGAAAACTGGGAACTCCCCGACCCCGCCGGCCAAGGCCTCGACGCGGTCCGCCCGATCCGCGACGACATCGAAGAACGCATCCACCGACTCCTGACCGATCTGAACGTGCCCATCACCCGCTAATCGCGAAAACCCAAGGAAAACACCGATATGGCCGACAGATCCGTGTTGTTCGTCTGCGTCAGTAACGCCGGCAAGTCGGTGATGGCCGCCGGGCTCATGCGGCAGATCGCCGGCCCGCACATCCGCGTGACCTCGGCGGGCACCCACGCCAAGGGTGCAGTCAACCAACAATCGGTGCAGGCATTGGCCGAAGTCGGCGTCGACATCAGCGACCATCAGCCCACCCAACTCACCGAGCAGATGCTCGACGAGGCCGATCTGGTCGTCATCGTCGGCACCCAAGCCCAACTCGAGGACCATCCCGGCACCACCATCCAACGGTGGGACACCGACGAACCCTCCCTGCGCGGCATCGACGGCATCGACCGCATGCGAATCATCCGCGACGACATCACCACGCGCGTCCAGGCCCTGGCCGCCAACTTGTCCACCGCGGCCGCACCACCCGCCGGCCAGTCAACACAATCCGACCGCCGAGACGGTTGAGGGCCACCCCGCTGCCGTTCGCCACCGATTGAGGGTTGCATTCCGTACCTAGGTACGGGTTTATCGTCGACGTATGGCCAGCGAGGAAACTACGGGTTGGGTGCCCGATTCGTGCTCGTTACCCACGGTTGATCGGCCGTTGCGGGTGGCCGAGTTCGACGGGCTATTCGGTCAATCGGTGCTGCGGTCGGTACGGGTGAGTGCCACACGGTTGGATCTTGTGCTGGCCGCCGACGCCGAGGCCGCTGCCCGCGACCTGGCGGCACGCGAAGTCGGCTGCTGCTCGTTTTTCCGCTTCGACTTCGACACGGCCGGTTCGGATGTGGTGATAAGCATCGGCGTTCCCCCGTCGCACACCGACGTGCTCGACGCCCTCGCACAGCGGATCGGTGACATGACGACGGGGCAGACGCGGTGAGCGACAGCGGATTGCGCAGCGGGCAGGTCGCGGCCGCAGCCGGGGTCAACACCGAGACGCTGCGCTACTACGAGCGACGCGGCCTGCTGCGCCAGCCGCAGCGATCACTGGGTGGACACCGCCTATACCCACCGGAAACCGTGACCATGATGCGGGTGATCAAGGCCGCGCAACGGTTGGGCTTCACCCTCGACGAAGTCGCCGACCTGTTGGCCGCCACCCGACTCGGTAGCCGCTCCGAGGCCGGACTACACACCCGGGCGGCCACCAAACTGGCCGAGGTCGACCAGAAGCTCGCCGAACTTACCGCCGTGCGCGACACGCTGCGTGCTGCGCTCGCCGCGGGCTGTGACGACCTCCTCGCCTGCGCCGAAAGCCCCTGCTGCCCACTACCATTCACCGCAGAACCCGACAACGAGACGAAAGGCGGCACCGGTGGCTGCTGCTGACGACCGCGCCCGCAAGGCGTGGTGGGCATCGATCGGCGTCGGGGCGCTGGCATGTGTGGGCTGCTGTGTGGTCGTGCCACTGCTGGCCGCGGCCGGCATCGCCGGCGGTGGCATGCTGCTCGTCGGTTCCCGGTGGCTAGAGCCACTCGGATTCGCGCTCATCGCCGTCGGAGTCGTCGGGGTGGTCGTGTCACAGATCCGCGCCTACCGCCGACGCGGAGCCGACACCTGCCAGTGCACTCGTCCGAACACGAACACCAGTTGCCGGTGCCGACGATCACAGCCGGCAGCGGCCCCAGTGCCCGGCCAGGTCTCCTAGGGTCATCACCATGGTGATCCGTTCAATCCTGTTGTTCGTGTTGGCCGCGGTCGCCGAAATCGGAGGCGCGTGGCTGATCTGGCAAGGTGTGCGCGAGCAACGCGGCTGGCTATGGGCCGGGCTCGGCGTCATCGCACTCGGAATCTACGGGTTTGTCGCCACCCTGCAGCCGGATGCGCATTTCGGCCGGATCCTGGCCGCCTACGGCGGCGTGTTCGTCGCCGGCTCACTGGCCTGGGGCATGGCGCTGGACGGGTTTCGACCCGACCGCTGGGACATCATCGGCGCCCTGGTCTGCCTGGCCGGCGTCGCCGTGATCATGTACGGCCCACGCGCGCACTGACACTTCCCCAGGAGGGGCATGCTGTGATCGAGTTCCTGTCCTGCAGCACCGGCAATGTCGTCGGAATCCGGTTCAGCGGCAAGCTGAACCGGCAAACCTACCGCGACGTGCTCGGCCCACGAATCGACTCCCTTCTGGAGCAGTACACCACGTTGCGGGTGCTGATCCTGATCGACGAATCCTTTGAAGGCTGGACCCTTCCCGCGGCCTGGGCCAACACGATCTTCGACCTCAAACATCGACGTCACTTCGACAAGATCGCCATGCTGGGCGCCCCGAAATGGGAAGAATGGTGCGTCAAAATACCCGCGGCACTGCTCATCCGCGGTCAACTGAAGACGTTTCCACGCGATCAACTCGAACCCGCATGGGACTGGCTTCGCGCATAGCGCCCGCTGAGCGGTCAGGCCAGCGTCAGCCAGCAGCGCCACCACTGGTGGTGGGCCTATGTGTGCGTTGCAGCCGCCGTCGGCGCTTCGGTCGTGGCACCAGCGGCCAGTGGTGTGGTGCGTCCGGCGCGCACACCGTTGGCGATGACGACGATTTCGTGCACCGTGCCTATGTCAACCTAAATTGGCTCCGCCTGGGCGGTGTCAGTTGGCCCCGCCTGGAGGCGTGCAGAACTCGCGCGGGTTGAGCGAAGCTGGATGTATGCGTGTGGAGCTTCTCACGAGCCCGGGGTGTCCGAATGCGGCGGCGGCTCGGCGCTTGCTCGCCGAGTGTCTGTCTGAGGTGGGTATCGCTGACGATGTGGTGGTGGAAAGGGTCGGTGCATATCCATCGCCGACGGTGCTCGTTGATGGTGTGGATATCATGAAGCCGGGCACTGAGTTGGCAGCTGATGCATGCCGATTGGACCTTCCGACCAGGGATCGCGTGCTGGCGGCGCTGCGGAGTGCGACACCGTTGACCTGATCGATCCGGGGTTTCACCCCGTTGCTCGGCCGACCCCTCTTGGCTGTGACGTGATCCTGTTGCGCCCCGAGTTCAACTGGCTGTCGTGGTTTCCTGGGTGCGGGTGTGTGCCAGCCGGTGGGAGTCGGTTCCGGTTTCGATGATGGCGCCCCGGAGGGGTTTGGTGCGTCCGGCGCGGACCCCGTTGGCGATGACGACGATTTCGGCGAGTTCGTGCACGGCGACGACCGCGGCCAACCCCAGCATCCCGGTGAGGGCGAGCGGAATGAGTACCGTGATCAGGCCCAGTGAGAGGCCGACGTTTTGCAGCATGATGCGCCGGGCACGGCGGGCGTGGGCGAAGGCTTGGGTGAGGTGGCGCAGGTCTTCACCCATGAGGGCGACGTCGGCGGTTTCGATCGCCACGTCGGTGCCCATTGCGCCCATGGCGATGCCGAGGTCTGCGGTGGCCAGGGCGGGGGCGTCGTTGACGCCGTCACCGACCATGGCCGTCGAGGAATGTTGGCGCAGTTGACTAATCAGCGCGGCCTTGTCTTCGGGCCGCAGATCAGCATGCACCGTATCGATCCCCACCTGCTTGGCCAGGGCGGTCGCGGTCGCTTGGTTGTCACCGGTCAGCATCGCCACCTGATAACCCCCACGGCGTAACGCCTCGACGACCCGGGCGGCTTCGGGCCGTAGTTCGTCACGCACCGCGACCGCCCCAATGACCTGACCGTTGTCTTCGACCAGCACCGCGGTCGCCCCGGCGGCCTGCATCTTGGCGACCTGTTCGGCCAGCGGGCCGGGATCGAGCCAGCCGGGCCGACCGAGCCGCAACCGGCGGCCGTCGCGATACCCGGTGAGGCCGGCGCCGGTGACCGCCTCCACCTCCTCGGCGGGTCGGACCGGGCCCTCGGCGGCGGCGAGGATCGCTGCAGCCAGGGGGTGTTCGCTGCGGGCCTCCAACGCCGCCGCGACCTCCAGCACATGCTCGCGGGTGGCGCCGTTGGTGGTGGCGACGTCGATGACGGTGGGCTTGTTGGCAGTCAATGTGCCGGTCTTATCCAGCGCCACGGTGCGGACCGCGCCCAGGGCTTCCAGCGCCGCGCCGCCCTTGACCAGGACGCCGAGCTTGCTGGCCGCGCCGATCGCGGCGACCACGGTGACCGGCACCGAGATCGCCAGCGCGCATGGGGAGGCCGCCACCAGCACCACCAGGGCGCGTTCGATCCACACCAGCGGATCACCCAACACGCTGCCGATGGCCGCGATGAGGACGCCGGCGATCATGATCGTCGGGACCAGGGGTTTGGCGATGCGGTCGGCCAGGCGCTGGGCTTCGCCCTTGCGGGACTGCTCGGCCTCCACGATGGCCACAATGCGGGCCAGCGAGTTGTCGGCGGCGCTGCTGGTGACCTCGACCTCGAGCACCCCGGTGCCGTTGATCGACCCGGCGAACACCTCATCACCGGGCCCGGCCTCCACCGGCACGGATTCGCCGGTGATCGCCGAAACATCCAGCGCGGTACGGCCTGAGACGATGACCCCGTCGGTGGCGACGCGTTCACCGGGTTTGACCAGCATCCGGTCACCCACCCGCAATTCGCTTGGCGGGATGATGGTTTCGGCGCCGTCGCGCAGGACGGTGGCCTCATCGGGCACCAGCGACAACAGGGCGCGCAGGCCGCGGCGGGTGCGGGCCAGCGAGTATTCTTCGAGACCTTCGCTGATGGAGAACAGGAACGCCAGCATGGCGGCCTCGCCGACCTCGCCGAGGATCACTGCGCCGACCGCGGCGATCGTCATCAGCGTGCCGACCCCGATCTTGCCTTGGGTCAGCCGGCGCAGCGTCGAGGGCACGAACGTGTAGGCCCCGATCGCCAACGCCAGCGCATACAACCCGATTTCGACCGGGCGGGGCCCGCCGGCCCCGCCGACCACATACCCGGCCAGCAGCACCACACCCGCCACCGCGGCGGCGCGCAGTTCGGTGATCTCCCAGAGCCGTTCGGGTTCGTGCTCGTCGTCGCTACGTTCGTCGCTGCCGCAGCCACACGCCTCACTCATCGAGCAACCTTCTTCCGCTGATCGGGGAGGCCGTAGTTGGGGCACAACGCCACCGCGTTGCCGGTGGCCTCCAGCACCGCCTCGGCCGCGCGCAACATCTCCAGCAGCTCCGGGCGGGCCAGCCGATACACCGAGGCGCGGCCCTGCGGCCGGAAATCCACCAACCCGCAGTCACGCAGGCAGGCCAGATGCGCCGACACCGTCGACTGCGCCAACCCCAACTCGCCCGTCAGATCCACCACCCGGGCCTCACCACCCGCCAGGCGGCGCAGGATCGCCAACCGGGTCGCATCCGAGAGGCTGTGAAACAACGCCGTCGCCGCATCCACATTCCCGCACACCGCGGGATCGACCGAACCACTTTTCATCGCCACATAACGATGATAGCGTCCAATGCTATTGATCGGTCAACCTCGCCAACATCGATGCCATGCGATATAGCCGCCGATCCCACGAAAGAGGTATCTGAATGGCGCGCGCCAGCCGCATGTTGCTCACCGCGTTCGTCATCGCCGCGATGGCGATCGGTGCGCTGGTCTACCTGTCGGTGCGCGACCGTGACTCGACCGCCCCAGCGCAGTCCGATACCAGCGAGATCGGGCAGGTGGTGCGGGAGAACAGTCACCGGCTCAACTCGGTGCCTGAGAGCAAGGTGACGTTCGTGGAGTTTCTCGACTTCGAATGTGAGGGTTGCCGCGCGGTTTACCCGGAGATCGAAAAGTTGCGGGCTGAATACGGGGACCGGGTGAATTTCGTGATCCGCCACTTCCCGCTGCCAGCGCACGTCAACGCCGAGCGGGCCGCCCGGGCCGTGGAAGCCGCCGCCCAGCAGGGCCAGCTGGAGGCGGTGTATCGCAAAATGTATGACACCCAGGCTCAGTGGGGTGAAAAGCAAACCCCGGCCGATGACGTATTCCGTGGATTCGCAGCAGAACTCGGCCTGGATATGGCCGCTTTCGACGCGGCCTACGCCGATCCCGCCACGCTGGAGCGCATCCGGCTCGACATGGCCGACGGCCGGGCCTTGGGGGTGCAGGGCACGCCGACGTTTTTCCTCAACGGCACCCGCATCCAACCGCACAGCTATGAAGACCTCGCCAAGGCCCTTGATCAAGCGCTCGCCGAGAACTAACCGCGCCGTCCCACGTCCATCGGCTTTAACGCCCATCTCCACATCGGCACCTATCCCAGTCCCGGCCAGGAGGTTTCACCCATGCCCGCCACCGCGCTCATCTTCTACGTGATCTTTGCCGTCTTAGGGTTCGGCTGGCGCAGTTGGACCCAATACCGCCACACCGGATCCACCGGATTCCGCGGCATCCACGGTCGGCCCGGGTCGCTGCAATGGTTGGCCGGTGTCGGATTCATCGCCGCCATCCTCGCCGGGGCGGCCGCGCCCCTGCTGCAACTGCTCGACATCCTCACCCCGATGGCCGTGCTTGATGCGCCGTGGATCCAGACCACCGGCATAGTGCTGGCCGTCGCCGGGATCGCCGCCACCGTCCACGCCCAACGCGACATGGGCCCATCGTGGCGCATCGGAGTGGACCCCAGCGAAACAACCACATTGGTGCGCCACGGCGTGTTCGCGCTGGTACGCAACCCCATCTTCACCGCCATGCTGATCTTCGCCGCCGGCATCACCCTGATCACCCCAAACCCGCTTGCCCTGGCCGCCTTCGCCGTCTTGTGGGCCACGATCGAACTGCAGGTACGAGTGGTCGAAGAGCCCTACCTCAACACCATCCACGGCCAGGCCTACCGGGACTACTGTGGGGCTGTCGGCCGGTTCGTTCCCTACATCGGACGCCGCCTGACCGTCTGACCGCCGACGCGAGGTGAACCATGCCCACCGATGATCGCACCGCCCGCTGGAACCGGTACTGGGACAAGAAATCTCGCACCTATGACCGTGAGATCGGGTTCTTCGACCGCCACCTGTTCGGCGACTCCCGCCAATGGGTCTGCAGCCAAGCCACCGGCGACGTCCTGGAGGTCGCGATCGGCACCGGACTCAACCTTGCCTTCTACCCCGAGAACGTCACCCTGACCGGGATCGACTGGAGCCAGCAGATGCTCGACATCGCCCGCCAACGCGCCGCCGACCTCGGTCACCCCGCCACCCTGCAACAAGCCGACGCGCATCACCTGCCGTTCGACGATGCCAGCTTCGACACCGTCGTCTGCACCTTCGGGCTCTGCGCCATCCCCGACCACACCCAAGCCCTCACCGAAATGACCCGAGTCCTGCGCCCCGGCGGAAAACTCATCCTCGTCGACCACATCCGCAGCAGCACCGCCCCAGTCCGAGCCGTGCAGCGGGGCCTCGAACTATTCACCATTCCCCTCGGCGGCGAACACTTCCTACGTCGCCCCCTAGAGCACCTGCGGGCCGCGACCGACCTCGCGATCGACCATCGTGAGCGGTTCACACTCGGCCTCGTCGAACGCGTCGTCGCCCACAAAACCCCTGCCACCTGACCTGCCCTGCAGCCAAGGGGTCCGAGCGGGACACCATCACGAAAGCAGCCGCACATGACCGAATTCACCAGACGCGCCGCACTTGCCCTACTCAGTGGGGCAGGGGCGATCGCCGCACTGGGATACCTGTTGCGCACCAACAGTATTCGCATGCCCACCGGGAACGCCAACGGTCCCGGCATGATGGGCGGAGTCTCCGGCACCGACATGGATCGCTACATGACCATGTTCGCCCGCCACACCGAACTGCGCCGCACCGTGGAAAACATCCCCGGAGGCATCCGTACCACCACCGAATCCGACGCCCCCGATCTCGTCGCGCAACTGCACGCCCACGTCTCCTCGATGTATCAGCATCTCGACCAAGGCGCCGAAGTGAGCTGCATGAGTCAAAGCCTGCCCACCCTGTTCCGCCATGCAACCGACTACCAGCGGCGAATCACACTGACACCTAACGGAGTTATCGCCACCGAGACCTCCTCCGACCCCGAGCTCACCAACACCATCCGCGCCCACGCACACGAAGTCACCGGCTTCGTCACCGACGGCATGCCCGCCATGATGGGCCCGATGATGGGCGGCCGCGGAATGATGGGCTCCTGAATCGTCGCGTCAACCAGAACGCACCAACCAACCCCTAACCGGAAACACCAACAGCCTAACCTGTTTCCGATCAGGCCCGACTAGATCAGATCGCCTCAGCGGGAACAACAGTAAACATCAGAATCTGACCCCAGATAACTGCTCAAATCCGGCGCCCATCTTGTGCACGCTCACCACGCACACGTCGGCGCCGGCGTTCATCGCCCAGGTCGGCAGGTCCTCGTGGAACGGCAGATGCGCGCCCCAGGCCTCGTCGACGATCAGCGGCTTGCCCCGGACGTGGCAGACGTCCGCGATGCCCTCGATGTCGGCACAGGTGCCGTAGGGGCTGGGGCTGACGATCAACGCTGCCGCGGCATCCGGGTGTCGTCGCCAGCCCTCCTCCACCTGCTGCGGCGACGGCGGGTGCGACAGGTGCCGGTCGGCATCCCACTGCGGAGTTATCCAGCGCGGCCGCAGGCCCGAGAAGATCAACCCGGCCACCACCGACTTGTGGCTGTCCCGGCTCAGCAGCAGGCTGCCGTCGCACCCGGCCACGGCCATCATCGCCGCCTTCACCGACAACGAACTGCCGCAGGTCGAGAACCAGGCCGCCTCGGCTCCCACCGCCTCGGCCATCAGATCCTCGGCCTGCTGCAGGTAGCCGTTGCGCATCCGGCGGTCGTCGAGACCACCGCTGGCCAGCAGATCACTGAAGAACGGTTCGCGACCCAGAACGTTCAACACCCGCTGATCGACCCCGCGCCCCTGGCGATGCCCGGGCGGTGAAAAGCCGTACCGGTTGGAATGGTGGTAGTCGTACAGCGCGTCGAGCAGCGGCGCCGCGCTCTGGTCCATGCGCGTCATGGCGCAGATATACCCACATCGGGGCGGTCCCCACACCCGCCCGCCGTCAGCGCTCGAACACCACCGTCCCGCCGACGATGGTGGCGGCCACCAGATCGGCGTCCAGTGCCTCAAGTACCCGCTGTGGCGAGGCCGCCAACAGGCACAGGTCGCCGAGTTCTCCGGCGGCGACGCGCCGCGGCCGGGCCGGAGCAGTGGCGCTCCCGAAGAACAGCTGCAACGCACGGTCCCCGGATATCTGCTCGGCGGGGCCCAGCACCACCCCGCGCGGGCTGCGGCGGTGCACCGCGGCGCGCATCGCCGCCCACGGATCGGCCGCACCGAACGGCGCGTCGGTGGACAGCGCCACCGGGACCCCGGCTTCCAGCAGCGAGGCCACCCGCCACAACTGGTCCTGTTCGGCGGGGGGCACATCGGTGCGGTACTCGTCGCCGCGCTCGGCCACGAAGTTGGGTTGGGTCACCACCGTGACCCCGAGCGCGACCAGGTCGCCGATGACGTCCGCCGGCACCATCGCGGCGTGTTCGATCCGGTCGCCGGGGTGGGTGCCGACGGCACGCAGGGCGGCGACGGTGACGACGAGTTGCGCGGCGGTCACGCAGTGCACGGCCACCGGGCTGCCGGCCCGGTGCCGCTGCGCGATCCACGCCGACAGCCCGTCGAGGTCGAGCCCGTCGTCGTGCAGGATTCGCTTGCCCGGCGCCAGGTAGTGCACGCGTTGCCGCAGCCCGACCGGCCGGTCTTCGGACTGCAGGTCCGGCGTGGCATCCGTGATGCCAGTGACGCCGTAACCGGCGAGCCGGGCACTGAACTGTGCGACTGCCGCGGGCCGCCGCTGCACCGCGTCCGACCAGGTGTGGTCCGCGCTACGCAGAATCCCGTCCGGGTGGTCGGCCAACCCCAGCGCGACGAGCCCCGCCGAGTTCAGTGTCCACACCACCCCGCTGCGATGTTGCACCCGCACCGGGACATCGGGAGACAACCGGTCCAGCAGTCGTCGGTCCAGCGGACCGGCCACCGCATTGTGATAGGCCACGGCGCGGATCCAGCCATCCGGGCCCACCGCCGCGGTGCCCAGCGCCCGCGCCAGCCCGGCCTCATCACGCACCTCGGCCGGGCCGACCCGAATCGAATCCTGTTCAGCGGCAGCGGAGTACACGTGCAGATGGTGATCGTGCAAGCCCGGGATGACGGTACCGAACGCGGCGTCGAGGACGCGTTCGCCCGGGCGGCCGGCGAGCTCTGCGGCCACCTGCTCGATGGTCTCGCCGACCCGGATGTCGTGCACTGTCCCGTCCAACAGCGTCGCGCGGCGAATCAGCATGAGTCGGCACTCCGCTGCGCCACCAATCGGCGCACGGCGGCATTGTCGGCGCCGAGTTCCCGACCGGCCGACGTGACTGAGGGCGGCACGGCAGAAACCTCGACCTCGTCACCCGGTGAGCGGTAGCCGGCGGCCACCGCCGCCATCGAGAACTCGATCAGTTCGCCGCCGCCACGGGCGCGGGCGGCCACCGCGGTGGCCGCCGCCTGCAACCCGGTGAGCGGATCGGCGATCGCGTCACCGACGAATACCGGTGTGCCATCGCGGTATCCGACCAGTCCACCCGACACCGCGGCGTCGTCGCCGAACGCCACCCACTCGGCCCGCTGTCCTTCGGTGCCGTGCCCGGTGATGCGCAGCCAGATCCGCCCGGGCCGCACCGCAACGGTGTCGGGTCCCAGACCGCGCCGGGCCAGTGCGGCCGGGCGGGATGCCTCGATCACGACATCGGCCACGTCCAGCAACGCGGCCAGGTCAGCGGGCTCATCGAAATCCGTGGCGTAGGAAAGTTTTCCACCGTTCATCCAGTCGAAGAACACCCGCTCGCCGGCTCGGGTACCGTCCGGGCGGGAGCGGCTCTCCACTTTCACCACCGTGGCCCCGGCCCGGGCCAGCAGATGCCCGCACAGCGGCCCGGCCCACATCGACGACAGGTCGGCAACCAACAACCCGGCCATCGGGCCCGGCCGCGTTGGGCCCGAAGGCCGCACCACCGGGGGCGCGGGTGCGGTCTCACCGACAACGGCCACCGGCAGTCCCAGCAGCCGCGCCCGGTCGGCCAGCTGCCCGGCAGTGCTGTCCGCCGCCCAGGCGCCGATCTCCGGCCAAGGGTCGGTGTCCACCGAATCCGACTGCAACAACGCCGGAATCATCGCGACGTCGTCGGGACGCGACAGGGTCAGGGCACACCATCGGTCGCGGGTGGGCAGCAACCGGGTCGCCCCGCCCGCCGACACCCACCCGGCGGGCGCGATGTCCAACAGCGCGGCACGGCCGGTCAGCAGTTCGGTGGCGTCGACCGCGACACCGGTGTGGGCGGCGAAGTCGTCGGCGACCGCCTGCGCCTGCCTCAGCAGGGCCCGCGGAATCGCCAACGCGTTCATCAGAACTGCAGTGCGCTGAACCGCCAGTCCAACACCTGGCGGTCAGAGCCGTCGGGTCCACCCGCCGCATACACGAGGGAACGCAACCTCAGCACCCCGGCCTCGGCCGAGTCGATGTGCAACTCGCTGAACAACGTATCGCCTTCGTGCACCGGGCCGGTGTGATCACAGGACTCCCACCCCAGCACGGTCACCAGGTTCGGTAGCAACCGACTGGCCTGGGCCAGCGCGAGCCCGATCGTGTGGCCGCCGTACACCAGACGCTGCCCGCCGGCACGCCAGTCATGATGGGTGGCAGCGATGTTCAAGGACAGCCGGGCCAGTTCGGGGGCGCTGCTCACGACGTCGGCGGTGCTGTGCAACACCGTGCCGGCCAGGGCCGGGTCGAAATGCGGGCCGGGCACCCGGGCCCGGAACACCTCGCCGTCCCAGCCGGCAGTGGGGTCTGGGGCTGCGGCGTCGGCGCCGATCGCCGACAGGTCGTCGGCGTGGCCGGTATCGCCGGCACCGTCGGACAGCGGCAGCATCGCGCAGCGGTAGAAATCGAGGACCTTGCGCTCCTGCTGGTCGACCGTGGTCATCCGCAGGGCGGCGAGCCCCGTCGGAGCCCGGCCCGGTTTACTCGAATTCTGCTTGAGGCCAACGACTTCGGTTCGGGTGTACAGGGTGTCACCGATCCGCGGACACCGATGGAACGCCAACCCGCGATAGAAAAGGTTGGCCTTGACCCGCTGGGTCACCAACGTGCTCTGCCCGATCGCGACATCACAGACCAGGGCCGGGTGCGCCAGCAGACCCGGTTCACCGGTGACCGCGGCGGCGAGTTCGGCATCCAGCGCCAACCGCAACCGATCGCCGAGGATCGACTGATGGACGGCGGCGGCGCCGTCGGTCAGCGTCATCGATGGCGCGGTGTCAAAAACCTGTCCGACCTGCAGGTCGTCGAAATAGGGGCCACCGAATGACCGAGGAGGCGCTGTCATGGAGTGCATGCTAGTCGTGGCGCAAACCCGTGCGGTCCTCACACCATCGTGGCCAGGTTGTGCCAGAAATTTCGGAGGCTTTCGGTGCCACCGAACAGCGTGGTGAAGTTGGTGGAGTCGACCAGGACGATGTTGCCTGCCCGCGCTCCGGCGGGCGGCATCCAGATCAGGGCGTTGAGCTCGGTTTCGCCGGCCGCGGTGAACGGATGAGGCCGGTTCGGGTCGACGCGCTGGCGACCGAGGACGTGCAGCTCATGACCTTCGGGCGCCGTGAGCTCATAGTGCGGCAGGTGCGGGTGGAAGTTGAACGTGGTGACGTTGTCCAGCAACCGCAGCCGGTCGAGATCTCGCGACATGGTCAACGGCGCGATCTCGCCGGTGCCGGGCGCCACCGCCGGTCGCAGGCCCCAGATGTTGCGTACCGGTACGTCGAGCGCCGCCATCAGGGATCGGGTGTAACCGCCGAACCGTTGCCGGCGCGGCACCAACGGATCACCGTGGTGCTCGTACTCGACTTGGCGTTGGGCGAGATCGTCGGTGAACCCGACGTCGTGGTGCGGGGCCAGCACCAGGCAGGTGCCCTCACGTTGCAGCCAGGCCCGTAGCGCGGCGATCTCCGCTGTCGCGGCTTCCTGCCCGGACGGCAGGTGGTCGAGGCCGAACACCATCAGGGTGTCAGTGTCGTCCAGGATTCGTTCGTCGATACCGAGCCGGTAACCCGCCTGGTCGATGCGCTGGAAGACCGCGACCGGGTGTCCGGTGACCTCCTCGGCGAGTTCCTGGAACGCCAGGGTGGAGCGGTGGAACAGCTCCAACGTTCCCGCCACGCCCTGCAGGAAGTTCGCTGCGTCATAGTCGGGCGTCTCGTACGCCGGCCACAACGCGTTGCGCACTTCGGTCATGGTGGAGAACCGGTTGTACATCTCGGCAGAGCTGCGTTGGGATTCCCAGGGATAGCTCCACGTCCAGTAGATGCTGATCCGTCGCCCACCGGAATGCGGTCGTGCCACGTGGCTCTGGTTGTAGGTACGCGCCCGTCTGAGGATGCTCATGCCTGGCCGTCCGCAAGGTGTCGCAGCGCGTTGATTCCGGGGAGGAAGAAGTAGGCACCGCCCAACACCGTGGTGAACGCGGGCAGGCCTTTGAACACCTTGCGGATCGGCCGACGCGGCACCGTGAAGTCGAGGGTGCCGTCTTGCGTTCCGCAGATCGGGTCATGCTCGTTGCCCAGCTCGTGGAACGACGCATCGTTGATCCACACGTTCTGGGCGAACTCGAATTGCCGAACCAGGCTGGCACAGATGATGAATGCGGCGATGCCGCGATCCAGACCGTCATCTGACTCATCGTCCGGCAGGGCCGGGCCGTAGGTCGCGCCACGGCGGATCATCCTGTGGCGGTTCATGTTGTGCGCGGTATCGCGTGGATTCAGCCGCCGCGCGTGGGAACCGAGCGGGACAGCGTAGCCGTGCGGGTCCATTTCCTTGTAGTTGAAGTCGTTGTTGCGCATCGGATCTGCACCCAGCTGGGGGTCATCCCGTTGCGGTGCCAGCACCAGCGGAGCCCCGCTGCGCCAGCGGCCCATTAGTTTCGCGGCAAGCAGCTCCTGAGCGTCGGCCGTGTCGGCGTTGGCGCGCAAGAAATCACGGAACGCCCCGACGTGCTCACGCAGCCGCCGGTAGGCCAGATAGCTTCCGTTGTGCGACAACACCTCCGGCTGGGGTAGGCCGGTGGGGGGACCGTTCTCGTCGGGATAACCCAGAATGAACTCCCCCGGCTCCAGCGCCGGACCGGAACCCGGCGTGGGCTCCTCACCGGCGCCCTTGACTGCCGGCTGTGACAGCCGATCCCGGAAGCCGAAGTGATCGTGTGCGTAGTTGAAGGGTGGATTCGCGTTGAGATCAAGATGGGAAAGGCTCCGAACACCCGGGAAACGGGCCAGGTGCTTGTCATGTTCGCCGACACAGCGGGCATGTTCGTCCGCGTCACGCGCGAAGAGTATGGCGATGGCATGCACGTCGGCGCCGGAGAGACCGCCCACCCAGTGGTCCGGGCTGTTCATCCCGGTATCGCCCAAGATGTCAGCCCGCGCTGCCATGCCTTCACGGAACTCATCGGGAAAGGTCGCCAGTGATTCGTCGGACACGCCCAGCGCGCGCAGCCCAGTCCACGTGAACGCCAGGCTGATCCAGCGGCGGGTTCCGTCCATCGAATCGCGGGCTTCGGTTACCGACGCGACCCGATCCAGCAGCCCACGTAACCAGCCGCAGCCGTCGGCGGCATCGTCGAACGACAGAAATTCGTAACGGCCCGTCAAGGCCGGTGTTCGGGTCAACACGATGTGCTGAATGTCGTCGAGCTCCAGGCCGGCCTGCATCCGACGGCCTATTGCATCTGGTCGAGCGCGGTGGAGAAGGCCGCCTTCAACCGCAGCGCCTTTTTGATCTCTTCGGCAGTGACATAAGGGTATTCGCCGTACTCGAGAAAGCTGGGGCACTGATGTGCGCGGACGAACTCCACGAACGCCTGCGGGTTCTCCTTCCAGTCCTCCGGAAAACCCTCCAGGTTGGTGAACACCGTGGTGATTCCGGTCTGGCTGAACAGCGCCACCGCATCCTCGGTGTACTTGTCGAAGTCGGTGTCGAAGATGCCCTGGTACTGGAAATGCAGTCCGGACCCCACATCGAAAAGCTGCCATCGTAAGTAGTGGAGCCGAAGCGGGGCGAGAACATCGGGACTGGCGGCGATCGCCTCTTCGATCTGCTTGCCGTAGGCGCGGATCGCTTCCTCACGCCCCTCCTTCACCTTGGCGATGATGGAGAATCCATAGCAGGCCGGGGTCTTGGGATAGATCGGTCCATACCGACCACGCTCTAGCTCGAAATAGCCCTCTTTCGGAATGGCCTTGGCTGCCGGCGTGGTCCATGCATGCTCACTCGACGACATCAGACCTCCCGTGGCGAAACCGGACGCCAGATAGTTGGTGGCTTCATCCAAGCACACACCAGTCCGGTTGGACGGCCCGTCACTTGTTTTCGAAGCCAAATACATTGCGGCTCCGCTGTTCAGCTTGCCGGAAGAACCTGCGAATTTTCTGTTCACGTCCTTTACGCTCACAAGCGTCAAGGAGTACCGGCGGAAGGCGGGCAATGTCAGTCCTGTACCGTTTCTTGCTCGCAGCCCTGGGCACCACGGCCGTGCCGATCGCCATCGCCGGCGCACCCCCCGCCGCCGCCGAATGCACCAATGCCAATGGCGTCACCGTGTGCGCGCAAGGGGAAGTCCGTGGCGCCGACGGCGGAAGCGGGCCCGGATTTTCCGGGCCAGTCGTGCCCTACCCCTGCGAATACGACTGGTATTGCGACTCCGACTGGGATCTCGACATCGGGATCGACCCAGGGCCACCGCCCGGCGGCGGCATCGACATCGGACGTCCGGGCCGGCCCGGGATCGGCCCGCGTTGAGTAACCCGCTGTCCCCGACAGGTATTTGTTCAATGCCGTTCAGGTCGCACACGTATCGGTGAGGAGCCGCACATGACAACACCCTTTTCCCTGCACCTCCCCCTGCACCGACTGACGGCCGGGATTGCCGGTGCCGCGATCGCCGGCGCCGCACTGGTGGGCACCGCCGCAGGCGCAGCCGCCGACCCGCCACCGGACTGCACGTCCGCCGACCTGGCCAGGGTCATGTCGGGCGTGTCGGCGGCCACGTCGGACTATTTGTTCGCCCACCCCGAGGTGAACACTTTCATGACTGGCCTCAAGGGCCTACCCAAGGACCAGATCCGAGAGAAGATCCGAGCCTACGGTGACGAGAATCCCCAGGTACGTGCCGACTTGCAGGGGATCCGCCAACCCGCCGTCGAATTCCGTGACCGCTGCGGCTGATCAGGTCGCGGGCACCGCGGCGATCTCGTCGACCAGGCCCCAGGCCAGCGCCGTGGCTGCGTCGATCGTCTGCCCCGACAGCACGAGATAGGCGGTGCGCCACCGCCCGATCCGTCGGGTGATGCTCACCGTGCCGCCGGCTCCGGGGATCAATCCCAGTGCCAGTTCGGGCAGCCCGATGACCGCGTCCGGGTGGCAACTGACCCAGCCGCAGTAACACGCCATCTCCAGCCCGCTGCCGAGCACCTGGCCGTGCACCTCGGCGCGGCAACGTCGTCCCAGCCTGGCCGTCAGTTCGTCGAGGGCCAGGGCCGGGCTGTGCCGGGTGCGGGCCAGATGGGCGCTGGCCGGATCGGCGAACGAACCGAACTCGGCCAGATCTCCACCGCTGCAAAAGGATCGGCCGTTGCCGCCGAGCACCACCTCGTCCACCGAGGGATCCAGCCGGGCCACCTCGAGCGCCTCCAGCAGCGCCCCCCGGGCGTCGGTGGAGAACGCATTGTGCCGCTGCGGCCGGTTGAACCGCACGTGCAGGGTGTTGCCGTCGCGGTGGGCCTGCACCGGTTCGGGCAGCTGCGGCACGGTGGCCGGGCCGCGCTCGGACAACCACCGGGCGAACTCGTTCCCGGACTGCAGCGTCGAGTACGCCAGCGATTCGGTGACGATCCCACCGAACGCCGGGGCGCTCACGTCGACGCTGCGCAGCACGTCGACGCAGATCGCGGCGGCCTGCGGCCACATCTGGCAGCGCTCGGTCAGCGCGGCCACCGCCAGGTCGACGGAGCCCACGGTGACCGCCCGCCGATCCTCGGTCGGGCGTGTGGTCAACGTGAACGTCGCGGGATCGGTCGGGGTCTCGACCCCGACCCGGATCCCTGCCGGCAGCTCCAGGACGGTCACGAGTACTTGTTTATCAGCCCCTGCTTGAACAGCTTGCCGGTGTCGGTGCGGGGCAACTCGGCCTCGAACGAGATCGACCGCGGGCACTTGTAGTGCGTCAGGCGCTCACGCAGCCAGTTGAGGAGCTCACGCTCGAATTCTGGGGTGGCGTCGGCCGGATCCACCGTCTGCACCACGCCCTTGACGCTCTGCCCCATCTCTTCATCAGGGATGCCGAACACCGCGGCGTCCATCACCTTGGGGTGGACGACGAGCATGTTCTCGGCTTCCTGCGGGTAGATGTTCACCCCGCCCGAGATGATCATGTGATGGCGACGGTCGGTCAGGTAGAGGTAGCCCTCCTCGTCGACATATCCGATGTCGCCCACCGTCTTCCAGCCGTGCGAGTCCCTCGAAGAGGCGGTCTTCTCGGCGTCGTTGAGGTACTCGAAATCGGCACCGCCCTCGAAGAAGATCTCACCGGCCTGACCGGGTGGCAGTTCCTTGCCGTCCTCATCGAGGATGTGCACCACACCGTTCATCGGCTTGCCCACCGAGCCCGGGTGGGTCAACCAGTCCTCGGCGAAGATCACCGTCGCGCCGATGGCCTCCGATGAGGCGTAGTACTCGTCGACGATCGGCCCCCACCAGTCGATCATCTGCTTCTTGATCTCCACCGGGCACGGTGCGGCGGCGTGCATCACCCGCTCCAGGCTGGAGATGTCATACGAATTACGCACGCTCTCAGGCAATTTCAGCATCCGGGTGAACATCACCGGGACGAACTGGCCGTGCGTCACACCGTGCTTCTGGATGGCATCCAGGGTGCCCTCGGCGTCGAAGCGCTCCAGCACCACCGTGGTGATCCCGGCGGCCAGGGTCTGCATGGACCACACCGACGGTGCGGTGTGGTACAGCGGGGCGGGGCTCAGGTAGACGGCGTCGGGATGCATCCAGAAACCGACGAGTGGGGCCATCATGCCGGGAGTTTCCGACGGTGGCACATGCGGCAACTCACGCTTGATGCCCTTGGGCCGACCCGTCGTTCCCGACGAGTACTGCAGCAGATCGCCGTCCAGCTCATCGTCGATCGGGGTGACCGGCAGGTCCGCGACCGCCTCCGGGTAGCGCTGCCAGCCGGCCAGGTCGCCGGAGGCGCTGGTCGCCGACGATTCGGCTCCGTCGGCGATCAGCAGGGTGTCGGGCAGGCCGTGCGGCAGTTCCTTTTCCAGGCCGCTCAGGACGTCCTTGAGCGCCGCCGAGCCGATGATCGCCTTGGCCCCGCTGTTGTCGATGATGTAGGCCGCCTCGGCCGCGGTCAGGTGCGTGTTGATCGGCACGTAGTACAGCCCGCTGCGCCGCGCCGCCCACATCGCGGCATGGATGTGCTGGTTGTTCTCCATGAGGATCGCGACCACGTCGCCCTCCCGCAGCCCCTGTCGGCGGAAGTAGTGGGCCAGCTGATTAGCGCGGGCTTCGAGCTCCCCGAAGGTGACGACGGTGCCGGACGGGTGAAGGATGATCGCCGGCTTTTCGGGCTTGGCTTCAGCATGCTCGCGAATCTGCATGAGGGCACTGTAACCGGCGCCACTTGACAGGTGTCAATTGCGGGTTGGTTACGTCGGCCGGAATTGACGTGGGCGGGTGCTTGAATTCAGAAACACCCAGGTCACCCGCACCGCCAATCCCCTGTCCGGGCGCCTCGGTCAGACCTACGATGTCCGAACGCAGCGGATCGAGCGTGGGGAGCGCCGATGCGATTCACCGAAACGCGCTGAGAACGGCGTCGACATGCCGCCGGGCATCGCCACGTTTCTGTTCACCGACGTCGAAGGTTCCACCCGACGGTGGGAGACCGATACCGAGGCGATGCGCGACGCGTTGGCGGTCCACGACGAGGTGCTGCGCCGGGCGGTGGCCGAGCACGCCGGCGCGCTGTTCAAGCACACCGGCGACGGCATCTGCGCGGTGTTCTCCTCACCCTCGGCCGCCGTCAACGCCGCGGTGGCCGCGCAACGGCACCTGTCCCTGCCAGTGCGCATGGGCCTGGCCACCGGGGAAGCCGAACTGCGCGACGGCGACTACTTCGGGCCCGTGCTCAACCGGGCCGCCCGCATCATGGCCGCCGGGCACGGCGGACAGATCCTGCTCGACGGCGTGACAGCCGAGCTGATGAGTGGCGTCGAGCTGCTCGGCCACGGCCCGCGTCAACTTCGCGATATCGCCAAACCTGTTGAGTTGTATCAAGTCCAGGCGACAGGCTTGCGCACCGAATTCCCACCGCTGAAAACCGAGGATTCGGCGCCGGGAAATCTCCGAGCGCCCACAAACAGCTTTGTTGGCCGTGAAGCGGTGTTATCCGACCTCGTAGAAGCCGTGACGACACACCGGTTGGTGACCCTGACCGGGGTGGGCGGCGTGGGAAAGACTCGGCTGGCCCACGAAGTCGGCGTCCGGACGGCGGATCTGTTCAGTGACGGTGTGTGGCTCATCGAGCTTGCAGCAGTCACCGATCCTCGCGCGCTACCAGACGTCGTGGCCGCCACGCTCGGCATCATGCAGCAGCCGGGACTCAGCGTGGCCCAGAGCGTCGCGGCAGCTCTGACCGGACGCCGACGACTATTGATCTTCGACAACTGCGAACACCTGTTGGATGCCGTGGCCGAAATGGTCGACGCCATCCTCGCCACTTCGCCAACCGTGAAAATCCTTGCCACGAGCCGGGAAGGACTGCTCGCGGTCGGTGAACAGCTGTGGCCGGTCCCCTCGCTGACCACCGGTGCCGGTTCGGCGGCGGTACGCCTGTTCTGCGATCGCGCTTTGGCCATCGCGCCCGGAGTCCCGCTCGACTCACCCGCCCAGGCGTCTGCTGTGGTGGAGATCTGTGAACGTCTCGACGGGATCCCACTGGCCATCGAACTGGCTGCCTCCCGCATGCAATCAATGACCGTGGCGGAGATCCGCGACCGGCTCGACCACCGGTTCCGGTTGTTGGTCGGATCCAGACGGGGCCTGGAGCGCCATCAGACGTTGCATCAGACGGTCGCGTGGTCCTACGAATTGCTCAGCGCGGCAGAACAGGTCGTCCTGGAGCGATGCTCGGTGTTCGCCGGCGGCTTCGGCCTGGCCGACGCTGCGGCAGTAGCCACGGACGGCGACGAGTTCACGGCGCTCGATGTGCTCGACGCTCTGGTTCGCAAGTCCCTGGTGGTGGCCGACCGCGCCGGTGGACGGACCAGGTACTCGATGCTCGAAACGATCCGCCAGTTCGCCGAGGAACTGCTCGCCGCGCGCGGCAGCGCCGAGGAGTGCCGCGCGGCGCACGCCGCTCACTACGCAGCGATGGAGACCGACGTGATGGCGTTGTGGGACAGCCCGCGCCAGCGCGAAGCTTACGAATGGTTCGCGGCGAACCTGGCCAATCTGCGTGCCGCCTTCCGGTGGGCGACCGACGAACAGGATCTCGACACTGCCGCAGCGATCGCCTTCTACACTTCGATGCTCGGCTGCCTGACCGAGCAGTCCGAGCCGACCGGCTGGGCCGCCGAACTCATCGAGCCGGCACTTGAGGTCGGGCACCCGCGCCTGGCTCAACTCTTCGTCGGAGCCGCACAGTGTTACGCCACCGGCCGCCTCGACGACGCGATGCGCTATGCGGTGACGGGTGAGGCGATCATCGAGAGCGGTGACTTCGACCCGGTCCCGTTCGGCTTCGAAGCCGCCTTGTACGCCGGACACAGCATGGCGGGCCGGCCACTGGAAGCCGCGCGCTACGTGCACAACGTGATCGCGCGCCGCCCGCATACCCTGGCGCAGGTATGCCTGGTTCTGGCGTTGGCCAACGCGAGCGCCTACGACGAGGCCCGAACCGCCGCCGACGGGCTACTCGAAGCCGCCGAAACCACAGGTAATCCCAACACCAAGGTGCTCGCTCTGACTGCCTACGGCTGGAGCCATTTCGCCACCGATCCGGCCGTCGCCTACGACATGCAAAAGCGCGCACTCGCGCTCGCCCAAGACAGCGGAAATCGCTTCAACGAAGCCACCGCGATCATCGGGCTGTCCCGCCTCGCGGTCATCGGCGGCCGCGCCGCGGAGGCGCTCGAACTGCTGACGCACGTCCTCCACTCGTTCTACGATTCCGGCGGCTACGAGCTGATCCGTGGACCGCTGACCTTGCTCGCCATCGCCTTCGACCGCCTCGGGCGCTACGAGCCCGCCGCCGTCCTGCTAGGTTTCGCCGCCGATCCGGTCCCCATCACCACCTTCGTCGAGGCCGAGAGTGTCGTCGCACATGTTCGCGACAGCCTCGGCGAGTCCGCGTATCGGTCGTTACTGCGCCGCGGCAAGGGCATGGCGCACGCCGAGGCCGTGACCTACGCATTCGATCAAATCTGCTACGCCCGTTCAGCTTTGACGGCTGACAAGGGCGACGCGGATGGCTGAGAGCCTTCGATGTCGGTGAACAGGAATGTGACGACCCCCGAGGGAGGATCGCTGCGTGACGAGCGGCATCGTCCGGGGGTTCGGCAGCACGGGCAGCGTGATCACCACGGCCGGTGTGGCTTTCGCGGTCACGATGTTCGCGTTGACGAGTGGGACCGTGCTCAACCTCGTCCAGATCGGCTCGACCGTCGGCATCGGCCTGCTGCTCGACATCACGGTGGTGCGGACCTACCTGGTTCCCGCCGCGATGAGTCTGCTGGGTGAACGGACGTGGTGGCCGGCCCGCGCGTAATGCCTTGGGCCACTATGCAAACGCGCACCCTCGTCGTTGACGAGGGTGCGCGTAATGCTTACGCGTGGCGGCGTGGCTACGGGCAGACACGCACGCTCGCGGTGCTAGGCCTCGGACAGGCGGTGCTTGAGAGCATCGAACTCGTCCTTGATACCGGTCGGCAGCTTCTCGCCGACGAATTCGAACCACTCCTCGATCAGCGGGAGCTCGGCCTTCCACTCCTCGACATCGACGGCCAGGGCCTCGTCCACGTCGGCGGGATCCACGTCGAGACCGGACAGGTCCAGGTCGGCCGCAGTGGGAACAATACCGATCGGGGTGCTCTTGCCGTCGGCCTTGTGCTCGATGCGCTCGATCGCCCACTTCAGCACGCGGCTGTTCTCACCGAAGCCCGGCCACAGGAACCGGCCGTCGTCGCCGCGACGGAACCAGTTCACGAAGAACACCGCGGGCATCTTCGACTCGTCGGCGTTCTTGCCGATGTTGATCCAGTGCTGGAAGTAGTCGCCGACGTTGTAGCCCAGGAACGGCAGCATGGCCATCGGGTCGCGGCGCACGGTGCCGACCTTGCCCTCGGCGGCGGCGGTCTGCTCGGAACCCAGGGTGGCGCCGATGAACACGCCGTGCTGCCAGTCGCGGGCCTGCGTCACCAGCGGGACCGTGGTCTTGCGACGGCCGCCGAACAGGATCGCCGAGATCGGCACGCCCTGCGGGTCGTCCCACTCCGGGGCCAGGGTCGGGCACTGGGAGATCGGGGTGCAGTAGCGCGAGTTCGGGTGTGCTGCTTTGGTTTCCGCCTCGCGCAGGTTCCAGTCCTGACCCTTCCAGTCGATCAGGTGATCGGGCTCGCCCTCCAGGCCTTCCCACCACACGTCGTTGTCGTCGGTCTTGGCCACGTTGGTGAAGACGGTGTTGCCGGCCTCGATGGTCTTCATCGCGTTCGGGTTGGAATCCCAGTTGGTGCCGGGCGCGACGCCGAAGAAACCGAACTCGGGATTGACGGCGTACAGCCGGCCGTCCTTGCCGAACCGCATCCACGCGATGTCGTCACCCACGGTCTCGGCGCGCCAGCCTTCGATGGTGGGCTGCAGCATGGCGAGGTTGGTCTTGCCACAGGCCGACGGGAACGCCGCCGCGATGAAGTACGCCTTGTTCTCCGGGGAGATCAGCTTGACGATCAGCATGTGCTCGGCGAGCCAGCCCTCGTCGTGGGCCATGGCCGAGGCGATACGCAGCGAGTAGCACTTCTTGCCCAGCAGCGCGTTGCCCCCGTAGCCGGAGCCGAAGCTCCAGATCTCGCGGGTCTCGGGGAAGTGGGTGATGTACTTGGTGTCGTTGCACGGCCACGGCACGTCCTTCTGGCCGGGCTCCAGCGGCGCACCGATCGAGTGCAGCGCCTTGACGAAGAAGCCGTCGTCGCCGATCTTCTCCAGTGCCTTGGCGCCCATCCGCGTCATGGTGCGCATCGAGACCACGACGTACTCGGAGTCGGTGATCTCCACGCCCAGCTTGGGGTCCTCGGCGTCCAGCGGCCCCATGCAGAAGGGCACCACGTACATGGTGCGGCCACGCATCGATCCGCGGTACAGGTCGGTCATGATGCCGCGCATCTCGACCGGGTCCATCCAGTTGTTGGTGGGGCCGGCGTCGATCTCACGCTCGGAGCAGATGAAGGTGCGTGACTCGACCCGGGCGACGTCCGAGGGGTCAGAGAGCGCCAGGTACGAATTCGGCTGCTTCTCTTGGTTCAGCTTCTGGAAGGTGCCGGCCTCGACCAGCTGCGCGGCCAGCCGGTCGTACTCCTCAACGGACCCGTCGGCGAACACCACCCGATCCGGCTGAGTCAGCTCTGCGACCTCCTGGACCCAGGTCAGCAGTCCCTGATGCTTCGTCGGTGCGGTGTCCAGACCCGGAATGGTCGCTGAGGTCATGAAATTCTCCTGCGTAGGTTTGCGGAACCCAAGCCACGTAACAACGCGGTCACGGCTACCCCTTGGGTAGAGGTTAACGCGGGTGACATACCCGCGGTAAACCAGTGGTATGTCCGATTGTTCACAGGAACGATTCAGTTGACCGCTATCGGCTGGTTACTCGCCAGTAGCGATGCCGTTTCCGTACAAATCGGCCCGGACCGCGGTCAGCGCCCGCTGTAGCGGCGGCGTGCGCCGGTCCCGCTGAGCGGCCGCCCGCGCCGTGGCGATGGCATGTTCACGCAGCTCCGCGTCGATCTCGGCGATCTTGTCCGCCGCCACCAGGCTCTCGGCCTCTTCCCGGGCCGCCAACTCCGTGGTGAGCGCGGTCTCGGCGGCCAGCACCCGCGTCGCGACGAGCTCCTCGACCGTCGAGCGCAAGGTCGCGGTGATCTCACCGACCCAACGGTCCAGTACCGCCCGGTCGTGCAACAGGCCCCGGGTGCCCACCACCCAGACCGCCAGCAGCAGGCCCACCACCGCGCCGACCACCAGCCCGGCAACCGCCAGCCGCGGCGCGGCCCCGGTCAGCAGCCGGCTGACCGCCACCGCGACACCCAGGCCGAAACCCGACCCCAGCACCAGCATCAGCCGGGTCTCCAGCACCCGCGACTTCAACGGTGGCGAGGGCAGGTCGGGGCCGCCGGACGTCAGGGCCCGGCCCGCGGGCATCGACAGTTCCAGTTCGGCCGCGACCCCACCCAGGTGTTCCGTGACGCCGGCATCGACCTCGTCGACCACCTCGTCGGCACGCCGGCGGGTGTAGTCCTCGAACGCCGCGATCCGGCGACGGGTGATACCGGCGACGTCCTCCTGCAGTTCGGTGCGCACCGAGTTGCACCGGTTGCGGGCGAAGTAACCCAGTTGGACCCGCGCCTGCTGCAGTTGGCTGCGCAACGCGATGCTGCGCTCGGTCCGGGTGATCCGACGCGCCCGGGACAGCTCGGTGCGGCGTTCCCGCAGCACCTCGACCCGGGCCGCACGGTCTGCACCCGACCCGTCGGCCTCGTATCTGCCGATCACCGCTTCCAGTCGAGTTTCCCAGGCGCGCAATCTGTTTCGACGAGCAACATCGGGGTTGGCAAGTCGGTCGTGCAGCAGTTCGATGAGCTCGTCAAGTTGCGGCTCACCGAGGTCGGGGGCGGCCGCCACACCAACCCAGGGCATGCGCTCGTACCGTGGATCGCGTTCGGCCAGGATCGCGGCGTCGGCATCGCGAACCTCCCGCCAGTCGCAGTGCGCATCGATCTTCGACACCACCCCGACCACCAAATCGGTGTAACGCGACGCCAAATCGGCCAGGGCGCAATCAGATTCCGTGATCACCGCCGCGGCCGACACCACGAACAGCACCGCCGCGGGTGCCTCGCCGGCCACCAACTCGGTGGATTCGACGAACACGGTCTGCGGCATCCGCTCCCGCAGGACCGCCAGCACGCTGGTCGAACCGGCCAGCCACGGCCCGGCCACCAGCACCACATCGCGGGTCTGGACACCCGGCGAGTTCAACCCGGGATCGATCGCCGCCACCACGGCGTCCGCGGCGGCGATCGGGTCGTCGTCCACTGTGTCGCCACGCACCGCGTCCACGTCGGTCATCGGTGCTCCCCCGCCGCCGCCAATCGCAGCGACCCCCGCACGATGTCGTTCCCGCAGCTGCGGTGCAGGGCGTTCACCGGCCCGTCACGATAACGCCGCCACTGCCGGGCCCGGCACAGATGCGCCTGCCGGCCGGTACCCGGATCCACGGCCAGGCCGGCCGCCTGCACCACCTCGACCGCCGCGGCCATCACCGCGATCACGGTGCCGTCAGCTGCCAGGAAGCGCCCTACCGCCGAGCCACCGACCGCCCGCAGCTCGGCCAGTGCCCGCCGCAGCCGCCGGTAGCGCACCGGCGCGGCGGCGGCCTCGATCGCCGCCTGCACCCCGTCGAGCCCACTGAGCCGACGCCACAGCGCCGGCAAGGCCTCGACATCTGCACCGCGGCTCAACGCCAACGTGGCATGGGCGATGCCAAACCGGTCCAGACGTTCCAGCAGGTCGGTTCGCACCGACACCGACAGCCGGTGCGAACCGGTCACGAAGGCGTCGGCGGAGGTCAGATCGGCAGGCTCGGCCACCAAAAGCTGCAGTGCCGAGACCAAGGGCGCGGGCAGCGCCGCAACGGCCGGCACAGCCAGTAGGGCGATCATCGGCACCACCGGTACGCCGGCCAACTCCTGCAACCGCCGCGCCCTGCGGTGTGCGGTGGCCACCGGTCCACCCGGCCCCGACCCGGCCAGATCGGCCTTGTTCAACACCACCACGACGGGCCGGCCGGCCCGCTCCAGCTCCGCGAGCAGCGCTTCGTCCTCGGGTTTGAGCACCTCGGCGATCACCACCACCGCCACGTCACCACACGCGGCGGTCTCGACACCGGCGGCGTCCAGCGCGGCAGCCACCGTGCCCACTCCGACCCCGCGCCGCCCGTGCACCTCGACGCTGAGCGGCGCCGACAATCGCGCAGCGATCTGAGCCAACCGCGCATCACCGTCACGGTCGGCAAAGCGTGTGAGCTCGTCTGCGAAAATCTGGCGGCCTTCCCTGTGCTGACGGGGGTGCTGACGGGCACGGTCGGTTGCCTCACGAAAAATCGTGACATGGCCCGGATGGACTCGCGCACGGATGTTTGAGCACCAACAGTTAGAGGCAACTGTTGAGTATCAATCTCTACCACGATGCGGGCGCAATGCCGGAGATAAGAGACGATGGACGGATGCACCCGTCCAGGTCCGATGTCGATGGGCCGGCCTCGGCCGATGAAGCGGCCGCCGGGCCGCCCGCCCAGCCGCACCGTTTTCCGCGGGTGACCAGCTTCCGCACCCGGCGGTCGACACTGTCACCGGCCCAGCAACAAACCTGGGACCGGCTGTGGCCTGAGCTGGGCATCCAGGCGCGGGACGAGAATTCCCACCCGGTGGTCGACCTCGACACCGCGGCCTGGTTCGGCCGCTCGGCGCCGCTGATTCTGGAGATCGGTTCGGGGACCGGTACCTCCACCCTGGCGATGGCCCAGGCCGAGCCCGACTTCGACGTCATCGCGGTGGAGGTCTACCGCAAAGGCCTGGCCCAGCTGCTCAGCGCGATCGACCGCACCGCGCAGACGTCGTCCCCGGTGACCAACATCCGAATGGTGCGCGGCGACGGTGTCGACGTGCTGGAGCACATGTTCGGAAGCGAAACGCTGACCGGGGTGCGGGTGTTCTTCCCCGATCCCTGGCCCAAGTCGCGGCACCACAAGCGCCGACTGCTGCAGCCGGCCACGGTGGCGCTGATCGCCGACCGGTTACGGCCCGGCGGCATCCTGCACGCGGCGACCGACCACGCCGGATACGCCGAGCACATCGCCGAGGTGGGCGACGCCGAACCGCTGCTGCGCCGGGTCGAGCCGGGCGCGACGCTGCCGATCTCGGTGCACCGCCCCGTCACCAAATACGAGCGCAAAGCCCTGGCCGGCCCCGATGTCACCGAGCTGGTCTGGGAGAAACGGCCATGAGTGTGACCGAAGACATGCGCGACGAAAGCGCGCAGGTGGCAGGCCAGGTCGGCACGGAAACCGAATCCGTGGCCGCCATCCCGGCCCGCCGGGTTCTGCTGGTGTGGGACGCCCCCAATCTCGACATGGGACTCGGCGCGATCCTCGGCGGACGCCCGACTGCCGCGCACCGTCCACGCTTCGACGCACTGGGCCGCTGGCTGCTGGGATACACCTCGGAGCTGGCCGCCCAGGCCGGCGATGCGGGCGACGACACCGACGTGTCCCTGGAGCCCGAGGCCACCGTGTTCACCAATATCGCCCCAGGTAGCGCCGATGTGGTACGGCCGTGGGTGGAAGCGTTGCGTAACGTGGGATTCGCCGTCTTCGCCAAGCCGAAGATCGACGAGGACAGCGATGTCGACAGCGACATGCTGGCGCACATCGCCCTGCGTCGCAGCGAAGGGTTGGCGGCGGTCCTGGTGGCTTCCGCCGACGGACAGGCGTTCCGGCAACCGCTGGAAGAAATCGCCCGTGAGGGTACTCCCGTGCACGTGCTTGGATTTCGCGAACATGCGAGCTGGGCGCTAGCGTCGGATACCTTGGAGTTTATCGATCTGGAGGATATTCCCGGTGTGTTCCGGGAACCGCTGCCACGGATCGGCCTGGACTCGCTACCTGAGCAGGGCGCATGGCTGCAGCCGTTCCGGCCGTTGTCGTCGTTACTGACCGCGCGTGTGTAACAACTGAAGACCCTCGTCCAGTCGCAGCGCGGGTCACCACAAGTTTTAGAGCGAAGTATCAAAGCGTTAGGAGCCTAAGTGTTCGCCTGGTGGGGTCGAACGGTGTACCAGTTCAGGTACATCGTCATCGGTGTCATGACGGCGCTGTGCCTAGGTGGCGGCGTCTACGGAGCCAGTCTCGGAGAGCACGTCACCCAGAGTGGCTTCTACGACGAGGGCAGCCAGTCGGTCCACGCTTCGCTGTTGGGCGACGAGGTCTACGGCCGTGACCGGACCAGCCACATCGTCGCCATCCTGACACCACCGGACGACAAAAAGGTCACCGACAAGGCCTGGCAGAAGAGCGTCACCAAAGAGCTGGATCAGGTCGTCAGTGACAACCCCGACCAGATCCAGGGCTGGGTGGGCTGGCTGAAGGCGCCGGATGTCGCCTCCCTGGCCGCGATGAAGACCGAAGACGAGCGGCACACGTTCATCAGCGTGCCCCTCAAGGGCGACGACGACGACGCGATCCTCAAGAACTATCAGGCCATCGAGCCGGCTCTGCAGCAGGTCAACGGCGGCGACATCAAGCTGGCCGGCCTGAACCCGCTGGCCAGCGAACTCACCGGCACCATCGGAACGGATCAGAAACGCGCCGAGTTGGCGATCGTGCCGCTGGTGGCCGTGGTGCTGTTCTTCGTGTTCGGCGGTGCCGTCGCCGCGGCTCTGCCGGCCATCATCGGTGGTCTGACCATCGGCGGAGCGTTGGGCATCCTGCGGTTCACCGCCGAGTTCGGGCCCGTGCACTTCTTCGCCCAACCGGTGGTCACCATGATGGGCTTCGGTATCGCGATCGACTACGGCCTGTTCATCGTGAGCCGGTTCCGAGAAGAGCTCGCGGAAGGTTATGACGTAGAAGCTGCAGTGCGCCGCTCCGTCATGACCTCCGGCCGGACCGTGGCGTTCTCGGCAGTGATCATCGTGGCCTCCTCGCTGCCCCTGCTGCTGATCCCGCTCGGGTTCCTCAAATCGATCACCTACGCGATCATCGCGTCGGTGATGCTGGCGGCGTTCCTGTCCATCACAGTGCTGCCGGCTGTCCTGGCCATCCTCGGCCCCCGGGTCGATGCCCTCGGCGTGACCACACTGCTGAAAGTGCCGTTCCTGGCCAACTGGCCGTTCTCACGGAAGATCATCGACTGGTTCGCCGAGAAGACGCAGAAGACCAAGACCCGCGAAGAAGTCGAGCGGGGCTTCTGGGGCAAGCTGGTCAACGTCGTGATGAAGCGGCCGATCGCGTTCGCCACGCCGATCCTGGTCGTCATGACGCTGCTCGTCATCCCGATCGGCTCACTCACGCTCGCGGGTATCAGCGAGAAATACCTGCCCCCGGACAACGCGGTGCGCCAGTCCCAGGAAGAGTTCGACAAGCTGTTCCCCGGGTTCCGCACCGAGCAGATCACCGTGGTGATGCAGCGCGAGGACGGCGAGCCGATCACCGACGCGCAGATCGCCGACATGCGGGCCAAGGCCCTGACCGTGCCCGGGTTCACCAATCCGGACAACGATCCCGACGCCATGTGGAAGGAACGCCCGGCCACCGACAGCGGGTCGAAGGACCCGTCGGTACGGGTGATCCAGAACGGCCTGACAAACCGCGGCGACGCCGCCCAGAACATCGCCGGGCTCCGGGCGCTGCAACCACCGCACGGCATCGATGTGTTCGTCGGCGGTACCCCGGCCCTGGAACAGGACTCGATCCACAGCCTGTTCTCCAGGCTGCCGCTGATGGTGACGATCCTGGTGATCACCACCACGGTCCTGATGTTCCTGGCCTTCGGCTCGATCGTGCTGCCGGTCAAGGCCGCGTTGATGAGCGCGCTCACCCTCGGTTCGACGATGGGCATCCTGACCTGGATGTTCGTCGACGGCCACGGGTCCGGGATACTCAACTACACGCCTCAGCCACTGATGGCACCCATGATCGGCCTGATCATCGCGGTGATCTGGGGCCTGTCCACCGACTACGAGGTGTTCCTGGTCTCCCGCATGGTGGAGGCCCGCGAACGCGGCATGTCCACCGCCGAGGCCATCCGGATCGGCACCGCGACCACCGGTCGTCTGATCACCGGCGCGGCCCTGGTGCTCGCGGTGGTGGCCGGGGCGTTCGCGTTCTCCGATCTGGTGATGATGAAGTACCTGGCCTTCGGCCTGCTGATCGCCCTGCTGTTGGACGCCACCGTGATCCGGATGTTCCTGGTGCCGGCCATCATGAAGCTGCTCGGCGACGATTGCTGGTGGGCGCCACGCTGGATGAAGAACATCCAGGAGAAGATGGGCCTCGGCGAGACCGAACTGCCCGACGAACGCAAGCGTCCGATGGCTCGGGATTCCGGTGAAGACGAGCGCGCCCTGGCCGGTGTCGGCGCCCTGCCGCCGGCGCCGCCGCGGCCACACGATCCGACCCATCCCGCGGTCGAGCCCATGCGCCCGCAGATGCCGCGCGCCAATGCTCCGTCGGCGGCTGGTACGGCACGGATCGCCCCGCCTGCCAAGCAGGCGCCGCAGCCGCCGGCCCCGCAGCCGCCGGCCCCGCCCGCGCCGGAGCCGGCCACCACCCGGTTCGCGATGGCCCGCAACGCCGTGCGCAACGCCGTCAACACCGCGGTGAACACGGTCAACACCGCGACCGGAAACACCAACGCCCCCACCGAGCGCACCGCACGACCCACCGGCGCACCGGCGGCTCCCCCGCAACGCGAAGATCGGGAGATCGAGTCGTGGCTGGGCGCGCTGCGCGGCGGACCGGCCCAACCGGGGCCGTCCAACGGGACTCCCCCGCCCCCGCCGCCGCGTCCGTCCACCGACGCCACCCGGGCGATGCCGCAACCGCCGCAGCGTCCGCCCGCCGGCGCCGAGAACGCCCCCACGACGGCGTTCCGGGCGCAGCGGCCCGAACCGGGCCCGAACCCGGCGCCGCGTCAGCGGGATTCGGACCCGGCCACCCAGAAGTTCAGTCCCCGTGACGCGCGTGACGACGAGCCACCGCGTCGCGGCGGCGGGATGAGCGCCCAGGATCTGCTGCGCCGCGAGGGCCGACTCTAAGGTCCCTCGGGCTCGCCGGTCACTCGTCCTCGGCGGACAGATCGTCGGAGGGGGCTTGGATGAGCACCTCGTCCGCCGCCTCCTGCCGAGCTTCCTCGGCGTCCGGGTCCTCGGCCAGCAGGACCCGTGCCGCGCTGTTGATGAACGCCACCGTGGGCACCGCCAGCAGCGCGCCCACGATGCCGGCCAGCACGCCACCGCCGGCGATGGCCAACACGACCGCCAGCGGGTGAATCGACACCGCCCGCCCCATCACCAGCGGTTGCAGCACGTGGCCTTCCAGTTGCTGCACCGCGATGATCAAGCCGAGGGTGATCAGGGCGTAGACGAACCCCTTGGCCAACAGCGCCACCACGACCGCCAGAAAACCGGCGACGACCGCACCGACCAGTGGGATGAACGCACCGAGAAACACCAGCGAGGCCAGCGGAAGGGCCAGCGGGATACCCATGATGGCCAGGCCGGTACCGATGCCGACCGCGTCGACCAGGGCCACCAGGAACGTCGCCCGCATGTAACCGCCCAGCGAGTGGAATCCGGCGCGCCCGGCGTCACGTACCCGCTCACGCACGTGACCGGGAAACATCGTGGTGACGAACGTGAAGATGCTGCGGCCGCCCTGCAGCAGAAAGATCAACGTGAACAGCACCAGTAACGCCCCGGTGACCAGCTCGGTGAGGGTGCCCGCGGTGGACAGTGCCCCCGAGGTCAGCTTCTCCTGATTGCGCTGCAGCGCCTCGATCGCGGTGTTGCCCGCCTGGTCGATCTGCTCACGGCTCAAGTGCAGTGGCCCGCTGATCAGCCAGTTGCGCACCCCGTCGATGCTTCGTGTCACCTGTTCGACGAGTTGCGGTGTGCCCTCGATGAATTGGGAGATGACAAAGCTCAGGATGCCGCCCACCACCGCGATGCTGGACAGCAACACCAGCGCCACCGAGGCCCCGCGCGGCGCGCCGCGACGGTCCAGGAAATCGACCGCAGGTAGCAGCAACGCCGCCAGCATGGTGGCCAGCGCCACTGGCACCACGATCACTTCCAGACGCTTGACCAGCCAGAGCAACGCCACGATCGTGGTGCCGATGATCAGCAGACGCCATGACCAGGCCGCGACCTTGCGGACAAATGGCGTGACGGCCTCGTCGGCAACGGAATCCGGTGACATGTCGGTAGCCTAATCCGGCGCGCCGCCGGCAACGGTGATGTCGATGCGACCTGCGCGGCTACCCTGTAGTGCGTGTCACAGGACGCGCTGGCCGACACGAGCCGGGGCCGGGCCGGATCGACGCGCGGTAGGTACTGGTGGGTGCGCTGGGTGGTCATCGCCCTCGCGGTCACCGTGCTGGCCGTCGAGATCGTCCTGGTCCGGGACCAGTTGGCCAAGGCCTGGCAGAGCCTGCTCACCGCCAACGGCTGGTGGGTGCTGGCCTCGGTGGGCGCCGCGCTGGCCTCGATGCACAGCTTCGCCCAGATCCAGCGGACCCTGCTGCGTTCGGCCGGGGTGGCGGTCAAGCAGTGGCGTTCGGAGGCCGCCTTCTACGCCGGTAACGCCTTGTCGACGACCATGCCCGGCGGTCCGGTGCTCTCGGCGACGTTCGTCTACCGGCAGCAACGCATCTGGGGTGCCTCACCGCTGGTGGCGTCCTGGCAGCTGGTGATGTCGGGCGTGTTGCAGATCGTCGGTCTGGCGCTGCTCGGGCTCGGCGGGGCCCTGTTGATCGGGGCGAGCAAGAACCCCCTGTCGCTGATCTTCTCGCTCGGCGCGTTCCTGGCCATCATCGTGTTGGCCCAGGCGGTGGCGACCAAACCGGAATTGATCGACGGCATCGGGGTCCGGGTGCTGTCGTCGGTGAATTCGTTGCGCGGCAAGCCTTCCGATGCCGGGCTGGGGAAGTGGCGCAAGATCCTGCAACAGCTGGAATCGGTCAGCCTGGGCCGCCGCGATCTGACGACGGCGTTCAGCTGGTCGATGTTCAACTGGGTTGCCGACGTGGCGTGTCTGGCGTTCGCCTGCTATGCCGCCGGCGGACACCCGTCGCTGGCCGGTGTCACGGTGGCCTATGCGGCCGCGCGGGCAGTCGGGTCGATCCCGTTGATGCCCGGCGGGCTGCTGGTGGTGGAGGCGGTGCTGGTTCCGGGGCTGGTGTCCTCGGGAATGACGCTCGCGGCGGCCATCTCGGCCATGCTCATCTACCGGCTGTCCAGCTGGATCTTCATCTCGGCGATCGGCTGGGTGGTGTTCTTTTTCATGTTTCGTACTGAGAAGGACATCGATCCCGACGCCGGCGAGCCGGCAATCCAACAAGGGGTCGGCGAGCCGGCAATTCAACGCGGGGCCGGCGAGCCGGCAATTCAACAAGACGCCGGCGAGCCGGCAACCGATATTCCGAAACCCGAGCACTAGGAGACCGCCATGCGCATCTGGACCCTGATCGCTGTGCTCGTCCTGACGCTGGCCGGATGTTCGTCGAAATCCGCCCCCGAGTCTGAGTCCACCACGACCAGCACTCCGCCGGCGGCGGTCACGCCGGTGGTGGGATCTGTTCTGGCAGCACCGATCCCGGTGGCCGCCACGGATGGACGCACCCATCTGGCCTATGAGCTGATGCTGACGAACACCTCACCGGGCAACGTCACGCTCGACTCGCTCAGTGCCACCACCGGTGACCGCAAACTGCTGACCCTGTCCGGCGACAACCTCCGCTACTGGACCAGGGCGGTCGGCAACACCGCCGCCGGCACCAACGTGCTGGGCGCCGGTCAGAGCGCCTACGTCTGGCTGGACGTGGTCGCCGACGATCCGTCGCAGGTGCCCACCGAGCTCACCCATGAGCTGGGGATCACGGTGGCCCGGCCGATGCCGCCGCTGGTCGGACCGAAGCTGACGGAGTCGGTGGCGCCGGTCTCGGTGCAGACGCGCAAGCCGGTGTCCATCGCACCGCCGCTGGTCGGCGACAACTGGGTAGACGCCAACGGTTGCTGCGATATGACACCGCACCGGATGGCGCTCAATCCGATCAACGGAAAGCTCTGGGCGGCCGAGCGGTTCGCGATCGACTACGTGCAGCTCGGCGCCGGCGGCCGGATATTCAGCGGGGACCGGGCCAAGGTCGAGAGCTATCCATATTTCGGCTCCGAAGTCCACGCCGTCGCCGACGGTCCGGTGGTGGCGGTGCTCGACGGTCTGGACGAGCAGGTGCCCGGTGTCGCACCGCGCGGCCTCACCCTGCAGCAGTACGGCGGCAACCACATCGTGCAGGACATCGGCGACGGCAACTACGCCTTCTACGCTCATCTGCAACCGAACAGCCTCAAGGTCAAGCCGGGCGACAGCCTCAGCGCCGGGCAGGTCATCGGCGCCCTGGGCAATTCTGGCAACTCCGACGCACCGCACCTGCACTTCCACGTCATGGACGGGCCGGATCCGTTGGCGTCCAATGGTTTACCATTTACCTTTGGGTCGTTCCGGCTGGATTCCCGGCTCACCTCGCTGGCTGCCGCCGACGCCCTCTTCGACAACAAGCCGGCCGCGCGGCAACCGGGCTTCGCCGTGCGCGACCAACACGACGTCAGCCCACTGGTATTGGATGTGATGACCTATGCGACGAGCTAGCGCCGCCGCCCTGCTGACCGACCTGGTCTGCGTCGTGGTGTTCTGCACCCTCGGCCGACGCAGCCACGCCGAGGGCCTGACGGTGGCCGGCGTGGCGGAGACGGCGTGGCCGTTCCTGACCGGGACGCTGGTGGGCTGGGCGCTCTCGCGCGGCTGGCAGCGGCCGACGTCGTTGGCGCCCACCGGAATCGTGGTGTGGATCAGCACCGTGGTGGTCGGCATGCTGCTGCGCAAGCTGACCTCGGCCGGGGTTGCGGTCAGCTTCATCGTGGTGGCTTCACTGGTCACCGCGGTGCTGTTGCTGGGGTGGCGCGCCGTGGCCGCCGGGCTGCGGCGCCGTCAGTCCGCCTGAGCCGCATCCGCTGTCGGCGACATCGCTATCGTCAATGTGGCACGCAGACCACCGAGCGGGCCATCGGACAACCTGATCTCGCCGCCGTGCAACCGGGCCTGCTGGGCCACCAGCGCCAAACCCAGCCCGGAACCACCGGCCACCGCGGTGCTGCCCCGGCGGAACCGGCCCAGCACGGTCTCGTGCTCCTCGGCCGGTAGTCCGCGCCCGTCGTCATCGACGACGATGGTCAGAAACCCCTCGCTGCGGTGCGCGGTCAACACGACCCGGGTCGCCTCACCGTGGATGATCGCGTTGCGTACCAGGTTGTCCACCGCGATGCGCAACCCGCCGGGCCAGCCCAGCACCGGCCCGAGATCCTCGGCGACCTGCACCTCGATCCGGACGTTGCCGCTGCGGCTGTTCTCCCGCACCACCCGGTCGAGCAGATCGGTGATGTCGATCAGTTCACGGTCTTGTTCCTGGGCCAGTTGGCCCGAGGCCAGTTGACCCAGGGCGGTGATGGTGGCCTCGACGCGGCGTTGCGCCCGGGACAGGTCGGCAACCACTTCCTCGCGTTCATCCTCGGGCAGGTCGTGTATCCGCAGGGTGTCCAGATCGGCGCGCATCGCGGTCAGCGGGGTGCGCAGTTCGTGGGCGGCGTTGGCAGCGAAATCCTGGGCCGCCTGAAGGGAATTCGTGGTGGCGCGCTGCGCGGCGGCCAGCCGGGTGAGCATGCCGGCCATCGCCTCGGACAGGTCCTCGGCTTCGCGCACCCCCCGCACCTGCGGCATCGTCTCGGTGCCGCTGTCCAGCTTCGAGGTGTGTTCGGTGAGTTTGCGCAGCGGACGGATGGCCGGCCCGGCCAGCAGCCAGCCCAGTCCCCCGGCCACCAGCACGGTGGCCACCCCGATGCCGATGTACAACGGAATCCTGTTGGGGCTCAACAAGATACCGTCGGCACGGATTCCGATGGACATCAGCACCCCGCCCTGCTGGTGCATCTGAATGGTGCGTACTCGGTAATCGACCCCGTTGACCTCCACGGTCTCGGTGCCCGGCGGAAGCTCGGGCAACTGGAAACCGCGCTGGAACACCACCTGTCCGCTGGCGCCCGAGCGGCCGGTGGTCAGCACCCCGCGGTGCGGATCGCCCAGGTGCTCCGGGTTCATGCTGGCGTCGACGATCGCATCGAGCCGGCGGTCCAACTGCGCAGAGTCATTGTTGGCCAACACCACCGAGGTCAGCATCGTGAACACCGCGACCACCGCCGCGGCCGCCAGTGCCGCGGCCACCGCCACCCTGGTCCGCAACGATGCCGAACGGACGAACCCGAAGAACCGCACCTATCGCTTGTCCCTCACCGAGCCCATCAGGGCGCCCTCACCCGTCTTCTCGCAACACGTATCCGATCCCACGGACAGTATGGATGACGCGTGGCACGTCGGGTTTCTCGAGCTTGCGCCGCAGGTACGAGATGAACACATCGGCCACGTTGGTGTCGACGTCGAAGTCGTACCCCCAGACCAGTTCCAGCAGCCGCTGCCGGGACAACACCACACCGGCGTTCTCGGCGAGCACGGCCAGCAGATCGAACTCCCGCTTGGTCAGATCGACGCGGTCGCCGGCGACGAACACCAGGCGGCGGGCGGTGTCGATGGTCAACGGCCCGACCGTCATGGTGTCCGGCGGTCGCTCGGTGTGAGCGGTCCGGCGCAACAGGGCATTCAGCCGGGCCACCAGCTCGCCGAGGTCGAACGGTTTGGTGAGGTAATCGTCGGCGCCGGCCTCCAGTCCCGCGATGCGGTCGTTGACCGTGTCGCGCGCCGAGAGCACACAGATCGGAATGTCGTTACCCAGCGCCCGCAGCGCGGTGACCACGGCGACGCCGTCGAGTTCGGGCATCTGGACGTCGAGGACGAGCGCGTCGTGCGACTCGCTCGACAGCAGGCGCAGCGCCTCTTTGCCGGACGCCGCGACCCGGACGTCGAACCCGGAATGCCGCAATCCGCGGGCAACCGAAGTCCGCACATCCGGGTCGTCGTCGACCATCAGCACCGTGCGATTCACGGTCTCAGGCGTGGAGGGTTCTGCGCCGCCGGCGGGGGTTACTTCCACCCGCACGCGGTTACGGGACTTCGGGAGCCGGTGCGCCGCAGCGGTTCTTCAGGTCGACCAACGGCTGGCGGATGCCCGTCAGTTCGGCCTTCGTCTGCGGATTCGCCTCCAGGTAGTCGTGCACCTTGGTCTTGACCTCTTCGCGGGGCAGGCCTTCCAGGCTGGTGAAGAAGTAGTTCACATCCGGGTGCGTGAACAGGTAGGCCGACGTGGAGGCCGACACACCCGAGGCCACACCGGCCAGGTCGGCGGCGCTGCAGTTGGGCGGGTTGTCCGCCGGGTCGGCCAGCGCCGACGGGATGGCGCCGAACAACATCGCACCGGCTACCGCGCCGGCACCGGCCACACCAGCTACCACGCGGCGCGCATTTCGGGCCGAGAGCAACATGGTCACGCTCCTTCAATCGGATGGGGACGGCCGTAACCCCAAACGGTTAGCGGCTCAAGAAAGCTAAGCAGAATCCGGCACGAGTTTCCTGCCTTGTGCGCAAACTGTCACGCCGAGCGACGAACCCGCAGTTCAGCGGCGCCACCACCGACGGCGCGAAACTGGCGAGATCAGCGCGTCGAGGCAGCGCCGGGCCCGGGCAGCGGGCCGGCACCGGAACTCACCGCCGAGGCCGGCGCACGCTCCGCCGGCGCCGCGGCACCGGGGATCCCGACGTTCTGCGCCGACGGCAGACCGGCCGGCAAACCGGCACCACCCTGCTGTGTGGCCTGCACCAGGCCCAACAACTGCGGCAGGCTGATCGGCAGCTTGCACCTGGAGCCCAGAGTGGCCAGCGGCTGCTGCAGCCGTTGGATGTCCTTGGCGGCCTGCGGGTTGGCATCGAAGTAGGTCTTGAGCGCCGCGAGCGATTGCGCCCCGCCCTGCTGCTGGCTGATCGCGGTCAGCGCCTGGTTGGTCTGCGGGTGGGTGTCCAGATAGTTGCCGATGTTGGTGGCCACTCCGCCCGCCGTGCGGGCGACCTCGCTGGCCGCGCACGGATCGGTGGCGGCCGTGGCCGACGGCACCATCAGTGCGGCCACCGCCGCACCGGCCGCTCCGGTCACCGCGAGGGCGACCGTCAGGCCGCCCCGAAAACCACCGCGCCGTAATCCGGCGTTGCGGCGCAACGCACCGTCGGTCGGTTGCATGGAGAACTCCTTAGGACGTGGGCCCCGGCCCATCCACCGGCCGGGGTCGTTCCTCAGCTATGTCGTCGCGCCGGGCCGAGGCGTTAGCCGGACACCGATGAAACGGTACGGATGTTGGCTGTGGATGTCGCTGTGAACATCTCAGAGGCATCTCAGAAACCCGAAGTCAGCGGGCCGCGTCACACCGTTGCGGGTACGCTCTCGCTCACTGGGAGCACACTCCCGGCCATGGCGGACGGAGAAAGCGGGGACCTCGCATCCAGCAGTTCATGATGCGCTTGAGCAGCTATCTGCGCAGATTCCGCTGGGCGGTTTTCGCGACGTGGTTGTTGCTTCTGGTGCCCTCGATCTACCTCGCGATCAACCAGTCGTCGAACCTGACCGGCGGCGGTTTCGATGTCGAAGGTTCGCAGTCGCTCCACGTCCAGCGGCAACTCGAGGAACATTTCCCAGACCAGGGCGCGTCCCCCCTTGCCCTGATCGCCTCGCCCCGCGCCGACGCCTCGTTCGAGGACATGAACGCGGCGGTGGCGTGGCTGGAGAAGGTGGCCGGCGAGGTACCGAGCGTCAAGATCGTGCCGAACCCGCAGCAGCCGGCGCCGCAGCCGGACCGGCCCTACGTGCTCACGTTGCAGCTGGACTTCAACAACACCGGCGCGGTCGACGTCGCCAAACAACTGCGTCAGAAGGTAGGGATCCACGGCGAGGATCCCGGCGAGAGCGAGAACGGCAAGGTCAAGTTCTACGTCATCGGGCAGGGCGCCCTGGGCGCGGCCGCCACCCAGGCCACCAAGCACGACATCGCCGCGGCCGAGAAGTGGAACCTGCCGATCGTGCTGGTGGTGCTGCTGGCCGTGTTCGGTTCGCTGGCCGCCGCGGCCCTGCCGCTGGTGCTCGGCATCTGCACCGTCGTGGTGACGATGGGGCTGGTCTACCTGTTGTCGATGTACACGCAGATGAGCGTGTTCGTCACCTCCACGGTGTCGATGTTCGGCATCGCCCTGGCCATCGACTACTCGCTGTTCATCCTGATGCGGTTCCGCGAGGAACTGCGCGCCGGCCGTGACCCGGCGGACGCGGTCGACGCGGCGATGGCCACCTCCGGCCTGGCGGTGGCGCTGTCCGGGCTCACCGTGATCGCCTCGGTCACCGGCATCTATCTCATCGACACCCCGGTGTTGGTGTCGATGGCCACCGGCGCGATCCTGGCCGTCGCGGTGGCCGTCCTGACCTCCACCACACTGACCCCGGCGGTGCTGGCCACGTTCGGCAAGGCCGCCGCCAAGCGCTCGTCGTACCTGCACTGGTCCCGCCGCGCCGAGGCCACCCAGTCCCGGTTCTGGACCCGGTGGACCGGAGCGGTGATGCGACGGCCGTGGGCCTCGGCCGCCGGCGCAGCCGTGCTGTTGCTCATCCTGGCCGCACCGGCGTTCGGCATGGTGCTGGGCAACAGCATGCAGCGCCAGTTCGACCCCACCCACGAAATCCGCGGCGGGGTCAACGCCGCCGCCGACGCGCTGGGTCCCGGGGCGCTGGGCCCGGTGCGGGTACTGGTGACGTTCCCCTCCGGAGACGCAGCCGGCGACGCATCGTCTTCCGGGGCCACCGCCACCATCGACGCGGTGCGTCAGGAGATGACCAGGGCGCCGCACGTGGTGACGGTGCAGCCGCCGGCGTTCTCCGACGACAACTCCAGCGCGCTGCTGTCGGCGGTGCTGTCGGTGGACCCCGAAGATCTGGCTGCCCGCGAAGCCGTCGATTGGATGCGCGAGAAGCTGCCCCCGGCCGCCGGATCGAACGCCCTCATCGACGTGGGCGGTCCGACCGCGCTGATCAAGGATTTCGACGACCGGGTATCGAGTACCCAGCCGTTCGTTTTCCTGTTCGTCGCGCTGATCGCCTTCCTGATGCTGCTGGTGTCGATCCGGTCGGTGGTCCTGGCGCTCAAGGGCGTTCTGATGACCGTGCTGTCGGTGGCCGCGGCCTACGGCAGCCTCGTCGTGGTGTTCCAGTGGGGCTGGTTCGAGGAGCTGGGGTTCCAGAAGCTCAGCTCACTCGACAGCACCATCCCGCCGTTGGTCCTGGCGATGACGTTCGGCCTGTCGATGGACTACGAGATCTTTCTGCTCACCCGGATCCGGGAACGCTTCCTGCAGACCAACAACACCCGTGACGCCGTCGCCTACGGGGTGAGCACCAGCGCCCGCACCATCACCAGCGCCGCCCTGATCATGATCGCGGTGTTCATCGGCTTCGCCTTTGCCGGCATGCCGCTGGTGGCCCAGCTCGGGGTGGCCTGCGCGGTGGCCATCGCCGTCGACGCGACCGTGGTCCGGCTGATCCTGGTGCCGGCCCTGATGGCCATGTTCGACGAGTGGAACTGGTGGCTGCCGCACTGGCTGGACCGGCTGCTGCCCGAGGTGGATTTCGAGAAGCCGCTGCCCAAGGTCCAGGTCACCGACCTGGTCATCATTCCCGAAGACATCTCCGCGCAAGGCCCGACCGGATCGGACCTGCGCACCATGGTGCGCTCCGCCGCACGGATGAAAAACCTTGCCCCACAGACGATCATCGTCACCGACCCGTTGGCGTTCAGCGGGTGTAGCAAAGCCTCCACCCGGTTGGCCGCGCGGCGGCCCGGCGGCCCCAAGCGGTGCGCCGGGGTGCACCCGGTGACCATGTGGCGCGGCCGGCTCTCGGTGGCCCTGGATGCGTTGGAGACCGAGGCCGACGCACCCAACGCACCGGTGGAACGGCTCGGCCCGGTGGAGACCACCAACGTGCAGCTGCCCACCGGCGACCGGCTGCAGATCCCGACCGGTGCCGAAACCCTGCGGCTGAAAAGTTATCTGATCATGTGCCGCAACAGCGCCAAAGACTTTGAAGAGTTTGCTGATCTCGTCGAATCGATGGAAACCGAGACCGCAGCTCTGGTGTTGTCGGGCATGGACCGGTATTACTGTGGGCAGAACCCGAAGAGCAGATGGGTCGCCACCCAGCTGGTGCGCCGGCTGGCCGACCCGCAACCGTCCGATGAGCACGATTTCGCGCTGTCGGACCCGGATGCGGCTGCCGAATGGGAAAAAGTCAGGCAGCGCTGCCTGTCGGTTGCGGTAGCAATGCTGGAGGAGGCGAAGTGACGTTGGCCCCCGATGTCCGGGGATCGAGGGACGCGCGGATTCCGCGACGCGAGGAGGCTCAGCCGAGCCCGTCCTCGGCCCGCCGACCCGCCGGACAACGCGCCCAGGGACCCCAGGCTCAGCGCACGTCGGCGCAACGCACTTCGGCGCCCCGCGCCGCGGCGCAACGGACCTCGACGCCCCGCACCGCTCCGGCCCGCCCCTCGGCACCGCGCTCGTCTGCGGCCCGCGGTTCTGCACCCCGCCCTTCTGCGGAACAGACTTCGGCACAACGCCCCCAGAAGCAGGCTGTCCAGGTACAACGGACACAGGAGCAAAGGACTCCGGCACCGAGCACAAAGGGACAGCGCACGCAGACACCACAGACACCGGTACCGCGCACACCGGTACCGCGCTCGCAGCAGGCGCCGCCGCGCCAACCCCGTCAGGGGCAGGCCGCGCCGCCGCAGCGGCAGCCCGCCTTCGACGACCGGCCGGTCGAGTACTGGCCGACCGCCGCGATCCGCGCTGCGCTGGAAGCCGACGACATGGCGGTGTGGCAGCGCATCGTCGCCGCTATCAAACGTGATCCCTACGGCCGCACCGCCCGACAGGTCGAAGAGGTGCTGCAGACCGCGCGCCCGTACGGGGTGTCCAAGGCACTCTCGGAGGTCCTGGTGCGCACCCGCGAACACCTGGAGGCCACCGAGCGCGCCGAGGTGGCCCGCCAGATCCAGTCCATGCTGCGCCGATCCGAACTGCAGGCACCCGAATTCGCGTCCCGCGTCGGGGTGTCCAACGAGAACTTCGCCGACTATCTGGAGGGCACCACCAGCCCGCCGGCCTCGCTGTTGCTGCGCATGCAGCGGCTGTCGGACCGGTTCGCCAAGCTCGCCGCGCAGCGCTCCGGGAAGTAGTTTTTCCGGGCTCGATCCGGTCGGGGCCGACCCCTAGCGCGAGTGCAACGGGGTCACATTGTCGACGAGCCAGCGGCCGTCGGTCTTGCTCAAGGCAACCCGCAGCGCCAGCACCGCGTTGTCGGTGGGTTTGCCCGGGGCACTCTGGGTTCCGCGCATCACCACCGCGACGCTGGCCACCTGCGGTCCCAGCGCCTCCACCCCGGCCGAGATCGTGGCGGCGGTGGCAGACACGCTCTTGCTGGTCAATTCCTTTGCCACCGCGGAGAATTCGTTCTTGAACTGCTCGGCGCGTTCCGGTGTCATCATCGCGGTGGCGCGGTCGATGGAGGCCGTCGGACTCTGCGGACTGAAGGTAGCGGTAGCCTCCGAGACGCTGCTGGCGATGCGCACCACTTCCTCGCGGTCGTTGTTGAAGGTGCGGTCGGGCACGGTCCAGCGCAGGTATCCCACCGTCACCGCGGCCACCAGCGCGGCGGCGGCCACACCGGCCACCGCCAGCCGCAGCCCCGGCGCGTCGTCGTCGGTGCCCAGCGTCACGCCGTCACGGCGGGCCAGCACGACGTTGACGACGACGCCCTGCACGATCAGCAGACACAGGACCGAGCACAGCGAGACCCACCACAGCGGCCAGCCCAGCGCGATGCCGAGGTAGACAAGCGCGGCGATCGCCGCCAGTGGGGCGGCGATGTCGAAGGCCGCCACGCGCAACCGGTTCCTCATCGGATCGGCTCCAGCCGCGAGATCATCAGGGTGCCGTCGACGTCGGAGACGTCCAGGCGCAGGTTCCAGCGCACGGTCTGAGGTTTGTCGGTGCCGGCGTTCTCGCTGACCGACGTGGCCACCACCAGCACGGTGTCGGTGCGCGAGACCATCCCGGCCAGTTCCTTCTTCGGAGCCGGGACCGGCCGGCCGTCCGGGCCCGGTGGCGGATGGTAGAGCGATTCGATGGCGACCGAGTCGATCCGCCCGGTGGTACGCGCCTTCAACCGCTGCACCAACTCGCGGTAGGGCTGCACGGCGGCGTCGAAGTCCGCGTTGAGCTGCCCGACAGTGCCCTCGCGCAGCTTCTGCATGCCGGCGTCGACGCTCTGGGAGTTGATGTTGATCAACACGTTGGTCCAGTCGGCGGCGGTGCTGAGCACCCGCGTCTGGTACGCACGTTCGCCGGCCTCGTCCCGGTGCTTGGACCACACCATCGCGGCCAGGACGACCGCGACCACCGCAATCAGGCCTGCCACCGCCGATCCGAAGCCGAAGCCGGTGATGACGCCGCTGGGATGGTCGGCTGTGCTGTCCTTGCTGGGCGCCTCGGGCATGGCCGTGAGGGTACCGGCCGCGAAACCCGCCCAGCGCACCCGCGGCCTTCTGGAAGAATGTCGGGGTGACGGTAGAAGCGATCAAGTCGGGTATCGACCTGAGCCATGTCGACCCGCAGGCCCGCCCGCAAGACGATCTGTTCGGCCATGTCAACGGCCGTTGGCTGACGGACTACGAGATTCCGGCCGACCGGGCCACCGACGGTGCCTTCCGGCTGCTGCATGACCGGGCCGAGGAACAGATCCGGGACATCATCACCGAGGCCAGTGAAAAGGCTGCGGCGTCGGCCGTCGAAAAAGGCACCGACGAGCAGCGCATCGGCGATCTGTACGCCAGCTTCATGGACGAGCAGACCATCGCCACCCGCGGTCTGGCCCCGCTGCTGGCCGAGCTCGCCCTGATCGACGGGGCCGCAGACAGCGATGCACTGGCCGCGGTGCTGGGCGGGTTGGAGCGCACCGGGGTGTCCGGCGGCGCCGGCGTGTACGTCGACACCGATTCCAAGGACTCGACCCGCTACCTGCTGCACATGAGCCAGTCCGGCATCGGGCTGCCCGACGAGTCGTACTACCGCGACGAGCAGCACGCCGAGATCCTGGCCGCCTATCCGGGCCATATCGCGCGGATGTTCACGCTGGTCTACGGAGACGCCGGCGGCGATCACAGCGACACCGCCGCGCGCATCGTGGCCCTGGAATCCAAGCTGGCCGCCGCGCACTGGGATGTGGTCAAGCGCCGCGACGCGGACCTGACCTACAACCTGCGCCGGTTCGCCGATCTGGGCACCGACGCCCCGGGGTTCGATTGGTCGGGCTGGCTGGGCGCGCTCGGAAGCACCCCGGAGAAGGCCGCCGAGCTGGTGCTGCGCCAACCCGATTACGTCACCGCCTTCGCCGCACTGTGGGCCGGTGCAGACCTGGAGGACTGGAAGGCCTGGGCCCGCTGGCGCGTCATCCACTCGCGCGCCGGGGTGCTGACCGACGAGCTGGTGGCCGAGAACTTCGACTTCTACGGCCGCACGCTCAGCGGCACCGAGCAGAATCGCGACCGCTGGAAGCGGGGCGTTTCGCTGGTCGAGGGTCTGATGGGCGACGCGCTGGGCAAGCTGTACGTGCAGCGGCACTTCCCGCCGGAGGCCAAGGCCCGGATGGACGAACTGGTGGCCAACCTGCGCGAGGCCTACCGCGTCAGCATCAACAAGCTGGACTGGATGACGCCGGAGACCAGGGCCAAGGCGCTGGTCAAGTTGGACAAGTTCACCCCGAAGATCGGTTATCCGGCCCGCTGGCGGGACTACTCGGCGCTGGTGGTCGAACGCGACGACCTCTACGGCAACTACCTGCGCGGCCATGTGGTGAACACCGACCGCGAACTGGCCAAGCTGGGCGGTCCGGTGGACCGCGACGAATGGTTCATGACGCCGCAGACCGTCAACGCTTACTACAACCCGGGGATGAACGAAATCGTCTTTCCCGCAGCCATTCTGCAGCCGCCGTTCTTCGACGCCGAGGCGGACGACGCCGCCAACTACGGCGGCATCGGTGCGGTGATCGGGCACGAGATCGGCCACGGTTTCGACGATCAGGGCGCCAAGTACGACGGCGACGGCAATCTCGTGGACTGGTGGACCGACGCCGACCGTGCCGAATTCGAGGTCCGGACAAAGGCTTTGATCGACCAGTACGAGAAGTTCAGCCCTCGTGCGCTGGACGGCTCCCACCATGTGAACGGCGCCTTCACGGTCGGCGAGAACATCGGTGACCTCGGCGGGCTGTCCATCGCGCTGCTGGCCTACGAGCTGTCGCTGAAGGGGCAGGAGGCCCCGGTGATCGACGGGCTGACCGGGGTGCAGCGCGTCTACTTCGGCTGGGCCCAGGTGTGGCGCACCAAATCCCGTGACGCCGAGGCGATCCGGCGGCTGGCAGTGGATCCGCACTCACCGCCGGAGTTCCGCTGCAACGGCGTCATCCGCAACATCGACTCCTTCTACGAGGCCTTCGAGGTGGGCGATTCCGACGAGCTGTACCTGGAGCCGGGTCAGCGCGTGCACATCTGGAACTGACGCGCATACGACAAAACCCCTGCCCAGCGGGCAGGGGTTTTGTCGTATCGCTTGGCTCTAGAACATCTGCCAGTCGGACGCACCGTCTGGGGTGTTGTACCAACCGCCGCCGGTGTTCTTGATCACCACCGGATCACCACTGCCGAAGTTGTCGTAGAACCACTTGGCGTTCTCCGGGCTGAGGTTGATGCAGCCGTGGCTCACATTGCTGTTGCCCTGTGCCGCCACCGACCACGGCGCGCTGTGCACGAAGACGCCGCTGTTGTCGATCCGGACCGCATCCTTCACCTTGAGCTTGTAGCCCTCCTTGGAGTCCACCGGGACCCCGTAGGTGGAGGAATCCATGACGATGTCGGGGAACTTCTCCAGCACGTAGTAGGTGCCGTTCTTGGTCTCATGCTTGCCGTCGGGCTTGCCCATCGACACCGGGAAGGTCTTCTCCAGCTTCCCGTTGCGCATGACTTCCATCTTCTTGGTCTTGTCGTCGATCGTGGCCACCAGGTAGTCGCCCACCCGGAAACTCGACTTGGTGCCGGCCGCGTCGATGTTCACCACGGTGTTGGACGGCCAGAAATCCTGGGGACGCCACCGCAGCTGGGTGTCGGTCACCCAGTAGAACCGGCCCGCGACCGGCGGGTTCGACGTGATGCGGATGGCGTCCTGGGCCATCTGCCGGTCGGCGATCGGCCGCTGGAAGTTGATGTAGATGGGCTTGGCCACACCCACCATCGACCCGTTGACCGGGTTGAACGACGGCGGCAGGAACGGTGCCTCGCCGGTGAACGGAACGGAACTCTGCCCGGGCGCGTCACCGTCGGTGAACGGGATGGTCGGGGAGCCGTAGTTGATGATCGGCGCGGGAGCCGTGGGTGCGCCCGGCACGGCGGCGGCCGGAGCCGCCGGGTCGGCCGGCAGCGGCGGGATGTAGGCGCCCGGCGGGGGGCCCGGCACCGCCGGGTCGACGGGCGCCGGCGGTGCCTCGGGATCTGCGGATGCGGATGGGCTGAACACCAGCCCGCCGACGACGCCGGCGGCCATGAAAGCGGTGATCAGACGACGTGTTGCCGATTTCGGCATGTGTAACCTCCAGACAGCACAACTCGCTCCAGTGTCGCATAAGGCAATGACCAGCTACTGCCGCCAGGAGCCGGCATTCTTGGTCAGCACCCGACTCCATGGGCGCTGAACTGCGATGTTTATCGGTTGCGGGCGCCGGGGTGTTACTTGTCGCTGCCCCCGCAGGAAACCGTGAATACGCCGCGAGACAGCGCGACGCCGCACATCGCGACCACGATCAGCGCCGCCGCGGCACCGACGGTGACGGCTGGGCCGCCATGATCGTAGATCGCACCGCCGATCAAGGCGCCGCCCATGATGCCCACCTGGAACGCCGCCACGTACCGACCGGAAGCTCCGTCCGGATCGTCCGGGGCGGTCCGCATCGCCGAAGCCTGCAGCATCGGCGGAAGCGCCGTGGACGCCGCACCCCAGAGCACCACCGCAACCACGCCAACAGCCACCACCCACGCCTCCGGCAGGCCCACGATGGCCAGGGCCGCCAGGGTCAGCAGCGCGGCGGCCAGCGCGCCGAGGCACCCGAGCACCGAGGCCTTGGGCCACAGGTCCAGGGGCCGGGCCATCGCGGCCATCGCGGCCAGGCCTGCCAGGCCGAAGCCGGCGAGCAGCCAGGCCAGGTGTGGTCCATGGACGCCGACCACGTCGCGGATGATCACCACGATGAACGTGTAGGCCAGGAAATGCCCGGTGACCCCGATCAGGGTCAGCCCGGACAGCGTGAGCAGCCGGCGGTTGCGCCGGTGGTCCCGCGGTGCGACCGCGGCGCCGGCCGTGGCTGCCACCGTCGGCAACGGCGGGAGCAGCATCCACGCCGCCAGCGCCACCAGCGCGGCTGCCGTGCCGATGACAGCCACCGCAAGCCGCCAGCCCCACAGCTCGCTGAGCGCGGCGCTGAGCGGGTTGCCCACCACCAACGCCAGACCGGTGCCGACGTAGACCGCCGCGGTGGCCCGGCCGGCGTGGCTGGCCGGCACCAGCCGGGCGCCGATCGGGGCGATCACCGACCACATCAGCCCATGGGCCAGCGCGCACAGCACCCGGCCGCCGGCGAGCACGGCGAAGTTCGGCGCCAGCGCGGAGATCACCTGCGAGACCGTCAGGCAGACCAGCGTCGCGACCAGGGTCCGGCGACGTGGCCAGCGGGCGGTGAGCCGGACCAGTGCCACCGTGGTGAGCGCGGCGACCAGGGCGTAACTGGCCATCAGGGTGGCGACCAGGCCTTCGCTGACCCGGAGGTCGGCTGCGATCGCCGGCAGGGCACCGACCGGGAGCATCTCGGCGGTGACGTAGACGAACGCCGCCGCTGCGAGGACGGCGAGTTGCGTGGCAACACGCGGTGTCCACGGGCTGGTGTGGGCGGAAGGCGATTCGCCGGTGACGCTGAAGGTCATGCTGGGATGCCACGGTAGTGCCATGACGTTGCCGTGCGTGGTTGCCGAACCGAGAGGATGCCTGATGGTTGCACGACGGCCATGAGGACCATCCCTACCCCTGGCCGCCCGACGCATTTCAGCAGGCATGAGTTCGTCGGTTACTCCCAGGCCTACGCACGCGAGCGCACAATCGATTCCGTGATCGTCGCCTTCAGCATCAGCCCGTCCGGTGGGGATGAAACCGGAAGTGTCAGCACCGCTGTGGCCGAAGCGGTGCGGGTGGTGCGGGCTTCGGGCCTGCACAACGAGACCAATGCCATGTTCACCAACATCGAAGGTGAATGGGATGAGGTCATGGCCGTGGTGAGACAGGCCGTGGATGTGGTCGCGGCGGTGTCCCCGCGGGTCAGCCTGGTGCTCAAGGCCGATATCCGCCCGGGCTATACCGGTCAGCTCACCGCGAAGGTGCAGCGCATCGAGCAGGCCTTGGGCGATTAGCTCGGCGTCGCTTCGCCGAAATCGACACCAGGGTCGTCACGAGCGCGCGGGCACAGCCCTGACGTAGATCTCGACGAAGCTCACCGGGCCGACGTGCTCAGGAGCGGACCAGACGGGCAATCGCCGCCGACGCCTCGGCCAACTTGGCCTCGGCCTGATCGCCACCTTCGGAGACCGCCTGGGTGACGCAGTGCCCGAGGTGCTCGTCGAGCAGGCCGAGCGCCACGGACTGCAGCGCACTGTGCACCGCGCTGATCTGGGTGAGGACGTCGATGCAGTATTTGTCCTCGTCGATCATCTTGGCGATGCCGCGGACCTGGCCCTCGATCCGGCGCAGCCGTTTGGCGTAGTTCTCCTTCTGCGCCGAGTAGCCATGTGCCCCCGAGCCGTCAGACACGTCCATAGCTCCAGCATACCGGTACCCCACCGGGGTATGTATATCTATTTGGCCGGGAGAAACGGCACGGGCATACTGCATGCATGCCCTCAGATTCTCCCGATATCAAGCCGCGCAGTCGCGACGTCACCGACGGCCTGGAGAAGGCCGCAGCCCGCGGAATGCTCCGCGCGGTAGGTATGGGGGACGACGACTGGGTGAAGCCGCAGATCGGTGTGGGCTCGTCGTGGAACGAGATCACGCCGTGCAACATGTCGCTCCAGCGGCTGGCCCAGGACGTCAAGGCCGGCGTGCACGAGGCCGGCGGCTACCCGCTGGAGTTCGGCACCATCTCGGTGTCCGACGGCATCTCGATGGGCCACGAAGGTATGCACTTCTCCCTCGTCAGCCGGGAGGTGATCGCCGACAGCGTCGAGACCGTGGTCCAAGCCGAACGCCTGGACGGCACCGTGCTGCTGGCCGGCTGCGACAAGTCGATCCCCGGCATGCTCATGGCCGCCGCCCGACTGGACCTCGCGAGCGTGTTCTTCTACAACGGCTCGATCATGCCCGGTGTCGCCAAGCTCACCGACGGCACCGAGAAGGAAGTCACCATCATCGACGCCTTCGAGGCCGTCGGCGCGTGTGTGCGCGGACTGATGTCGCGCGAAGACGTCGACATCATCGAGCGCGCGATCTGTCCCGGCGAAGGTGCCTGCGGCGGTATGTACACCGCCAACACCATGGCGTCGGCGGCCGAGGCGCTGGGCATGTCACTGCCGGGCAGCGCCTCACCGGTGGCCGTCGACAAGCGCCGCGACGAGTACGCCCGCAAATCCGGTGAGGCCGTCGTCGAGATGCTGCGTCGTGGCATCACCGCCCGCGACATCCTCACCAAGGAGGCCTTCGAGAACGCCATCGCGGTGGTGATGGCATTCGGCGGCTCTACCAACGCGGTGCTGCACCTGCTGGCGATCGCCCGCGAGGCCGAGGTCGACCTGACGCTGGCCGACTTCACCCGCGTCGGCAACAAGGTTCCCCACCTGGCTGACGTGAAACCCTTTGGCCGCCACGTGATGAAGGACGTCGACGAGATCGGTGGCGTGCCGGTGGTGATGCGCGCACTGTTGGATGCCGGTCTGCTGCACGGCGATTGCCTGACCGTGACGGGACAGACCATGGCCGAGAACCTGGCCCACATCGCTCCCCCGGACCCGGACGGCAAGGTGCTGCGGGCGATGAACGACCCGATCCACCCCACCGGCGGCATCACGATCCTGCACGGTTCGTTGGCCCCCGAGGGCGCCGTGGTCAAGTCCGCGGGCTTCGACTCCGACGTGTTCGAGGGCACCGCAAGGGTTTTCGAGCGTGAGCGGGCCGCACTCGATGCGTTGGAGGACGGCACCATCACCCACGGTGACGTCGTGGTGATCCGCTACGAGGGCCCCAAGGGCGGTCCGGGCATGCGCGAGATGCTGGCCATCACCGGCGCGATCAAGGGTGCCGGCCTGGGCAAGGACGTACTGCTGATGACCGACGGCCGGTTCTCCGGCGGGACGACGGGCCTGTGCGTCGGGCACATCGCGCCGGAGGCGGTCGACGGTGGACCCATCGCGTTCGTGCACGACGGCGACCGGATCCGGCTCGACGTGGCCAACGGCACGCTGGACGTGTTGGTCGACGAGGCCGAGTTCGAAGCGCGCAAAGCCGGTTTCGAGCCACTGCCGCCGCGCTACAAGACCGGCGTGCTGGCCAAGTACACCAAGCTGGTGCAGTCGGCCGCCGTCGGCGCCGTCTGCACCTAGTCCCCCCGGCGGTTCAGCGCGCTCCTTTCGGGCCGCGCCGGATGATGGCGGCCAACTCCTCGCGGGTGTTGGCCCCCACCCGCTGGCAGGCCCGGTACAGGTGGCCCTCGACGCTGCGGACGGACATCACCAGGCGCTCGGCGATCTGTTTGTTGCTCAACCCCGCCACCACGAGCTCGACGATCTCGCGCTGCCGGTGGGTCAACGGCTGACCGGCCGGGTTGCGCAGGGCCGGGGTGCACAGCCCGCCGCACTCGTCGGCACACTCCTGGGCCATGGCCGCCAGATAGGCGCTGCGCTTGCCCTGCCCGTGTCGGCCGAATGCGACGGCGGCCTGCGCGATCGCGTCGGTGGCGGTCGCGCGGTCACCGAGGCCCCGGTACCCGTCCGCGGCGGCGAGCAATCCGGCGCCGTCGTCGGCGGCCAGCGCTTCGGTGTGGCGCGCGACCACGTCGGCCAACGGCAGCCCGAGCGTGTCGGCGAGTTCACCGGCCCGGGCCGCCCCACTGGGATCGCCCCACTGGGCGGCCGACTGCAGGCAGGCCAGCTCATGCGTCGGCTGTCCCCGGCGCGCGGCATCCCGGCCGGCTTCGCGCACCACGTCGATCGCCTCGGCCAGTGCGCCGCCGGCGGCCAGCGTCCAACCGGTGGCCACGGAGCGGGCGGTGTCCATGAACACGTAATCCTCGGGCACGTGCTGGTCGGCACAGGCCAGGGCTTCCGTGGCCGCGGTGGCCTGACCGAGCTTGGCGTGCGCCTCGGCCAGTGAGAAACAGCTGGCCACCCGCAGGCCGGTGGTGATCTGATGTGTCGCGGCGCCGGCATACGCCTCGTGCAGATGTTTGACGGCGTCGTCGAGATCGGCCCGGATCAGTGCGGCGTGCCCGAGCAGGTGGGCGAGGTTGGCGTAGACGAGGCCGGGCATGTCCCGTGCCGACTCGTCCAATCGCGCTGCCATCGCCTGACATTCGTCGATACGGCCGGTCAGCCGGCAGGCCCGGCCGTGCACCGCGCCGAACCAGAATCGCATCGGCGAGGACTCGAACGACGTGGTGGCCCGGGTGAGAGCCTGTTCGGCGGCGGCGTCGATCTCCTCGACGTGGCCGAGGGCCCCGAGCGCCATCATCAACGCGATCGAGGCCATCATCGCGTGCAGATCTGGTAACACTCCGGAATCCAGCGCCACCTTGGCGGTTTTCTCGGCGCTCTGGCAGTGCCCCAATACCGCATCGACGCAGGCCTGAATGGCCAGGCGTTCCACCCGCTGCTGTTCGGATTCGCTTGTCGCAGACAGTGTTCCCAATATCTCCGCGGCGTCGCGCGGCCGGCCGAGCATCCAGGCCAGGTTGGCGGCACGCACGGTGGACCAGTGGTGGGCATCCGGCCGGTCCTCGGCACTGATTTCCCGCAGGACGCTCTCCGCCTCCTCGCCCCGGCTCAGCAGAAACAGTGTCATCGCCCGCATCGGAGCCGCCTCCGGGGCACCGCATTCGGTTGCGGCGGCGGCGAATCGGTCGGCGGCATCCGGGTCGAGCAGCACCGCGGCGCAGCGCGCCGCGGTCAGGTACAGCTCCGGGTCCGGCGCCAGGTCGGAGTTCAAGGCCAGCAGCGCCCGGCGGACGGTCGCGTGCATATCGGGGTCGGGTTCGTCGGCCAATCGCCGTGCCAGCCGGCCACGGATCTTCGACAGGTACATCTCGCCTGCGGTGGCGCGACGCAACTCGCCGAAGAGCGGATGGGCCAGGGTGGCGACGAGATCGCGCCCGGCACGTTCGACGCAGACCAGATGCATCCGCTCGGCGGCCTCCAGATCGGCGGGTTCGACCAGGTCGGTCAGGATGTCGACGCGCAACGGCTCGCACTGTGAGAGCGTGTCGAGCACCAGGGCCATGCCGGGCTCCAGTTCGCCGAGCCGACGCCCGAGCATGTCGGTGATGCTCTGGGATACGGCCACGTCGCCATCCCACATCCACACCCCGGCAGATTGGTGCATCCGGCCGGCGGCGATCTGGTCTTTCACCAACTGCAGCAGGTACAGCGCGTTGCCGCCGGTGAGCTTCCAGAACCGGCGCGCACTGCGGCCGTCGACCGGCCCGCCCACCGCTGATTCGACCAACGCCGTCGCCGCGGCAACCGACAACGGTTCGAGGTCGATGCGGTCGAGCAGGCTGTCCTTCCACAGGGCCGTGACCGCGTCGGGTTCGGCGCCGCCGGAGCGCGCCGTGACGACCAGGCGCACCCCCTGCGTCTGTGCGAGTTGATGCACCACGTGCGCGGACAGCGCGTCGAGCAGGTGGGCATCGTCGATGCCCACGACCACCTTGCCCACCCGCTGTTGGGCCACGAAGGAGTCGATGAGCCGCCGCACGTCGGGCAGCGGGTCGCACATGCTCTGGCTGATCGCCCCGGTGAAGGCACCGAGCGGGATCGTGCGCGCCGACTCCGTGCCGACGAACCAATTCGTCCGGTGTCCCGCGGCGGCGGCGTGGCTGATGGCCTCCCGCGCCAGCCGGGTCTTGCCCACCCCGGCGTTGCCGACGATCAGCACCCCATGGCGAATTCCGGATCCGGCAATGACACGACGGATCGCCGCCAGTTCTTCTTCCCGCCCCGCCAGCTTCATCTCAGCAGCTCGTACCCGCTATCCCCGTCACCGCATGCGTTTGCCCAGGATATGGCGCGCAACAGCCGCTCGGGTGGAAATTGACGCATCCTGCGAAAACGCACAAAAGCCCTCGCCAGCCGGGCTACGGCTGGTCGACCGGCGTCACCTGCCGGTGGGTACCGGCTAGGCGTGGCGCACTTCGGAATTACGTGCCCGCATCCCGAAGTACATCGCGTTGAAGCCCAGCACCATCACCAGCGCACCGCTGATCACGTGCGACCAGATCATGCCTGCAGTCGGTCCGCTGACGAACACCCACGGCGAGATGATCAACCACACACCGAAGATCGGCAGTGTCCAGGTCATACCGTGCGCGCGGTCCAGCGCGAAGCTGAAGCACATCGACAGAAACGCGATCGTGCCACCGACGATCAGATCGTTGACCGTCAGCCTGCCGAAGGTGTCGTAGCCGATGATCCACGGCGACAACGCGACGTACATCGCCGTCAGCAACGTCAGGCCGAAGGTGACCTGGGCGCCCATCGATTCCGCGACGCGGTCATACCCGGCCCGCAGGGCCAGGATGTCCGGGTGCTGGTCGATTGATGAATGGACTGTACTCATTTCTTGTCCTTTCCGTTACACGGCAAGGCGTTTGGGCCCTGCCGCACCCATCCATCGCCTCTCAGATTACGCCGCGAACGGGCGGGTGGCGGCGGTCCGAGAAGACGGCTCTTCCCGAACCAGTAAGGTGTTCTCAATGCGGTGGCGCAGCAACGCGCGGAACCACGAAACCACCGGTGCGCGTGAACAACTCGGCTGGTTCAGCACGCTCTTCGCGATGGGGTTGGTGTTCCACTACTCCGACAGCCAACCGCTCGCCATTCTCCCGGTCCTGGCGGCGTGCCTGCCTGCGGTGATCTTTCCCGGCTCGATGGTGGCCGCCGGCCTGGTCATCGCGGCCGGCGCGACGGTGGCCGCGCTGAACCTGCCCGCTGCGGCGAACCATCTGGTGCTGAGTTTGCTCGTGGCTCTCGCGCTCGGCACCGCGGCGCTGTGGGCAGTCGCCGTCCGGAGCCGCGGGACCGGCTTTGCCGAACGCTGGCTCGACGCGGGCCGCGGCCCCGTCGGCCTGGTCTTGCTCGTGGTGTACCTGTTCACGGTGTTCGACAAATTGAACACGGACTACTTCACCCCGGCGACCTCGTGCGGCGGCGAACTGCTGAGCCAGCTGATCTGGCTCAACGGCCTCGGCGACGTGGTCCCGGGCCCGGCTGTCGGACAGTTCGTCGCCGTCGCCACGGTGGTGATCGAGGCCGCCATCCTGGTTCTGCTGGCGGTGCCGCGGCTGCGGTACCACGGTGTGCTGCTCGGCGTGGCCTTCCACTCGATCCTGGCCCTGGCCTCGTTCTACGACTTCGCCACGGTGGTCTTCGCGGTCTACGTGCTGTTGGTCCCGACCGAGGCGTTCACCGGGCCGGGATCCACAACCGCTCCGCGACGGCTCGGACTCACCGGGTTCGCGGCGCATGTGCTGCTGAGCGTGGTGTCCAGCACCGCCGATTCACCGACGAGCCCGGTCGGACTGCCCTGGCACACCCTGCTCGTGCTCACCTGGTTCGTCGCGGTCGGGCCGTACATGTATGCGCTGTTGCGCAGTTACCGGGTCGCGCTGCGGGCCGGCATCGGATCACCGGCCTGGAACCTGCGCCCGGTGCTGCTGGCGGTCCCGTTGCTGGCGATGCTCAACGGGTTGACGCCCTACCTCGGGCTCAAGACCGTGGCGAACTACTCGATGTTCAGCAACCTGCGCACCGAGGAGGGCACCACCAATCACCTGCTGCCCGGCGTGACGGCCCTGGAAGTGGCGGGCTATCAGCGCGACACCGTGGCGGTGATGGGACTGGAGTTCCCGGAGCACGCGGGCGACACCACAGCGTTGCCGTACCAGGCCCGCTGGATGTCCGAGGATCCCCCGGTGCGAATCCCATGGCTGGAGCTGCGACGGGCGGTGCTGGGCTGGCAGGGCGCCGGGATCGACGGAATCCGTATCGCCTATCTGCACGACGGGCCGCCGCGCGTGACCGACGACGCGATCGCCGACCCCGTCCTCTCCGCGCCGCTGCCGTGGTGGCAGCGTCACCTGCTGGCCTTCCGCGCCGTCGACTCGGGCTGGGGCCCGGGCGCCTGCCGCTGGTGAACGTTCGAGGGGATTCCAGTGAAGGAGTGAGCCGACCCCGGTCGCGCAGTACGCTTCGCTCAAGGCCGAGCGGGACGGGCCCCATCACGAGACATTGGCGCCGGGCGGAAGAGGGCGAGTTGAGATGAACGAGACACAGATCGACGAAGCCCTCGAACAACTCACTGAGGGTGAAAAGACCTGGGGTTCATTGTCTTTGGCGGCGCGGCGAGGGTTACTCGACGAAATGCGCACCCTCACGGTGCGCCACGCCGCCGAGTGGGTCGAGGCGGCTGTCGGGATCAAGCAGCTCGACCCGTCTTCACCGCTGGTCGGCGAGGAATGGATGTCCGGTCCGTACTCGCTGGCAGCCGCGCTCGGCGCGCTCTCGGCGACGTTGGCGAAACTGGACGAGGGCAAGAGCCCACTCGACGGCGTCGGATTCGGCTACGCTCCCGGTGGCCGAACCACGGTGAAGGTGTTGCCGCTCAACGTCTTCGACCGGTTGCTGCTGTCGGGGTTCAGCGCCGAGGTGTGGCTGCAACCCGGGATCGAACGATCCGAGGCCCGCCAGTCCGCCGGGCTGACCCAGCGTGATCCGGGCCGTACCCACGGGGTGGGCGTCGTGCTCGGGGCCGGCAACATTTTCTCGATCGCCCCACTGGACACCATCTACGAGCTGTTCGCCAACAACCGGGTGGTGGCGCTCAAGCTCAACCCGATCACCGACCCCCTGCTGCCGGTGCTCACCAAGGTGCTGGCCCCGTTCCTCGCCGTGGGGGCGGTGCGGATCCTCACCGGTGGACCCGATGTCGGTACATATCTGGTGCGGCACAAGCTTGTCGACCACGTCCACATGACCGGCAGCGCCCTGACGTACGACGCCATCGTGTTCGGCACCGGCGAGGAGGGCGCCCGGCGCAAGGCCGCGGATGACCCGGTGCTGGACAAGGAGATCACCGCTGAGCTGGGCGGGGTGTCGCCGACGATCGTGCTGCCCGGCGAGTGGAGCAAGTCCGACATCGAGTTCCAGGCCAATCATGTGGCCACCCAACGGCTGCACAACAACGGCTACAACTGTGTGGCGGCGCAGGTGGTGGTGCTGCCCAAGCATTGGGCCCAGCGCGAGGAGTTCGTCGCGGCGTTGCGCAAAGCGGTCGACGACGCCCCGCCGCGCGCGGCGTACTACCCCGGCTCGGATGCCCGGGTTTCCGGTGCAGACGCGTCCTATCCGGACGCACAGCACCTCGGCAGTAACGGAGCACGCGTTCTCGTGGTCGATCCGGCCGACCGGAATGCACTGCTGCGCACCGAATATTTCGGCCCGGTGCTCGGTGTGATCGAGCTCGACACCGAAGACGACGATTCCGGTGAACGCTTTCTGAGCGAGGCGGTACGCGTCGCCAACGACGAGTTCGTCGGCACCCTCGGCGCGAACATCATCGCCCACCCGGACACCCTCGCGGGCCTCGGGGACACATTCGAGCGTCTCGTCGCGACGCTGCGCTACGGCACCATCGCGATCAATGCCTGGACCGGCGTCGGCTACCTGACGCCGACGGCGACCTGGGGCGCCTTCCCCGGACACCGGCGCAACGACATCCAGAGCGGAACCGGCGTGGTGCACAACGCGTTCCTGCTCGACCGGCCCGAACGCACGGTGGTCCGGGGGCCGTTTCGGCCGGCCCCTCGCTCGATCCTGCGGGGCGAGTGGTCGTTGTCGCCGAAGCCGCCGTGGTTCGTCAACAACCGCACGTCGGCCACCACGGGCCGGCTGCTGGTCGATTTCGCCGGGGCGCCGGGCTGGGCGAAGCTGCCGGCGATCTTCGCCTCCGCGCTGCGCGGGTAGCGGTCAGGCCTTCACCTTGGACGCGGCGGGCAGCACCCGTTGTGCGCAGTCCAGCAGCACGCGGTGCAGGTCTTCGTCGGAGACATCGGCGAGCGCGGGATCGGTGGCGCTGCCGTAGACACCCGATGCGAGCATCGACATGCAGATCCGGCCGGCGTCGTCGGGCTCGGGTCCGAGCAGGATCTCGGTGAGCCGCTCGATGGTGTCCTGCAGTTCGGCCCGGCTGTGTACCAGGCCGTCGATGACCGGGTCGCCGTGGAAGACCGCGCTCACCCGGCGGTGCCGTACCGCCATCTCGACCATGCCGCTGATCGCGGCCTCCCGGCGGGCCTCGGGCGTCGACATCGCCTCCGCAATGCGGACCAGCCGGATCATGTCGTCGAAGACCGGTTGGATGACCGCGAGCGCGATCTCGTCCTTGGAATGGAACTGGTAGTAGACGGCTGCCTTGCTGACGCCGAGCCGATCGGCGATCATCTGCAACGACGTGCCCTTGACGCCGTGCTCGGCGAACAAGCTCAGGGCCGCCTCAAGCACCCGCTCGCGCGCAAAGCCGCGCGGCGACACCGCCTTCGCCACACCCGTCCCTTCATCGCGCTGTACATGACCGAACGCGGTCTAGATCACAACGTCAATAGCCCAACTAACTTGATTCTCAGTTAGCCAAGTGTATAAGTTCTACTTTACATCCGGCAAGGAATTCTGCGGGGAGGAGCGGTGATGCCCAGCTCGTGCACGGCGCACCCGACACACCCTCTCGACCACTTCCTGCTGACCTCGGTCAGCTCCGGAATACCGCAGGTGGTCTTCCTCGCCTCCGACCTGGACCCGCGGCCCTACCAGCTGGACTGGCCCGCCGACACTGCCGTGTATGTGGTCGATGATCCGGCAATCCTCGAGGTCAAGACCGCTGCCGTGGCCGACATCACTCCCACCACCGCGGTGTGCGGTGTCCCAGCCGGGATCAGCGACAACTGGACTGCGGCCCTGGCTGCGGCCGGATTCGACGCCCACCGGCCCACCCTGTGGAGCGTGGAAGGCGTACTACCCTTCATTCCGATGGACGAGCAGCGTCGGCTCGTCGCCGACATCACCGCGCTCAGCGCGCCGGCCAGCAGGCTGATCTCGGAGATTTCGGTCAGTCCCTTCGGGGACGCTGCCGAGGGGGACGACGCCGAGGTTCTCGACGTAGAAAGACGTTGGCGGGAAACCGCCGACGCCGACACGATCATGAAGTGGCAATGGAGCTTCTCAGCTAGCCCGTACGTCACCGCGTACCTGACCTCCGAAAGGCCGACCAGCGAACATGAAGCTGTTGAGACGGTTCTGGATCCCGTTGATCATCGCCGCGGTGGTGCTGGTCGGCGGATTCACGGTGATGCGGGTGCGCACGTTCTTCGGCACCGGCGACGGGTCGGGCATCTCCAGCGCCAAGGTCGATGACACCAAGCCGTTCGACCCCAAGGTCGTGGTCTATGAGATCTACGGCGAGCCGGGTGCCTACGCCGACGTGAACTACCTCGACCTCGACGCCCAGCCGCAACGCATCGACGGGGTGACCCTGCCGTGGACGTTGCGGCTGGAATCGACCGCGCCGTCGGTGTTCCCCAACATCGTGGCCCAGGGCAACGGCGACACGATCAGCTGCCGCATCACCGTCGATGACGAAGTCAAAGACGAGAGAACCTCCAACGGCGTGAACGCCCAAACCTTCTGCTTGGTGAAATCTGCATGAGCAACTACGACACCCCGACGGACTCGATTCCGGTCACCCCGGGACCGAAGCACCACAACCATGGCGGCATTGCCAAGTGGATCCGGCGGCTGTCGATCCCGCTGATCATCGGCTGGGTCGCCCTGATCGCCGTCCTCAACGTCATCGTGCCTCAGCTCGAAGAGGTCGGGAAGATGCGCTCGGTGTCGATGACGCCGGACGAGGCGCCGTCGATGGTCGCGATGAAGCGCGTCGGCGAGGTCTTTCAGGAGTTCAAGTCCAACAGCTCGGTAATGGTCGTGCTCGAAGCCGACCATCCCCTCGGTGACGACGCGCACAAGTACTACGACGAGATCGTCGACAAGCTCGAAGCCGACAAGAAGCACATCGAGCACGTCCAGGATTTCTGGGGCGATCCGCTGACCGCCTCCGGCGCCCAGAGCTCCGACGGCCTGTCCTCCTACGTGCAGGTCTACACCGCGGGTAACCAGGGCGAGGCGCTGGCCAACGAATCGGTCGAGGCCGTCCAGAACATCGTCAACAGTGTCCAGGCGCCCGAAGGCCTGAAGGCCTACGTCACCGGGCCGGCCGCGCTGTCGGCCGATCAGAACATCGCCGGTGACCGCAGCATGCGCATGATCGAGGCGCTGACCTTCACGGTCATCATCATCATGCTGCTGATGGTCTACCGCTCGATCATCACGGTGATCCTCACCCTGGTCATGGTGGTGCTGTCCCTGTCGGCGGCCCGCGGCATGATCGCGTTTTTGGGCTACTACAACATCATCGGCCTGTCCACGTTCGCCACCAACCTGTTGGTGACGCTGGCCATCGCCGCGGCCACCGACTACGCCATCTTCCTGATCGGCCGATATCAAGAGGCCAGAAGTGTCGGCGAGGATCGAGAACAGGCCTACTACACCATGTTCCACGGCACCGCCCATGTGGTGCTGGGCTCGGGCCTGACCATCGCCGGCGCCACCTTGTGCCTGCACTTCACCCGGCTGCCGTACTTCCAATCGCTGGGCATCCCACTGGCGATCGGCATGGTGACGGTGGTGGCCGCCGCCCTGACCATCGGGCCGGCCATCATCACCATCGCCAGCAGGTTCGGCAAGACCCTGGAGCCCAAGCGCGCTTCGCGGACCCGCGGCTGGCGCAAAATCGGTGCGGCCGTGGTGCGTTGGCCCGGCCCGATCCTGATCGCCACCATCGCCATCTCGCTGGTCGGTCTGCTGACCCTGCCCGGCTACCGGACCAACTACAACGACCGCGACTACATGCCGGCCGATCTGCCGGCCAACAGTGGTTACGCCGCGGCCGACCGGCACTTCTCCCCAGCCCGGATGAACCCGGAACTGCTGCTGATCGAAAGCGATCACGACCTGCGCAACTCCGCGGACTTCCTGGTGATCGAGCGGATCGCCAAGCGAATCTTCCAGGTGCCCGGCATTTCTCGGGTGCAGGCCATCACCCGCCCGCAGGGAACGCCGATCGAGCACACCTCGATCCCGTTCCAGATCAGCATGCAGGGCACCACGCAGACCATGAATCAGAAGTACATGCAGGACCGCATGGACGACATGCTCAAGCAGGCCGACGACATGCAGGTCACCATCGACACGATGGACCGGATGATCGCGCTGATGGAACAGATGCGCGAAGTCATGAACAGCATGGTCGGCAAGATGCACGGCATGGTCGACGACGTCAAGGAACTCCGCGACAACATCTCGGACTTCGACGACTTCTTCCGCCCGATCCGCAACTATCTGTACTGGGAACCGCACTGCTTCGACATCCCGATGTGCTGGGCCATGCGTTCGGTGTTCGACACCCTGGACGGGATCGACACCATGACAGCCGATTTCGAGCAGATCGTGCCCGACATGGATCAGATGAACGCACTCATCCCGGTGATGATCGCGAACATGCAGCCGATGATCACGACGATGAAGTCGATGAAGACCATGATGCTGACCATGCAGGCCACCCAGGGCGGCATGCAGGATCAGATGGCAGCGATGCAGGACAACTCCACCGCCATGGGCCAGGCCTTCGACAAGGCCAAGAACGACGACTCGTTCTACCTGCCGCCGGAGACCTTCGAGAACCCCGACTTCAAGCGCGGCATGAAGATGTTCCTGTCGCCGGACGGGCACGCGGTGCGGTTCATCATCAGCCATGAGGGCGATCCGATGAGCCCCGAGGGCATCTCGCACATCGATCCGATCAAGAACGCCGCCAAGGAGGCGATCAAGGGCACCCCGCTGGAGGGTTCCAAGATCTACCTCGGCGGTACCGCGGCCACCTTCAAGGACATGCAGGAAGGCGCCAACTACGACCTGCTGATCGCCGGAATCGCCTCGCTCTGCCTGATTTTCATCATCATGCTGATCATCACGCGCAGTGTGGTGGCCGCCGCGGTCATCGTCGGCACAGTGGTGGTCTCCCTCGGCAGCGCGTTCGGCCTGTCGGTGCTGATCTGGCAGCACCTGATCGGGCTGGAGTTGCACTGGATGGTGCTGGCGATGTCGGTGATCATCCTGTTGGCCGTCGGCGCGGACTACAACCTGCTACTGGTCTCCCGGCTCAAAGAGGAGATCCATGCCGGGCTCAATACCGGCATCATCCGCGCGATGGGTGGCAGTGGTTCGGTGGTGACGGCCGCCGGCCTGGTGTTCGCGTTCACCATGATGTCGATGGCGGTCAGCGAGCTGGCCGTGATCGGTCAGGTGGGCACCACGATCGGCCTGGGCCTGCTGTTCGACACCCTGGTGATCCGGGCCTTCATGACCCCGTCGATCGCGGCGCTGCTGGGCAAGTGGTTCTGGTGGCCGCAGATGGTCCGGCAGCGGCCGAAGCCGGAACCGTGGCCCAAGCCGGTCCAGCGGCAACCGCAGGACTCGCTCACCTGATCAGCGCCACGGCGAAGCCATCCCAGCCCTTGGTCCCCACGGTCTGGATGGCCGCCGTGTCCAGGCGTGGGTCGTCGCCCATCATCTCCAGCATGTCGCGCACGGCCTGCGCCTGCGCATCGTCGGCGGCGGGGTGCAACACCCGGCCCATCCGGGTCACGTTGTCCACCACGATGATCGACCCCGCACGTCCGAGTTTGACGGCCCACTCGACGTAGCCGACGTTGTTCTCCTTGTCGGCGTCGATGAAGATGAGGTCGAAGGCCTGCGTGTAGCCCCAACCGCGCTCGGCCAGGTGCGGCAGGGTGTCCAGGGCCGGGCCGACGATGATCTCGACGCGGTCGGCGACACCGGCCCGCTGCAGATTGGCCCGGGCCACCTCGGCATGCCGTGGCTCGTATTCGAGCGTGACGACGCTGCCGTCCGGACCCACCCCGCGGGCCAGGTTGATGGTGCTGTAGCCGGCCAGCGTGCCGATCTCCAGCACACTGCGCGCACCGGAGATGGTGGCCAACAGCGACAACAGCTTTCCGTGTTGGGCCGACACCTCGATCGCGGGCATGTCAGCGGCCTGCGCCGAGGCCCGCGCCGCGCGTAACGCATCGTCCTCGGTGTGCAGCACGTCGGTGAACATGGCGTCGACATCACGGGGTTCGGTCACATGGCTCAGGCTAGACGGGGCCGCCGTCAGACCACGCCTTCTTTCGCATAGACCATGCGCAGCACCAGTCCCACTTCCGGACCCATGATGGTCTCGCACAGTTCGCAGTAGGTGGCCACGAAGCCCGGGCCGTGCGCCGGACCCTCCGGGCTCAGGTGATGCGCCAGCTCGTGCAGCACCACCAACTCTCGCAGTGCCCAACTGGTCCGCTCGGGCACGGCGATGACGGCCCTGCCGTCGGTCGACTGGTAATGCGCCGCGGTCACTCCCCGACGGGCCCGCACCGCGACCGCGGCGCCACCCACCCGGGCGAGCACCTCGTCGACGTAGCGCTGCACCGCCTCGACCGACCCGAACTTCGCCTCCGGCGGCAAGGTCAGCGAGGTGCCGAAGAAATCGATGGCCCGTGAACTGTGTTGGGCGGCACGGTCGAACATGGTGCGCACGAACTGCTCGGCGGCATACACCTTGGCGCGCTGGGTGTCCCGGCTGCTCATCGCTCCAGGGCGCCGCGCGCGCCGGAGATCTCCGGGTCGGTCCCGAGCCGCGCATGGCGGCCGGCCCGGTCCCCGGCCCGCCGGGCGGCCGACGAATAACCCGCCGTGGCGTTGGTCGCCCGCCACGTCCCGCGCGCCTGTGAGGCTTCGCGGTAGAAGCTGCGCAACTCGATATCCTTGTCCCGCAGTGCGATTGCGGTACCGGGCTGGTCCGCCTCATCGACCTCGCGCTGGGCTTCCTCGCGGGCCTGGATCAGCCGTTGACCGATGCGGGCACCGAAGGCCAGCTGGAAGTTGAGCCGGGCGGTGATCGTCGGGGTGGGTCGGTGCGCACCCGAGGCGATGTAGGCCTGCGACGCCTTGACCATCTGCAGCAGCAGGCTGGTGTAGAGCGCGTGGGTGGCATCGATGTCCTCGGCGAACCCGTAGGCGTAAACGAACGTCGAGTTCGACGCCACATCGCATTTCACGTCGTTGGCCTGCCCGATCACCACGAACAGCTGCACGTAGGTGCGCAGGCCCTTGGTGCCGGCCGCACCGATGGTGATGGTGCGTTGCACCGGCATCTGCGCCCTGGTCCGTTCGGCCGAATGCGCGCGGGCCCGCGCCAGGTCGATCGACGTGGCGGTGGCCAGCCGTTGGGCGGCGGCCATGAACGCCTCGGCCTCGTGGGTGTTGTCGGTGCCCTCGGCCTGACGCAGCAATGCGGCGATCCGCACCAGCATCTTGTCGTCACTCATGCGCGATCCGCTCCGCTACTCGCTGGGAACTCATGGCGCGATCCTAGAAACCCACTCCGACATCACTTGTCGACGAAGCTCCCCACGGCGTCCACCACCTGCGGTGACAACGGGCCCGGCTGGCCGTAGTGGGCGATGCTGTCGCTCGGGTCGTCGCGCAGCACATGGTTGACACCCTTGAGTTCGACGACCGTGAGCGCGGTGTGGCCGAGCGCCTCGATCAGCGGGCGCTCGATCTCGCAGCTGGCCTGGGCGTCAGAATCCGAGCAGGTGAGCAACACCGGCATGCCGTCGGGCAGGGCGGCGGCCAGCCGTATCGGGTCGATCTTGTCGGCCTCGACGATGGCCTTGACGTTGTCCTTGTTGACGATCGCGCTCAGGCCCTCGGGCAGGTCGGCGGGCACGGTGCCGTTGGCGCGGATCTCCTCGACCGCGCGCAGCCAGGACGTCAGTACCTCCGGCGTGGCGCCGGCGCGCACCCGGTTGGTGATCATGTCCAGGTAGCGGCCGGACAGTGGCTGAAACAGTACCAGCGAGTGCACCTTTGGATCTGCGGCACCGGCCACTGTCATAGCGTGGATGGCGCCTTCGCCCACGGCGTAGATCGACAGCTTGGCCGCGTCGGTGTCGGCCCGTTCGGCCAGGAACTTCAACGCGGCGGTCGCGCCGGCGGTGTAGACGCCGCTGACCACCTCGGTGGGCTTGCCGGCGTACGGGCCGAGCTTGGTGGCACCGGTGCCGATCTTGTCGTAACGCAGGCTGGCCACGCCCTTGTCCGACAGCGTCTCGGCCAGCTGCCGCATGTTTCCGACCGGGCCCACGACCTTGTTGTCCCCGTTGCGGTCGGTGGGCCCGCTCTCGGAGATCAACAGGGCCGCCGGGCCTGATGCGTCGCGATGCCGGTAGGTGCCGTGGATCGTGAGGCCGTCGGCGTCGAACGTGACCTCGTCGTCGGCCCACGTCGGCGGCGGCGCCTCGGCGGACCCACAACCTGCGATCAACAGCACCGAGAGCAGTGCCGCCACAACCCGTCTCACAGATGCGTCTCGATCCAGGCCGTGACGTCGTCGAGCACCAGCTGCTTCTCGGGCTCGTTGAACACCTCGTGATAGAGCCCGGGGTACACCTTGAGATGCACGTCTTCGGAAGCCACGCATTCGACCAGTCGGTGGCTACCCTCGACGGCCACCAGGCGGTCCTTCTCGCCGTGCACCACCAGCAGCGGAGCGGTCAGGGCCGAGGCCCGCTGCGGCATGGTCTCCCCCACGATGATCAGGGCACGGGCGATGCCGGCCGGGACTTTGCCGTGCCACACCAGGGGGTCGGCCTTGTAGGCCGCGACCACCTCGGGGTCGCGCGACACCGCGTTGGCGTCGAGGTTCTCCACCGGCAGTCCGGGGGCGACCTTGCCGAGCGACTTGGCTACCACCGCCAGCACCGGGGACACGGCCGCCTGCGCGGCCACCGCGGGTCCGGACAGCACCATGGCGGTGTATTCGTCGGGGTACTCGACGCCGTAGCTGAACACGATGGCACCGCCCATGCTGTGGCCGAGCACGATGCGCGGGAGTTGTGGGTGCGCGGCGGCGGCGATGCCGACCAGGGTGTGGAGGTCGCCGACATACTCGGACATGTCCCGCAGGTACACCCGCTTGCCGCCGGAACGGCCGTGACCACGGTGGTCCAGGGCGTAGACGAGCACCCCGGCCTGTCCGAACCGCTGCGCGACGTGGTGGTAGCGCCCGGCGTGTTCGCCCAGGCCGTGCGAGAGGATGACGACGCCGCGCGGTGCGACGTCCGGAGTCCATACGTCGTAGACGATGCGGATCCCGCCGACGCCGTCGAAGGTCTGTTCACTGCGGGTGCTGGTCACTCTGGGGAGCGTAGCCGCGCCGACGGATTGTTGTCGGCGGTGCTGCGTAAGCTCGCGGATGTGACGGTCCTCGCTCACCGCCTCGATGACGGCAATCCGGCCGATGCGTTTCTGGCCGAGGCTCAGCGCTACCGCCGTGAGCTGTTGGCGCACTGCTACCGGATGACCGGTTCGTTGCACGACGCCGAGGATCTGGTGCAGGAGACCTACCTCCGCGCCTGGAAGGCCTACCAGGGCTTTGAGGGCAAGTCCTCGGTCCGTACCTGGCTGTACCGGATCGCCACCAACACCTGCCTGACGGCCCTGGAAGGCCGGCAGCGCCGGCCGCTGCCGTCGGGGCTGGGTACGCTGAGTTCGGCCCCCACCGACGAGATCGCCGAGCACCACGAGATCGCCTGGCTGCAGCCTTTGCCGGATTCCAGCGACGATCCGGCGGATCCCAGCACGATCGTCGGGACCCGGGATTCGGTCCGGCTGGCGTTCGTCGCGGCGCTGCAGCATCTGTCCGCACGGCAACGCGCGGTACTGGTGATGCGTGAGGTGCTGCAGTGGAAGGCCGCCGAAGTCGCGGGCGCGATCGGATCCTCCACTGCCGCGGTCAACAGCCTGTTGCAGCGGGCCCGGGCCCAACTCGACGCGGTCGGCCCCAGCCAGGACGATGCGATCGAGCCACCGGATTCCCCGCACGCGCAGAACCTGCTGCGCAGCTACATGGCCGCCTTCGAGGCGTACGACATCGACAGGCTGGTCGAGCTGTTCACCGCCGAGGCCATCTGGGAGATGCCGCCGTTCGACAGCTGGTATCAGGGGCCGCAGGCGATCGGGGATCTGGCGCGCTACAAATGCCCGGCGGAAGAGGCCGGGGACATGCGGTTCATCGCGACGTCGGCCAACGGCCAGCCGGCCGCGGCGATGTACCTGCTGAATCGCGAGACGGGCCGGCACGAGGCCTTTCAGCTGCATGTCCTGGACATCACCGCCGGCGGGATCTCGCACGTGGTGGCGTTCATGGAGCCCACGCTGTTCGAAAAGTTCGGGCTGCCGGCTGTGCTTTGAGCCGACCGGGGCGCGAGCGGCCAGTTATGCCACGCGAGCTTCCGAAATCCGTGCAACAACTGGCCACTGAGCACCTCGAGCCCGCAGTGCCGCACAAACCCGGGCCACGATCACGTGTGGTCGGTGATTCAGCAGATCGGCACCGACCCTGACGATGAGCCAACCCTGCGCAGCGAGTTCGGCATAGCGGTCGATGTCGTTCGCCCGCACCCGAGGATCGGTCCAGTGCTGGGCACCCTCGTATTCGACGCCGACCTTGAACTCGGCGTAGCCCATGTCGATGCGCGCAGACCGTCTGGCACCGAAATTCCCCCGCACCACGATCTGCGTCTGCGGCTTGGGCAGACCCGCGTCGACGAGCACCAGGCGAGTGCGGGTTTCCGGCGGTGATTCGGCACCGCCATCCATCAGGTCGAGGACCTGGCGGAGTTGCACCAGACCCCGGATCCCCGGGTGCCGCTCGAGCAGTGGCGAAATATCGTCCGCGCACACGTGGGTGGCCTGCGCGAGAGCGTCCACCTGGATGACGGCCTCCTCCCGGCCCGGTTGTCGTCCCAGATCGAACGCCGTCCGGGCTGGCGTCGTCACCGGCAGACCCCTGAGCAGGCGGATCTCGTCGGGAGGCAACTCGCCGCGATGGATGCGGATTCCCTCGGTCGGCTTTCCATTGCGGCGGTAGAGCTCGGCGGGTGTGGTCGGGTCGATCCACCGCGTGCCGTAAAACGCAGACGCCGAGAGGCCCGCCAGCGTCGCCCTGGCGCCCGGACCACAGCCACGCGGCCACCGCACGCGTCGCCGCCGTCATCTCGGCATCTTTGGCGAGATAGACGTCGCGGTAGGCGGCCTCATAACGACGCGCAAGGCCCCGTCGGGTCACCGTCCGCGCGGCCAGCGCCTCTGTCCCGAGGAAGGGCGCTTCTGTCGCGAGGAACGGTCTGTCCATGCCGCCACCCTCGCGGTGCCCGCCGACGCACAGCGCCCGCTCCGGGCTCATCCGTCGCCTGTTGTGGATCAAGTCCGCACTGGGGATATCGCGGTGAAGTCGAGATCGAGCGGCCGGTTATGCCACGCGAGCTTTTGAAATCCGTGCAACAACTGGCCGCTCGCCAGCCCTCACGAACCGTCGTAGGCCGCCTGCAACGCGGCGATGTCGAACTTGCCGAACGTGCTCAGCACCGCCGACATCAACCGGGCTCTGGCAGCGTCGTCTCCCTTGGTCACCATGTCGTAGTAGTCGGTCGGGGTGATCTGCCAGGCCAGCCCGTATTTGTCCTTGAGCCAGCCACAGGGCAATTCCTCACCGCCCTCGCTCAGCGCAGCCCAGATCTGGTCCAGCGCCTCCTGGCCGCTGACCCGCACCTCAAGGGACACCGCCTCGGTGAAGGTGAACTGTGGTCCGCCGTTGATTCCGACAAACCGCTGCCCGGACAACTCGAACTCGACCACCATCGGCACGTCCTGCGGAGACGGGGCATCCGGGTGCGCGGCGACGGTGTGGAGGATGCGGCCGTTGCCGCCGAACGCCGCGATGTAGTGCTGTGCAGCCTGCTCGGCCTCCCGGTCGAACCAGAGGTTGGGGACGATGTCGGCGTGGATTTCGGTCATGTCAGGTAGACCGGCGGTGGGCCGCGAACTCATCGTCCACCCCACGCCCACAAACCTGACACGTGTCACAACAATGAGCGCCACAACGAAATGAAGCGCACATTTCCGCAGTTCAAAGGCCAGTTACTGGACAGTACTGCAACCTGTTCTATTATCGCGTTCCATGAAGACCAAGGGCGCTCTGCTGTGGGAAGTGAATTCACCGTTCAAGGTCGAGGAGATCGACCTCGGTGACCCCGTCGCCGACGAAGTACAGATCCAGATGCATGCCGCCGGCATGTGCCACTCCGACTACCACCTGACCACCGGGGCCACCCCCATGCCGCTGCCCTGTCTGGGCGGGCACGAGGGCGCCGGCGTGGTCACCAAGGTCGGCAAGAACGTCACCGGCATCGAGGAGGGCGATCACGTCATCCTGGCGTTCATCCCGGCCTGTGGCAGCTGCCCGCCGTGCATGAAGGGGTTCCGCTCGCTGTGTGACCGCGGTGCGGTCCTGCTCGGCGGCAAGGCCATCGCCGACGGCACCAACCGGATCCACACCTCCGGTGGCCACGAGGTGGCGGCGATGAACCTGCTGGGGACGTTCGCCCCGTACATGACGGTGCACAAGGATTCCGTCGTCAAGATCGACAAGGACATCCCGTTCGAGTCGGCGGCCATCATGGGCTGCGCGGTGCCCACCGGCTTCGGCTCGGCCACCAACGTCGCGCAGGTGCAGGCCGGCGAGACGGTCGCGATCGTCGGCGTCGGCGGCATCGGCATGAGCGCGCTGCAGGGCGCGGTGATCTCGGGTGCCAAGCACGTCATCGCCATCGACCCGAACCCGTGGAAGCGCGATCAGGCGCTGAAGTTCGGTGCGACGCACGTGTACCCGTCGATGGCCGAGGCCATCGCGCCGATGATCGACCTGACCTACGGACTGATGGCCGACAAGGTGATCATCGCGGTCGGCGAGATGAAGGGTGAGTACATCGAAGAGGCCATGATCCTGACCGCCAAGACCGGCACCTGCGTGGTGACGGGCATGGGGTCGATGATGGACGCCGACGTCAAGCTCAACCTGTTCCTGTTCACCATGCTGCAGAAGACGTTGAAGGGCAACATCTTCGGTGGCGGCAGCTCGCACATCGAGACGCCGCGACTGGTGGCGCTGTACAAGTCCGGTCTGCTCAATGTCGATGACATGGTCACCCGGACCTACAAGCTCGAAGACCTCAACCAGGGCTACCAGGACATGTTGGACGGCAACAACATTCGTGGTGTCATCAAGTTCGACGAATCGGACTGGTAACCCTTTCCGCCCAGCAGACGCAAACCCGTACCTTTTCGCCCAAATTGGTACGGGTTTACGTCTGTTCGCGGGGGATCATGCGACGCGGTCAAATGCCCGGTAGATCCTCGCGCACAGTTCGTCTCCGTGCCGCCGCACGTCGTCGACCACGGCCGGCACGCTGACCCATCCGGCCTCGTGCAGGCGCGCGGATTTCATCCGATCATGCTTGAACGCATCAGCATTCGCATGCCAGTCGACACTGTCGTATTCTGCTGCCACCCGACGTTCCGGCCAGGCAAAGTCGACCCGCCACAGCCTTCCGTGCAGGTCACGAATCTCGTACTGCAACTCCGGGGTGGGCAGACCCCAATCGAGGAAAACCAGCCGCATCTCGGATTCCATCGGCGATTCCGCCCTGGCATCTGCGTGGGGCAACAACTCACGTACTTTGACGACACCTCGCCGACCACGCTGCTCCTTGAGTGCCGCCTCGAGATCGGCAACCGTGCAGGTCTCGCTGCGCAGTGCGGCGTCGAGCGTGGCCAACGCACGCGGGCGGCGCAACACCCGAGCCATCTCGACCGCCGTCCAAGCCGGAGCCGTCAACAAGCGACCGCCAACCTTTTTGAGCGGAGCGCCAATTCGCTGATGCACCATCAGATTCGGTGACGGACGCATACGCACACCCGGGTCAAGGATGTGAACGCGGGCATCAGGGTCGGTGTCAAAGCCATAGATCTGCGCGGCGGTGTTCATGCAGGCTACGATCGGCTGGTCCGTCAGCAGATCGAGTGCACGAAGTCGGCACGCTGTGTCCGGCGGCCGGGACGAGTACACGCCGTGCCAGACACGGAACAATGTCCCGGCCCGCACGCGGCTGGCGAGAGTTCGGTCGTTGATCGCGGCGAGCAATTGCTGCGTCGTGGCGATTCCGCCATGGACAGCGAACACATCGTCAACCCCCATGGCATTCGATGCTCGCGGCCGCTACGCAATACCGCCACCATCTGCCCATTTGCCCTGTGGATAACCCCGCCAACAGACACAAACCCGTACCTTTTCGGACGAAAAAGTACGGGTTTGTGTCTGCTCGGCAGAAAGGTTACTTGGGTGGCATCCGGATGCCACCGTCGACGCGGACCACCTCGGCGTTCATGTACGAGTTGGTCAGCAGCTCCACGACCATGGAGGCCAGCTCCTCGGGCTTGCCGAGCCGGTGCGGGAACAGCACCGACTCACCGAGCTTGGCCTTGAACGCCTCCGACGCCTCGCCTTCGCCGTAGATCGGGGTGTCGATCAGACCCGGCGCCACGGTGTTCACCCGAATGCCGACGGCCGACAGGTCACGCGCCACCGGCAGGGTCAGGCCTACCACGCCGCCCTTGGACGACGAGTAGGCCGCCTGGCCGATCTGACCGTCGAAGGCCGCCACGCTGGTCATGTTGACGATCGCGCCCCGCTCGCCGGTGTCGGTGAGCTCATTGCGGCTCATCGCGGTGGCGGCCAGCCGGATGCAGTCGAACGTGCCGACCAGGTTGATCGCCAGCACCTTCTTGTACGCGTCCAGGTTGTGCGCCGAAGCGAACTCGCCGTCCTTGCCGATGGTGCGCTGGGCCCAGCCGATGCCGGCCGAGTTCACCAGAGCGCGCAGCGGGCCGAGTTCGACGGCCTTGTTGACCGCGGCCTCGATCTGCTCGGTGCTGGTCACGTCGACGCTGGCGAAGACACCGCCGATCTCCTTGGCGAGGGCCTCACCCTTTTCTGCCTGCAGGTCGGCCACGACGACGCGGGCTCCCTTGGCGGCCAACTGGCGGGCGGTTGCCGCGCCGATGCCTGATGCGCCACCAGTGACGATGGCGCTCGCTCCCTTGATATCCACGCCAACAGACTAAAGGCCTATCCACCGGTCGGTCGGGCCCGCCCTCGGTAGGCTGGCGCCATGGCTTCCAGGGTTGATGTCCGGCGCGCCGCGGACCGTGGCATCAGCCGGACCGACTGGCTGCAGTCCCGGCATTCGTTCTCGTTCGCCGACTACTACGACCCGGCCAACACCCATCACGGCCTGTTGCTGGTGAACAACGACGACATCGTGGCGCCGGGCGCCGGTTTTGGCACCCACCCGCACCGCGACATGGAGATCGTCACGTGGGTGCTCTCGGGCCGGCTGGCGCACGAGGATTCGATGGGCAACTCCGGAGTGATCTATCCGGGTCTGGCACAACGGATGTCGGCGGGCACCGGGGTGCAGCATTCGGAGATGAACGGATCCGGCACCGAGCCCGTGCATTTCGTGCAGATGTGGGTGCTCCCGGACACCGCCGGGGTGACGCCGGGCTATCAGCAGCAGGAGATCGAACTGGGCGCCGCGCTCAGCCCGATCGCCTCCGGCGCGCTCGACGCCGCCGTCGCCCTGCACAACCGCAACGCCACGCTCTACGGCGCCCGGCTGCAGCCGAGCGACTCGGTGACGCTGCCCGAGGCTCGCTACGTGCACCTGTTCGTCGCCCGCGGGACCGTCACGCTGGAGGGCTCCGGCCCGCTGGCCGACGGCGACGCCGCACGCCTGACCGATTCGGCCGGTCAGCGCGTCACCGCGGACACCGAAGCCGAGATCCTGGTCTGGGAGATGAATGCGGGTTTGGGCGGCGCGTAGCGCGACGGCACTGATCACCGCGGCCGCACTGGCCGCGTGTGGCACGCAGTCCGACACTGCCGCGCCGCCGTCACCGTCACCGTCGAGTTCTGAACAGCCGCCCGCGGGCCTGGCCTCGGTTCTCGTGCAGGTACCTGACCAGTTCGCCCAGGCTCCACTCGACGAGCCGCGCCGCGCCCAGATCCCGGCCGGGTGGACCATCGAGGTGATCGCCCGGGTGCCCAAGGCGAGGATGGCGGCGTTCGCCCCGGACGGTGCGTTACTGGTGTCTGTGCCCGAAACCGGCGACGTGTTGACGGTGCGTCCCGACCAGCACACGTTGCTCGACGGGCTGGAGCAGCCGCACGGCCTGTTCTTCGCGGGGTCGACGCTGTACGTGGCCGAGAGCAACCGCATCGATTCCTACGACTACATCGACGGACAGGCACGCAACCGCCGCACCGTCGCCGAAGGCCTCCCCGACGCCAAGAGCCCCGACCTGCACGGCGCCTACGCCCATGCACTCAAGAGTGTGGTCGTGGGATCCGATGGTGCGGTGTTCTTTTCGATCGGGTCGGCCGGCAACATCACCGCCGAGGACCGCACCGCCACCCCGCCCCGGGCGACCATCATGCGGGTGCCGCCCGGCGGTGGGCCGGCCACGCCGTTCGCCACCGGGGTGCGCAACGGGACGGGCCTGGCCTTCGCGCCGGACGGCTCGCTGTGGACAGCGGTGAACAACCGCGACAACGTGGCCGACCCGCAGGGCCGGGTACGTCAGGACTACGTGGACGACCACCCGCCGGAGTCGGTCGCGAAGCTGACACCGGGGCGCGAATTGGGTTGGCCGTATTGCAATCCCGACGGCCCACCGCCGGCCGGTTTCCTCCGCGACCTCCAGACCAACGCCGACGGCAGCAAGCTGGACTGTGCGGCGCTGCCCCCGGTCGAGCAGACGCTGGGCGCGCATTCGGCGCCGTTGGGCATGAGCTTCGCCGAGTTGCCCCAGCCCTACGGGGCGGGCGCGTTGATCGGGGTGCACGGCTCCTGGAACCGGCAGCACCCGCAGGCCCCCGAGGTGTCGTTCTTTGGTTGGCGCAACGGCACATTGGGCCCGCAGCAGACCTTGGTCGGGGGATTCCAGGCCGACGACGGCAGCCGCTGGGGACGGCCGGTGGCCGCGGTCGCCGGGCCCGACGGTGCGGTCTACATCACCGACGACTACGCCGGCGCGGTGTATCGACTGTCGCCTTGACCCACCCGAGCCGTACGATCGCGGTTGTGGCCGACCAACAGCTAGCCGATCTCAAGCTGCTGCGCCGGGTCCGGGACCGCATCGACCGCGAGTACGCGCAGCCGCTGAACGTCGAAGCGCTGGCCCGCGGGGTCAACATGTCCGCCGGGCACCTCAGCAGGCAGTTCAAGATCGCCTACGGCGAGTCCCCGTATTCCTATCTGATGACCCGTCGGATCGAGCGTGCGATGGCGCTCCTGCGCCGCGGCGACATGTCGGTCACCGAAGTGTGCTTCGCAGTGGGTTGCTCGTCGCTGGGCACATTCAGCACCCGGTTCACCGAACTGGTCGGCATCCCACCCAGCCGCTACCGCGAACAGACCGCCGGCGTGGCCGACGGCCTGCCGTCCTGTCTGGAGAAGCACGTCACCAAACCGATCAGGAATCGAGAAGCGGCGGCCGTGGGCCTGCACCTAGCGTCTACCCCATGACCATCTCAGATATCAGAATTCACAACACGTTCCTGCCGCATGACGATCCCGAGGCATCTCTCGCCTTCTACCGTGACGTGCTCGGCTTCGAGGTCCGCCTCGACGTGGGCGGCGGCAAGATGCGCTGGATCACCGTCGGACCGGCCGGCCAGCCCGACACCTCCATCGTGCTGCACCCGCCTGCCGCCGACCCGGGTATCACCGACGACGAGCGCCGCCTGATCGCCGAGATGATGGCCAAGGGCACCTACGCGATCGTCGTGCTCGCCACCAAGGATCTGGACGCCACGTTCGAGAAGTTGCAGGCCACCGACACCGAGATAGTCCAGGAACCGACCGATCAGCCCTACGGCGTGCGTGACTGCGCCGTTCGCGACCCGGCCGGAACCATGATCCGCATTCAGGAGTTGCCCTAGCCGATGAGCACCGCCGACATCCATCCCGCCGACAGCCACGATCTGATCCGGGTCACCGGTGCCCGGGCGAACAACCTGAAGAACGTCGACATCGAACTGCCCAAACGTCGGCTCACGGTGTTCACCGGCGTCTCGGGTTCGGGTAAGAGCTCGCTGGTGTTCGACACGATCGCGGCCGAATCGCAGCGCCTGATCAACGAGACGTACAGCGCGTTCGTCCAGGGTTTCATGCCGAACCTGGCCCGCCCCGACGTCGACGTGCTCGACGGGCTGACCACCGCGATCATCGTCGATCAGCAGCGGCTGGGCGCCGATCCACGCTCCACGGTGGGCACTGCCACCGATACCGGGGCGATGCTGCGGATCCTGTTCAGCCGGTTGGGGACACCGCATATCGGTTCGCCGCAGGCGTTCTCGTTCAACGTGGCCTCGGTCAGCGGAGCTGGTGCGGTGACGCTGGAGAAGGGCGGGCGCACCGTCAAGGAGCGGCGTGAGTTCAGCATCGTCGGCGGTATGTGTCCGCGCTGCGAGGGACGCGGGGCGGTCAACGACATCGATCTGTCGGCGCTGTACGACGACACCAAGTCGCTGAACGACGGGGCGCTCACCATCCCGGGCTTCAGCATGGATGGCTGGTACGGCCGGATCTTCCGGGGCTGCGGCTTCTTCGACCCGGACAAGCCGATCAACAAGTTCACCAAGAAAGAACTCGACGCGCTGCTGTACAAGGAGGCTACAAAACTCAAGATCGAGGGCGTCAACCTCACCTATCTCGGGCTGATCCCGCAGATCCAGAAGTCGTTCCTGTCCAAGGACGTCGAGGCCATGCAGCCGCACATCCGGGCGTTCGTGGAGCGCGCGGTCACCTTCACCACGTGCGGCGACTGCGACGGCACCCGGCTGTCGGAGACCGCGCGCTCGTCGAAGATCAAGGGCGTCAACATCGCCGAGGCCTGCGCGATGCAGATCACCGACCTGGCCGGGTGGCTCGGCGGCGTCAAAGACAAATCGGTGGCCCCGCTGCTGTCGGCGTTGCAGCACACCCTGGATTCGTTTGTCGAGATCGGACTCGGCTATCTGTCCCTCGACCGGCCGGCGGGCACCCTGTCCGGTGGAGAAGCCCAGCGCGTCAAGATGATCCGACACCTGGGCTCCTCCCTGACCGATGTCACCTACGTCTTCGACGAGCCGACGATCGGCCTGCACCCGCACGACATCGCCCGGATGAACGCCCTGTTGCTCGCCTTGCGGGACAAGGGCAACACCGTGCTGGTCGTCGAGCACAAGCCGGAGACGATCGCCATCGCCGACCATGTCATCGACCTCGGCCCCGGCGCCGGCGCGGCCGGGGGCGCGGTGGTCTTCGAGGGCGACGTGGCGGATCTGCGGGGCAGCGACACCGTCACCGGACGCCACCTGGGATACCGCGCCACCCTGAAGGAAGAGGTGCGGGAACCCCAGGGCGCGTTGGAGGTTCGTGGCGCGGCCAGCCACAATCTGCGGGACGTCGACGTCGACATACCGCTCGGGGTGCTGGCGGTGCTGACCGGTGTCGCGGGCTCGGGTAAGAGCTCGTTGATCGACGGCTCGGTGGCCGGCCGCGACGGCGTGGTGGTGGTCGACCAGAGCCCGATCCGCGGTTCGCGTCGCAGTAACCCGGCAACCTACACCGGGCTGCTGGACCCGATCCGCAAGGCGTTCGCCAAGGCCAACGGCGTCAAACCGGCGCTGTTCAGTTCGAACTCGGAAGGGGCCTGCCCGGCGTGCAACGGCGCCGGGGTGATCTACACCGACCTCGGGGTGATGGCCACCGTGGAGACCACCTGTGAGGAGTGCGAGGGCAAGAGGTTCGGCGCCTCGGTCCTGCAATATCGGCTCGCCGGCCGCAACATCGCCGAGGTGCTGGCCATGCCGGTTGACGAAGCCCAACGGTACTTCGCCGAGGGCGATGCGAAAGTCCCTGCCGCGCAGAAGATCCTGTCCCGGTTGGCCGATGTTGGTCTGGGTTACCTGACGCTCGGTCAGCCGCTGACCACGCTGTCGGGGGGCGAGCGGCAGCGCCTCAAGCTGGCGGCGCAGATGGCCGAGAAGGGGGACGTCTATGTTCTCGACGAGCCCACCACCGGCCTGCACCTGGCCGATGTCGAGCAGCTGCTCGCGCTACTGGATCGCCTGGTGGAGGCGGGGAAGTCGGTGGTCGTGATCGAGCATCACCAGGCAGTCATGGCCCATGCCGACTGGATCATCGACCTGGGGCCCGGCGCCGGGCACGATGGCGGTCGCGTCGTCTTCGAGGGCACCCCGGCCGATCTGGTCGCCAAGGGCGAAACCTTGACCGGCCGGCACCTCGCCGAATATGTGGGCCACTGACGCAGATTTGTCAGGACACCCGAACTTTCTCGTGTCAGATCCCAAACTTATTGGCCGATAAGCTCTTTCGGCGCGAGAGGGTTTGCGCCACCTCGACGGTCTGCGTATGGTGGACCGCAGCGAAGGGGAGTAGCCCCCAATCGGATATTCGACATACTGGCCGCGCGGCAATGTGAGACGACGCGAGACAACGGCCCGGCTATCCGAACCGGTCATCGGCCGGTGGGCGAGACCTTCGGCCGTAGACCGATTGGTTTGCCGGCCGGAGGCATCTGTTCAGCCCCCAGCGGCAGCCAACGACCGAGGAGTTGGTGCGTGCTCGCTGCGCTGTTCTTGAGCTTCGCCGTCATCTTTGTCGCCGAACTGGGCGACAAGTCCCAGCTGATGGCCATGACGTTTGCGTTGCGCTACCGCTGGTGGGTGGTTCTGGTCGGCATCACCGCGGCCACCACCGCGGTGCACTTGATCTCCGTCGCCGTCGGGCATTACCTGGGCGCGGCACTGCCGACGCACCTGCTGGGCATCCTCGCCGGGATCACCTTCGTGTTCTTCGGGCTGTGGACGCTGCGCGGGGACAAGCTGTCCGAGGACGAGGCCACCCGGGCCCAGCGCTCGAACGCCCCGGCGTTCCTCACCGTCACCTCGGCGTTCCTGCTCGCCGAGCTGGGCGACAAGACAATGCTGGCCACGATCACCCTGGCCGCCGACAACGACTGGGTGGGGGTGTGGATCGGCTCGACGATCGGCATGGTGGCCGCCGATGCGTTGGCCATCGCGGTCGGGGCGATCGCGGGCAAGCACCTGCCGGAACGGGCCATCCAACTCGGAGCCGCCGCACTGTTCGTGGTCTTCGGCGTCTCGATGCTGCTGGAGGGCGCGTTGCCGTCGGCCCCGGCCCTGGTGGTCACGGCGGCCGCGGTGGGCGTCACGGCGCTGGCCGCGGCCTGCCTTTATGCCCTGCCCGCCGCTTTGCGCCCGGCCGCGCTGCGGAAGCCGTCGGCAAGCAGCCCAGCTAATCTGGACGACTCCGACGCGATAGCCCCTTGACCCCGCCGTGACCTGGCTGTTACGCATGTTGACAGAGTTTCCTGTGTGGTTATTGTGTAATTCGTGCCAGGACTGGCAAAACTCCTCAAGCGTGCGGTCGCGAGCGTGGCCACCGTTGCCGTCTGCGCCGCCCTGGCCACCACCGGCTCCCCGGTAGCGCGGGCCGAAGATGCCAAGGCCCTGTTGCTCGGCGCGATCGCCAACACCAAAGGCTCCTACCTCGTCTACAACTTCGGCGGCCAGTTCGCCGCACCGTTCCTGGCGGCCGACGGACGCGCGTACACGCTGAACAACGGCGGCCACCTGATGGTGATGAAGAACGCTTCCGGCCGGCTCAACCCGCGGCTTCTGGTCGACAGCCATCAGGGCTACCAGTCCCGGTGTGAACGCACTCCCGGCGCGCGGACCAGCGAAGGGCTGTGGCAGGCGTCGGAAACCTATGCCCCGCTCGCGGCCTGGCAGGTGCTCGGCCAGCCGACCATCGCGGTCAACGCCAACTTCTTCGACGTGCGCGGCCAGAAGGCCGGATCGTGGCGCGACACCAAATGCTCCTCCCCGCTGGGCGCCTACGTGGACAACACCCGCGGCCAGGGCCGGGCCAATGCCGCGGTCACCGGCACCCTGGCCTACGCCGGCAAGCAGGGCCTGTCCGGTGGCGACGAGCGCTGGGCCGCGCTGGCCACGATGATCCTGCCGATGGGCGGGGCTCCCTACGTGGTGATGCCCAAGGGGCCGGACGACTATGACTCGGCCTCACCGGTGATCCAGCGGCTGCTGGATCAGAACGCCCGATTCGTCGCGGTGGCCGGCCTCGGGCTGCTCGCCCCCGGTGACACCGGCCAGCTCAACGATCCCGGGCCCAGCGCGGCGCGCACCGCCGTCGGCTACAACCGGGCCACCGATCAGCTCTACGTCTTCCAGGGCGGCAGCTACACCCCGGACAACATGCAGGACATGTTCCGCGCCCTCGGTGCCGACAACGCGCTGCTGCTCGACGGCGGCGGCTCGTCGGCGATCGTGTTGCGCCGCGACACCGGCGGCATGTGGAGCGGCGCCGGTTCCCCCCGCGGCAATTGCGACACCCGTCAGGTGCTGTGCGATTCGCGCGAGCGGGCACTGCCCAGCTGGCTGGCATTCAACTGAGGTTCAGTTCTCCAGCCAGAGATCGACGCCCTCGGTGGCGAAGATCGTCAGCACGGTGCGCCACGTGTCCTCCCCCAGCGCGTCTTTGACGTTGCGATAGGAGGTCATGACGAAACGGAACTTGTGGTCCTCGGGAGTGCCGAAGCCGCCGCGCAGGCAGTCGGCCAACGCATCGAGGTTGGATCCGAAGTAGCCGCCGTCGCCGTTGACCGCACGACCGATCTCGGTGAAGAAATCCGCCCTGGACGCCACCTTGGTGCCGTCGATCCGATACGTCTTCACGTGCCTCCGATCAGGCAGAAGGACTCGTAATGGTCGCCGGTGTAATAGAACTCGGCAGGATCGGTCGGCGGCTGGCCGCCGGTGACGATGCGTCGCTTGCCGCGGTGTTTGATGCCCGGCGTCGGCACCGTGTACTCGTGGTAGTAGCCCCGTTCATGCTGGGGCAGCCGACCCTCGTAGTTTCCGAAGACGACGCCGTCGTTGCGCGGGTACGGGAACGGCCCGCCGGATTCGATGAGCTGCACCGTCTTGTCCGCTTCGGGTGGAAGGCCGCTGAGGTCACAGGTGCCGTCGGCCGCAGGTTGCGTCGGCGCGCAGCAACCCGACAGCAGGCCGCACAGCACTGCCAGTACCGCCAGGCGTGATCGTCCCATCGGCACGAGGCTAGCAATTGGGCCCGCAAATCCCGGGTCACCGCTGATTGTCGTGCGACCATCGTTACTCGAGTGAACAGAGTGATCACGACCGAAATGTCCCCACCCCGCCGTGCCGGCACCACGAGCGGGCGGAAACTGCTGTCGAACAAGCAGTTTCGGCCTGACATCGAGGGGTTGCGGGCGGTGGCGGTGCTCGCGGTGGTGTTGTTCCACGCCGGCGTGCCCGGACTCGGTGGCGGCTTCATCGGCGTCGACGTGTTCTTTGTCGTGTCGGGCTTCCTCATCACCGGAATGTTGTGGGGCGAAGCGTCGTCCACCGGCACCGTGCACCTGGCCACGTTCTACGCCGCCCGAGCCCGACGGCTGCTCCCCGCGGCAGCCCTGGTGCTGGTGGCGACCTCCGCGGCGGCCACTGCCCTCCTGCCCCCGCTGCAGGCCCGCTCGGTGCTCGCCGACGCGATTGCCGGCGCTCTGTATGCCGGCAATTACCGGTTCGCCGTCGAGGGCACCGACTATCTGGCGGCCGATGCCGCTCCCTCCCCGCTGCAGCACTACTGGTCCCTCGGCGTCGAGGAGCAGTTCTATCTCCTGTGGCCGGCCCTGATCCTGGCGACGGCCTGGCTGCTGCGCCGCACCGGGCGCGACGGCCGGTCGGCGTGGGCGTTTGCGGGCGTCTTGGCGGTGGTGGCCGCCGCCTCCTTCATGGTGTCGCTGGCCTGGACCCGGACCCTGCCGGCGTGGGCGTTCTTTTCGCTTCCGACCCGGGCCTGGGAGTTGGCCGTCGGCGGTCTGATCGCGTTGACCGCGGTGCACTGGCGCCGGCTGCACCCGGTCTGCGCGGCACTGGTCGGCTGGGGCGGCCTGGTGCTGGTGGTGGTCACGTGCACCCAACTCGGCGCGGCCACGCCCTACCCCGGCTCGGCGGCACTGCTGCCGGTGCTGGGTACCGCACTCGTGATCGGAGCCGGTTGCGCGATACCCGATCTGGGGGTGGGACGGCTGCTGTCCAAGCCGATGCTGCGCGGCATCGGCCGAGTGTCGTATTCGTGGTACCTGTGGCACTGGCCGGTATTGCTATTGGCGCCCGCGCTGTTCGGCCACGGGCTGGGGCTGAGCGGTCGGCTCGCGATGGTGCTCATCTCGCTCGGCCTGGCGATCCTGACGTTGCACCTGGTCGAGAACCCGGCACGGTTCGCCGCCGCACTGCGGGGCTCGTCGTGGCGCAGCCTGGCCATGGGGGCCACGGCCACCGGGATCGCCGTCTGCGCCGGGCTGGCACTGTTGGCGGTGCGGCCGGTCCCCACCGGATCCGGCCCCGCGGCGGTACCGGTCGTCGCGGTCGAAACGCCCGGCCCTCGTTCTGCTGAGCCGACGTTGACGCCCGAGCAGCGCGTGCAGGCGGCCGTCGCCGCCGCGGCGGACCTGCACGCGGTACCGGCGAATCTGTCTCCGCCCCTGGACAACATCACCAAGCCCGAGGCGTTCGTCAACGGATGCGTGCTGTCCTGGCAGGACATCGCCGTGCCGGACTGCGTCTCCGGCGCTGCCGCCGGACCAACCACCGTCGCCCTCATCGGGGATTCCCATGCCGGTATGTGGCACCCCGCGCTGGACCTCGCCGCACAGCAAAAAGGCTGGCGCCTGGAGACTTTCGCCAAGGTGACCTGCCCCCTGATGAAGCTGCCGATCCTCAGCCCCTACCTCGACCGCGAGTTCACCGAGTGCAAACAATGGCGAGCCGAGGTGCTGAGCCGGATCGCCCAGGAACGCCCGCACCTGATCGTGGTGGACATGGTGCGCCGTTACGGCGCCGATTTCGGGTTCGTCAGCTACGACCCGGCCTGGGTGGACGGATTGCGCCAACTGGTCTCGCAGTTGCGCGGAACCGGGGCGCGGGTGCTGGTACTGGGCCCGGTGCCCGACCCGCACACCACGGTGCCCACCTGTTTGTCGGCGCATATGGACGACGCCACCGCATGCGCGCCGGAGCGCTCGACGGCGATGAACGACAAGGGTATTGCCGCGGAGATGGCGGCGGTGCGGGCCGGCGGCGGTCAGTACGCCCGTCTGGACCAGTACTTCTGCACCGACCGACGCTGCCCGGTGATCGTCGGCAACACCTTGGTGTTCCGCGACGACAACCACATCACCGCCGAATACTCCGAGCTGTTGTCTCCGGTGCTCGCGCATCTCGCCGAGAGTGCCTTGGCGCCCAACTGATTCACTGCCCGGCCACCCTGCTGGTGAACCCACCGTGGTAGCTCATCGGGAGGTGAAATGGCAGCCACGCCTCGGCGATCGGCCCGTGATCGAGGTGCGGCGCGTCGAACACCATCAGGCGGCTGCGGTGCTGCGCCTCGTCGTAGCCCACGCTCAGCACCCATCCGTCAGCCTCGGCGGTGCTGCCCGGGCGCGGCACGAAGATCGGCTCGACCAGCTTGTGGCCGGGCGGGCAGTAGGTTTGTACGGTGCCGTCGACGTGGTCGAATCGGCCGATCCCCTCCCCGCTGCCCTCGCCGTCGCTCGGCACGGTGACGTAGGTGACGGTGTGCGGTTGGGTAGAGCGACGTTGATCGATCTGCGGGAACTCGCAACCCATCGGGGCCAGTGGCTCGGTGTGGACTCGGTCGTCGGCGGTGATGCGAAAGCGGGTGAGCCGCACGGTGTCCGGTAGTGCTTCCGGGGCGACGTTCTCGTACAGCCGGGCCATGTCACTACGGGTGTCGGCGCCCCAGGCCTGCATGCCGCCGAAGGTTTCCGGGGCGAAGCGGGGCAGTTCCACCACCACGTCGGCGCCGTCCTCGTAGGCATTGGCGTAGTGCCACATGTAGAACGGGTCGGTCTCGATCACCCGGACCCTGCCACCGTCACGCGGGGCGAGGATGAAGTAGGACGGTTCGCCGTGCTTGAACCGCATGGCATCCCAATAGGATTTGTGTCCCAGTAGCGCCCATGGGTTGATCCGCAGCGGGGACAGCATGAAGATCGCGTAGCGCGGGGTCAATGCCATGTCATGGATGAGGCCCATGCCGGGCAGTGGGACCGCCCGCAGGTACCGGGTGACACCGCGGGCGTCGGTGTCGTACAACCGCAACCGGACTCGCGTAATCGCCTCGCCCACCAGTTCTTTGAGCCGCCTCAGCTTCTCCTCTCTGGTCGGCGCACTGCGGATGTGTCGCAGGTCGAATCTCGGAAAGTAGGGTTCGAACCCGAAGTTCACTCGTGACCCCGTCGTGGCGTCGTAGGTGTGATGCGCCGAATAGGCGCCGATCGGGCCCTTGAGCACGCCGTCGAGGCTGCACATGCCGATGGTGTTGAGAGTGTCCAGATCCAGGCCGTGCGGGCGCCCACCCTCCCAAAGCGCCAGCAGTTGATCCGCTCCGATCATCACGTTGGTGTTGGCGGTGTTGGCCGGCAGCCGAAATGCGTTGGCCCGGATACCTCCCGGGCGCTGGTGGGCGAATCCGCGTTTCACCATCCGCCCGGCCGCAGTGGTGGTCACGTAGTGCTCGGTGCGCACGAACCGGTTCTTGAAGCGCACCCCGCTGCCGTCGATCGCGAAGGCGACCACCATGCCGTCGGCGTCGAACAGACTGTCCACCTGCGATGCGCCGATGTTCCAGCGGCCCGATCCATTGCGATAGAGCGTGCCGGTGAGCCCCGGCGGGATGGACCCGGTGATCTCGGTGAGCGTCAGGTCGTATTCACCGGGCACGCTTTCCCAATACATAAAAGACATGGTGTCTTTTATGGCGGGCTGCTGTCAATAGCCGAGACGTCGAAGGGACTGAACGGCAGCGCCGAGCCACCGTCCCAGCACAAGGTGGTCAGGTGTTCGACGAGCTCGGCCCGAGGCATCGTCGAATCCCGGATCCACCATTGGGCGCTGACCATGGCGGAACCGACGATCGCCCGCGCCCACGGCGCCGCTGCCGCGGCATCGGCGCCGCCGGCCTTCATCGATGCCGCCAACATTGCCTCGACCGCTGCGGCGAGTTGATCAAAGATCCCCGGCGTCTCGTGACCGCCGGCGGCATGCACGCTCAGCGCGCGATACAGATCCGGATCGTCCTGCATCCAGCCGCAGATCACGTCGAAGAACAACGACATCCGCTGCCGCAGATCGGTCGAGCCGTCGGCGCGTTTGGTGATCTCGATCAGCAGCCGTCGAGCCTGACGCTTGCCGAGGTCGGACAACATCGCCGTCCGATTCGGGAACACCGCATAGACGGCCGAGCGCACAAAGCCGGCCTCTTTGGCCACCTCGGCGAGACCCACATCGGCGCCGTGGGTCCGGATGGCACGTTCGGCGGCGTCGAGCAGGTCGTTGCGCCGTTGCTCGACGTCGACGCCAGGTCCGGCAGGTCTGCCGCGCCCACGCCTTGCCGAAGTCACCGGACAATCGTAGTTTCCGGCGGCGCCTGGGCCTGCCGCTACGCGGCGTCGCGCTTCTTTGCTCGCTTTTTCTCGTGCTTCTTGTCTTGCTTCTTGTCCTGCTTTGCCGCTTGCTTCTTCTCTTGCTTCTTCTCTTGCGTCGTCTCCTGTTGCTTCTCAGTCTTGACCGGCTCAGCAGCCTTTTCGGCACCGCCCCTGAGGCCATTGACGGCAGACCTCATCTGCTTGCGGCCGTTCTCGGCAAGCGAATTGAGTCGATCCTGCGCATCCGTGACCGCCGCGGCGGTGCGTTCCCGCGCCTTCAGGGCCGAGGTGCCGATCTTTGTGGCCTCCCGTTTCAGGATGATCGCCTTGTCTCCGGTCTCCTTCTCCACCTTCTCGGTGTCAGGCTCCGGTTCGGCCGCGAGGTTCAGCACCTTGGCGTCACCGGCCACTGGCGGGGTATCTGTGATGCCCTGTGGTTCAAACTTCGTAGTCGTAATATTTTGTGGTGCAGGCAGATCCAGTGGGGATATGCCAGTTTCACTGCCCACGCCGAGCAAACCGAGCAGCGTCTGAATCGGGCTCGGCACGGGGTTCTGGTTGATCAGGCCGTCATCGATGGCCTTCTGGATGCCCGTGACGAGGTTGTCGACCAGATGCCCGGGAACCTGAGCCCAATCGACATCGGCCGGAAGCGTCCCGAAAGCGGTTGGGATATCGGCTTCGTCGAGGGTGCGTTGATAGACGCCGGTGGCCGGGTCGTACTCGACGTCGGTGTACCCGAGGTTGACGAGGCTGGTGAGCACCGGGCTCAGCGCCGTGCCGATCGGGTTGTTGAGGTTCGCCCCGGTCAGCAGGTTGATGGCGTCTACCGCTAGATAAGTGGGTTCCAGCAGCGGCAGGCTCTGCGCGTCCAGTGTGTAGTAGATGTTGAGCTTGGGCCCCTTGGTGGGATCCTCGCCGGGGTTGGCCGTGTAATCGGCGAGGTCGGCAACAAGCTGGCCCACCACCTGGGTGGTCAGGCCCCCGAGAATCCCCGCGACGGTTTGATTTCGCAGGATGTACGTCGGGAACATCCCTGCTGCAACGTTATTCGCCATTGTGAACGGGTTGGGCCAGGCAGCAAAGTCCGACAGCGGCAGGTACTCCGCCGTGGCGTCGACCTTGATCGGGATCAGATTGGCACCACCCAGAGTCAGCCCAAACAGCTGTATGCCGTTGAGCAGACCTTCCCCATCAGTGCTGCTCTGCACCTGGGTATCGGGCGTCACGGTGTCGATACCGAGCAACCTGAACAGCGGATAGGCCCGGGCCAGGATGCCGCCGTTGGCGCGGCCCGGGTTGTCGATCAGGAGCATCGGCAGGATCGTGAAGCTGCCCAGCAGTGGATCGCTTCCGGTGAAGTTCGCTCCGCCAGGCTGATTCGGCAGGTCGTCGACCACTTGTTGATAGGCCGCGCCGGCGGCGAATGCGCCGAGGCCGACTCCGGCCACGATCGGCACTCGCAAGGAGACCAGGTCGGGGAGACCATTGAGCACGTCGTCCACGTCGACAGTCGGGGCCAGGACGTTCAGAAGCGACGTCAACTGGTCGATCACCGGGAGGTCGCCAAGTAGGCCTCCGATACCAACATCCAGATAGTTGGTGTTGTTGATGTCGGCGGCGACCGAGTTGGGGAACGGTGGGACCCAGCCGAGGTCGACGCCGATCAGTTTCATCAACGTGAACGGCCAGCCGGTGGTGACGACGTTGAGGCCGGGAACGTCGACATCGGACAGGTCGAACGGGTTGTCCAGGTTGAGGCCGAGCGCTGCAACGAGTTGACCGAGGTTGTCGACGTCGTCCAGCCCGAGCACCTCCGCAATTGCCGGGGCCAGTAGCGCTGCAACCTGGCCCGTCACCAACTGGCCGAGCCCCAGGGGCCCGAGGACCTCCGCCAGCACGGGTTGAAGGACCGGAGCCACAAGACCATCGACATCGATGGGAACCTGGCCCAGCACGCCGCCCACAACGCCGTTGACCGCATTGTTCAGCAGACCGGTGACGACGCTCTCCGGATCCAACCCGGCGGCCTGTGCCAACGCTGCCAGATTGACGTTGTCGACGATCGCCGTGAGCAGCTGCGCGCCGATGTCCTGGGCCACGTTGTATGCCGCCGCGCCCAGCCCACCCGTGAGGTCTGGGATCTGATCCGGCGGCGGGAAGATCTGCGCTCCGGATTGCAGCCACACGTCCCGCTGGACCGCGGCGGCCTGAGCGGTTGGCGGAGCAACACCGACGGTGAGTGCGGTGATCGTTGCGGTCGCCGCACCGATGCTCGCCACCTTCTTGACGCGCCGCCGCTGCCTACGGTGTTTGACTGCCATCTGACCAGTCCCTTCGGCCGTGTTCTCAGGTTGATCTCAGGCAACGTAACACTACTGTGACCCCCATCACTACATTGCTGGGAAAATTTCCATATTTGCCTTCACAGTTTGTCGCAAACTTGGCGAAAGCGACCCGATGAATGCTGTACTGGGCAGAGGCATATCGTTGCTTGCCAGAGGCAAGCGTCAGATTTATTGCGGATATATCCATGCAACGTTGCTGTGCGCCATTGGCGCATGCCTTGCCATTGTCAAACGTCCGCTGATCTGTCAACTACTCGATCCGTAGTTTGCTGGCAGTTACCAGGACTCGCCGGGCCGCCGCCTCAGCGTGGCCCGCGTAACCTCGGCCGAACAGCGCCAGCATCGCCAGATCAGTCTCCCGATGTCCACCATGTGCGGCAGGGTCGACAAGGACCGCACCGTCGGCGGTCCACATCACGTTGCCGCTCCACAGGTCACCGTGCAGCCTGGCCAGACGGTCGTCGTCATGGAACAAGTCTGCGCGGCACAGATCGGCCACCGCCGCGATGGCGCCGAGCGCCCCGGCACTGAGCCGGCCTGCCGCCAGTTGCGTCATCGGACGCAACCGCTCATCGGCCTAGAAAGCGCCCCAAGAATCGTGGGGCGCCAACGACATTGGCAACGGCTGTGCCATCGGGCCGAAGAACCCATCCCCGCCGTAACCGGCCGGCCCGGCGCCATAGGCCGACGCGCCGGCTTCGTGGGTGTGCGCCAGTTGCTCGCCGAAGATTCGAGCGGCCTGCGCCGTCGGCGCCACCGGGTGCAATCACTGCAGCGTCAATGAGGTTGAGTCGTAGGCGATTACCGGAACACACGGCACACCGCCCTCGACGGCCAGCCAGTTCAGTCCGGCGGCCTCCGCAGCGAAGAACCCAGGCGGCGCCGACACATTCCGCTTGACGAAAACGTCGGCCCGATCCACGGCACTGGGCATATCGGTCAGGTTACCGGCGCGGCCTGGCAGAATTCTCCCGTGTCGTGGGGGAAATCGTTGATGCGTGCCATATCGGCAGTAAGCCTGGGATTGGCGCTTGCGCTGCTCATATCCGCCGTGGGCCTCGCCCTGACGAGTTGGCTGACCGGGCAGCCGTCACCTGCGCTCGGTGCATGGGGAGATTTCCTGCCGCCTGAAGCGGCATCGCTGGGTGCCCACACCCCCCAAAGCATCGCGGTAGCCCTTTGTTGGCTTGTCGGCCTGCTGCTGGCGACCACCGTCATTGCCTGGTTCGTCGGCAGAACCCATCCGGGTACATGGATCTTGCCGGCCGCGGTGGGCGTGATGGTCCTGTTGTTCATGACCTTCTACGCCGACCGGCTTGGTCAGTTTGTTGGCTGGATGATGTTCTATCCACGCACGGCACAGTTGCCGGTCATGCTGTCCGCCTGGCGGTTGGGACTGATCGGCGTGGTGGCCCTGATCATCGGCAGCTTCGCCATCCCCCGCCGGGCGCATCGCGGCTGGCGCGTCCCTGTCGTGGTCGGAATTCTCGTCGGGCTCGTGGTGTCAGCCTCGGCGGCCAACCTAGCGGTCCGCGCCGGTGATGACCGCCGATTCGTCGACGCGTCGATCGCATCATCACCATCCGCGGACCTCCCTATACCGGCCACCCTCGGCACAAAACGCTTCACCCTCAAGGTGTCCGACTGGACAAACTGGGACCAGATCGAACACAACGGGTGGTACGTCGAACCCATCGCCGGCGGCTTCGTCACCTACGGCAATGGGAAGGTCACCGCCTATGGGCCCGATTCAGCTGAGCGATGGCACTATTCACGCTCCGGCCCCGGCGAATCGCTGGTGACATCGCTGCACGTGTTCGACGGCGGACAGACCGTTGTCGCCGGGATCGGTTCGTATCCTTCGATATTGGTGGGTCTCGATGCACCCACCGGCCGCCGGCTGTGGTGGTCCTCGAACAAGTCATTGGTCGACACCTACCGGAGGGTGATCGATCATCGTCTGCCACCGGGCCTCACCTACCTGGTCGACGAAGACCCGGACGCCCTCACCTGGACCCGGTTCGACACCAGGACCGGAAATCGCCTCTGGACGGCGCCCGCGCCCGGCTCTCACTGCCCGGACTGGGGCGACGGATTCGCACGTTTCCTCCAGAGTGCAGAGCGGTGCCCGGGCAGTGACGGCACGGACATCCTGTTCGCCGTTGCCGATCCGGCTACCGGCACCACCACGTGGGAAGCCACGGTTCTGCGTGGGCTTCCCTATACCGCAGAGGATTTCAAACGCCACCGCGTGGCGCTGTACGCCTCACATGCGGGCGACGGCGCCGCCATCCTCACCGTGGGCCCTGATGATGGTGAACGCCGCACGGTGTTCGCCAACGCCGCACGCCGGTCCTACGAGGATCTCGGCAGCCCCGTGTATCCCATCCTTACCACCGACGGCTCCGATGCGGCCCTCACTCACGACAATGATCGGGCTACCTTGCGCAGCCCGGACGGACGAGAGCAGTGCTCATTCAACGACCGTCCCGCCAATGCCACCGGGCGCATATCCCCTGACGGCATGGCTTTGATCCTGGACAGGCAGGTCGTGTTCGGTACTCGCGACGCGCTCGCGACCTTCGACCGAAACACGTGCGCCGAGACTGAGAGCGTCCCGACTCCGTCGCGAGCGGCCGCATTGATGGCGGCGCCAGGAGTCAACCTCGTCGTCCGCACGGATGACACCGGCACATGGGTGGACGGATACGCCTGATCCATAACCACCCTGCGCTATGCGGCTGTTGGTGGTGGTTGGGGTTCGAATGGCGGGTACCACCACCATTGGGCGCGTTCCCCTGTCGGCCCTGGGTAGGGCGGAACATCGGGCGGGGGCATCTTGGGTGACCGGGCCAATGATCCACCGAGTAGTGGTTCCCCGGTGCGGTCGGTGACCCGCAACCGATCGGCGGGCCCGGTGATGGTGATGCCACCCCGGTGATGCAGCCGATGGTGATACGGACACAGCAGCACCAGGTTGTCCAGTTCGGTCGTGCCGCCGTCCTCCCAGTGCACGAGGTGGTGGGCGTGCAGGCCGCGGGTGGCGCCGCACCCGGGCACCACGCAGCACCGGTCGCGATGCTCCAGCGCCCGGCGGAGCCGGCGGCCGATAGTGCGGGTGGTCCGCCCGGAGCCGATCACCTGCCCGCGCTGTTCGAACCAGACTTCGCAGGTGGCATCACAGAGCAGGTAGCGGCGATCCTCGTCGGTCAACACCGGACCCAGATGCAACGCGGCGATCCGCTGCTCGATATCGAGGTGCACGATCACCGAGGTGTGCTGCCCGTGCGGGCGGCGCTCCGCCTCAACATCCCACCCGGCCTCGACCACACTCATGAACGCATCGACGGCGTTGGGAAACGGTCGCACCTGATCATCACCGGTGTCATCGACATCGGTGTCGTGATCGTCGATGTCGTGATCGCGTTTCCAGTCCGCGATCAGCGCATCCTGGTGGGCCTGGCGGGCGGCGTCGAATTTCGCCGCCTCCACCCGCGGAAGGGTGATCCGGTAGGTGGTGCACTCATCTTTCTCAGACTTGGTGAAGGACCGTTGCGGTTCGGGCCGCGGATCGGGTTGGGGGCGTGGTTCCAGCTTGACCGCGGTCCGCAACTGGCGGACGGTGGCGACCGCCGCCAACTCGGCGTAATGCTCATCGGATCCGTCGGCGGCCTTCTCGGCGATCACCCCGACCTGATCCAGCGACAACCGTCCTTCGCGCAACGCTTCGACACAGCACGGGAATTCGTCGACCCGCCGCGCGACGGTCACCACCGTCTCCGCGTTGTGGGGTGTCACACCGGTCTTCCACGCCACCAACGCCTCGATCGAGCGGACACCGGTAGCCCCGCACAACTCGTCACGGTCCATCTCGGCCACGATCTGCACGATCCGGCCATCGATCGCGTTGCGCTGACCGCACAGCTCCGACAACTCCTCGAACAACCTCTCCAACCGCTGTGCAGGGCTCACCTCAACATCGAAAGAGGCTGCGGCCGAAGACATAACCCCATCATCGCAAAGGGGTACGACAAATTTTCGGACCGGAAACGACGGCAACCGCGCCCATCCGGCAAGATGGCTGTGATGGGGATCAGCCTGTTGCCTTTCACCCGCCTCTCCGACGCTGATGTCGCCGGGGCACTCAACCGTGCGGCGGCGGTGATCAACCCGGCGCTGGATCTGGCCACCCGGTTTGACCCGCTCGGCCTGAAGCAGCGCACGCATCGGCAGTCCCCCGCCGTGAATCCGGTGGACAGGACGTTGGACCGCGCTGCGGCGATACTCAATTTCGCCGAACTGCCCGGTACTCAAGCCTGGGATGACATGACCCGAGACGGCCACGTGAAATGGTGGGTGCGGCGGGTCGGGACGGTGACCACGGTGGCGGTCGCGTTTCCCGGCGCCTTCGGGTTCATTGCCGATCGTCTCCCGGTCCAGGACGCCCTGGGATTCGCCAACCAGGCAATCCTGCTGTGGGCGGTGGCCCGTGAGGACGGCGTCACCGACCGCGACGACCAGGTGCAGTTGCTGGGCGCGGTGCTGTGCAACCGTGATCTGGCCGACCCGCTACCCGAGGATGCCGATACCGCGCATTCGTTGCCCGGCAAACTCTGGGAGGTCGCCGGCACCCTGCGCGCAGTGGGCGCCGAACTCACGAAACGGCCACAGCCGCAAAGGGTGTATCACTACCTCGGGATGCTGCCCGGAATCGGCGCGATCGTCGACTACGTCGGCGAACTGACAGCGTTGCGGCACGCGGCCGACGAAGCCGCCACGTGGATCAGTGAGCACTCTGCGCCGGCGGCGGCCCAAACCTGAAGATCAGGGCGCTGATCGCCACCACCACCGCCGCCAGCCCGATCACCGGCGAGACGGTGAACTGCGACAGCGTCGCACCCAGCACCGCCCCCCCACACATCGTGAGCACCACTCCATAGCGCAACTTCTCGCGGTCGCCGGTGCCGCCGGCCAGCCGGCTGTCGAAACCGAGGCCCACGATCGTCTGCGTCAGCACCGTGGTGCTCAATTCCTGGATGCCGAACTGACGCGCGGTCGCGTTCTGGATACCGAACGTCATCGCCAGAACGGCGAGGATCGCCTTGCGGTTGTCCTGATAGGACAGCACTCCAGCCCCGGCGAGACTCGAGAGCACGATCAGCAGAACGACTTCCACGGACAGCGCGGTGGTCAGCCAGAATCGGACCCGCCCGTCGAGGTGGCGCCGCAGCCGGCCGCCCACGACGGTGCCCAGCACGAAGCCGGCGAAAGCCACCAGCGCGCCGGTCACATCGACAGCCGAGTGAGGTACGAACCAGAAGCCCAGGAAGATCACGTTCCCGGTCATGTTCGCGACGAACACGTGGCCCAGTACCAGCACACTGATCGCATCGACGACACCGGTGGCGAACGTCAACAACAGCAGGGCCACGACAGTCCACCGCTGCGATACCGGTGAGGCAATGGCCATGCCTACATCCTCGCCGCTAAAGCTGCGGTGTCAGGTCCAATTGGGTCAGTGTCGGCATCTCCGTGATACGCCAATCCCCGTCGCTTCGATGCAGTGTCAGCCGAAACGACAGATACCGCAGCGACGGGATGTTCTTGGTCACCGGACTGGTCGACACCGTGTTGGTGTAGACGATCGCAGTGGCCTCATCGCGGCTGATCGACTCGACCGCGGTGCCCATCACCTCGGTGTCGTTGCTGACCTGCGCCTGCTTGTTGCTCGGCACGATCGTGTCGATGAACTGCCGGTACTCGGCCGCAAAATCATTGGACAGGAACCTCTCGGCCCGGTCCGGCAGGGTTTCGATGTTGTCCGGGTTGTACGTCCACAACGTGGTGATGGCGTCGGCCGAAGTCCGCGCCACATGCAACTTGGTGGCCACCAGCGCGCGGTCGGCAAGGTAGGGCTGCAGCATGGCACCGCCGAAGGCCCCGGCCGCCACGAACAACACCGCAGCGCCCGCAGCGACGTACGTCAGCCGCTTACCTGCTTCGCGGTGCGGAACGAGGACCTGCTCTGCCTCTGCCTCTGCCTCTATCTCTGCCTCGGCCTCGGGTTCCGGCTCCGCGGCTTTGCGGCCCGCCTTGCCCGTGGGCATCCGGGGTTCCGGTGTGGCGTCGCCACCTTCGACCTCGTCGGCCTCCACCGGTTCCACCGGCTCCACCGGCTCCACCGCTGCCTCGGCGCGGCGCCGCCGCCCGAAGAGTTTGCGGCGCGGCTTGTCAGGCTCGCCGGTGGTCAGATCACCTGAATCAGCTGGCTGATCTTCCACTGCTGTCCTTCCCGAATCGTCGTCGCAACCCAACGACTACCGCTCTCGATCACTGATTTGCCGTCGGCCGTGCGGGTGCTGGTTTTGGTCGCCACCAACACGTCGGCGCTGCCGTCGTCGTTCCAGCGCTGGATCCCGGCGGCCATGACGCTGCCTTCGGTGGGCTCGGCCCGCGCCACCTGAACGACGATCTCGTTCAGCTTGTCCTGGAACATCTTTCGGAAATCGCCCGTGGCCTGCGCCTTGATCCGGTCGGCGTAGTCGTTGGCGTGGAACGGATCCACCGTCGTATATCCGGTCATGAACGCGGTCACATAGCCGAGCGCGTCGGCTTCCTTGATCTCGGCCCGGCGATCCGACAGGTGGCGCACCAAGATCACGGTGCTGCCCGCGATGGCGGCCGCGATGAGCAGCGCCGACACCATCGCGACGATCGGCAGCCCCCACCGGATGGGTTCCTTGGGCTCGACCGCGAAGTAGTCACGCTCGCCGGCGTCGATCCGGCGCCGCGGGCTCATTGTCCGCCCCCGTTCAGCGCCGGCCGCTTGAGCACCGTCAAGTTGTCGACGAGCCAGCGGTCACCGGACTTCGTGAAGTCCACCTGCACGGTCGCGGTGATGAACTTCAGCTCCTGCGGGTTGGTACCGCGTTGGCCCTGCAGCGCCATCAACATCGACGCCTCGGTCGCGGTGGGTTCCGGGTTCGACAGCACCGCGCTGCTCACCGCCCAGTAATCGTTGGTGGTCGGCCCGGCCTTGCGGACGGCGTCCTGCTGGGCGATCAGTTGTTGCCGGTAGTTGTCGGTGGCCAGGGACTGCGCCTTGGCGAAATCCTCGTCGACGGAATCCACGCCGTAACTGAGCAGCTCTTCGACAATGCGCGGGCCCTGCTCGGCGATCTGCGCACGGGCCTGGTCCACCGCCCGGTCCTGGCGGTACACCGCGTAGTAGCCGAGACCACCGGCGATTCCGCTGAGCACAGCCAGCACCAGCAGCACCGCGCCGGCACGGCGACGCACGCCCTCGCCGGCGGATTCGACGCGCCGCACCTCGGTGTGGGCCAACAGATCGGCGAACGTGCGGTTGCGGGCGTCCCACAGCGGCCACAGCCAGCCGACGAACACTGCCGCGGTATCCAGCAGATGGGCCACGTCGCGCAGCAGCAGCCGCAGCAGACCCGCATCGCCGGCCGCGGACACCACCCGGATGCCGAACACCGACCGGCCCAGCGACCAGCCGGTGAACGCGGGCAGGCCGATCCGGTTGACCAGCACCGCCACGCCCGCGAGGGCAGCCGCCACGGTGCACACCCACCAGAACCAGCTGTACAGCGGCGCTGACAATGCCAGCAGCGCCAACGTGACGATCAACCCGGCGCCGGCCAGGACGTCGATGGCGAACGCCCCCGCCCGCTGCAACCACGAGGCCGGTGCAGCCTGGTCCAGCACAGCGGTCACGACGTGACCTGGTCCAGTCGTGCCACCTTGTAGGTGCCGTCCTCGGCGCGGGCCATCTTCACCCGCAGCCGGTAGCCCTGCTCTTCGTCGGACTTCTCGGAGTTCGTGACCAGCACCCGCACCGCGACCAGCAGGTCCATCGAGCCGTCGTCATTGTGCTTTTCCACCGCGGCCCGCAGATCCGAGACCTTCACCTGCACGTTCGCCGCCTGGTAGGCGTCCAGCAACATGCCGCTGTACAGGCCGGCCTGCGCCCCGAAGTCACCGGTCGCGCATTCGATGATCTTGGTCTGGGCGGCAATCATCGCCTGGGTGTCGGGAGCCTGGGTGGCCGTCACGCAGTCTTTCGCCGCCTGCAGGGCCTCGGCCTCGTCGTGGGCGATCCGTTCGCTGACCTGGTGTGCGCGCAGCGCGAAGTATCCGCCCACACCGAGACCGACCGTCAAGACCAGAAGCCCGACCAGGATCGCCGCCATCGCGCCGCGGCCGAGGCGCGATGGGCGCGCGGCAGCCTGCTCGTCCGGTTCGGTGAGGTGAGGGTCCTGCTGGTCGGCGAGGTTCAGCTGGCTGGCGCCAGCATCTCCTTCCATCCGTCATCTCCTGGTTTATTCGAGTTGGTGACGGAGTACTTCACACCGCCGGGACCGACCACCTCGCCGCTGGACGGGCTGTAGGTGGCAGTCGAACCTGCTGCCGGAGTGTAGATGCAGGGGTTCGGCTGCTGTCCACTACAACTCACACTGCCACCCCGGGGCGCGGTCAGCGGATCGCTGCGCGGCGCCGTCGACTCCGGTGGTGGCAGCTGACTCGCCGGCAACGGGTTCAACCCATTATTGACCGAAGGCGCGGGGATCACCCGGCCCGGATCGACGGGCTGATCGCAACGGGCACCCGGAGCCGGGCAGTTGCGGATCTGGTTCGGGTCGCCGTACCAGGGGTTTGTGCCAAGCGGCTGGTAAGGCTCGTCGCTGTGGCATTCCCTTGGTGAGGCGGCCCGCTTGCCGGGCACATCGGCACACGGATAGTTACGTGCACCACGCACCGCATTGGGCGCGTCCTTGGGGATCTTGCAGTACAGGCCCTCCGGGATGGGTGCAGACGACGTGTCCGCCGGCGAGCGCCACTGATCGGCGGGCAGGAACCCGGTCAGGCACGGCGGCGGCATGTTGATGCCGAGACCGAAGTGCAGCAGACCCTTGGGCGCAAAGATCGTCGCGGTCTGCGCGACGGCTCCACCCTGGGGCAGTGCCACCAACACCTGCTCGACGTTCTTGTTGTACCGCTTGAGCATGTCGATGACGATCTCGAGGTTGGCCAGCGTCTGCGGCAGCGACTCGCGGACATCACCGAACACCGAGTTGAGCTGATCGGCCGTCGGTGCGGCCTGCTGCAGACCACCGCGCAGCGCCGCATCGTTCTGGGCGCTCTGCGCGGCCAGGGTGTTCAGGTTCTTGGCCCACCGGGAGATCGCGTCACCCGAATTCACCTGGCTGTCGATGATCGGCCCGGAGTTCTCGACGATGTCGTTGATCGGGTCGAGGTTGTCCTTGAAATCACCGGCGATGGCCTGGGTGGAATCGACCAGCCGCTGCAGTGACGGCCCGAGGCCGCCCACCGCCTTGGAGGTCTCGTCGAGCAGGACCGCGATCTGCTCCTTCGGCAACGCCGCCAAAGCATCATTGGCGGCGTCGAGGGAGGGGCCGACCTCGGCGGGCACAGTGCCCTTCTCGATCGTGTCGCCGTCGCGGAAGTACTCCTTGGTGGTGCCCTCGGACACCAGGTCGATGAACTGCTCACCCACCGCCGACACCGAGTGCACGTTGGCCGTGGCGTCCCGCGGGATCCGGAACTGGTCGTAGATGTTCATCTCGACCCGGGCGCCCCGCTCGGTGGGCTCCACAGACGTGACCTTGCCGATCGTGGTGCCGCGGTAGGTGACATTGGCCGTCGCGTACAAGCCGCCCGAGTTCGGCAGGTTGGCGTTCAGGTTGTACATCCCCATCCCGGCCCACGTCGGCAACCGCAGGTACACCAGGGCCAGCACGACCAGGGCGACCACGGTCAGCACGGTGAACAGGACGAGCTGCAACTTGATGAAGCGTGTGAGCAACATGTCTCACTCCCCCCTTTCCACCAGCGGGCCGCCAGGTGCGTCGTGCGGATTCGGCGTGAACCGAATGTCGGGGATCATCGTGGCCGGATCACGGCCCCACGCCTGCTCGAGCGCGCGCAGCATGCCCGAAACACCCGTACCGGACAGGAATGCGTTGTCCACCGAGCTGAGCGTCAGGTCGATGGTCAGCGACACGTTGATGTAGTCGCCGCGCACTGCCTTCGGAATGTTCTCGATGTTGAACGGCACCGTCAGGATCAGCTTGAGTGCCTCGACCAGGTACGGCGCCGAGCGCGACAGCTGCTTGAGCGGGCGCTGCAGGTTCTGCAGGTTGGTGTGCAGGTTGGCGTTGCTGTTCGACAAGGTGTCGTCGGCCGCCTTCGACAACCGGCCCAGGGCCGTCACCGCGTCGGCGAACAGATCGCGGGTGTCCGCGAAATGCTGGATCAGCGGCGGGAATTCCGTCAGCACCCGGTCCAGCGTGTCGTTGCGGGCGGCCACGATGTTCAGCAGCCGGTTGGTCGAGTCGATCGCGCGGGTGATGTCGTTGCGCTGCTGGTTGAGCTCGTCGGTGAACGTGTCGAGCCGACCCAGGAAGTCGCGGATCTCATCGGCACGGCCGTTGAGGATGTTGAACACCTCGGTCTGGATCGTCTCGATGTTGGGGATGCCACCACCGGTGAGGATGCCCGAGATCCCGGCCAGGGTCCGCTCGATCGTCGGATACGCCGACGACTGCGCCAGCGGGATCGTGTCCCCGTCCCGCAGCTTCTCCTCGGACGGCTTCTCCGGCGGGTTGAGCTCGACGTGCTGCGAACCCAGCAGGCTGGTCTGACCGATCTTGGCCAGCGTGTTCTTGGGCAGCTCGATGCCCGGCTGCAGGTCGATCGTCAGCGTCGGAACCCAGTTGATCAGCTCGATCTTGCGGACCCGGCCGACGAACACATCGCGCACCCGCACCCGGCTGTTGGCGTTGAGCGCCAACGTCTCCGGCATCTGCACGTACAGCGTGGTGTGCCCGCCCTCGGTTCCCGGTCCACCCGGCAACGGCACGTTGGCCACGCCGCGCCACTGCCCGCAGGACGTGAGGATCAGAGCGGACGCCGAGAGCACCGCAACGCGACGCCCGAGGCGACCCCACTTGCGTGTCTTCGTCATCGGAGTTGTCTGTTCTTCGCGCAAGCGGTTCATCACGGCTGCCCTCCGACCTCGGCAGGCAGCGCGGGTCCGGCCGGAGCCGGGCCAGGTGCCGGAGCGGGAGCCGGAGCCGACATCGGGTCACCGGGGATCACTCCCGGCGCCGGTGCCGGTGGCGGCCCGGGCTGCGGGTACCACGGCGGTGGCAGCGGATTGTTCTCGTCATACGAGTTCGGCGGCCCGGGCAGGTTGCCGCCCGGCGGCACCCCGAATGCCGGCGGCGCCGGCGGGGCCTGGATGTCGGGCCCACCCATCAACTCGCCCAACGACTCCGGGGTCAGCATCTGCTGGGTGGCCGGCTGCACCTGCACGCCCTGCATGCCCGGCGCCACGGTCCAGCCGGGCTCGTGGTTGCCGTGCGAGAACAACGTGTCCCGCGACCAGATACCGGGCACGGTGGTGTCCTTGTACCCGCCCGGCGGCTGCAGGCGCGGCTCCGAGTAGGAGATCTGCTTGGGCAGCGTCATCGCGGTGTTGGCCATGTTCATCCCGAACGGCAGGAAGTTGAACTTGATCGCGTCCAGGATCGGGGCCAGGTACTGCGCGCACAACTCGGCCGAATCCTGGTACCCCAACCGGCTACCGGCCTGAATCGAACTGCAGATGAACTGCAGCGGGTTGGAGAAGTTGGTCAGGCCGGGCAGCACCGGCAGGCCCACGATGCCACCCTGGTTGGGCGCGACGATGTTGAGCACGTTGGCGGCCAGGTTCGGGTAGGCGTGCAGACCGGTCTCCAGACCGTTGCGCGGCTCGGGCTGCAGGATCGCGGTCGTGGCCTCCGACAGGTTGTCGACGTCGTGAGCCAGCACGCCACCGTTCTTGTCGAGGAACTCACGGGTGGTCTTGAGCACCTTGTTGAGATCCTGCAGGGCCGTCGCCAACTCCTGATCGGTGTTGGTGAACGAGTTGGTGAACTGCGCCAGGTCGTTGTTGAGCGCCACGAACTGCTGATCGCTCTTGTGCAGGGCGTTGACGAACAACGCCAGGCTCTTGACCACCGAGAAGAAGTCACCGCGACCCTGGTTGAGCGTGGTCAACGCCTCCGACAGCCCGTCGAGGGTGCGGTTGAGCTTGTCGCCCTTGCCCTTGAAACCCTCCGCGAAGGAATTCACGATGTCGCCGAACGGTCCCTTCGGCTGTTCGGGCGTGGGCCCCAGATCGTCGAGCAGACGCTTGACCTGATCGCGCAAATCGTCGTACTCGACCGGGATCTGGGTGCTCTCGATCGGGATCACCGCGTTGTTCTGCAGCTGTGGCCCGCCGGTGTAGGGCGGGGAGAGCTGGATGACGCGCGAGGCCACCAGGCTCGGGTTGAGCACAGAGGCCGTCACGTTCTCGGGAACCTTGTAGCGGTTGTTGACGTGGAAAACGACCTTCATCTTGTCGCCGTCGGTCTCGATGCTGTCGATCGCACCGACCTTGACGCCCATGATCAGGACCTTGTCGCCCGGATACAGCGCCAGCACCTCGGGGAAGTACGCGGTGACCGTGGTGGTGGTCATCTTCTTGTACAGGTTGTAACCGAAGTACCCCAGCACCAGGGCAGCCACCACCGCCAGCGCACCGACGATGACGGTTGCCCGAGAAGCCTTGGGCAACTGGATGTTTCGTACGTTGAAAACGGTAGACATAGCTCTCTATACCCCTGCCTATCCCTGCGACCCGGGCGGAAGGAACGGCGGGTTACCCGGCAGCGGCGGCGATCCCGCCGGCCCAGCGTCGGGACCCGGCCCCGGTGGCGCCGGAGGTGCGTTCAACGGCGGCGGGTGTGGTGCGTAACCCGGGATGGCATCGGGCAATCCGGGTTGTGGGGCGATCGGAACCGTGCGGGCACCGGGCGGACCGGGCGCCAACTCGACGGGGGCGCCGGGCTGATCCGGCGGCATCTGACCGGGGATGGCCGCACTGGGCACACCCGGCGAATGGGCGATGCCATCAGGATTCGGTGCCGAGGTCGCCAGATCCGGCGGACCGTATTCGGGGCCACCGAACGGGCCCTGGGTGGCGCCCGCGCACGGCATCGGGTTGCCCGGGGACGGGATTCCGGCCGCGGTCGGCGTGTACGAGCACGGCGATCCGGGCGGGACGGCGGGACCCGGGTGCTCCGGGGTGCCTTCCAGCGGCGTCGGGGCCGGCGGCGGTGCACCGTTCTCGAACCGCGGCTTGTTCGGATCGGGGAAGCGGGCCGACGGCAGGCCGGCGTTACGCCAGAATTCTTCCGGATCGATGCCGCGCTTCTTGAACGCGGCGTCGACGAACGGCTGCAGGATCTGCGGCGGGATCAGGTTGACCAGCATCACCTTGAAGTAGGGTCCGGAGGCCAGGGCCTCGGCCAGTGAGGTGATGAACTTTCCTGCGACAGTGAGGGTGTCGGCCAGGTCCTGCTTGCGCTCCACCAGCAGGTCGCTGACCGTGCGCAGCTGCTCCAGCACGTGGTTGAGGTTCGGGTTGTCGTTGATCAGGCCCTCGACCTGATGCGACACCGACGACACCCGCTCCAGCAGCATGCTCACGGCCTGCCCCCGCTGGTTGACCGCGGCCAGCAGCGTCTGGGCATTCACCAGCAGCTGGTTCACCTGGGTGCTGCGGTCGCCGAGGACCGTGGCCACCTTGTTGGCGTTCGCCAACAGCTTCTTGACGTCCTCGTCGCGCTTGCCGATGGTCTCGGAGAACTTGGCCACGCCGTCGAGCGCGGCGCTCAGGTGCGGGGAGGTCTGATCGACGGTCTCCGACAGGACGTTCAGAGATTCCTTGACCGACTGGGTGTCCCAGCCCTCGGCATTGCGGGTGACCTCCAGGAACGCGTCGTAGATCTGGTACGGCGTGGTGGTCTGGCCCAGCGGCAGCATCCCGCCCGGGGACAGCGTATGGCTGCCCCGCGGCTGGATCTCGATGTTCTTGCGGCCCAGGATCGTATCGGTGCGGATCGCCGCGCGACTCTCGGTGCCGATCGTCTTGCCACCGAGGGTGAAGCCGATCTCGACCTTGTCGCCGTTGATCTCCATGCTCTTGACCGTGCCGACATCCATGCCGGCGATGCGCACCTTGTCACCGGTGTTCAGGCCACCGGTGTCGGCGAACTGGCCGTAGTAGGTGGGCACCGCGAACAGCATCGGCACGCTCGTCAGCGTCGAGCCGACACCGATGATCAGCGCCACCACGATGACGCCCATCAGCCCTTTGCGGAAGCGGTCGGAACCTTGAAGTGTCCTCATCGTGGCGTGCACCTACCCGACGGCTGTGAGCTGAGTCTGACGGTTCGGACGGGACCGCCCGGCTGCAACCCGTTGAGCTTCAACGAGAGGTCACAGGCATAGAAGTTGAAGAAGTCGCCGTAGATGCCGCCGGCGCGGCCGATGATCTTCAACGCGTTGGGGAAGTCGATCAGAATCTGGTTGAGCTGTTCCTTCTGATCGATCAGGGGCTGCTGGATGACCTCAAGCCGGCCGACGGTGTCCTTGAGCAACGGGCGGTTGTCGGAGAGCAGGTCTGCCAGCGATCCGGCCGCGTTGCTGATGTTGGCCACCGAGGAGCCGATCGGATCGGCCCGGTTCTTCAGCCCGGTGATCAGCGTCTCGAAGTGCTTGAGGGTGTCGTCGAACTGCTGCTGATGCGCGACGGTCGTGTCCAGCACGATGTTGAGGTTCTTGATCACCTCACCGATGGCCTGGTCCCGGTCGGCGATGCTCTGGGTGAGCTGCGCGGTCTGGTCCAGGATGTCGCTGATGGTGCCGCCCTGGCCCTGGAAGATCGTGATGATCGACTTGGAGATGGTGTTGACCTTCTCCGGGCTCAACGATTGGAACAGCGGGCGGAATCCACCGACCAACGCGTCGAGGTCGAGCGCGGGTTCGGTGCGTTCCAGCGGAATGGTGCTGCCCGGTTCGATTCTGGTGTTGCTCGCACCGCGTTTGAGCTCCAGGTAGCGGTTACCGATCAGATCCTGATACCGGATCGCGGCGGTGGTCTCGCTGAACAGTGGCAGGGACTTCTCGACGTTGAAGCTCACCTCGGCCTGCTGACCACCGTTGACCAGTTTGACGCCGGTGACCTTGCCGACCTCGACACCGGATGCCCGGACGAACTGCCCGGTGCGCAGACCGCTGACGTTCTTGAAGATCGCCGAGTACTCGGCGGTGCGGTTGAACCGGATCTGGCCGAAGACCACGAAGATGATCGCAGTGAAGGTGAGCAGCACCAGTGAGAAGATGCCGAGCTTGATAAGCGTGCCCTTGATGCTCATGGGTTGATCGTGTTCTCCCCCACTTGGCGGCCCCAGACATACTCTGCCGTGATCGGTTGACCGAGTTCAAAGTGGTTGTAGGGCGCGATCGAGGCACCGGTGTCCATCACCAGGAACGGCATGGGCCACAGGTCCCTGGTGATCGGCTGCCAGCAGCCGGGCCGGCCCTCGGGACCGCCCTTGGCGTTCACCCGCGGCAGGTTGTCGGGATAGACGTACGGGTTGCCCACACCGAGAACCTCTGACTGGGTCTGCAGGGAGTAGCCGTTGCCGCCGAGCGCACCGGCGAGTTTCGGGCCGGCGTCGTGGTAGTTACGGATCGTGCAGAACAACGCCGGGCTGTACTTGTCGAGCAGCGCCGAGGTGGGCAGCAGGTCCTGGGCGCCACGCACCAGATACGGCCCGCCCCGCTCGAAGATGTCCCCGCC
>NZ_VOMB01000020.1 GCF_019050325.1 [Mycobacterium] fortunisiensis | reverse complement strand
CCACTTGAACCTCAACACAAGCCGCTGCTGAACAGCGAAAAGGCGCCCACTAGAACACTAGGAGCGCCACATGTGTTCGAGTATGCCATCGGGCACCGACATTGATGATGGAAGGGCGTTACCGCACAGGTCGTGGCTCTGGCACCGACTGACGCCCTGCTGGGTTGTCTTTCGCTTGATCTGCCCGGCCTGTGCGGTGCGCGCTTCACCAAGCGCGCCGGTCAGGACGGACATGACTTAATCAGGAGCCTGGCCGCTGCCTCATCAATGTCTTGTCTGCCCGCCCTGACCGGTGTGCCCTATCCAACGCTGGTCAGAAGGGACACCATCATCTTGGCAGAATCCACGCTCCTGGTCGCCGGAGTCGATACCCACGCCGACACTATCCACGTCGCCGCGATCACCACGACCGGGAAGCCGGTCGATGATGCGGAATTCCCCACCACACCCGCCGGCTACGCCGCAGCCATCACCTTCCTGCGGTCACTGGGACAGGTGCAACGGATCGGCGTGGAAGGCACCGCCAGCTACGGCGCCGGGTTCAGCCGTGCCGCCGCAGCAACCAGCTGGCAGGTCCTCGAGGTGACCCGAGCGGTGAAATCCGCGCGCCGCCTCAAAGGCAAGTCCGATCCCCTCGATGCCTACAGCGCTGCGCGCACCGCGTTGGCCGACGACGAGCTGGCCGCCCCCAAAGACGATGCCACCGCTGGGCTGCGAGCCCTGCACATCGCCCGCCGGTCAGCGGTCAAACACCGCACCGCGGTGATCAATCAACTCAAAGCACTGCTCGTCTCAGCGCCGAATTCCGTGCGTGAAAAGTACCGCACACTAACAACATTGAGGCAAATCGAAGCAATCGCACGGTGCCGCCCCGATACAGTCACCGACGCCCTGGCACGATCAGTGCTCATCGCGGCGAAGATGCTCGCCCAGCGGGTCCAGTTTCTCCAGACCCAAACCGAGGAGCTGGAAAGTCAGATCGACACACTCGTCACGGCAGCCAACCCCGGACTACGAGCCGCCTACGGAGTCGGCCCGGACACCGCCGCGCAACTGCTCATCACCGCCGGCCTCAACCCAGACCGGCTGCGCACAGAAGCCGCGTTCGCCGCCTTGTGCGGCGCCGCCCCGGTCCCTGCCTCCTCGGGCAAGACCACGCGGCATCGACTGTCCCGCGGCGGCGACCGAGCCGCCAACTGCGCCCTGCACCGGATCGCGCTGGTACGCATGTCCAACCATCAACCGACACGTGACTACGTGCAGCGTCAGGCCGCCAAGGGGCACGGCAAAATGGAGATCCTGCGCAAGCTCAAACGGGCTATCGCCCGCGAGATGTTCAAACTCCTGACCCGTCAGACCGCGGTGCCCGACTACGCCGACCTGCGCCCAGCACGGCAAGCCAAAAACATCACCGTCACCGCCGCCGCCAACCACTTCGGCATCTGGCCCACCACCATCTCCCGCATCGAACGCGGACTACAACGCGACGACACCTTCGCAGACACCTACAGAAACTGGCTCAAAGCCGCTTGACACGAATAGGAGCATCAAGAGTGAGTCGCGCCACATCTGCGGTGGTCACGGGTAATCTCATATGCATGACCAGCAATGAGACAGCCGAGTCGACGAAGTGTGACAACCCGAACTGTAAGTGTGAGAACTGCGCGTGCGGGAGCGACTGCCGCTGCGGTTCCGACACCGCGGACTGACCGGGCCGCCGAACCGGCGGCGGCTTCAGCGTCGGGTGCGGGAAAGCTCGCGGAGCATCGCGTTGTAGGCGTCGAGGTCGTCGTCGTATCCGCGGTCACTGTGGCGGTCCTGGCGCGCCCCCACCTTGCGGTCCTGCCGTGCCCACTGGGCCACGAGCGCGACCACCACGATGAGCACCGGCAACTCGCTGGAACCCCACGCGATGGCGCCGCCGAGATGTTGGTCGTCCGAGATGTTCTGCACCCAAGGAAGATTCACCGACCGGTAGAAGCTCTCGCCCAGCGTTGAGGTCATCGTCATGGTCGCGATGCCGAAGAAGGCGTGGAATGGCATCACAGCGAACAACAACCCGAGCCGCCCCAGGAACGGCAGCCGCCGCGGTCCGGGGTCGATGCCGATGATGCCCCAGTAGTAGAGGTATCCGGTCAACAGGAAATGCACGGTCATGAACTCGTGCCCCCAGTGGTACCGGATCAAGGTGTCGAACAGTGGCGTGAAATAGACGAGATACAGCGAACCGACGAACAAGACGAACGCCGTCACCGGATGGGATAGGAACCGCGTCGCCGGGGCATGGACGAGCCACAGCAGCCACTCACGGGGCCCGGGCGTCTGGCTGTTCGACGGCAGGACACGGAGCGCGAGGGTGACGGGGGCGCCCAGCACCAGGAGCACCGGGATGAACATGTTCAATGCCATGTGTTCGGCCATGTGCACGCTGAACATCGCCGATCCGTAGGCGCGCACCCCGGAACTCGTGGTGATCAACAAGGCGGCGCACCCCAGGACCCAGGCGATGGTGCGCCCCACCGGCCAGCGGTCGCCACGGCGGCGCAACCGATCGGCGCCGACCAGATAGCACAGGGCCAACACGATGGCCGCGGTGCCGATCAGCGGATCGAAGCGCCACGCGGTGATGAGGTTCAACGCGTTCGGTGGCCCGTCGAGCTGGTAGCCCAAGAAGATGTCCCATGTGCTGAACTCGTGCACGGTGAACCGGGGCGGCACGCTGGTGGCGGCCACAGCCACTGCGGTGACGACGACGATCATGGCGGCTGCCGCCACGGCGTCGGCCCATCGTGCGGACGCGCGCCGGGTCAGCACCAGTACGGCATCGCCGACGATGACCAGCACCAGCAACGTCCCCGCAACGAGTGCGGCCCAGCCGTAATCGGATCCCAGGATCGGCAACCCGCCCAGCATCAAGGTGGCCAACAGCGCGCCGAAGACGATGGCGACGGACCCGCAGGCCAGCTGCAGCACCTGAACCCGGCGGGGAGCGGCGTCTTGCGATCCGGCCACCAGCACCTTGGTTCCGGCCAATACCGCCAGTGCCACCGCGAAAACGATGACGGCGCTGGTCGCGACATCGTGATCGGGCCCCTGCCCGGCATTTCCGGTCACCGGGACGGCGATCACCCCGATCACGGCCGGCAGCAGGGCAACACAGTGACCGACCCACCCCAGCGTGAAGCGCACACCGACGGCCAGTGCCGCCGCGCACAGCACCGTCACGCACCAGCCGCGGGCCACCTCGGACGCCGCGATGGCACTGCCCAGCCCCGGACCGCTGACGAGCCGACCGATTGGGATCCCGGAATCCGCGGCCGCTGAGATGACGACCATCGCGGTCGCGCAGCAGGCCCAAACGATGGCGACACGCTCGATGACAAGGTGCGCGCCAAATGACGCGGCATCGATGCGGCCGCCGTCGCGCGGCGTCGCCGTCGTGACAATCCACACCAGCGCGCCGACACACACGGCACCGGCCAACAGCCCCGCCCAGTGCCCGAGCAGCCGGGCCGCGTTGGTGGCGGTGCCCGGATCGGCGATACCGGCCGCGGCCAGCCGTTGCGCCCCCAGGTGTGGTGCGTACGCCGTCAGCACTGCGATACCGCCGATCATGCTGCCGAGCAGGGACAACCGTCCCCACCGCCCAGGGGCGGTACTGGACATCAGCTCACGCGCCATCGTCGAGAGTCTACGACAACACGTCGTAGTGATGATCGGGCGCGGGAACTTTCCGGACCGCCGCTGCGACCAACAGTGGATGACCGCACCCGCTCGCTCGCGTAGACAGGACCTGCAATGATCGCCGACGTCGCGCTTCGCTGGGTAGTCACGGTGTTGTTCGGCCTGAGCGCGCTGGAGTGCATCTATGCGTTCGCAGGTGCACATGAACGGCCGAGTGTCGCGGTGAGCCAGCTGCTCCACTTGGCGATGGCCGTGGCGATGCTGGTGATGGCCTGGCCGCGCGGCGCCGAGTTGCCGTCTGCCGGCCCGATGTATTTCTTCGTGGCCGCCGCCGTGTGGTTCCTGGCCGCGGCCGTACGGCCGGGAAATCCGGCCCGTCGACTGATCGGCGGGTACGACGCCGCCATGATGGCGGCGATGGCGTGGATGTACGCCGCGATGAACGGCGCCATGGCGCCACGTCACGAGCCGTCAATGGAGATGGAGATGGCCGGCCATGACATGCATGCGATGGCGATGACGACGACGAATCACGGTCCGGCCCAACCGCTCTGGATGCTCACGGTGAACTGGGTCATCATGGTGTGCTTCGTGCTCGCCGCGGTTGTCTGGCTGCACCGCTACTTCGCGGCACGGCAACAGTCAGGGGCCGGGGCGTCCCCGCATTTCGGCACGCTGTGCCGGGCGATGATGGCAGCGGGCATGGCGATCATGTTCGGCCTGATGACCTGAGCCCGTTCAGGCGGCCGGGTCGTCGGCGGCCCGCAGATGACGCCGCCGCGGACCGGCGCTGTCATCCTGCACCGCCCCGGGTGACGGATCGCCCGGGCGTTCGGTACGCGCGGCCAGGATCGAAACCAGGGCCGCCAACGCCACCGGAAGGTGGCTGAGCACCCGGACCGGGGTGACCTGCCCGGCCATCGCATCCGACACCACGTAATAGGTGAGGAATCCGCAGTAGATCACCAGGACGCAGGCCAGGCCCGGAGCGATGCGCCGGCGGAACGCCATGACAATCGTCGCAATCCCCAGCGCCGCCGACCAGGCGGTGGACTCGTTGAGCAGGTGCGCTCCGCTGGCCGCCCCGTGATGGTCGGCCACCATTCCGAAGTGCAGGCCGGCTGCCTGGCCTATTGCCAGACCGATCTGGACCACCCCGATGACGACGATGGCGACGGCCAACAGGTGCGGCCGCACCCGCTGCCACAGGACGCCCAAGGCGCCGCCGCGGTGGTCTGCGGGCGGGCTCACCGCGCCGATCAACCCGCCGTCAGCCAGCCCACGCAGTTGCAGGGCGTGGGCTCCGGCCCGGTCGTACCAGGCGGTGCAGTCGGGGCAGGCACGCAGGTGCTCGTCGACGCGCGCCGAAGGGACGGGCTCTCGCTCCCCGTCCAGGCGCGCCGACAGCGCCTCTCGTGCCACCACGCAGTCCACCGGCCTATTGTCCCGCATCGGCCGTGCAGACCGGGCCGGAGGCTAGATCGTCGGGGAATACGGCAGGTTGCTGCTGGTCTCGGGGTCGACATGCACGGGCCGCCCCACATAGGGGAACGCCCGCTGTGGACAGGCCGGCCGGTCACAGATCCGGCACCCGGCGCCGATCGGCACGGTGGCCTCGGGGTCGGCGAGATCGATCCCGACCGAGTACACGAGCTTGTCGGCGTGGCTCAGGTCGCAGCCGAGCCCGATGGAAAAGCTCTTGGGGGTGCCGAGGTACCGGCTCGGCGCCGAACTCGACGTCTTCGCGATCCAGAAGTAGCTGCGGCCGTCGGGCATCTGGGCCACCTGGGTGAGGAACTCGCCGGGCCGGGAGAACGCGTGGTGGACCACCCACAGCGGACAGTTACCGCCCACCCGGGAAAAGTGAAATGCGGTGGCCGACTGACGTTTCGAGATGTTCCCGGCGCTGTCGGTGCGGACGAAGATGAACGGGACGCCGCGCGCGTCGGGCCGCTGCAGGGTGGACAGCCGGTGGCAGATCGTCTCGAAGCCCATCTCGAAGCGCCGGGCGAGTTGGTCGATGTCGTAACGCAGGCCTTCAGCGGCGGCCAGGAACATCCGGTACGGCAGCAGCAGCGCGCCGGCGAAGTAGTTGGCCAGTCCGATCCGCGCGACATCGCGTGCCTCCGTGCTCAACTGGTCGTCGGTGGCGACGATGGAGTTGATCAGCTCGGCGTGCAGCAGCAGGGCGAGCTGGGTGGCCAGCTGGAATGCCCGCTGACCGGGCAGCAGCCAACGGGCCACATGCAGCGTCCCGGCCTCGGGTCGATAGCGACGTTTCACGTTGGAGCCCAACACATCTCCGTCGTCGACGATCACCGAGATTCCGAACTCGCCTGCCAGCAGATCGGCGAGTTGCCGGTCGAGCCCGCCGATCTGCAGACGGTGCCGGACGAACATCTCCTCGGCCGCCCGGTCGAGTGCGTCGATGTAATTGCGGCGGTCGTAGAAGAAGTCGCGGACCTCTTCGAACGGCATCGGCTGCTGCGTACCGGCCTGCGCGTCCAGGTTGGCCCGGCCGTGCACGGCCTCCAAATCGGCGGTGGCATCGTGCAGCCGCCGATGCAGGTTGACCATCGTCTGCCCGATCTCGGGCATGCGGGCGACGAGTTCCTCGATCTGCGAGGCCGTCGCCGGGCTGTCGGCCAGGATCTCGCGCAGGTCCGACACCAGCCGCGCATCGGCGTCCGGGGTGAAGTACTGCGTCGGCAGGTCGAACCGGTCGGCCAGCGCCAGCAGCACCGGCACGGTGATCGGCCGCTGGTCGTTCTCGAGTTGGTTGACGTAGCTGGTGGACAGGCCCAGGGCACGCGCCAGCGCGACCTGCGTCAGGCCTTTCTCGTCGCGGAGCCGCCTCAGGCGGGCGCCGGCGAATGTCTTCGTCACCACGGCTCAGGCTACCGGGGTTACCTTTCGCAGCATTCGCAAATCTGTCCGCAAAAGGACACAAAAATACGCATTTACAGGTAGTTCCGCTGGTCCACTGATCTGCGTAGCGTGCGGATCATGCGTGAGTATGAGGTCAAGACACGGCGTAGCGCCGAGGAGTTCCCGCGGACCGAGCACCTGGCGTGGAAGATCGCACAGGTCGCCGCCGATCCCGTCGCGGTGCCGGCGGAGACCGAGGCAATGGTGGTCAACCGCATCATCGACAACGCCGCGGTGTCGGCGGCCTCGGTGATCCGCCGCCCGGTCACAGTGGCCCGCGCGCAGGCGCTGGCGCACAAGAATCGGCAGGGTGCGGCCGTATTCGGTGTCGAGGGCACGGTCTCGGCCGAATGGGCCGCCTGGGCCAACGGCGTGGCCGTGCGCGAACTCGACTTCCACGACACTTTCCTGGCCGCCGAGTACTCCCACCCGGGCGACAACATCCCGGCCCTGGTCGCCGTCGCCCAGCAGCTCGGCGTTCGCGGCGCGGACCTGATCCGCGGCATCGCCACGGCCTACGAGGTCCAGGTCGACCTGGTCAAGGGAATCTGCCTGCACGAGCACAAGATCGACCACGTCGCTCACCTCGGCCCCTCGGTAGCGGCCGGTCTGGGGACGATGCTGCGGCTCGATCCCGAGACCATCTACAACGCCATCGGTCAGGCGCTGCACCTGACCACTGCCACCAGGCAGTCCCGCAAAGGCCTGATCTCCAGCTGGAAGGCGTACGCCCCGGCCTGGGCCGGCAAGGTCGCGATCGAGGCGGTCGATCGGGCCATGCGCGGCGAGGGTTCGCCGGCCCCGATCTGGGAGGGCGAGGACGGGGTGATCGCCTGGCTGTTGTCCGGCCCCGAACACACCTACCGGGTGCCGCTGCCCGAGCCCGGGGAGCCCAAGCGCGCGATCCTGGACACCTACACCAAGGAACACTCGGCCGAGTACCAGAGCCAGGCGCCCATCGACCTGGCCCGGCGGCTGCGCGAGCGGATCGGCGACCTCGACCAGATCGCCTCGATCGTGCTGCATACCAGCCACCACACCCACGTGGTGATCGGCACCGGATCCAACGACCCGCAGAAGTTCGACCCGGGCGCCTCGCGGGAGACCCTCGACCATTCGGTGATGTACATCTTCGCGGTTGCGCTGCAGGACGGGGCCTGGCATCACGAGCGGTCCTACGCACCTGAACGCGCGCACCGACCCGACACCATCGACCTGTGGAGCAAGATCTCCACGGTCGAAGATCCGGAGTGGACCCGGCGCTACCATTCGAACGATCCGGCCGAAAAGGCGTTCGGCGCCAAGGCTGTCGTGACCCTCAAGAGTGGCGAGACCATCGTCGACGAGCTGGCGGTCGCCGACGCGCATCCGCTCGGGGCGCGGCCATTCGAACGCGAGCAGTACATCGCCAAGTTCGCCGAGCTGGCTGACGGTGTCGTGGAAGCCGAAGAGCAGCAACGGTTCCTGTCCGCAGTGGAAAACATCTCGACGACCAAGGGCGGCGGTCTCGGCGCGCTGAACGTGCGGGTCGATCCGCGGGTGCTGGACAAGGCGCCGACGATTCCTTCGGGGATCTTCCAGTGAGCGCCGGGCTGCTCGGGTCGGTCACCCCGGCCGCGGAGAAGCGTCGGCGGTTCCGGGCGGCCCTGGAATCTGGTGCGCTGCAGCGGTTCCCGGGGGCGTTCTCACCGCTGGTGGCGAAGCTGATCGCCGAGATCGGCTTCGAGGGTGTATACGTGTCCGGGGCGGTGCTGTCTGCTGACCTCGGGCTGCCCGATATCGGTCTGACCACCCTGACCGAGGTGTGTGGTCGCGGGGCCCAGATCGCCTCTGCCACCGACCTGCCGACGCTCATCGACGCCGACACCGGTTTCGGTGAACCTATGAGCGCGGCCCGCACCGTCACCCTGCTCGAAGATGCCGGCCTGGCCGGCCTGCATCTGGAAGATCAGGTCAACCCCAAGCGGTGTGGGCATCTCGACGGCAAGGCCGTGGTGGAGACCGGTGAGATGGTCAAGCGCCTGCGGGCGGCCGTCTCGGCGCGCCGCGACCCGAACTTCATCATCTGCGCGCGCACCGATGCCGCGGGGATCGAGGGGATTCCCGCGGCGATCGAACGGGCCAAGGCGTACGCCGACGCCGGTGCGGACCTGATCTTCACCGAGGCGCTCAACACCCCGGCGGATTTCGAGCAGTTCCGGGCCGCGGTCGACACCCCGTTGCTGGCCAACATGACCGAGTTCGGGAAATCCGAACTGCTCACGGTCCGCCAGCTCACCGACATCGGCTACAACATGGTGATCTACCCGGTGACCACACTGCGGCTGGCGATGCACGCCGTCGAAATGGGCCTCCGTGAAATCGATTCGCTCGGTACCCAATCCGGGCTGCTCGACCAGATGCAACACCGCAGCCGGTTGTACGAGCTGCTCCGTTACTCCGAATACAACGAGTTCGATTCCGACATCTACAACTTCGCACTGCAGGGAGCGAAACAATGACCATGACCGCAGACGATGCCGTACAACCACGCATCTACAAGGGCCTGGCCGGTGTTGTCGTCGACACCACGGCGATCTCCAAGGTGGTCCCGGAAACCAACTCGCTGACCTACCGGGGCTACCCGGTTCAGGATCTGGCCGCGCACTGCAGCTTCGAACAGGTCGCCTACCTGTTGTGGCACGGTGAGCTGCCCACCGATCAGGAGCTGTCGCTGTTCACCCAGCGCGAGCGGGCCTCGCGACGCATCGACCGGTCGATGCTCTCGTTGCTGGCCAAGCTGCCTGACAACTGCCACCCGATGGATGTGGTGCGGACCGCGATCAGCTACCTCGGCGCCGAGGACCCGGACGAGGATGTCAGCACGGTGGCCGCCAACTTCGCCAAGTCGCTGCGGATATTCGCGGTGCTGCCGACCATCGTCGCCGCCGACATGCGCCGGCGCCGTGGTCTTGAACCGATCGCCCCGCACAGTCACATGGGCTACTCGGAGAACTTCCTCAACATGTGCTTCGGCGACGTGCCGGACCCGGTGATCGTCACGGCGTTCGAGCAGTCGATGATCCTGTACGCCGAGCACAGTTTCAACGCCTCCACCTTCGCCGCCCGGGTGGTCACCTCGACCCAGTCTGACATCTACAGTGCGGTCACCGCAGCCATCGGGGCGCTGAAGGGTTCACTGCACGGTGGGGCCAACGAAGCCGTCATGCACGACATGCTGGAGATCGGTACCGCCGACAACGCCGCGGAATGGTTACACGACAAGCTGACCCGCAAGGACAAGGTGATGGGCTTCGGTCACCGCGTGTACAAGAACGGCGATTCCCGGGTGCCCACCATGAAAGCTGCGCTGAAGCAGGTTGCCGAGGCGCGGGACGGGCAGCGTTGGCTCGACATCTACGAGCGGCTGGAACAGAACATGCTGGCCGCCACCGGGATCAAACCCAACCTGGACTTCCCGACCGGCCCGGCCTACTACCTGATGGGTTTCGACATCCCCAGTTTCACACCACTTTTCGTGATGAGCCGGATCACCGGCTGGACCGCGCACATCATGGAGCAGGCCGCCTCGAACGCACTGATCCGGCCGCTCAGCGACTACAGCGGGCAGCCGCAGCGCGCACTCTCGTGATCTCCAAGGTTCTGGTCGCCAACCGGGGTGAGATCGCGATCCGCGCCTTTCGCGCGGCTTACGAACGGGGGCTCGCCACGGTGGCTGTCTACCCGTACGAGGACCGCAACTCTCAGCACCGGTTGAAGGCCGACGAGTCCTACCAGATCGGGGAGCCAGGCCATCCGGTCCGCGGCTATCTGTCGGTCGACGAGATGATCAGGGTTGCCCGGAAATCCGGTGCCGACGCGATCTACCCCGGATATGGATTCCTCTCGGAGAATCCCGAATTGGCCCGCGCCTGCGCCCAGGCGGGCATCACCTTCGTCGGGCCGTCGGCCGAGGTGTTGGAGCTGACCGGCAACAAAGCCCGCGCCATCGCCGCGGCCCGCGCAGCCGGACTGCCGGTGCTGGCTTCGTCGGAGCCATCGAGCTCGGTGGACGAACTGCTGGCCGCGGCCGAAGCGCTGAGCTTTCCGGTGTTCGTCAAAGCCGTGGCCGGCGGCGGCGGACGGGGGATGCGCCGGGTCGACGAACCCGGTGATCTGCGCGACGCGATCGAGGCCGCCAGCCGGGAAGCCGAGTCCGCCTTCGGGGATCCAACGGTGTTCCTCGAGCAGGCCGTCATCAACCCCCGGCACATCGAGGTGCAGATTCTCGCCGACACCCACGGCAACGTGATGCATCTGTTCGAGCGGGACTGCAGCCTGCAGCGGCGGCACCAAAAGGTCATCGAGCTGGCACCGGCCCCGAACCTGGATCCGGCACTGCGGGAGAGGATCTGCGCCGACGCCGTCGCGTTCGCCCGCCAGATCGGCTATTCCTGCGCCGGCACGGTGGAGTTCCTGCTCGACGAACGCGGCCGGCACGTGTTCATCGAATGCAATCCCCGGATTCAGGTCGAGCACACGGTGACCGAGGAGATCACCGACGTCGACCTGGTGTCGAGCCAGTTGCGCATCGCCGGCGGAGAGTCACTGCCCGATCTCGGGCTCTCCCAGCACGGATTGACGGCGCCACGTGGTTTCTCCTTGCAGTGCCGGATCACCACCGAGGATCCCGCCAACGGCTTCCGTCCCGATACCGGCCGCATCACCGGGTACCGTTCGCCCGGTGGCGCCGGCGTACGGCTCGACGGCGGCACCCATCTCGGCGCGGAGGTGGGTGCGCATTTCGACTCGATGCTGGTCAAGCTCACCTGCCGGGGCAGGGACTTCGCGACGGCCGCGGCGCGGGCACGGCGGGCGGTGGCCGAGTTCCGGATTCGCGGGGTGTCGACCAACATCCCGTTCCTCGCCGCGGTTTTGGACGATCCGGACTTCCTCGCCGGTCGGGTGACGACCGGGTTCATCGAGCAGCGCCCACAGCTGCTCACCGCGCGCGCCAGCGCCGATCGCGGTACCCGAATCCTCAACTACCTCGCCGATGTCACGGTCAACCAGCCGCACGGACCGCGTCCCTCGGCGGTGTATCCCCGGGACAAGCTGCCGGCCTGCGATCTGAGTGCGCCCGCCCCGGCGGGTTCCAAACAGCGCCTGACCGAACTGGGGCCGGAAGGTTTCGCCGCCTGGCTGCGCGACCGCGAGTCAATCGGCGTCACCGACACCACTTTTCGCGACGCACACCAATCGCTGCTGGCCACCCGGGTACGCAGCAGCGGCCTGCTCCGAGTCGCCCCGTATGTGGCCCGGACGATGTCGCAGCTGCTGTCCGTCGAATGCTGGGGCGGCGCCACCTACGATGTGTCGCTGCGATTCCTCAAACAAGATCCCTGGGAACGGTTGGCGGGGTTGCGCGAGGCATTGCCCAACATCTGCCTGCAGATGCTCCTGCGCGGACGAAACACGGTGGGCTACACGCCATATCCGGAAACGGTCACCCGTGCGTTCGTCGACGAGGCAGCTGCCACCGGTGTTGACATTTTCCGTATCTTCGATGCGCTCAACAACGTCGATTCGATGCGCCCGGCCATCGACGCGGTCCGCGACACCGGCACCACCGTCGCCGAGGTCGCGATGTCCTACACCGGTGACCTGTCCGATCCCGGTGAAAGTCTCTACACGCTGGACTATTACCTGCGGCTGGCCGAGAAGATCGTCGAGGCCGGTGCGCATGTGCTGGCGATCAAAGACATGGCGGGCCTGCTGCGGGCGTCGGCCGCCGCCACGCTGGTGTCGGCGCTGAAGTCACGGTTCGACCTTCCGGTGCACGTGCACACCCATGACACCCCCGGCGGACAACTGGCCACCTACGTCGCGGCCTGGCACGCAGGCGCGGATGCCGTCGACGGGGCGGCAGCTCCCTTGGCCGGCACCACGAGTCAGCCTTCGCTGTCCTCGATCGTGGCGGCGGCCGCGCACAGCCGCTTCGACACCGGGCTGTCGCTGGAGGCAGTCTGTGACCTCGAGCCGTACTGGGAGGCGCTGCGCCGCGTCTATGCGCCATTCGACGTCGCGACGTCTGGTGCCGTTTCTCCGACCGGGCGGGTCTACACCCACGAGATCCCCGGCGGCCAGTTGAGCAACCTGCGTCAGCAGGCCCAGGCGTTGGGCCTGGGCGACCGTTTCGAGGACATCGAGGCGAACTACGCTGCTGCCGACCGGATGCTGGGCCGGCTGGTCAAGGTCACCCCGTCGAGCAAGGTGGTGGGGGATCTGGCCCTGGCCATGGTCGGGGCAGGTATCGCCGCCGAGGATTTCGCTGCGGACCCGGCGCGATATGACATTCCCGACAGTGTCATCGGCTTCCTGTGCGGTGAGCTCGGCGAACCGGCCGGTGGCTGGCCGGAACCCTTGCGTACCAAGGCGCTTGAGGGGCGCGGCCGCCCTCGGCGGACAGCGGAGTTGTCCGCCGAGGACGAAGTATTGCTGGACTCGCCAGGCCCCAAGCGCCAGGCCACCCTGAACCGGCTGCTGTTTCCCGGCCCTGCCGCAGAATTCGAGGCGCATCGCGACGAGTACGGGGACACGTCGCGGCTGAGCGCCAACCAGTTCTTCTATGGTCTGCGCCACGGCGAAGAGCATCGGGTCACTCTGGAGCCCGGGGTGGAGTTGCTGATCGGTCTCGAGGCGATCTCGGAGCCCGACGAACGCGGGATGCGCACCGTGATGTGCATCCTCAACGGGCAACTCCGCCCGATTGTGGTGCGCGATAGCAGTATTGCCAGCGAGATCCCCGTCGCAGAGAAAGCCGACCGTACCAACCCCGCCCACATCGGCGCCCCATTTGCCGGGGTGGTCGTGGTCACCGCCGCCGAGGGCGATGCGGTGGAAGCCGGTCAAGTCATCGGCACCATCGAGGCGATGAAGATGGAAGCGGCGATCACTGCACCGGCATCGGGCAACGTCACCCGGGTTGCAGTGGCGCAGACCGCTCAGGTGGAAGGTGGTGACCTTCTCGTCGTCATCGGCTGAATTGGCTGTGTCGTCTAAACGCTGAGGAAATGCGACTACAGCGACCCTGGCTGTGCCGGTGGATGATTCGCCGACCGGTGTGGATTGGCATGGGGACGTCCCGAAGTCGGGAAGGATGTACCGAAAGGGACGTCCCATCACCGAAAAAGTTTTGGTTAGGCTCACCGCGCTGATCGATCCAGGCTGCGGATCCGAGCGCGGCGCACACGAAGGTGGCGCGTGACGCCCGAAGAGGTGTTGTGGCACAAGGGAACTGATGTGCCACGCGATCAGCGTCGACACCGCCGAAACGAAAGGTAGGGCTGGTCGGTGACGACCAGCCGGTGAATCACTTATGACCGTTTCCAACACATCCACGCCGCCCGTCGTGACCGACGGGCTGGCCGCCATCCTGCGCGACGACCTCGAATTGCCCTGCCAATCCCTCACTGCCGGCACACGTCTGGTGGACGACCTGGGGATGGATTCGGTCTCATTCGACCAGAGGGGCGCCGCATGAACCCGCTCGCCGGCGCGTTCAGTGAGGTGATGACGAGCTCACCCCACGACCTGCGGGTGCTGGACCGCGACACCGACACCTGGCAGCGACGTCCATGGCCCGAAGTGCATGGGATCGCCGAGCGGATCGCCGCATTCCTGTTGAGCCGGGACACACCCGGCGCGGTAGGACTGGTCGGTGAACCGACGATCGAACTGATCGCCGCGATCCAGGGGTCCTGGCTGGCCGGTGCCGGCGTGTCGATCCTGCCGCGCCCGCAACGCGGGGCGGAGCCGTCCGAGTGGGCGCAGGCCACCCTGTCGCGGTTCGCCGGTATCGGTGTGACCACGGTGTTCAGCTACGGCAGCATCCTGCAGTTGCTGCAGGAGGCCGACTCGCCGCTCCTGGTGTGTGACCTCGGGGACGCCGCCCGCTCCACGACATCGACGCACCTGCAGTACCCGGACGATGCCGACGTCGCCATTCTGCAGGGCACTGCCGGGTCCACCGGTGCACCGCGCACGGCCGTCCTTTCGCCGGAGGCGGTACTCAACAACGTGATGGCGATCTCCGAGCGACTGTCCTTGAACCGCAACGACGTTGGATGTTCCTGGCTGCCGATCTACCACGACATGGGCCTGGCGATGGTGATGGCGACCACGATGGCCGGCGGAGCACTGTGGCTGGCGCCCACCGGTGCGTTCTCCGCCGCGCCGCTGCGGTGGGCCGACTGGCTCTCCGAATCCCGGGCGACGCTGACGGCCGGACCGAACTTCGGCTACTCGGTGCTCGGCCGATTCGCCAACCGGGTCTCCGACGTCGATCTCGGCGCACTGCGGATCGCGATCAACGGCGGCGAACCCGTCGACTGCGCAGGTGTGGCTCGATTCGCCAGTGCCATGGGAAAATTCGGCTTCGACCCCGGCGCGATGTCGCCCGCCTACGGCATGGCCGAGTCGACCTGTGCGGTGACCATCCCCGCGCCCGGGGAAGGTCTGCGGGTCGACACCCCGACCGGGGAGACCGACCGCAGCTATGCGCTGCTGGGCACGCCGTTGTCGGGCATGGAGGTCCGGATCGTCCCGTCGGCACATGATGACACCGGCACGTCCGGCGAGGTCGAGATCCGGGGCTCGTCGATGATGACGTCATATCTGGGAGACGAGCCCGTCGATGCCCGCAGCGGTGGCCAGTGGTTTGCCACCGGCGACATCGGCTACCTGGTCGACGGCGCGCTGGTGATCTGCGGGCGCTCCAAGGAGCTGATCACCATCGCCGGGCGCAACATTTTCCCCACCGAGATCGAGCAGGTCGCCGGGGAAGTCGACGGCGTGCGCGAAGGAGCCGTCGTGGCGGTGGGCACCGAGTCCGGTGCCGCGCAAGAGCGGTTGCTGGTGGCCGCGGAGTTCGTCGGCGCCGAGCAGGACACCACCCGCAGCGCGGTGATCCGGCGGATCGTGACGGTCTGCGGCGTGACCCCGGCCGACGTGGTGCTGGTGGAGCCGGGATCGTTGCCCCGCACCTCGTCGGGCAAGCTCAGGCGGCTCGAGGTGCGCCGTCGACTCGAGGCTGCGCGATAGCTCAGTCCGCCGTGTGAACGATGAGGATGTCGATCTTGACCCGGCGGGCGATGGTGGCGGGCACGGAGCCCAGCAGGCGCCCGGCGACGGAGTCCAGCCCGATGTCGCCGACGACGATCAGATCCGCGTCGACCTCTTTGGCCAGCTTCACCAGGGCATCGACCGGGGCGCCTTCGACCGCACGCTCGGCGATGTCGGTGGCGCCGGCGGCCTTGGCCCGGTCGCGGGCCACCTGCAGGATCTCGTAGACCGGCGCCGCGCCGTGCATCTTGTAGCCCTCGCTCTTGAGGGTGTCGGCAGCGCGGGTGTCCACCACGTGGTCATGTGACGGTGGCCGCGACCAGCCACCCTTCTCGACCACGGGCTGGTAGGCGCTCGCGACGAGGAGCTTGGCGTTCTCCTGTGCGGCGAGCGCCGCAGCGCGGTCGACCGCGCGCAACGACGAATCCGATCCGTCGGTTCCGACGAGTACTGTCCGATAGCTGCTCATGCCGTCTCCGAAGGGTCGGTTTACCAGGACAGACAGACATTAATGCCTATCGGGGCGACACAGGTCGATCTTCGGTCGTCAAACTTCGGCCCGAGAACCTTCGGCGTCCGCCACCCGGGGCGGTGCGCACCGGCGGTGATCGTCGCCGGTTGCGTGGAAGCCTCTGGCCCGTCGGCACTTTCGGGTATCCGGCGGTGAAACGTCAAACATCGCCCGACGTAATACCCGCAGAAAAGCGCCCCCGGCAGGGATCGAACCTGCGACCAACCGCTTAGAAGGCGGCTGCTCTATCCGCTGAGCTACGGAGGCAAGGCCCGCAGAGTCTATCGTGCCTGTGCCCGACACCACGCAAACCGTGTCACCGGCAAAGTCGACCCGAGGGGTCGGAGGCGGACTAGCGTGGACGCCACACTGGTGGCCAGGGGAGGGGAGAGGTACCACGTTATGAGCGACGTGCCGGAGGTGGATGCGGCCGGACTGCCCGAGGAGCTGAGCGCCGTCGATCAGCTGTTGCATCGCGGGGAGGCGAATCCGCGCACCCGGTCCGGGATCATGGGCGTGGAGATCCTCGACACCACGCCGGACTGGGAGCGATTCCGCACCAAGATGGAGAACGCGTCGCGCAAGGTCCTGCGGTTGCGGCAGAAGGTGGTCATGCCGACGTTGCCGACGGCGGCACCGCGATGGGTCGTCGACCCCGACTTCAACCTCGACTATCACGTGCGGCGGATGCGGGTTCCCGAACCGGGCACGCTGCGGCAGGTGTTCGATCTGGCCGAGGTGGCGCTGCAGTCGCCGCTGGATATCTCGCGCCCGCTGTGGAGCGCGACGCTCGTCGAAGGCCTGGCCGACGGGAAAGCCGCCACGATCCTGCATCTGAGCCACGCGGTGACCGACGGGGTCGGGCTGGTGGAGATGTTCTCCAGCATCTACGACCTCGAGCGAGACCCGGAACCCACCGCCACGCCCCCGCTGCCGATCCCACAGGACCTGTCTCCGAATGACCTGATGCGCCAAGGCATCAACCGCTTGCCCGGTTCGATCGCCGGGGGCGTGCTCGGCGCACTCGGTCAGGCCGCGCGCGCCGCCGGCAAGGTGGTACGTGACCCGGTCTCGGCGGTCGGCGGGGTGGTCGACTACGCGATGTCCGGGGCTCGGGTGATGGGCCAGGCCGCCGAACCCTCGCCCCTGCTGCGACGTCGAAGCCTGTCGACCCGCACCGAGGCGATCGACATCCCGTTCGGCGATTTCCGCGCCGCGGCCAAGGCGGCCGGCGGTTCGATCAACGACGCCTATCTGGCCGGCCTGTGTGGCGCTCTGCGTCGCTACCACGACGCCATGGGGATACCGCTCGACACATTGCCCATGGCGGTCCCGGTGAACCTGCGGTCCGAGGACGACCCGGCCGGCGGCAACCGCTTCGCCGGGATCAACCTGGCCGCCCCGGTCGGCATCGTCGACCCGGCGACCCGGATCAAGGCCGTGCGGTCGCAGATGACCAGCAGGCGCGAAGAGCGCGCCATCGACGTGGTGGGCTTGATCGCGCCGGTGCTGAGCCTGCTGCCCGACACGTTCCTGGAATCGATGGCGGGCTCGGTGGTGAACTCCGATGTGCAGGCCAGCAATGTGCCGGTGTTCCCCGGTGACACCTTCATCGCCGGGGCGAAGATCCTGCGGCACTACGGCATCGGTCCGTTGCCGGGGGTGGCGATCATGGTGGTGCTCATCTCGCGGGGCGGCTACATCACGATCACCACCCGCTACGACCGGGCCGCCATCACCGACGGGCAGCTGTTCGCCCGGTGCCTGCTTGAGGGTTTCGACGAGGTGCTGGCCCTCGGCGGTGACGGCCGCGCTGCCCCGGCCTCGTTCAGGCTCGACGACGTCGAGACGAATCGGGGTGTCCCACAATGAGTCCGGGGGAAGCCAACCCGCGGCAGATGCGGTTGCCGGGCACTCTGGCCGAGATCGAAGGCAGCCCGCAGGGCCCGGAGGTCGGCGCGTTCTTCGACCTGGACGGCACCCTGGTGGCCGGCTTCACCGGCGTCATCATGACCCGGGACCGGTTGCGCCGCGGTCAGATGGGTGTCGGGGAGTTCATCGGCATGGTGCAAGCCGGGCTCAACCACCAGCTGGGGCGTTCGGAGTTCGAGGACCTGATCGGCAAGGGCGCCCGGATGCTGCGCGGCAATTCGCTCAGCGACCTCGATGAGCTGGGTGAACGGCTGTTCGTCCAGCATGTGCAGGGCCGCATGTACCCCGAGATGCGCGCGATGGTGCGCGCGCACCTGGCCCGTGGCCACACCGTGGTGCTCAGTTCCTCTGCGCTGACGGTGCAGGTGGAGCCGGTGGCGCGCTTTCTCGGCATCGACAACGTGCTGTGCAACAAGTTCGAGACCGACGCCGACGGCCTGATCACCGGGGAAGTCGCCCGGCCGGTGATCTGGGGTGCCGGCAAAGCGCGTGCGGTGCAGCGGTTCTCGGAAGCCCACGGCGTGGACCTGTCGAAGAGCTATTTCTACGCCGACGGTGACGAAGACGTCGCCCTGATGTATCTGGTGGGCCATCCCCGGCCGACCAATCCCGGCGGCAAGCTCGCCGCGGTGGCCGCCAAACGCGGTTGGCCGGTACTGAAGTTCCGCAGTCGCAGCGGCAGCAGTCCGGTCGCGCAACTGCGCACCTTGGCCAGCCTGGCCACCATTCCCACCGTCGCGGCCGGCGCGATCGGGCTGGGACTGTTGACCCGCAACAAGCGCACCGGGGTCAACTTCTTCACCTCGAACTGGAGCAAGCTGCTGATGCTCACCACCGGCATCGAGCTCAACATCCTCGGGCAGGAAAACCTCACGGCGCAGCGTCCCGCGGTGTTCATCTTCAATCACCGCAACCAGGCTGATCCGATGATTGCCGGCCGGCTGGTCGGCGTCGATTTCACCGGCGTCGGCAAGAAGGAGTTGGAGCGCAACCCGTTGATGGGGCCACTGGGCAAGGTGATGGACGCCGCATTCATCGACCGCGACGACCCCGAGAAGGCCGTCGAAAGCCTGCACAAGGTGGAAGAGCTGGCCCGCAAAGGCTTGTCGATCCTGATCGCGCCCGAAGGCACCCGCCTGGACACCACCGAGGTGGGCCCGTTCAAGAAGGGGCCCTTCCGGATTGCGATGGCCGCCGGTATCCCGATCGTGCCCATCGTGATCCGTAACGCCGAGGTGGTCGCGGCCCGTGATTCGAGCACATTCAACCCGGGCACGGTGGACGTCGCGGTCTATCCGCCGATCCCGGTGGGGGACTGGACCGTCGACAACCTGTCCGACCGCATCGACGCGGTCCGCCAGATCTATCTCGACACCTTGAAAACCTGGCCGCACGACGAGCTGCCGACCTTCGACATCTACACCGAAACCGCCCCGGCCCAGAAACCCGCACCGCGCCGTGCGGCGAAGAAGGCACCGGTCAAGAAGGCACCGGCGAAAAAGGCAGCGGCAAAGAAACCCCCGGCGAAAAAGGACCAACCGTGATCGCGGGATCCGACGACTTCGCCAGCTACAGCCCCACCGACGGCGCCCTGGTGCTGGCGTCGGTGTCGTCACCGGCCGAACTCGAACTGCTCAACGACTGGCTCAAGGCGCAGCGTCGCGAGCACCCGGACTCGGCCATCGAGGTGCTGCAACTCCCCGAGGCCGGGATACCGTCGCCGGGCGTTCTCGCCAGCCTGGTCTCCGAATTGGAAGAGGGCGAGGACCGGCTGGTGGTGCCGGTACGGGTGTTCTGGGTACCGGGTGGGCTGCCCACCCGGATCAAGGTCGTCGGGCTGATCTCGGGTCGGGACACCTACCGGCCGCCCGAGTTCCTGCAGCGTCGCATCCTGCGCAAAGATCCGTCCCGGGCCCGCGTGGTGGCCGGTGAACCCGCCAAGGTGTCCGAGCTGCGCAAGCAGTGGAGCGAGACCACCATGGGTGAAAACCCAAGGGAGTTCGCGAAATTCGTCTTGCGCCGAGCGGTACTGGCGATCGAGCGGGTGGAGCTGCGGCTGCTGGGCCCGGAGTACAAGTCACCGCGGCTGGTCAAGCCGGAGATGCTGGCCTCCGCCCGGTTTCGGCACGGCCTGGAACAGATTCCCGGTGCCACGGTCGAACAGGCCGGCGCCATGCTCGACGAGCTTTCCACCGGATGGAGCCGGTTCTCGGTCGATCTGATCCCGACCATGGGGCGGGCCATCTTCAGCCGCGGCTTCGACCCCCGCATCGACTACGACCGCACCGAGGTCGAGTCGATGCGCCATGCCCTGGAACAACATCCGGCCGTACTGCTGTTCTCCCACCGCTCCTACCTCGATGGGGTCATCGTGCCGGTGGCGATGCAGGAGAACCGGCTGCCGCCGGTGCACACATTCGCCGGGATCAACCTGTCCTTCGGTCTGATGGGGCCGCTGTTCCGGCATTCCGGCGTCATCTTCCTGCGCCGCAAACTCGACGACCCGCTCTACAAATACGTGCTGCGGCAGTACGTCGGCTACATCGTGGAGAAGCGGTTCAACCTGAACTGGTCCATCGAGGGCACCCGCTCGCGCACCGGAAAGATGTTGCCGCCCAAGCTCGGACTGCTCGCCTACGTCGCCGATGCCTACCTCGACGGGCGCAGTGACGACATCCTGCTGCAGCCGGTGTCGATCAGCTTCGACCAACTCCACGAGACCGCCGAGTACGCCGCATACGCCCGCGGCGGAGAGAAAACCCCCGAAGGGCTGAGCTGGCTCTACAACTTCATCAAGGCGCAGGGCGAGCGTAACTACGGCAAGATTTACGTCCGCTTCCCCGAAGCGGTGTCGATGCGCGAGTACCTGGGCGAGCCCAACGGCGCGATGGTGCGCGACGAGGCGGCCAAACGGCTCGCAATGCAGAAGATGGCCTTCGAGGTGGCCTGGCGGATCCTGCGGGTCACCCCGGTCAACGCGACCAACTTGGTGTCGGCGTTGCTGCTGGGCGCACGGGGGGTCGCGCTGACCCTCGATCAGCTGCACCACACCCTGCAGGATTCCCTGGACTACCTGGAACGCAAGAACACCCCGGTGACCAACAGCGCACTGCGGCTGCGCACCGCCGAGGGGGTGCGCTCGGCGGTCGACGCCCTCTCCGGCGGTCACCCGGTGACGATGGTCGACAGTGGACGCGAACCGGTGTGGCGCATCGCTCCCGAGGACGAACTGGAGGCGGCGTTCTACCGCAACTCGCTGATCCACGCCTTCCTGGAGACCTCAATCGTGGAGCTGGCGCTGGCCCATGCCGCCCACGCCGCCGACGATCCGGTGCAGGCGTTCTGGGACCAGGTGATGCGGCTGCGGGATCTGCTCAAGTTCGATTTCTACTTCGCGGACTCGGAAGCCTTCCGCGACAACGTCGCCGAAGAGCTGTCGTGGTACGACCGCAGGTACGCCGAACAGACCGGCAGGGGATGGGAGGCAACGGTCCGCGACGGGGGCCAGGGGATCCATGACATGTTGCGCACCAAGAAACCCCTGTTGGTGGGCGCCATGCTGCGCCCGTTCTTCGAGGCCTACGCCATCGTCGCCGACGTGTTGCGTGACGCCCCGGCCGAGATCGGCGAGCGGGACCTGACCAGACGGGCGCTCGGCGTCGGCCGGCAGTACGTCGCACAGGGCCGGGTGACCAGCAACGAGTCGGTGTCGGCGCTGTTGTTCGCCACCGCCCGGCAAGTGGCCGCCGATCAGGACCTGCTGACCAGCGGACCGGATCTGGCGCTGCGGCGCAGCGCCTTCCGGGACGAGCTACGGGCGATCATCGCCGACATGGACAAGGTCGACGAGATAGCCCGCGAACAGTTCTACTTCCGGGAGAAGGCGCGCCGCGCCGAGCGCGAGGGCTCCGGCTGACGCCATAGGCTTGGCCCATGACGTCGACCGGCCGGGCGGCCACCACCAGCGTGCGCCACAACGCGGTGTGGCCGGTGCTGGCCGGGGTGGGCCTGCTGGCCGGCGCCGTCGCCGCCGGGATCGGCGCGCTGTCCCTGGCCGAGGCCCTGACCGCCACCGGCCTGCCCGACCCCGGCCCGGTCACCACCTACGGCCTGCCGTTCGTGCGTGCCGCCGGAGAGATCGCCGCCGTCGTGGCGGTGGGCTCGTTCCTGTTTGCCGCCTTCCTGGTGGCACCCCAGCGCAACGGTGTGCTCGACGTGGCCGGCTACCGCGCGGTGCGGCTCGGGGCGGCGGCCTCGGGGGTGTGGACGGTGTGCGCGGCACTGCTGGTTCCGCTGACCGTCTCCGACGTCTCCGGGCAACCCCTGCTCGAGCACCTGGGCCCGGTCGACGTGTGGTCGGCCGCCGGGCTGGTCGATGTGGCGACCGCCTGGCGGTGGACGGCCATCCTGGCCGCGGCCGTCACCATCGCCAGCCTTCCGGTGCTGCGCTGGGGCTGGACACCGGTGTTGCTGGCCGGTTCGCTGCTGACCCTGATGCCGTTGGTGCTGACCGGGCACTCGTCGGCCGGCGGCGCCCACGACCTGGCCACCAACAGCCTGTTCATCCACCTGGTGGCGGCTGCCCTGTGGGCCGGCGGGCTGCTGGCGCTGCTGGCCCACGCGCTCCGTGGCGCTGACGGGACGAACACCAGGCTGGCCGCGCACCGGTTCTCGGCACTGGCCCTGTGCTGTTTTGTTGCGATGGCCCTGAGCGGCGTGCTCAACGCGCTCGTGCGAATCCAGCTGCCCGACCTGGTGCACACCACCTACGGCTGGTTGGTGCTGGCCAAGATGGTCGCGCTGAGCCTGCTCGGCGTGCTGGGCTGGTGGCAACGCCGGATCAGCCTGAGCGCGCTGGCCGCCGACCCCGACGCGCGTGCCCCGCTGATCCGGTTGGCGCTGACGGAGGCGGTCCTGTTCGGCGTCACCTTCGGCATCGCCGTGGGATTGGGCCGGACCCCGCCACCACCGGAGACGACGGTGCCCAGCGCCACCGAGGTGGCGATCGGCTATGACCTGGCGGGTCCGCCGACGGTGGCCCGGGTGTTGTTCGACTGGCGGTTCGACCTGCTGTTCGGGACCGCCGCCATCATCGGTGCCGTCGTCTATCTGGTCGCGGTGCGTCGGCTGCGCGCCCGCGGCGACGCCTGGCCGGTGGGACGGACCGTCGGATGGCTACTGGGCTGCGCGGTGCTGCTGTTCACCACATCGTCGGGGCTGGGCCGCTACATGCCGGCCATGTTCAGCATGCACATGATCGCCCACATGCTGCTGTCGATGCTGGTGCCGGTGCTGCTGGTGCTGGGCGCCCCGGTCACGCTGGCCCTGCGGGCGCTGCCGGCGGCCGGACGCGCAGCGCCGCCGGGTCCGCGGGAGTGGCTGCTGGCGGCGCTGCATTCGCGGGTCTCGCAGCTGCTGACCAATCCCATCATCGCCACCGTGCTGTTCGTGGCCGGGTTCTACGGCCTGTATTTCGGCGGGATCTTCGACACCGCGGTGAGCAATCACGCTGCACACATCCTGATGAACGCGCACTTCCTGCTCTCGGGCTACCTGTTCTACTGGGTGGTCATCGGCGTGGATCCGACCCCGCGCCCGATCCCGCATCTGGTGAAGATCGGGATGGTGTTCGCCTCGCTGCCGCTGCACGCGTTCTTCGGGGTGGTGATGATGGGCATGCAGACCGTGCTGGGCGAATCCTTCTACCGGTCACTGCTGTTGCCGTGGCACACCGACCTGCTCGCAGATCAGCACACCGGCGGTGCCATCGCCTGGGCGGCCGGTGAGGTGCCGCTGGTCATCGTGATGCTGGCGCTGCTGATCCAGTGGCGGCGCAGCGATCAGCGCACCGCCAAGCGACTCGACCGTGCCGCCGACCGGGACGACGATGCCGAGCTGGCGGCGTACAACGCCATGCTGGCCGAGATGGCGCGGCGCGATCATCCGTCCAGGTAGGCACCGGGCATCCGGAGGTTATCCCCAGCCTGCGTTTCATCCACAGCCGGCAGGTTCGTCGGGCTCGCCGGCCGGCTGCTGTCGGAGCGCCGACGGTCAATGGCTGCGTAAGGCGGTCACGGCGCGTCGGCGCCGGCCACTGGATGCAGCGAAAGGAACCAGAAATGTTCGAGACACCGTTCACCATCGTCGGCCACATCATCACCAACCCGGTGCGGTTGCGATTCGGTGACCAGGAGCTCTACAAGTTCCGGGTGGCCAGCAACTCGCGCCGGCGCACCGCGGACGGCACGTGGGAGCAAGGCAACTCGCTCTACGTCACGGTCAACTGCTGGGGGAACCTGGCCACCGGGGCCAGCGCCTCGCTGATGAAGGGGGACGCCGTCGTCGTGGTCGGCCACGTCCACACCGATGAGTACGACGACAAGGACGGCGTGCGCCGGTCGTCGGTCGAGGTGCGGGCCACCGCGGTCGGGCCGGACCTGTCGCGACACACGGCCAAGATCGCCCCGTTGCCCAAACCGGTGGCCGGGCCGGCACCGGCGGCCGAGGACGACGCGGCGGTGGACGACGTCGAAACCGGCGCCGACGAGGGCGGGCTGCCACTGTCGGCCTAGCCACATTCGGCCACGCCTAGGATGGGCCCCGAGCATTTCCGTCGATCTGAATCGACACCGCAAGCTGCAGAAAGGCACCTCACGGCATGGCCGAATTCATCTACACGATGCGCAAGGTCCGCAAGGCGCACGGCGACAAGGTCATCCTTGACGACGTCACACTGAACTTCCTGCCCGGCGCGAAGATCGGCGTCGTCGGTCCGAACGGGGCCGGTAAGTCGAGCGTCCTGAAGATCATGGCCGGCATCGATCAGCCCAACAACGGCGACGCCTTCCTGGCGCCCGGCGCGACAGTCGGCATCCTGATGCAGGAGCCGCAACTCGACGAGACCAAGACGGTCCGCGAGAACGTCGAGGAAGGCGTCGCCGTCAAGGCCAAGCTCAACCGCTACAACGAGGTCGCCGAGCTGATGGCGACCGAATACACCGATGAGCTCATGGAAGAGATGGGCCATCTGCAGGAGGAGCTGGACGCGGCCGACGCCTGGGACATCGACTCCCAGCTCGAGCAGGCGATGGACGCGCTGCGGTGCCCGCCGCCGGACGAGCCGGTGACCCACCTGTCCGGCGGTGAGAAGCGCCGCGTCGCGTTGTGCAAGCTGCTGCTGTCCAAGCCGGACCTGCTGCTGCTGGACGAGCCCACCAACCACCTCGACGCCGAGAGCGTGCTGTGGCTCGAGCAGCACCTCGCCGCCTACAAGGGCGCGATCCTGGCCGTCACCCACGATCGCTACTTCCTCGACAACGTCGCCGAGTGGATCCTGGAGCTCGACCGCGGCCGGGCCTACCCCTATGAGGGCAACTACTCGACCTACCTGGAGAAGAAGGCCGAGCGCCTCGAGGTCCAGGGCAAGAAGGACCAGAAGCTGCAGAAGCGGCTGAAGGAAGAACTGGCCTGGGTGCGCTCCGGCGCCAAGGCGCGGCAGGCCAAGAACAAGGCGCGTCTGGGCCGCTACGAGGAGATGGCCGCCGAGGCCGAGAAGACGCGCAAGCTCGACTTCGAGGAGATCCAGATCCCGACCCCGCCGCGGCTGGGCAACGTCGTGGTCGAGGTCGAGCACCTCGACAAGGGGTTCGAAGGCCGCACCCTGATCAAGGACCTGTCCTTCACGCTGCCGCGCAACGGCATCGTCGGCGTCATCGGCCCCAACGGTGTCGGTAAGACCACACTGTTCAAGACCATCGTCGGCCTGGAGCAGCCCGACAGCGGCACGGTCAAGGTCGGTGACACCGTCAAGCTGTCCTACGTTGACCAGAGCCGCGCCGGCATCGACCCCAACAAGACGGTGTGGCAGGTGGTCTCCGACGGTCTGGACTACATCGAGGTCGGCCAGAACGAGATCCCGTCCCGGGCCTACGTCTCGGCGTTCGGATTCAAGGGCCCGGACCAGCAGAAGCCCGCGGGTGTGCTGTCCGGTGGTGAGCGCAACCGGCTCAATCTCGCCCTGACCCTCAAAGAGGGCGGCAACTTGATCCTGCTGGACGAGCCGACCAACGACCTCGACGTCGAAACGCTGTCCTCGCTGGAGAACGCGCTGGAGCAGTTCCCCGGCTGCGCCGTGGTGATCAGCCACGACCGCTGGTTCCTGGACCGCACCTGCACGCACATCCTGGCGTGGGAGGGCGACGACGACAACGAGGCCAAGTGGTTCTGGTTCGAGGGCAACTTCGGCGCCTACGAGGAGAACAAGATCCAGCGTCTCGGCGCCGAAGCGGCGCGTCCGCACCGGGTGACCCACCGGAGACTGACCCGGGACTGACCCGTGACGGCTCAAAGAGCGCTGCGGGCACCGGGACGCTACTAGTGTCGCAACTGTGCACACAAGCGACCGGAACCACCGCCAGCCGCCACCGGAGCTGATTCACCAACTGGCCGCAGCGTTCCTGTCCACCTACCGCGCCCGGCCGTCCGACGGGCCCGGGGTGGCCGCCACCGGTCCCCAGATCGTGGCCGAACGATTGGTCGCCGACGCCACGGTGGCCGCCCACTACGAGTTGGGCCGCCACCGGGCGCCGGGGGAGACCAAGGTCGCGGTGTACCCGGGCGACGCCGAGTCCGGTCCGGCCCTGCAGATCGTCACCGAGCAGGCCGCGATGCTGGTCGATTCGGTGGCCGTCCTGCTGCACCGCCACGGGATCGCCTACCCGGCGATCATGAACCCGGTGCTGCGGGTGCGCCGCGACGCCGGCGGAGACGTGCTCGATGTCCGGCCGGCCACCGAGGCCACCGAGGCCACCGGCAGCGACGGTGTCGACGAGTCCTGGATCCTGGTGCCGGTCACCGGGGCGGCGGCCGACGGTCCGGCGCTCACCGAGGTGGTGCGGCTGCTGCCCGGCGTCCTGGCCGAGGCCCGGCAGATCGGCCTGGACACCGCGGCCATCGGCGCTGCCCTGCACGCGTTGGCCAACGATGTGGCCACCGATGTCGACGGCCGGTTCCCCAACACCGACCGGCGCGACGTGGCCGCGCTGCTGCGCTGGCTGGCCGACGGCCACTTCCTGCTGCTGGGTTACCAGCAGTGCGTGATCGCTGACGGGCAGGCCGCCGTCGACCCGGCCAGCCGGCTCGGCGTGCTCAAGCTGCGCGACGACGTGCTCCCACCGCTGACCGCCGATGACGATCTCATGGTGCTGGCGCAGGCCACGATGCCCAGCTATCTGCGCTACGGCGCGTACCCCTACATCGTCGTGGTGCGGGAGAGCGGTCCCCGCGTCATCGAACATCGTTTTGTCGGCCTGTTCACCGTGGCCGCGATGAATGCCAACGTCCTGGAAATCCCACTGATCTCACGGCGGGTGGAGGAGGCGCTGGCGATGGCGCGCCGCGACCCCAGCCACCCGGGCCAATTGCTGCGCGACATCGTCCAGACCATCCCGCGCCCCGAGCTGTTCGCGCTAAGCTCCAAGCAGCTGCTCGACATGGCGCTGACCGTGGTGGACCAGGGGTCCCGGCGTCGCACCCTGCTATTCCTGCGGGCAGATCAACTGGCGCACTTCGTGTCCTGCCTGGTGTATCTGCCGCGTGATCGCTACACCACCGCGGTGCGGCTGGAGATGCAGGACATCCTGGTGCGTGAACTGGGCGGCGAAAGCATCGACTACTCGGCCCGGGTCAGCGAATCACCCTGGGCCGTGGTCCATTTCACGGTGCGGCTGCCCGAGGGGGCCCGGCCCGCCGGCGTGGACACCTCCGCCGAGAACGAGTCCCGGATCCAGAATCTGCTGACCGAGGCCACCCGCAACTGGGGCGACCGGATGACCAGCGCCGCCGCGCAGGCGGCGATCAGTCCCGCCGCCGTCGAGCACTACGCCACCGCGTTTCCCGACGACTACAAGCAAGCCGTCGCCCCGGCCGACGCCATCGCCGATATCGCCATCATCGAAGCGCTGCACGACAATTCGGTCAAGCTCGTGTTCAACGAAGGCGCTGACGGCTCCGGTGCGGCTGCGCCGGCACAGCTGACCTGGTACCTGGGCGGCCGCTCGGCATCGCTGAGCCAACTGCTGCCGATGCTGCAGTCGATGGGCGTGGTGGTGCTGGAGGAACGCCCCTACACGGTACGCCGCGCCGACGGCCTGCCGGTGTGGATCTACCAGTTCAAGGTCGTCCGGCAGCGCAGCATCCCCGATGCCCCCGACGCGGCGTCCCGCGCGGCCACCGCCGAGCGGTTCGCCGACGCGGTGACTGCGATCTGGCACGGTTGGGTCGAGGTGGACCGGTTCAACGAACTGGTACTGCGGGCCGACCTGACCTGGCAGCAGGTGGTGATCCTGCGGGCCTACGCGAAGTACCTGCGCCAGGCCGGTTTCGCCTACAGCCAGTCGCACATCGAATCGGTGCTCAACGAGAATCCGCACACCACGGGCTCGCTTGTGCAACTGTTCGAGGCGCTGTTCGACCCGTCCGAACAGAGCGCGTCGACCCGGGACGCGCAGGGCGCCGCGGCAGCCGTCGCCGAGGACATCGATGCCCTGGTGAGCCTGGACACCGACCGGGTGCTGCGCGCCTTCGCCAGCCTGATCCAGGCCACGCTGCGCACGAATTACTTTGTCCGCAACCCTGATTCGGCCCGTCAGCGCGGTGCTCTGGCAGTGAAGCTGAACCCGCTCCTGATCGACGAGTTGCCGTTGCCCCGCCCCCGGTTCGAGATCTTCGTCTACTCACCGCGGGTGGAAGGCGTGCACCTGCGGTTCGGGTTCGTGGCCCGCGGCGGGCTGCGGTGGTCGGATCGCCGCGAGGATTTCCGCACCGAGATCCTCGGGTTGGTCAAGGCGCAGGCGGTGAAGAACGCGGTCATCGTGCCTGTCGGCGCCAAAGGCGGGTTCGTGGTCAAGCGACCTCCCGAACCCACCGGCGACGCCGCCGTCGACCGAGAGGCGGCGCGCGCCGAAGGTGTTGCGTGCTACCAACTTTTCATCTCCGGGCTGCTCGACGTGACCGACAACGTCGACAAACAGACCGGCGCCGTCGTCACGCCGGCCGACGTGGTGCGTCGCGACGGCGAGGACGCCTATCTGGTGGTCGCCGCCGACAAGGGCACCGCCACGTTCTCCGACATCGCCAACGACGTCGCCAAGTCGTACGGATTCTGGCTGGGCGACGCGTTCGCCTCCGGCGGTTCGGTGGGCTACGACCACAAGGCCATGGGCATCACCGCCAAGGGCGCCTGGGAGTCGGTGAAGCGACACTTCCGGGAGATGGGTGTCGACACCCAGAGTCAAGACTTCACCGTCGTCGGCATCGGGGACATGAGCGGCGACGTGTTCGGCAACGGCATGTTGCTGTCCAAGCACATTCGGCTGATCGCTGCATTCGACCATCGGCACATCTTCGTCGACCCGGATCCCGACGCCGCCACATCCTGGGTAGAACGCAAGCGGCTGTTCGAACTGCCCCGGTCCAGTTGGGAAGACTACGATCGCACCCTGATCAGTGCGGGCGGCGGCGTCTTCAGCCGGCAACAGAAGTCCATCCCGATCAGCGCGCAGGTCCGCAGCGCCCTCGGGATCGACGGCGACGTCACCGAACTCCCGCCGCCCGCCCTGATGAAGGCGATTCTCAAGGCGCCGGTGGATCTGCTGTGGAACGGCGGGATCGGTACGTACGTCAAGGCCGAAACCGAGGCCGATGTCGGCGACCGGGCCAACGACCAGATCCGGGTGTGCGGAAACGAAGTGCGGGCCAAGGTCATCGGCGAAGGCGGCAACCTCGGCGTGACATCGCTGGGACGCATCGAATTCGACCTGGCCGGTGGAAGGATCAACACCGACGCCCTGGACAACTCGGCGGGCGTGGACTGCTCCGATCACGAGGTCAACATCAAGATCCTGATCGACTCGCTGGTCAGCGCCGGCAAGGTCAGTCCCGCCGACCGCACCGATCTGTTGCTGTCGATGACCGACGAGGTCGGGGCACTGGTGTTGTCCGACAACAAAGACCAGAACGACCTGATGGGCACCAGTCGGGTCAACGCGGCCGGCATGCTGTCCGTGCACGCCCGGATGATCAAAGACTTCGTGGCCAACCGCGGGCTCAACCGGGAGTTGGAAGCCTTGCCCTCGGAGAAAGAGATCCGGCGCCGCGCCGAGGCCGGAATCGGCCTGACCTCACCGGAATTGGCGACGTTGATGGCCCACGTCAAACTCGAGCTCAAGGCCGACGTGCTGGCCGGCGACGTACCCGATCAGGAAGTGTTCGCCGCCCGGCTGCCCCGGTACTTCCCGGAGCGGCTGCGCGAACAGTTCACCCCGGAGATCCGCGCCCACCAACTGCGTCGCGAGATCACCACCACCATGCTGATCAACGACCTCGTCGACACCAGCGGAATCAGCTACGCGTACCGCATCACCGAGGATGTCGGCGTCGGCCCGGTCGACGCCCTGCGCAGCTACGTGGCCACCGATGCGATCTTCGGTATCGGCGAGGTGTGGCGCCGGATCCGTGCGGCCGGCGACGACGGTGTGCCGGTGGCGGTCACCGACCGGATGACCCTGGATCTGCGCCGACTCGTCGACCGGGCCGGTCGCTGGCTGCTCAACTACCGGCCCCAGCCACTGGCCGTCGGCGCCGAGATCAACCGGTTCGCCGCCAAGGTCGCCGAGCTGCGCCCGCGCATGCCCGATTGGCTGCGCGGTGACGACAAGGCGATCGTGGGCAAGGAGGCCGGTGAGTTCGCCGCGCAGGGGGTGCCCGACGAGCTGGCCTACACCGTGGCCACCGGCCTGTACCAGTACAGCCTGCTCGACGTGATCGACATCTCCGACATCGTGGATCGGGAGGCCGCCGAGGTGGCCGACACCTATTTCGCCCTGATGGATCACCTGGGCTCCGACAGTCTGCTCACCGCGGTGTCCCGGCTCAGTCGCGAGGACCGGTGGCATTCCCTGGCGCGGTTGGCGATTCGCGACGACATCTACGGTTCCCTGCGGGCACTGTGCTTCGATGTGCTCGCCGTCGGCGAACCGGAGGAGACCGGCGAGGAGAAGATCGCCGAATGGGAGCTCACCAACAGCTCCCGGGTGACCCGCGCCCGTCGCACGCTGACCGAGATATACCAAGATGGTGCACAGGACCTGGCCACCCTGTCGGTGGCCGCGCGGCAGATCCGCAGCATGACGAGAACGAGTGGAACAGGATCAACTGGGTGACAGGCTTCGTAGCACCAGTGCAGGTGCGGTGGTCGGACATCGACATGTACCAGCACATCAATCACGCCACCATGGTGACGATCCTCGAAGAGGCCCGGATACCGTTTCTGCGTGAGCCTTTCGGGCCCACGATCGACACCATCGGTCTGCTGATCGCCGACGTCAACATCAGCTACAAGGGGCAGCTGCGGCTGGTGGACTCACCGCTGCAGGTCACCATGTGGTCCAAGCGGGTGCGCGCGGTGGACTTCACGATCGGCTACGAGGTGCGGTCGGTCAACGCCGCCCCTGACTCCAAGCCGTCGGTGATCGGAGCCACCCAGCTGGCCGCGGTGCACATCGCCGAGCAGCGGCTGGTGCGGATGACCGCGCAGCAGCGTGCATACCTGGAGCGCTATCTGCGATGACCGGCCCCGAGCGCGGCCTGTGGATCGACAACCCCCGCGACCGTGAAGATCTGACCACTTTCGCCGACCGTGCGCTGCGGTTGGACGAGGCCGCGGTGGTGCGGCTGCGGGTGCGGTCCGGCGGGCAGGAGCGCAGCGACCGGGGGATCAGCACCGGCGGGCAGGAGCGCAGCGACCGGGGGATCAGCAGCGGCGCGGTGGTGGCCTGGGTGTCGACCGGGCTGGAAGTGCTGGCCAGCCGGGTGGTGTCGGGGCGGCTGCGCCCGGCGGACCTGTCCGCCGGTGCCGATGCCCTGATTGCCGGCCTGGCCGGAGCCGCGCACGGATACGTCGACCCCGGGTTTCCGATGGACTCGGCCTGGCGTGGCGGGCTGCCACCGGAGGACGGTTTCGTCCACCTCGATGACGTCCCGGCCCGGGCGATGCTGGACCTGGCCCAGCAGGGCGGTGCTCTGGCCCGCGAACACGGCAGCGCCCACGGCCCGCCGGTTTCCCTGATGGACCAGGAGGTGATCGCCGTCAGCGCCGGCGACGTGTCGATCGGGGTGCCCATGCGCTGTGTTTTCGCGTTGACGGCCATGGGTTTTCTGCCGCAGACGGGCAATGAGGTCAGCGAGCACGAGATCGTCCGGGTCCGGGCGCACCCGTCCTGGCTGCGCATCGATGCCCGGTTCGGTTCGGTGTACCGCCGCCGCGACGGTGCCGCCCTGCTCCTGGGCTGATTTTCCTGGGCTTGTCGCGCGCTTTGTCACGCCAGAGTGGCTGTCGAGCTCGAGCGTCACGCCAGAGTGGCCAAACGGCCCTGGGCGCCGCGGCTTCGTCACGCTGGAGTGGCTCTGGCGTCCCATTGTCACTCCAGCGTGACAATGGCGGCGACGGGAAAGCACGCTAGACCAGCCAGACCGCGGTATCGGGCGGCAGTGTGCCGTCGGCCAACTCGCCGCTGCTCAGCAAAACCTGCCCGGGCGGCAACGGAACCGGATCGGCGCCGGCGTTGAGCAGGCACCTCAGAGGGCCACGCCGCACCGTCAGCACCCCATCGGCGCTGCTCAAATCGATCCCGACATCGTCGAATTCAGTTCGGCCAGCACGCAATTGGATGGCGCGACGATAGAAATTCAGCGTCGAGGCCGGATCGGTCAGCTGCCGTTGCACCGTCAGTGAAGCCCACTCCGCGGGCATCGGCAGCCAGGTGTCGGCGGTGGAGGAAAAACCGAACGGCGGCACGTCGCCCGACCACGGCATCGGCACCCGGCACCCGTCGCGCCCACGCTCGGTGTGACCGGAGCGCTCCCACACCGGATCCTGCAGCACCGCATCGGGCAGCTCGACATTCGGCAGCCCGAGCTCCTCCCCGTTGTAGACGAACACCGCTCCCGGCAGCGCCAGCATCACCAACGCCATCGCGCGGGCCCGCGCCAACCCCCGGACACCGCCGCCGTACCGGGTCACCTCGCGTTCCACGTCGTGGTTGGACAACGTCCAGGTCGGGGTGGCCCCGGCCAGCGCCGCCGCGGCCAGCGCGTTGTCGATCGCGGCATGGATCTCGTCGGCGTCGAAATCGGCTTGCACCAGGCGGAAATTGAAGCCCAGGTGCAGCTCGTCAGGCCGCAGGTACATCGCGAACCGTTCGTTGCCGTGCACCCACACCTCACCGACGGCCACCGCGTCGGGATAGTCGTCGAGCACCGTGCGGATGAACCGGTGGATATCGTGCACGCTTTCGTTGTCGAACCGTGGATCGTCGTCGCTGTTGCGCAGCAGCGCGGTGTCGGTGACCGCCATGTCGGGCAGTTCCGGCGGCTTGGCCATGCCGTGCGCCACGTCGATACGGAAGCCGTCGACCCCGCGGTCGAGCCAGAACCGCAGCGTCTTCTCCAAGTCCTCGAACACCTCGGGGTGGTTCCAGTTCAGATCGGGCTGGGCCGGGTCGAACAAATGCAGATACCACTGGCCGGGGCTGCCGTCGGGCTCGGTGTCGCGGGTCCACGCCGGCCCGCCGAACACCGACACCCAGTTGTTGGGCGGCGCCGCGCCGCCGGGCCCGCGACCATCCCGGAAGATGTACCGCTCCCGCCGGTGCGGATCGGCGAGGGCCTCGACGAACCAGGGGTGTGCCGAGCTGGTGTGGTTGGGGACCAGGTCCATGGTGACCCGGATGCCGCGGGCATGAGCCGCGTCGAGCAGTTCGTCCAGCGCGTCCAGATCACCGAACAGCGGGTCCACATCCCTGGGATCGGCGACGTCGTACCCGTGGTCGGCCATCGGCGACACCATGACCGGGTTGAGCCACAGGGCGTCGACCCCGAGCGCGACAAGGTAGTCCAGGCCGGCGGTCACCCCGGCGAGGTCGCCCACCCCGTCACCGTTGCTGTCCGCGAACGAGCGGGGATAGACCTGGTAGAAGACCGCGTCCGCCCACCACCGGCGCATGTCAGAACGCCGAGTTCACCATCGAGTCCGCGGCCATCTCCAGGTACTCCAGCAGCGCGCGGCGGTGCGCGTCGTCCAGCGTCGCCGAGTCGATCGAGGCGACCGCGGTGTGCATGCACCGCAACCAGGCGTCGCGCTCGAGGAAGCCGATCCGGAACGGCGCGTGGCGCATCCGCAGCCGCGGGTGACCGCGCTGGTCGGAGTATGTCCGGGGCCCGCCCCAGTACTGCTCGAGGAACATCCGCAGCCGCTCCTCGGCACCGTCGATATCGTCCTCGGGATACAGCGGCAACAGGATCTCGTCCTCACGCACCAGCTGGTAGAACCGCGAGACGATCGTGGCGAATGTCTCGTGGCCGCCCACTTCGTCGTAGAAAGATCGCTGCACCTGCGTCACGTCACTCATTGTGGTCCATTGTGGCCGCAGCGCGCGTCGGCGCCGGTCACGGCAGTGTGGTCACCTCGTGTTCATTGGACTGACCTGCGAACACCCGAAGAATTTTCGTGCGTATTGGGAAGATCCGTGGTGGACTGTCTCCTCGGAGGCTCCATGGCGCACAGCAGAAAAAGCCATATGCGACGGACCGGCCACATTCCCGGCCCATCGGGACCCCATGTGCCCAATCGCCCCCTGCACAGTGTCGAGGTGCTGCCCAGCGTCGCCCCCGACGCGTCGCTGTGGGGACGCCGCCGAGTGCTGCTGCTCAACTCCACCTACGAGCCGCTGACCGCGCTGCCGCTGCGGCGCGCCGTGATCATGGTGATGTGCGGCAAAGCCGACGTGGTGCACGACGACCCGTCGGGGCCGGTCATCCACTCGGCCACCCGCACCATCGTGGTGCCCTCGGTGATCCGGCTGCGCACTTTCGTACGGGTGCCCTACCGGGCTCGCATCCCGATGACCCGGGCCGCGCTCATGCACCGCGACCGGTTCCGCTGCGCCTACTGCGGCGGCCGCGCCGACACCGTCGACCACGTGGTCCCACGCAGCCGCGGCGGCGAGCACTCCTGGGAGAACTGTGTGGCGGCCTGTGGGCCGTGCAACCACCGCAAAGCCGACCGGTTGCTGGCCGAACTGGGCTGGTCACTGCGGTGCGTACCGATGCCTCCGAAGGGGCAGCACTGGCGGCTGTTGTCGACGATCAAAGAGCTCGACCCGGCCTGGGCGCGCTATCTCGGGGAGGGCGCGGCGTGACGGCCGCCGTGCCGGGCACTCTCGGCGCGTCGCGGCATTGCGGCTGATACGGTTTGCGCGTGAGCACAGCACTTACCCATTCCCTCCTCGGAGGGGTTCCGCTGTTGTTGTTCGTGATCCTGGCGTTGATCTACCTGCCCCGCAAGGGACCGCACCCGGACACCTACAAGATGTCGGAGCCGTGGACCCACGAGCCCATCCTGTGGGCTGCCGAGGAGCCGCGGGAGCACGGGCATGGCGGGCATGATTCACACCACGTGACGATCGGAGGTGGCGCAAGTGGCAAGTGGTAGCCAGACAACGGACGTCGCGACCGCGCTGCACGAACTGGACTTGCCGTACGGCTACGCGCTGACCTCGAGTGGACGCCTCTCCGGTGTCACCGAGCCGGGCGAGCTGTCGGTGCACTACCCGTTCCCGACGAAGGATCTCGTCGTCCTCGACGACGCCCTGAAGTACGGTTCGCGGGCGGCCAAGGCCCGGTTCGCGGTCTACATCGGCGACCTCGGCGCGGACACCGCGGCCACGGCACGCGCGATCCTGAGCAAGGTGCCCACCCCCGACAACGCGGTGCTGCTCGCGGTCTCACCCGATCAGCGTGCGATCGAGGTGGTCTACGGGGCCGACGTCAAGGGCCGCGGCATCGAAGAGGCCGCCCCGCTGGGCGTCTCGGCGGCCGCCGCCTCCTTCAAGGAAGGCAATTTGATCGACGGTCTGATCAGCGCCGTACGTGTGCTGTCGGCCGGCGTCGCACCTGCCTGATCTCCATATCGCGAGCGTGCGTGTCCGTCTGTGGACACGCCGCTCGCGGTCTGCATTTTGCGCACGCTCACGAGCCGTCACGGTTGCTTAAGTCAGCAGCGCGCGGATCTCCACATACCGCGTCAAGAACGCCCGCTCGTCCAGCCGCTTGCGCCGCATCCAGGTGCTGACCTCGAAATTGCATTTGCTGGCATTGCACGACGCGCAGGCCGGCACCACGTTGTCCACGGTGTAGCGCCCGCCGCGCGAGATCGCCATCACGCAATCCTTCTGGAACGGGCCTTTCGCGCTACCGCAGTAGGCGCAGCCGCCCCATGCGTCCCTGATGGCCTCCCACTGCGCGTCGGTGAGATCGTGCACCGCAAGGTCCATCCGGCGTTTGCGCTTGCGGGCAGCCCGTGCCGCGCGGGTTCTCCTGACCGCCATCAGCACAGCGTATGACCGCGAGCGTGCGCAGAATGCTGCTCTGCGACGGCGTGTCGGCAGCAGGCACGCACGCTCGCGGTGCAAGGGGACCGTTTCGCTAGGTCACGTCGAAGGCACGGGCCCGCAGGGAACGCTCCACGCCGGCGCGGCCCTCCACCACCAGGCGGCGCAGCGCGGGCGGCACCTCCGGATCGGACAGGAACGCATCGGCGGCATCGAGTCCGTTCTGGCTGATGTCCCACGACGGATAGAGCCCGATCACCACCGTTTGGGCGACCTCACTCGACCGCCGCGCCCAGACTCCGGAGACGGCCGCGAAGTACTGGGTGGTGAACGGGGTCAGCAGTTCACTCTGGCCGGGCTGCACGAAACCGCCCACGATGGCGCGGGTGGTGATGTTGGCGAGCGTGTCGTCCTCGATCACCTCTTGCCATGCCGCGGACTTCACCTCGTCCTGTGGCCGGGCCGCCGACGCCGCGGCGGCGTGGCGCTTACCCGCGGCGGTCGGGTCGCGTTCGGCCTCGGCGTCGATGAACGGCGTCTCCGGGCCATCGGCGTCGACCTCCCCGGAGCGGGCCAGCGCGGTGACGATCCGCCAGCGCAGATCCGTGTCCACATCCAGCCCGGCCAGCCCGAGCGTCGTCGGGTCCTTGCCGAGCAGGTCGGCCAGCAGCACCGCATGCGGGGTCGACAGCACCGAGCCGCACAGCGCATTGATGAACGCCAGCTGATGATCCGAACCGGGGGTGGCGCCGCGGGCCAGCTCCAGCAGCCGGTCGGCAAAGGCCGGCCAGCCCTCGGCCGCAGCCCACTCGGGGTCGGCGTAAGAACCGAGCGCGGTCTGCGCCTGCATCAGGAGTCGTTGTGCCACACCGACTTCAGTCTCGGCGTGCACCCCTCCCGAGACCAGGGCGACGAAATCGCGGGCCTTCATCTCGGCCTCCCGGGTCATCTCCCAGGCGGCCGACCAAGCCAAGGTGCGGGGGAGCGGGTCGGCGATGTCCGCGATGCGGGTCAGCACCGTCGACAGTGACGCCGGGTCCAGTCGCAGCGAGCAGTAGGTCAGGTCGTCGTCGTTGACCAGGATCAGCTTGCCGCGGGAAACCCCAACCAGCGCAGGGACTTCCGTGACCGGGCCCTCCACGTCGAGCTCTTCGCGGTGCACCCGCACGAGCTTGCCCGAGCCGAGTGGGTCGTCGTCGTAGATCCCCACGGCCAGTCGGTGCACCCGGGTCTCCCCGGCGCCGGGTGCGGCACCCGACTGGGCGACGACGAATCGCGTGAACGCACCCGACTCGTCGGTGCTGAAATCAGCCCGCAGGGTGTTCAAACCCGTTGTCTTGAGCCACTGCTGGCCCCAGCGGGACAGGTCACGGCCCGAGGACTTCTCCAGCGCGCCCAGCAGATCGCCGAACGTGGCGTTGGCAAAAGCGTGGTCGCGGAAGTAATCCCGCAGCCCGGCCAGGAACTCCTCCAGGCCCACGTAGGCCACCAGCTGCTTCAGCACGCTGGCGCCCTTGGCGTAGGTGATGCCGTCGAAGTTGACCTCCACGGCCGCCAGGTCCGGGATGTCCGCGGCGACCGGGTGGGTGGAGGGCAGCTGGTCCTGGCGGTAGGCCCAGGACTTCTCCACATTGGCGAACGTGGTCCAGGCGGTGTCGTATTCAGTGGCCTCGGCCTGGCACAGCACCGAGGCGAACGTCGCGAAGGACTCGTTGAGCCACAGGTCATCCCACCAGGTCATGGTGACCAGATCGCCGAACCACATGTGCGCCATCTCGTGCAGTACGGTCTCGGCGCGCCGCTCGTAGGAGGCCCGGGTGACCTTCGACCGGAACACGTAGTCCTCCAGGAAGGTCACCGCCCCGGCGTTCTCCATCGCGCCCGCGTTGAACTCGGGCACGAACAGCTGGTCGTACTTGCCGAAGGCGTAGGGCACGCCGAAGTTGCTGTGGTAGAAGCCGAAACCCTGCTTGGTTTCGGTGAACAGCCGCTCGGCATCCATGAATTCGGCCAGCGAGGCGCGGCAGAAGATGCCCAGCGGGATCTCGCCGTGGGTATCGGAATACGAATCCCGCCACACCGCATAGGGTCCCGCGATCAGCGCCGCCAGGTAGGTGCTCATCTTCGGGGTGGTGACGAAGGTGTGCACGGCGACCGCGCCGTCACGCTCGGCCGTGGCGGTGGCCCCGTTGGAGATCACCTGCCAGTGCGCGGGCGCGGTGACCTGGACGTCGAACGTGGCCTTCAGATCGGGCTGATCGAAGCAGGCGAACATCCGCTTGGCGTCGGCGGTTTCGAACTGGGAGTACAGGTAGACCTCGTTGTCGACCGGGTCGACGAACCGGTGCAGGCCCTCGCCGGTGTTCGAGTACAGGCAGTCGGCGTCGACCACCAGGACGTTGTGTTCGGCCAGCCCGGTCAGTCCGATGCCGGTGGATTCGTCGTAACCGGACACATCCAGCGCGACGCCGTTGAGCGTCGCACTGCGGACGGTGTCGGCTGCCAGGTCGATGTAGGTGTCGGCACCGGCGAGGGCATCGAACTTGACGGTCGTCGTGGACCGGAAGGTGCGTTCGCCGGGGTTGCCGTTGCCGTCGGTGAGGTCGAGGACGACGTGGTAGTTGTCGACGGTGACCAGCGCTGCGCGCTCGACGGCCTGATCGCGGGTGAGATTGGGAAGTGCCACGCGTCCAACCTAGTGGCTGGCTGCGCGTGCGACCCAGCTACTGGGGGAAGCCGGCCAGGCCGCCGAGGGCGTTGAGCGCCCCGAGGTTGTTCAGGATCGAGCCGTCACTGATCGACGACATCATCTGCGGGCAGTACATCTGGATCGCGATGCCGGTGAAGAACGACGCCATCTGCGGTGACATCCCGTTGTCGCCGCGCATCTGGGAGGCCACCGAGGCGAAGTCCTTCCCCGGCTCGACGAGCATCGGACACACATCTTGGCCCATCTGAACGGCGGCGTTGGGATCGCCGTAGCCCACCCCGGCGTCGTTGAGGGCATTGAGGAACGAGTCGTCGGTCGGATTGGGCGGGGCCGGATTGGGCGGGATCGGGTCGGCCTGGGCCGGGACCGCCAGTGCGAAAGCGACGGCGAGGGCACCGGCACAGGTGCCGGCGGCCGTCAGGACGTTGCGAGCGGTCATATTCGAGCTCCTCAGCTATCACGCAGAACTCTGATGACGCTCTGCTCACTTGGGCAACACTGGTTGACCAGGGTCACAGGAACAACACGTTTCGGTAAAAGTTCACCCGCTATGCGTTTCCTGTGTCGCTGCCGTGACTTCAGCATGCATCAAGGTTGTCGCAATTGGGACGTGGATAGTTACCCGCAGCGGGAACATCTCCAGGTGGGCGCAGAGTTGTGCTGATGGCAGCTGTGCCCAGGACCACATCGAGAGGACACCCAGATGGCCGATGACAAAGAGAAGTCCGCAGGTCAAAAAGACACGGCCGGTTTTTGGTTCGACCCGCTGTGCCCATGGTGCTGGATCACGTCGCGATGGATCCTCGAAGTGGAAAAGGTCCGCGACATCGACGTGCAGTTCCACGTGATGAGCCTCGCGGTGCTCAACGAGGGCCGCGACCTGCCGGAGAACTACCAGGAGCTGATGCAGCGGGCCTGGGGCCCGGTGCGGGTGGCCATCGCCGCCGAGCAGCTCAAGGGGCCGGACGTCCTCGGCCCGCTCTACACCGCGATGGGATTCCGGATTCACAACCTGGACAACAAGGACCTCGACGAGGTGATCACCCAGGCGCTCGATGAGGTGGGCCTGCCCGCTGATTTGGCCGAGGCCGCCACCACCGACAAATACGACGACGCCCTGCGCAAGAGCCACCACGCCGGGATGGACGCGGTCGGCGAGGACGTCGGCACCCCGACCATCCACGTCAACGGTGTCGCGTTCTTCGGCCCGGTGTTGTCGCGGATCCCGCGCGGCGAAGAGGCCGGCAAGCTGTGGGACGCCTCGGTGACGTTCGCGTCGTACCCGCATTTCTGGGAGCTCAAGCGGTCGCGCACCGAGCGGCCCGAGTTCGACTGAGCAACCTGATCGAGGCGTTAGGGTTACCCGCATGCGCGTCTACCTCGGTGCCGACCACGCCGGCTACGAACTCAAGCAAGCCATCCTCGAGCACCTCACCAACAACGGCCACGAGCCGATCGACTGCGGTGCCTTCAGCTACGACGCCGAGGATGACTACCCGGCGTTCTGTATCGCCGCCGCCGTCAAGACCGTCGCCGACCCCGGCAGCCTCGGCATCGTGCTGGGTGGCTCGGGCAACGGTGAGCAGATCGCGGCGAACAAGGTTCCCGGCGCCCGCTGTGCCCTGGCCTGGAGCGTCGAGACCGCCGAACTGGCCCGCCAGCACAACAACGCGCAGTTGATCGGTATCGGCGGCCGGATGCACAGCACCGAAGAGGCGCTGGCCATCGTGGACGCCTTCCTGGCCACCCCGTGGTCGGAGGCCGAGCGGCATCAGCGCCGCATCGACATCCTGGCCGCCTACGAGAAGGACCACGTGGCCCCGCCGGTTCCCGGCGCCTGACATGCCCGAGGGGCACACCCTGCACCGGCTGGCCCGGCTGCACCAGAAGCGGTTCGGCCGGACCCCGGTGCTGGTGTCCAGCCCGCAGGGCCGGTTCGCCGACGGAGCGGCGGCCGTCAACGGTGCGGTGTTCACCCGAGCCGACGCCTGGGGCAAACACCTGTTCCACCATTACGAAGGTGGCCGCGTGGTGCACATCCACCTCGGCCTGTACGGGGCGTTCACCGAAGCTCGGGTACCGATGGGGTTGCCGGTGGGCCAGGTGCGGATGCGGTTGGTGGGCGCCGAATACGGTACCGACCTGCGTGGCCCCACCCGCTGTGAGCTGATCGCCGAGCCCGAGATCGCCGACGTGGTGGTCCGGCTTGGCCCTGACCCGCTGCGCAAGGACGCCGACCCCGCGCTGGCCTGGAAACGAATCAGCAAGTCACGCAGGACAATCGGCGCGTTGCTGATGGACCAGTCGGTGATCGCCGGGGTGGGCAACGTGTACCGCAGCGAACTGCTGTTCCGTCACCGCATCGACCCGTACCGACCCGGAACGCACATCGGGCAGACCGAATTCGACGACATGTGGACCGATCTCGTCGCGTTGATGAAGGTCGGGGTGCGGCGCGGAAAGATCATCGTGATCCGTCCCGAGCACGACCACGGCGCGCCGGCCTACGGTCCGGGCCGCCCGCGCACCTACGTCTACCGCCGGGCCGGGGAGGCCTGCCGGGTGTGCGGCGCCAGCGTGCGCACCGCAGAATTGGAGGGCCGCAACCTGTTCTGGTGCCCCGACTGTCAGGTGTGAGTGCGCGCCGGGGAACCGGGCACGGGACAATGTCCCGGTGGAATTGATCCTCGTCGTCGTCGGAGCCATCCTCGTCACCGCCGCCGCGCATCGGCGCGGGCAGGAACCCGCCCTGATCATCGTGGTCATCGGCAGCCTGGTCTCGTTCCTCCCGGGATTCGAACCCCCCGAACTCGATTCGCACATCCTGCTGACGGTGGTGTTGCCGCCGCTGCTGTACTCCGCGGCGCTGGACTTCTCCTTCCCGACCTTCTTCCGCAACATCCGCCCAATACTTGGCCTCGGGGTCGGCCTGGTGGTGGTGACCGCATTCGCTGTGGCCGCGGTGTCGTCCTGGCTGGTGCTGGTGCCGTTGACCTTCGGGCTGGCGTTGGTGCTCGGCGCGATCGTGGCGCCCCCGGACGCCGTCACCGCCGTTGCGGTGGGCCGCAAACTCGGTCTGCCGAAACGGGTGATGGCGATCCTCACCGGGGAGAGCCTGATCAACGACGCCGCCGCGCTGACCCTGTTCTCCATCGCGGTGGCCCAGGTGGCCGGCAGCCACACGTTCATCGAGAACCCGTTTCTGCTGTTCGGCTACAGCGCCACGGTCGGTCCGCTGGTCGGTGCGCTGCTGGGCTACGTGACGCTGTGGATCCGCAAGCACCTGGACAATCCGGGGCTGGAAACCGTCCAAGGTCTCGTGGTGCCGTTCGCTGCGTTCATCGTTGCCGAGGAAATGCACGCCTCCGGGGTGCTGGCCGTGGTGGTCGCCGGATTCGTGGTCGGCAACGGCGCGATGGGCGCGGGTTACCAGACCCGGCTGCAGGAACGGTATGTCTGGAACTCGCTGGACGTGCTGCTCGAGGCATTCGTGTTCGCCTACATCGGTCTGCACCTGCGCTTCGTGCTGGAGCACCTCAACGAGGCCCACGAGTCCCTGGTTGAGGTCGCGGTCGCCTCGATCATCGTGTTGGTGATCGTGCTGTTCATCAGGCCGCTGTCGGTGTTCCTGATGTTCGGCCGCAACAAGCTGTCTCGGCATGTGGAGAACAAGTTCAGCGCCTCGGTGTCCGACGGCACACGCGCAGCCCTCAGTTTGGGGAGACGGCGGCCGAGGGCGCGCTGGCGGGAATTGATCGACCGCCGGTCGTTGAGCTGGCGGGAGAACCTCGTCGTGTCCTGGACCGGGATGCGCGGGGTGGTGACGTTGGCCGCCGCCGCGGCGATCCCGGCCACCACCGCCACCGGCGAACCGTTCCCGGAACGTGCCACCATCCAGGCCATCGCCTTCGTGGTGAGCGTGGGGACCTTGCTGATCCAGGGCTGGACACTGCCGTTGTTGATCCGGCGGCTCAACCTGTCCCGGTTCTGTGACGACCATGCCGCCGACCGGGAAGAGGAACTCAAGGCCGAGCGGGTGGTGCACGATGCAGCCGACGAGGTGCTCGACGCCTTCGAGGCCGATCCGCCAGAAGGGCTGGACCGGCATCTGGTGACCGAGATCCGTGCGGTGATCGCCCGGCATTCACAGGACGCCGACGAGATGCCCGACCCCGAGGCGCTGACCAAGCGGGCCGCGGTGTTCTCGGCTCTCTACCGGGATGTGCTCGCGGCGCAACGCGGCGCGCTCATCGCCGAGCGGGACGAAGGCCGGATCGAGGACGAAGCGGTGCGGGCCATGCTGGAGCGGCTGGATCTGCAGGAGGCCGGGGTGTCGGCGCGTCTGGAGAGCCGCCTCTAGAACCCGGGTTCAGAAGCCGCCGAAATCGCCGCCGAAGTCGCCGAAACCGCCACCGTCGAAACCGCCGCCGTCCCAGCCGCCGGCGTCGGTCCCACCCCAGTCGCCGCCGCCGGCGTCGCCGCCGTCGAAGCCCCCGGAATCCTGACCGGCTGCGAAACCGTCGGAGAAGCCGTCGCCGTAGCCACTCTCGAAACCCTGTGCGCCGTAATCGACTCCGTGCATGCCGGAGAACAACGCGTCGAACAGCAGTACCGAACCCAGGCCCCACGCACCGGCCACCAGCGCCGGCTTCCACCACGGCTCGGAGTACCAGCCGGCCGGAACCGGACGCCCGGCCACCCGGCCACCGGGGTAGTAGTTCGGGGTGCGCTGCGACGGGGTGGGGGAGGCCTCGATCTCGCGGCCCTCGAAGTTGATCCGACGATCCTCGGTGACCGCACCGGCCGAGCGCTGCCCACTCAGCGACTCCAACTCCGGACCCGGATCCATGCCCATCGCGGTGCGGGCCGCGCGCACGTAATAGAGGCCCTCGATGGCGCTTTCCTTGGCCAGCGCCGCCTGCTTGACCGTGGTGGCCTGATCGATCTGCGAGGACGCCGCGGTGTAGCGCTCCGACGCGTCGGCCAGGGCCTGCTTGGCGGCATCGTCGGAGCCGGTCAAGTTGAGCACCTGCCCACCGAGCCGTTCGATGAGCCGCCGCGCGTCAGCCTTGGCGTCGGCCAGTGTCTCGGCGGAGCGACGGCCGTTCGCCTGCGACGAGGTGTAGACGACGAACGCGATCGCCGCGATGGCCAAGACGATGAGTACCAGCAAAACGCTGTTCATGCCGTCCAGCGTACCGACGGCAAACGGCGTTCCCCGGTCCTCGAAGAGAACTCAAATTACGCCGAGAGCTGAGTAAACCTCGTTGGAAAGCGCCACGGTCCGAGGGTCGGCATTGCATTTGGTCGCGTCGAAATGGTTCATCACGTACGCGTAGCCGATCCGGTGCTCCAGGTCGACGAACGCGAAGGAACCACCCGACCCGCCATGCCCGAAGATTCCGGTGTTGGGCCCGGACACCCCGCGCTGATTGAGCATGTAGCCCAGCCCCCAACCGTGGTCGGCCACCCGGGCGCCCAACACCACGTCGGCGTCGAATCCGCCCTGCGAGACCCGGCACCGCTCCATGTGCTCCCGCGAGAGCAACTTCTCCTGGGCCAAGGCGTTGTAGACGGTCGCCATGCCCAACGCGGAGACGTGCGCGTTGGTGCTCGGGAACTCCGCGGCGCGCCAAGCGTCCAGGGCCTGCACGCCCAGCTCGTCATCCGGCACGAAATCCATCGACACCGCCCACCCGGCCATCGGATGATCGCCGAGTGAACCGGGCGGCTCGTTGACGCCGTTGTCGGCCAACAGACTGCGCACCGACGGCTTGTTCACCATCTCCGCGCACCGGTGGTGCTGCGCCGCGGGCAGGCCGATGTGGATGTCGGCGCCCAGCGGTTCGGCGATCTCGGTGCGCAGGTACTGGCCCAGCGTGCGACCGGTGACCCGACGCACGATCTCGCCCAGGATGAACCCGAAGGTCACCACCTGATAGCCCTGTGCGCTGCCCGGGGGCCACCACGGGGTGGCCGCAGCGATCCGGGCGCACACCGCATCCCAATCGGTGACGTGGCGCCAGTGCATCGGTTCGCGCGGGCCGATCACTCCCGAGCGGTGGCCCAGCACCATCGCGATCGTGATGTTCTGCTTTCCGGCCTGGCCGAACTCGGGCCAGTACCGGGCCACCGGAGCATCCAGGTCGATCTCGCCGCGCTCGGCCAACAAGTGGATGCAGGTGCTCAACAGTCCTTTGGAGCCCGAATACACGCTGGCCAAGGTGTCCTGCTGCCACGGCCGGGTGCCGGCGGCGTCGGCAGACCCGCCCCAGAGGTTCACCACCAGATCGCCGTCGACCCAGACCGCGACGGCCGCGCCGACCTCACCGCGCTCGGCAAAATTCGCGTCGAAAGCTCGACGGACCCCGTCGAACTCCGGCGCGCAGGTGCCTGCGATGCGGCTCAATACGGGCATGCAACTCCTGCACAGGTGCGGCTTACGGCTGCGGTGCGCGGAACCTGTCTGATCGCGCGGCCATCTTCTTCAGAATCGATTGGTGGACCCCACCCGTTACTCACGCTAGGTGGCTCACCACCGTTACGCACCCCCTCCGGTACGGATCGCAAGGCTTTCGAGACGGGGCCGTGATCAGGCGGCCTGCGCGCCGATCAGCGTCGGCCCAGGGCGGGCAGCCCCGGGCCGGACAACTCTGCGGCTACCGCCTCGACCCGTCCGGTCATCGCCAGCAACAGCGCCTCGCCCGGACCGCGGACCTCGGGCCCGCGACCGGCCGACCAGTCCAGATCGGTGGCGGTCAGGCGCAGGCCCCGGGTGTGCCAGGCGCCGCCGATCACCGGGCTGACCCGGGCGTACGTCAGGGCCGCGCGCAGGGATTCCGCGGCCAGGACACGAGGCAACCCGAGCGGGCGCCGGATGTCCTGCTGGTGGATCAGGCATTCGATGAGCGCCACCCGGCAGCCGTAGAGCGCACCCGCACCCGACGGGTCGGCGCCGGCCCGCATCCGGGCGCGCAGCTGGTCGGGACCGGATCCGGCGCCGGCTCGCAGCGCTCGGTCGTTGATCCGGTCGACGCTGCCGCGTGCGGTCAGCATCGCCGCCGTGAGGCCCAGCCGGGATTGCCCGAGATAGGCCACGGTGTGCGCGACGACATCGCGGACGGTCCAACCGGCACACAACGTCGGGGCCAGCCAGTGCGCCGGACTCAACCCGTCGAGCAGATCGGCGAATTCCTCGCGTTCGCGGCGGGCGAGGCTCCGGACGCTGAACACCGCGCTACCGGGGGTCGGCCGGGCTAGGCCGCGGTACCGAAGCAGTGCGCATTCCGGCCCGGCTCTTGCGATTTGTCCTGCTTGATGACCTCGCCGTTCAGGGTGACCTTGCACTCCGCGCTGCCCCCGGGTTCAGGCTGGACGGTGAGCTGGAATGCCTTGGCGGCGTCGGGGGCGAGTTCGACGTCCTTGCGCCACGGCAGCGCCACGCCTTCCTCGGTGGTCAGATTGCCGAATTCACCCTGCGAATACATCACGGTCGCCGAGCCGTCGGTGCCGGCGACCTCGTACGTCACCGTCACCACGCGCGAGCTGTCGTAGTAGACGAACGCGAGAATGCCGCCGATACCCACGACGATGACCGTGACGATCGCCAGCAGAACCCACAACCAGGTCTTTTTCTTCTTGGGTGGCGGCGGGTAGTAGCCGGGACCGTAGGGCTGGCCGGGAAACGGCTGGGGCGCCATGTTTGGTGGCGGCATCTGTTGCCAGCCGTTGCCGCCCTGTGGATAACTCATTCGCCCGCCCCCGTCGCCGAAAACTGATTCCGTGCACAAGATCTAAGCAGCCCCGGCCCGACGCCGGCACAGAAGGCGGCTCCGCCGATCGTGAGATCTGGATCGGCGGAGCCGGCGGTGAGTTCGGGTCAGTGGCCGACGGGCGTGCCGTGCCGGCCCGACAGGGCGGTGTAGATCGCGATCAACACGATCGCGACCACGACGCCGACCACGAACGGAATGATGGCGAACCCGCCGTTTGCGTTGGTGTATCCGACGGCAGCGGTGAGCCAGGAGCCGATCAAGGCTCCGGCGATACCGAGGACGACAGTCATGAGGGTGCTCAGGTTCTGCCGACCGGGCATGATCAGTCGCGCGAGCGCTCCGATGATCGCGCCGACGACAACTGCGGTGATAATTGCTCCAATCATGACGCTGCCTTTCTACAACGTTGATGTGGTAGGTCCCACTTTCCTCCGGTTTGCCGCCGACTGCCAGTACCGAGATTTGTGCGATAGCAAATCGGTGCACAATCGGTTCGAAGTAATTGCTTACGCCGGGTGCGTAGATGTGTTACCCAAGCGCAATGATGCAAATCGCCCTTGTCGGCGTGTTCGCTGCAAGCGCCGCCTTGATCGTGCCGCCTCTCGCTCATGCGGATCGCGCCGAACCGCCGCCGCTGTACGGGCATTACGACTTGTTCATCGACTTCTCGAAACAGACGTTCAACGGAATACCGACACCGATGAATTCGATCACGGTGCCCGTCGAATTCACCACCACATGCGACGTGAACGGATGTGTGGCGCGCATGGATAATTCGGACGACCACGCCCGCAACCCCGGGGCCCCGGTGGCCTATCAGTACCGGTGGAACACCGACCGCTGGGAAACGAGCGGTGAGTATCCCTACTTCTGCGATCGCAACGACCCCGGCAGCGCGGTGGCGGCCCAACGCTCCGATTACTGGGTCCCGAGCCCGGACGGCAATTTCTCCGGGGAACGCACCCTCGTCGTCGGGGGAGCCGGCTGCCCAGGTGAGGGGCCGGGCACCCATTGGGTGCCGATATCGCTGACTCCCACCGGCCCACCGGCGGGCCGGTGAGTCGGCCCGCCACTGCGGCCACTCACTTCGAGCCTTCCCTAGACTCCGAGAATGCGCGTGCCTCGACGAATCGCAGAGTTCAACAAGCGAGTCACCAATCCGGCGGCTCGCACGATCACACCGTGGCTTCCGAGCCTCGGGACGCTTGAGCACGTCGGGCGGAAGTCGGGTCGGCGATATCGCACGCCCCTTTTGGTATTCAAGACCCACGAGGGCTACGCCATCCTCATCGGCTACGGCCCGCAGACGGATTGGTTGAAGAACGTGCTGGCCGGCGGACCGACGGTGCTGCGCAAGCGTGGACGGGCTGTTGTGCTCATCGACCCACGGGTGGTGAGCAAGGCCGAGGCTGCCGCCCTCGTCATGCGGCGTTCCCGGCTGCTCTACCGAGCGTTTCCCTACAACGAGGCAGCCCTGCTGCTGACAGCTTCGATCGTTTCCAGGGAGTTGCCGCCGCCGCAGAGCTCCTCCGACCCGCGTGGAGGATGGCACTGCGGTGCGACCGGTGGAGCGGGCGACGGGAATCGAACCCGCGTAGCTAGTTTGGAAGACTAGGGCTCTACCATTGAGCTACGCCCGCATGTGCAGCATCAGCACTGTACCGGTGTGTCCCCAATCAAAGCCAATTGAGGGCTTCACGTGCGCAGGCCGTAGTATCTCGCGTGGTCCCTTCGCAGTCCGGCGGGCGGATCGACACGGCTAGATCGACACACGGGGTGTAGCGCAGCTTGGTAGCGCATCCGCTTTGGGAGCGGAAGGCCGCAGGTTCAAATCCTGTCACCCCGACTCACCCGCCAGTACGACCAGGACTATCTAGGAGCAGGAAAGTGAAGAGCACAGTCGAGCAGTTGAGCCCCACCCGGGTGCGCATCAATGTGGAGGTGCCCTTCACCGAGCTTGAGCCCGACTTCGATCGCGCGTTCAAGGCGCTGGCCCAGCAGGTTCGGCTGCCCGGCTTCCGTCCCGGCAAGGCCCCGCGCAAGCTGCTGGAGGCCCGCGTCGGCCGTGGCGCCGTGCTGGAGCAGGTCGTCAACGACGCGCTGCCGGGCCGCTACAGCGAGGCCGTCACCGCCTCCGACGTCAAGCCGCTGGGTCAGCCCGAGATCGAGGTGACCAAGCTGGAGGACGGCCAGGAGTTGGCGTTCACCGCCGAGGTCGACGTGCGTCCGGAGATCACCCTGCCCGACTTCGAGGCACTGAAGGTCACCGTCGACCCGATCGAGATCGCCGACGAGGAAGTCGACGCCGAGCTGCAGTCGCTGCGGGCCCGCTTCGGCACCCTCACCGGCGTCGAGCGCGGTGCCGCCGAAGGTGACTTCGTCTCCATCGACCTGTCGGCCACCGTCGACGGCGAGGACGTGCCCGAGGCCAAGACCGAGGGACTGTCGCACGAGGTCGGCTCCGGTCAGCTGATCGAGGGCCTGGACGAGGCCATCACCGGTCTGAAGGCCGGCGAGTCCAAGGTGTTCACCACCAAGCTGGCCGCCGGCGAGTATGCCGGCAAGGACGCTGAGGTGACGGTGACCGTCAAGTCGGTCAAGGAGCGCGAGCTGCCCGAGCCCGACGACGAGTTCGCCCAGCTGGCAAGCGAATTCGACACGATCGACGAGCTCAAGGAGAGCCTCGTCGAGCAGGTCAAGCGCGTCAAGAGTGTGCAGCAGGCCGAGCAGATCCGGGACAAGACGATCGAGGCGCTGCTGGAGCAGACCGAAGTTCCGTTGCCGGAGAAGATCGTTCAGGCTCAGATCGACGACACCCTGCACAACGCGATCCACGGTCTGGACCACGACGAGGACAAGTTCGCCGAGCAGCTGACCGAACAGGGCAGCAGCCGTGAGGAATTCGACGCCGAGAACAAGACGAACGCCGAAAAGGCGGTCAAGACCCAGCTTCTCATGGACGCCGTCGCCGACAAGCTCGACATCCAGGTGGGCCAGAACGATCTCACCGAGCGTCTTGTGCTGATGTCGCGTCAGTACGGCATCGAGCCCCAGCAGCTGATCCAGATCCTGCAGCAGAACAACCAGCTGCCGGCCATGTTCGCCGACGTGCGGCGCGGGCTGACCATCGCCGCCGTGGTGCATGCCGCCACCGTCACCGACAGCGACGGCACCGTGATCGACACCACGGAGTTCTTCGGCCCGGCCGAGACGCCGCAGGGCGAGGGCGAGGGTGACGACGCGCCCGCCGACGAGGACGCCGACGCCCCCGAGTGACGCTGTGAGCGAACGCGCCCCCGTACGGGAGTGCGGGGCGTCGCAGTTTCGTTAGTGTCGTCAGTACCAATGCGTAGAAGAAAGCAGGTATCCAGTCGTGACTGACATGCGTTCGAATGGGAGCGGGTTCAGCCTCGTCGACTCCGTCTATGAGCGCTTGCTCGCCGAGCGCATCATCTTCCTGGGGTCACAGGTCGACGACGACATCGCAAACAAGCTGTGCGCGCAGATCCTTCTGCTTTCGGCAGAGGATCCGACCAAGGACATCCACCTCTACATCAACTCGCCGGGCGGTTCGATCAGCGCCGGCATGGCCATCTACGACACGATGGTGCTGGCGCCGTGCGACGTCGCCACCTACGCCATGGGCATGGCGGCCTCGATGGGTGAGTTCCTGCTCGCCGCGGGCACCAAGGGCAAGCGGCATGCCCTGCCGCACGCCCGCGTCCTGATGCACCAGCCGCTCGGTGGCGTCACCGGCAGCGCCGCGGACATCGCCATCCAGGCCGAACAGTTCCACGTCATCAAGAAGGAAATGTTCCGGTTGAACGCGGAGTTCACCGGCAAGTCCGTCGAGCAGATCGAGGCGGACTCTGACCGTGACCGCTGGTTCACCGCGCAGGAGGCGCTCGAGTACGGCTTCGTCGATCACATCATCACCAGTGCCAACATCAACGGCACCGGACCGGGAGCAGGACTGGACAAATGACCGATCACACCGATGCCCGCCTGCAGCCGCAGGCCCGTTACATCCTGCCGTCGTTCATCGAGCACTCCAGCTTCGGCGTCAAGGAATCCAACCCGTACAACAAGCTGTTCGAGGAACGCATTATCTTCCTCGGCGTCCAGGTGGACGACGCGTCGGCCAACGACATCATGGCTCAGCTGCTGGTGCTGGAGTCGCTGGATCCCGACCGCGACATCACCATGTACATCAACTCGCCCGGTGGCTCGTTCACCTCGCTGATGGCGATCTACGACACCATGCAGTACGTGCGCGCCGACATCCAGACGGTGTGCCTGGGGCAGGCCGCCTCGGCCGCCGCGGTGCTGCTCGCCGCCGGTACCCCCGGTAAGCGGCTGGCCCTGCCCAACGCCCGGGTCCTCATCCACCAGCCGTCCCTGGGCGGCGTGATCCAGGGCCAGTTCTCCGACCTGGAGATCCAGGCCGCCGAGATCGAGCGGATGCGCACCCTGATGGAGACCACCCTGGCCCGCCACACCGGCAAGGATCCCGAGGTCATCCGTAAGGACACCGACCGCGACAAGATCCTCACCGCCGAGCAGGCCAAGGAGTACGGGATCATCGACACCGTCTTGGAGTACCGCAAGCTCTCTGCGCAGAGCAGCTAGCTTCCGGGCTACCTCCAGCCGATGACACACGCCCTGCCCGGTGACCTCCGGTGCGGGGCGTGCGTCGTTGGGCGGCTCGACGAAATCCGGTTGATCTGCGGTTACCCGGTGACCGCAGCGGTGCCCGGTACCCTCGACCACGGGGAATGGCAGGTACAGGCGGGCCCAGACCGGGGCCGGCGGGCTGTTCGCCCTCGTTTCGCAACGACACGCCAGGGTCACAGTCAGCGTGCCGACGGGTGGCGAGCCGTCAGGAGAGATATGTTCTCCTGCACACGAACAAATACCACCGGAGCGATTCGGCCCTATCGGTCGCACCGCGACGGAACGAACGGGTAGCGTCGGGTCTACGCCCGAGGTAACCCAGCAAGTGGCGTTACGACCGACTGCGAACAGGAAGTAGGACCCCCCCACATGGCGCGCATTGGAGACGGCGGTGACCTGCTGAAGTGCTCGTTCTGCGGCAAGAGTCAGAAGCAGGTCAAAAAGCTCATTGCCGGCCCGGGCGTGTACATCTGCGACGAGTGCATCGATCTGTGCAACGAGATCATCGAGGAGGAACTCGCCGACGCTGACGACGTCAAGCTCGACGAGCTGCCCAAACCCGCGGAGATCCGGGAATTCCTCGAGGGCTACGTCATCGGTCAGGACACGGCGAAGCGGACGCTGGCCGTTGCGGTCTACAACCACTACAAGCGGATCCAGGCGGGGGAGAAGTCCCGTGATTCCCGCACCGAACCGGTGGAGCTGACCAAGTCCAACATCCTGATGCTGGGGCCCACCGGCTGCGGCAAAACCTACCTGGCCCAGACCCTGGCCAAGATGCTCAACGTTCCGTTCGCCATCGCGGACGCGACGGCGCTGACCGAAGCCGGCTATGTCGGTGAGGACGTCGAGAACATCCTGCTCAAGCTGATCCAGGCCGCCGACTACGACGTCAAGCGCGCCGAGACCGGCATCATCTACATCGACGAGGTCGACAAGATCGCCCGCAAGAGCGAGAACCCGTCGATCACCCGTGACGTCTCCGGTGAGGGTGTGCAGCAGGCCCTGCTGAAGATCCTGGAGGGGACGCAGGCCTCGGTCCCGCCGCAGGGCGGCCGCAAGCACCCGCACCAGGAGTTCATCCAGATCGACACCACCAACGTGCTGTTCATCGTGGCGGGCGCGTTCGCGGGTCTGGAGAAGATCGTCTCCGACCGGGTCGGCAAGCGCGGCCTGGGCTTCGGCGCCGAGGTGCGCTCCAAGGCCGAGATCGACACCCAGGACCACTTCGCCGAGGTGATGCCCGAGGACCTGATCAAGTTCGGTCTGATCCCCGAGTTCATCGGCCGGCTGCCGGTTGTCGCCTCGGTGACCAACCTGGACAAGGAGTCCCTGGTCAAGATCCTCTCCGAGCCGAAGAACGCGCTGGTCAAGCAGTACGTGCGGCTGTTCGAGATGGACGGTGTGGAGCTGGAGTTCACCGACGAGGCGCTGGAGGCGATCGCCGATCAGGCCATCCACCGTGGCACCGGTGCCCGCGGGCTGCGCGCCATCATGGAAGAGGTCCTGTTGCCGGTGATGTACGACATCCCCAGCCGCGACGACGTCGCCAAGGTGGTCGTGACCAAGGAGACCGTGCAGGACAACGTGTTGCCGACGATCGTGCCGCGTAAGCCGTCGCGTAACGAGCGCCGCGACAAGACCGCTTAGGGTTTTCGACGGGGCTCAGTGCAATACCCGGTCGGGGCGGGTGTAGACGTTCATCGAATCGCCCCGCAGAAAGGCCACCAACGTCAGCCCGGACTGGCTGGCCAGGTCGACGGCCAGTGAAGACGGTGCCGAGACGGCGGCCAGGATCGGGATGCCGGCCATCACGGCCTTCTGGGTGAGCTCGAAGGAAGCCCGGCCGCTGACCAGGAGCACGGTGGCGGTGGCCGGGATCCGGTGGTGTTCCAGGGCCCAGCCGATCACCTTGTCGACGGCGTTGTGCCGGCCGATGTCCTCGCGGACCACCAGCATTTCGCCGTCGACGGTGAACAGTGCCGCGGCATGCAGGCCACCGGTGCTGGCGAACACCTTCTGGGCCTCGCGCAACTGGGCCGGCATCGCCGAGAGCACCGGCGCGGCGATCGTGGAGGGGTCGTCGCCGGGACAGTGTTTGCTGCTCAGCCGGACGGCCTCCAGTGAGGCTTTGCCGCACACCCCGCAGGACGAGGTGGTGTAGAAGTTGCGGGTCACGTCAACCTCGGGCTTGGGCACATGCGGGGCCAGGGTGGCGTCGAGCACGTTGTAGGTGTTGACCCCGTTTTCCTCGGCACCCCGGCAGTAACGCACGGTCACCAGATCCTCGCGTTGACAGATCAATCCCTCGGTCAGCAGAAATCCTTGGGCCAATTCGACATCGGCGCCCGGGGTGCGCATCGTCACGGTGATGGGCCTGCCGTCGACCCGGATCTCCAGCGGTTCCTCGACCACCAGGGTTTCCGGCCGCGCCTCTGCCGACGCGCCGGTGACGTGGTGGGCGCGACGTCGGGCGGTCACCCGGCCCACTAGACCTTCTCCAACCGGATGACGACGGCCTTCGATACCGGTGTGTTCGATTTCTCGGCTGTGTGATCAAGCGGGACAAGCGGATTGGTCTCGGGGTAGTAGGCCGCGGCGTTGCCCTCCGGGGTGGCGTACGGGACGATCAGGAAGTCTTTGGCGCGGCGTTCGGAGCCGTCGAATTCCGACACCAGGTCGACGCGATCACCGGCGGCGAATCCCAATCGCTCGATGTCGGCGGGGTTGACGAATACCACCCGGCGTCCGCCCTTGATGCCGCGGTAGCGGTCGTCCAGACCGTAGATGGTGGTGTTGTACTGGTCGTGGCTGCGCAGGGTCTGCAGTACCAGCCGGCCCTCGGGCACCGGAACCCACTCCAGCGGGTTCACCGCGAAGTTGGCTTTCCCGGTGTGCGTGGGGAATTCGCGGGAATCGCGCGGCGGGTGGGGGAGCTGGAACCCGTCGGGTCGACGCACCTTGGTGTTGTAGTCCGCGCAGCCGGGGACCACCGCGGCGATCGCGTCGCGCACGGTGTCGTAATCGGAAGCGAACGTCTCCCACGGCACCGGGTGCTCCGGGCCCAGCAGGGTCCGGGCGAGCTCGCAGACGATGGCGACCTCGCTGCGCAGTTGATCGCTGGGGGGATGCAGGCTGCCGCGCGACAGATGCACCATCGACATCGAATCCTCAACCGACACTTGCTGTTTGCGGCCGTTCACGATGTCGCGATCGGTGCGGCCGAGGGTCGGCAGGATCAGGGCTGTTCTGCCGTGCACCAGGTGACTGCGGTTGAGCTTCGTCGAAATCTGAACGGTCAGGGCGCAACTGCGCAGCCCGGCTTCGGTGACCTCGGTGTCGGGGGTGGCCGAGACGAAGTTTCCGCCCATCCCGATGAACACGCCGGCCCGGCCATCGCGCATGGCGCGGATGGCGTCGACCGTGTCGTAGCCGTGCCGGCGGGGGCTGGTGATGCCGAACCGGGCATCGAGTGCGGCCAGGAATTTCTCCGGCATCTTTTCCCAGATGCCCATCGTCCGGTCGCCCTGGACGTTGGAATGCCCGCGCACCGGGCACACCCCGGCGCCGGGCTTGCCGATCATGCCGCGCAGCAGCAACAGGTTGGTGGCCTCGCCGATGGTCGCGACCGCATGGCGCTGCTGGGTCAGCCCCATCGCCCAACACAGCACGGTGCGTTCGGAGGCGGCCAGCAGGTCGGCGACGCGCTGCAACTGTGCCCGCTCGACGCCGGTGGCCTCGGCCACGGTGTCGAGGTCCACGTTGCGGGTCTGAGCCGCGTATTCGTCATAGCCTGCACAGTGCTCGGCGATGAACTCGTGGTCCAGAACTGGCGCGGCCGTGCCACCTCGGTCGTCGGCCTCCAGCAACAGCCGGCCCAGCCCGGCGAACAAGGCCATGTCCCCGCCGATGCGGATCTGCACGAATTCGTCGGCGATCTCGACGCCGTGGCCGACGACACCGTGCACCTTCTGCGGGTCCTTGAACCGGATCAGGCCGGCCTCGGGCAGCGGGTTGATCGCAACGATCTTGGCGCCGTTGGCTTTTGCCTTCTCCAACACCGACAACATGCGGGGATGGTTGGTGCCGGGGTTCTGGCCGGCGATCAGGATCAGGTCGGCCTCGGTGACGTCTTCCACGGTGACCGAGCCTTTGCCGATGCCGATCGACTCGGTCAGCGCGGTGCCCGAGGATTCGTGGCACATGTTGGAACAGTCCGGCAGGTTGTTGGTGCCGTAGCTGCGGACCATCAGCTGATAGAGGAAAGCGGCCTCGTTGCTGGTGCGTCCGGAGGTATAGAACAGCGCTTCATCGGGCGAGGCCAGTGCGTTGAGGTGCTCGGCGATCAGTCGGTAGGCGTCGTCCCACCCGATCGGCCGGTAATGGGTTTCTCCGGGGGCGAGCACCATCGGGTGGGTCAGCCGGCCCTGCTGAGACAGCCAGTATTCGGGCTTGGTCGCGAGCTCGGCGACGCTGTGCCGGGTGAAGAACTCCGGCGTCACGACCCGCTTCGTGGCCTCCTCGGCGACCGCCTTGGCGCCGTTCTCGCAGAACTCGGCGAGTTTGCGGCCGCCGTGTTCTTCCGGCCAGGCGCAGCCCGGGCAGTCGAAACCGTGCCGTTGGTTGAGTCGGGTGAGTGCGGCCGCGGTGCGCAGCGGCCCCATCTGTTCGAAGCCGCGCTGCATGCTGACCAGGACCGCTTTGACCCCAGCGGCCTCGTGTTCGGCGCCGGTGCTGATGACATGGTGCTCGTCGTAATCGGCCTCGATGTCCTTGGCGCTGGTCATGAGGTCAATCTAGTCCCCGAGAAGCTGGACCTCGAAAACAACGGGCGCCCCGGCACACTCACCCCGCGGCAGCCGCAGTTTGCGGCTCAGCCGGGTTCGGCGGTGGGTGCCGGCTCGGCCTTGACCGGTGGCGTCGCGGCAGGCGTCTCGGGTTCTTTCGGCGCCTTGGACTGGGTCACGGTCTGCCCGAAGTGCATGGTGGCCTGGGCGGCGGGTACCGACAATTCCGGTGCGCGGTCGTTCGGAGCGTTTTTCAGCCCCAGCAGTGCCATGGCTGCCGCAGCGGCCATGCCGGCGGTACAGAGGAGAAGCTTCGTCCTGGAACTCATGGGCATCCCTTCTCGAACACATCGATTGCCTATCTAAATGTAGGTCAGCCGATCGTTATTCCATACCCCCGGATGTGATCTGGCTCACGCTCGCCTGTCGGGGAGTGCGGGAGTCCTCGTCGACGGGACACTGCAACCATGTCGCGAGAGCTCGTCCCCGGGGTCACCGTGCTCGGCAATCTGGCGGTCGACGTCATCGACGGTGCGGCGCCGAGTCCGGGTGGTTGTGCTTCGTTCGCGGGGGTCGCACTGCAGGCGGCCGACGTCGCGGGCCGGATCGTCGCGATGGCGGCCGAACGCGATCATGCAGTGTTTGCCCCGTTGCGCGCGCGGTTCGGTCCGTTGGTGGAGATCGTGCCGGCGGCGTCGACGAGCGCGTTCCGCCTCGACTACGACGACACCGATCACCGCCATGTCAGTGTGGCGGCCATCGGCCCGGTGTGGACGGCCGCCGACATCGAAATGGTGGACCCGGTGACGACGTGGGTGCACCTGGCGCCGTTGCTGCGCACCGATTTTCCGGCCGACACGGTCGCGACGCTGGCGGCGCGCGGTCACCGGGTGGCCTACGACGGCCAGGGCCTGGTGCGCGCCGACGGGTGGGGCCGCTGGTCGAGGACCGTCATTTTCCGGCAGATCTGCTGGCCCATCTGACCGTTCTCAAGCTCGCCGAGCACGAGGCGGCGATGGTGGCGGGCGGCGTCTTCGACAAATCGACCGCCGAGCGGATCGGCGTGCCGGAGGTCCTGGTGACGTACGGCTCCGAGGGCTGCGACATCTACGTCGACGGCGCGGTGGCGCGGATCCCGCCCGCCTGGCGGGTTCTCGATGTCCAGACCACGGGGGCGGGTGACATGTTCACCGCCTGCTACGTCGCACATCGGGCGGCCGGCGATGATCCGCAGGGCGCTGCCGAGGCGGCCAGTGTCCTGGTGGCCCGCGAGTTGGCCACGCGGCGCTAGACTCGACAGGTGTCAAGTTCGAGGTCGTCACTGTTGGGGCGGGGCTACCGGCCGGTAGCCTTTTCCTTAGAGAATGACATTCTCCTAAACGTGACGAAAACCACAGTTTTGTCTCAAGCGGGCTTCCTTCACGTCGGTGAACAGCACCTTCACGGTCAGATCACCCGCGTGTCGGGGGGCGTCGCGGTGAAGCGCAGCCTAAGAGCAGTGCAATAATCGGTACTGGTAGTGACATCAAAATTCGGTGGACGTCTATCCGGCCGGCGCGTCACGTGACAGCGGCCCGGACTGACGTGGTCAAAGAACGTGTGAAAGGCGGTAGCCGTGGGTGAGAACGGCAACGGCAATAGCGCCGCGCCGCGGCAGAAGCTCGAGAAGGTTGTCATCCGCTTCGCCGGCGACTCCGGCGACGGTATGCAGCTGACCGGTGACCGCTTCACTTCTGAAGCTGCACTGTTCGGCAACGACCTGGCGACCCAGCCGAACTATCCGGCCGAGATCCGCGCGCCACAGGGCACCCTGCCCGGTGTGTCGTCGTTCCAGATCCAGATCGCCGACTACGACATCCTCACCGCCGGTGACCGACCCGACGTGCTCGTGGCCATGAACCCGGCCGCGCTCAAGGCGAACGTCTCGGATCTGCCCCGCGGCGGGCTGATCATCGCCAACTCTGATGAGTTCACCAAGCGCAACCTCGCCAAGGTCGGATACGACAACAATCCGCTAGAGGATGACACGTTGTCGGACTACGTGGTGACCTCCGTTGCGATGACGACGCTGACCCTGGGCGCCGTGGAGGCGATCGGCGCCACCAAGAAGGACGGCCAGCGCGCCAAGAACATGTTCGCCCTCGGCTTGCTGTCGTGGATGTACGGCCGCGAACTCGAGGCCAGCGAGGCGTTCATCCGGGAGAAGTTCGCCCGTAAGCCCGAGGTCGCCGAGGCCAACGTGCTGGCGCTCAAGGCCGGTTGGAACTACGGCGAGACCACCGAGGCCTTCGCGACCACCTATGAGGTGGCGCCGGCCAAGCTCAAGTCCGGTGAGTACCGGCAGATCTCGGGTAACACCGCGCTGGCGTACGGCATCGTGGCCGCCGGGCACCTGGCTCAGATCCAGGTGGTGCTGGGCACCTACCCGATCACCCCGGCCAGCGACATCCTGCACGAGCTGTCCAAGCACAAGAACTTCAACGTGCTGACCTTCCAGGCCGAGGATGAGATCGCCGGCATCGGCGCGGCCATCGGCGCCTCCTACGGCGGCGCACTGGGCGTCACCAGCACCTCGGGCCCGGGCGTCTCGCTCAAGTCCGAGGCGATCGGCCTGGCCGTGATGACCGAGCTGCCGCTGGTGATCATCGACGTTCAGCGTGGCGGCCCGTCGACGGGTCTGCCGACCAAGACCGAGCAGGCCGACCTGCTGCAGGCGCTGTTCGGGCGCAACGGCGAATCCCCGGTCGCGATACTGGCCCCGCGGTCCCCGTCGGACTGCTTCGACATCGCCGTGGACGCGGCGCGCATCGCGGTGGATTACCACACCCCGGTGATCATCCTGTCCGACGGCGCCATCGCCAACGGTTCGGAGCCGTGGCAGATTCCGGACATCAGCACCTACCCGCCGATCGAGCACACGTTTGCCAAGTCCGGCGAGCCGTTCGCGCCCTACGCGCGCGATCCCGAGACCCTGGCCCGCCAGTTCGCGGTGCCCGGCACCGCGGGCCTGGAGCACCGCATCGGCGGCCTCGAATCGGCCAACGGCTCCGGCAACATCTCGTATGAGCCCAAGAACCATGACCTGATGGTGCGGCTGCGCCAGGAGAAGGTCGCCGGCATCACGGTGCCCGATCTCGTGGTCGACGACCCCACCGGCGATGCCGAGCTGCTGATGCTGGGCTGGGGCAGCAGCTACGGTCCGATCGGCGAGGCCTGCCGCCGGGCCCGGCGCAAGGGCGTCAAGGTGGCCCAGGCCCATCTGCGTCACCTCAATCCCTTCCCGGCCAACCTCGGCGAGGTGCTGCGCCGTTACCCGAAGGTCGTGGTGCCGGAGATGAACCTCGGCCAGCTGGCGTTGCTGCTGCGCGGTAAGTACCTGGTCGACATCCAGTCGGTGACCAAAGTGGAGGGCATGGCCTTCCTGGCCGACGAGGTCGAGGGCATCATCGATGCGGCCCTGGATGGCACGCTCGGTGAGAAGGAAGCGGACAAGGCCAAGTTCGCCCGGTTGGCGGCGGCCACCATCGAGGAACCTACTGAGTCGAATGCCGTGGGAGCGAGCGCATGACAACAGCGAGAAGCGAAGCGGATCGCGGATCAGCACAGTTGATCGGCACGGATCTGGGGCTGAGCGAAGCCCTGAGCAAGACCGCCCTGGTGCCCACCACCGACCAGCCACAGAAGGGCAAGGACTTCACCAGCGACCAGGAGGTGCGCTGGTGCCCCGGTTGCGGTGACTACGTCATCCTCAACACGATCCGCAACTTCCTGCCGGAGTTGGGTCTGAAGCGCGAGAACATCGCCTTCATCAGTGGTATCGGCTGCTCCAGCCGGTTCCCGTACTACCTGGAGACCTACGGCTTCCACTCGATCCACGGGCGTGCCCCGACCATCGCCACCGGCCTGGCCCTGGCCCGCCCGGATCTGTCGGTGTGGGTGGTCACCGGCGACGGTGACTCGTTGTCCATCGGTGGTAACCACCTGATCCACGCGTTGCGCCGCAACATCAACATCACGATCCTGCTGTTCAACAACCGGATCTACGGCTTGACCAAGGGGCAGTACTCGCCCACCTCCGAGGTCGGCAAGGTCACCAAGTCGACCCCGATGGGCTCGCTGGACTACCCGTTCAACCCGGTGTCGCTGGCGCTGGGCGCCGAGGCCACGTTCGTCGGCCGCGCGCTGGACTCCGACCGCAAGGGTCTGTCCGAGGTGCTGCGCGGGGCGGCCGAGCACCGCGGCGCGGCGCTGGTGGAGATCATGCAGGACTGCCCGATCTTCAACGACGGTTCGTTCGACGCCCTGCGCAAGGAGGGTGCCGAGGAGCGGCTGATCAGCGTCACCCACGGTGAGCCGATCACGTTCGGTGCCGACGGCGAGTACTGCGTGGTCAAGTCCGGCTATGGCCTTGAGGTCGCCAAGACCGCCGAGGTCGCGGCCGAGGACATCGTGGTCCACAACGCCGAGATCGATGATCCCGCTTACGCTTTCGCGTTGTCGCGGCTGTCCGAGCAGAACCTCGACCACATGGTCATGGGCATCTTCCGCAAGGTCAACCGCCCCACCTACGACGACGCCGCGCGTCAGCAGGTCAACACGGCGATCGAATCAAAGCCCCATGACACCGCCGCTCTGCAATCCTTGCTGCGTGGCAAAGACACCTGGACCGTCGAATAGTTGCGCCGATCGTACTGATCGCATTGATCTGAGCATCGCCCCGCTCGCCGCGGTAGTTCTGGCGGGCGGGGCTTCGCGTCGTATGGGGCGCGACAAGGCGACCTTGCCGGTGGACGGCGCGACGATGGTCGAGCGCGTGGTCGCCGCCGTGGGTGCGCGCTGCGCGCCGGTTTTCGTCATCGCCGCTCCCGGTCAGCCGCTACCCGAGCTGAACGCGCAGGTACTGCGTGACGAGGTGCGCGGTGTCGGTCCACTGGTGGCCACCGGACGTGGGCTGCGGGCCGCTGCCGACGCCGGCCGGGACCGTGCCTTCGTCTGCGCGGTGGACATGCCCTATCTGTCGTCGGACCTGATCGACACGCTGGCCGTGGCCGCCGAGCGGGTGGCCGCCGACATCGTGCTGCCCTGGGACGGCCGGGATCATTACCTGGCCGGGATCTACCGCACCAGGCTGATCGACCGGATCGCGGGGCTGGTGGCGGACGGCCGGCGCAGTATGCGCGCGCTGGCCGGGTCCGTCGACACCCAGCGGATCGTGATGGCCCCGCAGCGCGCGCTGACGAACGTCAACACCGCGGCCGACCTGCCGTGACTGCTGGGCTCACCAGCGCGTCGCACAGCAAATTGCGAATTCGTACCTGAACTCTGCTGAATTTATCGTTTTGAAATAGTCGGACGACGGTTTGACGCTATTTCAGCCCTAGGAAGCGGGAAAAATTCGAGAAGCGTCAGCACTGGGTGGTCCGTACTGGAATGCCAAAGGTCGTGTTGTTCAACGTAACTCGGCAACCTTGGCGTGACGGAGATTTCGACGTCAGATTCGCTGGAGCCGATGGTGAGCAGGTCTAATTTTGTGTTGAAACAGTCCTGACCGTGAGCTTTGTCGGCATCGCCGTTCGCGACGTCGCGGGCCCCGGGTTGGCCGGGGGGTCTGACGAATCGTTTGTTGCGGTCAAATACGCTGCATCATAAGGTATTTGAAGAGAATCGAGGCGGATTCTCGCGCCCGGTACCGGTTGTGGCGACCACCTTGCTGGCAGGGAATCATGGGCGACAGCGCTTGAGCGTCAACATGTTTGGTCATACGTCAGGTTTCGGACAGTGCCGGCCGGATAGCGAACATATTCGCGCCGCCTGAGCCGAGGTGACACTCGTCAATGGCATCTACCAGCGCTTTTCGGGGCTCCCGACTGCATGGCAGTGTTTGCTGGACTTGCATCAAGTGGGCCAGTTCACAAAAAGGCCGTGATCTGCCTCACGTTCTGTTTGTATCTATCACGAAACGGTAACGGCGTCGGTCGGGTCTGTGACCTGCGGAAACGACCCGTTCAGCGCGCCGTTATCTGGCCGTGATCTTTCCGCTATCGCTTCTACATCGAGATGACTTCTCCCTGAGACCTTTGTACGGTCCAAAGCGTCTCCGTCACGGAGCAAATAATTTCAACACCAAGAACCTGCGTGTGAGTGGGGCCGCGGTGGCGATTTACGCCCGACGCGGGGGCCTGGGTCTGATCCCGGGCCGGGCACTGTGGCCCTCCCTTTCGTGCCTGACCGAGACGGCATGAACCAACCCTTCCGGCCTGGATTCAGGCTGCGTACCCGCATGAGCGGGCGTGGGTGGCGCGCGCTTGGCGAGAGGAATGAAGTGAAGAACATCCGCAAGACGTTTGGGCTGGGCATCATTGCTGGAGCGCTGGCTGTGGCTCCGGTGGCACTCGGTGCCGGTACCGCCAATGCGGACAGCGTCAACTGGGATGCCGTGGCGGCCTGCGAGTCGGGCGGCAACTGGGCGATCAACACCGGTAACGGCTACTACGGCGGCCTGCAGTTCACCATGAGCACCTGGCGCGCCAACGGCGGCTCGGGTTCGCCGCACAACGCCTCGCGCGCGGAGCAGATCCGCGTCGCCGAGAACGTGCTGCGTTCGCAGGGCATCGGCGCCTGGCCGGTCTGCGGCCGACGCGGCTAGTACCGCGGAGCCAGCCGAAAACATTTGGGAGCGGTGCCGGGCAATGCCCGGCACCGCTTCTGTTTCCTCAGCAGGCCCTTCGGTTACTCCAGTCCCCACATCCCCGGAAAAAACTTCAGCCCCGGCTGTAACGCGTGACGTTGGTCACACGAACCCATTAGTGACCGCACAGTTGCACGAACGTGACCGGCATATGCAGCGGTCCTGGTGTCAAAGGTCGGGGAAGGGCCGCGATGATGACCATTCGAAAGGCGTTGAACAGGGCTTTCTGGCTTGCTGCAGCTTCGGCGGGCCTCATCCTGACGCCCGTGTCGGGGATGACGGCGACCGCCGGGGCGGACACGGTGAACTGGGATGCCATCGCCGAGTGTGAGTCCGGGGGCAACTGGTCCACCAACACCGGCAACGGTGCCTATGGCGGCCTGCAGTTCAAGCCGGCCACCTGGGCCGCGCACGGCGGTGTCGGATCGCCGGCCACCGCGTCGCGCGAGGAGCAGATCAGGGTCGCCGAGAACGTCCTGGCGACCCAGGGGATCGGGGCGTGGCCGACGTGCGGTGCCCGCGGCGGGATGCCGGCCGGCTGGGCGGCCCCCAGTGCGCCGACCGGCTGCCAGGCCGTGCGCTCCGGGGCTGTGTTGGGAATCTTCGACCTGCGTCGGATCTGCACGACATTCCTGGACCCGCTGGCCGCGTTCGGCGTGCCGCACTGACCTCAGCGGCCCGGTGTGAATGCGGTGCGGGCGGCGATCGAGGCCAGATGCCGGGTCAACACGTACTCGGGCACCAGGACCGAGGCGCGGGTGGCCGCAGCGCCGAGGACCGCCGGGCGCAGGTTGACCACCCGGCCGATCAACTGTGATTCCCGCACGATCCGCATGACCCGGCGGCGCCGCGCGGCCGCGAACCGGGCGAAGGCGGTCGGCAGATCCGGGGCCCGTTCGGCGAGGCCGGCCAGGATCGCCGCGTCCTCCAATCCCTGGCAGCCACCCTGACCCAGGTGCGGACGCATCGGATGGGCGGCATCTCCGGCCAGGACCACCGGGCCGCGAGCCCAGCAGCGGGCCGGTACGCGGTCGTAGAGATCGTTGCGCAGGATCTGCTCAGGGGCCGTTGTGGCCAGCAGCGTCGGGACCGGCTCCGCCCAGTCGGCGAAGTGCCGCTTCAAGTACGCCAGTTCCCCGTCGGGCGCGGTCTGCCCGCGCGGTGCCCGCTGTGAAGCGAACCAGTACGTGTGATGAGCCCCGAGTGGCACATGGCCGACCTGGATCCCCGCGGCGATCGTCTCGCCCGAGAGTTCGGGGTCGATCACACAGTGCGCCACGCCGCGCCAGGCCGCGTACCCGGCGTAACGGCGGTTCAGCGGGCCGTTGAGGTGACGTGCCACCACCGAATCCACGCCGTCGGCGCCGACCACCGCGGCGGGCTGTCGCACAGACCCATCCGACAACCGCACCCGCACACCGCCGCCGTCGCCGTCGCCGTCGAGCGCCTGCACCCCGACCCCGTAGGCGACGGTTCCCGGGCGCAGGGCCGCGCCGAGGATGTCGGTCAATGCCGTCCGATGGATCACCACCAGCGGCTCGCCGAGCGCCCGGACCATCCGGTCGGCCGCCGGGCGCCGTAACCAGGTGCCGTCGTGCCAGCGCAGCGCCCCCGCGGTGACCCGGCCGCCGGCCGCGCGCACCCGATCGCCGAGGCCGATCTCGTCGAGCGCCGCCAGGGCATTGGGCCAGATGCTGATGCCGGCGCCGGTGGTGGTGTCCGTGCGGGTCTCGACGACGGTGACGTCGAAACCCCGCTGCTGCAAAGCGACCGCCGTGGCCAGGCCGGTGATGCCCGCACCGACGACGAGGATGGGCGCTGCCATCGCTCGAATGTATCGGTCGCCGTTACGGTGAGGAGCCATGACGTTGTTTGACGACCTCGACGACTACCTCGCGCTGCCCAGGGTGTCGGGCCTTGCGGTGTCACCAGACGGCTCGCGACTGGTGGCCACGGTGAGCACCCTCAACGAGAAGCGTACCGAATTCGTCAGTGCCATCTGGGAATTGGATCCAGCCGGTGTCCGGCCCGCGCGTCGGCTGACCCATGGTGTCAAGGGTGAATCGGCACCGACGTTCACCGCCGCGGGCGATCTGCTGTTCATCGCGGTACGGCCCGGCGATGCCGAGGACAAGCCGCCGGCGGCGCTGTGGCGGTTGCCCGCCTCCGGCGGCGAGGCCGTCGAGATGCTGGGCATGCCCGGCGGTGTCACCGGGGCGGTCTCGGCCCGGGCAGCCGACGCCACGGTGGTGGCCGCGCCGCTGCTGCCGTCGTCGAGCGGAATCGACGACGACAAGGCCCGGCGTGATGCGCGCAAGGACAACGCGGTGTCGGCGATCCTGCACACCGGCTATCCGATCCGGCACTGGGACCACGACTTGGGTCCGGATCAGCCGCATCTCGTGGACGCCGACGGCAGGCGAGATCTGACCCCGGGGCCGGGGCCGGCGCTGCAGGAGGCGGTGTTCGACGTCAGCGCCGACGGGGAACTCGTGGTGACGTCGTGGCGGATTCCGGGCCCGGGCGCGGAAACGAGGTCGGCCCTCGTGCGCATCGACCGGGCCACGGGTGAGCGCACCACCCTCGTCGACGAACCCGGCACAGACCTGGATCACCCGGCGATCGCACCCGACGGCAGTGCCGTGGCCTTCACCCGGGAAACCCATTCCAGCCCCACGTCTCCGCCGCGGATCACGTTGTGCTGCATGCGATTCGGTGCCGATCCGGTGGAGCTGGCCAGGGAGTGGGACCGCTGGCCGTCCTCGGTGGCCTGGTCGGCGGATTCGTCGGCGCTGATTGTCACCGCCGACGATGGTGGACGTGGACCGGTCTTCTCCGTCGATCCGGTCTCCGGTGCGGTCACCCGATTGACCCACGACGACTTCACCTACACCGACGTGCGGCCCGCCCCCGGTGGGCTGATCTATGCCCTGCGCAGTTCCTATGCCACACCGCCGCATCCGGTGCGCATCGATCCGGACGGCGCCGTCACCGAACTGCCGTGCGTCGATACCCCCGAACTGCCCGGCACATTGACCGAGGTGACCGCGACGGCCGCCGACGGCACCCCGATCCGGTCCTGGCTCACCCTGCCGGCGGGGGATCAGCCGGCACCGTTGGTGCTGTGGATTCACGGCGGACCGTTGGGCAGCTGGAACAGCTGGCACTGGCGGTGGAACCCGTGGCTGCTCACCGCGCACGGTTACGCCGTGCTGATGCCGGACCCGGGACTGTCCACCGGTTACGGGCAGGACTTCATCGCCCGCGGCTGGGGTGCCTGGGGCGGGCAGCCCTACACCGACCTGATGGCCGCCACCGATGCTGCGTGTGCCCATCCCCGCATTGACGCGTCGCGGACCGCGGCCATGGGCGGATCGTTCGGCGGGTACATGGCCAACTGGATCGCCGGGCACACCGATCGGTTCGACGCCATCGTCACCCACGCCAGCCTGTGGGCGCTGGACCAGTTCGGGCCCACCACCGACGGCGCCTACTACTGGGCTCGTGAAATGACCGAACAGATGGCCCAACACAATTCGCCGCACCGATCCGTCGCCGAGATCAGCACCCCGATGCTGGTGATCCACGGTGACAAGGACTATCGGGTGCCGATCGGCGAGGCGTTGCGGCTGTGGTACGAGCTGCTCACCTCCTCGGGACTGCCCGCCGACGAGCACGGCGAGAGCCCGCACCGGTTCCTGTACTACCCGAGCGAGAACCACTGGGTGCTGGCCCCGCAGCACGCCAAGATCTGGTACCAGGTGGTGACCGCGTTCCTGGGCGAGCACCTCGGTGGTGAACCGGCGCGGTGGCCCGAGTTGCTCGGGTAGCGTCGGGATGGTGACGCAGCGTGAGTTTGATCTGGTGCTGTACGGCGCCACCGGATTCGTCGGCAAATTGACCGCGGAATACCTGGCCCGGGCCGCGGGGCCGGCCCGCATCGCCCTGGCCGGGCGGTCCGAGGACCGACTGCGTGCGATCCGCGACGGACTCGGCCCCTCCGCGCAGTCGTGGCCGCTGATCACCGCCGACGCCACCGCCCCGGCCTCCCTCGGTGCGATGGCCGCACGCACCCAGGTGGTGGTGACCACGGTGGGCCCCTACGCGCGGTACGGCCTGCCACTGGTGGCGGCCTGCGCGGCCGCGGGTACCGACTATGCCGACCTGACCGGTGAGACGACGTTCATCCGGGACAGCATCGACCTGCATCACAAGCAGGCGATCGACACCGGGGCGCGGATCGTGCACTCGTGCGGATTCGATTCGGTCCCATCCGATCTCACGGTGTACGCGCTGTACAAGCGGGCTGCCACGGACGGCGCCGGCGAGCTCGGCGACACGAACCTGGTGGTGCGCACCTTCGCCGGCGGCGTATCGGGCGGGACCGTGGCCTCGATGCTGGAACTGCTCAAGACGCTGTCTTCGGATCCGGAGGCCAGGGCGCTGATGAACGATCCCTACACCCTGAGCCCGGACCGCGCAGCCGAACCCGAACTCGGTGCCCAGCCCGACGTGCGGTGGCGCCGCGGCGGCGAGATCGCCCCCGAGCTGGCCGGGTACTGGACCGGGGCTTTCGCCATGGCGGCGCCCAACACCCGAATCGTCCGTCGCAGCAACGCATTACTGGACTACGCGTACGGACGCCGCTTCGAGTACGCCGAGCAGATGAGCGTGGGCCGCTCGCCGGCGGCACCGTTGGCCGCCGCCGTGGTCACCGGGTCCAACGCCTTCACCCTCGGCGTGGGCGGCCGCTACTTCAACCGGCTACCCGCCGGGCTCGTGGAGCGGTTGGCGCCGAAACCGGGCACCGGGCCCAGTGAACGCACCCGCGAGCGCGGGCACTACCGCATCGAGACCTACACCACGACCACGTCGGGTGCCCGCTATGTGACAAGCATGGCCCAGCAAGGGGATCCCGGATACAAGGCGACGGCAGTCCTGCTCGGTGAATGCGGGCTGGCGCTGGCCACCGACCGCGACGCGCTGTCGGAGTTGCGTGGCGTGCTGACGCCGGTGGCCGCGATGGGAGACGCACTGCTCACCCGGCTGCCGGCCGCCGGGGTGGCGCTGGACACCACCGCGCTGACCTGAATCAGGCGCGCGGTGAATTGATCCGCCTGCGTCGAACACCTGTGGGACAAGATCACATTCGACTACTGTCGAGCTTGAGCACTTCCAGTACGCCAGCAACGAAGGTGGGATGAAAAATGGCCGGTCTCGACGATCTGTTCGCGCAGATCCCGGTGGCGGATATCGCCAACAAGCTCGGCGCCGACGAAGGTGAGGTGAGCGCCGCGATCAAGACGCTGGTGCCCGCGCTCGTCGGTGGTGTGGCAGAGAACGTACAGGCCGACGGCATCGACTCGAGCGATCTCGAGTCGGCGGTCACCGCGCAAGGCGCCAGCGGCCTGCTCGACGGCGGCGTGAGCGTCGACCAGGTCGATGCGAACGAAGGCAACCAGTTCGTCGCCAAGATCTTCGGCGGCAACGACAGCGACCAGGTGGCCTCGGCGCTGGCCGGTACCGGTGCGGCCGGCAGTGGGCTGATGAAGCAGTTGCTGCCGATCCTGGCGCCGATCGTGCTGGCCTACATCGGCAAGCAGTTCGCCCAGAAGAACGCGCCGGCGCAGTCGGCGCCGCAGCCTCAGGCATCGGGCGGCGGGCTCGGCGACGTGCTGGGCAGCATCCTGGGTGGGGCCACCGGCGGCGGCTCCAACAACCCGCTGGGCAGCATTCTCGGCAGCGTGCTCGGCGGCGGTGGCGGCCAGGGCAACGCCATCGGTGAGATCCTCGGCGGCCTGCTCGGCGGCAAGAAGTAGACCCGCCCACACCAGCTCGAAAGCCTCCGATGCCCAGCGAACGCTCCGGGCATCGGGGGCTTTCGCGTATTCGGGCACGTCCTTCTTAGAATGGCTCGGTGACCCCCACCCCTGAGAACCGTGCCGATGCCCTTCCCAAAACCTGGGACCCGGCTGCGGTAGAAGCCGACCTGTACCAGGGCTGGGTGGACGCCGGATACTTCACCGCCGATCCGGCCAGCGACAAACCGCCATATTCGATCGTGCTGCCGCCGCCGAACGTGACCGGCAGCCTGCACATGGGCCACGCGCTCGACCACACCCTGATGGACGCGCTCACCCGGCGCAAGCGCATGCAGGGATATGAAGTGCTGTGGCTGCCCGGCATGGACCACGCCGGCATCGCCACCCAGACCGTGGTGGAAAAGCAGCTGGCCGCTGAGGGGCTGAGCCGGCAAGGCATGGGCCGCGAGCTGTTCGTCGAAAAGGTCTGGGACTGGAAGCGCGAGTCCGGCGGCACCATCGGCGCGCAGATGCGCCGGCTCGGGGACGGCGTGGACTGGAGCCGCGACCGCTTCACCATGGACGAAGGCCTGTCGCGGGCCGTGCGCACCATCTTCAAGCGGCTCTTCGACGCCGGCCTGATCTATCAGGCCGAGCGGCTGGTCAACTGGTCACCGGTGCTGGAGACCGCGATCAGCGATCTCGAGGTCAAGTACGAAGACGTCGAGGGCGAGCTGGTCTCGTTCCGCTACGGCTCACTTGACGACACACAGCCTCATATCGTGGTGGCGACCACCCGAGTCGAGACCATGCTCGGTGACACCGCCATCGCGGTGCACCCCGACGACGAGCGTTACCGCCACCTGGTGGGGACCACGCTGCCGCACCCGTTCGTCGAGCACGGCATGGTGATCGTGGCCGACACCCACGTCGACCCCGAATTCGGCACCGGCGCAGTCAAAGTCACCCCCGCGCACGATCCGAACGACTTCGAGATCGGGCTGCGTCACCAGCTGCCGATGCCGACGATCATGGACGCCAAGGGCCGGATCGCCGACACCGGAACACAATTCGACGGCATGGACCGGTTCGAGGCCCGGGTCAAGGTCCGCGAGGCACTGGCCGAACAGGGCCGGATCGTCGAAGAGAAGCGGCCATACCTGCACAGCGTCGGGCACTCCGAGCGCAGCGGCGAGCCCATCGAACCCCGGCTGAGCCTGCAGTGGTGGGTCAAGGTGGACGGCCTGGCCAAGGCCGCCGGTGATGCGGTGCGCAACGGCGACACCGTGATTCACCCGCCGAGCCTGGAGTCGCGCTGGTTCGCCTGGGTGGACAACATGCACGACTGGTGCATCTCCCGGCAGCTGTGGTGGGGCCACCGGATCCCGATCTGGCACGGGCCCAACGGCGAGACGGTGTGCGTCGGCCCCGACGAGACTCCGCCGGCCGGCTGGGAGCAGGACCCCGACGTGCTCGACACCTGGTTCTCCTCGGCATTGTGGCCGTTCTCCACGATGGGCTGGCCTGAGCACACCCCGGATCTGGCCAAGTTCTATCCGACGTCGGTGCTGGTCACCGGCTACGACATCCTGTTCTTCTGGGTGGCCCGGATGATGATGTTCGGCACCTTCGTCGGCGATGATCCGGCGATCACGTTCGACGGTGCCCGGGATCCCCAGGTTCCCTTCGAGAACGTCTTCCTGCACGGGCTGATCCGCGACGAGTTCGGCCGCAAGATGAGCAAGTCGCGCGGCAACGGCATCGATCCGTTGGACTGGGTGGAGAAGTTCGGCGCCGACGCCCTGCGGTTCACCCTGGCCCGCGGCGCCAGCCCCGGCGGTGACCTGTCCATCGGAGAGGACCACGCCAGGGCCTCGCGCAACTTCGCCACCAAGCTGTTCAACGCCACCCGCTTCGCCTTGATGAACGGGGCGGCTCCCGCCGAACTGCCCGCGGTCGCCGACCTGACCGACGCCGACCGCTGGATCCTCGGACGTCTCGAAGAGGTTCGGGCCGAGGTGGATGCGGCCCTGGACGGCTACGAGTTCAGCCGGGCCTGCGAAGCGCTGTACCACTTCGCGTGGGACGAATTCTGCGACTGGTACGTGGAACTGGCCAAGGTGCAGCTGGGTGACGGGGTGGCTCACACCACTGGGGTGCTGGCCTTCGTGCTCGACGCGCTGCTCAAGTTGCTGCACCCGGTCATGCCGTTCGTCACCGAGACACTGTGGAAGACGCTCACCGATGGCGAGTCGATCGTCATCGCGCCGTGGCCCGAAGCCTCCGGTATCGCGCTGGATCCGGTTGCCGCACAACACATTGCCGATATGCAGAAGCTGATCACCGAGGTGCGCCGGTTCCGCAGCGACCAGGGTCTGGCCGACCGGCAGCGGGTTCCGGCCCGGCTCTCGGCGATCACCGAGGCCGGGTTGACCGAGCAGCTGCCCGCGGTCACCGCGCTGGCGTGGCTCACCGATGCCGGTGACGGGTTCAGCCCGTCGGCCTCGGTCGAGGTGCGGCTGTCGCAGGCCACGGTGCTCGTCGAGGTGGACACCTCAGGCACCGTGGATGTGGCCGCCGAGCGGCGCCGGCTGGAGAAGGATCTGGCCGCCGCGCAGAAGGAACTCGCCACCACCACGGCCAAGCTCGGCAATGAGGCCTTCCTGGCCAAGGCGCCCGAGAACGTCGTCGACAAGATCCGCGGCCGTCAGAATTTGGCCAATGAAGAGGTCGAGCGGATCGCCGCGCGGTTGGCGGGGCTGCCGCAATGACCGATCCGGTCGCTGCCCCCGTTCCAACCCCAGACGAGATCGCAGCCTTGCTGCAGGTCGAGCATCTGCTCGATCAGCGCTGGCCCGAGACCAAGCTGGATCCCAGCACGGCGCGCATCGCCGCGCTGCTCGAGCTGCTGGGATCGCCGCAGCGGGCCTACCCGACGATCCACGTCGCCGGGACCAACGGCAAGACCTCGGTGGCGCGCATCGTCGACGCGTTGCTGACCGCGCTGCACCGGCGTACCGGGCGGACCACGAGTCCGCATCTGCAGTCCGCGGTGGAGCGCATCTCGATCGACGGAAAGCCCATCGCCCCGGCACAGTACGTCGAGACGTATCGCGAGATCGAGCCGTTCGTGCACTTGGTGGACCAGCAGTCCGAAGCTGCCGGAGGGCCGAAGATGAGCAAGTTCGAGGTGCTCACCGCGATGGCGTTCGCCGCGTTCGCCGACGCCCCCGTCGACGTCGCGGTGGTCGAGGTCGGGATGGGTGGGCGCTGGGACGCCACCAACGTCGTCAACGCCCCGGTCGCGGTCATCACCCCGATCGGCATCGATCACACCGACTACCTGGGTGACACCATCGCGGCGATCGCGGGGGAGAAGGCCGGCATCATCACGCGTCAGCCCGACGCCCTGGTGCCCACCGACACCGTGGCGGTGATCGGCCGGCAGGAGCCCGAGGCCATGGAGGTGCTACTGGCCGAGGCGGTGCGCGCGGATGCGGCCGTGGCCCGCGAGGACTCCGAGTTCGCGGTGCTGTCCCGGCAGGTCGCCATCGGTGGCCAGCTGCTGGAACTGCAGGGGCTGGGCGGGGTGTACTCCGACATCTTCCTGCCGCTGCACGGTGAACATCAGGCCCACAACGCCCTTCTCGCCCTGGCCGCGGTCGAGGCGTTCTTCGGCGCCGGCGCGGACCGACAGCTCGACGTCGAGGCGGTGCGGGCCGGTTTCGCCGCCGTGCACAGTCCCGGCCGGATGGAACGAATGCGCAGCGCACCAACGGTTTTCATCGACGCCGCACACAATCCGGCCGGCGCGTCGGCACTGGCGCAGACTTTGCAGCAGGAATTCGACTTCCGATTTCTGGTCGGGGTGGTCTCGGTGATGGGCGACAAGGACGCCGCCGGCATCCTGACCGCGCTGGAGCCGGTGTTCGATCAGATCGTGGTCACTGACAACGGTTCGCCGCGGGCGATGGATGTCGAGTCCCTGGCATTGCTGGCCGAGGAGCGCTTCGGTCCGGATCGGGTGCTCACCAGCACGACGCTGCCCGATGCCATCGAGACGGCCACCGCCCTGGTCGAGGAGGCCGGGGTCGACGAAGGCCTGTCCGGGGCCGGGATGGTGATCACCGGGTCTGTGGTGACAGCCGGGGCAGCCCGGACCCTGTTCGGACGGGACCCCCAGTGAGCGATCAGACCCCCGAAAATCAGCCGTCGAGTGGCCAACCGGACCCCTGGAAGAGCTTCCGGGGGGTGATGGCCGGGACACTGATCCTGGAAGCCATCGTCGTCCTGCTGGCCTTGCCGGTGGTCGGTGTCAGCGGCGCCGGTCTGACCTGGGTGTCGGGCGGATTCGTGATCGGTCTGGCCGTCGTGTTGGTCTTGATGGCGGGGCTGCAGGGCCGGCCGTGGGCCATCTGGGCGAATCTCGGGATCCAGCTGGTGGTGATGGCCGGAGCCGTCATCCATGGGGCGATCGGCTTCATCGGCGTGATCTTCGCGGTGGTCTGGCTGTTGATCGTCTACCTGCGGGCCGAGGTCAAGCGCCGGCAGGAGCGTGGTCTGCTGCCCGGACAGCAACCTCCCCCGGAATAGCTGAGGCGCAGTTCAGCGGCCGTTGTGGGGCCGCGATGGCGAGATCGGTGTTACTGACCGGTACGCTGCATGCCGTGACTGAGCAGACCCTTGTTTTGATCAAGCCCGACGGCGTCCGGCGCCACCTGGTCGGGGAGATCCTCGGCCGTATCGAGCGCAAGGGTCTGACCCTGGCCGCCCTCGAGCTGAAGAACGTCAGCGTCGAGCTGGCCAAGCAGCACTACGCCGAGCATGACGGCAAGCCGTTCTTCGACTCGCTGCTGGAGTTCATCACCTCCGGGCCGGTGGTGGCCGCCATCGTGGAGGGGCCGCGCGCCATCGCCGCCTTCCGTCAGATCGCCGGCGGCACCGACCCGGTGGAGAAGGCCGTGCCCGGCACCATCCGCGGTGACCTGGCGCTTGTCACCCAGGACAACCTCGTGCACGGGTCGGACTCGCCGGAGTCGGCGGCTCGCGAGATCGCCCTGTGGTTCCCTGGCGAAGCCTCGGCTCGATAGTCCTTCTTCGTCAGTCTGGTCAGTACCGCGTCAGTGATGTGGGATACTGGTTGCGGGTAGGCGGCCTCAACCGAGGTCGCACACCCGAATGAAGACTCAGACGAGCGCGACCACCGCAATCCGGTGTGGCGCCGACCGTCCAGCCATCATTCAGCCAGGCACCGGGTGGGTTCGGTAGCGAGCCGCCCGGAGCGAGACCACAACAAGCCCGGGGAAAGTGTTCCGGGCCAATAGCGGAAGCCCTCGCGTGGCCGCGTCGTTCGACGCGCCCGGGGGCTTGAGGAGAATTCGTGGCCGAAGATGCCCAGAATGACGACCTATCAACCCAGGCTCCACAGGAGGGACTCCCAGAGCGGCTGAGAGTCCACTCGTTGGCGCGGGTCTTGGGCACCACCAGCAGGCGGGTGCTCGACGCGCTCGCCGAGTTCGACGGACGGACGCGCAGCCCGCACTCCACGGTCGACAAGGCAGACGCCGAGCGGGTCCGCGACGCGCTGGCGCTGAACCCGACCGAACCGGCCGAACCCGCGGCACTGATCCCCGAGCAGGTCGAATCCGCCGAGCCCGTCGAGGTCGAGGCGGTCATCGTGACCGTGGCCGAGGGCCTCACCGCTCCCGGCCCGGAAACACCGGCGGCTGAAGCGCCGGAGGGCGAGTCCGAGCATGCGCCCGAGCCCGAATCCCAGTCCGCGGCCGAGGCCGTCCTCGTCGGCGATGAGCCCGAGTCCCGGTTGATTCTGGAGACGGCGAACATCCCCCCGGCCCGGGAACCTCATATTGAACGTGCCGACTACCTGCCCCTGTTCGTCGCACCGCAGCCGGTCAGTTTCGAGCCGGTCCGCATCGACGAGGGCGATCACGACGACGACGAAGACGACGCCGACACCGATTCGGACGCCGACTCGGAATCCGATGACGAGCAGGCCGACCGTCCGGCCGCCCGCCGCCGCCGCCGTGGCCGCCGTGGCCGTGGCCGGGGCCGGGGTGAGCAGTTGGACGACAATGCGCCAGAGTCCGGCCCGGACGGCGACTCCGAGGCCGCCGATGACCAAGGTGAGTCCGAGCCGGAGACCGATGACTCCGACGAGTCCGACGAGAGTGGCGACGAGGACACCGCGGGCGGCGACGGCACTACGCGTCGCCGGCGCCGCCGCCGTCGGCGCAAGTCCGGCTCGGGTGACAACGACGATGCCGGTTCGCCGGACGACCCACCGAATACCGTCGTGCACGAGCGCGCGCCCCGGTCCGAGCGGTCGGGTAAGAGCAGTGACGATTCGGAGATCCAGGGCATCAGCGGATCGACGCGCCTGGAGGCCAAGCGTCAACGCCGTCGCGATGGCCGTGACGCCGGTCGCCGCCGCCCGCCGATCCTGAGCGAAGCCGAATTCCTGGCCCGTCGCGAAGCCGTCGAACGCACCATGATCGTGCGCGACAAGGTGCGCACCGAGCCGCCACACGAAGGCGCCCGCTACACCCAGATCGCCGTGCTGGAAGACGGCGTCGTCGTCGAGCACTTCGTGACGTCAGCCGCCTCGGCCAGTTTGGTGGGCAACATCTACCTGGGCATCGTGCAGAACGTGCTGCCCTCGATGGAGGCGGCGTTCGTCGACATCGGCCGCGGCCGCAACGGTGTGCTCTACGCCGGTGAGGTGAACTGGGAGGCCGCCGGCCTCGGCGGGTCCAACCGCAAGATCGAGCAGGCCCTCAAGCCCGGCGACTACGTCGTCGTGCAGGTCAGCAAGGATCCGGTCGGGCACAAGGGGGCCCGGCTCACCACGCAGGTGTCGCTGGCCGGCCGCTACCTGGTCTATGTCCCTGGCGCGTCGTCGACCGGGATCAGCCGCAAGCTGCCCGACACCGAACGTCAGCGGCTCAAGGAAATTCTCAAAGAGGTCGTGCCTGCCGATGCCGGCGTGATCATCCGCACCGCGTCCGAAGGCGTCAAAGAAGAAGACATCCGCTCCGACGTGGAGCGGCTGCAGCAGCGCTGGACCGAGATCGAGGCCAAGGCCGCCGAGATCACCGCGAAGAAGGCCGGCGCTGCCGTCGCGCTGTACGAAGAACCCGATGTCCTGGTCAAGGTCATCCGCGACCTGTTCAACGAAGACTTCACGAGCCTGATCGTCTCCGGTGGCGAAGCCTGGGACACGATCAACTCCTACGTGAACACCGTGGCCCCCGACCTGGTGAGCCGGCTCACCAAGTACGAACCGGCCGGGGGAGCCGACGCGCCGGACGTGTTCGCCGTGCACCGCATCGACGAACAGTTGGCCAAGGCGCTGGACCGCAAGGTCTGGCTGCCCTCGGGCGGCACCCTGGTGATCGACCGGACCGAGGCGATGACCGTCGTCGACGTCAACACCGGCAAGTTCACCGGTGCCGGCGGCAATCTGGAACAGACCGTCACCCGCAACAACCTGGAGGCCGCCGAGGAGATCGTGCGGCAGCTGCGGTTGCGCGACATCGGCGGGATCGTCGTCATCGACTTCATCGACATGGTGCTCGAATCGAACCGCGACCTGGTGCTGCGCCGGCTGACCGAGGCGCTGGGCCGCGACCGCACCCGCCATCAGGTCTCCGAGGTGACCTCACTGGGCCTCGTGCAGCTGACCCGAAAGAAGCTGGGAACCGGTCTGGTCGAGGCGTTCTCGAGCACCTGCACGCATTGCGCGGGCCGCGGCATCGTGCTGCACGGCGACCCGGTCGACACCGCGTCCTCCAACGCCGGCCGCAAGAGCGAATCCGGTGGTGGTGGCCGTCGCAGCAAGCGGGGCAAGAAGGGCAACGCCCAGCCCGAGACCGCCCGCCCCGAAGAGGTGCCGGTGGTCAAGGTGCCCGACCACCCGGCCGGCGAGCACCCGATGTTCAAGGCGATGGCGGCGGCCAACGGTCGGCACCACGACGACGAGTCGCTCGACGAGGACGCCAAGGACCGCGAGAAACTCGACGCCGAGGGCACTGAGGACGAGACCGTCGCGAGTGCACCCGATGCGGACGCCGCCGAGCAGGTGGTGCGTGAAGCCGCCGAGGAAGACTTCGACGAGGACGACTCGGACGAAGAGGACTCGGACGAGGATGACTCCGACGAAGAGGAGATCGAACTCGACGACCTCGACGAGGACGACGATGATGACGATCTGGACGACCTCGACGCGGATGATTCCGACGAGGATGACTCGGGCGACGAGGACTCGGACGAGGATGACGACGACGCTGAAGAGGATGCCTATCAGCCGCCGGTCGTCGTCGAGGCCCCGCCCTCGCGTGGCCGTACCCGTCGACGCGCCGCAGCCCGGCCCGCGGGGCCGCCCGCCCACGAGTAGGGCGGCCATGCGTCTACCCTATGACCGGTGGAGACCGCGCCGATGCACGTTCTTTGGGTCGGTTTGACCCTCTACCCGCTGGTCAAGTACCCTTGACCAGTTGTCTCCAGAGCCTGTAGTCCAGGCCGGTGACGGCGGGGTATCCCGCCACCCAAGACCCGCGCACGCACCGACCGGTAGCGCGCGCCCGCAGAGAGCAGCAGAGCAGAGGACACGATGGCGACATACGCAATCGTCAAGACCGGTGGCAAGCAGTACAAGGTTGCCGCAGGTGACGTGGTGAAGGTTGAGAAGCTCGACGCCGAGCCCGGCGCGTCGGTGTCGCTGCCCGTGGCCCTCGTGGTCGACGGCGCCAAGGTCACCAGCAAGGCTGATGACCTGGCCAAGGTCGCCGTGACCGGCGAGGTGCTGGAGCACACCAAGGGTCCCAAGATCCGCATCCACAAGTTCAAGAACAAGACCGGCTACCACAAGCGGCAGGGGCACCGTCAGCAGCTGACCGTGCTCAAGGTCACCGGCATCAAGTAAGGGAGCGAACGACATGGCACACAAGAAGGGCGCTTCCAGCTCTCGTAACGGTCGTGAATCCGCAGCACAGCGGCTCGGCGTCAAGCGGTTCGGTGGTCAGGTCGTCAAGGCCGGCGAGATCCTCGTCCGCCAGCGCGGTACCCACTTCCACCCCGGCGTGAACGTCGGCCGTGGCGGCGACGACACGCTGTTCGCGTTGGCCCCCGGCGCCGTCGAGTTCGGCTCCAAGCGTGGCCGCAAGCACGTGAACATCGTTCCCGTGCCGCGCCCGGAGGCCTGAGACCAAGAGGATTCTCCGCGAATGTGAAGCAGCTGCGAGTTCTCGATAGGACTATCGCGATAGCTTCACATTCGACGGAGAGGATGTCCGATGCCCCGGTTTGTCGACCGCGTCGTCATTCACGCGAGCGCAGGCAACGGCGGCAATGGCTGCGCCTCGGTGCATCGCGAGAAGTTCAAACCGCTCGGCGGTCCTGACGGCGGCAACGGCGGACGCGGCGGCAGCATCGTGCTCGTCGTCGATCCGCAGGTGCACACCCTGCTGGACTTCCATTTCCACCCGCATGTGGTCGCCCCGTCCGGTAAGCAGGGGGCGGGCAGCAACCGTGACGGTGCGGCCGGCGACGATCTGATCGTGCGAGTTCCAGACGGCACTGTCGTGCTCGACGAGAACGGCAAGATGCTGGCCGACCTGGTCGGTGCCGGTACCCGATTCGAGGCCGCCGCCGGTGGCCGCGGCGGGCTCGGCAACGCCGCATTGGCCTCCCGGGCCCGCAAAGCCCCCGGTTTCGCCCTGCTCGGCGAAAAAGGGCAGACGCGTGATCTCACGCTCGAGCTCAAGACCGTTGCCGATGTCGGTCTGATCGGTTTCCCCTCGGCCGGCAAATCCTCTCTGGTGTCGACCATCTCGGCGGCCAAGCCCAAGATCGCCGACTATCCGTTCACCACCCTGGTGCCCAATCTGGGCGTGGTGTCGGCCGGTGACAACACCTTCACCGTCGCCGACGTTCCCGGCCTGATTCCCGGTGCTTCCGACGGCCGGGGCCTGGGCCTGGATTTCCTGCGGCACCTGGAGCGCTGCGCGGTGCTCGTGCATGTCGTGGACTGCGCCACTATGGAACCCGGGCGTGACCCGATCTCCGACATCGAGGCATTGGAAGCCGAACTCGCGGCGTACACGCCGACCCTGCAGGGTGATTCCACCCTGGGGGATCTGGCGTCGCGGCCACGTGCGGTGGTCCTCAACAAGATTGACGTGCCTGACGCCCGGGAGTTGGCCGACTTCGTGCGTGACGAGGTGGCCGAACGGTTCGGCTGGCCGGTGTACGAGATCTCGACGGTCAGCCGTGATGGCCTGCGCCCGTTGATCTTTGCGTTGTGGGAGATGGTCAAGGCCTACCGCGACGCGCAGCCGGCAGTGGTGCCCAGACGTCCCGTGATCCGGCCGATCGCCGTCGACGAGAGCGGCTTCACCGTGGAGACCGACGGCTACGGCGGATTCATCGTGCGCGGGACTCGTCCCGAGCGCTGGATCGCGCAGACCGACTTCGCCAACGACGAGGCCGTCGGGTACCTCGGTGACCGGTTGGCCCGGTTGGGTGTCGAGGACGAGTTGTTCCGGCTGGGCGCCAAACCCGGCTGCGCGGTGACCATCGGCGACATGACCTTCGACTGGGAGCCGCAGACCCCCGCCGGCATTGACGTTCCGCTGACCGGACGCGGCACCGATGTGCGCCTTGAGCAGACCGACCGGGTGGGCGCGGCCGAGCGTAAGGCGGCCCGGCGCGAACGGCGCCGGTCCGGGAGTGAGGACGCGTGAGCGTCCACCCCGACATATCCGTTCACCGCGAGGCCATTCGCACCGCCCGCAGTGTTGTCGTCAAGATCGGCACCACCGCACTCACCACGCCCTCGGGTGTATTCGACGCCGGCCGGCTGGCGGTCCTCGTGGAGGCCATCGAGGCCCGGATGCGGGCCGGCTCAGACGTGGTGATCGTGTCCTCGGGGGCCATCGCTGCTGGTATCGAGCCGCTCGGGTTGTCCAGGCGCCCAACTGACCTGGCGACCAAGCAGGCGGCCGCCAGCGTGGGGCAGGTGGCCCTGGTCAATGCCTGGAGTTCGGCGTTCGGGGTCTACAACCGCACCGTCGGACAGGTGCTGCTGACCGCCCACGACATCGCGATGCGGGTGCAACACAACAACGCCCAGCGCACCCTGGACCGGCTGCGCGCCCTGCACGCGGTGGCCATCGTCAACGAGAACGACACCGTGGCCACCAACGAGATCCGATTCGGCGACAACGACCGGCTTTCGGCGTTGGTGGCCCAGCTGGTCGGCGCCGACGCGTTGGTCCTGCTGTCCGACATCGACGGCCTGTACGACTCTGATCCGCGAAAAGGAAACGCGCGCTTCATCCCCGAGGTGGCCGCTCACGGTGACCTCGACGGGGTGGTGGCCGGCGGCGGCAGCCACCTCGGTACCGGGGGCATGGCCTCGAAGCTGTCCTCGGCCCTGCTGGCCGCCGATGCCGGCGTGCCGGTGTTGTTGGCCGCCGCCTCCGACGCCGCCGCCGCCCTCAGTGCTGCCTCCGTCGGTACCGTGTTCGCGCCACGGCCGGAGCGGATGTCGGCGCGCCGATTCTGGGTGCGTCACGCCGCGGAGTCGCACGGGGCGCTGACCCTGGACGACGGTGCGGTGCGGGCGGTGGTCAAACAACGACGCTCGTTGCTTCCAGCCGGGATCACCGAAGTCACCGGACATTTCCACGGTGGGGATGTGGTGGATCTGCGGGGGCTTGACGGGCAGACGGTGGCACGTGGCGTGGTGGCCTATGAGGCGTCGGAATTGGCCGCGATCATCGGCCGGTCCACCCCGGACCTGCCGGCTGAGCTGCGCCGGCCCGCGGTACACGCCGACGATCTCGTCGCGCTCTAGGGATTTGTGCACCTCTACCGGCGGTGGGCGCCGGTAGAGGTGCACAAATCACTGAGTTCGCCGGCCAACAGGGCCAGCATCTCCGAACACCCCGCCTCGACCTTGACGGTGGCCAGGTCGTCGCCGCGGGTCGGGCCGCGATTGACGATCGCCACCGGGATGCCGTGTGCGACCGCGTGCCGGACGAACCGATAGCCGGAGTACACGGTCAGTGAGGAACCCGCCACCAGCAGCGCCTCGGCGCCGGCGACCATCGAATAGGCTTGCTCGACACGGTCTTTGGGGACACTTTCGCCGAAGTAGACGATGTCGGGCTTGAGCATGCCCGCACACGCCGGACAGTCCACGACGACGAACGATTCGGTCTGGTGCACCACAGCGTCGGCATCGGGTGCCACCGCGATGCCACCGACCGATTCCGCGCGCTCCAAGAAGCCCGGATTGGCCGCCTCCAGCAGGTCGGCCAGGCCGGCACGGCTCATGGTCGCGCCGCACTCCAGGCAGACCACCTGCGCGTAGGTGCCGTGCAGGTTCACCACCGAGCGGCTACCGGCCTTGCTGTGCAGCAGATCCACGTTCTGGGTGATCAACCCGGTGACCACACCGGCGGCTTCCAGCGCGGCCAGCCCGCGGTGCCCGGCGTTGGGCAGCGTCTCGTCCATGTGCCGCCAGCCGACGTGATTACGGGCCCAGTAGCGCCGGCGGAACACTGGATCGGAGGTGAACTGCCGGATCGTCATGGGATTGCTCGGCGGGGAATCCGGGCCGCGGTAGTCGGGGATCCCGGAATCGGTGGACATCCCGGCGCCGGTCAGCACCGCGACACGGCGGCCTTGCAACAGGGCGACGAGTTCGGGGGCATCCACGGATCCCAGGGTAGATCGGTTCAGAGAAGCGTTTGCTTCCCGTGACAGGGTGGCGGCATGCCTACGTCCCTGCCGCCCCCTGACCTGGCTGACCGTACCCGGCGCGCGGCCCAGGCCGCGCTGGAAGCCGGGCGTGCGCTGGGCTTGGCCGCCGAGAAGGCGACCGTGCTGCACGACGCGTTCTCGGTCGTCGCGCACCTCGAACCGACCCCGGTGGTGGCCCGCGTCCAGGTGGTGTTGCCGCCGGGGATGACCCGGCAGGACCAGGCTGAGCGGCAGCAGCGCGAATTGGACGTGGCGGCGTGGCTCGACAGTCAGGGAGTGCCCGTCGTGGCACCGGCACCACAGTTGCCCCGGTCGCCGGTACGCCGGGGCGGCTTCGGAATGACGTTCTGGGATTTGGCCGATGTCGCCGCGGACCACGAGCCGTACTCGGCCGTCCCGATGGCGCAGGCAGCGACGCTGCACGCAGCCCTGGCGCGGTATCCGCAGGAATTGGCGTTTCTCACCCCGTTCAACCGATCGCTCGGTGGGTTGATCGGTGCCTTGGACGACGCACCCGTGCTGCTGCCGAGCGATATTCGCCGTGCCCGTGGCGAATACGCGGTGCTGCGTTCCGCCCTGGCCGACCGCGCCGCGTTCCACTCGAGGTTCCCCGATGTGAGTGTGCAGACCATCCACGGAGATGGTCCGGCGCTCAACGTGATCCGGACCACCGATGGGGTGCGGTTCTCGGATTTCGAGGACGTCACCTGTGGGCCGGTGGAGTGGGATCTCGCACTGGCCGGGCCGGTGGAGTGGGATCTCGCACTGGCCGGGCCGGCGGCGGTCGCCGAATACGACGACGCGGCGCGAGAATTCGGCCTGCGGACCACGAATCCCGAAGTGCAGCGCCTTGTCGACGCTGCCGCGACGTTGATGATGGTCAGCTGTGTGTCGCTGATCCGGCAATTGCCGTTGCTCGGCGAGGGATTGATGCCAGTGGTGGAGTCATGGCGGGAGTCCACGCCGCTGACGTGACGGTCATCTGAGGCAGTGGGCGGCGGGTACCACCTCGGCACTCATGTTGCGCCGCATCATCTGCAGCGCCGCATCACCCAGGTCGGCGTCGATGTGGGCCACGGCGTCGGAGGGGATCACCACGTCGAAATGCCGGACGTAGGCATCCAGCGCGCTGTAGAGGATGCACTGCTCGGTGACCTGTCCGGCCAGGACCACCCGGCGGGTGCCCAACCGGCCCAGCAGGTAGTCCAGCGCGGTGGCGTAGAACACGCTGTGGCGCACCTTGGTCAGCAGGAGGCAGCCGTCGGCGGGCACGATCGGACGCACCAGGTCCGGGTGCGCCCCGGCCAGCGCCGCCGCGACGATGTCGCTGAACTGTGCGGTGAAATCACCGTAGTTGTCGTTGACGTAGATCAGGTCCACGTCGTCGCGGCGCCGCGCACTCTCGATCAGTCCGACCAGCGGATCGATGATCGTGGCCACGTTGGGCGCCAACTGTTCGGCATCCTCGTGCCGGTATTGATTGAGCATGTCCACAACCACCACGGCGGTATCACTCATGCGTCATTTGGTACCCGATGGCCCGATCTTGACACTTTTCGGGTGACAATGGCCCCGATGGACTTCTACAGCGCCTACCACCATGGTTTTGCGCGGGTTGCCGCCTGCACGCATCACACGGCACTGGCGGATCCGCCGGCGAACGCCGAATCGGTGTTGCGGCTGGCGCAGGCCTGTCACGACGACGGCGTGGCCGTCGCGGTGTTTCCCGAGTTGACGTTGTCGGGTTACTCGATCGACGACATCCTGCAGCAGGACGCGCTGCTGGAGTCGGTGGAGCAGGCCCTCATCGAGATCGTCGCCGCTTCGGTGGTGTTGACCCCGGTGCTGGTCGTCGGTGCACCGCTGCGGCACCGGCACCGGATCTACAACGCGGCGGTGGTGATCCACCGCGGCGCGGTGCTGGGCGTGGCGCCCAAGTCCTATCTGCCGACCTACCGGGAGTTCTACGAACGCCGGCAGATGGCCGCCGGTGACGACATGCGTGGCACCATCCGGGTGGCCGGCGCAGAGGTTCCGTTCGGCCCGGATCTGCTGTTCGTCGCCTCTGACCTGCCCGAGTTGGTGCTGCACGTCGAGATCTGCGAAGACATGTTCGTGCCGATCCCGCCGAGCGCGCAGGCCGCGTTGGCCGGGGCCACGGTGCTGGCCAACCTGTCGGGCAGCCCGATCACCGTGGGCCGTGCCGAGGACCGGTGTCTGCTGGCGCGTTCGGCTTCCTCACGGTGCCTGGCCGCCTACGTCTACGCCGCGGCCGGTGAGGGGGAGTCGACCACCGACCTGGCTTGGGACGGCCAGACAATGATCTGGGAGAACGGCGTGCTGCTCGCCGAGAGCGAGCGCTTCCCACGCGGTGAACGACGTGCGGTGGCCGATGTGGACTTGGAGTTGCTGCGCGCCGAACGGTTGCGGATGGGGACGTTCGACGACAACGCCCGCCATCACGGACAGATGGTGGATGCGTTCCGCCGCATCGAGTTCCAGCTCGATCCGCCCACCGGTGACATCGGGCTGCTGCGCGAGATCGAGCGGTTTCCTTTTGTGCCGTCGAATCCGGCACGGCTGCAACAGGATTGCTACGAGGCCTACAACATTCAGGTCTCCGGCCTGGAGCAGCGGTTGCGGGCCCTGAACTACCCGAAGGTGGTGATCGGGGTGTCGGGCGGTTTGGATTCCACCCATGCCCTGATTGTGGCGGCCCGGGCGATGGACCGGGAGAACCGGCCGCGCAGCGACATTCTCGCGTTCACCCTGCCCGGCTTCGCCACCGGTGACCGGACCAAGAACAACGCCATCCGGTTGAGCCGGGCGCTGGGCGTGACGTTCGAAGAGATCGACATCAAGAAGACCGCCGAGCTGATGCTCACCGAGATGGACCACCCGTTCGGTCGTGGTGAAAAGGTCTACGACGTCACCTTCGAGAACGTGCAGGCCGGACTGCGCACCGATTACCTGTTCCGGCTGGCCAACCAGCGCGGCGGTATCGTGCTCGGCACCGGCGACCTGTCGGAGTTGGCGCTGGGCTGGTCGACCTACGGGGTCGGCGACCAGATGTCGCACTACAACGTCAACGGCGGGGTGCCGAAAACCCTGATCCAGCATCTGATCCGGTGGGTGATCTCGTCGGCGGAGTTCGGGTCCGAGGTGAACGAGGTGCTGCAATCGGTGCTGGACACCGAGATCACCCCGGAGCTGGTGCCCACCGGTGAGGACGAGGAGATCCAGAGCAGCGAGGCCAAGGTCGGTCCCTATGTGCTGCAAGACTTCTCGCTGTTCCAGGTGCTGCGCTACGGGTTCCGGCCGTCGAAGGTGGCCTTCCTGGCCTGGCACGCCTGGCGCGACGCGGCCCTCGGTGACTGGCCGGCCGGCTTTCCGGAGGACAAGCGGCCGGCGTACTCGCTCAAGGAGATCCGGCACTGGCTGCAGGTCTTCGCGCAGCGGTTCTACTCGTTCGCACAGTTCAAGCGCTCGGCGTTGCCCAACGGTCCCAAGGTGTCGCACGGTGGCGCGCTGTCGCCCCGCGGGGACTGGCGGGCGCCGTCGGACATGTCGGCGCGGATCTGGCTCGACGAGATCGAACGGAACGTGCCCGAGCAGTAGCCGGGGCCGGCTCTCAGCGCAGTATCCGAGCCCAATCAAAATTGACTTTGAAAAAAATTGACAAGCTAACCTTCTGCATCCCATCGACGCGCTAATGTGCGGCAGGTCACATTCGGCAGCGGAGATCCAGGAGGTCGCGTTGGGTGCTGGGAAGTACGTCGGTCGAGTCGGGGGATTGGCGGTCGCACTCGGGGTCGGGTCCGCACTGGTGCTGAGCGCGCCGACGGCGTCGGCGTCCCCGCGCTCCAGCGACACATCGTCGCAATCCTCGTCCGCACGGGCCGGGCACAAGGCTGCCAAGGACCGCCACGCTGAGCATTCGTCCCGCTCATCACGGCAATCGGCGGCACGTGACGCGACCACGCACCGGGTGGCGCGCAACGTCGGTGAGTCCGGTCGGCACCGGCTGGATGCGACGACGCAGCGCTCCGAGAGCGACGACTCGACCGCCGAGCGGTCGGCCCGGTCAGCGGCCAAGGCCCGCCATGGGGCGGCGCACGACACCACGATCCTCCAGCCGTCCGCTGACACGCCGCGGGCCGCGCAGAAGCCGGCAGATGCTCCGGCGGCGCCGCGCCACCAGCGTGGTCGGGTTCGGCTCGACGAGCCGGCCGTCGCGGCGGCCGAGCCGGTGGCCGCTGCCACCGCGCCCGCGAGCTCGTCACCGATTGAGCCAGCTGCGCCGGCTGAGTCGGCCGCTCCGGCTGAGTCGGCCGCTCCGTCCGCTCCCGTCCAGCCGGCACGCAGCGTGCTCGCCACCGTGATCAACGACATCGCCACGACGCTGGCCGGCAACTCGCCGAGCGCGCCGGCCGGCGACTCGCCTGCCGAGTGGGTGTTGCTGGCCGCTGCGCGACGCGAGTTCGCTGCCGCTGCCACCCCGGCCTCCTCCGTCAGCGTCACCGGAGGCATCACCGCGGTACCGGCGGTCGACCTCACCGACGGCATCATCCACGGCACCACCGGGGCCACCACGTCGAGCGGCCTGCCGCTGACCTACACCGTGATCGGTGCCCCGAGCGCGGGCGGCAAGGTCCGGCTGAACTCGGCGGACGGCACCTTCACCTTCCTGCCGTATGCCACCGTCGTTGACAGCGCCGGCTCCGAGGCCTTCACCGTGCTGGTAGCCGAGACCACCGAGTTCGACGTTGCGCTGCAACAGATTCCGGTGTTCGGTTCGTTCGTTCCCCAGGTGCTGGTGATGGTGCATCAGATGCCGGTCCTCGGCGAGGCGTTGGCGCCGCTCATCGGTGACGCCGAGGTGGTGGACGTCAACGTCGACGTCGGGGAGCTGGCACCCGCGGGCACGCCGATGGCCTACACGGTCAAGGTGGCCTCGTTCGACGGCGCCGAGATCAGCATGAACTATTTCCCGGCGTCGGGCCTGCAGGCCGGGGACACCGCGCCGACGATCTTCAGCGGCGCAGGGCTTTCCAGTGCGGGCGACGTGAACCCGTACGCCGGCGGCGCGACCGGCGTCGGCACGTTCCGTGACGCCGGCTACAACGTGGTGACCTGGGACTCCCGCGGCGAGCACGATTCGGGCGGGATCTTGCAGCTGGACAGTCCGTTCTTCGAGGGCCGCGACATGTCGGCCCTGATCGACTACGTCGCAGGGCGGCCCGGGACGCTGCTGGACGGCGCGAACGACCCGCGGATGGGCATGGTGGGCGGTTCCTACGGCGGCGGCATCCAGTGGGTCACCGCAGGCACCGATGACCGGGTCGACGCCATCGTGCCGACGATCTCGTGGAATTCGCTGAACAGTTCGCTCTATCCCAACCAGGCGTTCAAGACGTCGTATGCGGCGCTGCTGTTGCTGTCGCTGGTGACGTCGGGGGCGAACATCAACTCGCAGCTGTACAGCGGGATCTTCACCGGCGCGCTGCTCGGGATGCTCACCCCCGAACAGCAGGCGGTGCTGGCCGCCAGCGGTCCGACCGCCCTGGTCAACGAGATCAGCGCGCCCACCCTGATCGTTCAGGGCACGGTGGACGTGTTGTTCCCGTTGCAGCAGGCGATCGACAACGCCCAGATCCTCGACGCCAACGGGGTGCCGGTGAAGATGGTGTGGTTCTGCGGCGGGCACGGCAACTGCGAAACCCCGGCCGGTGACAGCACCGAGATGGTCGAGACCGCGACCATGAGCTGGCTGGACGCCTACGTCAAGCACAAGGGCGAAGACGTCGATGACGGTCTGCCGACATTCCAGTGGATCGACCAGAACGGTGACCACTACACCTCCGATGTGCTGCCTTCGGATCCCGATTTCGCCGGCACCCCGGTCACCGTGTCGCACGGCGGCGGGGTGCTGGGAATCGTGCCGATCCTCGGCGGCTCGGGACCGGGCGCGGCGGGGATCCCGTTCGGGCTCGGTGACGGAACCAAGGCGGCGAACGCGGTCAACGTCACGGTCACCGCGCCGTCGGACACCGCCACGCAGGTGGTCGGTGCTCCCGAGCTGACGCTGACGTATTCAGGGCTGGGCACCAGCCGCCACGTCTACGCCCAGATCATCGACGACCAGACCGGCCAGGTGATCGGCAACATCGTCACCCCGGTGCCGGTCACCCTCGACGGCAAGGAACACACCGTCACCATTCCGATGGAGGCCGTGGCCTATACGCTCGAACCCGGGCACACCGCCACGGTGCAGATCACCACCTCGGCTACCCCGTTCCTCAACCTCACCCAGTTCGGCGTCATCAACATCTCCGGCATCGAGGTGTCGCTGCCCACCGTCGGGTCCGGCGCCGGTGCGCAGCCCGCGGCGGCCACCGATCGGGATCTCGTCCGCGTATAACCGCACAAAAACCAGTGGCGGCCACGCCCCTGCGAGAGGACCATGGGGGATGGATGATCATCCCTCCGATCAGGCCGGATGCGTCGTCCAGGCGGAGGGCGCGAAGATGAAAAAGCTGAATTTCGCGACGATTGCGGCCGCCGACCTTGCTGTTGTCAGTTTCGGGCTGGCGGTGCCCGCAACGGCGGCCCCCTCTGACACCGGAGCGGCCCAAGACACGATCAACGAGCTGGAGGCGCAGGGCTACCACGTCATCGTGCACAAGGTGGGCAGTGCGCCATTGAGCCAGTGCGCCGTCAGCGCGACGAAGCCCGGCCACACATACTCCAGGACCGACAGCGGCGTTCCCGGCGGCGGCCACACCACAACGGTCACGGCCAAGACGATCAACGTCTATCTCAGTTGCTGAATCGCCGGTCGATCGGACGTTGATCGCGGCGCAACCAGGAAGGTGGTCAGCGGATGATCCAGCACCTGCAATCCCGGCTGAATTCGCATGCGCCCGCCGTTGTCAGCGTCTGCCGGATCGTGCTCGGGTTGATGTTCACCCTCAACGGCACGGTGAAGCTGTTCGGCTGGCCGGTCGGCCCCTCGGTGGCCGTTGGTGACTGGCCGTTCTGGTGGGCCGGGCTGATCGAGCTGATCGCCGGTCTGCTGATCGTGCTGGGATGGTTCACTCCGATCGCCGCACTTGTGGCGTCGGGCGAGATGGCGGTCGCCTACTTCTGGCTGCACCAGCCCAACGCGTTGTGGCCGGTGGATCCGCAGAACGGCGGCGAGTTCGCGGTGCTGTACTGCTTCGCTTTCCTGCTGTTGGCATTCGCCGGGCCCGGTGCCTGGGCACTGGACACCATGCGCGGCCGCTCGCACGACGAGCGTGACGAGGTATCCGCCGTCTAGATCCGGCCGTCGGTGCGCAGGTCCGGATGCACCCAATCCGGTGACCGGCGCGCCTTGAACGCCCGGAATCCCTCGGCGGCCTCCTCGCCGCTGTAACTGGCCTTCATCCCGATCCGGTCGTAGAGCCCCATGTAGCTGTCCAGGCTGGACTTCACCACGCCGCGGGCCCGCGGTGCGGTGCGGCAGCACTGCGTGAGCACTTCGGTTGCCGCGCTGAGCAATTCGTCGTGCGGCACCACCCTGGCCACCATGCCCCAGTCGACGGCTTCGGCCGCGCTGAGCGTGCGGCCGGTGAACATCAGGTCGCGGGTGCGCACCGGGCCGATGAGCCGGGCCAGCATCTGGCTGTAGTAGGTGTCGGCGATGCCGCGGTAGAGCTCGGGCACCCGGAACGTGGCGCGATCGCTCACCACGGCCATGTCGCTGCAGATCGCGATCTGCAGCCCGCCGCCCTGACACAGGCCGTTGACCGCACTCACCACCGGCTTGACCGATTGCCGCAGGGTTTCGAACGGCGTGACGTCCATCGACAGTGCGGCGCCGAAGCTCATCCAGTCGTCGACACCGTTGCCGCCGCCCAGGTCACCGCCGGGAGCGAAGACGTCCCCGGTGCCGGTGATCAGCAAACCGGCCAGATCGGGGTCGGCCTCGACGTGGGTGACGGCGTAGCGGATGCCGAAGTACATGGCCGGGGTCATCGCGTTGCGGGCCTCGGGCCGATCCAGGGTGACCACGCCGAACGGCCCCTGCCGGTCGAACTTCAGGTATGGCGTGCCGAGCCAGTCGCCCTCGGGCGGCCGCGGGGTGAGGTCCTGGGTCATGGTTGGCGACTATAACCACAACGGTATCGGCTTCAGTTGGGCCGGTCTCAGTGCGTCAGGACGGCGTCGATATCGGCGGCCGAGGGGGCGCAGGTGCCGGCCCCGCGCACCAGGGTGGCCAGCGCCCCGGCCGCGCAGGCCCGCCGCAGCGCCGGCTCGTGGCCCGCACTCCAGCCCGCGGCCAGCACCCCGGCGAACACGTCGCCGGCCCCGGCGGTGTCCAGGGCCCGCACCGCCGGTGCCGGGACGTCGAAGCGCTCGTCGGAGCCGAGGTAGCTGGCCCCGCGGGAGCCCCGGGTGATCACCAGGTGCCGCACCGGCCAATGCCACTCGGCCGCCTCGGTTTCGTTCACCACCACCACGTCCACCAGGTCCGACAGTGCCAGCAGATGATGGGCGGCGGTGCCGGGCGGGGAGGCGTTGAGCATGACCACCGCACCGGCGGCCCGGGCCAGTTTGGCCGCGGCGATCGCCGTCGTCACCGGGATTTCCAGCTGGATCAGCACCACCTCGCTCCAGACGATGGCCGTGCGTGCCGCGTCGCTGTCCACCTCGAGCCGGGCGTTGGCGCCGGGCGCCACCACGATGCTGTTCTCCCCGACGGCATCGACGAGGATCGCGGCCGATCCGCTGGCGCCGGGCACACAGGTCACCGCGTCGGAACGGACCCCGTTGTCGTGCAGGTGACGGCGCAGCAGGTCGGCGGCGGCGTCGTCACCGAGCGCGGCCACCAGCGCCACCTCGGCGCCGGCGCGTGCGGCCGCCACCGCCTGGTTGCCGCCCTTACCCCCCGGGGCGGAGGTCAGTGACGACGCCAGCACGGTCTGGCCGGGGCGGGGCAGGGTATTGACGACGAACGTCTGGTCAGCGTTGATGCTTCCAACTACGCACACCCGCGAAGCCGCCATAGTCGACAACGCTAATCCCGTCGCGCCCCGGCCGGGCGCTGACACGTGTCGAACCGCGCGAACACCTCCGATACCCTGGGGCAATGAGCGTGCAGACACCGCCCGTCACCGCCGGAACGCAGGACCTCCGCGAGCAGGTGCACGCGGCCGCGCGGCGGGCCCGCACCGCGGCCCGCGCGTTGGGCACGCTGAGCGCCGAGACGAAGAACCGCGCGCTGCACGCCGCCGCCGACAGCGTGCTCGCGCACGTCCACGAGGTGCTGGCCGCCAACGCCGCCGATGTCGAGGCGGCCCGGGCGGCCGGGACACCCGAGGCCATGTTGGATCGGCTGGCGCTCAACCCGCAGCGGGTCGACGGCATCGCGGCCGGGCTGCGTCAGGTCGCGGGTCTGCCGGATCCGGTCGGTGAGGTGCTGCGCGGCCGCACCCTGCCCAACGGTCTGCAACTGCGTCAGCAGCGGGTGCCGCTCGGTGTGGTCGGCATGGTTTACGAGGGCCGGCCCAACGTCACCGTCGACGCGTTCGGGCTCACCCTCAAGTCGGGCAACGCCGCGTTGCTGCGGGGCAGTTCCTCGGCGGCCCGGTCCAATGCCGCTCTGGTGGAGGCACTTCGGTCCGCGCTGGCGGCCGAGGGGCTGCCGCTGGATGCGGTGCAGCTGCTGCCCAGTCACGACCGCGCCAGCGTCACCCACCTGATCCAGGCCCGCGGCCTGGTCGACGTGGTGATCCCGCGCGGGGGAGCCGGTCTGATCGAGGCGGTGGTGCGCGATGCGCAGGTGCCGACGATCGAGACCGGTGTCGGCAATTGCCATGTCTACGTGGATGAGTCGGCCGATATCGACGTGGCCGAGCAGATTCTGCTGAACTCCAAGACCCGGCGTCCCAGCGTCTGCAACGCCGCCGAGACGCTGCTGGTGGACAAGGCGCTGGCGGCCACCGCGCTGCCCCGGCTCACCGCGGCGCTGCGTGCGGCCGGAGTCACCGTGCACGAGGATCCCAGCGACGAGGACTTGCACGCCGAGTTCCTGTCGATGGACATCGCGGTGACCCTCGTCGACGGAGTGGACGGCGCGATCGATCACATCAACACCTATGGCACCGGGCACACCGAGGCCATCGTGGCAACGAATCTTGCTGCGGCCCAGCGGTTCACCGAGCAGGTGGATGCGGCCGCGGTGATGGTCAACGCGTCCACCGCGTTCACCGACGGAGAGCAGTTCGGCTTCGGCGCCGAGATCGGCATCTCCACCCAGAAACTGCATGCCCGCGGACCGATGGGCCTGCCCGAACTGACCTCGACCAAGTGGATCGTGTGGGGCGACGGTCAGACCCGACCGGCCTAGCCGGACCAGACACAGACCAGGAGACCAGATGAGCGTGCCCGCTCGCCCCGCCCCGTTGTTCGCCGACATCGACGATGTCGCGCGGCGGCTGGCGGAGACCGGCTACCTGCCCGACACCGCCACCGCGACAGCGGTTTTCCTCGCCGACCGGCTGGGCAAGCCACTGCTGGTGGAAGGTCCCGCCGGCGTCGGCAAGACCGAACTGGCCCGCGCGGTGGCGCAGTCGACGGGCTCGGAGCTGGTGCGGTTGCAGTGCTATGAGGGTGTCGACGAGGCCCGCGCGCTCTACGAGTGGAACCACGCCAAGCAGATCTTGCGGATCCAGGCCGGGCAGAACAGCACCGGTGGCGACTGGGACCAGACCAAGATGGACGTGTTCAGCGAGGAGTTCCTGCTGACCCGTCCGCTGCTCACCGCGATCAAGCGCACCGATCCGACTGTCCTGCTGATCGACGAGACCGACAAGGCCGACATCGAGATCGAGGGTCTGCTGCTGGAGGTGTTGTCCGACTTCGCGGTGACCGTTCCCGAACTCGGCACCATCAGGGCTGAGCGGCCGCCGTTGGTGGTGCTGACGTCCAATGCCACCCGTGAGCTCTCCGAGGCACTCAAGCGTCGCTGTCTGTTCCTGCACATCGACTTCCCCGACCCGGAGCTGGAGCGGCGCATCCTGCTGTCCCGGGTGCCCGAGCTGCCCGAGCGCATCGCCGCAGAACTGGTGCGCATCATCGGGGTGCTGCGCGGCATGCAACTCAAGAAAGTGCCCTCGGTCGCCGAGACCATCGACTGGGGCCGCACCGTGCTGGCCCTGGGCCTGGACACCATCGACGACGCGATGATCGCGGCCACCCTCGGCGTGGTGCTCAAGCACCAGTCCGATCAGGTCAAGGCCTCCGGTGAGCTGAGGCTGAATTGATGGGGCCGAACTGATGGTGCCCCGCCGGGTTCGGCCCTCCCAGCCGCTGGCCCCCAACGGCCTGCCCGGGCATCTCGTCGAGTTCGTCGAATCCCTTCGCGGTCAAGGGATCTCGGTCGGTCCGTCGGAAACCGTGGACGCCGGCCGGGTGATGACCGTGCTGGGGTTGGGCGATCGGGAGGCGCTGCGCGAAGGGATCGCCTGCGCGGTGCTGCGCCGTGCCGATCACCGCGACACCTACGACGCGATGTTCGATCTGTTCTTCCCGGCGGCGCTGGGCGCGCGCACCGTGCTCTCGGACGAGGATCAGGACGACGCCGACACCGGCGACGCGGACCGGCCCCAGCTGCCGCCCGAGGACATCGAGGCCATGCGTGAGGCCCTGGTGCAGATGTTGGCCGACAATGAGGATCTGGCCAACCTGGACGACCGGTTGTCGGCGATGATCGCCCGGATCGTGGAGGCCTACGGCCGCTACAACTCCAGCCGCGGCCCGTCGTACTCGTCGTATCAGGCGCTCAAGGCGATGAGCCTCGACGATCTCGAAGGCAGGCTGCTGGCGGGTCTACTCGCCCCGTACGGTGACGAGCCCACCCCGACGCAGGAGGAGATCGCCAAGGCGCTGGCCGCCCAGCGCATCGCCCAACTGCGCAAGATGGTCGAGTCCGAGACCAAGCGGCGCACCGCCGAACAGTTGGGCCGTGACCACGTGCAGATGTACGGGGTGCCGCAGCTGGCCGAGAACGTCGAGTTCCTGCGGGCCTCGGGGGAACAGCTCCGGCAGATGCGCAAGACGGTGCAACCTCTGGCCCGCACCCTGGCCACCCGGTTGGCCGCCCGGCGGCGACGCTCCCGGGCCGGGGAGATCGATCTGCGCAAGACGCTGCGCAAATCGATGTCGACCGGCGGGGTGCCCATCGACGTGGTGCTGCGCAAGCCGCATCCGGCCCGCCCGGAGCTGGTGGTGCTGTGCGATGTGTCCGGGTCGGTCGCCGGGTTCAGCCACTTCACTCTGATGCTGGTGTCGGCGCTGCGTCAGCAGTTCTCCCGGGTGCGGGTCTTCGCATTCATCGACACCACCGACGAGGTCACCGACATGTTCGGGCCGGAGGCCGATCTGGCGGTCGCCGTGCAGCGCATCACCCGTGAGGCCGGGGTCTACACCCGCGACGGGCACTCCGACTACGGGCACGCCTTCGTGTCCTTCCTGGACAAGTACCCGGGTGTGCTGTCCCCGCGCAGCTCGCTGCTGGTGCTGGGCGACGGGCGGAACAACTACCGCAACCCCGAGGTCGAGCTGCTCGAGCACATGGTGTCGGCCAGCCGCCACGCCCACTGGCTCAACCCCGAGCCCAAGCACCTGTGGGGCAGCGGGGATTCCGCGGTACCCAAATATCTCGAGGCCATCCCGATGCACGAGTGCCGCTCAGCCCGGCAACTGGCGGCGGTGATCGACGGGTTGCTGCCGGTCTGAGCCCGCACCACCTGCCGTAAGCTGCCTCTTTGTGGCAGCACGGCGCAGGCTGGGGGTGATGGGTGGGACATTCGATCCCATCCACAACGGGCACTTGGTCGCCGCCAGCGAGGTGGCCGACCTGTTCGACCTGGACGAGGTGGTGTTCGTCCCGACCGGTCAGCCCTGGCAGAAGAACGACCGACGGGTCAGCGCGGCCGAGGACCGGTACCTGATGACGGTGATCGCCACCGCGTCCAACCCGCGGTTCTCGGTCAGCCGGGTCGACATCGACCGGGGCGGGGCGACGTATACCAAGGACACCCTGCGCGACCTGCGTGATCTCAACGCGGACACCGATCTGTATTTCATCACCGGAGCCGATGCGCTGGCATCGATCCTGTCCTGGCAGAACTGGGAGGACTTGTTTTCCATGGCGAGGTTTGTCGGCGTGAGCCGACCCGGCTACGAGCTGGACGGTGAACACATCGCGGCGGCGCTGCGGGAGTTGCCGCCGGAGGCGTTGACGCTCGTGGAGGTGCCCGCGCTGGCCATCTCGTCGAGCGACTGCCGTCAGCGGGCCGCCGAGGAGCGCCCGATCTGGTATCTGGTGCCCGATGGTGTGGTGCAGTACGTGGCCAAGCGCGGGCTGTACACCGCGGACGCGCGGAACACCGGCAACCCGGCGGTGGCCCGATGAGCGCCACCGAGGAAGCCGTCGCGATGGCGACGGTGGCCGCCCGGGCCGCCGCGGCCAAGCTGGCCGACGATGTCGTGGTCATCGACGTGTCGGGCCAGCTCGTGATCACCGATTGCTTCGTGATCGCCTCGGCGTCCAACGAGCGTCAGGTCAATGCGATCGTCGACGAGGTCGAGGAGAAGATGCGGCAGGCCGGGTACAAGCCGGCCCGTCGCGAGGGCACCCGCGAGGGCCGGTGGACGCTGCTGGACTACATCGACGTGGTGGTGCACATCCAGCATCAGGACGAGCGCGACTTCTATGCGCTGGACCGGCTGTGGCGGGACTGCCCGACGGTCCCGGTCGATCTGGATGTTCCTGCGGACCCGGAGCTGCCGGAATGAGGGCGCGATGACGGTCCGCCGGCTGGTGCTGCTGCGGCACGGCCAGACCGAGTACAACGCGGGCAGCCGGATGCAGGGCCAGCTCGACACCGACCTGTCCGATCTGGGCCGCGACCAGGCCGCTGCCGCCGCCGAGGTGCTGGCCAAGCGGCAGCCGCTGCTGATCGTGTCCTCGGACCTCAAACGTGCGCTGGACACCGCGGTCACCCTGGGTGACCGCGCCGGCATTGCCGTCGCGGTGGACAAACGGTTGCGGGAGACGCACCTGGGGGACTGGCAGGGACTGACCCACCTGGAGGTGGACACGATGGCCCCGGGGGCCCGTCGGGCCTGGCGTGAGGACGCGCGGTGGGCGCCGCACGGCGGTGAGAGCCGCGTCGACGTCGCCGACCGCAGCATCCCGGTGGTCGCCGAACTGGTTGCCGGACAACCGGAGTGGGGCGTGGACACCGCCGGCGCCGGTGCCGACCGGCCGGTGGTGCTGGTGGCGCACGGTGGGCTGATCGCTGCGCTGACGGCCGGATTGCTGGGGCTGCCGGTGGACAACTGGCCGGTGCTCGGCGGCATGGGCAACGCCAGTTGGGTTCAGCTGTCCGGGCATTCGCCGGATTCGGCCGGACCCGGCGAGAGCACCGGCTTCGATTCGATCCGCTGGCGGCTGGACGTGTGGAATGCCTCGGCGCAGGTGGCCAACGATGTCCTCTGAACGCTGCGATGACCGCAAGCCGGTGCTGTTGGTGTTCGCCGACTCGCTGTCCTATTTCGGTCCGACCGGTGGTCTGCCTTCCGATGATCCGCGGATCTGGCCCAACATCGTGGCCGAACAACTCGGCTGGGATGTGGAGCTCATCGGCCGGATCGGCTGGACCTGCCGGGATGTGTGGTGGGCAGCCACCCAGGATCCGCGGTCGTGGGCGGCGCTGCCCCGCGCGGGGGCGGTCGTCTTCGCCACCAGCGGGATGGATTCGCTGCCCTCGCCGTTGCCGACGGCGCTGCGCGAGCTGATCCGGTATGTGCGGCCGTCCCGGTTACGCCGGTGGGTGCGGGACGGTTACGGCTGGCTGCAGCCGCGGCTGTCGCCGATCGCCCGCGCGGCCCTGCCCCCGCATCTGACGGTCGAGTACCTGGAGATGACGCGTAACGCCATCGATTTCAACCGGCCCGGCATCCCGGTGCTGGCCTCGTTGCCCTCGGTGCACATCGCCGAGACCTATGGGAAGGCCCATCACGGCCGCGAGCCCACGGTCAAGGCGATCACGGCCTGGGCGGCCGAGCACGACGTCACGTTGGTGGATCTCAAGGCCGCGGTCGCCGACGAGGTGCTGGGCGGGCGCGGCAACCCCGATGGCATCCACTGGAACTTCGAAGCCCACCGGGCGGTGGCCGAGTTGATGCTCAAGGGGCTGGCCACTGCTGGTGTGCCACAACAGAATTCCACTGATTGACGATGGCGGTCATGATAGTGACCGACTCGACGTCCCGGTTGGCGCCCGAGTTGTGTCAGAAGTGGGGTATCCGGCAGGTGCCGCTGCACATCCTCGATGACGGCAGTGACCTGCGCGACGGGGTCGATCCGATTCCATCGGACATTCACGATCGGGCAAAGGCCACCACCGCCGGGGCGTCGCCGGCCGATCTGGCCGCCACGTACCGCGAGGCGCTGGCCGCCAGTGGCGGCGATGGCGTTGTCGCCGTGCATATCTCGGCGGCCCTGTCGGGCACCTATAGCGCAGCGGCGGCGGTTGCCCGGGAGATCGGACCGAGTGTGCGGGTGGTGAACTCGCGGGCGGCGGCGATGGGGGTGGGGTTCGTCGCCCTGGCTGCCGCCGAATCGGCTGGTCGCGGTGACGGTCTCGATGCCGTGGAGGCTGCGGCGCGTGCGGCGATACCGCGTGGGCAGGCGTTCATCGTGGTGCACCGGCTGGACAACCTGCGGCGCGGCGGCCGGATCGGCGCGGCGGCATCGTGGCTGGGCACCGCACTGTCGCTCAAACCGTTGCTGCGCCTCGACGTGGACGGCCGGTTGGTGCTCGCGCAACGGATCCGGACCATTTCGAAAGCCCATGCGGCCCTGGTCGATCAGATCGCCGAGGCGGCGGGGGAGCGTCCGGTGGACGTCGTCGTGCATCACGTCGACAACCCGGACGGGGCCGAGGAGATCGCCGCGACGCTCACCGATCGGCTGCCGAACCTGCGCTCGCTGGCGGTGACGGAGATGGGTCCGGTGCTCGCGGTGCATGTCGGCGGCGGGGCAGTCGGGGTGTGTATTAGCGTGGAGGACGCGTAAGGGGCCAGTTCCGGCTCGGCTCTGAGGTGGCGATACCGATGGCAACCGTGATGATGTTGGCGCGCGACGAGCGTGCGGATTTCGCCGACTTCCTGGAGAAACTGACCGCACAGCAGTGGGAGGGCCCGTCGCTGTGCCAGGGCTGGCGGGTCCACGACCTGGTGGCCCACGTCATCAGTTACGAGCCGTTGAGCGCGAGACAAACTGCCGGTCGGGTGGTCAGGGGACTGGTCACCAAGGGCGGTCCCAACGCGATCGGCGTGGCCGAATTCTCGGCGCTACCGCCCGACGGCCTGATCGAACTGTTCCATCGCTACCCCGAGCCGCGCGGTGCGACTGCGAGTTTCGGCGGTCGTGTCGGGCTCACCGACGGCTTGATCCATCAGCAGGACATCCGCCGTCCGCTGGGGATGCCCCGACGCATCCCGGCCGACCGCCTGCTTGTCGCGTTGGACTTCGCCAGGTGGGCACCGCCCATCCGAGGTGGGCTGCGGGCCCGTGGTCTGCGCCTGGTGGCCACCGATCTGGATTGGTCGGCCGGCCGTGGGCCCGAGGTGTCCGGACCGGCGGAAGCGCTGCTGATGGCGATGGCCGGCCGGGCCGACGCCGTGGCCGACCTCGACGGGCCGGGGTGGTCGCGGTTCGCGCAGCGGTTGGGCGCCGGCGGCTAGGTAGCGGGTTTCGACGACCGGCCCGCAGCGGCGGTCGTGGCGAAAAGCGTTGGCACGCCGATCAGCCGGCGAACCGCCCGGTGATCGGCGGCAGATCCTTGAGCGTGACGATCCCGGGTGCGGCGGCCACCACGGCAGGCACCGCGTTGGTGACCGGCAGTGCGGTGTAGATCGAGCCCAGTCCGGAGAAGCTGGGCTCGGACCAGTCCTTGGGTGGCAGGCAGTGCAGCACTGTGCGCATGTTGGGCAGCCCGAACACCTGGATGACATGTCCGTCGGCCACCGGCTTGGGCGGCGTCACGTGGCTGCCCATGATCCAGTTGAAGCCGACGCTGACGACATTCTTCTCGCCGACCCAGCCGCGGTGATAGCCGTACACGCTGCCGACCGTCCCGGCCGGGATCTTCATGAACCCCAGGTCGCTGTCGGCGGTGGCCGCGGTGAAGGTGACGTCGAACGTGATGCGGTCCAGGGTGGCGCCGATGGCGTCGGCCATCATCGCGGCGGACTCGGCGAACACCTCGCTCTCGCGACGCACACTTTCGGTCAGACCTGGGGTGTCGGGGTCCTGGGCGAAGCCCATCGCGGCCATCGTGTCCGCTGACTCGTAGGTGGAACAGTCCACCGATTCGGTGATGCGGATTTCGTCGACCCGTTCGCACGAACCGGACAGCACCATGCCCACCATGTTGGTGACACCGGGGTGGGCGCCGCTGCCGAACATCGTGGAACTTCCTGTCTCACAGGCCTTCCGGATGCGGTCGAGGTCTTGCGGGGTCTGCTTGCCGCCGGTGATCCAGGCCGCGCTGGAGCACACGTTGACCCCGGCCTCGAGCAGCGCGACGAGTTCATCGATGTTCGGCCACAGCGGGTTGTAGCAACAGGCATCGGGTTCGAGCGCGATCAACTCGTCGATGGAGTTGGTGGCCCGGACACCGGTGGGTTCAGGCCAGCCGGCCAACTCGGCGGCGTCGACGCCGACCTTGTCGGCGCCGTGAGCGTAGACGCCGACCAGTTCCATGTCGTCGCGGCTGATCATCGCGTGCAGCGAGCGTCGGCCGATGTTGCCCGTGGTCCATTGGATGACCCGAATCGGCTTACCTGCGGTCATGATCATCTCCCTCGCTCAGCCCTGTGTGCGGACTAGACACTATCGCCGAAGGTGTCTACCCCGGTAATCCCCAACCCGAGATTCATCCACAGCCGGCCGGCCCTGAGGGCCCGGCGGCCCGGCATCGTCGCAATCCGCCCCTAACGTCGCGGGCATGGGAACCGAACTGTCGGTGCAACGCCTCCGTCGTCTGGGTGGCCGGGACGATCCCGGCACCGAGGCGGACGACACCGCCGAACCTGACACCGTGTCCGAGAGCACGCTGTCGCGATGGCTACCCGATACCGCAGCCTCCGATGGTCCGGGCTGGCTGGCCGCCGTGCGTGCCGACCCGGGCCGCGCCGGGGCCCTGGCACTGGCCGGTGTCGGTGTGCTCGCCATTCTGGTCACTGTCTTCACCCTGATCCGACATCAGCCGCCACCGGTGGCCTCGGCGAATCTGCCTCCGGTGCAGATGGTTTCATCGGCCGTCCCGAAACCCGATGTGGCCGACGGGCCGGTGGTGGTCAGCGTGGTCGGTCTGGTGCACAAGCCCGGGCTGGTGACCTTGCAGGCCGGAGCCCGCATCGCCGACGCGTTGGAAGCTGCCGGCGGGCCGCTCGACGGTGCCGACCTGCTCGGGCTGAACATGGCTCGCCGGGTCGCCGACGGGGAACAGATCGTGGTGGGCATCGAGGCGCCGCCCGACCAGTCCAGCAGCATGGCCAGTTCGGTGGCCGGTGGTACTTCCGACGCTGCACCCGGCAGTGCTCCGGGCACCGCGACAACCGCGGCCACTGCCGCCACTGGGCCGGTGGATCTCAATACCGCCACCGCCGAGGACCTCGACGCCCTGCCCGGTGTCGGTCCGGTGACCGCCGAGGCGATCCTGGCCTGGCGGGCCGCGCACGGACGGTTCGACAGCGTCGATCAGCTCGGTGAGGTCGACGGGATCGGCCCGGCCCGGTTGGAGAAGCTGCGTGAGCTGGTCCGGGCATAACGAGTCGGGTGGCGACGGCCCACACGACGACCGGGGTGACCGGCAGCGCGACGGCCGGAGCGCCGAGGCGCCGGCCGAGGCGCAGCCGCTGGATCTGCGCATCGTCCCGGCCGCGATCACCGCATGGTCGGTGACGGCGTCGGGCATCGTGTGGAATGCCGGCGTCGCCGTGGTGGTGGGGCTGGTGGCGGTCGGGCTCACCTGGCTGGTGACCCGGCGCGGCGCGGGCCCCGGCGCACCGCACGCGACCATGGCCGCGGTGCTGGCGGTCGGCGCCGTCGCGGCCGGGTTCGCCGTCGCGGTCGGGTTACGGGTGCAGCAGGTCGAGCACCATCCGGTGACCAGCCGCTACGGCGGTGCCACCACGGTCGAGGTGGTTCCGGCGGAGACCCCGCGGGTGCTCAACGGTGGGCGACTGATGTTTCGCGCCGCCCTGCGCCGGGTCGAACAGGTGCCCATGGTGGGGCGGGTTCTGGTGTTCGCACCGGCATCCTTCGGTCAGGTGGCCGTGGGCCGCCCGGTCAGTTTTCGCGCCGCCGTGCAGCGCCCCAAGCGGCGGGATCTGAGCGTGGCGGTGCTCGTGGCTTCCGGTAGGTCCGCCTCAGGGCAGGCGTCGGCCGTGCAGCAGGTGGCGCAGCGGATCCGCAACGGCTTCACCGACGCGGCGCGCGCGGCACTGCCGGCCGATCAGGCCGCCATGCTGCCCGCCCTGGTGCTCGGAGACACGTCAACCGTGACCGGCCGGACCACCGAACAGTTCCGCACGGTGGGGCTGACGCATCTGACGGCGGTGTCGGGGGCCAACGTGACGATCGTGTGCGGCGCGCTGCTGCTGTCCGCCGCGCTGATCGGGCCCAGGGCGGCGGTGCTGCTGGCCGGCGCCGGGCTGGTCGGCTTCGTCATCGTGGTGGCGCCCTCGCCCAGCGTGCTGCGGGCCGCGGTGATGGGTGCGGTGACCCTGCTGGCCGTGCTGACCCACCGGCGCCGGCAGGCGGTTCCGGCGTTGGCCGCCAGCGTGATCGCGCTGATGATCGCCGCGCCGGAGCTTGCCGTCGACGTCGGGTTCGCGTTGTCGGTGGGCGCCACGGCAGGCATCGTCGTGCTCGCACCAATCTGGTCGGCCCGGCTACAGGCCCGCGGGTGGCCGCGCCCGGCCGCGGCGGCGGTCAGCGTCGCCGTGGTGGCCCAGCTGATCACCGCCCCGCTGGTGGCCGGAATTTCGGGCACGGTCAGTCTGGTGGCCGTGGCGGCCAATCTCGCGGTGGCCGGCATCATTCCGCCGATCACCGTGCTGGGTACCGCGGCGGCCGCGATCTCGCCGGTCTGGCCGGCCGGGGCCCAGTTGTTGATCCGGTTCACCGGTCCCGAGCTGTGGTGGCTGTTGTCGGTGGCGCGGTGGGCTTCGAAGCTGCCCGCGGCCGCGCTGCCGACACCGTCGGGCCTGGCCGGTGTGGTGGCGGTGGCGGTCGGCGGGGTGGCGCTGAGCGTGCTGTGGCGGCTGCGCTGGGTGCGCCGCGGGCTGGCGGCGCTGGTACTCGGCCTGCTGGCGTGGGGGCTGGCGGGCCAGGTGGTCGGCGCTGTCGCCTCGACGTGACACGATCATCGGCGTGACTGAACAGATCGACGGTCTGCATCTGGTTCTCGGAGATGAGGAGCTGCTCGTGGAGCGCGCGGTGGCCTCAGTGCTGCGCGGGTTGCGGGCGCAGGCCGGTTCCCCTGATGTCCCGGTGGACCGGATGCGTGCCGGTGAGGTCAGCACCAGCGAGCTGGCCGAGTTGCTGAGCCCGTCGCTGTTCGCCGAAGAGCGCATGGTGGTGTTGGAGGCCGCCGCCGAGGCCGGTAAAGACGCTGTGGCCCTGATCGGCTCGGCCGCCGCCGATCTGCCGCCGGGCACCGTGCTGGTGGTTGTCCACTCCGGGGGCGGGCGGGCCAAGGCGCTGGCCGATCAGTTGAAAAAGCTTGGTGCACAGGTGCATCCGTGCGCCCGCATCGCCAAACCGGCCGAACGCGCCGATTTCGTGCGGGCCGAGTTCCGCCGGCTGCGGGCCAAGGTCTCCGAGGACACCGTGACCGCGGTGCTCGACGCGGTGGGCTCGAATGTTCGTGAGCTCGCCGCAGTCTGCTCGCAGTTGGTGGCCGACACCGCCGGACAGGTCGACGTGGCCGCGGTGCGGCGGTACCACAGCGGCAAGGCCGAGGTGAAGGGCTTCGACATCGCCGACAAGGCGGTCACCGGTGATGTCGCCGGGGCGGCCGAGGCATTGCGGTGGGCGATGTTGGCCGGTGAACCGCAGGTGGTGCTGGCCGACGCGCTGGCCGAGGCCGTGCACACCATCGCGCGGGTGGGGCCGCTGTCGGGAGATCCGTACCGGCTCGCCGGAGAGCTGGGGATGCCGCCGTGGCGGGTGCAGAAGGCGCAGAAGCAGGCCCGCCGCTGGTCACGCGACTCAGTGGCCGAGGCGATGCGGGTGGTGGCCACCCTCAATGCAGACGTAAAGGGCGCAGCGGCCGATGCCGACTACGCCCTTGAGACAGCAGTGCGCCGGGTGGCCGAACTCGCCACCCGGTGAACAGCCGTGGGATCAGTCCCGAAAGGTCAGAGCTTGTTGAGCGCCAGGGCCAGGGCCGACTTCTTGTTGGCGGCCTGGTTGGCGTGGATGACGCCCTTGCTGGCGGCCTTGTCGAGCTGACGGCTGGTGGAGACCAGCAACTCGGCGGCCTTGTCCTTCTCGCCGGCCTCGACGGCCTCGCGGAAGCCGCGGACGGCCGTCCGCAGCGACGACTTCACCGACTGGTTACGCAGCCGACGACGCTCGTTGGTGCGGATGCGCTTTTCCTGCGACTTGATGTTGGCCACGTAGAAATTCCTTCGTAATTCTCTTGCTGGGGTTACCGAAGTCTGGGTGCGCCCACCCGCACTGCGGGCAGCGACTGTTCAGGTTACCAGCGAGACGTGCGAACTCCCAAAGCGGCGCTGGTGAAACGGGGGTGCTGCCACGTCGGGCGCCACCTGCCGATACCACGTCAACCCGCCGTTGGCCTGCCGAAACGGGCCGCTCGGTTGGACGGCGAAACGGCGGCGGGTGCGGCAGCATGAGGGGGATGAGCCTGCGAACGGTGCGTGCGCAAGATGCGGAGCCCAACGGGTCGGCGGGGGCCGGGCGCCGTGCCGCCGCGCCGCGGCGGGTCAACCATCAGGGCATCTTCGACGGCTATCACCGGACCGGCCACTACTCGGCCGCCTTCGACGAGATGTTCGACCCGGCCGGCAACGTCCGCGGGCCGTACAAGGGCATCTTCACCGAGCTTGCTCCGTCGGACGCCTCGGAGCTGCGGTCCCGGTCGGACGCGCTGGGCCGGGCATTCATCGACCAGGGCATCACGTTCTCGCTGTCCGGTCAGGAGCGGCCGTTCCCGCTCGATCTGGTGCCGCGGGTGATCTCGGCGGCCGAATGGTCGCGGCTGGAACGCGGCATCACCCAGCGGGTCAAGGCGTTGGAGATGTATCTCGACGACGTCTACGGCGAGCAGGAGATCCTGCGTGACGGGGTGATCCCGCGCCGGCTGGTCACCTCGTGCGAGCACTTCCACCGGGAGGCCGCCGGCATCGTCCCGCCCAACGGGGTGCGCATCCACGTCGCCGGCATCGACCTGATCCGGGACGCCAAAGGTGATTTCCGGGTGCTCGAGGACAACCTGCGCTCGCCGTCGGGGGTGTCCTATGTGATGGAAAACCGGCGCACCATGGCGCGGGTCTTCCCGAATCTGTTCGCCTCCCACCGGGTGCGGGCGGTCGGCGACTATTCCTCCCACCTGCTGCGGGCACTGCGCAACGCCGCGCCGACCAACGTCGCCGATCCCACCGTGGTGGTGCTCACGCCCGGGGTGTACAACTCGGCCTACTTCGAGCATTCCCTGCTGGCCCGGCAGATGGGTGCCGAGCTGGTGGAGGGCCGCGACCTGTTCTGCCGCGACAACGTGGTGTACATGCGCACCACCGAGGGCGAGCGCCAGGTCGACGTCATCTACCGCCGCATCGATGACACGTTCCTGGACCCGCTGCAGTTCCGCCCCGATTCGGTGCTGGGGGTGGCCGGGCTGCTCAACGCCGCCCGGGCCGGCAACGTCGTGATCTCCAGCGCGGTAGGCAACGGTGTCGGCGACGACAAGCTCGTCTACACCTATGTGCCGACCATCATCGAGTACTACCTGGGGGAGAAACCGGTGCTGGCCAACGTCGACAGCTACCGCTGTTGGTTGGACAACGAGCGTGAGGAGGTGCTGGACCGGATCGACGAGCTCGTCATCAAGCCCGTCGAGGGCTCGGGCGGTTACGGCATCGTGTTCGGCCCGGAGGCCTCCGAGAAGGAGCTCACCGCGGTTGCCAGGAAGATCCGCGCCGACCCCCGGGGCTGGATTGCCCAACCGGTGATGCAGCTGTCCACGGTGCCCACCCAGATCGGCAACAAACTGGCGCCCCGGCACGTGGACCTGCGTCCGTTCGCGGTCAACGACGGCAACGAGGTCTGGGTGCTGCCCGGTGGGCTGACCCGGGTCGCGTTGCCGGACGGATCGCTGGTGGTCAACTCCAGCCAGGGCGGCGGGTCGAAGGACACCTGGGTACTGGCCTCGCGCACCTCGGCGGCCGACCGGGAGTTGGCCGCCGCCGAGGTGGTGCGGTCGCTGCCCAAATCCGCCAACGGCCCCAAAGGGGATGGCGCGCTTGATGGTTCGTCGTCCCAACAACAACAGCAGTAGGGGGTGCACAGATGCTGGCGCGCAATGCCGAGTCCCTGTACTGGATCGGCCGTTACGTGGAGCGGGCCGATGACACGGCCCGCATTCTCGATGTCACGGTGCACCAACTGCTGGAGGATTCCAGCGTCGACCCGGACGTCGCGTCCCGGACCCTGCTGCGGGTGCTCGGGATCCCGCCGCCCGCCGAGCGCCTGGACGTGTGGTCGCTGACCGACATCGTGGCCTTCAGTCGGGACAACAGCGGCAATTCGATCGTCGACGCGATCTCGGCTGCGCGCGAGAACGCCCGCGGGGCCCGAGAGGTCACCTCGACCGAGATCTGGGAGTGCCTCAACACCACGTACAACGCGCTGGCCGAGCGGGAGCGGGCGGCCAAACGGCTGGGCCCGCACGAGTTCCTGTCGTATGTGGAGGGGCGGGCGGCGATGTTCGCCGGGCTGGCGGATTCGACCTTGAGCCGTGACGACGGCTACCGGTTCATGTTGCTGGGCCGGGCGATCGAACGGGTCGACATGATGGTGCGGTTGCTGCTCTCGCGCGTCGGTGACAGCGGTTCGTCCCCGGCCTGGGTGACGTTGTTGCGGTCGGCCGGCGCCCACGACACGTATCTGCGGACGTATCGCGGCGTGCTCGACGCCGGCCGGGTGGTCGAGTTCATGCTGTTGGACCGGTTGTTCCCGCGTTCGGTCTTCCACTCGTTGCGGATGGCCGAACACAGTCTGGACGAACTGCTCAACCGGCCGCACAACCGGTTGGGCGCCACCGCCGAGGCGCAGCGGCTGTTGGGCCGGGCCCGCAGCGAGCTCGAGTTCCTGCAGCCCGGTGCCCTGCTGGAATCCCTGGATGCCCGGCTGGCCGGGTTGCAGCACACGTGCCGCGACGTGGGAGAAGCCTTGGCGCTGCAGTACTTCCATTCGGCTCCGTGGGTGGCCTGGACCGATGCCGGGCACGGCGAGCCAGTGGTGATCGAGGAGGGCGAGGTCTAGATGTGGCGGCTGAGGATGGTGCACTCGACCGGGTTCGCCTACAAGTCGGCGGTGACGGCGTCGTTCAACGAGGCCCGGCTGACCCCGCGGTCGGATTCCCGCCAGAACGTGATCCTGAACCGGGTCGAAACCGTTCCGGCCACCCGGTCCTACCGCTACGTCGACTACTGGGGCACCGCGGTGACGGCGTTCGACCTGCACGCCCCGCACACCGAGCTGGAGGTGACGGCCTCCTCGGTGGTCGAGACCGACGTCGCCGAGCAGCCCGAGGAGTTGGTCGGCTGGGCTGATCTGGCCTCCGAGGCCGTCGTCGACCGCTTCGACGAGGTGCTCAGCCCGACGCATTACACGCCACGCAGCCCGCGCATCGCCCGGGTGGGACGTCGCATCGCCAAGGATCACGATCCGTTCCAGGCGGTGCGCGCCGTCGCGCAGTGGATCCGCAGCGAACTCGACTACGTGCCGGGCACCACCGGGGTGCACTCGTCGGGGCTGGATGCGTTGCGCGAGGGGAAAGGGGTGTGCCAGGATTTCGCCCACCTGTCGTTGATCATGTTGCGGTCCATGGGGATTCCGGCCCGTTACGTCTCGGGCTACCTGCACCCGACGGGTGACGCGGTGGTGGGGGACACGATCGACGGGCAGAGCCACGCCTGGATCCAGGCCTGGACCGGCGGGTGGTGGCACTACGACCCCACCAACGACACCGAGATCAACGAGCAGTATGTCAGCGTGGGCGTGGGGCGGGACTACTCGGATGTGGCTCCGCTCAAGGGAATCTATTCCGGCGAGGGTTCGACGGATCTCGACGTGGTCGTCGAGGTCACCCGGTTGGCTTGACGCACATCCCGGGATGGACCTGCACGCGGTGCAGATCGTCACCGAGTTCGATCTGACGGTCGAACTCGGCGGCCGCCAGCGCCCGCCACTGCTCCTCGGTGCCCGCGGCGATCGCCGGCACGTAGTGGGTGAGGATGAGGATCCCGACGCCGGCCCGTGCTGCGGTGGCCGCTGCCTCCTGCACCGAGGAGTGGTAGTCGCAGATGTCGCGAATCCGTTGCTGTGCAAGAAGATCGATCAGGTCCTTGCGGATCACCGTGTGGACCAGGGCGCCGGCGCCGGCGGCCAGGGCATCCAGGCTGGGGCAGGGCACGGTGTCGCCGGCGGCCACCACCGAGGCGCCACCGTGTTCGATGCGGAAGGCGATCGTGGGTGTCACCGGCCGATGATCGGTGGGGGCGACCCGGATTCGGACGTCGTCGTGCTCCCACACCGGCCCCTCGGTGTACTCGTGCACCTCGACCGGCGGCGGGCCGGTGAGATCGGCGTGGTGGGCGATGCGGTAGCCGATGTCGAACCCGAACGCCTTCAGCGTCGCGTCCACCACCTCGGCGGTGCCCGGGGGCCCGATGATCGGCAGCGGCGGTGCGTCCGGGGCAAACGTGCTGACCCAGCGAGTGATGAGGACATCGCCCAGATCGGCGATGTGGTCGCTGTGCAGATGGGTGAGAAGCAATGCGCTGAGCTGGTGGGCGCCCGCGCCGACGGCGGCCAGGCGTTGCAACACCCCGCGTCCACAATCGATCAGGAACATCTGGCCGCCCGCGCGCACCAGGGTCGACGGTCCGGCCCGGTCCGGATCGGGGATCGGGCTACCGGTGCCCAGCAGAGTGACCTCGATCATGGCCTCCTTCCTACTCCGTGTCGCCGCTTCGGGGCGTGGGTTCTTTCCTCTCGGCCGCCGCCGACTTAGCCTGGTGTGATACAGCTCACGATCGGAGGCTGCCGATGCGAATTGCGGACGTGCTGAAAAACAAGGGCGCGGCGGTGGTGACGACGTCACCGGAGGCCACGGTGACCGAGCTGCTGGCCGGGCTGACCGAGCTGAACATCGGCGCCATGGTGGTGCTCGGCCCGGGTGGGAGTGTGGCCGGGATCGTCTCGGAGCGCGACGTGGTGCGCAAGCTGCACGAACGCGGCAGCAGCCTGCTGGCGCAGCCGGTATCGGAGATCATGACGACGGTGGTGGCCACCTGCACCCCGCGCGACAGCGTCGACCATCTCAGCGCCCTGATGACCGAGAACCGGGTGCGCCACATTCCGGTGCTCGACGGCGGGCGGCTGGCCGGGATCGTCAGTATCGGCGACATCGTCAAGACCCGGATGGAGGAGCTGGAGGCCGAGCAGGAGCAATTGCAGGCCTACATCACTCAGGGGCGTTGACCCTGCAGCGAGATCAACTGGTGCAGAACCGAATTGGATGTGCAAGGGTGGGCGTGTGGTTTCCGTAGAGGTGTGCCCCGTGCACAAGTCCGAGGTCAAGGGTCTGGCCGCTGTCCTGGGGCGGGCTTTCTACGACGACCCGGTGATGCGGTGGATGCTGCCCGATGAGGCCCACCGACAGCGGGCACTGGCCCGGATGTTCGCCACCATGACCCGGCACCATTTTCTGTCCGGCGGCAGCAGCGAGGTCGCGTATCGCCAGGACCGGATCGGGGCGGCGGCACTGTGGGATCCACCCGGCCGGTGGCGGCAGACGCCGCTGGAGGAACTTCGGATGATGCCCGGTTTTGCCCGGGCGTTCGGGCGGCACTTCACCCGCGGCAAGCAGGTCGCCGAACTGATGAAGAAGCATCACCCCCAGGAGCCGCATTGGTACCTGGCCGTCATCGGCAGCGACCCAACAGTGCGCGGCGGCGGGTTCGGGCAGGCGCTGATGCGGTCGCGGCTCGACCGGGTGGACGCCGAGCATGCCCCGGCGTATCTGGAGTCGAGCAACCCCGACAACGTTCCGTACTACCTGCGGTTCGGTTTCGAGATCACCGGCGAGATCGAGTTGCCCGACAACGGCCCGGTCATGACCGCCATGTGGCGCCGGGCGCGCTGACCACAAGCGTGGCCGGCTCAGCCGGTGGTTCCCGTCATCTTCAGCACCAACAACACCCCGACCGCCACGAACACCCCGATGAGCAGCACGAGAGCCACGATCGTGGCCACCGAGGTGGGCGTGATCCGATTGCGCGGCCGCGGTTCCGGCTCGCCGAGGCCCGACGTCTGAGCCGAGTCCGGGGGAGTGGCGCCGGGCGTGACCCCGCCACCGGGCTCCAGGTCAGGGGTCTGGGCCGGGTCGGGATCGGGTGGCAGGGCGGTCATCGGCAGGGAATACCCGTTCACCCCGATTTCATACGCTGCCCCGCCGCGCGGACGAGCCGCCCGCATCGTGGCTGTTACAGTGCGAGGGCCGACCAGCAGGGGAATCCGGTGCGAAACCGGAACTGACGCGCAACGGTATGGGGCAGTGCCTCGAGTCCGATCACCTGCGGCCGGGAATGACCGTCGACGGCTCCGCGACCGAGCCCCGCATCGAAGGAAGTCCTGGGCGTGCGTATCTCCGCCGTGCTGCTGTGTCTGTTGTCCGTGACGGTGACCCTTGTCGCCGCCTGCGGTTCGCCCGACCCTGACCCGGGTGCGGACCCCGCTGCCGGTCCCGGCCCGACCAGCTATCCGCTCACCCTCGAGAACTGCGGTGTGCAGGTCACTTTCGACCGTCCACCGCAGCGCGCGGTATCGCTGTACCAGTCCTCCACCGAGATCCTTTTGGCGCTCGGTCTGGCCGACCGGATGGTCGGCACCTCGACCTGGTTCGACCCGGTGCTGCCCGAACTTGCCGCCGCCAATGCCACCGTTGCACGGTTGGCGGACAACGATCCCGGGTTGGAGGCGGTGCTCGATGCCGAGCCCGACCTGGTGACCTCGGCGAGCGCGCACACCTTCACCCCTGCCGTGGTCGCCGAGCGCAGCCGGTTCGCCCAATTGGGCATCCCCACATATCAATCACCGTCGGTGTGCGTCGGAGCGACGGTGGCCGGCGAGACCGTCACCCGCACCCAGCCCTTGGCCCTGGACACGCTGTTCCGGGAGATCCGCGAGTTGGCCGAGATCTTCGATGTGCCACAGCGGGGCGAGGATCTGGTCGGCCGGCTCACCCGGCGGTTGGAGAGCGCCGCGACGGTCACCGCGCCGGACACCAGCGTGGCGTTCTGGTTCTCCGGGTTGCGCACCCCGTATCTGGCCGGCTGCTGCTCGGCGCCCGGTCTGTATGCCACCGAACTCGGCGTCACCAACGTCTTCGCCGACGCCCGCGCGGACTGGCCGGAAATCAGCTGGGAGGCACTGGCCGACCGTGATCCGGACGTGCTGGTGCTGGCCGATCTGCAGCGCAGGCGCATTGACGGCGACGCCCTCGAGACCAAAGTGAAGTTCCTGGAATCGAATCCGGTCACCAAGAACATGACGGCCGTGCGCGCCAAGCGCTATGTCGTGCTGACCGGGTCCGAACTCGATCCCGGAATCCGGGAGATCGATGCGTTGGAGAAGTTGGCCACCGGTTTCAAGACGTTCGGTCTGGCGCGATGAGCCGGGTTCGGCGTGCCGTCGGCGCGATCAGTCTGCTGCTGGTGGCCGGATGCGCCCCCGACACCTCCCGAGCACCGCATCAGGGCGCAGCTCCCGGATATCCACTGTCGGTACCGAACTGCGGCCGACAGGTGGTGATCGACGCGCCACCACAGCGGGCGGTGTCGTTGAACCAGTCCTCCACCGAGATCCTGCTCTCGCTGGGACTGGCGGACCGGATGGTCGGCACGGCCACCTGGACCGACCCGGTCCGCCCCGATCTCGAGGCCGCCAATGCCCGGGTGCCCCGGCTCGCGCTGAACAAGCCGTCGCTGGAGACGGTGCTGGACACCGAGCCCGATTTCGTCTCGGCCTCCTTCGGCGGCACGTTGGGCCCCGGCGGGGTCGCCGACCGCGCCCAGTTCGAACAACTGGGCGTACCAAGCTATCTGGCACCCAGTGACTGCGAGGGCAAGACGTCGGTCAACGGCGATGGGGCGCGCAGCACGCCGTTCACGATGGCGGCCATCCATACCGAGATCCGGGACCTGGCACGGATCTTCGGCGTGGCTGACCGTGGCGAACTGCTCGTCGCGCAGCTGCGGGACCGGATGGGCCAGGTTACCGCGGCACCCTCCGGCGTCGACATGGCCTTCTGGTTCTCCGATGTCCGGGCCCCGTACTTCGCCGGCTGCTGCGGATCTCCCGGCGTGATCGCCGAGAGCGTCGGAGCCCGCAACGTGTTCGCCGACACCACCGACGAATGGCCGCAGGTGAGTTGGGAGAGCGTGGCCGATCGTGACCCGGATGTGCTGGTGCTGGCCGATCTGAGCCGCCGCACGATTGACGGCGACGCGCTGGCGGCCAAAATCGCCTTCCTGGAGTCCAATCCGCTCACCCGGGCGCTCACCGCGGTGCGAGAGCGACGCTACATCGTGGTCAACGGCGCCGATCTCAACCCGTCCATCCGCACCGTCGACGGCGCCGAGAAGGTGGCGCGGGGCCTGCGCGAGCTCGGGCTCGCCCCGGCGCGGTGAGGACCCAAACCGGGTGGCTCGCCGGGTTGTGGGTCGCGGGGCTGGTCCTGTTGGTGTTCTCGGCGGCGGTGGCGATCACCATCGGGCCGGCGGCGTTGTCGGTGGGCGACGTGTATCGCATCGTCGGCGAGCAGTTCGGTGCGGGCCCATCGGGCACGACGCGGCTGCAGGAGAGCATCGTCTGGCAACTGCGGCTGCCCAGGGTGGTGCTGGCGGCGATCTGCGGTGCCGGGCTGGCGCTGTGCGGGGCGATCCTGCAGTCGCTGCTGCGCAATCCGCTGGCCGACCCGTTCGTGCTGGGGGTGTCCTCGGGCGCCTCGACGGGCGCCGTGCTGGTCGCCGTGCTCGGCGTCGGGGCCGGCGCGCTGAGCCTGTCCGGCGGGGCCTTCGCCGGCGCGGTGCTGTCGTTCGCGGTGGTGCTGCTGCTGGCGTACGCGGCAGGCGGCGGCACGGATCGGGTGGTGCTGGCCGGGGTGGCCGGAACCCAGCTGTTCTCGGCGTTGACCTCGTTCATCGTGTTGTCCTCGGCAGATGCCGAGCAGACCAGGGGAGTGCTGTTCTGGCTGCTCGGTTCGCTGGCCGGGGTGTCCTGGTCCGACGTCCTGGCCTGCGCGGTCGTCGTCGCCGTCGGGCTGGCGGTGTGTCTGGCCCAGGCACGCGTCCTCGATGCCTTCGCCTTCGGTCAGGACGCCGCCGCGACACTGGGGGTCGCGGTGACCCGGGCCCGGATCGTGCTGCTGGTGATCACCGCGTTGGTGACCGCCGCCCTGGTCAGCGCGGCCGGGGCGATCGGCTTCGTCGGCCTGGTGCTGCCGCACGCCGCGCGCTTTGTGGTCGGGCCCGGCCATCTGCGCCTGTTGCCGACCGTGGTGATCTTCGGTGCCGTCTTCATGGTGTGGGTGGACACCCTGGCCCGCACCGTGTTCGCCCCGCAGGAGTTGCCCACCGGGGTGGTCACCGCCCTGCTCGGGGTCCCCGCCTTTGCCCTGATCTTGTTGCGACGCAGAGGTATTCATCGATGAGTTTGCGTGCGGTCGAGGTGAGCTGGACCCGGTCGGGACGGCGCGTGCTGCACGGGGTCACGGTGGACCCGGTCCCGGGCAGCACGGTGGGGCTGTTGGGCCCCAACGGATCCGGCAAATCCTCACTGCTGCGTCTGCTGGCCGGCATCGACCGGCCCGACTCCGGCTGCGTGCAACTCGACGGCCAGGAGCTGCACACGATGTCGCGCCGTGCGGTGGCCCGCCGGGTGGCCGTGGTCGGCCAGCATGCCGAGACGGACCTGGATATCACGGTGCGCGACGTCGTCCGGTTGGGGCGCATCCCGCACGCCCCGGTGTTCGGCGCCGGCCGCGACGACGCCGCAGCCGTGGCGGCGGCGCTGACCGCCACCGGTCTGGGCGAGATGTCCGGCCGGCTGTGGCACACCCTGTCCGGTGGGGAGCGTCAGCGCGTGCAGATCGCTCGGGCGCTGGCCCAGGAACCCACTGAACTCCTGCTGGACGAACCCACCAACCACCTCGACATCGCCCACCAACTGGAGATCCTGGCGCTGATCCGCCGGCTTGCGGTCACCAGCGTGGTGGCGCTGCACGATCTCAACCTCGCGGCGATGTTCTGCGACCACTTGGTGGTGTTGTCGGCTGGGTCCGTGGTGGCCGCCGGCAGCCCGGACGAGGTTCTGACCGAAGATCTGGTGGCCGAGGTGTACGGGGTGCGCTGCCGGATCACGGTCGACGCGGCCGGTCCGTTCGTCCGTTTCGAGCCAGGTGCCGACCTGCCCGGTTAACTCCAGGAGTACTGGGCGCGCAGCCGGACGGCGACCGCCTCGAACCGGTGCCGATCCAGGATCGCGCCCTCGCGGCGGATGCCTTCCTCGGGCACATCGAGCACCCGGTCCAGCCGGACCCAACTCGGTCTGCCGTCGTAGTCCCAGCTGCCGGTCCCGATCCCGATCCAGTCCGGATCGTCGCGGTGGTAGTCCTGGCTGGACAGCATCAGACCCAGCAGGGTGCGTTGGTCGCGGCCGACCACCAGGACGGGACGGTCCTTGCCCTGGGTGGGGTCGTCCTCGTAGACCACCCAGGTCCACACGATCTCTCCTGGATCGGCCTGCCCGTCCAGGTCCGGGGCGTAGACGATTTTGCGGGCCCGTTGCGCGGTGGGGACGCTGTGCTCGGACACCGGCCGTCCCGCGGTGATCGCCTGCGGCGGTGGGGCGGCCGCGCCGGCCAACACCCCCAGGCCCAGCTTGATGCCCTGTTGGATGCCCTGCTGCACGGTCCGCGGCACGTTGTCGGTGGTTTGTAACTGACGGACCAGCTTCGGTGCCTCGTTGAACACCAGGTTCTCGGCGCCGTCGCGGACACCCTTGAGAACCTGCTGGAACGTCTTCCACTGCGACGCCATGGTGTCGAGCTTAGGTCAGTCACCCCCGGCGATTGTGTCGTGAGCGGGCTTGCTCGATACCCTTGAGACACACAGCACGTGCTGGACACCCACGCTCACCAGGAGATTCCCATCAGCAGCTTCGCCGACAAGACGTTCACTGCGCCGGCGCAGATCAGGAACTTCTGCATCATCGCCCACATCGACCATGGCAAATCGACGCTGGCGGACCGGATGCTGCAGCTCACCGGCGTCGTCGACGACCGGTCGATGCGCGCGCAGTACCTGGACCGGATGGACATCGAGCGGGAGCGTGGCATCACGATCAAGGCGCAGAACGTCCGGTTGCCGTGGACGGTCAACGGTGAAGAGTTCGTCCTGCACCTGATCGACACCCCCGGCCACGTCGACTTCACCTACGAGGTGTCCCGCGCCCTGGAGGCGTGCGAGGGGGCGGTGCTGTTGGTCGACGCCGCCCAGGGCATCGAGGCGCAGACGCTGGCCAACCTGTACCTGGCGCTGGACCGGGATCTCACGATCATCCCGGTGCTGAACAAGATCGACCTGCCCGCCGCGGACCCGGAGCGCTACGCCGGGGAACTCGCGCACATCATCGGCTGTGAGCCCTCCGACGTGCTGCGGGTGTCCGGCAAGACCGGTGCGGGGGTGACCGAGCTGCTCGACGAGGTGGTCCGGCAGGTGCCGGCACCGACGGGAGATCCGGACGCGCCGGCTCGGGCCATGATCTTCGACTCGGTCTACGACATCTACCGCGGCGTCGTCACCTACGTGCGCGTCGTCGACGGCAAGATCACCCCGCGCGAGAAGATCGCGATGATGTCCACCGGTGCCACCCACGAATTGCTCGAGGTGGGCATCGTCTCTCCTGAACCGAAGGCCAGCGACGGTCTCGGCGTCGGCGAGGTCGGCTATCTCATCACGGGTGTGAAGGACGTTCGGCAGTCCAAGGTCGGCGATACCGTGACGACGGCGCGCAAGGGCGCGACCGAGGCGCTGACCGGGTACCGGGAGCCCCGGCCGATGGTCTATTCCGGGCTCTATCCGGTGGACGGTTCGGACTACCCGGTGCTGCGGGAGGCGCTGGACAAGCTCCAGCTCAACGACGCGGCGCTGACCTATGAGCCGGAGACCTCGGTGGCGCTGGGCTTCGGGTTCCGCTGCGGATTCCTCGGGCTGCTGCACATGGAGATCACCCGCGAGCGCCTGGAACGCGAGTTCAACCTCGATCTGATCTCCACCGCGCCCAACGTGGTCTATCGCGTTGTCAGAGACGACGGCTCCGAGACGGTGGTGACCAACCCGTCGGACTGGCCCGAGGGCAAGGTCCGCGAGGTCTACGAGCCAGTGGTCAAGACCACCGTGATCGCGCCCAGTGAGTTCATCGGCACCATCATGGAGCTGTGCCAGTCGCGGCGCGGTGAGCTCGGCGGCATGGACTACCTGTCGCCCGAGCGCGTCGAGCTGCGCTACACCATGCCGCTCGGCGAGATCATCTTCGACTTCTTCGACTCCCTGAAATCCCGCACCCGCGGTTACGCCAGCCTCGACTACGAGGAGGCCGGCGAGCAGATGGCCGATCTGGTCAAGGTCGACATCCTGCTGCAGGGCGAGGCAGTGGACGCGTTCAGCGCCATCGTGCACAAGGATGCGGCCGCGGCCTACGGCAACAAGATGACCACCAAGCTCAAAGAGCTCATCCCGCGCCAGCAGTTCGAGGTGCCGGTGCAGGCCGCCGTGGGCTCGAGAATCATTGCCCGCGAGAACATCCGGGCGATCCGCAAGGACGTGCTGTCCAAGTGCTACGGCGGTGACATCACCCGTAAGCGCAAGCTGCTGGAGAAGCAGAAGGAGGGCAAGAAGCGGATGAAGACCATCGGCCGGGTGGAGGTTCCGCAGGAGGCCTTCGTCGCAGCGCTGTCCACCGACGCCGCTTCGGACAAGCCCAAGAAGTAACGCTTCCTCCCGCGAGCAGTCCACCGCAAGCGGGAGGCCCCCAGTTTCGCGCCTGCTCGGCGAGGGAAAGGGGCCGCGGACTCAGGCGACGTGCAGGACCGCCTTGCCGGGCACTCTGCGGCCGAGCAGGGCCCGCGCGGCCGTCGCGACGTTGTCCCAGCTGTCACGTAGACCGATCTGCGGGTCGAGTTCCCCGTCGGCCACCAGCCCCAGCAGGTAGTCCAAGTCGGCCTGGAACGGCGCCCGAACCGTGAACGGCTCCAACCGTTTCCGGTTTCCGCGGCGCCGCTCGGCCTCGAAGTCGATGGTCGTCGGCTGATTGGAGGCCATCCCGATCGACTGCACCGAGCCACCGTCGGCCACCAGACCGAAAGCCTGCGCCAGCAACGCGCCACCGACATTGTCGAGAACTCCGAACACCGGTTCGGTCACGGTATCGAGTCCGACCACCACCTCGGACGCGCCCAACTCCTCGAGTCCCTCCCCGCGGGCCGCCGCGCCGACCGCGGCCACCACATGGGCGCCGGCCCGTGCCGCCAACTGCACGGCGAATCGCCCGACGCCACCGGAAGCGCCCGTGATGAGAACCCGGCGTCCTACCACCGGGCCGAGCGCCCGCAGCGCCTGCAGCGCGGTCACCCCGGCCACCGGAAGTGCTGCGGCCTCCTCGAATTCGACGAACTCGGGAAGCTCGGCGAGATTCTCGGTGGACACCACGCGCCGTTCCGCCCACCCGGCTTCGCCACTGAAACCGACCACGCGGGTACCGGCGGCCGGGCCGGACCCGTCGGCAGCCGCCTGGGCCACCACACCCGCACTGTCCCAGCCGGGTACCTCTCCCGGCCGGCGCATGTGGTCGATGAAATGCACCTCACCGAAATTCAGCCCGATCGCGTGGACGTCGATCAGCGCCTGGTGTGGCGCGGCGGACGGTTCGACGACCTCGTCGAACCGGAGGTTGGCCGGAGCGTGCGGGTCGTAGACGATGGCGCGCATGCAGGGGCTAACCCCGGCGCCGTGGGCATCTATTCCCGTGCCGGCCCGTTTCGTAGGGTGGCGCTGATGAGTCAGCAGGATCGCCTCGATTGGGACACCACGTACCGCGGTGTGGACGTGGCCGCCGGCGAGCCGCGCCTGCCCGCGGTATTCGCCGCCCACAGTGACCTTTTCCCGACGACGGGGACCGCGCTCGATATCGCCTGCGGCACCGGCGCGGCATCGGTCTGGCTGGCCAGGCGCGGTCTGCGAGTGCACGGTATGGACGTGTCGCCGGTGGCGATCGGCCACTGCGGTGAGCTGGCGGTCCGCCACGGCGTGGCCGAACTCGCCCAGTTCGGCGTCGTCGATCTCGACGGCGGATTACCCGCGGGGCCATCGGTGGACGTGGTGCTGTGCCACCGGTTCCGCGACCGGCGGCTCTACCGGCCGATGATCGAAAGGCTGGCGAGCGGCGGCATCCTCGCGGTCTGCGTGCTCAGTGAAGTCGGTGCTGCGCCCGGCAGGTTCCGGGCCGCGCCGGGGGAGCTGCGCGACGCGTTCGCGGCGCTGGACGTGATCGACGCGGACGAGGGCGGTGGCCAGGCCTGGCTGCTCGCGCGGGCCGCGACTACCGCGTGGCGCTGACCGGGATTCGCTGAGCCAACAGTTCACCCCAGGCGTTGAAAGCCTCGGCGTATTCGGCCGACGATCCCGACCGGCCGGCGGCGAGGTCGACCAAAGCCCGCGCGATGCTGCCGATTCCGATGCCGGTGCGCTGCACCACACGTACCAGCTCGGCGAACGCCTGATCCGGCGCACAACCGCGCAGGGCGACCAGAACACCGATCGCCACGTCGATCGTGATGCGTGAAGTGTCATCTGCCCGTTGGCGGTGGTAGCTCATGACCCCGATGGTGCGCGCGCCGTGTCACCGAATCCAGACATCCGCGCACGGTGATTTGTGTCCGGTCAGTTGCTGCCGGTCGGGGACAATGGAGGCATGTTCTGCCGCCAGTACCGGATCGTGCCCGTACCCCTGGCCGCCCTGGCTTTGCTGATGGCGGGATGCGCGCAGACGGTCGAGGGAGAGGCCGTGCGGACGCAGAACTCCGTGCCGGTGGTCGCCGAAACCTTCAGCGAGTCCGATCTCGAAGAACTTCTGTTGTCCGGACCCGAAGCCGAAGGCATCGTCGGAGTGCACGGGTTCGCCCCGATGCGAGATCGCGACACCAGCAGCCGGATGAATGTCAACCCGAACCCCGTCTCCGACGAAGGTTGTCGCGCAGCGGTGTTCGCTGCTCAGAAGGCGGTGTACGCGGATTCGGGCTGGTCGGGGGTGCGTGATCAGGTGTTGTCGACGCCGAGCTCGCAGCAAACCGTCGAACAGACGGTGGTGCTGTATCCGTTGGCCGACGAGGCCCGGACGTTCTTCGATTCGGCGCGGCAGACATGGCAAAGTTGTTCGGGGACAACAGTCTCCGTTGGCACCGGCGACGAGGCGACGCACTGGGATATCGGTGACGTCGTCACCGAGCACGCTTTGTTCACCCAGCCGTCGGTCGAGAAGGATCACCCGGAATGGCCGTGCGATCACGCTCTGGCGGTGTCAGCCAACCTGGTGTTCGAAACAATGGCATGCGGGATGGGCATCAGTAACCAGGCCGCCACCATGGCAATTCGCCTGGCCGACAAGGCGGCGTCCAGATAGCGCAGTTGTCCCGGCCCGGCGGTCCCGCACCGCGTAGCGCCCGATCACATCGGGGCGTTGGCCGGCACGAAGACACCCGAGCTGTCGGCTTCCTCCTCGGCGCGGATGACGTGCACCACGGCATTGATCAGGGCCAGGTGGGTGAAGGCCTGCGGGAAGTTGCCCAGATGGCGCCCGGTGCGCGGCTCGATCTCCTCGGCGTAGAGGTGCAGCGGGCTGGCGAAGGACAGCAGCCGCTCCAGCAGATGCTTGGCCCGGCTCACCTCGCCGATCTCGACGAGCGCCGACACCAACCAGAACGAACAGATGGTGAAGGTGCCCTCTTCGCCGGACAGGCCGTCGTCGGTCTCCTCGACCCGGTAGCGCAGCACCAGGCCGTCCTCGGTGAGTTCATCGGCGATGGCCAGCACCGTGGCCCGGACCCGCGGATCATCCGAGGGCAGGAACCGGGTCAGCACCGCCAACAGCAGCGAGGCATCCAGCGCGTCGTCGCCGTAGCGCTGGGTCAGCACCCCGCGGGAGTCCACACCGCGGGCCAGGATGTCGGCCTTGATCTCCTCGGCGGTGGCGCGCCACTGCTGCGCATAGCTCTTCTCGCCCTGCAGTTCGGCCAGTTTGGAGCCACGGTCGAGGGCCACCCAGCACATGATCTTGCTGGAGGTGAAGTGCTGCGGTTCGCCGCGTACCTCCCAGATGCCCCGGTCGGGTTCCTTCCAGTGCTTGATGGCCTCTTCGACCTGGTTCTTGAGCACCGGCCACAGCGCCTCGGGTATCTGCTCGCGCGACTTGGCGTGCAGGTACACCGAATCGAGCATGGTGCCCCAGATGTCGTGCTGCATCTGGTTGTAGGCGCCGTTGCCGATGCGCACCGGCCGGGCGTTGTCGTAGCCCGACAGGTGTGGCAACTCCTCCTCGACCAGGCTGCGTTCACCGCCCACCCCGTACATCACCTGCAGGGGGTGGCGTTCGCCGTTGTTGGCGCCGGACACGTCGGCGATGAACGAGAAGAAATCGTCGGCCTCGCGGTCCAGGCCCAGCGTGTAGAGCCCCCACAGGGCGAACGTGGAGTCCCGGATCCACGAGTAGCGGTAATCCCAGTTGCGCTCGCCGTGCGGGGTCTCGGGCAGCGAGGTCGTCGGCGCCGCCAGCAGCGCACCGGTCGGCGAATAGGTCAGGCCCTTCAGGGTCAGGGCACTGCGCTGCAGATATGACCGCCACGGGTGGTCGGGAAAGTCGCCGATGTTGATCCACTGCCGCCAGGACTCACTGGTCTTCCACATCTTCTCGGCGGCCTCTTCGTAGGTCTGCGGCGCCGGGTGCTTGGACCAACTGAGCGCGACGAACACGTTGTCGCCCTCGGTCAGCCGGGTGCGGGCCCGGGCCTCACGGCCCTCGATACCGATCCGCAGGTTGGTGGTGAGCCGCAGAGTGGGGTGCGAATCCGGGTTGCGGCCGGCTCGGGCGATGGCCTCGCCGTAGGCCGGGCCGGAGTACTCCCAGGACGCGGGGACCCGGTGGTAGTCGAACGCCGGTTCGCAGTTCATCACCAGCTCCACCGTGCCGCTGACGCAGCGCACGGTGCGCAGCAGGATGTGCTCGGCGTCCCAGTCCATCGGGGTGCGCCGGTGGGTGCGTGAACGGGTCTCGAGGTCGTGCCAGGGGCCCATCACCAGCGCGTCGCGCACGATCAGCCAGCCGGTGTGGGTCTGCCAGGTGGTCTCCAGGATCAGGCTGCCCGGCAGGTAGCGGCGGGCCGACGGCACGCTCACTCCGTAGGGGCCGAGCCGGAAGTGGCCCGCATTGCGGTCCAGGATCGCGCCGAACACGCTGGGGGAGTCGGGCCGGGGCACGCACAGCCACTCCACCGAACCGGCCGAGGAGATCAGGCAGGTGTTCTCGCAATCGGACAGGAAGCCGTAGTCGGCGATCGGCGGGAAAGGGTTCCGCAGCCCCGCACCGGCCGAGTACGGCACCGGCGCGGTCACGGTCAACGGTGCCTCCGGTGTTCTGGTGGACGTTTTGCCGAGTGCCGCGACGACATCCGTGGGCTCGGTGTGTTGCAGAACCATCCGCACATCATCATCTGCGAATACAGGTGCCGTCTACCCAAGACAGGCGTGTCGAACGTTACGGGTGGGTCAGGGATGAAAACGGAGAAGTGCCCGCGATCGCCTAGGCTTGGCCCATGGCGGCAATCCTGAACTGGTGGGACGGCGTCGAACTGTGGCTGACCGGACTGCCGTTCGGCGTGCAGACCGCGGTGGTGATGCCGGTGGTGCTGGCGCTGGCCTACGGCATCGCCGTGGTGCTCGACGGCGCCCTGGGCTGGGGAATCGCCGGGCTGCACCGGCTGCGCCACGCCGGCGACGAGGCGGCACCCGAGTGACCGGGATGCCGCGCTCACGTGTCACGGTGATCCTGGTGATCCTGGTTGTGCTCGTCATCGTGATGTGGTTGCTGACCCGCTGAGCCAGTCCTGCGATCGCCCGGCGGGCGCGACACCGGAATTCTGTTATTCTTCGCGCCATGTATTCAGCGTCCGGCAGCACCGAGAGCCAGGTCTTGGCGCTCCTTGCCGTGGTTTCATGCGCTGTTGCTGACGTCGACTGTTGTCGCTGACCCGAACCCGTCCGCGGTTTGGTGTCGGCAGGCGTTCTGCGCCCGGATGCTTTTCTCTTGGCTCCCTCGCCTCCCTAACCTTTCCGTCTGACGGACCACCAGGCCCGTTGTCCGTAAGAAAGGTCCGCAGTGCCCCTCAACTCGCCCAAAGTCCTCAAGTTCTGGCATACCGCCACCGCCCTGGCCGTCACCGGAGTGCTGGCCGTCGGCTGCGCCGGCGGTGCCAGTGACGTCGCAGGTGGAGACGACAGTGTCGCGGGGGCCGACACCACCCTGACGCTCGTCGCCTACGCCGTCCCCGAACCGGGCTGGAGCAAGATCATCCCGGCGTTCACCGCCACCGAGGAGGGCAAGGGCGTGGGGGTGCGGACCTCCTACGGTGCCTCCGGCGACCAGTCCCGCGCGGTGGCCGACGGCAAACCGGCCGACCTGGTCAACTTCTCCGTCGAACCCGACATCAGCCGACTGGTCAAGGCCGACAAGGTGGCCGACGACTGGAACGCCGGCAACACGAAAGGCGTCCCGTTCGGATCCGTGGTGTCATTGGTGGTGCGCAAGGGAAACCCCAAGGGCATCAAGGACTGGGACGATCTGCTGCAACCTGGGCTGGAGGTGGTCACCCCGAACCCGCTGAGTTCCGGTTCGGCCAAGTGGAACCTGCTGGCCCCGTACGCGGCCAAGAGCAACGGTGGCCGGGATTCGGCGGCCGGTCTGGACTTCGTCGACAAGCTCGTGACCGAACACGTCAAGACCCGGCCGGGCTCCGGCCGTGAGGCCACCGACGTGTTCCTGCAGGGCACCGGCGACGTGCTGATCAGCTACGAGAACGAGGCCATCAACGTCGAGCGGCAGGGCAAGCCCGTCGAGCACGTCAACCCGCCGCAGACCTTCAAGATCGAAAACCCGGTGGCGGTCGTCAAGACCAGCGCCCACGCCGCGGCGGCCAAGGCACTGGTGAACTTCCTGTTCACCCCCGATGGTCAGAAACTGTGGGCCGAGGCGGGGTTCCGGCCGGTCGATCCGGCGGTCAAGGCGCAGTTCACCAAGGACTACCCGACGCCGGAGAAGCTCTGGACGATCGCCGACCTGGGTGGTTGGGAACAGGCGGATCCGTCGCTGTTCGACAAGGACAACGGCTCGATCACCAAGATCTACAAGCAGGCGACTGGATGACTTCGGTAGCCGAGGCCGGTGCCGCCCAGCCTGATTCGGTTGCACCCGAGCCCGGGGAGCCGACCCCCGGCGCGCGGAGCGGCCGGTACGGCAGCACCTCCCTGCGGGTGGGCGCCGCCTCGATCTGGTTGAGCGTCATCGTATTGCTGCCGCTGGCCGCGATCGTGTGGCAGGCGGCCGGCGGCGGCTGGGATGCCTTCTGGTTGGCCGTCACCTCCAACGCGGCGGTGGAGTCGCTGCGGGTGACGCTGACCATCTCGGCCGGGGTGACCGTGGTCAACCTGGTGTTCGGGCTGATTGTGGCCTGGGTGCTGACCCGCGACGACTTTCCCGGCAAGCGCATCGTCGATTCGGTGATCGATCTGCCGTTCGCGCTGCCCACGATCGTGGCCAGCCTGGTGATGCTGGCGCTGTACGGCCCGGCCAGCCCGATCGGGCTGCACCTGCAACACACCAAATGGGGTGTCGGGGTGGCACTGCTGTTCGTCACGCTGCCGTTCGTGGTGCGTTCGGTGCAGCCGGTGCTGCTCGAACTCGACCGCGAGACCGAAGAAGCGGCCGCCTCGCTGGGCGCGAGCAATCGGGTCATCTTCGTGCAGGTGATCCTGCCTGCGCTGCTGCCGGCCCTGCTGTCGGGGGCCGGCCTGGCGTTCTCCCGGGCCATCGGCGAATTCGGTTCGGTGGTGCTGATCGGTGGCGCGGTGCCGGGCGAGACCGAGGTGTCCTCCCAGTGGATCCGGACCCTGATCGAGAACGACGACCGCACCGGGGCCGCAGCGATCTCCATTGTGCTGCTGGTGATCTCCTTTGTGGTGCTGCTGGTGTTGCGGACGGTGGGTTCGCGGGCGGCCAAGCGTGAGGAGCTCTCGGCATGACGCTCTCGCCGTCGGTGCGTTACCTGCTGCGGTTCCTGGCGCTGGCCTACGTGGCGGTGCTCGTGGTGGTTCCGGTCGGGCTGATCCTGTGGCGTACGTTCGGGCCGGGCATCGGCGCGTTCTTCGCGTCGGTCGGTACGCCCGCGGCGATCTCGGCGCTGAACCTGTCGCTGCTGGTGGTGGCCATCGTGGTTCCGCTGAACATCCTGTTCGGCGTTCCCACGGCGCTGGTGCTGGCGCGCAACCGGTTTCGCGGCAAGAGTGCCCTGCAAGCCGTCATCGACCTGCCGTTCGCGGTGTCGCCGGTGGTGGTGGGCGTGGCGCTGATCCTGCTGTGGGGCTCGGCCGGGTTGTTCGGCTCGGTCGAGAACGACCTCGGGTTCAAGATCATCTTCGGGTTCCCCGGCATCGTGCTGGCCAGCATCTTCGTCACGGTGCCGTTCGTGATCCGCGAGGTCGAACCGGTGTTGCACGAGATCGGCACCGATCAGGAGGAAGCCGCCGCGACGCTGGGATCGACCTGGTGGCAGACGTTTTGGCGGATCACGTTGCCGTCCATCCGTTGGGGCCTGACCTACGGCGTCGTGCTGACCATCGCCCGCACGCTCGGCGAGTTCGGTGCGGTGCTCATGGTGTCGTCGAACCTGCCGGGGGTGTCCCAGACCCTGACACTTCTGGTGGCCGACCGTTACAACCGTGGCACCGCCGATTCCGTCTACGGCGCATATGCCATCTCGACGTTGCTCATGGGCGTGGCCGTGCTGGTCCTGGTGGTCCAGGTGATCCTCGACCGACGCCGAACCAAGGCCGCGCAGTAGGCCTGAAGAAGGAGTGAGTGCTATGACCGACGCCATCGTGGTTCGGGGCGCCAACAAGAGGTACGGCGATTTCGCCGCGCTCGACAACATCGACTTCGAGGTGCCGTCGGGTTCGCTGACCGCCCTGTTGGGCCCGAGTGGCTCGGGCAAGTCGACGCTGCTGCGCGCCATCGCCGGACTGGACCAACCCGACACCGGCACCATCACCATCAACGGGCGCGACGTCACCGGCATCCCGCCGCAGCGCCGGGGGATCGGGTTCGTGTTCCAGCACTATGCCGCGTTCAAGCATCTGACCGTGCGCGACAACGTGGCCTTCGGTCTCAAGATCCGTAAGCGTCCCAAGGCCGAGGTCAAGGAGAAGGTCGACAATCTGCTGGAGGTGGTGGGGCTGGCCGGTTTCCAGACCCGCTACCCCAATCAGCTCTCGGGTGGTCAGCGCCAGCGCATGGCGCTGGCCCGGGCCTTGGCGGTGGATCCGCAGGTGCTGCTGCTCGACGAACCGTTCGGGGCGCTGGACGCCAAAGTGCGCGACGACCTGCGGACGTGGCTGCGACGCCTGCACGACGAGGTGCACGTGACGACCGTGCTGGTGACCCATGACCAGTCCGAGGCGCTGGACGTGGCGGACCGGATCGCGGTGCTGAACAAGGGGCGTATCGAGCAGGTCGGCTCACCGACCGAGGTGTACGACGAGCCTGCCAATGCGTTCGTGATGTCGTTCCTCGGGGCGGTATCCGAGCTCAACGGAATCCTGGTGCGCCCGCACGATATTCGCGTGGGCCGGAATCCGGAGCTGGCCGTCGCCGCCGGTGACGGCACGGCCGAGGCCACCGGGGTGCTGCGGGCCACGATCGACCGGATCGTGATGCTGGGCTTCGAGGTGCGGGTGGAGCTGACCGGCGCGGCGACCCACGTTCCGTTCACGGCACAGATCACCCGCGGCGACGCCGAGGCGCTGGGGTTGAAGGAGGGCGACACCGTCTACGTGCGGGCGACGCGGGTTCCGCAGATCGCCGGCGATGTGCAGGTTGCGGTGAGCGGCAAGGCTTCCGGGGACGATCCGGAGAAGAGCAGCGACGAGGACCAGCCGGTGACCGTCGGCTGAGACGGCCACCGTCGGATCAAGCCAGGGTCAGGAACAGCTTCTCCAGCTCGGCGACGTCCATCGGTTCGTCGCTCTCGCCGGAGAGGCATTCCCGCAGACTGGTGGCGACGATCTTGAAGCCGGCGCGGTCCAGCGCGCGGGAGACCGCGGCCAACTGGGTGACCACGTCCTTGCAGTCACGCCCCTGCTCGATCATGGCGATGACGCCGGTGAGCTGGCCCTGGGCCCGCCGCAGCCGGTTGAGGATGGCGGCGACCGATTCTTCGTCGCAGATCATGTTGTCTCCTGGTCGATGTCGCAGTTGGTGATGCCCATCATACCCTCCGGGGTATGGGGCCTCGGGATTATCGGGTTGCCGCGGGCGGGCCGGTCAGCCACCGCAGCGGGCACCAGCCCAGCCGGGCACAGCTGAGGTTGCCCAGACCGGCCAATGCCGTCAGGGCGGCCGCGAGAACCCCGACGACGGGGTGGATCTCCTGGCCGAGCATCACTGACGCCATGGCCAACACGAACCAGCCGAAGGCCCGCCGCAACACGTCAGGATCGACGCGCACGGTGAGGTGGCTGCCCAACAGGCTGCCGAGCACGGCTGCGGCCGTGACGGCGCCGGCCACCGCCCAGTCGATCGAGGTGGAACTCAGGTGTCCGGCCAGCCCGGCGGCCGAGTTCATCGTGATCACCAGCAGCGAGGTGCCCACCGCGACAGGCATCGGCAGGCCGCCCAGCAGCACCAGCGCCGGCACCACGAGGAATCCGCCGCCGGCGCCCACGGTTCCGGTGACCAAGCCGACCGCCAGACCCATCAACGCGACCTTTGCGATCGACGTCGTGCGCGTGGGTGCTTCGCCGGCCGGGCGCCGCGTGATCATCGCGATCGCGGTGGCGATCATCACCGCGGTGAACGCGATCAGCAGCACCGATCCGGGGATCGCCTGGCTCACCATGCCGCCGAGGTAGGCCCCGGCCATGCCGGCAACACCGAACGCCAGGCCGCTGCGCCATCGCACGCGCCCGGCCCGGGCATGGGCGAATGTGCTGACCGCGCTGGTGATCCCGACCACTACAAGCGAGGTGGCGATCGCCTGCTTGGTGTCCATGCCGGCGACGTAGGCCAACAGCGGAACGGTCAGGATCGAGCCGCCGCCGCCGAGGAGTCCGAGTGACACCCCGACCAGGACGGCCAGCGCGACAGCGAGGGTGATCATGCCGGTCAGACCAGACCTTTCAGCATCAGGTTCCAGTACAGCGCGGGCAGGCCGTACTTCTTCAGGTACCAGTAGGCGCGGTGCGGCCGGACCGGATCGAGCACCGGGACAGAGGGTTTCAGGGCGAAGTCGTAGTCGAACTCGGCCAGCAGCATCTCGCGTGACGAGGTGACGATCGGGCACGACGCGTAGCCGTCGTAGGCGCCGGGCAGGGGGCGCCCGCTCAGCACCGCGCCGATGTTCTGAACCACCACCGGTGCCTGTTTGCGAATGGCCGCACCGGTTTTCGAGTTCGGTGAGGAGCCGGCGTCGCCGAGGGCGAACACGTTCGGGTACCGGACGTGCTGCATGGTGTGCTTGTCGATGTCGACATAGCCTCCCGCGTCGCCGCCGGTGTGGCTGGTGGACAGCGGGCTGTTCTTGATCCAGTCCGGTGCCGACTGATGCGGTACCGCGTGCAGCACGTCGTAGGGCAGCGTGGTCTCCACCCGGTCCGCATTCGCGCCGACATGTGTCATCGTCACCTTGCCGGCCGCCGCATCCACGGCGACGACTTCGCTCCCGGTGTGCAGCTGGATGCCGTAGTCGGCGATGACCTTGTCCAGGCTGTCGGCGATCGCCGGAATGCCGAAGATCCGCGGCGTGGGCACCACCAGGTGCACGTCGATGTCGTCCAGCACCCCCTGGCGGCGCCAGTGGTCACAGGCCAGATACGCGATCTTCTGCGGCGCCCCGGCACACTTGATCGGCCCCGACGGCATGGTGAACACCGCGGTGCCCGACCGGGTGTTGCGGATGAATTCCCACGTGCGCGGGGCCAGGTCGAAGCGGTAGTTGGACGAGACCCCGTCCGTGCCGAGCGTGTCGGTCAGACCCTCGATGCGTTCCCAGTCGAGTTGGATGCCCGGGCACACCACCAGCACGTCGTAGGCGTATTTCGCGCCGTCCGCGCAGGTCACGGTGTGAGATTCGGGGTCGACGCCGGTCACGGCGGTTTTGATCCACGTCGCGGCCGCCGGCATCACCGATGCTGTCGAGCGTTCGGTTCCCTCGGCGGCGGCCTGCCCGCCACCCACGAGCGTCCACAGCGGTTGGTAGTAGTGCTTGTCGGACGGTTCGACGACCGCGACGTCGCGGTGACCCGCGCGCAGCAACCGCGCCGCCATCGTGATGCCCGCGGTGCCGCCACCGATGATGAGGATCTCGTGCTTGTGCATACGTGTGGTGAATTCCTTTGTCGCTCGGTCGGTTCGATCAGACCAGATGGGTGGCCTCGGCCCAGGCGCCGTATCCACCGAGGATGTCGCTGACGTCGGTGAAGCCGTGGCGGCGCAGCAGGCTCGCGGCCACCGAGGAGCGGTAGCCGCCGGCGCAGTACACCACGGTCGGACGGGTCGGGTCGAGTTCACCGATGCGGTTGGGCAACTGCCCCACCGGGATGTTCACCGCGCCGGGGACCATTCCGGCTTCGGCCTCACCGGGATTGCGCACGTCCACGATCTGCAGGTCGTCCAGTGTCGCCGCACGCTCACCGAAGGCTTCGGCAGTCAGCCGCGAGGCGGTCTGCACGTCGCCGCGCTGGGAGAACATGACCCGTTCCGGGTCGGCGAGATAGCCCACCACGCGGTCGAACCCGATGCGCGCCAGCCGGTTCTTGCCTTCGAGCTCCTGGCCCTCGTCGGTGATCAGCACGATGTCCACGTCGTGGGGCACCACCGAACCCGCGAACTCGGCGTAGCGTCCGGCCAGGCCGATGTTGATCGCGTCGCGCAGGTGTCCCAGCGCGAACTCTTCGGGGCTGCGGCCGTCGATCAGCATGGCACCGCCGGCCACGGCGGTACGCAGCTGGTGGTAGTCCAGAGCCGGCGGCAGGGCGTCTTCGTCCAGCAGGGCGCGGTCCTTGCGGTTGAGGATCGCGTCGTAGACGAAGTATCCCGGGGCCGGCTGCTGGCCGGCGGTGACGAGCTCGATGAACGCGGCCTTGTCCGGGGCGCGCAGGGCGTAGTTGGTCCGCTTCTGGTCACCCATCGTCGACCAGCGGTCGGTGGACAGGTTCTTCCCGCAGGCCGAACCGGCGCCGTGGGCCGGATAGACCCGGGTGGCATCGGGCAGCGGCATCAGCTTGTCGTGCAGCGAGTGGTAGAGCATGTCGGCCAGCTCGTCGCGGGTGAAACCGATCGAGGCCAGCAGGTCCGGCCGCCCGACGTCGCCGATGAACAGGGTGTCGCCGGTCAGCACGCCGTAGGGGACCTCGTCGTCGGGATGCTCGTAGACCACGATGCTCATCGACTCCGGGGTGTGCCCGGGGGTGTGGCGGAACTCCAGCACCACCTCACCCAGCGAGATACGCCGGCCGTCGTCGACCCCGAGGTGGTCGAACTCGGGCTGGGCGACCGACGAGTACACGATCGTCGCGCCGGTGGCCTCGGCCAGCTCGAGGTGCCCCGACAGGAAGTCGGCGTGGAAGTGGGTCTCGATGACCAGCTCGATCGACAGACCGTACTTCTCGGCGTCGGTCAGATATTCCGCGACGTCGCGTTGCGGGTCCACGACGACAGCGCGGCCGGTGGTCTCGTCGCCGATCAGGTAGGAGGCGTGCGACAAGCAGTCCAGGTAGTACTGGATGAACTTCATTGTTCAACTCCTCGATGGGTACGCATGTATACCTGTGGGGGTATACCAATGAAACCCAATATACCCCCTAGGGTATAGGAGTCAAGTGTGATCGCTGCTGCGTCCATCGTGGCGAGCAGACCCGCAGGTACCCGGCGCGGGACGATAAGGGGTACCCACGCGTCTGCTCGGCGGAGGGTGGCGGCAGCAAACTAGGCGGCGAAACCCGCGCGGCGGGCCGCCAGGGCCTCTTCGTAGCGGTCCAGCACGGTGGCCGCCACCAGTCGATGCGGCCCCAGCGGCTCGGCCATCGGAATGCCTGCCGCGGCGGCGAATTGGGCAACGCGGTCGGTGATGAGGCCGTGCGCCAGGAACCAGGGGGCGATCACCAGGCGGTGCGCCCCGCGCTGACGCAGCCGGTCCACCGCCTCGGGCAGGGACGGGGACTGGCCGGTGGCGAACGCCACATGGGTACCGGCCCAGCGGGTGCCCTCGGCCAGCGCGTCGGCCAGGGCGGCCGTGCGGGCATTGGCAGCCGGATGCGACGAGCCCACCGCCGCCAGGATCACACCCAGCCCGGCGTCGAACCGGGACACCCCGACCGCGGTCAGGCGCTCGCGCACCACCTGCAGCAGGCGCGGGTCGTCACCGAGCACGTCGGCCTGGCTCACCTCGGCACCGGAGTTCGCGATCAGCTCCGGAATGTCGATCCGGGCGTGGTATGCGCTGCCGAGCAGCAGCGGCACCACCACCGCGCCCGGGGCCACCCCGGGCAGCACCTCGGTGAGGTTGGGGGCGTTCTGCTCACAAAACGCCACCCGCACCTCGGTGTCGGGCAGTAGTCGGCGCAGATGACCGCCGATGGCACGCGCGTTCGCCGACGAGCGCGGATCCGCGCTGCCGTGTGCGGTGAGAACGAGCGTCACAGCAGCCTCACGAGGCGTGCAGCCCGCATTCGGTCTTGGACTGGCCGGCCCACCGACCGCTGCGCGGGTCGGCGCCCGCCACCGGCTTGCTGGTGCACGGCGCGCATCCGATGGACGGATAGCCTTCGTGGACAAGGGGATTGACCAGGATACCGTTGGCGTCGATGTAGTCCTGCATGTCCTCGTCGGACCACGCCGCGAGCGGGTTGATCTTGACGAGTCCGAAGCCGGCGTCCCAGCTGATCAGCGGTGCGTTGGCGCGTGTCGGCGCCTCCACCCGGCGGATGCCGGTGACCCACGCCGTGTAACCGCTGAGTGCCTTGGTCAGCGGCTCCACCTTGCGCAGCCGGCAGCATTCACCGGCGTCGCGGGAGAACAGGTCCTTGCCCAGCAGCTCGTCCTGCTGCGCCACACTGCGCTCCGGGGACACGTTGACCACGCGCACGTCGTAGACCGCCTCGACCGCGTCGCGGGTGCCGATGGTCTCGGCGAAGTGGTAGCCGGTGTCCAGGAACAAGACGTCGACGCCCGGGCGCACCTTGGCCGCCATCTCGACCAGGACGGCATCCTGCATGTTGGAGGCCACCACGTAATTGCCGGCGAAGTGCTCGTCGGTCCAGCGCAGCAGCTCCTCGGCGCCGGCATCAGCCAGTTCGGCCGCGCCGCGTTCGGCGAGCTCGATCAATTCGGCTTCACTCAATGCGCTCACCTCGGTCATCGGTTCGTCATCTCTTCGCGCAGGCGGCTCATCGCAAGTCGTCCTCGTCGGCACGCACCGCCCACTGGGCGAAACGCTCACCGTCCTCGCGTTGTTTCACGAAATTGCGAACCACCCGGTCGACGTAGTCGACGAGCTCGGTGGCCAGCACCTTGTGCTGACGCAGTTTCCGGCCGAAACCGCTGTCCAGGCCCAGGCTTCCGCCCAGGTGCACCTGGAAACCCTCCTCGGGGCCGTTCCCGTCGTCCACCATCTGCCCCTTGAAGCCGATGTCGGCGACCTGGATCCGGGCGCACGAGTTGGGGCAGCCGTTGAGGTTCACGGTGATCGGCACGTCGAGCTCGGCGTTGAGGTCGCCCAAGCGGGCTTCGAGCTCGGGTACGAGCGTCTGGGCCCGTCCACGCGTATCGGCGAAGCTCAGCTTGCAGTACTCGATGCCGGTGCAGGCCATCAGGTTGCGGCGCCAGTGCGACGGCCGGGTGTCCAGGCCGAGGGCCTCCAGCCCGTCGCGCAGCGCGTCGAGCTTCTCGTCGGGGACGTCGAGGATGATCAGCTTCTGGTAGGCGGTCAGGCGCGCCCGGTCCGAGCCGGCGGCCTCCATCAGCTCGGCGACCTTGGTCAGGATGGTGCCCGAGACCCGGCCGGCGATGGCCGAGGCGCCCACCGCGTTGAGGCCGTTGCGGATCTTCTGCACGCCGACGTGGTCGACGGTGTGCGGCACCTGCTGGGGGGCCGGGCCGTCGTGCAGCTTGCGGTGCAGGTACTCGGTCTCCAGCACCTCGCGGAACTTCTGTGGGCCCCAGTCCTTCACCAGGAACTTCAGCCGTGCCTTGGAGCGCAGTCGACGGTAGCCGTAGTCACGGAAGACCGAGGTGATGGCCTCCCAGACATCGGCAACTTCCTCCAGCGGCACCCACACACCCAGGCGCTGGGCCAGCATCGGGTTGGTGGACAGGCCGCCGCCCACCCACACGTCCAGGCCCGGGCCGTGCTCGGGATGGTTGACACCGATGAACGAGACGTCGTTGATCTCGTGGGCGACATCCTGCAGGCCCGAGATCGCGGTCTTGTACTTACGCGGCAGGTTGGAGAACTCCGGGTTGCCGATGTAGCGCTGTTCGATCTCCCGCAGCGCCGGGGTGGGATCGAGCACCTCTTCCAGCGAGTCACCGGCCACCGGCGACCCCAGCATGCCGCGCGGGCAGTCGCCGCACGCCTCCATGGTCTGCAATCCGACCTCATCGAGCCGGCGCCAGATCTCTGGGATGTCCTCGATACGCAGCCAGTGGTACTGCAGGTTCTCCCGGTCGGTGATGTCGGCGCTGTCCCTGGCAAACTCAGTCGAAATCGTCCCCAAAGTGCGGACGGCCTGCGCCGACAGCGCCTTGCCGTCGGTGCGCACCCGCATCATGAAGTACTTGGCTTCGAGCAGGTCGGCATTGTCGTCGCCGGTCCAGGTGCCGTCGTAGCCCTCGGTGCGCTGCGTGTACAGGCCCATCCAGCGGAAGCGGCCGCGCAGATCGTCCTTGGCGATCGAGTCGAAGCCCTGTTTGGAGTAGACGTCGAGGATGCGCCGTCGCACGTTGAGTGCGTCGTCTTCCTGCTTGAACGTCTCGGGATGGTTGAGCGGGTCGCGGTTGCCCAGCGCCCACTGGCCCTCGTCGCGGGGCTTCTTCGCGGGACGGTCGGCCTTGGCGGGGGCCTGGGGGGTTGTCACTGTTGTGCTCCTTGGTCAAAGGAGCTGGCGTTCAGACCGCGCAGATCACCGGTGGCTGTCCGGCGGCGCAGATCCGGTGCCAGCTGAAACTATGAGGCGGGCGGGGTCCGAAATCAACGCGAGGTCAGGGCAGACAGCAACAGCTACAAACGCGCTTGAAATCGACATGCCGACGAGCCACCAGCGCAATGCGGGTGGTGCTGTTGTGGGCGGCAGTCACGCCCGACATTCTGCCACGATTGTCGCCACCTGCCCTAACCGGGCCATATTTGCGTTCACGGTGAGCAAAAGTCTGCGCTGGACAGTCTGGGAAAATGGGGGATATGAGTACTCGGGCCGCAGGCATCGATCTGGCCGCTGCGTCACGTTCTTTGCGCACGCGCTCATGGGAACGCTCATGGGAAACAGCCCGCCCGTTCGGCATCTACATCCACGTGCCGTTCTGCGGCACCCGCTGCGGATACTGCGACTTCAACACTTACACCCCGGCCGAACTGGGCGCTGGTGACCCCGCGGGGGCGACCCCGGAAGGCTGGCTGGCCGCGTTGCGGGCCGAACTGCGGCTGGCCGCCGCTGCGGTGGGGCCGGTGCCGGTGCAGACGGTGTTCGTCGGCGGTGGCACCCCCTCGCTGCTCGGTGGGGCCGGTCTGGCCGCGGTGCTGGGGGCGGTCCGGGACAACTTCGAACTGGCCGCCGGAGCCGAGGTGACCACCGAGGCCAATCCGGAATCCACCTCGCCGGACATGTTCGCGACGCTGCGCGAGGCCGGCTACACCCGGGTGTCGCTCGGCATGCAATCGGCCGCCACCCGGGTGCTGGCGGTGCTGGACCGCACACATTCGCCGGGCCGGGCACCCGCGGCCGCCGCGGAAGCCAGGGCTGCCGGTTTCGACCACGTCAGCATCGACCTGATCTACGGCACCCCCGGCGAGACCGACGACGATCTGCGACGCTCGATCGACGTTGCGGTGGATGCCGGGATCGACCATCTGTCCGCCTACGCGCTGGTGGTCGAGGACGGTACCGCCCTGGCCCGACGGGTACGCCGGGGCGAGATCAGCCGGCCCGACGACGACGTGCTCGCCCAGCGCTACGAGCTGCTGGACAGCCGGCTGTCGGCGGCTGGTCTGCAGTGGTACGAGGTGTCGAACTGGAGCCGTGCCGGCGGGGAGTGCCGGCACAACCTCGGCTACTGGAACGGCGGCCAATGGTGGGGTGCCGGCCCCGGAGCGCACGGGTTCCTGGGCGCCACTCGGTGGTGGAATATCAAGCACCCCAACGCATATGCGCAGGCATTGGCGGACGGCAGGTTGCCCATCGCGGATTTCGAGGACCTCGGCGCCGCCGACCGGCACATCGAGGACGTGATGCTGCGGGTACGGTTGCGCCGCGGCCTGTCCGATGAAGATCTGACCCCGGCAGAACGCGAACGGGTGCCCGGTTTGGTGGCCGACGGATTGCTCGCCGTGGACAACGGCGGGGTGGCCGGTCGCGTGGTGCTCACCGATCGTGGTCGGTTGCTGGCCGATGCGGTGGTGCGCACCCTGTTGGCATAACCGGGATCACACTCCCGGATCGCGGTGTAGATCGCCTCGATGATGAAGGTTAGGCTACATTTACTTTCCGTGACGAATGTGGGTATCGAGACTAGTTCCGAAAATGCCACGTCGATCGAGCTGCCGCTGCCGCCCGGCGTAAACCCTGTCGATCTGGTGGCCGAGTTGGCCCGGGTGCTGCCCGAGTGTGACGGCGAGGATTACGTCGTCTACGAGCGCGACAGGGTGTGGACGCTGGCCACCGGCGCTCGCGCTGTCATCGAACTCGACTCCGATGAGCTTCGAGTGGTTCAGGACGGTCAGGACGGCCCGGTGCAGCGCCAGGTGTGGAGCGGGCGGCCGGGGGACGTGCTCGGCGAGACCGTCGACCGATTGCTGTTGGAGACCGATCGGTTGTTCGGCTGGGTGTCCTTCGAATTCGGCACCTACCGTTTCGGGTTGCAGCAGCGGCTGCAGCCGGGCACGCCGTTGGCCAGAATCCTTTGGCCGCGTAGCCAATTCATCATCACCGAGAGTCAGATCAGGTTGCTCGACGTCGACGAGCGGCAGGCCGAGACGGTGCGTGCCGTGCTGGCCGACGGCGTGGCCGACACGCCAGTGCCCGCGGGTGTGGACGTGCGGGCCGACTCGACGGACTACCGGGACCGGGTGGGCACCGCCATCGCCGAGATCACCGAGGGGCGCTATCAGAAGGTGATCCTGTCGCGCCGGTTCGACGTGCCCTTCGCGCTCGACTTTCCAGCCACCTATCGCGTCGGCCGGCACAACAACACGCCGGCCCGTTCGTTCCTGCTGCACCTCAGCGGGGTGCGCGCGCTCGGCTACAGCCCGGAACTCGTGGCCGCGGTGCGGGCCGATCGCACGGTGCTCACCGAACCGCTGGCCGGCACCCGTGCCCTCGGCCGCGGTGCGGACAATGACCGGGCGGCTCGTGAGGACCTGGAGTCGAACCCGAAAGAGATTGTCGAGCATGCGATTTCGGTCCGCACCTCGATGCAGGAGATCAACGAGGTGGCCGAGCCCGGAACGGCCGTGGTGCTCGACTTCATGACGGTGCGGGAACGCGGTAGCGTCCAGCACCTCGGCTCGACGGTGGGCGGGCAACTGCAGCGCTCGATGGACCGGATGGACGCCCTGGCGACCCTGTTTCCGGCCGTGACGGCCTCGGGTATTCCCAAGGCCGAGAGTGTGGACGCGATCCTGCGGCTGGACGAGTCGCCGCGCGGTCTGTATTCGGGCGCGGTGGTCACCTTCTCCGCCGACGGCAGCATGGATGCGGCGCTCACCCTGCGTGCGGCCTACGAAGCCGACGGTCAGACCTGGCTTCGTGCCGGTGCCGGCATCATCGGCGACTCGACCCCGGACCGGGAGTTCGAGGAGACATGCGAGAAGCTCACCACCCTGGCCCCGCACCTGGTGCCGCGCGACTGACGCGTCGTCCCCGCAACGCGACCAACGCGACCCTCTCGACCAACGCGACCCTCTCGACCAACGCGACCCTCTCGACCCCGAGCGTCACGCCAGAGTGGCTCTCGGGGTCGATGGCCACCCTGGCGTGACGCTCGGACGGCGGGGCGGTTTCCCCGCCCGCGTCACCCGGTCAGCGCAGCGATGATCGCCTTCTTGTCGATCTTGCCGACCGCGGTGGTCGGCAGCGAGGGCATCGGCACCAGGACGTCGGGCCGGGCGTGTGCCGCCACACCCCGCTGCTCCAGGTGCTGGTGCAGATCGGCAAGGGTTGCCGGCGCGCCGTCGAAGACCAGGACGGCGCATACCTTTTCGCCGAGGAACTGATCGGGCAGGGCCACCGCGGCGGCCGAACAGACCGACGGATGGGTGAGCAGGTGCTCTTCGAGGTCCAGCGCCGACACGTTCTCCCCGCCCCGCACGATGACGTCCTTGATCCGGCCGGTGACCTCGAGGTATCCGGCCCGCGGACCGTCGGCGAAGCGTCGCACCCGGTCACCGCTGCGGTAGAACCCGTCCGGGCTGAACGACCGTTCGTTGGCGGCGTCGGCGTTGAAGTAGCCGTTGATCGTGTACGGCCCGCGCACCAGCAGCTCGCCCTCCACACCGTCGGGCACCTCGTTGCCGTCCTCGTCGACGATGCGGATCTCGTCATCGGCGGACAACGGGCGGCCCTGGGTGCCCTCGATCACCTCGGCCGGATCGCCGATGCGGGTGTAGTTCAGCAGGCCCTCGGCCATGCCGAATACCTGCTGCAGCCCGGGGGTGAGCGCGCCGCGGACCAGCGCGGCGTCGGCCGCGGGCAGCTTGGCGCCGCCGACCTGCAGCAGGCGCAGTGTCTTCGGGGCCAGCGGCTCCCAGTCGCAGGCCTGTGCCCACAACTTGGCCAGCGCCGGCACCAGGGCGGCGGCCGTCACCCGGTGTTTGTCGATGGTGGCGAAGGCCGATTCCGGGCTGGGATCGGTGGTGAACACCGTGGTGGCACCGACGCTCAGGGCGCCGAGCAGCCCGGGGCAGGCCAGCGGGAAATTGTGGGCCGCCGGCAGTGCCACCAGGTACACGTCGTCACCGGTCAACTCGCACAGCGCAGCGCTGGCGGTGCAGTTGTAGACGTAGTCCTGATGGGTGCGCGGGATGAGCTTGGGTGCACCGGTGGTCCCGCCGGACACCAGCAGCAGTGCCGGCGTGCCGGGGTTGCAGTCGAACTGCGGCCTGACGCCCGAGGACGCGCGTGCGACCTCGGCCCAGGACCGGAACTCCGCGTGTTCGCCGTGCACCAGTACGTGCTTCAGCCCGGGGTGGGCTTGGACCAGCCGGCGGGCCATCTCCCGGTAGTCGAAGCCGCCGGCGGTGTCAGCGATCAGCAGGCCGACGGCGCCGCTGACCTCGGCGAAGTGGGTCAACTCCGTCAATCGGTGTCCGGGTAGGCACATCACCGGAATGACGCCGGCACGCAGCAGTCCGAACAGCGCGACGGCGAACTCGCAGGAGTTGGGGAGCTGCACGAGCACCCGATCTCCGGGGTTGATGCCGAGTCCGGCGATGCCGGCGGCGGCGCGGTCCGCGAGTGCGTCCAGCTCGTCGTAGCGGTAGGAACCGTGGGCATCGGCGATGGCGATGCGATCTGGCCATTGTGCTGCGGCATCTCGCAAGATCGTGTCGAGTAGCTGGTCAGCCCAATGGCCGGCGGAGCGGTAGGCTTCGGTACGGTCGCTGGAGAACGGCACAAAGCCCGGCATCGATGGGCTGTGAGCTGCGGATTCGTCGGGATCTGGGGTTGACGCAGGGGTGGTCAGGGTCACTGTTGGCACCTCGGGGTAGGTGTATTCGACCCCCTGAGGATAGGGTAGCCTTCACGAAGTTAGGACAGCCTGTGCTACCGTTCGGGAGGCCATTGTGGGCGACGTCGCAATCGCGGACTCGCAGACCATCAGGGAGGCGGTGGCCGACCTTCTCGGCGTCGGCACGGACACGGTGGATCCCAACGCCGATCTCATCGCACAAGGTCTGGATTCCATCCGGATGATGTCGTTGGCCGGTCGCTGGCGGCGCCACGGTATTGATGTCGATTTCGCTTCTCTGGCAGCAACTCCCACGGTTTCGGCGTGGGTCGAGTTGGTTTCCGATCGCGCAGCTGCAACGGAACCAGTTGCTGCCCAAGAAAATTCGGTGACACGATCCGATTCCCAAGGCGCAGAACCGTTCCCACTCGCACCGATGCAGCACGCCATGTGGGTCGGCCGGGAGGGCGATCAGCAACTCGGCGGTGTCGCCGGCCACCTCTATGTCGAATTCGACGGCGACGGTGTGGATCCCGACCGGCTGCAGCGAGCGGCCAACGCGCTGGCCGACCGTCATCCGATGCTGCGGGTGCAGTTCCTGCCCGACGGCACACAGCGCATCGGCGCCATGGGCGAGCCGTTGCGTGTCACCGTCGAGGATCTGCGGCAGGCCACGCCCGAACAGGTGGCCGAACGGCTCGCGCAGGTCGTCCGGACGAAGTCCCACCAGCAGTTGCACGACGAGGTCTTCGAGCTGACGCTGTCGCTGCTGCCCGGCGGCGCCACCCGGCTGCACGTCGATCTGGACATGCAGGCCGCCGACGCGATGAGCTACCGCACCCTGATGGCCGACCTGGCGGCGCTCTACAACGGCGCCCAGCTACCGGAACTGGACTACACATACCGCGAATATCGGCTCGCCTCAGCGGATTCCAGCGAGGACGAGACCGACCGCGACTGGTGGACCGAACGCATCCCCGAACTGCCCGATCCGCCCCGGTTGCCGGTGGTTCCGGCGGCCGAACAGGCCGATCCGCACCACACCACCCGCCGTCACCACTGGCTGGACCCCGAAACCCGCGACGCGCTGTTCGCCGCGGCCCGCAAGCGGGGCATCACCCCGGCGATGGCGCTGGCGGCATCCTTCTCCGATGCGCTGGCCGGCTGGTCGGCCGAGCCGCGTTTCCTGCTCAACGTGCCGTTGTTCGGCCGCGAGCAGCGCCACCCCGACGTCGACAAGCTCGTCGGTGACTTCACGTCCTCGCTGCTGCTGGACATCGATCTGCGCGCGGCCAAGACCGCGGCGCAGCGGGCGCGCGCGGTGCAGGACACGTTCCACGCCGCCGCGGGTCACGCGGGTTATTCGGGTCTGTCGGTGCTGCGCGATCTCAGCCGCCATCGCGGCACCCAGGTGCTCGCGCCGGTCGTCTATACCAGCGCACTCGGGCTCGGCGAGCTGTTCGGCTCCGAGGTGACCGCCACCTTCGGCAAGCCGGTATGGATCAATTCACAAGGGCCGCAAGTACTTCTGGATGCACAGGTCACCGAGTTCGACGGCGGGGTGCTGGTGAACTGGGACGTGCGGGAAGACGCTTTCCGCCCCGGCGTCATCGACGCGATGTTCGACCGCCACATCACCGAGCTGCGCAGGCTGGCGCTCGACGACACGGCCTGGGAAGCGCTCTCGGCCCCGCTGCTGCCGCAATCCCAGCGTGACGTGCGGGACGCGGCGAACGCGGCTTCGGCCGCCCCCACCGGACACAATCTGCATCAGGGCTTCTTCGCCCAGGCGCTGGTCCGGCCCGACGCACTGGCCGTGATCGGTTCGAAGGGGCAGCTGAGCTACGCCGAGCTACGGGAGCAGGCGCTCGCTGTCGCGGCCGCCCTGCAGATCGCCGGCGTGCGCCCCGGCCAGAGTGTGGCGGTGATGGGACCCAAAGGGCCCGATCAGATTCCGGCGCTCTTGGGCATTCTGGCCGCCGGTGCGGTCTACGTGCCGGTCGGTGTGGACCAGCCGGCCGACCGCGCCGAACGGATGCTGGCCAACGCCGACGTGCGGATGGCGCTGTTCTGCGGTGACGGCTCCCCGACCTGGCTGCCCGCCCTCACCGTGACCGAGGCTTTGCGGATCGGTCGGCGCGCCGACCGGATTGAGCCTGCCCCAACGGCTCTCGGTGAACTGGCGTACATCCTGTTCACCTCTGGCTCCACCGGTGAGCCCAAGGGCGTCGAGGTCACCCACGACGCCGCGATGAACACGTTGGAGACGCTCAACACCTATTTCGGGATGGGACCCGAGGACAGCGTGCTGGCGCTGACCCATCTGGAATCCGATCTGTCAGTGCTCGACGTGTTCGGCACGCTGGCCGCCGGTGCCACCATCGTGGTGGTGGACGAGGCCGATCGGCGCAACCCCGACCATTGGGTCGAGCAGATCAACACCCACGGCATCACCACGCTGAACTTCTTGCCGGGCTCGCTGGAGATGCTGGTCGAATCGGCCTGGTCCAGGCAGATATCGATGCCGACGATTCGTGCGGTGCCCACCGGTGGGGACTGGGTCCGCACCACCATGGTGCGCAAGTTGCAGGAACTGTCTCCGGGGGTCCGGGTGACCGGGCTGGGCGGCGCCACCGAAACCGCGATCCACGCGACGCTGTTCGAGGCGCGAGACCTTCCGGATGGCTGGACGGCCGTGCCGTATGGAAAGCCGTTCCCCAACAACGCCTGTCGCGTGGTCAATGCCGCCGGCCAGGACTGCCCCGACTGGGTGCCCGGTGAACTGTGGATCGGCGGACGCGGTCTGGCCCGTGGATATCGAGGACAGCCGGAGCTGACCGCGGACCGGTTCGTGGCCTACTGTGGTCGCACCTGGTACCGCACCGGGGATCTGGCGCGGTACTGGCCCGACGGCACCCTGGAGTTCGTCGGCCGCGCCGACCACCGGGTCAAGATCAGCGGCTACCGGATCGAGCTCGGTGAGGTCGAGGCCGCGCTGCAGCGGCTGTCCGGAGTGCACGCCGCCGTCGTGGACATCGTGGCCGGCCCCACCGGTGAGCTGCTCGCGGCGTTGGTGGCGGTCGACGACCCCTCGCGCAGCACCGCGGAGCTGCGTTCCGAGCTTGCCGAACTGATTCCGCCCCACATGGTTCCGCGGCACATCGAGCTGGCCCAGACCATCCCGTTCACCGTCGGCGGCAAGACCGACCGGCGGGCGGTGGGCGGGCTGCTGACCGACGCCGCCCAGGGCGCCCAGCGGGGCAGCGGGCGAGCGCCCGAGACGGCGCTGCAGCGGGCCCTGGCCGCGATCCTGGGCGAGTTGCTCGGAGTGGCCGAGCTGGGCATCGACGAGGACTTCTTCGAACTGGGCGGCGACTCGGTGCGGGCCACCGCAGCGGTCGCGCGGATCCGGGATTGGTTGGACACCCCGACGGTGATGGTTCCCGACGTCTTTGCGACCCGCACGGTCGAGAAGCTCGGTGACCGACTCATCGCACGGGAGACGAACAGCGACCGTCTCGAGCAGGTCGCCGAGCTTTACATGGAGGTCGCCGATATGGACGATGCCGATGTGATGACCGCACTCGACTCCACCTCGACATCGTGACGGGACTGGACGCCCTCACCTTCAAGCCCTGGATCAAGCGGTATCCGGCGGATGTGAGCGCCAGGCCCACCCTGGTGTTCCCGCACGCCGGCGGCGCCGCGTTGGCCTACCGCGGATTCGGGACGGCACTGGCCGCGGCCGGATCCGACGCCTACGTCATGCAGTACCCGCAGCGCGGGGACCGGCTCACCCATCCGGCACCGGCCACGGTGGCCGAGCTGGCCGAGGATCTGTTCGGGGCCGGGGACTGGGCCGGTATCGGCCCGCTGCGGCTGTTCGGCCACTGCATGGGAGCGGTCGTGGCCTTCGAGTTCGCCCGGGTCGCCGAACGCCGTGGGGTCGGGATCGAGGCCCTCTGGGTCTCGGCGAGTGAAGCCCCGTCGGCGGCGGCCTCCGCGCCGGCCCTGCCGATGGCCGAATCCGAGATCCTCGCCGAGATGGTCGATCTCGGTGGGACCGACCCCGCGCTGCTGGCCGACGAGGATTTCGTCGAGCTGTTGCTGATGGCCGTGCGCGCCGACTACGCCGCATTCAACCGTTACGCGTGCGGTGAGGACGTCAAGGTGGCCACCGACATCTTCGCCGTCGGCGGCCAGGGCGACCATCGCATCAGCGAGGACATGCTGCGGCGCTGGGAAGTGCACACCGAGGGGGCATTCACGGTGTCGATGTTCGACGGCGGCCACTTCTATCTCAACGAGTTCACCGCGGACGTCGCGGAGCTGGTCAATGACCTCTAGCGAGCAGCCACACCCCGTCGCCGCCGACCCGGTGGTGATCGTGGGGATGGCGCTGGAGGCACCCGGCGGGATCGACACCGCCGACGGATACTGGTCGCTGCTGGCCGAGCAGCGCGAGGCGCTGAGCCATTTTCCCACCGACCGCGGCTGGTCGGTGCGCGAGCTGCTTGATGGCTCTCGCCGCGACGGGTTCAAACGTATCCACGATCTCGGCGGTTTCCTTTCCGGCGCAGCGACATTCGATCCGGCCTTTTTCGGCATCTCGCCGCGGGAGGCCGTGGCGATGGACCCGCAGCAGCGCATCGGTCTGCGGTTGGCCTGGCGTGCACTGGAGCACAGCGGCATCAATCCCGACGATCTGGCCGGTCATGACGTGGGCTGCTATGTCGGTGCGTCGGGACTGGAGTACGGTCCACCGCTGTCGGAGTTCTCCCACCACAGTGGCCATCTGATCACCGGCACCTCGCTGGGCGTCATCTCCGGGCGGATCGCCTACACCCTGGACCTGTGTGGCCCGGCGCTGACCGTCGACACCTCCTGCTCGTCGGCGCTGACCGCATTTCACACCGCGGTCACCGCGGTGGCCGCGGGCGACTGCGACATGGCGCTGACCGGGGGTGTCTGCGTGATGGGTACGCCCGGGTACTTCGTCGAGTTCGCCAAACAGCACGCGTTGTCCGACGACGGACACTGCCGGCCCTACAGTGCCCACGCCAGCGGAACGGTGTGGGCCGAAGGCGCCGCGATGTTCGTCCTGCAGCGCAAATCGGCTGCACTGCAGGACCACCGGCGCATCCTGGCCGAGGTCCGGGCCACGGCGGTGAACCAGGACGGTCGGACCACCGGCTTGACTGCACCCAGCGGCGCGGCCCAGCAGCGGCTGTTTGCCAAGGCGATCGCCAAGGCCGGGGTCCGCCCGCAGGACGTCGGGATGATCGAGGGCCACGGCACCGGGACACGGCTCGGTGATCGAACCGAATTGCGTTCGCTGGCACAGACATACGGGGCCACCGCGCCTGGAACCGGAGCCCTGCTGGGGTCGGTGAAGTCCAACGTGGGTCACTCCCAGGCCGCTGCCGGCGGGCTCGGTCTGGCCAAGGTGATCTTGGCGGCCGAGCATGCCGCCGTCCCGGCCACCCTGCATGTCGACGAGGCCAGCCGGGAGATCGACTGGGACAGCCAAGGGTTGCGGCTGGCCACCAAGCTGACGCAGTGGCCGGCGGTGAACGGGCAACGCATCGCTGCGGTATCGGCATTCGGCATGAGCGGCACCAATGCGCACGCAATCGTGTCGGTTCCCGACGTGATCGAGGGGGCGGCGGCATGACCGAAACCGTCGAGCGCATCGTGTTTCCCGACGAACGCACCGCCGTCCTGCTCAGCGCCCACGCCGAGGACCTGATCGCCACCGACGCCGCCGCGATCCTGCGGTATCTGCACGCCCACCCGCAGGTGAGCCCCGCCGACGTGGCCGCCACCGTGCGGTCCACCCGGCGGCTGCGCCGGCACCGCGCCGTGGTCCGGGCTTGCGACCGCGACGAGCTCGTCGCCGGTCTGCGGGCGTTGGTCGAGGGGGTCGACCATCCGCTGGTCACCCGCGGCCAGAGCGGCCCGCCGGGTTCCGGCGGGCCCGGGCGGATCGCCTTCGTGTTCCCGGGCCAGGGCAGCCAGTGGCCGTCGATGGGGGTGCAGGCCTACCAGCGGCTGCCGGTCTATCGGGCCGAAGTCGACACGTGTGCGGCCCTTTTCCGGGCCGCCGGGGTGGCCTCACCGCTGGATTATCTGCTCGCTGAACCTGATTCGGGTGTCAGCACCAACGATTTCTCCCAGGTTCAGATCCAGGGCGCGCAGTTCGTCCACGGGGTGGCGCTGGCGGCGGTGTGGCGGGCCTGCGGCGTGCTGCCCGATCTCACCGTGGGGCACAGCCTGGGCGAGATCGGGGCGGCCTACGTGGCCGGCAGCATCACGCTGCGCGAGGCGGTCGCGGTGGTGATCGCCCGGGCCACGGTCCTGGACCGGTTGACCGGACCGTACCGGGTGGCGGTCCTCGGGATCACCCCCGAGGAAGCCGCGGATGTGATCGCCGGGACGCCGGGCTGGCTGGAGCTGTCCGTGGTGAACTCCCGGTCCTCGGTGGCAGTCTCGGGTGAGACCGACGCGGTGACCGCCGCGGTCGCGACCGTCACCGGTCGCGGAGCGTTCGCCAAAGAGATCGAGATGTGGTTCCCGGCGCACACCACCGCGCTCGACGGTGCCCGCGGTGAGCTGGAAAAGCTCCTGCCGGCAGGCCAGTTCAGCGAGTCTGCGGTGCAGTTCATCGGATCGGCCACTTCCGAGGTGGTCAGGCCGGGAACTGATTTCACCGACTACTGGTACACGAACCTGCGCAGCACGGTGCGCTTCGACCGGGCCGTCGAGACGGCGGCGCGGCGCGGGGCCCGGATTTTTGTGGAACTGTCGGCGCACCCGGCCCTGCTGTTCGCGATGGGCGACCTGCTCGACGACGCGGCCGATCTCACCGGCGGGCCGGTCGTGATGGTGGGGTCCGGCCGGCGTGACGAACCGATCCGCGAGCGCCTGAGCGCCAACCTCGTTTCGGTCGCGATGGCCGACCCGGGCTACCGCTGGGCCGATCTGCCGGTGCACGGTGCGGCGCTGCCCGATTTTCCGTTCGCTCCGATGCGGGCCGAACACCTCTGGGCCACACCGCAACCGCTGCCACCGGTCGCCGGTCTGACGGTGGCGCTGGAGCATTGGGAGGAACTGACCGACATTTCGGCGCCGCCCGCTCTGCGCCGGGTGGCGGTGCTCGACCTGGCAGCGGGACAGGGCCCGGCGGCCGCGCTGACCCGAGCAGTAGAGGAGTCCGGCGCCGCCATGGCGGCCGGGCCGGCCGAGGCGGACCTGGTGATCGTGGTGGCGCCGGTGTCCGACGAGGTCGACGCGGCGCGTGCGGCCGCGGCCCTGAGCCGGCGCGTCGAAGCGGGCCTGCTCGGCTACGCCGGGACCGTCACCTCCGCGACCCACGACGTGTGGTTGGTCACCGTCGGCGGTGAGCAGGTGACGGGCGATCCGCAGGGTCCACGGCCGGAGGCCGCTGCACTGGCGGCGGTGCACCGCAGCCTGGGCTACGAGCATCCGGATCAGACTTTCCGGCATCTGGACCTGCCCTCGGCGACACCCGATCCCGCCGTCGCGGCCGCCGCGGTGGCCGCCATGCTGACCGATGCCGAGGATATTGCGTTGCGGGTCAACGGGTCCGGTCCGGCGGTCTGGCGGCGGGGGATGCGTGACGATGCTCCCGAGCCGCAAACCTGGACCGCGGAGTCGGGCATTTTCGAGGACGTGGTGATCACCGGCGGAGCCGGAGCGGTGGGCCTGCAGTTTGCCCGTGCGTTGGCCGAGCAGGGGGCGCGACGCATCGTATTGCTCAGCCGCAGCGGTCTGGACGATCGGCAGCTGGCCGGGTTGGCCACCGACGGCGTCGAGATCGTGGCGCCCCGCTGTGATCTCACCGATCCCGCGCAGATCACCGCGACGGTCGCCGAGCTGGCCATCGGGCCGGCCTCCCTGGTGATCCACGCGGCAGCGTCCGCGACGATCGCCCCGGGAGATGAGCTGACCGGCACCGCGGTACGGGATACGTTCGGGGCCAAGATCCTCGGGTTGTCCAACCTGACCGAACTGTGGCCGCTGCGCCCGGACGCCCGCATGGTGTTGTGCTCCTCGGTGTCCGGCCTGTGGGGTGGACACGGTCACGCGGCGTACTCGGCGGCCAACCGGTTGCTCGACACCCTGGCCGCCCAGCTTCGTGCGGCGGGCAGGCATTGCACCGCGGTGCGGTGGGGCCTGTGGCCGGGCGACGGCATCATCGACTCCGGTGAGATCAGCCGGGTCGAGCGGTCGGGGCTGCGGGCGATGGCGCCGGACTTGGCGGTGGAGGCCGCACTGCGCGACCATCCGGCCGATCCGCTGGTGTTCACCGCCGACGCCGGGCGGTTGCGCACCTTTCTCGGGGCGAGTGACATCGCGAGCAGACGCGTAGGTACCCCAAGTTCGACTGTTTCGGGTACTCACGTGTCTGCTCGCGATGAGGAAACGGCCACTGACGCCACGGGCGCGATGCGCATCGCCCTGGGGTCGGTGCTCAAACTCAGCGATGTCAGCGGACTTGATCTGGACGCCTCGCTGCTGGATCTCGGCGTCGACTCGCTGTTGGCAATTGATCTGCGTAAGAAGCTCAAGAAGGCCACCGGAAGATCTGTTCCGCTGGCCACCATCCTCGGTGGCGCCACCGCCACCGAATTGATCGAGCATTTGGAAAAGACCTGAAAAGGAAGCATTTTCGCGTGACTGACATGGTTAGTGCCGATTCGGCAGCCCCTCGCACCTCCGACGCCCGTCTGGAGTTGATGCGGCGCAGGCTTGCCGAGCGCGGGCTGGCCTCGGACGACGGGGCGGCCCCAGGGCGGGGAGCCGACGGAAACGCAAGCGCCCCGGTCGATCCCACCGTGCTCTCGGATGGGCAGCGGCGGATGTGGTTCGTGCAGGGATTCGACCCGAGCGGGGTCCTGCTCAACATCTGCCTGTCCTACCGCCTCGACGGAGTGATCGACGCCGACCGGCTGCACGCTGCCCTCGACGCGGTGGCACGGCGGCATCCGATCCTGCGCACCACCTACCGCGCCGACGAGAACGGCGAGCCGACGGCGACGGTGCACGACGACCTCACCCCGGGCTGGGCCACCCACGATCTGTCCGACAAATCCGAGCGGGCCCGCAAGCTGCGCCTGGAGGTGCTGGCACAGCGGGAATTCGGCACCGCATTCGATCTGAGCAGTGACTCCCCGCTGCGCATCACGCTGATCAAGACCGGCCCGAGCGAGCATGTGATGCTGCTGGTCGCTCACCACATCGCCTGGGACGACGGATCCTGGCGGGTGTTCTTCACCGACCTCACCCACGCGTATTCCGGGGCGCAGCTTGCCGATACGCCCCGGGTGCCGGCCCGCGGGGCCGATTCCACCGACGAGGATCTGGCGTACTGGCGCCAGACGCTGGCGAACCCGCCCGAGCCGCTGGAGCTGCCCGGGCCGGCAGGCTCGGTGGTCCCCACTGGTTTCCGGTCCCAGCGCAGCACGATCCGGTTGTCCGCCGACACCGTCGCGCGGGTGTCGGCGCTGGCCCGCGACACCGGGTCCACGCCGTACATGGTGCTGTTGGCGGCATTCGGCGCGCTCGTCCACCGCTACACCCACACCGACGATTTCCTGGTCGCCACCCCGGTGCTGAACCGCGACAGCGACGACACCATCGGTTACTACGGCAACACGGTGGCGATGCGGCTGCGACCCCAGGGCTCGGTCGGCTTCCGGGATCTGGTCGTGGCCACCCGAGACACCGCGATCGGCGCGTTCGCCCATCAGCGGGTGAACCTGGACCGGGTGGTGGCGGAGTTGAACCCGGACCGGCGTCACGGGGCCGAGCGGATGACCCGGGTGAGCTTCGGTTTCCGTGAGTCCGACGGCGGCGGCTTCAACCCCGACGGGGTGCGCTGTGCGCGCGCCGAACTGCGCGGGCAGCACACCCAGCTGCCGCTGGGCTTCATGGTGGAAACCGACGCCGACGGCGCCGTCGTGGAGGCCGAACACCTCACCGAGGTGATGGACGCCGAGTTGGCGGGTCAGATGCTGCGGCACTTCGCGGTGCTGCTGGACAGTGCGCTCGCCGACCCGGACCGGCCGCTGTCGCGGCTGGAGTTGTTCACCGCCGAGGACGCCGAGTGGCTGCGCAAAGTCTCCACCGGTGAGCAGTTCGACACCCCGGCCACCACGTTGACCGCACTGGTCACGGAGCAGGCGGCCCGTGCCCCCGACGCCATCGCCGTGGTGTACGAGGGACGTCACTACAGCTACCGCGAGATCAACGAGTCGGCGAACCGGTTGGCGCACTGGCTGATCGCGCAGGGTATCGGCACCGAGGACCGGGTGGCCGTGCTGTTGGAGAAGTCGCCGGACCTGATCGTCACCGCGTTCGCCATCGTCAAGGCCGGTGCGGTCTACCTGCCTGTCGACCCGACCTATCCCGAGGACCGGCTCAACTACATCCTCGGCGATTCCGACCCCAAAATCGTTCTGCGTGAACCGGTTACCGGGTTGGAGGACTACCCGGTCACCGATCCCACCGACGCCGATCGGGTCCGACCGCTGCGTCCGGACAACACGGCATACCTGATCTACACCTCCGGGTCCACCGGCCTGCCCAAGGGCGTCCCGGTGCCGCACCGGCCGATCGCGGAGTACTTCGTCTGGTTTGGTGGCGACTACCAGGTCAGCGAGGCCGAGCGGCTGCTGCAGGTGGCCTCGCAGAGCTTCGACGTCTCGATCGGTGAAATCTTCGGCATGCTGGCCGCCGGTGCGCGCCTGGTGATCCCGAAGCCCGGTGGGCTCGGCGACATCGGATATCTCACCGACCTGCTGCGCGACGAGGGCATCACCTCGATGCATTTCGTGCCGTCGCTACTCGGGCTGTTCCTGTCCCTGCCCGGCGTCAACGAGTGGCGCACGCTGCAGCGGGTGCCGATCGGCGGTGAGGCACTGCCGGGGGAGATCGCCGACAAGTTCCATGCCACGTTCGACTCCCTGCTGCACAACTTCTACGGGCCCACCGAAACGGTGCTCAACTGCACCCGGTACAAGGTCGAGGGCAAGCAGGGCGCCCGCATCGTGCCCATCGGCACCCCGAAGATCAACACCACGATCCACCTGCTCGACGATGCCCTGCAGCCGGTTCCGGTGGGTGTGATCGGTGAGATCTACATCGGCGGCACGCATGTCGCACACGGCTACCACAACCGCCGTGGCCTGACCGCCGAACGGTTCGTGGCCGATCCGTTCAACCCCGGCGGCCGGATGTACCGGTCCGGCGATCTGGCCCGGCGCAACGCCGACGGTGACATCGAGTTCGTCGGGCGCGCCGACGAACAGGTCAAGATCCGTGGCTTCCGGATCGAGCTCGGCGAGGTGTCGGCCGCGATTTCGGTCGATCCGTCGGTGGGGCAGGCCGTGGTGGTGGTCAGCGACCTGCCGTCGCTGGGCAAGAGCCTGGTCGCCTACATCACCCCGGCCGCCGACGCCGAGCGTGTCGAGATCGACCGGATCCGGGCCAGGGTCGGTGCCGCGCTGCCCGAGTACATGATCCCGGCGGCCTTCGTCGAACTGGCCGAGATCCCGATCACCGCGCACGGCAAGATCGATCGGCGGGCACTGCCCGAGCCGGAGATCGGATCGGCCACCGAGTTCCGGGCGCCGGGGACCGACACCGAACACGAGATCGTCGCGCTGTTCGGCGAGTTGCTCGAGCGTGACCGGGTCGGTGCCGACGATTCGTTCTTCGACCTGGGCGGGCACTCGCTGCTGGCGACCAAGCTGGTGGCCGCGGTCCGGTCCCGCTGTGGTGTCGAACTCGGGGTGGCCGATGTGTTCGAGCACGCCACGGTGGCGGGCCTGGCCGCCCGCGTCGACGAACTGCGTGCCGCCGGCGACGGCGCGGTCCGGCCGGCAATCGTGGCCACCGCCCATGACGGGCCGTCGCAGATGTCGGCGGCCCAGCACCGCCAGTGGTTCCAGTTCCGCATCGACGGCCCCAACCCGGTCAACAACGTGCCGTTCGCGGCGCGACTGACCGGCCCCTGTGACGTCGACGCCTTGGCCGCGGCGGTCAGCGATGTGGTGGCCCGGCACGAGATCCTGCGCACCACCTATCGCGAGATCGACGGCGTACCACATCAGGTGATCCATCCCGCCGCACCGGTGCCGGTGCGGCATCTGGCCGGCGACGGTGAAAAGTGGCTCCAGGGCGAACTCGACGCCGAGCGGCGTTATTGCTTTGACCTGGAGAATGATTGGCCGATCCGGGCTGCGGTGCTGTCCACCCCGGAGGCACACGTGCTCTCGCTGTTGGTGCATCACATCGCCGCTGACCACTGGTCGGGTGCGGTGTTGTTCACCGACCTGATGACCGCGTATCACGCCCGTCGGCGCAACCAGGCGCCCGAGTGGACGCCGCTACCGGTGCAGTACGCCGATTTCGCCGATTGGCAGGCTGAGCTGTTCGCCGGCGACGACGAGACCGTGGCGGCGCAACGGGCTTACTGGACAGACCAATTGGCCGGTCTGTCCGCCGATCAGGACACCGAGAACGGGCTGCAGCCGGACTTCCCCCGGCCGCCGGTGCCCACCGGCGAGGGCAGGGCACTGGACTTCACCATCGATCCGGCCATCCGCGGCAAGCTGGTCGAGCTCACCCGCGAACTCGGGGTCACCGAGTTCATGGTGCTGCAGGCCGCCGTGGCGATCGCGCTGCACAAGGCCGGCCAGGGTACCGACATCGCGCTGGGCACGCCGGTGGCCGGTCGGACCGCGCCCGAACTCGACGCGCTCATCGGCTTTTTCATCAACATCGTGGTGCTGCGCAACGATCTGTCGCAGAACCCGAGCCTGCGCGAGGTGCTGCGCCGTTCACGCGACATGGCGCTGGCCGCCTACAAGCACCAGGACCTGCCGTTCGACCGGGTGGTGGACGCGGTGAGCCCGGTCCGTTCGTTGTCGCGCAACCCGCTGTTCGGCGTGGTGGTGCACGTGCGTGAGGATCTGCCTACCGATCAGGTCATCGATACCGGTGCCGAGGGCGAAACCCGCTTCACCGCATTGGAACCCACCTTCGACGTGGCGCACGCCGATTTGTCGGTGAACTTCTTCGCCGAATCCGGCGACAGCTCCAGCGCCGGATACCGGGGCGCGGTCATCTACCGCACCGAACTGTACGAAGCCGACACCGCGCGGCGCCTGATCGGCTGGCTGCAACGCATCCTCGAAGCCTTCGCCACCGATGCCGACCAGACGCTGCGCGACGTCGCGGTGGTCGATGCGGCCGAGCGTGACCGTCTGGTCGAGGACTGGAGCCGCAAGGCGGTACCGCCGGCCGGGCTGCCGCAGACCGAGGGTGCCACCCGGGTCTACCTGCTCGACGAGTGGCACCGTCCGGTGGGTGTCGGCGTCAGCGCCGAGGTCTTCTACGCCGGTGGCGCAGTGGACGCGACGGCCGGGACCGCCACCGGCGTTGCGGCACAGCGCTTCGTCCCGAATCCGTTCGGCGGCGGGCAGCTGTACCGCACCGGGGACCGGGCCCGGTGGACCCCTGACGGCCGGCTCGAGCCGGTGACGACCGGTGAGCCGCGGCTGCAGGCCGCGCTGGAAGCGCTCGACGGGGTGGCCGCCGCGGCCACCCGGTACTGGGAAACCCGCGGCGGCGCGACGCTGGCCGGCTACCTGGTGCTCGAGCCGCAGGTCGCCGACGCCGAAGCAGTACTGGAGGCTGCGCGGTCCGCGCTGCCCGAGGAGTTCGTCCGCGCCGTGCTCACCGTGGCCACCGACATCGATCCGGCGGCGCTGACCCGCCCGCGGGTCACGGTGACCGCCCCGGTCGAGCCGCCGGCCACACCGACCGAGCAGGCATTGGCGGCCATGCTGGTGGATCTGCTCGGAGCGACCGACGTGGGCCGCTACGACGACTTCTTCACCCTGGGTGGCGACAGCATCCTGGCTGTCCAACTTGCCGCCCGGGCCAGGGATGCCGGCGTGGCCATGACCGCGCGCATGGTGTTCGAGTACCCGGGGCTGGCCGATTTGGCCGGCGCCATCGATGCCGCGGGGGAGAAGGCGCAAGCCGCCGATGTGCACCACGCACCGATGTCGGCCTCGGGGCTCTCACCCGACGAACTGTCCGCGTTGACCGCGGGATGGGGTCAGGACCAAGGGGTTTCACCATGACCACCACTGGCGCACCGCCCGGAGTCGAGGACGTCCTGGCACTGAGCCCGCTGCAGCAGGGGCTGTATTCACTGGCCGGGCTGACCGAGGGTGACGACGGGGCCGACCCGTACGTCATCGCGATGGCCGCCGACATCGACGGGACCGTGGACGTCGAGCTGCTGCGGGCCTGTGCCGAGGCCATGCTGGTGCGTCACCCGAACCTGCGGGCCGGCTTCTTCCAGGGCAACCTGAGCCGACCGGTGGCGGTCGTCCCGTCGACAGTCGAACTGCCCTGGCGGCACGTGCACGCCGACGGACCGCAGGCCGAAACTCTGGAAGCCGAAGAACGCGCGCGGCGGTTCACCCTCGGCCGCGGTCCGCTGATCCGGTTCCTGCTCATCGAAAAGCCGGAATCCCGCTGGCGTCTGGTGATCGTGGCCCACCACATCGCCATCGACGGCTGGTCGCTGCCGGTTTTCGTGGGCGAACTCCTCGCGCTCTACGGGGCCAAGGGCGATGTGGCGGCGCTGCCGCCGGCAGTGCGGCCGTATCGCGATTACATCGGCTGGCTGGCCGGACGCGATCAGGACGCCAGCCGCGCGCGGTGGCAGGCACACCTGTACGGCATCGATGCACCCACACTGTTGTCCCCGGTGCTGGCCGGACGGGAAATCGAGCCGGGACTGCCCGCGCGCACCGAGGTCACGCTCGACGAGCAGCAATCCGCCGAGATCTTCGAGGCGGCCCGGCAGCGCGGCGTCACCGTCAACACCTTGTTCCAGATGGCCTGGGCGACAATCCTTTCGGTCTTCACCGACCGCACCGACGTGGTGTACGGCGTCACGGTGTCGGGTCGCCCCGACGAGCTGGCCGGGGTGGAGTCGATGGTCGGCCTGTTCATCAACACGGTGCCGCTGCGGGTGCGGGTCGATCCCACGTTGTCGGTGGGAAGTCAGTGCCTGGCGTTGCAGCGTGAGGCCGCCGACCTGCGCGAGCACAGCTACCTCAGCCACACCGAGCTGCGGTCACTCGGCGGGATCGGCGAGCTGTACGACACCCTGCTGGTCTACGAGAACTTCCCGCCCGGCGGGCTGGTGGGCAGCGACGAGTTCCAGTTGGGCGAGGCGGTGCTGCGACCGGCCGCCCTGGAAAGCCTGTCGCACTTTCCGGTCACCATCGCCGCGCATCCCACCCACGGTCGGCTCACGGTCCTGGTCGAGATCCTCGACGGGGCACTGGGAATGCTCGACCCCCGCGATCTGGGGCTGCGGGTGCTGAGCGTGGTGCAGCGTCTGCTGCAGCACTGGGAGCGCCCGCTGCGAGATGTCGCGGTCACCCTCGATGAGGAGCCCGGCCCCGAGGGTGCGCCCGTACCGGTGGCGTCAGATGAGCGATTCCACACCGGCTTTCACGACGCGTTCAGCGCGGCCGCCGCGGCGCGGCTGGGCTCGGTGGCGCTGAGTTGGGACGGCGGGCAGCTGAGCTACCGCGAGCTCGACGACGCCGCCGACCGGGTGGCCGCCGAGCTGATCCGCCGCGGTGTGGCCGACGAGGGCCCGGTGCCGATCCGGTTGCACCGCGGCCCCGACTACGTGGTGGCGATGCTCGCAGTGCTCAAGGCCGGCGGACTGATCGTGCCGCTGGATCCGGCCATGCCCGAGGAACGCGTCAACGAGATCCTCCGGCAGACACAGGCGACGCTCGTGCTCGACGCGGCACTCCTGGCTTCCGTCGAATCCGATCCGGACACCGACTACCGTCCCGCGCCGGTGCGGCCCGGCCAGGGTGCCTACGTCGTGTTCACCTCGGGGACCACCGGAAAACCCAAGGGCGTCATCGGGACTCAGCAGGCACTGCTGGCCTACTGCGCCGACCATGCCCGTCAGGTGTTGCAGCCCGCGGCCAAACGGCTCGGCCGTCCGTTGCGGGTCGCACATGCCTGGTCGTTCACGTTCGACGCGGCCTGGCAGCCGTTGGCGGCGCTGCTCGACGGGCACACGGTGCACATCGTCGGCGACGCGGTGCAGCGTGATGCCGAGGCCCTGGTGGAGACCATCGGCCGCTACGGGATCGACATGATCGACACCACACCGTCGATGTTTGCCTCGCTCCGGGCCGCCGGCCTGCTCACCCAGGTGCCGCTGGCCGTACTCGCGCTCGGTGGCGAGGCCATCGACACCGCCACCTGGCAGGGCATCCAGACCGAGTGTGAGCGCACCTGGATGTCGGCGCACAACTGCTACGGCCCAACTGAGACCACGGTGGAGGCCGTGGTCGCGACGATCGCCGACCACCCGCAGCCCTGCATCGGTCACCCCACCGAGTCCACCGCGGCCTATCTGCTCGACGGTTGGCTGCGCCCGGTTCCCGACGGTGTGTACGGCGAACTGTATTTGGCCGGTGGGCAATTGACCCGTGGCTACCTCGGCAGACCGGGGGAGACGGCCGCACGTTTCGTCGCCGATCCGTTCACGCCCGGGGCCCGGATGTACCGCACCGGTGACGTGGCGCGACGGAATCCGAAATCCGGTGCCATCGAATTTTTGGGCCGAACCGACAATCAGGTCAAGATCCGCGGCTTCCGGGTGGAGCCGGGCGAGGTGGCCGCGACGCTGCACACCCATCCTGGGGTGCGGCATGCCCATGTGGCGGTACGGCAGCATCGCAGCGGGCCGCGGCTGATCGCCTACGTGGTCACCGACGCCGCGGTCGGTGAACTGCGGACGATGCTGAGCGCCACCCTGCCCAGGCATCTGGTGCCGCACCACATCGTCGCCGTCGACGAGATCCCGCTGACCACCAACGGCAAGGTCGACGACGCCGCCCTGGCGGCACTGGGCACCGGTGGGCGGGCCGAGGATGCCCAACGCCCGGCCACCGAGACCGAGCGGCTACTGGCCGCAGTGCTGGCCGACGTACTGGGCACGGCCGACAGCGCCGAACTCGACGTCACCGCCGACTTCCTCGACCTCGGGCTGGACAGCATCGTGGCGTTGTCGGTGGTGCAGGCGGTGCGGCGGCGCGGTGTGGCACTGCGGGCCCGGTTGATGCTGGATTGCGCCACCGTTCGTGAACTGGCCGCCGCGATCGATTCCGATGCCGACGCCGTCGAGCGGGCCGAAGCGGCCGCCGACCAGGCGGCACCCGACACCACCCCGATTCCGTTGCTGCCCAACGGGCGTTGGCTCTACCAGTACGGCGATCCCCGCCGGCTGGCCCAGACCGAGGTGTTCCGGTTGCCCGCCGGGATCACCCGGTCACAGCTGGAAGCGCTGCTGCACAACGTGATCGAGGGACATGAGGTGCTACGCACCAAGCTGGATCCCGAGACCATGACCCTGGTCGCGCATCATGGTCGCGAGGTTCTCTCGGAAGCGACCGTGTCCGAGCCGGACGTCGACCTGCTCGACGCGGTGGCCGAACAGGCCGACCTCTCCGTCGAGCGCATGGACCCGCATACCGGATCCATGCTCGACGCGGTCTGGTTGCACCACCCGGATGTCGACGGCGGCCTGTTGATCCTGACCGCGCATGTGCTGGCGCTGGACCCGGCATCGTGGCGGATCATGGTCGGCGAGTTGGAGAACGCCTGGCATGCACTGGCCGCCGGGCGCACGCCGATGCCGGTGCGCGAACACACCCCGCTGCGGCAGTGGGCGCAGCTGCTGTCCGAGCGGGCGGCGGCACTGCAGACCGGCGACTTCTGGGAACGGCAGTTCGACGGCGGCGATCCGGACATCGGCTCCAGGCGAATCGATCCCACGGCGGACCGGATGGCCGGTGTGTCTATCAAGATGGCCTTCGCCGAGCCGGACGTGACGGCACGGTTGTTGAGCGGTCCGGTCCCGGTCACCGAGGTGCTGGCCGCGGCAACCGCTCGGGCCCTGGGGGATTGGCGTCGTCACCGCGGGCAGCCGACCCCGGCGCCGTTGCTGGCGCTGGAGACCCATGGTCGTGCCGATGCGGTGGTGTCCCAGCACGCCGAGGTGGACACCGGTGACACGGCCGGGCTGCTCAGCATGATCTACCCGTTGCGGTTGACCGCCGACGACGCCCGCGGTGTCGCCGCACAGGTGGCCGCCATTCCGGGCGACGCCATCGACTACGGCCTGCTGCGCTACCTGCGGGCGGATACCGCCGAGCGGCTCGGCGCCCATCGCGATCCCCAGGTGTTGCTCAACTACCTGGGCCGCATCGAGCTCGACGCGGCCGATCATGCCCTGCTGCAGGACCGCTCGTTGCAGAGCAAGGTGTCTCCGATCCCGGAGCCGAATGTCGCTGTGCGCCACGAGTTGACGATCATGGCCGCGGTGATCGACCGCGACGGGTCCGCGGTGCTCGGCACCCAGTGGCGGACCCTGCCCGACATTCTGTCCGTCGAGGACATCGCCACGTTGCAGACGATGTGGTTGGACGCACTGCGAGAGGTGTTGCACGAGGTGCTGCAGGAGGAGACCGCATGACCGCCCCATCCACCCCGGCGCTGGCCGTCATCGGTGCCGGGCCCAAGGCCATTGCGGTGGCCGCCAAAGCCGCCGAGTTGCGGGCCATGGGCCTGCCCGCGCCCGAGGTCGTCGCCGTCGAACGCGCCGGGGTCGCCGCCAACTGGCAGGCCGTCGGCGGCTGGACCGACGGTAACCATCGGCTGGGCACCGGGCCCGAGAAGGACGTCGGCTTCCCCTACCGGTCGTCGCTGGTGCCACGGCGTAACGCCGAACTCGACGAGCGGATGACCCGGCACAGCTGGCAGTCCTACCTCATCGCCACCGGTGGATTCGCCGAATGGGTGGACCGGGGCCGGCCCGCGCCCACCCACAAGCGCTGGAGCCAGTACCTGGCCTGGGTCGCCGACGACATCGGCATGAACGTGGTTTCCGGTGAGGTGGAACGCATCTCGGTCGACGGCGACACACACCGGTGGCAGCTGCACATCGCGGAGGACACGGTCGGCGCCGACGGCCTGATGATCACCGGGCCCGGGCAGGCCGAACGCTCGGTGCTGCCGGGTAATCCGCGGGTGATGTCGATCGCGCAGTTCTGGCATCAGGCCGGCAAGCACGAGGTCATCACCGCCGAGCGGGTGGCGGTGATCGGGGGCGGCGAGACGGCCGCGTCGATGCTCAACGAGTTGTTCCGGCACCGGGTTTCGACGATCACGGTGATCTCGCCGACGGTCACCCTGTTCACCCGCGGTGAGGGATTCTTCGAGAACACCCTGTTCTCGGATCCGACCGGCTGGACCGGCCTGACGCTGGCCGAGCGGCGAGACGCGCTGGCCCGCACCGATCGTGGCGTGTTCTCGGCCCGGGTGCAGGAAGCGCTGTTGGCCGATGACCGGATCCGGCACCTGCGCGGCCGGGTGGCACACGCGGTGGCCCGGGACGGCCGGATCCGGTTGACCCTGTCGACGAACACCGGCGGTGAAGCCGTCGAGACCGTGCACGGCTTCGACCTGGTGATCGACGGATCCGGCGCCGACGCGTTGTGGTTCGCCCCGCTGTTCAGCCAGGACGCCCTTGACCTGCTGGAGCTGGGCCTGGGCGGGCCGCTGAGCAGTGATTCGTTGCAGGAGAACATCGGTCACGATCTGGCCCTGACCGATGTGTTTCCCAAATTGTTCCTGCCGGGACTGGCCGGGCTCACCCAGGGCCCGGGCTTCCCGAACCTGAGTTGTCTCGGCCTGTTGTCCGACCGGGTGCTCGGTGCGGACCTGGCCCACCCTTCGATGAGGAGACTTGATGAGTTCCAATCCGTTCGATGACGAGAACGGCACGTTCTATGTCCTGGTCAACGAGGAGGACCAGCACAGCCTGTGGCCGGCGTTCGCCGATGTGCCGGCCGGCTGGCGGGTGGCCTTCGGCGCGGCGGCCCGGGCCGAGTGCCTGGACTACGTCGAGCAGAACTGGACCGACCTGCGGCCCCGCAGCCTGCGCGCGGCGATGAGCAACTGAGCCCGGCCCGGCTAGACCCGGGCGGCGAGCGTCAGGCCGGGCTGGGCGCCAGCGCGTCCATGTCGAACAGCCGGGCGTGCAGGATGGTGCGGTTGCGCAGCGCCGCGCGCACCGCCCGGTGCAGGCCGTCTTCCAGGTAGATGTCGCCGCGCCACTTCACGGCGTGCGGGAACAGGTCGCCGTAGAAGGTGGAGTCCTCGGACAACAGCCGGTCCAGCGCCAGCACCGTGGTGGTGGTGACCAGCTCGTCGAGGCGCAGCTGACGTGGCGGGATGCGGGACCAGTCCCGGTAGGACAGCCCGTGCTCGGGATACGGCTTGCCCTCCTGGACACCCTTGAAGATCATCGCCGACCCGCGTCCGTCGCAGCTCTCCGCGGTGTGGCCATCGGCATGGTTGCCTAGGCTAGTACTCTCGCGCGCGATTACCAGAGCGGGTACGCCGCCGGTGCGTTGATGCCCGACATCCCGGCGGCGTCGGTGAACCTGCTGCTGGTCAGTAAAATGGACCGGGCGAAACAGACGCGTTGCTGCTGCGAAGGGTAGGTGAACAGGTGGGGAGTGCCGACGAACGTCGTTTGGATGTGCTGCGCGCCATCGTCGCCGACTTCGTGGCCACCAAGGAGCCGATCGGCTCCAAGACCCTGGTCGAGCGGCACAACCTGGGTGTGTCGAGTGCCACGGTGCGAAATGACATGGCGGTGCTGGAGGCGGAGGGCTACATCACCCAGCCGCACACCAGCTCCGGACGGGTGCCCACGGAGAAGGGGTACCGCGAGTTCGTCGACCGGATCGACAACGTCAAGCCGCTGTCGTCGTCGGAGCGCCGGGCCATCCTGTCCTTCCTGGAATCCGGCGTGGACCTGGACGACGTGCTGCGCCGTGCGGTCCGGCTGCTGGCGCAGCTGACCCGGCAGGTCGCGATCGTGCAGTACCCGACCCTGTCCACCTCGGCGGTGCGTCACCTCGAAGTGGTGGCGCTGACCCCGGCCCGGCTGCTGTTGGTGGTCATCACCGATTCGGGCCGGGTGGACCAGCGCATCGTCGAACTCGGCGATGCGATCGACGAGCAGGAGCTGTCCAAACTGCGCGAGATGCTGGGGCAGGCGCTGGAAGGTAAACCCATCAGCGCCGCGTCGATCGCCGTGAGCGATCTGGCCAGCCATCTCAACGGGCAGGGGGCACTGGCCGATGCGGTCGGCCGGTCGGCGACGGTCCTGGTCGAAACGCTCGTCGAGCACACCGAGGAACGATTGTTGCTCGGCGGCACCGCCAACCTGACCCGCAACACCGCCGACTTCGGTGGGTCGCTGCGATCGGTGCTGGAGGCGCTGGAGGAGCAGGTCGTGGTGCTGCGGTTGTTGGCCGCCCAGCAGGAGGCGGGCAAGGTCACCGTGCGGATCGGTCACGAAACCGAGGCCGAACAGATGCTGGGAACATCGGTGGTGAGCACCGCCTACGGCAGCTCGGGCAAGGTGTACGGCGGCATGGGTGTGGTGGGTCCGACCCGAATGGACTACCCGGGGACGATCGCCAATGTGGCGGCGGTCGCGCTCTACATCGGCGAAGTCCTCGGTACTCGGTAAGGCACCCGGTAAGCATTCGTTGAGACAGCCGGGAAACCCGGCATGGAAAGGTCAGGCAGATCAGCGTGGCACGCGATTATTACGGCTTGCTCGGAGTGAGCAAAGGCGCGAGTGATTCGGAGATCAAGCGCGCCTACCGGCGGTTGGCACGTGAGCTGCACCCCGACGTCAACCCGGATGAGGAAGCACAGAGCCGGTTCACCGAGATCCAGGTCGCCTACGAGGTGCTCTCGGATCCGGAGAAGCGGCGCATCGTCGACATGGGCGGCGACCCGATGGAGTCGGTGGGCGGTGGTGGCGCCAACGGATTCAGCGGGTTCGGTGGCCTGGGGGACGTCTTCGAAGCGTTCTTCGGCGGCGGGAGTGCCTCGCGTGGGCCGATCGGCCGGGTGCGCCCCGGTTCGGATTCGCTCCTGCGGATGCGCCTGGACCTGGCCGAGTGCGCCACCGGCGTGACCAAGCAGGTGACCGTGGACACCGCCGTGCTGTGCGATCTGTGCCAGGGCAAGGGCACCAACGGCAATTCCACCCCGGTCACCTGTGACACCTGTGACGGCCGCGGCGAGATCCAGACCGTGCAGCGCTCGCTGCTGGGCCAGGTCATGACCACCCGTCCGTGCCCGGTGTGTGGCGGCATCGGCGAGGTCATCCCGGACCCGTGCAACCGGTGCGGTGGGGACGGCCGGGTGCGCGCCCGCCGTGAGATCAGCGTCAAGATCCCGGCCGGCGTCGGCGACGGGATGCGGGTGCGTCTGGCCGCTCAGGGTGAGGTCGGCCCCGGCGGCGGGCCCGCGGGCGACCTGTACGTCGAGGTGCACGAGAAACAACACGAGACGTTCGTCCGGGACGGCGACGATTTGCACTGCACCATCTCGGTGCCCATGGTCGACGCGGCACTGGGCACCACCGTCACCGTCGACGCGATCCTCGACGGGCCGACCGAGCTCACGATCCCGGCGGGCACCCAGCCCGGGGCGGTGACCACACTGCGTGGCCACGGTATGCCGCACCTGCGTTCCGGGGTGCGCGGTGACCTGCACGCCCACGTCGACGTGGTGGTGCCGTCTCGACTGGACAACACCGACGCCGATCTGCTGCGCAAGTTGAAGGAGAACCGCAGCCGCGACGTCGCCGAGGTGCGCTCGACGCAGGCCTCGGCGGGCTCCGGCGGCCTGTTCAGCCGGCTGCGCGAGACCTTCACCGGCCGTTGAGACGGTGAGCTGACACCGTGAGCGCGGCGCTTTTCTACGTCGACGCGCTGCCGGGCGAGGGAGAACTCGCTGTCGTCGACGGCGACGAGGGATTCCACGCGGCCAACGTGCGCCGGATCCGGGTCGGGGAATCTCTCGACTTGAGCGACGGTGCCGGGGCGCTGGCCCACTGTGTCGTCGAGGAGACCGCCAAGGGCCGGTTGTCGGCGCGGGTGCGGCAACGGCTCGACGTCGCACCGCCTTCACCGACGGTCACCGTGGTGCAGGCGCTACCGAAATCCGACCGCTCCGAGTTGGCCGTCGAGCTGGCCACCGAAGCCGGTGCCGACGCGTTCCTCGCGTGGCAGGCCGCGCGCTGCGTGGCCCGGTGGGACGGCCCCAAGGTGGACAAGGGGCTGCGGCGCTGGGAAGCGGTGGCACGGTCGGCGGCCCGCCAGTCGCGGCGCGCTCACGTCCCGGCGGTGCAGGGGCTGATCACCACGCCCGCGCTGAGCCGACGGGTCGCCGACGCGGTGGCGGGTGGGGCAGTGGTGCTGGTTCTGCACGAGTCGGCCACCGAACCGTTTGCCGAACTGCCGCTGGCCCAAGCTGATTCGCTGATGCTCATCGTGGGGCCCGAAGGTGGGATCGCCGACGAGGAGATCGCTGCGCTCACCGCCGCCGGCGCCGAGGCCGTCCGGCTGGGCCCGACAGTGCTGCGCACCTCGACGGCAGCGGCTGTGGCGCTGGGCGCCATCGGTGCGTTGACCGCACGCTGGGAGATTTAGCGCGCCGGTCGCCGGTGCTCAGCCGTGCGTCTCGCGCAGGTACTGCGAGACGGCCTCGGCCTCGGCGTCGGCGGCCTGCTGCGGAGTGGGCAACCCGATGTCGTGGTCGAGATACTGGGTGACGGCCGCACCGTCGATACCCTGGCTGCTCATCAACTCATAGATCAGGGCGTACTGGACTGAACGTCCTTTCAAGCTGGCCAGTTCGGCAGTCGCCTTGATGGTCTGGGCCAGTTGGCTTTCGCCCAGCGTGGCCACCTCGGGCGACAAATCGACCGTATAGATCCCGCCGCTGATGGACGCGGTCACGCTGAGCAGGTTCGACGGATGCGCGACCGTGAACAGCGCCTGCGGACCCGGCTCCTCGGCAGCCTCGGGCTGCTCCCCGAAGACGTCGAAATCGACTGGCCCCGGGTCGGTTTGGGCGGCCGGATAATCGGGGGCGGCATCCCAACCGGAGAGTTCGGAGTCGGCCTCGGCGCGGGTCTGCGGCTCGTCGAGCGCGTCCAGACCAGACCAGTCGTCATCCGACTGGGCTGGACCGTCGAAGTCCAGCCCATCCATGCCATCGTCGAAAAAGTCGTCGTCGCCGTCGTCGTCCCATCCGCCCGGCATCAGCTGCCGCCCGGATGCATCTGGGCATCGATGCTGCACTGCCCTTGGGCGTCGACCCGGTCGTACTGCGACGCCGCGGTCTCCAGGTTTTCGGCAAGATCGCTGGACACCGACTGCATCGCGGTGACCGCGGCAACTCGAGCGGAATTGACTGTCGAGAGCGCCATCGCGGTGCCCGAACACACCACCCCATGGGTGACCAGAACGGACATGCTGGCGCTGCTGGTGGCCCCGATGGTCGATGCGTATCCCTCGGCGGCCGACAGCTGCTTGCTGGACAGATCGCGAACCTCGGACGTTTGCACCTGTAATGGAGTGGACATGGGTGAGTTCCTTCTTCGGGTCAGGCTTCGCGCGTGGTGAGCGGGGTGGCAGTCGAGGTGGTGGCGCCGAGGCTAACGTGCCCGGCCCGGCTCTCGGCGTCGAAGCCGACGGCGATGTGGCTGGGTGCTCGCTCACCGCCGGCGTCACTCCCGGCTCCGCCGGCGCCCTGCTCGGCAGTGCCGCCGACCCACTCCTCGGCGGGCTCACCCTGGGTGTCGGCGTTCGGGGCCGCGTTGGGATCGAGTTGCTGGGCCTGGTCGGCCTGTTCGGCTTGCTGGGCCTGTTCAGCCTGCTGGGCTTGTTCGGCCTGGCTGACGGCTTGCGTGACGGCCTGGGTGACTTGGCCGGCCAACGTTCCCAGCGTCCCCAGCAGGCCGCCGGATCCGCCGCCCGATCCAGATCCGCCGGACAGGCCGCTGAGCAGACCGCTGGGCAAGCCGCCCGATGCGCCGCCCGACGATGCGCCGCCGCCCGACGATGCGGCTCCCGAACCGGACGTGCCGGCCATGCCGGAGCCGCCGGTCGTGGGCGAACCGCCGCCGGCGCTTCCGCCGCCTCCGCTCGAGGCGCCGCCGCCGCCGGACGTACCGCCGCCACCGCTTGAGGTGCCACCGCCGCCGCTCGGCGTGCCACCACCGGGCGAGCCGCCGGTGGGTGAACTTCCATTGGGTGACCCACCGGTGGGCGCGCCGCCGGTGGGCGGGCTCGGCGTTCCCGACATCGATCCGCCGCCGAGTTTCGCCTGGCTGCTGACCTGTTGGTACTGGGCGATCGCCTGCTGCAGCTGGCTGGAATTGCTCTGGGCGTTGGAGATCATCTGGCCCATGGTGACTCCCGCGGTGCCGCCCGCGGCGGCGACGGCGGCCGCCTGGAAGGCCAGCGACGCCGGCTCACCGCCGATGGGGATCGCCATCAGGGCCATGGCCGGGACAATCGCCGCGCCCAGGTACGCCGAGATGTTGTCCATGTTCTCGCGGGTGTTGGCGACCTGCTCTGCCTCGGTGGTCAGGATCGAGATGACCTTGTTGTCGGCGCTGATCAGCGTCGAGGTGCGGTCGATCTGCTTGGAGTTCTGCGCGCTGTAGGCGCTGGAGCTGCTGCCCTCCCACGAATTCGGGTAGGCCTGCTCCAAGCCGCGGCCGGTGGACTGCAGCGCGGTCGCGCCCTCGTTGAAGTCGTCGCCGGCGTTGGGATTGCCGAAGCCCAGCGTCTTGGAGATGACGTTCAGCGTCGTCAATCCGCCTGCGATGATCGGGGTGGCGTACGAGGCGGGCAAGAACTCCTGGGCCAACTGGGCGCCGTCGGACACGAGATTGACGGCGCCCATCGGGTCGCCCTCCAGAATCGACTTGACGTCGCCGGCGATGTCGGAGATGCCCTCGGCTTTGTCTTTGAAGTCTTTGAGCTTGCTGAACAATCCGCCGCCGGAACCGTCGTCATCGTGCCGGTTGTGCGAGTTGCCGCCGTCATGGCTGTTTCGGGAGTCGCCGCCGCGAGGGGAACTACTCTGACCGTGATGCCTCGCCATGACTGTTTGATCCCCCCGAAATGTGGTGTGAGCACTGGCCCCAAGATGTGACTTTCGGAGCTTAACAGCGGTTCGAGGGGCCTCCGTTCACCTGTTTGGTGCCGCGACACCATCACCCTGACCTGTGGCTTCACTGAAATCCGGTCGGTGCCGAAGCCCGTCGTGAACGTGACAACGCCCGCGGTCCGCACAACCAGTGGGACGTGTCGTTGACCAGCGGTAAACTGGCCACAGTACGACGGCAGCCGGCCGTTTTGAGAACACGGAAAGCAGGCACAAACTCCACGTGACGCCCCGCGACACGACCGCTGACTCGTCGGCCGCATCATCGCAATCGGTCCGCAGCAGCATCACCGTTCCGCCCGACTTCATCGTGGGCCTGCTCGGCTCGGCTGACGAGAACCTACGGGCCCTCGAAAGACTTCTGACCGCCGACATCCACGCCCGTGGCAACGAGATCACCTTCACCGGTGAGCCCGCTGACGTGGCGCTGGCCGAACGCGTGGTCGCCGAACTGATCGCCGTCGCCTCCAGCGGGCAGGCGGTGACACCGGAGGCGGTCCGGCACAGCGTCGCCATCCTCACCGGTACCGAGGACGAGTCGCCGGCCGAGGTACTGACGCTGGACATCCTCAGCCGCCGAGGTAAGACCATCCGGCCCAAGACGCTGAACCAGAAGCGTTACGTCGACGCCATCGATGCGCACACCATCGTGTTCGGCATCGGTCCGGCCGGAACCGGCAAGACGTACCTGGCGATGGCCAAGGCGGTCAGTGCTCTGCAGACCAAGCAGGTCAACCGGATCATCCTGACCCGTCCCGCGGTGGAAGCCGGTGAGCGGCTCGGCTTTCTGCCCGGCACGCTGAGCGAGAAGATCGACCCGTACCTGCGGCCGCTGTATGACGCCCTGCACGACATGATGGATCCCGAACTCATCCCAAAGCTGATGAGCGCCGGGGTAATTGAGGTCGCACCGCTGGCATATATGCGGGGTCGGGCCCAACCCTTGTTCACCAACGTGCTGACACCTACCGGCTTCCGACCGATTGGTGAACTCAAAGTCGGCGATTTCGTGATCGGTTCCGATGGGACACCGACCGAGGTGACGGGTGTCTACCCACAGGGTTTCAAGGAGATCTACCGCGTCTTCACACAAGAGGGTGCATCGACGCTCGCATCCGGCGACCACCTCTGGGCGGTGTACACGGCTTCCGATCGGCGGCGGAACAAGCCGGCTCGGATACTCGAGACCAAAGAGATGATCGGGAATCTGCGTGCCGCTCATGCTCACCGCTACGAGCTACCGGTACTGAGTGCGCCGGTGGATTTCGAGTCTCGGCCAGTGCCGATGGACCCGTACGCGCTCGGGTTGCTGTTGGGTGACGGGAGCTTCTCCTCGCGTGCGACGCCGAGTTTCACGACGAAGGATCCGGAGCTGGCGGAGGCGTTGGAACGTCTCATCCCGGGTATCGAGGTTCGACGCAAGACCGAGATCGGATATGTGCTGAACCGGATCACCACACCCGGTGAGGTCATCACGATCGAGAATCCCGTGACGGGCGTGATGCGTCGGCTGGGTCTGTCCGGCAAGAAATCGGAAGCCAAGTTCGTTCCCGAGGACTATCTGTTCAATTCGGCGGATGTGCGCTTGGCGGTGCTGCAGGGCCTCCTCGATACCGATGGCGGTCCGGTAACCCAGAAGGGCCGCACCTGCCGAATCCAGTACACGACGGTGTCTGATCGGTTGTGCGACAACGTGATCTTCCTCGTCGAGTCGTTGGGCGGTGTGGTTTATCTGCAGATGCGGGACGCTGCCGGCCGCAAACCTGGCCTGGCCCGTGGCCGAGCGGACTACCACCGGTCCGACGCGAACACTCTCGACATCCGCTTGCCCGAGGGCATGATCCCGTTCCGGCTCGCACGCAAAGCTGAGAAGTACGCCGCGACAGGCGGGAGTCGTCCGATGCGGTACGTGGACCGCATCGAACCCGTGGGCACCACAGAGGCGGTGTGCATCAGTGTCGCCGCAGCGGACTCCCTTTATGTGACCGAGGACTTCCTCCTGACGCACAACACCCTCAATGACGCATTCATCATCCTCGACGAGGCGCAGAACACCACCGCCGAGCAGATGAAGATGTTCCTGACCCGGCTCGGGTTCGGCTCGAAGGTCGTTGTGACCGGTGACATCACGCAGGTTGATCTGCCCGGTGGCGCCACCTCCGGGCTGCGGGCGGCGATGAACATCCTCGACGGCATCGAGGACATCCATTTCGCGGAGCTCACCAGCGCCGACGTGGTCCGCCACCGTCTGGTGTCCGAGATCGTCGACGCCTACGCCCGACATGAGGAGCCGGCATTGCTCAACCGTGCCCAGCGTCGTTCGTCGAACGGGCGGCCCCGCCGATCATGAGCATCGAGGTTTCCAACGAGTCGGGCGTCGACGTCTCCGAGGATGAGCTGATCAGCGTCGCGCGTTTCGTCATCGCCAAGATGGACGTCCACCCGGCCGCCGAGCTGTCGATGGTGCTGCTGGACAGCGCGGCGATGGCCGACCTGCACATGCGGTGGATGGACCTGCCCGGCCCCACCGACGTGATGAGCTTTCCGATGGACGAGTTGGAGCCCGGCGGGCGGCCCGACGCACCCGAGCCCGGTCCGGCCATGCTCGGCGACATCGTGCTGTGCCCCGAGTTCGCCGAACAACAGGCTGCGAAGGCCGGGCACTCGCTGGGTCAGGAGCTGGCGTTGCTGACCGTGCACGGCGTGCTGCACCTGCTGGGCTATGACCACGCCGAGCCGGACGAGGAAAAAGAAATGTTCGCGCTGCAGCGCCAACTGCTGGAGGAATGGGTGGCCGCTCAGGTTGAGTCGTATCACGCCGACCGGCAGAGCCAGAAAGACCAGCGGTTGCTGGACAAGTCCCGATATTTCGACGAACCGTGACCGGCCTCCTTCCACTGCTCGGCGCCGTGGTGCTGGTCGGGTTCGGTGGCCTGTTCGCGGCAATCGACGCCGCCCTGTCCACCGTCTCGATTGCCCGGATCGAAGAGCTGGTCCGCGAGGAACGTCCCGGTGCCGCCCGGCTGGCCCGGGTGGTGGCCGAGCGGCCCCGCTACACCAACCTCGTTGTGCTGCTGCGGATCACGTGCGAGATCAGCGCCACCGTGCTGCTGGTTTCCTTCCTCGACGGACATCTCGGTGTCAGCTGGGGCCTGGCGGCCTCGGCCGCCATCATGGTGGTCACCAGCTTCGTGGTCATCGGTGTCGGCCCGCGGACCGTCGGCCGGCAGAACGCCTACTCGATCGCACTTCTCTCGGCCTTGCCGCTGCAGGCGATCTCGGTGTTGCTCACCCCGATCAGCCGGCTGCTGGTCTTGATCGGCAACGCGCTCACCCCTGGCCGTGGCTTCCGCAACGGGCCGTTCGCCTCCGAGATCGAGCTGCGTGAGGTCGTCGACCTGGCCCAACAGCGCGGCGTGGTGGCCGATGAGGAACGCCGGATGATCCAGTCGGTGTTCGAGCTGGGTGACACCCCGGCCCGTGAGGTCATGGTGCCGCGTACCGAGATGGTGTGGATCGAAAGCGACAAGTCGGCGGGCCAGGCCACCTCACTGGCCGTGCGCAGCGGGCATTCCCGCATCCCGGTGATCGGTGAGAACGTCGACGACATCGTCGGCGTGGTGTATCTGAAAGACCTTGTCCAGCAAACGTATTACTCCACCAACGGTGGCCGTGACACCAACGTGGCACAGGTGATGCGCCCCGCGGTGTTCGTGCCGGATTCCAAACCGCTGGACGAACTGCTCAACGAGATGCAGCGCGACCGCAACCACATGGCGCTGCTGGTGGACGAGTACGGCGCCACAGCGGGCCTGGTCACCATCGAAGACGTGCTGGAAGAGATCGTCGGCGAGATCGTCGACGAGTACGACGCCGGCGAGGTGGTTCCGGTGGAAGACCTGGGGGAGCGGCAGTTCCGGGTGTCGGCACGGTTGCCGATCGAAGACCTCTGCGAGCGCTACGACCTGGAACCGGACGAGGATCTCGAGCCCGACACGGTCGGCGGGCTGGTGGCCTTCGAACTGGGCCGGGTCCCGCTGCCCGGCGCCGAAGTGACCTGGAACGGCCTGCGGCTGCGGGCCGAGGGCGGGTCCGACCACCGGGGGCGGGTGCGGATCGGCACCGTCCTGGTCAGTCCGGCTGAATCTGAGAATGAGGAGACCCGAGGTACCGATGACTGAGCTCGACGCCGAAGACAACAAGCTCGTGGTCCTGGCCCGGGGCGCGATGGCCCGTGCCGAGGCGCCGGCCGGTGCGGCGGTACGGGATCAGGACGGACGCACCTATGCCGGTGCCCCGGTGACACTGGCGGCGCTGCAACTGACCGCACTGCAATCCGCGGTCGCGGCCGCGGTGTCCAGTGGGGCCACCGGGATCGAAGCCGCGGTGCTGGTCGGTGGCGGCGCCGACGACGCCGGGGTGGCTGCGGTGCGGGAACTGTCCGCTGACGCCGCGGTGATCGTCACCGACCGGGCCGGAAACCCGACATGACTGAATTCCGTTCTGGTTTCGTCTGTTTCGTCGGCCGGCCCAACACCGGCAAGTCGACGCTGACCAACGCACTGGTGGGCCAGAAGGTGGCGATCACCTCGAACCGCCCGCAGACCACGCGGCACACCATCCGCGGCATCGTGCACCGCGACGACTTCCAGATCATCCTGGTCGACACGCCGGGTCTGCACCGGCCGCGCACCCTACTCGGCCAACGGCTCAACGACCTGGTCAAGGACACCTACTCCGAGGTCGACGTGATCGGGCTGTGCATCCCGGCCGACGAGCGGATTGGCCCCGGCGACCGCTGGATCTATCAGCAGATCCGCGCGGTGGCGCCTAGGACCACCCTGATCGCCGTGGTCACCAAGATCGACAAGGTGCCCAAAGACCGGGTTGCCGAACAGCTGATGGCCGTCAGTGAACTCGTCGGCCCGGACGCCGAGATCGTGCCGGTGTCGGCCACCGCGGGCGAACAACTCGACGTCCTCACCGACGTCCTCGTCTCCAAACTGCCGCCGGGGCCGGCCTATTACCCCGACGGCGAGCTCACCGATGAGCCCGAGGAAGTACTGATGGCCGAGCTCATCCGCGAGGCCGCGCTGGAAGGGGTGCGCGATGAGCTGCCGCACTCGCTGGCCGTGGTGATCGAGGAAGTTTCGGAAAGGCCAGGACGAGAAGACGACAATCCCTTGATCGACGTGCACGCGATCCTCTACGTCGAGCGTGACAGCCAGAAGGGCATCGTGATCGGCAAAGGTGGCGCCCGGCTGCGCGAGGTCGGTACCGCCGCCCGCACCCAGATCGAAAAGCTGCTCGGCACAAAGGTGTATCTCGACTTGCGGGTCAAGATCGCCAAGAACTGGCAGCGGGATCCCAAACAGCTTGGCCGGCTGGGGTTTTAACTCGCCTGGGAGAAGCCGCTACCGGCTGCTCAGCACCACGACCAGAATCACGATCGCGATCCCGAGAATCGTGACGCCGATGATTGTCAGGCCGACGATGGCGCGGTCGCGCTCGCTGTTGCCGATGCCCTTTCCCCGGTAATCGAAAACGGAGCGCATCAGCATGTTCAACAGCAGCCAGCCCCAGGAATTGCCATCGTTCTTGGCGGCCGGCGGTGAGCTGAAGGCCGGAGCCGGCGGGTACGGCGGCTGAGTCGGGGCGCCGTATTGCGGAGCGGGCGGGTAACCACCGTTGGGCGGGTAACCACCGTTGGGCGGGTAACCGTATCCATACGGCTCGGGTGGGTACGGCCCCGGCGGAGGTTGCTGCTGGGGCGGTTGCTGGGAATAGCGCGGATCCGGATAGTTCATTGCGGCCCCCCTGCCCGTAGTCGATCGCGCGCAAAACGCTACACGACTGTCGTTTTCGGCTGGCCGTGGATGTGGCGCCGATCGGGTCAACTCGCCCGTCGCTCGAGCGCGTTGATCGCCGCGGCGGCCTGGGATGCGTCGGTCTGTGACGGCACCTGCCACCACACTTCGGGCTGTTTGGCGGCCCAGCCGGTGATTGCCTCCAACTCGGCGGCCAGCGAGATCAGCAGGGGCTCACTGTTGGCCGGCCCCATCAACTGCACCCCGATCGGCAGCCCGTCGGAGGTGAACCCGGCGGGCACGTTGATCGACGGCCAGCCCAGCAGGTTCCACGGCCAGGTCAGCGGGCAGGCCGCGATCGAGGCGCGTTCGGTGGCCGACCAGCCGCGGCGGTCGAATTCGTGTGTGAGCGGCGGGGGTTGGGCCGTCGTCGGCGCCACGATGACGTCGACGAGATTGAACACCCACGACATCCGGCGTTGTGCCGCGGCTTCGTGGACACGGGCCTTGCGCAGCACGTTCTGGGACAGCACCCGGCCGATCCGCATGTTTGCCACGGTGCGTTCGTCGTAATGCAGATCGCCCAGCCGCTCGGCCCAGTCCAACAGCCCGGCGGTGGAGCGGGCCAGGAAGTCCCAGGACATCTGCAGGCGATAGTTGGGATCCTGGGCCACCACGGTGTGCCCGAGCTGCTCGAGCTGGCCTCCGACGGCCTGCAGCGCGTCGCGGATCTCGGGGTGCAGCTTGGCCCGGAAGCCGGTGAACGGCAACTTGGTGGACAGGCCCACCCGCAGTGGTCCGGGCGCGCGCCCGACATGGTCGGCGGCCTGGATGGGTGGCGGCTTGTGCAGATCACCGTCGGCGTTGCCGGATGCGGCGTCGAGTACCAGGGCGGCGTCGGTGACGGTGCGGGCGAGCACACCGTTGACGGTGATCCCGTTGAACGCCTCGGGCAGCGGCCAGGTGGAGATCCGCCCGCGCTGCGGCTTGATGCCGACCAGATGTGTCCACGCCGCCGGGATGCGGACACTGCCCGCGCCGTCGGAGCCGATCGCCGCGGTCACCAGGCCGGCGGCGACGGCCGCGGCGCTGCCACCCGAGGACCCGCCCGGGCTGTGCTTGCGTGACCACGGGTTGCGGGTGTGTCCGAAGCCGGGGCCGCCGGTGAAGGGCCACTGCCCGAGCTCACAGGTGTTGGTCTTGCCGACGATCACCGCCCCGGCCGCGCGCAGGCGGCGCACCACCTCGGCGTCGGCGTCGGCCACCCGCCCCTCGCCGGCGGTGCCGAATCGGGTGGGCACCCCCGCGACGTCGACGTCGTCTTTGACCGCGATCGGGATGCCCAGCAGGGGGAGTTGTTTGCCGGCTGCGCGCGCGGCGTCGGCCCGGGCGGCGTCGGCCAGTGCTTGCTCGGTGAGCACCACGCGGAAGGCGTTGAGGGTGGACTGGCTCGCGGCGATGGCATGCAGCGCCTGCTGTACGAGTTCGTCAGAAGTGACTGCGCCGCTGGCGAGTTGGTACAGCTGATGGGTCAGGGTGGGCAACGGTGCCGGTGGAGCAGGAAAACCAGTGCCGGAAGTCGTAGATTTGGCCATCACTTTCGAGAATATCGGCGGTGCATAACGGAACCTGTCCCGCCTTGGTGCGACACTGTCACGATGCGGCTGTACCGGGACCGGGCGGTGGTGCTGCGCCAGCACAAGCTCGGCGAAGCCGACCGGATCGTCACCTTGCTCACCCGCGACCATGGTTTGGTGCGCGCGGTGGCCAAGGGGGTCCGGCGTACCCGCAGCAAGTTCGGCGCCCGGCTGGAGCCGTTTGCCCACATCGACGTTCAGCTGCATCCGGGTCGCAATCTCGACATCGTCACCCAGGTGCAGGCCATCGACGCGTTCGCCGCCGACATCGTCAGTGACTACGGCCGCTACACCAGTGCCTGCGCCATGTTGGAGACGGCCGAGCGGCTGGCCGGGGAGGAACGGGCGCCGATGCCCGAGCTGCACCGGCTCACCGTGGCCGCGCTGCGCGCGGTGGCCGACGGGCGCCGGGCCCGTGAGCTGATCCTGGATTCCTATCTTCTGCGGGCGATGACGATCGCGGGGTGGGCGCCGGCGCTGACCGAGTGCGCCCGGTGCGCCGCCCCGGGCCCGCACCGGGCATTTCACGTGGCTGCCGGCGGCAGCGTGTGCGTGCACTGCCGTCCCAGCGGGTCCAGCACCCCACCGCAGCCGGTGCTGGAGTTGATGTCGGCGCTGCACGACGGGGACTGGGAGTACGCCGAGGCCTCCGCCTCCGGGCATCGCAGCCAGGCCAGCGGGCTGATCGCGGCACATCTGCAGTGGCACCTCGAACGCCAGCTGCGGACATTGCCTCTGGTCGAGCGGGTGTACCGGATCGATCGGACAGTCGCCGAACAGCGCGCGACGCTGGTCAGGCAGGATATGGCCCATGGCTTTGACGAAGGACGGGAAGCGGGGCAAGACGACCTACCCACAGCTGCCTCCGGCGCCTGAGGACTATCCGGTCTTTCCCGACACCTCGACCTGGCCCGTCGTCTTCCCGGACATCCCGGCCGGCACCAACGGCCGCTTCGCCCGCCCGCCCCAACACACCTCCAAGGCCGTCGCGCCCCGAATCCCGGCCGATCAGGTGCCGAATCACGTGGCCGTGGTGATGGACGGCAACGGTCGGTGGGCCACCCAGCGCGGCCTGGGCCGCACGGAGGGCCACAAGATGGGCGAGGCGGTGTTGATCGACATCACCTGCGGTGCGATCGAGCTCGGTATCAAGCATCTGAGTGTGTACGCGTTCTCCACCGAGAACTGGAAGCGCAGCACCGAAGAGGTTCGGTTCCTGATGGGCTTCAACCGCGAGGTGGTGCGCCGCCGCCGGGAGAACCTCAACGCCATGGGCGTGAACATGCGCTGGGTGGGGTCGAGGCCCAAGATGTGGCGCAGCGTCATCAAAGAGTTCGACATCGCCGAGCAGATGACGGTCGGCAATGACGTCATCACCGTCAACTACTGCGTCAACTACGGTGGGCGCACCGAGATCGTCGAGGCAGCGCAGGCGCTGGCCGCCGAAGCCGCCGAGGGCAAGATCAACCCGAACCGGATCAGCGAGGCGTCCTTCGCCAAGCACCTGCACCGGCCGGACATCCCCGATGTCGACCTGTTCATCCGGACCTCGGGTGAGCAGCGGGCCAGCAACTTCCTGTTGTGGCAGGCGGCGTACGCCGAGTTCGTGTTCCAGGACAAACTCTGGCCCGACTACGACCGGCGCGATCTGTGGGCGGCCTGCGAGGAGTACGTGAACCGCAACCGTCGATTCGGCAGGGCCTGACATGCCCGGCCTCCTGCAGCGGTTGTCCGCGGTGCTCGGCGAGGTGTCCACCGTTGTCGAGGAAGAAGACAACGCGCTGACGGTCACGGTCGACGGGTCGGTGGCCTCGGTGCGGGTGGTGGCCATCGCCGAGGACCTGGAGATGGTCTCGCTGACGCAGCCGCTGGCGTGGGATCTGCCGCTGAACAACAAGATTCGCGACCGGGTGTCCGACCATGCCGGCAAGACGATGCTGGGCACGGTGGTGTTGGTGGAGAAGGTTGTTGACGGGCCGGCGACGCCCACGAACGGCACGAAGTCGGGGGCGCGCAAGCGGCCGGCCAAGAAGGTCGCCGACGTGATGTTGCGCTACAACTTCCCGGCGGCCGGGCTGACCGACGACGCGCTCCGGACCCTGATTTTGATGGTGCTGGCCACCGGTGCCGATGTGCGCCGAGACCTGATGTCGTGACTGCCATCATCCGCATCGTCGCGGCCGTGGTGCTCGACGAGCGGGGCCGGCTGCTGGTGGTGCGTAAACGCGGGACGACGGCGTTCATGCAGCCGGGCGGAAAGATCGAGCCGGGGGAGCAGCCGATCGAGGCGTTGGCCCGCGAGGTCCGGGAGGAGCTGGGGGTCGGCGTGTCCGGGGTGCGTGCACTCGGGCACCACGACGCGGTGGCCGCCAACGAACCAGGTCATCGGGTGGCGGCGGATCTGTTTCTGGTCAACCTGGACGGCGAGCCGCATCCGGCGGCCGAGATCGCCGAGATGACTTGGATCGACCCGCACGTGCCGGGCGACATCGAGCTCGCCCCGCTGACCCGCGATACCGTGCTCCCGCTGGCCGACGATCGGACCCGGCGCCCCCACGTGTGAAGCGCCATGGCGGAAAATCGGGCTCGGCACCGCCACCACGCTTCATACGCGGAAAGTCGGTCAGTTGACCCCGTCGACGCACTCCTCGCACACCCCGAAGATCTCGATGGTGTGGCTGACGTCGGAGAAGCCGTGCTCACGGGCCACGTCGGCGGCCCACGTCTCGACCTGGCCACCGGAAATCTCCACGGTCGCACCGCAGGCCCGGCACACCAGGTGGTGATGGTGGTCTTCTGAGCAGCGCCGGTAGACCGATTCACCGGTGTCGGTGCGCAGGGTGTCGACGCTGCCGCTGGTGGCCATGGCCTGCAGGGTCCGGTAGACGGTTGTCAGACCGATGCCCTGGCCGCGGCGGCGCAGCTCGTCGTGCAGTTCCTGGGCCGAGCGGAACCCGTCGGTCTCGTTGAGCAGGTCGGCGATCGCCGCGCGCTGCCGGGTGGACCGGACGGCGCCGGTCACGGGTGCTCCTCGCCGGCGTGGGCCACGGCGTCGGCGACGATGTGGGCCAGATGGTGGTCGACGAGGCTGTAGAGCACCTCGCGGCCGGCGCGTTCATTGGTCACCACCCCGGCCTGCTTGAGAATCCGCAGGTGCTGGCTGACCAACGGCTGCGGGACGTCGAGCGCGTCGACCAATTCATGGACGCACCGCGCGGACTGCTGCAGCTGCAGCACGATCGCGATGCGCAGCGGGGCGGCCAGCGCGCGGAGCAGCTCGCCGGCGGTGTCGAGGACCTCGCGCGACGGCATTTCGGGGGCGGGCGCGGCGCTGTTCTCGCGCGCGTCGTCGTGCGAATTCTCCGCCAAATTGGAAATCGTTTTCATTACGGATCAGAATACATGCGCGGTATCGCATGTCAATCGGTCCGCGGTCGCGGCGGATTATCGCCCCGCGTGGGCCGGTCGCTACGCTGATGCACCGTGGCTCCATCTTCGATCATCGACACCGTCGCGAACCTGGCGAAACGCCGTGGCTTGGTATTCCAGTCCGGAGAGATCTACGGCGGCACCAAGTCCGCGTGGGATTACGGGCCGCTCGGGGTGGAGCTCAAGGAAAACATCAAGCGGCAGTGGTGGAAGTCGATGGTCACCGGCCGCGACGACGTCGTCGGTCTGGACTCCGCGATCATCCTGCCGCGGCAGGTCTGGGTCGCCTCCGGTCACGTCGACGTCTTCAACGACCCGCTGGTGGAGTGCCTGAACTGCCACAAGCGGCACCGGCAGGACCACATGCAGGAGGCGTACGCGGCGAAGAAGGGTCTGGACGATCCCGACGCCGTCTCGATGGACGAGATCGTCTGCCCCGATTGCGGCACCAAAGGGCAGTGGACCGAGCCGCGTGACTTCAACATGATGCTCAAGACCTACCTCGGCCCGATCGAGTCGGAGGAAGGTCTGCACTACCTGCGTCCCGAGACCGCCCAGGGCATCTTCGTCAACTTCGCCAACGTGGTGACCACCGCGCGCAAGAAGCCACCGTTCGGCATCGGCCAGATCGGCAAGAGCTTCCGCAACGAGATCACGCCGGGCAACTTCATCTTCCGTACCCGCGAGTTCGAGCAGATGGAGATGGAGTTCTTCGTCGAGCCGTCGACCGCGCCGGAATGGCACAAGTACTGGATCGAGACGCGGTTGCAGTGGTATGTGGACCTCGGTATCGACCGGGACAACCTGCGCCTCTACGACCACCCCAAGGAGAAGCTGTCGCACTACTCCGACGGCACCGTCGACATCGAGTACAAGTTCGGTTTCGCCGGCAACCCGTGGGGTGAGCTGGAAGGCATCGCCAACCGCACCAACTTCGACTTGTCCACGCACGCAAAGCATTCCGGTGTCGACCTGTCCTTCTACGATCAGGGCACCGATACCCGCTACGTGCCGTACGTGATCGAGCCGGCGGCCGGTCTGACCCGCTCGCTGATGGCGTTTTTGGTCGACTCCTACACCGAGGACGAGGCGCCCAATGCCAAGGGCGGGGTGGACAAGCGCACCGTGCTCAAGCTCGATCCGCGACTGGCGCCGGTCAAGGCCGCGGTGTTGCCGTTGAGCCGCAACGCCGACCTGTCGCCCAAGGCCCGTGACCTGGCCGCCGAGCTCCGCAAGAACTGGAACGTCGAGTTCGACGACGCCGGTGCGATCGGTCGCCGCTACCGCCGCCAGGACGAGATCGGCACGCCATACTGCGTGACCGTCGATTTCGACACCCTGGAGGACAACGCGGTCACCATCCGCGAGCGTGACGCCATGACCCAGGAGCGCATCGCCCTGGACAAGGTGTCGGACTACCTCGCGGTGCGGCTCAAGGGCTGCTGAGTCTCCCGGCGAACAGACGCAAACTCGTACTTTTTCGGCCGACAAGGCACGAGTTTGTGTCTGCTCACGCAATGAAAAGCGATCAGAACCGGCCGCCGCCACCGCTGTAGCTGCGGCCCGACGAATGTGACGACCCGCCGTAGGACGTCGGGCGGCCCATGCTGCGGCCCCCGCCCCAGCCGCCGCCGTACCCACCGCCGAAACCACCACCGAAGCCGCCGCCGCCGCGCAGGATGTTGCCGATCAGGATGCCGCCGAGCACCGCACCCATATCGGAGCCACCGCCGCCGTACTGCGAGGTGTAGGAGCGCTGCGCGGCCCGCACATCGTCGTTGGCCAGGCCTTGCGCCTGTGCTGCCAGCGTCGAGGCCCCGTTGGCGTGTGCGACGGCCTCATTCGGGTCCGATGCCCGCTTGGCCAGCGCGGCTTCGAGTTGCCGTTGCGCCTCGGCCAAGCGGGTACGTGCTTCCGGTCCGATGCTGCCGCGCCGGGTTTCGACGAAGTCCGACACCGCCTTGATCCGCGACTGGGCGGTGAACAGCGCCTGCTCCAGCGCCCGGGCCAACCGTTCGGCGGCCTCCTGTTGTTCGTGCACCCCGGCCAGTAGTTGATCGAGTTCGGCGTCGGCCTTGGTGAGTCGGGTGAACGTGCCCAGCGGGTCGGCCTTGCCGTGCGACTGCGCGTCGGCGGCGGCCCGGGCTGCCGCGTCGCGGACCGTGCTGAGCTTGTCGGCCTGCGGTGTATCTGGTTGCGTCAGCAGTGAATTCGCCTGGTCGATGCCGGCCTGGATGTCAGTCAGCGCGGCGGGCAATTCAGCCAGGGCGCGGTTGATGTCCGACGCCGCACTGTCCACCGCGTCGAGCAGGGTCCGGACCTGGTCGAGGGCGGATTCGGCCGAACGTACCGCGTCCACCAGAGCGGTTTGATCGGTCGCCGGCTTCGACACCAGGCCGCGGGCTGCGGTGATGTTGCGGTCGGCGAACGCCAGCCGCTCCTGGGCGGTGTCGACGTTGCCTTCCACCGAACTCAGTGCGGTGGCGTCGAACTGGGTGTGCAGGTTCTGCAGGGTCTGCTGCGACGGCTCGATGCGGGCGGTCAGGCCGACCATCTGCTGGGTCATCGTGTCCAGCCGGGCCGGGGCGTTGATCACCAGATCGCGCAGCTGCTCGAAAGCCTGGCTCTGGGCTTCCAGTTCACGGTCGGCACGGGCCGCCGAGATCACCACCTTGGTCAGCAGTTCACGCTGCTGCAGCGGTGTCTCAGGGGCTTCGTCATCGAGGGTCTGACGCACGTTGAACGCTTGGGCCAGAGCCTTTTTCGCATTCTCCAGAGCCGCGGCGAACGGCTCGGTGCGCTGCGCGCCGAACTCCTCGACGGCCAGTTGTAGCTCGGCGGCACTGGTGCGCACGGCATTGTCAACGTCGACCACGATCGAGCGGGACAGCTCATCGAGCGCCTCCAGGGGGACCGTGGCCAGTGCGGCGGCGTCGGTGGGGTCAACCCGCTTGGCGGCCTCGAACTCGGCGCGGCGGCGCTTGGCGCGCCGGCGCCGCGACCACCACCACAGCAGGCCGAACAGCACCACCACCACGCCCAGGGCGATGAGCATGCCCGGCCATGACACGCCGGCACCCGCAGGCGCGGCGGGCGGATCGGCTTTCAAGCCGTTCGCGGCGGCGATCGCCGCGCCGGCCCAGTCCCCGCGGCGCAGGGCCGGTTCGACGCTGTCGCGGCGGATGTCCTCGGCGCGGGCATTGCCGCCGCGAATCGTGCTGGGCACCTGGAACGAATACGCCCGCGCTTCGGTGGCCACCGCCAGCAGTGCGTCGTCGTCACCCAGGTCGCTGAGCCGAATGGTGTTCTGCGCCCAGCCGAGTTGGTTCTGGCCGGAGAAGTCCTCGACGAAAACCACCCACAGCTGAATGCGTTTGGTGTCGTAGAGCTGATCGAGCGCGCGCTGCACGCCGGCGCGCTGCGCATCCGACAGCACGCCGGCGTTGTCGGTGAGTTGACTCGCCAAACGCAGCGGCGGTTCAGCGGCGGCGCCAGGTGCCGCAAGCAGGCCGGTGATCAGGATCGCGAGCAGCATGGACAGCACACGGGCGATACGCATGACCGTCAATCTAGTGCGCTGCGGGGTCGGCGCGCCGGTTCCTGGCAGACTGTGCGTCGGTGAACGGGGATACGCAGGCCTGCTACGACGACTTCGACCGGCAACGCTTGGTGGTCGAAGCGCCCAAAGGTGCTGCCCTGCCCGGGACCGACACCGAGCACCGCACCGACTTCGCCCGCGACCGGGCCCGGGTGCTGCACAGCGCGGCGCTGCGCCGGCTGGCCGACAAGACCCAGGTGGTCGGGCCGCGGCACGGCGACACGCCCCGCACCCGGCTCACCCACTCGTTGGAGGTGGCCCAGATCGGGCGGGGGATGGCGATCGGGCTGGGTTGTGATCCCGACCTGGTCGACCTGGCCGGGCTGGCCCACGACATCGGACATCCGCCGTACGGACACAACGGGGAGCGGGCCCTCGACGAGATCGCCAAACCGTTCGGCGGGTTCGAGGGCAATGCCCAGAACTTCCGGATCCTCACCCGGCTGGAGCCCAAAGTCCTTGACGCCGATGGTCGTTCGGCCGGTCTCAACCTGACCCGGGCGGCGCTGGACGCGGTGGCGAAGTACCCGTGGCCGAGCTTCGGCACTCGACGCAAGTACGGCTTCTACGACGACGACGCCGAGGCCGCCGCCTGGGTCCGCGACGGTGCGCCGGCCGAGCGGCCGTGCCTGGAGGCCCAGGTGATGGACTGGGCCGACGACGTCGCCTATTCGGTGCACGACGTCGAGGACGGGGTGATCTCCGGGCGCATCGACCTGCGGGTGCTCGGCGACCGGGACGCCGCCGCCTCGTTGGCGGACCTGGGGGCCAGGTCGTTTCCGGCGGTCACCCGTGACGAGTTGCTGGCCGCCGCCGAGCGGCTGTCACAGGTGCCGGTGGTCGCCGCGGTGGGCCGCTACGACGGGACCCTGGCGGCCTCGGTCGCGCTCAAGACGATGACCAGTGAGTTGGTCGGACGCTTTGCCAACGCCGCGATCACCCAGACCCGGGCCGTCGCCGGGGATCGCGGAGCGGGGCTACGTCGTTTTGATGCCGACCTGACCGTGCCGCCCCTGGTGCGCGCCGAGGTGGTGCTGCTCAAGATGCTGGCCCTGCAGTTCATCATGTCCGACCACCGCCATCTGCAGATCCAGGCCGATCAGCGCACGCTCATCCACGAGGTGGCCCTGGCGCTGTGGGCGCAGGCGCCGGGCAGCCTGGACCCGCAGTTCGCGCCCGAGTTCGAGCTGGCCGCAGACGACGGTGCCCGGTTGCGCGTCGTCGTCGATCAGATTGCGTCCTATACCGAGAGCCGGTTGGAAAGAGTGCACGAAGCGCGATCGCCCCGGCCTCTAGACTAGGTCGGTGGCCGGCCGCATTCCTGATCGCGATATCGCGGCCATTCGTGACAAAATCCGCATCGAGGATGTCGTCGGCGACTACGTCCAATTGCGGCGGGCCGGCGCCGACTCGATGAAGGGCCTCTGCCCGTTCCACGACGAGAAGTCGCCGTCGTTCCATGTGCGGCCCAACCACGGGCACTTCCACTGCTTCGGTTGCGGTGAGGGTGGCGATGTCTACGCGTTCATCCAGAAGATCGAGCACGTCACGTTCGTCGAGGCGGTCGAGCTGCTGGCCGACAAGGTCGGTTACACCGTCACCTACACCGGCGGGTCGACCACCAACGTGCAGCGCGACCGTGGCAGCCGGAGCCGGTTGCTGGCCGCCAACGCCGCCGCGAGCGAGTTCTACGTCCAGGCGCTGGCCTCCGACGAGGCCGCCGAGGCGCGCAAGTACCTGACCGAACGCAACTTCGACGCCGCCGCGGCCGCCCAGTTCGGCTGCGGCTTCGCCCCGTCGGGCTGGGACACACTGACAAAGCATCTGCTGCGTAAGGGTTTTGAGTTCAAGGAGCTGGAGGCGGCCGGGCTGAGCCGGGAGGGCAAGCGCGGGCCGATGGACCGGTTCCACCGCCGGCTGCTGTGGCCGATCCGGGTGTCCTCGGGCGAGACCATCGGTTTCGGTGCCCGCCGCTTGTTCGACGATGACCAGAACCAGGCCAAATACGTCAACACCCCCGAAACCGTGCTGTACAAGAAGTCACAGGTGCTGTTCGGGCTGGACCGCGCCAAACGTGACATCGCCAAGGGCCATCAGGCCGTGGTCGTCGAGGGCTACACCGACGTGATGGCCATGCACCTGGCCGGGGTGACCACGGCGGTGGCGTCGTGCGGTACCGCGTTCGGCGAGCAGCACCTGGCGATGCTGCGCCGGCTGATGATGGACGACAACTTCTTCCGCGGCGAGCTGATCTACGTTTTCGACGGTGACGCCGCCGGGCAGGCTGCCGCGGTCAAGGCGTTCGAGGGGGAGCAGAACCTGTCCGGGCAGTCGTTCGTGGCGGTGGCCCCCGACGGTATGGATCCGTGTGATCTGCGGCTGCGCTCGGGGGACGGCGCGGTGCGGGACCTGGTGGCCCGGCGAACCCCGTTGTTCGAGTTCGTGATTCGCAGCGCGCTGGCCGAACACGACCTGGACAGCGCCGAGGGTCGGGTGACCGCGCTGCGGCGCTGCGTACCGATGGCCGCGCGGATCAAGGACCCCACCCTGCGCGACGAGTATGCCCGGCAGCTGGCCGGCTGGGTCGGCTGGGACAACGTGGCGCAGGTGATCGGCCGGGTGCGCGAGGAGGCCGGCAGTGGCCGCAAGGATTCCCGGCGCGGGCCTACAGCGCAGGCCCGTGCGGCGGCGCCCGTTCAGCGACCCAACCCGACCGACCCGACACTGTGGCCGCAGCGTGAGGCGCTCAAGGCCGGTTTGCAGTATCCCGCGATCGCCGGGCCGGTGTTCGACTCACTGACCGTCGAGAGCTTCACCCACCCCGGATACGCCGCGGTGCGCTCGGCGATCGAGAGCGCCGGGGGCACCGCGGCGGGTCTGTCCGGCGCCCAGTGGATCGAGGCGGTCCGCGAGCAGGCGTCGTCCCCGGCGGCGGCCGGCCTGGTCAACGAGTTGGGCGTGGAGGCCATCAACGTCGAGGACGACGAGCAGCTGCCGCGCTACATCAGCAGCGTGCTGGCCCGGCTGCAGGAAGTCTGGGTGGGCCGCCAGATCGCCGAGGTGAAGTCCAAGCTGCAACGCATGTCACCGGTGGAACAGGGAGACGAATATCACGCCCTGTTCGGTGACCTGGTGGCCATGGAGTCCTACCGGCGCAGCCTGCTCGAGCAGGCCAGCGGCGACGACCTCACTGCGTGAGAGCTCACATCGCGATAGGCTGAGTCCGTGACACTGTTCAGCACGCGGACGCGGCGTTTCGTCGCCGTCGGCGCATTCGCACTGGCCACCGGCGCTGCGGCGGCGGCCCCGGCGTTCTTGGCGACCCCGGCGGCCGACCCCCAGATGACGGCCGGACCGGCCTGCCTGGCCTGGTTCGGCAACAAGGAGGACGGCAAGTGCCTGTCCTACTCCAACGGCACGCCCGCCCAGGTCGGGACACCGTGGGTGGGAGCCGGCGGTAACGGCGGATTCGTCACCGGCCCGTTGCTGCCGGGGACCACGATCAACCAGGGGATCGGTTAGTCAGCCTGCACGGCTGGGCTTACCAGCGCGGTTTTGCCGAAGCGTCGGTGCTCTCCTTCGTGGAGAACACCGACGTTTCTGCGTCTATGGGCGTCAATGTGAGGAATTGCGGATCCGGTGACACCCGCTTGGCGATCTTGCGTCGTCCGGCGTCCAGAACCGCCCTGGTGGCCGGATTGGCGGTCACCGCGCGGTAGGTGCCGGCGATTTGCTCATAGCGGCGTCGGCCGGCCTTGGCGCCCAGTACGTAGCCGACGGCGATCACGGCGGCGTAGCGGATCACAGGCGTTCCTCCCAAGCGTCCCAGACAGGCGATGTGTGTAGCTCCCATCCTGCCTCACCGGCGCCCCGACGCGCCCGTCTGGGAGCGCATTGGCGGCGGCGGCGGTCCGTGCGCTAGAGTCAACGCTCGGCCGCGGAGCTTCCGCGGAAGGTAGTCCCCTGTAGCTCAATTGGCAGAGCTCCCGACTGTTAATCGGGCGGTTGATGGTTCGAGTCCATCCGGGGGAGCAAGTTCTCAAGACCCCAGCGCTACCCCTGGGGCCGGGCCTGAGCCTGACGGGCCGCCTGGGTCAGTGCCTCCACCAGTGGATTCGACGCCGATGCGAGCGTTTTCCGCTCCTCCTCGGTGAGCTGGTAGAACGTCCACACCCCCCAGGCCGCGGGCCGCACGTACACCGTCACCTGTTGCCGGTTGTTCTGCAGCACGGCCGGTACCGGAACCGGGCGGTCCAGGGTGGCCGCACTGGCCATCTCCTCGGCGAGCTGCTGAACGTTGACTGATTCCTGCAATTGGTAGAGCACGGCCTTGTTGGCGGGGCCTTCCATGGCGAGGAACCAAGCCATCATGTCTCCTTGGGGTCGGGGTGAAAGCGATCCTCGATCGGATCGCCAACAGTGTCGCCCAATTGACGCGCCGCCGTCAGTGCTCTCGTCGAGCCGGTGCGATTCGCTACCCTCGAGGTGTGTATGCACGGCTGAGCGCCATCATCGCCTTTGTCGGTCTGCTCGTGGTGGGTTGCGGCTGGAGTCCGTCGTCACCACCGCCTCCGAAGCCGGACACCTGCGCGCCGGCGGACGGTCCGAGTGCGGACACCATCGCCGATCAGATCGCCGCACTGCCCGCCCCCGAGGCCGGCCGGCAGTGGACGCAGATCGGTTCCGGGCACACCAGCAACTGCCGGCTGTACTGGGTTCAGGTGGGCCAGACCAATCCCGAGCCCAACAGCGCCGGGCAGCTGCTGTTCTTCGACCGGCAGACCCCACTGGGGCCGGCCACCCCGGAGCCGCGGCCCTATATCAACGTGGTCACCAATGCCGACGACACCGTGGTGGTGAACTACCAGTGGCAGCAGGGCCACGATTCGCCCACCTCGCCGACCGGCATCGCCACGGTGCGGTTCCGGATCGGGGAGGACGGCAAACTTGTTGCCGTCGACCCGATTCCGAAGCCGTAGAGCCTCAGCCGTTGAGCAGTTCGGCCGGGTCGAGCATGGCCGCGTAGCGCAGCTGCTCGGGGATGCCGAACCCGTCGACGAGGGTTTCGATGTGCGGGCGCAGTGAGCGGCAGCGCTCGTTGATGCCGCGCGTGACGGCCTTGGCGCGTTCGGTGGACAGGTAGCGGTGCTCGATGAACCAGGCCTTGTCGTTCTCGATCACCGAAAGTGCGTACAGATCGCAGACATCGGCTAGCAGGTCGCGGGCGGCCTCGTCCTCGCATGCGTCGATGCCGGCGACGAACGCCTCCAGGATGACCCGGTCGATGTGGGCCTGGGCGGCGTGCAGCACGTGATCCTGCACGGCGTTGAAGGCGTCGAAGGCCGACATCTCCTTGGCCTTGCCCTGCAGTCGGCGTGCCACCGAGGCCAGCATGTACTCCTCGCGGTCCTCGAACATCTTGACCTGGGTGCCGCGGTTGAACAGGCTGCCCTCCTCCTCGTTGTCCTGGCGGGTGTCGAGGATGGTCTGGATGATCGTCTCGGCCGCGGTGCGTTTGAGCACTCGTTCGCCGGCGTAGTTGGCTGCGAAGCGCACCCATTCCACCGGGCTCATCCCCTTGATGTCGTCGGCGTACGCGGTGAGCAGTTGTTTGGCCACCAGTTGCGTCAGCACATGGTTGTCGCCCTCGAAGGTGGTGAACACGTCGGTGTCCGCGCGCAGGGCGATCAGCCGGTTCTCGGCGAGATAGCCTGCGCCGCCGCAGGCTTCGCGGGCCTCCTGGATGGCGTGGCTGGCGTGCCAGGTGCCCGCGGCCTTGAGGCCGGCGGCGCGGGCTTCCAGTTCGCGCTGCTCCTCGGCGTCGGGGTTGTCCGAGGTCTGCAGATCGTGGCATTTGGCCACCAATTCGTTCTGGGCGAACTGCAGCGCATAGGATTTCGCGATCATGGGCAGCAGACGGCGTTGGTGCATCAGGTAATCCATGATCAGCACCTCGTCTTCACCGTCGGGTGCGCTGAACTGCCTGCGTTCCAACGCATATCGGGTGGCGATGTCAAGCGCCACCCGCGCCGCGGCGGTGGCACTGCCGGCCACGGTGACCCGGCCGCGGATCAGGGTGCCCAGCATGGTGAAGAACCGTCGGCTGGAGCTCTCGATGGGTGAGCTGTAGGTGCCGTCCGGCGCCACGTCGGCGTAGCGGTTCAGCAGGTTCACCCGTGGTACGCGCACCTGGTCGAAGACGATGCGGCCGTTGTCGACGCCGGGCAGACCACCCTTGTAGTGACAGTCCGACGTCGTCACGCCGGGCATGTCGTTGCCCATGTCGTCGCGGATCGGCACCACCAGGCAGTGCACCCCGTGGACCTCACCGTCGGGGGTGATCAGCTGCGCGAAAACGGCTGCCACCCTGGCTGTTTCGGCCGCCCCGCCGATGTAGTCCTTGCGTGAGTTGGGCGTCGGGGAGTGGATGACGAACTCTTCGGTTTCCGGGTCGTAGGTGGCGGTGGTCTCCAGCGATTGCACGTCACTGCCGTGGCCGGTCTCGGTCATCGCGAAACAGCCCAGCAGGTCCAGGTCGATGAGGCGGCGCACGTAGGCCTTGTGGTGGCGCTCGGTGCCCAGATTCTCGATGGCGCCACCGAACAGGCCCCACTGCACCCCGGCCTTCACCATGAGCGACAGATCGCTCATCGCCAGCATCTCGATCTGGGTGATGGCCCCGCCGACGTCGCCGTTGCCACCGTGCTCTTTGCGGAAGCCGTCCTCGGCGGCCCCGGCCGCGGCCATGATCTTGAGTTGCTCGGCGACCTTGGCGCGGGCGATGGCGGTGTTGGGGGTGTAGTGCGGCCGGAAGATCTCGTCGGACAACGTGGCCCGCATGGCGTTCTTGACGTCGCGCCAACGGCCGTCGAGTGCGTTTCGCAGATGCTCGGCTGTGGAAGTCATATCCGACGGTAACGCGTGCGGCGCTGCCGGCGGGACGGTTGACACCAAGGTTTACCTTGCTGGACACCCGTGGTCCTGCGGCGCAAGATTGGCCCCATGCCGGAGTCCGTCGGTAAGTCGCTGTCTCCCACCGGGTTGCCGCATGTGAGCTATCACCGGCACGCCGACGTCACCGGTGGCTGGCTGCGTGCGGCGACGTTCGGGGCGATGGACGGCCTGGTCAGCAATACCGCGTTGATCGCAGGCGTCGGGGCCAGTGCCTCGGCCCAGACGGTCGTGCTCAGCGGCGTGGCGGGGCTGTTGGCCGGCGCGTTCTCGATGGCGCTCGGTGAGTACACCTCGGTGACGACTGCGAACGAACAGGTCGATTCCGAGGTCAGTGTCGAACGTCGGTCATTCCGCAAGAATCCCGAGGCCGAGCGGGCCGAACTCATGGCCATGCTGCAGGAGATGGGGATGACGCCCGAGACCGCGAAGAAAGCCACCGAGGAGATCCACCGCGACGAGAAGCGGGCGCTGAACTTTCATCTCGTGCAGGAGTTGGGGGTGGACCCACAGGAGAAGCCGTCACCGCTGGTCGCCGGCGGCTCGTCGTTCGTGCTGTTCGCGATCGGTGCGATCATCCCGCTCATCCCGTATCTGCTCGGCTTCGAATCGTTGTGGGCCGGGCTGGCCTGTGGCGGGGTCGGCCTGTTGATCGCCGGTGGGGCGGCGGCGAAGTTCACCAGTAAGCCGGTGGCCATCGCGGGGGTGCGGCAGCTGGTGTTCGGCGCCATCGCGATCGCGTGCACCTATGCCGTCGGCATCCTGGTCGGCGCCGTCATCACCTGATGCGGGCTCGCATTCTGGCGGTCGGTCTGCTGGTCCTGGCCGGGTGCGCGCCGGCGCGTGCTTCGGCGGGTTTGGAGTTTCTCGGCCAGCGCCAGGTTGCCTTCGGTGCGGAGTTCGGCGGCACGGTGGTCGGCGGGCTGTCGGGCATCAGTTACGACCCGGCCGCCGACCTGTACTACCTGATCAGCGACGACCGCTCCGTGCGCAACCCGGCCCGCTTCTACACTGCCCGGATCATCTTGTCGGACAACGGGATCGATGATGTCCAGGTCGTCGGTACCCGGACCTGGCAGGACCGCGACGGGCAGCCCTTCGGCCCGTTGGATGTCGGCGCCGTCCCACCGGTGGTGCCTCCGGACCCCGAGGGCATCGCCTTCGACGCCCGCCGGCAGCGGCTGTACTGGAGCAGCGAGGGGGAGCGGTTGGTCACCGGGGCGGCGCCGGTCCTGCTGGACCCGTGGGTGCGGGCCGCCGGGCTCGACGGCGGTTTCCTCGGCGAGTTCGCCCTGCCCGACGCGCTGCGCATGTCGGCCGACGGCCAGGGCGCCCGCCGCAACAGCGCGTTGGAGGGGCTGACGTTGTCCGCCGACGGGCGGAAGCTGTGGGCGGCCATGGAAGGGCCGGGCCATGACGACGGTCCACCGCCCGAGGAACACCACGGCGCCCGCACCCGCATCATTCGGTTCGACGTGGACACCGGAGCGGTTGACGGCCAGTACAGCTATCCGCTGGACGCGGTCAGTGCCGGGCCGGGCGGCGACAACGGATTGTCGGATCTGGTGGCGCTGGACGACGGCAGCTTTCTGGTGGTCGAACGCGGCTACGGCACCCACGTGGCGGTGCGGATCTACCGCGCAAGCCTGGTCGACGGCTCCGCCGAGATGACGAAGACACTGGTGGCCGATCTCGGAGCCGTCGTGGGCCTGGCGCCGTTGGACAACATCGAGGGGATCACGTTGGGCCCCAGGCTGGCTGACGGACGGCAGTCGGTGATCGCGGTGAGCGACGACAATTTCTCACCCACCCAGGTCACGCAGTTCCTGCTGTTCGCGTTGTGAGGCCCCCGGCGCGCACCCGCTATTTCAACAACGCGTGGCCATCGAAGTAGAAGTAGGTGTATCCCGCGGTCAGTGCGCAGACGACGGTGGCGCCCAGCAGCATCTGCGACCCGCTCACCACCACGCTGATGAACCCGCCGATGACGGCGCCGGCGGCGAATCCGGCCCACAGCAGGAAATAGCCCAGCCAATCGTTCAACTGGCCGCCGCTGAGGTGGCGTTCGATGCCCTGGCCCATCTTGACCAGTGTCCCGGTCACGTAACTCAGCGGGATCGACACCTCACCGTCCTTGACGAAGGAGGTGTTCAGCGCGCCGATACCGAAGGCCACGAACACGATTGGGACGAACGGCACGTCGTGGGCCGTCCAACCCCGCATGACGAGGTCCACCACGGTCGATGCCACGAGCGCGAATGTGGTCAACACGGTGGCGCCGTGCGGATGGTTCACCCAGAGGTGGCGACGGCACAACGAGGCGATCACCACTCCGCCGACAAAGGATGCCAGCAGTATTGCCGCGCCGACCGCCAGCCAGGCCTTGTCCTGGAACAGTCCGAGGAAGGCCCGTTCGGTGTTGCCGGTCATGAACGTGACGAAGTATCCCGCCGAATGGGTGAACGCGGCGGCGCCCAGTACTCCGGCCAGACCGGCCAGCACCCACGACAATCGGGCCTCGCTGTCAATCGGTTGCGGCATGTCACCGATTGTGCGGACCGCGACGAGTCGGCAGGAGCGGATTCGTCGGCGTGGCGTCAGCTGTCGGAGCCGACGGTGACGGCGGTGGCCTCGTCGGTGAGTTCGTCGAGTTCGTCTTCGGCCGGGCCTTCCTCGTCGATCCCGGCGAGGTGCGGTCGCGTCACGAACAGCACGCCGGCACCGGCCAGCACTGCGGCCGCACCCACCCAGTACGGCAGGTGCACGTTGATCTGCTCGCCGAGTACTCCCGCCAGCCACGGCGCGACGGCCGCTCCGCCGAAGCGCAGGAAGCTGTAGGCCGCCGAGGCCACACCGCGCTCGACCGGCGCGGCTTTCATCACGGTTTCGGTGATCAGGGTGTTGTTGATACCGATGAACAGGCCGGCCACCACCACCCCGGCGGCCAACACGGCCTTGGAGTCCGTCCACACCGCCATCACGGTGAGCACCGCGGTGAAGGCCAGCAGGTTGAGGATGAGTACCCGCACCGTCCCGAAGCGGTGTTGCAGGCGCGGGGCGACCACCACCGAGGTGAACGCCAGTGCCAGACCCCAGCCGAAGAAGATCAGGCCGATCTGGTGTGCGGTCATGTCCAGCGGGAACGGGGTGAACGCGAGCAGGGTGAAGAAGCCGAAGTTGTAGAGCAGCGCGGTGATCGCGACACCGAGCAGCCCGCGGTGGCGCAGCGCGCGGAACGGGTCGGCCAGCGTGGTGGCGCGCTCGGCGCGCGGGGTGGCCGGCAGCAGGAAGGCGGTGATCACCAGGGCGACGGCCATCAGCGCCGAGACGCCGAAGAACGGGCCGCGCCAGGAGATCGAGCCGAGGACGCCGCCGACCAGCGGGCCGATCGCGATACCCAGGCCCAGCGCCGCCTCATACAGGATGATCGCCTGTGCCACAGAGCCTTTCGCGGAGTTGACGATGGTGGCCAGGGCCGTCGCGATGAACAGCGCATTGCCCAGGCCCCACAGCGCGCGCCAGCCCACGATCTGCATGACGGTCTCGCTCAGCCCGGCCAGGCCGGCGCCCGCGATGATGATGACCAGGCCGAGCAGCAGCGTGCGTTTGGGGCCGATCCGGCTGGACACCACACCGGTGATCAGCATCGCCACGCCCATCACCGCCATGTAGCTGGTGAACAGCAACGACACCTGCGAGGGGGAGGCGTCGAGACTGTCGGCGATCGGCTTGAGGATGGGATCGACCAGGCCGATGCCCATGAAGGCGACGACGGAGGCGAAAGCGACGGCCCAGACGGCCTTGGGTTGACGCCACATCAGGGCGTGACTCCTAACTGTTTTGGGGGGAGAGCGGCTGCTCGTCGACATCGGTGAGCAACCGGCGAATGAGGCCGACCGCCGCGGTGAGGGTCTGGCGTTCCTCGGCGCTGAGTCGCTCAAGTCGTGGATTGATCGCCGCGGCGCGGTTGGCCCTGGCTTGTTCGAGGGTCTGCCGGCCCTGCTCGGTGATGCGGATCAGGACTGCGCGGGCGTCGCCGGGGTCGGGGGTGCGGGTCACCAGACCGGCGTCCTCCAGGCGGCGCACCTGGGTGGTCATGGTCGGTTGCGAGCAGTGGTCGAGGCAGGCCAGATCCGAGATGCGGGCTTCGCCCTGATCCTCGATGGTGGACAACAGCCGGGCCTGGGCCCAGGGCAGCGGAAGCCGGGTGCGCTGGGTGGCCAGCCGGTTCAATCGCGCGACGACAGCCAGCAGGTCAGCGCCAAGTTCGGTGTCGTCGGCTACCGTGACATCCTCGGTCGGGGTGGACATTCCCTCATATTTACATAGATTTGCTATGCAGTCTACTCGGGCAGCGTGCTCTCGGTCACACCACGGGCCCCCGACGGTGTCGGCTTCGGCTGGCAGAATCGAGCAATGACCGCGAAATCCCCGGCGACAACGCCCCGGCGCGGCCTCACCCCCGGCGAACTCGCGCAGGCTGCGGTGATGGCGGCGTTGTGTGCGGCCACGGCGATCATTGCCGTGGTCGTGCCGTTCGCGGCCGGGTTGTCGGTGCTGGGCACGGTTCCGATGGGGCTGCTGGCCTACCGCTATCGGCTCCGCGTGCTGTTGGCGGCGACGGTGGCCGCCGGCACCATCGCCTTCCTGATCGCGGGCATGGGCGGATTGATGACCGTCCTCGACTGCGCCTACATCGGCGGGTTGACGGGCGTGGTCAAGCGCCGGGGTCGTGGTACCGCCACGGCGTTCGGTGCCGCTGTCGTGGCGGGCGCGGCGTTCGGCGCAGCGAGCATCGTGGCGCTGTCGGTGCTGTCCCGGCTCCGCAACTTGATCTTCGACTCACTGTCGGCGGCCATGGAGGGGATCGCCAAGGTCCTGGAACAGCTCCCGGTGCTGGACGGGGCCGCCGAACCGCTGCGCAGCACCTTCGCCGTGATGCTGGACTACTGGCCGGTGCTGATGCTGCTGCTCGGGATATTCAGCATCACCTCGGTCAGCATGGTCGGCTGGTGGGCGCTGTCCCGGATCCTGGCGCGCCTGCTCGGGGTCCCCGATGTGCACAAACTCGACGCCGAGGCCGAAACCGACGACGCGAACACCGTGATCGCGCCGGTGCCGGCCCGCCTGACCGATGTGCGGTTCCGCTACCCGGGTGTCGAGCACGACGCTCTGGGCCCGTTGTCGATGGAACTGAAGCCGGGTGAGCACGTCGCGGTGACCGGATCCAACGGCTCGGGCAAGACCACGCTCATGCTGATGCTGGCCGGGCGTCGCCCCACCTCGGGCACCATCGAGCGGGCCGGCGCGGTGGGGCTGGGCCACATCGGTGGCACCGCCGTGGTGATGCAGCACCCGGAAAGCCAGGTGCTCGGCACCCGGGTGGCCGACGACGTGGTGTGGGGTCTGCCCGCCGACGCGACGGCCGACGTGGCGAAGTTGCTTGCCGAGGTCGGGCTTGACGGCCTCGGCGAACGCGACACCGGCGGACTGTCCGGCGGCGAGCTGCAGCGGCTGGCCGTCGCCGGGGCCCTGGCCCGCGAGCCCTCCCTGTTGATCGCCGACGAGGTCACCAGCATGGTCGACCAGCAGGGGCGCGACGCCTTGATGAACGTGCTGTCCGGGCTGACCGACCACCACCAGATGTCCTTGGTGCACATCACGCATTACAACGACGAGGCCGATTCCGCCGACCGCACGGTGATGCTCAGCGGCAACACCGACAACACCGACATGGTCCAGACCTCTGCGGTGCCCACCCCCACCGCCCACGCCCATGGCGGGGCCCCCGTGCTGGAACTGACCGGCGTCGGGCACGAATACGCCAACGGCACCCCCTGGGCGAAAACCGCGTTGCGTGACATCACGTTCACCGTCAACGAGGGTGACGGGGTCCTGGTGCACGGCCTGAACGGGTCCGGAAAATCCACACTGGCCTGGATCATGGCCGGTCTGACAGTGCCCACCTACGGTGCCTGCCTGCTCGACGGCGCCCCGGTCTCCGGGCAGGTGGGGTCGGTGGCGATCTCGTTCCAGGCCGCCCGCCTCCAGCTCATGCGCAGCAGCGTCGGGCAGGAAATCGCTTCGGCGGCAGGCTTTTCCGCCCGCGAGTCGGACAAGGTCGCGGCTGCCCTGGAGATGGTGGGCCTGGACCCGGGTTTGGCCAAGCGCCGCATCGACCAGCTCTCGGGCGGCCAGATGCGCCGGGTGGTGTTGGCCGGCCTGCTGGCCCGGTCGCCTCGTGCCCTGATCCTCGACGAGCCGCTCGCCGGCCTCGACGCATCCAGCCAACGCGGGCTGCTGCGGCTGCTGGAAGACCTGCGGCGCAACAACGGGCTCACCGTCATCGTCATCTCGCATGACTTCACCGGCCTCGAGGGGCTGTGCCCACGCACGCTGCACCTGCATCACGGCGAACTCGCGCTCACCCCGACGGCAGCCGGAGGTGCCCGATGACCGCTCCGACCCGAGGACAACGCAAACCGGTGGTGTTGCTGCGGCCGGTGCCCGGCGACACCGTCGTCCACCGGTTGTGGGCCGGCACCAAACTCCTCGCCGTCGCGGGCATCGGCGTGCTGCTCACCTTCTATCCGGGGTGGGTGCCGATCGGCTCGGTCGCGGTGCTGGTCCTGATCACCGCGCGGCTGGCGCACATTCCGCGCGGTGCGCTGCCCTCGATCCCGTTTTTCTTGTGGATCCTGGTGGTGATCGGCGGGGTGCTGGCCGCGCTGGCCGGCGGCACCCCGGTGCTCGACATCGGCTCCGTGCAGATCGGGTTGGGCGGGCTGCTCAACTACCTGCGGGTGACGGCGTTGGCCGTGGTGCTGTTGGGGCTCGGTGCGCTGGTGTCCTGGACGACGAACGTCGCCGACATCGCCCCGGCGGTGGCCACCTTGGGCCGGCCGCTGCGGGTGCTGCGCATCCCGGTGCACGACTGGGCGGTGACGATCGCGCTGGCGCTGCGCGCATTTCCGATGTTGATCGAGGAGTTCCGGACGTTGTACGCCGCACATCGGTTGCGTCCCGTCGAACCGGCAGAGACATTCCGGGCCCGGCGCAGGCAACGCGTGGCCAACCTCATCGATCTGCTGGCCGCCGCGGTCACCGTGGCCCTGCGCCGAGGCGACGAGATGGGCGACGCCATCACCGCGCGCGGTGGTGCGGGCCAGTTCTCGGCGGCGCCGTCACGGCCCCAGACGCGGGACTGGATCACCTTCGCCGTCCTCGTTCTGGTCTGCGGCACCGCCCTGGCCTTGGAGCTGACCGTTCTGGGGACCAGCCTGCCGCGGCGCTGACGGCCGCGGCGAGCGTGACCGCGTCACCCGAACGACGAGGTAGATGATCCCGGCCACGACGGCGACGGCGACCAGCCACGGCAGGAACAGGCCGAACAACATCACCGACCCGGAGGCCACCTCCACCATGGCCTGCCATCCGCGCTCGACCTGACCCCAGAAGCCCCGATACTGCGGCGCGGGGCCGCCGATCTGCTCGGCGGTGACATCGAGATTGACCGTGCTGTAGGCGATTTGCTCGCCGAGCTGGGTGCGCTGCGCGCGCAGGCTGTCGAGGTCGGCCTGACGCTGTGACAACGCCTCCTCGGCCTTGATCAAGGCGTCGGGATCCTTGGCGTCGCGCATGATCCCCAGCAGCCGGTCCACCGAGGTCTGCAGCGCCGTGATGCGAGCGTCGAGATCGACCCGCTGGGCGGTCACGTCCTCGGCGCGAACCTCGACGGTCTGCACCGTGCCGAGCGCTTTGAACTCGTCGAGGGTGCCGTCCAGTTTGTCGGCCGGCACCCGCAGCACCAGCGCGATATGGGCCCGGCCCGAACTGGAGCCGGCGTCCTCGGAGCGGCTGTCCACCCGGCCGCCGGCGTCGGCGGCCAGCGTCACGGCTTTGTCGGCGACTGCGGCGGGGTTGCCGGCCGTGATCGACATCGAGGCGGTCTTGACAATGTCGCGGTTGATCTCGGCCGGTGCCGGCGCTTCCTTGAGCCCGGGACCGGTTGCGGGACCGGCTGCCGGCGCCGGGGCGAAACCGGCGTCGCTTTCCGGGGCCGCCGGGCCCGATGTGGTCGGGGAGTGCCCAGGCGCGCAGGCCGGTGCGGCAGTCAACAAGGTGGCGACGAACAACGCCACGGTCAGGTGACGGCGGCGGGGTGCATGGCGGTGCTGGGCCATCAGCCCAATGTAAGTGATGGTTTCAGCGGGTTGCCGCGGAATTGGCCGCCCGCTGCGCCTCGGCCAGTGCCGGCTGGACATCGCGACGGCCGAGGAACATCTCGTCGAAATACGGTTTGAGGGCCTGATATCCGGCCGGGAAGCCGGCCGCACCGGGCGCGGGGATGCGTGGTCCGTGCAGTACTCGGAAGAACGGACCGACATCGATACCTCGCCGCGTCCAATAGTCGTGGTAGACGGACTGCGCGGCCGGCACGGCCGGGATGGCCGCCCCCGCGGCACCGAGGTACTCGTTGCCCCGTGCGCTGCCCATCCAGGCCAGCACCGCACGCACCGCGGCCGGATGCCGGGTCGCTGAGTTCGCCGCTGCCGCAATCCCGTTGGTGACGCTGACCCGGCCTTTGGGTCCGTTCGGCAGCATCGCCACGCCCCACCGGAAGCGGGCCTGGTTCGCGATCGCGGCCAGGTTGTAGGTGCCGGACTGGAACAGCGCCATGCGGCCCTGCAGAAACGCGTTGCGGGAGAAGTCGCCGTTGTCGTTGGTGGCCGACGCCGGTGGCGCGACGCGGTCGTCGTTGATCAACCGCACCAGGTAGCTGAACGCCTCGACGGCCTGCGGGTTGTCGAACGCGAACCGGTCGCCGATCGTGAAGATGCCGCCGGCCGAGCCGATGTAGTTGAGGTAGATGCCCTGCAGATCATTGGCTGCGTTGTAGCCCCAGTGCCGGATGCGGCCGGCGTCGAAGCCGTCGGTACCCGCCGTGCGGCCCTGTTCATCGACGGTGAGGCGGGCCAGCAGCGGCCGCAGGGTGTCGTCGGCGCCGTTCGACCAACGCACGGTGTCGAGTTCGGCGGGGTCGACTCCGGCGGCGTTGAGAAGATCGGCGTTGTAGTAGACCGCGATCCCCGCGTCCGTCAGCTGCGGTACCGCCCAGAGGGCGTCATTGCGAGTGAACTGGTCGACCACCGAGGGCTCCCAGGCCCCGGCGGCATCGGGGCCGAGCAGTCCGCCGATGTCCAGCAACCGACCGCTGTCCGCGTAACCGGCGAGGTAGGCGTTGGACAGCCAGAAGATGTCGTCGGCGCTGCCACCGGCCACATCGGTGCGCAGGCTGTCGAAATAGGCCGAGTAGGCGACCGTGGTGACCCGTACTTCGATGTCGGGATGTTCCCTGGTGAACTCGGCGAACGATTCCCGGTACGCCGCCGCCACCTGCGGGTCCCACAGCCGCATGGTCACCACGGTGTGGCCCCCGGGTTCGTCGGGGCGTCCCAGCAGCGTGGCGGCGACGAGCAGCACGGCCATCGTCAACGCCAAGCCTGTTGCCAACATGGTCGATCGCCTCATGGCAGCTTCCTGTCGCGAGATCGACGTGAGGGTCGTTGCGGCCGCGAATGCACAGCCCTGGAGTAGATCTCGGCGGTCATTTGATGCCCGTCACCACGATCGAGCGGACGATATGGCGGGAGAACGCGACGAACAATGCGATCAGCGGGACGATCGCCACGGTGGTGGCGGCCATCACCAGGGTCCACTGCGCGTTGTACTGCGTCTGCAACCCGGCGGTGGCCACCGTGAGCACCTGCCACGTGCCGCCGCTGGTGATCACCAAGGGCCACAGGAAGTTGTTCCACTGGCTCACCACGGTGATCAGGGCCAGGGTCACCAGAATAGGGCGGCTGGCCGGTACCACCACGTGGGTGAGCACATCCAGGGTGTGGGCGCCGTCGAGGCGGGCCGCGTTGATCAAGTCGCCGGGAATAGACCGAAAGTACTCACGCAGCAGGAAGATCGCGTACGGCGAGCCGAACACGAACGGCAGCACCAGCGCCCAGAATGTGTTGCGCAGCCCTGCCTCGGCCATCATCAGGTACAGCGGCACCACGGTCACCGTGGCGGGCACCATCAGCGTGGCGAGGTACAGCCAGAACAGTGCGTCACGCCCCGGGAACTGCAGCCGGGCAAAGGCGTACGCGGCCAACACCGAGCACACCAGTTGGCCCAGCAGAATGACGGCGGTCATCAACGCGGTCACCAGGATGGCCCGGCCGAAGCCGGCATCGGCGAGCCCGAAATAGTTCTGCAGCGTCGGAGGGGCGGGCAGCGACAGCGGGGAGGTGGTGGCGAACTGCTCGGCCGAGGTGAACGACGTCAACAACCCGAGCCCGAACGGCACCAGGGTGATCAGCGCACCGAGGAGCAACCCCACGTAGGTCAGGGCGTTACGTGAGGTCATAGCTGATCCTGCGGCGGAAGTAGACGTGCTGGAGCAGCGAGATGCCGACCAGGATGACGAACAGCACGATCGCCATCACCGAGGCCCGGCCCACGGCGGCCGCACCGAACGCCTCGGCGTAGATACGGTGGGCCACCAGATCCGTACGGCCCTGCGGTCCGCCTGTGGTGAGAGCGTAGACCGTATCGAATACCTGTGCAGCGCTGACGATTCCGGTGACCAGGACGAAGAACATGGTGGGGCGCAGCATGGGCAGGGTGATGTGGCGGAACCGCTGCCAGTCCGTGGCGCCGTCGATGCGGGCGGCGTTGTGCACATCGGCGGGAATGTTGAGGATGCCGGCCAGGAAGAACAGCGTCACGTAGCCGACGTTGGTCCACACCACCACCGCCGAAACCACCGGCAGGGCCAGCCCCGGATCGGTGAGCCACTCCACCGGCCGGCCCAGCACGGTGCTCAGCGCCCCGTCGGTCGGGGCCAGGATCCACTTCCACAGCACCGCGATGGCCAGCGGAGCGCAGATCCACGGCAACACGTAGGCGGTGCGGAAGAACCCGGTGCCGGGCAGGCCGCGGGCCAACAGCGACGCCGCGACCAGCCCCAGCACGGTCTGGGTCGGCACCACCAGCGCGACGAACAGCAGCGTCACGCCCAGCGACATCGCGAAGGACGAATCGGCGAGTACCGAGGCCCAATTGTCCAGCCCCACAAAGGTGATCGGGCCGAGCAGATCCCAGCGGTGCAGGCTCAGCCAGAGCACCACCAGCATGGGCAGCAACAGGAACGTGACCACGCCGAACAAGCTGGGTGCGACAAGCGCGTACCCCAGTGCGGCGGTGCGGACACGCGAGGTGGCCATCGGTTCATTAAAGCGGTTCGCCGTATCCGATTGCGACAGTGGGCGGTGGTGCGGCGTCGAACGTGACCGGATGCAACGCCGAACTCCGCACCGGCAATCCCGTTGCGCACAGATTGCCGAGATGGCGTATATCACTCGACCGCTTCGGAATCGACGCGGGTGCGTGCCACTTGTAGCAGGTAGCAGCCAACACCACATCGAGGCGATGGCGAACGGACGAGGGTGGGACCAGACCATGAGCGCATCGCAACGAACTCGCTCCGTGTTCTTCACCGTGGCGGCCACAACGGCGCTGATCGTCGGCGCTGTGGCCGGCCCGATCGCCGCGGCGTATGCCGACGACGGGTGCGCCGATGTGGAGGTCGTCTTCGCCCGTGGCACCAACGAGGCGCCCGGTGTGGGTGCGACCGGGCAGGCGTTCGTCGACGCGCTGACCGCCGAGCTGCCGGGCAAGACCGTGGACGTGTACGGCGTGAACTATCCGGCCTCGCTGAACTTCAGCCAGGCGGTTGACGGCGTCGCCGATGCCAGCAACCGGATCCAGGCGATCGCGGCGCAGTGCCCGGCCACGAAGATCGTGCTCGGCGGCTATTCGCAGGGCGCCGCGGTGGCCGGCTACACCACCGCCGGCGCGGTGCCGGCCGGTTTCAGCCTGCCCGCCGGGATCAGTGGCCCGATGCCGGCATCGATCGCCTCCCACGTCGCAGCGGTGGCCTTGTTCGGCACGCCCGACGATTGGTTCCTGAGCCTCGTGGATCGTGACGCGCCTCCGATCACCATCGGCCAGCTGTACAGCGCCAAGGCCATCCAGCTGTGCGCAACCGGCGACCCGGTGTGCTTCCCCGGTGGGCTCACCCGCTCTGCCCACAGTTCCTACAAGGACAACGGGATGGTGGTCCAGGCAGCTGTTTTCGCGGCCCGGCAACTGGGCGGCGAGTCGGCGGCAGCGGCGATGGAGACGGCCAGCTGAGGCTCAGCCTCGATACTGAATTTGTCGGCTCAGCCTCCGTACTGAATTTGTCGGCTCAGCCTCCGTACTGAATTTGTCGGCTCAGCCTCCGCGCAGCTCCGCGAGCTCCCGCATATTCGCCAACCCCTGCTCCTGCGCCTCGTTGAGAAACTCCGGCAGGGGGGCCCGCAGCTCGGGCAGCACCTCGTGGTCGAGCAGGCCCTGCAGCTCGGCCTGCATGGCACTGCGGCCGGCCAGGTTGTCCAGTTCGTGTATGCCCGACGGGGACTCGTAGTCGTACAACTCGTGCTGGATGGGCCGCGAGGTGTCGATCTCCATGCCGCCGGGCTTCCAGTACGTGTACATGCCGAGTTTGGCGCCGGGTGTACGCACCGCGACGATGTGGCTGGGTGCCGAGGTCGGGATGTCCGTCGGCGGTCCGGCGGCGCCGAAGATCTTCTGCGCAAGCGGGGATTTCAGCAACGCCGCCATCTCTTCCACGGACATGTCGTCGGTGGCATGCGCTATCCACGGCCGCCCCGGTGCCGCAGCGTCGGCGGCGATGCGGGCGATGTCCCCGCGGCCGGCGAGGTAGGAGTAGCGAGAGTCCGACCGCCAACTTGACCCGCCGTGGGCAATGGTCAGCAGCAACGGTGCCAGGTCGGCACTGGAGGTGAGTTGCGAACGGGTCTCGCCGGCAGCCGGGGTGAGACGGCCGGAGGGATCGCGGATGTAGAGCGGTACCCGGATGCTCTCCTCGTACACCGCGGCGCCCTTGCCGCGCAGGCCGTGCGAGCCGGCGTATTCACCGTGATCGGAGGTGAACACCACGACGGTGTTGTCATCGACGTCCGGCCGCGCCGCCAAGGTGTCGAGCACCCGGCCGATCTGGGTGTCCACCTGCTGCTGCAACCACAGGTACATATCGAGACACCGTGCCCACTGCGCGGCCGCCTCGGGTCCGGTGTAGTCCATCGCGCCCGTCATCAACGGTGACATGAAGTTCAGGTAGTCGATCTGCAATTGGGGCTTGCCGCGGCGGTGCAGATCCTCGGCGGTCTCGAAGTTCACCGGTTTCGCGCTGAAGACGTGCGGAACATCCTCTGGCAGCGGGTTTTTCGGCCACCAACAGATATCGTGCGGATTGACCAGCGACACCGTGGTACACCATGGGCCGTCGGTGGCGTGGGCGTCGAACCACCCGGCGAACTGGTCGACGATCGAGGGGTCCTGCTGCAGGCCCTGATTGGGCGCGCCATTGGGGGACGGGTACGTGCCGCCGGAGAAGCCGTGCACGTCCAGGCCGTCGGGCGTGTTGTCGGCCGCACTGCCCAGGTGCCACTTGCCCCACCACCAGGTGCGGTATCCGGCGTCGCGCAGCATCGTGCCCCAGGTCGGGAAGCGGACCGCCAGCGTCGACTCGGTGGGCCCCTCGCCGGTGTACAGGCATCCGGTCTGGTGCGAGTACAGCCCGGTGGTCAGCACACCGCGTGACGGTGTGCACATGTTCGACGCGCTGTAGTGCGAGTCGAAGACGGTGCTGCGGGTCCGCAGCCGGTCGAGATTGGGCAGCATCGCCCCGAGCTGTGCAGCGTCGGGGAACCACTGCGGCGCCCGCATCTGGTCGACGATGACCACCAGGATGTTGGGCCGGCCGGCCGACTCGGTGCCGCGTCGCCCCAGCAGTTCGTAGCCGCCGAATCCCACTGCCGCCGCACCGGCGGCCACCGCGGCACCACCCAGGACCGTCCGTCTGCTGATCTCTGCCATTTAGTCAGGCTAAGGGGTCATCCTGTGCGCGGCATGAGTTTGGCGTCGAGCACCGTTTACTGTGGAAAATCGTGACGGCCCAAAGACATGTCGATGCCGATTTTCTGGAGCTGCCCCGCTCCGAGCTGGCGGACGCGGCGCTGACCGCGGCAGCCGCAGCCGGAGCCGGCTACGCCGATCTGCGGATTCACCGGATCACCACCGAGATCATCCAGTTGCGCGACGGCGAGTTGGAGACCTCCGTGGTCAACCGGGAGGTCGGCCTGGCGGTGCGGGTGATCGTGGATGGCGCCTGGGGCTTTGCCTCCCACGCCGAGCTGGCTCCCGGGGTGGCCGCGGAGACCGCGCGCCGGGCCGTGCAGGTGGCCACCGCGCTGGCGCCGCTGAACGCCGAGCGCATCGAGCTGGCGCCCGAGCCGGTCTACGCCGACGTGACCTGGGTGTCCGACTACCGCGTCGACCCATTCACGGTGCCCGCCGCCGACAAGATCGCCCTGCTCGGCGAGTATTCCGGTCGATTGCTGGCCGCCGATGGCGTCGATCATGTGTCGGCGGGCGTGCACGCGGTCAAAGAACAGACGTTCTACGCCGACACGTTCGGCTCGTCGATCACCCAGCAGCGGGTCCGGCTGATGCCGACGATGGAGGCGGTGGCCGTCGACTCCGCGGCCGGATCGTTCGAAACCATGCGCACCCTGGCGCCGCCGACGGCGCGCGGCTGGGAGGCGCTGGCCGGTGATGACGTGTGGGACTGGACCTCCGAGCTGGCCGAGTTGCCGACGCTGCTGGCCGAGAAAACGAAGGCCCCGTCGGTGCTCGCCGGTCCCACCGACCTGGTGATCGACCCGTCCAACCTGTGGCTGACCATCCACGAATCCATCGGGCACGCCACCGAATACGATCGGGCCATCGGCTATGAGGCGGCCTATGCCGGCACCTCGTTCGCCACCCCGGACAAGCTCGGCACCATGCGTTACGGCTCACCGATGCTGAACGTGACCGCCGATCGTACCGTCGAATTCGGTCTGGCCACAGTGGGTTTCGACGACGAAGGGGTGCGTGCGCAGAGCTGGGACCTGGTGCGCGACGGCATCTTCGTCGGCTATCAGCTGGACCGGGTGTTCGCGCCCCGGCTGGGTCAGGCGCGCTCCAACGGCTGCTCCTACGCCGACTCGCCGCACCACGTGCCGATCCAGCGGATGGCCAACGTGTCGCTGCAGCCCGGTCCGGAGGATCTCAGCACCGCCGATCTGATCTCGCGGGTATCCGACGGCATCTACATCGTGGGCGACAAATCCTGGTCAATTGACATGCAGCGCTACAACTTCCAGTTCACCGGCCAGCGGTTCTACCGGATCCGCGACGGCAGGCTGGACGGGCAGCTGCGGGACGTGGCCTACCAGGCCACCACCACCGACTTCTGGGGCGCTCTGGAAGCCGTTGGCGGGCCGTCGACCTGGCGCCTCGGTGGGGCGTTCAACTGCGGCAAGGCGCAGCCCGGTCAGGTGGCCCCGGTCAGCCACGGCTGCCCGAGCGCGCTGTTCCGTGGCATCAACGTACTGAACACCCGGACGGAGGGCGGCCGATGATCGGCGCACAGCAGGTCATCGACATCGCGCTCGACGCCGCCGGCCGAGACGGCGAGACAATCGTTGTGGTCACCGACCGGGCCGATGCGTCACTGCGCTGGGCCGGCAACTCGATGACCACCAACGGGGAGACCGTCAGCCGAACCACCACGGTGATCTCGATCGTGCGCCGCGGTGAGCAGGCACATGTCGGTTCGGTGCGCTCCACCGAAGTGGATCCGGCGGTGATCCCGGAGTTGGTGGCCGCTGCGCAGCGGGCCGCGGCGAGTTCGCCCGAGGCCCGCGACGCTGCGCCTCCGTTGCCGGGTGCCGACCTGCCCGCCGATTGGGACGCGCCGGTCCCGGGCACCGGGGCACAGGTCTTCAGCGGTATCGCCGGGGACCTGGCCAAGGGCTTCGCCGGGTCCGACCAGCTCTACGGGTATGCCCGGCACGTCATGGAGACCACGTTCGTGGCCACCTCGACGGGCGTGCGCCGGCGCTACACCCAGCCGACCGGGTCGGTGGAGATCAACGCCAAACGTGACGGGGCCAGCGTGTGGGCCGGGGTCAGCACCCCCGATTTCCTTGACGTTCAGGTGGATTCGCTGCTCGACGAATTGTCGATGAAGCTGGGTTGGGCACAGCGCACCGTCGAGTTGCCGGCCGGCCGCTACGAGACGCTGATGCCGCCCTCGACGGTGGCCGACATGATGATCTACCTGACCTGGACCATGGATGGCCGCGGCGCGCAGGAGGGCCGAACCGCGCTGTCAGCACCCGGCGGCACCCGGGTGGGGGAGCGGCTCACCGATCTGGGGCTGACCCTGTATTCGGACCCGGTCGCCGACGCGCTGGCCTGTCAACCGTTCGTCGCAGTAGCGAGTTCTTCGGAGCGGGTGTCGATCTTCGACAACGGCATGGACATCGACCGGGTGGACTGGGTCCGCGACGGGGTGGTCAATGCGCTGGCCTATCCGCGGGCCGTGGCCGCCGAATACGGCACACCCGTGGCGGTGCCTGCCGACAACCTGCTGATGACCGGTGGCACAACGGAGTTGGCCGACATGATCGCCGGCACCGAACGCGGTCTGCTGCTGACCACGCTGTGGTACATCCGCGAGGTCGACCCGACCGTGCTGCTGCTGACCGGGCTGACCCGGGACGGGGTCTACCTGATCGAGGACGGCGAGGTGAGTGCCGCGGTGAACAACTTCCGGTTCAACGAGAGCCCGCTGGACCTGCTGCGCCGGACCACCGAGGCCGGCGTCAGCGAGGTCACCCTGCCCCGCGAGTGGGGCGACTGGGCAACCCGCGCGTGCATGCCGACGCTGCGCATCCCGGACTTCCACATGTCCTCGGTGAGCCAGGCGCAATGAGCGCACGGGGCCGGGGATGATCACGGCGCAGCGGCAATTCACGGTCTACGGCCCGTCGCACTGGGCCGCGATCGCCGTCTTCGTCGCCGGCGCGGTGCTGCTGGTCTGGCTGGGCCGCCGGCAGAGCGCGCACCAGTCGCGGGCGTTCGGCCGCATCCTGGGCGGGCTGACCGCAGTGGTCTACGCCGCGATGCTCGTCTACATCCTCGTCCCACCGTCGCTCGAACGATCGGTGCCGTTGAGATTGACCGACCTGGCGACCGTCGTCGGCGCCTACGCGCTGTGGTCGCAGCGACAGTGGGCCTATGTGCTCACCTATTACTGGGGTCTGGTGCTCAGCACCCAGGCGCTGATCTCGCCGGTGCTGAAGAGTCCCGACTTCCCGCACTACGAGTTCCTCGCCTTCTGGTCGATCCATCTGCTGGTGGTCTGGGCGGCGATCTATCTGACCTGGGGCCGGGGGATGCGGCCCAGTTGGCGCGGCTACCGGCTCGTGGTGCTGGTGACCGCGGTGTGGGCGGTGACCACGATGGTGTTCAACCGGTGGGCGGGCACCAACTACGGCTTCCTCAACGCCAAACCGGCCACCGCCTCGCTGCTCGATCTGATGGGTCCGTGGCCGGTGTACGTGCTGGTGGCCAGTGCCGCGGTGGCGGTGGTGTGGGCGCTCATGACCTGGCCGTGGGCCCGTCGGGCCGGGCGAAACGCTGCGCCGCGGTAAACCTCCCCATCGCTGTCGATGGTGATGGATACTGCCGGTGTGCCTGCCGTTCTACTCGGGGAACTGACCCACCTGGTCGCAGTGTCACCGCCACCGCTGGCCGACATCAACGCCGCGGTGCGTGAGGTGTGTGCGTCGGCGCTTGGGTTGCCGCCGCTGCCGGCGGAGACCCGCGGCGGCGCCGTCGATCCGATGGTGACCGAGTTTGCCGAACAGTTCACCGTCGACGTCACGGCCATCAACGCCGCGCAGCGGGCCGCCTTCTCCGACCTGCTCGGGGCCGACGTGTTCACGGTGTCGACACTCATCTACATCGCCGATTTCCTGCCGCGGGTGCGTGCCGGGTTGTCGGCGCTCGGGGTGGTTTGGCCTGCCGGGCCCGTCGAGTGGGATCACCACACCAACCCGGCCGACTATGTGCTGGACTCTTTCGTCCCCGCGGTGGGACGGATGCGTGCGCTGGATCCGGTGACCTCCGAAATCGTGCGGCTGCGTGGCGCCCGGCAGCACAATTGCCGGCTGTGCAAGTCGCTGCGCGAGGCCGCGGCGTTGGAGGCCGGCGCCACCGAGTCGGTCTACGACAGCATCGACGACTTCGACAGCTCCGAGCTGTCCGAGCGGCACAAAGCCGCGCTGCGGTACGTGGATGCGCTGATCTGGACGCCGTCGCAGGTTTCCGGTGACGAACTGCGGCAACACTTCTCGCAGGACGAAGCGGTCGAATTGACCCTCGACGTGATGCGCAACGCGTGCAACAAGGTGGCCGTCGCCCTGGGTGTCGACGAGGCTCGGGTGGACGAGGGCACCGAACAGTACCGGCTCGGCGACGACGGTCAGCCGATCTACAGCTGAGGTTCTCGGGTTTCAAGCCCGGCGTGCCGCGTGCGTAACGTGGTGGCGGCGAAACTCGAGGCGGTTTCTCGCCATCACGTCACGAGCGTGAAACTGCGTTGGTTAGCGGCACTGGATATCGCGCTGACACTCACACCGCGCACGCTGGATTGCCGCGAGCACGCCCATGATGCCGGTGAAATGCGGCGTGGCGGGGCACAGACACGCACGCTCGCGCGGCTGAGTGAGGGCCAGCGCTAGGGCTAGGTCGAGGGCGCCAGCAGCGCGAGAACGGCGTCGACGTCGTCCTCGGTGGTGGCCCACGAACAGACGAACCGCACCGTGGGCAGTCGCGGGTCGGGACGGTGCAGCGCGTAGACCGCCGAGAGGGCCTGGTGGGCAGCAGGTTCGAGGTCGACGAAAACCTCGTTGGCTTCGGTGGGTGTGGCCAGCCTGAGCCCGAGGGCGGCGAATCCCGCGCTGAGCCGGGCGGCCATCCGATTGGCCTGGGCGGCGGTCTGCAACCAGAGTCCGTCGTGCAGCAGCGCCTCGAACTGGGCCGCGACGAAGCGCTGCTTGCTGGCCAGTTGCCCGAGCTGTTTCTGCACGAAGCGGATACCGTCGAACAGCTCGGGACGGCGCACCAGGATCGCGTCCCCCATCAGCATGCCGTTCTTGGTGCCGCCCACCGTGACGATGTCGGCGTCGCCGATCGCCTCGGGCGGACGGATGTCCAGGGCGGCAATCGCATTGGCGAGGCGGGAGCCGTCGACATGGACCAGCAGCTGGAGATCGTGGGCATGGTCGACGAAGTCTTTGATCGCCTGCGGAGTCCAGACGCGCCCGTTCTCGGTGGACTGCGTGACGGTGACGATCCGGGGCTGCGAATGATGCACCGGGCCGCGCCGTGCCACCGCGGTGTCGAGCACGGCCGGATCGATCAACCCGTCATTGCTGGGCAACGCGGTCAGCGGGGCGCCGGACAGCCGGACCGGCCCGCCCGCCTCGTCGATCAGTGAGTGCGCCACATCGCTGCACAGGATTTCCTGCCACGGCCGGACCGCCGAGGCCAGCGCGACGATGTTGGCGGCGGTGCCGGTGAGGGCGAACAGCACGTCGGCGCCGGGGGAGTCGAAGGCGGCCCGGATGGCCGCGGCGGCCCGCTCGGTGGCGGGGTCGTTGCCGTAGGACGCGACCGCGCCGTCGTTGGCCGCAGCGATCGCATCGATCACCCTCGGGTGTGCGGGGGCGGCGTTGTCGGAGGCGAACGCGTGAGAAGGCACGTCCGCCATGATTCCACCGGCGCGGGTCGCCCTGGCTAGGCCGCGGCGGCCTTCTTCTTGAGCAGCAGTGCCGGCAACAGCACCGTGGCGAGGGCGGTGACCAGCCAGACCACCACGGTGGCCGCGATCCAGGAACCGATCCCGTGGATGCTCAGCCCGTGGGTGAGCGTCGCGGACAGGACCAGGGCGACCAGGGTCGAGGCCAGTCCGATACCGCCCAGGAACGCCGAGGCGTAACGGCTGGCCATCTTGAGGAAGAACGGCGACAGGATCGCCTGTGCGACGGCGAAGATCACCACCGCGGTGACGAACCCCCATGCCGACACCGAGACGCCGGGGACCAGCCACGCGGCGACCAACAATCCGATGGCAGCCGAGCCCAGGAAGATCGCGATACGCAGCAGAAAGCGGACCATGCGGTGAGCGTAGCCCGGGCCGCACCGCCGGCGGCCCCTCATTGGCGTCGCAGCCAGCGGCGTGTGGGACCATATTGCCGCGCAGCTGCGCCGGGGCGGTAGCTCAGTCGGTTAGAGCCGTGGACTCATAATCCATTGGTCGCGGGTTCGAGCCCCGCCCGCCCCACTTCGGCTCGATCCGGACAGATCGTAACGATCGGGCAAAAACTTGAAGTTTTCTGCCGGATGTTCTGCGGAATGGTTGAATTCACTGTTTCTCTAGGATTAGCGACACGTGCTTCACTGCTGGACTGGGGGACCGAATGCGTCGTCTGACCACCGTAATTGCCGCTTCCGTGCTGTGCGCTGCCGCTGCCGGGTGTGGCGGCGCCGAGGAAAAGCCGGCCGCGCAGACCCCCGACAGACCGATGATCACGTCGTTCGCACCCGCCCCGCTGCTGGATCGTGCCCTGCCGAAATTGCTGCTCGCCCCGGAACAGATCGATGCCGTGATGGGCATCGCGGGCATGACCGTCACCAGCACCCGATCCGACCTGCCGGACGACAGCGCGACGATGCAGCCGCGCGAGTGCCTGGCGCTCGACGGTGCCGCCCAGGCCCTGGTGTATGCCGACAGCGGATTCACCGCGGTGCGTGACGTGTCGCTCAAGAACGGCGACGACTTCACCCACTACGCACATCAAGCGGTCGTGCTCTACCCCGATGCCGAGAAGGCCAAGGCGTTCTTCGACGCCTCGGCGCAGCAGTGGACACAGTGCCACAGCTACTCCCATACCCAATCCGGCACGCAGTGGGAAGTCGGGCCCATCGCCAACAAGGGCGGCATGCTGAGCGTGGTCAACACCCAGTTGGAGGCCCGGGCCGGTGGCTGGGCCTGCGGGCGGGCCCTGGCCGTCCGCAACAACGTGATCGTCGACGTCAACACCTGCAGTGCGAAGCCGGCGGATTCGGCGACCGCGATCGCCGATCAGATCGCCACGCGGGTGGAGTCCCCGTCAGCGAGATGACGACCGCGATGGGGCAATAACCCCATCGCGGCCGGCGGTTGACGGTATGGCGGTACCGGTCCTAAAACCAGACCTTGCGTCCCCCCACCGGGCGGCCCACCGCCCCGAGAATCCACAGGATGATGCCGATCGCCACCAGAATGCCCCCGATCGTGTAAAGGATCGAGATACCGGCGAAATAGCCGATCAACAGAAGAATGATGCCGAGCACGATCATGGTCAGTCCGATCGACGTAGGAACCCTGTCGCAGACAAGAATTGCCACGTCCGTCGAATTTCAAACCTGCCGTACCGGCGCGGGTCTCACGCCGGAGGCGGCGGTGGTGGTGGCGGCGGTTCTGGAGGCGGCGGCGGAGGCGGTGCGCCCGGGAGCGTGATCGGCGGCAGGCCCGGGATCAGGATCACATTGTCCGGGGGTGGCGGCGGCATTCCGGGTGGGGGCGGGGCCTCCGGACGGGGGGTGTAGACCGGGGGCGGAGGCACGTAGCCCGTGCTGGTGTTGATCGTGATGACCGAGCCGGGGATCGTCCTGCCGCTGGGAGTCGTGCCCACCACCGAACCCCGCGGAGCGGTGTTGTTGACCTGCGTGGGCCTGTCGGCCACCTGGAAACCCGCATCCAGCAACCGTTTACGCGCCTCATCGACCTTCATGCCCGAGACGCTGGGCACCTCCCCGCCGGGACCACCCTCGACATAGCGCGGATCGGTGGGAGGCAGTGCCACCGGATCGAACTGGCCGGCGATCGGGTCCATGGCCGCATACCAGGTCAACGCGGGTTCGGTGCCGCCGTAGAGGTCGCCCTCGCCGCATTTGCGCAACGGGTACGAGCACAGGCCGCTGGGTGTGGAGGAATCGTCGAAGATGTAGTTCGCCGCGGCGTAGCGGTTGGTGAAACCGAGGAACCCCGATGACCGGTGCGCCTCGGTGGTACCGGTTTTCCCGGACATCGGACGCTTCCAGTTGACCGAGCTCGCCGCCCCGGCAGCGGTGCCGTTCGTGTCGTCCTTGCTCAGGGCGTTGGCCAACGTGTTCGCCAGCCCCTCGGGCACCGCCTGATCGCAGGGCATCGTCTCCACCCCGACTTCGTGACCGTTGCGGTCGAAGATCTTGTCGATCGGACTCGGCGGGCACCAGGTGCCGCCCGAGGCCAGCGTCGCGCCCACGTTCGCCAGCTCCAGCGCATTGAGCTCGATCGGTCCGAGCGTGAAGGACCCCATGTTGTGGCGCTTGACGTAATCGGCGAGGCTCTCGTTGGAGTCCGGATTGTCCAGGTTGTAGTCGCGGGCACTGCCGGGTTCGGCGTAGGACCGCAGACCGAGCCGAACCGCCATGTCCACCGCCCGCGGCACCCCGATCTGCGAGATGAGTTTGGCGAACGCGGTGTTGGGCGATTGGGCCAGCGCATCGGTGACGCTCAGCGGGTTGCCGTAGTTGCCCACGTTGCGCACACACCAGGTTTCCCGTGGACACCCGGGCGTATCACTGCTGCCCAGCCCCTTGGCCTGGAAAAACCCGGGGACGGTGAGTCGGGTGTTGATGCCCATCCCCATTTCGAGGGCGGCGGCGGTGGTGAAGATCTTGAATATCGACCCGGCGCCGTCACCGACCAACGAGAACGGCTGCGGCCGCACCGTCTGGTTGGCGTCGAGGTCGAGCCCATACGTGCGACTGTCGGCCATCGCGAGCACCCGGTGGGCGTCCTTGCCGGGGGTGATCACACTCATCACGCTCGCCACGCCCTCGGTGGACGGATTGGCGAACTTGTCGACCGCCGACTTGACGCTGTCCTGCACCTTGGGATCCAGCGTGGTGCGGATCAGGTATCCGTTGCGCGCGACGTCCTTCATGGTCAGCCCCGCCCGCGCCAGGTAATGCAGCACGTATTCGCAGAAGAACGCGCGGTCGCCGGCGGCGATACAGCCCTGTGGCAGCGGTTCGGCCTGGGGCAGCACCCCCAACGGCGCGGCCTTGGCCGCGCGCAGTTCGTTCGCCCGGTCCGGCAGGTAGTCGATCAGGGTGTCCAGCACGACGTTGCGCCTGGCCAGGGCGGCATCCGGGTGGGCGTAGGGATCCAGGGCGCTGGTGGAACGCACCACGCCGGCCAGCAGCGCGGCCTGCGACCAGTTGAGGTCGGCGGCGTCGACACCGAAGTAGGTGCGGGCCGCGTCCTGGACACCGAACGAGCCGTTGCCGAACGACACGAGATTCAGGTACCGGGTCAGGATCTCCTCTTTGGAGAACGTCTTGTCCAGTGCCAGCGCAATCCGGATCTCGCGGAGCTTGCGCGCCGGGGTGATCGCGACGGCGGCCCGCCGCTCGGCGCCGGACTTCGCGTTGACCAGAAGGTTGAAGTTCTTGACGTACTGCTGTTCCAGCGTCGAGCCGCCACGCACCTCGTCGACCCCACGCAGATACCCGACAAGCCCGTTGAGGGTGCCCTGGATGTCGACGCCGTTGTGTTCGACAAAGCGTTTGTCCTCGACCGACACGATCGCCAGCTTCATGGTGTCGGCGATCCGGTCACTCGGCACCAGCCAGCGCCGTTGGTCGTACAGCCAGGCGATCGGTTGACCCGTGATGTCGACCATGGTGGTGATGATCGGCGCGTCGCCCTGCAGTACCTCGGCGGAATCCTGGGCCACCGTGTCCGAGAGCCGGGCCGTCATGATCCCCACCCCGCCGACAACCGGGAACAGCAGTGTGGCAACGAGCAATCCGGCCAGCACACAGTGGGTGGCCAGCTTGGCTACCGTAGACCTCGACCAAACGGGCGGGCCGGACATGCCCTCAAGCCTAAGGCGGCTGACCGCCACCGGTGTGCATATCGCCGGCAGCGTGTTAGCTGCGTGGCCGCCGCAGCGCCGTCGAGCACAGTTCTCCCGGGCGCCCGGTGCCGCCCGGCCCAGCTGATTTCGGCCTAATTGTCAGGTCCGGCAACCGGATTGGGGTGCCGGCGGGCAACCAACCGGCAGGGCGTGTCGCCCACCGCCGTTCAGCGCTCTCCGCGGCTGCAATTGGGGTTTGCCGGCTTGGCCGGCCAAGCGCAGACGTCGATGTAGGTGCTGTCGGCATACCCGCCGCCGTCGAACACACCGTAGGCGTCGTCGTGCGTACCGGTGTAGGTGGCGCCGCCACCACCGCCGCCGCTGGAGCTGATGATCGTGGTGAGCGCCCAGCCCTTGGCCTCGAGCGCCGACGTGTAGGCGGCCATCACGTCGTTGGGTGCGCCGTGGACCTGGTAATGCAGGTGGATCCCGCCGTCGGCGATGTCGTCGGGCCCCGTCGTCTGCCGGACGTCGCCCGGCGTCGGCAACAGCGACGTCAGCTGCTCGGCGCCGGATGCGGCCGAGGTGGCGTGCGCGGTGTCGGTGGCCGCCTGGGTGGTCGTCTCGGTCGCCGAGCTGCAGGCCGTGACGGCCAGACCGATCGTCATCGCCGCGATGAAACAGGTGGTGGTGCGCTGCGTCATGAGGCCCCCGTCCGCCTCGCCGCACGGTACCAACGCCGCCCGCGGCATCCGGACGTAATCGAGCAACGAATGTGCAGGTAGTTCCTGTCGCAACGACATCACCGGCGACCTGTTCGGTTGCCGTTACCCGGGTGTCGGTTGTCGGGCAAGCGTCGGTTCACCTGTGGCTTCAACCATGTGTGGGCTCGCTGGAGACGACGACGATACGGAGACATGGATGAGGCGCAGGCGCTACCAGGTGGCCGCAATGTTGATGTGCACGGCAGTCGCGGCTGCGGCATGTGGTGGCGACACCGACACCGGCGGCGCGACCCTCCCGCTGCTCGACCCGGCCGCCAGGGGGACGCTGTCCGAACACGGTGGCGCGACCCGCGCCGGCGACGACCGCAGCGCGCTGATCGCCGACTCCATCAAGAACAGCGGAGCCCGCAATGTCATCCTGCTGATCGGTGACGGCATGGGTGACTCCGAGATCACGGTGGCCCGCAACTACGCGCACGGCGCCGGCGGCGCCTTCGCCGGCCTGGATGCCTTCCCGCTGACCGGCCAGTACACCCACTACTCGCTGGACAAGAACGGCAAGCCGACCTACGTCACCGACTCGGCGGCCAGCGGATCGGCCTGGGCGACCGGCACCAAGACCTACAACGGCGCGATCGCCGTCGACATCCACGGCACAGATCAGAAGACCCTGCTGGAGCTTGCGAAGGAGGCCGGCAAGGCCACCGGTGACATCACCACCGCCGAAATCCAGGACGCGACGCCTGCGGTACAACTCGCTCACGTCACCGAACGTGACTGCTACGGGCCCGACGAAACCAGCGCAGACTGCCCGGCCAATGCCCTGGAGCGCGGCGGCCGCGGGTCGATCACCGAGCAGTTGCTCACGACCCGTGCCGATGTCGTGATGGGCGGCGGCGCCGAGACCTTCCAGCAGGTCGCCAAAGCCGGTGAGTACCAGGGCAAGACGCTGGAGGTCCAGGCCAAGGAGCGCGGCTTCACCATCGTGCGCACTGCCGACGAGCTCGACAAGGCTGACGCGGCCGACCAGGATGCCCCGTTGCTCGGGTTGTTCGCCGAGGGCAACATGCCGACGCGGTGGAACGGGCCGGTGGCCGGCAAGGGCGGGTACCTCGAACCGGCCGTCGAGTGCCGCGACAACCCGGACCGCAACGCCTCGGTGCCCACCCTGGCGGCCATGACGAAGAAGTCCATCGACCTGCTCAAGGGCGACGGCGACGGTTTCTTCCTGCAGGTCGAAGGCGCATCGATCGACAAGCAGGATCACGCCGCCAACCCGTGCGGACAGATCGGCGAGACCGTCGACCTCGACGAGGCCGCCACAGTGGCCCTCGACTTCGCCAAGGAGAACAAGGACACCCTGGTCATCGTCACCGCGGACCACGCCCACAGCAGCCAGATCGTGGAGACCACCACCGTCGACGACGTCCGTGCCGCGGCCGCCGAGGCCAAGCTGCCCTTCGAGGTCACCCGCGACGCCATCTACCCGGGGCTGACGCGGGTATTGCGCAGCCGGGACGGACAGGATCTGACGATCTCCTACGGCACCTCCGACAACCTCGACGCGATGGACCAGGGCCACACCGGATCCCAGCTGCGCGTCGCCGCCTACGGACCCGGTGCGGCGAACATCGTCGGCCTGACTGATCAGAGCGATCTGTTCTTCACGGTGACCCGTGCGCTGGGCCTCAAGGAGGACTGACCGGCCGGCGGTGTCACGCTCGGCCGGTGGGGATCACGGTGCCTGAGTCACTGCGCGGAGGTGAAGTGGTACAGGCGGAAATGATCCCAGGAGCCGTCCGGAGAGCCGTTGTGCGACTCTGACGAACCTGCGACGTCTGCCTCCGTGCTGCCCTTCTCCAGGCGTTCTTGCACCACCTTGTGCCCGCGCAGGACGAGCGGCCGCAGCAATCGGGGCGCCGTCCGCTCAGCGGTGTAGCGGGCCCAATCCATGTTCTTCTCGATACCGCGGGCGACCTCGGCATTGATCACCCGATGCGAAACCATCTGCAGGGGAGCGTTCGCCAAATCGTGCTCCCAGGCCGAGATCCGGTGAGATTGCCGATGGTCGGCGTAGAGAAAATCTCCGCCGGGGCGCAGTACACGGTTCACCTCCGACAGAAACCGCGGGAATCGGTAGGAGGCGCCGCCGCCGTGGCCGCAACCCACTTCCAAGACTCGTTTGCCACGGATGTCGGTCTGGGCGGCGGTGACGTGGTACAGGTTGATGAAGTACCGGTTGGCCTCGTCTTCTGCCGAGAGCGGCAGATTCAGCGGCGGTTCTTCTTCGTAGCCATAGTTGATGAAAATCAGATCATCGTCTTTGAGCTTGCGGGTCATGTACGGGAACACCCCGCCGCGCGCTACCGGTTCGACGTCACCGCCGAGGCCGGCTGACCGCAGGCGGCCAGGCCTGCCTGCTCGGCCACCCGCTCGGCGTCGTAGGTGTCGATGGCGACGCTGTCGAGGATCGCCCGCAGCTGCTCGGCCTGGGCCCGCGGGCCGAGCTCGGTCGAGCGGTAGATGCGTCCGGCGGCGCGCGCCTGCCGGCGGACCAGTCCGGTGCGCTCCATGCGCAGGTCTTCGTAGCGGCGCAGTCGCGGTCCCAGATCGCCGGCGTCGGCTTCGCGCAGGGCGACGGCCAGGGTCATCGCATCCTCGATGGCCTGGTTGGCGCCCTGCCCGAGATGCGGCGTGACGGCGTGGGCACTGTCGCCCAGCAGCGTGATGCGATCGGTCGACCAGTGGTTCAGCGGTTCCCGGTCGTAGATTCCCCAGCGGAAGGTGGAATCCATCTCGCCGATGATCGCTGAAACCTTGGGGTCCCAATCCCGATAGGCGGCGGCGAGCTCGGCGACATCACCAGGGGCGGTCCAGGATTCGGCCACCGAGAGATTCGTGGGCACGAATGCCACGATGTTGAGGAAACGGCCGGCTGACACCGGGTAGGCCAGGAAGCTCTGTGCCGGGCCCAGCCACATCGAGCTGGCATTCATGTCGGCGATACCGTGCAGCCGTTCGGCCGGAATGAGGCCGCGGTAGGCCATGATCCCTTCGCTGACGGGTTCGGCCGCGCGGGTCACCTTGCCCTGCAGGCGCGAGTGGATACCGTCGGCGCCGACCAGCAGGTCCGCGTCAACGGTTGTGCCGTCGGCGAATTCGACATGCACCCCGTCGCTGTCCTCACTCGCGCCGACGCAGGAGCGGCCGAGCTGCAGCGCTCCGGCGGGCAGGGCGTCGGCGAGTGCCTTCTGAAATTCACCGCGGTGCAGGCACCAGGTGCGCGCCGGATCGTCGAAGCCCAGGGTCGAGGGTTCGCCGGCGATCGGCGTGGCCTGCCAGGTTCGGAACTGGTAGTGGGTGACCGGTCCGGCGATCGCGGCCACCGCGTCGCCCACCCCGAGCCGGGACAGGATGCGGGAACCGTTGGTGGCGATGGCGACCCCCGCGCCGAGCGCTTTGAGTTCGTGCGCCTGTTCGTACACGGTCGCGTCGATTCCGTTGGCGCGCATGGCGATCGCCGCGGTCAATCCGCCGATACCGGCACCCACCACGGCAACTCGTAGCCCGGTCATGAGTTCCTCCTCGATCCCCGATAATTGTACCGATCGGTACGTCATTGACTATAGATGTACCGATCGGTACGGTCAAGGGGTGGCTCGCACCGCCGATCCCGGGAAACGCGAAGCGTTGCTCAACGACGTCGTGGACTACCTCGAGCAGCACGGCATCGGCGAAATGTCGCTGGCCCCGATGGCCCAGGCCCTGGGCACCAGTAAGCGCATGCTGCTGTACTACTTCGGGGACCGGGCCGAACTGTTGGCGCAAGCGCTGGAGGCCAGCCGCCCACAACTGGGGGAGATGTTCGCCGGTGTCACCAGCACAGACGAATTCGTCGCGGCCGCCCGCACGTTGTGGCGGGAGCTGACCCGCGGCGGCGAACGCCGCAATGTGCGACTGTTGCTCCAGGTCCTGAGCCTGGCGATCACCGACCCGCAGACCTATGGCGCGGCCGCCCAAACCTCTGTCGAGGTGATGATCGACCCGATCGCGGCGACCCTGACCCAGCTCGGCTACGGCGTCGACGACGCGCGTGCCCGCGCCACCCTGGTGGTCTCGGGCCTGCGGGGGCTGTTCCAGGACAGCCTCGTCACCGAGGACCGCTCACGCGTCGACGCCGCCGCCGCGTTGCTGATCGCCGCGGCCGTCGGATAGCCGAGCCCGCCGGACAGCGCGGCGGCTAGGAGTTGGCCCGCGCCATCGCCTGGGCCACCACGCCGCGCGCCGGGCGCTGGCGCACCCGCTGCGGCCACCAGAACCACGGGCCCATCAACGCCGCGATCGAGGGCGTCATGAACGACCGGATCACCAGTGTGTCGAACAACAGGCCCAGCCCGATCGTCGAGCCGACCTGGGCGACCACCGTCATCTCGCTGACCACCATCGACATCATGGTGAACGCGAACACCAACCCGGCTGCGGTCACCACCGATCCGCTGCCACCCATGGCGCGGATGATGCCGGTGTTGATGCCTGCGGGCAGCTCTTCTTTCAGCCGTGCCACCAGCAGCAGGTTGTAGTCCGCGCCGACGGCCAACAGCACGATCACCGCCATCGCCATCACCATGAAGTGCAGCTCGATCCCGATCAGGTGCTGCCACACCAGAATCGACAAACCGAACGACGTTCCCAGCGAGACCAGCACGGTACCGACGATCACCGCGGCGGCCACCAGGCTGCGGGTGATGATCAGCATGATGATGAAGATCAGGCACAGGGCCGAAATGCCGGCGATGATCAGGTCGTAGTTGTTGCCTTCCTGCATGTCCTTGAAGGCCGAGGCGGTGCCGCCCATGTAGATCTTCGAACCCTGCCACGGCGTGCCCTTGATGGCCTCCTTGGCGGCCAGCTTGATCCCGTCGATCAGCTTGATGCCCTCCGGGGTCAGCGGGTCTCCCTCGTGAGAGATGATGAACCGCACGGCTTTACCGTCAGGCGAGATGAAGCTCTTCATGCCGCGCTTGAAGTCTTTGTTGTTGAAGGTCTCCGGCGGCAGGTAGAACGTGTCGTCGTTGAGCGAGTCGTTGAAGGCCTTGCCCATGGCGGTCTGGTTGTCCTGCATCGCCGCCATCTGATCCTGCAGACCCTTCTGGGTCTGGTACATGGTCAGCATGTTGGTCTTCATCTGCTGCATGATCTCGATCTGGGGCTGCATCATCGCCGCCATCTGCGGCATCAGCTCGTCGAGTCGGTGCATGTCGGGCATCAGCTGCTGGATGCTCTCGGTCATGGTGTCGACACCGTCGAGACCGTCGAACACCGAGCGCATCGTCCAGCACACCGGGATGTCGTAGCAATGCGGTTCCCAGTACAGGTAATTGCGCAACGGGCGCAGGAAGTCGTCGAAATCGGAGATGTGGTCCCGCAATTCGGCCACGTCGAGGACCATCTGGTCCATCTTGCCGACCATGCCGTGGGTGATGCCGGACATCTCGTTCATCAGCACGATCATCCGGTCCATCGTGTCGATCGTCGTCTGCATGTCGGCGGCCTGCAGCAGCATGTCGTCGGCACGGTCGGTGAGGTACTTGCGGTTCATGGTCTGCATGACCCCGCCCATGCTCATCTGGGCCGGAATCGTGCTGAATTCCATGGGTTCGCCCTGGGGACGGGTGATGGCCTGCACACTGCCCACGCCCGACACTTCGAAGACCCGCTTGGCGATCCGGTCGATCACCAGGAAGTCCGCCGAGTTGCGCACGTCGTGATCGGTTTCGATGAGCAGCAGCTCGGGGTTCATCTTGGCCGCCGAGAAGTGCCGGTCGGCCGCGGCGTAGCCCTCCTGCGCCGGCAGATCCTGCGGCAGGTAGTTGCGGTCGTTGTAGTTGGTCCGGTAGCCGGGCAGGGTGAGCAGGCCGACCAACGACAACAGGATGGTGCCCAGCAGCACCGGTCCGGGCCAGCGCACGACGAATGCCCCGAGCCGTCGCCAGCCCCGGATACGCATGGCGCGCTTGGGTTCCAGTACCTTGCCGAACCGGCTGGCCACGGTGATGATCGCCGGCCCCAGGGTCAGCGCCGCCAGCACCGTGACCGTCATACCGACGGCCATCGGGATACCGAGGGTCTGGAAATACGGCAGCCGGGTGAAATGCAGACACAAGGTCGCGCCGGCGATCGTCATACCCGAGCCCAGCACCACGTGCGCGGTGCCGTGGAACATCGTGTAGTACGCCTGTTCTCGGTCCTCGCCGATACTGCGGGCTTCCTGATATCGCCCGATCAAGAAGATCGCGTAGTCGGTGGAGGCGGCGATGGCGAGCGTGACCAACAGCTGTGTCGCGAAGGTCGACAGCCCGATCAGTTCGTGATAACCGAGGAAGGCCACCACGGCCCGGGCCGCCGAGAGCTCGATCACCACCATCAGCAGCACCAGGATCACCGTGATGATCGATCGGTAGACGAGCATCAGCATCGTGATGATGACGACGAAGGTGGCCGCCTCGATGATCTTGACGCTGCGGTCACCGGAGATCTGCTGGTCGGCGGCCAGCGCGGTGGGCCCGGTGACATACACCTTGAGCCCGGGCGGTGGCGACAGATCGGCGATGAGGTTCTGAACGGCCTCCACCGATTCGTTGGCCAGCGCCTCACCCATGTTGCCGGCCAAATACACCTGTACGTAGGTGGCTTTACCGTCGTTGCTCTGCGCGCCGGCCTCGGTCAGCGGGTCGCCCCAGAAGTCCTGGACGTGCTCGACGTGCTTCTTGTCGGCCTCGAGCCGGTCGATCATGTCGTTGTAGAACCGGTGAGCATCAGCGTCGAGCTTGTCCTCGGCCTCCAACACGATCATCGCCGAACTGTCCGACTTGAACTCGTCGAACACCTGGCCGACGCGCTTCATCGCGATCACCGACGGTGCGTCGTCGGGACTCATCGACACCGAACGCATCTGGCCGACCACATCCAGCGGCGGGACGGTGGCGCTCAGGTACGCGAGCAGCGCGATCCAGCCGACAATCACCGGAATGGCGAATCGACGGATCCATCGAGCAACCCCCGTGTGGGGGGCTCTGGAATCGGCCATCAGGAACCCTTGGTGGTCGGTCGGGAGAGCGCGACGCAGCCGTGGGGCAGTGTGCGCAGCCTTCCCTTACTACGTCGTGTCGTGCCACCGTCTTACCAGACGGGGGATACCTGTGGGCCGTCAGCCTCGCTCAACAGGTGTTTCGGTGCGGCCCGTCACATCCGCTACACGCCGGCCGGTTCGGTGTCGTCGACTTCGGTGTCATCGACGCGGCCCAGCCGCCACTTGCCCCCGCCGAGGAGTTCCAGATGTGTGTTGTGGTGACGATAGACCGTGCTGCGGTGCGTGACGCTGACCAACACGGTGTCGGGCAGCTCTCGACGGACCAGGCTGTAGATCATGAACTCCAGCGGCTCGTCGAGGGCCGAGGTGGCCTCGTCGAGGAACACCACCTTGGGTTTGGTCAGCAGCACCCGGGCGAATCCGACCCGCTGTTGTTCGCCGGGGGAGAGCACCTTGGCCCAGTCGCCCTCCTCGTCGAGCCGGTCGACATACCGCGGCAGTGCCACCGCCAGCAACGCGTCCTTGAGTTCTTGGTCGGACAGCCGGCCGGGCTGGTGGGGGTAGGAGACCACGGTCCGCAGATCGCCCAGTGGCACGTAGGGAACCTGGGACAGATACAGCGTCTCGTTGGCGCCCTGCGGGCACTGCACCGTGCCCGAGGCGTAGGGCCACAACTGGGCGATGCTGCGCAACAGCGTGGTCTTGCCGGCCCCTGACTTGCCGGTGATGATCATCGCGTCGCCGACACCGAGCCGCAGGGACAGGTCATCGATCAGCTGCTCGCCCTCGGGGTTGCGGACCTCGACGTCGCCGAGTTCGACCAGGCTGTCGGAGCCCGCGGTCAGCCCGGTGACGTCGAGCTTGGGCAATTCGCGGCTCTGCTCATCGGCGGTGACCAAACCGTGCAATCGGATGATCGACGCGCGATACCCGGCGAACGTGTCGTAGGAATTGCGGAAGAACGACAGCGCGTCCTGGATGGCGCCGAACGCGGCCACCGACTGGTTGACCGCGCCGAGCTGGATCTGCCCGGCGAACAGCCGCGGGGCCTGCAGCATCCACGGCAGCGGAATGATGATGTGGTTCATCGACAGGTTCCAGCCGGTGAACACCATGGTGCGGTTGATGAAGTGCTTGTAGTTGGTGACGACGGCGGCGAACCGGCCCCGTAGCGCCGAGCGTTCGACCTTCTCGCCGCGGTAGAGCGCGACCGACTCAGCCGCATCGCGCAGCCGCACCAACGCATACCGGAACGCGGCGTTGAACTTCTCGTTGTTGAACGACAACCGGATCAGCGGACGGCCCAGGGCGAAGGCGATCACGGTGGCGAACGCGACGTAGACGAAGACCGACCAGAACATCGCCCGGGGGATCTGCACGCCGAAGAGACTGAGGTCGCCCGAGAGGTTCCACAGGATCGAGGTGAACGAGACCACCGAGACGATCGACGAGATGGCGCCGAACGGCAACGTGCCGTTGCTGGTCTGATGCGGGGTGTTGGGCTGCGGCCCCGACAGCGCGGTGAACACGTCGATGTCGGACTGGATGCGCTGGTCCGGGTTGTCGATGGTGTTGTCGATGAACCGGGTCCGGTAGTAGGCGCGGCCCTCGAGCCAGTCGCCGGTGAGCCGGTCGGTCAGCCAGGCGCGCCAGGCCAGCATGAAGCGCTGGGTCATGAACAGGTCGACCAGAACTCGGGTGACCAGGATGGCGGCCAGGACCGCGAACGTCAGCAGCGCCACCCAGAACCCCCGGATCCCGGAGTCGCGCACCGCGTCGTTGCCGGTGGCCAGGCCCTCGACGGCCACCTGCGCCGAGGTGAACAGGTCATTGCCCTGGTAGCTGAACAACACCGACAGCCGCACGCCGATGATCACCGACAGCAGCATCGCCGACAGGATCAGCCACGGCTTCACACTGTGGCGTCCGGTGAAGTAGGCGCCGGTGACGGCCCAGAACTGCCGGCCCCAGGTGGTGAACCGGGCGAGCAGGACCAGCACGGCCAGCGTGCAGGCGGCGGTGATCGTCCAGGCCTGGGCCAGCCACCACAGGGAATGCAGGAGCTCGGTGCCCCAGTCGATCGAGGGTGAGAACGGTTTCAGGTCGCTCACCGATGCCTCTCCAGGGGTGGAAAACCGCTGACGCGGCGGGTTGCTGCTCAATAGTGACAGCAATCCGCCGCGTTGCCGCTCATGCCGCGCGGTCGAGCCGACCGGCGGTTTCACGGGACCGGGGCGAAACATCTCTATCCTCGTCACCGATACACCGCTGGAACCCTGGAAGGATCGTTGAATGCCCACGCCCCCCGGCGCATCGCGCATCGGTACCCGGTTCGGGCCTTACGAGCTGCGATCCCTCATCGGTGTCGGTGGGATGGGCGAGGTCTACCGCGCCTACGACACGGTCAAGGAACGCATGGTGGCGGTCAAGCTGCTGCGCACCGAGATCGCCGCCGACACGAGCTTTCAGGAGCGGTTCCGCCGCGAGTCCCGGGTGGCGGCGCGACTGCAGGAACCACACGTGATCCCAGTGCACGATTTCGGTGAGATCGACGGTGTCCTGTACATCGACATGCGACTGGTCGAGGGCGCCAGCGTCAAGGAGCTGTTGCGCAGCAACGGTCCGCTGGACCCGGCGCGGGCCACTTCGATCGTCGCCCAGGTGGCCGCGGCACTGGATGCCGCCCACGCCGACGGGCTCGTCCACCGCGACATCAAGCCGGAGAACGTCCTGCTCACCCCCGACGACTTCGCCTACCTGGTGGATTTCGGCATCGCCCACGTCGGCGGTGAGGCCAGCGTCACGATGACCGGCGTGCTGATCGGATCGAGCGCCTACATGGCGCCCGAGCGGTTCTCCGGTGGGACGGTCGGACCGGCCGCCGATGTGTACGCGCTGACCTGCCTGCTCTACGAAATGCTGATCGGCAGGCCGCCGTTCGAGACCGGGGATTTGCGCCAGTTGATGAGTGCGCACATGTTCTCCCCGGCGCCGCGGCCGAGCATCATGCGCCGCGGGATCCCGCGCGGCTTCGACGACGTGGTGGCCAAGGGAATGGCCAAGGACCCCACCCAGCGCTACCGCAGTGCGGGGGAGCTGTCCCGGGCGGCCCGGGTGGCCGCCACCGGGCCGACGACGCCCGCCCCCACACCGGTGCCGCCGCCACCCCAGTCCCCGCCGGTGGGCACCCGCGAGTTCTCGACGGTCTACCCCAACCCGGAGCACACCGGTTACACCCCGTACCCACCGACACCGCCCGCCGCCGGCCCGGCTGCACCGCAACCACCCCGGGCCACGCCGCGCCGACGGCGTCTCAGCCGGGGCCAGCTCACCCTGATCCTGGTGTCGGTGGTGCTGTTCGGCGTCGCCGCGGTCCTGGCGGCCCTGCTCGCCGGCGGAGGTGATGGCGCCTCCACCCGGGAGCCGCTCACCGCACCGACCACACCGGGCTCGGACGCTGAGACGACGACCACCACCACGACCACGGCCGGGTCGGCGACCGCGGACGTCAGCGGCACCGACGAGCAGGGATTCGTCGGGCACACCGCCCGCTGTCCCGAAGGCAGCACACCGGCTGCGGTGATCCGCACCGAGTCTTCCCTGGCGGTGATCTGCCAGACCGGCCCGGACAACTTCGCCTACCGCGGCGAGCGGTTGAGCGACGGCGCCAACCTTCAGATCCCCACCGCCGAACGTTCCGGCAACGGTTTTGTCGCGGTCAATCCGGACGATGGGGCCCGCTACGAGGTCGGGCCCGACGGGCTGACGATCAGCAGCTACGGCCACGTCGACTCGTCCGAACCGCCGCTGGAGTACGGCGAACGCTGATCGGCTGTCAGGAGGCGGCTTTCACCGCGCGGTCTGTCGACACCGGGGCATAGACGGCCACCGGTGTGGTCTTGCCCCTGAGCGTCAGGCCGGGCCGGGCCTCGAAACTGATTCGTCCTCTGGTGAATTGGCCACGGCTGAGTTGGTCCAATGTGGCCGCGGTCAGCAGCACGGTGTCGCCGGTCTGGCGGGTGGCGGTCTCCACCCGGGCCGCGACGTTCACCGCATCGCCGATCACCGAGAATTCCAAACGCCCTGCGCCGCCCACGTTTCCGGCCACCACCGACCCGGAGTTCAGCCCGACTCCCACCGACAGGGTGCCGCCGAACTCCTCGCCCACAGCTTCGGCGATCCGCAGCGCGGCGCCCAGGGCCTCGTCGGCGTGCCGGTCCTGGCGCCGGGGCGCGCCGAACACCGCCATCAAGCCGTCCCCGGCGTACTTGTCGACGTGGCCGCCGTGCTCGTGCACGATCGGCACGATGAGCTCGAACAGCCGGTTGAGGGTGGTGACCACTTCGGTGGGGCGCAGGTGTTCGGCGAAACTGGTGAATCCGCGGACGTCGACGAACATCAGGGTGACATCCACCTCCTGCGCCTGCACCGAGCCGGCCGCGCACAGAATGTGTTCGGCCACATCGCGATCCACGTAGGTGCCGAAGGTATGCCGGATGCGTTCACGTTCGGCCAGGCCGGCCGTCATGGTGTTGAAACCGGCCTGCAGACGCCCGATTTCGCTGGCGTCGTCCACCTCGACCCGGGCGGTGAAGTCACCCGCCTGCACCAGGGCCAGGGCCCGGCGCAGCGCGGTCACCCGTTCGGTCACCGACCGGATGGCGATCAGGATGGCGAACAGGCCGACCACGATCGCGACCGCCACCAGGATCAGGATGGCGGCGAAAGTCCGTTGGGCCCGGAAGCCGACGTCGGCCAGATACCCCAGGGCCAGCACCGCGACACCCAACAACGGCACCCCGGTGGCCAGCAGCCAGGCCATGGTCAGCCGGCGCCCGATCGTCGGACCGAACCGCCGGTCCGGCGCGGAGCCGTCGAGGGCTCGGGCCGACACCGGACGCATGACCCGTTCGACGATCAGGTACCACACCGCGCTCGTCGAGGTGCCGCCCAGCGCCACCACACTGAAGATGTACACCGCGGTGGAGACCTGCTGGGTGAGCGCCAGGGATCCGAAGATCACCGCCCCGACACCCCACACCGCACCCGACAGCCGGACCGCTTCGCCGGCCGCGCCGAGCGTCAGCCGTTGTTCGCGTGAGGTGGGCGGGCGCCCGTGGCTGAGCCAGAGTGTGCTGGCCGCAAAACGGCGGCGCCGGACCCGCAACATCACCGGAACCGCGACGGCGAGGAACACGACGAGGGCGCTGCCGCCGCGCACCAGCAGGCTGCGGGTGTCGGCCGGGCTCAACACGATGGGAGCGGCGAACGCCAGGAAGGCGCCGACGATTCCGCCGCCCACGACACTGACGGCGGCCGCGCCCCACACCCATCGCTTGAACGTCTGATCCCGAAGTGCGTCCCCGGCGGTGGGGGCGAGGGCGCGGGAGGAGCCGGTGAGGGTGGCGTCCATGGACAAAGCCTGCGCCTGTGGCCGGGCCGCCGATAGGGTAGTGCGCTACTTGTTTCTCGTGCCGGAGTGCGCTGCGGCGCCGCTTCCACCGGCGGCCTTTAGGCTGGAATCGGACGCGTCGAAGCGAACGTGACAAGGGGACCCAGATGAAGGTAGTGCTCGGTTATGACGGATCGCTGGCGGCCAACACGGCGATCACCAGCGGCGCCGCCCTGTTCCCGGGGTCCGAGGCGGTGGTCGTCTACCTGTGCACCCCGCCGTTCGGCAGCAAGGGATTGCGGGCCCGGTTGCGGCATTCGGCGCGCAACGTCGACGAGCTGATCGACCTCGTGGACAGCGAAAGCGAGCAGGAAGCCGCCCGGCTGGTCGACATCGGAGTGGTCCTGGCCCGCGCCGCCGGGTGGCAACCCGAGGCGCTGGTCAAGCGCACCTGGGCCGGTGAGGGTCTCGGATTGGCCCAGGTGGCCGAACAGCTCGCACCCGAGGTACTGATCGTCGGCGCGCGCGGTATCGGCGCCACCGACTCGAAGCTCGGCAGCGTGTCGGATCTGGTGGTGCACCATGCGTCCCGCGCCGTGCTGGTGGTGTCCCAGCACATGGTCTCGGCCGAATACCAGGCGGTGTCCGACGGTCCGGTGGTGGTGGGGGTCGACGGCTCCGCTGGTTCCGATCGGGCGCTGACCGCCGCCCGGGCCCTGTTCGGCGACCGTGAGGTGATCTCGGTGGCGGTCGACGACGGCGACGAGGGTGGCGGCGAGGCGGATCACCGCATACCCAGGTTCCGCGGCTCCGGCGCGGGTGCCACCGCCGACGCCCTGGTGGCCTTCGCCGACGAGCAGCGGGCCGGGGTCGTGGTGGTGGGGTCCCGCGGGCGCTCCGGGCTGAAGAAGATGTTGCTGGGCAGCGTGGCGAGCGCGACGCTGCAGCGAACCTATCGACCGGTCCTGGTGGTGCCGGCCGGCTGATCGGCCGGCCGGTGGTGGCCGCCGCCGATCACCGGTGCACGTTGCGCAGGCCGACGCCTCCGCGCACGCCCGAGCAGTTGTAACAGCCCACGCATCCGACACAGTTGCGGCACCGCGCGCAACCCACACACCCCGCGCACCGCAGACACGCGAAACAGCCGATGCAGGCCAGGCAGGACAGCATTGCGAATGACATTGCGGTGAGCGCACTTCCGGCCACCGCTGCGCTGCTGGCCGTGGCGGCCGAGCCGGCCACCCCGGCGCTGGATACGGTGGCGGCCGAGCCGGCCACCGCGACGCTGGCCGCGGTGGCCGCCGATCCGGCGACCGCCACGCTGCGATGTGTGGCCGCCGATCCGGCGACGGCGCTCATCCGGCGGTCTTTCCGGCGTCGACGATGTAGACGGCGCCGTGCACGGCGGCGGCGTCGTCACTGGCCAGAAAGGCGATGGTCTTGGCGACGTCGGCCACGTCCATCATTCCGCGGGGGGCGGCGATGCGCATGATCAGATTCCAATCGGCGTTCTCCGGTGCGGCGAACTCGGTGGTCTGCGGGGTGAGCATACCGCCGGGACACACCGCATTGACCCGAACCCGTTCCGCGGTGAATTCGATCGCCAGGGCGCGGGTGAGGCCCACGAGTCCATGTTTGGCCGCACAGTAACCCGCCGAGTACACCTCGCCTTCGACGCCGGCGATAGACGCGACATTGACGATGTTGCCGCCGTTCTCCAACAGTTGTGGCAGGGCCGCCCGACACAGGAAGAAGGGCCCGTTGAGGTTGACCGCCAGATCCTTCTCCCACTCCTCGTCGGTCACCGACACGGTGTGGCGCATCTGGTGAAATCCGGCGACGTTGACCAGGATGTCGAGCTTGCCGAACTTGTCGACGCACTGCGTCACCGCCTCGCGGCAGGCCTGCGACGACGAGATGTCCACGGAGGCATATGCACCGCCGGGTACCTCCTCGAACACCGTCGCCATCCGTTCGGCGTCGCGGGCCACGCCGAACACCGCGGCACCGCGGGCGGCGAACAACTGGGCCACCGCCGCGCCGAGACCCGATGAGGCGCCGGTGACCAGCGCGACCTTTCCCTCCAGAGCAGTCATGCCCTAGACCTTCTCACGCGGGCCGGCCGGCGGAACGGCGGCCAGCAGGCTACGGGTGTAGGGGTGTTCCGGTGCGGCGAACAAGTCGGCCGCCGGCCGGTGTTCGACGACCTCACCGGCCCGCATCACCAGGACGTCATGGCACATCCGGTGCACCACCGCGAGATCGTGCGCGATGAACAGATAGGCCAACTCCAACTCGCGCTGCAGCCGCGCCAGTAGGTCCAGGACCGTCGATTGCACCGATACATCCAGCGACGCCGTCGACTCGTCCAGGATGAGCACGTCGGGTTCGGTGGCCAGGGCGCGGGCGATACTGACCCGCTGGCGTTGGCCACCGGACAGTTCGTGCGGATAGCGTGAGGCGAATTCGGTTGGCAACCCCACCATCTCGAGCAGTTGGGCCACCCGAGCGGCCCGCTGCCGGCGACCGCGGGCCAACCGGTGCACCCGCAGCGGTTCGCCGATCGAGACGTCGACCCGGGCCCGCGGATTCAGTGCCGAGAACGGGTCCTGGAACACCAGGCTGATCCGCCGGCGCAGATCCCGGCCACCGGCGAAGACATCGGCGCCATCGAGGGTTGCGGTGCCGGCTGCGGGGGAGGCCAGGCCGGCCAGGGCGGCTGCCACCGTGGACTTGCCCGAGCCCGACTCGCCGACGATGCCCAGCGTGCTCGCCCGCCGCAGCGTGAACGAGATGTCCTCGACCGCGCGCACCGCGCCGTAGTGCACCTGAAGTCCGTTTACCTGCAACATCACTGACGCATCCGCGGGTGCGGGGGCGGGGCCGGGGCCGTCGACCCGCGGCCGGGCGTCCAGCAACTCGCGGGTGTAGGCATGCCGTGAGTGGTCGAACACGTCGAGGATCGGCGCCTGCTCGACGGCTTCACCCTCGCGCAGCACGGTGACCTCGTCGGCCACCTGGCCGATCACGCCGAGGTCGTGGCTGATCCACACCACCGCGGTGCCGAATTCACGTTGCAGCTCGCCGACCAGGTCGATGATCTGTGCCTGGGTGGTGACGTCGAGGGCGGTGGTCGGTTCGTCGGCGATGAGCAGTTCCGGGTCACACGCCAGAGCGATCGCGATCATCACCCGTTGACGCTGCCCGCCGGACAGCTGATGCGGGTAGGCGTCGAGACGTTCCGCGGACAACCCGACCTCATCGAGCAGTTCGCCGGCCCGGGACCGGGCCTGGCGCCGGGTCATGTTCCGGTGTATCTCAAGGGTTTCGGTGATCTGACGCGCCAGGGTCAGCAGGGGGTTCAGCGACGTCCCCGGGTCCTGGAAGACGAAGCCGATCCGGCTGCCGTGCACGGCCCGCAGCGCGCGCGCCGACGCGCCGACCAACTCGACGTCACCGGCCAGCGTGCTGGTGCCGCTGACCACCGCACCCGGTGCGTCCAGCAGGCCGGTGGCGGCCAGCACCGTCATCGACTTACCCGAACCGGACTCGCCGACGATGCCCACGGTCTGCTCGCGCTGTGCCTCGAACGACACACCGCGCACGATCTGGCGGCGGCCGATCGCTACCCGCAGGTCGTCGACCCTCAGCACCGGTTGACTCATGGCCGTCCCGCCCTCCTGGCCTCGATCGAGGTCCGTTGCTTGGGATCGAGCACGTCGCGCAGCCCGTCGCCGAACAGGTTGAACGCCAACACCATCACGAAGATCGCCGCGCCCGGGAACACCGCCATCCACCAGGCCAGCGTGACAAACCCCTGGGCGTCGAAGATCATCCGGCCCAGCGAGGGCTGCGGCGGCTGGATGCCCAGCCCCAGAAACGACAGCGCGGCCTCGGCCAGGATCGCGAACGCCAGCGACAGCGACAGTTGAACGATCAACGGCCCGGCGATGTTCGGCAGGATGTGCCGGGCCAGAATGTAGCCGTCGCCGGTACCCATACTGCGCGACACCGCGACGAACGGTTCCACGCGTACCCCCAGCGCCGACGCCCGGGCCACCCGGGCGAAGATCGGGATGTAGACGATGCCGATGGCCAGCATCGTGGTGGTGACACCCGGCCCGAGCACTGCCACGATCGCGAGAGCGAGAAGCAGTACCGGGAAGGCGAACATCACGTCGACGACGCGCATCACGACGGTGTCGATCCAACCACCCCGGTAACCGGCGAGCACGCCGATCAGCACACCGATCACCGCGGCCAGCGCGACGGAGACCACCGCGACCCGCAGCGAGGCCGCGATCGCCACCAGCACCCGCGAAAACACGTCGCGGCCAAGCTCATCGGTGCCGAACCAGTGCGTGGTGCCGGGACCCTGCAGCGCACTCGGCACGTCGATGTCGTTGATCCCGTACGGGGCGATCCAGGAGGCGGCAAGTGTGACGATCAGTGCGGCCAGCAGCACCGCGGCGCTGACGGCGGTCACCGGATTGGACAGCAGCAGCCGCCAGGAGGAGACCCGGGAATCGTGCGGTGTGCTCATGACAGCCGGATCCGCGGGTCGACGATCGCGTACAGCACATCCACCAACAGGTTGATCAGCAGGAACAGCACCGCGATCAACAACACCGCACCTTGGATCACCGGATAGTCCCGGGCGGCAACCGAATTGAACACCAGCCGGCCCAGGCCGGGCCAGGCGAACACCACCTCCACCACGATCACCCCGCCCAGGATCGTGGCCAGCTGGATCCCGGTGATGGTCAGCACCGGCAGCAGGGCGTTGCGCACGATGTGGCGGAACGTGACCACCGGCGGCGCCAGGCCCTTCGACCGTGCGGTGCGGACATAACCCATCGCGGCGACCTCCAGCACGGCCGAGCGCACATAGCGCGTCACGATGGCGCCGGCCACCAGACCCACCGTCAGCCCGGGCAGGATGATGTGGCGCAGCCAGCCACCCGGATCACCCAGCAGCGGACGGTATCCCGATGTCGGCAACCAGCCCAGCGTCGAGGCGAACAGCCCGATCAGCAGGATGCCCAGCCAGAAGTCCGGCACCGACACCCCGAACTGGCTGGCGACCCGCACGATTCCGTCGCTGAGCCGACCCTCCCGCAGCGCCGAGAAAATACCGGCGGGCAGCGCGATCAGCAGCGCGATGAGGATGCCGACCACGCCGAGGGACAGGGTGGCGGGCAACCGGTCGAGCAGGGTGACGGTCACCGGGTCGCCGTTGCGGAAGCTGACCCCGAGGTCACCCGTCAACGCCGAACCCAGATAGGAGAAGAACTGCTCGACGACGGGGCGGTCCATGCCGCTGGCCGTGCGCAGCGCGTCGTAGGCCTGCGGGGTGTAGCGGGTGCCCAGCGCGATGCGGACCGGGTCGCCCGGCACCAGGTGCACCAGGGCGAACACCACGACGAGCACACCGATCAACACCACCGCCGAGTACAGCAGGCGCCGGACCAGGAAATCGAGCGCCGGATGGTCGGCACGAAACTCGGTCAACGTCACGAATTCTCACCTCGATCCAGGTCGGCGGTGCGGAACCGGACGGCACCGTCGCGGCGGGCCTGGTATCCCGACAGGTTGTTGGCCCAGGCCTGGATCACCGACGGGTTGTACAGGTAGAGGTAGCTCACCTGATCCGCGATGCGGGTTGCGGCCTTGGCGTAGGCCTCTTTTCGCTTGGCCTCGTCGGTCTCGGTGCGGCCGGCGTCCAGCAGACGGTCGACCTCGGCGTCGGAGAACTTCTGGGCGTTGCTCGTGCCGTTGGTGTGGTGCTGCGCGTAGTAGAAGTCATCCGGGTCGATGTTGCCCAGCCAACCCATCATCAGCATGTCGAAGTGGCCGGTGTTCTGTTCGTCGAGCCAGGTGGCGAAGTCCACAGTGCGAATGTTCACCGTGATACCAAGGGGCGCAAGGTTGTCGGCGATGATCTGGGCCGCTGTGACGGTCTCGGGATACTCACTGGTGACCAGCATGTCGAGGTTTCGTGGCGCGGCGTCGGCTTCCTTCAGGAGGCCGCGCGCGGTGTCCAGGTCGTACCGATAGCGATCGTAGGGGGTGAACCACGGGCTGCCGCGCGGGATCGCCAGTTGGTTGGTGGTGGCGGTGCGGTAGCTGGTGGCCGCGGTGATCGCGTCCCGGTCGATGCCGTAGGCGATGGCCTGGCGCACCCGCACGTCGTTCCAGGGCGGCCGGGCTTCGTTGAGTGCCAGGTACCAGTAGTCGTTGCCCGGGGTGACCGCCAGGGTCAGCGAGTCGTCGTCACGCAACTGGGCCACCCGTTGCGGCGGCACCGAATCGGTCCAGTCGACCTCGCCGGCCTGCAGCGCCGACAGTGCCGTGGACGGCTCGGAGATGAACCGGAACGTCACCCCCGACACCTTCGGTGCGCCGCCCCAGTAGTGCGGGTTGGCTTTCAGCGTGATGGTGTCGCCGCTGCGTCGGCCGGCGAAGGAGAACGGTCCGGTGCCGATCGGGTGGGTGGCGATCTGGCCGCTTTCGACGTTGGCCCGCTGCACGATCGCCATGCCCTTGAACCCGCCGAGGTTGGTCAGCAGGTTGGGGCTGGGATGTTTGACCGTGACCACCACGGTGCCCGGACCCGCCGCGCGGACGTCGCTGACGGCGGCGAACCTGTCGACGTTGGTCAACTGCGCGTCGATGATGCGGCGGTAGGAATACACCACGTCATCGGCGGTCAGCGGGCTGCCGTCATGCCAGCGCACACCGTCGCGCAGCTGGAAGGTCCAGGTGAGCTGATCGGGGCTGACCTGCCAGGACCGCGCCAGCGCCGGGCGCATCTGCAGGTCGTCGTCTGGTTCGACGAGGGTGTCGAACACGTTCTCCAGCACTTCGAAGGAGAAGTAGGCGCTGGTCCGGTGCGGGTCGAGCTGATCGGGCTCCCCGGCGATGGCGGCGATGAGATTGCCCGCCGACGCATCGCCCAGATCCACCCGGTTGCCGGTGGAACACGCCGCCGAACATGCGGCCAGCACGAACGCCAGGACTGTCGCCAACGCCGTCACGGTTGGTCGCGTGGTCACGATCTCTCCAGGGTCACCGCGGGTGAGGAGTTCGTGTGCTCACCCGCTGGGGTCGCCCCGCGGGCCCCAGGTGTCCGAACCCATACCGGTGACGACTGTAGATGAAGACTGCGATACTCACCCATTGTGACGTTCAAGCGCATGACCACCGGAGCCGCCCTGTTGTCCTCGCTCGTGATGGGCGTTGGCCTGGGACTGGCCGGCGCGGCACAGGCCGAGCCAGTGCCACAGGGCGTATACCACTACAACCAGGAGGGGCTGTCGGGAGCGACCTGGATCATCTACCCGTCGTGCGTGCCCACCGTCGGAGATCTGCGTGAGCCGCTGGAACTGGCGGTGGCATGCCGTCTGCACATCCAGGGAACCGGCGGGGTCAAGGGCGGCGATGCCGTGCTGACCGGAGGTGAATGGACCTTCACCACGTCCACAAAGGAAGGCATCCAGTGTGCCGACGGCAGCTGGGCGCCGATCACCGAGACCTACAAATTCGACGACATCGCGAAGACCGGCACCCGCAGCGTGGCCAACAACGCGGTGTGCGGCCTGGCTCCCGCGATCCACACCTTCCCGTTCACCATCGCCTACAAGGAGCCACTCAAAATTCCGGTGGACGTCTATCCGCTCGACTGTGAGCCCGGCGGCTTGCGGTGGTGCACCTAGCCAGGGCTGAGGGAGCGCGGGTGCTGCCGCTGATCGACGGCAAGGTCGTCGACATCACCGGGCCGGGACGTACCGATCGGTTCGGGGTCACCTGCACCGATCTCGGTGCCTCGGTGCTGGCCCCCAACGGCAAACTGGTATCGGTCTTCGGGGACACCTTTTCGGGGCGCCGGGTCGGGCAGGGGGACTGGCGTTCACCGGTGGTGCTGATCGGCACCGGCGACGCCAACCACGAGATCGTCTACGAATCCGCGGGTGGACCGGACCCGGACTATGCGCGCCAACTGTGGCACTACATTCACGACGACTCGGCCTCGGGCTGGCGCCGCGGCGGGATCAGCACCGTGATTCCGTCCGATCTGCTGCGGGTCGGGGACTCGCTGTATCTGCACGCGATCGTCAATCATGGCTTCGGCACCGTCATCTGGACCGAAATCTGGCGTTCGGACGACAACGGGGAGTCCTGGGCGCACCTAGGGGAGCAGGCCAAATTCCCGGCGGGCCTGCACGACGGCTATGCCCAATGCTGGTCGTGGGACTTCGATCCCGACGACGGCTGGGTCTACGTGGTGGCCACCGGTTTTCAGCGTGACAAGGGCATCATCCTGATGCGGGTGCGGCCCGAGGACATCGGCCGACGTTCGCAGTACTTCAGTTGGGGGTTCGCCGGCGGACGCTGGCGCTGGGGCCGGCAGGCCACCCCGATCACCCCGCCCGGCGAGCACTGGGGGGAGTTGACGTTCCGCCGCACCGCGCCGGGCACCTGGGTGCTGGGCGGATTTCTGGCGTCCTCCTACGCATTGGGCTACCGGGTGGTTCCCGCGCCGGTGGCCAACATGCACACCACGCCCGTGCAGACGCCGATCCGGGGATCGTCCTGGCCGGGCGAGGACCACGCGGCCAGCCAGGTCGCCCAACTCTATGGCGGCTATCTGCTGCCGGGCTCCCGCTTCGACATCACCGGCGGTGTCGGGCTGGTGGTCTCACAATGGCATACCGACCGCGGATGGCCTTATCGGGCAATGCAATTCAAGGCCAAGTTGAAGGACACCAGCCGAAAGCCGCGGCAACCGGACGAGATCAACCTGTGACGGTCACGCGGTGAAGCCGCCGTCGACGTTCCAGTTCGCGCCGGTGACGTAGCCGGATTCCGGGCCGGCCAGAAAGCTCACCACCGCCGCAATGTCAGCGGTGTGACCGTAACGGCCCAGCGCGGTGGTTTGCCTTACCGCGTCGGCGAATTCACCTTCGTCCGGGTTCAGGTCCGTGGCGATGGGTCCCGGCTGCACGTTGTTCACCGTGATCCCGCGCGGGCCGAGGTCGCGAGCCAGCCCACGGGTCAGCGCTGCGACCGCGCCCTTGGTCATGGCGTACACGGCGGTGCCGGCCGTGGGCACCCGGTCGGCGTTGATGCTGCCGATGTTGATGATCCGTGCCCCCTCACCGAGATGGCCGACCGCGCTGCGGATCGCCGAGTAGACGCCGCCGATGTTGACCGCCACCAGGTGGTCGAACTGCTCCTGGGTGAACTCGTCGATCGGCGAAATCACCGCCACCCCAGCATTGTTGACCAGGACATCGAGTCCGCCCAGGACGGTGACCGTCTCCTCGACGGCAGCGGCCACCTGAGCCGGGTCGGCACTGTCGGCCTGAATCGCCACGACTGTGCCGCCGTCGGCAGTCAGCTGGGCCACCAGCTTGTCGGCCTCTTCCGCCGAGGCCCCGTACGTGAATGCCACCGCGGCGCCGTCGGCGGCCAACCGCCGGACGATACCGGCGCCGATTCCACGCGATCCGCCGGTCACCAGTGCGCGCCGCCCGGCCAGAGTTGCAGAGGTCATTTCGGTTGCCTTCCCAAGTGTTCAAGGCTTCCGGCCGGTCGGCCGAGGGCCATGCTGGGTAAAGGACGACAATTGAGCGGAGATTCCCGGTGTGATCGGCTTCACTGTGCCAGGGTGTTCGGATGGTCAAGCGTGTGGTGGTCTGGGGTACCGGGTTTGTCGGCAGCATGGTGATCGCCGAGATCGTCAAGCATCCACTGTTCGAACTCGTCGGCGTCGGGGTGAGCAACCCGGAGAAGGTGGGTCGCGACGTCGGGGAGATCTGCGATCTGGGGGCGACGACTGGAATCACCGCGACCGATGACGTCGCGGCGCTCATCGCGCTGAAGCCCGACGCGGTGGTGCACTACGGGCCCACCGCCGCACACGCCGACGCCAACATCGAGGTGATCACCCGGTTCCTGCGGGCCGGTATCGACGTGTGCTCCACCGCCATGACGCCCTGGGTGTGGCCCACGATGCGGCTCAACCCGCCGGCCTGGATCGAGCCCATCACCGAGGCCTGTGAGGCCGGCGGGGCATCCTGCTTCACCACCGGGATCGACCCCGGTTTTGCCAACGACCTGTTTCCCATGACCCTGATGGGACTGTGCTCGGAGGTGCGCCGGGTGCGGGCCTCGGAACTGCTGGACTACTCGAACTACACCGGCGACTACGAATTCGAGATGGGCATCGGCAAACCGCCCGAGCACCGGGCCCTGCTGGAGACCCCGGATATTCTCATCTTCGCCTGGGGCGCAACGGTTCCGATGATCGCGCACGCGGCGGGCATCGAACTCGACGAGATCACCACCACGTGGGACAAGTGGGTCACCCCGGATGAACGCAAGTCGGCCAAGGGCATCATTCCGGCCGGCAACGTGGCTGCGGTGCGCTTCACCATCAACGGCGTCTACCGGGGCGAGACCCGCATCCAGCTCGAACACGTCAACCGGATCGGCCTGGATGCCGCGCCGGACTGGCCGGCCGGAAACGACAACGACGTGTACCGCGTCGACATCGAGGGCACCCCGAGTATCTCGCAGGAGACGGCCTTCCGATTCACCGACGGATCCGGCCGCGATGCTGCCGCCGCCGGATGCCTGGCCACCGGGCTGCGGGCGCTCAACGCCGTACCCGCCGTCAACGAACATTTGCCCGGATGGGTGACGGCTCTGGATCTACCACTGATTCCGGGGTTCGGCACCATTCGCTGAGTAACGCCGGCCGCGTCGCGCGAGATGGACTACCGGATAGGGTTCGTCTCGAAACGGAGGTGGCATGGCCGGCGGGATCGGGTTGTCGATTGGTTCGACCAACCTCACGGCAGTGGTGGTGGGCCGCGCCGCGGTGACGCGTTCACCAGTGTTGACGCTCTTCGGTCATCGGCCCGCCGAGGTCGGTGTGCCCAGCGAGAACCCCCACCTCACCGAACGTGGCCTGATCCTCACCGACTTCGTGGAGCGGGTCGGGGATCCGGTCGGCATGCTGGCTTCCGACGGTTCGACGCACCGAGGCGAGGACCTGCTGGCCGAGGCGCTCGGCGCACTGCTGCGCACCCTGACCCGCGGTCACCCGCCGGCCGACCCGGTCAGCGTCACCCATCCCGCCCACTGGCGGCCCAACCACGTCGAGGCGCTGCGCGGTGCGCTGTCGGCGCGGGCGGACGTCGGTGACCCCGTGCTGGTCTCCGACGCGGTGGCAGCGCTGGTGGCGCTGCAGGACGATCCGGGCGTGCCCACCCGCGGGGTGATCGCGGTGTGCGATTTCGGCGGCAGCGGCACCAGCATCACCCTTGCCGACGCGGCCAACCGGTACCAGCCGATCGCCCCGACGATCCGGCACCCCGATCTGTCCGGTGACCTGATCGATCAGGGGTTGCTCACCCATGTGGTGCGCGACCTGTCGGCCGCCGGGACGATCGACCTGGCCGGAACCTCGGCCATCGGCTCCCTGGGCCGGCTGCGTGGGGAGTGCCGTCGCGCCAAGGAACGTTTGTCCGCCGACTCCGTGACGAGCCTGGTCGCCGAACTGCCTGGGCATCGCAGCGAGGTGCGGTTGAACCGCCACGAACTCGACGAGGTGCTCGCCGAACCGACGGCCGAATTCATGTCGGTGCTGCAGGATGCCTTGGGCCGCAGCGGAGTACGCCCGGGCGAGCTGGCCGCCGCCGCCACCATCGGTGGTGGCGCACGGATTCCGGCGTTCACCACGACGCTGTCCGACCTGCTGCGGGTACCGGTGATCACAGCGGCCCAGCCGGAGCTGACCGCGGCCATCGGCGGTGGCCTGATCGCGCTGCGCAGTACCGCAGAAGACGGGGCGACGGCGCTGGCCCCGGCCGCCGCGGCCCCGCCGACACAGGCCGCTGCCTTGGCGGCGCCGGAGCCACCGGCCGCGCCGCAGGCGCTGGCCTGGTCGGATGCCGACGATGTGCCCGACATCGCGCCGGTCGACGACTACGGTGCCGACTTCGACGGCGGGTTCGACACCGGCTTCGGTACCGGATTGGAACCGGCGGCCGGGGGCACCACGGCCCGGCCGCACCTTGAGTTCGGCGAGCGTGAACTCACCGAACACGACGAGATCGCCGCCCGGCCCTGGTATCGCCGGCCGCCGGTGCTGGTGGGTGCCGGCGCCGCAGCGGTGCTGGTGGCAGTCGTGACCGCACTGGTGACGTTGACCGGGGGCGACGAGGCCACCGTCCCGGCGTCCACCTCCAAGGCGGTCACGTCGACTTCGGTGGCACCGGAGGAAGCCGCACCTGTTGCGCCGGTTGACGTTCCGGCCCCAGAGCCGGCGCCCCAGACGGTCATCGAGCAGGCCCCCGCTCCGCAGACGGTGACCCAGACCGTGGAGCCCCCCGCGCCGGAGGCCCCGCCCGTCACCGAAACCCCGCCGCCGGCGCAGACAGCCACGCCGACTGAGACACCCACGCCGACTGAGACAACCGAGGCGCCGGTGACGACGACGGAACCGCCGGTCACCACCACCCAAGCGCCGACCACCACCCGCGCGCCGTGGAGCCCCACCGCGCCGTACCCGACGATCCCCGGCCTGCCGTGGGTTCCGGCGCCGGGCGGTGGTCACACCGGAGGCTGAGGCCGCCGGACACCGGTCACGGCCGAGCGGGGCAGGCGGCCGGCTTTCGAATAGCCCACCATCCGGTCACCGTCGATCATGACGTCGAAATCGAGATTCAGCCGCATGGGTTTGGTCACCGACTGCCGCCAGGTAACCCGCTGTGCACCAGTGCCATTGGCAACCGTGATGTCGCGCAGCGGCACCGTCTCACCCTTACCCTGCGCGGTACCGGTGACCGCTCCGTCGGGCTCGTCGAAGCGGTAGACGACGTCGAGCGACCCGATCGGTGTCTTGATCCGGACGTCCCATTGCCCGGACAGCCCCATCAGAATGCCTCCGGCTGCCGGCCGGTATCGGTCCACACCGTGCCGCGGCGCTCGTAGCCGAACATGGACTCCACCGCGAGCGCGATCTTGGGGCCATAACTGCGCTGCAACAGATGTAGCGCCAGATCCAGCCCCGAGGTCACTGCGCCGGAGGTGACCAGATCACCGTCGTCGACGACGCGCGCGTCGACCACCCGGACGCCGGTCGCCTCGAGCACGTCCATCCCCAGGTGGTGCGTCACCGCATGGCGTCCTTCCAGCAGACCGGCCATCGCCAGGGCCAGGGAGCCACCGCAAACACAGCCAACGGTGACTTCTGGATTGGCCAGGGCCCGGCGCATCAGTTCGACGGCTGCGGTCTCGCCGAACCGGGCCAGCAGCACCGGGATGGTGTCCACTTCGTCGGGATCCCCGTCGATCGGTCCGACCGCCCCCGGAACCACGATGAACCCGGGCTTCTCGGGATCGAGTTGGGCCGTGGCGGTCAGGGCCAGTCCGCGGTTGCCGCTCACCACGGTTCTTGGGCCTTCGGCGGCAACAAGTTCCACGGTCAGTTCACCGCCGAGTGCGTCACTTCCGGCACACAGGACCTCGAACGGGGCGATCGCATCGAGCGGGTCGAACCCGTCGAACAACACGATTTGAGCATGCACGGCGGTTATCGTCGCGTCCGGCACCGCGGATCCGATAGTGGCCAGATGGCCAGTTTGTGACGGAATCTTGCCAGTAGGCGTCCCGGCGACCACTATGGGGCGAGTGGATGACCAGAGCGAGCAGCCCGGCCTGAGCACCGGAGCCGAAGTGGTGGTGAACCGTCTGCTCGCCGAAGGCGTCGACGTGTGCTTCGCGAACCCGGGCACCTCGGAAATGCATTTCGTCGCAGCATTGGATGCCGTGCCGGCGATGCGTCCGGTGCTGTGCCTGTTCGAGGGGGTCGCCAGTGGGGCCGCCGACGGATACGCCCGCATCGCTGGTCGCCCCGCCGCGACACTGCTGCACCTCGGCCCGGGGATGGCAAACGCGCTGGCCAACCTGCACAACGCCCGGCGGGCCTTCAGCCCGGTGGTCAACGTGGTCGGCGATCACGCCACCTACCACCAGTCACTCGACGCGCCACTGGAATCCGATATCGAGGCGCTCGGGCAGTGGACACATGGTTCGGTGCACCGTCCGGACTCGGCAGCCGACCTCGATATCCTCGTCCGCGAGGCGGTTCAGAGCGCCACCGCGCCGCCCGGACGCGTGGCCACCGTCATCCTTCCCGCCGACTATTCCTGGGAAGCCACAGCGCAGAAACCATTGCTCGACAACATCTCTGAAGTGGAACCGGAACCCGGTGACATAGACATCGACGTCGCGGCCGCCGGCGAGCTGCTGCGCACCCAGGCCGAGCACGCGGTGCTGCTGCTGGGGGGCGGCGCCACCGCAGCCGACGGACTACGCGCAGCGGCACGGATCCGCGCTGCCGCCGGTGCGCGGGTTCTGGTCGAGACTTTTCCGGCCCGGCTGGCCCGTGGCCGCGACGTGCCTGCCCTCGAGCGGCTCGGCTACCTGGCCGAGCAGGCCACGCAACAACTCTCCGGGGCAACACATCTGGTGCTGGTCGGGGCCAAGACGCCGGTGTCGTTCTTCGCCTATCCGGGAAAGCCGAGTGTGCTGGTGCCCGACGGCGCCACGGTCCACCACCTGGCGGTCGAGGATTTGTCCGGTCTCGCAGACGAATTGGGCGGTGCCGCACCCACGGTGCCACCGTCCGAACCGGGGGCGCCACCGAGCGGCCCACTCAACCCGCAGAACCTGGCGCAGGTGATCGCCGCGCTGCTGCCCGAGAACGCCATCATCTCCGACGAGGCCAACACCAGCGGGGTGTTCCTGCCGGCCGCCACCGCGTCGTCCCCGCCGCACGACGTGCTCACCCTGACCGGCGGAGCGATCGGGCAGGGTCTGCCGGTGGCAGTGGGCGCCGCCGTCGCCGCGCCGCACCGGCCGGTGATCGCCCTGCAGTCCGACGGCAGTGCCGCCTACACCATCTCCGCGCTGTGGACGATGGCCCGTGAGCAGCTCGACATCACTGTCGTGATCCTCAACAACCGCGCCTATGCGATCCTGCAGCTGGAGTTGATGCGGGTGGGCACCCGGGCGGACGGGGAGCGGTCGCGATCACTGCTCGACCTCAGCCGCCCCGACATCGACTTCGCCTCGATCGCACAGGGTTTCGGTGTCCCGGCCAGCCGTGCCGGCACCGCCGAAGAACTCGCCGACCAGTTCCGCGCCGCACTGGCCGAACCCGGGCCGCATCTGATCGACGCGGTGCTGCCGACCTGGTCGCCGGGATGAACAGCCGGCGCGCACCCACGGTAGCGGTGCTGGCGCTGCCCGGCGTCAACGCGTTCGACCTGGCGACCGCCATGGAGGTGTTCGCCAAAGCGACGCTGCCCGGCGGCGGCCCGGCCTACCGGATCCTGGTGTGCAGCCCGGCCGAGATCGTCGACGCCGGCCCGGTGCGGATCGTCACCGAGCACGCTATGGAGCGGCTCGCCGAGGCCGACACCATCGTGGTCCCGGGCTGCCAGGACATCACCGCCGAGGTTCCCGGCGACGTGTGCGCGGCGCTGCGCGCCGCGCTCCACGCCGGCACCCGCATCGCGTCGATCTGCACCGGGGCGTTCATCCTGGCCGCGGCCGGGCTGCTGGACGGCAGGAGAGCCACGACGCACTGGCTGGCCGCCGACGCCTTCCGGGCCGCCTTCCCCGCCGTGCAGCTGGACCCTGACGTGCTCTATGTCGACGAAGGCCAGCTGCTCACCTCGGCGGGTGCCTCGGCGGGCATCGACCTGTGTCTGCACATGGTTGGGCGTGACCACGGCGCGGCGGTGGCCGCCGACGCCGCCCGGATGGCGGTCGCCCCACTGCACCGCGACGGCGGCCAGGCCCAGTTCATTCCGCGAAACACCGTGGCGGCCAGGGGTATCGGGCAACACAACAAGCTCGATGACGTCTTGGCCTGGATCGAACGCGAGGCCCATCGCGACCTGGGCCTGGGTGACATCGCCGCTCGCGCGGCCGTCAGCGCACGCACCCTCAACCGGCGCTTCCAGGCCGAGACCGGCCAATCACCCATGCAATGGCTGACCGGAGTACGGATCCGCCACGCCCAGCAGTTGCTGGAGAGCGGAACCGACGGCGTCGAACACATCGGCCGTCAGGTCGGATTCGGCTCGCCGGCCAACTTCCGTGAGCAGTTCCGCCGGCTCACCGGCGTCACACCGCAGCAGTACCGCAACACCTTTCGCCGCCTCAAGGTGAGTTGATCGTCAGCTCCACTTCCCGGCCGGCTCGCTAGCTCGGGAGTCGCTTCTCCAACACCACCGCGGCGATCGGAATGCGCATCTGCTCCGGGTCGGCGGACATCCGCGCAGCGATGCCCGTGTGCAGCCGGTGGTAGAAGGTGGCCAGCCGATCCGGGGGACCGTCGATTGCCGCACCCAGATCGGCGAACGCGGTGAACTGACAGAAATCGGCCCAGCGGCTGCCGAATGCGGTTGCGTTGCGGTCACTTCGGTAGGCCTTGAAGATGCGGTCCTCGGCGTCGAAGATCTCCAGGTGCTGGATCTGTAGCCGCTCGAATCGGCCCGACGGCGCGAACGGGGCGACGAAATCCGCGGCGCGCCGCCCGGCGATGGGCAGTGACATGCGGGCCACTTCGTCGGCGCTCACCACGCCGTCGGTGATCAACTCGGTCAGGGTGCTCATGATGGACTGGAACAGCGGCTCGTAGCCGAAATCTCCGTCGTCACCCAAACCGGTTGTCAGCACCACCAGACGGCCACCCGGCGACAGTTCCCGGCCGCGGAAGGCGATGAACTCGTGCCAATCGTGGGCCGCCTGCTTGGCATAGACCGTGCGGGCGTGGTTGTCGTTGCTGTACGCCGCGACGACGTGATCGGGGACCGGCATCGACACCCGGCCCAGCCGGATGACACCCCAGGAAGACCAGCCCAGGTGGACACAGTTGGACGGCAGGATCTGACTGTAGAACGAGTGGCCGACCGCTGTGCTGAACGTGGCCGGATGCTTGCGGAGATAGGACCGCGGATCCTCCTGGAGGATCCGGAACATCGTGGAGAAGTCGTTGTCGGCGTCATCGGTGTGTGTCACCAGCACCGAATGTTCGGGCCGGGTGCGGGCGCGCAGCGCCGTGATCGCGGCGTTGATCGGCTCCATCGAATTCAGTGCCGTGCCCGCTCCGTAGTCGGCGATCACGATCGACTGTGGCGGTGCCGGAATCGGTACGGTGCGGGCCGCCTGCTCCAGAAGCTTGGTCGCCGAGCTCATTCCGGCGGTGTGCGGGTGCGGCGGCGTTCGACGCGGGGTGGGCATGGCTACGTTCGCCGTCGCCGCCGGCGCAGCAGCAAGCCGATGAGAAGACCCATGACGAAGATGATGACCAAGATGAACCACATCGGCGACTCGACGCTCACCCACAACACATGGATGCTGACCCGATCCCGGTTCTGCGCGACGAACATCGCGGCCAAGGCGGCCAGGATCAAGGCGACCCAGTAGCGCAGCGCCAATCGCCGCGCCGGTGCGGCCGATTCGGTGGCGTCGGTCTCGTCGCGAGGCATATCCCGACGGTAACCCGCCGCGCGGGGGGTTGGGAAACACTTCGGCCCCGCCACGGCCCTAGCCTCGTAGATCCTTACCGACCATCGAGAACAGTGGATCGGTGGGGCCGATGTCGAGGGTGCACTCGGCCGGTCGCGGATCCGGGACAAACGCCCAGAACATCGCCCCGGCCGCGCCATCGCCCCGCATCTGGCCGATCAATTCACCCAGGACACGTCGACGTTGCGCCAGTGAGACGCAGGATCCGGCCTTCATACCGAGCTCGGCCACCAGCAACGGCTTACCCAGGGCACGTGCCTGACCGAGACGTCGTTGCAGACCGAAGGAGCTGTCGCCGGGCAAGGTGTCGGTGCCCACGTAGTAGTGGTATTCGAGAACGTCGATACCGGGGGACGCGCCGACGGTCTCAAAATCGTCGCCTGCCGACCCGCATTGACCGCCGCCGGCGTGTCCACTGAAGATCACCGCCCCCGGATCGAGTGCGCGGATCCGGGCGCCCGTCGCATCGAAGAATGCCCGCAACACGGCCGCCGAGTCCGAATAGCACTGGCGGCTGGGCCAATCACAGTTCTCCACCCCACAGTTGGACGGCTCCGGTTCTCCCACCGCAGACCAGCCTGCCAGCGCCGGCGAGTCGGCCCACCGCGTGACGGCGGTATCCAGCCAATCGGCGTATGTCATCGGGTGCCCGTGCGACCGATCGGTGCGCCAGCCGCCGGAGAACCACGCATGGTCCTTGAAATGTTCGTTCTCACAACCGCCTTCGTTTGTGGTGAGAACAGCGATCAGCAACTGATCGTGTCTGGCCGCGGCATCGAACACCGCGTCGATGGCCGCGAAGTCCAGGGCACCCGTCGACTTGTTCACGGCCAAGGTCGAATTGACATTGACCCGAATGAGCGATCGCGGCGGCAGCAGGCTGAAGAACTGCTCCGGATCGACCTGGGCGCCGCAACCGGTGTTGATGTCCCAGTCCGTGCCCAGTTGGTAGGCATTGATGCCGATCGGCCACCACGGTTTGCCGTCGAGTGTGAGTGACGTTCCCGAGACACCGAGCTGCGGCGCCGGGGCCCGCTCGGTCGGTGCGGCAGTCGCGGTGGCCGGTGCCGGCACCGGTGGGGGTGGGGAGCACGCGGCGATCAATACCGCCACGCACAGCAGCGCCGCGGTGCGAACTGCCCGACCGCCCATTGCCCCAGGCTAGCCATTCGGTCGTCGCCGTAGGCGCCAACGGCCGGGACGAACGTGCGCAGAATGCTGCCGAAGCACGGCGTGCCGGGGAGCAGGCACGCACGCTCGCGGTGCTAGGTGAGGCGGTGTCAGTGGCCGCGGGCCACCCAGTCGTCGTAATGCACCAACTCGTCGCCGATCCGGGTGGTGTCACCGTGGCCGGTGTAGACCACGGTGTCTGGCGGCAGTTTGCCGAGTTTGTCCTTGATCGACCCGAGGATGGTCGGGAAATCGGAGAAGGACCGGCCGGTGGCGCCGGGACCGCCCTGGAACAGGGTGTCACCGGAGAACACCGCGCCCAGCGCCGGCGCGTACAAGCAGGTCGAGCCAGGGGAGTGGCCCGGGGTGGCGATGGCGTGCAGTTCGATCCCGCCGGCGGTGAACACCTGACCGTCTTCGATGTGACGGAAAGGCTTGTCGCCGTGGGTCATCTGCCACAGCATGTCGTCGGCGGGGTTCAGCAGCACCGGAGCGTCCAGATCGGCCGACAGTTGCGGGGCCACGGTGATGTGGTCGTTGTGGCCGTGGGTGCAGATGACCGCGACGACGTGTCGCCCGGCGACGGCGTCCTCGATGGCCTTGGCGTCGTGGGCGGCGTCGATCACGATGACCTCGGAATCGTCCCCGACGATCCAGATGTTGTTGTCGACGTCCCAGCTGCCGCCGTCGAGCTCGAATTTCCCACTCGTGACGAGACGTTGGATACCGGGTTGCTTGCTCACTTCAGCACCACCACGGACCGCAGCACCTCACCGGAATGCATCTTGTGGAATGCCTCTTCGATGGCATCCAGACCGATGCGCTCGGAGACGAACTTCTCCAGCGGCAACCGTCCCTGCAGGTACAGGCTGATCAACGTGGGGAAGTCGCGCTCGGGCAGGCAGTCGCCGTACCAGGAGGATTTCAAAGCACCACCGCGGGAGAAGAAGTCGACTAGCGGCATCTCGAGCGTCATGTCCGGGGTGGGGACGCCGACCAGCACCACGGTGCCGGCCAGATCGCGCGCGTAGAAGGCCTGCTTCCAGGTTTCGGGGCGGCCGACGGCGTCGATCACCACGTCGGCGCCGAACCCGTCGGTCAGGTCCTGAATGGTCTGGACGGCGTCGAGTTCGCGGGCGTTGATGGTGTGGGTGGCGCCGAAATCGCGGGCCCAGTCGAGCTTCTTGTTGTCGGTGTCCACGGCGATGATCTTCTTGGCGCCGACAAGTGCGGCCCCGGCGATCGCGGCATCACCCACACCGCCGCAGCCGATCACGGCCACCGTGTCGTCGCGGGTCACCGCGCCGGTGTTGATGGCCGCGCCGATACCGGCCATCACGCCACAGCCCAGCAGCCCGGCCACGGCCGGGTCGGCTTCGGAATCCACTTTGGTGCACTGGCCTTCGTGCACCAGGGTCTTGTCGGCGAACGCCCCGATGCCCAGCGCCGGGGTGAGTTCGGTGCCGTCGGTCAGCGTCATCTTCTGGGTGGCGTTGAAGGTGTCGAAGCACAGGTGCGGGCGGCCCCGCTTGCAGGCCCGGCATTCTCCGCACACCGCGCGCCAGTTGAGGATCACGAAATCCCCGGGCTCGACGTGGGTCACCCCGTCGCCGACCGCCTCGACCGTGCCGGCGGCCTCGTGGCCGAGCAGGAACGGGTATTCGTCGTTGATGCCGCCCTCGCGGTAGGTGAGGTCGGTGTGGCACACCCCGCAGGCGATGATGTCGACGACCACCTCACCGGGACCCGGGTCGGGAATCACAATGTCGACCAACTCCACCGGCTGGCCTTTGGACCGAGAAATCACACCGCGCACCGTCTGACTCATGCCTCTAACTTAATGCAAACCGGACAGGTGTCCAATTAGTGGGGGCAGTTGGTGTCGGCCGAATCGCGGGCCGTGTCGAGCGCGCCCGGGATACCGTGGGTTGTGGTCGACGATCGAAGCCAACTGCTGGTGGTCGCGCGCTCGGCGTACCGGCGCAATGACTGGCGTACCAGCTACGAAACCTTCAGTCGCGTCCAGGGCGTGCAACCGCTCGGTACCGACGACCTGGCCGTGTACGCAACCGCCGCGTGGCGTCAGGGCCATGGCCGCGAAGCGGTCCGGATCAATGAGCAGGTGCACGCCCGGCTGCTGCGCACCGACCCGGTCCAGGCCGCGATGAAGGCCGCCGAACTGGGGCTGGCCTGGCTGGCCCGCGGCCACATCGGGTTGGCCGGAAGTTGGGCGCAACGAGCCGGCACGCTGCTCGACGGTGTTCCGCAGGCCGCCGCGCACGGGTATCTGGCGTACCTGCTCGCCGTGACGGCGGCCGACGCCGGCGATCACGCACAATCCGCTGCGGCGACACGGCAATTGGCCGCGACCGCCCAGCGCCTCGACGATGCCGCCCTGGTCACACTGGCACGCGCGCTCGACGGTATCGCGGCCCTGGCTGCCGGCGATGCTGCCGGAACCCGGGCCCTGGATGAGGTACTGCTGCCGGTGCTCGACGAGCGGGTGCCGTTGGAGTGGGCCGCCGATGTGTACCGGCGCGCGCTGACCCTGGCGCACCGCCGCGGCGACGACGGCCGGTTGCGGGCGTGGACCCAGTCGATGTGGCAGTGGTGTGAGGACACCGAACCCGAATCGGGGCCATCGGCATACCGCGCCGTCTGCGATGTCTACCGGCTCTGGGCGGTCGCCGACAGCGAGCCCGGCGATGTGCTGCGGCAGGTCGTCGGTCTGCGTCGCCTGGTCGCCGATGTCGATGCGAGCGCGGCGAGCCTGATCGAGGATCTGCTGGCCCGGAGTCTGGGGCGGGCCCGATAGATTGCCCGCCATGGGCGCGCTCGACGTGATCGATACCTGGCCGGTGGATTCGGCCGCGGCAGCAGTGGTCGGACCGTCCGGCGTGCTGGCGAGCCACGGCGACACCGCCAAGCCTTTTGCACTGGCTTCGGTGACCAAGCCGCTCGTGGCCCGGGCCGTCCAGATCGCGATCGAGGAGGGTGCGGTCGACCTCGGTACCCCGGGCGGTCCGCCCGGTTCGACCATCCGACACCTGCTCGCACATGCGTCCGGCGTGTCGATGCAGTCGGCCGACGTGCTGGCCCGTCCGGGGCAGCGCCGCATCTATTCCAACTTCGGGTTCGAGCTGGCGGCCCGTGCCGTCGAGGAGGCCGCCGGCATCGAGTTCGGCAGCTATCTCACGCAGGCGGTGTTCGAGCCGCTGTCGATGTCGGCCTCCACGCTCTCCGGCGGGGCGCAGGTGGCCGGGTTCGGCGCGGTGTCCACTGTTGCCGATCTGGCGGCCTTTGCCGGTGAGCTGTTGCGTCCAGCGCTGGTGTCCGACCAGCTGCACACCGAGGCGGTGACAGTGCAATTTCCGGGGCTGGACGGGGTGTTGCCCGGTTTCGGGGTGCAGCGGCCCAACGACTGGGGCCTGGGCTTCGAACTCCGGGATGGCAAATCCCCGCACTGGACCGGCGCGGCAAACTCGCCCCGCACGTTCGGGCATTTCGGGCAGTCGGGCACGTTTTTGTGGGTCGATCCGGCCGCTGACCTGGCATTGGTGGTGCTCACCGACCGCGATTTCGGGGACTGGACCTACCCGCTGTGGCCGGCCATATCTGATGGAGTGCTGAGAGAAAACGGCACAGACTAGCGCAACACCAGCCTCACGGGGCACAATAGACACGCGCGGCACACACAACTGCATGCTCGATCGGAATACCAGGCCGTTGGGGAAGACGTCCCTCGTATCCGAAGGAGTAGCAGATGCGTGCGTCGAACCAGTTCGCCGACGCGGCGACAGGCGTGGTCTATGTCCACGCCTCACCCGCGGCGGTATGCCCGCATGTCGAGTGGGCGTTGTCGTCGACCCTGTCGGCGCGGGCGAACCTGAAGTGGACCCCGCAACCGGCCATGCCCGGCCAGTTGCGTGCGGTGACCAACTGGGTCGGTCCCGTCGGCACCGGGGCGCAGTTGGCCAATGCCCTGCGCTCCTGGTCGGTGCTGCGGTTCGAGGTCACCGAGGACCCTAGCGCCGGAGTGGACGGGCACCGTTGGTGCCACACCCCGCAGCTCGGTCTGTGGAGCGGCGCGATGAGCGCCAACGGCGACGTGATGGTCGGCGAGATGCGACTGCGCACGCTGATGGCCGGCGGCGCCGACATGCTGGCCGCCGAACTCGACACCGTGCTGGGCACCGCGTGGGACGAATCTCTCGAGCCCTACCGCAACGGCGGAGACGGCGGTGAAGTGTCCTGGCTGAATCGAGGAGTCGGATAGCCGATCAGCCGCGCTGCCACAGGCAGTAGCCGCTGAGCTTTGCCGTGAACATGTGGTCGCTGACCGCAAAGGTCAGCGACTGCCCCGGTGCGCCGTCGAACGTCTCGGGCTCCGACGTCTTCCCGGCGCCCAGGACGTCGACAACCTCAGCGCGACACCGTGCTTGGGTGGTCTGCGGGAGACCCGACCAGGTACCCGCCTTGGCTTCCGGATTGCGCCGCCCCTGTCCGTGCAGGATCAGCTCGGGCCCGGTGGTCAGCCAGCGGTCCGACGAGGGATAGGGGCCACCGAAGGACTGCCAGGCGCCGCCGTCGCAGCGCAGCAGGCGCCGGTCGTTGCCGAGTTCTGCGGGGTCGGCCGGACTCAGCGCCCCGGCAATACCTTCCGCACACGACGAGTCCGGCTGCGGCGCCGCGGTTTCCGGGGGTCCCGGCGGCACCGGCGGTTCGGGATCGGCGTGCGCGCACCCGCTCGAGGTGAGTGCGGCGGCCACGGCGCAGGCCGCCGCTCCCAATACGCGTATCCCGGCCATGGCTCAGACCGAGATCGTCTTCATGGATTCCAGGTCGGTCTGCATCAACCGGACGTTGTAGTCGCCCCAGTAGGACAGGTTGTAGTACAGGTACTGCGAGTTGTCGACCACGTTGCCGTCCTCGTCGACGGTGTCGAAGTAGTCGGTGCCCGACATCGGGTGCACCATCGGCGCGTACATGCCGGTGTTGGTGATCAGGTTGTTGGCCACCAGCGTCGTGGTGTCCGACCACTGGCCCTGGGGCGAATCCGACACCCGCATCACCACGTTGTTGCCGCCGTCGGTGTAGAGCACCACGTACTTGCCGAGGTATTCGTTGTACTGCACCGACATCTCGCTGACGTTGCCGTTGGTGGGCAGCCCGCCGACCCAGATGCCGTTGGCGATCTTGGTGAACAACCCGAACGTGAAGGTGTCGAGCACCTTGTAGAACTGCGGCAGGAAATCGGTGCTGCTGGAACCGAATACCGGCACCGCGGCCGACGGATCGCCGGTCACCCACTGCCCGGCGCCGGCGGCGTCCTCGCCCGCGAAGTACTGGTAGGCGTCGAGATCGGTGATCTTGTCCTTCTCGACCCGGGCCACATACGCCGAACCTTGCCGGCCCGAGGGGGTTCCGTACACGTAGACGTACGGGTCGGCGGGGTCGTCCGACATCACCAGCGCGTTCTGCTGGAAATGCTCGTCGCCGGGCACATACGACGCGCTGGCCCGCAACCAGCCCGAGGCCCGCACGGTGTCCGGGTCCACCTGCCAGGTCTTGCCGCCGTCGTCGGAGTAGGCGATGCCCGAGTAGTTGGTGGTCCAACTGCCCGGGTTGTCCCAGGTGCGCACCGACATCACGGTGGCGTACTGCCGGTAACCGCCCTCGTCGCCGGCGTGTTCAATCGCGATCGCCGAGGTCGGGATCATCGTGTAGGTGCTGCCGAACAGCCCGTCGTAACCCGGGTCGTAGATGATCTGCGCCGCCCCCGCCGCGGGCCCGCCGGTGCCGTACCACGTCGGCGTCCCGGGGATGCCGGGCTGCGCGCCGGCATGGATCAGGGCATCGCTGAATTGCAGGCCGTTGGACATGTCGGTATCGCTGGTGCGGAACAGCACGTTGTTGCGCCAGTCTCCGGTCATGTTCGGTCCGCTGTAGGTGTCGCCGAACAACGTGTAGATGATCGGCGTGCCGTTGTCGTCGGTGTACCCGCTGTTCCACATGATGCCGAGATCCGTGCCGGCGACATACCAGTGGCCGGTGGGGCCCTGGCCGGTGACCCAGTCCAGTGCGGTGGTGTGTGCGGTCAGTGACGGGGGGACGGCAGGCTTCGGGGTCAGATCGTCGGTTTGCACCGCGAACGTCGGGCTGACCGCGGCCATCGGCTGGATTTCCTGCTCGGCCACCACCGACGCGGCATCGTTGGCCGACAGCACGCGGGCGCCGAGCGGATTGACCGACCGTGCGAATTCCCTTCGGGTCCACGCCATCATGGCCCACAACGCCGGGGACTGTGCCGGTGCCACCGGGGTGGTTCCCGCGCCGAACGCCGACAACCCGGTGATACTCAACAGGGCCGACACCACCGTCGGGGCGGTGATGGCGGGCGCGGAGGTGACGGCCTCGGTGGCGGGCTCGAGGCGGTCGCGCTGCGCGACAGCCGGGGCCTCGACGGCGGTGACCCGGGGAAGCACCGGGGTGATCACGTCGTGACGGGGTTCGACACCGTCCGCGGGGGCTTGGGTGAGCTTGCCGACGACGGTGTCGGTGTGCTGCGGGTGGGTGATGGCCGGTGCGGCGCCGCCGGTTTCGTTGGTCGGCCGAGGCGACCGGTTGGCTTTGATCGCCTGGGGCGACTGGTGGGCTCCCGCGGCGCGGGTGAAGTCCGACCGTCCGGTGCGGGTGGACGGGCGCGTCCGCGTCGTCCCGGTGGCGTTGTCGCCGAGGGCGCCACGTGACGAGTCGCCTCGGCTCTGCGTCCGCTTCACGCCGCGTTCGAGGTTGTCGAGCCCGGCTTCGACATCGTCGCGCACGCGGTCGGCGATCTTCGACAGCGCGCCTTTGCGGTTCGGTGCCTTGACGCGCGTTCCGGGGTTGGCGGTGCTGCCACCCGAGGCGGTGCCGGACTTCTCGTTGCTGCTGCTCGTGGTCTTGGCGGAGTTGCCGCCGGTCTCGTCGGCCCATGCGATGCCGGTTCCGGAGGTCAACGCGGACCCGATGCCGAGCGCCACGGCCAGAGCGCCGACGCGACCGATGTACTTGGTTGACTCCATGACGCTCCGTGTGTCGATCCAACCCCGGCCCGTTGGAAACGTACCGCGCCCTGCGCGCTGTGTCGGGCAAACACGCCGAATCGTCGAAAACCGCTCTGAACTGGGCAGGGTCGACCTCGTGGTGACCTCGAGGATCAGCCTTGCGGTACCAGGATCGAGAGGGAATCCGGCACCGCCGACACCGTCACCGGCAGGGCCGCCGCGAAATCTCCGTCGGCGTAGGCGTTGATGCCCGGGCATTCGACGTGGACAGTCCTGGCACGCCGGGTCGACACCTCGTCGAGATCGACGTGGGTGCCCTTGAAAACGGTGGGGAAGAGCCGGACCAAACGGGTGCGCGATGCCGAGGTGATCATGGTGACGTCGAGCAGACCGTCCGCATGGTCGGCCCCAGGACAGATCAGCATGCCGCCGCCGTAGCTGCGGGTGTTGCCGAACGCGGCCAGGGTGAGATCCGTTTGCATTTCCGGGCTGTCGTCGAAGGTCAGCCGGAACGGGAGCAACCGCAGTTTCGAGATCTCGGCGATCATCGCGAGGTTGTAGCGCATCCGGCCGTGCGGCCAGCGCATCCGGTTGGTCCGGTCGCTGACCAGCGAATCGAACCCGGCGGCCATCACGGTGCCGAACCACTTGACGGCGCCCGCCGTGTCCTCAATGCGCCCCAGATCGACGGTCTCGGTATGGCCGGTGACCACCACATCGGCGGCGGCCTCGGGATCGCCTGTCGGCAACCGGTATTCGCGGGCATGATCGTTGCCGGTGCCGGCCGGGATGATGCCCAGCGGGACATCGCCGCGGGCCAGGGATTGCAGCGCCAGCGAGATCACCCCGTCGCCGCCGACCACCACCAGGGCATCGGTGCCGGCCTCGAGCGCGTCGTCGACGAGCCTGCGGGCATGCGCGGCGTCGGTTCCCACGAGCTCGCAGACATCCACGCCGCGGCGCTGGAACTGGGCCACGGCCCGCTCGGCCGCGTGCGGTGCATTGCCGTGTCCGGACAGCGGGTTGGTCAGGACGGTGACACGCGAGATGGTCACGGAATCAGCTTGCCTGGGTTGAGGATTCCGGCCGGGTCGAGGGTGGCCTTGACCGCGCGCAGCACCTCGACCCCCAAATCGCCGATCTCGTCGCGCATCCACGGTCGATGGTCCGCGCCGACGGCATGGTGGTGGGTGATGGTGCCACCGGTGTGCACCATGGCTTCGGATGCGGCGGCCTTGGCCGTGCGCCACTGGTCGATCGGGTTGCCACGCTGGGCCGCCACCACCGTGAAGTACAGCGAGGCGCCGGTGGGGTACACATGCGAAATGTGGCACATCACGAGGGCGGGTGTGCCCGATTCGGTCAGTGACGTGGTCAGCGCTTCGGTGACGGCCGCTTTGAGTGCCAGCAGGTTGGACCAGGTGGTCGCGGTCTCCAGGGTTTCGCAGAGGGCCCCGGCCGCCAGGAGCGCATCGCGCAGGTAGGGCGCGCCGAATCGGCCCTGCTCCCAGGCGCGGGCCGGGGCTTCACCGAGTGAGGCGCCGCCATGCTGTTCGAGCACGGCGCGGGTCTCTGCGTGCCGGCTCTCGGCGTGCGCGGGGGTGCCCTCGAACAAAGTGATGGCCAGGCAACCGCCGGTGAGGCTCTGTTCGCCGATGCTCTCTGTGGTGGCCAGGTTCACCCCGGTCTCGGCCTCGTCGGACAGCCGGATCACCGTCGGCCCGGTGCCGGTCTGGGTGACGGCGCGCAGCGCCTGCGCGCCGGTGGCGAAATCGGGGAAAGACCAGGCCTCGTAGCGGGTGGTCGCGGGAATTGGGTGTACCCGGACCCGGACCCGGGTGATGACCCCGAAAACCCCCTCCGACCCCAGCAGCAGCTGGCGCAGGTCCGGCCCGGCCGCCGAGGCCGGGGCCCGGCCGAGGTCCAGCACCCCCGCGGGCGTGACGGCGCGCAGGCCGCGGACCATGTCGTCGAACCGCCCGTACCCGGCGGAATCCTGGCCCGAGGAGCGGGTGGCGGCGAACCCGCCGATGGTGGCGAACTGGAAGCTCTGCGGGAAGTGGCCGAGCGAGAAGCCCTGCGCGCCAAGCAGTTCCTCAGCTTGCGGCCCGGTGACCCCGGCGCCGAACTCGGCCTCACCGGCCACCTCGTCGAGCATGTGCAGCGCGTCGAAACGGCGTAGATCAAGGGTGACGACGGCGGCGAAACCGTCGCGCAGCGGGTCGAGTCCGCCCACCACGCTCGTTCCACCGCCGAAGGGCACCACTGCGATCCGGCGCTCGGTGCAATAGCGCAGGATTGCGGCGACCTCGCTCTCGGACCCGGGCAACAGCACCGCGTCGGATGCGTCCTGGGGTCCGGAATCCTTGCGGCGCAACAGGTCCAAGGTGGATTTTCCGCCGGCGTGCAGCAGTCGCGACATGGTGTCGATGCCGCAGTGCTGCGGGCCGACGATGGCCGACAGTGCCTCCCGGTCCTGCGCCGACAGTGCCGATGGCCGCAGCTGAACCTGCTCCGCCGGTAGCGGCGGGGTGGGCGCGGCCTCGATGCCGAGCGCCTGCTGCAGCAGTGTCCGGATGCCGTCGGACAGCGGCTTGGCCGCCTGCGGATCACCCCAGGCATCCCACGTCATCGGAGGCAGGTACTGTTCGGCGGGCTGCATCATGCGTTACAGTATTACATATGGTGTCAATCGGTAACGATGATGAGGCCGGCGAACCGGTCGCCGACCGGATCCTGGACGCAGCCGCCAGCTGCGTGCTGGCGTTCGGCGTGGACCGGGTGACGCTGGCCGAGATCGCCCGTCGGGCCGGTGTCAGCCGTCCCACGGTGTACCGGCGCTTCCCCGACACCCCGACGATCCTCGCCGCGTTGCTCACCGCCCGGATCGTGGGCGTACTCGACACCATCGAGAGCCGCGGCACGGGCCGTGTGACGCTGGTGGACCGCATCGTCACAGCGGCCGGCCGACTGCGTCAGGACGAGGTGATCATGGCGGTGCTGCACACCGCGCCGGAACTGGCGATGGTCTACATCGCCGAGCGGCTGGGCACCAGCCAGCAGATCCTCATCGACGCACTGGCCGGCCAACTCAAGCTGGCACAGGATGTTTCAGTGGACGACCGGGTTCGGGCGGGCGACCCACGCCAGCTGGCCACCATGTGTCTGCTCATCACCCAGTCGGCGATCCAGTCCGCGCAGATGGTCGAGTCCATCCTCGATTCCGAAGCATTGGCGACCGAACTCGCCCATGCGCTCAACGGATACCTGGCCCCATGATCGGCCCCACGGCGCTCAACCGCACGCGGCGCGCGACCGAACTCGCCGAAGTCGCCGACAGCGGCGGGCTCGACGTGATCGTCATCGGCGGCGGCATCACCGGCGCCGGGATCGCGCTGGACGCCGCCAGCCGCGGCCTCAGCGTGGCGCTGGTGGAACGGCATGATCTGGCCTTCGGTACCAGCCGGTGGAGCTCGAAGCTGGTCCACGGCGGGCTGCGCTACCTGGCCACCGGCAACATCGGGATCGCCCGGCGCAGCGCCATCGAGCGTGGAATCCTGATGACCCGCAACGCACCCCATCTCGTCAACGCCATGCCGCAACTTGTGCCGTTGCTGCCCGCCATGGGGCGTGCGTCGCGGGCCCTGGTGCGGACCGGGTTCGTGGCCGGCGACGGACTGCGCCGTCTCGCCGGCACCAGCGCGTCGGTCCTGCCACGCTCACGTCGCGTCGACGCCAAGCACGCCGTCGAACTTGCGCCCACGGTGCGCACCGACGGCCTCGACGGTGCATACCTGGCCTACGACGGCCAACTCATCGACGACGCCCGGCTGGTCACCGCGGTGGCCCGCACCGCCGCGCAGCACGGAGCCCGCATCCTGACCCGGGTCTCGGCCAGCGCGGCGGCGGCCTCCTCGGTGCTGCTCACCGACGAACTCACCGGGGACTCTTTCGCCGTCACCGCGCAGGTGGTGATCAATGCCGCGGGGGTGTGGGCCGGTGAGTTGGACCCGGCGATCAGGCTGCGGCCCAGCCGCGGCACACACCTGGTGTTCGATGCCGCCGCCTTCGGCAATCCCACTGCGGCACTGACCATCCCGATACCGGGGGAGTTGAACCGCTTCGTCTTCGCCATGCCCGAACAGTTGGGCCGGGTCTACTTGGGCCTGACCGACGAGGACGCACCCGGCCCGATTCCCGATGTGCCACAACCGACTCCGGGCGAGATCAACTTCCTGCTGGATACCGTGAACACCGCCTTGGCCATCGCTCTGAGCACCGCCGACGTCCGTGGCAGTTATGCCGGGCTGCGTCCGTTGATCGAGACCGGTGCCACCGACGGCAGGGGACCTGGCAGCACCGCCGACGTATCGCGTGAGCACGCGGTCGTGGAGTCGGCCAACGGCGTCATCAGCATCATCGGCGGGAAGCTCACCGAATACCGGTACATGGCCCAGGACGTTCTGGACCGCGCGCTGGCCGGCCGTGGACTCCGTGCCACGGGGTGCCGCACCGCCAGCCTGCCGCTCGTCGGCGCCCCGGACAATCCGGTTTCCGCCCTGCGATCCGACCAGCCGCTGCCGCCCTCGCTGGTGGCCCGGTACGGCGCCGAGGCGCCCAACGTGATCGCCCGCGCCCGGTGCGCCCGCCCGACCGCGCCCGTCGCCGAGGGCATCGACGTCATTCGGGCCGAATTCGAGCATGCCGTCACCCACGAGGGGGCGCTGTGCGCCGAGGACATTCTCGACCGGCGCACCCGCATCGGGCTGGTGGCCGCCGATCGTGACCGCGCCGCGCAGACCGCCGAGGAGATGATCGCCGAGTTCGGGGAAGTCGAGTAGTCGACTACGCATGGCCCGGCGGACCGGGCCGCGCACACTGACCAGCATGGCGAAGCGACTGGTGGTGTGCTGCGACGGCACCTGGAACACCCCTGACCAGAGAACCGACGGCAAGCCGACGCCGACGAACGTCGCCAAGCTGGCGCTGGGGTTGGCCCCGACCGGCGACGACGGCATGCCGCAGCGGTTGTTCTATCACCGTGGCGTGGGCACCGGCCGGTCCGGCCGGTTGCGCGGCGGGGCGTTCGGCGCCGGGCTGTTCCTGGATGTGCGCGACACCTACCGGTTTGTCGTACACAACTACCAACCCGGCGACGAACTGTTCTTCTTCGGGTTCAGTCGCGGGGCCTTCACCGCGCGCAGCACGGCGGGGTTGATCCGCAACTCGGGCGTGCTGCGCCAAGAGAATGCCGCTCAGATCGAACAGGCCTACGCGCTCTATCGCGACCACCACCCCGACACCGACCCGCGCAGCGTGGAGGCGGCGCTGTTCCGCAAGATGTACTCCCACGAACCCCGGATCCGGTTCATCGGCGTCTGGGACACCGTCGGCGCTTTGGGAATTCCACGGTTCGGCGGTCGGCTGGCCACCTGGTTCAACCGCCGCTACGAGTTTCACAACACCGCGCTGAGTTCCAAGGTCGACGAGGCGTATCAGGCACTGGCGATCGACGAACGGCGCGGACCGTTCGTCCCGGCGATCTGGTCCCAGTCGAAGCCGCGTCCGGCGGGGCAGCGACTCGAACAGGTCTGGTTCACCGGGTCGCACTGCGACATCGGTGGGGGCAACCCCGACCGCGGGCTCAGCGACATCACGTTGTGCTGGATGCTGGAGAAGGCCCGCAACGCCGGCCTGGCGTTTGTCGACGGCGCATTCGGGCTCGGGGAATACCGCGGGCCCGAGCCGGTGTCGACCGACGAGATCATCGAGGCCTATACCCGCATCAGGGTGAATCCGGCTGAGGCGCCCCGGGATTCACGCAAAGGCATCTACCGCTACCTGCGGACGTTCGATCGGGTGGGCGGCGCGGCCGAGCGCAGCAACGAATACATCGCCTCGACCGTGGACCCGTCGCGGCGCTCCCAGGAATGGTGGCGGGGGCCTGCCGACCGGGTTGAGAACGTCGAATGGCCAGTTATTGCACAGCATTTCGTTGAAAGCGTGCGATAACTGGCCATTCGAGCCGGCTGAGAACCTACAGCGGAATGTTCTTGTGGCGGCCGCGCCGGTGCGGAGCCTCGGCCAGCGCCTGAGTCAGCTTGCTGCGGGTGTGCGCCGGATCGATCTTCTCGTCGACCACGCCGATCTCGATCGCCGCATCCACCCCGCCGGCGATGCGCTCGTGCTCCAGCGCGAGTTCCTCGTGCAGAGCGTCACGCTCTGCGGGATCGTCGACGGCGGCCAGCTTGCGCTTGTGCAGGATGCCCACGGCGGCCTTGGCGCCCATCACGGCGACCTCGGCGTCCGGCCAGGCGAACACCTTGGTGGCGTTGAGCGACCGCGAGTTCATCGCGATGTAGGCGCCGCCGTAGATCTTGCGGGTCACCAGTGTGACGCGGGGGACCGAGGACTCACCGAAGGCGTGCAGCAGCTTGGCGCCGCGGCGCACCACGCCGCCCCACTCCTGATCCACGCCGGGCAGGTATCCCGGCACATCGACGACGACCACCAGCGGGATGCCGAACGCGTCGCACAGCCGCACGAAACGCGCCGACTTCTCGGCGCTTTCGGAGTTCAGGCAGCCGCCGAGGCGCAGCGGGTTGTTGGCGATCACGCCGACGGTGCGGCCGGCCAGCCGGCCCAGGCCCACGACGATCGACGGCGCCCATTTGGCCTGGAACTCCTCGAACGGCACGCCCTCGTCGAGCAGTGCCTCCACGATCGGGTGCACGTCGTAGGCGCGGCGGGCCGATTCGGGCATCAGGGCGGCCAGGTCGGTATCGCCGGCTTCGGCCTTGCTGCGGTCGAAATGTCCCTGCTGGCTGAACAGTCCGACCAGGCGACGGCCGCGCTCGTAGGCGTCGAGCTCGTCGTCGGCGACGATGTGGCACACGCCGGACTTCTTGTGGTGGGCGTCGGGGCCGCCGAGCGACACCATGTCGACGTCCTCACCGGTCACGCTGCGCACCACGTCGGGACCGGTGACGAAGACCTTGCTGTCCGGGGCCATGATGATCACGTCGGTCAGCGCCGGTCCGTAGGCCGCACCGCCGGCCGCGAAGCCGACGACCACCGAGATCTGCGGAATGTAGCCCGATGCCCGGATCATCGCCTCGAAGACCAGACCGACCGCGTGCAGCGCCTTGACGCCCTCGGCCAGCCGGGCACCGCCGGAGTGCCAGATCCCCACGATGGGGCTCTGCTCCTCGATGGCGGTGTCATACGCATTGACGATGTGCGCACAGCCCTCGATGCCCATGGCGCCACCCATCACGGTGCCGTCGGTGCAGAACGCCACCGTCCGGACACCGTTGACGGTGCCCGCCGCGGCCAGCACGCCGGACCGGTCCCGCTCGTGGAGCAGTTCGACGCTGCCGTCGTCGAAGAAGGTCTGCAGACGCAGCAGCGGGTCGCGCGGATCGAGCGATTCGGCGGCAGCCTCGGGGGCCATGATCGTCATGTAGGTCTCCTTTAGTGGAAAGTTCTGGAGTCTCAGTACTTTCCGAAGGCGAGCGCGACGTTGTGCCCACCGAATCCGAACGAATTGTTGATGGCGTACTTGAAATCACCCTGCCGCGGCTCGCCGGCCACCACGTCCAGATCGATCTCCGGATCGAGGTTCTGCAGGTTGCGTGTGGCGGGGATGATGCCGTCACGCAATGCCAGCACGGTGAGGATGGACTCCACCGCCCCGACCGCTCCCACCGAATGGCCGAGCGCCGCCTTGGGCGCATAGACCGCGGGCTTGTGGCCCACCATCGCGTTGTTGATCGCCTTGCCCTCGGCCACATCGCCGACGCTGGTGCCGGTGGCGTGTGCGTTGACGTGGTCGATGTCGCTGGGCTGCAGACCGGCCAGCTGGATGGCGCGGGTCATGGCGTAACCGGCCTGCTCGCCGTTGGGGTCCGGGGCCACGATGTGGTAGCCGTCCGAGGTCACGCTGGCGCCCATGAGCCGGCCCAAGATGTTGGCGCCGCGGGCCTTGGCGTGCTCTTCGGTCTCGATCACCATGAGGGCGCCGGCCTCGCCGAACACGAATCCGTTGCGATCCTTGTCGAAGGGCCTGCAGGCACCTTCGGGATCGTCGTTGGAGTTGGACAGCACGATGCGCATCTGCGCGAAGCCGGCAATTGGCACCGCTTCGATCTTGGTCTCGACCCCGCCGCAGATCGCCATGTCGGCCTCGCCGAGCACGATCTGACGCCAGGCGTTGGCGATGGCTTCCGAACCCGACGCGCAGGCCGAGATCGAGGTGCACACCCCGGCCTTGGCCTGGCGCTCGAGTCCGACGGCGGCCGCCGCACCGTTGGGCATGTACATCTGCACCACCAGCGGCGACACCGCCCGCAGGCCCTTGGACCGCATGCCGTCGTAGGCGAACACGAGCTCTTCGGTAGAGCCCAGACCGGTGCCCATCGACACCATCAGCCGACGGGCGTCGACCTCCGGGGAGCCGGCGTTGGCCCAAACCCGGCGGCCGAGCACCGTCGCCATCTTCTGCAAATATGACAGCCGACGCAGTTCGACTCGGGTCAGCTCGGAATCGAACTCCTCCAGGAGATGTCCACCGATACGAACCGGCAGGTCGTACTCCTCGACGAACGGATCCGTGAGTTTGCGGATGCCGCTCTGACCGTCGAGCAGCTTCTTCCAGGTGCTTTCAGCATCGGTTGCCAGCGCCGTTGACATGGCTACGCCGGTGACAACCACATTGGGAAGACCATTCCCAGTGGACAATCCCGCCATATTTACGGAGTTCTTCCTTCCGTGCTTTCCCTCGCCGTTACCTGTCGGACAAATTTGCCAGGCTCAGTACCGCCCAAAGGCCAGAGCCACATTGTGGCCACCGAATCCGAACGAGTTGTTGATGGCGTACTTGTAGTCGCCATAACGAGGCTCGCCTGCAACCACATCGAGATCGATCTCTGGATCCGGTGTCTCGTAGTTGAGTGTCGGGGGGATGACGCCGTCGCGCAGCGCGAGCACCGTCAGCACCGACTCCAGCGCACCGACCGCACCGATCGAGTGGCCGAGCGCCGACTTCGGTGCGTAGACCGCGGCGCTCTGACATCCGGCAACCCGGATGGCGTTGGCCTCGGCGGTGTCACCGATCGGGGTGGCCGTGCCGTGGGCATTGACATGGTCGATGTCCTTGGCGTCCAACCCGGCCGTCTCCAGCGCCCGCTTCATCGCGGCACCGGCGCGGACACCGTTGTCCGCCGGGGCCACCATGTGGAACGCGTCCGAGGTGATACCGGCACCCAACAGCCGAGCCAGCGGCTTGGCGCCACGGGCCAGGGCGTGCTCCTCGGTCTCGATGATCATCATCGCGCCGGCCTCGCCGAACACGAAGCCGTCACGATCCTTGTCGAACGGCCGAGACGCCGCCGCGGGATCGTCGTTGCGGGTCGACATGGCGCGCATCATCGAGAACGCCGCGATCGGCAGGGCCTCGATACCGCCTTCCACGCCGCCGACAACGGCGAAGTCCGCGTCACCCATGACGATCTGCCGCCAGCCGTGGGCAATGGCCTCAGATCCCGACGAACACGCCGACACCGGGGTGATGACCCCGGCGCGGGCGCCGAGTTCAAGACCGGCGACCGCGGCCGCGCCGTTGGGCATGATCATCTGAACGGCGAGCGGGCTGACCTTACGGATCCCGCCTTCGTTCATCGCGTCGTAGGTCTCGACGATCTTCTCGCCGCCGCCGAGACCGGTGCCGATCACGACCGCGAAACGATCCGGATCGACCTCGGGCGCACCCGCGTTCTTCCACAGCCGGCGAGCCAGCACCAACGACATGCGCTGCACGTAGGAGTTACGGCGCAGCTCGATGCGGGTGAGGTGACTGTCGATGTCGTCGACCAGGTGACCACCGATCCGCACCGGAAGGTCCCACTTGGTGACGAAGTCGTCGGTCAACTCATGGATGCCGCTTTCTCCGGCCAGCAGGCCCTTCCACGTGCTCTCGATGTCAGCAGCGAGCGCCGTGGTGGCCTCCACGGCGGTCACCACGACGTTCGGGAAGCCTCCGTTAGCAGTGGAAGGTTTGCTCATTCCGAGCCAAACTTCTCGCGCAGGGCAGCGGCGGCCTCGGGGTTCTCTTCCTCGAGCTTCTGGATGTAGGAGACGACGTCACCGACGGTGCGCAGGCCGGCCAGATCCTCGTCGGGGATCTTGACGCCGTACTTGTCCTCGGTCTGCACCGCGATCTCGACCATCGACAGCGAGTCGATGTCCAGGTCGTCGACGAACGACTTCTCCGGGGTCACCTCGGACGGCTCGATGCCGGTGACCTCTTCGATGATCTCGGCGAGACCGGCGATGATTTCTTCCTGACTGGCGGCCACAATGGCTCCTTCTTGTTGTTGATGCCGTCCTCCGGGTGCGGAAGACGATTCGGGACGACCGGATGTTGTGCGGTATTCGGTTGTCGTTCTCGGTTGGCGTCGGGCCTACAGCTCGCCCAAGCCGTCCAGGTCTGCGGGGGCTTTAATAGCCCTGGCCGGCGTGCCCCTCAATTCGCGTTTGGCGATACCGACCAGGGTGCCCGCCGGTGGGAACTCGACGATCCCGGCGCGCTCGGCGGCGGAGAAACGGTCCCGCATGGTGGCGGTGCACAGATCCCAGCGCACCGGCTTGGTCAGCTGGGAGACGAGCTTGTCCATCGCATCGGCGGCCGACGCGACCGGCCGGCCGTCCGCGTTCGACAGAAGTGTCGCGGTGGGCTCGCAGGTCGTTACAGCCGCGGCGGCTGCGGCGTACCCGTCCAGCGCGGAAGCCATGTAGTGAGTGTGGAACGCGCCCGCGGTGGCCAGCTGACGGACCCGGGCCTTGGCCGGCGGATCCTCGGCGAGCTTCTCCAGCGCCGCGATCGCGCCGGCGGCCACGATCTGGCCGGCGGCGTTGCGGTTGGCCGGGACCAGGTCCAGAGACTCCAACCGGGCCAAAACCTCGGCCTCGTCGCCGCCCAGCACCGCCGACATGCCGGTCGGCTCGACCGCGCAGGCCTTGGCCATCTCGGCACCGCGGGTGGCGGCCAGCTTGACCGCATCGTCGGCGGAGATGACACCGGCGATGGCGTAGGCAGCGATCTCGCCCACGGAGTGGCCGGCGACCAGCGTCTCGGCCGTCTCGGGCAGGCCACGCTTGGCCAGTTCCTCATAGGCCAGCAGCGTGGCGGCCACCACCAGGGGCTGGGTCACCGCGGTGTCGGTGATCTCCTCGGCGGTGGCAGTGGTTCCGAGCCGGGCCAGGTCCAGGCCGCTGATCTGCGACCACGTGGCAAGGCGATCGGCGGCGCCGGGCAGCTCCAGCCAGGGGGCGAGCATGCCGGGCGTCTGCGACCCCTGTCCAGGGGCGAGCAATGCGAGCACGGGTTGAGGCACGTCATTAAGAGAACACTGTGAAGATGGTTTTGTGGGGTGTAAGAGATTATGAACCTTGTCTTATGTTTTTGTAGGTTCCCCACAAAAGCGCATGTGATGCGACGTTCCCTATATCTCAGCGAAACCTGTCACAGCGGCTCCGAGCCCGGCCTCAAGGCCGTCGGTCGGCCGATATGTGCCGGGCGAATCGCCGGGCTGGCCTGGGTTACCCCATTTGGCGTCTTCGCCTGGTATGGCTGCTTCCCGAGCCTGCCCACCGTCGACGCCACCCGCAATACATAGGCGTCCCGCGGCAGCGCCGGATCGCGACCGGTGAAGTCGGCGATCCGTTTTAGCCGGTAGCGAACCGTGTTTGGATGAACGAACAATTTGCGGGCGCACGCTTCGATGGCGCCACCGGAATCCAGGAACGCGTCGAGGGTCTCGGTCAGGGCCGGGCCCGCGTCGGCCAGCGGTCGCATGACCTCGCTCTCCAGGGCCGCGACCGCCGTCGCATCACCCAGCAGCGCCCGTTCGGGCAGCAGCTCGCGCGCCGATACCGGCCGCGGCGCCCCGGGCCACCCGGCCACCGCGTTCATCCCCGAGATCGCCTCGGTGGCGCTGCGGTGCGCAGCGGTCAGGGTCGGCGACGTCGGCCCGATCACCACCGGCCCCTCGGCGAAGACCGACAACAGGTCCACCAGGAACCGGTCGGTCGCCGAGAGCGGACCCGACACGATCGCGACCAGCCACGTACCGTGCACATCCGACAACGCCGCCCGGTCGTGGCGCTTCACCACGTCGTGGATGTCCTCGCGGGCCAGGTCCAGCCGATCGGGGCGGGGCAGGCCCACGATCACCGTGGCCGGCGCGGTGGCAACCCAGTTCAATGCCGCGGCCTGGGACTGCAATTCGGGCCCGGTGTCGCCGCGGACCACCGCGTCCACGACATTGGCCTCCATCCGCAGATCCCACGCCCCGCGGGCCTCGGCCTGGTCGGCATAGGCGCTGGCCGCCGCGAACGCCAGGTCCCGGCTGTAGCGCAAGATGCCCGCGGTCAGGGCGTTGAGCTGCTCCTCGGAGCGGGCCAGCAGCGGCACCACCTCCTCGAAGAACTCCATCGAGGTACGCACCATCTCGACCGACTGCCGCAGCGCGATGCGCCGCCGTAGGTCCTGCGGCACCACCTCGAAGGCCTGCGCGGTATAGCTGACGTCGCTGGCCGGGTCCCGCATCCACTCGACGAAGTTGACCACGGCGGTCTGCACCACCAACTGGACGCTGGCCCGCTGTGACGCGTCGAGGTCGGAGAAGAAATCCAGGCGCTCGGCCATGGCGTGCACCGCCTCGGTGGCCAGCCGGCCGGAATACTGCTTCAACCGGCGCAACACGGAGTCCGGCACGCTTTCGAGGACCTCGACGGTCGACTTGGGCGGCACGAACCGGTTGTTGTCGGGCATCCCTAAAAGCTACGCCTACTTTCTGGTGGATTCCTCCAACCGAGCGGCCGCCTGGGTGCCCAAGCGGCCGCTCGCCGGAGAACCTAGGCGCTGCCGGTGTCGACGTAGGACACCGCGGCGGCGTACACGTCGTCGATCTTGTACTGCTGGGCCGCCGCGATGGCCACCGACGGATCGATCTCGCCGTCCCGCGCCAGCCCCTCCAGCACCGCCACCACGACCGACTCGGCATCGGTGTTGAAGAAGCGCCGAGCGGCGGGTCGGGTGTCGGAGAAACCGAAACCGTCGGTGCCGAGCGTGATGTAGGTGCCCGGGACCCACTGCCGGATCTGTTCGGGGACCGCACGCATCCAGTCCGACACCGCCACCACCGGCCCGGCCGCGTCGGCCAGGGCGGCGGTCACGTGCGGGGTGCGGGGCGCCTGATCGGGGTGACGCAGCCGGTGCTTCTCGATCTCGACACCTTCGCGGTTGAGCTCGCCCCAGCTGGTCACCGACCAGACATCGGCGGCCACATCCCACTGGGTTGCCAGCATGTCCGCCGCCCGCAGCGCCTCGGGCATCGACACCCCCGACGCCAGGATCTGGGCGGTGTTCGTCCGCGCCTCGGGCGCCCGGCGATACCGGTACATGCCGCGCAACAGCGCCTCGACGTTCAGATCGGCCGGCTCGGCCGGCTGCACGTAGGGCTCGTTGTAGATCGTCATGTAGAAGAACACGTTCTCCGGGTGCTCGCCGTACATCCGCTGCAGACCGCTCTCGATGATGTGGGCGATCTCGTAGGCGAATGCCGGGTCATAGGTCACCGCAGCCGGATTGGTCGAGGCCAGCAGCAGGGAATGACCGTCGGCGTGCTGCAGCCCCTCACCGGTCAGCGTGGTGCGCCCGGCGGTGGCGCCCAGCACGAAGCCCCGCGCCATCTGGTCGGCGGCGGCCCACAGGCCGTCGCCGGTGCGCTGGAACCCGAACATCGAATAGAAGATGTAGATCGGGATCATCGGCTCGTTGTGCGTCGAGTAGGACGTGCCGACCGAGGTGAACGACGCGGTCGACCCGGCCTCGTTGATGCCCTCGTGCAGGATCTGCCCGACTTCGGATTCCTTGTAGGCCAACATCAATTCGGAGTCCACCGATGTGTACAGCTGCCCGTTGCGGTTGTAGATCTTCAGGCTCGGGAACCACGAGTCCATCCCGAAGGTGCGCGCCTCGTCCGGGATGATCGGCACCAGACGCGGACCGATGTTCTTGTCCCGCAACAGTTCCTTGAACGTGCGTACCGTGGCCATGGTGGTCGCCACGGACTGCTGGCCGGACCCCTTCTTCAGGGCCTGGTAGGTGTCGGAGCCGGGCAGCGGCAACGGGGTGCTCTTGGTGCGTCGCGACGGGACGAAACCGCCCAGCGCGCGGCGCCGGTCCAACAGGTACCGGATCTCGGGCGTCTCCGGGCCCGGGTGGTAGTACGGCGGCAGGTAGGGGTCCTCTTCCAGCTGGGCGTCGGAGATGGGCACCCGGGTGACGTCGCGGAAATCCTTGAGGTCTTGCAGCGCAAGCTTTTTCATCTGGTGGGTGGCGTTGCGGCCCTCGAAGTGGCTGCCCAGCGTGTAGCCCTTGATGGTCTTGGCCAGGATGATGGTCGGCTGGCCCTTGTGCTCCATCGCGGCGCGGTAGGCGGCGTACACCTTGCGGTAGTCGTGACCGCCGCGCTTGAGGTTCCAGATCTCCTGATCGGTCATCGGCTCGACCAGCGCCTTGGTGCGCGGGTCGCGGCCGAAGAAGTGGTCGCGCACGTAGGCGCCGTCGTTGGCCTTGTAGGTCTGGTAATCACCGTCGGGCGTGGTGTTCATCAAGTTGACCAGGGCGCCGTCGCGGTCGGCGTGCAGCAGGGCGTCCCACTCGCGGCCCCACACCACCTTGATCACGTTCCAGCCCGCGCCGCGGAAGAACGACTCCAGCTCCTGGATGATCTTGCCGTTGCCGCGCACCGGGCCGTCCAGGCGCTGCAGGTTGCAGTTGACGACGAAGGTCAGGTTGTCCAAGGCCTCGTTGGCGGCCACCTGGATCAGGCCGCGGCTCTCGGGCTCGTCCATCTCGCCGTCGCCGAGGAACGCCCACACGTGCTGATCGGAGGTGTCTTTGATGCCGCGGTCGTGCAGGTAGTGGTTGAACCGGGCCTGGTAGATCGCGTTCATCGGGCCCAGGCCCATCGACACCGTGGGGAACTCCCAGAAGTCGGGCATCAGGCGCGGGTGCGGGTAGGACGGCAGGCCGCCGCCGGGGTGGCTGTGCTCCTGGCGGAAACCATCCAGTTGGTCGGTCGTCAGCCGGCCTTCGAGGAAGGCGCGGGCGTAGATGCCGGGGGAGGCGTGGCCCTGGATGAAGACCTGGTCGCCGCCGCCCGGATGGGACTTGCCGCGGAAGAAGTGGTTGAACCCGACCTCGTAGAGCGACGCCGACGAGGCGTAGGTCGAAATATGCCCACCCACACCGACTCCCGGCCGCTGCGCACGGTGCACCATGATGGCCGCGTTCCAGCGGATCCAGGCCCGGTAGCGGCGCTCGGTGTCCTCGTCACCCGGGAACCAGGGTTCGAGTTCGGTCGGGATGGTATTGACGTAATCGGTTGAGGTCAGCGCCGGGATCGCTACCCGCTTCTCGCGGGAGCGCTCCAACAGGCGCAGCATCAGATAGCGGGCCCGGGCCGGGCCGGACCGTTCGAGCAGTTCATCGAACGATTCGAGCCACTCACTGGTCTCGTCGGTGTCGATGTCGGGCAGATACGAGGCGACCCCCTCGCGAATCACCCTGACCCGGTCGGGTTCTGCTGCGGGGGAGGAGTTTTGAGCCAGATCCTGGCGCACGAACTCGGTAGTCAACTTCCGCTCCTTGTTAGGCGGTAACAACTGATAGTGCTTGTGGCACTCCTATCGTCCACCTATCCTGCCGTCCCCGGCGCGCTGGGGGGTGGCGTGCGCAAGTTACCCATCAGTCGCTTTGTGAACCGGTAACGTCTGCAGATCGTGCCGGTTGATGGGCAGTTTGGGGCAAAGGCGCGGATCGCCGCACGTGTTGTGGGGGGCGCCGCGGTGATCGCCATGGTCGTGGTCGGGTGTTCGTCTGTTACCGGGGGTACCGCCGAGGTGGATCCCACTGCGGCTCCCGTGTATCGGGCCTCGGTGTCGGCCTCGATCGCGGAGTCCTCGGCCAGCTCGGTGACCCGGGAATCCGAACGCCAGGCTTCGCTGACCACCCGGGCCGTGCACACGGTGTGCGAGGACCTCAGCACCTCGGCCGTCGACGCGGTGGACGCGGTCAACGGTTACGTCGACGCGGTGAACAAGGGTGGGGACACCGCCGCCAAGGCCGGCCCGGCGATCGACGGCCTCAACCGCAGTGCCGACCTGGTCAGCGCCGGTCTGTCCGACGCGCTGTCACCGGACCTGCGGTCCGCGCTGACCGAATGGATCGACTCGGCCCGGGCGCTGGTGGCAGCCATCTCCAGCCATGCCGGCCCGGACGCCTTCAACGCGGCCTCGCAGCGTTCGAACACCGCCCGAGAGAATGCGCTGAATCGGTGCGATGCCGCGTACTGACCGGGCCACTGAGCGGCGACTCGACGAACACCGACCCGCCGGGCGCCCGCGCAGGTGCACCGGCGTGCGACGATAGGGAAATACGCAGTCTTGAGACAGGCTCTGAGGAAGGTTAAGGAGGACCGACGGTGGTCGCGGCGGCGGGGACGGACTCTAGCCCGAACTACGCCCACATACTGGGCATCCAGAAAGATCAAATAGTCCAGGAATTGGGCTGGGACGAGGACAGCGACGACGACATCCGGGCCGACATCGAGGAAGCCTGCGGCTCCGAGCTGATCGACGAGGATTCGGACGAGGTTGTCGACGTGGTTCTGCTCTGGTGGCGGAACGACGACGGAGATCTCGTCGACCGGCTGATGGACGCCATCACCCCACTCGCCGAGGACGGCGTGATCTGGGTGGTGACCCCCAAGACGGGCAAGCCCGGGCACGTGCTGCCCGCCGAGATCGCCGAATCGGCGCCGACGGCCGGGCTGATGCAGACCTCGTCGGCGAAATTGGGGGACTGGACGGCGAGCCGGTTGGTGCAGCCGAAATCCAAAGCTGCGGGCAAGCGTGGATAGTGCTCGCCGTAGGTAGCCCGGCACCCGATTTCACCCTGCGGAACCAGAACGGCAGGCCGGTCACCCTCAGCGGGTATCGCGGCGCCAAGGACGTGCTGCTGGTGTTCTTCCCGCTGGCGTTCACCGGCGTGTGTGAGGGCGAGCTGGGCGAGATCCGCGATCAGCTGCCGCGCTACGAGAACGACGACACCGCCGTCCTGGCGATCTCCGTCGGCCCGCCGCCGACGCACCGGATCTGGTCCATCGAAAGCGGATTCACGTTCCCGGTGCTGTCGGACTTCTGGCCGCACGGCGCCGTCACCCAGGCCTACGGGGTGTTCAACTTCGACCTCGGATACCCCAACCGGGGGACCTTCGTGGTCGACCGGGCCGGGCAGATCCGGTTCGCCGAGATGACCGACCCGGGTATGCCACGGGATCAGGCGGTGTGGCAGGCGGCATTGGCGGCACTGAAAGCCTGAGCGGGCCTGGATTTCCGGTCACGCCGCCTCGGCGTGTACCGTGCCTGCGACGGGGCGCGTAGCTCAGTGGTAGAGCTCTGGTTTTACACACCAGCGGTCGGCGGTTCGATACCGTCCGCGCCCACCAAAGTCATTGCAGGTGACCTCGACATCATCCGTGACAGTGCAGGTCGACATAGACCGTGGTGTACCGGGTCTGGTTGCCCACCTGGCCCTGCGGGCCACGGATCACCCAATTGTTTTTGACGTCGTGACCCTGGCGCACATTGGTGACGTTGCACTTGTCCAGCGACCCGTTGCCGACCTTGCTGAGGATGACGTTGTTGCCGTCGGCCTGCAGCCTGTCGATGGTTTCCTGTGCGGACGGGCCCGACGGTGCAGCGAAGGCTGGAGCGGCGAGCATCAGCCCGACGGCGGCCGCCCCGCCGGCGATCGCCACAGCGCATTTCATTCCCTTATACGGTGACCCCTTCATCGGTGGTGACACCACCTTTCGGTATATCGGAGATTTCTGTCAGTCTATGCTTGCGCGGCGCCGATATCGACAATCTGATATGAAAATATGCGAATTCACAGATTGTCATGCATTGCAAATTCCCAGAAATTTGAAGTTCAATTCATAGGAGCCGCAGAGAAAACAATTACTTCGGACATGTGCGCGCTTGATGAGGCCTTGATGAGGCTCTGACAATGCGGATCGGCGAGCCGCGTCATTCTCCCGGACGCAGGACGTACCCGACCCCGCGGACGGTGTGGATCATAGGGGCGCGGCCCGTGTCGATCTTCTTCCGTAGGTAGGAGATGTAGAGGTCGACGACGCTGGCCCGGCCGCCGTACGCGTAGTTCCACACCCGGTCCAGGATCTCGGCGCGGCTGAGCACCCGGCGCGGGTTGCGCATCAGATAGCGCAACAGCTCGAATTCGGTGGCGGTCAACATCACCGGCACGCCGTCGCGCACCACCTCCCGGCTGACGCCGTCGAGCACCAGCCCACCCACCTGCAGCGTCTCGAATTCCGGCGCGGCCACGTCACCGGAACGTCGCAGCAGGCTGCGCAGCCGCGCGACCAGCTCCTCGAGGCTGAATGGCTTGGCCATGTAGTCGTCGGCACCCACCGTCAGCCCCGGCGTGCGGTCCAGGACCGAATCGCGCCCGGTGAGGAACAAGGTGGGCGTATAGCCGTCGGATTCCCGGACCCGCTGCAGGATTTCCAGACCGTCGACATCGGGCAGCATGACATCGAGCACGACGACGTCCGGGGCGGTCTCATCGAAACTCGCGACCGCCTCGCGCCCGGTGTGAGCGACCTCGATGTCCCAGCCCTCGTAGTGCACGGCCATCTTCACCAGGTTGGTCAGCGCCGGCTCGTCGTCCACCAGCAGCACCCGGATGGGTGAGCCGTCGGTGCGCTGAATTCGCGGCTGAAGGTGCGCCGTGGTCATAATTCCATTTTCCGGTGCCCGGCTGCCGCTGTCACGGGAATCATATCGATTACAAATCTCCGCACGTCACGAGCGCGCATGACGACGTCACGGCTTTCGAAGCCGCAAAGATTTGGGTTCGCTATGCGTCGGTGGACTTTGGTTGACGCCACTTTCTGACGCTCAATAGTCTGGAGGCATTGGGTATTCGGTGATCGATTCCCAATGCATGAATTTGTCCGCACAAAGCGTGCACACCGCAGGAGCGCGTCATTCAGCAACGACCGCAACCGACTGCCCCGCCGCATGCCGACGCACCAGTCGGCCCGTCGGAGCCCTCCCGTGTGCACGCGCTGTTGCGCTACGACCTGCCGGCGTCGCTCGTCGTCTTCCTCGTCGCGCTGCCGTTGTCCCTGGGTATCGCCGTCGCCTCCGACGCGCCGGTCCTCGCCGGCATCATCGCCGCGATAGTCGGCGGCATCGTGGTCGGCTTCATGGGCGGCTCACCCCTGCAGGTGAGTGGTCCGGCTGCCGGGCTGACTGTGATCGTCGCCGGGCTGGTCGCCGAATTCGGCTGGGCCGTCACCTGCGCGATCACCATCTGTGCGGGAGTCCTCCAGATCCTGCTGGGGCTCAGTCGAATTGCCCGGGCCGCGCTGGCGATCTCGCCCGTCGTCGTGCATGCGATGCTCGCCGGTATCGGCGTCACGATCGCCCTGCAGCAGACGCACGTGCTGCTGGGCGGTGACTCCAAGAGCACGGCGTGGCAGAACGTGACCGGCCTGCCCGGCCAGGTGCTCGACGCCCACGGGCCGGGTCTGATCCTCGGTCTGCTCGTCATCGGCATCCTCGTCACGTGGCGCTGGATGCCCGCACGGGTCAAAGTGGTACCGGGCCCGCTGGTGGCGATCCTGGGCGTGACGGTGCTGTCGGTCGTCGGCCCGTTCGATGTCTCCCGGATCAGCATCGACGGCTCTCTCATCGACGCCCTGCAAACCCCGAACCTGCCCGAGGGGAACTGGGGGGCCTTTGCCACCGGCGTACTGACCGTGGCACTGATCGCCAGCGTGGAAAGCCTGCTGTCGGCCGTGTCGGTGGATCGGATGCAAAGTCGCGCGCCCCGCACCAATTTCGACCGTGAGCTGATCGGTCAGGGGACGGCCAACATCGCGTCGGGTGCCATCGGCGGACTGCCCGTCACCGGTGTGATCGTGCGCAGCTCCACCAATGTGGCCGCCGGAGCCCGGACCCGTGCCTCAGCGATCATGCACGGCGTGTGGGTGCTGGCGTTCGCGGTACCGTTCGCCGGTCTGGCCAAGATGATTCCGACATCGGCACTGGCCGGTTTGCTCATCGTGATCGGCATCCAGCTGGTCAAGTGGGCACATATCAAGATGGCTTGGCGCACAGGCGATCTCGCGGTCTATCTGGTCACGATCGTGTGCGTGGTGTTCCTCAACCTGCTCGAGGGCGTGCTGATCGGACTGGTGCTGGCCATCGCCCTTACCGTGTGGCGGGTGGTGCGGGTCAAGATCACCGCGGAGCCGACCGGCGAAGGCCAATGGCGCGTCGTCGTCGACGGGTCGGTGACCTTCCTCTCGCTGCCCAGGCTCAACAGCGTGCTGTCTTCGGTGCCGGAGGGTACTCACGTCACCGTCGAGCTGTCGGTCGACTTCATCGACCATGCGGCGTACGAGACGATCGACTCCTGGCAGCGCCAGCACGTCGCGTCGGGCGGCAGCGTCGACATCCACGACGTCGGCGCGGTCGAGATGGGAAGCGCCATCGCGGGTCCGCCGATGCGCGGTTTCACCCCCATCGACAAGCGCACCGGCGTGGTGCCCTGGAGTTCGTGGCATCCGCAACTGCGGCCATCGGTGTTGCACGGGCTGGCGGTCTACCACCGCCGCACCGCGCCCTATATCCGGCCGCATATGAAGGAACTGGTGCACACGCAGCGCCCCGAGACGCTGTTCATCACGTGCGCCGACTCGCAGATCGTGCCCAACGTGATCACCAGCAGCGGACCGGGCGACCTGTTCACCGTCCGCAACGTCGGCAACTTCATCCCCACCGGGCGCCAGGACGCGTCGGTGGAGGCCGCCATCGCGTTCGCGGTGAGCATTCTCGACGTGTCCTCGATCGTTGTCTGCGGGCACTCCAGCTGCGGTGCCATGAACGCCGTACTGCACGGCGGGCCAGGGTGTTCCACCGGTGACGACGTGCTCGACGCCTGGCTGCAGCTGGGGCGGCCGGCGCTGTCGGCCTTCGACGGCGGCCGCCACCCGATCGCGAAAGCCGCAGGCGCAGAAGGGTTCGCCACCGTCGATCAGCTGAGCATGGTGAACGTGGCGTTGCAGGTGCAGACGCTGATCGACCATCCGTTGGTGCGTGAGCGCCACCAGCAGGGCCGGCTCGACGTCTTCGGGCTGTTCTACGACATCCCGAGCGCCGGGGTACTACGGGTGACGGCGGCCGACGTCGGGGCGTTCGAGGTGGTTTCCAAGTAGCACCGCCGACGCCACGATCGTCGGTCTCAGGACCACAGGGACTTCGCCCGCTGCAGGGTGAACTGGCGGCCGCGCATCTCGGTCTCACCCCGGCACGACGGGTTCTCCCGGGAGAACTTCATGTTGACGAACCCGGTGAGGTCGGCCCGGATGACGTACTTCAAGGGGACCGGGCCCCGCTGATATTCGTCCGGGGCGCCGGCCCAGCAGCGCGTCCCGGGGTCGATCCGTTCACCTACCCAGGCGCCGCGATGCCGATCGGCGGTGGGGTTCCACGACAGATCCATCTGCCAGGTGCCGGCTGCCGCCCGCGCACGCAGGCATCGTGGACCGCACGCCGACAGGATCCAGTCGCCGGGCTCGGCTGTGTCCGGGCCGGACTTCTCGGCCACCAGATAGACGCCGGGGCGGGGGAGCGGCGGCGCTGCGGGCTCGGGAGCCGCCGCCGGCGGGGCAGACGCCTTGAGGCCGCCGAGCGCGAAGCCGATGGCCACCGAAACGGCAACCAGGACAATGAGGTCTTTCAAGGGTTCCTCCGCGCCGGATCATAACCGTGCCACGGCGAAATCCGGCCGTGCCCCGCTACGACACCCTCAGACCACGCGCTTACCGAGGCGATCGCGGATCCGCATGTCCCACAGGTACACCTGATAGCCCAGCACCCACACCTCCCGGGGAATCACCCGGTCGGCGATCCGCAGCCCGCTCACCAGCCTCGCGAAGCGCCGCTGCTGATCAGCCGTCCAGCTCAGCTGCATGTGGTCACGAAACTCCCGGGGCAGGAACCCGGTGGTGGCGAACAGGTTGAAGCGCCCGGCCAGCAGCCGCAGCGGCGCAGGCAGGAAAGCCATCGCAGCCACGCCGTGCAGGTGCTCGCGCACCGGCGGGTCGATCTGCAGGTCTTGCAGCGACTGCTTCCAGTACGCGTCGAACGCGTTGCGGTCCTTCGGCCACATCTCGTCGCGCACCTGCAGGGTGGTGCCCAGCGTGCGGGCATCGGCATAGATCGCGTCGGCGGAATCCTCGTCGAGCGGGCCGTAGAGGAATTCGTGCATGTCGACGTAGTAGCGGTACAGGCAGGCCGCCACCCACAGTTGCAGCGTGGGATCGAAGGCGTTGTAGGAGACCGGGCTTGAGGCCCGGGAGCGGACCTGGGCATGCACCCGGTCGATCTGGGTGCGCAGCAGCGCGCGGTCGGCGTCGGAGCCCATGGTGGCCGCGGCCAGATAGGTTCCGGTGGTGCGGGCCCGTTTGAACGGATGCTTGTAGACGTTGCCGCTGTCCACCGGGCTCTCCAGGACGCCGTAGCCGACGCCGGGGCGGGACAGCTGCATGATGACGTTGGCCGCGGGCAGCAGCGCTGCCGCGGGATTGAGCAGATCGGTGACGCGTCGCGGCCGACGCGGGGGACCCAGCCTCATATCTTCGAGTAGACCACCTTGTGAGACGCTGCCGGGGTGTTTGCGCGCAGAAGGTCCCAGATCCGGCACCGTCGGGCGGTCGGCATCGCCGTGGGGTACCTGGCCGACGCGCTGCTGGGCGATCCACGCCGCGGCCATCCGGTGGCCGGGTTCGGAACTGGCGCAGCACGGTTGGAAAACCTGACCTACGCCGACAATCGGGTGGCCGGGGTGCTGCACACCGGCCTGCTGCTGGGCGGGCTGGCCGTATTGGGCTGGGCGGCCGGCGGCTCGGTCTTGGTGACCGCGGCGGCCACCTACGTCGCCCTCGGCGGCACCTCGCTCAACCGGGTCGGAGGCCAGATGGCCACCCGGCTGCGGGCTGGCGATCTCGACGGTGCCCGGGCGCTGCTGCCGTCATTGTGCGGGCGGGATCCCGCCGCGCTGGACACCTCCGGGCTGACCCGGGCCACGGTGGAATCGTTGGCCGAGAACACCTCGGATGCGCAGGTGGCGCCGCTGCTGTGGGCGGCGATCGGCGGGGTGCCCGGGGTGCTGGTGTACCGGGGTGCCAACACGCTCGACGCCATGATCGGGCACCGCTCTCCGCGATACTCTCGGTTCGGCTGGGCCGCAGCCAGATTCGATGATGTCCTGAACTATCTGCCGGCCCGGCTCACCGGTCTGCTGGCCGCCGTGTGCGCGCCGGTGGTCGGGGGCTCACCGCGGGCGGCGCTGCGCGCGTGGCGACGGGATGCCGCCCGCCACCCCAGCCCCAACGCCGGGGTGGCCGAAGCCGCGTTCGCCGGCGCCCTGGGGGTGCGACTGGGTGGGCCCACCCAGTACGCCCATCAGCTGGAGATCCGGCCCACCCTGGGGGACGGGCGCATCCCGGAGGTGGCCGATGTGGCGCGGACAGTGCGGCTTTCGCGTGCCGTGCAGGTCGGGGCGGTTCTCGTGGCGGTGGCCCTCAGCGGCGCTTGCCGTACCGGTCGGCGATCTTCTCCTCGACGGTGAGCTCCCGCGGCGGCTCGTCCGCCGCGGCCGCCGCGGCGGCCCGCTCCCGCCGGCGCTGCTGGAGCTCGGCGTAGATGAAGTACCCCAGCCCGAGTGGGGCGACGATGCCGAACGCGATCCATTGGATGCCATAGGACAAGAACGGCCCGGCATCGAGGTGCGGCAGCGGGATTTCCCCGAGCCCGCCGGGCTGATCGGCCACCAGCTGCAAATAGGACCCGGCCAGCGCCACACCGGTGACCGAGGCGATCTGCTCGGTGTTGATCGAATACACCTGCCGGGCACCATCGTCGCTGCGGAACGGCTCCTTGCCGGCAGCCAGCGCCTCCGAATCGCGAAGGCGCGCGGTGATCGTCACCGAGGAGGCCGGCGGCGCCGCGAACTCCGGCACCTTGTTCCCGTCGACGGGACGGATGTAGCCGCGATCCACGAGCACCACCGGCCCGCCGTCCACCGCGAACGGCGTGAGCACCTCGAAGGCCGGCTCGCCGTCCACCACCCGCAGCCGGACCAGCACCTCGGCCTCGGGCAGGTAGTGCCCGGTGGCGGTGACCCGCTGCCACTGGGCCTCCGGTGCAACCGAATCCTGGTGCGGCAGCAGGGTGTTCACCGGAACCGGATCGGCCTGCAGGGAATGGGAAATCTGGCTGTTCTCCCGAGAGGTCTTGCTGTTCTTGCCCAACTGCCAGGGCGCCAGCACGGTGAAGCACAGGTAGGCGAACGCCGCCACCACGACGAACAACGCCAGCCACTGAGGCCGCAGCAGGAAGGACAGGCGCCGCATCAGGCCACCACGATTCCCCGGCCGGCCAGCGCCTCATCGACCCAGGCGTGCAGCCCCGGCAGAGACGCGTCGATCACGGTGAACACGTCCTCGAAATCGGTCTTGGCGCCGTAGTAGGGATCCTCCACGTCCAGCGCGTGGGCACCCGAGCGGGGGTCGAACGACCGCAACATCCGCAGCCGGTCGCCGGTAACCCCCAGATCGGTGAGGATGCGCAGGTGGTTACGCCCCAGTGCGACAACCAGATCTGCGCCCAGGTGATCGTCGGACACCTGCGCGGCGATGTGCTCGGTGGGATAACCGCGCTCACGCAACACCAGACAGGCACGTTCGTCGGCGCCGTCGCCGGCGTGCCAGCCACCGGTGCCGCCGCTGCTCACCCGCACCCACTCGGACAGGCCACGGCGGCTGATCTGATGGGCGAACATCTTCTCGGCAATCGGGGACCGGCAGATGTTGCCCGAGCACACGAACGTCACATGAAGTGCGGACCCACTGGCGAAATCAGACACCCAGCACCTCGCGAAGCGCCTCGACGGTGTCGACATGGGCGTGGGCGGTGACGGCACCCGGACCGGTGAAATCGGTGGCGCCGTAGCCCCAACCGACCACCACCGTGTCGATACCGTGCTCGGCCGCGCCCTCGACGTCGTGCATCCGGTCACCGACCATCAACACCCGCTGCGGCAGCGGCTGCAGCTGTGCCAGCGCGTAGGCGACCACGTCGGCCTTGGCCGCCCGGGCGCCGTCGGGACTGGCGCCGGCGATCACCTCGAAATAGCCGTCCACACCGAAATGCGCCAGGATGCGCCGGGCCGTGGGCTCGGCCTTCGAGGTGGCCACCGCCAGCCGCACCCCGCCGGCAGCCAGATCGGCCAGCAGCGGCTGCACTCCGTCGAACAGGCTGTTCATCGACCAGCCGCGGTCGGTGTAATCGGCCCGGTAGGCCGCGATCGCGGCGTCGGCGTCGAAGCGTTGCGCACCCAGACTCAACGCCCGCAACGTCTCGTGCATCGGGGGGCCGACGATACGGCCGGCCAGGTCACCCTCGGGAACACCGGCACCCACGTGGGCCAGGGCATGACGGAAACTCGACACGATCCCGGCCGCCGAATCGGTCAGGGTGCCGTCCAGGTCGAACAGCACGAGCTGCGGTCGGGTGAGTTCCAGCGTGTCAGTCACGTGCCCATTGTCCCGTATGCCGCCGGCAGTCCTCCCGATGCCCAGGTGGGCGCCCCGACCATTAGGGTCGTGCTGTGTCACGTCCAACCCGCGCAGGGGCCCGCTACCACGGTGACCAGGCTGCGGGGCCCGGCATGCTGGACTTCGCGGTCAACGTCCGGCCCGGTGGTCCGCCGCCCTGGCTGACCGAACGGCTGGCCGCCCGCCTGCCCGACCTGGGCAGCTACCCGAGCCGGTCCGATCACGACCGCGCCGTGGCGGCGGTCGCGGCCCGGCACGGCCGCCGCGCCGACGAAGTGGCCCTGTTGGCGGGTGGGGCTGAGGGATTTGCCCTGCTGGCCGGGCTGCGGCCGGTTCATGCGCGACCCGCCTCCGCTGCTGCCGGCTGGCACCTGGCCGCCCTGATCGCCCCGTCGTTCACCGAACCCGAAGCGGTTCTCACCGCCGCCGGGGTGCCGATCCAGCACGTGGTGCTGCCCGCGCCGTTCACCCTGGCGGCCGCCCAGGTTCCCGACGAGGCCGACCTGGTGGTCATCGGCAACCCGACCAACCCCACCGGGGTGCTGCACCGTCGGGAAGAGCTGTTGGCGCTGCGCCGGCCGGGCCGGCTGCTCGTCGTCGACGAGGCATTCGCCGACGCGATCCCCGGTGAGGCCGAGACGCTGGCCGGCGAATCGTTGCCGGACGTATTGGTGCTGCGCAGCCTGACCAAGACCTGGGCGCTGGCCGGGCTGCGGGTGGGATATGCCCTCGGCGCCCCCGAGGTGCTGGCCCGGCTCACCGCGCCGCGTCCGCACTGGCCGCTGGGCACCCTGCAGCTGGAGGCGATCGCGGCGGCCAACGCACCCGAGGCGGTGGCCGAGGCCGAGGCCGGGGCCCGCCGGCTCGCCGAACTGCGCGACGCGATGACCGCCGGCCTGAACGCGCTCGGACTGTCCGTGGTGGCCGGTGCTGCACCGTTTGTGCTGTTCACCGTGCCCGACGCCGAGCTGATGCGAAAACATCTGGAAAGCAAGGGCATTGCGGTCCGCCGCTGCGATACTTTCGTGGGCCTGCCGGAAAACTACCTGCGTGCCGCGGTGCGGCCGGAGTGGCCCGCACTCATCGACGCCATGACGGAGGTGCTGCCATGAACGCGCGATCGGCCGGCGTCGTCCTGCGGGACGTGATCGCCGCACTGGACGAGGCCTACCCGCCGCAGCTGGCCCACGACTGGGACTCGGTGGGGCTGGTGTGCGGCGATCCCGACGAGCCGATCGAATCGGTGACGGTCGCGGTCGACGCGACCGAGGCGGTGATCGCGCAGGTACCGGAGCGGGGTCTGCTGCTGGCTCACCATCCGCTGCTGTTGCGCGGGGTGGACACCGTGGCTGCCGACACCGCCAAAGGCAACCTGATCCACCGGCTGATCCGCACCGGGCGGGCCCTGTTCACCGCCCACACCAACGCCGACGCCGCTTCGCCCGGGGTGTCCGATGCGCTGGCAGCGGCCCTCGGCGTGACCGTCGAGGCAGTGTTGTCCCCGGCCGCGGGCGGGGCGGATCTGGACAAATGGGTGGTGTTCGTACCGACCTCGGACGCCACGCAAGTGCGAGAGGCATTGTTCGCCGCCGGCGCCGGCCGCATCGGTGACTACTCGCACTGCAGCTGGAGCGTGGCCGGCACCGGACAGTTCCTGCCGCATGACGGCGCCGCGCCGGCCATCGGTGCGGTGGGCACCGTCGAACAGGTGGCCGAGGACCGGGTCGAGGTGATCGCACCGTCGCGGCTGCGGGCCACCGTCCTGGCCGCCCTGCGCGCGGCACACCCCTACGAGGAACCGGCCTTCGACATTTTCGCGCTGGCGCCGATCCCCGGCGATGTCGGAATCGGCCGAATCGGGGTGCTCGATCGACCAGAGCCGTTGTCGGCCTTTACGTCCCGAGTCCGCGCCGCCCTGCCGGCCACCTCCTGGGGAGTGCGGGCCGCGGGAGACCCCGACGCCGTGGTGTCGCGGGTGGCCGTATGCGGGGGAGCCGGTGACTCGCTGCTGGGCGCGGTGTCCCGCGCCGGCGTCCAGGCTTACGTCACCTCGGATCTGCGGCACCACCCCGCCGACGAACACCGCCGCGCCTCACCGGTTGCGCTGGTCGACGTGGCGCACTGGGCCAGCGAGTTCCCGTGGTGCGCCCAGGCGGCCAATGTGCTGCGCGGGAAATTCGGTGATGTGTTGGATGTGCGGGTCTGTTCGGTACGCACCGATCCGTGGAACGTCGAGAGCTGAGCATAGGAAGTACATGAAAGCCGAAGTAAAACAACAACGTTCGCTTCTCGCACTGACCGAGGTCGATGCTGAGCTCGGGCGCATCGAACACCGCGCCAAAAACCTGGTCGAGCAGAAGCAGGTGGACGAGGCGCAGGCCGCGCACGCCGAGGCCAACGACGGGGTGGCCGTCCTGGGCATCGGGCTGGAGGATCTGGACGGTCAGGTGGCCAAGCTGGAGAGCGAGATCGACTCGGTACGCCAGCGTGAGGACCGTGACCGTGCCCTCATCGACGGTGGCACGGTCGGCGCCAAGCAGGTCGCCGAGATCCAACATGAGCTGGAAACCTTGCAGCGCAGGCAATCCAGCCTGGAGGACTCCCTGCTCGAGCTCATGGAGCGTCGCGAGGAATTGGCCGGCCGGCAGGCCGAGGCGTTGCAGCGCATCGATGATCTGCAGGCGGCGCTGTCGGCCGCCCACCAGGCGCGTGATGCCGCACTGGCCGAGATCGACCAATCCCGGGCCCAGGCCAAGACCCGCCGTGAGGGTCTGGTGAGCATCATCGACGCCGAACTCGTCGATCTGTACGAACGCCAGCGGGCCCGCGGCGGCCCCGGCGCCGGGCTGTTGCAGGGCCGTCGGTGTGGGGCTTGCCGGATCGAGATCGACCGTGGCGAGAGTGCCCGGATCGCCGCGGCCGCCGAGGACGACGTGCTGCGCTGCCCCGAGTGCGGCGCAATCCTGTTGCGGGTCAAGCCGTGAAGGTTCTCATCGAGGCCGACGGAGGGTCCCGGGGCAATCCCGGTCCGGCGGGCTACGGGGCGGTGGTGTTCGACGCCGGCCACGACGCGGTGCTGGCCGAACGCAAAGAGTCCATTGGCCGGGCCACCAACAACGTCGCCGAATACCGCGGCCTGATCGCCGGTTTGGCGGCCGCCACCGAGCTGGGCGCGACCGAGGTCGCGGTGTCGATGGATTCCAAGCTGGTGATCGAGCAGATGTCGGGGCGTTGGCGGGTCAAGCACGCCGACCTCATTCCGCTGCAGCGCCAGGCGGCCGAGCTGGCCGCGGGTTTCGACCAGGTGAGCTACACCTGGATTCCGCGGGCCCGCAACAGCCACGCCGACCGGCTGGCCAACGAGGCCATGGATGCCGCGGCAGGCATCGCGACGGCGGAGGCGGAAAAGCCGGTTGCGCCGGCGAAGCCCGCTGCAGCGCCACCGACCGCGCCGGGCTGGACGGGTGCCACCGGGACGCCCACCCGGCTGTTGCTGCTGCGCCACGGGCAGACCGAATTGTCGGTCGCCCGGCGCTATTCGGGCCGGGGCAATCCGGAGCTCACCGATGAGGGGCGCCGGCAGGCCGACGCCGCGGCACGGTATCTGGCCGCCCGCGGCGGTGTCGCGGCGGTTCTCACCTCACCGCTGGACCGGGCCTACGAGACCGCGACGGTGGCGGCCAAGGCACTCGGTGTCGACGTTCGCGTCGACGACGACCTGATCGAGACCGACTTCGGCGCCTGGGAGGGGTTGACGTTCGCCGAGGCCGCACAACGGGATCCGGACATCCACCGGCGCTGGCTACGGGACACCAGTGTCGAGCCGCCCGGCGGGGAGAGCTTCGACGCGGTGGCCGAGCGGGTCCGCCGGGCCCGCAACCGGATCATCGCCGAATACGGTGCGGCAACGGTTTTGGTGGTTTCGCATGTGACGCCGATCAAGACGGTCCTGCGGCTGGCCCTCGATGCCGGTGAAGGCATCCTGTACCGGCTGCATCTGGACCTGGCGTCGCTGTCGATCGCCGAGTTCTACGGCGACGGCGGCTCATCGGTGCGGTTGGTGAACCAGACCGACTACCTGTGATCAGGCGTGCAGGTGCAGCTGCTCGCCGTGCGGTCCGAAGATCGTGATCGCCTCGACAGGACCGTCGACGACCCCGAACCAGTGCGGTGTCCACGTCGAGAACTCCACGGCCTCACCGGGATTGACGAGGAAATCCTGCTCGCCCAGGATGAGCCGCAGCTGCCCGGACAACACGTACATCCAGTCACGCCCTTCGTGCACCGGGAACTCGGCCGGTGGTTTGCGGCGCTTCGGGCTGATCCGGATCTTATAGGCATGCAAACCTGCGGCCGGCCCCTGGCGGGTCAGCGGCCAGTAGGTGATGTCGTGATGGGTGTGGGAGCTGCCGGTGACCCGGGGATCCTCGGCGTGCGGCGCGCGCAGTAGCTCGTCGGTGGTCACCGACAGCGCGTTGGCCAGCCGGGGCAGGTGATCCAACGCGAGGCGGCGCTTACCCGATTCCAGCCGGCTCAGCGTCGAGACGTCGATCTGTGCTCGCCGCGCCACGTCCTCCAGGGTGAGTCCGCGTTCGGCCCGCAGCTCGCGCAGACGCCGTCTGACCAGGGCGTCGATATCGGCTGACCCGGCCGAGTCCGTGGAGTTTGCCTCCATGGCAAAATAGCTTGGCACTTTGCCATGGTTTCGGCAAGCTTGAGGCATGGACAACATGTGGGATTGCGTCATCGTCGGCGGCGGAGCAGCCGGGCTGAGTGCAGCGCTGGTGCTGGGCCGGGCCCGGCGGCGGGTTCTGCTCGTGGACGCCGAGCAGCAGAGCAACCTGGCAGCCCACGGAATCGGCGGACTGCTCGGCAGCGACGGCCGGCCACCGGCCGAGCTCTATGCTGCCGGGCGCTCCGAACTGGCCGGCTACCCGTCGGTCGAGCTGCGCAGCGGCGAGATCGTCCGCGGAGAACCGGGTTTCGAGCTCGAGCTGGCCGACGGCACCCGTGAGCACACCCGAACCGTGTTGCTGGCCACCGGCATGCAGTACCGGGGACCGGACATCACCGGGATCGAAACACTATGGGGCACCTCGGTTTTCCACTGCCCGTTCTGCCACGGGTGGGAGATGCGCGACGCCCCGGTCGCCGTGGTCGCGCAGGGTGACCGCGCCGTGCACTCGGCGTTGATGATGCGCGGCTGGACCGACGACGTCGTGGTGCTCACCAACGGGGACAGCGGACTGGACGATGCGCAGGCCGCACAGCTCGCAGGTGCCGGAATCGGCGTCGACGAACGGACGATCGCCCAGTTCGTCGCGCAGGACGGCGAATTGGCGGCCGTGGAGTTCACCGACGGCACCCGGTTGCCGCGACGCGGTGCGCTCGTCGCGGCCACCCTGCATCAGCCGTCCCCGCTGGCGGGACAGTTGGGTGCGGTCTGGGCACCCGGGCCGATCGCCGCGGACGCCCTCGTCGTCGACGCCTTCGCCCGCACCTCGGTGCCCGGCCTGTTCGCCGCCGGGGATATCGCCGCCCAGATGCCTCAGGTGGCGACCGCCGTCGCGTCGGGCAGTCAGGCCGGCGCCGCCGTGGTCCAGCATCTGCTCGGCGAGGACGTCGGCCTGCCGGTGCCGCCGTGGCCGGCGCCGTCCACCGTCACGGCGCAGTACTGGGAGCGGCACTACGGGCAGCGGGGCCGGATCTGGAGCGGACGGGTCAACGCCCAGCTGGCCAAGATCGCCGCCGACCTGCCTGCGGGCACGGCGCTGGATCTGGGCTGCGGAGAGGGCGGCGACGCCGTCTGGCTGGCCGAGCACGGCTGGCAGGTGACCGCCGTCGACGTGTCGCAGACCGCACTCGGACGCGCGGCCGCCGAAGCGCAGGCCCGCGGTATCGCCGACCGGATCACGTTCGAACGCCACGACCTGTCCGAGAGCATCCCCGACGGCGGGTTCGATCTGGTCTCGGCCCAGTTCCTGCAGTCACCGATCGCGATGGACCGGGCCGGGGTGCTACGGCGGGCGGCCGGCGCGGTGGCGCCCGGAGGTCTGCTCGTCATCGTCGACCACGGGGCCGCCCCGCCCTGGGCTCCCGAACATGTCCGGAAGTTCGAATTCCCCAGCGCCGACGACGTCGTTGACTCGCTGAATCTCGATGAGGCGCAATGGGAACGGGTCCGGGTAGGCACCGATGAGCGGGCAGCGACCGGGCCAGACGGGCAGCCGGGTGTCCTGATCGACAATGTGATGGTGCTGCGGCGTCGCAGCTGAAAACAACGTGTCGTACCGGTGTGGCATACTCGCAAGTATGTTCGAAACAATGGGATTGGCGCAGGTCAACCCGGATGCTGATGAGGCCGAGTTGCATCGGCGCATCGAGGAACTCGAACGGGCGAAGTCAGCCGCCGCGGCCGGGCAGGCCCGGTGCGCAGCCCTGTTGGACGAGAAGCGCCGGGCCGCCGAGGCGGCGGCGGGAGTACGTCGCGCGAAGCGGGGTCGTGGAGTGACCTCGGAGATCGCCCTGGCGCGCCATGATTCGCCGACGTGCGGGAGCCGGCATCTCGGATTTGCCAAGGCCCTGGTGTACGAAATGCCGCATACGTTGGCCGCGCTGGAGACCGGGGTGTTGTCGGAATGGCGGGCAACGTTGATCGTGCGGGAGTCGGCATGCCTGACGGTCGAGGACCGGCGCGCACTGGATGCAGAGATGTGCGGTGACGTCACGAAGCTCGACGGCATGGGCAACAGGCGGATCGAGGCGGAAGCCAAGAGGATTGCCTACCGGCTGGATCCGCAAGCAATCGTCGACCGGGCGGCCAAGGCGCCGGAGGATCGAGATGTTTGGATCCGGCCGGCGCCCGACTGCATGGCCCGGCTCACGGTGTTGTTGCCGATGCAGAAGGGCGTCGGTGTGTATGCGGCGCTCAAGCGGACTGCTGATACGACGTTCGACGGCCGGACCCGCGGCCAGGTGATGGCTGACACCGTGGCGGAGCGGGTGACAGGTCGCCCCGCCGACATACCGGAACCGGTGGCGGTCAGCGTCGTGCTGTCCGACCAGACCCTGTTGACAGACGACGAGAATCCGGCGGTGGTCGAGGGATACGGGCCGGTGCCCGCAGCGGTGGCCCGTTCCCTCGTGAGCGACGCGGTTGCCGACGAGCGGTCGCGGGCGACATTGCGGCGGCTCTACCGGCATCCGACGTCGGGGGCGTTGGTGGCGATGGAGTCGCGTTCGCGGCTGTTCCCCAAGACGCTGGCTCGTTTCATCGGATTGCGGGACCAGACCTGCCGGACTCCGTATTGCGATGCGCCGATCCGGCACCACGACCATGCGCAGCCCCACGCCGGTGGCGGCCCGACCAGCGCCCTCAACGGTCTCGGTGAGTGCGAACGCTGCAACTACGTCAAGGAGTCACCAGGGTGGAGGGTGCGCACATTCGACGAGAATGGGGTGCACACAGCCGAATTCGTGACTCCGACCGGAGCGGGCTACCGCTCGACCGCGCCCCCGCCACCCGGGTCGATCGAATGCTACGAGAGCGTGACCGAGTTGCAGGTCGCGATCGAGTTCGCGCGGTGCGCCGCTGCGGCCTAGTTGTCGTGTGCGGGCCGGACGTCGGTGACCGCTCTACCTCCTCGTTGTGCTCGATGGCCCGTGCTGCTGTCGTATTTGGACATCGCGTGTGGCCTGGGTCATTCGGTGGCACTGCGGTTGATGTTGACTCCGGTGATATGGGCCGACACCTGCCACAGACGCTCGGCGTTGTGGTGGTTGATGGCGTAGTCGCGAACACCGCCGCCCTCCATGGATCCCTCCGGGCTGGCGAGCGGTGCGATGGCTGCCCCTTGGCTCGGCGTCTTGAAACCCGGCCCGATGACGTTCCCATCTGCGTCAATCCACCCCCGCTCGATCTGTTCGGCGGCTGTCATGTCGCGCTGCAGGTCGGGCCGGGGAACGAGGAAGACCGACTCAAACTCCTTGACGAACACCGTCGACGCATCGAGGCTCAGATCCACGCCCTCGAAGAATGCCGTTCCCTCATCGAATGGAAGGTCGACGTCTACGCCGAACACCTCCGCTCCGGAACCGCGACTGGGCTATGGGACCCCGTTACCGGATCGGCATAGCGCGCGTCGGCCAAGTCCTTCGCCCGGAGCAGATATCGGGCCGGTGGCACCTGCGCCATGAAAATAAGGGTACGGTGATCTGCGCGAACGAGTTGGCTGGGCGGCCGCGGCACCCCTGAGGTGTCGAGGAAAGTCCGGACTTCACAGAGCAGGGTGATTGCTAACGGCAATCCGAGGTGACTCGCGGGAAAGTGCCACAGAAAACAGACCGCCACCTGGTCCTTGTGGCCGGGGGGTAAGGGTGAAACGGTGCGGTAAGAGCGCACCAGCACCCCGGGTGACCGGGGTGGCTAGGCAAACCCCACCCGAAGCAAGGCCAAGAAGGCCGCAACCTGGTTGCGGTCGCGCAGACGCCCGAGGGCTGCTCGCCCGAGTCTGCGGGTAGGCCGCTTGAGGCACCCGGCGACGGTGTGCCCAGATGGATGGTCGCCGCCTCGCCCCCTCGGGGTGAGGGACAGAATCCGGCTTACAAGCCAACTCGTTCGCCCCTGGCCCTACCGGGCCTTGCGCACCGCCTTGTCGAGCTTCTTGAGCGCATGCTGCAGCTGCGCCCGGGACTGCTGGGCCAGCTCGTCCTCGAGCTGATAGAGCAGGCCGTAGGTGAAGGTGTCCTCGCCGGCGGCGTGGGCGGCATCGGCCTGGGTGACCAGGTGGGTCTTGCTGACCACACTGTCCTGATGATCGCCGAGCAGCGACTGGATGTCCTTGGCCCGGTCGGACACCTTGTCGGCTCCGGTGGCCGCCGCCGTGTAGCGAAGTCGCTTGGCGCCCTTACGGATTCGGTGCAGAGCCTCGTCCTTTTCGGCGGCCGTGGACTCTTCGGCCGCGACTGCGGCGGCGGACTTGGCCGCCTTGCGCACCCGCTTGTACGCCGTGTCGATGCCCGCCGACGGCGACGCACCGTCCGCGCCGCCGGGCGGTGCGGCGGCGAGCAGCTCATCGAGCGCGTCCAGCAACCGGAAGTAGCGCGACGAGCGCATCGCCAGCAGCGACCGCCGCCAACCCGCGGTGTAGCGGCGGTTGGCCCCCTCGACCAGACGCTCGCGCACCGGCCCGCGGACCAGCTCGGCAGGCAACTCGTCGAGCGCGCGCTCGTAGCGCTCGGCCAGTACCTCGGCGTCGCGCGCCACACCCAGAACCGCGGCCAGCGCCCGCAACTCGTCGAGCACCCACCCGTCGTCATCGAGACCGAAGGAACCCTTCGACCCCTGCAACAGGCTGCGGATCTTGCGGGTGGTCACCCGCATCTGATGCACCGCGTCGTCCCCGTCGGCCCGCACCGCACGGTCCCACACCAGCAGCGCCTCGATCTGCTCGGCGATGGCCCGGTGTACCGGATCGGCCGGGGGAGCAGGCTCGGGGGCGGTGTCGGTGCCCAACACCCGGGCCAGCTTCGAGCCGTGTGCGGCCGGTGTCGCCCCGGCATCGGCGAGCCGATTGGCCAGTCGATCCATCAGATCGCCCGGAACGTCGGCGGGCAGCAGTTCCAGCTCCCACTCCCGCCAGCTCACTTCGTCGCCGTCCGGGTCAGTGGCCGATGCGGTGACCCGGTCGTCGCAGAATTCTGCCAACGCGGTCCCGTCGGAGCGGTGCAGCACCTCGACACTGCGCTGGGTGCTGATCCGGGCGACCGGGGACAGCGGACGGTCCCGGACGATCGCGAGCACGACGTCACGCAACTCCTCGGGCACGGCGTCGGTCGCCGTGCCCAACGGAGCCCGCACCTCGGTGCGGGTATCGGTACCGGCCGGCAGCTTCAGGTGCCAGCCGGCGTCACTGCCGCCGGTACGACGCCGAAGTGTGATGCGGTGCGCCGCCAGATCGCGATCGGGCGTGTCGAAGTACACCGCGTCGAGCCGCTGCGTCCCCGACCGCACCACCTCGGCAACTGCGGACAACCCCTCGAACGACGGCGAGACGGTGTTCTCGGTGACCGCGAACTTCCGCTCGATTTCGGTGTACCGGGCAGTCTTGGTCTTACCGGGGGCCATAGTCACCTTCGCTGTGCACCGGAGGCGGATTCGGATGGCACCAGCGTGCCACATCCGCGCGAGGGCAGTGACCGCTGCCAGTTCAGCCCGCCATCTCCTAGGGTTGCCCCCATGGGGCCCGGGACGAATCCGAGCGCCGGCCGCGGCCGGCCGCGGTTGGAACAGCCACGCCGGCCGGGCCGCACCGCCCGCGAAGAGATCCTCGACGCGGCCGCCGAACTGTTCACCAACCACGGCTACGCCAGCACCTCCACCCGGCGCATCGCCGACGAGGTCGGGGTGCGGCAGGCGTCGCTGTACCACCATTTCGCCACCAAGGACGACATTCTCGACGCGCTGCTGGCCGGCACCGTCGACGCGGCGCTGCAGTTGGGCACCGAGTTGCTCGGCAGTGCCGGACCGGCCGGTGGCCGTCTGCACACACTCGTCGTCGGTGACGCGCACCAGTTGTGCACCGGCCGGTGGAATCTCGGTGCGCTCTACCTGCTGCCCGAACTGCGGATGGATCGGTTCGAACCGTTTCGGCTGCGCCGGGCCCAGCTGCGCGAGGTGTACCGCAGCTTGTCAGAATCGGTGATCGCCGAATGCCGCGGCCCGCGCGCGGCCGCCGACCTGCCGTTCCGGTTGGTGGAGACGGTGGTCAACAGCCGATCCGACGATGTCGAGCCCACCCCGGCGCAGCCCTGGGTGATCGGCGAAGGGGCGCTGCGGATCCTCGGATTCGTCGGTGATTTCGCACCGTTGGTCCAGGCGACGGCGGTGCGGCTGGGGGTGCGGCCACCGTCGAAACCGGCCCCGCTAGAGTCCCGACCGTGACCGAGCCCACGTATGAAGCCATCTCGTTCGAGCAGTCCGGTGCCGTCGCGCGCATCACGCTGAACCGCCCGGACGCCGCAAATGGCATGAACGACACCATGACTCGCGAGCTGGCCGACGCCGCGCGGCGCTGCGACACCCCCGCCACGAAGGCCGTAGTGCTGACCGGTGCCGGCCGGTTCTTCTGTGCGGGCGGTGACCTGAAGGCCTTCTCCACCGCGCCGGACCGCGGCGTGTTCATCAAAGGGGTCGCCGACGACCTGCACCAGGCCATCTCGTCGTTCGCCCGGATGAACGCGGTGCTGATCACCGCCGTCAACGGCACCGCCGCCGGTGCCGGGTTCAGCCTGGCGGTGGCCGGCGACCTGGTGCTGGCCGCCGAATCGGCCACCTTCACCATGGCCTACACGAAGGTCGGCCTGAGCCCCGACGGCAGCGCCTCCTACCACCTGCCGCGGCTGGTGGGCCTGCGCCGGGCCCAGGAACTCATCCTGACCAACCGCGTGCTCTCGGCCACCGAGGCCCGGGAGTGGGGGCTGCTCACCGAAGTGGTCTCCGGCGACGAACTCGCCGACCGGGCCACCACGCTGGCCGAGCAGGTGGCCGCCGGGTCGGGCGGATCCAACGGCGCGGTCAAGTCACTGCTGGTGTCCTCGTTCAAGAACAGCCTCGAAGAGCAGATGGCGGCCGAGGCCCGGTTCATCGCCGAGCGAGCCAACTCGGCCGACGGCCGCGAGGGCGTCGACGCGTTCCTGGCCAAGCGCCGGGCCGAGTTCGCTTAGTCTAACTGTCCGATGCGATCTGTATCGGGAAGGCGATGTCATCGCGGGCGATGGTCCCGGGGTAGCAGGGCGAGATTGCATTGACGGTGGGCGGGAAACTTCTCGGTGACGCAGAAACGATCTGTAGGCGATAGCCATCAGGGCCATATCCGAACTGGTTGGGCTTCCGGAACTCGTCGCGCTCGATTACCTTCCATCCCCAGCTGCTCCAGATCTCACCAACCTTCCTCACGGTGGCATCGTTGTCGGTTCCCGAGGGTGAGTGCAGTTCACCGATAGTGCTGAAATTCCTCGGGGCGGTGGGTGTGCTGTCGTTGTCGTCGCAGTACCCGGTTGAGCCAGCTGAACCGTATCGACTGGCGTCTATCACGGTGCCTGTCGGCAGCCCGTCCAGGGTGCGCTTCAGGTAGTTCATGAGGGTGTCCTGGGCCTGTTGTTGCGATTGGGGTACAACAGTATTCACGGATGAACCTCCGGTGGTGCAGGCGGTGGGGGTCAGGCAGAGCCCGGTCATGATGGCTATGAGAATTCTAGTTTTCATCGGCGTGCCTCCGGGGGTGCTAGGTCAGTTGGCGGGAGCCCAGCGATGATGGCGCCCATGTTTTCCAGCGCCGGGTTTCCAGGATCCCAGTAGCTGCTGTGTGCCGGGACGGAGGGCAAGCCAGGCCCCCACGGGGGTCCTGGGGATGCGTCGAGGCGCGTAGCGCCAAAGTCAGTTCCGAATGGGTCGGCGCCCAGGGTCATGTCAGTCGCTGCGTGGATGATGTCGTTCTTTGCGGTAATAGAGTAGACATTTGCGTTGGCTTCGAGGTTGAGGTCACCGGCATGCTGGGTCAACATGCCAGGGCTGCCGACTGCGATTACGTTTTCTGCTGCGAGATGACCGCCGCTGGTTGCTGCCCCTCCGACCAGCGTGGACCCATAGCTATGGCCTATGACGGTGTCGAGCGCCGGCGGACCGTTGTGCGAAGCGTGCATGCCATCCAGGAATGTATCGAGTGCCGAACCTCCGTTGGCGGCGTATTCCGGATCGGCGGCTTCAATCAGATCCATTGGCCGGTCATAGCCCATCCAGGTGGTGACGGAGACGTCTTGCGGACTGAGAGTGGGATCGGCGGCCAGCGCTGCTTGGTACATCTTGAGCGACTTGTTATCGCTGCCGTCGGAGGTGGCCATGCCCTGGCCAGTGCCGGGTACGAAAATGGCTGACCGTGATGCGTTGTCAGGATCACCGATCGACACTGAAGCATGCCCTTGGTCGTCTAGGTATCCGAGGTAGCGCTGAACTATCGCAACGACCAGATTCAGCACCGTCTTGCCAGGATCATGGATCGAGCGCGCCGCCCGCCACGGCCGCAGCTGACGCGACAGACCCGACACCAAGCCGCTGACCTGCGCAGTCTGCAACAGCAGCGACGCCCCTGCCGAGGAAATCAGCGACTCGCGACCCGATTCGACCTGAAACCCACCACAACCGCTACGCTTGACCTACGGAGTGCCTTCCCGCTTGTGAACATGGACCCTAGACAAGTCACATTTTCTCAAGCAGGACAGGCACTTCCGTGCATTACACGCCCGTCACACCCAGTCTTCACGAAATATCGAGGCTAGTAGCTGTGTTCCTCGGCCGGGAACACCCCGGCCGCCACGTCCTCGGCGTACTGCGTTGCCGCACGGTGCAGTTCGCCGCCGACGTCACCGAAGCGCCTGACGAACTTGGCGGTCTTGCCGCTGGTGAGCCCGGCCATGTCCTGCCAGACCAGCACCTGGGCATCGCAGTTGGGGCCGGCGCCGATACCGACCGTGGGAATGGTCAGCTTGCCGGTGATCTGGGTGGCCAACTCGGCGGGCACCATCTCCAGTACCACCGCGATGGCGCCGGCCTCCTGCACGGCGATCGCGTCGTGGATCGTCTGCTCGGCGGCGTCGCCACGGCCCTGCACCCGGAAGCCGCCCAACCCGTTGACACTCTGCGGGGTGAAGCCGATGTGGGCCACCACCGGGATGCCGGCGGCCGACAGCGTGGCGATCTGCTCGGCCATCCGCTCACCGCCCTCGAGCTTGATCGCCTGCGCGCCGGTCTCCTTCATGAACCGGGTGGCCGTCGCGAGGGCCTGCGCCGGGCCGTCTTCATAGCTGCCGAACGGCAGATCGGCGACCACCAGCGCATGGGGCGCGCCCTTGACCACGGCGCGCGCCAACGGAATCAGCTCGTCGATGGTGATCGGCACGGTGGTGTCATAGCCGTAGACCACGTTTGCCGCCGAATCGCCCACCAGCAGCACCGGAATGCCGGCGTCGTCGAAAATCCGTGCGCTGGAGTAGTCGTAGCAGGTCAGCATGGCCCACCTGTGACCTTCGGACTTCCACTTCGCGAGCGTGAGGGTGCGCACCTTGGTGCGGGGCTTGGCATCCGCGGCAGAATCGGAAGCGCCATAAACAGACTGTTCAGACATCATCGTCCCTTGTGATGGTCGGTTCGAATCCTCGAGGCCGGCTGACGGTCCCCGGGTTCGGCTGACAAGGTCAAGTCTGCCACCGTGGCAAAGAAGGTAAAAGCGACGTTCGAGTGGATTTCCTCACAGTCGCAGAACCTGGCCCTAACATCAGCGGCATGCAACGGCTCAGCGGACTCGACGCCAGCTTCCTGTACCTGGAAACCCCCGCGCAACCGATGCACGTGTGCTCGGTGCTGGAGCTGGACACCTCGACCATGCCGGGCGGTTACACCTTCGACCGGTTGCGCGACGCATTGTCGTTGTCCATCAAGGCGATGCCGCAGTTCCGCGAAAAACTGGCCGACACCCGATTCAACGTCGACCACCCGGTGTGGGTGGAAGACAAGGACTTTGACGTCAACCGGCATCTGCACCGAATCGGTCTGCCCGGTCCGGGCGGGCGCACCGAGCTGTCCGAGATCTGCGGCCACATCGCCTCACTGTCCCTGGACCGGTCCAGGCCGCTGTGGGAGATGTGGGTGATCGAGAACGTGGCGGGCACCAACGCCCACTCCGGCGGCCGGCTGGCGCTGCTGACCAAGGTGCACCACTCCGGCGTGGACGGGGTGACCGGCGCCAACCTGATGTCGCAGCTGTGCACCACCGTGGCCGACGCGCCGCCGCCCGACCCGGTCGACGGGGTGGGCGGGGCGTCGGCCGCCGAGATCGCGCTCAGCGGCGCGGTGCGGTTCGCCGCGCGCCCGCTCAAGCTGGCCAAGGTGCTGCCCACCACGGCGACCACGGTGATCGACACCGTCCGCCGGGCCGTCAGCGGGCAGGCGATGGCCGCACCGTTCAACGCGCCGAAAACTGCGTTCAACACCAACATCACCGGTGGTCGCAACGTGGCGTTCGCGCAACTGGACCTCGAGGACATCAAGACCGTCAAAAATCACTTCGACGTGAAGGTCAACGACGTGGTGATGGCGCTGGTGTCGGGGGTGCTGCGGACTTTTCTGGAGGACCGCGGGGAACTGCCGGAGAGCTCACTGGTGGCGATGGTGCCGGTGTCGGTGCACGACCGGTCCGACCGGCCCGGCCGCAATCAGGTGTCGGGGATGTTCACCAAGCTGGAAACCCAGATCACCGATCCGGCCGAGCGGCTGCGTGCCATCGCCGCCTCGAATTCGGTTGCCAAACAACACAGTTCCGCGATCGGCGCCACCCTGCTGCAGGACTGGACCCAGTTCGCCGCCCCGGCGGTGTTCGGTACCGCGATGCGGGTGTACGCGGCAAGTCGGCTGTCCGGCGCCAAACCTGTGCACAACCTGGTCATCTCCAACGTGCCCGGCCCGCAGGTGCCGCTGTACCTGCTCGGCTGCGAGGTCAAGGCGATGTACCCGCTCGGCCCGATCTTCCACGGATCGGGGCTCAACATCACTGTGATGTCGCTGACCGGCATGCTCGACGTCGGCATCGTGTCCTGCCCGGAATTGCTGCCTGACCTGTGGGATATGGCCGACGATTTCCACGTCGCACTCGAGGAACTGCTGGCCGCTACCCGATAGCGTCGGCGCGTCGCATGACCGGCCGCAGCCTGCGACGATGTCGTGTCATGGCAGCATGGTCAGCCATGAAGTTCAGGATCAGGTTCGGCGTGCTGCTGGCCGTGACGGCACTGGCGGCAGCGGGCTGTACCCAGGTGGTCGACGGGCAGGCCCAAATCGCGGTGCCGCGGCCCGGCACCCCGGTGCAATGGCTGCCGTGCAAAGCCGGCTCGGGTGACCACGCGCAGATCCCCGAGGGTGCCGAGTGCGGTTTGCTGTCGGTGCCGGTGGACTACGACAAGCCCGACGGCGACGTGGCGCGTCTGGCGATGATCCGCTTCCCGGCCGCGGGCCAGAAGATCGGCTCGCTGGTGATCAACCCCGGCGGCCCCGGCGAATCCGGCGTGGAATCCGCCGTCTCGCTGCTGTCGAGCCTGCCGCAGACGGTCAAGGACCGATTCGACATCGTCGGCTTCGACCCGCGCGGCGTCGGCTCCTCGGCCCCGGCGGTGTGGTGCAACTCCGACGACGACAACGACCGGCTGCGTGCCGACCCCACCGTCGAATACACCCCGGAAGGCGTCGAGCACCTGGAGAACGAGACCAAGAAGTTCGTCCAGCGCTGCGTCGACAAGATGGGCACCGAGTTCCTGGAGAACGTCGGCACCGAAAACGTCGCCAAGGACCTCGACGCGATCCGGGCCGCCCTCGGTGACGACAAGCTGACCTACCTCGGTTACTCCTACGGCACCCGCATCGGTGCGACCTACGCCGAGAAGTTCCCGCAGAAGGTGCGGGCGATGATCCTCGACGGCGCCGTCGATCCCAATGCCGATCCGGTGGAGGAGAACATCCGCCAGGCCGCGGCGTTCCAGAAGGCGTTCGACGACTATGCCGCCGACTGCGCCACGAATCCGGACTGCCCGCTGGGTACCGACCCGGCCAAGGCCGTCGAGGTCTACAAGAGCCTGATCGACCCGCTGGTGGAGCACCCGGCCAAAACCCGGGACGGCCGCGGGCTGAGCTACAGCGACGCCACCGTGGGCACCATTCTGCCGCTGTACTCGCCGAACCTGTGGCGGCACCTGACCGAGGGGCTCAACGGCCTCAAGAAGGGCAACGGCGAGGTCATGCTGGCGCTGGCCGATCTCTACATGGGCCGAGATGCCCAGGGCCACTACAACAATTCCACCGACGCGCGGGTGGCGGTCAACTGTGTGGACAAGCCGGCCATCACCGACCGGGCCACCGTGGTCGAAGAGGATCGGCGCAGCCGTGAAGTGGCCCCGTTCCTGAGCTATGGCGAGTTCACCGGCAACGCGCCGCTGGGAACCTGCGCGTTCTGGCCGGTGCCGCCGACCAGCAAGCCGCACGAGATCTCGGTGCAGGGGCTGCCCCCGACCCTGATCGTCTCGACCACCAACGACCCCGCCACCCCCTACCAGGCCGGCGTGGACCTGGCCCGGCAGCTCGGCGGCACCCTGGTCACCTTCGAAGGCACCCAGCACACCGTGGTGTTCCAGGGCAACAAGTGCATCGACGACATCGCCGCGACGTACCTCCTCGACGTGACCGTGCCGCCGGCAGGCACCCGCTGCTGACCGACGCCACCGGAGGAGGTCACCGGATGGTCTCCGGCCCATTTCTGCTCGGACTCGGGCGCAGACCCAGCACCGCCTGCCGTGCGAACATGGCAGCCGTGCGGTGGGCGGGCGGTGTTGCGTGGACGCGAGCAGTGACTCGGGTTCTGGCGGCCGCACTGCTGGGCATCACTGCCGCGGCGGGTCCGGTTCCCGGACCGGTCGCCCACGCCGCGCCGCAACAGGGGCCGGAATCGTCGTTGGAATGGGGAAGTTGCGCCTCCTGGGTGCAAGATCCGGCGGCGATCCCGACCGCGCAGTGTGGCACCGTCGCGGTGCCCGTCGAGTGGGACGCAGCGGGGGATCCGGCCAACCCGCAAGGCGCACAAGCACAATTGGCCGTCATCCGGATACCGGCCACCGGTGACCGGATCGGTGCGCTGTTCGTCAACCCCGGCGGTCCCGGAGCCTCGGCGGTCAACACCGTGGCCGGGATGGGCGCGGCGCTGGCCGGCTCACCACTGACCGATCACTTCGATCTCGTCGGCTTCGACCCGCGCGGCGTCGGGCATTCCACCCCGCAGTTGCGCTGCCGCACCGACGCCGAGATCGATGCCTACCGGCGCGAATCGCTGACGGATTACAGCCCGGCCGGGGTGGCCCACATCGAGGACGTGTACCGCCAGTTCGCGCAGCAGTGCCTCGATCGCATGGGCGCGCCGTTCCTGGCCAACATCGGCACCGCCTCGGCGGCGCGGGACATGGATGCGGTGCGGGCCGCGTTGGGGGAGAACCAGATCAACTATCTGGGCTTCTCCTACGGCACCCAATTGGGTGCCGCCTACGCCGAGCAGTTCGGCGACCGGGTGCGCACCATGGTGCTCGACGGCGCGGTGAACCCGAGCCTGGATCCGATCACCAAGAACGCCCGCCAGCTGGCCGGATTTCAGAAGGCGTTCGACGCGTACGCCGCCGACTGCGCGGAATCGGCGGACTGCCCGCTCGGGGCGGACCCCACCCAATTCGTCAGCCGCTACCACCAATTGATCGACCCGTTGGTGAGCGCGCCGGCCGTCACGTCGGACCCGCGCGGGCTGAGCTACGCCGACGCCATCACCGGTACCGGCAACGCGCTGTACTCGGCCCGGTACTGGCCCTACCTGACCAGCGGCCTGCTCGGGCTGGCCCGCGGCACCGACGCCGGTGACCTGCTGCTGCTCGCCGACGACTATTGGCACCGCGACGATTCCGGGCAGTACCAGCCCCTGCAGGACGCGTTCAACGCCATCCGCTGCGTCGACGCACCGTTTCCCACCGACCCGGCGGTGTGGGCCGAGGCCGATCGACGCAACCGCGCCGCGGCACCCTTCCTGGCCTACGGCGAGTTCACCGGCTACGCACCCCGCGACCTGTGCGCGCTGTGGCCGGTGCCGGCGACCTCGGCACCGCACCCGGTGACCGGACCGGGCCCGGGCAAGGTCGTGGTGGTGTCCACCACCGGGGACCCGGCGACCCCGTATCAGGCCGGCGTGGAACTGGCCCGGCAAATGGGTGCGGCGCTGATCTCGTTCGAGGGCACGCAACACACCGTGGTGTTCAACGGAGACGCCTGCGTCGACACCGCGGTGCTCAATTTCTTCCTGACCCAGACCTCGCCGGGCGACCTTTCCTGCTAACTCTTGTCAGCGCTGTAACACAGATTTAACAGCCGATGCCTACGCTGCGGGCATGGACCGCCAGAAGGAATTCGTGCTGCGCACCCTCGAGGAACGCGATATCCGGTTCGTTCGGTTGTGGTTCACCGACGTGCTCGGATACCTCAAATCGGTGGCCATCGCCCCGGCCGAACTAGAAGGCGCCTTCGAGGAGGGCATCGGGTTCGACGGATCCTCCATCGAGGGTTTCGCCCGCGTCTCGGAATCGGACACCGTGGCCCGGCCCGACCCGTCCACCTTCCAGGTGCTGCCCTGGACCACCGGCGCCGGAAAGCACTACTCCGCGCGGATGTTCTGCGACATCACCATGCCCGACGGCTCGCCGTCGTGGGCTGATTCGCGGCACGTGCTGCGTCGCCAACTGGCCAAGGCCAGCGACCTCGGTTTCTCCTGCTACGTCCACCCCGAGATCGAGTTCTTCCTGCTCAAGCCCGGTGCCGACGATGGCACCCCGCCGATCCCGGCCGACAACGGCGGCTACTTCGACCAAGCCGTGCACGACGCCGCCCCCAACTTCCGCCGCCACGCCATCGACGCCCTGGAGCAGATGGGCATCTCGGTGGAGTTCAGCCACCACGAGGGTGCCCCCGGCCAGCAGGAGATCGACCTGCGCTACGCCGACGCCCTGTCGATGGCCGACAACGTGATGACCTTCCGCTACCTGGTCAAGGAAGTCGCCCTGGCCGACGGGGTGCGGGCCTCGTTCATGCCCAAGCCGTTCGCCGAGCACCCCGGCTCGGCCATGCACACCCACATGAGCCTGTTCGAGGGCGACACCAACGCCTTCCACAGCCCCGACGACCCACTGCAGCTGTCCGATGTGGCCAAGTCCTTCATCGCCGGAATCCTGGAACACGCCAGCGAGATCAGCGCGGTCACCAACCAGTGGGTGAACTCCTACAAGCGTCTCGTGCACGGCGGCGAAGCGCCCACCGCGGCCTCGTGGGGCGCGGCCAACCGTTCGGCGCTGGTGCGGGTGCCGATGTACACCCCGCGCAAGGCGTCGTCGCGGCGCGTAGAGGTCCGCAGCCCCGACTCGGCCTGCAACCCTTACCTGACCTTCGCGGTGCTGCTGGCCGCCGGGCTGCGTGGCGTCGAGAAGGGCTACGTGCTGGGGCCGCAGGCCGAGGACAACGTCTGGAGCCTGACGTCGGAGGAACGCCGCGCCATGGGCTACCGCGAGCTGCCGTCCAGCCTGGGCAACGCGCTGGAATCCATGGAGAACTCCGAGCTCGTCGCGGAAGCGTTGGGGGAGCACGTATTCGACTACTTCCTGCGCAACAAACGCGCGGAGTGGGAGAACTACCGCAGCCACGTCACGCCGTACGAGTTGAAGAACTACCTGTCGCTCTGAGTCACCGGCGCCGGGCGCCGATCGTTTCCCGCGGGAGTGCGCTACCGTCGTGAACGTGCCCAGGCCTGCGACCGATCGCCCGAAACTGCCCAGCGTCGGTCGGCTCGGTCTGGTCGGACCGCAGGCCGCCGCCGAACTCGACCGGCTCGGCTGGAACACCGAGGCACACGTCGAGCTGCTTTGGTCGCTGTCGCGCGCACCGGACGCCGACATCGCGCTGTTGGCGATGGTGCGGTTGGCCGACGAACTCGGGGCCGGATGGGATGAGCTCAACCGGGCGCTGCTGACCGACCGCGCGCTGCGGGGCCGCCTGTTCGCCGTCCTGGGCTCCTCACTGGCCCTGGGCGACCACCTGATCGCCCACCCCCAGTCATGGCGGCTGCTGGCCGGCGCGGTGGAACTGCCCGACGCCGCCCAGCTGCATGACATCTTCACCGCGGCTGCCCGTGACGCCGAGATCGACCGCGGCATAAGCAGTGCGGTGCCCGTGCTGCGAGATCTCTACCGTGACCGGTTGTTGGTGCTGGCCGCCCTCGACGTGGCGTCCACCGTCGAGAACGAGCCGGTGCTGCCGTTCGTCGAGGTGGCCGCCCACCTGTCCGACCTGGCCGACGCCGCACTCGGCGCGGCGCTGACCGTGGCCACCCGGGTGGTGTGTGAAGACGGCCCCGAGCCCCGGCTGGCCGTCATCGCCATGGGCAAATGCGGTGCGCGCGAACTGAATTACGTCAGCGACGTCGACGTCATCTTCGTCGGCGAGCCGCTGGTGGACACCGGGGACGGCGACGGCGGGGACGACAACCTGGCCACCGCCACCCGGGTGGCCGGCGAGATGATGCAGCTCGCCGCCGACGCGTTCTTCGAAGTCGACGCCGCGCTGCGGCCCGAAGGCAAGCGCGGACAGTTGGTCCGCACCTTGGAATCCCACATCGCCTACTACGAGCGCTGGGCCAAAACCTGGGAGTTCCAAGCGCTGCTCAAGGCGAGGCCGGCCGCCGGGGACCCCGAGCTGGGCCGGGCCTACATCGACGCCCTGATGCCCATGGTGTGGACCGCTTGCGAGCGTGAGGATTTCGTTCCCGAGGTGCAGGCCATGCGCCGTCGCGTCGAGGAGCTCGTCCCGGCCGGGGTGCGGGCCCGCGAGCTCAAACTGGGCACCGGCGGGTTGCGCGATGTCGAATTCGCGGTCCAACTCCTGCAATTGGTGCACGGCCGCAACGACGATTCGCTGCACGTGGCCTCCACCGTCGATGCGCTGTCCGCCCTCGGGAAAGGCGGCTACGTCGGACGCGACGACACCGCCAACCTGACCGCCTCCTACGAATTCCTGCGCCTGCTCGAACACCGGCTGCAACTGCAGCGGCTCAAGCGCACCCACATGCTGCCCGACGAGAACGACGACGAGGCCTACCGCTGGCTGGCCCGGGCCGCGCACGTCCGTCCCGATGGTCGCCACGACGCGCTGGGTGTGCTGCGCGAAGAGCTCAAACGGCAGAGCATGCGGGTATCGCGGTTGCACGCCAAACTCTTCTACCAGCCGCTGCTGGAGTCGGTGGGCCAGCCCGCGGTGGGCATCGGCGCCGGGATGAGCACCGAGGCCGCCGAACGTCAGTTGGCCGCACTGGGTTACGAGGGCCCACAGAGCGCGCTGACCCACTTGGCCGCGCTCACCGGGCAGAGCGGCCGCCGCGGCCGGGTTCAACAGGTGCTGTTGCCCACGCTGCTGGACTGGCTGTCGGACACCCCCGATCCGGATGCCGGGCTACTGGCCTATCGCCGGATCAGCGACGAACTCGCCGAGCAGCGCTGGTACCTGTCGACCCTGCGCGACGAAGGCGCGGTGGCCAAGCGGCTGATGCGGATCTTGGGCACCTCCGCCTACATCCCCGAACTGCTGATGCGCGCCCCCGAGGTGATCCAGCTCTACGCCGACGGACCGAACGGACCGAAGCTGCTCGACGGCGATCCCGACAGCGTGGCGCGTTCCCTGGTGGCCTCGGCCGGTCGGCACGCCGACCCGGTCCGGGGTATCGCGGCCGCTCGCACGCTGCGCCGTCGGGAACTGGCCCGCATCGCCTCGGCCGACGTACTCGGCCTGCTCGAGGTGACCGACGTATGCAAGGCATTGACCTCGGTGTGGGTCGCGGTGCTGCAGGCCGCACTGAATGCGGTCATCCGGGCCAACACTCCCGAATCCGGGGCGCCGGCCCGCATCGCGGTGATCGGCATGGGCCGGCTCGGTGGCGGAGAGCTGGGCTACGGCTCCGACGCCGACGTGATGTTCGTCTGCGAGCCGGCGTCCGGCGTCGAGGACGCCGCGGCCGTGCGCTGGTCGGTGAGCATCGCCGAACAGATCCGGGCCCTGCTGGGCACCCCGAGCGCGGACCCGCCGCTGGAAGTGGACACCGGGTTACGCCCCGAGGGGCGTAACGGGCCGCTGGTGCGCACGCTGGCCTCCTACGCGACGTACTACGGGCAGTGGGCACAACCGTGGGAGATCCAGGCGCTGCTGCGCGCGCACCGGGTCGCCGGAGATCCGGAACTCGGTGAACGCTTCCTGCTCATGATCGACAAGACCCGGTATCCCGCCGGCGGGGTGTCCGCCGAGGCGGTCCAGGAGATCCGCCGGATCAAGGCCCGCGTGGATGCCGAGCGCCTGCCCCGCGGCGCCGACCCGAACACCCACACCAAGTTGGGCCGCGGCGGGCTGGCCGACATCGAATGGACCGTGCAGCTGCTGCAGCTGCGCTACGCACACACCGTGCCCGCGCTGCACAACACGTCGACGTTGCAGACCTTGGACGCGATCGGCGCGGCCGAACTGGTCGCCGAAGGCGACGTGGCGCTGCTGCGGGAGGCCTGGCTGACCGCGACGCGGGCGCGCAATGCCCTGGTGTTGGTGCGCGGCAAGCCCACCGACCAGCTGCCCGGGCCGGGTCGGCAGCTCAACGCGGTCGCGCTGGCGGCCGGGTGGGGCAGTGACGACGGCGGGGAGTTCCTGGACAACTATCTGCGGGTGACCCGGCGCGCCAAGGGTGTGGTCCGCAAGATTTTCGGCGGTGAGTAGCTGCGGCGGGCCAAGCACCTGATAGTAAGTACGTCTATGGACTACCGGTTCGACGTCATCTCCGCCGCTGAGCATGACCGGCTCGAAGCTCTCTATGAACCGTTCGCCCAGGCGATGCGCGAACTGGTGGACGCCGGCGTGCGGACCGAGGTGGATCCGCAGACCATTGCCGAGGCGACCGCGGCGGTCGAGGCGATCACCGCATCGCTGCGCCGCGAACAGCGCGACGGACCGCACGCCATGGTGCACGCCGACACCCGGCGGCCGGTGGTGTGGGCCAATCCCGTCGTCGGGCTGCGCAACGCGCTGGCCCCGCCCCTGGTGATCGAGCACACCGACGACGGTCGCTGCTTCAGCGAATTCACCCTCGGCGCCGCCTATGAGGGCCCGCTGGGCTGGGTGCACGGCGGGATCTGCGCGCTGGTGCTCGACCACATTCTGGGCGAGGTGGCCAGCGGCGCATTGCACGAGCCGCGCTACACCGGCACCATCACCTGCCGGTACCGGCGCGGCACACCGCTGGGAGCGTTGCGCGCCGAGGCCTACGTCGACCGGACCGAGGGCATCAAAACCTTTGCGCGGGGCCATATCAGCGATGGCGAAGGGATCACCGTCGAGGCCGAAGGGGTATTCATCACCCCGGCGTGGGCGCGTGACGCCGGATGAGGTTCTACGTCAGCACGGCCTTCATGGACACCCGCGATGCGGTCGAAATAGCCCGCGCGGCAGATGATCTCGGCTACGACGGGATGGGCATCCCGGATCATGTGGTGAACCTGGAGACATTGTCCACGCCGTATCCGTACACCAAGGACGGCAGCCGACGCTGGGAAGCGTTCACCGACTGGCCGGACCCGTGGGTGATGATCGGCGCGCTGGCGCTGGTCACCACCCGGCTGAAGTTCGTCACCACCGTGTACCTTCCCGCGATGCGCGACCCGTACTCGGCGGCGAAAGCCATTGGTACCGCGGCGTATCTGGCCGGTGGCCGGCTGGAGCTCGGCATCGGTGTCGGCTGGTGCGAGGAGGAATTCGAGCTGCTCGGGCAGTCGTTCGCCCGACGCGGCAGGCGAACCGACGAGATGCTCGAACTGATGAAGCAGCTGTGGGCGCCGGGCTGGACCGAGTTTTCCGGCGAGTTCTATTCCACCCCGCGTTTGGAAATGGAGCCCAGCCCACCGCCGATCCCGATCTACGTCGGCGGGCTGTCGGACATCGCGCTGCGTCGCGCGGCGCGACACGACGGCTGGATCGGCGACCTGATCTCCACCGAGGCCGCCGTGGCGCGCGTCGAGCGGCTACGTCAGCTGCGCACCGAAACAGGTTTGACGATGGACGATTTCACCGTCATCACGCCGCTGACGGACGCGTTCACCCCCGAGCACTATGCCCGTGCGCAAGCCAGCGGTATCACCGGCGTCATCACCATGCCGTGGATGTTCTACTCCGGTCCGGACGCCCCACTCGCCGAGAAGATCGACGGGATGAAGCGGTTCCGCAAAGACCTGGCGCTGGATTAGCGCCCGAGCCGGCCGAACCGCCGCCGCGGCTCTGCCGTCGCGCGTGCTGTCGGCCGTCGACGCGCATCCACCGACAGCGCCCCGGCACCGGTCGTCGCCAGCAGCAGGAACGCGAAGCAGTACATGATCGTCAACTCACCGCCGTTGCCGCCCAACTGTTGGTCGAACGGCCAGAAGCCGGCGGCCGGCCCCTCCAGCGGTGGCCAGTGCATCCAGAAGTAGGCGACGGCCATCTCGCCCGCGGCGATGAAGGCTGCCGGACGGGTGAACAATCCGACGAGGACCAGCAGGCCGGCGACGAATTCGATGAGCCCTGCCCACCACCCCGGCCAGGTTCCCACCGGGATGGCAGCCCCCAGCGGCCAGCCGAACAGTTTCATGCTGCCGTGCAGCGTGAACAACAGACCGAAAATGATGCGGAACGCGCTCAGGACCGGTGACGAGTAGCTCGCAAGTCGGGCATCCAGGTTGGTCGTCATGGGCCGAGAATACGCCGGGGCTCCCAGGAATCTCACAGCTCCAGCAGGACCGTTACAGGGCCGTCATTCACCAGTTCCACCTGCATGTCCGCCCCGAAAACTCCGGTTTGCACCACTGCGCCCAACTGTTTGAGGGCGTCGGCGAATTCGGTCACCAGCGGTTCGGCGACGACGCCGGGTGCCGCGGCGTTCCACGACGGCCGCCTGCCCTTGTCGGTGTTGGCGTACAACGTGAACTGGCTGATCACCAGGATGGGTGCGCCAACGTCCGCCGCGGACTTCTCACCGTCGAGAATCCGCAACTGCCAGAGCTTTTCGGCCATCCGCCGGGCCTTGGCGGCGTCATCGTCATGGGTCGCCCCGACCAGGGCGACCAGCCCCTGCGGGTTCGGCTCGATCGCGCCCACGATTTCGCCGTCGACCGCAACATTGGCCGATGTCACCCGCTGCACCAGAACCCGCATCGGTCCATTGTGCTTTCGGCGCTGGGCGGGCCGCCGGTCGGGTGCCTACCCGAGGGCGGATCTGCCGTAGTTGTTCGCGTACGCGTTCGCCACGCCAGGGAGGATCTCGACGATGGTGAAATAGCGGTCCCACAGTGGTGTTTCGCGGAGTTCCTCGACCGCAAGCTCGTACTCGTGCGGATCGGTGGTCTCCCAGAGCAGGAGGTCGGTGACCCTGGCGGTGTAGAACTCCGTGTCGTACCAACGGAAATTCACTGCTGGGTGTCGATCGAGTATCGGTTGCAGGTGCCGGGCCAGTTCATCGAAGCGTTTGGCCACCGGGAATCCGAGCCATTCCGCATTGGTCTTGACCAACATGAAAACCGTGAACATTGTGAACCTCGTTCTCTCATCTGTGAATACGACCGGAGAGAAACGAAAAGGCCAACGAATCTCTCCGTTGACCTGTGAGGTTGTCAGCACCGCAAGCGATTGCGCTCGCGTTGGTTAGGTTAGCCTAAAACTGTGGCCCCCGGCAAGAACCGGGGGCCACAGTCTGAGCGACTTGGACGTCGCGTCGGCGGTGCCGACTTACACGTCGTAGTAGAGCGAGAACTCGTACGGGTGAGGCCGGATCTGGATCGGCATGATCTCGTTCTCCCGCTTGTAGGAGATCCAGGTCTCGATCAGGTCCTCGGTGAACACGCCGCCCTCGGTGAGGTACTCGTGATCCTCTTCGAGCTTGTCGATCACGGCGGCCAGCGAGGTCGGGGCCTGCGGGATGTTGGCGGCCTCGTCCGGCGGCAGCTCGTAGAGGTCCTTGTCGACCGGGGCGAGCGGCTCGATCTTCTTCTTGATGCCGTCGATGCCGGCCATCAACATGGCCGCGAACGCCAGGTACGGGTTACCCGAGCTGTCCGGGCAGCGGAACTCCAGGCGCTTGGCCTTGGGGTTGTTGCCGGTGATCGGGATGCGCACGCAGGCCGAGCGGTTGCGCTGGCTGTACACCAGGTTGATCGGGGCCTCGTAGCCGGGAACCAGACGCTTGTAGGAGTTCACCGTCGGGTTGGTGAAGGCCAGCAGCGATGGGGCGTGGTGCAGGATGCCGCCGATGTAGTGCCGTGCGATGTCGGACAGGCCTGCGTAGCCGGCCTCGTCGTGGAACAGCGGCTTGCCGTCCTTCCACAGCGACTGGTGGGCGTGCATACCCGAGCCGTTGTCACCGAACAGCGGCTTGGGCATGAAGGTGACGGTCTTGCCGTTCTGCCACGCGGTGTTCTTGATGATGTACTTGAACAGCAGCACATCGTCGGCCGCATGCAGCAGGGTGTTGAACTTGTAGTTGATCTCGGCCTGGCCGGCGGTGCCCACCTCGTGGTGGCCGCGCTCCAGCGTGAACCCGGCGTTTTGCAGGTTGGTCGACATCTCGTCACGTAGGTCGACGTAGTGGTCGTACGGTGCGACGGGGAAGTAGCCCCCCTTGGGGCGGACCTTGTAACCGCGGTTGGCGCTGCCGTCGGCCTCGAAGGGCTCACCGGTGTTCCACCAGCCCGACTCCGAATCCACCTCGTAGAAGGTGCCGTTGATCTTCGAGTCGAAGCTCACCGAGTCGAAGATGTAGAACTCGGCCTCGGCGCCGAAGAAACACGTGTCGGCGATTCCGGTGCTGGCCAGGTAGTTCTCCGCCTTGCGGGCCACGTTGCGCGGGTCGCGGGAGTAGGCCTCACGGGTGAACGGGTCGTGCACGAAGAAGTTCAGGTTCAGCGTCTTGGCGGCGCGGAACGGGTCGATGCGCGCGGTGTCGGGATCCGGCAGCAGCATCATGTCCGATTCGTGGATCGACTGGAAGCCGCGCACCGACGAGCCGTCGAACGCGAGACCGTCTTCGAAGACGCTCTCGTCGAACGCCGACGCCGGGATCGAGAAGTGCTGGACGACGCCGGGCAGATCGCAGAAGCGAATGTCGACGTACTCGACGTTTTCGTCCTTGATCAGCTTGAAGATGTCGTCGGACGTCTTTTCTGCCACTGAAGTGTTCTCCTTTACTGGTAACCCGCGGGTTGACGCTAAGGACACGATGTTGCGCAGTCATCAACCGTATGTTGCGCGGAAGTTACGCAATGGCGTTTCCCTGTGACCTGAGCTACCGACGGCCACCTGGCGGGTCCCGCCTATTCTGGCCCTATGGCGCGCACGATGGGAACTTGGCTGTCCGGACCGGGACCGTTCGACGCCGGTGACGGCGATGGTGCGCCCGACGACCGGGGGAAATACCCCGGCGAGCGCCTCGGCCTGCCCGAATCCGGCCCCGGTTCGCTGGCCCGGATGGGCCGCCGGCTCGGAGCGTTGTGCATCGACTGGCTGGTGGCCTACGGACTGGCCGGGCTGGCGATGGCTCTGGGCCTGGTGACGATGCCGTTGCTGTCCACGGCGGTGCTGGTGATCTGGATGGTGCTGGGTACGGTCGCGGTGCGGCTGTTCTCGTTCACTCCCGGACAGCTCGCCGTGGGTCTGGTGGTGGTTCCCGCCGACGGCCGCAACAGCATCGGCATCGTGCGGGCCTTCCTGCGGGTGCTGCTGATCGCACTGGTGATCCCGCCGCTGGTTTCCGACAGTGACCTGCGCGGCCTGCACGACCGGCTGACCTTCACCGCCGTGTTGCGACGCTAGCGCCGCCGGGCGGTGCGCTGCATGCCCCGCATCTTCGCGCCCGCCGGCATCGGCCCCTTCGGCAGGCCGGCCGCACCGGTCTTGGTACCCAGCGCGGCGAGCCGGGACTCGATCGAGTCCATCTGCTTGACCGTGATGTTGGCCGGCAGCTTGTTGAGGTGGCGTTCCAGCTTGGACAGTGGCACCTCGCCCTCGCCGTTGCCGACCACGATGTCGTAGATCGGGATTTCGCCGACCAGCCGCGCGGTGCGCTTCTTCTCCTGGGCGAGCAGCGGCTTGACCCGGTTGGGTGCACCCTCGCCGACGAAGATCACCCCGGGCCGGCCGATCACCCGGTGCACGGCGTCGAAATGGCCGGTCGCCGCGACGCCGGGGGTGACGCGCCACTTGCCGCGCAAGTTGTCCAGCGCCCAGGCCGCCGCCCCGGTCTGGCCTTCGGCCTTGAGATACACCGACTTCTGGGCCCGGCGGCCGAAGATGATGAACGCAACCAAGGCGCCGAGCACCACGCCGAGCGGGATCAGCGTGTACATGGTGAACCCGCCGATCAGCACACCGGCGACCACCGCGGCAGCCACGATCAGCACGAACGCGCCGATCATGTACGGCAGCAGCCGCTTGTCCTCTTTGCGCTGGATCTGGAACGCCTGCCACAACTGACTGCGCCGCTGTTTGGCCGCCGCCTTACGGGCAGCCTTCGCCTCGGCCTTTGCCGCCTTCGTTTCCGCGGCATTGCGGGATTTCGCCATTACTTCAGGATACGGGGGGCTGATCGGCGAACCGAACCCGCGCGGCCTGCGCATAGAGCCGGCCCGCACGGTAGGACGACCGCACCAGCGGACCGGCCAGCACCCCGGCGAATCCCAGGCCCTCGGCGTAGCTCGACAGCTCGACGAATTCGTCGGGATGGACCCAGCGTTCGACCGGGTGATGACGCGGCGAAGGCCGCAGGTACTGGGTGATCGTGACGATGTCGCAACCGGCGTCGTGCAGATCGCACAGCGCGGTCCGCACCTCGTCGATCGTCTCACCCATGCCCAGGATCAGGTTCGATTTGGTGACCAGCCCGAAGTTGCGGGCCGCGGTGAGCACCGCCAGGCTGCGGTCGTACCGGAACGCCGGGCGGATCCGCTTGAAGATGCGCGGCACCGTTTCGACGTTGTGCGCGAACACTTCTGGGCGCGACTCGAACACTTCCTCCAGCTGGGCCGAGATACCGTTGAAGTCCGGTGCCAACAGCTCCACGCCGGTGTTCGGGTTGAGCCGCTTGATGTAGCGAACGGTTTCGGCATACAACCAGGCGCCGCCGTCGGGCAGATCGTCGCGGGCCACGCCGGTCACCGTCGAGTAGCGCAGACCCATCGCCTGCACGCTCTCGGCGACCCGCCGTGGTTCGTCGCGGTCGAGCTCGGCCGGCTTGCCGGTGTCGATCTGACAGAAGTCGCAGCGCCGGGTGCACTGCTCACCGCCGATCAGGAACGTGGCCTCCCGGTCCTCCCAGCATTCGAAGATGTTGGGGCAGCCGGCCTCCTCGCACACCGTGTGCAGGCCCTCGCGCCGCACCAGGCCCTTGAGCTCGGTGTACTCCGGGCCCATCTTGGCCCGGGTCTTGATCCACGGTGGCTTGCGTTCGATAGGCGTCTGCGCGTTGCGCACTTCCAAACGCAGCAGCTTCCGGCCTTCTGGAACAACAGTCACGAGTTCATCCTACGTTCAGCGCTACCTCGAGACGTCCGTCCAGCGCGTCACACACCGCGGCGGCGACCCGGTCGGTGACGTCTTCGACGGTGATGCGGTGACCGAGTTCGGCCGTCAGCGACGTGACACCCGCATCCGCGATCCCGCACGGCACGATCGACGAGAAAGCCGACAGATCGCAGTCACAGTTCAGTGCGAAGCCGTGCAGTGTCGTCGCCCTCGCCACCCGGATGCCGATCGCACCGACCTTGCGGGCGGGCCGGAGCTCATCGGCGCCGACCCACACTCCGGAGCGTCCCTCGACCCGGCCGGTCGGCAGACCCAGGCCCGCGCACACCGTGATGAGTGCTTCCTCAAGGCGCCGAACGAAATTCACCACATCCAACGGCTCGGTGAGCCCGACGATGGGATACCCCACGAGCTGACCGGGACCGTGCCAGGTGATCTTGCCGCCCCGGTCAGTGTCGACGACGGGGGTGCCGTCCACCGGGCGCTCGTGTGGCTCGGTGCGCTTGCCCGCGGTGTAGACCGCCGGATGCTGCTGCAGCAGCAGGGTGTCGGGCCCACCGGCCACCCGGGCGTCGGCGATCTCGCGCTGGAGTTCCCAGGCGGCTGCGTAATCGATCGTGCCCAGGCGCCGGATCTCCACGGGTGCGGCGGCTGAGCGGATGGATGTCACAGTTCGACAGTACTGGTCACAGGTCTTTGGGGGCGGTGGCGTAGGCCAGGGCCTCACCGACGGTGTTGTGGTGGAAGGCGAAACCGGCGCGTTCCAGCGCGGCGGGGATCGCCCGCTGGCCCACCAGCAGACCTTCGTCGGCGATCTCGCCGAGCAGTGCCCGCAGCGCGAAACCCGGCACGATCACCGGGGTGGGCCGGTTGACGGCCCGGCCCAGCGCCGCGGTGAACTCGGCATTGGTCACCGGGGCCGGGCCGGTGAAGTTGACCGGCCCGGACAGGCCTTCGGTCGACATCGCGAACCGCACGGCGCGGACCTCGTCCTCCAGGCTGATCCACGGCAGGTACTGCCGGCCGTTGCCCAACCGGGCACCCAGACCGAGGGAGAACAACGGCTTGAGCCGGTTCACCATCCCGCCGGACGGCGCCATCACCAGGCCGGTGCGCATCAGCACCACCCGGGATCCGGCCGCGACGGCGGTGGCCGTGGCCGCCTCCCAGTCCGCGCACAAACCGGCCAGGAACCCTCGCCCCTCGGGCGCGGTCTCGTCGGTCACCCGGTCCCGGGTGTCGCCGTAGTAGCCGACCGCGCTGGCGTTGACCAGCACGGGCACCCCGGCCTCGGCCACCGCACCGGCCAGCACCTCGGTGGGACCGATCCGGCTGTCGCGCAGACCCTGTTTGAACGCTCCCGACCAGCGCTTGTCGCTGAGCCCGACACCGCACAGGTTCACCACCGCGTCCACGTCGCGCAGCGCACCGGCGTCGAATTCCCCGGTGTCGGGGTTCCAGAACAGCTCGTCGCCGTTCGATGGTGCCCTGCGCACGATCCGGATGACCCGGTGATCGGCCGCGCGCAGCGCCGTTACCAGCGCCGAGCCGATCAGACCGGATGATCCCGCTATCGCGATGACGGCATCCGCCACGGTGGGGAACCCCTCCTAACGGCCCTTACAGCCCGAGGTCAGCCTCGAATGCACCTTCTTCGAGCCTGCGCTTGATGGTGGTCACGAACCGGCCGGCGTCGGCGCCGTCGATCAGCCGATGGTCGTAGGTGAGTGGCAGGTAGCACACCGAGCGCACGCCGATCGACTCGTTGCCGTAGTCGTCGGAAATGACCCGCGGCCGCTTGACGATCGCCCCGGTGCCCAGCATCGCCGCCTGCGGCGGCACCAGGATCGGGGTGTCGAACAGCGCGCCCTGGCTGCCGATGTTGGTGATGGTGAACGTGCCGCCGGACAACTCGTCGGGCTTGAGGTTGCCCGAACGGGCCCGGGCCGCGATGTCGGAGATCGCCCGCGCCAACCCGCCCAGGGACAGGTCGCCGGCGTTGTGCACCACCGGGGACAGCAGACCCTGGTCGGTGTCGACCGCGAAGCCCAGGTGCTCGGCGTCGTAGTACGTGATCTCCTTGGTGTCCTCGTTGTAGCTGGCGTTGACGTTCGGGTGGATCTTGAGCGCGTCGATGACGGCGCGGGCGATGAACGGCAGATAGGTGAGGTTGACGCCCTCGCGCTCGGCGAAGTCCGCCTTCGCCCGGGCGCGCAACGCCACGATCTTGGTCATGTCGACCTCGTGGGTCTGGGTCAGCTGCGCCGTCGCCTGCAGGGATTCGCGCGTTTTCTTCGCCGTGATCTGGCGAATCCGGTTGGCCTTCTGCGTGGTTCCCCGCAGATGCGCCAGCGCGGGGGCCGGCGCGGCCGGAGCTGCGGCGGCGGGCGCGGGGGCCGCTGGTGCCGCGGCGGGAGCGGCAGGAGGAGCCTGCTGTGCCTTTGCCGCCTCGGCCGCGGCGAGCACATCCTGCTTGCGGATGCGTCCGCCGACCCCGGTGCCCTTCACGGTCGCCAGGTCAACACCGTTCTCCGCAGCCAACTTTCGCACCAGCGGGGTGACGTACGGGGAGCCGTCGGAGGCTGCCGGTGCGGCCTCAGCCGCGGGTGCAGGTGCGGGTGCCGGCTTGGCGGCAGGTGCGGGTGCGGGCTTGGCCGCGGCGGGCTCGGGCTTTGGCTCGGGCTTGGGCTCCGGCTTCGGTTCGGGAGCCGGGGTGGGGGCCGCAGGCGCCGGGGCAGCGGCGGCGTCGCCGATCTTGGCCAGCTCGCCGCCGACCTCCACGGTGTCGTCTTCCTGCGCGGTGATCGACAGCAGGGTGCCGGCCACCGGGGAGGGGATCTCGGTGTCGACCTTGTCGGTGGACACCTCGACGAGCGGCTCGTCCACGCCGACGGAGTCGCCGACGTTCTTGAGCCAGCGGGTCACGGTGCCCTCGGTGACCGACTCACCCAACTCGGGCATCACGACCGAGGTGGCCGAGCCCGACGATGCGGCCGCGGGAGGCTCGGCTGCCGGAGCCGGAGCTGGTGCCGCGGCGGCGGGCTCGGGCGCCGACTCGGCCGGAGCCGGCTCGGGTTCGGGCTCGGGGGCGGACTGAGGGGCCGGTGCGGCCGCGGCTTGTTCGCCGGCCTCGCCGATGACCGCGAGCTCGCCGCCGATTTCGACCGTGTCGTCCTCTTGCGCGACGATCTTCGTCAACACACCGGCTGCCGGCGACGGGATTTCGGTGTCGACCTTGTCGGTGGACACCTCCAGCAACGGCTCGTCGACTTCGACGGTGTCGCCCTCCTGTTTAAGCCAGCGAGTGACGGTCCCCTCGGTGACACTCTCACCTAGTGCGGGCATCTGGACGGAGATGGCCATGTGTATTGACTCCTCGGACGGTCACTTGTGACGACTCGAACTCTGGCTTACCACAGCTGGGTGCACCGGGTACGGCACCTAGGTGGATTGTCGGAACCATCCTGTCACTGCAGCACCACTCGCACACACTCAGGGTTGCCGCTCGCTCTGGCACTATCGGGTGAGGGGTTTGATTCCAGTGCATCACCGTTGCCGAGAGCGAAGGAGAGCGTTCCGTTGGGGCTGTTCGATTCGTTTCGCCGGGGCAGGTCGATGCGCCGATCCGGCGGCGACGCGGCCGCCGATCTGCAGTATCTGCAGCGCTGGGTGGCCGACCACGCCGGTGTCGAAGCGTTCGTCGAACCCCGGACCACGGTGACCGACGTGACCGTCGTCCTCGTTGCCGCCGATGGGGAATGGACCCGGCGTCGCGCCGGCGGGGAGGCGGGCGCCCGTCGCCTCAGCGATCGGTTACAGGTGCCGGTGTACGACGTGCAGAAGGTCGGCTACCCGCAACGGATGCGCGACTACGACGCGCGGCGACGCATCGAACGCCAACGCGCGATGCGCGCCGAGCTCGACGACCGTTAGAGTCACAGCATCCGATACCCCCGGTATTGGATACTCTTCGTTACACGTACTCGGTGGAGGGTGTGGACTATGCAGAGTTTCGTCGTCAGCGCGGACGGAACCCGGATCGCGGTATACGAACAAGGGGACCGGCAGCGTCCCACCCTCGTGATGGCGCACGGCTGGCCGGACTCGCACGTGTTGTGGAACGGGGTGACGGGCGAACTGGGGGAGCGCTTCCACATCGTGCGCTACGACAACCGCGGCGCCGGCGCCTCGGATGTGCCCAAGCGCGTCGCCGCGTACCGGATGGACCAGTTCGCCGACGACCTCTCGGCGGTGATCGAGGCGGTGAGCCCCGGGGCTCCCGTGCACGTGCTGGCCCACGACTGGGGCTCGGTGGGGGTGTGGGAGTACCTGAGTCGGCCCGAAGCCGCCGACCGCGTGGCGTCGTTCACCTCGGTGTCGGGACCCAGCACCGACCACTACGGATCCTTCATCCGCGGCCGGCTGGCCCGACCGTACCGGCCCATCCGCTTCGCCAAGGCGGTGAACCTGGCCTCGCGATTCAGCTACTGGATCCCGTTCTCGGTGCCGGTGATCGCGCCGGCGCTGATGCGGGCCGGCGCGGCCCGCCGGCTGCAGGCCATCGACACCCGCGGCCCCAAGTTTCAGTCGGACACCCTCGACACGGACGCGGCGAACGGACTGAAGATCTACCGCGCCAACGCGATTCGATCGCTGACCCGGGTACGCGGCGATCACTATGTGACCGTCCCGGTGCAGTTGATCTGCAACGACCACGATCCGGTGGTGCGAGGACACGGCTACGAGGACGAGGCCAGGTGGGTGCCGCTGCTGTGGCGCCGCGACCTCAAGGCCGGGCATTGGGCCCCGTTCTCGCACTGGCGCGCCATCGCCACCGCCACTGCCGAGCTGATCGACCACATCGAAGGGGCACCGGCGGCCCGCGGGCTGCGCCGCGCACAGGTCGGACGTCAGCGCGAACCCTTCAGTGACACACTGGTTTCGGTGACCGGTGCGGGCAGCGGCATCGGCCGGGCCACCGCGCTGGAGTTTGCCGCGCAGGGGGCCGAACTCGTGGTGAGCGACCTGGACGAGGCCGCGGCCAAGGCCACTGCCGACGAGATCGCCGCCCGCGGCGGCATCGCGCATTCCTATCAGCTCGACGTGGCCGACGCCGACGCGGTGGAGGCCTTCGTCGAACGGGTCTGCGACACCCACGGGGTACCCGACGTGGTGGTCAACAACGCCGGGATCGGCCACGGCGGCAAGTTTCTCGACACCCCGGCCGAGCAGTACGACCGCGTGCTCGACGTGAATTTCGGCGGAGTGGTCAACTGCTGCCGGTCATTTGCCCGCCGGCTCGTCGACCGCGGCACCGGCGGCCACATCGTGAACGTCGCCTCGATGGCCGCCTACTCGCCATCCGGATCGATGAACGCCTACTCCACCAGCAAGGCCGCCGTGTTCATGTTCTCCGATTGTCTGCGCGCCGAATTGGACTCGGCCGGAGTCGGTTTGACCACGATCTGCCCCGGGGTGATCGACACGAACATCATCGACACCACGCACTTCGACCTGCCCGTCGAGCAGCAGGACCGGGCGGAGCAGGTGCGGGCGGCGACCAAGAAGGCCTTCGCGGCGCGACGCTACGGGCCCGACAAGGTGGCCAAGGCCATCGTGGCCGCCGTCGTGAAGAACAAGGCGATCCGCCCGGTCACCCCGGAAGCCTATGCCGCCTACGGGATTTCACGTCTGGTGCCCTCAGCGCTGCGTCGGGTGGCGCGCTCGGGCTCGCTGTAGTACCGCCACCAGCGGTGGCCCCTACTGCGGATGTGCCGCGAGGTAGTCGGCCACCGGTATCGGCGCCTCGGCGGCGTATCCGACCGGCAACAGCACGTCACCGGCCGTCGACACGTAGTAGACGTCCCAGCGGTAGAACACACCGAACGCCGCCGGATCGTCTGCCAGTGCGGCAGCGTAGGCGTTGACCGCACGCACGTACGCGTCGGCGTTGTTGTACCGGAACAGGGCGTGATCGCGATCGTCGGCAAATCCGTTGGCGGCCAGATGACGACCGGCCGCCATGATGCTGTCCCGAGGTGAGTTGATATCGCCGCCCGCTCCATAGGCGGCGAAGGTCGAGGGCATGAACTGCATCGGCCCCTGCGCACCGGCCGAGCTGGCACCGGTCACGCTGCCGAAGTGGGTCTCGATCAGGTTGATCGCGGCGAGGTAGTTCCAGCCCACACCCGAAGCCGCTTCGGCGTCACGGTAGGCCTCGAGTAACACCTCCATCGGAGGTGGCGGGTTGATGCGCCACGCCGGCAGCACGTCGCGAGGCTCGGCCAGCGCGGCCAGCTCACGCCGGGCCTCGATATTGCGGTCGTAGAACGCCACCAGTTCGACAGGGATACGCGGCCGGACGATGCCGTCCCACTCGGGATGACGGCCGATCGCGCGGTAGGCCACCTGCTGACGACGCGCGGCCCGCGCCAACGCCTCCTGGGGGGTGGCCGGGTCACGCAGGGTCCGCTCGTCGGCAACCAGCTCATCGGCCAGCGTGACCGGATCCGCGGCCAGGCGTGGCTGCGCGCCGGCCGGGGTGCTCGGCGGGCCGGCCGCCGGCGGCGGCGCCGTCGTCGAGGCCGGGCCCGGGGCCGCGGCCGGCGGCGCTTCCGACGATCCCGAACAGCCACCGAGGCCCAACGCGAACGAGACTGCGAGAGCCGAGATTCTCGTCGTCCTGTTCACGTTGGCCCGGCGCACTTTTCAGCCGTTCGCGGCGATATCTTCCAGCACCGCGAACATCGTCCGCGTCGGCACACCGGTGCCGCCCTTGGGCGTGTAACCCCATGGCCCACTGGTGTTGTACGCGGGGGCGGCAATATCGATGTGCGTCCACTCGACCCCGTCCGCGACGAACTCGCGCAGATACGTGCCCGCCACCAGCATCCCGGCGTAGCGCGACCCGCTGACGTTGGCCAGATCGGCCACCGTGGACTTGAGATCGTCCTTCAGCTCCTCGGGCAGCGGCATGGCCCAACCGTTTTCGCCGACCGCCTGCGACAGCGTGGCGACCCGATCACGAAACTCGTCGCTGCCCATCACGCCCGGCGTGCGTGACCCCAACGCCACCGTCTGCGCTCCGGTCAGCGTCGAGGTCTCGATCAGATAATCGGGCTCGTCCTCGCAGGCCCGCACGATGGCGTCGGCCAGGATCAGCCGACCCTCGGCATCGGTGTTGAGCACCTCCACGGTGATACCGCCGTACTGGGTCAGCACATCCCCGGGGCGCTGGGCGGTCGCCGACGGCATGTTCTCGGCCATCGGCACGGTGGCGATCACCTCGATGGGCAGCTTCTGTTTGGCGGCCAGTACCACGGTGGCGATGACGGCCGCCGCCCCGCCCATGTCCGAGGTCATGTGGTGCATGTTGGCGGCCGGCTTGATCGAGATGCCCCCGGTGTCGAACGTGATGCCCTTCCCGACGAGCGCGACGCGTTTGGGCTTCTTGCCTGAACCCCGGTGGATCAACCGGACCAGTCGCGGCGGGCGCGAGGATCCCTTGCCGACACCCACGATGCCGCCGTAGCCGCCCTCGGCCAGGGCCTTGTCGTCGAACACCTCGACCTCAAGCCCGGCGGCCGCACCCAAAGCCTTTGCCCGCTCGGCGAATTCGTCGGGGAACAGGTGGCTGGGCGGGGTGTTGACGAAATCGCGGGCGGTGGCGACCGCCGTCGCGATGTCCACCGCGCGACCAGCCTGCCCCTTGGTGGCCGCGGTGGTGCCGGCGGTCAGCGCGGTGATCGCGGTCAGCCCGGTGTCGGTGGGCGCGGTCTTGGCGCTGCGGAAGTCGTTGAACCGGTAGGCACCCAGGATCAGCCCCTCGACGGCGGCTTCCAGATCGATCGCCGACAAGGTGGTCACCACCGTGCCCACCTTGTCCAGGGCCCGCGCGGCGCTACCCGCGGCCCGCCGGATCACGTCGGCGGGCCACTCCTCGCGCGGCTTGCCCAGGCCGACGGTCAGCACGCTGGCCACCGGGAGAGAGGAGACAACCAGCCGATGCGTCTGGCCCTCGCCGCCGGTGGCGCCCAGCGCCTGCAGGTGAGATTCGACGGCGGCGATCGCCTCCTCGTCGAGGTAAGGCTGGACGGCCGCCACCTTGGGGCCGGCGTCGTCACTGACGACGCCGATGACCAGGACGGCCTCGTCGACCCCCTTGCGGGGCAACGACGAGCTGACGGTGACGGTGGGGGCCTGGTAGCCGGGTTCGCTGCTCACCCGTTTCACCTTAAAGTCCGGACAGCGGGTATGCCGTGACAGGTGCGGTGAAACCCTTCAGGGTGAGAGAGCGAGGTGCGCTGAACGCCCGTCCGTCGAGCAGCTCACGCAGCGGCTCGGAAACCAGGATCTGGCTGGGTTCGGCGGCGCCGACGAGGCGCGCCGCCCGATTCACCGGATTGCCGAAATAATCGCCGCCGATGGCCAGCACCTCGCCGAAATCGAGACCGGCCCGCACCTGCAGGCTGGTCTCGGCGGCCCGGGGATGGGTCACCAGATCGACGGCCACCTGCACCAGCTCGGCGGGTTCGGAGCCGACCCACATGATGGCGTCCCCGATGAACTTCACCACGCGGCACCCGGCGGCGTGCACGATCCCGGTGCTGGTGGCGCTGAACTCGTTGAGCAAGGCCGACAATTCGTCGGTGGTCAACATCTGGGTCAGCGCCGTGAACCCCGAGAGATCAGCAAAACCGATGCCGCACAACGTATCCGACGAACCCTCTGGGAGCACGTGCTCGAAGTAACGGCGCGCACTCATCACATGGTGGCGGTGAACGGCATCGATCATCGAGCCGATCCGCGGGATGAACCCCGCGGCCGCCCGGTAGGCCTTGGCGGTGGTGAGCTCGTCATGGGTGAGGTCGAGACGGAGGTCGGGCGTGCTGGCGCGGCTCATCGTGAACAACGCTTCGGCCAACCGAGCCATACCCGAACCGATCACGCGCAGCAGACCGGTAGCCTCGGCCTCGCCGACCAGAAGCCGCAGCTCGGCCCAGGTCCGCAAGGTCTCCAGGTCGGCGTGGCTCAGGGTTTTCACCTCGCAGTCGGCCACGGTCAGGCCCAGTGCGGCCCAGGCGCGCTGCACGTCGGCCAGCGGCACATCGAGCTCGGCGGCCACATCGGCCAGGCAGTACTCCGGTGGCCCGGACCACTGCAGGACATCGCCGGCCAGCCCGAACAACCGGCCGCGGGACTCTGCCTCGACCATCTGCTCGGTGGTGAACCCGAGCGAGTCCAGGTACTCGATGAGCGGAGCCCGCTCCCGTGCGTCGGGGATGCCGGCGGCCGCCAGCGCATCGAAATCGACCACCAGACAAGTGTGGCTTCGCCGCCCCGATCAGGGGAGCAGTTCAGGCTTGCAGATTAGGGTGGGGTCGTGAGTGACGACCTGCTGCACGGACCGTTGGAAGACCGCCATCGCGAGCTGGGAGCCAGTTTCGCCGAGTTCGGTGGATGGCTGATGCCGGTGTCCTACGCCGGGACCGTCGCCGAGCACAACGCCACCCGCGCGGCCGTCGGCCTTTTCGACGTCAGCCACCTCGGAAAGGCACTGGTCAAAGGCCCCGGCGCGGCGGCCTACGTCAACTCCGCACTCACCAACGACCTGAACCGGATCGGACCCGGAAAGGCGCAGTACACCCTGTGCTGCACGGAGTCGGGCGGCGTGATTGACGACCTGATCGCCTACTACGTCTCCGACGACGAGATCTTCCTGGTGCCCAACGCCGTCAACACCGCGGCGGTGGTCGCCGAGCTGCAGAAGCACGCCCCCGACGGGCTGACCATCACCGACGAGCACCGCTCCTACGCGGTGCTGGCGGTGCAGGGGCCCAAGTCCGCCGAGGTGCTCGGCGCACTAGGGCTGCCCACCGACATGGACTACATGGGTTACGCGGACGCCGAGTACCAAGGCGTCCCGGTCCGGGTGTGCCGCACCGGCTACACCGGCGAGCACGGCTACGAGCTTCTGCCGGCCTGGGACCGCGCGGGCCAGGTGTTCGACGCGCTGGTGAGCGCCGTGCGCGCGGCGGGGGGCGAGCCCGCGGGGCTGGGCGCCCGCGACACCCTGCGCACCGAGATGGGCTACCCGCTGCACGGTCACGAGCTGGCGCTGGACATCTCGCCGCTGCAGGCCCGCTGCGGTTGGGCGATCGGGTGGCGCAAGGACGCGTTCTGGGGGCGCGAGGCGTTGCTGGCCGAGAAAGACGCCGGGCCGAACCGGTTGCTGCGCGGGCTCAAAGCCATCGGCCGCGGCGTGCTGCGTGCCGATCTCGCGGTGCTCGACGGGGACACCCGGATCGGCACCACGACGTCGGGGACCTTCTCACCCACGCTGAAAGCCGGTGTCGCGTTGGCGCTCATCGACACCGCGCACGACGTCGCCGACGGTCAGCGGGTGAGCGTCGACGTGCGTGGCCGTGCCGTCGAATGCGAAGTGGTCAAGCCGCCGTTCGTGGCCGCGCACACCCGCTGAGGCCCCCGCTCCCGCGGGGGGAAATCGCTGGCACCCGGGCGATACAATCGCTGCATGACTAGCGGCCATCTCGAGTTCACGGTTTCAGGCAATACGAATCCGGCGACCGATGCGGTACGCGAATCCATTCTGGCCAACCCGGGTTTCGGCAAGTTCCACACCGACCACATGGTGGCCATCGACTACACCGACGGCCAGGGTTGGCACGACCCGCGGGTGATCCCGTACGGGCCGCTGGAGCTCGACCCCTCGGCCATCGTGCTGCACTACGCGCAGGAAGTGTTCGAAGGGCTCAAGGCCTACCGCTGGGCAGACGGTTCGATCGTGTCGTTCCGGCCCGAGGCCAACGCGGCGCGGCTGCGGGCCTCCTGCCGTCGGCTGGCGATGCCCGAACTGCCCGAGGACGCGTTCATTGAATCGCTGCGCCAACTCATCGCGGTCGACGAGTCATGGGTGCCGGCGGCCGGCGGCGAGGAATCGCTGTACCTGCGGCCGTTCATGATCGCCACCGAACCCGGGCTTGGGGTGCGGCCGGCCAACGAATACCGCTACCTGGTGATCGGTTCACCGGCCGGCGCGTACTTCAAGGGCGGCATCAAGCCGGTCAGCGTGTGGCTGTCGCACGAGTATGTGCGGGCCTCACCCGGCGGTACCGGCGCGGCCAAGTTCGGCGGCAACTATGCGGCCTCGCTGCTGGCACAGGCGCAAGCCGCCGACAACGGCTGCGATCAGGTCGTCTGGCTCGACGCGATCGAGCGTCGCTACGTCGAAGAGATGGGCGGGATGAACCTGTTCTTCGTGTTCGGCAGCGGCGGTTCGGCCCGGCTCGTGACGCCCGAGCTGTCGGGCTCGCTGTTGCCGGGTATCACGCGAGACTCCTTGCTGCAGTTGGCCACCGACGCCGGCTTCGCGGTCGAGGAACGCAAGATCGACGTCGATGAATGGCAGAAGAAGGCCGCGGCCGGCGAGATCACCGAGGTGTTTGCCTGCGGTACCGCCGCGGTCATCACCCCGGTGTCCCACGTGAAATATGCAGACGGCGAGTTCACCATCGCCGACGGGAAGCCGGGCGAGATCACCATGGCCCTGCGCGACACCCTGACCGGTATTCAGCGGGGCACCTTCGCCGATACCCACGGCTGGATGGCGCGGCTCAACTAGCCGATCGCCAGGGCCTGCCCGCTGCGCGTGACGGGTCCGTCGCCGGGTTGTCTGGTCTGTCGCCGGGTTGTCGCGTTGTCACGCCAGAGTGGCTCTCGACCGCGAGCGTCACGCTGGAGCGGCAGCGGAGTGTGGTGTCGCGATTGCCGACGACGCTCTGTCACGCCAGAGTGGCTGTCGGTGCCGAGCGCCACTCTGGCGTGACAAACTGGCAGCTGGGCAACCTCAGCAACTGGCAACTGGCAGTTGGGCAACCTGAGCAACCGGCGTCCGTGAGCAACCGGCGCCCGGCCAAATATGCCAAGCCGGGCACCCGGAGCGTCAGCCGATCGCCAGGCCCAGCGCCGTCAGCGTCGTCGTCACCTCGATCGCGGCGCCGAGCACGTCGCCGGTGATGCCGCCGAACCGGCGCACGCAGTGGGCCACCAGCACAACTGAGCAACCCACCGCGACCAGGACCACCACCGGGCCCTGCCACATCCGGGGCCCGGCCCAGGCGGCCAGCGCGGCGACGGCGACCACCCAGGCCGCCACCACGGTGAGCGGCTGGGTCCCCGCCACCGCGGCCCCCAGTGAACTACCCGCGGCCGCGGGCACCGAACGTCGGCACGCGGTCACCGCCGCCACCCGGCCTGCGGTGACGGCGACAACGATCGCCACCGCGTCGAGTCGTGCGAAAGTCATTGCCTGACAACCGATCACCACGATCACCGCGGCGACGCCGAACGGTCCGGCCGATCCGTCACGCATGACCGCCAGCGCCCGCTCCGGCGGGCCGTAACACCCCAACCCGTCGACGGTGTCGCAGAACCCGTCGATGTGCAGTCCGCGGGTGGCCAGCAGAAGTACGGCCACCGCCAGCAGACCGGGCAGCGCGTTGTCGTCACCGAACGCCCACTGGCCACCGGCCACCACAGCGGCGGCCAGCGCCGAAAGCGCCAGTCCCACCAGCGGCAGGGCCGTGAGCGCGCCTCGTCCGATGCCGACGGAGGACCGCACCGGCAGCACGGTGCCGAAGGCGAAAGCCCCTCCGAGTGCAGACATTCCACGCCGTGGGGCGATCATGTCTGCGCCGAGATTCCGGCCTCGTCGAAGGTGGCCATCGAGGCCAACGTGGCGATCGCGGCGCGCACGATCGGCAGCGCCAACGCGGCACCGGTGCCTTCACCCAACCGCATGCCGAGATCGACGATCGGCTCCAATCCCAGCTGCGCCAGCGCCAGGCTGTGCGCCGGTTCGGTCGATCGGTGTCCGGCCTGCCACCAGGCTCGGGCACCCGGGGCCAACTGTTCGGCCACCAGCGCCGCGGCCGTCACCACCAGTCCGTCGAGCAGTACAGGAGTGCGCCGCTGGGCGGCCTGCGCGCAGAATCCGGCCAGCGCAGCCAGGTCGGCGCCGCCGCACACCCGCAGTAGGCCCACCGGGTCACCGGTGACGGCGCGAGCCCGGTACAACGCATCACGTACCGCAGCGGCCTTGCGCATCCAGCCGAAATCGTCGATGCCGGTGCCGCGGCCGACCACCACCACCGGCTCGGCTCCGGTCAGGGCGGCCACCAATGTTGTTGCGGCCGTGGTGTTTCCAATCCCCATGTCGCCGGCGATGAGGAGGTCGGCGCCCGCGTCGACTTCTTCGTCGGCGATCCGGCGCCCCGCCGTGACCGCAGTCACGGCTTCCGCTTCGGTGAGGGCATCCTCGACGGCGATGTTGCCGGAGCCCCGGCGGACCTTGTGGGCGCCGATCGCGGCGGACAGCGGCTCGGCGCAGTCGACGGCGATGTCGGCCACCCGTACGGTGGCCCCGGCCACCTCGGCCAGCACGTTGATCGCCGCCCCGCCGGCCTCGAAATTGGTCACCATCTGGCCGGTCACGGCCGACGGGAACGCCGACACCCCCGCGGCGGTGACCCCGTGGTCGGCGGCGAAGACCACGACCCGCGGCCGGGTGAGCATCCGCGGCGGGCATGCGCCCTGGCACGAGGCCGCCCAGATCGACAGCTCCTCGAGCCGGCCCAGCGACCCGGGTGGCTTGGTCAGCTGGGCCTGCCGCGCCCGTGCGGCCGCGGCCGCGTCGGCATCGGGCGCGGTGACCGGGGCAAAGGCCGCACCGGACTCGGTATCTGGTTCGGTCACGTCAGCTCCTTCACCGTGACCGGTTGGCCGGCCACCACCAGCACCACCCGCTCGCACACCGCGGCCAGGCGCTGGTTGACCGTGCCCAGCTCGTCGGCGAACCGGCGTCCCGCCTCGGTGGCCGGCACCACGGTCAGCCCGACCTCGGGGCTGATCAGGGCCAGGGGAGCGGCGAAGCCGGCCACGGCCTGCACGAGAGTGTCGACCTCGCCACCCACCTCGGCGCCGGCCCAGGCGCCGAGGTGGTCCATGGTTGCGGTCAGCCAGCCACCGATGTCGTCGACGAGGGCTGCGGTACCCGGATCGTCACGCAGCGCGGCAGCCACATCCCGGGTCTCCACGGTGCGCCAATGCGCCGGCCGCCGGGTCCGATGCGCATCGACCCGCCGGGCCCAGGCGGCATCGCCGTCGGCTGCGGGACCGGTGGCCAGGTAACGCACCGGCGCGGTGGCGCCGGCCACTCGTGCGATCGTGGTTTCGGCCCACTGGGATTTGCCCGATCGGATACCGCCGAGCACCAGGGTGCGCACTGCTCAGGCCCCCCGAGACGCCATCAAGCGATCTTGTCGCCGCGGTTGACAGCCGGCCGCGGCGCCCGCATGCGACGCAACTGCGATGCCCGGCTGGCAGCGTAAAGCCCGAGCTTGAAACCACTTTCGGTGTTGCCCGGGAATTTCTCGTCCACCATGTGATTTACCTTGCGGCCCACGATGAACCCGTCGATCGCCATGATCACCACCAGGACCAGCATCGCGTAGGACAGAATCTGCTGGAACTGCAACGAGGGCAGCGCCAGCATGAAGAAGATCATCGCCAGCGCGGCTGGCATGAACAAACCCAGCACATTGCGCCGTGCGTCCACGATGTCGCGGACGTACCGCCGGACCGGCCCTTTGTCGCGCGGCAGCAGGTAGGACTCCTCGCCGGCCATCATCTTCTCGCGCCGGTCGGCCATATCGGCGCGCCGGGTGATCCGCTCGATCTTGCGCTCTTCCTTGGAGAGCTTGGGGCCGCGGAGCTCCTTGCGACGCTGGCGGGCCTCGGCGGCGGTCAGCGGCGCCGGGGCCACCGGCCCGCGCCGCTTGGCGGCCTCGTTGCGTTTGGGCGTCGGCCGGCCCTTGGGCGCGGTGGTGGGCGCTGATCCTGCCGGAGTCGACCCGGATCCGTCGACCGCCGCACCCTGATCGGTCGCGGCGGGTTCGCCCTCGTTGTCCTTCTTACGGCCCAGCAGCTTCACGCCAGCCAGGTTACTGCCCGACGCTGCGGGCCTGGCCACATGCCCCGGCCTGTGGATAAGTCGGGAATATCCGCGGAACAATGTACCGTTGAGGGGGTAGACGCGCGGTACGTCCACGCGTTTCCTACGACTTCAGCTGTACCGGCATCAGAGATGCCCAGGGATGCTTAGGGAGAGCCATGACTGTTCAGGACGCCACCTCCACCGAGACCCACGGTGTGATCCTGTCCGACGCTGCGGCGACGAAGGCGAAGGCGCTGCTGGACCAGGAAGGCCGCGACGATCTCGCGCTGCGCATCGCAGTGCAACCGGGCGGCTGCGCCGGCCTGCGCTACAACCTGTTCTTCGACGACCGCACCCTCGACGGTGATCTCACCGCCGAGTTCGGCGGGGTCAAGCTGACGGTGGACCGGATGAGCGCGCCCTACGTGCAGGGCGCCACGATCGACTTCGTCGACTCGATCGAGAAGCAGGGCTTCACGATCGACAATCCGAACGCCACCGGCTCCTGCGCCTGCGGCGACTCCTTCAACTGACGTTGAGTGCAGACCACCAGCGGTCAGTACAGGCCGCTGGTGCGCAGCACGTATGAGCAGACCAGAACCTGTTCGTTCTTCCCGTCTCGCTGCACCAGCAGCTGGGCCACGCCCTGCTGCTCCTGATCGGCGGGGCTCTTCCCGCGTGCCGACGCCCGTGCCGGTGCCACCTTCATGGTGAACAGCACCTGAGCCTGTGTGGTGGACCACGGCACGTTCTTGTCGATGCTCAGCACCTCGACGTGGCTGAATTGCTTGCGGAACGCGTCGCCGGCCAGCCCGGCCACCGCGAGATCGGCTTTGCGGTCCTTGACCCCGTCGTACAGCCCGCACAGGGTGTGCCGTGCGACCGTTTCGTCATCACCGTCGAGCAGCGCGTTCAGATATTCCTGGATCGCGGCCTGGGCCTTGGCGTCGGAGACGGCGGCCGGGGTGGTGGGGCCGCGGCGGCCGGCGAACACGACCGCGCTCAGCACCCCCGCCACGGCGGCAACCGCCAGGACCGCCGCCAGGATCTTGGGCCAGCGCCGTCGCTTGGGGTAGGGCACCGGCGGCGGCAGCGTGCCTGGATACGCCGAAGGCATCTGCTCGGGCTGTGGCTGGGGCGGAAGGTGCTCGGGGTACTGGTATGAACCAGTCATTAATTGGCGCTCCCGCGTGATGTGTCGGTGGGTCAGCCGTCTACGGTGACCGGGATTACGGTTATACGCAGGTTAGCGCAACCCGCGAAGTGCGGCCCGGGCTCAAACGACCACCGTCACCGGCCGCGTGGGTAGGGTTTACGTAGCCAACTTAACGAAATGAGGGGTGCACTACGTGACCATCGCAGTTACCGGATCCATCGCAACCGACCATTTGATGCGCTTCCCGGGCAAGTTCTCCGAGCAACTCTTGGCCGACCACCTGCAAAAGGTGTCGCTGAGCTTTCTGGTCGACGATCTGGTGATCCACCGCGGTGGCGTGGCAGGCAACATGGCGTTCGCGATCGGCACTCTCGGCGGTGACGTCACACTGGTCGGCGCCGCGGGCCAGGATTTCGGCGAATACCGGGCCTGGCTGGAGGGCGCCAACGTCGACTGCGGCAGCGTACTGATCTCCGAGGACGCCTACACCGCCCGCTTCGTCTGCACCACCGATGAGGACATGGCCCAGATCGCCTCGTTCTATCCCGGTGCGATGTCGGAGGCACGCAACATCGCCCTGGCCGATCTGGTGGAGCGGGTCGGCAAGCCGGAGTTGGTGATCGTCGGGGCGAACGACCCCGAGGCGATGTTCCTGCACACCGAAGAGTGCCGCAAGCTCGGCCTGGCCTTCGCCGCCGACCCGTCCCAGCAGCTGGCCCGGCTCTCCGGTGAGGAGATCCGCAAGCTCATCAACGGTGCCACCTACCTGTTCACCAACGACTACGAGTGGGACCTGCTGCTGCAGAAGTCGGGCTGGAGCGAGGCTCAGGTGATGGGCCAGATCGGCATGCGTGTCACCACGCTGGGCGCCAAAGGCGTCGACCTGGTCAGCTCCGACGGCACGTTCGTGCACGTCGGCGTCGTCCCGGAGAAGTGCCAGACCGACCCCACCGGCATCGGCGACGCATTCCGCGCGGGTTTCCTGACCGGACGCAGCGCCGGGCTGGGGCTGGAACGCTCCGCCCAGCTGGCTTCGTTGGTCGCCGTGCTGGTCCTGGAGGCGCCCGGCCCGCAGGAGTGGACCTGGGACGCCGCCGAGGCGGTGCAGCGGCTGTCTGACGCCTACGGTGCCGACGCCGGCGCCGAGATCGGCAAAGCGCTCGGCAATTAGCCTGCTCGAGCCTAGAGCTGTACCGGGTAGTGCGGTTCGGAGATCTGCGGCGTCACACTGTGCTCGACGAAGATGGCGTGCCACAGCATGAAGATCAGCACGGTCCACAGCCGGCGGCTGTGATCGCTGACGCCATTGCGGTGCTCGTCGAGCATGGTGCGCACGGCACCCAGATCGACATGCTCGCCGGCCTGTGACGACGACGTCGTCGCGTATGCCCACTCCATCAGCTCGCCGGCCCGCAGCCAATGCCGGATCGGCACCGGGAAGCCCAGCTTGGGCCGGTTCAGCACATGCGCGGGCACGATGGGTTCCAAGGCGCGACGCAGGGCGTACTTCGTGGTGGCCCGGGTGATCTTCTGATCGACCGGCAACCGGGAGGCCACCGCGAACACCTCGGGATCCAGGAACGGCACCCGCAGCTCCAGCGAGTTGGCCATGGTCATCTTGTCGGCCTTGACCAGGATGTCGCCGCGCAGCCAGGTGAACAGGTCGATGTGCTGCATGCGGGCCACCGGATCCCAGCCCTGCGACGTGGCGTACAGCGGGCCGGTGACGTCGGTGTGGGTCCAGTCCGGCCGGAAGCCCGGCAGCACCGCCCGCAACTGCTCATCGGAGAAGCTGCGGGCATTGCCGTAGTAGCGCTCTTCCAGGGTCAGCGAGCCGCGGTGCAGCAGGCTCTTGCCGCGCATGCCCTCCGGCAGTGGTTTGGACGCCTTACCCAGGGATTTGCGTACCGGTCGCGGTAGGTAGTCGAAGGGCTTCAGCGACAACGGTTCCCGGTAGATGGTGTAGCCGCCGAACAGTTCGTCGGCGCCCTCACCGCTCAACACCACCTTGACGTGCTTACGGGCCTCGCGGGCGATGAAGAACAACGGCACCAGGGCCGGGTCGGCCACCGGTTCGTCCAGGTACCAGACGATCTGGGGGAGCGCGTCGACGAACTCGGCGGCGCTGACCACCTTGGTGACATGCCGGGCGCCGATGGCCTCGGCCGAGGCCGCCGCCACGTCCACCTCCGAGAAGCCCTCGCGCTCGAAGCCGGTGGTGAAGGTGATCAGCCGCGGGTTGTGCCGCATCGCCAGCGCGGCGATCGCCGTCGAATCGATGCCACCGGAGAGGAACGCGCCGACGGTCACATCGGCCCGCATGTGCTTGGCGACGGAATCCTCCAGGGCCGCGGTGATCTCGTCGTAGCGTGATTGCTCGGCGCCCTTGATGAAGGGCACCGCGGCGAACTTCGGCTCGAAGTACCGCGTCACCTCGGGACGGCCCCCGGGCTTCAGCCGTGCATAGCTGCCCGACTCCAGCCGGCGGATGCCACGGTGCAGGGTCTCGGGTTCGGGCACGTATTGCAGCACGGTGTAGTGCTGCACGGCGCGCTGGTCGATGCCCAGGTCGATGCCCAGTCCCAGCTCGGGATCCTGGGCCAGATCCAGCAGGCACTTCTTCTCGCTGCCCACTGCGGTGCCGCCCGGCCCGGTCGCCATGAACAGTGGCTTGATGCCGAACGGGTCCCTGGCGCAGAACAATTCCCGCTCCGCGGTGTCCCAGATCGCGAACGCGAACATGCCCCGCAGCCGGTTCAGCGCGTCGGCGCCCCAGTGGTGGTAGGCCGCGACGATGGCCTCGCCGTCGCCGTCGGTGTGAAACTCCGCCCCGTGTTCGGAACGCAACACTTCCCGTAGCTCGACGTAGTTGTAGATCTCGCCGTTGAACACCAGCACGTAACGGTCGGGGGTCTCGGCCGGGCCCCAGCGCAACGGCTGGTGGCTGTGCGCGATGTCGATGATCGACAGGCGGTTGAAGCCGAGGACCACGCTGCCGTCGCCGGTCTGGTCGGCCCAGGTGCCAGGCTCGTCGGGGCCACGATGACGCATCAGGTGCGATGCGGTCGCCACCGCCTCGACCAGCGGCGATCTGGTGTCGGGGGAGGCGTCACCCTGGACGGATCGGGATGGGTCAGTTACCAAGGCGAGCAGTCCGCACACCGCGTCAGTATGTCTGATCCGGCGGGTCCACGCGTCCACCACCCACGCTGTTGCGCCAGTCGCTTCGCTCCCGTGGGCGGGCGTGGTCTACGCTGCGTAGTATTCGCAAAACAACGACCGGTCGCGGTCGCGAAATACCGATCTAGGAGGCGCCAAGGTGACACCTCGCGGGCTTAAGGCGGTGGCCCGAGCGGCGTTGTTGACCATTGTCCTGGGTGGCTCGGCATTCTTGCTGAGCGGCTGCAGCTGGCAGGACGCACTCGCGCTCGGCTGGCCGACCGGGATCACCCCGGAGGGCAAACTCAACCGGGAGCTGTGGATCGGCTCCGTGATTGCGTCCTTCGTGGTGGGCGCCATCGTGTGGGCGCTGATCTTCTGGTCGAGTGCGTTCCACCGGAAGAAGAAGGGCGACACCGAGCTTCCGCGCCAGTTCGGCTACAACATGCCGCTGGAGCTGGTGCTGACGGTCATCCCGTTCCTCATCATCTCGGTGCTGTTCTACTTCACCGTGGTGGTCCAGGAGCGCATGCTGCACAAGGACCCCAACCCTGAGGTCGTCATCGACGTGACCGCCTTCCAGTGGAACTGGAAGTTCGGTTACCAGAAGATCGACTTCGCCGACGGCTCTTTCGATTACGACGGTGTCGATGCCGAGCGCAAGACCGCGATGACCTCCAAGCCGGAGGGCACCGACGCGCACGGCGAGGAGCGGGTCGGCGCGGTGCGCGGCCTCAACCCCGAGGATCGCACTTACCTGAACTTCGACAAGATCGAGACGCTGGGCAGCTCCACGGAGATCCCGGTTCTGGTGTTGCCGGTCGGCAAGCGCGTCGAATTCCAGCTCAACTCCGCGGACGTGATCCACGGTTTCTGGGTGCCCGAATTCCTCTTCAAGCGTGACGTGATGCCCAACCCCGAGGCCAACCACTCGGACCACATCTTCCAGGTCAGCAAAATCGAGCAGACCGGCGCGTTCGTCGGGCGCTGCACCGAGATGTGCGGCACTTACCACTCGATGATGAACTTCGAGGTCCGGGTCGTCGAACCCAACGACTTCAAGGCCTACATCGATCAGCGCAGCGCCGGCAAGACCAACGCCGAGGCGTTGGCTGCGATCAATCAGCCGCCGCTGGCCGTCACCACTCACCCGTTCGACACCCGACGCGGTGAGCAGGCACCGCAGGCGAGCAAGTAGGGGCTAGACGCAATGCATATTGAAGCTCGACTGTTCGAGATCCTCACGGCCTTCTTCGCGCTGTCGGCGGTGGTGTACGGCGTGCTGACGGCGATGTTCGCCACCGGTGGCGTCGAGTGGGCCGGTACCACCGCGCTCGTGCTCACCACCGGGCTGACCCTGCTGACCGGAACGTTCTTCCGGTTCGTGGCACGTCGCCTGGATACCCGCCCCGAAGACTACGAGGACGCCGAGATCAGCGACGGCGCAGGCGAACTGGGTTTCTATTCGCCGCACAGCTGGTGGCCCATCCTGATCGCGCTGTCCTTCTCGGTGGCCGCGGTGGGTACCGCCCTGTGGCTGCCGTGGTTGCTGGTCGCCGGGATCTGCTTCGTGCTGATGGCCGTCGGCGGCCTGGTCTTCGAGTACTACTGGGGTCCTGAGAAGCACTGACCCGTCCGACGACGTGCCGGTTGTGGCCAGACCAGGTCACAATCGGGCCGTCACTTCATCCGCCACCGGCAGCGCCGGACTCACCCGCATCGTCTCGTTGGGTAATGTTGCCGGGGCACTGTCACCAGTGAACGGCACCGTTCGATCCGCGTGGCAGTGAAGTAGTCGAGAAGGATAGGCGTAGATGAGCGGGCCGAATCCCCCGGAACCGGGTGCCTCCGGTTCTGATTTGCCGGATCAACCCGGAAAGCACTCCGCACCCGAGGACGCAACACAGGCCACGGGCGGCCAGGATGTCGGTGAGACTCAGGATGCCGGACAGACGGAGTTCTACTCGCAGGCGTACTCCGCACCCGAGTCCGAACAGTTCACCAGCGGGCCCTATGTGCCCGCTGATGTGGCGTTGTACGACTACGACGATTACGACCCGGCGACCGAACTCGTCGACACGGGCCCACCGCCGCGCTGGCCGTGGGTGGTCGGAATCACCGCCATCGTCGCCGCGATCGCCCTGGTGGCCTCGGTGGCCACCCTGGTCGCCCGCGACGACGACAGCACCAACCTGGCCACCCCCAAACCGAGCACCACCACTGCGGCGCCGCCGGTGCAGGACGAGATCACCACGACCACACCGCCGCCCCCGCCGCCGCCCACATCGGAGGAACTGCCCCCGCCGCCTCCACCGGAGACCGTGACGGTGACCGAGCCGCCACCGCCGCCACCCGCGCCCGCACCGGCGCCGGCGCCGGCCCCGACCAGTGAGGCGCCGCCGCCGGCCACGACGGCACCGCCGACCACCACCACCCACGCCGGACCGCGTCAGGTCACCTATTCGGTGACCGGCACCAAGGCGCCCGGCGACATCATCACGATCACGTATGTGGACGGCAACGGGAACCGCCGGACGCTGCGCAACGTCTACATCCCGTGGACGTTCACGATGACGCCGATCTCCAACTCGGATGTGGGCTCCGTCGAGGCATCCAGCCTGTTTTTGGTCAGCCGACTGAACTGCTCCATAACCGCCAGTGACGGGACCGTGCTGTCCTCCAACGCCAACAACTCGGCACAGACGGCCTGCTGATGACCGGGCCGATCAGCGAACTCGACAGCACCGACCGGGTGCTGCTGGGTGCCTGCGCAGCGGTCTGGCTCGCCGCGCTGGGTGCCGGGGTGGCCGCCGTGGTGGCCCTGGTCGATCTGGGGCGCAGTCACCCGCAGGGTGCCGAAAGTGCCGACACCCCGTGGGTGCTCTACACCGTCATCGGCCTGTCCGTGCTGGTGATCGCTGGTGCGGTGCCGTTGCTGCTGCGGGCGCGGGCGCAGACCGACAGCCGCCAGCCGGCCCGACGGCCCCAACCGCCGGCACGCTCGCCGCGCCCCATCGGGGGCAGCTACCGGGCGGCACCGGTCACGATGAGTCGCTACAGCGCGGGCAGCGGGACGGCCCTCGCCGAGGCGATCTGGTTGCGGTTCACCCTGGCGGTCACCTGCGCCATCGGTATCGGGACGGCGGCAATCGGGCTGGCCACCTATCTGATGGCCACCGGCAGCGATGTCGCCGCCTGGTGTCTCTACGGCCTGGCCGGGCTGGTCACCGCGGGTATCATCGCGCTTCCGATCGTGGCGCTGCGCCAGCTCGACGCACTGCCCTCCTGAGCCCTTCCGTCTTCCCGGCCAGGCGGCCCACGCGCGGCGTTTCGGCCCGAAACCCACCGACGGCTGCGTAATCTCGATATCCACAAGTGCGGGCCAGGGGCCGACGACGGGGAAGGACGAGGCCGCCCATGAACATGGTTTTGGCGGGCGCGGTGGTTGTCAGCGTGAGTGCGTTGCTTGTTGGTTGTGGATCTGGAACCGAGGGCGGCGAAAGTACGGCCGAGCCGACGTCATCGGCAACCAGCGAGGCCGCGCCGGCGCCGCCGACGGAGCGCCCCACTGTGGCCGGGCCGAACAAGACGATCAGCGACTACGTCGCCGAGAACAAGATCGCCGAAACGCCGATCAAACCCGACGAGCCGGGTACGCCGGACTTCGACTTCCCGTTCCCGCCGGACTGGAGCCCAGCCGGGGACAAGACGCCCGACTGGGCGTACGGCGCCATCGTGTACGACAAACCGTCAGATCCGGCTGACCCACCGGCGATCATCGCCATCGCCTCCAAGCTGACCGGCAACGTCGACCCGGCCAAGATCCTCGAATACGCGCCGGGACAGTTGCTGAACCTGCCGGAGTTCACGTCGATCGACGAGCCAGAGAAATCCACCCTCGGCGGGTTCGAGGCAGTGCAGTCGGCCGGCACCTACAGCCTTGACGGCAAAGCTCGGGTCGTCGCCCAGAAAACCGTGGTCATCCCCGGCGCCGATGCACTATTCGTGCTGCAGCTCAATGCCAATGCGCCCGAAGAGCAGAAGGACGTGGTGATCGACGCGGCCGAGCTCATCGACGAGCAGACGAAGATCACCCGGTAGCGGAAACCAGCGGAGACCATGACATGTTGATCCGAACCAGGGCACCGGAGCTCCTGCTGGCGACCCTATGCAGCGCGGTGCTGGCCTCGGCTGTCGTGACGGCGGCGCCGTCGGCACACTCGGCCCCTTGCCCGGGCGGCGCCGTCCTCGATCCGATCACCGGCGTCTGCTGGTCGCAGAACGACCCGACCAACACCCTGGGCCGTTCCGGCAACAACTCGTGTATGCCGGGACGTTTGGGCCTGTGTCTCGGAGCGCTGCAGAACACCCCGACTCCGGGCTCGGCGCTCAAGACCCAGCCGCCGGCCGGGCCGGCTCCGCGATCCGGGCCGAAAGGCACCTGGCCCTGAGCCGGTCAACCGGTTACCTCGGCGCCTAAAACAATCGCCGCCCTCCCCGAAGGGAGAGCGGCGATTTGTTCGGGGTAGGGGAGTGGTCAGTGGTGACCGTTGGTCTCCCCGTTGCCATTTTGCTCCTGGTGCTCGCGCAGCGCGGTCAGCGCCTTGTGCTCAGAGGCATGCGCGGCTTCGGTGAGCGCCTCGTGTTCGACAGACGGATCGGCGAACAGGAAGCTGCCGGTGCCCGGTGCACCACCGGAGCCGAGCTTGTTCATCCGCTTCGGCAGGGCGGCGCCCTGGTACTCCAATGGGATCGGGTGACCGTGGTCGTCGACCGGCCCCAGCGGCTGGTGCAGTTCGACGTAGGCACCGTGCGGCAGGCGCTTGATGATGCCGGTCTCGATGCCGTGCTCCAGGACCTCGCGGTCGCTGCGCTGCAACGAGATGGCCCACCGGTAGGCGATGTAGTACACGATGCCCGGCAGCACCACCATGCCGATACGACCGATCCAGGTGGTCGCATTCAGCGAGATGTGGAACTTCAGGGCGATGATGTCGTTCATCGCGGCCAGGGTCAGCACCATGTAGAACGCGATCGCCATGGCGCCGATCGCGGTACGCACCGGCACGTCGCGCGGACGCTGCAGCAGGTTGTGGTGCGCGTCGTCGCCGGTGACCTTCCGCTCGATGAAGGGGTAGGCGATCAGCAGGCCGAAGACACCGCCCATGATCAACGCGACCCAGACCACCGCGGGGATGGTGTGGCCGAACGGGTAGAACTCCCAGGCCGGCCAGATACGCGCCAGACCCTCGGTCCACATCATGTAGAAGTCCGGCTGGCTACCCGCCGAAATCTGAGACGGCTTGTAGGGACCCAGGTTCCAGATCGGGTTGATCGTCAGCAGGCCGCCCATCAGGCCGAGCACACCGGTGATCATCGCGAAGAACGCACCGGACTTCACCGCGAACACCGGCATGACGCGCACGCCGACGACGTTGTGCTCGGTGCGGCCGGGGCCGGGGAACTGAGTGTGCTTCTGGAACCACACCAGCGCCATGTGCGCACCGATCAGCGCCAGGATGATGGCCGGGATCAGCAGGATGTGCAGGGCGTACAGCCGCGGGATCAGGATCTCGCCGGGGAAGTCCCCGCCGAACAGCGCCCAGTGCAGCCAGGTGCCGATGATCGGCATGCCCAGCGTGATCGAGGAGAGCGCGGCGCGCAGGCCGATACCGGACAGCAGGTCGTCGGGCAGCGAGTAGCCGAAGTAACCCTCGAACATCGCCAGGATCAGCAGCAGCGAGCCGATCACCCAGTTGGCCTCACGGGGCCGACGGAACGCACCGGTGAAGAAGATGCGCGCCATGTGCACCATGATCGACGCGGCGAACATCAGGGCGGCCCAGTGGTGGATCTGGCGGACGAACAACCCGCCGCGCACCTCGAAGCTGATGTCGAGTGCGGACTCATAGGCCCGCGACATCTGAACGCCCCGAAGCGGTTGGTACACACCGTCATAGGTGACGTGTGCCATCGACGGATCGAAGAACAGCGTCAGCCAGACACCGGTGATCAGCAGCACGATGAAGCTGTACAGCGCGATCTCACCCAGCAGGAATGACCAGTGGGTGGGGAACACCTTGTTCAGCTGCCGGCGCACCGCCGCCGACGGGTGATAACGGGAATCGATCGCATCCCCTTGTGCGGCGGCGATCTTGGCAAGGTCAGGGCTCATGATTTGCGCTCCCAGAATGCCGGTCCGACGGGCTCGACGAAGTCACCGTTGGCGACCAGGTAGCCGTCTTTGTCGATGGTGATGGGCAGCTGCGCCAACGCGCGCGCAGCCGGACCGAATATGGGCTTTGCGAAGTGCAACGCGTCGAACTGCGACTGGTGGCACGGGCAAAGGATGCGGTAGGTCTGCTGCTCGTACAGCGACGACGGGCAACCCAGGTGCGAGCAGACCTTCGTGTAGGCGAAGAGCTCACCGAAGTTGAAGCTCTCCTGGCCCTTCCGCTTGACCACGCGGGACATGTCGGCCGGCTTGATGCGGATCAGCATCACCGGGTTACGCACACCCATGGCGATCTCGGTGAGGTGATGCGAGGACTCGACGGTGGTGCCGTCGCCGTCGGACTCGCGCCACGGGAACACGGTCTCCATGCCACCGGCGTCGAGGTCCTCGGGCCGCATCTTGACGAACGGTGACTCACCGGGAAGGCCGGTGGCCCGCGCCAGATAGATGGTCTCGCCGTGGAAACGCGGCGTCCATCCCGACGTCCACAGCACGGCCTTCTTGCCTTCGGCGGTGGGCACCACGGGCTTCCACGGGTTCTTGATCAACCCGCCGATGAACGCCACCAGGGTGCCGACTCCGAAGGCGCCCAGGCCGATGCCCAGCGACAGGCCGATCAGCTTGCGCCGCTTGACGGTCGAGCCCTCGAGAGCGTCGGTGAGGTTGGCCCCGATCGTCTTGCGGTGCAGCTCGGGGGAGCGGCCGTCGTGGCGATCCTGGACCGAGATCTCCTCGGGGATGAACTTCTTCTGGAACAGCACCGCGCCCACGCCGATCGCCAGGATCGACAGGCCGAAGGTCAGGCCGTACAGCGGCGTGGCCAACGAGTAGAGGAACTCGCCTTCGGAACCGAAAGGCTGGTACTCCCACGGCCAGAAGAGGAACACCAGCAGCAGCGCCAGGCCGGAAAGTCCGCCGAGCAGAAGCCAGTACGCGACCAGCCGCTCGGTGCGCTTCTCGGCCTTCGTGCCGGGAACCGGCCAGCGCGGCTCCTTGAAGATCGTCTCGACACCGTCGATCTTGCCGCCGAGCTCGACGAGCTCTTCACGCGACATCGAGGCCAGCTCGGCCTCGCTGGGAAGCTTCGGGCTGTTGTCGGTCATGCTCGTGCCCCGATCCACATCGCCACGCCGATGGCGGCCACCATTCCGATAATCCACATCGCCATGCCTTCGGGCGCGGGGCCGAAGCCACCGAGTCCGTAGCCGCCGTAGCTGGGAGTCTCAGCGGACTCGCGGACGTAGGCGACGATGTCGCGCTTCTCTTCCGGCGACAGCTGGCGGTCGGAGAACTTGGGCATGTTCTGCGGTCCGGTCAGCATCGCGGTGTAGATCTGGGCCGGCTCGGTGTCGCCGAGGTCGGGTGCGAACTTTCCGGAGGACAGTGCGCCGCCCTTGCCGGTGAAGTTGTGGCAGGACGCGCAGTTCAGCCGGAACAGGTCGCCACCGCGCGCCACGTTCGAGCCCATCAGCGATTCCTGGGCGATGGCACCGTTCTCGTCACGGACCACGGTGGGGCCGCCACCGTTGGCCTGTACGTAGGCGCCGAGGGCATCGATCTGATGCTCGTCGAAATGCTCGGGCTTCGCCGGCACCTGGGCCTCGCCGCGCATCGCGGGCATCCGACCGGTCGACACCTGGAAGTACACCGCAGCCTCGCCGGTGCCGATCAGGCTGGGGCCGCGATCGGGCACACCCTGCAGGTTGGCGCCGTGGCAGGACACGCACGACGTATCGAACAGTTGCTTACCGGTGCGCAGCAGAGCCGACTGAGATTCGTCGGCGACTGCGACCTGCGGTGTGGGTGTCAGCGTGGCCGCAACACCACCTGCGACCGACAGGCCGACCAACAGCAGGAGACCTGCTGACAGTCGTCGGCGCAGTCGTCGGCGCGACTTGCTGGTCATCGAACCCCTTCTCATCGAATCGAACATCGGCCGGCCGATCAGCGGACGAAGTAGATGGTGGCGAACAGCGCAATCCAGACGATGTCGACGAAGTGCCAGTAGTACGAGACGACGATCGCCGCGGTGGCCTGCGCGGGCGTGAATTTACTCATCTTGGTGCGGGCCAGCAGCAAGATGAACGCAACAAGTCCGCCGATGACGTGCAGGCCGTGGAAACCGGTCGCGAGATAGAAGACCGATCCATAGGCACTGCCCGGGATGGTGGTGCCGTGCTCGACCAGGTGGATGTACTCGTATCCCTGGCCCAGTACGAAGAACAGGCCCATCAGGAACGTGATCACATACCACCGGCGCAGCCCGAACACGTCGCCGCGCTCGGCGGCGAACACGCCCATCTGGCAGGTGAAGGATGACGCGATCAGAACCAGCGTCACCGGAACAGCAAGGGCCAAATTGAGTTCGGTCGGCTCGGGCGGCCAGTCGCCACCAGCTTGCGCGCGCGCCGTGAAATACATCGCAAACAGTCCAGCAAAGAACATGAGTTCACTGGAAAGCCACACGATGGTGCCAACACTGACCATGTTCGGTCTGTTCAGCGAATGAACGCGCGACGTGATTGCCGTTCCCGAGGTACCTACAGCGCTCGTCACATCCGCAAGTATGACGCTTTGTAGTTGTCGAACTCCACCCGGGTCGAGCAATTCGTCCAAACGTGTCGCCAACGGGTGCCCGCGACCCGGGGCGCCGACGGCTGCAGCGATAGCATTCGGCCGTGGCTTTTGGATCTTCACCGCAGTCCCCGGCGTCGTCCGGTTCCTCGTCCCGATCGGGCGGGGGGCCGTCGTGGCCGGCCATCCTCGGTCGGCTGACCACCGAGCAGAGCCTGCCCAGCGGTTACGCGGGCTGGGCGATGGACCAGATCATGACCGGGGTGGCGACCCCGGCGCAGATCGCCGGGTTCGCGGTGGCGATGAAGATGAAGCGGCCCACCTCGGCCGAGGTCGGGGAATTGGCCGACATCATGCTGTCGCACGCCCGCCGGGTGCCCACCGACAAGATCGGCACGGCGACCGTGGACATCGTCGGTACCGGTGGTGACGGGGCCAACACCGTCAACCTGTCCACCATGGCCGCGATCGTGGTGGCGGCATGTGGGGTTCCGGTGATCAAGCACGGCAACCGGGCGGCCTCCTCGCTGTCGGGCGGCGCCGACACCCTCGAAGCCCTGGGGGTGCGCATCGATCTGGGGCCCGAAGAGGTGGCCCGCAGCGTCGCCGAGGTCGGCATCGGGTTCGCCTTCGCGCCGCAGTTCCATCCCTCCTACCGGCACGCCTCGGTGGTGCGCCGGGAGATCGGGGTCCCGACGGTCTTCAATCTGCTTGGACCACTGACCAATCCGGCCTCGCCGCGGGCCGGGCTGATCGGCTGTGCGTTCGACGACCTGGCCGAGGTGATGGCCGGGGTGTATGCCGCTCGCGGTTCCAGTGTGTTGGTGGTGCACGGCGACGACGGGCTCGATGAGCTGACCACCACGACCACGAGCACCATCTGGCGGGTGCAGGCCGGCACCGTGGAGCGGTTGAAGTTCGATCCGGCGGCCTTCGGCTTCAAACGCGCCGACATCAGCGAGCTGGTCGGCGGCGATGCCACCGCCAACGCCGCCGAGGCGCGGGCCGTGCTGGGCGGGGCCAAGGGGCCGGTGCGTGATGCGGTGGTGCTCAACGCCGCCGGAGCGATGGTCGCCCATGCCGGGCTAGCCAGCGACGCTCAGTGGGCGCCGGCCTGGGAAACCGGTCTGGCGCGGGCCACCGAGGCCATCGACTCGGGCGCGGCCGAACAACTGCTCGCGCGTTGGGTGCGGTTCAGCCTGCAGTTCTGAGTTCTGCAGCTGGGCCGCGGCCAACTGGGCCGAGCGGGCGGTCGCTGCCCATTCCGCGTAGCGGCCCGCCGACCCGATCGGTGTCGCGTAACCCGTCTCGGTGCGCACGATGCGCACTCCGGGTGTGGCCAGCCAGCGGGCGATGAGCGCGGTTTCCTCCACCAGCGCGCCGCCCAATGGTGCTGCGCTGGGCAGGATCACCTGCGCGGCCGCGCAGATCGCGTCGACCACCGGCATCGGCGGCACCCCGCGTGCGGCCGCGCCCGCGCCGGCCAGCTGGCCGTGACGGACCACCGCGAAATGCCAGCCGCCGCTGCCGTCGGGCCGCGCGGCCACGAGTTCGGGCAGCTCGGCCAGGGCGTGCAGCCGCTGACAACGCCACAGCGCCTCGATCGCCACCGCGGCGTGATCACGCAGCCGGGCGGCGGTCTCGTACCGGCCGGCCGCGGCCACCTCGCCGATGTGGTTCAGTGCGGCCTGCAGTGCCGCGCTGTCGGTGCCGTCGATCAACGCGGTGAGGCGCCGGACGGCGGTGGCGTACTCCTGCGGGCCGATGTGCTGGGTGGCCGGGCAAGGGGACAGTTCGGCCTCGGGACAGCGGTGTACTGCGGACGCGCCCAATCGGGCCGCACAGGTGCGTACCCCGGTGAACCGGGCCAGCAGGGCGGCCGACTGCACGGCGTCGGAGCGGGCCGAGAACGGTCCGAAAGCTGTGCGATGTCCCGGGTTTCGCACTGTGGAAAGACGCGGAAAGGCCTCGTCGGTGAGCACCACCCACCAGCCACGTTTGGGAGCTTTGGAACGCCGGTTGTACGGCGGGGCGTGGGCGGCGAGCAGCCGCAACTCCCGGACCCCGGCCTCCAGATCGTGGGCGCATTCCACGTGGTCGACGGCGCGGGCCAGCGTGGCCATCTCCTTCATCCGGGCCCGCGGGTCGGCACCGGTGAAGTACTGCCGCACCCGCCGCCGCAGATCGACCGCGGTACCGACGTAGAGCACCTCGTCCGACGGTCCGCGGAACAGGTAGACGCCGGGGCGGTTGGGCAGCTTGTCGGCCAGCGTCCGGTTGCGGCGCTGGGCCGGGGTGACGTCGGGCAGGTACGACTTCAGGTCGGCGTACGTGTGGATTCCCTGGTTGCCGACCCGCTCGATCAGCCCGTGCAACACGTCGACGGTGGCCCGGGCGTCGTCGAGGGCGCGGTGGGTGGGTGTGGTGGCGGCGCCGAACAGCCGGGCCAGCGCCGACAGTTTCACGCTGGGTGCCTCCTCCCGGGTGAGTACCCGACGGGCGAGCTTGACCGTGCACAGCACCGGCGGACGCGGCCAGCCCAGCTGTGCGCGCTGGGCCGCGGCCCGGAGAAACCCGACGTCGAATCCCGCGTTGTGGGCGACGAGTACCGCCCCGCGGGAGAACTCGAGGAAAGCGGGTAGGACGGCGTCGATCTTCGGTGCGTCGTGCACCATCGCCGTGGTGATCCCGGTGAGCTCGACGATCTGCGGAGGGATCGCCCGGCCCGGATCGATCAGGGTGGCCAGCTCACCGAGTACCTCGCCGCCGCGCACCTTGACCGCACCGATCTCGGTGATGGCGTCGTGATACTCACCCGGTGACCTCGCGGCGGCGCGACCGCCGGTGGTCTCCAGGTCCACCACCACAAAGGTGGTGTCGGCCAGGGAGACACAGTCCAGGGCGGTCTCGCCGCCATCGAGATCCAGCGTCAGCTGCGCGCTGATGGCGGTCGTGCGCTGGCCCATGCCAGTGACGGTATGCACCGCCACCGACAAGTGCGTGCTGCGCTCCTTGTCGGTACCCGCTTGTCGGTACCCGCCGATACCGTGCCCGCAACACCGATCGAAAGGACGGTCAAGATGAGCGGAATGCGGCAGGACCGGTGGTCCTATGCCGATGATCCCAACGCCGGCCGGTCCGGCCCCGGCTGCGTGACCATCGACTGCGATGATTGCGCGGTTCGCGGCCCTGGATGTCAGGACTGTGTTGTCAGTGTGTTGCTCGGAGTCCCGGAAACTTTGCTGGATGACGAGCGTCGTGCCCTGGAAGTGCTCGCTGACGTGGGTTTGGCACCGCGACTGCGGCTGGTGCCGATTCACCGGGACGGCAGATCCGGCGTCGCCTGACGACACGCATCCGTCCGTGCACAGGAAAATATCCAGAAAGGGCTGTTAGATTTGCAGCTTCCGTTGGACAAGCCCGATGCCGTTTCGTAACCTATCTGAGACCTAAGAGCAGTTCGAGGCGGCTCGCCATCGCCAGTTGTGAGGACGAAAACTTGAGGCACGACCGCGCGCACCGGCCCACAAGTCGTTTCAAGCGACCCATCGCAGGTGCCATAGCCGGTTTGGTCTTGATGTCGGGATTCCTCGTCGCCACTTCGCATGCCGACCCCGCCGATGATGCGCTGGCAAAGCTCAACGAGCTGTCCCGCCAGGCCGAGCAGACCACCGAGGCGATGCACTCTGCGCAGCTCGACCTCAACAACAAGCTTGCCGCACAAGAGGCTGCGGAAAAGAAGCACGCTGACGACGTCGCCGCCGTGGACAACGCCAAGTCGCAGCTGGCAACTTTTCAGGTCTCGGTCAACAACATTGCTGCCGCCCAGTACATGGGTGGGCGCACCTCCGGCGTGGACGCCATCCTGACGGCCGGCTCACCGCAGCAGTTGATCGAACAACTGGCCGTGCAACGGGTGATGGCCACGGAGATGTCCACGCAGATGCAGAACTTCCGTTCGGTCGGCGAGAAGGCCGCCGTCGCCGAACGGGAGTCGGCGAAATCGGCCGCCGACGCCAAGACCGCCGCCGAGCAGGCGGCCGCGGTGCGCGCCGACCTGCAATCCAAGCAAAGCCAACTGCAGGTGCAGATCGCGATCGTCAAGTCGCGGTACCAGGCGCTGACGCCGGGTCAGCGTGAAGCGATGGCGGCCCTGCCGCCGACGCCGCCGGTACCCGCACCCGAGGCGTTGCCACCTGCGCAGGATCCCAACGTGTTGGCTGACCCGCCCAACGGCATTCCGCCGGGTGACGTCGCTCCGCCGGAGGCCGGGCTGCCGGATGCCGGCAGTGGCCACTCGGGCACTGTCATCCAGGCCGCGCTCAGCCGGATCGGGTCGCCCTACTCCTGGGGTGCGGCCGGCCCCAGCTCCTTCGACTGCTCGGGCCTGGTGATGTGGTCGTTCCAGCACGCCGGGATCTCGCTGCCGCATTCCAGCCAGGCCATGGCCCGCGGCGGGCAGCCGGTGTCGACAGATTCGATGCAGCCCGGTGACGTGGTGACCTACTACTCGGATGCGTCTCACGTCGGCATCTACATCGGTGACGGGATGATGGTGCACGCCTCGACCTACGGCACCCCGGTGCGGGTCGCTCCGGTCAACAATGCGCCGATCTACAACGTTCGCCGGTACTGAGAACTCCGTCGGTACCGAGAAGTCCGTCGACAGCACTTCTCCGCTGAACGGCCGCCGCGCGCTGCTGGTCGCGGTGTTCCTGATGGAAATGGTCGCGGCGACGGTGTTGTTGTGGAAAGCCGCGCCGCCCCCGGTTTCCCCCCGGGTCCCGCCGCCGACTCCGCCGTCCGCCGCGTCGCCGGGCCCCGTCGCGCCACCCGACCCGGTGACCTCGATTCCGCTGCCCGACGGGCGCTCCGCCGCTCTGCTCGCGTTGGGAGGGCCACACGCCCCCGCCCTGCTGCAGCGTCTGGGTGCCGAACTTCCTGACGCGGTCGCCGCGGTCGACGCGTTCTGGGGTCCGGACTGGCCGCAGCACATCGAGATCGCCGTCGCCGGGTCGGATCAGCAGTTCCGGGTGCTGGCCGGCGGGGCCGCCGACATCGCCGCGACCACCACCGCGCAGCGGATCATGTTCGCCCCCGGGGCGGCCCAGATGAGCCCGGCGGCGCTGCGAATTGTGCTGCGTCACGAGCTTTTTCACTACGCCGCCCGGGCCCAGACCGCCCCCGATGCACCCCGCTGGCTCACCGAGGGCGTCGCCGACTTCGTCGGCCGGCCGGCGGCGGCGCGACCCGGTCCGGCCTCGGCTGCGACGCTGGCGCAGTTGCCGGCCGATGCCGACCTGGACACGCCCGGGGCGGCCCGGTCGCTGGCCTACGACCGGGCCTGGTGGTTCACCCGCTACGTCGCCGACACCCATGGGACATCGACACTGCGTGAGCTGTATCAGCGGGCTTGCGGCCCCGACCATTCCGACGTCGCCACCGCGGTGCGCCAGACTCTGGGTGCGGACCTCGACGCGGTACTGGTCGGATGGCAGCACTGGCTGACCGGATAGCCTGTCGCCATGACGCGGGTTTTGTTGGTCACCAACGATTTTCCACCGCGCCGTGGCGGCATCCAGTCATATCTGGAAGCGTTCGTCGGTGAATTGATGCGAGACGGTTCGCACGAGCTCACCGTGTACGCACCGAAATGGAAGGGCGCCCCGGAGTTCGATGACCGGGCCGCCGCAGCCGGATACCGTGTGGTGCGGCACCCCACCACACTGATGCTGCCCGAGCCGACCGTGGCGAACCGTATGCAGCGGTTGATTGCCGAGCACGACATCGAGACGGTGTGGTTCGGAGCCGCCGCGCCGCTGGCTCTGCTGGGTCCGCTGGCCCGGCGGGCCGGAGCCAGGCGCATCGTCGCGAGCACCCACGGGCATGAGGTCGGCTGGTCGATGCTGCCGGTGGCTCGTGGCGCGTTGCGCCGGATCGGCGACGACGCCGACGTCGTGACGTTCGTCAGTCGTTACACCCGCGGCAGGTTCGCCTCGGCGTTCGGCCCGCGTGCCGCACTGGAGCGACTGTCGCCCGGGGTGGACACCGACCGTTTCGTGCCGGACCCGGTGGCCCGGGCCGAGCTGCGGGCCCGCTACGGCCTGGGGCAGCGACCGGTGGTGGTCTGCCTGTCGAGATTGGTGCCGCGCAAGGGCCAGGACATGCTGATCCGCGCCTGGCCGAGCATCCGGCGGCGTGTGCCCGAGGCGGTGCTGGCCATCGTCGGTGGCGGACCGTACCTGCAGACCTTGCAGCACCTCGCGCACACCCATGGTGTGGCCGCTGACGTCGTCTTCACCGGCGCGGTGCCCGGCGACGAACTTCCCGCGCACCACGCCATGGCCGACGTGTTCGCCATGCCGTGCCGCACCCGGGGAGCGGGCCTGGACGTCGAGGGGCTGGGCATCGTCTACCTGGAGGCTTCGGCCTGCGGGGTACCGGTCGTCGCCGGAACCTCCGGCGGGGCGCCCGAAACGGTGCGGGACGGCCAGACCGGCACGATCGTCGACGGCACTGATGTCGGAGCCGTCGCGTCCGCCGTTTCCGATCTGCTCGCCGACCCGGCCCGGGGCGCCGCCATGGGGGCGGCGGGACGGCACTGGGCGGTGGACAACTGGCAGTGGCGGTCGCAGGGCGCCCGGCTGTCCGGGCTGTTGACGGGCTGACCCGGGCTCAGCCGTACAGCGCCGCGATGTCGGTGGCGAACTTCTCGGCCACCACCTTGCGCTTGACCTTCAGGGTCGGGGTGAGCTCGCCGGTGTCCTCGGTGAAATCGACCGGCAGGATGCGGACCTTGCGGATCGACTCGGCATGTGACACCGCCTGATTGGCGTCCTTGACCGCCAGCTCGACCTCGGCCAGCAGGTCCGGATCCTCGGCGAGGTCGCCGACCGAGGCGCCGCTGTCCTTGCCGTTGCGCTGCTTCCATCCCGGGAAGGCTTCCGGATCGATGGTGATCAGCGCGGCGATGAACGGCTTCTGGTCGCCGACCACCATTGCCTGGCTGATCAGGGCGTGTGCCCGGAGCCGGTCCTCCAGCAGGGCGGGTGCCACGTTCTTACCGCCGGCGGTCACGATGATTTCCTTCTTGCGGCCGACGATCGTCAGGAAGCCGTCGTCATCGATGGCCCCCAGGTCGCCGGTGTGGAACCAGCCGTCGCTGAACACCGCCTCGGTGTCGGCCTCGTTGTTCCAGTAGCCGCCGAACACCACGCCGCCGGAGACCAGCAGCTCGCTGTCGTCGGCCAGCCGCATGCTGTTGCCGGGCAGCAGCTTGCCGACCGAGCCGACCCGCAGCTCGCCCACCCGGTTCACGGTGATCGCCGCGCTGGTCTCGGTGAGCCCGTAGCCCTCGTAGATGCTCAGCCCGACACCGCGGTAGAAATGGCCCAGCCGCGCACCCAGCGGTGCACCGCCGGAGATCGCCGCGCGGCATTCCCCGCCCAGGGCCGCCCGCAGCTTGCCGTAGACCAGCTTGTCGAACACCGCGTGCTTGGCCCGCAGCAGCAGCCCGGCGCCGCCCGGGGTGTCCTGGGCCTTGCTCCACTCGATCGCCGTGTCGGCGGCGATCGCGAAGATCTTGCCCTTGCCGTCGTTGCGGGCGTTCTGCTCGGCGGTGTTGTAGACCTTCTCGAACACGCGCGGCACCGAGACCACCAGGGTCGGCTTGAACACCGCGAAGGTCGGGACCAGGTTCTTGATGTCGCTGGTGAAACCCAAGGTGACCTTGTTGGTGAAGGCCGCGATGGTGATGGCCCGGGCCAGCACGTGGGCCAGCGGCAGGAACACCAGCATCCGTTCCCCGGCGGCCAGCTCGGAGGGGAAGCACGCCTTGGCCCCCCGCACCTCGTAGAGCAGGTTCGAATGGGTCAGCTGGCAGCCCTTGGGCTGGCCGGTGGTCCCGGAGGTGTAGATCAGGGTGGCCGGATCGGCCGACCGGATTCCGGCCAACCGCTTGTCGAGCTCGGCGGGGTCGACCGCGGCGCCGGCCTCGGCCATCGCTTGCAGGGCCGGGGTGCCGGCTCCGGCGATCGGCAGCACCTGGCGCAGCTCGGGCAGCTTGCCGCGGAGTTGTTCGACGGTCTCGGTGTGGGCGTCGGTCTCGGTGAAGATGATCTGCGCTCCGGAGTTCTCCAGCACGAACCGCACCTGTTCGGCCGAGGAGGTCTCGTAGATCGGCACGGTCACCGCTCCGATCGACAGGATTGCGAAGTCGATGATCGGCCACTCGTAGCGGGTGGCCGACAGGATCGCCACCCGATCGCCGGGCTGGATTCCCTCGGCGATCAGGCCCAGCGCCACGGCTCGGATCTGTTCGGCAGCCTCGGCGCAGGTCACATCGACCCAGGCGCCGTCGACCAGACGGCGGAAGATGACGTGGTCAGGGGTTTCCGCGGCGTGCGCAGACACCGGGTTGACGATGTTGTCGTGCTCGTCGACGGTGAACGATGCGGGCACGCTGAACTCACGCACGATCTTGCCCTCCAGGCTTGGTGATACCGGTTTTGCGGGTCAGCCTAGTCGGCCGCGGTAGGCAGGTGAGCAGGCATATGTGAAGCTAGTCCGCGATGAACAGCATTCAGATCGCCGACGAGACGTTCGTCTGCGCAGATCCGGTCGCCGTGGGCGCCGCGGTCGCCGATGCCGCCAGTTGGCGCCGGTGGTGGCCCGACCTGGTGCTCAAGCTCGTCGAGGACCGCGCCGACAAGGGTCAGCGCTGGACCGTGACCGGCGCGTTGACCGGGACGATGGAAGTGTGGCTCGAAGCGGTGATGGACGGTGTGGTGCTGCATTACTTCCTGCACGCCGAACCGTCCGGCGCCACGGCCAGACAACTGGCCGACATGGACCTGGCCGCGATGAACCACCGGCGCCGGGTAGCCGGGAAGGCGATGGCATTCGAGATCAAGCAGCGGTTGGAGGCCGACCGCCCGGTCGGCGTGTCCCGGCTGGCCTGACCGGTCTCACCGGGCAGGCCCGCGGGGAGGGTAGATTTCTCGGCGAGAGCCAGAAGGGCACCCCACAGAGCGGGGAGAAGGGGGTGGCGGTGGCCGACAAGACGACGCAGACCATCTACATCGATGCCGACCCGGCGACGGTGATGGATGTCATCGCCGATATCGCCGCGTATCCCGAGTGGGTCAACGAGTACAAGGAAGCCGAGGTCCTGGAGGCCGACGAGCAGGGCTATCCCAAGACCGCCCGGCTGGTACTCGACGCGGCGGTGCTCAAGGACACCATGGTGCTGGCCTACGTGTGGCCGGCCGATCGCAGATCGGTGACCTGGTCGCTGGTGTCGAGTTCGCTGTTGCGTTCACTGGAGGGCGCATACCGTTTGGCGCCCAAGGGATCCGGTACCGAGGTGACGTACGAGTTGTCGGTCGATCTCATCATCCCGATGATCGGGTTGCTCAAGCGCAAGGCCGAGCGGCGGCTTACCGACACCGCGCTCAAGGACCTCAAGAAACGGGCCGAGGCTGAGTGACTTCGCCCGGACGGGAGAGCGCCTCCCCCGCGAGGATCAGCCTGTTCGTCGGCAAAGGCGGGGTGGGCAAGTCCACGCTGGCGACCGCCACCGCCGTTCGTGACGCCGCGGCCGGGCAACGGGTACTCATCGTGTCCACGGATCAGGCGCACTCCACCGGTGATGTCTTGGGGATCAACCTGACGCCCACCGGGCAGCGGACTCCGACCCGGGTGCTGGCCGACCTGGCGCCCGGCCAGGCCGACGCCGGCGGCACCCTGGATGCGCTGGCGTTGGACACCCTGGCCCTGTTGGGGATGCGCTGGGCGGTGACTGCCGGTCCGCTGGCTGCGCGGTTTCCCGACTCTGAACTGGGAGATGTTGCTCCAGAAGAACTTTCAGCGCTGCCCGGAATTCAGGAAGTGCTGGGCCTGCACGAGGTCGGTGAGCTCGCGGATTCCGGCTGTTGGGATCACGTGGTGGTGGACTGTGCCTCGACCGCCGACGCGTTGCGGATGCTGACGCTGCCCGAGACCTTCGGGCTGTACCTGGAGCGGGCCTGGCCGCGGCACCGCCGGCTGTCGAGCTCGCCCGATGCGGCCACGACCGCCATCGTGGCCCTGATCGAACGGATGGATGCCGGTATCCGCGGCCTCGCCGGTCTGCTCACCGACGGGTCGCGGGTGAGCGCCCATCTGGTGCTCACCCCCGAGCGGGTGGTGGCGGCCGAAACTGCGCGGACCCTGGGATCATTGGCTCTGATGGGTGTCGAGGTCGCCGAGATCATCGTGAATCAGATTCTGGTTCAAGATGATTCGTTTGAATATCAGAACCTTCCGGCGCATCCGGCCTTCGATTGGTACACCGAGCGGATTGCCGAACAGGACAGTGTGCTGGCCGAACTGGATGCTGCGATCGGTGACGTGCAGCTGGTTCTGGTGCCGCACGTGCCGGGGGAGCCGATCGGCCCCAAGGCGTTGGGGGAGTTGATCGACAGTGCGCGACGACGCGACGGTTCACCGCCGCCGGGTCCGTTGCGCCCGATCGTCGACCGCGAGTCCGGGTCTGGACTCGAAGCGGTGTACCGATTGCGGCTAGAGTTGCCGCAGATCGATTCGGCCGGCCTGACGCTGGGCCGCGTCGACGACGATTTGATCATCGGTGCGGCAGGCCTGCGGCGCCGGGTGCGGTTGGCCTCCGTGCTGCGTCGGTGCATCGTGATGGATGCGCAATTGCGGGGTAGCGAGCTGACGGTACGTTTTCGTCCGAATCCGGAGGTGTGGCCGGCATGACGGGGTCCCATCCCGAGTTGGGTTCGGAGCTGCGGCAATTGGCGCAGGACATCCTGGACCGATTGGATCCGGCGGTGCGGTTGGCGGCGGCCAACTTCGCAGCATCGGCCGACGGCGGCACCGGTAAATGTCAGCAGGTGTGGTGTCCGGTGTGCGCGCTGGCCGCGCTGGTCAACGGCGAACAGCATCCGCTGCTGGGGGTGATCGCCGAGCACAGTGTTGCGCTGCTGACGGTGATCCGCGCCCTGCTGGACGATGGAGCCGATGGCGGCTCCGGCGGAGATAGCCCGACGCCCGACGGTGGGCCGGACGAGCCGCCGCCCGACGATTTCCCGCCGCCGCCAGGTCCGGGTCGCTACCAGCACATCCCGGTCTCCGTAGAAGAGTGAGCAAGCTGAGACGGCGCTGAGACACAGCGGGCATCCAGGACTTGCTGTGGTAGCCACAACATGGCCTGGGTACAGTTGTCGCAGAGCATTGCGCGGTGCGCCCAAGGTGGAGGGTCCATGTGGTATTGGCTGTTCAAGTACATCCTGTTGGGCCCGTTGCTGGCCGTTCTCGGTCGGCCCAAAATCACTGGGCTGGAACATGTTCCGACCAACGGCCCGGCGATTTTGGCCAGTAACCACCTGGCGGTGATGGACAGCTTCTACCTGCCGTTGGTGGTCCGCCGCCGGATCACTTTCCTGGCCAAGCAGGAGTACTTCACCGGCACCGGCATCAAGGGCCGGTTCCTGGCGTGGTTCTACACCGTGGTCGGTCAGGTGCCGATCGACCGCACCGATGCCGATTCGGCGCAGGCCGCGCTGACCACCGCGACCCGGATCCTGGGTGAGGGCAAGCTGCTCGGCATGTATCCCGAGGGCACCCGCTCGCCCGACGGTCGGCTGTACAAGGGCAAGACCGGCCTGGCCCGGCTGGCCCTGCAGACCGGCGTGCCGGTGATCCCGGTGGCCATGGTCGGCACCGACGTGGTCAATCCGCCCGGGTCGAAGGGACTGCGCTTCGGCCGGGTCGAGGTGCGGTTCGGCAAGCCGATGGACTTCAGCCGGTTCGACGGCCTGGCCGGCAACCGCTTCATCGAGCGTGCTGTGATCGACGAGGTGATGTACGAGCTGATGGATCTGTCGGGGCAGGAGTACGTCGACATCTACGCCGCGGCGATCAAGGAGAGCACGTCCACGGACACCGGACAGCCGATCGAGGCGGGCAAGCCGGCGTCGCGGCTGCCGCACGCGGCAGCCGGTTAGGACGCCTCGCTGCCGCGCAGCCCGACCAGCGGTGTGGCCGGCGCGGCGGCGGCCACGGCAGTTCTCGACAACGCTGTCGCACCCGTGACGATGATGACCGCGAGCGCCCACCACACATAGGAATCGGCGGCCAACTGGCGCAGCGCCGATGCGGCGGTTTCGTGGTGCGGGGTCAGCAGCGCGATGGGGGTCCAGACCATCAGCGCGAAGCCGGCCGCGGTCAGCACGGCCAGGTACACGTTGCGCAGCCGGTACGCGAGCACGCCGGTGACCAGCAGGGTGGGCAGGGACCACACCCAGTGGTGCGACCACGACACCGGCGACACCACGAGGCCGAACATGGCCACGCAGATCAGGGCGAGCACCGGGGCCTCGTCGGCCCCGCTGCGCAGGGTGCGGCGCACCGCCCACACCGTCAGCGCCAGCACCACGAAGGACACCGCGACCCACAGCGCGAACCGCGGCCCCTCGGCCAGGCCGAGCCGGGCCAGCGCCCCGGCGATGTTCTGGTTGGTGTTCAGGGTGGCGGTACCGATCCGGTCGGTGTTGCGCACCGTCTCGGTCCAGTACTCGACGGAGTCGGTCCAGGCCAGCACGAATCCGGCCAGGGTCGCCACCACGGTGGCCGCGGCGGTCTGCAGCAGCGCGCGCATGTCGCGGCGCAACAGGAAGTAGAGCACGAACACCGCGGGTGTCAGCTTGAGCGCGATGGCCAGCCCCAGCAGCACGCCGCGGGGCCACGGCGTCCGGCGCGGCACGCAGTCGGCCACCACCAGCGTCATCAACACGACGTTGATCTGGCCGAACTCGAAGTTCGATCGGATCGGCTCCAGCCAGATGACCGCGGGAGCCACCAGCGCGACCGCCAGCCAGCAGCGGCGCAGCCAGGCCGGTTCGGAGGTGATCGTGGTCTGCGGCCAGACGTTGAGCCGGGTCAGCACGATGTGCATCGAGACGATGAGCAGCAGCAGCGTGGTGGCGGTGATCGCGACGCTGGCCGCGGGCAACGAGAGCCAGGCGAACGGGGCGAACATGATCGCCGCGAGCGGGGGATAGGTGAACGGCAGGTCCAGACCGCCCTGGGTGTGGAAAATGGCGCCGTCTGCGTACAGCGGTTGGTCGTTCAGCCAGGCCCGGCCGCCCATCCGGTACACGTCGATGTCGATGCGATAGGGCACGTGGCCGAGCAGTCGCCAGCCGACCCAGATCAATCCGGCCGCTGTGAGCAACTGAAAAAGGCGCCACCCGATCGTCGGTGCCCAACCAGCCAAACCAACCCAGCCGGGCGACTGCCGCTTACTCATGTTCACAACAGACTATCGGTGGCAGCCCCTCGAGCCCGCATCCACGCTCGCGACGCGCGCCCTCCGGCGTAAGTTCTGTGCGTGCATGCGAGCGTCCACCTCGATTTCCTCACCCGCGATCGCCTGCCCCTGGTGTGTTGTCTGGTGGCGTTCATCCTGACGTTTTTCGTCACCCGCACCGTGGTGCGCTACATCCGTCGCAACGCCGAGCGCTCGCGGCCGCCCAGGTGGTGGCAGCCCCGGAACCTGGGCCGCGGCTCGCTGCACATCCATCACATGGTGATCGGCGTGGTGCTGGTGATGGTGTCGGGAGTGACGATGGTGACGCTCGCCGTCAACGGCGGTGTGCCCGAGTTCACCGTGGCGGCGGTGTTCTTCGGCATCGGAGCGGCGCTGGTTCTCGACGAGTTCGCGCTGATCCTGCACCTGTCGGATGTGTACTGGGCCGAGGACGGCCGCACCTCGGTGGATGCGGTGTTCGCCGCGGTGGCGGTGGCGGGGTTGTTGGTCCTGGGTTTCAATCCGCTGTCATTCTTTGATATCGGTATCTGGCGCGAGGACCAGTCGGTGGCGATGCGGGCGGTGGTGGTCGTGGCCGCGGTGCTGACCCTGCTGCTGGCGGTGGTGGTCCTGCTCAAAGGCAAGGTGTGGACCGGATTGGTAGGGATGTTCATAACCCCGTTGTTGTTCGTCGGGGCGGTTCGGCTGTCGCGGCCGCATGCGCCGTGGGCGCGCTGGCGCTATACCGCCCACCCCCGCAAGATGCACCGCGCGCTGGAGCGGGAGCGCTGGCTGCGCCGGCCCGTGGTGCAGGCCAAGTTGTGGTTGCAGGATGCGATCACCGGGATGCCGAAGTTTCCCGATGACGCCACCGTGGACGCGCAGTTGGAGCGGGAGATCCACGCGGCCCCGGCACCCTCGGCCGACCGGCCAGAACGGATTGCGTGATGCGCTACTTCTACGACACCGAGTTCATCGACGACGGGCGCACCATCGACCTGATTTCGATCGGTGTGGTCGCCGAGGACGGCCGCGAGTACTACGCCATCTCGACCGAGTTCAACCCGGACCGGGCCGGCCGGTGGGTGCGCAAGCACGTGCTGCCCAAGCTGCCGTCACCGTCGTCGCAGCTGTGGCGCTCACGGCGGCAGATCCGCTCGGAGCTGGAGGATTTCTTCGACGTCGACGGCGACGAGCCGATCGAATTGTGGGCCTGGGTGGGCGCTTACGACCATGTGGTGCTGTGCCAGTTGTGGGGGCCGATGACCGATCTGCCACCGGCGATGCCGCGCTTCACCCGCGAGCTGCGCCAGTTCTGGGAGGACCGCGGATCACCGCGGATGCCGGCCCGCCCCACCGATGCGCACGACGCCCTGGTCGACGCGCGACACAATATGGAGCGGTTTGCGCTGATGACCGGCATGGGACTCGCCCCGGGGCGGGACACCGGCCCGACGCAGCCGTAGAAAACGGCAGTTCACGGGCGGTTACCATGAACGGGTGAACTGGACTGTCGACATCCCCATCGATCAGCTGCCGCCACTGCCTCCGCTGACCGACGAGCTGCGTCAGCGGCTCGATGCGGCCCTGGCCAAGCCGGCCGTCCAGCAGCCCAGCTGGGATGCCGACGCGGCCAAGGCCATGCGCACGGTGTTGGAGAGCGTGCCACCGATCACCGTTCCGTCGGAGATCGAGAAGCTCAAGGGTCTGCTGGCCGATGTGGCGCAGGGCAAGGCGTTCCTGCTGCAGGGTGGGGACTGCGCCGAGACGTTCGTCGACAACACCGAGCCGCACATCCGGGCCAACATCCGGACGCTGCTGCAGATGGCGGTGGTGCTGACCTACGGCGCCAGCCTGCCGGTGGTCAAGGTGGCCCGGATCGCCGGCCAGTACGCGAAGCCGCGGTCGGCCGATGTCGACGCGCTGGGTTTGAAGTCCTACCGGGGCGACATGGTGAACGGCTTCGCCCCGGACGCCGCGGTGCGCGAGCACGACCCGTCGCGGCTGGTCCGGGCCTACGCCAATGCCAGCGCCGCGATGAACCTGGTCCGCGCGCTGACCTCGTCGGGCCTGGCCTCGCTGGACCTGGTGCACAACTGGAACCGTGAATTCGTCCGGACGTCGCCGGCCGGGGCCCGCTACGAGGCGCTGGCCGGGGAGATCGACCGGGGCCTGAAGTTCATGTCCGCCTGCGGGGTGGCCGACCGTAATCTGCAGACCGCCGAGATCTTCGCCAGCCACGAGGCGCTGGTGATCGACTACGAGCGGGCCATGCTGCGGCTGGCAGATCCGGCCGAGAATCCGGACGGGCCTCGGCAGTTGTACGACCAGTCCGCCCACTACCTGTGGATCGGGGAACGCACGCGTCAGCTCGACGGGGCGCACGTGGCGCTCGCCGAGGTGATCGCCAACCCGATCGGGGTCAAGCTCGGCCCGACGACGACGCCGGAGCTGGCGGTCGAATACGTCGAGCGGCTCGATCCGAAGAACGAGCCCGGACGCCTGACCCTGGTGACCCGGATGGGCAACAACAAGGTGCGCGATCTCTTGCCGCCGATCATCGAGAAGGTCCAGGCGACCGGTCACCAGGTGATCTGGCAGTGCGACCCGATGCACGGCAACACCCACGAGGCCTCGACCGGCTACAAGACCCGCCACTTCGACCGCATCGTCGACGAGGTGCAGGGCTTCTTCGAGGTGCACCGCGCGTTGGGGACGTACCCGGGTGGGATCCACGTCGAGATCACCGGTGAGAACGTCACCGAGTGTCTCGGTGGCGCGCAGGACATCTCGGATTCGGATCTGGCCGGTCGCTACGAGACCGCGTGCGATCCGCGGCTCAACACCCAGCAGAGCCTGGAGTTGGCGTTCCTGGTCGCCGAGATGCTGCGCGGCTGACGGTCGCCGGTCACCACAGCGCGGCGACGTTGCTGCCCAGCGTCCATGCCGCGGCGGCCACCAGGCCGGTCAGGGTCAGCACGGCGATCACCCAGAACGCCAGTGCCCGTTGCGCGCGCTGGCGGGCCCAGTAGAACTCGCTCATCTCGATGCCGGCGAATTGTCGTGCGCCGTAAGAGTATTCATCGGCTCCAGCCGGGATCGGCGCCCAGTCGTGCTGGTCGCGGGTGATCTCGCGGGTCGGCTGCCGCGGTGCCGGCGGCCCTGTCGGCGGTGCCGGCGGCGGGGCCGGCACGACCGTGGTGGACCCCGGCCCGGGCGCTTCGGATCCGTCGAGTTCGTGGACCCGGGTGGCGGCCAGATGCTGGGCGGACAGCTGCGGTGCGGGCACTCGGAACGCGGGCAGGCCGAGATCGTCGACGATCTGTTCCAGGGCGGTCCGCATGTCCTCGGCGTCGACGAAGCGCTTGCCGGGATCACGTGCGGTGGCCCGCCGGACGAACTGGTCGAATTGCGTTGGCACCCCGGCGATCACCGCGCTCGGCGCCGGAACGTCGTGATCCATGCGCTGGTAGGCGACCGTGAGCGCGGAATCCCCGGTGAACGGCGTCGCCCCGGTGAGCAGTTCGTAGGTGAGGATGCCGACGGCGTACACGTCGCTGCGCGGGTCGGCGTCGCCGGTGCTGACCTGCTCGGGGGACAGGTAGGCGGCGGTGCCCAGGATCACGCTGGTCGAGGTGATCTTGGCTTCGGCGACGGCGCGCACCAGGCCGAAGTCGGCGATCTTCACCTCGCCGTCGTCGGAGATCAGCACGTTCTCGGGCTTGATGTCGCGGTGGACCAACCCGGCGCGGTGGGCCACCGCGAGGCCGCCGAGCACCGGCGCCAGCACCGCGGCGGCCGCATGCGGGGGCATCGGACCGCGTTCGGTCAGCAGTTCGCGCAGCGTGCCACCCTCGATCAGCTCCATGACCAGAAACGGCGGCTGGGCGGGGTTTGGCCCGGAGCCGCCGCCGCCCTGGTCGTAGACCGCCACCAATCCCGGGTCCTTCAACCGGGCCACCGCTTTGGCCTCGCGGCCGAAGCGGGTCAGGAAGTGGTGGTCACCGCTGTAGCGGGAGTCCATCACCTTCAGCGCGACGGGCCGGTCCAGGCGGACGTCGAGTCCCCGATAGACCGTGGACATGCCACCGGTGGCGATGGGCATGTCCACGCGGTAGCGCCCGTCGAGCATCGTGCCGACGAGTGGATCCGATTGCTGCTCCACCGCACACATGTTACGAGTTTGGCGCGTGGGCCTAGAATCGATGCGGTGAGCAGCATTCCGGCGGCCGAGGACGTACTGGATCCCGACGAGGCCGTCTATGACCTACCGGCGGTGTCGGACTTGCTCGGCATCCCGGTGACCAAGGTGCACCAACAGTTGCGCGACGGGCATCTGATCGCCGTGCGCCGCAACCGGGTGCTGGTGGTGCCGAAGATCTTTTTCGACGACGCCGGCCACGTGGTCAAGCCACTGCCCGGCCTGCTGGTCGTGTTGCGGGACGGCGGCTATCGCGACACCGACATCGTGCGGTGGTTGTTCACCCCGGACGAGTCGCTGACGATCACCACCGACGGCAGCACCGAGCGCAAGTCCAACGCCCGCCCGGTGGATGCATTGCATTCGCATCAGGCCCGTGAGGTGCTGCGCCGTGCGCAGGCGCTAGCTTACTGACGGCTGCTCTTGCGGCGCCGGTTCGGCCGCCCGGTACAGCGAGTACCAGGCCACCACCGCGCAGGCCGTGGTCAGCAGGACATGCGTCCACGAGTACATGCCGTGTGCCCCATCGGGTTTCCACATCACCATGATCCAGGTGCAGGCCCCGGCCACCGCGGCGATGGCCGGCCGGGTCTGGATCAGGGCGGCCGCCACCGCCAGTGGCCAGGTGTAGTACCAGGGCAGCGCGGCCGGCACGAACAACACCACCACCATCATGGCCAGCGCGATGCCGGTCAGGATCTCGCGGTCGGTGTGGCGGAAGCGCCACCACAGCAAGGGGAGTGAGATCGCGATGATGGCCAGTCCGATGATGCGCGTCACCGCGAGCACCGCATAGAAGTTGACCGGCAGGACGAGGCCGCCGAGCGCGTTGATCAGGTTGGCCGCGGCCGTCGGGACGGTCAGCCAGTTGATGATCTTCACGTTGCCGGCCGCCAGGGCGGACAGCCAGCCCAGCCCGACCCCGGCCAGCCAGGACATCACCGCGAACACCGCGGCGAAAATCGCCACGGAGGCCGCGCTCGCCGACAGGAACGCCCGTACCGGGGGGTAATCGTGGCGGTCGCGCAGTTGGCGCATCCATACCCACACCATGAACGGAAGAGCAAGGCCCGCGGTGGCTTTCACGGCCACCGCCATGGCGATCAGGCCGACGCCCCAGATGGGGCGTCGCTGCAAGGTCAGCGCGATACCGGCCATCATCAGCCCGACCATCAACATCTCGTTGTGCACGCCGCCCATCAGGTGGATGATCACCAGCGGGTTGAGCACGCAGACCCACAGCGCGGTGGCCCCGTTGGCGCCGATGTGCTGTGCCACGCGGCGCGTCGCCCAGATCAGCAGCACCAGCCCCGGCAGCATGCACAGCCGCAGCAGCATGGTGCCGGCCACCACGTCGTCACCCACCAGCATCGTGACGAACTTGGCCACCATGATGAATGCCGGACCGTAGGGCGCGGTGGTCGTCGTCCAGATCGGACTCACGTTGTCCAGCAGGATGTTCGGATTCTCGACCGGCCCCACCACGTAAGGGTCGAAGCCGTCGCGCAGCAGTGCCCCCTGGGCCAGGTACGAGTAGGTGTCGCGACTGAACAGTGGAACGCTGAGCAGCAGGGGCGCCAGCCAGAACCCGGTGGTGGCCACCATGGTGTATTCGGTGGCGGTACCGTCGATCACCCGCCGGCCCAGCCACAGCCAGGCGATGAGCATGGCCGCGATCCCGCCCCACAGCAGGATCGAGGACAGCACCAGTCCGTGCCCGAATCGCAACCAGGACAGGTGCAACGACTCCAGGACCGGATCGTGCAGCCTGGTGCTGCCCGCGCCGAGCCCGCCGATCGTGAGCAGCGCTGCGCCCAGGCAGCCCAGACGTGCCGGACGGGCCTCGGCCGACACCGCGAACGCGGCCAGTCGTGAGATGTGTTGGGCCACCCCGGTGCCCGGGGCTTCGGTCGGCATGGTCGTCACGCTGACCGGTTCGCCGCGAAATGGGCGATCTCGGCCAGGCCGGTCTTGGCTTGCTGGTGAATCGGTGCCGCTGCGACGGTGTCCAGGGCACGGTGGGTCAGCAACTCGATGTGTTCCTCGACCGCGGCCAGCGCTCCGACCGACTCGATGGCCGCGCACAGCTGGCTCACCTGGGCATCGGAGAGCTCGGTGCCCACCGACGTGCGCAGCAGCTCGGCCGCCGCCGGGTCGGACTTGTCGGCCAGCTCCAGCGCCTCGGCCAGCAGCACCGTGCGTTTGCCGGAACGGAGGTCATCGCCGGAGGGCTTGCCGGTCACCGCCGGGTCGCCGAACACGCCGAGCACGTCGTCGCGAAGTTGGAAGGCCACCCCCAGGTCGTTGCCGACCTGGTGGAAGATCTGCTGGACATCGGGGCGGTCGGCGGCTGCGGCGGCGCCCAGCTGCAGCGGCCGGGCCACGGTGTAAGACGCCGTCTTGTAGGTGTTGACGTTCATCGCCGAGGCCACCGATTCGGCGCCGCTGGATTCGGCCACGATGTCGAGGTACTGGCCGCCGAGCACTTCGGTGCGGATGTGCCGCCAGACCTGCTGGACCCGCTGCTGCGCGTCCGCCGGGATGTCGGCCGCCGCCACGATGTCGTCGGCCCAGGCCAGCGCCAGGTCGCCGGCCAGGATCGCGGCCGACAGGCCGAACTGCTCCGAGGAGCCGTGCCAGTTGCGCTCGCGGTGCCGCTGCGCGAAGAGTCGGTGCACGGTGGGCAGGCCACGGCGGGTGGCCGAATCGTCGATGACGTCGTCGTGCACCAGCGCACAGGCCTGCAGCAACTCCAGGGCGGCGAACAACCGCAGCACTGCGGGGTCGGCGGGCCGGTCGGCCGGATCGATCACCGCGCGCCAGCCCCAGTAGGCGAAGGCCGGGCGCATACGTTTGCCACCGCGCATCACGAACTCTTCGAGGGCCTCGGTCATCTCGGCGTAGTCGGTGCCGATGTACTCCGAATCACGGCGCCGCTCACGCAGGTAGTCGCGCAATTGATCGGTGACGGCCCGGGCCAGCTCGACGGTTGACGGAGCCGATGTTTGCACGCTCAGCGCCCGCCCCTTTCTGTGGTCAACGGTGTCCGGTGGGTGCATTCAGCGTAGAGCGTGCGATGCGGTTTGTACCGCGCGGATCATTCGCCGCCGGCGACCGGCTCACCGGGCTTGGGTGTGGTGTCGCGGCTCATCCAGGCCAGTGCCCCGATCACACCGGCGACCAGGAAAGCGCCGACGATCAGCCAGATGCTCGCGGTGGTGAAGGAGCGGGCGCTGGGATCGGTGTAGCGGGCCTGGGCGTTCATCGTGGTGACGATGCCCGGCCGGAGTTTCCATTCCACGATCGACGAGCTCACCTGGGAGCCGTTCGTCGAGGTGACCTCGCCGGGGAAGGACACGGTGAACAGCACATCGGCCTGCGGATCGTTCAGCGAGGTGAGATCGACCCGGCCCTCCAGGATCACCAGGTCACCCGCGCGCCGCAGCGAGATGTCGACGCCGGCGGCGTCTCGGCTCATGCTGGCGAGCTGGGGTACCTCGGCGAAGGACAGGTCGGAGAACACCGCCTGGGAGCCGACGTAGTCGTCGCGGCTGTACTCCGAGACCGCCACCTTGGTGGCGAACGGGAGGTTGTTGAGCAGCTGCGGGCCTCTGTCGTCGGCGTCGCGTGGCTTTGCCGCGGCGATGATCTGGCCGGACACCCGGTCGTCGGGTGACACCGTGATCGAGGTGCGGACCCGGACGCACCCCACCGCCATGGGCAGGATCAACAGCAACATCACCAGCGTGAGCAGTCGGGTCCGGCTACTGCGTTTGGGAAGGCGGCTGGGTACTCGGACGTGCACGCTGGTCATCGTGCCAGATCTCACAACGGCAGGGGGCGACCGAGGATGGCGAACGGCCGGGGGTCGCCGGCGAAGTGGTAGTCGCGGATCACGTCGCCGAAGCCGAGCCGCCGGTACAGCCGCCAGGCCCGGTTGGCCTCTCCGTTGATCTCCGGGGTGGACAACAGCACGTGGGATTCGTCGCGGCCGGCCAACAGCCGCCTGGTCAGGGCCTCGCCGAGGCCGTGCCCCTGGGCGCGGGGAGCGATGTGGAGTTCGGTGAGCTCGAAGTAGCTGACCATCAACTCGGCGATGCGGCCGGGGTCGGTGCCGTTGCGCTGCAGACCTGAGATGACCTGTTGTTGCCACCATTGATCGGGCGCGCCGCGGTAGCCGTAGGCGATTCCGCGCAGCTCGGCGTCGAGCAGATCGGTTGTGGCCGGGACGCCGCCGTCGGGATCCTCGTCGAGGTCGAGCGCGACGGCGGCCACGCATTTCCAGCCGGCTCGGCGGGTGTGCTCCAGCCACAGTGCGGCCCGCTGTTCCTCGGTTCCGCGCGGGTAGCGCATGGCGTCGACGTAGACGCGCAACGCGTCGGGCAGCCGGCGCTTCATGTCGTCCGGCGACAGATCGATGAGATACGTCGCCAATGCCGTCGCCTTTCGCCCCGCCCGCTGTCTGTCGAGCTCGAGTCTGTCGAGCCCATTATCTTCGGCCATTATCCGGTGGCGGGACCCTCGGTCCCGTAGGCCGCGGACTTCGACAACGACCTACAATCGACTGCGAACAAGGTGGTACGGCTCGGATCGACCTCGTATCATTAGGCTTAGGTGCCCGTGATTGCGGGCATGTCAAATTTTGAATCGCGACGGCGGCGTCGGCAAGGAGGGACGAATGCCACTCTCCGATCATGAGCAGCGCATGCTCGATCAGATCGAGAGCGCGCTCTATGCCGAGGATCCCAAGTTCGCCTCGAGCGTTCGTGGTGGGACGTTACGCGCGCCTTCGGCTCGGCGCAGACTTCAGGGCGCGTTGCTCTTCGTGGTGGGCTTGGCGCTGTTGGTCATCGGTGTGGCGGTGAAGGCCACGATGGTCGGTGGGTTCCCGATCCTGTCGGTGGCGGGTTTCGTGGTGATGTTCGGTGGTGTGGTGTTCGCCGTCACCGGCCCGCGGATCACCGGCGTTCGCGATCGCGGGGCGCAGGGTTCCGGTGGCGCGCCACGTCAACGCCGGCAGCGTGGTGGCGGTGGGTCGTTCACCACCCGCATGGAAGATCGGTTCCGGCGCCGGTTCGACGACTGAGCCGGTCCACGGTTCCAAGGGGCAGCCCGTAAGGGTTGCCCCTTTTTTGTGTGCCGGCGGAATGGTCCAGCGACACGCCGGACTGGCTTGCGCGGCGAGGCAGGTGGGGCCGGGTGGGGGAAAGCCGGCGTTGTTGTGAAATCGTTGCCCCACAACGCCCCACCTTCGAACCGTAGGTATCTACCTGCGGTTTTTCTGCTTCTTGCCGCGCGATGGCCGACTGGGACCGCGGCGGTCGAGGGTATTTCGGGGGTGCTGGTGGGGAGCTGGCCCAAACTCGCCTCACTAAATGGAGCAAAGTGGGGGATTGTGGGGTAAAGTGGCGGCCAACGGGGAAAACGGAGCCCCGTTGAAGGGCAAGAAGGCCGGGCCTGGATCTCGGAAGCGACACGGGATCCGAACTCCGGTGGCGGGAGGTGTCCAGATGTTTCTGGGTACCTACACGCCCAAGCTCGACGACAAGGGGCGGCTCACGCTGCCCGCCAAGTTCCGCGACGCACTGGCAGGAGGGTTGATGGTCACCAAGGGCCAAGATCACAGCCTGGCCGTGTACCCGCGGGACGAGTTCGAGGACCGCGCACGTAAGGCGGTCGAAGACGCCAAGGCGAATCCGGAACGTCGCGCGCAGTTGCGGGTGTTCGCTGCGGCGGCCGATGAACAGCGTCCGGACAGCCAGGGCCGGATCACCCTGTCTGCGGATCACCGTCGCTACGCGAGCCTGTCCAAGGAATGTGTGGTGATCGGATCGGTCGATTACCTGGAGATCTGGGACGCCGAAGCATGGCAGGCCTACCAGCAGACCCACGAAGAGCACTTCTCCGCGGCCACCGATGACACTGCGCGCGACATTCTCTGATGGAGCCGCTGACACGGCCGGCGAACCGGCGGCCGGCCTGGACTTAGCCCGTGCAACGCGGCCTCTGCCCGAATTGGCCCTGGCGTACTTCCCCAACGCCAGGTCCGTGAATTCGGACAGAGACCCCGGTGCAGGGGCCAATCCGAGCGGAGGTGTTTCAGCGGTGCCCGACTCCCCAGACCACACAGATCCCCAAGAGCACGGGCACATCCCGGTTCTGCTCGACCGCTGCGTCGAGTTGCTGGCCCCGGCGCTCACCCGGGTGCACGCCGACGGGTCCGGCGCGGTGCTGGTCGACGCCACGCTCGGAGCGGGCGGCCATACCGAACGCTTTCTGACCGAGTTCGGTGGCCTGCAGGTGATCGGACTGGACCGCGACCCGAATGCGCTCGGCACCGCCAGTGCCCGGCTGGCCCCGTTCGGAGACCGGTTCCGGCCGGTGCGGACCCGCTATGACGGGATCACCGCGGCGATCGCGGAATGCGGCTTCCGCCGGATCGACGGCGCGCTGTTCGACCTCGGGGTCTCCTCGATGCAGCTCGACCAGACCGAGCGCGGATTCTCCTATTCGGCCGATGCGCCGCTGGACATGCGGATGGACCCAGACGCCCCGCTGACGGCCGCCGAGATACTCAACACGTACGACGCCAAGTCGATCGCCCGGATCCTGCGCGATTTCGGTGAGGAGCGGTTCGCCGGCCGGATCGCCGACAAAGTACTCAAACGACGTGCGCAGCAACCGTTTTCCAGCACCGCCGAACTGGTCGAGCTGCTGTACGAGGCGATTCCGGCGCCCGCCCGCCGAACCGGAGGTCATCCGGCCAAACGGACGTTCCAGGCGCTGCGGGTGGCCGTCAACGGGGAACTGGACTCGTTGCGGGCCGCGTTGCCGGCGGCGTTGGCTGCGTTGAACGACGGCGGACGCATCGTGGTGATGTCCTACCAGTCGCTGGAGGACCGGATCGTCAAGCAGGCGTTCGCCGCGGCCACCGCGTCGCGCACCCCGCCCGGGCTGCCCATCGAGCTGCCCGGCCACGAACCCGAATTCGTCACGCTGACCCGCGGTGCCGAAAAGGCCCGCCAAGCTGAGATCGATCGCAATCCACGTAGCGCCCCGGTGCGGCTGCGGGCACTGGAAAAGGTTGGGGAAGGGGGCAACTCGTGAAGGTGAAGCGACCTGAGCAGCCGCGTGAGGTAGACCGCAGGCGGGGGGCGCGCCAGCCGGCGCGGCCCACCCGGGGCAGCGGGCGGCGCACCGAGCAGGCACCACCGCGCAAGCGTCGGCCGGCCCCCGAACAGCGACCGGCCCGCACCGCGCCGGGTACCGGCCCGATTCAGCGGCCCGGCACCCGTCCGGTCCGGCCCAAGAGCGCCAGCCAGGCCAAGGCCCGGGCGAAGGCGCGAAAGGCAAAGGCCCCCAAAGTTGTCCGCCCCCCGCTGCGGGTCCGGCTGCGGGAACGTCTGCTGGTCCGGCTGGCCTCGGTCGAGCTCAATCCGCGGGTCCTGATCTCGCGGGTCCCGTTCGTGGTGCTCGTCATCGCGGCGTTGGGCATCGGACTGGCGGTCACGCTCTGGCTCTCGACCGGCTCAGCCGAGCGGTCCTACCAGTTGGGCCACGCCCGCCAGGTCAATGAGGGCCTGCTGCAACAGAAAGAGGCGCTCGAGCGCGATGTCCTCGAGGCGCAGGCGGCCCCCGCGCTGGCGGAGTCGGCGCGCAATCTGGGCATGATCCCGTCGCGTGACACCGCGCACCTGGTGCAGGACCCGGCAGGCCACTGGACGGTGGTCGGTACCCCGAAGCCGGCCGAGGGTGTGCCGCCACCGCCGCTGAACACGCCGCTGCCCGAGGAGGCCCCACCGGCCCCGCCCGCGCGGCCGGCCCCCCGCGTCGTCGACCCGCGCGAGCTGACGGTGCGGACGCCGTCGGCGGCCACTCCGGCATCCCCGGGTATTCCCGGACTTCCGGGACTCCCGGGGATGGTTGTGCCACAGGCCGTCCCGCCGGCGGCACCGAATGCCGTCCCACCGGCAGCTCCGCAGCCAGATGTCGCCCACGGGGGTGCTGCAGCTCTGCCGTCGGCGCCCGGCCCGGTTGCGCAGGTGCCGTTGGACGCTCCGGCGCAGCTGCCCGTGCCCGGGGTGCCGATCGCGCCGGGTCCGGCCCTGCCGGTACCGGCCGCACCGGTGCCGCTCGCGGTGGCGCCGCCGGTCACCCCGGTGGAGCAGTTCAGCCCACCGGTGGCGCCGGCCGTGCACGTCCCGGCCGGCGTGGGCGGTGTGCCCACGGCCGCCGGCGTTCCGGGACCGGCCGAGTGAACCGCGGTCCGGGTCACCCACGCCGGCCGGCCAAGCCGCAGCGGGCCGAGAAGGCGTCGCCGGGTCCGGGGCACGAGGCCCGGAATCGCCGTATCCGTATCGCCACGTCCACCGAAACCGGTTTGCGCAGCTCCTCTTTCGTGTTCCGGCACCGCGCGGGCAACGTCGTCATGTTCGCGGTGCTACTGATCGCCGCGGTACAGCTGTTCGTGCTCCAGGTGCCCCGGGCCGCGGGGCTGCGCGCCGAGGCCGCCAGTCAGCTCAAGGTCACCGACGTGAACCCGGCCATCCGGGGCAGCATCGTCGACCGCAACAACGACAAGCTGGCGTTCACCATCGAGGCCAAGGCGCTGACGTTCCAGCCGGTCCGGGTTCGCAAGCAACTGGCCGAGGCCAAGGCCAAATCCGACGAGGCGCCGGATCCGGATCGTCGGCTGATGGATATCGCCAAGGAGATCTCCACCCGGCTGGACAACCGGCCCGACTACAAGACCGTGCTGAAAAAGCTCAGGAGCAACGAGACTTTCGTGTATCTGGCCCGTGCGGTCGACCCGGCGATCGCCAGCGCGATCACCACGGAGTTCCCCGAAGTCGGTGCCGAACGGCAGGATTTGCGCCAATACCCGGGCGGATCGCTGGCGGCCAACATCGTCGGTGGGATCGACTGGGACGGCCACGGGCTGCTGGGGCTGGAGGATTCGCTCGACGCGGTGCTGGCCGGCTCCGACGGCTCGGTCACCTACGACCGGGGTTCGGACGGTGTGGTGATCCCCGGCAGTTACCGCAACCGACACAATGCGGTCGACGGTTCCACGGTGCAGTTGACCCTGGACGACGACATCCAGTACCACGTCCAGCAGCAGGTCCAGCTGGCCAGGAACGCCTCCGGCGCCAAGAACGTGTCGGCCGTCGTCCTCGATGCGAAAACCGGTGAGGTACTGGCGATGTCGAACGACAACACGTTCGATCCAAGCCAGGACATCGGCCGTCAGGAGAACCGGCAGATGGGCAACCTGCCGGTGTCCTCGCCGTTCGAGCCGGGCTCGGTGAACAAGATCATCACCGCCGCGACGGCCATCGAACTCGGCTTGACCACCCCCGACGAGGTGTTGCAGGTGCCGGGCTCCATCGACATGGGTGGGGTCACCGTGAGTGACGCCTGGAACCACGGCGTGATGCCGTACACCACCACGGGGGTGTTCGGGAAGTCGTCGAACGTGGGCACGCTGATGCTGGCCCAACGCATCGGCCCGGAGCGGTTCTACGACATGGTTCGCAAGTTCGGGTTGGGCCAGCGCACGGACGTCGGACTGCCCGGTGAGAGCTCGGGTCTGGTGCCGCCCATAGACCAGTGGTCAGGCAGCTCGTTCTCGAACCTGCCGATCGGGCAGGGCCTTTCGATGACGCTGCTGCAGATGACCAGCATGTACCAGTCGATCGCCAACGACGGGGTGCGCGTCCCGCCGCGGATCATCAAGTCGACCATCGAGCCGGACGGCACCCGCACCGACGAGCCCCGCCCGGACGGGGTCCGGGTGGTCTCGGCCGAGACCGCGCGCACGGTGCGCAACATGTTCCGTGCCGTCGTGCAGCATGACCCGATGGGCTATCAGCAGGGCACGGGTCCGCAGGCGGCGGTGGAGGGCTATCAGATCGCCGGCAAGACCGGCACCGCCCAGCAGATCAACCCGGCCTGCGGCTGCTACTACGACGATGTCTACTGGATCACCTTCGCCGGCATGGCGCCCGCGGACGATCCGCGCTACGTCGTCGGCATCATGATGGACGCCCCGCACCGCGCGGCCGACGGTTCCCCGGGGTCGTCGGCGGCACCGTTGTTCCACGACATCGCCTCGTGGCTGCTGCAGCGTCACAACGTCCCGCTGTCACCCGATCCCGGTCCACGGTTGACCTTGCAGGCGACCTGACCGTCGATGGGTACTGTGGCATGGCCATGAAGCTGCGTCCCAGTCGTCCCGCCGGCCACCACCTTGCGCCGCTCGCCGAACAGATTCAGGCGGTCCCTGCCGCCGGACCCGACCTGCCGGATCTCCGGATCACCGGCGTGATCCTGCGGGGGCAGGACGCCCAGCCGGGAGACCTGTTCGCCGCACTCCCGGGCGCGGCGGTGCACGGAGCGCGTTATGCGGCCGACGCGGTCGCCGCCGGGGCGGTCGCGGTGCTCACCGATGCCGCCGGTGCCGCCGAACTGGGCGGCCTGACGGTGCCGGTGCTGATCCATCCCGACCCGCGCTCGGTGCTGGGCCAGGTGGCGGCGCAGGTGTACGGCCGGCCGTCCGAGCGGTTGACGGTCATCGGGGTCACCGGGACTTCGGGCAAGACCACCACGACCTATCTGGTGGAGGCCGGCCTGCGGGCCGCGGGCCGGGTGGCCGGTCTGATCGGCACGGTGGGTGTGCGTATTGCCGGGCGCGATCTGCCGAGTGCCCTGACCACGCCGGAGGCCCCGGATCTGCAGGCGCTGCTGGCGCTGATGGTCGAGAGCGGCGTCGACACCGTGGTGATGGAGGTGTCGAGCCACGCGCTGGTGCAGGGGCGCGTCGACGGGATCGACTTCGCCCTGGGCGGCTTCACCAACCTGTCGCGCGATCACCTGGATTTCCACCCCACGATGGCCGATTACTTCGAGGCCAAGGCCCGGCTCTTCGACCCCGGGTCTCCCGATCACGCCGCGACGGCGGTGATCTGTGTCGACGACGAGTGGGGCGCGGCGATGGCCCGTCGGGCCGAGAAGGTCACGACCGTCAGCGCCACGGGTGCCCCGGCGGACTGGCAGGCCACGGACATCACGGCGGTCGGCGTCGGATCACAGCAGTTCACCCTCGTGGATCCGGCCGGTGTGCACCACGATCTGCGGATCGGGCTGACCGGCGGATACAACGTCGCCAACGCGGCCCTGGCGATCGCGCTGCTCGACGGGGCCGGCGTGGCGCCCGAGCAGGCGGCCCCGGGGCTGCGGGCAGCGACCGTCCCCGGCCGGCTGCAGCCGATCGACCGTGGGCAGCCGTTTCTGGCCCTGGTCGATTACGCGCACAAGCCGGGTGCGCTGCAGGCGGTGCTGGAGACCCTCCGTGCCTCCGGCCCGCGGCGCATCGCGGTGGTGTTCGGCGCCGGCGGCAACCGGGACGCGGGCAAGCGCGAGCCGATGGGGCAGGTCGCCGCGGAACTGGCCGATCTCGTCGTCGTCACCGATGACAATCCCCGCGACGAGGACCCCGCGGCGATCCGGGCGGCGATCGTGGCCGGGGCGGCGGGCGCCGCGACCGGGGGCGGGGTGACCGAAATCGGCGACCGGCGCGCGGCGATCGAGTACGCGGTGCGTTGGGCCGGCCCCGGCGACATCGTTCTGGTTGCCGGCAAGGGCCACGAGAGCGGGCAGACCAGTGGCGGCCACACCCGGCCGTTCGATGATCGCGAGGAGTTGGCGGCAGCGTTGGACGCAGTCAAGGCAGGGGAGTCGGGCACGTGATCGAGATGAGCATCGCCAGGATCGCCGAGATTGTCGGCGGTGAGCTGGCCGACATCACGGCGGACGAAGCGGCTGCCACCCGCGTCACCGGCACGGTGGAATTCGATTCCCGCGCGATCGGGCCGGGCGGGCTGTTCCTGGCGCTGCCGGGCGCCCGGTCGGACGGCCACGACTTCGCCCCGGCGGCGGTGGCCGCGGGCGCGGCCGCGGTGCTGGCCGCGCGCCCGGTGGGGGTGCCGGCCATCATCGTGAAGCAGCCCGGTGAGTCCGGTCGGGGTGTCGACGTGTCTTCGGGCGCTTTGGAATTCGACACCGATGGTTCGGGGGCTGCGGTGTTGGCGGCGTTGGCGAAGCTTGCGGCCGCGGTGGCTGAAGAGCTGGTCGCCGGCGGGCTGACGATCATCGGGGTGACGGGATCGTCGGGTAAGACCTCGACCAAGGACCTGCTGGCCGCCGTGCTGGCGCCGCTCGGGGAGGTGGTTGCGCCGCCGGGCTCGTTCAACAACGAGCTGGGACACCCGTGGACCGTGCTGCGTGCGACACCACAGACCGATTACCTGATCCTGGAGATGTCGGCCCGGCATCTGGGCAACATCGCCGCGCTGGCCGCCATCGCCCCGCCGCAGATCGCGGTGGTACTCAATGTGGGGACCGCCCATCTCGGCGAGTTCGGCTCGCGGGAGGTGATCGCGAGCACCAAAGCCGAGTTGCCCCAAGCTGTTCCGGCCTCCGGCGTGGTCGTGCTCAACGTCGACGATTCCGCCGTGGCAGCCATGGCCGGTCAGACCGCGGCGCGGGTGGTGCGGGTTTCGCGCGAGCCCGGTTCGCAGGTCGACGTCTGGGCCGGCCCGGTCACCCTCGACGAGCTGGCCCGGCCGCGGTTCACCCTGCACGCCGGCGGCGGGGAAACCGAGGTGGCGCTGGCGGTGCACGGCGATCACCAGGTGGGCAATGCGCTGTGTGCGGCCGCGGTTGCGGTGGCGTGCGGCGCCGATCTGGATCAGGTGGCCTCGTCGCTCGCCGGGGCGGGCCCGGTGTCGCGGAACCGGATGCAGGTGCTCACCCGGGCCGACGGGGTGACGGTGATCAACGACGCCTACAACGCCAATCCGGATTCCATGCGGGCCGGCCTCAAGGCACTGGCGTGGATGGCCCGGCAGCACCCCGGTGAGCCGGGCGGGAAGCGGCGCAGCTGGGCGGTGCTGGGGGAGATGGGCGAACTCGGAGACGAGGCGATAACCGAGCACGACGCCATCGGACGGTTCGCGGTGCGCTTAGATGTGTCTCGGTTAATCGTCGTCGGAACCGGGAGGACTATGAACGCCATGCACCACGGCGCGGTGATGGAGGGTTCCTGGGGATCTGAGTCCACGATGGTTGACGATGTCGACGCCGCGCTGGAGCTGTTGCAGGCCGAACTGGCCCCCGGGGACGTGGTGCTGGTGAAGGCCTCCAACTCGGTGGGGTTGGGTGCGCTGGCCGATGCGCTGGTTGACGTCGACGGCGCAGCTGACGCCGTGGATCGGAATGCCGCCCGATGAAGCTCATCCTGATCGCCGTCGGTATCGCACTGACGGTCTCGATATTGCTCACCCCGGCGCTGATCCGGCTGTTCACCAAGCGTGGGCTGGGACACGAGATCCGCGAGGACGGCCCGGCCAGCCATGCCAAGAAGCGCGGCACCCCGTCGATGGGCGGGGTGGCGATCGTGGCCGGCATCTGGGCGGCCTACCTCGGCACCCATCTGGTCGGGGTGGCGCTGGGCGGTGACGGCCCGTCGGCCTCGGGCCTGCTGGTGTTGGCGCTGGCCACGATGCTTGGACTGGTCGGCTTCGTCGACGACCTCATCAAGCTGCGGCGCTCGCGCAACCTGGGGTTGAACAAGACCGCCAAGACCGTCGGCCAGCTGACGGCGGCGGTGTTGTTCGGCGTGCTGGTGCTGCAGTTCCGCAACGGCGACGGCCTGACCCCGGGCAGCGCCGAGCTGTCCTACGTCCGTGAGATCGCCACCGTGACCCTGGCGTCGTGGGTGTTCGTGCTGTTCTGCGTGGTGCTGGTGAGTGCCTGGTCCAATGCGGTGAACTTCACCGACGGGCTGGACGGGCTGGCCGCCGGCGCGATGGCGATGGTGTGTGCGGCCTACGTGCTGATCACCTTCTGGCAGTACCGCAACGCCTGCGCCACGGCGCCGGGCCTGGGCTGCTACAACGTGCGCGACCCGCTGGACCTGGCCATCATCGCCGCCGCAACCGCGGGTGCCTGCATCGGATTCCTGTGGTGGAATGCCGCGCCGGCCAAGATCTTCATGGGCGACACCGGATCGCTGGCCCTGGGCGGCATCATCGCCGGGCTGTCGGTGACCAGCCGCACCGAGATTCTCGCGGTGGTGCTGGGCGCCCTGTTCGTGGCCGAGGTGACCTCGGTGGTGGTGCAGATCCTGGCGTTCCGCACCACGGGTCGGCGGGTGTTCCGGATGGCGCCGTTCCATCATCATTTCGAGCTGGTGGGTTGGGCCGAAACCACGGTGATCATCCGGTTCTGGCTGCTGACGGCGATTGCCTGTGGCCTCGGGGTGGCGCTGTTCTACAGCGAGTGGCTCACCGCAGTCGGGGCCTGACATGGCCGGCCCATCCGGCGGTCACGAGGTGTTGTCGCTGCTGACCCCGGGTGCCCGGGTGTTGGTGACCGGTGCGGGGGTGACCGGACGTGCCGTGCTGGCGGCGCTGGCACCGCTGGACGTGGCTGCGACGCTGTGCGACGACCGGGACGACGCCCTGCGGGCCTATCGCGAGCAGGGCACCGACGTCGTCGATCCGGCTGCAGCCATTGCCGGCATCGCCGACTACGCGCTGGTGGTCACCAGCCCGGGGTTTCCGCCCACGGCTCCTGTGCTGACGGCCGCGGCCGCGGCCGGGGTACCGATCTGGGGCGACGTGGAGCTGGCCTGGCGGCTGGATACCGCGGGCCGTTACGGTGCGCCCCGGCGCTGGCTGGTGGTCACCGGAACCAACGGCAAGACCACCACCACCTCGATGTTGCACGACATGCTGCTGGCCGACGGACGGCGAAGTCTGTTGTGCGGCAACATCGGTGATCCGGTGCTGGCCGTGCTGGCGCAGCCCGCGGAGTTGCTGGCGGTGGAGCTTTCCAGTTTTCAGCTGCACTGGGCACCGTCGCTGCGCCCGGAGGCCGGGGTGGTGCTCAACGTGGCCGAGGACCATCTGGACTGGCACGGTTCGATGGCCGCCTATGCCGCCGACAAGGCCAGGGCGTTGTCCGGCCGGGTGGCGGTGGTGGGCTTGGACGATCCGGTGGCGGCCGGGTTGCTGGAGTCTGCGGCGGCACCGGTGCGGGTCGGGTTCCGGCTCGGGGAACCGGCGGTCGGTGAACTCGGGGTGCGCGCGGGCAAGCTCGTCGATCGCGCCTTCGACGCCGATGTCGAGTTGGCTGAGACCGCGACGATCTCGGTGGCGGGGCCGGTCGGGGTGCTCGACGCGCTGGCAGCCGCGGCGCTGGCCCGTGCCGTGGGGGTGGCTCCGGAATCGATTGCGGCTGCGCTGGCGTCCTTCCAGGTCGGGCGGCACCGCGCGGAACTGGTCGGGGCAGCCGGCGGGGTGCGCTACGTCGACGATTCCAAGGCCACCAACCCGCATGCCGCGCAGGCCTCGATCACCGCGTTCGACCGGGTGGTCTGGGTGGCCGGGGGCTTGCTGAAGGGTGCTTCGGTCGATGAGCTGGTCCGACAGGTGGCGAATCGCCTGGTCGGGGTGGTGTTGATCGGTCGGGACCGGCAGATGGTTGCCGATGCGTTATCGCGACACGCCCCGGATGTCCCCGTCGTCGAGGTTGTGGCGGGGGAGGATTCTGGGGTGCTTGAGACAAATGAGTCTATTGGTGATCATGTGACTCGTGTGATCGACGTGGGCGACCGTCCGGTCTCCGACGCGGTCATGGCGGCGGTCGTGGATGCCGCCCGCGGGCTGGCCGCACCGGGTGACACCGTGTTGCTGGCCCCGGCAGGCGCATCCTTCGACCAGTTCAGCGGCTACGGCCAGCGCGGCGATGCGTTCGCCGGCGCCGTCCGCGCCGCGATCGGGTAGGGAACGTGGCCAGCATCCTGGCCCGGTTGCGCCACGGCGGTGCCGACGCGACCGGCGATACCGGCGATACCGCCACCGGCTCCACCGGGAAGGTGACCGCCGCGCCGCGCACCCGGTTCGGCGTCTGGCTGGGCCGCCCGATGACCTCGTTCCACCTGATCATCGCGGTCACCGCGCTGCTCACCACACTGGGCCTGATCATGGTGCTCTCCGCGTCGGGGGTGTACTCCTACGACTTCGACGGGTCGCCCTGGGCAGTGTTCGGCCGCCAGGTGCTGTGGACGGTCATCGGACTGATCGCGTTCTACCTGGCGTTGCGGATCTCGGTGCGCACCCTGCGCCGGCTGGCCTTCCCCGGGTTCGCCTTCACGATCCTGCTGTTGGTGCTGGTGCTCATCCCAGGAATCGGCAAGGTGGCCAACGGTTCCCGCGGGTGGTTCGTCGTCGCCGGGTTCTCCATGCAGCCTTCGGAGCTGGCCAAGATCGCCTTCGCCATCTGGGGGGCACACCTGCTGGCGGCCCGACGGATGGAGCGGGCCTCACTGCGCGAGATGCTGATCCCGCTGGTGCCGGCCGCGGTGATCGCCCTGGCGTTGATCGTGGCCCAGCCCGACCTCGGGCAGACCGTCTCGCTCAGCATCATCCTGCTCGGCCTGCTGTGGTACGCGGGGCTTCCGCTGCGGGTGTTCCTGTCCTCCCTGGCGGCCGCGGTGCTGGCAGCCGGCGCACTGGCGCTGTCGGCGGGCTACCGGTCCGACCGGGTGCAGTCCTGGCTCGACCCGGCGGCGGATTCACAGGGCATCGGGTACCAATCCCGCCAGGCCCGGTTCGCTCTGGCCAACGGCGGCATCTTTGGCGACGGGCTGGGCCAGGGCACCGCGAAGTGGAACTACCTGCCCAACGCGCACAACGACTTCATCTTCGCGATCATCGGTGAGGAACTGGGATTCGTCGGCGCGGTGGGATTGCTGGCCCTGTTCGGCCTCTTCGCCTACACCGGCACCCGGATCGCCCGGCGCTCGGCCGATCCGTTCCTGCGCCTGCTGGCCGCCACCACCACGCTGTGGGTGGTCGGTCAGATGTTCATCAACGTCGGTTACGTGGTGGGGTTGCTGCCGGTCACCGGGCTGCAGCTGCCGCTGATCTCGGCTGGCGGATCGTCGCAGGCCACAACGCTTCTGATGATGGGGCTGATCACCAATGCGGCCCGGCACGAACCCGAGGCCGTGGCGGCGCTGCGGGCCGGGCGCGACGATCGGGTGAACCGGCTGTTGCGGCTGCCGCTGCCCGAGCCCTATGTCCCCACCAAGCTCGAGGTGGCCCGCAACCGCCTGCACGACCGGCGGAAGGCACCCTCGCGCAGCGCGGGAAAGCCCAACGGCAAGCCCGGTGCGAAGCCGGCCGGTAAACAGGCGGGCAGGCAGGCCAGGGCCAATAAGGCCGGGGCCGGGCAGCCCGCAGCACGCCGCTCGCCGCGCAGCGGTGACCGTCCCGTCCGCCGGTCGGGGCGGGCCAGCGGCCAACAGCCGGCCTCCGGTGCCAGGTCCGCGGTCCGATATGGTGCAGGCCAGCGGAAACAGGGCCATCGGGGCCGAACTCTGGAAGGTCAGCGTTACGGGTGAGAGCGGGCACGAGCGACCGGGGGACATCGCGTCCTCGGGGGCAGGAGCGGGGGATATCCGTCGTCCTGGCCGGTGGCGGTACGGCCGGTCATGTCGAGCCGGCGATGGCGGTGGCCGATGCGCTGCGGGAACTCGATCCGCGGGTGCGGATCACCGCGCTCGGTACTGCCCGTGGGCTGGAGACCCGACTGGTGCCACAGCGCGGCTATGACCTCGAGCTGATCACCCCGGTGCCGATGCCGCGCAAGCCATCGGGCGATCTGTTGCGGCTGCCGCTGCGGGTGCGCACCGCGATCCGCCAGGCCCGCTCGGTGCTGAACCGGGTCGAGGCCGATGTGGTGATCGGGTTCGGTGGCTATGTGGCGTTGCCGGCCTACCTTGCCGCCCGTGGCGGCCTCGGCCTGCGCGGTCGCCGGCGCGGTGTCCCGGTGGTGGTGCACGAGGCGAACGCCAGTGCCGGCCTGGCCAATCGGGTCGGTGCGATGTCGGCGCGCCGGGTGCTCGCGGCGGTACCCGAGCCGGGCCTGCGCAAGGTCGAGGTGGTCGGGGTGCCGGTGCGCGCCGCGATCACCTCGCTGGACCGGGCGGTGCTGCGCGCCGAGGCCAGGTCCTACTTCGGCTTTCCCCCGGATGCCAAGGTGCTGTTGGTGTTCGGCGGCTCGCAGGGAGCACAGTCGATCAATCGCACGGTCTGTTCGGCGGCCCCGGCGCTGGCCGCTGCCGGGGTCTCGGTCCTGCATGCACACGGCCCGAAGAACACCCTGGACCTGCCGCCGGTGCCGGAGGGGGCACCGCCCTATGTGGCGGTGCCGTACCTGGACCGGATGGATTTGGCCTATGCCGCAGCCGATCTGGCGATCTGCCGGTCCGGGGCGATGACGGTCGCCGAGGTGACGGCGGTCGGGCTACCCGCGGTGTATGTGCCGCTGCCGATCGGCAACGGGGAGCAGCGGCTCAACGCCCTGCCGGTGGTGTCGGCGGGTGGCGGCCTCGTCGTCGACGACGCCGCGCTCAGTCCGGAGTTCGTCGCCGACACCGTCGCACCGCTGCTCACCGATGACGCGCGGCTGGCGGAGATGACGGCCGCCGCATCGTTGTCGGGTCATCCCGACGCCGCCACGAAGGTGGCGCAGGCCGCGCTGGATCTCGCCCATGCTCAACGAAAGAAGCTGCAGTGAACGGCAATTCCCTCCCGGCTGAACTGCAGCGGGTGCACATGGTGGGGATCGGCGGGGCCGGGATGTCGGGTGTGGCCCGGATCCTGCTGGACCGCGGCGGCCTGGTGTCGGGCTCCGATGCCAAAGAGTCGCGCGGGGTGGTGGCACTGCGGGCGCGCGGCGCCGAGATCCGGATCGGTCACGACGCGTCGGCCCTCGACCTGTTGCCGGGCGGGCCGACCGCGGTGGTCACCACGCACGCTGCCATTCCCAAGACCAACCCGGAGTTGGTGGAGGCGCGGCGCCGGGGGGTCCCGGTCATCCTGCGGCCGGTCGTGCTCGCCAAGCTCATGGCCGGGTACACCACGTTGATGGTGACCGGCACCCACGGCAAGACCACCACCACCTCGATGCTCATCGTGGCGTTGCAGCACAGCGGTTTCGACCCGTCGTTCGCCGTGGGCGGCGAGCTGGGCGAGGCCGGGACCAACGCCCATCACGGCAGCGGCACCTGCTTTGTCGCCGAGGCCGACGAGAGCGACGGCTCGCTGCTGGAGTACGCACCGAATGTCGCGGTGGTCACCAACATCGAGGCCGACCACCTGGATTTCTTCGGCAGCGAACAGGCCTACACCGAGGTGTTCTCGGCCTTCGTCGATCGCATCGCGCCGGGCGGGGCCCTGGTGGTGTGTTCCGACGATCCGGGGGCAGCCGCGCTGGCCGCGCACACCGAAGCCCTCGGGATCCGGGTGCTGCGCTATGGCAGTGCGCCGGCCGAGGGGCTCGCCGGCACCATGGTGAGTTGGGAGCAGCAGGGGACCGGCGCAGTGGCCCAGATCCAGCTGGCCGGTGAGCCGCATCCGCGGGCGATCCGGCTGGCGGTGCCCGGCCGGCACATGGCGCTCAATGCGCTGGGCGCGCTGTTGGCGGCCATCGAGGTGGGTGCACCGGCCGAGACGGTGCTCGACGGCCTGGCCGGATTCGAGGGTGTGCGAAGGCGTTTCGAGCTGGTGGGAGCCCTCGGCGGGGTGCGGGTCTTTGACGACTATGCGCACCATCCCACCGAGGTGCGCGCCACGCTTGCGGCGGCCCGCACCCTGGTGGACCAGACCGGCGGCCGGGTCATCGTGGCATTCCAACCGCACTTGTACTCGCGCACAGCGACTTTCGCTGTCGAGTTCGGTGCGGCCCTGAGCGCGGCCGACGAGGTTTTCGTGCTGGATGTCTATGGTGCGCGAGAGCAGCCGCTGCCCGGCGTGAGCGGCGCGACGGTCGCCGAACACGTCAGCTCGGCGGTCACCTATGTCCCGGATTTCTCGGCGGTGGCCGCCGTGGTGGCTGCCGCGGCCCGATCCGGTGATGTGGTGCTGACCATGGGCGCCGGTGACGTGACCATGCTCGGCAAGGAGATCCTGACCGAGCTGCAGATCAAGGCGAACCGCAGCGCGCCGGGCCGTTCGTCGACGGACTCACCGTGACCGAGACGGGTCCCGACGGTCCCGAAGAGGTGACCGAGGTTCCCGGAGCGGCTGCCGAGCCCCAGCGGCCGGACATGCCGCCGGCCGCCGCCGAGGATTACGAAGGCCCCCGGCGCCGCGCCCGGCGAGAACGTGCGGAGCGACGTGCGGCGCGGGATCGGGCAGTGGCGATCGAGCACGCCCGGCGTGAGGCCAAGCGCCGCGCTGCCGGCCAGCCGGCTGATACCCCGAATGCTGTGGCGCGCAGCACGATTCGTGGTCTGAAGGTGTTGTTGTGGTCGGCGTTGGCCGCGGTGGTGGCGGTGGCACTTGGCCTGGTCCTGTATTTCACGCCGCTGATGTCGGCGCGCGCTGTGGTGGTCGACGGCGTGGCGGCGGTGCCCGTCGAGCAGGTGCTGGCGACGGCCGGGGTGGTGCCGGGGACGCCGCTGTTGCAGATCGACACCGATTCGGTGGCCGAGCGGGTGGCCACCATCCGGCGGGTCGCCACGGCGCGGGTTCAGCGCGAGTATCCGTCGACGTTGCGGATCACCGTGGTCGAGCGGGTGCCGGTGGTGGTCAAGGACTATCCGGACGGTCCGCATCTGTTCGACCGCGACGGTGTCGATTTCGCCACCGAGCCGCCGCCGCCCACGCTGCCCTACCTGGACACCGACCATCCCGGCCCGAAGGACCCGGCCACCAAGGCCGCCCTCGAGGTGATGCTGGCGCTGCCGCCGGACGTGGTGGCCCAGGTCGGCCGGATCGCCGCCCCGTCGGTGGCCTCGATCGCGTTGACGCTGACCGACGGCCGCGTGGTGGTCTGGGGGACCAACGAGCGGACCGACGAGAAGGCGCTCAAGCTGGCGGCCCTGCTCACCCAGCCGGGGCACACCTACGACGTCTCCAGCCCGGATCTGCCCACGGTGAAGTAGGCGCCGCACAGGCCCGCGGGGATCTGCCCGAAATTGCCACACTGCACGTCGGCGCGCCTGCCGCGATCGGTGGCGTTGTCCCCCTACCGTTCTGTTTGCGCGGAACTACTTGACATAACTCTAAGCCTATGGTTGAGGTTGAGGGTTTGCCCCGGGGAGATTCGGCGTCAGGAACACTTGTGAACACTCGACCTGGGAGGAAGACGATCCATGACCCCCCCGCATAACTACCTCGCGGTGATCAAGGTGGTTGGTATCGGCGGCGGCGGCGTCAACGCCGTCAACCGGATGATCGAACAGGGCCTCAAGGGCGTCGAGTTCATCGCGATCAACACCGACGCGCAGGCACTGCTGATGAGCGACGCCGATGTCAAGCTCGACGTGGGCCGTGACTCCACCCGCGGGCTCGGCGCCGGCGCCGATCCCGAGGTGGGCCGCAAGGCGGCCGAGGATGCCAAGGACGACATCGAGGAACTGCTGCGCGGTGCCGACATGGTGTTCGTCACCGCCGGTGAGGGCGGCGGCACCGGCACCGGTGGCGCCCCCGTCGTCGCCTCGATCGCGCGAAAGCTCGGAGCTCTCACCGTCGGCGTCGTCACCCGGCCGTTCTCGTTCGAGGGCAAGCGCCGAAGCAACCAGGCCGAGAACGGCATTCAGACCCTGCGCGAGAGCTGCGACACCCTCATCGTGATCCCCAACGATCGGCTGCTGCAGATGGGTGATGCCGCGGTGTCGCTGATGGACGCGTTCCGCAGCGCCGATGAGGTGCTGCTCAACGGTGTCCAGGGGATCACCGATCTGATCACCACCCCCGGTCTGATCAACGTCGACTTCGCCGATGTCAAGGGTGTGATGAGCGGCGCGGGCACCGCGCTGATGGGCATCGGTTCGGCGCGCGGCGACGGCCGGGCGCTCAAGGCCGCCGAGATCGCGATCAACTCGCCGCTGCTGGAGGCCTCGATGGAAGGCGCGCAGGGCGTGCTGCTCTCGGTGGCCGGTGGCAGTGACCTGGGCCTGTTCGAGATCAACGAGGCCGCCTCGCTGGTCCAGGATGCCGCACATCCCGAGGCCAACATCATCTTCGGCACCGTGATCGACGACTCGCTCGGTGACGAGGTGCGGGTCACCGTCATCGCGGCCGGCTTCGACAGCGCCGGGCCGAGCCGAAAGCCGGTGGTCAGTCCGAGCGCGGCGCAGACCCAGCCGATCGCCTCGGGCCGGGCCGGCAAGGTGACCACGTCGCTGTTCGAGCCCACGGACGCCGCGAGTGTCCCGGCGCCCACCAACGGTGCCACGGTCAGCGTGGGCGGTGACGACGGCGGGATCGCCGACGACGATGTCGACGTGCCGCCGTTCATGCGGCACTGATCCGGGTCTCGCGGGTGGCTCGGATACTGGGATCGTGAGTGTGCGTATTCGGCGGGTCACCACGACCCGCGCCGGCGGTGTCTCGGCACCGCCGTTCGATTCGTTCAACCTCGGCGACCACGTCGGCGACGACGCGCAGGCGGTGTCCGCCAACCGGGCGCGGTTGGCCGCCGCGGTCGGCGCCGATGCGCTGGTCTGGATGAATCAGGTGCACAGCGATCACGTCGCCACGGTGGACGGCCCGCGCGAGGACGCGGTGGAAAATACCGACGCTTTGGTGACCTCGATCCCGCGTTTGGCTTTGGTTGTGGTGACGGCCGATTGTGTGCCGGTATTAATGGGCGACGCCCGGGTCGGTGTCGTCGCCGCTGTTCATGCCGGACGGGTGGGCGCACAAAAAGGTATCGTCGCGCGCACGCTGGAGGCGATGGTGGCTGCCGGCGCAGACGTCGGGGATATCTCGGTGTTGCTCGGTCCGGCCGTCAGTGGGGCCAACTACGAGGTGCCCGAGGCGATGGCCGCCGATGTGGAGGCGGCGCTGCCGGGGTCCCGTACGACCACCGCCCGGGGCACGGCCGGCCTGGATCTGCGGGCCGGAATCGCCCGGCAGTTAAAGGCTTTGGGTGTCACCGCGATCGATGTGGACCCGCGCTGTACGGTCGCCGACCGCGCGCTGTTCAGCCATCGCCGCGACGCGCAGACGGGTCGGCTGGCCAGTGTGGTGTGGATGGAGCCGGAGTGAGTTCGAGATGAGCACCGGACAGCGCGGGCGTGATGCCGATCGGACGGCCGAATTGACCGCCGCGCTGGGTGCGACGCGGGCGCGTCTGGCGCGGGCGGCAGAATTGTGCGGGCGAAATGTAAATGACATTGAATTGCTGCCGATTACGAAATACTTTCCCGCTTCTGATGTCATTATTCTCAACCAATTGGGTTGCCTGGCATTTGGTGAATCCCGCGAACAAGAAGCGGCCAATAAAGTCGATGCGGTTCGCGCGGAATTGCCGGATGCGCCGATTCGCTGGCACATGGTGGGACGCATCCAGCGGAACAAGGCGCGCGCGGTTGCCGGGTGGGCGCACACCGCGCACTCGGTGGACAGCCTGCGCCTGCTGCGGGCCCTGGACCGGGCGGCGACCGAGGCGCTGTCGGCCGGCGCCCGGTCACATCCGCTGCGCATCTACATCCAGATCAGTCTCGACGGCGATGCCGGCCGGGGCGGTGTGGACGTGAACGACCAGGATCTCGTCGACGAAATCTGTGGCTCAGCGAACACCGCTGCGGGGCTCGAGTTCGCCGGGTTGATGGGGATTCCGCCGCTGCAGTCCGATCCTGACGAGGCTTTCTCCCGGTTGGCCGCCGAGCGGGACCGGGTGCAACGCGACTACCAGCACCGACTCGAACTGTCTGCCGGCATGTCCGGTGACCTCGAAAGTGCGGTCAAACACGGATCGACCTGTGTGCGTGTCGGTACCGCGCTCATGGGGCAACGCCCGCTAACGTCACCGGCAGTAGTCACACCAGTCACATCTTCATCACAGACATCACCACTCCCACGGTCTGCAGAAGGGTCGCCGAGATGAGCACACTGCACAAGGTCAAGGCCTACTTCGGCATGGCGCCGATGGAGGACTACGACGACGAGTACTACGAGGACGATGATCGTGGGGCAGATCGTGGTGGCGCTCGCAGCTACGCCCGTCGGCCACGTGACGAGCGCTTCGAGGAAGACGGCTACGGCTACGAGGGCCCCGAGTACGACGAGGGTCCGGCCTACCGCGGTGGTTACGCCGGTGGTTTCGCCGACGAGCCACGGTTCGATGCCCGGATGCGCGCTCCCCGCGAATTCGACCGGCCGGCACCGCGTCTGGGCTCCCTGGCCGGATCGACCCGGGGTGCGCTGGCGATGGATCCCCGCCGGATGGCCGAGCTGTTCGAAGCCGGCAGCCCACTGGCGAAGATCACCACGCTGCGGCCCAAGGACTACAGCGAAGCCCGCACCATCGGCGAGCGGTTTCGCGACGGCACCCCGGTGATCATGGATCTGGTCTCGATGGACAACGCCGACGCCAAGCGTCTGGTCGATTTCGCCGCGGGCCTGGCATTCGCCCTGCGCGGCTCGTTCGACAAGGTGGCCACGAAGGTGTTCCTGCTGTCGCCGGCTGACGTCGACGTCAGTGCTGAGCAGCGGCGTCGGATCGCCGAGGCGGGCTTCTACGCCTATCAGTAGGCCGGCGCGACGGCGCCGCGCACCCGATCGACCGGCAACGGCCCGGGTAGGCTGGCGGCGTCGCACTACCGGTTGACCACATCGTCTGTGTGAGATGTGTCCGACCCACGGCGACCTGTATCCAATGTCACACATCCTGCTGTAGGTGAGGTCGGCTCAGTTGTCGCTGTTCTTCGAAATTCTCGGTTTCGCGCTGTTCATCTTCTGGCTGCTGCTCATCGCGCGTGTGGTCGTCGAGTTCATCCGGTCGTTCAGCCGCGACTGGCATCCCAAGGGGCTGACCGTGGTCGTGCTGGAGGCCATCATGACCGTGACCGACCCCCCGGTGAAACTGTTGCGGCGGCTCATTCCGCAGCTCACGGTGGGCGCGGTGCGCTTCGATCTGTCGATCATGGTGCTGCTGCTGGCGGCCTTCATCGGCATGCAGTTGGCATTCAACGCCGCGATGTAGCACCGCGGATGAACCGGTGCTGCCGGCCGGGATCTCGGGGTTTGCCGGGCGCTCCACAAATGCGTAAGAAGATTGAAATTCGTTCTTAAAAATAGGCCTCTACTGCAACCGCCGGGTCTGGTGTGACAGGATGGACGCCAGTTGCGTTCAAACAAGGCTTTACACTTTGAGATCGGTTGACGGTCCAAGACTTCAAGGGGGCAGACAATGCCGCTCACACCAGCGGACGTCCATAACGTCGCGTTCAGCAAGCCGCCCATCGGCAAACGTGGCTACAACGAGGACGAGGTCGATGCCTTTCTCGATCTGGTTGAGAACGAGCTGACTCGGCTCATCGAGGAGAACGCCGATCTGCGGCAGCGGGTGTCCGAGCTCGATCAGGAGCTGGCCACGGCACGCGCCGGCGGCGGTGCGTCGTCTTCGTCGTCGATCCCGCTCTACGAACCCGAGCCCGAGCCCACCCCGGCACCCCAACCGGTGTACGAGGCCCCGCCGGCGCCGGCCGCCCCTGCCGCGCCGCCCAGCGAGGACACCGCCGTGCGTGCCGCCCGGGTGCTGAGCCTGGCCCAGGACACCGCCGACCGCCTGACGTCCACGGCCAAGGCCGAGTCGGAGAAGCTGCTCTCGGATGCCCGCGCCCAGGCCGACGCCATGGTCAGCGATGCCCGCAAGACCGCTGAGACCACTGTGTCGGAGGCCCGCACCCGCGCCGACGCCATGCTGGCCGATGCGCAGACCCGGTCGGAGACCCAGCTGCGGCAGGCCCAGGAGAAGGCCGACGCCCTGCAGGCCGACGCCGAGCGGAAGCACTCCGAGATCATGGGCACGATCAACCAGCAGCGCACGGTCCTGGAGGGCCGCCTGGAGCAGCTGCGTACGTTCGAGCGTGAATACCGGACCCGTCTGAAGACCTACCTGGAATCTCAGCTGGAAGAGCTGGGCCAGCGCGGCTCGGCCGCACCGGTGGATTCCAGCGCCAACAACGACTCGGCAGGTTTCGGCCAGTTCAACCGCGGCAACAACTAACCAGCCAAGAGCGTTCCCGGCACTGTTGCGAACCGGTCCCACCCGGGACCACCACACGTAGGGTTGAACGATGTTGATCATTGCGCTCGTGCTTGCCGTCATCGGCCTGGCTGCGCTGGTGACCGCGGTGGTCACCAGCAATGAGTTGATCGCCTGGGTCTGTATCGGTGCCAGCGTGATCGGTGTGCTTCTGCTGATCGTGGATGCGCTGCGGGAGCGGTCCCGGGGGACGAAATCCGGCGCGGAAGGCGTGCCGTCGGAATCCTCGGAGGCCGCCGGGACAGCCGATGCCACCGAGGTCATCGATGCGGTGGACGAGCCGGTGGACTATCCCGATGAGCTGGTGGCCGAACCGGAGTCGGACGTCGCTGTCGAGCCCGACGCCACCGAAGAGGATGTCGTCCCCGACGAATCGGCGGACAAGTACCAGAACTAACCGGTACTGGTGGCCGCCGCGGCCAGGAGGCGGCGAACCTCGTCATCACTGACCTGGTGGAAATCGGCGAACGCCTGGCCCACCGCTTCGAACTGGGGCGGGCGGCTGGCACACACCACCTCGTCGGCCTCGTCGCTCAGTTCACTGCCGAGGGTCGGCGGTCCCACCGGGACGGCCACCACCACGCGTCTGGCCGGTCGCACGGCCCGCACCGCGGCCAGCATGCTGGCGCCGGTGGCGATACCGTCATCGACCAGGATGACCGTCCGGCCGGTCAGTTCGGGCGCCGCCCGCCCACCCCGATAGGCCTGCTCGCGTCGTTCCACCTCGGCCGTCTCGCGCCGGATCGCCGCGACGATGGCGTCGTCGTCGATGCCCAGTCGGTCCACCAGCGCACGGTTGAGCACCAGACCGCCGCCGGAGGCCACCGCGCCCATCGCCAGTTCGGGCCACTGCGGCACCCCCAGCTTGCGGACCACGAAGACATCCAGCGGGGCATGCAGGTAGGACGCGACCTCGGCGGCGACGGGAACCCCGCCCCGGGCCAGTCCCAGCACGAGCAGGTCTGGCCGGCCCCGATAGGACGCCAGCTGTCCGGCCAGGACCCGGCCCGCCTCGCGGCGGTCCTGGTATCGACGTTCGGTGCTCTGCCGCAGGTTCCACGCGTTCATTGCCACGGTGGCCGGCGTCGGAGGTGATGTCCCGGCCGTTTTTCAGCCTACGTCGACGGCTCGGCCCGGACCAGGTCCCAGCTGTTCAGGCGGCGTCGAAGGTGACCGGCAGCGTGGCCGGGCCGGTGATACCGGTCATCGGCTTCCACGGTGGCCGGCCGTCGCATCGCGGGTTGTGCAGCTTGCCGGTCAGCACGCGCAGGGCCTCGGTGAGTTCGACCCGGGCCAGGTGCACCCCGAGGCAGTAGTGCAGCCCGCCGCCGAACGTCATCATCGCCGGCGGCCCGACCCGGTTGACGTCGAAGCGTTCGGGGTCGTCGTACACCTGCGGATCACGGTTGGCCGCGGCGATGTTCAGCGCCACCTGGGTGCCCGCGGCGATGGTGAGCCCGCCCAGGTCGACGTCGTCGCGGGTGATACGGACCGTGCTCATCGCGATCGGGGTGTGGCGCAGCAGCTCATCGACGAAAAGCGGCGCCATGTCCGGTTTTTCGGCCAGCAGCAGCCATTGGTCGGGGTAGTCGCACAGCACCTGAACGGCGGCGGCGAGTTGGTTGCGGGTGGTGTCGGTTCCGGCCAGCAGGACCCCGCCGGCCAGCATCTGCAACTCGGCGTGGTTGAGCCGGTCGCCGTCGACCTCGGCCCGGATCAGATCCGAGAGCAGGTCGTCGGTCAGCGTGCAGCTGCGCCGGGCCACCATGTCGTCGACGTAGTCGTCGAGTTGCCGCCAAGCCGCCTCGACCGACTCGGCATGCTCACCGAGGTCCCAGCTGAACATCTTGAAGATGTCGTCGGCCCAGCGGGAGAACAGCGGCCAGTCGCCGCGCGGGGCACCCAGCAGCGCGCAGATGACCGGAATCGGATACTGCACCGCGATGTCGGCGACCACGTCGCAGTGCCCGGCGGCCAGGTGTGGGTCGGTGAGCTCGGTGACGATGGCGATGCAGGTGTCGCGCAGCCTCTCGGCGTTGCGCGGGGCGAACGCCTTGGCGACCAGCCGCCGCAGCCGGGTGTGCGACTCGCCGTCCAGGCCGAGCAGGCTGTTGTTCGCCCGTTCCCACAGCGGACCCGACGTGATGCCCTGCGCGGCCAGGAACATGCCCCGGGGCACCTCGAACCGGTTGTCGCGCAGCGCCGCGCGGACCAGGTCGTAGCTGAGCAGTTCGGGTCCGTGCGGCCCGATGGCGATGGGCGCCTGCGCCCGGGCCTGCGCGATCAGCCGGTGCACGTCGGCGGGATCGTTGCAGTGTTCGTAGTCGAGCCTGGGCAGGTCGGCATCGGAAACCAGCGTCATGATCTGATGATGGCCCGGTCCGCACGCCCGGTCGTGAGTAGTGCGCTACGCCAGTGAACTGCGGCGATCATCCTCACCGCGGCTGTCGCCGCGCGGTGAGGATCAGTTTTCGCCGCGATAACGTCGCCGGAAAGATCCGACAACACCGTCCCCACACGATGGGGGCATGGATACGACCCACCGGACCGCGTGTTCGTACTGTGGTGTCGGGTGCGGCATCGAGGTCACCACCAGAGTTGACGGTGGCCGCCCGGTGATCGCCCGGGTCAGCGGCGACAAGCTGCACCCCACCAATTTCGGCCGGTTGTGCACCAAGGGCGCGATGCATGCCGAAATGATGGCGGCCGACGATGATCGGCTCACCACGGCGTTGTTGCGGTCCACCCGGTCCGACGAGCTGACGCCGCTGCCCGTCGACGACGCGGTGGCCGAGGCCGGCCGCCGGCTGCGGGCCGTCGTCGAGGAGCACGGCCCGGATTCGGTGGCGCTCTACGTGTCCGGGCAGATGTCGCTGGAGGCCCAGTACCTGGCCACCAAGCTGGCCAAGGGATTTCTGCGGACCGTGCACATCGAGTCGAACTCGCGGCTGTGCATGGCCAGCGCCGGGACCGGGTTCAAGCAGTCCCTCGGGGCCGACGGTCCACCCGGGTCCTACACCGATTTCGATCGGGCCGACGTGTTCTTCGTGATCGGTGCGAACATGGCCGATTGTCATCCGATCCTGTTCCTGCGCATGGCCGATCGGCTCAAGGCCGGCGCCAAGCTGATCGTGGTGGACCCACGCCGCACCGCGACCGCCGAGCGGGCCGATCTCTTCCTGCAGATCAAGCCGGGCACCGATCTGGCGCTGCTCAACGGTGTGCTGCACCTGCTGGTCGAAAGCAGCGCGATCGACCACCAGTTCATCGCCGAACACACCACCGGGTGGGAGGGGATGCCCGAGTTCCTGGCCGATTACCCGCCGGCCCGGGTGGCCGAGATCACCGGCCTGCCCGAAGCCGACATCCGCACTGCCGCAACGATGATCGGGGAGGCCGGCGAGTGGATGAGCTGCTGGACCATGGGGCTCAACCAGAGCACACACGGCACCTGGAACACCAACGCCATCTGTAACCTGCACCTGGCCACCGGCGCCATCTGCCGTCCGGGCAGCGGGCCGATGTCGTTGACCGGCCAGCCCAACGCCATGGGCGGGCGCGAAATGGGTTACATGGGACCCGGTTTGCCCGGTCAGCGCAGTGTGCTCGCGGTCGATGACCGGGAATTCGTGGAAACCGCGTGGGGTCTGGCTGCGGGTACCATCCGGTCCGACGTGGGTCCGGGCACCATCGGCATGTTCGAACAGATGGAGCAGGGCCTGATCAAGGCCTGCTGGATCATCTGCACGAATCCCGTTGCCAGCGTGGCCAACCGTAAGACCGTGATCAACGGCCTGGAGGCGGCCGAGCTGGTCGTCGTGTCCGACGCCTACCGGTCCACGGCGACCAACCACTACGCCGACATCCTGCTGCCGGCCGCGTTGTGGGCGGAATCCGAAGGCGTCATGGTCAATTCGGAGCGCAACCTCACGCTGCTGTCGCAGTCGGTGGAGCCGCTGGGGCAGGCGCGGCCGGATTGGCAGCTGATCTGTCAGGTGGCCGCACAGTTGGGGTTCGCCGAGCATTTCACGTACTCGTCGGCCGAAGAAATCTTCGACGAGATCCGCCGGTTCGCCAACCCGAAGACGGGTTACGACCTGCGCGGCGCCAGCTATGAGCGGCTGCGCCAGACGCCGCTGCAGTGGCCGGTCCCGCCCGCGGACGCCCCTGCCGGGGACGACGACCGCCACCCCATCCGCTATCTCAACGACGGTGTCAGCCAGGACCTGTTCGTCGACGCCGACGGGCACACCCCGCGGCTGGCCTTCGCCACCCCGTCGCGGCGTGCGGTGTTCCATGCCCGGCCGCACATGGATGCCGCGGAGTTGCCCGACGACGACTACCCGATGGTGCTCAACACCGGTCGCCTGCAACACCAATGGCACACCATGACCAAGACCGGCAAGGTGGACAAGCTCAACAAACTCAACCCGGCCGCGTTCGTCGAGATCCACCCGCTCGACGCCGCCGAGCTGAAGATCGTCCAGGGACAATCGGTCGAGCTGACCTCGCGGCGCGGCCGGGCGGTGCTACCCGCGGTGCTGACCGACCGGGTCCGTCCGGGCAGTTGCTTTGCGCCATTTCACTGGAACGACGAACACGGCGAGTACCTCACCGTCAACGCGGTCACCAACGACGCCGTCGACCCGGAGTCGCTGCAGCCCGAGTTCAAAGTGTGCGCGGTCAGCCTGCGCCCGATCCCGACGGTCGAGCCGGTCCGGCCGGCCGAACCGGCCGAACCGGCCGCGGTGCTGCATCCGCTGGCAGCCGAACTCGGGTTGGCAGCCATCCCCAAGCCGTCCTTGAACGACGACGAAATGACCTATCTGGCGGGGTTTTTCACCGGTATGCCGGCAGATCCCGGTGGGGTGCCGGTGTTGCCGGAAACGGCGCCGATCAGCTCGAAGGTGCGGCTGTGGGTGGACGGCATGCTCGCCGGGCGCTACTCGCGGGCCGCCGGCTACCTCGCAGGCGGTGTCGACGGCGCCGTCGATCACTATGGCGAACGCCATGGCCAACGCAGCGCGGATACCGGTCCACTGGTGCTGTGGGCCTCCCAGACCGGCACTGCCGAGGAATTCGCGGCCGGGCTGGCCGGGCGGATCACCGGGGCCGCGCTGGTCAACATGGACGAACTCGAGCTTGCCGATCTGGCCGCCGCCCGCGATGTCCTCGTCGTCACCAGTACTTTCGGTGACGGTGGTCCACCGGACAACGGCGCCGACTTCTGGAGTCGGCTGCAGGCGGCGGACGCCCCGCAGCTGCACGGGATCCGGTACGCGGTGCTCGGTATCGGGGACAAGTCCTACGACAACTTCTGTGGGCACGCCAGATCCCTGGACCAGCGGCTGGCCGATTTGGGTGCCACCAAGCTGCTCGACCGCGCCGAGTGCGAGGCCTACGACGACGAGCCGCTGCGGACCTGGGTCGATGCGGTCACCACGGCACTCACCGGTGCGGCCGCCACCTCGGCCGTCGTCGCCGCCCCGGCCCGCACCGTGCTGCCGACCGAGCCGGACGAATTCACCCGGGCCAAACCGATTTTGGCCGCCATGGTGCGCAACGAGCTCCTGACGAAGCCCGGCTCGGTCAAGGAGGTACGCCAGTTCGGCTTCGACATCTCCGAGTACGACGTCAGCTACGCGGTCGGTGACTCGCTGGGCGTGTACGCCAGCAACGATCCGGCGGTCGTGGACGCCTGGCTGCTGGCCACCGGCCTGAACCCGAACGGGGTGATCGAGGTCGACGGCGTGGAGCAGTCGCTGCGCGATGCCCTGATCTGTTCCTACGACATCTGCCGGGTCACCCCCGACCTGCTGCGCTTCGTCGCCGATTCGTGCCCCGATCGCCGGGCGGCCAAGGTCCTGCGCAATTCCGGTGAGCGGCGCAGCAATTGGCTGCGCAACCGCAACGGTCTCGACCTGGTGACCGAGTTCGCCGTGCATGCCGACGCCGAACAGTGGCAGGAAGTGCTCGTCCGGCTGACCCCGCGCAACTACTCGATCTCGTCGAGCCCGCTGGTCAGCCCGCACGAGGTTGCGCTCACCGTGTCCGTGGTGCGGTACCGGGGCGCCTCCGGTGCCGCTCGCGGCGGGGTGTGCTCGACGTTCCTGGCCGACCGGGCCGCCGCGGCACCGGTGTTCCTGCAGCGTTCACCACACTTCCGTCCGCCCGAGGACCCACAGACCCCGATGATCATGGTGGGCCCGGGCACCGGGGTGGCCCCGTTCCGGGGCTTCCTGCACGAGCGTCGGGCGCTGGGGCACAGCGGTGCCAATTGGCTGTTCTTCGGTGATCAGCACCGCACCGAGAACTTCTACTTTCGCGACGAACTGGAGGGTATGGCGCGCGACGGTTTCCTGAACCGGTTGGACCTGGCGTTCTCCCGGGATCAGGCCGACCGGGTCTATGTCCAGCACAAGATGCTCGACGAGGGGGCCGAGGTCTGGCGCTGGCTGGACGCCGGTGCGCACTTTTACGTCTGCGGTGACGCCGCCCGGATGGCCAAGGACGTCGACGCCGCGCTCAGCACGATCCTGCGCACCCACGGCGGGATGTCCGAGGAGGCCGCCCGTGACTACAAGCGCGAGCTGGTGGCCGAGAAGCGGTACGTACGCGACGTCTACTGAGCGAGGCCTACCGGGTCAGGTCGCTCCAGACGATCTTGGCGAGCTCGTCCCGATCGGCGACGCCGAGCTTGATGCAGGCTCGGTAGATGTGGCCCTCCACAGTGCGGACCGAGACGATCAGACGCTCGGCGATCTCGCGGTTCGACAATCCTTGCGCCACCAGACCGGTCACCTCGCGCTCGCGGGCGGTCACCGGCAGCGGGCGGGCCGCCGAGCGAATGGCCGGGGTGGCCGCGCCACCGCACTTGGCGGCCAATTGCAGTGCGTGAGCGGCTGATTCGGTGCTGTTGCGGCGATGGCCCGCGCGGTCGTGCAGCGGGACCGCCTGGGCGGCCGCGTCGGCTGCCGACAGGAACAGGCCGGCCTGTTCGAACGCGGCGGCGGCCTTGTCCAGTTCGGCCGGATCGGCGGCGGCCACGGCGGCGGCGTGCCGGGCGTAGAGCCCGGGCAACGGGCCGTCCACCCGGTCCACCAGGTCCTGCAGGCGGCGGGTCACGCTGCGGTCGCCGAAGCGGGCGGCGGTGTGCAGTGCCTCGGCCTCGACCGCGTACTGGCCGGAGGAATGTGCGGCATCGGCGGCGGCCCGGGCTTCGTCGATGGCCGAGCGGTGACTGCCCTTGGCGGCGGCCAGCCAGGCCTTGGCGATCATCCGGTGTGGTTCGTGCAGCGCCATGAAGTCCCCGGAGTGTTCCTCGGCGTCCTCCAGCACGCGTTCGGCGTCGGCCGGATTGCCCACCGCGGCGTAGGCGCGGGCCAGCAGCAGCCGGCCCGGAAGTTGCCAGGGCAGCGAACTCTCGGCGTTCAGCGCGGCCAGGGCCTGTTCGATCGCGGCGATGGCGTCGCGGAATCGCCCGCTGTGGGTGGCGGCCACACCTTCCATGATCTTGGCGATGGCCCAGCCGGCGAACTGGCCGGCCGAGGAGAACTCGGCGTACTCGGCGGCGCGCTGCCGGGCCGATTCGAGCCGGCCGATATAGGCCAGGGCCAGTACCTCGCCGTAGAACACCATGATCCGGACCATGCCGTCGGTGGTCTTGCGCTGGGCGCGGCAGCGCGAGGCGATGGGCAGGAAATCGGTACCCCGGCCCACCAGCGGCATCGAAAGACCGGCCGCGAACGCCGCGAAATCGACCGCCTGCCGGGGCGCTTCGGGGTTGGCCAGCACCTGCTCGGCGATCGTCAGGCCCTCGTCGATCTTGTTCTGGTGCACGGCCATGCCCGCGCCGGTCGCATCGATGATCGATTTGAGGGCCGGGTGGGTGACCCGCTCGCGCACGAGATCGAGCACCTCGTTGGCCCGGGGCACATCGCCCATGGACCAGAACAGGTTGGACAGCCGGGGAACACCCCACTGCACGAGTTCCATCTCGTTGAGGTCGGCGGGGGAGAACTGTTCGAGGATGGCGTCGGCCTGGGCCGGATGGCCCTGCCACAACAGCGCGCGGGACAGCAGTGCGGCCGCGCCGAGACCGCCGCCGTGGTCGAAGGCCGCCCGGGCCAATTTCTCCCCGAGCGGAAGGTTGGACAGGAACACCGCGTCCTTGGCCGCGGTGACGAGCAGTTCGACATCGGCGCCCTGGTCACTCTCGATCGCCAACTCGGCCAACTTGATTCGGCTGGCCGGGGAATCGAGGTTGCGCTCGTGCAGCACCTTGGCGATCCGTCCGCGCAGTTTGCGTGCCGATGCGGTACCGACCCGGCGCCGTACCACCTCGCCGAACAGCGGATGGCTGAAACGGGCGTTGAGCTGACCGTCGTCGGCGACGACCCGGATCAGCCCGCGCATCTCGGCGGTGTCCACGGCGTCGGCCCCGGCCAGTTCGGCGAGCGCGTCGATGTCGAGCGGCTCGCACAGCGCCAGCAGCTTCAGCGCGTGCAGCACATCCTCGCCGGCGTGTACCAGCCGCTCGTCGAGCAACTCGACGAGGCCCGACGGGATCACGGTGGGGCCGCGGAACTGCCACACCCCGTTGACCTCGGTCAGCGCCCCGGCGTCGAGCGCGCCCTCGACCATGTTGCGCAGGAACAGCGGATTGCCGCCGGAGGTCTCCCACATCACGTCGGCGCTGAGGCCTTCGAGCGTTCCGCCCAGCACGGTTTCGATCAGGGCGATGCTCTGCTGCTTGGTGAACGGGTTGAGCTCGAATCGCTGGAGGTAGCCGTCCTTCCACAGTGAGGTGACGGCGTCGGGCACCGGTTCACCGCTGCGCACCGTGGCCACCACGTGTCCGGAACGCTCCACGGCGATCTGATGTAACAGGGTGGCCGACAACTGATCCAGCAGATGCGCATCGTCGATGCCGACGATGGTGTCGCCGGCCGCCACCAGGGATTCGTGGGCCGAGCCGATCAGGGCGATCGGATCGCGCGAGGCCGAGGAGGACACCCAGTGGGCGAACGCGCCGAGCGGGATGCTGCGCGAGGACTCGGTGCATGCGGTCCAGTGCACCTTGCGGCTCAGTGAGGCCGTGACGGTGCGTGCCAGCGTGGTCTTTCCGACTCCTGCGGCCCCGACGAGAACAACTCCGCAGCTGTCCGTCCCGCTGAGGGCGGACCGAATGGCCTCGTGCTCGGCGGGCCGGTCCATCAGCTGCCACTGACCAGGCATGAATCCTGAGTCTAGGGGCACTGGGCTTCCAACGCTGCCGAACAGCGGGTCAACTGCGGGTTTGGCGGGCCTGAGCGCGAAAGTTCTTCCCATTGCAAGTATTTCCCGTTCGCAGCCGTCAATCCGGAAGCTCGGCGATGTCGGCGGGTTCATGCCGGTCGATGTGGTTCACGTCGTGCCGGAAGTTGCTCGACGCCTCGTATACCGTGCGTTTGAGCCGGTTGATCGAGCCCAGCGGGCGGTGCGCCGCCAGCCCGCGCCACGAGTTGAACGACAACACGTCGTCCCCGTACGCGCGGCGCAGCGCACTGTAGGGATTCTGCCGGGGAAACACGACGGTGGCCACCGGCAGATACGGGGAATCCCAATGCTTCGTGGCGTCCTCGATCGGCATGGTGTCCGGATCGGTGCACAGCTGCACGCTGAATGTGTATTCCGCAGAGTTGTTCTCGAAGAACGCCATGATCAGGTCGCGGTGCTCGTCCTGCCCCGGGTTGCGCGGAAGGGTCTGCCCGGCAAGTGCTTTCAATTCCGGGCTGGCCGGCTCGTACTTGAACCGCGCCACGTAGTCGCCGTAGCGGATCGGGGCGGAGGAGAAGAAGGTCTCGCCCAGGATCGGCCGGTTGGGCGCGACAAACACCGCCAGGTTGGGCGGCAGCGGCACACCGATCTTGCGGACCAGGCCCAGAAGTTCGCTGCCCGCCCACAGCACGTTGTCGGGCAGCTTGGCCAGCGCCGTGGCGGTGGGCATCCCCAGCTTGAGATAGGCGTGGGCGTCGGCGAACAGAAATTCCTCGTGGGTGACCAGCACGAAATCCTGGGTGACATTCGGTTCATCGGCCGGGTCCTTCATGGCGCGGTCGCCGGACACCCCGATGGCCTTGAGGCCCAGGCCCCGGACACCGCGCATCTTGTCGCTGCGCAGCACCCCCGAGGTGGTCGAGATCCGGGCGATCACCGGATAGCTGCGGGGTTCGGCGAACATGCCCTGGGCCAGTACCTCCGGCAGATCCGGATGGACGGTCAGCTCGCCGCGCAGGATGGCGTGGCTCTTGGCGTGGGCGTCGCGCAGCCCGTGCTTGAACTTCCGGTAGGCACGTTCGTTGTTCTTGCGCAGTGCGGCGATGATCTTGTCGATCACCTCGGCCTCGTCGGCCTTCGGCTGCTCGAGGTTGTCGTGGTAGCGGACGGGACGGAGGTTCTCGGCGATACCGGTCATGTGGCGGCCTTTCTTTCAGGGGGAGACGGGATTCCACGGGGCGAACGGATTGGCCACCCCGGCCAGGGCCGGCGCCAGCTCGGGGAAGTGGCGCAGCAGCACCGAACGCATGTCGTTGTCGCGCACCCAATCCATTCCCGCGCGGGTGTAGGTCTCGTCACGGAAGTCGGTGGTGAAGAAGCGGTCGCTTTCCAGCCGCCGCGTCGCCATCAGGATGAAAACCCGGAACGCGGTGTCGCTGAAGCCGAACCCGGGTGGTTTGGGCTCGGCGTAGAGGCCGATCATCAGGTCGACCAGCTCCACGTCGTGATAGATCTCACGCAGCTCGGCCGCCAGTGCGCTCTCCCCGGTGAGCTCCTCGAACGTCGCCGCCGGCTTCAGCCGGAACAACCTGCGGAACTCGTTGTAGCGCGGCACCCCCCGCTCCCGGGACCGGATCACGTCGACGGTCCCCAGATCGAGCAGGGTGCCGTCGACCTGCTGCAGGTGTTGCAGCTGCCGGGGAAAGTTGTGCAGCGACAACGACCCCGGGTGGGCACGCCCGAACGAGTACAGCAGATCGGCAATCGGGGTTTCGGCCAGCCGGGCCCGCACGTTGAGCACCGTGAGCTCCCCGAACTCGTGCCGGGCGGTGATCCGGTCATCGGCCAGGGCGCGGAACGTGAACTCGTCGGGGATCAACGGGTGCATCCGATAGACCGCGACGAACTCCTCGGTCAGTGAGTACGGCACGCCGTGGTGGGTGGTCGGCGAACCCGGGATGCCGTGCAGCAGCGGGCTGCGCCCGATGCGCCCGAATCGTCGTCGCAATCGGGTGCCGAGCCGCTCGCCGAGCACACCGAACCAGTTGATCCGCATCGCTGCCACCGTCGTCGGATGCGCGATGATGGCCGGCGTCCAGTCCACGGTGTGGATCTTGGCCAGCAGCGCGGAATTCACCAGCCGCGCCTTGTCGTACAGCTGTTGGTCGGTCAGGTGCGGGTGTGCCTGCGCCAGGTGCTCGCAGATGGCGTTGTGTTCGCGCATGAACAGCGAGTGCAACAGGGCCAGGCCGACCCAGAAGTTGCCCGCGGTGCCGGTCAGATCGGCGGTGGCCTCGACCTCGGGCGGGGGCAGCCCGGACGCGTCGATGCGCAGCTTGCCCTTCTCCGGGGCACGCAGGGCACTGGCGAATTCCGGTGTGGTCCCGTAGATCTGGGAGCCGTCCCACCAGTGTGATTCCTGCGTGGTGAAGCTGGGCGGCCCGGGTGCCCCGGGATCCGGATCGGGGGCGGTGCGCTTCACCCGCATCGGCTGCTGCGGCCACGGATCGTCGTCGCGCAGCGGCACCACCCAGGGCTTGTCAGCCACGGTGCCGTGGGCGAACCAGTCGTGCACCTCGAACTGGATCCACGCCGCGGCCAGGAGATTCAGCGTGCGCGCCGGCTGGAATTGCTCGCGGGTCAGCAGTTTGCGGCTGATCAGTCGCGGGTTGGGGTCGACGACGCGGTGCGGGGATTCGGGATACGAGTGCTCGGGTGCGACATTGCGGCCGAACCGGCAACCCACCGCACCCATCCTCGGGTCGGCGAGGTCGTTGTAGGACCCGTCACGAGTGCGTGCACCCAGATAGTTGCCGGCATCGACCGGACCACCCGGTGGGTGCGCTACCGGTGCGGCGCCATACAGGTTCGATGTGCGCAGCTGGTGGCGCAGCCCGACCAGCACCGCCAGGCCGACCAGCTTGGGCAGCCGGGCCCAACCCACCCGCTGGTCGGTGAGCTGGGCCAGCCTGGCCGCTCCGGCGATGGTGGCCGACCGGACCCGGGAGCGGATGTGTTTTTGACACACACGGTGATTGTTGTGCACCGCGGCCGACTCCACATGCGTAGTGGGCTACTCGAACCCACCCGTCGCCCGGTCCGGCCGCGCACCCTCGGCCGACCACCCGGGGCGCCACCGCGGCGAGCACGCCGCGAATACAGGTAGCGGTCCACTCGTGTGACGGGCGCGGACCGCGCCGTACGTTCGCCGCTGACACCGATTGCATCCGGAGCCGAAGGAGGGACGACGATGGCATTCATACCGTGCACGATCAAGAGGTTGCCGACCGAGAAAGTGATCGCCTCCGCGGATGCGGCGGTGGCGGTCAACCCGGCGAATGCGCCGAACATCACCGGCCTGCCCGCACGCGATCGGCCGACGCGGGCACGCCTTTCGGTCATGACCAACAAGCGCTGGAGTGCCGGCGGTGTCCGGCTCACCGTCGGCTTCCTCGACAGCCCGCCCGCCGACCTTCGGCGCCGGATCCTGGCCCACATGAACGCCTGGGGCGCCTGGGCCAACGTCAGATTCGTGCCGTCGGCCGTCGACCCCCAGGTCCGGATTGCCCGCCTCGCCGACGATGGGTATTGGTCCTACCTGGGCACCGACATCCTGCTCGCCGGTCCGAACGAGGCGACGATGAACCTCGAAGGGTTCACGATGAACACGGCCGAGTCGGAGTTTCACCGGGTGGTCCGTCACGAGACGGGTCACACCCTGGGATTCCCACATGAACACCGGCGCAAGGCGATCGTCGACCGGATCGACCGGGAGAAGGCCATCAGCCTGTTCATGGCGACCCAGGGGTGGTCGCGCGAAGAGGTGATCGAGCAGGTGCTGACGCCGTTCGAGGTGTCCGCGCTGACCGCGACGAGCCAGACCGACGAGAACTCGATCATGTGTTACGAACTGCCCGGTTCGATCATGACCGACGGCATCGCGGTGCCCGGCGGAACCGACATCGGCAACCTGGACGCCCAGTTCGCGGCCAGTCTGTATCCGGGTCCGGTGTCCCCGAGTTCGGTGTGGCCCAGCGGCAAGATGTATTTCTTCAACGGTTCGCAGTACGCGCGGTTCGACGACGCCGCAGGCAAGACCGATCCCGGCTATCCGCTGCCGATCGCCGGATTCTGGGCCGGCTTCCCGGCGGACTTCGCCGACGGGATCGACGCCGACGTGTTGTGGACCAACGGCAAGGCGTATTTCTTCAAGGGGAGTCGGTACGTGCGCTTCGACCTGCCGAACGACAAGACCGATCCCGGCTATCCGATGGACATCTCGGCGGGCTGGCCGGGGGTGTGGCCGGACGGAATCGATGCCGTCGTGGTCTGGCCGAACAGCAAGGCGTACTTCTTCAAGGGCGCCGAATACCTGCGCTACGACATCGCCACCGATCAGGTCGACGCCGGATATCCCAAGCCGATCAAGGACAACTGGGCTCCCAATCTGCCCGTCGCGTACGAGAGCGGCGTGGACCACGTGGCGGTCAGGAACAACGGCAAGGCCTATTTCTTCAAGGGCTCGCAGTACATCCGGTACGACATCGCCTCGTCCCGGGTGGATGCCGGATATCCGAAGCAGGTGGCCGGGAACTGGCCCGGACTGTGGGCCGACGGTGTCGGCCGGCCGGACTGATGATGACGGCGCCGTTCACCACGCGGGCGCTCCTGCTCGAACCCGGTGCGCTGCACCGCCGCCTGAGCCACCTCGACTGTATCGATGAGCTGACCCGGCGCCAGCCGAAAACCCTTGCCGCCGTGGTGCACCGGGTGCAGCTGGGAGTGCACAACCACTACGTCGACGGTATGCCCAGGGTGCTGCCGATGATCGCCGGCCGGGCCCGCGGGGCATATCTGGCCGATGTCGACGGCAACACGTTCGTCGACCTCGACAACGGTCGGGGCGCGAACATTCTCGGCCACGCGCCGGCGGTGGTGACCGACGCCCTGCGGGCCGCGCTCGACGACGGTCTGTCGTTCGCCGCCGGGCACGAGACCGAGACCGCCCTGATGGGTCTGTTGCTGGATGCCGTGGACTGGGCCGGGGGCGGCTTTTTCGGAAACTCCGGCACCGAGGCGACAATGCACGCCCTCAAGCTGGCCCGGACCTACACGGGCCGGCCCCTGGTGGCGATGTTCGATCAGTGCTATCACGGCCATCACAACGATGTGCTGGCCACCCGCGCGCCCGACGGATCGACGGTGGGTTCGATGCCCGGCACAGCGCGGCCGGCCTCGACGCTCGTCCTGCCGTATGACCGCAGGGCGTTCGAGGTGATCGAGGCGCGGGCGCGCGAACTCGCCTGTGTCATCGTCGAACCCATCCGATCGAGTTGGCCGCAGTTGGACCGCGACTTCCTCTTCGGGCTGCGTGAGGTGACGGCGCAGCACGGCGTGCTGCTGGTGTTCGACGAGGTGCTGACCGGCTTCCGGTTCCGCTTCGGTGGTGCCCTCGGCACCCTGGGCCCGACCCCCGACCTGGCCACCTTCGGCAAGATCATCGGCGGTGGACTGCCCATCGGGGCCACCGTCGGCCGCGCCGAGGTGATCGAGATGGGGGTGAGCACCGGGGAACACCTGCGTGACATGCAGGACCGCACCCGGATTCTCGGCACCTTCTGCGGCAACATCCTGTCCTGCACCGCCGGTCTGGCTCAGCTCAGATATCTGCGCGAGCACCAGGATTCGGTGTACGCCACCATCCACGCGGCGGCCGAGCGTTTTGCCGGCGAGCTGCAGCGGCTGCGCGACGAGGCAGGGTTCCCGATCGCCGTGCGGCGCTACGAGTCGCTGGTCCGTCCGATGTTCGGCACCATGGGTACCGACGAGTTCGTCGATCTGGTGCATCCGCAGCGGTACCCGGTGGCCGAATACATGTGGACCTATTACCTGCGGGCCGCCGGAGTCCATCTGCCTGAGTTCCTCTATCCACTGTTCACCGCCGCGCACGACACCGTCGTGATGGACGCGGTCTGCGAAGCGGTCACCCGATCGGTTGCCGGCCTGCGGCGCGACGGGTTGTTGTGAATCACAACAGGCCGCGGTGGCGCAGCGCGTCGAGGTATCCGCCGATGAGCTGCGGGGTCAGCCGCGGCACCGGGCGCCGCTGCGACGGGAAGGCCGATCCCGCAACGGCTTCGGCCGGCTCGCTGAAGGCCGCCAGGAGCGGGAGCAGGCAGTGCCTGCGTGGCCGCGGCGGCAGGGCACGCAGGGCGGTGTCGAGGCGCGTCACCCAGTCCCGGTGCGACGCGATGCGGGTGATTGGCGGCCCGGCCTCGGTCAGCCAGTCCACGATGACGTCGAGTGAGATCGCGTCGTCGTGGTGGTTGACGATGTTGTGGGTGGCGAAGGTGCCCGCGGGTCCGGCCGGCCAGGCCAGTTCCACGATCGTGGCGGCGACGACGTCGACGGGCAGGCCGTCGTAGTGCGGCCGGGTGGCGGGGTGCCGGTAAAACGAACGCGGCGCGATGCCGGTCGCGGCCACGCTCAGGATCAGCCGGGTGAACACGTCGTCGATGTTCAGATAGTCCCTGAACCTGCTGTGCGCCAGGATCATCGACGGACGCAGCACCGTCACCGGCAGTCCGCACCGGTCGTGGGCTTCGCGCAGCAGCACCTCGCCGGCCCACTTGCTGAGCAGGTAGCCGTTGGCCGGTGCGGCCGTTCTGGTCCGGGCCGGGCAGCCGGCGCGGATGTCGATGTGCTCGGCGAGGGGGCGGCCGTAGTCGGTGGTGCCGGCTGCCGCGGTGGACACAAAGGCCATCGGTTTCAGGCGATCGGTGATCGCCAGCCGTACCACCTCGGCGGTGCCGGCGACATTGGGGGCGAACAACTCTGAGTAGGGCAGCAGATGGTTGACCAGCGCGCCCGGGTGCACGATCAAATCCACCGTGGCGGCCAGGCGTGACCAGGTGGCGCGGTCCAGGCCGAGCGCGGCGCGGGTCAGATCGCCGGCCAGGACTTCGAGCCCGGAGTCGGCCCGGCTCCAGGGCTCAAGCGTCATCCGGTGCCGGGCGTCGTCGTTGTCGGCGCCGCGGACCAGGCAGATCAGCCGGCCTCCGGTGGGGGCCAGCCGGCGCAGCCACTCGGTGCACAGGACGCGTCCGAGAAAGCCGTTGGCACCGGTCAGCAACACCGTCCGGGGCGCGTCGGTGGGAAGTCCGAGTCCGGTGGTGGCCCGGCCGAGGATGCCCGGCTCGATGAACCGGTCCAGGGTGAGGTCACGGGCGCGCACCCGGTCGGTGTCGCGGGCGGGCCCGGTGCCCCGCGGCCGGCCGCTCGCGCCGCGGCGCGAGCAGACAAGTGTGGCAAGCCCGCCCAGGCTGCGGGTGGGGGCGAGAACATCGGCCGCCGCGACGTCCACGCCGAAGAGCTCTGACAACAGGGTGGCCAGGCTCAGGGCGGTCAAAGAGTCCACACCTACGTCGGCCGGCACGGTGTCACAGGACAGCCCCGGGATGCCGAGCACGGCGCGGGCCGCCCGGCACACGGTCTCGGTGGGGTTCGCGGTGCCGCGGCGCAGCGCGGCGAGCTCGTGCTGCCGGCGGTCGGCGATGGCCGCATACAGCTGATCGAGCCGGTCGCGGTAGCGGTCGGTCAGCGCAGGCCGGGCGAGCTTGCCGGTGGCGGTGAGCAGACCGTTGTCGACACTGAACGGTTGTGTCTCGATCAGGATGTCGCGCGGTACTTCATAGGGACGCAGGCGCTGTTCCCGGGCGATGCGCCGCAGCGATTGAACGATCGCGGCCGTGCCGGCGTGGGGCTCGGGCACGACCACGGCCAGGACGAATGCCTGCGCGCTGTCGGCGTAGACGAAGATCTGGCGGATGCGCGGGCTGGCGACGAACACCGATTCCAGCTGCGAGAGCGCGACGAACTCACCCTGGGACAGCTTGACCACGTTGGTTCGCCGTTCCACGAATTCCAGCTGATCCGGCGCGATCTCGGCCATGATGTCGCCGGTGCGGTAGTAGCCGTCGGCGTCGAAGGAGCCGGCCGTGCTCTCGGGGCGCCGGTAGTAGCCGGGGCTGAGGTTCTCGGACTTCACCAGCAGCTCGCCGCGGGGATAGGGCCGGTCGGTGCCGTAATACCCGAGCTCGGGCACGTCGAGAAGTTTGTAGTCGGTCACCGGGGGCCGCACCACCCGACCGTCGTGGAGAATGTTGCCGGTTTCGGTGGTGCCGTAGCCGATTGAAAGGTGCACTCCCAGGCACGATTCGAGGAAGGTGGCCAGCTCTGTCGACAGCGGTGCACTCCCGGACGCCGCCAGCAGCAGTCGGCCGCCGAGCACGGTCTCGCGCAGCTCCGACATCACCTGTGCGCGCAGGGTCGCGGGATCGGTGTCCGGTGTCAGCCGGCGATCGTACTCGTGCTGGTACCGGCTGAAGATCAGCTCGGACACCCGGGGGATCAGCGGCAGTACGGTGGGGCGCACCGCGGTGAGGTCGTCGAACAGTGACGACATGTCCGATGTGGCGGCGAAATGGGCGGTGCCGCCGCTTGCCAGGGTGGTGAGTGCCAGCGCCTTGCCGCCGTAGTGGCTCATCGGCAGGTAGTTGTAGGAGATCACTGGTACGGCAACCGGATTGCGCCACGTGCCGGCCACCATCCGTTCGGTGTACATTGCGGCCTTGGGCCTGCCGGTGCTGCCCGAGGTGTAGTACAGGCCGACCAGCCGGTCCGGGTCGGCGGCCGGGGCCGGAACCGGCGGCAGTCGGCAGCCCCGCCGGATGACCTCGTCGAGATATTCGAGCACAACCGGATGCCGCGCCGCGGTCGCCCGAACACGGGCGGCCGCCAGGGTGTTCCGCGCGACGTCGGGGTCGGGCGACCGGTCGAACACGATGATCCGGCGCACCGCGGGTTCGGCGAGGGCCGCCGCTACCGCGGTGCTCAGCAGATCGGCGCTGACCGCGAGCACCGGGGCCCGGGTTTCGTCCAGGATCTGGGCCAGCTGCGCCGGAGCCGCACCACAGGGCGCCGGCACCGTCACTGCACCGGCCAGCGCGCAGGCCAGATCCACCGTCAGGTGGTCGGCGCTGGCAACGCCCAGAGTACAGACGAAATCACCCGGCAGTACCGGGAATTGGTAGTCGTGGCGCCACTGGGCGGCGATCGCGTTGATCCGGATCCACAGCGCGCGGTAGCTGACCGTGCGCGGCGTGGGCCAGCGCCGAACCAGGGCCGGCCGGCCGGAGTACGCACGCATCACCGTGCCGATGATGGCGGCGAGTCCGAGCCCGTCTGCGCTGAGCGCGGCGGAAACCTCGGGCCGCGGCAGGCATTCGCGGAACTGCCGATCCTCGGCATACAGCGCGGCCGCGCGGGCCGCGACCGGTGGCGCTACGGCTGGGCGCAGCGCGCGGCCGCATACGGTGCCAGGATCGGGCATACCGCCACCCCGAAAGGTGCCGAGCGGACAAACGGTGCGGGATCGGCCGGGTCGGGGCCGAAGGGGCCGAACCGGGAGAATCGGGCGATCTTGGTGACGCCGTCGTCATCGAATTTCTGGTCCGGGCCGGGAGTCGTCCGCAGGGTGTGCAGGTTGCCCCGGTCCACCACGCCTTGGATGGGCAAAAACGGCCGGTTCGGTGGGCGCTGCACGTAGCGGAGCACGCGCGGCGGCAGCTGCTGGAAGTCGGGTTTGATCAGTGCGGTCGGCCGGTCCCGCAGGATCGGTGCCTGTTGCATACCGAGCGAGAATGCGCGGATGCGTGCAGTTTCGGTCATGATTGGCTCCGTCGTTCGAGGGGGCGTGCGGGAGTGCGGCGCATCGGTGGTGCGACGGCCACCGATGCGCCGCAACAGGTTTCAGAGCAGGCCGCCCAGGATTCCGATTCCGGTGGTGGCGACTTGCTCCCACGGGAAGTCGAACGAGGCCGACACGCCCGCCTGGTTGGTGAATGCGGCGGCCCCGGCCGGCGTCCGGTCGATCGGCGACGCCTGGGGCGGCAACATCTCATGTGCTGTACTCATGGGTTTCTACTTTCTGGTTGTGTTTTTCGAGTGTTCGACTGGTGAGAATTCACCGGTTGTGTTGGTTTGCGATTCGCTCCTTTCCGGGCTCGACGGCGCTAGTACTTGATCCCCTGCTAGTACTTGATCCCCTTGGCGGCGTAACACATCGAACGGGCCAGTCCGGGAAGGTCTCCGCAGCTGACTGAGGCCTGTACCGAACCTGATCCGGGGCCGCCCGGGCGGCCGGCAGCTTCGGCGCCGTCGAGACGTGCGATACCGGCCCGCTGCGGGGGCAACGCGGCGGCGGGCGCCTGCCGAGAATGGGTACTCATATTCCTAACCTCCTGAAACCAGGTACTGATGGATGGGCGCCAGTTGAACCGGCCATGGATCACTGACGTCGACGGTGGCCTGGTAGACCACCCGGGCCCGGCGCTCGTTCTCGGGGGAGAAGAACGTGATCTTGACGTCCCAGCAGTCGCAGTCGAGCCGGCCGAACGGGCTCTTCACCGCGCTGATGCTCTCGAGCGAATACAGGCTGGTGACATCGCCGTCCACCAACTCGCCGGCCAACAGGCCCTTGGCCATGATGTCGGAGAAGATGAATGCGTTGGTGGCGGTGTAGTTGATCGCCCGATCTGCCGACGACTGGCCGAGATTGCGCAGTTCGTAGTAGACCTTGTCGAGCATCTGCCGCAGCTTGAGCTCGGTGCGGGCTTGCGCCTTGGACCGGTCGATGCCGAGCTGGTTGGTCAGCCGGTCGAAGTCGATTGCCCCCAGCACGGCTCGCACCAGGTTGTTCTCGTTCCAGGTGTAGAGGCCGCGACGCTGCACCACGATCACCGGAAGGCGTTGCCCGGCAAACGTTGTCACGGTGCGGCTGGTGAGCACGCCGGGCAGTGACACCCGCGAGATGAACTCGTCGTCCTCGGCCGGGAGCACCTGGCAGCGCAGTGCGTGGCGCAGCATCTGGTACACGGCTTCGTGATACGTGACCTCCGCCTCGATCGCGTAGATCGGGGTGAGGTTCAGGTTCATCGTCCAGATGAGTTTCGTCGACTCCCAGGGGTGCTCGTCGAGGTAGTTGGCGAGCTGGACCGCGTCGTACGGATTGGGTTCGCTCACGATGGGTGTTTCGTCCGTGCTCTCGACCGTCGGCATGAGTTGGCGGAAGCCGTCACGGCGCGCCTCGGTGCCGAAGTCGAATCCGATGTTTCCCAGTGCGAACACATTTGAGGCCGGCAGCGGATGGGCGGCCTGGGGCGGGGTCGGCGCTTCGTGTGCCGGGGCCGCCGGCGCGGCCTCGGCTGCCGCGGTGGCTCCGCAGGTGCACGGTGCGCCACCACACGACGGTGTCACGCCGGCCGGCTCGGGTTCGATGATCGGTGTTGCAGCTGTCTCGGTCACGGTGTCTCCTTGGGTGATCAGCGCATGTGCGCCGTGGACGTTGAGAATTCCCGCCAGGCAGCGGGGGTCTGGATCGGCGGTGGGCGAACCGCAGGGTTGGGCGGCGGCCAGGACCGCCCGGCGTACCGCGTCGATGTCGATCGCCTCGCCGCGGCGCCGTTGCGCGGACAGCAGCAGGGCGGCCAGGGCGCTGACGATGGGGGTGGCGAAGCTGGAACCGGTGAGCTCGGCGATCCCGCCGCCCGGGAGGGCACCGGGGATCGCCTCGCCCGGCGCCAGCACCCCGTTGACCAGGTAACGGTCGCCGAAGTTGCTCGACGGCAACGCCGTTCCGTCGCGGCCGAGGGCGCCGACGGCCAGCACCGTGGGCAGCGCGGCGGGTACGTGCAGGCAGTCACAGCCGTCGTTGCCGGCCGCGGCGACGATCAGCACCCCGTTGCGTTCGCAGGACTCCACCGTGCGGGCCAACAACGGGTCCGGTTCGCCGCGCTCCACGAGTTCGCCACCGCTGATGTTGATCACGGTCGCCCCACCGGCCATCGCACGTTCGATGGCGCGGGCCAGATCGAGCTGGGACAGTCGCCCGGTGCTGTCGGTGAAGATCGGGACCGACAGCCCGCGGCAGCCGGCGGCCAGGCCCAGCGCGCCGGTGTCCGGTTTGCCGAACACGACGCTGGCCACGTGGGTGCCGTGGCCGGACATGGCACCGGTCCCGGCTTCGTCGAGAACCAGCGAATCGGCGCGGGTGATCTCTGCGTCGGCGAAACACGGATGGCTCAGATCGACGGGGCCGTCCAGGATGGCCACACATATCGCTGGATCGGGAACCACGGTGTCCCGCAGTGACTTCAGCTCACCGAGAATGGCGTCGGTGTCGGCCGCCCGCGCACTCTGCTGCGGTGGTTGGGGGGTCGGCGCCTGACTCATAGCGCAATGGTGCGCGGCCGCACCTGGCGCCACAATTGCCCGACCGGTCGATTTTCACGGTGCCCCGTGTGGGGGTCACGGATGTATCGACATCGCCACCCGGCCTATATCTTTCGGGTGGTTTATCGGCGCCGGCATTGACAACGCCGCCGGCGCCGCAGTAGCACGAGAGTCATGGCAACCAAGAAGACCAAAAGAACCGTCGAGCAGATGCGGGAAGATCTGCTCGCGGTCAAGCAACGTCAGGACGGTCTGCGGGCCGAACACCGCCGGCTCATCGGCGAGCTCGACCTCAGCTCAGGTGGCGAGTCAGCTGTCCTTCGCCGGCAGCGCCGGTGGAACACCAGCCCGCCTCCGCTGCGCCCGTATGTCCGGCCGGCGCGGACTCCCTGACCCGAACCGCGGCGCCGGCGTGGCCCAGCTTGCGGGCCACATACGCTCGACGCCGCACCCCGAGCTTGCAGATCACGTTGTGCACATGGCTTTTCACCGTCCCGGGGGAGATGTGCAGATGGTCGGCGATCTCCTTGTTCGTCAACCCGTGCGCCAGCAGCCGCGCCACTTCCTGTTCGCGGTCGGTGAGGCCGTTGTGTGCATCGGCCGCGGACCGGCCACCATTGGCCCCGATCCCGCGCAGCAGCGCACCTGATATCTCGTCGGAACAGTGCACCGCGCCGCGCGCGACGTTGACCAAGGCATGGCCGAGCTGTTCGGCCGACGCGTTGCGGCCCAGCAGGCCGGCCGCACCGACACTGGCCCACGCCATCGCCTCGCCGGGGTCGTCGTCGAGGGCGACCGCGATGAGCTTTCGCGGTGGATCGGCCCGGCGCAACGCCGCCACGGATTCCAGCGCCAGCCGGGTGCTGACCTCGATCATCACGATGTCGACGGGGGAGTCGATCCGGGCCAGTTCGACCAGGGCGGTGGCGGCGTCGGCGGCCGTACCCGCCATTTCGAACCCCGGGATGCCGCGCATCCAGTCGCCGAGGAGCTCGGCCCAGGCCCGGACCGCGACGATGGCGAAGACGTGGTGTCGCATGGCCGGTGCCGATGCGTCAGGCCGGGCTGTCGGTCAGGAAGTCATGGACCACTTCAACATTCATGCCAAGCGATGCTAGGGGCCGTGCGCACCGGTGGTATCGAGTAATCCACTACGTGAGTTTTGCCATGGCCGACGGTGGCTGCGCCGACCCGGATAAGTCTGGCTGCGCGCCGGGCCGGGTATTCGGGTAGTGGGCTACGCGTGCCGGATGGGCAGGTTCGCGCCACGATCGACGTCATGGCCGATTTGGCGCACTATCACCTCCGCGCCGGCCGATTCTGTGTTGAATGCCATCTAGAGCGTCGATGTGAGCCGAGGTGATGCGGTGAGTCCGTCCGACAGCGACATCTGGACCGATCGGGTGCTGTGCGCCCTGGGTGATCTGGATGCCAAGCAGATCGACGCCACCGACCAGCGACTTCTGGAGGCGGTGGCGGCCCGGTTCGCGTCGCGTTTCGACACCGACGATCGGCTGTGCGCCGACGGTACGCCGCGGTGGCACCGCAGCGTCGCCGATGTCGTCGAGGACCTGGTGGGCCGGAAGTTGGTCAGCCGGCGCAGGCCGCCGAAGCGGACGCTGCGGCTGACCGCCACCAGCCGGTCCGGTGCCGGGCAGGCGTGTGAACGGGCGCTGGCACCCCTGGAGCGGGCCCGGGCGGTGGCCGCCACGCCGGCCGAGCCGCCACCGCCGCGGGATCTGCTGGTGGCCGGTGTGATCACCCCGCCGCTGCGGGCGAAGTTTCTGGCGGCCCCGGACGAGGATTCCGAGCGGTCGCGGGAAACCTTGTGGCCGATCATGATCGAACTGAATCTGCGGTTCGGCGCCGGCGTTCCGGCGGCGATGGACCGGGTACGGGAGCTGTGGCGGCTGCTGGACGGAAACGGCGAACCGGTCCCGGTGGCCGATCAGTTCATGGTCGGCGAGCTGACGACCCGCCAGATCGAAGGGCTGGTGTCGGCCGATGCCGTCCCGCAGAGCTGGCCCGAGCGTGCCGTCTACCGGATCTGGCCGGATTTCGAGGCCCACCCGCAGATCGACGCGTCGTCCACCACGGTCAAAGCGGTCCCCGCGCAGCGGACATTCGCCTGCTACGGGTCTGGAATCGTCTGGGCTGTAGTGGATTCCGGGATCGATGAGACCCATCCGCATTTCGCGGATCGCGGCACCGTCGCCGATGCGGCGGTGCACGATCTGCACCGGGATTTCACGATCACCGGCGGTGACACGGCGTTCGCGCCGACCGCGCTGCAGGATGTCGACGGGCACGGCTCGCACGTCGCGGGCATCATCGCCGGCGGGTTGGTCGGCAAATCCGCCGACGACGTGTACGTGGCCGAGAAGCGCTTCAATGTCGGTGCACCGGAAGGGGATATCCCCATCCTGCAGAGGCGGGTGGTCGGCGAACCCGGCCGGCTGGCCGGCATGGCGCCGGAGACGAAACTCGTCAGCCTCAAGGTGCTCGGCCCCGGTGAGAAGGCCGCCCGGGTGAGTCGGGTGATGCGGGCCCTGGCCTATGTCCGGCAGGTCAACGCCGAGAGCTCGCGGATGCCCCGCATCCACGGGGTGAATCTGAGCCTCGGCTACGAGTTCGCGGCGGAATGGTTCGCCTGTGGGCAGAGCCCGCTGTGCATCGAAGTCGACAAGACCGTACGCACCGGAGTGGTGGTGGTCGCCGCGGCAGGCAACAGCGGCTACGTCTCCCTCAACCCGCTGTTCACCACCGACGTCACGAAATTCAGTGCGGGCATGACGATCAACGACCCGGGCAACGCCGAGCGGGCGATCACCGTGGGGTCCACCCATCGTGACGCCCCACATACCTCGGGAGTGTCGTACTTCTCATCGAAGGGGCCCACCGGGGACGGCAGACGCAAACCGGACCTGCTGGCCCCCGGTGAACGCATCACCTCGGTGGCGGCGGGCAGGATGCGTGACGATGTGCTGCGCCAGACCGATGCCCCGGCGCAGGGCGCGGCGATGTACATCGAGGCCACCGGGACGAGCATGGCCGCACCGCACGTGTCCGGCGCCATCGCCGCCTTCCTGTCGGTGCAGCGCGAACTGATCGGACGACCCGAGGAGATCAAGCGGATCTTCACCGAGTCAGCCACCTCCCTCGGCCGCGACCCGGCGTTCCAGGGCGGCGGGCTGCTGGACCTGATGCGGGCACTGCAGTCCGTCTGACGTGTTCGCCGACAAGTGTCGAGGAGTCATCATGACCGAGAGAATCAACGGCAGGCCGCTGTGGCGGTTGGTGTTCGACGCCGAGGGCGACGTCGACGCGGCGACGCTGAGCGCGTTGCGCGACGGCATCGCCGCCGAAGCCCTGACCGACCTCGTGCTGTTCTCCCACGGCTGGAACAACGACGAGGGCGCCGCGCAGTCGCTGTACGCCCGCTGGTTCGCCCTGCTGGCCGATCAGCTCGACCCGGGCCGGACGGTGGGATTCGTCGGTATCCGCTGGCCGTCGCAACTGTGGCGGGACGAACCGATCCCGGACTTCGACACCGCTCCCGCGCCCCGAAGCGGTGGGGGAGCCGCTGGGCTGGACGGTCCCGCGCTGATCGAGGCAGAACCGGTCACTATCGATCCGGCCGAACTGGCCGACCTCAAGGACATGTTCCCCGACGGCAGCGCCCAGCTGGATGCCATTGCGGCCCTGTTGGAGAAGCCGCCCACCGCGCAGCGGGCCCAGCGGATGTTCGACGAGCTGAGACAGTTCAGCACGGCTACGGCGGCCGGCTGCGACGACGGCGAGCGCGACGCCCCGGCGCCGGTGCCCGGCATGCTCGACACCCAGCGCGAACCCGTCGACGTGTTCAACCGGTTCGCCGACCGGCTGGCCGATGCCGGCGTGCGATTCGACGACGGCGGCGGTGGTGCGGCCGGGCTGGGCGATCTGGGCAGCAGAATCTGGCACGGCGCCAAGGAAGTGCTGCGTCAGCTCAGCTACTGGAAGATGAAGAACCGGGCCGGCGTCGTCGGCCGCAACGGTCTCGGCCCGGCGATCGACGACCTCGTGGCGGCCCGCCCGGATCTGCGGATCCACTTGGTCGGGCACAGTTTTGGCGCCCGGCTGGTGTCGTTCGCGCTCGACGGGATCACCGAGCGCAGCCCGTCACCGGTCAAATCCGTGACCCTGCTGCAGGGGGCGTTCTCCCGGTTCACCTTCACCAAGGGGCTGCCGTTCCGGGACGGCGACGGGGCGCTGGTCGGGCGGTTGGCCCGGATCGACGGGCCGATGGCGGTCTGTTTCTCCAGCCATGACCGGGCGTTGGGGACGTTCTATCCGCTGGCGTCGCTGACGGCACGTGACGATGCGGCCGGGCTCGACGATCCGATGGCCCGCTGGCGGGCGATGGGAGCACTGGGGGCATTTCGTTGTGACACACAGTCGCTGGGCGAGGTCGGCGCCGAATACCCGTTCGCGCCGGGGCAGATCCTGAACCTGGATTCCTCGGAGGTGGTGGTCGCGGACGCGGGTCCGTCTGGCGCGCACAGCGACATCTTTCACAGCGAACTGAGTTGGGTGGCTGCGGCCGCCGGGAAGTTGCTTTCGGGCTAGCCGGTCTTCGAGGCGCTCGACGGCGTGCCGGTGACCACCCCGTTGACGACGACGTAGTAGCCGTCGCCGACGGTGAAAGTGATATCGCCGGTGCCGCTCGCGGAGAAGTCCTGCAGTCCGCCGCTGCCGTACCAGTTGAAGGTGTTCGTCGACCTGCTGAACGTGTACCAGGGTGTGCCGTCGTTGGCATTGCCGTTGTGCGGCTTCGAGTTCGAGGTCAAGTCACCGTCGGCGTCGCTGACCTTCACGGCCGTGCCGATGGTGACCAGGAGGTGGGTGACACCCCACGAGTCGACCGTGGGCGCGCTGTTGAGCGCGTAGATCGGCACATTGAGTGTGTAGGTGGCGGTCCCGCCATAGCCGTCGCTGGCCGTGACGGTGAACGTGTCGTTCATCTGCGCGGCGGTTGCGCCGATCTTTGCGGCCGCGTGCCGGACCTTGTTCGACAGGGTTCCGGTGTAGGTGAAGTTGCCGTCGGAGTTGAACGTCAGGGTTCCGCCCAGGGATCCGGTGCTCGCACTGTAGGTCACGGTGTCGCCGTCGTCGTCGGTCGAGGTGAACTTGCCGGTGGTGGTCTGCGTCGACGTGGCCGAGCCGGTGGTGTCCGTGGACCCGGACAGCGTGCCGACCGTCGGGGCGGTGGTGAGTGTCAGCGTGGGCGCGGTGTCGGCGACGGTCGGCTGGACGGGCACCTTGAGGGTGACCGTGCGGCCGTTCGCGTCGGTGGCGATCACGGTGAACGAGTCGGCCGCCGGAGTGGAGTGGTCCGTGGCGGTCCGGGTGTAGGTGAAGGCGCCGGTGGCCGGGTTGAACGACAACGTCCCGTATGACGGGCCGCTGCCCAGCGCGTAGCTGAACATTCCGGCGTCGGCGGTCGGGGCCGGTAGCGCACCGGTGACGACGCCCTGGGTGGAGGTGTCGAGGTTGGCCGGGGTGATCGCGGCGGTGTTGGGCACCGTGACTGTCGTGGTGGTGAGGCCGCCGTGCCCGTCGTTCACCTGCACCTGGAAGCTCGCCGACGAGCCACCGGTCGACGTCGAGGCGTAGGTGAAGTCGCCGGTGGACGGGTCGAGGGTGACGATGCCGCCGTTGGTGGTGTAGGCGGAGTTGCCGGACAGGCCGGTGACCGACGAGCCGACCAGCGAATAGGTCAGGGTGTCGCCGTCGGCGTCGCTGCCGGCGGCGGTACCACGCACCACGCCCAGCGCGTCGCCGCTGCCGACCGAATTGGTCACCGTGGGAGTGCTGTTCTCCGTGTCGATGATCTTGACCTGGAAGGTGATGTCATACGGTGCGCCGTCCGCTGTGTATACGGGTATCGTCACGGTGTCGTACTCGCCGGCCGCACCCGCGTGGAAGTAGTCTTCGCCGGGAAGCGTTGCGGTGTAGGTGTATCCACCGTCGTAGGTGTTGATCGTCACCAACGCGCCCCACTTCGAGGTGTAGGTGAGCCCGTCGGCGGGCTGGAAGTTCACCGGACGGCCATCCTGGTCGTACGCGTGGAACGATCCCGCCGCATACTGCGAGCGGGTGCTGGCGCTCCCGAGATCTACGGTGTAGATCCAACTCTCGTATGTGGTGTTGGTGGTGAACTTCGCGAAGTTGGCAATCTCCTGGAACCGTTTGTACATGCCGACCAGCGCCACATAGGTCATGATCGTGAACGGATTGACCTGCTCTGCGGTCCAGACCGGTAATGTCGTCTCGGACAATACTTTTGACGGGTTGCTGTAAGCGCCGCCGCCCACGAGTATCGACGCGGCGACCTTGGTTCCGAGAGTGGTCAAGTTGGTCAGGTCGGACCGCGTCACGGTGGCCCCGGTGGTGACGCGGATGACGTCGATCTCGATCTGCTGCAGGTCGTAGACGCCGTTGAGCATGTCGCTCAAGGCCGTTGCGGTGCCGGCCACCGCGGCGCCCATGATCTTGTACACCGAGATGATGCTGAGTGTGCCCGCCCCGTCGACGATGTTGAACGGTGGCACCACCCGGTTGAGGAAGTCGCCCATCGCGTTGAGGGTGTCCGAGAACGAATAGTTCGGGACCGCCGGGGCCATCCAGAAGTGCAGGATGTCGACGAAGTCGGACACCACCTGTGCCGGGGTACCGGCCGGCGCGGCCGCGATCAAGGCGTCGAGTTGATCGTCGGCGGCGTCGAGGACCCGGTCGATCTGGTTGTTGGCCACGTCGACGAACTGGTGTGGCGGTCCGGGCCAGGTCAGTTGGTGCCAGATCCAGGTGCTCACCCCGGCCAGTCGGTCGACCGCCCGTTGGATGACGGCGTTGAACGCGGCCGCATCGGTGGCGGCGGCGGTGGCGGCGGCAGTGGTGACGCCATCGGTGGGGACGGCGGCGGCAGCCGTGACGGAGTAGGTCTGGCTCGACGTCGCGACGTCGTGCAGTTCCCGCACGAGCGCGCCGACGACCGGCACTCTGCCGATGAGATCGACTGCTAAATCGGCTATTTCGGTGAGATCCGGGGGATCGACGGCGGCATCCGGCAGCACGTCCGATGTCGTGATCGTGGCGGCCGGGAGCTCGGCGTTCCGGGCGCTGTGGAGTTGGCGGGAGGCCAGCCACGCCGCCGGCACCACCGTGTCCACGGGTCCGATGGGGGAGGAACCGCGCTTGGCGGAGTAGCTCAGGCCGAGCGTCTCGAGGACGTCGTCGAGGACGGCCTGGAAACCGGTGGTCCGGGGTTCGGCTGCCGCGACCTGGACCGGCGACGGTGCGGCGGTGGCGACCGCAGTACTGGGGGCGGCGGCCGGCAGTGGCGCGGGTTCGGGCGTCTCCACCACCGCGTCGGACTGCGCCGCTGCCGCGGGGGCCGACGGTGTGGTGTCGATGTCCGGGTTGCGCTGGGATTGGGCTTTCGGCGCTGCGGTCGGGCGGGCGGTGCGCGTCTGGGGCGAGTGGTCCGATCCCGCCGGGGTGTCCTGCGATGGGGCCGTGCCGGTGTGGGACTGCTTCCGGCGATGGATCCTGGTGGTGGCGGTGCGCGGGGTGGCGCTCGAGCCGGTGGCACCGGAGTCATCGGGGTCGTCTGTCGAGGCGGAATTCGAGTTTTTGGTGGTCGTGGTGTCGGCGTCGTCGTCGGTGGTGTTGCGGGTGCGCGTGGAGCCGGTCGTGGTGGGTCGTTTCGACTTGGCTTTGCTCTGGGTGGCACTGACGGATTTCTTTGTGGCTGTTGACCCGGAGCTGGGCGCGCCGGCATTGGATTTCGTGTGCGTGGAATCGTCGGCCGACGCCACACCGGCGGCGCTGGCGGCCGACGCGACCAGCCCGATGCCGACCGCGCCCACTCGCAGCCAGTGCGCATAGCCGGAAGCCGGAGAGTTCGACGGCTTACGGTGCTTCCCCTGGGTCCGCCGCGGTTTACGTGGACTGGGGGCGGCCATGGCATTCCTTTGCTCTCGCGGATTTGGGCAGACACGTTGGTTCAGCGCGGTAACGTCGACTGCTCGCGGGCGCGCCGGTGGCGCTCACCTCAAGAGGCATCCGCAGCAATCCACGTCGTAAATTAACATCGCAGTAAATTAGCATGCGGAACTGTGCTCGAGGTCATATCGGGCGTGTCCCCGCCGCAGACGTCTGAGCAGTGCGTTCGGTGTCGGGGTCGGGGCGCGGGGCGGCGCAGTGGTGACACTGCGGGCGGCGGCCCACGTGACCAGAACATCTGCGCATCGAATGCCCGAAAGCGGGCGGCTCGAACGGGCGGGAACGCGGACGCTTCGCCGCCCTGGCTATGCCGCGCGGCGAAGCGAGTTCCGGTTGCTGCCCGCTGACGACGGTCAGTGGCGCCGACATCGACCATGGAAGGAGTTGGCGACCAAACCAAGGCAGCCGCCGGCGCCGTCTCGACGCGAAGGAAAGAGAAAAACTGTGTCCGAGGGGGGACTTGAACCCCCACGCCCGTTAATAGGGCACTAGCACCTCAAGCTAGCGCGTCTGCCATTCCGCCACTCGGACCTGCCAACCTTGCGGGTTGGGCGCCTAAGGCTATCGGATTGAGTGCCCCAGGCCCAAACCGGCGCCTCGGTGGTACGAATGGACACTGTGACTGTCCCCGCCTCCAGCGCCGACGAGGTGGTCGATCTCGTCAGCGCACTCATCCGATTCGACACGTCCAACACCGGAGACCCGGCCACCACCAAGCCTGAGGCCGACTGTGCCGAATGGGTGGCCGACCGGCTCCGCGAGGTCGGCTACAGCACCGAGTACGTCGAGGCCGGCGCGCCGGGGCGCGGCAACGTGTTCGCCCGGCTGCCCGGGGCCGACCCGTCGCGCGGAGCGTTGATGATCCACGGCCACCTCGACGTCGTACCCGCCGAGCCGGCCGACTGGAGCGTGCACCCGTTCTCCGGGGCGGTCAAGGACGGCTATGTCTGGGGCCGCGGCGCGGTCGACATGAAAGACATGGTCGGGATGATGATCGCGGTGGCCCGGCACTTCAAACGGGCCGGCATCGTGCCCCCGCGTGACCTGTTGTTCGCGTTCGTCTCCGACGAGGAGCACGGCGGCACCTACGGGGCCAACTGGCTGGTGGACAACCGGCCCGACCTGTTCGAGGGCGTCACCGAGGCCATCGGCGAGGTGGGCGGGTTCTCCCTGACCGTGCCCCGCAAGGACGGCGGTGAACGCCGGCTCTACCTGATCGAAACCGCCGAGAAGGGCCTGTCCTGGATGCGGCTGACGGCCCGCGGCCGGGCCGGGCACGGCTCGATGGTGCACGACGACAACGCCGTGACGGCCATCGCCGGTGCGGTGGACCGGCTGGGCCGCCATCGGTTCCCGCTGGTGCTCAACCCGGCCGTGGAGCAGTTCCTCACCGCGGTGGCCGAGGAGACCGGGTACAGCTTCGACGTGGACTCGCCGGATTTGGAGGGGACCATCGCGAAGCTCGGCGGGGTGGCCCGGATCGTGTCGGCCACCCTGCGCGACACCGCCAATCCGACCATGCTCAAGGCCGGTTACAAGGCCAACGTGATCCCGGCGTCGGCCGAGGCGGTGATCGACTGCCGGGTGCTGCCGGGCCGCAAGGAGGCCTTCGAGCGTGAGGTCGACGAGTTGATCGGCCCCGACGTCACCCGCAGCTGGGAGCGTGACCTGCCGTCCTACGAGACGACGTTCGACGGCGACCTGGTGGACGCGATGAACGCGGCGATCCTGGCGCTCGATCCAGAGGCCCGCACCGTGCCGTACATGATGTCGGGCGGCACCGATGCGAAGTCGTTCCAGCGGTTGGGGATTCGCTGCTTCGGCTTCGCGCCGCTGCGGCTGCCGCCGGAGCTGGACTTCGCGGCGCTGTTCCACGGGGTCGACGAGCGGGTACCGGTGGACGCGCTGCAATTCGGTGCCGGCGTTCTGGAACACTTTTTGCAGCACTGCTGAGCGCACGAGTAACGACGAGAGGGAACCATGACCACATCTCCGTACGACAGCCTGCCGAAGCTGCCGACGTTCACCCTGACCTCCGAATCGGTCAGCGACGGCGGGCCGCTGGCCAATGATCAGGTCAGCGGGATCATGGGGGCCGGCGGATCCGACGTCTCGCCGCAGCTGAGCTGGTCGGGTTTCCCGGCCGAGACCAAGAGCTTCGCGGTCACGGTCTACGACCCGGATGCGCCGACGGCTTCAGGTTTCTGGCACTGGGCGGTGGCCGACCTGCCTGCCTCGGTCACCGAGTTGCCCGCCGGCGCCGGGGACGGCGGCGAACTGCCCGGTGGTGCGGTGACGCTGGCCAACGACGCGAGCCTCAAGCGCTACCTCGGGGCGGCCCCGCCGGCCGGGCACGGCCCGCACCGGTACTACATCGCCGTGCATGCGCTGCCGGTCGAGTCACTGGAGCTGCCCGACGGGGCGACCCCGGCCTACCTGGGCTTCAACCTTTTCGGTCAGGCCATCGCGCGTGCCGTCATCCACGGCACCTACGAGCAGCGCTGAGTGAGCGGCTAGCACCGCGAGCGTGCGCGTCTGCTGCCCGCCACTCCGTGTTGGGGCAGCATTCCGCGCACGCTCGCGCCCGGTCAGCGTGCAGCCGAGCCCACCGCGTCGGCCAACGAGGCGAATCCGCCGGAGCGCAACCGCTCGGCGATCCCGTCGTGAATGTGTTTGGCCCACAGGCCGCCGCCGTAGATGAACCCGGTGTAGCCCTGCAGCAGGGTGGCGCCCGCGGTGATCCGTTCCCAGGCGTCGTCGGAAGTCTCGATGCCGCCGACGCTGATCAACACCAGCCTGTCGCCCACCCGGGAATACAGCCGGCGCAGCACCTGCAGGGACCGGGCCGCCACCGGGCGCCCGGAGATCCCGCCGCTGCCCAGCTCGTCGACACCGGGGGTGGCCAAGCCGTCCCTCGATATCGTGGTGTTGGTGGCAACGATGCCGGCCAGGCCCAATTCGACTGCCAGATCAGCGATTTCGTCGATGTCGGCGTCCGAGAGGTCCGGCGCGATCTTGACCAGCACCGGCTTGTCGGTCTCGGCCTTGACCGCGGCCAGGATGGGACGCAGCGATTCGACGGCCTGCAGATCACGTAACCCCGGGGTATTGGGAGAGCTGACGTTGACCACGATGTAGGCGGCCAGCGCGCTGACCAGCCGGGTGCTCTCGGCGTAGTCGGCCACCGCGTCCTGCGGCGGCGTCAGCTTGGTCTTGCCGATGTTCACCCCGATCGGGACATCGGGGGTGTGCCGGGCCAGTCGGATCGCCAGCGCGCCGGCGCCCTCGTTGTTGAACCCCATCCGGTTGAGCAGCGCGTGATCGGCGGGCAGCCGGAACAGCCGGGGCTCGGGGTTGCCGGGTTGCGGCTGTGCGGTCACCGTGCCGACCTCGGCGTACCCGAAGCCGAGTGCGCCCCAGGTGCCCAGTCCGCGACCGTCCTTGTCGAAACCGGCGGCAAGGCCCAGCGGGCCGCCGAACCGCACCCCGAACACCGTGCTCGCCAGCACCGGGTCGGTCGGGGTCAACCGGCGCGCCAACGCCCGGCGCAGCAACGGCACCCCGGTGACCGCGCGCAGCAGGGTGAACACCCACAGGTGAATTCGTTCTGGGGGCGCCAGAAACAGTGCCCGCCGCAGGGCGCCGTAGATCACAGCGACGGCGCCTGGGGTGTGCCCGGCATGGTTGAGGCAGTTTTCTTGCGGCGCAACAGCACCCGTCGGCTCCCATCGGTGTAGGCCCGCACCCGGGTGAGTTCCCAGCCGCGGTACTCGGCCTCGATCGACAACCGGATCGAGGCGCTGATCCTGGTGACATCAGGAGGCAGGCGTAGCGGAATCCAGTCGTACTCTTCGGACAGATCCTCGGCGACCACCTTGTCCCACCCCGGCGGCATGCGGCCCTGCTGGATCGTGGTCATCGGCGGCCCGCCGCATCGTGGATCACCTGAACACCGGCTCCCGAGCCGGACACCACGTAGAGGGTGTCGGTCTTGTCGTCGTAGGCCAGGGAGTTCGGTTGCTGCACGGTTCGATAACGCACCTTTTCCACGGGTATGCCGGTGGACAGATCGTAACCAATGACGGTGTTGGCCGCGGTCTGCGACACCCAGGCCAGCTGCGCGGATCCGGCCAGACCGTAGGGCGCGGCGGGCACCGGGTAGCGCTGCCGCATGATCAGCGGATCGGTGCCGAACACCAGTAACTCGTCGCCCCGGGTGTCGGCCACCAGGACCCGGCCGCGTGCGTCGGCGGCCATGGTGGTGGCGCCCTCGCCGGCCCGCAGCGCCTGGGCGGCCTTGGTTCCGTCGGGGTTGACGGCGGTCACCGAGGTTTGCCCGCGATCCAGCACCACTGCGGTATTGCCCTGTGTGACAAGTGAATCCACTCGCGCGAAGATCTTGAGCCGGACGCTCACGGTGTGGTCGTCGCCCAGCGTATAGAGCGCTCCGTCGGAGCTGCCCAGCACCGGCCGACCGTCGGCACGCAGCGCGATCGCAGTGAATACCGTGTCCGCGGCGCCGTCCACCTCGATTTTGTCGGCCTTGGCGGTGGCGATGTCGACCCGGACGTACCCGCCCCGGGTGGCGGCCAGGATGGCGCCGTGGCCGTCGGGGGCCAGCGCCGTGGCCGCCGGTGCCAGCGCCACATCGCGCACCGGCCGGTTGCCGGTCACCAGGCTCAGAGTGGACCGGCCCTCGGGGGCGGGGCTCAGCACGGCCAGGGTGGCGGTGGCCGGGTCGAACACCGCGGCCTCGGCGCGCCCGGGCAGTTGCCGGATCTCACCGGTCGGGGTCACGGTGACCGGGGGTGAAACAGCGGCCTGAGCGGGCTCGATGGTGGGTGGCGGCGCGTCGGCGGAGTGGGATGTACAGCCCGCGCTGAGCAGCAGGGCCAACGCGACCAGGCCGGCACGAACGGGCTGACCTGCAAGGATTGGGCGCAACGGAGGGCTTTCGATCGGGCGACGGATGTCGGTGACGGGCAAGAATCCAGTTTAGGCATGGCCGTCGGCCGCAATTGGTCGAGTCTGCGACCGACGCGGCATAAGTCGAGGTATGGTTCGACCATGACCCTCGCCGCAGACCGGGAATTGGGTAACCGAGAGTTTGCTATGGAGGATATTTCCACTGGTGTCCACGCCAGCGGATTTGGCCAGGTTGGCGATGGCCGGAGTTTTTCGTTCCACATCGAACGCCAGCAGCTGATGATCGAGGTCTACCGTCCCCGGTTGTCCGGACCGGTTCCGGTGGAGGACGACGTGGTGGCTGTGGCCACCCGCAAACTGACCGATATCGACCTGTCTGACGAACGCAGCCTGTCGGCAACGGTCCGCGACGCCGTCGCCGACGCGCAGCCGGTTTCGCGCGGTACTCGCTGAACGAACCCACCGCTGCCGTCACGGTACGGTCGTCGTCGTGACTGACGTCGGTGCCATGTCCTGGCTGCAAGTGGTGGTGTTGTCGATTGTCCAGGGACTCACCGAGTTTCTTCCGGTCTCGTCGTCCGGGCACCTCGCGATCACGTCCCGGGTGTTCTTCTCCGACGACGCGGGCGCCTCGTTCACCGCTGTCACCCAACTGGGAACCGAGCTGGCGGTGCTGGTGTACTTCGCCCGCGACATCGTGCGCATCATCAGGGCCTGGTTCAACGGATTGTTCGTCGCCGCGCACCGCTCCGCCGACTACTGGCTGGGCTGGTGGGTGATCATCGGCAGCATTCCCATCGGGGTTTTCGGGCTGCTGTTCAAAGACGAGATCCGTACCGGCGCAAGGAATCTGTGGCTGGTGGCGACTGCGTTGATCGTGTTCTCGGCGGTGATCGCCGCGGCCGAGTACTACGGCCGGCAGACGCGCCGTGTCGAGCAGTTGACCTGGCGCGACAGCATCGTGGTGGGTCTGGCCCAGTGTCTGGCGCTGGTACCGGGGGTGTCGCGCTCGGGTGCGACGATCAGCGCCGGGCTCTTCCTCGGCATGGAGCGCGAGTTGGCGGCCCGGTTCGGTTTCCTGCTGGCGATCCCCGCGGTCTTCGCCTCGGGGCTGTTCTCCCTGCCGGATGCCTTTCATCCGGTCGGGGAGGGGATGAGCGCCAGCGGCGCCCAGCTGCTGGTGGCCACGGTGATCGCGTTCGTCGTCGGCTTCGCGGCCATCGCCTGGTTCCTGAAATTCCTGGTGTCGCACAGCATGTACTGGTTCGTCGGCTATCGCATCGTGCTGGGCGCGGTGGTGCTGGCGCTGCTGGGCACCGGAGTGGTGGCCGCGCAATGATTTCAGACAGTGCACGACCCGATAGTGAGGATTGAGAGATGACCGTGATCCTGCTGCGGCACGGCCGTTCGACCTCGAACACCGCGCACACCCTGGCCGGCCGGAGCGACGGCGTCGACCTCGACGAGCGCGGTGCCGAGCAGGCGGCCGGCCTGGCCGCGCGCCTCGGGGAACTGCCGCTGACCGCGATCGTGCGCTCGCCGCTGTTGCGTTGCGAGCGCACGGTGGTGCCACTGGCCACTGCGCTCGGGCTGGCACCGATCGTCGACGAGCGGCTTACCGAGGTGGACTACGGCAGCTGGACCGGACGCGCCATCGGCGAACTGGTGAAGGAACCCCTGTGGAAGGTGGTCCAGCAGCAGCCCAGTGCCGCGGTGTTTCCCGACGGGGAAGGCCTGGCCCAGGTGCAGGCCCGGGCGGTGGCCGCGGTGCGCGAGCGGGACCGGGCGCTGGCCGACGAACACGGCGCCGACGTGCTCTGGCTGGCCTGTACCCACGGCGACGTGATCAAGGCGGTGCTGGCCGACGCGCTCGGTGTGCACCTGGACGGATTTCAGCGCATAACCGCCGACCCGGCCTCGATGAGTGTGATCCGCTACACCGACATGCGTCCGTTCGTCATGCACATCAACCACACCGGCCCGCAATTGAGTGCGGGCTTGGCCGCCAAACCCGCCACGGATGCCGTCGTGGGTGGGTCCACCGACTGACCCGCAGTGCCGATACCGGTATTTTGGAAGGTGCCATGGCCCGCGCAATTCACGTATTCCGCACACCCGACCGCTTTGTGGCCGGGACTGTCGGCCAACCCGGTAACCGCACGTTCTACCTGCAGGCGGTCCACGACAAACGGGTGATCTCGGTGATCTTGGAGAAGCAGCAGGTCGCGGTGCTGGCTGAGCGCATTGCGGCGTTGCTGACCGAGATCAATCGCCGTTTCGGCACGCCGATCCCGCCGGACACCGGTGAGGTGAGCGACCTGCAGCCGCTGGTCACGCCGGTCGATGCCGAGTTCCGGGTCGGGACGATGGGGCTGGGCTGGGATTCGGAGGCGCAGACCGTCGTGGTCGAGTTGCTCGCCGTGTCCGAAGGGGAGTTCGACGCCTCGGTGGTCCTCGACGATGCCGAGGACGGGCCCGATGCGGTCCGGGTGTTTCTCACCCCGGAGTCGGCCCGCGAGTTCGCCACCCGGTCCAATCGGGTGATCTCGGCCGGACGTCCACCGTGCCCGCTGTGCGATGAGCCACTGGACCCCGACGGCCACATCTGCGTTCGTACCAACGGTTATCGGCGCGGTGAGGTGGCCGGGTCCGACGATGCCGCAGACACCTGACGCCACGGTGCTGGCCGACGGTGAGCTGACCGTGATCGGCCGCATCCGGTCGGCGAGCAACGCCACCTTCCTGTGCGAGGCCACCATCGCAGACCGGCAGGTGCACTGCGTGTACAAGCCGGTCCGGGGTGAGGCGCCGCTGTGGGATTTTCCCGACGGCACACTGGCCGGGCGTGAGCTGTCCGCCTACCTGATCTCGGTGGCATTGGGCTGGAACATTGTGCCGCACACCATTGTTCGTGACGGTCCGGCCGGGCCCGGCATGTTGCAGCTGTGGGTGGACCAGCCGGGCGACCAGGTGGGCGATGAGCCCGGCGCCGGCCCCGATCTGGTGGATCTGCTGCCGGCCGGGCACATTCCGCCGGGTTTCCTGCCGATCCTGCAGGCCTACGACTACACCGGTGACGAAGTGACCCTGGTGCACGCCGACGATCCCCGGCTGTTCCGGCTGGCGGTGTTCGACGTCCTGATCAACAACGCCGACCGTAAGGGCGGGCATGTCCTGGCCGGTCTCGACGGCGCGGTCTACGGCGTGGACCACGGGGTGAGCTTGCACGTCGAGGACAAGCTGCGCACGGTGCTGTGGGGCTGGGCCGGCAAGCCCGTCGACGACGAAACGCTGGCCGACGTCACCGCATTGCGTGACGGATTCAGTGACCTGGCAGAGCAACTGTGCCCGCACATCACCGACGCCGAGATCGCCGCGTTGCGGTCCAGAATCGTTGGGCTACTGGAGAACCCGGTGATGCCGACCCCGGATCGGCATCGGCCGATCCCGTGGCCGGCCTTTTAACCCGCGCGCCCGAATCCCTCGAACGGATTCCAGGATTGGCTGCCGCGCACCACATGAAGGTAGTACGCGTAGTTGGCGGTGGACATCGCCAGCGCCGCGATACCGAGTCCGATGGCCCGGGCGATCGTATCGCTGACACCGAGCGACACCCCCACTGCCGCGACCACGACGGTCAACGCCAACAGCGTCAAACCTTTGCGCCACATGCCTTTGACGAAGAAATAGATCGGGCCGAACAGGAAAGCCAAGATGTTCGAGTTGAGCCGCAGCTTGGCCATGAAGCTGAGGTTGCGGTAGGCGGCCTTGGCTGCCGGCGTCGAGTTCGGCTGGCCGTAGGTGTTAAAGAAATCGAACTTCCACCGCCACGAGTCGGACAGGTTGTCGGTCGGGGTCTGCTCGGCCATGGATCTCCTCAACTGGACGACGTGGCCCGACTTTACTGGCACAACGAACCCCGCCAACGCACCAGTTCGACGCGCCACCGATACTGATCCGGTGCACTCGACCGACGCCGACCTGGCTGCCGCCGTGGCCAAGGAGGCCGGTGAGTTGCTGTTGGCCGTGCGCGAGGAGGTCGGTTTCTACGACCCGTACTACCTCGGCGACGAGGGGGACCGGCGGTCCAACGCGCTGATCCTCGACCGCCTGGCCCAGGCCCGCCCCCGGGATTCGGTGCTCAGCGAGGAGGCGGTCGACGACCTGTCCCGGGTCGACGCCGACCGGGTCTGGATCGTCGATCCGGTGGACGGCACGCACGAGTTCTCGCTGCCCGGCCGTGAGGACTGGGCGGTGCACATCGCGTTGTGGCAACGCTCGGTGGGTGTCGACGGGGGACTATCGGATGCCGTGGTGGCCCTGCCGGCCCGCGGCGAGGTCTACCGCAGCGATACCGTCCGCCCGCCTGGGCCACGGCGCGACGGGCCACTGTTGGTCACGGCGAGCTCCAATCGGCCCCCGGCGGTGCTCTGGCGGATCCGTGAGCATCTGGATTTCCGGCTGGTGCGCATCGGCTCGGCCGGGGCCAAGGCGATGGCCGTGGTGCGCGGTGATGTGGACGCCTACATCCACGCCGGTGGGCAGTGGGAGTGGGATTCGGCCGCCCCCGCGGGTGTGGTGCTGGCCGCCGGTCTGCACGCCTCGCGGCTGGACGGCTCGCCGTTGCGGTACAACCGCGCCGACCCGTACCTGCCGGATTTCGTCATGTGCCGTCAGGAGTTGGCGCCGATCCTGTTGGAGGCGATCGGGATGGCCCGATGAGAATTGGGCACAGCGAGGCGGGAATGGATTCGCGCGCCCATTTGTCTGTCTACCTGAACTTGTCTGTCTACCTGAACTGTGCCGGACCGACCGGCGGGAGGCCGTCCTGAGCGAGCACCTTAGAGTCGAGGCCATGCAGTCGTGGTCGGCGCCATCAATTCCGGTACTGCCGGGGCGGGGTCCGCAACTGCGGCTGTACGACACCGCAGACGGGCAGATCCGGCCCGTTGCCCCGGGGCCGACGGCCACCATGTACGTGTGTGGCATCACGCCGTACGACGCCACACATCTCGGGCATGCGGCCACGTATCTGACCTTCGACCTGGTACATCGGCTGTGGCTGGACGCCGGGCACACCGTGCACTACGTCCAGAACATCACCGATGTCGACGACCCACTGTTCGAGCGAGCCGCTCGCGACGGCATCGACTGGCGTGACCTCGGCGACCGCGAAACCCAGCTGTTCCGCGACGACATGACCGCGCTGCGGGTCCTGCCGCCGCGGGACTACGTGGCCGCCACCGACGCGATCGCCGAGGTGGTCGAGCTGGTGGAGAAGATGATGGCCTCCGGCGCGGCCTACGTCGTCGACGACGCCGAATATCCCGACGTCTACTACCGTGCCGACGCCACCGTGCAGTTCGGCTACGAGTCGGGCTATGACCGTGACCTCATGCTGCGGCTGTTCGGCGAGCGTGGCGGTGATCCCGACCGCGTCGGCAAGACCGACCAACTCGACGCCCTGCTCTGGCGGGCGCAGCGCCCGGGTGAGCCGAGCTGGCCCTCGCCGTTCGGGCCCGGCCGGCCCGGCTGGCACGTGGAATGCTCGGCGATCGCGCTGAGCCGGATCGGCTCGGTCGTGGACATCCAGGGCGGCGGCAGCGATCTGATCTTCCCGCACCACGAGTTCTCCGCCGCGCACGCCGAATGCGTCACCGGCGAGCGGCGATTCGCCCGGCACTACGTACACGCCGGGATGATCGGCTGGGACGGGCACAAGATGAGCAAGAGCCGCGGCAACCTGGTGCTGGTGTCACGGCTGCGTGCCGACGGCGTCGATCCGTCAGCCGTGCGGCTCGGACTGTTTGCGGGCCATTACCGGTCGGACCGGTACTGGAGCGACGCGGGGCTGGAGGAGGCCAACCGCCGGCTGCAGCACTGGCGCAGCGCTACCGCGCTGCCCGCCGGGCCGGATGCCACCGATGTGGTGGCCCGGGTGCGCCAGTACCTCGCCGACGACCTGGACACCCCGAAAGCCCTTGCCGCACTGGATGGTTGGTGTACCGACGCGCTGGCCTACGGCGGGCATGACGCGACGTCGCCACGCCAGGTCGCCGACACGGTGGACGCCCTGCTGGGAGTGCAGCTCTAGGTTTGGCTGCGGCCGCCGCTGGTCCTGGGAACTGACGGTTGCGCCGGGGGTTTTGGCGGCCTAGACTCGAACATGTGTTCGATCAGTGTGGGGTTGATCCCGATGCCTCTGAGGGGGCGTTGGTTGATCAGCTGGCCGCGATGCAGCGCGCCGCTGCCGCGATCGCGGCCGGGCAGGTGCGGGTGACCGCACTGCTGGAGGCCAAACGTCATGCGCGGGAGGCGGCCGCGGGGGTGGCGGTGGCCCAGCGGGGCCGTGGTCTGGCCTCCGAGGTCGGGCTGGCCCGCAAGGCCTCCCCGTGGCATGGGGCCAAGTACCTGAAGATGTCGCGGATACTGGTCGAGGACATGCCCTACACGCTGGCCGCGTTGCAGTCGGGGCGGCTGACCGAGGCGCGGGCGATGATCATCGCCGACCAGGCCGCCTGCCTGGCACCGGCCGATCGGCGCGTGATGGATGCCGAGCTGTGTGCCGATCCTGACGTGCTCGACGGGTGCGGGGACCGCAAGGTTGAGGCCGCGGCCGGGCGGGTGGCGATTCGGCTCGACCACGACGCGGTGATGGAACGCATCAGCCGCCATCAGTGCGACCGCGCCGTCACCGCGCGGCCGGCCCCACACGGCATGATGTACGTCACGGCGCTGCTGACCTCGACCGAAGGCCTCACGGCCTATCAGTCGTTGCAGGCCGAAGCCGCTGCCGCCGCGGCGGCCTCGATCGCCGCCGGCGATGGATGCCAGGGGCGGGGCGCGTTGATGGCCGATGCCTTCTACCGACGCGTCACCGGCCGTGAGGTCGCCGCCGCGGTCCCGGTCGCGCTCAACCTGGTGGTCTCCGACGAAAGCTTGCTGGCCCACGGCCCCGACCCGGCGGTGTTGACCGGTTACGGCCCCATCCCCGCGGCGGTGGCCCGGCAGATGGCCTTGGCCGCACTGCTCGATCCCGAGGCCGAGGCCACGGTGCGCAAGCTCTACGCCGATCCGGCCACCGGCAACCTGGTCGCCCTGGAATCGGCCGCCCGGGCCTTCCCCAAAGGGCTGCGCTGGCTGATCGCGCTGCGTGACCAGCGCTGCCGCACCCCCTACTGCAACGCACCGGTCCGCCACATCGACCACATCACCCGCCACGCCGACGGCGGTCCGACCAGCGCCGGCAACGGCCAAGGCCTGTGCGAACGCTGCAACTACACCAAAGAACACCCCGGCTGGACCACCGCGACCGTCTACGACCGACACGGCCGCCACACCACCGAACTCACCACCCCCACCGGCCGGACCTACCGAAGTACCGCCCCACCGCTACCCGACGGGGCCCGAATCCTGACCAGCGACATCCACGTCGTGAGGCTGCACCCTGCCGCATAATCAGGGTAGTTTCCGGCCATGGGTTCTGTGAACGGGAAAGTCGTCTTCATCACCGGTGGTGCGCGCGGGATCGGTGCCGAGGTGGCCCGCAGGCTGCGGCGCCGGGGCGCCAAGCTGGTGCTCACCGACCTCGATGAGGCACCACTGAGCGCGCTGGCCGCCGAGCTCGGCGAGGAGCACGTGCTGACGGCGCTGGCCGACGTCCGGGACCTGGCCGCGATGCAGAAGGCCGCGGATGCCGCCGTCGAGCGCTTCGGCGGCATCGACGTCGTGATGGCCAACGCCGGTATCGCCAGCTTCGGTTCGGTTCTGCAGGTGGACCCCGAAGCGTTCAAACGGGTGATCGACATCAACGTCACCGGGGTGTTCAACACCGTGCGCGCCACGCTGCCGGCGGTGGTCGAGCGGCGCGGCTACGTGCTGGTGGTCTCCTCACTGGCGGCGTTCACCTCAGCGCCCGGCCTGGCCGCCTATCACGCCTCCAAGGCCGGGGCCGAGTACTTCGCCAACACCCTGCGCCTGGAGGTGGCCCACCTCGGTGTGGACGTCGGCTCGGCGCACATGAGCTGGATCGACACCCCGCTGGTGCAGGACGCCAAGTCCGATCTGTCGGCGTTCCGGGAAATGCTGTCCAAGCTGCCGCCTCCGTTGAACCGGACCACCACCGTCGACGCCTGCGGGGCGGCCTTCGTCAAGGGCATCGAGGGCCGCAAGAAACGCATCTACAGCCCGGAGTGGGTCGGCGCCTTCCGATGGATCCGGCCGTTCGTCACCACCCCGCCCGCCGAGCGCGACATCCTCAAGTTCACCCCGACCCTGCTACCCAAGCTGGACGCCGAGGCGGCCGCGCTCGGCCGCTCGACCAGTGCCCGCATCGAGGCCTTGGAGAACCCAGAGAAGCCAGAGAAGCCGGAGAAGCCAGAGACGCCGGAGAACCCAGCGAAGCCAGAGGGCTAACGGCCCCTGCGCCGCAGGTAGCGCTCGAACTCCGCGGCCAGTGCGTCGCCGTCGATCTTGCCGAGCACCTCGTGCATGTCCACCTCGGCGTCGCCGCGCTCCTCCAGTGAGGCCACGTACTCGGCGATCTCCTCGTCTTCGGCGGTCATCTCGGAGACGGCCTGCTCCCACTCCTCGGCGGCGGCGGGCAGATCGGCCAGCGGCACCTCGACGTCGAGGACATCCTCGACCCGGCGGAGCAGCGCCACCGTGGCCTTCGGGTTGGGCGGTTGCGACACATAGTGCGGAACCGCCGCCCAGAACGTCACGGCCGGGATGCCGGCCTGGACGCAGGCGTCCTGGAATACCCCGGCGATGCCGGTCGGGCCTTCGTAGCGGGTCTCGTCCAGGCCGAAGAACTTGGCGGAATCGGCCGAGTACGCCGAGCCCGAGACCGGGACCGGCCGGGTGTGCGGGGTGTCGGCGAGCAGGGCGCCCAGGATTACCACGGTCTGCACGTTGAGCTTGTCGGCGATGGCCAGCAACTCGGCGCAGAACGTGCGCCAGCGCATGTTGGGTTCCACACCGTGCATCAGCACCACGTCACGGCTGCTGCCCGGGGGGCGGCAGTGCGAGATCCGCATCGAGGGCCAGACCAACTCCCGGGTGACCCCGTCGACCTGGCGGATGACCGGGCGATTCACCTGATAGTCGTAGTAGGACTCGTCGTCGATTTCGACGATCTGCTCGGCCTCCCAGATCGCATCCAGGTGGTCCAGTGCGTCACTGGCCGCATCGCCGGCGTCGTTCCAGCCCTCGAAGGCGGCTACAATTATCGCGTCCGTCAATTCGGGCAGATTCATGCGCCGGCCGGCGTTAGGATACGGCGGTGTCACACCTTCAGCGTAAGCCTTGGATGGTGCCGGTGAGCCGGTTGTGCTCGTGGGTCGCCACAACGCCGATCGGCCGGTTCGATAGACCGACTATCCTGTTCGTGTGACCGACGGCGTGGTCGAGACGAAATATGTTCGGCTGCAATCTGGTTAGCCGTGGTGCCGGGGTCGATCGCAGCGACGAATTGGGCGTCCAGACGTCGTCTTGGTGACGACGTATACTCGGCAGGTCGAGAGGCGTTGCAACGGTTCCGGTTTTCGCCGGTGGCCGCCACGCTCGGCAGAGTCAAGGACGCCTTCCGTTACGGAAGGAGCGCACGTGGACATTGTTCAGTCGGACACCGTTCAGTCGGACACCCCCAAATCGAACACCCCTGATTCGAAGGCCTTTGCGCCGAACATCCGTCCCGACTGCACCGACGAACTGACGTCAGCTCTGCGCCGGCGCATCGTCGTCATCGACGGCGCGATGGGCACCGCGATCCAGCGGGACCGGCCGGACGAGGCCGGCTACCGCGGGGAGCGATTCACCGAGTGGCCGACGGCTCTGCAGGGCAACAACGATCTGCTCAACCTGACACAGCCGCAGATCATCGAGGGCATCCACCGCGAATACCTCGAGGCGGGCGCCGACATCCTGGAGACGAACACGTTCAACGCGAACGCGATCTCGCTCTCCGACTACGACATGGCCGACCTGAGCTACGAACTGAACTACGCCGGCGCCGCCCTGGCCCGCAAGGCCGCCGACGAGTACAGCACCGAGGACAAGCCCCGCTACGTCGCCGGTGCCATCGGGCCGACGACGCGGACCGCATCGATCTCGCCGGACGTCAACGATCCCGGCGCCCGCAACGTCTCCTACGACCAGCTCGTCGACGCCTACCTCGAATCTGTGGGCGGACTGGTCGACGGGGGAGCCGACCTCATCCTGATCGAGACGATCTTCGACACCCTCAACGCGAAAGCAGCGGTGTTCGCCGTCGAGACGCTGTTCGAGCAGCGCGGCCGCCGCTGGCCGGTGATCATCTCGGGCACGATCACCGATGCGTCCGGGCGGACCCTGTCCGGTCAGGTCACCGAAGCATTCTGGAACTCGATCAGGCACGCGAAGCCGATCGCGGTGGGCCTCAACTGTGCACTCGGCGCGCCCGACATGCGGCCCTACATCGCCGAGATGGCGCGGATCGCGGACACCTATGTGTCCTGCTACCCGAACGCGGGCCTGCCCAACGCATTCGGCGAGTACGACGAGTCGCCCGAGCGTCAGGCCGGCTACATCGCCGAGTTCGCCGACGCCGGCCTGGTCAACCTCGTCGGTGGGTGCTGCGGCACCGCACCGGAGCACATCGCCGAGATTGCCAAGGTCGTCGAGGGCAAGTCGCCGCGTGAGCTGCCCGAAGTCGAGGTGGCGACCCGGCTGGCCGGCCTGGAGCCGCTCAACATCACCGAGGACTCGCTGTTCGTGAACATCGGTGAACGCACCAACATCACCGGCTCGGCCCGGTTCCGCAACCTGATCAAGGCCGAGGACTACGACACCGCGCTGTCGGTCGCCCTGCAGCAGGTCGAGGTCGGTGCGCAGGTCATCGACATCAACATGGACGAGGGCATGATCGACGGCGTCGCCGCGATGGACCGGTTCACCAAACTGATCGCGTCCGAACCCGACATCAGCCGCGTCCCGGTGATGATCGACTCCTCCAAGTGGGAGGTCATCGAGGCAGGCCTGAAGAACGTGCAGGGCAAGCCGATCGTCAACTCGATCTCCATGAAGGAGGGCGAGGAGAAGTTCATCCGCGAGGCCCGGCTGTGCCGCAAGTACGGCGCCGCCGTCGTGGTGATGGCCTTCGACGAGACGGGGCAGGCCGACAACCTGGAGCGCCGCATCCAGATCTGCGGGCGCGCCTACCGGATCCTGACCGAACAGGTCGGCTTCCCGGCCGAGGACATCATCTTCGACCCGAACTGCTTCGCGCTGGCGACCGGCATCGAGGAGCACGCGACATACGGCATCGACTTCATCGAGGCCTGCGCCTGGATCAAGGAGAACCTGCCCGGGGTGCACATCTCCGGCGGTATCTCCAACGTGTCGTTCTCGTTCCGGGGCAACAACCCCGTCCGCGAAGCGATCCACGCGGTGTTCCTGTACCACGCCATCAAGGCCGGCCTGGACATGGGCATCGTCAACGCCGGTGCCCTGGTGCCCTACGACTCGATCGACCCCGAGCTGCGGGACCGCATCGAGGACGTCGTGCTGAACCGGCGCGCGGACGCGGCCGAGCGGTTGCTGGAGATCGCCGAACGGTTCAACACGAAGAACGCCGGGGAGGACGACGCGGCGGTGGCCGAGTGGCGCAGCCTGCCGGTCCGCGAGCGCATCACCCACGCCCTGGTCAAGGGCATCGATGCCCACGTCGACGACGACACCGAGGAACTGCGGGCCGAGATCGCCGCCGCGGACGGGCGTCCGATCGAGGTGATCGAGGGCCCGCTGATGGACGGCATGAACGTCGTCGGCGACCTGTTCGGCGCGGGCAAGATGTTCCTGCCCCAGGTCGTCAAGTCGGCCCGGGTGATGAAAAAGGCCGTGGCCTACCTGCTGCCGTTCATCGAAGCGGAGAAGGAACAGAACGGGACGGCCGATACCAAGGACACCAACGGCACCATCATCATGGCGACGGTCAAGGGCGACGTCCACGACATCGGCAAGAACATCGTCGGGGTTGTGCTGCAGTGCAACAACTTCGAGGTGATCGACCTCGGTGTGATGGTGCCGGCCCAGAAGATCCTGGACGCGGCGCGGGAGCACAACGCCGACATCATCGGACTGTCCGGTCTGATCACCCCGTCGCTGGACGAGATGGTCAACTTCGCCGTCGAAATGGAACGCGAAGGCCTGGAGATCCCGCTGCTGATCGGTGGCGCGACCACCTCGCGCGCCCACACGGCGGTGAAGGTGGCGCCGCGGCGCAAGGGCCCGGTGGTCTGGGTCAAGGACGCCTCCCGCTCGGTGCCGGTGGCCGCCGCGCTGCTCGACGACAAGCAGCGTCCCGCCCTGCTGGAGGCCACCGCAACCGATTACGCCGCCCTGCGTGAACGGCACGCCCAGAAGAACGAGCGGCCGATGCTGACGTTGGAGAAGGCCCGGGCCAACCGGACGCCGATCGAGTGGGACGGCTACACACCGCCAGTGCCCGCCCAGGGGCTCGGCGTGCGCGAATTCACCGACTACGACCTCGCCGAATTGCGCGAGTACATCGACTGGCAGCCGTTCTTCAACGCCTGGGAGATGAAGGGGCGGTTCCCCGACATCCTCAACAACCCGGTCACCGGCGAGACCGCCCGCAAGCTGTACGACGACGCCCAGGAGATGCTCGACACCCTGATCAAGGAGAAGTGGCTCCGGGCCAACGGGGTGATCGGCTTCTTCCCGGCGAACGCAGTCGGTGACGACATCGAGGTCTATACCGACGACACCCGCACCGAGGTGCGGACCACGTTGCACAACCTGCGCCAGCAGGGCGAGCACCGCGACGGTATCCCGAACCGGTCACTGGGCGACTTCATCGCCCCCAAGGAAACCGGGATCGCGGACTACGTCGGCGCCTTCGCCGTCACCGCGGGGCTGGGCAGCGGCGAAAAGATCATGGAGTTCAAGGCGGCCCTCGACGACTACAGCGCGATCCTGCTGGAGTCGCTCGCCGACCGGCTGGCCGAGGCGTTCGCCGAACGGATGCACGAACGGGTCCGCCAGGAGTTCTGGGGGTACCAGCCCGACGAACAGCTGGACAACGAGGAACTCATCGGCGAGAAGTACGTGGGGATCCGTCCGGCCCCCGGCTACCCGGCCTGCCCCGAGCACACCGAGAAGACGACGCTGTGGGAGCTGATGGACGTCCACGAGCGGACCGGCATCGAGCTGACCGAGTCGATGGCGATGTGGCCGGGTGCCGCCGTCAGCGGCTGGTACTTCTCGCACCCGCAGTCGCAGTACTTCGTGGTCGGCCGGATGGCCCAGGACCAGGTCGCCGACTACGCCAAGCGCAAGGGCTGGACCCTGGCCGAGGCCGAACGCTGGCTGAGCTCCAACCTGGCCTACAACCCCGAGGACTGAGTCTGTCCTTGGGGCCATGGGACAATCGGATCATGCGTGCGGTGCTGTGGGACATGGACGGCACCCTCGTCGACTCCGAAAAGCTGTGGGACATCTCCATGCAGGCGCTCTATGCCCGCATGGGTGCGACGCTGAGCCCGCAGGTGCGGGAGTCGACGGTCGGCGGCTCGGCCGAGGGCGTGATGCGGATCGTCTACGACGATCTCGGCCTGGAGCCCGATCCGGCGGCGATGGCCGAATCGGCCGATTGGCTGCACGAGTACACCGGCGAACTGTTCGCGCAGGGGCTGCCCTGGCGGCCGGGCGCCCAGGAGATGCTGGACGCGTTGACCGTGGCCGGGGTGCCGATGGCGTTGGTCACCAACACTCGCCGGGACCTGGCCGAGCGGGCGCTCAACAGCATTGGCCGCCACTATTTTTCGGTGACCGTGTGTGGTGACGAGGTGCCCAGCGCCAAGCCGGCCCCCGATCCGTACCTGCGGGCCGCCGAGTTGCTCGGCCTGCCCACCGCGTGTTGCCTGGCGGTCGAGGATTCGGTGACCGGTACAGCCTCGGCCGAGGCGGCCGGCTGCCCGGTGCTGGTGGTGCCCAACGATATCGAGGTGCCCGACGGTCCGCGGCGCCGGCACGTCGCCTCGCTGAACGGCTTGGCCGTGGCCGATCTGCGTGCGGTGTACCGAGATCTGGTCGGGCGGACGGACGAGCGCACCGCTTGACGCGTCGGCAGGCTAGCTGCCCAGATATGCCGCGACCGCCGCGCTGACTGTGCGATTGTGAGGGTGACCGGTTACGCATCGTTGCGGAGAGGACGCGTCATGTCACACGGCCCGGCAGGTGACGGCACTCCCACCGTCGGCGACGAGGACACTCCGTCGGGCATCAGCGCGCTGCGCATCGCGTCGGTGGCGGCCCTGGGCGGGTTGCTGTTCGGTTACGACAGCGCGGTGATCAACGGCGCCGTCGACGCCATCCAACACCACTTCGGGATGAGCAACTTCGTTCTCGGGGTCACGGTGGCCTCGGCGTTGCTGGGCGCCGCTGTCGGCGCCCTGACCGCGGGCCGCCTCGCCGACCGGATCGGACGCGTCGCGGTCATGAAGCTGGCGGCGATGTTGTTCCTGCTGAGTGCGATCGGCTCGGCATTGTCGCCGCACGTCACACTGATCGTCTGCTTCCGCATCGTCGGCGGGATCGGGGTGGGCGTCGCTTCGGTGATCGCGCCGGCCTACATCGCCGAGACCTCGCCACCGCGGATCCGGGGGCGGCTCGGCTCCCTGCAGCAATTGGCCATCGTGACGGGCATTTTCGTGTCGCTGACGATCGACTGGGTGCTCGCCCATCTGGCCGGCGGATCGGATTCCGAGCTCTGGCTCAACATGGAAGCCTGGCGCTGGATGTTCCTGATGATGTCGATCCCGGCGCTCCTCTACGGCGCGCTGGCGTACACCATCCCAGAGTCGCCGCGTTATCTCGTTGCCACACATCGTATTCCGGAGGCCCGCCGGGTGCTGTCGATGCTGCTGGGGGAGAAGAACCTGGAAATCACGATCGGCCGCATCGAGGACACGCTCAAGCAGGAGAAACCGCCGTCGTGGCGGGACATGCGCAAACCGACCGGCGGCATCTACGGCATCGTCTGGGTTGGCTTGGGGCTGTCGATATTCCAGCAGTTCGTCGGCATCAATGTGATCTTCTATTACTCGAACGTGTTGTGGCAGGCGGTCGGGTTCGACGAGAGTTCCTCGTTCGTCATCACCGTGATCACCTCGGTGACCAACATCATCACCACCCTGATCGCGATCGCCCTGATCGACAAGGTGGGCCGCAAGCCGCTGCTGCTTATCGGGTCGACCGGGATGGCGATCACGCTGGCGACGATGGCGGTGATCTTCAGCACGGCCGGCACCCACGAGGTGTTCGACACCAAGACCCAGGAGATGGTGCAGCAGCCCTATCTGGCCGGGGCGTCCGGACCGATCGCGCTGATCGCGGCCAACCTGTTCGTGGTGGCCTTCGGGATGTCCTGGGGCCCGGTCGTCTGGGTGCTGCTCGGCGAGATGTTCCCCAACCGGATCCGGGCCGCGGCGCTCGGCCTGGCCGCGGCCGGCCAGTGGGTGGCCAACTTCCTGATCAGCGTGACGTTCCCGGGTCTTCGCGACGTGCTCGGCGCGGCGTACGGCTTCTATGCGGTGTGCGCGCTGCTGTCGCTGTTGTTCGTCTGGCGCTGGGTCGAGGAGACGAAGGGCAAGAACCTCGAGGACATGCACGCCGATGCGCTGGGTCGCTAGCGCCGGGAGGAGTGCTCCGACCCGGGCGGCAGCGGTGGCGGCTCGTAGTCGTCGGTGTAGGGCGCGCAGCTGACGCTACGGCCGATCTCGGTGGCCGCCTCGATCAACGTCTCCGGTGCGATGCCGCGGTGGGCCAGGTAGACCTCGCAGTGCCCGACGATCATCCAGATGCTGGACAGCTGCCTCTGGACCACGGCGAACTCGTCGGGCGCTGCGCGCGGCACCTCGGCGGTGTCCAGCATCAGTTCAGCTGAGCAGCGCAGCTCGGAGATCTCGGCGGCGACGTCGGTAACCGGCAGGATCGCGAGGGTGAGGATCGGCACCGCGGCCACTTCGGTGGCCCAGGACGCGGACAGGCAATCGCTGGGAGAAATCGGGTTGGCCAGGCGATTGTTCTGGATCAGGCCCTCGAGGGGCAGGTGTTTGGCCAGTATCGTCCGGATTGCCGCGACCCGGGAAGTGTAGGTGGACAGCTCGTGGCCGGCTGATTCGCTCACCCTTCCATTGCACCCCACAAATGGACCCCCGCCGAGCATGAAACAATTCATGCCTGTGAAGACCTTCGAGGCCCTGTTCGCCGAACTCAGCGACAAAGCGCGCACCCGACCCGCCGGCAGCGGCACGGTCGCCGCACTTGACGCCGGTGTCCATGGGCTCGGCAAGAAAATTCTGGAGGAAGCCGGCGAGGTGTGGCTGGCCGCCGAGCACGAGAGCGACGAATCGCTCGCCGAGGAGGTCAGCCAGTTGCTGTACTGGACCCAGGTGCTGCTGATCTCCCGCGGTCTGACCCTCGACGACGTCTACCGGAAGTTGTGAGCCGTGGCCGACCAGATGTTGCGCGTCGCGGTCCCCAACAAGGGTTCGCTCAGTGAAGCGGCCGGCGAGATCCTGGCCGAGGCCGGATATCGGCGCCGCCGCGATCCGAAGGATCTGACCGTCGTCGATCCGGCCAACAACGTCGAGTTCTTCTTTCTGCGGCCCAAGGACATCGCGATCTACGTGGGGTCGGGGCAGCTCGACCTGGGCATCACCGGGCGTGATCTGGCCGCCGATTCCGACGCGCCGGTGCGTGAGCGGCTGTCACTGGGCTTCGGCAGTTCGACGTTCCGCTACGCCGGGCCGGCCGGCCGGAATTGGACCGCGCAGGATCTGGCCGGCAAGCGGATCGCCACCTCGTTTCCGAACCTCGTCCGCAAAGACCTTGCCGCCCAGGGCATCGAAGCCTCGGTCATCCGGCTCGACGGTGCCGTGGAGATCTCGATCCAACTCGGGGTCGCCGACGTGATCGCCGACGTGGTCGGCTCGGGTCGCACCCTGGGGTTGCACAACCTCGTCGCCTTCGGCGCACCGCTGTGCGAGTCCGAGGCGGTGCTGATCGAGCGCGACGGGGCGCAGGGCGACGGCAGTGCCGCGGCGCGCGACCAACTCACCGCGCGGGTGCAGGGCGTGGTGTTCGGTCAGCAGTACCTGATGCTGGATTACGACTGCCCGCGTGCGGTTTTGGATCAGGCCTCCGCGGTGACGCCGGGGCTGGAGTCCCCGACCATCGCGCCGCTGGCAGATCCGGACTGGGTGGCCGTGCGGGCCCTGGTGCCGCGGCGCGACGTCAACGCCATCATGGACGAGATCGCCGCGATCGGCGCCAAAGCGATACTGGCGTCGGATATTCGGTTCTGCCGGTTCTGACCGGCGACACCGCCCTTTCTGATCGGCGCGTGCGGCGCCAGATTGCGTGTTAGCGTCCGGGGGACAATTCCAGGCCTCGGAGGTTGCCATGACGCATTTTCTGGTTCTGCTGTTGGCTTTGTTCATCGGCGTGGTGGCAGGTTTGCGGGCATTCACCGCGCCGGCCGCGGTGGCCTGGGCTGCGGCATTGAGCTGGATCAACCTCGACGGCACCTGGGTGCAGTGGTTGGCACATCCGATCACGGTCACCGTACTGACGATTCTGGCTGTGGTGGAACTGGTTACCGATCAGCTGCCGCGTACCCCGAGCCGTAAAACCCCGGTGCAGTTCGTCGCCCGACTGATCACCGGCGGTTTCGCCGGCGCGGTCATCGGCACCGCGTGGGGCTACACCTTCGGAGGGCTGGGCGCCGGCCTGATCGGTGCCGTGCTGGGTACGCTCGGCGGCTACGAGGCCCGCAGGCGGCTGGTCGCGGCCAACGACGGACACGACTTGCCGGTCGCCTTGCTGGAGGATGCCGTTGCGGTGCTCGGCGGTTTCGCGATCGCCGCGTTGACGTCGATCGTCTGATCCCGTGGCGGCCGCGCAGAGCTTCGACGCGATCATCATCGGTGCGGGCCAGGCGGGGCCGCCGTTGGCCGGCCGGCTGACCGCGGCGGGGCAGAGCGTCGCGGTGATCGAGCGCAAGCTGGTCGGCGGCACCTGCGTCAACTATGGCTGCATTCCCACCAAAACCCTTGTCGCCAGTGCGCATGCCGCGCACCTGGCCCGCCGCGGTGCCGATTTCGGCGTCCGCACCGGCGAGATCGTCGTCGACATGGCCCAGGTCAAGGCACGCAAGGACGCGATCATGCTGGCCGACCGCCACGGCGTGGAGGACTGGCTGGGCGGCATGGACGGCGCCACCCTGATCCGCGGGCACGCTCGCTTCGTCGACCCGCACACCGTCGATGTCGACGGCGAACTGCTCCGCGGCGACCGGATCTTCCTCAATGTCGGTGGGCGCGCAGTGGTTCCGGATTTTCCCGGCCTGGACGGCATCGACTACCTGACCAACGTCGGCATCCTCGACCTCGACGAGTTACCCGAGCACCTGGTGATCGTGGGCGGCAGCTACATCGCGTTGGAGTTCGCCCAGATGTACCGCCGGTTCGGCTCCCGGGTCACGGTGATCGAGAAGGGCCCACGGCTGACATCCCGTGAGGACGAAGACGTCTCGGACGCCATTGCCGAGATCCTGCGGGGCGTGGACATCACCGTGGTGCTCAACGCCACCGGTATCCGATTCACCAAGCATGACAACGGTTTCGAGGTGACACCCCGCGACGGTGCCGAGCCGATCTGGGGTACCCATCTGCTGTTGGCGGTCGGGCGGACACCCAACACCGACGATCTCGGGTTGGAGAACGCCGGCGTGGACACCGACTCGCGGGGCTACATCGTCGTCGACGACCTGTTACGTACCACCGCCGAGCACATTTGGGCGATGGGGGACTGCAACGGCAAGGGGGCGTTCACCCATACGTCCTACAACGACTTCGAGATCGTCGCGGCCAACCTGCTCGACGACGACCCCCGCCGGGTCAGCGACCGCGTCACCAGCTACGCGCTCTACATCGACCCGCCACTGGGCCGGGCCGGGATGACGGTCGATCAGGTCCGGAAGTCGGGCCGAAAAGCGTTGGTGGGTCAGCGTCCGATGAAGCGCGTGGGCCGTGCAGTGGAAAAGGGCGAGACCGAGGGCTTCATGAAGGTGGTGGTGGACGCCGAGTCAAAGCAGATTCTCGGCGCGGCCATCCTCGGTGTCGGCGGTGACGAGGTGATCCACTGCATCATCGACGTGATGACCGCCAAACTGCCCTACACCGCGATATCGCGCACCATGCACATCCACCCCACCGTGAGCGAGCTGGTGCCGACGATCCTGCAGGAGCTCAAGCCGCTGGAGTGAGCGCGCGGCGCAGGCCGATCACGGTGCCCGCAACACCAGCAGGGTCTGCGCCGAGGTTCCGATAAACCCTTGGCGGTCAAAGATTTCCGCGGTGGTGGCGCCGATGCCGTCCGGACCGATCGAGCCACGGGCCCGCACCGCGAAATCCGAACCCTCCGGCAGCCGGTGTAGATGCACCGAGGTGTCGGTGTTCATGAAGATGAACTTCTGCGGATCCAGCGCCGCACCAATGCCGTTCGCCGAGTCCACCACGAGTGCCAGCCGCTGCAAGGCCGTCGTCTCGTCGTCGTCGACCACGGGCGTCAGCGGACTCATCCAGGCCACGGCCGCGGCGCCCTCGGCGGTGCGTTGGCGCCGCCAGGACACCGTTTCCAGGTAACCCGGCGCGCCTTCCCAGCTGTGGGCCACGTCCGCGGCCTCGCCCTCAACCAACGGCGCAAATCGGTCGGTGACCGCGTCACTCGTGTCGCTGGGCGCCAGCAGCCACGCCGTCACCCGGGCCACTGCGCGCCATTCGCCGTCGGGCCGGGCCGCCTGCATCTCGGCCACGACCATCGAGATGCGTGATCCTGGCCGCTCCACCCAAGCCCGAACCCGTACCGGCGCAACCGGAATCGCGCCCAGGATGTCGAGCGTCAACCGGCCGGCCCGCAAACCCGAACCGGCGGTGAGCTCCTCGATCGCCTTGGTCAGCAGTGCCAGCGGCGGTGAGCCGTGCTGAATCGCCGGATCCCAGTTGCTGCGGGTGTCGGCGGTGGACTCGAACAGCTCATACTCACCATCGGAACCGAGCCGATGGTAGTGACACCCGATCATGCAGCTCCTGATTCCGGCCACCCGGGATATGGCGGTGGGGTACCGCCGAACGCCGGGCACACACTCTGATGCGCACACCACGAACACAGACGCGACGGGTTGGGCCGGAAATCCCCGGTGGCGGCGGCCACCTGGATGGCCCGCCAGATCGCCATCAGCGTGCGCTCGAACCGCAGCAACTCGTCGTGGTTGGGGGAGTAGTCGAGCACCTGCCCGTCGGCCAGGTACAGCAGCCGCAGCCGCGCCGGCATCACCCCACGCGAACGCAGCAACGCCACCGCGTAGAACTTCATCTGGAACATGGCCTTGAACTCGGCCTGGGCGAACGCCGGCGACGGGGCCTTGCCGGTCTTGTAATCGACCACGCGCACCTCACCCGAGGGGGCGACGTCGATGCGGTCAATGAATCCGCGCAGCAGGGTGCCGTCTGCCAACTCCACCTCGAGGCGGTGTTCGCAGCATTCCGGGTCGAACCTGGTCGGATCCTCCAGCCGGTAATAGCCGGACAGCAGCGACCGGGCCTCGGCGAGCAGGGTCGCCGGATGTTCGGTGTCGGCGAGTTCGGGTTCGGCGGCCACCACCTGCTCCCAGGCCGGCTCGACCAGCGTCAGGGCGGTGTCGTGCACCCGCTCGGCGGCCGGCAGAGCGTAGAGCTGCTCCAGGGCCGCATGCACCAGGGATCCGCGCAGTTGCGCAGGCGATCGGGGCTCGGGCAGCCGGTCGATGGCGCGGAACCGGTACAGCAGTGGACACTGCTTGAAATCGCCGGCCCGTGACGGCGACAGCGCCGGGCGGCGCGGTGTCGGAACCGGTTCTTCACTCACACCCGTAAGCCTAGGACCGCACACCGACAAAGTTGCCGAACCCCGGGCACTCGGCCCGGCGGGCCTACTGGCAGGCTGGACATCCGTGGCAGGGAAGAGACCGACCGGACCGTTTGCCGTTGGCGACCGGGTGCAACTGACCGACGCCAAGGGCCGGCGCTACACGATGGTGCTCAACCCCGGCGGTGAATTCCACACCCATCGCGGGATCATCGCCTTCGACGATGTGATCGGGCTGCCGGAGGGCAGCGTGGTCAAATCCACCAACGGCGATCAGTTCCTGGTGCTGCGTCCGCTGCTGGTCGACTACGTGATGTCGATGCCGCGCGGCGCCCAGGTGATCTACCCCAAAGACGCCGCGCAGATCGTGCACGAGGGCGACATCTTCCCGGGGGCTCGGGTGCTTGAGGCCGGCGCCGGATCGGGAGCGCTGACCTGCTCGCTGCTGCGTGCGGTGGGACCCGAGGGGCGCGTGACGTCCTACGAGATCCGCGACGATCACGCCCCCACCGCCGAGCGCAACGTCATCACGTTCTTCGGTGAGCGCCCGGAGAACTGGGACCTGGTGATCGGTGATCTCGCCGACTACGACGGCCCGGAGATGGATCGCGTGGTGCTGGACATGCTGTCGCCGTGGGACGTGCTGCCCGCGGTGTCCAAGGCTCTGGTGGCCGGTGGCGTGCTGATCGTCTACGTCGCCACCGTCACGCAGCTGTCGCGGGTCGTGGAGGCGCTGCGCGAACAGCAGTGTTGGACCGAGCCGCGGGCCTGGGAGAGCATGCAGCGCGGCTGGCACGTGGTGGGGCTGGCGGTGCGCCCGGAACACAACATGCGCGGCCACACCGCGTTTCTGGTCAGCGCGCGCAAACTGGCCCCGGGCGCGGTGGCGCCCGTCCCGCTGCGCAAGAAGCGTCTCCCCGCCGCCGGGTCTGAGCCGAGCGCCTGAGGGCTCATCTGCCGCCGTCACTTTCCGCACCACGGTCGCTCGTCGTTGGCAACCACCGCCCTCAGGTCGAAAACGGCGCGGCTGGCGAACCGCGGGCTTGACCGTGGATCCCGCGCTCACGGCTCAGTCGTCGCCGTGCTGCAAGCCCCGTCGGGCCGAGAGCAACTCGACTTCGGGGCGGGCCGCGACCAGGCGTTCGGCGGTGTCGAGCACCTCGACCACATGCGCACGGTCGGCGGCGACCAGCGCCACGCCCACACTCGCGCGGCGGTGCAGATCCTGGGTTCCGGTTTCGGCCGCCGACACCGCGAGCTTGCGGTGCAGCTCGGCGATCACCGGCCGGATCACCGAGCGTTTCTGTTTGAGCGAATGCACGTCACCGAGGAGCAGGTCGAACTCCAGCCAGCCGATCCACATGGCGGCTCAGCGGGGCGGTGTCGGTGCGGGCGGCGGGACCGGGGTTTCGCCACCGGCGCCCATCACCAGCAAGAGGTCGGCGGTGTGTCTGGTCAGCTGCCAGCCGTCGCCGTGCGGGGTGAATTCCATCGGGAAGCTGAAGTCGCGGGCCGAATCGTCCCCGCCCGCGGTGACGTTGACGGTCGCGGTGACATTGTCCGGTTCGGTTTGCGACCAGGCCAGCTCGGTGGCCTCGAAGGTCAGCGGAGCGAACCCGTTGTCGGCCAGGGCGTGGCTGAACTTGTCCAGCGCCACGGCGTCGTCGGCGGTGCCCTGCTCCACCAGGGCGACCTTGTCGGCGCCTGGGATATTGACGTCGGCCAACCGGTAGAGCACATCGGTCAGAGCCTCGGCCGCGGGCAGCGGTGAGGCCGGCGGTGCTTCCGTGGTCGTCGTCGTGGTCGGTGCGCTGCTGATCGGACGCGACGTGTCGGCGTCGTCACGACTGCACCCACAGAGCCCAAGTGCCGCCACGATCGTGGCGGCACTCAGGACTGCGATACGCGTGCGGTTCAACTACCTACTCAGCCGACGGAGGACAGCAGGTTCAGCGCCGACGCCTTGGAGATCTGCCAGCCGGTCGGGCTCGGGCCGGCCACGAACTGGATGTTCTGGGTGGCGGTGCCACCGGTGGCCGAGGTCGCGGTGACGTCGGCGTATGCCACGCCGCCCTGATCATCGATGTTGGCGATGTCGAAGGTCAGCGGGAACTTCCCCTCCGCGGCGGCCTTGTTGTAGGCGCGGTCGGCGGCGAGGCTCTCGATGCGGCCGATACCACCCTGGATGTAGGGGGCCTTGCCGCTGAACGAACCACCGCTGGCCAGCGCCTGCAAGGTCTGCACCAGCGGCGACGCCAGTTCCGGCGCGGGGGTCTGCGGCAGCGGGATCTCGAACACCACCGGCTGCACGGCCGGTGCGGTCGACATGCCGCTGGATGCAATGGAAGTCACACCCGCCGCAGCTCCGCCCACCACGGCGGCGGCTGCAGCTGCGGTGATAAAGCCGGTAACGAGGGTTTTCGGGGTCACGACTGTCCTTTCGATCGGACCAACTGAACTTAGAGGCTAACAGTGCTGCTGGTGTGTCTAATTCCTAGAGCGCACACAATGGCTGAATCGCCGGTAGCGTTGAAGTTGTTACTGCACCAACTTACGGTGCGGGAGGGAGCGCAGTATGAGTGAGTCAGAGCGTTCGGACGGCTATGCCGAGGACTTCTCGGCCGGCCAGTCGCAGCCCATGTCCGGCGACGAGGCTGCCGAGCTGGAATCGCTGCGCCGTGAGGCCGCGGTGCTGCGCGAGCAGCTGGAAAACGCGGTAGGGCCCCAGAGCGGACTGCGCAGTGCCCGTGACGTGCACCAGCTGGAAGCGCGGATCGACTCGCTTGCGTCGCGCAACGCCAAGCTCATGGACACCCTCAAAGAGGCCCGCCAGCAGCTGCTCGCCCTGCGCGAGGAGGTGGACCGGCTGGGCCAACCACCCAGCGGCTACGGCGTACTGCTGGGGACCCACGAAGACGACACGGTCGACGTGTTCACCTCGGGTCGCAAGATGCGGCTGACCTGCTCGCCGAACATCGAGACCGCCTCTCTCAAGCAGGGCCAGACGGTCCGGCTCAACGAGGCGCTCACCGTGGTCGAGGCCGGCGACTTCGAGTCGGTCGGCGAGATCAGCTCGCTGCGCGAGATCCTGGCCGACGGTCACCGGGCCCTGGTGGTCGGGCACGCCGACGAGGAGCGCATCGTCTGGCTGGCCGAGCCCCTGATCGCAGCCGCCGACCTGCCCGAAGGCTACGAGGGCGCGCTCGACGACAACCGGCCGCGCAAGCTGCGTCCCGGCGATTCACTGCTGGTCGACACCAAGGCCGGTTACGCGTTCGAGCGCATCCCCAAGGCCGAGGTCGAGGACCTGGTGCTCGAAGAGGTGCCCGACGTCAGCTACAACGACATCGGCGGGCTGGGCCGGCAGATCGAGCAGATCCGCGACGCCGTGGAGCTGCCCTTCCTGCACAAGGAGCTCTACCGGGAGTACTCGCTGCGGCCGCCCAAGGGGGTGCTGCTCTACGGCCCGCCCGGTTGCGGTAAGACCCTGATCGCCAAGGCCGTGGCGAACTCGCTGGCCAAGAAGATGGCCGAGGTTCGTGGCGACGACGCCCGCGAGGCGAAGAGCTACTTCCTCAACATCAAGGGTCCCGAGCTGCTGAACAAGTTCGTCGGTGAGACCGAACGTCACATCCGGCTGATCTTCCAGCGCGCGCGTGAGAAGGCTTCCGAGGGCACCCCGGTGATCGTGTTCTTCGACGAGATGGACTCGATCTTCCGTACCCGTGGCACCGGCGTCAGCTCCGACGTCGAAACCACTGTCGTGCCACAGCTTCTCAGCGAGATCGACGGTGTGGAAGGGCTGGAGAACGTCATCGTCATCGGCGCCTCCAACCGCGAGGACATGATCGATCCGGCGATCCTGCGGCCCGGCCGCCTGGACGTCAAGATCAAGATCGAGCGGCCGGATGCCGAGTCGGCACAGGACATCTTCTCCAAGTACCTGACCGAGGATCTCCCGGTGCACGCCGACGATCTCGCCGAGTTCGGCGGCGATCGGTCGCTCACGATCAAGACCATGATCGAGAAGGTCGTGGACCGGATGTACGCCGAGATCGACGACAACCGGTTCCTGGAGGTCACCTACGCCAACGGTGACAAAGAAGTCATGTACTTCAAGGACTTCAACTCCGGGGCCATGATCCAGAACGTCGTCGACCGGGCGAAGAAAAACGCGATCAAGAGCGTGCTGGAGACCGGTCAACCCGGTCTGCGCATCCAGCACCTGCTGGATTCGATCGTGGACGAGTTCGCCGAGAACGAGGATCTGCCCAACACCACGAATCCCGATGACTGGGCTCGGATCTCGGGCAAGAAGGGCGAGCGGATCGTCTACATCCGCACCTTGGTCACCGGCAAGTCGTCGAGCGCCAGTCGTGCCATCGACACCGAGTCGAATCTGGGTCAGTACCTGTAGTCGCAGACGGTGCGGTCAGGGGATCGTGAAACCACCACGGTTCCCTACCGCCACACCGTCTTTGACGACCAGCAGGATGTTGTCGGCGACGCCGACGCTGTCGATATCGGCCAGCGGGTCACCGCGCACGACCACCAGGTCGGCGAGCTTGCCCGGCTCGACGGTGCCGAGCGTCTCGTCGACCCCGCACAGTTCCGCCGATGTTCGGGTGCCGGCCACGATGGCCTGCATCGGGGTGAGGCCGCCGAACTTCACCAGCAGGCCGAGCTCCTTGAGGTTGGTCCCGTGATCGGGGGACAGGCCGGCATCGGTCCCCACTGCGATCTTGACCCCGGCGCGAGCCGAGGCGTGGATCGAATCATGCGCCATCGCATGCCATTTCGCGCTCTTGGCGGCGCCCTGCGGTGAGGCGGTGACGGTGTTCATGGTCTCCAGCAGGGTGGGCACCAGAAAGGTGCCCTGCGCCACCATCTGCCCGCGGAGCTCGTCGTCCAGCTCGTAGCCGTGTTCCACACTGTGTACGCCGGCCTCGACCGCCGCCCTGACGCCGGCGTGACCGATGGCGTGGGCGGCCACCGGTCGCCCGCCGTAATCGCGGCCCTCCTCGACGATGGCGGCGATCATTTCCCGTCGCATGCCCAGCCAGGACGGGTCGTCGCTGGGCGAGGACACTCCGCCGCTGGAGGCGACCTTGATCACGTCGGCGCCGGCGCGGATCAGCTCCCGGGTCCGGGTCCGGGCGGCATCGACCGAGTCCACCAGCGCACCGCCGATGAACGGGGTGAGGTCGATGCCGGACGGCAGATGGAAGTCGGCGTGGCCGCCGGTCTGGCTGAGCATGTTGATGGCGACCAGCAGACGCGGGCCGGTGAGCAAGCCATCGGCCACTGCCTGCCGGACGCCGGCGTCGACGCCCATCAGGTCGCGCGCGGTGGTGACACCGTTGAGCAGCGTCACCCGCAGCCGCTCGATGAGCTCGAAATAGGCGTACGACGGCGGCTTGAGCACCCGCTCCAGCGGGCTGCTGGTCGTCCCGGGCAGGCCGAAGTGGACATGGCAGTCGAAGAAGCCGGGACATACCGTGTTGCCGCCGAGATCGACTGTCGGCACGTCGGCGGCCTGCCCGGGCGGTAGCCTGCTTTCCGGGCCGGCCCAGCCGATGGCACCGTCGGAGACCAGTATCGCGGCGTCCGGTACCGGGTCGGCGCCGGTTCCGTCGACCAACGTGGCGTTGCGCAACACGAAGTTCTTCATCGCGACACTGCATCAGGCAAAGCCCGCGACGGCAAGCACCGCACGGTGAGCACGCTGGACGTGTCGAGGTGGCAATTCAGGCCGGGTACGGGCCGCGCCGGCCGCGGCGATGGCGGCCGGCCCGCGACGGATCGCGCAGGGTTGCCCGGGACGCCGGGAGCGGGGCCGCGCACGGTTGCCCACAATGTGCGATATCACACAGCGCATTCGTTCGGCGAGCGTGCTCGATTATTAAATTTTGATTGGAATTCGCCGACGTTGTAATCTGCGTCGGGGTCCCGCGAAAGTCGTGTTTCCCGGCCCGTCGTCTCCCGGCCGAACGCCAAGTGCCGACAGCGCGTCACGGCTGGAACCGCCGCATCGATGTCACGATTCGATAACGGTGATGAAACTTATCTGAGATTGTCTATCTACGAGATTTCTGCAGGTCAGCGCACTTGAATGTGGCGGCGACAACGCTCCTGAGACGGTGGCGGAGCTTGATCCGGGCAAGTCGTTGTGCTTACGTCGATAGCACCGATGGCTTGAAACTGACGATGATCGCTGAGAAGTTCGGTGGTGACTTTTAACTCGATATGCATGTTTTAGAAAGCGTGCCGGGACGCCATTCCCGGGAGGAATTCCTGCGCCCGCCACGGGGCACCGACGCGATTGGCATCCGTGATCTCGCGGAAGCCACCGGGGTGCTCGATGTGAATTCCACCTACGCCTATCTGTTGCTGGCAACGGACTTTGCTGCCACGTCAATAGTGGCTGAATCTGACGGTGACCTGCACGGATTCATCACGGGTTACCACCCGCCGCCACGGCCCGACGTGCTGTTCGTCTGGCAGGTCGCGGTGTCGCCGTCGGCGCAGGGCGGGGGACTGGCCAGCACCATGCTCGACGCGCTCGTCCACCGGGTGCGCGCGGAGCGGGACGGACGCCCGATCACCGTGGAAGCCACCGTCGCGCCCGATAACTCCGCGTCACGTGCGTTCTTCGGCGCCTTCGCGCGCCGCCACGGCGTCCCGATGGTCGAGGACCCGCATTTCGGGGCCGACCTGCTGGCCGCCGACGGCTCGCACGAGGAGGAGCCGATCCTGCGCATGGGGCCCATCTCCACGCCGTTCTCTCGCTGAAATCAGTTGTCTGATAAGTAATTTGATCCGATTGGAGGGATCTTCCCTTGCTGCTCGCCACAACCACACCGTTGACCGAGTCCGACCTGCCCGACGTGTTCAGCTCAGTCGAGTCCGAAGTTCGCAGTTACTGCCGTAGCTGGCCCACGGTGATGAACACCGCCTCGGGTTCCTGGGTGACCGACACCGCCGGGCGGAGCTACATCGACTTCTTCGCCGGTGCCGGGGCCCTGAACTACGGCCACAACAACCCCGTGCTCAAGGAGCCGTTGTTGCAGTACCTCGTCTCCGACGGAATCGTGCACTCGCTGGACATGGCCACCGAGGCCAAGCGGCGCTTCCTGGAGAGCTTCGAGCGCCTCATCCTGAAACCGCGCGGGCTCGACTACAAGGTGCAGTTCCCCGGGCCGACCGGTGCCAACTCGGTCGAGGCGGCCCTCAAGCTGGCCCGCAAGGTGACCGGCCGCGAGTCGGTTATCAGCTTCACCAACGCTTTTCACGGCATGACGCTCGGTGCGCTGTCGGTCACCGGTAACTCGATGAAACGCGCGGGCGCGGGAATCCCGCTGGTGCACGCCACCCCCATGCCCTACGACAACTACTTCGGCGGGGTCACCGAGGACTTCCAGTGGTTCGAGCGGGTGCTCGACGATTCGGGCAGTGGCCTCAACCGTCCGGCCGCGGTGATCGTGGAAACCGTTCAGGGCGAAGGCGGTCTGAACGTCGCCCGCATCGAATGGCTGCGGGCGCTGTCGGAACTGTGCCGCAAGCGCGACATCCTGCTGATCGTCGACGACGTCCAGATGGGGTGCGGCCGCACCGGGCCGTTCTTCAGCTTCGAGGCCGCCGGAATCGTGCCCGATATCGTCACGGTATCGAAGTCGGTCAGTGGTTACGGTCTGCCGATGGCGCTCACCTTGTTCCGGCGCGACCTCGACGTGTGGACGCCCGGCGAGCACAACGGCACCTTCCGTGGTCACAACCCGGCCTTCATCACCGCCACCGCGGCGATCGAGACTTACTGGGAGAACGACCAATTCAGCAAGGACACGGCCGCCAAGGGTGAGCTCACCCGGGCCCGGCTGGACGAGATCGCGGCCGCCCACGACGGGGTGAGCTCCCGCGGCCGCGGCCTGGCCCAGGGCCTCAAGTTCGAGAAGGCGGAGCAGGCCGGGCAGGTGTGCCGGGCGGCTTTCGAGCGCGGCGCGCTGATGGAGACCAGCGGCCCGTCCGACGAGGTGGTCAAGCTGTTGCCGCCGCTGACCACGTCGCCCGCCGAATTGTCCGAAGGACTCGACATTCTCGCGGAGTCCGTCGCCGTCACGTTGGCCTGAGGAGGTTTCACACATGATTGTTCGCACCACAGCTGAGATCACCGGGACCGACCGCGATGTCGCCGACGGCACCTGGCGGTCCAAGCGCATCATCCTGGCCGGCGACGGTGTCGGCTTCTCGTTCCACGAGACCACCATCGAGGCCGGTTCCGTGAACGAGTTCCACTACCAGCACCACGTCGAGGCGGTGTGGGTGATCGAGGGCACCGGCACGCTGACCGATCTGGAGACCGGCCAGCAGTACCCGCTGGCCGACGGCACCATGTACCTGCTCAACAACAATGACCGGCACCGGGTCACCTGCGACGAGCAACTTCGCATGCTGTGCGTGTTCAATCCACCGGTGACCGGCCGGGAGGTGCACGACGAGAACGGCGTTTACCCGGCGCCGCAGTCAGTGGCATGAGCATGCAGCGAGAAGCCGAAGGCCGATCGCGCATGACTACCCACATTCCGGACCAGTACCCGACCCGGCTGGACCACGCGATCGAACCGATACCCCGCCAGGAGCCGACGGTCTGGGGTGCGCCGGCCGACGGGCCGTTGAGCCAGACTCACCTCGACGGGTTCTCCGACTACGGCTACCTGGTCGCCCCCGGTACCGTGTCGGACGACTGGCTGCCGTTGCTGCGCCACGAAATGGACCGCATCGCAGCAGATTTGCCTGCCGACGACCCGCGGGTGATCCGTGAACCGGGCGGCACCATCCGGTCGATCTTCGAGCCGCATCTGCTGAGTGATCTGGTGGCCCGGGTGGTTCGGCTGGACACCGTGCTACCGGTCGCGCGGCAGTTGCTGGGCGGTGACGTCTACATCCACCAGGCCAGGATCAACCTGATGCCGGGGTTCACCGGCACCGGCTTCTACTGGCACTCGGACTTCGAGACCTGGCACGCCGAGGACGGGATGCCGGCCATCCGTGCGGTGTCGTGCTCGATCGCGCTGACCCACAACTACCCGTACAACGGATCGCTCATGGTGATCCCGGGCTCGCACCAGACGTTCTACCCCTGCGTGGGCGCCACCCCGGAGGACAACCACAACACGTCATTGGTGGCGCAGAACATCGGTGTGCCCGATCAGACGACGCTGACCAAGGCTGTCGACCAGTACGACATCCACCAGTTCACCGGGCCGCCGGGCACCGCGCTGTGGTTCGACGCGAACCTGTTGCACGGCTCGGGGTCGAACATCACCCCGCTGCCGCGGTCGAATGTGTTCCTGGTGTTCAACTCGGTGGACAACGCCTTGACCGAGCCGTTCGCCGCCCCGCGGCCACGACCCGAATACCTGGCGGCTCGGGGTGCGCAGGCCGTCACCTAGGCTGGCCGCATGCAACGGATTATCGGAACTGAGGTCGAATACGGCATTTCCTCGCCGTCCGATCCGACCGCCAATCCGATCCTGACCTCGACTCAGGCGGTGCTGGCGTACGCGGCGGCCGCCGGGATCCAGCGGGGTAAGCGCACCCGCTGGGATTACGAGGTGGAATCGCCCCTGCGCGACGCCCGCGGTTTCGACCTGTCCCGGGCGTCGGGACCGGCCCCGATCGTCGATGCCGACGAGGTCGGCGCGGCCAACATGATCCTCACCAACGGCGCCCGGCTCTACGTCGACCACGCCCATCCGGAGTACTCCGCGCCCGAGTGCACCGACCCGATGGACGCGGTGATCTGGGACAAGGCCGGTGAGCGCGTGATGGAGGCCGCGGCCCGGCACGTCGCCAGCGTGCCCGGGGCGGCCAAGCTGCAGCTGTACAAGAACAACGTGGACGGCAAGGGGGCGTCCTACGGCTCGCACGAGAACTACCTGATGAGCCGTCAGACCCCGTTCTCCGCGGTGATCGCCGGATTCACTCCGTTCCTGGTGTCCCGCCAGGTGGTGACCGGGTCGGGCCGGGTCGGGGTCGGCCCGTCCGGGGACGATCCGGGCTTCCAGTTGTCCCAGCGGGCCGATTACATCGAGGTTGAGGTCGGTCTGGAGACCACGCTCAAACGCGGCATCATCAACACCCGCGACGAGCCGCATGCCGACGCCGACAAGTACCGGCGGCTGCACGTCATCATCGGGGACGCCAACCTGGCCGAGACCTCGACCTACCTCAAGCTCGGGACCAGTTCGCTGGTGCTCGACCTGATCGAGGAAGGCCCGGCGCACGGCATCGACCTGAGTGACCTGGCGCTGGCCCGCCCGGTGCACGCCGTCCACGTGATCAGCCGGGACCCGTCGCTGCGGGCCACGGTGGCGCTGGCCGACGGGCGCGAGATGACGGCCCTGGCGCTGCAGCGGGTCTACCTGGACCGGGTGGCCAAGCTCGTGGACAACCGCGATCCGGACCCGCGGGCCGCCCACGTCGTCGAAACCTGGGCGAATGTGCTGGACCTGCTCGAACGCGATCCGATGGAGTGCGCCGAGATCCTGGACTGGCCGGCCAAGCTGCGCTTGCTGGAGGGGTTCCGCCAGCGCGAGAACCTGGCCTGGTCGGCGCCGCGGCTGCATCTGGTGGACCTGCAGTACTCCGATGTCCGGCTGGACAAGGGGCTGTACAACCGGCTGGTGGCCCGCGGTTCGATGCAGCGCCTGGTCACCGAGCAGCAGGTGCTCGACGCCGTGGAGAACCCGCCGACCGACACCCGGGCCTACTTCCGGGGCGAATGCCTGCGCCGGTTCGGTGCCGACATCGCCGCGGCCAGCTGGGACTCGGTGATCTTCGACCTGGGCGGGGATTCGCTCGTCCGGATTCCCACGCTGGAGCCGCTGCGGGGCAGCAAGGCCCATGTCGGCGCCCTGCTGGACTCGGTGGACAGCGCCGCGGAACTCGTCGAACAACTGACCAACTGACGATCTCGAACCGGTGAGCTATCACGGGCAATCCGGGTTCAGACCGGTACTGTGGAAGAACCGGTTGGGCGGTTAGCCCAGCCGATGACAATTGCAGGAGGCAGCGATGGCTCAAGAGCAGACCAAGCGTGGCGGTGGCGGCGGTGAGGACGACGACCTCCCGGGTGCATCTGCCGCCGGCCAGGAGCGTCGCGAGAAGCTGGCCGAAGAGACCGACGATCTGCTCGACGAGATCGACGACGTGCTGGAAGAAAACGCAGAGGACTTCGTGCGCGCGTACGTCCAAAAGGGCGGCCAGTGACCTGGCGCGAAAACCTGTCGTCTTCCCTTTCCACCCCTCGACCCCTCGGCGGTATGCCGGCTGTAGGTATGGACCTGTCGTCTTTTTCTGAGTTGCTGCGCCGTCAGGCCCCGGAGTTGTTGCCCGTCAACCGGGTCGCCGACGGCGCGCTCAACCCGACCAATGCGGTGCCGCACGGCACCACGATCGTCGCGATCAAGTACCCCGGCGGCGTGCTGATCGCCGGTGACCGCCGCTCCACACAGGGCAACATGATCGCCGGGCGTGACGTGCAGAAGGTGTACATCACCGACGACTACACGGCGACCGGTATTGCGGGCACCGCGGCCATCGCCGTCGAGTTCGCCCGGCTCTACGCCGTGGAGCTCGAGCACTACGAGAAGGTCGAAGGGGTGGCCCTGACCTTCCGCGGCAAGGTCAACCGGCTGGCCATCATGGTGCGCGGCAATCTCGGTGCGGCCCTGCAGGGTTTCGTGGCGCTGCCGCTGCTGGTGGGTTTTGACGTGGACGCCGCTGATGCCGAGAACGCGGGCCGCATCGTCTCGTTCGACGCGGCGGGCGGCTGGAACATCGAGGAGGAGGGCTACCAGTCGGTGGGCTCGGGCTCGATCTTCGCCAAGTCCTCGATCAAGAAGCTCTACCCGAATGTGGTGGACGCGGATTCGGCACTGCAGGTGGCCATCGAGGCGCTGTACGACGCCGCCGACGACGACTCCGCCACCGGTGGGCCCGATCTGGTGCGCGGCATCTATCCGACCGCGGTCACCATCGGGGCCGAAGGGGCTGTGGAGATCACCGAGGAACGCATCGCCGAGTTGGCCCGCGAAGTCATCGCGCGCCGGACCCGGACGGGCGGTGAGGGGTAAATGAGCTTCCCGTACTTCATCTCGCCCGAACAGGCGATGCGTGAACGTTCCGAGCTGGCCCGCAAGGGAATTGCCCGGGGCCGCAGCGTGATCGCGCTGGCTTACGCCGACGGCGTGGTGTTCGTGGCGGAAAACCCGTCGCGGTCGCTGCAGAAGATCAGCGAGCTCTACGACCGCGTCGGCTTCGCCGCCGTCGGCCGGTTCAACGAGTTCGACAACCTGCGGCGCGGGGGAATCCAGTACGCCGACACCCGTGGCTACGCTTACGACCGTCGGGACGTGACCGGCCGGCAGCTGGCCAACGTCTACGCGCAGACACTCGGCACCATCTTCACCGAGCAGGCCAAGCCCTACGAGGTCGAGCTGTGTGTGGCCGAGGTGGCGCACTACGGCGAGACGAAAGCCCCTGAGCTGTACCGGATCACCTACGACGGGTCGATCGCCGACGAGCCGCATTTCGTCGTGATGGGCGGGACCACCGAGCCGATCATCGCCGCGCTCAACGAGTCCTACACCGAGAACGCCGATCTGGGTGCGGCGGTGAAGATCGCCGTCTCGGCGCTGAGCGCCAGTGGCAACGGTTCGGAGCCACGGGCGCTCGGCCCGGCCACTCTCGAGGTGGCGGTGCTCGACGCCACGCGGCCGCGTCGCTGCTTCCGCCGGATCACCGGAGCGGCCCTGGAAGCCCTTCTGCCCGAGGCTGTTTCGGACGCTCCCGCGGCTGAAGAGCCGTCGGAGAAGCCGAAGAAGTCAGGAAAGTAGGTTGATCACCGCTTCGGCCTCCGTGCCGTCGCGGTAAAGACCCCACATCTGTTCTGCCAGTTCGTCGGGATTTATCGTCGGCAGCTCGGCGTTACCCGCCATTGCCCGGTGAATGTCACCGCGCTCGATCAGTCCGCCGATGGTGATGGTGCCGGCATAGACGCCGGCGGGGCGCAGCGCGGTGTGCAGGGTGATCGCATAGTTGCGTAATGCCGCTGCCGCCAGTGCCAGGCCGCCGAGTGGGGGCATCGGTACCACGCTGCTCAGCCCGCCGGCGAACAACAATCCTCCGCTGCCGCGTTCACGCATCTCGGGCAGGAGCTGACTCGCGAAGTCGACTGCGGGCACCACGCTGTTCAGCGCGGCCCGGGCGCCGCTGGCGTCGAGATCGGCGATGTTTTCGGTGGGCGCCGTTTCGAATGCGGCCGGACCGTAGTAGCCGACGTCGATGCGGCCGAAGCGTTCACGCACCGCACCCAATGCCGCCGTGAGTTGGTCCGGATCGTCCGCATCGGCCACGTAGGCGGCGGCCTCGACGCTGTTGCCGGTCAGGGCTTCCAGGTAACCGGGATGGCGCGTGGGGGACCGTGAGATCAGGGCCACGCGGTGGCCGGCGGCGCCGAAGCGCTGGGCCACCGACATCCCGAGGCCTGGTCCGACGCCGAGTATCGCCAGGACGGGAGAAGAAGTTGAGGTCATGCTCAACTTATTAGCACAAGTTGAGTGCACCCTCAACTTCGCTATGCTGGACGGCATGTCGGCGATGCGTGCGGATGCGGTCCGCAATCGAGATCGTTTGACGGCCGCCGCCGCCGAGCTCTTCACCGAACGGGGCGTCGACGTCCCCCTCGACGAGGTCGCCCGGCGGGCCGGCGTCAGCATCGGCACGCTCTACAACCATTTCCCGAACCGTGGCGCACTGCTGGATGTGGTGCTGTCCGAGCGGCTGGCCGTCATCGACCGGCTGGCGCAGCAGGCGCTCGACGACGCCGACCCGTGGCGGGGATTCGCCGGATTCCTCGACGGGCTGTTCGCGATGCAGGCCGCCGACCGCAGCATCAACGATGCGGTGGCCCGCAATCCGGTCGGCGCGGTCGACGTGGCTGGCGAATGTGGCCGTGCCGGGGGAGTGCTGGAGAACGTGGTGGGCCGGGCCAGGGATACCGGGGTGCTGCGGCCCGATTTCGGCGCCGACGACCTCGCGATGTTGATGTCGGCGATGTCGAAGGTGATCGCGATGGCCGACGGAGACGACGCCGTCTGGCGGCGGCACCTGGGCTTCGTCCTGGACGGGCTGAAAGGTACTTCAGCTCAACGGGAAACGTAGTTTCGCGACCGCGGTCTGGTTCCAGATGCTCGCGCTGATCTCGTCGGGTCGCACGGCGACGGCCTTGCCGCCCTGGTCGAGAACCGTCACCGCGATGCGCGACAGCACGTCGTAACCGGCATCGTCGTAATGCAGGGCCCCGGTAGCCGCCTCGATCCGACCCAGGACGTCGACGGTGAAGTTGTACACCAGGGTGTCCACCGCGCCGGCCGTCGCGGCCCGGGCGATATCGCCCAGATCGGTGGCGACGAGTCCCTTGCTGACGTCGTTGCCCACCTCGTCGACCCAGGCGCTGGCCTGCTCGGCGTTCAAAGCGGGCAGCGACTCGCGGATGGCGCCGTCGATCTGATCGGGCCGCAGTTCGTCGGCGGCGCCGGGCACCGCCACGATCCGGCGTTTGTGATCCAGGCCGCGGTACATGTCCAGCAGCGGGTCGGTGGCGAACAGGTACAGCGGTCGTATCGCCGACGGATCGAGCCGGCCCAGTTCGGTGTCCACCGCGTCGGCCACCCGCTTGGCGTACTGCTCCAGCAACACCTTCTTGCCCTCGTCGCCGACCAGGCGGCGCATGTGACCCCGGTCGCGCAGGGTGGCACGGTTGGTCGCGTCGGCCGCATCGGTCGCGTACTCGCCGGTGAGCTCCAGCTCCTCGGCCCGCGTGCTGGCAGTGGCCTGCCACAGGTTCCAGCCGTCGGCCGACAGGGTCAGGGCATAGGCGTCCTGCGGAGTGGTGACCGCGCGTACCAGCTGACCGATGTCGAAGTGGCTGCCGACCTGCAGCTGGTTCTCCAGCGCGTTGGGCAGCACGTAGACCTCGTGGAAATCGTCGGCGATGAAGATGGCCACCGAGCGGGACAGGCTCAGCCACAGATCCGAATCGGCGATCTCCTTCCAGCGGGTCCGCAACTGTTCCTCCACCGCGTGCTTCGCCCCGGCATCGCGGATGGTGCGCAGCGCCCGGTCCACCGCACTCTTCGCGGTCAGCACGCTCTTTTCCCGTTCATCGGGCCCCGGGGCGGTCTCGGCGTACACCGTGATCGCATTCTCATGGGGCTCGCCCAGGCGGATCAGATCGGCAACATCGGGCAGTTCATAACGGGTCATCACCACTCCTTTGTGTGCGCTCTGGCTCAACCCTATGCCCGGGTGCGCGGCTGACCAGGGGAAAAAGTCCCGTCGAGCGCGCCACGAACACGATGGCCGTGCTTGCCCACCGTTACCGTCAGCCACCCCGTAAGCTCGATGGCGTGCAGCGACGAATCATGGGCATCGAGACAGAATTCGGTGTGACCTGCACGTTCCATGGCCATCGTCGGCTCAGTCCCGACGAGGTCGCCCGCTATCTGTTCCGGCGGGTGGTGTCGTGGGGCCGCAGTTCCAACGTGTTCCTCCGCAACGGGGCCCGGTTGTACCTGGACGTGGGCAGCCACCCCGAATACGCGACCGCCGAGTGCGACAACCTGACCCAGCTGGTCACCCACGACCGCGCCGGCGAGCGCGTGCTGGAGGACCTGCTGATCGACGCCGAGCAGCGGCTCGCCGACGAGGGCATCGGCGGGGACATCTACCTGTTCAAGAACAACACCGACTCGGCGGGCAACTCCTACGGCTGCCACGAGAACTATCTGATCGTGCGGGCCGGCGAGTTCTCCCGGATCTCCGACGTGCTGCTGCCGTTCCTGGTCACCCGCCAGCTGATCTGCGGTGCCGGCAAGGTGCTGCAGACGCCGAAGGCGGCCACGTTCTGCCTGTCCCAGCGCGCCGAGCACATCTGGGAGGGCGTCTCCAGCGCCACCACCCGTTCGCGGCCGATCATCAACACCCGGGACGAGCCGCACGCCGACGCCGAGAAGTACCGCCGGCTGCACGTCATCGTCGGTGACTCCAACATGTGCGAGGCCACCACCATGCTCAAGGTGGGCACCGCCTCGCTGGTGCTGGAGATGATCGAGGCCGGCGTGCCGTTCCGCGACTTCTCGCTGGACAACCCGATCCGGGCCATCCGCGAGGTCAGCCACGACCTGACCGGGCGTCGCGCGGTCCGGCTGGCCGGTGGTCGGCAGGCCAGCGCCCTGGACATCCAGCGGGAGTACTACAGCCGCGCCGTCGAGTACCTGCAGACCCGCGAACCCAGCAGCCAGATCGAGCAGGTGGTGGACCTGTGGGGCCGTCAGCTCGACGCGGTGGAGAGTCAGGATTTCGCCAAGGTCGACACCGAGATCGACTGGGTGATCAAGCGCAAGCTGTTCCAGCGCTACCAGGACCGGTACAACATGGAGCTGTCCGATCCGAAGATCAGCCAGCTCGACCTGGCCTACCACGACATCAAACGTGGTCGCGGCGTGTTCGACCTGCTGCAGCGCAAGGGGCTGGCCGCCCGAATCACCACCGACGAGGAGATCGACGCCGCCGTCGACACCCCGCCGCAGACCACCCGGGCCAAGCTGCGCGGCGAGTTCATCAGCGCCGCACAGGAAGCCGGCCGGGACTTCACCGTCGACTGGGTGCACCTCAAGCTCAACGACCAGGCTCAGCGCACCGTGCTGTGCAAGGATCCGTTCCGCTCGGTTGACGAGCGGGTCAAGCGTCTGATCGCGAGCATGTGAGCTCTAAGCTTTCCTCTCGTGGCGGTATCCAAAGTCGAACGGTTGTTGAGTCTGGTCATCGCGCTGCTGTCCACCGAGCGGTTCCTGACGGCAGACAAGATCCGAAGGACCATCAAGGGCTACAACGAGAGTCCCACCGACGAGGCGTTCTCCCGCATGTTCGAGCGGGACAAGAACGAGCTGCGTGACCTGGGTATCCCGCTGGAGACCGGCCGGGTCTCGCGACTCGACCCGACCGAGGGCTACCGGATCAACCGGGACGACTACGCCTTGCCGCCGGTGCAGCTGGGGGCCGACGAGGCGGCGGCGGTCGCGGTGGCCACACAACTGTGGCAGTCCCCGGAACTGGTCACCGCGACACAGGGGGCACTGCTGAAACTGCGGGCCGCCGGGGTGGAGCTGGACGTGGACGGGGCCGGGGTGGCCATTCCGTCGACCGCGACATTGCCGGGGCTGCGTGATTCCGAGGACGTGCTGCATTCCCTGTTGCCGGCAATCGATTCCGGCCACGCCGTGCAATTCGATCATCGTCCGTCCCGGAACGCCGAATACGTCACGCGCAACGTCGAGCCGTGGGGTGTGCTGACCTATCGCGGCAGGCTGTACCTGGTCGGTCATGACCGTGACCGTGACGCGCCCCGCACCTTCCGGCTGTCCCGCATCGATGCGAGCGTGCGGACCGTCGGCCCGGCCGGCGCGGTGCGCAAGCCCGAAGACGTTGACCTGCGCGAGATCGTCCGCCGCGCGGTCGCCGCAAACCCGACCGGGGAGCTGGCGAAGGTGTGGATCGCCGACGGCCGGGGCGCAGCCCTGCGTCGAGAGGCCAAGACCGCCGTGCCGCGCACGCTCGGCGGCCGTTCCGGGGAGGAGATCACCGTCGACATCGGGATGTGGGACCGGCTCGCGCGCGAGATCGCCAGTTTTGGAGCCGACGCGGTCGCCCTTGAGCCGCAGTCTCTGCGCGACGACGTGGTGGCGCGGCTACGAGCGCAGGCGGGTGTCGCATGAGCAGCCAGGTATCGGCGCGGGTGGTGCGGTTGCTCAACATGGTCCCGTATTTCCAGGCCAATCCGAGGGTGACCCGCGATGAGGCTGCCGCCGCGCTCGGGGTGTCGCGTAAACAGCTCGACGCAGACCTCGAACAGCTGTGGATGTGCGGCCTGCCCGCTGACGGCCCGGGCGATCTGATCGACTTCGATTTCGTCGGCGACACCGTCGAGGTGACGTTCTCGGCGGGCGTCGACCATCCGCTGCGGCTCACCTCACCGGAGGCGACCGTGATCCTGACGGCGCTGCGGTCCATTGTCGACGTGCCGGGGGTCGTCGACCCCGAGGCGGCCCGCAGCGCCATCGCCAAGATCGAGTCGGCGGCGGGCAGCCAGCGTGCGGCAGTCGAAGAATCCGTTCCCGAGGAGCCCGGTGCCGCGGCCGCGGTGCGAGCGGCGGTGCGGGCCCGCCGGGCGGCGACGCTGGACTATTACTCGGCGTCGCGGGATTCGTTGACCACGCGCACGGTGGACCCGATCCGGGTTGTGCTCATCGGGGACAACAGCTACCTGGAGGCGTGGTGTCGCACGGCCGAGGGCGTGCGACTGTTCCGGTTCGACCGGATCGTCGCGGCGACCGTGCTCGACGAGGCGTCGATGCCACCGCCACCGGCGGTGCAGGCCGGCGCGGACACCTCGCTGTTCTCGCCCGAGACCGCTGATCCGTCGCTGCCGAGCGCGACGTTGCTGATCGACGCGAGCGCGGCGTGGATGTTCGACTACTACCCGCTGCGGGTGGTCCACGAATTGCCCGGCGGCGCGTGCGAAGCCGCGATGACCTACGCCTCCGACGAGTGGATGGCCCGGTTCGTGCTCGGCTTCGGCTCGGCCGTACAGGTGCTGGCCCCCGAATCTCTGGCGCGACGGGTGCGCGACGCCGCCGGCGACGCGCTGCGCGCCTACGACGATGTGGCCGCTGACGAGTAGACTCGGCCCAGACGTCTGGAGGTAACCAAATTGGGTGGTCTACAACCCTGGCACTGGGTCATCGTCATCGCGGTGTTCGTGCTGCTTTTCGGCGCCAAGAAGTTGCCGGACGCGGCGCGATCGCTCGGTAAGTCGATGCGGATCTTCAAATCCGAGATCAAGGAGATGCAGTCGGATTCTTCCGGGTCTTCAGGTCCTGCGGCCGACAGCACCCCGCCGGCCAAGCCGATTGCTTCCGAGCGCGTCGAGGCGCCCGCCCCCGAGCAGTCCCCGGACCGCCACACCGCCTGACCGGTCCGCAGCCGCGCGCGGTCATCGTCCCGCGGCGCGGTTGCGCGTCTGCACCGGCCTCTAGAACACTCCTGTGACCTCCGGATTCATCAAGAAACTCGATCCACGCCGCCGTCGTTCGCGGGTCAATCCCGACGGCACCATGTCGTTGGTCGACCACCTGCACGAGCTGCGGAACCGGCTGTTGATCGCCGTCGCCGCCGTCGTGCTGACGACGGTCTTCGGCTTCGTCTGGTACACCCACGGCTTCTTCGGCCTGCACAGCCTGGGGGAGTGGCTGCGCGGCCCGTACTGCGCACTACCCGACTCGGCACGCGCGACGATCGCCCCGGACGGCGAGTGCCGGCTGCTGGCCACCGGTCCGTTCGACCAGTTCATGCTGCGCCTCAAGGTGGCGCTGGCCGCCGGATTGGTGATGGCCTGCCCGGTGTGGCTGTATCAGCTGTGGGCGTTCATCACGCCGGGTCTGTACAAGAAGGAGCGCCGCTTCGCGATGGCGTTCGTCGGCATCGGCGCCGTACTGTTCGTCACCGGCGCGATCCTGGCCTACGTGGTGCTGGCCACCGCGCTGGGCTTCCTGCTCACCGTCGGCAGCGACGTGCAGGTCACGGCGCTGTCGGGTGAGCAGTATTTCGGGTTCCTGATCAACCTGCTGTTGGTGTTCGGCATCAGCTTCGAGTTCCCGCTGTTGATCATCATGCTCAACCTGGTCGGCATGCTCAGCTACGAGCGGCTCAAGGCCTGGCGTCGCGGCTTGATCTTCGGGTTGTTCGTGTTCGCGGCATTCGCCACCCCCGGTTCGGACCCGTTCACCATGCTGGCGCTGGCCTGTGCGCTCAGCCTGCTGCTGGAGTTCGCCATCCAGACGGCGCGGATCAACGACAAGCGCAAGGCCCGGCGCGCGGCACTGGAAGTGCCCGAGGACGAAGCCGCGCCGATACCGACGGTGGAGCCGGTCGGCCGGCCCGAACCGGTCACCGAGCCGGATGTGGGTCCGTCGCGGACCGGCATCGACGACGATGCCACCTGAGGCGGGCGACCGCAGCGGCGCTGAACTGACCACGTTCACCGCCGAATACCCGTTCGCGCTCGATGACTTCCAGGTGCGCGCCTGCCGGGCACTGGAGGCCGGGCACGGCGTGCTGGTCTGCGCCCCCACCGGGGCGGGCAAGACCGTGGTCGGTGAGTTCGCGGTGCACCTGGCGCTGGCGGCCGGCGGAAAATGCTTCTACACCACGCCGATCAAGGCGCTGAGCAACCAGAAACACACCGACCTGGTGGCCCGCTACGGCGCCGACAAGATCGGGTTGCTCACCGGCGACCAGTCCATCAACGGTGATGCCGACATCGTGGTGATGACCACCGAAGTGCTGCGCAACATGCTCTACGCCAACTCGTCTGCGCTGCACGGCCTTTCCTACGTCGTGATGGACGAGGTGCATTTCCTGGCCGACCGGATGCGCGGGGCGGTGTGGGAGGAAGTCATCCTGCACCTGCCCGAGGAGGTGCTGCTGGTCAGCCTGTCGGCCACGGTCAGCAACGCCGAGGAGTTCGGCGGCTGGATCCAGACCGTGCGGGGCGACACCACCGTCGTCGTCGACGAGCACCGGCCGGTTCCGCTGTCCCAGCACATGCTCGTCGGGCGGCGCCTGTTCGATCTGTTCGAGGGCACCGGAAGTTCGCCCGCAGCCGCCCCTGCGGCGACATCGACGTTGGTGGATCCGGAACTGTTGCGCCACATCAGCCACCGGCGCGAGGCCGACCGGCTGGCCGACTGGCAGCCGCGTGGCCGGGGCCGGGGACGCGGCGGTGGCGGCCGCCCGCAGCTGTACCGGCCGCCGAGCCGCCCCGACGTGATCGCCACCTTGGATGCCGCCGGGCTGCTGCCCGCGATCACCTTCGTGTTCTCCCGGGCCGGCTGCGACGCCGCGGTGCAGCAGTGCCTGCGCGCGCCGTTGCGGTTGACCACCGAGGAGGAGCGCGGCCGGATCGCAGAGATCATCGACCGGCGCTGCGCCGATCTGGCCGAATCCGACCTGATCGTGCTGGACTACCACCTGTGGCGCGAAGGGCTGCTGCGGGGCCTGGCCGCCCACCACGCCGGGATGCTGCCGGTGTTCCGGCACACCGTCGAGGAGTTGTTCACCGCAGGTCTGGTCAAGGCGGTCTTCGCCACCGAGACCCTGGCGCTCGGGATCAACATGCCGGCCCGCACCGTGGTGCTCGAGCGGCTGGTGAAGTTCAACGGTGAGCAGCACGTGCCGTTGACGCCGGGGGAGTACACCCAGCTGACCGGTCGCGCGGGGCGCCGCGGCATCGACGTCGAAGGCCACGCCGTGGTGCTGTGGCGTCCCGACGACAGCAACGCCGAACCCGCCGAAGTGGCCGGCCTGGCCTCGACCCGCACCTTCCCGCTGCGCAGTTCCTTCGCGCCGAGCTACAACATGACCATCAACCTGGTCCAGCAGATGGGGCCCGAACAGGCGCGCAGACTGCTGGAGCGGTCGTTTGCGCAGTACCAGGCCGACCGCTCGGTGGTCGGCCTGGTGCGCGGGATCGCCCGCGGTGAGCGGATGATGGGCGAACTGGCCGCCGAGCTCGGCGGAAAAGATGCGCCCATGCTCGACTATGTCCGGCTGCGGACCAAGATCGGGGAACGCGAACGCGCGCAGTCGCGGGCCTCGCGGCTGCAGCGGCGCCGGGCCGCCACCGATGCCCTGGCGGCGCTGCGCCGGGGCGACATCATCACGATCACCCACGGCCGTCGCGGCGGGCTGGCCGTGGTGTTGGAGCCCGCCGAACGCGACAGCGACGACCCGAGACCACTGGTGCTCACCGAACACCGTTGGGCGGGCCGGATTTCGTCGGCCGACTACTCGGGTGCCTCGGCGCCGCTGGGCACGATGACGCTGCCCAAGCGGGTCGAACACCGCCAGCCCCGGGTACGCCGCGACCTGGCCTCGGCGTTGCGGTCGGCGGCCGCCGACCTGGAGGTGCCGTCGGCCCGGGCGGGCCGCCGCGGCGCCGGTGGCCCGGATCGCGACGTCGATCCCGAATTGGCCGGACTGCGGGACCAACTGCGCCGCCATCCGGCCCATCAACTGCCCGACCGTGAGGCCCAGGCCCGCATCGCCGAGCGTTATCTGCGCATCGAACGCGACAACGCCCAGATCCAACAGAAGGTCAACGCGGCGACGAACTCGCTGGCCCGTACCTTCGATCGGATCGTGGCGCTGCTGAGTGAGCGCGGCTTCATCGGAAAAGGCGACGGATTCACCGGAAAAGACAGCGACGGCCCGTCCACCCCGGACCTCAAGGTCACCGACGCCGGGCGACTGCTGGCCCGCATCTACAGCGAGAGTGACCTGCTGGTGGCCGAATGCCTGCGCGCCGGGACGTGGGAGAAGCTGCAGCCCGCGGAACTGGCCGCCGTGCTCTCGGCGGTGCTGTTCGAGTCACGTGGGGACGCCGCGGGCGGGGTCGTGGGCGTCGACGTGCCGACCGCGGGTCTGCGCCGGGCGTTGGCGGCGACCCGACGCATCTCGGCGGACCTGCGCGGCGACGAACAGCGGCACCGGCTGGCCCCGAGCCGCGAACCCGACGAAGGGTTCGTCACCGCCGTCTACCGCTGGGCCACCACCGGGGATCTGGCCACCGCGCTGGCCGCCTCCGATGTCAACGGATCGGGTTCGACACTGCCGGCCGGCGACTTCGTGCGTTGGTGTCGCCAGGTGCTCGACCTGCTCGACCAGGTACGCAATGCCGCACCCACGTCTGCCCTGCGCAATGCCGCGAAACGCGCCGTCGCCGACGTTCGGCGCGGCGTTGTTGCTGTTGACGCAGGGTAGGGTGTTTTAGGCGATACCGAACGGGATCAAGGAGAATCATGAGCGGACCGCAGGGATCTGACCAGGGACAGCAATGGCCCGGTCAGCAGCCTGAGCCGGGTGCGGAGCAGGCGACGGGTGCCGAGGCGTGGCAGCCGCCGACGCCGGCGTCCGCAGACCCCACGGCCAACGCTCCGGCTTGGCAGCCCCCCGCCTACACCCCGCAGCAATACCCGTCGTACCAGCCGCCGTCGCAAGGCGGCCAGCCGCCGCAGTACCCCGCACCCGACCAGTACGGCCAGCCGGTGTATCCGCCGCCCGGCCAGCCGCAGTACGGGCAGGTCCCCGGCTACGGGCAGCAGCCGCAGTTCGGTCAGCCCGGTCAGCAGCCGCAGTTCGGTCAGCCCGGTCAGCCCCCACAGTTCGGCCAGCCCGGCCAGTACCCGCAGCCGGGCCAGTACGGTGCACCCGGCCAGTTCGGGCAATACGGGATGCCTGGCGCTCCGGGGGAGTCCAAGCGATCGCTGCCGATGATCGGCGGCATCATCGGCGGCCTGGTGGCCCTGCTGCTGGTGATCCTCGGGGTGACCGCGTTCTGGCTGCCCGGGTGGGCGGTGACGACCAAGCTGGACATCAACAAGGCCCAGAGCGGCGTCGAGCAGGTCCTCACCGACAAGACCAACGGGTACGGCGCCACCAAGGTCAGCGGCGTCAAGTGCAACGACGGCGAGAACCCTGAGGTCAAGAAGGATTCGACCTTCGACTGCGAGGTCACCATCGACGGCACCAAGCGCAAGGTCACCGTGACGTTCAAGGACGACAAGGGCACCTACGAGGTCGGTCGACCCAAGTAAGGCCTCTCGCGTCACAGATCGAAACCGGCGACCGAAAGCCCGGATCAGCCCGGCAGTTGGTCCAGCGCTGTCTGTAACCGGCTGATCGACGACGTGACACCGTACGCTGCGGCCAGCTCGGCCACCCGGCCCGGATCGTCGGCGGCCAGCGGCAGGTCGTCGGTCGAGGTGGACAGCGTCACGGGGGCATCGGTGGCCACCCGCACGACCGGCTCGGCGGCGGCGATGTAGTCGACGGCCGCCAGCAGCTTGCTCCGATGTGCTTTGGACAGTGCGGATTTCGGATCCTCGGCGGCCGCCTGGATGCCCTGCAGCGAGCCGTGCCGGGCCAGCAGCGTGGCCGCCGTCTTCTCTCCGATCCCGGCCACCCCGGGCAGCCCGTCGGACGGGTCGCCGCGCAGCAGCGCCAGCTCGGCGTACCCGGCGCCGGCCCGGTCGAGGGGCACGCCGTAGGTTTCGGCGACTTCGGCCGGGCCGTATTTGGTGGCCTTGGCCAGGCCGCGGCCGATGTACAGCACCCGCACCGGGGGAGCCGGCTGGTCGCGGACCAGTTGCAGCAGGTCGCGATCACCGCTGACCACCACCACCGGATCATGCTGCTCGCGGGTGGCCAGCGTGCCCAGCACGTCGTCGGCCTCGAAGCCGGGCGCACCGGCCGTCGCGATGCCGAACGCGTCGAGCAGTTCCATGATCATCTCGACCTGGGGACTGAGCTCGTCGGGAACCTCCTCGACATCGGGGATTCCGTCAGGCCGGGGCTCCTCGACCCGATGGGCCTTGTAGGACGGCACCAGGTCGACGCGCCACTGTGGCCGCCAGTCGTCGTCGCGGCACACCACCAGCCGGCCGGGCCGTTCCCGGGTGACCAGCGTGGCGATCGAGTCCAGGAATCCGCGCACCGCGTTCACCGGACGTCCGTCCGGCGCCTTGATCGAGGACGGCACGCCGAAGTAGGACCGGAACCACATGCTGGCGCCGTCGAGCAGCAGCACCGGCCGGCTCACCGGGTGGTCCCGAACACGTAGGAGGCCGCGGTGATCGGTTTGCCGCCGGCGCCCTCGTCGTGCAAGGTGGCGCGCACCGCGACAGTGCCGCCCGCCCCGGGCATCACCTGGGTGTCGACGCGGAACGGCCCGCTCTTGCCCCGGGCCAGGAACATCACGTGCGAGGAAAGGCCGTGCAGCGCATCAGAGTTCGTGGCGTCGGCGGCAGCATCCAACGCGGCTGTCTCGAGGATCACGAACTGCGGGCCGATGTGCAGTGCCGCGTCGGGTGAGGCCACCTCGACCGCCAACTCCGGCAGCGCCCACTCTCCGCTGTCGCGCTTGTGGCCGCCGAACACCTGCCACAACGGTGGCAGATCCGGACCGTCGACGACGTCGATCGGATCGACCGGCATCTTCTCCAGCCCCTCGGGCGGCGTGCCGATGGAGACGCCCTGACCTTCAGTGAGCGCGATGACACGCTCGGGGTTGTCGGCGTCGACCAGAACCGACCGGCTGTAGGCCATCTGCCGGCCCTGTTTGAGGACCTCGGTGTCGATGCGGATGCGTTTCACATCGCGCGCCGGATCGAGGACCTGACACGAATGGATCACCGGGTTGGGCACGGCCTCCAGATCGCTCACCCCGCCGCTGTCCGGGGAGGAGATGCTCAGCACCGCCAGCAGCACGCCGCCGGCCGGGTTGCGCATGTCGCGGCGCAGGGTGACGGTGTCGTCGGCGGGGCCGAGATCCATCGACGAGTATGTCCGGCCCAGGTATCGATAGCTCAGCAGGCCACCCCAGCGGCGCCGCAGCTCGGCGGCGTACGCCTCGGGATCGTCGGTGAGATCGCGGATATCACGCAACATTCCAGCGACAGTAGCGGTTGCGCGGACAGGTACTAGCCTCGACGCCATGACTGTTGGCCGATTCAGCACTGATGTCTACGCCCACCGGCTGTCCGCGGCCGCCTCCGCCGCGGCCGAAGCCGGTCTGGCCGGCCTGGTCATCACCCCTGGCTATGACCTGCGGTATCTGGTCGGCTCCCGCGCGCAGACCTTCGAACGGCTGACCGCGCTGGTGCTGCCCGCCGCCGGCGAGCCCACCATCGTGGTGCCGCGGCTGGAACTGGCCGCGCTGCGGGAATCGTCGGTCACCGAACTCGGTGTGACGGTTCGCGATTGGGTGGACGGGCAGAACCCGTACCAGATGGTGGTGGATGCGCTCGGCGGCACCGGTGTCAAGACAGCGGTCACGGATTCCATGCCGGCCCTGCATCTGCTGCCGTTGGCCGACCTGCTCGGCGTGGTCCCGGTGCTGGCCACCGACGTGCTGCGGCGGCTGCGGATGATCAAGGACCCGGCCGAGATCGACGCGCTGCGCAAGGCCGGTGCCGCGATCGACCGGGTGCACGCCCGGGTCCCCGAATTCCTGGTGCCCGGCCGCACCGAGGCCGACGTGGCCGCCGACATCGCCGAAGCGATTGTCGCCGAAGGGCATTCGGAGGTCGCGTTCATCATCGTCGGCTCCGGCCCCAACGGCGCCGACCCGCACCACGAATGCTCCGACCGCGAGCTGAGCGCCGGTGACATCGTCGTCGTCGACATCGGCGGACCCTACGAGCCCGGCTACAACTCCGACTCCACCCGCACGTACTCCCTGGGCGAGCCGGACCCCGAGGTGGCGCGCCGCTACGCGGTGCTGCAGCGGGCCCAGCGGGCGGCGGTGGCTGCCGTGCGGCCGGGGGTGACCGCCGAGCAGGTCGACGCGGCCGCCCGCGACGTGCTGGCCGCCGAGGGCCTGGCCGAGGCCTTCGTCCACCGCACCGGGCACGGCATCGGGCTGTCCGTGCACGAGGAGCCCTACATCGTGGCGGGCAACGAGCTGCCGCTGGAACCCGGGATGGCGTTCAGCGTGGAGCCAGGGGTGTATTTCCCGGGGCACTGGGGCGCCCGGATCGAGGACATCGTCGTGGTCACCGAGGACGGCGCGTTGTCGGTCAACAACCAGCCCCACGAGCTGGTGATCGTCCCGGTGACGTAGCCGGGGATCAGTCCTCGCCGCGGTCCAGCAGCTCCGAGGAACCCAGCACCCGCTCGATGCGCACTTCGATCACCACACGTCGGGGGTTGATCCGCGGGGTGCGGTAGCGCTGGGCGTAGCGCAGCTCGGCGTCCCGGACCGCGTCGGGCTCGCTGCTCACCGTGGACTTGCCCTCCAGCGACAGCCAGCGGGCCCCGTCGACCTGGCTGAGCACCGCGATGCCGCGCTCCTGGGCGTTCACCGCCTTCTGCGACCCGCCGTTGGTGATGACCCGCGCGATGTGGGTCTTGGGGTCGAAGGTGAAGCCCACCGCCACCACGTGCGGGGAGTTGTCCGAGCGCAGCGTGGTCAACATCGCCAGGTGGCGTTCGGTGAGAAACGCCAGGGCCTCGTTGGTGAGCTTGGTGGTTGCCTTGCGACGGGATGTAGCCATCGGGGTCCACGCTAGCGCAGGCAATAATCACTGCCATGAATGACACGGCTGACACGAATCGTCGTGTCGTGGTGATTTTCGGGGGCCGCAGCGAGATCGGCGTCGAAATCGCCGTGCGGCTGGCGCCCGGGGCGGTCGTGGTGCTGGCCGCCCGCCGCGCCGGCCAACTGGCCGAGCAGGTCGCGGCGGTGCGTGCGGCCGGCGCGGCAGAGGTGCACACGCATGAATTCGACGCCGACGATGTTGCCGGCCACGCCCACGTGGTCGAGGCGCTCGAGGCCGAGCACGGACCGATCGACACCGCCGTGCTGGCCTTCGGCGTGCTGGGCGACCAGGCTCGGGCCGAGGCCGACCCGGCCCACGCGGTGGCCGTGGTGCACACCGACTACGTGGCCCAGGTCGGGCTGCTCACCGTGCTCGCCGAGCGCATGCGTGCCACCGGCCGGGGCCGGCTGGTGGTGTTCTCCTCGATCGCCGGAGCCCGGGCCCGGCGCGCCAACTACGTTTACGGCTCGGCCAAGGCCGGCCTCGACGCCTTCGCCAGCGGGCTGACCGACGCCCTGCACGGAACCAGTGTGCAGCTGCTGATCGTGCGTCCCGGCTTCGTGATCGGCCGGATGACCCAGAGCATGGAGCCCGCACCGTTCCCCAGCACACCGGCCCAGGTGGCCGAGGCCACCGTCAAGGCCCTGGCCCGCGGCAAGCGTGCGGTGTGGGTGCCGTGGGTGATCCGCCCGATGATTTTCGTGACGCGGTTTGTGCCGCGGCCGATCTGGCGAAAGATGCCCAGATGAGCGGGATGATCATCGTGGTCGGCATCGGCGCCGACGGGATGGCAGGGTTGTCGCAGGCCTCGCGTGACGAGTTGGCGCGCGCCGGCGTGGTGTACGGCTCGCCGCGGCAGTTGGAACTGCTCGACGACAGCGTGACGCCGGACCGGCGCGAGTGGCCGTCGCCGATGCTGCCCGCCCTGCCGACCCTGTTCGGCGCGGCGGGCGGCGCCGATGTGCACGTGGTCGCGAGCGGGGACCCACTGCTGCACGGCGTCGGAGCGACGTTGATCCGGCTGTTCGGCGCGCAGCGGGTCCGGGTGCTGCCGCACGTGTCGAGCGTGACGCTGGCTTGCGCCCGGATGGGCTGGACGGTGCCCGACACCGAGGTGATCAGCCTGGTCACCGCCGCGCCGCACACCGCGGTGCGCCGGGGCGGGCGGGCGATCGTGCTGTCCCGCGACGGGCAGACGCCGGCGACATTGGCCCGGCTGCTGAACGAATCCGGCCGGGGCGATTCGGAATTGACCGTGCTGGAGCAGTTGGGCGGGCCGGGGGAGCGCCGCCGTGACGGCATCGCCCGGGACTGGGCGAAGGCCGGTCCCGCCGAGGTGGGCGACCTCAACGTGGTGGCGGTGGCCTACCGTCCCGACGAGCGGCGGGCCCATGCCCTGCCCGACGAGGAGTTCGCCCACGACGGGCAGCTCACCAAGCAGCCGCTGCGTGCGGTCACGCTGGCCGCGCTGGGGCCGCGACCCGGGGAACTGCTGTGGGATGTCGGTTCCGGCTCGGGCAGCATCGCGATCGAATGGTCGCGCAGCGCACCCGGTTGTGCCGCGGTGGCATTCGAACGCGACGAGCAGCGCCGCGAGCGGATCTTGGCGAACGTCACCGCATTCGGGGTGCGGGTGGACGTGCGCGGCGGTGCCCCCGAGGCACTGGCCGATGCCCCCGAGCCCGCGGTGATCTTCGTCGGCGGTGGCCTCACCCAGCCTGGATTGCTGCAGGCCTGTTTCGACCGGTTGCCCGCAGGCGGGCGGCTGGTGGTCAACGCGGTCACCCTGGAATCAGAAGCAGTTGTGGCGCAATGGTATTCGAAGGAAGGTGGCGAAGTGCGGCGCTATCAGCACTATCAGGGTGGCGCGGTCGGCGGGTTCACCGGCTGGCGCCCCGCGCTTCCGGTCACCCAGTGGTCGGTGGTCAAGGGATGACGGTGTACTTCATCGGGGCCGGTCCGGGCGCTGCCGACCTCATCACCGTGCGCGGGGCGCGAATCCTCGGTCGCTGCCCGGTCTGCCTGTACGCCGGGTCGATCATGCCCGACGACCTCTTGGCGCTGTGCCCGCCCGATGCGAAGGTGGTCGACACCGGGCCGCTGAACCTGGACCAGATCATCGCCGAGCTGGTGGCCGCGGACCGGGCGGGCGTCGACGTGGCGCGGCTGCATTCCGGCGATCCGTCCATATACAGCGCCTTGGCCGAACAGTGCCGGCACCTCGACGATCTCGGCGTCGACTACGAGATCGTCCCCGGCGTACCGGCATTCGCCGCGGTGGCCGCCGCGCTGGGCCGCGAGCTGACCGTCCCCGGCGTCGCCCAGACCGTCACCTTGAGCCGGGTGGCCACCTTGTCCACCGCGATGCCCGAGGGGGAGGACCTGCGCACCCTTGCGGCCCCGGGGGCGACTCTGGTGCTGCACCTGGCCGCCGCCCAGATCGACAACATTGTCCCGCAACTGATCGACGGCGGCTACGGTCCCGAAACACCTTGTGCCGTCGTCGCGTTCGCCAGCTGGCCGCAGGAGATCGTGTTGCGCGGCACACTCGCGGACATCGCGCAGCAGATGCATGATGCGGACGTGACCAAGACCGCCGTCATCGTCGTCGGCGATGTGCTTGCCGCCGAAGGGTTTTCCGACAGCTACCTGTATTCGGCGGGGCGACGCCGGGGAGCGACGCACTGATGAAGGTGCTGCTGCTCGGCGGCACCGGTGAGGCCCGCGCACTGGCCGCCGCGCTGCCTCCGGGGATCGAGGTGATCAGCTCACTGGCCGGACGGGTGCCGGATCCGGCGCTGCCGGTCGGCCCGGTGCGGATCGGCGGATTCGGCGGGGTGGACGGGCTGCGCCGATGGCTGCTCACCGAACGCGTCGACGCGGTCGTGGACGCCACCCACCCCTTCGCCGCCACCATCACCGCACACGCGGCTCAGGTGTGCGCCGAACTGGGGCTGCCGCATCTGGTGCTGGCCCGGCCGGCCTGGGCCCCCGGCGCGGCGGCCCTGGTGGGCTCCGATCGTGACGCGGCCGAAACCGTCGTGGCACACGGCTACTCGCGGGTGTTCCTGACCACGGGGCGGTCCGGGACCGCCGCGTTCAAAGGCGTCGACGCCTGGTTTCTGATCCGCGCCGTCACCGCACCGGACCGGGACACCCTGCCGCCGAATCACGAACTGCTGCTGTCGAGGGGCCCGTACGACTACGACGGGGAACTGGCGCTGCTGCGCGAGCACCGCATCGACGCGCTGGTGACCAAGAACAGCGGCGGCGCGATGACCGAGCCCAAGCTGCGTGCCGCCGAGACGGCCGGGGTGCCAGTGGTGATGGTGGACCGTCCGCCCCTGCCGCCGGGCGTGCAGACGGTGGCCACGGTGCCCGACGCCGTCGAGGTGGTCGGGACCTGGGTCAGGCGCTGATCAGATCCAATGTGCCGAGCTCCCGGATCGCCCGGCAGCCACGCTGCGCCATCACCACCATCATGTCGTCGCCGCGTTCGGTGGAGGTGGCGAACGCGGTGCCGAGCACGGTGATCAGCGGTGCCTGTAGCATCCCCAAACGGTAATCCTGCCAACAGGTTTCGTAGTCATATCCGGTGACGCCATGCGACAGCAGCCGGTCGTGGTAGGCCCGGACCAGGTCGGCTTCGGCGGCGGCGCGGACCGCGGGGTCCAGGCTGGTGGCGGTGAAGTAGGACAGGTCGCGGGCCGGCAGGCCCGAGCCCAGGGTCTGCCAATCCACCACGGTGATCCGGCTGCGGTCGGGGTCGAACAGCATGTTGTCCAAGCGGTAGTCGCCGTGCAGGATGGCGAACCGGTCCGGTTCGGCCAGCAGCCACGGGGTGACCATGGACATGGCGGTGCGCAGGGTGTCCTGGTCCTCGGCGTCCAGACGCGCGCCGAGCTTGTCCAGGGTGATGTCGGCGGCCATCTTGGCGATGTCGCCGAATCCCTTGGCGGAGTCGGGTTCCGGCTTGGGCATCGCGATGCCCGGGAAGTTGGCCCAGCGCGGGTCGGCCCAGGTGGGCCCGTGCAGATCGGCCAGTGCCAGGACGGCCAGATTCGCCTCGGCCGGGGTGCACCCGGCGATCTGGTCGCCCTGCTCGGCCGGCGCCATGTCGGCCAGGAGCAGCACGAAATCGGCTCCCTCACCGGCGATTTCGCAGTGGTGACAGGCTGGGACCGGGATCTGCACGTGCTCGGCGACGTTGGTGTAGAAGGCATGCTCGGAGCGGTAGCCGATGGAGACCCGGTCCCGCACGGTGTCGTCCTGTGACGGCAGCTTGACCGCGAAGGTGGCCGGCAGGTCGGTATCGCCGCGGTAGGTGACCGACACCCGGTAGGTGGCACCGGTCTGGCCGGTGCCGATCGGGGTGGTCTGCACCGTGTCCACCTCGGTGCCCAGGATCTGTGACAGCCAACCGGCGGTGACCTCGGCGGGCCTGGCCGGGATGGACGTGGGGATCGACCCTGCCGCGGTCATCGCGCCACCCCGGTGCCATCCACAGTGCCGTAAATCGTGCCCATCCACATCGCCTCTGCGCCTTCCAGTAGTTGCCGGCGGCTCAACGGCCCGCCGACGATGATCCGCTCCACCAACCGATCGTTGAGTTCCATGAGGAGGCTGGCCAGCACCCGCGCGTCGGGGCCGTCGGGCGCGCGGCCGGCGGCCCGCTCGGCAGAGATCACGGCCGCGACCCGCGGGACGAATGATTCCCTGGCCTCGTCCCACATGTCCCGCACGGCGGAGTTGGCCCCGCGGGCCTCCCACATCGCCTGGAACAGGTAGCGGTGCTCCTCGGCGGTCTGCGCCACCGCCTCAAGCGTGTCGCGGATACGGGCTCGGGGTGGTTGGGCGGTATCGGCGAGGATCGTGTTGGCGGCCAGCAGGGCGTCGTGCATCGGCTCCAGCAACGCGGCCACCGCGGTGGCCTTGTTCTCGAAATAGAAGTAGAACGCCGAGCGGCCCACCCCGGCCTGCCGGGCCACCTCGGCGATGTTGAGCGCGTCGAAGCCGGTCTGTTTCAAGTGTTCGTCGAGGGCGGCCAGGATCGCGGTGCGGCGCTGATCGCTGCGCTGCGGCTGCCGACGGTCGATGGGTGAGCGCGCGGGTGCGCCCTGTGCTGCCGTCGGCATGACCGCGCCTCCCATTCGAACAGGTGTGACGCCGGACACTATCGGGCTTTCTGACAGCAGTCAACAAAATTCGACGCGAGTCAGTGCGTTGGTCAGCCCGGATAGTGCCGCGGGGTGAACACCCGATCCTCGGTGCGCTCACCCGTGGTCGAACCGGTGTACCACTGCGTCTGCGACGAACCGACGATCAGCATCGTGCGCATGTCCACCTGGGTCGGATCCAGGTCGGCCAGACGCACCACGCCGACCTTTTCCCCCGGGCCGGGCTGCGCGCCGGAGACCGCGCGCCCGACGACCACCGGCGTGCTCGGATCGCGGTAGTCCAGCAGCAGATCGCGCATCGCGGCCACCTGCCAGGTGCGCGTCTTCGATGCCGGGTTGTAGATCGCCAGCACCAGATCGGCCTTCGCGGCGGCGGTGAGGCGTTCGGCGATGACCTCCCACGGCTTGAGCCGGTCGGACAGCGAGATCACCGCATAGTCGTGCCCCAGCGGGGCGCCGACACGGCTGGCCACGGCCTGGGCCGCCGTCATCGCCGGAATCACCCGCACCTCGACGCCGGGCCACTGCTTGGCCTCTTCCAGGACCGCGGTGGCCATCGCGAACACCCCCGGATCCCCGGAGGACACCACCGCGACGGTGCGGCCGTCTTGGGCCAGCTTGCACGCGAGCTGGGCGCGGGCCGGCTCGTCGGTGTTGTCGCTGGGGTGGTGGCGCTGCCCGGCGCGGGCGCCGACCCGATCGAGATACGGGCCGTAGCCGATCAGATCGGTGGCCGCGGCGAGCTCGCGACGACTCTGCGGGGTCATCCAGTCGGAGTCACCCGGGCCGAGTCCGACGACCACCACCTTGCCGCGGGGAGTGGTCGCGCGCGCCGTCCCGGGCACCATGGCCAGCGAGAAATACGGCACCTTGACATCCGCGCCCCCGTCGCTGCCGACCTCGCGCGCCGGCGACACCCGCTGCCGCTCGGTGGAGGCCCGCTCGACGTAGTACGCCTCGTCGAGCCGCCCGGTCGAGGCCAGCGCCTCACGCACCCGGGTGTAGGACCGGCCCAGTTTGAGCACCACGGCCGCGTCGGTATCGGCCAGACGGCGTTCCAGCTCGGCGGTGGGCAGGGTGCCGGGCAGGATCGTCAACACGTCGTCGCCCTGCACCAGCGGGGTGCCGGTGGCCGCCGAGGCCGCGCTCACCGAGGTGACCCCGGGAACGATGACGGCGTCGAACCGTTCGGTGAGGCGGGTGTGCATGTGCATGTACGAGCTGTAGAACAGCGGATCGCCCTCGGCCAGCAGGGCCACGTCCCGGCCGCCCTCCAGATGGGCGGCGATGCGCTCGGCGGCCTCGGCGTAGAAATCCTCCATCGCACCGACGTAGCCGCCGGGATGCTCGGTGGTCTCGGTGGTGATCGGGTAGACCAGGTGTTCTTCGAGCTGCCCGTCCCGCAGGTACGGCTCGGCGATCCCGCGGGCGATGCTGTGACCGTGCTTTGCGCTGTGATACGCCACCACATCGGCCGCACCGATGAGCCGGGCCGCCTTTACCGTCACCAGCTCCGGATCACCCGGGCCCAGCCCGACCCCGTAGAGCGTTCCTCTTGTCGTCACTCGCGTTCACTCGCAATCGCATTGACGGCAGCCGCGGCCATCGCGCTGCCACCGCGCCGGCCGGTCACCACCAGGTAGGACATCCCGCGTGGGCGCTCGATCAGCTCCTGCTTGGACTGTGCCGATCCGACGAAACCCACCGGGCCGCCCAACACCGCGGCGGGAACCGGGGCGCCCTCGTCGAGCAGTTCCAGCAATCGGAACAGTGCCGTGGGCGCATTGCCGATGGCCACCACCGCGCCACCGAGGCGATCGGCCCACAGGTCCACGGCCGCCGCCGAACGGGTGCTGCCCAGGGTGGCGGCCAGCTCGGGGGCGCGCGGGTCGGCCACCAGCGAGACCACCTCGTTGTCGGCCGGGAGCCGGGACCGGGTGATACCGGCGGCCACCATCGACGAATCGCACAGCACCGGGGCGCCGGCCGCCAGGGCGGCGTGCGTGCGGGCCACCACATCGGGGGTGTAGGACACGTGATCGGCGACGTCCACCTGGCCGCAGGTGTGGATCAGCCGGACCACGACCCGCGAGACGTCGTCGGGAAAACGGGACAGGTTCGCCTCGGCGCGGATCGTCGCGAACGACTGCCGGTAGATCTCGGCGGCGTCACGGATGTAGTCGAGCACCCGCATACCCTACGGGGGCGTGATATGCAGCCGGTATCCGTCCTCGGTGGCCACCAGGATCTCCCCGGCGGGCGGGCTGCCGCAGGCCCGCTCACAGCCCACGAAGTGGCGGTGGGCTTCGCTCCGGGGACCGGTGCCGTCGGATGGGGCGGGGTTCCTCGCAACGTCGGCGGCGTGGGCACGCACGTCAGCGGCCGAATTGGCGCAGCCGGGGGATCCGGTGCAGGCGCTGACCCGCAGCCAGGGCGACTCCTCGTCGAACACCAGTCCCAGCGGCGCCAGCACCCGCAGCGAGGTGTCCGCGGTCTGCTCGTCGAGGTCACACACCAGCACCGATCGCCACGGGGTGATCACGAGCGGGGCCTCGATCGCGGCCAGGAAGCGCGCGGTCCGGGCCGGCAGCACCCCCAGCGGCAGTGCCGCGCCCAGGGCCACCCGGCTGTCCCGTTGCTCGATCCAGCCCACCGGCGGTGTCATGGTCGGCGGCCAGGTGGCCCCGGCCGCAGCGCTGGGTGCGACGTCAGGCAACACCACCGATCGGTCGTCGAGTTCGGTTATCCGCCAGGCCTTTCCGCGGACATTGACGAACCGTCTCGCCACGTCGATCATGATGGGCACGACGTCGGAGGTGGCCAGCCGCACCCCGGTGTCACGGCCGGCCAGCAGCAGCGCGAAGGTGCCGTCGTCGCGGGCGTGCGCCCCGGCATCGGCGTCGATTCCGGACACATCGCCGCGGCCGTCGTCCAGGCTGAACCAGAATCTGCCGGGCAATCCCGTCAGCGCCGGATCGTGCTGGATGGCCTCGTCGAGTTGGCTGACCAGGGGCCGGACGTCGACGATGCCGCCGTGACGCCCGGACAACGGCGACGCCACGATGTTGCGGGCCCGCTCGTGCGACGGCGACGGCAGCAGCCCGGCGTCGGCCAGGGCGGTGGCCACCGCGCCGGTTTCGGTCAACGCCCGGATCTGGATGTTGCCCCGAGATGTGAGTTCCATTGCCGGAGAGCCGAATTGCTCGGCAGCCTCGGCCAGCGCGACCAGTTGGCCGGCGGTGATCATCCCGCCCGGGAGCCGAACCCGCACCAGGGCGCCATCGGCGGCCTGGTGCACCGTGAGGGCACCGGGGCACCGATCCTGATCGCGGGTCCTGGTCATGACGCCGTCCATCCTACTTTCGGCGCCCGGTGTGACATCGGTCACCAGGCCGGAAACCTGTTCGGTCGCTTACAGATCGGCCGTTTTCGCCGTGTCGGGACGTACGGTTTAGACAGTTTCCCGGGACCACCGGTACTGGGAAATCGCACAATCTGACCAATGGCTCTGACGAGAGGAGCGATCCATGCTTGCCTTCGGTGCCTTCGCGGCGTTCATCCTGGTGCTCATCGGGGCGGCGGGCCTGCCCTACCGGCAGTCGTGGCACGACCGCTTCGGCGAAACCCAGCCCTGACCCTGACCAACCGCGGCCGCACCGGCTACCCCGTACGGGTGGTCGGTGCGGTACGAATAGGGGGTGCCAGCTCCCACAATCCTGCTGCTGTCCACGTCGGACACCGATCTGATCACTGCCCGCGCCAGCGGCGCCCGCTATCGCTGGGCCAACCCGTCGCGGCTGGTCGCCGGTGAACTCGAGGAGCTGCTCGACGGCGCCGACATCGCGGTGATCCGGATCCTGGGCGGCTACCGGGCCTGGCAGGACGGGATCGACACCGTGGTGGCCAGTGGCCTGCCGACGGTGGTGGTGAGTGGAGAACAGTCGCCCGACGCCGAATTGATGGGGCATTCCACCGCCCCGCAGGGCGCGTGCCTGCAAACCCACATCTATCTGGCCCAGGGCGGCCTGGACAACCTGGGCAATCTGCATTCCTTCCTGTCCGACACCCTGCTGATGACCGGTTTCGGCTTCGCGCCGCCGGTGACCACCCCGAGCTGGGGTGTACTGGAGCGGGCCGGCGCACCGGCCACCACCGGACCCACCGTCGCCGTGCTCTACTACCGCGCCCAGCAACTGGCCGGGAACACCGGATACGTGGAGGCGCTGTGCACCGCGATCGAACAGGCCGGCGGACGTCCGGTACCGGTGTTCTGCGCCTCGCTGCGCACCGCCGAACCCGAGCTGCTCGAGCTGCTCGGTACCGCCGATGCGTTGGTCACCACGGTGCTGGCGGCCGGCGGGGCCACCCCGGCCGCGGTGGGAGCCGGTGGCAGTGACGATTCGTGGAACGTCGCTCACCTTGCCGCCCTGGATATTCCGATCCTGCAGGGGCTGTGCCTGACCAGCTCGCGCGAGCAATGGTCAGATAACGACGACGGCATGTCGCCGCTGGACGTGGCCAGCCAGGTCGCAGTGCCCGAGTTCGACGGCCGCATCATCACGGTGCCGTTCTCCTTCAAGGAGATCGACTCCGAAGGGCTGATCTCCTATGTCGCCGACCCCGAACGCTGCGCGCGGGTGGCCGGTCTGGCCGTGCGGCACGCCCGCCTGCGCGCCATCCCCGCTGCCGAAAAGCGGGTGGCCCTGGTCTTTTCGGCCTATCCCACCAAGCACGCCCGGATCGGCAACGCCGTCGGCCTGGACACCCCGGCCAGCGCGGTCGCGCTGCTGGACGCGCTGCGCGAACACGGCTACTCCGTCGGGGACATCCCGGGTCTCGACTCCCGCGATGGGGACGCCCTGATCCACGCCCTGATCGAGCGCGGCGGGCAGGATCCGGACTGGTTGACCGATGACGCGTTGGCCGCCAATCCGATCCGGGTCCCGGCCAAGGACTATCGGGCCTGGTTCGCCACCCTGCCCGCGGAATTCACCGAGGCTGTGGTCGAGCACTGGGGCCCGCCGCCGGGTGAGCTGTTCGTCGACCGTAGCCGCGACCCGAACGGCGAGATCGTCATCGCCGCCATCCAGGCCGGCAACCTGGTGCTGATGGTGCAGCCGCCGCGCGGGTTCGGCGAAAACCCCGTCGCCATCTACCACGATCCCGACCTGCCGCCCAGCCACCACTATTTGGCCGCCTACCGCTGGCTGGACTCGTCGTTCCCGGGCTCATTTGGGGCCGACGTCGTGGTGCATCTCGGCAAGCACGGCAACCTGGAATGGTTGCCCGGCAAGACCCTGGGCATGAGCGCGGCCTGCGGTACCGACGCGGCGCTGGGCGATCTGCCGCTCATCTACCCGTTCCTGGTCAATGACCCGGGGGAGGGCACCCAGGCCAAGCGCCGCGCCCACGCCACCCTGGTCGATCACCTGATCCCACCGATGGCGCGTGCCGAAACCTACGGTGACATCGCCAAACTCGAGCAGCTGCTCGACGAGCACTCCACCGTCTCGGCGCTGGACCCGGGCAAGCTGCCGGCCATCCGTCAGCAGATCTGGACGCTGATGCGGGCCGCCAAGATGGACCACGACCTGGGCCTGGAGGATCGCCCCGACGAGGACTCGTTCGACGACATGCTGCTGCACGTCGACGGCTGGCTGTGCGAGATCAAGGACGTCCAGATCCGCGACGGTCTGCATGTGCTGGGTCAGAAGCCTACGGGCGCAGGCGAACTCGACCTGGTGCTGGCCATCCTGCGGGCCCGCCAGCTGTTCGGCGGCGAGCAGACTGTGCCCGGGTTGCGGCAGGCGCTGGGGCTGACCGAGGACGGCAGCGACGACCGGGCGGCCGTCGATGCCGCCGAGACCGCGGCCCGCGAACTGGTGGCCGCCCTGCAGGAAACCGGTTGGGACACAGGTGCGGTCGACCGCATCACCGACAACCCCGAGGTGGCCCGGATCTTGCGGTTCGCCGCCACCGAGGTGGTGCCCAGGCTGGCCGGTACCGCCGGCGAGATCGACCAGGTGCTGCGCGCGCTGGCCGGCGGCTTCATCGCCTCGGGGCCGTCCGGGTCGCCGCTGCGCGGGCTGGTCAACGTGTTGCCCACCGGACGCAACTTCTACTCGGTGGACCCCAAGGCGGTGCCGTCGCGGCTGGCCTGGGAAACCGGTGTGGCGATGGCAGATTCGCTGCTGGCCCGGTACCGCGACGACTACGGGCGGTGGCCGCAGTCGGTGGGGCTGTCAGTCTGGGGGACCTCGGCCATGCGCACCGCCGGTGACGACATCGCCGAGGTGCTGGCCCTGCTGGGAGTGCGCCCGGTATGGGACGACGCGTCGCGCCGGGTGATCAACCTGGAACCGATCGACCTGGCCGAGCTGGGGCGTCCCCGGATCGATGTGACGGTGCGGATCTCCGGCTTCTTCCGCGATGCCTTCCCGCATGTGGTGACCATGCTCGACGATGCGGTGGCCCTGGTGGCCGGTCTCGATGAGCCGGCCGAGGACAATTACGTGCGCGCCCACGCCCAAGCCGACCTCGCCGAGCACGGTGATCAAAGGCGGGCCACCACAAGGATTTTCGGCTCCAAACCGGGCACCTACGGGGCCGGCCTGCTGCAGCTGATCGACAGCCGCAACTGGCGCGACGACGCTGATCTGGCGCAGGTGTACACCGCCTGGGGTGGCTTCGCGTACGGCCGCGGACTCGACGGTGCGCCTGCCGCCGACGACATGAACCGGGCCTACCGGCGCATCGCGGTGGCCGCCAAGAACACCGACACCCGCGAACACGACATCGCCGATTCCGACGACTACTTCCAGTACCACGGCGGCATGGTGGCCACCGTGCGGGCGCTGACCGGGCAGGCCCCGGCCGCCTACATCGGCGACAACACCCGCCCCGACGCCGTGCGGACCCGCACGCTGTCGGAGGAGACCAACCGGGTGTTCCGGGCCCGGGTGGTCAACCCGCGCTGGATCACCGCGATGCGCCGCCACGGCTACAAGGGCGCCTTCGAGATGGCGGCCACCGTGGACTACCTGTTCGGCTACGACGCCACTGCGCACGTGATGGCCGACTGGATGTATGAACGGCTCTCGGCCGAATACGTGCTCGACGACGAAAACCGCAAGTTCATGGCCGAATCCAACCCGTGGGCGTTGCACGGCATGGCCGAACGGCTGCTGGAGGCCGCGGGCCGCGGCATGTGGGCCGAACCCGAGCAGGCCACGCTCGACGGGCTGCGTCAGGTGCTGCTGGAGACAGAGGGCGAGCTGGAGGGTTAGGTTGTCGGGGTGGCTCTCACCTTCGCCGATGTCGCCAAGGCCAACTACGTATTGCTGACCACGTTCACGAAGGACGGCAGGCCCAAACCCACGGCGATCTGGGCGGTTCCCGACGGGGACCGTTTGCTGGTCATCACCGAGGCCGATTCGTGGAAGGTCAAGCGGATCCGCAATACCCCGCGGGTCACGGTGGCGGTGTGCGATGTGCGGGGCAACCCGAAAAGCGAGCCGGTCGAGGCGCGGGCAGTGGTGTTGGAGCAGACCCGCAACGGCGAGATCTACGCCGGCATCGGCAAGCGCTATGGGCTGCTGGGCAAGACGTTCAATTTCTTTTCCAAGCTGCGTGGTGGCATGCACCGAAACGTCGGCCTGGAGTTGCGCCCAGCCGACTGACACGCCCGACCGACAGCGGCGAGGGAACCATCTCCGGCCCCTCAGACGTTGAACCGGGCATGGCAAAGCGGCTGTTTCTGATCTACGCCCTCGTAGAGGTCGCGGTGCTGGTCGCGTTGGTGGCGACCATCGGTTTCGGTTACACCGCGTTGCTGGTGCTGGCCTCCTTCGCCATCGGGCTGGCATTGGCGGGTTCGCAGATCAACCGCCATATCCGTCGGTTGCGGACCGGCCTGTCGGATGCCCAGGGTGCGGTGTCAGACAGCGTGCTGGTGGCGCTGGGCGCTGTGCTGATGGTGATTCCCGGCCTGGCCAGCTCGGTGCTGGGTGCGCTGTTGCTGCTGCCCGCGACGCGGTCGGTGGCTCGGCCGGCGCTCACCGCACTCGTGGTGCGGCGGATGCCACTGATAGCTGTGACACCGACCGGTTTCGGCCGGACGGCCGGTACCGCCAGTTATCGGCGTGGGACGGGCGACTACATTGACGGCGAAGTCATCGACGTCACCGATGTAGCCGATGTCGACCCGTACCGCCTGCCACCCCAGGCCTGACAGCCACCTGAAACCCGCGTGACGACACTTCTGCTCAATGGGCGGATCCACAGCCCCAGCTACCCCGACGCGACCGCCTTTGCCGTGCGCGACGGTGTGGTGGCCTGGCTGGGCACCGACGACGTGGGCCGGGCACAGTTTCCCGACGCCGAGATCGTCGACCTCGACGGCGGATTCGTCGCCCCGGCATTCGTCGACAGCCACGTCCATCTCACGGCGACCGGCCTGAACCTGCGCGGTCTGGACCTGCGTGCGGCCACTTCCCTGCAGCACTGCCTGCAACTCGTGGCCGAGTACGCCCGCCGGCATCCCGACGGACTGATCTGGGGCCACGGCTGGGACGAGTCGGGCTGGCCCGAGCGCATCGCCCCGAGCACCGAAGACCTCGACGCGGCACTGGGGGAGCGGCCGGCGTATCTGGCCCGCGTGGACGTCCATTCGGCCGCGGCGAGCAGCGCGCTGCGCCGCGTGGCCCCGGCGCTGGCGGAGGCCGGCGGCTTCGATCCGCAGCGTCCGCTCACCTCCGACGCGCATCACCTGGTCCGTGCGGCCGCCCGTGAGCAGCTGTCGGCCCGGCAGCGGCACGACGCCCGCGTCGCGGCCCTCGACCATGCCGCAAGCCTGGGCATCGTCGCGGTGCACGAGTGTGCGGGTCCCCAGATCGGTGGTCTGCTGGACTGGCAGGAGTTGCGCGCGCTGCAGCACGGCGTCGAGGTGATCGGTTACTGGGGCGAGCCGGCCCGCGACGCCGAGCACGCCCGCGCCCTCCTCGCCGAGACCGGGGCCCGCGGGCTGGCCGGCGATCTGTTCGTGGACGGCGCGCTGGGCTCGCGTACCGCGTGGTTGCACGCGCCGTATCACGATGCGCCCCACACCTGCGGCAACCAGTACCTCGACGCCGAGGCCATCACCACCCATCTGCGGGCCTGCACCGAGGCTGGAATCCCGGCCGGCTTCCATGTGATCGGGGACGCCGCCGTCACCGCCGTCGTCGAGGGATTCGCGACGGTGGTCGGGCAGCTGGGCGTGCCGGCCGTGGCCCGGTGCGGGCACCGCCTCGAGCATCTGGAGATGGTCAGTGCCGAGCAGGCCGCCCAATTGGGCACCTGGGGTGTGGTGGCCAGTGTGCAACCGAACTTCGATGCGCACTGGGGCGGTGAGCACGGCATGTACGCCGAGCGCCTCGGGCTTGATCGAGTTCACCAGCTCAATCCGTTTGCGCTGTTAGCATCCGAAGGCGTGCCCCTCGCCTTCGGCTCCGACACCCCCGTCACCAGCATGGATCCCTGGCACACCGTGCGCGCGGCGGTGTCGCACCGGTCCGGCGGCAGTGCCATCTCGGCCCGCGCCGCGTTCGCTGCGGCGACCCGCGGGGGCTGGCGGGCCGGCGGGGTGCGCGATGGTGTCACCGGCACGCTCGCCCCCGGGGCGGCGGCCAGCTACACGGTGTGGGACGCCGAGGACCTGGAGGTCAGCGCCCCGGCCAACGCCGTGCAGCGCTGGTCCACCGATCCGCGCTCCCGGGTGCCCGCGCTGCCGCGGCTGGCGGCCGATGCCCGGCTGCCCCGGTGCCGTCAGACCGTTCACCGGGGTGTCGTCATCCATGGGCAGTGAGCATCCTCGGGGCAGATCGGGTCGGCCGGACAAATTCGGCCGCCCACGGCACGAGACCACCGAGGTGATTCCGGCCATCGAGGAAGACGAACTCGCCGAGCTCGACGAACTCGACGACGAGTCGTTCGCCGAACTGGACGAGGACGTCACCGGTGATCCGGTGGCCGATATCGATCCCGACGAGGAACCCGCGGAACTCGAGGTCCGGCTGACCGCGGCGGGCACCCCGGACCGCTGGTCGATGGTGACCGTGCGGGCGCGGCGATTCGGCCGGGCCACCGCCGCGCGCTGGGCGCAACTGAGCGCGGCGGTGGCAGGCGGGCTCGGGTTGTGCCTGAGCTATCCGCCGACGGGCTGGTGGTGGGCGGCGTTCGTCGGGCTGGCGTTGCTCGGCTGGGTGCTGACGCTGCGATCCACCACCCACCTGGGCGGGTTCGGCTACGGGTTCCTGTTCGGTCTCGCGTTCTATGTTCCGCTGTTGCCCTGGATCAGCGGCCTGGTGGGAGCGATGCCCTGGCTGGCCCTCGCCGCCGTGCAGGCATTGTTCTGTGGGTTGTTCGGCCTGGCGGCCACCGTGGTCCGGCGCCTGCCGGGCTGGCCGTTGTGGTTCGCCGCGCTGTGGGTCACCGCGGAGTGGCTCAAATCGACGGTGCCGTTCGGCGGATTCCCCTGGGGCGTTGTCGGATTCGGCCAGACGAACGGACCACTGCTGGCCATCGCCCGGGCCGGCGGCGCACCGCTGCTGTCGTTCGCGGTCGCGCTCGTCGGCTTCAGCGCCACGCTGCTGGCGCTGGAGATCGTGCAGTGGTGGCGGCACGGACACAAGCCGGGTTTCCCGGCGCCCGCGGTGATGTTGCCCGGCCTGAGCATCACGGTGGTCCTGCTGGCCACCGCACTGCTGTGGCCCCAGGTCCGGCACTCCGGCACCGGGGCCGGTGACGAGCCGGCCGTGACGGTGGCCGCGGTGCAGGGCAACGTGCCGCGGCTGGGCCTGGAGTTCAACGCCCAGCGCCGGGCGGTGCTGGACAACCATGTCAGAGAGACCCAGCGATTGGCCGACGACATCCGTGCCGGGCGCGCCGCCCAGCCGATGTTCGTGGTCTGGCCCGAAAACGCCTCCGACATCGATCCACTGGCCAATGCGGACGCTGCCGCGCAGATCACCGCGGCCGCCGACGCCATCGGCGCACCGATCCTGGTCGGCGCCGTCACCAAGGCCGACGGCTACACCCCGGACAATCCGGTGGCCACCAACACCGTGATCGTGTGGGACCCCGAGCACGGCCCCGGTGAGCGTCACGACAAGAAGATCGTGCAGCCGTTCGGCGAGTATCTGCCCTGGCGCAGCTTCTTCAAACACCTGTCGTCCTACGCCGATCGGGCCGGGTATTTCGTGCCGGGGGAAGGCAACGGCGTCGTGCACGCGGCCGGCGTACCGGTCGGGGTGACCACCTGCTGGGAAGTCATCTTCGACCGGGCCGCGCGCGAGGCTGTGCGCAGCGGGGCCCAGGTGTTGACCGTGCCGACCAACAACGCGACGTTCGACGAGAACATGAGCGCCCAGCAGCTGGCGTTCGCGAAAGTGCGTGCCGTCGAACATGACCGCTACGTCGTGGTCGCCGGGACCACCGGCATCAGCGCGGTGATCGCCCCCGACGGTCGGGAGCTGGCCCGCACCGAGTTCTTCCAGCCCGCCTATCTGGACAGCCAGATCCGGCTGAAGTCTGATGTGACACTCGCCACCGAATGGGTGCCGGCGCTCCAGGTGGTGCTGGTCACGCTGGGTTTCGGAGGCGTTGCTGCGGCGTTGGTCAGCTCGATGCTGCACAATGGAGGGTTCGTGCAAAGAATGTTGAGGCGTCGCACCGGCGGAGGCCCGCGACGATGAAGGAGCCACATGACAGTCCCTGGTGATGGAGCGCAGCTGCCGGGGGAATCCAGCCCTCGCCGGGACGGTGAACGCCCCAGCCAGCGCACCCTGGTGATCATTCCCACCTACAACGAGCGGGAGAACCTGCCGCTGATCGCCGGGCGTGTGCACCACGCCAACGCCGAGGTGCACATCCTGATCGTCGACGACGGCAGCCCCGACGGCACCGGTGAGTTGGCCGACGAGCTGGCCCTGGCCGATCCAGACCGGGTCCACGTGATGCACCGGACCAGCAAGGCGGGTCTGGGTGCGGCGTATCTGGCCGGCTTCGCCTGGGGGCTGGGACGTGGCTACTCGGTGCTGGTCGAGATGGACGCCGACGGCAGCCACGCGCCCGAGGAGCTGAACCGGTTGCTGGATGCGGTCGACGCCGGGGCCGACCTGGCCATCGGCTCGCGCTACGTCCCCGGCGGCACGGTGCGCAACTGGCCGTGGCGCCGGCTGGTGCTGTCCAAGACCGCCAACACCTATTCACGGTTCCTGCTCGGGGTCGGCATCCACGACATCACCGCCGGTTACCGTGCGTACCGGCGTGAGGTGCTGGAGAAGATCGACCTGTCCGCGGTGGATTCCAAGGGCTACTGCTTCCAGATCGACCTGACCTGGCGCGCGATCAACAACGGGTTCCGGGTCGTCGAGGTGCCGATCACGTTCACCGAACGTGAGCTCGGGGTGTCGAAGATGAGCGGTTCCAACATTCGCGAGGCGATGTTCAAAGTTGCCGAGTGGGGGATCCGCGGGCGCCTGGACCGGGCCCGCGGCGTGGTGCGCTAGCTGCAGACACAAAAAACCGCGGCCGTGCCCAGACGGGCACGGCCGCGGTTTTCTCGGTTTCGGCGGCTCAGCTGCCGCGGCGCTTGGTCTTGATCACGTCGAGGCGCTCCTTGAGCAGCTCTTCGAGCTCCTCGACGGAACGACGCTCCAGCAGCATGTCCCAGTGGGTACGCGGCGGCTTGACCTTCTTGGGCTCGGGTACGTCACCCTCGATCAGGGTGCCCTCGAGTCCGTTGCGGCACAGCCAGGTGCCGGGGATCTCGGCGTCATCGGCGAACGGGACGTCGAACTCCTCGCCGTTCTCGGTGCGGTAGCGCGCGACCTGACGCGGCGCCAGGTCATGGTTGCGGTCAGTCTCGTAGCTCACAGCTCCGAGGCGACTGCCTCTCAAGACGCGATCAGCCATCGTCAACACTCCTTATTAGGCGTTTTGGTCCAGGATCATCAACGCGGCACGGCGTTGCCAAGTTCCCGACTCGACCGTCCATGATACGCGGATCACGATGTGGCGCCGTCTACAGTCTTGACCCATGTCGCGCCACCACAGAAAGGAACGTCCGCAGCCGTGCCGATGGTGCGGACGCGAGGTCGCCGATGCGCAGATGGGGCGGCGTCGCCAGTACTGCAGACAGTCCTGCCGCCAGCGTGCCTATGAGCAGCGCGCCATGGTGAAGGGCACCTCGCTGGCGCCGGATTCGGTGGTGCTCACCGCCGACGAGGCGGCCCAGCTGTCCGATCGGGTGTTCCAGGTCCGGTGCGCCGCCGAGGATGTGGCGATCGCGGTCGACGAGGGTGCCGGGGTCGACGAACTGCGGCAGCTGTGCGACGCGCTGCTCCAGGCCGCGAAGGCCGCCGACGGCTGGCGTTAGTCCGGTGCGCAGCTGAGCTGACGTCCGACGCCGACCGGTGGCGGGACCGGCTTCAGACAGCCCAGGGGCTCGACGCCTGACGAGCTCACCAGCACCGCAGACTGGTGGGCGTAGTTGACGCACACCAGCGTGCTGGCATCGGCGCGGCACCGGTAGTCGCCGAAGGCCAGCGATTTCCCCTCGGGCAGTTCGGCGCCGTCGCCGGTGGCGAAGGGTCCCGGATCCCCGTGCAGTGAGCCGATATCCACGGTTTCCCCGGCGAAATCCACCCAGCCTGGGATCCACTGGCCCTCCACGTCGGCGGGCTTGGTGGGCAGACCGTCGGCCTTGATCAGGCAGGCCAGTTGGCCGTCGGCGTATTTGTTGGTGGTGCAGCGGGCGGCGCCCGACGGGGCGACGAACGCGATGTCCTCGCCGAGGTCGGTGGACTGCCCGTCACGGGTGGCGGTGTGGAATCCCGACGGATCGGCAGGGGTGCCCGCCTCGACCCATTTGGTCACTCGGCTCATCGGTGTCCCGGGGGCCGGGGCGGTGGTGGGCAGGGGTGAGGTGGTCGTCGGGGTGGGCTTGGTGATCGTGGTGTGTGGCGCGCCGGCCGGCATCGACATCCGGGGCTGCGAGGTCGGCTGAGACTCGTGCCCCCCTCCCGGCGAGCAGGCCGCCAAGAGAACAACAGCCCCAACAGTCACAGCGATTCGCATACCCGCCAGGCTAGCGGTCGCGTGTCGCGCCCACCGGCTGCCCATCGTCGGCGCTGCGGTTCGATAGCGTCGGGTCATGCACGAACGGACAGTGCGGGCAAAGATCACCACCGGCGTCGTCGAGGGATTCACCCGCGACGGTGTACATCGTTGGCGTGCCATCCCGTATGCCCAACCACCGGTGGGGCCGCTGCGGCTGCGGGCGCCGCAGCCTGCCGAACCCTGGCCGGGCGTGCGCTATTGCCACGGCTACGGATACTGCGCACCGCAGCAACGTCGCTACACGCTCGTCGGGGTGGGCAAGTACCAGCCGATGAGCGAGGACTGCCTGACGCTCAACGTGGTGGCACCGGCGGAGCCGGCGCGCACGCGAGGAGCAGACAACGAGGATGCCGGTCCGTTGCCGGTGATGGTCTTCGTGCACGGCGGCGGCTACATCATGGGCAGCTCGGCCACACCCATCTACGACGGTGCCGCGCTGGCCCGTCGCGGCTGTGTGTTCGTGTCCGTCAACTACCGGCTCGGCATGCTGGGATGCGTCGAGCTGTCGTCGTTGTCGACACCGGAACATCCGATCGAGGACAACCTGTTCCTGCGGGATCTGGTGTTGGCGCTGCGGTGGGTACGCGACAACATCGCGGTGTTCGGCGGGGACCCGGACAATGTCACGATTTTCGGTGAGAGTGCCGGGGCGCACGCGGTGGCCACGCTGCTCGCGGTGCCCGAGGCCGGTGGCCTGTTCGCCCGGGTGATCTCGGAGAGCCCGGCCAGCGGGATGGTCAGTTCCGCCGACGCATCCGCACGGCTGGCGTCTCAACTGGCCGAATTGGTCAGTCCGGCTGGGGGATCGGCGGCCGCGGCGCTCATGACGGCCCGCCCGGCGGAGCTGGGCCGGGCCCTGGAGCAACTGATCCGGCGCGGCCAGACGGACATGCCGGGCGCGTTCCCGGTCGGGCCCACCTTCGGTACCGACTACCTGCCGGTCGATCCGGTCACCGCGATGTCCGACGGCAGCGCGCACCGGGTTCCGTTGATCGTCGGCAACAACTCCGACGAGGGCCGGCTGTTCACCCGGTTCATGCCGCTGCTGCCCACCAACGAGCCGATGATCGAGAAACTGTTCGCCAGAACCGATCCCGAGGAGCGTCGCCGGATCGTCGGGGCCTATCCGGACTATCCGGACAGTGCCGCCTGCGTGCGGCTCGGTGGTGACTTCGCGTTCGCCTCGGCCACCTGGCAGATCGCCGAGGCGCACAGCCGCCACGCCCCGACGTATGTGTACCGCTACGACTACGCGCCGCGCACCCTGCACTGGGCCGGGCTGGGCGCCACCCATGCCATGGAACTGCTGGCCGTGTTCGACACCTACCACACCAGCTACGGCGCGCTGCTGACCGCGGTGGGTGACCGCCGCTCGGCCCGCCAGGTCAGCCGTGACGTACAGCGGCGCTGGCGTGAGTTCACCAGGACCGGCACGCCGGGGCCCGGCTGGCCGGCCTACCGCGACGATCGGGCGGTGTTCGTGTTCGATCGCCGGCCGCGGGTGGAGTACGACCCACGCGCCGAGCGACGGCGGGCCTGGGAAGGTTTCACCCTCGCGCAGGGCTGAGTTTCTTCGTGTTTTCTTGACGCTTTCTTCGCTGCGACTCTCGGCGATTCGCTGCAGGGGATTGCCGGAATGTGGTTGCGTAACAGGCGTGGACTATCCCCTGGATCCGCTGTCGGCTGACGAGTTCCGCGCGGTGGCAGCGATATTGCGGCGTGAACACGGGGTCGGTGACGGGTGGCGGATTGCCTCGGTGGAACTCGTCGAGCCGACCAAGGCCGAGTTGGCGGCCTTCGACGCCGGCGGCGTCACGCCGGCCCGGCGGGCCGCGGTGATCTGTCTGGACCGCTCGGCGAACGCCACCTACAAAGGCGTGGTCTCGTTGACCGACGAGCGGGTGGAGAACTTCGACCACATCCCAGGGGTGCAGGCCAACTTCACCGTCGACGAGTTCGTCGAATGCGACGAGGTGCTGCGCCGCCATCCCGACGTCATCGCGGCACTGGCCCGGCGCGGTATCACCGATCTGGACAACGTGTTCATGGACACCTGGACCTACGGCGATGCGGTGGCCCCGCCGGAATACCGCGACCGGCGGATCGGCTGGTCGGACACCTGGTACAAGCAGGCCCCCGGCGCCAATCCGTACGCCCACCCGGTCAGCGGGCTGCACTGCGTGATCGACACCAACTCGATGGAGGTATTGCGCGTCGAGGATGACGGTAGCTCCGAGATGCCTGACGTGATGGGGGAATACGTTCCGCATCACATCCCCGAACGGATCCGCGCGGCTTCGCGCCGGGAGCCGCTCAAGCCGTTGGACATCACCCAGCCCGACGGTCCGTCGTTCACCGTGGACGGCAATCTGCTGCGATGGCAGAGCTGGTCGTTTCGGGTGGGCTTCAACCATCGCGAGGGGATGACCCTGCACACCGTGCGCTACCGCGACGGTGAGGTGGATCGTTCGGTGGCGCACCGGATGTCGTTTGCCGAGATGGTGGTGCCGTACCGGGATTCCTCGGTCGATCACTACCGGCGCACCGCGTTCGACATCGGCGAGTGGGGGCTGGGGTTCATGACCACCTCGTTGGAGCTCGGCTGCGACTGTCTCGGCGAGATCCGTTACCTGGACGCGGTTTTGCACGACAGCGCGGGCGAGCCATACACGATCACCAACGCGATCTGCATTCACGAGGAAGACAATGCCGTGCTGTGGAAGCACGTCGACCACGACGCCGGCGCCGAGGTGCGCCGGATGCGCCGCTTGACGGTGTCCTTCCACGTCACGGTGGCCAACTACGAGTACCTGGTGTACTGGCGGTTCTATCAGGACGGCAACATCGAGTGCGAGGTCCGGGCCACCGGGATCATGGTCACCACACCGTTCCCGCCCGGGCCGACGCCCAAGAACGGAACGCTGGTCGACGAACGCACCTATGCGCCATTCCATCAGCACTTCCTGATCGCCCGCCTCGACCTGGACATCGACGGCACCGACAACACGGTGTACATGTCGGAGTCCTACGCCGAGCCGACCGGACCGGACAACCCGATGGGCCTGTCCCTGGTGCTGCGCGAGCAGGCGTTGCGCAGCGAAGACGAGGGCCGCCAAGACGTCAACTTCGCCACCCAGCGGGCCTGGAAAGTGGTCAACACCAACGTCGTCAACGGATTGGGCACCCACCCGTCGTACAAGCTGGTGCCCACCGGGGCGATCCCGGCGATGTTCGACCCGTCCTCCCCGGTACTGCGACGCGCCAACGTGATCGGCCACACGCTGTGGGTCACGCCGAACCACCCCGACGAACGGTGGCCGGCCGGCGAGTTCGTCAACCAATCGGTGGCCGACACCGGGCTGGGCGAGTGGACCAAGGCCAATCGCTCCATCGACAACACCGACGTGGTGCTCTGGTACGTCTTCGGGATCCACCACATCACCCGTCCGGAGGACTGGCCGGTGATGCCCGTCGACGTGGTGTCGTTCTGGCTCAAGCCCTTCGGCTTCTTCGACCGCAACCCCGCGCTGGACGTGCCGGCCACCCCGCCGGGTGCCTGTGCCCACGGCCACGCCAAGGCGGCACATCATTAGTTGACACCCGTCATGTGTGATCCGGAACACTGCTAGGTTGCCTGTGTGCAACCGACTCAGACCGCCGTACTCGACCGCCCCGACGACCTCACCTGCGAGTGGCTGACGGCCGCCATCGGCGCCGGCGAGGTCAGTGGATTTCGTTTCGAGCGGATCGGCACCGGCCAGATGAGCGAGTGCTACCGGGTGTCCCTGGAGTACGCGGAGGGGGCGACGGGACCGGCGTCGGTGGTGCTGAAGGTGGCCGCCACCGATCCCAGCAGTCGCCAGACCGGACTGGCGCTGGGACTCTATGAGCGTGAGGTGCGGTTCTATGCCGACATCGCGCCGGCCCTGGCCCCCGGGCCGGTGGCGCCGTGCTACCACGCCGCGATCGATACCGAGACCGGTGCCTTCGACCTGCTGCTCGGCGATGCCGTGTCGGCTGTGGTCGGTGACGAGATCCGCGGTGCCACAGCCGAACAGGCCGCCCTGGCGCTCGCCGAGCTGGGACGCATCCACGGATCGAGCGCCGGAGCCCGGGCCCTGGATCAAGCCGAATGGCTCAACCGCGAGGCGCCCGTCAACCAGGCCCTGATCACCGGGTTGTATGCGGCGTTCGTCGAGCGGTATGCGGATCTGATCACGCCCGAACAGCGCCAGGTCTGTCAACGTCTGGTCGAGAGCTTCGACGCCTATCTCGCCGACGAAGGTGCGCCCCAGCGGCCACAGGGTCTCGTGCACGGCGACTATCGGTTGGACAACCTGCTGTTCGGCGACTCCGGAGCCGACCGGGCGCTGACCGTGGTGGACTGGCAGACCGTCACCAAGGGGCCGACATTCACCGACGTTGCGTACTTCATCGGCTGCGCCCTGCCCGTCGAGCAGCGCCGCGCCCACTACGACGAGTTACTGACCGCGTATCACCAGGCCCTCGGACCGGACTCGACGTTGACACTCGGGCAGGTGCGCGAGGGAGTGCGCCGGCAGAGCTTCTTCGGCGTGATGATGGCGATCATCTCCTCGATGCTGGTGGAACGCACCGAGCGTGGTGACACGATGTTCATGACGATGCTCGACCGGCACTGCAGCCACGTGCTGGACACCAACGCGCTGGATGTGCTTGCGCCACCGGCGCTTCCGGAACCGCTGGTGCCCGCCGCCGAGGACGACTTCGCGCACACCCCCACCGACGAAGAGCTGTGGAACGAGAGTTGGTACTTCGATTTCGCCGACGTCGACGCGGGGTTCGGCGGCTGGATCCGGCTGGGGCTGATTCCCAACCAGGACACCGCCTGGGTCAATGTGCTGTTCTGCGGGCCGGGGATGCCGACGGTGGCGCTCAACGACTTTCACGCCCCGCTGGCCGAACCGTCGGCGGTCAAGGGGGAGGGGGTCGAGCTGAACCTGCACCCGGACGAGCCCCTTGAGGTGTATCGCCTGACCGCCACGGGCACCGGCGAGGCTTTCGACGATCCGTCGGCGTTGCTGCGCGGCGAGCCGGGGCAGGCCACCTCGGTGACGCTGGACCTGACCTGGACCACGGTGGGAACCCCGTACCAGTACCGCATCACGCCCCGCTACGAGATCCCGTGCACGGTGTCGGGGACGGTGATCATCGGCGATCAGACCCACACCGTCACAGCCGTCGCGGGCCAGCGTGACCACTCCTGGGGCGTGCGCGACTGGTGGGCGATGAACTGGGTGTGGAGCGCGATCCACCTCGATGACGGCACCCACCTGCACGGCGTGGACATCCGGATTCCGGGGATGCCTCCGATCGGGATCGGCTATTCCCAGCGTGCGGGTGAACCGCTCGTGGAACTGGAGACGGTGACCGCCCAATATGCATTGGGCGACAACGACCTTCCCGTGTCCACCACGCTGACCCTGCAACCGGGGGACATCGAGGCGAGCATCGACATCCAGGGCCACGCGCCGGTGCTGCTGGTGGCCGCCGATGGCCGGGTCAGTCAGTTCCCCCGGGCCTGGGCGACCGTGCGGACCGCCGACGGCCGGACCGGCGTCGGCTGGTTGGAGTGGAACCGCAACCTGGGATAGCTGGTAGTTGGCTCCCCTTGCCCCGCGAGCGTGCGTGTCTGCTGCCTGACACGCCGCTCACAGTCAGCATTCCGCGCACGCTCGCGCGCGTCAGCTGATGCGAAAACGCTTGAGCCGCGCGGTCGCTCCGGAGATCAACTCCACCCGGCTGCGCGGCACGCCGAGATGCTGGGCCAGCAGTTTCGTGACGGCGTCGTTGGCCTTACCGTCAACGGCGCGCTCGGGCACAAAAACGGTGAGCGCGCCGTCGTCGGCGATTTCAACCAGCGGACCTTTACGGCTGCCGGGTTTGACGCGGACGACGACGGTTTCGCTCACCCGTCACTTTCTACCGCGCGACGATGACCGAGGAGCCGTGGCCGAACAGGCCCTGGTTGGCGGTCACGCCGACCTTCGCGCCCTCGACCTGTCGGCCGGTGGCCTGACCTTTGAGCTGCCAGGTCAGCTCGCACACCTGCGCGATGGCCTGCGCCGGGATGGCCTCGCCGAAGCAGGCCAGACCGCCGGACGGGTTCACCGGCACGCGCCCGCCGATGGTGGTCGCGCCGGACCGCAACAGCTCCTCGCCCTCACCCTTGGCGCACAGGCCCAAGTGCTCGTACCAGTCCAGCTCGAGCGCGGTGGACAGGTCGTACACCTCGGCCAGGCTGACGTCCTCGGGTCCGATACCGGCCTCGGCATAGGCGGCGTCGAGGATCTGATCCTTGAACACCCGCTCCGGGGCCGGCACGACGGCGGTGGAATCCGTTGCGATATCCGGCAATTCGGGCAGGTGTTGCGGGTACTGCGGGGTGACGGTCGAGATCGCCCGTACCGACGGCACGCCCTCCACGGAACCCAGGTGCTTCTCGGCGAATGATTTGGACGCCACGATCAGCGCAGCGGCGCCGTCGGAGGTGGCGCAGATGTCGAGCTGGCGCAGCGGGTCAGAGACCACCGGGCTGGCCAGCACGTCCTCGATCGCGGATTCCTTGCGGTAGCGCGCATTCGGGTTCTGCAGACCGTGGCGGGAGTTCTTCACCTTCACCTGGGCGAAGTCCTCGGCGGTGGCGCCGTAGAGGTCCATCCGGCGGCGGGCCAGCAGGGCGAAGTACACCGGGTTCATGGCGCCGAGCAGATGGAAGCGCTGCCAGTCCGGATCGCTCTTGCGCTCGCCGCCGACGGGTGCAAAGGCGCCCTTGGGCGTGGTGTCGGCGCCGATCACCAGCGCGACATCGCAGAACCCGGCCAGGATGTGGGCGCGGGCGCTCTGCAGTGCCTGCGAGCCGCTGGCACAGGCCGCGTAGCTCGAGGACACCGGCACGCCGTTCCAGCCCAGCTTCTGGGCGAACGTCGACCCGGCGATGAAGCCCGGGTAGCCGTTGCGAATGGTGTCGGCGCCGGCGACCAGCTGGATCTGGCGCCAGTCCAGGCCGGCCTCGGCCAGGGCCGCGCGGGCGGCGACGACGCCGTACTCGGTGAAGTCTCGTCCCCATTTGCCCCATGGATGCATGCCCGCGCCGAGGATGTACAGCGGTTCGGGGGCGCTCATGACGGGATCCTCCAGGCGTGGGTGGTGCGCTCGACGCCGTCGTCGTCGGTGTAGAGCGGCATGGTGGTCAGCTCCATCTCCATACCGACCTTGAGATCGGCGGCCAGCGTGCCCTCGATGACCTTGCCCAGCACGATCAGACCCTCGTCGGCCAGCTCCACCGCGGCGATCGCGAACGGCTCGAACGGGTCGGTTTTCGGGTACGGCGCCGGCGGGAGATACCGGTTCTCGGTGTAGCTCCACACCTTTCCGCGGCGCGACAGCGGAACGAGGTCAAGGGTGTCGCTGTCGCAGGCCGGGTTGGGGCAGTTGTTCTCGCGCGGCGGGAACACGTAGGTGGCGCACTGAGTGCACTTGCCGCCGATCAGATGTGTGGCACCGGCGTCGTCGGTGGCGAACCATCCGTCGATCGCGGGTTGCGAAGATGCTGCTGGCACGGGGCCAGCCTAAACGATCACGACCCTGAAACTGAAACGTGTTGCAGTTTTGTCCTAAGGGCCGGGACTCATGAGTCCCAGGAACTCTCTATGCGGCGGATCACTGCTTGATATTGAGCAGTGATCCGCCGCCTAAGCGCGGGAAGCCGTCGCGCTGCGCGCTATCAGCGACCGGGTTGCAGGTATCGAGCGCGGGAGAGGGCCGCTTCGGTTCCGAGTTCTGCTCGCAGCTCTGGGTTGTCGACGTAGGTCCGCACGTAGCTGTACAGGACGTAGGGGTCGACATCGAATTGCCGACAGTCGAACGCGATCATCGGTACCGGCGGCAGGCGGTCGATACGCCAGAATCGCGTGGTATACCGACGGTGCCAATCGACATTGGCATATCCGAACACCAGGATGTAGGGGTGTCCGTTTGTTGCCGCCTTGGCGCCGGCAACGGCTGACCAGTCCAGTCGGGACTCGAAGCTTCTTCCGCGTTGGAAAATTCCCTGACTCGACAAGGTAACGCCACCCCGGCGGACGCGTCCTGAAACCACAGGTGCCATGAACGACACCGATAAGAGGCCGAGGACGGCGAACAGCACCGAGCGGCTGGCAATTTGGTGGAAAAACACCGCCGCAGCAATGGCGCAAAAGGCAGCGGCGCACCCCATCAGGGCGATGAGGATCGTAAATTGCCAGCCTGAGTATTGGATTTCCGTTGCCGGAATGCCATTCTGCTCCACCGTTCGGGTCGCGGTGGAAAGATCCGCGCGCCGGTGTCGAACGACGGCACTGTAAGCGACCGCGAGAACCATCAACAGCGCGAAGAGCAGACAGCAACCGAGCCCGACGAAGTTACCTGCTGCTGCGGCGATGATTCCGACCAGGAAGGCGATGACTGCGAAGGTGAGGAGTCCCGCGGACGAGAGGTAGAAACGGACGCCATCGTGCGTCTCGGTCCAGCCTTCGGGAATGTCTGGATGCTCAGAAGATCGCATCCCACGCACCTTTCGCAAGTCCGCCGACAGCCTTCCCTGCGTCGGCGACAGCAGTCGCTCCGTCGCTGATGGCGGAGCCGAGGCTGCCTATGCCGTTCTGATAGAGCGAGTCGACAGCGCCGGAGGTAAAAATTCCTACACCTGCTCCGACTACAGCGCCAACTGCTGTTCCGACCACTGGCACGGGAATCGCGGTACCGATCAGCGCGCCAGCGGCAACCGAAGCGCCGAATCCGGCTGCCCCGGACACGATAGCTTGGTCAACGTCTTTGCCGTTGGCGATGTCGTATACGACGCCAACCGCTGCGAGAGCCCCGCCGGCCTTTAAACTGAACGAACCCGCTTTCGCCTTGAAGTTCTCTGCCTTTTTCGCCGCCTCCTCGGCCTTGTACGCGAGGGCGCGAGCATCATCAAAGTCTCGATAAATCACGGCGGCGGGCGTGCCAGGAGGTGCTGATTTTGCCAAATCCATAAACTTTGCTGATTCGCTGGCGTAAAAGTTCGAACCCTCTAACAAGAAGGAAGCGTATCTCGCAGCTAGGGCAGCACCTGCAGTGTTGATTAGGTCTCCAGCAGTGAAAAACCACTTGTTCTTAATGTCGCCCCACATATTCTTAAGTGTGTCGGCGGCGAGTTTGTGCATTGTTCGGGCAGCCTCTGCACCGTGGAACGCTGCGTTGTATGCGTCTATTAATGCTTCTTCCGTGGCATCCTGAATTATCGATCCGTCCACGGTCAAACCGGCGTTCATTGCGGTGTTGCGAATTGTTTCCATCTCAGACTGAGCACGCTGGAGTTCCATTGCAAATTCATTGATCGCCTGGGCGCCTTCATTGATGGCAATTTCTAGGCCCTCAGCCTTCGTCGCACCGCTTCCCATTCGTGCAGCGAAGGCGTCTCCGGCCTCACCGTGCCAATCGGCCGCTGCCGTTGCTCGGGCAGCATGGATCTCATCGGCGGTGTGGGAAACCTTGCTTGCCAGAGTGGAACGAAGCCAGTCCGCTGTTGAGTGGATGGAGTTCGGATCCCCCGGAATTTCTGTGTCGATCGGCACTCACTCACTCCGTCTGCATGGCTGTGGTCAGTGCCTCGGCACCTTCTTCGTCCTGCCCGCGATAGCTGGCACTGGCTGAAGCGACCCCATCCGCGACGGCTTTGACCGCTACGACAAGCTGACCCGCGTTGTCGGTTAGCTGTGCCAGAATCCCGAGAATCGCCGGCGTGCCCCATCCACCGTCAACTGACGTCGGTGCCGATGCGCTCGCGCTATCGAGGTCGGCGCTGGCACTCGACAAAGACTGAGAAATTTTGTTGAGAGATTCGAGGTTAACGTAAAGTGTCAATTTTGCCCTCGGCGTTGTTCGATAGGAATCTCAATATCGAGCATCAGTAATTGAAACGGATGCAAACTCTGCAGCTCGGATAGGAAGGCGGTCGGCACCACAATCCAAGCCTGATCTTCGCCACAGCATTCGTGTAGGCGGTCAAGTGCCGAATATGCTAGAAGCGCCGTTCTTCCGTCCCGGGTCTCGCGCATGTCGATCCGCGCATCATTTGGATCATCGACGGCCTCGGCGCACGGCAGATAGACAACAGGCGGAAAATCGCGCGGAATCGGTTTCGGCTGCGATCGTTTCTCGCCAACACCATCTGCAGCCTCGACGTCGTGTCGCACCGGTGGGCCGTCGACTCGGTCCCGCCCGGCTTGCGGGGCGGGTGGCTTCTTGGCCTGTTCGACAGGGGCTGCCTGCGGACGTGTGCCACGGCCCTGAGATTGCCAGTGTTGGGCGATGTTTTCCGAGTGCGAATCCGCGGGCAAGTGACCCGCAGGTCGCCCACGCTCAGGTACGGAATCCGCACCGTTCTGCGATGGCTCTGAATGGCCCATCAGTCGTAGTCCCCCTCGCGCCGGCCCCGAATGCCGATAGGCCCTGCTTCCTTGAAATCTGATCCTCCCGCGCATCTAGCCCTGCCGCAGGCTGGCAATCCCAGCCTAGCAACCAGTCGATGCCTGTTTCCGCAGCAGTTTTCTATCCCTGGACTGCTCCTCGCTCAGCCACGGTCAGCGCCGTGACCTGCAGGTTGAAGGCCACCGTAAACGCCGGCGCCGGTCGCTGGGCTTGCGTGATCCCGAATGTGATCCTGTCGACAGGCAGTCGAATTGGACCCTCGATCCGTCGTTCAACGGTGCGAACTTACGCGGCGGATTGCAGTCACTATCAAGCAGTGATCCGCCGGATAAAGGCCCGACCGCTGCGCCCGATCCAGTTGACTCGTCGCCGTCTGCGCGTCGGTGACCCCGCATAGAGTGTGGGCCGTGAGCCCCGCGAAGACCGAGACGAAGAACGCGCCGAACCCCACCGCCGACCCAGCGACGGCCGACAAGCCCACACTGATGCTGCTGGACGGCAATTCGCTGGCCTTCCGGGCGTTTTACGCGCTGCCCGCCGAGAACTTCAAGACCCAGAGCGGTCTGACCACCAATGCGGTCTACGGGTTCACCTCGATGTTGATCAACCTGCTGCGCGACGAGCAGCCCAGCCACGTGGCCGCGGCCTTCGACGTGTCGCGCCAGACCTTCCGCAAGGACAAGTACCCGGAGTACAAGGAAGGCCGGTCCGCCACACCCGACGAGTTCCGCGGCCAGATCGACATCACCAAAGAGGTGCTCGGCGCGCTGGGGATCACGGCCATGGCGGAGCCCGGTTTCGAGGCCGACGACATCATCGCCACCCTGGCCACCCAGGCCGAACAGGAGGGCTACCGGGTATTGGTGGTCACCGGGGATCGCGACGCGCTGCAGTTGGTCACCGACAACATCACCGTGCTCTACCCGCGCAAGGGCGTCAGTGAGCTGACCCGGTTCACCCCCGACGCGGTGGTGGAGAAGTACGGCCTGACCCCGGCGCAATACCCGGACTTCGCCGCCCTGCGCGGGGACCCGAGCGACAACCTGCCCGGCATCCCGGGGGTGGGGGAGAAGACCGCCACGAAATGGATCGTCGAATACGGCTCGCTGCAGTCCCTGGTCGACAACGTCGAGAAGGTCAAGGGCAAGGTCGGCGACTCGCTGCGGGCCAACCTGTCCAGTGTGGTGCTGAACCGTGAGCTGACCGACCTGGTCCGCGATGTGCCGCTGGCCCAGACGCCGGACACGCTGCGGATGCAGACCTGGAACCGCGACCAGATCCACCGGTTGTTCGACGATCTGGAGTTCCGGGTGCTGCGGGACCGGCTGTTCGAGACGCTGGTGGCCGCCGAGCCCGAGGTCGAGCACGGGTTCGACGTGCGGGGCCGGGCCCTGGAACCCGGTGAGTTGGCCGCCTGGCTGGCCGAGCACAGCCTGGGCAACCGGTTCGGGCTGGCCGTGGTGGGCACGCACCTGGCTTATGACGCCGATGCCACCGCGTTGGCCATCGTCGCACCCGACGGTGACGGACGCTATATCGACACCGCCACCCTGACCCCCGAGGACGAGGAGGCGCTGGCGCGCTGGCTGGCCGATCCGGGCCCGCCGAAGGCCCTGCACGAGGCCAAGCTGGCGATGCATGACCTGGCCGGTCGGGGCTGGACGCTGCGCGGGGTCACCTCCGACACTGCGCTGGCCGCCTATCTGGTGCGGCCCGGTCAGCGCAGCTTCGCCCTCGACGACTTGGCGGTGCGGTACCTGCGCCGCGAGCTGCGCGCAGAAACGCCTGAGCAGCAACAACTTTCGCTTCTCGACGATTCCGACGGGGTGGACGAGCAGGCGGTGCAGACGCTGATCCTGCGGGCCTGCGCAGTGCTCGACCTGGCCGACGCGCTGGATGAGGAACTGGCCCGGATCGATTCCTCGTCGCTGCTGGGCCGGATGGAGCTGCCGGTGCAGCGGGCGCTGGCCGAGATGGAGTCGATCGGCATCGCCGTCGACCTGGACAAGTTGCAGGAGCTGCAGAGCGAGTTCGCCGATCAGATCCGCGACGCCGCCGAGGCCGCCTATGCGGTGATCGGCAAGCAGATCAACCTCGGGTCACCGAAACAGCTGCAGGCGGTGCTGTTCGACGAACTCGAGATGCCCAAGACGAAACGCACCAAGACCGGCTACACCACCGACGCCGACGCGCTGCAGTCGCTGTTCGACAAGACCGGGCACCCGTTCCTGCAGCACCTGCTGGCCCACCGCGACTCCACCCGGCTCAAGGTGACCGTCGACGGCCTGCTGAATTCGGTGGCCGGAGATGGCCGTATCCACACCACGTTCAACCAGACGATCGCGGCGACGGGCCGGTTGTCCTCCACCGAACCCAACCTGCAGAACATCCCGATCCGCACCGAGGCGGGCCGGCGCATCCGGGACGCCTTCATAGTTGGATCGGGCGGTCGGCACGCTTATTCGGAGCTGATGACGGCCGATTACAGCCAGATCGAGATGCGGATCATGGCCCACCTGTCCAAAGACGGGGGCCTGATCGAGGCGTTCAACACCGGCGAGGATCTGCACTCGTTCGTCGCGTCGCGGGCATTCTCGGTGCCCATCGACGAGGTCACCCCGGAGCTGCGCCGCCGGGTCAAGGCGATGTCCTACGGCCTGGCCTACGGCCTGAGCGCCTACGGGTTGGCCAGCCAGCTCAAGATCTCCACCGAGGAAGCCAAGGTGCAGATGGAGCAGTACTTCGACCGGTTCGGCGGGGTGCGCGACTACCTGCACGATGTGGTGGATCAGGCCCGCAAGGACGGGTTCACCTCGACGGTGCTGGGCCGTCGCCGCTATCTGCCCGAACTCGACAGCAGCAACCGCAATGTGCGCGAGGCCGCCGAGCGGGCCGCCCTCAACGCGCCGATCCAGGGCAGTGCCGCCGACATCATCAAGGTGGCGATGATCAACGTCGACGAGGCGATCAAGGCGGCCGGGCTGAAGTCGCGGATGCTGCTGCAGGTGCACGACGAGCTGTTGTTCGAGGTCGCCGAGGGCGAACGCGACACGTTGGAGGCGCTGGTCCGCGAACACATGGGCAATGCGTATCCGCTGGACGTGCCGTTGGAGGTGTCGGTGGGCTACGGCCCCAGTTGGGACGCGGCCGCGCACTAGCGGGGCGGTGGGCTCATCATGACCGAGACGGCGACGCACCAGCAGATCCGTTTTCTCGCCCGGTTGGGTGCGACGATGGGCGCCGCCAACTATCCGGTCACTCTCGTCCGTCAGATGGTGGAACGCGCGTCCGCCGCGTACGGGGTGCCCAGCGATTACGTGGCTTTTCCCAACCACGTGCAGGTGATCGGGCCCATCACGGAGTCGGGTACCCCGGTGAAGGCCGCTCACGTCAAAGATGACCTGCGGTTCGATCAGACATTCCCGTTGGCGCGGCTGGTATCCGATGCGATGACGGGTCGGGTGCGACCGGTCGAGGGTGAGGCTCGGCTGGACCGCATCCTGCAGGCGCCCGCCCGGTTTCCCAGTTGGGTCACGGTGCTCGGCTACGGGGTTCAGAGCGCCGGCCTGGCGCTGGTGTTGGAGCCTTCGCCGCTGAACCTCCTGGTGGCCACGGTGCTGGGGTTCATGGTGGGGGTTTTCTGCGAAGCCGGGCGCCGGGTCGGGCTACTGCAGCATCTGGTGCCGGCGGTCAGCGCGTTTGCCGTATCGGTGATCTGCATCGCCGGCGCTCATCGCCTGGGCTTCGACCATGTGAGCCTGCGTGCACTGATCCCGCCGCTGGCGATGTTCCTGCCGGGCGCGGCGATCACGCTGTCGGTGGTCGAGTTGACCGCGCGCGACGTGATCTCCGGGTCCAGCCGGTTGATCGCGGGCTTCATGCAAATCGCCCAGCTGGCGTTCGGCATCCTGATCGCCACCCAGGTGCTCGGTACGGACGGGAGTCAGCTCAGCCCCGAGGCCATCAACAAGATCGGGCCGTGGGCACCCTGGCTGGGAGTCGCGGTGTATTCGGTCGGCGTGATGCTCTTCCTGGCCCCACCGCTGTCCTTTCTGCCCTGGCTGGTGCTGATCACGTACACCGCCTTCACCGCGCAGTTCGTCGGCGACATGACCCTGGGCAGCTACGCCAGCGGGTTCTGCGGCGGGCTGGTGCTCACCGTGGCCGCGCTGACGATCTCCCGCCGGTCCGGCGCGCCCCCGGCGATCACCTTGATCCTGCCCGGCTTCTGGCTGTTGGTGCCGGGCTCGATGGGCCTGATCGGGGTGACGGAGCTGTTCGGCGCGGACGGCGATTCGGCGTTCCCCGCGACGGTCATCTCGATGATCTCGGTGGCGCTGGGGCTGCAGGCCGGTCTGGTGATCTGGCAGCTGGTCAAGCGCCGCGCGACACGTCGAGCGCTGGGCGATGGCCGACCGGACCCGGTTCAGTAGCGCACGGGTGCCTGGTAGTGGGCCATCCAGTGCAGGATCGGGGCGGCCGAGCGGGCGGCGGCCACGGCGTACACCTCCTCCTGCTGCAGCGCGTACGTCTGGGCGTCGCCGAACCCGCGGTCGATGCGGTCACGGACGAAGGCCAGTTCGACGACCGCGGCGGCGAAGGCCGCGACCGCCCGGCCGGCGGGGCGCCCACCGGCCAGGGTGGCCTGCCTGACGGCGTCGTGACGGGTGCGCAGGGAACCGAGCCAGGTGGCCTCGTTGTGGGTGATGAGGCCGGCGGCGACCATGCCGGGCAGTTTGGCGGCGACCACGTGCTGTTCGCGGCGACGGCTGAGGACGGCCACCACGATCATCGTGATGAACATCGGCACCATCCAGAACAGGTACACGACGAAGTAGGTGCCGGCGCCCACCAGCGACGAGCCGTTCCACAGGCCGTGCATCAGCACCGCGCCCAGGTAGCCGAGCAGGATGCACAGCGCCTTGCCGAGGCCGCTGCGCCGTTGCAGCGCGAAGTACACCCCGATGGCCGTCATCGTGGTGAACAGGGAGTGCGCGAACGGCGCCATGATCAGCCGCATCGCCGCGGTGAGCAGCGATCCGGCCAGGGAGTCGGCGCTGGCGATGTACATGATGTCTTCCAGCCAGGCGAAACCCAGGCCGACCAGACCGGCGTAGACCAGGCAGTCGGTCAGCGAGTTGAGCTCGTTGCGGCGCCGCCCGGTCATCATGATCAGCAGGAACAGCCCCTTGGCCGCCTCCTCGATGAACGGCGCACGGATCGCGACGGAGGCGAAGCTGGTGGCCCCGTCGACACCGGGGGCCAGCAGGGCGTCGGTGAACAGGCTCAGCACGAGCGACAGCACGATGGCCACCGCCGCGCCCCAGCCGAAGGCCAGCAGCAACAGCCGGGGCGGCTCGGGTTCCCAGCGGTCCAGCCACAGGTAGGCGAACAACGCCCCGGTCATCACGATGCTGGACAGCGTGAAGCCGATGATCGCGCCGACCGGGTTGAGTGCGGTGAACAGCAGCACCAGGGCGCCGATGACGACGCCGCAGGCGATGATCGCGGCCAACGGTGCACCGACCTTGCGGACCGGCCTGGGCAGTGGTGCGGTCATCGGAAACCACGGTCCGGGAGGTGGGCCGGGGGTCGGGGAGTACGCCACCCGCAGAAGCGTAGCGGTGCGACGCTCGGGGGAGGCGGTTTGTCCTGCGTGTGCCTGGTCGAGTACCCTCGTTACGTATCTGTGCACGCAGCTCGACACGTCACGGATGAGCAATACCGCAATCTATCTGTCCCTACGAGTAAACCTGTCCGGAGCAACCCACCACATGCCAAGTCCCTCCGTCACCTCGCCGCAAGTAGCCGTCAACGACATCGGCTCGGCTGAGGACTTTCTCGCCGCCATCGACAAAACCATCAAATACTTCAACGATGGCGACATCGTCGAGGGAACCATCGTCAAGGTTGACCGTGACGAGGTCCTGCTCGACATCGGTTACAAGACCGAAGGTGTCATTCCTTCCCGTGAACTCTCCATCAAGCACGACGTCGACCCCAACGAGGTCGTTTCCGTGGGCGATGAGGTCGAGGCCCTCGTTCTCACCAAGGAGGACAAGGAAGGCCGTCTGATCCTGTCCAAGAAGCGCGCTCAGTACGAGCGGGCCTGGGGCACGATCGAGGAACTCAAGGAGAAGGACGAGGCCGTCAAGGGCACCGTCATCGAGGTCGTCAAGGGCGGCCTGATCCTCGACATCGGTCTGCGTGGCTTCCTGCCCGCATCGCTGGTCGAGATGCGCCGTGTCCGCGATCTGCAGCCGTACATCGGCAAGGAGATCGAGGCCAAGATCATCGAGCTGGACAAGAACCGCAACAACGTGGTGCTGTCCCGTCGCGCCTGGCTGGAGCAGACCCAGTCCGAGGTGCGCAGCGAGTTCCTCAACCAGCTGCAGAAGGGCGCCATCCGCAAGGGTGTCGTCTCCTCGATCGTCAACTTCGGCGCCTTCGTCGATCTCGGCGGCGTCGACGGCCTGGTGCACGTCTCCGAGCTGTCCTGGAAGCACATCGATCACCCGTCCGAGGTGGTTCAGGTGGGCGACGAGGTCACCGTCGAGGTGCTCGACGTCGACATGGATCGCGAGCGGGTGTCGCTGTCGCTCAAGGCGACTCAGGAAGATCCGTGGCGCCACTTCGCCCGCACCCACGCCATCGGCCAGATCGTGCCGGGCAAGGTCACCAAGCTGGTGCCGTTCGGTGCGTTCGTCCGCGTCGAGGAGGGCATCGAGGGTCTGGTGCACATCTCGGAGCTGTCCGAGCGCCACGTCGAGGTCCCGGACCAGGTGGTCACCGTGGGCGACGACGCGATGGTCAAGGTCATCGACATCGACCTGGAGCGTCGCCGGATCTCGCTGAGCCTCAAGCAGGCCAACGAGGACTACACCGAGGAGTTCGACCCGTCGAAGTACGGCATGGCCGACAGCTACGACGAGCAGGGCAACTACATCTTCCCCGAGGGCTTCGACGCCGAGACCAACGAATGGCTCGAAGGCTTCGACAAGCAGCGTGAAGAGTGGGAGGCCCGGTACGCCGAGGCCGAGCGCCGGCACAAGATGCACACCACGCAGATGGAGAAGTTCGCCGCGGCCGAGGCCGAGGAAGCTGCCCGTCCGGTGTCCAACGGGTCGTCGCGGTCGGAGGAGTCCGGCGGTGGCGGCACGCTCGCCAGCGATGCACAGCTGGCGGCGCTGCGGGAGAAGCTCGCAGGCAACGCCTAAACAGCGCAACGACGAACGCCCCGGCCCTTTGGGTCGGGGCGTTCGTGGTTCCGGGGGCCTGACACACTGTTGGGCGTGCTTCGCATCGGGTTAACCGGCGGTATCGGCGCCGGAAAGTCAACAGTGTCGGCGACATTCAGTGAGCTCGGCGGCATCATCGTCGACGGTGATGTCATCGCGCGGGAAGTCGTCGAGCCGGGGACCGAGGGGCTGGCCAAGCTCGTCGAGGCGTTCGGGGATCAGATCCTGCTGCCCGAGGGGGCGCTGAACCGGCCGGCGCTGGCTGCGGTGGCCTTCAGTGACGACGAGAAACGCGCGACCCTCAACGGCATCGTGCATCCGCTGGTGGCGCATCGGCGCTCGGAGCTCATTGCGGCGGCGCACGAGGACGCCGTCATCGTCGAGGACATCCCGCTGCTGGTGGAATCCCAGATGGCGCCGATGTTCCCGTTGGTCATCGTGGTCAACGCGGACCCGGAGATCCGGGTCAAGCGGCTGATCGAGTACCGCGGGTTCACCGAGGAGGACGCCCGGGCCCGCATCGCCGCGCAGGCCACCGAGGAGCAGCGCCGCGCGGTCGCCGATGTGTGGCTGGACAATTCGGGGAGCCCGGGCGCGGTGGTCGAAGCCGCCCGGGCCCTGTGGCACGAGCGGATCCTGCCGTTCGCGCACAATCTGCAGATCCGGCGACCGGCGCAGTCCGACCCGGTCGTGGTGCCCTACGACGCGACGTGGCCGGAGCAGGCTCGCCGCATCGTGGCGCGGTTGAACACCGCGTGCGGGCACCGGGCGGTGCGCATCGACCACATCGGTTCGACGGCGGTGCCCGGGATGGACGCCAAGGACGTCATCGACGTGCAGGTGACGGTCGAGTCCTTGGCTGTCGCCGACGAACTCGCCGACGCGTTGTTGGCCGCCGGCTATCCCGTGGTCGCCGGCATCACCGCCGATACCCCGCACACCGACGATCCGGCGGTGTGGCAGAAGCGGTTCCACGCCTCGGCCGATCCGGGCCGGCCGACCAACGTGCACATCCGGGTGGACGGCCGGCCCAACCAGCGGTTCGCCCTGATGTTCGTCGACTGGCTGCGGGCGAACCCGGGTGTGCGGGCCGATTATCTGGCGGCCAAGCACGCCGCGGTGAAGTCACCCGACTACACCGTGGCCAAGGAGCCGTGGTTCCTGGACGCTTATCGGCGGGCCGCGCAGTGGGCGGAAACGACCGGTTGGCGGCCCTGAGGTAGGCCGGCGGCGCTGGGCTGCACCAGGTTTCGCACGGCCGGTGCGGTCGGTGGTCGAGCGCGTGGGGGCGTCCGGCTGTGCGGTAGCGTTTGGGACGTCCGAAGGGGGGACGAATGTCAACATCCAGACCGGCGTTGGTTCCGGTTCGGCAGATCGCGGCACATGAGCTGGTGGTCGACCAGATGCGGCGGGCCCTGGAGCTGGGGCAGTTCCGGCCCGGCGATCGACTGCCCACCGAACGTGAGCTCTCCGACCTGCTCGATGTGTCCCGGACCACCGTGCGCACCGCGGTGGCGATCTTGGAGGGCGACGGGCTCATCACGGTACGGCGCGGGCGGGGCGGCGGGTTCACCGTGCAGGCACCGCAGTATGACCCGGCCGAGATGCGTCGGGAACTGCGCCGCAACAAGCGTGAGATCCGGGATGCCTTCGATTACCGTGTCGTCGTCGAAACCGGCGCGGTCCGGTTGGCGGCCGAGCGACGCCGGGCCACTGATCTGACCGAATTGCGGAGTCTGCTGGCCGATATGGACGCGGCGCAGCGGATCGGGATGGCCGATCCGTCGGCGCAGCACACCGCCGAGTTCCAGACCCTGGACTCGGCGTTTCACCTGGGCATCGCCCAGGCGGCGCAGAACGATCGGCTGCTCGACGCCGTCGCCGATGCCCGCAGGCGGATGTGGGCCCCGGTGGGGGCGATCTTCGGCCGCCTGGAACCCAATGCCAACGACTACCACGAGTCGATCCTCGCGGCGATCGAGAACCGTGACCCCGAACTGGCTGCCGCGCAGATGGAGGCCCACATCAACGACACTCGGCACACGGTCGAGTCCTGGCTCAAACGCTGACGCTCAGGCGATCGGTGGGGCTTCCGGGGCGGGTTCGGCGCCGGGCTCGGCGGGGACGGGTTGGTCGGCGTCGATGGCCGGGTTGATCACCGAAGCCGGCAGCGAGGTGTTCAGGTTGGCGCCGCAGGGCAGGCTGCCGTAGTTGGGATCGTCCTTCGGGCGGGTCAGCCGCGGCGCGACGAAGGTGTCGGCCTGGGCCACCATCTGATCGTCCACCAGGATCTCGCAGTGCAGGTTCGCCGAATACGGCCAGTCGATCCGGACCGCCATCCCGGCGGCCTGGGGGTCGGACACCACACCGGTGGCTTCGAAAATGCGGCCGGGCAGCATCGACGGGTCGGCGGTGTTGATGTTGTCGTCGTCGATCTTGTACGCGATGGTCGCGTTGCGCGAGACGCCATCGATGCGGGCGCGGTAGGTGACGTTGTGAAGCTGTTGTCCAGGTGGTGGCTCGACCTGCGGTGTCGGGTCCGGATCGGCCTGGGCTGCGGCGGGAATCGCCAGCGCGCCAGCGAGCAGTCCGGCCAGCGCGGCAGCCGCTCCCCAGGCGTACTTAGCTGAGCTCATGAATCTTGACCTTACGCCCCTCGCTACGTCTCTCGCCAAGTCAGGGCCATGCCGTGGCCGGCCAGCCACCGATCCAGCCGATACCCGCAGCCGGCCAGGCCGGCGATCGCGGTGGCGGCGGTTTGCACGGCCCGCTCACCGACCTCTGGGGCCAGCAGGCCGTGCCGGACCGCGGTGAGCAGCTCGTCGACGTCACACAGCTCGACCTCGCGGCCGGTGCGCAACACCAGGTCCAGGTAGTGGTCCTCGGAGTGCCACCTGGCGGGGCCGGCGGTGTAGTGGCCCACGTCGAGGTAGAAGTCCTGATCCCGCTCATGGCCGGGGTTGAAGTGGAACACGCTGGCCCGCAAACCCAGCGTCGGCAGCAGCCAGGATTCCAGGTAGTGGAATTGCGCCCGACCCGGGGTCGGACGGGCCATGTACAGGCCCCAGGGTTCGACGGTGTAGACGTCAACCGCCCGCACGATGCCTTTGGGATCGGTGTTCGTGCGAGCGACCAGGTCGAATGTCTCGTGTTTGGGCGGGTGGATGTGGGTCAGCCTACGCGTGCAGCGAACAGGACCGGAAGTTGTCGGTGGACAGTTCTACGCTGGTGAGCATGGCCTTTGCGACCGAACATCCCGTGCTGGCGCATTCGGAGTATCGGGCTGTCGACGAAATCGTCCGGTCCGGTGCCCGGTTCGAGGTGGTCAGTGAGTATGACCCGGCCGGTGACCAGCCGGCGGCGATCGACGAGCTGGAACGCCGGATCAAGGGCGGCGAACGTGACGTGGTGCTGCTCGGTGCCACCGGCACCGGCAAGTCGGCCACCACGGCGTGGCTGATCGAGCGGCTGCAGCGGCCCACCCTGGTGATGGCGCCCAACAAGACCCTGGCCGCGCAGCTGGCCAACGAACTGCGGGAGATGTTGCCGCACAACGCCGTCGAGTACTTCGTGTCGTACTACGACTACTACCAGCCCGAGGCCTACATCGCCCAGACGGACACCTACATCGAGAAGGACAGCTCGATCAACGACGATGTCGAGCGGCTGCGCCATTCGGCGACCTCGTCGCTGCTGTCCCGGCGCGACGTGGTCGTGGTGGCCTCGGTGTCGTGCATCTACGGCCTGGGCACCCCGCAGTCCTATCTGGACCGGTCGGTGGAGCTGGAGGTCGGCCAGGAGGTGCCGCGCGACGGGTTGCTGCGGCTGCTGGTGGATGTCCAGTACACCCGCAACGACATGGCGTTCACCCGGGGCACTTTCCGGGTCCGCGGCGACACCGTGGAGATCATCCCGTCGTATGAGGAGCTCGCGGTGCGGATCGAGTTCTTCGGCGACGAGATCGAGGCGCTCTACTATCTGCATCCGCTGACCGGGGACATCGTCCGTCAGGTGGATTCGCTGCGGATCTTCCCGGCCACCCACTATGTGGCGGGCCCGGAGCGGATGGCGCACGCCATCTCGACGATTGAGGAAGAGCTGGAGCAGCGTCTGGCCGAGCTGGAGGGGCAGGGCAAGCTGCTGGAGGCCCAGCGGCTGCGGATGCGCACCAACTACGACGTCGAGATGATGAAGCAGGTCGGCTTCTGCTCAGGCATCGAGAACTACTCGCGCCACATCGACGGCCGCCCGGCCGGCTCGGCGCCGGCCACCCTGCTGGACTATTTCCCCGAGGATTTCCTGCTCGTCATCGACGAATCCCACGTCACGGTGCCGCAGATCGGCGGCATGTACGAGGGGGACATGTCGCGCAAGCGCAACCTGGTGGACTTCGGGTTTCGGCTGCCCTCGGCGGTCGACAACCGGCCGCTGACCTGGGAGGAGTTCGCCGACCGGATCGGGCAGACGGTGTATCTGTCGGCCACCCCGGGCGACTTCGAGCTCAGCCAGGCCGGTGGTGAGTTCGTCGAGCAGGTCATCCGCCCGACCGGTCTGGTCGACCCCAAGGTGGTGGTGAAGCCGACCAAGGGGCAGATCGACGATCTGATCGGTGAGATCCGCGCCCGCACCGAACGGGACGAGCGGGTGCTGGTCACCACGCTGACCAAGAAGATGGCCGAGGACCTCACCGATTACCTGCTCGAGCTCGGCATCAAGGTCCGATACCTGCACTCGGAGGTCGACACCCTGCGCCGGGTCGAGCTGCTGCGCCAGCTGCGTCTGGGGGAGTACGACGTGCTGGTCGGCATCAACCTGCTGCGCGAGGGTCTGGACCTTCCCGAGGTGTCGCTGGTGGCAATCCTCGACGCCGACAAGGAAGGTTTCCTGCGCTCCACGCGCAGCCTGATCCAGACCATCGGCCGCGCGGCCCGCAACGTGTCCGGCGAAGTGCACATGTACGCCGACAAGATCACCGATTCGATGCGCCAGGCGATCGACGAGACCGAACGCCGCCGGGCCAAACAGATCGCCTTCAACGAGGCCAACGGGATCGATCCCCAGCCGCTGCGCAAGAAGATCGCCGACATCCTCGACCAGGTGTACCGCGAGGCCGCAGATACGGAAGCCACCGATGCCGTTCAAATCGGTGGTTCGGGGCGCAACGCATCGCGGGGCCGGCGCGCACAGGGCGAGCCGGGCCGGGCGGTCAGTGCCGGCATCATCGAGGGCCGCGACACCACGAACATGCCGCGGGCCGAATTGGCGGATCTGATCAAGGATTTGACCGAACAGATGATGACCGCCGCCCGCGATCTGCAGTTCGAGCTGGCCGCGCGGATCCGTGATGAGATCGCCGACCTGAAGAAGGAGTTGCGGGGGATGGACGCGGCCGGCTTGAAGTGAGCCGGTGTTGACCTCAACCGCCGTTCAGCTTCTAGCGTCGTCAGCGTGACCGACACCGTGACCACCGATACCGGGACCTGGCGCCAACTGTTGGGCGCCCGTCATCTAGGTGCCTCCACCGTGCTCGCCGGCGGTGTGCTGCTGTATGCCACCAACGAGTTCCTCACCATCAGCCTGCTACCGAGTGCGGTTCCCGAGATCGGTGGCCAACGGTTCTACGCCTGGGTCACGACGGTGTACCTGGTGTCGTCGGTGATCGCCGCCACCACGGTGCATTCGACGCTGATGCGGCTGGGGCCGCGCCGGGCATACCTGTTGGGGCTCACGGTGTTCGGTGTGGGCAGCCTGGGGTGTGCGCTGGCGCCGAGCATGGAGGTCCTGCTCGTCGCGCGCACGGTGCAGGGCTTCGCCGGTGGGTTGCTGGCCGGTCTGGGCTATGCCGTCATCAATACCGCGCTTCCGAACACGTTGTGGATCAAGGCATCTGCACTTGTCTCGGCGATGTGGGGTGTCGGAACCGTGATCGGCCCCGCGGCGGGCGGGTTGTTCGCGCAGGTGGGGCACTGGCGGTGGGCTTTCGGCGGGTTGGTCGTGCTGACGGTGGCGATGGCCGCACTGGTGCCCGTGGCCCTGCCGGCGCGGGGTGCGTCGTCGGCTCCGGCGCCGGGCATTCCGGTGCGGTCGCTGGCCGTGTTGGGGTCCGCGGCGATGGCGGTCAGCGTGGCGGGCATTCCGCACGACTGGCGCGCCACGGTGGCGCTGCTCGGGCTCGGCGTGGCGCTGGTGGCGGGATTCGTGGCGGTCGATCGCCGGGCCGTGGCATCGGTGTTGCCGCCCAGCACATTCGGTGCGGGTCCACTCAAGTGGATCTATCTGACCCTCGGGGTGTTGATGGCCGCCACCATGGTCGACATGTACGTGCCGTTGTTCGGGCAGCGGCTCGGACATTTGACGCCGGTGCTGGCCGGCTTCTTCGGCGCGGTGTTGTCCGTCGGCTGGACGGCGGGGGAGTTCGTCAGTGCCTCGCTGCAGCGGCGACGGGTGATCACGCGCACCGTGGCATTCGCCCCGATCGTGATGGCGGCCGGGCTGGGCACCGGCGCTGTGTTGATCCGCGATGGCATGGCGCCGTGGTCGGTGGTGGGTTGGGCGCTGGCGCTGGTGGTCACCGGCGCCGGTATCGGTATCGCCTGGCCGCATCTGTCCGCGTGGGCGATGGGCAGCGTCGACGACCCGGCCGAAGGGCCGGCCGCGGCGGCGGCGATCAACACCGTGCAGCTGATCTGCGGGGCGTTCGGAGCGGGCCTGGCCGGCGTCGTCGTCAACGTGGTGGGCTCCGGCGATGCGGTGGCCGCGCGGTGGCTGTTCGGCGTCTTCGCCGTGCTTGCCGCCTTCGGCGCGGTGGCCTCGACCCGCTCTGCCCGGTAGCGCCGTCCAGCCTCGCGAGCGTGCGCGTCTGCCCCCGACGCGCCGCAAAATATCCGCAGTGTGCGCACACTCGTGGCGATCCATGCCCATGCAATCACCGAGATCGAAACACTTGGGCCACACCCGCATCACTGGCACTGTGTATCTCGATGCGGGTGTGTCTGAGTGGCTAGGAACCGGCCTGCAAAGCCGTTTACACGGGTTCGAATCCCGTCACTCGCTCGATGAGAAAGACGCCGGTGGGGCGGCATCTTTGACCACGGTCAGGGGTGCCGCCCCATCGCGATACCTCGGCAAAGCGCCCGTCAAACGACGAATTGCCGTGCCGGCCAGGTCAATCCGACCAGACCGAGAACGATCTGGAATCTTCGACCTTGCCGCCTTGGGTGGAGCAGGTGACTTTGTACCATTCGGTGTCCTCCGGATCGCGCTGGAGCACCAACTTCGCGGTGTCGCCTTTGCGAACATCCGCCGAGGCGTCGTCCCACATGATCTCGAAGGTGGCCTCGGCCACGCAACGGATGTCGTGTTCGGTGTCGTTCTCGATGCTCAACCAGACCTGGTTGCCCGACGCGCCCCAGTCGCAGTCCAGCGAGTCGCCGTCCAGCAACATCGTGCACATCCCGGTCTGTTCCCCCCGCGCCCAGGCCGCCGCCGGCCCGACCACTGTCCCGATGGCGGCAGCGGCCACACTGACCGCCGCGGCGACTGCGCATATTTGGATCGCGCGCATTACCAACCCCCCCGAATCCTCGTTAACTTCGTCAGGGTAGCGGAGGCGGCGATCGTTACCGCCCTGGAGTGTGACCGACTCCATGTCGATCGAGGAACCCGACGAGTTCGTCGATGAGCGCGGCCTTGGCTATACGCACGTCGGCGTTCAGCCAGGCGCCGATCGCCTGGGCGACGCCGCCGACGATGAAGTGTGCGGCCAGCGGAGGTCTACCGTCTTTCGTGCCGAACTGGCCGCTGACCTGCGCGGTGAACAGGGAGACGAAAGCCGCGGTCGATTCGAACCGCTTGGCGATCACCACGGGGTTGGTCTGGTGCGGGCTGAACAAGATCTGCCCGAGACGGCGATCGGCGGCGAGGACACGCACCAGTGCGGAGATGCCGACCCGAGAGCCATCGCTGTAGCGGGCCTTCGCCAACGGCCGCTCGACGGCCTGCACGACCCGGGCCAGGGCGCAGTCGTAGACCGCGGCCGCAAACTCGTCCTTGTCGGTGAAGCTCTCGTAGAAATAGCGCTGTGCCAGCGGTGCTCCCGCGCAGATCGCCCGAACGGTCAGCTCGCCGCCGCCCTGTGGATCGCCGAGGATGTCCAGTCCGACCTCGAGTAGCTGCCGCCGCCGGCGGGCGACCCGCGAATCGGTGGTGATTCCGCGGTAGGGACGCGTGTTGACGGTGGAATCGGCAGACATCGCGCACCAGTCTGACAGAACCACGGCCGATGGCCGGCCGGTCTGGAACTTGACGTCCGTTGACACGGACCGGGGCCGCCGATACTGTGCCAAATCTGGATACGCGTGTATCCAGATTATGGATCGCAACGGGGGTCGCGATGGTCGTTACCGGTAACAATCCGACGCTTGCCGAGGGGGCTCGAACCCGGCTGCGCTGGCTGGCCCTTGCGGCGTTGTGCTGGGCCGAGCTGCTGGTGTTCGTCGACAACACGATTGTCAACGTGGCATTGCCGACCATCGCAAAGGACTTGGGTGCCAACAACTCCGGCCTTCAGTGGGTGGTCGACATGTACACCCTGGTGTTCGCCGGACTGCTGCTGACCGGTGGCTATCTCGGCGACCGCTTCGGGCGGCGGCTGATCCTGCTTGTCGGTGTCGTCGGCTTCATGGCATTTTCGGCGGTCGCCGCGGTGTCGGGGTCACTGGGCCAATTGATCGGTGCCCGCGCCGGTCTCGGGCTGTTCGCCGCGTTGGTGTTCCCGGCCACGCTGGCGATCGTCGTCGTCATCTTCGACGATCTCACCGAGCGTGCGCTCGCCGTTGCCTTGTGGGCTGCGGTAGCCGGCGTGGCCGCCGCCATCGGGCCAGTGCTGGGAGGTTGGCTACTGGAGCACTTTTCGTGGGGCTCGATCTTCTGGGCGAATCTCCCGGCGGGTCTGCTGGCGTTGATCCTCATCCCGATTCTGGTGCCGCCCAACAAGAATACCGATGCCCAAGCGTTCGATCTGGGTGGCGTCCTGCTGTCCACGATCGGTGTTGCACTGTTTGTCTACAGCGTGATCGAGGCCCCCAATCACGGGTGGTCCTCGCTGCGCACCATCGCCGGGATCGCCGTGGGCGCCGGTGTCATCGCGGTCTTCGCAGCCTGGGAACACCGGAAGCCCAACGCGCTGTTCGACGTTCGATTGTTCGCCGACCGCCGGTTCGCGGCGGCTGCGCTGTTGATGGCCTTCGGGTTCTTTGCGCTGATGGGATTCGTGTTCTTGGTGACGCAGTACTTTCAGGCGGTAAAGGGCTATTCGCCGCTGGAAACCGGTATTCGCACCCTTCCGTTCGCGATCGTGATGGCCGTGCTCGCCGGACCGAGCATGTGGCTGGCCGACAAGCTGGGTTCAGGACGCACCGCCGCATGTGGGTCTTTGGTCTTGGCCGTGGGCTTCTGGTTGACCGTGCAATACGGGGTCGACACCTCTTATTGGCGCGTCATCGTCGTGGCGATGTCGACCATGGCCGCCGGGGTGGCGATGATCTCCGGCCCGGCCACCCTGCTGGTGCTCAACGAACTGTCGGCCGGTCAGGCCGGCGCGGGCGCGGCAGTCAACGACACCAGTCGCGAGATCGGCGGCACCCTCGGGGTTGCGGTGCTCGGCTCGATCCTGGCATCGGTCTATTCGTCGACGGTCGGTCGCGACCTTGCCGACGCGCCGCTCACGGCTGATGTGCGAGAAGCCGCACAGAGTTCGGTCATGGCAGGCGTGCAGATCGCACACCGCCTGCCCGCGCCGCTGGGCGCCCGGGCCGACGAGGTGGTCAAGGACGCCTTCATCGCGGGGTTCCACTGTGCGTCCTGGGTGGCCGGTGCGGTGTCGGCGGCCGCGGCGGTGGCCGGGCTGTGGGTGTTCGAACGTGCCGGCCGACGGGCCGCGGGGGCGCGCGCCGCGGTCTCCTGAACCCCGCCGCAACGACCGGCGGGCCGCATCGAATAATGCTGCGGTGCCCATGCTGCAGCTTGCCGAGATCCTGTCCACGCTCGACCTGGCCGAGTCCGGTGACGGAATCTTCGTCGCCGAGCAGAAGGACAACCCCACCCATCACATCGTCGGCGGACATATCGCCGCCCAGGCGCTGATGGCGGCCAGTCGCACCGCGACCGATCGATTGCCGCACAGCCTGCACGTTTATCTGCTGCGGGCCGGTGACGCCCGGTACCCGGTGCAGATGGAGGTGAACAAGCTGCGCGACGGTGGATCGCTGTCCACCCGCCGGGTCATCGGCCGCCAGGGGGACGAGGTGTTGCTGGAAGCGCTCGTCTCGTTCAGCGTGCCCATGGATGCGGCGGACTATCAGCAGTCGATGCCCGCGGTGCCCGGCCCGGACACGCTGCCCGCGGTGGAGGAGCAACTGCGGGCATTTGCCAATGAGGCCAACGGATTCTGGGTGCGCCCGCAGTGGATCGAGCGTCGCTACATCGACCCGCCGCCGCGGCTGGCGATGGAGCTGCCCGAGCCGCCGGAGCGCACCCGGATGTGGTGGCGCCCTGCAGAAGTCGTCACCGACGATCCGGTCGTCAACAGTTGTCTGCTGACGTACTTCACCGGCACCGCCTTGCTGGAGACCACGGTGACGATGCGACGGGCCACCCAGGTGAGTGTCTTCTCGGCCCTGATCGACCACGCGATCTGGTTTCACCGTCCCGCCGACCTCACGGATTGGCTGTTGTCAGACCAAGTTTCACCCAGCGGCATCAACGGCCGCGGCCTGGCCAGCGCCACGCTGTACAACCGCACCGGGCAATTGGTGTGCAGCGCGACCCAGGAGATGTACTTCGGTCGCCGGCGCGCCGATTGAGACTCATCGCATTCGTACCGTCGACGTGGCGCGCAAGCGAATTCGCGGCGCAGCGTCGCCTTCGTCACGGTCGGCACCGAATTTACCCTCGCGAGGGTTAACATCAGTGCCGGTATACGCCGTCGGAGATCAAGGCTCAGTTGTCGGTTGTCCGTGCGGGTGTCGTGATTCGCGCCCCTGGTCAGCAGGCAACGGGTTACTGTCTCGGGTGGCGTTGCAACTGACAGTGGGAGGGTATTGATGAGCGCGTATCGAACCGTGGTGGTCGGCACGGACGGATCTGATTCGTCGTTGCGTGCAGTCGACCGCGCCGGTCAGATTGCCGCCGGCTCGAATGCCAAGCTGATCGTGGCAACCGCCTATTTCCCCCAGAGCGAAGACCAGCGTGCCGCTGATGTGCTCAAGGATGAGGGCTACAAGATGGCGGGCAATGCACCGATCTACGCCATCCTGCGCGAGGCGACGGACCGGGCCAAGGCCGCCGGCGCGACGGACATCGAAGAGCGCCCGGTCGTCGGCGCCCCGGTCGACGCGCTCGTCGAGCTCGCCGAGGATGTCAAGGCAGATCTGCTGGTGGTCGGCAACGTCGGTCTGAGCACCATCGCCGGGCGCCTGCTCGGTTCGGTGCCGGCGAACGTGGCACGCCGGTCCAAGACCGACGTGCTCATCGTCCACACCAGCTGACTACCAACCGCGCTCGCGCCACTCCTGCAGGTGGGGACGTTCGGCGCCGAGCGTGGTGTCGTCGCCATGTCCGGGGTACACCACGGTGCGATCGTCGTAGATGTCGAACACCTTGGTGCTGACATCCCCGAGTAGCCGTTCGAAGTCGCCGGGCTTCCAGGTCTTGCCCACGCCGCCGGGAAACAGACAGTCACCGGTGAACAGGTGCGTGACGTCGTCGGCGCCGGTGAGCGCCAGGGCCACCGACCCCTCGGTGTGGCCCTGCAGGTGGATCACGTCGAACCGCAGCTTGCCGATCTCGACGGTGTCCCCGTCGGCCAGGATCCGATCGGGGGTGACCGGCAGCGGTTCGGCGTCCAGCGCGTGCGCGGCCGTCGGCGCGCCTGTGGTCTTGGCCACTGCCTCCAGGGCCTGCCAATGGTCGAAATGCTGGTGGGTGGTGACGATGAGGGACAGCGTCGGCGCGTGCTGTGCGATCAGATCCAGCAGCAGCTCGGCGTCGTTGGCCGCGTCGATGAGCACGCTTTCCCCGGTGGAAGCGCAGGTCACCAGGTAGCAGTCGTTGTCCATCGGACCGACCGAGACCTTGATGACGGAAGCTTTCGGCAGGGTGCGCCGGGCAGCGGTCCCTGGTTCCACGTGGCCGGTGTAGGTGTCGTCAACCGCGATATGAGGGCTGGTCATAGCGCCACCGTAACCGGCTTGTCGGTGGCCGCACATAGCATGGGCGTGAAGTCTGCCGTGGGAAAGGAAACGCGTGGCTGACCGCCTGATTGTCAAGGGTGCCCGCGAGCACAATCTGCGAGGAGTCGACCTCGATCTGCCGCGTGATGCGCTGATCGTGTTCACCGGTCTGTCCGGGTCCGGCAAATCCTCGCTGGCCTTCGACACCATCTTCGCCGAGGGCCAGCGCCGCTATGTCGAGTCGCTGTCGGCCTATGCTCGGCAGTTCCTCGGCCAGATGGACAAGCCCGACGTCGACTTCATCGAGGGTCTGTCGCCTGCGGTGTCCATCGACCAGAAGTCGACCAACCGCAACCCCCGCTCCACCGTGGGTACCATCACCGAGGTCTACGACTACCTGCGCCTGCTGTACGCCCGTGCCGGCAGCCCGCACTGCCCGGTGTGTGGTGAGCGCATCGCGCGGCAGACCCCGCAGCAGATCGTGGACCAGGTGCTGGCGATGGACGAGGGTCTGCGCTTCCAGGTGCTGGCCCCGGTGGTCCGCACCCGCAAGGGCGAGTTCGTCGACCTGTTCGAGAAGCTCAACACCCAGGGCTACAGCCGGGTGCGGGTGGACGGCGTGGTGCATTCGCTGACCGATCCGCCCAAGCTCAAGAAGCAGGAAAAACACGACATCGAGGTGGTCGTCGACCGGCTGACGGTCAAGGCGAGCGCCAAGCAACGGCTCACCGATTCGGTGGAGACCGCACTCAACCTGGCCGACGGCATCGTGGTGCTGGAGTTCGTCGACCGCGAGGACGACCATCCGCACCGCGAGCAACGCTTCTCCGAGAAGCTGGCCTGCCCCAACGGCCACCCGCTGGCCGTCGACGATCTCGAGCCGCGCTCGTTCTCGTTCAACTCGCCGTATGGCGCCTGCCCGGAGTGCACAGGCCTGGGCATCCGCAAAGAGGTCGACCCCGAGCTGGTCATTCCGGACCCGGATCTGACCCTGGCCGGTGGCGCCATCGCGCCGTGGGCCGTCGGACAGAGCGCCGAGTACTTCACCCGGATGCTGTCCGGGCTGGGCGATGCCATGGGCTTCGACGTCGACACCCCGTGGCGCAAGCTTCCGGCCAAGGCGCGCAAGGCGATTCTGGAAGGCTCCGATCACCAGGTCCACGTCCGGTACAAGAACCGCTACGGCCGGACCCGGTCCTACTACGCCGACTTCGAGGGCGTGATGGCCTTCCTGCAACGGCGCATGGAGCAGACCGACTCGGAGCAGATGAAGGAACGCTACGAGGGTTTCATGCGCGACATCCCGTGCCCGGAGTGCAACGGCACGCGGCTGAAGCCGGAGATCCTCGCGGTGACGCTGGCGGCGGGGGAGTTCGGCGCGAAGTCCATCGCCGAAGTGGCCGAGCTGTCCATCGCGGACTGTGCCGATTTCCTGAACGCCCTGACCCTGGGGCCGCGCGAGCAGGCCATCGCCGGACAGGTACTCAAGGAGATCCAGTCGCGGCTCGGGTTCCTGCTCGACGTCGGGCTGGACTATCTGTCGCTGTCCCGGGCGGCCGCGACGCTGTCCGGTGGTGAGGCGCAACGCATCCGGCTGGCCACCCAGATCGGTTCCGGCCTGGTCGGCGTGCTCTACGTGCTCGATGAGCCGTCGATCGGTCTGCACCAGCGCGACAACCGCAGGCTGATCGATACCCTGGTGCGGCTGCGCGATCTGGGGAACACCCTGATCGTGGTGGAGCACGACCTGGACACCATCGCGCATGCCGACTGGGTCGTCGACATCGGCCCGGCGGCCGGTGAGCACGGCGGCCGGATCGTGCACAGCGGTACCTATCAGGATCTGCTGACCAACCCCGAATCCATCACCGGCGCTTACCTTTCCGGCAAGGAGAGCATCGAGGTGCCGGCGATCCGGCGGCCCACCGACAAGCGTCGTCAGGTCACCGTGGTCGGCGCGCGGGAGAACAACCTCAGGGAGATCGACGTCTCCTTCCCGCTCGGCGTGCTCACCTCGGTCACCGGCGTCTCCGGGTCGGGCAAGTCGACCCTGGTCAACGACATCCTGGCCGCGGTGATGGCCAACAAACTCAACGGCGCCCGGCAGGTGCCCGGCCGGCACACCCGGGTCAACGGCCTCGATCAACTGGACAAGTTGGTCCGCGTCGACCAGTCCCCGATCGGCCGCACCCCGCGGTCCAACCCGGCCACCTATACCGGGGTGTTCGACAAAATCCGGTCGTTGTTCGCCGCCACCACCGAGGCCAAGGTGCGCGGCTACCAGCCCGGCCGGTTCTCGTTCAACGTCAAGGGCGGCCGGTGTGAGGCGTGCTCGGGTGACGGCACGATCAAGATCGAGATGAACTTCCTGCCCGACGTGTATGTGCCGTGCGAGGTGTGCCAGGGCGCCCGCTACAACCGGGAAACCCTTGAGGTGCATTACAAGGGCAAGACCATCGCCGAAGTGCTGGACATGTCGATCGAGGAGGCCACCGAGTTCTTCGAGCCGATCAGCTCGATCCACCGCTACCTCAAGACCCTCGTCGACGTCGGCCTGGGTTACGTGCGGCTGGGCCAGCCGGCGCCGACGCTCTCCGGCGGTGAGGCGCAGCGCGTCAAGCTGGCCGCCGAACTGCAGAAGCGTTCGACCGGCCGCACCGTCTACATCCTCGACGAGCCGACCACCGGCCTGCACTTCGAGGACATCCGCAAGCTGCTCAAGGTGATCAACGGCCTTGTCGACAAAGGCAATACGGTGATCGTGATCGAGCACAACCTCGACGTCATCAAGACCTCGGACTGGATCGTGGACATGGGTCCCGAGGGCGGTGCCGGGGGCGGCACGGTGGTCGCGCAGGGCACGCCGGAGGATGTGGCGGCCAACCCGGCCAGCTACACCGGCCAGTTCCTGGCCGAGCTGATCGAGGTGCCCGCGCCAAAACCCAAGCGGCGCAAGGTCAGCGCTTGAGCACCGCGCGTCAGCGTCGTTTCGACAGCGGCGACGGGAACCGCGGCTTGTGACGTACTCCGGTCAGCCATTCGGTCAGGGCATCGGCGCGCTGCTGCAGCGCGCGGGTACCTTCGCTGCCGATCTCCTCTAGCAGACGCAACTCGATGCGGCCGTCGGCATCCTGACCCCAGCCGCCCACGATCCGGCCGTTCCACCATGCCGTGGGCCCGCCGTTGCCGTTGGTGTCGAACACCTGGCGACGGTGCTCGCCGAGATACCAGTCCCGGTCGAACCAGCCCATGGTGGTGACGTCCAGACCGGGCAACAGCGCCGCCCAGGGCTCGGGTTCCGGTTCCACCTCCAGATCATCGGGTAGGGCGTAACCGGGGGAGCCGGCCAGATCCACTTCCACCGCGCCGATATCGCGCAGCGCGTGGCGGGCCCAGGTCAGGGTGTTGCCGAACCACCATTTGATGTCGGTGAGCGTGGCTGGGCCGAACGTCTGCAGCCAGGTCCGCACCAGCTGGGCGCGGGCCTGCTCCGGGGCGACGGGCGCCGGCCGCGCGCCCAACCAGTCCGCGGTGGCGGTCCAGCGGGGCCGCGAGGTGGTCCAGGCGCCGTCGTTGGGCCCGCGGACAATCTCGCCACGCACCCCGAGCACCGTCAAAACCCTTGGTGAGAGCGGTGTTTCACCGCCCCAACGCTTGCCGGGCGCCGGATCGTAGCTGCCGGCAAGCTCGGGCAGTGCGGTGCGCAGCTGGCTCGCGGGGGTCGGTCCGTGCTCGCGTAGGTGGGCCAGCACCGCCTGACATGCCGTGTCCAGCCATCGGGTGCCGTCGGCGGCCACACCGGCCTTCTCCACATCGCCGACGAGTTTGCGTTCCTCGTTACCGGCGACCCGGTCACTGGCGCCGGCCTGGACGGTGGACAAGTCCTCGGCGCGCACGACCCACAAGGTGCGCCGCATCGCGAGGTGTCTGAGCACCGTGCGCTGCTGGTAGAGCTCGGCGTCGAGATCCTCGATGCCGAACCCGGGCAGCCGTGCCCACAGGGACAGGTAGGGGGTCGCCGGGTCGGTGGCATGCAGTCCGACGAACGAGCCGGTGGTGGCGACGACTGAGGATGCCGGCCGGCTCAGGAAGTGACGCCGGGCCAGCCGAGCACGACGCTCGGCAACAGTGAACGTCCGCACCGCTCAGGCGTCGCCGTCGTCGCGCATGGACTCGCGGATCTGCTGCAGGCGCTCGGCCGCCGCCTGCTGCCGCTTCTCGTACTCGTCCTCGACCGCGCGGCCCTCGGGAGTCTCGGCGGCCAGCTCAGATGCCCCGAGTGCGGTGCCGTAGCGGTTCTCGATCTTCTCCCGGACCGCATCGAAGGTGGGCACGCCCGCGGCGGTGTAACCGGTGGCCTCGATGTTGTCGGGGACGTTCTCGGGGATGTCCTCGGGCTGGTCCGGCGGTGTGGGGTCCTTCGTCACGAAACCCACGTTACCTGCGGGAACCGACATTTCTTGGGATCGGTAGCAGATCGTCCCGCCTTGACTTGGGAACACGACGGAGCCATCGGGGCGACGGGTACACGAAGGGGAAGACCGGAATGAACAAGATCAACCGAGTCATCGCAGGGGCCACCGGATTGCTCGCGGTGGGCGCGGCTGTCGTGGGCTGCTCCGACACGTCCGCCGACACGCCCGACGGCCAACCTGCCGACAAGCCGGCCGCATCGGCGACCGACACCAAGGTCAGCTCAGGCAGCAATGCCCAGGTGAAGGTCGACGGATCAGATCTGGCGGGCCTGGACCTGAACTCGGTCACCTGCGTCAAGCAGGGCGGCAAGATCAACGTGGCGAGCGCCGCGATCGGCGGCCAGCAGGGGCTGGGCGTGGTGATGACCGACGAGGCCACCCCGAAGGTGGAATCGCTGGGCCTGGTCTATGACGGCAGCGCCCTGGCCGTCAGCGAGGCGATGGGCGCCAAGGTCGGCTCGGCCGAGGTTGCGGTGGACGGTGACACCTACACCATCACCGGTGAAGCGTCGGGCGCCGACATGAAGAACCCGATGGCCGGGATGATCTCCAAGCCGTTCACCATCACGGTGAGCTGCAGCTGATCCGTCCCGACGGCGGCGGGCGTGCCCACCGACGCGCAGTACACCGCGTCCGGGCGCGCCCGCCGTTTCTATATGGTGCAACGGTGACGATCGAGGGGGACCTGCGGCGGGCGCGTGACCTCGCGCTGGCCGCCGACGAGGAAGCGGCCCACGATCTCCTGGTGTCGCTGTTGCCCCGGATCGAGCAGGCCGACCGCGACGACTACGCATTCGAGGTGTTCGCCCAGCTGGGTGAGATTTTCCTGGTGCGCACCGCCTATGACGGTGTGCTGGAAAGCATTTCCCGGATCCGGGACACCCTGGCGATCTACGTCGCGATTCGGTCGGGGCAACGGCCCGACCTGGCCGCCGAGACCACGATGTCCGACTCCGAGATCGATCACATGGTCTGTCGGTACCGCCGCCGGGTGGAGTTCCTCGACGCCGGTCTGGCCGCGGCCCGCGGCGACCACGACGCCGCCGCGGTACACCTGAAGGCCCTGCTCGAGGTCGGTGGGGATTTCGACGATCTGACGGTCGAACATCGGCACCTGACCTGCCACGCCCGGATTCTGATTGCGAGCGCGTTGTGCGAGGACGACCTCTACGCCGCGTCGGTGCCGGTGTGGGCGGAGGTACTCGCCGATCTCGACGATCGTGCTGCCCCCGGCGCCGATGCCCTCGAGGCCGATCATCTGTTTGTCACCGCGGCGCTGGCCTACGGCCGGTTCTGTGTCGAGACGGGCCGTCTCGACGAGGCGCAGCCGTGGCTGCGGCGGGCCGGCGCCCGCGCCGAGGCTCGTGGCTGGCGGTTGGCCCGCGCCCGCAGCCAACTGGAACGAGCCGCTGGGGCCTGGTCGGCGGCCGAGTACGCCGACACCCAGGACCTGGTGACCGAGGCCTACCCGGTGATCGCCGAGCACTCCCGGGCCCACGAAGTGTCCCGAAGTTGGCTGTACTTCGGGCTGATCCGGGTGGGGCTCGGCAAGTTACGGGAGGCCGATGAATGCTGGGGATACGCCGAGCGGCATTGGCGTGAGATCGACCGGCCCCTGCATCTGCACCGGATCTTGTTGCAGCGCAGTTGGATCGCGCTTTTCCGTGGCATGTTCGACGAGGCCATCGCCATGGTGGAGGAGGCCAGGGCGCTGCTGGACGGCTCACCGCGGCACAGTTGGCTGCAGTACGCCCGGTTGGATGCCCACCTGGGCAACATCTGGCGGGCCGACGCACTCGCCGGAATGGGCTTCGACGGCCTGGGTAAACCGGGCCAGAGTTGGGAAGAGGTGGAGGCCCGTCATGCGGCGGGGTCCGGCACGTACAACTGCCGTCCCGGGAGCCGTAAATATCGGCGCGCCATGGTGAAACTGGCGCGGGCCGTCGACCTGAAGGTACCCGCCGCGCTGGCCGTGGATTCGGTGCGCTACACGATCACCGACGCCGGAGCGCGGTCCCGCTGGGCACGTACCGTCTCGGCGCCGATGCTGGCGGGGGCGTTCGCCGTGGCCTGGGAATCGGACGACACCGAGTTGATCTGCGAACTGATCGAATACCACAACGCGCGAGGGACTTTCAGCACCGAGTCGGCGGATACCCAGGTCGGCGAGCCGGCCGGGGACTGGGCTGAGACCGCGACCGCGGTGGTGCCGGTGGAAGCCGAACTCGCCCCGCAACTGGCCGTGGCCGCGGCAGCCGGTCCAGTGGAGGGGCCCGCTGCCGCGCTGACCAGGCTCGGACCGTTGCCGCCGCTGCGGATGGATCCGAGCTCGGGGCCGATCATGAGCCGGTACCGGGAGCTGGCCCGGCAGCGGTACGGCCGTGACGTCACCGCGCCCGGCGGGGAATGGGTGACTTGGCCGTGACCCGAACCCTGGTCCTGCGATTCGCCGATGTCGGTATCGCGACGTACGTGAGCCTGCGGGTGGTCGGCGAGCCGAAACGGTCGCTCACCTGGGTGCTCGAGGAACCGCAACTGGAGGCGATCGCGGCCGCGCTCGACCCGTCGCTGCCGGATCCGGTCGGCGGCGAATCCGCGGCGCAGGCGATCGAACGTGCCGTCACCACAGGAGCATTCGCCACCCCGGACACTGAGCTCGAGCTGGCCCGGTTGCTGGGTTCGCAGCTGCTCGGCCTCGAGGGCTGGAAGCTGCTGGCCGATTGCGTGGACTCCCCACGTCCGGTGCTCTTCGTGACGCCGAGCCCCCGGCTGGGGCAGGTGCCGTGGGGCCAGCTGGCCATGCCGGGACGCGACGGGTTCCGGTTGATGGAGTTGGCCGACGTGTTGATGTCCGTGCCGCCCAACATCGTTCACGCGCCGCGCCGGCGCGGCGCGTGGCAGGACCGGGCCGAGCGGCCGCCCGTGCTGTTGCTCGACCCGCGCATACCGGGACAGCGGCCGGATTCGGCCCTGGGATCGGTGCTGGGCCGGCCATCACCGCAGACTCCGCTGTCGCGGCACTTCGGTGAGCTCGTCGCCGATCGCGCAGTGCTGCCCGCCGTCGCCGATCCGGTCGAACTGTTCCGGCGCACCGACACCGACCGGCGCCGGCTGGCCGAAATGTGCGCCCAGGATCCGAGCCGGCTGCTCTACGTCGGGCATGCCAGCGCCGCCGACGGCGACGCCGGGTACGCCGACCGGGCGGCCCTGCATCTGGCCGAGGACCGGCCGCTGACCGCGGGGGAGATGATCGCAGCGCAGCTGCCGATCCCGCCCCGGGTGGCGTTGCTGGCGTGCGCGTCCGGTGGCGACTACCGATTCGACGAGGCCGCCGGTCTGGTCGCGGCGATGATCCTGGGCGGCGCGCAAACGGTGACCGCGACGCTGTGGTCGCTGCCGACGACTGCCGGATTCGGACAGTTCAGCCCGGTCGGAGCCGCCGCGGATCCGATGGCGGAGATCGTCTCCGGGGTGGATCTCGCCCACCGGGACGACGAGGCGGCCCGGGCCGTGAACCGCTGGCAGCGGGCGCAGATGCGACGCTGGCGTGATGGCGACCTCACCGCCAGCCCGCTCTATTGGGGCGCGTTGGCCACGTTCGCCGTCGACGGCGCGAGGTGAGGCGGGCCGCCGCCACTATCGTGGTGCCGGTGAGCATCGGGTCCGACACGGCGGGGGCGCAGGCCGGTCCGGATCCGGGTGTGGACCCGGCGCTGCCACGGCGCGCGGTGATCGACCGGGCCTGGCGGGCTCTGGGCCCCGGGGTGGAGGTGTTCAGCGGCGCCGACGGCGGCCCGTTGCGCCGGACGGTCAAACGCATCATCGACCCCCTGGTGCTCCGGCTGCGCAGCAATACGCACTTCTCGGCGCCGGTGCTGACGCCCGCGGTGGCCGCCGAACTGCATGAGCAGCTGATCGGCTGCGGCCTGCAGCTGCGGGCCGCAGCCGCCTGGTTCGTCGAGCTCAAGCAGCAGCGCCGACAGTTGCGTATCACCACCGGCAACGCCCAGGAGCTGTATTTCCCGGTGTGTTTCGAGCTGGCCGTGACCCGCGGCGCACCGGGCGCCGACAAGGCGCAGGTCGCCGCACAGGTGTTGGCCGAGCTGCATCGGGGTCGGGACCGCACTGCGATCGAGGTGCTCAACGATCATGTGGCCGATCCGCGGATCCTCGACCGGTTGCACCGCCAGTGTGAGCGCAGCTGGAACGACGTCCTCGGTTCGGGATCCGACGTCGCTTCCGGAACCGATAGCGCGGCGTTCTTCGCCGGGCTGGCCACGGTGCTCGGCCCGGCCGACAGCCACCGCGCCGCGGTGGCCCGTCAGCGGGTGTGGTCGGCGCTGGTGGCGGACGCGACACCGCACAACCTCGGTGCCGCAGCGCGCCGCCCGCACGCCAGGCTGCCGTTCTCGATCGTCGACACCGGGCTGAGTTCGGCTCTGCCGCAACGTCCTCCGCCGATCGACGGCCCGGCCGAGGGGGACCGACCACTGGATCGCAGCGTCGCCGACCGGGTGCGCGCCACGCTGCGCCGGGCGCTGGACCGTGACGAACTGCCCGGTGTTCCGTTGCTGTGCGCCGAAGAGGTGGACCGGGCCTGCGCGCCGTGGGGGCTGCTCGCCGAGGACAAGCAGGCCGGGCTGCTGGCCGGCATCGAGGTGGCCACCGACCTGCATCCGCTCGATGCCTCGCGCACGGGGCGCCATCAATTGTCGGCGCGCATCCAGGCCCGGCTGGCCAAGGAAGCCTATGTGCTGCATGCCCGTCGCTACCTGGCCGCCGGCGCCGCGGTGCACCCGCGTCAGCGGCAGGTGATCGACGATCTCGGCGCGTTCTGCCGGCCCTACCTGAATCGGTTGTGGGCCCGATTGCACGGTCGCGACGTCTGGCAGGAGTCCTGCGCGGACGTGGACGAACTGCGGTCGCTGTTGGAGGGGGTGGCCAGATCGGTCAGCCTGGATCACCGGCAGCGGATCAAAACGATGCTGGAAGTGCGGGTGGCGGGGTGAGATTGGGCGCCGACGGCGGGTTGTGGAGCACCGGCCCGGTGGCCGAGGCCGCGCCGTTGACCGCGGTCCTGGAGGTCAGCGGCGCCGTGCTGTCCTGGGTGATCGACGGTGACCCCACGCCGTCGTTCACGTTCACCGATCCGGACCGTGCCGACTGGCTGTGGCAGGTGCTCGGCGCGCCCGGACATGTCGCGATCCTGGATGCGCTGCGCCACCGAGAGCCCACCGAACCGGTCGACCTGGAAGGGGTCGACATACGGCCCGGCTCCACCGACACGTTGCGGCGCTTGGCGATCGGGCACTGGATGCGCCGGTGGTGGCCGGCCAGTGACCGGGACGGTATCGCGGCGCTGGATCGCGGGTTGCTCGACGCCGAGATCGCGCTGCTGACGGTGACCCTCGAGGACTACTTCACCGACGACACCTTCGATTCCGATGTCGTCGGTCTGCTGCAACCGCACCTGGCACACCTGAATGCGCTGTCCGCGCAAGTTGATCCGCGAATCAGCACGCTGCTCGGCGACTGTCGTGAGCTGGCCGGTGAGATCGGCCTGGCGTGGCCGGACACCGCTGTGGCGGCCCCGCGGCGGGATGACTATGCCCTGGCCGCCGGGGCCGGGAACGGCGCCGGCCCTGCCGGGGTGATAGCGCACGGGGTGGCCGGCGTGGACTGGTCGGCCGTGCCGCCCGGGGTGTTCGACGCGGCCGAGCAGACCGTCGACTGGTCGGTGACCGCCGGAACCGACGTGCAGGCCCAGGTGCGGGTGGCGCTCGTGGGCCCAGACTCGCCGGCCGGCATCGAGGTGGAGGTGCGCGGCAGCGGCCTGCGCGGTTCCGGCGTTCTCGACGCCACCGGCCGCGCAGCACTGACATTGGTCGACGGCGACGGGCAGCCGCTCACCGAAACACGGGCGTGGAACCAGGATTGGGCACAGGTCACCGCACGCGTCGGGGTGCACGGCGCCACCGAGTCGGCAGGTGTGCGGGATCGGGTACGGGCGTTCGCCCGTACCCGGCTGGCGCACCCTGGCGGCGACGCCTTCCTGGCCGAGATCCTCGCCGCCGAATCCGATTACTGAGCGCTATTTGGCGGCGGTCTGGATGAAGGCCGGTGCGGCCGACGACTGCGGCAGTCCGACCGCGGTCACCCCCGGCGTGCCGATGGCCCCGGCCAGCCAGGGCAGCGCCGCGGTGAACGCATGGCTGGCGAACGGCCAGTCGTGGGTGCCCTGGTGGGTCACCACCGCGCAGGAGATCCCGTGTGTCGAACCGAGCGCGCACAGCGCGTTGGCGGCCTTGGCCTGATCGCTGACGCGGCCGGCGGGCCGTCCCGGGGCGGACGCGTCGTTGACGTCGAACCACCCGGCCGTCTGCTGGTACTGGCCGTGCCGGTTGATCGCCGTGCTCGGGTCGAAAGCCTCCCAGGCCGCGGTGTTCCCACCGAACAGTCGCTCGATGGTCTGTGCCTTGGTGCCCGAATTCGGCCCGATGTCGCCCGCGATGTCGACGAACGCGCTGAACAGTTCGGGGTGCATGACCGCCAGGTCCACCGCGCAGGTACCGCCCATGGACCAGCCGACGATGCCCCAGCCGGCGGCGTCAGGATCGACGCGGTAATGGGTGTTCATGTACGGCACAACGTCTTTGGTGAGGTGATCGGCGGAATTGCCGCGCTTGCCGTTGACACATTCGGTGTCGTTGTTGAACGTGCCGCCCGGGTCGACGAACGCCAGCACCGGCGCATACCCGTGGTGGGCCGCGGCGAAGCCGTCCATCGTGGTGATCACGTTGCCGGCCCGCATCCAATCGGCCGGGGTGTTGAACTCGCCGCCGATCATCATCACGGTCGGCAGCTGCGGCGGGGGATTGGTGGCGAACCACGCCGGCGGCAGATACACGTACTCGCCGCGATGGCGGAAACCCGAAGCGGTGTCGGGGATGTCGACCGGGACCACCGTGCCCCGGGCCGGGACGGTGCCCTGGCGTTGCATCGCGGTGACGGTGACCTGATCGGTCTGGTCGGGCAGGGGGCCGGCGGTCAGCTGGTTCCACGCGGTCTGCACCCACGGGAAGTAGCCCACCCACAGGTTCAGCGCCAATGCCGTGCACAGCAGGGCCAGCGGCACCGCCAGCACCGCACTGCCGCGGCGCCACCAGCGACTGCCCGGCCACCCGGCGATCAGGATCACCACGGCCGCCCCGGTCAGCGCAATCCACACCCACAGCGACCGCGGCGCCGGGTTACCCGCCAATCCCTCGGACTGGATGTACCAGTGCGTGCCCGCCACCAGGATGCCGCCCACGCCGGCGGCCAGCGGTAGCCAGATCAGCGCCCACCGCCGGGTGCGCCAACCGATCGCGGCGAGCAGCACCACGGCGGTGACGACCTGGACACTGGTCGGAACCCAGCCGTGCATCAGGGATAGGTGGTGGGTGAACGTCACAGCGATATCGTCGCCGCCGATTCTGGCGATCGGCTGTGAGGTTCCTGCTACCGCGGCTTTGCCAGGGGAAACGGCAGGGTCTCGCGGATGCTGCGGCCGGTGATCATCATGACCACGCGGTCCACGCCCATCCCGAGACCGCCGGTCGGGGGCATCGCGTACTCCATGGCCTGCAGGAAGTCCTCGTCGAGTTCCATGGCCTCGGGATCGCCGCCGGACGCCAGCAGGGACTGTTGCTGTAGCCGACGGCGTTGCTCGACCGGGTCGGTCAGCTCGCTGTAGGCGGTGCCGAGCTCGACACCCCAGGCCACGAGATCCCAGCGCTCGGCAACCCCGGGGCGGCTGCGGTGCGGGCGGGTCAGGGGTGACACCGAGGTGGGGAAATCGGTGTAGAACGTGGGTTCCTCGGTGCGGTCCTCGACGAGGTGTTCATACATCTCCAGCACGACGGCCCCGGCGTCCCACTGCGTCAGGTAGGGGATGTGCGCCGCGTCGCAGAGCCGCCGCAGCGTGGCCAGATCCGTTTCGGCCGTGATGTGTTCGCCGAGTGCTTCCGACACGGCGTCGTGCACGGTCTTGACCGCCCAGGTGCCCGAAATGTCGACGGGTTCCAGCGCGCCGGCGGGACCGTTGGGACGCAGGAAGACCGGCGCGCCGTTGGCCGCGGCCGCGGCGTTCTGGATCAACTCGCGGCAGCCGTCGATCCACACGGTGTAGTCGGCGTGCGCCTGATATGCCTCCAGCAGCGTGAATTCCGGGTTGTGGCTGAAGTCCACGCCCTCGTTGCGGAAGGCGCGTCCCAGCTCGAACACCCGCTCGACCCCGCCCACGCACAGCCGCTTCAGGTACAGCTCCGGGGCGATCCGCAGATACAGATCCAGGTCGTAGGCATTGATGTGGGTCAGGAACGGCCGGGCGTTGGCGCCGCCGTGGATCTGCTGCAGGATGGGGGTTTCCACCTCCAGGAAACCCTTGGCGTACAACGTCTCTCGGATGGCCTGCAGGGCGCCGCTGCGGGCCCGGATCAGGTCCCGGGCCTCGGTGTTGACCGCCAGGTCCACATAGCGGGCCCGCACCCGGGCCTCCTGATCGGTCAGGCCCTTCCACTTGTCCGGCAGCGGACGCAGACACTTGCCGATCAGCCGCCACTCGTCCACCAGCAACGAGACAGTGCCGTTGCGGCTGGACCCCATCGCCCCGCTGACCTCGATCAGGTCCCCCAGATCGAGGGTGGCGGTGAAGTCGGTGACGCCGGCCCGGGCGGCCCGGGAATTGTCGAGCAGCAGTTGCACTTCGCCCGACCAATCGCGCAGTTGGGCGAACAGCACTCCGCCGTAGTCCCGGATCCGCAGGATCCGTCCGGCCACGGTCACCTGGGTGCCGTGCTCGGACTCGACTGCGGCCGCCACCGTGTGGCTGGGCGGTTGGCCCACCGGGTAGGCGTCCACCCCGGCGGCCTGGAGCTGGCGCAGCTTGGCCATCCGGACCCGGACCTGCTCGGGAAGCCGCGGTCCGTCGTCGTCCTTGCCGGGGGCGGGGCCGGTCTCATCGTCGACGAGACCGTTCGGCTCCGGCGCACTGCCGTCGTGGTGCAGCCGGCCCGAATCGACCAGGGCTGCCGGTGCCGCCACGTGCTCGCCGGTGTGCTGCTTGTTGCGCCGCGAAAACGGCAGCACCAGAAAGCCTTCGGCGATCACCGAGGCCACGCCGACCCGCGGGATCAGCCGGGCGTCCTCGTAGCAGGCAAAGCGCGGAACCCATTCGGGTTGGTACTTCATGTTCGACCGGTACAGCGTCTCCAGCTGCCACCAGCGCGAGAAGAAGACCAGGAGCGCCCGCCAGAGCCGGGCCACCGGGCCGGCCCCCAGCTGCTCACCCTGCTCGAACGCCGACCGGAACATCGCGAAGTTCAGTGAAATCCGGCTGATCCCAAAGGCTTCGGACTGCATGCACAGCTCGCTGACCATCAGCTCGATGGTGCCGTTGGGCGACTGCCGGGAACGGCGCATGACGTCGAGCGAGACGCCGTTGGTGCCCCACGGCACCAGCGAGAGCAGCGCCACCACCTCGGGTTCGGAATTCTGCGGGTCGTCGCCGGTGTGGCGGACCGCCTCGACCAGCAGACAGTCACCGTCGGCGGCATCGCCGAGCCGGCCCAGCGCCATCGAGAAGCCTCGTTCGGTCTCGGTGTCGCGCCAAGCATCGGCCCGTCGGATCACCTGGGCCATCTCGGCCGGTTCGACCGACCGGTGGCGTCGGATGCGCACCGAGGTGCCGGCCCGCCGGGCCCGGGTCACCGCCTGGCGGACCGCCCGCATGTCCGGGCCGGACAGCCGGAACGTGTCCGGATACAGGATGGCTTCGTCGCCGAGTTGCAGCGCGTTCAGCCCGGCGGCGCGAAACGCCTCGGCCGCGGTCGAACTGGCGCCCATCACGCCCGGGGCCCAGCCGTAGGTCTGGCACAGCTGCAGCCAGGCCGCGATCGCCTGCGGCCAGGAGTTCGGGTCGCCGACCGGATCGCCGCCCGCCAGACACACCCCGACCTCCACGCGGTAGGCGATCGCGGCCCGCCCGTTGGGCGCGAACACCACCGACTTGTCGCGGCGGGTGGCGAAATACCCCAGCGAGTCGTTCTTGCCGTAGACCTCCAGCAGGCCGCGGATCGCCGATTCGTCCTCACCGGTCAGCGCATTGGCGGCATGTTGGGATTGGAACAGCACGATGGCCGCGGCGATCAGGGCCAGCGCGCCGAACAGCCCGAAGATGTCGTTGAGGAAGGTGTGCGAGTAGCCCTCGAACACCTCGCTGGGCACCGTCGCGAACCCACTGACCTGGTTGACCGCGTAGGGCAGTCGCCACTGCGGCGCGAGCGTGCCGGGGAACAGCTCCAGCAGCCCCCACGCCGCGAGAATGCCGATGGCCATCCCGACCAACAGCACCAGGGCGGATTTCACCAGGGCGCCCCGCCGGACCTTGGCCCAGAACTGGTTACGGGCCAGCACCAGCGCGACGATCGCTGCGAGGTGGAACACGAGGCCGATCACCTCGCCCACCTCTGCGCCGAGGTCGCCACCGGCGACCAGGCCGCCAAGGTTCCACCCGACTGCGCCCACCATGTAGAGCAGCAGGATCCACCAGGCGATCCGCTTGCGGGCGGCCAGCGCGGCGGCCAGCAGTGCCAGCACGAACGCCCAGGCGAAGCTGGTGTCGGGGAAGTTGAAGATGTAGTCGTTGACGAACTCGCGCGGCACCTGGATCAACCACCGCACCGTCGTGGACACGCTGGCGATCAACGACAGCGTGGCGATGACGCCGACAGTCCAGCCCGCTGCGGCGGGCACCCAGGAAAACCTCGACGCGGGTTGTACCCCGGTGCGGTTACCGCGGCCGATGAGGGTCATACGCCCGGAGAATAGGCGGTCAACCCGTCAATTGGGTCCGTCGCAGCCACAGACACCCCGGTGGCCGGTCACCAGACCGGGCCGGTGTACTTCTCGCCCGGACCTTTGCCCGGCTCCTCGGGGGCGACGCTGGCTTCGCGGAACGCCAGTTGCAGGCTCTTGAGTCCGTCGCGCACCGGGCCGGCGTGCGGCCCGAGGTATTCGGCCGACGCGGTCACCAGCCCGGCCAGGGCGGTGATGAGCCGGCGGGCCTCGTCGAGATCACGGTGCGGGCTATCCTCGGGATCCTCGGCGGACAGGCCGATCTTTTCGGCCGCGGCGCTCATCAGCATGACCGCCGCCCGGGTGATCACCTCCACGGCGGGAATCTCGGCGAGCTCGCGCACCTGCGGCGTCGCGTCGTCGGGCATTTCAGTCGGATCGGGCATAGCTGCTAGACTGTCATGCGCGACCGTCCCGGCTCAGGCCAGGGACAGCAAGTGGAGTCCCACTCCCACCGTTGGCCACAAGGTACAACGGTCCGGTCGCCGGTGTCCTCGGACGCCGGTTCTGTGCTCCACGGTTGGACGTGCAGGCGGCGCAAGCCGTGATCGGTCGGCATTGGGCCCTGCTTTTGAGCAGGGCTTTTCTGTTCTTCGGGGCAGAGATGCAGATGGGCGGGGTCTCCTCGGCAGACCCAACATAGGAGGCCCCATCAGCACTGAGACCCGCGTCAACGAGCGCATTCGCGTACCAGAAGTCCGTCTCATCGGACCAGGTGGCGAGCAGGTAGGCATTGTGCGCATCGAAGACGCCCTCCGCGTCGCCGCGGATGCCGATCTCGACCTTGTCGAAGTTGCGCCAGGCGCCAAGCCGCCGGTGTGCAAGATCATGGACTACGGCAAGTTCAAGTACGAGACGGCTCTCAAGGAGCGCGAGTCTCGCAAGAACCAGCAGCAGACCGTCGTCAAGGAACAGAAGCTGCGTCCCAAGATCGACGATCACGACTACGAGACGAAGAAGGGCCACGTGGTCCGCTTCCTCGAAGCCGGGTCCAAGGTCAAGGTGACCATCATGTTCCGCGGTCGTGAGCAGTCCCGGCCCGAACTCGGGTACCGGTTGTTGCAACGGTTGGGCGCGGACGTGGCCGAGTACGGCTTCGTCGAGACGTCAGCCAAGCAGGACGGCCGCAACATGACGATGGTGCTGGCACCGCACCGCGGCGCGAAGACTCGCGCCAAGGCAGCGGAGCAGGCCGAGCGCCCGGGCGGGCAGCAGGCCGCACCAGAAGAACCAGACGTCACGCAGAGCTAGTTTTCAACACAGAACTGAGGATTCATGCCCAAGGCGAAGACCCACAGCGGAGCATCGAAGCGCTTCCGCAAGACCGGGACCGGCAAGATCGTGCGCCAGAAGGCTGGCCGTCGCCACCTGCTGGAGCACAAGGCCACCAAGCGCACCCGCCGGCTCGACGGCCGCACCGTGGTCGCAGCCAACGACACCAAGCGTGTCAACAAGTTGCTCAACGGCTAGATCTGCCGCTCCCCGTACCGAACGAGAATAGGAACATCCCATGGCACGCGTGAAGCGCGCACTCAACGCCCAGAAGAAGCGGCGCACAGTCCTCAAGGCCTCGAAGGGCTACCGCGGACAGCGGTCGCGGCTCTACCGCAAGGCCAAGGAGCAGCAGCTCCATTCGCTGACCTACGCCTACCGGGACCGCCGCGCCCGCAAGGGTGAGTTCCGCAAGCTGTGGATCTCGCGTATCAACGCTGCGGCCCGCGCCAACGACATCACCTACAACCGCCTGATCCAGGGGCTGAAGGCCGCAGGCGTCGAGGTGGACCGCAAGAACCTGGCCGAGATCGCCGTCAGCGACGCCGAGGCGTTCACCGCGCTGGTCGAGGTCGCCAAGGCTGCGCTGCCGGAAGATGTGAACGCTCCGTCCGGCGAGGCCGCCTGACGCTCACCGAGCGCTCTGCCCGGGTGGCGGCCGCAGTCAAACTGCAGCGCCACATCGGGCGCCGCCGCGCCGCACGCTTCCTTGCCGAGGGACCCAACCTCGTCGAGGCCGCGTTGCGGCGCGGACTCGTTTCCGAGGTGTTCGCCACCGAGGAAGCCGCGGACCGCTTCCGGTCGATGCTGGGTGACGCAGCTGTCGACGTCGTCACCGAACGAGCGGCAAAGGCGTTGTCCGACACCGTCACCCCGGTGGGTCTGGTGGCGGTGTGCCGGCTGCCCGCGGTCTCCCTCGACGAGGTGCTGGGGGCCGCGCCGCGGTTGATCGCGGTGCCGGTGCAGATCTCCGAGCCCGGTAACGCCGGGACGTTGATCCGCACCGCGGACGCGATGGGCGCCGATGCGGTGGTGCTGGCCGGACACAGCGTCGACCCGTACAACAGCAAGTGTCTGCGGGCGTCGGCCGGCAGCATCTTCTCGCTGCCGGTGGTCAGTGAGCCCGATGCGGCGGCAACCGTTGCGCGGCTGCAGGCCGCGGGGTTGCAGGTGCTGGCCACCACGATCGACGGCGAGATCAGCCTCGATCATGTTGACCTCGCGCCGCCCACCGCCTGGCTGTTCGGCCCCGAAGCCCACGGCCTGCCAACGGAATTGGCCGCCGCAGCCGACCATCGGGTGCACATTCCGATGCCGGGGCAATCGGAAAGTCTCAACATCGCCTCGGCCGCATCGATCTGCCTGTACCAGAGTGCCCGCGCTCACCGGGGCAGCTAGTTTCGGTCGGCAAGCCTTCCGCGCATGAAGCACTGTGGCGATTTTCGGCACGGTTTTCCGCCACAGCGCTCCACACGCGGACTCGGGCGACCGGTCTAAGGTCGAGCCATGTGCCAGTACTGCGGGTGCCGGGAGATGCCGCTGATCCGCGATTACATCGCCGAGCATGAACGCTCGGTCGACCACGGACGTGAAGCGGTGCGCGCTCTCGACCGCGGCGAGCTGGATGTGGCGCGACGCCGTCTGGCGGCAATGTTCGAGGAACTGCGTTCCCATTGGCAGGGGGAGGAGAACGGGCTGTTCGCGGTGATGCACCGCGACGAGCTCTACGCCGAGCACATCGACCCGCTGGTGACCGAACATCGTGAGCTGGCGGCGTTTCTGGAGAAGGCCGACCTCGCCGATCCCGACGACCAGGCCCGGTTCCGCGAGGCCGTCGAGGAACTCTACGAGCACATCGCCAAGGAAGAAGACGGCCTGTTTCCGGCGTCGCTCACCGCATTGGACGGCGCCGACTGGGATGCCGCGATGGCCGGGTGGCGCGAGGCACACCCGGGCCGCGAGATGATCCAGGGCTAGGCGAGCAGACCCCTTGCCACGTGGGTGATCTGCACTTCGTTGCTGCCGGCGTAGATCATCAGGGACTTGGCGTCACGGGCCAACTGCTCGACCCGGTACTCGGTCATGTAGCCGTTGCCGCCGAACAACTGCACCGCATCCATCGCCACGTCGGTGGCAGCCTGCGAGCAGTACCACTTGATCGCCGAGGCCTCGGCGAGCGAGATCGGTGCCCCCTTCTCGGCGGATTCGATCACCCGGAACAGCATGTTGCGCACGTTCATCCGGGCCACTTCCATGTTGGCCAACTTGAGCTGGATGAGCTGGAACTGGCCGATCTCCTGGCCCCACAGCGTGCGGCTCTTGGCGTAGTCCACGCTCAACCGCAGGCATTCCTCGATCACGCCGAGCGCCATCGCGGCCACGCCGATACGTTCGGCGGAGAAATTCGACCGCGCGCTGGCCCGGCCTTCGTCGGCCCCGCCGGAGCCTTCGGTCTCGCCCAGCAGCCGGTCCCGTCCCAGCCGCACATTGTTGAAGAACAGTTCACCGGTGCGCGATGAGTGGATCCCCATCTTGCGGAACGGCTTCGACTGCACGAAACCGTCCATGCCGCGGTCGAGGACGAAGGTCAGCACCTTGCGGTCACGTTTGTCGGCCCCGTCACCCTCGTCCAGCTTGGCGTAGACCACGACGACATCGGCGTCGGGCCCGTTGGTGATGAACGTCTTCTGGCCGTTGAGGATGTAGTCGTCACCATCACGCACCACGTAGGACTTCATGCCGCCAAAGGCGTCCGAGCCCGAATCGGGTTCGGTGATCGCCCAGGCGCCGATCTTCTCGTAGGTGACCAGGCCCGGCAGCCAGCGTTCCTGCTGGGCCAGGGTGCCGCGGCTCTGGATGGTCGACACGGTGAGGCCGAGGCTGACCCCGAGGCCGGTGACCAGGCCCATCGACACCCGGCACAATTCGCTGATCAGGACGAAGCCCATGCCCGGCGATGCGCTGCCACCGAACATGCCGCCGCGGCCGGACGGCTTGGCTTCCCCGTCCCGCAGCTTGGCCAGCCGCTTGTCCAGCGATTCCTTGGCCATCGTGTCGATGCCGAAGGTGGCGAACAGCTTTCGCACGATGGGGTACGGCTCCAGGTCGCCGCTCTCCAACTCGTCGAGATGGGGGCGAATCTCTTTGTCCACGAACTCGCGAACCGCGTCGCGTACGGCGATGTCGACATCAGACCAATCAAGCATCTCGACAGCTTAGACAGGCGTCAAAATCAGGCGGCGGGGCGGCGGGCCGGACGTAGCGCCGGCAGCGAGAACGTGGTGTGTACCAGGGCCCCGGCCCGGTCCAGCAGCGATTTCCGCCGGGGTACGTAATGCATGGGTAGGCCTTGGCGGTCGCGGGGCGGGGCCATGAACCCCGGTGCTTCGACGAGCGGGGCATCGGCGGCGAGCTTGCCTGCGGCCCGCCGGTAGGCCGACAGGGCGCGTGGGTGCAGGCGGATCTCATCGGGCACCGCGACGAACGCCAATTCCACCATCTTGCCGAAGATTCGCAGCAGCACCTCGTCGCCCGGGGTCCAGCGCATGCCGGCCTTCTCCCGCACCGCGGGGTCGAACACGCCCGCGGCGATCCAACGTTGGGCTCCGACAAGGGGTTTGAACAGCTGATCCCACACCGGGGTCGGCATCAACACGAACCACGGCTTGGGAATCCGGATGGTGAAGATGTCCAGGGTGGCCCGATTGATCTCCAACTCGTCGCGGCACTTGACGTCCCAGTACTCCTGAAACTCCTCCCAGCTCTTCGGAACCGGACGCATGCTCATGCCGTACATGCGGTACCACTGCACATGTTCGTCGAACAGCTGGCGCTTCTCGGCCTCGGTCAGACCGCCGCAGAAGTACTCCGCCGTCTTGATGATGAGCATGAAGAACGTGGCGTGCGCCCAGTAGAACGTCTCGGGGTTGAGCGCGTGGTACCGCCGGCCCTGGCCGTCGACGCCCTTGATGGTGGTGTGGAAACCCTTGATCTGCGCCCCGGTATCGGGTGCGCGGTCCCCGTCGTAGACGACGCCCATGATCGGGTAGACCGAGCGGGCCACCCGCTGCAGCGGTTCGCGCAACAGGATCGAGTGCTCTTCGACGCCGGCGCCGAGCTCGGGATACATGTTCTGGATCGCGCCGATCCACACACCCAGCATTCCGGTGCGCAGATCGCCGAAGTACTTCCAGGTCAGCGAATCCGGGCCCAGCGGGTCGCGCTCGGTGTCGGTGGTGGCTCGTGTGCTCATCGCGTCCTCGTCGGCTCTCGTGACCTGAATCACAGCTGCCCCAACCATAGTGGTGACAACGTGCGTTGTCTATCATTCGAGGGCGCGTCGCCGCGCACTGTTACTGGGCGGCTACCGGGGCGCCACAGCTCCGTGACCAGCCCGGTTCGCTGCGCACCGGGTAGGGCGCCGGGGCGCGTGCCGACCTGTCCGGCGCGTTCGAGGGCCGGCGAGCCGATCGCCTATGATCGCCGGGTGGCGCAGCAGCCCAGTGATCTCTCCGAAGAAGCCCTGACCAAAGCCGTCAGCGCGGCCCGGCATGCCTTCGATGCGGCCGGTGACCTCGACGCGTTGGCGCGCGCCAAGACCGAGCACCTCGGCGACCGGGCACCGATCGCGCTGGCTCGCCAGGCGTTGGCGACGCTGCCCAAGGCCGACCGTGCCGATGCCGGCAAGCGGGTCAACGTCGCCCGCTCCGATGCCCAGCGGGCGTACGACGAGCGGCTGGCCACGCTGCGCGCCGAGCGTGACGCCGCGGTACTGGTCGCCGAACGCATCGACGTCACGCTGCCCTCGACGCGTCAGCCGGTCGGCGCCCGGCATCCGATCACGATCCTGGCCGAGAACGTCGCCGACACCTTCGTGGCGATGGGCTGGGAACTGGCCGAAGGCCCAGAAGTCGAAACCGAGCAGTTCAACTTCGACGCGCTGAACTTCGGCCCGGACCACCCGGCCCGCAGCGAGCAGGACACCTTCCAGATCGCGCCAGAGGGTTCGCGTCAGGTGCTGCGCACCCACACGTCGCCGGTGCAGATCCGGGCCCTGCTGGAACGCGAGTTGCCGGTGTACATCGTTTCGATCGGCCGAACCTTCCGCACCGACGAACTCGATTCCACCCACACCCCGGTTTTCCACCAGGTGGAGGGTCTCGCGGTGGACAAGGGCCTGACCATGGCACACCTGCGCGGCACGCTGGATGCGTTCGCCCGGGCCCAGTTCGGGCCGGAGGGACGCACCCGGTTCCGGCCGCACTTCTTCCCGTTCACCGAACCCTCCGCCGAGGTCGACATCTGGTTCCCCGGCAAGAAGGGCGGCGCCGGATGGGTGGAATGGGGCGGTTGCGGCATGGTCAACCCGAATGTGTTGCGTGCCTGCGGGATTGACCCCGACATCTACTCCGGATTTGCCTTCGGTATGGGATTGGAGCGAACTCTGCAGTTCCGCAATGGAATTCCCGATATGCGCGACATGGTCGAGGGTGACGTCCGGTTCTCCCTGCCGTTCGGGGTCGGTGCCTGATGCGGATTCCCTACAGCTGGCTGCGTGAGGCCGTCCGCGCCGGAGTCCCGGATTGGGACGTCTCCGTCGAGGAACTCGAAGAGACCTTCATCCGGATCGGTCACGAGGTCGAGGAGATCATCCCGATCGGCCCGGTGGCCGGTCCGCTGACCATCGGCCGGGTCGCCGAGATCGAGGAACTCACCGAGTTCAAGAAGCCCATCCGGGCCTGCAAGGTCGATGTCGGCAGCCACAACGTCGACGGCCAGCCTCGCGACATTGTCTGTGGTGCAACAAATTTCGCGGTAGGTGATCTGGTCGTCGTGGCGCTGCCCGGCACCGTCCTGCCCGGCGACTTCAAAATTGCCACCCGCAAGACCTACGGCCGGGTGTCCGACGGCATGATCTGCTCGGCCGCCGAGATGAACCTGGGTGTCGATCAGTCCGGGATCCTGGTGCTGCCGGCCGGCACCGCCGAACCGGGCACCCCGGCCGCCGACGTCCTCGGCCTGGATGACGTGGTGTTCCACCTGGCCATCACCCCGGACCGCGGCTACTGCCTGTCGGTGCGTGGGCTGGCCCGTGAAATCGCCTGCGCCCAGGACCTGGATTTCGTCGACCTGGCCGACGTTCCGCCGCTGCCCGCCGAGGGCGAGGCCTGGCCGCTGACCGTGGAGCCCGGCACCGGGGTGCAGCGCTTCGGGTTGCGCCCGGTCACCGGCATCGATCCGGCCGCGGTGTCGCCGTGGTGGCTGCAGCGTCGTCTGCTGCTCAGCGGCATCCGGGCCATCTCGCCTGCCGTCGACGTCACGAACTACGTCATGCTCGAACTCGGCCATCCGATGCACGCCCACGACAGTGGTCTGATCACCGGCGGCTTCGCGGTGCGGTTCGCCCGGGACGGCGAGAAGGTGACCACCCTCGACGATGTCGAGCGCACGCTGAACTCGGCCGACGTGCTGATCGTCGACGACGTCGCGACCGCCGCGATCGGCGGTGTGATGGGGGCGGGCACCACCGAGGTGCGCGACACCACCACCGATGTGCTGCTGGAGGCCGCGGTGTGGGATCCGGCCGCAGTGTCGCGTACCCAGCGCCGCCTGCACCTGGCCAGCGAGGCCGGCCGACGCTACGAGCGGTCGGTGGATCCGGCGATTTCGGTTGCCGCCCTTGATCGGTGCGCATCGCTGCTGGCCGAGATCACCGGTGGGACAATCGAGCCGAAGCTGACCGACTGGCGCGCCGACGGACGCACCGACTGGTCCCAGCCGGCCATCGAGATCCCGGCCGACCTTCCGGATCGCACGGCCGGCGTCGACTACCCGGCGGGCACCACGGCGCGGCGGCTCGCTCAGATCGGTGCTGCCGTCACTCGATCCGATCCGCTCACCGTCACCCCGCCGAGCTGGCGGCCCGACCTGCGCCAGCGTGCTGACCTCGTGGAGGAAGTGCTGCGACTGGAGGGGCTGGAGTCCATCCCGTCGGTGTTGCCGACGGCGCCGGCCGGCCGTGGCCTGAGTGCGGTGCAGAAGCGGCGCCGGGCGATCGGGAAGTCCCTGGCGCTGGCCGGTTTCGTGGAGATCCTGCCGACACCGTTCCTGCCGGCCGGGGTGTTCGATCTGTGGGGTCTGGCTGCCGACGACGCCCGCCGCCACACCACCACGGTGCTCAACCCGCTGGAGGCCGACCGGCCGCACCTGGCCACCACCTTGTTGCCCGGGCTGCTGGAAGCGTTGGGCCGCAACATTTCCCGTGGCGCTGCCGATGTAGCGCTGTTCGCGATCCAGCAGGTGGTGCACCCCACCGCCGAAACCCGGCCCGTCGAGCGCATTCCCAATGACCGCAGGCCCACCGATGCGGAAATCGCCGGGCTGGACGCCTCGCTGCCGCAGCAGCCGCAGCACGTCGCGGCGGTGCTGACCGGGCTGCGCGAGCCGGCCGGGCCGTGGGGGCCGGGTCGTGCAGTGGAGGCGGCTGACGCATTCGAGGCGGTACGGGTGATCGGCCGGGCCGCCGGCGTGGAGTTCACCCTGCGTGCCGCCCAGGAGCTGCCCTGGCACCCGGGCCGCTGCGCGGAGGTACTCGTCGGCGATACAGTCGTCGGCCATGCCGGCCAGCTGCATCCGGCGGTGATCGAGCGGACCGGTCTGCCCAAGGGCACCTGCGCCGTCGAGCTCGATCTCGATGCCGTACCGATCGTCGAGGTGCTGCCGGCACCGTCGGTGTCACCGTTCCCCGCGGTGTTCCAGGACATCAGCGTCGTGGTGGATGCCGAGGTGGCCGCCGCCGCGGTCGTCGATGCGGTCCGCGACGGGGCAGGTGAGCTGCTCGAGGATGTTCGGTTGTTCGACGTCTACACCGGCCCGCAGATCGGGGAGGGCCGCAAGTCGCTCACCCTGGCCCTGCGGTTCCGGGCCACGGACCGGACGCTGACCGAGGATGAGGCCAGCGCTGCGCGTGACTCCGCGGTGGCCGTCGCCGGCGAGCGCGTCGGCGCCGTCCTGCGCGGCTGACCCAGCACCGCGAGCGTGCATGTCTGCAGCGCGCCACGCCGAGAAGCGCCGGCATTGTGCGCACGCTCGCGCCGCGCCACAGTGCGCGTGAGGGCGCTGAGCGCCGGCGTGTCGGGGGCAGGCACGCACGCTCGCGGGGCACGGATTAATGAGTTTGCATCTTCATGCATAAGAATGCAGAATTGACCGCATGACTTCCATAGCGGTGGCCGGCGCCAGCGGCTACGCCGGTGGCGAGATCCTGCGTCTGCTCCTCGGCCATCCCGCCTATGCCGATGGCCGGCTGACGATCGGTGCGCTGACCGCGGCGTCGAGCGCCGGGACCAGCCTCGCCGAGCATCATCCGCACCTGTTGCCGCTGGCCTCGCGCGTCTTGGACCCCACCGACGCCGACGTGCTCAGGGGACATGACGTGGTGTTCCTCGGATTGCCGCACGGACATTCCGCAGCGCTGGCCGAACAGCTCGGCCCCGACACCTTGATCGTCGACTGTGGCGCGGATTTCCGGCTCACCGATGCCGCCGACTGGCAGAAGTTCTACGGCTCGGCGCACGCCGGCAGCTGGCCGTACGGGCTGCCCGAGTTGCCCGGCAACCGGGACCGGCTCAAGGACACCAAACGCATCGCGGTGCCGGGCTGCTATCCGACCGCCGCGCTGCTGGCACTGTTGCCCGCCGTCGCCGCCGATCTCGTCGAACCGGCCGTCACCGTGGTCGCGGTCAGCGGCACCTCGGGGGCGGGCCGCTCCGCCAAGGTGGACCTGCTGGGCTCCGAGGTGATCGGCTCGGCCCGGGCCTACAACATCGCCGGCAAGCACCGGCACACCCCCGAGATCGCCCAGGGGCTGCGGTCGGTGACCGACAAGGACGTCACCGTCTCGTTCACCCCGGTGCTGATCCCGACGGCCCGCGGCATCCTGGCCACCTGCACGGTGCCCACCACCGCGTCCGAGGCCGAGATCCGTGCTGCCTACGAAAAGGCGTATGGCGTAGAGCCGTTCGTCCACCTGCTGCCCGAGGGGCAGCTGCCCAAGACCGGTTCGGTGATCGGCAGCAACGCCGCGCAGATCCAGGTGGCCGTCGATGAACAGGCGAAGACCCTGGTGGCCGTCGCCGCCATCGACAACCTCACCAAGGGCACCGGCGGTGCCGCGGTGCAGTCGATGAACCTGGCGCTGGGCTGGCCCGAAACCGAAGGGCTGTCGATCGTGGGAGTGGCACCGTGACGTACGCAGAGACCCCCCAGACGGCCAAACTGATCCGCACCCAGGGCATCACCGCCCCCGCCGGGTTCCGGGCGGCGGGTATCGCCGCGGGGATCAAGGCTTCCGGCGCGCCGGACCTGGCCCTGGTGTTCAACGAGGGGCCGGATTACGCCGCGGCGGGCGTGTTCACCCGCAACAAGATCAAAGCCGCGCCGGTGCGGTGGTCTCAGCAGGTGCTGACCACCGGCCGGCTGCGCGCGGTGATCCTGAACTCCGGTGGCGCCAACGCCTGCACCGGCCCGCTGGGCTTCCAGGACACCCACGCCACCGCCGAGGCCGTGGCCACCGCGCTGAGCGACTGGGGCACCGAGACCGGGGCCATCGAGGTGGCGGTGTGCTCGACGGGCCTGATCGGTGACCGGCTGCCGATGGACAAGGTGCTGGCGGGCGTGACCGAGATCGTGCACGAGATTGCCGGTGGACTGACCGGGGGAGACGACGCGGCACGGGCCATCATGACCACCGACACTGTGCCCAAACAGGTTGCGCTGCACCATTCGGTGGAATCGGGGGAGAACTGGACCGTCGGCGGGATGGCCAAGGGGGCCGGGATGCTGGCGCCGTCGCTGGCCACCATGCTGGTGGTGCTGACCACCGACGCCGTTGCCGACGCGGCCGCGCTGGACACCGCGCTCAAGCGGGCCGCCAAGCTGACCTTCGACCGGCTCGACATCGACGGCAGCTGCTCGACCAACGACACCGTGCTGTTGCTCGCGTCCGGCGCCAGCGAGATCGTGCCCAGCCAGGATGATCTCGACGCAGCCGTGCTGCGGGTCTGCGACGACCTGTGTGCTCAGTTGCAGGCTGACGCCGAGGGCGTGTCCAAGCGCATCACCATCACCGTCACCGGTGCCGACAGCGAGGACGAGGCACTGGTCGCCGCCCGCGTGATCGCCCGTGACAGCCTGGTCAAGACTGCGCTGTTCGGTTCCGATCCCAACTGGGGCCGGGTTCTGGCCGCGGTGGGTATCGCCCCGGTGAATCTCGATCCGGAACGGATCAGCGTGTCGTTCAACGGATCTCCGGTGTGTGTCGACGGCGCGGGCGCGCCGCGTGCGCGTGAGGTCGACCTCTCCGGCGAAGACATCGCCGTGGTGGTGAACCTGGCGGTGGGGGACCACAGTGCTGCTGTCAGGACCACCGACCTCTCGCATGCCTACGTCGAAGAGAACTCGGCCTACAGCTCATGAGCATCGAGCGCGGAGTCAAAGCCCAGGTGCTGGCCTCGGCCCTGCCGTGGCTCAAGCAGTTGCACGGCAAGATCGTCGTCGTCAAGTACGGCGGCAACGCCATGACCGACGACACCCTCAAGGCGGCCTTTGCCGCCGACATGGTGTTCCTGCGCAACTGCGGTATCCACCCCGTCGTGGTGCACGGCGGCGGGCCGCAGATCAGCGCGATGCTCAAGAAGCTCGGTATCGCAGGCGATTTCAAAGGCGGCTTCCGGGTGACGACGCCCGAGGTGCTCGATGTGGCGCGGATGGTGCTGTTCGGTCAGGTGGGCCGGGAACTGGTCAACCTGATCAACGCGCACGGTCCCTACGCGGTGGGTCTGACCGGTGAGGATGCCCACCTGTTCACCGCAGTGCGGCGCAGCGTCACCGTCGACGGGGTGGCCACCGATATCGGCCTGGTCGGGGACGTCGAAAAAGTCAACGCCGAATCGCTGTTGGATCTCATTGCCGCAGGCCGGATTCCGGTGGTCTCGACCATCGGGCCGGACGTCGACGGCGTGGTGCACAACATCAACGCCGACACCGCGGCGGCAGCCCTGGCCGAGGCGCTCGGCGCGGAGAAGCTGGTGATGCTCACCGATGTGGAGGGGCTCTACACCGACTGGCCCGACCGCTCCTCACTGGTCAGCGAGATCGACACCGCGGCACTGACCCAGCTGCTTCCCAACCTGGAATCGGGCATGGTGCCCAAGATCGAGGCCTGCCTGCGGGCGGTGGCCGGCGGCGTGCCGAGCGCGCACGTCATCGACGGCCGCGTCGAACACTGCGTGCTGGTCGAGCTTTTCACCGATGAAGGAACCGGAACCAAGGTGGTGGCCAAGTGACCCTGCAGGACCGCTGGGAATCGGTGATGATGAACAACTACGGCACCCCGCCGTTGGCGCTGGCCAGCGGGGAGGGCGCCGTGGTCACCGATACCGACGGAAAGTCCTACCTGGACCTGCTGGGTGGTATCGCGGTCAACCTGCTCGGCCACCGCCACCCCGCGGTCATCGAGGCGGTCACCACCCAGCTCAACACGCTGGGCCACACCTCCAATCTGTATGCCACCGAGCCCGGCATCGCACTGGCCGAAAAGCTCGTGGACCACCTCGGTACCCAGGCGCGGGTGTTCTTCTGCAACTCGGGCACCGAGGCCAACGAGGTGGCCTTCAAGATCACCCGGCTTACCGGCAGGACGAACATCGTTGCCGCCCAAGGCGCCTTCCACGGCCGCACGATGGGTTCGCTGGCCCTGACCGGTCAGCCCGCCAAGCAGGCTCCGTTCGAGCCGCTGCCGGGCAACGTCACCCACGTGCCCTACGGCGACGTGGAAGCCCTTGCCGCAGCGGTCGATTCGAATACCGCCGCGGTATTCCTGGAGCCGATCATGGGGGAGGGCGGCGTCGTCGTCCCGCCCGCCGGATACCTGGCGCAAGCCCGGGACATCACCACGAAGAACGGCGCGTTGCTGGTCCTCGACGAGGTGCAGACCGGCGTCGGGCGTACCGGCGCCTTCTATGCCCACCAGTACGACGGCATCACCCCCGACATCGTGACCCTGGCCAAGGGGCTCGGTGGCGGGCTGCCGATCGGCGCCTGCCTGGCCGTCGGCGCCGCCGGTGACCTGCTCACCCCGGGCCTGCACGGCAGCACCTTCGGCGGCAACCCGGTGTGCACCGCCGCGGCGGTGGCCGTGCTCACGACGCTGACCGCCGAGGATCTGATCACGCGGGCCGGCGTGCTCGGCAAGACCTTGAGCCACGGCATCGAGGAGTTGGGCCACCCCCTCGTCGACCACGTGCGCGGCAAGGGTCTGCTGCAGGGTGTGGTACTCACCGCGCCGAGCGCCAAGGCCGTCGAGACCGCGGCCCGCGATGCCGGCTTCCTGGTGAACGCCGCCGCCGCCGACGTGGTCCGGCTGGCACCGCCGTTGATCATCACCGAAGGTCAGATCGAGACGTTCCTGACCGCTCTGCCCGCCGTTCTGAATACTGTTGCGGAGGCTACTCAATGACCAGAATGACCATCCGGCATTTCCTGCGTGACGACGATCTGTCACCCGACGAGCAGGCCGAGGTGCTGGCCCTGGCCGCCGAGCTGAAGAAGGCACCGTTTTCGCGGCGGCCGCTGGAGGGCCCGCGCGGCGTCGCGGTGATCTTCGAGAAGAACTCGACGCGTACCCGGTTCTCGTTCGAGATGGGCATCGCCCAACTCGGCGGGCACGCCGTGGTGGTCGACGGCCGCAGCACCCAGTTGGGCCGCGAGGAAACCCTCGAGGACACCGGCGCGGTGCTGTCCCGCTACGTCGACGCGATCGTGTGGCGGACTTTCGCCCAGGAGCGGCTGACGGCCATGGCGAGTGGTGCCTCCGTCCCGATTGTCAACGCACTGTCCGACGAGTTCCATCCCTGCCAGGTGCTGGCCGATTTGCAGACGCTGGCCGAGCGCCGGGGTGGCGCGGCGGGCCTCAAAGGGCTGAAGTTGACATATCTGGGCGACGGTGCCAACAACATGGCCCACTCGCTGATGCTGGGTGGGGTGACCGCGGGCATCGACGTCACGATCGCCGCGCCCGCCGGTTTCGCGCCCGACCCGCACTTCGTCGACGCGGCCAAGCGTCGCGCCAGTGAAACCGGCGCGACCGTCACGCTCACCGACGATGCCCGCGCCGGTGCCGACGGGGCCGACGTGCTCGTCACCGACACCTGGACCTCGATGGGCCAGGAGAACGACGGCCTGGACCGGGTGCGCCCGTTTAGGCCCTTCCAGGTCAATGCCGAGCTGCTCAAGCTTGCCGACCCGGAAGCTGTTGTGTTGCACTGCCTTCCGGCGCACCGCGGCCACGAGATCACCGATGAGGTGATCGACGGGCCGCAGAGCGCGGTGTTCGACGAGGCCGAGAACCGGCTGCACGCGCAGAAGGCACTGTTGGTGTGGCTGCTCGAAAAAAAGACAAGCGCCTGAGACTATGAGCACCCCCACCCGCGCCGCCCGTCAGGCCCGCATCATCGCCCTGCTGTCCGCGCAGCCGGTGAGCAGCCAGACCGAGCTGGCCGCGCTGCTGGGCCAGGAGGGCATCGACGTCACCCAGGCCACGTTGTCGCGTGATCTGGAGGAGCTCGGCGCGGTGAAGCTGCGCGGAGCCGACGGCGGCGTCGGCGTGTATGTGGTGCCCGAGGACGGCAGCCCGGTGCGCGGTGTGTCCGGCGGCACCGAGCGGTTGACCCGCTTGCTGGGGGACTTGCTGGTATCGACCGACGCCAGCGCTAACCTTGCCGTGCTGCGCACCCCGCCCGGGGCGGCGCATTACCTGGCCAGCGCACTCGATCGCGCTGCCCTGCCGTATGTGGTCGGCACCATCGCCGGTGACGACACCATCCTGGTGGTGGCGCGCGATCCGATGACCGGGGCCGAACTTGCCAGCACCATCGAGAACTTGAAATAAAGCGCAAAACAAGGAGATTGCTCATGTCCGAACGCGTCATCCTGGCGTATTCCGGAGGTCTGGACACCTCGGTCGCGATCAGCTGGATCGGCAAGGAGACCGGCAAAGAGGTCGTCGCCGTCGCCATCGACCTCGGCCAGGGCGGTGAAGACATGGAGGTCATCCGTCAGCGTGCCCTGGACTGCGGTGCGGTCGAGGCGGTCGTGGTCGACGCCCGTGACGAGTTCGCCGACGAGTACTGCCTGCCGACCATCAAGGCCAACGCGCTGTACATGGACCGCTATCCGCTGGTGTCGGCCATCAGCCGCCCGCTGATCGTCAAGCATCTGGTGGACGCGGCGCGCAGCCATGGCGGCACCGTCGTCGCGCACGGCTGCACCGGCAAGGGCAACGACCAGGTCCGCTTCGAGGTGGGCTTCGCCTCGCTGGCACCCGAACTGGACGTCATCGCCCCGGTGCGGGATTACGCCTGGACCCGGGAGAAGGCCATCGCGTTCGCCGAGGAGAACGCGATCCCGATCAACGTCACCAAGCGCTCACCGTTCTCGATCGACCAGAACGTGTGGGGCCGGGCGGTGGAGACCGGGTTCCTCGAAGACCTGTGGAACGCCCCGACCAAGGACGTCTACGACTACACCCAGGACCCGACGGTCAACTTCAACGCTCCCGACGAGCTGATCATCAGCTTCGACAAGGGCCGCCCCATGGCGATCGACGGGCGCCCGCTGTCGGTGCTGGAGATCATCCAGGAGCTCAACACCCGGGCCGGCGCTCAGGGTGTGGGCCGGCTCGACGTGGTCGAGGACCGGTTGGTCGGCATCAAGAGCCGTGAGATCTACGAGGCGCCCGGCGCGATGGTGCTGATCACCGCGCACACCGAGCTCGAGCACGTCACGCTGGAGCGTGAGCTGGGCCGGTACAAGCGCGGCGTGGACCAGAAGTGGGGCGAGTTGACCTACGACGGGCTGTGGTTCAGCCCGCTGAAGCGCTCGCTGGAGGCGTTCGTCGAACACACCCAGCAGCACGTGTCGGGCGACATCCGGTTGGTGCTGCACGCCGGGGCCATCATCGTCAACGGCCGCCGCTCGGGTGAGTCGCTGTACGACTTCAACCTCGCCACCTACGACGAGGGCGACAGCTTCGACCAGAGTGCGGCCAAGGGCTTCGTGCAGCTGCACGGCCTGAGCTCCAAGATCTCGGCCAAGCGCGACCTGGGCCTGTAAGCAGTAAGCACCGCGAGCGTGCGTGTCTGCTGTGCGGCACGCCGCAAAAGATGCGCAAACGCGCACGCTCGCCCAGCAGTGAGGGTGACATGAGCACCAACGACGGAACCACCAATGAGGGCTCGTTGTGGGGCGGTCGGTTCGCCGACGGGCCTTCGGCCGCCCTTGCCGCACTGAGCAAGTCGACGCACTTCGACTGGGTGCTGGCGCCGTATGACATCACCGCGTCCAAGGCCCACGCCCGGGTGCTGCACCGGGCCGGGCTGCTCACCGACGAGCAGCGCGACGGGCTGCTTGCCGGCCTGGACAGCCTCGGTTCCGACGTCGCCGACGGCAGCTTCGAACCGTTGGTCACCGACGAGGACGTGCACGGCGCGCTCGAGCGCGGCCTGATCGACCGGGTGGGGCCGGATCTGGGTGGCAGGTTGCGGGCCGGCCGCTCCCGCAATGACCAGGTGGCGACGCTTTTCCGGATGTGGCTGCGGGACGCTGTCCGCCGGGTGGCCGACGGCGTGCTCGAGGTGGTCAATGCACTGGCCACCCAGGCTGCGGCGCACCCGACGGCGATCATGCCCGGCAAGACCCACCTGCAGGCAGCGCAGCCGATCCTGCTGGCCCATCATCTGCTGGCCCACGCGCATCCGCTGTTGCGCAACGTCGACCGCCTGGCCGATTTTGACGACCGCACCGCGGTCTCGCCCTACGGTTCCGGGGCGCTCGCCGGCTCGTCGCTGGGGCTGGATCCCGATGCCATCGCCGAGGATCTCGGATTCGCCTCGGCTGCAGATAATTCCGTCGACGCCACCGCGGCGCGGGATTTCGCCGCCGAGGCCGCCTTCGTCTTCGCCCAGATCGGGGTGGACCTGTCCCGGCTTGCCGAGGACATCATCCTGTGGAGCACAACCGAATTCGGCTATGCCACCCTGCACGATTCCTGGTCCACCGGCAGCTCGATCATGCCGCAGAAGAAGAACCCCGACATCGCCGAGTTGGCTCGCGGTAAATCCGGGCGGCTGATCGGCAACCTCACCGGTCTGCTGGCCACGCTCAAGGCCCAGCCCTTGGCCTACAACCGCGATCTGCAGGAGGACAAGGAGCCGGTCTTCGATTCCGTGGCGCAGCTGGAGCTGCTGCTGCCGGCCATGGCCGGGCTGGTGGGCACCCTGACATTCGATGAAGCCCGGATGGCTGCGCTGGCGCCGGCCGGTTACACACTGGCCACCGATATCGCCGAATGGCTGGTCCGCCAAGGAGTTCCGTTCCGAGTCGCCCACGAGGCAGCGGGGGAGGCTGTGCGAGTCGCCGAGGGCCGCGGCGTCGGCCTCGACGAACTCACCGACGACGAGTTCACCGGGATCAACCCCGCGCTCACACCGCAGGTGCGCGAGGTGCTGACTGTCGAGGGTTCGGTGAACGCCCGCAACGCTCGCGGCGGCACCGCCCCGGTCCAGGTGGCCAAGCAGCTCGGCATCGTGCGGAACGCCATGGAAGAACTGCGGATCCGGTTGAGCCGGTAGCCCTGCGCGGCGGCCGCGCGTACCGTCCCAGTCGTGGCGCAACAAGTCGTCTTCGACGTCGGTGGCGAGCGCTGTGCCGGATATCTGCGGAGATCGGACCGGCAACCTGGCCCGTGCGTCGTGCTGTGCACCGGTTTCGGCGGCACCCAGGACACCCCGGCGTTACTGGCCACGGCCGAGGACTTCACCGCCGGGGGCTTTCACACCCTGACCTTCGATTACCGCAGCTTCGGCGAGAGCGGCGGCCATCCCCGCCAGCTCGTCAGTATCGAGGGGCAACTGGCCGACATCGCGGCAGCGGTGGCCTGCGCCCGTGGCCTCGACGGTGTCGATCCCGCCCGCATCGCGCTCTGGGGGACCTCACTGGGCGGCGGTCACGTCGTGTCCGCCGCGGCCCGCGACCACGAGATCGCCGCCGTCATCGCCCAGGTCCCGTTCAACGGTTTTCCCCGCCGTGTCGAGGGCCGCTCGACCCTGTCCACCCTGCGGCTGCTCGCGGTCATGGCCGAGGACTGGGGACGCGAACGGCTGCACCTACCTCCGCGTTACATCCCGGCTGTCGGTGCCGAGGGCGCCCTGGCAGTGATGACGGGTGCGGGTGCGCAGCGGGCCGTGGCCGGGATGGTCAGCCCGACCTGGCGAAACGAGGTGGCGCCGCGTGCCCTCATCGAGATGATGCGTTACCGCCCAGTCGATTTCGCACCCCGGGTCGGGTGTCCGTTGCTGGTCAGCCTGGGCGCAGACGACGCCGAGACGACACCGGACCGGGCCCGCGCCCTCGCGCAGGCCGCACCGGGCGGCGAGGTCCTCGAATACCCGGTCAGCCATTTCGATTTCTACACCGAAGACGTCCGGCGCCGGGTCGTCGCCGATCAACTCGCCTTTCTGCAGCGCGTTTTGCCGTAGCTGTTCGAGCGCTATTCCAGCTGCTCGGACAGCTCCAGCCACCGCGCTTCCAGATCGGCCACCTGCGCTTCCAGTTCCCGAAGTTCACCGGTGAGCCGGCCCAGGCCGACATGATCGGACTGGTCGTGGGCGGCGAGCTCGTCGTGTTTGCCCGAGATCCGGTCGGCCAGCTTGGCCAGCGACCGGTCGATCGAGGAGATCTCCTTCTCCACGTTGCGGAGCTCTGCACCCGAAAGTCCTTGGGCGGCGGGGGATTCACGTGGGGCAGGGGTGGTCGTCGGGCCGGTCTGCCGGGCGCTGAGCCGCAGGTACTCGTCCACCCCGCCGGGCAGGTGGCGCAGCCGGCCGTCAAGGATGGCGTACTGCTGATCGGTGACGCGTTCCAACAAATACCGGTCGTGTGACACCACGATCAGGGTGCCCGGCCAGGAATCCAGCAGATCCTCGGTCGCGGTCAGCATGTCGGTGTCCACGTCGTTGGTCGGCTCGTCGAGAATCAACACGTTCGGTTCCGACAGGATCACCAACAGCAGCTGCAGGCGGCGGCGCTGCCCGCCGGAAAGTTGACCGACCCGGGTCGAGAGCTGGTCGCGGGCGAAACCCAGCCGCTCCAACAGTTGTGCGGGCGTGAAGTCCTTCCCGTCGATCTGATAGCTGGTCTGCAGCCGGCCGACCACCTCGCGCACCATGTCCCCGGACACTGCGTCGAGCTCGCCGGACTGCTGATCCAGGACCGAAAGGCGCACGGTCTTACCGCGTTTGACCCGGCCGCTGGTCGGGGTCACGGTCCCCGCTATCAGCCCCAGCAGGGTGGATTTGCCCGCCCCGTTGGCCCCGAGGATGCCGGTGCGTTCGCCCGGGCCGATACGCCATTCGATGTCGCGCAACACTTCCCGGTCGGGTGAGCCGTCGGGCCGTGGGTAGGTGACCGACACATCGAGCAGATCGACGACGTCCTTGCCCAGGCGTGCGGTGGCCAGCCGGGACAGCTCGACGGAGTTGCGCGGTGGCGGGACATCCGAGATCAGGGCATTGGCCGCGTCGATGCGGAACTTGGGTTTGGAGGTTCGGGCCGGTGCGCCGCGGCGCAGCCAGGCCAGTTCCTTGCGCATCAAGTTCTGTCGCTTGGCTTCGATGGACGCGGCTTGGCGGTCACGCTCCACCCGCTGCAGCACGTACGCCGCATAGCCGCCCTCGAACGGTTCGACGATGCTGCCGCGGACACCGGGGGCGGGGTGAACCTCCCAGGTGGTGGTGGCGACCTCGTCGAGGAACCAACGGTCGTGGGTGATCAGCAGCAACCCGCCGGCGCCGCGCGCCCACCGTCCTTTGATGTGCTCGGCCAGCCAGGTGATGCCCTGGATGTCGAGGTGGTTGGTGGGCTCATCCAGGGCGATGACGTCCCAGTCGTCGATCAGCAGTGCGGCCAGCTGCACCCGTCGGCGCTGGCCACCGGAGAGCGTCGACACCGGTGCGTCGAACGGGATATCCGCGACCAGGCCGCCGATCACGTCGCGGATCCGGGCGTCGCCGGCCCACTCGTGCTCGGGACGCTCGCCGACCAGCGACCAGGCCACCGTGTGCTCGGGATCGAGTGTGTCGGTCTGGTCCAGGGACCCGACCCGCAATCCGCTGCGCTGGGTCACCCGCCCGGCGTGCGGGGCGATCCGGCCGGTGAGCATGCCCAGCAGCGTGGATTTACCGTCGCCGTTGCGGCCGACGATGCCGATCCGGTCGCCTTCGCTGACGCCGACGGTGACCGAGTCGAACACCACCCCGGTGGGGTACTCCAGATGTAGGGTTTCGCCCCCGAGCAGGTGAGCCATCGTCGCAGACCCTATCGTCCGGCGGCCCCGGTGCGGGCACCGCATGGGGCCACCACCGGGGTCGAGGCGACCGAGTCGGTGATCGGTTGCTGTTGTGCCATGATGGCCAGGTCAATCGGGGGTCGGGTGGAGTTGTCATGTGGGGAGCAGGCTGGTGGATTTCTCGGCAGTGACCAGACCGGTTGAGCGGTTGCTGGCAACCGCGCAGAACGGCCTGGAGGTGCTGCGTTACGGCGGCCTGGAGACCGGCGCGGTCCCGTCGCCCTTCCAGATCATCCAGAGCGTGCCGATGTACCGGCTGCGGCGGTACTTCCCGCCGGATGTCCGCCCCGGCGCCCAGAGCCCACGGCCCCCGGTGCTGATGGTGCACCCGATGATGATGTCGGCCGACATGTGGGACGTGACCCGCGACGAGGGCGCGGTCGGCATCCTGCACGCCGCGGGCATCGATCCGTGGGTGATCGATTTCGGCTCGCCGGACAAGGTCGAGGGCGGCATGCAACGCAACCTCGCCGACCACGTGGTGGCGCTGTCGGAGGCCATCGACATCGTCAAAGAGGTCACCGGTCGCGATGTGCACCTGGCCGGCTACTCCCAGGGCGGCATGTTCGCCTACCAGGCCGCGGCCTACCGACGTTCCAAGGATCTGGCCAGCATCATCGCCTTCGGCGCCCCGGTGGACACCCTGGCGGCGTTGCCGATGAACCTTCCGGCCGGGGTGGCCGCCGGTGCGGCGGACTTCATGGCCGATCACGTCTTCAGCCGCATCGACATCCCGGGATGGTTGGCCCGCACCGGTTTTCAGATGCTCGACCCGATCAAGACCGCGCAGTCGCGGCTGGACTTCCTACGACAGCTGCACGACCGCGAAGCCCTGCTGCCGCGCGAGCAGCAGCGTCGGTTCCTGTCCTCGGAAGGCTGGATCGCGTGGTCGGGACCGGCCATCTCCGAGCTCCTCAAGCAGTTCATCGCACACAACCGGATGATCACCGGCGGTTTCTCGGTCCACGGTGACCTGGTCACGCTGTCCGACATCGACTGCCCGATCCTCGCGGTGGTCGGCGAGGTCGACGACATCGGGCAACCGGCGGCGGTGCGCGGTATCAAGCGGGCCGCGCCCGATGCCGATGTCTACGAATATCTGATCAGGGCAGGCCATTTCGGCCTGGTGGTGGGTTCCAAGGCGTCGAGCCAGACCTGGCCCACAGTGGCCAAGTGGGTGAAATGGCTTGCCGGAGAAGAGATGCCCGAGGGCGTGGTGCCCATGGGATCGCCGCCCGTCGATCACCCCGAAGGCGGAGTTTCGTTCTCCACCCGGGTCACCCATGGCGCCACCGCCGCCACCGAGATGGCGTTCGGCGTGGCCCGCTCGGCGGCCGACGCGTTGGTGACGGCGAACAAGAATGCGCGCACGCTGGTCATCGAGACCGCGCGCACGCTGCCCAGGCTGGCCCGGTTGGGCCAGGTGAACGACCACACCCGGATCTCACTGGGCCGGATCATGAGCGAGCAGGCGCGCAGCGCCCCCAACGGTGAGGCGCTGCTGTTCGACGGCCGGGTGCACACCTATGAGGCGGTGGACCGCCGGATCAACAACGTGGTGCGCGGCCTGATCGAGGTCGGGGTACGCCAGGGCGCCCGGGTCGGTGTCCTGATGGACACCCGGCCCAGCGCGTTGGTCGCGATCGCGGCGCTGTCCCGGTTGGGCGCGGTGGCGGTGCTGTTGCCCGAGGCGGATCTGGCCGAGGCCGCCCGCCTGGGCGGGGTGGCCGAGATCATCGCCGACCCGAGCCACCTCGATGTGGCGCGGGAATTGGATGTGCGGGTGCTGGTGCTGGGTACCGGCGGGCCGCTCGGTGTGCACAGCGGCGGGCCGCTCGGTGTGCACAGCGGCGGGCCGCTCGGTGTGCACAGCGGTGAGAGCCGCGACCTGCATCTGCCCGAAGATGCCGACGTCATCGACATGGAGAAGATCGACCCGGATGCCGTCGAGCTGCCCGGCTGGTATCGGCCCAACCCGGGGCTGGCCCGCGACCTGGCCTTCGTCGCGTTCAGTGAGGTCGGCGGTGAGCTCGTGGCCCGGCAGATCACCAATTTCCGCTGGGCGCTGTCGGCGTTCGGCACCGCATCGGCGGCGAACCTGGGCCGCGGTGACACGGTGTACTGTCTCACCCCGCTGCATCATCAATCGGGTCTGCTGGTCAGCCTGGGTGGGGCCGTCGTCGGTGGTTCGCGCATCGCGTTGTCGCGCGGACTGCAGCCCGACCGTTTCCTGCAGGAGATCCGGCAGTACGGGGTCACCGTCGTCTCCTACACCTGGGCGATGTTGCGCGAGGTCATCGACGATCCGTCGTTCTCGCTGACGGGCAGCCATCCGGTGCGGTTGTTCATCGGTTCGGGCATGCCGGCCGGGTTGTGGAAGCGGGTGGTCGACGTCTTCGAGCCGGCCCAGGTGGTGGAGTTCTTCGCCACCACTGACGGGCAGGCCGTACTGGCCAACGTCGCCGGCGCCAAGATCGGCAGCAAGGGGCGTCCGCTGCCCGGTGGCGGCACGGTCGAACTGGCTGCCTACGACCCCGACGACGACCTGATCCTGGAGGACGAACAGGGTTTCGTGCGCAAGGCGGAGGCCAACGAGGTCGGTGTGCTGCTGGCCCATCCGCGTGGTCCGGTCGATCCCACCGCCGTGGTCAAGCGGGGCGTGTTTGCCCCGGCCGATACCTGGGTGTCCACCGAGTTCCTGTTCCGGCGCGACGAGGACGGTGACTACTGGCTGGTGGACAACCGGGGTGCGGTGATCCGTACGGAACGCGGGCCGGTGTTCGCCACCAGCGTCAACGATGCGGTCGGCCGCCTGGGTGCGGTCGACATGGCGGTGACCTACGGCGTCGAGGTGGACGGTCGGCAGCTGGCGGTGACGGCGCTGGCGCTGCGGCCCGGTGGCAGTGTCCCGACGGCCGATCTCTCACTCGCGTTGGAGGATCTGGCCGTCGGTAATCCGCCCGACGTGGTGCACGTGGTGGCCGACATGAAACTGGGTGCGACGTACCGGCCGCTCGTCGCGCCGCTGCGGGCCGCCGGCATCCCCAAGCCCGGCCGACGTAACTGCTGGTACCTCGATGCCGATACCGGTACGTATAAGAAGCTGACCGCGGCCGGCGCTGTTAGGCTCCGGCAGACGGCGCAACCACTGGAGGATTGATGGCACCGGGATCAGACAGGCATCGCCGGCTGCGGGCCGTCACTGCTCCGATGCTGGCAAGTGCGCTGGTCCTGGGACTGCTGCTGGGAAGTCCGGCAGCCACCGCCGATCCGGCCGAGCCGTCGGCCCAGGCGGATGCGCCGGGCGCCGATGCGCCGGCGGCCCCGCAGATGACCGCCGATCAGGCGTTGTCCGTCGTGGCCTCGGAGTACGACACCGGCGAGGGCGGCGGCCAGATCTCCCAGCTGATCCACGACATCCTGAAGCTGCGTCAACAGGGCTACAAGCCCTCGAATGCCAACCGGGAAGCCATCACCGCGGCGCTCGACAAGCGCCCCAACCAGGTTCCGCTCATCAAAGCCCTGAAGAACACCCTGGCCTATCAGCGGAAGTTGCAGGCCCGGTCCAGCGCCGCCCAGGTTCCGCAGCAGAGCGGTCTCAATCCCGGGGTCGGCCAGTTCCCGGCCGGTATCGCGCCCTTGCCGGGCGGGGCCGGGCCCCAGCCCGGCCCGAGTGGCGGCATCCAGATCCCGCTGGGCTAGCGTCACGTGGTGGTCGACGACAAGCTCCTCAGCATCCTGGTCTGCCCGCAAGACCGTGGTCCGTTGCTGCTCGCCGGGTCAGAGTGGCTGTACAACCCGCGGCTGCGGCGGGCCTACCGCATCGAGGACGGCATCCCGGTGCTGCTGATCGACGAGGCGGTTGCCATCGATGACGACGCCGAGCATCGCAGGCTGTTGGAGCTGGCCGGGTCAGCCGAGTCCGGGTAGGTCGCCGGTCAGGTAGCGCTGCAGGGTGGGCGCGATGGTCTCGACGATCTGGTCCACCGGCAGTGAGGCGAAGGGCTCCAGCTCCAGGATGTAGCGGGCCATCGCGACCCCGACCAGTTGCGAGGCGACGAACTGGATTCGGGTCCGGGCGCTGCCGGCCGGGTTGTCCACCCGGGGGCCGATCTCGCCGACGATGATCTCCTGCAGGAACGACCGCACGAGCGATACGTCGTTGCCGGCCAAGATCGAGCGCAGGGTGGCCACGAATCCCTTGCCGATCTCGGAATCCCACAGTGGCAAAAGGATTGACGGCAGCGTGTGCCCGATCTGTGCCACTGGGACCTCGCGCAGCTTGCCGAGCACGGTCATCGGGTCGATGGGGATGTGGATCGCGGCGGCGAACAGCTGGGTCTTGGTGCCGAAGTAGTGGTGTACCAGGGCGGCGTCGACGCCGGCGGAGGCCGCGATTGCACGGATGGAGGTTTTGTCGAACCCGTTGCGGGCGAACAGTTCTCGGGCACTGGTCAGGATGCGGTCGCGTTTGTCCGAGGGGCCGGCGGGCCGGCCGGGTCGCTTGCGTTCGGTGTTGCCGGTCGTCGTCTTGATGGTCACGATCGTCCTAGGGGGTTCGTCTTCTCAAGGTGGCCGCCGCCAGACACAGCGCCAGTACCGCGAAGCCCACCACGATGCCGATGTCGCGGGCCGCGATGGCGGTCATTTGCGGGTGGGCGCCGACCTGCTGCAGCGCTTCGAGTGCGTAACTCGCCGGCAGTACGTTACTGATCCACTGCAGCCAGTCCGGCAGCGCGGCCCGGGGCACCAGGATGCCGCACAAGAGCAGTTGGGGCGCGATGACCAGCGGCATGAACTGCACGGCTTGGAATTCGGTGCGGGCGAACGCGCTGCACAGCAGACCGAGTCCGACGCCGAGCACGGCGTTGATGATGGCGATCGAGAACACCAGGGCGGGGCTGCCGGCCGTGTCGAGCCCGAGGAACCAGAACGAGACGACGCAGGCCAGAGTGGCTTGGGCGGCCGCGGCGATCGAGAACGCGGTGCCGTAGGCGGCCAGCAGGTCGAAGCGCCGCAGCGGCGTGGTCAGGATGCGTTCGAGGGTGCCCGACGCGCGTTCGCGCTGCATGGTGATCGAGGTGATCAGGAACATCGCGATCAGCGGGAAGACCCCGAGCATGATCAGGCAGGCGTTGTTGAACGGGGTGGGCTGACCCGGTGCGTGGGGCACGTTGTCGAACATGAAGTACATCAGGGCGATGATCAGGCTGGGTACCACCACGATCATCGCCACGCTGCGGTGATCGGCGGCCAGTTGTCGCAGGATGCGGGCCGTGGTGGCCAGGAAGGGCGCGGGGCTCAGCCGGCTGGGCTGCGCCCGGCGTTGGTGTCGCGCCGGATCACGGTGAGAAACGCTTCCTCCAGGGACGTGCATGCCGTGTCCTTCCGTAGCTCGTCGGGGGTGGTGTGGGCGAGTAGTCGGCCCTCGCGCATCAGCAGCAGATCGCCGCAATGGTCGGCCTCGTCCATGACGTGGCTGGAGACCAGCAGTGTCGTGCCCTGGGCCGCGAGCCGGCGGAACTGTTCCCACAAATCCACCCGCAACACGGGGTCCAGCCCGACGGTGGGTTCGTCGAGCACGAGGAGTTCGGGTTCGGCCACCAGCGCGCAGGCCAGTGAGACCCGGGTGCGCTGGCCGCCGGACAGGTTGGCGCAGTAGGCGTTGCGGTGATCGTCGAGCCCGACGGATTCGATCGCGGCCGTGGCCGCGTCGGCCGAGGTGCCGTACAGCGCGGCGAAGTACCGCACGTTGTCGATCACCCGCAGGTCGTTGTAGATCGTCGGGTCCTGGGTGACGTAACCGACCCGGTGGCGCAGGGGCGACGAACCGGCAGGCAGCCCGAGCACGGTGACGGTGCCCGCGGCGATGATCTGGGTCCCGACGATGCTGCGCATCAACGTGGTTTTGCCGCACCCGGACGGCCCCAGCAGACCGGTGATCGCGCCGCGGTTGATCCGCACGCTCAGGTCGCGAATCGCCGCCCGGCCACCCCGGTTGACCTGCAGTCCGGTGATCGTGACGGCGCAGGCGTCGGACCCGGCCGAGAATTCATCGTCCGATGAAGTCATCATGTGATGAATACTGCGCGCCGATGTGGCCGGTGTCAACGGCGGTTGTCGGCACGGGCAGAATCGCTCGGGTGGGAGCTGAGCTGCTGACCGGAGATCCGTTGCCGGCAGCCCGCCGACTGCTGGGAGCCGAGCTGACCGGCCGTGGCGTGAGCGCCGTCATCGTCGAGGTCGAGGCCTACGGAGGTCCGCCGGATGGTCCCTGGCCCGACGCCGCCGCGCATTCGTATCGTGGCCCGAGCGGGCGCAATCTCGTGATGTTCGGCCCGCCCGGACGCCTCTACACCTACCGCAGCCACGGCATTCATGTGTGCGCCAACGTGGTGTGCGGTTACGACGGAGTCGCCGGCGCGGTCCTGCTGCGCGCGGCGGCCATCGCCGACGGCGGTCTGACGGCCCAGCAGCGTCGCGGGCCCGCGGTGCGGCCGGGTGCATTGGCGCGGGGGCCGGGAAATCTGTGTTCGGCCCTCGGAATCGCCATGGACGACAACGGAATTGACCTGTTCGCCGCCGACAGTCCGGTGCGGCTGCAACTGGGGGAGGCCCTCGCGGCGGTGGACGGTCCACGGGTCGGGGTGAGCCAGGCCGCCGACCGGCGGTGGCGGTTCTGGCTGGCCGACCGGGCCGAGGTTTCGGCGTATCGACGCAGCCCGCGCGCCCCGGTACCGGGTGCCAGTGATTGAGGTCGGCAATGCGGCATGATCGTCGTCATGAGCATGGGAATTCTCGATGAGCTGGACTGGCGTGGGCTGATCGCGCAGTCGACCGACCGCGATGCCCTGGCGAAAGACCTGGCCGACGGACCCATGACCGTCTACTCGGGCTTCGACCCGACCGCGCCCAGCTTGCACGCCGGCCACCTGGTGCCACTGCTCACGCTGCGCCGGTTCCAGCGCGCCGGGCACCGCCCGATCGTGCTGGCCGGCGGGGCCACCGGAATGATCGGCGACCCCCGCGACACGGGTGAGCGCACCCTCAACACCGCGGACACCGTCGCCGACTGGGCCGGCCGCATCCGTGGACAGCTGGAGCGCTTCGTCGAGTTCGACGACACCGCGACCGGGGCCATCGTCGAGAACAACCTCAGCTGGACCAGCCGGCTTTCCGCGATCGAATTCTTGCGTGACCTGGGCAAATACTTCTCGGTCAACGTGATGCTCGACCGGGAGACGGTGCGGCGCCGGCTCGAGGGCGACGGCATCTCGTACACCGAGTTCAGCTACATGCTGCTGCAGGCCAACGACTTCGTCGAGCTGCATCAGCGGCACGGCTGTGCGTTGCAGATCGGCGGGTCCGACCAGTGGGGCAACATCGTGGCCGGCGTCCGGTTGGTGCGTCAGAAGGCCGGCGCGACCGTGCATGCCATGACCACCCCGCTGGTCACCGACTCCGAGGGCAAGAAATTCGGCAAGTCGACCGGGGGTGGCAACCTGTGGCTCGATCCGGAGATGACCAGCCCCTACGCCTGGTACCAGTACTTCGTGAACACAGCCGATGCCGACGTGATCGGCTACCTGCGCTGGTTCACCTTCCTGACCGCCGACGAGGTCGCCGAGCTCGAGGACGCCACGAAAAACCGTGCGCACGAGCGCGCCGCACAGAAGCGACTGGCACGTGAACTCACCAATTTGGTGCACGGCGAAGAGGCGACAAAGGCCGTCGAGTTGGCCAGCCAGGCGCTGTTCGGCCGGGCAGAGTTGGCCGAGCTCGACGCATCCACCCTGGCTGCGGCACTGCGCGAGGCCAGCAATGGGCAGGTGGCGCAGCTGAAACCGGGCGGCCCGGACTCGATCACCGATTTGTTGGTGGCTACGGAATTGGTGAACAGCAAGGGCGCCGCGCGTCGCACCATCGCCGAAGGCGGGGTCTACGTGAACAACATTCGCATCGAAAGCGACGAGTGGATACCACAGCATTCGGACTTTCTGCATGATCGTTGGCTCGTGTTGCGACGTGGCAAGCGGCACATCGCCGGCGTCGAGCGCACGGGCGCCTAGGCCAACCGGCGCCCCGGTTCTGACCTGGGGAAACGTCGCAGTGACCAGGCGATTTGACTCGCTGTTGGTGCTCACGTAACTTATTCCAGGTCAGAGCGACACGGACAAGCGCCGGAGAGCGAAGACGAAATCCGAGAGAGACACCCATTACGGTGGGTCTTCTCACTGTCCGCAGTAAGATTCAGCGGCTTTTTGCCGCGGGATTTCTGCGCGGCAAACTCGGGCGTGTTGTTTGAGAACTCAATAGTGTGTTTGGTGGTTTTTGTTTGTTGTTTTTTGGTCATGCTCTTTTTCCCG
>NZ_VOMB01000007.1 GCF_019050325.1 [Mycobacterium] fortunisiensis | reverse complement strand
ATCATCACCCGACCCGGCGCCCACCGCTCCACCACATCCGGCGGACACGCCTCAGCAGCCACCATCAACGCTGCGGATTCCAGGCCCTCCGGGGACAGGATCCCTACTGCAGAGGGCGTTTGGCTCAGAACTGTGACGTGTTCGTTAACCAGAAGGGCATGCAGATCTTGCGATGAACGGGTGGTCTGCTCAGGCACCACCACCAGCCGCCCACCGTGCAGCAGCGCCCCCCAGATCTCCCACACCGAAAAATCAAACGCCAACGACGAACACGCCGCCCACACCTGCTGCGGCCCCAACTCGACACCCACATCCATGCCGTCAAACAACCGCGTCACGTTCTGATGCGTAACCGCAACCCCTTTGGGCGTCCCCGTCGTCCCCGACGTATAAATAATGTGCGCCACATCATCAGGAGCCGGCACCGGCAACGCAGCACCAGACTGAGAATCAATCCGAGGATCCTCGACCTCCACCACCGGCACACCACAGCCGCCGAGCCGCTCACCCAACGCCGCCGTGGTGACCACCGCCACCGGCGCCGCATCAGCCAACATGAACTCAACCCGAGCATCAGGATGCGCCGGATCAATCGGCAGATACGCCGCCCCCGACTTCAACACACCCAAAATCGCCACAACCGCATCCGCAGACCGGCCCATCATCAAGCCGACACACTGACCCGGACCCGCCCCCTGAGCAACCAACAAATGCGCCAAACGATTCGACGCCTCATCCAACTCCCGATACGACAACGAACGACCCTCAAACCGCACCGCCACCGCATCAGGCGCACACGCAACCTGCGAAGCAAACAACTCAGGAATCGAAGACTCCACCACCGACTCCGACAGCACCCCCCGATGACCAACCTCATCCAGACGCGCACAATCAGCGGCATCGAGAACATCCACCGACGACAACCGCTGAGCCGAATCGGCAGTCATCACCGTCAACATCCGCTGCATGCGTTGGATCAACGTCTCGATCGTGGCAGTGTCGAACACGTCGGTGCGGAACTCGACCGATCCGTCGATCCCGGCGGGCGCGCCGGCGTCGGTGAAGCGTTCGGCCAGTGAGAACACCAGGTCCATACGGGCAGTCTGGGTTTCGGCCTCGATCCGCGTGACTCCGACGTCACCCAGCTGCAATGCAGCAGCCGGGTCGCTGTGTTGCCATGGCAGGTTCTGCCAGGTCAACATGACCTGCACGAGCGGGTGATGGGTCAGGCTGCGGGTCGGATTGAGCCGGTCTACCAGCACCTCGAACGGCACGTCCTGATGCTCGAATGCCGCCAGGCTGCGCTGCCGCACCTGACCCAACAGGTCGGCGACCGTGGGGTCCCCGGCCAGGTCCACGCGCAGCACCAACGTGTTGACGAAGAAACCCACCAATTCGTCCAGTGCGGGCTCGCCACGGCCGGCGGACGCGATGCCCACGGCCACATCGGTACTCGCGCTCAGCTGAGCCATCAACGCAGCCAGGGCGGCCTGGACCACCATGAAACTCGTCGCTCCGTGCTCGCGGGCCACCCGGGCGATCTGGTGCTGTAGCTCGGCAGGCCACTGGACCGCCACGCTGGAACCCTGGTAGTCGGCTACCGGCGGATAGGGCCGGTCCGTCGGCAGCTCCAACCGATCGGGCAGCCCGGCCAGCTCGTCCTCCCAGTATTTCAGTTGTCCGGCGATCACGCTGTCGGTGTCGGATACCGCGCCCAGCCACTCCTGTTGCCACAACGTGAAATCGGCATACTGCACCGGCAGGGGCTCCCAATCCGGGGCCTGCCCGCCGCATCGGCTGGCGTAGGCAGTCGCCAGATCCACTACGAGTGGGGTCACCGACCAGCCGTCGGCGGCGATGTGATGTACCACCGCCGCCAGCACGTGCTCGTTCTCACCTATGCGGAAAAGCGTTGCCTTGATCGGAATTTCACTCGTGAGGTCGAAACTGTGGCGTGCTGCCGCACCGATCGCCTCGTCGAGGCGGGCCGCCGGCCATCCGCCGGCGTCGACGATCTGCCATCCCAGATCGGCTTGTTCGACGCCCAGAACGACCTGCTGGGGTACCCCCTCAACCGAGGTGAACACGGTGCGCAGGCTTTCCTGCCGGCCCACGACGTCGGCGAGTGCAGCGCCCAGGGCATCTTCGTCCAGGTGCCCGCTGAGCCGTAGCGCCACCGCCATGTTGTAGATCGGTGACGGTCCCTGCAGTTGGTCCAAGAACCACAGCCGTTGCTGTGCGTACGACAACGGAATCGCCGCCGGACGATGCCGCGCGGTCAGCGGTGGCCGGGCGACACCGTCCTGGTGCCGCTCGAGATGGTCGGCCAGCCCGCCGACCGTGGGCGCGTCGAACAGGTAGCGCACCGGCACATCCCGTCCGAGAGCTGACTGCAGACGGGCGCTGACCCGGATGGCGATCAGGGAATCGCCGCCGAGGACGAAGAAATCGTCGTCGAGTCCTGCCCTGCCGAGTCCGAGAACCTCGGTGAACACCTCGGCGACGATCTTTTCCGTATCGGTCTGAGGAGCCCGGAAGGAGGTGGCGACGAAGGTGGGTTCAGGCAGTGCCTTGCGATCGATCTTGCCCGAGGAAGTCAACGGAAACTCGTCGAGCAACACGATCTGACTCGGCACCATGTACTCGGGCAACCGCTCGGCCAACCACTGGCGGACCGTCGTGACCTTCGAGTTGGTGTGTGGGTCATTGGCGTAGCCGCCGCGCTGACGGGCATCCGAAGCGGGCTGGTAGAGGTCGGTGAGCGCCGGTCGCGGCTCGCCATCCGAGGCCGCGAGGAAGACGGCATCCAGGGTGCCGGGCTGGGTGCCCCACGTCACTGCGACGTGATACCCGGCGGCTTCGCCGCGCCGGTACACCATTTCCGGGGTGACGACGTCGGCGGCGGCAGAGTCGGCCTGGACGAGCGCCTCCGCGAGTGGGAGCCCGGCGCCCAGCGCTTGTTCGGTCACCACATCGGCGATGACGCCGGCGCGGGGAATGCCGCTGACGCGCACGGTGGACGGCTGCTGGGCCGTCAACTCGGCATGTAGCCCGCTCAGATCCGCGCAGTCCGTCCACGCCCAGGTCGGGGCGCTGGCCAGCGAGCACACCTGGGTGGGTGACTTGTGGACGATCACGTCGTAGCGGTACCGGCTCAGCTCGTTGTCTGCTTCACCACGCTTGACCTGGATACCGATGCCGCCCACGGAGGGATGGTCGGCTGCCCAGGTGGTGAAAAACTCTGGGGCGAGGAGCAACTCGTGCTCACCCAGCATCGCGCGCTGTACCCGTTGCCGGATCTCGTCGGTATCGGTGCCGTGCTGGCTGCGCGCCAACGCGATACCGGTCTGGAACGCACCCTGCAGGTTGTGGTTGCGCACGTCGCCGATGAACAGCGTGCCGCCGGGGGCCAGCAGCTCCACGGCCTTGTCGATGACCTCGGCCAGGTACCCGGCGCTCGGGAAGTACTGGACCACCGAGTTGATCACCACCATGTCGAACTGGTTCTGCGGCAACGCCTCGGTGATGTGCGCCGGTCGGGTCAGCAGGTGAACCCGATCTCCCCACGGTTGACCGCCCACCGCGGCCTGCAGCTTCTGGATGGTCGGCGCGGAAAAGTCTGTGCCCCAGTACTCCACGCACTTCGGAGCGAGCTGCGACAGCAGCAAGCCTGATCCGACGCCGAGCTCGAGCACCCGCTGCGGCCGCAGTGCCAGGATCCGGTCCACAGTGGCCGAGCGCCATTCCTCCATCTCATGTAGGGGAATCGGATCGTCTGTATAGCTGCTGTTCCAGCCGCGGAAATCGTTGCCGAATTCGACCTCGTCGAGGTCGGCGTCGTAGAGCTCGTCGTAGATCCCCTGCCACTGATCGACAACGTCAGCGTCGTGGTCGGCGGTGCTGGTCTGCTCGAGGGCGATGTAACCAACCAGATGATCGACCCCGGTGCTGCCCCGATGGACGGATGCGGCCGCACGGGTGACCTGCGGGCAGGCCAGCAGGGTGTTCTCGATCTCGCCCAACTCCAGGCGCTGCCCACGCAGCTTGATCTGGGCGTCTGCGCGTCCGAGATATTCCAGGCTGCCCGAGCCGGTCCAACGCGCCAGGTCACCGGTGCGGTACAACCGCGTCCCCGGAGCCCCAAAAGGATTGGCCACAAACCTATCCGCAGTCAGATCAGGCCGTCCCACATATCCACGAGCCACCGCCGGACCGGCCAGGTACAACTCACCCACCACCCCGACGGGAGCCGGGTTCAGGCGTGCGTCGAGAACGTAGGCATATGTACCCGGCACCGGGGCGCCGATGTGCACGGGCTGTCCGGCCGACAGCGCACTCCAGGTCGCCCAGATCGTCACCTCGGTCGGCCCATACGCATTGAACATCCGTCGCGGTGTCTTGTTTCCCTCCTCGCCCGCGGAGGCAGCCCACGCGGCCACCAACTCTGCCGGGCACGCCTCACCACCAGTCACCAGCGTCGTCAATCCGTCGATCTCGGCAGGATCCAGGGTGGCCAGCACCGTCGGGGTGATCAATGCCGCATCGACGCGCCCGCCCGCCAATACCTCGGCCAATGCGTCGCCGGCGTAGGAATCCGGCGGGGCCACCACCAGCGCCGCCCCCGACGACGCGGCCCATAACCACTCGAAGACCGAGGCATCGAATGTCGGCGCGGCCACCATCAGCACCCGAGCCCTCTCAGGCACACGGAGCAGATCGTGATGCGCGGCCGCCACTCCCAGCACCCCGGCATGGCTGATCGCCACGCCCTTCGGAGTTCCGGTGGAACCCGACGTGAAGATCACGTATGCCGCGTTGTCGATGCTCAACGGCGCCAAGCGATCCGAATCCGTCACAGGATCGCCGCTGTGTTCTGACAGATCAATGACATCGAGCGGGACCACGAGGCGGCTACCGGTCCCCTCGACCGCACCGGTGCCGCAGGTGAGGACACAGACCGCCTCGGCGGTGTCGAGCACCGTGGACACCCGCTCGGCCGGGTGACCCGGATCAACCGGAACGTACACCCCGCCGGCCTTGAGCACCGCCCACCAGGCGATCACCAACTCGGCAGATCGGCCCATCGCCACACCGACCGCGCGCTCAGGGCCCACCCCGGCTTCGATCAGCGCACGTGCCAGCCGATTGGAGACCTCATCCAGCTCCCGGTAGGACAGTTCACGGTCCCCGTCCACCACCGCAACGGCCTCCGGATCCGCGGCCACCGCCGCAGCCAACAACTCCGGGATCAGCCCCATCGGGCGCGCGACGCCTGCGCCAGACCACTTGTCCAGCAGCAGATCCTGCTCCTCGTGATCCAGCAGCCTCACCCCGCCCACCGCTACCGACGAGTCGGCCACCACGGCTTCGATCACCCGGCCGAACCAACCCACCAACCGCTCGATCGTGGACCGGTCATACAGATCGGTGGCGTACGCGACCGTGCCTACGGCCATCAGCTCACTACCTTCGGCCGGCGCGGCCTTCAGGTCGAACAGCGCACTTGCGCCCCCACTGGCCACTTCGCGCAGATCGAATTCCAGGTCGAACCGGGCGGTGCGGATGTCGGCAGCCACCGGCTCGACGTCGAGTTCGTCGAGCTGGATCTCGGGGCGCACATTGTTCTGGAAGGCCAAGGCCACCTGGAACAGCGGGTGGTGCGAGGTGGACCGGGTCGGGTTGAGCCGCTCGACCAAAAGCTCGAACGGCACATCCTGGTTTGCATAGGCATCCAGCGCCTTCTGCCGTACCCGCTCAAGCACCTCGCTGAACCGCAGCGCGGGATCAACGCCGACCCGCAGCACCCAGGTGTTGACGAAGAACCCGACCAACTCATCGAGTGCCTGATCATTGCGTCCGGCGATCGGGGTGCCCAGGGCGATGTCCTCACCAACCCCGGCGCGGTGCAGCACGACCGACATCACCGCCTGCAACACCATCGACGTGGTGGCATTGTGCGCCGCAGCAATAGCTTTGATCCCCCGCCACAGTTCGGGATCGATGCTCAGATCAACCGCGTCGCCGCGGTATGTCGGCACCGGCGGCCGCGGCCGATCCGACGGCAGCGAGGCCAACTCGGGAAGGTCGGCCAATTCGTGCCGCCAGTAGGCGAGCTGGCGGGCGAGAACACTCTCGGAGTCCGATTCGGCTCCAAGCCATTCCTGTTGCCACAGTGTGTAGTCGGCGTACTGCACCGGCAACGGCGTCCACTGCGGGGCCTGACCCTGCACGCGTGCCCGATACGCCTCGCCCACATCACGGGCCATGGGCGCCATCGACCAGCCGTCGAAGGCGATGTGGTGTAGCACGATTCCGAGGACATGTCGATCAGGACCCAGTGTGTAGATCTGTGCCCGAAACGGGATCTCAGACGACAGGTCAAACCGATACTCGGCCAAGGAAATCAGTTCGTCGACCACGCCGGACCCCGGAAGTGGCACTGCCACTGGGCCGCTGCGCCGCCACAGCCCCGGCTGCGCGGGAACCACCCGCTGCAACGGCACACCGTCGACATCGGGAAACACGGTGCGCAACGACTCATGCCGTTCGATCACGTCGTCAAGCGCAGATCCCAGCGCCTCGACGTCCAGCGCCCCGTCGATCCGGAAAGCCATCGGCATGTTGTAGGTCGCGGCACCATCCTCGAACCGGTTGAGAAACCACATCCGGTTCTGCGCATAGGACAGGGGCACCACCGCGGGGCGTTCGCCCGCGGTGAGCGGCGCGCGTTTGGCCGATGCCTCACCGAGGCGAGGGGCCAACAGGGCGACCGTCGGGGCATCGAACAGCGTGCGCACCGCCAGCCCGGCATCCAATGTCGTATTGACCGCTGAGACCACGCGCATCGCCATGATGCTGTCGCCGCCCAGATCGAAGAAGGAGTCGTCGATCCCGACCCGGTCCACTCCCAGAACCTGGGCGTAGATGCCGGCCAGGATTTCCTCGGTAGCCGTGCTCGGGGCCCGGTAATGATCAGCACCGACGTATTCGGGTGCGGGCAGGGCCCGCTTGTCCAGCTTGCCGTTGACCGTCAACGGCAACGAGTCGAGGACCACCACCGC
>NZ_VOMB01000015.1 GCF_019050325.1 [Mycobacterium] fortunisiensis | reverse complement strand
TCTCAGCGGCGCGCGGCGAGGGCATCACCCACCCTAACAAGAGCGAGCGAATTAATGACTCAGGACACTAGGACCGCTCCGCCATCGGCCCACAGCGGACACGTCCATTCAGTGGGCTCGCAGGCTCGCAACCCCCTGATGTATCGCAGCGCGAAATTCGGCCCGAACGCCAGCGAGTCGAGCATGCGGCAACCTGCCCAATGGTCGTAGTACAGCTGCCACTTACCGTTTTCGACGATCACAAAGTTGGCCCGGTTACCCATGCCGCATTCCTTGTTCGCAGGGATGATTGCGACAACAGTCTCGCTACCCACCGACAACCCGGAGCATTCACCGCAGAGTTATCCCCAGCGCGGAGTTCATCCACAGGCGCTTACGCCATCGCAGCCAGCCAACCCCGGTACTCGGTGATGTCGCGGGCCTGCGCGGGTGCGATGTGGTCACAGCCGAACCCGGTGATCCACCGTCCGTCGTCGAGTTCCACCTTGCCCAACAGCATCGGTGCGGGCAGCTCGGCCAGGAACTCGCCCAGTGCAGCCGGCGAGAGTACCCATCGTTCGCCGACTATCGGCGCGCCACCTTCGGTGACACGGGTCAGGCCCGGCTTGGGCGGAACCGTGTCGAGCGCGTAGAGGCGGTAGTGCGGCGCGGTGGTGATCGGTCCGGCCCAACGGGCACCCCGACCGGTGAGCTGATGCTCCAGCGGCTGACCGCGCAGGTGCGCACCGAACACCGCAAGCTCGGTCAGCGGTACGCCGCCCGACTCGGGCCAGGTCCCGGTTGTCGGGACGTCGAGGAACCGGGCCGCCAGATCGGCGATGACCCCGTCGTGGAATGCCGGTGCCAGCAGGGTGATTCCGAACTGCGCGCCGTCGGAGACCGTTCCGGCGGGAATGGCGACGGCGCACATGTCGAAGAGGTTGCAGAAGTTGGTGTAGCGGCCCATCCGGGAGTTCACCACGACCGGGTCGGCTGCGACCTCGTCGATACGCGGATGCTCAGGAGCCGTCGGGACCATGAGCGCGTGACAGCCGTCAAGCTGCGCCAAGGCTGTTCGACGCAACTCCTCGACCCGCCGCCGGTCACGCAGCAGGTCCGCCGCCGAATGCGCACCCGCGGCGGTGATGATCGCGGCCACGGTCGGATCCAACTCCGCGTCAGGACCTGCCGTGCTGACGAAATCCCCTACCGCATCCCATCTCTCGGCGACCAACGCGCCGTTGTACAGCAGGCCTGCCGCGGCGAAGAGGTCGTCCATCGGGATCGGGACCGTGTCGAAACCGGCAGCCTTCGCCTGGCGCACAGCTTCCCCGAACGCGGCCTGCCACGCGTCGTCGAGCCCGGTCAACGTATCCGGTATCGCAATTCTGGGCGTCACCGGCGCGGCGAAGAGAATGTCGGCCGGCCACGGGCGTTGCGGCGCACCGGCATTCATCACGGCCATCGCCGACTGGGCCGTGCCCAGGTCAGCAGCGAAAATCGTCACACAGTCATAGCTCGCACATGCTGGGATGACGCCTTCGGTGGAGACGAGGCCGACCGTGGCTTTGATTCCGACGATGCCCTGCAATCCGGCCGGCACCCGACCCGACCCGGCGGTGTCGGTGCCGATTGCGATGTCGGCGAAGCCGAGCGCGACGGCCACCGCGGAACCGGAACTCGAACCGCCGGAGATGTACTCGGGCCGGCGGGAATCCCGCACGGCGCCATAGGGACTGCGCGTCCCCACCAGGCCGGTGGCAAACTGGTCGAGGTTGGTCTTGCCGATGACGACCGCACCGGCGGCCTTGAGAGCGGTCACCGCCGGTGCGTCGGCATCGGGAACGTAACTGAAGTCTGGGCACGCCGCAGTCGTCGGGATCCCGGCGACGTCGACGTTGTCCTTGACCGCCAGCACCAGCCCGGCCAGCGGGCCGTCGGCGGCAAGTGCCGCGCGGTAGTCGTTCTCCACCTCAGCCTGAGAACGCAGCTGGATGAACACCTCGTCACGCCCGCTGTCGGTGATGTTGCGGTAGATCTCGGCGATCTTGCTCACGCAGACTCCTTCCGTACGAATTCTCCTGCCGCCGCCCAACGCTCGCGCTCCTCGACGCGGGCCGCTTCCATCTTCGCGCGGGTTGCGGCGATGTCGCCGGCATTGGCGGCCAGGAACCGCTCATGCTCGGCCAACGAGAACGTTCCATCGGTGATCTCCACATCGCCTCGCCCGGCGGCCATGTCGGCGCGTAGATCCAGCAGTTCCTCGGGTGACACCGGGTACCACCGGACCCGGTCGAAAAAGCGCAACAGCCATGGGTGTTCGGGATCGAAGCCCTGAGCGACCAGCGGGTGCCGGTGATTCCAGATCTGCGTGGTCCGGCCGACGAACTGGTACCCGCCGGGCCCCTCCATGCCGTAGATGCACAGGTATGCCCCGCCGATGCCGACCGCGTTCTCCGGAGTCCAGGTCCGGGCCGGATTGTATTTGGTGGTCACCAGGCGATGACGCGGATCCAGCGGTGTGGCGACCGGAGCTCCTAGATACACATCACCGAGGCCGAGCACCAGATACTCAGCGTCATAGACGATCCGGTGTACGTCATCGACCGAATCCAAGCCGTTCATCCGCCGAATGAACTCGATGTTCCACGGACACCACGGCGCATCGGCACGCACCCCGTGCATATAGCGTTCGATGGCCTCCCGGGTGGACGGATCATCCCAGCTCAGCGGCAATCGCACCGTGCGGCTGGGCACCACCAGCTCCTGCGCGGCGGGCAACGAGGCCTCAAGCTCGGCCAGGAGCGGCACCAGCCTCGACTGGGGCAGCCGATCCGGGTCCACCTTGACCTGTAGCGAACGGATACCGGGTGTGAGGTCGATCAGCCCGTCCGGCCGCTGCTGTTCCAGCGCGTGGTGCAGCGCGTGCGCCCGGGCCCGCAGGGCCAGGTCCAATCGCATGTCGCCATATTCGACCAGGACGTTGTCGTCGCCGATCCGGCGGTAGGTGACCGCGGTGCTGCCATCGGATGAGGTTGTGCCGGCGATGATTCCATCGTCCTCGTCACCGCCGGCGGAGAACACCGCCGGCAGGAACGCGCGACGGGCCGGGCCCACGGTGGCGGGCGACGGTGCCGCCGCGGCCTGCACCGCAACGAACCGCACCGTGGCGCCCGGGGCGAGCTGGCCCAGTTTCCAGCGGTCGGCGGCGGTGACGGTCACCGGGCAGACGAAACCGCCAAGGCTGGGCCCATCTGGGCCGAGCAGGATCGGGGTGTCACCGGTGAAATCGAGTGAACCCACCGAGTAGGCGTTGTCATGGATGTTGGACGGGTGCAGCCCGGCTTCCCCACCGTCGGGGCGCGCCCATTCCGGCTTCGGCCCGATCAACCGGACACCGGTGCGGTCGGAGTTGAAGTGCACCTCGTAGTCGTGGTTGAGCAGTGTGTCGAGGTCATTGCGGGTGAAGAATTCCGGCGCGGAGTGCGGTCCCACGGTTACCGCGATCGACCAGTGATCGCCGATGGCCGGCTGTTCTTCGAACAGGATGCGCCGGCGCACACCGGTGGGCGGATCCAGAGTTTCCAGCTTGTCGCCGGACGCCAGCACCCGCCCCTGGTGGCCGCCGAACCGGCCGAGGGTGAATGTCGATGCGCTGCCGAGGTATTCGTCGGCCTGCAGACCACCGGATATCGCCAGGTAGATCCGCAGCCCCGGGCCCTCGACCATACCCACGTCCAGTACCTGTCCGGCCTCGACCAGCACCGGAACCCACTGCGCGACCCGCGTACCGTCGACGCTGACCGGCGCGGGTGCCCCGGTGACGCACACCCAGGTGTCGGTGTCGAAGCGCAGTGCCGGTCCGCCCATGGTCGCTTCCAGACCAGCTGCGCCCTCCGGGTTGCCGACCGCGAGGTTGGCCAGCCGGAAGGACACGTCGTCCATCGGTCCCGACGGCGGCACCCCGATCTGCCAATATCCGTTGCGGCCCGGCCAATCCTGGACGGTGGTGGCCATGCCGGGCCGGATGATCTCCAACGTGCTCATGACCGCGTCACGATCATCCGCACCTCGGTCGGGTCGAAGCCATTGCACGGGTTGTTGATCTGCGGGCAGTTCGACACCAGCACCAGGGTGTCGATCTCAGCCCGCAGCGATACCGTCTTGCCCGGAGCCGACAATCCATCGACGATGCCCAGCGCCCCGTCGGGATCCACCGGGACATTCATGAAGAAGTTGATGTTGCTGACGATGTCGGCCTTGGTCAACCCCCAGCGGGCGCCCTCTCCGATGAAGTTCTCCACGCAGGCGTGCTGGTGTTTGGTGTGGTGCCCGTAGCGCAGGGTGTTCGATTCCTGCGAGCAGGCCCCGCCGAGGGTGTCGTGGTTGCCGACCTCGTCCTCGACGATGGTCAGCATCGGCTCGCCGTCACTGTCGCGCAGCACCGACCCGGTGGTCAGGAAGATGTTGCCCTGTGCCGCAATCGTGGCCGGGGCGCTGTAGCGCACGATGGGGTCATCCGCGCCGTAGAACAGGGTGTCCACGGCCTGGTTACCGTGCAGGTCGACGATGGTGAGGACGTCGCCAGCGCGCACGATCTTGGACCACGGGGCCCGGGGCGCGACGATTTCATCGACAACGGTGTAGGCGGCGGTGACGGTCATCGAGCACTCCAGACATCTTCGGAATTCAGGTAGGCGCGTTGATATTCAGGGTCGCGGGCACCGATCGAGGCACCGATTTCGGCCAGGCCGTCGGGTGCGGTCCAGGCCAGCACCTCCAGGGTGCCGACGGTGAACTGCGGTGCGGGATCGAGCGGGTGGGCGGTGTTGGCGATCGCCACGATCAGCGGCAGGTGGGTGATGAGCTCGACCGCTTTCCCCGCGCCGGCTGAGCCGGTGGACACCAGGGCACCGTCGGGATCGACCCGCACGCCGTGGAAGAACGACACGTTCGGGGCCACGTCGCGCCGGGTCAACCCGTTCTTGAGGGCGGCCAGGGCCAACATCTCGCGCCCGGCCGGGCTGGCCGATTCCACCTCGCCCGCACCGTATTTGGCGGTGTTGCCGGACAGCGTGGTGGTGCCGCACAGCGCGTCGTGATGCCCCGAGGTGTCCGACACCACGGTGGCCAGTACCCGGCCCTGGTCGCTGAGCAGCGGATGGCCCGCCGAAAGATAGGCCTGCCAGGGCACTTTCACGGTGTCAGCGACGTTGAGGCGCTCCCAGGGGGCGTCGGCCCGCCACGCCAGCAGGTGGGCACATGCGGTGCCCTCCAGATCGCGCAGGCGCAGTCGGGTTCCGCGGGCCAGCACCTTGCTGGTGTAGCGCCCACCTGGAACTGTTTCGGCCCAGGTCAATTGCTCGGGGGCAACGTCCTGCGGCGGTGTGGGCCACGCCGAGGCCGGCACCACCGGCATCGTATTGGTGAGGGTGCCGGCTTGGGAGCGAGCATGGTCGCGGGCACCGGCAGTTGTGGCAGTGGTCATCTCAGGCTCCGATCGTGACGGGTTTGGGATGGGTTTTGCCGCGCGGGAAGCACAGCGCGCCGAGCCCGACCGCCGCTGCGATGCTCAGCGGTCCAGCCCATTGCAGGATTGGCAATTCACCGGTGGGGTTGAAGATCTCGGCGCGCGGCCAGCCCAGGTTCACGATCATCACCGCCCCGTACAGCACAGCCAGGGCGTTGATCGCGACACCGAACCTGCCGAGCGAGAACAGCGGTAGCCCTTCGGCGTCGACCTGGTTGCGTTGGGCGGGCCAACCTTTGAGCCTGCGGTACAGCAGCGGCGCAGTGACCAGCAGGTAGGCCAGGTAGATCAGGATGATGCAGACGCTGGCCAGGGTTGCGAAGATCGCCGAGTTGCCGACGTTGACCAGCAGCACGCCGATGCACAGCAGGCCGATGAGCACCGACGGCCAGATCGGCGTTCCGGTGCGGCTGTTCACCCGGGACAGAATCGCCGACGCCGGCAGCCGCCCGTCGCGGGCCATCGAGAACATCAGGCGCGAGGCCGCGGTCTGAATCGCCAAGGTGCAGATCGTGATCGCGATGCAGACGTCGACCAGCAGCACCGTGCCCCACGGCGAGGACAGCACGGTGTCGAGCACGTAGGGCAGCCCTTCGGTGGCCAGGCGGCCGTCGGTCAGGCTCGGGGCGGCCATCAGCGCGCCCAGGATCATCAGGCCACCGCCGAGTGCGGAGACCGACAGCGCCAAGCGGATGGTGCGGGGTGCGACGCGGCGGGGGTTGCGGGTCTCCTCGGCGAGCTCGCCCGCCGAACCGAAGCCGACCATCACGTACGCCGCCATCAGGCCGCTCATGATCCAGGCCCAGACATAACCGGGCTGGCCGCCGGCGTGGCCGGTGTCGAACACCACCTGCGGGCCGCGCTGGGCGTGGGTGAAGAACACGCCGATGACGGCGATGACGCCGACGATCTCGCAGATCACCCCGGCACTGTTGACGCGTGACATCCACTTGACGCCAAGGCAGTTGATCGTGGTCGTCAGCACGAGCAGAACGGTGCCGAGCAGTACCGCATTGGCCGCGCCGCTCGGTGAGGTCAGTGCCGGGTCCGCACCGATGATCTGGAATCCGGACCAGATCGAGGGCAGCACCACCTGCAGCGCGATCGCCGCGGCCGAGGCGGTGACGATCTGGGCCAGGATCATGAACCAGCCGCCGAACCACCCGACCACCTCACCGCCCATCCGTCGTGACCACTGGTAGATGGCCCCCGAGATCGGATAGCGCGCGGCCAGCTCGGCGAAGCACAGCGCGACGAGGAACTGGCCGAGAAACACCGCGGGCCAGGTCCAGAAGAACGCCGGGCCGCCGAAGCCGAACCCGAGACCGAACAGCTGAAAGATCGTGGTCAGTATCGATACGAACGAAAAGCCCGCGGCGAACGATTCGAACCTGCCGAGCCGCCGGTGCAACTGCTGGTCGTAGCCAAACTCGGCCAGGTCACCATGGTCGCCGGAAGCGTCGGGCACGTCACGTCCCGCCGCGGTAACACTGCTGGTCATAGGCGATTTCTCTCAGGCTCATGGGCGGTGCCGCCGACTCCTTAACTGTCACTCGATAGATAAGCGTCCCGGCATGTCCGAGCTGTCACCCGCGTGTTTCGTTCAGGTAGCGGACGGTAAGCATTGTGTTGCCGAATCCTCACTGCGCCGGGGTGCTGTCACAATCGCCCTCATGGCGGTGGCTGCGTTCGATGCTGTCCGCCGGCGCATCGCGTCGGCGGACACTGAGCACGAGTTGGTGACGGCCGCCGGCCAGGCCCACGATGCGGTGCACGCCGCGATCGACACCCGAATCGGCGCGGCGTCGGTCGCTTCGAGTTGGTCAGCCCTGGCACGCGCCGCGCTCAGCACCGCCGCACGACTGGTGTCGCCCGATGCCGGCGTGTGGTACGCGTCCGGCAGCGTCGGCCGCGGCGACGCGCTACCCGGATCGGACCTCGAGACGCTGATGGTTCGCGATCCCCGAACGTCTCGGGATTCGGCGCTGGCCCAGGCGATGCACGTGCATGAACTCCTGGCCTGCTGCGGGTTTCGCGCCGACGACAACGGCGCCGTCGCGTCGCGGGTCCGGTTCAACCGCACCGCGCAGGACTGGGTCGTCGACATCGGCCGGTGGGCTGCCCACCCCTCCGCCGACCGGGGCGTGGTGATGATCGGGCTGCTGGCTGACGCCGTCCCCGTCGGGGCGGTCCCCCGCGACGGGCTGGACCTGCGTGAGCAGGCCGGGATCGCCGCCCGTGCCCAGCCCGCGGCGCTGACCGCGATGTTGCAGGACGCCACCTACGCACGCGCCCACGTTCCGTCCCGGCTGCGCGCCCTGACCTCGGGCGATGTCCACGTCGACATCAAACACGCCGCGGTGGACCCGGTGGTCCGCATCGCGCGCTGGGCTGCACTCAGCTGCGGATGCGACGCATTACCCACCGCCGAGCGGATCGGTGCGGCCGCGGGCACCCGATACCTCGATCCCGACGACGCCCGTGTACTGGCGAAGTGCCACACGATCGGCTCCAGCATCCGCTGGCGGGTGCGCTCGGCAGGCTGGAAACCCGATGCCGACGCCGGCGCGGTCGACGAGCGCGTCGCATTGTCGAAGCTCTCGCCGCAGGACCGCACCGCGCTGCGCAGCATCGGCCGGGAACTCACCGGGCTGCGACGCAAACTCGACTACCTGGCGTCGACGTCGACGTTCTCGACGTGGTGACCGTGCTCGACGAGGCCGGGCGTCACGCCCTGGCCCAGACCCTCGCCGCCGAACGCCTGGAAGGCTGGCAGCCCAGCACCGAGCAGATCGCGGATCTGACCGCGTTGCTCACCGGCGCGGTCAGTTACGACGAGTACCTCCGGCTCCGGCTGCCCGTCGCCGGCGCGCCGGCCCGACGACGCCGGTTGGTCCGTCGGCGGCCGTATTACCTGCCTGGAACATCGGTGCTGCGCAACAACTTCGGCATAGCAGACGCCACTGCGCTCGCGCAGCTCGAGTTCGTCGCGACCGCAGGACGGATCCTGCAGGCGCACCTTCGTTGTGATGACTCGGATCTGGATGTGCGGTCACTGCACCGCCGGGTGTTCGGCGACGTGTACGCCTGGGCCGGCGAACCCCGCATCGTCGAACTCCGCAAGGGCGACAGCGCATTCGGCTCGTGTGCCCGCGTACCGGCAGCCTTGGCGACGCTGCAGGCCGAGATCGACCGGCTCGGAGACGAGGGCGCCGAGCTCGACGACGGCACTCTCACCTACCGACTGGCCCGAATCTATGTCGACTACAACCAGATTCATCCCTTCCGCGAGGGCAACGGCCGTACCGGAACCCTGCTGCTGCATCTGCTCGCCGCACGTGCCGGACACCGGTTGGATTTCGCCGATGTGTCCCGCACCGAGTGGATCGCCGCATCGCGGGACTCGATGCCGTTCCGGCGCGACGGCCGCGCCGATCCGCGGCCGTTCGTGGCGGTGCTGCGTAAACGCCTCAAGTCGACGATATTGGATGCCGATGCCTGAACGACTTCCGCCGAACGGCCGGGTGATCACCGCTGAGGAACTCGACCACCTGTGGACGCCGTGGACTCCGCGTACAGTCGCCGACCGGTTGGCCGCCATCGATGCGCCCTGGTATGTGGCGGCGGGCTGGGCGATCGACCTCTACCTCGGCGAGGTGTCGCGACCACACGCAGATATCGAGATCGCCGTCCCGCGGGCAGTGTTTCCTGAAATCGTGGCGGCCCTGCCGGAATTCGACTGGGACGTGGCCGGCGCCGGTCGGCTGTGGCCCTATGCCGAGGCGCGCGATCACCCGGACCTCCATCAGACCTGGTGCCGCGACCCGGCCACCGGTCGCTACCATCTCGACGTCTTCCGCGAACCCCACAACGGGGACATCTGGCTGTGCCGGCGGGACTCGTCGATCACACTGCCCTACGCCCAACTCATCCGGCATCGCGACGGGATACCGTACGTGATTCCCGAAGTTGCGCTGCTGTTCAAGGCACGTCGCACAGCCGCCAAGGACGAGCACGACTTTCGCCGAGCCCTACCGCATCTGACGCCGGCGGGGCGAGACCGGCTCACCGGCTGGCTGGACCGGCTCCATCCACAACATGAGTGGCTTGCGGCGTTATAGCCGCCTACGGATTCGGATCGGTGAGATACCGCTGCACTGTCGGGCCCACCCAGGCGACCAGGTCGTCAACACTGGCCGAGGCCATCGGCTCGATCTTGAGCTGATAGCGCGCGAAGGCCAGCCCGACCAGGTGCACGGTCACCAGCTCGGCGCGCAACTCCGCATTGTCGACGCCGAACTCCGCCGCAACCCGATGGGCCACCGGCCCAGCCAGGGAATCGTGTAAGAGCTTGCGCGCCAACGGTTGGATCTCGGCCGACCGGAAAATCGTCAACAGTGGGTCGAAGGATCCTCCCTGGTCCCACCGCTCGATGACCTCGCGCACCAGACGCGCGCCGATCTCATCCGGCCCCTCATCGAGCAGATGCGCCAGCTGGTGCAGCGGGTGCTGGGGGGTGTCGAGCACCGAGGCGGTGAACAGCCCCTCCTTGTTGCCGAAGTGGTAATAGACCATCGCGACGTCCACCCCGGCGTCGGCAGCGATACCGCGCACGGTCGCCCGTTCGTAGCCGTCGCGCATGAAGTGCTCACGGGCCGCGTCGACGATCCGCTGCTTGTTCTGTTGGCCCGTGCGCCACCGGCCGCTGCGCCCGGACTCTGACATGGACAGAAGTTTAGTTCAACAACTGTTGACCTATGCGGAAGGCAGGGCGTAGCGTTTTCTTCAACAGTGGTTGAAGAAAGGGGTTCGACATGACGCAACGGCGACTCTGGTGGCGGCACACGATCTCGGTATTGATCGCCCCGGCCACGATGACGATCTTCATTCCGGCCCTGATCTTCTGGCTGACCGGCGCTCAGACCCCTGACCTGACCAGCACGTCAGGCCGGCTGCTCGCCATCGCGGGCGTGGCGCTGATCGCGTTCGGGCTGTGGTTTCTGGTGTGGACGGTGATCCTGTTCGACCGCATCGGCAAAGGCGCCCTGGCCATCGGCTCACCGGTCAACCTGGTGGTGGAAGGGCCGTATCGGCACGTCCGCAACCCGATGATGACCGCGGTGTTCTCCATCCAGCTCGGTACCGCACTCGCCATGGCCTCGCCATGGCTGTTCGGCTGGTTCGCGCTGTTCTGCACGCTGACTCTGATCGCGATTCCGGTCTTCGAAGAACCTCATCTGCGCAAACGGTTCGGTGCCCAGTACGACGTTTTCCGGCGCAACGTTCCACGGTGGCTCCCACGGCCCACCGCGTGGGAGCCCGAGTACACTGGCTCGGACTCTGCAGCACCGCAGAGCCAGTCACGATGACGGCCCAGGTACTGATCGTCGGCGCCGGTCCGACCGGGCTCACGATGGCGATCGAACTGGCCCGGCGCGGCGTCGCCGTCCGCATCATCGACGCCGACACCGCACCGACAACCGAAACCCGCGCGCTCGGCGTCCAGCCGAGAACGCTCGAGCTGTTCGAGAAGTTCGGCCTTGCCGAAGCGATGGCAGCCGGCGGTGTACCGGTCACCGAGTTCAATGTCTTCAGTGAGGGAAAACGCTTCCTGCACCTCGACATCCACGATCTGGCCACGCCCCATCCCTACCTGCTGATGCTGCCCCAACCACAGGTGGAAGCACTCTTGACCGCCCGCCTGGCCGAATACGGTGTCACCGTCGAACGCGGCGTCGAACTCACCGCCCTCACTCAGGCATCGGACGACGTCCACGTCGCCCTGCAGCACCGCACCGGGCGGGCGGAACAAACCCACGCCCGGTGGGTGATCGGCTGCGACGGCGCCCACAGCACGGTGCGACACCAGATCCGAGTACCGTTCGTCGGCGCGGCATTCGAGGAGAACTTCGCCGTCGCCGACGTTCACATGGACTGGGCACTGCCGTATGACGTCTTCTACTCGTTCCTCAACCGGGGCCGGTTCGTCGCGTACTTCCCGATGCCCGGCAACCAGCACCGGCTCACCATCGCGTACCGACCCGGCCAATCCCCCGTCGGCGACGTGACTTTCGAAGAGCTGCAGTCCGCAGTGGACCGGTGCGCGCCTGCCGGGGCCCGCGTCGCCGAGATCACCTATGCCGGCCGATTTCGCATCAACCAGCGCAAGGTGGCCAGGCATTCGGTAGGCCGGGTGTTCCTCGCCGGCGACGCCGCACATGTGCATTCCGTGGTGGGCGGGCAGGGAATGAACACGGGTATCCAGGACGCGTTCAACCTGGGCTGGAAACTGGCGGCCGTGGTGCACGAACAGGCTGCGCCCGCGCTACTGGACAGTTACGCCGCCGAACGCTCCCCGGTGGCACACCGGCTGGTCAAGGGCACGCGGAGAGCAACCCGGATGACCCTGTTGCGCAACCCTGTTGCCACGTTCGGCCGCCGTCAACTGGCGCCGCACGTCACCGCGCGGCCCGCCGTCCAGCGCGTCCTGCAGCGCGCGCTGACCCAGCTCGATGTCTCGTACCGCGACGGGGCCGGCGGCACCAATGACACGCACCTGCAGGTCGGCGACCGCTTTCCGCGCATCGACGTACTCGACTCATCCAGGTACACACTGCTGCACTCCGGCCCGAAGCCGCCCGGACTGAACGCCGCGATCGCACCTCACGGGGAGCTGATCGATGTCCGCGGCGCCACCGCATCCGTGGGAAACCCTGGGCTGACGCTCGTGCGTCCCGACGGCTACCTCGCACTGCTCGACGCCGACGTTCGCGAACTCCGTGACTATCTCGACGACACGTTCACCGCTCCCGCGGCCGGAGAGCACATCGCGTAGGCGGACAAACCGAGGATTTCGCATCACCCTGCGTGGATCTCTTCAAGCAGGTCAGACTGGATCGGACACTCGCACCGGCCCGCGCCCGGGATTACCCGGGTGTGTGCTCGCGTTGCCGCCTGAGACCGCGACTGAAAGTGAGAATCGTCGATGGGCACCGCACTGCACCTCGCCGTCGCACTCGACGGCACCGGATGGCACCCGGCGTCCTGGCGTGAGCCGGCGGCCCGGCCCGCCGAATTGCTGACCCCGCGGTACTGGGTCGATCTGGTCAGCCAGGCCGAACGCGGCCTACTGGATTTCGTCACCATCGAAGACGGACTCACCTTGCAGTCCGACCATCCGTTTCGCCCCGACAATCGCACCGATCAGGTACGGGGTCGGCTCGACGCGGTGCTCATCGCCGCGCGGGTGGCTCCCCGCACCCGCCACATCGGCCTGGTGCCCACCGTGATCACCACCCACACCGAACCGTTCCACGCCTCCAAAGCCATTGCCACCCTGGACTACGTGAGCACCGGCCGGGCCGGGGTGCGAGTCCAGGTTTCTTCGCGTCGGGATGCCGCGGCGCATTTCGGCCGCCGCGTACTGCCCGAGGATCGGGCCGCACTCACCGCCGAATTATTCGGTGAGGCCGCGGATTACGTGGAAGTACTGCGCCGGTTGTGGGACAGCTGGGAGGACGACGCCGAGATCCGCGACGTCGCCAGCGGACGGTTCATCGACCGGAACAAACTGCACTACATCGACTTCGAGGGCGCCACGTTCTCCGTCAAAGGCCCCTCGATCACCCCGCGACCGCCGCAGGGGCAACCGGTCGTGGCCGCACTCGGCCACGTCGACCCGGCCTACCAACTGATCGCCACCAGCACCGACATCGGCTTCATCACCCCGCACAGCGCCGGCGAGGTCACCGCCCTGGCCGACACCGTCGCCGCCGTGCGCCCGGAAGCAGACACGCCGGCACGGATGTTCGCCGATCTGGTCGTGTTCCTCGACGACACACCTCAAGCGGCCACCGACCGGCGCGATCGTCTCGACGAACTGGCCGGCACCGCATATCGCAGTGACGCCGAGATCTTCGTCGGCACACCGGCACAGCTGGCCGACCGGCTGCAGGACTGGAATACCGCTGGGGCCACCGGCTTCCGGTTGCGCCCGGCAACTCTGCCGCACGATCTGCAGCAGATCACCGAGGTGCTGGTACCCGACCTACAGCGCCGCAGCGTGTTCCGCACCACCTACGAAGCGTCGACACTGCGCGGCCTGCTCGGCCTGCCCCGCCCCGCCAACCGCTACTCGGCCGCCTGACCATCGAGGATTGCCATGACCAAGCCTGTCAAGCAGATTCACCTGGCCGCGCATTTTCCTGGTGTCAACAACACCACGGTGTGGAGCGACCCCGAATCCGGCAGCCACATCGAGTTCGACTCGTTCGTCCGGTTCGCCCAGACCGCCGAACGTGGGAAGTTCGACTTCATGTTCCTGGCCGAGGGACTTCGATTGCGAGAACAGGGCGGTCAGATCTACGACCTCGATGTGGTGGGTCGCCCCGACACCTTCACCGTGCTGGCCGCGCTGGCCGCGGTCACCGAGCGGCTCGGGCTGACCGGCACCATCAACTCGACCTTCAACGAACCCTATGAAGTGGCACGGCAATTCGCCTCGCTGGATCATCTCTCCGAAGGACGGGCCGCCTGGAATGTCGTCACCTCCTGGGATGCCTTCACCGGTGAGAACTTCCGCCGCGGTGGCTTCCTGCCGGAAAACCAGCGCTACGAGCGGGCCGAGAGCTTCCTGGCCGCCGCCCACACGCTGTTCGACTCCTGGCGCGGCGACGAGATCGTCGCCGACAAACAGACCGGCGTGTTCCTGTCTGACCCAGCCGCCGGCGAATTCGAGTACCACAACGACCATTTCGACATCAGCGGCCGGTTCAATGTCCCGCGCAGCCCGCAGGGTCGACCGGTGATCTTCCAGGCCGGGGACTCCGACCATGGACGCGAGTTCGCCGCAGCGGCCGCCGACGCCATCTTCTCCCGATACGGGACCCTCGAAGACGGGCAGAAGTTCTATGCCGACGTCAAGGGCCGGCTGGCCAAATACGGCCGCCGTCACGAACAGTTGCTGATCCTACCGGCCGCCACCTTCGTGCTCGGCGACACCGATGACGAGGCAACCGAGTTGGCGCACGAGGTCCGGCTGGCGCAGGTCTCCCCCGCCACCGCCATCAAGTTCCTCGAACAGCTGTGGAATCGCGATCTTTCCGATCACGATCCCGACGGACCGCTGCCCAGCGTCGACCCGCTGGTCGGCGAGAACACCATCGCCAAAGGCCGGGCCAGCGTGCGTATCCACCGCGACCCCGTCGCGGTGGCCCACGAGTGGCGGGCCAAGGCCGAAGCCGAGAACCTGACCACACGCGAGCTCATCATCGAGGTCACCGGGCGCCAGAACTTCGTCGGCTCGTCCGCCACGATCGCCGAATCCATCGACCACCTGGTGCAATCCGACGCCAGCGACGGGTTCATCCTGGTTCCCCACGTCACCCCGGGCGGGCTCGACCCGTTCGTCGACCGCGTCGTCCCGCTGCTGCAGGAGCGCGGGGTGTTCCGCACCGACTACGAGGGCACCACGCTGCGCGAGCATCTGGGCCTGACCCTGCCGGACCAACCCCGAAGCGACGAGCACACGGCGGCAACGGGTTAGCTACTCGAGCGTGTCGGGTTCGGCACGGTCCCGGTACTCCCAGCTCGCCCCCGCCGTCAAAGTGCCGGGCTCCAACTCGGTGCGGCCGGAGTCACGGACATGCACCGTCTGCGCCAGAATCTCGTCGGGCTTGCCACCGATGACGATGACCGGATGGTCGTACTCGATACCGTAGAGCTTGAGCGCCGCGTGCACAGCATGCGCCGCGGCCTTGCCCCGCGACATCTTGGCGTTCGAGTTGACCCTGATCACCAGCCGGCGTTCCGGCGCTCCCGCGTCTTCGGCATCCATGCCCATCAGCCTAGGTTTCTTCGGAGACCACTTCCCGGAGGAACTCGCCCCCGTGAATGGCGGTCAACAGCGAATTCTCCGAGGTCCGGTTGGCGGTGAACAGCAGCTCGTCACCGGCTTCGAGCACGTCGTCAGGCTGGGGCAATCTGACCTTGTTGCCCCGCACGACAGTCACCAACGCGGTGTCCGGCGGCAGATTCAACCGATCGACCCGCTCGCCCACCACCGGGTTGTCATGCGGGAGAGTGAGTTTCGTCAACTCCACCCGGCCGCCACGCAGCGTCATCAGGCGCACCAGGTGGCCCACGTCGATGGCACCCTCGATGCCGGCCACAAGTGCCCCGGGCGTCGACACCGCGACGTCGATGCCCCAGTCCTGGCCGAACAGCCATTGGTTGCGGATGTCGTTGATGCGGGCCACCACTCTGGGCACCCCGAACTCCGACTTGGCCAGCAAGCCGACCACGAGATTGGACTTGTCGTCACCGGTGGCCGCGATCAGCACGTCGCTGGTTTCGATGCCGGCATCCTCCATCGCGGAGAGCTCGCAGGCGTCGGCCAGCAACCAATCGGCGCCAGGCACCGTGTTCGGCTCGTAGCGCCGTGGCAGCTGTTCGATCAGCAGGACCTTGTGGCCGCTGTCGACCAGTTCCCGCGCGACCGAACGGCCCACATTGCCCGCGCCGGCGACCACGACCCGCATCTTTTCTCCCGTCACCGGGCCATTTTCCCCCATCGGCGCTCACCGCCTGGAGAGCTTGGCCCTGATTAACTACTTCACGATGAGTCTGAACCAGCTCTACCTCACCTTGTTGACCGGCGGCGTCGTACTGCTGGCCAGCATCATCGGCACGCGGGTGGCGACCCGGATCGGCTTCCCCAGCCTGCTGTTCTTCCTGGCGGTCGGCATGATGCTGGGCATCGACGGCTTCGGGCTGGACTTCCACAACGTCGAACTGGCCCGCAACGTGTGCACCACGGCGTTGGCAATCGTGCTCGTCGAGGGTGGCTTGACCACGCGGTTCTCTGACATTCGCGGGGTGCTGGCGCCGGCCGGGGTGCTGGCCACCGTCGGCGTGGTGGTCAGCACCGGCATCACCGCCGTCGGTGCGCACCTGCTGCTGGGCATGGATTGGCAGCTCGCGCTGCTGCTGGGGGCGATCGTGTCCTCCACCGATGCGGCCGCGGTGTTCTCCGTGCTGCGGATATTGCCGCTGCCCCGTCGGCTGGCCGGCCTGCTGGAGGCCGAATCCGGTTTCAACGACGCGCCGGCCGTCATCCTGGTGTTGACGTTCAGCGTGGTGCCGTTTGTGTTCCACCCCGAAGGCGCCATCACCGACCTTGCCTACGAGCTGGTGATCGGCGCCCTGCTGGGCCTGAGCGTCGGGTTCGCCGGGGCATTCGCGCTGCGACGCATCGCGCTGCCGGCCTCTGGTCTCTACCCGATCGCCACCTTCGGACTGGGGTTCATCGCGTTCGCCGCCGCCGGAAGTGCCCATGCCAGTGGTTTCATCGCGGCCTACTTGTCCGCGGTGGTGCTGGCCAACTCCGGCCTGCCGCACAAATCGGCCACCCGGTCGTTCGCCGAAGGGGTGGGCTGGCTGGCGCAGATCGGGCTCTTCGTGCTGTTGGGCTTGCTGGTGAACCCGCATGAGCTGGCCGACGACGTACTGCCGGCGATCGCGATCGGGCTGGTGCTGCTGCTGGTGGCCCGGCCGGTGTCGGTGGTGCTGTCACTGGCCGGTTTTCGCATTCCGATCCGCGAGCAACTCTTTCTGTCCTGGGCCGGATTACGCGGGGCCGTGCCGATCGTGCTGGCCACGTTCCCGATCGTGGCCGGAGTGGCCGACAGCTACCGCCTGCTGAACATCGTGTTCGTGCTGGTGGTGATCTTCACGCTGGTGCAGGCCCCCAGCATTCGTTACATGGCAAACGCGCTCGGGCTGATCACCCGCGATGTCACCCGCGAGATCCAGGTCGAGGCCGCGCCGCTGGACGTGCTCGACGCCGAACTGCTGACCATGACGGTGCAGCCCCACTCGCGGCTGCACAACGTGACGATCCTGGAACTTCGGCTGCCCGACCCGGCGGTGATCACGCTGATCATCCGCGACGGCCGGACGTTCGTCCCGCTGCCCGACACCCGCATCGCCGTCGGCGACGAGCTGCTCATCGTCACCACCAGCAAGATGCGCTCCGCCGCCGAGGCCCGGCTGCGCGCGGTGAGCCGCCGCGGCAAACTCGCCTACTGGTTCGACGAATACGGTCTCGCGGACTGACTTCTCACATGCTGCCCGCCGGCAGTCAGATCACCGGCAACCGTGATCGCAGCGGTGGGCTTGGCCACAACCGCGGTCGCGGAATTGGAACACCACCCTCGCGCAGGGGTACAGTTCGTCGTCGGCGCCGACCGCGCGGGTCATCCCCCCAATGGTGCCTGGCCCCGAGCTCGACCTTGATCGCGCGTTCGGGCGATGTTTTTCGCGCAGCGATGCGTGTCGACGGCCCCCATTCACCAATGAGGTGGCGTGGCCTTGAAACGGGAGTTGTGTTGAAGCGATCGTCTGATCCGATCACGTCTGATGCGATCACACCGCGAGAGCGGCAGTCGGTGCTCGCGACCCTGCGGTCGCCACGCCTGCTGCGCACCGAGGTGTTCGGCGGCCTGGTGGTCGCCCTCGCGCTGATCCCCGAGGCGATCTCGTTCTCGATCATCGCCGGAGTGGATCCGCGGCTCGGACTGTTCGCCTCGTTCACCATGGCCGTGACCATCGCGATCGTCGGTGGGCGGCCGGCGATGATCTCGGCCGCGACCGGGGCCGTCGCGTTGGTGGTGGCACCCCTGGTGCGCAGCCACGGGCTCGATTACCTCATCGCGACGGTGATCCTGGCCGGGGTCCTGCAGTTGGTTCTGGGCGGGCTCGGGGTGGCCAAGCTGATGCGCTTCGTGCCGCGCAGCGTGATGGTGGGTTTCGTCAATGCCCTGGCAATCCTGATCTTCCTGGCCCAGCTGCCCCACCTGCTCGGGGTGCCGTGGCTGGTGTACCCGATGGTGGCCGTCGCCCTCGCCGTCATCGTGGCACTGCCGAAACTGACCACCGCGATCCCGGCCCCGTTGGTCGCCATCGTGGTGCTCACCGCCGCCACCATCGGATTCGGCTGGTCGATGCCCAACGTGGGTGACGAGGGGCAGCTCCCGTCGAGCCTGCCGTCGCTGCTGATCCCCAACATCCCGTTCACCCTGCAGACGCTCGGCGTGATCGCACCGTATGCCCTGGCGATGGCAGTGGTGGGGCTGCTCGAATCACTGATGACAGCCAAGCTCGTCGACGACATCACCGATACCCACTCCGACAAGTCACGCGAGTCACTCGGACAGGGTGTGGCCAACATCGTCACCGGATTCTTCGGCGGTATGGGCGGCTGCGCCATGATCGGGCAGACCATGATCAACGTGAAGTCCTGCGGTGCCCGCACTCGGATCTCGACGTTCCTGGCCGGCGCCTTCTTGCTCGGTCTGGTCGTCGGCCTCGGCGATGTCGTGGCCCAGATCCCCATGGCCGCACTGGTCGCCGTGATGATCATGGTGTCGGTCGGCACCCTGGACTGGCACAGCATCAACCCGAAGACGTTGCGGCGCATGCCCAGGAGTGAAACCACGGTGATGCTGGCCACGGTGGCGGTCACCGTGGCGACCAGCAACCTCGCCTACGGCGTCGCGGTCGGCACCCTGACCGCGATGGTCTTGTTCGCCCGCCGGGTCGCGCACCTCACCGAGGTCGTCGACATCGCCCACCCGGACGAGCACACCCGGGTCTACGCGGTGCGCGGCGAACTGTTCTTCGCCTCCAGCAATGACCTTGTCTACCAATTCGATTACGTCGGGGACCCGGACAACGTCGTGATCGACATGAGCCAGGCACACATCTGGGACGCATCCACCGTGTCCGCACTGGACGCCATCACCTCCAAATACGCGGCCAAGGGCAAATCCGTCAGCATCGTCGGGATGAACGAGAACAGTGCCGAACGTCACGCCCGTCTCAGCGGCCGCCTCGCCGCGGCGCACTGAGCCCGCGACTGACACGTCCGGTTTGACCTGCAGGCCCGCGGGTATCCCGCGCACATGCGAACGTCGAATCCTTTCGCGGTCCTGTTCGACGTCGACGGCACCCTCGTCGACACGAACTACCTCCACGTGCACGCCTGGGCTCGCGCGTTCCGCGAAGAGAACATCGACGTGGAGTCATGGCGGATCCACCGCAGCATCGGCATGGACGGCAGCAGCCTCGTCAGGGCCCTGTCAGGAGACGCCAGTGAGGCTGTGCAACAACGACTCAAAGACCGCCACAGCAGTCTCTACATGGACAGTGCGGGCTTGATCGTGCGCCTCCCCGGCGCCCGTGAACTCCTGCACCATCTCGCCGGGGCAGGGGTTCAGGTGGTGCTGGCCAGTTCCGCGCCGGAAGACGAACTCGCCCTCACCCGAAAGATTCTCGACAGCGACGACGCCGTCGCGGCAGCGACGTCGTCCAAAGATGTCGACATGGCGAAACCCGACCCGGACATCGTCGAAGTGGCACTGAAACGGGGTAGCGTGTCCGCCGAGCAGGCCGTCTTCGTCGGCGACGCGGTGTGGGACGGAAAAGCCGCCACCCGCGTCGGTGTCCCGTTCATCGGTGTGCGCTGCGGCGGGGTGGCCGACTGCGAGTTGGAAAAGGCCGGCGCCCAAGCGGTTTTCGATGACCCCATGGAACTGCTGCGACGCCTGGACACCACCGTCATCGGCGCACACATCAGCACGGTCGCCAACACGAACGAGTAAAACCCGTGGCACTTGACCCCTCCGGTCGAACGTGTGTGGCGCTCCTAGTGTTCTAGTGGGCGCCTTTTCGCTGTTCAGCAGCGGCTTGTGTTGAGGTTCAAGTGG
>NZ_VOMB01000028.1 GCF_019050325.1 [Mycobacterium] fortunisiensis | reverse complement strand
GTTCGGCTTCCCGGCGCAGATCCAACTCGCCGATGGCGGCCAGTCGGGCGGCGATGGCCGCTGATTCGGCCTGGGCGGCGGTGGTGATCGCGTCGATCAGCCCAGCCCCCGCATCGGCCCCGGCATCGTCCCTGGCCTCGGAACCGCCTTCACCATCACTGTCGAACATGTATTCGATTATGCCACCCGGCACCGACAAAAGTGGCCGATCTCTCAAGACATCGGTGACAGATCAGCATCAAGACACCGGTAACAGTTCCGGTGTCCCGCCAGGACCTGAAGAAGAAGCCCCGCTGAGGGGTCAGCGCGCCAGCGGGCTGTAGAACACCAGACCGTTGCCCTTGTTGTCGTAGACCACGGCGCGACGCTCGTGCGCATCGTCGTACGGGTGCTTGATGATTCCGCCACCGCTGGCCTCGATGGCCTTGGCCGCACCGTCCACATCGGCGGTCTTGATCCCGACCACGACCTGCCCGGGGATCGGGTGGTCCACGGACGTGGCCAGGGCGAGCGTCAGAGACCCGCCGTCGAGCGCGGCGAAATGCGCGCCATCACGAAACTTCAGCGGCATGCCCAGGGTTTCGGTGTAGAAGCGGATCGACTCGTCGAGATCGTCGGTCGACAGGATGATCATCCGGACGTCGTGGTCGCTCATGGATTTCCTCCTAGGGACGGGCGTCCAGACTATGGCAGACCACACCCGCGCGAACAGCTTTCGAACCTCTACTGGTATAGAGAAACGATGACGCTGCAATTCGATCTGTCAGACCGACGCGTGTTGATCACCGGAGCCGGGCAAGGGGTCGGCCGCGGACTGGCCCAGGCATTCGGTGCGGCCGGGGCCACGGTGTTGATCAACGACCTGCGCGGCGACCGCGCCGAGGAGGTCGTCGCCGAATTGCGGTCCGCCGGCGGCGAAGCGGAGGCGGTGCCGTTCGACGTCACTGACTACGAGGCCGCCACGCAGGCAATTACCGGGGCCGGGACCATCGACATCCTGGTGAACAACGCAGGTAACGCCGGGGCCGAGGGTTTCGCCGCCCGGATGCCGTTCGCCGACTCCACCCCGACGGACTGGGATCCGTTCCTACAGGTGAATCTGTATGGGGTGCTGCACTGCACACGTGCGGTCCTGCCGGCGATGGTGCAGCGGCAGTGGGGCCGGATCGTGACGATCGTGTCGGACGCCGGGCGCACGGGCGACGCCAGCGGTGCGGTGTACGCCGCGGCCAAGGCCGGCGCGGCCGGGCTGACCCGGTCGATCGCGCTGGAGAACGGCCGATACGGCATCACCGCGAACAACATCGCGCTGGGCACCATGCGCACCCCGCTCACCGAACCGTTGTGGGCCGAGATGGCCGATTCGCCACAGGCAAAGGCCATCCTGTCGCGCTACCCGATCCGCCGGCCGGGCCTGCCCGAGGACGTGGCCTACCTGGCGGTGGTGTTGGCCAGCGACCACGGCTCCTGGATCACCGGGCAGACGTTACCGGTCAACGGCGGATACTCCTTCGCGATGTGAGACGGCCGGGACCGATGCGACGATCGAGGTGATGATCGTCTCCAGTTGCCCGGCCGAGGTGATGGTCCGGTCGCCACGGGCCAGCGCCAGCATCAGTCCACTGATGAAAGTCAGTAGTGCATAAGACTTTTCATCGATGAGGACCGGGTCGGTACCGGCGGGACAGAGGCTGAGCACCACGTCCCGGTGCAGTTCGAAGAACTGCTGCTGATTGTGGCTGAACGCGGCCGCCAGCCCGGCATCCCGGCTGGCCGGCATCACCAGCTCGTAGCGGGCCTTGCTGCGAACCAGGCGTGCCCCGGTGCCGGACTGGATGACCAGCCGGGCCAGCCCCGCCGCCGGTGAGGGGCCCGCACCGCACTTCGTCGCCCGGATGGCCGCGGTCAGATCGGCCAGGTCCAGGTCGGCAATCCGGTTGGCCACCGCACGCACCAACGCCGAGCTGGTGCGGAAGTAGAACGACGCGGTCCCGTCCGGGACTCCGGCCTTGCGGTCGACCCTCAGATGGGTCACGCCTTTGATCCCCTCGCGGGCCAGCAGAACGATTGCCGCATCGCATAATTCACGACGGCGCAGTTCGGGATTCTGTTTGCCTGCCACGTGGACCTACCGTCGCGCCGGCCCGGGGATGTGCTCGGGACGTACCCCGGTGCCGACCAGATACGCCGGGATGGCGGTGAGTTGGGGGAGCCGGCGCATCACCTTCACCAGCGCCCCGGGCGGGGCGATGGCGGCGCCTTTCATCACCGGCGCGATCACCGCTCGATGCAGAATCCGTTGGAAGCCTTGGGTTATCGCAGTGGGCAGGCGGCGTCGGCGCTGCACGGCGGCCAGGTCTGATTCGCTGACCCGGTGCTCGCGCAGCGCCGGGTACAACAGGCGCGCGGCGGCCACCGCGTCCTGGATGGCCACGTTGATCCCCACCCCGCCGACCGGTGACATGGCATGGGCGGCGTCGCCGATGCACAGCAGCCCGTCACGATGCCACCGCGACAGCCGGTTGAGTTGAACGTCGAGGTGTTTGACATCGTCCCAGCTGGTGAGTGCGGCCGGATCGGCTTCGGGGATCAGCTCGGCGAGCTCGGTGCGGAACGCCTCGAAACCGCGGGCGCGTAGTTCGGCGTCGCCGCCCTTCGGAATCAGGTACGCCACTTGGAAATAGCCGGTGCGCGGAATCATGATCATGGCGCGCCCCGGTGCGGTGCGCGGGATCAGTGAGTACTGGCCGTCATCGGTGCGCGGCAGCCGGAACCACCACACGTCGAAGGGCACCGGGTAGTCCCGGGTACGCAAGCCGGCCTCGCGCCGGACCAGTGACGTGCGCCCGTCGCAGGCCACGGTGAGTTCGGCGGACAACTCACCGTCGCCGTCCGGGCTGGTGTAGCGCACCCCGGTGACCTTCTCACCGGTGCGGATCAGCCCGGTCACCTCGGTCTGCATCCGCAGCGTGAAGTTGGGTTCGTCGCGGCCGGCGTCGGCCAGCAGATCGAGGAAATCCCACTGCGGCACCATCGCCACATAGGGATGGGGTTGACGCAGCCGGCGGAAGTCGATCAGGGTCACCGGACCGTCGTCGACCGGAAACTCGGCCTTTTCCACCTTGCTGTAACCGATCCGATCGAACTCGTCGAACAGCCCGAGCTCGTCGAGCATGCGCATGGTGCTCGGATGCACGGTGTCACCGCGGAAATCGCGCAGGAAGTCGGCGTGCTTCTCCATGACCGTCACGGCCACCCCGCAGCGGGCCAGGATCAGCCCCAGCATCATTCCGGCGGGGCCGCCGCCCACGATCGCGCAGGTGGTGTCAGGCATGGGCCAGGCCTTTCAGTGCGTCGGGCAGCGCCTCGGTGTGCAGCACACCGAGGCGCTGTGTCGCGCGGGTCAGGGCGACGTACAGCTCGGCGGCGCCGCGTTCACCGTCGGCCAGGATGCGGGCCGGTTCCACCACCAGCACCGCGTCGAATTCCAGGCCCTTGGTCTCCGACGGGGCCACCGCTCCGGGTATCTCGGGCGGGCCGATCACCACGCTGGTGCCCTCCCGGGCGGCTTCCTCTGCCACGAATTCTGCGACAGCTGCCGGGATTTCAGAGGTACTGAGCTGCTTCGACCACGGCTGCACCCCGCAGGCCCGCACGGACTCCGGTGGCTTCACCCCGGGGGCGAACTCGGCCAGCAGCGCGCCGGCCACCGTCATGATCTCGGCCGGGGTGCGGTAGTTGACCGACAGGGTCCGGTAGATCCACCGGCCCGGCACGTACGGCTCCAACATCTCGGCCCACGTCCGGGCGCCGGCCGCCGAACGACGCTGGGCCAGATCGCCGACGATCGTGAACGAGCGACGCGGGCAGCGACGCATCAGCACCCGCCAGTCCATCTCGGACAGTTCCTGGGCTTCGTCGACCACCACATGACCGTAGGTCCAATCCCGGTCGGCCGCAGCGCGTTCGGCCAGTTCGCGGGTGTCACGTTCGAGGAACCGGTCGGCCAGGTCCTCGGCGTCGATCAGGTCACTGGCCAGCAGGTGGTCCTCGTCGTCCATCAGATCTTCGCGGGCCACCATCAGGTCGAGCACCCCGGCGGCGTAGGCGGCTTCCTCCTGACGTTCACGTTCGGCGGCTTCCTCGCCGGCTTTGTCGCGGCCCAGCAGGTCCACCAACTCGTCGAGCAGCGGCACGTCCGAGACGGTCCAGGTCTCGCCGTCGGCGCGGAACAGCCGGGGGTCGGCGCCGGCCGCGGACAGCCGTTCGGGCGACGAGTACAGCGGGCCCAGCAGGGTCTGCGGGGTCAGAATCGGCCACAGCTGATCGAGAGCTGCGGCGAATGCGGCGTTCTCGTCGAGTTCGCCGACCACACTGGCCCGGAGCTCCTCCCAGGCCGCCTTGTCGGCACGGGTCAGCCAGCCCTTCCCGATCCGGGCGACGGCGCGTTCGGTGAGCACGTAGGTGACGATGTCGCGGAACGTGGGGCGGGCCTCGTTGTGCGGCAGCCCGGTTTCGCGGGCCTCCTCGATGGCCCACTGGGCGGTCTCGGCGTCGATGCGCACCTGCACGTCGGGCAGGTCGATGAGGATCGGCTCGTCGGGAACCTCCTGCCGGTCGGCCACCGCGGCGGCCAGCACATCGAGCATCGTCAGCGCGCCCTTGATGGCGGCCACCTCGGGCGCATCCTCGGCGGTGACGTGTAACCCGGGCACCAGGTCGCCAGGTGTCATGAACACCGCATCGGATTCACCGAGGGAGGGCAGCACCCGGCCGATGTGGTTCAGGAACGCCTCGTTGGGTCCGACGACCAGCACGCCGTGCCGTTCGATGCGCTCGCGGTGCGTGTAGAGCAGGTAGGCCACCCGGTGCAGGGCCACCACCGTCTTGCCGGTGCCGGGGCCGCCCTCGACCACCAGCACCCCGGTGTGCTCGTTGCGGATGATCTCGTCCTGCTCGGCCTGGATCGTCGCGACGATGTCGCGCATGCCTTCACCGCGCGGCGCGTTGACGGCGGCCAGCAGTGCGGCGTCCTCGTCACCTTCGTCGCCCTCGGTGGGCCGGCCCAGCACCTCGTCGGTGAAATCCAACACCCGTCGGCCCAGGGTGCGGAACTGGCGCCGCCGCCGCATGTTCTCGGGATGGGCGCCGGTGGCCGTGTAGAACGGCCGGGCCAGCGGAGCTCGCCAGTCCAGCAGCAACGGCTCATAGTCGTTGTCACGGTCGAAGATGCCCAGCCGTCCGACGTAGAAATGTTCTCCGGCAACAGTTTCCAGCCGTCCGAAGCACAGGCCGTTGTCGGCCACGTCGAGCCGGTTGGCTTCCTTGGCCAGCGCGCGCACTTCGGCGTCGCGTTCCACCGCGGTGCCGCCGTGTTCGCGCAGCGCGGTCCGGTAGCGGTCGCGCACCCGGATGCGCTCGGCGTCCAGACGGGTGTAGAGCCCGTCGACATAGGTCTGTTCGGACTGGACTTCGACGTCGTGATCGTCAGCTGGCACGTGCTCCCTGTTCCTCCGTGGCTTGCTCAGGCCAGCGATTGTGCGCCATCACCCCGGCCTTGCCGCAAGGCCCCGGGGGCGCGATAAAATGGGGTCCAGCAATCGCTCATCCCATCCGTCCGGCATCGATGACCCGCAGCACCGCGGCGCCTTCCTCGTCGCTGGCCGTGAGATCCACCTCCACGTCGAAACCCCAATCGTGATCTCCGGCCGGATCATCCAGGATCTGTCGCACTCGCCACACCTGCGGCCCGCGGTCGAAGATCAGCAACGCCGGCCCACGCGCGTCGGGTCCGGTGCCCACGTCGGTGTGCTCGTCGAAGTACGCCTCGCCAACCTCGGCCCAGCGCTCGGCCGTCCAGCCGGACCCGGTGTCCAGCGTGCCCAGCTCGTCCCAGCGGGACCGGGCGAACAACTCCACCCGGCGGAACAGCGCGTTGCGCACCATTGCGGTGAAGGCCCGCTCGTTGCCGGTCAGCGGGCGCGGGCGGGCCGGTACCGGGACGGGCACGTCATGCGGCTGGTCCGGACTGGTGAGCTGCTCCCACTCGTCGAGCAGGCTCGAATCCACCTGGCGCACCAGCTCTCCGAGCCACTCGACGATGTCGCCCAGCGCCTCGGTGCGGGCCGCCGCGGGAACACCCGAACGTAATGCCTTGAAGGCGTCGGACAGGTAGCGCAGCACCGCGCCCTCGGAGCGGGTCAGGCCGTAGAGGCTGATGTACTCCCGGAAGGTCAGGGCCCGCTCCCACATCTCCCGCACCACCGACTTGGGGGACAGGTGCCCGTCAGCCGCCCACGGGTTGGTCTGCCGGTACACCTCGTAGGTGTGCTCGAGAAGTTCGGCCAGCGGCTTGGGGTAGCTGACCTCGTCGAGCAGTTCGATGCGTTCGTCGTACTCGATGCCGTCGGCCTTCATCTGTGCCACCGCCTCGCCCCTGGCCTTGTTGAGTTGGGCGGCCAGGATCTGCCGGGGATCTTCCAACGTGGCCTCGATCACCGAGACCACGTCCAGCGCATAGGTTTCCGCTTGCGGATCCAGCACGTCGACTGCGGCCAGGGCGAAGGTGGACAGTGGTTGGTTGAGCGCGAAATCCGGTGGTAGGTCGACGGTCAGCCGGTAGCTGACAGGGCGAGCGGAGCGACGGGAGAATGATGAGCCATCGGCGTCGGGTCCCTCCACGCGTTCCATCACTCCGGCCTGTAGCAGGGACCGGGCGATGCCCACGGCTTCCCGGATGTGCTTCAGCTGACGTTTGCGCGGCTCGTGGTTGTCGGTGAGCAGCCGTTGCATCGCCCGGCACGGATCACCCGGCCGGTCGACCACGTCGAGGATCATCGCGGTGGACACCCGCATGTTGCTGGTCAGTGCTTCGGGAGCGGCGTCGACCAGCCGGGTCATGGTGTTCTCACCCCACGGCACCATGCCCTCGGGTACCTTGCGCCGCACCAGCTTTCGCCGTTTCTTGGGATCGTCGGCCACCTTGGCGAACTGCTTGATGTTCTCCACCTCGTGGTCGGGTGCCTGCACCACGACGGTGCCCACGGTGTCGTACCCGGCCCGGCCGGCCCGCCCGGCGATCTGGTGGAATTCGCGGGCATTGAGCAACCGCATCCGGGTGCCGTCGTACTTGGACAGCGCGGAGAACACCACGGTGCGGATCGGCACGTTGATGCCGACGCCGAGGGTGTCGGTGCCGCAGATCACCTTGAGCAGCCCGGCCTGGGCCAGCTGTTCCACCAGGCGCCGGTACTTGGGCAGCATGCCGGCGTGATGGACCCCGATGCCGTGGCGCACCAGCCGCGACAGCGTGGTGCCGAAGGTCGATGAAAAATGGAAACGGCCAATATGTTCGGCGATCGCGGCCTTCTCCTCCTTGGTGCAGACGTTGACGCTCATCAGGGCCTGCGCCCGCTCCAGCGCCGAGGCCTGGGTGAAGTGCACGACGTAGATCGGCGCCTGCTTGGTCTCGAGCAGATCGGCGATGGTCTCGTGCATCGGCGTGGTGGCGTACGAGTAGAACAGCGGGACCGGTCGTTCGGCGCCGGTGACCAGGGCCGTCTCGCGTCCGGTGCGCCGGGTCAGATCCGTGCGCAGGAACGTGACGTCGCCCAGCGTTGCCGACATCAACAGGAACTGGGCGCTGGGAAGTTCCAGCAGCGGCACCTGCCAGGCCCAGCCGCGGTCGGGGTCGCCGTAGAAGTGGAACTCGTCCATCACCACCAAGCCGATGTCGGCGTCGGCACCTTCGCGCAGCGCGAGGTTGGCCAGGATCTCGGCGGTGCAGGCGATGATCGGCGCGTCGGCGTTGACGGATGCGTCCCCGGTCAGCATGCCGACATTGGCCGCGCCGAACAGGTCACACAGCGCGAAGAATTTCTCGCTCACCAGCGCCTTGATCGGGGCGGTGTAGAAACTGACGCGGTCCGCGGCGAGCGCCGCATAGATCGCCCCGGTGGCCACCAGCGACTTGCCCGAGCCGGTCGGCGTCGCGAGGATCACGTTCGCCCCGCTGACCAGCTCGATCAGCGCCTCCTCCTGCGCCGGGTAGAGCGTGGTGCCGTTGGCCTCGGCCCAGGCCGCGAAGTCGGTGAACAGGGTGTCGGCGTCGTTGCCCTTGGCGTGCAGCGCCGACAGGTCGTGCGGATCGTCGAGCAGGGGAGTGGTCATGTTGATCACCAGCGTGCCAGTTGACCGGCACCGACGATCGCCCAGGAGCACTATGCGGCGATAATCAGCGGGTGCCGATGCCGACCACTCTTGAGGCCGTCTTGCTGGTGTTCGTCGTGGTGTTGCTCGCGGCGTTCGTCACGTTCCTGGTGCTGTTCATCGTGACCCGGCGGCAGCTGGGTTCGGCCCGCCGTGAGATCGAGCGGATGAAGCTGGAGGACGAGGACCGTAAGCGGAAGCGTCGCCGCGGGGTGGCGCCGCTGGCCATCAAGACGGTGTTTCAGACCGCGGACATGCTGATCAACAAAGGGCTCGGCGCGACGGTGCGTAACTCGATCGAGGATCTGGCGGGCTGGGCCCAGGTGGAGCGTCCGGACCTGGCGAGGCTGACCGCTGACGGGCGGGTTGTCATCGTGTTCTCCGACATCGAGGGCTCCACCGAATACAACGCCGCCATGGGTGACCGGGCCTGGGTGAAGCTGCTGGAGAAACACAACAAGCTGGTCCAGGCGCGGGTGGACAAGCATGGCGGCCACGTGGTGAAAACCCAGGGCGACGGGTTCATGATCGCGTTCGCCGACCCGGAGAACGCGGTGCGGTTCGCCACCGACGTGCAGCGTGCGCTTGCCCAGAACCCGCAGCGGTGGCAGGCGATCCGGGTGCGGATCGGTGTGCACATGGGCACGTCGGTGCGCCGCGGCGACGATTTGTTCGGGCTGGACGTCGCAATGGCGGCCCGGGTCGCCGGTCAGGCCGACGGCGGCGAGATCCTGGTCAGCGAGCCGGTCGGCGATGCGGTCCGGCACTCCGGCGAGTTCGTGCTGGGTGACCCGCGTGACGTCGAGCTCAAGGGGCTGCCCGGCACCCACCGGCTCTATCCGGTGTTCAGCGCCGAGCAGCGGGCGCTGGAGCCGGCGGCTGAACATGACGGGTGACCCACTGCGCGGCAAGCTTGATCAGGCCCGACTTCGGATAGGTGACGTGCGCGTTCCAGTCCCGGCCGAGTGAACAGACCGGGTCGTTGGTGTTGCACAGGTCTGCGGTTCTGGCACCGAAGTCCGGGCTCATCCGGGTCAACGGTTGGCCGAGGCGGGCGGACGGATTACCGAAGACGACGACCGACGCGATCCGCGGCACCACTGCCGCGGGCAGCGGAGCGTTGTAGCCGAGCCCGGCGATCGGGGAGGTGGCCACGACGTCGACGACGGCTGCGCCCTGGGAGTAGCCGCCCATCACGATCTTGGTCTTGGGGCACCGCGCCGCGGTGGCCTGGACGCGCTTGCTCATGTCGGTGGCGCCGGCGGCGGCTTTCATGAAGTCCCACGAGGCCGGGTATTGCACGGCGTACGTGCCGATCGTGGCCCCTTTGACCATCGGGCGCAGGGTTTCGACGAACGCCTTGCCGACATTGCCGATGCCGGCGGGTTCGTCGGTGCCACGGGCGAACACGACCTCGATGTCGGGACAGTCCGGCGCGGCCGCGGCCGAGGGCATCGCGGTGGGCGCCGCGACCGTGCCCACGGCGACGGCCGCAGCCACTGCTGCGACGCCCGCGAGGGCCGATAGCTGACGGAGACCCACGAATCACTTTTACCACTGTTGTCACAGTGATGCCCAGGCATATCAGGTCCTCGTAACGGGTATCACCTGGTGGTGACCAGTCCCCTGCTCGACGAACTGCTGCACCTCGAACGGGCCGGCGGGGTGTGGCGGCTCGCGCTGTACCAACAGACCCGCAAGCCCGAAAAGTAAGAGGTTCTATGGTCGAGCGGTGACGATCGCCTATGACGAAGCCCTGCGGGAACGCATCGGGGCACACCTGGCGGCCCACGAGCGCCGCGCCGTGACCGATCCGACGAAGCGGCATGCGGCGGTGGCGGTGGTCCTGGTGGATTCCGAACTCGGGGAGGACCGGGTGGACCCGGCACCGGTCGACGAGTGGATCGACGGTCGGCCCATGCCGGAGCCCGGGCTCGACGGCCGCATGGTTGACGTATCAGGTGGGGCCGCGTTCCTGTTGTGCCGCAGGGCATCGCGGCTGTCCTCGCACGCTGCGCAGTGGGCGTTGCCCGGCGGCCGGCTGGATCCGGGTGAGACCGCGATCGAAGCGGCGCTGCGCGAACTGGACGAAGAGGTCGGGGTGAGCCTGCCCGACTCGGCGGTGCTGGGACTGCTCGACGATTACCCGACCCGTTCCGGTTACGTCATCACTCCGGTGGTGGTCTGGGGCGGCGGTCGGCTGGACCTGCGACCCTCACCCGACGAGGTGGTGGCGGCCTACCGGGTCGGTCTGCACCAGCTGCAGCGCGAGGATTCGCCGCGGTTCATCACCATTCCGGAGAGCCCGCGGCCGGTGGTGCAGATCCCGCTGGGCAACGACCTGATCCACGCACCGACCGGGGCGGTGCTGCTGCAGCTGCGGTGGCTGGCGCTGGAGGGCCGCACGGACCCGGTCGACGAACTCGAACAGCCGGTGTTCGCCTGGCGCTAGCTCAGGCCTCGTGCCCGGGTTCGAGATCGGCCACGTCGGACAGCTCGACCCACCGCTGCGCCTGCTCCGGGGCAAGTCCCGCAACGGGATTCAGTAGATACCCGACGTGGTCGCCGAGGTCGAACCGGTCGAGGATCGCGCCCACGAACCAGGCCGGCGCGGCATCGAGGATCGGTGCCCCGGCCGGGCCGGTGTGCCAGCGGCAGCGGGCGAACTTGTCGATCTCATCGCCGGTTTCGCCGCCGAACAGGCGCGCCAGGTCCAGCGCGTCACGGCCCAGCAGGTGCACGCCGAGATGACCGGCCGTTTTCGCCACGGCCAGGGTGTGGTTCTGCTTCGACAAGCCGACCAGAAAACGGGGCGGGTCGATACTGGCCTGGGTGGTGAACCCGACCAGGCAGCCGGCCCGCCGGTCATCGGCCTGCACGGTCACGACGCACATCGGATAGTCCAGGAGCCCGACGAACCGATCGAAACCGTCCCAGCTTGAGGTCACCGGTCCATTCTCCTCACGGTGGCGCCGGTTTGGCGCCGATCTGCCGGGGTAGCCACCACTTGGTCACTCGAAACCGAGGGCCTTCCACACCGAGGGGAGACAGCTGTGAAAGCCGTTACCTGGCACGGTCGGCGCGATGTACGGGTCGACACCGTGCCGGACCCCGAGATCGAAGCGCCGACCGACGCGATCATCGAGGTCACTTCGACCAATATCTGTGGCTCGGATCTGCATCTCTACGAGGTGCTCGGCGCGTTCATGCATCCTGGCGACATCCTCGGCCACGAACCGATGGGCGTGGTGCGCGAGGTGGGCTCCGGTGTCGGGAACCTGTCGCCGGGGGATCGGGTTGTGATCCCGTTTCAGATTTCGTGCGGGCATTGCTTCATGTGCGATCAGCATCTGTACACCCAGTGTGAGACCACCCAGGTCCGTGATCAGGGGATGGGCGCGGCGTTGTTCGGCTACTCGGAGCTCTACGGCGAGATACCGGGCGGTCAAGCCGAATACCTGCGGGTGCCGCAAGCACAGTTCACCCACATCAAGGTGCCCGACGGCCCGCCGGACTCGCGCTTCGTCTATCTGTCGGACGTGCTGCCCACCGCGTGGCAGGCCGTGGCCTACGCCGGGATTCCCGACGGCGGCTCGGTGACCGTCCTCGGGCTCGGCCCGATCGGCGACATGGCCGCCCGCATCGCCCAGCATCTGGGTTACCGCGTCATCGCGGTGGACCGGATCCGGGAACGGCTGGCCCGCGCCGAAGCGCGCGGCATCACCACCATCGATCTGGACTCACTCGGCGAATCGGTGGGCGACGCGGTGCGGTCGATGACCGACGGCCGCGGCACGGATTCGGTGATCGACGCCGTGGGCATGGAGGCTCACGGTTCCCCGGTGGCGTCGACTCTGCAGAAGCTGACCGCATTGATGCCCGACGCCGTCGCCAAACCGCTGATGCAGACCGCCGGAATCGACCGGCTCGACGCGTTCTATTCGGCGATCGACATCGTGCGCCGTGGCGGCACCATCTCCCTGATCGGGGTGTACGGCGGCATCCGACCCGCTGCCCATGCTCACCATGTTCGACAAGCAGATCCAGCTGCGGATGGGGCAGGCCAACGTCAAGCAGTGGGTCGATGACATCCTGCCGCTGCTCGGTGACGACGACCCTTTGGGTGTCGACGATTTCGCCACCCACGTGCTGCCGCTCGACGACGCCCCGCACGGCTACGAGATCTTCCAGAAGAAGCAGGATGGCGCCGTCAAAGTGATGCTCAAGCCATAGCCGGGTGATCAGCGGCCGGTGCGGCGGCCCGGCCGCACGGCCGAAGTCGGCGGCGTCGTCGGGGGCGTGGGCTGTGGCGGTGGGTCCAGCCGGAGGAAGGACTGCCCGATCCGTTCGCGGTCGCCGCCGAGTCCGACGAGGAGATTGGTGATGTGCGGGGCCAGCACCCGGGTCACGCCGCCGCCGTCGGTGCCGAAAACCCCGATGATCTCGGCCAGCACGTAGCCGTGCATCATCGTCCAGATCTGTGCGGCGACGGCGACGGGATCGCCCTCGTCGATGGCGCCGATGTCCATGCAGCGCCGGACGAACGCGGGGATTTGGGCGAATACCGTGTTGATCTCCGAGAGCGCGCCGGGGTTGCCGTCGACGGTGACGTCGCGGCCGAGTGGCAGGGTGATCGACGGTGAGGTGATACCGAACATCAGCCGGTACCGCTGCGGATAGGTGAGCGCGTAGTCGCGGTAGGCCAGGCCGGAGGCCAGCAGATCGGCCACCGGATCGTCGGTGTTCGGGCGCCGGCTCAGGTGTGCGCCGAACCGGATGAACGACTCGCGTACCAGCGCCTCGTACAGTCCGGGCATGCCCTCGAAGTGGGTGTAGACGGCCATGGTGGAGGCACCGATCCGCTTGGCGAGCAGGCGGGCGCTGAGCGCCTCCGGGCCGCTCTCCTCGAGGACCGTCAGGCTTTCCTCGATCAGACTCTCGCGGATACCCATGGTTCTGGACAGCTTGCCATAACAATGTTATACCTGCCAATAACATTGTTATGGACACCCTGGGGGAGCCGATGCTGGAGTCCATCGCACGAACCGCAAGCCGCTACGCCCTGCTGGTGATGGCGGTGTGGGCGGCGCTGGCCGGCGTCGGCAACCTCGCCGTGCCCCAACTCGAACACGTCGTCAAGGAACAGTCCCGGGCGTTCTTCCCGACCGATTCCGGCGCCACCGAGGCTGCGCACCGGATGGGCCTGTGGTTCGGCGATTCGGACAGCAACAACATCGCCTACGTCGTCCTCGATGCCGACCGGCCGCTGGGCCAGGCCGACCGCGGCTACTACCGGGGCCTGGCCGACCGGTTGCGCACCACGACCCCCGGCGTCGAATCGGTCATGGACCTTTGGGACGACCCGGCCGCCGCAGCTGTCTTCGAAAGTCGTGACCACCGGGCGGCTTATCTGATGGTCCGGCTCTCCGGCCAGTTGGGCAGCAGCACTGCCACCGACGCGGTGGCCGGGTTGCGCGCGGCGGTGGACGCAGCGCAGCCCCCGGCGGGGCTACGCACCCACGTGACCGGCCCCGGACCCAGCCTGGTCGACGAATTCGCGGCCCTGGACGCACAATTGGCGAGAATCACGGTGCTCACCGTGGGTTTGATCGCGGCCCTGCTGCTGTTCGTGTACCGCTCGCCGATCACCGCGGCCGTGCCGCTGGCCTCGGTGGGACTGGCGCTGGGGACCGCACGGCCGGTGGTCGCCCTGCTCGGCGAGCACGGCGTGATCGAGGTGTCGGTGTTCTCGGTGGCGCTGATGTCGGCGATGGTGCTGGGCGCGGGTACCGACTACGGCATCTTCCTGCTCGGGCGGTACCACGAGAACCGTCGCGTGGGGATGACGCCACCGGACGCGCTGGCCGACGCCTACCGCCGGGTCGCACCGGTTATCGTCGGATCATCGGCCACCATCGCCACCGCACTGTTCTGCCTGAGCTTCGCCAAGGTGAGCTTCCTGCGCAGCGCCGGAATCCCCAGCGGGATCGGAATTCTCGCGGCGATGCTGGGAGCGCTCACGCTCACACCGGCACTGATCGGCTGGTTCAGCAGACGCGGGCGGCTCGAGCCGCGGGCCAGCACGCTCGGCCGGCGCTGGCGCCGGATCGGCACCGCGGTGGCCCGGTGGCCGGGCCCGATCCTGGTGGTCGCCGTCGGCGCGTTGATCGTCTGCGCCCTGCCGCTGCTCGACGCCAAGATCACGTTCGCCGAACTGGCCGCCCAACCCGCGACCACCGAGTCCAGCCGCGGCTACCAGGCGGTCCGTAGCCGATTCCCGGACAACCGGCTGCTGCCCGAGATCGTGTCCATCCAGACCGACCATGACCTGCGCACCCCGGCCGGGCTCATCACGATCGAGCGGGTCACCCGGAAGATCCTCGACGTGCGCGGGGTCCGCACGGTGCAATCGGCCAGCCGGCCGGCTGGGACCCCGGTGCGCCAGGGCACCCTGACCTACCAGGCCGGCCAGATCGGTGAACAACTCAGCGGCACAGCACAATCGGCACTCGACGGAATGAACTCGGTGGACACCGTGCTGGCCACCGTCGGCCAACTCGACGCGGCGCTGGCCGGGATGCAGCGCGGGCTCACCGGTGCCGTCGACGGGCTGAACCGGGTCGGGGCCGGGGCCCACGACATCGGTGCGGGTATGACCGGCCTGCAGGGCAACCTGCGGGAGGTGTCCGGATATGCCGATCCGCTGCGCCAATTCGTGAACGGCACCCCGGGCTGCGCGGACAACCCGATCTGTGCGGCGGTGCAGAAGATCGTCACCCCGCTCGACGATGCGGTCGGTGCCACCGGCACCTTGGCCGGCGGCGCGGGCGCACTCCGGGAGGGTGCGGCCGGCGCCACCACGGCACTGGACGGTACGGCCCAGAACATGGCCACGATGCGGACGGCGCTCTCACAGCTGCGCGGGCTCACCGCCACCCTGCGCTCCAGCCTCGATGCCGTAGGGCCCCAGATGCAACAGCTCACCGGCTACCTGCGGCAGCTCAGCACCGACTTCGCGGGTAGCTCGGAAGGTGGGTTCTACCTACCGCCAAGGACTTTCGACGACCCACAGTATCGACGGGTGATGACCATGATGTTCTCCCCGGACGGTCATGCCACCCGGCTGCTCGTCTACGGTGACGGCGAATCCTGGGGCCGCGACGGCGCAGAGCGGTCCGCCGAGATCCGCATCGCCGCGGACGAGGCGCTCAAGGACACGCCACTGGCGGCCAGCGGCAGCGTCGACCTCACCGGGGTGGGTACCGCCACCGCCGAACTCATCACCTATGTGCAACACGATTTCACCCTGCTCGTGATCGCCACGCTGATCCTGATCTTCGTGATCGTGGCGGGCATGCTGCGCAGCCCGGTGGCCGGCATCGTGGTGCTGGCCACCGTCACCATCTCCTACGCCTCGGCGCTCGGTACCAGCGCGGCGATCTGGCAGCACCTGGTCGGTCAGCCGCTGCACTGGGCGGTACCGGCGTTGGCGTTCATCGCGCTGGTGGCCGTCGGCGCGGACTACAACCTGCTGCTGGCGATGCGATTGCGCGACGAGGCGCGGGCCGGGGTGCGGACCGCGACGATCCGCGCCTTCGCCGGCACCGGCAGTGTGGTCACCATCGCCGGGATCGTGTTCGGGCTGACCATGTTCGCGATGCTGGGCGCCAGCGTCGTGACGATCGCCCAGGTGGGATCCACCATCGGCATCGGACTGCTGATCGACACCCTGCTGGTGCGGACCTTCGTGGTGCCGCCGATCGCGGTACTGCTGGGCCGCTGGTTCTGGTGGCCGGCGAGGCATGACGGCGGCGCAGTCTGGGTACATGGTCTAGGTCTGGGGAAGGGGGACGACCGACCGGAGAGGATTCATGACCGCACCGCGACTGCAGGCTGACCAGCCTGAAGCCGCCGAAGCTCAGCGCATTGCAGGCGCGGTGACCTCGGCGTTCGCCACCCGGGTGGTGGGCCAGGATCATCTGCGCGAATCGATGTTGCTGGCGCTGCTGGCCGGCGGGCACCTGCTCATCGAAAGTGTTCCCGGACTGGCCAAGACCACCGCGGCCCGGGTGGTCGCCGAGTCCATCGACGGCAGCTTCCGGCGCATCCAGTGCACGCCCGACCTGTTGCCCAGCGACATCATCGGCACCCAGATCTACGACGCCGAGCACAACTCGTTCGTCACCCAGCTCGGTCCGGTGCACGCCAACATCGTGCTGCTCGACGAGATCAACCGCTCCAGCGCCAAGACCCAGAGCGCGATGCTGGAGGCGATGGAGGAACGCCAGACCACGATCGCCGGCGTCGAATATCCCATCCCCGAACCATTTCTCGTGATCGCCACGCAGAACCCGGTGGACCAGGAGGGCACCTATCCGCTGTCGGAAGCCCAGACCGACCGGTTCATGCTCAAGGAAATCCTCGGCTATCCCTCGGTGGACGACGAAGTGGAGATCGCCGCCCGGATGGACGCCGGTCTCTACGATCGCGGCCACCGCGCCGAGCCCGTCGTCACCATCGACGACATCCGCCGGGCCCAGGACATCGTTCGGACGGTCTATCTCGATCGGGCCCTGGTCGAGTACGCCGGCCGGCTCGTCGCCGTCACCCGCGAGCCCGGCCGCCACCTCCCGGCGAACCTGGCCCGGGTCATCGAGTACGGGGCCAGTCCCCGTGCCACGTTGGCGTTCTGCCGGACGTCGCGCGCCCTGGCGGTGCTGCGCGGCCGCGATCACGTGGTGCCCGACGACATCGCCCGGCTGGCCCACCGCGTGTTGCGGCACCGGCTGATCCTCGGCTTCGAAGCGGCCACCGCCCGCATCACCCCGGACGTCGTCGTCGACGCGGTGTTGCGTGCGGTCCCGGTGCCCTGAGGCCGCGATGGGCAAATACCTGGACTCCGCCAAGGCGTACATCGGGCGCGACGCCGCCGGGCTACTCGAGGGCGGCCGGTACGCCCTGATACACACCCGCAGCCTGGAATTCGACGAGCTGCGCCCCTACGTTCCCGGCGACGACGTCCGTGACATCGACTGGAAGGCCACCGCCCGGTCCGGCCACACCCTGATCAAACGCTTCGTCTCCGAAAAGCACCACAAGGTGTTGGTTGTCGCCGACGCCGGCCGCAACAGTTGCGGACTCGCCCCGTCCGGGGAACGGAAAAGGACGGTGGCCCGCAACCTCATCGGCGCCATCGGGCTCATGACGGTGCCCCGCTCCGACGAGATCGCCATGGTGCTCGGCGACCGGCGAGGCAACGTCGACATCCGGCTGCGCCGCGGGGAATCCCACATCGAGCAGATGTTGCACCGCTACCACCACCACACCGCCGACCAGCCGGGCCCGAGTGACATCCTGGTCCAGCTCGACCGGGTGGCCCGCCACTACCGGCACCGGCTGCTGATCTTCGTGGTGTCCGACGAACCGGAGATCACCGACCGCTTGGCCGAGGTGCTGGACGCCCTGACCGCGCGCCATGACGTGCTGTGGGCACTGGTCAGCGACATGCCCGCAGTGGGCCTACCATCCGCCCCCGGGCGCAGCTATGAGGTCGCCGACGGCCGGCCCATCCTCACCGGTCTGGACACCGAGGTCGTCGAGGCGTATCGGCGGGCCGAAGCGCAGCGGCGGGAACAGCTTTCCGAGTTCCTCACCAGCCGGCGGATACCGCACGCCCGGGTCACCGGCAGTGTTCGGATCAGGGCGGCCCTGACCGCGATGACCGGGGTGTACGCCCGTGCCGGATGATCTGCTGCGCCACGTGATCGGGCCGACGCCGTACTCGTCGGTGTGGCTGTGGGCCGCGATCGGCCTGATCTTGCTCGTGTGTGCCTGGTACATCGGCGTTTTCGTGCTGACCGCGCCGCGGCGGGCGATACGCGAGCTCCCCGTGCTCGGGGCGGCCCGGGCTGAGCTGCTGCGCCGCCGGTCGGCACGCGCGGTGCGGACGATCGGAAACCGTTATCGTTCAGGTGATCTGAGTGCCGCGCCGGCCGGTGCCGCGGTGAGCCGGGAACTGCGCGCGTTCCTGCAGTCCGTGACCGGAGTGCAGGCGCAGTACATGCAGGTCGAGGCGATTGCCGCCAGTGATGCCGCAGCGGCGGCGCCGATCCTCGTCGAGCTCACCGATATTCAGTTCAACCACCATTCCGCCCTGGACGCCGGGACGGTCAGCGACGCCACCGAGGAGTTGATCCGCGGATGGACCTGATCTGGTGGGTGGTGGTGATCGCGGGCTGTCTCGCGCTGGCCGGGTGCGTGGGCCTGGCGCTGCTGTTGCGGGAGCCCGTCGACCCCGATGAGCTGCGACCGCTGGCCAACACCCGCAGGCTCACCCGACTGCCCGAGTACGTGCGGGCCATGCGTCGGCGGATCATGGCGGCTGTCGTCGCGGTCACGATGCTGACGGTGGCCTTCGCCGCGGCGGTGTTCGCGGCGGCGCGGCCCACCGGACTGCCGTCGTCGCCGCGCACCACCCAGGCCGCGGCGGCGGAGGACATCATGGTGTGTGTCGGCGGCCCGGTGACCGACCCGACGGTGAGCGCGACGCTGCGGTATTTCGCCGACCGGGTCGCGGCGTTCGGAACCGAGCGCATCGGGCTGACCTCGGCGAACCGGCGGGTCGTACCGCTGACCCGCGACTACCAGTACGCCGCAGGACAATTCGCGGCGGCCGCGGCCGATGACGCGGCCCGGCCGTTGGTCTCGCCGGTGTCCTACGTCGATTACGCCGCCACCGTGACCGACGTGCTGGCCCTGTGCCTGACCGGCTTCCCCTCCTTCGACGAGCCGTCGGCGCAACGCCGTTCACTGATCTACGTCGGCCCCGAAACCCTGCCGGCCGCCGGCCGATCCACACCGTTGTTCACTGCGGAGCGCCTGCGCGAGCTGGCGCACGACGCCGATGTGCAGGTCAACGCCGTCACGTCGGGCACCGATGAGGGCACGGTGGCGGCGTTGACCCGCAGTACCGGCGGTCGATGGTTGTCCTCGGTGGACGTGGCGGCGCAGCTGACCGAGATCCGCAACCACCCGCCGCAGGCAGGAGCGAGCGGGGCGGCCGCGGACACCCGATCACCGGAAACCCCGGGGATTGCAGTGCTGGTGGCATTGCTGGCGTTGGCAGTGCTGTGGTGGTGGCCGGTGGTGATGCGGCGATGAGACTCGAGCCGGTGCTGCCGCCGGTGCTGCCGCCGGTGCTGCTCGCGGCGCTCGCGGTGGTGCTCGTGGTGGCCCGGGCGGTCACCTTCGAACGGGTCCGGACGCAGGGTGGCGGTTGGCCGGCGGTATGGCGGTGGTCGGCGCTGACCGGGGCGGGGCTGCTGCTGTTGATGGCCGGCCTCGGCCCGGTGGTCGGCGACGCCCGGGACACCGTGCCCCGGCCTGCCGGAGACCGGGATCCGAGTATCTTCGTGGTCCTCGACCGTTCCCCGGAGATGGCGCAATCCGGTGCCCGCGAGGACATCGCCGCCTTGATCGAGCGTTATCCGCACGCGCGTTTCGCGGTGATCGGGTTCGCCGACCGCCCGAGTCTGCAGTGGCCGTTGTCCGCCGATACCTGGGGTCTGCGGGCGGTGGTGTCCGCCTTGGATGCGCACCCGGCGACCGCGGAAGGCCGGCAGACCAATGTCGGTGCCGCCGCCGGTGTCCTGCGCTACCAGTTGATCAGCGCCGCAGCACAGTTCCCCAGGGCGCAGAACCTGGTGTTCTATCTGGGTGCCGGGGCCCCGGAATCCCAAGCCCCGCAGCGTGGGTTCCAGCTGCCCGAGGACACCGTGGACGGTGGGGCGGTGCTGGGCTACGGCACCGCCGGGACGCCGGCGTTGCGCGCGGTCGCCGACCAGATCGGGGTGCCGTTCGTACCGCGCACCGGCGACACGCCGTTGGCGGCCGCGTTACCCGGCGGCCCGACGCCGGACCAGGCGCCGGCCGTCACGTCCGACCGGGCCGGGGTCGAGCTGTACTGGGTCTTCGCTGGTGCGGCCGGGCTGCTCGTCCTGGTCGAGCTCTACCTGGTGCTGCGGGAGTTGCGCCGCATGCAATCGGTCGATGTGGGATCACACTCATGAACCCGCTGCGACTGAACCCGCTGCGACGCAAGCTGCTGCTGTACTCCGCGCCGGTGGTGCTGACGGCGCTCATCGCGATCGTCGCACTGCTGTCGGTGGTGGTGACCGGCCAGTCGGCCACGTCGAGTTTCGCCGACCGCGACACCGAGGCGTTGACGGCTCAGGTCGGGCGGCTCTCGGCCCTCGCTGTCATCGAGCCCGGCAAGGCGGACTTCGCCGCCGGCTCCCTGGCGGTCCTGCAAGATCGGCTCGCCGACGCCGACCGGTACTTCACTGCCGCGCTGGCCCGCCTTGACGGCGACGAATCATGTTCGGCCCGGGTGAATCTGGAATTCGTCCGGGAAACGCTCGGCGACCGTGCGGCCGCGGCATCGGACACCGAGTCGGCGCGGCACCGCTATCTGGCGGCCCGCGACGTGGTGACCCGAGCCCCGGCCGGGTGTTTCGCCGGCAACGAGGATCCCGATGCCGATCGGCGGATTCTCAGACATGAGGCGTCGGCGCGGCTGGACCGCAAGCTCGCCGACCGCGGCGGCGGGGCCGCCGTGCCCCCGCCACCGCCGCCGGTTGCGTCGCCACCTCCGGCCGGAGCCGGCGCCCCGTCCACCCCGGCACCGAATCGACTCGACCCCGCCGGCGGTGATCCGCTGGACCGGCTGCAACAGATCCTGCGCGACGCCGCCACCGGATAGATTCAGATGAGTCGGTTCGGTCCAAGCGGAGGAATGGAATGGCGGTGGCAGACGGGCTGTCTGCGCGTGAGGCGAAGCGCCTGCAGACGCGTGAGCGATTGATGGGCGCGGCGATCTCGGAGTTCAAGCGCGCGGGAATGACCGAAGCGGATGTGGCCTCGATCGTGAAGGCGGCCGGCGTCGCGCACGGCACCTTCTTCTTCCACTTTCCCACCAAGGAACATGTGCTGCTGGAGCTTGAGCAGCGCGAAGAGGAGCGCATCGCCAAGCAGTACGCCCAGTTCCTCAAGAAGTCGCACAGCCTCGAGGACGGGCTCCGCGAGTCGATGCGGCTGGTGATCGGTCTGGAACGCCGGCTCGGCGGGGTGTTGTTCAAAGATTTTCTGGCGCTGCACTTCTCGCAGACCCGGCCGCCGGCCCCCGACAGCCAGGAACATCCGGTGATCTCCGGGGTGGCCCGCGAGATCGAACTGGCCCAGCAACAGGGTGAGGTCGCCCCTGACGTCAATCCGTGGAACAGCGCGGTGTTCTTCCTGCTGGGTTTCTACGCTCTGCTGATCACTACCTACGACTGGCCCACCCGCGACGCGCTGTTGGAGGACTACGTGGTCCGGACCATGCGCAGCCTGGCCCCCTAGTGTTGCGGACACCTAACGATTCGATGCTGTCTCGGGGTTGACGCGACGGTAAGCAGCAAAGTCGTGGTTCAGTATGGGTGATGTCTGGTGTCTGGTCCCCGCGTCGCTGCATCACCGCTACGGTGACGGCGGGTGTCACGTTGCTCGCGGTGGGTGCGGCGGTCGCCTCGGCGGCGCCGGCCAGTGACTCACGCGGCTATGTCGATTCCACCGCGCGGTGTGCCACTGCGGATGCGACCGTGCTGTTCGGCAGTACCGACAATTCACGGGTGGCGATCTGTTCGGTGCCCGGCGGCGCGTACGAGTACCGCGGGGTGCGGCTGCGCGACGGCGCCAAGTTGATCGTGGCGGCCGAGCGCAACGACGACGGCGCGTTCCTCGCGGAGAACGCCGGGATCGAATACCTGGTCACCGCCAAGTCACTGGTCGTGAGTGCGGGAGAGAAAGTGATCCGGGAGGAGTCGATGCTCGATTTCCACCGGCCCGGCGCACCCGCGAGCACCGACGCCCCGAAGGCGTCACCGAGTGCCGCGAAGCCGACTCCCACGACGCCGTTGCCGCCACCGCTTGCCGCCGAGGTCGGGGGCAGCAGCACTCGTCGCTGACGGGCTGAACAGCGGGTTCGTCGCCGAAGTTGAGCCAGCTGTATGAAAATGATAATCATTAGCGGCATGGGTGCTTCGTCGACCGTGCAAGCGGATGATCTCGGCCGCCTTCACCAGCGTGGTCGGGCCACGATCTACCTGTCCGTTCCACTCGTCGACGACATCGTCCAGGTGGGCATCGGCGGCGATTTTCCGACCACCCGGCTCGTGGTGTCGGTGACCGCATCCGCGGTGCGGGTGCGCAGGCTCGACGGCCGGCCGCTTCAGGTGCACGTCGTCGAGGATTGGCGCGACGCCGACGACCCCGGCCTGGCGACGGCGGTGTTCGCCGAGCCGGTGGGGGCTCTGCTGCTCGAACGTCGCGCGGGGCGGTGGCGGCCCAGTGTCGGTGGGACCGTCGGCCTCGAACGTTTTGTCGGCACCCTCGCCCGGTTCGCTTTGCTCAAGCAGAGCGGCGCTGGTGGTACCGATCAGGCGGCGGGTGCGGCGTAGGTCTGCAGGTATTGCGTGAGCGCCCGCTCGCCCTCGGTGAGAATGGCCCGGTCCTTGTCCGGCCCGGCGTGAAAAGCCGTCTGTAGCAGTCGATCACCGATCTCCACGGCCACCACCGTGACGAGGGGATCGGTATCCTCGCGCAGCAGCCCCCAGCGCAGCAGCGCAGCATGCATGGTGCGGGCGAACTCGGCTCGGCGCACCCGGGGATCGGCGATCAGCCCGGTGGCCAGGCTCGTGTAGTGCAACGTGACCAGGTGCGGATGATTGCGCAGATGCTCGTAGTGGAATTCGAAGATGGCGTGGGCGACCTCGGCGATGCTGGTCGGGTTGAGGGCGGCCAGGACCGCCGCGCCCTCGACGTCGCGCCGGTCCAGATGGTCGGTGACGATCTCCTGCAGGATGGCGTCGCGGTTGGGGAAGAACTGGTACACCGTGGCCACCGGGACGCCGGCCAGCTGGGCGATGGCGCGGGTGGTGACGGCGTCCACCCCCTGCGTTTCGAGGAGCTCGAGCGCAGCGGCCAGAATCCGTTCGACGCGGCGCTTGCTCCGCTCCTGGACCGGTTGGCGCCGACGTAGTGGCTTGTGGGTGACCACCTCTGAATCGTCGCACGCCGGCCCACGTGACGGGGATCTCGTCAGGGAGGCCTTGCGGCATCGGCAGCGATATTTAGGCTTGCCTTACCTAAATACGAAGGGTGCTCATGAGGAAGATCCAGGTAGCGGTCATCGGCGCGGGCCCGGCCGGCATCTACGCCGCCGACATCCTGACCAAGGAATACGAGCAGGCCCGCGTCGACGTCTTCGACCGGTTACCCGCCCCGTACGGACTCGTGCGCTACGGCGTCGCCCCGGACCACCCGCGGATCAAGGAGATCATCAAGGCGCTGCGCCGGGTGCTCGCCCGTGACCCCGACAGCGTGCGGTTCATCGGCAACGTCCACTACGGCACCGACCTGACGCTGCCCGAGCTCCGTCGCCACTACGACGCGGTGATCTTCTCCACCGGGGCGCGGGCCGACCGGCCACTCGACATCCCGGGCATCGAGTTGCCGGGCAGCTACGGCGCCGCCGACTTCGTGTCCTGGTACGACGGGCATCCCGACGTGCCTCGCACGTGGCCGCTGACCGCCAAGCGCGTCGCGGTGCTGGGTGCGGGGAACGTGGCTCTCGACATCGCCCGGATGCTCGCCAAGCCCGCCGACGAACAGCTCGGCACCGAGATTCCCGGCAATGTCTACCAGGGGCTGGCCGCCAATCAGGCCACCGACGTCCACGTGTTCGCCCGGCGCGGACCGGCTCAGATCAAGTTCAGCCCCATGGAGTTTCGCGAGCTGTCGCACTCGCCGAGCGTCGACGTCATCGTGCACCCGGAAGGCTTCGAGATCGACGAGGCCAGCCAGCACGCCATCAACACCACCAAGTCGACGAAGCTGGTGGTGGACACCATGATGAAGTATCTGCAGCGGGAACCCACCGGCGCGCCGCACCGCATCCACCTGCACCTGTGCCAGGCGCCCGTGGCGGTGCTCGGCGCTGATCGGGTCGAGGGCCTGCGCACCGAGCGGACCGAGCTGTGTGGCGACGGGAATGTCCGTGGCACAGGCGAATTCACCGACTGGCCGGTCGAGGCCGTATACCGCGCGGTCGGCTATCTGTCCACCCATCTGGCCGGTCTGCCGTTCGACCACCACGCCGGGGTAGTACCGAACGACGCCGGCCGGGTACTCGACATCGACGGCGGATTGATCGACGCCACCTATGTGACCGGATGGATCAAGCGAGGCCCGATCGGGTTGATCGGCCATACCAAATCCGACACCGCCGAGACCGTCGGCAGCCTGCTCAGCGACCTGCCCGGCCTGCGGGCGCCCGAAACCGGCGATCCCGCAGCGATACTCGCGCACCTGACCGACAAAGGAGTGGACTACACCACGTGGGCGGAATGGGAACGCCTCGACGCCCACGAGGTGTCGCTGGGCGAGGTGCAGGGGCGTGAACGCGTCAAGGTGGTGCCCCGCGAGGACATGATCCGGGCCGGCCGCGACGCCCTGGTGCGCGACTGACCCGGCTTACTCCAGCGAGCCGTGCAGGGCCAGGGTGGCCGCGACGGCGTTGGCCGCCTCGGCGCCCTTCTTGACGAAGTGCCTGGTGAAGTAGGCGATGTGCTCGTCGTGCTCGTGGAAATGGTGCGGGGTGAGCACCACCGAGAACACCGGGACGTCGGTGTCGAGCTGCACGCGCATCAGACCGTCGATCACCGCGGTGGCCACGAAATCATGGCGGTAGATGCCGCCGTCGACCACCAGCCCGGCCGCGACGACGGCCCGGTAGCGTCCGGTGCGGGCCAGACGCTTTGCGGTGAGCGGGATTTCGAAGGCGCCGGGTACCTCGAAGAACTCCAACGCATCGCTGCCGAAGCCGTGGGTGCCGATCTGATCGGTGAATCCCTCGCGAGCCTTGTCGACGATGCTGCGATGCCAGGTGGCTTGTACGAACGCGATCTGGGTGGCTGCGTCAGACATGTGACGACGCTATCGCACGTCGAGGTAGGCGTCGGCCCACGCGCCGATGATCCGCCCGGCCCGTTTGGCCTGGCCCGGCCCGGTCAGCAGGTGCTCTGAACCTTCCAGCGAGACGAAGCTGCGCGGATGACGGGCCGCCCAGAAAATGTCGCTGGCGTTCTCGATGCTGACCGTGTTGTCGGTCGGGGAGTGCAGGATGAGCAGCGGCAGCTTGAGGGCGGTGATCTTGTCGCGCAGATGCGCGGCCCGGACATCTTCGACGAACGCCCGCTTGAGGGTCAGGGTTTTACCTCCGACCATCCACTGGCCGCTGCCCTCGGCGAACACCTGCTCCAGGCATGCGTCGTACTGATGCTCGACGTGCCCGACGTCGAACGGGGCCCCGACGGTGACCACCGCCCGTACACCGGGGGACTGCCGGGCCGCGGCGATGGCCGCGGCCCCACCCCAGGAATGCCCGATCAGGATGTCGGCCGGCGTGCCCCGCTCGGCCATGAACGTGCATGCCTGCACCACGTCGTCGACCTTGACGGTGAACGACCCGTCACCCCAGTCACCCTCGGAATCGCCCAGGCCCAGCGCGTCGAACCGCAACATTCCGATGCCGTCACCGGCCAACTGCTTGCAGATCCGCGCCGTGGCCGGCGAGTCCTTGCCCAGGGTGAAACCGTGCGAGAAGACGCCCCAGCCCCGTGCCGGACCGTCGGGCAGGTCGATCACACCGGCCAGCGTCGGGCCCGTCGAGCTGGGGAAGGTGACGCGTTCAGCCATGCAGGAGGTGTATCACCACGGGTTGGGCCCCAATTTCTACGGGGCGGTTTGATGTGGTGATGCGCTAGCATCAAAAAGGTGCGGACAACCCTGGACCTGGACGACGACGTCGTCGCGGCAGCGCGCGAACTCGCTGCCAGTGAGCGTCGGTCGCTGGGCGCGGTGATATCCGAACTGGCCCGCCGAGGACTCACTCCTGCGCAGGTCGAAATCGACGGAGAGCTGCCGGTGATCCGGGTGCCGGCGGGCACGGCGCCGATCACGCCGCAGATGGTCCGCCGCGCACTCGACGAAGACTGACCTCCGTGGCGCTCCTCGACGTGAACGCGCTCGTCGCCCTGGCTTGGGATTCCCACATTCACCATGCGCGGATTCGGCAGTGGTTCACCGAAAACGCCCGGCAGGGCTGGGCGACCTGCCCGATCACCGAGAGCGGGTTCGTCCGGGTTTCGGCCAACCCCAAGGTGTTGTCCAGCCCCCTCGGGGTGGCCGATGCGCGTCGAGTGCTTGCGGCACTCCGGGCCACACCGGGCCACCGCTTTCTCATGGACGACGTGTCGATTGTCGAACCGGACTTCCCGGCCATCGTCGGTCATCGTCAGGTGACCGACGGACACCTACTGACGCTTGCTCGCCGGAGCGGCGTTCGGCTGGTCACCTTCGACGCGGCCATCCTGACGCTGGCCGACGGGGCCGGCGTCGAACTGCTCAGTGCCTTGTGAGCGACATGGCTGACATCACCACAGCCGCGAGTCGTAGGGTGGAGTCTCCCGGTCGAGCCCGGGCCACGCCCCGGCAGGCAGCATGGCCTGGCGTATCGGTAGTGCCGTCATAGATGTGGAGCTGGTTCGTGCCTCTGAACACCATCGCCCTGGAACTCGTCCCCCCGAATGTCGAACGGGGCGCGCAATACGCCGTCGACGAGGCTCGCAAGGTGCTGGCGTTGTCCGCCGAGGTGGGCATCGAGGGGCGGATCCGGCACGTCATGATCCCCGGGATGATCGACGAGGACGACGACCGCCCCGTCGAGATGAAGCCCAAGATGGACGTGCTGGACTTCTGGTCGTTGATCCAGCCTGAGCTACCCGGGGTGCGCGGACTGTGCACGCAGGTCACCTCGTTCCTGGACCGCGAGGCGCTGGGCAAGCGCCTGATCGATCTCAGTGCGGCCGGTTTCGAGGGCATCGCATTCGTCGGTGTGCCGCGCACCATGAAGGACGGCGAGGGGGAGGGCGTCGCGCCCACCGACGCCCTGTCCATCTACGAGCAGGTGGTGCCCAACCGCGGTGCCATCCTGATCCCGACCCGCGAGGGCGAGCAGGGCCGGTTCAACTTCAAGTGTGAGCAGGGCGCCACCTACGGGATGACGCAGTTGCTGTACTCCGACGCCATCGTCGGTTTCCTGACCGAGTTCGCCAAGACCAGCGAGCACCGGCCTGAGATCCTGCTGTCCTTCGGTTTCGTGCCGAAGATCGAGACCAAGGTCGGACTGGTCAACTGGCTGATCCAGGACCCGGGCAATCCGGCCGTGGCCGCCGAGCAGGAGTTCGTCAGCCGGATCGCCGGGCTGGAGCCGGCCGAGAAGCGCCGGCAGATGCTCGACCTCTACAAGCGGGTGATCGACGGAGTGGCCGACCTGGGCTTCCCGCTGAGCATCCATTTCGAAGCGGCCTACGGGGTGTCCAAGCCGGCGTTCGACACCTTCGCCGAGATGCTGGAGTACTGGGCGCCGGACCGGGCTTCCTGACCGCCGCGGGGTGGCTAGCTGTAATTCCCGGCCAGGTTGTGAACGCGTAGTCGCTCGATAGGGGTGAGGCCGCCGATGCCGGTGTGGGCT
>NZ_VOMB01000011.1 GCF_019050325.1 [Mycobacterium] fortunisiensis | reverse complement strand
AGCCCACACCGGCATCGGCGGCCTCACCCCTATCGAGCGACTACGCGTTCACAACCTGGCCGGGAATTACAGCTAGCTGGTGCCCAGCGGATCGATGGTCCAGGCGATGTAGAGCACCGCGGCACTGACCGTCGCGGTGGTGACGAAGTCGATGGTCCGTGAGCGCACGACGAGAAGCCCGGCCCGGTCATCGGTCAACATCAACCGCAGCGCCGCGGCGGCACCCACGCCGATCCCGATCACCAGCGCGCCACGGCGCCAGTAGCCCGCCACCACCAAGGCGAACGCCGCGACAAAGAACAGCCCGACCAACAGGATCGGCCACTGCCCGGCAACCACCTTGCGGACGAACTCCTTTGCCGTCACGCCAGTTTCGACTCTTCGAGCTCGACGACGTTGGTCAGCAGGAAGGCCCGGGTCAGCGGACCCACGCCACCGGGGTTGGGCGACACGTGCCCGGCCACATCCCAGACGTCGGGCGCGACGTCACCGGTCAGCTTGCCCTCCACGCGGCTCACCCCGACGTCGACGACGGCCGCGCCCGGCTTGACCATGTCGGCGGTCACCATGTGGGGCACGCCGACCGCGGCGATGATGATGTCGGCCTGACGGGTCAGTGCGGGCAGATCGCGGGTGCCGGTGTGGCACAGCGTGACGGTGGCGTTCTCGGAACGACGGGTGAGCAGCAGCCCCATCGGCCGGCCCACGGTGACGCCACGGCCGATCACCACCACGTGAGCCCCGGCGATCGGTACGTCGAACCGGCGCAGCAGGTGCACGATGCCGCGCGGGGTACACGGCAGCGGCGCTTCTTTCCCGAGCACCAGCCGGCCCAAGTTGGTCGGATGCAGACCGTCGGCGTCCTTGGCCGGGTCGATGCGTTCCAGGGCCGAGTTCTCGTCCAGGTGCTTGGGCAGCGGCAGCTGCACGATGTAGCCCGTGCACTCCGGGTTGGCATTGAGCTCGTCGATGGTCTCGTCGAGCTGGGCCTGGGTGATGTCGGCGGGCAGGTCGCGGCGGATCGAGTTGATGCCGACCTTGGCGCAGTCGGCATGCTTGCCGCGCACGTAGGCCTGCGAGCCGGGATCGTCACCGACCAACACGGTCCCGAGCCCGGGCGTGCGGCCCGCGGCGGTGCCGCGAAGACTGCCCTCGGTCAACTTCGCGACGCGCTGCTTGAGGTCGACGAAGATCTCGTCGCGCGTGGCCTTACCGTCCAACACAATCGCACCCACGCATGTCATTGTGTCAGGTCGCATGGCAAGCTCGATCTATGAACACTCAGCCCAATGTGTTCACTGATGTTTTCAGTGAGGCCAAGCTCGGCCCGGTGACGTTGCGGAACCGCATCATCAAGGCCGCGACCTTCGAAGCGTCCACCCCGGATGCGCTGGTCACCGAGGATTTGATCAACTATCACCGGCTGCCGGCGGCCGGCGGCGTCGGCATGACCACCGTCGCTTACTGCGCGGTGGCCCCCGGTGGCCGCACCGACGGCTGGCAGATCTGGATGCGGCCCGAGGCGGTGCCCGGGCTGACCAAGCTCACCGAGACCATCCACGCCGAAGGGGCGGCGATCAGCGCCCAGATCGGCCACGCCGGCCCGGTGGCCAACTCGCGCACCAACAAGGCCCCGGCCCTGGCACCGGTGCGGTTCTTCAACCCGCTGTCGATGCGGTTCGCCAAGAAGGCCACCATCGACGACATCCGGGAGGTGACCGAGGCGCACGCCAACGCCGCGCGGCTGGCCATCGACTCCGGATTCGACGCCGTCGAGGTGCACCTCGGCCACAACTACCTGGCCAGCTCGTTCCTGTCGCCGCTGATCAACCGCCGGACCGATGAGTTCGGCGGCTCCCTGGAGAACCGGGCGAAGGTGGCCCGCGGCGCGGTGCGGGCGGTACGCGACGCGGTCGACAAGCACGGCGACCGCAAGATCGCCGTCATCGCCAAGCTCAACATGAGCGACGGTGTCCGCGGCGGCATCCCGATCGACGAGTCGCTGCAGACCGCCAAGTGGCTCGAGGAGGACGGTGGGCTGGATGCCATCGAGCTCACCGCGGGCAGCTCCCTGGTCAACCCGATGTACCTGTTCCGCGGCGGCGCGCCGGTCAAGGAGTTCGCGGCGAACTTCAAACCCCCGATCAGCTGGGGCATCCGGATGAGCGGCCACAAGTTCTTCCGTGAATACCCCTACCACGAGGCGTATCTGATGCGCGACGCCGAGAAATTCCGCGCCGAGCTGACGATGCCGATCATCCTGCTGGGCGGTATCACCAACCGCGAGACGATGGACCGGGCGATGGCCGCGGGCTTCGATTTCGTCGCGATGGGCCGCGCGCTGCTGGCCGAACCGGACCTGCTCAACCGGATCAAGGCCGAAGACGTCAAGGGTTCGGTCAAATCTCTGTGCACGCACTGCAACAGCTGCATGCCGACGATTTACAGCCACACGCACTGCGTGGTGACGGGAGCTCCGGACTCACTCGTGAGCTAATTGGGGCATGGTCGGCAACCACCCCAGCGACACCATGGTCACCTACCGCTACGTGCGGGTGGGCCTGGTGGCGCTGGTGGTGTTCCTGCTCTGCTCGCTGGCGCTGACCTGGGCGGACACCTGCCCGCAGGGGTCCATCAGCGCGTTCTTCTATACCCGCACCCATTCGGTGTTCCTGGCCGCACTCTGCGCGATCGGCATCTGCCTGATCGCCTACAAGGGCAGCCGGATCGGCGAGGACGCGCTGCTGAACTTCGCCGGGTTCATGGCGTTCATCGTGGCGCTGGTGCCCACCGGCCCCGGCGACCTGTGCCGGCCGTGGCTGCCGACCGTCGCCGACCCGTTCGGTGCCGTCGCCAACAACATCGCCGCGTTGTTCGTGGCCGTCGCCGCCGGCACCGGCATGTACCTGGGGCTGCAGCGGTGGCGCCGCCCGCAGCAACCGCCGGTGGCCTCGGCACCGTCGTGCGCGCAGGCCGCCACGCTGTGGAAGACCATCGCCACCGCGTTGCTGAGCGTCGAAAAGTGGTTTCCCGCAGCACTGTTGGTCATCGCCATTGCCGGGGCACCGATGATGCTGTGGGGCTGGTTCGCCGACCACGCACACGTCATCGCCGCGGTGGCGATGTTCCTGGCGATCACCCTGGTCGCGGTCTACCACGCGTGCTACGCCCGGGCCGCGGTGCGGGCCCGCCTGGCCCGGTTCTACGCCACCATCGCCGCCCTCATGCTGGCGGCCATCGTGGCCGGCCTGGTGCTGCTCGCCGTCGGCTGGGACTTCGGCGTGATCACCGTCGAACTCGCCCTGACCGTGCTGTTCGCGGTGTTCTGGGCCGTGCAGACCGCCGACGTCTGGGACGCTCAGGATCGCTATCCCGAGGAGTCCGTGCCCACCCTGGCCGACCCGCGTCAGCCGGTGTAGCCGTCGATCAGCAGCGTCTTGTCGTCACGGCGCAGCACCAACGCTGCGCCCGGCGCCGGGACGAAACCCTCGACCGATTCGACGGGCAACGCAGCGGTCTGGGCGCAGGTGTTCGCGTCGAAGGTGCGCAGCGAGCCGGGGACTGCGGGTCCGCCGTCGTCGGCGAGGACGAACCGGTCACCGAACGACAGGTAGGCCAGCCCACTGCCCTGACCGAGCAACCGGGTCTGCGTACCCCGAACATCCTGCGGGCCAACACATCTCTGCTTACCGTCCGCGCCGTACACCATGAGCTGCCGGCCCCCGTCACGACCGGAGAACACGAAATCGTCCGACGGCCCCACTGACGGTTCGGCGGCACCACGCTCAGGCAACGGCGTCACGGTGCGATCGGCGACGTTGACATAGGAAATCCCACGCGGGGCCCCGGCCCCGGCGAACTGCACGAAGACACCCACCGCATTGGCCGGCGTCGCGACCGCACCCGCATCGGGCCCACCGCTGAACAACTGGCTGTCCCAGACGGTTTCACCGGTCGCCGGATCCAGCGCGAGCACCCGGATGGCGACCCGCTGCTCGGCCGGGCACTGCAGCACCGACACCAGCCGGGACCGGGTGTCCACCGCGCGCGGCGGAAAATCACACTCCGGGTGCGGGGCCGGCACCGTCCACATCGGCTGACCGGTGCGGGTGTCGAAGCGCGACCACACCCGGCCGTCGCGGTACACCACGAACGGCGCGTCCAGGTTGTAGCCGGGCGCCTGCGACAACGCGTACATCATCGACTCGTCGGCATTGGTCCACAGTTGCTCGCCGGTGACGGCGTCGAGACCCACCAGCCCCTTGTCCAGCAGGGCCAGCACGGTGGCCCCGTCGTCGAACACCCGCATGCCGTTGACCGCCACGCTGCCCGGCCCGGTCCGGGCGAAGTGCCAGCGCTCGGCTCCGTCGGCGCCGTACGCGGTGATCCGGTGGTCCCCGTAGACCACGAATCCGGCACCGGCAGCGGCGATCTCACGAGTGGGCTCGAACCGGTCGCCCTCGAACGCGTCGGGCACCGACACCGTGAACGTGCGCTGCCCGATCCCGCCGGGCAGCGCCGGGACGTCGGTAGCTGCCGCCGTCGTCGCATCAAGGTAGCGCCCGTCGTCACCGGCGCGCCACGCGCCCACCGTCACCACCGCGGCAACCACCACCGCGATCGCTGCACCGATCCCCAGCAACTTCGCCGCGGCACGGTCCAGCCGGCCGAAGGCCCGCGCGGCCAACAACGTCAGCACCGCACCGCCCAGGCACAACCACCACGACGCCAGCCCGGCCGGCAGTGCCGCGGTGACCGGCGCGGTGTCCATCGCCGTGCGGTAGAACGCCGGAATGCCCTGGCTGAGATAGGCGATGACCAGCACTGCCGCCACCGCCGCCGTCCCCGCCGGAGTCGCGACCAGATCACGACCGGTACGGCCACGCCACACGCTGTAGAGCAGCGCCGCGATCACCACCACCGCGATCACCACGACGACCAGCGCCATCCGGTTCGGCAGCGCGTCACCCCAGCGGTGCAGGCTGATCACATACCAGGCACCCTCACCCCAGCTGCGGGGCGCCACCAACCGGGCCCACACCGCCAACAGCGCAGCCCACACCAGCAACACCACTGCCGCCCCGGCCAGCACGACGCCGACCGGCCGGAGCACGCCGAGCACCCGGCCGACCATCTTCTGCGCCCTCTCAGAACCCATGTGAGCCATCGTCACACGCCGCGACACCCCCGCAACGGCCGAGCCCCGGTGAGAAGTACCGATAGAGTTGAGCGCGATGAGCCCTGCGCTGACCGTTCGTTACGACGGATCGACCCGTACCTTCGCCCCGGGCAACGATGTCGTCATCGGCCGAGATCTTCGGGCCGACGTCCGCATCGCCCACCCCTTGATCTCGCGTGCCCACCTGGTGTTGCGCTTCGACCAGGGTCGATGGGTGGCCATCGACAACGGCAGCCTCAACGGCATGTACGCCAACGGCCGCCGGGTGCCCTCGATCGACATCCACGACGGTCAGGTCGTCAACATCGGCAACCCCGACGGTCCACAGTTGACCTTCGAGGTCGGCCGGCACGAAGGTGCCGTAGGCCGCACCCCGACCGCGGCGGTCCCGATCGGCAACCGGCCCAGCACCAGCTGGCCCACCCAGGCCCCGACTGCCGGGCGGCCGCCCTATGGCCAACCGCCGGCCCCGCAGCGTCCCGGCTACTCGTCCGGACCTCAACCGCGCTACCCGACCGCCCCCGCCGGCTACCCCAGCGGCCCGCAGCGCGGCTACCCGAGCGGACCACAGCCGCATCAGTCCCAACCGGTGCGCACCCCGGCCCCGACCCCCGCTCCGGCCTCATCGTCGCAGGCACCCACCACGATGGGCCCGGCTGCCGCGCGCGGCAGCAGCGAGGCCGGCGGCAACATCGCCACCAGCATGCTCAAGATCCTGCGGCCCGGGCGCCCCGCCCCGGCGCCGGCGGGTGCGGTGAAGATCGGCCGCGAGACCGACAACGACATCGTCATCCCCGACGTGCTGGCCTCGCGGCATCACGCCACGTTGATCCCGATGACCGGCGGCACCGCGATCCGCGACGAGCGCAGCATCAACGGCACGTTCGTCAACGGCACCCGGGTGGATTCGGCTGTCCTGCACGACGGTGACGTGGTCACCATCGGCAACGTCGACCTGGTGTTCTCCGGTGGCACCCTGGTGCGCCGCAGCGAGACCGAGGCCGACACCCGCACCGGCGGGCTCGAAGTGCGTGCGCTGACGTGGACCATCGAAGGCAACAAGACGCTGCTGGAGAACATCTCGCTCGACGCCCGGCCGGGCATGCTGACCGCCGTGATCGGCCCCTCGGGTGCGGGCAAGTCGACGTTCGCCCGACAGGTCGCCGGCCTGACCCATCCGACCAGCGGCACGGTCACCTTCGAGGGCCACGACGTGCACGCCGAGTATGCCTCGCTGCGGTCCCGGATCGGCATGGTGCCGCAGGACGACGTCGTACACGGTCAGCTCACCGTCCGACAGGCCCTCATGTACGCCGCCGAGCTGCGGCTCCCGCCCGACACCACCAAGGCCGACCGCGAACAGGTCGTCATGCAGGTGCTCGAAGAGCTCGAGATGACCAAGCACCTCGACACCCGCGTCGACAAGCTCTCGGGTGGCCAGCGCAAGCGCGCCTCGGTGGCGCTGGAGCTGCTGACCGGGCCGTCGCTGCTGATCCTGGACGAGCCGACCTCGGGCCTGGACCCGGCGTTGGACCGCCAGGTGATGACCATGCTGCGCCAGCTCGCCGACGCCGGCCGCGTGGTGCTGGTGATCACGCACTCACTGACCTACCTCGACGTGTGCGATCAGGTGCTGCTGCTGGCACCGGGCGGGAAGACCGCGTTCTGCGGGCCGCCCGACCAGATCGGCGAGGAGCTCGGCACCACCAACTGGGCCGACATCTTCAGCTCCGTCGCGGGCGACCCGGAAGGTGCCAAGCAGCGCTACCTCGCCAAGCACGGCCCGCCGCCGCCGAAGCCGCCCGCGGAGAAACCGGAAAGCCTCGGCGAACCGACCCACACCAGCCTGTTCCGTCAGCTCTCCACGATCGCCCGCCGGCAGGTCCGGCTGATCGTGTCCGACCGCGGCTACACCGCGTTCCTGCTGATGCTGCCGTTCATCATGGGTGTGCTGTCGTTGTCGGTACCCGGTGACGTCGGGTTCGGTCTGCCGGTACCGGCCATCCAGGGCGGCGAGGCACCCAACGAACCGGGCCAGATCCTGGTGATGCTCAATGTGGGCGCGATCTTCATGGGCACCGCACTGACCATCCGGGCCCTGATCGGCGAACAGGCGATCTTCCGCCGCGAGCAGGCTGTCGGCCTGTCGACGACGGCCTACCTGATGGCCAAGATCGCGGTGTTCGCGGTGTTCGCGGTGCTCCAGTCGGCCATCGTCACGGTGATCACGATCCTCGGCAAGGGCTGGGGACCGGGCGCGGCGGACAGCGGCGCCTTCATCAGCGGCCGCAACCTGGAGTTGTTCATCGACATCTCGATGACCTGTGTGGCCTCGGCTATGGTCGGCCTGGCGCTCTCGGCACTGGCCCGCTCGGCCGAGCAGATCATGCCGCTGCTGGTGGTGACCGTGATGAGCCAGTTGGTGTTCTCCGGCGGCATGATCCCGGTGACCGACCGCATCGTGCTGGATCAGCTGTCCTGGATCACGCCGGCCCGCTGGGGTTTCGCGGCCTCGGCATCGACCATCGACCTGACCCGCCTGGTGCCGCCACCGTTGCTGCCTGCCGACTCGCACTGGAAGCACACGCCGTCGGTGTGGCTGATCAACATCGGCATCCTGCTACTGCTCTGCATCGTCTACACCGGCTTCGTCCGCTGGCGGATTCGGCTGAAGGCCGCCTGATTTCCCGGCCGTTGTCACGCTAGCGTGACGCTCGCCGTCGACAGCCACGCCAGCGTGACAAGCGGCCGGACCCGCCCGCCCGACGAGCCGGCCCGACGAGCAATCCCTACCCGCCGTGGACGTCGAGACCGTGGGCGGCGGCATAGGCCAACGCCTGGGCGATGTCGACCTTGGCGCCACGCACCTTCGCGGTGGTCCAGAAGGTGGGGTCGACGCGGGCACCGCGCAGATCGGCCTCGTCGAGCTTGGCGCCCTGCACCCGTGCGCCGGTCAGATCCGCCTGCCGCAGCACCGCTTTGCGCAGATCGGCGCCCACCAGGCTGACCTCACGCAGCCGGCAGTCCGACAGGTCGACGCTGCGCAGATCGCAGCCGCCCAGCACCGCCAGGGTCAGATCCGATTCCACGATTTTGATCGGCCGCAGCCGGCACTCGGTGAAGGTCGATCCCAGCAGGCTGCAGTTGATGAACGTGCTGTGCCACAGCGTGGCCCGGCGAAAGGTGCAATTGCGGAACGCCGAACCGGAATGATGTGACTCGGACAGGTCCACCCCGCTGAAATCACATTCGGTGAACACCACCCGTTCGGTACGCGACCTGCTCAGGTCCTCGTCACGGAAATCTTCGCCGACGAACTCGCGATCCGTCCAAGCGGTTTCGTCCGCGGCCACGCCTCAGCCCGGCAACGCGCTCATCGTGGTCAGCGAGTACTCGGTGACGGCGATCAACGCGGCCTTGGCCGAATTGCGGTCGCGGGCATCGACGGCGACCACCGGGATGTGCTCGGGCAGCGCCAGCGCCTTGCGCACCGCCTGGGTGGGATGCTTTGGCGCGTCGTCGAACTCGTTCACCGCGACGATGAACGGCAACTTGCGGGCCTCGAAGAAGTCCACCGCGGCGAAGCTGTCCTGCAGGCGACGCACGTCGACCAGGATGATCGCGCCGATGGCGCCGCGCACCAGGTCGTCCCACATGAACCAGAACCGTCGCTGCCCGGGGGTACCGAACAGGTACAGCACCAGATCCTCGTCCAGGGTGATGCGGCCGAAGTCCATCGCCACCGTGGTGGTGCGTTTGTCCGGTGTGCCGTCCAGCGCGTCGACGCCCTCGGAAACGTTGGTGACCAACGCTTCTGTGCGCAACGGCATGATCTCGGAGACCGCGCCCACGAAGGTGGTCTTCCCTGCGCCGAACCCGCCAGAGATGACGATCTTCGTCGAGGCCGCCCCACGCCTGGGGGCGCCGCCGGCGGAGGCCGAGCGGGGTTCAGAGTGCTCGTAGGCCACGCAGGGTCCTTCCAATCAATTCGCGGCGTTCGTCAAAGCTAGCCGAATCATCAAGGGTGGCTTGCACCCGGAGATAACCCTGCGTCACCAAGTCCCCGATCAGCACGCGCGCCACGCCGAGCGGGAGAGATAAATGTGCGGCAATCTCGGCAACGGATGGGCTGCCGGTGCACAACTCTACGATCTGCGCCCGCACATCGCCGCCAGACCAGCGAGGTTCGCGCGGCGTGTCGAGTTTCTGCACCGGCGCCTCCAGCGGAAGGTGCACACGCGAATCGGTGCGGCCGGCCGTCAATGTGTACGGCCGCACCAGACTGGGTTGATCGGTGGAATCCGGTTGGTCCACAAGCACCTCGCGTTGGGCAGAAGGGAGCGGGGACTCAGGACGGTTGCGGTGTCCGGCGCGAGGACTGCACCACCGCACCGACCCGTTCGACCAGGATGGCCATCTCGTAACCGACCTGCCCGATGTCGCACGACGGGGTGGTCAGCGTGGCCAGGTTGGAGCCGTCGCCCACCCGCATCAGCAGCAGGTAGCCGTTCTCCATCTCGACCACCGACTGCATCACGTGGCCGCCGTTGAACAGCTGGGAGGCACCGGTGGCCAGGCTTGCCAGACCGGAGGCGACCGCGGCGAGCTGGTCGGCCCGCTCGATCGGCATGTGTTCGCTGGCGGCCATCAGGAGTCCGTCGGCCGAGACCAATACGGCATGGGACACCCCGGATACTTCGCGGGCGAACTTGGAAACCAGCCAGTCCAGGGAGTCGCGCTGGGTCGGACGGGTCATTCGGTATCGGTTCCTCTGGTCTCTCGGGCATGCGATCGCCCGGCGTGCACGCCTCCGAAGAGGTTGCTGGTGCTCGCTCGGACAGCCTCAGGATCACGCGGTGTGAACGCCGCGAGATTGCCGCTGTCAGGTTCGCCTGCCGATGCTACCGCCTCGAAGCTGTCGTCGTTACGGTGCAGGCCACCGTTGCGGTGACGGCCGTTGCTCTCGCCGGCGGCGGAGGCCGCCACTACAGCTGCAATGCCACCCGGCACCAGCCGGGCGCCCGGTGTACGCATCGGCAGGCCCTCGTCGGTGCGCTGCTCAACCGGCGCATCCTGCGCCGCCGCGGCCACCGACCAGCCCTTCTCCCACACCGTCTTCCAGTCCAGGTCCGCGCTGCGCACATGGGTGGTCGGATCGATCTCGAACTCCGAGACCATGGACTGATAGATCGAGTCGCCCTCGGCGTCGGCGCTTTCGGCCTGCGGCGCGGCGACGGACTCGGCGGGTGCGTCGGATGCGTGGTCGGCTTCATGGGCCGCACCGTTCACACCGCCGTGGTCAGCGGCGCCATTGAGCGCGCCGTTGAGTGCGCCGTTCAGACCGCTGTGGCCGTTGACCCCGTTCACGCCGTTGACCGTGTTACCGGCGACCTGCCCCCGCGACGCGAAGAACGACGAGGTGTTGGTGGGCGAGGGGCGGGTGGGCTCTGCCTCTGGCTCGGCCTCCGCTTCGGCCTCCGCAGCGGCGGCATCGGCCGCTGCCGCTGCGGCTTGGCCCTTCGCCGCGGCCGCGCTCTCCTCGGTGTGCACCGGCCACTGCTGCGGCCACTCACCGACCGACTCCTCCGCCGGTTCCTCGGCAGGCTCGGGTGTCGGCTCGGGTTGCGGTGCCAGGGTGCCCGGCAGCTCCGAGATGCCGCTGGCCCCCGGGTTGCGCTGCGGCAACAGGTCGAACCCGAGGTCGGCACCATTGCGGTGCGGCTCGGCGGGCTCGGATCCGAACCCTGCGGTGTCGGCGGGATCAGTGTCCAGTGACAGCGCGGTGGAGATCCCGGCGTGGGCATCCACCGGCATGCCATAGGGAAGGTCATCGGCCGGTGCCGCGGGCTCGAATCCGTCCCGTGCCAGCAGCGCGGCCGGGACGTACACCCCCGCGGTGGTACCCGAGCTCGGCTCTTCGGCGATGGTGCTGCGCAGCCGGACCACCAGACCGTGTTGGGTGGCCAGTCGCCCGACCACGAACAGGCCCATGTGCCGCGCGGTGTAGGGATTGACCTCACCGCCGGACTGCAGACGGGTGTTGGCGACCCGCAGGTCGGCCTCGGTCATGCCCAGGCCGACGTCACTGACCTCGATCACCAGGGCGCCCTTGGCCGCGTGCACGGCCGACACCCGCACCTGCGAGATCGGCGGTGAGTACCGCAGCGCATTGTCGAGCAGTTCGGCCAGCAGGTGGATCAGGTCACCGGCCACCGCGCCGGTGACCTCGGCGTCGGCCACGGACGCGGTGACGACGCGGGTGTAGTCCTCCACCTCGGAGGCGGCCGCGTTGATGACGGTGGCCAGCGGTACCGGTCGGCTGTGCTCACGCGCCAGCTTGGATCCGGACAGCACCAACAGGTTGGCGCCGTTCCGCCGCATCCGGGCGGCCAGGTGGTCGAGCCGGAACAGGCTCTCCAGGCGCTCCGGGTCGTCCTCGTTGCGCTCCAGCTGATCGATGAGCGAGAGCTGCTGGTCGACCAGAGAGCGGCTGCGGCGCGACAGCGTCTCGAACATGTCGGCGACCTGCAACTGCAGTTGCGCCTGCTCGCCGGCAAGGAACACCGCCTGCTCGTGCAACTCGTCCACGGCGTGGGCGACCTGACCGACCTCTTCGGTCGTGTGCACGGGAAGCGGGGTCACCGGCACGAGTTCACCGCCGGCGCGGACCCGTTCGATTTCCTTGGCCAGGTCCTGGTGGGCCACCTTGAGGGCGCTGTCCCGCAGGGTGCGCAGCGGGCGCACCAACGAGCGGGCGACCAGCAACACGATGACCATGGCGCTGATGATCGCCGTGGCCACCAGGATGGCGTCCCGGATCGCATCGTTGCGGGCATCGTTGGCCTGTGCATCCACCGCGGCCGGGATCGCCGTGGTGGTGTCCTCGATGATTCGCCCGGCGATCTTGTCGGTCGCCTCCAGCGACGCCAGCAGCTCGGGGTTGCCGACGAGCGGGACGCCGGGGTTGGACATCATCGCCATGCGCTTGACCATCTCGGCGCGCAGGGTCGCGGCCTCTTCAGAACCGCCGCCGAGCACCTTCGTCAGCGCGGCCACGGTCGACGGTTCGGTACCGGCCATCGTGATCATCGATGTCCGCAGCAGCGGCTCGGGCTCGCTGCCGCCGGCGTTGACCATCATCCGCTGAATGGCCACCTGCCCACGGGCTCCGACCGCCCGGGCCAACGCCTCGACCTTGGCCTGGACCGCCTGCTGATTGCTGTGCACCGAGCCAGTGATGGCGGCTTCCCCGGTCAGCAGCAGCGGACCGTAGTCGATGATGCGCTGGCGCAGATCGATCGAACCCGACATCACCGCGTCGATCAGCTCCTGGCCCTTGCCCAGCAGGGTGCCGACGGCCTGATCGACGTCTTCGAGCACGTCGGTGGATTCTGCTCGCTGCTGCAGATCGGTTTTGCGCGAGTTGAAGGTGGACATCGCGGCCTGACCGTCGCCACCCTCGGTGGCTGCGGTGAGAACGCCCTCCATGGCGGCCATGTAGTTGTCGATGACCGGGATCAGTTCGGCACGATCGGCGGCCAACCGTAAGTCCCCGGCGGCGCCGGCACTGGCATAGATGCGCAGGCCACCGAATGTCAGGGCCAGGATCAATGGCACGACGACGATGGCGAGGACTTTCCGGCTGACCGGCCAATTGGCCGGTGACCAGCGCGATGGGCGCTTGGCCGGAGCCGATGGGGTCGGGGAGAATTCGACGAGGGTGCCGTCAGCCTGTTTCAGCTGCGTAAAGGCAGTCATCGGCGCCCAACCGCACTACCGGCTGGGTGGCCGCATTTCACTCGTGGGGCGTGATTCATAAGACTTCCTGCTATTTCCGCCCACGCTGGGGCGGGCGTCAAACGCCTTGGCAATTGCACGAGTATGACAGCAGCCATCGAGCGTTTCCACAATTCTTACAGAACAGACAGAGTTCGTGACCGGGCCGTAGCGCAGTTGTGTGGTAATCGAGCAAACCGCGACGTGCTTGCCGAAACGGGAGTGTTTCTCGGCGTCGATCCGCGAGCGGTTTCCGCCTGCGCGGGCATCCCGAGTGGCCCGCGGGCCGACGTTCGTACGATCATCGTCGAATGTTCCGGGTGATGTTCTTCTCTCCCCGCATCGCACCCAACACCGGCAATGCGATCCGGATGGTGGCCGGTACCGGGTGCGAACTGCACCTGGTGGAACCACTGGGCTTCGACCTGTCCGAACCCAAACTGCGCCGAGCCGGCCTGGACTACCACGACCTGGCATCGGTCACCGTGCATGCCGATCTGGACGCGGCCTGGCGCGCGGTACTGCCGGCCCGGGTCTACGCGTTCACCGCCCACGGGGCGACCTCCTACACCGACGTCTCCTATCAACCCGGCGATGTCCTGCTGTTCGGCCCGGAGCCCACCGGGTTGGATGCCCAGACCCTGGCCGATCCCCACGTCACCGCGCAGGTCCGGATCCCGATGCTCGACGGGCGACGGTCGCTGAATCTGTCCAACGCGGCCGCGGTCGCGGCCTACGAGGCCTGGCGTCAGCACGGGTTCGCCGGCGCCGTCTAGTTACGCCGCGGGCGTGGGCCGGCCAGCGGCCACGCGGAGAATCTCACAGAGAGTTCATACTCCGGCTTCACACTTTGGACGCCGGCTCACCAGCTGTCCCAGTGCGAGAACTGCTCGGCCGGAAGACGCTTGGCCTTCTTGAAATCGGTACCCACGGTGTAGGCGATCGGGAACAGGCCCGCCTGGGAGTACTGATCGAACGGAATCCCCAGCACCGCGGCAGCCTGCTTCTCGCCGTCACCGAGCAGGTGCAGCGTCGTCCAGGCCGACCCCAGGCCACGCGAGCGCAGCGCCAGCATGAAACTCCACACCGCGGGCAGCAGGGAACCCCAGAACGATGCGGCCAGACCCGCCGGCGCGCCGTCCACGCGTCCCTCGAGGCACGGGATCAACAGCACCGGGGCCTTCTCGAAATTGTCCGTGAGATACCTTGCGGAACTCCGCACGGCGTCCTGTTGCCGGTCACGGATGTCACCGCGCTCGGGCGCGGGCAGGTCCAGGTACGGGTTGGCGTTGGCCCGGTAGATGTCGGCCAGCGCCTTCTTCTTTGCCGGGTCCTCGATGAAAACCCATTGCCAGCCTTGGGCATTCGAACCGGTGGGGGCCTGTAGAGCCAGGTCCAGACACTCCATGAGCACCTCGCGGGGCACCGGCTTCTCGAAGTCGAGGCGTTTGCGCACCGAGCGGGTGGTGGTGAGGAGTTCGTCAACGGTCAAGTTCAGCGTCGAATCGGCGGTCATGGCGCGAGACTACCCCCGCCCGCCGACCGCCGGGTGAACTCACCGGCAGTTTGCTGCGGTCAAGCCAAACCTCGTGCGCCGCAGCACAATCCAGCTAACGAATGAATGTTGCGTGCCGCCGCCGACACCGACGGCGGCACCCGCGCCGATCAGCCGGCGTTTTCGGTCACCAACACTGGGTCCCAGCCGCTGACCTGCGACTCGTCGGAGGACTCCTCCTCGGCCGGGGTCGGGACGGCGTGGATACCGTGATCGTCGCCGGGCAACCCGCCGAGCGCAGCGATGGTGTCGCGGATCTTGGCGGCTTCGGTGTCGGTCGGAGTTGCGCCGGCCTCAAGCTCGTCCAGCAGGCCGGCCCGCAGACCCGCGCCGTTGGCCACCTCGTGTGCCGACAGCTTGGCGTGCACACGGGTGACGTAGATCTGCTGCCCCAGAGAGGAACCCGGAGCCGCGGCGGCATGGGCCATCAAAGAGTCATACCGCTGACGGACCCCGCTGAGCGCCACGATGACCGCGGGCGACGGCCGGTCGCTGCCGGCTGCATCAGTCAGTGCGGCCCGCAGCTTGCGCAGACCGGACAGCACGACGTCGGCGCGCTTGTGGAACTTCTTGTCTTCGGGGAAGGGCAGGGCGTCGATCGCGGCCGAGTACATGTGCATCGCCGCTTCCGACAGACTGACGATGACCGCCGAATCACCTTCCAGTGTGGCTTTTTGTCCCACGGGGCCTCAATTCTGCAGCGAGCGGATCAATAGACGCCGATGACACTAGCGGTTTGACCGCGCCCCGTCATCGCTAGGGGCACTTGAAGAATCGTGAAAAACAGGGTATGCGGATTGCGATAGCTTCCAGCCGGTCACACCCGCTGGTGAAGGTGGCCCTACGCTGAACGCCGGTACGGTGGCAGGCTTGGCCGACGGGAGGTCGACATGGCCGGACTAACTGAATCGACAAGGGCCGCTGAGCCTTCAGGATCCTCCGGGCATCCATCTTCAGGGCACCCGCCGAACAACCACGTGCTGACCGACACGACCGAGCCGATTCCGGTGGCCGGAAACGACCGCAAGCCGGCCGCCAGGGTGACGCCGGCCGACGCCAGGGCCGGGATCGGTTGGCTGGTGTGCGGCGGCGTGGGCAGCCTGGTCATCGGTGGATACCTGCTGTTCGGCCCCGGCGCGGCCGGCACCAAGGCCGAGTGGTTCTTCGGCGGTGTGGTCTTCGTCGTCGTGATGGTGACGATGTGGCTGACCCTGACCATCCAGCGCCAGGCCCGCTACGACATCGCCCAAGCCGACGAACGGCTGCGCCGCGAGCTGGCCGCCGCCGACGAGCGCTCGGCGCTCGAGCTCGCGTTGACGCAGAAGTGGCATCGGGCCGAGCTCGAATCTCAGCAGAAGCTGCATCATGCCGAGCTGGTGGCGCAACAGGCACTGGCCCGGATCGAACGCAACAACCTGCTCGAACAGCTGCAGAAGCAGGCGATGATCGAGGTGTCACGGGCGGTGGGTGCGCACACCCGGATGCTGGCCACCCTGTGGACCGAAGCGGCGACGCAACTGCGCAACCCTGATCGCGATGAGCGGGAGACCGCGATGAACGCGATCTTCGAGCAGATCAGCCAGGTGGTGAACGACGTTTCGGTCGAGCTGGACAACGCCCACCTGCTCAGCCAGGACGATCGTCTGCAAGAGGCGCTGAACCGAGTCAATGACGCAGTGCTGATGGCGATTCAGGTTGCCGAAGAGCTGCATGTCGACGTGGTCGAGGGGCACACCCCGGATTCCAACCCCATTCCCGCCGTCCAGCGGCTGCTGCACGAGCGGGCCACCGCGGCCCGGCGGCTGGCCTGGTCGCTGCTGCGAACCGGACTGGAGGACACGACGTCCGGCAGCGCGACGTTCGACAGGGAGGGCTGAGTTCGGCTCAGCGGAAGTCGCGGGACCGGGAGCCGACCCGCAGGTCGAGCGGGCCCATCCGGTCGGCGATCACGGTGACCGCGCCGGTGGCGTTCTGCACGATGCCGCGCACCACCAGTGCCGGTGCCGTCTGCGCCAGCTTGCGGTAGCGCGCCCACACCCCGGGCGCGCACAACACATTGACCATTCCGGTCTCGTCTTCCAGATTCATGAACGTCACCCCCTGCGCGGTCGCCGGACGCTGCCGGTGAGTGACCGCACCGGCTATCAGGATTCGGGTTCCGTCGACGACGCCCAGCAACTTGTCGGCCGGGATCACCCCCAGCGCGTCGAGGTCGGCACGCAGGTACTGGGTGGGGTAGCTGTCCGGCGAGACACCGGTGGCCCACACGTCGGCGGCCGACAGCTCGAGTGCACTCATCCCGGGCAGCGCCGGAACGTGCGAGGAGGACCCCACCCCGGGCAACCGGTCCGGTCGCTGGGTGGCCGCCGCACCGGCCGCCCACAGCGCCTCGCGCCGGCTGACCCCGAAACAGCCCAGCGCACCGGCGGTGGCCAGCGCCTCGGTCTGCGGTACCGACAGCTGCACCCGATTGGTCAGGTCGATCAGGGTGGTGAACGGCCCGTTGGCATTTCGTTCGTCGACCAGGCGCTGGGCCAGCTCGTCACCGATGTGGCGGACACTGCCCAGCCCCAACCGCACATCCAGGCCGCGGTTCTCACAGGTGGCGTATGCCAGGCTGGCGTTGACATCCGGGCCGTGCACCGTCACCCCGTGCCGGCGTGCATCGGCGACCAAGGACTGCGGTGAGTAGAACCCCATCGGCTGGGCCCGTAGCAGGGCCGCACAGAACGCCGCCGGATGGTGCAGTTTGAACCACGACGAATAGAACACCAACGACGCGAAGCTCAGCGAATGACTTTCCGGGAAGCCGAAATTGGCGAAGGCTTCCAACTTCTCGTAGATCCGCTCGGCCACCTCGCCGGTGATGCCGTGCAGCTCGGCCATCCCTTCGTAGAACCGGCTGCGCAGCCGTCGCATCTTCTCGGTGGACCGTTTGGAGCCCATCGCCCGGCGCAACTGATCGGCTTCGGCGGGGGTGAAACCCGCACAGTCGACCGCCAATTGCATGAGCTGCTCCTGGAACAACGGGATACCCAAGGTTTTCCGCAGTGCCGACTCCATCGACGGATGGTCGTAGGTGACAGGTTCCAACCCGTTGCGTCGCTTGATGTAGGGGTGCACCGAACCGCCCTGGATCGGGCCGGGCCGGATCAGCGCCACCTCGACCACCAGGTCGTAGAACTCCCGCGGTTTGAGCCGGGGCAGGGTGGCCATCTGCGCTCGGGACTCCACCTGGAACACCCCGACCGAGTCGGCCTTCTGCAACATCGCGTAGACCGCCGGTTCGGACAGGTCGAGCTTGGCCAGGTCGACGGCGATGCCCTTGTGCTCGGCCAGCAGGTCGATGGCGTAGTGCAGCGCCGAGAGCATGCCCAGACCGAGCAGGTCGAACTTCACCAAACCAATTGCTGCGCAGTCATCTTTGTCCCACTGCAGCACACTGCGGTCGGCCATCCTAGCCCACTCCACCGGGCACACGTCGGCGATCGGACGATCACAGATCACCATGCCGCCGGAGTGGATGCCGAGGTGACGCGGCAGGTTGGCGATCTGGGTGGCCAGTTCGATCACCGGCTGCGGGATGTCTTCGGCTTCCGGAGAGTCCGGACGGCCGTTCCACCGGCTCAGCTGCTTGCTCCAGGCATCCTGCTGCCCCTGGGAGAACCCCAGCGCCCGGGCCATGTCGCGGACCGCGCTGCGTCCGCGGTAGGTGATGACGTTGGCCACCTGGGCGGCATAATCCCGGCCGTAACGCGCGTACACGTATTGAATGACCTTCTCGCGCAAGTCGGATTCGATGTCGATGTCGATGTCGGGTGGCCCGTCTCTGGCCGGAGACAGGAACCGTTCGAACAGCAACTCGTTGGCGATCGGGTCGACGTTGGTGATCTTGAGCGCATAGCAGACCGCCGAGTTGGCGGCCGACCCCCTGCCCTGACACAGGATGTCGTTGTCGGCGCAGAACTTCGTGATGTCGTGCACCACCAGGAAATAGCCGGGAAACTTCAGCTGCTCGATGATCCGCAGCTCGTGCTCGATCTGTGCGTAGGCTCGGCCGGCCCGCCCCGGCGACCCGTACCGCTCGGCCGCCCCCGCCATCACCAACTCACGCAGCCAGCTGTCCTCGGTGTGCCCGGCCGGCACGTCGAACGGTGGCAACTGCGGAGCGATGAGCGCCAAACCGAAGGCACACTGTTCACCGAGATCTGCTGCGGCCTCGGCGATCTCGGTACCGAACCGACGGGCCATCTCCGCCCCCGAGCGCAGATGCGACCCGCCCAACGGGGCCAGCCAGCCCGCCGCGGTGTCCAGCGAGTTGCGGGCCCGGATCGCGGCTATCGCCATGGCCAGCCGACCTCGATCGGGTGCGGCGAAATGTGCACCGGTGGTGGCCACCACGTTGAGCCCGAACCGCGGGGCCAGCCCGGCCAGGACGGCATTGCGCTCGTCGTCGCAGGGATGCCCGTGATGGGAGAGCTCGATACTGACCCGGTCCGCCCCGAACCGATCCACCAGATCGGCCAGCGCGACAGCGGCAGCCTCCGGACCACCACGGTAAAGCGCCTGGCGGACATGACCTTTACGACATCCGGTGAGGATCTGCCAGTGCCCGCCCGCAGCTTCGGCGAGGGTGTCGAAATCGTAGCGGGGCTTACCTTTCTCTCCACCGGCCAGGTGCGCCCTGGAGATCTCCCGGGACAACCGCCGGTATCCCTCCGGCCCCCGGGCCAGCACCAGCAGATGCGGCCCGGGTGGATCGGGCTCCTCGGTGCGGGGGACGTTGGCCAACGACAACTCGGCGCCGAACACTGTGGCCACGTCCAATTCCCTGGCCGCCTCGGCGAACCGGACCACACCGTAGAGGCCGTCGTGGTCGGTCAGCGCGATGGCCCGCAGGTTCAGCCGGGCCGCCTCCTCGACCAACTCCTCCGGTGTGCTCGCGCCGTCGAGAAAGCTGTACGCCGAATGCGCGTGCAGTTCGGCATAACGTATCGCGGTACCGGATCGATCGAGTTCGGGCGGCTCATAAGCCCCGCGCTTGCGGGACCAGGCCGGGCCGTCCCCGCCGTCGCCGTCGGGTTCCAGCGGCAGACCGGAGCGGCGCGGCTTGCCCGTAAGGACCCGCTCCATCTCCGACCAGCTCGGAGGCCCGTTGTGCCAACCCACCCCGCCAGTGTATCGAACAGTTGTTCGATGGCTAGCTGGGTGCGCCCAAGTGCTGCGTGCCGACCACCGCCAGCAGTCGCATGGCCTCCTCGGCGGGCGAACCCGGCTCCGGTGTGTAGATGACGACGCGCTGATCCCGGTCGGCGATGTCGAGCACATCGCAGGCCACCGAGACCGGGCCCACCACCGGATGCGCGAATGTCTTGCACAGGGTGGGCCGTGCGACCACTTCGCGGGCCTCCCACAGCTGCGCGAATTCTTCACTGCCGCTGAGTAATTCAGCTATCAGCTCAACTGTCTCCGGATCGTCGGGGTAGCGCGCCGCGGCGGTCCGCAACTGCTGGGCACAGGTGCGGGCGAATTCGTCGGAGTCGGACACCCCGTACAACCGTCGCCCGTCCGGTGGCCGCGGTCCCAGGAACGCGCGACGCACCAGATTGCGGTCTCGGCGCGACAGCGCCGAGAAATCTTCCATCAGCGCGCAGGCCAGATCGTTCCAGGCCAGCACTTCATACGTCGCCGAAATCACGATCGCCGCAGCCTGCGGTAATCGCCGCAACAGATCCAGGAGGCTCTGTCGGACCACGCGCGGCGGCCCGGTCGGCCCCTGCCGTTCGACACCCGCCAGCACGTACAGATGGGTGCGCTCGGCATCGGACAACCGCAGCGCCCGGGCCAGGCCCTCCAGCACCTCGCCCGACGGATGCGGCGCCCGGGCCTGCTCCAACCGGGTGTAGTACTCGGTCGAGATGTAGGCCAGGTGGGCCACCTCGTCACGGCGCAGTCCGGGAGTACGCCGACGTGGCCCCGCCGGCAGACCCACATCCGCGGGCCTGATCCGCTCCCGCCGGCTGCGCAGGAACACCCCGAGTTCTCGCTTGTCCACGACCCCGATTCTCCGGTTCCGCGCGGCGATAGCCAGGTATCGCCGCTACCTGGATCCGAACTCCGCAACCGCACACGATCGCTGTCATGACCGAAATCAGCACCGGCCTGCTTGCCGGCAAGATCGCCTTCATCACCGGAGCGGGCCGCGGTATCGGCGCCGCCGCGGCCCGACTGTTCGCCCGGGAGGGCGCCACGGTGCTGCTGGCCGCCCGCACCGAGCACGAGCTCAAGACGGTCACCCAGCAGATCCGGACGGCCGGCGGCACCGCCGACTACGTGGTCTGCGATCTGGCCGACGGCGACAGTGTGCGCGCCGCGGTGGCGCGCACGGTCGAACTCTGGGGACGCCTTGACATCGCCTTCAACAACGGCGCCACGATCCAGCCGCCGGGGCCGCTCGACGAGGCGACCGAAGCCGACTTCGACCAGGTCTACGCGGTCAACCTCAAGGGGGTGTGGCAGTCGCTGGCCGCCGAGGTCGCCGCGATCCGGGCGACTGCGAAAACCGGTGCCGTCGTCAACACTTCCAGCATCGGCAGCCTGCACAGCAATCCCGAGCTGCCGGTCTACGGCGCGATGAAACGGGCCGTCAACAGCCTCACCGAATCAGCGGCGGCCACCTACGGCCCCGAGGGGATCCGGGTCAACGGGATCGCCCCGGGCACCACGCTCACCGAGATGATCCAGGCCTGGGAATCGGCGAGTCCCGGCGTCATCAACAGCCTGGTGGCCGACTGCCCACTACGCCGCGCCGCGCGACCCGAAGAGATCGCCGAGGCCGCGGCCTGGCTGCTCAGCGACCGGGCGTCCTACGTCACGGGGGTGACGCTGCGCGTCGATGGCGGCACCTGGGTGTGAGGCGATCCTTTCGCGCTGCGGCAATCACCACCGGAACCCTACGATGCTCTGGGCTGGGGAACGGCGATGAGAGGACGGCGATGGCGGCAACGAGGTACCTCGGTTACGTCGGCGGTGTGGCAGTGGCGGTCGGCGTCGGCGCGACGATCGCCGTGGCCGGCCAGCCCGCCGCCCATGCCGACTCCGGTGACGGCGCCGCCAAGGACTCGGCCCGCACGTCACAGCACGTCAAGGCCGGGCCCAAGCGCGCGGAGACCAAACGGGCCAAGCCGCTCGCGAAATCCAAACCCGCACTCGACAAGCAGGCCGGCAAGTCCGCGAACGCGGTGGCCAAGGCGGTGACCGCCACGCCCAAGCACAAGCCGAGCGCCGAGGAGTTCGAGGCCGAGCAGGTCACCAAGCTCAAGAATCTGTTCGCACCGAAGCGGACGACAGTGCCCGAGCCCAAGCCAGAAACTGAGCCAGCGCCCAAGAGCGCCGCCTCGCCGAAGCTGAGCGCGGTGCAGACACGGTCCGACACCGTCGACGCCCAGACCGAGACGCCGGCCGAGACCCCGTGGAATCCCAATCCATTCCGTGCCGACGACCCGGACCCGACGGACTTCCCGGACGCGATCATGAGCCTGCGGCAGGCGCTGCTCACCGCTTCGCCGGACGAGCTCGATCCGTTCGTCCGGGAAGCTACCGAGCAGATCTACCGGGGCAGCCAGATCGTGCCGTGGGTCAACGCCGTGATCCCGATCGGCAAGATCATCGAAGATCTGGCCCCGGCCATGGGCGACACCCCCGACGCGCGAGCTGCCCGCCAGATCATCATCAACGAGTTGATCAAGACCACCCCGCCGGGCTCGTTCCTGTACTACGGCTATGACATTGCCGCCGATCTGCTCAACCTCGAAGTGCCGGGCCAGGCGCTCAAGGAACAGGCCGTGACGACGGTGTGGGACCTGCTCGACCCGTTCGAGCTCGCGCACAACTTGGGCGAGTCCGGCATCGGCAACGCGGCAGGCTGATCGGCTGTCGCGGCGGCGCGCCTACTCCACCAGTGCCGGGGTGTCATGCCGCAGGGTCTCGCCCTGGAAGAACGCCGGGCTGCGGGTCCGCCAGATCAACATGAGCACCGCGCCGAGGATCAGCACACCGAAGCCGATGTAGAAGACCAGACCGATGCCACCGATCGCGGCACCGCTGCCGTTCTCCGGATTCATGCTCTCGCCCACTGCGATCACGAACACCGCGGCCAGCATGATTCCGCCGAGCAACGGGAACAGAAACTTGAACACCACATTGTGGACGTTGGTGAACAACTCGCGGCGGAAGTACCAGACACACGCGAACGCCGTGATGCCGTAGTACCAGCAGATCATGATGCCAAGGGCGGCAATGGTATCCAGCAGTGCACTCTCGGACAGCAGGCTCACCACGCTGTAGAACACGCCGGTGACCACGCCCGCGGTGACGGTCGCGAAGCTGGGAACCAGATAGCGCGGGCTGACCTCGGCGAACCGTGACGGGAATGCCTTATAGGCCCCCATCGCCAGCATCGCCCGGGCCGCAGGTAGGAAGGTGGTCTGCAGACTTGCCACCGACGAGGCCAGGATCGCCAGGAACAGCAGCGGCCCGGCCCAGGTGCCCAGCACCGGATCGGCCAAGGCGGCGAACACATTCTCGGCGTTGTCCGGATTGCCCAGCCCCAGATCGGTTTCACCGACGCCCGCGTACATCATCACCGCCACGGCGATCAACAGGTACGTCGCCAGGATCGACAACACGCACAGCAACCCGGCCCGGCCCGGAACCTTGGTCGGATCCTTGGACTCCTCCCCCAGCGTCAGGCAGGTGTCCCAACCCCAGAAGGCGAAGATCGATCCGGTCACCCCAACCACGAAGGCGCTCAACGCAAGCCCGCTGAACGGATTGAACCAGTCCAGGTCGAAAGACAGCCCGACGGGTGCATCACCGCGGCCCACGTGCACGAACGCCATCACCGCGAATGCCAGCAACACCACCATCTGGAAACCGACCATCACATACTGCACCCGCTCGCTGGTGGTGATACCGCGGCTGGCAATGGCGGTGGCGATGGCGATGAACACCAGGGTGGTGCCGATGTTGATCGCCTTGTTGTCGGCCAGGTCGGCGATCGCATGCTGGTCGGTGACCTGAGCGATGAACAGGTAGAAGAACTCCACCGCGATCGCGGCGAGGTTGGACAGCACGATGATCGAAGCGACCACCATGCCCCAGCCGCACATCCATCCGACGTAGGGCCCAAATGCCTTGGTGGACCAGGTGAACGACGCCCCGCAGTCGGGCGCCACCGAGTTCAGCTCCCGGTAGGCGTAGGCGGTCAGGAACATCGGGATGAACCCGGCGATGAAGATCGCCGGCATCTTCAAGCCCACTGCGGCGACGATCAGCCCGATGCTGGCGGTCAGCGTATAGCCGGGCGCCACACACGAGATCCCAAGGATCGCACCCGAGAACGTGCCGACCTTGCCCGCGGCCAAGCCTTTGGAGACCAGGCCCGCTGAGTGCTCGGCAGCCTCGAGTTTGCGATGGGACTCGGTCATCAGTGATCCTCACCGTCCTTGAGTTCGTCCCGAGGTACCACCACCATCGGCACGTCGAGCACCCGCAACATCTTGGCCGCGGTGGAACCGAGGAAGATCCGCCGTGGGGCGCTGAGCCGGCTCGAACCAACCATGATGACGTCACCGTCATGCCAGCCCAATGCCTCCACGGCGGCCTCGACGGTGGGGCCGTTGGCGATGGTGGAGGTCACCGGAAAATCGGCCGGCAGTTCACTTCTGGCGGTTTCCAGTGTGCGTTCGGCGTGGGCGAGCGCATGTTCCCGGATCGCCTCGGTGTCCCCGCGCAGGGATCCGAAGGCCGGATCGAGCGCGACCAGGGACACCAGTCGCAGGGGGACGTCGGCGGCCCGGCTGACCCGTACCGCCGTCTTGAGCAACAGTTCCGAGCCCTTGCGTTGGCCGATGGCGCAGGTGATTTCGCGTATCCGCGCCACCGTGGAATCGCGTGTCCCCCGTGGCGCCACCGCGACCGGCAGCGGTGCGGAGTGCAGCAACTCGTTGACCACCGAGCCGAGGGTGAAGCTGCCGACCAATCCCCCGCCGGCACCGCCGACCACGATCGCTGTCGCGTGCAGCCGCAGCGCTTCGCGGATCAGACCATTGGCGAACGACTCGTCGAAGCTCAGATGTGTGTGTGCCACAACGTCGTCGGGCACCATCGCCAGCGCGTCGTCCAGCCAACCTTGGGCCTGCCCGGCAAGGACGTCCTCGTATCCGCCTTTGGGGACACTGCCCGGCGGAGCGGTGTCCGGCGGTAGCACGATGCAGATGTTGATCTCGGCGCCCAATGTCCGGGCGAACCGCACTGCGAGAGCCAACGCGTCAGCGCCACCGGGGGTGGCCAGATACCCGACGACCAGGTTTGTCTGCGTCATCCGCCACCACCCGTTCCGCACCACCTCGTGCTCGTCGTGTTCGATCCTGTCAACCGACCCCGTGATGTGCAGCGCTTCTACGAAATTGGTGCGGCGGCCGGATCAGGACGAATATTCGGCCGTGCCGTCCTCCAGGACCAGCCGGGCATCGCTGCCGTCGGGCGCGCAGGCCTCGGTGCGGAACACCGCCCGGCCCGGTTCGGTTCGCCAGATCGACGTGGTCAACCTCTCGCCCGGGAACACCGGAGCACTGAAGCGCGCCGCCACCGCATGCACTTTGGTGGCGTCACCGCCGCCGAGCGCGGCGACCAGTGCCCGCCCGGCCACCCCGTAGGTGCACAGGCCGTGCAGGATCGGCTTGGGGAAACCCGCCAAATTCTTGGCGAACCACGGATCGCTGTGCAGCGGGTTGCGGTCGCCGGACAGTCGGTAGATGAGGGCCTGGTCCTCGCGGGTGGGCAGCACCACATGCGCGTCCGGTTCGCGGTCGGGAATCTGCGGGGCCGCGGGGCGCTGCCCCGGCTGCCCACCGAATCCTCCTTCGCCCCGGATCACCACCGTGGTAAGGGTTTCCGCGACGATCTCACCGCCGGCCGGGTCGGTGCCGACACCTTTGAGCATGACCACCGCGTTCTTGCCTTCGCCCTTGTCCTGGATGTCGACGACCTCGGAGACGACGGTCAACTTCCCGGCCGGCGGCAACGGCCGGTGCAGCCGGATCTCCTGGGAACCGTGCAGCAGCATGCTGAAATTGAAGCTGCCGATCTTGGGCGCGGCCGGGAACGCCGAGCAGGCGATCACGGCATAGGTGGGCAGCACCTGCTGCTCGATCTCATGGCTGTTCTCGGTGGTGAACGCCAGGTCATCGGTGCCCGCGCCGACGCCGAGGGCGTACAGCAGGGTGTCGCGGTCGGTCCAGTCGAACTGGATCGGGTCGGTCTTCTCGCCGATGGCGTCCGGATTGAGGGGCATGCGTGCCGACGATAGTTGAGTCGGTTGCCCTTGTTGACGTTTGCCCGAACTCGGGCCACGATGGCTCGCATGCGCTATATCGTTACCGGCGGTACCGGGTTTATTGGCCGTCGAGTGATCACCCGGATTCTGTCGACCGAACCCGCCGCCGAGGTGTGGGTGCTGGTGCGCCGCCAGTCGCTGACCCGGTTCGAGCGTCTCGCCCAAGATTGGGACGAGCGGGTGAAACCGCTGATCGGAGACCTGACCGTCGCTGATCTGGGTCTATCGGACACCGATGTCGACGAACTGGGCGACGTCTCGCACGTGGTGCACTGCGCGGCGATCTACGACATGACCGTCGGCGAAACCGAACAGCGGGCCGCCAACGTCGAGGGCACCCGGGCGGTCATCGGGCTGGCCCGGCGTCTGGGCGCCACGTTGCACCACGTGTCCTCGATCGCGGTGGCCGGCAACCACCGGGGCGTGTTCACCGAGGACGATTTCGACGTAGCCCAGGACCTGCCCACGCCGTATCACCAGACCAAGTTCGAGGCCGAACTGCTGGTGCGCTCGACGCCGGGCGTGCGCTACCGGGTGTACCGCCCGGCCGTCGTGGTCGGTGATTCGCAGACCGGTGAGATGGACAAGGTCGACGGCCCGTACTACTTCTTCGGCGTGTTGGCCCGGTTGGCGGCGCTGCCCAAGTTCACGCCGATGATGCTGCCCGACTCGGGTCGGACCAATGTCGTGCCGGTGGACTTTGTGGTCGACGCGATGGTCGCGCTCATGCACGTCGAGGACAAGGATGGCGAGACATTCCACCTCACCGCGCCGAACACCATCGGACTGCCCGACATCTACCGCGGGGTGGCCGCCGCGGCGGGGCTGCCTCCGCTGCGCGGCTCGCTGCCGCGGGCCACGGCGGCACCGGTGTTGCGGGCCCGGGGACGGGTCAAGGCGGTGCGCAACATCGTCGCCACCCAGCTGGGCATTCCGGGCGATGTGCTCGACGTGGTGGAGCTGCGGCCCACCTTCACCGCGGACAACACCACCGCCGCGCTGCGCGGTACCGGGATCGCGGTACCCGAATTCTGCACGTACGCCCCGAAACTGTGGCGGTACTGGGCTGAGCACCTCGACCCCGACCGGGCCCGTCGCGACGATCCGGCCGGCCCTCTGGTCGGCAAGCACGTCATCATCACCGGCGCCTCCAGCGGCATCGGCCGGGCCTCGGCCATCGCGGTCGCCGAACGCGGTGGCTGCGTCTTCGCCCTGGCCCGCAACGGTGCAGCGCTCGACGATCTGGTCGCCGAGATTCGCTCGTCGGGTGGGCAGACCGGCGGCGAAATTCACGCATTCACCTGTGACGTCACCGATTCAGCATCGGTCGAGCACACCGTCAAGGACATCCTCGGCCGGTTCGGCCATGTCGACTACCTGGTGAACAACGCCGGCCGGTCGATCCGCCGCTCGGTGGTGAACTCGACCGACCGGTTGCACGACTACGAACGGGTGATGGCGGTCAACTACTTCGGCGCGGTGCGCATGGTGCTGGCGCTGCTGCCGCACTGGCGGGAACGCCGGTTCGGCCATGTGGTCAACGTGTCCAGTGCCGGCGTGCAGGCCAACAGCCCGAAGTACAGCGCCTACCTGCCGTCCAAGGCCGCGCTCGACGCCTTCTCCGAAGTGGTCGGCACCGAGACCCTCTCGGATCACATCACCTTCACCAATATCCATATGCCGCTGGTGAAGACGCCGATGATCGCGCCGTCACGCAAGCTCAATCCGGTGCCACCGATCTCGGCCGAACACGCTGCGGCCATGGTGGTGCGCGGCCTGGTCGACAAACCGGCCCGGATCGACACACCGTTGGGCACTGTCGCCGACATGGGCCACTACCTGACCCCGAAGCTGTCCCGACGCGTGCTGCACCAGTTGTATCTGGGCTATCCGGATTCGGCGGCCGCCCGCGGACTGACCCCCGGGGCCCCAGCAGACGCGGCCGACGCTCCGCAGCGTCATCCCAAGCGGCCGACGCGCAGCCGGCGGACCGTTCGGGTCCCGCGTGCGGTGGTCCGACCGGTCAAGCGGGCCGTGCGCTTGGTCCCCGGCGTGCACTGGTAACCGATCCGGTCCTATGGTTGGCGGCGTGACGCTGCCCGTGTTCGCCGACGTCGACACCGGTGTCGACGACGCCATGGCCCTGGCGTATCTGCTGGCCAGCCCTGAGGCCGAGCTGGTCGGTGTCGCCTCGACGGCGGGCAACGTTCCGGTGCAACAGGTCTGCGCCAACAACCTGGGGCTGCTGCAGCTGTGCGGGGCGACCGGGATCCCGGTCTCCAAGGGGGCCGAGCAGCCGTTGAGCGCACCGTTGCGTACCGCCGAGGACACCCACGGACCGCAGGGCCTGGGCTATGCGCAACTCCCGTCCGGCGGCGAGGCGCTCACCGCACACGATGCCGCCGAAGCCTGGGTGCGGGCGGCACGCGCCTACCCGGGCGAATTGATCGGGCTGGCCACCGGACCGCTGACGAACCTGGCGCTGGCCATGCGGATCGATCCTGCCCTACCCACGCTGTTGCGCCGCCTGGTGATCATGGGCGGGGCGTTCGATTACCGGGGCAACACCACACCGGTATCGGAGTGGAACATCAGCGTGGACCCGGAATCTGCCGCCGAGGTGTTCAGCGGGTGGACCGCGGCCTGGAGTCCTGACGACGCCGCTCATGTGCCAATTGTGCTGGGCCTCAACCTCACCGAGAACATCGCGATGACGCCGGCGCTGCTGAACCGGCTGGCCGACGCGGCCGGGGCGTCGTCGGCACCGATGAGTGTGCGCGACGAGCGGGGCACCCGGTCTACGACGGACAACCCGTTGATCCGGGTGCTCGAGGACGCCATGCGGTTCTACTTCGAATTCCACTTCGACACCGGCGACGGATACCTGGCCCACCTGCACGATCCGCTGGCCGCCGCGGTGGCACTGGACCCGGAATTGGTGGGCTGCCGGGAGACCACCGTCGATGTCGAGTTGACCGGCGCTCTGACCCGCGGCATGACGGTGGCCGATTGGCGCGGGCACTGGGGCCGCCCGCCCAATGCCCTGATCGGCACCGAGGTGGACCCGGTGGCGTTCTTCGACCGGTTCATCAGCCGAGTGGGTGCCTTCGCGCGGCGCCTGGCCTGAGCCGGGCTGACCCAACGTGAACATGATGGCCAAGATTCGGCGCAATCTCGCAATCGTCTTCACGTTCGACGGCTCTCACTCATAAACACCCTCCAGATACCACCGGCGCTGCCGGTAGCACAGCAGCAGCGCCAGGTCATCGGCGCCGCCCTTCTCGTCGCCCCCCAGCAAGACCTGAACTCGCGCGGTGCGCCCGGCCCCCCGGTTCCCCGGGTCCCACCACCGCTCGTCGACCGGCCACGGCCCCGCCCACCACCGCAGCCGACCATCGCGTCGGCCGGTTCCGGTCAGCCTGATCGGATCGGCCGAGAACAACCCGCGACTGGTGACCCGCACCGGATTTCCCTGTCCGTCGAGAAGTTCCACCGGGTCATCCAGCAGTACGGTCGGCGAGGGTTCGGGCAGCTGGCCGGGCCAGGGCTGACGCGGATCGGCTCGGGGCACCTGCTCATCCCCCAGCGGAGTGAAGGTGATGCGCTCGGCCGGGCCTCGCCCGCCGCTGAGCACCGGCACCTGCACCGCCTCCGGACCGAGCAGCCCCTGGACCCGCAGCAGCGCCCGCCGGGCCCGCAGCCGATCCTCCTCTCCGAGACCACCCCACAACGGCAGTTGCAGTGCCGCCGCCGACACCACTTCCACCGGCCGCAGACGCAGCACCGTGACCGGCGCGGTGGGGCGCTCACAGGCACCGCGATTCCGGGTACGCCGATTCAGCCAACCGTCCAGTTGCCAACGGACCCGGTCGGCAGTGGCATCCTCGGTCAGCGGTTCGGCACACCGCCAAACCCGCTCCAGTTCTTCACCATTGGCGGTAACGGCGTGGATCGCCAACCGGGTGCACCCCACCCCGGCCCCCTCCAGGCGACGATGCAGATCGCCGGCCAGCGAGCGTCCGGCGAAGGCCGCGGCGTCCACTCGATCGATCGGGGGGTCGCAATTCAGCACCGCATCCAGTTCTGCGACCGGATCACGCCCGGAGGGGCCCCGGTCCGGCTCCCCGCAGGCGAACCGGTGCGCGGCCACCGCGTCGGCGCCGAACCGGGAGGCAACATCGGTGCGGGACAACTCCGCGAACTGCCCCAGGGTGCGGATACCCATCCGCCACAACAGATCTGCCAGGTCCTCACGGCCGCGGACGGACAAGGCAGGTTCGGTGGCCAACTGCCGGATCGACAGCTCCGACAGGAATGCCGCGTCGTTTCCGGGTTCGACGATGCGGCCCGCCCGCGCTGCGAAGACCGCGGTGGGAAGCTGATCGGCGACACCGACCTGGCATTCGGCTCCGGCCGCGGCGACGGCATCGATCAATCGTTCGGCCGCAACCGGTTCGGATCCGAAATACCGCGCCGCACCGCGCACCGAGAGCACCAGCAGCCCGGGGCGCAGCACCTCGGCGCGCGGCACCAGATCATCGACCGCCGCGATCACGTTCTCGAAATGGCGAGCGTCCCTGGCCGAATCGGCGGTGACCACATGCACCTGCGGGCATCTGGCCTGAGCTTCACGCCGACGCAATCCACGCCGTACCCCGCCGGCACGCGCCGAGGCCGAGCAGGCGATCACCCGGTTGGCCAGGGTGACCGCGACCGGAGTCGTCGATGCCAAACCTGCCGCCGTCGCCGCGGCCACCGCCGGCCAGTCCATACACCAGAGGGCCAACACCCTGGAATCCACCGGCACGAGTTATCCGCCTGCCGCACAAGCCGGCCCGATGCCCCGGCCCCGGGCACGCATGGCCAGCCGGACCCGGCCGATCCGACCACGGCCGGGCGCCGGGGCATCCTGGCCCGCACCGGTCACCTCATAGCCGCACACCCGTGCCTCCAACCGTGCTGCCGTGCCCTGCCAGTCCCCGTCGGTGATCAGCAGGGTGCACCCTTTCTGCCGGGCCCGCGCCACCATCACCCGAGCCCGACTCGGCGGCACCGAGCGTCCGCCGAGGCCGAGCACCACCAGATCCATCCCGTCCATCAGCACCGCGGCCACCTCGACGGGGTCGGCACCGGGATCCGGAATCACCGCGAGCCGGCTCAGATCAGCGCCCATCTCCACCGCCGCCAGCAGACCGACATCGGGTTGGCCGACGATCACCGCATGCCCGCCGGCCGCCGTCACCGCGGCGACCATGCCCAACGACAACGACCGGGCACCGGCGGCCACCGCAACCGACCCCGGCGGCAGCATCGCCGGTAGCTCCTCCGGCAACTGCTCGACCAGGGTTTCATCGGGCGGCAGCAAAGTTTTCGGCGACGGAACCGCAGCGCCCGGCCGCGGCCCGTCCCGATGCGCCGAACCCACCTTCCCCGAAACCGAGGCAATCTTGCGCCGGAGGTGTTCGACCTGTTCAGAGCGGGTGAGCTGACGCAAATTCAGTTCTGCCACAGCAGTCACAACAACACCTCCCGCATCAGCCGGCTATCCTCATTTTCGAATATATGTTCGATGGCTCGAGTAAACACCCACCCCCCGACAGCGTCAAGCGGCGAGCAACGCCCACCACCACGCGAGGCCGAGTCCGGGGTCATGCACTCTGCGGCCGTGCGGGCCTTGGGTTAAAGTTCGGTCACCAGAACCCGCTTCGGGAAGGGGCTGGGCCACGATTTGTGTTGCAAGTAGTGGGAATCCACCGCGATTCGCCGAAGGCCACGCTCTGTAACGATCCCTCGGGGGACAGTGAGGACACGCATCATGAAGTCAGGACAGTTGGCTCGCCGGATCACCGTCATCGCAGGCGGTGCGGCGGTCATCGGGATGATTTCGTTCACCGCGGCGTGCGGTACCGAAGAGGAGAAGGGTCCCGAGACCACCACGCCCACTACCACCACGCCCACTACCACCACGACGACGACCACGACCACGCCGGCGACTCCTGTCCCGCCGCCACCGGTCGAACCGACCGAGAAGTCGATCAACCCCACCGGCGGCAACCTGTTCACCCCCGGCGTGAAAGCGCCACCGGCACCGACAGCCATGCCCGGCGACAACTGAACCGGAGGCACAACGTCGGCCGTCTACCCCGCCCTCCGATGAACATCATCGGAGGGCGGGCACTGTTTGCACCGATATCGGCACTGATCATGCTCGGCGCCCTGCTGGTCTCTGACCTGCGCCCGCCCCCCGGGGAACCGATGTACGGTCCCACCAGGGTCACCGGACCGTACGCCCAATTGCTCGCTGCCTCAACTGATCTCGGCACTGCCGACAGCGGACCGGTACAGCTCACGGTCACCTTGAACGGGTCCGGACGTCCGGTATCGCTGTTGGGCTGGGCCGCGGACCACGCGCTGTCGGTCCGGTGGCGGCCCGGTGACCGCTGGGCGATCGTCGACGGTGAACCGGCCCGGATGGCCGAGGCTTTCGGGGTCGAGATCCATGACTACCGGGGCCGGCGCGGCCAGGAGTTCTACGCTTCCCCGCAGCAGCCACCCGTCCCCGAGGCGCTGCGCGCCGAGATCGGCGAAGTCAGCCGGATTCTCGGCTACACGCCCTACCGCATGTCGGCGCCCGATCTGCACCACCTGCCTCTCGATGTTCCCGACCGGGGCCTGACCCCGCAGAGCCTGCTCAACACCTACAACCTGCGTGGGCTGGCCGATCAGGGCTACACCGGCAAGGGCGCCACCATCGTGATCTTCGCGTTCGACGGTTTCGATCAGGCCGACCTCGACACCTTCGCCACCACGTTCAATCTGCCCCGGTTCACCCCCACCGTCGTCGGCGGGCAACCCAGCGCACCGCGTGGCGAGACGACGATGGATCTGCAAGTCGCCCATGCCATCGCCCCTGATGCCCGCAAGGTCGTGGTCAACGCCCGGCCGACCGTGCAAGGCGACGGCGCCTACGAAAAGATCGGGCAGCTGCTCGAAGCCGCGGACCGCGAGTTTCCCGGCGCGGTGTGGAGCTTCTCGATCGGCTGGGGCTGCGACAAACTGCTCACCGCCGCCGATCTCGCGCCGGTCCGCTCCGCGCTGAGCGCCGCACATGCCCACGGCACCACAGCTTTCAACGCCAGCGGCGACCTGGCCGGCTTCGAATGCCGCGGCGGCCAGGACTGGTCTTCCCCACCCGGGCCCGACGACGTCGGCCTGGATTCGGTGGCCTCGCTGCCCGAGATGACCAGTGTCGGCGGCACCACCCTGTCCACCGATGCCGACGGCGGATGGCTGGCCGAGCAGGCCTGGTTCGACGTCCCGCTGTCGCAGGGCACCGGCGGTGGGGTGTCGGCACTGTTCGACCGCCCGGACTGGCAACGCGGGCTCTCCGCGCCCGGCGGCACCGACGAGGCGGGCGCCCAGAAACGCCTCACCCCTGACATCTCGGCTGTCGCCGATCCGTTCACCGGCGTGAAAATCGTTCTCAACGGCCAACTTCTGGTCGGCGGCGGTACCTCACAGGCCGCCCCGCTGTGGGCCGGGATCGCCGCGGTGATGAACCAGTACCTCAGCACCAACGGCGGCCGGGCCATCGGCGACCTCAACCCGATGCTGTACCGCATCGCCCAGGGCGCCCCGCTACCCGCATTCCGGGACATCACCCTCGGCGGGAATGCGGTGGCCGACGCCGGCCCCGGTTTCGACCTGGCGACCGGGCTCGGCACCCCCGACGTCGATCACCTCGTCAAGAATCTTCTTGTCCTGCAGAAGGCGAGACCATGACCGATACCCCTGACGACACCCCCGACGGCAACGTCGATGTGCCCACCACCGAGTGCCGGGTCTGCAAGATCGAAGTCCCGCACGGCCAGTTCTGCGGCTACTGCGGCGTGCACATCGACAAGAAGGCCGCCGACGGCCCGGAATGGTTGCGGCTGAGTACCTCTTGCGTCGCCCCCGACGAGCACCTGCTGCGCCCGTCGCTCGCCAGTTCGCTGTTCCCGCACCTGTCGCACCGCTCCCGGGCTCCGTTCCGGATCGGCATGCTGGCCCTGCTGGCCGGGTTGGTGGCGTGCGCACTGCTGCGGCTACCCGCTGCCCTGATCGCCGTCGCCGCACTGGGGTTGCCGCTGCTGTTCCTGATCTATCTGCACGAGTCCGACGCCTTCGACGACCTGCACCGGGCCAACCTGGCCCTGACCATCGTGCTGGCGATCCTCCTGGGCGTCGGGTGGGTGCTTCTCACCGGGCAGATGATGGCCAAGTCCTACGGGGTACCGCTCGGCATGGGGGTGAGTGGATTCCGGATCCTGCGCAACGGGTTGGGGATTCCGCTGGGCGGGGCGATCCTGATGCTCGTCCCGGCCATCGCGGTCCGGCTACTGCGGCCGTCGAGCCGGGAAGCTTTGGACGGATTCATGTTCGGGGCCCTCGGCGCCACCACGTTCACCGCGGCCGCGACCCTGACCCGGCTCGCACCCCAACTCACCACCGGGATGGTGGCGCGAGACCGCCCGATGGGCAGCTTGATCGTCGAGGCCGGCATCCGCGGGGTGGCCGTGCCGCTGACCGCGGCGGCACTCGGCGGTCTGATCGGTGCGGCACTGTGGTTCACCCGCCCCGCCACCAAGGCCGACAAGCACGTCGGCTGGGTGCGACTGGTCATGATCTGCTGCGCGTCGTCGGTGCTGGTCGTCTACGCCGGGCTGGGCCTGGTCGACGTCTCCCGGGTCCCGCAGTGGGTGCAGTTGGCCGCACATCTGGCCGTCACGGTGGTGGCGCTCCTGGCGCTTCGGATCGGATTGCACCTGGCCCTGCTGCACGAAGCCCAGGACGAGTACGCCGCGGATCAACCCATCCTGTGCCCGCGGTGCGGAAACATCGTGCCGGACATGGCTTTCTGTGCGCACTGTGGGGCGGCCACCCACGCGTCGTCGCGCTCCTCGCGGTCCGCACGTCGTGAACATCGCCCGGTGCGTGAGCCAGGGACCGACGTCGGATGACCACGTTCTTCCCCGGCTACGCGGTACCGATTTCCACCGGCGAAACCCGCACCATCCGTCGTGTCCCGGCCGTCAAGCTGGTGGCGATCCTGGGCACCGGTGTGGCCCTGGTGGCCGGTGTGCTGGTCTGGATCTCGGGGTCGATGAGCAAAGCGCCCGCCCGGTACATGTGTCCACCGGACTGTGGGCTGCCACCCACCGGCCAGGCGGTGACGATCAACCCGGTGTTTACCGCGCCCGACGGCAGCTTCTCGGTCTCCTACCCAGCGGCCGCATCGGCGTACAAGGTGACCACCGACCCCACCGGGGTGACGGCGGAATTCCAGGCCGGCGACGGCGGCATGCTGCAACTGTTCAGCCGGCCCGCCGCCGGGCGCAGCGCCGAGGACATCGCCAACACCCTTGTCGCCACGACCTTTCCGGACACCAAGACCGACTACCTGATCCCCAACGCGATGGTCGGCTACCAGCCTGGTTACGGTCTCGTCGCCGACGCCTGGCCGCAGGGCTCCACCAGCAACTACATGCGGATGAGGGTCATCGTCATGGTCGCGGTGAAGAACGACCTGGCGCTCATCGCCTCAGCCGTCGGACCCTACCGCGAATTCGGCCCCGATTCGGGTGCGAGCAAGCCATCCGGGGCCAATCTCCAACTGGCGCTGGACATGGGCAAGTACGTCAACAGCTTTCACTGGCGGGGAGACCCCACACGCTAAGTCCGGGGCGCTGATCACTCCCACTCGATGGTGCCCGGCGGCTTGCTGGTGACATCCAGCACCACCCGGTTGACCTCGGGCACCTCGTTGGTGATCCGCGTCGAAATCCGTTCCAGCACTTCGTAAGGCACTCGGGTCCAGTCCGCGGTCATGGCGTCTTCACTGGACACCGGCCGCAGCACGATCGGGTGGCCGTAGGTGCGTCCGTCGCCCTGTACGCCCACCGAACGCACGTCGGCCAGCAATACCACCGGGCACTGCCAGATCTGTTGATCCAGACCGGCGGCAGTGAGTTCCTCACGGGCGATCGCGTCGGCCCGGCGCAACGTGTCGAGCCGATCTGCGGTCACCTCACCGACGATGCGGATGCCCAAGCCCGGTCCCGGGAAGGGTTGGCGGGCAACGATTTCCTCGGGCAGGCCGAGTTCGCGGCCCACCGCGCGCACCTCGTCCTTGAACAGCAGCCGCAGCGGCTCGACCAGTTTGAACTTGAGGTCGTCGGGCAGCCCGCCGACGTTGTGATGGCTCTTGATGTTGGCCGTGCCGGTGCCGCCGCCGGATTCCACCACGTCGGGGTACAGCGTGCCCTGCACCAGGTACTCGATGTCCGCCTCGCTGAGGGTGTCGCGCACCGCACCCTCGAAGGCACGGATGAACTCGCGGCCGATGATCTTGCGCTTACCTTCCGGGTTGGTCACCCCGGTCAGCGCCTCCAGGAAGCGGTCGGCGACGTCGACGGTCACCAGCTTGGCGCCGGTGGCGGCGACGAAGTCGCGCTGCACCTGGGCCCGCTCCCCCGCCCGCAGCAGACCGTGGTCGACGAACACACACGTGAGCCGGTCGCCGATGGCACGTTGCACCAGCGCGGCGGCCACCGCGGAATCGACACCGCCGGACAGGCCGCAGATGGCCTGGCCGTCACCGATCTGGGCGCGGACCGCCTCGATCAACTGGTCGGCGATGTTGGCCGGGGTCCACGTCGCACCGATGCCGGCGAACTCGTGCAGGAACCGGCTCAGCACCTGCTGGCCGTGCGGGGAATGCAACACCTCGGGGTGGTACTGCACACCGGCCAGGCGGCGGGCCCGGTTCTCGAAGCCCGCGACCGGGGCGCCGGCGCTGGAGGCGACCACCTCGAATCCCTCCGGTGCGGCGGTTACCGCGTCGCCGTGGCTCATCCACACCGGTTGGTGGGCCGGCAGGTCGGAGTGCAGGTCGCCACCGGTGACGTTGACCTCGGTACGGCCGTACTCGCTGGTCCCGGTGTGTTCGACGGTGCCACCGAGCGCCTGGGCCATGGCCTGGAAGCCGTAGCAGATGCCGAACACCGGAACATCCAGATCGAACAGCGCCGGGTCCAGCCGCGGCGCGCCTTCGGCATACACACTGGCCGGGCCGCCCGAGAGCACGATGGCCTGCGGATCCCTGTCCTTGATCTCCTCGACCGTGGCGGTGTGCGGGATGACCTCGGAAAACACCCGCGCCTCGCGGACCCGGCGCGCGATCAGCTGGGCGTACTGCGCGCCGAAGTCGACGACGAGGACGGGACGGGGAGATGGTGAAGCCACCGCCACAGTCTAATGGGCAGGTCAGCCAGTGCTCGACGCGGCGGAAACCACAGTCGGTGGCACCGATCCGAATGCTGCGAGAAAGTCATTGCCGAAGCCGTGTTTGATCCCACCACTCTGACGCCGATTACGCATGATGGAGGAGACGTCGGCGAAAGCGAGGACGCTGTGCTCGGACTCCCTGAGCAGATCACCGCGTGCCTGTTCGACCTCGATGGGGTGTTGACTGATACCGCCAGCGTGCACAAGAAGGCCTGGAAGGCCATGTTCGACGACTACCTGCGGCAGCGGGCCGAGCGCACGGGTGAGCCGTTCGTCGCGTTCGACATCGACGACGACTATCTGCGCTATGTCGACGGCAAACGCCGCGAGGACGGGGTCCGGTCGTTTCTGACCAGCCGCGAGATCGAGCTGCCCGAGGAAGACATCGAGGCGCTGGGCAACCGCAAAAACGCGGCCTTCCACGAAACCCTGCAGAAGGACGGGGTCCAGGTGTTCGACGGCTCACGACGCTATCTGCAGGCGGCCGCCGACGCCGGGCTGCGCCGGGCCGTGGTGTCCTCCAGCGCCAATACCGAGGAGGTACTGAGGATCACCGGCTTGGACAGATTCATCGAACAACGGGTGGACGGAGTCACGATGCGCAAAGAACACATCACCGGCAAACCGGCCCCGGACAGCTTCCTGCGCGCGGCCGCACTCCTCGGCGTCTCGCCCGCGCACGCCGCGGTGTTCGAGGACGCACTGGCCGGGGTCGCCGCGGGCCGGGCCGGGAAGTTCGGTTTCGTGGTCGGGGTGGACCGGGTCGGGCAGGCCGAGCAACTGCGCCGCGACGGCGCCGACGTGGTGGTCACCGACCTGGCGGAGTTGATGTAGCGCATGATGATCACCCACGAGGCGTACCCGGTGGAACCGTGGCAGGTGCGCGAGACCCGGTTGGACCTCAACCTGCTGGCGCAGTCCGAATCGCTGTTCGCGTTGTCCAACGGTCACATCGGGCTGCGCGGCAACCTCGACGAGGGTGAGCCGTACGGCCTGCCCGGGACGTACCTGGCCGGGTTCTTCGAAGTGCGCCCACTTCCCTACGCAGAAGCCGGTTTCGGCTATCCCGAGGCCGGCCAGACGGTCGTCGACGTCACCAACGGCAAACTGCTGCGGCTGCTGGTCGACGACGAACCGTTCGATGTGCGCTACGGCGAGCTCATCGACCACGAACGCACGCTGGACCTGCGTGCCGGGACCCTGCACCGCAGTGCGCACTGGCGCTCCCCGGCCGGAAAACAGGTCAAGGTGCGCTCGACCCGGCTGGTGTCCTTCGCCCACCGCGGGGTTGCCGCCATCGAATACATCGTCGAGGCAATCGACGAATTCGTCCGCGTGACAGTGCAATCCGAGCTCGTCACCAACGAGGATCAACCCGAGACGTCGGCAGACCCACGGGTCTCGGCCGTCCTGACCCACGCCCTGCACGCCGTGCACCACGAGAACACCGACAGCGGAGCACTTCTGGTGCACCGCACGCTCGGCAGCGGCCTGATGATGGCGGCCGCGATGGATCACGATGTCGAAGTTCCGGGTCGCGTGGAGGTCAGCACCGACTCCCGCGACGACCTGGCCCGGACCACCGTCATCTGTGGGTTGCGGGCCGGGCAGAAGCTGCGCATCGTCAAGTACCTCGCGTACGGCTGGTCGAGCCTGAGATCGCGTCCGGCCCTGCGCGATCAGGCGACAGCGGCCATCACCGGGGCGCGCTACAGCGGCTGGCAGGGGCTGCTGGACTCGCAACGCGCCTATCTCGATGAGTTCTGGGACTGCGCCGATGTGGAGGTCGAGGGTGATCCGGACTGCCAGCAGGCGGTGCGGTTCGGCTTGTTCCACGTACTGCAGGCCAGTGCCCGCGCCGAGCGTCGCGCCATCGCGGGCAAGGGTTTGACCGGCACCGGCTACGACGGCCACGCCTTCTGGGACACCGAGGGTTACGTGCTGCCGGTGCTGACGTACACCAAACCCCAGGCCGCGGCCGATGCCCTGCGCTGGCGCGCGTCCACGCTGGAGCTGGCCCGGGAACGCGCGGCCCTGCTCGATCTCGAAGGCGCCAGTTTCCCGTGGCGCACCATCCGGGGCGAGGAATGCTCGGCCTACTGGCCGGCCGGTACGGCCGCCTGGCACATCAACGCCGACATCGCGGCCGCATTCGAACGCTATCGCATTGTCACCGGCGATGATTCGCTGGAGCGGGAGTGCGGCCTGGAGGTGTTGGTCGACACCGCCCGGCTGTGGATGTCGCTGGGCCATCATGACCGCCACGGGATCTGGCATCTGGACGGGGTCACCGGCCCCGACGAATACACCGCCGTGGTGCGCGACAACGTGTTCACCAATCTGATGGCCGCGCACAACCTGCGGACCGCCGCCGACGCGTGTACCCGCCATCCTGATGCGGCCTACGCGATGGGGGTGACCACCGAGCAGACCGCGGCCTGGCGCGACGCCGCCGACGCCGCTCACATCCCCTACGACGAAGAGCTGGGCGTGCACCCGCAGTGCGCGGGGTTCACCACGCTGGCCGAATGGAACTTCTCCGACAACACCTCCTATCCCCTGCTGCTGAACGAACCGTACGTGCGGCTGTACCCGGCGCAGGTGCTCAAGCAGGCGGACCTGGTGCTGGCCATGCAGTGGCGGAGCCACGCTTTCACCCCGGAACAGAAAGCCCGCAACGTCGACTATTACGAGCGGCGCACCACCCGGGACTCGTCGCTGTCGGCGTGTACTCAGGCGGTGATGTGCGCCGAGGTCGGGCATCTGGAACTGGCCCACGACTATGCCTATGAGGCCGCCCTGATCGACCTGCGCGATCTGCACCGCAACACCCGCGACGGCCTGCACATGGCCTCGCTGGCCGGCGCCTGGACCGCGTTGGTGGCCGGTTTCGGCGGGTTGCGCGACGACGAGGGCGTCATGTCACTGGACCCGCACCTGCCCGACGGGATCTCCTGCTTGCGATTTCGATTGCGCTGGAAGGACTTCCGGGTAACTGTCCAGGCCGAGCACGAACAGGTCACCTATACGGTGCGCGACGGACCTGACCACACGCTCACCATCCGACACGCCGGGGAAGATCTTGCGCTCAACACCAATGCGCCGACCACTGTCCCGGTCAGCCCGCGTCAGCCGCTGCTGCCTGCCCCACCGCAACCTCCGGGACGCGAGCCCGCGCGTCGTCGTGGCGGCTCTGCGCACTGATGTCGCCGACGTTTTCACGCACTGCCACGGCAGGTTTAGGCCAGGTCCGGTCCGGCTAGCCAATCAAACAGGAACCTCCCCTACCAGATCAGGAGGTCATCATGGATCTGACGGGACACCACCACGCGTTGAAGTTTGCCGGCCTCATGGCGGGATTGGCGACCGCGGCCGCCATCACCGCTGCACCCGGCGCATCCGCCGATCGGCCCAACTGCGTGAACCAGGGCAGTGATGTCGGTCCGGGTGGCCCACCGACGTGCGAGACAACGCCGCCGGTCATCAGCGCCACGCCAGGCCCCACCCAGGGACCGCGGAACGGGCCCTACGGGCCGGGGGGAAGCACTCCACCGATCGGTTAGCCCGCGCCCGGTTCGGGGTATACCGACCACACCAGTCACGGCGGTGGCGTTGCCGCGCGCGGAGATGCCCCCGCCGAACAGAGAAAGGAGCGACGGGGTGACCGGTACACAGCCCAAGCCGACAACCACCGACGCCGGGATTCCGGTGTACAGCGACGAGCATTCCCTCACGATCGGTCCGGACGGCCCGATCCTGCTGCAGGACCACTACCTGATCGAGCAGATGGCGATGTTCAACCGGGAGCGCATCCCGGAGCGTCAACCACACGCCAAGGGCGGCGGCGCCTTCGGTCACTTCGAGGTGACCCACGACGTCAGCGCCTACACCAAGGCCGCAGTGTTCCAGCCGGGCGTCAAAACCGAGACGCTGAACCGGTTCTCGACCGTGGCGGGTGAACGTGGCAGCCCAGACACCTGGCGTGACCCGCGCGGGTTCGCGACGAAGTTCTACACCACCGAGGGCAACTTCGACATGGTCGGCAACAACACCCCGGTGTTCTTCATGCGTGACCCGTTGAAATTCCAGCAGTTCATCCGCTCGCAGAAGCGGCGAAGCGACAACAACACCCGCGATCACGACATGCAGTGGGACTTCTGGACGCTGTCGCCCGAATCGGCACACCAGGTCACCTGGCTCATGGGTGACCGTGGCATCCCGAAAGACTGGCGGCACATGAACGGCTACTCCAGCCACACCTACAGCTGGATCAACAAAGCCGGGGAGATCTTCTGGGTCAAGTACCACTTCATCACCAACCAGGGCATCGACTTCCTCACCCAGGAGGAGGCCGACCGGATGGCCGGCGTCGACGGCGACGCCCACCAGCGTGATCTGTACGACTCGATCGAGCGGGGAGATTTCCCGAGTTGGACGTTGAAGGTGCAGATCATGCCGTTCGAGGAGGCCAAGGACTACCGGTTCAACCCGTTCGACCTGACCAAGGTGTGGCCGCACGGCGACTACCCGCTGCACGACGTCGGCACGTTGACGCTGGACCGCAACGTGACCGACTACCACACCGAAATGGAGCAGGCCGCGTTCGAGCCGAACAACCGGGTGGCCGGTACCGGTCTGAGCCCCGACAAGATGCTGTTGGCCCGTGACTTCTCCTACGCCGACGCCCACCGCCACCGGCTCGGGACCAATTACAAGCAGATCCCCGTCAACTCACCGAAGGTGGAGGTGCACAGCTACTCGAAGGACGGCGCGATGCGGATCAAGAACGTGACCGATCCGGTGTACGCCCCGAATTCGTACGGTGGCCCGAAGGCCGATCCGGCGCTCACCGGCGAATCGCTGTGGCATGCCGACGGTGACATGGTGCGCGCCGCCTACAGCCTGCACGCCGAGGACGACGACTGGGGGCAGGCCGGGACGATGGTGCGCGACGTGCTCGATGACGCGGCGCGGGCCCGGCTGGTCTCCAACATCGCCGGGCACCTGTCGAAGGGCGTCTCCGAGCAGGTCCTGGAGCGGGCCTTCGAGTACTGGAAGAACGTCGACAAACAGCTCGGCGAGAAGGTGGAGTCGGCGGTCCGCAACGGCGGCTGACTAATCCGGCCGATCCGCGGCGGCACCGGGGCGCAGGATCCGCGCGATCTCGGTGCCGACCGCGGCGCGTACCTCGTCGTCGCCGATCGGGTCGAGCCCGGTCGCCGATGTCAGGAACGATTGGAACAACTGCCAACCCAATTGCAGTGCAACGGCATTGGCGACGGCCAGCCGCCCCTCTCGTTCGTCGCCGAATTGCGGTAGCACCTCGTCGAGCAACCGGGTCACCCCGGGGAATCGGGTCTGCAGTTGGCCGATCGGGTAGCCGTCGAGCAGCGCCCGGGCCATCACACGCGTGTGCCGGTCCATGTTCTGGTCGATTTCGTCGACCGGACCGTCGCCGTCGAGCAGCGCAGTGAGCCGGCCGCCGAGGTGCTCGAGGACGGCGCCGACCAATTGCTCCTTCGTGCCGAAGTGCCGGTAGATCAGCCCGTGGTTGACGTTGGAGCGGGCCGCGATGTCGCGGATCGACGTGGCCGCGACACCGCGTTCGGCGAACAGTTCGGCCGCCGCGGCCAACGCTGCCGCCACCACCTCACCGCGGCCCACCGGGCCGGAGCCGACCTTGGCCGGCGGCGTGGGTGTAGTCATGCGGTTACACTAGCCCACATGCACATGTAGTCGTTTGACTACATAGGTTCCCACCAGCGAAAAGGACATCCCGATGACCGCTCCCACCAGCACTGACCTCACGGTCGAGAAACTCGGCAGCCGGATCGGCGCCCGCATCGACGGGGTGAAACTGGGCGGCGACCTCGCTGAGGCCACCGTCGCCGAGATCCGGCGCGCGCTGCTGGAACACAAGGTGATCTTCTTCGGCGATCAGCATCACCTCACCGACGAAGCGCAGCACGCCTTCGCGCGTCTGCTGGGCAAGCCCGTCGGCCACCACGCCCTCAAACAAGAGGACGCCCCGATCATCACCCCGCTGGATTCCGACTACGCCAAGGCCACCCGCTGGCACACCGACGTCACGTTCGCGGTGGACTATCCGGCCATCTCGATCCTGCGCGCGGTGACACTGCCCGCCTACGGCGGATCGACACTGTGGGCATCGACGGCGGCCGCCTACGACCGGTTGCCCGCACCCCTCAAACACCTCACCGAGAATCTGCGGGCCGTGCACAGCAACCGGTTCGACTACGCCGCCGTCGCCGCCTCGGCCCTGTCCGCCGAGCAGCAACAGATGCGATCGGCCTTCGAGAAGCCCGACTTCCGCACCGAACACCCGGTCGTGCGGGTCCACCCGGAGACCGGTGAGCGCACGCTGGTGGCCGGTGACTTCACCCGCGGCTTCGTCGGCCTGGACAACCATGAGTCAGCCACCCTGCTGGAACTGCTGCAGCGACGAATCACCATGCCGGAGAACACTGTTCGCTGGAGCTGGAGCCCTGGTGACGTCGCCATCTGGGACAACCGGGCCACACAGCACCGGGCCGTCGACGATTACGACGACCAGCGCCGGGTCATGCACCGCGTCACCCTGGCCGGTGACATTCCCGTCGATGTGCACGGCGAGCCCAGCCGGGTGATCAGCGCGGGCTGACCGAACGGGCCGGAGAGCTCAGGCCAGCTTCTTGTGCAATGGACGCCCGCCGGTCGCCTCGAAGATCACCCGCTTGCCGATCTCGACGGCATGGTCGGCGAACCGCTCGTAATAGCGGCCCAACAAAGCGACGTCCACAGCCGAACACACCCCGTCGTCCCAGTGCCGGTCCAACAGCAACGTGAACAGGTGGCGGTGTTCGGCATCGACGGCGTCGTCCTCGTCCCGCAAGCGCGCCGCGGCGTCGGGGTCACGCGAAACCAGCACCTCCTGCGCGGTCTGCGCCAACCGCACGGCCTGTGACCCCATCGCCGCGAAGCTGGCCCGCACCTCGTCGGGCAGGGCGCAGTCGGGGTGACGCAACCGGGAGATGTCGGCGACGTGCACGGCCAGTGCGCCCATCCGGTCGAGGTCGGCGGCGATGTGCATCGACCCGACCACGGTCCGCAACTCGCTGGCGACCGTGACCGCGCTCACTGAAATTCCCCACTGACGCTCATCGAAATTCCCCATCCGTGTGGCTCCGCCGAGAAGG
>NZ_VOMB01000003.1 GCF_019050325.1 [Mycobacterium] fortunisiensis | reverse complement strand
CCTTCTCGGCGGAGCCACACGGATGGGGAATTTCGATGAGCGTCAGTGGGGAATTTCAGTGAGCGCGGTCACCCATACTGATGTGCATTTGGAAGTGCGTCCCTTCCTAGGGGTTCTGGACGGGGTTATTTGAACAGAATGTCGCGTTAACGCCTGTCAGTTGGACCGCTCAGTGGGAGGAGATGATTCACGACCGACATGCCGTAGTAGACCGGTCGCATGGGTGTCCCGGATTCAGCAGCCAAGCCACGGGTGCGACCCGGAGGGCGGAGCGAGCGCGTCCGGGAATCGGTGATGCGCGCGTGCCTGGAGCTGTTGACCGAAGGCAAAGTCGAACTCCCGATCGCCGAGGTTGCGGACCGGTCCGGCGTCAACCGCGGCACCATCTATCGCTGGTGGCCGACCTCGACCGACCTGCTCAACGACGCCCTTGCGTTCCACGTCCGTCATCGCGCCGATGCTCCGGACACCGGAGCATGGGAGAGCGATGTCCGCTTCCTGATCACCGAACTCGCCTCGCTTGCAGCCGATCCCGTCGAGCGCGCGATCATCGCCACAATGATCTCGGATCGTTACCCGTCACTGAACCACGCGATGATGGGTTGGTACCGAAACGACCGCCCCCATTGGTTCGCGATGATCGAACGAGCCATCGGCCGTGGCGAGGCGAGCCCTGACGTGGATCCCGCCATCGTGCTTCAGATGATGCTGGCGCCTGCCGTGTCCGTCTCCGTATTCGAAGGCCGAGCGCTGACACACGAGGAGATCGACTCGCTGGTGGCATTGGTTTGCCGCGCAACGGCCCCTTTACATAACTGAGCAAAAGCCCGCTATCTACCCGGTGGCAACTCGGATTGATATCCCGATCAGCGGTCACCGCCAGGTTCGACGATTCGCAATGCCGCCAGACTCGAGCGAGCGAGACCGCTGAAAGCCCTTAGGAGACAATAATGCTGACCGACGATCGGCGAATGGAACTGTCCGACATCCTGCGGCCCGCGGCCCCTCCGCGCGAGCTCAGCGACGTCTACACCGAAGACCAGAAGCGCAGACTGCTCGACGTCGTGCACACCCAGGGCCCATGGAAGCTGATCATCGCCCAGCACTTCGCCTCGGCCGACGAGCTGATGGCCACCATGAGCGGCGCCTTCCCAGAGGGATTCACCCCGTCACTCGACCTGTTCCTCACCCCGACCTTCCGCGGCTATCTGGCCAACTACGGCACCGTCCTCTACCCCGAGTTGCACGATTGCTTCTACAACCAAGGTTTCATCGAGCAGGCCAAGAGCTACTGGAACGCCGAATACGCCAAGCCCGAGATGATGCTGTTCAACATCAACGGTCCGTGCGCCAACCGCGACCCCGGCCACCTGGACTCCCCCAGCTTCCGCGGCGTGCGCCACGAGAACGCCCCCACCTGGCTGTGCAGCGTGATGGGCAAGTCCGGCCTGTTCACCGACTACCTGATCAAGATGGCCCAGGTGATCACCTGGTTCTCCCTCGATGAGGGCTCCGGCTTCACCTACTGGCCCGACGGCCCGCTGAAGCCGCCCGCCCGGGTACTGCCGCCGATCAACAACCGCGGCGTGGTGGTGCAGAACGAGATGATGGTGCACCGCGGAGAGGCCAACGGCCCACTGGAGCAACAGGTTCCGGCCGGACTGGCGTTCGACACCGTGTTCACCGGAGACCCGGCGGACCGTGACCGGTGGCTGCTGAAGAACGGGCAGGACGTCATCGCCCGCCACCACACCGACGAGCTGCGCTTCCTCGTGCACTGGTCCGCCGAGGTGTTCTCCGACTACGACGAACTCAAGAAGAACATGGATGGATCCGACGACATCACGATCGAACGGGCCATCGGCATGATGGTCGACGATCTCAAGGGCAAGGGCATCAAGCTCGACGTGCCCGGCGAGCCGCTGCACGATCCGCAGTTCATCGGTGCGCTCAACGCCGCCTACGACCTCGGTGGCCCCAGCAGCTACCCGGACGAAGCCCCGCTGTCGGCTTTCCAGTTCGCCTGAGCCCGAGGAGAACCTGTGATGGATCGCTTCTCAGACCGCCGTGTCATCGTCACCGGCGCCGGGTCGGGTATCGGCGCGGCCACGGTGGCTCGCCTGCTCGATGAGGGTGCCACGGTGGTGGCCTACGACATCTCGGCTGACGGGTTGGCCGCGACTACCGCGGCCGCCGAAGCTGCCGGCACCGTCGAACGGCTCACCACGGCCCTCCTCGACATATCGCGAGAGGAGGACGTGGTCGCCGCGGTAGACGCGGCCGTAGCCGAGTTGGGCGGGCTTGAGGTTCTGGTCAATGTCGCTGCCATGCAGACGTGTTCGCACACGCACGAGACCAGCCTCGAAGACTGGAACCGCACTCTGGCCGTCAACCTCACCGGCACCTTTCTGATGACCCGCCAGGCGCTGCCGGCCCTGCTGGAATCACGGCGCGGTGTCGTGGTCAACTTCACCTCCACCGCTGCGACGTTCGCACACCCATATATGGCGGCCTATGCAGCCAGTAAGGGCGGCGTCCTTAGCTTCACCCATTCCCTGGCACTGGAGTACTCCAAGCAGGGCCTGCGCGCGGTCAACATCCAGCCCGGCGGGGTGTCAACGGCCCTGGCCAACAGCACTCTTGACAAGATGCCCGAGGGATACGACCTCGGCCTCTGGGCCAAGCAGACCCCGCTGCTGCACGGCACCGACAGTGAAATCCTCGGAGACCCCGGCGCTGTCGCATCGGTGATCGCCATGGTCGCCTCCGATGACGGGGCGTTCATCACCGGCACCGAGATCCGTGTCGACGGCGGCGCACACGCCTGATCGGTGGAACGGATGTCGGTATGCGGGTCCGCTGGAATTCTTTGGTAGCTGGTTGCCCGGTCAGCGAGAGCACCGGTGCTCAATCGTCTGAGCCGAACCTAGTGTGGTCACCGTGACGGCATCTGAGTTGAAAACGGCGAAGACTATTCGCCTGCTGACTCCCGAACGATGTTCAGGAACAACAGAACTCACGGCTGCCCGAATAGCTCGCCGTGAGCGGATCGTCAATGCCGCGACGTCACTGGCCTTCCAGGGCTACGACGCATGCCAGATCCGTGCAGTCGCCGCGACCGCAGGCATGTCGGCCAGCACTGTGTACCAGTATTTCCCATCAAAGGACGACCTGCTGCTCGCATGTTTCTACGAATGGCTGTGGGATTTCGAAACTGAGTATCGTTGCGCTACAAGCGGCACGGATCTGTTTCAGCGTCTGCGGCAGGTTGCCCTCGCCCTCACCGGCAGGCTCTGCTCCTCACCACACTTTGCCGAGGCCATGGTTCGTCCGTATCTGTACGCCGACGGCACCGCCGCGACCCAGGCCGACCGGGTTCGGCGGCAGATCGTTGGCATCTTCATCGGGTCAGTCGGGCAGGGTATTTCGGCATCAAACGGAACCGGCGCCGCCGAAATACTGTCAGACGTCTGGATGTCCAACGTCGCCGCATTCGCTCAGCAGCGCATCACCCTGGGGGAAGTATCAGAACGGCTCACCCGCACCGTCAGGCTTCTTGAGCGGTAGTCGTCTCGTCGACCACCTGCAGCGCTCCCGAACGCACCGCATCGGCGATGGACCCACTCAAGGCAGAGCACGCAAGGAAGAGTCCACACCCACCATTTCCGACCAATTGCGCAGCGGTGCGGCGCTCTTCACAGTGGGCCAGGGCTGCGCCGGTCCACTGAACGCTGGTCTGATTCCAGCTGCTCTTGCGCACCTCGACGCCGGCGCCGCACCGGGCGCACGTCACCGGCACCATCGGCGCGTCATCGAGGCGATTGTCCGAGCGGACGGCCATCGTCACCCCACGGGCCCGGATGTCGCGCTGCGGGCAGCCAGATTGGCCTCCACTTCCCGCATCCAGGCCTCGTACGGCCGGGTGGTGTCCAGCTCGAATTCGAAGCGGTCCACCATGTCCGGTGAGATCTCGGCCGCATCGACGTAGAACTGCTCATACCAGCGCCTCAGCTGGTACACCGGTCCGTCCTCTTCGACTAGTAGCGGATTGTCGATCCGGGTCTTGTTCCGCCAGATCTCGACGTCCTGCTCGAATCCCAACTTGACGAAATCCCCGAGCGCGATGGCCGTCTGCATCGCGAGGTCCTCCGGCATGGCCGCGTTCTTTTCCACCACGATGCCGTATTGCAGCACAAAGGAATCCGCGTCGATCGGGTAATGACAGTTGATCAAGACAGTGCGCTGATCGAACTCCTGATAGTGATAGGTGAGATCGTCGATCATGAACGACGGACCGTGATAGGAGGCCAGCGAGGTCGTGCCGAGCAGCTTGGACCCCTCGGGATCGCCGAGGTCGGGCCGGCCGGCACTCTTCATGTACTGGGTCGCGACGTGACCTTCGAAGATGTTCTTGAAGTGCGTCGGCAGCGAACCGTGGATGTAGAAGAAGTGTGCCATGTCGACAACGTTGTCGATGATCTCGCGGCAGTTGGTGTTGACCACCGTGGTGTACCAGTGCCAGTCGGTCCACCCGTCGCTGGTGGCTCCCTCGATGCGCGGAATCGTCACGTCGGCCGGCGGCGCCTTGCGTTCGGGGTCGTTCCAGACGAACAGCATGCCGTCCTGCTGCAGCGTGGGCCAGGCCGCGGTTCTCGCCAATCGTGGCGTGCGCTTGCTGTAGGGCACCATCTTGCAGCGGCCGTCGCCACCCCAGCGCCAATCGTGGAACAGGCAGGCGATCTCGTTGCCTTTCACTGTCCCCTGCGACAGATCGCCGCCCATGTGCCTGCAATATCCGTCGAGCACGTTGATGGCGCCGTCCTCACCACGGAACACCACCAGCTTCTGCCCGAAGGCGTTGATCTGGTGCGGTTGGCCGTCACCGAAATCGCGGACCAGTCCCAGGCAGTGCCAGCCGCGGGCGAACCTGGTAGGTACCGAACCGGCCTCGATCAACCGAATTTCGTCGGTATCTGAGTGCGTCGTCATGTTGCGGCCGTCCTTCGATCAATGGATTCCTTGGGCTGTTGGCGCCCATTGAACTGCGATTACAGGCGGGCCGGAAGGTCAGTGTTCCGCTCAACAGGAGACCAGAATCAACGTTGCCGGTTCGCGCCATATCGTCTTCGGTCGTGACCGCCACCAGCCACAAGACCATTCCCGCCGGACTGACCGTTGCCGCCACCGACGTCGACCTTCTCGTCGTCGGATCCGGCACCGGACTGGCCGCCGCCCTCGCAGCCCACGAGCAGGGGTTGTCCGTCCTCGTCGTCGAGAAGTCGTCCTACGTCGGCGGTTCCACCGCCCGATCCGGCGGCGCCCTGTGGCTGCCCGCCAGCCCGGTGATCTCCGACTGCGGCGGCAATGACCCGGTGGCTCGGGCGCACACCTACCTGGAGTCGGTCGTCGGTGATTCCGCGCCGCGGGAGCGCTCCGCGGCATACCTGGACAACCTGCCGGCGATGGTCGACATGTTGCGCCGCACCACCCCGATGAAGTTGTTCTGGGCCAAGGAATACTCCGACTACCACCCCGAGGCGCCCGGCGGTTCGGCGGCCGGGCGCACCTGCGAATGCCGCCCGCTGGACACGTCGATCCTCGGCGAGTACCTGGCCGACCTGCGTCCCGGGGTCATGGAGGTCAGCATCCCGATGCCGACCACCGGTGCCGACTACCGCTGGCTCAACCTGATGAGCCGGGTGCCCCGCAAGGGACTGCCCACCGTGCTCAAGCGGCTCGCGCAAGGCATCGGCGGTCTGGCTCTCGGAAGGCGTTACGCCGCAGGCGGTCAGGCGCTGGCGGCCGGCTTGTTCGCCGGGGCGATCCGGGCCCGCATCCCGATCTGGCTCGACACCGCACTGACCGAACTGGTCACCGAGGGCGACCGGGTCACCGGCGCGGTCGTCGAGCACGCCGGACAGCGATTCGCCGTCACGGCCCGGCGCGGAGTCGTGCTCGCGGCCGGCGGTTTCGATCACGACATGGACATGCGCCGCAAGTTCCAATCCGAGTCTCTCGGAAGCAATCTCAGCCTCGGCGCGGAGTCCAACACCGGCGACGCCATCCGGCTTGGACAGGACGTCGGCGCCGATATCGCCTTGATGGATCAATCCTGGTGGTTCCCCGCCGTCGCCCCACTGCCGGGTGCGGCTCCGGCGGTGATGCTCGCCGAACGCTCACTTCCCGGGTCGTTCATCGTCGACCACAACGGTCACCGCTTCGCCAACGAGTCGGCCGATTACATGAGCTTCGGGCAGCGCGTTCTCCAGCTCGAGGCGTCAGGCACTCCGGTGGAGAGCATGTGGATCGTCTTCGATCAGCAGTACCGCAACAGCTATGTCTTCGCCGCCGAACTGTTTCCCCGGATGCCGATTCCGCAGACCTGGTATGACGCCGGAATCGCGGTCAAGGCAGACGATTTCACCGAGCTGGCCGCCAGGATGCAGGTTCCGGTCGGCGAGTTCTCGGCGACCGTGACGCGATTCAACGAAAATGCCCACGCCGGAGAGGACCCCGACTTCGAGCGGGGCCGCAGTGCCTACGACCGTTACTACGGCGACCCCACGATCACACCGAACCCGAACCTGCGCCCGTTGGTCAAAGGCCCGTTCTACGCGGTCAAGATGGTGCTCAGCGACCTCGGTACTTGCGGCGGCCTGCGAGCCGACGACCACGCTCGTGTCCTTCGCGAAGACGGCACCGTCATCGCGGGGTTGTACGCGATAGGCAACACCGCCGCCAACGCCTTCGGCCACACCTATCCCGGCGCTGGGGCGACCATCGCACAAGGGCTGGTCTACGGCTACATTGCCGCCTGCGACGCTGCCGGGAGTTAGGCGTCCTCGGCGTCGGCCTTCCGTTCGATTTCATACCAGTAGGAGGGATCGGGCCAAGGAATCTTGGCTCCTTCCCCGACTTTCGGAAAGTTGGCCTCGGCCTCGTCGAGATCCTTGATCAATTGCAGGGTGAGTTCCCGCTCGGACGCGTAGTAACGATCGGCCCAGTCCAAGGCGATCTTGGCGTAGGCCCACGCCGGATCGGCTCCGGACCAACGGGCTTCCTTCGCGGCGTCACGTTGCATCCCATCGACATAGGCCAGATGGTCCTGGAGCATCTGCTTCAGCGTGGCCGGGTCACTGAGGTGGCCCATCGTCACCCGCATGAGCACCGGATGCTTCAACGACGGCGGATCCGGCGGCGTCTCCCGCGCCCACCGCTTGACCGCATCCAAGCCCGCTTCGGTGATCTTGTAGAGGCGGCGGTTACGCGTGCCGGTCCCATCCACCCGCGACGTCAAGTAGCCCATCTTCTCCAGCTTCTTCAGATCGGAGTAGATCTGACTGAAGGCCGGGCTGCCGTAGTAGAACCGCATGCTCCAGCCGAGCCATTTGCGGATGTCGTAGCCGGACAGTTCCTGCTCGTAGGACAGCAAACCGAGCAGCGCCCAGCTGTTGGCGGCCAGCGCCGGCGTGGCTTTCTGCTCGGGGTCGTCCATGACCCAAGCGTAACAATCCAGGTCACAAGGCCGTTATCGATGAACCGCTGGCCGGGAACCTCCGTTGCCCCTCCCCACTCACCTGGACAAACCTGGCTCCAGACACGACAGCAGGGAGACGCAGCGATGGGCTCGGAGAACACCGCGACACTGGATACCCCACCCCGACGGCCAGGACCGCAGGACATGCGTTCGGTGCTCGGGCACTTCTGCACCGGCATCGGCGTCATCACCGGTCAGGACGGGCAGCGGCCGGTGGGCTTCACCTGCCAGTCGATCACCTCGGTATCGCTGGATCCGCCCTACGTGTCGTTCTGCCCGTCGCGGGGATCCTCAACGTGGCCGCTGATCCGCTCCAGTGGTCGAATGTGCATCAACATCCTGACCGACGACCAGCAGGCGGTGTGCGCCCAGTTCGCCCGGAGCAGCGACGACAAGTTCGCCGGCATCGAATGGAGCCCGGCGGCCAACGGAGCGCCGCGCCTGCACGACACGTTGGCCACCATCGAGGCCGACCTGGAGTACGAGCACGGCGCGGGTGACCACACCATCGTCGTCGTCCACGTCACCGCTCTGCGCGCCCACAGTGGTCGGCCATTGTTGTTCTATCGCGGCGACTACGGCGGGTTCGCGGACCGACCGACACCTCCGACACCGGAGTGACGAGGTGACCGCAGAAGGCAGAACAGAAGTTCCCGAAGTGCTTTACACCTCGCTCACCGCCGCTGTCCGTCGGCTCGTCGACGTGACCATCCGCAGTGAGGTCGACGGCGAGACCGTCGCCTCCGCGACGGCGAAGATCGATGCGGCTACTGAGGAACTCAGCCGTTCACTGATGCCCGGTTCGTTCGGTATCCCGCAGACACCCGACGGTCGGCTGCTCACGTGGGGGAATGCGGTCATCGGCTTGCGCAACGCCCTGGCTCCCCCGTTGGTGGTGCACCATGAACCGGATGGACGAGCCTGGGCCGATGTGACGCTCGGCGCGGCCTACGAAGGGCCCGAAGGCCACGTACACGGCGGAATCTGCGCTCTGCTGCTCGACCACGTTCTCGGTGCCACCGCACACAAACCTGGCCTGCCTGCCGTAACGGGGACACTGACACTTCGCTACGAAGCCGGCACCCGGCTCGGGCCCCTTCGCGTAGAGGCCCGGATCGACCGCGTCGAGGGAGTGAAGACCTTCGCTGTCGGGCACATTGCCACCCCCGACTGCATCAGCGTCCGCGCCGACGGGGTGTTCTTCCACCCGCGCGCAGCCGTGCTGTAGACGCAGCGATCGAGCGGTATCTGGGTACCGCCCTACGATCGCCGAGTGACCACCCCCGACGGGCTGCAACGCGGGCTCGGGACGGCTGACGCCGTCGTGATCGGCCTCGGATCCATGGTGGGCGCAGGCATTTTCGCCGCCCTCGCACCGGCCGCGGCCGCCGCCGGGAGCGGTCTGCTCATCGGCCTCGCGGTGGCCGCCGTCGTCGCCTACTGCAATGCGACGTCCTCGGCGCGGCTGGCCGCGTGCTACCCAGAGTCCGGCGGCACCTACATCTACGGGCGCGAACGCCTCGGCGAGTTCTGGGGTTACGCGGCGGGCTGGAGTTTCGTCGTCGGCAAGACCGCGTCGTGCGCGGCGATGGCGCTGACCGTGGGTCTCTATGTCTGGCCGCAGTGGGCACACGCCGTGGCGGTCGCCGCGGTGGTGGCGCTGACCGCAGTGAACTACGCCGGAATCCAGAAGTCGGCACTGCTCACCCGCATCATCGTCGCGTCCGTGCTGGCGGTCCTGGCCGCGGTAGTGGTGATCATCGCCGGTTCCGGTACTGCCGACGCGAGCCGACTGTCGCTCGGTGGTGACGTCAGCGCGGGTGGTGTGCTGCAGGCCGCCGGGTTGCTGTTCTTCGCGTTCGCCGGTTACGCCCGCATCGCCACGCTCGGCGAGGAGATCCGCGATCCGGTGCGCACCATTCCCAGGGCGATCCCGATCGCCCTGGGCATCGCTCTGGTGGTCTACGCAGTGGTGGCCGTCACCGTGCTCGCGGTGCTCGGCGGACCGGGCCTGGCCACCGCGCCGGCCCCGCTCGCCGATGCCGTCGCTGCCGCGGGGGCACCGCACTGGCAGCCGGTGGTACGGGCCGGAGCCGCGGTGGCGGCGCTGGGCTCGCTGCTGACGCTGATCCTCGGGGTGTCGCGGACCACGCTGGCCATGGCGCGCGACCACCACCTGCCGCACGGGCTGGCCGCGGTGCATCCCCGGTTCAACGTCCCGCATCGGGCCGAGGTAGTCGTGGGCATCGTGGTGGCCACGCTCGCCGCAGTCGTGGATCTGCGTGGGGCGATCGGGTTTTCGTCGTTCGCGGTGCTGCTGTACTACGCGATCGCCAATGCTGCCGCATGGACCCTCGGCCATCGTGTGATTCCGATGGCAGGCCTGACCGGCTGTGTCGTCCTGGCCTTCGCACTCCCGCCGGCTTCGGTGATCACGGGGCTCGCCGCGACAGCGGTGGGCGCGGCTATCTACGCGGCGAGGTCGAGAACATAACCTTTGCCCGCCTGGTGAGCGACAGTGCAGATCTCTTCGAAAACCGTTGCTGGACTGGGCAGTCACGAGTAACATCGAACATGTGTTCGAATTGCTTGATCGGCAGGTGCTCGGTGACCTCACCGACACCGCACTGATCGACGCCCTCGAACACCACACCCGCGCCGAAGCCAGCCAAGCCGCCGCCCGCCTGGCGGTGATCGCCGAGATCGTGGCCCGACACTGCGACGACGAAGACGAGGTGTCAGCGCACCGCGCGATCGACGGCTGGGAAACCGCCGCCGCCGCCATCAGCGCCGCCTGCAACCTGGGCCGCAAAGCCGCCTCCACCCAAATGCGCATCGCCCAGGCGTTGCACCAACACCTACCCAAAGTCGCCGCCGTGTTCGCCCGCGGCGACATCCCGGCAAAAGTCATCGCCACCATCACCTGGCGCACCCACAACATCACCGACCAGGACGCCTGGGCCCTGATCGACACCGCCCTGGCCGGCGCCGCCACCACCTACGGCGCCCTCTCACCCACCAAAACCGAACAGGCCATCGACGTCTGGATCGAAAAATTCGACCCCGCCGCCGTCCGCACAACCCGCAAAGCCGCCCGCGACCGCGACATCTGCTTCGGCGACCCCGACGACCCCCACGGCACCACCACCATCTGGGGACGCCTCCTGGCCACCGACGCCGCCCTGATCAAAAAACTGCTCACCACCATGGCCCACAGCGTCTGCGACAACGACCCACGCACCCTCGGACAACGCCGCGCCGACGCCCTCGGCGCCCTCGGCGCCGGCACCGACCACCTCACCTGCCACTGCGACAACCCCGACTGCCAAGCCACCGGCCCAGACCCACGCTCCCGCGCCGCAGTCATCCACCTACTCGCCCAAACCCTGCCCCAACCCGCCACCCACGGTCACGACGACACGGACGAACAAGACGCGGGTGAAGAAGCCACCACCCGGGTCGCCGCCCGCGACCAAGGCCCGCTCCGCACAGACACAGGCGATGCCGGTCAGGGCCACCCACCCGACAAGGAGCGCCCTCCTACGGCCCCCGACACGATTGAGACGCCCGCCGACACCACCACTGCAGGCCCCGCACACTCACCCCGCGACCCACACATCCACGGCGAGCCCCACGACTACACCGCCGACGGCACACCTTCGGTAACCGGGCCTCCCGCAATCATTCTCGGCGGCGGGATCGTGCCCGCACCCCTGCTCGCCGAACTGATCGCCACCGGCGCCACCATCACACACCTCACCCACCCCGAAGACCTCACCACCCAAACCCACTACCGGCCCTCAACCAAACTGGCCGCCTACGTCCGGACGCGGGACCTCACCTGCATGTTCCCCGGCTGCGCAGTCGCCGCCGACCACTGCGACCTCGACCACTGCACACCCTGGCCGGCCGGCGCCACCCACCCCGGCAACCTCGGACCAAAATGCCGAACCCACCACCTTTTGAAGACCTTCCCGGCCGGCGACGGTGGCTGGACCGATGTGCAACACCCCGACGGCAGCCACACCTGGACCGCCCCCACCGGCCACATCTACCACACCACCCCCTTCAGCCAGATCCTGTTCCCCGACCAGGCCACCCACACCTCCACCCCAGCCCCAACACCCGGCCCTAGCCCCACAGCCACCACCGACCGACACATCAAAATGCCGCTGCGCCAACGCACCCGCCAACAAACCCGCACCCAACGCATCAACACCGAACGCCGACTCAACACCGAACAAGACAAACCACCGCCGTTCTAGGCGGAACGATTTCGGAACGCCTCCACCGCGATCGGCATGGTGGGGAAGATCCGGTCGGCACCGACCCGATCGATGAAGCCCGCCGCAGCTGCTCCAGCGCGTCGACGGCGGTCAGTTCGGGATCCACCTGCGCTTCGGCGTTCAGCACGAACCATTCGACCGGGCCCGGTGCCTCCTCGAACGCGGCCATCGGAATGTGGTCCAGCAGGCCGCATCCGGCGCTACTCGCCCAGCGCGTTGACCACCCGGGTGAACAAGGCCGGCAAAGCCGCCGACACCGGGGTGATACCGGCCCGCACGGGACCGAAGCCGCTGCCGTGCAGCAGCGCTGCGGTCAGCAGGCGGTAGCGACGGGTCAGCGCGCGCCATTGCCGGTCGTAATCACCGGGCGCGTCGGCCCGCACGCAGCCCACCAGCAGTTCGGCCGCACCGAAGGCCAGCCCCATCCCCTCTCCGGTCAGCGCGTCGACGTAGCCGGCCGCATCGCCGACCAGCAGCACCCGGCCGGCGCTGCGGCTGCGCACCTTCTGCCGCAGCGGCCCGGCCGCCCGATCCTGACCGTGCGTCAACCCGTGAATCCGCTCGGCCAGCATCGGAAACGCAGACAGATGCTCGTCGAAGCCCCCGCGCGTCGACGTCAGGATCGCCACCCCCACGCAACTGTCACTCACCGGCGTCACGTACGCCTCGGCATCAGGGCCCCAGTACACCTCGACGCAGTCCGACCAGGGCGCGATCTCGATGTGGCGCCGGATGCCCCAGCGTCGTCGCCGGCCTTCCCCGGCGCTGAGCCCGCTCGCGCGGCGGATCGGTGAATGCAATCCGTCGGCGGCCGCAAGATATCGGGCCCGAAAACCGGCCGCGCTCACCGAGGTCGAGTCCTGGGTCACCGGGCCCACCTCGCCGTGCACCACCGTGACCCCGGCCCCCGCCGCGGCCTCCGCCAGCGCGGCGTGCAGCACCGTGCGACGCACTCCGCGGCCTGGCCCGTCGCGGAAGCGGGCCTCGGCGGTGCGCCGGCCGTCCAGGTAGCGAATACCGTAGAACTCCCGGCAGTTTCGTCCGTCCGGCTCCACGCCGAGCCGCTGCAGCTGTCGTACCGAGTGCGGCATCAGGCCCTCGCCGCAGGCCTTGTCGATCGGCCCGCGGCGACGTTCCACCACCACGACCTCCAACCCGGCCCGCGCCGCGTGGACCGCGGTGGCCAGCCCGGCCGGCCCGCCACCCGCGACGAGCAGATCGATCACGTCAAGCCTTGCAGCGCTTCGTTTTCCACCCGGATCCGGGTGCGCAACAATGCGGCGTTGGCGAGCGTGAACACCACAGCGGTGATCCACGCGCCCCCGACCAGTGGCAGGGCCGCCCCTTCGGCGACCACGGCCACGTAGTTCGGGTGCGGCAGCCGCCGGTACGGACCATCGACGACGCGCGCCGCGCCGGGCACCACCACCACCCGGGTGTTCCACTGGCGGCCCAATGTCCTGATGCACCACCAGCGCAGCCCTTGGGCGGCGAGCACCACCGCGGCCATCGCCCAGCCGAACACCGGCCGGGGGCGGCGCCGTCGCGCTTCGAGCAACGAACCCGCCAGCAGCGCACTGTGCAGCGCCACCATCACCGGATAGTGCCCGGCGCCGAATTCCTTGCCGCCGTGGGCTTCACTCCAGCGCAGGTTGCGGTTGGACACCATCAGCTCGAGCACCCGCTCGGCGGCGACGACGGCGATCAGGGCGGTGAACCTTCTGGTGTTCATCAGCGCCAGCGCAGCAGGACGAGCTCCGAGCAGAAGCCCGGACCCATGGCCATCAGCACCCCGGGAGCACCCGGTTCGGGCCGCTTGCGAATGGTGTCGCGCAGCACGTGCAGCACCGACGAGGACGACAGGTTGCCGACGTCGGCAAGGGACTGCCAGGTGAGATCCAGTGCGTCCGCGGGTAATCCGAGGGTGTCGATGATCGCCTCGATCACCTTCGGGCCACCGGGATGGCTGACCCAGGCGGCCACGTCCTCGACGGACAGGCCGTGGGCGCCGAGGAATCCGGTGACGTCGTCACCCAGGTAGCGGCCCACGAAGCCGGGCACCTCGGCACTCAGCACGATCTCGAAGCCGTCGCGCCCGATCTCCCAGCCCATGGCCTGCAACGAATCCGGGTAGAGATGGCTGACCGAATCGAGCACGTCGGGTCCACTCGGCGCCACCTGCCTGGCCCGCTCCTGGCCGACCGATACCACGGCGGCGGCCCCATCCCCGAACAGCGCCCCGGCCACCAGGGTCGGCATGGCCGGATGGTGTTTGCGGGTCAGCGAACACAACTCGACCGACACCAGTACCGCCACCTTGTCGGGCGCTCCGCGCAGATAGTCGTTGAGCCGGGCGATGCCGGCGGCGCCGGCCACACAGCCCAGCCCGAAGATCGGAATGCGCCGCACGTCCGGCCGCAGACCGAGCCGGCCGGCGATGCGGGCGTCCAACGACGGCACCGCCGCCCCGGTCACCGTGGTGGTGACGATCAGGTCGACGTCCTGCGGCCGCAGACCGGCCTCGTCCAGCGCCCCGGACAGCGCCGCACACCCCAGTTCGGTGGCGTGTTCGATGAAAAGACTGTTGGATTCCCCGAAATCGTCGAGTTCGGCGTACTGCTCCAGGGGCAGCACCAGATACCGGCTGTTCACTTTCGCGCTCTTGTGCAGCGCCCGCACCATGTCCTCGAAGTCGGCGTAGCCGGGCAGGTCCAGCAGCGCGCGGGTGACCTCGTCCTGGGTGTACCGATGCGGCGGCAGTACGGCGTGGACGCCGGCAATCGTGCTGTGGCTGGGCATTCTGGCGACGTTAATTCCCATACCCGTACTACGGGGGGCTACCTCCGGCGGTTCACCGCTGCCCGAAAATGCCTGCCGAAAATCCGGCGTCGGTGAAATCAGCCGCGGTGTCGCTTGCTGCGCGCCGGCACCCCGTTGGGGCCCTCGATCGACCGGGCGTAGGTGCCGACGGCGAACGCGATCGCCGGGCCCATGATCCCGAGGGCGCGGGCGTCGACGTTGTCGATCGTGTCGCGCGCGGTGTGGTTGTTCGGATCGAACGCCACCCCGGGACGTCCGCCCCACAGCCGGGCCTGTACCTCGGTCTTGCGCTGCGACGAGCCCGTGGTGGCCCCGCCGACCGGCACCCCGGCCTGCAGGAACGGGTGGTAATCGGTGGTGGCGCCGATCGGCATGTCCGCGGGCCGCGCCCCAGCCAGGTTGAGGTAGCCGGCCAGGGTCCGTTCGATACCGGCCGAGCCCTCCGGCATCGCCTTGGGGTGGGTGGCCTGGCCGGACTGATCGCCGTCGTAGGTGAAGAACCCGGTGTTGGGCGAGCCGACCATGTCGAAGTTCAGGTACAACGCCAGATCGTCGAGTTCGTCCATCGCCAGATCGCGCACATACTGCGTGGACCCGTCCAGACCCATCTCCTCGGCGCCCCAGAACGCGAACCGCACCCCGTTGGCGACCCGCGGCGAGCTGCCGAGTTGCAGCGCGGTTTCCAGGACGGCAGCCACCCCGGAACCGTCGTCGTTGATCCCCGGCCCGCCCCCGACGCTGTCCAGATGAGCGCCGACGAGCACCACATCGGCGGCCGAGCCGGTCTTGGTCTGCGCGGTCACACTGCGCGACTTCATCATTTCGGCTTTGCCGTCGAGGGTCAGCCGCACCGGGGCGCTGGTTCGGCGCAGCGCCGCATCGGCTTCTCCGTCGATGATGCCGACCGGGACGGTGAGTTGCCGGTAGTAGCCGGTGGTGAACAAACCGCCGGGCGCCGGGCGACCGGTGTCGACCACCAGCAGCCCTACCGCACCCTTGGCCAGGGCGGTGTTCTGTTTCTGCACAACCGAACACCCGGTTTCGTCGACCACGGCAATGGCACCGGACACGTCGACCGACCCGTAGTCGGTGACCGCGCAGCCGGACGGTTTGCCCGGCCGCAGGGTGGGTGCGTTGAGCCCGCCCGGCGCCGTCGTCACCAGCATCGAGGCCTGGTCCGCCCGGAAGTCGCGGCCGGACACCCGCAATGCCGGGTGCCCGCCGCGCATCGCCCCCATCCGCTCGAACTCCGGTGTCGACACGTCGAAGCCCTTGTCACGCAACAGCTGTGCCACATAGTCCACGCTGGCGTCGTAACCGGTGCTGCCGACGGCCCGGTTGCCGTCGTGCTGATCGGCGATCTCCTGCAGCTTGCGCAGATGGGTGAATATCGCGTCGACGGTGACCCGGCCCGCCAGGTCGTCCGGATCGAGCGCGGTCTGCGCGGCCTGGGCCGAGCATCCCGCCAGGGCGGTAACGAGCAGTACGGCAGCGAGTCGACGCCCTGTCACTGGGCGGTGATCTGGTGACGCGTGCGGTCGGAGCGGACCGGTAAACCATTGCGGCCCCGCCGATCTTGGGCGTAGAGCCCGACAGCGTACGCCACCCCCTCGCCATGAATCTGCAGTGCATCCCGGTTCACGTGCTCAAGGGTATCGGTGTTCTTGTGGTAGTTGGGGTCGAATGGCTGGTCCACCTGCCCGCCCCACAACTTGGCTTCCTCGGCGTTCATCTTGTCCTCGGCGCCGGAGAACAATCCGCCGGCGGGGATTCCGGCCAGGGTGAACCCGTCGTAGTCGGAGCGGCCGTCAAAGCTGGTGTCGCGCGGGGTTTTACCGGCGTCCTCCAGATAGGTCGCCAGCGTGCGCTCGATACCGGCCGAGCCTTCCGGAACGCGCGGGCGGCCGCGCTCGTCCGGCGGCACGGACTGGTCGCCGTCGTAGGTGAAGTACCCGGGGTTCGGCGAGCCGAGCATGTCGAAGTTCAGGTACATGGCGATGTCCTTGAGCTCCTCCACGTCGAGGGATTCGACGTAGTTGGTCGAGCCCAGCAGCCCTTCTTCCTCAGCCCCCCAGAACCCGAACCGCACCGCGTTGGTCACCTGCGGTGAATCACCCAGCTGCAACGCCGTTTCCAGCACAGCGGCCACCCCGGAGCCGTTGTCGTTGATGCCGGGCCCCTCCGGAACGCTGTCCAGGTGCGCACCGACCATCACCACGTCCGAGGTGGAGCCGGTCTTCGTCTGCGCGATGATGTTGCGGGTGCGTTCGATGCGGGCGCCCGCGGTCAGCATGATCGTGGCGGGCCCGGGCGCGTTGCGCAGCCGGGTGCCCTCGTCCTTGGTCACGCTCACCACCGGGATCTTGACGTCGGTGTCACGGCCCAGCGTGCCGCCCATCTTCTCGTCGTTGTTCGTGTTGACGACGATCATCGCGACCGCGCCACGCTCGGCGGCCACCTTCTGTTTGTCGGCAAAGGCGCAGGCACCCCGGTCGACCAGCACCACCGCACCGGCGACCGGCAGCCCGTCGTAATCGGCAGGCTCGCATCCGGGGGTGTCCTCCACCTTCGCCGCGACCAGCGGCCCGGACACCCCGGCCTGGTCGGTACCGATGGTGAACTCCAGCGGCTTGGCGGTGACGGGCTGGCCACCCACCGTCACCTGGGGGTCCTGGGCGAAGGGTATCCGCACCTCGAACTCCGGAGTCTCCACGTCAAAGCCCTTGTCCCGCAGCGCGTTGACCACGTAGTCCACGCTCGCGTCGTACCCCGAGGTGCCCAGTGCCCGGTTGCCGTCGTGCGCGTTGGCGATCTCCTGCAGCTTGTCCAGGTGCGCCATCATCGCGTCGGCGGACACCCGCTCGCGCAACTGATCGGCGAACTGCATCGCCGCCGATGACAGCTCTCGGGTCTGTTCCCCGTCGGTCTGCAGTTCGGTCTTTGCATCACAGCCGGCCAGTGCCACGGTCAGCGCCAGCGCGCCGAGGACCGCCCCCGTCGAAGTACGTCGCATTGCACCCACGGTAGCCGGTACACACGACCAACCTGCGAATAAATCGGTTGCCTGGTGGTTTGCTGTGATGGCAGGGTGTTTCCCGGCGCCGACAGGGAGGCAGGCCGAGCGGGGTACCGCAACGTTTCTGTGTGTTGCCGGCGGCGCCATGGCACAGGTAAAAGGGCCTGAGGTTCGAATCCTCTCCTACACCCCGATACCGTCGCCGGAATCGCGCAGTCGACGGCCTTGTGGCCCGCATCCGCCGGTACGGGGATGTGACGCCCCGCTGCCGATTGCGCCCGGCGACGGTATCTCCTTGCCGCACACACACATCCACCGGAAGGAGGACACGACATGGGTATCTTCACGTTCAACCGGATCACGGTTTCCGCAGGCCAGTGCGCACTGGAATACGTCGACGGCACGCTGCGTCGGGTCCTTCCCCCGGGCCGGCACCGCATTGATGTGGCGGCCTCGGTGATGCGTGTCGAGATGCGTGAGCAGATGCTTACGCTGGCCCCGCAGGAGGTGCTGACCTCCGACGCGGTGACGCTGCGGATCACGGTGGCGCTGCAGTTCAAGGTCACCGACGCCGTGGTCCACACCGAGGCCGCGGCCGACCCGATGGCCGCGGTGTACCTGGCCGCCCAGATCGCGCTGCGCGACATTGTCGCCGGCGCGACCGCCGACGAGGTGATGCAGCGTGGCAACCGCATCGACGCCGAGGCGATCGCAGCTGCGGCACAGGCGGCCGGCGCCCGCGCCGGCGTCGAGGTGGTCGCGGCCTACGTCAAGGACGTCATTGTGCCGGCCGAGATTCGTGCCGCGGCAATGCAACTGGTAACAGCCAAGGCCGTCGGTGCGGCGAAGCTGGAGACGGCTCGCGCCGAGACCGCTGCGCTGCGTGCACTGGCCAACGCCGGCAAGCTGCTGGACGCCCACCCGGCGCTGGCTCAGCTGCAGCTGGTCCAGCGCATGCCGTACGGGTCAAAGGTGGTGCTGGCCCTCGGCGGGGACGCGGGGGCCACCGACGTGGCGTCTGACCCGGACTGAGTCCGGGTCAGGCGTCCCGCCTGGTCAGCAGGACCGCCGCGGCGACGAACGCCACCACCACCCAGGCCAGGAAGTACAACAGCGAGGTCACCTCGCTCCACGGCATGTCGTAGTTCAGGAACAGCCAGTCCACCTGCAGGAACCGGAACATGTTGGCGAACGGCAGCCACGGGCCGAGCTGGGCTCCGGTGCCGGGCAGGTTGCCCAGCAGAGGCTCGGCCACCAGCGGCCACAGCAGCAGGACCGCCACGGCCCCGGCGGCAAACCGCAGCAGCCCGCCGACCGCCACCCCGAGCACTGCGGCCAGCGCGGCGTACAACGCGAACCCGCCGGCCACCCGCCAGGTCACCGAGTTGGCCATCGACAACTGGGTGCCGACCACCGGGTCGGCGACCATGCGGGCCACCAGCACCGAGGCCAACACCATCAGTACCGCGCACACCGAGGAGAACGCCGCACACACCACGGCCTTGGCGGTCAGCACCTGGATGCGGTTCGGTGTGGCCAACAGGGTGGTGCGGATCAGCCCGCTGCGGTACTCGCCGGTCATGGTCATCGAGGACAGCACCATCAGCACCGGCACCCCGAAGATCGCCACGCCCAGCGCGGCCTTGCCCGGAGGCAGGCCGGCGTAATGGTGGGCGCCCGTGCCCTGCATGGCGGCCACGCCGAGGCTGAGCACCGCCACCCCGACCACCGACCACAGCGGTGAACGGGTGGTGGACAGTTTGATGCGCTCGGCGTCGAGCGCGGCCAGCGCACTCATTTCTGCACCGCCGCCCGGTAGTCGACGGCGTCGTCGGTGAGCTTCAGATACGCCTCCTCCAGCGTGCCCTGCCGCTGACTCAACTCGTGCAGCGCGATGGCATTGCGGGCGGCCAGGTCTCCGATCACCTCGATGGCCACCCCGCGCACCGCCAGCGCATCGCCGTCGGTCGCGGCATCCACGTCGAAGCCGGCGTCGGTGAGCACCTCGCGCAGCGTCTCCAATTGCGGGCTGCGCACCCGCACGGTGCCGGTCGAGGTGCCGTTGACGAACTCGCTCACCGTGGTCGAGGTGATCAGCCTGCCCTGCCCGATCACCACCAACTGGTCGGCGGTGTTGGACATCTCGGCCAGCAGGTGGCTGGACACGAACACGGTGCGGCCTTCGGCGGCCAGCGAACGCATCAGGGTGCGCACCCAGTGAATGCCCTCGGGGTCCAGACCGTTGACCGGCTCGTCGAACAACAGCACCGGCGGGTCACCCAGCAGCGCGCCGGCGATCCCGAGCCGCTGGCTCATCCCCAGCGACAGCGTTCCGGCGTTGCGTTCTGCCACCGCCGTCAACCCGACCATCTCGAGCACCTCGTCCACCCGTGACGACGGAATCCGGTTGGCCGCCGCGATCCAGCGCAGGTGGTTGCGGGCGGTGCGGCTGGGATGGGCCTGACGCGCGTCGAGCAGGGCGCCCACGGTGCGCAGTGAATCGCGCAGGTCCCGGTAGCGTTTGCCGCCGATAGTCGCGGTGCCGGCAGTGGGGTGGTCCAACCCGAGGATCAACCGCATGGTGGTGGTCTTGCCCGCGCCGTTGGGCCCGAGGAATCCGGTGACCAGGCCTGGCTCGACGGTGAAGGTCAGATCGTCGACGGCGCGGTGGGTGCCGTAGAGCTTTGTCAGCCCGGCCAGTTCGATCACGGCTCCCACGCCACCACCATATCGGCGACCGCCCGCATGCCGGCAGCGTTCGGGTGCAGCGGCGTGGCCCGGCCCGGCCAGGGCAAACCGGGCCGGGTGGTCCAGGGTTCGGCCGACCAGGCGTGGTGTCCGGCGCTGTTTTGCGCCGCGCGAACCCAGCCGCACTGCGTGTGGGCCGCGGCTTCGCCGGTGAGTCGCTCCAGGGTGGCCGCGACGTGCCGCCCCAGGGTGGCGTCTTCTTCCGACAGCGGCCGGGCCGGGTGGTCTTCAGGCGGCAGCAGGGTCAGATAGTCGACGAACAGCACCCGGGCCCGCGGTGCGCGCCGCCGAATCTCCTGTCCCACCGCCACCAGCGCCTCGGCCACCTGGGCCAGCGCGGCCTCCCGCGCATCGGCATCGAGCAGGTCACGCAGTCGCGGCCCCAACAGTGGCAGCGAGCGGGTGAACCGGGGCAGGGCGGCGGCCATCAGCAACGGCACATAACCGACGTCGTTGCCGCCGATAGTGACGGTGACGAGGGCTTCCGACCCGTCGAGCGCGTCGATCTGGGGCGGCGCGCCGTTCTGCCGTTCGCGCAGCACATGCGCGGTGGTGGCACCGGAATAGGTGACGTCGGTCAGGTCCAGTCCGAGCGCGGCCGCCACCAGGTGCGGGTAGTTGCGCGCCGAGCGGCCGGCGGCAAACGGCGCTCCGGGCGCCCGGGGACCGATGCCCGGCCCGGCGGCCATCGAACTGCCCAGGGCCACATAGCGCGTCACAGCGCCGGGCTCGACGCCTGCGCCCAGAATCGCTTCGGAATCCGCCCGGCCTGCCGGGCCAGGTACCCGGCGGTGACCGCGGCAGACATCGCGGCGGCCATGGTGGGCGGGTCCGACGCCCGGGTGACGGCGGTGGCCAACAGCACCGCGTCGCAACCCAATTCCATTGCCAGCGCGGCATCGGAGGCCGTGCCGATACCGGCGTCGAGCACCACCGGCACGCCGGCCTGCTCGACGATCATCTCGATGTTGTGCGGGTTGGAGATACCCAGCCCGGTGCCGATCGGCGAGCCCAGCGGCATCACCGCCGCGCAACCGGTGTCCTCCAGCCGGCGGGCCAGCACCGGGTCGTCGTTGGTGTAGGGCAGCACGATGAAGCCATCATCGACCAATTGCTCTGCGGCCTTGACCAATTCGATGGCGTCGGGCAACAGGGTGCGCTCGTCGGCGATGACTTCGAGTTTGACCAGGTCGGTGCCCAGCGCCTCGCGGGCCAGTTGCGCGGTGAGCACGGCCTCGGCCGCGCCGCGGCAACCCGCGGTGTTGGGCAACGCCGCGATGCCGAGCCGGTTGAGCAGATCCAGCACCCCGGTTCCGCCCGACGCGTCCACCCGTCGCATCGCCACGGTGGTCAGCTCGGTTCCCGAGGCCACCAGGGCCTCTTCCAGCACAGCCAGATTCGGCGCCCCGCCGGTGCCCATGATGAGCCGCGAGCCGAACTCGCGGCCGCCGATCTTGAGTGCCGAGTCAGCCACCCTGCACCGCCGTCACAACCTCCACCCGGGAGCCGTCGGACAGCGTGCGGTGCCACTCCGAGCGGGGCAGCACCATCCAGTCCAGTGCGACGGCGATGCCCTTGTCCGGGAATCCCCGGTTCTCCAGCAGCCTCTCGATCGTGGTCTGTTCCTCCACCTCGAGGGTCTCGTTGTTGACCGTGATGGTGATCATTTCGCTCCCACGCTCATCGCGAGCTCAGCCGCGACCCGCTCAGCGGTCCACGGCGCCAACAGAAATCCGTTGCGGCCATGCCCGGCCGCCACCAGCGTGCGTTCGTCGACCCGTTCGACGATCGGCAACCCGTCCGGCGTCATCGGCCGCAACCCGGCCGCCGTCTCGGCCAACTCGTACTCGCCGAGGGCCGGTACCACCGCGCAGGCGTCCTCGAGCAGATCGCGCACGCCGTGCACCACCGGCGCGGTGTCGCGGCCGTGCTCGTACTGGGTGGCGCCGACGACGACGCCGTCGGCCCTCGGCACCAGGTACGCCGGCCGGCCGTGCACCCGGGCCCGGATCACCCGCTGCGGCACCGGCATACAGCCCTTGCGCCAGCGCAGCCGCAGCACCTCGCCCTTGACCGGCCGTACCGGCAGGCCGGGCAGCAGCGTCGGGGCGTCGATCCCGTTGGCGACGACAACCGCGTCAACCCCTCGAACCTCGTCCAGGTCGGTGACCGGCCCGGCCCACTGCACGCCGAGGCGCTCGCAGTGCGCGGCCAGGCCGTCGACCACGGCGCGGTTGTCCACGGCCAGTTCAGTGGTGGCCCGGAAGCCGTGCCGAATACCTTGGGCCAGCAGCGGTTCCACGTCGCGGGCGGCGGTGGTCAGCTCGACCGGCTGGCCCTGGGCCGACAACCATTCGGCGACGGTGCGCAGATCGGCCACGTCGGCCCGGTCCACGGCGACCACCAGAGACTCGTGTGCGGTCACGACCTCCGGCGCCAGCCCGTCGAGGAATCCCGAGTGCCACAGCTTCAGCGATTCCAGGCCGATCTGCAGCATCTGCTCTTCGCCCGGCCAGCCTTCGCTGTGCGGCGCCAGCATGCCGCCGGCCACCCAGGAGGCGCCGTGTTCGCCGGTGTGGTGCACCCGCACGGTCCAGCCGTCCAGCGCCGCCCGGCGCGCCACCGACAGCCCGATCACCCCGCCGCCGATCACGGCCAGTGTTGCGGCTCCTCCTGTTGCCATACTCCGCTCCCTACGCCGGCATGACCCGGATCAGGTGTGACGGTCAGGGCCGGTCCGTATGCCCACTCTCAGCCCCGCGACCCCGGGGCACCCGTATTGCCAGTCCAGGCTACTCGGGCGGCACCGGCTACCGTCGCGGTGTGGAATCTCCCGCCGACCGTTTGCAGCGCGCCAACCTCTACCTGTGCACCGACGCCCGCCGAGAACGTGGTGATCTGGCCGAATTCGCCGACGCGGCGCTGGCCGGCGGGGTCGATCTGATCCAGCTGCGGGACAAGGGCTCGCCCGGGGAGAAGCAGTTCGGCCCGTTGGAGGCCCGTCAGGAGCTGCAGGCCCTGGAAATCCTGGCCGGCGCGGCCCGTCGCCACGGGGCGTTGCTGGCGGTCAACGACCGTGCCGACATCGCGCGGGCGGCCGGGGCCGATGTGCTGCACCTGGGCCAGGACGATCTGCCGCTGGACGTGGCCCGCGGCATCATCGGCACCCGTCCGGTGATCGGGCGGTCCACCCACGACTCCGAACAGATGGCCGCCGCCGTGGCCGAGCCCGTCGACTACTTCTGCGTCGGACCGTGCTGGCCCACCCCGACCAAGCCGGGCCGCACCGCGCCGGGCCTGGATCTGGTGCGCTCGACGGCGGCACTGAACCCGGCCAAACCGTGGTTCGCGATCGGCGGGATCGATCAGCAGCGGCTGCCCGAGGTGCTGGCCGCCGGGGCGCGGCGCATCGTGGTGGTCCGGGCCATCACCGCCGCCGACGATCCGCGGGCGGCGGCCGCGGAATTGAAGGATGCGCTCAGCGCGGCCGGTTGAGTTCCAGCGGCAGCGCGGCCGTCACCGTCCGCAGGTGCTGCCAGCTGGCCGCGAACCCGGGATGCAACGGCAGATCGGCGACCTCGTCCTCGGCCACCCAGCGCAGCTCCGAGCTCTCCCGGTTGGGGACGGTCTCCAGCGGCTCGGCCACGTCGGCGATCACGGTGGTGTAGGACCAGTGTGTGCCGCCGATCCCGGCCACCTCCGCGGTCACCACGGTGGTCCGCACGGTGAGCTGCTCGGCCGTCACCCCGGCTTCCTCGTGGGCTTCCCGCACCGCGGCCTGCTCGGCGGTCTCGTGACTGTCGCGGGCGCCGCCGGGCAGCGCCCAGGTGCCGCCCTGATGGCTCCACGGAGCCCGGTGCTGCAGCAGCACCGCGGCCGATCCGCCCGGCCACGGGGCGCGCAGCAACAGGCCCGCCGCACCGTGGCGCCCCCAGTAGCGGGCGCCGTTGTCGGAGAACACCCAGCCGTCACCGTCGCCGCGCACCCGTACAGGATAAGGAACACCGCCACATTCGGTGGTCCCCACTTTCTCCGCGAGCCTAAGCGGGGGCTCTTAGAATTTTTTTATAGTGTGGGGGCAGCCGTAAGCACCGAAATAAATGAGGTCCGTGCGCAGGTGACTGTGGAGTTGGCACATCCCTCGACCGAACCGCTCGCGTCCCGGTCGCCGACTACTCCTGCCCATCCGCGGTGGTGGTTTCTGTGGACCACGCCCGGGCGGATTCTCACCATCGGGGTGGTCCTCGCCGGGTTGGTCATCGCCAGTGCGTTCGCGACGTCCACCACGATCAACGACCGCCAGCAGGCGTTGACCACGGTCCTCGACCACACCGAGCCGCTGGCCTTCGCGGCCGGCCAGCTCTACACCACGCTGTCGGTGGCCGACGCCGCCGCGGCCACGGCGTTCATCGCCGGCGCCGAACCGCGCGATGTGCGGCAGCGGTACGAGCAGGCCATCACCGACGCCTCGGTGGCGGTGACGCGGGCCTCCAGCGGGCTGACCGACGAGGCCCTGGTGCAGGTGCTCGGCCGGATCAATGCTCGGCTGGCGGTCTACACGGGTCTGGTGGAGACGGCCCGCACCAACAACCGGGCCGGCAACCCGGTGGGTTCGTCGTACCTGTCGGAAGCCTCCGCGATGATGCAGGCGCAGATCCTGCCCGACGCCCAGCGGCTGTACGAGGAGACCTCGGCGCGGGTGGACGCCGAGACGACGGCCTCCACCCGGATCCCGGCCCCGGTGATGCTGGTGGTGCTGGCCACCTTGATGTTCGGGGCGTTCGCCAACCGCTGGCTGGCGCGGCGTACCCGGCGCCGGGTGAACATCGGGTTCGTCGCCGGCGGGCTGGCCGTGCTGATCATGCTGATCTGGGTGACCACGGCGTTGGTGATCTCGACGTCGGACAGCCGCAGCGCCAAGGACACCGCCGCCGAGTCCCTCAAGACGGTGACCAACCTGGCCATCACGGCACAGCAGGCCCGCGCCGACGAGACGCTGGCCCTGATCCGCCGCGGCGACGAGAACCTGCGCAAGCAGTCCTACTACCAGCGCATCGAGGCCATGCAGCAGCAGCTCGCGCAGTACCTGGCCCGCGACACCGGCATCGACAAGAGCGATCTGTCGGGCGCCGAGGAACTGCTCACCAAGTGGCGCGCGGCCGATGACCGGATCAACGCCTACATCGCGGTGGGCAACTATCAGGCTGCCACCCGGGTGGCGCTGGGCACCGGCGAGGACGATTCCACGCCGGCATTCGACAAGCTCGACGCCGCGTTGGCCAAGGGCATCGAACATTGCCGCAGCGAGTTGCGCAACGACATCGCCAACGCCCGCCGGGTGTTGTCCGGCGCCACGGTGGGCGCCGCGCTGCTCAGTGTGGCCGCGGCGCTGGCAGTGGCGCTCGGGCTGTGGCCCCGACTCAGTGAGTACAGATGATGGGTACCCGAAAGATGTTGGCCGTGCTCGCGGCAACCCTGGTGCTGGCCGGTTGCAGTCAGAGTGCACCGCCGTTGACGCTGCCGACGATGACGCTGGCGCCGCCCAGCCCGGCCGGCATGCAGGAGCTGGCACCCCAGCCGGTGCGGGTGCCGACGCCGGAGACCGACGAGTGCAACCGCACCGCGAGCCTGCGGCCGTTCAGCAACAAGGCCGATGCCGAGGCGGCGGTGGCCAAGATCCGTGACCGTGGGCGCCTGGTGGTCGGACTGGACATCGGCAGCAACCTGTTCTCGTTCCGGGATCCAATCACCGGGCAGATCAACGGGTTTGACGTCGACATCGCCGGGGAGGTGGCCCGCGACATCTTCGGCACCCCGTCGCAGGTCGAGTACCGCATCCTGTCCTCGGCCGACCGCATCGCCGCGCTGCAGAACAATCAGGTCGACATCGTGGTCAAGACCATGACGATCACCTGTGAGCGTCGCAAGCAGGTGAACTTCTCCACGGTGTATCTGATGGCCCACCAACGGATCCTGGCCGCGCGGGATTCCAACATCAGCCAGGCCTCCGACCTGTCCGGCAAGCGGGTGTGTGTGGTGGACGGCACGACCTCGCTCAAGCGCATTCAGCAGATCAGCCCGGCCCCGATCATCGTGTCGGTGGTGACCTGGGCCGACTGCCTGGTGGCGCTGCAGCAGCGGCAGGCCGACGCGGTCAGCACCGACGATTCGATCCTGGCCGGGCTGGTGGCCCAGGACCCGTATCTGCACATCGTCGGGCCCAGCCTCAACGAGGAGCCCTACGGCATCGGGCTGAACCTGGACAACACCGGGCTGGTCCGGGTGGTCAACGCGACGCTGGAGCGGATCCGTCGAGACGGCACCTGGAACACGTTGTACCGCAAGTGGTTGACGGTCCTCGGCCCGGCGCCGTCGCCCCCGGTTGCGAGGTATGTCGACTGATGAAACGACCCGACGACCCCAACGACGCCGACGCCGACGCCGATACGGACGCCGGACCGGGAACGCAGCCGGCGAGCCTGGAAGACCTAGACATGGACTCGCAGTCCACCATGCGGCCGATGGCGACGCAGGCGGTGTTCCGCCCGGAGTTCGACGATTCCGACGACGGCCCGTACGGCACCGACGACACCGAACCACACGGCGTCACGATCGCCACCCGCATGCTGTCACCGATCCGGCGCCTCGGCGGCGGGCTGGTCGAGATCCCGCGGGTGCCCGAGCGGGATCCGTTGACGGCGTTGATGACCAACCCCGTGGTGGCCGAGCAGAAGCGGTTCTGCTGGAACTGCGGCAAGCCGGTCGGCCGGTCGTCGTCGGACGGGCACGCCCTGTCGGAGGGCTGGTGCCCGCACTGCGGCAGCGCGTATTCGTTTCTGCCGCAGCTGTCCCCCGGTGAGATCGTCGCCGACCAGTACGAGATCAAGGGCTGCATCGCTCACGGTGGCCTGGGCTGGGTGTACCTCGCCTTCGACCACAACGTGAACGAACGCCCGGTGGTGCTCAAAGGCCTGGTGCATTCCGGGGACGCCGAGGCCCAGGCGATCGCCATGGCCGAACGTCAGTTCCTCGCCGAGGTGACGCACCCGGGGATCGTCAAGATCTACAACTTCGTCGAACACGATGACAAGCACGGCAATCCGGTCGGCTACATCGTGATGGAGTACGTCGGCGGCACTTCGCTCAAACAGGCCAGGGGCACCAGGCTGCCGGTGGCCGAGGCCATCGGGTACATGCTGGAGATCCTGCCCGCGCTGGGTTACCTGCATTCCATCGGGCTGGCCTACAACGACCTCAAACCCGAGAACATCATGATCACCGAGGAGCAGCTCAAGCTGATCGACCTCGGTGCGGTCTCGCGGATCAACTCCTACGGATACCTGTACGGCACACCGGGCTTCCAGGCGCCGGAGATCGTCAGGACCGGTCCGACGGTGGCCACCGACATCTACTCGGTGGGCCGTACCCTGGCCGCGCTGACGCTGAATCTGCGGACCCGCCGCGGCCGCTACGTGGACGGGCTGCCCTCGGAGGACCCGGTACTCGACACCTACGACTCGTTCGGGCGGCTGCTGCGCCGGGCCATCGATCCCGATCCGCGCCGCCGTTTCGGCAGCGCCGAGGAGATGTCTTCGCAGCTGCTCGGGGTGCTGCGCGAGGTGGTGGCCGCCGACAGCGGCATCCCCCGGCCCGGTCTGTCGACGGTGTTCAGCCCGTCCCGGTCGACTTTCGGGGTCGATCTGCTGGTCGCCCACACCGACGTTTACGTTGACGGACAGGTGCATTCGGAGAAGCTGACGGCTCAGGAGATCGTGCGGGCGCTGCCGGTGCCGCTGGTGGACCGCACCGATGTCGGCGCCCCGATGCTGGTGGCCAGTGTGCTCAGCCAGCCGGTGCACACCCTGGACCAGTTGCGGGCGGCGCGGCACGGCGCGATCGACGCCGAGGGGGTGGACCTGTCGGAGTCGGTGGAGCTGCCGTTGATGGAGGCTCGCGCCCTGCTGGATCTCGGCGACGTCGCCAAGGCCACCCGCAAACTCGACGACCTGGCCATCCGGGTCGGCTGGCGTTGGCAGCTGGTCTGGTTCCGCGCGGTGGCCGAGATGCTGTCTGCTGACTATGACTCGGCCACAAAGCATTTCACCGAGGTGCTGGACACCCTGCCCGGCGAGCTGGCGCCCAAACTGGCCCTGGCCGCCACCGCCGAGCTGGCCGGCACCGCCGACGAGCTGAAGTTCTACAACACCGTGTGGAGCACCGACAACGGCGTGATCTCGGCTGGTTTCGGGCTGGCCCGCGCTCAGTCCGTCGCCGGTCAGCGGGATCAGGCGGTGCAAACCCTCGACCAGGTTCCGGCCACCTCACGCCATTTCACCACGGCCCGGCTGACCAGCGCGGTCACCTTGCTGTCGGGCCGGTCCACCGGGGAGATCACCGAGCAGAACATCCGCGATGCGGCCCGGCGGGTGGAAGCGCTGCCCGATTCCGAGCCGCGGGTGCTGCAGATCCGGGCACTGGTACTGGGTACCGCGATGGACTGGCTGGCCGACAACTCGGCCAGCAGCAACCACATTCTCGGGTTCCCGTTCACCGAGCACGGTCTCAAGCTCGGCGTCGAGGCGTCACTGCGGGCGCTGGCCCGCGTCGCCCCGACCCAGTCACACCGTTACGCCCTGATCGACCTGGCCAACAGCGTGCGGCCGATGAGCACGTTCTGATTCCCGGTAAGGATCAAACCATCTCGGCGCAGGCCTGGGCGATCGCCAACTCCTCGTTGGTGGGCACCACCAGGACCGTGATCGGCGACTCGGGCGTGGAGATGCACCGGACCTCACGCGACGGGCCGGCGTTGCGGGCTTCGTCGATCTCGATGCCCAGCGGCGCCAGGCCGGCCAGGGCATCGCGGCGTACCCCGATGTCGTTCTCCCCGACGCCGGCGGTGAAGCTGATGACGTCGGTGCGGCCGAGAACCGCCATATAGGCGCCGACGTACTTGCGCAGCCGGTGCACATACACGTCGTAGGCCAATTGTGCTGCGCTGTCCCCGGATTCGATGAGCCGGCGCAGGTCCCGGAAGTCGTTGGCGCCGCCGAGACCCAGCACACCGGAGTTGCGGTTGAGCATGGTCTCGATGTCCTCGACGCTCATGCCGGCGGTGCGCCACAGGTACATGATGATGCCCGGATCGATGTCACCGCTGCGGGTGCCCATCACCAGGCCTTCCATCGGGGTCAGCCCCATCGAGGTGTCGACCGGACTGCCGTTGGCGATCGCCGACGCCGAGGCCCCGTTGCCCAGGTGCAGCACGATCTGGTTCAGCGACCCGTAGCGACGCCCCAGGAACTCGGCGGCCTGCCGGCTGACGTACTCGTGTGAGGTGCCGTGGAAGCCGTAGCGGCGAATCCGCCACCGGTCGGCCAGTTTCCGGTCGATCGCGTACATCTCGGCGGCCAACGGCAGATTGTGGAAGAACGCGGTGTCGAACACCGCGATGTGTGGTAGATCCGGCAGCATCCGCCGGGCCACCTCGATACCCAGCACGGCCGGCGGATTGTGCAGCGGCGCCAGCGGAGACAGCTCTTCGATCTCTTCCACCAGGGCGTCATCGATGAGGGTGGGGCGGTAGAACTTCTTGCCCCCGTGCACCACCCGGTGCCCGACGGCGACCAGGCCGAGGTCGTCGAGGTGCAACCCCTCGGCGGCGAGCTTGTCGAAGGTGGCGGTCAGGGCGGCGTCGTGGTCGGCGATCGGGCCCTCACCGACCTGCTCGATGATCCCGTCGGCCAGGAATTCTCCGGTGGCCGGCTTCACCACCGCGTACTTCAAAGACGATGAGCCCGAGTTGATCACCAGTACGGTCATGTTATCCCTGTGCCTGAATCGCCGTGATCGCCACGGTGTTGACGATGTCCTCCACCAACGCGCCCCGGGACAGGTCGTTGACCGGTTTCTTCAGCCCCTGCAGCACCGGGCCGATCGCGATGGCGCCGGCGCTGCGCTGCACGGCCTTGTAGGTGTTGTTGCCGGTGTTGAGGTCAGGGAAGATCAGCACGGTGGCCCGCCCGGCCACCGGCGAATCCGGCATCTTGGTCTTCGCCACCGACGGTTCCACCGCGGCGTCGTACTGGATGGGACCTTCCACCAGCAGCGACGGTTCCCGTTCACGGACCAGTTCGGTTGCCGCCCTGACCTTGTCGACATCGGCCCCGGTGCCCGAGGTTCCGGTCGAGTACGACAGCATCGCCACCCGCGGATCGATACCGAACTGGGCCGCGGTGCGTGCCGAGGAGACCGCGATGTCGGCCAACTGCTCGGACGTCGGGTCGGGAACGATCGCGCAGTCGCCGTACGCCAGCACCTTGTCGGCGAGGCACATCAAAAAGATGCTCGACACCGTGGACACCCCGGAGGCCGTCCTGATGATCTCGAAAGCCGGCCTGATCGTATGCGCCGTGGTGTGTGCGGCACCCGACACCATGCCGTCCACCATCTCGTTGTACACCAGCATGGTGCCGAAATACGAGACGTCGTGGATGATCTCGCGGGCCTGCTCGACCGTGACGCCCTTCTTGCGGCGCAACTCGGCGTACTGCTCGGCGAACTGGTCACACAGCTCGCTGGTACGCGGATCGAGTACCACGGCGGCCTCGATGTCCACCCCGAGTTCGGCTGCCCGGGAACGGATCTGGCTTTCCTCACCGAGGATCGTCAGCTCGGCCACCTCATGCTGCAGCAGCCGACCGGCGGCCCGCAGAATGCGGTCGTCGGTGCCTTCGGGCAGCACGATGCGCTTGCGGTCGGAGCGGGCCCGGTCCAGCAGCTGGTAGGTGAACATCTGCGGGGTGGTGACCGCGGGGATCGGAATGCTCAACTGCGCCAGCAGATCGTTGACGTCGACGTGCTTGTCCATCAGCGCCAGCGCCGTGTCGATCTTGCGTTGCGATGTCGCAGTGACCCGGCCCCGGGTGCCGGCCACCCGGCTCGCGGTCTCGAAGGTGCCGTATCCGGTGGCCACGATCGGCAGCCGCTGCCCCAGCCCCTCGACCAGGGCCGCGATCGCCGGGTGCAGCTCGAGCCCACCGTTGAGGATGATGCACGACAATGACGGAAAGCCTTCCGCGGCATGGGCACTGACGAGGGCCAGAACCACGTCAGAGCGGTCGCCCGGGGTGATCACCGCGATGCCCTCGGTCAGCCGCTCCAGGCAGTGCTCGGCCGTCATACCGGCCACCATCACGCCCATCGCCTCCCTGGAGAGCAACTCCGGGTCGCCGGCGATCACGGTGCCGTCGACCGCCACCTGCAGCTCGGCCACCGACGGTGCCACCAGCACCGGCTCCTCGGGCAACACGTAGGCGGGCGGGCCGAGCGGGGTGAGGGCCTCGGCCACCGCCGTCAGCTGTGCGGGGTCACACCGGTTGGCCACCACCGCCGCGGCGTGGGCGTGCTGGTGCCCCAGCTCGGCCAGGCAGACCTCGACCACGTGCGCGACATCGGCGGGTGTCCGGTCGGCAGCCTTGACCGCGAGCACCACCGGCGCCCCGAGGTTGACCGCGATGCGCGCATTCATGCTCAGTTCGCTGGGCGTGGCGATATCGGTGTAATCGCTGCCGACGATCACCACCGCATCACACTGCTCGGCCACCTGGTGGTAGCGGTCCACGATCTCGGCGATCGCGACGTCCGGGTCCTCGTGCACCTGCTGGTAGCTGACTCCCACGCAGTCGTCGTAACTCAGCTCGGCCGTGGCCCCGGCCAGCAACAGGTCCAGGATGTAGTCGCGGTCCTCGCCCAGCCGGGTGATGGGACGGAACACCCCGACCCTCGGGACGGTCGCGGCAAGCCGCTGCAAAATGCCCAGCGCAATGGTCGATTTGCCGGTGTCGCCCTCAGGGGACGCTATGTAGATCGCGGTCGCTTTGGCTCCCTCCGGCACCGCTACAGCATAAATCAGCCCAGTTTGCGCAGCCGCGGCTCCAGGTCCTTCTTGAACAGATCGAGGAAGCGGCGCTGATCATGCCCCGGCGCGTGGAACACCAAATGGTTGAGGCCCCAGTCGACATAATCCTTGACCTTGGCCACCGCCTCGTCGGGATCGGACGCGACGATCCAGCGCTTGGCGACCTGCTCGATGGGCAGGGCATCGGCGGCCTTCTCCATCTCGATCGGATCGTCGATCGAGTGCTTCTGCTCAGGCGTCAGCGACAGTGGCGCCCAGAACCGGGTGTTCTCCAACGCCAGCTCGGGGTCCGGATCGTAGGAGATCTTGATCTCGATCATCCGGTCGATGTCCTCGGCGTCGCGCCCGGCGGCCTCGGCGCCGGCCTTCACGGCGGGGATGAGCTTGTCCTTGTACAGCTCCGCACCCTTACCGGAGGTGCAGATGAACCCGTCACCGGCGCGGCCGGCGTATTTGGCCACCACCGGCCCGCCCGCGGCGATGTAGACCGGCACGCCGCCCTCGGGCACGTCGTAGATCGAGGCGCCCTTGAGCCGGTAGTACTCGCCGTCGAAGTCGACGCGGTCGCCCAGCCACAGCTCACGCATGAGCTTGACCGATTCCCGCAGCCGAGCGAAGCGCTCCTTGAACTCGGGCCACTCGCCGGCGTAGCCGGTGGCGATCTCGTTGAGCGCCTCGCCCGTGCCCACGCCGAGGAAGATGCGGTCCGGGTACAGGCACGCCATCGTCGCGAAGGCCTGCGCGATCACCGCCGGGTTGTACCGGAACGTCGGCGTCAGCACCGAGGTGCCCAGCACCAGCCGCTCGGTGCGCTCCCCCACCGCGGTCATCCAGGCCAGCGAGAACGGCGCATGCCCACCCTCGTGACGCCAGGGCTGGAAATGGTCGCTCACCGTCGCGCTGTCCATGCCCGCCGATTCGGCCAGCACGGCCAACTCGACCAATTCACGCGGGGCAAACTGCTCCGCCGATGCCTTATAACCAAGTTTGAGTTCAGCCACGGTTCTGTTCTACTCCAGTCCCTACACTCGCGATATGGCAGCAGCCCTGAGCGCGATCACCGAACATGTGCACTTCGCGCAAACCGACTTGGTCAACTGGACGCTGGTGACCGACGGGGAGCGGGTGCTGCTGATCGACGCCGGCTTCCCCGGACAACGCGACGACGTCATCGGGTCGGTGCGTGCGCTCGGATTCGGCATCGCCGACATCGCCGCGGTGCTGCTGACCCACGCCCACATCGACCACTTCGGCACCGCCATCTGGCTGGCGAAAACCCATGGCACACCGGTGTTTTGCCACACCGGTGAACTCGGGCACACCAAGCGCGAATACCTCGAGCAGGCGGCCCCGGCCGACGTGGTGCGCAACATCTGGCAGCCCCGCTGGCTCAAGTGGGCCGCCACCATCACCGCCAAGGGCGGTCTGAACCACGCCGGCATCCCGACCGCGCAGGCGCTCACCCCGGACGTCGCCGCCGGGCTGCCGGGATCTCCGGTGCCCGTGCCCACGCCCGGGCACACCGGCGGGCACTGCTCGTACCTCGTCGGCGGGGTGCTGGTCAGCGGTGACGCCCTGGTGACCGGACATCCGCTGCTGCGGCACACCGGCCCGACGCTGCTGCCGGCGTTGTTCAACCACGACGAGGACCGCTGCCTGGCCAGTTTGACGACGCTGGGCGCGCTGGGCACCGACGTGATGCTGCCCGGGCACGGGCCCGTCTGGCGCGGCGCGATCGCCGACGCGGCCGCGGCGGCCGCGGCCCGGCACGTCTAGTTCTGCAGGATGCGGTAACCGAGCAGGAAGAACCCGGTCAGGCAGAGTCCGCAGGCCAGCACGATCGTCGGCATCAGCACCATCTGGTCGAGTTCATCGGGGTCGAACACCTCGTCGTCGCCGATCGCGCCGAACAGCACCCGGGCGAATCTGGTGCGGCGGAAGGCATGCATGCGCCGCCGGGTCTGCGCCGAGTCCGCCCGGCGGCCGATGAACATGCGCAGCGCCACGCCGAGCCCGAACACCACCGCGGCCGCTGCCAAGAGCAGCGATCCCACGATTACCTGTGGACTCGGCAAACACACCCCCAAGGTGACGACAGCTTCGGGGCAAGCCTAACCGCTACTGATGCCACCTTTCGGCCAGCAGCCGGTGGGAGCGCAACCGGTCGGAATGCCGGTGTGTCACCGAGGTGACGACGAGTTCGTCGGCCCCGCTGACGCGCTGCAACGCTGCCAGCCGGCCCGCCACCTGGTCGGCATCTCCGACGAATTGTGTTGCCGTGCGGTCGCGCACCACGTCGAGCTGCTCGGCGGTCAACGGTGCGCAGTCGTCGGGATCCGGATACGGCGCGGCGCCGCCGCCGGCCCGGATCGAATACACCCAGTGGCCGTAGCTGGACGCCAGGTGCCGTGCCGTGCCTTCGTCGTCGGCCACCACCACGTCGGCCGACACCGCCACGTACGGCTGCGACAGGTGCTCCGAGGGCGTAAAGCCGTTGCGGTACACCTCAATTGCCTCCAGCGCGGTGGCCGGGGTGATGTGGTAGCTGGCCACGAACGGCAATCCGCGCGCGGCGGCGACCCGGGCACTCTGCCCCTTGCTGCTGCCGAACACCCACGGTGTCAGACACGCGCCCGCACCGGGAACCACCGTGCCGACCTCGTACCGGCCGGCCAGCATCGCCAGGATGTCATCGACCTGTTCGGCGAAATCCGGTGTGAGCGCTTCGGGTTGCTGCAACACCGCCATCCGGGACCGCAGCCGCGGATCACGCATCAGGGCGCTGACGTCATACGGCGCCGGGATGACCACCCCGTCGATCTCGTGCCACTCCCGGGGCGGCCTGGGCTCACGCGGTTTCGCCCGCACCGCCTCGGCGCGCTTCTGCCCCGAGCGGCCCACCCCGAGATCGATCCGGTCCGGATAAAACGCGGCCAGCGTGCCGAAACTCTCTGCCACGGCAATGGCAGTGGTGTGGCCCAGCTGTACCGCCGCGGTGCCCACCCTGATCCGCTGGGTAGCCGCGGCGAGCTGCCCCACCAGAACCGCGGGTGACGAGCTGGCCACCGCCACGAAGTGATGCTCGGCCACCCAAAACCGTTGGTAGCCCCACTGTTCGGCGTGCCGGGCCAGATCGACCGTGTTGCGCAACGCGGTCGTGACGTCGCTGCCGGCGCTGATCGGGGACAGGTCGAGGACCGACAGCGGAATGTTGCTGGTACTCATCCCAGGCCCTTCTCGAACGCGATCGGGAACACCGCGCCCTCCCCTTCGGCCGGCATCGGCGTAGGCAGCCGGGTATAGCCCGTCGACGCGTACAGCGCCTCGGCCTCGGGCTGCAGATGCCCCGTCATCAGGTAGACCCGCCGGTATCCCCGCACGCGGATCTCGCCTTCGAGATGGGTGAGCAACGCCGAGGCCAAGCCACGCTTCCGATGATTGCGGTCGGTCCAGATGCGCTTGAGTTCGGCGGTCTCGTCATCGAAGCGGGTGAAGGCCCCGCCGGTGACCGGGACCCCGTCCAGCAGCCCAATGTAGAGCCCGCCGCCGGGCGGGGCGAACTGTCCGGGATCGGTGACCAGCCAGGCCATGGTGCGCTCCGCCGTCCCGCCATAACGGCCCGAATACTCCACGGCCAACTCGGCCAGCAACGGGGCGGCCAGGGCATCATCCAGGCCGACCGCCACGAAGTTCAGACGATTCACGGAGGTGGACATCACCACCGTTTCTATACCCACGCCCGCCTCAACGCGCAGCGATGGGTGGTTCATGCCCTCCGGATCAGCGTGATTTGAACGCGATGTAGTAGTAGTTCGACGGGTCCGACTCGACCTCGGCGACCTCGACGTCGGTGAATCCGGCGTCGTTGAGCATCGAGACCGCCACCTGCCTGCCCCACATCGTGCCCAGCCCGGCGCCGTCGAGCGCCAGTGACACCGGCATGCAGTGGGTCAGCGACACCGTGTAGCGGTAGGTGGCCAGCGCCTCACCGATGTTGTCCTCGAGCCGGCTGGACGCCTTGATGTCGGCCATCAGCAGCGCCCCGCCGGGCCGCAGCGCACGATGGATGTTCTCCAGCACCCGCGCCGGTTGCGCCTGGTCATGGATGACATCGAAGGCCGTGATGAGGTCGTAGCTCGCGGGCTCGTCGAGGGTGGCCAAGTCGGCTTTCCGGAAGGTGACGTTGGTCAGGCCACGCTGCGCGGCCTGGTCCGCTGCCGTGGCGATCGCCTCGTCCGAGAAATCGATGCCGGTGAACCTGCCGGCCGGGTAGGCCTGGGCCATCAGGCCGATGGCGTACCCACTGCCGCAACCGAAATCGGCGACGTCCGCTCCGGCCGCCAAACGCTGCGGCAGGCCCGCGACCAGAGGCAGCACCGAGTCGATCAGCCCGGCGTCGAACACCTCGCGGCTACGTTCGGCCATGACGGTGTGAAAGCGCGGATAGTTGCCGTAATCCAGTCCGCCGCCGTCCCGGAAGCAGCCGACGATCTTCTGTTCGACTTCCGACATCAGCGGAAGGTACTGGGCCAGGCGGGCCAGGTTGTTGAGACCAGCCGATCGGGTCAGCGCCGCGGCACGGTGGTCGGGCAGCCGGTATGTCGCGGCGTCCGGCTCGTAGTCGACGACGCGCGCGGCCGTCATGCCGGCCAGCCACTCCCGCACATAGCGCTCGGTGAGGCCGGCCGCCGCGGCGATCTCCGCGCTGGTTGCCCCCGGCAGCTTCGCCATGGTGTCGAACAGCCCGGTCTGGTGGCCGATGCTCAGCAGCAGAACCAGGCTCGCGTCGTCGATCGCGGAGTTGACCCGCTCGCAGAACTGGTCGACGGTCTCGCTGGTCTGCTGCTCACTGCCATTCGCCATCACGCCCGCCGAGGCTACCCCGAGGTCCGCCACCCCCTTCCGCACCAAACTTGACACGTGTAAAGTTCGCCGCCATGGACAACATCAGGGGCAAGACCATCGCGATCACCGGCGCTGCTCGCGGTATCGGCTATGCCACCGCGAAGGCCCTGCTGGCCCACGGCGCCCGCGTCGTCATCGGTGACCGTGACGTCGCCCTCCAGGACTCGGCCGTCGTCGAGCTGAGCAAGCTCGGCCAGGTATCGGGTTATCCGCTCGACGTCACCGACCGCGAATCGTTCGCGACGTTCCTCGACAAGGCCCGCACCGACGGTGGCGGGCACATCGACGTCCTGATCAACAACGCCGGCGTGATGCCGGTGGGCCCGTTCCTCGACGAGACCGAGCAGTCGATCCGGTCCTCGCTTGAGGTCAACGTCTACGGCGTGCTCACCGGCTGCCAGCTGGCCCTGCCGGAGATGGTCAAGCGGCGCAGCGGCCACGTCATCAACATCGCCTCGCTGTCGGGGCTGATTCCGCTGCCCGGCCAGGTCGTCTACGTCGGCGCCAAGTACGCCGTGGTGGGCCTGACGACCGCGCTGGCCGACGAGATGGCCCCGCACGGGGTCAACGTCTCGGTGATCATGCCGCCGTTCACCAACACCGACCTGATCGCGGGCACCAAGGCCACCGGCGCGATGAAGCCGGTCGAGCCCGAAGACATCGCCGCCGCAATCATCAAGACGCTCAACAAGCCCAAGACCCACGTATCCGTCCCGCCGCCGCTGCGGTTCACCGCGCAGGCCGCGCAGATGCTGCCACCCAAGGGCCGCCGCAGGTTGAACAAGCTGCTCGGCCTGGACCGGGTGTTTTTGGAGTTCGACGCCGCCAAGCGCAAGAGCTACGAAGACCGGGCCCGGTCCGCCCAGGGCGTCATCGAGAGCTAGAACCGGGGCAGCGGTTGGCCGACGCGGTAGCCCTCGATCACGTCGAGGGCGCCGTCGTCGGCCAATTCCTCATGGGTGAACTCGTAGCGCTCGACGCTGCCGACGAACACCACCCGTACGATCGCGCCGTCCTCGGCCGCATCCAGCCACAGCGAGGTCACCGGCAGGCCGTCCTCGACCTCGGCGCCGGAGGGCTCGTAGAACCACACCGCGTAATCGTCGTTGGACTCTTCCTCGTCAAAAGTCCAGCCGCGCGCGGTGATTCGCTGATCGAACTCGGCCAGGTCGGCCACGACGGCGTCGGGGATATCGGCCAGCCCATCCACCATCTCCTGGGGCACCAACCGCGTCTGACGAGCGGCCCGCCGTTTGCGCCGGCGGGCTTTCTTCGCGTCGGAACCCTTGGACACGCCAATCCGCCTAACTCAGCGCCTGATCCAGATCGGCGATCAGATCCTCGGTGCCTTCCAGCCCGATCGAGATGCGCACCACGCCGTCGCCCAGCCCGATCGCGGCGCGCCCCTCCGGCCCCATGGCCCGGTGGGTGGTGGTGGCCGGATGGGTGATCAGCGTCTTGGCATCACCCAGGTTGTTGGAGATGTCGATGACGCGCAGCTTGTCGAGCACCTCGAAGGCACGCGCCTTGCCGGCGCTGCCGTTCAGCTCGAAGGTGATGACGGTGCCGCCGCCCCGCATCTGCTTCTGCGCCAGGTCGTACTGCGGATGCGATTTGAGGAACGGGTATTTCACCCAGCTCACCGCCGAGTGCCCTTCCAGGAACTCGGCGATCCGCTGCGCCGAGCGGTTGGCATAGTCAACCCGGACATGAAGCGTCTCAAGGCCTTTCAGCAAGGTCCAGGCGTTGAAGGCGCTGATCGCCGGGCCGGTGTGGCGCATCAGCTTCTGCACCGGGCCGTCGATGTATTCCTTGTCGCCCAGGATCGCGCCGCCGAGCACCCGGCCCTGACCGTCGATGTGCTTGGTGCCCGAATACACCACCACGTCGGCGCCCAGCGGCATGCCCTGTTGCAGCAGCGGAGTGGCGAAGACGTTGTCCAACACCACCTTTGCCCCGGCGGCGTGGGCCAGCTCGGACACCGCGGCGATGTCGACCAGGGACTGCATCGGGTTGGACGGCGTCTCGAAGAACACTGCCGTCGTCGGCACCGAGAGCGCCTCTTCCCACTGGGACAGGTCGTCGCCGTCGACGAACACCGTCTCCACGCCCCAGCGCGGCAGGATCTCGCTGCACACCACGAAACACGACCCGAACAGGCTGCGGGCGGCCACCAGTCGGTCACCGGCGCCCAGCAGCGCGCCCAGCGCGGTGAACACCGCCGCCATGCCGCTGGCGGTGGCGAAGCACGCGGGTGCGTCCTCGATCAGCCGCAACCGCTCCTCGAACATCGAGATGGTCGGGTTGCCGTAGCGGGAGTAGACGAAGCGGTCGATCTCCCCGGTGAACGACTTCTCCGCGGCAGCCGCCGACTCGTAGACATAGCCCGAGGTCAGATACATGGCCTCGGAGGTCTCTTCGAACTCCGAGCGCAACAGGCCGCCGCGCACCCCGATGGTGGCCTGGCTGACGCCCTCGGGCAGCGCCGCCGGGATCCGGACAGATGGGATGTCAGTCATGTTGTTTTCGACTCTGCTACTCAACTTTGTGTCCAAGGCAGCCCGACGGCCTTCCAGCCGGTTCCGCCACGGTGACGGTTCTCGTCGAGGTTGCCCTCGAAGCCGTCGAGGATGTTGTATGACGGCCCGATGCCGACTGCGGTGGCGGCCTCGGCGGCACCGATCGAACGGTTGCCGGAGCGACACAGGAACACCACCGGCCGCTCGCCCGGCGTCACGCCCGACGCCTGCAGATCATCGACGAAGGCGTCGTTGTGACTGCCGTCGGTCCGGTTCCATTCGACGTAGACCACGTCACGCTCAAGGGTGGACAGATCCGGCACCCCGACGAACCGCCATTCGGCGTCGGTGCGACAGTCCACCAGCACGGCCTCGGAGTTCTCACTCAGAAGTTTCCAGGCCTCCTCAGGCGTGATGTCTCCTGCATAGCTCACGGGCGTGAGTCTCCCATACTCGAACAGACGCGCCATTCGCCGTCCTCGCGCACGAAGGCCGTCTCGGTGTTCACCTTGGCATCGGGGGCGTGCTCGAAGTGGTAGACCACCGTCGCGGTGGCCCGGTCGCCCTCGATGTGCACCGCGGTCACGTCGTCGACATACCGGGCCCCCTGCTTTGCCACCGAATCGCGCTGGCGGGCAAGGAAATCTGCCTCAGTCCCGCGCTGGGCGGTGCAGGTGTAGTCGGCGTACTCACCGAAGTTCTCCCGCTGCAGCGCATCGTTCTGACCCACCGCCGCCCGGCCCACCCGCTGGTCTTCGCTGAGCCCGTCGCCGCCGAACGAGTTGAGCAGCACCACAACGATCACCGCGAGCACAATGACGGCCAGAGCGCCGAGGAACGGCGCCATCGTGGGGCGATCTGCGGCTTCGCCCGGTTCCTCAGCCACCCCGGCCTACCACAGCTTGCGCAGTGCGCTGCCGACCCGGCGGGCGCGGTCACGGGCGATGATCACGTCGGGAGCGGTGGCCAGCGCCACACCGAGCCGCCGCGGCGCCTCGGATTCACCGGGGTGACCGAACAGCCGCACGTCGCTCTCAGACGTGGCGAGCGCCTCGGCCAGCACCGCGCTGACGTCCCCGGACGGCTCGTGGACCTCGGCACCGCCGTAGGCCACCTCGGCGGCGGCCGGCGAAATCATGATGGTGTCCACCGGCAGACCCAGGATCGCCCTGGCATGTAGCTCGAACTCGGACAACCGCTGCGAGCGCAATGTCACGAGCCCACTGTCGTGCGGCCGGATCCGCACATCGGAGAAGTACACGTCGTCGCCCTGGACCAGCAGTTCGACGCCGAACACCCCACGCCCGCCCAGCGCGTTGACGATCCGCGCCGCGATGGACTTCGCGGCATCCAGCGCGGCCGGCGGCAAGACCTGCGGCTGCCAGGATTCCAGCACGTCAGTGCCGACGTGACGGTGCCCGATCGGCTCACAGAACTGCACCCCGGCACCCGAGGGCCCCGCGGTCCGCACCGTCAGCATGGTGACCTCGTACTCGACCTCGACCACCGACTCGGCCAGCACCCGGCTGTGCACGATCTGCCCGGCCGTGGTCGCCCGCTGCCAGGCCGGACCCACGTCGTCGGGACGCAGCAGCACCGACTCGCCGTCGCGCGTCGCCCCCACCACCGGCTTGACCACCAACGGGTAGCCGGCGTGCTCGGCCACCGCGGTCAGCTCCTCGACCGACCCGGCGAACCAGAACGGCACCGTGGGCAGGCCGAGCTCATCGGAGGCCAGCCGGCGCAAACCCTCACGGTCCTGCGACAGTCGAATGCTGCGCGGGCTCGGCAACACCTCGATGTCGCCGCGCTCGGCCACCGCGATCAACGCGTCGGCGGCGATGACGCCGGACTCGGCCACCACATACCGCGGCTTCTCCCGCTCGATCAGCGCGGTGAGCTCCTCGGCGTCGTTCATCTTGATCACCGCCGAGCGGTCCGCGACACCGTGCGCCGGCGCGTAATACCGATCCGCGGCCACCACCACACCGCCCAGCCGCTGGAAGGCCAGCGCGAGTTCACGGCTCAGTTCACCGGAACCCAACAGCAGCACCGTCGCCGCCGGTTCTTTGGTCTCGGCCAGGTCATCGGTCTGCGCGTCCTCAATCGATTCACTCATCGCACGCTCCACCCTGCCAGATCACCCAACCCGATGGTCGAGATAGCACCAACGCCAGTTCTCGCCGGGTTCCGCCGAGCGCATCACCGGATGACCGCTGTCGTGAAAATGCTTGGTGGCATGCTGATGCGGGCTGGAATCACAGCAACCGACGTGACCACACGCCATGCACATCCGCAGATGCGCCCAGTTGTTCTCGCCGAGCTCCGCGCACTCCTGGCACCGGCCAGGTGTCACGGGCTGCGGCTCGGCGACCTCGGCGTCCAGATGTTCACACGTGCGAGGCGCCGGATTGTGCTCCCGCCGACGTGATCTCCTCAACATGTTGACCAAGGATAAGCAAGCACAGCAAGGAGGGCTGACGACGTGGGTGCCTCGCTCCTGGCGGCACTGGTGGCCGCAATCCTGCTGGCCGCCGTGGCCCGCCGCTTCGACGTCTCGGCGCCCCTGGCGCTGGTGGTGGCCGGGCTGGCCGGCAGCGCCCTGCCGGGGTTCCACGACGTCCAGCTCAATCCCGATCTGGTGCTGTTCGTGATCCTGCCTCCGCTGCTGTGGTCGGCGGGCTTGGAGAGCAGCTACGTGGCGCTGCGCCGCAACATCCGGCCCATCGGTTTCCTGGCCATCGGCCTGCCCCTGGCCACCACGTTCGTCGTCGGCATCGTCGCGTTCCACACCGTGCCCGAACTCACCATCGCCGCGGCACTGACGCTGGGTGCCATCGTCGCCCCGCCCGACGCGGTGTCGGCCACCGCCGTCGGCCGCCGCCTCGGCCTGCCCCGGCGCACCATGACCCTGCTGGGCGGGGAAAGCCTGCTCAACGACGCCACCGCGCTGACCGCCTACAAGGTCGCCCTCGGCGCAGCTATCGGCACCGCAGCCACCTGGCGCAGCGGTATGGGCACCTTCGCGCTGGCCGCCGTCGGTGGCGTGGTGGTCGGCTGGGTCCTGGGCATGGTGGTGCACTACATCCGCACTCGGCTGGACGATCCGCTGGTCGAAAGCGCAATCGGGCTGCTGGCACCGTTCTTCATCTATCTGGTGGCCGAGGAGATCCACGGCTCCGGGGTGCTCGCCGTGGTGGTGGCGGCGCTGCTGCTGGGCCAGCGCGAAACCCAGGCCGGCTATGCCACGCGTTTGCAGGACAAGGCGGTGTGGAAGGCCCTGCAACTGATCCTGGAATCGTTCGCCTTCCTGTTGATCGGGCTGCAGCTGCCCAAGGTGATCAACGAGCTGGCCGGTGTCTCGGCCGCCACGCTGGCGATCTCCTCGGCGGCGGTGCTCACCACCGTCATCGCCGTGCGGATGGTGTGGGTGTACGTCTCGGCCTACCTGCCGCGGCTGCTGTCCAAGAAGCTGCGCAGCCACGAAACGGCGCCGGTGCGCGGTCAGGTGTTCGTGGTGGCCTGGGCGGGTATGCGTGGCGTCGTGTCGTTGGCCGCCGCGTTCGCCGTCCCGGCCACCACCCTGGCCGGAGACCCGTTCCCCGGGCGGCCGCAGTTGGTGTTCCTGACGTTCGTGGTCGTCGTCGGGACCCTGCTGCTGCACGGCCTGACGCTGCCGTGGTTCATCCGCAAGCTCGGGGCGCAGAGCGACGAAGCCCAGAGCGACGCGATCGCCACCGCCGCGGCACAGGACAAGGCGGCCCGGGCCGCGGCCGACCGGCTCGACACCCTGCTGGCCGAAGAGTCGGCCGGCACGGACGTACCCGAACGCGCCGCCGACGTGTTGCGGGCATGGAACACCCGGCGCCGCAACGCTGCCTGGGAACGGTTGGGCCGCGACGACGCCGACATCGGCGAGAGCCCGACCTCGGCCTTCCGCCGGTTGCGGCTGGAAATGCTTGCCGCCGAACGGGATGCGTTCGTGGCCGAACGCGACGCCGGTCACATCGACGACGAGATCCTGCGTACTGTGCTGCATGGGCTCGATTTGGAAGAGGCGACGCTGAACCGTGATTAGGCGCTTGACGTGGCTGGCTCTGTTGGTCGTGGTGGTCTCCGGCGGGCTACTCGGCCTGCTCAGCGGCGGTGACGCCGCCTCGCAGTCACCGGTCGCGGTCCCGGCCGACGCCGAATCCGCTCGGGCCGACGCTTTGCGCGCCGATTTCCCCGGCGGAAATCAGGTTCCGGCAATCCTGGTGGTGACCCGCACCGACGGCGGTGAGCTCACCATGGCCGACATCGATGCGGCCGCCGCGGCCCGCGGTCGGATGACCGATGTGCCTGAGGTGGGCGGCCCGCCGCTGGCGGTCTCGGATGACCGCAAGGCGGCGGTGGTCACCGTGCCGCTGAGCGCCGATCTTTCCGGCTTCGGTCTCAACGACGCCGTGAAGCATCTGCGTGCCACCGCCGGCGACGGGTTGCCCGCCGAGCTGAAGGCCCAGATCACCGGCGGGCCGGCGTTCGGCGCCGACATCGCGAATTCGTTTGCCGGAGCGAACATCACGCTGCTCGCGGTGACCGCCGCGGTGGTGGCCGTGCTGCTCATCATCACCTACCGCTCCCCGGTGCTGTGGCTGGTCCCACTGCTGGTGATCGCCTTCGCCGACCGGGTGGGCGCCGTCGTCGGCACCTCGGTGGCCTCGGCGTTCGGGCTGGCACCCGACGGCTCCACCTCCGGCATCACCAGCGTGCTGGTCTTCGGTGCCGGCACCAACTATGCGCTGCTGTTGATTTCGCGCTACCGGGAAGAACTCGGCCGGCGTGAGCAGCACCGCGAGGCGCTGGTGGTTGCGGTGCGGGCCGCCGCCCCGGCCATCGTGGCCAGCAACGCCACCGTGGTGCTGGCGCTGTTGACGTTGCTGTTCGCCTCGGCGCCCAGCAATCGCAGCCTGGGCCTGCAGGCGGCGTCGGGTCTGGTGGTCGCCGCGATCTTCGTCCTGGTGGTGCTCCCGCCGCTGCTGGCGCTGTGCGGCAAGCGGCTGTTCTGGCCATTCATTCCCCAGGTCGGTGCCCAGCCGCTCACCGAAAGCGGTGTCTGGCACCGGATCGCAGACTCGGTGGCCCGCAGGCCGGCTCGCGTCGTCGTCACCTCGCTGGCCGGGTTGGCCCTGCTCGGCACCGCCGTGCTGACAACACCGATCGGGCTGACGCAGACTCAGCAGTTCCGGGTGCAGGCCGAATCCGTGACCGGCTACCAGACCCTGGCCGCACATTTCCCGAGCGGCCTGACCGATCCGACCCGAGTCATCGCCTCCACCGCCAAGCTCGGCGCGGTGCAGCGGGCGATCACCGACACCCCGGGCATCGTCTCGGCCGCCCCCTCCGGTCAATCCTCGACCGGGCTCAGCCAGTGGTCGGTGATCCTCAAGGCTGAGCCCGCATCCGACGAGGCCTTCACAACCATTGACGCGCTGCGTGATTCAGTCCATTCGGCCGACCCCTCGGCACTGGTCGGCGGGTCCGACGCCCAGGCCCGGGATACCGCCGCGGCGGCCCAGCGGGACCGTGTGGTCGTCATCCCGGCAATCCTGGCCGTGGTACTGGCCGTGCTCTACCTGTTGCTGCGCTCAGTTTTCGCCCCGCTGCTCCTGGTCGGGGTCACCGTGCTCAGTGCACTGGCCGCGCTCGGCTTGGGCGGCTGGGCCAGCGTGCACGTCTTCGGCTTTCCGGCCCTGGACAACAGCACCCCGCTGTTCGCATTCTTGTTCCTGGTGGCGCTCGGCGTGGACTACACGATCTTCCTGGTGACCCGGGCCCGCGAAGAGACACCCGAGCACGGCACGCGTCAGGGCATCGTGCGGGCAGTGTCGGCCACCGGCGCGGTGATCACCAGCGCCGGTGTGGTGTTGGCGGCGGTGTTCTGCGTGCTTGGCGTGCTGCCACTGATCGTCCTGACACAACTGGGCATCATCGTGGGGCTCGGCATCCTGCTGGACACCTTTGTGGTGCGTACCGTCATCATCCCCGCCCTGTTCACGTTGGTCGGGCCCCGGATCTGGTGGCCGGGGTTGCGCGCTGAGCAGTAACGTCGTGGCATGACAGGGGCCCTCAGCCACCCGACCACACCGCAACCGCCGTTGCACATGCGGCGCAATGGCTTCGACCCCACACCGGACCTGCGTGAAATCCGGGAGACCGACGGGGTCCGCACGGTCGTGAGCGCACTGGGCAACGAGGTGTACCTGGTGACTCGCCACGACGACGTCAAGGCCATGCTGTCCGACCACGAACGGTTCTCCAACAGCAGGCCGCCGGGCTTCGCCCTCCCGGGCTCCCCGGAGATGTCCGAGGAGGAGATCGCCCGCACCCGGGCCGGCAATCTGCTGGGCCTCGACCCGCCCGAACACCAGCGGCTGCGCCGCATGCTCACCGCGGAGTTCACCATCCGCCGGATGAAACGTCTGGAACCTCGCATCGTCGAGATCGTCGACAACCGGTTGGACGCGATGGCCGCGGCCGGCCCACCGTCGGATCTGGTGGCCGACTTTGCGCTGCCCATCCCCTCGCTGGTGATCTGCGAGTTGCTCGGGGTGCCCTACGAGGACCGTGACGATTTTCAGCACCGCTCTACACTCCAGCTCGACCTGTCCTTGCCCATCGCCGAACGTCTTGCGCTGCAACGGCAGAGCCGTGATTACATGCGCGGCCTGGTCGAGCGGGCCCGCCAGGATCCGGGCGAGGACATCCTGGGCATGCTGGTGCGTGACCACGGCGCCGAGCTGTCCGACGACGAGCTCATCGGGATCGCCGGGCTGCTGCTGCTCGCCGGACACGAGACGACGTCGAACATGTTGGGCCTCGGGGTCCTGGCACTGCTGCGCCACCCGGAGCAGCTCGCCGCGGTGCGTGACGTGCCGGACGCCGTCGGCCCAGCCGTGGAGGAGCTGTTGCGCTGGCTGTCCATCGTCCAGAACGCCATCCCCCGCTTCACCACCACCGACGTCGAGATCGCCGGAGTCCGGATTCCGGCCGGCCAGCTGGTCTTCGCCTCACTGCCCGCGGGCAATCGCGATCCCGACTTCATCGGCTCACCCGACCTCCTCGACATCCGTCGTGGCGCGCCCGGACACCTGGCCTTCGGCCACGGCGTGCACCACTGTCTCGGGGCTCCGCTGGCCCGGATGGAGATGCGGATCGCCTTCCCGGCCCTGCTACGCCGGTTCGGCAACCTGGCGTTGGCCGAACCGTTCGAAGACGTCGAGTACCGGTCTTTTCACTTCATCTACGGGCTGAAATCATTGGCGGTAACGTGGTGAATGCCATGAAAGTAGAAGCAGATCAGGACGCCTGCATCGCCTCGGGCAACTGTATGATGGTGTCTGACGTGATCTTCGATCAGGACGACGACGGCATTGTCGAGGTGCTCGTGGACGAGGTTCCCGACGATGAGATCGCACATGCCCGCGAGGCCGTCAAGCTATGCCCGGCATCCGCATTGAAGCTGACCGGGGAGTGAACACCGTTTAGAACGGTGGGGGTGGTGCGTAGTGTTCGGCGATCCAGGCTTGGTAGTCGTGTTCGACTTCGAGGGCGGTGTTGAG
>NZ_VOMB01000025.1 GCF_019050325.1 [Mycobacterium] fortunisiensis | reverse complement strand
GTGCCGACCAGCCATCCGCCCCAGACCAGGAACTGGGCGCGCTGGGCGTCGGTGCGCGGCCTGCGTCCGCACACCATCAGTCCGGCCACCAGCAGGGTCAATGCCGCGGGAAGCAGCCATGAGATCTGTCCGCCGGATTCACCGGTGAACATTCGGGTGATACCGGCATGTCCGAATGGGCTGAAGCCGCCGGGCAGATCCGGCGGTGGCGCACCGGGAAAGTTGGTGTCGCCGCCCTTCAACCGGCCGAGCCCGTTGTAGCCGAACGTGAGGTCCAGAAAACTGTTGTTCTGCGAGCCGCCGATGTAGGGCCGGCTGTCTTTCGGCCACAGCTCCACCAGCAGTACCCACCAGCCCGCGGCGGCGATCATCGCGGCAAGGCCGGCCAGAAGTTGCAGCACGCGGACACCCAGTCGGGGTGGCCCGGCGATCAGATAGGTCAGTGCCAGTGCCGGCAGCACCAGTAGCACCTGCAACTGCTTGGTGAGGAACCCCAGTCCGATCAGCGCCCCGCACAGCACAATCCAGCGGGTCCGGCCGTCGTCCACACTGCGCAACAGCGCCCACACGGCGGCGATCATCAGGAATACCAGCAATGCTTCGGGATTGTTGAAGCGGAACATCAAGGTGGCGACTGGCGTCAGCGTCAGCGTTACTCCGGCGATCAAGCCCGCGCCCGGCCCGAAGTGCTTCTTGACGATCACATACAGCAGGGCGACGGAGGCCACGCCGAGCAGCACCTGGGGCAGCAGGATGGACCAGGTGTTCACGCCGAAGATGCGTGCCGAGATCTCCATGGGCCACAGCGCCGCGGGCGGCTTGTCGACGGTGATCGCGTTTGCGGCGTCAGAGGAGCCGAACAGGAAGGCCTTCCAGCTCTTCGTCCCTGCCTGCACTGCAGCCGAATAGAACGCGTTGGCCCAGCCGTTGCGGCCGAGTCCGATGCACCAGAACGCTGCGGTGGCGATCAACAACACGCTCAGAGCGGACCGCGCCCATCGGGGGTCGCTCTGGTCGCGATCGGTGTCCGCCGTCGCGGCCGGTTCGGTGGTACCCGTGAAGGCGGTCATGAGTGGCCCTTTGCGTCGGGAATATCAGTCGCGGTTCGGGTGAAACACCCAGCCGCGCAACAGCGTGAAGCGTAGTGCGGTTGCGGCGAGGTTGGCGATGATCAGCACCCCAAGCTCCAGCCAGTGCGGTGTGGGCGCGGTGAGCGCGTTGATCGCCGCGAGGGATCCGCTGGTGAGTGCGAGTGCCAGACCGAAAACGACGAGCCCTTCGGCGTGGTGACGCGCTGCGCCTGCGCTGCCCCGGACACCGAAGGTGAACCGGCGGTTGGCGGCTGTGTTGGCGACCGCGGTGACCAACAGGGCCACCAGGTTCGCAGCCTGCGCCCCGATGGCGGCGTGCAGGGCGCTGAAGATGAGGAGGTAGGCCAGGGTCGACGCGATGCCGATGGTGCCGAACCGCACGAGTTGGCGCAGCAGGTTGCGCGGTGCGGCGGCTCGGGCGGAGTCGAGCTGGGCACCGATCTCGCGCACTGGGATCGCCCCGGTGGCAAAGCCTTTCAGCAGTCGCGCGATGCCTTTGAGGTCAGCGGTGGCGGTAGCGACGATGTCCACTCGGCTGTCGGGATCGTCGACCCAGTCGACCGGAACCTCGTGGATCCGCAGCCCGGACCGCTCGGCCAGCACCAGCATCTCGGTGTCGAAGAACCACCCGGTGTCCTCGACGTGGGGGAGCAGCCGTGCCGCCACGTCGGCGCGGACCGCCTTGAACCCGCACTGGGCGTCGGAGAATTTGGCCGCCAGCGTGGAGCGCAGGATGAGGTTGTAGCTGCGGGAGATGAACTCGCGTTTGGCGCCCCGGACGACGCGTGAGCCGCGGGCCAGCCGGGTGCCTATGGCCAGGTCCGAGTGCCCGGAGATCAGTGGGGCCAGCAGCGGCTGCAGTGCGGCCAGGTCGGTGGACAGGTCGACGTCCATGTAGGCCAGCACCGGCGCATCGGATGTCGACCACACCGTGTGGAGCGCGCGACCGCGGCCCTTCTGCTCCAGGCGGACGACGCGCACGCCGTCGAGCTCGTCGGCGAGTTGGGCAGCGATGTGCGGGGTGTCGTCGACGCTGGCATTGTCGGCGATGGTGATGCGCGCCGGATAGGGGAGCGACTCGGTCAGGTAGTGGCGCAGGCGGCGGACCGACCCGGCCAGTGCGGCCTCTTCGTTGTACACCGGCACGACCACGTCGACTACCGGAACGCCGCGTCCCCGGGCCACTGCGACGGCGTCGGGTCGAATCGAAATCGGTGAGTAGGGCGTGTCAACCACCAATTGAGTCATGTTTGAATCGTCTGCCCCGGTCATGGGGTGAGCATTGGCTGTGCCTATGCGGAACCTATGAGCCGTGTCCGCACGCCCGAACGTGACCTAGCAAGCGCTTGGTTGCTATGCTGTGACGATGGCGGATACGCCCAGCCAGCCGGCAAGCAGACGTGATGAGCTTCTGGACCTTGCCGCGACGATGTTCGCCGAACGTGGCCTCAAGGCCACGACCGTGCGTGATATAGCCGACTCCGCAGGCATTCTGTCCGGGAGCCTGTATCACCACTTCAAGTCCAAAGAGCAGATGGTCGAGGAAGTACTCAAGGACTTCCTCGACTGGCTGTTCGGCCGCTACCAGCAGATCCTCGATCGGGAGGCCAGCCCGCTGGGGCGCCTCACCGGCCTGTTCATGACCTCATTCGAGGCGATCGAACATCGCCACGCGCAGGTCGTGATCTACCAGGACGAGGCCAAGCGGCTGTCCTCGCTGTCGCAGTTCGGCTTCGTCGACGAGCGCAACCGTGAGCAACGCAAGATGTGGCTGGACATCCTGCACCAGGGCATCGCCGACGGATCGTTCCGGCCGGACCTCGATGTCGACCTGGTGTACCGGTTCATCCGCGACACCACCTGGGTCTCGGTCCGCTGGTACCAACCGGGCGGACCGCTCACGGCCGAGCAGGTCGGCCGCCAATACCTCGCCATCGTCCTCGGCGGCATCGTCGCCGCCGATTAGGTCAAAGGAGACAAAACATGGCTTCAACATCGCAGGCATATGTCGTCGACGCCGTGCGTACGCCGGTCGGAAAGAAGAACGGCTCGCTGGCCCAGGTGCACCCGATCGACCTCGGCGTGCACGCGTTCCGCGCCATCTTCGACCGCAACGACGTCGATCCGGGCGCGGTGGACGACGTCATCGTCGGCTGCGTCGACGCCATCGGCGGACAGGCCGGCAACATCGGCCGCCTCACCTGGCTGGCCGCCGGCTACCCCGAGTCCGTTCCCGGCGTCACCGTCGACCGGCAGTGCGGCTCCAGTCAACAGGCCATCTCCTTCGGCGCCCAGGCCATCATGTCCGGCACCGCCGATCTCATCCTGGCCGGCGGCATGCAGAACATGAGCTGGATCCCGATCTCCTCGGCCATGGTGCTCGGCAAGGAGTTCGGATTCACCTCGCCCACAAACGAATCCAAGAACTGGCTGCACCGCTACGGCGACCAGGAGATCTCGCAGTTCCGTGGCTCGGAGCTGATCGCCGAGAAGTGGGACATCTCCCGCGAGGAGATGGAGCAGTTCGCCTACAACAGCCACCAGCGGGCGTTCGCCGCGATCCGGGCCGGGCACTTCGACAACGAGATCATCCCGGTCGGCGACTTCGGCGTGGACGAGGGCCCGCGTGAGTCGACGCTGGAGAAGCTGGCCTCGCTCAAGCCACTGGTCGAGGGCGGCCGGCTGACCGCCGCCCTGGCCAGCCAGATCTCCGATGGTGCGGCGGCGGTGCTGCTGGCTTCGGAAAGCGCGGTAGAAGCTCATAATCTCAAGCCCCGCGCCCGCATCCACCACATCAGCGCCCGTGGCGACGATCCGGTGATGATGCTGACCGGCCCGATCCCGGCCACCCAGTACGCCCTGGAGAAGACCGGCCTGTCGATCGACGACATCGACACCGTCGAGATCAACGAGGCGTTCGCGCCGGTCGTGCTGGCCTGGCTCAAGGAGACCAAGGCCGATCCGGCCAAGGTCAACCCGAGCGGCGGCGCCATCGCGCTGGGTCACCCGTTGGGTGCCACCGGCGCCAAGCTGTTCGCCACTATGCTCAACACCCTGGAGCGCACCGGCGGCCGCTACGGCCTGCAGACCATGTGCGAGGGTGGCGGCACCGCCAACGTCACCATCATCGAGCGCCTCTAGCCCACCCCGCGAACAGACGCCGAAGCACCCCGAAACGCCGGTTTCGGGGTGCTTTTGCGTCTGCTGGTCCGGTGGGAGAGTGTGGTCACATGAGCCCGGCCGACGCTCAACCCCGTGACGCAAAACCCCGTGACGAAAGCCTGCTGACCGTCGCGATCGCGCTGGGCGCCAACGTCCTCATCGCGGTCGCCAAGACCGTCGCCGCGGCCGTCACCGGATCGGCGTCGATGCTGGCCGAGTCCGCACATTCCTGGGCAGACACCGGCAACGAGGTGTTTCTGCTGATCGGCACCCGCAAGTCGATGAAACCGGCGGACGCCCAGCACCGGTTGGGTTACGGCCGGGCGGGATACATCTGGTCGATGTTCGCCGCCTTCGGGCTGTTTACCGTCGGCGCGGTGGTGTCGATCTGGCATGGGATCACCTCGCTCGGTGGCGAGGCCGAAGCCACTTCGTACGGCTGGGCCTATGCCGTGCTGGCGATCTCACTGGTGCTGGAGGGCACGTCGTTCCGGCAGGCATTTCAGCAGACCAGAACCGGCGCTGTGCAACGCCGCATCCACCCACTGCGCTACATCCGCGTCACCTCCAACCCGATGTTGCGTGCAGTGTTCGCCGAAGATCTGTCGGCGCTGGTCGGCATCGTCATCGCCGCCGCCGGCATCTTGGCGCATCAACTGACCGGAAATGCCATGTGGGACGCGATCGGCTCGATTCTGGTCGGGCTGCTGCTGGGATGTGTCGCGATGTTCCTGATCGGACGGAACATGGACTTTCTGACCGGGGAGGCGGTCACCCCGCTGGCCCGCAATGGCGCACTGCTCGCATTGCTCGAGCATCGCGAGGTCGAACGGGTCAGCTACCTGCACATGGAATGGGTTGGCGCCGACCGGATCTATCTGGTCGCGGCGGTCGATCTGATCGGTGACGCGATCGAATCCGACGTCGCCGCCCGGCTCGCCGCGATCTCCGACGCGCTGCAGCAGCGGCCCGAAATCGTGCGGGCCACGCTCACCCTCAGCCGCCCCGGCGACCCCACCGATCTGCGGCCCGATCAGCTGCCCGCCTGGTATCTGTAGCGCCCGCCGGGGCCCAAATCCCGCCCGGTGCGGTGCGTCGGCGCGCAGACTGGGCACATGACCGAGCGGAGTACCGAGCACTTCCATCCGTACCACCACCCGGCAGCCGGGTGGGGCGCGGCCAAGAGCGTCGGCGAGCTACTCATCGAGGAACGCGAACTCGTCGACGGGCCACGGGCGATCATGAAGATGAACCACGAGGACGGCGGGTTCGACTGCCCGGGTTGCGCCTGGCCCGATGACCGCAAAGGTCTCAAGCTCGACATCTGCGAGAACGGCATCAAACACGTCACCTGGGAGATGACCCACAAGCGGGTCGGGCCGGAATTCTTCGCCCGGCACACCGTCTCGGAGTTGGCGACCTGGAGTGACTTCGCGCTGGAAGACCAGGGGCGACTCACCGAGCCGATGCTCTACAACCCCGAGACCGATCACTACGAACCGATCAGCTGGGACGACGCCTTCGCCCTCGTCGGTCAGGCCCTGAACAGCCTCGGTGACCCGAACCGCGCCGCCTTCTACACCTCTGGTCGGCTCGGTAACGAGGCAACGTTCCTGTACCAGTTGATGGCTCGTGAACTGGGCACCAACAATCTTCCCGATTGCTCGAACATGTGCCACGAAGCCAGCGGGCGTGCCCTGCAGGCGGCTTTGGGTACCGGCAAGGGGACCGTCGAGCTGAAGGACTGGCAGTGCGCCGATGCCCTCTTCATCATCGGGGTCAACGCCGCCTCCAACGCGCCGCGAATGCTGACCACGCTCGCTGAGGTCAGCCGCCGTGGCGCGGCGATCGTGCACATCAATCCCCTGGTGGAGGCGGGCGCGACGCGCACCATCATCCCGCACGATTTCCTGCGGATGGCGACGTTTCGGTCCACGCCGACGAGCACACTGAACCTGCAGCCCCGCATCGGCGGGGACCTGGCGCTGATCCGGGGCATCGCGAAAGCTGTTCTGGAACAAGCACGAACCGATCCCAAGGCGCTCGACCTGGAGTTCATCGAGCGTTACACGGCCGGCTTCGCCGAGTACCGCGCCCGCTGCGAAGCGACGCCGTGGGCCGAGATCGAAGCAGCCTGCGGGGTAGGGCACACCGATATCGCCAAGGCGGCCAAGGTCTATTGCGACTCCGACCGCACCATCGTCAGCTGGTGCCTCGGCGTGACCCAGCACGAACACGGTGTCGACACCGTCCGCGAGATCGTCAATCTGCTTCTGCTGCGCGGAAATCTGGGCCGCGAGGGGGCCGGGCCGTCCCCGGTGCGCGGATACAGCAACGTGCAGGGCAACCGCACCTGCGGCATCGACCACCGGCCCACCGCGGCATTTCTCGATCGGCTCGCCCAGGTTTGTCACATCGACCCGCCACGCGAGCATGGCCTGGACACGGTCGGCACGATCGAGGCCATGCACCGCGGGGACATCGCGGTGTTCGTCGGGATGGGCGGCAATTTCGCCAGTGCCGCACCGGACACCGCCTACACGTTCGCCGGGCTGCGCAAGTGTGAGCTGACCGTGCAGGTCAGCACCAAGCTCAACCGCAGCCACGTCGTACACGGCCGGCGGGCGCTGATCCTGCCCTGCCTCGGCCGCACCGAGAAGGATCACCAGAAGGCGGGAGTCCAGTCCACCTCGGTGGAGGATTCGATGAGCATGGTGCATCTGTCAGTGGGGATGAAAGAGCCGGCGTCACGCCATCTGCTGTCCGAGCCGGCCATCATCGCCGGCATCGCGGCGGCCGCGCTGCCGCACAGCCCGACGCCGTGGAGCTGGTATGTCGAGGACTACGACCGGATTCGCGACACGATGGCCAAGGTGCTCAACGGCTTCGAGGATTTCAACCGCAGAGTCCGGCTGCCGCTGGGGTTCCGGATCAAACAGCCGGCCCGCGAGCTGATCTTCCTGACCCCATCCGGGCGGGCCGAGTTCTCCGCCGCCGAGCTGCCGGACGCAGCGGTGCCGCCCGGCACCCTGGTGCTGGCCACGCTGCGGTCCCACGACCAGTGGAACACCACGATCTACTCCGACAACGACCGGTACCGCGGTGTCAGGAACCTGCGCACCCTGGTGTTCATGAACGCCGAGGACATGACCGAGCGCGGCATCGGGGAGTTCGACGACGTCGACATCGTGGCCACCGCACGGGACGGCAGCACCCGCTCGCTGTGCCGCTACACCGCGCTGCGCTATGACATTCCGCGTGGCTGCGCAGCAGGTTACATGCCCGAGATGAACGTGCTCTGCGCGATCGGTGACCACAGTACGCAGAGCGATCAGCCGATCATGAAGAACGTCAAGGTGACCGTCGAACGCTCGACGGGGGAGGGAATCATTTGATGGACAACGAGATCAGCGTGACCGTGGCGTCCTGTGTGGTGCGAGTGACCGATCTGCACCGGTCGGTGGCTTTCTACCGCGACGTGTTCTCCTGCCGGGTCTCGGTCGAGGCCGAGGACATGGTGCTGCTGTTGACCCCCAAGGGTTTTCAGATCTACCTGCACGTCAAGGCGCCGTTCTTGTCACGCGGGCTCGGGATGCTGGGAGTACAGCACCTGATCTGGTCAACCGACAGCGAGGCCGATCTCGAACGGATCAGGGAGCGGCTCAGGGCGTATGACCCCTCGATCTACACCCACACCGACGCGGCGACCGGGGTGCGGTTCCTCGATGCGCGTGGACCGGATTCCGAACGGATCATCGTCACCAATCCCAGCCCGAACCAGCTACCCCGGACCGCGATCGCCGAGCGGCTGCGCAGCTGAGTCACTCCGGGTAGGGCGGATAGGTCAGTCGGTCGCCGTCAACGTGGGCAAAGGACGTCAGGGTGTGCGCACGCCGGCTGGTCTCGGAAAGTATTTCCACGACCGGAATTTCGCGAACGGTGAGCGCATCGGCCACCAGTGACCGATGGCAGCGCCAGGGCACCGCCTCGGCGCACATGATCGCGGTGCGCTCGGTCCGGCTCACCCGGATGAGTTCGGTCAGTGCGTGGTCGAACTCCGGTGTCTGCATGTAGTCGGCGTAACCACGAAAGCTCTTGTTGCGCCAGCCGGTATTGACCGAATCGGCGCGGGTATGCCGCAGGCCGCCCAGGCCGGGCATCGGCAGGTAGTCGATGTCGTGGCGGGGCAGCTCCTCGGCCATGTTCTCGGCGTTGAACTGCGGATTGTGCCGCGAGCGGGGCACCGTGCGGATGTCGGCCAATTGTTCGATGCCATAGCTGTGCAGCACCGCGACGAAGCCTTCCATCGGCAGCGTCGAATGCCCGATGGTGAACACGGTGCCTTCCGGCCATGAGGTGTGGCTCATCACCCTCATTGTGCAGGGCGTTACACCCACCGGCTGCGTTGCGGGGGAGCCTGCGGTGTCACCCAGGCCTTGGCGTAGCGGTTCTTACCGGCCCGCTGCGGATCGCGGCTGCGGTAGACCACATACGGACGTACCAGGTAGCCGATCGGCGCGCTGAACATGTGCACCAGCCGGGTGTAGGGCCAAAAGCCCAGCAGCGCCAGCACGATCAACACATGGGCCTGAAACGTCCACGGGGTGTCGGCCATCAACTCCGGTGCCGGATTTCCGGTGAACAGGCTGCGGAACCACGGCGACACCGTTTCGCGGTAGTTGTAGGTCGAGAACACATTGGTCAGCGTGTTCAACATCCCGGTGGCCAGTGCGCCGAGCAGCACCAGGTACATCAGCTTGTCGTTGAGGGTGGTGGCGGTGCGCACCTCCGGGACGGTGACCCGGCGGTACAGCAGGATGCCCACCCCGGCCACGACGGCCAGCCCGGCGAGCGATCCCAGGCTCACCGACATCAGGTGGTAGAAGTGCTCGGAGACCCCGACAGCCTCGGTCCACGACTGTGGGATCAACAAGCCCCCGACGTGTCCGGCGAGCACCCCGAGGATGCCGAAGTGGAACAGCGGACTGCCCAACCGCAGCAACCTGCTCTCGTAAACCTGCGATGACCGGGTGGTCCAGCCGAATTGGTCGGCACGGTAACGCCAGACATGCCCCAGCACGAACGACGTCAACGCGATGTAGGGCAGCACCATCCACAACGTGGTGCTCAGTGACAAGGTGTTCATCGTGCCTGTTTCCTCTTCGCGCAAGCGCTCATCGTGCCGGTTTCCTCTTCGCGCAAGCGCTCATCGGCGCGCCCCTTCTGTCACCACCGGGTCCATCACAAACGGATCGAGGCCGACATCCTCATCGGGCGGGCCCTCGGCGGCCAGTTGCGCAATACGCCGGCGATCGGCGCTGTTCACCGGGGGCAGCGTGGACAGCACGGCAGCCAGCAGGTCGGTGTAGTAGGACCCGTTGTCCTGCAGGGAAAGTCGCAGCAGCTCCAGCACCGGCACATGTTCGGCCAGGAGCCGCTCCCCCTGGGCGTGATCGACGGTCGCAGCGAACTCGAGGACCATCGGGAGATAGTCGGGCAGCTCGGCGTTCTCCTGCTCACCGAACTCCAGGCCCGCCTGGCGGTAGGCATGCTTGAACCGCAACAGGGCCATCCCGCGCTTGCGGGTGTCGCCGTAGGCGTAGTAGGTCAGATGCAGGCTGCTGCGCCGACGCATGTCGAATGTCTCGACGTACGTCGTCGCGCGCTGCATCGGGTCCGTCTCGCCGAACCGCAACAGGAAGTCGGTCAACGGCCGCCGCGCCGGCTCCGGCAGCTCGGCGGCGACATCGGCCAGTTGGCCGACGAGCTCGGCGGTTTCGGCGCTCGGGTAATCCAGCAGCAGTGCGGTCATGCGCCACACCAGCCGCTGCTGACGCTCGGACAGGACGGTGCCGGCACCCGTCCGGCGGGCGCGGGTGAGTAGCTTCATGTCGTCGGCAACAACCCGTCTGTGCTCCGGCCGTCCCAGTTGAGCAGGTTGACCCGGGTCGGATCACCCTGCGGGACAGCATCGTTGGTGTTGGTGAGGTGGAACTTGTCGACCATGGTGTCGAAGGCGGTCATCCCGGGTCCGCCGTCGCCGTCCAGGCTGCAGCCGGTGGCCAGCGCGTCCAGACGGTGCGCATCCGAGCCGGCCCCGGTCGGGATGACGTAACGGTCCTGGTATTTGGCGATCGCCAGCAGCCGGTACATCGACTCGATCTCGTCGCCGCTCAGGCGCACCGAATCCGGGATGGTCTCGTCGAACTCTTCGCCGAGATTGGCGGCCCGCATGTAGGCCCGCATGGCGGCCAGCCGCTGCAGCGCGGCCCGGACCGGACCCACGTCACCGGCGGTGAACAATTCGGCCAGGTACTCGACCGGGATGCGCAACGTGTCGATGGCGCCGAACAGGTTGTTCTTGTTCTCGCCGTCGTGACCGGTCTCCTTGAGGATGTCCACCACCGGGGACAGCGGCGGCACGTACCAGACCATCGGCATCGTGCGGTACTCTGGATGCAGGGGCAACGCCACCTGGTAGTCGACGATCAGCCGATAGACCGGTGAATTCTGGGCCGCCTCAATCCATTCCGGAGAGATACCGGCCCGTTCGGCTTCGGCGATCACCCGTGGATCGTGCGGGTTGAGGAACACCCCGAGCTGTGACGGGTAGAGGTCCTTGTCGTCGGTGACCGACGCGGCCTCCAGCACCGCGTCCGCGTCGTAGAGCATCACACCGATGTAGCGCAGCCGCCCGACACAGGTCTCCGAACACACCGTGGGGATACCGACCTCGACGCGCGGGTAGCAGAACGTGCACTTCTCGGCTTTGCCGGTCTTGTGGTTGAAGTAGATCTTCTTGTACGGGCATCCGGTGACACATTGCCGCCAACCGCGGCACTTGTCCTGATCCACCAGCACGATGCCGTCCTCGGAGCGCTTGTAGATGGCCCCGGACGGACACGCGGCGGCGCAGGCCGGATTGAGGCAGTGCTCGCAGATCCGAGGCAGGTAGAACATGAACGTCTGCTCGAACTCAAGCTTGACCTTCTCGGATATGCCGGCGATCTCGTCAGCCCTGTTCATCTTGGCCAGCAACGGATCCCGACCCACCTGCTCGGGGCCGCCACCGAGATCGTCGTCCCAGTTGGCGCCCCAGGTCACCTTGGTGTCCCGACCGGTGATCAGGGACTTGGGGCGCGCCACGGGCGTGGTGTCCATGGCCGGTGCCGACAGCAGGTTCTCGTAGTCGTAGGTCCACGGGTCGTAGTAGTCCGACACGGTGGGCAGATCGGGATTGGCGAAGATGTTCAGCAGCCGCTTGAACCGGGAGCCCGATTTCAGGGTGAGCTTGCCGCGCTTGTTCAGCGTCCACCCGCCCTTCCATTTCTCCTGATCCTGGTACTGGCGCGGATACCCTTGGCCGGGGCGGGTTTCCACATTGTTGAACCAGACGTACTCGACGCCGCTGCGGTTGGTCCAGGCCTGCTTGCAGGTGACGCTGCAGGTGTGGCAACCGATGCACTTGTCGAGGTTCATCACCATCGCCAGTTGCGCCATGACTCTCATGTGTCAGTACTCCACATTCTGCGAGCGACGACGAATCGTGGTGACCTCGTCGCGTTGGTTTCCGGTGGGCCCGTGATAGTTCAGGGCGAACGACTGCTGCGCGTAGCCGCCGATCAGGTGCGTGGGTTTGATCATGATTCGGGTCAGCGCGTTGTGGATGCCGCCGCGTTTGCCGTTCTTCTCGGTGCGCGGCACGTCGACGGCCTTGTCCTGGGCGTGGTACATGAACACCAGTCCCTCGGGCATGCGGTGGCTGACGATGGCGCGGGCATTCACCACGCCGTTGCGGTTGGTGCACTCGATCCAGTCGTTGTCCTTGACCCCGATCTTGGCGGCATCCACATTCGACATCCAGATGCACTGGCCGCCCCGGGACAGCGTGAGCATGTACAGGTTGTCCTGGTAGGCAGAGTGAATCGACCATTTGGAGTGCGGCGTCAGGTATCGCACCGTGATGGACCCGCCGGTCGCGTCTCCCGCTGTGCTGCCTACCGAAGGCTCGTTGAACAGCGCCGTCATGTCCAGCGGCGGCCGGAACGTGGGCAGTTGCTCGCCGAGCTCACTCATCCAGTCGTGGTCCAGGTAGAAGTGCTGGCGGCCGGTCAACGTGTGCCACGGCTTGAGCCGCTCGGTGTTGATCGTGAACGGTGAGTAGCGCCGGCCCCCGGTCTCCGAGCCCGACCATTCCGGTGAGGTGTTGACCGGCACCGGCCGAGCCTGAGTGTCGGCGAACGTGATTCGCTTGCCCTCGTTCTCTTTGGCCAGATCCACCAGTTCGGTTCCGGTGCGCCGCTCCAGCGCCTCGAAGCCCTCGACGGCCAGCCGGCCGTTGGTGGTGCCCGACAGCGCGAGGATGGCCTCGGCGGCGTGGGTGTCCTTGGCCAACGAGGGCCGACCGATCGCGACACCGCTGACCACCGTGCCGTTGACGCCGCGTAGGTACTCGACCTCGGCTTCGGGGTGGGTGGTCACGCCCTTGGTGGTCAGCCCGACGGTTTCCACCATCGGTCCGAGCGCGGCCATCTTCTCGGCGATCGCCGGATAGTCACGGTCCACCATCACCAGCCGCGGCATGGTCTTACCCGGAATAGGTTCGCATTCACCGGCTTTCCAGTCCAGCACCCGACCACCCGGCTGGGCGGTGGCATCGGCACTGTCGTGCTGCAACGGCATCGCCACGATGTCCTTGCGTTTACCGAGATGCTTCTCGGCCAGCCAGGAGAAGCCGCGGGCGATGCGGTGGAACGCATCGAAGTCGGTCTTGGTTTCCCACGGCGGGGAGATCGCCGGTGAGAAGGCGTGTACGAACGGGTGCATGTCGGTGCTGGACAGGTCGTGCTTCTCGTACCAGGTGGCGGCGGGCAACACGATGTCGGAGAACAGGGTGGTGCTGGTGTTGCGGAAGTCCAGGGACAGCAGCAGATCCAGCTTGCCGACGGGTGCCTCGTCGCGCCAGCGCACTTCCTGCGGGCGGATCCCGTCCTCGTCGCGCGCGGCCACCGCGGAATCCGTGCCCAGCAGGTGCTTGAGGAAGTACTCATTGCCCTTGGCCGACGAGCCGAGCAGATTCGACCGCCACACCGTCAGACACCGCGGGAAGTTCTCCGGGGCGTCGGGATCCTCACATGCGAACTGCAGGTGTCCGGTCTTGAGGCCGTCCACCACGTAGTCCGCGGCGCTCTTGCCCAGCCGGTCGGCCTCGTCGGCCAGGTCCAGCGGATTGCGGTTGAAGGTCGGGTAACTCGGCATCCAGCCCAGCCGGCTGGCCAGCGCGATGTTGTCGGCGGCGGTGCGGCCGGAGAAGCGGCCTTCGGCCAGCGGAGAGGCCATCACCTCTGAGGTGAACGGGTCGTAGCGCCACTGGTCGCAGGCCAGATACCAGAACACTGTGCCCTGCATCTGCCGTGCCGGACGCTGCCAGTCCGCACCGAAAGCCAGTGTGGACCAACCGGTGACCGGCCGACACTTCTCCTGGCCGACGTAGTGCGCCCAGCCTCCGCCGTTGACTCCCTGGCAACCGGTGAGCATGACGAGGGTGAGAAACGAGCGGTAGATCTGATCGGAATGGAACCAGTGGTTGGTGCCCGCACCCATCAGGATCATCGACCGGCCCTTGGAACGTTCGGCGTTGTCGGCGAATTCGCGGGCAATGCGTTCGGCGGCCGCCGCGGGCACGCCGGTGATCCGCTCCTGCCAGGCCGGGGTGTACGGCTCGTCGGCGTCGTCGTAGCCCGACGGCCATTGCCCGGGGAGCCCGTCGCGGGCGACGCCGTACTGGGCCAGCATCAGGTCGTAGACGGTCGTCACCCGGTGGCCGGCAACGATTCTGGTCGGCACGCCGCGTTCCAGCACACCGGGGGCATCGCTGTCGAAGCGGGGCAGGGCCACCGTGGCGGTGTCGTCGGCCGAGCCGTGCAAGCTCAGCATCGGGTGCACACCGTGGAGGTCAAGGTTCCAGTGGCCCTCGCCGGAGGCGGTGAACCGGTGCCCCAGCGAACCGTTCGGCACCACCGGGCGTCCGGCCTGGTCCAGCAGGACTGTCTTGGAGTGTGCCCCCTCCTCGGTGTCACCGAGATCGGCTGCGGTGAGGAACTTCCCGGGCAACGTCCGCCCGTCCCGCTCGACGAGGGTGACCAGGTATGGCAGGTCGGTGTACTTCTTCACGTAGTCGGTGAAATACGGGGTTTGTCTGTCGACGAAGAATTCCTTGAGGATTACATGGCCCATCGACATCGCGAGGGCGGCGTCGGTGCCGGGGCGGGCGGGCAGCCATTCGTCGGCGAACTTGGTGTTGTCGGCATAGTCCGGCGACACCACGACCACTTTCTGACCGCGGTAGCGGGCCTCGGTCATGTAGTGCGCATCGGGGGTCCGTGTCACCGGTACGTTGGAACCCCACATGATGAGGTAGCCGGCGTCGAACCAGTCGGCCGATTCGGGAACGTCGGTCTGGTCGCCGAACACCTGCGGTGAGGCCACCGGAAGGTCGGCATACCAGTCGTAGAACGACAGCATCGACCCGCCGAGCAGCGAGATGAACCGTGCCCCAACGGCATGGCTGACCATGGACATCGCCGGGATCGGGGAGAACCCGGCCACCCGGTCGGGTCCGTACTTCTTGATGGTGTGGACGTGGGCGGCCGCCGCCATCTCGGCGGCCTCCCACCATTCGGCCCGGACGAACCCACCTTTGCCGCGGGCCGCTTTGTAGCTGCGGGACTTTTCCGGGTCTTCGACGATGTCGGCCCAGGCCAGCACTGGGTCCTTGAGCCGCTCCTTGGCCTCGCGGTAGTACTCGAGCAAGACACCGCGCACATACGGATAGCGCACGCGGGCAGGGGAATACGTGTACCACGAGAACGACGCACCACGTGGGCAACCGCGCGGCTCGTACTCGGGCTTGTCGGCACCGACCGACGGGTAGTCGGTTTGCTGCGACTCCCAGGTGATGACGCCGTCCTTGACGTAAATCTTCCACGAGCAGGATCCGGTGCAGTTGACCCCGTGGGTCGAGCGGACGACCTTGTCGTGGGCCCACCGGTCGCGGTAGAAGTCGTCGGCCGATCGTCCGCCGATCTTGTGGAGGGTCCGGTGATCGGCGGAGATCTCGCCGCGGTGGAAGTACTTGCCCAGGCGCAGCAAGGCATCGGCAGGTGTCTGGCTACCCGCATGTGAATCGACCACGATGTGTCCCTCCGAGCTGTTGAATCACGAGCGTAAGGGCGGTTGAGGGCGCCTCAAAAGAACGCACGCAGCGGTGCGAGGCGCTGTGAAATTGCGTTAACCCACCAGTCATTCCGCAGGAACACGGCGGTGATGTGGGAGGTCCGTCGAGACCCCGGTTTTTCCCTGTCTACCTGCGACGATCGTTGGCAATCCGGGCAAAATGCCGGGTGCGCGACATTGTGGTGACGGCGTTAACAGAGCCGGAGAAACCGTCCAGGATTTATCACCGCGGTAACACGTCGTCGGATCGTCAGGGCAGCGCCGGCTTCGTCCATACGATGGTGTGCCGGAAGGCCAGCCGGTGGCGCATCACCGCACCGGGAAGTGTCGCGGCGACGATCGCCTGCAGCGCGTCGAAACCGAGCTCTGGATCGCGAACCGGGAACGGCGGCGGCACCGGGCCGCCGGACACCGGCCGCGGGTGTTTGATCACGCCGATGATCGGGTTCGTCACCGCCGACGCCAGATCCCAGGCGGTGTCGCGGAGGGAACCCGGTGCGGCCAGGCCGACGGCCAGGAACCGTCCGCCGGGCGCCAGGAGCCTGGTCACGTCTGTGAGCGCCTGCTCGACGTCGAGATGATGCAGTACCGCCACCATGGTGATCAGGTCGACGGGGCCCGCGAGCTCGTCGAGCCGGCGGTCGTCGATCGTGACGTTGGCCAGCGCGGCGGTCCGTCGGGCGGCTTCGATGCGCATCCCCGCGTCCAGGTCAGTGCCGTGGACATGCTCGAAACGCTCGGCGAGTTTCGCCACCAATACACCTTGGCCGCAACCGATGTCGACTGCGGCGACACGGCGGGCCGGCAGGTTCGCCAGGATCCAGCCGTGGAAGTGGTCATTGTGGCTCCACGGATGCCTGCTGTTGAAGGTGTGCAGTCCTTGGGCGGCGTGCCGGACCAGCGGGTGGTGGAGGCGACGGATGTCCATACCTCCACTGTGCCGTGTCGGTCGACTTGGTCACCGGTCACTTCGGTCAGACGACGGCCTCCGAGCCGCCCGCGAACGTCTAGCGCTTCACGTGCGAAGCGCTGTGGCGGTAGAACCCCGGTTTTTCCGCCCTGGCGCTTCACACGCGAACGGTTCAGGGTGCCCGTTACTTGGTTGCGGTCACTTTGGTCATACGTCTCAGATCCCGGTCACGCGACACGCCGCGCCGTCCCGACCGGTTACTCGACCACGAACGACGAGGCGGCACGCAGATGCGTCACTGCGTCGTCCACGATGCGTTCGACGAGCTCCGCGCATGACGGCAGATCATCGATGATGCCGGCCACCTGGCCCGATGCCAGTACGCCGGCGTCGGTATTGCCTTCCACCAGACCGGCTTTCAGCAACATCGGAGTGTTGGCCGCCATCACCACCTGCGACCAGGTGAGCTCTTTGCCGTGCCGCATGGCCAAGCCGTCCTTGGCCATCGACAGCCAGGTCATTCCGGAGAGCTTCTTGAACTTCTGGGCGTTGCCGACCGCGGCAGCGAATCCGCGCGCCCGCGAACCGCTCTCGAGCTTCTCCACCAGGCCGGTGCGCAGCACCCGGTGCGGCATGCCGTCCACCCGGGTGGACACCACGGTGCCGTCGAGCGCCGCCTGCAGGTACCGCTCCTTGACCGCGTCGGGCACGGTGGAATCCGAGGTCAGCAGGAACCGGGTGCCCATCGCAACACCGGCCGCACCGTAGGACAGGGCGGCGGCCAGGCCGCGGCCGTCGAAGAAGCCGCCGGCGGCGATCACCGGCATGCCGGTGTCCTTGACTGCGTCGAGCACCGACGGCAGCAGCAGCGTGGTGGCGACCGGACCGGTGTGGCCACCGCCCTCGCCGCCCTGCACGATCACCGCGTCGGCGCCCCAGCCGGCCACCTTCTTGGCGTGCTTGGCCGCGCCGACCGACGGGATCACCACGACACCGGCGTCTTTGAGCTTGGCGATCAGCTCGGGCTTGGGGGCCAGGGCGAAGGAGGCGACTTTGACTCCTTCGCGGATCAGGAGGTCGACGCGCGCACCGGCATCGCCCGCATCGGCACGCATGTTGATGCCGAAGGGCTTGTCGGTGGCGGCCTTGACCTTGGTGACGGCGGTCTGCAGTTCCTCCAGCGTCATGGTCGCCGACGCCAGGATGCCGAGTCCGCCGGCATTGGAGGTGGCCGCGACCAGCCGTGCACCGGCCACCCAGCCCATCCCCGTCTGCACGACGGGATGCTCGATGCCGACCAGCTCGGTCAGCGGAGTCTTGAGCTTGCCCATTCTCTAGACCTTGACCTCTTTGTCGCGCAGCGACTTCGGATCGATGATCTCACGCAGCAGCTTGAGCTCCTCGTCGGTGGCCAGCCGGGTGGTCTCGGCCTCCTGCAGGCCGTGTACCTCGAACGAGGTGTTGTCGGCCACCTGCTGAGCTTCGACGCCGGGGTGCAGCGACACCGCGCGCATCTGGTGGTCGGGGCCGTTGAAATCGAACACGCCCAGGTTGGACACCACCCGGTAGATGTTGGCGAACCGGAAGGCGGGATTCGCCGGATCGACCTTGTCCCAACCGATTCCGGACACGATGTCAACCGACTCGCAGAACACCCGCTTGGAGTGGTTGCCCACGAAGTAGCTGGTGGCGTGGTTGATGCTGTTACCGGGCGCGCCGCGGACGCCGAACATCTGTCGGGTCGGGTGCTGAATCGGCCCGAACGCCGACAGGTTCTGGTTGCCGTAGCGGTCGATCTGGTTGGCGCCCATCACCACGTGGCGCTTGCCCCAGGCCAGGGTCTCGAAGACCCGGTTGAACGGCATCCAGCCCTCGACGGTGAACGGGGCGCCGATCGCCGGGGTGTCGGCCAGGATCCGGGCCTCACCGTCGGTCAGCACGATGTCGGGGGAGAAGGTCAGCCGGGCCAGTCGGGCACCGATCTGGACGACGGTGGTCATGGGGCTGGCCATGATCTCGCCGGCATCGCGGAACAGTTCGGCGCAGGCGACGGCACACACCTCGGCGCGGGTCACGGCAATCACTTGGCGGCCTCCTTCTGTGCCTCGGCGAACTTCCGAACGGCGGCTTGATAATCGGCCTCGCTGCCCGACAGGTATGTCTTGACGAACTCGGCCCAGGTCTCGTCGGAACCGGCGGCCTCTGCGTAATGGCGCTGGAACTTCTCGTCGCGTCGGTAATCGGGCTCGTTGGTGGTGAAGTGCGCGCCGTTGGGTGCCTCCACCACCGAATCGACCATCATCCGGTTGATCAGCAGGGCCTGCGTCGGCACGGCCTTGACCAGTTCCTCGGTGGACACCACGCGCTCGACCGACAGGAAGCGGCGCTGAGCTGACATGAGGAACAGGTCGTCGAAGTACGGGTCGATACCGGTGTAGGCCGCATTGCCCTGGGCGTCACCGAGATTCATGTGCACGAAGGCCGCGTCGAGGTTCAGCGCGGGCATCGCGATCAGTTCCTCGTAGGCATTGTCGGTCTCATACGGCGAGCGCACGGTCTTGAGCTCGTCGCCCCAGAACGCGCGGACGTCGCTGCCCAGACCGGCGCGGATCGGCAGGAACGGCAGCCGCTGGGCGGCAGCCTGCAGGCCGCAGCGCAGCATGCCCTCGTCCATCTCGCGGGCCTCGATCGCACCGGTGGTGCGGGCCTTGGCGAACCACGGGTCGTAGAACGGCGGCGAGTCCAGCGACACGAAACCGTAGTAGACGCGCTTGACCTTGCCGGCCGAACACAGCAGGCCCAGATCAGGCCCGCCATAGGTGACCACGGTCAGGTCCTTGACGTCGGTGCGCAGCAGAGCGCGCACGAACGCCATCGGCTTGCGTCGCGAGCCCCAGCCACCGATGCCGATGGTCATCCCGCTTTCGATCGAGGCGACGGCCTCGTCGAGAGTTGTTCTCTTGTCGCTCACTTGGATCCCTTCTCAGTGCCGGCGAACGCATCACGGTGCTCGTCGGACACACCGGACAGGTTGAGTTCGAAGGTGAAGCCCTGCTCCATGCGGTACCGCGCGGTGACGGGCTGCACGTCGATGAAGTTCAGCGCTTCCTTGGCAGCCCGGATCACCCGGGTGTCCTTGCTGGCGATGTCGCGGGCCACGCGCAGGGCGGCCTCGTCGAGCTCCGCGCGCGGCACCACCTCGTGCACCGAGCCGAAGTGGTGCAGGGTCTCGGCGTCGACGGTGGCGGCGGTGAAGAACAGCCGGCGCATCAGGTGCTGGGGGACCAGCCGGGACAGGTGGGTGGCGGCACCCAGCGCACCGCGTTCCACCTCGGGCAGCCCGAACTTGGCGTCGTCGGAGGCCACGATCACGTCGGAGTTGCCGACCAGGCCGATCCCGCCGCCCACGCAGAAGCCGTTGACGGCAGCGACCACCGGGACCTCGCACTCGTACACGGCCTTGAACGCGTGGTAGCAGCCGCGGTTGGCGTCGATCAGGGCGGTGAAGCCCTCGGTGTTCTGCATTTCTTTGATGTCCACGCCGGCGTTGAAGCCGCGGCCCTCGGCCCGCAGGATCACCACGTGGGTGCTGCGGTCCCGGCCGGCGGCGGTGATCGCGTCGCCGAGTTCGAACCAGCCGCGTGACGGGATGGCGTTGACCGGCGGGTAGTTGACGGTGACCGAGACGATGCCCGGCTCGACTGTCTTGGTGGTGATCGTCATCAATCCACTTCCTGGAGGGGTCGCTACCTAAGCAAGCACTTGCTTGGTACGCTAGCACAGTGACCGATACGCCAGAAGCCGGTGCGATCAATTTGAGTTTGGCCGGCAAGGTGGTCCTGGTAACCGGCGGAGTGCGAGGGGTTGGCGCTGGAATCAGTGCGGTTTTCGCCGGTCAGGGCGCCACCGTGGTGACCTGCGCACGCCGCCCGGTAGAAGGATCGCCGTACGAATTCCACAGCTGTGACATCCGTGACGACGCCTCGGTGGCCGGGCTGATCGAGGCCGTCGTGGCCAAGCACGGCCGGTTGGATGTGGTCGTCAACAACGCCGGTGGCTCGCCGTACGTGCTCGCCGCCGACGCGTCGGCGAAGTTCAGCACCAAGATCATCGAGCTCAACCTGATCGGTGCACTGTCGGTGTCCACCCACGCCAATGCCGTGATGCAGACCCAGGACACCGGCGGTTCCATCGTCAACATCTCCAGCGTCAGCGGCCACCGGCCCACGCCGGGGACCGCGGCCTACGGTGCCGCCAAGGCCGGCATCGACAACCTCACCTCGACGCTCGCCGTGGAATGGGCGCCGAAGGTCCGGGTCAACTCGGTCGTGGTGGGCATGGTCGAGACCGAACAGTCCGAGCTGTTCTACGGCGACGCCGATTCCATCGCGGCTATCTCGCGCAACGTGCCGCTCGGCCGGCTGGCCAAGCCGGCCGATATCGGCTGGGCCACTGCATTCTTGTCGTCTGCCGCGGCTTCCTATATCTCCGGCGCCACGCTCGAGGTGCACGGTGGCGGCGAGCCGCCGCATTACCTGTCGACCACTACTGCAGATATCAAATAGAAGGAGACACACTCACATGGGACTTCTCGACGGCCGGGTGGTCATCGTGACGGGTGCCGGGGGCGGCATCGGACGCGCACATGCGCTGGCGTTCGCCGCCGAGGGCGCGCGCGTCGTGGTCAACGACATCGGGGTGGGCCTGGACGGTTCGCCGGCCGGTGGTGGGAGCGCGGCCCAGGGCGTGGTCGACGAGATCGTCGCGGCCGGAGGCGAAGCCGTCGCCAACGGCTCCAACGTCGCCGACTGGGCGCAGGCCGAGGCCCTGATCCAGACCGCGGTCGATACGTTCGGCGGGCTCGACGTGTTGGTGAACAACGCCGGCATCGTGCGGGACCGGATGTTCGCCAACACCTCCGAGGAGGAGTTCGACGCCGTCACCGCGGTGCACCTCAAGGGGCACTTCGCCACCATGAAGCATGCTGCCGCCTACTGGCGCGCACAGTCCAAGGCGGGCAACACTGTTGACGCCCGCATCATCAACACCAGCTCCGGTGCCGGCCTGCAGGGCAGTGTCGGCCAGGCCAACTACAGTGCCTCCAAGGCCGGCATCGCGGCACTGACCCTGGTGGCCGCTGCCGAGATGGGCCGCTACGGCGTCAGCGTCAACGCCATCGCACCGTCGGCCCGGACGCGGATGACCGAAACCGTGTTCGCCGACATGATGGCCACCCAGGGCCAGGCCTTCGATGCCATGGCGCCGGAAAACGTCTCGCCGTTGGTGGTGTGGCTGGGCAGCGCGGAGTCGAAGGACGTCACCGGCAAGGTCTTCGAGGTCGAGGGCGGCAAGATCCGCGTCGCCGAGGGCTGGGCCCACGGCCCCGAGATCGACAAGGGCGCGAAGTGGGATCCGGCCGAGCTGGGCCCGGTCGTCACCGACCTGCTGGCCAAGGCGCGCCCCGCGGTACCGGTCTACGGCGCCTGACTTTTCCCGCCGAGTTCTTCCGCCGAGCAGTCCCCCGCAAGCGGGAGGTGCCTCAACAAAACTGCCCCAAATCGCTTGATTTGGGGCAGTTTTGCGTCTGCTCGCGGGTCAGGCGGCGTTCTTCTTGCTCTCCTTCTTCGCGGGCTTCTTGTGGGCGTTGGCCTTCTTGGGCGTCGCCTTCTTGTGGGTGGAATCGTTGTCCGACGCCTCGGTGCCGGCCTTCTTGTCCTGACCGGTCACCTTCTTGGCCGTGTCCCGGAGCTTGTGCACCGAGGACGACACCTGGTCGCGGGCATCCGAGACGGCATCCCTGACCGTCTGGCGTGCCACGGCCCGCGGAGCTTCGGGTCCGGACTCCTTGCCGGCGGTGAGATCCGTTGCGGCATCGGTCTTTGCGAGACTGACGACCTTGCCGGTGTCCTTGTCGGTGCCCTCGGCCGGTGTCTGGACATGGGTCTCGTCCGTCGCCGCTAGGTCGGCCCCTTCAGCATCTTCGGCAACCTTGGCTGCGGGTGCGGGCGCGGCGGCGGCGAGCGTGGACACCTGCTTCGAAGTCTGCGAGGTGGCGGGCTGCTTCAGCGAGCCCGGGATGCCGGTGATGGCGTCGACGGTGTCGGTGATCGAGTCCTTCACGAACTTCACCGTCGCCGCACCGACATCCTGCACGCCTTGTGCCCCGGCTTCGGCAATGGCCTGAGCGTCGAACGACAGCACCGGGATGCGCATGTCGTACACCGCCTTCTGCGGCGCCACGATCAGGTCCCGGAAGTTGACGAACATCTTGGTCGCATAGTCGGCGTCGCCGACCTCTTGACCGTCCCAGCTCTTCAGGGTCCAACCACCCTCGCCGTTGCTTTCCACGACCACGACATCTGTGTTGCTCAACGGATGCTGCACGATCAACAACAGGTTCGGGTTGTCGACGTTCATCATCGTCCACATCATGATGGTGGCGCCGTGCGAGAACACCGCGGCGTTCTGATTCTGGTCGTCGCCTTCAGGCGTGTTCTCCGCGACTTGGGTCAACGCGTTGGTCATGCGCTCGTTGAACTCCAGGCCGGTCTCGCCGCCCGGGACCGGGACGAACTGTAGCCCCATAGTCCAGGCCAGCGGGGCGAGGATGTAGCCGATGCGGCCGATCCCTTCGCTTTCGGGCAGGCCCTCGAAGATGCCGGCACTGATCTCCTGAACTCCGATGTTCTGCCCGGCGTTGTCGTTCTTGGGGAAGCCGAGGATGGTGACGTCCATTCCCGTTGCGTCATGGAGCGGCTTCGCCGTCTGCTGGGTGCGGATCATCGTCGAGGCGTAGATCGCGTCGACGGGCCCGTACTTCTCGGTGTATTCCTCCGATTGCAGATAAGTGGCAACGGCGTCGGCCTGGGCCTCGCCGGTCGCTGTCAGGTTCGGGCCGGGCACCGACGTGTCGATGTGGCCGGTGGAGTTGCCGTAGGACTCACCATGCCGGATGAACGTCACGGTCATTGCCGCGGCGGGGAGGGTGGCGGCGGCGAACAGGGAACATGCCGTCAGAGTGGTCGCCGCGGCACCGGCAACCCGGCGTCGGTTGGGTCGTTGCATAGGGTCTCCATCGGATACAGAAAATGTGGGCTGACGCTCACCCGGCGCAGATTGTGTGCGGGCTCACAGAACATAATCAAAGAACTGTTCACTCGTCAATTCAGCTACCGACAGTTGCGTAATTACCCAGCTCCGCGGCGCCCGGCAAACGGAAAGCGCCCCCGGGGCAAAGTCCAGGGGGCGCTCGCGTCGTGGAGGATCAGGCCGGATCGCAGATGACGATCGGGATCTTGCGGTCGGTGTAGGACCGGTAGTTCGCGAAGTCGGCGTACATGGCATCCAGCTTGGGCCAGTACTCGTCACGCTCGGCGTCGGTGGCTTCGCGTGCGGTGAGTTCCAGCGTCTCGCGCTTGGTCTGGAATTTCACCTTCGGATTGGCGACCAGGTTCAGGTACCACATCGGGTTGGTGGCCCGGCCGCCCTGCGAGGCGACCAGCACGATGCGCTTACCCTCCTGCAGATACAGCAGCGGGCTGTCGCGCGCCTCGCCCGACTTGCGCCCGATCGTCGTCAGGATTCCGACCTGGGCGCCGCGCAGGAACTTGTCACCGAAGCGGCCGCCGGTCTTCTTGAAGATCCAGGTCTGGGCGCGCGACATCCACTTGATGGCGGTGCCGGTCGATTTCGCGTTGAGGCGGTCGATCTGCTTGGGGGACAGCGGGCGGGGAGTCTCGGGCATGGCTGGACCTTAACGTGCCAGGAAGGGCCGGATGCTGGCGGTGATCCGATGGATCTGACCATCGGATTCCGGGATGACGAACGTCTCGTCGATGCGGGCGCCGACGCGCCGTCCGGCCAGCGACGGCTTGGTCACCAGCTCGAACCGGGCCCGGATCTCGTCGCCGTTGACGGTGAACTCTGGTGCCGAGATCGATTTGATCACCCGGTATTGCGGGCCCCGATCCAGGTCGCGGCGCATCTGCTTACCGGAAAATCCGGTCTTGAGCCCGATCTCGGTGCGGGTGCAGTGCGGGGCGAACGGCACCGCGCTGGCGTCGTGACTGGCCAGCGCGTCGATGTAGGCCTGGGCCGCCGCGATGCGCTGTGCTTCGGAGAAAGCCATCCGAACGGCTCAGATCCGCTCGATGATCGTGCCGGTGGACAACGCGCCGCCGGCACACATGGTGATCAGCGCCGTGGACTTGCCGGTGCGCTCCAACTCGTGCAGCGCGGTGGTGATCAGCCGCGAGCCGGTGGACCCGACCGGGTGGCCCAGGGCGATGGCGCCGCCGTTGACGTTGACCTTGTCCATGTCGGCGCCGTGTACCTGGGCCCAGGACAGCACGACCGAGGCGAACGCCTCGTTGATCTCGACCAGGTCGATGTCGCCGAGCTTCATCCCGGCCTTCTCCAGCACCCTGGCGGTGGACTGCACCGGGCCGTCGAGGTGGTAGTACGTCTCGGCGCCGACGTTGGCCTGCGCCACGATGCGGGCGCGCGGCTTGAGACCCAGCGCTTTCGCCTTGTCCTCGTCCATCCACAGCACCGCGGCCGCACCGTCGGAGATCTGCGAGGACGTACCCGCGGTGTGAATACCGCCCTCGATCACCGGCTTCAGTGCGGCCAGGCCGTCGGCGGTGGTGTCGCGCAGACCCTGGTCCCGGCTGACGGTGTTCCAATCGGCGGTCGGCTGCTTGTTCTCGTCGATGACCGGCGCCTCGATCGGGGAGATCTCCCGATCGAAGCGGCCCTCGGCCCAGGCCTGCTTGGCGCGTGCCTGCGAGGCCAGGCCCAGGGCGTCCACGTCGGCGCGGGTGATTCCCCGGCGCTTGGCGATCCGCTCGGCGGCCTCGAACTGATTGGGCAGGTCGATGTCCCAGGAGGCGGCACGGGCGCCGCCGCCGTTGGCGCCCAGACCGACCCGGCTCATGGCCTCGATGCCGCAGGCGATGCCGATGTCGATGGCGCCGGTGGCGATCAGGCCGGCGACCAGATGGTTGGCCTGCTGGGCGCTGCCGCACTGGCAGTCGATGCTGGTGGCGCCGACGTGTTCGGGCAGACCGGCGATCAACCAGGACTGCCGGGTGACATTGTTGGCCTGCTCGCCATACTGGGTGACGCAGCCGCCGATGACCTGCTCGACGCTCCCCGCGTCGATGCCGGCCTTCTCGACGAGGGCCTTCTGGACCGCGCCCAGCAGTTCGGTGGCGTGCAGGCCGGACAGCCAGCCATTGCGCTTGCCGATGGGACTGCGGGTGGCTTCAACGATGACAGGGTTACCCATGGAGCCAGGCTAGAACACGTTTCATTACTCTGACAAGCGGCGATGTATCACTGCCTTTGATCTGCGGTCAAGCCGTGTTTCAATGGTCTCAATTGGTACTAGACCACGTTGTTTCAAGCATTGCTGGCTACCCGCACGGCTTGCTACAGACACCAAGGAGTGACAGACATGGGCTGCCCCAACATCCCCCAGGACTTCGACTTCCTCGATTCCGACCTCAACCTCAAGGGTCTGCCGGTCAAGGAGCTCGCCGAGCTGCGTAAGGCCGAGCCGGTTCGCTGGGTCGACGTGCCCGGCGGCACCGGAGGCTTCGGCGACAAGGGCTACTGGCTGGTGACCCGGCACGAGGACGTCAAGGACGTCTCCCTGCGCAGCGATGTGTTCTCCAGCGCGATGAACGGTGCGATCCCGGTCTGGCCGCAGGAGATGACCCGCGAAGCCGTCGACCTGCAGCGCGCCGTCCTGCTCAACATGGACGCCCCGCACCACACCCGGCTGCGCAAGATCATCTCGCGCGGCTTCACCCCGCGCGCGCTCTCGCGCCTCGAGGACGAGCTGAACAACCGGGCCCAGCAGATCGCCAAGAACGCCGCGGCCTCCAACTCGGGCGACTTCGTCGAGCAGGTGTCCTGCGAGCTGCCGCTGCAGGCCATCGCCGAGCTGCTCGGCGTGCCCCAGGACGATCGCGACAAGCTGTTCCGCTGGTCCAACGAGATGACCGCCGGTGACGATCCCGAATACGCCGACGTCGACCCGGCCATGTCCTCGTTCGAGGTCATCAGCTACGCCATGAAGATGGCCGAGGAGCGGGGCAAGAACCCGACCGACGACATCGTCACCAAGCTGATCCAGGCCGACATCGACGGTGAGAAGCTCAGCGACGACGAGTTCGGTTTCTTCGTCATCATGCTCGCGGTGGCCGGCAACGAGACCAGCCGCAACTCGATCACCCACGGCATGATCGCGTTCTCGCAGAACCCCGATCAGTGGGAGCTGTTCAAGAAGGAACGCCCGAAGACCGCGGTCGACGAGATCATCCGTTGGGCCACCCCGGTTTCGGCCTTCCAGCGCACCGCCAGCGAGGACACCGAGATCGCCGGCGTCAAGATCAAGGCCGGCGAGCGTGTGGTGATGTCCTACCGGTCGGCGAACTTCGACGAGACCGTGTTCGAGGACCCCTACACGTTCAACATCCTGCGTGATCCCAACCCGCACGTGGGCTTCGGCGGCACCGGTGCGCACTACTGCATCGGGGCGAACCTGGCCCGCCTGACGATCAACCTGATCTTCAACGCCGTCGCCGACCACATGCCCGACCTCAAGCCGATCGGCGATCCCGAGCGGCTGAAGTCCGGCTGGCTCAACGGCATCAAGCACTGGGAGGTCGACTTCACCGGCAAGTGCCCGGTCGCACACTGAGCTACTGACCGCCTAACGGATCAAGGAGGATTCGGGTGGATTTCACACCGAACCCGGAACAGCAGGCCGTCGCCGATGTGGTGACCTCTGTTCTGGACCGTGACAACACTTGGGACGCACTGGTTTCCGGGGGTGTGGCAGCACTGGGAGTGCCCGAGCGCCTAGGTGGTGACGGGCTGGGCCTGCCCGAGGTGTCGACCGCGCTGACCGAGATCGGTCGACACGGCACCACCGGCCCGGCGCTGGCCACCCTGGGGCTGGGCCTGGTGCCGTTGCTCGACCTGGCCTCCGATGCTCAGCAGGACCGGTATCTGTCCGGGGTCGCGACGGGTGCGGTGCTCTCGGCGGCGCTGAACGAGCCGGGACACTCCCTGCCCGAGCGGCCCGAGACCAGCCTTGCCGACGGCAAGCTCAACGGCACCAAAATCGGTGTGCCGTATGCCGAAACCGCCAAGTGGTTGGTGGTCAGCACCAACACCGGCGTCGTCGTGGTGGCACCGGACGCCGCCGGCGTGACGATCACCAAGACCCCGACCGCCAACGGTTCCGACGAATACGCGGTGACATTCGCCGATGTCGCGGTGAGTGCCGACGACGTCCTTGACGGCGCCACCGCCCACCGCGTCAACGAACTGGTGCTGGCGACCACCGGAGCATTCGTGGCCGGCCTGGTCGCCGGCGCGCTGCGGCTGACCGCCGACTACGTGGCCACCCGCGAACAGTTCGGCCGTCCGCTGTCGACGTTCCAGACCGTGGCCGCGCAGCTGGCCGAGATCTATATCGCCTCGCGGACAATCTCATTGGTCGCCACCTCGGTTTCATGGCGGCTGTCCGAAGGCCTTGACGCCGACGAGGACCTGGCCATCCTGGGCTACTGGGCGACCTCGCAGGCGGCGCCGGCCATGCGGCTGTGCCACCACCTGCACGGCGGTATGGGTATGGACATCACCTACCCGATGGACCGCTACTACTCCTCGATCAAGGACCTGACCCGGCTGCTGGGCGGTCCGTCGTATCGTCTCGACCTGGTGGGAGCCTAATGTTCATCGATCTGACCCCCGAACAGCGGGCGCTGCAAGCCGAACTGCGGGAATACTTCTCGACTCTCATCACGCCCGAAGAGGCGAAGGCGATGGAGTCCGACCGGCACAACGAGGCCTACCGTGCGGTGATCAAGCGGATGGGCAGCGACGGCAAGCTCGGTGTCGGCTGGCCCAAGGAGTACGGCGGCCTCGGTTTCGGCCCGGTCGAACAGCAGATCTTCATCAACGAGGCCAACCGCGCCGACATCCCGCTGCCGATGGTGACGCTGCAGACCGTGGGGCCCACCCTGCAAGCCCTGGGCACCGAGGAACAGAAGAAGAAGTTCCTGCCCGGCATCCTCTCCGGCGACGTGCATTTCGCCATCGGCTACTCCGAGCCCGACGCCGGCACCGATCTGGCCTCGCTGCGCACCACTGCGGTACGCCATGGTGACGAATACATCGTGAACGGGCAGAAGATGTGGACCACCGGCGCCCATGACGCCGACTACATCTGGCTGGCCTGCCGTACCGACCCGAATGCCGCCAAGCACAAGGGCATCTCGATCCTGATCGTCGACACCAAGGACCCCGGCTACTCGTGGACGCCGATCATCCTGTCCGACGGTGCCCACCACACGAACGCGACCTACTTCAACGATGTTCGGGTACCGGCCGACATGCTGGTCGGCGAGGAGAACGGCGGCTGGAAGCTGATCACCACCCAGCTCAACCATGAGCGGGTGGGGCTGGGGCCGGCCGGCCGGATCGGCGGCATCTACGACCAGGTGCACTCCTGGGCGTCGAAGCCGGGTTCGGATGGCGTCACCCCGATCGAGCAGGACGCCGTGAAACGGCTTCTGGGACAGATCAAGTCGATCTGGCGGATCAATGAGCTGCTCAACTGGCAGGTCGCGGCCTCGGGCGAGACCATCGCGGTGGCCGACGCCGCGGCGACCAAGGTCTTCTCCACCGAGCGTCTGCAAGAGGTCGGCCGCCTGGCCGAGGAGATCGTCGGTGGTTACGGCAACCCAGCCGATCCCGAAACCGCGGAATTGCTCGTCTGGCTGGACAAGATGACCAAGCGCAACCTGGTCATCACGTTCGGCGGCGGTGTCAACGAGGTGATGCGCGAAATGATCGCCGCATCCGGACTGAAGGTGCCGAGGGTGACCCGATGACAGATCTGCAGGCCGGTATCGACCGGCTCACCTCTTTGGGCCGCAGCAAGCCGCGGCAGGGCCGGGATCCGGTGAACCAGCCGATGATTCACCACTGGGTCGATGCCATCGGCGACAAGAACCCGATCTACGTCGACGAGGTCGCCGCGAAGGAAGCCGGGCATCCCGGCATCGTCGCCCCGCCGGCGATGATCCAGGTGTGGACCATGCTGGGGTTGAGCGGGGAACGGCCCGACGACGATCCCCTCGGCGCGATCATGGAACTGTTCGACAGCGCCGGGTACGTCGGTGTGGTCGCCACCAACTGTGAGCAGACCTACCACCGCTACCTGGAACCGGGTGAGGAGGTGTCGATCAGCGCGGAGGTGACCGACGTCGTCGGCCCCAAGCAGACCGCACTGGGCGAGGGGTACTTCGTCAACCAGAAGATCACCTGGACTGTCGGCGATGAAGAAGTCGCCGAGATGGCCTGGCGGATCATGAAGTTCAAGCCGGCTGACAAGGGCAATCAGGATGCGGCCGCCGAGGTTCCGGCGGATCTCGATCCGGACAAGCTGATGCGTCCGTCCTCGTCGCGCGACACCCAGTTCTTCTGGGACGGCGTGAATGCCCACGAGCTGCGCATCCAGAAGCGGCCCGACGGTTCGTTGCAGCATCCGCCGGTGCCCGCGGTGTGGAAGAACTACCAGGACCCGGTCACGCCGGACGACTATGTCGTCGCCTCCGGCAACGGCACGGTGTTCAGCTACGTCGTGCACCACGCACCGAAGGTGCCCGGCCGCACCCTGCCGTTCGTCATCGCGCTGGTGGAACTGGAAGAAGGTGTGCGCATGCTCGGCGAGCTGCGCAACGTGGACATCGACGAGGTGCAGATCGGAATGCCTGTGCGCGCAACCTTTATCGACTTCCCGGACAGCGATGTCAGCCCGGCATGGACCCTTTACGCGTGGTCGGCCGCTGAAGGATCAGTCAAGTGAGCGCCCCCGTCGCAGCGGTCGGCCAGAAGCTGCCCGAACTGTCCTTCTACGGTGATCCGACGTTCATCGTGTCCACGGCGATCGCGACGCGCGATTACCAGGACGTGCACCACGACCGGGACAAGGCGCAGGCCAAGGGATCCAAGGACATCTTCGTCAACATCCTGACCGATACCGGCCTGGTGCAGCGCTATCTGACCGACTGGGCCGGGCCGTCGTCGCGGATCCGCTCGATCGGTCTGCGTCTCGGCGTGCCGTGGTACGCGTATGACACCGTCACCTTCCGCGGTGAGGTGACCGCGATCGAGGACGATGTCGTGACGGTCAAGGTGACCGGATCCAACAGCCTCGGTGATCACGTCATCGCCACTGCCACACTGACTTTGGGAGAAAAGGCATGAGCGGCTTGTCCGGCAAAGCGGCGATCGCCGGTATCGGCGCGACCGACTTCTCCAAGAACTCCGGCCGCAGTGAGTTGCGGCTGGCCGCCGAGGCGGTGCTCGACGCCCTCGACGACGCCGGCTTGGCGCCCTCCGACGTCGACGGCCTGGTGACGTTCACGATGGACTCCAACCTGGAGACCGCCGTGGCCAGGTCCACCGGCATCGGGGACCTGAAGTTCTTCAGCCAGATCGGTTATGGCGGCGGTGCCGCGGCCGCGACCGTGCAGCAGGCCGCGCTCGCGGTGGCCACCGGTGTCGCGGAGGTGGTCGTCGCCTACAGGGCCTTTAATGAGCGCTCGGAGTTCCGGTTCGGCCAGGTGATGACCGGTCTGACCGTCAACGCCGACTCGCGTGGGGTGGAGTACAGCTGGTCCTACCCGCACGGGCTGAGCACCCCGGCCGCGTCGGTGGCCATGATCGCCCAGCGCTATATGCACGAATATGGCGCCACCAGTGCGGATTTCGGTGCGGTGTCGGTGGCCGACCGCAAGCATGCCGCGAACAATCCAAAGGCGCACTTCTACGGCAAGCCGATCACCATCGAGGACCACCAGAACTCCCGGTGGATCGCCGAGCCGCTGCGTCTGCTGGACTGCTGCCAGGAGACCGACGGCGGGGTGGCCATCGTGGTGACCACCCCCGAGCGGGCCAAGGACCTCAAGCACCGGCCGGCGATCATCGAGGCCGCCGCCCAGGGTGCCGGCGCCGATCAGTTCACCATGTACTCCTACTACCGCGATGAACTCGGCCTGCCGGAGATGGGCCTGGTCGGCCGTCAGCTCTGGCAGCAGAGTGGTCTGTCGCCGGAAGACATCCAGACGGCGGTCCTCTACGACCACTTCACCCCCTACACCCTGATCCAGCTCGAGGAACTCGGGTTCTGCGGCAAGGGCGAGGCCAAGGACTTCATCGCCGGCGGTGCCATCGAAATCGGGGGTCGGCTGCCGATCAACACCCACGGTGGTCAGCTCGGGGAGGCCTACATCCACGGCATGAACGGCATCGCCGAAGGTGTGCGTCAATTACGCGAGACATCGGTAAACCAGGTGGACGGCGTCGAGCACGTTCTGGTGACCGCGGGCACCGGCGTGCCGACATCCGGATTGATCTTGGGATAAATGGTGCATTGCCACCGCTGATCGGCACGGTAATGTTTGCTCCGGATGTGCACCACGCGTAGAAGGGGGCCGTGGCATGGGGATGCCGCGCGACAGTAGCCCGTACGGGTCTCAGACGTTGCAGGGTCCGGCATGGCCGAATCTCGATGAGGACCAGCTCACCGCGGCTGCCGCGTCGTACACGAAGCTGGGCACCAACATCAGCGGAAACGTCGTCCCGCAGCAAACCAGCCAGCTCTCGAAGCTGACCGGTGAGTGGCTGGGCCCGGCCTCGCTGGCCGCATCGGGTGAGGCCACGACGATGATCGGTGGCCACGAGGCCAACGGCCTGCAGGCCACGGCCATCGCCACCGCGCTGCACACCATCGCCGCAACGGTGGTGAGCACGAAGACCGCGGTCAACGCGGTTGCCGAAGAGGTGCAGCAAGAGGTCACCATGTTGCAGCAGGTGGCGGCGCTGTTCCCCAATGCGCAGCAGCTGATCGAGAGCCGGATCAAGGCCGGGCTGTCACAGAACATCGCGACGGTGTCGGCTGCCTCCACGGAGGCGGCCAGCAGCCTGAGCACGATCGCCAACCTGCCGCAGGTCGGCACGCCGCCGACGGCCCAGGCGCAGCAGGCCGCGCAGAAGGGGGCCGATCAGATGTTGCAGCTGGTCAGCCAGCTGCCGCAGATGTTGAGCCAGCTGCCACAGATGGCGAGTCAGATTCCGCAGCAGCTCTCCCAGCCGCTGCAGCAGCTTACTCAGCCCCTGCAGCAGTTGACGTCGATGCTGGGGTCGGGCGGCAAGGGAACCGGTGGCGGTCCCAGCCCGTTCTCGGCGTTCTCCAACCATCCCCTGGCCGGCGGGTCCGGCCCCAGCAGTGGAGCCGGCCTGATGAAGGCCGCCGGCCTGCCCGGCGGGTCGGGCGGCGGCAGCCCGCAGACCCCGTTGTTGGCGAAGATGGTCGGCGGTACCGCTCCGGTATCGGTTGACCCTGGCGCCAGCGCCGCGGTGGTCGGTGGAGTCGCGCCGGTGGCCGCTGCCAACGCGATGGGCGGTGGCATGGGCGGCGGTATGGGCATGATGGGCGGCGGTCAACGCGCCGGCGGTGGCGGGGGCACCACGTCCGGGCTGGTCGTGCCGGCCGGGCTGGAATACGACATGGGGGAGGGCGAAGACGATGACGATTGGTGATGTGTCTCCGCGGGAGAGAGGGCGCATCGATGGGTGGTGACCTGTTCCAGACGCCCGGCAGCCTCGGGTGGAACTCCGCCCAGGTCGAGATGCCGGAGATGCCATCGATTCAGGCCGGCGAAGATGCGATGAGCACGTTCGTCTCCGGGCTCCTGCCAACGTTGGCCGCGTCGTTGACCACGAACATCACGGCGTTGAAGGCCAAGGAAGAGATGTTCAACGGCAAGCTCTCCGACGCGCAGGGCGCCTACGAGAAGGCCGACGATGCCGGCGGCCAGGGCATCGGGCAGCTCAGTCAGATGATGGGCCAGATGGGCCAGATGGGCCAGATGGCCGGTCAGCCGGCGCAGATGGCGGGCCAGATGGGCGGGCAGTTCAGCTCGTTGATGGAGCCGTTGATGAAGGCCATGGAGGGCGCCCAGGGTGGCGGCGCGGAAAAGGGCGGTGCCCCCGGCGCCGGCGGTCCCGGCGGTGCGAATGGCCCTGGTGGTCCCGGCGCTCCGAATGCGCAACAGCAGCAAGGGGAACGTGAGGCCAAGCTCGACGAACGCGACAAGCAGCAGGACGATCGCGAGACGCAGCAGAACGACCGCCAGGCAGCCCAGGATCGCCGCGACGCGGGCCTGGATCAGCGTGAGTCCCAGCTGAACAACCGCACCGATGGGGCTGCGTCGTCGGCTCCGCATTCGGCGCCCCCGGCCTCGTCGGCTCCGCCGGCTGCGGCCGCGCCGCCCGCTGCGCCCGCGCCGAGCCAGCCGGCTCCCGGCCCGGTTCCGGTGGCACCCGAGGCGCCGCGGCATTCCGGTGGGGACGATCTCTGGAAGCGGATGTAGGCCTTCACACCAGGCTTTGCGCCGACTTGTCGTGCTCGGTCACGCCTTGTGGCCCTGGTTGTCAGGCCTTGAGTGCCTTGAGTGCCTTGAGTGCCGCACTCGCCAGGTCTTACGCCCCACTTTGTCGGCCTTGTGCCCCACTTTGTCCCGCTGGAGTGGCTGTCGATTCCGACAGGCACTCCAGCGTGACATTGGGCGTGGACGTCGGGTGCAGGCTGTCACCATTGTCACGCGAGAGTGGCGGCCGCGTTCGACGGTCGCGCTAGCGTGACAGTCGACTGGCCCGCGCGGCGAGAACCCGACGCAGGACATTGTCTCTGCGTTCCCCGGCGGAGACCCGGACATTGATCCAACCTTGGCGTTGGATCCGCTCGGCTCGTCTGAGATCCCAGCCATACTGCCAACTGCTGGCCCGATGCTGCTCTCCGTCGTACTCGGCTGCGACTTTGATGTCCTCCCAACCCATGTCGAGGTAGGCGAACGGGTCACCGGGGCCGTCGAAAACCGGGATCTGCGTCTGTGGTCGGGGCAAACCCCCATCGATGAGGACCAGCCGCAACCAGGTTTCTTGGGGAGACTGGGCGCCGGCGTCCATCAGGGCCACGGCGCTGCGGGCCCGCTGGACGCCTCTGCGACGGGCGTAGCGGTGCGTCAACAGCTCAACGTCGGCGGCTTTGAGATCGGTTGCGCGGGCCAGGGCGTCGAGCGCGGCGACGGCGTCGTCGCGTGGATACCAACAGCCGATGTCGAGTGCCGTGCGCGCTACCGAGGTGATCGGGATCCCGTCGACCCAGACAATTTCGTCGTCCTCTATCGCCTCGGTCCGAACCTGCAGTCCGGCAAGCGGATTGCGGTTTGAATGGAGAAGCTCAAAGGGGGCGTCGAGGTCGACCCACTTCGCGCCGTGAACTGCCGCGGCCGAGTTCCCGGCAACGATGCCGCGTTCGCGGGACCACAACCAGCCGGCCCGGGCGCGGATGAGCGGCGTCAGTTCAGTGCCTGGGCTGACGTAGACATCCCGAAACACCCTGGTGTACTTGGTGCGTAGTGCGCTCTTGCGTACCTCGCCGTTGGCGACGGCCTTACTGCCGACAAATGGTTCCCCCATGGCGACAGAGTGTGCAGCGCAACGCGATCGCTGTCACATCAGTTATCCACAGGCGCTGGCGTGACGCTCGTTGTCCACAGCCACACTGGCGTGACAGGTGACGGTGCTGCGTGTCTGTGGTAATGGGGGTTTGGTCAGGCGCCTTGGCTTCACTTTGTCACGCCAGAGTGGCTCTTGACGACGAGGGCCACTCTGGCGTGACAAAGACGGTGGCCGCCAAGGGCATTGCCGAAAAATGGCCCGTCAATGCAACGCTGGAGTGGCTGTCGAGGTCGACAGCCACTCCAGCGTGACAAACCGGGTGGAGACAAACCTGGTGGAGACCAGCCTGGTGGAGATAGAGCGGGCGAGACGACGGCTAAGCCGGGACGAGCTCCACGCCCGAGAGCACGACGGCGTTGTCGCGCGACGGTGCGGTGAGCACGCCGATGAATTTGCCGTCCTCTTTCCAGATGTTGGCCTGCAAGGTTTCGCCGGGGAACACCACGCCGGCGAAACGCGCACCGTAGGACGCCACCTGGGCGACGTCGCCGTCGAGCAGGTTGTCCACGATCGCCTTGCAGCCGATGCCGTAGGTGCACAACCCGTGCAGGATCGGCCGGTCGAAACCCGCCGCCGCAGCGAAGGCCGGGTCGGAGTGCAGCGGATTGCGGTCACCGCACAGCCGGTAGAGCAGAGCCTGCTGCGGCAGAGTCGGCAATGCGATCTCGATATCCGGTGCGCGGTCGGGCAATTCGGTCGAGGTCGCCGGTCCGCGCTCGCCGCCGAAACCGCCCTCGCCGCGGGCGAAGATCGACCGCTTGGTGGTCCACAGCACTGTGCCGGACTCGTCGGTCACCGTGGATTCGCTGACGATGACGGCGGCCTTGCCCTTGTCCCAGATCTCGGTGAATCGCTGTTTGGACGACGCGGTACCACTGGTCGGGATCGGGCCCGGCACACTGACCGCCTCGCTGGCGTGCAGCACCTTGGACAGCTCGATGTCGATGCCGGGGAACTGCACTGTCGGCGCCTCGGTCATGTGGAAACTGACCCCGACATTGCCGAAGGTGGGTAGCACCTGCGGGGTGTTGTCAGTCAGGTAGCGCAACTCTCGCTCATCCATCGGATCGGCGCCGGCACCCAGGCCCAGGTGGTAGAGCTGAATATCGCTACTGGTCCACGAGAATTCGATGGGTTCGAGGTCGGCGGCGAGCGCCTTGTCCACGTCGATCGGCATATCAGGCCTTTCCAGCAGAGGCAATATCGAGGGCCGCGAGGTACCCGAACGTCATGGCGGGACCAATGGTGCCACCGGGGCCGGGATAGGTGTGACCCATCACCGGTGAGCTGACGTTACCTGCGGCGTAGAGCCCCTCGATCACCGAGTTGTCGTCCCGCAGTGCCCGGCCGCGCACATCGGTGCGGATGCCGCCCTTGGTGCCCAGGTCGCCCGGCACCATCTTGGCCGCGTAGAACGGGCCGTGCTTGATCTCGCCGAGGTTGGGGTTGGGCTTGTTGGTCGGATCGCCGTAGTAGCGGTCGTAGGCGCTCTCGCCGCGGTGGAAGTCCTCGTCCACCCCGGAGCGGGCGAAGCCGTTGAACCGGTCGACGGTGGCGGCGAACGCCTCGGCGGGCAGGCCGGTCTTGGTGGCCAGCTCGGCCAGGGTGTCGGCCTTGACGATGACGCCGGACTCCAGCCACTTCTTCGGAATGCGCTGTCCGGGTTGCAGGCCCGCGAAGATGAACCGGTCGCGGTACTGCTGGTCGAAGATCAGCCAAGCCGGGATGTTCTCACCCGGGCCGGGGCCCTGACCGTACTCGCCGCCGTACATGTGGTGGCAGGCCTCGACATAGGGCATCGACTCGTTCATGAACCGCTTGCCGGCCATGTTGACGATGATGGAGCCGGGGGAGTTCCGTTCCGACAGGGCGAACCACGGTGAATCGACCAGTGGGACGGTCGGGCCCCACCATGAGTCCTCCATGAATTCGAGTGCGGCACCAAGCTTCTCGGCGGCCAGGATGCCGTCGCCGGTGTTGGCGGCCGCACCCACGGTCCACTCGGTGGTGATCGGGGCGCGCTGGTACTTCACCCGCATCTGCTCGTTGTGCTCGAAGCCACCCGAACCCAGGATCACGCCACGGCGGGCCCGGATCAGTTTCGGCTCAGCGGAACTGTCGCGGGGGTCGGCAACGTAGATGCCACGGACCACGCCGTCCTCGATATAGAGGTCGGTGAGGGCGGTGTTCAACAGCACGGGGACACCGGCCTTCTGCAGGCCGATGCGCAGCGGTGCGATGAGCGCGCGGCCCATGCCGACCAGGTTCTTGCCGGTGGCGTTGGCCCAGACGGAGCGGACGCCGACCTTGATACTGCGCAGCACGCCGCGGGGATGGCGCTTGAGCTGGTTGAGCCGGACGTAGTCCTGCTGCATCACCACCATGTTCATCGGCACCTTGCCGTACGGCGGCTCCAGGCCCTTCTCGTCAACCCCGAGCTTCTTGGCGTTGAACGGCTTGGGCTCCACCGAGCGGCCGGTGGGCTTGCCACCGGGCGTCTCGGGGTAGTAGTCGGAGTACCCGGGCACCCAGCACAGCTTCAGCGGCGAGTTCTTCAAGACGAACGACAGCATCTCGGGCGAGCGGTCGAGATAGGTGTCGATCTTCTCGGCGGGCACCACGTCACCGATGATTTTGTGCAGGTAGGTGCGGGCGGCGTCGGCGGTGTCTTTGACCCCGTCACGCTTGAGGATCTCGTTGTTCGGGATCCACACCCCGCCACCTGACCGCGCAGTGGAACCTCCATAGTGCGGGGCCTTTTCTACGACTACTGTCGAGAGGCCCTGGTGGGCAGCGGTGAGGGCGGCGACCATGCCGGCAGCCCCGCTTCCTACCACGACTACGTCGAACGCACCGTACTCCTGTCCAGTCATGTAGAACACGTTATAGAATTGCCGGGCAATCCAACAACCGCCCCGGTCAAAGAAGCGAGGGGAATTCACCAGAATGCTTAGTGTCGAGGTGCGCGACGAGCTCGCGGCCGATCTCGCCCAGGCCGAGCGGAGCCGGGTCCCGATGACGCCGTTGACGGATCGGTACGCCGACATCGATGTGGTGGATGCTTACGAGATCCAGCTGATCAACATCCGTCAGCGGGTCGCCGAAGGGGCACGCGTCATCGGTCACAAGGTGGGTCTGTCCAGCAAGGCCATGCAGGACATGATGGGTGTCGACGAGCCGGATTACGGCCATCTCCTCGACGAGATGGAGGTGTTCGAGAACGTGCCGGTGCCGTCGTCGAGGTTCCTGTACCCCCGCGTCGAGGTCGAGGTCGGGTTCATCCTGGCCGACGATCTGCCCGGCGCCGGGTGCACCGAGGAGGATGTGCTGGCCGCGACGGCCGCGTTCGCCCCGGCGATCGAGTTGATCGACACGCGTATCACCAATTGGCAGATCAAGTTGTGCGACACCATCGCCGACAACGCCAGCAGCGCCGGTTGGGTGCTCGGTGAGGCGCGCGTCTCGCCCAAGGACATCGACATTCGCAACATCGATGCCGTCCTGACCAACCACGGCAAGGTCGTGGCCGAGGGACGCAGCGATGCGGTGTTGGGAAATCCGGTCACCGCGGTGGCCTGGTTGGCCCGCAAGGTGGAGAGCTTCGGAGTGCGTCTGAAGGCCGGTGACATCGTGTTGCCGGGCTCGTGCACGCGTGCGATAGATGCACCTCCGGGCAGCGATTTCGTCGCTGACTTCGCCGGGTTAGGTTCAGTGCATCTTTCTTTCGAATGATGTTTCGAGTTTAGGGAGCCGAATATGGCTGAAAAGGCATCAGTCGCCATCGTCGGGTCGGGCAACATCAGCACCGACCTGCTGTACAAGTTGCTGCGTTCGGAGTGGCTCGAGCCACGTTGGATGATCGGCATCGATCCGGAATCCGAGGGTCTGGCCCGGGCGCGCAAGCTCGGTCTGGAAACCAGCCATGAGGGTGTGGACTGGCTGCTGGCCCAGGCCGAGAAGCCGGATCTGGTGTTCGAGGCCACCAGCGCCTATGTGCACCGCGATGCGGCCCCGCGCTACGAAGAGGCCGGCATCCGGGCGATCGACCTGACCCCCGCTGCCGTCGGCCCCGGCGTCATCCCGCCGGCCAACCTGCGCGCGCACCTCGACGCCCCCAACGTCAACATGGTCACCTGCGGTGGCCAGGCCACCATCCCGATGGTGTACGCGGTGTCGCGGGTGGTGGACGTGCCCTACGCCGAGATCGTGGCGTCGGTGTCGTCGGCTTCGGCCGGTCCGGGTACCCGCGCCAACATCGACGAGTTCACCAAGACCACCAGCGCGGGTGTGCGCAACATCGGTGGGGCGAAGAACGGCAAGGCGATCATCATCTTGAACCCGGCCGAGCCGCCGATGATCATGCGCGACACGATCTTCTGCGCGATCCCCGAGGATGCCGATCACGCCGCGATCACCGCCTCGATCAAGGATGTGGTGGCCGAGGTACAGACCTACGTGCCGGGCTACCGGCTGCTCAACGAACCGCAGTTCGACGAACCGTCCGTGGTCAACGGTGGAAACCACCTGGTCACCGTGTTCGTGGAAGTGGAGGGTGCAGGCGACTACCTGCCGCCCTACGCTGGAAATCTGGACATCATGACCGCGGCGGCGACCAAGGTCGGCGAGGAAATCGCCAAAGACCTGGCTTCAGCGGTTACGGGAGGTGCGCAAGCATGAGCATCCAAGACGTTTTCTTCAATCCCGCCTGGGACGTGCGGATGACCGACACGTCGTTGCGCGACGGCTCGCACCACAAGCGGCACCAGTTCACCAAGGACGAGGTCGGCGCGATCGTCGCGGCCCTGGACACCGCCGGTGTCCCGGTCATCGAGGTGACCCACGGCGACGGCCTGGGCGGGTCGAGCTTCAACTACGGGTTTTCCAAGACTCCGGAGCAGGAGCTGATCAAGCTGGCGGCCGAGACGGCCAAGGAAGCCAAGATCGCCTTCCTGATGCTGCCCGGTGTGGGCACCAAGGAAGACATCAAGGAAGCCCAGAACAACGGTGGCTCGATCTGCCGCATCGCGACCCACTGCACCGAGGCCGATGTGTCGATCCAGCATTTCGGGCTCGCCCGTGAGCTGGGCCTGGAGACCGTCGGGTTTTTGATGATGAGCCACACCATCTCTGCGGAGAAGCTGGCCAAGCAGGCCCGCATCATGGCTGATGCCGGCTGCCAGTGCGTCTATGTGGTGGATTCGGCGGGCGCCCTGGTGCTCGAAGGTGTCGCTGACCGGGTCTCGGCGCTGGTCGCTGAATTAGGATCGGATGCCCAAGTTGGCTTTCATGGCCACGAGAATCTCGGGCTGGGTGTGGCCAACTCGGTCGAGGCCGTGCGCGCCGGTGCCAAGCAGATCGACGGGTCGTGTCGTCGGTTCGGTGCGGGCGCGGGCAACGCACCGGTGGAGGCGCTGGTCGGGGTGTTCGACAAGATCGGTGTGAAGACCGGCATCGACTTCTTCGACATCGCCGATGCCGCCGAAGAAGTCGTCGCCCCGGCGATGCCGGCCGAGTGCCTGCTGGACCGCAACGCGCTGGTGATGGGTTATGCGGGGGTGTACTCCAGCTTCCTCAAGCACGCCGTGCGCCAGGGCGAACGCTACGGGGTGCCCGCCCACGAACTGTTGCTGCGCGTCGGCCAGCGCAAGCTGATCGGTGGTCAGGAAGACCAGCTGATCGACATCGCTCTGGAGATCAAGCGCGAGCAGGAAGCCGAAAAGGCGAAGGCCTAAACACTGACGGTCTCGGCGTCGTCTCCCTCGGAGACGACGCCGAGCTGTTGGTAGATGCCGTCGCGGTAGTTGGCGTACTGCGAGTTGATCGGGAGGGTGGCCCAGCCGTGCATCTGGCCCATCCCGATCACGACACTCACGTCGCTGTCGGCATCGTCCATCAGCTTGGCGAACTTCAACGCGCCGGGCGCGATGACCTCGCGCGTCCCGATGTAGATCGTGGTCGGTGGCAGGCCCTCGACCGGCCCGAGGAATGTGTCGGACAGTTCAGGATGCTGCTGCGATTGCCACTGCGCGAAGCCGTTGTCAGACATCGGGACCCCGTAGAGCGGATCGTTCACCAGGACCACATTCGGGTCGGTGGAGAAGTCGGGATCGGCCAAGGCAGGTGAGCTGAGCACCATGTGCGACGGCATCCGGCTGCTGAGGCACTGGGTGTCGCCCGCGCAGTCGCGCGCGATCTTCTGTACCGCGAGCATGGCGATCATTCCACCGGAGGATTCCCCGTACACGCTGACGTTCTCCGCGCCGTGCTCGGTGACGTAAGCAGCGATGAGATCTGCCGCCGGCGGGATGGTGTTGTCGGCGGTCCCGCCGTCAGGGATGAGCGGGTAGCGCGGCACGATCACCGTCGCGCCGGTCTTGCGTGACATCTGGGCGTAGTCCAGCCAATGAAAGATGGTGGGTGGGGTAACCAATCCGCCTCCGTGAAACGCGATGACGTGCTCGTCGGAGTCAGCTCCGGGGTTCGAAATCTCCCAGACCTGCCAGGTCTGCTCGACACCATCGGCGTCGCGGGCGGTGTATTCCGTCGGCTGCACATCCAGGCCGAGGGTCAGGATCCGCGGCGGATCGGGCACGGCGATCCCGCCACCGAGGCTCGTCGTGATGTCGACACCGATGACCGCGGAGATCTCCCGCAATGCTGTCAACGCCATCACGGTCACCTGGTCGAACAAGGACGGGCCGTCGGTCACGTCGACGTTGTCGACGAGGCTGCCCGGCAGGACGATGCCTGGTGCGAGGGCGATCGCGCCGGGGGTCCCCGCCGGTTGGCTCACCGCTGCGACGGTCGCGGTCTCGGTTGTGTCCTCGACGATGCCGAGTTGATGGTAGATGTCGTCGCGGTAGTTGGCCGACTGTGAGTTGATCGAGATCGGGCCGCCCTGCGCCCAATCATGGATCTGGCCCATCCCGATCACCACGTCGACGTCGCCGCCGGCGTCGACCATCCGCTGTGCGTAGAGCAACACGCCCGGTGCCGATGATTCGCGCGAGCCGATGTAGATCGTGGTCGGGGGCATCCCCTCGGTCGGGCCGAGCATGGCATTCCAAAGCTCTTCGGGCCCGGTGGACCACTGCGCGTAGTACTCCTTGTCTTCCTCGGTGAGCCACGCGACCGGGTCGTTCACCAACTCCACGTTGGGATCGGTATAGATGTCCGGGCCGCTGAGACCGGGCGACAGCAGCACCATGCGCGACGGCACTTTGTCCGCCAGGCAATTCGAATCGCCATTGCAACCGCGGACGATCTTCTGCACGGCCAGAGTCGAGAGCGTGCCGCCGGCCGAATCCGCGTAGATGCTGACGTTCTCGGCGCCATGCTCCTGGACCTGCGCCGCGATGAAATCGGCCAGCTGCGGTACCGAGTTCTCCGCGGTGCCGCCGTCGGGGATCAGCGGGTAGCGGGGTACCACGACGGTGGCACCGGTCTCGCGGGCCATCTGGGTGTAGTCCATCCAGTGAATGATGTTGGGGTCGTAGACGAATCCACTGCCGTGTACCGCGATGACCACCTCGTCCGTGGGATTGGGCGGGGTGATCACCCAGACATCACCGCCCGCATAGGTGTCCTTGGTGACATCCAGTCCGATGGTGGTGAACCAGGGCGGGGTGGGCGTGGTGATGAGCTCGCCCAGCTTCATCGTGATGTTGACGCCGATGGCCTGGGAGACCTGCTTGAGCGCCTCCATCCCAAAGACCGTGATCTGGTCGGTCAGCGACGGGCCGGGCGTGGCGATCACGTGGTCGGCGAGTTCCGGGGGCACGACGATGCCGGGCGCCAACGCCACTGGACCCGCCTGGGTGACAGCGGAGCTCAGCGTGCTCACCTGGGTCAAGAGATCCTGGGGCTGACGGAACGCACGCTCGAACTCGCGGCGGGCGAAGGCCAGCATGGCCCATGCTGTGGGCGGTTCGGTCGGAGCGTCGGGCGTGGAATTCAGCGAAAAGGGATTGAGCACGGTGTTGATCACCGTGGAGACCGCGTCGGTCACGGTGTCCTGGCCGACCTCGATGGGTTCCGGCGCCGCGGGCTGGGGGCGCGCGGCCGTCATCACCGCCGATACCGTGCGCATCCCGGAGGTGAGCGCGGACTTCGGGACGGCGGTGATCGCCTGGATGTCGAGGGCTGCCGGGTCAGGGCGTTCGGGCGTCTCCTGCTGAATGTCGGGTTGGGGCGCGTCGTCGATATCCGTCGGTGGTGGTGTGACCGGTTTCGGGAGCAGACGCCGGACAGGATCGGTTTCGCGTTTGGTTTCGTGCTGCGTCGAAACCTTGGCTTCGCGACGATCGATGCCGACCGCACCCATTGCATCCTGTACGGCGGTGCGGAGTGTGGCCCCCAATTTGTCGACACCTTCGCGCGGTGTCAGCGCGGTGTCGTCTGTGGTTTCGTGGTCGTCCGCGGTCTCGTGATTCGCGGACTTCGATTTCGCTCGCCGCGGCGTCTTGATTCGGGCCTTGGCCGCTTTCGAATTCTTGGGCACTTTCGAGCCCGTGCTGCCCTTCGCCGCCGAGCCGGACGACGTCGACGAATTCGACGACGTCGACGAGTTCGTCGGGTCGGCTACGGCCACCCCGCATCCGAGTCCCATGGCCACCGCAGATCCCACACCCAGGGCTACCGCCAAACGGCCGACGCGCCCTACATACCCCCCAGTTTGCATGGAACAACGTGTACCGGATCGAGTACCTGCCCGTGGCCGTTAAGCGACGTGATTAGCAGATTGCCGTGACGAGCCGTGTCGGTCGGGCCGGGCATCATGGGGATCATGGCAACCCGCGAACAGGCCCAGACAATCCTCGAACAGCTGGCCGGGCCCGCCGCGAGGTTGCGCGATGACCAATGGGCGGCCATCGAGGCGCTCGTGGTCCAGCGGCGGCGGGCCCTGGTGGTGCAACGAACCGGGTGGGGGAAGTCCGCCGTCTATTTCATCGCGGCCAAGTTGCTGCGGGCCTCCCGCCGTGGGCCGACGGTCATCGTTTCCCCGCTGCTGGCCTTGATGCGCAACCAGGTGGCCGCTGCCGAGCGTGCCGGCGTACGGGCGGCCACGATCAACTCCGGCAACGTCACGGAGTGGGACGGGATTCACCGACAGGTCGCCGACGGGGAGCTCGACGTGCTGTTGGTCAGCCCCGAACGCCTCAACAATCCCGACTTTCGTGACCAGGTGCTGCCTGCCCTGGCCGCCGATGCGGGTCTGGTGGTGGTCGACGAGGCGCACTGCGTCTCCGACTGGGGGCACGATTTCCGGCCGGACTACCGGCGCATCCGTACCTTGATCGGCGAATTGGGTTCGCAGGTACCGGTTCTCGCCACCACCGCGACTGCCAATGACCGGGTGGTCGGCGACGTCGCAGCGCAATTGGGGGTCGGTGGTACCGACACCTTGGTGCTGCGCGGCGGTTTGGATCGTGAGTCGCTGCGGCTGTCGGTCGTCGAGGTGGGCACGCCGGCGCAGCGGGCGGCCTGGATCGCCGCGCATCTCGACTCGCTGCCCGGCTCGGGCATCATCTATACGTTGACCGTTGCCCAGGCTCACGACGTGGCGGCATTGCTGGCCGACCGCGGCCACAAGGTGGCGGCCTACACCGGAACCACCGACGCAGGCGAACGGGAACAGTTGGAGGCCGACCTCCTCGGTAACCAGGTCAAGGCGCTCGTGGCGACGTCGGCGTTGGGCATGGGCTTCGACAAACCGGACCTGGGCTTCGTCGTGCATCTCGGGGCGCCCTCGTCACCGATCGCGTACTACCAGCAGGTGGGGCGTGCCGGTCGCGCCACCGAGAGTGCCGAGGTGATCCTGCTGCCCGGCACCGAAGACCAGGATGTCTGGCGCTACTTCGCGTCGGTGGCATTCCCGTCGGAATCCATGGTGCGCAACGTCATTGGTGCGTTGGAGACCGACCGCGCGCAGTCCACGCAGGCGTTGGAACCTCTGGTCGATCTCAACCGATCCCGCTTGGAGATGGTGCTCAAGGTGCTCGACGTCGACGGGGCGGTGCGCCGGGTGAAAGGCGGCTGGATCGCCACCGGGGTGCCGTGGGACTACGACGAAGCACGGTACCGGGCACTGGACCAGGCTCGCCGCCGCGAGCAGCAGGCCATGCTGGATTATCAGGTCACCGAAGGCTGCCGGATGGCGTTCCTGCGCGGCCAACTCGACGATCCTGAGCTGGCCCCCGATGCGCGTTGCGGGCGTTGTGACAATTGCACCGGGCAACGGTTATCGGGCGCGGTGGCGCACGATGTTCTCACCGACACCGCGCGACGACTGTCCAGGCCCGGTGTGCTGGTGGCGCCACGCAAGCAGTGGCCGTCCGGGCTGGCCGCCCTGGGTGTGGCCCTGTCCGGGCGGATCGCTGACGGAGCCGCGCCGGGGCGGGCGATCGGCCGGCTGACCGACCTGGGTTGGGGAGCGCGGCTACGGCGTCTGCTGGCCGAACCTGACGGCGACGTACCTGACGAGGTGGTGGCTGCGGCTGTCGAGGTGCTCAAGGCCTGGGATTGGGATCAGCGCCCGGTCGCGGTGATGGGTTTGGACTCGTGCACGCATCCACGGCTGATCTCGTCGACGGTGCAGCGGTTGGCCGAGATCGGGCGGCTCACGAATCTGGGAATCCTGGCCTACAGCGCAGCGCACCGCCCGGTGACCGCGGCGAATTCGGCCTATCGGGTGGCGGCGTTGGACGGTGCGTGGGAAAGTCCGCAACTCGATTCGAAGGGGCCGGTGCTGCTGGTCGACGACATGACCGACACCGGCTGGACGTTGACGATGGCCGCCAGAACGCTGCGCGACGCCGGTGCGAGCGAGGTTTTGCCGTTTGTTCTGGCAAGCGTGAGCTGAAGGTTTACGCTCTGTTTGGAGAATTTCAAGCAAGCGCTCAACAATTGCACGACGAAATCCGTAGGGGCCCGTTTATTTCTCTAGTCAAGTACCAGCGTCCGGCTTCCCGGATACTTTTGACAGAGTTGTGAAGTTACTGGGTGTTCGCTGTCGTCAAAAAGTCGCTATTGTTTGCATCCGCAAGCTTTGGTCAAGGCGATCTTGATTGCAAGTATTCCTGACGATGCGGCTCGCACATGGCTAACTCAAACAGTCTTCAAATAAGCCGTGCTATCCGCATCCAGCGTCGCATCCTATGTCCAGTTGAGTTTGCTGACTGGCGGCTGTCCGTGGCGAGGTCGCTCGGATCGCCTGCGATGATGCCGTCGGCGACCGGCAGCTGGAGGCGCACCGCTTCGCTAGATGGAACTACACCGATGTGGTATTCCTGGCCGGCGAGCGGGGTCTGCGTCGGACCGTCATCGCTGCCGATGCCCCTGGAAGGTGGGCCCTCGATCAGGCGTGCTCGTTGATCCAATCCGCGGTGAAGTCGCGTATGGCGGAGATATTCTGCGCAGATGGGAGGCCTGTCAGGTTCGCAATCTGGACTGCGGCCGGCGGCACTTCACATTCCACTACCGCTGTGCATCTGCGCGATGGGCCGTTCCGGGCCGGGGCGGGTGCTGCCGCATCGACCGTCGGTGAATCCCACGCGTCGGCACCACTGGAAACTTGTGCGCCGGGCCGGCCGGTACCGGACTTCGCCAAATCCGGTATCGATTTGCTCAGCTGTGACCGGTGGCTGGATGGAGAAGTCGAATGGCGGGGACGCAGCAACAGATTATGCGGGTATTGTCGATTTCTGCACCCCCGTCAAGAAGAAGTGGATATGCTGACGCCCTGCAACTAGTCACGACATAGCTGGAGTGGGCCACAGGAGAGAGACAACGCGGACGCGATAACTGCCGGGGGAGTGCTTTCGTATCCGTATCGTTGAACGATTTTCACTGGTCAACTCGAGGTGGGGAGAACCAGGTGAGCATCAACCCGTTTGACGACGACAATGGCCGCTTTCTTGTTTTGATCAACGACGAGGAGCAACACAGTCTCTGGCCGACCTTCGCCGACGTTCCTGCCGGGTGGAAGGTGGCATTCGGCGAAGCGGACCGCGCTTCGTGTCTGGACTACATCGAACAGAACTGGCCGGATATCCGGCCGAAGAGCCTGCGCGACAGGCTGGCGCAGGGCTGAGGGCTCTGACAGATCCAACGCCCGGGGGGCTAGCTAGTACATCTCGCGGTGGGAGAGTCCGATGCAGCTGGACGAGCAATCGCTGCCGGTAACACGCACACAGCTCGACATATGGCTCGCGCATGACGTTGCCAAATCCGATGCGGAGTGGCTGCTCGGGTTATGGGTGAGAATCACCGGCGCGATCGACCGGGACGCACTCGAGTGGGCAATCCGCCGAGTGATGCGGGAAGCCGAGCCGGTCAGGGCGACCTTTTTCGAGGAAGAGGGACAGGTCTTCCAGAAGCCGGTCGACGATCCCGACGTGGAGCTCGCGTTCCACGATGTGCGCGGCGCGGCCGATCCTGTGCGGGAGGCCCGTGCGCTGGCATCGTCGATCCAGCAGACGCCGATGCCTTTCGACGGGCCACTGTTTCGTTTTGCGCTGTTTCAGACGCGAAACGATGAGCACTTCCTGATCGCATGCTGCCACCACATCGTGCTGGACGGTACCGGGATTGCGCTGCTCGGTGCACGGCTGGCGTCGGTCTACTCCGCCACGGTCACGGGTGCTCCGGTTCCGGCCGCGATCTTCGGGTCGCTGTCCGATCTGATCGGGTGCGAGGCGGATTACGAAGCCTCCACCGACTATCTCGACGACCAGGCGTACTGGAATGAAAACCTGCCACCGGAGAACGGACCTAGCTACTGGCCGGCGGAGCCGGCGGACCGCCCGCACGCCCACGGACACTCTGAGTCAGTGGGCTTGGACCCGGATGTGCTCGGTCATGTTGACGCACTGGCAGACTCGAAGAACGTTCCTCGATCGGTGGTGATCACCGCAGCCTGTGCCCTTCTCGTCCATGGATGGTGTGCGGAGAGTTCGGACGTAGTCCTCGACTTCCCCGTCAGCAGGCGAGTCAGCCCGGAGTCGCGGACCCTGCCCGGGATGGTCGCGGGGGTTGTTCCGCTGGTGCTGAAAGTCTCACCGGCATCGTCGGTCTCAGAGTTCATCGACCACGTCGAGACTCGTATACAGGAAGCCCTGGCGCATCAACGGTTCCCAGTGCACGCGCTCGAGCGCAAGGTCAACCCGCGGGCAGCGGGGCAGATGGCGAACCGGGTGAGTGTCAACTTCCTCCCGTCATCGTTCACGTTGGACTTCGGCGGCGCGGAAGCTTCGGCATCATTGACGAACGCCGGCGTAGTGGGCGGTTTCGGGTTCGTGTTCTCCGTCACCGGAGACCAGGTGTTCCTCAGCACCATGGGCCGCGCTCAGCCGTTCTCCAATTTTGAAGTCGCCGATCTGGCGGCGCGGTTGGAGCGGGTACTGACCGGTATGGCCGCCGCCCCGGACGGCTCGTTGGCGACCGTGGATGTGGTGGATGCGGCTGATTGTGCGCGTCTGGATGAGGTTGGTCATCGGGGGGTGCTGTCGGAGTCGGTGGTGGAGTCTTCGATTCCTGAGTTGTTTGCAGCCCAGGTTGCTCGTGCTCCGGAGGCGGTGGCGGTCTGTTTTGCTGGCTGTGCACTGTCGTATCGGGAGTTGGATGAGGCGTCGAATCGGTTGGCGCACTTGCTGTCCGAGTATGGTGCGGGGCCTGGTGAGTGTGTTGCGTTGATGCTGGAGCGCTCGGCGCAGGCTGTGGTGGCGATCTTGGGTGTGTTCAAGTCTGGCGCGGCGTATTTGCCGATTGATCCTGCGCATCCTGATACTCGGGTTGAGTTCATGCTGGCTGATGCCCGGCCGGTGGTGGTGGTCACCATGGGTGCGTTCGGTGAGCGGTTGGCTGGATCGGGTGTTCCGGTGGTGGAGGTTGATGATCCTCGTATCGGGGCGCAGTCGTGTGCTGCGTTGCCGGTGCCGGCTCCTGATGATGTGGCGCACATTATTTATACGTCGGGGACGACGGGGACGCCCAAAGGGGTTGCGGTTACGCATCAGAACGTGACGCGGTTGTTCGATGGTTTGGATGTGGGTGTCGGGTTGGGGCCGCGGCAGGTGTGGGCGGCGTGTTCGTCGTTGGCGTTCGATTATTCGGTGTGGGAGATCTGGGGTGCGCTGCTGCATGGTGGGCGGCTGGTGGTGGTGCCCGAGTCGGTGACGCGTTCGCCTGGGGAGCTACAGGCGTTGGTTGTTGCTGAGCGGGTGACGGTGCTCAGTCAGACACCTTCTGCGGTGGGTGTTTTGGATCCAGCGGAGTTGACCTCGGTGTCGGCGTTGATGGTGGCTGCTGAGGCGTGTCCGCCGGATGTGGTGGAGCGGTGGGCGCCGGGTCGGGTGATGAT
>NZ_VOMB01000008.1 GCF_019050325.1 [Mycobacterium] fortunisiensis | reverse complement strand
GCCGGCTACTACCAGCTCGCGACCGACCTCCCGGTGATGGCGCTGGGCGGATTCGGTTCGGCCGATCCCGCACCGACGCTCGGGCAGTTCCAGGCCTACGTCGCCGAGGGCCGGGTGCATTACTACGTCGAGTCAACAGGTTTGGGACTGCCCGCGATGCCGGGCCAACCCGGGCTCCCGCCGATCAAGCCGCCCGGCATGAACGGCGACTCCGAGGCCGAGCACATCAAAGACTGGGTGAAACAGCACTTCAGCAGCACAAAGGTCGACGGCGTGACGATCTACGACCTGACCGCTCCGCTCAAGTGAGGCCCGCGCTCCTCACATAGATTTGAGCCCGGCACAGCAGAGGCTGTGCCGGGCTCAGATCGTTCTCGATCAGCAGGGCGTGAACGGCAGGCAGGGGCCACGTCCCGGAGGCGGCGGCAGACCCGGGCCCGGACCGAACCCCGGACCACCCGGAGGCGGCGGCAATCCCGGACCACCCGGGCCAAACCCCGGTCCACCCGGACCACCCGGCCCGAACCCCGGACCACCCGGAGGCGGCGGCAATCCCGGACCACCCGGGCCAAACCCGGGTCCACCCGGACCACCTGGCCCAAATCCCGGTCCACCCGGACCACCTGGCCCGCAGGGCGCTCCGGGCGGACAAGGTGGAGGCGGTGCTGCCGCAGCCACCGCAGACCCGATGGTCGCTCCGCCGAACAGCGACAGTGCTAACAGGGCCGAACCGGCAGCGGCCCGACGCTTCATCGTTCGCACAATTCACTTCCTCTCATCGTCGATACGCATACACGCCGCCGAGGCGATACGTTGGGCGGCAGAGTAATCGTCACGAGATGGACTATGCGGCTGCTTGGTCTTTCCTATCCGTGAGCTGTGAATCCAGCAACGTCGGGCCGGCACCGCTCCTCCGGCACCTTCATAGCTGTGCCACAGAATCACCACAGTCGGCGCATAACGCGACTTACGAGAATCTGCCGGTGCCCAGTTCCGAGGATGCTCCGGCTGAAACATCGATGGCGGCCAGTGCGCGAGGCATGATGACGCGCGCCGACGGCAGCCCGATTAAGGTGCTCGTCGTCGATGACGAACCCGGACTGGCCGAGTTGGTGTCGATGGCGCTGCGGTACGAGGGCTGGCACGTCTCGATCGCCGCCGACGGGTCGTCGGCCATGCGCCAAGCCAATGAAAACCCACCCGACGTGGTCGTTCTGGACATCATGCTGCCGGACATCGACGGCCTGGAAGTGCTGCGAAAGCTTCGCGAAACACGGCCTGGATTGCCGTTGCTCCTGCTGACGGCCAAGGAGTCGCTCGAAGACCGCATCGCCGGACTCGCCGCGGGCGGCGACGACTACGTCACCAAGCCGTTCAGCGTCGAGGAACTCGTACTCCGGTTGCGTGCGCTCATGCGGCGCACCGGTGTTTCCGACGACACCGGGGTATCGAAACTCGTCGTCGGGGATCTCATCCTGGACGAGGACAGCCACGAAGTGTTCCGTGGCGGAGACGAAATCACCTTGACTGCGACCGAATTCGAGTTGTTGCGGTACCTGATGCACAACTCCCGACGAGTGCTGACCAAGGCGCAAATCCTCAGTCACGTGTGGAATTACGACTTCGACGGACGCTCCAACGTCATCGAGTTGTACATCTCCTACCTGCGCCGCAAGATCGACGCCGGCCGCACACCGATGATCCACACGCTCCGCGGGTCCGGATATGTCCTCAAGCCACCCCGCTGAACCTCGATCGCGGGCACGGCTTCGGCGCCCCCGCGCGTGGCCCCTGCAAACCCGCCTGCTGCTGGTCCTCGCAGGACTGCTCACCTTTGTGTGCGTCGGCATCGGCGCCGGGACGTTGCTGGCCATGAATCATTTCCTGACCGAGCAGCTGGAGCGGCAGGTATTCGACGCCGGAACACGATCGGTGGCGTTCTACAACTTCGGGCCCCCACCGTTTGTGCGCTTCGAGGGCCCCGGGCCGATGTTTCTCGACGGCCCAGGTCAGTCGGTCGGCACGGTCGGGGCTCTGGTCTCCGACAGCTCCACCTCAGAGGCGGCCGTGATCTCGGCCGACGGAGACCGACGGGAGCTGTCACCCAGAGCGTTCGAGCAGCTTTCCGGGATCGGGAAACAGACACTGGTCCATATCGATCTCGATGGTCTCGGCGCCTACAAACTCGTCAGCGTCACCGCCGACGACGGGCGCACGGTCGTCGCAGGTCTGCCGATGGCCGGCGTCACCAACACCCTGTTGTCGACGCTGGGCTTCTTCAGCGCCGTCGCGGCAACGGCCTTGATCCTGGCCACCGCCGCCGGAATCGTGATCACCCGACGCCAATTCGGGCCGCTGGCGCGAGTTGCCGCCGCCGCGCACCGGGTCGCACAGCTCGAGCTCGACCACGGTGAAATCGACCTGCCCACGCCCCTGGTACCCGTCGACCCGGACAGCGCCCGCACCGAGGTGGGACAACTGGGTTCGGCCTTCAACCAGATGCTCGACCGCATCGCCGACGCGCTGGCGGTCCGGCATGCGAGCGAGACTCGGGTACGACAATTCGTCGCCGACGCCAGCCACGAACTGCGCACACCGCTGGCATCCATTCGGGGCTACACCGAACTGGCCCGCCGCAGACTCACCGACGCCCCGGAAGACCTGGCGCACGCGATCGAACGCGTCGACGCCGAATCCAAACGGATGTCCCAGTTGGTCGAGGACATGTTGTTCTTGGCACGCATGGACGCCGGCCGCTCAATCGATTGCGAGCCGGTAGACCTGTCCCAGCTCTGCGTAGACGCCGTGAGCGATGCTCATGTGGCCGGCCCCGAGCACCGATGGTCGGTCAATGTGCCCGACGAGCCGGTACTGGTCGCCGGCGACCGCCTTCGGCTGCACCAGATGCTGGCGAACCTGCTGATGAATGCTCGGGTACACACACCAGCGGGAACGCGGGTGAACACCACCCTGTGCCGAAACGGAAATAATCAGGTGGTCCTGACGGTGACCGATAACGGACCGGGCATTCCGAAGCACCAACTACCCGAAATATTCGAGCGTTTCGCGCGCGGCGACTCGTCCCGGTCCCGACGAGCGGGGAGCACGGGGTTGGGCCTGGCCATCGTGCGGGCACTCGTCAAGGCTCACGCCGGCACCATCGAGGTTCGGAGCGCCCCGGGCGAAACCGCCTTCGCCATAACGCTTCCCGCGATCGTGGCACACTAGGTACCCCGCCGGGTGCGGCGCGTCCGTTGCACGCGCCGCACCCGCAGTATTGCTAGCGGTGGCCTGGGCCACCCGGATGCCCGAAGCCGGGACCGGGACCGGGCGGACCCGGAGGCGGCGGAGGGCACGGCTGGAACGGCGCGCACGGCGCGGGCCCCGGCCCAGGAGGCGGCGGGGGCGGCGGAGCGGCATTCGCCACCCCACTGAATCCCAACGTGGCCAATGATATTCCACCGACGATTGCGGCTCCGCCGATCAGGCGACGCGGATACGACTTCATTCTCATTCCTTTCCGTGCGCGGATGTTGATTGACACCGCTTGCACCGCAGCAACTTTGATGCTTGGCGATCTCATCACCGCAACGGGAACATTACAGTCAGCACACTATGGAGACCCTGTGCAGACACTATGCACTGAATTCGAAGGTGCTTCTATACAGGGATTTAACCATCTACCAGCAGATGATAGCTGCAACTTAGACCGCTGACAGCTAACACACATTTTGGGTGGCCAAATGACGGCGGCTCGGCCGATGCCGAGGAGCGCCTGAAGATCGTCAGGTTCTTCGGCGGGGCCTTCGAGCGTTCCCGACGCTGCGCATTGTATGGATCGAGCATGCCTTCACCTGGATCCGGCTGATGATGTGGTGCACGGAGGCGCCATCCTCGACACCGGCGACACCCACCTCCAACCCCTGCCGGTCGCCAAGGTCTACGCCCGACGAAACCGCGCCGGCATCTACCGGAGGTACCTCGACTTCGCCACCACCTGCGGCAGCGTGCACCACCAACGGATCGACACCACCGACGTCGAACACCTACGCCAGCACACCAAAACCGAAGACGGCGACAGCGTTTACGACCACTGCTACGGCTGCGTGACGACGCCGAATCCCTCAACAACTCCCTCGACCGCACCCTCTACGGCGGACGCATGACCGCCCACACCGCCACCCGTCAGCACGGGTGATGAACGGATTTGCCCTGGGCCGCAACGCAATCGCCGCCTACATCCACCAGCGGCATCACCCACCCGCAGCCTCCTGAGCACCCCAGAGGGACAGCTCTACCCCCGGGGAAGTCACACCTATCTCACCCAGCGCACCAGCCTCGTAGCCCTCACCGGAACCACGCGCAGCAGCCCCGATGCCGCCGATTCGGCGTTCGGCGTCTAGCATGAATCGTCCCTATGGGTTTTCGACACCTATTTCGATAGGTCCCACGCCCCCGTAGCTCAGGGGATAGAGCACGGCTCTCCTAAAGCCGGTGTCGCAGGTTCGAATCCTGCCGGGGGCACGTCAGGCTTGTATGACGTCGGGCAGGGTGTGCTCCCCGCCGGTGGCGTCGCCCGCGATGACCCACAGCCCCGAGTCGGTGGTCACGTAGACATCACCGCTGGCCGGATCCACCGCGACGCCGTAGACGTAACCGTCGGGCAGGCCGGCGAGCACCACGTGGTGGCTGCCGTCGATGTCGATGGCGGTCAGCTGATGCGACGTGCTCGACGTCGAATCATCCAAACTCCAGCTGGACTGGTACACCCGCCCGCTGACCGGGTCGATCGCGGCGGTACGTTCCGGCAGCCCGACGGATATCGGGATCAGGGTGTCGGGTCCGTCGACATTGGTGATCGTGAACGACCACCGGGCGCCACTGCCGGTGTAGGCCCAGTCGGTGATCTGAAGCAGGGCGCCGTTGACCGGGTTGATCAGCACCGGCTCGGTCGCGTGGCCGGGCAGCACCAGGGTTTCCGCATCGCCGTCGCCATCGCGATCGATGTCGGTGAGCCAGGTTGTGGTGCCGTCCGGGTTGAGCCGTTCCACCACGGTGGCCCAGGTGGTCAGCGCATCGCCGTAGAAGCCGTCGCTGGTCTGGTAGACGTGGCCGGCGGCGTCGATCACCACACCACCGGCCGCGTTGCCGCTGGTGTGCCAGCGCTGCAGGACGTCGCCGTCGGTCTTGTCCATGAGCGTCACGTCCACTCCGCCGGTGACGTCGGTGGTCTGATAGAGGTTGCCGGCCGCGTCGATCACCACGCCGCCCGACGCGTTGCCGGCGATCGGCTCGGCGAACTGCTGCACCGATCCGTCTGATCGGACGATCCAGATCGTCGTCTGCTCGTCGTGTGTGATGGTTTGGTACACGGTTCCGGTGTCGGGGTGGATGACGACGCCACCCGCCGCGACAAGCTCGCGATTACTGGCTCCCCCAAGGGTTTCCGAGCCGGCGGCGCTTCCGTCGGGACCGATGATGTACACCGTGGTCGTCACCTCGTCGAGGTACACCCCTTGTTCGGCGGTCAGGTAGGCGACGCCGGTATCGGCGTCGATCACGAGTTCCGTCCCCGAGGTGCCGGCAAGCGTCCGCGTCGAGGTGACGGAACCGGTTGTGGGGTCGATGATGTGCACGGTCGACGTGGTGTCCTGCACGGTCACCTGGTAGAGCGCCCCGGTGACAGGGTTGACGACGGCCCCGCCGGATGCGCTGCCCGCCAACGGTGTCGACGTGATGGTACGGGCGATGCCGTCGGGCCCGATCTCGGTGACGACGACGCCGCGCCCAGGCCCGTCGGCGACGTATTCGCTGGTCTGGTACACCACACCGCGAACCGGGTCCACCACCGCCGTGCCCCGGGGCGTGGTGCCGGTGGGCAGGGCGATCTGCGTCACCGCTCCCCCGACCGACACGCGGTAGGACACCGTCGTGACGTTGGCGCCGAACAGCGCGTTGTCCCGCGCGGCGATGCTGAACGTGTCGATGCCTTTGAACTCGGGGTCGGTCGGCGCGTAGGTGAACGTCCCATCCGCATTGGCGGTGACGGTCCCGTGCTGGGCCCCTTCCACCACCTGATAGCTGAGCTCGTCGTCGTTGAAATCCGTGAAACCCAGCGTCCCCGAGTACAACGGTTGCCCCTCGACCAGGCTGCTGCCGGTGACCGTCGGCGTGCCCGCGGTGGGCGCCTCGTTGGCGACCACCGCTTCGACCCGGCGGTACAGACCCCACAGCCCGACCAGGAGTGGATTCGGGTTGACCGGGGCGGACGGGCCCGTCGCGGTCGGGTTGTAGCCCAGGGCGCTGAGCAGTGAGACCACCAGCGTTCGGCTGACCGGGGGTGCTGCCGGTTCCGGAGCATCGAGGACCTTGACCGAAACCTTCGGCACACTGACCCGGGTGTCGACCGTCTCCAGCGTGGTGGCGGCGCCTGACACGGCTGCGGGGGCCTCGACCGTTGCAGACCGTTCGACCGCAGCGGGTGAATTGCGTTGCGATCGCCCCAGATCGGTGGGCAAAGCAATAGACGACGCCGCCGTGCCGTCCTCGACCGCGCTCCCCCGACTGCCACGGGCCGACCCGAAGGCGGCACGGCCACGCACCGAGTCGGACAGTTCCTGACGCACCTGCACCCTCGACCGGATCTGGCGGGTGACGCTTTCCGGTCGGATCTTCGCCTCGACCGCTCGATCGGCGATCCTGCCGCGGCGCACATCCGCGTCCGCATCCGACCGCTTGACCTTGGCACGTTTGGCAGGCCCGGTGGGCGACTTGGCGGGCGATGAAGTCGAGGATTCCGAGGTTCCCGCGTCCCCGGCGCCGTCGTCGGCATATGCCACGGCCGGGGCACTCGCCAGGGCCGCTCCGATCCCCAGGGCGATCACACCCGCCCCGACCCAGCCCGACGCGTCACCAGAACGTTTTGACACCTGGAGCCCCCGTTGTCAGCCACATTGACGCCAGCGTCAAAGCCGGCAGCTGAGCATACAAGGCCGAGCCCACAATCTGGCGGGCAAAACTCGCCGGTCCCCTCGCCCGCACCACGCGACCCATGCGTCTCACATCCCGGCTGGCAACACTCCGAGAGGGCATCATCGGATGTCGTTTGCCCTGGCAAATAAATTCAATACCGTTACCGGGGCGAGCCCGCTGAGAGCAAATGGGCTGCACCGTGCACTTTCAGGCGATTGTCAGGAACATCGTGAGATGGGCTAATGTTATCTACAGACGGGGGTCTTGAGCTCGAACACAGCTAACAACCCGGAGGTGAAAATGATCCGTTCGAAACTGATGACGGCTGCGGCAGTCGGGCTCGGCGCATTGGCGGTGCCGGTCGGAGTGGCAGTCGCGGGTGCAGCTCCGGCCTCGGCCGGTCCCAACATCTGCGCAACCGGGCCGTATGGCTACGTGCAGGCATGTGTCGAAGGTCCCGGCTGGGGCCGCTGGCACGGTGGCCCGCGCTGGCACGGTGGTGGTTGGCACGGCCACGGTCACGGCCACCACGACTGAGTCGACCTAGCCACGGGTAACGCCGTGGCGGGCATCCTTCCCGGATTCCCGCCACGGCGTTACGCGTTTTACCCCCTTGGGTCACTCTCTTAGTTGTAGTACCTTCGGCGACATGGAGGACGTCTGAGCTGTCAGCGCGGAAGGAGTCGACATGCAGACGGATATCGTCACCAAGTTCCTGTCCACCCTGCCCGAAGATGACGACCACCCCTATCGCACCGGGGCGTGGCGCCCACAGACCACCGAGTTCGATGCCGACGATCTGACGGTGATCGACGGTGAGATCCCCGCCGACCTCGACGGCGTCTACCTGCGCAACACCGAGAACCCGCTACATCCGGCGCTGCAGAACTACCACCCTTTCGACGGTGACGGGATGCTGCACATCGTCGGTTTTCAGGACGGAAAAGCGTTCTACCGCAACAGGTTCATCCGCACGGATGGCTTCCGGGCCGAGAATGAGGCCGGCGGACCGCTGTGGCCGGGTATCGCCGAGCCGATCGAACTCGCCAAACGCGACTACGGCTGGGGTGCGCGCACCCTGATGAAGGACGCGTCCAGCACCGACGTGACGGTGCACCGCGGCGTCGCGCTGACCAGCTTCTACCAGTGCGGTGACCTGTACCGGATCGATCCGTACACCGGCGAGGACCTGGGTAAAGAGGACTGGGCTGGAGCGTTCCCCACCGAATGGGGAGTATCCGCGCACCCCAAGGCCGACCACGCCACCGGCGAGATGCTGTTTTTCAACTACAGCAAACAGCCGCCGTACATGCACTACGGGGTGGTGGATGCCGACAACCGACTGGTGCACTACGTCGACGTCGAGTTACCCGGACCGCGGCTGCCGCACGACATGGCATACACCGAGAACTACGTGATCCTCAACGACTTTCCGCTGTTCTGGGATGCCAAGTTTCTCAGCAGCAACGTGCACCTGCCAAAGCTGCACCGCGACATGCCGTCCCGGTTCGCCGTTCTCCCCCGCCGCGGCGTGGCCGGCGACGTCAGATGGTTCGAAGCCGACACCACCTACGTCCTGCACTTCACCAACGCCTACGAAGACGGGGACGAGATCGTTCTCGACGGGTTCTTCCAGGGCCACGCCACACCGGCCCTGGCGCTCGACAAGATGCAGACCAGACTGCACCGCTGGCGGTTCAACCTCGTCACGGGCCAGACCCGCGAAGAGCAATTGTCAGACAGCATCACCGAATTCGGCATGATCAACCCCGGGTACGCCGGGCATGACTACCGCTACGCCTACGCCGCCACAGGTAAGCCGGGCTGGTTCCTGCTCGACGGACTGGTCCGCCACGATCTGCACACCGGATCCGAAGACCGCTACGCCTTCGGCGACGGGGTGTACGGCAGCGAGACCGCGATGGCGCCGCGGGTGGGCAGCCGCAGCGAAGATGACGGCTACCTCGTCACCATCACCACGGACATGAACGACGACGCGTCCTGCTGCCTGGTGTTCGATGCGGCACGGGTTCCCGACGGGCCGGTATGCAAACTAGCTCTGCCGGAACGAGTTTCCAGCGGAACCCATTCCACCTGGGCGCCGGGCGACGAACTGCGCCGATGGCTGGTACGTGACTGACACCCTGTCGCCGCCCGGCGGCATCAATGCCGTCGGACAGATGCTCAGCCTCGTCGGCGACGAGTGGACGATGTTGGTGATGCAACAGGCCCTGCTGGGCGCCACCCGCTACGGGCAATTCACAACACGACTGCCGATCTCCAATTCGGTGTTGACCCGACGACTGAGCTCCCTCATCAAAGAGGGCCTGCTGCAACGTCATCGCTATCAGGAACGGCCCCCGCGTGACGAATACCTGGTCACCGCGACCGGCCGGGCCCTGTGGCCGGTGCTGGCGTCCATCTGGGAATGGGAACTCCGCTGGGTACCCGAGCACCGCCAACCATTGCCCCCGATGCGGCACCTCGGCTGCGGCGCCGAATTCAGGCCGGTCCTGACGTGTGCCCATTGTGGCGGTCCCATCGCGACCGACGACGTGACTGCCAGGTGGGGGCCCAGCGGGGGCTGGTCGCGGTCGCTGCCCACGGTGACAAACCGCCGCCGATCCGCCGATGACCGGCGCGACTCACCATCGGGCCTGTTCCCCCAGACCATGAGCGTGCTGGGCAACCGCTGGGCGTTCGCGATCCTGGTGGCGGCGTTCACCGGCACCTCCAGGTTTTCCGGGTTCCAACGGGCGCTGGCGGCCTCACCCGCGTCGATCGCCGACCGCCTGCAGACGTTCCGGGACAACGGGATTCTGACCAAGGCCGACGGTGACCCGCACTACCGGCTGACGCCGAAGGGCGCGGCATTCCTGCCCGTTTTGGTGACCGCACTGGCCTGGGCGCAACGGTCGTTCCCCGCCGACGAAGGCCCCGCAGTGCTCCTCACGCACACCGACCACGGCCATGCCTTCTCCCCTGCGCTGCGATGCGACCAGTGCCGCGAGTTGCTCACCGGAGCCACGGTGTCCGCTGTCTGACCGGTATCGCAACGCCGCCACAGCAGTTGCTGCAGGCACTGCCAGACTCCGCCGAGAATCGGTGCCGAACACCGCGGAGGGCGTCCTGATCTCCGACGCGACACATCAGGAAAATTTCTAGCACTCCCACATGCCGAGTGCTAATATCGGCGGTGCACAGTGATTGGCTGCCCGCCAGGGTGGCGGGCTCTGAGACGTACGGGAGGTGAATTGCTGTGCTTCGTTTTGATCCGTTCAGTGACCTCGATGTGTTGACCAGGAGTTTGCTGTCAGGTGATTCAGGGTCAACGCGCACACCCCGGTTCATGCCGATGGACCTCTGCAAGATCGGCGACCACTATGTGCTGACCGCCGACCTTCCCGGTGTCGATCCGGGTTCGGTCGACGTCAACGTCGACAACGGCACGCTCACCATCTCGGCGCATCGAACCGCCCGTTCGGAAGAATCTGCGCAGTGGCTCACCAATGAGCGATTCTTCGGTAACTTCCGACGACAGTTGTCGCTCGGCGACGGGATCGATACCTCGGCGATCTCCGCCACCTACGAGAACGGTGTCCTCACCGTCACCATCCCGATGGCCGAACGTGCCAGGCCGCGCAAGATCGAAGTGGCCCACGGCACCGACCGAAAATCGATCGAACCCACCACTGTCGATGCGGACTAGTTGATCCCGCCGCGGCGGTCCAGCCTGAACGTCAGGCTGGACCGCACTGCGGGCCATTCGATGTCCAGGATCGAGTAGACGACGGTGTCCCGACGGGAACCGTCAGGCAGCAACTGATGGCTGCGCAGGACTCCGTCGAGCTTGGCACCCAACCGCTCGATCGCCGCCCGGCTGGCGAAGTTGAAGAAATGTGTGCGCAATTCCACTGCCACACAATTCAATTCGTCAAAGGCATGGCCGAGCATCAACAGCTTGGTCTCAGCGTTGACCGCGGTGTGACGCACGTCTGCGACATACCAGGTGTGCCCGACCTCCAAACGGCGGTTGGGCCCGTCCACATTCAGAAAACTCGTGGAGCCCACCAGCCGGCCGTCGCGATCGCGCACCACGAAACTCACGCCGCGGTCAGCCGCCCGCAGATCGAGCATCCGCTGCACCCACTGGGCGGCGGCACCTGGCTGCGGCGTCATCGTGTACCAGAACGACCCCAGCTCACCGTCGGCGGCCGCGGCGTCGATCTCGGGGATGTGCGCCCGGGTCAACGGTTCCAGGCGCACGCGCTGCCCGGTCAGTTCCACGGGCGTCACAAACTCGCTCACGGTCGCCGCTCCGGTGTCGACACCAACGACCACACCGAGCACAGCGCGGCCAGCACCGCCATCGCGCCACCGATGTAGAGGCCGTACCCCGCGGCCACCGGCCCTTTGACGTAGAGCGTGTAGTACCACACCGTCAATGCCACCAGGGCCACCGAAATCACCAGCCCCACAGCTGAAGCCCACCGCTGAGACAAACCGCGTCCGGCCATCGCCCCGGCCACGATCAGTCCGGCCCCGAGCAGCACGATCAGCTGCCCGGCGCCGAAGCCGGGTGGCAACGGGACGTTTCCCACCACCCCGCCGATCGCGTTGGCCCGGCCGCCGCCGTCGGCGCTGGTGGTCAGCCACGGCAACCAGGCCACGACCACCAGGACCGCAGCACACAGTGCCAGCAGCCACCCTGGACGTAGACGAACCATGACGACGAGACTATCGGGTGTGACCGAACTACCCGACTGGGCCAGACGGCTGGGTCTCGCCCCACATCCCGAAGGCGGCTGGTACCGCGAGACCTGGCGCAGCGAGCTGACGGTGAGTCAGGCCTCGCTGCCGTCGGGCTACACCGGGCCACGCAACGCCGGAACCGCGATCCTGTTCCTGCTGATGCCCGGCCAACAGTCGGCCTGGCACACGGTGCGCAGCGCCGAGCTGTGGTTCCACCACCGCGGCAGCCCCCTGGTCCTCGAGATAGGCGCGCAAAAAGACACTGCGACAAGCCTTCTGCTCGGCCCCGACATCTCCGCCGGGCAGCATCCGCAACTGGTCGTCCCGCCAGGGCATTGGCAACGGGCCAGGCCCCGCGACGACGAGCCCACCTTGGTCAGTTGCGTGGTGGTACCCGGCTTCGACTTCGCCGACTTCGCGCTCAGCCCGGCAGCGACGACAGATTGAACTCGGCCCCGGTGGGATCGGCCACCGCGGCCAACCGGCCGTACGGCGTGTCCTCGGCGGCGCGCAGCACCGACCCGCCGTTGGCGACGATCAGTTCGATGCTCTTGTCCACGTCGTCGGAGCCGAAGAACGTGCTCCAGACCGACGGGGCGCCCGCGGGGAGGAAGGCGCTGCCGTCCATCACGCCGACCAGCGCTTCGCCGTCGAAATTGGCGGTGCTGTACCGGAATTCCTCGGTGTCCGAAACCGTCTCGGTGTTCCAGCTGAACACGGTCCGGTAGAAGTCGAGCGACCGGGCGTAGTCGGTGGTGGTCAGCTGGTGGTACGTCGGTGCGCCCGCCTCGTTGAACACCGCGAAGCCGTCATGCCCACCGGGCTGCCAGATACCGAAGAAGCCGTTCGTGATATCGGTCAGCATGGCCATCCGGCCCTTGGCCGGGATGTCCATCACCCCAACGCAATTGCTTGCGCCGGCCGCGGTGGCCGCCGCCACCGTGGCGTCGGCGTCGGCGGTGTGCAGGTAGGTGGTCCAGGCATCGGGGGCGTTCCATTGCGGATCGTTGCGCATCAGGCCGGCCACCACCCGGCCGTCGACAGAGGCGGTGACGTACCCGCCGTACTCGGGACCGCTGTTCTCGAACCTCCAGCCGAACACCGTGCCGTAGAACTGCTGGGCACGCTCGGGGTCTGAAGTGCTCAAGTCGATCCAGGTGGGGGCGCCCAGCGGCGCGCTCTGACGGGTGACCACGATGGTTTCTCCTTCACGGCGATTGGTCTGTCATCAGGTCTGACCATCGCCGCGGTGAAAACTCATCGCTGCTGGTAACGCCGCCCGAGCTGCGCGCGGTGTTCGGCCGGTGAGCCGAACAACGAACGATTGAGCGCGGCCCGCTTGAGATACACGTGGACGCCGCTCTCCCAGGTGTAGCCGATGCCGCCGTGTAACTGCATGGCCTTTCCGGCCACCTCGACGGCCGCCTCGGTGGCATACGCCTTGGCCATCGCCACCGCATGCGGCCCCGGCGCACCGATGGCCGCCTCGACCAGCTGCCGGGCCACCGAGATCCGCACCAGCATGTCGGCGCAGGCGTGTTTGACGGCCTGGAATGAGCCGATCGCCCGGCCGAACTGCTGACGTACCCCGGTGTAGGACACCGTGGCGTCGAGCATGGCCTGTGCGACACCGAGGCTGTCACAGGCCACCGCGAGTGCGGCACGATCGGTGAGCCCGCGCAGCGCCGACTCGGAGTCTCCGTCGAACTGCCACACCGCCGCTTCGCCGAGCTCCACCCCCTCGACCGTCACCGTGGCCAGGCGACGGGTCTCGTCGAGCACCGGTTGCTCGGTGACCGTCACCCCGGGTGCGTCGGCCGCCACGTCGACCAGTACTGCGGTCCCGTCCGCATCGCGTGCGGGCAGCAGCAGGCGCTGCGCCCCTGCTGCGTCGGGCACAAACGTGGCCCGGCCGTGCACCCGCCAGCCCAGCCGGGTGGTGGCCAGATCGAACGGCGCCGGCTCAGCGCCCCCGGGCAGGGCGAGCGTGGCACGGACGTCACCGGTCACGACTGCCTGCAGCAGTACATCACGGGACTCGTTGGGTGGTACGGCATTCAGTGCGCCGATGGCCAGTACGGCACCGCCCAGATAGCTGGTGGTCGCCGCGGCGCGGCCCAGCTCCTCGCAGATCACCGCGACTTCGGCGAAGGTCGCCCCGGCTCCGCCGGCCTCCTCCGCTGCGTCCAGTCCGATCCACCCCGCCGAGACCAGCAGTGGCCAGTCGACGGTGTCCTTGGCCAGCAGATCGGCTGCCACCGAACGGAGTTCGGCGTGGATCTCGGAAAAATCCGGAAAGTCGCTCATCTACACCGCACTCGGTTCTCGGGGCAGACCCAGGCCACGCTCACCGATGATGGTGCGCTGAATCTCGCTGGCTCCGCCGGGGATGGTCCATTCCCAGGATCCGATGAAGTCGAGCATCCAGGCGCCCGACTCCCAGCCGCTGGAGGCCGGCTTGGTCAACACGGTGTGCGCGTTCAGGCCGCCGAGCTCCGCACCGAATCCCGTCATCCGCTGCAACAATTCGCTGTAGTACAGCTTGACTATCGAGGCGTCGGCCGGGCCGGCCTGACCGGCCTCGCTGCGTTCCACCAGATCCCGGCACAGCCCGCGCAGCCCGGTCAGCTCGATCTCGAACTGCGCCAACCGGTCTGCCACCACCGGATCGTCGACCGGGGCGGCATCGAGCAGCCACCTGAAGCCCGCATTGCCCAGCCGCTCGGCCAACTCCAGCATGGTCATGCCACGCTCGGCGCCCAGCGTGGCCTGCGCCACCTGCCAGCCCTTGTTCACCGGGCCGATCAAGTTGGCCGCGGGCACCGCCACATCGTTGAGGAAGATCTCGCAGAAGTGCGAATCCCCCACCGCGTTGCGGATCGGCCGCACATCGATACCCGGCGTGGTCATGTCCATGAGGAAATACGAGATCCCGTGCCGCTTGGGCGCTTCCGGATCGGTGCGGGCCAGTAGCAGGCACCAATCGGCGTGCAGCGCACCACTGGCCCACAGCTTCTGGCCGTTGACGACGAAGTTCTCGCCATCGGGTCTGGCCGTGGTACGCAGGGCAGCGAGGTCCGAGCCGGCCTCGGGCTCGGAGAAGCCCTGCACCCAGATCTCCCCGTCGAGGATGGCCGGCAGGTGCTTTTTGCGTTGCTCGTCGGTCCCGGCAGCGAGCAGGGTGGAAGCCGCGTGGTGAATCCCAACGAAGGCCAGCACCAGCCGCGGTGCGTCGGCCGCGGCCAGCTCCTGAAAGAGCACGATCTGCTCGGGGACACTCATGCCGCCGCCCCACTCGGCCGGCCAATGCGGGACGGCGTACCCGGCGGTGTGCAGCTGTGCGAACCAGGCCTTCTGGAAGTCCACGAACTCGTCGTCGCCGACACCGGTCTGGTTGGCGCGCCAGTCTTTCGGGACGTTCGCCGCACACCAGTCCCGGACTGTGGCCCGGAAGTCGTCCAGCCCGGTCACGAGAACAACCCGGTGAGTCCGCGCCGGCCCAGCCGCGCGGTCAGCGTGTCACGGGTCTTGGACACCCCGAACGGCAGACGACGCAACGGCTGGCTGTAGCGCGACAGCCACGACAACACCGTCTCGTCGCAGAAACCGACCGCCCCGTGCAACTGGTGGCACACCCGGAACACCACCTCGGCGGCCTCGATCGCGGCCAGCCGCAACGCCAGCGCGTCGTTGATCGCCTCGTCGGCCGGATGTGTGCCCAGGCTCCACAGCGCGTACTTGGCCAACATGTCGACACCGCTGCGTTCCACCTCGGCATCGGTCAGCTGAAACTGAACACCCTGGAATGACGACAACGTCTGGCCGAACTGCTTGCGCAAGCTGACGTGTGCGACGGTCAGGTCGATGGCCCGATCCAGCATCCCGAGCAGCGTCCACGCCGGCAACGCTAACGCCAGCGCCACGTCCGCGGCGCCCGCATCGTCGACCGCGGACAGCTCCAGCGCGGTGACGAAAGACGGACCGCAGGCACCGGTACTGCCCACAGTGCTGCGCTGTCCGTCCAATGTGACAGTGGCCCAACGGTTGTCCAACCCGTGCAGCGCGGCCTCCGGCGCATCGGAATCGATGACCACCAACCCGTCGGCGTCGAGATCGGCCGGGCGCGCCAATCGCTCGGCGACCGGATAGGGCAACGCCCAATACCCGGCGCTGCGGCACACCGCGGCCGCGGCCTCCAGCGAGTCGGCATCGGTGCGTGGCTCAAGCTCGAACACAGCCAGACCGTCCAGCACCTGCGTGACCAAGCCCGACCGGGTTTCGGGTTTGGCATCGGCCTGAGCCAGCAGCTCATCGCCACCGGCCGCCTCAAAGGCCTTGAGCGCCTGGCGCCCATACTCTTTGGCGTCGTCGCCGAGATCCAGAATCATCCCCGTCACGCCTTTCCGGCCAACATGCTGCGCGACAACAGGATGCGTTGCATCTCGATGCTGCCCGAAGACACCGTCGACGCCTGCGAGTACCGCCAGTGGTCCTCCACCTCGGCCCGGAAGTACTCACCACGGCTGTCCCCACCACGCGGCAGCGCCGCCACAATTTCCATGAGCACTTCGGCGCTCTCCTGATCCAGCCTCGTCACCGCAATCCGGTACGCGGCGGAGTCACCGGGATTCACCCGTCCGGCCGCCTGCATCGCCACCACGCGGTAGGCCATCAGCCGGGCCCGGCGGCAATGGGTGAGCATCCGGGTCCAACGGCCCCGCAACTCGGCGGGCAACTGCTCCCAGGCGTCACCGAGCACCTCGGGCGCAGCCTGCAACAGCCGCTCGCAGCGCGCATAGCGGGCGATGCCGACGCGTTCGAAGGACACCACGTCCTGCACGATCGACCAGCCCTGATCGACCGTTCCCAGCACATCGGCCTCGGTGACCTTGAGATCGTCGAAGAACACCTCGTTGAGGTGGTGCGGACCCATCATCGTGCGGATCGGGCGTACCTGGATGCCCGGCGAATCCATGGGCACCAGGAAGATCGTCATGCCCTGTTGTTTCTTCTGGGTTGCGCCTTCTCCCACTTTGGAGGTGCGGGCCAACAGGAAGATCCACTGCGCCATCGTGGCGTAGGAGGTCCAGATCTTCTGGCCGTTGACCCGCCAGCCGTCGCCCTCCCGGCGTGCGAAGGTCCGCAGCGAGGCCAGGTCGGAACCGGCCTCCGGCTCGGAAAAGCCCTGGCACCAGATCACTTCGCCGTTGGCGATCGGCGGCAGGTGCTTGCGCTGCTGCGCTTCGGTGCCGTGCCGCATGATGATCGGCCCCACCCAGTTGACGCCCATGTACTGGGCGCCGCGCGGCTCGTGGTGCGCCCACATCTCCTCGCGCACCACGGTCTGCTCCCACACCGACGCGTCGCCACCGCCGAACTCCTTGGGCCACGACATGCACAGCAAGTGCTGCTGGGCCAGGGTGCGGCAGAACTGTTGTGCCACTGCCAGATCGGCGGGGTCGTCGGTGAACGCGCCGAGAAAGTCGGCCGGCACCTGGTCCGCGATCAGGGCGCGCAGGTCACCGCGCAGCGTGTCGGCCGCCTCACCAAACTCGAAATCCACTGCAGGCCTTTCTACGCCGTCTTGCCGGTGATGCCGAACTCGGCCAGGACCTCGTCGGTGTCCGCCCCCAACTCGGGCGCGTAGCCGCCGACGTGTCCCGGGGTACGGGAAAACCAGGTCGGCACCCCGGGCATCCGCACCCGTCCGTGCGGAGTGTCGACGGTCTCGAACAACCCGACGGCATTGAGATGCTCGTTGTCGAACAGCGCGTCCGGGGTGAGCATCGGCGCCGCGGGAATCTCCAACTCCGCGAACAGATCCAGCCACTCCGCGGTGGTGCGCTCCTTGAGGGTCTGCGCCAACAACCCGTACACCGTGTCGATCTGGCGGGCCCGCTGCTCCAACGTGGCGTACTCGGGACTCTGCCACGGTGGCTGCACCCGGTCGATGAACGCGTTCCAGTGCTTGTCGTTGTAGATCAGGGCCGCGATGTGACCGTCTTTGGTCTCGTACGGCCGCCGGTTGGGCGTCACCGCCCGCGGGTACACCGCCGGCCCCAGCGGGGGATCGAACATGGCACCGTTGGCATGTTCGACCAGCATGAAGGAGGCCATCGTCTCGAACATGCTGACCTCCACCTCCTGCCCCTCGCCGGTGCGCTCCCGATGGAACAGCGCCATCGTCGTGGCATACAGCGCGGTCAGCCCGGCCACCTTGTCGGCCATGATGGTGCCGACGTAGGAGGCCTCACCGGTCAATTGCTGTTGCACCGCAGGCAAACCGCACTCGGCCTGGATGGTGTCGTCGTACGCGGGCCGATCCGCGTCGGGACCGCGCCGACCGTAGCCGTAGCAGTTGGTGTAGACGATGCCCGGGTTGATCGCGGCCACGTCGTCATAGCCGAAGCCCAGCTTGGTGATGGCCTTCGCCCGCATGGAATGAATGAACACGTCGGCATCGGCGATCAGTGCCCGCAGGGCGTCTTTGCCCTGCGGGGACCGCAGATCGAGTACGACGCTGCGTTTACCGCGATTGACGTTGACGAACACCCCGCTCATCCCGGGCGCCGGGCCCACCGAGATGTACCGGGTGTTGTCGCCGGCGGGCGTCTCCACCTTGATCACGTCGGCGCCCATGTCGGCCATGATCTGGGTGCAGTACGGCCCCATCACCATGGCGGTCAGGTCGACGACCCGAACCCCGTGCAACGGACCGGTTGTCATGAGCTGACCCCCTGGGTTGCCCGTTCGAAGCTGTAGCGGATGTGATCGGCGTGCCCATCGGGAACCACCGGGAAGATCACCGGTGCGCCGAGATCTCGAATGTTGTCCATCTGTTCCCCGACCTCCTCCACGGTCCAGGAGGGCCGGTAGACCCCCGGACTCTCGGCGATGACCGCGCGCGCCAAGCGGCCGGCGATCGCGACGAAATATTCTCCGGTGACCGAACAGGATTCATGGGCCAGCCAGCCCACTGCCGGTGCCACCAGCTCCGGCCCCATCGGCGGATACGCCGAGGTGTCCAGCCCCTCGGCCATCCTCGTCACCGCTCCCGGCACGATCGCGTTACACCGGACACCTTCGGCGGCACCTTCCAGCGCCACCACGTTGCTCAGCCCGAGGATCCCGGCCTTCGCCGCCGCGTAGTTGGCCACCTCGTGGTTGCCGTAGAGGCCACCGATCGACGAGGTCAGCACCACCCGGCCGTAGCCGGCCGCACACATCAGGGGAAACGCCGGGCGCACAACGTGAAAAGCGCCGCGCAGGTGCACGTCGAGCACGGCCTCGAAATCGTCGAGGCTCATATCCTTGAGCGGCGAGCGCCGCACCGTGCCGGCGTTGTGGATCAGGACGTCGATGCGGCCGAACTGCTCGACCGCCTTGTCGATGATCGCCTGGCCGCCTTCCGCGGTCGCCACGGAATCGGTGACGGCGACGGCTTGCCCACCGGCCGAGACGATCTCGTCGACCACCGCCTGTGCGGGCGCGGCATCGGCACCGTCTCCGGTGAGACTGCCGCCGGGATCGTTGACGACCACCTTCGCCCCGCGCGAGGCCAGCAGCAGGGCGTACTCGCGGCCCAGGCCCCGGCCGGCGCCGGTGATGACGGCGACCCGATCGTCGAATCTGAGCGTGCTCAAGCGAACGGTTCCTCGCCCTCGAGCTTGGTGCGCTGCAACAACCGGCCCGACGCCGGATCGTACGGCGTGGCCCGGTGCATCGTTCCGGTGTTGTCCCAGATCACCAGGTCGCCGACCGTCCACTTGTGCCGATAGGTGAAGTCGGGCTGGGTGGCCCAATCCCGGAGCCGCACCAGCAGTTCGGCGCTGCGGCGAAAGTCGATCGGCCCGTCGGCATCCACGATGTGCCGCGCCGTCGCACCCAGCACGAGCGATTGGCGGCCGGACTGATGCGTCCAGACCAACGGCAGTTCACGATCCCCGATCGCCATCATGTTGCGCAGCGTCTTGGTATCCGGTTCCGGGTCGTAGTAGAACAACGTGTTCCACGCCGAATGCATCACCCGCAGGTCCGCGATGTCGGCCTTGTCCTCATCGGACAGGTCGTCATAGGCGGCATAGGTGTTGCAGAACTCGGTGTCGCCCTCATCCGGGTTGCCCAACGCCACGCTCTGCAGCAGCGAAGCCAGGATCGGCACCTCGTTCATGGTGCCGTCGATGTGCCAATACAGCGAGCCTTTGAGGTAATCGGCCTGCTTGTTCACCTGGGTGTCCAGCGACACTTTGTAGAGCTTCTCCCCCTGGTGCTCAGGGGCGAAGGTGCCCAGGGTTTCGGTGAACGCGATCTGCTCGTCGTCGGTGAACCCGATCTGCGGGAACACCAGAACCCCGCGCTGCTCCAGCAGCTCGCGGATTCGCCCGGCATGGTCACCGGAGAGCAGGGTGGCCTTGTCGGCCCGGACCTCGGTGCCGATGCGCGGCTTGATGTCCCGGGTCTGCAGCGCCGTCGTGGTGGTCATGTGGTGAGCTCCAATCCGTCGAGATCGCCCTTGGCCCGCCACTGTTCGATCAACTCGTCGAAGGCGTAGAACCCCGGCGAGTAGAAATCACCCAGGAACGCGCCGTTGCGCTCCGCACCGCCACGGCCCTCGTTGTTGTAATAGCCCGGAGTGCAGGACAATTCGAACGCCGAGTTGTCGATCGCCAGTTCGCGGACCGTCGCCACCCAGGCGTCCTGACCCTGCTGGCTGGGTTCGACCGTGGTGGCGCCGCGGTTCTGCGCCTCGGCGATGATGTAGGCGATGTGGCGGGCCTGCTGTTCAAACATCGCGGTGGTGTTGGCCGAGACGCCACCCTGGATGAATCCCATGAAGAACTGGTTGGGGAATCCGCGGCTGGTCATCCCGTGCAGGGTCTTGTAGTCGTTCTGCCAGTGGTCGAACAGCGACACTCCGTCGCGGCCCACGATCCGGTCGATCGCGAACCGGCGGCTGATCTCGGTGGAGATCTCGAAGCCGCTCGCGAAGATCACGCAATCGACCTCGTACTCAACGCCGTTGGCGACGATCCCCTTCTCCGTCAGCCGCTCCACACCCTTGGACTCCGACACGTCGACCAGTGTCACGTTGGGCCGGTTGAACGTAGCCAGATAGTGCTCACTGGACGTCGGCCGCTTACACATGAACCGGTAGTAGGGCTTCAGCGCCTCGGCGGTCACCGGATCCTCGACGACCTCGGCGACGTGCCGCCGCAGCCGCTCCATGATCTTGAAATCTTCCTCTTCCCGGAACGCCATGATCTGCTCGATCGTCACTTCTGCGGGGTTCGGCGTGGCCGCGATCCGGGCGGTCAGGTTGCGTCCGAGCTCGGTCCAGAAGTCGCACACCAGGTCCGGTTCGCCGAACACCACCCCGACGAACGGCGACCAATTGTGGAAGTTGCGTTTGCGCTCTTCCTGCCACCCCGGTTGCAGCGAGGCCGCCCAAGCCGGATCGGTGGATGGGTTGGTGCGCGCGTCGACCGACGAGGGTGTGCGCTGGAAAACGAACAGCTCCTGGGCGTCCCGGCCGAGATGCGGGACGAGTTGGATGCCGGTGGCACCGGTCCCGACGAGGGCGACCCGCTTGTCGGCCAGCTTGTCCAGGTTGCCGTCGGCATTCCCGCCGGTGTAGTCGTAATCCCAACGCGCCGAGTGGAACACGTGTCCGGCGAAGTCCTTGATGCCGGGGACACCCGGCAGCTTGGGTCGGTTGTAGGAGCCTTGGGCCATCACCACGAAGCGGGCCCGGATCTCGTCACCCCGGTCGGTGCTGATCTGCCAGCGCTGCGAGGCGTCGTCCCAACGCAGTTCACGCACCTGGGTGGAGAACAGCGCACCGTCATACAACCCGAAATGCTTGCCGATGTTGCGGCAATGCTGCAAGATCTCGGCGCCGTCGGCGAACTTCTTGCTCGGCATGAAGTCGAGCTCTTCGAGCAGCGGAATGTAGCAGTAGGCGTCGTTGTCGCACTGGATTCCGGGGAACCGGTTCCAGTACCACACCCCGCCGAAGTCGCCGGCCATCTCGATGACCCGGATGCCCTCGACACCGGCCTTCTTCAGGTAGGCCCCGGCCAGCAGGCCGGCGAAACCGCCACCGAGGATGACGACGTCGGAGTCCTCAGTGATCGGATCCCGTTCGGTCACCGTGGTGTACGGGTCGACCTCGTAGAACTCGGCGAAATCGCCTTCCAGCTCCAAATACTGGTCGGCGCCCTCGGGCCGGATCCGCTTGGCCCGCTCGGCCGCGTACTTCTCCCGGATGGCGTCGATGTCGATGTCGGCCGGGGTGTCGGTGGGACCACAAGTTGTTTCCGTCATGCGTTGGCCTTTTCCGGCAGCGCCGCGGGGTGCAGCGGGGCGGGCATGTCGTGCACCGCGGGCAGCACCTCGGCGGCGAACAGTTTGGTGGACTCCATCGCCAACTCGTAGGGCATGGTGCCGAACTGCGGGACGATGGTGACCTCGCAGAACGAGCACGCCTCCTGCGCGGCCTTCAGCTTCTCGAACACCGTTTCCGGCGTGCCGATCAACAGGTTGGAGGCGTGGTATCCGGGCGGGCCGCCCTTCTTCTGGTTGCCGACCTCCGACGCCAGCACCGCGGTGGCGCTGGCCTCACGAGCGGCGTAGGCCTCGTACCCCTTGACGCCCTTGAAGTTCGACGCGTCGGCGAAGCCGTAGTGCACGTTGACGTCGCGGTTGGCCGTCCAGATCCATTCCTCGGTCTTGGCGACCTCGTCTTCGTCCTTGACGCAGTACATGAACATCACGTTCTTGGGCTGACACGGCCCAAGGCCTTCCTCGGCACGGAAGGTGTTCACCTTGCGCACCTCTTCGCCCGCATCGGTGATCGGCTTGTTGCCCACGAACAGCGGGACCATGCCGCGCCGGGACAGGATCTCCAGCGATTCCGCCGTCGAGGACGAGCTGTAGATCCGGTCGAACAGGTCGGTGCTGATCGGCTCGGGCCGCAGCGACATCTCCGGGAAGCTGAAGATCTTGCCCTCGTAGGAGAACCGCTCGCCGGAGAACGCCAGCTTGAGGATGTCCAGCGTCTCGTTGAACCGGTCGCGGCTCTCCTCACGCGGCACCCCGACGGCGGCGAACTCGCCCTTGGACACGCCACGGCCCAGACCGATCGTGGTGTAGCGGCCGTTGGAGACGATGTCGAGGTAGGCGATCTGGGTGGCCAGCCGGATCGGGTTCCACCACGGCACCACCGCGACGAAGGTGCCCAGGCTGACCCGTTCGGTGCGCCCGGCGAAATAGGTCAGGGCCTGAATCGGGTTGGGCGTCATGCCGTATGGCGTGCCGTGGTGCTCGGGGAACCAGATCCCGTCGAAGCCCAGCGGCTCGGCGAGATCGCCCAGCGCCAGCGCGGCCTGCACGCATTTGTAGTCCGGGGTGGCGGGCGGGGTGCTGAAGTCACCGGCCAGCACGCGCTCCCAGTCCTGGGAGTTCTGCGCTCCGGTACCCAAATTGACCTTCATGTTGTCTCCTTACTCGGCGATTTGTGCACGTTCAGCGGCGGTGGGCGCCGGTGGATGTGCACAAATCACTGGATGTCTCGGGGCTCTCCGGTGCCCATGTACTTGGAAAGTTGGTGGTGCAGGTTGACCGTGCTGCGTTCGCGGTAGGGGTTGGGCATTGTTCCGGGGAACCCGGCCGACTTCATGCCCTGCTGCACCGCCGCCATATTCGAGAAGTCCTGTGGCAGCACCGACAGCCAGTTCGGTGAGTCCTTCGGGGTGTAGGCCCATTCGGTCTGCGGCTCTTCACCTTTCGGGTACAGCTCGAAGACCGCGACCTCGAAGATGCACTTGTCCGGGTTGTAACTCGGATCGGGCCGGGCGCCGTAGCACAGCGCGCTGGTCAGGCCCTGCCCCACTTGGAAGTTCGGGAAGATCTGCCAGGCCGTACCGCTCTGCCCGAGGATGTCCGGCGGGATGACGGGCCAGACCACGCCACGGGCCTCGTCGTCGCGACGGGCCGAGGCCAGCCAGTGCTGCAGCACCTCGTCGGCGGGCGTGCCCTCGGGCAGTTCGTCGACCAGGCGCTTGGCGGCGTTGACCAGTGTTTGCGTGGTGGTCGCGTTGGTCTCTTCCATGGTGTAGACCTGCATCTCGGCGGTGGAGATGCGCGGATCGCCGTTGCCCAGCCGGATCTTGGACTTGGTCTCGTCCAGGCCTTTGGGCGCGTCGTAGCCGATGTTGCTGTGCTTGCCCTGCGCCTTCGCCCAGCCCTTGAACTCGCCGAATTGGTTGAACTCGGGGTGGGTGGTGAACACGTGGTAGGTCTCGTTGAAGGCCTCCAGCGCGACCTTCCAGTTGCAGTCGAAGTACAACCATTTGCGCCACTTGTAGCGCATGTTCTCCAACCCGAACGGGTCGAGGATCTTGGCCGCCGGGTGCAGATAGTCGGCCAACGACTCGCAGTGCGGATCCATGTTGATGAACAGCCACCCGCCCCAGGTGTCCACCTGCACGGGAGCCAGATGGGTGTTGCGCGGGGTGAGTGTGCCCTGCCAGTCGTCCTGCTCCCGGATGTGGGTGCAGGCGCCGTCCAGACCGTAGGTCCAGCCGTGGAATCCGCACACGAACGACTTCCGCGCCCGGCCGGTGGCATTCTTGGCGCCTTCGGGGTTGTCGATGAGTTTGCGGCCGCGGTGCATGCAGACGTTGTGGTGCGCGGCAAAGGTATCCGGGCCGGTTCGTACGACGATGATTGAGTCGTCGAGGATGTCGTACGTCAGGTAGTTGCCGACCTCGGGGATCTCCTCGACCCGGCCGACCTGCTGCCATACTTTGCGCCACAGCCGATCCCGTTCAGCGCGAGCGTAGTCCTCCGAGATGTAGGCCTCGACCGGGATGGTCATCGGCTGGGACAGGTCCTCGGCGATCTCGCCGGTCGAGCCGTCCGGTTCCGCGTCGACTTCCATCGCGGCGTCGAGATCGGTTTCGGTATGGGCCATTAGCTCCTCCTGATGGCTTCGCGGAAGGATTCGTCTTTGAGGAACAACGAGGTGTTGTCGCCGCCGAGATGGGTCCAGCGCAGGTTGAGCCCGCCGTCGACCAGGATGGTCTGGCCGGTGATGTAGGCCGACAGGTCGGAGAGCAGAAACAGGATGGCCCCGGCCTGCTCCTCCGGTGTCCCGCGCCGACCCATTGCGATCGCCCGTTGGTCACGCTCGGGGTCGGCGTCGACGTACGTGGCCGAGGCGGCGGTTTCGGTGACCCCGGGGGCCACGGCGTTGACCCGGATGCCTTCTGGGGCAAGTTCTGTGGCCATCGTCCTGGTCGCCGCGACGATCGCGGCCTTCGCCGTGCCGTAGGCGACGTGGTAGGGCGCGCTGTTCATCCCGCTGATCGAGGACACCGACACGATCGAACCGGGATTGCCCTGCGACCGGATCTCTTTCGCGACGGCCTGACTCATGAAGAACATGGTTTCCAGGTTCGCGGTGAACAATTCGCGCCAGTCGGCCCGTGACACCCGGGTGACGGGCATCCAGGTGGACGGTGCGGCGCCACCCGCGACATTGACGAGTCCGTACAGCACACCGTCAGCGCCCCGCGCCGCGTCGAGCACGGTGGCGATGCCGTCATCGGTGGCCGCGTCGGCCGCCACGGTCACCACGTTCAGGCCCTTGTCGGCCAGCGGCGCGACATGGGTGTCGAGGTTCTCCTGCGATCGACTGACCGCCACCACGGTGGCCCCGGCCTCGGCCACCATCCGCGTGACGGTGGTGCCGATCCCGCCGCCGCCGGCACCCGACACCACGACGACGCGGCCGTCCAAGTTCAGAGAACTGTCCATGCGCAACCCTTGCCGACTGATTGACTTAATTGTCCGGACAACAAATAGAGATCTTCATATTGGAGAACACTATTCCCCAGCACTTATTCACCCGTCAAGGGTCGATCTACGGTGTCAGCTGACTATTGTCTGGACTACGGCGAGTTGCTAACGTCCGAGGTCATGAGCGCCCTATCGGTAACGGATGCCAGGTACACCGCAAACCCGACGACAGCCGGGAACTGGACGCTGACGCAGGTCACCGCACCGAGCCGGCTGTTCGGCGCGAACGGGCTGCGCACCGGTCCGGACGGCCGCATCTACATCGCGCAGGTGACCGGCAGCCAGATCAGCGCCCTGGATCCGGAAACCGGCCGGCTGGACACCGTCAGCGCCAAGGGCGGGGACATCGTCGCTCCGGACGACGTGGCGTTCGACGCCGACGGCAATCTCTATGCCACCGAGGTGATGGACGGCCGGGTCAGCGTGCGCGCGGCCGACGGCACCGCCCGGGTCCTGCGCGACGATGTGCCCTCGGCCAATGGCATCACCTTCCACCAGGGCCGGCTCTTCGTCGGGGAATGCCGCGAAGGCGGCCGGCTGATGGAATTCGATCTCGCCGGCGGCGCCCCGCGCATCCTGCTGGACAACGTCCCGTCGCCCAATGCCATGGAGGTCGGCCCGGACGGGTTGCTGTACTTCCCGGTGATGGGTGCGAATGAGATCTGGCGTATCGATCCCGACGGCGGGCAGCCGGAAGTCGTCGCCACCGGTCTGGGCGTCCCGGACTCGGTCAAGTTCGACGCCGACGGCCACATCGTCTCCACCCAGGTCGCCAGCGGCCAGGTACTGCGCATCGATCCGCGTAACGGCGAGCAGACGCTGTTGGCGCAGCTGAACCCTGGTCTGGACAACTGCACCTTCGTCGACGGGCGGCTGTTCGTCTCCAACTTCACCGGGGAGATCACCGAGATCCGGTCCGGCGGCGGTGCGCAGGCGCTGCTGCCGGGCGGGTTGAACTGGCCGCTGGATCTCACGGTGGGCGCCGACGGCAGCCTGTACGTCGCCGACGGCACCTACTTCTACCGTGTCGGCCCGGACGGATCCCTGCAGACCGTCGCGATGCTGTTCTCACCCGGCTACCCGGGCTTCCTGCGCGGGGTGATCGCGTCGGGCCCAGGCGAATTCATCGTCACCACCGCCGCCGACACCGTGGCCCGATTCCGGCCGGGCGGCCCGGAAAGCTCGGCGGACGAAGTGAGCCAGGTGCTCGCCGCCGGGATCGACCAGCCCTACGGCGTGGCACTGGCACCCGACGGATCGGTGCTGGTGGTCGAACAGGGTGCCGGGCGGCTGCTGTCGGTGCGCGACGGTGCGGTCAGCGTGCTGGCCTCGGGCCTGGACACCCCGGTCGGTGTGGTGATCGGACCCGACGGGGCGCCGCTGGTCTCGGTGGCCGGCGCCGTGCTCCGGGTTCGTGGCGGGGCAACCGAACCGGTGGTCGACGGATTGCACACCCCGCACGGCCTTCTCATCCGCGATGGCGCCCTGTACATCGTCGACTCGGGCAGCAAAGAAGTTCTCGAGTACGAGTTCGCGTCGGCGGCCCGCACCGTCATCGCCACCGGACTGCCGGTCGGCCCGCCGCCCGGAGTGACCCCCAAGCCGCTCAAGGGCATGCCCCCGTTCTCCGGCCCGCAGGGGCCGTTCGCCGGCATCGCCGCGGGAGCCGATGGCACCCTCTACATCTCGGGCGACGGCGACGGCAGCGTGCTGGCGCTGCGCAGAGGCTGACGGTATGACGATCACCCCGGCCGAACACCGCTACCTACAGGTGGCGCGCACCCTGCGCAAGGAGATCGTCGACGGGGTGTACCCGGTGGGCTCGCAGCTGCCCACCGAACACGAACTGTGCGAACGCTTCGAGGTCAGCCGCTACACCGTGCGTGAGGCACTGCGGCGGCTCCGCGACGACAACCTGGTCACCTCGCGGCCGCGCGCGGGGACCACGGTGGCGCCGCGCGCGGCGACCAATACCTATGCCCAGGACGTGGTTTCGATCAACGACCTGCTGGCCTTCGCCACCGGTGCGCAGTTCACCATCGAGTCCAATGCCATGGTCACCATCGACGAGGACCTGGCGCGGCGCACCGGGCTCCCGCTCGGCGAGCAGTGGCTGGCGGTGCGCGGCTACCGCCAGGCCGAGGACGAGCCGGCGCCGGTGTGCCGCACCGAGTACTACATCAACCGCAGCTTCGCCGCCGTCGGCCGGCTGCTGCACCGGCACTCCGGCCCCATCTTCCCGCTGATCGAGGACCTGTTCGGGGTGAGCATCGTCGAGGTGCACCAAGAGATTTCCGCGATCGTCGCCTCCCCGGAACTGGCCGCCACCCTGAAGGTGGAACCCGGCAGCGCCGCCCTGCAGATGCAGCGGACCTACACCACCTCCGACGGGGAGGTCGCCCAGGTCACCATCAACACGCATCCGTCGGACCGGTTCCGGCACGCCATGACCATGCGCCGGGTCAAGGGCTGAACGCCGTGGTTCGACAGGATCCAGCCCGTACCGCCGACGCCTACGCCCGTGGGCTGTGGGTGCCGACCACCCTGGCCGACGCCCTGGCCGACGCCGCCCGTGACACCCCGGACCGGGTTCTGCTGGTTGACGGCGAAATCAGCCTGACGGCAGCCGAATTGCACGCCCGGGCCCGCACCCTGGCACACCGGCTGACCGAGTGGATGCCGCCGGGCAACGTGGTGTCGTTCATGCTGCCCAACTGGCACGAGGCCGCGATCATCTACCTGGGCGCCACCCTGGCCGGCATGGTGGTGAACCCGATCCTGCCGTCACTGCGAGACCGGGAGCTGAGCTTCATCCTCACCGACGCACAGAGCCGGGCGATCTTCATTCCCGCCCAGTTCGGTAACCACGACTACGCGGAAATGCTGGCCCGGGTCTGCGACCAACTCGATGCCCCACCGGAAGTCGTGGTGCTGCGCGGGGATCCAGGCCCGCACCGCGCCTTCGACTCGTTGGGCCAGGCCCCGGAGCGGGAACTGCCGGTACTCGACCCCGACGACATCCGGATGATCATGTACACCTCGGGCACCACCGGTCGCCCCAAAGGTGTGCTGCACAGCCACAATTCGATTCATGCCCTGATCCGTCAGTTGCGCGAGCACTGGAACGTCGACCCCGGCGACACCTTCCTGGTGCCCTCGCCGATCGCCCACATCGGCGGCTCCATCTACGCGTTCGAATGTCCGCTGCTGCTGGGCAGCACCGCGGTACTGATGCAGCGGTGGAACGCCGAGGCGGGCGTGGCCTTGATGACCAGTCACAAATGCACCCACATGGCAGGGGCCACACCGTTTCTCGAACAGCTGCTGGCCGCCGCCGAGCAGGCCGGCACCCGACTGCCCGACCTCAAGGTGTTCATCTGTGGTGGCGCCTCGGTGCCCCCGTCGCTGATCCGGCGGGCCTGCGACTATTTCGAGCGGGCCGTGGTGAGCCGGGTCTATGGTTCCACCGAAGTGCCGGTCACCACCGTCGGCTCGCTGGCCGCCGGCGATGTCGACCACGCCGCCGAGACCGACGGCCGACCCGGCATCGCCGATGTCCGTCTGGTGTCCGGTGAGATCCGCGCCCGCGGCCCACAGATGCTGCTGGGCTACCTGCATCCCGAGGACGAGACCAAATCCTTCGACGAGAACGGGTTCTTCCGCACCGGGGATCTGGGTCGATGGGTGGACGGCGACTACCTGCAGGTGACCGGGCGTGCCAAGGACCTGATCATCCGCAACGGCGAGAACATCTCCCCGAAGGAAGTCGAGGACCTCCTGGTCGGTGAACTCGGCATCACCGAAGCGGCCGTGGTGGGCCTGCCCGACGACCGCACCGGCGAACGCGCCTGCGCGGTGCTGGTGACGACCGACGGCAGGCGTCCCGACGTGGCGGAGGTGGGCCGGATACTGGCCGGGTACGGGCTGGCCCGGTTCAAAACCCCCGAACAGGTGGAGATCTGGGATGCACTGCCGAAGAACGACGCCGGGAAAGTCTTGAAACACCAGATCCGGGCAACACTCACGAAGGTGAACTGACATGCAGGTTGCGATCGTCACCGGGGCCAGCAGTGGCATCGGATTCGGCTGTGCCACAAAGCTTGCCGAGGCCGGTATGGCGGTGCTCGGCGCCGGCCGCGACACCGAACGACTCGCCGAGCTGGAACGCGCCATCGGCGATCCGGAACGCGTGCAGACCGTCGCGGTCGATCTGACCTCCGACGAGGGTCCCGCGCGGGTGGTCGAAGCGGCCGTGCAGCGCTGGGGGCACGTCGACTTCCTGATCAACAACGCCGGCATCGGCAGCCCCAAGCCCCTGCACGAGACCGACGACGAAACCCTCGATTATTTTCTCGGGATCATGCTGCGGGCACCGTTCCGGCTGGCGCGAGATGTGCTGCCGCACATGGAGCCTGGCTCGGCCATCATCAATGTCACCTCCACCTTCGCCGTCGTCGGCGGACTGCGCGGCGGTGCCTACTCGGCGGCCAAGGGCGGGCTGACCGCGCTGACCACCCACATTGCCTGCCAGTACGGCGCGCAGGGCATCCGGTGCAACGCGGTGGCCCCCGGGGTCACCGTCACGCCCATGGTGGAGCAACGGCTGGAGAACGAAGGATTCCGCAAGATGCAGACCGAGATGACCCCGCACACCCGGTTGGGCCGGGTCGAGGACATCGCCGCCACCGTGGCGTTCCTGTGCTCCGAGGGCGGCAGTTTCATCAACGGCCAGACCATCGTCGTCGACGGCGGCTGGAGTTCGACGAAGTACCTGTCCGATTTCGCGCTGAACGCCGAGTGGGTGGCCCGGTGAACGTTTTCGCGGTGCTCGACCAGGCAGCGGCCCGTCACGGTGACCGGGGCGCGGTCTTCCTGGGCGAAACCCAGCTGCACTCCTGGGCGCAGCTGCGCGAGCGGGTGCTGCGGCTGGCCACGTCGCTGAAGTCACTGGGCGACCGTGGCACCCGCATCGCCGTCGCGAGCGAGAACCGGCCCGAGATCGTCGAGCTGATGTTCGCGATCTGGGCCGCCGAATGTGTGTTCGTGCCGATCAACTACAAGCTGCATCCCCGTGAGATGGCCGACATCCTGGCCGATTCCGGTGCCACCCAGGTGTTCGCGTCGGCCAATATCGCCGGTGAACTGCGTTTGGACGTCCCGGTAGCGGTGATTGGTGGCCCGGACTACGACCGGTGGTTCGACTCTGCCCCGGCCAGTCCGCCGGCCACCGACCCGGCTGCACTGGCCTGGCTGTTCTACACCAGCGGAACCACCGGAAAATCCAAGGGCGCCATGCTGTCCCATCGCAACCTGATGGCGATGACAGTGGCGCACCTGGCCGATTTCGACGATCCGGACGAGAACTGCAGCCTGATCCACGGCGCCCCGATGTCCCACGGATCCGGGCTCTACATCCCGCCGTATGTGCTGCGCGGGGCCCGTCAGGTGATCCCGGCATCCGCCGCGTTCGAACCCGACGAATTCCTCGACCTGTGCGGCCACCACCCGGGCAGCAGCGCGTTCTTGGCCCCGACCATGGTGCAGCGGCTGATCCAGACCGGCCGCCCCCGCCCGGAGAACCTGAAAACCGTTGTCTACGGCGGCGGCCCGATGTACGTCGACAGCCTCAAGAAGGCACTGGACGCCTACGGCCCGATCTTCGTGCAGCTCTACGGGCAGGGCGAAGCGCCGATGACCATCACCGGATTGCGCCGGCACGATCATGTCGTGGCCATCGACACAGCGGACGACGCGACGCTGGGCTCGGTCGGTTATCCGCGCTCCGGGGTGGAGGTTGCCGTGCTCGGCTCCGGTGGCCTGCCCGCCGCCGTCGGCGAGATCGGTGAGATCGTCTGTCGCGGTGACGTCGTCATGTCCGGCTACTGGAACAACCCGACCGCGACCGCGGCCACCCTTAAAGACGGCTGGTTGCACACCGGCGACATGGGCTCCTTCGACGACCGCGGCTACCTCACCCTGCGCGACCGGTCCAAAGACGTGGTGATCAGCGGGGGCAGCAACATCTACCCCCGCGAGGTGGAGGAAGCCCTGCTGGAGCATCCCGATGTGGTGGAGGCCGGTGTCGTCGGCGCCCCCGACCCCGACTGGGGTGAGGTGGTGGTGGCGTTCGTCGTCGCCACGAACGGCGCCCCAGTCGACCCGGCCGCGCTTGACGCTCACCTACTGGAACGCATCGCCCGGTTCAAACGGCCCAAGCGCTACGAGTTCATCGATGCGCTGCCGAAAAACAGCTACGGCAAGGTGCTCAAGCGCGAGTTGCGAGACCGGTTGAGTTCATAGCTTCACCACATCACGCCGCGGATCAACGCGGTCGGCGGGATATCCTCGGCGGCAACCAATCCCGCCGGAGCATCACACACCCAGTCGATCGCGTTGACCACCCGTGCCGCGGTGGACACACACCCGGCGTCGGTGACGTCGAGGACGGGGTGCGAAAGACTGGTGCTCACCTCGATACGCGGCTCGCCCTCCACGATCACCATGTGCACGCCGGACTGCCCCTCGGGCGGGTACTCCCAATCCGGCGCGGCCGCGGGCGTCAACCGGGTGGTGTGCTCGACGGTGATCACCGGCTCGCCGCCACGCACGCCCTCGGCGGCGAACCGGGTACCGGCCAACTGGCCCGGCTCGACCGTCATCATCGTGCACTCGATGCGGTCGGTGGCATACCACGGCTCGAAACGGTCACGGACCTCGTCGAGTTGCACCCCGAGGCGGTCGGCGAGATTGCGTACCAGGCCGCCGAACATCGAGCTGATCACCCCGGGCTGGAACGCCAGCGGCGGGTCGTCGTCCGGGGTGGTGCCGAAACCCATGGCGGTGCCGGTGTACTCGTAATCGTCGTAGTTGCCGTAGTCGAAGATCTCCTTGATCGTCACCGACTCGGCACGAGTGACCAGGCTCAGCGCCGCATACGCCGCGGTGTCGCCGGAGTAACCCGGGTCGATGCCGTTGACGTACAGCGACGAATTCCCCGCCTTACAAGCCTCTTCCAGCGGTACCCGCAGCCAGTCGTCGGCCTGGCGCGGGGTCACCAGCCACACCATCGAGGTGCCGACGACGTTGATCCCGGCAGCCAGGAAGCGTGACATCTGCTCGATGGCCTCCATCGGCCGGGTCTCGCCCAACGCCGTGTAGACGACACAATCGGGCCCGAGAGCGATGAGCGCGTCGATGTCGTCGGTGGCGATCACGCCCGTCGGCTCACCAAGGCCGCACAGGTCGGCGGCGTCACGGCCGATCTTGTCCGGGCCGGAAGCATGAACACCCACCAGCTTCAGGTCCGGCCTGCCGATGATGGCCGCCAGCGAATGCCTGCCGACGTTGCCGGTGGAGAACTGGACCACTCTGCGCATTGTCAAGACCTGTTCCTGATCAGTAGTCGGGGATCGGCAACGGCGAGTTGTTCGACTCGATACCGCCGTCGACGTGGAAGATGGCGTTCGTCGCGTAGCAGTCCCGCGTGGACAGATACACGCACAACCTTCCGAGGTCCTCCACATCGCCGAGGCGATGCAACGGCGTCGCCTCCTTCATCTTCTCCAGCGACCCGGGTAACAAGTCAAGGCTTCCTTGTAAACCTTCGGTCGCGAACGATCCCAGCGCGATGGCGTTCACCCGGATCTTGGGCGCCAGCTCCTGCGCCATCGCGCGGGTGAGCGCCTCAAGGCCACCCTTGGCCGTGCAGTAGGCGGTCAACGCCCGGATGCCGAACCGGGCAGACCCCGAGGAGATGTTGACGATCGACCCCCGGCCGGCATCGATCATGTGCGGCGCCGTCAGCTGGCTCATGATGAACGCCGAGGTGACGCACCAGTCGAAGGTGTGCCGGAAATCCTCGTCGGTGATGTCGAGGAACCGCGCGTACGTCGAGCCGCCGACGTTGTTGATCAGGATGTCGATGCGGCCGAACCGCTCCATCGCCGTACCCACCACGCGTTCCCCGTCGCGCCGGCTCATCGCGTCGGCGACCACCGCCACGCCCTTGCCGCCCGCGGCTTCGATGTCCGCGATGGTCCCCACGATGTCGGATTCGGTTCTGGCAGTGCCGACTACGGTGGCACCCGCCTCCGCCAGCACTCGGGCAATACCTTGGCCGACGCCCTTTCCGGCACCGGTGACGATCGCGACCTGACCTTCCAGGCCGAACTGCTCCATTGCCATGCGATTCCCCCTCCGTTGAGGCAGCTGCCGAAATGGCATTCCAGCAGAGAAATGTCGAGTGGAACCCTGCTGGAATGCCATTTCGACGCGGGTGGAGTAGCCGATTGACTGCCCAGGTTGATTGACTATAGTCAGTCTGCATGAACTTGCCAACGGTGAATCTGAGGCGCGGCAGGGACCGGGCCGAGGCGGCGCGCCCCTCGCCGAGCGGGCTCGACGAACACCTGGACGCCTCGGCGCGCGCGCAGCGCCAGGCCGACAAATGGCTCATCTCCGGCAGCCTGCTCATCGGCACCGCGGCCCTCGGCATCTTCGGCCTGCCCCTCTTCCTCAGAGGCGTCTGGTTGCTCCGCAAGGCTCAGCGCGACGGGTTGTCGGTCCGACCGATGCTGGTCACGCTGATCGGCTATCTCGTCATCATCGACGCCGCGATCAACACCGTGGGCTGGGCCCTCGACGTTGCCGCGAACCACACCATCCTGGCCCGAATCCTGTTGAACGGCTGGGGCGCAATGTTCGACGCCGGCTACTTCTGGCACTACAACGAACTGTGGATCGGCGGGGCCGCCGGGCCCGGTGAGAAGGCCATGGAAGTCGGCATGATCCTCACCGTCTTCACCATGCGGATCGCCGCGGGCATCGGCTTTCTACAGATGAAGCGCTGGGGCCATCAGTGGATGATCATCACCTGCTGGATGGGGATCGTCATCTGGTGTCTCTACGTGTTCAACATGACGATGTTCGCCGACGTCCGGTTCGCCGGCGTGGTGCTGCCGGTCGTCGGGTGGTGGCTCTACGACATCTTCTACATCACCCCGTTCCTCGCGATCCCGTACCTGCATTCGGTCAACCGCGAGATCTTCTCCGACTAGTCAATGACTCCACTCATTGACTGTAATCAGTGAATGAGTTAGAAAAGAGCGGACCATGACGCCACAGACCAAGCAGTCGGCGCGCGAAGTGCGGCGGCTGCAGACGCGGGAACGGATACTCGGCGCGGCCATCGCCGAGTTCCAGGTGTCGGGCATGGCCGGAGCCGACGTCGGCGCGATCGTCAGTGCCGCGGGCGTGGCTCACGGCACCTTCTTCTTCCACTTCCCCAGCAAGGAGCACGTCCTGCTGGAATTGGAGAGTCGTGAAGAGACCCGCATGGCAACTGAATTCGCGCGCTTCCTAGACGACACCCACGACCTCGCGGCAGCACTGACCGAGCTCGTCCGCCTGGTGGGCAGCCTGGAGCAACGATTCGGGCCGCTCCTGTTCAAAGAACTTCTTGCGCTGCACTTCTCGCCGACGCGTCCCACCAAGGACGAGTGGACCGACCACCCGATGATCGTCCTGCTCGTCCGTGAGATCGAGCGCGCTCGTGGCGACGGCGAAGTGCATCCCGAGGTCGACGCCTTCTACAGCGCCGCGTTCTTCCTCCTGGGGATCTACGGCGTTCTGACCACCACCGCCAACAGCGAGCACCGCGACGCGATGCTGGCCAACTTGGTCATCACCGCACGACGAGGACTGGAGGTCCGATGAATCACCCCTTCTGTGAGGAGAACTGACGTGGCCGGCTGGATTTGGGAGATACTCCGCTATGTGGCCGCCTGGGGCGGCACCGGCTTGATCATCTGGTTCTGGTACTGGATGTTCTCCAACATCGGGACCTTCTGAGGCATGACGCAACAGGTGTCCGAACTCAGCGAAGCACACGCCATGGCGACCGAGCGCAGTTGCGCCGTCACCGCGGTGGCGCTCAGCAACCAGCGCCGTACCGGGGCCCGCCTCGTCAGCGGGCAACACCGTGGCTTCGGTCTGAGTTCCCTGCTCGACGTCGTGCACGTGCCCTACCCGCCGCGCCGCGACTGGACCCGGCGGACCCTGACATGCGGTGTGGCACTGCAGTGCTCGCCGTCCAAAGAGCGCATCGTCGGCTACCGGCTCAACGAGCTCTCGACCCGCGAGCTGGCCGCGCTGACCCTGGTGGAGTCCGGTGTCGCGCTGGGCTGGGTCGCCGAGAACTGGCCCGGACTGCTGGGCGACCTGCGAGCAGCGCTGCCAGACCTGAATCCCGCCGCCGCGGACATGGACGCCAAGGAGATGTTGAACCGGGCCGTCGCCCTGGCACGCACGTCCCAGCAGTTCTCCATCGATCCGCTGCTCGGCAACCTGCCGCGGGCGTACACCCTGCCGCAGGGTCTGTCCGACAAGCTGCGCCGCACTTTTGGGCGGCTGCCGTGGACCACGAACCAGAAGCGTTCACCAGCGCCGCACTCCTTCCCCGCCGGCGGGGAAGGCGGGGTCCGCAACTCCAACCTGCCGCCACCCAGCCGGCCTCAGGACAACGACCTCGACATCACCCCCGACCACCGACCGGGCATCCCCTACCCGGAGTGGAATGCGTGGACGAAAACTTTCATGCCGGACCACGTCGCGGTTCTCGAGCAGAAACATCCCGGCCGCGATCGTCGGCCCGGCACAGTCGCCGTCGATGTCCGGAAGTGGTTCGAGGAGAACACCCATCGGGCCATGAAGAACCGGCTGGAAGACGGCTCCGACCTCGACGTCGACCAGTACGTCAACCACTTCATCGACCTGACTACCGGTGAGGCGGTCGAGCCGCGGCTGTTCCGTGAACTGCTGCCCGCCAGCCGCGACGTGACAACCGCGCTGCTCCTCGACGGTAGCTCCTCGCTGGGCGTACACGGGGGCAGCATCTTCAAACTCGAGCTCGCCTGCGCCGACGCCCTGTCCCGCGCGATGACCTCAGCCCGGGAACGCCACGGCATCTTCACCTTCACCGGGAACACCCGCCACCGGGTGGAAGTGAGCTGCCTCAAGGACTTCGCGGAGCGCCGTTTCGTCCCGCCCGGGAGCCTGGGCCTGTCCACCGGCGGCTACACCAGACTCGGTGCCCCACTGCGGCATATGACCAGCCGCCTGCTCGCACAGCCTTCCGAGAGAAGGTTGCTCATCGTCATCGGTGACGGCCTGATATCGGACGAAGGCTACGAAGGCCGCTACGCCTGGGCCGATGCCGCCCACGCCGTGGAGGAGGCCAACGACGCCGGCGTCGCCATGTACTACGTCGGCGTCGGGCCCGTCCGGGTCGATCCGCTACCGGAAGTGTTCGGACCCAAACGGTCCCAACGCATCCGCCGAATCGAAGAACTCCCCCGCGTCCTCGCACACGTCCACCAGGAGTTGGTATCCGCATGACAACAGACATCTACTACGCCAATGCCAACGAGGTTCAACTGTTCGAGCAGGCCTTTCTCCAGCGCCTGCCGGTGATGCTCACCGGCCCGACCGGATGCGGCAAGACCCGCCTCGTCGAGCACATGGGACTGCTGCTCAGCCGCCCGGTCATCACCATCAGCTGCCACGACGACCTGACCAGCTCCGACCTGGTCGGCCGGTTCATGGTCACCGGCGGTGACGTGGTGTGGACCGACGGGCCGCTCACGCGGGCGGTCAAGGCCGGGGCGATCTGCTACCTCGACGAAGTCGTCGAGGCGCGGCACGATTCGTTGGCCGTCCTGCACTCACTCACCGACCACCGGCGCACACTGTACCTGGACCGCGCGGGAGAAGTGGTCCAGGCACCAGAGACTTTCATGCTGGTGTGCTCCTACAACCCCGCCTACCGCAGCTCCCTCAAGGAGCTCAAACCCTCCTTCCGGCAACGCTTCGTCACACTCCCGATGCGGTACCTGCCGCCCGAGCGCGAGGCAGAGGTGATCGTCACCGAGGCCGGAGTCGGGCAGCCCACCGCACAGCGGCTGGTGCAGTGCGCCACCGCGATCCGTACCGCGGACGAGGCATTCCACTTCGAACCACCCTCCACTCGGGTACTCGTCACAGCAGCGCACCTGATCGCCGCCGGGGCAACAGAACTCGAAGCCGCCGAAGCATGCGTCCTCGCCCCGCTGTCCAGCGACGGCGCCATCACCGAAGGACTACGGGAAGTGGCCGCAGCCAGTCTTGCCGACGCCGACACCTCAAGCGCCTAGGAAGGAGCAGCCACCATGGTTGATCAGAAGGAACGCAACCGCAAGAAGGCCCTCATCGTCCTACAGGTGGTCATCTACGGATACCTGTTGGCGATGTTCGGAATTCAGCTGTACATGTCGTTCACCCGGGGCTGGTGGGACCTGTGAAGGTCACCGCATCCGTCCCGGCCGAGGGCTCCCTCAATCTCGAAGAACACCACGAACAGTCCCGGCTGGCGCAGCGGCAGGCCGACAAATGGATGATCGTCGGTGCGGCCCTGATGGGTATGTGGGCACCTGGGCTCATCGGCTTTCCCATCTTCATGCGCGGCGTCTGGCTACAGCGCCAGGCGCTCCGCGCCGGGTATTCCGTCCGGCCGATGATCGTCACGCTCATCGGCTATCTCGTGCTGATCGACGGCATGCTCAACAGCCTCGGGTGGGCACTGGACCTGGTCGCCAACCACACCCTGATCAACCGGGTGTTGATGATCGGCTGGGGCGGCATGTTCGACGCCGGATACTTCTGGCACTACAACGAACTGTGGATGGGCGGCGCCGCCGGGCCGGGCGAGAAGTCCATGGTGTTCGGCATGATCCTCACCGTCTTCGCGATGCGATGTGCCGCCGCGATCGGCTTTCTGCAGATGAAGCGCTGGGGCCACCAGTGGATGATCATCACCTGCTGGATGGGTGTGCTCATCTGGTGCCTGTACGTGTTCAACATGACGATGTATGCCGATGTCCGTTACGCCGGCGTCGTGTTCCCGGTCATCGGGTGGTGGCTCTACGACATCTTCTACATCACCCCGTTCCTCGCGATCCCGTACCTGCACACGGTGAACCGCGAAATCTTCTCTGACTGAACACATTCAAGGAGCATCCATGACCACGCCCACGGAAACAACCGAAGAGAACGCCGAGGACCTTCCTCCCGGTACCACGCCCTACTACGCACGCATGCACAAGTGGATCAAGCGTGCGGTGCTGGTGTGCCTGGTCGCCCTTGTCATAGAGGGCGCGTTCACCCTGCCGTTCATGGCGGTCTACTACGGCTACCCGACCCTCAGCCTGACCGAGATCTGCAGTGAACTGCTCAAGGTTCGTTATTCTGACGACACCCTCGAATGCAAGGTCCCGTACCCGGCATTCGGGCCGTCCGAGGGGGCCGAAGGCAAGGACACCGCACAGGACGACTGGGGCATCCAGCCGGTACCCAAGTACCACCGGATCGGGTTCCGGGAACTGGTGCGCATCCACGAAGAACGCGAGGCACGTCAAGCCGCCGAGCAACAGTCGAGCCCGTAGGAGCCCCCGTGCCGGAGTCACTCGAACGCCACGCCGAGAACTGGGATCTGCGCCACCAGGACTTCAACGACAACGACTTCCTGTACGACGTCTACTCGGTGATGCGACAGCGATCACCATTCGCGCGCACCGACAAGCCATTTCTCAGCGCGACGCCGACGGGCGCGTGGGTGGCGGTGCGCTACGCGGAGTGCGTCAAGATCCTGCAGGACTGGGAGCACTTCTCCAGCAACCCGACGCCCGAGGGCGCCGAGCAACTCGCCGGGGATCTGGTGATCACCCTCGACCCGCCGCGGCAGCAGAAGTTCCGCAAGGTCCTGAACCCGTACTTCTCCCCGGCGCGGATGAAGGCGCTGCGACCCGAGATCGGCGCCGAGACCGACCGGCTCATCGACGATCTCATCGAGAACGGCTCCGGTGACCTGGCCCAGATCGCCTGGCGTCAACCTGGAATCGTGTTCTTCAAGTATCTGCTCGGCATGCCGATCGAAGACGTACCGCTGTGCGTCGAGCTGACCGACACCGCGCTCAACGGCGCCACCGAGCAGGACCGGATGAGCGCCTGGGGCGGGCTGTATCAGCACCTGCACGACGCTGTGACCGTTCGGATGGACCAGCCGCCCCGCGACGACATGATCGATGTCCTGCTGTCCGCCGAGATCGACGGAGAGAAACTGTCATTCGGCGATGTCGTGTCCAACACCATGCTCCTGGTCCAGGCCGGCCTCGAGACCACCGCCAGTGCAATGTCTTTCGCCTATCACTACCTCGCCACCAACCCGGCCGAGCGCGACCGCCTGATCGGCGATCCCGAACTCCTCACCCGTGCGGTGGAGGAGTTCATCCGGTTCGCCGGGTCGATCCACGGCATCCCCCGCACCGTGGCCAAAGAGGTGGAACTGAACGGCTGCACCTTCTCGCCGGGCGAGTCGGTCATCGTCAACTACGCCGCCGCCAACCGCGACGAACAGGAGTTCCCCGACGCGGGCCGATGCATCCTCGACCGCAGCGAGAATCGGCACCTCGGTTTCGGCGCCGGTGTGCACCGCTGTCTCGGCTCCAACCTGGCTCGACTGGAATTCCAGGTGGGCCTGGAGCGGGTGCTGTCCCGAATGCCCGACTTCACCCTCGCGGCGGGAGAACAGGCGAAGTTTCACGGCAACTCCGTCACCCGCGGATTCCGCTCGGTCCCGGTCACTTTCACACCCGGCAGCCGGTCCGAGACATGACCTACCGGGTCGTGCAGTGGACGACGGGCAACGTCGGTCGAAAGTCGGTCCACGCCATCGTCGCGAACACCGATCTCGAGCTCGTCGGCTGCTACGCCTGGGCCCCCGACAAGGTGGGCAAGGACGTCGGCGAGCTCTGCGGCATCGAACCGCTGGGCGTGGCCGCCACCGACGACATCGACGCGCTCCTGGCCCTGCAGGCGGACTGCGTCGTCTACAACCCGATGTTCGCCGACGTCGACGTGCTGGTCCGCATCCTCGGCGCCGGTATCAACGTCGTCACCACCTCCGAATTCATCAACGGAGATAACCTGGGCGACGGCCGCGATCGTGTCATCGACGCCTGCAAACAGGGCGGCTCAACGATATTCGGCAGCGGCATCAACCCGGGCTTCATCGAGTTGTTCGCGGTCGTCACCGCAGGCATCTCCGATCGCGTCGACCGGATCTCCATCCTGGAGTCGTTCGACACCACGATCTACAACTCGCCGGCCACCGAGATCCCGATGGGCTTCGGCTATCCCATCGACCACCCCGATCTGCAGGCGGTCACCGAGAAGGGATCAGGCATCTTCCGCGAAGCGGTCCAGCTCGTCGCGGGGGCTCTCGGCGTCGAACTCGACGGTATCCGGTGCGACGCCGCCTATGCCCAGACCACCGAAGACCTGGATCTACCGGGTGACTGGACCATCGCCGCCGGCTGCGTCGCCGGTATCGACGTCCGGTGGGTGGGCGCGGCAAGCGGGCGCGACGTGATCGAGATCCGCGGTGTCTGGACGAAAGGCCAGTCGCTGGAACCGGCCTGGTCGACCGCGTTCGGCTACACCGTCACCGTGGAGGGCCGGCCGACCATCAAGAGCACCTTGAGATTTGAACCTCCCGCAGACTTCGTAGCCGAAACCATCGACGACTTCATCATGCTCGGGCTGACCATCACCGCGATGCCCGCAATCACCGCGATCCCCACGGTGGTGGCCGCGCCCCCGGGCATCGCCACCTACAACGACCTGCCCCTACTACTGCCCCGAGGTGTGCTCAATGTCTGACAAGACCTACCGGATCATCCAGTGGATGACCGGCGACGTCGGCCGGGCCGGCGTGCGGCACTTCTCCGAGAGTCCGGTGTTCGACCTCGTCGGTGTCCTGGTGCACAGCCAAGACAAGGTGGGCAAGGACGCCGGTGTGATCGCGGGTATCGCACCGATCGGGGTGACCGCCACCGACGATGTCGACGCCATCATCGCGCTCGACGCCGACTGCGTGTTCTACACGCCGGTCATCATGGACGTCGACACCGTATGCCGGCTGCTGCGGTCCGGCAAGAACGTGGTCACCACCAGCGGATTCTTCCATCCCTCACCGGATTTCCGCGAGCCCGCCGAACAGATCCGAGCCGCCTGCGCCGACGGCGGGACCTCGTTCCACGGCGGTGGTATCCATCCCGGTTACGCCGGGGACATCCTGCCGCTCACCCTGGCCCGGGTGATGAGCAGGATCGACACGATCCACGTGTATGAGGTCGTCGACGTCCTGAAAGACGCCCCGATGGACCACATCGACTGGATGGGGTTCGGCAAAGACAAGGACAAATTCCTCACCGAGCCAACGATTCTGGGCCTCGGCCTGCCGTTCTTCGCCCAGTCGATGCACATGATCGCCGACGGCCTCGGCGTGACCATCGACGAGGTGACCGCCGCCGACGTCGAGGTCGCGACCGCCACCGAGGACATCCCCCACGACGAGGGCGCGATCCCGAAGGGCACCGTCGCCGCGCAGCGCCACGAATGGACCGCGTGGGTGGGCGGGCAGCCACTGATCGTCTTCCACGCGATCTATGTGACCGCCGGCCCCGACAAACTCGAACCGGCATGGGATTGGGGCGAAACCCGGTACGAGATCGTGATCGAGGGCGATCCGCCCACCGAGCTGACCCTCAAAGGTGTCCGGCAGGCCGACGGCACCATGGCCCATCCCGGCTATGACTGGACGGCGATGGGAGCCATCAACGCGATCCCCGATGTCTGCGATGCCCCGCCCGGGTGGCACAACCACCTCGATCTCGGGCTCATCCGGCCGCGGGGACTGGTCCGCCGATGACCGCCCAGCCGGCACTGCACCACGTCGTGTTCGCGGTCGCCGCGGAGCGGTCGGCCGGCATGGTGGCGCTGTTCACTGATCTCGGATTCACCTTCAACGCCGCCGAACTCACCGACCTCGGCGTCGCGGTGCATCTGGACTGGGACCGCGGTATCGAGCTGATCAGTCCGCTGCCCGGCTCGACCGCGTCGGTGGCGGCCTCGGTCAACGACTTCCTCGACCGCCACGGCGACGGGGTCTACACCGTCGTGATCCGCGTGCCGGACGCTGCGGCGGCCGAGGTCGTGTCACAACGGTACGGGTCGGAAACGCGCTTCCGTCAGGGGTTCTCGGGTGAAGGCTCCTATCTCGACGAGATCGACCTATCCGTATTGGGCTTGCCCCTGACATACCTGTCCACCAATGTGTAAGCCCAGTGTCTTCGACGCGGGTCTGCCGACCCTCGACTACTCCGTCACCGACACCCCCCAGCAGATCTATCCGCAGTTCCGGGCGGCTCAGGAAGTCGCGCCGATCGCGCTCGGCCCGATCGGGCCCGAAGTGCTGTCCTACGAGATGGCCCGCGCCGTACTGCGCGATCCTCGGTTCGGCATCCCCCAGGGCATTCACCTGTCCGCCCACGGCATCACGTCGGGTCCGTTGTGGGACAGGGTGACCCGCAGCATCCTGAACATGGAAGGCGAGGAACACCGCCGGTTGCGCAGCCTGGTCGCTCGGGCCTTCACCCCGCGTGCCACCGCGCGCATGCACGACGCGATCCACAACGTCGTCAACGAACTGCTCGACGGTATTCACGACGCCGGCCGGTGCGAGTTCGTGGCGGACGTCGCGCGGCCGTATCCGATTCCGATCATCTGCGCCCTATTCGGCGCACCGCGCGAGGACTGGCAGCAGTTCTCCTGCTGGGCCGAGGACATCTTCAAGATCGTCAGCTTCGACTGCGACCTCGTGCAGGAGGAACCGGTCGTACTGAAGGCGTGGGACGAGTTCGACGATTACATCGACGCCATGATCGCCGCCCGGCGCCGGCACCTGACCGATGATCTGCTGTCCGACCTGATCCGCATCGAAGACGGCGGCGACCGACTGGACGCCGCCGAACTGCGAATGCTGGCGTTCTCCATCCTGATCGCCGGAACCGACACCACCCGCAGCCAACTCGCTGCCTCGATGCAGGTGCTCTGCGACCACCCCGACCAATGGGCGCTGCTTCGGGAGCAGCCCGAGCTGGCCATGCGCACGGTCGAGGAAACCATGCGGCACTCGCCGTCGATGTGCAGCACCGTGCGCAGTGCCACCGCTGACGTCGAGATCGGTGAGTACAGTTTCCCGGCAGGGACATTCATCATCGTGAACACCTACGCGGCCAACCGAGATCAGTCCGTCTACGACGACCCGACGCGCTTCGACGTCACCCGTGAGGACCCGCCGCCGATCCTGACCTTCGGTGGCGGCGTGCATTACTGCCTTGGTGCGAACCTGGCGCGACTCGAACTGTCCGAGGCTCTCAAGATCCTGTCCCGACGGCTTCCGAACCCTCGGGTGGCCGGGCCGGTCCCGTGGAAGCCGTTGCTCGGTCTGAGTGGCCCGACCAGCCTGCCCCTGGAGTTCGAGCGATGACGTACAAGATCGACCCGGACATGCTGCACTCGGTGGCCGAACAGGTCGTCGGCCTGCCACTCGAAGGTGGCGAACTCATCGCGCAGACGGTCGAGAGGCTCGCCGCCGTGTATCCCGACCTGATCGACACCGGGCCGGGCCGGTGGGTGGGCAGCAAGGCCGGTGGAATCCTCGGAAAGGTCAGGTTCCTGTACTTCAGCCCCCGCGAATACGTCGTGCTCTTCGGATCTCCCACTGGGACACAGGGCTTTTCAGGTCGGTACAAGCACGTCGACATCCACAAGTTCCTGCTTGCGGGCCAGATCGACTCCTACGACCTCGAATCCGACGACACCGTGCCGTTGCCGGCGCTGCTCCCCGGCCAGCGCACCTGCCTGGAACGCGGGCATGCCCGCGGCCTGACCATCCACCCCGGATCGTGGCACCTCGAATACGGCCGCGGTGCCGTGGTGACCACGTTGCCCTTCGCGATGGTCGACACGCTGCTGGTGTCTCTGGAGCTCGAATCCGTACGGCGTTCGACGGTCGAGTTCAGCAAGCTGGTCAGCCGGCGACTTCGCCGGTGACGCGAAGCGACTAGGACGCGTAGAGCGCCTTGAACTTGTTCAGCGACTGCTGGATATCGCCCTTGAGCGCGGCAGCGACGACCATGCCGATCGGCCCGAACAGGGCGGGCCCGCCGAGGTGCACGTCGAACGACACCTTCGCGCCCTCCCCGCCGTCCACTGGGGCCGGCGTGATCTTTCCGATCAGCTTGACCTTCACCCCGCCGCGGCCGTCACCGTTCAGGGTCAGGGACTGCGGCGGCTTGTAGTTCACCAGCGTCCACTTGACCCGGTTCAGCATGCCCTTGACCTCGACGATCGAGTCGATCACCGTGCCCTTCTCCAGGATTTCGGGCAACTTCGACCGCCAGGCGCGGTGGATGCTGAGCCACTCGTCGTAACGGGACAGATCCGAGGCGTACTCCCACGCCTTCTCCGGCGGCAACGGAACATCGACGGAGACAGACAACTTAGCCATGAGTTACTGCTGTGGTTCTTCCTTGTTGATGGCGTTCTTCGCGGCGTCCTGCGCCTTGTCGACCGCGCCGGAGTACTTGCCCTGTGTCTTCTCGTCCACGATGTCGCCGGCCTTGTCGATCGCCTGTTCAACCTTGTCGGCGTTCTTCGACAGAAGGTCCTTGGCCTTGTCCAGGAATCCCATCAGGCCACCCTATCGCCGTGCCAGCTATCTCCACAACCGTCGCTTCTCACCCAGCAGCATGCCCTGCACCCACCACAACCCCTCGATCAGCGCGGCCCCAACCAGGCCTATGCCCAACGCGATCGCGGTGACCTTGAGATTCGACGGGTCGAGCATGAACAGGCGCTGCGCCAGTGGCAAACTGAAAATCAGCACATAGGCCGACGCCGACAGCGCGACCAGCACCACCCGCCACCACTCGTAGGGCCGAGCCACCACGGACAACACCCACAGCGAGGACACCAACAGCGTGATCAATGCCGCCGTGGAAGCCTGGGTCTGCTCGACCGCGCCGGCTTCCCGGCCCTGGTAAGCCACCAGGTACGAGATGAACGTGACGGTGCCGACCACCACGCCCGACGGCAGCGCCGCCGTCATCACCCGCCGCACGAACCCCGAGTGCGCCCGTTCGGTGTTGGGGGCCAGCGACAGGATGAAGGCCGGAATACCGATCGTGAACCAGGCCGCGATCGTGACGTGGATCGGCTGGAACGGGAACAGCAGCGGATCGGTGCCGAACCACTTGGACGACAGCCCCGCCAGCGCCACCAAGATGGCCAGCAGCACCGAGTAGACGGTCTTGGTCAGGAACAGGTTCGAGACCCGTTCGATATTGCCGATCACCCGCCGGCCCTCGCCGACCACATACGGCAGAGTCGCGAACCTGTTGTCCAGCAACACGATCTGCGCTACGGCGCGCGAAGCCGAACTGCCCGAGCCCATCGCCACCCCGATGTCGGCATCTTTGAGGGCCAGCACGTCGTTGACGCCGTCACCGGTCATGGCCACGGTGTGCCCACGCGACTGCAGAGCGTGCACCATTGCCCGCTTCTGGTCCGGGCGCACCCGGCCGAACGTGGTGCATTCGTCCAGATCATCGGCCAGTCGCTGGGGGTCGTCGGGCAGCTTCCTGGCATCCATGGTCTCGCCGTGCAGACCCAGCTTACCCGCCACCGCGCCCACCGACACTGCGTTGTCGCCCGAGATCACCTTGACCGAAACATGCTGGGAAGCAAAGTAATCGAGAGTATCGGCGGCGTCGGGGCGAATCCGCTGCTCCAACACCACCAGCGCGACGGGTGTGACGGTGCCGGGAGCCTGCGGCGCGTCGACGGACAGGTCGGAAGAGCCGATCAACAGCACCCGCAACCCCTGGGCACCGATCTGCTCGGCCTGTTCGGCCACCGATGAGGCCGGGTCCAGCAAGACGTCGGGGGCACCGATCACCCAGTTGCCGTGCTCGCCGTAGGACACCCCACTCCACTTGGTGGCGGACTTGAACGGTGCCGTCGCGGTGGCGGCCCAGCCTGGCGGCGCGTCGAACGCCTCGGCGATGGCCAGCATGCTGGCGTTGGGCCGCGGGTCGTCGGCGGCCAACTGGGCCAGCGCCTTCGACACCATGTCCGTCGGGCTGCCGTCGCACGCCTTGAGATCGCTGACCCGCATACCGTTTTCGGTCAGGGTGCCGGTCTTGTCGGCACACACCACATCGACCCGGGCCAGGCCTTCGATCGCGGGCAGCTCGTTGACCAGGCACTGCCGCCGGCCCAGCCGCACCACCCCGACCGCGAATGCGACGGAGGTCATCAGCACCAGACCTTCGGGCACCATCGGCACCAACGCACCCACCATGCGCAGCACCGGTTCGTGCCAGACGGCATCGGTGGTGAAAATCTGACTCATGATGATGCGCAACGACTCTCGCCACCCGCTGTCGTTGTCGACGATGTCGCCGAAGGTCTGCTTCAGCGACTCCAGCATCCGCGGATCGGTGGTGAACAGCTGGGTGTAGATGGTGAGCAGACCGGCCGGCACCAGCAGGTAGGTGATGAACTGCAGGATCCGGTTGATGCCGTTGCGCAGTTCGGATTTCACCAGGGTGAACTTGGAGGCCTCGGCCGCGAGCTTGGCGGCGTACGCCTCATGCCCCACCTTGGTGGCCCGGTAGGCGCCGGAGCCGGCCACCACGAAACTGCCCGACATCACGGTGTCGCCCACGTCTTTGGCGATCGGGTCGGCCTCGCCGGTCAGCAGCGACTCGTCGACCTCAAGATTGGATTCCTCGATGATCTCGCCGTCGACCACAATCTGGTCTCCGGGCCCGAGCTCGATGATGTCGTCGAGCACCACCTCGGCGGGCAGCACTGCGCGAGCGCCGGATTGCCGCCGCACGGTGGGCTTGGCCTGCCCGACGATCGCCAGCTTGTCCAGCGTCCGCTTGGCCCGCACCTCCTGGATGATGCCGATCGCGCTGTTGGCGATGATCAGCAGGCCGAATGCGCCGTTGATCAGCGAACCGGTGGACAGCACGATCAGGAACAGCACACCCAGGATCGCGTTGATGCGGGTGAACACGTTGGCGCGGACGATCTCGGCGACGCTGCGCGCCGCCCGCGTCGGGACGTCGTTGCTCTTGCCCTCGGCGACCCGCTGCGCCACCTCCACATCGGTGAGACCGGTGACCGTGATCGTCGTCATGGGCGCAAGTTTGCCACCCGAGCGCGCTCAGAACTCCCACCACGGATCGAGCGCCGCCGAATCGGCGTCCACCCGCTGCCCCGGCCGTGGCACCGCGATCTGCACACCGGCCGGGTCTGCTGCCGACAGCAGGCGTCGCACCGGCTCGGCCCACGGGTGCGGCGCCAACCGGAACGTCGCCCAGTGCACCGGCACCAGCAGCCCGGAATCGGTGACGTCCAGATGCGCGCGCACCGCCTCCTCGGGATTCATGTGAATGTCGGGCCAAGCCGGGTGGTACGCCCCGACCGGGAGCAGGGTCAAATCGAAAGGGCCGTGCTCCGAACCGATTTCGGAAAAACTCTTGGTGTAACCGGTATCGCCACCGAAGAACGCCCGATGCTGCGGCCCGATGAAAGCCCACGACGCCCACAGCGTGGTGTCCCGCCGGAACAGCCGCCCGGAGAAATGCCGGGCCGGCGTGCACACCAGAGTCAGCTCGCCGATCCGGTGGCTCTCATTCCAGTCCAATTCGATGATCCGGTCTTCGGGAACCCGCCACTTGCGCAGATGCGCCCCGATCCCCAACGGCACCACAAACGGCGCCCGCTGCGTGCGGACCAACCCCAGGACCGTCTCGACGTCGAGGTGGTCGTAGTGGTCGTGGCTGATCACCACGGCGTCGACGGCGGGCAGCGCGTCCAGCCGCAGCGGCGGCTCGTGCAGCCGCTGCGGGCCCACCACCCGCGACGGTGAGCAGCGGTTGCTCCACACCGGGTCGGTCAGCACCCGGTAACCGTCGAGCTCCACCAGGGCAGTGGAGTGGCCGTACCAGGACACCGCGCACGGTCCCGCCGCGCCGACGTCTCTGGACGGCTCGGCCAGCGGGATCGGCCCGGCCGGTCGGCTGGCCGTATTCCGGCCCAGCATCTCAGTGATCAGCATCCGCCACTCCTCGCGGCCCATGCTGATGCCGGGCGAGGCCGGCTCGATGTTGACGAACACCCCGTCGGCGTACTGCAGGGAGCGCTGAGCCACCGGCCGGATATCCCGGGGCAGGGCGCCCACCGCGGCATAGCTTCCGTTCAGCGCGCGCACCAACCATCCACCGGCCAACAACGACGCTGACCTGGTCCCGACCCGCAGCGCAGCGCGCAGCACGTCAGGCCCCGGTGAAGTTGGGCGGCCGCTTCTCGACCCGCGCCACCTGCGCCTCGATCACATCCGGGCTGGCCCACGCCTTGTCGAACAGCTCCTTGTGGGCGGGCCAGGGCTCCTCGTAGGCACCGTCGTCGTTGAGCACACGCTTGGCGTGCTGCAGGGCCAGCGGGGCGAAACCGGCGATCTCACCGGCCCACTTCTGCGCATCGGCCAGGGTGCCCAGCCGGTTGGCCATGCCGGTCTGCAGCGCCGTGTCTGCAGACAACTTCTCCGCGCCGAGCAGCATGCCGCGAGCCCGCCCGTAGCCGACCAACGACGTCAACCGGCGGATGCTCCAGTTGTCCAAGGCCAAGCCATATTTCGCGACCGGGAACTGGAAGTAGGCGTCGGGATCGACCACCCGAAGATCGCAGATCATGGCCAGGATCACACCCGCGCCGATCGCCGGGCCGTTGATCGCACCGATCACCGGCACCGGCGTGGCATCGATCGCCAGGTTCAGCGCCAGCGCCTTGTCGGGCAGTTCAGCGGCGAACGCATCGCCGGACAGGTCGGCACCGGCGCTGAACACCGTGCCGGCCCCGGTCAGCACGATGGCCCGGACATCCTCGGCCGCGGCGTTCTCCACCGCCACCCGCAGGCTGTCGACAAGCTCGCAGTTCAGCGCGTTGCGCCGCTCCTCGCGTTGCAGTTCCAGGGTCAGGACATTGCCGTCTCTGGTGACACCAATCATGTGCGCCAGCCTATATAGGCTCGTGGCGTGAGTCGGATCGGCGCCCGCGCGCTTCGCGATGCAGTGCTCGACGAGGGTTCGTTCCACAGCTGGGACGGCCCTCCCCTCGAGGTCGCCACCAGCGCCGACTACCGGCGCGAACTGGCCGAAGCCGCTACGAAGACCGGGCTGGACGAATCGGTGCTCACCGGCGAGGGCACCATCTTCGGCCGCCGCGTCGCGTTGGTGGCCTGCGAGTTCGACTTCCTGGCCGGCTCGATCGGGGTGGCCGCCGCCGAGCGGATCACCGCCGCGGTGACGAGAGCCACCGCCGAGGGCCTGCCACTGCTCGCCTCACCCAGCTCCGGCGGCACCCGCATGCAGGAAGGCACCGTGGCGTTTCTGCAGATGGTCAAGATCGCCGCGGCCGTCGAGCTGCACAAACAGGCCCACCTGCCCTATCTGGTGTACCTGCGCCATCCCACCACCGGCGGGGTGTTCGCGTCGTGGGGGTCGCTGGGACACGTGACGGCCGCCGAGCCCGGCGCCCTGATCGGCTTCCTGGGCCCGCGGGTGTACGAGCACCTGTACGGCGAGCCGTTCCCGTCGGGCGTGCAGACCGCCGAGAACCTGCACTCGCACGGCGTCATCGACGGGGTGGTGCCGCTGGCGCTGCTGCGCGACACACTCAACCGCACCCTGCGGGTGGTCCTGGACCCGCCAGGTCCGCCGCCCGCACCTTTGGCGGCCGAGACGCCGCCCGACGTGCCGGCCTGGGAATCGGTGCAGGCCTCGCGCCGGCCGGACCGTCCCGGGGTCGGCTATCTGCTGCGCCACGGGGCCACCGACCGCGTGCTGCTGTCCGGAACCGAGCGAGGTGAAGCCGCCACGACCCTGCTGGCGCTGGCCCGCTTCGGCGGACAGCCCGCCGTGGTGGTGGGCCAGCGTCGCATCGTCGGTGGCCTGGTCGGGCCCGGCGCCCTGCGGGAGGCCCGGCGCGGCATGGCCTTGGCGGCCGGACTCCAGCTGCCGCTGGTGCTGGTGATCGACACCCCGGGGCCGGCCCTGTCGATCGAGGCCGAGCAGGGCGGGCTGGCCGGCGAGATCGCCAACTGCCTGGCCGAACTTGTCACTTTGGACACGCCCACAGTGTCGGTGCTGATGGGTCAGGGCAGCGGCGGCCCAGCCCTGGCCATGGTGCCCGCCGACCGGGTACTCGTCGCCGCCAACGGCTGGCTGGCCCCGCTGCCGCCGGAGGGCGCCAGCGCGATCGTCTACCGCGACACCTCACATGCGGCGGAACTGGCTGCCGCGCAGGGCGTTCGGTCCGTGGACCTGCTGCGCCACGGCATCGCCGACGCGATCGTGCCCGAACACCCCGACGCCGCCGACGAACCGCGGGCCTTCACCGAGCGGCTGTCGAACGCCATTGCGGGCGAGCTGTCTACGTTGCGTGCCGTGCCCGGCGGGCAGCGACTGCAGACCCGGCTGGAGCGCTACCGGCGGATCGGGCTGGGCTGAGTTTGTCGGTCACACCTCGATCGGCGGATGCAATCGATCCATGGTGTACTGCCGGTTTCGTCTGGCCGCCCACGAACTCGCCGCCAGCGAGGCGGCCAACACCCCGGCCAGCACCGCGATCGCGATCCACAGCCGCGAATCGATCCCACCCACGATCAATTGGCGAAGCCCATTGACCGCGTAGGTCATCGGATCGACCGGGTGCAGGATCTGGAACGGTTTGGCCGTGGTCTCCACCGGATAGATGCCACCCGCCGACACCAGTTGCAGCATCAGGAACGCCAGCGTCACCACCCGGCCCACCGACACCCCGAACAACGCGTTGAAGGCCTGGATCAGGGCCAGGAACGTGCCCGCCACCAACACCAAGAACGCCACCACGGCCAACGGGTACTTGGCCTGCAACCCCACCCCGAAGTGCACCACCGCATACATCACCGCCACCTGGCAGACCACGATCAGCGAGGCCGGCCAGTAGGAGGCCAGCACCACCCGCAGCGCCCCCAGCCCGTTGACAACCGGACGGGACTGCAACGGCTGCAACAACATCCAGATGATCAGCGCACCGATGAACAAGGCCAGCGGAAGGAAGAACGGCGCGAAACCGGTGCCGAACGTGGCGGCCGGGTTGTGCGTCTGGATGTCCAGCGCCACCGGGGACGCCAAGGTGCGGGCCACCTCGGTGCGCTGCTGCGGGGTCCACGACGGGACCTGGGTCGAGCCCTGCTTGAGCGCGGTCGCCAGCTGCTGATTACCGGCCTGGAGTTTCTCGGTTCCGGCGGCGAGTTCGCTTGCTCCGCTGGAGAGTTGGTGCCCACCGTTGGCCAGCTGGACCAGCCCGCTGTTGAGAGCCTTGGCTCCGGTGTTGAGCTGGTGGGCACCGTCGCGCAATTTGACGACGTCGGCGCGCAACCCACCGGTGAGCGCCCGGTTGATGAACACCCGCAGCTTGCTGTTCGGATCACCCAGCTCGTTCTCCAGCTGGGCGGCGTTGTCGCGCAGGCGGGTCAGGCCCTCATCGGTGGTGGGGTCCAGCCCGCGAGCCTGCAGCAGCCGTTGCGCACCCGCCAGGAACTCGCCGGTGTCACGCACGGCGGGGTCGGGATTGTTACGCAGGAAGCCGACCGCCTGGTCCACGATCGCGGCGGCCTGAGCCTGGTCGATGTTGAGCGCCGCGATCCGGTCCGTGGTCGACCGCACGGCACCGGACAGCCGTTGGGCGGCCAGGCCGACCTCGTTCGGATCCAGACCGAGGCCACTGACCCGGTCCAACACGGTGAGCAGTGGATCGGTGGCGGTGTCGACCGCCGTCGACAACTGCCTGGTGCCGGCGGCCAACTGCGCCGACCCGTCACGCGCGGTCACCAGTCCCGCGGTGAGCGCGTCGGCGCCGGTGGACAGCCGGTGCGCGCCGTCGTTGGCCGCCGCACTGCCGGTGGCCAACTGCTGCGCCCCATCGGCCGCCTTGACCAGGCCGGCCCCGGCGTCGGTCAGCCCGGTCAACACGGTCCCGACAGTGCGTTCGCCGATCTTGGCGTTGATCTGATTTATCACCTCGCGGGCGGCGTTCTGGCCGATGATCGAGCCCAGGTAGTTGTTGGCGTCGTTGAACGTGAAGCGCACGTTGGCCTGGTGCGGCGCCCCACCGGCCGGGGACGAGATGCTGGTGCTGAAATCCTCCGGCAGCGTGATCGAGAAGTAATACTTGCCGTCGGCCACCCCATCGGCCGCTTCTTGCGCCGAAACCCGGTGCAGCTGAAGCTGACCCGAGTCCACCAGGGCATCGGCAACCTCATCACCGGCCTTGATCTGCTGACCTTCGGCGACGGTGCCCCGGTCCTCGTTGACCAGCGCCACCGGAACCTTGTCCACCTCGCCGAACGGATTCCAGAACGCCCACAGGTACATGGCGCCGTACAACAGTGGCAGCAGGATCACCGTCACCAGGGCGATGCGCGGCATCGTGCCGCGAGAGAAGCGTTTCAGATCGGTACCCAACGACATTCCGGCCAGCACGACTACTTGCCCCCTTTCTGCGCGCCGGCCAGCTCGGCCAGCGTGGTGTTGGGCACTTCTATTTGAGCCCGTACAGCCGAGGCCAAGTGTTCGGGCACCCCGTTGACCGTCGCGGTGATCACTGTCTGCTTCTCCCCCAACGCGATGAGACGCCCCAGCACTACGTCGCGGTTGCGGTCATCAGTGAGGTGGTCGAGGTGGCCGACCACCAGCAGCGGTCGAATCGCGGTGTTGGCCAGCGCGATCCGCAGCAGAAACTGATCGAGTTCGGTGAGCCCGTCGAAGTATGACGTCAGCTTCGGCAGCGGCAGCTCACCGAACACCGGACCGCACATGGCCGCCAGGTCGTCCTCGTCGGAACGACCGACAAGCGTGTACCACGGTGCGTCCCAACGACGTTGCTCGGTAACCAGATCGCGCACCGTCACCGACTCCGACACCGTGTCGAGCTCATCGATCCCGGCCAGTGCTGCAGTCTTGAAGATCTCCGTGGCCCGGGTGCGGCCGAACACGGTCAACTGCCCGCGTGCAGTTCTCATGCGTCCGGCCAAGGTCATCAGCAGCGCCGTGCGACCGGTACCGGCAGGTGCGGACAACACCGTGACCCCGCCCTCGTCGATGTCGAGGTCGACGGGCCCGTACACCGGACCCCACGGCCCGTGCATCGCGATCCCGCGTGCGGTAATGGCCGGCGGCTTCTGCTCGTCCCCGTCGGCGTCAGGCTCGAGACTTTGCTCAGGCATGGGGCAATCACAACACAGGGCACCGAGCCGCGCCCAGAAAACCGAGCGCTGATGAGTGCGATACGCCAATACCGCGGCGGCGATGAGAACTTCGAGTAGCGCCAACACCGTTGCCATCGCCATGGTCGTCGTCACGATCTGCACCGGCGCGGCTCCGGCGTGGTGATGGGCCGGCACAGGTATGTGCAGAGCGATCATCGCGAGGTTCATGAGCGCGACCGCACACCAAGCCCCCAGCGTTCCCCGCGACCATAGGTCCCGCGCGCAGTACAGGCAGGCGACCAGCATCGCGACCATCGCCACCGCCATGGCGGCACTGCCCACGTGAGTCAGCAGCACCCCGTGCAACGCTGCCGAGCACACGGCGAGCAGCGCACACGCCCGCCGCCCGAGCACCGCCGACGCGCGCCCAACCGGCATGCCTCAATGCTCGCAGGAATCGGCCGCCCACACATGCCGAAACACTGGTCCACCAGCAAGACCACCGGAACTGTTACCGGTGTCCTGATGCAGATCTGTCACCGATGTCTTGAGAGATCGGCCACTTTTGTCGGTGCCCGATGACATAATCAAACACATGTGGCGCTCCTAGTGTTCTAGTGGGCGCCTTTTCGCTGTTCAGCAGCGGCTTGTGTTGAGGTTCAAGTGG
>NZ_VOMB01000018.1 GCF_019050325.1 [Mycobacterium] fortunisiensis | reverse complement strand
CGCCAACAAACCCGCACCCAACGCATCAACACCGAACGCCGACTCAACACCGAACAAGACAAACCACCGCCCTACTGACAGATCCTCGACGTAGGCGATCAGCGGTTGACCGGTATCGAAACCAACGCCTGCTCGACGCACGCCGGCCAGGCACCCTCGTCGAGCACGGTGACCGCACGCGCTCCGTATGCGCTGGAGATGACGACATCGGGCTGCAGGCTCGCCAGCAGGTGCAGGCTGTCGGTCATGGCCGCGGGGTCGCCGATACCGGGGATCACGAATGTCGACCATCGACCGTCGGCGGCGACGAACATGGTGTCCCCGGTGAACAGGTACCGGCCTTCGGCGCCCTCGACGAGGTAACTGGTGCTGCCCGGAGTATGCCCCGGGGTGAGGAGTACCTCGATCCCACGGTCGTCGACGTGCCGGGTGGACAGTGGCACGTCGATCGTGCGGTGTCGTCCGATGGTGTCGTGTTCGGCGGCGGGTGCGTGCAACCGGGAACCGAACCGATCGGCGACGCGGGCCAGCATCGGGCCGGCCTCGTCCTGGTGTGACAGATAGTGGTCGTCGACTCCGCCGAGCGCATCCAGCGCGGCGAAATCGGAGTCGGTGGCCGGGCAATAGAACAGCGCGTTGTGCCCATCCGACGTCCACAGGTAAGCGTGCGTCGTCAAACCCGGAAACGGTGTGTCGGTACGCGTTTCCCACAGGTCGGCCCGAATCCGGGTGAGTGAAGTTGTCATGCCGACAGCGTCGACCCTCAACAATGGTTGAGGTCAACTGTCGGTGTGTTCAGTCTTTCTCAGCGCTGTCCCAGGTGGAGATCATGGTGCCCAAGATCTCCTCGGCGCAGCCCAGCCCGCCGAGGTGGCTTTCGTAGGGCAGCTCGGTCATGGTGGCGTCAGGCAGCCGGGACACCACGTGCTGACCGTGGGAGAACGGCACGATGTGGTCGTGGTCGCCGTGCCACCAGCGCACCGGCACCTTCACCTCGTCGAGCCGGAAACCCCAGTCCCGCTCGAACACCACGATGTCGTAGAACGGGGCGGCCAACTGCTTGCGGCTGCCGTTGAGCAGATCGTCGAGGAACATCGCCTTGAACTCGGGCCGGCCCAGCATGCGCCGGTCGCCTTCGGGCGAGATCCGTGCGTAGATCTCCAAGGCGGGGGAGGCGACCGGACGGATCAGCCGGATCAGCCCCGAGGCGGCCAACCGGATGGGCGCTCCGGCCACCTCGAGCACCGGTGCCACCCGGGCGCCCAGCTGCATCAGCGGACTGCTGATCGCGTCGGGCCCCACCATTGGTGCCACGCCGCCGAGCACCCCGGCCGCCATCACCCGGTCGGGCATGGCCGCCGCGGTGGCCAGCGTGTAGGGGCCGCCTCCGGACAGCCCGATGACCGCCATCTTGTCGATGCCCAGTGTGTCGGCGATGGTGCGCAGATCGGCGCCGAAATCCAGCACCCGCTGGTACTGGTGCGGGGTGGAGGACCCGATGCCGGGACGGTCGACCCCGATCAGCCGGATGTGGTTCCGCTCGGCGTAGATGCGCGCCTCGGTCGGGATCTGCCGTCGGGCACCGGGGGTGCCGTGCAGCCAGAACACCGCCCGGCCCTGCGGGTCGCCGAATTCGGCGAACCCTAGTTGTCTGCCGTCGTCGACAGCGATGTTGCCCTCCAGCTTGGGGCGGTCGATCGGGATGACCACGTCTCAGCCCGCGACGGAGGCGTCGTAGATCGACTGGATAGAGGTGTCCAGCGTGCTGTTGAACTCCGCGTCACTCTGCTGGGCCGACAGTCCCTCGGTCAGCGCCCGGCTGAAGCTGGCGATCACTCCGGTGTTCTGGGCCAGCAGCTTGTTGGCCTCGTCGCGCGAGTAACCACCCGACAGTGCCACCACCCGCATCACCTTCGGGTGCTGCACCAGCGACTGGTAGTGGTTGGCGTGCGTGGGCAGGGTCAGCTTGAGCATGACCTTCTGGTCGGCCGGCAGGGCGTCCAGATTCTTGGTGATCTCGTCCCGCAGCAGGTCCTCGGCCTCGGCCTTGTCGTCGATCGAGATCGTGACCTCGGGCTCGATGATGGGGATCAGACCGTGCGAGAGCACCTGCTTGGCCACCTCGAACTGCTGGGCCACTACGGCGGCCACCCCATCGGGGTTCGCGGCACCGATCACCGAACGCTCCTTGGTGCCGAAGATGCCGTTCGCGGCGCCCCGGGCCAGCAGCTCGTCCAGCCCTGGCATCGGCTTCATCACCTGCACGCCGTCGGCGACCTCGGCCAGCCCCTTGTCGATCTTCAGCAGCGGAACGACGCCCTTGTCCTCCCACAGGTAGGTGGCGGTGGGCTTGCCGTCGATGGAGCGGTCCATGGTCTGCTCGAACAGGATCGCGGCCAGCACCCGGTCACCGTTGAACACCGGTGAGGTGATGATGCGCGAGCGCATCTGGTGGATCAAGTCGAACATCTGCTCTTCGGAGGAGTAGGCGTTCTCCTCGACGCCGTAGAGACGCAGGGCCTTGGGGGTCGAGCCGCCACTCTGGTCGAGCGCGGCGATGAAGCCCTTGCCCGTGGTCATCTTGTCGGCCTGCTGCTGGTTCACCATGAGGTTGTCCACTCCTTTGAAGACGTCTGTCGCCTCAGAGGATATTCGGGCCGCACCCCGCCGTGGTACCGGCCACCCATCGGGGGCAGGAATCCGCTATCGGGGCGCGACGACAACCGGCGTAGACAGGATCTCGCGGTACTCCACCATCGGTTCGCGCTTGATGACCGCGCTTCCGGCGGTGACGAGCAGCTCGGTCGGTGAGACCGCGTAATTGACCTGATAGTTCCGTGCGACGAACCGGCGACCGGGCTTGACGTCGGCGGATGCGGCCAGCGCGGCCCGGTCCGAAAGCCGCACGCCGTGATACTCGAGGCCACCGCTGCGGTCCAGGCAGATCACCACCAGCGAGCGTTCGGTGCGCCCGATCGCCCGCGCGGTCTGGGTGTCATCGCAGCGGGCCTGCGAGCCGACGAAGCCCGCCTCGTCGAACGCGAACCCGGCGGCGGCCGGTGCGGTAACCGGTGCGACGACGTCGCGCGGGGCCGGCAGCTCCGGCTTCACCTCATACGTCCGGGCGCCCACCGCATACACCGAGTCTTTCGCCGACAGCTTGGATGCCAGCGTGGTGATGATGACGAAGGCGGTGAGCAGGGAACTGACCACGGCCGTGGCGGCCACCCCGATCCCGACCGGCAGCCAGCGTCGCTGCGGTGCCTTTCGATGTCGTCCGCGCCGAACCGGCGGACACGATGGATGCGGTGTGGAAACGAGGCAGGTGACCAAGCTTGCTCCCGGGAAGCGGCGGTGTGGGCAGGCGGCGGGTGCTGACGCGAGCTCATATTGTGCACGACGAGGCCGGGCCTCGTGGGTGACACCCGCCAACTCGTGCGAATCCGGTCGAAACGCGTTCCGCCGCGCGGGGGTAGCTCAACGGGCTTTGAAAGCGGCTCGGCAACAGTGAGATTCACCCCGCCCGGCGGCCTGCGATCGAGTCCGCCGCAGGCAGAGGCAATGTGGGGCCGCGGTGCGATCCGCGCCGGGCAACGTCGTGATGCGCCGATCGCCATTCCCGTCACGCCGATTCAAACCGGTAAGCCCGGCGTCCAACGTCGTTAGCGTCGAACGGTCGATATCAGCAGCCGTTTTGGAGGGAGTGTGGCGATGTCTCTGTCCGAGGTCGCGTCGAGTACCGGAGTCCGGATCACCCCACTGTCGGGATATACCGGCGCCCTGATCGACGGGATCGACCTGTCGAGGCCGCTGTCGTCGGAGCAGACCGCGTCGATCCGGTCGGCCCTGCACCGGTGGAAGGTGGTGTTCTTCCGGGACCAGGACATCGACCATGCCGCGCAGATCGCGTTCGGTGCCCAGTTCGGGGCGGTGACGCCAGGGCATCCGTACGAGGGCGATTCTGCCCCAGCCGGATTCCCGCAGATCCATACGGTCTCTCCGGCGGCCTACGACCACCGGTACGGCACCAAGTACCGCAAGCGGCAAAGTCCCAACGGACCTGGCTGGCACGCCGACGTCACGCCGTTGATCAACCCGCCGTCGCATTCGATCCTGCGCGCCGAACGGGTGCCCGGGTACGGCGGCGACACCCAGTTCACCAATGTCGCAGCGGTGTATGCGGGGCTTTCTCCGTCGGTGCAGGGTCTGCTCGACGAGTTGCGGGCCGAGCATCGCTTCGGTTCGACGACGTCGGCCGAGCGCAGCCCGGAGAAGATCGGGGACCTGGTGCGCAGCAATCCGCTCGCGACCATCCACCCGGTGGTACGCGTACACCCCGAGACGGGGGAGAAGGTGCTCTACGTCAACCCGTCCTTCACCCGTGAGATCGTCAATCTCTCCCCACGGGAGAGCCGGCACCTACTGGACCTGTTGTTCGAGGAGATCGGGCGGCCCGAGTACTCGGTCCGGTTCAGGTGGGAGCCGGGCAGTGTGGCGTTCTGGGACAACCGGGCCGCGCTGCACCTGGCCCCCCGCGACTTCGAGCACGTCGAGGGTGATCGGATCCTGCACCGTATCACCCTGGTCGGCGACATCCCGGTCGGGCCCGACGGCGTTGCCTCGGAATCGATTTCGGGTGACTACTTCGGTGCCGCCTGAGATGGCCACCCTGTTGTCGCGGCCGGCGCCCGCCGGTCCGGGCGCCACCGATCTCGTCGACCCGCGCGCGGCGGTCCGGCGGACGCAGCGCAAACCGGCGGTGCCGCGGTCGGTGCAGCGGCTGCTGGGGCCGGTCCTGCTGGTGGGCCTGTGGCAACTGTGCTCCACCGTCGGCATCTTCGACGAACGCACGGTGCCACCGCCCACCCGGGTGGTGCGCGCCGCGTGGACCCTGCTGGCCGACGGCACTTTTCAGGAGCATCTGACCGCCAGCCTGCTGCGCGTCGGCTACGGGTTGGTGTTCGGTATCGTGCTCGGGCTCGGGCTGGCCCTGATCGCCGGGTTGTCCCGGATCGGCGAGAACTTCGTCGACGCGAACATGGAAATCCTGCGGGCGGTACCGAACTTCGCGCTCGTGCCGCTACTGATCGTGTGGTTCGGTATCAGCGAGGTGCCCAAGATCCTGCTGATCACCCTGGCGGTCGCGGTCGCCATCTACATCAACACGTTCAGCGCGATCCGCAGCGTCGATGCCGCACTGGTGGAGGCGGCCCGGTCGTTCGGCGCGGGCCGGGCCGAGATGATCTACCGGGTCATCATTCCCGGATCGTTGCCGGGGTTCCTGGTCGGCTTGCGGCTGGCCCTGACCGCCTCCTGGCTGTCGTTGATCTTCGCCGAGACGATCAACGCGAAGAAGGGGCTCGGCCGGATGATGACCGATGCCCGCGAGTACTTCCAGATCGACATCGTGTTCGTGCTGATCGCCGTGTACGCGATTCTGGGCCTGGTCTCGATCCTTATGGTCCGGTTCCTGGAAGGGCGGTTGCTCACCTGGAGACGGGCCTATGACGGGGACTGAGACGTTGCCGCCCACCCTCGACGCAGACTCCGTGGTGATCGCGCGCGGTATCCGGAAGCGGTTCGGGGACAACGTGATCCTCGATGGTCTGGACCTGGAGATCCGGGCCGGTGAGTTCGTCGCGCTGCTGGGGCGCAGCGGCTCGGGCAAGAGCACGTTCCTGCGTGCCCTGGGTGCTCTCGACAGCGACGTGGACGGCTATCTGCGGGTGCCTGGGCGGCGGGCGATCGTGTTTCAGGATCCCCGGCTGCTGCCGTGGCAGCGGGTGCTGGCCAACGTGACGATCGGCTGGCCCTCCGGCGGCGCCGTCGCCCAGCGGGCCCTGGCCGCGCTGGGTGAGGTCAAACTCGCGGACAAGGCGAGAGCCTGGCCGCGCACGTTGTCGGGCGGTGAGGCGCAGCGGGTGGCACTGGCGCGGGCGTTGGTGCGGGAACCACAACTGCTGCTGCTCGACGAGCCGTTCGGTGCGCTCGACGCACTCACCCGGATCAGGATGCACGGCCTGTTGTTGGATCTGTACCGCCACCACACCCCGGCGGTGCTGCTGGTCACCCACGACGTCGACGAGGCGATCCTGCTCGCCGACCGGGTGATCGTGCTGACCGACGGGGTGCTCTCGCTCGATGTCGACGTCACGGTGCCGAAGCCCCGCGCCCGCGACACTCACGAATTCGCCGCGCTGCGAAAGCGTTTGCTCACTGAACTCGGCGTGTCCGAAGACAAGGAATGAATCACATGCTTTTTGGTGGTGCAGGCCCGCGCCGGTGTGCCGTGCTGTTGTTGGTGCCGTTGCTGTTCAGCGCGTGCGGGTTGTCCGACGACGAGTCCGGAGGTGCCATCGACACCGTGCAGATCGCGGCCAAGACCGAGGTGCCCGCCGGCACCAAGCTCGTCATCGCCGAGCAGAACGGGACCCAGTCGCTGCCCTGGAAACTGGCGAATGCCGGCCACGACGCACCCTACGAGGTCGATTTCGCCGACTTCAGCGGTGGGGCGGCGGTGATCGAGTCGTTGCGCTCGGGAGCCGCCGACGTGGGTGCGATCGGCGAGGCGCCGGTGCCGATCGCGGTCGACAGTGGGGTCACCGACCTGGTGACGATCGGGTTGCAGGCCAACCCCGGGACCAGCGGCGGCTATTACCTGGTGGCGCGTCCCGACAGTGGGGTGAAACGCATCGAAGATCTCCGGGGTAAACGGGTGGCCTATCCACCGGGATCGGGGCGCCACATGATCACGGCTGCGTTGCTCAAACGGCACGGACTGGACTTGCGAACCGATGTGCATCCGGTGGAACTGGCTGGGGCAGAGGTGGTTCCGACGTTTGCCGCCGACGCCGTCGATGCCGCGATCGTGCTGGGCAACCAGTACTACCAGTTGGGTGAGCCGCCGATTCTCGGTGACGGCAAGGGGATCAACACCGGTATCCAGACCTTGATCGTGCGCCGTGACGTGCTCGACGACCCGGCCAAAGAAGCCGCCATCGGTGACTATGTCGGTCGCGCCGTCGCGGCAAACAACTGGAAGGACACGCACTCCGACCAGTGGATCGACCAGTACTACGTCGCGGTGCAGGGCATCACTTTCGATCAGGGCCGCAAGCTCTACGACGAAGATGGGATCGCCTCGTACTACCCGATCGACGCGGATTCCACCGCGTTGTTCCAGACCGTTGCCGACGGCTTGTACGACACCGGGACCATCAAGAGCCACGTCGATGTGAAGCCCTATGTGGACGGTCGCTACAACGACATCGTCACCGCGCAGAACGAACTCGACGGTGTCATACCGAAATCACTGACGCCGTAACGACTCCCAGAAAGGATCACAGATGACGCAAACGACGACCGCATTGAGTATCCGGCCGCAGGCCGGCTGGATCGGCGCCGAGATCCACGGAATCGACCTGACCGCACCGCTGCTCGCGGAGCACGTCACCGAAATCCGTGCCGCGCTGCTCAAGTGGAAGGTGGTGTTCTTCCGCGGCCAGTTCATCGGTCACGACGATCACCTGCGGCTGGCCCGGGCGTTCGGTTCACCGACCCCGGCCCATCCGTTGTTCGACTCCATCCCGGACCCGGACTATCCGACGATCTACCCGATCTTCGCCGACCGCTTCAAGGCCCGCTACGGCAGCAGCCGCGGCTACGACAAGGCGAATTGGCATGCCGATGTGACCGCGGCGGTGAATCCGCCTGCGGCGTCGATCCTTCGGGCCGAGGTGATCCCGCCATACGGCGGCGACACCCAATGGGCCAACACCGTTGCGGCGTATGAGGGTTTGTCCGCACCGTTGCAGCGACTGGCCGATGGCCTGCGGGCCGTGCACCGCTTCTCGCCGCCGGACGGCACGACGGCGACCGAGGACTATCAGCGTCGAGTGCAGCGTCGTCCACTGCTCACCGAGCACCCGGTGGTGCGGGTGCATCCCGAGACCGGAGAGCGCGCGCTGTACGTCAACCCGGGTTTCACCAGCCACATCGTCGACGTCTCACCGCACGAGAGCCGCCGGCTGCTGGGGTTGTTCTACGACGAGCTGGTGCGGCCGGAGTACACCGTGCGGTTCAAGTGGGAGCCGGGCAGCATCGCGTTCTGGGACAACCGCGCCACTGTGCATCTCGCCCCGTCGGACCTCACCGGTGACCACGATCGCCGGTTGTACCGGGTGACGCTGGTGGGGGATGTGCCGGCGGGACCCGACGGCCGTCCCTCGGTGGCGTTGGACGGCGAGCCGTTCGAGGCAGCCTGAGACGGCGAGCCGTTCGAGGCAGCCTGAGACGGCGAGCCGTTCGGGCCGGCCTGACCCGGCGGGGTCACCCGGCCGGCACCACGACGGTCAGTTCGTCGCCGACGCGTTCGACGGTCATCCCGGCGCGGCGCGCGACGGTGGCCACGGCGGCGGCATCGTTGGGTTCGGCCCTGGAGCTGACCAGTGCGCGGGCCAGCTGACCCTTGTGCGCCTTGTTGAAGTGACTCACCACGGTGCGGTGCCCGTCGGGGTGCTCGGCCAGCACCTGTACCCGGACGGCGCCTGCGACGCGGCCGAGGCCGGCGTAGGAGCCGGAGCGTAGGTCCACGATGAGCTCGCCGGCGGCCAGGTCGGCGAGCACCGGCTCCAGCAGTGGGCGCCAGCGCTTGACGAGGCCGGGTTGCCCCGGCAGCTTCGAGGACGCGGACAGTCGGTAGGCAGGCACCTCGTCGTCGGCGCGCAGCAGGCCGAACAGGGCCGAGCCCACCGCTAGCCGGGCACGGGCACGGGCAACCGCTGCGCCGCGTAGCGAACCGACGTCCAGAGCGTCGTAGAGCACCCCGGTGTAGCGCTCGATGGCCGGCATGGTGGGCGCCCGCCACAGTGCGGCATTGCGCTCGATCTCAGCGTCCTGGCCGGCGGAGAGGCCCAGGGCGGTGCGGCAGGCCGGCGGATCCCCGGCGAGCTCCACCAGTTCGTCGACCAGCGACTGACGAAGCGGGGTGAGGGCGGGGGAGCTCAGGGTGTCCAGACGCAGCGGCGGGCCGTCCCCGCCGGTGCGCTTGGTCTCCGACGGTGGCAGGAGCACGATCACACGCCGACGTTAGCCGAACGATCGCGACTCTCCGGCTACCGACCGGTGTGATCTCAGACCGCGAACGGAGCGGGTTCCTCGGGCGCGGGCGGCGCCGGGGGCGGCGGTACGTCCAGCACGATCGGCGCGGGGGCGGCCATCGGGTCCACCGGGGCGAACGGGTCGGCCGGCGGCGGCGGGGCGAACGGATCGATCGGGGCCGGAGCTGCCATCGGGTCGACCGGCGGGGCGAACGGGTCGGCCGGGGGCGGTGGCGGCGGGGCGAACGGGTCGACGGGAGCCGGTGCGCCCATCAACTCGATCGGTGCCGGGGGCGGCGGAGCGCCGAAGGGCGGCGGAGCGTCCGCGGGCGCCGGGGGGAGTGCCTCGGCCGGCAGATACATGTGGTGGTTGAACTGCCGCTGATAGGCGCCACCGCCACCGATCTTGACCCCGCTGCCACCTTCGCCCGAGGACACCGCGGTGCCGTCCGGCAGGGTCACCGCGGTGTGGCCGCTGTTCCAGCCGATCACCAGGGCACCGGGCTGGGTGCCGTACTTGAAGCCGCGGGCCAGCAGCGCCCGCTCCTGGTTGCCGGTGTGGAACCGGTCGCCGTAGACGGGGCGACCGGTGGCTGCATTGCTGATCCAGGAAGCCAGGCCCGAGCAGTCCGTGCCGGCCGGGGAGTCTCCACCTGAGATGTACGGCGTGCCCGAAACCTGCTGGACAAGCGCCATAAGCGTGGCGATAGCAAACATGCGGCCGGACGCTAGCAGAGCTGATTTTGGGTGGGCAAAATATGTGACTCCGTTCACAACCATCGGTGGGTATGGACTGCTTCACGCTTTGGCTGATCGAGTGTGGTTGTCCGCGATGGTTATTCGGTTGCCGGTGGCGGGTAGGAAACCGTCGCGCGATGACCGGGCGTGTTCTCGGTGAATAGTGCTGCGGCACTGGACTTGTGCTGCGGTTCGGCGCGGATTCAGGGGGTTCGATCTGTCACGGGAGGCGTGAATTACATTGGTTTCATAGGTATTTCGATCATGATGCGGTGGGGCGGTCGGCGTCGAGGGGGTGATGCTGCCTGCCTGGGGCCGGTGACGACGCCGCGGCGGGGAACAGGTCCGGGCGGTGCAATTTCGGCAACGCCTCAGCGGCGCCGGACGGTGGCTGGACGCCGACCGGGGAAACCGACCACGGCCCGGGTCCAGGGGGCCTGTCGAAGGCGGGCGAGGCCCATTATGCAACCAAATGGCTGCATAATGAGTGGCGGCTCCGGTACCGACGTAGGTGAGGGGGAACCCGGACAGATGGACGACGTCTTCAAAGCGCTGGCCGACGCCACTCGGCGGCGGCTGCTCGAGAGCCTCGACGAACAGAACGGACAGAGCTTGCGGGAGCTGTGCGGTGGCCTGTCGATGACCCGGCAGTCGGTCAGCAAGCACCTGGCGGTACTGGAAACCGCCAATCTCGTCACCACGAGGCGTGTGGGGCGGGAAAAGCGGCATTACCTCAATACCGAGCCGATCACCACCGTCGCCGACCGCTGGATCGACCACTACGCCCACGCCCGCGCTCATGGGCAGGCCGGCCTCAAGACGGTGTTGGAGCACCCGACGGTGAGCGAGTTCGTCTACGTCACCTATATCCACACCACCCCGGAACGGCTGTGGCAGGCGATCACCAACCCGGCGTTCTCCCGCAGCTACCTGGGGCACGGCATCGAGTCGGACTGGCTGAAGGGCTCGTCCTACACCTGGATCGAAGACGGGGTGCGCATCGAGCACCCCGAGCAGATGGTGCTGGAATCCGATCCCTACCGCCGGTTGGCGTTCACCTTCCACACGTTCACGCCCGAGCTGCGCCGGATCGACCCGCAACTGAGCGAGGAGACGATCGCCGCGGCCGCGGGCGAACCCCGGTCACGGGTGGCCTTCGACATCGAAACCGTCGGGGACCAGGTCAAGCTCACCCTGGTCCACGACGGTCTCGGCGTGGATGGCGTGGTGCGAGAGTTGGTCTCGCGCGGCTGGCCGCTCAAGCTGTCCGGTCTCAAATCGGAGCTGGAGCGGGCCGCCTAGACCAAGCTGTCCTGCGGATCGCGCCGCGTCGGCGTCGGCCACGGTGCCGGCAGCGGGCGCTGCCGCACCCGTTGGGGCCACCAGAACCACTTGCCCAGCAGCGCCGCGATCGACGGGGTCATGAACGACCGGATCACCAGGGTGTCGAACAGCAGGCCCAGGCCGATCGTGGTGCCCACCTGACCGATCACGGCCAGCTCGCTGACCGCCATCGACATCATGGTGAACGCGAACACCAGGCCCGCCGAGGTCACCACCGACCCGGTACCGCCCATGGCCCGGATGATGCCGGTGTTCAAACCGGCATGGATCTCCTCTTTGAACCGGGAGACCAGTAACAGGTTGTAGTCCGCACCGACGGCCAACAGCACGATGACCGCCATGGCGATCACCATCCAGTGCAACTCCAGCCCGATCAGGTGCTGCCAGATCAGCACCGACAAACCGAAGGATGCGCCCAGGGACAGCACGACGGTGCCGACGATGACGGCGGCGGCCACCACGCTGCGGGTCAGGATCAGCATGATGATGAAAATCAGGCACAGCGCCGCGATTCCGGCGATCAGCAGGTCGTAGTTGGCGCCTTCCTGCATGTCCTTGAAGGTGGCCGCGGTACCGCCGAGGTAGATCTTGGAACCCTCCAGCGGGGTGCCCTTGATCGCCTCCTTGGCGGCGTTCTTGATCGGATCGATGTGCGAGATGCCCTCGGGGCTCATCGGATCGCCCTCATGGCTGATGATGAACCGCACCGCGTGCCCGTCCGGCGACAGGAACATCTTCATGCCGCGCTTGAAGTCGGGGTTCTCGAAGGTCTCCGGCGGCAGGTAGAACGAGTCGTCGTTCTTGGAAGCGTCGAACGCCTGGCCCATGGCCGTCTGGTTCTCCATCATCGCTTCCATCTGATCCTGCAGACCACCCATGGTCGCCTGCATGGTCAGCATCATGGACTTCATCCGCTTCATCGTGTCGATCATCGGCGGCATGATCGTGAGCATCTGCGGCATCAGCTCATCGAGCCGATCCATGTCCGGCATCATGTTCTGGATGTCGTCGGTCATGGTGTCGATGCCGTCGAGGGTGTCGAAGATCGCCCGGATCGACTGGCACATCGGGATGTCGTAGCAGTGCGGTTCCCAGTACAGGTAGTTGCGGATCGGGCGGAAGAAATCGTCGAAATCGGCGATGTGGTCCCGCATTTCGGCAACGTCGTCGACCATCCCGTGCATCTTGCCGACCATGCTGTGGGTGGTGTCGGACATCTGCCCGACCAGCGTCAGCATCTTTTCCATGGTGTCGACGGTGGTCTGCATGTTGTCGGCCATCACCAACATGTCCTTCATGCGGTCCTGCATGTATTTCATGTTCATCATCTGGGTGGTGCCCTGCATGCTGATCTGGAACGGGATCGAGGTGTGCTCGATCGTCGTTCCCTGCGGGCGGGTGATGGCCTGCACCCGAGAAATGCCGGGTACCTGGAAGATTCGCTTGGCAATCCGGTCGACGACCAGGAAGTCCGCGGAGTTGCGCAGGTCGTGATCGCTTTCGATCAGCAGCAACTCGGGGTTCATCCGGGCCTGCGAGAAGTGCCGGTCGGATGCGGCATATCCGGTGTTGGCCGGCAGATCAGCCGGCAGATAGACCCGGTCGTTGTAGTTGGTCCGGTAGCCGGGCAGGGTCAGCAGACCGACGAGGGCCAGCGCGATGGTCGAGATCAGGATCGGTGCCGGCCAACGCACCACGGCCGCACCGATTTTGCGCCAGCCGCGGGTCCGCATGGCCCGCTTGGGCTCCAGGGTCTTGCCGAACCTGGTGGCCACCGTGATGATGGCCGGCCCCAGGGTGAGGGCGGCGATCACGCCGGTGACCATGCCGATGGCCAACGGGAAACCGAGGGACTGGAAGTACGGCAGGTTGGTGAAGTGCAGGCACAAGGTGGCGCCGGCGATGGTCAGTCCTGAACCCAGCACCACGTGGGCGGTGCCGTGGAACATGGTGTAGTAGGCCTGTTCTCGGTCCTCGCCGACACTTCTGGCCTCTTGATATCGCCCGATCAGGAAGATGGCGTAGTCGGTGGACGCGGCGATGGCCAGCGTCACCAACAGGTTGGTGGCGAACGTGGACAGGCCAATGATGTTGTAGTAGCCCAGAAAAGCGATCACCCCGCGGGCGGCCGACAGGGACAGCACCACCATCACCAGGGTGAGGATCACCGTGACGATGGAGCGGTAGACCAGCAGCAACATGATGATGATGACCGTGAAGGTCAGCGCCTCGATGATCTGGACGCTGCGGTCACCGGCGATGTGCTGGTCGGCGGCCAGGGCGGCCGGGCCGGTGACGTAGGCCTTCACCCCGGCCGGCGGGGTGACGCTCTCGACGATCTTCTGGACGGCTTCGACCGATTCGTTGGCCAGCGCCTCGCCCTGGTTACCCGCGGTGTAGACCTGCACGTAGGAGGCTTTGCCGTCGGAGCTCTGGGCGCCGGAGGCGGTCAGCGGATCGCCCCAGAAATCCTGGACGTGCTCGACGTGCTCCTTGTCGGCCTCGAGCTTGTCGACGACCTCGTCGTAGTAGTCGTGCGCGTCGTCACCGAGGGGCTCGTCGCCCTCGAGCACCACCATCACCGAGCTGTTGGACTTGAATTCTTGAAAGACCTCGCCGACGCGCTTCATGGCGATCATCGACGGCGCCTCGTCCGGGCTCATCGACACCGAGCGCATCTTCCCGACCTCTTCGAGCTGAGGCACGGCGACGTTCAGCACGGCGATCAGCGCGATCCAGCCGATGATGATCGGCACAGCCAACCGGCGGATCCACTTGGCGATCCCGCGGTGCTGAGCCGGTCTCGGCCCGCTGACCGGGAATGCTTCGGTCGGGGCGTCGTAGTTGCTCATGCAGATTTCACCAAGCAGAAGGTTTGGGCGTTCACGCCGTTGGAGGTTCTCTCGTCTTTGACTTCGTCATCGACGGTGATGCGGCAGCTGATCGTGTCGCCGTTGCCCTGGGCCACGATGTTGGGGAACACCGACGGCGCGGTCGATTCCAGCCGCAACGTCCACGGCAGGGTCACCCCGTCGATGCGTTGCGGCTGGGCGTCGAGGTCGAGGTAGTTCACGTCGGCGTAGGCACCCGGCTCGCCGTAGATCTCATAGACCACGACCTTGGGGTCGAACGGCTTGGTGTCATCGACCTTGGCGCTGGAGATGCCCGACCCGTCGCCGGCGCCGAAGAACGTGCGCACCCGCATCACCGTGAATCCGCCGACCAGCACCACCGCGGCGATGATCAACGGAATCCAAAATTTCTTCGCCAGGCCAGAGAGTGAAAACTGTTTCCGGCGAGAGCTTTTCGTCGCTTTGGTCATCGTCAGTGGGTACCGGTCCGTCGATTGTGGGCGATGGGGCGATCAGGCGTGGCCGACATGGCGGCACGGCCGCTCGCGGGGAAGCGTGTGTGCACCATGTTCACCTCGATATATCGTGCCTGTCTAGCCGAATGGCTAACTAAAACTTAGCGAGATATTAGCTTATTTAAGTGAGTGACAAAACGGCGACACAGGTGTGATGGTGCCACCCCGGGGGCCCGCAGTCGGCGCCCGCCAACCTTCGCCACGGTGCACGTAACGACAGGTCACGCCGCCGTTGCGGGTTGCGCTGGACATACGTGGGCGGCGATCGGCCCGACGACTGTGATGCAGCTAACGAAAAGGGGCTGGGCTTCACCGCCGATCACGGCAACGAAACCCAACCCCTGTCGAACCCCGGAACTAGTGCCAGTCCCACACCGACATGTCGTTGGGCGGGTAGTTCTGGCAGACGTCGGTGGTGTTGGCTGCGACGCCCTTGTTGTTGAAGAACAGCTTGGCCCAGTTCGGCCAGCGCCAGGACATGTTCTCGAAGAAGGCGTTGGTGGCCATGTTCTCGGAGTACTGGCGGCGGCCTGCGTAGTCCATCGAGAAGAACCAGTGGATCCGGTCCTGAGCGCCCTGCTGGTCGGCGACCGGCTTGTTGTTGTAATCGATCATGTAGCGCTCGTAGTAGACCGGCTCGACGTCGCGGGCGGCGGCCATGATCTGTTCGGCCGTGCACGGTGTGCGCAGGATCCGGTTGGGGATCGGATAGTCGTCGGTGGCATCGGCGGAGGCGGTGCCGACCCCGAGGCCGGTGGCGATGCCGGCTCCAGCCAGGCTGCCGGCGATGGCGCAGGTGGCCACACCGGCGCGGATGAGGTTACTGACACTCTTGCGGTTGAACATCTCGCTCCAAAACTCTCGGATCCGGCTCAGGGCTCAGACTACGGCCGCGTGGCGGCCTGTTCGTAGACAAAGCGCTGATCGGGGCAGTAGTAGTTGATTGCGGTACCAAGGAACTGCCATGCCTGCGCGGTGGTGCTGTCCCGGTCCAGTTGCTTGGCCACGAAATTCACCGAATCCTGCGCGTTGTGATCGACGCCGTTGTGGAGCCGTTTGCACGCGATCTTGGCGATCCAGGCGTTGTAGTCACGCGGCCCGTAAATGCCGAAGGTGTGCAGCTCATTGGCGAAATCAGTATCAATCTCGGCGTGTGCGGGAGCGGCGAAGGCGATAGCCGCCGCGGCACCGATCACTGCCAGCCCTGCAAGCTTCATGCGGTGAATCTTAGCCCATCTAAGCCTGTTCCGGATGTGCGGTTGGTCAACTTCTCGCCGACAGCAGCGGCACGCGTTGTTCGGCACTGGTCAGCGAACCGTGATGGCCGATCAATGCCGACTCCACCGGCTCGACACTGCGCCGCACCAATGCGGTCGACCCGCGGGCGGCCACCACCACGTCGCCGATGCGGGGCCGCACGTCGTCGCGCACCCGTGGGCCGAACCATCCCGCCGCGATCGCCTCGTCGCTCGACACCACCCATGCCGCGTCTCCCAGCGTGGTCCGCCACGCCGCGAGCACGTCGTCGACCGCGCCGGTGGCGGTGTAGAGGTGCCGCGCCCGCACCTCGCCCCCGACGGCGACCACGCCATCTCGCAGGGGCCGACATTCGTCGATGTCGATTGCCGAGGCTTCGTCGACAGCGACCATCCCGTGGTCGGCCACCACGGTGAGCAGGCAGTCCGACGGCAGGGTTTCCAGCACCGACTCCACCAGACGATCGACCTGGCGCAGCTGCATCCGCCACGGCGCCGAGCCCGGCCCGTGCAGGTGGCCGACGAGATCGAGGTCGGCGTGATAGCCGTAGCAGAAGCCGCCGTCGGCGACGACCGCGCTGACCGCGGCCGCGAGGTCACCCAGGGCGTGCGTCCCGACGTAGCGCCCGCCCCGCAAGACCGCCCTGGTCAGCCCGGAACCGGCATATTCCGCGCCCGAAACGACCGATACGGCGAACCCCGCCGCCTCGGCGCGCTGCAACGTGGTGGGCAGTGGCTGAACGCGTTCCGGGAGCACCGTCTCGCGCAGGTCCGGGCCCCATGGGTGCGGGCGCCAGCGCAGCGCGTTGATCACGTCGACGTCCGGGCCGGCCTCGGGAAGACGGAACGTATAGCCGACGAAACCGTGCTCGCCCGAGCGGCAACCGGTGCCGATCGCCGCCAGACCGGCCGCGGTGGTGGCCGGGAAGCCGACCTGCAGCGTGCCCGGTGTCCGGTCGGCCAGCGCCGTCATCACCGGCGCGTCGGCACCGTGGGCGGTCAGCAGTTCGGCGCCCAGCCCATCGATCAACAGGACGCAGGCCCCGCGGACCGGGCCCGGCCAGCTGATCCGGGGCTCGAATCCGCCGACACCCATCGCGGACAGGACCGAGGGCACGACGTCGGCCAGGTGCGGCACATCGGGATCGGGGTGCGGCAGCTGCACATCGCAAGTGTGCCCGATCACTCCGACACAGCCGGTACGCTCGATTTTCATGAAGTTGACGAATGCCGTGATCGTTGCTGCCGCCGCGGTGGTGGTGTCCGCAGGTGGGGCGTTCAGCGGTGTCGCCGGTGCCGATCCGGTACCGGCCCCCGGTCCCGCACCGGGCCCGGCTCCCGGTCCGGCGCCCGATGCCGCCGCCGCGGCTCCGGCCGGGCCCGACGCTCCCGCGGCCCCAGCTGGTCCCGCCACGACTCCAGCCGGACCCGCCGCACCCGCGACGACCATGGACCATGACGGCATCTTCGTCGTCGGTACCGACATCCAACCGGGCAATTACGCGTCGGCCGGCCCGGTCGCCGACGGCACCTGCTACTGGAAGCGGATGGCCGATCTGCACGGCGGTGACGTCATCGACAACGCATTCACGAAGAAGCCGCAGGTGGTCGCGATCGAGGCCACCGACAAGGCGTTCAAGACCAGCGGGTGCCAAACGTGGCAGATGACCGATGCCGCCCCGGACGCCCAGCCCAACGGTCCCATCCCCGCACTGGTGGGGCAGGCCAAGCTTCGGGCCTGGCTGAACACCCTCAACAACAACGCCCGTAATTACGACGGGTCGCAGGTACCGATGCCCTGATCCGGTGGTCACGCGGGTTTCTCTCAGGAGTAGCCACCGCGTGGCCGACTCGGTGCGCACCGCCGCGCTGCTACTCTCGGCCCGACGTCACGAAAGCAGTTGGGTCGATACGGAAAAGGGTGTTGTGCGCGGCGCAGAGATCAGGGCCCTGACGGGACTGCGCATCGTCGCAGCGGTCTGGGTGGTGCTGTTCCACTTCCGGCCCCTGCTCTACCAGGTCGCACCGGATTTCACCAAGGCCCTTGCCCCGGTTCTCGATTGCGGCGCCCAAGGCGTCGACCTGTTCTTCATCCTCAGCGGGTTCGTGCTGACGTGGAACTACATCGATCGAATGGGACCCACCTGGGACACCCGGGCCACATTGCACTTCCTGTGGCTGCGGTTGTCGCGGGTATGGCCGGTCTACCTCGTCACCCTGCACCTGGCGGCCCTGTGGTTGATCTTCACCCTCAACGTCGGCCACATCCCACCGGAAGACACCAGCGGCTACAACGCCGTCAGCTACATACGCCAGCTGTTTCTGGTCCAACTGTGGTTCGAGCCGTATTTCGACGGGTCGAGCTGGGACGGACCCGCATGGTCGATCAGTGCCGAGTGGCTGGCCTACCTGTTGTTCGGTGCGCTGATCCTGGTGATCTTCCGGATCGCCCGGGCCACCCGGGCGCGCAGCCTGGTGCTGCTGGCCGTCGCCGCGACGCTGCCACCGGTGGTGTTGCTGTTGGCCACGGGCCACTTCTACACCCCATGGAGTTGGCTGCCCAGGATCATCATGCAGTTCACCGCCGGCGCGCTGGCCTGCGCAGCGGTGCGCAAACTGCATCTGACGGACCGGACCCGGCGCACCGCCGGTTACCTGTCGATCGTGCTGAGCGCGGTCATCGTCGGCGGGCTGTACTTCTTCGACGCGCATCCGTTGAACACCATCGGTGACGCCGGCGGCGTCGTCGACATCCTGTTCGTGCCACAGGTGGTGGCGCTGGCGATCGGGGTCGGCACCCTGCCCGCGCTCCTGTCGACCCGGCTGCTCGTCTACGGGGGACAGGTATCGTTCGGGCTGTACATGGTGCACGAGTTGGTGCACACCGCCTGGATCTGGACCACCAGGCAATTCGAGCTCACCCTGACACCCACGCTCTCGGGTAAGGCGACGCTGCTGGCGCTGTTGGCGATATCGCTCGTCGGCGCGGTCATCCTGTACCACTGGGTCGAGGAGCCGGCTCGAAGGTGGATGCGCAGGATGGTCGACATCCGGCCGGTCGAGCAGGCCAACCCGAAGCTGCACCGGATCGACACCGAGCCGCAGGACCGAAGCGACGAGGTTTCCGCCCGTGCGGGGTGACGGATGGTAACCATCCGGAGCCATCTGTAACCATCCAAACGCGCTGTGCGACAGGTTGTTATGCCCTTGTTATCGCTGTGTCACCGGCTGCCTGGGTGCGGCCGGGGTTCACCCCATAGGCTGTCCCGGTATCGCGGTACGGGGCAGATGGGGTCTCGCCGGCAGTGGAGGTTGCAGTGAGTCGTCTGACCACTTTCATCGTCTCACTCGGCCTTCTGGTCGGGCTGTTCGCGCAGGCGCCGCAGCAGCGCTATGTCAACTCCGGGCTGGATCCCCAGATCAGCCACATCGCGGTGATCGGCGACTCCTACACCACGGGCATGCTCGCCGAAGGCGGGATGGGGCCGAGGAACTGGGCGACACTGACCTGGCAGAAGTTGGCGCAGCGCGGGGTGCAGGTGGACGCCGACGTGGTGGCCGAAGGCGGCGCCGGGTACGTCGCCCGCGGCAACCACGGCAGCATCTTCGCCGACCTGACCCCCCGGGCGGTGCGGCCCGACGACGCGTTGATCGTCTTCTTCGGGTCCCGCAACGACAAGGATGCCGACCTCGGCGCGGTCACCCGGTTGAGCCACGATGCCCTGGCCCACGCCCGCCAGACCGCCCCGGCCGCCCGGATGCTGGTGATCGGACCGCCGTGGGTGAATCCCGAGGTGCCGCCGAATCTGCTGGCCATCCGCGATATTCTGCGGAACGAGGCCGAGTTGGTGGGGGCCACGTTCATCGATCCGATCGCCGACCGCTGGTTCTTCGACAACCCCGAGTTGATCGGGGCCGACGGCATCCACCCGACCGACGCCGGTCACGCCTACATGGCTGACAAGATCGCACCGCTGATCGGCAAGGAGCTGCCGCGCTGGATCTGAGCGGGTGGCTCAGGCGTCGGACGTGGTGCGAAACCGATCGCGGTAGGCCTTGGGTGACACCCCCAGGTGTTTGACGAACACCCGACGCAACGTCTCGGCGCTGCCGAATCCGGCCAGCGCGGCGGTGTCGCCAACCTGGCGACCGGCGTCCAGGGCGGCCCGGGCGACGTCGATGCGCACCATCTCCACGTACTGCGCCGGGGTGGTACCGAGTTCGGCCTGGAACAGCCGGGTCAGTTGTCGGGTGCTCAGCGATGCCAGTGCCGCAAGACTTTTGACGCTGTGGCTCGCGGTGGGATCGGCCCCGATGGCCTCGGTGACCTTCCGTAGCGCCGACTGCGGGGCGGCATCTGATTCGACCAGCGTGGAGAACTGGGACTGGCCACCGGCCCGCTTGAGATACACCACCAGCGACCGCGCCACATTGCGCACCAGATCGTCCCCGTGATCGGCCTCCACCAGGGCCAGCGCCAGATCGATACCGGCTGACACTCCTGCCGAGGTGTGGATCTCGCGGTCGCGGACGAAGATCGCGTCGGGCTCCACCGAGATCGTGGGGTAGGCGCGGGCCAGCAGCCGGGCGTGGCGCCAATGCGTGGTGGCCCGGCGGCCGTCGAGCAGGCCGGCCTCGGCCAGGATGAACGACCCGGTGCAGATCGAGGCCAGCCTGCGGGTGTGTGTGGACACCTCGCGCACCGCAGCCACCAGGGCGGGGTCGATCGGCCGGCCGACCAGGCTGTCGCCGCCGGAGACCAACACGGTGTCGACCGGGCCGATCCCGGCGATGCGGTCGGTCACCGCGAACGTCGTGCCGATCGACGTGCTGACATCGGCGCCGTCGACCGAGGCGATGCGCAGGCGGTAGTCGGCGCCGAACCGGTTGGCTTCGGCGAACACCTCGGCCGGACCCGCGACGTCCAGCAGTTTCATCCCGTCGAAGACCACGATCGCGATCTCGCGTGGCCCTGCCGCTTGTGCCATCCGCTCATTGTGTCGCTTCTTGTGGGAAACGTGGCGCATCGGCCATGGGTCCGCGGGTCAGCCGCGACGCAGACTGGGTTCACAGCGAAGAAGGAGGTCGACATGTCATCCACTGCAGGCGCCACCGTCACCGTCGTTCCGCCGGGTGCCGGGGACATCGCTGAAATCCCCGGCTTCGGTGCGGTTTTCAAGCTGACCGGTGCGACCACCGGCGGCCAGGTGTCCATCGTGGAGCACCCCTTCGCGGTCGGGATGATCACCGCAGCCCACCGGCACACCCATGAGGACGAGCACTCGATCGTATTGGCCGGTGAGATCGGCTTCCGTTCCGACGACAACGAAGTCGTGCTGGGTCCCGGCGGCTACATCACCAAGCCGCGCGGCCAGATGCACGCCATGTGGAACGCCGGTACCGAACCGGGCCGCATCATCGAAGTCATCACGCCCGGAAACGGTTTCGAGAACTACTTCCGCGAACTCGGCGAGCTGCTGACCTCGAGCGGCGATCCCGGGCCGGACGCCCCGGCGCTGCACACCACACCGGAATTCATCGAGCTGTCCGCCAAGTACGGCCTCACCTATGGGGCACCGGAATGGTTCGACGACATCGTGGCCCGTTATCACCTGAACCCGCCCACCCACTGACCGAGGAGACAGTCATGACGACTTCACTGACCAACAACATCGCCGGGATCGTGTTGCCCGACACCGCGCTGGTGCGCGAGGTCACCGAATACATCCGCGACGTCGAGGACGATCTGCTGTTCCACCACTCACGTCGGGTGTTCTACTTCGGCGCTCTGCAGGGCCTGCGCCGTGGCCTGCAACCCGACCTCGAATTGCTGTACGTGGGCGCGATGTTCCACGACATCGGGCTGACCGAGCCCTACCGGAGCACCTCACAGTTGCGCTTCGAGGTCGACGGCGCCAACGCCGCCCGGGACTTCCTGTTGCGGCACGGTGTCGAGGAGGCCGCCGCGCAGAAGGTGTGGCTCGGTATCGCCCTGCACACCACCCCCGGCATCCCGGAGTTCCTGGATCCCGAGATCGCGCTTGTCACAGCGGGTGTCGAGACCGATGTGCTCGGTATCGGACGCGACGACCTGACGGAGCAGGACCTGGACGCCGTCACCACGGTGCACCCGCGGCCTGATTTCAAGAACCGGATCCTGCACGCCTTCACCGAGGGCGTCCGGCAGCGGCCGGGATCGACGTTCGGCACGGTCAACGCCGACGTACTCGCACACTTCGACGACACCTTCGTGCGAGGCGACTTCGTCGACGTCATCCTCGCGAACGGCTGGCCGGAATAGCCTGTGAAGCAGGAGATATCACCACTGGACCGGCGCTTCGAACGAGATGTGCTGCCACTGTCGGACCGGTTGTTCGTCGCGGCGCTGCGGCTGGCCGGAAACCGGCACGACGCCGAAGACCTGGTGCAAGAGACGATGCTCAACGCCTACACCGGTTTCCACACGTTCACCGACGGATCGAACCCGTCGGCCTGGTTGTTCCGGATTCTGCGGAACAACTGGATCACCCGGTACCGGAAGCGTCAGCGCCGGCCGGCCGAGGTGCCGATCGAACAGTTCGACGATCGATACATCGGGCCGGTGGTGCACGGCAGCCAGCAGTCCGCCGAGTTGTCGGCGCTGGCCGCCCTGCCCGATGCGGACATCAGCGCCGCGTTCCGGGGCTTGCGCCGGCAGTATCGCCTCGCGGTGTACCTGGCGGACGTAGAAGGCATGTCCTGCAAGGAAATCGCCGCGGTCACCAACGTCCCGCTGGGCACTGTCATGTCGCGGCTGCACCGCGGCCGGCAACAGCTGCGCAGCTCCCTTCAGAACAGGAGTCAATCGTGACCACGCCACTCCCGGCGGCCATCCTCGCCGACCTCGCCGCGGGCACAGATCTGCCGGCACTCGATGCCGTGGGCCCCACGGTGGAGTTTCTGTCCTATGCCGACGACGGTGACAATCAGATCTGCGTGTTGCGCGCGGTCATCCCGCCGGGCGTGACGGTGCCGCTGCACAGCCACGACGACTTCGAGGACTTCTACATCCTGGCCGGCGGCCACCAGGTACTGATTCCCGGCGAGGACGGGCTGCAGTGGCGCGACGTGCGGGCCGGCGACTACGTCCGTATCCCAGGCGAGGCGCCGCAGCCCACCGCAACATCGGCGAGCGGCCGGCCGTGGATCTGATCATCACCACGCCGCGGATCGGCCGCTTCTTCCGGGAGGTGGGTCGCCCCGCGGGCTCGCCACCGATGACCGCGCAGGAGCTGGCGCATTTCGTCGACACCGCGCACCGTTACGGCTATCGGCTCGGTACCCCGGACGACAACGCCGCGGTCGGGATCGAGCTGCCGAGCTTCACCGGGTGATCAGCCGGCGTTGATCCGGCGCTCGGCGAGTTCGCGTATCGGTTCGGCCAGCGCGTCGGCGCGCAGGATCTGGGGCAGCAGTCCGGGTTCCAGGGTGAGGGCCCGGAACACTACGCCGATGGTGACGTCGTGGTCGGGCCGGTGCGTCACCGTGACGTCGTCGCCGCCGGCCACCGAGCCCGGTGTCACGAGCCGGAAGTAGGCGCCCGGAATGGCGGTTCTGGTAAAGGTTTTCACCCATCCGTTGAGCTGCAGCCAGTTCGCGAACGTCCGGCACGGGATCCGCGGTCGGGATACCTCGAGCTCGAGCCCGGCCTTCCCGACCCGCCAGCGTTCACCGATGAGGGCATTGGTGACATCGATGCCCGCGGTGGTCAGGTTCTCGCCGAACTCGCCGTTGGCGATCTCGCGGTCGAGTCGGACCTGCCAAGCGTCCAGGTCTTCGCGGGCGTAGGCGTAGACCGCCTGGTCGTCGCCGCCGTGGAACTGCTGGTCGCCGATGATGTCGCCGACCAGGCCGCTGCCCAGCCCGCCGTGCATCGGGCCGGGTGCGCGGACCGCCACGGCCCCGGTCACCGGTCGTTTGTCGATGCCGGTGACGGCACGTCCCTCAGCGGTATTGGGTCGTGGATGAGCCACATTGACCGTCAGCACCTGCGCCATGAGGTTCAGGGTAGCGGCCTAGAACAGCGGTGTCGCAACACGATTCGGGGCCGGCGGAGGTGGCGGCACCGGCAGGCAGAGTCCGGTGGCGACGTCGAGTTGGCGCCCGGGGACGCAGAACGGGGCGCACCCGTTGGTGACGCCGGTTTCCCCGGGCGGGCAGCCCGCGCTCGGCACCGCGGCCGGCGTGCTGGTCACCGCCATCGAACCGGCGGCCAGCACCGCCGCCGATGCCACCGTGAACACCACTCGCCGCACCCGGCTCGCCGTTGCCTGTCTGCGCACGGCCGCAGTCTATGCGGTGGGGCCGGTCCGCACCGGCAGTTGCGGCGCTGCCGTGCTTGTGCACCGGTGGCCGGCCCGGTCGGCTAGCGTCACGTGGTTGTGCAGACCCTGATCGATTTCGACCGCGCGCCGGTGTTCGCCATCCCGACCGTTCACCCCGTCGGTGGCCGCACCGTCCGTGAGGGAATGCTCATCGAGGGACCGCAGGGCTGGGGCGAGTTCAGCCCACCGCCCACCGGCGATGCGCTGCTGCGCTGGCTCACCGCGGCCACCGAGCCGGGCACCGTGGGCTGGCCCGATCCGGTGCGGGGCCGGGTGCCGGTCGCCGTCACCGTTCCCGAGGTCGATGCCGCGCTCGCCCGCGAGATCGCCGTGGGCTCGGGGTGCGGCACGGCGTGCGTCGCCGTCGGTGCTGGACCATTGGCCGACGATGTCGAGCGGGTGGCGGCGGTGCGCGACGGGCTCGGGCCGGGCGCCGCCGTGCGCTGTGATGCCAAGGGCCGGTGGGACGTGGACAGCGCGGTCGCCGCGGTCGCCGCGCTCGAGTCGGCCGCCGGTGGCCTGGAGTTCGTCGCGCAACCCTGCGCAACGCTCGACGAGTTGGCGCAGGTGCGCCGCCGGGTCGACGTGCCGATCGCCGCCGGGGAGTCGATCCGCAACGCCGAAGAACCGATGGGCCTGCGGCTTTCCGGTGTCGTCGACCTCGCTGTGCTCGCCACCGGTCCGCTCGGCGGGGCCCGGCGGGCGCTGCGGGTGGCGGAGGCCTGCGGGGTGCCGTGTGTGGTCGGCTCCACGCTGGAAACGAGCATCGGGTTGACCGCCGGACTTGCGCTGGCCGGGGCGTTGCCGGAGCTACCGTATGCCGCTGAGCTGGGCACCAGGGGCCTTTTGGCCGGCGATCTGGTCGCCGATTCGCGCTCGCTGGTCGCCGTCGACGGCTATCTGCCGGTCGCGCCGATGCCGCCGGCCCCGCAGCCCGGACAACTGGAGCGGTTCGCGGTCACCGACCCTGACCGGGTGCGGTGGTGGCGGGCCCGTCTGCAGGCCGCGATCAGGGGCAGCGACGTGCGCTAGCAACTTCGTGCCGGACAGATTCAAGTAGCGCACTACGCATGTGGGCGACGTGGCCCCACCTCGAGAATCGACATCGTCAGCTACCGCTGATGACCAGATCCAACGGAGGATGCCATGTCGTTGTTCGCCAAGCTCTCGGAACTCCGGGCCGTCCGGACCCAAGATTCCGAGGGGACCGACGAGCTCAGTATCAGCAGGGCTGACGGCTTTCAGTTCAAGGCTGTGTCGATGTGCCAGGGCGATGTGGTGGATCTGGACCGACTGTTGCCGTTCGACGGCCAGCTCGAGATCGTGTTGCGGGAAGTGGACGTGCGTACCGACGAGATGGAGGACGTCGGTTCGATCGTCATCCGCTCCGAGGAGCTGGGACGCGGCGAGCTCACCCAGCAGTTCAGCGGTGCGGGTGTGCTCTACGACCTCACCTACAAGGTCATCTGACCTTCCTCAATCGGCCACCGCCTTGGCGATGGCCACACAGGTGGTCAGCCACACCGGGTCCGGCCGGGCCGTTTCGGTCAGCTCCCACATCGCGTTGTGCAACATCCGCACGAGCGTCCAGGCCCGGGCCCGGTCGGTGTCCAGGCCCGCGGCGTCGACCACTGCCGCCAGCCGGCGCCGCACCCCGTCGCGCACGTAGCCGGCCAGCTCGTCCCAGCGGTTCCACAGCATCGGCGCGATCTCGTAATGCGGGTCGCCGTTCATCGGCTTGGGATCGATGGACAGCCACGGTTCGCGCTCGGCGGCGAGCACGTTCTCGTAGTGCAGGTCGCCGTGGATCACGGTGGAAGTGGTGGCGGGATCGCCGGCCAGCTCCCGGCCCAGGCTGATCGCCTGCTGCACCAGCCGGCGCGGGATCGGGGCGCTGCGGGGGAGTTGTGCCAAGCCGGTGGTGGCCTGTGCGGTGTGCTCGGTGAGCGAACGCAACTGGGGCAGCGGTGGCACATGGATCCGCGCGTACAGTCCGGCGACGATCTCGCATGCCTCGATGTCCCAGAGCTCGTTGAGGTTTCGGCTGTGCAGCCGTTCCAGCAGCTGGATCCGCTGCGGTGGGTCGGCGCGCAGCAGGCGCACCGCACCGTTTCCCGCCCATCGGCGCAGCACCAGGTGCTCGTGTTCGGACTCCTCGTCGGGGAAGCCGGCCTTGAGGACGGCGGGCCCACCGTCCGCGGTCCGTACCGGTAGCACGATCGAGCAGTGGCCGTGTTGGGCCGGGCCATCCGGGCGCAGGTCCCACTCGTCGACGTGGTCGCGGATCAGGCGCGCCAGTCCGTCGACCCACGACTGCCACCGCGGTCCCCGGGTGCCCATCGCACGTACCGCCGCCGGCAGATCGATCATCGCGCTCCATGGTCGCACCCCGGCGGGCCCGCGCGGCAGCCGGTTTTGACAGACTGTGCTCCATGGCACAGATAACCTTGCGCGGAAATTCCATCAACACCGTCGGCGACCTGCCCGCAGTCGGCAGCTCGGCCCCGAGCTTCTCGCTCACCGGCACCGATCTGGGCGCGGTCACCAGCGACCAGTTCCAGGGCAAGGCGGTGTTGCTGAACATCTTCCCGTCGATCGACACCCCGGTGTGCGCCACCAGCGTGCGTACCTTCAACGAGCGCGCGGCCGGGTCGGGCGCCACCGTGCTGTGCGTGTCGAAGGATCTGCCGTTCGCGCAGAAGCGCTTCTGCGGTGCCGACGGCATCGAGAACGTCACTGCGGCGTCGGCCTTCCGGGGCAGCTTCGGTGAGGATTACGGCATCGCCCTGGCCGACGGCCCGATGGCCGGCCTGCTGGGCCGCGCGGTGGTGGTGATCGGCGCCGACGGCAATGTCGCCTACACCGAACTGGTGCCCGAGATCGCCCAGGAACCCGACTACGACGCCGCGCTGGCCGCGCTCAAGTAGTGGCTACTCGTGGCGTACCGGTGCTTCGGCACCGGCACGCCACGAGTCGGCAATCCCGCCGGTCCTCAGACCGGCCACTGCTCGCGGCGATGGGCCGCGTCGAAGAACATCCATTCATAGCGCGTCGTGACCACGAAATGGCCGTTGGCGGCGGCCTCGTCCGATGCGCTCAGCGTCGGGCCCACCCGGTCGGTCAGCTCGAGCACCTCGGCGACGGTCGCGGCGAACTCCGCACCGCCGTAGCTGTCGATCCAGAGCTGGTAGCGCCGATCCGGTGAACCACGTTCTGCCAGCGCCGCGCCCACGCGGGCGTAGATCCAGTAGCACGGCAACACCGCGGCCAGTCCCTCGGCGAAGCTGCCACCGTGGGCGGCGGCAAGCAGGTAGCTGGTATAGGCACAGGTGGTCGGCGCGATCGGGATCGCGTTCAGTTCCGCGGGGTCGATCCCGAGCTCGGGCAACAGTTCGTTGTGCAGGCTCAGTTCGACGTCGAACACCTCGGCGGCATGCCGGGCGAACATCGCGGTGTCGGCCAGCGTGGGCGCCTTGGCCGCGACGATCGCCAGGGCGCGGGCGTAATCCCGCAGATAGTGCGCATCCTGGGCCACGTAGTGGGTGAACGCCGCCTCGGTCAGGCTGCCGTCGGTCAGCCCGGTGAGAAACGGGTGCGCCAGGATCGCGGCGAAGGTCGGCTCGATCGGTTGCCACAGTCGTGCCGACCAGGAGGGCGGGTTCGTATCGGAGTGCATGCCGACCATGGTGTCAGCTGAACTCCTGCCGGTGTCGGCTCGCCGGTGCCAGAACCACTGCCGGGGGTTGCTGTGAGCCGGCCCGCGGACCCGGCGGCGACATGGACGCGACGGGGAGGGCGTGGGTGTTCCGGTCGGACCGACCCCGCGCCGAGATCACCGTTCGGTCACGGTCTCGTATCTGATTGAGCCTGCGCCCCATGCTAATTGGGCAAATCGACGGTTGCGCGGTACAAATGGTTGACTCGACTGACGACGGCCGGCAGTCGGAGTCGTCCCCCGGCGGCCGAGAGAGTTGATGTTCGATGAGACGTACCTTTGCCCTGCTGTTCGGTCTGGCATTCCTGGTGGCGGCTCCCGGACTCGCCGGGGCTGCGCCGATCGAACGTCCGGCCGGCAATCAGCGCTTTGTCGACCTCGTGATCGCCCGTGCGATGTCGCAGCGCGGTGTGCCGTTCAGCTATGGCGGCGGTGATGTCAACGGTCCCACCCGGGGCATCGCGCGCAGCCTGCCCGCACCGGGTGCCACGCCACCGATCACCGGTGGCGGCCTGACCCCGGGTCTGTCCACTCCGGCGGTGACTATGCCGGCAGTGACCACGCCGGCACTGGGGGCGGTGCCCGATCCGTCGGCGAACGTGGTCGGATTCGACGCCTCCGGGTTGATCGTCTACGCCTTCGCCGGGGCCGGGGTGAAGATGCCGCGGTCGTCGGGCGAGCAGTACAAGGTCGGCCAGAAAGTCCTGCCGTCGCAGGCGCTTCCCGGTGACCTGATCTTCTACGGTCCCGAGGGCACCCAGAGCGTGGCGCTCTACCTCGGGAACAACCAGATGATCCAGGGCACCGAACCGGCCGTCGCGGTCACCCCGGTGCGCACCGCGGGTATGGCTCCCTACCTGGTTCGCATCATCGCCTGACCGCTCGGATCCGGCGAGGATCAATCGGTCGGCGGGTGGTCGCCGTCGCGTCAACAGTAAGACCTTAGACTGTGCGCTCGTGGGCATCCTGTTTGGTTTTGCGCCGTGGATCATCTATTGGGTACTCGTCGGCAACGTGCCGTTCCTGGTGGCCGTCCTGGTGGCGCTGGCGGCGGCGATCGCGACGTTCACGATCAGCCGGATCTCCGGTGCGCCCGGGCGCACGCTGGAGATCGGCGCACTTGCCACCTTCCTCGTACTGACGGTCCTGACCCTGGTGCTGGACCAGGACGTCATGGAGCGGTGGATGCAGCCGTTGAGCAATGCCGGGATCTTCCTGGTCGCGTTGGTCGGACTGCTCATCGGCAAACCATTCGTGCTCGAGTTCGCCGCGGCGGGGCAGCCGCCCGGCGTGGTGGAAAGCGATCTGTTCCAACGGATTGTCAAGATCCTGACCTGGATCTGGGTCGGGGCGTTCGCCGGGATGACGGTGTCCTCGGCGATCCCGCCGATCGTGCAGGGCGACGCGACCATCCTGGACACCAAGACACCGCTGTCGTTCATCTGCTACTGGGTCATCCCGTTCGTCCTGCTGGGCCTGGCCGCGCTGGCGTCGCGGATCCTGCCGGACCGGATGACCGCGGGGATGAACGACATCGTGCGCAAGACCACCTTCGTGGCGTTCTCCGAGGCCGAGATCGACCAGCTCTACTACCTGGCACAGGAGCATGCCAACCGTGAGGTCGGGGCCGGGCAGGAAGCCTACGACGTGCGGGTCGGCGGCTCGGGAACACCGTTGGTGGGTGATGAGTCCCGGATGTCGTGGCCCTCGACGTACAAGGTGCGTGACCGCAAGCGGTAGCGCGCAAGGCGCCACTAGGCCGGATCAGCCGGCGGGCAGCAGGCCGACCAGGCCGAACATCAACACGATGCCGGGCAGCAGATTGGTCACCTGGTGGGCGATGATGCCGCCCCAGAGGCTGCCGGAATACAGCCGGGCCAACGCAATTGGGATCGCGACCACCAGGAGCAGCGGGGCGCGTTGGGGTTCCAGGTGCGCCAGCGCGAACACGAGAGTCGAGACCGTCGCGGCCATCACCCGGCCCCAACGCTGCTCCAGTGCGCCCCACAGCAGTCCGCGGAAGATCACTTCCTCGCAGATCGGGGCGATCACGGCCACCAAGAGCAGCACGACCACTGCCACCGGCCAGCCGGTGCGTACGTCCCGAAAGATCCCGCCCACCGCGGACGTCGCGTCCGGCCCGACGATCGACTGGTAGAGCAGCGCGGCCGGCAACGTGATGAACAGTCCGCCGACACCGAACGCCAGCCCGATGCCGATGGCACGCCAGGACCACTGCCAGCGAAAGTCGAGGCGGGCGCCGTTGCCCCGCCATCGGGCGATACCCACGGCCAGGGCAGCGGCGACGAGCGTCGGCACCCCGATGGCCAGCGTGATCAACCAGGCCGGCGGAGCGCCGGCGGGGGCGAACACACTGAACGCCGCCGACGCGAGCAGGTAGACGACCTCGACGAGCACGAAGGCGCCCAGCCCCCAACGGTGGGTCGGCCGGCTGGTGCCGGTCGAGGGGTGCGCCACAGCGTCCATGCCGGCAGAGATTACTGGCCGGGACGCCATGTGGTTCGCAGTACGGTCGGACGATGCGGTGGATCGTGGACGGCATGAACGTGATCGGTTCCCGGCCGGACGGTTGGTGGAAGGACCGTCGACGTGCCATGGCAGGGCTGGTGCAGCGGCTCGAACGCTGGGCCTCGGCCGGTGACCGTCAGGTGATGGTGGTGTTCGAGGGACCGACCACGCCGCCACTCGAGTCCAGTGTCGTCGCCATCGGTCACGCCCCGCGGGCGACGGCGAATTCCGCCGACGACGAGATCGTGCGGGTGGTCTCGGCCGACCCGCGGCCCGCACAGATCACCGTGGTGACGTCGGACAGCGCGCTGGCGCAGCGGGTCCGGGACGCCGGCGCGGTCGTCGAACCGGCCGCCGGATTCCGCCGCATGATCGATCGGCCCGATTGAGCGGATGTCAGCGCGACGCCAGGCGCTCGCTCGCCAAGTCTCCGGAGATGACCAACTGCCGCAAGGTTTTTCGATCGAACTTCCCGCTGGGCAGCGTCGGTATGCCGTCGCTGGTGGTCAGCACCCACCGGGTGGGCACCTTGTAGGCCGACAGCTGGTCGCGGGCGAAGGCGGTCAGGGTGGAAACCTCGACCGCGGTGGTGGGCACCACGATTGCGCACACCTCTTCGCCGCGCTGGGGATCGTCGACGCCGACCACGACGCACTGTGCGACGTCGGGAGATTCGGCGAGAACCGCTTCGACCTCCAGCGGTGAGACGTTGGCGCCGGCCGCCTTGATCAGATCGGTGGTGCGGCCCACGTAGAAGAGCCGAGGATCGCCGTCGCGGCGATAAACCTTGTCCCCGGTGTGGTACCAGCCGTCGGCGTCGAAGGTCTCGCAGCGTTCGCGCTTGTTGTAGCCGGCCATCACCCCGACGCCGCGGACCAGGAGCTCACCGGTGTCCCCGGGTGGCACCGGGGCACCGTGCTCGTCGACGATGGCCATCTCGGTGCAGACGAAACCGCCTGCCGTCTCGGACATGGTGCGGTGCACCGGAAATCCGTCGGGGACGTCGGTCATGGCGATGTCGAGCGGACCGTCGCGCAGCATCGGGGCGCTGGTCAGGTCCCGCTCGGCGAACGAGGGATGTTCGCGCAGCCGCTGGGTGAACGCCGGCCAGCCCACGATCCCGGTGATCCGTTCCCGCTCAGCCAGATCCAGCGCGGTGGCGGGATCCAGTTTCGGCATCGTCACCACGGTGACCGCCTCGTGCAGGGCTCCGGTCACCGCGAGCAGTCCACCGATCCAGAAGAACGGCATCGCGCACAGCACGCGGGGCTGCTCCGGGGATCCGGTGATCGCCCGGATGGCGCTCGGCCAGGTCGAGGTCTGCCGTACCAGGGTGCCGTGGGTGTGCAGCACGCCCTTGGGGTCGGCGGTGGATCCCGAGGTGTGCACCATGATGGCCAGGTCGGCGGGGGAGACCTCGGCCTCCGCAGCGGTGAGGATCTCAAGGGGCACGCCGGCGTCGGTTCCGGCGGGGGTGGCCCAGGGCCGGTCGAGGCCGCCGGTGATGGCGATGCGGCGCAGATAGGGAGTGCTAGGCAGGGTCAGCTGAGCCGAGCTGTGGTCGGCCAGCCCCGGCAGGGCGGTCTCCAACCTCTCGGCCACGTCGATGTGCAGCACCGTGCTCGGCGCGATGAGCAGCCCGATGTCGGCCAGCCGCAACACTTTCGCGATCTCGGCGGGGGTGTAGAGCGTGCTGAGCGGCACCGCCACCGCCCCGATTCGCGACACCGCGAGCCACCACGTCACCCATTCGGCGCCGTTGGGGAAGAACAGGCCGACCCGGCTGCCCTTGCCCACCCCCTCGTGCAGCAGCCAGCGTGCCAGCGCGGCGGAGGTTCGCTCGGCATCGAGATAGCTGAGGCGCTCGGTGGGGGTGACCAGGTATGTGGATTCCCCGAACTCGGCGACGCTGTGCTGCAGCAGTGCCGGAATGGTCAACGGTGATTGGGTCACCAGCCCATCTTCTCCGATCCGCTCGACGCCGGTATCCACAGGTCCGAGGCGGGCCCGGGCGGCAACCTAGACTGCGGTCATGACCCGCGGCACCCAGGTTCAATATGAGGCTCCGGAAGGCCTGCTGCGTATCGAGGACTGCCTCGACGAGGACGGCGGCATCGTGCTGCCGCCGGGCACCACCCTGATATCGCTGATCGACCGCAACATCGCGCATGTCGGCGACCAGGTCGCCTACCGCTTCCTGGATCACAGCCAGGTCGAAGAGCACATCGTCGAGCTGACCTGGACCCAGTTGGGAATCCGGTTGCGGGCGGTGGCGGCGCTGCTGCAGCAGGTCTGTGCGCCCGGCGACCGGGTCGCGATCCTGGCCCCCCAGGGTCTCGACTACGTGATCGGCTTCTTCGCGGCGATCAAGGCGGGAAACATCGCGGTGCCGCTGTTCGCCCCGGAACTGCAGGGCCATGCCGAACGGCTCGAAACCGCACTGTCGGATTCTCGCCCCAACACGGTGCTGACCACCTCGGCCGCCGACGCTGCGGTGCAGGCATTCCTGGCGAAACTGCCCGGCCCCACGCGACCTCGGGTGGTACTCATCGACGAGGTTCCCGATTCGGCCGGAGCGGAGTTCACCCCGATCCCGGTGGAGCCGGACGACGTCTCCCACCTGCAGTACACCTCGGGTGCCACCCGCGCGCCGGTCGGGGTGGAGATCACCCATCGGGCGGTCGGCACCAACCTGCTGCAGATGATCTTGTCGATCGACCTGTTGAACCGAAACACCCACGGGCTGAGCTGGTTACCGCTCTATCACGACATGGGCCTGTCCATGATCGGGTTTCCCGCGGTCTACGGCGGGCACTCCACCCTGATGTCGCCGACGGCGTTCATCCGCCGCCCGCAGCGGTGGATCCGGGCCATGTCGGAGGAGTCCAAACACGGCCGGATCATCACCGCCGCGCCGAACTTCGCCTATGAGTGGACCGCACAGCGGGGCGTGCCGGCGCCGGGGGAGGACATCGATCTGGGCAATGTGGTGCTGATCATCGGCTCCGAACCGGTGCTGCCCGAGGTGATCACGACGTTCAACGAGGCGTTCGCGCCGTACGGCCTGCCGCCGACGGCTTTCAAGCCGTCCTACGGGATCGCCGAGGCGACGCTGCTGATCTCGACGATCGCCCCGGCCGAGCAGGCGTCGGTGGTCTACTTCGACCGCGAGCAGCTCGCCGTCGGCCGTGCGGTCCGCGTCGACGCCGATGCCGAGGGTGCGGTGGCGCACGTGTCGTGTGGTCAGCCGGCCCGCAGCCTTTGGGCGGTGATCGTCGACCCGGCGACCGCCGACGACTCGGCTGCGGAATTGCCTGACGGCCAGATCGGGGAAATCTGGTTGCACGGCAACAACATCGGGCGCGGCTACTGGGGCCGCCCCGAACAGACGCGCGCGACGTTCGGGGTGTCGTTGCACTCCCGTCTCGCCGAGGGCAGCCACGCCGACGGCTTGCCCGCCCAGGCCACCTGGCTGCGTACCGGCGATCTCGGGGTGTATTTCGAGGGCCAGTTCTACGTCACCGGACGAATGGCCGACCTGGTGCAGATCGACGGCCGCAGCCACTATCCGCACGATATCGAGGCCACCGTCGCGGCGGCGTCGACGCTGGTGCGTCGCGGCTACGTCACCGCGTTCACGGTGCCTTCGACAGACGGCACCAGCGGTGCCGGGTTGGTGGTGATCGCCGAACGTGCTGCCGGGACCACCCGGGTCGATCCGCAGGACGCCGACGCGGCCGTCCGAGCGGCGGTGGCCGAGCGGCACGGGCTGACGGTGGCCGATCTCCGGTTCCTGCCGGCCGGCGCGATCCCGCGCACCACCAGCGGAAAACTGGCTCGGGTCGCCTGCCGTGCGCAGTACCTGGAGGGCACCCTGGGCGCGCGCTGACGCCCGAAACCACCGCAGGTAAGGCATGCTGCTGCCATGAGCAGAGATGAGATCACCGCGGCGATCGTCGAGGCCCGCCTGGCCAAGGGGCTCAGCTGGCAGCAGCTGGCCGAGGCCATCGACAAGCCCGTGGTGTGGACGGTGTCCGCGCTGCTCGGGCAGCACCCGATTCCGGTTGAGTCCGGCCGGATCCTGGTGAATCTGCTGGGCTTGGACGAGTCGGTGGTTCCGGTGCTGGCTGCGGTGCCCATGCGTGGCGGGCTGCCCACCGCGGTGCCCACCGACCCCACGATCTACCGGTTCTACGAGGCGCTGCAGGTGTACGGCGGCGCGATCAAGGAACTGATCCACGAGCAGTTCGGCGACGGCATCATGAGTGCGATCAACTTCAGTGTCGACGTGCAGCGCAAACCGCACCCGGCCGGGGACCGCGTGGTGGTGACGTTCGACGGCAAGTTCTTGCCGTATGACTGGACTGCGGCCGAAACGTAGGGCGATGATGGCCGTCATGGCCACCCATCGAGCTGTACATGTCGAGTCCGCCGGCGGCGCGCTGACCCTGGTCGACACCCCGACCGTCGCACCGGAGCGCGGCCAGGTCCGGGTTGCCGTGGCCGCCTGTGGTGTCTGCGGTACCGATCGGGCCATCGTCAACGGCGGTTTCCCCGGGATCTCCTGGCCGTTGACCCCGGGTCACGAGATCGCCGGCACGATCGCCGAACTCGGCACGGGCGTCACCGATTTCGCGATGGGCGACCGGGTGGCCGTCGGCTGGTTCGGCGGGCATTGCGGGATCTGTGTCCCGTGCCGCAAGGGTCTGTTCATCCACTGTGAGAACGGCCAGGTGCCGAGCCTGCACTACCCGGGCGGGTATGCCGAATCGGTGACGGTGCCGGCCAACGCGCTGGCCCGGATCCCCGACGAGCTGTCCTTCGCCGAGGCCGCGCCGATGGGTTGTGCCGGCGTGACGACGTACAACGCGCTGCGGCACACCCGTGCGGTGGCCGGTGATCTGGTGGCGGTCCTCGGTGTGGGCGGGCTGGGCCATCTGGGCCTGCAGTTCGCCGCGGCGATGGGTTTCGAGACGGTCGCGATCGCCCGCGGTCCGGGTCGGGAGGCGGATGCCCGCGCACTGGGGGCGCGGCACTACATCGACTCGACGGCTGCCGATGTCGCCACGGCACTGCGCGATCTGGGCGGTGCGGCAGTGGTTCTGGCCACCGTGGGCAACTCGCAGGCGATGGCCGACACCGTCGGCGGTCTGGCGCCTCGAGGCGAGTTGGTGGCGATCGGGGTATCGGCCGATCCGCTGCCGATCAGCCCGGTGCAGCTGATCCAACCGGCGCTGAGTATCTCGGGACACCCGTCGGGCACCGCGCGTGACGTCGAGGAGACGATGCACTTCGCCGTGCTGTCGGGGGTGCGGGCCCGGATCGAGGAGCGGCCGCTGGGCGACGTGGCGGAGGCCTACGCCGCGATGGACCAGGGGCGGGCCCACTACCGCATGGTGCTGTCGATGTGACCGCGGCCGGCGGACAGGCCGATCCGATTTCTCACCCACCGGAGAAGGTGAGCGGGTAGCGTCGGAACCTCGTTTGCTGGACGACGAATCGGGTGGGGGCGCCGATGGTGTTGAAGCGGCTGGTGAAGGTCCTGGGCCGGGTGACCGCGGGCGCAGTGGCCGGTGTCCTGGCGTGTGGCGCTGTCGGCGTGCCGACGGTATGGGCGGCTCCGATGCCGACGGCGCAGCTCGATTTCGGCGGGATGATGCGGACCTATCGCCTGCACCTGCCGGCCGGCGGTCCACCGTCGGGGTTGGTGGTCAATCTGCATGCCGCCGGCGCCACCGGTGCCGATCAGGCCGCGCTCACCCACTACGACGCGGTCGCCGACGCGCACGGGTTCGCCGTCGTCTATCCCGACGGCATCGACTTCAGCTGGGCGGACGGCCGTGGTGCCTCGGTGCCGGACCGGCAGGGCGTCGATGACGTCGGTTTCATCGCCACTCTGGTCGAGCGCCTCGTCGCCGAGAACGGGATTCCGAAGGGCCGGGTGTACGCCACGGGCTTGTCGGCCGGCGGGTTCATGGCCAACCGGCTTGCCTGCGACCGCGCCGACCTGTTCGCGGCCATCGCTCCGGTGGCCGGCACGCTGGGAACGAACGTGGGCTGCAATCCGTCCCGGCCGGTATCGGTTCTCGCCACCTACGGCACCGCCGATCCGATCGTGCCGTTCAACGGCGGGCCGATGAGCGGGCGTGGCGGTGGTAGCAGCGTGCTGTCGGGGCCGGCGATGGTGGACCGGTGGCGTCAGGTCGACGGTTGCCCGGCTCCGGTGGAGGAGGTGCTGCCGGGTGCCGGTGACGGGACCGAAACCCACCGGATCGCCGCAAATGGCTGCGCGGCCGGAACCTCGGTGGTGTTCATGCGGGTCGACGGCGGCGGGCACACCTGGCCGGGTGTCCCCGAGATCCTTCCGGTGCAGGCCGTCGGGGCCGCGAGCCGCGCGTTCGACGCTTCGGACGCCTCGGCGGCGTTCTTCGCCGGCCACGGGCGGTAGCCGCCGCGGACCGGCAATATGCATCACGGCGGAATTAACTCGTGATCCGGTCGCGATGGGTACCGTGCGGAATCCGAATCATGCTGTACACCATCATGTTTCACTGACAAGAATGCTCGCGGTGCCGTCAAGTGGCCGTTGGCGTCAACGCCGCCGACGAGCAGCGGCCACCGTCAACGGCGCTACGGTCACGAGGTGGATTGGCACAGCTGGCACGACGACTACGACCGCCCCGACTCTTCCCTGGCGCAGCGGCTCCGCGCGGTGCAGACGCTGCTGCGGCAGGTTCTCGACGAAGCCCCGGCGGGGCCGCTGCGGGTGATCAGCCTGTGCGCCGGACAGGGCAGGGATCTGCTCGAGGTGCTGGCCGATCACCCACGGCGCGACGATGTCCGGGCGCGTCTGGTCGAGTTGGACCCACGCAACGCCGAGGTCGCCGCCGAGGCGGTGCGCGCCCGCTCGCTCACCGGCGTGGAGGTGGTGACCGGCGACGCCTCGCTCATCGACCATTACACCGACCTCGTCCCCGCCGACATCGTGGTGGCCTGCGGTATTTTCGGCAACATCACCGACGAGGACATCGAACGGACCATCGGTTTCCTGCCGCAACTGACCAAGTCCGGCGGCGCCGTGCTGTGGACCCGTGGCCGTTACGCTCCGGACCGGGTTCCGTTGATCCTCAACTGGTTTGACGAGCGTGGTTTCGACCTGGTGTGGGTGTCGGAGCCCGAGGTGGGGTACGGCGTCGGAGCGCACCGCTTCACCGGGGCACCCGAGCCGCTGCAGACCGGCGCCAAGCTCTTCACCTTTGTCGGCTCCGACGTCATCCGGGGCGCCGATGCCCGACGCGCCGCGGCGTCCTCGGTGCAGCCGTAGCCGACACCGAGACCTGCAGGTACAGCCCGGCTTCCACCGCCTGAGGCCGGTTCATCAGTACGCTTCACAACGATGGCTGATGAAGGGATGAACGGTCGGTCTCGTCTGCGCGGCGGGCTGCGCATCGCCCTGCGCGGGCGTCGTGACCCGGCCCCGGTGGCCGGTCGGCGCAGCCGCACGTCGCCTGGGATGGGCGACGTGCACACCCGCAAGGTCCTCGACCTGACCATTCGCCTGGCCGAGGTGATGTTGTCGTCGGGTTCGGGCACCGCTGACGTCGTGGCCACCACCCAGGACGTGGCGCAGGCCTACCGACTGACCGACTGCGTCGTCGACATCACGGTCGCCACGATCATCGTGTCGGCGCTGCCGACCGCGGACAGCCCACCGGTCACGATCATGCGGGCTGTGCGCACCCGGTCCACCGACTTCACCAGGCTGGCCGAGCTCGACCGGCTGGTGCGGCGGATCACCGCCGGCGGCATCACCGTCGACGAGGCGCATGAGGCCATGGACGAGCTCACCGAGAGCCCGCATCCTTTCCCGCGCTGGCTGGCCACCGTGGGGTGGGCGGGGTTCGCGCTCGGGATCGCGCTCTTGGTCGGCGGCAACTGGCTGACCTGCCTGCTGGCCAGTGTCACGGCCGCGGTGATCGACCGGGTGGGCCGGCTGCTGAATCGCATCGGGACGCCCTTTTTCTTTCAGCATGCGATCGGCGCGGCGATCGCGACGGTGATCGCGCTGGCCGCCTATCAATACACCGGTCACGGACTGAGCGCCCTGGTCGCCACCGGGATCGTGGTGTTGCTGTCGGGGATGACCATCGTCGGTGCGGTGCAGGATGCCTTGACCGGCTATATGGTCACCGCGGTCGCGCGACTCGGTGATGCGGTGTTCCTGTCCGCCGGGATCGTGGTCGGCATCGTCGCGGCGCTGCAGGCCGCGACGCTGCTCGGGATCCAGATCGAGTTGCACGTCAGTGCGCCCGGCACTTTCATCATCCCGGACCGTCCGCTGCCGATCGTGCTGGCCGTGCTCGGTGCGGCCCTGGCCGGCATGTGTCTGACCCTGGCCAGCTACGCGCCGCTGCGGTCGCTGCCGACTGCGGGGCTGGCCGCCGGGCTGGCCGAGCTGACGCTGATCGGCCTGGGCCGGGCCGGGTTCGGTCAGTGGGCGGCCACCGGCGTCGCCGCGATCGGCGTCGGTTTCCTGGCCACGTTGATCTCGATTCGCCGGCAGTCCCCGGCGCTGGTGACCGCGACCGCCGGGATCATGCCGATGCTGCCCGGTCTGGCGGTGTTCTGGGCGGTGTTCGCCTTCGCCGTCGACGAGAACTTCGGGGACGGACTGGCCCACTTGCTGACCGCGGCGGCGACGGCGCTGGCGCTGGGCAGCGGTGTGGTGATGGGGGAGTTGCTCGGCTCGCCGCTGCGTTACCGCGCGGGTCGGATCGGCGATTTCTTCCGCATCGAAGGTCCCCCCGGGGTGCGCCGGGCGGTCGGCCGGGTGGTGCACCTACAGCCCGCTGATACCCCGGTCGCCGGGATACCGCGAGCCGAGAGCGTGCCGCTGGAGGCCCCGCCCGCCGACGAAACCGACGACGCGGACGGCGGTGAGGATCAGGCGGTCAGGTGAACGGCAGGAAATCGCCGTTGATCCAGACCCCCCAGTGCCCGCCGGCCGGCAGGTTCCACCAGACCATGGGGTGGCCCTGCCATGTCTCGGCCGGCTTCTTCGGCGCGTTGGGCGGCGGCGGGAGGCTCGGATCCGGTTCGGCGTTTGCGGTGGCCGTGCCCAGGCCGACTGCGGCTCCGAACACGCCCGCAGCCGCGATGGTCGCCAGGGTTGCCCTTTTCAGGAACATGAATGCCCACCTCGGTGATCGACGAACAATGTGGATACCCGAAGCTTAGCCAATCGAAGCGATCCGTTCAGCACCGGACGGTTAACCTCGTAGCGGTGGGCAACAGTCAGATGCGGGTGTTGATCATCGGTGGCGGTTTCGGCGGGCTGTTCTGCGCCCGTCGGTTGGGCGGCGTCGACGTCGCGGTGACCGTGCTGGACCGCACCGCCGGGCATCTCTTCCAGCCCCTGCTCTACCAATGTGCCACCGGGACATTGAGCATCGGCCAGATCAGCCGGCCGTTGCGCGAAGAGTTCGAGCGGCACCGCAACGTCACCACCCTGCTCGGGGAAGCGGTGGACATCGACCCGCAGGCGCGCCGGGTGACCGCCCGGCGGCCGGACGAGACCACGTTCACCATCGACTACGACGTGCTCGTGGTGGCGGCCGGGATGCGGCAGTCCTATTTCGGCAACGAGCAGTTCGCGCACTGGGCGCCGGGCATGAAGACGCTCGACGACGCACTGCACATCCGGCAGCGGGTGTTCACCGCCTTCGAGATGGCCGAGACCCTACCGCCGGGACCGGAACGCGACGGCTGGCTGACGTTCGCCGTGGCCGGCGGTGGGCCCACCGGGGTCGAGTTGGCCGGCCAGATCCGGGAGATGGCCACCCGCACGTTGGCCAACGAGTTCCACAGCATCGAGCCGGAAGAGGCCAGGGTGCTGCTGTTCGACGGCGGCCAACGGGTGTTGAAGGCGTTCGCGCCAGAGCTGGGGGAGAAGGCGACCAGGTCGCTGCAGAAGCTCGGCGTCGAACTGCACATGGGTGTCCATGTCACCCATGTCGACCGCGACGGGGTGACGATCAGCCCCAAGGCCGGCGGGTCCGACGAGCATTACCCGGCGCGCACGGTGTTGTGGACGGCCGGTGTAGAGGCGGTGCCGTTTGCCCGTCATCTGGCGCAGGTGCTGGGGGCCGAATCCGACCGCAGCGGGAGAATCGCTGTGGGACCTGATCTTTCGGTCGAGGGATATCCCGAGATTTTCGTGATCGGCGATCTCGCCGGCCGTGAGAACCTGCCCGGTGTGGCGGAGAACGCGATGCAGGGCGGCCTGCACGTCGCCTCGTGCATCCGCCGGGAGCTCGCGGGCAAACCCCGTCGCCCGTTCCGCTACCGCGACTTGGGCTCGGCGGCGTATATCGCTCGGGGACAAGCGCTTCTGCAGGTCGGCCCGGTCAAGGTGGCCGGTGTTCTCGGTTGGCTGGCCTGGGGGCTTCTGCACATCGCGTTTCTCACCGGGGTCCGCAACCGGTTCAGCACGGTGGGCACCTGGCTGAGCACCATCGCCCGGGCCAGTCGTTCGCATCGCGCGTTCATGCTCGGCGCCACCGATCTGCCCGATCAGCACTACACCTGGACCGTGTGGGATTCGCCGACCCCGCCTCCGCCGGACGCCCCGGCCGAGCCGTCCTGAGCGGCACGGTCATCGGCTGCGAGCTCGCGTTCGGTGTGCGAGGATGCACGAACGCCGGGCAGAGAGGATCGCTGGATTGATGACCGCAGCGCAGCGCACCGCGCTTTCGGCCAGCGGGGTGAAGCTCGCGATCTCCGGGTTGACCGTGGCCGCGGCGCTCCTGGCCACCGCCGGCCACGCTATCGCTGATCCCGTCGCCGACCCCGGCGTTCCCGGCCCGCCGCCGGCACCCACTGACCCCGCGCTGGCCGCACCGCCGCCCCCGGCGCCGGCCGGTCCACCCCAGGTGCCCGAGATCGCCAACCCGGTGTACGGCTCCGGCCAGTACGGTTCCGGTCCCGTCGGCACCCTGCGGGATCTCTGGCATCAGGCCCACGACCCGTACGGATTCCAGGGAGCCATGGACGCGCCCCAGGGGGTAGCGCCGCCGCCCGGCGCCGGCCCGCCGCCGCCGCTGCCGCCGGGGTATGTGTCGATCAATGCACCCGGCTCGGAGACACCGGTCACCGCGCCCGAACCCGGCACCGGACCGTCGGGTCCGCCGCTACCACCGGGCTACTACTCGCTGAATGGGCCGCCACCGCCGGGATACGAGTACAACTCGCCGGGGCAGCCCCCGGCCCCCGCGCCGCCGGCTCCGGCTCCTTAGGGGGCGAGGCCGCGGGTTGCGGCCAATGCCCCCGGTTCCAGGCGCCTACCTCGGACGCCACCGGTCGCCAAGCCGGCACGTGCTATATCGTTGGCGCAACTGTAGGCGTATCAGTACCGGAGTGAAGGGTGCCGTTGTTGGAGCACACCGCGATGACCCCGTTTTTCGTCAGCACCGATGAGGGATTCGTCCCGAACGACATCGCGCACGGGGGATGGGGCCCGACGCTGGGTGGCCAGGTGGTGGGCGGACTGTTGGCCCGGGCGGTCGAGCAATTGGCCGACGACGCCGCGCTGCAACCGGCCCGGTTCACCGTCGAGATCCTGCGTCGCGTCGCGAGCGCACCGGTGCGGGTCACCGCCTCGGTGGTGCGCTCGGGGTCACGGATGCAGGCCATCGACGCCGCGATGATCCAGGACGGCGAACTGGTGGCGCGCGGGTCTGCGTTGTACCTGCGGCGCGGCACGCAGCCCGACGGGGAGTTCTGGAGCGCCGCGATCGAACTGCCGGAGCTGCCCGAGGAACCGGAGCAGTTCGACGACACCGTACCCATGTTCATCCGGGCCTACGGGCCCGACCCTGACTGGAACGGCCCCGGATTCCCGTGGCAGCAGTGCGGGCCGCGCTACGCCTGGTTGCGCGAGGTGCGGGATCTGGTGGCCGGCGAGGTGCTCACCCCGTTCGTCCGGGCCGCACTGGCCGTCGACGTCACCAGTTCGATGACGAACTTCAGTTCGGCCGGTTTGGCTTTCATCAATGCCGACTACACCCTCGCCCTGAGCAGGCTGCCCGTCGGGCCCTACATCGGGATGGCCGCGCTGACCCACACCAGTGCTGACGGCGTCGCCACCGGCAGTGCCCGCCTGTACGACGCATCGGGCCCCATCGGCACCGGATTGTCCACGGCGATAGCGAATTTCAACTTCAGCCCGAATGGGACCCGCGCCGCAGGATAGCGACGAGAAAGTCGGAGCCGTCGGCGAACGGCCGCAGATCCCACGTAGACAGCAGCAGATCCGGCGTCAGGCCGGCCGCCGCCGCGTCGTCGAAGAAATGCGCGAACTCGTATTCGCGTCCGGCGCCGAATCCGATCACCGCGCGACCGTCGTCGGCCAGGTGAGCCCCCAGCCGGGTCAGCACCTGGACCCGGGTGCTCGGAGCCAGGAAGGTCATGACGTTGCCGGCCGACACGATGATGTCGAACGGATCGGTGATGCCCCGGGCGGGCAGGTCCAGTTCGGCCAGGTCCCCGACCAGCCAGCGCGGGCCGGGGTGGTCCTGCTCAGCGGCCTCGATGAGGGCGGGGTCGACGTCGACGCCGACCACTCGGTGTCCGGCCCCGGCCAGGTAACCGCCGAGCCGGCCCGGACCGCAGCCGGCATCCAGGATGTGCGAGTTGCGGGCCGCCATCGCGTCCACCAGGCGAGCCTCGCCGGCCAGGTCCGCACCGGCGCGCTCCATGGCGCGAAAGCGTTCGATGTACCACTGCGAGTGCCCAGGATCGGCTGCGACCTTTTGCATCCAGATGCTCCGCTCCACCATGTGAGCATTGTCGCAAGCCGATACCGGGGCCCCGGCCGGTGGTGGTGCTCAGCCCTTGGCGTCGAGGATCTTGATCGCGAAGATCAGCGAGTCACCGGGCTGGATGCCGGCGGCGGGCTGGCCCTGCGGGTAGCCGTCGGCGGAGGTCATCGCGACGGCCACGGTGGAGCCGACCTTCTGCCCCGAGATGGCCTTCTGGAAGCCGGGCACGACGCCGGTGAGCGGGAAGTCGACCGGCTCGCCGCGCTCGTAGCTGTTGTCGAACACCGAGCCGTCGCGTCCGTTGACGCCCATGTAGCAGACCGAGACGTTGGCGGTCGGTGCCACCACCGGCCCGTCACCGGCCTTGAGGGTGTGCACCTGGGTCTCGGCGACGGTGAACGGTCCATCGACCTCGACCAGCGGTGCGGTCGAATCGGTGGAACCGGTGACCGCGGCACTGCCGGTGGAACCCGACACGGTCCATTCCGGGGCACCGCTGCTCGGCAGCGCCGTCGGACAGGTGCGCTCCTCGGTCGCCGTCTCGGCGATGGAGGGCGTCAGCACGTCGGCGACCGACGGCGTGCTGGTCGACGATTGGGCCGAGGTGGCCTCGGAGTCAGAGCCACACGCGGCGAGCGCGAGGGTCAACGACGCGGCGCACGCCACGAGCGCAGCGGAGGAGGTCACGCGAAAGGAGTTCATGCCCCGCCACGCTACAGCCGGGCGATGCGACGCCGGCCGATAGGTTCTTCGACGTCGGCACCGCGCACCTGCGGCAATGGGTATCGGCGCACGTCGGCTGGTGTTAGCCTGGTCACAGCCCGGAACCGTCCATCCCATCGGAGGTACGGACGATGGCGAACAATTCCATGGGTGATTTCGTCAGTCAGTTGCGCCCGGCGCTACATCGGCTGCAGGACTGGCCCTATCCAGATCAAATAGATCACACGCTGTTTCGTGCGTTCATGAAGAACCCACACGATGTCGGAGGCGATCCGGACGCGCCCGCGATCTTCGAAGAGAAAGAAGAAGAGGCGTGGGAGCTCAACACGTTTGTCACGTGTGAGGTCCTCGGCTGGCGTGGCATCTGGACGTCCGAGGAGCGCCGACGGCTCGGGAATGTCGATGTCGGGCGGACGGTGTACCACGGCTTCCCCTATTACGGCCGGTGGGTGTGGGCGATCGCCCGCTGCCTCGTCGAGAAAGGCCACATCACGCTGCGTGAGTTGCTTGAGCGGGTGGACGCGGTGCGGACCCGGATGGCCGGTGATGGTCCAGCTGCCCTGGTGGCCGCGCCGCGCGGTGCTGGTGATCCGACGGTGGTCGAGAGGAACCGCCATCACATCGAGGCGCTCGGCAAGGGCGATCCGCAGCAGTTCGCGGGCCAGGCTGGCACCCCCGCCTTCGCTGTCGGAGACCGGGTACGGGTGCGGGATCTGCCGACGATCTTCTACACCCGCACCCAGGAGTACCTGCGTGGCAAGCCCGGGACGATCGCCGAGGTCTCCTACGAAAGCCTGGTACCCGAGGACGAGGCGTTCGACCGCGAAGAGCAGCAGCCCGAGTGGTTCTACATCGTGCGGTTCGAGATGACAGACCTATGGGAGCCCTACGCGGGCTCGGTCGGCGACACCTTGCAAGCCGAGATCTCGGAATTGTGGTTGCAGCCACTCGACTAGCACCCGACACGCCCAACCCGACAACGGAACGGGGATCCGACATGACCAAGGGGCACGACACACCTGAGCGGCACGCGGCACCAATGGTCGAGGAGGTGACAGACTTCGAAGTCCTGGAGATCGCGTTGCGGGAGTTGGCGATAGAAAAGGGCCTGTTCACTGCCGAAGACCACCGGCACTACACCGAATTCGTCGAACAGATCGGCCCGGCGCCGGGGTCCCGGTTCGTCGCGAAGGCCTGGGTGGACCCCGATTTTCGCGACCTTGCACTCGAGGACGCGATCGCTGCCAGCCGCGAAGTGGGAATCGACTGGCTGCATCCGACCGGTTTCGGAACACCCAGTGACTTCACCGCGCTCAAGGTGCTGGCGAATACGCCGACGTTGCACCATGTCATCGTCTGCACGTTGTGTTCCTGTTATCCGCGACCGCTTCTCGGAAACTCTCCCGAGTGGTACCGCACGCCGAACTATCGCCGCCGCATCGTGCGGTGGCCGCGTCAGGTTCTCGGGGAGTTCGGGCTCTTCCTGCCCGACGACGTCGAAATCCGGGTCGAGGACTCCAATTCCAAGCGCCGGTTCTTGGTGCTCCCGATGCGTCCGGACGGAACCGAGGGATGGACGGAGGAGCAGCTTGCCGAGATCGTCACCCGCGACTGCATGATCGGCGTCGCCTTACCCACGCCCGGGGTGACCACGAACGCTCATCGTCCGGTGCACCCAGCGGTGCGTCCGGCCGAAAGTTATTGAGTGACAACGATGGCAGAGGAAGATGACGTCACACTGGTCACGGTACCGGCGTTGGAGCGCATCGCCGGCCGAGGTCAGGTGTGGCCACTGATGGCAGAAAAGTATGGTGTCACCAACCTGGTGCCGCCCTGGAAGTCCAGTCTCGACGGGATGTGCGATGCGCTCGACCACGAGGGTGTGACCCTGCCGCTGCTCACCCGACGAAACGACGAGGACCGGCTCGTACACGAGGTGTACCCGGCACTGCCGTATCCGGAGAATCAGCTTGTCGCACTTAGCCACTCGTTGATTGCCAGGCATGTCATCGATGAGGAGGCGCTGGCCGAACGCATGCGACAGGTCAGGGCCCGGCTCGAAGAGGCCTGACCTTCGCCGGTCAGAAACCTCCGGCTTGTGCTACCCGGGCCAGTGCGAATTGAGCTCCCGCGGCGTCCACGTCGGCCAGCTGGGCGACCCGACGAGGAATCCGCCGGCGAGTGCAGCGACGATCCGCGGACCCCGGACGGTGCTGTTGTCGTAGAACGTGGCCGCGTCGGCCCGCATCGCGGCAGCGGCCACCAGGCTCCAAAGTCGTTGGTAGCGTTCACGGATCTTGTGCTCGGGAACGTCGTGGCCGCCGGCTTGGACCCGGTGGCGTACCCGCAGCACGGCGAGCTCTTCGGGGATCAGCAGGCAATGCAGCATCACGGTGTATCCGGCCGCCTGGGCGGTGTCGATGAGCTCGAGCTTGGAGGGGTGGGAGAACACGGTCTCGGCGATGAACGACTCGCCGAGTTCGATGAGTCGGGACCGGGTGTCGGCGGCGACCAGTGCGGCGTCGTAGGAATGCCGAGCGGGGTCGGCGGGCCAGCGGCGCTTGGCGATCTCGTCGGCGTTGACGAAGGGGCAGCCCGGCAGCAGGGGCGACAGGGTGAGTTCGACGAAAGTGGACTTGCCCGCGCCGTTGCAGCCGACGACGAGATCGAGGCGTTTCACCGGCTGGTGGTGCCGTCCGCGTCAGCGCCGGCGCTCACTGCTGGTGTGCCAGCACCGCGGTGGTGCCGTCGGACCGGTACTGCACGAGCTCACCGTCGCCGTTGATGGCGACGGTGGTGATCCCGCGAGTGGCCAGCGCCGCGCCGTAATCGGTGCGGGCCAGGCTCTCTTCGATGGCGGCGGTGATCTCGGCGTTGAACACCGCACCTTCTTCGGCCGTCAACTCGCGCAGCGGAGTGTCCCCGGCCAGCGCGGACTCCACTTTGCGGCGTGCGGCGCTGTGCTGGCTCGAGACGGCGCGGCCGACTCGAGCCCAGTGGTCGAGCTGCTGTTTGGCCGACCGGCTCTGACGTGCACCTTCAGCAGCGGCGCTGTCCAAGAGGTCGGCGGCGAACCGGGTCACCCGATCTGCGGTGTCTGTCATGGCGCACTCCTTGTAGCAATCTGAAACAAGCGTAGCAAAATGCAACGAGATGCGCCTCGCCACCGGCCTAAACTGGGATTATCGGCGCAGCCGACCTGGCTGCCGCCCCGCCGGCTGAAACTCTGAGGAGCGGGCCATGGTCAGAACTCACACGGTCGTGGCAGGGGAGACGCTGTCTGCACTGGCGTTGCGGTTCTACGGCGACGCGGAACTGTACCGGCTGATCGCCGCGGCCAACGGGGTCACCGATCCCGACGTGATCACTGCGGGGCAGCGGCTGGTGTTCCCCGACTACACGCGCTATTCGGCGCGCCCAGGTGACTCGCTGCCCGCCGTGGCGTCACGTTTTTACGGTCGCGCCGAGTTGTCGCGGCTGATCGCGGCGGCCAGCGGTATCGCCCCGGGCGCCGGAGTCGAACCAGGGCAGCGCCTGATTGTCCCGGAGCTGCGCCACCATCAGGTGGCGCCGGGGGATACGTTGTCGGCGTTGGCTTCACGTTTCTACGGTGACGCCTCGTTCTATCCGCCGATCGCCGCCGTCAACGGGCTGGCGGATCCGGGCGCGCTGCACGCCGGGCAGACACTGGTGATCTTCAGCGGGCGGGGCGATGGCTTCGGACTGCGGATCGTGGACCGTAACGAGAACGATCCGCGCCTGTGGTACTACCGTTTTCAGACCGCCGCGATCGGCTGGAACCCCGGCGTCAACGTGCTGCTTCCCGACGATTACCGCACCAGTGGGCGCACCTACCCGGTGCTGTACCTGTTCCACGGCGGCAACGACGACTTTCGGTCGTTCGACTTCATGGGGGTCCGCGACTGGACGGCCGGCAAGCCGATCATCGTCGTGATGCCCGACGGCGGGCATGCGGGCTGGCACTGCAACCCGGTGACGTCGTTCGTCGGACCGCGGAACTGGGAGACGTTCCACATCGCCCAACTGTTGCCGTGGATCGAGGCGAATTTCCGTACCTACGCCGAGTACGACGGCCGCGCGGTCGGGGGATTCTCGATGGGCGGCTTCGGTGCCCTGAAGTACGCCGCCAAGTACTACGGGCACTTCGCGTCGGTCAGCGCGCACTCTGGCCCGGCGAGCCTGCGCCGCGACTTCGGTTTGGTGGTGCACTGGGCGAACATCACGTCGGCGGTGTTGGATCTGGCCGGCGGCACCGTGTACGGCGCCCCACTGTGGGATCAGGCCAGGGTCAGCGCCGACAACCCGGTCGAGCGGATCGAAAGCTACCGCAACAAGCGGGTTTTCCTGGTTGCCGGCACCAGCCCGGATCCACTCAATTGGTTTGACAGCGTGAACGAGACCCAGGTGCTTGCCGGCCAGCGGGAGTTTCGGGATCTGCTGCGGCGAGCCGGTATCCCACACGAGGCGCACGAGGTGCCCGGTGGGCACGTGTTCCGCCCGGACATGTTCATTCGGGATCTCGACGGAATCATCGCCCGGTTGCGGCCGGCGACACCGTCGGTCGTGTAACGGGCGGGGCGAGGGCGGCACAACCACATCTATCTCACTGTTCCCAATACTCTCAGAAGTAACAGAATTCATTTCCATCACTATTGCCGCATTGGAAACTTAATTACCGGTGGCGTTCAATTGTCACGGTGACCATCCCGAAATATATGAGGCTCGGCGGGTCTGTGCGCACTGGCCGGCCGGCCCCGGAAACCCATCGTCACCTCGGAATATGTGGATGCGGACAGGTGCCTCTGGGTCCTCATCGGCCACATGCGCCGCATAACTATTAAATAAACTCAAAGAAGATAATTAGACTCTCTAGTGCGTGTTTTTAACTTCAACCTCATGGGTAAACTCCGCACCACGAGGGGATTCAATCGCACTTTCGCCCTCGATTTACCGGCGTGCGCTGAGGCGCACGACGTCACGAAGGGATGGACATGCGCGTGCGCAAGGTCGTCACGGTGTTCGTATTCATCGGTGCGATCGCCCTGGCGCAGATGGTCTTGACAGTGCCCAACGCCGGCGCGGAGCCGAACTGGGATGCGATGGCCCAGTGCGAATCGGGCGGGAACTGGGCAGCCGATACCGGTAACGGGTTCTACGGAGGATTGCAGTTCACGCCGGCCACCTGGGCTTCCCACGGCGGCACGGGTTCACCCGCAGCCGCCTCCCGTGAAGAGCAGATCGCAGTGGCGCGCAACGTGTTACAGACGCAGGGCCTCGGAGCGTGGCCGGTCTGCGGCGGACCGATCGGCATGGCCACCGGGACCTGTCGCCAACTGGTGGCGTGGATCCCGCTCGCGCATCTGCCGCGTCTGTGTACCTTGGCGCTCAATCCACTGGCCTGAGACCGCGCTGCCGCGGGCGCACTCCGAAAAAGTCTTGGACAGCACCGAACTCGTTCTCAGCAAACCCTCAGTACGGGCCTGCACCATCGATGCAGGCGCCATGCGGCGCAGATATGCCAGTGTCGCAAGGAGAAACAGCGAGAATGAGTCAATGGTCGGGGAGTTCATCAAACAGTAGCAACGCCGACTGGGCGCCGAGGCCCGAGTCACCGCAACAGCATCCGAGTCCCTGGAGCCGCGCGGGGTACCGGGATCCTCAGCCTGCTTACGGTTTGCACCCCGACACGTCTGGGATGTCGGGGGCGACGCACACTTTCGAGGTCCCACCGGCACAGGCGAATCCGCACCCGAAGCGCAAATCGCGGGTGGGCCTGCTGATGGCAGGTACCGCGGTGGTGGCCATGGCGAGCGGAGCCGCAACCGCGGTTGCGCTGGTCGATCATTCCGACCAGGCCACACCGGTGGCACAGGCGCCGGCATCGAGTCACATCGGACAGCAGGCACCGGTCCCACCGCGCACCGCGGCGCCGATGGGCTCGGTCGAGGAAGTCTCGGCGAAAGTGCTACCGAGCGTGGTGAAGCTGCAGGTCGAAACGGGCCAGGGGCGAGAGGAAGGGTCCGGCATCGTGTTGAGTGCGGACGGCCTGATCCTGACGAACAACCACGTGGTGGCCTCGGCCGCACACGGCGCCGGAGCGCGGGGACCGCTGGCTGCCGAGGCTCCCCCCGGCGAGCTGTTCCCGGGGCTACCCCGCGGTCTGTTCCCGGGCGGGTCCCCGGCCAACCCGTCGGGCCGGACCGACAGCGGGGTGCGGGCGACGGTGACCATGTCCGACGGGAGCACCGTGCCGTTCACCGTCATCGGCACCGACCCGGACGACGACATCGCAGTGGTGAAGGCGCAGAACGTATCCGGACTCACCCCGGTCACGATCGGATCGTCCAAGGATCTGAAGGTCGGCCAGAACGTCGTCGCCATCGGCTCGCCGCTGGGGCTGCAGGGCACGGTGACCACCGGCATCATCAGTGCCCTCGGCCGTCCCGTGGTCACCGGCGACGGGCAGAGCGGCCAGCACTCGGTGATGAGTGCCATTCAGACCGACGCGGCGATCAACCCCGGGAACTCCGGCGGCGCGCTGGTGGACATGAACGGTGACCTCATCGGGGTGAACTCGGCGATCGCCTCGCTCAGCAGCGGTTCCGGTGCTCCGGGCGGTGGGCCGGCCGGGTCGATCGGCCTGGGCTTTGCCATCCCGGTCGATCAGGCCAAACGGATTGCCGATGAACTGGTTTCGACCGGAACCGTCCGGCACGCCTCGCTGGGGGTGCAACTCGCCGGCGCTGACACCGACGGGGCAACTGTTGCCGGTGTCGTCGAGGGTGGACCGGCGGCGGCCGCCGGACTGCCCGAAGGTGTGGTGATCACCAAGGTCGATGACCGGGTGATCGACGGTCCCGATGCTCTGGTGGCGGCAGTGCGCTCCAAAGCACCGGGAGACACCGTCACCCTCGGCTACCAGGATCGGTCGGGCGCTGCTCAGACCGTGCAGGTCACCCTCGGTCAACTCCCGTCATGAGGCCGAGACCCCAAGCCGCCGGTCAGTAATCCCAAACCGCCGGAACACAGCGGAAGGCGTCGCCGACCGCCGCCACCCGGCACACCGAGGGGAACGGCAGGTGTGTGGCGACCAGTTGCTCACCGGTCGCCGCCACCTCCCGCAACAGACGCCGCCGGACGCGGGCCGCATCCTCGGGATCATGTTCGAATCCGTTCTGCCACTCGGGATTGTCGAATCCCGGCGCGAACACCGCATCTCCGGCAAAGGTCAGTTTCTCGCCGCGGGATTCCAGCCGGACGACGCTGTGTCCGGGGGTGTGACCGCCGGTGCGGCTGACGAGAACTCCCGGCGCCACCTCGTATTCCGTCTCGAATGTCCGTAGCCGGCTTCGGTATTCGTCGAGGAACCGCGATGCGACCGAGCGCAGCACGTCTGGTATCGGTTGCGGCATGACGGTGTGGGAGAAATCGGGCGCGGCCCAGAACTCGGCCTCGGCAGTGGACGCGTGGACGCGCAAATCGGGCCGCAGCCGGTCTTTCAGCCCCTCGGTCAGCAGCCCGCCGACGTGGTCCATGTGCATGTGGGTGAGTACCACGTCGGTCACCGCGGCGAGGTCGACACCGGCGGCCTCGAGTCGCATCACCGTCTGCCCCGCGCGCGGGAAGTCCGGAAATTCCAACCCCAAACCCGCGTCCACCAGGATGGTCTGGTCACCGCTGCGAACCACGATCACGTTCAGCGGCCAGTCCACCACTTCCGGCGGCAGAAAGTTGTCGTCGAGCCAGCCCACCAGGTCCGCGGGCTCGGCATTGGTGGCCAGCGTCGAGGCGGTGATCGGCAGGACCCCGTCACTGATCACCAGCACCTCGATATCGCCTATTTGCACGGCGTAACGCGAGGGAACCAACTCGTCCAGCCCGGTGGCGCCAAGGTGTGAAATGTTGTCCACGCTCATGTTTCTCTCTTCCTGAGGGCTCGCCCGAAGGCGCGGTGGAAATACCTGTCGCTCCGCAGAACGCCCGGTGCCCGCCGAAACTATCCAGCGGGCGGATCCGTCTCGGTGACCAGGAGTTGTTCGACCGCGCGAAGAAGTCGACCATGTACTGTGCGATCGCTCCGGTCGGCACGCTGTTTCTGCGGGATGACCGCACCGGCTTCTATTTCGATCAGTACACCGATGCCCTTGGCCGCCACATCGATCGCGACGCGCGGGTCTGTGTCATGGCGGTGGACAGCGGACGTGGGTTCTGGCTTCGTTCGCTGCTGGCCGGCCGGTTCATCGGCGCCCCGGCAGTGCGGTTGTACGGCACCGCCGGGGCGCTGCGGCCCGCGACACACGCAGAGCTCGAGCAGGTCAGGCGGAATGTGCGGGCTCCGTCCCGTGCGGTACCCCGTCATGATGTCGCATCTGTGGCAGGGCGTTTCCTGAGCCCGTCTGGACATGAGAGCTGCTGTGCAGCAGGAGTTCTCACGGTTTTTCGACGGGTACGGCAAGGTGTCCGGACCGGTTGACACGGCGGTGCCATTTTGGTGCATCGAGGGGCCCGCCGGCGGTGCGAGACTGAGGTGTGGCCACCCTGACCCCAGAAGAGATCGCTCATGTCCGTTACCTCGCACAGGACGTGATGCGCAGGCATGGAGTCGACACCGTTGCCGGTATCGATGACACCGACCTGATCGATGTCACCGGAAACCGCTATGACCTCGCCGAAGTGCTGCGCACCTGCGAACGTCATCAGCCGCACGAATGGCCGGATGTGGTGGCGGATTTCCTCACCTCGGAAGTTGTCCCCGACGCGTGGCCGTTCGACGATGCCGCTGATGGTTGGGCCATGGTGCCCGAGGCCGCGGCGGCGGTCACCGCGCCGCAGAACATGTCGTGGTCAGAGCTGTCCGATCGACTGCGCAGCCGGGTTCAGACGACGGGCTGGATGGACCAGTACGCCAGCACTGTCGAGCAGTACGTGGCAGACGCCGCAGCAGACGACGTCACGACGCACCCCGGGGATTCGACGTTTCGTTATGCGCGACGGCTCGCCCCGGGGTTGATCGAGGTCATGTACCTCGATTACCCCGAAACCGTGGTGCCGCTATCCGACGCGCTGTTGGTTCCGGATCAATTGGTGCAGATGTGGGAGGCCGCGCGCCGCAACACCGCGCTGGAGCCGGTGGCGGCGGCCCAGTGGCATCCCGCTCTGGGCGACGGCGCGGATTACCTCACCGTGGGTGGTGATTCATTGTTCACGGCGTCGAAGCTGGCCGATGTCGAGACGCTGGCGGGGAGCCTGGGATTGGACTCCGGGCGGACGCTCATTTTCGCCGCGCCCTCGGCATACGAGTTACTGTGCCATCCGCTCGATTCGTTGGATGTCGCGGCGAACGCGCTGGCACGCATGTGCGCAGCGGCGTGGCATTCCTACCGCGAGGCGGGCGGGCTGACGCCGAATCTCTATGTGTGGGAGAACGGACGGCTCGAGGTCTTGGCGATCGTCAACGGCAACGACAGCGGGGAGCCGGAGTTCTACCTCAACGTCGCCTCGGGCCTCGGCGAGGCGCTGCATCAGTTGTTCGACGAGCGGCTACACGATTTCGACGCCTCGGCCTTGGCCGAGGGTGCGGCCGAGAGATTGATCCGCTCCCGCGTCATCAGTGAAACACATTGGCGAGCAGCACAATTGGCTGGTATTCAGCGTAACTACGCGTGGCCGGTGGCCGGCGGGCTCGTGGAGGTTCTGGCATTTGCCACACCCGGTGGTGACGTTCCCTTCGTCGACGAGCATTCAGTGGGCGCTACCATGTGGGCGCTACGAGCCGCCGGCCGCCAGAATGCCGCGGCCGAGTCACGCATCGATCTGGAGTTCATCGATGTCGGTACCGATCTCGGGTATCACACCTTGCATGCCACCTCCCTGGCCGACCGTGCCGCCGAACCTCGCCAGCTGCTGGCCGAGATATTCGGCGATGCCGGCCCCGCGTTGCTGGCGTTTCCCTACCGCGATCTGGTGTGCGTGCACCACTACGTGAGCGACGACGAGCTCGACCTGGTGATCCCGGTCCTGCTCGGTGCCGCGAAACACAAGGTGTTCACGCCCGTGCCGGTATCACCCGATGTGTACCTTTGGGACGGCGAAAAGCTGTGTCGTTTCGCCTATATCGACGACGACGGCGGGCACGTCTGGATTCCACACCACAGCATCGGCAAGAACAGCCTGTATTGGAGCTATGGGCGGTGATCAGGCCGCCACGTCACGGCTCTGCGACCACGGACAAGGCCCTTTCAGGGCATGCCTCAGCACCGGCAACCGCTTCGGCAAACTGCTGTTGGGTGATGCTCGTCGGAGGTACGCAGTAGCCCTCGTCGGTGAGGTCGTAAACGTCGGGGGCCGTGGCATGGCAGAGTGCGTGCCCGGCGCAGTGGCTTTCGTCGAAGTTGATATGGGGCATCACAGCACCTCGGTGGGGAGGGCTGGTTTACGTGGGCCGGGGGTGAACCTGATGGGGAGCTTCCGTGCCGCATAGACATTGCCTGCGTTCTCGAATCGAACGATCTGTCCCGCCAATTCGAAGTCGGGGAGACGTTCGAGGATCTCGGAAAGCATCTCCTGGAACATCATGCGCGCGATGTGCGAGCCGAGACAGCGATGGATTCCGACGCCGAAGGCCATGTGCCGTCGAGAGTTCGGGCGGTGAAAATCGATCCTGTCGGGGTCCTCGAAAACCGCTGGGTCGCGGTTGGCCGCACCCCACATCAACATCGCACGCTCGCCTGCCTTGAGCTGTTGGCCATGAAACTCGGTGTCTCGTGCGATTTCTCGGCCCAGCCCGAGTGTGGGCGTCGAGTGGCGCAGGAATTCCTCGGTCGCGATCTCAAGCCGATCGGGGTGGTCGATGAGTTGTCGGCGGAGTTCGGGCCGCTCCATCAGGCAGATGAGAGCATTACCGGTGAGGCCGCTCGTGGTGTCCATGCCACCGAGCATCATCATGAATGTATACATGGTGACCTGCATGTCGTCGAGGGGCACGCCGTCGAGCGAGCCGGCCAGGATGGCGCCGAAAACGTCGTCGGCGGTTTCGCCGCCGGCGCGGCGTTCCCGGATGTGCGTGCCGATCTCGCTCATCAGGTCGACGCCCGCCGCAGCGGCGGCCGCGTCGTCGCTGGCGATGTTGTGGACAAACGTATGTACCCAGTTGACCCAGTGCCGATACTTCGATTCGTCGAGGCCGAGCATGTGCAGGATGAGCTTGGCGGGCAACGGGCTGGTGAGTTCTTCGATGATGTCGCATTCACCACGTTCGATGAATTCGTTGACCATCTCCACGGCCATCTGTCGGGCTCGGGGTCGGAGCCGCTCGGCAGCGCCGGGGGAGAAGTGTCTGAGGGTGATGCTTCTCCATTGAGCCGTGTGCGGCGGATCGGATTCGATCGGTGGAATCGGGAACGGTGACGGTGCTGGGGGCACCCCGATCGACGGATACGAGCTGAAGGTGGCGTCGTCTCGGGCCGCGTCGAACACCGATTCGTAGCTGACCAACGACCAGAAGCCGCCGTAGAGATCGGACCGCTGCAGTGGGCACGAACTCCGCATCGCGTCGAAAGTCTCGTACGGTGCCTGTGCGAATTCGGGTGAATGGTGGTCGAACTGCCGGAACTGCTCTGCGCAGATGGAACCGTCCTGGTGGATGGTCATGACCGGTCTCCTTGCCGTGGGGCTCTCGGCGCTCGTGGCTCGCGAACTACACTTCTACCAATACTGTAGTTCGCGCCCGGGTGCAGCGGTTTTCGCAGAATTTGTTCAGGCGGGAACTCACGTCGCCCTCGGCACCGCGGCGTCGGAGACGTTGCGCAGCCACGTCGGCAAGCCGGTTGGATAAATCCGCGTTCTACGGTGCCAAGCACCGCGGCAGGAAAGCCTGCAGAACTGCTTCGTCGCCACCGGCATGCGGGTCGGGGGGATCCATGGTCAAGCTGATGCAGATCCGAACGATCCACTGCGCCAATGCATCTGGAGTGAGATCGGAGCGGATCTGGCCAGCGGCGGCAGCACCTGCAAGCCGGTGGCCGATCGCCTCGCGGATGCGGGTCTGCCAATCCTCGGACGCCGCGGCGATCGCCTGCGTGTGGGGGAGTTCGTTGCGGTTGATGAGCACCTGCATCGGGGGCAGGCCACGTGCCACCTCGATGCCGACCACGCACGCGTCGATGAGCTTGTCCAGGAAGGGTTTATCGCTGTCCCAATAAGGCTGGGCGGAATCGAGAACGATGCCGGCAGCACGAATGTACGAGGCGGCCAGTACCTCGTCGCGGCTGCTGAAGTAGTTGTAGACGGTCGTGCGGTGGACGCCGGCCCGGGCGGCGATATGCGACATTTTTGTTCGGCTGGGCCCGATTTCGGCGTAGCACTGTTCCGCAGCGTCGAGGAGTCGGTCTCGCGCCTCGGCGTCGTCGGCAGGCAGGTCGGCGCCCCAGGCGGGTGCCCGTCGTGTACCGACGTGCGGTGACTGGTGCGCTGGCACTTGTCGATCATATCGAGACGAACGCGCAGCAGACGTTACGTCGGTGACGTGCATGCACAGTTGTGACGAGGGTCTCCCGGCGGGCACGATTTGATGTTTGCCGCACTGGGCCTCCAGCAGTTGCGGTCGTCTCCGGTTGTTTGCGAGAGTTCTGCTCGCTCACACGCTGGCTACGTCTTCGCGGACTTCGCGCATCGCTGACTGGCTGCGTCAACTAGTCGGAGGTTGGTGCGTGGCCTCGTTCATCGCAACCGCGCGGGACCGCGCCAAACGCTGGCAGCACAACCCGCCGTACAAGACGGCCTCTGTGGGAATGATCGTCGTGCTGGCTTCGGTCCTGACGTTGACGTGGATGCAGTTCCGCGGGACGTTCGAGGAAAAGACGCAGCTGACGGTGTTGTCGGGGCGGGCTGGTCTGTCGATGGATCCGGGTTCGAAGGTGACGTTCAACGGTGTGCCGATCGG
>NZ_VOMB01000013.1 GCF_019050325.1 [Mycobacterium] fortunisiensis | reverse complement strand
TCTCAGCGGCGCGCGGCGAGGGCATCACCCACCCTAACAAGAGCGAGCGAATTAATGACTCAGGACACTAGTGCGTCGGGGTCCCGCCCGCGGGGCTCGGTCGCACGGCGGTGAAAAACGCTGCCACAAAGGCGATCACACCGATCAGGGCGGCCACCGTGAAGGCCGCGTGGACGCCGTCCCAATCCGGTGCTCCGCCGGATCGGGACGCCTTGGTCATGACGGTGACGAACAGTGCGGTCCCGGCCGCACCGGCCACCTGTTGCAGCGTGGTGAGGATGGCGCTGCCGTGCGAGTAGAGCCGGTCGGGCAGCACCGCGAGGGCGTCGGTCATCAACGGGGTGAACATCATCGACAACCCGACCATCATGATCGTCTGCAGCACAACGAGTTCGGCCACCGGTGAGGACGGCGAGAGCATCGTGAATCCCCACAGTGACGCGCACAGCATCGCCGAACCGGGAACGACGAGCACCCGCGCCCCGTGCCGGTCGTAGGCGCGGCCGACCATCGGCCCGGCCATCCCCATCAGCAATCCGCCCGGCAGAGTGGCCAGCCCGGCGACCAACGCACTCTGGCGCAGCACATCCTGCACGTAGAGCGGCACCATGATGATCGCCCCGAACAGTCCCATGAAGCCCAGGATCACCAGGCCCAGCGACACCGAGAACCGCCGGTAGGTGAACGGCCGCAGATCCAGGAACGCGCGGTCGCCGCGCTGTAGTTGCACTTGGCGCGCACCGAACAGCACCATGGCCACCGCACCGACCGTCAGCGGCACCCATGCGGGCAGGCCCTGGCGGCCGTGGGCGGATTCACCCCACAGCGAGAGCCCGAACACCAGGCCGGCGAAGGCAAGCGCCGACAGCGGCACTGACATGGGATCGATCGGAGTCGGGCTCTGCCTGTCGTCGTCGACCCGCAACCACACCAGCCCGGCGGTGAGCGCCGCGAGCGCGATCGGCAGCACGGTCCAGAACATCCACCGCCAATCCAATGAGCCCAGGATGAATCCGGACAGCGTGGGCCCGACTGCCGGGGCGACGGCGATGACGATCGAGATCGTGCCCATCGTCTGTCCGCGCCGATCGGCCGGAATCAACTTCATGACCGTCGTCATCAACAACGGCATCATCACGGCCGTCCCGCAGGCCTGCACGATGCGTCCGGCCAGCAGCACCGCGAAACCCGGCGCCAGCGCGGCCACCAGCGTGCCGGTGCAGAACACCGACATCGACACCACATAGATCGTGCGCACCGGGTAGCGCTGCAGCAGCGAACCCGACATCGGGATCACCACGGCCATGGTCAGCAGAAAACCACTGGTCAGCCACTGCGCCGTGCTCGCGGCGATGTCCAGGTCGACGATCAGCGCAGGCAGCGCGACGCTCATGATCGTCTCGTTGAGGATCATCACGAACGCCGAGCCGACCAGCAGCCCGATCACGACGCCGGCGCTCGACCGGGCTCGCTGTTGCGTGGCCATCTCCCCCGTGCTCGGGCCCCTCGTCATTCCCCCTCCTCAACTCCCCCGAGCTTTCGGCAACGGACCCCCACAGTAGGTGGGCCACCCAACCTCGGCGAAACCTGTTTTCTGCCGACGCTCCATCTGGCAAGATGCTGGACAGTCTGCTGACAAGACAGTGTGTCTAGTGAAATCGACGAGCGAGGAGCGCTACGGGATGCCAGAAACGGCCACCGGCCTGGGACCTCAACCGGCGGAGTACGACGCCGAATGGGTGCGCGCGAAGTACGCACTCGAACGCGACAAGCGCCTGCGCCCCGAGGCCGTGGATCAGTTCATCGAGGTCACCGCCGATTTCTCGCACTACGCCGACGACCCGTGGACCGAACGGGTCGAACGCGACCCGGTGCACGACCACGTCCAGGTGGCCATCATCGGTGCCGGCCTGGGCAGCATCCTGGCCGCCGCGCGACTGCGGGAAGCAGGCATCGCCGACGTCCGGATGATCGACACCGCCGGCGACTTCGGCGGCACCTGGTACTGGAATCGCTACCCGGGCGTGCAGTGCGATGTCGAGTCCTACATCTATCTGCCGCTGCTCGAAGAACTCAACTACATCCCGACCGAGCGCTACGCCCACGGCCCGGAGATCCGTGAGCACCTGCAGAACTGCGCCAAGCACTATGGGCTCTACGAGAACGCGCTACTGCAGACCACCGTCACCGGCATGGACTGGGATGAGCACGCCAAAAACTGGCGGATCAGCACCGACCGCGGCGACCACTTCACCGCGACGATGGTCGCGGTGTCGCCGGGTTCCCTGACCCGGCCGAAGCTGCCGGGCATTCCCGGCATCAACGAGTTCACCCGCCACACTTTCCACACCAGCCGTTGGGATTTCGGCTATACCGGAGGCGACGAGTCCGGTGGGCTGACCAAACTCGCCGACAAGCGGGTCGGCGTAATCGGCACCGGATCCACTGGGCTGCAGTGCATTCCGCACCTGGGCGAGCAGGCCCGGCAGCTGTACATCTTCCAGCGCACCCCGAGCACCGTGTCGGTGCGCGGCAACCGGCCCACCGACCCGGACTGGGCGGCGGGTCTGCAGCCCGGCTGGCAGCGCGAGCGGATGGAGAACTTCACCCGCGTCACCTGCGGCGTGGAAATGGACGTCGATCTGACCGACGACGGCTGGACCCAGAAGGCGCTGGCGCTGTCGGAGCCCGCGGTGGCCCGGGAGACCGCCCGGCTGGGCCGGGAAATGACCGAGGCCGAGATCGCCGAGTTCCTGTTCCGCGCCGACTGGGAGGCGATGGAACTGCTGCGCGCCCGCATCGACGAAACCGTGCGCGATCCCAAAACCGCGGAGTCGCTGAAGCCCTGGTACCGGCTCAACTGCAAGCGTCCCGGCTACCACGACCAATATCTCGACACCTTCAACCGGCCCAACGTGACACTGGTCGACACCGAAGGTCGTGGCGTCGAGCGGTTCACCGCGACCGCCGTCGTGGTCCACGGGGTCGAATATGAGCTGGACGCACTGGTTTTCGCGACTGGTTTCGAGGTGGGCACCGAGTTCACCCGGCGCCTCCGGTTCGAGATCGTCGGCCGCGACAACGTGCGCCTGAGCGACAAGTGGGCCAAGGGAATGCGGACCCTGCACGGGCTGCAGACCCATGGCTTCCCCAACTGTTTCTTCTTGGGCTACACCCAGTCGGGCGTCTCCCCCAACTACACCCACACCGCCGAAGAACGGGCCCACCACTTCGCCTACCTGGTCAGCACTTTCGTGCAGCGCGGCGCAACCACCATCGAAGCCACCGCCGACGCCGAGGACGAGTGGCTGGCAGCGATGAACGCATCATCGGAGAAACCCAAGGCGTTCTACGCCGAGTGCACGCCGAGCTATCTCAGCTCCGAAGGCGACAAGGACAATCCACACGGCATGCTCTCGACCAACTTCGGCGGCAAACCCGTGGAGTTCTTCGACATGCTGGCCCAGTGGCGCTCGACCGGCCAGTTGGAGGGTGTGACCCTGACGTGACCGAGACGACGCACGCCACCGAAACCGAAGGCGCGGCACCCAAACTCACGATGCGTGACCGCCACCGGATCATGACGCGTGAGTCCATCATGGCCGCTGCCCTGGAGGCCTTCGGGGAACGTGGCTATGTCGCGGTCACCATCGACGACATCGTGCGCCGCGCCGGGATCGGCCGGGCCACCTTCTACCTGCATTTCGACAGCAAGGCCGCGGTGCTGCGCGAGCTGCGCAACACCCGGATGACGGTGTGGTCGCAACAGGACGCGCCGCGCGGCGGCACGTCCGGACGCCCGTCCATCCGGGCCTTTTTCGAGAAGGTCGTCGACTTCTACACCTCCGCACCCCAGCTGTACATGGCGCTGCACCAGGCCCGCGCCGCCGACCCGGATTTCGCCGCGGCCCACCGCGCCACCATGGAGGCCAACGTCGAGGAGTGGATCCGCAACGACGCCATGCCCGGTGCCACCGAGGCCCAGATCCGGCTGGCCATCGCGATGATGTACACCATGGTCGATTCCTTCATGCACCTGTGGCTGGTCGACGGCTGGCCGGTGGAGCGGGAGGCCGCGATCGAGGCAATGACCGACGCCCTGCACGCCACCATGCGCTGACCCCCCACTACAGGAGGCCCCACCTTCGATGACTTCAACACAGCGTTATCTCCACCTGAACCTGGTCGCCAACGACATCAACCTGCACCAAGGTGCCTACGGGTACGAGCAGGCCCACGGGATCGCCGAACGCAGCACGTTCGAGCGCCTCCTCGAATACGGCCGTTTCGGCGACGAGGGCCTGTTCACCGCGCTGTTCGTCGGTGACATCCCCGGGATGCAGGGGTCACCCGCCTTCGACGGCGGGCCGGCCGAACCCATCACGGCGCTGACCGCGATCGCCCAGCACACCAAGCATGTTGGGCTCATCGCCACCGCATCGACGACCTTCTACGACCCGTACAACCTGGCCCGGCTGCTGGCCTCGCTGGACCAGGCCTCCGACGGGCGCGCCGGGTACAACGCCGTCACCTCGGTGATCGACGACTTCGCGCTGAACTACAGTCTGGCAAAGCATTTGGACCGCGAAGAGCGGTATCAGCGTGCCGACGAGTTCCTCGATGTGCTCCGGTCCCTGTGGGACAACCGGGAGTTGCGCCGCGATCCTGACGGCCGCACCCGGTTCTACGCCGAACCGATCAACCACCGCGGCACGCTGTTTCAGGTCTCCGGCCCGTTGAACGTGGCGCCCAGCCGGCAGGGGCGGCCGCTCATCGCCCAGGCCGGCGGATCGGGCGCGGGCATCAAGGTGGCCGCCAAGCACGCCGAGATGGTGTTCACCAACTCCTCGACCCGCGAGAGCGCCGCCGTCTACCGCGAAACCCTCGACAAAGCACTCGTCGAGCAGGGGCGCACCCCGGGATCGGTGCCACCGATCCCCGGCCTCATCCCCTACGTCGGTAAGACCACAAAAGACGCCGAAGAGCGGCTGCGCGAACTGGACAGCTACGTCAACTGGGAACCGATCGCGCCATTTGCCCTCGGGCAGTTCGGGATCGAGGTCCCACTCGAAGACATCAACGCTCCGTTCCCGGTGGCGGCGCTGCCGGTCCCCGCCGATGTCGAGAAGACGATCAAGAGCACCTTCGGCAATTATGTGGGGCTGTACAACTGGATCCAGGAACGCCCGGGGGTGACCGTGCGTGACGTCGTCGCCCAGGCGGTCGGCCGCGGCGGAGCCACCCACCGCAAGTTCGTCGGCTCCTACGACGACCTCGTCGAGGACTTCGCCGCCTGGCATGAAGACGGCAATGTCGGCGGGTTCAACCTGATGTTCTCGGCGGGCGCAGAGTCCATCCAGGAGTTCATCGACGAGGTCGTCCCCCGGTTGATCGATCGCGGTATCTACCGCAGCACTCCGGCGGATCAGCCACTGCGCGAGCGGTTCTGACGCTAAAGTCCGTCCCGATGACGACGAGCGAAGAGCACACGACCCAGCGCCGCGGCGTCATGCAATCGCTGACCGGGCTGAGTGTTCGGTACGTCGAACGCCTGATGCCCGACCCCTATCTGTTCGCGGTGATCCTCACTCTGATCGTGGCCGCGCTGGTTGCCGTGCTGGTCGACGGCGCCACCCCCGACGGCATGCTCACCGCCTGGTACGGCGGGGTGTGGGGGTCGCAGAACATCTTCACGTTCGCCTTCCAGATGGTCCTGGTGCTGGTGACCGGCTACACCCTGGCCGAGGCACCGATCCTCAAACGGGCCATCATTCGCGTCGCCGCGACGCCGAAGAACCAGGTTCAGGGCGCCCTGCTGTGTTTCGTCGTGAGCGCGGTGCTGTCCCTGCTGAACTGGGGGCTCGGACTGGTCGCCGGTGCGTTGGTGGCCAGACAGGTCGCCAAGCGCTTCACCGATGCGCATTTCGGCTACCTCATCGCGGCGGCGTTCATGGGTTTCATCGTCTGGACCCAGGGACTCTCGTCGTCGATCGCGCTGGCGAACACCGACGAGGGCAGTCCGATCAACGTGATCCACAAGATCACCGGGATCACCGTGCCGCTGGAGCAGACCATCTTCCAGCCCTACAGCTGGCTGTCGGTGATCGTTGTGCTGGCGCTGCTCGCGCTCACCATCTGGCGCATGGAGCCGCAGCAGAGCTTGGCCCCCGATCCCGCGGTGTTCGAGGACGAAGGGCAGCCGGACTCGGACACGCAGCCGGCGGAAACCAAGAAGACCTTCGCCGAATGGCTGGAAAACCTCTGGATCCTCAACGTTCTGGTGTTCGCCGCGGGCCTGGCCTATTTCATCCTCAGCGGTTTCGAGCTGAACATCTCCTCAATGATCATGCTGTTCACCATCACCAGCGCGCTGCTGCACCGGACACCGATCCGGTTCATCCGGGCCTTCACCGGAGCCGCCAAGGTGTCGGGCCCACTGCTGTTGCAGTACCCGCTCTACGGCGGCCTGGTCGGCTTGCTGGGTTATCACGCCGTCGAAGGTGCCAAGCCGCTGCAGACGCTGCTGGCCGAGGCGCTCGTCAGCGGGGCCACGGAGTACACGCTGCCGTTCCTAACGTTCATCGGCTCGTTGATCATCAGCCTGTTCGTGCCGTCGGGCGGCGGGCACTGGGCGGTGCAGGGGCCCATTGCCGTCGACTCGGCGCTGGCGGTCGGCCAGGGCTCGCCGGCCTACCTCGGCTTGATGTCCATGGCCGTCGCCGTCGGCGAGGGTGTCGCCAACATGATCCAGCCGTTCTGGCTACTGCCGCTGCTGGCGATAGCAAAGCTCAATGTCCGTCAGGTGATGGGCTTTACGATCATCGCGTTCCTGATCGGCGTGCTGGTGTTGGGGGCCACCACCCTGATTGCGCCCTACGTCATTTGACCGCGAACACCCCTGCACCGGGCTAAGGTCGAAAGATGAATCAGGCTACCGGGATACGCAGACTGGTGTCGGCGGCATTCGTCGCCTCGATGATATGTGCGGCCACCGCGTGCAATTCGGGTGGTTCAGGTAGTTCGGAAGGCGCCGGCAGTCCCGCCCCGACCACCACGACCAGCAGCACCTCGGCGACCGCCGCGGCCGAGCCGTTCACGGGTTTCATCGATTCCGTCGACGGCACCAGTGGAACCGTCACGTACAAAGCCGAACTTCCCCAGCTGAAAGGCGGGGACGCGGCGGTGCGCGACGCGTTCAACGCCGCGATGCGCGCGGGGCTCGACGAGTACCTCAAGCCCCGAGAGGACAACGTCCCGGTCACCGTCGCGCCCGGCATCGTGGACAAGGACGACCGCAGCGAGGTCAGCCACATCGGCACCGGCGCGGTGGCCGGCGTGCTGCTGCTCAACATCTTCGTCGACCATGCCGCACACCCGTTCAACGCGGTCTCGACGACGGTGCTCGACGCGCACACCGGCGAGCCGATCCCGATCACCGAGCTGTTCACCGACCAGACCTCCGGGCTGACCGCACTGGTCGACGGCATCAAGGCCGAAATCGCCGACGACGAGAAGCTGGCCAACCAGCAGGCCCCCGAACCGGTGGCCGATCAACTCGCCAACTGGCTGCCCGACGACGACGGACTGGTCGTCTATATCCCGGTCGCCCATGTGCTCGGCGACTACTACCCGGTGACCGTGGACTGGGAGAAGCTCACCGGTGTGCTCGCGCCGGGGATGCGGGAGCGGTTGACGACGTAGGCGGTCGAATAGAGGTCGACGGCGCTACCAAGACGCGCTGTTGAACAGCACCACTGACTGTCGGTACCCGCTGCCAGTATCGGGCACATGGGTTACGGACTCTCGGATTCTGCACCGGGTAACAACTGCCCGCACCGGGACGCTGAATCCGAATTCACCCATGGACAACCCATTCATATAACTTACGAGTTATACTGATGGGAACCGTTTGGCCCGTGCTTCTGCTCGAGGAGGTCGAACTGTGGTTCTTCACTCTCGACGAAGACTCGATGGCCGCCGTAGCAGCGGCCATCGATCTGTTGGAATTGGAAGGCCCAACGCTCGGCAGACCAATGGTGGACAAGGTCAAGGGTTCAAAGTTCCACAACATGAAAGAGCTTCGCCCAGCCGGCACCAGCATCCGAATCCTGTTCATCTTCGATCCCGCGCGGCAGGCCATCCTGCTGATCGGCGGAGACAAATCGGGCACTTGGAAGAGTTGGTACGACACGAACATTCCGATCGCGGAGCAGCGCTACGCGGGTTGGCTGGCAACGGGAGGTAGTTGACATGGCACGCGATTGGCGCGAGATTCGCGCGGAGGCGATCGAACGGGGCCGACTCGATCCCGCGCGCATCGATGCCGCGCGGAAGTTGATGCACGAAGCCGTTCAGGCTCAGCAGCTGGCCGACATTCGGAAGGCACACGGCCACGCCCGGCAATCCGATGTCGCTGCACTCATGGGTGTGTCGCAGGCGCGCGTGTCGAAGCTGGAAAGCGGGGACCTGTCGCGGACCGAACTGGGCACATTGCAGTCGTACGTGGCGGCGCTGGGCGGCAACTTACGGATTGTGGCGGAGTTCGATGACAGCAGCGTCGAGTTGACGGGCTAATCCACCAAGCTGCCGGGATCGAACCGGTTGTCGGTGAAGCCGATGATCGGTAGCTCCCTGTCGATCTGTTCGGTGTATCACCCAAGAGCTTTCCGCAATTGCGGATACGTTGAGAAATAACACAATTCACCGGGCACCTCGACGGGCCAGAGCGTTGAGATTGAGAATGGCCCCCAGGCTTTCGCCTGAGAGCCATTCTCGCTAGTAGCGGGGACAGGATTCGAACCTGCGACCTCTGGGTTATGAGCCCAGCGAGCTACCGAGCTGCTCCACCCCGCGTTGGTGAATACCAGGTTACCGGGACGGTCGTCGCAGTTCCAAATCGTATGGTCAAAGGCCATTTCGGCCCGAAATCGCCCGAAAATCAGCCTACGAAACGCACCACCGGGCCGCACCGGAACACCCCGGCCGGGTCATGCCTCTCGGCCAGCGCGGCCAGCCAGTGCAAGGTGTCCTCGTCGTAGACGCGTGCTGCCCGGCCGGCGTCGTCCGACGGCGCGAAGTTGGCGATCTGGCCGCCGGTGGACCACTGCGACAGCGCCACGACGAGCGCGCCGGCCTGCGGCACCACTACGTCGGCGACCGGCGGCACCAGGACCCCGATGGTGGTCACGGCGAAGGCCGCGTCGCGGTGGCAGAACGCGCTGCGGTGCCGCCCTTCCCGCGCATAGGCACCACCGAGCATCCGGACTTCCACGATCGTCTGCACCGAACCGGAATCCGGCCCGGCGGCGGCGAGCAGGACATCGACGGTGTCCGACGTCAATTCCCGCAACAGGGTGTGGTGTTCGTACAGCGGCATCGGGTCGACCGGATCGGCATGCACCGCACCGATTGCCGCGTAGGGCAGCACCGCGACGGTGTCGAGGACCGGCGTCGCGACGGCCCGCATCGGCTCCAGCAGCCGCTGCGCTGCGGCGAAGTCATCGACGGCGGCGTAGCGCACCGCCACGGTGAACTTCCCGCCCAGCGGCTCAGGGATGCCGGGTAGCGATGGAAGCTGTTGCAAGGCGATGGAAGTCGACACCGACTCGGGTAACACGGCGCACCATTGCGCCCACTCGCGCAGTACCGCCGCCGCGTCGGCACCATCGAAAAATACTGCCCCACCATAGAACTCGGAGATCGGCAGCAACTCGATGTCGACGGAGGCGACGATTCCCAGCGTCGACTTGCCGCCGCGCAACCCCCAGAACAGCTCCGCGTTCTGCTCGGGCGTCACCCGCAGTACCTCTCCGGTGCCGGTGACCAATTCGAAGGACCGCACGTAGTCAGACGACAAGCCGACACTACGCACCAGCGGCCCGATGCCCCCGCCGGTGAGGAGCCCCACCACGCCGACTCCCGGTGCGGAGCCACAGATCCCGGCCAGGCCGTGCGGGGAGGCCGCGTCGAGCACGTGCTGCCACGTCGCCCCGGCGGCCACCCGCGCGGTGCGCGCCACCGGGTCGACGGTGACGCTCGTCATGCCGGCGGTCACCACCAGGAGGGTGTCAGGCGCCACGCCCATCGCGCCGTGCCCGGTGGCTTGCACACTCACCCGATATCCCCGGGCTGCGGCGAACCGCACGGTGTTGGCGATGTCGTAGACCGAGGTCGCCAACACCACCGCGGCCGGCGCCACCGTGGCCGCCACGTTCCACGGGGTGGCCCGCTCGTAGCCGGCTTCTCCGGGCAGCGCGACGGGGGCGGCGACGTGGGCCCGCAACCCGGTCAGCGCATCGTCCAGGCCGCCGTGGGCAACATCGGTCAGGGTCATCGGAATCCTCTCGGCGCGCGGTACGAATGTCGCGCACAGCATCGGCGCACCCCCTTGGGGTTCACTTGGCGCCGAGCTCAAGAAACCGCCAAGCCCCAGGTCAGGTCAGCAGCGACACGCGGACCACCAGACCGGCCATGCCCAACTCCTGTGCCTCGGCGAGCAGTTGCCGTGCGGCCTCGCGCCGGCTCGGTCCGTCCTCGGTGAGCCGGCACCGCAACAGCGCACACCACAATTGGGTGGGCTTGGCCTCGGTGCGCCGGGCGATGTCCTCGGCCCGGCCCAGGTCGATCAGCGCGCGCTCGCGGTCCCCCCGTAGCGCGTGCAACCGTGCCGTCGCCAACGCCACCGGTCCCGCGTGCCCGACCTGTCCGATCATCGCTATGCGGTCGGCGAACGGTTCCAGCGCAGCCAACAGGTCGCCCGCGTAGTCGTCCAACCCGTAGTCGGCGGCCAGGTGCGCCATCCAGGCGGCCTGCCCCAACCCGGTCCACACCTGCCCCCGGTCGGTGTCGAGGCGCCAATAATCCAGCTGGGCCACCGCCTCGGCCCGCGAACCGTCGACAGCGGTGAGCAGCGCGGTGTGTACCAGGGCCGCCATCCCCTGACCACCGGAGTCATCGTGCGGGAGGGCGGCACTCAGCCCGGCAGGCACCGGGCCGCCGGTCTCCCGCAACAGCGTCACCTCGGCCAGCAATCCACTTCCGGCACCGTAGAGTTCGGTTTGTTCGTGAACATGGGCGGCGATCGCGTGGTGGCGACCGGCCTCGGCGAAGTCTCCGCGCCAGATCGCCAACACCGCTTGCATCCACCGTAATTGGGCACGCAGCACCGGCAGCTGGAGCTCCTCGCTGCCGGCCATCCCGGCGCGCAAGTGCCGCTCGGTGCGCTCGATGTCGCCAAGGTTCATCGCCGCCATCGTCGCGACCGAATGGGCGATCACCACGTCTTCCCGGGACCTGCTGTGCCGCAAAGCATTCAACCGGTCGATCCAGCCGAAGGTCGCCTCGCTGAACTCGGCCACCCCGGAATAGGTGATCAGCCGGCCCATCAACGTGTCGGCGATGACATCGGGATCGCCCGTGCGTCGCGCCAATTCCTCGGCCCGGTCGAGAAACCCCGCGGCCACCGCCGGATCCGGGTGATAGCAGCATCCGACGGCCAGCGCGGCCAGCACCCGCGCCCCCGGTCCCGGATGGGCACTTGCCATCGACGCGGCCCGCTCCAGCAGGGCCAGCAGCGAGCCCGGGTCCTCCCCCGGCGCCAACCACGGCCATCCCCCGCTGGCCCGCAACAGTGCACTGGCCACCCGACCGGCGGTATCCGCCCGCTCACTGCGCAAGGCATCGGCCAGATTCCGCTCAACCGCGTCGAGCACCAACCGTCCACGGCCGGCGCGGGCATGCGCGTCGAGCATCGCCACCGTCAAGTCGTCGCGCTCCACATCGCTGCGCACGGCACTCGGCAACCGGTCATACGCATCGAGGGCCGCCTGCCACCACCGGGCCGCGATATCCGAACTCCACCGCTGCGTCGCCTGCTCGGCGGCCAACCGGCAGGCCGACACCACCTGCTGTGGATCCGCCAGCGGCTGGGCGGCCACCAGATGCTGGGCCCGCCGAGTCACCGCATCTGCAGACACACTGTCGGTCAACGCATCCGCCACCTGAAGGTGCAGACGCCGGCGGCGCAGCGCCGGCAGCCCGGCCACCAGATGCTCACGCAACAGCGCGTGCGCGAAGGTATAGCCGTCACCGGCATGCGCGCTCACCACGATCCGCTCGTCGGCAGCCGCGTCCAGATGATCGGCCAGGGTGTCGAAGTCCAGCCCGGCCACCCGGCCCAGCACCAGCACCGCGTCGGCGTCGATCACGTCACCGACCACCGCCGCCACCCGCATCAGCCCGAGCACCTCGGGTGCCAGGCCGGCCAGCCGACGATCCAGTACGGCTTTCACCGCGACCGGGATCTCGTGCCGCTCCGCGCGCGGCAGGCGAGCGTATTCGGACACGAAGAACGGGTTGCCGCCGGTGCGTTCGGCCAACACCACCGCCTCGGCGTCGTCGACTGCATCTGGGGCGATCTGATTGGCCAGCACCGCAACATCTTCGGACGACAGCGCAGGCAGGATCAGCTGCCGGTTGCCCTCCCCGCGGGCCACCGTCGCCAGCAGGCGGGCAACCTCGTCGCCGTGCTCCCCGTCACGGACGGTGAGCACGATGGCCACCGGGTGCCCCCACAGCGCCCCGGCGATGTAGGCCAAGCAGGCCGCCGAAGTCGAATCCGCCCACTGCACATCGTCGATCACCACCATCAGCGGCCGCCGTACCGACTCCAACAGTGTCTGCACCCGCTCGTACACCCGAAACCGCGCGGTGTCCGGATCGGCGTGCGCCGGCACCACCAGCACCTCGTCGGCATCGCCGCCCAAACCCCGCACCAGTTGTCGCATCGGCCACCACGGTGGTGTGGTGCGCTCGTCGGGGCACGTCACCCAGACCGCATCGTCGCCGAACCGGGCATCGATCTCCTCGGCCAGACGCGTCTTGCCGATACCCGGCGGACCGGACAGCACCAGCCATCGCGTCTCACCGACCCGTACCTCATCGAGAAGGTCTGCTGCGGTGGACAATTCACGACCACGTCCGATCAGGGCGGCGCGGCCCACGTCAGGTGCCGGCGCCTGGGCCGGTGGGGCGGCCGGCGTGTGCACCTCATCGGCACCGGTCCACTCGGGCGAACGGGGCCACGCCGCCAACTCCGGCGCCTGGCGCAGGATCGCAGTCTGCAGTTCACGTAATTCGGTGCTCGGCGCCAAGCCGAGTTCTGCATCGAGCCGACGGGCGTGACCGGCGTAGGTATCCAGCGCCTCGGAGACCCGGCCCGCTCGATACTGCGCGAGCATGAGCAGCCAGGTGCCCCGGTCGGAGAACGGTTCAGCCGAACACAATTCGGCCGCCGCTGACAATGCCAGTGGGACCTGCCCCAACGCCAGCAGCGCGGTGATCCGATGATCGAGGCACTGGTTGTGCAGCTCGCGGAGCCGGGCCGCATCCTGGGTGATCCAATCCTGCTCGGCCAGGTCGCTGAGCAGGTCTCCCCGCCACAGCGTCAGCGCCTCATCGGCGGCCGACAACGCCTCGGCCCAGCGCTGCTGGCCCACGGCGGCCCCGGCATCGGCACACCGCGCGGCGAACACCGCGACATCCACCGCATCGTCGGGTACCTCGAGGTAGTAGCCCGGTGGCAGACGCACAATCGGTGACGCCACCGGCGAGCCGTCCCGCAGAACCCGGCGCAGATTCGAGATGTAGGCCTGCAGGCTCGCCGTGGCGCTGGCCGGCGGATCGTCACCCCACACCGCATCGATCAGCCGGTCGACAGATACCACTCGGCCCTGCGCCAGCAGCAGCATCGCCAGCACCGTGCGCTGCTTGGGTGCACCGATATCCACCGGTGCACCGGCATGCAGCACCTGCAGCGGCCCAAGCAAGCGATAGCGCACCGACGCAGCTTAATTGTCGGCACCGCACCCGGCGAGTATCAGCTACTTGGCGGTCCCGTCGCGCCAATCCGCTCCGCTACTTGGCGGTCCCGTCGCGCCAATCCGCTCCGCTACTTGGCGGTACCTCCGCGCCAATCCGCTCCGCTACTTGGCGGTCCCATCGCGCCAATCCGCTCCGCTACTTGGCGGAGTCGTACTTGTTCATCGCATCGTTCAACTTCTGCAACGCGTCACCGTACTTGCCGAAGTCACCACTGCGCTGAGCGTCACGCGCCGCCGACATCGCCGACTCGATCTCCTTGAGCGCGGCGGACTTGGCCGGGGACAGCTGCACTGGCGCACCCGGGGGCACCGCTGCGACCGCCGGAGGCGGAGTACCTTGCGGTGCCTGACCGTCGGCGTTGGCAGGCGGCTGCGCGGCGGCCGCCGCGTCGGGGGTCTGCTGCGGCTTGCCCTCGGTGGGCGCCACGTCGGTCGCGGTGGCGCCGGCACCCGGCCCGAACAACTCGGTCAGGGCATCGCTGACGGTCGGCGCGTAACCGACCTTGTCGCCGTAGAGCATCGCCACTCGAATCAGACGCGGATACGACGAGGCCGCGTCGCTGCTGCCCGGCGAGGCGTACACCGGTGCCACGTACAGCAAGCCGCCGTTGGCCATCGGGAGCGTCAGCAGGTTGCCCCACCGGATCCGGTTCTGGTTGTCGCGCCCGATCACACCGAGATCCTGCGACACCGCGGTATCGGTGCTGATCGCGTTGAACGCCAGTTTGGGCCCGTTCACCTGGCCCGGAATGGTCAACACGGTGATCTTGCCATAGCTCGACGGATCGGAACTCGCACTGATGTAAGCGGCCAGGAAGTCACGCCGGATCCAGTTCATCGCGCTGGTCAGCTGGAACGAGGACTGCCCGTTGTTGTTGGCCAGATCCCGGGCCACGATGTAGTACGGCGGCTGGAAGCTGCTCGCCGTCGGGTTGGGATCCAGTGGGACATCCCAGAAGTCGGCGTTGGTGAAGAACTTCACCGGATCGTCCACGTGATACTTGGCCAGCAGTGCGCGCTGCACCTTGAAGAGGTCCTCCGGGTAACGCAGGTGCGCCTGCAACTCCGGGGAGATGTCCGACTTGGGTTTGACCGTCCCCGGGAAGACACTCATCCAGGCCTTGAGCACCGGATCCTGTTCGTCCTGGGCGTACAGCGTGACCGTGCCGTCATAGGCGTCCACGGTGGCCTTGACCGAGTTGCGGATGTAGGACACCTGCTTGTCCGGGGCCAACCGGTTGACCGCCACCTCATTGGAATCGGCCGTCGCACTCGACAACGTCGTCAGCTCCGAGTACGGGTACTTCTCCAGCGTGGTGTAACCGTCGACGATCCACACCATGCGCTTGTTGACGATCGCCGGGTACACACTGGTGTCGGTGGTCAGCCACGGCGCCACCGACTCCACCCGCTTCGCCGGGTCCCGGTTGAACAGGATCTTGCTGTCCTCGCCGATCACGTTGGACAGCAAGAAGTTCCGCTCGGCGAACTTCGCCGCGAACACGGAGCGCGCCAACCAGTTGCCCACCGGCACACCGCCACTACCCGAATAGGTGTAGTTCTTGGTCTCGGTGTTGGTTTCGTAGTCGTACTCACGATCGGTGTCGCCGATCTTGCCGACGATGGCGTAATCGGCGGACGTATCGGCGATCACCGGACCGAAGTAGACCCGGGGCTGATCCAGCGGCGCCGGACCGGGCGACACCACACCACCGTTGGCCCCGACCACGCTGGCCAGGAACTCCGGGTAACCACCGTTCTGGTTCGGATCGTTGGCGATGCCGCGCACGGTGTTGGCCGGCGAAGCGACGAACCCGTTGCCGTGGGTGTACACGGTGTGCCGGTTGATCCAGTCCCGCTGGTTGTCGATCAACCGGTCCGGGTTGAGTTCGCGTGCGGCGACGACGAAGTCGCGCAGGGAGCCGTCGGGCCCGGGATAGCGGTCGATGGACAGCTGCTCCGGGAAGTAGTAAAAGTTCTTGCCCTGCTGGAACTGGGTGAAGGCCGGGCTGACGATCGTCGGGTCCAGCAGCCGGATGTTGGACGTGGTCGCCCGGTCCGAGGCGACCTGGGCAGCGGTGGTCTCACCGGTGCTCTCGTAGCTGCGGTAGGTCACCGTGTCGTCGGTGAGGCCGTAGGCCTGCCGAGTCGCGGCGATACTGCGGCTGATGTACTCGGCTTCCTTCTGCGCGGCGTTCGGCTTGACGCTGAACTGCTCAACGACCAGCGGCCAGCCCGCGCCCACCACCAGCGAGCTCAGCAGCAGCAACACCACACCGATGGCCGGAATCCGCAAGTCACGCAGAACAATCGCGGAGAACACCGCCACCGCGCAGATCAGGGCAATGGCCAACAGGATCAACTTGGCCGGCAGCACCGCGTTGATGTCGGTGTAGCCGGCGCCGGTGAAGGGCTTGGCCGCGCGGGTATTGCTGAGCAACTCGTAGCGGTCCAGCCAGTACGCGAACGCCTTGAGCAGGATCAGGGTGCCGACCAGGCTGATCAACTGGATCCGCGCGGCGCGGCTCAGCGCCCCGCTGCGGCCGGTGAGCCGGATGCCGCCGAACACATAGTGGCCCAACAGATTCGCCACGAACGCCAGGAACGTCGCGACGAACAGGTAGGTCAGGACCAACCGGTAGAACGGCAGGTCGAACGCATAGAAACCCAGGTCGCGGCCGAACTCCGGGTCAGTGACCCCGAAGTCACCGCCGTGCAGGAACAACTGCACCCGCACCCAATAGCTCTGGGCGATGACGCCCGCCAGCAACCCGATGAAGACGGGCACCCCGATGCCGAACAGCCGTAACCGGGCCAGCACGGTCGTGCGGTACCGAGCCACCGGATCGTTGGGCCCGGCCGCGGGAACGAACACCGGGCGGCTGCGATACGCCAGGGCCAGGCCGGCGAACACCACCGCCCCGATGAACAGCCCCACCACCAGAAACACGATCACGCGCGTGGCCAGCACAGTGGTGAAAACCGAGCGGTACCCGAGCTCACCGAACCACAGCCAGTCGACATAGCCATCGACCAGCCGCGGTCCGATCAACAGCGCCAGCACCACCACCAACGCCAGCGCAATCAACACCCGGCTACGTCGTGTCAGCTTCGGCATCCTCGCCGCAGGCCGCATCCCCACTCGTGAACTCCCGTTTCAGGCTCGGTGGACTCGTGGCATGCCCGAGGGGGCCGCCCGAATTGCCTACAACTCTAGCCATCTACACCGGCCATGCGCGGCTCAGCAGCGAGGAGGTTCGCCACCGGCAGAAATGGTGTGCAACGCCTCGACCGCCTGGGTCAGCGTCTCCACCTTCACCAGCTCCATCCCGTCCGGGCCGGCAGAGCGCGCCTCGGTGCAGTTGTCGGCCGGCACCAGGAACACCGTGGCCCCGGCATCCTGGGCGGCGAGCATCTTGTGCGTGATACCGCCGATGGACCCGACCTTGCCCTCGCCGGTGATGGTTCCGGTGCCGGCCACGAACTTGCCGTCGTTGAGGTCGCCGGTGGTGAGTTTGTCGACGACGGCGAGGCTGAACATCAGCCCGGCCGACGGGCCGCCGATATTGGCCAGGTGAAAGTCGATGTCGAACGGTGCCCATGGGGCGTCGAGCACCCCGATGCCCAGGAAGCCGTACTCCCGATCCGGATTGTCGCCGAGCGTGATCCTGGCCACCCCCGGCGGGGCGTTCTTGCGGCGAAAGTCGATCACGAGTTCGTCGCCGGCCTTGGTGTTCTTCAGCAGCGCCTGGAACTCGTCGAGGTTGGCCACCGGTGTGCCGTTCACCCCGTCGATCGCGTCGCCCTCACGCAGCTTGCCCGCCGAAGGGCCCGGATCGGTCACGCTCTGCACCGTCACCGCCATCGGGTACTTCAGGAACGACAGTGCCGCGTACTCGGCGCTGTCCTCGGACTTCTTGAAGTCGGTGTTGTTCGCCTTGTCGATCTCGTCGCGGGACTTGTCCGGCGGATACACCAGATCGCGCGGAACCAGCTGCTCACGGCCCGACATCCACAACGCCAGCGCCTGTCCCAGCGTGAGACCGTCACGCTGGGACACCGTGGTCATGTTGAGGTGACCCGAGGTGGGATGGACCGGGTCGCCGGCCCCGCCCGCGGTCTTGATGTCGACGACCTGTTTGCCGTCGACCTCACCGAGGGTGTTGAACGTCGGACCCGGACCCAGCGAGACGAAGGGCACCGTGACCACCGAGAGCAGCACGCCGAAGGCCACGATCGGCACCAACGCCACCAGCAGCGTCAAAATCCGCCTGTTCACGCCGCCCACAGTAGAGGCTGCTCCTTCGTGTTCACCCACAGCGTGACCCACAGCCGCACCCGGGCACACCCCGATGAGTACCGTTGTGGGTATGGCTGACCTGCCTTTCGGCTTCTCCGCCGGGAACGATCCCGACCGAGACAAAGACAAGAAGGACCCCGATTCGGGGTCCGGCCCCGGCAATCCCGGGCCGGGTCCGGGTTCAGACCCGTTCGGTTTCGGCATGGGCGGGGGAAACTTCGACATGGGCGACCTCGGGCAGATCTTCACCAAGCTCGGCGAGATGTTCAGCGGCGCGGGCAACGTGATGGGCGGTGGCAAGCAAACCGGCCCGGTGAACTACGACCTGGCCCGGCAACTGGCGTCGAACTCGATCGGGTTCGTCGCGCCGGTACCCGAGAAGACCACCGGCGCGGTGGTCGACGCGGTCCGGTTGGCCGAGACCTGGCTCGACGGCGTCACCCCGCTGCCCGCGGGCACCACCAAATCCGTCGCGTGGACGCCCAGTGACTGGCTGGACAACACCCTGGACACCTGGAAACGGCTGTGCGATCCGGTGGCCGAACAGATCTCCTCGGTGTGGGCGTCAGCGCTGCCCGAAGAGGCGCAGAGCATGGCCGGTCCGCTGTTGGCGATGATGTCGCAGATGGGTGGCATGGCCTTCGGCTCCCAGCTCGGTCAGGCGCTGGGTAAGCTGTCCCGCGAGGTGCTGACCTCCACCGATGTCGGTCTGCCACTGGGTCCCAAGGGTGTGGCAGCCCTCATGCCCGAAGCCATCGAAGCCGCGGCCGAAGGCCTGGAACGGCCACGCAGCGAGATCCTGACCTTCCTGGCCGCCCGTGAGGCCGCCCATCACCGGCTGTTCAGCCACGTACCGTGGCTGTCCAGCCAGCTGCTCGGCGCGGTCGAGGCCTTCGCCAAGGGGATGAAGGTCGACATGTCGGGCATCGAAGACTTCGCCCGAGGATTCAACCCGACCTCCCTCGGCGACCCCTCGGAGATGGAACAACTGCTCAACCAGGGCATCTTCGAACCGAAGGCCACCCCCGAACAGGAAGCCGCCCTGGAGCGGCTGGAAACACTGCTGGCGCTCATCGAAGGCTGGGTGCAGACCGTGGTCAGCGCGGCGCTGGGCGACCGCATCCCCGGCACCTCGGCCCTGGCCGAGATGCTGCGTCGGCGCCGCGCCACCGGCGGGCCCGCCGAGCAGACGTTCGCCACCCTCGTCGGCCTTGAGCTGCGGCCCCGCAAGATGCGGGAAGCGGCGACCCTGTGGGAGCGGCTGACCGAGGCGGTCGGCACCGATGTCCGCGACAGCGTGTGGCAACACCCCGACCTGCTGCCCAGCGCGGCCGACCTCGATGAGCCGGCCGGCTTCATCGACCGGATGATCGGCGGCGACACGAGCGGCCTCGACAGCGCCTTCGAGCAGGCGTTCGCCGATCTGGAGAAGGAAACCGATCTGGGCAAGAAACCGGACGACGGTCCGGACCAGAGCGGCGAGACCGGCGAATCCTGACCGCCCGCACGGCCTGTGGATAACTGAAACGGCGTCGACCGTCGGCGTGGCAGAGTCATTCCATGACGCGCTATGTGCTCGCCGCGGGCCGGCCGATCCTGCGGCGGCCCGACGATGCGGTGCAATTGGGCTGGGATCCGCGCCGCGCAGTGTTGATCCGTCCCCCGGCCGGCATGTCCCAGACCCACCTGGTCGAGTTGCTGCGGGCGCTGCAACTCGGCGCCACCCGGGATGAATTGGTCACGGCCACAGCACCGTTGACCGGTCTCGCGACCTCAGCTGTCGATCAGCTGATCGGCGCGCTGACCGACGCCGGGGTGTTGAGCACCGATCCGCCACGGCCGGCTCGGGTCGCATCCATCCGCGTCCATGGCCGCGGACCATTGTCGGAGCTGCTCACCAGCGGGCTGCGCTGCTCAGGCGCCAAGGTGCGCAACACCACGCATCCCCGCGTCCGGACCATGGCGGCACCCACCGACCTGGTGGTACTGGCCGACTATCAGATAACCGACCCGCAGCTGGTCCAGGATCTGCATCACCGCGGCATCGCCCACCTGTCGGTGCGTGTGCGGGACGGCGCCGGGTTGGTGGGGCCGCTCGTGATTCCGGGCGTGACCAGCTGTTTGCACTGTCATGATCTCCATCGCACCGACCGCGACGCAGCGTGGCCCGCGGTGGCCACCCAACTTCGGGGTGCTGTCGGCAGCGCCACCCGCGCCACGATCCTGGCCACCGCGGCCTTGGCGATGCAGCAGGTCGATCTGGTGATCCGGGCCGTCCGGCAGGCCGACGGCCCGCAGCCGACACCCGAGGCGCCGGCGACGCTGAACACCACCCTGGAACTCGACGCCGACGGCTACTCGATCGTCGCCCGACGGTGGTCACGTCACCCCGACTGCCCATGTTGAAAACGAATGTTGCCAACTGGTTGTAGGCAGTTCAGCCAAGTCATGGATGATGGTCTGGTGTCTGACATCAAACGGGGAAGCGTCGCCCGGAATGCAAAGCTGGCCGGCCTGGCCGGCGGCATGGCGGGCAGGGCCGCGTTGGGCTTCGGCAAGCGCCTGACCGGCAAGTCCAAGGACGAAGTCACGGCCGAATTGATGGACAAGGCCGCCCAGCAATTGTTCACCGTGTTGGGCGAGCTCAAGGGCGGGGCCATGAAGGTGGGCCAGGCCCTGTCGGTGATGGAGGCGGCCATCCCCGAGCAGTACGGCAAGCCCTACCGCGAGGCGCTGACCAAACTGCAGAAGGACGCCCCGCCGCTGCCGGCGGCCAAGGTGCACCGCGTGCTCGATGCGCAGTTGGGCACCAAGTGGCGCGAAAGGTTCAGTTCGTTCGACGACACCCCCATCGCCTCGGCCAGCATCGGCCAGGTGCACAAGGCGGTGTGGTCGGACGGCCGCGAGGTGGCCGTCAAGATCCAGTACCCCGGAGCCGACGAGGCCCTGCGCGCCGACCTGAAGACGATCCAACGTCTGGTCGGGGTGTTCAAGCAGCTGGCCCCCGGCGCCGACATCCAAGGTGTCGTCGACGAACTCATCGAACGCACCGAGATGGAGCTGGACTATCGCCTGGAGGCCGACAACCAGCGCGCGTTCGCCAAGGCCTACCGCGACGATCCGCACTTCTGCGTGCCCGCCGTGATCGCCAGCGCACCGAAGGTCGTCATCGCCGAATGGATGGACGGCATCCCGATGTCGGTGATCATCCGGGAAGGCACGACCGAACAACGAGACCTGATGGGCACCCGGCTGACCGAGCTGACCTTCGGGGCGCCGGTGCGGCTGGAGATGATGCACGGCGACGCGCATCCGGGAAACTTCATGCTGCTACCCGACGGCCGGATGGGCGTCATCGACTTCGGTGCGGTGGCCCCGCTACCGGGCGGGTTCCCACGCTCGCTGGGCGAGTGCATCCGGCTGGCCCGCGACAACAACTACGACGAGCTGCTGCCCACCATGGAGGAAGCCGGTTTCATCCAGAAGGGCGAACAGGTTTCGGTCGAGGAAGTCGACGACATGTTGCGCCAGTACGTCGAACCCATCGAGGTCGACGTCTTCCACTACAACCGTCGCTGGCTGCGGCGGATGGCCGCCGGGCAGATGGACAACTCGGTGGCCCAGATCAAAATGGCCCGCCAACTCGATCTACCCGCCAATCTGGCCATTCCGCTGCGGGTGATCGCCTCGACCATCGCCATCTGCTGCCAGCTGGATGCCCATGTGCCAGTGAAAGCGATTGCCACACAACTGGTTCCAGGGTTCTCCGAAGAAGCTGCCTGAGCCCGGGCCTGGGCCTGGGCTCAGGCTTCGGCTCCGGCTGTCCGCCGGGTTTCCGCCCGAGCGTCACGCTGGAGTGGCACCCGGGTTCGAGCGCCACTCCAGCGTGACAATTGGGGGCGGACAAGGTCACGCCGCGGCGGTCGTGCCCGCGACGTTCTTACGCGGACGCCCGCGTGGCCGCTTGCGCGCCACGATGCTGCCGCGATCGAGGATCTCCCCGCCCCAAACACCCCACGGCTCTTGCCGTTCCAGGGCCGCGGCCAGGCACTCGTTGCGGATCGGGCATTCCGCACACAGGGCCTTGGCCTGCTCCAGATCGACTGGGCTCTCGGCGAACCACAGATCGGGATTCCCGATGTGGCATGGCACCGCCGGTAGCCGCTGTTCGCATGTCACCGGCGCGACGCTCATCTCTGGAGCGGTCATCGCAATGGACATGTGCTTGTCCCCCTGCTTCCTGGTCGTAGTTTGTCTGCGATCTGTCTCTTCGAGGGATCTGTGACCAGGCGGGTGTCGGAACAACTCCCAAAAAAATTGGCCACGGATCCGGTTGGCTGCGGTCCGTGGCCATTTGGCTGGTGAGGGAGCTCTGTCTAAACGAGGCTCCGTTCCACGGACGTGCCGGCAGCGGCGGCGTGACGGCGCTTGTGCTGCGGTGCAGCAGCGGCAGCGGCAGCGGCCGGCCACGCGGCGGCGGGGGCGGCGGAGAGTACGGACGACGGCATGCCGACAACCGCTACACCGCTGAATTCGATGTTGTTATCCATTGCGGGCACCCTCCTTCCGTCTCGTCACCAGAGCTGTGTTACGAGGCTAAAGCCTAACAGCCAAATCGCACAACCTATTTTCTACCTGCGGTTTTGGCATGATCTTTACGAATTCTGGCGGCTACGGACCAGCTCGAGTACATCGGGACCGTATTGTTCGAGCTTGCGCGCGCCGATGCCGGGGATGGCCACCAGGGCTGCCTCGTCGGCGGGCAGCGACTCGGCGATCGCGATCAGGGTGTTGTCGGTGAACACCACATACGCCGGTACTTTCATCTCCTTGGAGACGCGCAGCCGCCAGTCCTTGAGCTCGGCGAGCAGCTCCTCGTCCAGGTTCGACGGGCAGGTTTCACAGCGCCGCAACATGATTGCCGACGGCGTCGACAAGGCGGCATTACACACCCGGCACCGCGGCGCCGGCCCACGCTGACGGCGGGGCCGGTCCGGCGCGGCACCGCCCTGCTGCAGCTGCGGCGCGATGCCGTTGAGGAACCGCGACGGCCGTCGGCCCTGGCGCCCACCGGGAGTGCGGGCCAATGCCCAGCTCAGCCCCAGATGTACCCGGGCCCGGGTGACCCCGACATACAGCAGGCGGCGTTCCTCTTCCACCGGCTCGCTGTCGGCCCCGTGGGACAGCGCGTGCGAGATCGGCAGCGTGCCATCGGCCAGGCCGACCAGGAACACCGCATCCCACTCCAGCCCCTTGGCGGCGTGCAGGGAGGCCAGCGTCACACCCTGCACCACCGGCGGGTGCCGCGCGTCGGCCCGCTGCCGCAATTCGGCGACCAGTGCCCGCAGGTCCAGCTCCGGACGCACCGCCACCTCCTCGTCGACCAACTCGGCCAGCGCCGTCAACGCCTCCCAGCGATCGCGTGCGCGGGTACCGGCGGGGGGCTCGGCCGTCAACCCCAACGGCTCCAGCAGCTCACGGACCAGGACAGCCACATCCGCGCCCGTCACGTCGCGTTCGGCGTTGCGCTGCAATGCCACCAACGCCTGACGGATCTCCTGACGGCTGAAAAAGCCCTCGCCGCCACGCACCTGGAAGGCGATCCCGGCCTCGGTGAGCGCCTCCTCGTACACCTCGGACTGCGCATTGATCCGGTACAGCACCGCGATTTCGGCCGGCTCGGTCCCGTTGTCGATCAGTTTCTTGATCGACCGGGCGGCGGCGTTGGCCTCGGCCACCTCGTCGGGATACTCCGAAAACGTCGGCTCCGGCCCGGGATCGCGCTGGCCCACCAGATGCAGCTTGCTGCCGGCCATCCGGCCGCGGGCGGCGGCGATCACCCGGTTGGCCAACGACACCACCTGCGGCGTCGAGCGGTAGTCACGTTCCAGCCGCACCACCGCGGCATCGGGAAAGCGCCGCGAGAAGTCCAGCAGGAAACGCGGGGTGGCCCCGGTGAACGAGTAGATGGTCTGGTTGGCATCGCCGACCACGGTGAGATCGTCACGCTCCCCCAGCCAGGCATCGAGCACCCGCTGCTGCAGCGGTGTGACGTCCTGATACTCGTCGACGACGAAGCAGCGGTAACGATCGCGGAATTCCTGGGCCACCGCGGCGTCGTTCTCGATGGCCGCAGCGGTGTGCAACAGCAGGTCGTCAAAGTCCAGCAGCGTCGAACCGTCCCGCCGGGCCTTGAGCGCCTCATAACCCGCGTAGACTGCCGCCACCTTGTCCGCATCGAACGGGATGTCCCGCCCGGCCTTGGCCACCGCGGCACCGTAGGCCTCCGGGGTGATCAAAGATGCCTTGGCCCATTCGATTTCGCCGGCCAGATCGCGGACGTCGTCGGTGCTGGTAGACATCCGGGCCCGGTTGGCAGCCTGGGCGACGACCGCGAATTTGCTGTCGAGCAGCTCCCACCCGGTGTCGCCGACCAGGCGCGGCCAGAAATACTGCAGCTGCCGGCGCGCGGCGGCGTGAAACGTCACGGCCTGCACCGCGGCGGTGTTCACCCCCGACTCCTGCCCCAGCACCCGCAGCCGGGCCCGCATCTCGCCGGCGGCCCGCGCGGTGAACGTCACCGCGAGCACCTGGCTGGGCGCGACGTGGCCGGCCGCCACCAGATGCGCGATGCGACGGGTGATGGTGCGGGTCTTGCCGGTGCCGGCACCGGCCAGCACGCACACCGGGCCGCGGGCGGCCAGCACTGCCTCCCGCTGCTCATCGTCCAGATCGCCCAGAGCGGGCGAGGGAGCCTCCAACGGCATGCGGTCCATGATGTCAGGAACCGCTGACACGTCTGGGCCCGGCGTGGGCCGGACCTATCGCTGCCGGTCCAGCCACTGCTCGAACGTGGTGGGCGCGATGCGCGCAGGCTCACCGGGTAACAGCGCGTTGCCGGCCATCGTCAGACCGAACACCGACGACCACGTCGGTATCAATCTGACCGCATGCCCGCGCACCGCCAGGGTCCGCCGAGCCATGTCCACCAGATCCTGCGTCTGCGGACCGGCCACATCGACGTATCGGCCCTGCGGATCACCCACGGCGATCTCGGCCAGCACCGCGGCCACATCGCCGGGATCGATCGGCTGCACCAGCAGTGGTGCGATCTCAGCCGTCACACCGTCGGGCCCGTCCTGCTCGGTCCACCCCACCACCATCTCGGCGAAGTCGTGGAACTGCGTGGCCGGAACGATCGTCCACGGCACCGGCCCCGCTTCGATCAGGCTCTCCTGCGCACGTTTTCCGGCGTAATGGGCATTGCCTTCGATGTGCTGGATCCCCACGATCGAGAGCAACACGTGATGGGCGACCCCGGCACGCTGCTCGGCGGCCAGCAGATTCGCGGTCGCGGTGCCCAGATAGGCCACCGTGCCGTCGCGGTCACCGGGCGGGGCGTTGGTGACATCGACGACGGCCTGCACTCCGGCCAGTGCCGCGTCGAGACCGTGGCCGGTCGCCAGGTCCACCCCGTGCGCCCGGCTGATCGAGACCACCTCATGCCCGGCGCCGCGGAGGGCAGCGACCACGCGCACCGATGTTTCCGGTGGCCCCGGCCACTGCGATCCGCATGGTGTCTCCCGTCCCGGCCGAATAGTCCGTCTCGAACTATATGAGCTATCCGAGCAAGGCCCGCAACTTCTCCCGACCATCGTCATCGAGCGGAAGCAACGGCAGCCGCGGCACGCCGACGCCCCGGCCCAACAGGTCCAGCCCGGCCTTGATCGTGGTGGGCAGGCCGCCGGCCACGATGAACTCCAGCAGGGGACGCATCTGCTCGTATACCTTCTCGGCGCGAGCCGCGTCCCCGGCACGGATCGCCTCGTAGAGGTCCAGGCACGGCTGCGGACGCAGGTTCGGAGCGGCCGTGCACCATCCCTTCGCCCCGGCATTGAAAGCCTTGAGTACCAACGGGTTATTGCCGTTGTAGAAGGGCAGCCGCCCGTCGCTGAGCTCGGCGATGCGAAGCATCCGCGTCAGATCGCCGGTGGATTCCTTGACCATGGTGACGTTGTCGATGTCGTTGAACATCTGCACCAACAGCTCCGGCTGCATGTCGATGCCGCTGGTCGCCGGGTTGTTGTACACCATGATCGGAATGCCGATCGCCGCGCCGACCGTGGCATAGTGCTGGGCGATCTCGCGTTCGGACAGCTTCCAGTACGAGATCGGCAGCACCATCACCGCATCGGCGCCCGCCCGCTCGGCAAAACGGGCACGGCGAATGGTGTTGGCAGTGGTCAGATCCGAGGCACCGACGATCACCGGTACCCGCCGGTCGACCACCGCGATCGTGGTGTCGACGACGGCATCGAACTCGGCCTCGGTGAGATACGCCGACTCCCCGGTGCTGCCGAGCGGGACGATGCCGTGTGCCCCGTCGGTGACCAACCGGTCGGTGAGCGCGGCGAGCTTGTCGGTGTCGACGCGGTCGTCGTCGGTGAAGGGTGTCACCGGATAGGCGAGAATTCCGTGGATTTCCGGGCTGGCGGGCATGGCGTGTCCTTCTTCGGTGGGGCGCAGGCTGGTGTGGTCGGTCAACTGGTCAATGCATCGGGATGGTTGCGCAACGCACGCCGCGCGTAGTAGGCGAAGTTGGCCTGGCTGCGCTTGGGCCGCAATGTCCAGTCGTGGGCCTCGCGGGCCAGTCGCGGCGGCAGGTCGGCGATCGTCCCCGCTGCCATCGCAGCCAGTTGCAGTTTGGCGCCGCGCTCGATCAGCATCGACAGCGAGCACGCCTCCTCGACACTGGCCCCGGCGATCACCTGACCGTGGTGTGCCAACAGGATGGCCTTCTTGTCCCCCAGTGCGGCACTGATGATCTCGCCCTCTTCGTTGCCGACCGGGACCCCGGGCCAGTCGGCCAGAAAGGCGCAGTCGTCGTAGAGCGGCGCGATGTCCATCTGGGACACGTGCAGCGGGACTTCCAGCATCGACAGCGCGGCGACATGGAACGGGTGGGTGTGCACGATGCACTGCACATCGGGACGGGCGCGGTAGATCCAGCTGTGGAATCGATTGGCGGGGTTCGCCATTCCGCCACCTTCGAGCACATTGAGATCCTCGTCGACCAGCAGCAGATTGGCTTCGGTGATCTCGTCGAAGCCCAGCCCGAGCTGTTGGGTGTAGTACGTTCCCGGCTTTTCGGCCCGGGCGGTGATCTGGCCCGCCAGGCCCGAGTCGTGGCCCGCGTCGAACAATGCCCGACACGTCAGGGCCAGTTTCTGCCGCGTCGTCAGTGCGGACTCCTTGACATGGGTGGACAACCCGTCGAGGGCCCGCTGCATCAGGACTTGCTTCGAATCACCAAGCGTGTTCGCCATCTCGGCATCCTTTCTGCGTGGAGGATCCGCCGAACAGTCACGACTGTAGGACACTGTGTGTCATACAGTCAACCATTTTCAGTGCGACGCATCCGCCGCAGGTTGGTCAGCGGCCGCGGCTGTACTCGGTATGGGTGATCACCAGCACCTCGCTGGGCGCGCTTCCCCGCTGCCGCAACTGGTGCGGCAGCGAGGCGTCGAAATACGCGCAATCACCGGGCTCCAAAGCGATCAACTCATCCTGATAACGCAGCTCCACGGCCCCGGCGTGAACGAAAACCAGTTCCTGGCCAGCATGTTCGGGATGGGGGTGCTCGGCGAACTTGAGCGTCGGTCGCACGATGAACGGCGACATCGACTTTCCGAGCATGCCGGCGGCCACAGCCTGATAGCGGTTGCCGCCCCGCTCCCCGGCACGGTCGACAGCCAACGTCGTGACCGCCGGATCCTCAGAGAACAACTGTGCGACATCCACCTCGAGCGCGCGGGCCAACTTCATGGCGACCGCGATCGAGGGGGTGGAGCGCTGCCGCTCCACCTTGGACAGGTAGCTCTTCGTCAAACCCGTCGCCCCGGCGAGCTCCTCGAGCGTCATCCCCCGCTGTTGGCGCACAGCGCGTAACAGAGCGCTCATCTCACATCCGTCCGATCGACGACCACGTCTGCTCCAATGGTCCCACAGGATACGCGGTGTCCTATGGGCGACATTCCGTCCGTTCGCTCAATCCGTCGCGGTGACCAGGGCCCACAGGCCGTCCGCACCGGCAGTGGTGGCGTAATCGGTGAGCACCTGATCCCAGTGCCCCACCGACCCGTACTCCGAACGCCACGCCAGTGCGGGCATGGTGAACTCGTGCAGGCGGTGCTCGCGCGTGGTGCCGATCGCGCCGTGCACCTGATGGGCATTGCGCACCACCACCGAAGCAGCATGGCCGACACACGAACGGGACACTGCCACAAGAAAATCCAGATGCGACGAGGACCAGTCCGAGCGCAATGCCTCCGCCAGCGCACCATCGGTGGCCGCTCTGGCCAACGCCGCCTCGGCGGCGATGTCGGCAACCAGATGCTGCACCGCCTGAAACTTCGCCAACGGACGGCCGAACTGGATACGTTCACCCACATGCACCACCGACAGCGCCACGATCCGATCCAAGGCAGCACACACCTGAACGGCACGCACCACCGCCGCCCGGTGCAAGAACTGGTCAAACACACTGTCGGGCACCGAGGTTCCGGTCACACCCGACAGATCCACCCTGATCTCGTCGCGAGGCTCACCCGCACTGTTGTGACCCGCGCTGACCGACAGCCAGGCGGTGGGCACATCGGCCACCTGATATCCGCTGTCACCGGACCAGAGCAGCACAACCCGCTCGGCGCCGGTGACCCACGGCACCGCGCGCGCCGTGCCGGCACCGTCGAGCACGCAGGCCGTGCGCCGGGCACCGTCGACCGCCAACCCGGCCGCCTCCAACAGCCAGCAGGCCAGCAGATCATGTTCGGCCAGTGGGATTCTCACGCCGTGCCAGACGGCCGCCCGCAACAACTCGACCGCCTCGGGCCAGCCGGCGCCGCTGCCGCCGGACTCTTCCGGACCGGTCAGCCGGACCAGCCCGAGTTCGTCCAGCCGGCCCCACAACTCGTCGATTGCCGCACCCGGCGGATGCTGTTCCCGATGCGCGGCAAAGACCGCCGACATCATCTCGACCAATTCGGTGTCAACAGCGCTCATCAGTACCATCTCTTCTTCGCGCAAGCGCTCATCAGTGCCCTCTCTTCTTCGCGCAAGCGCTCATCAGTACCATCTCTTCTTCGCGCAAGCGCTCATCAGCGCAACCCCAGTCCCCTCGCAACAACCCCCCGCAACACCTCATTCGTCCCTCCGCGCAGCGTGAAGCCGGGGCGTTGGACCACCGCGTCGGCCACCATGGCCCGATACCCCTCGTCCTCGGCGTCGCCGAGAACGTCGGCGAAATCGGCGATGTCACCCTCGGTCGAGGTTCCCAGCACCTTGACCACAGCCGCTGCGGTGTCGGCCGGCTCGTGCCGCTCCAACGCCCCGGCGACCGCCATCGACATCTGGTGCAACCCGGTGATGCGGGCCAAGTGCCGGCCCAGATCGGTATGGCGCGGCAAGGACCCGTCACGCATGTGCGACGCCATGTCGGCCAGCAGCGGAAACGTCGACAGGAAACGCTCAGGCCCACTGCGTTCGAAACTGAGCTCCGAGGTCACCTGCTGCCAGCCGTTGCCGATAGTGCCGAACACCATGGCCTCGGGCACGAACACCTCGTCGAGGATCACCTCGTTGAAGTGGTGTTTGCCGTTCATCGAGATGATGGGGCGGATGTCGACGCCCGACGCGTGCAGGTCGACGATGAACTGGCTGAGTCCGTCGTGACGGTGCGCAGGATCGACCGGTGCGGTGCGGGCCAGGCAGATGAAGGCGTGGGCGAGGTGCGCCCCCGAGGTCCACACCTTGGTCCCGCTGATCGCCCACCCGCCGTCGACCGGTACGGCCTTGGTGCGCACGCTGGCCAGGTCCGAGCCCGAATCCGGCTCGCTCATCCCGATTCCGAAATAGCACTCGCCTTTGGCTATGGCGGGCAAGAACTTTCGCCGCTGTTCCTCGGTGCCGTACTTCAGTAACGACGGGACGATCTGACGGTCGGCGATCCAGTGCGCGCCCACCGGCGCCCCGGCCGCCAGCAGCTCCTCGGTGACCACGAACCGTTCCTGGTGGCTGCGCCCATGGCCGCCGTAGGCCACCGGCACCGTCATCCCCAGCCACCCGCGGGCGGCCAGCTCGCGGCTGAAGTCCTGGTCCCACCCGGTCAGCCAACAGTCGGCGTACCGGCCGATCCGGCCGGCCTGCTGCTGCTCGGCGATGAATCGGCGCACCTGCAGGCGCAACTCGTCGAGGCCATGCGGATCACCGGTCACCGGTGGCACCAAGCTGGTCATGTTCTGCTCCGTCCACTACGGATCAGCAACTTACCGCGATGCGCCCGAGACCTGCGTCACCGCGGGTATCGCCGCCGGTTCGGCTACGTTATGTGCACTATGACTGCTACCCCGACTGTGACCATGTACACCACGACCTGGTGCGGCTACTGCTCGCGGCTCAAGACCGCGCTCAAGGCCGAGGGCATCGCCTGGACCGAGGTCGACATCGAGCAGGATCCGGCCGCCGCCGAATTCGTCGGCTCGGTCAACGGCGGCAACCACGTGGTGCCGACGGTGAAGTTCCCCGATGGCTCGACGCTGACCAACCCGACCATCAAGCAGGTCAAGGCCAAACTCGGCTGACGGTCCCGCTGTCGTCGTTCCCGATCAGTCCAGGGCTGCCCAGGATTCGATGATTTCACGGGCGATGGAGATCGACCCGGGCAGCAGCAGCCGTGACGACGAGTCGCGGTCGGCCGCGCTCCAATCGCCCTGATCCAGGGCCGCGCGGATCTCGGCCCGGGTGAACCAGTCGGCCTCGGCGATCTCGCCATCGCTGAACACGAACGGCTGCTCCGGATCACCGATGGCATGGAACCCGACCATCAGCGACCGTGGGAACGGCCACGGTTGGCTGCCCAGATACTGCACGTCGCTGACGGTCAGCCCGATCTCCTCGGAGATCTCGCGCACCACGCAGGACTCGAACGATTCACCGGCCTCGACGAAGCCGGCCAGGATCGAGAACAGCCGCTGCGGCCAGGCCGTCTGCCGCGCCAATACCGCGCGGTCGTAGCCGTCGTGCACCAGGCAGATCACCGCCGGGTCGATGCGCGGGAACTCCTCGTGCCCGCTGACCGGATCCACCCGCGACCAACCGCCCTTCGCCGGCCTGGTCAGGGCGCCGTCCACGGCGCTGAACCGGGCCCGGTCATGCCAGTTCAGCAGCGCCGTCGCGGTCGCCACCAGTTGCGCGCTGGTGTCGTCGAACACTTCCCCGGCCCGGCGCAGGTCCAGCACCTCGGCGTCGGCGTCGGGATCCTCCGGGCCCTCCAGCGCGCTGCGGACAGCCCACACGTGCTGCCCGTCGCGCAGCCGGCCCAGGAACACCGCATGTTCGGGCGGCTTGTCGGTGCCCAGGCTCGAGGCCCTACCCAGCACCACCCGGCCACCCGAAATCAGCACCTGGTTGCGCCGGTCGACCCGCAGCAGCAGCGCCTCCGCCCAGCCTTCGGTCGCCGCGTCGATATCGGTACGCAGCGCATCGGCCCGGTCCGCGCCGACCCGCGAAAGCAGCGGAACGTGCCGCAGACCGAAAGTCCGGTGGCCTGTCACACCGGGGCGGTCACCGGAGCTCACCGCTCGGCGTCCGCGCTGCGGATGTAGAGCAACCGGTCGCCGGCCTCGAGCGCATCCACCTCCGGCGCATCGACCCGGACCAGCCGGCCCGCACGCACCACCCCCAGCACGATGTCGTGCAGGTGCCGCGGTGAGCCGCCCGCCTCCTTCGGGGTCACCTCACGTTCGGCGATGGCAAAGCCGGCATCGGGGGTCAGCAGATCCTCCATCATCTCCACCACGCTGGGGGTCTGCGTCGCAATACCGAGCAGCCGGCCGGCCGTCTCCGAAGACACCACCGTGGAGTCCGCACCGGACTGCTTGAGCAGATGCAGGTTGTCGGATTCCCGCACCGCGGCGATGATCTTGGCCTTCGGCGCGAGTTCACGGGCGGTCAGGGTGACCAGTACCGCGCTGGCATCGTCGTCGGCCGCGACGATGATCGACTTGGCATGTTGGGCACCGGCCAACCGCAAGACAGCCGAGTTGGTGGCGTCGCCGTGCACGGTGACAAGGCCGGCGCCTTTGGCACGTTCCAGCGCGCCGGCGTTTTCGTCGACAACGACGATGTCGGCCGGAGACACCTCGTCACCGACCATCGCGGCGACCGCCGTCCGCCCCTTGGTGCCGTATCCGACGACGACGGTGTGGTTGCGCACTCTGTTCCTCCATCGCTGAATCTTCAGCGCCTGCCGGGATTGGGTGGTCAAGGTTTCCACGGTGGTACCGATGAGAACGATCAGGAAGGCCACCCGCAGCGGCGTGATGACGATGACGTTCACCAGACGCGCCGAATCCGTGTACGGCGTGATGTCGCCGTAGCCTGTCGTCGACAGCGACACCGTCGCGTAGTACAGGCAGTCCAGGAACGACAACGGATTGTTGGCATCCGGGACACTGTCGTTGTCCCGGTAACCGTAGCGATCCGCATAGACGATGAGCACCGCGGCGAACAGAGCGCCGAGCGCATACAGCACCCGCATGACGATCCTGCGCGCCGGGCTGACGAATGGCTCCGGGATCCGCAACACGTCGACTAGCGCAGCATCCGGGCGCGACGTCAGGTTCGAGTCGATCGCGGCGAGTCGACGCCGCAGCCTGCCCTTAGCCACGCGACCTCATCATCGAGCAAAGCGCCCCGGGAGGTACCGAGGTCGATCCGATCAGACCCACGCCACAATGTAACCATGACTACAACCCAGCCTGCGCGGATCGACGCCACGACGACCGCCCACCGACTTGCCGCGCTGTTGTTCGGCGCGGGAGTGCTGCACTTCGTGGCACCCAAGCCCTACGACAGCATCATCCCGGCCGAGTTGCCCGGCAGCCCACGCGTCTACACCTATGCCTCGGGCGTCGCGGAATTGGCCACCGGCGCCCTGCTGGCGGCGCCACGCACCCGGCGCCTCGGCGGTCTGGCCGCGGTGGCGTTGTTCCTCGCGGTGTTCCCGGGCAACCTGAACATGGTCCGGCTCTGGTGGTCCAAGCCGTGGCCACTGCGGATCGGGGCCATCGCCCGGCTGCCACTGCAGATCCCGATGATCACCGCGGCGCTGCGAGTGTACCGCAACTCCTGATCCCGGATTGCCCAGAATCCCTGCCGCACAATGATTTTCATCTGCGCCGCCGGCGCACTCGGCCCAGGCGGTCAGGTGTGGCAAGGCTATCGTTGCTGGCGGTGTCAATGGCCTTGGGCGAATACGTCTCGGTGAGCACCCAACGCGACACCGAGCGCGCCCTGTTGCGCGAGGAACGTCGCGAACTGCGCGATGACCCGGCCGCCGAACTCGACGAACTGGCCGCGCTCTACGAAGCCAAGGGGTTGTCGACCACGACCGCGCGCACCGTGGCCGAGGAACTGACCGACCACGACGCCTTCGCCGCCCACGCCGAGGTCGAATTGGGCCTCGATCCCAGGGAGCTGACCAATCCCTGGCAGGCGGCCGCGTCTTCGGCGCTGTCGTTCACGATCGGTGCGCTGTTGCCGTTGACCGCGATCCTGGTGCCGCCGACGACGTGGCGGAATTCCGGTGACCGCGGTGGCAGTGCTGTTGGCCCTGATGCTGACCGGCGCGGTCTCGGCCGGGTTGGGCGGGGCACCGCAAGGTCGGGCGGTGCTGCGCAACGTGATCGGAGGCAGCCTGGCGTTGGCGATCACCTACGCGATCGGGTTGCTGGTGGGCACCGCGATCACCTGAGGCCGCCTAGGATTCCGGCTCCCGCTCTGGCTCCGGCTCCGGCTCCGGTGAAGCGGTCACCGGATCGCTCAACAACGCCACCAACTCGTCCTCCCCGGGCAGCGTGTCGGGGCTGACGGTCTGCCCCGACCGCACGTAGTGGAACGCGGCCCGCACCGATTCCGGTGGGCAGCCCCGCAGCGCGGCCCACGCCAGCCGGTACACCGCCAGCTGAACCGCGGCCTGCGCCATGGCTTCCGGGGTGGCCGGGGGCTCGCCGGTTTTCCAGTCCACCACCGTGGTGGTGCCGTCGTCGTGGGCGAACACCGCGTCGATGCGACCGCGCACGACGGTGGTCCGACTCGATCCGATCGCCATGTCGAACGGCACCTCGACCTCGATCGGGGTACGCGCGGCCCACGGCGACATGATGAACGCGTCCTGCAACTCGGACAGCTCGGCCGCACCGGCACGCCCGGTGTCGCTGTCCACCGCGCCGGGCAGATCGTCGAGATCGAACAACCGCTCGGAGTGGAAGTACCGCTGTACCCATTCGTGGAATGCGGTACCCAGCAGGGCATGCGGGTCCGGACGCTGCGGCAGCCTGCGCCGCAGCCGCTGCAACGCGGCCTGGCGATCCCGGCTCAACTCCACCAGGGTGCTGACCGACAGCTGGCCGGGAAGCTGCATCGGTGCGGCCTGCGGTTCCCGCGCCCGCTCGGCCAGCAGGGCGTCGACATCGGCCGACCAACCCTCGTGGTCGGTGCCGGGGTCATCTTGGTGCTCCCCCGCCAGCGCCTGCGCCACCAGCGCCGCGCCACGGTCGACATCGGAGGCCCTGGCCGGAGCCGCGGGCCACATCGCTTCGACGACCTTGTCTCGCAACGGATTAACCTCACCGTCTGTCGGCGCGGGTGCCCAATGCTCGACCACGCCACACGGATTCCCCTGCGCGGCAGCGTCGTCGATGATGGCCTTGATCTCGGTGAGGAACTCCGACGGGCCTCGCGGCTTGCTCTCGGTGGCGCCCCAGTGATGTCCGGAGATCAGCAAGGTGTCCTCGGAGCGGGTGATCGCGACGTACAGCAACCGCCGTTCCTCGTCGATGCGTCGTTGTTCGAGGCTGCGTTTGTGCTCGGAGATCTTGTCCGACAGGATTTTCCGGTCGTTGATGTCGGAGGTGTCCAATATCGGTACCCCGAGCTCCGATTCGACGGCCCGGTCGCCGCGCAACAGCGGGGGCAGGTCTGACGAATCGGTGAGCCAGGTGCGCGCCGATGCCGTCGACGGGAACACCCGACCGCTCAGATGCGGAACCGCCACCACCTGCCATTCCAAACCCTTGGCCGCGTGCACGGTCAGGATCTGCACCCGGTCGTGCGACACCGTCAGCTCGGCCGGGGCGAGGCCGTTCTCCTCCTCGGTCGCCACATCCAGGTACGCCAGCAGTGCCAGCACCGAGCCGCCGCCGCGTGCCGCGAAATCGGCCACCACGTCGCTGAACGTGTCGAGGTTCTCGGTTCCCGACCATCCCGCGGTCACCGGGCGGGCGGCCCGGGCCTCGGCGTCCAATCCCGCCACCCGCCGCACCTCGGCGACCAGTTCCGGCAGCGGATGGCTCAGGTGCGCCCGCAACATGGTCAGCTCCCGGGCCAGCGCCTCGATCCGCTGCTGGCCGGCCGGTGAATAGCGTTCGGCGGGACCGGGATCGCAGATCGCGTCGGCCAGGCAGGCCGCATCAGCATCCGGAGCGGCCTGCGCCACGATCTCCGCGGCGTTCGGTTCTCCCGCCGGACGGTCGTCGAGCTCCCTTGCCCGGCGCCACAGCGCGGCGATGTCGGCGGCACCGAACCGCCAGCGCGGGCCGGTCAGCACCCGCATCACCGCCGACCCCGCGGTGGGTTCGGCCACCAGCCGCAGCATCGCGACCAGGTCGGCGACCTCGGGCACGGCCAGCAGCCCGGCCACACCCACCACCTCGGCGGGGACCCCTCGCGCCCCGAGCGCCTCGGCCATCGGCGCGGCGTCGGCGTTGCGCCGAACCAGGACCGCGGCGGTGGGTGGCGGGCCGCCCTGTGCCACCGCAGCGTGGTAGCGCTGCGCCAGTTGGTCTGCCACCCAGTCACGTTCGGTTTCGACATCATCGAGCAGTGCGCACTGGATGGTGCCCGGCTCGGCATCGGGCCGGGGCCGCAGCTCGTGCACTGCCACCGAACGTTGCCGGGCCTCGGCCGATACCGCGTTGGCCAGATGCAGGGCGCTGGGCGGGTTGCGCCAACTCGTCCGCAATTCCAAGGTCGGGGCCGGGGTGCCGTCGGCGAGCGGGAAATCGGTGGTGAATCGCGGCAGGTTCGTCGCCGACGCACCGCGCCACCCATAGATCGACTGGATGGGATCACCGACTGCGGTCAACGCCAGGCGATCGTCGACACCGCCACCGAACAACGACGACAGTGCCACCCGTTGGGCGTGCCCGGTGTCCTGGTATTCGTCGAGCAGCACCACCCGAAAACGCTCGCGCAGTTGCGCGCCGACCTGCGGAAAATTCGCGGCCAGTCGTGCTGCCGCCGACATCTGCATCCCGAAGTCCATCACCTTGTCGGCACGCATGCGCTGATGCAGTGCGTCGATCAATGGCACCAGCTCGGTGCGTTCGGTCTGGGTGGCCAGCATGTTCAGCAGCCATTGGCTGGGCCCACGGTCGCGTTGATACGGGCCGGCCGGAAGCGTGTGCACCAACCGCTCCAACTCGCCGTGGGTGTCATGCAGCTGGTCGGTGTCCACCAGATGTTCGGCGAGCGCCCCCGACAACCGCAACACCATCGCGGTGACCGCGGCCGGCGTCTTCTCGATGGCCAATTCGCCGGGATGTGCACACACCACGTCGAACGCCAGTTGCCACCGCTCTGTTTCACTGAGCAGCCGGGTGTCCGGTTCGACCGGGAGCAGCAGCCCGTGCTCGCGCAGCAGGGTGCCGGCGAAGGCGTGATACGTGCTCACCGTCGCGGACTCGGCCGACGCCTCGCCCGCCGGTACCGGTGTCAGGCCCGCGCCGGCCAGCCGGGCCAGGCGGGTCCGCACCCGCCGCAACAACTGACCGGCCGCCTTGCGGGTGAAGGTCAGCCCCAGCACCTGCGCCGGCGTGGCAAAACCGTTGGCCACCAACCAGACCACCCGGGCCGCCATGGTCTCGGTCTTGCCGGCGCCGGCGCCGGCGATCACCACCAGCGGCCCGGGCGGTGCGGCGATGACGGCGGCCTGCTCGTCGGTCGGCGGGAACAATCCCAACGCCGCGGACAACTCCGCCGGGCTGTAACGCACCGTGGCCGGCGCGGTGTCCGTCATGACCGGTCTCGGATCGCCTGGGCCGGGCACGACGAGCGCACCGGGCAATTCGCACAGCCGTCGTTGACCCGCGCCACGAAGTGCGGCCCGGCCGTGGCCGCCGCGGCGGCACCGACGGCGTCCTGCCAATTCGCCCGGGTCTCGGGCGACATCGGATCCTGTTCGCGTTCGGTGGCGCCGGCCGCCCCCGCCTTGCCCAGATATACCAAGCGGCCGCCACCGGGCTGATCGCCGTCGGGGATCAACCCGGCGGCCACCGCCAGCTGGTAGGTGGCCAGCTGAGCGTGCTGCTGGGCGTCGGCCTTGGTGACCGGGCTCTTGCCGGTCTTGAGATCGACCACGACGAGCCGATCCGCCCGGTCGCGCTCGAGGCGGTCCAACCGGCCCCGCACCCGGACCCTCGGCGTGCCCGGTCCGGATTCGGCGATCACGCCGTCGACATCGATCTCGGTGGCGACCTCGGTCAGCTGCGCCCGGGAGTCCGCCCGCCACCGGGTGAACGTCTCCAACATCGCCCGGTGCCGCGCCAACTCGTTGTCCGAATACCACTTCGCTTCGAAAGGCAGGCCCTCCCAGACCTTTTCCAGGTCGTTGAGCAGTTGGCTCTCGGTCTTGCCGGAATCGGACACCAGGGCGTGCACCAGCGACCCGACCGTCGAGCGGACATCGCGTCCGTCGCCGCCGCCGTGCCGCTCCAGCAGCCAGCGCAGTGGACAGTCGGTCAACATCTGCAGCGTCGACGGTGACAGGACCACCTCGGATACGACGCCGTCGGCCTCCGACCACAGCGGCTGCTCGGTGGTCAGCGTGGTCCGGGCGTGCCATTGCGACGGATCGGCCCCCGGCACACCCGCAGCCGCCAGCCTGGCCAATTGGCCTGCCGCACAGGACCGGGCCTCGTCAGCGACGGCGCCCTCCGGCGCGCACACCACGGCCCGCAGTCGGCCGACCACGGCCGAGGGCACCAGCACCCGCGGCGCGGCCAGCGGCGGCATCGGGGCGGATTCGCCTGCCACTTCTGCCAGTTCGGCACAGAACGGTGACGGCAACAGCGATTCGTCGCCGCCGTCGCTGTCGACAGCCGTCACCAGCAGCCGGGTCCGGGCCCGGCCCATGGCGGCCAGCAGTAAACGCCGCTCTTCGGCCAACAGCGGCGCCCGGGTCGACACCGCACGGTCATCGGCGACGGCCACCCCGTCGAGCACGTCGACCAGGTGTTGGGTACCAAGGATCCCGCCGCGCGGGATCGTGTTGGGCCACAACCCTTCCTGGACGCCGGCGATCACCACGAAATCCCATTCCCGGCCCAGGGCGGCGTGTGCGCTGAGCACCGCCACCGCGTCGGTCGGCCGGGTCGAATCCGAGGGTGAGATCGATGCGCCCAGGGTCCGGACGTGGTCCACCAGCCCGCGCAGCGAGGCACCTGCGGTGCGGCTCACGTACTGGTCGGCCACGTCGAACAGTGCCGTCACCGCGTCCAGGTCACGATCGGCCTGCGCTCCGATGGTGCCACCGCGCTCACTGGCGGCCAGCCACCGCGGCTGCAGCCGGCAGGCGTTCCAGACCTGCCAGAGCGTGTAGCGCGGGTCGGCGCCGTCCCGCTGGCTGCGGCGGGCGGCGGCCAGTACCGACCGCAACCGGCGCAGCGGCTTCGCCTGCTCGGCGGCCAATCCGGCGGGCTCGGCATCGATCGCCGCGACGAGCAGGTCGGTGAAATCCCGCGGCGGCGTCGACCCGTCGGCGCGACGCAGCGCCCGGCGCATCTGCCGCAAGGTCACCGGGTCGACCCGGCCGATCGGTCCGGTGAGCAGGTCGACGGCACTGTCCCCGTCCAGCTGCCCGCATGCGGTCGCCTCCAACACCGTCAGCAGCGCAGCGACAGCGGGCTGCTCGGACAGGCCGAGGTCGATGCCCGGCGCCTGGACCGGCACGCCGGCGGTGCTCAAGGCCCGCGCCAGGGCGGCCCCGACCCGCGGAATCGAGCGCACCACCACCGCCATCTCCGACCAGGGCACCCCGTCGACCAGATGCGCGCGGCGCAGCGCATCGGCAATGAAGGTGTTCTCGGCGTGCGGTGTGGCCGCCAGCCGCAGGGTGACCTGGCCCTCCCCCCGCTCCGGATTACCCGCCAGCCCGCGGCCGGCGTTGACCCCGGGCAACCGGCGAGCGACAACCGAGATGGCGGAGGCGATCTCGGGCGAGCACCGGTGTGACCGGGTCAGGGTGATCGCCGGCGAGTCGGCGTCGTGGTCGCGCAACAACACCGGATCGGCGCCGCGGTAGGAGAACACCGCCTGGTCGGGGTCGCCGGCGATGACCGTCAGGCCGGCACCGGCGGACAGGACTTTGACCAACAGCGCGGCCTGCGGGTCGAGGTGCTGCGCATCGTCGACGAGCAGCACGCTGATCCGGGCCCGTTCGGCGGCCAGCAGATCGGCGTCAGTGCCGAGTGCCTCCAGGGCCGCGCCGACGAGTTCAGCCGCTCCGAGTGCCGGGATGGTGGCCTGCGGCGCAGCCATTCCAACCGCTGAACGCAACAGCATGATCTGCTCGTAGGCCTGCGCGAACCGGCCCGCCGCCAACCATTCCGGGCGGCCCGCCGACCGCCCCAGGCGCTGCAGGGCACGCGGATCCACACCGCGCTCGGTGCAGCGGGCCATCAGATCGCGCAACTCGGTGGCAAAGCCGGCCGTGCTCAGCGCGGGCCACAGCTGCTCGGGCCAGCCGACCGGCGAGTTCACCCCGTCCTCCAGATCGCCGGCCAACAGCTCGCGGATGATGCCGTCCTGTTCGGCCGTGGTGATCAACCGCGGCGGCGGATCGCCGTTGCGCTGAGCTGCCAGCCGCAGCAGCGCGAACGCGTAGGAGTGCACGGTGCGCACCAATGGTTCGCGCACCACGCCGTGGGTGCCCGCCGCGAGCAGCCGCGCGGTGATGGCGGCCCGGGCCTCCGTGCGCAGCCGGGCCGAACCGGTCAGCAACAGCACCGACTCGGGATCGGTGCCCGCCGCGATGTGTTCGGCCGCGGTGTCGACCAGCAGCGAGCTCTTCCCCGTGCCGGGACCGCCCAGTACCCGCACCACACCGCCGCGCCCTGGGACCAGCAGCTCGGTGCCGGCCGGTGCCGGTTCGACGTGGTGTGTGGTCATGGAGGGAATGACACCAGAAGGTACCGACAAGTAGCTGCTCTGGCACCATCGACGGGATGTCGCCCGAGAAGTTGAACGTGTATCGCTATGGCCCCGACCAGCCGGCCCGCCTGTTGCTCATCCACGGGTTGACCGGGCATGGCCAGCGCTGGAAGACCCTGGCCGAACAGCACCTAACCGGTGTCGCGGTGCTCGCCCCTGATCTGCTCGGGCACGGCCGCTCCTCGTGGGCCGCGCCGTGGACATTGGATGCCAACGTCGAGTCGCTGGCGGCGCTGCTGGACCGTCCGACGCTGGTGGTCGGGCATTCGTTCGGGGGTGCGGTGGCCCTCAATCTCGCTGCTGTACATCCGGATCTGGTCAGCGGGCTGGTGTTGCTGGATCCCGCGGTGGGCCTCGACGGTGAGTGGATGCGCGAGATCGCCGATGCCATGTTGGCCTCGCCCGATTACCCCGACCGCGCCGAGGCCCGCGCCGAGAAGGCCAATGGTTCCTGGGGCGAGGTGACGCCGGAAGAGTTGGACCGCGATCTCGACGAGCATCTGGTCCAGCTGCCCGGCGGCCGTTACGGGTGGCGGATCAGCATTCCGGCCATGTTGTCGTACTGGAGTGAGCTGGCTCGCCCGGTTGTCCTGCCGCCCAACGGTACTCCGACCGTTCTGGTGCGCGCCACCCGCACCGATCCGCCCTACGCGCGGGACGGTCTGATCGCCGCGCTGAGCGGGCACCTCGGGTCGGATTTCACGCTGTTGGACTGGGATTGCGACCACATGGTGGCCCAGGCCAAACCCGCCGAGACCGCGCAACTGATCCGCGAGTTACTGCGCTGACATGCCGGCCGTCACCGAGGAGCAGGTCGAATCCGTCCGGGCGCTCGTCGCTGCGATCCCGCCGGGCCGGGTCTGTACATACGGTGACATCGCTGATGCCGCAGAGCTTTCCAGCCCGCGCATCGTCGGCTGGATCATGCGCACCGACTCCTCGGACCTGCCCTGGCACCGGGTGATCACCGCATCGGGTCGCCCGGCCCCGCATCTGGCGACCCGGCAGCTGGAACGGTTGCGCGCCGAGGGGGTGCTGGCCACTGACGGGCGGGTACGCCTGGCCGAGTACCGCCACCAGTTCTGAGGCGTGCAGGCGCGTTACAGGTTCAGCCGGACCAACGAGGCCGTGCGGGCCAGACCCGGGAACGCCGCCGCCGTGGACCGGGGGTGCAGCGCGTGCACGGCCAGGCGGAATATCAAGGCCCGCAACAGCATCTGCGGCCATTCCGGTAGCGATTGCCACCGCTCGATCAATCCGTCGTCGGCATCGCCCCAGGACAGCGCGTCGACCACCACCACACCCGCCGCCCACGACGCCGGACGCCAGTACGGGGTGATGTCGGTGATGCCCGGGGCGGCGGTTCCGGCGAAAAGCACTGTGCCGTAGAGATCGCCGTGGACGAGCTGGCTCGCACTCTTGGTCGGTTTGCGCAAGCTGGCCAGCTGGTTGATCAGCTCCACCGAGCGCTGACCGTCCGACGATCCGGGCGACACCCGGGCACCGGCGGGCAACGAATGCAGCGGGCGATCCTCCCAGGCCGCCCGGTCGGCGGCGATGAACACGTCGACGTCGGCCCACGGCGCCACCGGCGGCTGGGTCAGGAAGCGGGGACGCTCCAGTTTCGTGGTGGCCTCGTGCAATCGCACTGCCGCCGACACCACTTCGTCATGGCGGGGTTCGGGGGTACCGGCGACGAAGGTGTCGGCCCGCCACCCAGCCACCACGTAGCGGCCATCGGTGGAACGTACCGGGCGAGCCAGCCGCACCCCGTCCACGAACAGCGATTCCCGCACCTTGGCCGACCACGCCGCTCGGGCGTGCTCGGGCACCATCGACATCACCACTTCGCCGCAGCGCCAGCCACCCTCCCAGCTCGTGCCGAGCGGTACCGGGCGCACCCCGGACAGGCCGAACGCCGCCAGCACATGTTCCGGCGGCCGTTCCACACTCACAGCCTCAGCCTAAGCCGTTGACCGGCAAACCAGCCGTCAGTACATCACCATGTCGGGTTCGAGTTGTTTGGCCCAGGCCACAATTCCGCCCTGCAGGTGCACCGCGTCGGAGAAACCGGCGTTCTTGACGATGGCGAGCACCTCGGCCGACCGGATACCGGTCTTGCAGTAGAACACCGGGGTGCGGTCGGTCGGCAGTTTCGCCAGAGCCTCACCGGATTCGAACGTCGACTTCGGGATCAGCTCGGCGCCGGTGATGTGGTTGATGTCCCACTCCACCGGTTCACGGACATCGACCAGTGCCAACGGTTTCCCGGAGTCGAGGAGCTCCTTGAGTTCGGCCGGGGTGATGGTCGATCCGGCCGCGGCCTCGGCAGCGGCCTCGGAGACCACGCCGCAGAACGCCTCGTAGTCGATCAGCTCGGTGATCTTCGGGGTGGCCGGATCCTTGCGGATCCGGATGGTGCGGTAGGTCATGTCGAGCGCGTCGTAGACCATCAGCCGGCCGAGCAGTGGTTCGCCGATGCCGGTGATGAGCTTGATCGCCTCGGTACCCATGATCGACGCGATCGAGGCGCACAGGATGCCGAGCACGCCGCCTTCGGCGCAGGAGGGCACCATCCCCGGTGGCGGCGGTTCGGGGTAGAGATCGCGGTAGTTCAGGCCCTGCTTGTTTCCGTCGGGACCGTCGGGGGCGTCCTCCCAGAACACCGACACCTGGCCCTCGAACCGGTAGATCGAGCCCCACACGTAGGGCTTGCCCGCCAGCACCGCGGCATCGTTGACCAGGTAGCGGGTGGCGAAGTTGTCAGTGCCGTCCAGGATCAGGTCGTACTGGCTGAACAGCTCCACCGCATTGTCGGGCTCCAACCGGAACTCGTGCAGGTTCACCGTCACCAGCGGGTTGATCTCCAGCACCGACTCCTTGGCGCTCTGCGCCTTGGACCGGCCGATGTCGGACTGGCCGTGGATGATCTGGCGCTGCAGATTGGACTCGTCGACGACGTCGAACTCGACGATGCCGATGGTGCCCACCCCGGCCGCGGCCAGGTACAGCAAGGTCGGCGAACCCAGGCCACCGGCCCCGATCACCAGCACCTTGGCGTTCTTCAGCCGCTTCTGCCCGATCACGCCGACGTCCGGAATAATCAGGTGTCGGCTGTAGCGCGTCACCTCTTCGCGGGTCAGCTCGGCGGCCGGCTCAACCAACGGCGGTAACGACACGTCCAAATTCGCGGACACCGTATGTCTCCTCAGTTTTTCTGGTCAGATCATCGTCCCAGCTGCTCGTACCACAACGGTAATCCGGTGCCGATGCTTCCCGCGCCCCGCCCACCGCGATCACCGGACCGACGCATCCGCTAGGACTCGCGGCGTCACGGCCGTGCGCTGCCCCGGCGCCCGGGACGCGGCGGCTAGGCGATCGGATACGGCCAGGGATTGAATCGGCAGGTCAGACCATCTGCCTGGACGGTTCCGGGATCGAACTTGGCGGCGTCGTCGTTCGAGGTGGAGAACGTCTGCTGCATCATCACCGGCGCCAACTTGCCGTTGGCCTCGCAGGCCTCGTGCCGCTGATAGCCGATGGCGTGACCAACCTCATGGTTGACCAGGTACTGCCGGTAGGAGCCGATGTCGCCCTGAAACGGCACCGCGCCGCGCACCCAGCGGGCCTCGTTGATGAAGACCCGGTGTTGGTTGCCGTCGAACGACGGGTTGTAGCACGACGATTCCAGCTCGATGTCGTAGCCACAGCCCTCCCGCACCGTCATCGGGGAGGTCAGTGACACCCGGAAATCGGGTTCGATGCCGCTGCTCTCGTCGACCCGGGTGAAGGCGAACAGCCCGTTGTGGGTCCAGCTCTTCGGATTGGCCAGGGTCTCGCTGACCATCCGGGCGAAGCCCTCGTCGCCGCCGAAGGACGTGGTGTCCACTCCGTCCTCGACCTCGACGGTGTAGGTGACCGATTTGGTGGTGCCCTCACCGATCTTCGGGGTCGTGCCCGGCACGATGCGCCAGGTCCGGGCGCCGGCCTGGGTGAACGGCCCGCCCGCGGGCAGGATGCCGGTGGGCAGGTTCGCGTCGAACTGGGTCAGCCCCTTGGGCGGCGCGCCGATGATCGAGGTGCCGGACGCGTCGATGGTGGGCGGACCCTGCACCGGGCCCTCCTGTTCCTCCGCGGAGTGCGGGGCGCTGGTGCCGGTGATGGTCTGGTAGATCACCACCACGGTCAGCACCATCAGGACCGGCAGGGCGTATGCGCGCCAGCCATAGGTGGAGATGAACCGGCCGATCCAGGTCTGTTTCCGCCAGTGCTGATGATCGTCGCGATTGGATCTGGCGCGCCCCGAGTCCGCGGCAATCGGATCTCGCTGTGCGCGCAGCGGCTCCCGCCACTCGTTGCGCAGCGCCGGGACACGGCCACCCCCGCGACGTCCCGGGTCGTAGGTCACCGGACCAGAATGGCACAGACTCCTGGGGGCGGCTTCGGAGCGCAGCTATGCCGTGACCACGCTGGTGTCATTTCGAAACCCACGCCGTTTCGCGACGACCGCGCGACGGATCGGACGCGCGACGGTAGTAGTGTCGGTGCGATCAGCGGCTCGGATGATCATGTCCAAGTGCGCCAGAGCAATACAGATTGAGGGCCTGATGAGCGATCTCGCGAACACCGCCGAGAGGAGAGGTGACAAGCCGGCGACCAGTGGTCGACGCGGCAATCGCCTGCCTCGTGACGAGCGGCGCGGTCAGCTGTTGGCGGCCGCCAGCGAGGTATTCGTCGAGCGCGGTTACCACGCGGCGGGTATGGACGAGATCGCCGAACGCGCCGGCGTCAGCAAGCCTGTTCTGTATCAACACTTTTCATCGAAGCTCGAGCTGTACCTGGCGGTGCTGCAGCGCCACGTCGACAATCTGGTGTCCGGTGTGCGCCAGGCGCTGCGCACCACGACCGACAACCGCCAGCGGCTGCGCGCGGCGGTCGAGGCGTTCTTCGACTTCATCGAGCACGACAGCCAGGGCTACCGGCTGATCTTCGAGAATGACTATGTCAGCGAGCCGCAGGTGGCCGCGCAGGTGAAAGTCGCCACCGAGGCCTGCACCGACGCGGTGTTCGATCTGATCAGCCGTGACTCCGGACTGGAGGCGCACCGCGCCCGGATGATCGCGGTCGGGTTGGTGGCCATCAGCGTCGACTCGGCGCGTTACTGGCTGACCAACGACCGGCCCATCGACCGGAATACGGCCGTGGACGGCACGGTGCAGTTCGCCTGGGGCGGACTGTCACACGTGCCACTCACGCGGTCCTGACCTCAGGCGGTTTCCGCCCCCACGCCGAACCCGACGCGCCGCACGTCGGCGGCACCGATCTCGACGTAGGCGATCCGGCTGTTCTGCACCAGGAACCGCCGACCCTTCTCATCGGTCAACGCCAGCACGCCCGAATCCTTGGCGAGTGCGTCGGTGACCTGCTGCTCCACCTCTGACGGTGTCTGCGCGCTGTTGAAGGTCAGCTCGCGCGGGCTGTCCGTGACACCGATTTTGACCTCCACGCTGGACCCTTCTTTCTTTCTCACGTCGTTGTCGACTTCCTTGAGCAGGCTAGTGGACGGCCGGCCCCGGCCGCCGCGGCTGGGGCGCGAACGGCAAAACCGCAGAGACCGAACCGAGTCCGGACCGTGACCGACACACGCCGCACTCAACCTCATCTGTCACTTTTGCCTCGCTAGCATCAGGATCGATATTGGACGAGACGACTGGGACGGCCGCATGACCAGGCATTTTTCGCCGTACGACACCACGCCGACCGAACGCTTCGGAGACCGCTCGTATGAGCCGGGCGGGTACTCCGGCTACCGGTCCGACTACACCGATTACGACGCCGACTACGACGCCGATTACGACGACGAGGTCACGTTCTACGAAGACCCCATCGACCGGCGCTGGATCTGGGTGGCCGCCGTGGCCGGCGCGATCCTGCTGGTCGCGGTGATCTGCACCGTGGTGATCCTGGGCGGCGGCGACAGCGGTTCGGTATCGGCGACGCTCACGTCGCCCTCGGCGGACCCGACCCAGACCACGCAGCCGGCGCAGGACGCCACCTCGACTCGGGTCCCGCCGCGGGCAGCGCCGACCGCGCCGCTCTCACCGGAGACCGTGACCACCGTGACCCCGACGCCCAGCGCCACCGTTGCGCCGGCCCCGGAGGCACCGGCGGCCGCACCGCCGCCGGCGGCCATCGCAAGCCCGACCGCCATCACCTACCAGGTGACCGGCAACCGGCAGCTCATCGACCTCGTGACGATCGTCTACACCGACGAGCAGGGTGCCCTGCAAACCGACATCAACGTCGCACTGCCCTGGACCAAGACCGTGGTGCTCAACCCGGGGGTTCAGCTCAAGTCGGTGACCGCGACCAGTGTCGCCGGTCAGCTCAACTGCTCGATCACCGACGCCTCGGGTGCGGTGCTCGTGCAGCAGACCAACAACACCATGATCACCACCTGCACACAGTGACGAGGCAGTGACGGCTGGGCCTGGCGGCAACTACGCCAGGCCCAGTTCCTGCATACGGGACTGATGGGTGTCCTGCAGCCGTCCGAAGAACTCGGCCAGCTGGGTCAGGCCCTCGCCGCTGGACATCACCAGATCGACGAGCTCGTCATGATCGGCCAGCACGTACTGCGCCTGGGTGACGGCCTCACCGAGCAGGCGACGCGCCCACAGCGCCAACCGGTGTCGCTGCCGATCGCTGGCGGTCACCGCCGCGCGCACCTCGGCGACCACGAACTGCGAATGCCCGGTTTCGGCCAGCACCGCGCGGACCACCGTGGACACCTGCTCGGGTAGCGCGTCGGCGATCTCCAGATAGAAATCGGCGGCCAGCGCGTCACCGATATAGGTCTTGACCAACGCCTCCAGCCACGTGCTGGGTGTGGTCATCCGATGGTAGCTCTCCAGGGCTGACGCGTACTTCGTCATCGCCGCGACAACGTCAACTCCCCTGCGCTCCAATGCATCTCGCAGCAGCTCGTAGTGCCCCATCTCGGCGGCGGCCATGCTGGCCATGTTGATCCGGCCGCGCAGATTCGGCGCCATCCGCGCCTCGTCGGTGAGCCGGTAGAACGCGGCCACCTCGCCGTAGGCCAGCACCGCGAACAACTCGTTGACCCCGGGATGATCCGCCGTCACGCCCGAATCGACCGGCTCGACGATCTCTTGCGCAGCAGACTGAGGCGAATTCATGAGGCCAACTCTAGACGCCATCGCGACCCTGTGATCGGCTGGCAAATCGGCCCAGATCGCGCGACCAGCTACAATGGGCAGTGGTAACGGCTTCGAGCCGACTTTTTCAGACCTGAGCCGCTACCAGGAAATGTGCGTGCACGCAGTTGGCCCGCCCTGTGGAGCTGGGCCCAGCGGATCGGCAGCGCCGACGGATACGACCGTATCCGGGCGAACCCGACCGCCTCACCGTCAAACTCCGTGTGCGCTGGATGCCCATGAGGTTTGACAGTGAAAGGCTACCTCCACCAACCATGACCCACGTAAATAAAACATTTGCCGAACTTGGCGTGCGCGACGAAATTGTGCAGGCCCTCCGCGAAAGCAACATCGAGCACCCGTTTGCCATCCAAGAGCTGACGCTGCCGCTGGCATTGGCCGGCGACGACCTCATCGGCCAGGCCCGCACCGGCATGGGCAAGACCTACGCCTTCGGTGTCCCGCTACTGCACCGGATCTCCACCGATGAGAGCCGCCCGCTCAACGGCACCCCCCGCGCGCTGATCGTGGTGCCCACCCGCGAGCTGTGCCTGCAGGTCTACGACGACCTGGCCGGCGCCGCCAAACATCTGAAGGTGCACGTCGAGGGGGCCGCCGACCGCAAGTTCGCGGTGACCTCGATCTACGGCGGCCGTCCGTACGAGCCCCAGATCGAGGCGCTGCGCAAGGGCGTCGACGTCGTCGTCGGCACCCCGGGCCGGCTGCTCGACCTGGCCCAGCAGGGTCACCTGCAGCTGGGCGGCCTGTCCGTGCTGGTGCTCGACGAGGCCGACGAGATGCTGGACCTGGGCTTCCTGCCCGACATCGAACGCATCCTGCGACTGACCCCCGACGACCGGCAGTCGATGCTGTTCTCGGCCACCATGCCGGACCCGATCATCACGCTGGCCCGCACGTTCATGAACCAGCCCACCCACATCCGGGCCGAGGCCCCGCACTCGGCGGCCACCCACGACACCACCGAGCAGTTCGCCTACCGGGCGCACGCCCTGGACAAGTCGGAGCTGGTGAGCCGGATCCTGCAGGCCGAGGGCCGCGGTGCCACGATGATCTTCACCCGTACCAAGCGCACCGCGCAGAAGGTGTCCGACGAACTCGCCGAGCGCGGGTTCAAGGTCGACGCCGTGCACGGCGACCTCGGGCAGGGCGCCCGCGAGAAGGCCCTGAAATCGTTCCGCTCCGGGGCCGTCGACGTGCTGGTGGCCACCGACGTCGCGGCGCGCGGTATCGACATCGACGACGTCACGCACGTCATCAATTACCAGTGCCCCGAAGACGAGCAGGCCTACGTGCACCGCATCGGGCGCACCGGCCGCGCCGGAAAGACCGGCGTGGCGATCACCCTGGTGGACTGGGACGAACTGGCCCGCTGGGAAATGATCGACAAGGCCCTGAGCCTTGGCTGCCCCGACCCGGCCGAAACCTATTCCAGCTCACCGCACATCTACGAAGAGTTGGGCATCCCCGCCGATGCCACCGGCACCATCGGCACGCCGCGCAAGGCCGCCGCCGCCAAACGCAGCAGTGACGAGAAGCGCATCTCCTCGGCCGATTCGGCGGACCGCCCGGCCAAGGCCAAGTCCCGTAACCGTCGCCGGACCCGCGGCGGCAAGCCGGCCACCGGTCACCCCGAGGGCAGCCAGGCCCCCGGCGCCGACGACGCCGTCGCGGCGCCAACCGAACAGGACGGCGAGGCCACCCCGAGCACCCGCCGGCGGCGGCGCCGTCGTCCCCGCAAGACCGAGACCGCCACGGCCGGCTGACGGCCCTACGAGGCAAGACCAGACGGCACCAGTCCATGGTCAAACCCGAGCGCCGCACCCGCGGCGATATCGCCGCCGCCGTGGCGATTGTCGCGATTGTCGCCCTGGCCGCCGGCCTGATCTGGTGGACGAGTGACGCCCGCGCCACGATCAGCCGTCCGGCCGCGGCGCCGGTCCCCTACCTGACCCCGGCACGCGAAGTGCCCGCGGCACTGCAGCAACTGTGGGCCGCCGACAGCCCGAAAACCACCGCCCCGGTGCTGGCCGGCGGATCGGTGGTGACGGGTGAGGGCTCCACCGTCAGCGGCCGCGACCCGGTCAGCGGCGCGGTGCTGTGGAGTTATGCCCGCGACCTCGAGCTGTGCGGGGTGACCTCGGTGTACCAGTACGCCGTCGCGGTCTACCCCGACATCCGCGGCTGCGGGCAGGTCAGCACCGTCGACGGCAAGACCGGCCGGCGTGGACCGGCCCGCACCGCCTACGCCGACCCCGAGGTCCGGTTGTCCTCCGACGGCACGACGGTGCTCTCGGCCGGGGACAGTCGCCTCGAACTGTGGCGCTCGGACATGGTCCGGATGCTGTCCTACGGGGCGCTGGACGCCCGCATCAAGCCCGACGTGCCTGCCTCACCGGTGTGCCGCCAGCTGTCGGCGGCGGCGAGTTCCTCGGCGGTCTCAGTTCTGGAGGCCTGCCCGAAGAGCAAGTTCGTCCGGCTGACACTGCTGCGCCCGGCCGACGACGAGGACACCCCGGAGGTGCGCTACGTCGAACTGCAGGACATCACCGACGAGTCCGGCGCCCAGGTGATCGCGGTGTCGGGCACCACCACGGCGGTATATCTGCCGACCCCGAGACCGGTGCTCAACGTCATCGACGAAACCGGGAAAACCCTGGCCAGCCTGCCGCTGGCGGCGCCACCGGCACCGCAGTCGACCACCAGCCGCGCCGGGGACCTGATCACCTGGTGGACCGGCGATTCCGTGCTGGTGTTCAGCACCACCGGGGCCAACGGACTGGAGTACAAATACACCGTCAGCCCCTCGGGCCCGCACGCTCCCGTCGGACCCGCCACCGTGATGGCCGGACAACTGCTGGTGCCGGTGAGCGACGGCTACGACGTGTTCGATCAGCGCACCGGCGCCGGGCAACGCCACATCGCCCTGCCCCGCGCACCGAGCGTGTCCCCGGTGGTACCGGCGGTGGCCGGAGACACCGTGCTGGAACAGCGCGGCACACAACTGGTGGCGCTGGGCTCCGGATGAGGCCCGGCCCGCCCCCGGCTCAGCCGATATCGATCACGATCACCGTGGTGTTGTCGCTGCCCCCGGCGTCGTTGGCGACCTGAACCAGCCGCTGGGCCGCGGTCTGGGGCTCGGCATCGGCGGCGGCGGCCGCGGCGATCTCGGCGTCCTCGGCGCCGGCGAACAATCCGTCGCTGCTGATCAGCAACCGGTCGCCGGGACGGCAATCGAGATCGAACAGGTCGGGCCGGATGTAGGGGCCGATCCCCAATGCCCGGGTCAGCAGGTGCCGGTGCGGGTGGTAGCGGGCCTCCTCACGGGTGATCTCACCGGTCCGGACCAACTCGCCGGACACGCTGTGATCATCGGTGAGCTGACGCATGACGCCGTCGCGAATCCGGTTCAGCGGCGAATCCCCGATGTTGATGACCATCGGGCCGCCCTCGGCGTCACCGAACATCGCTACCGCCGTCAACGTCGCGCCGGAACTGGTGCCCGACGCGCTGACGTGTGCGAAAACCTGGTCGTTGGCTTCACGCACCGCACCGATCAGCCCGCTTCGGTCCGGCGCGGCCGCGAACCCGGCGGCCAGCACCTCCAGCGCGATCCGGCTGGCGTGTTCACCGCCCGGACCGAAACCGTCGGACACCGCGAACAGGATGCCCTCGACAAGCGCCGCATCCTGATTGCTCTCCCGCACCGGGCCCTGATCGGTGGCCGTCGCCGCCCCTGACACCGAAGCCAAGGTCATCTCCCCCCTGCGATGCTCCGCTGTGACCGCGTCGACGCGGCTACCCCACCTCGGGGGTGAAGGTCGGAAGCTTCTTGCCGGATTTCCAATGTTTGAGCAGCGCCTGGGCCAGCTCGCGGTAGGCCGACCCACCCTTGCTCTTACGGCCGGCCAACACCGAGGACCCCGACGCGCTGGCCTCGGCGAAGCGCACGGTGCGCGGGATCGGCGGAGCCAACACGGGCAGTTCGTACCGGTCGGCGACATCCAGCAGCACGTCACGGCTGTGGGTGGTGCGCGAATCGTAGAGCGTCGGCAGCGCACCGAGCAGCGCCAGCTCGGGATTGGTGATCTGCTGCACGTCGGAGATCGTGCGCAGGAACTGGCCCACACCGCGGTGCGCCAGGGTCTCGCACTGCAGCGGCACGATCACCTCCTGCGCGGCGGTCAAACCGTTGAGCGTGAGCACCCCCAACGAGGGCGGGCAGTCGATGATCACCACATCGAAGTCGCCGTCGATCTTGGCCAGGGCGCGCTTGAGCGCGTACTCCCGCCCGGCCCGCATCAACAGCATGGCCTCCGAACCGGCCAGGTCGATGTTGGCTGGCAACAGCGTCATCCCCTCGGCCGTCTCGACCAGGGCGGCGCCCGGTTCGACGTCGCCGAGCAGCACTTCGTGTACCGACACCGGCAGTTTGTCCGGGTCGTGGCCCAGCGAAAACGTCAGACAGCCTTGCGGATCCAGATCGACCAGCAGCACCCGTCGCCCCTGCTCGGCCATCGCCGCGCCCAGCGACGCCACCGTCGTCGTCTTTGCTACCCCACCCTTTTGATTGGCGACCGCTAATACTCGCGTCACACCTTCATCCAAGCACGCTCCCGTCTGCATTGCCCGGACGTGGGGCAGAATCGCCGATGTGAGTGACCGAGTGCACCGGCTGATCCTGCTTCGGCACGGCGAAACCGAGTGGTCGGCCAACGGCAGGCATACCGGCCGCACCGAGTTGGCCCTCACCGCGACCGGACGTGAACAGGCCACCCTGGCCCGGCGGGTCCTCGCCGAACTGCAACTGAGCGATCCACTCGTGGTCAGTAGCCCGCGGCAACGCGCGCTGGTCACCGCCGAGTTGGCCGGGCTGCATGTCGACGAGGTCAACCCGGTGTTGGCCGAGTGGGATTACGGCGACTACGAGGGCCTGACCACCGCCGAGATCCGGCAGCGCGTGCCCGATTGGCTGGTATGGACACACGGCTGTCCCGGCGGCGAGAGCGTCGCCCAGGTGGGCGCGCGGGCGGATCAGGCGGTGGCGCTCGCGCTGGCACAGCTGGACACCCGCGACGTGGTGTTCGTCGGGCACGGGCATTTCTCCCGAGCGGTGGTGACGCGGTGGGCCGAGCTGCCGGTGAGCGAGGGCATCCGGGTGTCGATGGTGGCGGCGTCGGTGGCGGTGTGCGGATTCGAGCACGGCGTGCGCCAGATCGCCGCCCTGGGCCTGACCGGGCACCCCAACCCGTGCCTGCCGCAGTGAATCCGTCGTTCGTGTTGGCCGGGCCGACCGGCGCCGTTTTGGGTCACGGCGTGCGCGCCGGTTTCGCCGAGATCGCCGCGGCCACCGCGGCGCTGCGTTCTGGAACACCAATCGTGGTGGGCGCGTTGCCGTTTGACCTGGATGCTGCGGCCGCGCTGTACGAGCCCGAGACCGTGGAGTTCACCGATACGCTGCCGGACTGGGCGCCGGGACCGGCTCCGGCCGTGCTGGACCGGCAAACCCTGCCCCCGAGGGCGGTACATCGCGAACGGGTGGCCGAGGCGATCCGGCGGCTACGCGATCCGCAGGATCCGATCGACAAGGTGGTTCTGGCCCGCGCGCTGCGGCTGACCGCGGACAGTCCGTGGGAGGTCCGCAGCGTGCTGCGCCGGCTGGCGGACGCCGATCCGGCCGCCACGGTGTACCTGGCCGATTTGTCCCCGGCCGGTGGGATGCACACCGGCACCGCCCTGGTCGGCGCGAGCCCCGAGCTGCTGGTCGCCCGGGAAGGTGAGGCGGTGATCTGCCAACCGTTCGCCGGCTCGGCCCCACGCTCGGCCGATCCCACCGTCGATGCGGCCAACGCCGCGGCACTGGCCGCCTCGGCCAAGAACCGCCGCGAACATCAGTTGGTGGTGGACATGTTGCGCGAGGCGCTGGACCCGCTGTGCCTGGATCTGCGGGTCGCCGAGGAACCACAGTTGCACGGCACCGACGCGCTCTGGCACCTGAGCACCCCCGTCGTCGGGCGGCTTCGTGAAAAGCACACCACCGCAATCGATCTCGCTGTGGCGCTGCACCCCACCCCGGCGGTCGGCGGTGTCCCCGCCGGCCGGGCGGCCGCGCTGATCGGCGAGTTGGAGGGTGATCGCGGGTTCTACGCCGGCGCGGTGGGCTGGTGCGACAGCAGCGGCGACGGACGCTGGGTGGTGTCGATCCGCTGCGCGGTGCTGTCGGCCGACCGATACACCGCCCTGGCCAGTGCCGGTGGCGGTATCGTCGCCGAATCCGATCCCGACGACGAAGTCGACGAGACCACCACCAAATTCAAGACCATCCTGACCGGACTGGGGGCGACATGAGCGACGCTTGCGAGCTGATCCGACGGGCCCGGCCCGGCGAAGAAGTCGAGATCACCGCGATGATCCGCGAGCTGGCCGAGTTCGAGAAGGCCTCCCACGAATGCGCTGTCACCGAAAAACACATGCACACAGCACTTTTCGGTGACCGTCCAGTGGCCTACGCACATCTGGTGGAGGTGGACGGGCAGGTGGCGGCCACCGCGGTGTGGTTCCTGAACTTCTCCACCTGGGACGGTGTGGCCGGGATCTACCTGGAGGACCTCTACGTGCGTCCGGCGTTCCGGCGCCGCGGCCTGGCCCGAAAGTTGTTGTCCACCTTGGCCGCCGAGTGTGTCGAGCACGGCTACAGCCGATTGACCTGGGCGGTGTTGAACTGGAACGTCAACGCCATCGCACTCTACGACGCGGTCGGCGGCAAGCCGCAGACCGAATGGACCACCTACCGGGTGTCCGGCGCCGAGCTCGACGCGCTGGCCGGCGAAACCGGCTAGCTATTCGCGTCCGGTGATCCAGTCCACCGTCGACGGACTGAACAACAGCCCCAGGGTCACCAGGGCGAGCAGCCCGATCAGCACGCCGTACACCACGTGGTGAGAGGTGATGACGTACCAGGCCACCGGCAGCAGCAGCAGGTTGGTCAGCACCGCGATGCCCCGGCCCCAGCGCCGTGCCGTGATCAGGGCCCAGCCACCGGCCAGCACCCCGCCGCCGATGAGCAGGAACCAGACCGCGGTGCCGTACCCGCTGACGATGTGCTGATCGGCGCCGGCCACCGCGCGCACCACCAGCACCACCGCCATGATCACCGCGGCCACACCTTCGGCGGCGGTCGCAAAACCCGCGTAGCGCGCGGCAGGCGGTTGAATCACGACAACTGCTCCGCCAGGTAGCGCACCGCGTACTCGTAGCCGGCCGGTCCGGCGCCGGCGATCACCACCCGGGCGACAGCCGACACGTACGAGTGGTGCCGGAACGGTTCGCGGGTGTGGATGTTGCTCAGGTGCACCTCGACCACCGGCAGGTCGACGGCGCTCAGCGCGTCGCGGAGCGCCACGGAGGTGTGGCTGTAGGCCGCCGGGTTGATGATGATGCCGCCGCAGTCCGCGCGGGCGGCCTGGATGGCGTCGATGAGCTCGCCCTCGTGGTTGCTCTGCACTGCGCGCACCTCGAGACCGAACCCGGCGGCGGTCTCGGTCACCTGCTGCTCGATCTGCGCCAGCGTGGTGGTGCCGTAGATCTCGGGCTGGCGGGTGCCGAGCAGGTTGAGGTTCGGCCCGTTGACGAGCAGTAATCGGCGTGCGGTCACGTCCTGTACGGTACCGGGCTCTCGCGCCGTCGAGATCGACGTCAGGGTTGCGATTCGGCGAGATTCACAACCCTGACGTCGATCTCGGCGTGCAGCACGGCGTGCGGGACAGACCGGGATACTTGGCCACGTGACCGACCACCCCTGCCCGTGCGGGTCCGGCCTGGCCTACCGGCAGTGCTGCGGCCCGCTGCACGACGGTGCGCCGGCGCCCACCGCTGTCGCCTTGATGCGTTCACGCTTCTGCGCCTTCGCCCTGGGCGACGCCGACTACCTGCGGGCCTCCTGGCATCCCGACACCCGTCCCGCCGAGCTGACACTGGACGACACTCTCACCTGGCGCCGGCTGCAGATCGTGGACACGGAGGCCGGTGGCGAGGACGACACGGACGGCGTGGTCGAATTCCGGGCCCAGTATGTGCACGGCGGCACGCGTCACATCCTGCATGAACGCAGCCGTTTCGTGCGGGTGAAGGGTCAGTGGCGATACCTCGACGGACAGATTTCCGAGTGACGGCCACATCCCGCAGCCGGTTAGGCTGATGCCCCGTGCGTGCCGTGCTGATCGTCAACCCGAACGCCACCTCGACCACCCCGGCGGGGCGTGACCTGTTGGCCCACGCGCTGGAGAGCCGGGTGACGCTGAGCGTCGAGCACACCAACCACCGCGGCCATGCCATCGAGATCGCCCGCGACGCGGCGCGTGACGGCGTGGACGTGCTGATCGTGCACGGCGGGGACGGCACGGTCAACGAGGTGGTCAACGGGGTGCTCGGGGACTGCGGTACCCGCCCCGCCGCGCAGGCACCCGCGGTGGCCGTCGTGCCCGGCGGATCGGCCAACGTCTTCGCCCGGGCGCTGGGTATCAGCCCCGACCCGATCGAGGCCACCAACCAACTCGTCGACCTGCTGGGCGGCTACCGGATGGGACGCTCGTGGCGCCGCATCGGCCTGATGGACTGCGGTGAACGCTGGGGTGTGTTCACCGCCGGGATGGGCGTGGACGGTGACGTGGTGGCCGCCGTCGAGGCGCAGCGCGCGAAGGGCCGCAAGGTCACCGCGGCGCGCTACATCCGGGTGGCCGTGCGCGAATTCCTGGCCAGTGCCCGCAAGGAGCCGACCCTGACCCTGCAGCTGCCGGGCGCCGACCCGGTCAGCGGCGTGCACTTCGCGTTCGTGTCGAACTCGAGTCCGTGGACGTATGCCAACAGTCGCCCCGTGTGGACGAATCCCGACACCACGTTCGACACCGGGTTGGGTGTGTTCGCCACGACGAGCATGAACGTCGTGGCGAATCTGCGGCTGGTGCGTCAGATGGTGTCGCGCAATCCGCGCCTGAAGGCCAAGCATCTGATCCGTCGCGACGACGTGTCATCGGTCACCGTGACGAGCGCCACGCCGGTCGCCTGCCAGATTGACGGAGATTACATCGGCGCGCGCGAAACCATGACGTTCACGTCGGTGCCGGAGGCGCTCAACGTGGTGGCGCCACTGAAGAAAGCTGATTGACCTGCGCAAAGACACCTAAAATGGTGGAATTAGGGCGCAGATGGGTGTGAGTGTAGTACACCGGAGTGGGCTGCTCGGTCACCGGCCCCGCCAGTGACATTGCCCACGTGTTAACTCAATGCTATTGACATCTGTTCAGCCTGTGAAAGCATCAATGCAACAGTGCAGAAACTTTCGTGTGCACGCGTTAACAGCCGAAGAAAATCTGGTGCGCTTCGCCGCGCACACATGTGATGTCTAACGAGGAGTTTGATCTTATGGATTGGCGCCACAAGGCCGTCTGTCGCGACGAAGATCCGGAGCTGTTCTTCCCCGTGGGAAACAGCGGCCCGGCGCTTGCTCAGATCGCCGACGCGAAGCTGGTGTGTAACCGTTGCCCCGTCACCACCGAGTGCCTCACCTGGGCCTTGGACTCCGGCCAGGACGCCGGCGTGTGGGGCGGCATGAGCGAGGACGAGCGTCGCGCACTCAAGCGTCGCAACGCCCGCACCAAGGCTCGTACCGGAGTCTGATCACACCAGACCCGACTCAAGCTATGGCCCTGACGAAAGTCGGGGCCTAGCTTATTTTTGCGGCATTTATCGATGGCAAATTGCGTAATGGTCGTCACATTTCGCTTCGGCACCGTTGTGCAATTCATTAGTGGTACTGCCGTTCCACTGCGAACTCGCTGTGAAGACGCGTCCGGGTCACTGGACTCCGCGGCTGCGCCGACCGATCGGCACCCGTAGCACCACGTCGGTTCCACCCGACTCGACGTCGTGCATACCCAGCGACCCGTCCAGTTCGGCGGTCACCAGGGTGCGCACGATCTGCAGGCCGAGCCGGTCGGACTTCTCCAGGCTGAATCCGTCGGGCAGGCCACGCCCGTCGTCGTGGACCACGACGTCGAGCCAGCGGGCCGAACGCTCGGCCCGGATGGTCACGCAGCCCTGCGCCGTATTGGCGTCGAAGGCGTGCTCGATCGCGTTCTGCACCAACTCGGTGATCACCATGACCAACGCCGTCGCCCGGTCGGCGTCGAGCACACCGAGCGCACCTGTTCGGTTGATCCGGATCGGAGTGTCCACCGAGGCGACATCGTTCATGATCGGCAAGATCCGGTCGATCACCTCATCGAGGTTGACCTCCTCGTCCACCGACATCGACAGCGCATCGTGCACGAGCGCGATCGAGGACACCCGCCGCACCGATTCACTCAGCGCCTCACGGGCTTCCGGGTGGTTGGTCCGGCGCGCCTGCAGTCGCAGCAGTGCCGCCACAGTCTGCAGGTTGTTCTTCACCCGGTGATGGATCTCGCGGATCGTGGCGTCCTTGCTCAGCAGCGCGCGGTCCCGACGTTTCACCTCGGTGACGTCCCGGATCAGGACCGCGGCACCGACCGAGCCGCCCTGGATGACCAACGGCAGGGTGCGCATCAGCACCGCTGCCCCGCCGGCGTCGACCTCCATCCGCATACTGGACCCGCCGGCCAGCGAGTCCCGTACATGGTTGGCCAGTTCCTGGGCCTCGAACGGGTCGGAGATCAACGGCCGGGTGACCGCCACCAGGTTGTGCCCGTCGAGCTCGGAGTCCAGGCCCATCCGGTGATAGGCCGAGATCGCGTTCGGGCTGGCGAACACCACGTCGCCGACCTCGTCGAGGCGGATGAACCCGTCGCCCACCCGTGGGCTGGACCGCGACATGGCCAGATCACCCACGTTGGGGAACGTGCCTTCCGACAGCATGTGCAGCAGGTCGCTGGCACAGTCCAGGTAGGCACCTTCCAGGGGGCTGGCCATCCGGCGGGCGGCCAGCGCGGTCTGATGGGTCAGCACCGCGACCACGTGATCGCGGTGCCGCACCGGCACCGCTTCCACGTTCAGACCGGGAAGATCCGGCGAATGTCGTTGCGTGCCACCACTTCCCCGACCGATCGCACCCGACTCGAACGCCGTGGTGACCACCGGCAGGTCAGCCGCTGCCGCCAGGGTGCCGACCGAATCGGCCAGCAACACGGTGGTGGCGGTGTTGGGCCGTACCTGCGCCACACAGACCAGCACGCCGTCGTCGCGGCGCACCCACATCAAATAATCGGCGAACGACAGGTCGGCCAGCAGCTGCCACTCCCCGACCACCGCATGCAGGTGATCCACGGCGCTGCCGGGCAGCATCGTGTGCTCCGCGAGCAGATCACCGAGAGTCGACATCAGCCAGCGATACCGGGGCCGGGCACGAACCGGGTCAGTCGATCACCGCGATGAGATCCCCGGCCTGGATCACGTCGCCCTCGGCGACGTTGACCTTGGTCACGGTGCCGGCGACCTCGGCGAGCACCGGGATCTCCATCTTCATCGACTCGAGCAGCACCAGGGTGTCCCCCGCACCGATCTGATCGCCCTCGTGAACCACGACCTCCAGCACACTGGCCACGATTTCGGCGCGAACGTCCTCGGCCATCTTCACCCCACTTCACTACGGCTGCTAACCCGACTACTTCTGCGGCTATATCGAACCACAACCCGGTGTGGTCAGCGCCGCCGCCGGGGCATGAGACACTAGGGAGCAAGAACTACACCATCTGGAGGATCATCATGGCCAAGCGTGGCCGCAAGAAGCGGGACCGCAAGCACTCGAAGGCGAACCACGGCAAGCGCCCCAACGCCGGTTCGAAGTCAGTGCGCTAGCTGTAACTCTCGGGGAGGTTGTGAACGGCGTGGCGCCGGTGAACAGGTGAGGGCCTCCGGTATCGG
>NZ_VOMB01000016.1:708843-851167 GCF_019050325.1 [Mycobacterium] fortunisiensis | reverse complement strand
CGCCGACTGGTCGGCCATCTGCAGCACCCATGCTGACCAGCATAGGTCCACTTAAGCAGATAAGCAGTACATACTTTCGATTATCCACCCGGGGTGATGCCTCGGCAAGGGTTTTCATCAACTGAAACTCGGCTTGACCACCCCGTCAGCCGTCGGACAGCAGCACGTCCGCGTCGAAGCAGGTGTGCGCGCCGGTGTGGCAGGCCGCGCCGATCTGATCGACCTCCAGCAGCACCGTGTCCCCGTCGCAGTCCAGCCGCACCGAGTGCACGTACTGGGTGTGCCCCGACGTGAGGCCTTTGACCCACTGTTCGCCGCGGGACCGCGAAAAATAGGTGGCCTCACGGGTTTCCAGGGTGCGGGCCAGCGCGTCGTCGTCCATCCAGGCGACCATCAGCACCTGGCCGGTCCCCCGCTCCTGTGCCACGGCAGTGAAAAGGCCGGCCTCGTTGCGTTTCAGTCGCGCCGCGATGGCCGGATCGAGACTCATCGGACAGTGATCCCTTCAGCCGCCATCGCCGCCTTCACCTCGCCGATGGTCAGCTCCCGGAAGTGGAACACGCTGGCGGCCAGCACCGCGTCGGCCCCGGCCTGCACGGCGGGCGCGAAATCAGCCACCGCTCCGGCGCCGCCGCTGGCGATCACCGGCACGCCGACGGCCGCGCGCACCGCACGCAGCATCGGCAGGTCGAAGCCCTCCTTGGTGCCGTCGCGGTCCATCGAGTTGAGCAGGATCTCACCGACCCCGAGTTCGGCGCCGCGCGCGGCCCATTCGATCGCGTCGATCCCGGTGCCGCGGCGGCCACCGTGGGTGGTCACCTCCCAGCCCGACGGGGTGGGCTGATCACCGGCCGGGACCGTGCGGGCATCGACCGACAGCACGATGCACTGCGAACCGAACTGGCGGGCCATCTCGGCCAGCAGTTCGGGCCGGGCGATCGCGGCGGTGTTGACCGACACCTTGTCGGCGCCGGCGCGCAGCAGCACGTCGACGTCCTCGACCGAACGCACACCACCACCGACGGTCAGCGGGATGAACACCTGCTCGGCGGTGCGCTTGACCACCTCGAGCATGGTGGCCCGGCCCGACGAGGACGCGGTCACATCGAGGAAGGTCAACTCGTCGGCGCCCTCGGCGTCGTAGGCCGCGGCGAGTTCGACGGGATCGCCTGCGTCCCGCAGGTTCTCGAAGTTGACGCCCTTGACCACCCGGCCGGCGTCGACGTCGAGGCACGGGATCACCCTCGTCGCGACATCACTGATGGTGCTCACAGGTAGTCCTCCGGATTGCCAGCGGATTTCACGATTTCCAGCATGCGTTCATGTACGCCGGGGGCGGCGGCCAGCGCCGACTTCGACTCGGCCGTCCACGGATCGCCGGCCAGGTCGGTCACGATGCCCCCGGCCGCGCGCACCAGCGCCACCCCGGCGGCGTGATCCCAGATGTGGTGCCCGAAACTGATCGCCCCGCCCAACACCCCGGCCGCCACGTAGGCCAGATCGACCCCGGTGGCCCCGTGCATCCGCACCCGCGAACAAATCCGGCTGAGGTTGGACAGCACCTCAACGCGATACCGACCCGGGAATCGGCCCCGCGAAGCGATGTTGAAGGTCTGGATGCCGACGATCGAGTCCGTCAATGTCGGCGACCCCAGGGTCGGCAGTGCCACCCCGTTGTCATAGACCGGACCCCCGAGTAGCGCCGAATACCGCTGCCCGGTGAACGGCAGCCAGGTCAGCCCGGCCACCGGCTCACCGTCGGCCAGCAGCCCCAGCAGGATGGCCGCCATCGGTGACCCGGCCGCGTAATTGAAGGTGCCGTCGATCGGATCGAGCACCCACACCAGCGGTGAGTCGATCGGCTCACCGCCGAATTCCTCGCCGTGGACCCCGATTCCGGTGGCCTCGGTCAGTGCCCGCACCACCTGTCGTTCGATCGCGAGATCGACCTCGGTGGCGAAATCGTTGCCTTGCTTGGCGACCGCGGAATCGGCCCGGTGCCCGGCGATGAACGGCACCGATGCGGCGTCGAGGATCTCGGTGGCCGCGGCCACCAGTGCGGCCAGCTTTGACGGGTCCAGGTCGCCCATGCGCTTATCCGCTGACCGCGGCCAAGGCCTCGGGAAGAGTGAACCGCTGGGCGTACAGCGCCTTCCCCACGATCGCGCCCTCGACGCCACGACCGGTCAGGGTGGCAATCGCACGCAGATCATCGAGGCTGGACACCCCGCCTGAGGCGATCACCGGGGCGTCGGTGCGGTCGGCGACCGTCGCCAGCAGATCCAGGTTGGGGCCGGTGAGGGTGCCGTCCTTGGTGACGTCGGTGACGACGTAGCGCGAACACCCTTCGCGGTCAAGGCGATCCAGCACCTCCCACAGATCGCCGCCGTCGGTTTCCCAACCGCGGCCACGCAACCGCCAACTACCGTCGTCGAACTGCACATCCAGCCCGACCGCCACCCGGTCGCCGTACTCGTCGATGGCGCGGCGGCACCACTCCGGGCTCTCCAGCGCCGCGGTGCCGATGTTGACCCGGGCGCACCCGGTGTCCATGGCAGCCTTCAACGAGTCGTCGTCACGAATACCGCCGGACAGTTCGACTTTCACATCGAGCTTGCCGACCACCTCGGCCAGCAGTTCGCGGTTGGAACCGCGACCGAAGGCGGCGTCCAGATCGACCAGGTGGACCCACTCGGCGCCGTCCCGCTGCCAAGTCTGCGCCGCCTCCAGCGCCGAGCCGTAATCGGTCTCGCTGCCGGCCTTGCCCTGCACCAGGCGCACCGCTTTGCCCTCGACCACATCGACGGCCGGCAAAAGAATCAAACTCACAGTCCCTCAACCCAATTCGCGAGCAGCGTGGCACCGGCATCGCCGCTCTTCTCCGGATGAAATTGCGTAGCCGACAACGCACCGTCTTCGACGGCGGCGATGAACGGCACATGATGCGTTGCCCAGGTGACCAGTGCATCCGGGTTACCGGACCACTCCTGAGCGGCGTACGAGTGCACGAAATAGAAGCGGGTGGCCGCGTCGAGCCCCTTGAACAGCCGGCTGCCGGCCGGTGCGTCGACGACATTCCAGCCCATGTGCGGGATGACGGGCGCCTCCAACCGGGTCACCGAACCGGGCCACTGCCCACAGCCGGTGGATTCCACGCCGAACTCGACGCCGCGGGAAAACAGGATCTGCATGCCCACGCAGACGCCGAGCACCGGACGACCGTGCTGCAAGCGGTCGGCGATGATCTTCTCGCCGCCGATGGCCCGCAGCCCGGTCATGCACGCCTCGAATGCGCCGACACCGGGAACCACGAGACCGTCGGCCGCCGCGGCAGCGCCGGGATCAGCGGTCACCTCGACCTCGGCACCCGTGCGTTCCAGTGCGCGCTGCGCCGAGCGCAGATTGCCCGATCCGTAGTCCAGGACGACGACTTTTGTTGTCACAGAGTGCCCTTGGTCGACGGAACGCCGGTCACCCGGGCGTCGTACTCGACGGCCTGGCGCAGCGCCCGGGCCACGGCCTTGTACTGCGCCTCGGTGATGTGGTGCGGGTCGCGACCGTACAGCGTGCGCACGTGCAGCGCGATGCGGGCGTTGAACGCCAGCGATTCGAACACATGCCGGTTGATCACGGTGTGGTACGGCGCGCTGGAACCCTGAATCGTGAACTCCACCATGAATTCCGGTTCGCCGGTGTGCACGAAATAGGGCCGGCCCGACACGTCGACGGCGGCGTGCGCCAGCGTCTCGTCCATCGGGATGAACGCGTCACCGAAGCGGCGGATGCCCTTCTTGTCGCCGAGGGCCTGGCCGAGCGCCTGACCCAGCACGATCGCGGTGTCCTCGACGGTGTGGTGGCCCTCGATCTCGATGTCACCCTTGGCGTGCACGGTGAGATCGAAGCTGGCGTGGGTGCCCAGCGAGGTCAGCATGTGGTCGAAGAACGGCACCCCGGTGTCGATGTCGACCACACCGGTGCCGTCGAGGTCGATCTCGACGGTGATGTCGGATTCCCTGGTCTTGCGTTCAACTTTCGCGCGTCGGCTCACGATGCTCCTACCGGGCTGTTGGCGGATGGCTGAAGTTCGGTCGCGGCCAGATCGGCGCTGGCGGCCAGGAACGCGTCGTTTTCCTCGCCCAGACCGATCGTGGTGCGCAGGTAACCGGGAATCCCGACATCGCGGATCAGGACGCCCCGGTCCAGGTAGCGCTGCCAGCTGGCCGGTGCGTCGGCGAACTCACCGAACAACACGAAGTTCGCGTCGCTGGGGATCACGCGGTAGCCGAGGCGGCCCAATTCGGCGCTCACCCGGTCACGTTCGGCGGCCAGGGTGGCGACGCTGCCCAGCGTGTCGTCGGCATGGCGCAGCGCGGCGCGGGCGGCGGCCTGGGTCAGTACCGACAGGTGATAGGGCAGGCGCACCAGCAGCAGCGCATCGATCACCGCGGGCGCGGCGGCCAGATACCCCAACCGACCACCGGCGAAGGCGAACGCCTTGCTCATGGTCCGGCTGACGATGAGTTTGGTCGGGTAGTCGTCGAGCAGCGCGACCGCGCTCGGCTGCGACGAGAATTCGCCGTACGCCTCGTCCACGATCAGGATGCCGCCGGTCATGGCGTCCAGCACCCGGCGCAGGTCATCGAGCGGAATGCTCTGGCCCGACGGGTTGTTGGGGCTTGCCACGAACACCACATCGGGGGTGCGTTCCCGGATGGCCGCCACGGCGACATCCACGTCGAGCCCGAAATCGTCTGCCCGGGCGGCCTGCAGCCATTCGGTCTGGGTGCCGTCGGCGATGATCGGATGCATCGAATACGAGGGCACGAACCCGATCGCGGTGCGGCCCGGGCCGCCGAACGCCTGCAACAGCTGCTGCAGGATTTCATTGGAACCGTTTGCCGCCCACAGGTTGTCGACGGTCAGCGGCACCCCGGTGGCCGCGGTGAGATAAGCGGCCAGATCGGTGCGCAACGCGACCGCGTCCCGGTCGGGATAGCGGTGCAGCTCGGCAGCGGCCTCGCGAACCGAGGCCGCGACGTCGTCGATCAGGGCCTGGGTCGGCGGGTGTGGGTTCTCGTTGGTGTTCAGCCGCACCGGCACCACCAATTGCGGTGCGCCGTACGGTGACTTACCCCGCAGGTTCTCCCGCAGCGGCAGGTCGGCCAGCGTCACGTCCTGTGCGCTCACCTTTCAAACCTCCGTCGGACCGCCTCGCCGTGCGCCGGCAGATTCTCGGCCTTCGACAGCGTGATCACGTGTCCGGACACATCTTTGAGCGCGGCCTCGTCGTACTCGACGACGTGGATGCCACGCAGGAACGTCTGCACGGACAGCCCGCTGGAATGCCGGGCACAGCCCGCCGTAGGCAGCACATGGTTGGACCCGGCGCAGTAGTCACCCAAGCTGACGGGCGAAAAGGCCCCCACGAAAATCGCACCTGCCGAACGGATGCGCGCCGCGACGGCGGGGGCGTCCTCGGTCTGGATCTCCAGGTGTTCGGCGGCATAGGCGTTCACCACCCGAACCCCGGCATCGATGTCATCGACGAGCACGATCGCGGACTGCTTGCCCGAGAGTGCGGCCCGGACCCGGTCGACGTGCACCGTGGTCTCCAACTGGCGGGTCAGCTCACGATCGGTGGCCGCCGCCAACGCCTCGCTGTCGGTCACCAGCACGCTGGCCGCCATCTCGTCGTGTTCGGCTTGGCTGATCAAATCGGCCGCGACGTGTACCGGATCGGCGGTGTTATCGGCCAGGATCGCGATCTCGGTCGGGCCGGCCTCGGCGTCGATACCGACCTGCGAACGGCAGATCCGCTTGGCGGCAGTGACGTAGATGTTGCCGGGGCCGGTGATCATGTCGACCGGGGCGAGCTCGGCCCCATCGGTGTCGGTGCCGCCATAGGCCAGCAGCGCCACCGCCTGCGCACCACCGACGGCCCACACCTCGTCGACGCCGAGCAACGCCGCGGCGGCCAGGATGGTCGGGTGGGGCAGGCCGTCAAACTCAGCCTGCGGCGGGCTGGCGATCACCAGCGAGTCAACACCGGCGGTCTGGGCCGGCACCACGTTCATCACGACGCTCGACGGGTAGACGGCGTTGCCGCCGGGCACGTACAGCCCGACCCGCTCGACCGGCACCCAACGCTCGGTGACGGTGGCCCCGGGCGCCAGCGTCGTGGTGGTGTCGGTACGGCGCTGATCGGCGTGCACCGCGCGAGCCCGGTCGATCGCGACCTGCAGGGCGGCGCGGACGTCGGGGGCGAGGTCGGCCAGAGCGGCAGCCAGCCGGGCCGCGGGCACCCGGACCGCGTCCGGGCGGATGCCGTCGAAGGAATGGCCGTAATCCAGGGCGGCCGCGGCGCCGCGCTCGGCGACGGCCTCCACGATCGGACGGACCTTGGGCACCACGGCATCCACGTCGACCCCGCCGCGGGGCAGCGCAGCGCGCAACTGCGCGGCGTTCAGGACGCGGTTGCGCAGGTCGATACGGGACATCTGAAACTCGGCCATCGGTTCAATTGTCCCTGATCAGTCCAGTTGATAAAAATCCGACGCCGCGCCCGCATGGCGCCGCCCGTCGTAGGGTGGTCACATCCCGGCGATCGGAGTCCGACATTTCCGCGAAAGATCACCCGAACCACGCTCCCGGCGTGCCCATGCTGGTGCCGCCATGGTTGGAACGTCTGCAGATCAAGTTGATGAACCCGCTGGTCAAGCCGCTGTCCAAGCGCCTGCCCGGCTTCACCGTGATCAAGCATCGGGGCCGTACCTCGGGCACGCCGTACGAGACGATCGTCACCAGCTACCGCAAGGGCAATGTGTTCGCGGTGACTCTCCTGCACGGCAAGACCAACTGGGTGAAGAACGTCCTCGCGGCGGGAGGAGCCGACGTGCACCTGTTCCGCGATGACATCAAGATCACCAACCCGCGCGTCCTGCCGGCGGGCACCGACGATCCGACCCTCCCCCGGATTCCCCGGAATGCGGCCCGCCGGATGGGTGTGTTCGTCGCCGATATCGTGTGACACGATCACCAGACTGCACATATGACCTGGCAGATCTGGCTCGCGTTTCTCGGCGCGTCGATCATCATCAGTCTGTCTCCCGGAGCCGGGGCGATCCAATCGATGGCGACCGGCCTGACCCATGGCGTGCGCCGCGGTTCATGGAGCGTGCTCGGACTGCAGCTCGGGCTGCTTGCGCAGCTGGTGTTGGTGGCCGTCGGTCTGGGAGCCGTGGTCGCGAAGTCGATGCTGGCCTTCCACATCGTCAAGTGGATCGGCGTGGCATATCTGATCTGGCTGGCGATCCAGCAATGGCGTAGCGCCTCGCAGGATCTACGCGACCGGATGGGCGGTACGGGCGAGCGGGGCCGGCTGGCCCTGGTGATGCGCGGATTCCTGGTCAACACGACCAACCCGAAGGGCTTGGTGTTCCTGGTCGCAGTGCTGCCGCAGTTCGTGGTGCCGACGGCGCCGTTGCTGCCGCAATACCTGGCGATCGGCGCGACGATGGTCGCCGTCGACGTGGTCGTGATGAGTCTCTACACCGGGCTGGCGGCCCGCCTGCTCACCTGGTTGCGGACGCCGCGTCAGCAGACCGTGCTCGGCCGGGTGTTCTCCGGGCTGTTCGCCACCGCCGCGGTGGTGCTCTCGCTGGTCCGCCGCGGCGCTACCGCCTAGCAACCCGGTCAAACGTCCGGGGCTCTATCTCTCCACGGCGTAGGAGCAATAAATAAACGCCACAACCTAGCCTTGTATGCGACGGGTGTCTTTGGCATCGAGGGAATTGCACCCGAACTCGGCGAGGACAAGGCCATGATGATGGCTCAGCCTGGGCCCGAGTTAAAGCTGCATAAATCCCACGCTCATCGAATCGGTGCACGTCAAATCCGCGAGCAGCGAGCACCCGAATGAAGTGCTCATTCCGTTGTCGTCAGGCTTCGAGCTACAACCGCCGGAACCACCCAACGCGTGGTTCGGCTCCCGCGCGTCGGATTGTTCTGGTGTGAGCCTTGATGCGATACCAGGCCTGAGGAGGTATGTAGAGACCGTCGCTACTCGCTTTTCGGAGCTTCAGATTCCCGCTCCGCCCTCCCACTTTGAACAAGTCTGATCGGTCCGCCACTCATGCCATCTGACTACCTCTTCGACCAGCCTGCCGGCAACGCGCTGCTGGGCATTTCGGCGTCACGACATCGCGAACCGTCAAGACGGACGGGTCTGCGACAGGTGAGCTCAGTGCCTCGGAATACCCGAGCGTGTCCTCGGATGAAGCTTGCTGGCAGTGTCCCTACCGGCACGTATGCTCTGTTGCGAATTTCTCCAACGAAGGGGGCGGCTGTGGTGCGTGTTGTCGCGGATCGGTACGCCGAGATCGCCAACACCCGGCGGGTCGGCGGACAAGGCGAGGTTTTTCAGGTCGCCGACCTGCACGGCGGTCCGCATATCGCGCTCAAGGCCTTGCCCTACGGGACCGGCGACGTGTACCGGCTCTACTTTGAACGCGAAACCGCTGCGCTGCACAAGCTCAGCCATCCCAACATTGCCTCCCTATCCGACTGCGGCGTTGATGAGAAACTCGGGGTGTATTACCTGACGCTGCCGTGGATTCCGCAGACCCTCAACGACTGGCATGCCCGCCACACCGCCGAGGCGCCCGGCTGGGACGATGTGGCCGACATGATTGCGCTGCCACTGGCTTCCGCGCTGGCACATGCACATTCGCTGTCGGTGCTGCACCGCGACATCCGGCCATCGAACGTGCTGTGGACCAGCGACGACAAGCCGCTGCTGGCCGACTTCGCACTCAGCAAGATCAAGTCGCGGGTGGCCGCCACCGGGGATGCCACCGTGCTCGGCGGGGCCACCGTGCCGTGGGCACCGCCCGATAACGCCTCACGGGGCTCCACCCGCTTCGATGTGTACGGGCTGGCCGCCACGGTGCTGCAATGCGTCACCACCCAGCGGCTGCGGGACTACCCCGATATCGCCCGCGCCCTGGGCGCTGCGGATGTTCCCAAGGACGTGAAGGAACTGCTTGAGCGGGCACTGCACCCGGAGGCACGCGAACGGCCCGCCGATGGGCAAGTGTTTCACCTCGAACTGCAAGCAATTCAAGATAAGCGGAAACAAAAGTGGCACACCAGGTATGAACTTTCTTTCGAGCTGACAGCGGATGCCCAGGCGGCGCTGCAAGGCGCGGGCGGCGGGCTGTCAGCGGAGAAGGTGCTGGCGCAACGGTTGGGGCCGGTCACTCATGTGTTGCCGCGCCTGGAAACCCTGGCCGATGGGCGCGTCGTTCTGAGCACCGAGAGGTTCCGGCTCGTCGGCGACCAGGTGCAGCTGATGATGAAGTTCGTCACCGACGCCAAACTGCTATGCGTGCGTGCCGAGGTGATGGACTTCGAGGACCTTGATCGTTGGCGCAGCGACAAGAACGCGGTGCCTCTGGATCGGCAGGACTTCAGCTGGAGTGTGGCGCCGGCGACCAATCCGCAGCGTGCGGCGCTCGCCGCGCATGCGCTCAACACTCTCATCAAGAAGGCGGTGCAGGACGCCGAGGACCGCACCAGCGAGTGGTTCAAACAGACCCGTATCCGCGACTGGTCGATCCTCATCGACGCCAAAGAGCAGCTCGAAGAGCGGCTGGAAGGATCGATCGCCTTTAGCCGGATATCAAGTACCGGCACGGAATTCACGCTGCGTGCGACCAGCACCATCCCCGATGGTGTTCTCGACCAGGAACGCCTCGTGCGGCCGACGGGCGCAGCCGACGTCAAGGGCGTCAACAAGAATCGCAAGCCGATCCTGGTCACCATCGTCGACGTCAACGATAAGGACTTGACGGTGCGCACGACCGCCGGCGTCGACTTGCCGGCCACCGGAGTGCTGGTGGTTGATCGCAGCGCATCACGGGTGGTGTTGCGCCGCCAGAAGGAGGCACTCGCCGACCTTCGTGAAGGCAGCGCCGCGCGCCCACAGCTGCGCGAACTTGTGCTGGAGCCGGCACTGGCCCTGCCCCCGGTGCCCGTGGCATTTGAACCGGTCACGCCAGATCTGGACCACGACAAGCAGATTGCGGTATCCAACGCCCTCGGCGCTGGTGATGTTTTCCTGGTGGAAGGGCCGCCCGGGACCGGCAAGACGTCATTCATCTGCGAGCTGATCAACCAGTATCTGCGGGCCCGCCCCCACGACAAGGTGCTGCTGGTCAGTCAAATGCATGTCGCGATCGACAACGCTGTGACGCGCCTGCACGATTCGGGTGTGCAGTCGGTGGTCCGGTTGTCGAGCCGAGAAGACCGTGTCGACCCCGACGCCGCACACCTACTGCTGACCAACAAACTCAACGACTGGGTGACAGCGATCGGGGCGCGGGCCCGCGACGGGATGACCACCTTGGCCGGCCGGCGGGGTGTGCCCGCCGCGCGGCTGCGGCTGGCGTTGAACGCAGAGGAAGCATTGGCGTGTATGCGCCGAAAAGCCGTTTGCACCCAGAACGTTGAGGACAGCGCGGCAGATCAGGATGGTGACGAGGACGATCTGTCGGTCGAGCATGCCGGGCTGGTCGCCGACTACGAGCTGGCCGCCCAGCAAGCTGATGTGGTGCTGGCCACCGTGTCTGCAGGTGCGGTCGAACTTGGAATCGAGCTGCCCGCGACGCCTGACGAAACCCGGCTCACCACGCTCGTCACTGATTTGCTCAGTTCCAGCACCGACCCTGCGCTCCGGGAATTGATTTCCGCGCAAGGCGATTGGCTGGGCAGCCTCCGAAGTCCCGCCGCCGCCGAGCCGATCTTCTTGCCCACCCAATCGGTGGTCGCGGGAACGTGCCTGGGATTCTTATCAAACCCGCACATTCAGGACATGCAGTTCGACCTGTGCATCGTCGACGAGGCCTCGCGGGCAACCGCCCCTGAACTGTTGGTGCCCATGACCCGCGCTAAACGGTGGGTGCTGGTCGGCGATCCCAAACAGCTTCCCCCCATGCGCGAGGATGTACTCAAACACCCGGATCTGGTCGAAACGTTCGATCTGGACAAGAAATTCGTGTCGATGTCACTGTTCGATGTGCTGTTGGCCGAAACCCCGGAGCCATGCTGCACCCGACTGGTCACCCAGCACCGCATGGCCACACCGATCGGGGATCTGATCTCGCACTGCTTCTACGACGGGGAGCTGGTCAGCGAACCGTTCGCGTCGCTGGAGCCAGCCACCGTGCCCGAAGACGACCGGCTGGTCTGGTACAGCACCAGCGGCCACGAAGACCGCAACGAAGAGGCCCAGCGCGGCAGAAAACGTTCAGTGTCAAACAAATTCGAAGCAGAACACATCGCCAAACTGGTCGGACGGCTCAACACCGATGTCGCGGCCGGCCGCTACCGGCGCCGCAAGGGCGGCCCGCTTGAAGTGCTGATCCTGAGCGGATACACCAATCAGTGCAGCGAAATTGAACGCGCACTTCGACCCCTGACCTTGGCCGATATCGACGTGCAGGTCAAGACGATCGACGCCGTGCAGGGCCGCGAAGCCGACGTGGTGATCTTCTCGGTCACTCGATCCAACCTGCATGGCGACCTGGGATTCCTCGACCATCGGGTCGAGGGACGCACCAACGTCGCGCTCTCCCGTGCCCGCGAAATATTGTGGATCGTCGGCGACAGCGACTTCGCGGCAAGCCTGGACGGGCCGCTGAAGAAAGTCGTGCACCACATCACCTCTCGTGACGCCGGAAGGATCGAACAGCTGTGAGCTCCGATGTCCTGGCCGACGCCGCCCGCAAGTACGCCCACATGCTGCCCGGGCACATGCTGTTGGCTGCCGAGCCCGCCGCAGTGCCCGCCTCGCTGCTCACCGTCGCTGTGCTCGTCGAGGCCGTCGAAGACCTACCGGCAACCCACAAATATGCGCTGACCGCGATCCTCAACGGCATCACCACGATGGAGGACTTGACCCTGTTCCTCGGGCTCGACACAGGCGACATCGGCCGAACGATCGCCGAACTGCAATCCGCCGAATACGTCGACTACCAAGCCATCGCCGGCGGCGGGCGCCGACTGGAGCTGCTACCAGCGGGACTGGACGCTGCCCGCGATGCACAGCTGCGCCGGCCCAGGCAAGAGACAATCACGGTGCCCTATGACCGGCTCACCGGTCAGGCCACGAACTGGCCGAACCGGTCCCTACGCCGCGCCTCAGCGGCACGCAAAGACCCCAGACTGATTCTGCTGCCACCCGCCCATACCTTGCCGGTGCAACGCGCCGACATCACCGCCGCGCACCTGACAGAGGCACTCCAGGGGCGCCGCCGCGCCGAGTACCGCATCCTGGGCGTCAGCGCAGTCACCGAACGCCCAAACTTCTACTACGACGCGATCGTCCTCATATATAAGGACATTGACTCCGACACCGTGCGCATCGGTGTCGAAGTCGACGGTCAATGGAGCGCCCCGCACCTGACCGTTCTCGACGACATAGATGCAGTGGGACGCCTCGGCATCACCTCAGAACCTGCCGGATCAGTGCCCGAAGTCATCGCCGACCCCACCATCGGCCGGCTCGGCAGAGACGAAGTGATCGCCCTACAAACCGCCCTCGACGGCGACGGAAACACCAGCAACGCTGACGTTCTCGACCGCGCCGCGATCCGCTGGCTGCCCGTGCACGAGCACCCCAAATGGCTGCTCGACGCGATCACCAACTCCAAAAAACGCCTCATGATCATCAGCCCATGGATCAACCGTTGGATCGTCGACCACACCTTCATCAAACGGATCGAACAACTCGCCCGCACCACCGACGTCACCATCTTCTGGGGGTACGGCGACAACTCAAAATCCCACAAAGACGCGTTGAACTCGCTACATCAAGCCGCCAACCGGTCACAGCGCCTGGCCATCGTCCGGCTCGACGACACACACGCCAAAGTCATCATCAGCGACAGCTACTACATCAAGACCAGCTTCAACTGGCTATCGTTCGCGGGCAGCCGCGACCGGGAATACCGGCAGGAGGAAGGCACCCTCGTACGCGACCAGGTACTCGCCGACGACGAATACGACCGGCTGATGACCGACTGCTGCGGGCACGCCCTCGACGTCATCGGGACACTCCCACACAAGTACCGGCACCTGGTCGCCGACACCGCCCTCGCCACCACATCGCCGAGCACCGGCACCGGCAAGAAGACCCCCAACAAAAAGACAGGGCCGGCGCCAGCAGGCAAAAGCCGCAACCGCCGACCCCGCAACTCCACGCCCCGCGGGGAAAAGGTCGCGGAATACACTGTCGGACAAACACTGACTGGAACCGTGAAAAGGCTCGAAGAATATGGCGCATTCGTCGCCCTGGGCAACGCCGACGGTCTGATCCACAAAAGCCGACTGGCCAAACGCAAAGTCGGCCATCCCTCCGAGATCGTGAAAGTAGGCCAATCGGTCAACGTGATCGTCGTCAGCGTCGACGCCGACAAGGGGCAGATCTCGCTGGCATTGAACCCGCTGGCACGGTGACTCGCCGCGGATGGCATGGCGGGCCACTTGCGAGCCACGTAGTCCGGTAACGAGATCAGTAGGCCTAGTTGGAAGAAGCTGGACGCCGTGCTGAGCACCGCGTGGTGCTTGTTCTCGGGCGCTTCGCGGGCATGTAAACCTCGATGACATCCGCGCCATCGTTAACGTCGACCGCGACGAATCTGTTCTACCAACCTTCTTTGATGCACCAAACAACATCGAATCCGCCGTCGAATCCAGCCAGATTAATGGCGACGATGACTCAGTCCACGCGAATTACGCGGCGCGACTGCCTAAGTGTCCAGGCCGATGTCGAGCACCCGCACCGAATGGGTGAGTGCCCCGATCGCGAGGTAGTCCACCCCGGTGCCGGCGTATTCGGCGGCGCTGTCCAGCGACAGGCCCCCCGAGGATTCCAGCAGGGTCTTGGGTGAGCGGGCGTCCCGGCGCTGAACCGCGATCTGGGTCTGCCAGACCGGGAAATTGTCGAGCAGCACCAGTTCCACATCAGCCGAAAGCACTTCGTCGAGCTGCTCGAGAGAATCCACCTCGACCTCGCACGGCAAGTCCGGCGCCTCGGCCCGCACCGCCTTGAGCGCCGCCAGCACCGAACCGGCCGCAGCCACGTGGTTGTCCTTGATCAGCGCCGCATCGCCCAGTCCCATCCGGTGGTTGACGCCGCCGCCGACGCGCACCGCGTACTTCTGCAGGGCGCGTAATCCGGGCAGGGTCTTGCGGGTGTCGCGGATCTTGGCATGGGTGCCCGCCACCGCGTCGACCCAGGCGGCGGTTGCCGTGGCGATCCCCGACAGGTGACACATCAGGTTCAGCATGGTGCGCTCGGCGGTGAGCAGACCCCGGGTCGGTGCCTCGACAGTCAGGATCGTCGACCTGGCGTCAAGCCGGGAGCCGTCCTCGACCCGATCGATCACCCGGTAACCGTCGGCGCCGAGGACCTCATCGAGAACCAGCAGCGCGACATCCACGCCCGCGACCACACCTGGTTCGCGGTTCACCACCGCTGCCGTGGTCATCGCATCGGCGCCGACGGTGGCGATGGTCGTCACGTCCGGGCCGTAGCGCAGGTCCTCTTCAAGTCCACGGGCGATCGTGGCCCGGGCCTCGGCCAGCTCGGTATCCGAAAGTGCCATCAGCACACCGCCGTTGCGGTGTCGAGGGCGGGACGGCCGGCTACGGCGCGAATCGTCACGGAAAACTCCTGGGCGGGATCGGTTTCGGGATGGTCGCCACGATGGTGACAGCCACGGCTTTCGGTGCGGGCCAGGGCGGCGACGGCGATCGCACGGGCCGTCGCGGTGAGAGCGGCGTCTTCGAACCGGCGGCGGCTGGTCGGCTCGATCGCGGAAGCGTCGGCCAGGACGTCGTCGAGCCGGCGCAGACCGTCGGCGTCGCGGACCACCGAGGCGTGTTCGGACATGGCTCGCTGCAAGGTGTCTCGATCAAGGGAGTCGTGCCGACGATCGGCCGACGCGTGCGCCCGCACCGAACCCGCCGCGCTCGCGTGCTCGGCCGCGGCCCGGCCGGCCCGGCCACCGACCACCAGTCCCTCCAGCAGGCTGTTGGACGCCAACCGATTGGCGCCGTGCATCCCGGTGCGGGCCACCTCGCCCGCGGCGAAGAGGCCCGACAGCTCCGTACGACCATGCACATCGGTGGCCACACCGCCGCAGCTGTAGTGCGCTCCCGGAACCACCGGGATGGGCTGACGAGTCGGGTCCACACCGGCCTCGGCGCAGGCGGCCGCCACCGTGGGAAACCGGGTGCTGAATTGAGCGATGCCACGGGCGTCGAGATAGACGCACGGGTCACCGGTTGCACTCAACCGGGCATCGATGGCTGCGGCCACCACATCGCGTGGGGCCAGGTCACCCATCGGATGGACTCCGTCGGTGACCGGATCACCGTGTGCATCAACAAGAACGGCGCCTTCACCGCGGAGCGCCTCGGTGATCAGCGGGCGACGCCCACCGCTGCCCGCGGCATACAGCATCGTGGGATGGAACTGGACGAACTCGATGTCGCGAACCGGCACACCCGCCCACAGCGCCAGCGCGATGCCGTCGCCGGTCGAGCCACCAGGGTTGGTGGTGGCCGCGTAGACGTGGCCGAGACCGCCGGTGGCCAGGATCACCGACGGCGCATGCACGATGCCGGCCCCGTCCTCGTTGAGGACGAGGACGCCGGTGACCGCGGTGTCGTCGCGCAGGATCTCCAACGCCACGTGGTTGCGCCGGATGTCCAGGCCGGCGGCCGCACCATCGAGGGCACGCTGAACCTCGGCACCGGTGGCATCGCCCCCGGCGTGAATGATGCGGCGCCGGGTGTGACCGCCCTCGCGGGTCAGCGCCCAACGGCCGGGGGTGGCCTCGTCGAACTGGGCGCCGTCGGCCACCAGATCGGCCACCGCATCGTAGCCGTCGGCCACGATCGAGCGGACCACCGCCGGATCGCACAACCCACCGCCGGCGGCGATCGTGTCGGCGACGTGCGCCTCGACGGAATCCTCGGAATCCGGCAGCACCACGGCAATTCCGCCCTGGGCGTGGAACGTCGCCGTCTCGCGCGCCTTGCTCAGCACCACCACCCGAAGGCCACGACGATGCGCGGCCAGCGCCGCGACCAGCCCGGCCACCCCGGTGCCGACCACGACGACGTCAGCGCGCTGTTGCCACAGCGTCGAACCGCCGCAGGCGAAGCGACCTGACTCCCGGGCGCTGCCCGTCGGGGTCATTCGCCGCCGCCGGGCTGACCAATCGCAATCATCCGCTGCACGCTGGCACGGCCCAACCGGGCGGTTTCGGGATCGACGTGCACCTCGTCGGCGCCCTCGATCAGGCAGCGCAGCAGCGCGGCCGGGGTGATCATCTTCATGAAGGTGCACGAGGCCCGGTCGTTGACGGCCAGGAAGTCGACTTCGGGTGCGGCCCTGCGCAGCTGGTGCAGCATGCCGACCTCGGTGGCGACCAGCACCTGCCGCGCCTGCGTCTCGCGGGCGGCGTCGAGCATGCCGCCGGTGGACAGGATCTTCACCCGCTCCTCGGGCACCGCACCCTCACCGGCCAGGTACAACGCCGAGGTGGCACAACCACATTCGGGGTGCACGAACAGTTCGGCGTCGGGGTGCGACCGGGCCTGGTCGGCCAACTCGTCGCCGTTGATGCCGGCGTGCACGTGGCATTCCCCGGCCCAGACGTGCAGGTTCTTGCGCCCGGTGACGCGGCGCACGTGGGCCCCCAGGAACTGGTCCGGGCAGAACAGCACCTCACGGTCGGCGGGGATGGAGGCCACCACCTCGACGGCGTTCGACGAGGTGCAGCAGATGTCGGTCAGTGCCTTCACCGCTGCGGTGGTGTTGACGTAGGAGACGACGACTGCGCCGGGGTGCTCGTCTTTCCAGGCCTGCAGCTCGTCGGCGGTGATCGAGTCGGCCAGTGAGCAGCCCGCGCGCTGATCCGGGATCAGCACCGTCTTGTCCGGGCTGAGAATCTTGGCCGTCTCGGCCATGAAGTGCACACCGCCGAACACGATGGTGTCCTCGGGGACCTCGGCGGCGATACGGGACAGCGCCAGGGAGTCGCCCACGTGGTCGGCGATGTCCTGGATGGCCGGCAGCTGGTAGTTGTGCGCCAGCAGCGTCGCACCGCGCAGATCGAGCAGACGGCGGATCTCGGCCGCCCACTTCGCGTCACCGTCCACGCCGGAGTAACCGCCGGGGCCATCGACGATCTGATCTGCCAAGCCCCCCGCGAGGGTGTCATCGAGAGCGGTCACGCCGACCTCCTCCACTAGGTCAGGTTTTCGACTTATAATCGAAAACATGCCACATGGTAACACCGCGCACGAAGTGCTCGCCGCCGTGTTCCAGGTTCGCGGTCTCGACACCCGGGAACCCACCCTCAACGTGCTGTTATGGCAACGCGCCCTGGATCCCGAACAGGGCAAATGGTCGCTGCCGGGCGGCCAGTTGGAGGACGACGAGGATCTGACGAGTTCGGTGCGACGCCAGCTCGCCGACAAGGTCGACCTGCGTGAGCTTGCCCACCTCGAACAGCTCGCCGTGTTCTCCGACCCGCGACGGGTCCCGGGCGTGCGCACCATCGCATCGACCTTCCTCGGCTTGGTGCCCTCCCCCGCCACACCCGCCCTACCGCCGGACACCCGCTGGCATCCGGTCAACGACCTGCCCGCGATGGCCTTCGACCACGCCCCCATGGTCGAACACGCCCGCAACCGGCTGGTGGCCAAGATGTCCTACACCAACATTGGGTTCGCTTTGGCGCCAAAGGAATTCGCCATCTCAACCCTGCGCGACATCTACAGCGCGGCGTTGGGCCACCAAGTCGACGCCACCAACCTGCAGCGGGTACTGGAACGGCGCAAGGTGATCACCCGCACCGGCACCACCGCCCGATCCGGGCGCAGCGGCGGGCGTCCCGCCGCACTGTTCGGCTTCACCGAGTCCCGGTACCGCGTCACCGATGAATTCGCCGCATTGCGCCCGCCCGGGTGAGTCGAACTGGATTCTTAGAGCCTCCTTAAGTAAGAATGCCCGGATGGACTTGGGCAGTGCGGCCACCGCCACCAGAGCCGAATGGATCGGTCGAACACCTCACGAGGAGCTCGACCGTACGGCCCGTCCCGAACTCCCCCGCGACGACGCGTTCTACGTCCCACCTGCGGGTTTCCAGCACGCCGAGCCCGGCACCGTGCTGCGCAGCCGCGACGTCGAACTGGCGTTTCTGGGGTTGATCCCGCAGCGGCTGCAGGCCACCCAACTGCTGTTCCGCTCCACCGACCGCAACGGCATCCCCGAAGCCGCCGTCACCACGGTGATCGTGCCGCCCGACGCCGCGGCGGACTGTCCGGTGGTCTCCTACCAGTGCGCCATCGACGCCATCTCCGGTCGCTGCTTCCCCTCCTACGCGCTGCGTCACCACGCGAAAGCCACCGGGTCCCTGGCCCAGCTCGAACTTCTGCTGATCTCGGCCGCCCTGGCCGAGGGCTGGGCGGTGTCGGTCCCCGACCACGAAGGCACCAACGGCATGTGGGGCGCGCCGTACGAACCCGGCTACCGGGTGCTCGACGGCCTGCGGGCCGCGCTGTCCACCGATCGACTGTCGTTGTCCACCTCCACCCGCATCGGGCTGTGGGGATACTCCGGTGGTGGTCTGGCCAGCGCCTGGGCCGCCGAGATGGCCAACAGCTACGCGCCCGAACTCAACATCGTCGGCGCGGTCCTGGGTTCACCCGTCGGCGACCTCGGAAACACCTTCCGCCGGCTCAACGGCACCGTCTTCTCGGGGCTGCCCGCACTCGTGGTGGCCGCCCTGGCCGACATCTACCCCAACCTCAACCGGGTCATCGCCGAGCACGCCACCGTCGAGGGACGCAAACTCCTGGACCGGCTGCACCGGATGACGACGGTGGAAGCGATCGTGCGGATGTTCCGCACCGACATGGGCGACCTCGTCGACATGCCCCTGGACCAGATCCTCGACGGCCCCGAGGTCAGCGAAGTGTTCCACGACACCAAACTCGGTGTCGCCGCACCGGTTCCGCCAGTACTCATCGTGCAGGCCGTGCACGACGAGATCATCTCGGTGGACGACATCGACGCCCTCGCCGACACCTACCTGGCCGGCGGAGCCGACGTGACCTATCACCGCGACCTGTTCAGCGAGCACCTGCTGCTGCACCCGTTCTCGGCGCCGATGGCGCTGCGCTGGCTGACCGACCGCTTCGCCGATCGCCCGCTGACCGCCAACCTCGTGCGGTCCAAATGGCCGGCGCTGCTCAACCCCATCACCTACATGGGCATGGCGCGACTGGCCGGAATTACTGCGAAAGTCGCTCTGGGCCGGACGGTCCGGCGACGTCCGCTCTGAGCGGCGGCGTCGGCAACCACGTCTCCTGAGGCGGCCAGCCACCCAGATCGTCACGAACCGTCGAGACCGCGATCAAGGCATAAACCATCGCCGCCATCGCCGCCGGGAACAACAGCGTCCCCGCGATCTGCAGCGACGAGTGACCGAAGAACACCGACGCGGCCTCCACCACGTAATACACCCGATGCTCAGGGGTGACCGGGGCGCCCGCGATGTCCAACGAGCCGAACCGCCAGTGCGCCAGAACCGCACCGACACCCGCTGCCGCCGCTGTGGCCAGCGCGCAACCCGCTGTCAGAGCCGCGGCCAGCACCGGGCCGCGATGCGCCGACCACTGCCACACCGCCACCGCGGCCACGACCGCCAGCACGACGAGCAGGCCCACGAGCATGAACGCCGAGGTGAAGAAATGGTCGGCCTCACCGCCGAGATAGGCGTGCACCCGATCACCACTGCGGGTCAACGCCACCACGCCGTGCACCGGCGGCGCCAGCCACGCCCACAACACCCCGAGCAGAGCGCCGGCCACGGTCAGCCCGGCAACGACGATGAATGCCGCGCGGCCGCGGGAAATACGCGGTGCACCAACGTCATTTGTGGATGCCGAGGAGCTCATCGCCGCACATCCAGGTCGATCGAATCCACCTGACCATGCCGCGAACACTTGGCCCACCACCCGGTGGGCCGCACCTGAACGATCATCCGACGACCGCACTCGGCGCAGAACCGGGGCGGCTCCAGACCGAGCTGAGCCGCCGTGGGAACGACGCCGCCGTCCGCGGCGTCAGCCTGGACCCCGGTGTAGACGTTGTACCGGCCGGCGCCGACAGGCGCGGGCAGCGCCGGCGTTTCTGCCATCTCGGAGATCACCACACCCCAGTTCTACAGGCTGGCGTTCAGCGCCTTGATCGGCATCTGCAGATCGTCGAGCAATTCCAGGTCCGACTCGGCCGGCCGGCCCAGCGTGGTCAGGTAGTTGCCGACGATGACGGCGTTGATGCCGCCGAGGATGCCCTGCTTGGCGCCGAGGTCACCCAGGGTGATCTCGCGACCACCGGCGAACCGCAGCATGGTGCGCGGCAGGGCCAGGCGGAACGCGGCCACCGCCTTGAGCGCCTCAGCGGCCGGCAGCACCTCGAGATCGCCGAACGGTGTACCCGGGCGCGGGTTGAGGAAGTTCAGCGGCACCTCGTGCGGGTTCAGCTCGGCCAGGTTGGCGGCGAACTCCGCACGCTGCTCCAACGTCTCGCCCATGCCCAGGATGCCGCCGCAGCAGACCTCCATGCCGGCCTCGCGCACCATCTCCAGCGTGCCCCAGCGTTCTTCCCACGAGTGGGTGGTGACGACGTTGGGGAAGAACGACTGCGCGGTTTCCAGGTTGTGGTTGTAGCGGTGCACACCCATGTCCTTGAGGCGGTCCACCTGCTCCTGGGTCAACATGCCCAGCGAACACGCGATCTGGATGTCGACCTCGTTGCGGATCGCCTCGATACCGGCGGCCACCTGGGCCAACAGCCGCTCGTCGGGGCCACGCACCGCGGCCACGATGCAGAACTCGGTAGCACCGGTCTTGGCGGTCTGCTTGGCGGCCTCGACCAGGCTCGGGACATCGAGCCACGCACTGCGCACCGGCGAGGCGAACAGACCCGACTGCGAGCAGAAGTGGCAGTCCTCCGGGCAGCCGCCGGTCTTGAGGCTGATGATGCCCTCGACCTCGACCTCGGGACCACACCACTTCATCCGGACCTCGTGGGCCAGCGCCAGCAGTTCCTCGAGCTTGTCGTCAGGCAGCTGCAGCACCTGAAGCGTCTGGTCCTGGTCGAGGCCGACGCCACGCTCCAGAACCTGCTCGCGAGCTACGCCCAGTACGTCTACGGCTGCCTGCGTCACGAAATGTCCTCCTGTGGATCATATGGCCGGTCGGGCCGACAATTGAACACGTCGGCGAGCCGACAATTGAACACCGTTCAGGCTAGGGTAACGGTATGCAACTCCACAAACCCGACGTGGTGGATGCGGCGACCGCCATCCTCGACAACTACGGCATCGCGGACCTGACGATGCGGCGCCTGGCCCGCGAGCTCAACGTCAGCCCGGGCGCGTTGTACTGGCACTTCGCCAACAAGCAGGAACTGCTCGGCGCCGTCGCCGACCGCATCCTGCAACCCGTGCGCACCGAGCCCACCGCGCCGGCCTGGCCAGGGCAGATCCACCAGATCTGCGTGGCGCTGCGTGACGCGCTGCTGTCACACACCGATGGCGCCGAACTGGTCTCGTCCAGCTTCGCGGCCGGCCAGTCCGAGCTCGCCACCGAGATCGTCGCGCAGCTCGCCGGGGCCGCCCAGCGCGCCGGCGTGATCCCGCCGGACGACGAGTTGGCCGCCCGCACCGTGCTGTACTACGTGCTCGGTTTCACCGCCGACGAGCAGTCGCGACTGCAGTGGGACGCCGCCGGCGCGCTGACCGACGATCAGTCGGTGCTGAACCGGGACACGTCACGTCAGTTCGCCTTCGGCCTGCAGCTGCTGGTCGACGGGTTGGCCGTGCGTGGCGCCAGCACCCTCGGCGCGGCCCGCGACATGCCGCAGCGCAGCCGGGATTGATCCCGCTTCGCGTCAGCCGATCAGGTGCTCGACGCGTTTGTCACCGTCCCAATGACGCAGTCCGACGGCGTGTCCGGCTATCTCGGCCGGCCGGCCGGCGATCCGTACCGCGGTGGTCAGTCTGGCGGGGGCGATCCGTCGGGCCAGCGTCACGTGCGGGGTCCACTGGCCGGGTTCGGCGTGTGGCATCGGCGCCGGAACGAGGAACGGCAGGCACCGGCGGTAGGCCTCGGCCTGCAGGTCGAGGAGTTCGCCGGTCGGCACCAGCAGCCGCGCCAACACTCCGGCCGAACGGCCGAAGATCAGCGTCGCCCCCAGGCGGCACTCAATAGGGAACCGGTCTGTGAGCTCCCGTAGCGCAGCGTCGGCGTCCGCGTCGATGCGCTGGGCGACGGTCAGCGTGGCATGTGGCCGGCTGGCCGGCGCCTGGCTGGGAATGTCCTTGTCACGCAGTGCATCCCAGATCCCACGGACCACCGTTTCGGTTTCCGGGTCGAAGATGAGCTCGACGGAGTGCACCATCAGCTCAGGTTAGTCAGCCAATCCTGGTCGAAGGCGTCGGTACACAGCTCCTCGAACCGCGCGGCGCTCGTCGCGCCGATCCCGGCGGGCAGCACGGCACGTACCGGTGCCAGCCTGGCCAGGGCGTCGCGGTTACCCGCCGCGGCGACGTCGGGATTCTGCGGCCAGGCCCCGATCACCAGCCCGGCGCAGGAAATTCCCTGCCCGGCAAGCGATTCCAAGGTCAGCGCGGTGTGGTTGAGGGTTCCGAGCCCGGCCGACACCACCACCAGGACGGCGGCACCCAGATCGGCGGCGAGATCACGCAGGGTGGCACCGTCGGCCCCGAGCTCGACAAGCAGGCCACCGGCGCCCTCGACGAGGGTCAGCCCGTCGGCAACCTCGGCGTCGCGCACCGCGGCCACCAGCTCGGCGCGGGTCGGCAACGGCAGTCCGGCCCGATCGGCAGCGGCGACCGGGGCCAGCGGCTCCGGGTAACGCCATCCACCGTGCAGGTTGTTCACCCCGGACAGCCGGCTCACCTCGGCGAGGTCGTTGTCGCCGTCGACGGTTCCGGTCTGCACCGGCTTGCACACCGCCACCGCCAGGCCGGCCAGCCGGGCCGCGCACGCCAGCGCCGCGGTCGTCACCGTCTTGCCGACACCGGTGTCGGTACCGGTGACGACCAGGATGCTCACGACCGGGCCTTGGACAGCACCTCGGTCAGCACCTGGCGGGCCAGGTCCATCTCGTCGCCGGTCAGTGAGGCTCGCGCGGTCAACCGCAGTCGCGACGTGCCGGCGGGCACCGTCGGCGGCCGGAAGCAGCCCACCCGTACACCGTGGTCCAGGCAGGCCGCGGCAGCTGCCACCGCAACCTCGGGCTCGCCCAGGATCACCGAGACCACCGCGGAGTCCGGCGTCGCGGTCTCCCCCGAGATCCGGGCCAACTCGGCGGCGTGACCCAAGACCGCCTGCGCGCGTTGCGGTTCGGCGATCAGCACCCGCAGCGCGGCCCACGCCGCGCCGACCGCCGCCGGCGCCAGTCCGGTGTCGAAGATGAACGGCCGGGCCGCGTCGATCAGATGGGCACGCACCGCCGCCGGGCCGAGCACCACGCCACCCTGGCTGCCCAGCGCCTTCGACAGCGTCGTCGTCATCACGACGTCCGGCGCGCCGGCCAGCCCGGCCTCGTACAGCAGGCCCTGACCGCCCACGCCCCGCACCCCGAGGCCGTGCGCCTCGTCGACGAGCAACAGCGCACCGTGCCGACGGCACACGGTGTGCAGCTCACGCAGCGGCGCGAGCACCCCGTCGGCGCTGAACACCGACTCGGTGAGCACCACTGCCCGCTGTTCGGTGCGCGCCGACAGCGCGGCCTCCACCGCGGCCACGTCACGATGCGGCGTGACGGCCACCCGGGCCCGCGACAGCCGGCAGGCGTCGACCAGCGAGGCATGGGTCAGGGCATCGGAGACCAGCAGCGAACCGGGCCCGGAAAGGGCGACCACGGCGCCGAGGTTGGCGGTGTAACCCGAGGAGAAGACCAGCGCCGACTCGGCGCCGACGAACGCCGCCAGCGCCTGTTCGAACCCTTCGTGCAGTTCGGTGTTTCCGGTCACCAGGCGAGAACCGCCCGCGCCGGCGCCCCAGGTGCGCAACGCCTCGATACCGCCGTCGAGCACCTCGGGGTGCTGTGACAGCCCCAGGTAGTCGTTGGAGGCCAGGTCCAACTCGGTGGCCACCGCGGGGCGGGTGCGCAGCTCACGACGCAGCCCGGCGTTCCGGCGCTGCTGCTCGACGTCGGCGAGCCAGGCCAGCGGGGATAGATCCGTGCGCGTCACGTGGTGCTCCTCTGTGCCTTGAACACGTCGGCGGTGCCGACCGTTGAACACGTCGGCGGTGCCGATCATTAAACACCGTTCAGGTTAGTGCACGGGCCACGCCGACCATCCCGGCGGTGATCTGATCCACCTCGGCCGGGGTGCAGATGAAGGGCGGCATGGCGTAGATCAGCTTCCCGAACGGCCGCAGCCAGACCCCGTGCCGCAACGCCGCCGCCGTCGCCACCTTCATGTCGACCGGCTCGCGCATCTCGATCACGCCGATCGCACCGAGTACCCGGACGTCGGCGACGCCGGGCAGTGTGCGCGCCGGCTCCAGGCCACGGCGCAGGCCTGCCTCGATCTCGGCCACCCGGGCCCGCCAGTCGGAGCCGACCAGGAGTTCCACCGCGGCGACCCCGACCGCGCAAGCCAGCGCATTGGCCATGAACGTCGGCCCGTGCATCAGGGCCCCCGGCTCCCCCGCGCTGATCGTCCGGGCGATCGCGCGGGTACACAGCGTGGCGGCCAGGGTGATGTAGCCGCCCGTCAACGCCTTGCCCACGCACATGATGTCCGGACTGACACCGGCCTGCTCGGCGGCGAACAACGTGCCGGTGCGGCCGAACCCGGTGGCGATCTCGTCGAAGATCAGCAACACCTCGTGCCGATCGCAGATCGCGCGCAGATCCGACAGATAGCGCGGGTCGTGGAAACGCATGCCGCCGGCGCCCTGCACCACGGGTTCGACGATCACCGCGGCGAGCTCGTCGGCGTGCTCGGCCAGCTGCTGCTCGAAGGCCTCGCTGTAGGCCGGTCGATAGTCGGCAGGCACCGGCGGTGCGAAAATTTGGGGCACCAAGACCGAGTTTTCTCCAGACCACAGCTCATGCATGCCACCGTCGGGATCGCACACGCTCATCGGCGTGAACGTGTCGCCGTGATAGCCGCCCCGCCAAGTCATCAGGCGATGTTTCGACCCACGGCCCACGCTGCGCCAATACTGCAGCGCCATCTTCACCGCCACCTCCACCGACACCGACCCGGAATCGCTGAAGAACACGGTTTCCAGGCCCGCGGGTGTGAGATCCACCAGCAGCTGCGCCAGCCGTGCGGCCGGTTCGTGGGTGAGACCGCCGAACATGACGTGGTTCATGGTGGCGAGTTGGTCGTTGATCGTCCGGTCGAGCACCGGATGTCCGTGGCCGTGCACGGCCGTCCACCACGACGCCATCGCGTCGAGAACCTCGATCTCGGCCCCGTCGGACGGGTCGATCACAGTCAGCCATGCGCCCTTGGCCCCGACCGCCACCACCGGCGCAAGCGCGTCGGCGCCCATGGCGCTGTACGGATGCCAGATGTGGGCCGCGTCGATGGCACTGATCTGCGCCGGTGTCAGCTCAGCCACAGTCGGGCAGCCTAGCCGTTTGCTCACCGGCGGCGACGCACGCATCCGAAATGTGAGTGGCACGGCGATGTTAGGTAAATTGGCCTCGACCATGAATACCCTTGACGCACCCCGGACGGAGCCCGGCACCGAATCCGGTTCCGTTTCACCTGCCGTCATGGGGTCCCGGGCCTCCGGTTTCTACCGGCACGATCTCGACGGGTTGCGCGGCATCGCGATCGCACTCGTGGCAATATTCCACGTCTGGTTCGGCCGGGTTTCCGGTGGTGTCGACGTTTTCCTGGCGCTGTCCGGCTTCTTCTTCGGTGGCAAGATGCTGCGTCTCGCGCTCAACCCCGACGCACCGCTGCACCCGATTCCCGAGGTGGTCCGACTGTTGCGGCGGTTGTTGCCCGCCCTGGTCGTCGTGCTTGCCGGAGCTGCGGTGCTGACCATCCTGGTGCAGCCCGAGACACGCTGGGAAGCGTTTGCTGATCAAAGCCTCGCCAGCCTGGGGTACTACCAGAACTGGGAATTGGCCAATACCGCGGCGGACTACCTTCGCGCCGGTGAGGCCGTCAGCCCGCTGCAGCACATCTGGTCGATGTCGGTCCAAGGCCAGTTCTATGTGGCCTTCTTGGCGCTGGTGTTCGGGTTCGCCTTGCTGGGCCGCCGGATGTTCGGCCGGCACCTGCGGGCCGCGTTCATCACGTTACTCAGCCTCCTGACGATCGCGTCGTTCGTGTACGCGATCATCGCGCACAACGTCGACCAGGCCACCGCGTACTACAACAGCTTCGCCCGGGGATGGGAACTGTTGGTCGGCGCGTTGGCCGGCGCGCTGGTGCCCGTGGTGCGCTGGCCGATGTGGCTGCGCACCATCCTGGCCACCGTGTCGCTGGCCGCGATCCTGTCCTGCGGCTGGCTGCTCGACGGTGTCAAAGAATTCCCCGGGCCCTGGACCCTGGTTCCGGTCGGCGCCACCATCATCTTCATCCTGACCGCCGCCAACCGCGACCCCGACACCGAGCGGCTACCCGCCCCCAACCGGATGCTGGCCACCAAACCATTTGTGTCGCTGGGCTCGATGGCCTACTCGCTGTACCTGTGGCACTGGCCACTGCTGATCTTCTGGCTGTCCTACTCCGGCCACGCCCAGGTGAACTTCCTCGAGGGCGCGACCGTGCTCTTGATCTCGGGCGTGCTGGCCTGGTTCACCACGCGCTACATCGAGGACCCGCTGCGCCAGCAGAAGATCAAGCCCGCCAGTGTCACCGCACCGCAGGCTCCGCTGCGCGAGCGGCTGCGCCGCCCCACCATCGTGCTGGGCTCGATCGTCGGCCTGCTCGGCGTCGCACTGACCGCCACGTCGTTCACCTGGCGTGAGCACGTCACCGTGCAGCGAGCCAACGGCAAAGAGCTCTCCGGATTGTCGGCCCGCGATTACCCGGGGGCGCGCGCCCTGATCAACCACGCCCGGGTGCCCAAGCTGCCGATGCGTCCCACCGTGCTCGAGGCCAAAGACGATCTGCCGGCCTCCACCACCGACGGCTGCATCAGCGACTTCGGCAATCTCGACGTGATCAACTGCACCTACGGCGACAAGACTGCGGCACGCACCATCGCGGTGGCCGGCGGGTCACACGCCGAGCACTGGATCACCGCCCTGGACCTGCTCGGCCGGCTGCACAACTTCAAAGTGGTCACCTACCTCAAGATGGGTTGCCCGCTGACCACCGAAGAAGTGCCGCGGGTGATGGGCGACAACCGGCCGTATCCGAAGTGCCATGAGTGGAACGAAAAGGTGATGACCCACCTCATCGCCGATCGCCCCGATTTCGTGTTCACCACGTCGACCCGCCCGTGGAACATCAAACCCGGCGATGTGATGCCGGGGACCTACATCGGTATCTGGGAAGCATTCTCCAAGGCCAACATTCCGGTGCTGGCCATGCGCGACACACCATGGCTCACCCGCAACGGCAAGCCGTACTTCCCGTACGACTGCCTGGCCAACGGCGGCGATGCCATCTCCTGCGGCATCGAGCGGTCCAAGGTACTGTCCGACCACAATCCCACGCTCGATTTCATCGGAAGGTTCCCACTGCTCAAGCCACTCGACATGAGCGATGCGGTGTGCCGCAAGGACTATTGCCGCGTGGTGGAAGGAAATGTGTTGCTGTATCACGATTCCCACCACCTTTCGACCACCTACATGCGCACGATGACGGCTGAGTTGGGCCGTCAAATGGCGGCGGCCACCGGTTGGTGGTGAGGCGATGCCGCCGTCGTCGCCCCTGCCGTCATCCTCGGGTCCGATCCCGATGTCGACGGTGTGGCCCGGTGAGGCCTACCCGCTCGGCGCCACGTATGACGGTGCGGGCACCAACTTCTCGTTGTTCTCCGAGGTCGCCGAACGCGTCGAATTGTGTCTGATCGGCAAGGACGGCACCGAACACCGGATCAACCTCGAGGAGGTCGACGGTTACGTCTGGCACGCCTATCTGCCGACCGTGACGCCCGGGCAGCGCTACGGCTACCGGGTACACGGACCCTGGGATCCCGGGGCCGGCCACCGGTGCGATCCCAGCAAGCTACTGCTCGATCCCTACGGCAAGTCCTTCCACGGTGATTTCGATTTCGGCCAGGCCCTGTTCTCCTACGACTTGACGGCCGATCCACCAGGTTCCGGCACCCCACCCCACATCGATTCGCTCGGCCACACCATGACCAGCGTGGTGATCAACCCGTTCTTCCAGTGGGGCTCGGACCGCTCCCCCAAAACCCCCTACCACGACACCGTGATCTACGAGGCGCACGTCAAGGGCATGACCCAGACACACCCGGGGATCCCCGACGAGCTCCGCGGCACCTACGCCGGGCTGAGCCACCCGGTGATCATCGAGTATCTGCAGTCGTTGAACGTCACCGCCATCGAGCTGATGCCGGTACACCAGTTCATGCACGACCACCGGCTGCTGGACCTGGGACTGCGCAACTACTGGGGTTACAACACCGTCGGCTTCTTCGCCCCGCACTTCCAGTACGCGGCCACCCGGCATGCCGGCGGCGCGGTGGCGGAATTCAAGACCATGGTGAAGGCCTTCCACGATGCGGGGATCGAAGTGATCCTCGACGTGGTCTACAACCACACCGCCGAAGGCAACCACCTGGGTCCGACCATCAATTTCCGCGGCATCGACAACGCCGCCTACTACCGGCTGGTCGACGGCGAGCCCGAGTACTACAAGGACTTCACCGGTACCGGCAACAGCCTCAACGCCCGGCACCCGCACACCCTGCAGCTCATCATGGACTCGCTGCGCTACTGGGTGCTGGACATGCACGTCGACGGCTTCCGGTTCGACCTGGCCTCCACCCTGGCCCGCGAGTTCTACGACGTGGACCGACTTTCGGCATTCTTCGATCTGGTGCAGCAGGACCCGGTGATCAGCCAGGTGAAACTGATCGCCGAACCGTGGGATGTCGGCGAGGGCGGCTACCAGGTGGGCAACTTCCCGGGTTTGTGGACCGAGTGGAACGGGAAGTATCGCGACACGGTGCGTGACTACTGGCGCGGCGAACCCGCCACCCTCGGTGAATTCGCGTCCCGGCTGACCGGGTCGTCAGACCTCTACGAGGCCACCGGCCGTCGCCCCAGCGCCAGCATCAACTTCGTCACTTGTCACGACGGCTTCACCCTCAATGACCTGGTGTCCTACAACGAGAAGCACAACCAGGCCAACGGCGAGGACAACCGCGACGGCGAGAGTCACAACCGGTCGTGGAATTGCGGTGTGGAAGGACCGACCGACGATCCGGACATCCTGGCCCTGCGCGCCAAGCAGATGCGCAACATCATGGGCACACTGATGTTGTCCCAGGGCACCCCGATGATCGCGCACGGCGACGAGTTCGGGCGTAGCCAACTGGGCAACAACAACGTGTACTGCCAAGACTCCGAATTGTCCTGGATGGACTGGTCGCTGGCGGACACCAACGCCGAGCACCTGGAATTCACCCGCAGGGTGGTGGCATTCCGCCAGCGCCACCCGGCTTTCCGTCGTCGCCGGTTCTTCGAGGGCAAGCCGATTCGCAGCGGCGATCAGGTCCGCGACATCGCCTGGCTCACCCCGGCCGGCACCGAGATGACCCCGGAGGACTGGGGCACGGGGCTGGGCACGTGCGTGGCGGTTTTCCTCAACGGTGACGCCATCCCGGAGCCCAACGCCCGCGGTGAGCGCGTCGTCGACGACACCTTCCTGTTGTGCTTCAACGCCAACGACCATGAACAGGATTTCGTCACCCCCAACGGCGATTACGCGACCGAATGGACCGGAGACCTCGACACCGCCTGTCCGACCGGTGATTCCGATCTCATCGTGTTCGCCGGCGAGAAGATCTCCTTACCGGCCCGCTCACTGCTCGTCCTGCGCAAGACGGCCTGACATGACGCGCCCGGTCCTGTCCACGTATCGGCTCCAGATGCGCGGGGACTGCTGCACATTCGACGACGCGATCGATCTGCTGGATTACCTCGACCGCCTCGGTGCCTCGCATCTGTACCTGTCGCCGATCCTGACCGCGGCGCTCGGCTCTACCCACGGCTACGACGTCACCGATCCCACCACGGTGTCGGCGGCACTCGGCGGCCCCGACGGTCTGCGTCGTCTCTCGGAAGCGGCGCGGGCCCGCGACATCGGCTTGATCATCGACATCGTGCCCAATCACGTCGGCGTCGCCCACCCCGAGCAGAACCCGTGGTGGTGGGATGTGTTGCGGTACGGCCGGGCCTCGGCGTATGCCGACTACTTCGACATCGACTGGGAACTCGGCGAGGGCCGGATTGTGTTGCCAGTCCTGGGTTCTGACGACGACGTCGCCGATCTCAGGGTCGACGGTGATCGCTTGCGGCTCGGCGATCTGGTGTTTCCCGTCGCCCCGGGCACCGCTACCGGCTCCGGCAGCCAGGTGCACGATCGGCAGCACTACCGGCTGACCGGCTGGCGCAACGGGATCTGTGGCTATCGACGGTTCTTCTCCATCACCTCCCTGGCCGCGCTGCGCCAGGAGGACCCGGCGGTGTTCGATGCCAGCCACGCCGAGATCAAACGTTGGTTCGACGAGGGCCTGGTGGACGGCCTGCGGATCGACCATCCGGATGGATTGTCCGACCCCGCGGGCTATCTGCGCCGGCTCCGCGAGCTCACCGGCCCCGACGCCTGGATCGTGGTGGAAAAGATCCTGGCCGCCGACGAAAGTTTGGATGCGTCGCTGACCGTGGACGGCACCACCGGGTACGACGCGCTGCGCGAGGTCGGCGGACTGTTCATCGACCCGGCCGGCGAGACCGCGCTCAGCGCACTCAGTGGGCCGCGCGAACCCGAGGCCGAGCGCACGCTGAAGGCCGCGGCCGTCACCGACACCCTGGCCAGCGAGCTGGGCCGGCTGAGCCGGACCATCACCGCCGCGACCGGACAGTACCCCCAGCAGCTGCCCGCCGCGCTGGCGGCACTGATCAGCCGCATCGGCGTGTACCGCGGCGACTACCCGGCACTCGGCGCGGTCCTGCCGATGGCACTGCAGGAAACAGCAAGCAGTGCACCGGAATTCACCGATGCGCTGGCCACGGTGGCGGTGGCCCTGTCCACCAGCACCGAGGCGGTCACCCGATTCAACCAACTGTGCGGAGCCGCCACCGCGAAGGCCGTCGAGGACTGCCTGTTCTACCGCGACGCGCGACTGGTCGCACTCAACGAGGTCGGCGGCGCACCCGACTTGTTCGGGGTCAGCGTGGCCGAATTCCACCAGCGAACCGCGACGCGGGCACGGGTCTGGCCGACGGCCATGACCACGCTGTCCACTCACGACACCAAGCGCGGCGAAGACGTACGCGCCCGGATCGGGGTGCTGTCCCAGGTCCCCGAGATCTGGGCCGACGCGGTCGAACGGTGGACGGCACTGACCGAACCGCCCGACCGTGCCACCGCATTGTTCCTGTGGCAGAACATCTTCGGCGCCTGGCCGGGCGACGGCACGGTCTCCGACGACCTGCGCGGCCGGCTGCACGGGTACGCCGAGAAAGCGATCCGGGAGGCCGCCGTCCACACCAGTTGGCACGACCCGTCAACCGACTTCGAAGACGCCGTGCACGCCTGGCTGGATCGAGTGCTCGACGGGCCGAACGCCCAAGAACTGACCGCACTGGTGGGCCGGTTGAGCAGCCATGCCCGCAGCGACAGCCTGGGCCAGAAGCTCCTGCAGCTGACCGCTCCGGGCATTCCGGATGTCTACCAGGGGACGGAGTCAGCCGAGGACAGCCTGGTCGATCCGGACAATCGACGCCCGGTCGATTACCCGGTGCTGCGTGCGGCCCTGGAACGCGGGGACGATCCAAAGCTCAGGGTGACGGCCGCAGCATTGGCGTTGCGCCGCCGGTACCCGGAGACATTCCGGGCCGGCGGCTACACCCCGTTGCTCGGCTCAGGGAGCGCCGGGCGACACCTGGTGGCCTTCGCCCGCGGCGAGGATGTCGTGGTCGCGGTGAGCCGGTGGACGGTCCGGCTGGCCGAATCCGGCTGGGGCGACACGCTGTTGCCGTTACCCGACGGCCGGTGGACCGATCGCCTCAGCGGTCGTCGCTGGGCCGGTCCGGTGGCCGCGGCCGACGTGTTCGCCGAACTGCCGGTGGCCCTGCTGGAGCGAACCGATGACTGAGTTCACGGTGTGGGCGCCCAGCCCCGACCGTGTGCAGGTCGACGTGGACGGCGAGCTGCACGAGATGACGCGCAGCTCCGACGACTGGTGGCACGCCGAGGTCGCCTGCCGCGCCGACGCGCGCTACGGCTTTGTCCTCGACGACGACCCAAAGGTGTTGCCCGACCCGCGCTCGCCGCGTCAGCCCGACGGCGTGCACGAGCGTTCACAGCTGTGGACACCGGCTCCGGGGGCCTGGACCGACTCGGGTTGGGCCGGCCGCTCGATCTGCGGCGGGGTGATCTACGAACTGCACATCGGAACATTCACGCCGGCCGGGACATTCGACGCTGCCATCGACAAGCTGGATCACCTGGTCGCTCTCGGTGTGGACTTCGTCGAGGTGATGCCGGTCAACGCCTTCGGCGGCACGCACGGCTGGGGCTACGACGGAGTGCTCTGGTATGCGGTACACGAACCCTACGGCGGTCCCGACGGACTCGTCCGCTTCGTCGACGCCTGCCACGCGCGGGGCCTCGGCGTGCTGATCGACGCGGTGTTCAATCACCTTGGCCCGTCGGGCAATTACCTGCCGCGGTTCGGCCCGTACCTGTCCGCCGGCCACAACCCCTGGGGTGCCTCGATCAATCTGTCCGACGCCGGTTCCGACGAGGTGCGCGCCTACATCATCGACTGCGCGCTGCGCTGGATGCGCGATTTCCATGTCGACGGCCTGCGCCTGGACGCGGTGCACGCGTTGATGGACAACACCGCGGTCCATCTGCTCGAGGAGCTCGCCGCCGAAACCGACGCTCTCGCGGGGCAACTCGGCAGACCTTTATCGCTGATCGCCGAGAGCGACCTGAACGATCCGCGGCTGATCACGCCGCGCGATCGGGGCGGCTACGGCCTGACCGCACAATGGGACGACGACATCCACCACGCCATCCATACCGCGGTATCGGGTGAACGCCAGGGCTACTACGCCGATTTCGGGTCGCTGGAGACATTGGCGCAGACGTTGAAGCACGGCTACTTCCATGCCGGAACGTACTCGTCGTTCCGCCATCGCAGGCACGGGCGCCCGTTGGACACCGCCACCATCCCGGCTACCCGGCTGCTGGCCTACACCCTCACCCACGACCAGGTCGGTAATCGCGCGGTCGGCGACCGGCCGTCGCAGCGGCTCACCTTCGGCCAGCTCGCCGTCAAGGCGGCGCTGGCACTCGGATCCCCGTATACCGCCATGCTTTTCATGGGCGAGGAATGGGGGTCGTCCTCACCCTTCCAGTTCTTCAGCTCGCACCCCGAGCCGGAACTGGCCCGCGCCACGGCCGAGGGCCGCAAGGCCGAATTCGCCGAGCACGGTTGGGATGCCGACGAGATACCCGACCCACAGGATCCGGCGACATTCGAGCGGTCCAAACTGAAATGGGCCGAAGCCACCGCAGCTGAACACGGTCGGCTACTGCGCACCTATCGCCAGCTGATCGCGTTGCGGCGCGACGAACCCGATCTGGCCGACCCATGGCTGGATCACCTGTCGATCGAATTCGACGAACGGCAACGCTGGATCGTGCTGCAACGTGGCGCTTTGGCCATCGCCTGCAACCTGGGTACCGATGCGGTGTCGATTCCGGTCACCGGCGAACTGGTGACCGCCTGGGACGACCCCGACATCGGCGCGGCCACCACGACATTGCCCGGACACTCTTTCGCGATCGTGCGGACTGTCCAGCCGCGGGCCGCTGGGTAACGGCCGGTGAAAACCGCCACCGTTTACTACTACGTGACGTAGTATTTTGTCGTGCGGGTGGGGATTGTCGGCGGCGGTTTCGCCGGTCTGGCTGCGGCGATCGCGTTCCGCGACAACGGGCATGACGTCGCGGTGTTCGAAAAGTCGGCCGGGCCGGTCACTGCAGGTGGAGCAATCTCGCTGGCCCAGAACGCACTGACATGCCTGACGATGCTCGGTGTCCGTGACCGTGTGGTCGGCCGGCCCCAGCCGAACGTTGCGGCCACCGTGCGGGATTCTGCCGGCCGAGTTCTGGTGCGCAGCACCCTGGCGCGACTCACGGGCGGACGCGAATACGCAACCGTGCCGCGACATCAGCTTCTGAGCCGACTCACCGAACAGCTGCCGACGGAGTGCGTGCACTACTGCAGTCCGGTACTCGACGCACACGCCGACGGAACACTGCAGATCGGCAGCGGCCGACAGAAGTTCGATCTCGTGGTGGGAGCCGACGGACCACACGGCGTCATACGGCGGACCTTATGGCCCCACGCTCCCGCATTGCGCGCCACCGGCGCCACCGGGTGGGCGTGGATCGCGGACCGTGAACTGCCGACCGGGTTCGGCACCATCTGGGGCCGCACAGCCCAATTCGGGGTTCTCCCCCTCGCCGACGGCCGCACGTACGTGTACGGCGGCAGCTGCCTGCCCGATGTGGACTTGGCGTCGTTCCGCGATTGGCCGTATCCCCTGCCGGACCTGATCGACGCCGCGGAGCCAGACCAGGTGATCACACCGACGATCTTCGAGGCCCGGCCGCCACTGGGGCTCGTGCGGGGCAACGTGGTTCTGATCGGCGACGCCGCCCACACCATGCAGCCCACGTTCGGCCAAGGTGCTGCGCTCGGGATGGAAGATGCCGTCACACTGGCTCGGCACGGCCCCGCGGCGTTGTCCCGGCGGCTGCCCAGAATGCTTGCGCTGTACGGAATGTCCAAAGCCGGAGCACTCTTCGCCACCCCGCGTCTCGCCGCACTGGAGAAGGGCCGCAATCTCGTGTTGCGGCTGACCCCGGATCCGGTGTTCGGGCTCGCGGCCGGCTCGGTGAGCCGCTGGACACCGCCACCCGACTGAGCAGCGAGGTGTCGCGGCTCAGGTGAGGTAGCGATACGCCGGTGAGCCCGGTTCCAGCAGTTCCACATGGATGTCGGAGCTGTGCATGCGGGCCAGCAGCCCTTCCAGATCCGTCGCCGCGCTGAGCTCGACACCGCACAGCGCCTCACCGGTCTCGCGGTTGTTGCGCTTGACGTACTCGAACAGCGTGATGTCGTCGCCCGGCCCCAGGACCTCGTCGAGGAACCGGCGCAGCGCCCCGGGCTCCTGCGGGAAATCGACCAGGAAGTAGTGCTTGAGGCCCAGATGCACCAGGGAGCGCTCGACCACCTCGTTGTAGCGGGAGACGTCGTTGTTGCCACCGGAGATCAGACACACCACGGTGGAACCGGGTTCGATGTCGGTCTCCAGCAATGCGGCCACCGACAGCGCACCGGCGGGCTCAGCGATGATCCCGTCGTTCTGGTACAGGTCGAGCATCGCGGTACAGACCGCGCCCTCGTCGACCGTGGTGAGGGTGACCATGTCGCCGGCCGCGGCCAGCGTGGCATACGGCAACGTTCCGGCGCGGGCCACAGCGGCGCCGTCGACGAATTGGTCGACATGCGGCAGGGTGACCGGCTCGCCGGCGGCCAGGGCCGCAATCATCGACGCCGCCCCGGCCGGTTCGACCCCGAGCACCGAGGTTCCCGACGCGCGCTCGGCCAGGTACGTGGTGATTCCGGCGATACAGCCGCCCCCGCCCACCGGAACCACCACCAGATCCGGCTCCACTTCGAGCTGATCGAGGATCTCAGCGGCGATGGTGCCCTGACCGGCCATCGTGCGCACGTCGTCGTACGGGGGCACCACAGTGGCCCCGGTACGCGCCACATCCTCCAGCGCGGCAGCAGCGGCCAGGTCATAGGTCGCCCCGACGGCGATGAGCTCGATGTACTCGCGGCCGTGGTACCGAATCCGGTCGCGCTTCTGTTTGGGGGTCTTGGCCGGCACGTACACGCGACCGTGGGTGCGCATCGACCGACAGGCCATCGCGAAGCCCTGCGCATGGTTGCCCGCCGACGAGCACACCACGCCGGCGGCGAGTTCCTCCGGCGAGAGCTGGGCCATCAGATTGAACGCGCCCCGCACCTTGTAGGACCGAACCGCCTGCAGGTCCTCGCGCTTGAGATACACGGTCGCGCCGGTTGCCTCCGACAGCCGTTCGCTGAACTGCAGCGGGCTGCGCGTGACCACCCTGGAAATTCGCTGAGCGGCCTCGTCGATGTCAGCCGCGGAAAGCGGCATCGACGGGTAGGGGCTCAGTTCGGCAGTCACCGGTCAATGGTGCCACCAGCCAGCGTTTTCACTTGAGCGGGGTCAGGACAAACACCGGAATCTGGCGATCCGTCTTGGTCTGGTAGTCGGCGTAGTCGGGGAAGGCGGCCACGGCCCGCTCCCACCACAGCGCCTTTTCCTCCCCGAACACCTCGCGGGCCGTGTAGTCGCCCGAGGTGGTGCCGTCCTGCAGTTCGACGTGCGGATTCTTTTTCACGTTGTGGTACCAGACCGGATTTTTGGGCGCGCCACCCAGTGACGCCACCACCGCATATTCACCATCGTGTTCGACGCGCATGAGCGGGGTTTTGCGGATCTTGCCGGTTTTCGCGCCGATGGTGGTCAGCAAGATGACCGGCCGTCCGTTGAGTTCGGTCCCGTCCGTGCCGCCAGACGCCATGTACGTCTCGGCATTCTGCCGCGCCCAGTCCGACGTGCTCGGTTCGTAGTCTCCGGCAATTGGCATGTCATCAGGCTAAGACGACACATCGCGGACAACGGAGAAACGGTTAACCCGGTCCAAATCGGGGAACACCGCCACCATGCGGCACATCCAGCAGGTGGCCGGCGCCATCACGGTCTTCGCGGTGTCCGGGTGCGCGGCAGCGACCGGGGTTCCGGCCGATACGAACACCGCCCGCATCACGCTGGAGGGACAAGACACGCTCAGCTACCCGATCCTGTGCACGCAGCGCAGTTGGTTGTGGACCCTGGAAACGCTCCCGGACACGCCCGGTTTCACCGCGATAGTGAGTACCGGTGCCTCCATCAGCCCGGAAATCGTCCGGATCAGCGATGTGCACGGCTTCACCGGCAGCGCTGCCGGTGACCGGATGGCCGGAACCGAGGCGAGTATCCACGGCACGACGTTCACGGTGAGCGGGACGGCGCACGGGTCCTTCGCTGACCGCCCTACCGGGAAGACCGAGGTCAAGTACCGATTGGAAGCTCACTGCTGAGCGGGTTCCGGATCGGTTCAGAGATCCAACTCATCTAATGTTTCGGTTGCCCGAAATCTTTGTTGAGAGCTATCGTTGTAGTCATGACCGCCGCGGGGAACTTCTCCACCACCGCACCACTGGCCGACCGGGAGGTGCGGCTGGCCGGTGTGCCCTGGCCTGCCTACAAGCTGATTGCGTTGGCTGCCGGCCTGCTGGCCCTGGTCGTCGTCGGAGCTGTGACGACAAGCGCCGCGCCGGCGGTGCTGTCAGGGGCCGCGGCCACGGCGATCGTCTGGATCGGCCTCGCCGCGCGGGCGTCCGCGAACCGCTAACGCTCGATCAGTGCCCGCAATCGGTCCAGATCGGCCGCCACCGCGGCGATATCTTCGTCGAACTGCTCGTCGGACATGCCGGCGCGCTGCCGCACGGTGAACACCACCTCGCAGCGCGGCTCCTCGACCCCGGCCGGGACAACCCGCATGGGGTTGTACACCGCCTCTCCCGACGGCAGGCGCACCACGTGATCGAGCACACCGTGCTCATTGTCGGGCGCGAACTCGACGATCACCTCGCCCATCGGGGAATCGGCGATCCAGCCCGCCGCGGTTCGGCGTAACCCGCCGCCGGCCAGACCTGCCGCCCAGTGGGCGAGATTCGCCGGGTCCGCGGCATAGGCGTACACCGCCGCCGGCGACTCCTCGATCCACACACTCACATGTCGGCTTTGCATGCCTGCCAGCCTAGGGGACCTGGCACGTCGCCAACCGAAATGCGTAACCGTAAGGGAGATGAACGTTTTCGGGTCGACGTTCAGCACGGCCACCGGCGTACCGTCGCAGACATGACGCTGACCACGGCACAGCTGACCCCGGTCGAACAGACCGCATTGCTCACTTTGTACGCCCGGGCCCTCGACAGCCGATGGGCACATCCGATCCTGGGCGACACCTGGGCCGATGACGTGGTCGCTCAACTGGACTACGACTTCCCGGGATTGGGGGTACAGACCAGCGTGGTGTGCCAGACCGCGTTGCGGGCCAAGATGCTCGACGACCGGGTGCGCGCGTTCGTCACCGCACACCCCGATGCCGTCGTGGTCGACCTGGGAGCCGGGCTCGACAGTGCGTTGTACCGGGTGTCCCCGCCTGCGACGGTGGACTGGTACCACGTCGACCTGCCCGCCGTCAGTGCCTTGCGCCCCCAGGTACTGCCGGGGCACGAGCAGTCGCATGTGGTGGCCGCCTCCTTGGCCGACCCCGGCTGGTGCGATCCGATTCCCGCCGACCGACCCACGATCCTGCGGGCCGACGGGTTGTTCGCATTCCTCGGCGAACCGGTGGTCATCGACATCTTCCGGCGCGTCAGCACGCATTTCACCACCGGCGAGCTGACATTCAACGACTACGGCGGGATCGGCTGGATCAGTCGCGCCGCCATCAAACTCTTCCCGCAGAAGATGTTCAAAGACGTCGGCAGCCAATGGGGCTACCGCGGTTTCAAGGACGCCCAGCACCCCGAAACCTGGAATCCGGCACTGCACCTGGTCGAGGAAGCCAGCCTCACCCGCGAGCCGGAGGTGGACCGGTTCCCCGCGTGGCTGCGGATCGCCACGCGATTGAGCGGCCTGACCAGGACAACCGCGCGCAAGGCGCGGATTCTCGCCTACCGCTTTTGACCTACGCCGGCCGGCAGCTCCTGATGAATTCCGCAGGTGCACAACTCGATTGACGGGCACGTACACCGCATGCCCCACTCGATGATCGCCCGCGCCTGCGCCAACGAGGCCAACTGGGCGTCGATCTCGGCCAGTTTCGCCTGCGCCAACTCGCGCGCCACCGGCCGTCCCGGCGAGTCATCCAGCAGCAGCGCGATTTCGGTCAACGAGAACCCCGCGGTCTTGCACAGCCTGATCACCTCCAGCCGCGTCAGCACCGTCTCCTCGTAGCGGCGCTGGCCACCCACCCGCCGCGGCGCGGGTATCAACCCGACCTGCTCGTAGTAGCGCAGCGCGGTCGAAGCGATCCCAGACCGCTCTGCGACATCCCCGATGGTCAACATCGTGCTCACCTGCTCTCCCGGGCCGGTGCTTGACTTAGAGTCAACTCTAAGTCCTTGACTGGAACCATGCCGCACACCGACACCGTGCACGATCCCCTGACCCGCTCCCGGTACGCCCTGCTACGCAGCTTTCGTGCCGACGGTACCGCCGTCGACACCCCGATCTGGTTCGTTCTCGACGGACCAACGGTGTTGTTCCGCACCAAGATCGGGCCGAAGACCCGCAGGCTGACCGCCCGCCCCGACGTCGATCTCGTGGCCTGTGACCACAAAGGGCGAGCCACCGGCACCGTCTGGCGCAGCGGCCGGGCCACCATCCTGGGCGATGACGACGCCGAACGGGCCAACCGTGCCCTGCACCGACGCTACGGCTGGCAGTGGAACATCGTGCCGCTGCTGAAGATCCCCGGTGTCACCAACGTGCACCGCGAGCTCCCGCTGTGGGAGAAGCTACGGCGCGCCCGCACCCGCAACGTATGGCCCGACACCGCGATCGTCAGGATCGACCTGGCTCGGCAGGACGATTCTCAGCCGAGGCAACCCGGGCCGAGCAGCGCCTTGAGATCGCCCATCAACGCCGACGACGGGGTCACCCGCAGGGACTGATCCAGCTCCAGCGTGGTGATGCGTTCACCGCTGATCAACCGCAGATGCACCTGGGACGTGCCGGGATGATTGGCCAGCACCTGCTTGAGCGCGCTCACCTTGTCGATCGTGCACTGACGGGTGGGCAGGCTCACCGCCAGCGGCCGGTCAGCGGCGGCGCTGCTGAAATCGGGCACCACCAGTTCGTGGGCGATCAACGAGATCCGGTCGTCGCGGGCAGCCACTTTCGCCTTGACCAGGACCACCATGTCGTCGGCGATATCGGCACCGAAAAGCGAATAGGTCTGCGGGAAGAACAACACCTCGATGCCACCGGTGAGATCTTCCAATTGAGCTGAGGCCCAAGGCAAACCGTTCTTGTTCACCCGCCGGTTGACCGAGGCGAGGATGCCGCCGACCACCACCTGCGCATCGTTGGCGACGTCGCCGTCGAGGATCGACGGGATCTGCGTGTCGACTTGATTGGCCAACAGGTGGGCCACCCCGTTGAGCGGATGACCGGACACGTACAGGCCCAGCATCTCGCGCTCGAGGGCGAGCTTGTGCTTGTCCTCCCACTCCTCCTCGGGCACCCGGATGGTGAACACCGCATCCGTGCCGCCCCCGTCGTCGGCGCCGCCGAACAGGTCGAACTGACCCATCGCCTCGGCCTTCTTGGTGCCCAGCACCGAGTCGACGGCGTCGGTGTGCACCAGGAACAGCCCTTTACGGGGATGATCGAGTGAATCGAACGCACCGGCCTTGATCAGGGATTCGGTGACCTTCTTGTTGCAGGCCGCGATGTCGATCTTGTTGAGGTAGTCCGAGAAGTCGGTGTACTTGCCCTTCTCGGTGCGCGTACTGATCAGCGACGAGACCACGTTGGCGCCGACGTTGCGGATCGCCCCCAGACCGAACCGGATGTCGTCGCCCACCGAGGCGAAGTTCTGCACCGACTCGTTGACGTCGGGCGGCAGCACGGTGATGCCGAGCCGGCGGCAGTCGGCAAGGTAGACCGCGGCCTTGTCCTTGTCGTCACCGACCGAGGTGAGCAGCCCGGCCATGTACTCGGCCGGGTAGTTCGCCTTGAGGTAGGCCGTCCAGTACGAGACCAGGCCATAGCCGGCCGCGTGCGACTTGTTGAAGGCGTACCCGGCGAACGGAAGGATGGTGTCCCACAACGCCTTCACCGCAGCCTCGGAGAAGCCGTTGGCGGTCATGCCTTCCTTGAAGCCCTTGTACTCGGCCTCGAGCACCTCAAGCTTCTTCTTGCCCATGGCCTTACGCAGCGCGTCGGCCTTACCCATGGTGTAGGAAGCGACCTTCTGGGCGATGAACATGATCTGCTCTTGGTAGACGATCAGGCCGTAGGTCTCGGCCAGGATGTCCTTGAGTGGTTCTTCGAGTTCGGGGTGGATCGGCTTGATGGCCTGGCGCCCGTTCTTGCGGTCGGCGTAATCGTTGTGGGCGTTCATGCCCATCGGGCCCGGCCGGTACAGCGCGAGCACCGCGACGATGTCGTTGAAGCCGGTGGGTTGCATCCGGCGCAGCAGGTCACGCATCGCGCTGCCGTCGAGCTGGAACACACCCAGGGTGTCGCCGCGGCCGAGGAGCTCGTAGGCGGCCGGATCGTCGAAGGGCAGCGTTTCCAGGTCCAGGTCGATCCCCCGGTTGGCCTTGATGTTCTCCAGGCAGTCACCGATGATCGTCAGGTTTCGCAGGCCCAGAAAGTCCATCTTGAGCAGGCCGATGGCCTCACACGACGGATAGTCCCAGCCGGTGATGATGGCGCCGTCCTGCGGCCGCTTCCACAGCGGGATCGCGTCGACGAGCGGCTCGGAGCTCATGATCACCGCGCAGGCGTGCACGCCCGCGTTGCGGACCAGCCCCTCCAGGCCCAGCGCGGTCTGGTAGATGGTGCGCACGTCGGGATCGGTCTCGATCAGCGTGCGCACCTCGGCGGCTTCCTTGTACCGCTCGTGGTTGGGATCGGTGATCCCCGAAACCGGGATGTCCTTGGCCATGATCGGCGGCGGCAGCGCCTTGGTGATCCGGTCGGCGATCGCGAAACCCGGCTGGCCGTAATGCACACGCGCCGAATCCTTCAGCGCGGCCTTCGTTTTGATGGTGCCGAAGGTGATGACCTGGGCCACCCGGTCGCTGCCCCACTTGTTGGCCGCATACCGCAGCATCTCACCGCGGCGACGGTCGTCGAAGTCGATGTCGATATCGGGGGCGGACGGACGTTCCGGGTTGAGGAAGCGTTCGAACAGCAGCCCGTGCGGAATCGGGTCGATGTTTGTGATGCCCAAGGCGTATGCCACCAGCGACCCGGCTGCCGACCCACGGCCCGGCCCCACCCGGATCCCGACCGACCGGGCGTAGTTGATCAGGTCGGCCACGATCAGGAAGTAGGACGGAAAGCCCTTCTCACAGATGACCTTGATCTCGTAGGCCGCCCGCTCGGTGTATTCGGCGGGAACGGCCCCACCGCGAAACCGGCGCTCCAGCCCGGCCTGCACCTCATGGGTCAGCCACGAGGCCTGGTCGTGCCCGTCGGGCACCGGGAACACCGGCATCCGGTCGGTCGGCGTCCAGACGTCGGCGTAGGACTGGACGCGCTCCCCGATCAGCACCGTCGAATCGCACGCCCCGGGCACCTGGGAGTCCCACAGCGCGCGCATCTCCTCGGCCGACTTGAGGAAGTAGCCGTCGCCGTCGAACTTGAACCGGTTCGGGTCCGACAGCGTCTTACCGGTCTGAATGCACAGCAGCGCTTCGTGATTCTGCGAGGCATCGCGCGTCACGTAGTGGCAGTCGTTGGTGGCCAGCGGCGGGATGTTGAGCTTCTGCCCGATCTCCAGCAGGCCCTCACGAACCCGGCGCTCGATGTCGAGGCCGTGGTCCATCAGCTCGAGGAAGAAGTTCTCCGGGCCGAAGATCTCCCGCCATTTGGCGGCCGCCTCCAGGGCTTCCTGCCGGTGCCCGAGCCGCAGCCGGGTCTGTACCTCACCCGACGGGCAGCCGGTGGTGGCGATGATGCCCTCGGCGTGCTCGGCGATGATCTCGGCGTCCATGCGCGACCACTTACCGAGCTGCCCTTCGAAAGACGCCAGCGACGAGAGCTTGAACAGGTTGCGCAGACCGGTGGCGTTCTCGGCGACCATCGTCATGTGGGTGTAGGCACCGCTACCGGAGACGTCGTCACCCTTCTGGCTCGGATCACCCCACTGCACCCGCTTGGTATCAAATCGAGAAGCGGGAGCTATATACGCCTCGATGCCGATGATCGGTTTGATGCCGGCCTTGGTCGCCGAGTTGTAGAACTCGCTGGCGCCGAACATGTTGCCGTGGTCGGTCATACCGATCGCCGGCATACCGAGGCGCTGCGCCTCGGCGAGCATCGGCGTGATCTTCGCGGCACCGTCCAGCATCGAGTACTCGGTGTGGTTGTGCAGGTGAACAAAAGATCCCGAGGACCCCGAAGATGAACCGCTCATAGGGCTGCCAGTCTATTGCGCCCCACCGACACCACCGCGCGTGTCGCCGCGCGTGTCTTTGCCGGCCGGGCACAGCCCGGCGCCGGGACCATCCAGCAACCCATAATCGATCACCATGTGCAGTTGCTTGGCAATGGCCGATAGGTCGACTTCGCAGCCCTGCCGAACGGCATGGGAGCCCAGCCCCCACACCATCGAGTAGAGCAGATCGACCAGCACCGCCGAATCGGTGTCAGCGGCCAGTTCGCCTCGGCGGATCGCCTCGGTGACGACGTCGCCGAGGAACTCCCGGGTGGCCGCGACGGTGCCGGCCGGCAGGTCGGGGTGGCGTTGCTCCTCCAGCCGGACATTGACCAGGAAGCCGACGACCGCGCTGTCGCGTTGCCAGGTGTCCACCATCGCGTCGATGTACGCGTGCAATCGAACCCGCGTTCCCTCATGTTGTTTCGCCGTACCGATACACGCGGAGACCACCTCGTGGGCCCGCTCGAGCAGCGTCGCGTAGAGCTCCGAGCGGCCCGCGAAGTAGTAGTTCAGCGTCGGACGGCTCAGGCCGGCGCGCTTGGCGATCTCCTGGAACGTGGCGGCCGCGTAGCCGTAGTCGTTGATCACCTCGAACGCGGCGCGCATGATGTGCTCGCGGGTCCGCGCGGCATCCGAACCGGCGGGGCGTCCTGGCCCTCGACGGCGAGCTCGCGGCAAGCTATCCGAGGTCATCGAGCAAACCATATGACATTGCCATATCAAGGTCAAAAACCATGACCGCAAATATTGTTGACCGACTCATCGGGGTGCGGATTCCGACTGCTCCGAACTGACGAGTGCCTGGGCCGGGCCGGCCGATCGCCTGCCGAGTGCAGCGAGGGTCATGATCACCAGCGCCACCCAGATCAGTGCGAACCCGATCCACCGGCCCAGCGGCATCGGCTCATGACCGATGAACACGCCCCAGGCCATCTGCAGCCCCGGGTTGAGGTAGAACAGCAGGCCCAGCGTCACCAGCGGCAGACGCTGCGCGGCAGCGGCAAACAGCAACAGCGGTACCGCGGTGACCGGGCCGGCCAGCAGCAACAGCACCGCATGCCAGGGCCCGTGGTTGACGAAGTTTCCCTGCCCTGCCACCTCCAGCACGATCACGTAGCCCGCGGCGAGAGGAAACGCCAACAGCGTTTCTGCCGCCACGCTCACCCGCGGGTCGGCCTGCACCACTGTCTTGACCAGGCCGTACACCGCGAAGGACAGCGCCAGCACGACCGCGATGTAAGGCGGCGTACCGACCTCGACGGTCAGGATCGCCACCGCGACGAGCGCGAGCACCAACGCCGCCGCCTGCCACCGGGTGATCCGCTCACGGAACACCAACACCCCCAGCAGCACGCTGACCAAGGGATTGACGAAATATCCGAGCGCGGCGTCGACGACATGTCCGGTCGTGACGGCGTAGATGTAGGTGCCCCAGTTGAGCGAGATCAGGGCGGCGGCGACCAGCAGTTGCAGCCACGTCCGCACCGGCAACCGCCGCAGGTCCCCCAGTCGTCGGGCCACCGCCAGCACGAGCAGCAGGAACACCGCGCTCCAGACGATGCGGTGGGCCAGCACCTCCAGGGCACCGGCGGGCAGCAACAGCAAGAAGAACCCGGGACACAGCCCCCACCAGATGTAGGCGCCCGCTCCGAACAGCACCCCGGAACGCGCCGCGGTCCCGCGCTGCTCCGCCACCACCGCTAGTGGCGGCGCAGGACGTCGAGAGCGGCCTGCAGATCAGCCGGATACGGGCTGGTGATCTCGACGCGCCGGCCGTCGGCCGGATGTGCGAAGGCCAGCGACCGGGCATGCAGCCATTGACGTTCCAGCCCCAGCCTTTTCGCCAGGGTGGGATCGGCGCCGTAGGTGAGATCACCGCAGCACGGGTGGTGCAGTGCCGCGAAATGGACGCGGATCTGGTGGGTCCGGCCGGTCTCCAGCTCGATGTCGAGCAGGCTGGCCGCCTGGAATGCCTCGAGGGTGTCGTAGTGGGTGATGCTGTGCCGGCCGCCCTCGACCACCGCGAACTTCCAGTCGTGACCCCGGTGCCGCCCGATGGGTGCGTCGATGGTGCCACTCGACGGGTCCGGATGCCCCTGCACCAGGGCGTGGTAGCGCTTGTCCACGGTGCGTTGCTTGAACGCCCGCTTGAGAACGGTGTAGGCGCGCTCGGACCGGGCCACCACCATGACGCCGGAAGTGCCGACGTCGAGCCGGTGCACGATGCCCTGACGTTCGTGGATACCCGACGTGCTGATCCGGAATCCGGCCGCCGCCAACCCGCCCAGCACGGTGGGGCCGTGCCAGCCGACCGTGGCATGCGCCGCCACACCCGGCGGTTTGTCCACCGCGACGATGTCGTCGTCGGCGTACAGGATGTCCATGCCCTCGATATCCACCGGGGTGTTCTCCACCGGTGCGGGTGCCTCGGGCAGCCGAACCTCCAGCCAGGCCCCGGCCACGAGCTTGTCGGATTTGGCGGCCGGCGCCCCGTCGATGTCCACGCCGCCGTCCTCGGCGATGGTCGCCACCGCCGTACGCGACAGCCCGAGCAGCCGGGCCAGCCCGGCGTCGACCCGCATTCCCGCCAGGCCCTCCGGCACCGGCATCGACCTGGTGGTCACTACGACGTCTCGGCTTGGGATGTCTCGGACTGGCCGCCGACCGAACTCGACTTGTCGGCGGGGGGCTTCTGATCGGCGGCAGTGGCCGGCTCCGGGGTGTCCGCCGGTTCGGACTGCGGCTTGTCGGGCCGGCGCCGTCCCACAGTGTCGAAATCGAAGCCGAACAACGACAACGCCACCAACAGGATGGCGCCGCCGACCACGGCCGGATCGGCCACGTTGAACACCGGCCACCAGCCGACCGAGAAGAAGTCCACCACGTGCCCGCGCAGCGGTCCGGGTGCGCGGAAGAAGCGGTCGATGAGGTTTCCGGTGGCGCCGCCCAGGATCATCCCGAGCCCCAGCGCCCACCACGGCGAGACCAGCCGACGCCCCATCCAAACGATGCCGATCACCACGCCGGTGGCGATGAGCGTCAGCACCCAGGTGTAGCCGGTGGCCATCGAGAACGCGGCACCGGAGTTGCGGACCAGCGTCCAGGTCACGGTGTCACCGATGATCGACACCGGCTGACCGGGTGTCAGGAGCCGCACGGCAAGCACCTTGGTCACCACGTCGACCAGCAGCACGACGGCCGCGACGGTCAGCAGCAGGCGCAGCCGCCGCCGAGGCGGCGCAGCGGTGGCAGCGGACGGTTTCGCCGCCCCGGTGGCGTCGGCTTCCGGCTCTACCGGGCCTGACGTTTCATCAGTCACTCCCCCATCATCCCAAACAGTCGTCGCGCAACAATTGCGGGACAATCTCGACCGTGACGGAAACCATGGCCCAGCCCGCGCCACCCGCCAAGCGCATCGTGGTCATGACCACCGGCGGCACGATCTCGACCAGTACCGACGAAGCCGGGGTCAGGCATCCGACCCGCTCCGGAGGCGAACTGACCGCCGGGGTCGAGGCCGTTGACGGTGTTGAGGTCGGGGTCGTCGACCTGATGGCCGTCGACAGCGCGCTGCTGACACCGCCCGACTGGGACGCGATCGGGCGGGCTGTCGATGCGGCGGCTGCCGAGGCCGACGGCATTGTCCTCACCCACGGCACCGACAGCATGGAGGAAACCGCGCTGTGGTTGGACCTGACCTACCGCGGCACCGTACCGGTGGTGCTGACCGGGGCGCAGCGCAGCGCGGACTCGCCCGACAGCGACGGGCCGGGCAACCTGCGCGACGCGATCGCCGTCGCGGCCAGCCCGCGCGCCCACGGACTCGGCGTGGTGGTGAGCTTCGCCGGAACCGTTTGGCAGCCCCTGGGACTGCGCAAGCGGCATACGTACGAGCTGCAGGCCTTCAGCGGCACCGAGCTCGGCACAGTCTCGGAAGGCCGGTGCCGTATCGACATCGCCAAGGAGCGGGCTGATCTGGGTGACATCACGGCGGCGACGGCACCGCGGGTCGACATCGTCGCGGGTTATCCGGGATGCGAGGCCGACGCGCTGGACGCCTGTGTTGTGGCCGGCGCGCGCGGCGTCGTGCTCGAGGCGATGGGCTCGGGCAATGCCGGCACGACGATGATCGACGCGGTGCGTCGGCATTGCCGGGACGGAGTGTCCATCGCAGTATCGACCCGCGTGCCCGACGGCCCGGTCACCGCGCAGTACGGCCCCGGCCGGCAGTTGGTCGATGCCGGGGCGATGGTCTGTTCCCGTCTAAGGCCCCCGCAAGCGCGCGTACTGCTGATGGCCGCGCTGGCCTCCGGGCGGCCCGTTGCCGAGGTCATCGGCCGCTGGGCTTGACGGGCTGGGGTTAAATAGCGAACGTGCGTTTCCACATTGCGGCGGCAGCTGCCGTCGGCTTCACGATGTTCGGCCCGCTTCCGACCGCGCAGGCTTGGCCGTGGCCGCCACCACCCGGCATCGAGGACATCAACGGCTACCCGATCGCCGAGGGCAACTACACCTCGCCCACCGGTTTCTACGGGCTGTACTTCCAGACCCCGGACGGTCGGTTCTGCGGAATCCTGCCCAACCGCGGTCCGGTCGGTTGCGACGCGGTGCCCGCGGATGCTCCCGAGGGCATGAACCAGACCTTCGTCGAGGCCGGAGCACCGGCTTCCTACCGTTATTCGGGGAGCAAGCTGTTCACCCGAGACGTCGACGTGCTGCCGGCGGGCTATCGGCTGGAGAACTGGGAGGCCGCCTGCGCTGTCACCCACGAGGGCACACTGATCTGCAAAACGTCGGGCCGGCACGGCTTCTCGCTCGATGCCGCGTCCGGCGTGCTCTGGTAGCAGACCACGGGGTTGACGGCGCCGGTTCAATGGAACCTATGCGCCATCACCTCATGGCACTCGTCGCTGTCGGCTTTATGGCACTGGGCTCGGCCCCGACTGCCGCGGCCGAGCCTCCACCGGGCGCAGACGACATCGACACCTATCCGATTGCGCAGGGCCACTACAGCTCGCCGACCGACTTCTACGGTGTGTTCTTCCAGACCCCGGACGGCCGGCACTGCGGGATCGGGCCCAACGGCGGGCCGGTGGGCTGCGACGCGGTACCACTCGACGCCCCGGCCGGCACCAACCAGACGTTCGTCACCAGCGGCGTATCCGCCGCCTACCGGCATTCCGACACCGCGTCGTTCACCCGCGACGTCGATGTGTTGCCCGAGGGCCACCGGCTGGAGAACTGGGGCGCCAGCTGCCGCGTCGGACGTCAGGGCACGGTGACGTGCAAGACCTACGGCCAGCACGGCTTCATCCTGAGCTCGACCTACGGCGTGCTCTGGTAGTCCGCCAGTCCGTCGAGGTACTCGGCCCAGTCCAGGCTGTCGACCGGGTTGGCCCGGCTGAACCCGGGCGCATGCTCGGGGAACGTCCGCGCCGGGCCCGGACCGCTGGCTCGGGTTTCGAACCGCACGGTCATCACCCCGTGACCGGCGCCCTGCACCCAGCCATGGCCGTGGTCGGGGTGCGCCACATCGTCGCCGATGCGCCATCCCGTCGGCGTCACCGGGACCGCCTCGGCAGGCTGCTGATGAGAATCGGAGATCTCGTCGGGTAGCTCCAGATCCGGGAACAACGATTCCTGCCGGCTGTCGGAGAGACCTGAAAAGCCAACGCCGACAAGGCGGATGGGCCCGACCTCCACCGGGTCGAGCAACAGCCTGCGGGCCGTGCCGATCAGGGTGGCCGCCTCGGTGGTGGCGTAGGCCAGGGTGGCCGAGCGGGTCAACGTGCTCATATCGGACTTTTTGAGCTTGACCGTCACCGTCCGCGCGCCGCGACCATCCTTCTCCAGACGCCGGTGCGCATGTTCGCCGATCGGGCCGATGGCGTCCTGCAGTTGTCCCAGCGTGGTGAGATCCTCGGCAAACGTCGATTCGGCGCTGATCTGTTTGGCCTCGGCCCGCTCGGCCACCGGCCGGTCGTCGATTCCGCGGGCCAGCAGGTGCAGGGCCAAGCCCACCGCGCCGCCAAGCACGTTGGCGGCCTCCGCCTCGGACAGGGCCGCCAACGCGCCCACCGTCTCGATGCCGATCCGGTGCAACTTCTCCTCGGCGACCGGCCCGATGCCCCACAACTTGCGTACCGGTAACCCGTCGAGCAGCACCGATTCCTCGTCGCGACGCACCACCCGGATCCCGTCGGGTTTGGCCAGGCCCGAGGCGATCTTGGCGATCTGCTTGCCCGACCCCGCACCCACCGAGGCCACCAGCCCGGTCTGGTTGCGCACCTCGGCCCGCAACTGCTGGCAGAACATTTCGACGTCGGCTGCCGAGGCGCCGGCGAGCTCGGCCGGCTCACCGAACGCCTCATCGAACGACAACTGCTCGAGGACCGGGATGACGCTGCGGACGGTGTCCAACGCACGACGGCTGGCCACGCCGTAGACCGCGCCGCGGGGCGGCAGCACCACCGCGGGCGCGCCGACGAGTCTGCGGGCCTGGTGCATCGGCATCGCCGACCGGGCGCCATAGCGGCGTGCCTCGTAGCTGGCGCCGGCCACCACACCACGCCCGCCCAGACCGCCGACGAGCACCGGCCGCCCTCTCAGGGTGGGCCGGGTCAGCTGTTCGACGGATGCGAAGAACGCGTCCATGTCCAAGTGCAGCACCCAGCGACCGCTCGTCACCCCGGCGCCGTCCATAGTTGCTGATGCTATGGCGCTAGCCTGACGTTCATGGAGCCGGTTGACGTACCGATCAGGGATGACACGATCCGCCTGGGGCAGTTCCTCAAGCTGGCTTCGCTCATCGACAGTGGCGCCGACGCCAAGTCCGTCATCGCCGACGGCCTGGTCAGCGTCAACGGCGAGGTCGAGTTCCGGCGCGGCCGCCAGCTACACCCGGGCGACACCGTCGCGCTCGGTGACCAAGCGGCACGGGTGGCCGGCGGCTGATCCGGGCGGCTCACGCCTTGGCGATCGCGACCCGCACCCCGTCCCCGATCTCGGCCCCGTCAACCACGTCGCCGAATTCGAAACTGGTGGCCAGGATCTCACCGGCGATCAGATCCCGGTGGGTGCTCGCCCACGGCGCGTACTGAGCCGGAACCGACATCTGCACCGAGATGCGGTCGGACACCTCCAGGCCCGTCGACTTGCGCAGTTCCTGAAGCTCGCGGATGCGGTCCTTGGCCCAGCCCTCGGCTTCGAGTTCCTCGGTGACCGTGCCGTCGAGGACCACGAGCCCCGCGCCATCGGGCAGGGCGGCGGTCCACTGAACTGTTGGTCGAGCTCCGCTTCGCTCCGTCTCCTGTGGCTCCGCTGCAACCAGTTTCGACGTGTACTCCTCGGGCTGCAGCACCACCGGCCCAGCGGTCAGGGTGCCGTCGGGATTGACGACGCCCTGCCCCGCCTTGACAGCCTTGATCGCGGCCTGCACGTCCTTGCCGATCCGGGGGCCGGCCACCCGGGCGTTGACGGCCAGCTCGAACTTGCCGTAGGTGTCGATGTCGTCGGTCAACTCGACCGCCTTGACGTTGAGTTCGTCGGCGATCAGGTCGGCGAACGGGGCAAGGGAGGACGGATCCACCGACTTGTCCAAGGCCACAGTCAGTTTCGGCAACGGCAGGCGTACCCGCAGCTTCTTGGCCTTGCGCAGGGATGAGCCCACCGAGCACACCTCGCGCACCTGGTCCATCGCCGCCACCAGATCGGCGTCCTTCGGCAGCACATCGGCCTCGGGCCAATCGGTCAGATGCACCGAGCGTTCACCGGTCAGACCACGCCAGATCACCTCGGTGGCCAGCGGCAACAGCGGCGCGGCGAGACGACAGGTCACCTCCAGCACGGTGTGCAGGGTGTCGATGGCGTCCGCGTCCTCCTCCCAGAATCGCGAACGTGACCGGCGCACATACCAGTTCGTCAACGCCTCGGTGAACTGCCGCAGTTCGTCGCACGCTCCGGAGATGTCACAGGTGTCCAGCGAGACGGTGAGATCGTCACGCAGCCGAGCCAGCTTGGCCAGAATGTAACGGTCCAGCACGTTGTCCGAATCGGTACGCCAGGTGCCCTTCTCGGGCGCATACAGCGCCAAGAAGCTGTAGGCATTCCACAACGGCAGCAGGACCTGGCGCACGCCTTCGCGGATGCCCTGCTCGGTGACGATCAGGTTGCCGCCGCGCAGGATCGGCGAGGCCATCAGAAACCAGCGCATGGCATCGGACCCGTCGCGGTCGAACACCTCGCTGACGTCGGGATAGTTGCGCAGCGACTTGCTCATCTTCGCACCGTCGTTGCCCAGCACGATCCCGTGAGCCACACAGGTTTTGAAGGCCGGCTTGTCGAACAGCGCGGTCGCCAGCACGTGCATGGTGTAGAACCAGCCGCGGGTCTGGCCGATGTACTCGACGATGAAGTCGCCCGGGAAATGGGCGTCCGCACCGGTCTGTTTGCCGTCGAACCACTCCTGGTTCTCGAACGGATAGTGCACCTGCGCGTACGGCATCGACCCGGAGTCGAACCACACGTCGAACACGTCCTCGATCCGGCGCATCGTCGACTTGCCGGTCGGATCATCCGGGTTGGGCCGGGTCAGTTCGTCGATGAACGGCCGGTGCAGATCGGTCGGCCGCACCCCGAAATCACGCTCAAGCTCGTCGAGGCTGCCGTACACGTCGATCCGCGGGTAGGCCGGATCATCGGACTTCCACACCGGGATCGGGCTGCCCCAGTAGCGGTTTCGCGACACCGACCAGTCGCGGGCATTCGAGAGCCACTTGCCGAACTGCCCGTCCTTGACGTGCTCGGGGTACCAGGTGATCTGCTGGTTGAGCTCGACCATCCGGTCACGGAAGTCGGTCACCTTGATGAACCACGACGACACCGCGCGGTAGATCAACGGATTGCGGCACCGCCAGCAGTGCGGATAGGAGTGCTCGTAGGTCTCGTGCCGCAGCAGCACCGCGCCGTTGGCGGCTGCGCCCGCGGCACGATTCTTCAGATCACGGATGATCTGCGCGTTGGCCTCGAACACATGCTGACCTTGATAGTCGGGCACCGACGAGTCGAAGCGCCCCTTCGAGTCCACCGGGGTGACCGCGACGATGTCCGCGGTGTCGGCGGTGGCCTTGTCGTCCTCGCCGTAGGCCGGCGCCATGTGCACGATGCCGGTGCCGTCCTCGGTGCTGACGAAGTCGGCTGCCAGCACCTGGAAAGCATTGCGCGCCCCGTCTGAATCAACGAAGTAGGTGAACGGCGGCAGGTACCGCGTCCCGAGCAGATCCCGTCCGAGGTAGCTGCCGAGAACCTCGGGCTCCTCCCCGAGTTCGCGGGCATAGGCGGCGAGCCGGGCCTGAGCGAGCACGTAGCGCCGACCGTCGGCGCCCTGCACCAGGACGTAGTCGATGTCGGGGTTGACGGCGACGGCCTGGTTGGACGGCAAGGTCCACGGCGTCGTCGTCCAGATCAACAGGTGCGCGCCCTTCAGCGGGCCGTCGGTCACGGTGAAGCCGACCGTCACCGCCGGGTCCTGGCGGCTCTGGTAGACGTCGTCGTCCATCCGGAGCTCATGGTTGGACAACGGGGTCTCGTCGTTCCAGCAGTACGGCAGCACCCGGTTGCCCTCATAGGCGAGGCCCTTGTCCCACAGCTGCTTGAACGCCCAGATCACCGACTCCATGAAAGTCGGGTCCAACGTCTTGTAGTCGTTGTCGAAATCCACCCAGCGGGCCTGCCGGGTGACGTAGTCACGCCACTCATCGGTGTATTTCAGGACCGAGGCGCGGCAGGCCGCGTTGAACTTCTCGATGCCCATCTCTTCGATCTGGGCTTTGTCCGCGATGCCGAGCTGACGCTGCACCTCGAGTTCGGCGGGCAGGCCGTGGGTGTCCCAGCCGAACCGGCGTTCCACCTTGTAGCCACGCATGGTGCGATAGCGCGGCACGATGTCCTTGACGTAACCGGTCAGCAGGTGGCCGTAGTGCGGCAGGCCGTTGGCGAATGGCGGACCGTCGTAGAAGACGTACTCCGGAGCGTCCTCGCGACGGGCGATGCTGGCCGGGAAGGTGTCATCGGCAGCCCAGTAGGCCAGCACCTCAAGTTCCCGCTCTGGGAAGTTGGGTGCGGCCGGCTTGGGATAGGCGGTCACGGCGTTACGTCTCCTGTGCCAACGGTCGTGGCCGCCGGTCTCGGAAGCCACAGTGTGGACACGGGGACGACGACGCGCCGGTGCGCGAGCGCCGCGGTACCACCCCGCTTGCACCCGGACTCCGGGTGCCGCTCAACTGTCGGGCGATCACGGGCCCACCCGTTCGGTTCTACTTGGCGGTTCAGCCGTTCTTCCGAAAGCTCCCCGGTGATGGCCGGATCAGCGCTGCTGCAGCCAAGTCTAATGAGCACCGCAAATCGACAAGGAGGCGCACCTACCCGCAGGTGATCTCGATCAGCGACAACGGGAACTGCTCGGTCAGCTCTTCCACGGTGCAGTGGTCGAACACACGGGTGTCGAACCGCCATTGCAATTTCAGGGCGCTGTCGCCTTCTCGGGAGATCCGCACCGCCAACGGCGGACCGCACACATCGGTCTCCGGTTCTTTGCCAAAACTGAACGTGATGTCGGCCGTCCGGTCGGCATCACCGGGACCCGGGTACGCGACCGCGAGCAGTTCAGCCCCCGACAGGCCGCGCTGCGACACGCACGGCACCTCGATCCGGCGACAAGTCTTGCGTTCGCGCCCCTGTCTGAGGTCGACGGTCAGCAGGCCGTCACCGATCGTGCGGGCCACCGCGCGGCCGAGGGCAGCCAGTAACAAATCCTCAGCCGTACAGCCCAACACAGCTCGAGCCCCGCATAACTCCGCGGTCAGCACGTCGTCCAACGAACTCCACACGGACTCCAGATCTGAAACGAGCGGGGGGCCGGCGGTGCCGTAGTCGGTGATCCACGAACCGGTTCCCGATGCGTCGGGGATGACGGAAGCTGCCATATCTGTAACGTTAACCACCGAGTCCCAAAATTGGGAGAGATGCGTCAAATCTCTGACATCGTTGTCAATAATGCCATTGCTAGTTTTACCGCGGTAGGTGCTGACCAAGTCCGGGAAAAGGTCTATGGTGTGCTGATGCCGCGAACCGACGAGAACGGCAGGCAGCTGAAAGCCCTGCTCGACTACCTACTCGATGGCGATGTCGACGCCAAGGCGATCTATAGTGCCCTCGGCGTGTCGAGCAGCACCTACTACCGGCGGATCAAAGAGGCCGACTACCCCAATGCCGAGGAGTTGCGACAGGTCGCCGACCGCTTCCACCTGAGCTATCCCGACCTGCAGATCCGGTTCGGGCTGATGAGCCATCAGGAAGTGTGGCGCTACATGGAATCAGCCCCGGTGATGGTGGCTGCCGCCGAGACGTCCACCCGCACCCAGACCAGGAAACTGTCCCAGCTGACCCCCCGATCCGACGCTCCCCCGCTGTAAGCGGCGGCGTCCTTCTCTCACCCGCATCACCCCGAGGCAGTCCAATGTCCGTTGCCACACTCATTCTCGTCACGTTGTGCTGCATCGTGTGGAGCCTGTGGATCCGCAGGGTCACCTGGTCCTGCCGATGGGAGGTGGCGGCCACCCTCAACATCGCGCTGCAGGGTGTCGCCGTGTTCTTGATGTCACCGTGGGCCTCGGAAACCGTGGGACCGTTCCTGCACCGGTTGACCGGCAACTGGAACGTCGAGGACTACCTCGGGCACGACGCCTACATCGTGGCGGCGTCGGCCGTGGTCTACCACTCCATGGGGCGACTGCAGGACGACAACGCCATGCAGCGGTCGTTCAAGCAGCACGTGGAACGTCCCGCGACCATCTGCATCCCGCTGCTGCTGGCGACGTTCTCCTACGGAAACGGCGCCACGATCTACCGGGCCGACTTCTTCCAGGTGCCCACCGACCTGTGGCTGAGCGTGTACTGGATCATCCTGTGCGGCACCTTGATCTACCTGTTGGCCTACGGCGCCCGCGCCATGTTGGTGCTGCGCCGGGACCCGCGGTCCCGGCTGATCGCCAACATCTACCTACTCGCCTCCGCGAGCGGGCTCGTGGCGTGCAGCATCCGGACCGTCACGGTGCTGGTGCCGGCGCTGCAGCCCATCGAAAACGGCCGCATAGTATGGATTTTCGCCTGCGGTTGCGGTGCGATATTCGCCCTGGCCTCGGCGCATTCCTGGCGGATCAAGACCCGGGTCTTCACCGGAGCGGGCCGACACTGACCAGCGGGGTCGTCTCGCCGAGGGCAGGCACGGTGAGATTGCCCACCCGTGCCGCGGCACCGCATACACTGGCCGCACTGACACCATCGGCCCCTCGGGCCGGGCACGAGACAACGGCTGTCCGCGTGTTCGGTTGCGGAATAGGTAAGGACATGCAGGATCAGTAGGGCAGCACAGTTGTTGCGCAGCCTGCACGGCTCCGCGGACAACTCCGAGAGCGGCGCGTTCCATCGGCTGGGCGGTGTCGTCGTTCGGTGGCCCTGGCTGGTGATCGGGTTCTGGGTCGTCCTCGCCGCGGCGTTGCCCTCGATGTTCCCATCGCTGACCGAACTCTCCCAGAAGACCCCGCCGGCGATGCTGCCGGCCGATGCACCCGGGTCGGTTGCCGCGCGGCAGATGTCGGAGGCGTTTCACGAATCCGGGTCGGACAACATGCTGCTGGTCGTCCTCAGCGACGACAACGGGTTGGACGACGCCGACGAGGCGGTCTACCACCGCCTCGTCGACACCTTGCGTGCCGACACCGCGAGCGTCGTGACCATGCAGGATTTTGTCAGCACACCCCCGCTGCGTCAGGTGATGACCAGTCAGGACGGGAAGGCGTGGCTGTTACCGGTCAGCCTGACCGGTGAGTTGGGTTCCCCGCAGTCCTATACCGCGACGGCGAATGTTTCCCGGATCGTCAAGGACGCCGTCAACGGTTCCGGGATCACCGCCCATGTCACCGGACCGGCCGCCACCCTGGCCGATATAGCCGAAGTCGGTGAGAAGGACCGCGTGCACATCGAGCTCGCGACCGTGGGCATGCTCCTGACGATTCTCATCATCATCTACCGCAACCCGCTCACGATGGTCTTGCCACTGCTGACCATCGGGGTATCGCTGGCGACCGCGCAAGGAGTTGTCGCCGGACTGGGCAGTCTCGGCCTTGCCATCTCGAGCCAGACCATCGTGTTTCTCACCGCGATGCTGGCCGGCACCGGAACCGACTACGCGGTGTTCCTGATCAGTCGATATCACGACTTCCTGAGACTCGGGCACAGCTCCGAAGACTCCGTCAAGAACGCGTTGAACTCGATCGGACCGGTGATCGTCGCGTCGGCGGCCACTGTGGCGGTCACCTTCCTGGGGATGGTCTTCACCAAGCTGACCATCTTCTCGTCGGTCGGGGTGGCCTTGGCGGTCGCCATCGCCATCGGCTGTCTGGCCGCCATGACGTTCCTGCCCGCCGTGCTCACCCTGGCCGGCCGCCGCGGGTGGGTCTCGCCGCGTCGCAGTCTCACCAACACGCTGTGGCGGCGCTCGGGTGTGCGGATCGTGCGCAACCCCCGGCGGAACCTGGTCATCAGCCTGGTGCTGCTGGTGATCCTCGCCAGCTGCGCGGGCCTGGCCAGCTACAACTACGACGACCGCAAGGCACTGCCCGGGTCGGTGGAAAGCCTCCAGGGGTACGACGCGATCGCCGCGCATTTTCCGGTGAATTCCAGCCTGCCGCAGTACCTGCTGGTCGAATCCCCGCACGATCTGCGCGGGCCGAAGGAACTCGCCGACCTCGAGCAGATGGCCCAGCGAATCAGTCAGCTTCCCAACATCGAGGCGGTGCGCGGTATCACCCGCCCCACCGGAGAATCGCTGGAGCAGGCCAGGCTGTCGTTTCAAGCCGGCGAGGTCGGCTCCAAACTCGACGATGCCTCGTCGCTGGTCTCTGAGCGCGGTGGCGATATGGACAAGCTGGCCAGCGGCGCCACCCAGATCGCCGACGTCCTCGGCGGGGTCCGAGGTCAACTCGGGCAGGCGGCCGTCACCGTCGGCGGCCTGATCGACGCGTTGTCCTCGATGCAGAAACAGTTCGGCGGCGAGAAGGCGCTCAACCAGTTCGACAGCGCCGCCAAACTTGTCCTCTCCATGCGGTCGCTCGGTGACTCGATCGGCGTGACCCTCGACGATGCGGCCGACTCGGTCCAGCGGGCCCGCCCGGTCCTGACCGCACTGAATGCCAGCCCGATCTGCGATGCGGACCCATCCTGCCGCGACTCCCGCGGCCAGCTGCAACGGCTGGTGGACGCCGGGGACAATGGCACCCTGGCCGGAATCGCCCAGTTGGCCCGGCAATTGAAGGCCACCGAGGGAAACCAGACTCTGGGTGCAACCACCGACAATCTCCGCGGGGCGTTCGACACCGCCACCAAAGCGCTACGTTCGGCCGGGATGGACGATCCGTCGGCCATGCGGCGGCAGATGGCGACGCTGCAGCAGCACGCCGACACGCTCGCCGATGCCAGCCGGCAGGTGGCCGAGGGGGTGAACCTGCTGGTCAACGAAACCAAGAAGATGGGCGGCGGCCTGGGCGACGCGTCGGCATTCCTGCTGGCGATGAAGAACGAGGCCAGGACACCGTCGATGTCGGGCTTCTACGTACCGCCCCAGTTCCTGGCCACTGATGACTTCAAAAAAGCTGCGGCGCTGTTCTTTTCACCCGACGGCCACACGGTGCGGTACATGATCCAAACCAAGCTCAACCCGTTCGGCACCGACGCGATGGATCAGATCGACGCGATCCTGGATGTCGCTCATCATGCACAACCCAACACCACACTCGCCGACGCCAAGGTTTCGATGACCGGGTACTCGGTCTCGCTTCGCGACACCCGCGAGTACTACAACGAGGACATCAGATTTATCATCCTGGTGACGGTGGCCGTGGTGTTCCTGATTCTCGTGGTGCTGCTGCGGGCACTGGTGGCGCCGCTGTATCTGATTGCCTCGGTGGTGATTTCGTACCTGTCGGCACTCGGCATCGGGGTGTTGCTCTTCCAGGTAGGCCTGGGTCAGGAGTTGCACTGGAGTGTGCCGGGCCTGACATTCATCATCTTGGTCGCGGTCGGTGCCGACTACAACCTGCTACTGATCTCGCGGATCCGCGAAGAATCACCACATGGCCTGCGCACCGCGGTGATTCGGACCGTCGGCGCCACCGGCGGGGTGATCACCGCAGCGGGACTGATCTTCACCGCGTCGATGTTCGGCATGCTGTTCGCCAGCATCAGCACACTGGTGCAGGCCGGTTTCATCATCGGGGTGGGAATCCTGCTCGACACCTTCCTGGTGCGCACCACGACGGTCCCGGCGATCGCCGTCCTGGTGGGCCGGTTCAATTGGTGGCCGTCTCGCTGGCAGCCCGAGACGAAACGCCCCGAAAAGGCCGTCGAGAATTCCGAACCCGACCAAGAGTTGGCGACTGCCGCAGATTGACGCGCCGGCCAGCGCGAACCTCAGTCGATGAGGGCCGGCAACTCGAAGTCGCCTAGCGTGCGCCGCACCGCCTCGGCCAACTCAGTGCGGGTATTGGCGCCGCCCGCCGTCCATGCGGCCACCGTGAGGAATATCCGTTTGCCGGCCCGGCCCGACGCCAAATAGAGCAGTCCCCCAAGGCTTTCCAGCACGCCAGGGGTGACGCCGGGCTCGACCATGCGGAAGGACAGAAAATCGGCATCGGTGCCGTCCGGTCGGTTCGCCGCCGGGGGCAACTCACCGAGGTTGGAACAGCCGATCGGGCTGCCGACTTTCAGGACCATCCGTTCCAGCCGACGCACCAGGAACTTCGGCACGTACGGAGTCAACGGCAACGGCGCCAGGTTGGCATCCGGTGCACTGCCCAACTCGGTGAGCACCCGCTTGAGTTCGGCCCGAATCTCGGTCAGGTCGGCGGTGGCCGGCGCCGGATCCACGATCGCAGTCACGGTGTTCAGTGCGTTGGCCCGGGTATCCCCGTCGGTACGGTCGCTCACCGGATACGACAGCATGGCCTGGCCCTCTGCATCGACCCGGCCCAGCCGCATCCCCAACCGGGCGGCGTATCCGGCGAACAGCGAATTGCTGGTTCCACCAAGGTCGTTCACCCGCTTGTCCCAGTCGGCCAGATCGACGTAGGCGGTGACCGTGGGCGGGATGATCGGGTCGAGGGAGCCCAGCCTGACCGCCGGTGCGGCCGATTTGGCCGAGGCCGCCAGATCCTCGCTCTGTGCGCGGGCCACCCGGGCCGTCGCGAGAACCGCCCGGCCCGCCTCCGGGAGATCCCGGGCCGCGCGCCGCAAGTCCCGCCACAGGGCCCGCTTGCGGGGGGTCGACCCCGGTTCGGGATAACCCAGGTCACGGCGGATTCCCGCGGCGGCATCGGCGATCGCCAGGGTCAGGCCCAGCGCATCGGCGACGGAGTGCGACACCACCAGGCTGACAGCGTCGCCACCTCCGGTCAGCGGCAGGACGCCCAGGTGCCAGGCCGGTCCCCGTTCCGGATCGATCGGGACGACGATGCGTTCGTCAGCCCACGCGCTGACTTCGCCGCGGGGGCGCTCCGCTGCGGCGACGGCGATGTCGGCGGGACCCTCGGACCGAATCCAGCGATGCCTGCCAAAGTGCAGCGGTGAGCGCTCGATGCGGCGGCCCAGCAGCCCGTGCCCGAGGTTGCGGTGGAATCGCCGCAAACCGGCGATGTCGACCCCGTCCGGGTAGATCCAGGTGAACTGCATGATCGGTGCCCGGCCGAGCGCCCGCAGCCCGAGGAATGACCCCTGGTCCATGTACGTGAGGGTGTTGTCCACCTCGGCATGTTAGATCGTCACCGGTCCGCGTGTACCTGCCGCGCCTTCGGTGGCGCGGTCTGTGAGCCGGACACCCCCCAGTGGGGTTCGAGTAAGGTCCGGTGATGTGTGGATCACCGTGCTCGGCCTTGCCATCGCGGTGAACTTCGAGCCGATGCGGCTCGGTCTGATCACCCTGGCACTGGGCCGGCCGAGGCCGGTGCTGCAACTGCTGGCGTTTCTGTGCGGCAGCTTCCTGATGAGCGTCACGGCGGGATTGATCGTGCTGTTCGTGGTTCGTCCGGGCGTGCTGGGCGCACCCGAGTTCAGCACCGCCAAAATTCAGGTCGTGTTCGGCGTCCTCGCGGTCCTCGCCGCTGCCGTTCTGGCGAGCAAGCTACCGCTCGGCCGATTCGCCCGCACACCCGATGCCGCAATAACGGCCACCGGCGGGCCACCACCGCCGGGCCAATCGCGAACCCTCACGTTCGTGGCTTCCCGGGTCAAAGGCCTGGTCCGGGGCAGCTCCCCATGGTTCTCCGGCGCGATGGGACTGGCAATTGCCTTGCCCTCCATCGATTATCTGGCCCTGCTGATCCTCATCGGCACATCCGGCGCCGCGCCACTGGACCAGCTCGGTCTGCTCATCACGTTCGTCGCCGTCGCCAACACCGTGGTCGCCATTCCCATCGCCAGTTTCCTGGTGGCCCCGGCCGCGACCCAGGCCCGACTCGAAGCGATGCGGGCCTGGGTCCTGGCCCGTACCCGCCGCGATGTCGCACTGATTCTCACGCTCGCCGGCGCTGCACTCGTCACCGTCGGCGTAGCCGGGTTATGAGCAATCGAAACGACTATGATCGAACGACATTCCAATCGAGGGAGCACTCGATGAGTTTCTCGCACCGGCTGCTGCGTACAGCCGGCGTCGCCACGGTAGGCGTCGTCATGTACGGAATCGCGAGCGGTGTCGCCGCGGCCGATCCGATTGATCCGCAATTGCCCGTCAACACCGAAAATCATGAGGCCGCGAACGAGGCTCCGCTGTTGCAGTGCCCGACGTGTACCCCTGAGGTGCAGCAACTCCTGGCACAGGTTGGCCCGATTCCAGAGCCGGGCCCGGTGCCGACCGACTGGCCGGCCCCCGCCCAGGTGAGTGTCCCGGTATCGGTCGGACCGCCGGGACTTCCGCTGCCGGCTGTTCCCGGCGTCGGTTTGCCTGGGCCGCAATTGCCCTCGCCACAGGATCTGCCGCCTCCCCCACCGCCGCCGGGATTGCCCCCGCCACCACCGCCGCCGGGTTTGCCGCCTCCGCCGTGGCCCTTCGGATAGTCGGGCCGGCCGGCTATCTCGTCGGACCGCCGCCGGGCGCCAGGCCGAGCGGGATCAGCATGAATCCCGCTGCCACGAGCGGGAACCGGCGCACGGTGCGCGCCGACGGTGTCTCGTCGATTTCGGAGCGCCGAGCTGCGTACAGGACGTAGACAACCACCACGTCGAACGCGATGACGAGAAGCCAGCGGGTCCAGTCGACGCCGGTGAGAAACAGCGGCAGCGACAGCAGCACCCCGAAGGCCGGCAAAGCATAACGGCCGTTCAGCTCACCGACGAAGCTGCGCAGCGGGACACCGGAAAAATAGCTCACCGCCCGCAGGGTCAGGGCCATCCCGACCAGGCCCAGTACCAACGAACCGACCAGTGCCGGCCATCCGACCGCGGCAACCTCCCGCATCCCGTCGCTGATGGAGTGATCGAACGTCGACAGGTACCACCCGCACACCCAGTCGTGATAGTCCGACATGTGCGGCGTCGCTCCGGTGAGGTAGTCGACCAGCTCCGGGGCCGACTTGATCGATGAGAACGGCGTCTCGATCATCCGATGTGGAACGGTCGCGCACACCCTGTCGCTGACATCGTGATTGGCAAGCGCGGCCACCGCGAGCACCACGATCAGGCCGGGGCCGATCGCCAAGACCGCGCAGAGGCGGTGCACTGCCGCCGACAGCCCCCGGGCCAGCACCATGACGGCCAAGATCGCACCGAGCCCGAATTCAAGCGCAATGCCCTCGTGCACCAGCGCCAGCACCGCGATGACCGCTCCGAACAGCGCACACCACAACACCGCCGACCGGGGCCGCGGGCCGATCGTGAGGGCCAGACACAGCGCGATCAGCGCGACCGCCCCGAACAGGTCCGGACGCGCCGAGTACACCGCGTACGGAACGCCGAACGGCAGTACGGCAAGCAGTATCGCCACCATGATCCGGCGCTCGGAGCGTCGTTTGGCGAGCAGCTTGTACCCGAGAGCGGCCAGACCGAGCAGGTACACCGCGGTGGAAATCCACCGGATGGCGTACGCGTTGACGAAAAAGTCGGCATCGGAAACATTTCCGACAATCTCGCCGGCAAGGCCACGGCGGGTGAAGCCGAACCGGTAGTCGACGACGTAGTACGAGATCAGGTAGTGGTCGATGGGAACCACCGACACTGCGACGTAGACGATCGCCAGCGACCACGCCGTGACCAGCAGCGTGATACCGAGGTAGACGGCAGTTCTCCGGCGGCTCAGGTTCGGGCCGGCGACCCGAGCCGGCAGTGGAGGTGGGACCGCCGGCCGGGACGTCGAGCGGGTCACTGGCCGACAGGCACTTTGGCGTCGACGCGGGTGAAGCTGCCGTCGCGGTACTTCACGACACACGCCGAGCGCCTGGTCTTGCCGCTGGTGGTGATGGGAATCGAGCCCGCCGACACCAACACGACATCAGCCACTGACACCCCGTGTGCCGTTGAAACCGCCGAAGCGACTTCACCTTTCACATTGCGGAGGTACTCGGCGACCGCGTCGGCGTCCTCACCCTTCTTCTTGATCTCGGCGATCACCACCAGCGCTTCCGTCGCGTCGTCGGGTACCGCGACCGCAGCCACCCGGCCGCGGGTGATCACCTGCACCGTTGCCTCGATGTCGTCCGGGTAGTGGTTGCGGCCACGGATGATCAGCAGGTCCTTCATCCGGCCGATGATGAACAGCTCACCCTCGGAGATGAAGCCCAGATCGCCGGTGCGCAGCCACTGTTGGGCCGGCACCTCGGCCGGTGCGTCGACGATACGTCCGCCAAAGGTCTGTTCGGTCTCCTCCGGCTTGTTCCAGTACCCGGCCGAGACGTTCTCGCCGTGCACCCAGATCTCACCGATCATGCCGGCCGGGCACTCCGTGCACTGCTCGGGGTCCACGATGCGTACCAACGGCGAATCCGGTGTGCCGTAACTGATCAACGGCGTGCCACTGCCGCACCGCTCGGCATGCCCGGCCGAGAGCTTTTCCGGTTCGAAGTTCGCGACCAGCGGAGGCTGTCCCGGAGTTCGCGTGGCCACGTACAGCGTCGCCTCGGCCAGACCGTACGACGGCCGGATCACCTGGGCGCGAAGGTTGAAGCGGGCGAAGCGCTCTGCGAAACGCCGCACCGTCACGTCGTGCACACGTTCGGCGCCGCTCATGATGCTCAGCACATTGCCGAAATCGCAGCCGGCCAGATCGTCGTCGCTGGTGCGGGTCGCTGCCAGATCGAAGGCGAAGTTGGGGGCGGCCGTCAGCGCGTGGGGGTAACTGCCCAGCAGCTGCATCCACCGAGCCGGCCGCGCCAGGAAGGACAGCGGACTGATCACGATGGTCCGCCAACCGCCGAGGATCGGAGCGCACACGCCCAGCAGCAGCCCCATGTCGTGATAGAACGGCAGCCACGACACCACGGTGCTGTCAGCGGGCGGCACCCGGTCGTAGTCGGAGTAGAAGCCGCCCATCATCTGTTCGAAGTTCGCGGTGAGATTGCGATTCGACACCATCACACCCGCGGGCGTGCGGGTGGAACCCGACGTGTATTGCAAATAGGCGGTTTCGGGCAGGGTCTCCCGTTTGAGCCGCCCACTGCTGCGCGCGTCGAGATCCAGCCGGTCCACCTCGATCACGGTGGGAACCACCCCGGCGGCACCGGCCTGTGCGTACGGCGCCACCTCGGCGGCCACCGCGGACGTGGTGAGGATGACTGTCGGTGCGGCATCGTTCATCACCGCGTTGACCCGTTCATCGTGTGCCCCCGCCATCGGCGTGGACATCGGCACCGCGATCAGGCCGGCTTCCATCGCCCCCAGGAACGACACGATGTACTCCAGGCTCTGCGGAGCCAGGATGAGGGCCCGATCCCCTACCGCTGCGACCTCACGCAAGGCGACGGCCAGATTTTTCACCCGACGGTACATCTGCGACCAGCTCAGCGTCTCCTCGACACCGTCCCAGTTGTGGTCGTAGTCGATGTAGGTAAACGCAGGTTCGTTCGGCTGCACACTTGCGCGTTCGCGCAGCACAGCGGTCAGAGAAGATGCGATCACTTGCCATACCTTTCGTGCTCGACGGGATGCAGGCGCACTCCTGCCGACCTGGTGAGAGCCAGACCGCGACGGTGTGTCGCGGCGATTGAACCCGGGGCCATCAGACGACCGTCCCGGTGAGGTCGAACTCATCCAATACCTGTGTGGTCAGCTCGCGCAGCCAGGCTTTGGTATTTGCCGCCCCAGGCTGGTAGCCGACGATGGAGATCGAGACCTTCCCGGCCAGCCGTCCCGAGACCAGAACCAGATGACCTCCGGCGCTGACGATTTCGTGCTCGACGACGTTCTGATCGATCCCCCGCATCACCACGTACTCGGCGTCGGTGCCGTCGACCCGGCTGAACGCTGGGTCCAACTCCCCCATATTCGAGCAGGACACCGGTAGGCCGGCTGCGCCGACGAACGCGTCCGACAACCGGGTCAGCGCCCGCCGGGGAACGAACGGGATCAGCGGCAGGAACATCGCCGACTCATCCGGGCCCTCGCGGCGGGTCTGGATGGCCGTCCGGATGGCCGACCGTGCCGAGGACAGATCGGACGTCACCCGGGTGGGATCCACCCCGACGTTGCCGATGGTCATCGCATTGGCGCGGGTGTCGTCCAGGCTCCGCTCGCTCAGGGCCAGCAGGAGGTTGACCGAGCCATCCTCTCCGCCGCGCCGTCCCATGCGGTCACCGAGCCGGGCGGCGAATCCGGCGAGCAGCGAATAGGTATTTCCGCCGAGCGATTTCGCGCGCGCGTCCCACTGCTCCACATCGAGGAACACCGATATCGCCGGCACAGTCACCACCCGCGTGCTGCCGGCCTGTGCGACCGGCTCGGATGCGGTTGCCGGACGGGCAAGTTCATGCCGACGCCGGAGGATCAGCCTGGTGGCCGCACCGACGGTGCGGAACACCTCCGGTAGATCACGGGCGGTCGCCGCAATGTCCGTGCGGGATGCGCGCAGCCGGGCACGCACGGTCCTGGCACGCGGTGGCGGATAACCGAAATTCAGGGATTCCCCCTTGGCCGCGCAGATCACCGAGACGATGCCGGCCACGCCGTCGGCCATACAGTGCGACGCCACCAGGCTGATCGCCGTGGAACCGTCCGTCATCGGGAGCACGGCAAGGCGCCATCCCGGTCCGTGTTCGGGGTCGATCGGCCGGGCGGCCTGCTCGTCGGTCCAGTCGCTGAGATCAGCGCGGGACCTGGGCGTCGATTCGACGTCCATCGCGCACTCGGTTCCGATACCGGAGACCCACCGATGCCGGCCGAACGGCAGCGGCGAACGCTGGATCAGCCGACCGGCGAAGGTGCCGTTCAGATCGTGGTGGAACTGCTGCAGAGCGTCGAAGTCAACGGGGTGTTCGTAGATCCACAGACACTGCATGAGTTGCGCGCGCTTGCCCGCCCGCATCGCGTCGAACATCGCCTGGTCGAGATACACCAGCCGATTGTCTTGTGCCGTCCCGGTATTCGCTTTGGCCATCGGTCAGCACCCGGCCTGTCGGATGTCGGTCAACCCGAACTCTCCCAACACGTGTACGGCGTGTTCGCGCAAGCTGTGCTTGGTGTTGACCGCGCCCGGCTCGTAACCCACCACGGTGATCGAGATGTGATCCCCGATTCGGCCTGACGCCACGGTCAGCAACCCGCGCCGCTGTTCGAGCAGTTTGCGCGGGATGCGCCCGTTGACACCCCGCAGCATCAGGTACGCACAATCGGTGCCGTCCGCCCGGCCCAGAACCGGGTCCAGGTCACCGAGATTGGTGCAGGACACCGGAAGGTCGGAAAAGCCGAACAGCACGTCGGCACCGCGCCGCACGGCGACCTTCGGAACGAACGGGATCAGCGGCAACAACTCCAGTGATTCGTCGGGTTCGTCCCGACGCTTCTTGAAGCCCGCCCTGATGACCGCCCGCGCCTCGGTGAGGTCTTTCGTGACGGGCACCGGATTCACGGCGATGCTGTCCAGGGTCACCGCGTTGGCCCGGGTGTCGTCCTCGGCCCGGTCGGCAATGGGGATCAGCAGGCTCACCGCACCGTCGTCGGCCCGTTGACGGCCCAACCGGGCGCCGAGTCGCGCTGCGAATGCGGCCAGCAGCGAATGTGAATTCCCTTGCAGGGCCTGCGCCCGGGCGTCCCAGTCGGCCAGACCGACGAACACCGAGATCGCCGGTACCAGCACCTCGGCCTCGGGATCGCCGGTGTAAGGCACTGCGGGCGGCGGCGCCGAACGAGCGATGTCGTGCCGGCGTCGATATCCGAGCCGGACCGTTCTCGCCACGGTGCGGGCTACCTCGGGCAGGCTCCGAACCGTTTCGCGGCCATCTGTTTTCAAAGCATTCCACCGGGTGCGCGCCTGCGGCTCCGGATACCCCAGCTCACGCCGGATGCCCTTCATCGCATCGGTGATCGTGAGCACCGCACCCATGCCGTCGGAAAGGCAGTGGGATATCTCCAGACTGATCGCCGTGGAGCCGTCCGTCATCGGAAGCACGCCCAAGCGCCAGCCGGGACCGGTCTCCGGATCGATCGGGAGGCCCGCGCGCTCGTCGGCCCAATCCGTCAGTTCGGTGCGCGGACGCGCGGTAGCCGCGATGTCCAGCGGCGCGGCCGGGCCGGTGGCAGCGACCCAACGATGCCGGCCGAACGGCAGCGGTGAGGTTTCGATCCGCCGGCCGAACAAGCCGAAGCCGAGGTTCTGATGCAGCTTTCGGACCGCATCGAGATCGACGGGATGTTCGTACAGCCACACCAGCTGGGCCAGTGATTCCTCACCGGTCGCCCGCAACGCCAAGAACATCGCCTGGTCGGTATAGCTCAGCCGGTTGTCCCGTACCGCTGAATCCGGCACCGCCGAGCGGACATTCGCGCCCCCTGAACCGTGCAACACTGCCACTGGTCGAACCCCCTCCGCCACAGGTCAACCCACCGTCGAGCTCAGCACCGCCAGCGCGGGTACCGCTCCTCTGGAGGTGGCGCTCACCCGTCCGGTCACCACGTCGAGGTACTCGGCCTGCATCGCCTCGGTGTAGCGCAACGCCGACTCGCGTGCGACCGGGTTGTTCGGATAGGCCACCGTGACGGTGGTTCCCCGGCCCAACCGGTTGACCCACATCCCGATCTGATGCGCATCGCCGGCGTCGCAGAAAACGCGGCCGTTGAGCTGGTTCCACTCGGCGATGATCGCAGGAGACAACGGCGGCAAGCCGGCGTCGAGATACGACAGCATGGGGACGCCGGACGTCGGCTTGTGCACCCCGGCCTCGGTGCCGAGTTCCAGCACGCGCTCGAACGGCACATGGGCCAGGTTGATCCGGGAGTCGAAGCAGGCTTGCGCGGCGCGTGCGATGGCACCGAACGACGAGCCCGCCACCGGCACACTGATCGGCACGAGCCCGGTGAACCAACCGGTGGTCATGTACTCGGCCGGAGTGCTCCGCGTCGTCGTCGGCGTGATGACGTGATACATGTCCGCGCCGGTGATCTTGTGGTCGGCCATGGCGGCGCAGGCGAACACACCCCCGCTGAACCGCGTTCCGGCGGCCGCACAGGCCGCTTCGAAACGGTCGGTCTGATCGTCGTCCAGCAATTGCACCGTCAGCAGGGCCCCGCCGCGGGAGTCGGCCGGCTCACCGAGCGGCAACGGGAACTTCGGCAAGGTACCGGCATTGTCGTTGGCGAAGTCGATCCAGGCCTGAACCTCGGGCGAATCGACGGTGAGCGCCGAGGTGTACTCCTGCTGCCGGACACAGTAGTCGTGATAGCTGCCCGCCTCCGGGAGCTGCAAGGGAGCGCCGCCACCGACCAAAGCCGCGTACATCATGTGGATCTCGACGAACAACGCGCCCATGAACATCGCGTCGGCGTGGACGTGATCGACGCTGAGGTAGAACGTGAAGTGGTCCGACCGCTGGATGATGCCGAACCGAAAGCAGTCCCACTGCAACGGATCCGGCGTGCCGAGCAGGTGCTCGCGCCATTGTTCGGCGGCCATCTCCGCGAGGTTCTTCGGGACGAACTTGATGTCGCGGGCGTTGGCCAGCGTCCGGCGCACGAACCCTCCGGCACCGTCGGGTTCGAACCAACTGTGAAACGTATCGTGACGACGCAGGTAGGCGTTGATCACATGCGTCATGGCACGAACATCGCACTGCCCGGCGATGTTCCACGACGGGATGTTCAGCCGCGCCATCGACCGCCCGTGCGCGGCGTGGTCACGATAGGCGTGCAGATGCTGGGCCTGCTGGTAGCTCACCGGCACCGCACTGACCGGAGCCGCGGCGACCTTGGCAAGCGTGGCCGCCGAGGGTTCCCACGAGATAACCGTGCCCGGGGCGTCGACCCAGTCGTGGATTGCTTCAAAAGCAACCATGTGTCTCCTAGCTCTCTACTGCCGGATCGTTATGAAGGTGTCGCAGCGCCGACTTCGGCGGCCAGCGTTTCGGTCAAGCTGTCGGCCAGCGCCCGGATCGTCGTGATGCCCATCGGACTGATCCGAATCCCCGTCTCGGTTTCGATCCGGGTGCGCAGCTCGAGGTTCCCGAGTGAATCCAGCCCGTACTCCGAGAGCGGACGGTCGGGATCGACTGCCCGCCGCAGGATCAGGCTGATCGCATCCGAGATCAGCCGGCGCAGCCGCGCCGACCATTCCTCGGTGGGCAATGCCCGCAGTTCGGCAAGGAACTGGCTGCCACCCGCGCGTCCCTTGTCGAGGTTGCGGAACGCCTCGGCGAACGGCCGACTCTGGGCGAACGACGCCAGCCAGGGCGCCCCGGCCACCGGTGCGTAACCGGTGTGCGTGCGATCGTGCCGAAGCAGCGCGTCGAAGGCATAGGCACCGTCCTCGGGTCGAATCGCCATGGCCTCGTCCTGCGCCAGGTTCTGGCCCTGCCCGATCTCGGACCAGGCGCCCCACGCGATGGCGGTGGCCGGTAGGCCCTGGGCTTTGCGCCAGTGCGCGAACGCGTCCAGCCAACTGTTGGCCGCCGCGTACGCTCCCTGCCCGGGCGAACCGACCAGGGCCGCAGCCGAGGAGAACGAGCAGAACCAGTCCAGCGGCTGACCTGTCGTCGCCTCGTGCAGGTTCCACGCACCGTAAACCTTTGGCGCCCAGTCCCGCTCGACGAGTTCGTCGGTGATCGAGTTCAGGGTGGCGTCCTCCACCACCGCCGCCGCGTGCAGAACACCACGCACCGGCAGGCCGGTGGCGGTGGCCGCCGTCACCAACCGACGGGCCGTCTCGGCGTCGGCGATGTCTCCGCGCTCCACCTCGATCTCGACACCGAGCGCCCGGATCCGCCGCAGCGCCGACTGCACCGCCGGTCCCGGTGCCGACCTGCCGTTGAGAATGATGCGACCGCAGCCCGATTCGGCCATCTTCTCGGCGAGAAACAGTCCGAGGCCACCTGAACCGCCGGTGACGATGTACGCGCCGTCGCCGCGGAACACCTTGGCTTCAGCCGGGGGCACCACCGCTGGGTCCTGGCCGCTGCGCGGCACATCCAGGACGAGTTTCCCGGTGTGCTCCGCGGCACCCATCACGCGGATCGCCGTGGCGCCGTCGGCCAGCGGGTAGTGGGTGGTCTCCGGCGCGGGCAGAATACCGTCGGCGATGTTCTGGTAGATCGTCGTCAGCAGATCGCGCACCGTGTTCGGATCGGTAAGCGTCAACAACGCCAGATCCACCGCGTAGAAAGACAGGTTGCGCCGGAAGGGGAACAATCCCATCCGGGTGTCGCCATAGATGTCACGCTTGCCGATCTCGACGAAGCGTCCGCCGAACGACAGCAGCTCCAACCCGGCCCGCTGGGCCGCACCGGGCAGCGAGTTCAGCACGATGTCGACACCGTAGCCGTCGGTATCGCGACGGATCTGCTCCGCGAAATCGAGGCTGCGGGAGTCATAGACGTGCGTGATACCCATGCCGCGCAACAGTTCCCGCCGATGCGGGCTGCCAGCGGTGGCGAAGATCTCGGCACCGGCGGCGCGGGCGATCGCAATCGCGGCCTGGCCCACACCGCCGGTGGCAGAGTGGATCAGGACCTTGTCCCGCGAGGAGATCCGGGCCAGGTTGTGCAGGCTGTACCAGGCCGTGGCGTGCGCACTGGGCACTGCGGCGGCCTGACCGGCGGTCAGGGTGGCCGGCTTGGCGACCGCGAGGTTCGCGTCGCAGGTGATGTAGGTGGCCCAGGCACCGTTGGTGGAGATCCCGGCCACCAGATCCCCCACCTGATGCTCGGTCACCCCCGGCCCGACCGCCACGACCTCACCGGCGTAGTCGGCCCCGAGCTGCGGCAGCCGCCCCTCGAAGCTGGGGTACCGGCCCAGCGCCACCAGAACGTCGGCGAAGTTCAGATTCGACGCCCGCACCGCGACCTCGATCTGACCGGGCCCCGGCTCCGCTCGGTCGACGGCGGCCAGCCCCAGCGATTGCAGATCTCCGGGAGTGCGGATCTGCAGTCGCACCCCGTCATGCTGGTGGTCGACCACCGTGGACCGGAAGTCGTCGGCGCCCAACGGGCTGAGGTTGAGGCGTGCCACGTAGAACTCGTCCTCACGCCACGCGGTCTCGTCCTCTTCGGATTCCGACAGCAGCTGGGCGGCCAACGACTGCGCCGCCGTACCGCGGTCGACGTCGATCATCGTCGGGTGCAGGTGCGGATGCTCCACACCGATCACCCGGATCAGGCCGCGCAACCCGGCCTGGGCGAGGTTGACCGGGTCCCCGTCGCACACGGATTGTGCGTTCCGGGTCAGGAGATACAGCCGGGGTGCACCGGCAGCCTCGGGCAGCTGACGAGCGATGTGAACCAGGCGGCGAACCTCGTCGGCGCTCTGCGACAGCGCACCGGATTCCGGCCCGTCTCCCGCGAACACGACCACGGCACCGATGTTGTCGTTCTGCAGGTGGGCTTCCAGGGTCTCCTCGGCTGCGATGTCGTCGACACCGGCCGGCCAGATCATCCGGTTGGCGGTGACGCCGTGCGAATCCAACACCGACACCAGCTCGTTGGACAGTTCACTGCCCGGCTCCGTCGGCTCGATCACCAACACCGACCGGCTGCCGGTCTCACCGGCCTCGGGCCGACCCTGCTGGATCCAATTGACGGTCAGCAGACGGTTGTTGAGGGTGTGGTCACGGTGCGCGGCCCCGGCCTGCGATCCCAGCCGCAACCCCTCGATCGTGACGAGGACGCTGCCGTGCTCGTCGAGGATCTGCAGATCCGCTTCGACCAGGACCTCACCGAGCTTGTTGACCTGCGCCAGGCAGTAGTGCGCCCCTCTGGTCGCGGCGTGCACGCGAATCCGGCGCACCCCCAACGGCAGCAGCAGCGTGCCGGCCGGGTTGTCCCGGATGACGGGATGGACTGCGACCGCCTGGAAGCAGGCATCGAGAAGGGCGGGGTGAACGGTGTAGGCGGACTGCTGGGAGCGAAGCGCCGGCGGCAGTGCGACCTCGGCGAACACCGACGCTCCCGCTCCGGTGGCGGCCGCAGCCAGGCCCGCAAATGCCGGCCCGTACTGAATACCGTGCGCCGCAAACGATTCCCGCAGATCGGCACCGTCGACCCGGTCGGCATGGACGGCCAGCAGGGCGGCGACGTCATGGCCCTGCGGCGGCTGCGCGTCGCCGACCCGCAGCTGTGCGGAGGCACGCCGCACCCGTTCGCCTTCGTGGGTGGTTTCTACCCCGAACTCGGCAACCCCCTCGGTGAGAACCGATGCGACGGTTGACACCTCGGTGTGCTCGTCGAGCAACAGCAGGTCGTGGAATGCGAGGTCGCCCACTTCGGCGTCGTCCCCGAAAACGCTTGCGGCCACGGTCAATGCCATCTCACAGTAGGCAGCGCCGGGCAGGGCCGCCACGTCGTGCACCCGGTGATCATCGAGCCAGGGCTGCGCCTCGGTGCCGATGTCGGCCTGCCAGACGTGACGTTCCTGATCTTCGGGAAGTCGCACGTGCGCCCCGAGCAACGGATGCACCGCGACGGTGTGGCCGCCGCGACCGCGTTGATCCTGGCCGTCACGCGCGAGAAGCAAGGTGCGGTGCGTCCACGCCGGCAGGGGCGCCTCAACCAGCCGACCGTCCGGGTAGAGCACCGAGAAGTCCACGGTCGCACCGGCGTTGTGCAGGTCACCGACAAATCCGCGCAGACCTGTCGGCATCGGCTGTTCGCGGCGCATGCCGGCCAGCACGGCCATGGACATGTCCAGGCTGCGGGCGGTCTGCTCGACCGCGTGCGTCAGCAGCGGGTGCGGTGCCAATTCACCGAACACGCGGTAGCCGTCTTCCAATGCGGCCTGCACCGCGGCGGCGAACCGCACGGTGTAGCGCAGATTGTCGGCCCAGTAATCGGCGTCCCACATGGGTTCTTCGCGCGGGTCGTACTGGGTGGCCGAGTAGTACGGAACCGTGGGCTCCGTCGGGCTCAGATCGGCCAACTCATCGGCCAGATCGTCGAGGATCGGGTCGACCTCAGGAGAATGCGAGGCGACCTCCACCGCCACCTCGCGGGCCAGCAGGCCTCGTTTTTCCCACGTGGCCACCAGGTTTCGGATCGATTCCTTGGCTCCGCCGACCACCGTCGACTCCGGGGAGGCCACCACCGACAGCACGACATCGCCGATTCCCTGCGCCGCGAGTTCGGAGAGGACCTGCGCCGCAGGGAGTTCCACCGACGCCATGGCGCCGGACCCGGCGATGCCCGCCATCAACCGGGAACGCCGGCAGATCACCTTGACGCCGTCCTCGATCGTCAACGCGCCGGCAACGACGGCAGCGGCGACCTCACCCATCGAATGGCCGATCACCGCCCCCGGGGTCACCCCGTAGGACTTCATCGTGGCCGCGAGTGCAACCTGCACCGCGAAAACCGTCGGCTGCACCCGGTCCATCCCGGTCACCACTTCGGCATCCGACATGGCCGCGGTCACCGAGAATCCGGACTCACCCAGGATCAGCGGCTCCAACTCGGCCACGGTGGCCGCGAACACCGGTTCGGCCGCCAGCAGCGGGGCCCCCATCCCGGCCCATTGCGACCCGTGTCCGGAGAACACCCACACGGGACCTCGGCCGTCTCCCACCGCGGGCTCGAACGGCGTTTCCCCGTCGGCCACCTCGCGGAGCGCCTTGACGAGCTCTTCGGGGGTGCCGGCGAGCACCGAGGCCCGGACATCGCGGTGACCGCGGCGCCGCGCCAAGGTGTAACCCAGATCGCCGAGTCCAGCGTCGCGGAGGTCCGAATCGACCGCCCAGTCGGCCAGGCGTCCCGCCGTCTGCCGCAGCGCCTCCACCGACGTCGACGAGATGGGAAACAGCTTCGGTCCATCGGCGAGCGGAGACCCACTGGCGTCGCCGTCGACCACGGTGGGCCCCGACGGCTGCGCCGGCGCCTGCTCGACGATCGCGTGCACGTTGGTTCCGGACAACCCGTACGAGGACACTGCCGCCCGCCGAGGCTGCCCGGACACCTCGGGCCAGGGCACATTGGCCTGCGGCACGAACAGATTGGTGTCGATCTCGGCCATCTGGTCGGGCAGCCGCTCGAAGTGCAGACTCTGCGGGACGACGGCTTCCTGCAGGGCAAGCACCGCCTTGATCAGGCTGACCGCTCCGGAAGCGGACTGGCTGTGGCCGAAGTTGGTTTTCGCCGAGCCGAGCGCGCAGGGCCCGTCGGCGCCGTACACCCGGGCCAGACCGGCGTATTCGATCGGGTCGCCCACCGGTGTGCCGGTTCCGTGCGCCTCGATCATGCCGATGGTGGCGGGGTCGACGGCCGCGGCGGCCAGCGCCGCTCGGTAGACGGCGACCTGCGCGTCCCGCGACGGGGTGGCGATGTTGACCGTGTGCCCGTCCTGGTTGGCCGCGGTACCGCGGATCACCGCGAGCACCCGGTCCCCGTCACGCAGCGCATCGGGCAGTCGCTTCAGTAGCACCATGGCGCAGGCTTCACCCGAGACGAAGCCGTCTGCCGCCGCATCGAATGCGTGGCAGCGACCGGTCGGCGAGAGCATGCCCTGCGCGGAGCCGGAGGCCATCTTGCGCGGCTCCAGCACGATGTTGACCCCGCCGGCCAGCGCGAGATCGCTCTCACCGTCGGCGAGACTGCGGCAGGCGTTGTGGACCGCGAGCAATCCCGACGAGCAGGCGGAATCCACGGTGTAAGCCGGTCCGTTGACCCCGAGTGCGTACGCGATGCGACCCGAGGCGAGGCTGAAGTTGCTTCCGGTGAAGCCGTAGGGGCCGTCGAGCACCTGGGCGTCGGCAGCCACCAGCTGATAGTCGGCGTAGGTCATGCCCACGAAAACTCCGGTCAGCGATCCGGCGAGGGTGGTCGGATCGATTCCGCCATGCTCAAGGGCTTCCCACGACGTCTCCAGCAGGAGGCGCTGCTGGGGATCGATCGCGATGGCCTCGCGTTCACCGATACCGAAGAAATCCGCGTCGAACCCGCCGACGTCGTCGAGGAAGCCGCCCCATTTCGACACCGACCGGCCGGCCACCCCGGGTTCGGGATCGTAGAACTCCTCGGCGTCCCATCGATCCAACGGGACCTCGGTGACCAGGTCGTCACCGCGCAGGAGTGCGTCCCACAACTTGGCCGGTGAGTCGATGCCCCCGGGCAGTCGGCACGCCATGCCGACCACGGCAATCGGAGTCACTGGAATCTCGGCCAAGTTGGCTCAACCTCTCTCTATCTGATCGACGAGCAAAGTTCGATCAACGTACTAAGACTGCGCAAAAGAATGTGTGCTACGTCGCCAACGACGGACGATACCGAATCTCGCTTCCGGTTCGAGTCGTTGCCAACGCGGGTCCGTAGCGTAACGCCTAGTCGAACTCAGATGTTGGAAACAGGTGTTCGCAAAAATCACCACGCGTTCGCTGAATCAAACGCACCGCGCAAAGTGGCAGACTCTGCCGTTCTCGACAGCGAGGGGACAGCGCCGATGATCGGCTGTGGTCATTTCAACGAACTATCTTGTGTACCAAGCCATTTCACCGAAAAGCTACGGCCTCGGCAAGCGTCAACATAATTAACTCGCTAACCAATAAGCTAATCAAAGGAATACCTCCGCCACCATTTCTCATGTTGTCCACAGTTTGAAAATGGTGTTCAACATTCGCGTCGCGGTTTATTCGAAACGGTGCCTATAAAAGTTAGCTGGCTGTCGCCACGCAAACTGTGGATTCCACACCTGAACCTAATTCACGTTCCAGCTGGAGGGCGCCTAGAATGGTACGAAAGTGTACCTGGAGGCCACCATCAGCTAATGGTGTTGATTGACAGTGCAAGATCATGACCAGCACGATCGTCAATATTGATCGATGACTCGCAATCGCTGCCCCGCGCCGCGCAAGGCCCTCGCCGGCGCCGGCCCCGAAGTGAGACCTATCCCACCTGCCGAGTGGCTACGTGACAGAACGCACAATCTGTCTACCCAAGCAAACAGACCACTGTTAACGGCGGGAGTAGCACTTTGACTTCGGGACTACATTCCCGTTACTGGGACATCATGTGATGTATATCACTGCAGGTTCCGGGCTTACCGGGCGCCGCCGAAGCCGCCGCAACCGAAAAAGAGCCGACCTGACTGCCCCGTCAGGTCGGCTCCGTTGATCGGCGCGGCATCTACCCCGCAGCGGACTTGGACACCTCGTAGGGCGACGCACCGAGATCCGGAACCGGTTCGAATCCGCGCGCGAGAGCACGCGCCACATCGCTGCGAATCAGCCGGTTCAGGCCGACGAAGGCAGCCATGTCCAACACCATGGGGGTCAGCAGACGGTTGTGCACGAATCCGATGGCCAGCCCGCTGGCCGGGTCCGCCCAGCCCACCGAACCACCCAGACCCACGTGGCCGAACCCCGGCATCACCCCGAACGGAACCGAGTGATACCCGAGATGGAAGCCGAGCGGCACCCCCAGATTGCGGTCCGGTCGTAGCCCGGGTGGGCCGGGCAGAGCCGCCACCGTCCGTTCCGACAGATACTCCTGGCCCTGCAAGCGGCCGCGATTGGCGATCGCACCGTACATTCTGGCCAGGCCACGAGCGGTGGCAACGCCGTTGACGGCAGGCGCCTCGGAGTCCAGGAACGGCGTTTCCCCCTGAACCAGGGACATCACCCCGGGGAAGTACATCGAGCCGAATGCACCGGAGAAGTTCAGCGCGGCAACCCGTGGCGCCACGAAGTCGAAGACATGGTTGGGCCACCGCCGCTGCGGCACCAGGATCTGCGCGGCCCGCGTCGGGGCGTCCGCCGGCGGCCGGCCCAGATGCACGCCGTCGGTCCCCAGCGGCTCGGCGAGCTCGCTGCGAAACAGTTCGCGCATACCGCGCCCGGTCACCGCACGGGCCAATCCGGACAGCAGCCAGCCGTAGGTCAGCGCATGGTACGCCGACTTACCAAAAAGTAGCGAGTTCACCGGTGCAGCCGCAACACGGCTCTCCATCGCCAGGTGATCGAGCAGGTCAGCTTTGCTGACACCGTTGAGCTGAGACAACCCGGCCTCATGCGCCATCACCTGCCGCACCGTGACCGCAGATTTGCCATTGGCCGCGAACTCAGGCCAGTACGCCCGCACCGGACGGTCGTAGTCGATCAGGCCACGGTCAACGAGACGGTGAATGACCGTCGAGGCCATGCCCTTGGTCGCGGAGAACACCATCGCCCCGGTATCGGCCGTCCAGTACTGCGTACCTGCACGATCTGCGTAGCCCGTCCATACGTCGACCACAGGCTCGCCGTCCTGGAGGATCACCAACGCGCCTCCGCCGTACCTGCGGCCCGGGAACAGCTTCGAGAAGCCGCGGACCGTACTGGCGAAGTTCCGGTCCGCCGCACCCTGGACACCGTGTGGAAGCGCCTCGTCGCGCTCCCGATTGTGATCGGTCACACAATTGAATTTACCTGGCGCCCCGGCAAATAACTCAACCGTTACCGACCTGTTAGCCAGAGACCGACATTTCCTCAGGCGAGCGGCTTGTCATCCACCTTGAAGTCGATGTTGACGTTGCCGGACTTCACCTCGCGAACAGTAGCGGTGACGCCGTACTTGGTGCCATCCTTGGCTGTCAGCACACAGTGCTGCGTCGTCCCGACCTCGCCGACGATGCCGTCGTCGCAGGTCACAGACTTCGCCTTGCGCTTGGCCGCGGTTTCCAGCTTCTCTTTCGCCAGCGCTTGCAACTTCGTCTTGGCCACGGTGGGCGCCGGAGTTGCCGTTTCACCGCCGCCGCAACCGGTCAGCGCGGCACCGGCGACGGCCGCAACGGCCACGAGCACACGCAGTTTCAGGGTCACGCCCGTCATCTCAGCACACGCCTTTCGTGTCAGTCGGCGGCAGCCAGGATCTCCTGGGCAGCCAGTGTCGGCGTCAGTTCACCCTCACGCACACGACGCTCCACCTCATCGCGGATACTGCGCACACCGGGGTGCGACAGCACCCGGTCCAGCACCGCGTCGCGGACCATCGACCAGGTCCAATCCACCTGCTGCGCCCGCCGGCGGGCTTCGAACTCCCCGGCTTCGGTGAGGACGTCGCGGTGCTTGAGCACCGTCTCCCACAGCTCGGACAGGCCGGTACCTTCGATCGCGCTCATCGTGAGAACCGGTGGCCGCCACAGGGTTTCACGCGGGTAGATGAGGCGGATCGCACCGGTCAACTCCCGGGCCGCCTTCTTCGCCTCGATCGCGTGCTCGCCGTCGGCCTTGTTGACCACGATCACGTCGGCCAGCTCCAGCACACCCTTCTTGATGCCCTGCAGCTGGTCCCCGGTCCGGGCCAGCGTGAGAAACACGAAGGTGTCGACCATGTTCGAGACCGCCACCTCGGACTGCCCGACGCCGACCGTCTCGACCAGGATCACGTCGTATCCGGCCGCTTCGAGCAACACGATGGTCTCCCGAGTGGCCTTGGCCACCCCACCGAGGGTGCCCGAGGTGGGCGACGGCCGGATGTAGGCGTCGGGATGCACGGCCAACCGCGCCATCCGAGTCTTGTCCCCCAGGATCGACCCACCGGTACGGGTCGAGGACGGATCCACCGCCAGCACCGCGACCCGGTGCCCGGCCTCGATCAGGTGCATGCCCAGCGCTTCGATGGTGGTCGACTTACCGACCCCGGGCACCCCGGTGATACCGACGTGCAGGGCCGAACCGGCCTCCGGCGCCAGTTCCAGCAACAGCTCCTGGGCCTGCCGGCGATGGTCGGCGCGGGTCGACTCGACCAGGGTGATGGCCCGGGCCAGCGCGGCGCGGTCTCCCGCACGGATACCGTCCGCGAGCTCGGGAACGGGTGTCGTCATCGTTGCATCACATCCACCGACGAAACCGCATTCCAGCAGGAGAAGTGCGAGTGACCGCCTGCTGGAATGCCGTTTCGGCGCATCAGAGTTGGTAACCCAGCCGACCCGCCAGCTTCTGCAGCAGGCCGATGGCCGCATCGGCGATCACGGTGCCCGGCGGGAAGATCGCGGTGGCCCCGGCCTCGTACAGCTCGTCGAAGTCGCCCGGCGGGATGACACCGCCCACCACGATCATGATGTCGGGCCGCCCCACCTCGGCCAGCGCGTCGCGCAGCGCGGGCACCAACGTCAGGTGCCCGGCCGCCAGCGAGGACACCCCGACCACATGCACGTCGTTGTCGGCAGCCTGGCGGGCCACCTCCTCCGGCGTGGAGAACAGCGAGCCCACGTCGACGTCGAAACCGATGTCGGCGAACGCGGTGGCGATCACCTTCTGGCCGCGGTCATGGCCGTCCTGGCCCATCTTGGCCACCAGGATACGGGGACGACGCCCGTCGGCCTCGGCGAACTTCTCGACCAATTCCGTTGCGGTACTCACGTTCCCGGCCTTTCCGACCTCGTCGCGGTAGACGCCGGCAATGGTACGGATCTCGGCCTGGTGGCGCCCGTACACCTTCTCCAGCGCGTCGGAGATCTCGCCGAGGGTGGCGTTGGCGCGGGCCGCGTTGATCGCCAGCGCGAGCAGGTTGTTGCCCAGCCCGTCGGGGCCGGCGACGCCGGATTCACCTGCCGCACGGGTCAACTCGGCCAGTGCCGCCTGAGTAGCGGCCTCGTCGCGCTCGGCCCGCAACTGCTGCAGTTTGGCCAGTTGCTCGGCGCGCACCCGGCTGTTCTCGACCTTGAGGACCTCGATCTCCTGGTCCTCGTCAACCTGGTACTTGTTGACGCCGATCAGCGGCTGGGCACCCGAGTCGATCCGGGCCTGGGTGCGCGCCGCGGCCTCCTCGATCCGCAGCTTCGGGATGCCCTCGCCGATCGCCTGGGCCATGCCGCCGTGTTCGGCGACCTCCTTGATGTGGGCCCGGGCCTTCTCGGCCAGCTGGTGGGTCAACCACTCGACGTAGTACGAGCCGCCCCACGGGTCGATGGGCCGGGTGGTGCCCGACTCCTGCTGCAACAGCAGCTGGGTGTTGCGGGCGATGCGGGCCGAGAAGTCGGTGGGCAGCGCCAGCGCCTCGTCGAGGGCGTTGGTGTGCAGCGACTGGGTGTGGCCCTGGGTGGCCGCCATCGCCTCGATGCAGGTGCGGGCCACGTTGTTGAACACGTCCTGCGCGGTCAACGACCACCCCGAGGTCTGCGAGTGGGTACGCAGCGACAGTGATTTCTCGCTCTTGGGATCGAACTGCGCCACCAACTCGCTCCACAGCAGCCGGCCGGCGCGCAGCTTGGCCACCTCCATGAAGAAGTTCATCCCGATGCCCCAGAAGAAGCTCAGCCGCGGTGCGAACTTGTCGATGTCCAGCCCGGCGTCCAGACCGGCCTTGATGTACTCGACGCCGTCGGCCAGCGTGTAGGCGAGCTCCAGATCGGCTGTCGCCCCAGCTTCCTGGATGTGATAGCCCGAAATCGAGATCGAGTTGAACTTCGGCATCTTCGCGCTGGTGTAGCCGAAGATGTCGGAGATGATCCGCATCGACGGCTTCGGCGGATAGATGTAGGTGTTGCGGACCATGAACTCTTTGAGGATGTCGTTCTGGATGGTCCCGGCGAGCTTCTCCGGCGGCACGCCCTGTTCCTCGGCGGCAACCACATAGAGCGCGAGGATCGGCAACACCGCGCCGTTCATGGTCATCGACACCGAGACGCTGCCCAGATCGATACCGTCGAACAACTGGCGCATGTCGAGGATGGAATCGATGGCCACACCGGCCATTCCGACGTCGCCCGCCACGCGCGGATGGTCCGAGTCGTAGCCGCGGTGGGTGGCCAGGTCGAAGGCGACCGACAGACCCTTCTGGCCGGCCGCCAGGTTGCGCCGGTAGAACGCGTTGGACTCGGCGGCGGTGGAGAACCCGGCGTACTGGCGGATGGTCCACGGCTGGTTGACGTACATGGTCGGGTAGGGCCCGCGTACGAACGGCGGTGCGCCCGGGAAACTGTCGAGCGGATAGCCGGCCGCGGCCACCTCGTCGCGGTCGGCGGCGATGTACACCGGCTTGACGTCAATGCCCTCGGGGGTGGCCCAGGTCAGCTGGTCGGGGCTGTAGCCGTGGGCGGCCGCCGCGGCGGCGACATGTTGCTCGACGGCGGCCGGGGTGGCCGCAGCGCCCGCGTCGCCCCCGCGCAGCGGTACGTCGGCGAAACTACGGATCTCTGATCCTGTTGTGGCAGTCATCTCAGGCCCCCAGTCCGGTGAGCAGGTTCGACAGGGCTTCGACGGCATCGATCTTGGCCGTCAGGTAGCCGTCAGGTTTTGAATCAGATTCGGCCACAGCCTTTTCCGGTCCGGCCAGCAGCACCTGGCCGATACCGGCGGCACGCGCGGCGACCACCGCGTCCGAAGCCTCGGCGCCGTAGCGGGTGTCGGTGCCACACAGCACGGCCACCGACGGCGATCCCGCCGCCGACACCGCACCGGGAATCCCGGCGGCGTCGACGGTTCCCGGATTGATCGCCTCGATCCCGCCCGAGGCCAACAGGTTCGACGCGAACGTGGTGCGGATGTTGTGCTCGGCCAGCGGCCCCAGCGGGAGCAGCAGCACCTTCGGCCGCGAGCCGTTGGCGGCCAGGTAGACATCCGAGCGGTCGCGCAACGCCTCGAAACCGGCCGCATACCGGGCGATCGACGAGACCGAATCCCCTTGCGGCAGCGGCTGTTCGTCAAGGTTGGGGAATTCGTTGACACCGGTGATCGCGGTGCGACGGTGGGCGATGTCGTCGCTGCGTCGTGCCGCCACCTCGGCGATCTGGGCGGTGAGGTACTCGCGGGCCGCGATGAAACCGCCCCGCGCCTCGATGTCCTGGAAGTGCGCCCAGGCCTGATCGGCCAGTTGCGCCGTCAGATCCTCCACGAACCACGAACCGCCGGCCGGATCGAGCACCTGGCCGATGTGCGATTCCTCCAACAGCAGCAGTTGGGTGTTGCGGGCGATGCGGCGGGCGAAGCTCGTCGAGGTGCCGTCCAGGCCGCCGGGAACGGCCACGTCGAACGGTTGTACCTGCACGGTGTCGGCTCCCCCGACCCCGGCAGCGAACGCGGCCAGCGTGGTGCGCAGCATGTTCACCCACGGATCGCGCTGCGTCATCATCGGCAGCGAGGTCACGGCGTGCACCCGGGCCGCTCCGGCACCGCCGGAGGTGGGGGCGCCGAGGACCTCCGCCACCCGTGCCCAAAGCTGCCGGGCAGCCCGCAGTTTGGCGATCGTCATGAACTGGTCGTCATCGGCGGCGTAGCGGAAACTGATCTGCCGCAACGCATCCGGGGTGGCCACCCCACCCTCGCTCAGGATGCGCAGGTACGCCACCGCGGCGGCGGTCGCCGCAGCGAGCTCCCAGGCGGCGCTGGCGCCGAGATTGTGGAACGCCGGGCCGTCGACCGTGATGGCCCGGACCCCACCGGCGAACCCGGTGAGCTTGCCCACTGCGGCCACCAGATCGGCATCGTCGGTTTCGGCCTGCCCGGACAGCGGCGCGGTCAAGGGATCGGCGCCCAGATCGATCGACAGTCGCGAGCGCTGCTCCTCGTCGAGGTCACCGAGCAGGGCCAGCACCGCGTCAGCGGTGGCAGCCAGATCGGCACCCGCGTCCGCAACACCTTCGAAGATCACCGGAACCAGATCCAGGAACACGCCGTCGAGCAGCCGGTCCAACTCGGTCAGGGCGATGCCGCCCTCGCCGCCGACCCGCAGGGCCAACCCGCTGGCGCCCTCGGTCAAGGCCACCAGCACGGCGCCGTTGACGGTGCCCACCGGTGTACCCGCGACAGCCGGGAAACTCTCGACGACCTTCCATCCCGACTTCACGTCGCGCAGGCCGTCACCGCCGCGGATGAACGGCCACTGCCCCGGCAGGGCCGGCTCGGGGTGGGCGTCCAGCGCGGTGTACAGCGGCCGGATCGCGAAGCCCTCATAGGTCTGCGAATCCAGCAGGCGCTCCGGCTCGGGTGGCAGGTCTGCCACCTCCCGCCGACTGCTCTTGGCCAGCACACCGGCGACCGCCGTCCGCCATTTCTGGCGGTCGGACTCAACCGCACTAGTCCCCTGTAACGACACCCGCATCTCCTGTTATCGCAGCGTGTGACCTACCCACTCGCCCATCAGGCTAAATGATCGCCATCACGGGGCTGACCGCCGGTCGGCGGACTCACGCCGGCGCCGGGCGCTGTTCGGCGCCGGGGGCCCGTACTGTTGTAAAGCGTGAAACCCGTCGTCAGAACCCTGCGCGTGGTGCGCGCCACGGTCCTTGCGACGGCCTCCCAACTGCCGCCGCGGCGCATCGTCGGCCTGATGGCCGGCATTGTGATTCTTGTCGCAATCGCCGTGCTGGTGCCGCTGCCGACTGCCATGCAGCTGCGGGACTGGGCCACATCGGTGGGCGCGTGGTTCCCGCTGGCCTTCCTCGCCGCCCACATCGTGGTGACCGTGTTCCCGTTTCCGCGCACCGCCTTCACCCTGGCCGCGGGCCTGTTGTTCGGACCTGCCCTCGGCGTGGCGATCGCGGTGGTGGCCAGTGCGGTCAGTGCGGTTCTGGCGCTGTGCCTGATCCGCGCGGCCGGTTGGCAGCTCAATCGGCTGGTGTCGCATCCACGCATCGACACACTCGACGCCCGCCTGCGCCGACGCGGCTGGCCGGTGGTGTTGTCCATGCGGCTGATCCCGGCGGTACCGTTCTCGGTGCTCAACTACGCGGCGGGGGCGTCGGCGGTACGCGCCGTCCCGTACTCGATCGCGACGCTGTTCGGACTGTTTCCCGGCACCGCGGCCGTGGTGATCCTGGGCGACGCGTTGACCGGGAACATCAGCCCGGCACTGTTCCTGGTGTCGTTGGGCACCGCCGCGCTCGGCGTGGCCGGTCTGGGCTACGAACTGCGGCTGCACCGCCGCGACCAGCACGCCCCGCAGCACTCCCCCCAGCACCGCGAACGTGCACGTCTGCCGGTCGACACGCCGCCATCAGCCGACATTTCACCCACGCTCACCGAGCCGTGAGCGCCACCGTCCCGCGCCGACGCGGGTAGCGAACCGAGAGGAGACCACCTGTGAGCGTCCTGGCCGATTTCGGTGCCCGCCTCCTGCGCAACCGCCACCTGGTGCGGGCGCCGATCTGGCTCTACCGGATCAGGGCCGGAGCGCTGCTCGGCTCCCGGGTGATGATGCTGGAACACATCGGTCGCACCTCCGGGGCCCGCCGCTACGTCGTGCTCGAAGTGGTGAGTCGGCCGGATCCGGACACCATCGTCATCGCATCCGGTTTCGGGACCAAGGCCCAATGGTTCCGCAACATCACCGCCAACCCGCACGTCCGGGTCTGGCTCGGCAGCCGGCCACCGGTCGACGCTGTCGCGCAGGTGCTCGATCAGCCGGCCGCCGATCAGGTCCTGGCCGAGTACCGGGCACAACACCCCAAGACGTGGGACCAGTTCAAGCTCGTCCTGGAGGAAACCCTCGGGCGGCCGATCACCGACACCGACTCGCCGCTGCCGATGGTCGCGATCCGGCTCCAGCCGCACCGCTGACGCACCTATGCCCGGTGCGCGCCGCCTTCCAGTTCGGTGGGTGCAATGTTCTCCAGCGACGACGGCGTCGGCTTGGCGCCCAACGGCGGCGTGGTGGCCCGCGCTTCGGCTTCGGCCTTGGCCACGGCTTCGGCGATCGCCGGATCGGTGTCGGTGGAGAACCAATCGGCGACCTCGTCGCTGTCGTCCTCGGGCTTGGGCAGGTCCTCCCCGACCGGTGACGGCGTATAGCGGAACACCCCGTCCTCACCCGGAGCACCCAACAGTTTGGTGAAACCCTGCAACGCCGAACCGAAGTCGCTGGGCACCAACCAGACCTTGTTCGCCTCGCCCTTGGCCATCTGCGGCAGCGTCTGCAGGTACTGATAGGCCAGCATCTCCGGGGTCGGCCGGCCGGCCTTGATCGCGGCGAACGTCTTCTCGATGGCCTTGGCCTGCCCCTGCGCCTGCAGGTACTGGGCGGCCCGCTCACCCTGGGCCCGCAACATCCGTGACTGCCGGTCGGCCTCGGCGGCCAAGATCGCGGCCTGCTTGGCGCCTTCGGCCGCCAGGATCTGCGACTGCTTCTGGCCTTCGGCCTGCTTGATGGACGATTCCCGGACACCCTCGGCGGTCAGGATCATCGCCCGCTTCTCACGGTCGGCCTTCATCTGCTTTTCCATCGACTCCTGGATCGACGGGGGCGGATCGATGCTGCGCAGCTCCACCCGCGCCACCCGCAACCCCCACCGGCCGGTCGCCTCGTCGAGTACCCCGCGCAGCTGCTGGTTGATGGCATCGCGTGAGGTCAGGGTCTGTTCCAGGGTCATACCGCCGACCACGTTGCGCAGCGTGGTGGTGGTCAGCTGCTCCACACCGACGATGTAGTTGCTGATCTCGTACACCGCCGCCTGCGGATTCATCACCCGGAAATACACCACGGTGTCGATGGCCAACGTCAGGTTGTCTTCGGTGATGACCCCCTGCGGAGGGAACGACACCACCCGCTCACGCAGGTCCACCCGGGCCCGGATCCGGTCGATGAACGGCACCAGCAGGGTCAGCTGACCGCTGACCGTGCGACTGTAACGACCCAGACGCTCGATCACCGCCGCCTCGGCCTGGGGAATGAGCGCAACCGATTTGGCCACGATGATGATGGCGAACACCACCAAGACGAGCAGCAAGATCAGCCCGGCCACCGCACCGTCCATGGTCCCTCCTGGGTTTCTACGTCGTCTTGAAAACCACAGCGGTGGCACCGTCGATCCGCACCACCGTCACATGGTCACCTGGTTCGTACACATCGTGGTCATTGAGCGGCCGCGCCGTCCAGACCTCGCCGTCGAGCTTGACCTGCCCCTCGTGCTCGGCCACCCGGTCCAGCACCAGCGCGGACTTTCCCTCCAGCGCCTGCACCAGCTCGGGCCGGCCCTTGCCCGCCTCGAAGCGGCGCCGCAGCGCCGGCCGGACGCCCACCAGCAAAAGCACTGACACCACAAGGAACACCACGCCGTCGGCCCAGAGCGGGAAGTCGAACAACCAGCTCGAGCCCGTCGCCGCGAGCGCCCCGCCGGCCAGCATGAGCAGGAACATGTCGCCGGTCAGCGCCTCTGCCCCGGCCAGCACCAGCGCCAGGATGAGCCAGATCAGCGGTGCGACCATGAACCCACCCTAGCGAATACGGCCGGATCGGCGGTCGACAATTACACTGCCAGGATCATGTGGTGTCCAAGTGCAACGCTGTCGATATGGGCCAACGCCTGGCGGGCCGGTGCGGCCGCGCCCGACGATGTGCTCGGCGCGTTATCCCAATGGGCACCAATGCATTCTGTGACTGCCTACGATTCGCAGGCGGCGGTCCGCACCGGGCTGCCGTGGCCCGAGTTGGAGGATTCGGGCTCTGTCTCGCTGCTCCAGACCCTGCGCACCGCGGTCGGCCGATCCGGCACCCGTCCGTCGATCAGGGTGGCCCTGCCGGTTCCCGGTGACGTCCGCGGCTTGCCCCCGGGCTCGCAGTTCCAGCGCGATGCGCTGAACGTGGGCGAAGCCGTCCTGGTCACCCACGACGAATTGGACGGGGTGGGCCTGGTACCGGAATTCGAGTATTTCGAATTCGACGAGGCGGAAACCGAATCCGCATACGAGCCGGAGCCCCGAGCCCTGTCCTGGACGGTGTACTCGCTGCCTGTGCTGCCGCCGCCGCAGCATTACGATCTCGGCGAGGCCGAGTACGAGTTGCGCTCGGCCGTGCGGTCCGCCGCCGATACGTTGGGCGCCCTGCGCGCCGGCGTCGGAGTGGACGTCGACGATCCCCGCGGCATGGTGGAAGCCATCATGGCGGCGGGCCGGATGCATCGCCTCCCCGATCACGCCCCCACCCGGGCGGTGCGGGTGCTGGAGAACGCCGCCCAGGTCGACGCGATCATCACGGTGAGTTCCGGCCTGATGCCGATCGGCCTGCAGAGTTCGTCGGAGGTGCAGATCGCCGGCGACGCGATGCGGCCGTTGGCCCAGGTGGTGCGCACCGCACGGCTGGCCGCACTCGAAGCGATCCTGCAATCCGCTTGGCGCGACTAGTTTTTCGCCGTCTTTGCCGTCATCGAGGCCGTCGTACCACAACACTCCGGCGCGCACGGCGCCCCGTCGACGCTGTATCCGTAGCCCGGCACCGGATCGGGCCCGGCCACCCGCAGCGCCGGTGCGCCGGTCCGTAACTCGTCGATCAGCCCGACCGCCAATTGGGCGAAACGCGCGTCCGCGTTGGGGGTGGCGGCCCGCGCGAACGCGATCCCGGCGCGTTCGGCCTGCGCCCGCAGCTCGGTGTCCAGGTCCCACACCACCTCGATGTGGTCGGCGACGAATCCGATCGGGCAGACGATGACGGCCCGGGTCCCCTTCTGACTCAACGCCGTCAGATGGTCGGCGACGTCGGGCTCCAACCACGGGATCCGGGGCGGGCCTGATCGCGACTGCCAGACCTGGTCGTAGTCCGCGTAGCCGGCCGCGGCGGCCACCAGCCGCGTGGCGTATCCGACCTGCCGGCTGTAGAGCCGTGGACCGTGGCGCTCGTCGGCGGCGATCGGCACCGAATGCGCGGTGAAGACCAGTCGGGCCTCGTCACGCAACTCGGCGGGCAGGGTGGCTGCCGCGTCGGCGATCGCGTCGGCGAACATCTCCACCAACAGCGGATGGTCGAAGTACTGGCGCAGTTTCACCAGTTCCGGGGCATCGGCACCGACAGCGGCGCGGGCCCGGGCGATGTCCTCGACGTACTGGGTGCAGCTGGAATACCCGCCCCAGGCCGATGTGGTGAACACCGCGGCACGGCGAATTCCGTTGTCGCGCATGGTTGCGACGGTGTCCTCGACATACGGTTCCCAGTTGCGGTTACCGAAATAGACGGGCACACCGGACAGCTGGGTCTGCAATTGCGCGATCAGGGCACGGTTGATGCCGTTGATCGGCGAGACCCCGCCGAAATGCAGGTAGTGCTCGGCGACCTCGGCCAGCCGCTCGTCAGGGATGCCGCGGCCACGAGTGACGTTCTGCAGGAACGGCATCACCTGCTCCGGGGCCTCCGGTCCGCCGAAGGACAGCAGGAGGACGGCATCGAACTCGGTCAACTCGCCTCCTCCGCTCCCCTACTTCCGCCGAAACCGCATTCCGGCAGCGTTTGTGCGAGTGCACGCCTGCCGGAATGCGGTTTCGGCGGGGACATCACAGCAGTTGGGTGCTGGCGCCACCGTCGGCGTAGACGATGGTGCCGGTGGTGGCGGGCAGCCAATCCGACAGCAACGCGCACACGGTCTTGGCGACCGGTGTCGGGTCCTTCATGTTCCAGCCGATCGGCGCGCGCGAGTCCCAGCCCTCTTCGAGGAGCTGCATCTGCTGCTTGGTTTCGTCACCCAGCGCACCACCGACGATCGCGCTCATGGCCAACGTCCGGATCGGGCCCGCGGCAACGAGATTCGACCGCACACCGACCTGCCCGGCCTCGCGGGCGACGAAGCGGTTGACCGATTCCAGCGCACTCTTGGCCACCGTCATCCAGTTGTAGGCGGGCATCGCCCGGGTCGGGTCGAAGTCCATTCCGACGATGCTGCCGCCTTCGTTCATGACCGGCAGCGTGGCCTTGGCCAGTGACGCGTACGAGTACGCCGAGATGTGGATGCCCTTGGAGACGTCCTCGTACGGCGCCTCGAAGAACGGGTTCATCCCCATCCCGGTCTGCGGCATGAAGCCGATCGAGTGCACCACACCGTCGAGCTTGTTACCCGCACCGATCGTCTCGGTGATCCGGCCGGCCAGGGAGGCCAGGTGTTCCTCGTTCTGCACGTCGAGCTCCAGCAGCGGGGCCGGCTTGGGCAACCGGTCGGCGATGCGCTGGATCAGCTTCATCCGGTCGAAACCGGTGAGTACCAGCTCGGCGCCGGCCTCCTGGGCCACCTTGGCGATGTGGAACGCGATCGACGAGTCGGTGATGATCCCGGTGACCAGGATGCGTTTGCCTTCGAGCAGACCTGCCATGAGTATGACTCCTTGTTCGGCGAAAAATTAAGCGAAAGTGCGGTTGATCCAGGGCTTTGGATCAGTGGCCCATGCCCATGCCCCCGTCGACCGGAATCACCGCACCAGCGATGTAGCTCGCGTCCTCGGAAGCCAGGAAGCTGACCGCTCCGGCGACCTCCTCGGCGGTGCCCACGCGCTTGGCAGGGATGAAATCCAGTGCGCCCGCCTGGATGCGCTCATCGAGCGAACGGGTCATCTCGGTGTCGATGTAGCCGGGGGCGACGACGTTCGCGGTGACCCCGGCCTTGGACAGTTCCCGCGAGATCGAGCGGGCCATGCCGATCAGGCCGGCCTTGGCGGCGGCATAGTTGGCCTGGTTGCCGATACCCCACATGCCCGAGACCGAACCGATGAAGATGATCCGGCCGAAGCGCTTGCGCTGCATGCTGCGCGACGCGCGCTGCGCCACCCGGAACGCACCGGTGAGGTTGGCGTCGATGACGTTCTGAAACCGCTCCTCGGTCATCCGCATGAGGAACGCGTCCTGGGAGATGCCGGCGTTGGACACCACCACCTCGACCGGGCCCTGGTGTTCCTCGACCTCTTTGAACGCCCGGTCGACGGCCTCGTTGTCGGTGACGTCACACACGACACCGAACAGGCCGTCCGGCGCGCCGGATCCGCGGTGCGTCACGGCCACCTTGTGTCCGTCGGCGGCCAGCCGCTGGGCAATGGCCAGACCGATACCGCGGTTACCCCCGGTCACCAGTACAGAACGGGAAACAAAAGCCGGACGGCCACCGGCTTCTGCAGCGGCACTTTCGGTGGCGACACTGTCACTCATGCCCGCCAACTTAACGTGTGGGTCATCGATCGCCGAAATCGACACCAGGGCTGTTGTGCGTGCGAATTCACCACCATGACGCAGATCTCGACGTCTGCCTAGCCAGGCAGTCGACGGTTGATCAGCAACGCCGCCACCCCGGCCACCACCAGCACCAGCGACCCCAGCCGCAGCCAACCGAGACTGGCGTCACCCTTGATGGTCTCGTAGCCGATCTGCTGCTGCAGCGAGCTGAACACCTGCTTGAGCTGTTCCAGGCTGGACGCGGTGAATGCGTCACCCCCGGACAGCTTGGCGATCCGGCCCAGCATCTCGTCATCGACCGGGACCGGCTGGCGCTGATCGTTGATCTCGACGTAGCCGTACGGCGTGCCGAACGACACCGTGGAGATCGGCACGCCCTGGTCCTTGGCGGTGCGCGCGGCGGTGTAGGCCCCCTTGGGGTTGTCCGGGTTGGACGGCACGGTCTCCTTGCCGTCGGACATCAGCACGATCCGGGCCGGCGGACGCTCGTCGCCGCCACCGATCACCGCGCCGACGGTGGCGATCGCCTGCAACGCGGTGAAGATGCCCTCACCGGTTGCGGTCCGATCGGCCAGTTGCAGCTTGTCCAGCCCGTTCTTGGTGGCCTCACGGTTGGTGGTCGGCTGCACGAGCACGGTCGCGGTCCCGGCGTACGCGATCAGGCCGAGGTTGATGCCCGGCGTCAGCTGATCGGCGAATTGCTTGGCGGCCTCCTGCGCGGCGACCAGCCGACTGGGCGCAACATCGGTGGCGCGCATGGACTGCGACACGTCGACCACGAGCATCACCACCGCGCGGTTCCGCGGAATCCGCACATCGTGGGTGGGCCCGGCCATCGCCACCGTCAGCAGCACCAGCGAGAGCGCCAGCAGGATTGCCGGCAGGTGCCGCCAGCGGGTGGGTTGTTTGGGTGCGACGCTTTCCAGCAGCTCCATGTTGGCGAAGCGCAGCATCCGCTGCTTGCGGGCCCGCTGCACGATGACGTAGTACGCGATCAGGCCGAGCACCACGAACAGGAACAGGAACCACCACGCATGGGCGAAGCCCGACAGGCTCATCGGACCCAGAATCGGTAATGTCATGTGCTAGAAGTCATTTCGCTTTCGTTGCTCATCACGCTTCTTCTACCGCTGGCCCGCCAGGGCGCCGCGCCGCCGATTCGCCACGAACCGCACCACATCGGCGATCCAGTCGCGGTCGGTGCGCAGGCTCAGCAGCGGTGCGTCACACCGCCGCAACGTGCGGGCCACTTCCTCCCGGTGGGCCGCAGCCGCCCGCTCGAAATCGCTGCGGAGCTGCTCGTCGATGGTGAACTCGCGGGTGACACCGGTCTCGGTGTCCTGCAGCACCACATCCCCCACGGCGGGCAACTCGACGTCACGCGGGTCGAGGATCTCGATGCCCAGCACCTCGTGACGCCCGGCGATGGCCCGCAGCGGACGCATCCAGTTGATCGGCCCGAGGAAGTCACTGATGATCACCGCCATGCCGCGCCGGCGCTCCGGGCGGCGCAGCGCGTCGATGGCGGCGGCCAGGTCGCCCCGCACCCCGGTCGGAGCCTTCGGTGTGGTGGCGATCGCGCGCAGCAACTCCTGCTCGTGCAGCCGCCCGCTCAACGCCGGCACCCGGCGCGTGGTGTCGCCGTTGGCGATGATCGCCCCGATCCGGTTCCCGCCACCGCTGTTGAGGAACGCAATGGCGGCCGCGGCCGCCACAGCCAGATCACGCTTCTCACAGCCGGTGGTGCCGAAATCCAGGCTGGCCGACATGTCGACGACGAGCCAGGTCTCCAGCTCCCGGTCGGCGATCATCTGCCGCACGTGCGGCGTCTGGGTCCGCGCCGTCACCGACCAATCCATCCGGCGCACGTCGTCACCGGGCTGATAGATCCGCGAATCCCCCGGCTCCGACCCCGGGCCCGGGATCAGGCCGAGGTGGTCGCCGTGCAGGACCCCGTCGAGCTTGCGCCGCACCGTCAGCTCAAGCTTGCGCAACGCCGCCGTCAGTGCGGGATCCCGAATCTCCCCGCGCTTGAGAGACGGCAGGTCGACGGTGCGTCGGGAAGTGGTCACCGACCACCGGCCGCGCCGGCCGCGGCAGGCACAGCGGGCGGAACCGAATGCCCTTGCTGCGGAAGGGCATTGACCTGCGGCAGGGCCACCGTCTGCAGAATCCGGTTGACCACCGTCTCCGCGGAAACCTCGTCGGCCAGCGCGTCGTACGTCAGCACCAGGCGGTGCCGCAGCACGTCGGGGATCACCTCGACGACGTCCTGCGGGATGACGTAGTCACGCCCACGCACCAGGGCCAGCGCCCGGGCCGCCGAGATGATGCCGAGCGAGGCACGCGGCGAGGCACCGTAGGCGATCCACGCCTTGGCGTCGGGCATGCCGAACTTCTCCGGCTCACGGGTCGCGGTGACGATCCGCACCACGTAGTCCACAAGAGCGTGGTGCACGAACGTATTGGCCGCGAGGTCCTGCAGCCGCAGCAGATCGTCGGTGGTCAGGATCTGCTTGGGCTCCGGCGGCTTGACGCCCATCCGGTAGATGATCTCGCGCTCTTCCTCCGGCGTCGGGTAGTCGACGTTGAGCTTGAACAGGAAGCGGTCGCGCTGGGCTTCGGGCAGTGCGTAGACGCCCTCCTGCTCGATCGGGTTCTGGGTGGCCATCACCAGGAACGGGGTGGGCAGCGGGAACGTCTTGCCGCCGATCGAGATCTTGCGCTCGGCCATCACCTCGAGAAGGGCGGACTGCACCTTCGCCGGCGCGCGGTTGATCTCGTCGGCGAGCAGGAAGTTGACCACCACCGGGCCGAGCTCGATGTCGAAGTCTTCCTTGCCCTGCCGGTAGATGCGGGTACCGATGATGTCGGTGGGCACCAGGTCGGGGGTGAACTGGATGCGCGCGAACGTCCCGCCGACCACCTTGGCGAACGTCTCGACGGCGAGCGTCTTGGCCACGCCGGGCACGCCTTCGAGCAGTACGTGGCCCTTGGCGAGCAGACCGACGAGCATCCGCTCGACGAGCTGGTCCTGGCCCACGATGATCCGCTTGACCTCGAAGATGGCGCGTTCGAGGGTGTGCACCTCGGCCTGCAGGCTGCCGTTGGTCGCGGCCTGCGGCGCGGCGTGGGAGCCGGGTGACCCGGGCGGAAAGCCCGGCGCCGGGCTCGAACCGGGATACCCTCCGGCGCCCTGCGGCGGTCCACTCGGTGACGTCATCAACTTCCTCCCACGGTGTTCGACTACAAAAACGCTGGTCTTGCCTGTTGCTCTGGTGGGCAACCGAGTGCCCGCCGTCAACTATTCCAGGCAGTTCGAATTCCGTCGACGCTGCCCGGAAGAGTTCAGCTTCCCCTCAGGATTCGACGATGCGGGCCGCATAGGGCTGGATGCCCGCCGTCCGCACCGGACTCACCGTCACTTTGCCCGCGCTTCCGGACGCCTCGAGCATCTTGCCGCCGCCGAGATACATCGCCACGTGCTGGCTGCCGCCGGGCCCCCAGAACAGCAGGTCACCGCGCTTGGCCTGGGCCACCGGAACCTTGCGGCCGGTGTTGTACTGGTCGCCCGAGTACTTGGGGATCAACACGCCCACGCCGGCGTAGGCGTACTGCGTCAGGCCCGAACAGTCGAAGCCCACGGTGTTGGCGCCGGACTCGATGCCGCGGGTGGGGCCGCTGGGTTTGCCACCGCCCCACGAGTACGGCACACCCATCTGCGATCCCCCGCGCCGGATGGCGTATTCGATGGCCTGCGGCCCGCGGACACTGCCCACGGCCACGCTGCCCGGCTCGTCCTTGACCAGACCGAGGCCGGCCAGGAACTTGTGGCCCAGGCCCATCGTGACCTGGGTGGCCTGCGCGGTGGCGGCCAGCGAGGCGTTGGCGATCGCCAGCGGGTCGCCGGGCGCGCCGGAGCTGATCAGTTTCGGCAACGTCGGATCCCATTGACCGTCGTCGGGCGCGGCGTGGGCCGGCGCCACCAGACCGACCGCCGCAACCGTCGTCGCGGCGATCAGGATCAGGCAACGTAAGACGAAGGAGCGCAATGTATTCCCATCAGTATTCGATGTAGCGGACCACGTACGGGGTCATCCCGCTGGTGCGGACCGGCGAGATCTTGACGTGCGAACCCGTATAGGGCGCTTCGAGCATCTGGCCGTTGCCCAGATACAGGGTCACGTGCTGACTGCCGCCGGGCCCGTAGAAGATGACGTCGCCGCGACGCATCTGCGAGGACGGGATCTTGCGGCCGGCGTTGTACTGCGAGCCCGAATAGTGCGGCAACTTGATGCCGACTCCGGCGAACGCGTAGAGGATCAGGCCCGAGCAGTCGAACCCGACCGTGTTGGCCCCGGAATCGATGCCCCGGCTCGGTCCGGCCGCGTTGCCGCCGCCCCAGGAATACGGCACACCCATCTGGGAACCGGCCCGCCGGATGACGTACTCGGAGGCCTGCCGGCCGTACACCCGCGGGATCGCCCCGTTGGTGTAGCCCGTCGGGGTCGGCAGGATCCCCAACTTCTGCAGGAAGCCGCGGCCCATGTCGGCGGTGACCTGAGCCGAGGTCGACGAGATCCCCAGCACCGTGTTGATGATGGCGATCGGATCACCGCTGACGAAGGCGCTGGGGATGGCCGGCAGCGTGGGATCCCATGCGGTGTCCCAGTTCTGGCCCGCCTGCGCCGGGGCGCCCGGCGCCCGATCCCAGTTCCCGGCGGCCGCCTGCGGCGCCGGCGCGGCCGGTGCCGATGCCTTGTGCACCTGCGCGAGCTGGGCTTGCGCCGAGGCCCGTTCGGCGGTCAACCGGTCGAGTTCGCCCTGTTGTGTGCGGAAGGTCTGCTGCGCCTGGGTGAGCGCGGCGACGGCATTGTCCTGACTGGTCTGCGCGTCGGCCGCGGCCTTGTCGGCGTTCTGCTTGGCCAGCCGCGCGGCCGATTCCCGGTTCACCTGCTCGGTCCGGGCCCGCTGCAGGTCAGCGATCACCTTCTCGCTGCTGACGGTGAGCGTTTGGCCGGTGGCTGCGGAACTGACGATGTCGGCTGGGTCGGACGCGGCCAGATACGAGGACGACGGGCCGCTGACATAGGTGGCGGCGGCGAACGTGTTGAAGCGCTTCTGGGCCGCCTCGATGGCGGCATTGGCGTCGGCGATGCCCTGCTGGCTGGCGTCGACCTCCTGCTGCGCCGCGGCCGCTGCGTCGCGCGCGTCCTGTACTTCGACGATGGCCTTGTTGACGGCTTCCTGCTGGGTCTGGATGGCCGCGCCCAGCTCCTGCAGCTTCTGGTCGGCATTGGCCACTGCCGCGACGAGTGTGGCGATCTGGTCGGGGCTGCCCGGGTCGGCCGTGGCCGCGGGGACCCCGCCCGACAGCGCCGTGGCCAACAGCATTCCGGCGGTCAGCGGGACGGCGCACCACCGCCGTCGCGTACCCGCGACCCGATCGGTTCCCCGCGCTCGCGGGACGCCAAATATGCGTCTCATTCGACTCAGGTCTCCTCGGGCTCAACGACGGCGTACCGGCCAGTTTGCTCGGCGTCTATGCGCAGAAGTCACATGAAGCACAACTACAACAATGGGTACCGATTGCACCGTACGTCACATCTAGAGCTAAAGAAACTTTAGTCACAAATTACAAGAATGTAATTGCGAATACCGTTACCGCTTAGTGATATTGGGCGTTATTCCGAACTAATGTTCGACGGAATTCGGCAACGTTTCCGAGGCCGGGCTCGACGTCCCTGACCCGGCGATTCGTTTGCTGCGGACCTGCAGTCCGCGGGCCAGCGCGGCCGCCGCGGCGACGCCTAGCACCAACACGATCGTGAGTGCCGTCCAGGGAAAATCCGGCGTCGAAATCTGGCCGACGAAATTCTTCGCCGACAACACCGGATTTCCGGTTTTGGCCACATCCTGACCGGCTTCCAAAGTCACCCGATCGATGGTCGGGCTGTAGGTACCGGCGAACGACGGGCTCAACGCCAGCACCGTCGCGCCCGGGTTGGCCTCCCCGACCTCGGTGGCGATGTCGCGCAACGGCGTGTCGATGGCCGGGTTACCCGGCAGCACGACAATCTTGAGGTCGACGCCACTCTGACGGGCGTCGCTGACCACCTGGCGCAACTCCTCGACGTCGGCGTCGGGAGCACTCACCCCGTCGTCACGCACATCGGCCTGCACAGCAGCCATGCAGGCGGCCACGCCATCAGGTTGAGCCGGATCGATTCCCACGGTGTCGCACACCTCGACCGGGATATAAGACGGCAGGAATGGAATGACATGCGGTCCGGTCACCCCAGCACGGTACGCCGCGGCGTTCCGGCCGGGCCAACGGACACGGGCAATCGTCACCGCTTCGACCGCCGATCGTCACTCTGGAGTGACGCTCGTGCCCGAACGCCACTCCGGCGTGACAAAGCGCGGCCCCAACTGCGCCCGACCGCCGACACCGCCACGCTCGCGTGACGCTCGGGACCCGACGCCACTCCGGCGTGACATTCGGGAAGCTCCACCGAGGCCTGCCGGCACCAAACCTGGGCAGTCGCCACCGAATCAGCGAGCACAGATCGGGCCAACCAGGTGGCGACGAGCACGCGACAAGAGAAGACTGGGCCCCGGCCCACCATCCATTGCAGGACAAGCGTACTGTTAGGATCAGGACGCCGCCGACACAGCCCGTCGCGGCGAGATCTAGCCGGGAGTTGATGTGAGCAGCGAGAATACGGAAAATTCGTCCCTTAACTCATTTGGTGCCCGCGACACCCTGACTGTCGGGGACAAGAGCTATCAGATCTACCGCCTCGACGCGGTACCCGGCACCGAGAAGCTGCCCTACAGCCTCAAGGTGCTCGCGGAGAACCTGCTGCGCACCGAAGACGGCGCCAACATCACCAAGGAACACATCGAGGCCATCGCCAACTGGGATCCCTCGGCGGAGCCGAGCATCGAGATCCAGTTCACCCCGGCCCGCGTGCTGATGCAGGACTTCACCGGTGTGCCGTGCATCGTCGACCTGGCCACCATGCGCGAGGCCGTGGCCGCACTCGGTGGTGACCCGGAAAAGGTCAACCCGCTGTCCCCCGCCGAGATGGTCATCGACCACTCCGTCATCCTCGACGTGTTCGGCAACGCCGGCGCCTTCGAGCGCAACGTCGAACTCGAATACGAGCGCAACTCCGAGCGCTACCAGTTCCTGCGCTGGGGCCAGGGCGCGTTCGACGACTTCAAGGTCGTCCCGCCGGGCACCGGCATCGTGCATCAGGTCAACATCGAGTACCTGGCCCGCGTGGTGTTCGAGCGTGACGGGGTGGCCTACCCCGACACCTGTGTGGGCACCGACAGCCACACCACCATGGAGAACGGCCTGGGTGTGCTGGGCTGGGGTGTCGGCGGTATCGAGGCCGAGGCGGCCATGCTGGGCCAGCCCGTCTCGATGCTCATCCCCCGCGTCGTCGGCTTCAAGCTGACCGGTGAGATCAAGCCCGGTGTGACCGCCACCGACGTGGTGCTCACCGTCACCGACATGCTGCGCAAGCACGGTGTGGTCGGCAAGTTCGTCGAGTTCTACGGCAAGGGTGTGGCCGAGGTGCCGCTGGCCAACCGCGCCACCCTGGGCAACATGAGCCCCGAGTTCGGTTCCACCGCAGCGATCTTCCCGATCGACGACGAGACCATCAACTACCTGCGGCTGACCGGGCGCACCGAGGAGCAGCTGGCACTGGTCGAGGCCTACGCCAAGACCCAGGGCATGTGGCACAACCCGGACAAGGAGCCGGTCTTCTCCGAGTACCTCGAGCTGGACCTGTCCACCGTGGTGCCCTCGATCTCCGGCCCGAAGCGCCCGCAGGACCGCATCGAGCTGTCCGACGCCAAGAATGCCTTCCGTCGCGACATCCACAACTATGTCGAGGAGGGCAACTCCACCGAGTACACCGATCTCGACGACGCACTCGACGACAGCTTCCCGGCCTCTGATCCGGCCAAGCTGACCTTCGAGAAGGAGGGCGCACCGACAGTTCACTCGGCCGCCCGCAACTCCAACGGCCGGCCGTCCAAGCCGGTCCGGGTGCGTTCCGACGAGCGCGGCGAGTTCGTGCTCGACCACGGCGCCGTCGTCGTCGCGGGCATCACCAGCTGCACCAACACCTCGAACCCGTCGGTGATGATCGGTGCGGCGCTGCTGGCCAAGAAGGCCGTCGAGAAGGGCCTCACCTCCAAGCCGTGGGTCAAGACCAACATGGCGCCGGGCTCGCAGGTGGTCACCGACTACTACAACAAGGCCGGCCTGTGGCCGTACCTGGAGAAGCTGGGTTACTACCTGGGTGGCTACGGCTGCACCACCTGCATCGGCAACACCGGCCCGCTGCCGGACGAGATCTCGGCGGCCATCAACGAGAATGACCTGTCGGTGACGGCCGTGCTCTCGGGCAACCGCAACTTCGAAGGCCGCATCTCCCCCGACGTGAAGATGAACTACCTGGCCTCTCCGCCGCTGGTCATCGCCTACGGGATCGCCGGCACCATGGACTTCGATTTCGAGACCGATCCGCTCGGCCAGGATTCCGACGGCAACGACGTCTTCCTCAAAGACATCTGGCCGTCGGCCGCCGAGATCGAGGAGACGATCGCCTCCTCGATCAACCGGGACATGTTCACCGACTCCTACGCCGATGTGTTCAAGGGCGACGAGCGCTGGCGTTCGCTGTCCACCCCGGAGGGCAACACCTTCGAGTGGGACGACGCGTCCACCTACGTGCGCAAGGCCCCGTACTTCGACGGCATGCCCGCCGAGCCGGAGCCCGTGACCGACATCAAGGGCGCCAGAGTCCTTGCCCTGCTGGGCGATTCGGTGACCACCGACCACATCAGCCCGGCCGGTTCGATCAAACCGGGCACCCCGGCCGCGCAGTACCTCGACGCCAACGGCGTTGAGCGCAAGGACTACAACTCGCTGGGGTCGCGGCGCGGCAACCACGAGGTGATGATCCGCGGTACCTTCGCCAACATCCGGCTCCGCAACCAGTTGCTCGACGACGTCTCGGGCGGCTACACCCGCGATTTCACCCAGGATGGCGGCCCGCAGGCGTTCATCTACGACGCCTCGGTCAACTACAAGAAGGCCGGCATCCCGCTGGTCGTCCTGGGTGGCAAGGAATACGGATCGGGTTCGTCGCGTGACTGGGCGGCCAAGGGCACGGTGCTGCTGGGCGTGAAGGCCGTCATCACCGAATCCTTCGAGCGCATCCACCGGTCGAACCTGATCGGCATGGGCGTCATCCCGCTGCAATTCCCGGCCGGCGAATCGGCGGCCAGCCTGAAGCTGGACGGTACCGAGACCTACGACATCACCGGTATCGACGAGCTCAACAAGGGCAAGACGCCGAAGACCGTGCACGTGACCGCCACCAAGGAAGATGGGTCCAAGGTGGAGTTCGACGCCGTGGTCCGCATCGACACCCCCGGCGAGGCCGATTACTACCGCAACGGCGGCATCCTGCAGTACGTGCTGCGCAACATGCTGAAGTCGAAGTAATCCTGACCGGCCGACCGACGAAGCTAGATAACGGACAGCGCCGACGAGCGCTCGCGCGAGGAGTGTCCAATTGCCCCGGGTGACCGACGACCATCTCGCGGCTCGGCGCCGTCAGATTCTCGACGGCGCCCGGCGCTGCTTCGGTCAATACGGATATGAGAGTGCGACCGTGCGGCGGCTCGAGGAAACGATCGGGCTGTCGCGCGGCGCAATCTTTCACCACTTCAAGGACAAGGACACCTTGTTCTTCGAACTGGCCCGCGAGGACGCCGAGCGGATGGCCGAGGTGGCCTCCCGCGAGGGCCTGATCCAGGTGATGCGGGACCTGCTGGCCGAACCCGAGCAGTACGACTGGCTGGCCACCCGGCTGGAGATCGCCCGAAAACTACGCAACGACCCGGCCTTTCATCAGGGCTGGGCCGAGCGTTCGGCGGAATTGTCGGCCGCCACCACCGAACGGTTGCGGCGCCAGAAGCAGGCCGGACGCCTGCGTGACGACGTTCCGAGTGCGGTCCTGCACATCTATCTGGACCTGGTGCTCGACGGCCTGGTGGCCCGGCTGGCCTCTGGCGAGGACCCGAAGAACCTCACCGCGGTACTCGATCTGGTCGAGGACAGCGTGCGCCACCAGAACGCCGCCGAAGCTGAATCCGGCTAGCGCACAGCAACTGTGTTGATCAGGCCCGGGATCGAGTCCGGTGGTTCGGGCCGCCACGGCTGCGCATCGTCGTCCCCGACTCGCGCAGCAGGCTGTGGATCGAACCATACGAACGCCCGGTCGCTGCGACCAGCGAGCGGATACTGGCACCCCGCTCATATGCGGTGCGCAGCTCGGCCAGCAGTTCGTCGTGGCTCTTGTTCGTTTCCCTCATCGACATCTCCCCGCTCGTGATGTCCCGACGGTTACCCAGAGTAGAAACCGCCAACACGTCGATGGGGCCGATTTGACCAACGTCTTATATTTACGTTTTCGAAGACGCGGCGGTTCTTGGGGTTTCGGCGTCAGGCAAGCTCGATGAGATCGCGGTACTCGTCGGACCAGAAGTCCTCGGTCCCGTCGGGAAGCAGCAATACCCGCTGCGGGTTCAGGGCTTCCGCCGCGCCTGGATCGTGCGTCACCAGGATCACCGAACCGGTGTAGCTGCGCAGCGCATCGAGGACCTGTTCACGGCTGGCCGGATCGAGGTTGTTGGTCGGCTCGTCGAGCAGCAACACATTGGCGGTCGAGGCGACCAGCCCGGCCAAGGCCAATCGGGTCTTCTCACCGCCGGACAGCGTGCCGGCCGGCTGGTCGAGCTGCGGCCCGGTGAACATGAACGCGCCCAACAGTCCCCGCAGGTCCTGCTCCCCGGTGTCCGGTGCGGCGTGCCGGATGTTCTCCCACACGGTCGCCGCGTCGTCCAGGGTGTCGTGCTCCTGGGCGAAATAGCCCACCTTGCAGCCGTATCCGGGTTCCAACTGACCAGCGTCCGGGATTTCCACCCCCGCCAGGATGCGCAACAGCGTCGTCTTGCCGGCGCCGTTGAGCCCGAGCACCACGACCCGTGAACCTCGGTCGATCGCCAGATCCAGGCCGGTGAAAACCTCCAGCGACCCGTAATTCTTGGTGAGGCCGGACGCGGTGAGCGGCACCCGGCCACACGGCGCCGGGGTCGGGAATTTGATCCGGGCCACCTTGTCGGCCACCCGCTCGGCGTCCAACTCGGCGATCATTCGCTCGGCACGACGCAACATGTTCTGTGCGGCAACGGCTTTCGTGGCCTTGGCGCCCATCTTGGCGGCCTGCGCCCGCAACGCCGAAGCCTTCTTCTCGGCGTTGGCACGTTCCCGGCGGCGCCGTTGTTCGTCGGTGGCGCGGGCGTCGAGATACTTCTGCCAGCCCATGTTGTAGACGTCGGCCTCACCGCGCACGGCATCGAGGAACCAGACCCGGTTGACCACGTCGGCGAGCAGATCGACATCGTGGCTGATCACGATCAGGCCACCGGTGTGGTTACGCAGGAAATCCCGCAGCCAACCGATCGAATCGGCATCGAGGTGGTTGGTCGGCTCGTCGAGCAACAGCGTCGTCGACGCGGCGGCGCCGGCATCTGACGCCGCGAAGAGGATCCGCGCCAGCTCCACCCGGCGGCGCTGACCACCCGACAGCGTGCGCAGCGGCTGGGTCAGTACCCGCTCGGGCAGGCCGAGGCTCGCGCAGATCCGGCCCGCCTCGCTTTCGGCGGCATAACCCCCGAGGGTGGCGAATCGCTCCTCGAGCTGGCCATACCGGCGGATCGCCTTGTCGCGGGCGGTGTCATCGGCGACCTCGGCCATCAGCGCCTGCTGCTTTTCCAACTCGACCAGCAGGGTGTCCAGCCCGCGGGCCGAGAGCACCCGGTCGCGGGCCAGCACCTCGAGATCGCCCTCTTTGGGGTCCTGCGGCAGGTAGCCGACCTCACCGGCGCGGGTGATGGTGCCGGCGTAGGGCTCGCCTTCGCCGGCCAGGATGCGCATCGTCGTGGTCTTGCCCGCGCCATTACGGCCGACCAGTCCGATGCGATCGCCTGGCTGCACCCGCAGCGCGGCGCCCTCGGTGGACAGCAGCGTGCGCGCGCCGGCGCGGACCTCCAGGTCCGTTGCGGTGATCACGCTGCGGTCCTCCTAGATATCTGTCGTCTTATTTGTCGTCGGTAAAGGCGGCGGGGCGCTTCTCGGCGCGCGCAGCAACCGCTTCCTCAAAGTTTGCGGTGAGCAGACGCACGAAGAGTTGTCCCAGGCCTTCGGCCTGCATGTGCCCTTCCAGACTAGCGGCGTCCAGTCCACTCCAAAGTGTGCGCTTGGTCAACTCGACTCCCGGCCGGGAGAAGGCGGCCATCCGCTCCGCCATGCCGTAACAGGTGTCCAGCAGGGTGTCCTCGGCCACCACGCTGGACACCAGCCCGATGTTCGCCGCCTCCTGGGCATCCACGTCGCGGCCGGTCAGCATGATCTCGAAGGCCCGCGAGGAGCCAATGGCCCGCGGCAGCAGGTAGGACAAGCCCAGCTCACTGGCGGTCAGCCCGTTGTTGATCCCGGCCGCCCGGAAGTAGGCCCCCTGCGCCGCGACGCGGATGTCACATGCCAGGGCCAGACACAGCCCACCCCCGATCGCCGCACCGTTGACCGCGGCGATCACCGGCTGGTGCAGCCGACGCAGCGCGAGAATCACATCGTCGAGGATCTCCATCGACCGCAGCGCATACGTCGGCCTGGTCAATCCGGCCACGTGGGGCACCGATCCAGCCGACTTGTGGTCGGCGCCGGAGGAGAACCCCCGTCCGGCCCCGGTCAGCACCACGACGCGCACGCTGTTGTCGTAGCGCAGCTCTTCCAGGACATCCTTCAGCGGCACCATGACGTCGAACGCCATCGAGTTCATCCGCTCGGGGCGGTTGAGAGTCACCAGGGCCACATCCGGCCGGGGACGATCGACCAGGACGTATTCGGTCTGCGCAGTCACGGACAGCACGCTATCGCGTGCCGGCGATCAGACCTGTTCGGCGTCGCCCTGAGCGGCCTGCTCTTTGATGGCCGCGTCGATGTCGAAGTCCTTGATCTTCTGCACCAGGTCCTCCAGCGCCGCCGGCGGCAGTGCGCCGGCCTGGTTGAAGACCAACTTGCCCTTCTTGAACGCCATCAGGGTGGGGATGGACCGGATGTCGGCTGCCGCGGCGAGCCCCTGCTCGGCCTCGGTGTCCACCTTGGCGAAGACCACGTCGGGGTGCTTTTCCGAGGCGGCCTTGAAGGTCGGCGCGAACGCACGACACGGCCCGCACCACGACGCCCAGAAATCCACCAGCACGATGTCGTTGCCGTTGACGATGTCATTGAACTGGTCTGCGGTGATGTCCTGCGTAGTCACAATTGTCCTAACGTCGGGGCGTAGCGGCCTGTTCCCACCATATGGCCAAGCCGCGCAGGCAGCAGGCTTTCGACTCCGGGTACCCGCCGAAAGCCTGCGCTATCCCACCGTTGTCAGGCCGGTAGGTCCCGTTGATACGGCCGTCCGGATTCGAAGCGCCAGATGGCGTGGTCGAGGTCGATCGCGTCCCAGCCCGCCCTCTCGGCCGTTGCCCGGACCAATTCGGCCGCCCGGTCGGCAGTGACCGCCCCGAGTTGGCGGCAGACGTACCCGAGCACCATGCGATCGGCTTTGACGCCGGGAATCCGGGCCAGCATCTGGGTGTACTCCCAGGTGATGCCCGAGCGCTGCCCCGGAATGGCGCACCAGGCCGCCTTGGCCGCCTCCCTGCGGACGTCGTCAGCGGCCGCGGCACGCAGCTCCTCGGTGGTCTGAATCCCCAGAGCCACAAGCGCTTCGGCAGCCTTCCTGACCGCCTCGGCCTTCAGCGGCGCACCCGCAGCGGGCGAGGTGGGCCGCCGATTGCCGATCTGCGCCGCCCACGCGTCCGCCCCGCCCAGCTCATCGATATTGCGGAGAAGTTCTGCAGCGCCGTCGTTTTCGGCATCCGCACCCTGGGCGGCCCGACAGCCACGGTAGCGAGTGATGATCTTCTCCACCGTGGCGTACCGCGCCCCCGTCGAGAAAATCGAATCGATCACACACAGCGCCAACGAATCCGGGTAGCCCCGGGGCGCGAACCAGCGCCGCGGATCACCGAGATCGCGCAGGCATGCGTCGTACAACGTGTCGACGTCTGAACTCATCGCAGTTCCTTCCGGCTGTCCGGGAACGCCATCCGTTCCCGATGAGCTGGAAACACACGGTGGCCGGTCCCAACTGCAACCGATCGCCGACGACCGTCACCTCAGTTCCCATGTGCCTCCACTCTCGTCCAATTGACGACAGTTTTAGCAGCGGGGACCGACAGTTTGGACCAGGCTTACCTCGCAGGATCGCCGGCCCAGCGGAAGGTGTTGACGTACCGGCCCAGGTCCTTCGCCAACTCCAGCCCGACCCCGGACGGTTTGGTGGATCCGGGCCCGGGCCGGGATTCCCGATAGGGCCCGACGGCGTCGGCGATGAGTGCCAGGTCATCTTTCACCGCGACCATCACTATCACCCGCATGTGCACCACACTGCTCATGGCGCCCAGCGGCCAGTAATCGGCCACCAGGCCGTAGCCCGATTGATAGCCGACCATGGCGTTGGGAATCTCGTATGCGGTCCTCGCATTGGGGAATGACTGCGCAAGAACAGAATTCGCGATGGCCACCGGGCTGCTTCCGATTGCCTGCCGGGCAAAGAGCCGCATGGTGCCACCATCACCGTGAAGGGATTCCGCCGTCACCCCGTCCGGCCGGGTGGTGACTCGATACGCTGCGCCGGCAGCCGGGTACGACACCGAGAACCGGCCGTCGGCAGCGGTGAACAGCGGGCCGGCGGTCACCGGCTCGCCCACCGGTGGGCTGCCGCACTCCGGCGGGCAGGCGTAACGCACCGGTGGCCGGCTGAGCACCCCGCCCACCGCGGTCAAGGCCACTGCCGTCACCGCGATCACGCCGCCCCAGGCCGCCGGCAGTGTCACCATCGAGTGTGTGCGGCCCGGTCGCTGTTCCCGTCGCAGGGTCCGCGACGAGCGTGAGGACGCCCGGGCAGCAGCTCCGCAGGCCGGGCAGAAGGCCAGATCGGGCGTGACGGTGCCGCAGTGCGGGCAGCACACGGATCGCCCGGTGGCGACCGGGTCGTGCGCTTCGTGCAGTAACGCCAGGTGCAGGCCGATCCGCAGCGCATACAAGGCCGCGACCGTCACAGCGACGTGGACGGCCAGCTGTACCGGCTCGGGGACCCGCGCGACGTCGACCAGCCCAAGTACCGCGTAGACCATGATCACCGTCGCCGCGGCCGCCGCCATCGCGACGCGCACCGAGCCCGGGTGCCTGCGGGCAACGCCGTCCGGCTGCGTGAACCACAGCGCGGCGCCCACCAGGCCGCCGACCGCCGCAGCCGACAGCGGAAGGGTCATGCCATGGATCGCGGCCTGGGCCAGGAGCCCCGGCATCGGTCGATTGCGCACCACCAGCTCGGTGGTGAACTGCGGCACGAGCCTGGGCGCCGTGGCGGCGGCCGTGAAGCTCAACGTGCCGAGTGTTCCGATCATGAAGCCGTGCAGGGATTCCCGAGGTGTCCGGTCCAGCAGGCGGGCTACGACCACGGGCACCACAGCGAGTATCAACGCGCCGATCGGCACCCCGAGACCGTGCCGAAATATCTGGTAGACCGTGACACTGTCGCCGAGCGGGACACTGTATGCCCGGGCCAGGCTCGGGCCGGTCAGCAAGGCCCAGGCGATACCCAGCACGACGGCGAGTCCGGTGGTGACCAACAGAATTCGGTCCGGTACGTCCCGACCCGCACCTGAGTCGTACAGGTAGAGGACGAACAACAGCGGCAGCCCCAGCGTGCCCGCCGCGATCAGCAGTGCCGGTGCACGCAGCAGGGCGCCGATCATCAGAGCCAACGGCAGAAGCGCCAACCCGACCCGGAACGGTGTCCGGGCCGGGGTCGGCAGCTGCGGAAACAACGAACTCGCCGGCGCCGGTCGCAGCAGTCTCTCCCCTGCCGCGGCCGCGTAAGACCGCAGCCGAAGCCAGGCGGGTCCGTCACCGCGGCGCGGGCACAGCGGTGCCCCGCACACCCCGCAGAAGATCCCGGCCGGAACGTCGCTTCGGCACACCCGGCAGTGTGCGGTGTCGGTATCGTTCTCGGCGGGTTCGGCGGTCATTGGGTCAACTTCTGGATGAGCAGAATGTCTTGGACGAGGTTTTCGACGTCCGGTGTGCCCAGGCCGGTCACCAGGTCGTAACCGGGCCCGGCATCGTACGCGGCGTTGCCGCCGAGGATGACGTCACGGAATGCCGGCAGCGCGGCGTCCGCGGCGATGCGGTACAACAGCGGGTTGATGTCTGCGATCACCCGGCCACCGTGGGCAAGCAGATATTGGTTCATCACCGCCGTCAGCCCAGCCCAGACCGGCGCTGACTGTGAGGTGCCGCCGGCAACCAGATTCCGTTGGTGCAGAACTATTCTGGCGCTGGTGAAGGGATCGGCGACGGCAGCGACATCGGGGACCATGCGGCGGCCGGGATCGGCACCGGGCGCCACCGCGCGCTGCCATTCGGGCCGATCGAACAACACCGACGTCCCTCCGCCGCTGCCCTGTGACAGCGGGATGTGGAACCAGGCTTGTTCGGCCAACCAGCTGCCATCGGCGGTGGTCGACAGGGTGGTGCCGCCCACAGAGGTGGTCTCGGGCAACGACGAGACCGCATCCAACCCGGTGTCGTCGATGCTGGGAGGCGATGACCAGTCTTGTCCCCCTTTGCATTCCAGCCCGGCAAGATCGCCGCTGGCACTGAACGACGTCGTGCCGTTGGCGTGCGCAGCGGCCAGCGCGGACCGTACCGGGGCCAGGTCAGCAGCCGTGTACAGCTTGTCGCACCCCCAGCCGATCGAAAAGCTCCAGATGGCACCGGGAAACCGGCGATCGGTCGCCGCGAGCAGCTGCCCGATCTTCTCGAAGGCACCATCACCCTCCAGCGTCGGGCGGGCGTTGACGACCACCTTCTGCGCATCCGGTGCGATGGCGTGGACCAACTGCAGATCCATCGTGGTCTCGGCTTGCGGCTCACTCGGCTGGCCACCCACCAGGACGGGGGTGAACCGTGGCAGCCCGTACCGGGTGGAGAACGTGTCGAGGTCGGCTTGGTCGTACCCACTGAAGGCGAAGATCACCACGGTGGTTCCCTTGCCGGTGTAGCCCGCGGTGCTCAACCGGTTGGCGTTGTAGGCAGTTCGCAGCGCGTCGGGCGTCAATCCTCGATCGGGCACCTCCAGCGGGGCCACGATCGTCGGGCGCGATTCACGGTGCGGCGTGTAGCCGAGGATTCGGCCGATTCCGGCGACCTGGCCGTGCAGGGCGGACGGGACGGGCGGTTGGTGTGGCGACGCATAGAAGACCTGACCGCGCCTGCCCCGGTATTCGTTGATGGTGACGTCGAAAGCGTCGGCCACGCGGCGGGACGCACCCTCGACGATCGCCCACGGATGATCGGGCAACCAGCGCACCGACAGGTGGTGGCGATCCGTCCAGCTGATCAGCTCGGTCGGCCGGGAGTGGTCGCGCAAAGTGACGGTGAGCTGCACAGCACCGCTGTGGGCGGCACCGAGATCAGCCGAGGCGGCGAGCAGCGACGCGTACGGGCCGTCGATGACGGCCCTGGAATCGGAGATCGACGGCGATGGTGTGTCAGACACCGGTACCAGCACCACGGCCGCGGCGATCAGGGCCTGCACCCGGTACCTGGCGCGCACGCTGCGACCTCCGCGGCGATGCGTGCTAGAACCCCGGGTCTCGGGGCGCTCGGTCCGTCGGTTCGAACGAATTGGGGCCGGTGGTGTCCATTGTCGGACCGAAATCGGGGAAGTTCTCGGTCGGCTTCACCGGCGGCGTGGTGGTCGTGGTGGTTGTTGTGGTGGTGGTGGATTCTTCGGGGGGCTGCGTGGTCTCCCCGCAGGCGGCGGTCAACGAGACCATTCCGACGAAGGCAGCCGCGCCGGCCGTCAAGGCGACCCGACGAGCCAAACGTTTCGGAGCCATATCACAATCCTCGCGGTATGAGGCCGACCAGGTTTGGCGCTTCACTCTAGACGGTGAAACCGAGCGCTCGCAGCTGTTCGCGGCCGTCGTCGGTGATCTTGTCCGGGCCCCACGGCGGGTTCCAGACCCAGTTGATCTTGATCTCGTTGACCAGGCCGGCGCCCACCAGCGCGGTGCGCGACTGGTCCTCGATGACGTCGGTCAACGGACAGGCCGCCGAGGTGAGCGTCATGTCGATCAGGGCCACCGGGCCCTCGTCGCCCTCTTCGACGTTGAGTCCATAGACCAGGCCCAGGTCCACGACGTTGATGCCCAACTCGGGGTCCACCACGTCGCGCATGGCCTCCTCGACATCGGCGAGCAGCTCGTCAGAAGCGGTATCACTCATCGGTTGTCCTCCACGTCGTCGCTGGCCTGTGCCAACGCTTCGTCAAATGGCCTGGCTTCTGCCAGTGCGGCCTTGAAAGCCATCCAACCCAGCAGCGCGCACTTCACCCGGGCGGGATACCTGGCGACACCGGCGAACGCGATGCCGTCACCCAGTACATCTTCGTCCCCCTCGACGTTGCCGCGGGAGGAAATCATCTCGGTGAAGGCCGCGACCGTCTTGAGCGCGTCACCGACGCTCTGCCCGATCACCTGATCGGTGAGCACCGAGGTGGCGGCCTGGCTGATCGAACAACCCTGGCCGTCGTAGGAGATGTCGGTCACCGTCTCGCCGTCGTCGGAGAGCGCGACGCGCAGGGTCACCTCGTCGCCGCAGGTGGGGTTGACGTGGTGCACCTCGGCGCCGAACGGCTCCCGCAACCCGCGGTGATGCGGATGCTTGTAGTGGTCCAGGATCACTTCCTGGTACATCTGCTCCATTTTCACGCGAAGAACTCCACGGCGCGTTTGACCCCGGCCACCAGCCGGTCCACCTCGTCGAGGGTGTTGTACACCGCGAACGAGGCCCGCGCGGTCGCGGCGATCCCGAAGCGGCGGTGCAGCGGCCAGGCGCAGTGATGACCGACCCGCACCGCGACGCCCTCGTCATCGAGCACCTGCCCGACATCGTGGGCGTGGATTCCGTCGACCACGAAGCTGACCGGCGATCCCCGATCCGCCATCGACAGCGGTCCGACGATGCGCACCCCGGGCACCGCGCCCAGGCCTTCCAGCGCGGCGGCCACCAGCTCGGCCTCGTGCGCCTCGACGGCGTCCATCCCGATCTCGCGCAGATACCGTGCGGCGGCTGCCAATCCGACCACCTGCGAGGTCATCGGGGTGCCGGCTTCGAAACGTTGCGGCGCCGGGGCGTAGGTGGTCCGCTCCATCGTGACGGTCTCGATCATGGAGCCGCCCGTGATGAACGGCGGCATGGCGTTCAGCAGCGCAAGCCGCCCGTAGAGCACACCGATCCCGGTGGGGCCCACCATCTTGTGCCCGGAGAACGCCGCGAAATCGACGTCGAGGGCGTGGAAGTCGACCGGCTGGTGCGGCACTGATTGGCAGGCGTCGAGCACGGTGAGCGCGCCGACGGCCTTGGCCCGCTTGACGAGTTCGCCGACCGGGGCGACTGCCCCGGTGACATTCGAATGATGGCTGAACGCCACCACTTTCACCCGCTCGTCGAGCTGCAGCGAGTCCAGGTCGATGCGTCCATCTTCGGTGACCCCGTACCACTTCAGGGTGGCTCCGGTGCGCTGGGCCAGCTCCTGCCACGGGATCAGGTTCGCGTGGTGTTCGAGCTCGGTCGTGACGATGACGTCGCCAGGGCCGACGGCATGCTCGAAACGCTTGTCGCCGAGCACATAGGCCACCAGGTTCAACGACTCGGTGGCGTTCTTGGTGAACACCAACTCATCCGGCTCGGCGCCGACGAAGGCCGCGATGTCGGCGCGGCCCAGCTCGTAGGCGTCGGTGGCCTCTTCCATCAGCTGGTGCGCACCACGGTGCACCGCCCCGTTGGAGGTGGTGAGGAATTCGCGTTCGGCATCGAGGACCTGCAGCGGCTTCTGCGACGTCGCCCCGGAATCCAAGTACGCCAGCTGTTTCCCGCCGCGCATCACCCGGCTCAGGATCGGGAAGTCAGCTCTGATCCTGGCCAGCCCGGCTTGATCCAATGTCGTCGCCGAGGTGGTCATGTCAGGCTCCGACGGCTTGGGTGAAGCGCACGTATCCGTTCTCTTCGAGCTCGTCGGCGAGCTCGGGGCCGCCGGATTCCACGATGCGGCCACCGACGAACACGTGCACGAACTGCGGACGGATGTAACGCAGGATGCGGGTGTAGTGGGTGATCAGCAGGATGCCACCGTGCTCGGCTTCGGCGTAGCGGTTGACGCCCTCGCTGACGATGCGCAGCGCGTCGACGTCCAGACCGGAATCGGTTTCGTCGAGGATCGCGATCTTGGGCTTGAGCAGGCTCAGCTGCAGGATCTCGTGGCGCTTCTTCTCACCACCGGAGAAGCCCTCGTTGACGCTGCGCTCGCCGAACGCCGGATCGATCTCCAACTCGGCCATCGCGCCCTTGACCTCTTTGACCCAGTGCCGCAGTTTGGGCGCCTCGCCGCGCACCGCGGTGGCCGCCGTGCGCAGGAAGTTCGACATCGACACCCCCGGCACCTCGACGGGGTACTGCATGGCCAAAAAGAGGCCCGCTCGCGCTCGCTCGTCGATGCTCATCTCGAGCACGTCCTGCCCGTCGAGCGTGATCGACCCGGAGGTGACGGTGTACTTGGGGTGCCCGGCGATCGCGTAGGACAGCGTCGACTTGCCGGAGCCGTTGGGGCCCATCACCGCGTGGGTCTCCCCCGACTTCACGGTGAGGTCAACGCCTTTGAGGATCGGGATCTCGTTGTTCTCGGCGCCTTCGGCGGCATTGACCGAGACGTGCAGGTCCTTGATTTCCAGAGTGGTCATGAGTGTGATGCTTTCGATTCGGTGATGGCAAGTTCTTTTTCGATCGCCGCGGTCAGACGCTCACGCACCTCCGGGACAGCGATCTTGGCGATGATCTCGTTGAAGAATCCGCGCACGACGAGGCGCCGGGCCTGATCTTCGGGGATGCCGCGGGCACGCAGGTAGAACAGCTGCTCGTCGTCGAATCGCCCGGTGGCACTGGCGTGCCCGGCGCCGACGATCTCGCCGGTCTCGATCTCGAGGTTGGGCACCGAATCGGCGCGGGCACCGTCGGTGAGCACCAGGTTGCGGTTCACCTCGAAGGTGTCGGTGCCGGTGGCCTCGGCCCGGATCAGGACGTCGCCGATCCACACCGTGTGGGCGTCGGGCTTGTTCGAATCCGGATCCCCTTGCAGCGCACCCTTGTACAGCACGTCGGACTTACAGTGCGGATGCGAATGGTCGACCAGCAGCCGCGATTCGAAGAACTGGCCGTCGTCGGCGAAGTAGGTGCCCAGCATCTTGGCGTCACCGCCGGGGCCGGTGAACCGCACGGTGGCCGAAGTACGCACCACGTCGCCACCGAGGGTCACGTTGACGTGTCCGAGCACCGCGTCCTTGCCGAGCTTGGCGTGATGCGCACTGACATGGACCATGTCGTCGGCCCAGTCGGCGATCCAGATGACACCGAGACCGGCCGAATCACCGACGATGATCTCGACATTGTCGGCGTAGGTTCCGCTGCCGCGCAGATCGACCACGACGATGGCCCGGGACAGTTCCTCCACCCGGATCTGAAGATGCCCGTAACCGACCTTGCCCGCACCGGGCCCGTCGACGACGATCTCGATCGGCTCGGCCACCTCGGTGTCCCGCGCGACCGTCACCACCGTCGCCGTCTCGAACGACGAGAAAGCCTGGGCAGCAACACGATCCGCAGGCGTACCGGCCTCGCCGAGGCGCTTGTCGTCACGGCCGACGGTCTCCACGGACACCCCGGACCGCTCGGTCACGGTGATGCCGGCGCTACCGTTCGCGACGGCCGAGCCGTCGTGCAGGCCGCGCAGCCGCTTGAGCGGGGTGAACCGCCAGAGCTCGTCGCGACCGCCCGGCACCTCGAAGGCATTGACGTCGAAGGAGGCGAACAACTCGCCCTTGTTGACGGCGACGCCTTCTTTCACGGCCGCCGCCAGGTTGTTCTGAGTCACTTATCCGACCGCGCCTTCCATCTGCAGCTCGATGAGGCGGTTCAGCTCGAGCGCGTACTCCATCGGCAGCTCCTTGGCGATGGGCTCGACGAAGCCGCGCACCACCATCGCCATCGCCTCGTCCTCGGTCAGGCCGCGGCTCATCAGGTAGAACAGCTGATCCTCGCTGACCTTGGACACCGTGGCCTCATGGCCCATCGTGACGTCGTCCTCGCGGATGTCGACGTACGGGTAGGTGTCGCTGCGGCTGATCGTATCCACCAGCAGCGCATCGCATTTCACGCTCGAGCGACTCCCGTGGGCACCCTTGTTGACCTGGACGAGGCCGCGGTAGGACGAGCGGCCGCCGCCGCGGGCCACCGACTTGGACACGATGTTGGACGACGTGTGCGGGGCCAGGTGCAGCATCTTGGCGCCGGTGTCCTGGTGCTGGCCCTCACCGGCGAACGCCACCGAGAGCACCTCACCCTTGGCATGCTCACCGGTCATCCAGACCGCCGGGTATTTCATGGTGACCTTGGAGCCGATGTTGCCGTCGATCCACTCCATGGTGGCGCCGGCCTCGGCGCGGGCCCGCTTGGTGACCAGGTTGTAGACGTTGTTCGACCAGTTCTGGATCGTCGTGTAGCGCACCCGCGCACCGGGCTTGACGACGATTTCGACGACCGCGGAGTGCAGCGAATCGGACTTGTAGATCGGCGCGGTACATCCCTCGACGTAGTGCACGTAGGAGCCCTCGTCGGCGATGATCAAAGTGCGCTCGAACTGGCCCATGTTCTCGGTGTTGATCCGGAAGTAGGCCTGCAGCGGGATGTCGACGTGCACGCCCGGCGGAACGTAGATGAACGATCCACCCGACCACACCGCCGTGTTCAGCGCCGAGAACTTGTTGTCCCCGGCCGGGATCACCGTGCCGAAGTACTGCTTGAAGATCTCCGGGTGCTCACGCAGGCCAGAGTCGGTGTCGAGGAAGATGACACCTTGCGCCTCAAGGTCTTCGCGAATCTGGTGGTACACCACCTCGGACTCGTACTGGGCCGCGACGCCGGCCACCAGCCGCTGCTTCTCGGCTTCCGGGATGCCAAGGCGGTCATAGGTGTTGCGGATGTCCTCGGGCAGCTCCTCCCAGGACGCCGCCTGCTTCTCGGTGGAGCGCACGAAGTACTTGATGTTGTCGAAGTCGATGCCCTCGAGGTTGGAACCCCAGTTCGGCATGGGCTTCTTGTCGAAGGTGCGCAGCGCGCGCAGACGCGACTCCAGCATCCATTCCGGCTCGTTCTTCTTGGCCGAGATGTCACGCACGACGGCTTCGGACAGGCCGCGCTGCGCGCTTGCGCCGGCGGCGTCAGAGTCCGACCAGCCGTAGCCGTAGTTACCCAGCGACGCGATGGTCTCTTCCTGGGTCAATGGCGTTTCCGGCGTGATGGTCATAGCGCCGCTCCTTCGTTGATCGCTGATTGATTGCTCATTGCGGTCGTCCGGGTGCGGGCTGTGCCCCGAACTGTCGTGCTCTGTGCTGTGGTGCTCTGGGTGTTCTCGCTGCTGTCGGTGTCGAGCGGAACGTGGGTGGTGCAGGCACAGTCACCGTTGACGATGGTGGCCAGCCGTTGCACGTGCGTACCCAGGATTTCGGCGAACGCCTCACTCTCGGTCTCGCACAACTCCGGGAACTCCTCGGCGACGTGTGACACCGGACAGTGGTGCTGACAGATCTGCACCCCATGGATCGGCCCGTCCACCGGTGCCGTGGTGGTGGCATAGCCGGCCCTGGTCAGCGCGTCGGCGACGCGCTCGGCAGTCTCGGCCACGCCGCCGGAGCCCTCGGTGACCCCGGCCAAGATCGTGTCCATCCGGCGCCGCGCGAACGTCCGCACGGCTTCTTTTCCGCCGATCTCGCGCAATTGCCGGATCGCGGCGACCGCGAGGTCGTCATAGGTGTGGCCGAGCTTGGCGCGCCCTGCTGCGGTCAACCGATACCGCTTGGCCGGGCGGCCCCGACCGTTGTGCTGCCATGCCGCGGCCGCACTGGCCTGCGCATCGCCGGCCTCGATCAGGGCATCGAGGTGACGCCGCACGCCGGCGGCCGAGATGCCGAGCCGCTCGCCGATCTGGCCGGCGGTGACCGGCCCCTCGAGTAACAGGTGGATGATCGCGCGACGCGTGTGCCCGTCAGACCCCGGCACGACGCCGTGGAGCGGCTTCGGCACACTGGCCGAAGCTGGGCTCGATCCCGAGCCCGTAGTCTCCCGACGTATTTTCACAACACCATTGTGACGGAATTCCGGCCAGGGTTCTAGCAAGGGCACCCTTACGTGACCTGCACCACCGTTGTCTGGCGTAGGCGGTCTCCGCCGACAGTTACGCTGCCCTGGTGGCAAGCCGCCTGTCGTCTTTCAGCTCCGCGATCGCCCGGTGGCACGGTGACGAACGGACCGTCGGGTCCCCACTCAACGCCGCTGAGGTCGTCGCGCAGCGCCGCACCCGGCTGTTCGGGGCCACTGGAACCGTACTGATGGCGATCGGCGCCCTCGGCGCCGGCGCCCGCCCCGTCGTACAGGACCCGACCTTCGGGGTGCGCCTGCTCAACCTGCCCTCGCGCATCCAGACCGTATCGCTGACCATGACCACCACCGGTGCGGTGATGATGACGCTGGCCTGGCTGATGCTGGGGCGCTTCGCCCTGGGCCCCCGCCGGATGTCACGCAGTCAGCTCGACCGGACGCTGCTGCTGTGGGCCATCCCGCTGCTGGTGGCACCGCCGATGTACAGCAAGGACGTCTACTCCTACCTGGCACAGAGTGAGATCGGCTACATCGGCCTCAACCCGTATCTGGTCGGCCCGGCCACCGGCCTCGGCCTCGACCACGTGTTCACCCTGTCGGTGCCCAGCCTGTGGCGCGAAACCCCGGCCCCCTACGGGCCGTTGTTCCTCTGGATCGGCGAGAGTATCTCAGCGCTGACCGGCGAGAACATCGTCGCCGCCGTGATGTGCCACCGGGCCGTAGTGCTGCTCGGCGTCGGCCTGATCGTCTGGGCCACCCCGCGGCTGGCACGCCGCTGCGGCGTCGCCGAGGTCAGCGCGCTGTGGCTCGGGGCCTGCAACCCACTGCTGTTCATGCACCTGGTGGCCGGAATCCACAACGAAGCGCTGATGCTCGGGCTGATGCTGGCCGGCACGGAATTCGCCCTGCGCGGTGTCGACGCCGCAGCTCCATTGCTGCCCCGACCGCTGGCCTGGCCGCATTCCCGAGTGGACTGGCAACGCTGGTATCCGGCCGGGATGCTCGTCCTCGGCACCGTGCTCATCACACTGTCCTCCCAGGTCAAACTCCCCTCGCTGCTGGCACTCGGCTTCGTCGGCATGGCGTTGGCCTGGCGCCTGGGGGGCACCGTCAAAGCGTTCTTCGTCGCCAATGCCCCACTCGCGGCGATCTCCCTGGCGGTGATGGGGGTGATCGGCTGGGCCAGCGGGCTGGGCTTCGGCTGGTTGTCCACCCTGGGAACGGCGAACGTGGTGCGGAGTTGGATGTCGCCGCCCACCCTGCTGGCGCTGGGCACCGGCCAGGTCGGCATCCTGCTCGGGCTCGGTGACCACACCACCGCGGTGCTCGGCCTGACCCGTGCCATCGGCGTGTTCTTGATCGCCATCCTGGTCAGCTGGCTGCTGGTGGCCGTGATGCGCGGGCGCCTGCATCCCGTGGGCGGTCTGGGTGTCGCCCTGGGCGGCACCATCCTGCTGTTCCCGGTGGTGCAACCGTGGTATCTGCTGTGGGCGGTGATCCCGTTGGCGGCGTGGGCCACCCGGCCCGGGTTCCGCGGCTCGACGATCGCCATCACGCTGGTCGTCGGAATCTTCGGCCCTACCGCCAACGGCGACCGGTTTGCCCTGTTCCAGATCGTGATGGCCACCCTGGCCAGCACGGTGATCGTGCTGATCCTCATCGCGCTGACCTACCGCCGGCTGCCGTGGCGTGCATCACGCCAGCCGGACACAGACCCACCGCCGGCGCGGGAGCAGTCACCCGAGGCCTACGCTGAATCCCCGTGACCTCGCGTTCTGAACCTGCCGACTCCCCGCGCAAGAGCTCGTCGGCTCTCCCGGTGTTGCTCCGCGGCGTCAGCAAGCGCTACGGCGCGACGACGGCGGTTTCCAATCTCGATCTCGAGGTGCAGCGCGCCGAGGTACTGGCGTTGCTCGGCCCCAACGGAGCGGGCAAGACCACCACCGTCGAGATGTGCGAGGGATTCCTCCGCCCCGACCACGGGCGTGTGGAAATCCTGGGCCTGGATCCCGTCGCGGACAACGCACAGCTGCGCGCGCGGATCGGGGTGATGCTGCAGGGCGGCGGCGGATACCCGGCGGCCCGGGCCGGGGAGATGCTCAAGCTGGTGGCCTCCTACTCGGCCGATCCGCTGGACCCCGCGTGGCTGATGGACACCCTCGGCCTCACCGAATCGGCCCGCACCACTTACCGCCGGCTGTCCGGCGGTCAGCAGCAACGCCTGGCGCTGGCCTGTGCGGTGGTAGGCCGCCCAGAGTTGGTGTTTCTCGACGAACCCACCGCCGGCATGGATGCGCACGCCCGAATCGTGGTGTGGGAGTTGATCGATGCGCTGCGCCGCGACGGGGTCACGGTGGTCCTGACCACCCACCACCTGACCGAGGCCGAAGAGCTCGCCGACCGGATCGTCATCATCGATCACGGGGTGGCCGTGGCCACCGGCACCCCGGCCGAGCTGACCCACAGCGGCGCCGAGAACCAACTGCGGTTCAGCGCCCCGCGCAAGCTCGACCTGTCCCTGCTGGTCGACGCCCTGCCGGAGAACTACCGGGCCACCGAGACGGTGCCGGGCGAGTATCTGATCGAAGGGCACATCGACCCGCAGGTGCTGGCGACGGTGACCGCGTGGTGCGCCCGGCTCAACGTGCTGGCCACCGACATGCGGGTGGAACAGCGCAGCCTCGAAGATGTTTTCCTCGACCTGACTGGACGGGAGCTGCGGTCATGACGAGCGCCGCGAATCGATTCGCACCGGGCACTTTCGCGCCGGATCCCCGCCCGGCCAAGGTGGGCGCCATGCTGGCCGCGCAGTACGGGCTGGATCTGAAGCTGTTGCTGCGCAACGGCGAACAGTTGCTGCTGACCATGTTCATCCCGATCATGCTGTTGATCGGGCTCACCCTGTTGCCGCTGGGCTCGTTCGGCGACGACCGGGCCGGCATCTTCACGCCGGCCATCATGGCCTTGGCCATCATCTCCACCGCCTTCACCGGCCAGGCGATCGCGGTGGCCTTCGATCGCCGCTACGGAGCCCTGAAACGCCTTGGTGCCACCGCACTTCCGGTGTGGGGCATCATCGCCGGCAAGTCGCTGGCGGTGGTCACCGTGGTGTTTCTGCAGTCGGTCATCCTGGGTGCCATCGGGTTCGCCCTGGGGTGGCGCCCACCCGTGGCCGGTCTGGCCCTCGGCGGCCTGATCATCGCGCTCGGCACGGCCGCGTTCGCCGCACTGGGGTTGCTGCTCGGCGGCACCCTCAAAGCCGAGATCGTGCTGGCACTGGCCAACCTGCTGTGGTTCGTCTTCGCCGGGCTCGGTGCCCTCACCGTCGAGGGACAGGCGGTTCCGGCGGGGCTGGCCTGGGCCGCTCGCCTGACCCCGTCTGGCGCGTTGACGGAATCGCTGACCCAGGCGATGACGCTGTCGGTGGACTGGTTCGGCATCGCCGTACTGGCGATCTGGGGTGCGCTCGGCGCGGCGGCGGCCCTGCGGTGGTTCCGGTTCACCTGATCCGGACCAGCCCTACTACGAGCTGTAGTTCCTGATCCTCTACGATCAGGCCGTGCCCGTCGGAAGAGCTTTCCAGCGACTGGTCGACCTGCTGCCGATGCCGAGTCTGCGGGCCCAGCGCCTGATCGCGTTCCTGGTGATCCTGACCCAGGGCGGTATCTCGGTCACCGGAGCAATCGTCCGCGTCACCGCATCCGGCCTGGGATGCCCCACCTGGCCGCAATGTTTCCCGGGAAGCTTCACCCCCGTGCCGCACGCCGAGGTCGCTGTCGTGCACCAGGTGGTCGAGTTCGGCAACCGGATGATCACCTTCCTGGTGGTGCTCACCGCGATCGCGGCCGTGCTGGCCGTCACCCGCGCCCGACGCCGCCGCGAGGTGCTGATCTACGCCTGGTTGATGCCCGCGTCCACCGTCGTCCAGGCCGTCATCGGCGGGATCACGGTGCGCACCGGCCTGCTGTGGTGGACTGTGGCCATCCACCTGCTCGCATCGATGGCCATGGTGTGGCTCGCGGTTTTGTTGTTCGTCAAGATCGGCCAGCCCGACACCGGTGTACCCACGGTGGTCGTTCCGAAGCCGTTGCGGCAGTTGACCATCCTGAGCGCCGTCGTGCTGTCCGCGGTCCTGGTCACCGGAACCCTGGTGACCGGCGCCGGCCCGCATGCCGGGGACAAGAGCCTCGACCGCGTGGTACCTCGACTCGAAGTGGAGATCACCACGCTGGTGCACATGCACTCGTCGCTGCTGGTGGCCTACCTGTCGCTGGTCGTCGCGCTGGGATTCGGGCTCCTCGCAGTGCGCGCCACCCGCGCCGTCCTGATCCGGCTCGGTGTGCTGGTGGTACTGGTCTGCGCGCAGGGGCTGGTCGGAGTCGTGCAGTTCTACACCGGCGTGCCCGCAGTGCTGGTGGCCGTGCATGTCGCCGGCGCCGCCGCCTGCACCGCCGCCACTGCCGCGCTGTGGGCCTCGATGCGCGAACGGGTAGAACCCGCCGGCTAGAACCGTCGGTGCGACAGCGGGCCCAGCCCGTGACGCTCCAGCACGCCCTCCACACCCACGGCGAACCGCCGCTCGGCAGCGTCGCGGTCCGCCGCTCCCAGCTGGCGGAAACCCAGTGACGGCTCGACCAGCTCCAGCTCCAGCAACCGAGGGTCGTCGGGACCGCCGATCACGTCGACGCGGGCATACAGCAGGTCGGCGGGGGCAATCTCGAAGGACCGGGTGACGGCGTCGACCGCCAACCGCCCCAGCCGCCAGAGTTCGTCGTCCGGATCGGCCGGCGACAACGATTCCTGGGCATAGGTGCCGGTCTCATCGAACTCGGGCGGCTGCCCGGCTGGGGGCAGGATCGGCGCTTTGGTGAAGGCGTGCGACTCCTCCCCGCCGATGAACACCAACGCGGTTTCACCGTCGACGATCCGCCGGTCGTAGGGCTGGACCAGCACCGCCCGGCCTTGCGCCTGCAGCGCCGCCGCATGGGCGAGCGCCTCGGCGCGTTCGACGAATCGCTGCGCTCCCATCGAGCCGGCCCCCACCGCGGGTTTCACCACCACTTCGCCGGCGGGCACGCTCACCTGCGCACCGACGTCGAAGTATGTGGTCGGCACTACCGGGATGCCCATCCGCTGCAGATCGCCGAGATAGCGTTTGTCGCTGTTCCATTCCACGACCTGCGCCGGGTTGATCAGGTTCGGCACCTGGCGAGCCCAGGACACGAACTCGTCGAGCCGTTCGGTGTAGTCCCAGGTGGCCCGCAGGATCACCAGGTCGGCGTCCAGGGTGGCCGGATCGTCCCAGGGCAGCCAGCGGGCATGCAGGCCGCGCTGACGCAGCGCGGTGAGCAAGCCGGCGTCGTCGCCGTCGCCGTCGGGCAGTGCCCGGCAACCGGCCAGCACGATGCGTGGATGGAACACCTCCGGACGGGCAAGCTTCACCCCCGCGATGATAGGTGTGGATGATGGATGGCGTGTATGCCATCGAAGTTGCCGAGACCGGCGGACCCGAAGTCCTGACCCATGTCGAGCGGCCCCAGCCCTCCCCCGGCCCCGGCGAGGTGCTGATCCAGGCGGAGGCGATCGGAGTCAACTTCATCGACACCTACTTCCGGTCCGGGCAGTATCCGCGCGAGTTGCCGTTCATCGTCGGCTCCGAGGTCTGCGGCACGGTTGCCGCAGTGGGCGACGATGTCGCGGCGCTGGCAGTCGGCGACCGGGTGGTAACCGCCAATGCAACCGGCGCCTATGCCGACTTCTGCGTTGCCCCAGCCGATTTCGTGGCGTACGTGCCCGACGGTGTGGCGCCCGAGGCGATCGCCTCGGCGCTACTGAAGGGCATGACCGCGCATTACCTGATCAAATCCACCTACGCCGTACAGCCCACCGACACCATCCTGGTGCATGCCGGCGCCGGCGGCGTCGGACTGATCCTCACCCAGTGGGCCACCAGCATTGGCACCCGGGTGATCACCACCGCCTCGACGCCCGAAAAGGCCGAATTGTCCCGGCAGTCGGGCGCGATCGAGGTGCTCGAGTACCCGGAGGATGCCGACGAGTTCGCCGCCACGATCCGCGACCTCACCGGGGGCGCCGGGGTCGCCGCGGTGTACGACGGCGTCGGCGCGTCCACCTTCGACGCCAGCCTGGCCAGCCTCGCCGTGCGCGGCACCCTGGCCCTGTTCGGGGCGGCAAGCGGACCGGTGCCACCGGTGGACCCGCAACGGCTCAACGCATCCGGATCGGTGTTCCTGACCCGGCCCACGCTGGCCCACTACACCCGCACCCCCGACGAATTCTCCTGGCGAGCAGGCGAACTGATCAACGCCATCGCCGACGGGTCGATCACCATCACCGTGGGTGGCCGCTACCCGTTGGCCGAGGCGGCCCAGGCCCACACCGATCTGCAGGGCCGCAAGACGGTCGGCTCGGTAGTGCTGGTGCCCTGAGTTCGACCGCACCGCTAGGAATCAATTCGCACAGACCTCAGTCGGATTGGCAGCTGTCGAGATGCGCCGGATAGATCCACATCCGACCCACCGCAAACTTGAGTCGACTCCTTCCAAAGACACGAATTTCCAACAACCCAATGCCGGAAGTTGTCGGACGTCAGTGCAATACTCCGATGTCAGCGGAAGGAAACCAACGTGACGTCGAGTCTGGGAACGACACCCACCGCGAAAGTGTACGAGGTCGAAGAACTCGTAGCTCTCGTTCGGGCCGGTGAAATACGGATACCGGAATTTCAGCGACCGTTTCGCTGGGGAATCGAGGATGCGCGACGGTTGTTTGACAGCATCCTGCGTGGCTATCCTTTGGGCAGCTTGTTGCTGTGGGAACGACCAGCCGAACCTGCCCGGATTCGGGTTGGCGCCTTACATATCGATGCCCCTGCACTCGACCGCGCATTGTGGGTCGTGGATGGGCAGCAACGGGTGACAACCCTTGCCAACGCGCTCTCAGCCGAGGCGTCGTCCGACGATCGTTTTTCATTGAGCTTCAATCTCAGCACACAGCAGTTCGTTCCAGGCGTAACAGACCAGCGCGCATCCGTCGTACCACTACCGGTCTTATTCGACCTCCAGAACCTTATGCAATGGTTCCGCGACAGGCCCGAGGCGATGGACCACTTCGATGCCGCTACTAATGCCGCGAAGAAGATACGACAATTTAAGATTCCAGCGTCGGTCGTTGAAACCCAGGATGAGTCAGTCCTCCGTGACATCTTCGACCGACTCAACAGCTACGGGAAGCGACTCACACGCGCCGAGGTTTTCTCGGCGTTGCACCCCGTGACAGATGGCAGCAGTAGAACATCAACAAGCGTCATCGAGGAAATCGCGGCCTACCTAGCCGAGGACCTTGAGTTTGGTGATGTCGATGGCGACACCATTCTCCGCGCGGTGCTCGCTCGGCGTGGCCCAGACATTACGCGAGAGATCCGTGGCGAATTCGATGATCGTCGAGGAGCGAGTGAGTTCCCCGGCGAGGATGCCGACACTGCTTATCACGAAGCACAGAATGCGTTAGAACTTGCAGTACGATTTCTCCAACGAAGCGCAGACGTGCCCCATTTTGCATTCTTGCCCTACCGACATCTATTGATCGTGCTAGCCCGGTTTTTCGCGCACCATCCGGCCCCAAACGAGCGTGAAACCCAACTGCTGAGACGATGGTTCTGGCGCGCCGCCGCCGCCGGTCCGGAGATTTTCCCCGGCTCAACTACAGGAACCGCACGCGCATTATGCTCGCGCGTCATTCCGGATAACCTCGATAAAACACTCCAAGGACTCTTGGGCGCTGTCCCTCGTGACAGAGTCGGATATCCTGATGTTCAGCATTTCCGGACAAATCATGCAACGGGAAAAATGATTGCATGTTCCATGTGGGCCCTACATCCGCGATCGCTACGGAGCGGCGAACTACTCGAACGCTCTACCTTGATCGATGTTCTCGGCGACGCACAAACACCCCGGCCAGCGATGACCGCGATTGTTCCCCGGCGGGGCCTCCCTTCCGAAAACGCAGATACCGCAGCCCGCTGGCTATTAGCACCAGGACTTGAAGCGGCGCCATCCGAAGTGCTAGGAATGCTCAGATCCGCGCCGCCAGATTTACCCCAAGAATTGTGGGAGGCTACTTGCGAATCGCACGGTATCGCCCCCTGGGCCACCACGGCCCTAGCCGAGGGGGATATGACGAGGTTCATCAATATTCGCGATGAATCATTGCGAATAGCACTGAAGGCGTTTATGGACTCCCGGTGGGAGTACGGATTCGAAGATACGCCGCCACTTGATCACTATGTGCTTGACGACCTCGAGTTAGAGGAATAATCCGATGGCGGATGCCATTCGTAACGATGTGTGGCTATACGGCAATCTTATCGGCTATCTGCACGCGTTAAACAACTATACGTGGTTCGAGTTTGACGAAGCCTACCTTAGGAACCCAGACCGTCCCGTCTTAGGATTGCGTTTCGAGGAGAACCCACGCGGACGAGTCGCGTCGAATCTGCGCTTGGCCCCATGGTTCTCGAACTTGCTTCCGGAAGGCACACTTCGAAGCTGGATAGCCACCGATCGAGGTGTCTCTCCGGAGCGCGAAATGGAGTTGCTACTACAAGTCGGCCACGACCTCCCCGGAGCCGTTCGCGTGCTACCTGGAGGACCACACACGACCGACGAGCTCGAATATCTAGAGTCGACCATGTCTTCGCCATCTGGTGAAATCGAGAATCATCGTTGGCGATTCTCCCTTGCTGGAGTCGGCCTCAAGTTTTCCATGCTCCGTAGCGGTGATCGTTTCACTTGCACAGCCACGGGCGAGGGTGGCGATTGGATTTTGAAGCTTCCCGACACGATCTACCGTAATGTTCCGACCAACGAATACACCATGATGAAGTTTGCAGCGTCCGTGGGTATTGATGCGCCCGATGTCAGGCTGGTAAATCGAGACCAAATTGACAACCTTCCAACCTCGGTATGGCCGGGAAACGAGTCATGGGCATTTGCTGTGCGACGGTTCGACCGAACAGATGACGGTGGGCTAATACACATTGAGGATCTCGCGCAGGTGCGAGGCGTATACCCCGCACGAAAATACGAGGGGAATTTCGAGACGATTGCCGGCCTCGTATACCGCGGACATGACTCACTAGCGTTGCAGGAATTTGTGCGCCGCCTGACGTTCTTTACACTGATCGGGAATGGAGATGCGCATCTAAAGAACTGGTCCCTGATCTACCATGACCGACGCGTGCCCACCCTCTCACCGGTATACGACGTGGTAGCGACCGAAGGTTACCGCCCTAGCGGCGAACCAGAAGACCTGGGGCTCAAGTTCAGCGGATCGCGACGCTTCGACTCTGTTCGGGTCCACCAGTTCAATCGCCTCGCAACCAGGCTCGGCACGAACGTTGACCTGTCTGCCGTCGCGGCCGAGACCGTCGAACAAACGGTTCAGCACTGGCCCGAATTCCGCGAGTTCCTCGCGGACGAACCGTTGATACGTAATGCTGTCGACCAATCTATACGGGATCGATCCTTGAGTTTGCTACGAGCCAGCTGAGTACGGTTGATCGGTCAGCACCAGAAACCAGACTCCAGCCAGGAAGAACGATCCCCTCTGCATCAGGGCTCCTGCGTCGCACTCGGTGCTTCACACGAGCTGGGCCTCGGGGAACACCCATGACCCGTCGAGGATCTCGGGCCTGGGCCGGTACAGCCGCACGAGGTAGTTCCAGCCATCGGTGACCGGCAGCAGGTTGGCCGCGCCCGCGCCTTCGGCACTGCCTCCGAACTGCACCGTGGTGGAACCGTCGGGATCCTTGACGGCGGTGATGTTGTTCACCGAGTAGGCATTCCGCGGGTTCGGGGTGAAATAGCCGTCCTGGTTGTACACCGTCACCGACCAGAACCCGTCCACCGGCACGTCTTTCACGGTCAGCCGGTGCACCGTGGCCCCGTCGTTGCGCTCGGGGACCACGGTGAGATACAGCGCGTCGCGCTCGGGGTTGCCGCCCCAGGCGAATGCCGAACCGATCAGGTGGCGAACCGGATCCACCTCGTACTCGGGTCCGAACATCGCCTTGGTGTCGGGCAGCGTGGTGGACAGGGTGATCAGCGCATCGCGAACTGTCTTCTGGCTGACTGGATCCCACTGCGGAACCTCGAAGAACCCCGGGTCGTGTTGGGCGACGGCGATGGCGTCCTGCAGCGCGTGCACCGCGGCCAGGTCGGCGGCGTCGGCCGGGTCGGCCAGGATCCGCACCGCCGCAACCGCATAACGGGTGTCGACGGAGTCGCGGCTGAACGTCACTTCGGCCGGGGCGTAGGCGACGTTGGTCGTGTAGTGGTCCTCGCTGATGATCTGCAACGACATGAACCGGCCGGCGCTGTCGGGCAGCGCGATGGTCACCGGCCCGGCATCGAGGTCGAACACGGCCGCGGAATACAAGGTGTCGCGATTCTGCCGGATCACGATCTGATGCTCGATCGGGGCCATCTCCCGGATGTGGAAGAACTTTCCGAACCCACCGTCGTCGACGATGCCGGCGAAATACCGGTCGGATTCGGCCCGCGCAAAGTTGTCGGGGCTCACCAATGCGGTCATGACACAACGCTGCCACACCGACGATGCCGGGAACGTTGGTTCGCGCTAGTGACCGAAGATCGTGGGCAGCGCCAGGGCCGAGTCGATGGCCAGCGCACAGAACACCACGGCCAGATAGTTGTTGGACTGTAGGAACAACCGCAGCGGCTTGACCGGCTCGCCGCGCTTCACCCCGGAGTAGAGCTGGTGGGCCATCACCAGGAACCAGGCGCCGGCCAACAGGGCCACCGCCCCGTAGAGCCAGCCGGTGGCCAGCGCCAGCACCAGCGTGGTCAGCACCGTCACCCAGGTGTAGATCAGGATCTGGCGGGTGACCTCGCGCTCGGTGGCCACCGCGGGCAGCATCGGCACACCGGCCGCCTTGTAGTCGTCCTTGTACCGCATCGCCAGCGCCCAGGTGTGCGGAGGCGTCCAGAAGAAGATGATCAGGAACATCACCAGGGCCTGCCAGCCGATCGTGCCGGTCACCGCTGACCAGCCGATCATCACCGGCATGCAACCTGCCGCTCCGCCCCACACCACGTTCTGCGAGGTGCGGCGTTTGAGCAGCAACGTGTAGACGAAAACGTAGAACGCAATCGTGGCCACCGCCAGCAACCCGGACAGCAGATTCGACGTCCAGGTCAGCCAGCAGAACGCGGTCACCGACAGCACCAGACCGAAGATCAGGGCGTGCCTGGTCGGGACGGCGGCCTGGGCCAGCGGGCGGCGCGCGGTGCGCTTCATCACCTTGTCGATGTCGGCGTCGGCCACACAGTTCAGCGTGTTGGCGCCGGCCGCGGCCAGCATGCCGCCGATCAGGGTGTTGAGGATCAGGAGCGGGTCAACGGTGCCACGGTCCGCCAGCAACATCGCCGGAATGGTGGTGACCAGCAACAACTCGATCACGCGCGGCTTGGTCAACGCCAAATACGACAGGAACGTGGACCGTATTCGGCTGGGCGCCCCATTGATGAGCCGGCGCTCGCGAATGCTCACGCAAATAACTCCTCGGGTGGCGTCACGCGGCTTCTACTACAGACGATGGTAGACCGCTGGCCGAATACCTCCACACCGCAGGGTCTGTTCCGGCCCGGCAACTGGGTAAACCACACGGTATCGGTGTGCCAACCAGTCTGCATCGGATGAGTCCACCCCACTAGGGTGTTTGACGTAGCAGCATGGCAACCACGCGCCGGTATCAGCAGATAGATGACGAGGAAGTGAGCTTAGTGACCACCGCCGAAGAGATCACCGCTCTCACCCAGCCCCACCACCCAGACGACTGGACCGAACTCGACAGCGTGGCAGTCGACACCGTCCGGGTGCTCGCGGCCGACGCGGTGCAGAAGGTCGGCAACGGCCACCCGGGCACCGCGATGAGCCTGGCGCCCCTCGCCTACACGCTGTTCCAGCGTCAGCTGCGCCACGATCCCAGTGACACCCACTGGATCGGCCGGGACCGGTTCGTGCTGTCCTGCGGGCATTCCAGCCTGACTCTCTACATCCAGCTGTACCTGGGCGGATTCGGTCTGGAGCTGTCCGACATCGAGGCGCTGCGCACCTGGGGCTCACTGACCCCGGGCCACCCCGAGTACCACCACACCAAAGGTGTGGAGATCACCACCGGCCCGCTCGGGCAGGGCCTGGCCTCGGCGGTCGGCATGGCCATGGCCGCGCGCTACGAGCGTGGCCTGTTCGATCCCGACACCGCCCCGGGTGAGAGCCCGTTCGATCACCACATCTATGTGGTCGCCTCCGACGGCGACATCGAAGAGGGCGTCACCAGCGAAGCCTCCTCCCTGGCGGGCACCCAGCAGCTGGGCAACCTCATCGTGTTCTGGGACGACAACAAGATCTCCATCGAGCACGACACCGACATCGCGCTGAGTGAGGACGTACCGGCGCGCTACCGGGCCTACGGCTGGCATGTCCAGGAGGTCGAGGGCGGCGAGAACGTCGTCGGGATCGAACAAGCGATCGCCGAGGCAAAGAAGGTCACCGACAAACCGTCGTTCATCGCCCTGCGCACGATCATCGGCTACCCCGCCCCCACCAAGATGAACACCGGTGGCGTGCACGGTTCGGCGCTCGGCGCCGACGAGGTGGCCGCCACCAAGAAGATCCTCGGCTTCGATCCGGACAAGAGCTTCGAGGTGCGCGACGAGGTCATCGCCCACACCCGCGAGCTGGTGACCCGTGGCAAGCAGGCACACGACGAGTGGCAGGTGAGCTTCGACGCCTGGGCCAAGCGCGAACCCGAGCGCAAAGCCCTGCTGGACCGGTTGCAGGCCCGCGAACTGCCCGAGGGCTGGGACGCCGACCTGCCGCATTGGGAGGTCGACTCCAAGCCGGTGGCCACCCGCGCCGCCTCCGGGGCCGTGCTCGCCGCCGTCGGGCAGACGCTGCCCGAGCTGTGGGGCGGTTCGGCCGACCTGGCCGGCAGCAACAACACCACGATCAAGGGCGCGAATTCGTTCGGCCCGCCGTCGATCTCGACCGAAGACTGGAACGCCACCTGGTACGGCCGCACCCTGCACTTCGGTATCCGCGAGCACGCGATGGCCGCGATCCTGTCCGGCATCGTGCTGCACGGTCCGACCCGGCCCTACGGCGGAACCTTCCTGCAGTTCTCCGACTACATGCGGCCCGCCGTACGACTGGCCTCGTTGATGAACATCGACCCGATCTACGTGTGGACCCACGATTCGATCGGTCTGGGCGAAGACGGCCCGACACACCAGCCCATCGAGCACCTCGCCGCGCTGCGGGCGATCCCGAACCTCTCGGTGGTCCGCCCGGGTGACCCGAACGAGACCACCTACGCGTGGAAGACGGTGCTGGAGCGCACCGCCAGCACCGGGCCGGTCGGGTTGATCCTGACCCGCCAGGGCATTCCGGTTCTCGAAGGCACCAGCGCCGAAGGGGTGGCCCGCGGCGGCTACGTTCTCGGCGGCACCCCGCAGGAGAACCCCGACGTGGTGATCATCGCCACCGGTTCCGAGCTCCAGCTGGCGGTGGCAGCGCAGAAGCTGTTGGCGGACAAGGACATCAACGCCCGTGTGGTGTCGATGCCGTGTGTCGAGTGGTTCGAGTCGCAGCCCAAGGAGTATCGAGATGCGGTGCTGCCGCCTGCGGTTTCGGCCCGGGTGGCGGTCGAGGCCGCAGTGGCGCAGAGTTGGTACAAGCTGGTCGGAGACACCGGCGAGATCGTCTCGATCGAGCACTACGGTGCCTCCGCCGACGACAAGACGCTGTTCCGCGAATTCGGTTTCACCCCCGAGGCCGTCGCGGCCGCCGCGGAACGGTCGCTGGACAACTAGAAGTACGACGAGCAGAAGAAGGCGAATCATGACTCAGAACCCGAATCTCGCGGCACTGAGTGCCGCAGGTGTATCTGTCTGGCTCGACGACCTGTCGCGCGACCGGCTGCAATCAGGGAACCTGACCGAGCTCATCAATACCCGCAGCGTCGTCGGGGTCACCACCAACCCGTCGATCTTCCAGGCCGCACTGTCGAAGGGCACCGCCTACGACGCCCAGGTCAAAGAGCTCGCCGAGCGGGGCGCTGACGTGGATGCCACGATCCGCACCGTCACCACCGACGATGTCCGCAATGCCTGCGATGTGCTGGCCAAGGCCTACGAGGCCTCCGACGGTGTCGACGGTCGGGTGTCCATCGAGGTCGATCCGCGGCTGGCCCACGACACCGACAAGACGATCCTGCAGGCCATCGAGCTGTGGAAGATCGTCGATCGGCCCAACCTGCTGATCAAGATCCCGGCCACGCTGGCGGGCCTGCCGGCGATCACCGCGGTGATCGCCGAGGGCATCTCGGTCAACGTGACCTTGATCTTCTCGGTCGAGCGGCACCGCGCCGTGATGGACGCCTACCTGGCCGGTCTGGAGAAGGCCAAGGAGGCCGGCCACGACCTGTCGAAGATCCACTCGGTGGCGTCGTTCTTCGTGTCCCGGGTGGACACCGAGATCGACAAGCGGCTGGAGAAGATCGGCGGCCAGGAGGCGTTGGAGCTGCGCGGCAAGGCCGGTGTGGCCAACTCTCGGCTCGCCTACGCCGCCTACGAGGAAGTCTTCGGCGGCGAGCGCTTCGCGGCGCTCAAGGGTGACGGCGCCCGGGTGCAGCGCGTGCTGTGGGCGTCCACCGGTGTGAAGAATCCGGACTACTCCGACACGATGTACGTCACCGAACTCGTCGCCCCGCACACGGTGAACACCTTGCCGGAGAAGACGCTGGAGGCCGTCGCCGATCACGGCGAGATCACCGGCAACACCATCGACGGCACCGCGCCCGCCGCGCAGGAGGTCTTCGACAAGCTCAGCGCCGTCGGCATCGACCTGGTCGATGTGTTCAAGGTGCTCGAAGACGAGGGTGTCGAGAAGTTCGAAAAGTCGTGGCAGGAACTGCTCGACGCAACACAGGGCCAACTCGACGCCGCCGCGCGATGAGTCCGGTCACGCGGCCGGAGGATGCCTGGCACAATCCGCTCCGCGACAAGCGGGACAAGCGGATGCCACGCATCGCCGGTCCCTGCGGCGTCGTCATCTTCGGTGTGACCGGTGACCTCGCCCGCAAGAAGCTGATGCCGGCGATCTACGACCTGGCCAACCGGGGGCTGCTGCCGGCCTCGTTCGCGTTGGTCGGGTTCGCCCGCCGCGACTGGGCCGATCAGGATTTCGGCAACGTCGTCTACGAAGCGGTCAAGCAGCATGCCCGGACGCCGTTCCGGCAGGAGGTCTGGGACCGGCTTGCCGAGGGATTCCGGTTCGTGCAAGGCAGTTTCGACGACGACGACGCATTCGGCCGCCTGGCCGAAACGCTGGACAAACTCGACGCCGAACGCGGCACCGGCGGTAATCACGCGTTCTATCTGTCGATTCCGCCGAACGCCTTCCCGTTGGTGTGCGAGCAGTTGCGCAAGTCGGGCCTGGCCAGGCCGCGCGGCGACCGGTGGAGCCGGGTGGTGATCGAGAAGCCGTTCGGCCACGACCTCACCACCGCCCGCGAGCTCAACGCGGTCGTCAACAGCGTGTTCCCCGAGGAATCGGTGTTCCGCATCGACCACTATCTGGGCAAGGAAACCGTCCAGAACATCCTGGCGCTGCGGTTCGCGAACACGCTCTACGAACCGATCTGGAACAACAACTACGTCGACCACGTCCAGATCACGATGGCCGAGGACATCGGGCTGGGCGGTCGCGCCGGCTACTACGACGGCATCGGTGCCGCCCGCGATGTGATCCAGAATCATCTGCTGCAACTTCTCGCCCTGACCACACTGGAGGAGCCGGTCAGCTTCAGCCCGCACGAACTCCAGTCGGAGAAGATCAAGATCCTGTCTGCGGTGAAACTGGCTGAGCCGCTGGACGAGACGACCGCACGGGGCCAGTACGCCGCCGGCTGGCAGGGCGGGCAGAAGGTGGTGGGGCTGCTCGACGAGGAAGGGTTCGCCCACGACTCCACCACGGAGACCTACGCGGCCATCACGCTGGAAGTGGACACCCGGCGCTGGGCCGGCGTGCCGTTCTACCTCCGCACCGGAAAACGGTTGGGCCGCAGGGTGACCGAGATCGCCCTGGTGTTCAAGCGGGCTCCGCATCTGCCGTTCGATGCCACCATGACCGAGGAGTTGGGCCAGAACGCCCTGGTGATCCGCGTGCAACCGGACGAGGGCATCACGTTGCGGTTCGGCTCGAAGGTGCCCGGCACGGCAATGGAAGTCCGCGACGTCAACATGGACTTCTCGTACGGCTCGGCATTCGCCGAGGACTCCCCCGAGGCCTACGAACGTCTGATCCTCGACGTCCTCCTGGGCGAGCCGTCGTTGTTCCCGGTCAACGCCGAAGTCGAATTGTCGTGGAAGATCCTCGATCCCGTCCTCGATTACTGGGCCACGCACGGGAAACCGGAACCGTACGAGTCGGGCACCTGGGGCCCGCCGTCGGCCGATGAGATGCTGCGCCGCACCGGCCGGGAATGGAGGCGTCCCTAAGATGATCGTCGACCTGCCCGACACCACGACGAATGACGTCAACAAGAAGATCACCGGCCTGCGTGAAGAGGGCGGTGCGCTGACCTTGAGCCGGGTGCTGACCCTGGTGATCGCGCCGGATACCGAAAGCTGTGTCGAAGATGCCATCGAGGCCGCCAACTTCGCCAGCCGCGAGCACCCCTGCCGGGTGATCGTGGTGGTACCGGCAGACCCGGACGCCAAGGCTCCGCGGCTGGATGCCCAGCTGCGGGTGGGCCATGACGCGGGGGCCGGCGAGGTGGTGGTACTCCGGCTGTCCGGTGAGCTGTCGGCCCACGCCAGCAGCGTGGTGTTGCCGTTCCTGCTGCCCGACACCCCGGTGGTGGCCTGGTGGCCCGCGATGGCACCGCCCATCCCGGCCCAGGATCCGTTGGGCAAGTTGGCGATTCGCCGGATCACCGACGCCACCAACGGCGCCGATCCACTGGCCAACATCCGCAGCCGGCGCAACGGCTACACCCCCGGTGACACCGACCTGGCCTGGAGCCGGGTCACGTACTGGCGGGCGCTGCTGGCATCGGCCATGGACCAGCCGCCGCACGAGCCGATCACCTCAGCGCTGGTCTCCGGACTGAAAGACGAACCCGCCATTGACATCCTGGCCGGCTGGCTGGCCAACCGGATCGACGGGCCAGTGGTCCGCGCGGTGGGTGAGCTGAAGGTGGAACTGACCCGGCCGTCCGAGACCGTCAGCCTGGTCCGTCCCCAGGCCGACGTCACCGCGACGCTGAGCCGTACCGGCCGGCCGAATTCGCTGCTGCCGCTGGCCCGACGGGAGGCCAAGGAGTGCCTGGCCGAGGATCTGCGACGGCTCGACGCCGATGAAATCTATTACGAGGCCCTACAAGGAATCGACAAGGTCCAGTACGCATGAGCATCCAGATCGAACGCTATCCCGACACCGCCGCGCTGGTGGCCGCCGCCGGTGACCGGTTGGTGGATGCGATCGCCTCGGCAATCGCCGCCCGCGGCCAGGCCGTCATCGTGCTGACCGGGGGTGGCACCGGCATCGGCTTGCTCAAACGCGTCGGCGAGCGCAGCTCCGAGATCGACTGGAACAAGGTCCACGTCTACTGGGGTGACGAGCGGTTCGTGCCGCAGGACGACGATGAACGCAACGACAAGCAGGCGCGCGAGGCATTGCTCGATCACATCGGCATCCCCGACGTCAACGTGCATGCGATGGCGGCCAGTGACGGCGAGTTCGGCGATGACCTCGACGCGGCCGCCGCGGGCTACGCGCAGGTGCTGGCGGCCAACTTCGATGCGCCCGGGCCCGAGTTCGATGTGCACCTGCTGGGCATGGGCGGCGAAGGACACATCAACTCGCTGTTTCCCGACACCCCGGCCGTACGCGAGACCCGGCGGATGGTGGTGGGGGTGCCCGACTCCCCCAAACCGCCGCCGCGACGAATCACGTTGACCCTGCCCGCGGTTCGCAATTCCCGCGAGGTGTGGCTGGTGGTGTCCGGCGACGCCAAGGCCGATGCGGTGGCTGCCGCCCTCGGCGGTGCGGATCCGGTCGAGGTTCCCGCAGCCGGCGCGATCGGGCGTGACCGGACGGTGTGGCTGCTCGATGACGCTGCCGCCGGCAAGCTGTGAGCCGAAGCTAGTCCTCGGCGGCACCGCGCGGCTCGGCCTGCCGGTCGGCCAGCGCCTCGGCATAGCCGGCCAGATAGTCGGCTGTCTGGCGATATGGCGCCGCCTTTTCGCACGCCGCCGCCAAGCTGGACCGGTGTTCACAAAATTGCCGCACAGCCATTCAGACGTCGCCGGTCCGCGTTTGGTTCCCGACCGGCCATAATGTCTGGCATGGCAGACAAGGGAGACGGCCGCGCTCGCCCGGCATCCGGGCGGCAGCGAATTCGGACATTGACGCAGGCCGCGCTCAACGCCGACATGACCGTCGAGCAGGTCGACACCCTGCTCACCGACCTCAGCAACACGCTGGTCGACCTCAACCGGTCCACCGGCGGGCTGGACGCCACGCTGGACCGGTTCAACGACACCATCACCCGTATCGATGAGCTCGCGCCACGGCTGATCGGCGTGGTCGAGCGCCTGGAAGCCATTGTGGACCGGGTGGAGGTCATCGTCGGGATCGGTGAGGCGGTGATGTCCCCGTTGGCGGCCACCGAGAACGCCATGCGCGGCGTGGTGAAGGCGATCCGCGATCGGGCTCACCTGTGATCCCGCCTCACCCGCTGTTGCGCAGCGCCGTCGCCAGGCCACTCATCGTGAGCAGGATCCCGCGCTGCACCCGTTCGTCCTCGTCCCCGGCCCGGTACCGGCGCAGCAGCTCCACCTGCAGGTGGTTGAGCGGTTCGAGGTAGGGGAACCGGTTGAACACCGAGCGAGCCAACGCCGGGTTGTCCGCCAGTAGATCGTCGTGCCCGGTGATGCGGGTGCACATGGTGATCGTGCGCTCGTGTTCGGCGACGATCTTGTCGAACACCCTGGCCCGCAGCTCGACGTCGTCGACCAGCTCGGAATACCGTGCGGCCAGGCCCATGTCCGACTTCGCCAGCACCTGCGCCATGTTCGACAGCACCGTGCGGAAGAACGGCCAGCGCCGGTAGAGGTCCCGCAGTACCGCGAGCCGCGACTCGTCGCCGCCGATCCACTGTTCGAACGCCGTACCGGTGCCGTACCAGCCGGGCAGCATCACCCGGCACTGGCTCCAGGCCAGCACCCACGGGATGGCGCGCAGGTCGGCGATCGAGGCCGTCGGCTTGCGTGAACTGGGGCGGCTGCCGATGTTGAGGTCGCCGATCTCGCTGACCGGGGTGGAGGCCGTGAAGTACTCGACGAAACCCGGTGTGTCATGGACCAATTCGGCGTAGGCCCGTTGCGCCAGCCCGGCGAGCTCATCGAGCACCTGGTAGGCCGGGTCGGCGTCCTCCCCCAGTCCCTCGACGTCGAGCAGGGTGGATTCCAGCGTCGCAGCCAGCAGGGCTTCCAGGTTGCGGTGGGCGATCTGCGGCTCGGCGTACTTCGCCGCGATCACCTCACCCTGCTCGGTGATCCGCAGCGAACCGTTCACCGCACCGGGCGGCTGCGCCAGGATCGCGTCGTAGCTGGGGCCGCCGCCGCGGCCGACGGTGCCACCGCGGCCGTGGAACAGCCGCAATCGGATTCCGGTCTTGCGCGCCGCGTCGACGAGGTCGAGTTCGGCTCGGTACAACGCCCAGTTCGCCGCCAGGTACCCGCCGTCCTTGTTGGAATCCGAGTACCCCAGCATCACCTCCTGATGCTCGGCGCGGGCAGCGACGATGCTGCGGTACACCGGCAACCCCAGGGCGTCCTGCAGGATCGACGCTCCGCGCTGCAGGTCGTCGATGGTTTCGAACAGTGGCACGATGCCGACTGGCGTATACACCTCGCCACCGTGAGCGGCACCCGACACATCAAGCAGACCGCACTCTTTGAGCAGGATCGCGGCTTCGAGCAGATCGGACACCGACTGACACATCGAGATGATGTAGTTCGGCACCGCCTGCGGGCCAAACACCGAGACCGCCCGGGCTCCGGCGCCGATGATGGCGAGTTCCTTACGGGCCAACTCCGAGATCTCGGCGCCCTCCCCGATCAGCGGGCGGCGAGTGGAGATCTCGGCGGCAAGCAGTTCCACCCGTTGCGCTTCGGGCAGCGCGGTGTAGTCGGGATGGACACCGGCCCAGGCCAGCAACTCGGCCACCACCTGCTCGTGGACCTCGGAGTTCTGTCGCATGTCGAGGCCGCACAGATGAAAGCCGAAGACCCGCACCGCTTCTCGTAGCCGGGACAACCGATCGTCGGCCAGCACCGCGCCGCCGTTGGACCGCAGCGAGTCATCCAGGATGTCAAGATCGGCCAGGAGTTCCTCGGGCCGGCGATACGGCTCGGAATCCAGGTCCAGCTCGTGTTCGGGTTGCTCGTCGAGGATCTGGCGGCCGGTCGCGGTCAGTCGGGCGTGGATCACCCGCAGTGCGCGCCGATAGGGCTCGTCGGCGCGTGCGGGCTCATGGCAGGTCTGGGCCAGTGCGGCCAGTCCGTCGCTGACCGTCACCAGCCGCGCCGACATCGACAGTTCTTCTTCGAGCGCGGTGAGCTCGCTGAAATAGTGCGCGAACGCCACGCGAGCGGCGCGTCCGGTGGCCAGCCGCACCACACCGGCGTCGACATTGGGGTTGCCGTCCCGGTCCCCGCCGATCCAGCTTCCCGGCCGCAGGATCGGCTGCTCCAGCAGGTGCGCCCCCGGCCAGCGGGCCTGCAACGCGGTGCGGACCTCGGCATTGACCTGCGGGATCACCTCCAGGAATGCCGCCGGGTAGTACCGCAACCCGGTTTCGATCTCGTCGGAGATCTTCAACCGCGACAACCGCACCAGCGCGGTCTGCCACAGGGTGAGGATGTGGCGGCGCAGTTCCACCTCGATGTCGCGGCCCTCGGAGGTGCGGGACTGCCCGTGCAGCCGCAGCCGCATCAGCTCGGTGACCTGGCGCTGGGTGTCGAAGACCGTGCGGCGCCGGGTTTCGGTGGGATGGGCGGTGATCACCGGCGCGACCAGGGCGCCGCGTAACGCGTCGGTGACCGTGGTGGCGTCCAGATCCGCGGCGTCGAGCTTGCGATACGTCGCCGCCAGGCTGCTGTCCTGCGGCGGTTCGCCGGCGGCGACGTGTACGGCGCGGCGCCGCTCCCGATGGATGTCTTCGGCGACGTTGGCCAACAGCGCGAAGTGGGTGAAGGCCCGGATCACCGGGATGGCCCGGCCGGGGTCGATGCCGGAGAACCTGGCGGCCAGTTCGGCCCGGTCGATTTCGGACCGGCGGACCCGAAAGGATTCCACCCGGGCCCGTTCGACGAGGTCGAACACTTCCGGGCCGTTGTGTTCGCGGATGGTGTCGCCGAGGATCGCGCCGAGCAGTCGGATGTCCTCGCGCATCGGCTCGGTGGCTTCGCGGCCTACCGGAGTGCGTTGAACTGCGCCGATGGGGTCGAGGTCGATGTCTGGAGCATCAGCCATCTCTCCAGTATCGACGCCCGCGGGGTTCGTCGCAGGCCGTCGCAGGCCGTCGAGATCGACAGCAGGGTCGTCAACAGGCGGCAATCACCGCCCCCACGTCGAATTCGGCGACGCCGCGACCGGGAGAAAAACTTCGATTCAGCTACGTCAGCTGTACTTGATCAGCAGGGCCACGCCGACGATCGACACCAGCCAGATGCCGGTGACGAACAGGGTGAGCCGGTCGAGGTTCTTCTCGACCACGGTGGAGCCGGACAGGCTGGACTGAACACCGCCACCGAACAGGGTGGACAGACCGCCACCCTTGGCCCGGTGCAGCAGGACCAGGAGCACGACCAGCACACTGGTCACGACCAGGGTAATCTGCAGCGCCAATTCCATGCCCGCAAGACTACCTGGTCAGACCACGTGCTCTCCGTCCGGGCTCAGGCCGGCCTAGGGCAGCGGCCCGCCGGCGGCGATCGCCGACAGCGTCGCGAACTGCTCCCCGTCCAGGGAGGCGCCACCGACGAGGGCACCGTCGACATCACCCTGCGCCACGATCTCACCGACGTTCTTGGCGTTGACCGAGCCGCCGTAGAGCACACGCACCCCGGCCGCCAATTCCGGCGTGGACAGGTTTCCCAGCTCGGCGCGGATCGCCTTGCAGACCTCCTGGGCGTCGGCCGCACTCGCCACCCGTCCGGTGCCGATCGCCCACACCGGCTCGTAGGCGATGACGGCCTGACCGATCTGTTCCTTGGTCAGCCCGGCCAGTGAACCGCGCAACGAGTTCACGTTGTACTCGACGTGGTCGCCGGCCTCGCGAACCTCGAGCTGCTCACCGATGCAGATGATGGGGGTGATGCCGTGCTTGAACGCCGCGGCAGCCTTGGCGGCCACCAGTGCGTCGTCCTCGTGATGGTAGGTACGCCGCTCGGAGTGCCCGACGACGACGAAGCTGCACCCCAGCTTGGCCAGGAACGCTCCGCTGATGTCGCCGGTGTAGGCGCCCGCGTCATGCTGCGAGAGATCCTGCGCCCCGTAGGTCAGGCGCAGCTTGTCCCCGTCGACCAGGGTCTGCACGCTGCGCAGATCGGTGAACGGCGGGATGACGGTGACGTCGACCTTGTCGAAGTACTTGTCCGGCAAGGCAAATGCGATCTTCTGCACCAGGGCGATGGCCTCGAAGTGGTTGAGGTTCATCTTCCAGTTGCCGGCGATCAATGGCTTTCGTGCGGCTTTCGACACGGACCCTCTCCTCGTTGAGTACTACTGCAGAACCTGGATGCCGGGCAGGTCTTTGCCCTCGAGGTATTCCAGGGATGCACCGCCGCCGGTGGAGATGTGTGAGAAGCCGTCCTCCGCCAGACCGAGCTGGCGCACCGCGGCCGCCGAGTCACCCCCGCCGACCACACTGAACGCCCCCTTCTCGGTGGCGCCGATGATGGCCTCGGCCACCCCCTTGGTGCCCGCCGAGAAGGCCGGGAACTCGAATACGCCCATCGGACCGTTCCAGAACACGGTCTTGGCGTTCGACAGCAGTGCGGTGAACCGCTTGACCGACTCGGGCCCGATGTCCAGGCCCATCTTGCCCTCGGGGATCCGATCCGAGGCCACCGTCTCCGGTTCGGCGTCGGCGGCGAACTTGTCGGCCACCACGATGTCCACCGGCAGGTGGATGACGTCGGCGTACTTTTCCAGCAGGTCTTTGCAGGTGTCCAGCATCTCCTCCTGGCACAGCGAGGTCCCCACCGAAACCCCTTGGGCGGCAAGGAAAGTGAAACACATGCCGCCGCCGATAATCAGGCTGTCGGCCTTGGTGGCGAGGTTCTCGATCACCGCGAGCTTGTCGGACACCTTGGAGCCGCCGAGCACCACGGCATACGGGCGTTCGGTGGAGCTGGTCAGCTGCTCGAGCACCTTGACCTCGGCGTCCACCAGCGTGCCGGCATAGTGCGGCAGCAGGGTGGCGATGTCGTACACCGAGGCCTGCTTGCGGTGCACCACGCCGAACCCGTCGGAGACGAACGCACCCGGGGAACCGTCGGGCCCTTCGACCAGAGCGGCCAGCGCCTTGGCCAGGGACAACCGCTCGGCGTCGTCCTTGCTGGTCTCCCGCGGGTCGAAGCGGATGTTCTCCACCAGCAGCACGTCGCCGTCGGTCAGGCCCTCGGCGCGGGCCAACGCGTCGGTTCCGACGACGTCGCCGGCCAACTGCACGTGCCGGCCCAGCGCCTCCCCCAACGCTGCGGCCACCGGTGCCAGCGACAGCTTCGGGTCCGGCGCCCCCTTGGGCCGCCCGAGGTGCGCGGCGACGACCACCTTGGCGCCGGCCTCGGCCAGTGCCTTCAGCGTCGGGGCCGAGGCGATGATGCGGCCCGGATCAGTGATCTTTCCGTCGTCGTCGAGGGGGACGTTCAGGTCCGAGCGGACGAGTACGCCGCGCCCTTCCACACCCTCGGCCAGCAGATCGGTGAGTGTTTTGACTGCCATCGGATTACAGCGACTTGCCGACGAGCGCGACCAGGTCGACGAGGCGGTTCGAATAGCCCCACTCGTTGTCGTACCAGGAGACGACCTTGGCCTGGTTGTCGATCACCTTCGTCAGACCGGAGTCGAACAACGAGCTGTGCGGGTCGGTGACGATGTCGCTGGACACGATCGGGGCGTCGTAGTACTTCAAGATGCCCTTGAGCGGACCGTCGGCGGCGGCCTTGAACACGGCGTTGATCTCCTCTGCGGTAGCTGATTTCGTCAATTCTGCGGTCAAATCGGTCACCGAACCCGTGGGGATCGGCACGCGCAGAGCGTAGCCGTCGAGCTTGCCTTTCAGTTCGGGCAGCACCAGGCCGATGGCCTTGGCCGCACCCGTCGAGGTCGGCACGATGTTGATGGCCGCGGCCCGGGCACGACGCAGGTCCCGGTGTGGGCCGTCCTGCAGGTTCTGATCCTGGGTGTAGGCGTGAATGGTGGTCATCAGGCCGTTGACGATGCCGAACTCGTCGTTGAGGACCTTTGCCAGCGGGCCGAGGCAGTTCGTGGTGCATGAGGCGTTGGAGATGATGTTCTGGCTGCCGTCGTACTTGTCGTCGTTGACACCGAGCACGATGGTGATGTCCTCACCGGTGGCCGGCGCCGAGATGATGACCTTCTTGGCCCCCGCGTCCAGGTGGCCCTGCGCCTTGTCACGCTTGGTGAAGATACCGGTCGACTCGACGACGACCTCGACACCGAGGTCACCCCATGGCAGCGCGGCCGGCCCTTCCTTCACCTCCAACGCTTTGATCTTGGTGTCACCGATGACGATCGTGTCGTCGCCTTCGAGGCTGACGTCCTGGGGCAGACGGCCCAGGATGGAGTCGAACTTCAGCAGGTGAGCAAGGGTGGCGTTGTCGGTGAGATCGTTCACCGCGACGATCTCGATGTCCGCGTTCTTGCCCTCGGCCTGCTGCACCGCGAGGGCCCGGTAGAAGTTGCGTCCGATGCGCCCGAAGCCGTTAACGCCTACCCGAATCGTCACGTGTCTCTCCCTCAGTTGCCGGTAACTGCCCGTCGCCAGCCTAGTAGCGCGAGCGCCGCGCCGTGCAGATTGGGCAGAACGGCTGCACATGTATCCCGACACCGATGGCTCACGCGGTTTACCCAGCTCCGACCTGACGGCGCCATGCCGCCACGGCCGTTCGCCGTACCGTCACATCAGCTGAAACAGCATGCAGCACTGCTCTTTTGACGATGCCAGCCAGGGTTGCGCGCGGCCAGTCGCGAATCAGCCGCCGATCAGGCGTCGTCGAGCAGGTCCGGGGTCACCGCCGACTCGGTGTCGGGCACCCCTTCCTGCTTGGCCTTACGATCGGCCATCGACAACAGCCGCCGAATACGGCCTGCCACAGCATCTTTCGTCATCGGCGGATCAGCCAGCCGGCCCAGTTCCTCCAGCGAGGCCTGACGGTGTTCGACCCGCAGCTTGCCCGCCGCAGCCAGGTGATCGGGCACCCCTTCGCCCAGGATGTCCAGTGCGCGCTCCACCCGGGCCGCCGCCGCGACTGCCGCCCGCGCCGACCGGCGCAGGTTGGCGTCGTCGAAATTGGCCAGCCGGTTGGCGGTGGCCCGGACCTCGCGACGCATCCGCCGCTCTTCCCACGTCAAACGGGTGTCCTGGGCGCCCATCCGGGTCAGCAGGGCTCCGATCGCCTCGCCGTCACGCACCACGACCCGGTCACTGCCGCGCACCTCGCGGGCCTTCGCGCTGACCCCCAGCCGCCGCGCCGCACCGACCAACGCCAACGCCGCCTCCGGGCCGGGGCAACTGACCTCCAGCGCCGAGGACCGGCCCGGCTCGGTCAACGAGCCGTGCGCCAGGAACGCGCCGCGCCACGCCGCCTCGGCATCACCGACACTGCCGCCGACCACCTGTGCGGGCAGCCCGCGCACCGGACGACCGCGAAGATCGAGCAGGCCCGTCTGCCGTGCCAGGGCTTCCCCGTCAGCGGCCACCCGCACCACATACCGGGTGTTCTTCCGGATGCCGCTGGCCGACAGCACGTGCACCACCGCGTTGTAGCCGTACAGGTCGTAGATGTCCTTGCGCAGCCGACGCGCGATGATCCCGAGATCGACCTCGGCTTCCACGACCACTCGGCCGGCCACGATGTGCAGGCCGCCGGCAAAGCGCAACAACGACGCCACCTCCGCGCGGCGCGCACTGACCGAGTTGACCACGAGGCGGCTCAGCTCGTCTTTGACTTCAGCCGTCATCGCCACGGATCGTCCCCTCTCGGTGTATTCGGCGCCGGTTCCTGGCGCGCAACGTCGACCGACCGCGCAGCGGGCGTGGGAACAGTGGATTCCTGCACGGCCCGCCCGGGTGCCATCGCACGCAACCGGACCCCCTCCAGCACCGCGGCCAACTTCGCCGGGTCATGTAAAGGTGTACCAGGTCGGGACACGTCAGCAAACTCAACACGGGCGTTGAGGATGTTGGCTGTGCGGCTGAGTTGCTCCCGTTCACGGTCGCTCGGCACCCGGCTGGCATCGACGATGATGTCATGCACGCTGAACTCGGGAGCGTGCTGGGCCAGAACGTGGATGTGGCGTTCGGCCGAGAAGCCCGCCGTCTCACCCGGTTCGGCGGCCAAATTCAGCACCAGCGCCCGCCGCGCCGTCGTCGCCCGCAGCGCCTCCAACAACTGGGGCACCAACACATGCGGGATCACACTCGTGAACCACGACCCCGGACCGAGCACCACGAGATCGGCGCTCATGATCGCCTCCACGGCCTGGCGGGTGGCCGGCGGATCGCCCGGCAGCAGCCGGACCCGACGCACCTTGCCCACCGTGGTGGCGATCGCCACCTGACCGCGGATCACCCGACTCATCCGGGGATCGGACTCCAGGCCGGCCACGTCGGCCTCGATCTGCAAGGCGATCGGGCACATCGGCAACACCCGGCCCTTCACGCCCAGGATGCGACCGAGCTCGTCGAGCGCGGCCACCGGATCGGCCAACACCTCACTGAGGCCGGCCAGCATCAGATTGCCGATCGGATGGCCGGCCAGTGCGCCACTGCCACCGAACCGGTGCTGGATGATGGTGGCCCACAGCCTGCCGTGCGGACTGTCAGAAGCCAGGGCCGCCAACGCCATACGAAGATCGCCGGGGGGAACCACATCGAGCTCGCTGCGCAACCGCCCCGACGAACCACCGTCGTCGGCGACCGTCACCACGGCCGTCACGTGCGGGCTGAGCCGCCGCGCCGCCGACAACGTGGCATAGAGCCCGTGCCCTCCACCGAGGGCGACAATGCGCGGGGTCATGGCTTGCCTCCCACGCGTTCCGGTCCTCGCTCGTCCCTCGCTGCGATCCTCGCGCGCGGTCGCCTGCGCGGAGTCATGGCTTGCCTCCCACGCGTTCCGGTCCTCGCTCGTCCCTCGCTGCGATCCTCGCGCGCGGTCGCCTGC
>NZ_VOMB01000016.1:523647-708833 GCF_019050325.1 [Mycobacterium] fortunisiensis | reverse complement strand
TCATGGCTTGCCTCCCACGCGTTCCGGTCCTCGCTCGTCCCTCGCTGCGATCCTCGCGCGCGGTCGCCTGCGCGGAATCATGGCTTGCCTCCCACGCGTTCCGGTCCTCGCTCGTCCCTCGCTGCGATCCTCGCGCGCGGTCGCCTGCGCGGAATCATTCGCGACCCAGATCCCGATGCAGCACATGCACGGTCAACCCGTCACCGCCCTGCAATCGTTCCGCCAGCGCCTCGGCGATCGCCACGCTGCGGTGCTTGCCGCCGGTACAGCCGATGGCGACGGTCATATAACGCTTTCCCTCCCGGCGATACCCGGCGATCACCACGTCCAACAGACGATGGTAGGTGTCGAGAAACTCCCTGGCGCCCGGTTGGCCCAGCACATAGTCACGGACATCGGGATGCTGACCCGTGTGCGGACGCAACTCGTCGACCCAGTGCGGGTTCGGCAGGAAGCGCACATCCATCACCGTGTCCGCATCCATCGGCAGGCCGTATTTGTAGCCGAACGACTCCACGGTGACATTGGTGTAGGCCACGGTCTCCCCGCCGAATGCCCGCTCGATGCTCTCCCGCAACGCCGGCACCGGAAGTGCCGACGTATCGATCACCAGATCCGCGGCCGCACGCACCGGCGCCAGCAATGTCCGTTCGGCTGCGATGCCCTCGGCCAGGGTCTGGGTGCCCTGCAGCGGGTGACTCCGCCGGTTCTGCTCATAGCGGCGCACCAGAATGTCGTCGGAGGCCTCCAGGAACAACACCCGCGGCGTGATGCTGCGGGCCGCCAACTCGTTGCGCACCCAATCCAGATCACCGGTGAACCCGCGCGACCGCACATCCATCACCACCGCCAACTGAGTGATCCGCGATCCGGCGGCCAACCCCAACTCGACCATGCGGGCGATCAACTCCGGCGGCAGGTTGTCGGCGACATACCAGCCGAGGTCCTCCAACACCTTGGCGGCGGTGCCGCGGCCGGCCCCCGACAAACCGGTGACCAACACCACGTCGATACCCGAATCCGCGTCAGCGCCACCGGCGATTCCGCTGTCGCGCAGATGTTCGTTCATGCGCGGTCCGCCTGGCTTCTCATGTCCTTGTTGCCCGTCATCCCGACACCTCGCGTCGATCATGCTCGATATCCGTTGCAGTCGTCTCTGAATCGCCCAGTCCGCCGCCGTGCTCACCAGGCGGCCCGCCGCCGTGCTCACCAGGCGGCCCGCCGCCGAGAGCAGCCAGGACGGCCCTCGCCGTCGCCACACCGATCCCCGGCACCGCGGTGATCTCCTCGACGGTGGCCTCCTTGATCCTGGCCACCGATCCGAAATGCGTCACCAACGCCTTACGACGGTGTTCACCCAGACCGCGCACCGAGTCCAGTGCCGACGCGGTCATCCGCTTGGACCGCTTGCTGCGGTGGTAGCTGATGGCGAACCGGTGCGCTTCGTCGCGCACCCGCTGCAAGAGATAGAGCCCTTCGCTGTTGCGCGGAAAAATGATCGGGTCGGGTTCTGCCGGCACCCACACTTCCTCCAGCCGCTTCGCCAGCCCGATCACCGCGACGTCGGTGACACCCAGTTCCTCGAACACCGCCGCCGCCGCGTTGACCTGAGGGGCACCGCCGTCCACCACGAACAAGTTGGGCGGATAGGCAAACCGGCGCGGACGTTGGTCAGTACCCGCCTCGGGTTGCGCATCGCTGGTGTGACGCAAGAACCGACGCCGGGTCACCTCGGCGATCGAGGCGACGTCGTCGGAGCGTCCCTCACCGGCGGCCTCACGGATCGCATAGTGCCGGTAGTCCGACTTGCGCGGCAGGCCATCCTCGAACACCACCAACGAGGCGACCACATCGGTGCCCTGCACATGGCTGATGTCGACGCATTCGATCCGCAGCGGCGCCTCGGCCAACCCGAGGGTGTCCTGAATGCTCTGCAACGCTTCCGATCTCGCGTTGAAGTCACCGGCGCGCTTGAGCTTGTGCTGGGCCAGCGCCTCGTGGGCGTTGCGTTGCACAGTCTCGGCCAGCGTCCGTTTGTCGCCGCGCACCGGCACCCGCAGGCTCACCCGCGAACCCCGCAGGCCCGACAACCAGGCCGACAGCTCGTCGGCGTTCGGCGGCAGCACCGGCACCAGTACCTCGCGCGGGACCGGGTTGGTGGCCTCGTCGGCCGCACCGCCGAGTTCGGCCTGCTCACCGTAGAACTGGGTGAGGAACTGCTCGACCAATTGTTCCTGCCCAGACTGTTCTGGGGCTGAATCACGGGTCGCCTCCGGCTCCGAAGACTTCTCGACGATCCAGCCACGCTGACCGCGCACCCGACCGCCGCGCACGTGGAACACCTGCACCGCCGCCTCCAGATCGTCGTCGGCGAACGCGACCACGTCGGCATCGGTGCCGTCACCGAGCACCACGGCCTGCTTCTCCAGTGCGCGCTTGAGGGCGGCGATGTCGTCGCGCAACCGGGCGGCCCGCTCGAAGTCCAGCTCCTCGGCCGCAGCGGTCATCTGCTGTTCCATGTCGCGGGCCAACCGGTCGGTCTTGCCGGCCAGGAAGTCACAGAAGTCGAGCACGATCTTGCGGTGTTCCTCGGCACTGACCCGCCCGACGCACGGCGCCGAACACTTGTCGATGTAACCGAGCAGGCACGGGCGGTCGATCTGCCTGTGGCGCTTGAACACTCCGGCCGAGCAGGTCCGGGCCGGGAACACCCGGGTCAGCAGATCGAGGGTCTCGCGGATCGCCCAGGCATGCGAATACGGACCGAAGTACCGGACCCCCTTGCGCCGCGGACCGCGATACACCATCAGCCGCGGGTACTCCTCGTTGAGCGTGACCGCCAGCACCGGGTACGTCTTGTCGTCGCGGTAGCGGATGTTGAAGCGCGGATCGAACTCCTTGATCCAGTTGTACTCCAGCTGAAGCGCCTCGACCTCGGTGCTGACCACGGTCCACTCAACGCTGCCGGCGGTCATCACCATCTGCCGGGTACGTGGCGCCAGGCTCGCGACATCGGCGAAGTACGACGTCAACCGGCTGCGCAGGCTCTTGGCCTTACCGACATAGATGACCCGGCCGTGCGGGTCGCGGAACCGGTACACACCCGGCTCAACGGGTATCGATCCGGGCGCCGGCCGGTACGTCGCTGGATCGGGCACGGTTTCCAGGTTACTGCCGCGATCCGACCGAACTCCGCTACCGTCGAACTGTGCGGTTGCTGGCGTCCACCCGTTCGGTCATCGCCCTGCTCAGTGTCTTCGCGGTGGCCTTCGCCGCCGTCCTTGCCGGATGTGCAGGTCACAGCAGACGCCCGGCGCAGAGCGAAAACGGACCGTGCCGGATCGTGTCCAACGGCACCCCGGTGGCCAAACCCCCACCCGCACCGCTGCCGCCGAGACAGGCTCAACCTTCGGCCCCGCCGACCCAAGCCCAACCGTCGGCCCCGCCGACCCAAGCCCAACCGTCGGCCCCGCCGACCCACGCCCAACCGTCGGCCCCGCCGACCCACGACCTGGCCACCTCCCCCGAGATCGGCACCGGCTACCGCAGCGACATGACGGTGGTCCGCACCTCCACCTACGCCGTGGCCACCGCCAATCCCGTGGCCTCGGAGGCCGCCTGCAAGGTGCTGCGCGACGGTGGCACCGCCGTCGACGCCGTGGTGACCGCACAGGCCGTGCTGGGCCTCGTCGAACCCCAGTCCTCCGGGCTCGGCGGCGGCGGGTTCCTGCTGTACTACGACGCCGCGGCGAATGCGGTGCACGCCTACGACGGACGCGAGACCGCTCCGGCAGCGGCGACCGAGAACTATCTGCGCTGGATATCCGAGACCGAGCGCACCCCGCCCCGGCCCGATGCCCGGTCATCCGGACGCTCCATCGGGGTCCCGGGCATCGTGCGGTTGCTCGACGACGCCCACCGGCAGTTCGGGACGACACCGTGGCGGGAACTGTTCGATCCGGCGGTATCGCTGGCCGATCGCGGGTTCGACGTCAGTCCACGGCTGGCCGCGGCGATCCACGATGCCGCCGTCCCGCTCCGCCTCGATCCCGCCGCAGCCGCATACTTCCTCAACCCGGATGGCAGCCCCAAACCTGTCGGCACCCGGATGACAAACCCGGCCTACGCGAAAACCCTGGGCGCCATCGCATCCGAGGGTGCCCAGGCCTTCTACACCGGTGACATCGCCCGCGCGATCGTGGCCACGGCCGCCGACACCGGTGGCGGCCGGACCCCGGGCGTGCTGACCGAGCAGGATCTGGCCGGCTACGCGGTCAAACGCCGTGACCCGCTGTGCACCACCTACCGTGGCCACGAGATCTGCGGGATGCCGCCGCCGTCCTCCGGTGGTGTTGCGGTGGCCGCCACCCTGGGCATGCTCGAACACTTTCCGATGAGCAATTACAAGCCGGCCCGGGTCGACCTGAACGGCGGCCATCCGTCGGTCACCGGCGTGCACCTGATCTCGGAGGCCGAGCGGCTGGCCTATGCCGACCGCGACCGCTACATCGCCGACACAGATTTCGTTCCGCTGCCCGGCGGATCGCCTGACGCGCTACTCGACAGCGCCTACCTCACCGGCCGGGCCGCCTTGATCTCACGCGACCACACGATGGGCACCGCAGCGCCCGGCGGGTTCGGCCCCCCGCTGACCATCCCCCCCGCGCCCGAGCACGGCACCAGCCAGATCAGCGTGATCGACAGCTTCGGCAATGCGGCGTCGCTGACCACCAGCATCGAGTCGGCGTTCGGTTCGTTCCACATGGTCGACGGCTTTCTGCTGAACAACCAACTCACCGATTTCTCCGCCGAACCGACCAGCACCGAGGGTCTGCCAGTGCCCAACCGTGTTCAACCCGGCAAGCGGCCGCGCAGCACGATGTCACCGACCCTGGTGTTCGACAAGACCGGCCTGCAACGCGGCCCGCTGTACGCGGTGCTGGGCTCCCCGGGCGGCTCGGTCATCATCCAGTATGTGGTGAAAACCCTTGTCGGGATCATGGATTGGAACCTGGATCCACAGCAGGCGGTGTCGATGATCGATTTCGGCGCAGCCAATACGCCCGTCACCAATATCGGCGGCGAGCATCCGTTGGTCGACACGGTCGCCAACGGCGACCGTGATCAGTTGGTCGAGGGTCTACGCGCTCTGGGACATCAGGTTTCGCTGTCCGATCAGTCCAGCGGTCTGTCCGCGCTGACCCGCACGCCCACGGGTTGGTCCGGTGGCGCCGACCCCCGCCGCGAGGGACTGGTGCTGGGCGACACCGGCTGAGGACCGCGTCAGCCGAGTTCGGCGCGGTACCGGCCCACCAGGTCCCGCACCTTGTCCATCGCCTGCACGGCACGCCCCTTGTCGATCGCCTGGATCGCCATCACCGGGATGTACTCGTCGTCGGGGAGATCGAGCCGGGCCCAGCGCGCTCCGGCCGGGAACGACACCCCGAGCACCTCGGGCCAGGGAATCACCTTGAAGCTCAATAGGTTCCGCACCGCGACGCCCGAGGGGCCCACTCGCAGCCGCGGCCGGGCGAACATCAGGACCGCCCCGGCGATGATCGCCCCCAGCAAGGCGATCGCCACCTGGTCGGAGGTCTGGAACAACACCCCGGTGGATCCCACCTTCAGGAGCACGCCGACCGCGATGTGGGCCAGCAGGATGATCAGTGCCGCGCCGTAGGCGAAAATGGGTGTCCGGTATGGCCGAACCTCCAGGTCCCAGGTTTGCGCCGTCTTCTCGTCCGTCATCGCTGAGCTACGCGTTGGCACGCAGGTCCCGCAGGGTCAGGGCGGTGGCCAACGCGGCCGCGGCGGCCTGAGCGCCCTTGTCCTCGGTGGAGTCCGGCAGCCCGGCGCGGTCCAGGGCCTGAGCCTCGTCGTTGGTGGTCAGCACACCGTTGGCGACCGGGGTCGAGGCATCCAGCGACACCCGGGTCAACCCCTGGGTCACCGCGTCACAGACATAGTCGAAATGCGGGGTCTGACCGCGGATCACCACGCCCAGCGCCACCACCGCCTCGTGGGTGGCCGCCAAGCTCTGTGCCACCACCGGGATTTCGATGGCACCGAGGACACGCACCACCGTCGGATCGGTGATGCCGGCGTCGCGGGCCACGTTGCGCGCACCCTCGAGCAGCGCGTCGCAGATCGTGGTGTGCCAGGTGCTGGCCACGATCGCCAGCTTCACATCCGAGGCATCGACCTGGGGCAGCTCGGGAACGCCGTTGCCGCTCACCGGGGCGAACCCGAATCGGTCGCGCTCGGCGGCCTGCGGTCACCGAGCAGGTACACCGCCTCGTCGTAGTCGTCCATGCTCACCGCCTCGTCGTAATCCTCGAGACCGATCAGATCGTGCCCCATCCGGTCCCGCTTGGTCATCAGGTAGCGGATGTTCTCCGAATTGGCCCGCACCGGCAGCGGTACCCGTTCGATGATGTGTAGCCCGTAGCCGTCCAGGCCGACGCGCTTCGCGGGGTTGTTGGTCAGCAACCGCATCGACCGGATGCCGAGATCGACCAAGATCTGCGCCCCGATCCCGTAATCGCGGGCGTCGGCGGGCAGCCCGAGTTTGAGATTCGCGTCGACGGTGTCCTCACCGGCGTCCTGCAGCTGATAGGCCTGCAGCTTGTGCATCAGGCCGATCCCCCGTCCTTCATGCCCACGCATGTAGAGCACCACGCCGCGGCCCTCGCGGGCCACCATGGCCATCGCCGCATCCAGCTGCGGGCCGCAGTCACAGCGCCGAGAACCGAACACGTCACCGGTCAGGCACTCCGAGTGCACCCGGACCAGGACGTCGTGGCCGTCGCTGGCCGGCCCGGAGATGTCGCCGCGCACCAGCGCGACGTGCTCGACGTCCTCGTAGATGCTCTTGTAGCCGACCGCCACGAACTCGCCGTGCCGGGTCGGGATCCGCGCCTCGGCAATTCGCTCGATGTGCTTCTCGTGCTTGCGCCGCCACTCGATGAGATCAGCGATGGAGATCAGGGCCAGGTCGTGGTCGTCGGCGAAGACGCGCAGCTCATCGGTGCGGGCCATGTCGCCTTCGTCCTTCTGGCTGACGATCTCGCAGATCGCGCCGGCCGGTTGCAGCCCGGCCAGCCGGGCCAGGTCGACGGCGGCCTCGGTGTGGCCGGGGCGGCGCAGCACGCCACCGTCCTTGGCGCGCAACGGAACCACATGGCCGGGTTTGGTGAAGTCGTCGATCACAGAACCGGGATCGGCCAAGGCCCGCATCGTGGTGGCCCGGTCGGAAGCCGAAATACCGGTTCCCACATCCTTTTTCGCATCCACCGTGACGGTGTAGGCGGTGCCGTGCTTGTCCTGGTTGACCGCGTACATCGGCAACAGGCCCAGCCGGTCGCAGATCTCGCCATCCAGCGGCACACACAGATAGCCGGAGGTGTAGCGGACCATGAAGGCCACAAGTTCGGGAGTCGCCTTCTCGGCGGCGAAGATCAGATCGCCCTCGTTCTCGCGATCCTCGTCGTCGATCACCACCACGGCTTTGCCCGCCGCGATATCGGCTATCGCCCTCTCGACGGAATCGAGCCTGGTCATCTGCGCCACCTTGCCTGTTCTCATGCCAGATCCCCAATGCGGGACCATATGCCGACTCCAGTATGAACCACCGGCATCCAGCGGTTATTGCCAGCTCTTACTCACCGGGACCGGCTATCAGCCGTTCCACATATTTGGCGATGATGTCGACCTCGAGGTTCACCGTGGCCCCAACGGCGGCCTGGCCCAGTGTGGTGAGCTCACGCGTGGTGGGGATCAACGACACCTCGAACCAGTCGTCACCCACGGCAGACACCGTCAGCGAAACCCCGTCGACGGTGATGGAGCCCTTTTCCACCACGTAGCGCGACAGGGTCGCGGGCAGCCCGATGCGCACCACTTCCCAGTGCTCGTGCGGGGTGCGCGAAATCACAGTGCCGGTGCCGTCGACATGGCCCTGCACGATGTGGCCGCCGAGACGACTGTTGACGGCGGCGGCACGCTCCAGGTTGACCTGGCTGCCCACCCCGACCGCGCCCAGGCTGGACCGATTGAGCGTCTCCCCCATCACGTCGGCGGTGAACGCACCGTCGGGCAGCACGTCGACCACGGTCAGACAGACGCCGTTCACCGCGATCGAGTCGCCGTGGCCCGCGTCGGCGGTGACCACGGGCCCGCGGATGGTGAACCGGGCGGCGTCCGTCAGCTCCGCCTTGTCGACCAGGACACCCAGCTCTTCAACGATTCCGGTGAACACGCCGACCAGACTATTCAGTCTTCTTCGACTTGGAGAAAACGCCCAACCCGGCGAGCCTCTACGATGCAGTCATGCAGAGGCGCCCACGGTTCGCAGTCCAGTCCTTACTCGCAGTTCTTTTCGCCGCAGCCGCGCTTGTCGCGGGCTGTTCGTCATCGGAGGAGTCGACGGCCCCGCTCCCGGAGGCAGCCACGCTGCTGCAGGAATCGGCGGCCAGCACCAAGGCCCAGCAGAGCGTCCACCTGCTGCTGACCGTGCAGGGCAAGGTCGACGGGCTTCCCCTGGAGAAGCTCGACGGTGACCTGACGAACGCCCCCGAGGTGGCCGCCGAGGGCACCGCCGACCTCATCTTCATGGGGCAGAAACTCGCCGACGCCAAGTTCGTCGTCTCCGGTGGCGACCTGTACGCCGCGCTGACCCCGGGTGACCCGCTGTCCAATTACGGGCCGGCGGAAAAGGTCTACGACATCTCGGCCATCCTCAACCCCGAGACCGGGCTGGCCAACCTGCTCGGCAATTTCAGCGACGCCAAGGCCGACGGCCGTGAGGCGATCAACGGCACCGAGGCCGTCCGGATCACCGGCACCGTCAGCGCCGACGCGGTCAACAAGATCGCCCCGCAGCTCAAGGCCACCGGCCCGGTCCCGGGCACCGCGTGGATCACCGAGGACGGTGACCACAGCCTGCTGCAGGCCAAGCTGGAACCGACGCCGGGAAACAGCGTCACGATGACGCTGTCTGACTGGGGCAAGCAGGTCAACGTCACCAAGCCCGCTTCCTGATGTCGGTCACCGAATCGGTGAGCCGCGGCCGCAACCGCGGCATCGCGATCAGCGCGGGCAGTCTCGCCGTGCTGCTCGGCGCCCTCGACACCTACGTCGTGGTCACGATCATGACCGACATCATGTCCGACGTCGGTATCGCGATAAACAAGATCCAGCAGGTCACCCCGATCATCACCGGGTACCTGCTGGGCTACATCGCGGCGATGCCGCTGCTGGGCCGGGCCTCGGACCGGTTCGGCCGCAAGATGCTGATCCAGGTCGGCCTGGCCGGCTTCGCGATCGGCTCCGTGGTCACGGCCCTGTCCAGCGACCTGACCATGCTGGTGATCGGCCGCGTGGTGCAGGGCACCGCGAGTGGGGCGCTGTTGCCGGTGACGCTGGCGCTGGCGGCCGATCTGTGGGCCGCCCACAACCGGGCGGCGGTACTGGGCGGGGTCGGCGCCGCGCAGGAGTTCGGCAGTGTGCTGGGCCCGCTGTACGGCATCGGTGCGGTGGCGCTGTTCCACCACTGGCAGGCCGTGTTCTGGATCAACGTGCCGCTGGCGGTCATCGCCATGGTGATGATCCATTTCAGCCTGCCGGGCAAGGAGCCCACTGAGCATCCCGAGAAGGTCGATGTCACCGGCGGCCTCCTGCTGGCGATCGCGTTGGGCCTGGCCGTCGTCGGCCTGTACAACCCCGAACCGGACGGCAAGCAGGTGCTGCCCAGTTGGGGCCTGCCCGTTCTGATCGGGGCGCTGGTGGCCACCATCGCCTTCTTCGTCTGGGAGAAGGTGGCCCGGACCCGGCTGATCGAACCCGCAGGGGTGAAATTCGGACCGTTCCTGGCCGCGCTGGCCGCCTCGCTGTGCACCGGCGCAGCGCTGATGGTCACCCTGGTCAACGTCGAGTTGTTCGGTCAGGGCGTGCTCGGCAAGGACAAGTACGACGCGGCGTTCCTGCTGCTGCGGTTCTTGATCGCGCTGCCGATCGGCGCGCTGATCGGCGGCTGGATCGCCACCCGCCTCGGGGACCGCATCGTCAGCTTCGCCGGCCTGATGATCGCCGCGGGCGGCTTCTGGCTGATCACCAAATGGTCGATCACCGTGCTCAACGAGTATCACGACCTGATCCTGTTCCGGTTGCCGGTGCTCGATACCGATCTGGCCCTCGTGGGCTTCGGCTTGGGCTTGGTGATCGCACCGCTCACCTCGGCCACGCTGCGCGTGGTGCCCGCCGCCCAGCACGGCATCGCCTCGGCCTTCGTCGTGGTGGCCCGGATGATCGGCATGCTGATCGGCATGGCGGCGCTGTCCGCGTGGGGCCTGTACCGCTTCAACCAGCACCTGGCCCACCTGTCGGCGGCGGCGAACACCAGCGACATGTCGCTGTCCGAGCGGCTGGCGTCCCAGGCGACCCGCTATCGCGAGGCGTATGTGTCGATGTACGGCGACATGTTCGGCATCACCGCGATCGTCTGCGTGGTGGGCGCGGTGCTGGGCCTGCTGATCGCCGCGCGCAACGTCCACGCCGACGAGCTGGCCGGGCCGCCCGCGGGCGGTGCCGATGCCGGCGATCCCCCGACCGAGCTGCTGGACCTGCCCACTGGGCAATTGCAGGGACAGCCTGCCGGCGAGACGGTCCGGCTACCGGAGCAACGCCCGCCGGGACGTCCGCCGGGCTGATCGGTTCAGCGGTTCAGCAACGTTCCAGCCCGGGACTGAGCAATCGTGGTGCCCGGTCGGCCGTATCCGGCCGGCTGGGCAACACGATGCGCAGCGGGACACATACCAGGGCCCGGATGGTGCGGGGCGTCGAGGCCGGGAGCGTGAGCCAGTCCTGCAGTGCGGTCATGGGCGCATCCTTTGCTGGTGTCCACCTGGCGCACATTCGGCAGTGAACGCGCTCTGGTACGAGGGTACCGATCAATGTGGGGTCGGGCCGGGAACCTGCGGTGGGGGTTTCGGATCAGCCGGGCACCAGGCTCAGCCGGACATCGGGTCCGATGGGCACGATGCCGTCGAATCTCCACCGCTGCGCGTGCCCGATGCTGGGCACCCCGATGTCATCGACCGCGGTGATGGGTCCGCCCAACAGGATCGGGGCGACATACGCCAGAATCCGGTTCACCACGCCGGCCCGCAGGAACGCCCCGGCCAGGGTGGGTCCACCCTCGAGCAGCACGTCGGTCCGGTCCCCCAGTGACCGCATCACCTCGTGCGGATCGTGCGTGCGGATCAGCATGGTGTTCGAATCGTCGTTGAGCACCTTGGCATCTGGTGACACCTCACGCATGCCCACCACGACCCGCATGGGCTGATGGCTGGTGAGCGTGCCGTCGCCGTGGCGCGCGGTCAGCGTGGGGTCGTCGACGAACACCGTCCCGGTGCCCACCACGATGGCATCGGCGGCGGCCCGCTTGCGATGCACGTCCGCGCGGGCCGCCTCGCTGGTGATCCACTGGCTCGAACCATCGGCCGCCGCGCTGCGGCCGTCCACGCTGGTGGCGAATTTCCAAGTGACGTGCGGCAATCCGGTGCGCTGCTTGTGTAACCACTCCCGCAGCGGCCCCTGCGCAACCTCCTCGGCCAGCAGGCCGGCAGCGACCGTGACACCGGATTCGGTGAGCCGTTGTGCCCCGCCCGCGGCCGCGGGATTCGGATCGGACACCGCGTAGTTGACCGACGAGATCCCAGCCGCCAGAAGCGCATCCACGCAGGGCGGGGTCCGACCGTGGTGATTGCAGGGTTCCAGGGTGACGTAGGCGGCACCGCCCTTGGCCCGGTCGCCGGCCGCGCGCAACGCCACCACCTCGGCGTGTGGGCCGCCGGTGGGTTGTGTCCCGCCGACCCCGACGATCTGCCCGTCGCAGTCGGCGATCACGGCGCCGACCGGCGGATTGGGGTAGGTGGTGCCCTTGACCTGCTCGGCCTGTTCGATCGCCGAGCGCATCATGGCCTCGGCGGTCATAGCGTGAGGTGTCTGGAGTGGCTCACGGCCTGCTGTCGCAGCGATTTCACCGCGGCGGCCGGATCGGCCGCGCTGTATACCGCGGACCCTGCGACGAAGCAGTCCACCCCCGCCTCGGCTGCCTGCTCGATGGTGTCGGCGTTGATACCGCCGTCGATTTCGACGAGAACGGTGAGCTCACCGGAGTCGACGAGGCGCCGTGCGGTACGCACCTTCGAGAGCACCTCCGGGATGAATTTCTGCCCGCCGAACCCGGGCTCCACCGACATCACCAGCAGCGTGTCGAACTCCTTGAGGATCTCCAGGTACGGCTCCAGTGAGGTACCCGGCTTCACCGACAGGCCGGCCTTGGCGCCGGCGGCACGGATATCGCGGGCCACCCCGATCGGGTTGTCGGTCGCCTCGGCGTGGAACGTCACGTTGTAGGCGCCCGCCTCGGCGTACGGCGGGGCCCAGCGTTCGGGCTGCTCGATCATCAGATGGCAGTCCATCGGGATGTCGGTGACCTTGAGCAGGGACTCGACCACCGGCAGGCCGAGGGTGAGGTTGGGCACGAAGTGGTTGTCCATCACGTCGACGTGCAGCCAGTCGGCCCCGGCCACCGCGGCGACCTCGTCGGACAGTCGCGCGAAATCCGCGGACAGGATGGACGGGGCGATGAGCGGTTCTGCCATGGCGATCAGCCTACTTTCCCGACTTTCAGGGCTGCCGCAAACATCGCATCGGTGCCATGCCGGTGTGGCCACAACTGGACATGCGGACCATCGCCGAGATCGTCGGTGGGGGCAAACAACTCCCGGGTGTCCAGCTGCGTCACCGGATACCGGCGCACGGCGTCGGCCACCACCCCAACGGTCTCGGCCAGATGTGGCGAGCACGTGGCATAGAGCACCACGCCACCGGGACGGGTCAGTGCGATGGCTGAGGCGAGCAGCTCACGCTGCAATTTCGCCAGGCCGGGGACGTCACCTGGCTGACGGCGCCAGCGTGCCTCCGGACGTCGGCGCAGCGCACCCAACCCGGTGCACGGGGCGTCGACCAGCACCCGGTCGAAACCGGGCTGCAGACCGGACTCCCGCCCGTCCACGCGATGTACCGGGACGTCGAGCCCGCGGGTGTTGTCCTCGACCAACTCGGCGCGCCGCGGCGCCGGTTCGACCGCGGTGACCCGGGCGCCCGAGGCTGCGCCGATCGCGGCCAGCAGTGCGGTCTTGCCGCCCGGGCCGGCACACAGGTCGAGCCAGCGTCCGGTGTCCGGACCGTCGAGCTCGGCCAGGGTCAGCGCGCGGGCCACCAGCTGGCTGCCCTCGTCCTGGACCTGGGCGGCCCCCTCACGCACCGCGTCGAGCCGCCCCGGGTCACCGCCGGGCAGGTACACGGCGTACGGCGAGTAACGACCGACGGTGCCGTCGGTCTGTGCGGCGAGCTCGGCGGCGGTCAGCGCGGTGGGCCGTGCCGCCAGGTGCACCACCGGGCGCTCGTCGTCACTTCTCAGCAGCGCCTCGAGCTCACCCGCGCGGGCTCCCAGCGCGTCGGTGAAGGCCTGGGCGATCCACCGCGGGTGGGCGTGCAGGAATGCGGCGTGCCCGACCGGATCGGTGGCTGCCGGCGGCGCCAGCTGCTGCATCCATTCTTCCGCGGTGCTGCGGGAGATCGTCCGAAGCACACCGTTGACGAATCCGGCTCGGGCCGAATCGAATTCGATACCGGCCTGCTCGACGGTGGTGGACACCGCGGCGTGCGGTTCGACCCGGGTGCGCAGCAGCTGATAGGTACCCAGCCGCAACAGGTCGAGCAGGACGGGGTCGATCTGCTCGGCCGGACGCCCGGCCGCCGCGGCGATCACCGCGTCGAGCAGCCCCCGGGTGCGACAGGCGCCGTAGGTCAGTTCCGTGGCGAAGGCCGCGTCACGGCCCTCGATCCCCCGCTCCCGCAGCAGTGCGGGCAACGCCAGGTTGGCGTAGGAGTCCCGCTCGGAGACGGCGCGCAGCACGTCGAATGCGGCGCGACGGGCAGGGTCCAGCGGGGTGCGCCGGTGCTGGCGGTTGCGTGGTGGTTTGTCGGGGCGATCGCCACGGTTCGACGGATTCGGCCGCTTCGATGGCCTGCTCATGATGCCCGCACCGATTCCTCCAGCCGCGCGCCGCGGGCCCAGTCGGCGGCATTCATCAGCTTCTTGCCCGGCGGCTGGATCTGGCCCAGCCGTACCGGATGCGAGGCCGTACCCACCGACACGGTGTTGCGCCCGACCCGGATTTCGCCGGGGGCCAACGGATCTTCCGGCTCCTCGACGAGGGTGACCGGCCCAACCTTGACGCGGAGATCCCCGATCATCGTCCAGGCGCCGGGATTCGGGGTGACCGACCGGATCTGGCGATCGATCACATGGGCCGGCAGGTCCCAGCGCACCCGGGCCGACTCCACGGTGATCTTCGGGGCCAGGCTGACCCCGTCGGCCGGCTGCGGCACGGCCGTCAGTGCGCCCTCGGCGATGCCGTCCAATGTCGATTCCAGCAGGGCCGCACCCGAATCGGCAAGGCGGCCGAGCAGCTCACCCGCGGTGTCGGTGTCGCGTACCCGCTCGGTGACCACGCCGTACACCGGGCCGGAATCCAGGGCCGGCTCGATCAGGAACGTCGTCGCTCCGGTCACCTCGTCACCGGCCGCCAGTGCCGCCTGCACCGGCGCCGCACCACGCCAGGCCGGCAGCAACGAGAAGTGCAGGTTGACCCAGCCGTGCCGGGGCACCGCGAGCAGGCGTTCACTCAGCAGGGCGCCGTAGGCGACCACGGCGCAGCAGTCCGGGCCCAACTCGGACAGCTCGGCGACGAACTCGTCGGAATTGGGCTTCGCCGGTCGCAGCACCGGTATGTCGTGCTCGAGCGCGAGCTTGGCCACCGGTGACGGGGCGGGCTTGCCACGTCGTCCGGCGGCAGCGTCCGGTCGGGTCAGCACCGCGACCACATCGTGGCGGGGCGAGTCGATCAGCCGCTGCAACGACGGGAGGGCGGGTTCCGGGGTTCCGGCAAAGACGAGACGCACCGCCCCAGCTTAAGGATCTCGGCTGCCGTATCCCTAATGCGGTGATCGGTGATACTCGCGTTCGGACGCCGGCTTGTTCCCGGTCTCGGGCCGGCAGAGCTGGTCAGGCGCGGCCAGCGCCAAACCGCGTGAGACCAGGTGCTCAATCATTCACCGAGAACGATTGCCGCGCCGATAAAATTGATGGATGGTCAAGTTCTACTCCGGTGATTGCGGGTTTCCGGTGGACACAGATGGCACACCCGGCGATCTGCTCGCGGAACAGCTCAGACGTACCGCGTTGGACTTTGCGCAAGATTTGAAACGAGCGCTTCAAACCGGCTCTCTTGGCTACCACTCAAGTTGCATGTTGAGCGGAATGACTTCAGATCATCTGAATGTGGTTGCGGACCAACCGACGCCGCAAAACATTGTGAGAGCTGTTGACTCATTCGTTCGCGACATCACCGCACTGACCACTGAGGATCACTGAATTACGCAGTGCTGTATCAGCTTTCACGCCAGCCGCACATGTGGCGCGGAGCGGATGCAGGCTTCGAAATCGGTGGGGTTGGTGGCCAGTTCAGAATCAGCCTATGTGCAACGGGTCGATTTGGATTCGACACGGTTGCTGGTCGTGGCGCGCGCTGAGCACGGCGGTAGCCCGGCGCAGCGCGGCCGCCAGTTCCAGGCCGCCGTCGCGCGGCACGCGCACCAGCATCCGGCACACCTCGGCGTCGGGCTCCAGCCCCGGCGGGCGACGCGCGAAGGCCGGTAGCTCGACGGGACCGAGGGTCTCCGCGACGTCGGGCAATTGCGCGGTTTCGAGCAGTGCCTCGACTGCTTCGGTCGTTCCGTCAATCGCGGCCATGTGCACTGCCGGCGGCAGCCCCACCTCACCGCGGCCGTCGAGTTCTGCGTCGGCATGACCGACCGGATCCCACCGGATCAGCGCCTGCACCGTGGGGATCGCCGACTCCGCCACCACCGCCACCACGCCGCCGTCGGTGCGCGGCCGCACCAGGGCGGCCGCGGCCATCCAGCGGCGCAGCGTGTCCTCGGCCGCGCGCAGATCCTGTCGGCCCAACAGCGCCCACGCGTCGAGCAGCAGCGCTGCGCCGTAGCCGCCGGCGGCGACCGGCTCGGCACCGGGGGTGCTCACCACCAGCGCCGGCCCGTCACCCACCGTCCGGATCACCGTGTCGCCGCCCGAGGTGATCACCGAGGTGCCGGGAAAGGCCCGGCCCAACTCCTCGGCAGTCCGGCGGGCGCCCACCACGACAGCCCGGACTGCGTCCGAACCACAACGTGCACAACGCAATCCGGGTTCGGACCGGCCGCACCAGCGGCATTCGGCGGCCGCGTTGCCACGATCGGGCAGTGCCAGCGGGCCGGTGCAGTGCCGACAGCGGGTGACCGCGCGGCAGCGCGCACACGCCAGGGCGGGCACGTACCCGCGCCGGGGAACCTGAATGAGTACCGGGTTTTGGGCCTGCAGCGCCGCGCGGGCGGCCTGCAACGCCATCGACGGCAGCCGGGCGGTATGGGCGGCCGGATCGCGCTCCTGGGCATAGCCACTGTCCTCGAGGCCGACCACCCGCGGTGCGGCAGCCCGGACCACCGGTCGCGGCGCCACCAGGTCGTGGGCCCAGCGGCTGCGCACCAGTGCCTGCGCCTCGGCCGTGCGGGCATGGCCGCCGACGATCGCCGCGCACCGCAGCTGGTGTGCGCGCAACATGGCGACCTCGCGGGCGTGGGGGTACGGCGCCCGCGGCTCGGCCAGACTGTCGTCGCCGTCGTCCCACACAAGCACCAGGCCCAGGTTGGCCACCGGGGCGAACACCGCACTGCGGGTACCGATCACCAGTTGGGCCTGGCCCCGCAACACCGCCAGCCAGCGTCGGTAGCGGGCGGCCGGGCCCAGCCCGGCCGACAGCGCCACCACCCTCGACTCGGGTAGCTGTTCGGTGGCCGCGGCGTGCAGCGCGTCCACGTCCCGCTGGTCGGGCACCACGGCGAGAACTCCCAGACCGGCGTTCATGGCGATCGCCGCCGCCTCGACCAGCCGCCGCGCCCAGTCCTCACCGGGCAGCGCCTGCCAGACCGCCCGGGCTGCGCGGCCTTCTGCGACGGCGGTCAGGAACTGTTCGCCACGGCCGTACCGGGCCCAGGCGGAGGTGTCGACGGGAACCGGTTCCGCCGCCTCAGGGTCGGCGAGCGGCTGTTTCTCCACCCTCGCGTGGCGGGGCGGCACGGCGAGCCGCAACACGTCGGCCCGGGTTCCGGCGTAACGGGCCGCCACGGCATCGACGAGACGGCGAACATCGGCGGTGAGCACCGGCTCAGGTGACACCACGCGATCCAACCAGCCCAACTTGCCCGTGTGCTCGGTGTCGGATCGCCGCTCAAGGAGATAGGCGTCGACCAGCCTGCCGTGGAAACGGACCCGGACCCGCACCCCGGGCTGGGCATCGTCGGACTGCTCCTCGGACACCAAATAGTCGAACTCGCGGTCCAGGTGCGGGACGGTGAGTAACGGAAGCACCCGCGCGATGGGCTCGTGCTCGGCGGCGCGGCGGGTGATCGTCACTGCGCCGGTGTAGCAGACCGGTGCGACGATCGGCCGAAGAACAGGCCGGCGGTGATCAGTACCAGCGATGCCGCGTAGCCCCACCAGATCGGGACCGCGAGCAGTTGGTCACCGCGTACAAACTGGCTGATCCCGATCATGGCGTCCGACACCGCGAAACACACTGCGCCCAGCGCGGTCCACGGCGTGGGCAGCCGGGCCAGCAGTGCGGCGCACACCATGGCCCCGAGCACCGCGATGTAGGCCACCACCGGAACGGCCATCCCCTGTTCGATGAGGCTGGGCCAGAACCAGACCAGCAACGCCAGGCAGGCGATCACCGTGAGTGCCACGGCGATCAACCGCGGGGTGGACCTCCGCACCAGCGGCACCAGTGCGCCCAGGAAGCACAGGTGGGCGATCAGGAACGCGGCCAGTCCGAGCACGAACGACGGCTGCCACCACGGGATGGCCAGCAGGAAGTCGCCGAGCGCCGAGAACAGCAGGGCGCCGACGAGCCAGCGGCGTTCGCGTGCGACCGGATGGAACAGTGCGGCCCCGGCCAGCAGCACTGCGGCGAGCGCCTTCACCGCAGGTTGGAAAGTGAATTGACCGGTCAGGTCGGCACCGGTCGGCAACCGGGTCGCGGTGACGATCAGGAACACCCCGTAGCCTGCTGCGACCACCGCGGCCACCACCCACAACCACACCGTGCGGCGGTGTGCGTACGGTGTCGGAATGTCCGTTGCTGACGAGAAACCGGCTGTCGATGCCATTCTGCAAAAGGTACTGGAGATGGTGCCGTTCCAATTGACGACTGACATCGCCGTCGAGGAGGCCCGGCGCCAGTTCGCTGAGATTCCCCGGCCGCCGGTCCACCCCGAAGTCGAGGTCACCGACCGCGAGGTGCCCGGCCCCGCCGGACCGATCCCGGTGCGGGTGTACCGTCCGCCGACGGCGAACGGCGCGGCGCTGCCGGTGGTGGTGTTCATCCACGGCGGTGGCTGGGCACTGGGCGACCTGGACAGTTACGACGGCGCGGCGCGCCAGCATGCGGTGGGCGCCGACGCGGTGGTGGTGTCGGTGGATTACCGGCTGGCCCCCGAACATCCCTACCCGGCCGCCGTCGACGATGTGTGGGCCGCGACGCAGTGGGTGGCCGCGAACGCCGCCGAGTTGGGTGTCGACGCCGACCGGATGGCAGTGGCCGGGGATTCGGCGGGCGGCAACCTGAGTGCGGTCGTGGCGCTGCTGGCGCGAGATGCCGGCGCTCCCCTGCTGCGTTTCCAATTGCTGTGGTACCCGGCCACGACGTGGGATACCAGCCTGCCGTCGTTCAGCGAGAACGCCCAGGCACCGATTCTGGGTCTCGATGCCGTCCAAGGCTTTTCCCGCTGGTATGCCGGGCATGTGGACCTCTCCGATCCCCCGGCCACGCTGGTGCCGGCCCGTGCCGCGGACCTGTCCGGGCTGACGCCTGCCTACATCGCGGTGGCCGGTCACGATCCGCTGCGCGACGACGGTGCCCGATACGCCGAGCTGCTGGCCGCTGCGGGGGTTCCGGTCGAGCTGGACAACGCCGAGACCCTGGTGCACGGCTACATCGGCTATGCCGGTGTGGTGCCGGCGGCCACCGAAGCGTTCGACCGAGGTGTCAGGGCGCTGCGGCAGGCATTGCATCACTGATCGTCGGGCCGCGAACCCGGTCGATGCGGCGCTGATCAGCGCCGAGAACCTGCATGCGTAAATTACCGATACCTAGGCTAGGCTAACCTCTGCTTTGCAGAGCTGGCGAAACCGACGCGCCACCATTCCTTCCTCGGAGTTGCCCAGGTGTCCGTGAACCCCACGTCCCCGGTTCGGGACCATGTGCCCGCGCTCGGGTTGAGCATCGTGATCTGCTGCTTCACCTCGTTGCGTCGAGCTCAGCTCACCGACGCCGTCGCTTCGGCGCTGAGCCAGCGCGCCCCCGGTGACCAGGTGATCGTGGTCGTCGACCACAACGATGTCCTGCATGCAGATCTGCGCGCCACCCTGGACGACGAAGTCGTCTTGACCACCAACGGCTTTCAGCGCGGCCTGTCCGGGGCGAGGAATACCGGTATCGAACTCGCCCGCGGCGACGTCGTGGTGTTTCTCGACGACGACGCCAGACTGCAGCCGGGTGCCCTGGACGCGGTGCGACAGGCGTTCGTCGACGAGACCGTGGTCTCGATCGGTGGTGCCGTCGAAGCATGCTGGCAGACCGGCGCGGCCCCGAACTGGTTTCCCGCCGAATTCGGGTGGGTCATCGGATGTGACTACCGGGGGCTGCCCGCCCACGGCGCACCGATCCGCAATCCCATCGGAGCCGCGATGGCGGTCCGACACGACGCACTGATCCGGATCGACGGGTTCTCCACCCGGCTCGGCCGTGTCGGCCACCTGCCGGCCGGATGCGAAGAGACTCTCATGGGAGTCCTTCTGCACCAGCAATATCCGGGTTGCCGGATCATCCGGGACACCGATTTCAGAGTGACCCACGAAGTGTCCGCCGAGCGTGCCACCGGACGCTATTTCGCCCGTCGCTGCTATCAGGAGGGCCGCTCCAAGGCAGCGCTGACCCGCATGTCCGGCCAGCGCGCCGCGCTGTCCAGCGAACGCAGTTACACCGCCAGGGTTCTCACCACCGGCCTGTGGCACAGCCGGCGAAACCCGGTCCGGGCGCTCGCTCTCATCGGCGGTTTCGCCCTGACGACAACAGGTTTCGTGGTCGGCCTGCTGCAATCGGTGACCTCCGAGAGTCCGGCCGCCGCCCGACAGGCGTGCGCGTGATGACCAGTGCCCGCACGATGCTGCACCAGCCCAGGTTCGCTTCCCACGCCGCTCTCACCACACTGTTCTACTTCGCCGCGGAGTGGGTGGTCTCGGCCACCTGGCGGGGCCACTACGCCTACCGCGACAACCCGGTCGGCCCACTTGGCGTGCCGTTCTGCGGCCCCAGCGGCAACTGGCCGTGCAGTGCGCTGTACCCGGCCATGAATGTCGCGTTCGTCGTCACCGGCATCGCGGTGAGTGCCGTGGCCCTGTCCTGGACCCTGCGCAAGGCGGTCAGCGTTCCCAACGGCCTGCTGCTGTTCGCCGCCGGCACCGGTCTTGTGGTAGCCGGAACGATCACCCAGCAGCGCGACTACCCGGTCCACCACGCCGCCATGACGGTCTTCCTGGTGCTCGGATCGGTGAGCATCTTTCTCGTCGGATCGAGCAAGACCACTGAACTGGACACCGGCGCACGCCGATTCGCCCTGGCTGCAGGAGTTGCCGGCATGGTCGGCTACTTCGCCTATGTCGGCAACCTCACTTCGGTGCTCGGACCGGGCGGCACCGAACGGCTGGTCGTCTACTCCACCCTGGTGGCGATCATCGTGCTCAGTTGGTCCGGCCGGACACTTCCCACCGCAGCAGCGCCCGTCGAGGCCGAGCTCGAAGGAGCCGGCGCGGTGATCGAGCGATGACGCCGCGGATTGTCGGCCCGGCCATGCCCGCCACCGGTGCGCCCGACGGTGGGCCCCATGCCCGCTGGATCGGTTGGCTCGACGTGGACCATGCCGACAGCAGCCGGGGTCAGGTGACCATCGAACCCACGCACGCCGAGTCCTACCGGCGAGCCCGCATCCTGTTGCGCCACGGCCTCGATCCGCTCGATTTCGTCGAAGCCGACATCGTCGGCGGCACCGTCACGGTGCCGGTGCCGCAGCTACCGCAGGCCGGCGATCGACCGACCGATGTTGCGAAGACACCGATCTCGGTGGTGCTGTGCACTCGCGAACGCCCGCATGACCTCGCCGGCGCACTCGGCTCGATCACCGCACTGGACTACCCCGACTTCGAAATCGTCGTGGTCGACAATGCGCCCCGCACCGACGCCACCGAACGGGTGGTGGAGGCCATCGCCGACCCGAGGGTGCGGCGCGTCGTGGAACCGGTGCCGGGACTGTCCAACGCCCGCAATGCCGGGTTGCGGGCCGCCCGCCACGACGTCGTCGCGTTCACCGATGACGATGTCACCGTCGACCCGCACTGGTTGCGCGCCCTCGCTCGGGCGTTCACCCAACATCCCGACGCGGCGTGCGTGTGTGGTCTGGTGCCCAGCGGCGAATTGCGGACCGCCGCCCAGGCGTATTTCGATCAGCGCGTTTCCTGGGCCGACTCGTTGCAGCCGCGGCGATACTGTCTGACCGAACCCCCCTCGGACACACCGTTGTTCCCGTTCCAGATCGGCCGCTACGGCACCGGCGCCAACTTCGCCGTCAAACGGGCACCGGTGATCGAACTCGGCGGGTTCGACGAAGCGTTGGGCGCGGGTACCGCCGCCCGCGGCGGTGAAGACATCGACATGTTCTACCGCCTGATCGTGGCCGGCCACACCCTGGTGAACGATCCGGCGGCGATCGTCTGGCACCGGCACCGCAGCGACGCGGCCGCATTGCTGGCCCAGGCCAAGGGATACGGGTTGGGCCTGGGCGCCTGGTTGACCAAGGTCGCCCTGGACCGCGAACACCGGCGGCGCGCGTTCCTGGTGGCGCGCCGCCGATTCCGTGACACCGCCCGCTCGGGTGCCGCCTATGGCGCGATCGCGGCCCCGGCCCGCGGGTACGACGACGCCGTGCCCCCGGGGGTCGGGCGGACCGAGGTGCTCTCGGTCCTCGGTGGACCATGGGCACTGTGGCGTGGTCGCCGGCAGGGCCGTCTCGCTCAGCCGTTGCACGCGCCGCCGGGCCGTGCCGGATGAGCACGATCAGCATGGCTGCGCCCGAGGCCCCTCCGGACCCGAGCCCACCGCCGGCCGGTGTCACTGCGCCACCCCGCACGCCGCATCGCCGGATGCGGACGGCAGATCTGGCCAACCTCGGTGCGTTGTCGGGCCTGATCGCCGAACTCCCACTGCCGGCCACCGTACGTGCGCTGGCGCTCGCGGCATTCATCGCTGTGGGCCCGGGCGCGGCGGTACTGACCTGGGTGGACATTCCGGCCCGGGCCCGGCCCGCGGTGATCTTGGTGCTCGGGATGTCGATCACCACCATCGTGACGATCGGGGCGATGTGGTCCTATCGCTGGGATCCGGCCGGCATCCTCACCGTGGGCATCGTCGCCATCACCGCCAGCAGCGGCCTGTGGTACCGCCGGAACACCTGGCCTCGATGTCGCCGGCCCGAGATCCATTGGGCGCGAGAGCCGCTGCGGAGTTTCCTGAGGCATCCGTCGACCCTTTTGAGTGTGCTCGCCCTGATCCTCTGGGCGGTCAGCCTGCCCGGCCTGGCCGGCCCCGACGCCAGTTTGTACGGGCTGCTGTTCTCCGGGACCGGACCGGTGTTGGCCGTCGCGATGGTGATCACCGCCGCGGCATTCGTTGTCGCGATCCGTTCGTCTTACGTCCCCGCCGCGGTGCTGGCACTGGGTACGGCGATCATCGTCGAACGGCTGACCACCACCGTCGCCACCGAAATGCCGTTGTACGACTGGACGTACAAACACGTCGCGGTGATCGACTACATCCAGGTCCACAATCTGATTCAGCCCAACGGAACCGACATCTACGCCCAGTGGCCGGCGTTCTTCGTCGCGATGGCGTGGTTCTGTGACGTCACCGGACTGAACCCGCTCACCCTGGCCCATGTCTGGGCGCCGTTGATTCACGTGGTCATCGCGCTGGTTGTGTTCAGCGCCGCGCGGGTGGTCAAGTTGAGCACCCGAGTGGCGCTCACCGCCGCATTTATCGTCGAGATCGTGAACTGGGTTGGCCAGGACTACTTTTCGCCGCAGTCATGGACACTCGTCCTGGCCTACGGCCTCATCGTCCTGCTGCTGACATCTCGGGACTGTCGCGCAGCCGGGATTCTGGCCATCGTCCCGTTCGTCGCCATGGTGCCCACCCACCAACTGACCCCGTTCTGGGTGCTGCTGACCACAGGCCTGCTCGTGGTGACCAAACGCGCCAAGCCCTGGTGGACCGTGCTGGCAATGGCGCTCGTCGCAGGTGGCTATCTGCTGCTGAACCTGCAGGCGGTGCTGCCCTACGGTTTGTTGTCCGGGAGCAGTCCGGTCAAGAACGCCTCCAGCAATTTCGGAGATGTCGTCGGCAGTCAAGCGAAATGGTTCACCTCCGCGGTGTGCCGCTCGATGTCGGCCGGCGTCGTGCTGTCCGCCATGGGCGCGGCCCTGATTCTGCGCCGACACCGCCGCGCGGTACTGGCCCTGTGCATTCTGGCTTTCTCACCGTTGTTGCTGCTGCTCGGACAGAGCTACGGTGGCGAGGCGATCTTCCGTGTCTACCTCTACGGTCTCGTCGGCATCGCGATACTCACCGCACCGATCCTGGTGTGGGCGATCGACCGATCCCGTGCCGGACGGTTCCTCGCTCCGGCGGCGGCGACGGCGTGGCTGGCAATCGTCACCCTGGCCGGCCTCAATGCCTATGTCGCACTGTGGCCGATGATCGTGCAGACCCGCGAACAGTTCGAGGTGATGGAACAGGTCACCGCGTCCGCCGAGCCAGGGGTCCGCATCATGATGATGCACCCGGCCGGCATGCCGACCCGCATCGGTGAACCGTATGCACGCCAGACACTGCGCGATCCCGACTTCGACAATCCGCTCAGCTTCGGACTCTACGGCGAGAAGGCCACCTTCCCGTCACCAAATCAGCTGGGCGCCTTGGAGTGGGCGCTGGACCAGCGACCGTACGACACCTTCGTGCTGTTCAGCGAACAGTCCGACAAGGCGGTGCAGTACTACGGCGAGTATCGCGCCGATGCCGCCGCCCGATTCAAGGAGTACCTGTCCACCGCCGCGGGCTGGACGTTGGTGTACCGCAACGGTGACACCGTGGTGTTCCGCCACATCGGGAGCGGCAAAGAAAAGTGGAAGTGGGTGCCGGCTTCTTAGGTCACGTTCGTTTAGGCCATGTTCGTCAGCGCGCCGGGTCAATCCGAGTTGCACGTCCACCGTCGATGCGCGGCGTGCGCGGCGAGAGCTCACCGCGTGAAATGCGGTGCTGCAAGGGAGTTTCAGCGCCCCGCGGCCAACCGGGCTTTGACGGCCTTGTGTTCGCGCCGCTCGCGGTCGATGGTGCGCAGTACCCGCCAACCATCACTGAAGGCGTTGAGGTTGCTGCGGCCGTGAATTCGCTTGCCCTCATAACTGCCGACCTCGCGGATCAGCAGACCGCTGCGGGCGATCCGGACGTTGATCACCGTTTCCACCTCGAAGCCGTCGCCCCATTGCGGTCCGGTCAACGTGGTGTCAGGCAGGTCGATGACGTCCAGCGCGTGACGCCAGAATGCGTTGTAGCCGTAACACAAGTCGCTGAACGAGGTCCGGAATATCCGGTTCACCAACCAGTTCAAGCCCCAGTTGCCGAGCCCGCGGAACTTCGTGATGTCATCACTGCCGCCACCGTGGGCGAACCGGCTGCCCTTGGCGAGGTCGGCGCCCTCGATCAAAGTGTCTACGAACAAGGGGATCTCAGCCGGATCGGTGGAACCGTCGGCATCGATCATCACCAGAATGTCCCCGGTGGCCACCTCGAAGCCACAGGCCAGCGCATTGCCTTTACCGGAACGACTCTGCCGCAACACGGTGGCCTCGGGCCACAGCGTCCGGGCCACAGTGACGGTGTCGTCCACCGAACCGCCGTCCACCACCACGATCTGGTCGACCGGCGGCATCCGCTCTGCCACGTAGGGCAGATTGCGGGATTCGTTGAGGGTCGGGATGACAACGGTCACCGTGGGGCGAGCGCGCCCACCGTCGGGCGGCCCGGCGACGTCGGGTACCTGCGGTGCAACGTTGCGATCGGTGTCGCTGCCAGCAAAACCAAGATGAGACCGGCCGGAGGCGTGGTCGGGAGCCAGTTCAGTCACGAAGGATCGTTCGCTTTCTCGCGTCTGTGGCGGCCAAAACGCATCTGGCGTCGACCCACCCAGCCTTGGCGAGACTCGATTGAACCCGCCTTCGCAGCGGTACGCTAGTACATGATTAGGCTAGGCTTGCCTGTACGTCGCTCGACGTGACCAGCCTCACATTTAGGTAAGCCTTAGCTAACCACTAAGCTAGGTCCGCGTTCGAACCGCTGCTGGCGAACGACCCGGCGAATCCGCCGACTTCACCATCCGGCCGCGGGAAGAGTGGGTCGTGTTGCGCTGCCAAGTTGCCATCATCGGCGCCGGCCCGGCCGGCCTCAGTCTGGCCCATATGCTGCATCTTCAGGGAATCGACAGCATTGTCATCGAGCATCGCTCCCGCGACTACGTCGAGCAGCGCGTGCGGGCCGGGATCCTCGAACAGGTCAGCGTGGACCTACTCACGGACATTGGCCTGGGCGACCGTCTGCACGCCAACGCGATGGTTCATGATGGCTTCTACATTCGCTTCGACCGGCAGACACACCACCTGAATCTGCACGCCCGGTCCGGTCGGCACAGTTATGTCTATGGTCAGTCCGAGGTCGTCCACGACCTCATCGAGGCGCGCATCGCGACCGGACGGCCGCTGGTGTTCAGCGCCGAGGACGTCGCCGTGTCGGGCATCGACACCGATCGGCCCACGGTGACCTATTCCGTCGATCAGCAAACTTTTGAGGTGAACGCCGACTTCGTCGCCGGATGCGACGGTAGCCAGGGCGTCTGCCGCACCCTGGCGCCGGCCGGCGCCGTCACCCGGTATGCGCACAGCTACCCGATGGCGTGGCTCGGCATCCTGGCCCGCACCGCGCCGGTGACCGCCGAGGGGATGTATTGCGCACACCCCGACGGGCTTTCGTTGCACAGCATGCGCGGGCCGAACATCACCCGGCAATATCTTCAGGTGCCGGCGGACACGGACCTCAGGGAGTGGTCGGACGAGCGAATCTGGAAAGAACTGCTGCGCCGCAGTGAATCCGACGATCATCCGGCGCTGGAGACCGGGGAGATCTTCGATCGTAGTCTGGCCCATCTTCGCAGTGAGGTCATCCAGCCGATGCAATACGGCTCGTTGTTCCTGCTCGGCGATGCGGCGCACATCGTCCCACCCACCGGCGCGAAAGGGTTGAACCTCGCGTTGTCGGACGCCTGCGTCCTTTCGCATGCACTCGGCGGGTTCTATCGCAGTGGCCGGACCGATTTCCTGGAGCGCTACAGCACCACCGCGCTGCCGCGGGTCTGGCAGGCACAAGCGTTCTCGACCAAGCTCACCGCTGCCCTGCATCAGCTCAGCGACAACCCTTTTGACTATGAGTTGCGCCGGGCGCAGCTCCAGCGCTGGGTCACCTCGGAAGCCGAACAGGATGCGATGAGCGAGGTGTACTTCGGATTGCCGTTCCCCACCCCGTGGAATTTTCACTGACGGGACAACCGGCCCAACGTAGGCCACTTCTCAGGTTCCTATTAGGCTAACCTTGCCTAATTCATAGGCGATTCCTTGATCGGAGAGTGCATGTTCGAGAACCGCGCTTGGCGCCGGCGGGGCGATACGGGCAAGCGAATCCGGCTGTCCCGCATCTTCAATCCGCACTCTGGCCGAGCCTTCGTGGTGCCCATGGACCACTCGGTGACCATCGGCCCCCTGGGCAAAGCCGACCATGCTGACCGCACGGCCGCGCTGCTGGCCGCAGCTGGCGCCGATGCGATCGTGGTGCACAAGGGGCGCGCCCGGTCGATCAACCCCACGCACTTCACCGAGATGGGGCTGATCATTCACCTGTCGGCCGGCACCGATCTCGCCCTCGACCGCACCGGCAAGGTCCTCGTCGGCTCGGTCGAGGAGTGCCTGCGCCTGGGCGCTGATGCCGTCAGCGTGCACGTGAACGTCGGATCCCCTACCGAGGCAGCGCAATTGAACGACCTGGGCGCGGTGGCATCGGCGTGCGACGTGCTGGGCGTTCCCCTGCTTGCCATGATGTACGCCCGCGGTCCGGAAACCGGCTCCCGCACCGAACTCGTCGACACACTCTCACATCTGGCGGCGATCGCCACCGACCTGGGCGCCGACATCGTCAAGCTCGACTACGCCGGTAGCCCCAACGCCATGAACGAGGTGGTGGAATCCTGCCCGCTGCCGGTGCTCGTGGCCGGCGGACCGGCCGGCGGCAGCGACGACACCGCCATCGCGTTCGGCACAGAGGTCGCCGAGACCGCGGTGTCGGGCCTCAGCTTCGGGCGATTGATCTTCGATGCCGATGATCCACAGCGCGTCGCCGCCGAGCTCTCGCGCCGGCTCCACGACCGTGGTTCGGCGTCACGAAGCCTGACCACCACGCTTGAATCCGCCTGAAAAACCTGACATTCCCTCTCCCCCAAGGACAACAATGACTGACGTTTCCGACATCGTCACTGACAGCATCACGCCGGTGGCCGATACCGGTGTGAGCCGGCGCGAAGAGCACTTCGCCTGGATCGACGTACGAGGCCTCGACGACGACCTGCGCGATGCCGTGATGCAGGCCGCCATCCACCAGAGGATCGACGGGATCGTCTCCGACGACCTGATGTTGCTCAGCGATCTGCCGCCCACCATCCGACGTGTGCTGGCGATCGGGGCCGATACGGCCACCGACGAGGTCACCGAACACACCGTCGACGTGATCTTGATCGATGCCGCCGCCAGCGCAGCGACACCGCCGGCCGTCTCGACGGAGTGGGGCACACAGCTGGTCGTATCCGATGCCCGCACACTGCATCACGCGTGTGATGCGGTGCGTGCCGTCCCGTGGACGGTGCTGACATTCACCGATCCCACCAAGATCCCGCTGGAGATCGTGATCGCTGCCGCCGAGAACTCCGGGGGCCGCACCATCACCGTCGTCAACGACATCACCGACGCCGAGATCGTCAAACTCGTCCTCGAACACGGTTCGGACGGTCTGCTCCTGAGTCCGTCGAGTGCCGACGACGTCGTCACCCTGGCCCGGGTCGTGGCCCACCGCGATGAACCGGTTTCCCTCGTGGAGCTCACCGTGACCGGGGTGGAGCACATCGGTATGGGCGATCGGGCCTGCATCGACACCTGTTCCCTGCTGGAGACCGACGAAGGCTGCCTCATCGGATCGTTCGCCAGTGGGATGTTCCTGTCCTGCAGCGAAACCCACCCGCTGCCGTACATGCCCACCCGCCCCTTCCGGTGGAATGCCGGTGCGGTGCACTCCTACGTCCTCGTCCCCGACAACCGCACCCGGTATGTTTCCGAGCTGCGGGCCGGCCAGCCGATCCTGGCCGTTCGCAGTGACGGCACCGCACGCGAGGTGCGCATCGGCCGGGTGAAGATCGAGCGACGGCCGCTGTTGTCCATCACCGCGACGGCGCCGAACGGCGCCACCGTCAACGTGATCACCCAGGACGACTGGCATGTCCGGTTGCTCGGACCGGGCGGAACCGTCAACAACGTCACCGAACTCAAGGCCGGTGACCGCCTGCTCGGCTGCGTTCCGGTCGAGTCGCGTCACGTCGGGCTGCCCATCACCGAGTTCTGTGACGAACGCTGAAGCACGACGGCACTGCTGCCATGATCGGTAATCGGGGCGTCCAGCGGGCGCTCGGCGGGCGGTCCTGGCTGCGCGGACGCGCCCTGGGCATCGACATCTTCGCGGTGATGACCTCCGGCGCGGCGACCGGGGCGCTGGGATTCGTCTTCTGGACGCTGGCCGCGCGGGGATACAGCACCGCCGAGGTGGGCCGGGCATCGGCGATCATCTCCTCGGCCACCCTGATCGCCATCCTGTCCACACTCAGCCTCGGCAGCCTCTACGAGCGGTTCTTACCCGTCGCCGGGTCGGACACCAGACGTTATGTCCGATCAGGTCTCGGCGTGGTGCTCCTGGCGGCGCTGGTCTTCGGCGCGGTGTTCGTGGTCTTCGGCCCACGCACCCACTTGTTCACCGGCGCTGTCGAAACCTTGCTGTTCCCCATCTTCGTGATGATCCTGGCGGTGTTCGCCGTGCAGGACCAGATCCTCATCGGTTTGGGTCGGACGAGGACGATCGCCGCGAAGAACATCGGCCAATCCACCGCCAAGCTCCTCGCCGTCGGCGCGTTCATCCCGCTGGCGACGGGCTCGGCGATCGTGTGGGCCTGGGTGTTGCCTGCCGCGATGATCGCTGCGGCAGTGAGTATCCGGGTGATCCGGCCGGTCAGCCGCCGTCGTGCGGGCGAAGCCGACCTGCCGCCCCGGGGCGAACTGGTCCACTTCTTCGTCAGCTCGTACGCCATCAACGCGGTCGGCATGGTGGTACCACTGTTGGTCCCGCTCATCATCGTGGCTCGGCTCGGCACCGAGATGAACGCGTACTTCTCGATGTGTTGGCTGGTGGTCAACACCATCGGTGTACTGCTGAACGCCACCGCGGCACCGTTCATCGCCACCGCATCGGCACCCGGTGCCGATCTGCGTGCGTGCACGCTGCGCTTCACCATCATGTGCGGCGGTGCGGCGGTGGCCGGATGCATCGGGCTGCTGCTGACCGCGCCGCTCGTACTCGGCATCATGGGATCCGAATATGCCGCCCAGGGAACCCATCTCATCCGGTTGATGGCACTCACCCTGCCCTTCCTGGCACTGACGACGATTTATGTGGCGATGTCGCGACTCCAGCGCAAGCTCAAACTGGCAGTCACGGTTCAACTGCTCGCCGGGTGCCTGATCGTCGGCGGCATCGCCGTCAGCACGCCCATCTGGGGTATCGACGCGGTGGGATACAGCTACCTTGCCACGGAGATTGTCTGCACCTTGATCATCATCGGTCCCACCATCCGGCACGTCCGTCGCGCGCTTGACGCGGTTCCCCCTCCCGCCGCAGAAGACCGGCCGGCAACGCCCCCACCCGCGCCCACCGAGCGGCCGCTCGAATTCACCTCCGTGGTCGAGCAGTTCAGCCTGACCGCCGCGGCACGGCAGGACCGCACCGCGGTGCACACCGCGGCCGGAGACATCAGCTACGGCGAACTCGCGGCCGCGGCCGCGCACTGGGTGCCGTCGTTCGCAGCGGACGGCCGGGCGCGGGTCATCCTGGTGTCCTCGGGCATCTCACCGGGTACGGTCGCCGCGGTGCTCGGCGTGTTCGCCTCGGATTCCGTACTGGTCGCGCTGGATCCGGGCCTGCCCATCAACCGGGTGCAGACGATCGTCGACATCCTGGACGAGCACGGCTGGACGGCCGACACTCTGCTCACCGACAACCCGACCGGCGAACTCACCCAAACCCTGGCTCCGAGTTGTCAGGTGCACAGCACCGAGATCCCCGCCGCCGCAACGGGTCCGCTCACCGCGATCCGCAAGTCCGGTGTCGACGACATCACCAGCATTCAGTTCACCTCGGGTTCGGCAGGCACGCCGAAGGCCGTCAAACACGGAAACGGCATGTGGCTCTGCGACGCTCAGCTCATGCACGACCGGTTCGGTATCGACACCGGACGCCGCGTGGCACTGTGTATGCCGATCAGCTTCGGCGCGGGCCTCAATGTGCTCACCGGTTCCCTGCTCAACGGGGCCGAGGTGATCGCCGTGGACCCGCGCGCCGAAAGTCCACGTGAGGCCTTCGAGCGGATCGGCGACACCGGTGCACAGGTGCTGGTCTCGACACCGGCGTTCCTCGAAGCGTTGTGCACCGCCGCCCATGGTGACCAGTTGCCACGACTCGACCGCATCATCACCACCGGTGAGGCAGCCCACTCGCGTCACGCACACCGCGCGCGGATGCTCGCGCCCAACGCGGTTTTCGTCAACTGGGTCGGCTCCTCGGAGGCCAGCTCCATCGCCACCTACGACATCGCTCCCGGCGCCGAGATCCCCGACGGCGTGATACCCGCCGGAATTGCCTCACCGCACAAGAAGATCCACATCGACACCGACGGGTCGATGTCGATATCCTCGCGCTACCTGGCGCTCGGATACCTCGATCCCAACGCAGCGGACAGCCACTTCGTCGCCGACGCCGATGGCACTCGCACATTCCGGGGCAGCGATATCGCCAGATGGGACAACGCCGGCAACCTGATCCTGGTCGGGCGGGCCGACGCGGCGGTCAAGATCCGCGGTTATCTGGTCGAACCGGCCGAGATCGAAGCAGCCCTGCTGCGCTACCCGGAGGTCCGCGAGGCCACGGTCCTGGCCGCCCCATCGCCGAGCGAGAACGAGGCGAGCCCAAGGGAACTCATCGCCTACCTGGCGCCCTCACCGGACAGCCGGGCGCCGTCGGTGGCCGATCTGCGCACCCGCCTGCACCGCGACCTACCGCCATGGATGGTGCCGGCACACATCGTGATCCTGCCCGACCTGCCCCGCACCGAACGCGGGAAAGTGGATCGTCAGGCCCTTCCCCCGCCCAGCCGGGCGACCGGCACACCGCCCCGCAGCGGGCTGGAATCGATGATCGCCGAGGTGTGGACCGAAGTACTCCAGCTCAAGGAAGTCGGCCGCACCGAGAGTTTCTATGCGCTGGGCGGAGATTCACTGACCGTCACCCAGATGCTGGCACGGATCAGCGACCTGCACGGTGTGCGCCTGTCGCACGCCGACCTGGCCAGCGCACCCACGGTGGCGCAGTTCGCCGCCACGTTGTCCGACCGGATCGACTCCCGGGTCCCGGTGCATCGGCAACGGCTGGCCCCCACCACCGTGCCGATCCGTCCGGTGCCCGAAAACGCCAGTGGTGAACCACATCCCAATCCCCTGTTGTGTTTCACCGGCGCGGGCGCATCGGCGCTCACCTTCGTACCACTGGCGGACAGCACCGGCCCCGACACCGCTGTGTACGCGTTCATCCCGAACGGTCTGGAGAACCGCGGGGTGCCCGATTGGAGCATCGGCCGCGCCGCCCGTCGCCATCTGTCCGACCTGACCCGGCTGCAACCGCACGGGCCGTACACACTCGTCGGCCACTCGTTGGGCGGTTACATCGCCTTGGAGGTCGCGCATCTGCTCGAGGCGGCCGGCGAAACCGTGGAGCTGGTGGTGCTTTTGGATCCGTTCCTGTCGCCCGGGGCAGTCCGCGCGGCCCGCCAGGAGGTGCCCAACGCGGTCCTGACCCTCGACCAGAACGATCGCCTCACCCGGCGCGAACTGTGGCGCCGGCGGTTGATGTTGCCGCTGGCCGGCCTGGTCCACCAGACCGGGCAGCGCCAGGCGCAGGCGCTCGAAGAGGTGGGGGTGCGCGTCGGATTGATGCACCGGCCCCGGCCGTGGTCGGGGCGCGCACTGTTGCTGCTGAGCCATCTCAACCGGGATGACCCCCGGTTGTGGCCCTACATCCTCACCGGTGAGTTGATCATCGAGACCCTGCCGTGCGATCACCATTCGATCGTGCGTGAGCCCTACATCTCCGCGATCGTCGAGTTGATCGCAACGACACGGCCCAGCCTGCAGCGCGAACCGCTGCCCGATGGGGTGTAGCCGGGTGGCCCGCTCCGGAGCCCACCCGGGTCTAAGGTGAGACGAAGCGCAGCGGAGCACCATCACCGGGAGGCGTCATGCCCGACTTCCACACCCTCATCGTCGGTGCCGGCTTCTCCGGAATCGGCACCGCCATCGCCCTGGACCGGGTCGGCCTGCCCGACCTTCTGATCGTCGAAGCCGGGGACGGCGCCGGCGGCACCTGGTACTGGAACACCTATCCCGGTGTGGCCGTGGATATTCCATCGTTTTCCTACCAGTTCTCGTTCGAGCAGTCACGGGACTGGTCCCGCACCTACGCGCCCGGCAACGAGCTACGCGGCTATGCGGACAGCTGTGTCGACAAGTACGGGCTGCGCTCTCGGATCCGGTTCAACACCACCGTCGAGCGGGCCGTCTTCGATGACGACGAGAACCTGTGGCGCCTCGAGTTGACGGGCGGCGACACCCTGACGGCACGGTTTCTGGTCAACGCCAGTGGCGTGCTGACCATCCCCAAGCTGCCGGAAATCGACGGTGTGGACTCCTTCGCCGGGGTCACCCTGCACACCGCCCGCTGGGATCACACCCAGGATCTGACCGGCAAGCGGGTCGCCGTCGTCGGCACCGGCGCCTCGGCGGTCCAGGTGATCCCGGAGATCGCCCCGAAGGTCAAGCAACTCACCGTGTTTCAACGCACGCCCATCTGGTGCTTCCCCAAGTTCGACGTGCCGATCCCGGCAGTGGCACGCTGGGCGCTGCGGCTGCCCGGCGGCCGGACCCTGCACCGTCTGGTCAGCCAGGCGTATGTGGAGTTCACCTTCCCGCTGGCCGCGCAGTACTTCACCGTCAACCCGTTCGCCAAACGGGCCGGCGCGGCCGGGCGGGCCTATCTCCGTCAACAGGTGCACGATCCGCAAGTGCGCGACAAGCTCACACCGCGCTACGCGGTGGGATGCAAACGACCTGGCTTCCACAACGGCTATCTGGCCACCTTCAACCGCGACAACGTGCGGTTGGTCACCGAACCGATCGACAAGATCACCGGGTCCGGCGTCGCCACCACCGACGGGGAGAGCCACGACGTGGACGTCCTCATCCTGGCCACCGGCTTCAAGGTGATGGATGTCGATGCCCTGACCTTCGACGTCGTGGGGTCGGGTGGGCAGCTGCTGAGCGAGTTCTGGAAGCACAACCGGATGCAGGCCTACGAAGGTGTGAGCATCCCGGGATTCGCCAACTTCTTTTCCGTGATGGGCCCGTACGGATACGTCGGCTCGTCCTACTTCGCGTTGATCGAAGCCCAGACCCGGCATCTGGTGCGGTGTATCGCCCATGCCGGCCGACGGGCGGCGCGCCGCGTCGAGGTGCGGCCGGAGGCCAACGACCGTTACTTCGCGGAGATGATGCGCAAACGGCACCGCCAGATCTTCTGGCAGGACAGCTGCAGCCTGGCCAACAGCTACTACTTCGACCGCAATGGCGACGTGCCGTTGCGGCCGGCCACCACGTTCGAGGCGTACTGGCGCAGCCGCAGCTTCCCGCTGGAGGACTACGCGTTCACGTCATAGGCGCTCCTCACGCCGAATGCGACGCAAACGTCGTCCCACGCGCGGCGCTACGCCAGCTGCGTCACTTTCGCGGCCGCCACAGCCCAAGAAACACAACAGCCCCCGATCGCTGATCGGGGGCTGTCGAGTGGAGAACTAGACCGAGGCCTTCAGCTCGTCGACCTTGTTGAGCTGCTCCCACGGCAGCTCGATGTCGGTGCGCCCGAAATGGCCGTAGGCCGCGGTCTGGGCATAGATCGGCCGCAGCAGGTCCAGGTCACGGATGATCGCGCCGGGACGCAGGTCGAACACGCTGCTGATGGCCTTCTCGATGCGCGCGGGGTCGACGGTCTCGGTGCCGAAGGTCTCGACGAACAGCCCGACCGGGGCGGCCTTGCCGATCGCGTAGGCCACCTGCACCTCGACCCGCTCCGCCAGGCCCGCGGCGACCACGTTCTTGGCCACCCAGCGGGTCGCGTAGGCCGCCGAACGGTCCACCTTTGACGGATCCTTGCCCGAGAACGCGCCGCCGCCGTGGCGGGCCCAGCCGCCGTAGGTGTCGACGATGATCTTGCGACCGGTCAGACCGGCGTCACCCATCGGCCCGCCCAGCACGAACTTGCCGGTCGGGTTGACCAGCAGGCGGAAATCGGAGGTGTCCAGCGTCTCGTGGTTGAGGTCGGCCAGCACGGTGTTGACGACCTTTTCGCGGATGTCCGGGGTCAGGGTGCCGTCCAGGTCGATGCCCTCGGCGTGCTGGGTGGACAACACCACGGTGTCCAACCGCACCGGGGTCTTGCCGTCGTACTGGATGGTGACCTGGGTCTTGCCGTCCGGACGCAGGTAGTCGAGCACACCGCTCTTGCGGACCTCGGTCAGCCGCCGCGACAGCCGATGCGCCAGCGCGATGGGCAGCGGCATCAGTTCCGGGGTGTCGCTGATGGCGTAGCCGAACATCAAGCCCTGGTCACCGGCGCCCTGGGCGTCGAGTGGATCCCCGGCACCCTCGACACGCGCCTCGTGGGCGGTGTCCACACCCTGGGCGATGTCGGGCGACTGCGCGCCGATCGCGATGTTCACACCGCACGAAGCACCGTCGAAGCCCTTGGTCGACGAGTCATAGCCGATGTCGAGGATGCGCTCGCGCACGATCTTGGGGATATCGGCATAGGCGGAGGTGGTGACCTCTCCGGCGACGTGCACCTGACCGGTGGTGACGAGTGTCTCCACCGCGACCCGCGATTTGGGATCCTGGTCCAACAGCGCGTCGAGCACCGAGTCACTGATCGCGTCACAGATCTTGTCGGGATGCCCCTCGGTTACCGACTCACTGGTAAACAGGCGACCTTGGCTCACGGTGCGGTTTCCTTCCTTGCCGATTTAGAAAGCCTATCTAGTTAGTCTAGTCAGGCCGATGATATCTGTGCTCTGTTGCACCCAATCGCGCGGGACGCCAATGCGCAACCCCCATTTTGACGGGGATGTAAATATCGACTCAGTCGCCGTGCTTGCCCAGAAACGCCGCGATGGAGTCCACGATACGAGTAGCCATCAGAGTCTTCGACCCGTGTTCGAGCGCCACCTCGGCGCCATCGGCGCTCAGCAACCATCCGTCGTTGTGGTCCACCTCGAACGCCCGGTTCTCCCCGACCGCGTTGACAACCAACAGGTCACAGCCCTTGCGCTGCAGTTTCGCCCGGGCATGGAACAGCACGTCGCCGTTGGCGTCGCCGGTTTCGGCAGCAAACCCCACGATCGCCTGCATATGCGGCAGCTGACCGTCAGCGCGGGCCCGTACCGCCCCGGCCAGCACGTCATCGTTGCGCACCAGGTCGATGGAACTGGGCTCGGTGGCGCCACCCTTCTTGATCTTGCTGGTCGCCACCTGGGCCGGCCGGAAATCTGCCACGGCCGCGGCCATCACCAGCACGTTGGCTTCGCCGGCGTACTTGGACACCGCATCGCGCAGTTGCGCCGCCGAGCCGATGTGGACGACGTCGACACCGGCCGGATCGACCAGGCCGGCGGTGTTGCCCGCGATCAATGTCACCTCGGCGCCGCGCTGGGCCAACACTCGAGCCACCGCATAGCCCTGCTTGCCGGAGCTGCGGTTGCCGATGAAGCGCACCGGGTCGATGGGTTCGCGGGTGCCGCCGGCGGTCACCAGCGCCTTGACGCCGGCCAGGTCGTAGGGCAGGGCGTCACCGCGCTCCAGCAGCAGCTGGGCGAACGTGGTGATCTCCTCGGCCTCGGGCAGTCTCCCGGCCCCGCTGTCGGCACCGGTGAGCCGGCCGGAGGCCGGTTCCAGCACCACCGCCCCGCGGCGACGCAAAGTGGCCACGTTGTCGGCGGTGGCCGGGTGAAACCACATCTCGGTGTGCATCGCGGGAGCGAACAGCACCGGACATCGCGCGGTCAGCAGCGTGGCGGTCAGCAGATCATCGGCCCGGCCGGCCACCGCACGCGCCAACAGGTCCGCGGTGGCGGGCGCGACGACGACCAGATCGGCTTCCTGGCCGATCCGGACGTGGGGCACCTCATGGACGTCGGTGAACACGCCGGTGTGCACGGGATTGCCCGACAGAGCCTCGAACGTGGCGGCACCGACGAAACGCAACGCCGACTCGGTGGGGAGCACCCGCACCGAATGTCCGGCCTCGGTGAGCTGACGGACCAGCGTGCAGGCCTTGTAGGCGGCGATACCGCCGGCGACACCGACGACGACTCGCTTGCGCGCGCTCACGTGCCCGCCCGGCCTGGCTACTCGCCCTCGGTGTGCTCGAGCAGGTCCTCGTGGATCTCCCGCAGCGCGATCGACAGCGGCTTCTCCTGCAGACCCGGCTCGACCAGCGGGCCGACGTACTCCAGAATGCCGTCACCGAGCTGGTTGTAGTAATCGTTGATCTGGCGCGCCCGCTTGGCGGCGTAGATCACCAGCGCGTACTTGCTCGACGCGCGGTCCAGCAACTCGTCGATGGGCGGGTTGGTGATGCCCAGCGGCGTGTCGTAGGCGCTGGCAGCGGACGAATCGATACCCAAATCGTCCGCAGCGGCCAGCTGCGCGTCGGCGTGCGGGGTGCTCACGAAAAAGTCTCCTGGCGGTTGATGGAACGAATGCCGTGAATGCATTTGTGAACAGCGGGCAGGTGGCTCGCGGATCCGATCGCGTCGGCCCCGGCACGATGAGTCATCGGCTGTCCACCAGCAAGGATACCAATTCAGCGCACGCAGTATCCAACTGGCGGTTCACCACTACCTGGTCAAAGTCGGACTTGGCGGCCATTTCGGCCCGCGCCGTCTCCAATCGCCGGGCCATCACCTCGGGTGACTCGGTGCCCCGCGCGGACAACCGGTTGACCAGTTCGTCCCAGCTCGGCGGGGCCAGGAACACCGATACCGCCTCGGGCATGGCCTGCTTGACCGCACGCGCCCCGGCCAGATCGACCTCGATCAGCACCGGTCGCCCCGCGGCAGTGGCCTCCCGTACCGGCTGGGCCGGTGTCCCCGAGCGATGCAGCCCACCGTGGATTTCGGCCCATTCCAGCAGCTCACCGTCATCGATCAACTGCTGGAACTGCTCAGCGGACACGAATGTGTAGTCGACACCGTCGACCTCCCCCGGCCGCGGTGCCCTGGTCGTGACCGAAACGGAGAAATACAGGTCGGGAAGCCGCTCCCGCAGACAGCGGACGACGGTGGACTTCCCGACGGCGGAGGGACCGGACAACACGACGACGGGAGCCGCCGCGATGTGTTGTCCAGCCCCTCTACCAGCGCTCAATGCGGAGGTCTCTACTGGTCGAACTTCTCCAGGAGGGCCTTGCGCTGACGATCACCGAGGCCACGCAGGCGGCGCGTCGGGGCGATCTCCAGTTCGGTCATGATTTCCTGTGCCTTGACCTTGCCGACCTTGGGCAGGGCCTCCAGCAGCGCGGAAACCTTCATCTTGCCCAAGACCTCGTCGGTCTCGGCGTCGGTGAGCACCTGCTTGAGGTTGGTGCCGCCGCGCTTGAGTCGATCCTTGAGCTCGGCTCGCGCTCGACGTGCGGCAGCAGCCTTCTCCAACGCTGCCGCGCGCTGTTCGTCGGTCAACTGGGGAAGGGCCACGGTTTCCTCCGTCTCCTGGCGATTTCTCTTCGGCCATCACTTGTTTTGTACGGCTGGAGTGCAAACCAGCCAGCGACGACGACCGTACCCACGCGGACTGACGAATGCGAACCCCACCCCCTGGTTACGACGCTAAAAGCCCAGCGTGTAGTGCGCTCCGCCGCGCGGCCGCGGTGCGCCGAAATCGCCGGCCAGCATCGGCGGCGATCCGCCGTCGAGCCGGATATTCCTGCAAGTCAATGGTTTTCGAGCCAGTTGTAGCTACCTACCGATGGGTATGCCACCGGTGGCGGCACCGCCGGACCTGGACGTCACGGCCACCGGGAGAAAATTTTCGCTGGTCACGGCGTGTCGGGCGTGTCGGGACGGATGACGCGCACGTCAAGGGACCGCCGGAATCGACACCTAGCCCGGGCCTAGTTGCCACATAGCAGTTACACAGCTCGGCTAAATAGCCTCCCCTGATCGGGCGTCCGACGCCCGTGAAGGGAAGCTGGACATGAACATCAAGCGTCTGACCTGCGCTTCTGCCTTGACCGTGGCTCTCGGAACCGCCACTTTGGCCGCCGGGGCACCGATGGCAGCGGCGGATCCCGGGCCGCCGTGCGCCTTCGGCAACTGCCAGGGCCCCGGTGGACCCGGCGGTCCGGGCGACCGCGGGCCAGGTGGGCCCGGTGACCGCGGGCCAGGTGGCCCAGGGCAAAACGGGGGCCCAGGTGGGCCCGATCGCCACGGTGGACCGGGTGGACCTGGTTGGCCTGGCGGTCCCGGCGGACCTGATCACCCCGGTGGTCCAGGCGGACCCGGTGGACCTGGTAGCCCCGGTGGACCGGGTGGACCCGGCGGACCCGGCGGACCCGGTGGCCCGGGCCACGGCCCCTGGGACGCCCCGCCACCCCCGCCGCCGAACATGGCCTGGCGCGGGATCGACCAGGCCCGCCACGACCACCAGCCGTTCAACTACAACGGGCACTGGGTGTCCCCGTTCTTCAACCCGCAGTTCAACAACTGGGGTTTCTGGCTGTTCGGCATCTGGATCCCGCTGTGACCCGCTGCGCCGTCGCACGCCCGGGCAGCACAGTGACCAATCCGATTGGGCTCAAGCATTTCTCGGGCCGGTCACCGCTTTCCGCGCCTGGGTTGCGCTAATCCACCTTCCACTGCCCGGCGGTGGAAAACGGTGCTGTGACACGACGAATCGGCGGACCGCCACCGTGGCGGTCCGCCGATTTCGTGTTCGACGCGCGCGGCCCCAGCTGCACCGCGGGCACCCTCACGCGAGGTAGGCGACCTCGTCGCGCAGTCGTTCGGCCGCCCCGCGCAGATCGGCCACCGCGGGCCCCTGTCGCAGCACCTCCCGCGATACGGCGGGCAGCACCACGCCCGCCCCGCCGAACGCACCCAGCGCGTCGGTACGCCCGCCCTGGGCCCCGACGCCGGGGACCAGCACCGGTCCGTCCAGCGCGCTGAGATCGGGCGGTTCGGAAACTGTGGCGCCGACGACCACGCCGACCGAACCGGTGGGCTCACCGGACCGATCGACGGCAGCTCGATTGACCGCTGCGACGGAGTCGACGATGGACTGGGCGACAGTGCGCGCCCCGACCATGGCGCGTTGCACACCGGCGCCTTCCGGGTTGGAGGTGGCCGCCAGCACGAACACCCCGCGGTCATGGGTCGCCGCGGTGTCCAGCAGCGGCTGCAACGAACCGAAGCCCAGATACGGTGACGCGGTCACGGCGTCGGCCGCCAACGGCGAGTCACCGGCCCAGGCGGCGGCGTAGGCCGCCATGGTGGAGCCGATGTCGCCGCGCTTGGCGTCGGCGAGCACCAGCACGCCGTGCCCCCGCAGCGCAGCGATCGTGCGCTCCAGCACCGCGAACCCGGCCGAGCCAAACGCCTCGAAGAACGCCACCTGCGGTTTGACGATCGCGAATCCGGCGAACGCACTCACGCAGATGTCGCTGAACGCGGCCAGCCCGTCGGCGTCCACGGACAGGCCCCAGGCACGCAACAGCTCGGGGTGAGGGTCGATGCCGGGACACAGCGGACCCCGCGCCGAGACCGCGTCGGCCAGCCGCTTCCCGAACGTGCCCATCGCTATCGCGATTCCAATTCGCTGTGCAGCTCCTGCAGCGACATCACGCCGATGTCCCCGCGGATGCCCGCCTCGATACCCTGGACGGCCGCCGAGGCGCCCTGCACCGTCGTCACGCACGGGATGTTCATCGACACTGCCGCCGAACGGATCTCGTACCCGTCGACACGCGGGCCCGAGTTTCCGTACGGCGTGTTGATCACCATGTCGACCTCACCGGACTTGATCACGTCGATCGAGGAGGGAAGCGGGTTGTCGTCGCGAGGCTCTTCAGAGTGCTTGCGCACTTCACCGCAGGGAATACCGTTGCGGCGCAGCATCTCTGCGGTGCCTTCGGTGGCCAGCACCCGGAAGCCGAGATCGGCCAGCCGCTTGACCGGGAACACCAGCGAGCGCTTGTCCCGGTTGGCCACCGACACGAACACCGTGCCCGACGCCGGCAACGATCCGTAGGCTGCGGTCTGGCTCTTGGCGAACGCGGTGCCGAAATCGTGGTCGATGCCCATCACCTCGCCCGTCGACTTCATCTCGGGGCCGAGCAGGGAGTCCACCTGGGCACCGTCGGCGCGGCGGAACCGGTGGAACGGCAACACGGCCTCCTTCACCGCGACCGGGGCATTGCGGGCGATGGTGGCCCCGTCACCGGTCCGGTTGAGCAGTCCCTCGTTGCGCAACTCGGCGATCGTGGCGCCCAGCATCACCCGGGCACAGGCCTTCGCCAACGGCACCGCGGTGGCCTTGGAGACAAAGGGCACCGTGCGGGACGCTCTGGGGTTGGCCTCCAGCACGTACAGCACGTCGTCCTTGAGCGCGTACTGGACGTTGAGCAGCCCGACCACGCCGATGCCATGGGCGATGGCCTCGGTGGCGCGGCGCACCGATTCGATGTCACTGCGGCCCAAGGTCACCGGGGGCAGCGCACACGCCGAATCACCGGAGTGGATACCGGCCTCCTCGATGTGCTCCATGATGCCGCCGATGTACACCTCGTTGCCATCGCACAGCGCGTCGACGTCGATCTCGATGGCGTCCTCGAGGAACCGGTCGACGAGCACCGGGTGTTCTGGCGACAGCTGGGTGGCGCGGGCGATGTAGCCCTCGAGGGTGGCCTCGTCGTAGACGATCTCCATCCCGCGCCCGCCCAGCACGTAGGAGGGACGCACCAGCACCGGGTAGCCGATGTCGGCGGCGATCCGGCGGGCCTGCTCGAAGCTGGTGGCGGTACCGAAACGCGGGGCCGGCAGGCCCGCATTGACCAGGACCTCGCCGAACAGGCCACGGTCCTCGGCCAGGTCGATGGCGTCGGGGCCGGTGCCCACAATCGGAACCCCGGCCGCTTCGAGGCGCTTGGCCAGGCCCAGCGGGGTCTGGCCGCCGAGCTGCACGATCACTCCGACGACGCCGGGACCGGTCCCGTCCTCGCCTTTCCCGGAGGTGTCTTCGGCGTAGTAGACCTCCAGCACGTCCTCGAAGGTGAGTGGCTCGAAGTACAGCCGGTCGGCGGTGTCGTAGTCGGTGGACACCGTCTCGGGGTTGCAGTTGACCATCACGGTCTCGAACCCGACGGAGCTCAGCGTCGTCGCGGCATGCACGCAGCTGTAGTCGAATTCGATGCCCTGACCGATCCGGTTCGGTCCGGAGCCCAGGATGAGCACCTTGGGCTTCTCGGTCTGCGGGGCGACCTCGGTCTCGGCGGCGGGGTCGAGTTCGTAGCTGCTGTAGTGGTAGGGCGTCTTGGCGTCGAACTCGGCCGCGCAGGTGTCGACGGTCTTGTACACCGGGTGGATGCCGAGCCGGCGGCGCAGCGCACGCACACCGGCCTCACCGGCCAGTTCCGGTCGCAGCGCGGCGATCTGGCGGTCCGACAGGCCGCTGTGCTTGGCCCGCCGCAGCAACCGGGCGTCGAGCACGGGCGCCTCCAGCAGTTCGGCGCGCAGCGCCACCAGCCCGGCGATCTGTTCGATGAACCACGGGTCGACGCCGGAGGCCTCGGCCACCTGCTCGACACTGGCGCCCAGACGTAAGGCGTGCTCGATGTCATAGAGCCGGCCGTCCACCGCGGTGCGCAGGCCGGTCAGCAGCTGTTCGACCGTCGTGTCGGGGTCCGGGCCCGTCCAGAACCCGGCCCGGCTGGTCTCCAGTGACCGCATCACCTTGCCGAGAGCTTCGATGAAGTTGCGGCCCAACGACATTGCCTCACCGACGGACTTCATTGTGGTGGTCAGCGTGGCGTCGGCACCGGGGAACTTCTCGAACGCGAACCGCGGCGCCTTGACCACCACATAATCCAGCGTGGGTTCGAAGCAGGCCGGGGTTTCCTTGGTGATGTCGTTGAGGATCTCGTCGAGGGTGTAGCCGATGGCCAGCTTGGCCGCGATCTTGGCGATCGGGAAGCCGGTGGCCTTCGACGCCAGTGCACTCGAGCGGGACACCCGGGGGTTCATCTCGATGACGATCAGCCGGCCGTCTTTCGGGTTCACCGCGAACTGGATGTTGCAGCCGCCGGTGTCGACGCCGACTTCTCGCAGGATCGCGATGCCCAGATCGCGCATCGTCTGGTACTCGCGGTCGGTCAGCGTCATCGCCGGCGCCACGGTCACCGAGTCGCCGGTGTGCACGCCCATCGGGTCGAAGTTCTCGATCGAGCACACCACCACCACGTTGTCGCGGCCGTCGCGCATCAGCTCGAGCTCGTACTCCTTCCATCCGTAGATGGATTCCTCGATCAGCACGTTCGCCGACGGCGAGGCGGCCAGGCCGTCACCGGCCATCCGCTCGACGTCCTCGGCCGAGTACGCCATGCCCGACCCGAGCCCACCCATGGTGAACGACGGGCGCACGACGACGGGCAGTCCCAGGTCGGCCACGGTCTCACGGACCTCGTCCATGGTGAAACACACGCGGCTGCGGGCGGATTCACCGCCCACCTTGGCGACGATGTCCTTGAACTTCTGCCGGTCCTCGCCGCGCTGGATGGCCTCGAAGTCTGCGCCGATGAGCTCCACCCCGTAGCGCTCCAGGACACCATTGTCGTGCAGGGCCACTGCGGTGTTCAGCGCGGTCTGGCCACCGAGGGTGGCCAGCACGGCGTCGATCTTGTTGCCGCGCTCAGCCTGCTGGACGATGACCTTCTCGACGAACTCCCAGGTGATCGGCTCGACGTAGGTGTTGTCGGCGTACTCGGGATCGGTCATGATCGTGGCCGGATTGGAGTTCACCAGGCTGACCTGGATGCCCTCGGAGCGCAGCACCCGGCAGGCCTGGGTGCCCGAGTAGTCGAATTCGCAGGCCTGGCCGATGACGATCGGTCCCGACCCGATCACCAATACGTGGTTGAGATCAGAGCGACGTGGCATTGAGCGCACCCCCAGTTCGGCACGAGCGTGCGTATTTACAGGTGAATTGGCGGCGTGCCGTCCAGCAGACACGCACGGTCGCGGTGTTGGGCATTACTTCTCCCCCGCCATGAGGTCGACGAACTGGTCGAACAGGTACTCCGCATCGTGCGGCCCGGCCGCGGCCTCCGGGTGGTACTGCACCGAGAACGCCCGGCCGTTAGCCAGCCGGATTCCTTCCACCACACCGTCATTGGCGCAGGTATGGCTGACCTCGGCGGCGCCGAACGGGGTGTCGAACGTCTCCCCCGCCTCACCCTCAAGAGCGAAGCCGTGGTTCTGGGCGGTGATCGCCACCCGGCCGGTGATGTGGTCGATCACCGGGATGTTGATGCCGCGGTGGCCGAACACCATCTTGTAGGTGGATCGGCCCAGTGCGCGGCCCAGGATCTGGTTGCCGAAGCAGATGCCGAACAACGGGATTCCGGCGCCTAGCACCTCACGGGTAACCGCGACGATGTGGTCGGCGGTGGCCGGGTCGCCAGGGCCGTTGGACAGGAACACCCCGTCGGGCTTGAGGTCGGCGATCTGATCGAAGCTCACCGACGACGGCAGCACGTGGCTGCGGATCCCGCGTCGGGCGAAGTTGCGCGGGGTGTTGGTCTTGATGCCGAGGTCGACCGCGGCGACCGTGAACCGGTGCCCGCCTTCCGGTTCCACAATGTAGGAACTCTGCGTGCTGACCTGCCCGGCCAGATCCGCGCCCAGCATCGAGGGCTGATCGAGAACCCTGGTCACCAATTCGTCCACGGACGCGTCACCTGCACCCGAGGTCGCCGCCAACGCGGCTCCGGAGAACACCCCGGCCTTCATCGACCCACGGGTACGCAGGTGGCGCACCACGGCGCGGGTGTCGATGCCGGCGATGCCCACGATGCCCTGACGGACCAGCTCGTCGTCGAGGGTTCCGCTGGCACGCCAGTTCGACGCCCGCGGCGAGGGATCACGGACCGCGTAGCCGGCTACCCAGATCTTGTCCTCGCGGCTCTCGCCGTCCTCGGAGTTCCAGCCGGTGTTGCCGATCTGCGGTGCCGTGGCGACCACGATCTGGCCGTGGTAGCTGGGATCGGTGAGCGTTTCCTGGTAGCCCGACATGCCGGTGGAGAACACCGCCTCACCGAGAGTCTGTCCGACCGCGCCGAACGGGGTGCCGGTGAACACGCGTCCGTCTTCGAGGACCAAGACCGCCGTACCGGATAGGCGGCCCGCCGCCGTACCGGACAGGCGGCCCGCCGGCGTGTTCTGTTTGTTGCTCGTCATGCCTCTTCCTCCAGCCAGCGGTCGTACTGTGCGCGATTGTCGGCGCGGAACCCGGTGTCGATCTCCGTGCCAGACGGCAACCGCCACCGGATGGCCAGGATCCCGTCGTAAGTCAGTGCCTTGCCGGCGATCCCGCGTTCGGTCCTGATCGCGGTGACCGAGTCGGCGGGAATCCAGATCGGCCCGGCCCCGCTGCGCTGCATCATGATTCCCTCGGGGTAGCGGGTCAGCACGGCCTTGGCCCGGAAGCCCAGGCCGCCGGCAGCCACCTTGTCATTCCAGTTCGGCACCACCGTGCTACCGACGTACATCCCCTTCATCGGGGGGATGATCGCCGAACTGACAGTGTCGGGCAGCGGCGGCAGGGTGCCGATCAGTTCGGCCTGTCGTTGTGCACGATGCAGCCAGCCGCGCATCATCTGGCGAATCAGGAACGCGATCAGCACGGCCAGCAGGGCGGCCATCACCAGCGACGCGATCAGAGTGGGGGTGTTCATCGTGCCCGTCCCCCGGGCGCCGGACTCTTCCCGTGCAGCGCCGTGATCTTGCCACGCAGCAGCGTGGCGGTCACGGTGGCCGGCAGCGTCATCGATTCATACGGGGTGTTGTCCGAGCGGCTGGCCAGCTCGTCGCCGTCCACCGTCCAGGTGGCCTCCGGGTCGATCACCGTGAGGTTGGCCGGTTCGCCCACTTCCAGCGGCCGGCCCTGATCGGGCAGGCCGACGATGGCCGCCGGGGCCTCGCTCATCACCTTGGCCACACCCCGCCAATTCAGCAGCCCGGGACGCACCATGGTCTCGGCCACCACCGACAGCGCGGTCTGCAGGCCGAGCATGCCGGGGCGGGCGACCGAGAACTCGCAGCACTTCTCGTGCTCGGCGTGGGGGGCGTGGTCGGTGGCCACGCAGTCGATCACCCCGTCGGCCAACGCTTGCCGCAGTGCCTGGGCGTCACTGGCCTCCCGCAGCGGCGGGTTGACCCGGTTACGCCCGTCGTAGCCGGCCAGCCGGCTGTCATCGAGCAGCAGGTGATGCGGGGTGACCTCGGCGGTGATGGAGATCCCTTGCGCCTTGGCCCATTTCAGCAACTCCACGGTGCCCGCGGTGGACGCGTGGCAGATGTGCACCCGGGCGCCGGCGTCGCGGGCCAGGATCGCATCACGGGCGACGATGGATTCCTCGGCCGAACGCGGCCAACCGGCCAGACCGAGCTTGGCCGCGGTGGGCCCTTCGTGGGCGACGGCACCGACGGTCAGTCGCGGCTCCTCGGCGTGCTGTGCGATGAGCACCCCGAGGCCGGTCGCGTACTCCAGGGCGCGGCGCATCACCAGCGGATCGTCCACGCACAGGCCGTCATCGGAGAACATCCGGACCTGCCCGACACCGGCGGCCATCAGACCCATCTCGGTGAGTTGCTTGCCTTCGAGGCCGACCGTGACCGCGCCGACCGGATGCACGTCGACCAGGCCCACCTGCTGACCGCGGTTCCACACATGGTCGGTGACCACCGCGGAATCGGCCACCGGATCGGTGTTGGCCATCGCGAACACCGCGGTGTAGCCCCCCAGTGCTGCGGCGGCCGAGCCGGTTTCGATGTCCTCGGCGTACTCGCGACCCGGCTCACGCAGATGGGTGTGCAGGTCGACGAAGCCGGGCAACAGCACCTGGCCGGCGGCCTCGATCACCTCGGCATCCTCGGGAGTATCGGAACCGATCCCCGGTCCAATTTCCACGATCTGACCGTCGGCGATCCGGACATCGAGCGGCTCGCCCTCGCCGTAAAGACGCACTCCGCGGATGAGTACCTGGTTCGTCATACGCTGATCGCCTCCCGATCGGAGCCCACCAGCAGGTGGAACAGCACCGCCATCCGCACGTGGACACCATTTGAAACCTGTTGCAGCACAGCTGATTGCGATGAATCGGCGACCGGGAACGCGATTTCCATACCGCGCAGCATCGGCCCCGGATGCAGTACCACGGCGTTGCCGGGCAGCATGGCCTGACGCTTCTCGGACAATCCGTAGCGCACCGAGTACTCACGCGCGGAGGGGAAGAACGCCCCGTTCATCCGCTCGGCCTGCACCCGCAGCATCAAGACCGCATCGGCGGCGGGCAACTCGGCATCGAGGTCGTGGGACACCGACACCGGCCAGTCGGCAACGCCGGTGGGCAGCAAGGTCGGCGGCGCGACCAGCACCACTTCGGCGCCCAGGGTGCTCAGCAGCGAGACGTTGGACCGGGCCACCCGGCTGTGCAGGACGTCGCCGACGATGACCACGCGTCTGCCCTCGATCGAACCGAGGCGCTGACGGATGGTGAGGGCATCGAGCAGGGCCTGCGTCGGGTGTTCGTGGGTGCCGTCACCGGCGTTGATCACGCTCGGCCCGCCGCCGGATTCCTCAGCGGTCCACTCGGCGAGCTGCTGGGCCGCACCGGAGGCGGGATGGCGGATGATCAGCGCGTCGGCCCCGGCCGCGCGCAACGTCAGCGCGGTGTCGCGAAGCGACTCCCCTTTGGCCACCGAGGATCCCGACGAGCTGACGTTGATCACGTCGGCGCTCATCCACTTGCCCGCGACCTCGAACGACACCCGGGTGCGGGTGGAGTTCTCGTAGAACATCGTGATCACGGTGCGGCCGCGCAACGTCGGCAGCTTCTTGACCTCGCGCCCCAACAGCGCCTCGCGGAAGCGGTCGGCGTCGTCGAGGATCGCGGTCGCGTCGTCACGGGACAGATCGGCCGCTGTCAGCAGATGACGAGTCGTCACTTGGAGATCACCACCCCATCACGGTCGTCGTGCTCGGCCAGCAGCACGTGCACACTTTCGCTGCGCGAGGTCGGAACGTTCTTGCCGACATAGTCGGCGCGGATCGGGAGTTCCCGGTGGCCGCGGTCGACCAGCACCGCGAGTTGGACCACCCGCGGCCGGCCGATGTCGCGCAGCGCATCGAGCGCAGACCGCACCGATCGCCCGGAGTACAGGACGTCGTCGACCAGGATCACCACGGCGTCGTCGATACCTCCGGCCGGGATGGAGGTGGTCTCCAACGGCCGCGGCGGCTTGAAGTTGAGATCGTCGCGGTACAGCGTGATGTCCAGGGCACCGACCGGCAATGCCACGTCGGCGAACTCGTTGATCTTGGCGGCCAACCGGGTGGCCAGTGTCACACCGCGCGTCGGGATCCCCAGGAGGACGACCCGCTCACGTTCGGCGGGGTCGTCGAGCGCGGTCTTCTCGATGATCTGATGGGCGATCCGGGAAATGGTGCGGCCGACGTCCGCCGCAGACAACAATTCCCGGTCGGCACTTGAAGAGCCCATGAGGTGACCCTGACCTCCTTCTCCGCCTCTCGGGACGGATCGTTAAAGGACGTCGAACTGCGGGCCAGCTTAGCAGGCCGCAAATGTCCGGCCCGCCACTCTCACGTCGTGACGGCGTCCAATGTGGTCCCTCTCGTCTCCGGCAACAACACCGTGGAGACGATGCTGACGACGACAAAACCCGCCATCATCGCGCCAACTGCCCAGCTACCCAATGTGGCCACCAGCATTCCGGCCACCAACGGCGGAATCGCACCACCCACGATGCCGGCCAGATTGAACGAGAGACCGGCACCGGTATAGCGATACCGGGTGGCGAAGATCTCAGGCAGGAAGGACCCGATGGGCCCATAGGACAGGCCGAAGATGCAGAAGATTCCGGCGATCGCCACCGCGAACAGAACCGGCGATCCGGTGTCGATCATCGGCATCACCAGGAATGCCCAGGGCAGGGCGAGTCCGAAGCCGGCCAGGATCACGCGACGCCGGCCGTACCGGTCGCACAGCGCTGCCGAGACCGCCGAGAAGATCATCAGCGCGATCCCGGCGAGCACACCGACACCGAGGATCAGACTGCGCGGGTGCCCGATTCGGGTGCTGGCGTAGCTCATCAGGTAGGTGCCGCCCAGAAAGCTCATCGCAAAGATGCCGACCATGCATCCCGCCGCGAGTACCACTTGCCGGGTCTGGGTGCGCAGCAACTCGCTCATCGGCGCCTTGGGTACACCGCCGGCCACCTGCTCGCGGGCGAAGACGGGCGTCTCCTCGATGCTCAACCGCACGTACAGCGCGACGACGAGCAGCACCGCACTGAACAGGAACGGCAACCGCCAGGCCCAGTCCAGGAACATGGCACTCTTCTCACCGATGGTCACGCTGACGGTGAAGACCACCAGGTTGCTCACCGCAAGTCCGGCGCCGGCGCCGAGCTGGGTGAACATCCCGTACAGCCCGCGCTTGTCCACCGGCGCGTACTCGGCGCTCAACAGCGCCGATCCCGCCCATTCCCCGCCGACTGCGAAGCCCTGCAACAGCCGCAGGACCAGGAGGATGACCGGTGCGGCGACGCCGATCGTCGCCGCGCTGGGCACCAACCCGACGCAGACCGTCGACACACCCATGATCAACAGCGTCGCGATCAGAGTTTTCTTGCGGCCCAAACGATCTCCGAAATGTCCGAAGACCGCGGCGCCGATCGGGCGGGACAGGAACGCGACCGCGAAGGTTCCCAGTGAGGAGATCGTCGCCATCGTAGGGCCCATGTTCGGGAAGAACACATGGGGAAAGATCAGGGCCGCGGCGGTGCCGTAGATGTAGAAGTCATAGAACTCGATCGCGGTGCCGACGAAGCTGGCGAACGCCACCCGCCGCATCGGACTGGGCTCGACGCCGGGTGCCGGGCTCGGTTCGCCCGCGGTAGCCGACCAGGTCACCGCTGGATCGACTTGATCTCGAGGAACTCCTCGAGCCCGTACACGCCGGCCTCGCGCCCGTTGCCCGATTGCTTGTATCCGCCGAAGGGGGCATTGGCGTTGAAGGCGCCCGCATTGATCTGCACCTGCCCCGCTCTGATTCGGCGGGCGATGCTCTCGGCCCGCTCCGTCGAGGCCGACCACACCGCGCCGGCCAGGCCGTAATCCGTGGCGTTGGCGATCCGCACCGCGTCATCCTCGGAGTCGTAGGCCTCGATCGCCAGCACCGGGCCGAAGACCTCCTCTTTGTGGATTGTCATGTCCTCGGTGACATCCGAGAACACCGTCGGCCGGACGAAGGCGCCGGGCGCGTCGGCTTCGGTCTCGCCACCGGTGACCAGACGCGCACCTTCAGCCAGCGCGTTACGGATGTAGCCGAACACCCGTTCCTGCTGCGCCCGCGACGACAGCGGGCCCAGCGCGGTCCCTTCCTCGGTGGGATCCCCGACCGGCAGTGCGTCGGCGGTTGCCTTCGCGAGTGCCTCGACCTCGGCGAGTCGCCCGCGCGGGACGATCATGCGGGTGAGGGCCGAGCAGGTCTGGCCGGAATTGAGCATCATCGTCTTGACCGATGCGGGCACGACCGATTCCAGGTCGGCGTCGTCGAGAATGATGTTGGGGCTCTTGCCGCCGAGTTCCAGTGAGACCCGCTTGACCGTGCGGGCAGCGACTTCCTGGACGCGCCGGCCGGCCCGGGTGGACCCGGTGAAGCTGACGATGTCGACATCGTCGTGGCCGGCGATCGCTTCTCCGACATCTGGGCCGGTGCCCAGCACCAGGTTGAACACGCCTGGGGGAAGACCGATCTCGTCGATGATCTGGGTCAGCGCCAGTGCGCACAGCGGCGTGATTTCACTGGGCTTGACGACGACGGTGTTTCCCGCGGCCAGCCCGTAGGCGACCTTGAGCGCGATCTGGTGCAGCGGGTAGTTCCAGGGCGTGATCGCGCCCAGCACACCGAACGGCTCCCGCACGATCGTCGATCCCCGGTACTGGGTCTCGAACTCGTATCCGCGCACGATGTTGGCGGCCTCGGTGAAACTGTTGAGCGGTAGCCCCAGCTGGATCGCCCGGGAAATCGAAATGGGGCAGCCCATTTCGGCGGATATGGTGCGGGCCACGTCCTCGGATCGCTCGGCGAGCTTGCCGGCGATAGCGGTCAGATAGTCGGCCCGGTCACCGACCGGGGTGGCCGACCACGCCGGGAATGCCGCGCGGGCAGCGGCGACGGCGGCGTCGACATCGGCGGCGGTACCCGCCGTGAACTCGGCGATCACCTCGTCGTTGGCCGGATTGACGACGGGGATGCGGGTGGTTCCGCTCGAGCGTGCCCACTGGCCGCCGATGTAATTGCTGTCCTGGTTCTGCATCAAAGCCCCTTGTCCGGTTCGGTGGTCGGTGTGGCCCACCGTGAGGTGAATCACCAACCGTAGAGCGGCGGCGAGCCCGAGGGCACCACATTCCGCTGACGACCGGAGGTAGCGCCGATGGCGGCAATGCCGCTGGATAGGCTGGGCCGGATGAACCTCGACGGCAACCAGACGTCCATCCGTGAGGCGATCGATGCCGGGTTGTTGGCCGGGGCGGTCACCCTGGTGTGGCAGGCGGGCAAGGTGCTCCAGGTCCACACCTTGGGGCACCGTGACGTCGGGGCCCGGTTGCCGATGCAGCGGGACACGATCTTCCGGATCGCATCGATGTCGAAACCGGTGACGGTGGCCGCGGCGATGGCACTGGCCGAAGAGGGCAAGCTCAGGCTCAACGAGCCGGTGACGAAATGGCTGCCGGAACTGGCCGCGATGCGGGTGCTGCGCGAACCGCGCGGACCGCTCGACCGAACCGATCCGGCACGGCGGCCCATCACGTTCGACGATCTGATGACCCACCGCAGCGGACTGGCCTACGTCTTCTCGGTGCTGGGGCCGTTGGCCGCGGCCTACGGCAAGCTGTCCTTGCGCCAGGATCAGGATCGCTGGCTGACCGAGGTGGCCGCCCTGCCGCTGGCCCATCAGCCCGGTGAACGACTCACCTACAGTCACGCCACCGACGTGCTGGGCATCGCGTTGTCCCGGATCGAGGGCAAGCCGCTGTCGCAGGTACTGGCCGAACGGATCTTCGCGCCGCTGGGCATGGTCGACACCGGTTTCTCGGTCGATGCGGCCGGCCGCCGCCGGACGGCCACGATGTATCAGCTGACTCAGGAGAACGCCTTGACCCACGAGGTGATGGGTCCGGCGCCGATCATGGATCCGCCGTTCTGCACCGGCGGCGCGGGGTTGTTCTCCACGGCCGACGACTACTTGACGTTCGCCCGGATGTTGTTGGGCGGCGGGACCGTCGACGGGGTGCGCGTGCTGTCCGAGGAGTCGGTGCGGTTGATGCGCACCGACCGGCTCACCCCCGAACAGAAGCAGCACCCGTTCCTCGGTGCCCCGTTCTGGGTGGGCCGGGGCTTCGGACTCAACCTGTCGGTGGTGACCGACCCGGCCAGGTCCCGGCAGCTGTTCGGGCCGGGCGGGCTCGGTACCTTCAGCTGGCCAGGGGCCTACGGCACATGGTGGCAGGCGGATCCGTCAGCGGACCTGATCCTGATCTATCTGATCCAGAACCACCCGAATCTGGGTGTGGATGCCGCCGCCGTCAGTGGCAACACATCGCTGGCGAAACTGCAGAGCGCACAACCCAGATTCGTGCGCCGCACCTACCAGGCGCTCGATGTGTGAGCTCGGCGTGCTTGAGGATCTGCCCTGAAGTGGTTAGCGCACAAGTTGTTTGAGCAGTCTGCGCGATCGCCTGCCCCACCGACGACGTAGGCCCCCGTCGCGCTGCCATCCAGGATAGGGTTCGCTGACCCGAATCCGAGGTGTCCGGCAGGGAGCCATGTGCGCAGATGTTCCGTTCGCTGGACGCTGCGCGCCCGCCGCATTTCTGGCAACGAAACCGGCATCACGTTGCCGACTGCGCGATAACCATAAACGCACCGTATGTATCACAGGAAACTCCCAGAAACCGCCACAAGCGGCGATGGAGGCAAACTGGGTAGCCATTGAAATTAAGGATAGGCTCAGCTAATCTACGCGCGGTCAGCCGCGGGCTGCCCATACCCTTAATCACATACAGGAGAACCATGGAGCTCGCCCTCCCCCATGACTCGGGCCGCTATCGCCCTGAGTCCCCAGCCGGTGCAACACAATTCAGTCCGCTGTACAAGCGGATGATGGTGGCCGGCGTCGCGGTTGCGGGTGCATCCGTCATCGCTGTGACCCCGACAGCGCAGACCGCCCAGACCTTGACCGCGATCCAGGCTCGCGCGGTGCAACTGTCGGCGTTCGCCGACCCGTTCACCACCCTGCAGACCGCGCTTCAGACGTCGGCAGAGCACGTGCAGTACGGCCTGAACACGATCAGCACGCTGTATCCCGAGCTGTTGCAACAAACCCTGGACGTCGCTCCGGACGCATTCACGGAATTGGGTACGGCCCTGACCAACGCAGAGGGCTGGCAGCAGGTCATGGCCAAGCTGCCCGAATACAGCGCGGCGATCCAGGCGGCACTGGACAGCGCCTCCAACGGCGCCTCCGAAGGCGGCGATCAGGGCGGCGGGCTCAGCCAGTTGCCGACCGTGTTGCAGAACGTCGCCACCTATCTCGCGGCCGGTAAGTTCAGCGAGGCCTACACCGAGGTGAACGACTGGTTCCTGTGGAGCCTGGGTTATGGCGGCGGCTGGGAAGCCATGAAGGTGCTGCACATTCCCGGTGAGATCCTGAAGACCCTCGGCGCCACCCGGCTCGGCACGGTCTCCGACGCGCTGTTGTCCGAGAAGATGCTCGGGCTCTACGCCACGTCGGTCCTGACGCCCTTCATCGGCGCCACCTTCCAGGCCACCGAGATCCTCGACGAGGTCGCCATCGCGGCGCAGGCACAGGATTGGGAAACTGCCGCGAGCGGCCTGGTCAACCTGCCGGCCAAGGTGCTAGGTGCCTACCTCAACGGCCACGTGCCCAGCTTCGCGTACGGCGACTGGCCCGGCGCCCTCACGAAGGGTGGAACCCTCGAGACCTTCCTGTTCACGATTCCCCGGGAGATCACCTGGGCGTTGACCAATCCGATCCCACTGACCACGACGGAGACTCAGGCCTCGACCGCGGACGTGACCTCGGCCACGATCGCTCCGTCCGACGCGCTGGTCACACTGGACGTCGACCCCGCCACCGAAAGCGCCTCGGCTGCACCGACTTCGAAACTGGCGTCCAAGCTGGCCGCCAATCTGAAGGCGCTGGCCCCGGTCGCGGCCGTCACGGAGGTTGCCACCGATGTGGTGGATCCGGCCGACGCCACAGCCGTCCCGGCGACCACCGAGCCCGTCGCCACCGCACCGGTCGATGAGGCCGAGACGGTGGACGACACGGCAGCGACCGCCCTGGCGGTCAAGGCCGAAACGAGCACCGCCACCAAGCCCGAGACGGCCACGGCGGTCAAGGCCGACACCACCACGGCAGCCAAGCCTGAGGCGTCCACGGCTGCCAAGCCCGACACCGCCACGTCCGTCACCACCAAGTCGGATTCCTCGTCAACCGCGTCGACCGCGTCGACTGCGTCGACCGACAAGGCCGACACGGGTTCGGCGGGCACGAAGTCCGAGGGCACCAAGGCCCGCAACACCAAGCCGGCGAAGAGCAAGTCGGGAGCTACCGGGTCGCGCGGCACTTCCGCCACCAAGTCGGGCGCCCACAAGTCCGGATCCGACTCCCACAAGTCCGGGAGCAAATCCGGCTCCAAGTCGGGCGGCAGCAGCGGCTCCGGCAGCAGTGAATAGACCGGATCAGTGACGCGGATGGCCCCCCACCACGCTGGGGGGCCATCTGCAGTTCACCCATCGAACCGTGAAACTGCAGGCGGCCCACGATGTCTCATCGATCGCCGGACCCGGGAGCCAGGTGTGTTGAGGTCAGCGCTCGATCGACTGGGATTGACCAGTACGGACCAGGATCCCGTCGCCGAGTACGTTCGCGTCACAGCCCTCGACACTGCGCACAGTCGACGTCGTTCGACCGTGGTGGTGGGGCCCCTCGCACTGCCCCCGATGCCGAAACTCGCGCGACGCTACGAGGCGATGGCCGGGTTGGGGCCGCGAGCCCGGCTCAGCTTGGAACCGTCGGCACAGACCAACCGGTGGCGGGTGTGCCGGGTAGATCCAGCCGAGGTGATCACCGCGACAGATCCACTGCCCACGGGCGTCTCGCCCACGCAGTTGGTCACGACGATCCGGGCCCGGCAATCTGACCGGTCCGGTAACGGCATCCGAATTCTGTGCGCCGGCGACCATCTGGCGATCGACTTCTCCCACGGTCTCGGCGAGGCCGCGCTCATCAGCACATTGCTCGATGTCCTTCTCGGCGTGGTTGATCCATGCGACCCGGACCTCTGGCGCCGATTCCGCCATCACCGGGCACCACTGCTGCGCGCCGCGCTGGACACTTTCGGGGCCGATCCCCGGCGCATCGCCGGGCTCGCCGGCCTCTACCGTCGACGGCCCCGTCCCGCTGCACCCCCGGGCACCCGGCGGCCGAGCACACTCACCGAGCGCTTCGTCGGCTCGCCGGCCACTCGATCTACGGTCATACCAGCAGAATTCGTCAACCAGCTGCGCCGGCGTCGCGACACGAGCACGCCGGGCGTGAGCATGATGGCACTGTGCACACACGCGTTGTGGGAAAGCTTCGCGAACGCGGGCCTCCCGGTGGATGGCAGTGTGAAGATCCCGTTCGACATCCGCCGTTACATCCGCGACGGATCCAGCACACTCGCCTCAGCCTCGGCGGGCCTCGACTTCGCCATCGACGCCCAGGACGGCCCGGCCCGACTCCAGGCCGATATGGACCGCTCCGCCCGGACCGGGCGCCCGGTGGCCAATTTGCTGATCAGCACGATGAAAGCGCGGCTCGGCCAAGGGGACCCAACTGAACCCCATCCGCAGGAGCCGCGGGTACAGCTCCTGCACTCCAACGTCCTGCGCGCGGTGGCGACACAGCGTTGGCCGTTCACCGATCACGCCGACGCCCACATGCTCGTGTCCAGTGAACCGGTCAATGCCGAGGGGGTCACCGTCACCTCGGCGTGGACGTCGGGAAATCTCTGTCTCACCGCGGAATTCCACCGCAATGTCTTCGATCCCGACCAGATCGGCGCGGCGCTCAACGCCGTCGGGCCCGGGATGCTCAACCTCATCGACATCGACGACACGATTGACCGACTTTGAGATGATGGCGACATGATGCGCTTCCGCCGAGAAACCATCGTGCGACGGGTGGCCACACGAGCCACCGCGATCGCCGCCTCGATGCTGCTCGCCGGCTGCACAGTGCCCAACCTGTTGGGCCACGCATCTCCCGAGCCGGACGACACCGTGTTGTTCTCCGACGATTTCGACGGTCCCGCCGGGACCCTGCCCGGCCCCGAGTGGCACATGGAGACCGGCGGTGGCGGCTGGGGCAACAACGAAATCCAGATATACACCGACGATCCTCGCAACGTGGGACTCGACGGCGCCGGTCACCTCGCCATCACCGCGCGGCGAGATGGCCAACGGATCACCTCCGCGCGGATCACCACCGAGCGGTCGTTCACATTCACCACCGGCCGCGCCGAGGCACGGATCTCGATGCCGTCCGGGGCTGGGGTGCACACCGGATTCTGGTTGCTGGGCGCCAACATCGATGAGGTGGGGTGGCCCGCCTCGGGTGAGATCGACGTCATCGAAACACTCAATGACGCAGCGGAATACCACACCGGTGTGCACACCCCGCAGAAGAGCTCGGTCCGCGGACAAGAGATCTCGGCATCCGGCCCGGCCCCATTCCCGCTGGCCGGCGAGTTCCGCACCTACTGGGTCGATCGCACCCCGGAACGCATCGTCACCGGGGTCGACGGCCACACCCTGAGCATCATCACGCCGTTCAACCTCGCCCCCGACGCCACCTGGGTGTTCGATGCGCCGTTCTATCTGCTCCTCAACCTCGCCATCGGCGGGAACTGGCCGGGCCCGCCGGACGACTCCACGTTCCCCGCCACCATGCTCATCGACTGGGTACGCGTGTCGGCACGCTGAGAGTCCGCCTCCTCAGCGCTCTTTCGGTTCACCGGCGCGCTGCACGCGGATGTCACCGATCAGGCCGTGATGGTCCGATCCGGGCAGGTCGACCCGGCGTATCGCAATCGGCGTCGGACCACGGGTGAGGATCTTGTCGATCGCCAACAACGCTGGAAACCGTCGGTCTGCCGGGTACGTGGCCAGGATTCCGGCGCCCAGGTACTCCTGCGCATCGAGCAGCGCTCCGACACCGTCGGCCGCCGAATCCCGCAGCAGATCGCGGAACTGGCGGTGATCGTAGGTGGAGTTGAAGTCGGCTCCGACGATCAACGGCCGGGTCTGGGCCGCGAACTCCGCGTGCAGCCGGCGCAACTCGTAGACCCATTTCCAGGAGGGCTCCGGATACGGTGGCACCGGGTGTAGCGCGTAGACCTCGGTGGGCGCGGCACCGGGGATCTGCGCGACAGCTTTGACGTTGTGCAATGCGTAGCCGTCCAGCAGGGCGCCGTCCTGCAACGGGAAACGCGAGAAGATACCCGCGCCGCCCCCACCGTCGCGGGGGCGGACGAACGAGTACTGCAGGGTCCGCGAGAGTCCGGCCTCGTCGAGCCGGCCCACCGCCGCCGGCGTCAGTTCGACCACGGTGAGCAGATCCACCCGTTCGTCGACCACCGTGTCGACAATCGACCGTGCATCAGCCTCGCCGAGCCGAATGTTGGCCTGCATCAGTCGCACCGACAGATCGTCTGGAGCCGTGGTGTGGGAGGAACCGACGAACAACGGCAATTGCGACCAGATACCGGCCGCGGCGATCGCCACGCACACGGCGGCCGCCAGCCGTTGCCGTGCGAGCAGCAACAGCACCATGGCGGGCACCGTCAGCAGGATCAGGTAGGGCGTGAACGACGCGATGCGGGTGGCCGTGGAACTGTCCACCCCGATGAAATGCGTCGCTGTTCCCACTGCCGCAGCGGCCGCTGCCACAACCCCACACACGGCTGCACCCCTACGAATGAACTTCATCACGGCCATCTTGTCACGGCGAAATCCAGCGCCCCGTGGTCGCGGCGGTGTCGGCCTGCGTCGCGGCCATGGCGTACCTCCCACAGCACGGCGTCCGGCAAATATTCTCAAGCCCATGAGAACTGCCGAGCTGATCGCGGTTGCCGCCGACCGCCCCGGCGCTCCGCTGCCTCAGGGACTCAGCTTGTTGGACGGCTGGCTGCCCGCCACGATCCAACTGGCGGCAGTGGTCGTACTGATTGTCGCGGCAGCGCGGTCATCGCGGCGGTGGCCGATGGTCTGTGTCACGGCCGCGGCCATCGGTGCCGGGTTGGCGCTGGCGGTGCGGTGGTACGTCTTCGCCCACGGCATGACCACCAATCCGGTGCCCGTGCAGCTGTGGGTGTGGATCGGGCTGTCGGGCGCCGCCCTGGTCGTTCTGGTGCTGGGGTGGCGGGCGACGTCCTGGTGGCGGCGCGGCGCAGCGGTCGCAGCAGTTCCGTCGGCGCTGGTGTGCGTCCTGCTGGCCACCAATATCTGGATCGGCTACTTCCCCACCGTCGAGCTGGCCTGGGCACAGCTGTCGGCGGGCCCACTGCCCGACGAGGTTTCGGAGCACCAACTCGCCGAGCGACGACGCTCCGGCAACACCGAGGGACCTGGTGCCGTGATCCGGATCGATGTGCCCGACACGGGTTCCGGCTTCCGCCACCGTCAAGAAATCGTGTATCTGCCGCCGGCGTGGTTCGCCGCCGACCCGGCGCCCCAACTTCCTGTCGTGCTGTTGATCGGCGGCGCCTTCAACACCCCCGAGGACTGGGCCCGCACCGGCAACGCGATCGCCACTGTCGATGCCTACGCCGCCGAGAATCACGGCTACAGCCCGATTTTGGTGTTGCCGGACGTCGGCGGATCGTTCAACAACGACACCGAATGTGTGAACGGGCCGCGCGGTAACGTCGCCGATCATCTGACCCGCGAACTGGTGCCCTACGTGCAATCCCGGTTCGGCACCCGTCCGGCCGGGCACGGCTGGGGCATCATCGGATTCTCGATGGGCGGTACCTGTGCGACCGGCCTGACTGTTCGCCATCCGGACATATTCAGCGCGTTCGTGAACATGGGCGGCGATATCGGACCCAACGTCGGTACCGAGGAGGCGACCCTGACCGACTTGTTCGGCGGCGACGCGGACGCGGTCAAAGAGTTCGACCCGCGCGAGATCATGTCGCGTCACGGTCCCTACACCGGCGTATCCGGATGGTTCGTCGTCTTCCGGACTCCACAGGGAGCTGGTAAGCAGCCGCCGGTGCAGGCCGACACACCTCCGCAATGCGACATCTTGGATGTGTCCGACGATCAGTCGAAGGCTGCTCGCACCCTGTGCACCTCGGCGCGCAACCTCGACATCGAGGCCCGGGTGACCGTCGCCGACGGCGACCACGACTGGCCGATGGCGGGACAGATGCTGGCCACCACGCTGCCGTGGATGTCCGAGCGTCTCGGAACGCCGGGGGTGGCGCCTGACCCGAATACGCTCACAGACCCGCTGGCCGTGCGCTGACCACCGCGTACCTCATCCCGCCAGAGCGTGGCGGGCGTAGGCCCGCACATCGGCGTCGCTGTCCTCAAGCGCCACGGTGAGCGCTTGGCGGGCAGTCGATTCGGAGTCCGCCCAACGGCTCAAGCTCAGCACCGCCGCCTTGCGGACGTCGAGGTGCTGGTCGTCCAGTGCCCGCGCCAGGGTGGGGACCGCGACTTCCGGCTGCGCGCCGGCCAAGGCCCGCGCTGCGCCCTGACGGATCTGCCAGGCCGATTCGGTGAACGCCTTCTCCACACTGACCACGTCGTCCTCGGTGCAGCCGACCGCGCCCAGAGCGGCCAGCGCCGCCGCCCGCACCAACGGGTCCGGATCGTCCAGCGCCATCCGCACCGCGCCGGCGCCGGCCCGCAGGGTCGCCAGCCCGCCGACCGCGGCGATCCGCACCTCCCGGTTCTCGTCGGTGGTCGAGGCCGCCACCCCGGTGTCGTCGTCGACCGACACCAGCGCCCGCACCGCCTCGATCCGGACCCGATGATCGGGATCGGTCGACGCGGCCCGGTACGCTGCAGCGCTGCCGGCGCGCCGGGAACTCAACAGGTACACCGTGACTGCGCGGACCACCGGGTCCGTTGAGGCCAAGCCTGCGGTGAAGGCACCCGGATCGGGCAGCACCTCGACGAGTTCCCGAACCGCGTCAGCAGTCTCGCGCCGCACCCCGGCGTCCTCGTCGGCCAGGGCGGCGACCAGCGATTGCTGGTAGCCATCGGGCAGGTGCTCGACGAGCGTGGCGACCGCGGTACGCCGGACGCCGGCGTCCGAATCCGCCAGGTAGGCGATCAGATCCGCCAGTGACGGCTCCTCCAGGGCCAACACCGCGGCGATCCGCGGCGACGGCGGTTGCGCAGACGAAGCCGACCGGACCCGGGAATGTTCGGCCGCCGGAGCCCGGCCGCCGTGCAGGTGCGGCTGTTCGACGCTGGTCACCGGATCGTGTGAGGTCAGGTGGTCCAACTCGGGCACGGCGACGAAATACGGTGCCACCGGCCGCTTCACGAACTGCATGGTCCCGTCGGCACCTTTGTACAGGTTGAGGTGATAGCGCCACTGCGCATCGTCGCGCCGGGGAAGGTCGGCGCGCTCGTGATAGAGGCCCCACCGTGATTCGGTCCGGGTCAACGACGACCGCGACGCCATCTCGGCGCAGTCGCGGATGAAGGACACCTCCGCGGCCCGCATCAATTCGTGCGGGGTGCGCGCACCGATGCCCTCGACCTCGGCCGTCATCCGCTCGAAGGTCTGCACCGCGATCGACAGTTTGGTGGCGGTCTTCGGCGGGGCCACATAGTCATTGACGAACCGGCGCAGCTTGTACTCGACCTGTGGCTGCGGAGGTCCGTCCGGGTGCCGCAGCGGGCGGTAGATCAGGTCGTGCGCCGCGGCCACCTGGTCGGCCGGAAGCGTGTCCGGCGCGGGCACGCCCGCCAGTGTCGAGGCCGCGTGCTCGCCGGCCAGGTCGCCGTAGACGAAGGCACCGATCATGTAGTTGTGCGGCACGCACGCAAGGTCACCGGCGGCGTACAGGCCGGGCACCGTGGTCCGGGCGTGCTCGTCCACCCACACACCGGAGGCGGAATGCCCTGAGCACAGACCGATTTCGGAGATGTGCATCTCGATGTCGTGAGTGCGGTAGTCGTGCCCGCGGTTGGCGTGGAACGTACCTCGGGTGGGCCGTTCCGTGGTGTGCAGGATGTTCTCCAGCGCGGTGATGGTCTCGTCGGGCAGATGGGTGACCTTGAGGTAGATCGGTCCGCGCGCGGATTCGATCTCCTGCTTGACCTCGGCCATCATCTGACCCGACCAGTAGTCCGAGTCGACGAACCGCTCCCCCAGCGCATTCACCTGGTAGCCACCGAATGGATTGGCCACATAGGCGCAGGCCGGACCGTTGTAGTCCTTGATCAACGGATTGACCTGGAAGCACTCGATTCCCGACAGTTCGGCCCCGGCGTGATAGGCCATGGCGTAGCCGTCACCGGCATTGGTGGGGTTCTCGTAGGTGCCGTACAGATACCCCGAGGCCGGCAGACCGAGCCGGCCACAGGCCCCGGTGGACAGGATCACGGCTTTTGCCGCGACGGTGACGAATTCTCCGGTGCGGGTGTTGAACGCAGCGGCGCCCACCGCCCTGCCGTCCTGGGTCAGCACGCGTACCGGCATGAGCCGGTTCTCGATCCGGATCTTCTCGCGCATCGAGCGTTGGCGCAGCACGCGGTACAACGCCTTCTTGACGTCCTTACCCTCGGGCATCGGCAGCACATAGGAACCCGAGCGGTGCACCCGGCGCACCGCGTACTCGCCATGCTCGTCCTTCTCGAACTTGACGCCGTAGCGTTCCAGCCGCTGCACCATGGCGAATCCCCGGGTGGCGGTCTGATAGACGGTGCGCTGGTTGACGATTCCGTCGTTGGCCCGGGTGATCTCGGCGACGTAATCCTCGGGTTCGGCCTTTCCGGGGATGACTGCGTTGTTGACGCCGTCCATGCCCATCGCCAAGGCGCCGGAGTGCCGCACGTGCGCCTTCTCCAGCAGCAGCACCTGGGCGCCGTTCTCGGCGGCGGTCAGCGCCGCCATGGTGCCGGCGGTGCCGCCGCCGATCACCAGGACGTCGCAGTCGATCCGGACGGGGTCATCGGCATCGGGAATCTCGGTCAGTTCGGTCATGGTTGCTCCAGGGCGGCGATGATCCCGGCGCGCAGCGCGGATCGTTCGGGATGGTCGGTTCGGGGCTGGGCCACCTCGATCAGAGCCCGTAGCGGCTGACCGGCGCGGCCCAGCACGGCCACGCGGTCCCCGAGGGTGAGGGCCTCGTCGACATCGTGGGTGACGAACACGATCGTGGTCGGATGGGCCTGCCAGGTGTCGATCAGCAGCCGCTGCATCGCCGTCCGGGTCTGGGTGTCCAGCGCCGCGAACGGCTCGTCCATCATCACCGCGCGGGGCGCACCGGCCAGCCCGCGGGCCAATTGCACCCGCTGGCGCATCCCCCCGGAGAGGCTCTTGGGCAGGAAATCGGCGAAGCCGGTCAGGCCGACCTCGTCGATCCAGCGGTCGGCCCGCTCCCGCCGTCCCGCCTTCGGCTCACCGCGGAGCTGCAGGGCGAGTTCGATATTCGACCGCACCGTGCGCCACGGCAGCAGCGCACTGTCCTGGAACACCATGCCGCGGTCTCGCGAGGTCGTGGTCACCGGTTCGCCGTCGGCGAGCACCCGGCCGGCGTCGGGTCGCAGCAGACCGGTCAATGCCCGCAACAGGGTGGACTTGCCGCATCCGGACGGTCCGGTGAGCACCAGGATCTCGCCGGGCTCGACGGTCAGGCTCAGGTCGGAGATCACCGGAGTGCCGGTGTAGGACAGGCGGATTCCTTCGAGCTCCAGCCGCATGCCGGTGGCGGTGGCAGTGGCAGTGGGACTCATCGCGTCGTCTCCTCAGCGCGTGGCAACCAGCGGGTGGCCCGGCGGCCGATCAGCTCGACCGCGGCCGCGGTCACGAAACCCAGCACACCGATGGTGATGATGCCGACGAACACGTCCGGATAGTTCAGCACCGTGTAGGCCTGCCAGGTGCGGTACCCGACACCGAGCCGGCCCGAGATCATCTCGGCCGAGATCACGCAGATCCAGGCCACTCCCATGCCGACCGAGAGCCCACCGAACAGGCCGGGCAGGATTCCCGGCAACACCACCTGGCGTAGCACGTCGAGACGCCCGCCACCCAGGGTGCGTACCGAGTCCTCCCAGATGGTCGGCAGGGCCCGCACGGCGTGCCGGACGCTCACCATGATCGGGAAGTAGGCAGCCAGGAACGTGATGAACACGATTCCGGCCTCATCGCTGGGGAACAGCAGGATGGCCACCGGCACCATGGCGATCGCCGGGATCGGACGGGCCAATTCGGTGAGCGGACCGAAGATGTCGGCGAACAGCGCGGTGCGCCCGAGCAGGATTCCGGTGACCACCCCGACGGCCGCGGCGATGCCGAAGCCGGTGAGGATCCGGATCAGCGACTGGCCGAGGTCGAGCCAGTACTCCGGGGTGCCGAGCCGGTTCAGCAGGGCCGCAGTGACTTCGGTGACGGTCGGCAGGGTGTCGAAGCGCAGACCCAGCCGTACGTCGTTCGCGGTCAGCAGTTGCCACAGCACGACTGCGCCGACGACAGAGGCCAACCGCAGCAGGCGATGGGGCCACGCCGACGGGGTGCGTCGTGGGGACGGCGCCAGGGTCGCCGGAACCTCATCGACCGTGGTCGGGGCGGCGTCGGTGGTGGTCATACCGCACCTGCCAACGCTTGCCGGTAATCGATGATCGTGCTGCCGGGGTGGGCGCTCGCGTAGCGTTCGGCGCCGGCCTGGGTGCCGAACGGCAGGAAGTCCTCGTCCCCGGCAGCGGGCAGTCGCACCCACACCGACTTGTCGGCGAACCATCGGGTACCCAGTTCGGCGTCGCTGACATACGCGGCGCGCACCTTCTTCCCGTCGCCTTCCGCCTGCCGGATCGCCTTGAGCAGGCAGACCGGCGTCGCCGCCGGTGTGGTGGTGTCGGATCCGTCGAGCCAGAGTTCACCCGCGGTCGCCGGATTGTCGACCGGCTTGTGGCACACCGGGTCGGTCCCACTCAGTGCCGAGGGGTTGGCGGTCGAGCTGAGAAGCTTGTCGTAGTCTTGTCCGCGCGCAGCGAATGCCGCCCGCAACGGCGCATCGTGGACGAAGCCGGCCACGTCGAGATCGGCGAAGTTGTCAATCGACTTCAGGTATGGCACATCACCTTTGAGCGCCTCGATCAGCGACGGCTTGAGCGTGGTGTCGAACGAGGTGCCACCGGGCCCGTTGTAGAGGTAGACGACCTCTTGCGGCAGCCCACTGCCCTCGGCGACGATGCGGGCGGCTTCCAGGGGCTTGGTGTTGATGAAGTCGGTCGCGTCGAGTTGCGCCTGCAGGAAGGCATCGAGAACCTCTGGGTGGTCGGCCGCATAGGCCCGGCGCACCACCACTCCGTGCAATGTCGGATAGTTCAGCTCGGCGCCGTCGTACAGCAGCTTGGCCTTGCCCTGCTGGACCAGTAGCCCCGGCCAGGCGACGAACTGTGAAAGGGCCTGAACCTGGCCGGATTCCAGGGCAGAGGCACCGACCTGCGGCTGCTGGTTGAGCACTTCCACACCGGACTTGGCATCGATGCCGGCTCTACCGAGGGCCTGCACCACCATCCCGTGGCCGGCCGATCCGACGCTGGCCGAGACCTTCTTGCCGGCCAGGTCGGTCAAGGATCTGATCGGCGAATCCGGGGTCACCACAACCATGTTCAACGCACCTTTGGGGTTGTACCCGGTGACCGAGACGATCTCGGTCTTGGCACGTTCGTTGGCCTGCGTCTTGGATCCGTTGATCAGCATCGGGTAGTCGCCCATCGAACCGATGTCGATCTTCTCGGCCACCATCTGCGCGGTGATCGGGGCCCCGGTGTCGTAGTCCTGCCAGGTCACGTTGTACTTGGTGCCGGTGCGGGTGGTGGTGTCGGCCAGGCGGCGTTCCAGGTAGCCCTGGGCACGCAGCAGGGTTCCGGCGGTGACGGTGTTGATGGTCTTGGACTGGTAGCCGACGACGACGTCGACGGTGTCGCCGGATTGTGTCGCCGAGTCCAGCGAGCAACCGGCGGTCGCGAGTGTCAGGCCGGCGGTGAGGGCGATCAGGGCTGTTTTCACTTCGGTCCTCTAGCGGATGAGGTAGGGCATGTTGACGGTGACCGCGCCGGTGGGGCAGCGAGCGGCGCAGGGGCCGCAGTACCAGCACTCGTCGACGTGCATGTAGGCCTTGCCGTTGTCAGGGTTGATGGCAAGGGAATCGAGCGGGCACACGTCGACGCACAAGGTGCAGCCTTCGATACACAGGGATTCGTCGATCGTCACCGGGACATCGGCCCGCTGATTGACCAGCGTCATGCATCTCTCCTTACGAGGTTGCCGCGCATGGTGATTCGATCACCACGCATCCGGATGTACTCCAGATCGACGGGCCTGCCGTCGTCCAGACTGGTCAGCCGTTCGGCCATCAACAGCGCCGAGCCGGCCGGCACCTGCAGGGTTGCCGCGGAATGCGGGTCGGCTGAAACCGCCTCCAGGGCAAGGCTTGCCCCACCCAGACGCTGACCACTGACCCGCTCGATGAGCGCGAAGATGTCGTTGCTCTCCAGCGAATGAGCGATCACCTGCGCCCCGACGTCGGGGGCCAGGTAGGTCAGGTCCAACGACACGGGGAGCTCGGCGAGGTATCGCAACCGCTCGATGAACACCACCTGGGCGCCGGGCTCGACCCCCAGTTTGCGGGCGACCGCCGGAGGTGCCGAGAGCCATTGCACGGCACGCACTTCGTTGCGGACATCGCCGTAGTCCTTGAAGGTTTCCTTCAGCCCCACCAGCGCATCGAGGCCGTGGTCATACTTGCGCGCCGCCACATGGGTGCCCACTCTGGTGCCGCGGTCGATCAGACCCTCGTTCTTGAGAACCGCGAGAGCTTCCCGGATGGTGTTGCGGGAGACGAAGAATTCGGCGGCCAGGTCCGACTCGGCCGGCAACGCATCGGCGTAGGCGCCATCGTAGATCTGATGACGCAGGACGTCGGCCACCTGGCGGGCCTGATCGGCGCGGGGGCGACGGATCGGCGTCGGCTCTGAGGGCTCGGATGAAGCTGCGGGCTGCGGCACGCACATCACGGTATGGGCCGGTCGGGCCGCTGCGCAGCGCATGGATTTCGGCCCGGGCGCAGGTTACCCGATTGCGCCGCTGCGGCGTCGGCGCTACCAGGTCAAACCGTACGGCGGCCCGGCATTACGCCACCGCAGGCAACCGCAGAATTTACAATCGCAGTGATCGAAACGTCACGGGCGCCCCGTCAGCTCACGCCAATTCCAGAGCCGGCGGCTCGTAGGACCGCACATCGAGCAGCGGAATCACCTGCCGGGCGAATCGCTCCGCCTCGGCGGCCAACGGCCACCCGGACAGGATCCAGGTGTCGATGCCCAGCTCCGCCGACAACTCGGTGATCAGCTTCGCGACGGTTTCGGGACTGCCGATCAGATAGTTGCCCGAACCCTTGCCGGCAATGTCGAACGGCGGCTCCCCGGAGGTCCACGTGGTCAGTCCGGCGGCCAGGCCCGGCGCGAACTCCAGGTCCGCACGGGTGGGCAGGCGGCCGGACCGCAGGGCCTCGATGCGGGACTGGACCTGCGCGTCGCCACTGGACATCTCGGCCAGCGGTCCGAACCCGAACGAGCGCAGATTCCGGTCGGCCAGTCGTGCCATCTCGGCCGGATCGGTATGTGAGAGCTGCCATTCGAAGTGCGCCCAGGCGTCGTCATCGGTGTCACGGACGATCACGCTGGCCAGCACGCCGGCCGGGATGGTGCGGCCGTTGTGCGCGGCTGCTTCACGCATGGCGCCGAAGGTGTTGGCCAGCAAGGCCGGTTCCGCCAGAAAACTCAGATAGACGTCAAGCACCTCGGCGGCGTGGGCGATGCCTTCCGGCGAGGCGCCGGTTCCCCACACCGGTACTCCCCCACGTTGTCGCGGACCGGCGATGGGCGGCTTGTAGCGGGGTCCGAGCCGGAAGTGCTCGCCGTCGACGGCATCGGCGTTGTCGAGATACAGCGAGCGGACGAGTTTCCAGTACTCCTCGGAAATCTTGTACCGCTGCGCTTTCGGTGCGAAGCGGCCGTACCGGGCCAGCACCGGATCGGCACCGTTGACCTGGTTGAAAATCAGCCGGCCGCCCGAGTAGTGGTCGAACACCTGAGCTTCCTCGGCCAGCAACGCGGGCGGTTTGACGCCGGGATACTCCGGGATCATGAAACGCAGGCGCTCGGTGTCGCCGATCAACGCGATCGTTTCGCGCGCGGTGCTCAGCGCTCCGTAGTAGCCCAGTTGGTCCAGCGCGTGGGCCAGCGACCGCAGGTGCGAAAGCGAAGGCGGCACACGGTGTTCCGGCTGCCAGGGCACATCGCCGTCGGCGCCGTTGATGTACCACATGATCCGCAGACCAATGCAGTTCGAGCCGTCCACGCCGCCCCTTTCAACTCAGCACGCGCATAGGGGCAGCAGCCCACCCATGGACTGTAGAACAGCCAAGTCACCTGCGGGGGGCCACCTTTGCGGGGTTATTCGTCGACCGGGCCGCCGCGCACTGCTTGCGACGCGGCCCGGATCTGCGGCGTCACCAACATCACCTGTCCGAGCACACCGTTGACGAACCCGGGCGACTCGTCGGTGGACAGTTCCTTGGCGAGCTCGACGGCCTCGTCCACCGCGACGGGTTCGGGCACGTCTTCGGCGTGCAGCAGTTCCCACACCGCCACCCGCAGGATGGCGCGGTCCACGGCCGGCAACCGCTCCAGCGTCCAGCCCTGCAGATGCGCCGAGATCAGGTCGTCGATGTGGGCGGCGTGCTCGGTGACACCGCGTGCCACCGACACCGTGTACGGGTTGAGCGGGGTGACGTCGTCCTGGTCTTCGGCCAGCGCGGTCCGGCCGTCGGCCACCGCCTCCGGAGTCAGACCGCGCGCCTCGGCCTCGAATAGCAGGTCGACAGCGCGTTTACGGGCCTGGTGGCGACCCCGGTCGCCGCGGCGATCAGGCATCGTCAGCCGTTCACGCGGCCGAGGTAGCTGCCGTCGCGGGTGTCGACCTTGAGCTTGTCGCCGGTGTTGATGAACAGCGGAACCTGGATCTCGGCGCCCGTCTCCATGGTGGCGGGCTTGGTGCCGGCACTGGAGCGGTCGCCCTGCAGGCCGGGCTCGGTGTGGGTGACTTCGAGCTCGACCGACACCGGCAGCTCGAGGTACAGCGGGGTGCCGTCGTGGAAGGCGATCTGCACCGGCAGGCTCTCCAGCAGGAAGTCGGCCAAGCGGCCGACGAGCGCCTCGGACAACGGATGCTGATTGAAGTCCTCGGAGTCCATGAAGACGAAATCGCTGCCATCGCGGTAGAGGTAGGTAGCGTCGCGGCGGTCGACGGTGGCGGTCTCCACCTTCACACCGGCGTTGTAGGTCTTGTCGACCACTTTGCCCGAGACGACGTTCTTCAGCTTCGTGCGCACGAACGCCGGCCCCTTGCCGGGCTTGACGTGCTGAAACTCGACGATCTGCCACAGCTGTCCGTCGATTTGCAGGACGAGCCCGTTCTTGAAGTCGGCAGTCGATGCCATGAGGGTGTTGCTCCTAAGTTTTCGTCACAAGATGGCCAATTCCTTGGGGAACCGGGTAAGCAGGTCGGGTGCCGCCTCGCCGACGACCAGGGTGTCCTCGATGCGGACACCGCCGCGATCGGGCAAGTAGACACCTGGCTCCACGGTGACCGCAGAGCCAGCAAGCAGTGTACCGGCGGCAGTGGCATTGATTCCCGGCGCTTCGTGGATCTGCAGGCCGACGCCGTGTCCGAGCCCGTGACCGAAGTGCTCCGCGTAGCCGGCATCGGCGATGACCTGGCGCGATGCGGCGTCCACCGCGCTCAGCGGCACCCCGGGAGCCAGCGCGTCGCGACCGGCCTGCTGCGCGGTGGCCACCAGGTCGTAGATGTCGCGCTGCCAGCCCGCGGCCGGGCCCAGCACGAACGTGCGTGTCATGTCGGAGTGGTAGCCGGCCACCAGGGCACCGAAGTCGATCTTGACGAAGTCGCCGGCGGCCAGCACCGCGTCGGTGGGCCGGTGATGCGGGATGGCCGAGTTCGCGCCGGCCGCCACGATGGTCTCGAACGACGGCCCGTCGGCGCCGTGGTCGAGCATCAGCGCCTCCAACTCGTTGCGCACCTGACGCTCGGTCCGTCCCGGGCGCAGACCGCCGCGCTCGACCAGATCGGTCAGGGCCGCGTCGGCGGCTTCGCAGGCCAATCGGAGCATCGCGATCTCGCCGGCGTCCTTGACCTCGCGCAGGGCCTCCACGGTGCCGGCGGCCCGTACCCATTCGACCGCGCCTCCGGCGGCCTTCGTCAGGGCCGTGAAGGCGTCCACGGTGACCACGTGACTCTCGAAGCCCAGCTGCAGTGCCCCGGCACGGGCGGCATGACCGGCCAGATGGGACCCACAGGCCCGCTCGATCACCACCGTGGCGTCCGGCGCCTGCTGCGCGGCCTGGGTGCGGTAGCGCCCGTCGGTGGCCAACACCGGCACGACATCCTCGGCGAAGATCAGCAGCGCCGCGTTGGAGCCGGTGAAACCGGACAGGTAACGCACGTTGACCAGGTCAGTTACCAACATCGCGTCCAGACCCGATTCCGCCAGCCGACGCCGCAGCCGATCCCTGCGCTGGGAAATAGTCACGGTCTGTGACGCTACTCGCTACGCTGTGCCCCCATGAGCAAGTGGTTACTGCGCGGAGTGGTGTTCGCAACAGCGATGGTCATCGTGCGCTTACTGCAGGGAGCACTGATCAACGCCTCGCCGGGGAATGCCACCTGGTTCAGTCTGGCGCTGGTCACGTTGTTCGGCATCGGCGTGCTGATCTGGGGTCTGATCGACGGGAAGAGCGATGCCCGGCGCAACCCGGATCCGGACCGTCGCGCCGACATGGCAATGACCTGGCTGATCGCCGGCCTGTTCGCCGGAGTCGTCGCCGGCGCTGTCGCGTGGTTCATCGGGCTGTTCTACAAGAGCCTGTACACCGATGTGCTGCTCAACGAGCTCACCACGTTCGCGGCGTTCACCGCGCTGGTGGTGTTCCTGGTGGCGGTGGCCGGCGTGACGCTGGGCCGCTGGCTGGTGGACCGCAAGGCCCCGCCGCAGCCCCGGCAGCGCCACCACGGTCTGGCTGCCGACGACCGGGCCGACACCGATGTGTTCGCCGCGGTGAGCGCCAACGGCGCCACCGAGAACGTCGACACCACACAGCCCGTCGAGTATCCCGAAGAGCCCAAGCAGTAAGCGGTCACGCCCGCGAGGGCGGCGGATTTCAGGTGGATTTCAGGTGGCGCGGGCGATCAGGCCCGCGCCACTTCTGCGTATGCGGCCGCGAGAAGCGACGGGTCCGGGCCCTCAAGGCGGCCCGGCTTGGCCAGCCCGTCGAGCACGACGAACCGCAGGATCCCCGAGCGGTTCTTCTTGTCGCCAGCCATGTAGTCCATGAGCTGAGGCAGGGCGTCGCCGTCGTAGCTGACCGGCAGCCCCAGCGCGGTCAGCACCGTGCGGTGCCGATCGGCGGTCTCGTCGTCGAGCCGCCCGGCGAGCCGGCCCAACTCGGCGGCGAACACCAATCCGACCGACACGGCGGCACCGTGGCGCCACTTGTAACGCTCGCGCCGCTCGATGGCATGGGCAAGGGTGTGGCCGTAGTTGAGGATCTCGCGCAGCGCCGACTCTTTCTCGTCGGCAGCAACCACTTCGGCCTTGACCGCGATCGCGCGGCGGATCAACTCGGGCAGCACTGTGCCGGTGGGGTCCAGGGCGGCTTCCGGGTCGGCCTCGATCAGGTCGAGGATCACCGGGTCGGCGATGAACCCGGCCTTCACGATCTCGGCCATCCCGGCGACGATCTCGTTGCGCGGCAAGGTTTCCAGGGTGGCCAGGTCCACCAGCACCGCGGCCGGCTGATGGAACGCACCGACCAGGTTCTTGCCGGCGTCGGTGTTGATCCCGGTCTTGCCACCCACCGCCGCGTCGACCATTCCCAGCAGGGTGGTGGGCACGTGCACGATGTCGACGCCACGCAACCAGGTGGCCGCAGCAAAGCCCGCGACGTCGGTGGCCGCTCCCCCGCCCAGGCTGACGACGGCATCCTTGCGACCGATGCCGATGCGCCCCAGCACTTCCCAGATGAAGCCGACGACAGGTAGTTCCTTGCCTGCCTCGGCGTCGGGAATCTCAATGCGGTGGGCTTCAATTCCCTTGTCGGCCAGGTGTTTCCGGACCGCCTCAGCCGTCTGGTTCAGCACCGGCTGGTGCAGGATCGCCACCTTGTGGCGTCCCGCGAGGGTGTTTCCGAGTTCGCCGAGCAGGCCGGTCCCGATGATGACCGGGTAGGGCCGGTCCACCAGTACCTCGACGATTACGGGGTCAGTCATCATGTCGCTCCGCGTTGCGTGCGGCCAGGGCCGCGGGGGTGGGTTTGGGTTTGGGCTCGGCGCCTTTCGCATCGGAACTCGCCGGCTGCGAAGAGGACTGCGACGGCGAGGACTGCGAGGATGCCGCACCGCGCCGCCAGGGCGGACGACGACGGCGCCGCTTGGACGTCCGGGCCTGCTGGGCCGGTTTCTGCGGTTGTTTGTGGACCGGGGGGTTTTCCAACCGGGTGACGATGGTGCGCACCACCGCGCCGGGATTGCGCCGGTTGGTGTTGATCCGCATGGTCGCGACCCGGCGGTAGAGCGGCACCCGTTCGGACATCAGGGCACGGTACTTCTCGGCCCGGTCGGGACCGGCCAACAGCGGCCGGACGGTGGAGCCGCCGGTGCGGCGCACCCCTTCGGCGGCGCTGATCTCCAGATAGACCACGGTGTGCCCGGCCAGCGCGGCCCGCACCCCGGCGGTGGTGACCGCCCCACCGCCCAGGGACAACACGCCGTCGTGGTTGGCCAGCGCCGAGCGGATGACCTCTTCCTCGATCCGGCGGAATTCTGCCTCACCGTCGGTGGCGAAGATGTCGGCGATGGTGCGGCCGGTGGTCTCCTCGATCGCGGCGTCGGTGTCGAGCATGGTGAGGTTCAGCGCCTTCGCCAGTCGGCGGCCGATGGTCGACTTGCCCGAGCCCGGCAGGCCGACCAGTACCGCCTTGGGCGCCATCAGCCCAGGGCCTGCGCCGCCGACTCGCGCCCGGCGTCGCCCGAATGTGCTCCTCGCGCGTGCACCGCCCGCAGGTAGGCGTCGATGTTGGTCCGGGTCTCGGCCAGCGAGTCCCCGCCGAACTTCTCCAGCACCGCGCGGGCCACCACGAGTGCCACCATGGTCTCCACGACCACCCCGGCCGCCGGCACTGCACACACGTCGGACCGCTGGTGGATGGCCACGGCCTCGTCACCGGTGGACATGTCCACGGTGGCCAGCGCCCGCGGCACGGTCGAGATGGGTTTCATCGCGGCCCGCACCCGCAGCGGCTGACCGTTGGTCATCCCGCCTTCAAGGCCGCCGGCCCGATTGGTCGAGCGCAGCACACCGTCGGGCCCGGGGTACATCTCGTCGTGGGCGACGCTGCCGCGGCGGCGTGCGGTTTCGAAACCGTCGCCGATCTCCACGCCCTTGATCGCCTGGATGCCCATCACCGCGGCGGCCAGCTGACTGTCGAGGCGGTTGTCGCCGCTGGTGAACGAGCCCAACCCGATCGGCAGACCGGCGACCACGACCTCGACGACGCCGCCGAGGGTGTCGCCGTCCTTCTTGGCGGCCTCGATCTCGGCGATCATCGACGACTCAGCGGCCTCGTCAAACGCCCGGACCGGGCTCGCATCGATTTTCTCCAGATCGGCGAACTGTGGCGGTGGGCCGTCGTAGGGCGCCGACGCGCCGATGGAGATGACATGTGAAACCACCTCGACGCCCAGCGCCGCGCGCAGGAAGGCGCGCGCCACGGTGCCGGCTGCGACCCGCGCGGCCGTTTCGCGGGCGCTGGCGCGTTCCAGCACCGGGCGGGCATCGTCGAAGCCGTACTTGAGCATGCCCGCGTAGTCGGCGTGGCCGGGGCGGGGGCGGGTCAGCGGCTCGTTGCGGGCGCTGTTCTCCAGCTCGGCCGGATCCACCGGATCCGGTGCCATCACGGTCTCCCACTTGGGCCATTCGGTGTTGCCGATCTCGATCGCGATCGGCCCGCCCAGGGTGGTGCCGTGACGGACCCCGGCCAGCATGGTGACCTGATCCTGTTCGAACTTCATCCGGGCGCCCCGGCCATAGCCGAGGCGGCGACGCTTGAGCTGTGCCCCGATCTCCGCCGAGGTGATGGGTACGCCGGCAACCATCCCTTCGAGCATGGCCACCAGGGCGCGGCCGTGGGATTCACCAGCTGTGGTCCAACGCAACACGGGTGCCATTCTCCCACGTCGGGGTTTGCCTGCCGAAATCCGTGGTCGATACCGCCGAATGTTGGCTTGTGTGCCAGATTCCGGCGATTGTTCGAACACCAGCCGACGTTCGACACGTCACGCCAGCACCAATACCACCGCGGCCGCGCTCGCCACACACATCGAGGGGCCGTGCGGCACCGTGCGGATTCCGCGTGCGGCGGCACCGAGCGCCAACAGCGCGGTGAGCATTGGCGCGGCCAGCGCCGCCAACAGCCACACGTCAACTCCGAACGCCCCGGTCAACGCGCCCAGCCCGACGGCCAGTTTGACGTCGCCACCGCCCATCGCCCGCGGCGAGAGCAGATGCACCCCGAGGTACAGCACGGACAATGCCGCGGCGCCGGCCAGCGCGCCGGCACCGCGCCCGGCCACCGCCGAAACACACACGATCAGCACCGCCCCGGACAGCGTCAGCCAATTCGGCAACCTGCGCTCCCGGATGTCGAATGCGCTCAACGCCACCATCCAGATCGAGACAGCGGCTACCCCCACCCCCATCAACTGAGGCTAAGGCCCGGACAGTGCCTCGCTCATCGCCGATTTGGGCGCAGCCATCCCGGTGAACTGCTCCACCTGGGCGTAGGCCTGGTTCAACAGCATCTGCAGGCCGTTGATTGCCTCACCGCCAGCCGCCTCGACCGCGGCGGCCAGCGGCGTCGGCCACGGGTCGTAGATGGCGTCGAGCACGCGCGGCACCCGGGCCAGCACGTCGGCGTAGCCGGCCGCCGCGACAGCCGGGATGGTGCTGACCGCCGAGTCGGCGGCGGATACCGCGTCGCGCAGACCGGCACCGCCGAGCTCGCACCAGCCACTGTGCACCCCGCACCGGCGCGCCAGATCCACCAGCCGCGACGCCTTGCCCTCGTCCCGCGCCACGATGGTGATCCGCTGCACGCCGAGTTCGGCCAGCGCCACCACCGCGGCCGGCGCCGTGCCCCCGGAACCGATGACCAGTGCCGAATCCCCGGCGCTGCCCAGTGCCCCGACCACCCCGTCGACGTCGGTGTTGTCGGCCCGCCAACCGCCCGAGGGCAGATGGACCAGGGTGTTGGCCGAGCCCACCAACTGGGCGCGGTCGGTGTGTTGATCGGCGAACTCGAGCGCCGCGAACTTGCCCGGCATGGTGACCGACAGGCCGACCCATTCCGGCCCCAACCCGCCGACCAGTCCGGGCAATTGCTCGGCCGTGCACTCGATGCGCTCGTACGTCCACGACGTCAGTCCCAACGCCTGGTACGCAGCCAGATGCAGTTGCGGCGACCGCGAATGCGCGATCGGCGAGCCGAGTACCGCAGCTTTCCGGGCGCTACCTGGCACTGTCGAGGACACCGTTGTGCTGCGCCAGTTCGATGTTGGCCAGGTGCTGTTCGTAGTCACGGGTGAACAGCGTCGTGCCCTGCATGTCGATGGTCACGAAGTACAACCAGTCCCCGGCCGCGGGATGTTCGGCGGCGGCCAGCGCGTCGGTGCCGGGTGAACAGATCGGGGTCTGCGGAAGACCTTGGCTCATATAGGTGTTCCACGGCGTGGTCAGGGCCCGATCGTCGTCGGTGGTCGCCACTTCCTGGCGGTCCAACGGGTAGTTGACCGTCGAGTCGAACTCCAGCTTGCGGTGTTCGGCCAGCCGGTTGTAGATCACCCGGGCCACCTTGTCGAAGTCCTGCGGCTTGGCCTCGCGCTGCACCAGCGATCCCACGGTGAGGATCTGATAGGGCGACAGCTGCATGGCCGCCGCGGTATCGAGCAGACCGCTCTGGGTGTACACGGCGGCGCTACCCGCGATCAGGGTGGACAGGATGTCCTGGGCCGAGGCCGCCGGGTCGACGTTCCACGTGCCCGGCGCGATCAGGCCCTCCAGCCGCCGGTGGTCGTTGGGCATTGCCCCGACCGGGCCGGCCGCCCAGGCGGGTACCGCCAACGCGGCCGGCGGGGCCGATTGCGCCGCGGCCCGCAGCTGGTCGACCGGCACGCACTGCTGCTTGCCGTCGAGTTCCACACACGAGGCGTGCGAGATCAGCGTGAAGATGCCGTCGGTGACGGCGTTGGTCTTGACGTCGGCGGTGTCGTCGAGCTGACGCCCCTCCGGGATGGTGAGCTTGCCGACCCGGCTTTCGGGGTCGGCAAGGCGCTCAACGGCATTGGCCGCCGGAATCTCGGTGCGCACCTTGTAGAAGCCGGGCTGGATCGCCGAGATCGCCTCGTTCTTGTCGGCCGCCTCGACGAAGGCCTTGACCGTGGCGACCACCTTGTGGTTCTGCAGGGTCTTGGCGATGGCGGTCGTGGAGTCGCCGTCATGCACCTGGATGACGACATCGGCCACGCCGTCACCGGCATAGTCGTTGGCCCCGCCGGACATGCTGTGCCACAGCTTGGACCCCAGGAACACCGCCCCGAGCAGCACGACGATCAGCGCGGCCAGCGAAAGGCCCCTGGTGGTGCGCCGCTTCTGGTCCTTGCGGGCTTTGCGCTTCCGCTGCGCCGGACTCAGCCCACGGCGCGGGGGCCCCACCGATTCGGGTTTGGCTTTGTCGGAGCCCCACTTCTCAGCCATCCATGCCCTCTCCGCGCGCGGCGAGAGCCGCCCGCCGCTGATCCAGCCAGCTCTGCAGAATGCCCACCGCAGCGGCCTGGTCGATCATCGCCTTCTGCCCCTTTGCCCGAACCCCCGCTTCGCGCAACGACCGCTGTGCGGACACAGTAGTGAGCCGTTCGTCGGCCAACCGCACCGGTATCGGGGCGATTCGGCGGGCCAGCAGCTCGGCCAGCTCGACGGCGTCTCTGGCCGACATACCGGCCCGGTCGGCCAAGGTGCGCGGCAGCCCGACGACGACCTCGACCGCCTCGTACTCGCCGATCAACGCCACGAGCCTGCGCAGGTGTTTACCGGACCGGTCCCGCTTGTCCCGGGCCACGGTCTCGACCGGGGTGGCCAGGATGCCATCGGGATCGCAGCTGGCCACCCCGATCCGGACGGTGCCCACATCGATACCGATCCGCCGGCCGCGTCCGGGGTCGTCGTCCCCCGGGCGGTCCGGCAATCGGTCCTCGACCGTATCGGACACGGGAATCAGCCTCGGCCGATCTCGGCGCGCAGCGCGGCCAATGCCGCGTCGATACCCGCCGCCCCCTTACCGGAACCTTGTGCCATGTCCGCCTTGCCGCCGCCGCGGCCGTTGACCGCCGCGCCGAACTCTTTGACCAGTTCGTTGGCCCGCAGCCCCAGATCCTGTGCCGCCGGGTTGACCGCTACCACGAACGGCACCGAGTCGTTCTCGCCCTCGGCGATCAACGCGATCACCGCCGGGTCGCTGCCGAGCTTGCCCTTGATGTCGCCGACGAAGGTACGCAGGTCACCGCCGGACATGCCGGCCGCCATCCGCTGCGCCACCAGCCGGACCTTGCCGATGGTCTCGGCGCCGGCGGCCGCGTTGGCGGCGGCCGCCCGCGCGTTGGCGAGCCGGGCTTTGTCCAGTTCCTTTTCGGCTGCCTTGAGTCGCTCGACGAGGTTGGCGACCCTGGCGGGCACCTCTTCCGACGGCACCTTGAGCGAGGAGGCCAGGCCCGCCATCAGGGCGCGCTCCTTGGCCAGGTGCCGGAAGGACTCCAGGCCGACGTAGGCCTCGACCCGGCGGACACCGGAACCGACCGAGGATTCCCCGAGGATGGTCACCGGGCCGATCTGGGCCGAGTTGTGCACGTGGGTGCCACCGCAGAGTTCCAGCGAGAACGGTCCGCCGATATCCACCACCCGCACCTGGTCGGGGTAGTTCTCGCCGAACATCGCCATGGCGCCCATGGCCTTGGCCTTGTCCAGCGCGGTGATGAAAGTGTTCACCTGGTAGTCGGCCTCGACGGCCTCGTTGGTCACTTCTTCAATCTGGCTGCGCTGATCGTCGGTGAGCGCCCCCTGCCAGTTGAAGTCGAACCGCAGGTAGCCCGGACGGTTCAGCGAACCGGCCTGAACAGCGGTGGGGCCCAGCACCTGTCGCAGCGCGGCATGCACCATGTGGGTGCCGGAGTGGCCCTGGGTGGCGCCGTGCCGCCACTTGGGATCCACTGCGGCGGTGACGGTGTCACCCTCCACGAACTCACCGGACTCGACGTTGATCCGGTGCGCCCACAGGGTTTTGGCGATCTTCTGCACATCGGTGACGGCCGCCTTGGCGGTAGCCGAAGCGCCCGTACCGGTGACCGTTCCCTCGTCCGCGATCTGACCGCCGGACTCCGCGTAGAACGGGGTGCGGTCCAGGATCAGCTCGATCCGCTCGGCGTCCACCCCGTCGTGGGTCACCACCGGAACCCGCTTGCCGTCCACGAAGATTCCGAGAATCCTTGCTTCCGTGGTCAATTCGTCGAAGCCGGTGAACTCGGTCGGGCCGGAGTCGACCAGCTCGCGGTAGGCCGACAGGTCGGTGTGGGCCTGTTTGCGCGCGGCGGCATCAGCCTTGGCGCGCCGGCGCTGCTCTGCCATCAACGACCGGAAGCCTTGCTCGTCGACGGTCAGACCGGCCTCGGCCGCCATCTCCAGGGTGAGGTCGATCGGGAAGCCGTAGGTGTCGTGCAGGGTGAACGCATCCGAGCCGGACAGCACGCTGGCCCCGGACTTCTTCGTCGCCTGGGCGGCCTCGTCGAACAGCCGCGAGCCGGATGCCAAAGTGCGGTTGAACGCGGTCTCCTCGGCCACGGCGATCCGGTTGATCCGGTCGAAATCGCTGACCAACTCCGGGTAGGACGGACCCATCTCGTCGCGCACCGTGGTCATCAGCTGGCTCATGATGGGCTGCTCGACGCCCAGCAGCTTGGCGGCGCGGATGATGCGGCGCAGCAGCCGGCGCAGCACATAGCCACGGCCCTCGTTGCCGGGGCTGACGCCGTCGCCGATGATGATCGCCGCGGTGCGGCTGTGGTCGGCGATGATGCGGTAGCGCACGTCGTCCTCGTGGCTGCCCTTGCCGTAGCCGCGGGGCGCGATGCCGGCGACGAGGTCGATGACGGGACGCACCAGGTCGGTCTCGTAGACGTTGTCCACACCCTGCAGCAGGCAGGCGATGCGCTCGACGCCCATGCCGGTGTCGATGTTCTTGCGCGGCAGCGGCCCGAGGATCTCGAAGTCGTCCTTCGAGGTACCCTCCCCGCGCTCGTTCTGCATGAACACGAGATTCCAGATCTCGATGTAGCGGTCCTCGTTGGCCTCCGGGCCACCTTCGATGCCGTATTCGGGGCCGCGGTCGTAGTAGATCTCCGAACACGGCCCGCACGGCCCGGGGATGCCCATCGACCAGTAATTGTCGGCCATGCCGCGGCGCTGGATGCGCTCGAGCGGCAGCCCGGCGACTTCCTGCCACAGCTCGATCGCCTCGTCGTCGTCGAGGTAGACCGTGGCCCACAGCCGCTCCGGGTCGAAGCCGTAGCCGCCCTCGCTGACCGGGTTGGTCAGCAGGCTCCAGGCCAGCTCGATGGCGCCCTTCTTGAAGTAGTCGCCGAAGCTGAAGTTGCCGGCCATCTGAAAGAAGGTGTTGTGCCGGGTGGTGATGCCCACCTCGTCGATGTCGGGCGTGCGGATGCACTTCTGGACGCTGACGGCCCGGTCCCACGGCGGGGTGCGCTGGCCGAGGAAATAGGGCACGAACTGCACCATGCCGGCGTTGACGAACAGCAGGTTGGGGTCGTCGAGGATCACCGAGGCGCTGGGCACCTCAGTGTGACCCGCCTTCACGTAGTGATCGAGGAAGCGCTTCCTGATCTCGTGTGTCTGCACGTCGTCTCTGTCCTCGTGTTCGTGGGTGGCTGGGTTGCGCAGGCAACTACCAGTTCGACCGCTTTACATTACCGTTCTGCGCGTTCAGGCCGAAAAGCCGACGAGCCCGGCGCGGCTCACTGGCCCACGAAACTCAACCGCACGCAGCGCTGCGGATTGTCCCGGTTGAGGTCGACCAGCACCACGCTCTGCCAGGTTCCCAGCAGCGGGCGGCCGGCCTGGACCGGCACCGTCACCGAGGGTGACACCAGGGCCGGCAGCACGTGGTCGGCGCCGTGGCCCCTCGACCCGTGGCTGTGCCGGTAGCGGTCGTCGCGCGGCAACAACCGTTCCAGGGTATCGAGCAGGTCGTCGTCAGATCCGGCACCGGTCTCGATGATGGCCACCCCGGCAGTGGCGTGCGGGACGAACACGTTGCACAGCCCGTCGCGGTGCGCGCCGCAGAACTCGCGCACCGCATCGGTGAGATCGACGATGCGCCGCCGCGAGGTGTCCACGTCGATCACGTCGGTGTCCATGAGTTCAGCCTACGAGTCGGCGGCAACACCATTGCCACTCGCGACACACCGGAGGAAGGTGAGGGTGGAACCGGTGGCGCCACCGGGGCGCCGCCCTGGCAGGAAGAGGTGGATCGTGTTCGCACGCTCAACCACGATCGCGGCGCGCCCCCAGGCCGTCAACGCCGGTATCGCGCATGTCCGCGACGAGGTGATGCCCGTCCTCGATGATGTGGATGGCTGTGTCGGCCTGTCGTTGATGGTGGACCGGGAATCGGGCCAATGCGTCCTGACCACGGCCTGGCGCTCCGAAGAGGCCATGCATGCCAGCGCGGCCGCCGTCGCACCGCTGCGCCATCGGGTGGTGGAGACCTTCGCCGGGACCGCGACGGTCGACGAATGGGAGATCGCGATGGTGCATCGCGAGCAGTACTCCGGCCCGGGCGCGTGTGTGCGGGCGACGTGGCTGCGGACCCGGCCCGAGCTGTTCGACCGGGCCGTGGAGTTCTACCGCAGCTCGGTGTTACCGGCCATGGAAGACCTCGAAGGGTTCTGCAGCGCCAGCCTGATGCTCGATCGCGGCTCGGGCCGGGCGGTGTCCTCGGCCACGTTCGACAGTGCCGAGGCGATGGACCACAACCGCGACGAGGCCCGCGCGCTGCGCACCGCCCGCCTGCGTGACCTGAGTGCCGAGCAGCTCGATGTCGGTGAATTCGAACTCGTGCTGGCCCATCTGCGCGTGCCCGAGATGGCCTGACGGAGAACGGGAACAGAATTGACGGCGCCGTTTCGACGTTGATCGACCGGGGTATCTCCCTTCCAGCCAAATCAGCCCTGGAGGAGAAATGACCATCACCGGCATCATCAGCGCGATCCTGATCGGCATCGTCGTCGGAGTGATCGGCCGCTTGATCGTTCCCGGCAGACAACCGATCGGCATACTGCTGACGATCCTCGTCGGGATCGTCTCCGCGTTCATCGGCACCGCCCTCGCCCGCGCCATGGGCATTCCGACCGCCACCAGCGGCGTCGACTGGCTCGAGCTGCTGGTCCAGCTCATCGTGGCCACGCTCGGCGTGGCTCTGATATCCGCCCTCATGGGACGCAGAAAGACCGGCATCCTGGGAACTCGACGGTCTGGCCTGCTGCGCTGACAAGCTGCACCACCGCACCACGGTCCCGGTTGAATATTCAACCGGGACCGTGGTTTTCGTTGCGCGGTCAGCGCCGGATGCGACGGATGATGGCGCGGAGCTTGTCCACCCGGGTGACGAGCTCGCGTTCGAAACCGCGTCCGGTGGGCTGGTAATAGTCGATGCCGACCAGCTCGTCCGGCGGATATTGTTGCGGCACAACGCCATCTGGATCGTCGTGGGCGTACTTGTAGCCCACGGCGTTGCCGAGTTTCTGCGCACCCGAGTAATGGCCGTCGCGCAGGTGCGCGGGCACCAGCCCGGCCTTGCCGGCCCGGATGTCGCTCATCGCCGCACCCAGTGCCGTGGTCACCGCATTGGATTTCGGCGCGGTGGCCAGATGCACCGTGGCATGAGCCAGCGTCAGCTGCGCCTCGGGCATCCCGATCAGCTGCACCGTCTGTGCCGCCGCGACGGCGGTCTGCAGCGCGGTCGGGTCGGCCATCCCGATGTCCTCACTGGCCAGGATCATCAACCGGCGCGCCACGAACCGCGGATCCTCCCCTGCCACCAGCATCCGGGCCAGGTAGTGCAGCGCCGCATCGACGTCGGACCCGCGAACCGACTTGATGAAGGCGCTGACGACGTCGTAGTGCTGATCCCCGTCGCGGTCGTAGCGCACCGCCGCCTTGTCCAAGGACTGCTCGATGGTGTCGACGGTCACCCGGTCCCCCGGTTCGGCAGCCACCTCCAAGGCCGTCAGCGCACGGCGCGCGTCACCAGAGGACAGCTGCACCAGTAGGTCCACGGCCTCGTCGGTCACCTCGACCGCGCCGCCCAGACCCCGCGGGTCGGTGATGGCACGGCGCACCACGGTCTCGATGTCCTGCCCGGTCAGCGGCTGCAACTGCAGGATCAGTGACCGCGACAGCAGCGGCGCGACCACCGAGAACGACGGGTTCTCCGTGGTGGCCGCGACCAGCAGGACGACGCGGTTCTCCACCGCCGCGAGCAGAGCATCCTGCTGGGTCTTGGAGAACCGGTGGACCTCGTCGATGAACAGCACGGTCTGCTCGCCGTGGACGGCCGCCCGCCGCGCCACATCGATCACAGCCCGCACTTCTTTGACGCCGGCACTCAGCGCCGACAGCGCTTCGAAGCGGCGCCCGGTGGCCTGCGAGATCAGCGAGGCCAGGGTGGTCTTGCCGGTGCCGGGCGGGCCATAGAGGATGACCGATGCCGCGCCCGAACCCTCGACCAGGCGCCGCAACGGCGAGCCCGCCTGCAGCAGGTGGGTCTGACCGACGACTTCGTCGAGGCCGGCCGGGCGCATCCGCACCGCCAGTGGTGCCGACGAGCGCTCGCGCGAGGAGCCGACCAACCCCGTGCCGGGTGCGGTGAGCGACCCGGGGTCACCCGGCCCCGGGGCGCCTGGCACGTCGAACAAACCGTCGGACACGCCTTCTGCTTACCACGCCGACGCGACGGACTACGCCGGTGCGGTGACGAAATCGATGAGCTCCTCGACCCGGCCGATCAGCGCAGGCTCCAGGTCATTCCAGTCGCGGACCCGGCCGCGGATCCGCTGCCAGGCCCCGGCGATGTCGGCCTGATCCCGATGCGGCCAGCTCAGCGCCTCGCAGATGCCGTGTTTCCACTCGATGTTGCGCGGAATCGTCGGCCAGGTCTTCATCCCGAGCCGGGCCGGTTTGACCGCCTGCCAGATGTCGACGAACGGGTGCCCGACCACCAGGGTGTGCGCGCCACCCGGGCCACGGCGCACCGCCTCGGCGATGCGGGCCTCCTTGGAGCCGGTGACCAGGTGATCGACCAGCACGCCCAGCCGGCGCCCCGGCCCGGGTGCGAACTCGGCCACGATGTCGGCCAGGTCGTCGACACCGCCGAGGTATTCGACGACGACACCCTCGATGCGCAGGTCGGCGCCCCACACCTGCTCGACCAACTCGGCGTCGTGGCGGCCCTCGACATAGATCCGGCTGGCCAGCGCCACCCGCGCCTTGGCATTCGGTACCGCCACCGAACCCGATGCGGTCCGCGCGGGCGCCGTCACCCGCTTGGGTACGACGAGGCTGACCGGCTTGCCGTCGATCTGGAAACCCGGCCCCATCGGAAAGGTGCGGATCTTGCCCCGGCGGTCCTCGAGTTCGACGCGCCCGCCCTCGATGCGTACCACCGCGCCCACAAAACCGCTCTGTGCGTCCTCGACCACCAGGCCCTTTTCTGCGGGCTGTTCCTTGGATCGAGTCATCTTCGGGGTGTGCGGGTTTCGGGCCAACACATCGGAGCCATAGCGATCAGTCACGCGGCGATCCTAAAAACGGGGGCCGCCCCAACCGGGTTGCGACATTCGATCGTGACCGTGCTGTCACTTTTGTCCGCCGCGACATCAGGCCGGGACCACTAGGCAGTGATCTCGTTGACGACGGTGTGCACGAAACGCATCTTCTCCAGCACCGCCGGCGGCAACACGAACGGGTACAGATCGCGGTGACCCATCGACCGGTTCACCATGTTCAACGCCCAGGCCAGCGGCAGCCACATCTCGATGATCGTGTCGAATCCGCTCGGCCCCAACATCTTCCGGCCGAACGACGCGCCAGCCGGGGCGAACCCGAAGGCCGCGGCAGTATCGAGGGTGTCACGGATGTGCAGGTAGTGCGCGAAGGTCTCAGCCCAGTCCTCGGCGGGGTGCATGGTGGCGTAGGACGAGACGTAATCATCCGCCCAGCCCGCAGGCGGGCCGTCGCGGTAATGCCGGTCCAGGGCGGCCTGGTAATCGGCGTCGGCATCGCCGAACAGCTCGCCGAACCGGGCCCGGTAGTCGTCCGACGGCGCCACCAGCCGGTAGTAGTAGTAATGGCCGATCTCGTGCCGAAAGTGGCCCAGCAGCGTGCGATACGGCTCATCCATGGCGATCCGCAACTGTTCGCGGTGCACATCGTCGCCCTCGGCGAGATCCAGGGTGATGACCCCGTTCTGATGCCCGGTGAACACCTGCTCCGACGCACTGGAGAGCAGGTCGAACGCCAGCCCGAACTGCGGATCCTCGTCACGGCCGACGATCGGAAGCTGCAGTTCGTGCAGTTCGGCGATCAACCGGCGCTTGGCATGCTCGGCTTCGGCGAACGCCGCCAGCGCCGCCGTGTCGGTATCGGCCGGCCGGGTGCGGGTCAACACGCACGACGCGCACAGCAGACTGCCATGCCCGGAACGAACCAACCAATTGCATTCGGCCAGGTGCATGTTCGCGCACAGCTGATACTGATCGGCGTCGACCGCACCGGCGTGCCCGCTCTCGCCGGTATCGGCGATGACCAGCAGCGCCATGTCGTCGAGCGAGAAGCCCAGTGGGCTGCCGCACGACAGGCACAGCGAGTTCTCGAAAGCCAGCCGCTGGCCGCAGCGCGGGCAGGTGAAATCACGCATGCCGCACCTCGCGATCCGGCCGCCACGGCGCCACATCGACACTCACGTCGATCACGCTACTGTCCGAATCGGTGTAGATGATGCCGCGCAGGGGCGGCACGTCGGCGTAATCCCGCCCGAAGCCCGCCACGATGTAGCGCTCGTCGACCATCTGGTCGTTGGTGGGATCCAGGCCCAGCCAGACATTCTGGGGCGTCCACACCGACGCCCAGGCGTGGGTGGCGTCCGCCCCGATCATGCGGTCCTTGCCCGGCGGCGGGTCGGTGGCCAGATACCCCGAGACATAGCTTGCCGCCAGGCCGTTGGCCCGCAGGCAGGCGATGGCCAGGCGGGCAAAGTCCTGGCACACGCCCGCGCGGGCCGCCAACACCTCGGCCACCTGAGTGGACACCGTCGTCGAGCCGGACCGGTAGGTGAAGTCCGCGTAGATTCGCGACGTCAACTCGCGCAGCACCTCGATCAGCGGACGCCCGGGCCGGAAACTGGGCGCCGCGTAGTCCCGCACCGCATCGGTGATCTCCGGCGGCGACAGATCGAGGGTGAACTCGGCGGCCAGGGCGCCGTCGCCACCGACCGGCCGGGCCAATTCCCACGGCGCCCGGGCCGATGCACCCGAATAGTGTTCGGGGGCAGGCGGATCCACCTCCACCACTGAGTATCCGGTGACGCTCAACGTGCGGTGTGGCCGGGTGACATGAAAATACGAGCTGAGGTTGCCGTACGCGTCCCGGCTGGTGGACCGGTCGGCGGGTTCCGGCTCGATCACGAGCTCATGTCGCAGGCAGCGCTGGTGGTCCAGGTCGCGCGGGGTGAGAAAGCCACGACCGTAGGAACTGGTGACGTCGGCGGAATATCGGTAGACGGTGTGGTGGGTGATCTCGTAGCGGCGGGTGCGCGCTGCGGGCGCGGGTTCGCTCATGGCACCAGCCGCCGCACATCGGGGCCCCACAGCGGCTGGATCCCGCGCGGCAACGACAGGTGCGCGGCGGTGATGACCTCCGACAGGTCACGCAGACCGGCATGCATCCCGTCGAGCAGCTCCGCCAATGCCGCCCGCTCCCCCTCGTCGGTGACCACCTCGAGCTCGGCGGGATCGAGCCGGCGCAATCGGGTGGCCAGTTCGTCGATCAGACGTTCCGACCGCGACGAGCCCGACGACCCGGGCAGGGTCTTGAGCCCGGACCGGATGCGTTCCAGTTGGTAGATCAGGGATCTGGGATTCTCCGCATCGAACAGAACCAGCTCGGCAATCCCCGCGACGCTGACCCGGCCCGGGTTGCGGCGCCGGTAGATCACCGAGGATTCACAGGCCACCAGGGCCGACTCGGTCACCTCGCGTTCGGCGTCGGCGCCGCGGACGGTGGTCACGGTGATCCGCAGCAGTGCGGTGAGCGCCAATCCGCGCTCGATGCGTTTGCCGAGATCCATCATCGTCCAACCGATGTCGTGCACCATCGACTCTGCGGCCACGCCGGCCAACGCCAACATCCCGGCCAGGGTCTGGCTGTGGGCGGTGGCGAGATAAGCCTCCGCGGCCGTCGGCGACGACGGCGGCGTGGTCCATGGCCGCAACACCGCACGCTCCACCCCGGCCAACACCATCCAGGTGTCGTTGGACATCTGGTCCCGCACCGCACGGGCCGCCGACCCGAGCCGATCGACCGACTGCGCGAGCGATCCGGCCCGGTGCCGGTCGGCGGTGGCCGAGAACAGCGTGGACGGCGCATTCTCGATCATCGCGCGGTCATCGGCGACTCCAGCGGCTCCGGCGACGGTACCGGTGATCGCCTCCAGCGCACCCAGCAGCACCGGCACACACTGGCTGGCCTCGAGATCCTGGCGATAGCGGTATTCGTGGTAGCGCTGCCGGGTGACGGTGAGCAATCGCGCCATGTTCTCGGCACGTTCGGCGTACCGCCCCATCCAGTACATGTCGGCCAGCACGCGGGGCGAGCTGACCGCCCGGGTCGGACTCGGCGTGGCTCCTGGAGGTGGCAGCTCAGCAGGCACCGGAGCTCGCTCGACCGTCGCCCGCTGTGGACTGAGCACCCAAATATCCTTGGCTGCAAGGGTGTTCGTTCGATACGCAGCGTTGCCCGGGGCGACCACATAGCCCAGTCCACCGACCATCGGGGCATACCCGCCCCGCTGGGCCACCGTGAACAGTCGCATACCGACATGGGCCGCCGACAGCCCGTTGGAACGGTAATTGCTTGGTGCGGTGGAGAACTGGGGGAACTCCTGCCCTACCCACTGCTCGGGTCCGGCCTCGATACGGGCAGCCAGGTCCGCACGGGCAGCCGCCGACAGCGTCGACCCGACAATCGTCGCCCCACCGTTGACCGGACGGATCAACAACGAGGACAGCTTGGTGACCAGATGCGAGCGCTCGATGCCGATACCGCCCCAATACATCGGTGCGGTTGGCAGTTGCAGCGTCTCATCGAGCAGCAGATCGGCCAGGTCCGGCAGAAACCGGGTCAGCCCAGGACTTTCCAGGATTCCGCTGCCCAGCGTGTTGACCACTGTCACCGCGCCGCGGCGCAGCACCTCGACCAGACCCACCACACCGAGCCGCGAATCCGGACGCAGGTCGAGCGGATCCAGGTATTCGGCGTCGACCCGGCGCAGCACCACGTCCACGCGTTTGAAGGTACCCAGCGACCGCATCCACAGCGTCCCGTCCCGCACCACCAGGTCCGCGCTCTCCACCAGCGGGAAGCCGAGTACCCCGGCCAGGTAGGCCTGATCGAAGGCGGTCTCGGAATGGATACCGGGACTCAGCACCACGACGACGGGTTCCGCGGCGGCCTCGGGGGCCGCGTCGAGCAGCGCCAGACGCAGGGCCTGAGCCCACGGTGACGCCGGCCGCGGGCCGATCCGCTCGTAGAGGTCGGGGGCGGCGTGGGCGATGACCCGCCGATCGGCCAGCGCATAACCCGCCCCCGACGGCGCCTGGGTCCAGTCGGCGTTGACGGTGAACCCCCCGTCGTCGCCCCGGCTGATGTCACACGCGTGCAGGAACAGTTGATGACGTCCGGGCACCACAATGCCGCGGGCCGCCCGCAGGTAACCGGGGTAACCGAACAGCAAGGACGGCGGCAACACCCCGCTGGTGATCGACCGCTGGGCACCGTACAGGTCGGTGAGCACCGCGTCGAGCAGCCGGGAGCGCTGCACGAGCCCCGATTCCAGGCCGTCCCAATCCTCGGCCGAGACCACCAGCGGCAGGCCGTCGAGATGCCACGGACCGGGCACCGCGGTGCCGTCCCCGTCGGTGACCACCTCGCCGTGCCGGTCCACCTGGATGTAGGTGATGCCGTCGTTGTCGACGAGCCCGCGCACCGCTGCCCGCAACTGGTCGAGCCCCTCGCGGCCGCGCTCACCAATGCCCTCGGCCAATCCCCGCCACGCCGGGCGGACCTCACCCGACGCGTCGACCAACTCGTCGTAGCCGGCGCCGGCTCCGTCGTCGCGGACATCGAACAGCGCGCGCTGAGCCCGCGAACTGCGGTAGGCGGCCAGCACACCGTCGACATCCACATCACCCGCACGAAGAACCATCAGTGAAGAACGGTACGCACCGACCTCCGCCGAAGCCGCTCGGTGCAGCGGATTCGGCCGGAATCGGCCGACGCTGGTTGAATTCAGCTTCAGTAGCTGAAGCGAAGGGATGAGGCCACCGACGATGTGGAGCACCGTGCTGGTGATGGCTGTCGTGGCAGCCGTCGACCCCCTGCGGATCGGGGTGGTCGCCTTCATGTTGTCACGGTCGCGTCCGGTTCGACTGTTGCTGCCGTTCTTCCTCGTCGCGTTCACCGCCAATGTCGCCGTGGGCGCCGCAGTGGTGTTCGTGTTCAAGAACGCCACCGACGACGGCGGCCGCACGATGCCCGGTGCCGTGGAGATCGGCATCGGCGGCGTGGCGCTGGTGATCGCCGTGCTGTCGGCCACGGGCGTGCTGGAACGCCTGGTCACCGCGGTGCGAGCGCGCCGATCGGCATCAGTGGCCGTCGCCGCCGGGGCGCCACCGACCGTGGATTCACCGCCCGAGCTGTCCCGGCTGCCGGCAGGCATGCAGGCAGCGCTTCGTGGCGAGGCGCCGTGGGCGGCCGCACTGCTGGGCCTCATCAACGGCTTTCCCACCCCCTACTACCTGGCCGCGATGGCAGCAGCACTGACCTCCGGCGCCGCGCTGGCCGAGCAGATGGCAGCCCTGGTGGTGTTCAATCTGGTGGGCTTCCTGGCGGCGTTGCTGCCCATCATCAGCTTCTGGGTGGCTCCGTCGGCCACCCGCTCGGCCGTCGAACGGCTCTACGCCTGGATGGGTGTGCACCATCGACTGGTGGTGGCGGTGATCGCCGGCGCGGTCGGAGTGTTCTTCCTCGCCCAAGGCCTCAGCCACCTGTGACGGCCCGGCGGGCCCGGGTGCGACGGTAGACCGCGAGCACCAGGACACCGGCCGCGGTGATGCCGACGAGGTTGACCGCCAGTTGCAGCACTGAATTGCCGGCGACCGCCCAGTCGCCCACGGTGGCCGCCACCACCGCGAAACCGGCCGCGGGCACCGTCGTCACCGAGATGAAGACCCCGACCAGGGCCGCCGATTTGGACGAGACCAGCGACAGCATCCCGGCCGCACCGGCGAGCAGGGCCACCACCAGCGAGAACGGGCCGACCTGGAAGATGAAGTCGACCTGGGTCAGTTCACTGACCGTGGACAACTGCACCCAGCCCAACGCCTCGAAGCCCAGCGTGGCGATCGCGGTGACGATCATGGCCAGCGGGAATCCGATCAGCAGCGCCGCACCGGCCCGCCGCGCCAACGACAGCTTGCGCTGCACGAGGGCGACCGCCAGCGCAGCCAGCGGGCCGAACTCGGGCCCGACCACCATGGCGCCGACGACGGTGACGGCCGAATCGGTGACCACGCCGACCGCGGCCAGCAGACACGCGATGCACAGGAACATCAGGAACGTGGCATTCAGACGGGATTCCTCACGTGTGCGGGAGATCAGCTCGTCCCAGATGACAGCGTCGGCCGCGTCGCCGTCGGCAACGTCCTCGGCGTGATGGGCGGCGCTCGAGAGAACGGTGTCTAGCGGCTCCAGGGTGATGGCGCCGAAGTGCTGCACGTCAAGGGATTTCAGGCGCTCCACCACGTCGTTGGCGGCCTCCCTGGCGATATCGGCGGTGATCTCGTCGCCGGCCGGATCGATCGCCGCGCCGGTGTGCACCACGACGTGGGCGACGCCTGGCTCGTCACGCAAGACGTTGAGAACGGGATCACGCAGATCAGCCGGGGCAATGACGCGTAAGTGCAGCACGGGCCGAGACTAGCGTCCCTCGATCTCACCAACCCAGCGTTGACTTCGAACTGGCGCTGCAGTTGTGCGAGTAGCGGTCTGCGTGGATTCAAAGTCAACGTTCGTAGCGGACGATGAGCTCCTCCGGCGGCACCTGATGTCCTTCCTCGCAACGGATCTCGACGCCGGCCAGGGCGCCGCAGCCGTCATGCGCCAGCCGCAGGCCGGTGTCGCCGAGATGTTTGCGTCCCCATTCGAACATCGCCCACACCACCGGCATGAAATCCATTCCGGACTCGGTGAGCACATATTCGTCGCGCTCGCGCTGCCCCGGCTCACGATAGGGCCGTTTCGTCAACAACCCGGCGGCCACCAGATCCGACAACCGCGCCGAGGTTGCCGCCTTTGTGATCCCGACCCGGCGGGCGAAGTCGTCGAATCTGGTGGTGCCGTAGAAGGCCTCGCGCATGATCAACATCGCCGATTTGGTGCCGGCGAACGCCATGGTCCTCTCGATCGGGCAGCGTCCGACGGCCGACCAGGCATCGCGGTCGGCCAGCTTGCCCTGAAGCATTCCCACGGAATCAAACCCCATCCCTGAGTTGTTCTCACTATACCCAGGTGCTATACCTGGGTAGCCATAACTATACTCAGCGTGGAGCATCAGGAGGGCCAGATGACCGGATATGCAGGCCGCGACGCAGTGATCGTCGGAGCGGTTCGAACCCCCATCGGCAAAGGCAAGGCCAACGGCGCACTGCACGGCGTCCTACCGGCGGACCTGCTGGCGCACAGCCTGCGGGAACTGGTCACCCGCACCGGCGTCGACCCGGTACTGGTCGATGACGTCATCGCCGGCGCGGTCACCCAGGTGGGTGACCAAGCCGTCAACATCGCCCGCAACGCCCTGCTGGGCGCGGGGTTCCCGGAAAGCGTTCCCGGAACCACCGTCGACCGCCAGTGCGGCAGTTCCCAACAGGCGATCAGCTTCGCGGCCCAGGGCGTGCTGGCCGGCGCCTACGACATCGTGATCGCCGCGGGGGTGGAATCCATGTCGCGGGTACCGATGGGCACCTCGGTGCTACCCGGCAGCGACCCGTTCGGCCTGTCCTTCGCCGAACGCTACTCCGAAGGCCTTGTCCCACAGGGAATCAGCGCTGAACTGATCGCGGCGAAATGGGGATTCTCACGTGCCCAACTGGACGAGTTCTCCGCGGGCAGCCACGAGAAGGCGGCCCGGGCCACCAAGGACGGGTTGTTCGAAGCCGAACTTGCCCCGATCGCCGGACTGAGCACCGACGAGATCATCCGGCCCGCCACCACCGTCGACACCCTCGCCGGCCTCAAACCCGCGTTCTACAACGAGGCCTACTCGGCCCGCTTCCCCCAGATCACCTGGGCGATCACCCCGGGCAACTCGTCGTCGCTGTCCGACGGCAGCGCCGCGGTGATGATCACCAGCGGCGAGACGGCCAAGCGTCTCGGACTCAAGCCGCTGGCCCGTATTCACACCACGACCGTGGTCGGCTCGGATCCGCTCTACATGCTGACCGGTGTCATCCCGGCCACCGAGAAGGTCCTGGCGCGTGCGGGTTTGACGCTGGCAGACATCGACGCGTTCGAAGTCAACGAGGCGTTCGCGCCGGTGGTACTGGCCTGGGCTGCCGATACGGGAGCCGACCTGGGGCGCACCAACGTCAACGGTGGGGCGATCGCCATCGGGCATCCGCTGGGAGCCAGCGGGGCACGCATCATGACCACCCTCGTCAACGCGCTCGAGCAACGTGACGGACGCTACGGCCTGCAGACCATGTGCGAGGGTGGCGGCATGGCCAACGCCACCATCATCGAGCGACTGTAATACCCGGCGAAACCGCATTCCAGCAGAAAAAGTGCGAGTAAACGCCTGCTGGAATGCGGTTTCGGCGAGAGCTGGCTAAGCGCGGACCAGCTCGATGATCTTCGGGTAGGCCGCATCGCGCTCGTCATCCGGCAACTCCCGGGCGGTGACGGCGTACGCCTCGACACCTACCTCGACCCGGGCCCGCGGATTGGCCCGCAGGTTGTGTACCCACGCCGGGTCCTTGGGGCCGCCGGCGTAGGAACCGACGATCAGGATCTTGCCGTCGATGTCCAGGTAGGCCAGCGGCGACAGCCGAGGCTGACCCGACTTGGCACCGATGGTGTGCAGCAGCAACAAAGTTCCGCCCTCGAATGGGCCGCCGGGGGCCCAAACTATTCCACCCGGGCGACCTGAACCGCCAAACCGGCCCGGAAAACCACGCTCACCAGCGATCCTGGCTATGCTGACCATCTGGTCAATTCGTCTCGGCCACGCCCATCCGGAGAGGGGCGCTACGTGCGGTGACATCGGCGGCGCTCGACATCAACGATCGCGTGGTCGACCGACGGCGCGAGCTCGGTGAACTACGCGCTGCCGCGGCCGCCGCCGAACGGGACGGCGGGACATGCGTCCTGCTCAGCGGCGCACCGGGAGTCGGCAAATCGACCCTGATCCAGGCGTTCGGCGACGAACTCGCCAGTCGCAACTGCACCCTGGCGTACGGCCGCTGCAGCGAGGGTGCACCGGCGCCCTACACGGCCGTGCGTGATGCGCTCACCGCGGTGGTGCACTCGATGATGTCCGCAGACGAATCCGAGCGGGACCACTGGTGCGCCGAACTCCGCGCATCGCCGCTCACCAGCGTCCTCACCGACCTGGTGCCCGAGCTCGCCGCGGTGCTGGACACCACCGCACCGGTGGCCGAACTCGACGCCGCCGAGACCCGCCGAAGGCTGCACCGCGCCGTCATCCGTCTCCTTGTGGCCACGGCTTCCCAACGCACCGTGGTCCTGGCGATCGACGATCTGCAGTGGGCCGATCGCGACTCGTTGCTGCTGCTCTCGGAAACGCTGGCGGTGGCCCCGCGAAACGTCCTGGTGCTCGGTGCACACCGGGCCGGCGAGTTTGACGTGGACGCGGCAAATCTCACCGCGCCGGTGCTGCACAGTCTGCCGTTGGACCCGCTGCGAGTAGCAGATGTCGAAGACCTTCTCGCCGATGTCGTCGGCCACAGCGTGGAGCTCCCCGAGGCCGCCACCGAATTTCATCAACGCACCGGCGGCAATCCCCTGTTGATCCGGCAGCTGTTGTACCGCGCGCAGCGCGAAGGCGCGCTACTCGGGACCGACGACGGGAAGAAGCCGGGATGGGATCTACGCGTGCTGTCCTCCCTCGAGGTTTCTGCCACCGAGGCGGAGTTCCTCGGCAGCTACCTGAACCAGTTGACCCCTGATCACCTGGCAGTGCTGAGCGGCTTGGCGTGCATCGGCACCGAATTCGATCTGGCTGATGCCGCCGCGGCCTGCGCAAAGTCTACAGACGTTGTGGCACACGCTCTTTGGTCATGCTTGCAGTTGCATGCGATTGACGCCCTGGACAGCGGTGGCCGGCGGATTGCGAATGCGATCAGCCGGGATGCCCGTTATCGATTGAGCCATGATCGGGTGGCCGAAACAGCCCGGGACAGCCTGTCCGCGGACGCGCAGCGCGAGGTGCACCTGCGGTTGGGCCGCCGGTTGGTCGACCTCGGCGAGGACCGGTTGTTCGATGCCGCCCGTCACATCGGCATCGGGGCACACGGGATAACCGACGACACCGAGCGCGCCCGGTTCGTCGAGGTGCTGCACCGGGCTGCCCGCAAGGCCCGGGGACAGGCCTCATTTCCGCTGGCTCTCGAGTACTGCGTCCAGGCCCTGCGCCTGCTCGGACCGCAGCGCTGGGCCTCACGCCCCGAGCTGGCCCGCGAGCTGCAGTTCGACGCCGCCGATGCCGCGCTGCTGGTCGGCGACACCGCCGCTTTGTACCGCCTGCTCGATGAGGCCGAGCGGGCGCTGACCAGCCCCGTCGACCGCGCCCGGATCGCCTACCTGCGGCTCAAAGGGCGCGTCGCACAGAACCGGCTGCCCGAGGCGCTGGAGATCGGCTTGACCGCCCTTGAAGAGCTCGGCGAACTGTTGCCGTCCGAGGCCGGCAAGCCGCGGATGGCCAATGCCATGCTGCGGATGCGGCTGACGATGCGCCAGTGGAGCAACGATCGGCTTCTCGATCTTCCGATCTGCCGGGACCAGCGGGTAATCGAGCTGCAACGGATCCTGGCCGAGTTGCGCAGCCTGTCCTACATCGTGCGGCCCAACCTCTTTCCGCTGCTGGTGCGCAAGCAATTGGACCTCACCTTGGCCTACGGCCATACCCCGTCGTCGCCACTGGTACTGGCCAGCTATGGATTGCTGTTGGTGATCCTGGGCGACCACACCGGCAGCCAACGATTCGGCGAGGTCGCCATGGTGCTCGCGCAGCGCCCGGAATTCCGTGAGTCGCGCCCGCAGACGCTGTTCCTGCACCTGAACTTCATCCAGCACTGGCGTCATCCACTTCGCGATGGCCTCGGGCTGCTCCGCGACGCCGTCACCGAGGCCCTCGATCAGGGCGACCAGGAGTATGCCGGCTTCCTCGCCGCGACACTGATCTCACAGTCGTTCTGGGTTGGCCGCCCCCTGGCCGAGATTGACACACTGGCACAGTCCCTGATCCCGCACTTCCGTTCGCAACCCGCCCCGAGAACGTTGTGCCAGGCGCAGCAGCAGATGGCGTTGAACCTCATGGGCCGGTGCGAGGATCCTTTTCTGCTGGCCGGGGAGAGTGGCTACGACGAGCGTGAAGTCCTGGCCGCCGCCCAACGCGACGGGGACGAGGTCGTCATGGGCATCGCGGCGGCGATGAAACAGGGCCTGCATTTCTGGTCTGGTGATCACGCGGGTGCGATCCCCTATACCGAAGAAACCGTCCGTCACATCGATGGGCTGGCCGGTACGGCCATCTCTCAACTGGTGTATCTCGTCGGTGCGCTGAGCCTCATGCAGCACGCGCCGCGGGACCGGTCGACTGTGCACTTCGTGCGCAGGGCAACGGCATTGCACCGCAAGTACGCCGAAGGTTGTCCGGAAAACTATGCCGCGGCCTATGCACTGATCCAGGGTGCGTGGGCGCGGGTACGTGGACGCCACGGGCAGGCCGAGCGCCATCTGCACCGGGCAATCACGCTCGCCGAGGAACATCAGCTGCCCATGATCGGGGCACGCGCCCACGAAGAGGCAGCGCTGCTGTACGCCGCGACGTCGCGAATGACCTTGCGCGACCATATGTTACGCACCGCCTACCAACGTTGGCTCAGCCTGGGGGTGACGATCCGCACCGACTGGCTCGCCCGGCAGTACCCCTGGTTGCTCAGCCGCGATCTGGTGCATCCGGGTTCGGTCGGTATCGACCCGGTCGGGGCGCACCAGTTGCTGCGGACACTGTCGGGGGCCCGCAACGCCGATGCGGTCGCCAGGATCATCTTGGGCTCGGTGGCCGACACCACCGGCGCCGATTGCGTGCAGTTGGTCACCCGGGCGCGCGGGGATTCCTGGGCGGTACGGGCCGACTACGACCACGGCGCCGTCGCCATCCTCGATGTCGATATCCCCGAACCCAGCCAGCACGTCAACCTGGTCCGGCAGGTGGCTGCCGGCGGCGTCCAGCGCGCCGAAGATCACACGCTGGCCTCGCCAATCCTCATGCAGGACAGGGTGATCGGTGTCATCGTGGCCGAGCACTCCGATACCGGCGGACACTTCACCTCTGATCAGCAGGAAGCGGTCGCCTTCCTGTGCGCCCAGGCCGCCGCGCCACTGTGGAACTTCCAGCTCGAAGCCCGACTGAAGGCGGCCGACGAGCATCGACAATCGCTCATCGACGTGCAATCCCGATTCGTCCCGAATGAACTGCTGCGCATCCTCGACATCGACGATCTGCGCCGAGTCCGCGCCGGCTACCGCGTCGAACGTGAGATGACGGTGCTGATCAGCGATATCCGCGGTTACACGGCGATGGTGGAGGACATGGACGTCGCGGAGGCCGGCAATCTGGCGATGGGTTTCCTGCGCGCGGTCGAACTGCCGATCATCAGCTGCAACGGGTTCATCCAAGACGTGCGTGGCGACGAGGTTGTCGCGGTGTTCGAGTCGGAATCCGACGCCGTGCGGGCCGGGCTGGGCATGTTGCAGTCCCTGCGCGAGCACAACAAGGACCGCCAGGCGCACGGTTCCGATGAGCTACGGGCCGGCATCGGCATCAACACCGGAACGGTCGGCGTCGGCCTGGTCGGCGGGGTGAACCGGATGGTGCTGACCATCATCGGCGACGCGGTGAACCTGGCCGCGCGCATCGAGAGCACCACCAAACGGTATGGCACCGCTTTGCTGATCTCGGATACCACCCGCGGGCGGCTCGGCACGTCGGCGGAGTTCGACATCCGCCGGATGGAGCGGGTAATGGTGGTGAACCGACGACAGCCGGTCACGGTTTACGAGGTCTACAACGACGATTCAGCGGAACGCCGGGCTGCGAAGCGGTCCGCGCAGCCGGCCTTCGACGAGGCCTTCACATTGTTCGATGCCGGCGATGTCGCCGGGGCGCACGCCGCGTTCGAGCGGTGCCGGCAGTTGCTACCCAACGATCCGGTCGCGCCACTGCACTTGGCACATTGCGACGCCGTGGCCCGGGGCGAGATGGCACCGGGTCAAGGGATCGTGTTGCATCAAAAGTGAGTTACATCGAAAAATACCCCAACCGTCAATGCCGTCTGCCATGCTTTGAAGATCGGGCGACGGGGGTCGGCAAATGTATTTGAATACAGAACAATTGGCCATCGCCAACCAGGCAATCACCGAGACGTTCGAGCAGACCTGTATCGCCTGGCAGGCCATCCCGCACTGGGACACCGGTGATCCGGGCCAGAGCCGGGTCCCCAGCGAGGTCGTGAACCAGCCGAAGTTCCTGCGAATCCGCCACCGGCAGGTCGGTTTCCGGGTCACCCTGGTGCAGACCCACGCGCCCACCCCCGACTCCTTGATCGCCGAGGTGAACTGGGCGGCCACCAAACTCGCCCGCCGGGTGGACAACAGGGTGCTGCGCGCGCTTCGTGACAATGCAGCTGCGAAGTTGCCCGCCGACGCCGCCTACATTCCGGACCTGTTGGGATTTCTCATCGATGCCCGGGCGGAGGTCGAAGACGCGGGGTACCGCGCGCCGGCATGTTTGGTCACCAATACCCGGGCCCTGAAGTATCTTGCCGACGTCACGACGGGGTATCCCCTCACCAACGAACTGCCGTCCGGCGCACACGTCAACTCGCTACATCGGGCGTCACAGTTCGACGAGAAATTCAACGTGCCCAGCGGCAGCGGTGTGTTCGATGGCACAAAGGGCACCGTGATGGTGATGCTGGGCCGGCGCCGGCTCATCGCCCACGCGGGTGCCCCGGACGCCTCACCGGGCGAGGAACCGGTGGATCTTGCCGTCAGTGTCTCTCCCGGTCTCGAAGTGGTCGGCGAGGCCCCAAACTCTCGCCTCGCGCTGGCGGTCCGGATCGGATTCGCCCTGCGGATCAAGGACAACAAAGCCCTCGTCACGCTGTACGGGAAGCCGATCCCGTAGCGATCCGCCATGACCTCGACGCTGCCTGAGACGCCGGCCGGGCCCACCGAACCGAATCCGCTCGACGCCTACCTGACGTTGTGCAAAGAGGTCTGCGATGCCGAGATCACCCGGATCTACGGCAGCGGAACGGAACCCGACAGCCTGCGCGAACTCATCCTCGACTACCCCCGGCGGGGCGGGAAGGCCCTGCGGCCGGCGCTGAGCATCGCCGTCTGCCTCGGTCTCGGCGGCCACCTGGACGCCATCCTGCCCACGGCAGCAACGCTCGAGCTTTATCACAACGCCTTCCTCATCCACGACGACATCGAGGATGAATCATGGTGGCGGCGTGGCAGACCCGCGCTGCACATAGACCATGGCGTCCCCGTCGCGGTCAACGTGGGCGACGCCATGCTGTCACTCTCGTTACAGCCACTGCTGGACAACGTCGAGCGCATCGGACTGGGACCGGCACTGCGCATCCTGAAAGCCGTGGCGCACATGACCCGCCAGACCGTCGACGGTCAGGCCATCGAACTGGACTGGGTGCGCAACAACACCTGGCGCCTCGGCGACACCGACTACCTGCGGATGGTGGAGCTCAAGACGAGTTGGTACTCGTTCATCACCCCTCTGCAGGCCGGCGCCATCGCCGCCGGCGCCGGGCCCGAGCAGTTGGCCGCACTGGAAGATCTGGGCCGCCATCTCGGGGCCGCGTTCCAGATCACCGACGACCTGCTGAACCTGCGTGCCACACCCGAGGACTACGGCAAGGAGATCGGCGGCGACCTCTGGGAAGGTAAACGGACGCTGATGCTGTTGCACGCACTGCGCTGCGCGGAACCGGCCGACCGTGAACGCGCCGTGGATATCCTGGCCAAGCGGCGGCCACGAGCTGACGACATCGCAGGGCTGACCGGACTGCTGGATCGACTCGCCACCCGCGGTGAACTCTCCCGCTCCGGACGCCGATCCATTGCGAATTACCTTCGTACACAACAGATCGGCGAGACAAAGACGCTCGATGACATTCACTGGCTTTTCGGCCTGCTGCAGCGGACCGGATCACTCCCCCACGCCAGGGACGTCGCCGCTGCGCACGCCGAGTGCGCGGCAGTGGCGCTGAGCGATCTCGACTGGCTGCCACCGAGCCACCACCGGCAGACCCTGACCGATTTGGTCGACTACGTACACGGGCGAACCCGATGAACCCTGAACTCCTGATCGGCATGCTCGCCGAACTCGACCGGATCCGGGCGCTCACTCTCGATCTCGTCGAGCGTGCGGCCCCATCACTGCTGCCTTGCGCCGACGACGTCACCGGTGCCGAGCGCGCCGCCCACGAATTGCTGCTCGGAACTCGGCGCGCCATCCTCGGCAATCCGACCGCAGCGCGCGGACTGCACGATCTGCTCGTCGCCGAAGGCCGGCGCTACGCGCAGAGTCCTGACGGCGCTCGACTGCGGGACGCCCTCACCGTCTCGGAGTCGGTGGAGAATCTGCGTCGTCTCTGGGAAACGGTGAGTCTCAACGTGCTCGACGGACCCGCAGCACCGAGTTCCGCTCCACGTGCATGGGCCGAGCTGTTGGCCGACACCGTCATCGGACGCGGGCTCGATGACGCGATACTGGCCCGGCTCCGTCCGGAAGGTTTCGCATGACCCTCTGCGACCCGCGTGCGGCACTCGCCGAACAGAGCAGTTTTCTCGGCTATCTGATGGGCCTGGTTTCGGTGGCCCGGACCATTCGCGCCCTGGGCGACACGGCCGTCGAACCGCGGCCCGCACGCCCCGCCGACGATTTCGTTCACGCGCTGCTCGGGCTGGCCGCGCTCGGAACGGCGATCGAGGGTGTGGTTCCGACCGATCCCGAACCGCCCGGTACCGTGTCGTCACCGGAGATCCCGGCGAGGTGGCTACGATGACCGCCGTACTTGCCGGCAGTGATTTCCTGCGAGCGCCGGTACTGGCCGCCGCGGACCCCGACGGGTACAAAGAGTGGCACCACTTCGTGATTCACGGTGCGGACCGACGGATCCTGATCAACCTCAGCCTCACCGATGAGACCACCGCCGCCGGGCGCCATCGGTTGGTGCCGCGGGTGATCGTGATCGCCCACGACGGCCGATGGAGCGGAGCCATCGAGCGGTTCGACGGGTCCGATCTCGAGGTGTCGGCCGATCTCGGCAACCTCACGGTCGGCGATAACACGATGACCGTGGGCCCCGACGGCTACCGGGTGCAACTCGACCTGCCCGGGAGCCGGATCCAGGGCGATCTCGTGTTCACCCCGGTCAGCCGGCCCTTCGTGGTCAACAATCAGCCCGTCGGCGCGGGCCGGATGAACTGGCTGTTCGTCCCGAGACTGCGGGCCGAGGGCCGGCTGCGCCTCGCCGACGCCGAACACCGCATCGCCGGCGAGCTCGCGTATCACGACCACAACTGGGGCCGGTTCCGGTGGGGCGACGACTTCGGCTGGGTCTGGGGCACCATCCTGCCGGAGGAGCCCGGCGACCCCTGGTCGATGGTGTTTCTCCAGATGACCGACCGTCGTCGCCTCCACTACCTGTCCCAGGCGCTCTATGTCTGGCACCACGACAAGCCCGCCGCGATCTTCCGACACGCCGCGGTCAGCACCGAACGGGTGGGCACACCGGCCGCGCCGCCTGACTGCACGTTGCCGCCGCCGATGCGGCTGGTCCTCGACGGCACGGTGTCGGGCATCCCGGAACGGTTCCGGATCGCGGCCGCGCGCGTCGACGACAAGGTGCACGCTGAATTCCGCACCGGCTCCTACGCGCGGCTCGCGCAGCCGAGCGAGCTGTGCCTCACCCGCTCGACGGTGCTGTACGAGACCAACGGCACCGCCACCGTGACCGGAAGAATCGGCGGCCGCGATATCGCGTTCACCGGCGCGGGCGTATTCGAGTTCCTCGATGGCTGAGCGGGTTTCGTCGCTGTTGCGACGGTCGATCGAGCACCTGGCCGACGAGGGACCGGCCGGCTACCGACTGGTCGCCGACCGGCTCGGACCGCTGGTGGTCGAAATCGATGTGGACCACGAGATCTTCTGCCTGTCCGGCGGCGACGCACTGAAGGTGCTCGACGGCCCGGCTGCCGCCGGAGTCCGGATCTGTACGTCGCGCGCCGCAATACTCGAAATACTCGATGCCAGAGTCCAACTCGCCGATGCCGTGGAAACCGACCTGCTGTGCGTCCGCGGCACCCTGGACGCGGTGTTGCGAGCTCACGACACGCTGCTGGCCTACGTCCACGCGGTGGTCCGGTCACCGGCTCATCCGGACCTGCTGGCCGCGCTGCGGACGGAAACGCCATGACCAAGATGAGGACGCCCGCATCCCGCACCCCGCCACCGACCGTGATGGTCATCGGCGCCGGTATCGCCGGTCTCACCGCAGCGCACGAGCTGGCCGAGCGCGGTTTCGACGTGACGGTGTACGAACCCCGACCCGACGAGCGTGCCCGGCTGCGCGGCACCGCCGGGACCGATCCCCCGGTCAAGCTCGGCGGCCTGGCCGCATCCCAGTTCTCGACGGTGGGGTCCAGCGACGGCGGTCACGCAGTACTGCGTCCTTTCCCGGGCCGGCCGGGCAGCCCGCGGCCGCCCGAGCGAGCCGTCCCGGGGGAACACGGTTTTCGCTTCTTCCCGGCCTACTATCTGCACATCTGGGACCTGTTCCAACGGATCCCGGTCTATCAGTGCAGCAACACAGTGGATTGGCAGCCGACGTCGCGCACCGTCATGGACAACGTCCGGCGCGTCGTCACCCAGGGCACTACGGTCGATGGCAAGCCCTCTCTGGTGTTTCCCCGAGAGCTGCCACGCAGCCTGGCCGAATTCTTCGGAATCCTGCGCCAACTCGGCCAATTGGGGTTCAGCGCCGCCGATGTGGCAACGTTTCAGGGCCGGTTGCTGCGCTATCTGGTGACCAGTCCGTTGCGCCGGGAGCGGGAACTGCAGAACCTGTCCTCCTACGACTTTTTCACCGGACGCGACAGCGACACCCGCCACACCCCGGTCTCCTACTCGCCGAACTTCGACGCGTTACTCAGCGAAATGCCGCGGGTACTGGCCGCATTCGACCCCAAGTGGGGCGACGCGCGGACCAACATCACCACCTACCTCCAGCTCTACCTGAACATGGATCGCCGCGACGACAAGGCCGACGGGGTACTCAACGGCCCCACCACCGAGGCCTGGTTCGACCACTGGTATCGACACCTCGTCTGCCTCGGTGTCCGCTTCGTCCGGGGCGCCGCGGAGCACCTCGCCCCGCCAGACGTCGACCCCGAGCAGCCACCGCATCTGCGACCCCGAGTCCAGATCGTGCTGGCCGACGGGACCCGGCTGAACCCGGACTACACCGTGGTGGCGGTGGATGCGCCTGCCGCCGAACGGATCACAGCTGCGCTGCGGGCGGCGGGCACCGGCGGCACCGTCGCCCGTCTGCACGGCTTCACCACGTCCCCGCCGCCACCTGACGGCCCGTTGCAGCCCGGTGACACCCGGCCGTCAACTCCGCGCGATCCGTACCGCATGGCCGACCTCGGACGCGTGCCCTGGGATCGGTTCCAGACCCTCAGCGGTATCCAATTCTATTTCGACACAGAGTTTCAGCTCATTCGCGGACACATGTACTACGCCGGGACAGAGTGGGCGCTGTCCTCGATCAACCAACACGTCATGTGGCAGAACCGGCCGGTGCTGGCCCGCGATGGGTACGCCGCGGTGCTCTCGGTCGACATCGGCGACTTCAACACGCCCTCGCGTCATCTCGTCGATGCACTGGGGCGCGGCAAAGCGGCCCGGGACTGCACCGCCGACGAGATCGCCGGTGAGGTCTGGCGCCAGATCGTCGCCGCGGTGACCAATGACGCCGCCGACGCTCCGCAAGAGGTGCTGCCCTGGCCCGCCTGGTACGCGCTGGATCGGGGCCTGGTGACGGGTCCGGGGCCGGGATCCGACACGGGCCGGGTGGTCCGCAACGAGACGCCGTACCTGGTGCCGATCGTCGGCGATTGGAGCAATCGCCCCGGCGGTGATCCGTGGAACCCGCACGGCAGCTCGTGGAGTTTCACACCGACTGACCAGCGGTGGCTGGAAGACCTCGAGCTGCGCCATGTCTGGCAGGCCCGCCACGGCGGTTACCAGGTGCACCACAACTCGGTGGTGTTCGCCGGCACCTGGACCCGGACCTTCACTCGGATGACGTCGATGGAGGCCGCCTGCGAGTCGGCACGACATGCGGTCAACGCCATCCTGGACCACTACGTCTGGGTGGAATCCGGCGGCCTCGACCGCCGCGAGAACGCCATATTGCCTTGGCTTTTCCCGTACGGCTTTCTCGACCAGGGACTGTCCAGCCCGATCCGGATGCCGACTCCGGCCGGTGACTACTGCTACATCTTCGACATCGAGAACCGTGAACCGGCCGACACCAGGGCGCTACGCCTTCTCGATGCCGACTTCTGTCAACGCGCGCTACCGCACCCGTTGGACATCCTCACCACACCCGGAGGGCCATCATGACGTACCCGAACGACTACTCCCAACAGCTCTACGCGTACCTGCAGGCCTGGCGGCAACTATTGGAGCCGCTGTTGGCGGCGATGACCACCGGCCTGGCGTATCCGTGGGCTTCAGGCGCAGTGCCGTCGCATCCGTCGTCCTATCCGCCGTCGTTTCCGTCGCCCTACCCGGTGCCGCCCACCGCACCGCCGGCGCCGACTTCGGCGCAGCTGCCCGCGGACTATACCCAGCAACTGTTCGGGTATCTGCAAGCCTGGCGGCAGTATCTGGAGCAGGTCACCGGCAGCGCACCACCCCCGCCGGAGCCCGGCCACGATGACGATTCGATCGCCGGAGAATCAGCTCGGCGGGCCCACGCACCGGATCAGCCGGACGTCGGTAGAGGCCGGACACCGAAGTCCGCCGGACCCGCCACCGGTTCGAGCACCGGCAGCGGTTCGGGCGTCGGAACCGGCACCCAGCGGACGACGTTTCCGCCCTTCGACGAGGCCCGGGTTGAGCGGGCACCGATGCTCGGGCCGGGCAGCCAAGTGCCCCGCAACGACCTCGCCGCCCTGCGGCGGGACACCCCGGCGGCGTCGGCACGCGTTGTCACCGGGATCTCACCGCTACCGAACTCGACGTTCGCCGGATTGGTCAGGCGGGCACAGGACAACGTCCAGCGCGGTTAAGCCTTCACCTCCGGCTTGGCGTCGATTCCGGATTCCTTGCGCTGCGCTGCGGTGATCGGTGCCGGCGCGTCGGTCAGCGGGTCGACGCCACCGCCGGACTTCGGGAACGCGATGACTTCGCGGATCGAGTCCACTCCGGCCAGCAGCGCGGTGATGCGGTCCCAGCCGAACGCGATGCCACCATGCGGCGGCGCGCCGAAAGTGAAGGCGTCCAACAGGAATCCGAACTTCTCCTGGGCTTCGTCGTGGTCGATTCCCATCATCGCGAACACCCGCTCCTGGATGTCGCGCCGGTGGATACGGATGGAGCCACCGCCGATCTCGTTGCCGTTGCAGACGATGTCGTAGGCATCGGACAGCGCGCTGCCGGGATCGGTATCGAAGGTGTCCTCCGATTCGACCTTCGGCGCAGTGAAGGCGTGGTGCACGGCCGTCCAGGCACCTGAGCCCACGGCGACGTCGCCCGAGGCCGTCGCCACGTCGGCCGGTTCGAACATCGGGAAGTCCACCACCCAGGTGAACGCCCAGGCGGCCGGGTCGATCAGGTCCAGACGCTTGGCGATCTCGATGCGGGTGGCACCCAGCAGCGCACGCGCCGTGCGGGCCGGGCCCGCCGCGAAGAACACGCAGTCACCGGGCTTGGCACCGACGTGGGCGGCCAGGCCGTCGCGCTCGGCGTCGGTGAGGTTCTTGGCCACGGGACCGCCCAGCGTGCCGTCCTCCCCGACCAGCACATAGGCCAGCCCCTTGTGGCCACGCTGCTTGGCGAATTCCTGCCAGCCGTCGAGGGTGCGACGCGGCTGCGACGCTCCGCCGGACATCACCACCGCGCCCACATACGGGGCCTGGAACACCCGGAACGGAGTGTCCTTGAAGTACTCGGTGCACTCGATGAGTTCGACACCGAACCGCAGGTCGGGCTTGTCGGAGCCGAACCGGCGCATCGCCTCGTCGTAGCTGATCCGCGGCAACGGCAGCGGCAGCTCGTAACCGATGGTCGACCAGACCGCCCGCAGGACCTGCTCGGCGATCCCCATCACATCGTCGGCGTCGACGAAGCTGAGCTCCATGTCCAGCTGGGTGAACTCCGGCTGGCGGTCGGCGCGGAAGTCCTCGTCGCGGTAGCAGCGCGCGATCTGGTAGTAGCGCTCCATGCCCGCGACCATGAGCAGCTGCTTGAACAGTTGGGGGCTCTGCGGCAGCGCGTAGAACGATCCGGGCTGCAGACGCGCGGGCACCAGGAAGTCGCGGGCACCCTCGGGGGTCGAGCGGGTCAGGGTCGGGGTTTCGATCTCGACGAAGTCGTGCTCGGCCAGTACGCCACGGGCGGCGGCGTTCACCTTGGAGCGCAACCGGATTGCGTTACCCGGGCCTTCCCGCCGCAGATCCAGGTAGCGGTACTTGAGCCGGGCTTCCTCGCCCGCGGTCTCGTCGAGCTGGAACGGCAGTGGGGCGCTCTCGGACAGCACGGTCAGCGAGGTGGCGTTCACCTCGATCTTGCCGGTCGGGATCTCAGGGTTTTCGTTGCCCTCGGGACGTACCTCGACCACACCGGTGACGGCGATGCAGAACTCGGCGCGCAACCGGTGGGCAGCGGCGAGCACATCGCCTTCACGGAACACGACCTGCGACACGCCCGACGCATCGCGGATGTCGATGAAGATCACGCCGCCGTGGTCACGACGGCGCGCCACCCATCCGGCCAAGGTGACCGTCTGACCGGCATCGGCGGGCCGCAGTGAACCCGCGGCGTGGCTGCGCAGCACGAAAACTCCTCATGAAGAAGGTAAGGACGACTGACCAGTCTAGAGAGTCGACGTGGGCAGATCCGGGCGGGCCGACCCACCACTAGACACACTCCCTTAGGGTGTCTACCCATGGCCCGGACCTACCAGTGCGAGCGCGTCGAGTTGGACTTCATCGACCGCGCGCCGTTCCGCTTCGTCAGCACCGTCGATCTGGCGATCACGCCCGAGCAACTCTTCGAGGTGCTCTCCGACGAGACCTCGTGGCCGCAGTGGGCGACTGTCATCACCGACGTGCAGTGGACCAGCCCCGAACCGCGCGGCGTGGGCACCACCCGCACTGTCACGATGCGCGGGCACATCGTCGGCGACGAGGAATTCCTGGCCTGGGAACCGTTCTCACACATGGCGTTCCGATTCAACACCAGCACGTCGAACGCGATCTCGGCCTTCGCCGAGGACTACCGCGTGGTCCAGACCCCGGACGGTTGCCACCTGACCTGGGTGATGGCCATGAAGCCCAGCGGGCTGGCCGGACAGTTCGGGATGATGCTGGGCCGGCCCGTGATGGCCTGGCTGTTCCAGCGTTTCCTGCACAACCTCCGCCGCTATACCGATCAGCGGTACGGCACCTAGACCAGGCCCTCCCAGACCGCGCGCCGGTCCCGATCGGGATCGGCGACCGTCTCGTCCCGGGTGGAGCGGATCACCCGGGTCAGTCGCTGCCCGCGGTCGTACCGCGGCCAGTCGGTGACCTCGGCCCGGGCGAAATCCAGCCAGGTGCGTTGCATGCGGCGGCCCACCGACGGCTGGACCCGACGCCCCAGCGGGTGCAGCTTGCGGCCCAGGTACGACCCGTAGCTGTGCTGGATGTGCACGATCTCGCTGCCATGGGTGGCGCCCAGGCCCAGTACCCGCAACGTCCAGGTGGTGTGGTCGAACCGATAGACATGGGTGGCCGCGTCCGCGCTGTAGGCGTCGGCGAAAGCCCAGGTCGGCGCGCCGAACATGACGTCGGACCCGAACGCCACCAGTGCCCGTCGCCGCGGAAGATCGGGGTAGGCGGCCAACAGCCGGTCCCTGACGTGGGCGGGCCGGCGACGAAAATACTCCTGCACACCGGCCGGTGTGGTCGGCAGCATCGGCGGTTTGCCCCAGGCGAACATCGATGCCTCGTGGCTGTTGGTCCCGATGATCAGCGGGACCGGCGACACCGCACCGGTCCGCGCCGCCTCGATGGGGTGCAGCGGCAGCAGATCGACGCCGTGGGTCAGCCCGTAGGCCAACGTCGGTGTCTGCTGCGCACTTTCCAGCTGCAGTTGACCGGCGGCGCGACGCAACTGGCGCTGGGGCAGCACCTTGAGCTGCTCCGCCCCGACCCCGAGCAATTGCATGAAGCGCCGCGACTGGCGGGCCCGCGCTTCGCGGTCGGCGATCAACGGCAGCGCCGGGCTCTGCGCGATGGCCCGGGCGAACAGGCCTTCGGCAGCCGGGCTGGCCAGCAGTGCCAACACCGATGTGGCACCGGCCGATTCACCGAACACCGTCACCCGGTCGGGATCACCTCCGAAGGCCGCGATGTTGTCACGCACCCACCGCAAGGCCGCGATCTGGTCACGCAGGCACAGGTTGTCGTCGAATCCCTCACCCAGGTCACCGAGTTCGAATCCGCCGAACACGCCGAGCCGGTAGGTGACGTTGACGACGACCACGTTGCCGTTGGCGGCCAACCGGGAGCCGTTGTAGAGCTGCAGTTGACCCGCACCGTAGACAAAGGCGCCGCCGGGGATCCACACCATCACCGGCAGCGCCCCAGCGGTGTCCGGAGACCAGACGGTGACCGTCAGGCAAGCCTCGTCCCGGACCTTGGGATCGTCACGGCCTCCCCCGACGAACGATCGGCCTTGTAGTGGCAACGGACCGTGCTCGACGGCGTCGCGCACCCCGGCCCAGGGCAGCACGGGCTGCGGGGCCAGAAACCGCAGGGCCCCCACGGGCTGCTGCGCGTACTCCACACCGCGCCAGACGCTGACACCGCCTTCACGGGTACCGCGTAGCTGCCCATGGGTGGTGTGGGCAATGGTCGAATGTTCCGCAACGACGGACACGCCTGAATCCTAATGTGGCAAGCTGAACAGGCCGTTGAGCACGGACCTACCGCCGAATGCGATGGAGCGACGCGATGACCTTCAACGAGGGTATGCAGATCGACACGAGCACTACCTCCAGTACCGGCGGCGGACGCGGACCGGGTCGTGGCATCGCGATCGGCGGCGGCCTGGGCGGGCTGCTGGTCGTCGTGCTGGCGATGTTCCTGGGGGTGGACCCGGGCACCGTGCTGCCCCAGCAGCAAGAGATGGGAACCAGCGGGGTGGAAGCGGAGGGCTTCGACCTGAGCCAGTGCAAGACCGGCGCCGACGCCAACGAAAAGGTCGAGTGCCGCGTGGTGGCCACCGGCAACTCGGTGGACGGGGTGTGGCAGCAACTGCTCCAGGGATATACCCGTCCGCACGTACGACTGTTCAAGGGACAGGTCGACACCGGATGCGGGCCGGCCACCAGTGACGTGGGACCGTTCTACTGCCCGGTGGACAAGACGGCATACTTCGACACCGATTTCTTCCAGGTGCTCGTCGACCGTTTCGGTTCCAGCGGCGGACCGCTTGCCCAGGAGTACGTGGTGGCCCATGAATTCGGCCATCACGTCCAAGATCTGCTCGGGGTTCTCGGCAGGGCCCAGCGCGACCCGGAGGGCGCCACCGGTGCCGGGGTGCGCACGGAGCTACAGGCCGACTGCTACGCCGGGGTGTGGGCGCACTACGCGTCGATCACCCGGCAGGAGGGCACCGACGTACCGTTCCTCGAACCACTGAGCGACAAGGACATCGCCGACGCCCTGTCGGCAGCGTCCTCGGTGGGCGACGATCGCATCCAGGCCGCGGCCACCGGCCGGGTCAACCCCGAAGCGTGGACCCACGGCTCCTCCGAGCAGCGCCAGAAGTGGTTCACCATCGGTTATCAGACCGGTGACCCGAACAAGTGCGACACCTTCGCCGCGAACAACCTTGGCTAGGAACGCCACTCCCATCGACGCGGTAGCCGAGCGCTACCTCGATACCTACGCGCGGCTCGATCCATGCGCCGCAACAGAACTCGGTATCACGGGTCATGACCACGAGGTGACCGATTACTCACCGCAGGGCGTCACCGCACGTGCCGAAGCCGCCCGGGCGACGCTGGCCGAGCTCGACGGTGTCGAGCCCGTCGACGATGTCGACGTGGTGACCGTGGCCGCACTGCGCGAACGTCTCGGCGCCATCGTCGACGTGCACGAGGCCGGCCTGGATCTGGGTGAGCTCAACGTCATCGCCTCGCCGTTGCAGACGATGCGCGACGTGTTCGACCTGATGGCCACCGACACCGACGACGACTGGGCCCTGATCTCGGCGCGGTTGGCCAAGGTACCCGAGCGCGCCGCGGGTTACGGGCAGGCCCTGCGCGAAACCATCGCCACCGACCACGCCCCGGCGGTGCGCCAGGTCACCCGCGGTGTCATCCAATCCCGGCAGATCGCCGAGCTGTTCGCCGAAATGGGTACCGGTGCGGCGCCGGGCAATCCGCGTCTGCAGGCGGAACTGCGACGGCGGGCCGACGCCGCGGCCGATGCCTATCGGCGGCTCGGCGACGTACTGCGCGAAGACATCGCCCCGCGTTCCCGGGAAGCCGATGCCTGTGGCCGCGACACCTATCGACTGATGTCACGGTTGTTCCTGGGCAGCGCCATCGACCTCGACGAGGCCTACGAGTGGGGTTTGGAGCTGCTCGATGCCGTTGTGGCCGAACAAGAGTCGATCGCACAGCAGCTCTATCCCGGCGCCACGGTGGCCGAAACCCTGCACCGGCTCGACGAGGAGTCGCGCTACGTGATCAGCGGCACCGATGCCCTGCAGGCCTGGATGCAGGACCTCTCCGATCGCGCGGTCGATGCCCTGGCCGGCACCCACTTCGACATCGACGGGCCACTGCGCACCCTGGAATGCCGGATCGCGCCGACCCAGACCGGCGGCATCTACTACACCGGCCCCTCCGAGGACTGGTCACGCCCCGGGCGGATGTGGTGGTCGGTTCCCCCCGGCGTGGACACCTTCCACACCTGGCAGGAAACCACCACGGTGTTCCATGAGGGCGTGCCCGGCCACCACCTGCAGATCGGCCGCGCCGTGGCGCAGGCCGAACAGCTCAACCGGTGGCGGCGGCTGGGCTGCTGGGTGTCGGGCCACGGCGAGGGCTGGGCGCTCTACGCCGAGCGGCTGATGGCCGAGCTGGGCTGGCTCGACGATCCCGGTGACCGGATGGGAATGCTGGACGCGCAACGTTTCCGGGCCGCCCGGGTGGTCCTCGACATCGGTGTGCACTGCGGCCTGACCGCACCCGACGGCGAGGTCTGGGACGCCGAGCGGGCCTGGAACTTCCTGACCTCGCATTCGGCGATGGCCGAGGAGAACCTGCGCTTTGAACTGGATCGCTACCTGGGCTGGCCGGGGCAAGCTCCGTCGTACGCCATCGGGCAACGGATCTGGCACGAACTGCGTGACGATGCCCTGCGCCGGGGCTCGCCGCTGCGAGAATTCCACACCCGCGCACTGGATCTGGGCGGCCTGCCACTCGACGTGCTCAGATCGGCATTGTCCGACTCCTGATCGGCGCTGTGATGTAGTTCACAGCTGAGGCTTGTCACGGTTGGGCCGGTGAGCGGTGTCTCAGAGGGTGACCACCGACGACAGAGGGGGGCTCACCTGAACGCGACCGAGATATTCGACGGGTACCGACCGCTGCTGTTCACCCTGGCCTACGAGATCCTGGGCAGCGCTGCGGATGCCGAAGACGTGGTTCAGGAAAGCTATCTGCGCTGGATCGCGGCGGGAGACGTCAGCTACCCGCACGCCTATCTCGTGCAGGTCGTCACGCGCCAGGCACTCAACGCGCTGCGTGCCGGCAAGCGCCGGCGCGAGGAGTACGTGGGCAATTGGCTGCCAGAGCCGATCCAGACCGCCGCCGACGCGAGCGAGGACGCGGTCCTGGCCGAATCGGTGTCGATGGCGATGCTGCTGGTCCTGGAAACCCTCAGCCCCGACGAACGTGTGGTGTTCGTCCTGCACGAGGTGTTCGGCTACAGCCATCCCGAGATCGCCCGCATGGTAGGCAAATCCGACACCGCCGTGCGCCAGATCGCCCATCGCGCACGCGAACACGTGCAGGCCCGGCGGCGGCGATTCACGCCGGACGCACAGGTGGCGCGTGCCGCCGTCACCAAGTTTCTCAAGGCTGCGCACACCGGGGACGTCGACGGCCTGATCGCGGTGATGGCTCCCGGAATCGTGGCGTTGTCCGATGGCGGCGGACAGGTGGCCGCCGCGCGTCGCCCGGTGATCGGGCCCCAGCGCGTCGCACAGTTCATGGCGGGATTGGCCGGGGGCGCCATGGCCGGTTGCGAAGTCTCGTTCGCGAACTACAACTCGATGCCGGCCGTCACATTCCGCCGAGCCGGGAAGCTGGATTCGGTTCTGCTGATCGAGCTGACGGACGGACAGATCACCGCCCTGTACGCAATGCGAAACCCCGACAAACTGCGCGGCGCCGCTGCGACGCGCACCCTGGCCCGACCACAGGAGGACTGATGCAGACTGTCACCGTCGAACGCACGATCGCCGCCCCGCCAGAGGCGGTGTTCGACTTCTTGAGCAACGCGGCCAATTTCACGCGTTCGCCGCTGGTACTTCGGCAGCGTTTGGCCGAACCCGGCCAGGGAGCCCCGTATGGGCAAGGAGCGCTGCGCATCCTGTTCTGGGTGATCGGCTGGTTCCGGGAACGCATCACCGCTTACGACGCCCCGCGCTCATTCGACTACTCGGTCGAACGCAGTTTTCCACCGTCGGAACACCGGTTCGGCCGGGTGAGCTTCGCTGCGGTGGACGGGGGAACGCACGTCACGTGGACAACGACGTTCCGGGTGAAGTTCCCACTCATCGGCGGGGTGCTGACCCGGTGGGTCGGCCGTCCGGTGCTGAGCAGGGTGTTCAACGACGTGCTGGATGCGGCAGCGACGGATCTGGTCAATCGCTGACCAGCTTGAACAGATATCGCTAATGTGTTCAAATGCCCAGCGCGGATCGCAGCGTGTCCCCATCGCTGCTGGGCGCCGCGGCCGCCACGTTACGACGGTACGGCCCAAGACAATTCAGCCTCACCGCGGTAGCAGAAGCGGCCGGCGTCTCGCGTGGCACCGTCCACAATTCGCTCGGCAGCCGTGACAACGCCATCAAGATCGCGCTCGATCACCTGGCGTCGGGGTTCGTCGAGTCGATGGCCACCGAACTCGACCGACACGACCGCCTGACCGATCAGGTGGCGGCCGCGGCAGTGCTCATCTGCGCGCACCGGCAGCAGTCGGACTCCGTGGCAGCCCGCGGCATCAACGAGAGCATCCTGGTGTTGCTGTTGCGCAATGTCGGCGACGACCTGATGCGACGCTCGATCGACCTGTGGAAACCACACGTCGGAGCCGCCCAGCAGCGCGGCGAGGTCGGCGCGGGTATCGCACCGGCACGCGCCAGTGAATGGATCGTGCGCCTGCTGATGAGCTTCGAACTGCTGCCGCCGATGGGCGTGAACCTGGACAGTCCGCGTGCCGTCAAACGATTCGTAGCCGACCACATCGTCGTCGGCCTGACCGGAGGGCAGCGATGACGCAGCCAGATTACGAAGTCGCCATCATCGGCGCCGGTCCGGGTGGGATCGCGGCGGCACACCTCTTACACCAGAAGGGTATCCACGACTTCGTCATCATCGAACGCGGTGACGACTTCGGCGGCACCTGGCGCGACAACCACTACCCCGGCCTCGCCGTGGACATCCCGATCCTGTGGTACCAGCTCTCGTTCGCACCGAACCCGCAGTGGTCCAGGCTGTTCGCCCCCGGCCCGGAGATCTACCGCTATTTGCGGGACACCGCCGCCAATCTCGGTCTCTACGACCACCTGCACGCCAATGCCGAAGTGACCCGCCAACTCTGGGACGACGAACAGGGCATGTGGCAGTTGCAGATCCGGGACCGGCCGCCGGTGACCGCGCGTTTCTTGATCAGTTCGGTCGGCGGGTACGTGAACGCCAAGCCGACCGTCGATATCGCCGGCCTGGACGATTTCACCGGCACCGTGCTGCGGCCGAACGCCTGGGACGACTCCTATGACACCCGCGACAAGCGGATCGCGGTGATCGGCACCGGCTCGTCAGGTGTGCAGATCTCGGCCGCGCTGTCCGCCCAGGCCGCCAATCTGGACGTGTACCAACGCACACCGGCCTGGGTGTTGCCGAAGGTCGACTTCGACATCGCACCGTGGATGCAGCGGCTGTTGCGGTTGCCCGGGATGGTCCCCCTCGTCAACACCGCCGGCCGGCTCGCCATGGATGCCTTCATGGTGGCGCCCATCGTGCACGCGTTCTCCCGGCTACCCGACCGGGTGTTGCGCCGCCTGATGCCACTCTACGACGGCTGGTCGCGGCTGCTGTACCGGCTGTTGCTGCGGGCCGTCGTCCACGATCCGGCCACCCGCCGAAACCTGGTGCCGCGCTCCGGCATTCTGGCCAAGCGGCCGGTGATCTCGAGTACCTTCCTGCCGGCGCTGAACAACCCCACCACCCACCTGATCACCACGCCGATCGAACGGATCACCGCGACCGGTGTTCGCACCAGCGACGGCGTCGAACACCCGGCCGATCTGCTGGTGCCGGCCACCGGCTACGAACTGTGGATCGATCCCGAGACCTACCGGCCCGGAACCATCCTCGGACCCAACGGATTCGACCTGGCCGAGTACTACCGGGCGCACGGCCTGCAGAGCTACGCCGGCACTGCGCACCCGCGGCTGCCCAACCGCTGGGAGATCGTCGGCCCGCTCGGATTCGTCGGCTTCGCCTGGCCCGACTACGTCGAGACAATGGCCGCCCACGCCGTCCGCATCATCGACGAGACGCGTCACCGCGGCGCCCAGGTCGCCACCGTCAGCCAGGATGCGTTCAACCGGTGGAACGCCCGGATGCGCCGCGACGGTCGCGTCGCGCACCTGTACTACACCGCGGCGTCGGGCCTGAACACCTATTTCGTCAACTCGCAACAGGAAACCCCGTACTACCGGCCGCAGACGATCACCGGATCCCGGCAGTTCGCCCGGCACTCCCCGCTCTCCGATTACCAGTTCACCGCCGTCCACACCGCCGCACAACCCGAGGAGCAACCGGTATGACCACTCCCCTGGCCGGGCGGGTCGCCTACGTCACCGGCGCGGCCCGCGGGCAGGGCCGCTCGCACTGCGTGCGCCTGGCCCGCGCCGGCGCCGACATCATCGCGCTCGACGCCTGCGCGCCGGTCGCCGAACACAACGGCTATGCCGCTGCCACCCCAGACGACCTGGCCGAGACGGTGGCGCTGGTCGAGGGCGAAGGTCGCAAGATGGTGGCTCGCGAGATCGACGTGCGCGACGCCGACGGTCAACGCCGACTGGTGGCCGACGCGGTCGAGCAGTTCGGCCGGCTCGACATCGTCGTGGCCAACGCCGGCGTGCTCAACTGGGGCCGGCTGTGGGAAATCTCGGCTCGGCAGTGGCAGGACATTCTCGACGTCAACCTCACCGGTGTGTTCAACACGGTGCAGGCGGTGGTGCCGCCGATGATCGAGGCCGGCAACGGCGGGTCCATCATCACTGTCAGTTCGGCGGCCGGTGTCAAGGCCGTGCCCGGGTGTGGTCACTACTGCGCCAGCAAGTTCGGTGTCGTCGGACTGACCAATTCACTCGCCGTCGAGTTGGGCGAGTTCGGCATCCGGGTCAACTCGATCCACCCGTACGGCACCGACACCCCGATGGGCAACGACCTGTCGATGTACCAGATGTTCGCCGACCATCCGAACTACATCCACAGCTTCTCGCCCGGTGCCCTGCCGACGGATTCACTGGCCCCGCCGGACACCATATCCGACATTGTGGTGTGGCTGGCCGGCGATGCGTCGTCGTTGGTGACCGCCGCCCAGATCCCGGCGGACAAGGGGTATCTGAAGATCTGAGCCGCGCATTTCCCCTGCCGAGCAGACGCAAAACTGCCCCAAACCCTGCTGGGATTTGGGGCAGTTTTGCGTCTGCTCGCGGTGGGACTAGAGGCGCGAGTGCGCGGAGATGTTGGTGTCGGTGGTACGCAGCGGCCGGATCAGCCCGTCCTGGCTGAACGAGGCGATGAGCTCCCCCGCTTCGGTGTGCACTGCGCCGCGCACATACGACATGCCAGCCCCGACCTGGGTGCTCTCGTGACTGTAGAGCAGCCAGCCGTCCCAGCGCACCGGCTCGTGGAAGCTCACCGTGACGGTCATCGGCGCGGTCGAGACGGTGAGATGAGCCTGGGCGGTGCCGATGCCCTCGTGGGCCCGCATCGTGGTCGAAATACCGAGGTGCCCGGTGAAGTACGCGATCAGCGCCTTGGCCAGATCATCGCGCGCCGGGACGGGATCGTAGTGCAGCCAGGCATACAGCTCCGGCGGGCCGACCTCGTCGGGACTGTTCACGTCGACGACGTCGACCAGGCGCAGCTCACGTCCGGACATCGGCATGTGTGACACGTGCGAATCGGCCGGGCCGGCCACCTCGGGCCGGGGCAGATGGTGGCGGATGACGTCATCGGAGGGCACATCGGCCAGCACCGTGACGGTGATGCAGCGCTTGCCGTTCTGCGAGGCGCTGATCACCGCGCTGGCCGTGGAACGCCCTTCGCTGATCACGTCGATGTCGAGCTCCACCGGTGGTCCCACCATCACCGCCCGGGCGAACACCGCGTGCGCCGAGCGAATCGACTTCTCCGGGAAGCGTTTTGCCGCGGCGACGATGGCCGCACCCAGGATCTGGGTACCCTCCACCACCTGGCGCTCGTCAACGCCGGCCAGGCCGCTCGGCACGGTGAAGCGGTTTTCCCCCGCGGGTTCTGCGTCGAACAGGTCGAGCAGCATCTGCAGCGTCCACTGTGTGGGTTCGGCCCCGGTGGCGGCGGACGCCTCGTTGGTTCCGGCGGTCATGGTTTTCCCTCCTGGTTGATCACGGTCTCGGCGAATTCCGAAATAGTTTGTGGCGCGGCGAAATCCGCGAACCAGACATAGAAGCGTTCGACCCCCTGGGCCGACAACCCGGCGAAGTGCCGGCCGAGTTCGGCGGCGTCGCCGCATACCAATCCGTCGCCCAGATGCCCGAACAGCCGGGTACTGCGCTCGGTGACCGTCGCGCGGTCGGCACCACGACCCACGAATCCGACCATCTGCTGCAGGGACACCCGTGCGGTGTCCACGGTCGGCAGCAGGGTCGGCAGCCGGTCCAGCTGATGCGACGGGATGTTCCACCAGTCGGCGTGGGCCCGAACCAGATCCATCATCCGCTTGCCGGTCCCGCCCAGTACCAACGGGATTGGATGGGAAGGACGAGGAACCTGCGTCCGGGCGGAGTCGTCGGCACCCCAGTACTGCTGCAGCAGCTCCAGGTTCTCTCCCAGCCTGCGCACCCGGGCGGCGGCATCGCCGGTCTCGACCCCGAAGCGGTCGAACTCCTGCGGCCACGAACCCGAGCCCAGACCCAACTCGAATCGCCCACCGGTGGCCTCCGACAACGTCACGGCCTGCTTGGCCAGCACCGCCGGATGCCGGAAGGCATCACAGAGCACCAGGTGGCCGATCCGGAGCCGCTCCGTGCGCGCCGCCACCCAGGTGGCGACAGTCATTGCCTCCCAGATGCTTTGGTGGGTGGCGCCGGGAGCCTCCAAGTGGTCGATGAACGCGATGCCGTCGAACCCACTGGCCTCGGCCACCCGCGCCCGCTCAACGATGCCGCCAATGTCCAACCGCACCTGGGGCAGGAACAGGAACCATTCACTCATCGCTGCACCACAGTAATCACTACCCGCCTATTGGTTCTACAGAAACGGTAACGTCATTCTCGCAAGTGGAGCATGACGGAGGTGATGGCGCAATGGCTAGGGCGGCCGAACGACCGGCGGCACAGGCACGTGCCGAGGCGCACGCCGATCGGGCCCGGCGCTTCATGAAGTCGGCACTGACCATCCTCGGCGAGACCGGGCGCACCGACTTCACCGTGCTGGAGGTGGTGGAGCGCTCGAAGACCTCATTACGGTCGTTCTACCAGCATTTCTCCACCAAGGATGAGCTGCTGCTGGCCCTGATCGACAAGATCATGGCCGAGTCCACACAGCGCTGGCGCGCCGACGTCGACGGCCTGGCCGGACCCGCGGCGCTGCAGTCGCTCATCGAGCGCATCACCACCCCGGCCGCCTCGAGCACCCAGGACAGCATCAACCGCGGATTGACCTTCTACAACGATCACCTCGCCGAGTCGCTCCCCCGTGAATACGCCCGGGTCCTGGCACCGTTGCACGAGCTCATCGGCGACATCCTGCGCGGGGGGATCGCGGCCGGGTCGTTCCGCTCCGACATCGATGTCCAGTGCACCGCGGCGCTGATCATGCAGTCAGTGCTGGGCGCGATGCGGCTGCGCTCCCTCGGCGTGGAACTCAACGGCGCGCCGATCGACGGCGAGCACATCTACGCGTTCTGCGTGCGCGGCCTACTATCCCCGCCATCACCGGTCTGACCTGGACTTTTCCCGCCCCTTGAGCGATCGCCCGAATCGGCTCGTCCATGCTGGTCACCGCGTGGTAACGTCATTACCAGTTTCGGATAACTTGACTCTTCCAGGAGGCGAACATGCCCTCACGCGAGCTTCCCTACCCGGTGTTCGACGCTGACAACCACTTCTATGAGCCCAAAGAAGCCCTCACCAAGTTCCTGCCGGAACACCGCAAGGGCGTCATCGACTACATCGACGTGCACGGCCGCACCAAGATCGTGGTGCGTAACCACATCAGCGACTACATCCCCAACCCGACCTTCGAGGTGGTCGCCCGCCCCGGCGCCCAGGAGGAGTACTTCCGGCACGGCAGCGGCGGCAAGAGCTACCGCGAGGTGATGGGCAAGCCGATGAAGGCGATCCCGGCCTTCCGCAATCCCGAAGCGCGCCTTGAGGTTCTGGACAGCCTCGGCCTGGACTACACCATCATGTTCCCGACACTGGCCAGCCTGGTCGAGGAACGCCTCAAGGACGATCCGGACCTGATCCTCGACATCATCCACGCCCTCAACGAGTGGATGTACGAGACCTGGCAGTTCAACTACGCCGATCGCATCTTCTCCACCCCCGTCATCAACCTCGGCGTGGTGGACCGCGCCCTCGAAGAACTCGAGTGGTGTCTGGAACGCGGCGCGAAGACCGTGCTGGTGCGGCCGGCGCCGGTGCCCGGCTACCGCGGCACCCGTTCGCTGGGATTCCCGGAGTTCGACCCGTTCTGGGACGCCTGCGTCAAGGCGGGCATCCCGGTGTGCATGCACGCCTCGGACAGCGGTTACGCGCAGTACCTCAACGATTGGGAACCGGCCGAAGAGTTCCTGCCGTTCAAGCCGACGTCGTTCCGGATGGTCGCGATGGGCAAGCGGCCGATCGAAGACACCATGGCCGCACTCGTCTGCCACGGTGCCCTGACCCGCAACCCGGATCTGCGCATCTTGTCCGTGGAAAACGGCGCCTCCTGGGTGCCGTACCTGTTCTACCAGTTCAAGGACGTCTACTCGAAGATGCCGAACGAGTTCCCGGAGAATCCGATCGAGGCGTTCAAGCGCGGCGTGTACGTGGCCCCGTTCTGGGAGGACGACTTCAAGCAGATGGCCGACCTGTGCGGCATCGACCGGGTGATCTTCGGGTCCGACTGGCCGCACCCCGAAGGGCTGGCCGACCCCATCAACCTGGTCGACGACCTGCAGGCACACGGTCTCGACGACGAAGGTGTCCGAAAGGTGATGGGTGGCAACCTTGTCGACCTGTTCAAGGTCGAGAACAAGAAGGTGTACAAGCCCGATGTCCCCGCACTCGTGCTGAACTGATACCCCACACACCGATATGACAAGAGGCTGAACCGATTTCATGACAGACGTGGCAAATCCCGAACAGATGCTGTTCGCCTCGACCGCGCAGGCCTTCCTGGAAAAGGAGGCCTCACTGAGTCATCTGCGTGACTGGCACAGCGCCGGGGTGTCGTTCGAATCCGACTGGTGGCAACGGGCCGCCGAACTCGGTTGGGCCAGCTTGCTGGTTCCCGAGGAGCTCGGCGGCGGCAGCGTGTCCGGCGACGGTTTGGCCGACCTGGCCCTGGTGGCCGAGCAGGCCGGCCACACCGTGACACCCGGGCCGTTGCATCCGGTCAGCGTGGTGCTGGCCGGGCTCGTCGAGGCGCCGGCCGGCCACGAGCAGACCATCGAATCACTGGTCTCCGGCGAACTCGTGGCGTCCTGGGCGGTGTACGAACCCCAACGGCCGTTCACACCGCTGGATGCCGTCACCACCGCGACCCGCACCGCCTCGGGCTTCCGCCTCGACGGCGCCAAGGACCGGGTCGAGGCCGGCGACAAGGCCGATCTGTTTCTGGTTCCGGCCCTGTGCGACGGCGAATTACGACAGTTCGTCGTGCCCGCCGGCGCGCCCGGCGTGACGGTCACCCCGCAGTCGTCGGTGGACCTGGCCAAGCAGTACGCACGGGTGCAGTTCGACGGTGTCGACGTCGGCGAGGACGCCGTGGTGGGCACCGCCGAGCAGACCCCGGCAGTCATCGAACGCCAGCGTCAAGTCGCCCTGGTGTTGCAGTGCGCGGAAATCGTCGGAATCCTCGATGCGGTGCTGGACATGACCAACCAATGGTTGTTCGACCGGCACAGCTTCGGCCGTCCGCTGGCGTCCTACCAGGCCCTCAAACACCGGGCCGCCGACATGAAGATGTGGTTCGAGGCCTGCCGCGGTGTCACCGCCGGCGCGGTCGCCGCGGTCGGTAACCGCTCACCCGAGGCCGAACTCCTGGTCAGTGTCGCGAAAGCCTATGTGGCCGAACGAGCCCCGGTGATGCTGCAGGACTGCGTCCAGTTACACGGCGGCATCGGTGTCACCTGGGAACACGACCTGCACCTCTACCTACGGCGAGTTGCCCTCTACCGCGCCATGTTCGGATCACCCGAAGACCACCACCGTGCGGTGTACGCATTGAACCGCAAGACCCGCGCCCGCGAGGAGTCCTGAGCATGACAGAAACCGTGACCGCTCCCGGAACAACGGAATCGGTGGCCGAATTCGCGGCGCGGGCCCGCGCCTGGCTGGCCGAGAACATGCCCCCGATCGATCCGGACCATCCGCCGTTCTCGGTGCGGGCCGAGGCGGCGTCCTGGGAACGGGCCAAGGAACTGCAGAAGCGGCTGTACGAAGGGGGCTTTGCCGGGATCTGCTTCCCGCGCGAATACGGCGGGCTGGGGCTGGACTACTCCTACCAGAAGGCGTTCGACGCCGAATGCCGCAGCTATGAGATGCCGCTGATCCTCAACACCCCGTCGTTCACCATCTGCGCGGCCACGATCCTCGACATGGGCAGCGAAGCCCAGAAGCGCGAACGCATCTCGGCCGCCATCCGTGGCGACGAGGTACTGGTGCAGCTGCTGAGCGAGCCCAACGGCGGTTCGGACCTGGCCGGTGTGATCACCCGGGCCGACCGACGTGAGGACGGCACGTGGGTGATCAACGGTGCCAAGACCTGGAGCACCAGCGCCTTCGCCGGCGACTACGGACTGATGCTGGCCCGCACGGACTGGACGGTGCCCAAGCACGAGGGCCTGACGATGTTCCTGGTGCCGCTCGACTCCCCGGGCATCACCATGCGCCGCATCAAAGAGGTCAACGGCAACGAGGAATTCTGCGAAGAGTTCTTCGACGGTCTCGAGCTCGGTGACGACGCGGTGGTGGGCGAGGTCAACGACGGGTGGACGGTGGCTTCGCGCCAGCTCCACCACGAGCGGCGGGCCGTCGGCGGCGGGTCGGAATTCGCGAGCGGGACCGGCGCCGAGAACGCCAACGAGATGCCGCCGGACCACGTCGGTCTGGCCGAGGCGACCGGCCAGGGCGACGACGCCCGGGTGCAGGATCTGGCCGGGCGCGCCCTGGTCCGACGGGAAGTCAAGCAACAGCTCATCGAGCACGTCTCACGCTCGATCGCCAACGGCTCCCTGCCGCCGAACGCCGGGACCTTGATCCGGCTGTTCCACGCCGAAACCACTGAGCTGGAAGTGGACACCGCACTGGCCATCGCCGGCACCGCCGGGGTGGTCGACGAGGGCACCGCCGAGAGCCCGGACCGCGTCGGGCTTCTCGACATCGGTATCCGCTATCTGTCGCGACAGACCGGATCGCTGGGCGGCGGTACGTCCGAGATGGCCCGCAACGTCATCGGCGAGCGCATCCTGGGCTTCCCGCGCGAGCTCGCCGCCGACCGCGGTGTGCCGTTCAATCAGGTCAAACGCAACAAGAGCTGACTGGGGCCCGGTGATCGGGCACGGCCATCCCGGAAGGGGTGCCGGGTACGGTGGGGACCAGACAACGCAGGGGGATCCTGATGCCCACCATTCGTCTGGAGCGGGTGATCGCCGCCCCGCGCGAGCAGGTCTTCGATTGGATGGCCGACCCGGCAGCCCTGGCCACTGCACCGCTGGTGCTGCGGTCAGGCTGGGCGGCGGGTTGGTCGCAACCTGTGGTCGCGGCGATCCGGGCGGTGACCGGGGCCGGCATGTGGTTTCGGGAGGAGATCACCGCCTACGACCGGCCGAACAATTACTCGTATCTGATCATCGGGTCGTTCCCGCCGTTCGACCATGACGGTGGGACACTGACTTTCACACCACACGGTGACGGCACGCATATCGACTGGACCACCAGCTACACCCACCCCTTGCGCGCAGGCGGCAAGGCGATGGAAGCGATCAGCTCACGGCTGCTCCCGTGGAATTTCCGGGCCATCCTCGACAACTGCGCCAAGGCGCTGGAACCTTAGCCGAAGCCTCGGCCGTCAAAAGAGCACCGGTTGCGCCGGCGCCACGGCCTCGGGCACGGTAGCGACACTCGCCCCGGGCGCCGGCCCCCGCAATCCGTGCCGGGCCACCAGTGGTGCCACCCGCGCCCGGAGCATGTCGCGATAGTCGCCGGGCAGGTACGCACCACGCCGGTACAGCCGCTGATAATCCGCGACCAGCTCGGGATGGTCGCGCTGCAGCCAGGACATGAACCAGCCCCGCGTCGTGCCCCGTAGGTGCAGGCCGAACACCGTGACCCCGCCGGCACCAGCCGCGGCGATCCGGCCGAGCAGATCATCGAGTTGCTCGGCCGAATCGGTCAGATACGGCAGCACCGGCGCGACCATCACGTGACAGTCCAGACCGGCGTCACGGATCGCGGTGATCAGGCCGAGACGGGCGTCCGGGGTCGGCGTGCCCGGCTCCACCGCCCGGTGCAGCTCTGGATCCCCGACCGCCAGGGACACCGAAACGCTCACCGCGACGCGACCCGACGCCTCGGCGAGCAACGGAAGATCACGGCGCAGCAGTGTGCCCTTGGTGAGGATGGAGAACGGCGTCCCGGAATTGGTCAGTGCCGCAATGATTCCCGGCATCAGCGCATAACGGCCCTCGGCCCGCTGGTAGGGGTCGGTATTGGTGCCCAGCGCCACCGTCTCACGGGTCCACGATCGGCGGCGCAGTTCACGGCCCAGGACCTCGGCGACATTGGTCTTGACCACCACCTGGCTGTCGAAATCCGCCCCGGGGTCGAAGTCGAGGTATTCGTGCGTCGGTCGGGCGAAGCAATACCGGCAGGCGTGGCTGCAGCCGCGGTAGCCGTTGACCGTGAAGCGGAACGGCAATGCCGACGCCGCGGGAACCTTGTTGAGCGCCGACTTGCACAGCACCTCATGGAACGTGATGCCGTCGAATTGCGGCGTGCGGACGCTGCGCACGAAGCCCAGCCGTTGCAGACCGGGCAACGCGCCGTCGTCCACCCGCACCGACTGACCGTCCCACCGCATGCTTCCATCGAACAACTGTTCGATGCTTATGTCAAGGTAATTCCACGCCTGTCGAAGAGGCCCGACGGTTGCAGCGCCGACCAATCCCGTGGACGATCAAGGTAATTCGTGGGAGAGGCGGATCGGTTGCCGGGACCAGCGGTGGACTTCACTGACGCGGCCAGACAGCCGCCGCTGCACGCACGTGGGCTCGACGAGGTCATGACCGAGCTGGATTCCTCCCCGGCCGGACTCGATTCCACCGAAGCCGACGCCCGACTCACCCGGTTCGGACCCAACCGGCTGCCCGCACCCCGGCGCAAATCGCTGCTCATGCGGTTCATCGCGCAGTTCAACAACGTCCTGATCTACATCCTGATCGCGGCCGCGGTACTGAAGGCGATCCTGGGCGAATGGGTCGACTTCGCGGTGATCATGGTGGTGGCGATCATCAACAGCGTCGTCGGCTTCCTCCAGGAAGGCAAAGCCGAGCAGGCGCTCGACGGGATCCGCAAGTCGCTCTCGCTCAATGCCCGGGCTCGACGCGACGGCGACTGGGTGAACGTCGATGCCCAAGCCCTGGTTCCCGGCGACGTCGTCCGCATCGGGTCCGGCGACCGGGTCCCGGCCGACATGCGGCTGCTGGCAGTGACCAACCTCGGCGTCGATGAGGCGGCACTGACCGGGGAGTCACTGCCCGCGGCCAAGGATGTGGCACACGTCGACCCCGAGGCGGGCCTCGGCGACCGCACCTCGATGGTGTACTCCGGCACGATCGTCACCTCCGGCTCGGGCACCGGGGTGGTGACCGCAACCGGCAGCGCCACCGAACTCGGCCGCATCCAGACATTGATCACCGAGGCCAAGGGCATCGACACTCCCCTGACCCGCAAACTCACCCAGTTCGGTCGTCAGCTGTCCCTGCTCATCCTGGGAATCGCGGCGGTCATGTTGGTCACCGGCCGGCTGATCCACGGCTTCTCGGACAACGAGCTGATCTCGGCAGGCATCAGTTTCGCCGTCGCGGCGATCCCCGAAGGGCTGCCTGCGGTGGTGACGATCACGCTGGCCCTGGGTGTTCAGCAGATGGCCCGCCGGCGCGCGATCGTCCGCAAGCTGCCGGCCGTGGAAGCGCTCGGCGCGGTTGATGTCATCTGTTCGGACAAGACCGGCACCCTCACCCAGAACGAGATGACCGTACGCACGGTCTGCATCGCACAACACGACTACACGGTGTCCGGAACGGGATATCGACCCGACGGACACATCGAATGCGACGGCCGCCCGACGGTCCCCGCCGACGATCCCGGTCTGGCGGCCCTGATCGCCACGATGACACTGTGCAACGACGCGCGCCTCACCGAGGTCGACGCGCAGTGGCGGGTGGTGGGCGAGCCGACCGAGGGTGCGCTGCGGGCATTGGCGGTCAAGGCCGGGTTCGATGGTGCCGACAGCCCCCGACTGGCCGAATTGCCATTCGAATCGGCCAACAAGTTCATGGTGACCCTCAACGCGGCACCCGGCGGCGACCGGACACTGCACGTCAAAGGCGCACCCGACCGTCTGCTGGACCGGTCGACGACCCAGTTGCGGGGCGAGGTCACCGAGCCGTTGGATCGCGCGTACTGGGAGGCGCGCATCGATGAACTGGGCGATCAGGGTCTTCGCGTGCTCGCCGCCGCCCGCACCGGTGCGCCCGCCGGCGCCGACACGGTGACCGCCGCCGATGTCGACGACGGGTTGGAGTTCCTCGGCATCGTCGGCATCGTCGATCCCCCGCGGCCCGAGGCGGTGACGGCCATCGCCAACTGCCACAGCGCCGGTATCGGGGTCAAGATGATCACCGGCGACCACGGCGGCACGGCCCGGGCGATCGCCCGCGAGATGGGCATCACCACCGACCCGAATCCGAAGGTGCTCACCGGCGCCGATCTCCAGGCCATGAGCCAACCGGCGCTGCGCGACATGGTCGACGAGGTCGACATCTATGCCCGCACCAGCCCCGAACACAAACTGCGCATCGTCAGCGCGCTGCAGGCCGACGGCAAAACGGTGGCGATGACCGGTGACGGGGTCAACGACGCACCCGCGCTCACCCGCGCCGACATCGGCGTCGCCATGGGAATCAAGGGCACCGAGGCGACCAAGGAAGTCGCCGGCATCGTGTTGGCCGACGACAACTTCGCCACCATCGAACGCGCCGTCGAAGAAGGCCGGCGCATCTACGACAACATCCGAAAATCGGTACTGTTCCTGTTGCCCACCAACGGTTCTCAGTCGCTGGTGATCCTGGTGGCGATCCTGTTCGGATTCGCCTTGCCGCTGCAGCCGGTACAGATCCTGTGGGTCAACACCGTCACCAGCATCACACTGTCCCTGGCGCTGGTCTTCGAGCGGGCCGAACCCGGCATCATGGCGCGACCACCCCGGTCGGCCAACCGCTCCCTGGTGTCGCTGCCGGACGTGTCGATGATCGCGCTGGTGTCCGTCCTGGTGGCCGGGGCGTCGGTCAGCGTGTTCTTCATCGCGCAGTCCGCCGGGTACCCGCTGCCGGTCGCCCAGACGGCCGCGGTGAACATGCTGGTGATGGGGCAGCTGGCGTTCCTGCTGAACTGCCGGTTCCTGACCGCCTCAAGCCTGCGGCCCGCGGTGTTCCGTGGCAACCCGTGGATCTGGCGAATGGCGGCGGCGCTGATCGCCCTTCAGTTGGTGTTCGTCTACACCCCGTTCATGCACACCTGGTTCCACTCCGCGCCGATCTCCCCGCGGGGCTGGGCGATCGCGCTCGTCTTGGCGACCGTGATCTTCCTGATCGTCGAAGCCGCCAAAGCGGTGGGTCGCCGGCTCGGGTACTGAACGACTGGGTGCGCCGATGCCGCGGTTTCGGGTACGGCATCGGCGCGCGCCGTGGGCGCATGCCCAGTCAATCACGCGCCGGGACGGAGGCGGAGCCGCCCCGTACGCACACACTTATCGAACACCCGTTCGAGGCCGACGTCAAGTGGTCGTCTCAATCCGTGGGAGTCGAACCGGACCCCGGTTCGAGCGCCAGACGAACCTGAGATTCGATCGCGGCGATCACCGGCCGTGGCAGGTGCACCCGTCCGCGACCGTCCAGATCAACGATGATCTGCTGCACCTTCCGCAGGTAGGCCGTCTTCTCCCCGGGCTGATCGGCCGCGCGGGCATGGTTGTAGAGCTTGGCGGCGGTATCCAGGTCCGCGCGGTCGTCGTCGGCCAGATAACTGGTCCCGGTCGCCTTGCCATCCCGCTCGCACCGCGCCCACTGGCGGCGCAACACGTCGACTGCCGCACGGTAGCGGCCGGCGAACCCGGCATCGCCCGGATAGACATCGGTGGCCAGCGCCTGCGCCTCGCCCAGCGCCGTATGAAAATCCATCACGTGATCGCGGGTGATATCGGTGACGCCCGGATACCGCAGGTAGAGCGCAGGATCCAGCTCGTAGGCGCCGTATTCGGCGAGTACCCGCCGATGGACAACGCAGGCCGCCTCCCACAACCGCACATCGGCGGCCGGTGACGCGCTCGGTGCACTCACCACTGCTTCCGGCTCCGCCGCGGCGAACGCCCGCTCGGGGGTCGGCGGGGGCGGACTGCCGTGTTGCCCGGCGGCCTTCATCTGCTGGTACTTGCGCGGCTTCTCCGGGACCGCGCGTTCCAGCCGACGCAGAATCTCGGCGGCCACCGGATCCGTCTCCAGCAGGGCGACGTGGTAACTGGCGTCGTCCCGGAAGGTCAACTGCAGATAGCGCGCACCTGCAACACGCAGATCGCGATCGCCGGGCGCGACCCGGGTCTCGGGCGACGTCGCGGCGGACAGGCCGACGTCGACAAGATCGGTCAGCGGCCGCACCACGTCCTTGCTGTCCTCGGTGCCGATCAGAATCTGCCCGTCGACGAGTCCCAACCGCACCGCAGCCCGTCGCCGGGTCCACCGCCCGGCAACGCCGAACGCGACCGAACTCGACAGGGCCGCACCGACGATCAGCATGACGACCTGTGGCGCGATTCCAGCGGCAACGAGAATGACCAACAGCGGTACCGCTGCGACCAACAGGGCCAGACCGACACCCCTGCGGATGCGATCCTGCACCTCAAGGTATTCGGTACGGGAAACCAGAGCGAGATCCTCGCCCGGCGGCGCCCCGACACTCATGCCCTCGCACCGTTCCGCCGCACGCCACGGACACTACCGTGCGGCCGCTGATCACCGCGCCCGTGCGTATGGTTTACCCCATGTCTGAGGTCGCGCAGCAACGCCGACGGACCAACTCTCGCCATCGAAAGGTGGTCGGGAAACCATGAATTCGATCGTCCGCGCGACAGTGGGCGGCGTGTGCCTGGGCGCCGGTGTCGCGATCGGCGCCCATTCCGGCGGCTGGTTTCTGCTACTCGCGGTCGCGCTCGCCGCGATGGGCATGGCGGTTGTCGCCGGCGCCTTGACCCGGCCGGTCACCGCCGGTGCTGCCGGTGAACTCGTCCCGGTCACGGTCGACATGATCGACCGGTCGGCGGCCAACCCGGCGATCGCCTCAACCGTCGTCGCCGGCGAGGCCCGCCCCGCGGGCGATGCCCCGTTCCGGTTTCACCACCAGGCGCAGCTGTCGCGCGCGCAGATCGCCGGCCTCGTCACCGACGGCCGAGGCGAGTTGCCGTCGGAAGCCCTCGGCGCGCCCCCCGGCGGCCTGGCGGTCACCGAGCACCGCGGTGGGCGCGGGCACGCCCCGGCCGCCCTGGCGGCGCTGGCCGCGATGTGGGCCACGATGCTGCTGCCGCCGAGCGGCATCTGGGATCTCAAGCCACTGACCCGAAGTGTGTCGGCAGCGGCGCCGAGCGCGATCTCCGCCGACCCCGGTTCACGGCCGCTGTGGCAGTGGTACGACGAGGCGTTGGCCCACCTGCGCACCGAAGCCCCCGACGCGCTGACCGCCCTGCTGGACTTCGACATCCGTGACACCGACGTCGACGTCGAGGTGTACCTGGGCGCCGACCGTGTGCGGGTCCACGAAGGCGATGCCGACGGTTGGACGACCAGCGAAGCCACGACCGCCTCCCGCAGCCGCGACACGTTCACCGTCGACGACCTGCAGGGGTTCTCGGTCCGCGATTTCCTCGCCGGGGCCGCGGCGATGCTGCCGCCCGAGCACCGGGAGGCAGCCGTGGTGGAGATCGCCCGGAACAACGACGACATCTTCGGCGCCGAGCGTCCGGTCCTGGCACAGGGCAGGTTCGGCCAACCCAGCATCACCGTGCAAGGGAAAACCGACGGCACCATCGCGTCGTGGTGGCCACCCGACGACGTGGCCGCCGGGCTGCGCCAGGTCGAGGCCGCCCTGGCCGCGGCAGGCATACCCGCCGATGCCGCCGACATCAAGGACATCGACCTGTCCACCGGCAGCGACGGCGACTTCTCGGTCGACTTCTACCGAGGTGAGCGATACTCCCGGATCCGTGCGCAGGCGGGTCGGTTCCCGTCAGCCGAGGACCCCATCGGCGAGGGCCAATTCACCCGGTTCCGGCTTTCCGACGTCTCCCCAGCCGTCGTGGTCGCCGCCCGCGACGACGCCATGCGCCGGTACGAGGTCGATCCGGTGGACCGCGGCAAGGCCGCCCTCACCATCGGCGAATGGGGCAGCGACGGCGGTGCCCGCGCGGACGAGGTCGTGATCGAGGTCGACTTCCACGACGCCCACGGCGGGACCGCCGTCTACACGCTGTCCGGCGAGTTACTCACCGGATGACCCGGATGACATAGCCGGCCGGATCACCACGCCCGCGGAGCGGGCCCAACTACCACTGGCCGAGCTGGCACCGCGGGCTGTACGGATGGTCGTTCTGCACGGCCAGCTGGCCGTCGACGGCGATCTCGCAGTGCGCATTGGGCTGTGCCCGACCACCGTGCGTCGTGCTCGCCACGGTGAAGATCGCCCACTGCGGATCGGCCAGGGTCGTCTCGAACACCCACGGGGCGTCCGGTCCGACATTGACCGTGGCCTTCTGCAGGTACTTGTACGCATCAGCGTTGTACGCGTCTTTGCTCGGCGGCTGCGTCGTCAGGTAGTAGAGGTCGAACTCGTAGGGCGCGCCTGAGGTCAGCGTGTACTTGACCTGATGGCCCTGGCCCTCCGGATCGGCATACGACGTTGCGTTGGAGACCGCCATCCCCGCGGCCGCCAGCACCAGCGCCGCACCGACCGTGGTTGTCGCTTTTCGCATCTTCGTCATACCCGTCATATCCCAGCAGGCTACCGGCTTGTTACAGGTGCGACGAATGAGTGTGGCGACATCAGCGCACCTGCAAACCACCGCGGCCTACGTCGAGGTTAATTTGTTTGTCACATACAGATATTTCCCAGTAACAGCGGCGCTCTAACGTCCCGATTCGACACCCGCACCGGGTGCTCGGTCTCGTGCGGCACCTTCGACTGTGGTCGGCCGAAAAGTGCTGCAAACAAAGGGAAAGGTCACCATGCGAGTTCCAGGACGTGCCCCGTTGCGCCGGTCGACACTAGCTGCCGGCAGCGTGCTCGCCGCCGCCGGCTTGCTGCTGGCAGGATGCGGCAGCCGAGCGGGCGAAACCGACGCGGCAAACACGGCGTCGTGCGTGGACACCTCCGGCCCGAAGATCAAAGTCGGATCATTGAACTCGCTGTCAGGCACCATGGCGATCTCCGAGGTCACCGTGCGCGACGCGATCAAGCTCGCGGTCGAAGAGATCAACGCCGACGGCGGAGTACTGGGCAAACAGATCGAGCTGGTCGGCGAGGACGGGGCCTCTGAGCCCACCGTGTTCGCCGAGAAGGCCGAGAAGCTGATCAGCAGCGACTGCGTGGCCGCGGTGTTCGGTGGCTGGACCTCGTCGAGCCGCAAGGCCATGCTTCCGGTGTTCGAGAGCGCCAACGCCCTGCTGTACTACCCGGTGCAGTACGAGGGACTGGAGTCGAGCAAGAACATCTTCTACACCGGCGCCACCACCAACCAGCAGATCGTTCCCGCGCTGGACTACCTCAAGGAGAAGGGCGTCACCTCGCTCTACCTGGTCGGTAGCGACTACGTGTTCCCACAGACCGCCAACCGGATCATCAAGGCCTACGCCAAGGCGAACGGCATCGAGATCAAGGGCGAGGACTACACCCCGCTGGGCTCGACGGACTTCTCCACCATCGTCAACAAGGTGCGCAGCGCCAACGCCGACGCGGTGTTCAACACCCTCAACGGTGACTCGAATGTGGCGTTCTTCCGCGAATATCGCAACGTCGGCCTGACCCCGCAGGAGATGCCGGTGGTGTCGGTGTCGATCGCCGAGGAGGAGGTCGGCGGCATCGGCGTGCAGAACGTCGCCGGCCAGCTGACGGCGTGGAACTACTACCAGACCATCGACACCCCGGTGAACAAGGCGTTCGTCACCGCATACAAGGACTTCGTCAAGGATCCCAAGAAGCCCACCTCGGACCCGATGGAAGCCGCCTATGTGTCGGTCCACCTGTGGAAGAACACCGTCGAGAAGGCCAAGTCCTTCGACGTGACGGCAATCCAGGACAACGCCGACGGGGTGAGTTTCGACGCGCCCGAGGGCAAGGTCACCATCGACGGCGAGAACCACCACATCACCAAGACCGCCCGGATCGGCGAAATCCGCCCGGACGGACTGATTTACACGATCTGGGAGTCCCAGGGCCCGATCGATCCCGACCCGTACCTGAAGTCGTACCCGTGGGCTGCGGGGCTTTCCGGCTGAGAACCCGATGGACATCCTCATCGGCCAGGCGGCGACGGGATTGAGCCTCGGCTCAATCCTCTTGCTGGCCGCACTCGGCCTGTCACTGACCTTCGGCCAGATGGGCGTCATCAACATGGCGCACGGCGAGTTCATCATGGCCGGCTGCTATACCGCCTACGTGGTGCAACAGATCATCACCAACGCCGGGGCCTCACTGCTGATTTCACTGCTGGTCGGATTCCTGGTCGGCGGCGCCATGGGCGTGCTGCTCGAGGTGACGCTGATCCAGCGGATGTACGGCCGGCCCCTGGACACGCTGCTGGTCACCTTCGGTGTCGGCCTCATCCTGCAGCAGGTGGCCCGCGACATCTTCGGTGCTCCGGCAGTCAATGTCATTGCCCCGCAATGGCTCTCCGGTGGCGTCGAGATCCTCGGCACGGTGGTCCCCAAGACCCGCATCTTCATCCTGGTCTTGGCGGTCCTGTGTGTGACGGTGCTGGCCACCGTACTCAAGACCAGCCCGATGGGACGCCGGATCCGGGCAGTGGTAGCCAACCGGGAGCTGGCTGAGACCAGCGGCATCTCGTCGCGCAAAACCGACATCACCACGTTCTTCATCGGATCGGGCCTGGCCGCGGTGGCCGGTGTGGCGCTGACGCTGATCGGCTCCACGAGCCCGACCATCGGTCAGAGTTTCCTGATCGATGCCTTCCTGGTGGTGGTGGTCGGTGGGCTGGGCCAGATCAAGGGCACCGTGATCGCCGCCTTCGCGCTGGGCTTCCTGAACTCGTTCATCGAATACAGCACCACCGCCTCGCTGGCCAAGGTGATCGTGTTCGTCATCATCGTGATCTTCCTGCAGGCCCGCCCGCAGGGACTGTTCACGGTCCGGACCAGGAGCCTGGTATGAGAACGATCGCGGAACATTGCCGCGCCCACGCTCTTTCGCTGATCGGCTTCGGGACTGCCGCGGTGGTGCTGTTTGGCGTGGCGCCGGCCGTGCTGTCCGACTTCCGGCTCTCACTGCTCGGCAAGTTCCTGTGCTTCGCGATCGTGGCCGTGGGCATCGGATTGGCCTGGGGCCGTGGCGGAATGCTGGTCCTCGGGCAAGGCGTGTTCTTCGGCCTCGGCGGCTACATGATGGGCATGCACCTCAAGATCGCCGATGCCCAGATCCGGGGAGACGACGTGCCCGACTTCATGCGGATCGCCGGGGTTGACGAATTGCCAGGCTACTGGCAGCCATTCGGCTCCCCCACGTTCGCGATGGTCGCGATCCTGGTGATACCCGCGGGCATCGCCGCCGTCCTGGGGTTCGGCGTCTTCAAACGTCGGGTCAAGGGCGCCTATTTCGCCATCCTGTCGCAGGCACTGGCCGCGGCGCTGGCCATCCTGCTGGTCGGCCAGACCAGCCTGGGCGGCAGCAACGGGCTGACCAACTTCCGCACCTTCTTCGGTTTCAATCTCAACGACCCGATCAACAAACGGATGGTGTACTTCATCGCCGCGGCCACCCTGCTGATCGCAGTCGCGGTGGTCCGGCAACTGATGTACAGCCGCTACGGCGAACTCCTGGTGGCGGTGCGAGACGGTGAGGAACGCGTCCGGTTCCTCGGGTACGACCCGGCCAACATCAAGGTGGTGGCCTACACCCTGGCCGCGCTGTTCGCCAGCATCGCCGGTGCCTTGTTCGTGCCGATCGTCGGATTCATCGCGCCGTCCCAGGTCGGCATCCTGCCGTCGATCGCCTTTCTGATCGGGGTGGCCATCGGCGGACGCAGCACGCTGCTCGGCCCGGTACTCGGCGCCATCGGGGTGGCATGGGCACAAACCCTGTTCTCCGAACGGTTTCCGTCCGGGTGGATCTACGCCCAGGGCCTGCTGTTCATCGTCGTGGTGGGATTCTTCCCGGCCGGGCTGGCCGGTCTCGGGGTGCTGCTGCACAGGTGGCGGCGCCGACCGGCCGCCGCACCCGAATCCGCGGAATCCCCGCTTGCCGCCGCGCCGGATTCCGATCCCGACACCGAGAAAGTGGGGGCCGCATCGTGACCGCAACCGAGCCGGTCGCCGGCGGTAACGCCGGCATGGGCACCGAATACCTGGAAGTGCGCGGTCTGACAGTCGAATTCGATGGCTTCAAGGCGGTCAGCGACGTCGACCTGACCCTGTTCCAGGGTGATCTGCGTTTTCTCATCGGCCCCAACGGGGCGGGCAAGACGACTGTGATCGACGCCATCACCGGATTGGTCGCAGCGACCGGTTCGGTGAACAAGTCCGGCACCGAGCTGCTCGGCAAGAAGGTGCACCAGATCGCGCGGTTGGGTGTGGGCCGCACATTTCAGACCGCGAGTGTCTTCGAACAGCTCACGGTATTGCAGAACCTGGACATCGCCGCAGGCGCGGGCCGCTCCCCCTGGACTCTGCTGCGCCGCCGGCATGGCGTCCTGCCTGCCATCGAAGAGGCACTGGAGACCACCGGGCTGGCGGACTTGGCCGACAAGCCCGCCGGGGTGCTGGCGCACGGGCAGAAGCAGTGGCTGGAGATCGGCATGCTGCTGGTACAGAACGCCGACGTGCTGTTGCTCGACGAACCGGTGGCCGGGATGAGCCATGAGGAACGGGAGGAGACCGGAAACCTGTTGCGGCGCATCGGCGGTGCCCGCACGGTGGTGGTCGTCGAGCACGACATGGACTTCATGCGGGCGTTCGCGACCTCGGTGACGGTGCTGGCCCGCGGGCAGGTGATCGCCGAAGGTTCGGTCGCCGAGGTGCAGGCCAATCCGAAGGTTCAAGAGGTCTACCTCGGCACGGCCGCGGCGGGCGTGGAGGGAGTTTCCTGATGCTCGAACTGCTCGACGTCCGAACCGGTTACGGCCGCTCCGAGGTGATCCACGGGGCCGGCGTCGCGGTGCCCTCGAACGGGGTGGCGGCGGTGATGGGACACAACGGCGCGGGCAAGACCACCCTGCTGCGTGCCGCCGTCGGCCTCCTCAAATGCACCGGAGGCAAGGTGCTTTTCGACGGCGAAGACATCACCAGACTGCGGCCCAGCGCACGGGTGGCCCGCGGCCTGGCCTACGTGCCGCAGGGCCAGCAGTCCTTCGCCCAATTGACCACCGCCGAGAATCTTCAGGTGGTCGCCGACGGCCGACGCAACAGCAGGGCGTTGATCGACGAGCAACTGGATCTGTTCCCGGCCTTGAAGGAACTGCTCAACCGGCGGGCGGGCCTGCTCTCGGGCGGGCAACGTCAGCAACTGGCGATTGCCCGGGCGTTGATCACCAGCCCCAAGTGCCTGATCCTCGACGAGCCGACCGAAGGCATCCAGCCGTCGGTGGTGGCCGAGATCGAGCAGGTGATCACCGAGCTGACCGCGCGCGGCGACCTGGGCGTGCTGCTGGTCGAACAGCACATCGGGTTCGCCCTGGAATCCGCCGAGCGCTACTACATCCTGGAGGCCGGCCGCATCACCTCGAGCGGCGCCGGGGGTTCGGCGTCGGAGGCCGACGTCCGTACTGCCATGGCCATTTAGTCCATCCGCCGACGGCGTGCTGAGTTGACCCCCGGTTGCCCCGGGGCGCCGCGGACCATCACCGAGTCGCGGGCCTGTGGAGGCCGAAGACGGTGCCACTCGCGCCGCGCGAGCGTGCGCAAACTGCCGGAAAGTTGCGGCGTGGCACCGGCAGACACGCACGCTCGCGGTGCTAGCGAGCCAGCCGGGAAAGTACCTCGGCGACAACGGAATCGGCGGCGACGTCGACCTGCTCGCCCGTCGACAGATCCTTGAGCCCGACGGTGCCGGCCTCGATGTCACGATCACCGGCCACCAGCGCGTACCTGGCACCCGAGCGATCGGCTGCCTTCATCGCCCCCTTGAGACCGCGGTCCCCGTAGGCGAGGTCCACCCGCACCCCGTCGGCCCGCAACCGTGCGGCGAGCTTGGCCAGCTCCAGCTTGGCGGCCTCACCCAGCGGCACACCGAACACCTCGACGCCGCCGGCGCCGGCCACGGTCTTGCCCTCGGCCTGCAGGGCCAACAGCGTGCGGTCCACCCCCAACCCGAACCCGATGCCCGAGACGTCCTGCCCGCCGAGCTGGGCCATCAACCCGTCGTAGCGGCCACCGCCGCCGATACCGGACTGGGCTCCGAGGCCATCGTGCACGAACTCGAAGGTGGTCTTGGTGTAGTAGTCCAGCCCGCGCACCATCCGCGGGTTGATCACGTACGGCACGCCGAGCGCATCGAGATGCGCCTGCACCACCTCGAAGTGGGCTTTGGCGCTGTCCGACAAGTGGTCGAGCATCAGCGGTGCGTCGGCGGTCATCTCCCGGATGTGGGGCCGTTTGTCGTCGAGCACCCGCAGCGGGTTGATGGCCGCCCGGGTCCGCGTGTCTTCGTCGAGGTCCAGCTTGAACAGGAACTCCTGCAACAAGTCCCGGTAGGCCGGTCGGCAGGTGTCATCGCCCAGCGAGGTGATCTCGAGCCGGAAGCCGTCCAATCCCAGCGACCGGAAACCGGCGTCGGCAACCGCGATCACCTCGGCGTCCAGCGCCGGGTCGTCGACGCCGATGGCCTCGACACCGACCTGCTGCAGCTGACGGTAGCGCCCGGCCTGCGGACGTTCGTAGCGGAAGAACGGCCCGGCATAGCAGAGTTTGACCGGCAGCGCGCCACGGTCCAGGCGGTGCTGGATCACCGCGCGGATCACCCCGGCGGTGCCCTCGGGCCGCAGCGTCACCGAGCGGTCACCGCGGTCGGCGAACGTGTACATCTCCTTGGACACCACATCGGTGGACTCGCCCACCCCACGCGCAAACAACGCGGTGTCCTCGAAGATCGGCAGCTCGATATCGCCGTAACCGGCACGACGTGCCGACGCCAGCAGGCCGTCCCGGACCGCGACGAACTGCGCCGACTCCGGCGGGAGGTAATCGGGCACACCCTTGGGGGCCTGGAATGCAGATGTCACAGAGTCAAACCTTCGAGAAACGGGTTGGTGCGGCGTTCGTACCCGATGGTGGTGCGCGGGCCGTGTCCAGGTAATACCACGGTGTCGTCGTCGAGCACCAACAGCTTTGTCACAATCGACTCGAGGAGGTCACGTCCGCTGCCACCGGGCAGGTCGGTGCGCCCCACCGAGGACTGGAACAGCGTATCTCCCGTGAACACGGTCCCTGTGCTCAATCCCCGGTCGCTGCGCTCCTGCCCGCCGGCGCTCAATCCCCGATCGCTGCGCTCCTGCCCGCCGGCGCTCAATCCCCGATCGCTGCGCTCCTGCCCGCCGGCGACCCGGAACACCACCGACCCCCTGGTGTGGCCCGGGGTGTGGTCGACGGTGACGGTGACGCCGCCGAAGTCGAGGGTCTGGCCGTCTCGGTCCAGCTCGACGAGCTGTTTGGGCTCGGAGAACAGCATCCCCAGCGCAAGCTGGGCCAGCCGCGGGCCGAATCCCTTGATCGGATCGGTCAGCATGAACCGGTCCTCGGGATGGATGTAGGCCGGGCAGCCGTAGGTGTCGGCCACCTTCTGCGCCGACCAGATGTGATCGAGATGACCGTGCGTCAGCAGGACCGCCGCCGGGGTGAGGCGGTTCTCGTCGAGAATCCGGCGCAGCCGGTCCATGGCCCGCTGACCGGGGTCGACGATGATCGCGTCGGCCCCGGGGCGCTCGGCAAGGACATAGCAGTTGCACGCCAGCATCCCGGCCGGAAATCCGGTGATGAACACGGCCCCAGTTTCCCACGGCCGTGCCGCCACCTGCGGTTCCCGCGGGTCGCAGACCCGCCACGCAGGTTCGCCTGGCAGACTCGTTGCCAATCCCGACCGCTTCACAAGGAGGACTGCTGCGGTGCCGACCAACCAAGAACGGCGCGAGACGGCCAAGCGCAAGCTGCAGGAACAGCTGGAGCGCCGCGCCGCCCAGGAACGCAAGCGACGCATCGTGACCATCGCGGGCACCGCCGTCGCGGCCCTGGTCGTCATCGCGGCTGTCGTGGCCACGTTCGTGTTCACCAGCAAGGACTCGGGCAGCACCACCGCGTCGGCGGAAACCACCACCGCGACGTCAGGGGCGCCGGCCCAGCCTGCCGCCGAGGGCCAGCTGCCGGCCTTCGTCGCCCCCGCCGATCTCGGCGCCAACTGCCAGTACCCGACCGCGGGCCAGGCCAGTAAGCCGGCCACCCTGCCGCGCACCGGCAAGGTCCCCACGGATCCGGCCACGGTCAGCGTCAGCGTGGTCACCACCCAGGGCAACATCGGGCTGCAGCTCGACAACGCCAAGTCACCGTGCACAGTGAACAGCTTCGCCAGCCTGGCCGGGCAGAATTACTTCAACGACACCCCGTGCCACCGGTTGACCACCGGTGGTCTGTCGGTGCTGCAGTGCGGTGACCCGACGGGCACCGGCACCGGCGGCCCCGGCTACCAGTTCGCCAACGAGTACCCGACCAACCAGTACCAGCCGGACAACCCGGCGCTGCAGGATCCGGTCCGCTACCCGCGCGGCACCCTGGCCATGGCCAACGCCGGGCCCAACACCAACGGCAGCCAGTTCTTCCTGGTGTACCAGGATTCGCAACTGCCGCCGAACTACACGGTGTTCGGCACGATCGACGAAACGGGCCTGGCCACCCTCGACAAGATCGCCGCGGCCGGGGTGGCCGGTGGCGGGGCCGACGGCAAACCCGCTCTCGACGTGCAACTGAAGTCCGTGGCCCTGGACTGATCGGGAGACGTTGACCGCCCCGTATCCGTACGGCAACCACCAGCCTCCGCCCGGCCGCACCAACGGATTGGCGGTCGCCTCGCTGGTCTGCGCATTCCTGTTCGCGCCGCTGGGCATCATCTTCGGTCACATCTCGCTGTCGCAGATCAAGCGCAGCGGCGAACAGGGCCGGGGGCTGGCGGTGACGGGACTGGTGATCGGGTACCTACTGACGGTGCTGACCGTGGTGGCAGTGGCGGTGGCGGCATTCTTCACCGTGGCGGTCATCGACTCCCTGGAAGGAGCCATCGGCACTACGAACGGCACTCCCAGCGCCGATACCGGACCCTCGCCCCCGGCGAACCCCAACACCGGCCAGGAACTCCCGGCCAACTTTCCGCCATCGGACCTGGGCACAGACTGCCAGTACCCGACTGCAGGAGCCGCGAGCAAACCGGCCACCCCGCCCCGCACGGGCAGAGTTCCCACCGAACCGGCCGTCGTCACCGCCAGTGTCACCACCAATCGCGGCAACATCGGTCTGGAGTTGGCCAACGGGCAATCACCGTGCACGGTCAACAGTTTCGTCAGCCTGGCCCAGCAGGGCTTCTTCGACGACACCCCGTGCCACCGCCTCACCACAGGCGCGCTGCGGGTGCTGCAGTGCGGCGACCCGACCGGCTCGGGCACCGGCGGGCCGGGATACGAGTTCGGCGACGAGTACCCCGCCAATCAATTCCCGAAGTCGGATCCGCGGCGGGCAATGCCGGTGCGCTATCCGCGTGGGACGCTGGCGATGGCCAACGCCGGGCCGGACACCAACGGCAGCCAGTTCTTCCTGGTTTACGAGGATTCGATGCTGCCTCCGACCTACACGGTGTTCGGCACCGTCGACAAGACCGGGCTGGCCACCCTCGATGCGATCGCGTCCACAGGTGTCGCGGGCGGGGGCAGCGACGGAGCACCGCAGACACCGGTGAATATCACCTCGGCCCGGTTGGACTGATCCTCACCCCAGAATGACGACGAGGACCCCCGGGCCCGGCCGCGGATCGGGCCCTCTACCCGCTATGCCGCGCTGGTGATGCGGTAGACGTCGTAGACGCCTTCCACATTGCGCACCACGTTGAGCACGTGGCCCAAGTGCTTGGGGTCGCCCATCTCGAACGTGAACCGGCTGATCGCCACCCGGTCGTTGGATGTGGTGACCGATGCCGAGAGAATGTTGACCTTCTCATCGGCCAGCACGCGGGTCACGTCGGAGAGCAACCGGTGCCGGTCCAGCGCCTCGACCTGAATCGCCACCAGGAACACCGATGTCGGTGACGGCGCCCAGTTCACCTCGATGATGCGTTCCGACTGTTGTTGCAGCGACGCAGCATTCGTGCAATCGGTGCGGTGCACGCTGACGCCACCGCCGCGGGTGACGAAGCCCATGATGGTGTCGCCGGGCACGGGGGTGCAGCACTTGGCCAGCTTGGTCAGGGTGCCGGGGGCGCCGGGCACCGCGACACCGGTGTCGTCGGTGCTGCGTTGCCGCACCGGCATGGTCAGCGGGGTCGAACGTTCGGCGAGCTCGTCCTCGGCCGCATCGTCGCCACCGAACTGGGCCAGCAGGCGCTGCACAACATGGCGAGCCGACACATGCCCCTCGCCGACCGCGGTGTAGAGCGCCGACACATCGGTGTACCGCAGCTCCCGGGCCAGCGCGGCCATCGAGTCGGCATTGATCAAGCGCTGCAACGGAAGTCCGCCGCGACGGACCTCTCGCGCAATGGCATCCTTGCCGGACTCCAACGCCTCTTCACGGCGTTCCTTGGCGAACCACTGCCGGATCTTGGCCTTCGCCCGCGGCGACACCACGAAGGTCTGCCAGTCGCGCGACGGCCCGGCATTGGGGGCCTTCGAGGTGAAAACTTCGACGACTTCGCCGTTGTCGAGTTTGCGCTCCAGGGCTACCAGGCGGCCGTTGACCCGAGCCCCGATACAGCGGTGCCCCACCTCGGTGTGCACCGCGTAGGCGAAGTCGACCGGGGTGGAGCCGGTGGGCAGGTTGATCACGTCACCCTTGGGGGTGAACACGAAGATTTCCTTGACCGCCAGGTCGTACCGCAGCGACTCGAGGAACTCACCGGGATCGGCGGCCTCCCGCTGCCAGTCGAGCAGCTGACGCATCCACGCCATGTCGTCGATCTCGGTGGCCGCATGACTGTGCGGAACTCCGTTGCGGCCCTTGGCTTCCTTGTAACGCCAGTGCGCCGCGATGCCGTACTCGGCGGTGCGGTGCATGTCGCGGGTACGGATCTGCACCTCCAGCGGCTTGCCCTCCGGACCGACGACCGTGGTGTGCAGCGACTGGTAGACACCGTAGCGCGGCTGGGCGATGTAATCCTTGAACCGGCCCGCCATCGGCTGCCACAGCGAGTGCACGACGCCGACGGCGGCGTAGCAGTCGCGGATCTCGTCGCACAGGATCCGCACGCCCACCAGATCGTGGATGTCGTCGAAGTCGCGGCCCTTGACGATCATCTTCTGGTAGATCGACCAGTAGTGCTTGGGCCTGCCCTCGACGACCGCGTTGATCTTCATGGCGCTCAACGCCACCCCGATCTCGGCGCGCACCTTCGCCAGGTAGGTGTCGCGCGACGGCGCCCGGTCGGCCACCAGCCGCACGATCTCCTCGTACTTCTTGGGGTGCAGGATGGCGAACGACAGGTCTTCGAGCTCCCACTTGACCGTCGCCATACCGAGCCGATGCGCCAGCGGCGCAATGACTTCCAGCGTCTCGCGGGCCTTGCGCGCCTGCTTCTCCGGCGGCAGGAACCGCATGGTGCGCATGTTGTGCAGCCGGTCGGCCACCTTGATCACCAGTACCCGCGGGTCGCGGGCCATCGCGATGATCATCTTGCGGATCGTCTCGCCCTCGGCGGCCGAGCCGAGCACCACCTTGTCCAGCTTGGTCACCCCGTCGACGAGGTGTCCCACCTCGGCGCCGAACTCGGCGGTCAGCGCCTCCAGGGTGTAACCGGTGTCCTCCACGGTGTCGTGCAGCAGGGCGGCCACCAGCGTGGTGGTGTCCATCCCGAGCTCGGCCAGGATGTTGGCCACCGCCAGCGGGTGGGTGATGTAGGGATCACCGGACTTGCGCAGCTGATCGGAATGACGCTGCTCGGCGACATCGTAGGCACGCTGCAGCAATTGCAGGTCGGCCTTCGGGTAGATCTCCCGGTGCACCGCGACGAGCGGTTCGAGGACCGGGTTGAGCGCGCTGCGCTGCGCGGTCATCCGCCGGGCCAGGCGGGCCCGTACCCGACGCGACGCGCTGGTCTTGGCGGCATCCGGCGCGGCGGAGGCCGACGGCGGAGGCGACTGAACCGCCTGGCCGGCGCCCTTGCCGGTGTCCGTATCGCCGGCCATCGTCACCTCCCGCAGTTCGCTCAGACTCCGAGGATATCCCTCACACCGTGTGCAGGCTGCTGACCCGCATCGGTGCGACGGCGGCCCGTCCGCCGAGCACCGGCAATTCCAGCACGACGGCCGCGCCCAGCACGGTGGCGCCACTGGCCTCCAGCAGTCGCTTGGCCGCGGCCAGCGTCCCGCCGGTGGCGAGGACATCGTCGATGATCACAACGTTGAGCCCGGTGATGTCAATTCCGTCGGCCGGGATCTCCAGCGTCGCGGTGCCGTATTCGAGCTGATATGTCGCACTGTGCACCGGCGGCGGCAGTTTCCCGCCCTTGCGCACCGCCAGCACACCGGTGCCCAGACGGGTCGCCACCGCGGCGCCCAGCAGGAAGCCCCGCGCATCCAGACCGGCGACCAGGTCAGCCTCGGCCGCGGTGGCGGCCAGCGCGTCGGTCACCGCCCTCAGCCCCCTGGCGTCGGCCAGCAGCGGCGTCATGTCCTTGAACTGAACACCGGGTTCGGGAAAGTCGGGAACCTCCCGGATCAGGTTCTTGATCAGCTGGGAGACGTCGGGGGCCGCAGGCCCGCTCACGTGGACAACTTCCAGCGGTCCATGTTCCAGCCTGCGCCCCAGCGCGTCGGATTACTGCTCACCGCATACATCTTCGTCGAGGTCAGCACGGTGCGCTGCTGCCGGTAGAGCGGAAGGGTCGGCATGTCGCCCCAGAGGATCGGTGACCCTTCCCCGGCCAGCCGGGCCAGTTCCTTGGGGTCCGACGTCACGGCCTGCGCGTCGATGATGCCGTCGATCCGCTCATTGGCGTACGCGGGCAGGTTGTTGCCGTTGTGGGCGTGGAAGGCATAGGCGTCGATCGCCGAGGAACCCGAGGAACCGCTGCCGGCCGCGCCACCGGTACTGGCCAGCAGCGCGTCGAACTCGTTGTTGCGCAATGCCACCGGTCCGGCCGTCTCCGAACCCGCGTCCTGCACGGTGATCCCGGCCGCGGCGCACGTCTTGGCGATCGCCCCGACGATGGCCGCCAGCCTGGCATTGGGTGTCTGGTAGCCGATGCGCACGGTCAGCGGCCGGTTCTTGATGGCGGCACGCGCCGCGTCGGGCACGGCCACGCCGTAGCGCCCGCCCTCGCCGGCGTTCTCGGCCGCGCTGAACGCATCGTCGGCAACCGGGCTGAGCCGGGAGTTGGCGATCGGCGCGGCAGCATTGCGCGCGATCACGTCACGCGGCGTGCACAGCGCCACGGCGCGGCGCGCATCCGGCGCCGCCAACGGACCGCCCGGGGCGAAGATCAACTGCTCGATGCCGGCCGATGGACTGTCCATGCTGATGTAGTCCTCGGGCAGGTTCAGCAGGCCCGACGATCCGGAGGCGATGTCGACCACATCGAAAGCCCCCTCGTTGACCCGCTCCTGGATATCGGCCCCGCGCGGCCACACCGCGACACGTTTGGTGACCGGCGGCGTGCCCCACCACCTGTCGTTGGCGACGAGCACCACCACGCCGTCGTCGGACACCGAGTCGATCCGATACGGCCCCGAGGAGGGGAACCGCTTGAGATCGAGATCCGGTTTGAGGTCCCAGATCGTGTTCCACGCGGCGGCGATCCGGCCGATCGTGGGCAGATCGGCGTTTTGCAGGGCGGTGGCCACGCCGCCGTCGGGTAGCTCGAGTTCATCGGCGATGACGTGGGCCGGCATCAGTGAGGTCGCGGCGAACAGGTGACCGTAGTCGACGAATCCGCGGTCCTGGGCGAACGACACCCGGGCCCGTTTCTGACCGGGCGCACATTCCACCGAGCCGATGTCGCGATACCCCGCCTGGGTGGCGGCGTCGAACCCGGCGAACCGGCCGGACTGGGCTCCCCAGGCCAGCACCAGGTCGTCACAGGTGATCGGTTTACCGTCGGAATAGACGGCCTTGTCGCTGATCACGTAGTCGAGGATCAGCGGCGCCCGGCCCACCACGGCCACCGAGCCGAAGTCGTTGTCGGCGACCACCTGGCCTTCTGGGCCGTGGTAGGCGAAGCCGGTCAGCGTCCGGGCGAACGCCTGCGGCCCGGCCGAGGCCGCGCCGGCCACGGTGTTGGTGTTGTAGGTGGTCAGGGTGCCGTCGACGGCGTAGTCGATCGCGTCGGCCGAACTGTCCCCGCATGCCGCCAAACCCGCGGCGGCCACCACCGACAGCGTCGCCACGGACACCGCTGTCCGGGCTCGGGCGACGGCCCGCCACTGAACCATCGGCAGTTACCGCCGGGTGTTCCGTTTGCCCGACGGGCGTCCGGTCCGCGCGACCGGGCGGGCGCCCGGTGCCGGCTTGGCCGGCGCCGGTTCGTCGTCGGTCTCGGTGGCGGCGTCCTTCGCGGGTGTCGCCTTGGCGGAGCCCTTCTCACGGCGGTTGAGCACCTTCTGGGTGTGCTTGCGGACCAGCTCGGTGCGCTCGCGCAGCGACACCAGCAGCGGTGTGGCGAAGTAGATCGAGGAGTAGGTGCCGACGATGACACCGACCAGCTGCACCAGAGCCAGGTCCATCAGGGTGCCGACGCCCAGCAGCCAGACCGCCACCACCATCAGGGCGACGATCGGCAGCACCGAGATCAAGCTGGTGTTGATCGAGCGCATGAACGTCTGGTTGACCGCCAGGTTGGCTTGTTCGGCAAACGTCCGGCGGGTGGTGTGCTCGAAGCCGTTGGTGTTCTCCTCCACCTTGTCGAACACGATCACCGTGTCGTAGAGCGAGAATCCGAGGATGGTCAGCAGGCCGATGACGGTGGCGGGAGTGACCTCGAAACCGACCAGCGAGTACACCCCGGCCGTGACGACGAGGTCGAACACCAGGGTGGCCATCGCCGCGATCGCCATGTAGCGCTCGTAGCGCCACGCGATGTAGATGGAGGCCAGCACCACGAAGACCACCAGCGCGATCAGCGCCTTCTGGGTGATCTGACCGCCCCACGTCTCCGAGACCGCCGAGTCGCTGATCACCTGCTTGCTGGGCTGACCATCCGCACCCTTGGGATGGAACGCGTCGAACAGGGCGGTGCGCAGCTGCTCGGTCTCGTCGTTGGACAGGGTTTCCGAACGGATCTGCACGGTCGCCGAGGCGCCGCTGCCGACCAGCACCACCGACTCGGGGGCGCGGCCCAGGGTTTTGCTGAAGACGTCCTCGACCTGCTGGACCGTGACGACGCCCGCGGAACCGGCCGACGGCATCGACACCTTGGTACCGCCCTCGAAGTCGATACCGAAGGTGAAGCCGCGCAGCACCATGCTGGCGATGCAGACCGCGACGATGATGCCGCTGACGGCGTACCACAGTTTGCGCCGGCCGATGACCTCGAAGGCGCCGGTACCGGTGTAGAGGCGGACGAAGAAACCGTGCTTGGGCAGCGCCGCGGAGGTGGCCTCGATGGCCGGCGCCTCCACCGCGGTGTCCTTGACGTCTTCGGCAGCGGTGTCGTCGGTGATGTTCTTGTCGGCGGTGTTCTTGGCAGCCATGTGCTTATCCCCGTCCCGCGGTCGCGTGCGAAGCCTCGCGGCGTTCCCGTGCGATCTGTTGCACCGCGCCGAGGCCGTTGAAGGCAGGTTTGGCCATCGTCGGGGACTTGGACGCCAGGTAGACCAGCGGCCAGGTCACCAGGAACACCACCACGACGTCGAGGATCGTGGTCAGTCCCAGCGTGAAGGCGAAGCCCTTGACCTGGCCGATGGCCAGGAAGTAGAGCACCGCGGCGGCCAGGAAGGTCACGGCGTTGCCGGACACGATCGTCTTGCGGGCGCGTGCCCAGCCTCGCGGCACAGCCGACCGGAAAGACCGGCCCTCGCGTATCTCGTCCTTGATGCGTTCGAAGAACACCACGAAGGAGTCCGCGGTCGTGCCGATACCGATGATCAGACCGGCGATGCCGGCCAGGTCCAGCGTGTAGCCGATGTATCTGCCGAGCAGCACCAGGATGGCGAACACCATGGCCCCGGCGGCGACCAGCGACAGCGCCACCAGCAGGCCCAGCACCCGGTAGTAGAGCAGCGAGTACAGCAGCACCGCCGCCAGACCGACCGCGCCGGCGATCAGGCCGGCCCGCAGCGAGGACAGGCCCAGCGTCGCCGAAACCGTTTCGGCCTCAGAGGATTCGAACGACAACGGCAGCGAGCCGTACTTCAGCACGTTCGCGAGCTCTTTGGCGGTGTCCGAATTGAACTGGCCGGTGATCTGGGTGTTCCCGCCGGGGATGGGCTCCCTGATCTCGGGGGCACTGACCACCTGGGAGTCCAGCGTGAACGCCGTCTGGGTGCCCACGTTGGCCGCGGTGAAGTCGGCCCAGGTCTTGGCGCCGCCACTCTTGAACGTCACGTCGACGACGTACTGCCCCTGCTGCTGGTTGAGGCCGGAGGTGGCATCGGCGATCTCCTCGCCGCTCATGATCGACTTGCTCAGCAGATACACCGTCTGGCCGTCCTGCGAGCAGGTGATCAGCGGCAGGTTTGGATCGTCGTTGCCGGCGAGCACGTCCTCCTCGCCGCAGCGGGTGGCCTGATACTGCAGGGCCAGAATCTGGATCGACGGGTTGGTGCTCTGCCGCAGCTCCTTCTCGTCGGCGATGCGCTGAGCCAGCCCGGCCCGCTCGTCTCCGGGCTGCTGCGGGGCCGGCGACCCGGGCGGTGCGGGTGTGGCAGGCGGTGCCGGCGCAGGCGCCGGGGTGGGTTCACCCGGGGTCGGCGCGGGATCCAGCGGGTAGGGCCGCGGCTGAGGCGCAGGTGCCCCGGGCGCTTCAGCGGGAGCCGGCGGTGCCACCGGGACGCCGGGGGCGGCGGGTGCGCCAGGCGCCGCGGGGGCGGCGGGTGCGCCAGGTGCCGCGGGGGCGGCGGGTGCGCCAGGTGCCGCAGGCGTACCGGGTGCCGCAGGCGCGCCGGCGGGTGGCTGTTGCCCCTGCTCGGCCGGCGGCTTGGCGGGGATCGCATGCACGACCGGCCGGATGTACAACCGCGCGGTCTGGCCCAGGTTGCGGGCCTCGGTGCCGTCGTTACCGGGAACGGTGATCACCAAGTTGTCACCGTCGATCACGACTTCCGAACCCGAGACACCAAGACCGTCGACACGGGCACTGATGATCTGTTGGGCCTGGTTGAGGGCGTCCCTGGTCGGCGTCGAGCCGTCCGGGGTGCGCGCTGTCAGCGTCACCCGGGTACCGCCCTGCAGATCGATGCCCAGTTTGGGCTCGGCCTGCTTGTCGCCGGTGAGGAACACCAGCAGGTAAACGCCGATCAGAAGGACCAGGAAAAGCGTCAGGTAGCGCGCAGGATGCACCGGCGCCGAAGACGATGCCACGTTTCTAGGGTCTCCTCGAGATCAGTTCGTCAGGCACCGCAAAGGGTACGTGCTCAGCCTGGGTGCTCTGCGGTCAGTCTTTTTTGAAGCCGTCGGCGTCGGTGACGCCGGTGCTTTCGGTCAGTTCGGTGGCGGTCGACTCAGCGTCGGCCTCGGTGCTGTCCTCGGCGTCGTCCTCGATACGGTCGCGCACCGCCAGCTTCATCCAGGTGGTGATGACGCCGGGGGCGATCTCCAGGTCGACATTGTCGTCGGTGATGCCGGTGATCGTGGCCTGCAGACCTGAAGTGGTGTGCACCCGGTCGCCGATCTGCAACGAGTTGTGCAGGTCGATGGTCGCCTGCATAGCCTTGCGCTGACGACGCGACGCGAAGAACATGAACGCGCCCATGACAATCAGCAGGGGCAGAAAAATGACGAGATCCATGTCAATTACGTCTTTCGTGTCGGGTCAGAAGTCAGGGGCGACCGAGGCCACGATACCGCCGCCGACAACCGACCCGGACGACTAGGCTCAATGCCGTCATTTCCGTCTCGCCGCCGCTCCGTTTCCAGGAGGCAGTGTTGAGTCATCCCGAGCAGAGCCGCCATCTGGCCACCGCCATCCCCGGCCCGAATTCACAGGCGCTCAAAGACCGGAGAACGGCCGCGGTCGCCCCCGGCGTCGGCACCACGATGCCGGTCTACGCGGCCCGGGCCGGCGGCGGCATCGTCGAGGACGTCGACGGCAACCGTCTCATCGACCTGGGGTCGGGCATCGCGGTCACCACCATCGGCAACTCCTCGCCCCGGGTGGTCGCCGCGGTGGCTGCGCAAGCCGCCGATTTCACCCACACCTGTTTCATGGTGACGCCCTACGAGGGGTATGTCGCGGTCTGCGAGCAGCTCAACCGGTTGACCCCGGTGCGGGGCGAGAAGCGGTCGGCGTTGTTCAACTCCGGCTCCGAAGCCGTGGAGAACGCGGTGAAGATCGCCCGGTCATATACCCACAAATCGGCCGTGGTGGCGTTCGACCACGCCTATCACGGGCGCACCAACCTCACGATGGCGCTGACCGCCAAGGCAATGCCCTACAAGCACGGGTTCGGACCGTTCGCCCCCGAGATCTACCGGGCACCACTGTCCTATCCGTTCCGCGATGCCGAGTTCGGCAAGGAGTTGGCCACCGACGGGGCGCTGGCCGCCAAACGGGCCATCGACGTGATCGAAAAGCAGATCGGTGCGGACAATCTGGCCGCCGTCGTCATCGAACCCATCCAGGGCGAGGGCGGGTTCATCGTCCCGGCCGACGGGTTTCTGCCGGCGCTGCTGGGCTGGTGCCGGGACAACGACGTGGTGTTCATCGCCGACGAGGTGCAGACCGGCTTCGCCCGCACCGGCGCGATGTTCGCCTGCGAGCACGAAGGCATCGACCCGGATCTCATCTGTACGGCCAAGGGCATCGCCGACGGTCTTCCGCTGTCGGGGGTGACCGGGCGGGCGGCGATCATGGACGCGCCGCACGTGTCGGGGCTGGGCGGGACCTACGGTGGCAATCCGATCGCGTGCGCTGCGGCGCTGGCGACCATCGAGACCATCGAGACCGACGGTCTGCTGTCCCGGGCACGGCACATCGAGGCACTGATGAAGGACCGGCTGGGCCGGTTGCAGGCCGAGGACGAGCGGATCGGCGATGTGCGTGGCCGCGGCGCCATGATCGCCGTCGAGCTGGTGAAGGCCGGCACTCTCACCCCCGACCCCGAGCTGACCAAGGCGCTGTGCGCCGGCGCCCACGCGTCGGGGGTGATCGTGCTGTCCTGCGGCACCTATGGCAATGTGCTGCGCTTCTTACCGCCGCTGACGATCAGCGACGAGCTGTTGAACGAGGGGCTCGACGTACTCGAGCTGATCTTGCGCGGCCTCTGAAGCGTCAGTGCGCGTGGGTGTGGCGGCGGCCGAACAGTCCGCCCCAGTGCCGGTGCTCACGCCCGGGCACGGTTTCGGCCGGCTCCGCGTCGGCAACCGCAGCCGGCTCGGCCGGCACTGTCGTGGCGACGGGCCGCTGTGCGTATTCGATGTCACGCACGCTGCGGACCGACAACCGGCCGACTGCGATGGCCCCCAGGAACACGATCAGGGCGCCCAGCCCGGAGAAGTAGGCCAGCTCCAGGGTGATCCGCTTGGCGTCGGTCACCGCGATCGGCATCCCGACGTCCCCGATGCCCAGCGGACCGGCGAGGGCCCGGCCGACCACGAACCACGCTCCGCCCAGCACGGCCAGCCACGCACCGAACTGCGCGGTCGCCCGGTTTCCCGAACCCAGCAGCAGGAGACCACCCAGCGCCGTCACGGCGCCTGGAAGCACCTCCAGCCAGCCCCGCGCCGTCGTCCACACCCAGCCTTGATCCGGGGTGAAGGCGAAGTCGAAGTACGGCCCGACGAACGGGATCAGCGCACCCCAGATTCCCAGCAGCACCAGCAACAGGCCACTGGCGGCACCACGGCTGCGCCGCATCCGTAAGCGACCACCGCGGGTATCGAATTCGGTCATGATGCCTCCTTTGACTCCCGGTGGATACCCCCGAACTCACTGGGGGTAACGCCCCTAATCTGGGGTCATGCGTCTCGTCGGGTCTGCTCTGCGCGATTCGTTGGCCGATGCCTGGGAACGCTGGGCGTATCGGTGCGCCGAACTGAGCGCGACACAGTGGCGTACCGCCACTCGATGTGAGGCGTGGGATGTCCAGGCCCTGGTGGCTCACGTGTGCCCGGAGGCCAGCACGTTCGACCAACTCGTCAACGCGCCGGCGGTCAGCCCGGCGGCGGTGGCCGATGCCGCCGAGATGCTGCGCATCTTCAACCAGCCGGACGGTGTCGCCAACACCACCGCCGAGCAGATCGCCGAGCGTGGCGTGCTGGCGGCCACGACGTTGACACCTGCGACAGCTGCGGCCCGGTTCGTCGACGCGGCGGCTCGGCTGCGCGCCATGCCCGAGATGTCCCGTGCCGACGAGACGGTGATCAGCTATCCGATCATCGGCAGTACCACGCTCGCAGTGGTTGCCGAGGTCGCGCTGCTGGAAGCCACCGTGCATCTGCTGGATCTGGACGATGCGGTCGGCGGCGCGGCGCCATCGGCCGTGGCGTTGGCCGCCACCCGCGATCTGCTGATCTCGGTACCCGATCCAACCGTGGCGGTCGAGGCTCTCGCCGGCCGGAGGCCCGCGCAGGCGGCGGTGCCGGCAATCCGTTGATACCCCGTTATCAGTCGCTCCCCAGGCCGCACTCCGGAATGACGAAGTTCACAGCACACTGACAGCAAAAATTCCGGAAATCCGGAAATAAGTTTAGATTTACTAACGTAGTAGTCCCTGTGGGTGCAGCGTCGCGCCATTGATTATTTATTAGCTATTTTCCAAGGGGTACCACCTGATGCCGTCCGATACGCACGAGGAGCGGCGCGAACGCCGCGTCGCAGAACTGACCGCCACCGATCCGCAGTTTGCTGCCTCAGCCCCCGACGATGCCGTCACCGCGGCTGTCGATACGCCAGGCCTCCGGCTGCCGCAGATCGTGCAGACCGTGCTGCAGGGCTATGCCGATCGGCCCGCGCTCGGCGAACGTGCTGTCGAGATCGTCGTCGATCCGGCTACCGGCCGGACGGTCGCCAAACTGCTCCCCCGCTTCGAGACCATCACCTACCGCGAACTGCAGGACCGGGTCCAGGCCGTGGCCAACGCCCTGCACGAGTCGACCGTCGCACCCGAAGACCGGGTCGCCGTCCTGGGCTTCACGAGCGCCGACTACACCGTCATCGACACCGCCCTGGGACTGTTGGGCGCGGTGTCCGTGCCGCTGCAGACGAGTTCGGTCGCCGCAGCACTGGCGCCGATCGTCGCCGAGACAGAGCCCCGCGTCATCGCCGCCAGCGTCGACCATCTGCCCGACGCCGTCGAATTGGCCCTGACCTCGCACGCACCCGCGAAGGTGGTGGTGTTCGACTACCGCCCCGAGGTCGACGACGAGCGCGAAGCCGTTGCCGAGGCGACCGCCAAGCTCGCCGGCGCCGCCACCCCGGTGGCGATCGAGACCCTGGCCGACCTCATCGCCCGCGGCCGCGACCTGCCGCCGGCGCCCGCCCCGGATTTCGGTGGCGCCGATCCGCTTGCGCTGCTGATCTACACCTCCGGCAGCACCGGAGCCCCCAAGGGCGCGATGTACCTGCAGAGCGCAGTCGCCAAGTTCTGGCGGCGCAACAGCAAGGCCTGGATCAGCCATCCCGGCACCGCAATCAACCTCAGCTTCATGCCGATGAGCCACGTGATGGGCCGCGGCATCCTCTACGCCTCCCTGGCCGCCGGCGGTACCTGCTACTTCGCTGCCCGCAGCGATCTGTCGACGCTGCTCGAGGATCTGGCGTTGACCCGGCCCACCGAGCTGAACTTCGTCCCGCGGGTCTGGGAGATGATCTACAGCGAATTCCAGAGCCGGCTCGACAGCCGGTTGGCCGATGGCGGCGACCGCGCGGCGGTCGAAGCCGAGGTGATGGCCGACGTGCGCGAGAACCTGCTCGGCGGCCGGTTCGTCTCCGCGATGACGGGATCAGCCCCGATCTCGGCCGAACTCAAAGCCTGGCTCAACGACTTCCTGCAGATTCACCTGCTGGAGGGCTACGGCTCCACCGAGGCCGGCATGGCCCTGTTCGACGACCACATCCAGCGGCCGCCGGTGATCGACTACAAGCTCGTCGACGTCCCGGATCTCGGCTACTTCGCCACCGACAAGCCCTACCCGCGCGGTGAGCTGCTGCTCAAGACCGAGAACCTGTTCCCCGGCTACTACAAGCGCCCGGAGATCACCGCGAGTGTGTTCGACGAAGACGGCTTCTACCGCACCGGCGATGTCGTCGCCGAAATCGGCCCGGATCATCTGAAGTACGTCGACCGCCGCAACAACGTGCTCAAGCTGGCCCAGGGCGAGTTCGTCACGCTGGCCAAGCTGGAGGCGGTGTTCGGCAACAGCCCGCTGGTGAAGCAGATCTACTTGTACGGCAACAGCTCTCGGCCCTACCTGCTGGCCGTTGTCGTGCCCAGCGATCCCACGGTGTCCAAACCGGAGATCGCCGAGTCGCTGCAGGAGGTGGCCCGGGCCGCCGAGCTGCAGTCCTACGAGATTCCTCGGGATTTCCTGGTCGAGACAACGCCGTTCAGCCTGGAGAACGGCCTGTTGACCGGTATCCGGAAGCTGGCCTGGCCCAAGCTGAAGGCACACTACGGCGAGCGGCTGGAGCAGCTCTACACCGACCTGGCCGAAGGTCAGGCCAACGAGCTGCGGGCGCTGCGCCAGGCCGGTGCGGACGCACCCGTCGTCGAGACGGTCGGTCGTGCGGCCGCCGCGCTGCTGGGGGCGTCGGCCTCGGATGTCGCCCCGGACGCCCACTTCACCGATCTCGGTGGAGATTCGTTGTCGGCGTTGACCTTCGGGAACCTGCTGCGCGAGATCTTCGACGTGGATGTGCCGGTGGGCGTGATCGTGAGCCCGGCCACCGATCTGGCCGGGATCGCCGCCTACATCGAGACCCAGCGCGAATCCGGGTCACTGCGCGCGACGTATGCCTCGGTGCACGGCCGCGATGCCACCGAGGTGCATGCCCGCGACCTGACCCTGGACAAGTTCATCGACGCCGACACCCTGGCCGCCGCAGCCAACCTGCCCAAGGCTCCGGCCGAGGTCCGCACCGTCCTGCTGACCGGCACCACCGGTTTCCTCGGCCGCTACCTGGCCCTGGAATGGCTGGAGCGCATGGACCTCGTCGACGGCACGGTGATCTGCCTGGTCCGGGCCAAGAGCGACGCCGAAGCGCGGGCCCGGCTCGACGCCACCTTCGATGTGGGTGACGCGAAACTGCTTGCCCACTACCGGGAATTGGCCGCCGACCACCTCGAAGTGATCGCCGGCGACAAGGGCGAGACGAACCTGGGTCTGGACCACGACACCTGGCAGCGCCTGGCCGACACCGTCGACCTGATCGTCGACCCGGCCGCCCTGGTCAACCACGTGCTGCCCTACAGCGAGCTGTTCGGTCCCAACGTGGCCGGCACGGCCGAGCTGATCAAGGTCGCGCTGACCACCAAGATCAAGCCGTTCACCTACGTCTCGACAATCGGTGTCGGTGACCAGCTGGCACCGGGAGAGTTCACCGAGCAGGCCGACGTCCGGGTGATGAGTGCGACCCGCCGCGTGGACGACTCGTATGCCAATGGTTACGGCAACAGCAAGTGGGGCGGCGAGGTTCTGCTGCGGGAGGCCAACGACCTGTGCGGGATGCCGGCCGCGGTGTTCCGCTGCGACATGATCCTGGCCGACACCACCTACTCCGGCCAGCTCAACCTGCCCGACATGTTCACCCGGATGATGCTCAGCGTCGTGGCATCGGGGATCGCGCCGAAGTCGTTCTACGAGCTGGACGCCCAGGGCAACCGTCAGCGCGCGCACTACGACGGCCTGCCCGTGGAGTTCATCGCCGAGGCCATCTCCACCCTCGGGGCGCAGTCCGTCGAGAAGTTCGAGACCTTCCACGTGATGAACCCCTACGACGACGGCCTGAGCCTGGACCAGTTCGTCGACTGGCTGATCGAGGCGGGGTATGCGATCGAGCACATCGACGATTACTCCGAGTGGCTGCAGCGCTTCGACAGCACGCTGCGGGCGTTGCCGGACAAGCAGCGTCAGGCCTCGCTGCTGCCGCTCATCCACAACTATCAGCGGCCCGAGCGCCCGGTCCGCGGCTCGCTGGCGCCGACCGACGTCTTCCGGGCGGCGGTCCAGGAAGCCAAGATCGGCCCGGACAAGGACATCCCCCATGTCACGGCGCCGGTGATCGTGCAGTACATCACCAACCTGCAGCAGCTGGGCCTGCTCTAGTCGGTTCGGATGTGCCCGCCCCACTTCCCCGTGGGGCGGGCACATCCGACCGTGACGCATCTCGCACCGCCGGAACTGGCATCTCGAAATATAATTAGTTTTACTAACGTAGTAATTAGTAGGCGCGATGAACGCGCCGGCCAGATTTATTTTGATTTGCTCAGGGGACTGATATGACGACCGAAACACGCGAGGACCGGCTGCAACGCCGGATCGCACACCTGTACGAGACCGATTCACAGTTCGCCGACGCCCGCCCCAGCGACGCCGTAAACACCGCAGTTTCACAGCCCGATCTGCGCTTGCCCGCGGTGGTCAAGGGAGTGCTCACCGGCTACGCCGACCGCCCCGCACTCGGGCAGCGCGCCGTCGAGTACGTCACCGACGCCGACGGACGCACATCGGCCCGACTGCTCCCCCGTTTCGACACCATCACCTACCGCCAACTGGGTGACCGTATCCAGGCCGTGACCAACGCCTGGCACAACCACCCGGTGAAGCCCGGCGACCGGGTCGCCATCCTCGGATTCACCAGCGTGGACTACACCACCATCGACACCGCGCTCATCGAACTCGGTGCCGTCTCGGTACCGCTGCAGACCAGCGCACCGGTCACCACCCTGCGACCCATCGTCGCCGAGACCGCACCGACGGTCATCGCCGCCAGCATCGACTTCCTTTCCGACGCAGTCGAATTGGTTCGGTCCGGCCCCGCGCCCCGTCGACTGGTGGTGTTCGACTACCGCCCCCGGGTCGACGCCCAGCGCGAGTCCTTCGACGCCGCCAAGGCAGCGCTGGCCGACACCGACGTCATCGTCGAACCGTTGGCCGACGTACTGGATCGCGGCCGTTCACTGGCCGACGCTCCGCTGTACACGCCGGGTCAGGCCGACCCGCTGGCGATGCTGATCTACACCTCCGGCAGCACCGGCACCCCCAAGGGCGCCATGTACCCGGAGAGCAAGGTCGCCAACATGTGGCAGATCGCCACCAAGGCCACCTGGGACGAGAACCAGGCGGCGCTGCCGGCGATCACCCTCAACTTCATGCCGATGAGCCACGTCATGGGCCGCGGCATCCTGATCGGCACGCTCAGCTCGGGCGGCACCGCCTACTTCGCCGCGCGCAGCGACCTGTCGACGTTCCTGGACGATCTCGCCCTGGTACGGCCCACGCAGCTCAGTTTCGTCCCCCGCATCTGGGACATGCTGTTTCAGGAGTACCAGGCCCGGGTGGACCGCTCCGTGGGCGACGGGGCCGCCGCCGAAGACCGGGTGCTCGCCGAGGTCCGCAAAGACCTGCTGGGTGGGCGGTTCGTCTCCGCGATGACCGGCTCCGCGCCGATCTCGGCCGAGATGAAGGCCTGGGTGGAGCGCCTGCTCGACATGCACCTGCTGGAGGGCTACGGCTCGACCGAGGCCGGTTCGGTCTTCGTCGACGGGTACATCCAGCGTCCGCCGGTGATCGACTACAAGTTGGTCGACGTCCCGGATCTGGGCTACTTCCGCACCGACCAGCCCCACCCCCGCGGTGAGCTGCTGGTGAAGTCCGAGCAGATGTTCCCCGGCTACTACAAGCGCCCCGAGATCACCGCCGAGATGTTCGACGAGGACGGCTACTACCGCACCGGGGACATCGTCGCCGAACTCGGTCCCGACCACGTCGAGTACCTCGACCGGCGTAACAACGTGCTGAAGCTTTCACAGGGCGAGTTCGTGACTGTCTCAAAGCTGGAAGCGGTCTTCGGAGACAGCCCGCTGGTGCGACAGATCTTCATCTACGGCAACAGCGCCCGCTCCTATCTGCTGGCCGTCGTGGTGCCGACCGATCCGGCAGCGTCCAAGACGGCGATCAGCGACTCGTTGCAGGATGCGGCGCGTGCCGCCGGCCTGCAAAGTTACGAGGTTCCTCGTGACTTCATCGTGGAGACAACGCCGTTCAGCCTGGAGAACGGTCTGTTGACCGGCATTCGCAAGCTGGCCCGCCCGAACCTGAAGGCCCACTACGGCGAGCGGTTGGAGCAGCTTTACACCGAGCTGGCCGAAGGCCAGGCCAACGAGCTCAGTGAACTGCGTCGCAGCGGTGCCCACGCCCCGGTCCTCGACACCGTGAGCCGGGCCGCCGGGGCCCTGCTGGGTGCCGCGGCATCCGATCTCGCCCCCGAGGCCCACTTCACCGATCTGGGCGGGGATTCGCTGTCCGCCTTGACCTTCGGAAACCTGCTGCAGGAGATCTTCGACGTCGAGGTGCCCGTGTCGGCCATCGTCAGCCCGGCATCGGATCTTCGGACCATCGCCGAGTACATCGAGGCTCAGCGCTCCGGTGCCAATTTGCGGCCGACCTTCACCTCGGTGCACGGTCGCAACGCGACCGAGGTCCATGCGTCCGATCTGACGCTGGACAAATTCATCGACGCCGCGACGTTGGCTGCCGCACCGAGCCTGCCCGGTCCGGTCAGTGAGATCCGCACCGTCCTACTCACCGGCGCCACCGGTTTCCTGGGTCGTTACCTGGCCCTGGAGTGGCTGGAGCGCATGGATCTCGTCGACGGCAAGGTCATCTGCCTCGTGCGCGCCAAGTCGGACGAGGAAGCCCGGGCGCGGCTCGACAAGACCTTCGACAGTGCTGGACCTAACAGCGGCGGCGACCCCAAGCTGCTGGCGCACTACCGCGAGCTGGCCGCCGACCATCTCGAGGTGATCGCCGGCGACAAAGGCGAGGCCGATCTAGGCCTCGACCGGGCGACCTGGCAGCGCCTGGCCGACACCGTCGATTTCATCGTCGACCCGGCCGCCCTGGTCAACCACGTGCTGCCCTACAGCGAACTGTTCGGCCCCAACGCGCTTGGCACTGCCGAGCTCATCCGGATCGCACTCACCACGCGGATCAAGCCGTTCGCGTACGTGTCGACCATCGGCGTGGGCGGCGGTATCGAGCCAGGAAAGTTCGTGGAGGACGCGGACATCCGAGCCATCAGTCCAACTCGACGTGTCGACGACAGCTATGCCAACGGATACGGCAACAGCAAATGGGCCGGCGAGGTCCTGCTGCGTGAAGCTCACGATCTGGCCGGGCTGCCGGTGACCGTGTTCCGCTGCGACATGATCCTCGCCGACACCACCTATGCCGGCCAGTTGAACCTGCCCGACATGTTCACCCGCATGATGTTCAGCCTCGTCGCCACCGGTGTCGCGCCGAAGTCCTTCAACCAGTTGGACGCCGACGGCAACCGGCAGCGCTCGCACTACGACGGTCTGCCCGTCGAGTTCATCGCCGAGGCCATCTCCACCCTGGGCGCCCATGTCCAGGATGGCTTCGAGACCTACCACGTGATGAACCCGCACGACGACGGCCTCGGCATGGACGAGTTCGTCGACTGGCTCATCGAGGCCGGCTACCCGATCCAGCGCGTCGCGGACTACCACGAGTGGCTGTCCCGCTTCGAGACCACGTTGCGGGCGTTGCCCGACAAGCAACGACAGGCCTCGCTGCTGCCGCTGCTGCACAACTACCAGCAGCCCGGCGTGCCGGTCAACGGCGCGATGGCACCGACCGACGTGTTCCGTACCGCAGTGCAGGACGCGAAGATCGGCCCGGACAAGGACATCCCCCATGTCACCCGGGAGGTCATCGTGAAGTACATCAGGGATCTGAAACTGCTCGGATTGCTGTAAAAGACTTCCCCACAAGGGAAGAATCCCCTGAGCGGCCGCGGTCCTTATCCAGGACCGCGGCCAATCAGTTTGTGCTCGTCATCGGGTGGTCAGCCCGATGACCAATAACACGGCCGCGGCCAGCATGGAGCCGACTCCGGCGAACGCCAGACCGGCGGTGAGCATGCGGTCTATTCAAACAGGCCGGCCTGCCCCAGACCGGTTACCGGTGGTTGCATTCCCAGGTGCGTCCAGGCCAGCGGCGTGGCCACCCGGCCCCGCGGGGTGCGGGCCACCATGCCGGCGCGCACCAGGAAGGGCTCGCAGACCTCTTCGACCGTGGTCGCCTCCTCGCCAACCGCCACGGCAAGGGTCGACACTCCGACTGGCCCGCCGCCGAAACTGCGGGTGAGTGCCGACAGCACAGCGCGGTCGAGGCGGTCGAGGCCGAGCTCGTCGACGTCGTAGACCTCCAGAGCGGCCTTGGCGATGTCGCGGGTGATCACGCCGTCGGCGCGGACCTCGGCATAGTCGCGCACCCGGCGCAGCAACCGGTTGGCGATGCGCGGGGTGCCGCGGGAACGCCGGGCGATCTCGGCGCCGGCGTCGGCACCGAGCTGGATACCGAGGATTCCCGCGGATCGGGCCAGTACCCGCTCGAGTTCGACCGGCTCGTAGAAATCCATGTGGGCGGTGAACCCGAACCGGTCCCGCAGCGGCCCGGTCAGTGCGCCGGACCGGGTGGTCGCCCCCACCAGGGTGAACGGTGCCACCTCGAGCGGGATCGAGGTGGCGCCAGGACCTTTGCCGACCACCACGTCGACGCGGAAGTCCTCCATCGCCAGATACAGCATCTCCTCGGCGGGCCGGGCGATGCGGTGGATCTCGTCGATGAACAGCACATCGTGCTCGACGAGGTTGGACAGCATGGCGGCCAGGTCGCCGGCGCGTTCCAGCGCCGGGCCGGAGGTGAGTCGCAGTGACGAGCCGAGCTCGGCCGCGATGATCATCGCCAGCGAGGTCTTGCCCAGGCCGGGCGGACCGGACAACAGGATGTGATCCGGTGTGCCGCCACGGTTCTTGGCGCCCTCGATGACCAATTGCAGCTGCTCGCGTACGCGGGGCTGACCGATGAACTCCCCGAGTGAGCGCGGACGCAGACTCGCGTCGATATCACCCTCGCCGACCGTCAGCGCCGGCGAGACCTCCCGCTCGTCGGGCTCCTCGGCATCGTCGAAACGGCCCATTACTTCTTACCCAACATCGACAACGCCGCCCGCAACGCGGACGACGTGGTGGCCTCGGGATCGTTGGCGAGCACCTTGTCGGTGGCCTCCTCGGCCTGCTTGGCCGCGAAGCCGAGGCCGACGAGGGCTTCCACCACCGGTGCCCGCACGGCGTGACCGACCGATCCGCCGATGGCCCCGGGGGTGACCGGGCCGATCTTGTCGCGCAGTTCCAGCACCATGCGCTCGGCGCCGCGTTTGCCGATCCCCGGCACCCGGGTCAGCGCCGTCACGTCGCTGTCGGCCAGGGCCTGCCGCAAGGCCTGCGGGTCATGGACCGCCAGTGTCGCCAAGGCGATCTTGGGGCCGACACCGGACACCCCGAGCAGCGTGAGGAACAGATCGCGGGCCTCACCGTCGGCGAACCCATAGAGCGTCATCGAGTCCTCGCGCACGATCATCGCGGTGATCAGCCGGGACTCGGTACCCCGGCGCAGCGTGGCCAGTGTCGACGGCGTCGCCATCACCTTGTAGCCGACCCCGGCGGCCTCGATCACCGCATGGTCCAGGGCGATGTCGATCACCTCGCCGCGCACCGAGGCGATCATGCCCGGGCCGCCTTGACCTTGGCCTGATACTTGCGGCGTTGCTCGGCGGCCATCGCCTCGGCGGCGGCCATCCGCGCGATCATCGGTGCCCGCCAGCAGTGACAGATCGCCAGCGCCAGCGCGTCGGCGGCGTCGGCGGGTGTCGGTTTCTGTTGCAGCGCAAGGATTCTGGTGACCATCTCGGTGACCTGCGCCTTGCCGGCCCGGCCGTTGCCGGTGACGGCGGCCTTCACCTCCGAGGGCGTGTGAAAATGCACGTCGATGTCGCGACGGGCGGCGGCCAGGGCGATCACCCCGCCGGCCTGCGCGGTGCCCATCACCGTCGACACGTTCTGCTGGGCGAAGACCCGTTCGATGGCGATCACATCGGGCCGGTGGGTGTCCAGCCAATACTCGACAGTGTCACTGATCGTCAGCAGCCGTTTCTGCAGCGGCGCATCGGCCGGGGTACGCACCACATCCACATCCAGCGCGATGACCTGCCGGCCCTTGCCGTTCTCGATCACCGACAGCCCGCAACGCGTCAACCCGGGATCGACTCCCATCACCCGCACGCGAACCCCTTCGTCAGAACATCTGTTCGAGAGCCTAGCGTGAGCCGACGACGGCCGCCTACAGGGACACGCTCAGATCGTCGATCGTCGTAGGGTCGAATGCATGCGCGTAGTGATAGCCGGCGGGCACGGCAAGATCGCCCTCATCCTCGAGCGTCTCCTGTCCGAACGCGGGGATTCGGCGACCGGCCTCATCCGCAACCCGGATCAGGAGGCTGATCTGCAGGAAGTCGGCGCCGGCGCCGTCGTGCTGGATCTGGAGCAGGCGTCGGTCGCCGAGGTGGCCGACGCGGTGCGTGGAGCCGACGCCGTGGTGTTCGCGGCCGGTGCCGGGCCGGGCAGCGGGGCGGCGCGTAAACAGACCGTGGATCGCGATGCGGCGATATTGCTGGCCGATGCCGCCGAAGCCGCGGGCGTGGACCGCTACGTGATGGTGTCCGCGATGGCTGCCGACGACCGCTCCCGTGACGATTCCTACGACGAGGTGTTCCGGGCGTACATGCAAGCCAAATCCGAGGCCGACGCCGATGTGCGGGCGCGCACCGGGCTGCGCACGACGATCGTGCGCCCGGGCGGGCTCACCGACGAACTGGGCACCGGAAACGTCACCATCGCTGAATCAACGGGGCCGCGGCACCATTCCGCGCGCCGACGTCGCGCAGGTGCTGCTCGCCGTCCTGCACGAGCCTGAGACCGCCGGGCGGACCTTCGAGGTGATCTCGGGCCAGACTCCTATCGACGCAGCGCTGCACCCGACGCGATGAACGACTTGATCTGATCGATGCGGGCGCTGGTCGCGCCCCAGCCACGCACGGCTTCCTCACTGACGATCTTGCGGTCACGGCGAACCACGATGATCCACGGCGTGCCGAACAGTGAACGGGCCAGCACCCACAGCGGCAGCAGGAGCAGCAACAGCAGGAACTCGGCAGCCACCAGCAGCGCCAACACCAGGGCCGGGACCAACAGCACCACAAGGGCGATGTTCAGCACGACGCTGATGATGTCGTCCCCGTCGGTGAAGGACGCGTCGCCAAAACCCCACTCGTCTGGCATCTTTCGGCGTGGACGCCACGGCACCCAGCGCCGGCGCACCGTCCACTTGACGCCCTCAGGGTCGAGGACGCTCGCCATCACTCCTCGTCGAGCTGCGCGGCGACGTCGTCGGGGATGTCGATGTTGGTGTACACGTCCTGCACGTCGTCGCTGTCCTCCAGCGCGTCGACGAGCTTGAACACCTTGCGGGCGCCTTCGAGGTCCACGGGCACGGTGACCGAGGGCTGAAAGCTGGCCTCGGCCGAGTCGTAGTCGATGCCGGCGTCCTGCAGCGCGGTGCGCACTGCCACCAGGTCGGTGGGTTCGGAGATGATCTCGAAGGAGTCGCCCAGGTCGTTGACCTCTTCGGCCCCGGCCTCCAACACGGCCAACAGCACGTCGTCCTCGGTCAGGCCGTTCTTCTCCAAGGTCACCACGCCCTTGCGGGAGAACAGGTAGGCCACCGAACCGGGATCGGCCATGTTGCCGCCGTTGCGGGTCATCGCGACGCGCACCTCACCGGCCGCCCGGTTGCGGTTGTCGGTCAGGCACTCGACGAGCACCGCGACACCGTTGGGGCCGTACCCCTCGTACGTGATGTTCTGCCAGTCGGCGCCACCGGCCTCTTCACCACCGCCGCGCTTGCGGGCGCGCTCGATGTTGTCGTTGGGCACCGAGCTCTTCTTGGCCTTCTGGATGGCGTCGTAGAGTGTCGGGTTGCCGGCCGGGTCGCCCCCGCCGACACGCGCTGCGACCTCGATGTTCTTGATCAACTTGGCGAACATCTTGCCGCGCTTGGCATCGATGACGGCCTTCTTGTGCTTGGTGGTGGCCCACTTGGAATGGCCGCTCATGCAGGTACGCCCTCTTTCTCGTCAAACTTCGGCCATTCAGTCTACGTGGGCCGTTATCCAGCAGCTATCGGCAGCGCCGCATTGGCGTCCGCGGTGAAAATATCGTCGTCACCCATCCAGTGCACCAGCCTGGCCAGTGGGTACATGGCGTCGTGCGGGCCGCCGGCGACATGGGCGTTGGCGGTGCCCACCCGGCACAGCCGCTGACCGCCCGCGCCGGCCAGCGCGTCGCGCAGCGCGGTCTTGCGTTCGAACGGGTAGATGCCGATGGTCTGGGTGGCGACGTTGACGTGGCGGACCGCGTCGTCGAGGGACCTCACCATCACCACGTTCGACGTCTTATGGGACGGATGGAAATCCACCGGGGCGTCCGACAGCAGCACCACACCCTGGCCGTCGAACCGGCCGAATACCTGCAGTTCGTCACCCATCGCGGCCATCACCTCGACCTCGTCGCGGATGTCGGCCGGCGGCAGCGGGGCCACCGCCGAGCCGAACAGCCGGTCGACGCCCAGACGCGGCTGCAGGTGCGCGCAGAACCGCTCGGCCTGCGCCCGGTCGGTGGTCTCCAGGAACACGAATCGGCTTGCCAGGCAGGCTTCCTGGTTGAACACACAGGTATCGGCCGCCACCCGTTCGGCGACATCGGCGAGAGTCTGCTCGGACTCGAACACCTCGCGGCCGATCATCGAGATCGAGCTCTTGGGGTCGAACGACACCAGTTGGATGCCCGGGCCCAGATACTTGATGACGTTGCCGATCGCCGGCCCGCCGCCCCACGCCACGATCTTGTCGAAGTACTGCGGGCGGTAGATCGTCCGCTCGAGCGACTCGTCACCGCCGGACCAGTACACCGCTGACATCGACTGCACCACTGGGTGTTTCGGATCGATCTCGGCCATGGTGCGCAGCACGGCCACGGTGGTGAACGGGTCCGAGGAGGGCATCTTGAACACGCTGATGCCCTTGACCAACGCACTCTGGGCGATCGAGGCGATGCAGCCGGCCGGGGCGTTGCCGGCCAGCATGTGCACCATCCGCGGCGGGAAGGCCCGGATGGCTCCGGTGTTGCCTGCGGCGTCGGTGCGGCTCACCCAGCCGTCGAGCACCGCCGGGTCGGCGAAGTTCGATTCGACCTGGGACCAGAGGCTGTCGGGGCGCAGCAGCTCGGGCGCGGTCCGGTAGAGATTCTCCACCACCCGTCGCGGCAGTGGGTTGGTCTCGGCCACCAGGTCAAGGCAGCGCTGCAGGTGCGGGTTGTGGTCCAGGGCCAGGCGGTCACCGGTCTCGGCCAGGAATTCGATGATCTCGGCCAGCGGAACGTCGAGCAGCGGGGGCAACTGCGAGCGCGGGGTGATCAGGGCGTCCAGTTCGATTGCCGGCGTGGTGAAGTCCACTCCGAGGTCGCGGGAGCGAAATTGGCTGCCGGTCCCCTCGACCAGCTCGCCGCGGATGAAGAACGGTGCCGCCAGGGACGTCGTGGTGCTCATGCCTCACCCCGCACGTAGGCGTCGATGGTGCCCGAGCAGGTGATCTTGTCCCCGCCCAGATCGGCATAGCGGGTGATGTCCGGGCCCACCGTAGGCCCTTGATGGCCGCAGTCGCAGACCCCGAAATCGGCGTCGATGCGGTCTCCGGAGATGACCCCGCCCCAGCGGCCTTCCAGCGACAGGTCGAAGAACGCGCCACGGGCCTGCACCGGACCGGCGGTGGTGTCGACGAGCTTATCGCCGGGTTCGTCCAACGGCAGCAACACAACCCACGGCGGTATGTGGTAACGCCCGGCCCGGCACTTCGGGAACGGGGTGTTCAGCTCCTGCATGGTGTAGAAGTGGTACACCCGTTCCTCGGCGATGTTGAAGGTGTCGAAGATGAACTCGCGGTAGTCCGGCGGCAACACCGCACCCTTGAGGCCACCGGCCACCAGCAGGGCGGTGTCAGCGCGGAAGTCACTGTCCGAGAATCCTTTTGCCCGCACCCCCTGGGCCACCTGGTACAGCGAGGCGAACATCGAGGTCAGCAACAACGACCGGTCGCGGTTGGCGATGAGCTCGTCGACCGCACCGGCGATGGCGCCCTCCATCGCGTTCTGCCGTGCGGCACTGGTGGCTTCGAATGTGGTGAGCTCGGATGGACTGGCGGTGCCATCGCCGATGCGGCGGCGCAGGCCGATCATTTCCATGATGGCGCCGACCGAGATCGGCTCGACCGGCAACTGGTAGCTGTCGGCGTCGCTGGAGAAGGCCTCCACGAGCGCGAGCCGGGTACGCTCGTTGCGTTCGACCTTGGTACGCGGCCCCAGCCCGAACAGTTTGCGGCTGCCGTCGGCCGCAATGCCAGTGGCCCAGGTCAATCCGGTGACATTGGCCCGAGAGGCCACGTCCAGATCAGATTCCGAGCAGGCGATCATGGCCGGTTTCCCGGTGGTACCGCTGGAGCAGGTCAGGTAGCACCCGACGGACTCCATCCGGTCGACGAAGTCGTCGAGGCCGCCGACTCCGTCGACGTCGATACCGGATGGATCGCACGTGGAGACGGTGCCGACCCACTTGACCATTCGGTCCCACCGGCCGTCGGTCAGCCAGTTCTGCGCGTAACTCTTGTAGGCGCTGTGCGCGAACAGCAGTGGCACCAGGTCTTCGCGCCGAGCGACCTTGGTGATCTCGGCGGATTGGGCGCGGTTGCGCAGCAGCGGGATCTGATCGACGCGGGTGGCGAAGCGCTCGTTGACAGCTTCGACCTGCAGGTCGTGTACATCAGCCGGGGCGATGTCGTAGCGATCGGGCGCCTCTTGGAGGGCGAGAAGTTGCTCGACGGCGGTCATGGGGGCCTCCTGAGGAGAATCGAATTAATAGCACCTAAAGCGTTTCATTAATGCTACTGTGAACCCCATGGCCCGAGTTCGTCAAGCCGGTCGCCCCACTCGGGAGCAGGCCGCCCAGCGTCACCTCGAGCTCCTCGACCGTGCCTTGGAAGTATTCCTGGACAACGGATTCGAGCGTGCCACCATCGAGGCCATCGCGACGGCCGCCGGCATGGCCAAACGCACCATCTACAGCCTCTACCCGGACAAATCCGCGCTGTTCGAGGCCGCGGTACAACGCGCGGTGGACCGCTGGCTGGTGCCCATCGAGACACTGCGTGCCGCCGAGACCGACGATCTGGAAGAAACCCTGCTGGCCATCGGGCGGATCCGGCTGGCCGGCATCACCAGCCCGGCCGGCATCGCCCTGCAACGCATCCTCAACGCCGAAGGCAACCGGTTCCCCCAACTGTTCCGGCTCGTCTACGAACAGGGCACCCTGCCCGCCATGACGTTCATCGCCGAGGTCCTGACCCGGCACGCCGAAGCCGGAGCCATCGAGATCGACGATCCCGAGGTGGCCGGAACCGCCTTCCTGAGCATGGTCGTCGGCGGTCCCGCCACCGGCGCCCTGTGGGGCGTGGCCTGGACCCCCGACGACCTGGACAAGCGGATGCGCGCCTTCGTCCGGTTGTTTCTCGACGGGGTGCGCCCGCGTCGCCCATGACCCAACCACCCCCGAAAGGACACCATGGACCAGGACACCTATGACAAGGGTTTGGCGATCCGCACCGCCGTACTCGGTGAGGACTACGTGCGCCAGGCAGCGGGCAACGTCGACCCGTTCTCCAAGCCGCTGCAAGATCTGGTCACCGAGTACTGCTGGGGGGCGGTCTGGGGTCGAGACGGACTGGAGCTCAAGACCCGCAGCATGCTGAACCTGGCGATGATCTCGGTCCTGAACCGGCCCAACGAACTGCGCACTCATATCCGGGGCGCACTCAACAACGGCGTCAGCCGCGAGGAAATCTGCGAAATCTTCCTGCAGGTCGGCATTTACGCGGGTATCCCGGCAGCGGTCGACAGCTTCCGGCTGGCCCGCGCGGTGTTCGCCGAACTGGACGAGAACGAGAGGCAGGCATGAATCCGGAGATCGGCTTCATCGGCCTGGGCAACATGGGCCGACCGATGATGCGCCGGCTGCTGGAAGCCGGATTCCCGGTGGTGGTCTTCGATGTCCGCGAGGACGTGCTCGCCGAGGCCGTCACACTGGGCGCCCAACCGGGCACCTCGGTGCGCGATGTGGCCGACCGGACCGAGACGGTGCTGGCCAGCCTGCCCACCCCGCAGGTCTCCGAGGCCGTGGCGGCCGACGTCGCCGACGGCACCCGGGTGCAGCGGTTCGTCGACCTGTCCACGGTCGGCGGTCAAGCCGCACAACGCAATCACGCCGCGCTGGCCGCCCGTGGGATCGCGGCGCTGGACAGCCCGGTCAGCGGCGGGGTCCATGGCGCCGAGGCCGGTACCCTCGCGGTGATGGTGTCCGGTCCACACGACCAATTCGAGCTGCTGGCACCAGTTTTCGATGTCATCGGCCGAGCGATCTTCGTCTCGGAAACACCCGGCGCCGCACAGACCATGAAACTGATCAACAACCTGATGGCCGCCACCACCCTGGCCGCGACGGCAGAGGTGATGGTGATGGGCGTGAAGGCCGGGCTCAGTGCCGACGTGATGATCGACGTACTCAACGCCGGATCGGGCGGCACCCATGCCAGCCGGGACAAGTTCCCGCGGGCGGTGCTCCCCCGCACCTTCGACTACGGATTCGCCACCGGCCTGATGGCCAAAGATGTACGCCTGTACCTGAAGGAGGCGAAAGCCCTTGGCCTGCCATTGGAGATGGCCGAGACCGTCCAGCGGATCTGGGAGCAGACGCTGGAGTGCGAGGGTGCCGATTCCGACTTCACCTCGGTGATCAAGCCGATGGAGAAAAGCGCCGGCGTGATCGTCGAGGGCGGATCTCGGTGAGCACACCGAGCCCAGTTCGCGATGCCTGCTACAGCGAGTCGACGAACAGTTTGTGGATGCGCCGGTCGCCGGTCATCTCCGGGTGAAACGACGTCGCGAGCATCGAGCCCTGACGCACGGCGACGATGTGGCCGGCGGCGCGGGCCAGCACGGTGACACCGGGCCCGACCCGCTCCACCCAGGGCGCCCGGATGAACACCGCATGCACCGGCATGTCGAGTCCGTCGAAGTCGATGTCGCCCTCGAAGGAATCGACCTGACGGCCGAACGCGTTGCGCCGCACCGTCATGTCGATGCCGCCCAGCGGGACGGCGGCGCGTCCCTCGACCCCGGCGTCCACGATCTCGCCGGCCAGCAGGATCATCCCGGCGCAGGAGCCGTAACACGGCAGCCCGTCGGCCATCCGCGCCCGCAGCGGTTCGAGCAGATCGAACTCGCGCAGCAAGTGGCTCATGGCAGTGGACTCCCCGCCCGGGATCACCAGGGCGTCAACCGCATCGAGCTCGGCAAGCCGGCGCACGGTGTTCGCCTCGGCCCCCGCCTCACGCAGCGCGGCCAGATGCTCGCGGGTGTCCCCCTGCAGCGCCAACACCCCGACCCGGGGACTCACGAGACTTCTGGCGGCGCGAAGTTGCGCTGATAGCGGGTCAGCCCCTCCTGCATCACCGCAGCCACCATCTCGCCGTAGCGGTTGAAGATCTTGCCCTGGGTCAGCGAACGACCGCCGCACGCCGAGGGCGAGGACTGGTCGTAGAGCAGCCACTCGTCGGCGCGGAACGGCCGCATGAACCACATGGCGTGGTCGAGTGACGCCACGTTCAGATGCTTGCGCACGTCGAGGTGGTTGACCTGGGCCGATCCCAGCAGGGTCAGATCACTCATGTAGGCCAGCGCACAGATGTGCAGCACGTGATCGTCGGGCAGCGGGTCGCGGTGGCGGAACCACACCTGCTGCTGCGACGCCTTGCCCGGCAGCCGGGCCACCTTGTCGCGCGGCACGATGCGTACATCCCATTCGGCGAACTGCGCGAAGCCGGCGTCGTCGAACGCTCCCCCGGACCGGAAGCCGGGCAGGTCGTCGGGCCCGGGTGCCTGGGGCATGGCGTCCTGATGCTCGATGCCGGTCTGGTCGGTCTGGAACGAGGCCGACATCGTGAAGATCGTCTCGCCGTGCTGGATCGCACTCACCCGCCGGGTGCAGAACGAACCACCGTCGCGGATGCGCTCGACGGTGTAGACCGACGGGGCCCTGGCGTCGCCCGGCCGCAGGAAATAGCCGTGCAGGGAGTGCACCTGAAACGCTGGGTCCACCGTGCGTACCGCCGAGACCAGCGACTGGCCGGCCACATGGCCGCCGAACGTACGCTGCAGGAATCCCGACTCGGGGCTGAACACCCCGCCGCGATAGATGTTGACCTCGAGCTGCTCCAGGTCGAGAATCTCTTCGATCGCCATGCAGTTACTTCTGCTCTTCGCGCACGCGGCTCATCACCAGCCGCGTTCGGCGAGCCGATGCGGCTGGGCGATCTCCTCGACGTTGATGCCCACCATGGCCTCGCCGAGACCCCGCGACACCTTGGCCAACACATCCGGATCGTCGTAGAAGGTGGTGGCCTTCACGATCGCCGCGGCCCGCTGCGCCGGGTTACCGGACTTGAAGATCCCGGAGCCGACGAACACGCCCTCGGCGCCGAGCTGCATCATCATCGCCGCATCGGCTGGGGTGGCGATCCCGCCGGCGGTGAACATCGTGACCGGGAGCTTGCCGGCCCGGGCCACCTCGGCCACCAGCTCGTAGGGTGCCTGCAGTTCCTTGGCCGCGACGTAGAGCTCGTCTTCGCTCATCGAGGTGAGCCGACGGATCTCGCCGCCGATCTTGCGCATGTGGGTGGTGGCGTTGGAGACGTCCCCGGTGCCGGCCTCGCCCTTGGAGCGGATCATCGCCGCGCCCTCGGTGATCCGGCGCAGCGCCTCGCCCAGGTTGGTGGCACCGCACACGAACGGCACGGTGAACTTCCACTTGTCGATGTGGTTGGTGTAGTCGGCCGGGGTCAGCACCTCGGACTCGTCGATGTAATCCACCCCGAGGCTCTGCAGGATCTGTGCCTCGACGAAATGCCCGATCCGGGCCTTGGCCATCACCGGGATGGTGACCGCGGAGATGATGCCCTCGATCATGTCCGGATCGCTCATCCGTGACACCCCGCCCTGGGCGCGGATGTCGGCGGGTACCCGCTCCAGGGCCATGACGGCGACCGCACCGGCGCCTTCGGCGATCTTGGCCTGCTCGGGGGTGACCACGTCCATGATCACGCCGCCCTTGAGCATCTCGGCCATCCCGCGCTTCACCCGCGCGGTACCGGTTTGGTTGCTGGAGCCGTTCTGCGCCGCGGTAACCACTGCTCTCTCCTTCAAATTGCTACTGAATCAGTCTAGGTGGAGCCGGCAAATCCATTACATCCGCGATCACCGGATGGCTTGCAGCTCACGTGGCGCGGAAGTCCGCACGTTCGCCGGCGTTGTCGCCGACAGCGAGGCCAATTCGTTGGCCTGAGCCAGCAGCTCACCCAGTTGAAGCGGATATACGGCCTCCCCGCCGGCAACCAACTCGGCGATCATTGTTGCATCGCACCACCGGTGGCCATGAATGTAGTGCCGCTCCAGGGTGGTGCGCCCCGTTGCGGCGGGTTCGAACCGGGCCGTGCGGTGGATGAAGAAGTACTCCTCGCTGCGGATCACCGAGGCGTTGAAGTCGATCACCGCGTCGCGACGCCAGACCGGTCCGATGAGCACCTCCGGCGCCGTCTGCAGGCCGGTCTCCTCGACGAGTTCACGGGCCGCCGCGGCCGCCAGGTTCTCCCCGGGCCGGACTGCGCCGCCGACGGTGAACCACCACCGCGGCGCCGGGGTGTCCGGGTCCTCGATCGCCGGGTCGCTACCGTGCAGCAGCAGCACCGCGCCGGTCTCGTCGAGCAGCACCACCCGCGCCGAGGTGCGCCGGCTCACCGGGTTGACCTCAGCTTGCGATTCGGCGCGTTCCACGATCTCGAAATAGGTTGGCAGCGCGGCGGTTCCACCGAGTCGCAGGGCCCGCACCAGCCGACGTTCCCGCAGTGCCAGGGTGTCGCGCACGGCGTCGTTGTGGAAGCGCCGGGCCAGCAGCACCCGGGCTTCGGCGTCGGCCAGCTCGGCCACCAGCGCCACCGGCAGCTCGGCCGGCTCGACCGCGGCCAGCGCGGCCGACAGATCGTTCTCGGCGGCCTCGCGGGCGGGCCGCGGGGCCCGCTCGGCGGCGTCGGCCAGGGCCGCCAGCCGTTTGCCCTCGGGGGCGCCCGGGTAGGCGTCGAGAGCGACGGCGCGGGCCACCACCGCCCGCCGCGCCAGCGCACCGTCGAGCGCCTGCCAGGACAGGTCGTAGCGCACGTGCAGCCGGTCCAGCCGATTGGCGGTCTGGTAGGCCCATCCCGCCACCAGGAGCACCACGGCCAGCACCAGCAGCGCCGCGATCACAATCCAGGTCGACATGACTAGTCGCCCACCTGCACTTTCGTCCCGGCACTGGCCACCGTCTCGTACACCCGCATGATCTGGCCGGCCACCACCGACCAGTCGTACCGCGTCACCCGCTCAGTGGCCTTCTCGATGTAGCGCTCGCGCAGCCCGTCGTCTTCCAGCACCGCGATCAGGGCGTCGGCCAGCGCCTCGGCGTCACCGACGGGCACCAGCCGCCCGGCCTGACCGTGGTCGAGGACGCGGCTGAAGGCGTCGAGCTCACTGGCCACCACCGCGGTGCCGGCCGCCATGGCCTCCACCAGCACGATGCCGAAGCTCTCCCCGCCGAGGTTCGGCGCGCAGTAGACGTCTGCGCTGCGCATGGCCGCGGCCTTGGCCTCGTCGTCGACCTGGCCGAGGAACCGCAGGTGCCCGGCCAGCTCGCCGGCCTGCTCGCGCAGCTCGGTCTCATCTCCCCGGCCGACGATCAGGATCTCGATGTCGGAGAACCTGCGCACCAGTTTCGGCAACGCCCCCAACAGCACCGCCATCCCCTTGCGGGATTCCTCGAACCGCCCGAGAAACAGCACCGAGTGGCCGGGCCGCGGATACCCTTCCAGGCGTGGGGCATTCGCGAAGGCGGGCACGTCGACGCCGTTGGGGATCTCCACCGCGTCGGAGCCCAGCGCCTCCATCTGCCAGCGCCGGGCCAGGTCCGACACCGCGATACGGCCGACGATCTTCTCGTGGTACGGACGCAAGATCCCCTGAAACACGCTGAGCGTCAACGATTTTGTGGTCGAGGTGTGGAATGTGGCGACGATCGGGCCTTCAGCGGCCTGCAGCGCCAGCATCGACAAACTGGGCGCATTGGGCTCGTGCAGGTGTAACACATCGAAATCGCCTTCGGCGATCCACCTTTTGACCTTGCGGTGGGTGGCCGGCCCGAACCGCAGCCGAGCCACCGAGCCGTTGTAGGGAATCGGGACCGCCTTTCCGCCCGAGACCACGTAATCCGGCAGCTTCACATGCGGCGACGACGGGGCCAGCACGCTGACGTAGTGCCCGCCCGCGCGCATCACCTCGGCCAGCTGCAGCACATGGGATTGCACCCCGCCCGGCACATCGAACGAATACGGACAGACCATCCCGATACGCATGGCTAGCTCCGTCGCCTCTTCGCGCAAACGCTCATCAGGTGGTACCCAGTCGGGCGCGACGTTCGTCGGAGAGATCGGCGAGCCACTGCGGTTGCAGCATGTGCCAGTCGGCCGGATGGGCGGCGATGTTCGTCTCGAACCGGTCGGCCAGCTGCTGGGTCACCAACGACACATCTCCCGACGAGGTGTCGAGCGCATCGAAGATCTCCACCACGCAATCGTCGCCGTCGTAGTGGATGTGCGCCGGGTGCAGCGGTGCACCGGTCTCGATCGCCAACTTGGCCGGGCCGGCGGGCATCCGGGTGGCCTCGCCGAAGAACTCGACCTCGACGCCGTTGCGGGTGAGGTCGCGGTCGGCCATCAGGCAGATGAACATGTTGTCGCGCAACCGTTCCGAGAGCACCTCGAACGGCGGGCGCTCACCGCCGGACGTCGGGAAGACCTCGAATCCGAGGCTCTCCCGGTAGTCGATGAAGCGGCGGTACAGCGATTCGGGTTTGAGGCGTTCTGCGACGGTGGCGAAGGTGCCGTACTGCTGGGCCAGCCACACCCCGGCCATGTCCCAGTTCCCACTGTGCGGCAGTGCCATCACGGCCCCGCGGCCGGCCTCGTGCGCAATCCGGAACTTGTCCGCCCCGATGAACACCTCGTCGAGCCGCTTGGCCACGGCAGTCAGATCCATCGACGGCAACCGGAATGCCTCGCGCCAGTAGCGGGCATAGGAGGCCAGCGACGCCCGGATCAGCTCATCGGGCACCTGCTCCGGCGTGACGCCGATGACCCGGGCCAGGTTCTTGCGCAGCTGCTGCGGCCCACCGCCCCGGGCGGCATAGCGGGCACCGACGTCGAACAGGTTGCGCGCCAACACGTCCGGCATGGACCGGACGAGTTGCCAGCCGGCCGCGTAACCGAGGTCGGTCAGCTGTCCCGGAAGCGGGATACTCATGACGCACCCGCCTCGGGTTGCTGCAGCGGGTCCATCGCACCGGCCGACGTGCGCACCGTGTGCAGCCGCTGCGCCACGGTGACGACGCTGGCCACCGCCAGCACCCACATGGCCACCGGCAGCGCCCACGGCAGCGGGAAGAACGGGAAGTCGGACAGCCCGGCGCCGACCAGCACGATCACCAGTCGTTCGGGGCGTTCGATGATGCCGCCGTCCCCGCGCAGCCCACTGGCCTCGGCGCGGGCCTTGATGTAGGAGGTCACCTGCGAGGTGACCAGGCAGATCAGGGTGGCGACGACGAGCGAGGCACTGTGCAGACCGAAGGCCGCCCACCACAACAGGCCGGCGAACACCGCACCGTCGCTGATCCGGTCGCACGTGGCGTCCAGCACGGCACCGAACCGGGTGCCGCCGCCGCGTTCGCGGGCCATCGCCCCGTCGAGCATGTCGGCCAGCACGAAGAACGAGACCACCACGCCGCCGGCGAACAACGCACCGATCGGGAACAGGGTGAGGGCGCCGACCACCGATGCCGCGGTCCCCACGATCGTGACGATGTCGGGCGTCAGCCCGGCGCGCAGCGCCGTCTTGGCCACCGGCCGCGACAGCTTGACGTAGGCCGCGCGGGTCATCAGGTAGAAATTGCTCACGGGCCCATTTCCCGTCGCTGTGCTCGCCCTGGCTGGCGGACCCATTCCGTCGCCAGCAGCTCTCGGGTCTCGCTCAGCAGCTGCGGAATGACCTTGGCGCCGCCGATGATCGTGATGAAGTTCGCGTCGCCGCCCCAGCGCGGCACCACGTGCATGTGCAGGTGCTCGGCCAACGACCCGCCGGCGGACATCCCCAGGTTCAAACCGACGTTGAACCCGTGCGGGCTGGACACCGCCTTGATGACGCGGATCGCCTTCTGCGTGAACGCCATCAGCTCGGCGCTCTCGGCGTCGGTGAGGTCCTCCAGCTCCGAGACCCGCCGGTAGGGCACCACCATGAGATGGCCCGGGTTGTACGGGTAGAGGTTGAGCACGGCGTACACCAATTCGCCGCGGGCCACCATCAGCCCGTCCTCGTCGGACATCGCGGGGATGTCGGTGAACGGTTCCGACGAACCGGCCGACCCGACTTTTTTGTCGCTCTTGACCGCATCCACGATGTAGCTCATCCGGTGCGGGGTCCACAGCCGCTGCAGGTGATCCGGCTCGCCCACGCCATGGTCGATGATGGCGTCTGCGCCGCCGTGGTCGACGATCGACCGCTCGTCGTCGGTCATACTTTGACCAGGTCCGCCGTCGGCACCACATTGTTGCGATCAGCGATCCACTTCACGATCGCCTCGACCGCCTCGTCGCGGGGCACCCCGTTGATCTGGGTGCGGTCACCGAACCGGAAGCTCACGGCGCCGGCCTCGAGATCTTTGTCGCCGGCCAGCAACATGAACGGCACCTTCTGGTTGGTGTGGTTGACGATCTTCTTCGCCATCCGGTCGTCGCTGCCGTCGACCTCGACCCGCACCCCGCGCGACTTCAGTTGGGCGGCAACGTCGTAGAGGTAGTCCAGGTGCGCGTCGGCGACCGGGATCCCGACCACCTGCACCGGCGCCAGCCAGGCCGGGAACGCGCCCGCATAGTGCTCGGTGAGCACCCCGAAGAACCGTTCGATCGAGCCGAAGAGGGCGCGGTGGATCAAGACGGGCCGTCGACGTGATCCATCCTGGGAGGTGTACTCCAGCTCGAACCGGTCGGGCATGTTGAAGTCCAGCTGGATCGTGGACATCTGCCAGTTGCGCCCCAGCGCGTCCTTGACCTGCACGGAGATCTTGGGTCCGTAGAACGCCGCGCCGCCCGGATCCGGCACCAGGTCCAGGCCCGAGGCTTCGGCGACCGAGCGCAGGGTCTCGGTGGCCTCATCCCACATCTCGTCGGAGCCCACGTACTTGTCGGGGTCCTTCGTGGACAGCTCCAGGTAGTAGTCGTCCAGGCCGTAATCCGACAGCAGGTCGAGCACGAACTGCAGCAGCGAGGTCAGCTCGTCGCGCATCTGCTCGCGCGTGGTGTAGATGTGCGCGTCGTCCTGCGTCATGCCGCGCACCCGGGTCAGCCCGTGCACCACACCGGACTTCTCGTAGCGGTACACCGAGCCGAATTCGAAGAGCCGCAACGGAAGTTCACGGTAGGAACGGCCTCGCGCCCGGTAGATCAGATGGTGCATGGGGCAGTTCATCGGCTTGAGGTAGTAGTCCTGGCCGGGCTTGCGCACCGTGCCGTCCTCGTTGTACTCCGCGTCGATGTGCATCGGCGGGTACATGCCGTCGGCGTACCACTCCAGGTGACCCGAGGTGATGTAGAGGTGTTCCTTGGTGATGTGCGGGGTGTTGACGAACTCGTAGCCGGCCTCGGAGTGCTTGCGCCGCGAGTAGTCCTCCAGCTCCTTGCGGATCACCCCGCCCTTGGGGTGGAACACCGGCAGGCCCGAGCCCAGCTCGTCGGGGAAACTGAACAGGTCGAGCTCGACACCGAGCTTGCGGTGGTCGCGCCGCTGCGCCTCCTCGAGCAGCTCCAGGTGACGATCGAGAGCCTCCTGCGACTCCCAGGCCGTCCCGTACACCCGCTGCAGGCTGGCGTTCTTCTGGTCACCCCGCCAGTAGGCGGCGCTGCTGCGGGTCAGCTTGAAGGCCGGGATGTACTTGGTGGTCGGGATGTGCGGGCCGCGGCACAGATCACCCCAGATCCGTTCCTTCGTGCGGGCGTTGAGGTTGTCGTAGGCGGTCAACTCGTCGCCACCGACCTCCATGATTTCCGGATTGTCGGACTTGCCGAAATCTTCGGAGACCAGCTCAAGCTTGTAGGGCTCATCGGCCAGCTCGGCGAGCGCCTGGTCCTTGGATTCGTAGACGCGCCGGGAGAACAGCTGACCGTCCTTGATGATCTTGGCCATCCGCTTCTCGAGCTTGGCCAGGTCTTCCGGGGTGAACGGCTCGGCCACGTCGAAGTCGTAATAGAAGCCGTCCGTGATCGGCGGGCCGATACCCAGTTTGGCCTGCGGGAACAGCTCCTGCACAGCTTGGGCCAGCACATGGGCACACGAGTGCCGGATGACGCTGCGGCCATCGTCGGTGTTGGCCGCCACCGGCGTCACCTCGACATCGGTGTCGGGGGCCCAGGAAAGGTCCCGAAGCCGGCCGTCGGCGTCACGCACCACCACGACCGCGTCGGGGGTTCCGCGGCTGGGCAGATCCGCCTCGCGCACCGCCGCGCCGGCGGTCGTCCCGGCCGCGACCCGGATCGGGGCAGCGAGGACTGGACTGGGGGCGGCGCTCATCGGGGAGTCTCCTACCATGCGAGGACTAGTACGAACGCGACCATGCTATCGGTGCGGGCCATCGGTGTTGCTGATCAGGACCCCAATCCGAGGGGGCTCTTGAGCCACGGCTGCTCGAACCCGACCAGGCCCGCGGTGAGGCCGACCACGCCGAACAGCCACAGGGTGGCCAGCACGATCAATCCGGTGAACGCCGCACTGAGCCCCTTGACCGCGATGTGCTGACGGTCGAACCACGCCATCACGCGGTCGTAGCGGGCCCGGACGTAGCGCAGGGCCCGTTTGGCGAAGTCGAATTCACTGGCCAGGATCGCCAGGCCGAGGAACACGATGGCCCATCCGGGGCCCGGGTACGGGATGGCGATGATGCCGACCGCCAGGACCAGGGTGCCGATGACCCCGATGGCGATCCGGTAGGCGAAATCGAGAGTCGGCCGAGTACGCAGCCGCTCCCGCCAGGCGGTCCAGCGTGCCTTCACCTCGGCCAGGTTGGCTGCCACACTCATGGCTGCCCCGGCTTGAGCCGCACGAACAGCGCATCACCCTCGGTGAGCACCCGGCCGTCGTCGAGCACCCGGCCGGTGACGAAGATCTTGCGTCCCTCGATGCGATCGATCCCCGCGTCCACCTGCAACTGTTTTCCGATCGGCACGATCTGGCGGTAGTCGATGCCCAGATGCGCGGTGCGCTGGTAGGGGCTCTGGGTCAGGCTTGCCGCGGTGTAACCCAGCAGCGAGTCGAACATCAGCCCGAGCACGCCGCCGTGCACCGCACCGTTGCGACCCAGGTGGTACCGGCGGAACCGGACGGTGCCGCCAACCCGGCCGTCGGTGACCGAAACCCGCAGCGGCACCGAGGTGATGTTGCCCCGGTTGGGCAGGTCCAGCCGCCGACCCGACGGTGCGTTCCATTCATCGGCCTCGTACGGCGCCAGCAGCGCCGAAACCTTCTCGATCAGGTCGGCGGCTTCGGTGAACACCTCGTCCGGGGCGTCGGCACCGCGGGCATGGTCCTGCAGGGTGCGCACCGCCTCGATGAACCGGCCGTAATCGGGCCCGCCACGGTCGGTGGGGTCGGGCGGGTTGAACCCGCCGCCGGGGTGTGCGCTGTGTGTGGCCACACGGCCACCGTATTAGTGCCATGGTGGTGACGTGAAACTGGACGACCTGCCAGGCCGGGCACTGACCTATCCGGAGGTCGGCGCCACCGCCGGCGAACTGCCCGCCGGCTACCGGCACATCCGGGCCTCGGCCCAGATCGGCACCGGCCGTGATCGCTTCGAGCAGGCCGGTGCCGCGGTGCTGCGCTGGGGCATGCAGCGCGGCGCGGGTCTGCGGGTGCAGGCCACCTCGGACTCCGCCGCGGCCGGCACCGAGCTCGTGGTCCGGATCGGGCCCATCCCTGCGCCGTGCCGGGTGATCTACGTGCTCGACGAACCCGATCGCCGGGGCTTCGCTTACGGCACGCTGGCCGGGCATCCCGAATCCGGTGAAGAGCTGTTCTCGGTGCGCTACGACCCGGCGACCGACACCGTGCACGCCGAGGTGGTGGCGTTCTCCCGCCCGGCCACCTGGTGGAGCCGGCTGGGCGGCCCGGTGACACGGCTGCTGCAGCAGCTGGTGACACGCCGATATCTCACGGGCATCTGAGCTTCAATACCCCCATGACATATCGGGTGATCCAGTGGGGTACCGGCGCGGTCGGCAGCGAGACGCTGGCGGCGACGTTGGACGACCGTCCCGACCTCGACCTGGTGGGGGTCAAGGTCTATTCGGAAGGCAAGGACGGCACCGATGTCGGTGAGCTGCTGGGCCGGCCGCCGATCGGCATCCGCGCCACCACCGACGTGCAGGCCATCCTCGAACTGGAGGCCGACTGCGTGGTCTACACCCCGCGGACCGCGAACCTGGACGACGTGTGCGCCCTGCTCGCCGGCGGTAAGAACGTGGTGACGACGGCGTTCCTGTTCCATCCGCAGCGGATGCCCGCGGCCGACCGGGACCGGTTGCTGGCGGCCTGCACGGCCGGCGGCAGCACGGTGCACGGCAGCGGGCTGAACCCCGGCAACCTGTCCGGCGCCCTGCCGCTGGTGCTCTCGGGCATGAGCCGGCGGATCGACAAGATCACCTTGCAGGAGCGCGCCGACTGGTCGGACTACGACAGCACGCACATCACCTTCGACAACATGTCGTTCGGTCGCCCGGTGGACGAGATCGGGGTTGACGCAACCGAATTCCTGGCGTTCAACAACGAACTGTTCACCGAACAGGTGTGGCTTCTGGCCGACGCCCTGGGCGCCGACATCGACGAGGTGACCTCAACGGTGGAAGCCGTGGCCGCTCGTCACGACCACCAGATCTTCGACCATCTGCTGCCCGCTGGTACCACCGCCGGGCAACGGTGGAACTGGGTGGGCGTGCGCGACGACGAGCCACTCATCGAGATCGAGACCCTGTGGACCGTCGGCAATGAATATCCCGGGCATTGGCCGCGGCCCAAGCACGGCTGGACGCTGACCATCGAAGGCGACCCGTCCATGCAGACCCACTTCTTCAGCCTGGCCAGCTTCACCCGCGAAGCGTCGATGGCCGAGCACGTGCGGGCCGCCAACGTCGCCACCGCGATGCAGGTCCTCAATGCGGTGCCCGAGGTCTGCGACGCCGAACCCGGGTTCGCCACCCTGGCGACGCTGCCGCTCATCCGCAGCCACCGCGGGTTTCGCCGACAGTGACTTACCGGACGATGGCCGAGCTGGGTTCCCGCGGCGCGCCCAGCATGTCCCGGTGCGACGGCGGCACCCGACCACCTTCGTCGGTGATGCCGTAGCGCGCCGCCAGTTCGGCGCCGATCACCGTGTGGCCGGACAGTCCGGCCAATCCCGGGTCCCGGTACAGCGCGTCGATGAGATACCCGGTGAACTCCGGGGTTTCGGCGTGCTCGGCGGTCTTCGCGAGCGCATCGGAGTGCCCCGCGAAAGCGGCCTTGAACTTTTCGGTGAGCAGGATGCCCATCCAGATCGACACCGTCGACACCCCCGTGCCGGCAAAATCGACCGCCATGTCGGCGGCCAGCTTGTCCACCCCGGCCTTCTGCGCCCCGTAAGCCGGGCCATGCATGTAGCAGACCGAACCGGGCGACGAGGTGAACGCGATCAGGCCCCGCTCGGCGGCCAGCAGCAGCGGAGCGGCATACCAGGACGCCACGTAGGCCGACCGCAAACCCACATCCAGCACGTCGGCCAACTCGATCGGCTTCTCCCAGAAGGGTTTCGGGTCGACCAGGTCGTCATGTACCGCTGCGGCATTGTTGACCAGCAGGTCGAGCCGACCCTCCTGCGCACCGATCCGCTCGAACAGGGCACCCACCGCGACGTCGTCGGCGTGGTCGAGTTGAACTGCCACCCCACCCTCCCCCGGGTCGGTCACCGTGCGTCCGGTGACATACACCCGCCAACCCGAGGCGAGCAGGGCCCTGGCGATCCCGCGGCCCGCGCCGCGGCTCGCCCCGGTGACGACAGCGATCGGGGTGTCCATGGGTTTCAACTTACGGCGCGGGTCAGCGCGACGGCAGGCCGAGGCGCTCCAATTGCTCCCGCAACCGGTGGCGGCCCGAAGTGACTGCGGGCCGGCCAGCCTGGCTGAGCATCCGCTGACTCCAGCTGCCCGACAATCCGTAGCGGTTGTTGTAGGCCGCCAACCGCTCGTCGTAGCCGGGCAGGTGCCCGTCCGCGGAACCCGCGTCGTAGCCCGAACGTCGCCACGGCGCGCGGCGGCAGGTTCAGCTCGGCCACCGCCTCCTCGGGGTCATTACGGATGACTCCCACGAAAACCGTTCCCAGCCCCAGTGATTCGGCTGTCACCACGGCGTTCTGCGCAGCCAGCGCAGTATCGACGAAACCGATGATCGTGGTTTCCAGGTAGTCCGCGCCGTCGAGCGCCGCCCCCGAGCGTTGCGCCAACCGGCAGGCCGCCGACGCGGCCGCCGAGGTCTGGCGTGGTGGTGGTGGTGGTGGGCTGACGGCTGGCGAAGCGTCCTTGCCCGCCTCGTCCCGATCAGAGTGGGCGCGGCGGCCGCGCCGAACATCAGTCTCTGGCTACCGGAACCTTTCAGCGCGACTTAATATCTCAGGTGCCGGCGAGCGGCACGAGAATTACAACCGCCGTGATTCCTGGGGCCCGGAGGTCATAAAGCCCTGATCAGGAGCCGCCATGCCGAACCAAGCACCCCGCACCCGGTAACCATGGGTGTCACCACCCTGCGATCATCTCCTCGCAGGAGGTGGGAGATGCTGGACCTACGTCGAATGATGCTGCTGTCCGATCTTGCAGACCTTGGCTCGGTGACCGCCGTGGCAGAGCATCGCAACATCACGAGTTCTGCTGTTTCCCAACAACTTCGCGTGCTGGAAAGTGAGATCGGCGCGGCGCTGTTCCGACGCGACGGACGCACCCTGGGCCTCACCCGCAGCGGCCAGGTTCTCGCCGAGCACGTACGTCGTGTCCTTGCCGCCGTCGACGAGGCCGTGAGTGCGGTAGCCGAAACCCGGGGCCGGGTGGCCGGGCAGGTCGCGATCGCGACCTTCAACATGGGTGTTCCGACCCTGGCCGTCCCATTGATGCAACGGCTCCGCATCGAGCAGCCGAATCTTCGCGTGCAGGTCCAACAGGATACGAGTGCGGCAGCGTTGCGGCTACTGCGCCAGGGCGAGGTCGACGTGGCGATCACCTGCAGATACGACTTCGTCGCGCCAACATCGACCGGTGGCCTGACCTCGGTACCGTTGCTGTTCGAACCGTTCGTGCTGCTGGCCTCCACACAGGCACAACTGCGCGTCCGCTCGCATGGCTTGTCAGCGCTGGCCGATGGGTTCTGGGTGACCGGCCCACCGGGCTCCGGCCTGGACGTCGCCGTCACCCACGCGTGTGAGAGCGCCGGTTTCACCCCGCAGATCAAACACCGGTTGATCGGAGCGCAGAACATCTGCGAATTGGCGGCCACCGAGGTCGCGTCGGCCATCGTGCCCAGGTTGTCTGTTCCCTCGAAACTGGAAGGTCTGATCGTGGAAGGACTCACACTCGGCGGTCGCACCGTCAGCGCCGTGGTCCGTGCCGGACGACAGCGCGACCCCAACATCGCGGTGATCCTGCACTCGTTGCAGGTGATCGCAGATCAGGCGCTGGACGGGAAATCCACCGCGCCCCTGGATGTCGCATCATGACCCCATCCCGGCCGTTCGTCGTGTACGGAGTCGGTGCGATAGGAGGCGTGATCGCCGCACAATTGCGGCTCGCCGGGTTCGACGTGACCGCCGTCGCCCGAGGTGAGCACCTCAACGCGATCCGCTCCGGCGGCCTCACACTGGTCACGCAGGCCGGGACCGACACCGTGGCACTACCGACCGCGGCAAACGCCGGCGAGGTCGACTGGTCGGCGGACCCGGTGGTGATCCTGGCGGTCAAGAGTCACCAGACCGCCTTGGCTCTAGACGATCTCAGCGCCCACGCAGCGACGGGCACGCCGGTGTTCATCGCGCAGAACGGGGTGACCAACGAGGCCGCGACCCTGCGGAAGTTCGCCGATGTGTACGGCGTCACGGTGATGCTCCCGGCGGCTCATCTCGAACCCGGTGTGGTCATCCAACAGAGCCATCCGGTGGCCGGGATCCTGGATCTCGGTCGCTACCCGACCGGACACGACGAACTGGCCGAACAAGTCGCCGCAACCTTGCGCGAGTCCCGGTTCCATTCGCAGGTCCGTGCGGACATCGTGGCGTGGAAATACCGCAAACTGATCGCCAATCTCGGCAACGGGGTGATCGCTGCGTATCGCCCGGGACCGGATGCCGACGAGCTGATCGCCCGTGCCCGGACAGAGGCCGAACATGTGCTCACCGCCGCCGGAATCCCTTTTGTCACAGCCGAACAGGATGCACTGCGCCGTGCCGATCTGCTGCAGGGGCGGGTGAACGACAACTACCTGAGCTCGACCTGGCAGAGCGTGGCGCGGGGCCACACCCAGGTCGAAACCGACTGGTTCAACGGCGAAATCGTGTTCCAGGCCCGCCTGCACGGCCTGCGTGCACCCGTCAACGAACTCATCCAGCGAGTCACCGCCGAACACGCCCGCGTCGGACGCCCGGTCCGGTCCCTCGACGCCGCTGCCACACTGAAGAAACTCGGGGGCGCCACGAGCCCACCGCGTATCGACAACATCCCGGTTGCCTCAAACTAGGCCGCCGTGCTCCATGCCATCCGGATCTCGCGCCGGACGAGATTGGCTCCGAGGCCGAACGCGGCCCCCTGCGTCGACCGCACCCACGGCTGGCCACAGGGCCGTGGGGAAGAATCGTGGCTGCCATGACCGACAGCGACGAATTTCCCGGCACCAATAGGCGACCGCATATTCTGCGGCTGATCGCCTTTGCGTTGTTTCTGTTCGGCCTGTTCTACCTGGTCGCCATCGCCCGCATTATCGACGTCGACGACATCCGGGCCGCGGTGGCCGCCACCGGGCCCGCGGCCCCGCTAGCCTACGTCGTGGTGTCGGCCGGCCTGGGCGCACTGTTCGTCCCAGGCCCGATCCTGGCCGCCGGCAGCGGCGTGCTGTTCGGACCGGTGCTTGGCACGTTCGTCACGCTCGGCGCCACGGTCGGCACCGCCGTGGTGGCCAGCCTCATCGGCCGGCGTGCCGGACGGGCAGGCGCCCGGGCGCTATTGGGAGCGCAGCGGTCCGACCGGTTGGACCGCCAGATCGAGCGCGGCGGGTTGTGGGCCGTGGTCGGGCAACGGTTCGTCCCGGGGCTGTCCGACGCCCTGGCCTCCTACGCGTTCGGTGCGTTCGGGGTACCGCTGTGGCAGATGGCGGCCGGGGCGTTCATCGGATCGGTGCCCCGCGCGTTCGTCTACACCGCACTGGGCGCCTCGATCAGCGATCTGTCGGCCCCACTGGCCTATACGGCGATCGGGGTGTGGTGCGTCACGGCGATCGCCGGGGCGTTCGCCGCCCATCGTGGCTACCGCTCCTGGCGCCGCAGCCACGACTCCGGGGCCGATCCGGCCCCGGAGCAGGCACCGTGACGGCTACTTTCCGAAGCCCGCGTTACGCAGCGCCTCGGCCATCGACCCCATCGGCTGGTTCGCGTCCCGGCGCCCGGAGTTCTTGCCGCGGTTCTGGTTTCGCCGATCCCCACCGCGCCCCTGGTTGGCACGGTTCTGTCCGCCCTGCCCGCCCTGGCCGGGTCGCTTGGCCTGGTCACGCTGTGGGGTGTCGTTGAGCCGCAGGCTCAGGCCGATGCGCTGCCGTTCCACGTCGACGTCGACGACCTTGACCTTGACCACCTGACCGGACTTGACCACCTCGTGTGGGTCGGAGACGAACCGGTCGGCCATCGCCGAGACGTGCACCAGACCATCCTGGTGCACACCCACGTCGACGAACGCGCCGAAGGCGGCGACGTTGGTCACCACACCCTCGAGCACCATGCCGGGCTTGAGGTCGGCGACCTTCTCCACTCCGGCGGCGAAGGTGGCGGTGGAGAACGCCGGTCGCGGGTCACGCCCCGGCTTTTCCAACTCGGCCAGAATGTCGGTCACCGTGGGGATCCCGAACCGTTCGTCGGCGAACTCGGCGGGTTTGAGCCCGCGCAGGGTGCGCTCGTCGCCGATCAATTCGGCCAGCGTCACGCCCGAGCGGTCCAGAATGCGCCGCACCACCGGGTAGGACTCGGGGTGCACCCCGGAGGCGTCCAGGGGGTCTTCGCCGTCACGAATCCGCAGGAAGCCGGCACACTGCTCAAACGCCTTGGGCCCCAAGCGTGGAACGTCCAGCAGCGCCTTACGGCTGCGGAACGCACCGGTGCTCTCCCGGTACGCCACGATAGCCTCGGCCAGGGATTCCGTCACCCCCGACACCCGGGCCAGCAGCGGCACCGAGGCGGTGTTGAGATCCACCCCCACCGCGTTCACCGCGTCTTCGACCACCGCGTTGAGGCTGCGGGCCAGCGAGCCCGGGGTCACGTCGTGCTGGTACTGCCCCACCCCGATCGACTTCGGGTCGATCTTCACCAGCTCGGCCAGCGGATCCTGCAGCCGGCGGGCGATCGAGACCGCGCCGCGCAGCGTCACGTCAAGGTTCGGCATCTCCCGGGCCGCGTATTCCGACGCCGAGTACACCGATGCACCCGCTTCGCTGACCATCGCCTTCACCGGCGCCTTGGCTCCCGCCGACCGGATGTCGGCGATCAGCTCCGCGGCCAGCGCGTCGGTCTCGCGCGAGGCGGTGCCGTTGCCGACGGCGATCAACTCCACGTTGTGCCGCGCGATGAGCGCCGCCAGCGTGGCCTTGGCCTGATCCCACTGCTTCTGCGGCTGGTGCGGGAAGATCGCGCAGGTGTCGACGACCTTGCCGGTGGCGTCGACGACGGCGACCTTGACCCCGGTGCGGAAACCCGGGTCCAGGCCGAGCGTGGCTCGGGTGCCGGCCGGTGCGGCCAACAGCAGGTCCTTGAGATTGCGGGCGAACACCGCCACCGCCTCCTCCTCGGCGCGCTGACGCAACCGGATGCGCGCGTCGACGGCGGCCGAGATCATCAGCTTGGCGCGCCAGGCCAAGCGGACGGTGGTGGCCAGCCACGGGGTGGCGGGCGCCTTGGTGGTCATGTCGATGCCCAGGGCCTGCGCGATCATCGCCTGGTACTGCTCGTCCTCACCGCCGTCGAAGTTCAGCGACAGCGCCTGTTCCTTCTCGCCGCGCAGCACCGCGAGCACCCGATGCGACGGCATGTTCTCCAGCGGCTCGGAGAACTCGAAGTAGTCCCGGAATTTCTGGGCGGCAGGGCTTTTCGCAGCTTCTTCCGACCAGGGGCCGGTGCGCAGCGAGCCGTCGGCCCAGAACTTCTCACGGGTGGCGCCGACCAGCTCGGCATCCTCGGAGGCCCGCTCGATGATGATGTGGCGAGCGCCGTCCAGCGCCGCGGCCGCGTCGGCAACGTCCTCGCCGAGGAACTCACCGGCCGCCTCGTCGGGGACCAGCGTCGGATCGGCCAGCAACCGATCGGCCAGCGGCTCGAGGCCGGCCTCCTTGGCGATCTGGGCCTTGGTGCGTCGCTTCGGCTTGTAGGGCAGGTAGATGTCTTCGACCCGGGCCTTGGTGTCGGCCTTCAGGAGCGCGACCCTCAACTCGTCGGTGAGCTTGCCCTGTTCTTCGATGGAGGCCAGCACGGCTTCCCGGCGCTGGTCGAGTTCGCGCAGGTAACCCAGGCGCTCTTCGAGGGTGCGCAGCTGGCTGTCGTCGAGGCCGCCGGTGACTTCTTTGCGGTATCGGGCGATGAAAGGCACCGTCGCTCCCTCGTCCAGCAGTGTCACCGTCGCGGCGACCTGCCGTTCGGCAACGGCGAGTTCCTCGGCCAGACGGGCAGTTACGGATTTGATGGTTCCGACGGTCACGCTCTGAGTCACGTCGCAGAACCCTACCGAATCGGTCCGACGATCCCTCGCCGCGAAGCGCCGTCGGCCATCCGGTGTCTACAGGCTGTCGAGGGCGGCCAGCAGGCGCCGGCCGACCTCGGCGGCGATCTCGGCCAGCGTCGGCTCCGCGGTGACCTCGGCCATCAGATTCGGGTTCATCGCCTCGACGACGACCACTGCGTCGCTGTCCGGACCGGTGCGCAACACCACATTGCACGGCAGCAACACGCCGATCGGCCGGTAGGCGTTGAGAGCCTGCTGGGCGAACTGCGGATTGCAGGCACCCAGGATCAGGTAATCGCCCAGCTCGTCACCGGCCCCGCCGCCCAGCTTGTTGTTCAGCGTCGTCCTGATGTCGATCTCGGTCAGCACACCGAAACCCTGGGCGGCCAGCGCGTCGCGAGTGCGGGCGACAGCTTCGTCGAATGGGCCCTTCGTCGTGGCCACCAGCGCGATGTCCATCGTGCATCCTTCCGTGCCTCATCCTCGGGTGAGTCTCCAGTTCATCCTGCGCCCCGGCGCCGTGCCGTCGCGGTCAAACCGTCCACCCCGCCGGAATATATACCCCTAGGGGTATGTTGCACCGTTCGACAGACCCCAGAAGGAGACTTCCATGACCACCCGCAACCTCGGCTACGCCGATTTCGAATCGACCATCCGCGACAACGACATCGTCCTGGTCGACTTCTGGGCCTCGTGGTGCGGCCCGTGTCGAGCCTTCGCCCCGGTCTACGAGCGATCCGCAACGGCCCATCCCGAGCTCGTGCACGCGAAAGTCGACACCCAGGCCGAGCCCGAACTCGCGGCCCTGATGGAGATCAGTTCCATCCCCACCGTCGCAGTGTTCCGCGACGGCGTGCTGGTGTTCCGTCAGCCCGGAGCCCTGCCCGCCGCCGCCCTGGAAGACCTGATCTCACAGGTCGCCGCACTCGACATGGACCAGGTCCGGGCCAAGATCGCAGCCCGCTGAAATGACAAAGCCCTTACCGAAAACTCGGTAAGGGCGATACCTGGAGTGGTCCCGGCTGGGTTCGAACCAGCGACCTTCCGCGTGTGAGGCGGACGCTCTCCCACTGAGCTACGAGACCGTGGGAACGACGTCGAACACTAGCACGCATCCGCGGTCAGACCCGAATCGGTGCCCCGGAGTTCGCGTCGCCGCTGCGCCACGGCCGAGATCCGGCGCCGCGCCGACATTGAGACGGGCATCACACACCCGAAAGTCGAAATCGCCACGGATTCATGCGTGCGACAGGCCGGCCGCCTGTTCGGAAACACCAGCTTTCACCGCGCTTTGCCCATTCGTAATGGGGATTTGTGTCTGCGCACGTCGGTGGACTAATGTTCTGCATCGCGACGGGCGACGATCTCGCTCGTGGCGCGCGGATGTAGCGCAGTTGGTAGCGCATCACCTTGCCAAGG
>NZ_VOMB01000016.1:0-523547 GCF_019050325.1 [Mycobacterium] fortunisiensis | reverse complement strand
TCGCGACGGGCGACGATCTCGCTCGTGGCGCGCGGATGTAGCGCAGTTGGTAGCGCATCACCTTGCCAAGGTGAGGGTCGCGGGTTCGAATCCCGTCATCCGCTCGAAGGTGCGATTGTGGCATCAACCCCAGCGGTGGAGTGGCCGAGTGGTGAGGCAACGGCCTGCAAAGCCGTGCACACGGGTTCGATTCCCGTCTCCACCTCCAAAAAATTTCTACCAGCGCGATTAGCTCAGCGGGAGAGCGCTTCCCTGACACGGAAGAGGTCACTGGTTCAATCCCAGTATCGCGCACCAGTATTACCGCAGGTCAGAACCACTTTCAGGGGATCTGATCAGGGCCCATGCCCAATACGTGCCCAACGGGATTTGGCAGCTCGGATCGACGATCGTCGAACTGAGAGGGTTAGCCATGACCACCACCGACATCATCACCGTGCCGCTGCCGACCGGGGCCGATCCCGAGCATTCCGACGACTGGCAGCCCGCAACACCCACCGCCTATCGCTGCGTGTGGACCCCATCCGCACCGGTTGCTGACACCGACGTTCGCGGAGTAGTCGTGCAGTGGGGCGACGGCACGATCGCGACCGAGGGAGCCGACGCACCGCTGGTCTACATCGACTCGTCGCACTACCAGCCCGCCGAGGCCCGCAAGATCGCTGAAGCGATCCTCCAGGTGGCCGACCAGGTCGAGCAGTGGGCCGGCCGGCCCGCCAGTGCCGGCACCAGTCGCCTACGCCTGCCTCGTGAGGAACGGACCGAGGTTGTCTCGTCGCTGCGGGAATCGGGGCTGAGCCTCCGCGCCATCGAGGCGGCTACCGGCATCAGTCGAAAGACGGTCATCAAGGACTTGGCCGCTGCTGATCAGGTGGTGGAAAGTGCACCACCTGTTGAGCCGGAACCCGTTGCGACCGAGTCTGATCCGATTCATGTGGACGAGCAAGAGTTGCCGCCGCTGCCTGAGCCGAGCGCCCCGCAGCTCCTCGACGACGCCACCAGCAAGATCGACACGTTGCGCGTCGAGGTCAACACGATGTTGCGCGGCCTGCCCGAAGACAGTCCCCTGATGGCGGCTGTCGACGTCGTGACCGCACTCGGCTACCTCAAGCTGGCCGTCGTCGCGCTCGACAAGGCCGCCGACCAGCTCGACCCGCGACTCGTGGACGGCGCCGCCAACAACATTGTGATGGGCGCCGAGGACATCTCGGACGCGATTGAAACGTACGCCTACGGCGTGCCCGAAGAAGACGACGACACCATCGGGGCAGACGCTCTTCCCGCCCAGAGCGGCGGGAAGGGCCTGCGATGACCGCGAAGAAGAAGGCCTCTGCCGGCGAGTCGTTCACCGAACCGCATCCAGCACTCGACCACCGCTGCCCGTTCTGCAACGCCGGACCCGGATGGCCATGCCGCACCAGCTCAGGCAAAGAGACCGGACCCCACACGCGCCGCGTGATGATCGTCGACGACTGGCTGCGTTGGCGGCGCACCCCAGCCGATAATCGTTGCCGTGCACTCTGCTGTAAATGCGGGCAGCTACGCACCGTTGCATGGGGCTACTGGAGACGCGACGACGATAACCGCTCCTGCGAAGACGGCCGGCACCCCAACGGCTGGCGACTGACGAGAACCCTCAAATGCACTGTCTGCAAACAACTGACGCGGCACGCGGTACTGCGCGATGCTCAGTGGGAGCGGCCAGTCCGTGATCACGCCGAGCAGGAGGACTACCGCCAGTGGCGGGAGCGCAGAACCGCGCCCCATGAGACCTCCGCATTGGAGACATCCTCCACTGATGAACTCGACAAGCTGCACAACCGCATCCACATGGTGCTGGATGCGTTGCCGCCCGAAACGTGGACACATGGTGAAACTGCAGCACTTCTCGCTCTCCTCAATGCGCTCGCTGCAGCCCGCGGCATCGACGTCAAATTCAACGACACCGAATAGCCGCCAGTCGTTCCTCTCCACGACAACGAATCGCCCCGACACTTCGGTGTTCGGGGCGATTCCCATTCTCGCGCAACTGCGTCACGATCATCGTGACGGTTCGCTTGCTGGCACTACGAACGGCGCATTGCAGTCATGCCGCTGAGTCACATTCAGGAAATCAACGACAAACGCCAACTCCCCACCGGGCCAATCGTCCGCGCCGACCTCCTCATGCCGCTCCGCGAACCAGCACCAACACGCCTGAACCTCCCCATCGAAACGCACACACTTCGGCCACGACGACGAATCAACCAGCCGATGCGCCGCCCCGTCCTGCACCACCGGCCGCCGACGCCTCACGACGCAGCCCCAGTGATCCCATACACCGGCCCCCCGCGCCGGCCACGCCTCGGCTGGTCGTCATCATCGTCCAGCTCATCGGATTCAGCTCCGACCGGGATTCCCAATTGTGCGATTAATCGCGAAAAAATGGCCCTCTGCTGCCGCAATTCGACCAATGCGGGATGCGCTCGGCGGCCCTGCGGAGACTCATCGAGCACCCCGTCCGCGTCAACGATCGCCTGCAGTGCATCACAAGCGTCAGCGGTCCTACACACCTGCAGAAGCAACGCCAATTCATGCTCTGCCAGCACAAACTCACCCACGGTGGACCGCCACAGCCGGCGCCCGGCAGCCTTCAATCCGCGCGGCACGGGGTGCTCGTCGTCAGCCATCAGAACCTTTCCTTCAGCGAATCGAACGGACGAAATAGGTCGATTTTTTTCGGGGGTGGCTCCCTCTCGTCACGCCTATGCCCTGAGTTGCGGGGCGAGGTCGGGTCTGGTCCACCCCCCACCCCCTTTGACCTGCGGGTTCGCCGCGTGGCCGGTGGGGCGGTGCTGCGGGGGCCTCTGAGCTCCGGTCGTGATGGCTGCGGTTTGGGGGCGTGGTGGTCATGGGCGGCCTTGGTATTGCAGGGCGTTGCGGCGTTGGACTTTGAGGAGCTGGTCGCCGACTTCGTCGGGGTTGATGCCGTTGATGCCGCCGTTGATGGTGATGTTGTTGTTGGCGGCGGGGTGGAGGTCGTCGGGGTTGGGTGCGGGCAGGTTCGCTCGGGCTGGCTCGGGTGCTGTGGGGCCTACGGGTTGGTCGCCGGGCTGGTGTGCTTGTTCCGCTGTGGTCGTCGCGGCCGGCGCAACACCCATCTGTGGCATGAATGCGGTGGGGTCGGTGGACAGCCAGCGGGGCGCCCCGAATGGGGTGAGTTGTTCGATGAGAGCGTCGGTGCCGATGCCGGCCAGTTGGAAGCCGTAGGAGACTCCGCGTTTGGCGGCGTTGGCGCCCATGCCGATGGCGAACGCGGCGGCGGGTCCGGCGGCTTGCCCACCGGCGCCGAACGACCCTGCGGTGGCCGCGGCAGAAGCAGCGGTGGCGGCAGCGGATGCTGCCTGGTCGATGAGACCGTTGATGGCTTCTGCGCCCATGTTGAGCAGTCCGGATGCGAAGCTGGTGCCTGCCACGCTCGCGTTCCCCCCGCCGGCGGGAATGTAGCCTTCGGTGCGGCCCGAATCGGTTGCGGTAGCACCCGATCCTGGGGTGACGGGTTGCCCGTCGGGTCCGAGCGGGCCGGGCGCTGCACCGGCGGTCAGGCCATGTGCCTGCATCCCGTTGGCTTGCAGGGCGCCCATGTCGCCCGAGTTGGGGGGTTCGTAGTACCACTGCTGGGAGAAGTCGTTGGCGCCCTTGGCGTCACCGCCGTACATGGAGCCGGCGCCGCCGGCGTTCTCGGCGTTCACACCGTTGGGGAGGGTGACGGCCATGTGGCCGTTGGTGCCGCTGCCGCCGTTGGTGCCGATGTTCAACGCGCCCGGCTTGTAGCCCTTCTTGAATCCCAGCTTCTCGAAATCGGAGTCGGTGGTGAAGTAGCGCCCGGGGGGTAGTCCGGCCATGCGGGCATACACCTGGGAGGCGAGCATGGAGCAGTCGAACGCGCCGTACTGGTAGGGCTTGCCGGCCTGGTTGTAGGCGTAGTCGATGGCGCCGACCGCTCCGCCGTTTTCGTAGCCGGGGATGCGGCCGGCCAGCGCGTCGGCGCGCAACGCGTACATGGCGGCCTGGCCGCCGACAGCATCGACTTCCTTGTCGGTCCAGACGTGTTCGCCTGGGGCGCCGAACATCAGGACGGAGTCTTTGCCCTTGGGTCCGGTCCCGGTGATGGGTCCGCCGGCGTTGTGGTGCGGGGTTTTGCGGGGGTCGTAGGGGATGTACCCGGGTGGGCTCAGCAGGCCGCCGGTGGGGTCGACGGCGGGGGCGCGGCCGTGGGGTCCGTTGCCGCCGCCGGGTACGCGTGACTGCCACTGGTCGGCTGTCCCGACCGGTTCGACGGGGTTGCCGTTGTCGTCCAGGGCCGGGATCTTGCCGCCCCATTTCGGATCTCGAATATCCACCGGCATTTGACCGTTGGGCAGCGGTATCCCGTTGTTGGGGTCCAGCGGATTCTCTTTGCCGACGAGGTACGCCAGCCAGGCGGGGACGGCGACCCTGGCCAGGGCGGCGGAGATGCCTGCGGCGCCGGTGCCCGCCGCGGCAGGCAGTGACACCTTCAGCAGTGAGGTGATGGTGTTGAGGCTGGTTATCAGGCTGGAGACACCGGTGATGGTTTTCCACGCCACAAAGGCGACGGCGACACCCTCGATGAGTCCGGGGTGCTGCTTGAGGAATCCGGCGACATTACCCAGGGCGCCGGCGAGGTCGCGGGCGACGTCGACACCGGTGTCGAAATACTGCTTGATGTCGTCCTGGTGGGCCAGGACCCAGGCGCCCATCTCGTTGAGTTTGTCGGTGATGCGCTGCACCGCAGCGGCGGCGTCGGAGCCTTCTTTGGCGGGGTCCATGCCGAGGATCGGTGCGAGGAAGTTGGCGCCGAGGCGGGCGATGGAGGCTTTCATGTTTTCGATGGAGCCTTCGAGGCTTTCACCCATCGTCGTTGCGGCGCCGCCGATGTGGGTTTCGACGGCGGTCTGGAAGTCGGCGGCTGACACTTTGCCGTCTTCGACCATTTTCCGCAGGGCTTCGCCGGTGACGCCGTACTGCTCTTGCAGCCACGTGAAGATCGGTAGGCCGCGGTCGGCGAGCTGCTGCAGGTCATCGGTGTAGGCCTTGCCGTTGGTCTGCACCTTGTTGAAGATCGACCCCATATCGTCCAGGGAGGTGCCGGCGACGGCGGCAGCGTCGGCGGTGGTGGACAGGTACTTGGTGAGTTCTTTGCCGGGTTTGACGCCGGCGGCGACAGCAGAAGCTGCGGTGTTGGCGGCTTTGTCCAGTGAGAACGCGGTGCCTTTCACAGAGTCGGTGGCCGACTGCATGATCGTGTTGACGTCCTCGGCAGAGTTGCCGAGAGCCTTGAGTTTGAAGCGGGCGTTGTCGATGTTCTTGAGGCGCTCGAACCCTGATGTGAGGGCGTAGGTCAGAGCGCCGACTGCAGCAGTTGCGCCGGCCGCGGCGACACCGATGCCAGCCTTGATGCCGATGCCGATTCCCTTGCCGATGGGGCGGCCGATGGCTTCGCCGATTCTCTCCCCTCGGATGGAGGACTTCAGGGCGCGTTCGTACTCGGCGGCTGCCTCGGCGCCGGCGCGGCCTGCGGTGTTCTTCGTGCTGGATAGGCCAGAGGACAGGTTGGCGCTGATCTTCTTCGATGAACGGCCAGAGGCTTTCTCGGCGTCGGCGAAGGCCCGGTTGATGTCCTTGGAGAGCTGGGCCGTGGATGCGGTGAGGCTCACGTACGCCGTGGCCAGTTCGATGCCGCTAGGCATGGTGGGATCCTTCCATCGAGGCCTCTACGGCGCCCACCATTACCGAGTCGAGGAATTCATCGACGCTGTGCGGGCCGTCGATCTGTGCGGACAGGTCGACGATCATCCGGCAGGCGACAGCGACGAGCATTGAGGGCGGGAATTGGCTGGCTTCAACGATCTGGGCTGCGAACTCGAAATCCACGGGGTCGTCACCGCGGCCGATGGTGCGGCACACGGCGACGACATCGCGGACGATCCTGGGGGCAATGCCTTCGGTCATTGGTTCAGCTCCAATGTGGCGGGTAGGTCGGATCTCGGTAGCGGTTCGGGTCTTACACGGCCGCTTCGGTGCGGTAAGGGTTGGGCTGCGGCGCGTCCTCGACGAGTTGGCCGCCGACGGTGGAGTAGTTGCGTTGCCGCGCACGTTGGGCCGCGTCGAATGCGGCTTCGCACCAGCCGCGCAGACGTTCGCGGGCTTCGTCGACCGTGCGGAGTTGGGCAACGCCGTAGAGCCGGAACCAGGCGGAGTGGCGTCCGGGGCCGTTGGCCCTCCAGTAGCCGACTGCGGTGGTGAGGTCGATCTGATCGGTGGTGCAGTACAGGATTCGGCCGGATATCGCGTCGAGGCCGTCAAGCCGGGTGCCGGACGAACGGTGCGTGATGACCCGTGCTGCACCGGCGTGGGTGAACAAGTCGGCCACACCGGCGATGCGGTCCAACGCTGAGACGTGCGTGGGGATCGACTGCCACAACGCCAATGTTTCGGCGTCCGCGGTAGCCAGGAAAGCCTCCGGGTCGACGGTGGTGATGTTGTCGATGCCTTCGGCGATGGCGCGGATGCCGTCGATGTGGGCGTTGAAGGCGGGCCGCAAGGAGTTGACGATTTCATCGGCGCCGCCGCCGCGGAGCTCACGGGCGAAGCGGTCCATCACGGCGCGTTCGGCGGCGAGCCTGGTCTGCTGCGCGGTGGCGGCCTGTGCGGCCTGGGCGCCCGCTTTGGTGAACGCGGAGGTGATCTTGGCGGCGGTGACCTTGCCGTCTGCGGCGGCGTCGGCCAGGCCGGTGAGCGGATCGTCAGCGGGGTTGGTGTCGGCGCGGTGGATCTCGTTGGCAGCATCGAGCAGCGCGGTCAACACGTCGGGCAGTTGGGCGCCGGCCGCGGTGACGACACGGTTGAGGATGCGGGCGTCTGATCGAGTGAAACGCGACATTGGGGTCCTGTTCGTTGTCGGGAGGGTTATCGCCACTGGGGGGGGGGGGTAGGCGTCCTTGCCTTCGTCGTGGACTTCCTGGATGAGGGCGGCGAGGTCATCGGGGGGCAGGTCGGTCAAGTACCGCTTGATCGCCTCGCGGAGAACCGGGTCTGTCGGGGTGGTCATGATGCTCTCCCTTGGGCGTATTCGGTGACGACGGTGCGGCTGTAGGTCCATCTGCCTGCGACCCGGTGGCCGTCGAGGTCGGCGGTCAGCCGGCGGGCGTGGCGGGGGCTGCAGCCCAGGATTTCGGCTGCCTGCTCGGTGCTGATCAGGTCGTCGGGATCCTGATCTGATTGTGTTGCGGCAGCGTCGGTTTCATGTCCTCTACAGGACACGTAGCGGAGGAGGTCGCGCACCCGCTCGGGGATCGGGGCACCGAGGCGTTGCCTGTTGAGCATCACCTCAGCCACCACGTCACGGATCAGTCGGGCCTGACTATCAGTGATCTCCATCAGTGCCCCGCTTCATCATGCGGGCCACGCAGCTCGCTCACGCGCCCGTTCCATGCCTTGGTTCGGGCCTCGGCGAGCATCACCCGCACGTCGTAGTTGGATGCGTGCGTTTCGAGTTCATCGACCATTTGGGGGACGATGTGGCCGGCGATGGTATCCAGGGCGGCCATGCACACCAGGAACAGCAATCCCGTGTCGCCCCTCAGTTCGGTGAAGTAGCGGGTTTTCACCTCCTCGAGGCGGTCCTGGTCTTCGCCGCAGTCGAGCATGTCGAACGCCAGCCGTGCGCCGAACAGTTCCTTGCCGGTGATGCTCGGCAGCATGAGTGCGTCACCGGTGCGTTGCCCGTCTGAGTTGTAGGTGGGCAGAGCGGATATCAGGGTGTTCCAGGGTTCCTCGATGAGTGACCAACCGCGGGCTTCGTCAGCTTCTGATCTGGCCTTGGCGAGACGTTCGGGTTGATCGGCTCGGGCCTGTTCGAGGTGGGCGAGGTAGGCGCGGGCCTGGTCGGCGACGGAATCGAGTTCGTCGAGGCTCATGCGCTTGGGGTCGGTGGTCATTTGGTGCTCCTGGTTTGAGGGGTGAGATGGAATGCGCCGGGGCGGCGGGGGCAGGTGACTTGTTCGGAGGTTTCCGGGTACCAGTGCGAGGTGCGGCAGATTGGGCAGACCGCGAGTACGAGGCGCCGGCCGTCGCGCAGGGTGCGGCGGCGGGTGATCTTCGCGGGCTTCATGATGGTTGACCTTTGCTGTTGAGGATGGCTTTGACTCGATCTGTCATCCCGGTGGTTCGATCGGTGATCCCACCAGGTACCGAAACCCCCGAATTGCCCGAATTGGCTGGTGGGCGGTCATCCGGCTGACCTGTGGTTTCGGGACTTTCGGCGATTTCGGGGGTTTTCGGCTCATAGGTTCCGCGCACCCGTTTGGCGATGTAGTCCCGGTCAAACAACTCCCGGAGCAGATCCCCGGCGGCCTTCCCGGTGATGTCGAGATGTTCGGCGAGGTCGGAAGGCGTGGTTTGGCTGCGTCCGTTGACGAACGCAAGAGCGTCGGCGGACCGGTCGCCGAGTCGCGCCTTGCCGGCTTGCTCCCGTCTGGAGTTCACAGTGGCGGCCGCGTCGAGGATGTCCATGCCGTCCAGCGACCACAGGCCGCCCTCGGTACGAACTCCGTATTCGTTCTCCTCAATGTCGCGTCCAGTGACCGACAAGATGCCCTCATCGCTCTTGCGCTTGCGCGACAGGACAATCACGGAATCAGCCGCGCCAGCGATGCCCTGCGTACCGCTCACGGTGTCGAGGAAGTCGTCAGCGCCTTGCTTTCGGGTGTGGTGCACGGCCACCAGCGCGGCGCCCGGTACCGCGTCAATGAGCGTCTTGATGGTTCCCGCGAATCCGTAGTCCTCTTGGTACTGATTGGCATTGGACGCTGTCTGTCGCCTCGCTTTACCCAAGGTGTCCAGAATGACCATCGGCGCCGAGTCATCGTGGCGCTGGAGCCATTCGGCGATGGTTGCAAGGAGTACCAGTGGGTTGACATCGGTCAGGACATCCAGCCTGGCGGGGAGAGGCTGCCCTCGCATGATCTTGCGGAGTCGGGATTGCAGTCGCCGCGGACTGTCCTCCAGCGACAGGAGAAGTACGTGACGCGCCTTGACGGATATGCCGGCGAGGACTCGACCACCGCTGGCAGCTCCACATGCGATGTCGCCGACGAGCCAGCTTTTACCGACTTTGGGTGGACCGACAAGCAGCGTGAAGCCTTCCACAATGAGACCGGGGACGTGCTCGGTGAGCTCGGGAAATGTCATTTGATCGAGGTCGGCGGCATTGAGTAGCCCGGACAACAAGGTCTGAACTTCTTCTCCGTGTCCAGGAGGCGGTACATCGGCGTAGGGGTCAACGAGTGCGGTCACGAGACCACCCGCTTCGCCCACGAGGGTTGGAAACCGTGAGCCGCGCCATTTGAGGGTGAGTTCGGCTCACTTTCAACGGCGCGGCCGGGGATGTCGGTCTGTTCGACAACCCGCTTCGCCCACGGATTGGCCGAACGGAAGTCGGCGAGTTGCTGCATCTCTCGCGCCACCTGGGACCAATCCGCCCCGCCGGCAACAGCCTTCGCCGCCTCCGCTCGGGCCTCCTGATTGCATTCCAGCCGCAACGCCCAATGCCGCGCCGCATCAAGCGCAGCCGCCCACTTCCGGCGATCACCATCGGGCAGGGCGGCCCATTCCGGTGTGCCGATCATCGGATACGGGCCGGCCGTATCGAGGTACGGCGCTACCCATCCGTGGACGGAGAACCAGGACACCGATTGCGCGTGAACGTGTGTGTTCATCGGTCACCGGCCTTGCTGCGGCACACCGGCCCCAGGTGTAGCGCCACCGAAGGCGCCGACACCAGCCAATGCCCACATGCACTGCAGCGGGTGGCGAGTTTGAAGCCGCGGGCCTCAGCCTCGGCGATCACCTGGGCGTCGAGCCGGTCGTCTACGTCGGGGGCGGCGTACCCGTCCTGTCGGCGATGGCCTGTAGACTTGGCTGCATTGGTGGTGTTTCGAGAGGGCCGGTCCTGTGGCGGGGCCGGCCTTTTTCGTTGAGTTGTCATTAGGCCGCACCGCCGAACGGCTGCATAGCCTCATCGACCTCGTTGAGGTCAACGCGCACAAGGCGTTTACCGCTTCGGTAGCCAGTGAGTCGACCGTCTGCGATCATCTGACGGATCGTGCGGTCTGTAACGCCGAGGTATTCGGCGGCTTCCTGCATGGTCCCGTAGCGGCGCGCACGCCGCTCAGCCCTGTTCGGGCCCTTGGGTTCTGACGTAAGGGATTCGTGGATGACGCGAGCCATTTCCGACCTTTCAGCATCGAGAAAGATGCCGTACGGCCGGTATCCCGGAGACGGTGCTAGCGCTACGTGTAACGCTGCGGATAGTTTAGCGGTTCAACTGCGTCAGGATGAGATTTAACACGCCAAGCGGAAGAACATGCGCCCGGCACGTCTGCGTCGATGCGCCGGGACGCACGTCTGGGTGTCGCTCACCCCGGATTCCCGGGTCTGGAATTTCAACAGTCAGCAGAGTCTGCCCAGACAGGCGATCGGCTACCAATGCCAGAGACTCTGCCCGAATACGGGCCTGCTTGGGGCAGCGCGGGCAATTGATAGTCCAACTGAGGTGACCGTCTGCCCATTGCGTTTCGGTCAGCCTCGCGTCGTTGAATCTCGATTGTGCAATGAGTTCTTGAACACCCATCGGTGCGGGATCGCCCTCTCCCCCGACATGCACTTTCGCGCCTTTGCCGCGGGGCGATGACAGCTCGCAGGTTCCCCCGGGCCGGTTGTCGGCGAGATACGCGATCGGATCGCCTGCGCAACAGACGACGACATATTTGGTCACGCCATTCCCCCATTCTCGGCGATCTTCGACAGGAGCGCAGCGATCTGCTTATCCCGGCCCTGGGCCGCGTGCTGGTAGCGCATCGCGGCCTGTGGTGTCGAGTGCCCAAGGCGGGCCATCAGTTCGGCGAGGCTGGCACCGGTCGCGGCAGCGAGCACCGCACCTGAGTGCCGCAGATCGTGCCAACGCAGATCCTTACGTCCGGCAGCTTCTCGCGCTTTGTACCAGTGCCGATACAGCGTTGAAGGCTGTATATGGTCGCCCTGCTCATTCGGGAACAGCAGCGAATCACGCCTACTGCCCACGTACTTCGCGAGATGGTCCTCGATCTGGGGAATGATGTGCGGCGGGATCGCCACATCGCGGATCCCGGCGTCGCTCTTAGGTGTCGTCACGTCGAACGTGCCGCCGTTGGTGCGTACCGCTGCGCGGCGAATGCGGATCACTTCGTCGCTGAGGTCGATGTCTGACCGGCGCAGCTCGACAGTCTCCCCGAACCTCAGAGCGCACCAGGACGCCAGTGTGACCATGAGACGTAGGCGGTCTGGCATCTCCTGGGTGACGGTTGCCAGTTCCTCAATGCTCGCGGGCCGAATCTTGTGGACGCGTTTCGCTCGGCCGGCTCCGGTGATCCTGCACGGGTTGGCGTCGATCAGCTCATCGGTGACGGCGCTGCCCATTATGGTGCGCAGAAGACTGTAGGCGTGGCTGCGCATCGTGGGTTTGTCGATCAATGTTGCCGCGTACCAGTCGCGTACGTCTTTCGGCTTGATCGCCGCGACCTGTCGGTTGCCGAACGTCGGTAGTAGGTGGTCGTCGAGGATGGTCGCGTAGTGCTCGCGGGTGCGCGCTTTGATCGGCCTACCGGCAACCTGTCGGCCGGCGAGCCAGCCCGCAGCGTAAGTCCCGAATGTGACGGGGTCGGGACGGTCGTCGTCACCGGCGTCCCATACTTCGCGGTCGATGTCGCGGCGCTTAGCGACGATGTATGCCTCGGCGTCGATGCGTGCGGCGAACGTCGAGGGTGCGGTGTGCCTGATTCCATCTGGGCCGGTGTAGCGAACCTGAAACCGGCCGGATGGAAGCTTGCGGATCGTTGCGAACGAGCGCTTGTCTCGCTTCGTGCCCAATGGTGTCGTGCCCAATCCGGCCCGGCGATGGGCCATTGTCAGTATCGGTTTCCGTGCCCAATACGTGCCCATCGAGCTTATCTCAAGTTCCGCTTGCCTCCGCTTGGTTCACACGATACTGTGCGATGTGTCGCCAGTTCAGAGCCTTTCTGTACAGGTCAGACGCACGATCGACGAAACCGATTCCGCCTACTTCAATCCCAGTATCGCGCACCACCATAGCCCCTGCTCAGGGGCTATTTTTTTGCCCACGCCCGGGATATTGGGGCCGTCGAGACACTTACGCGGCGGATTACTGCCAATAGTGGCTGCAAACCGCCACATAGAGCGTGTCTGATCAACGTGAATCGCGTTGCGCCCGAAGCTCTTCACGCCGGGGGCGGCGTGCCCGGCGGAGCGGGCGCCGGTGGCACGTCTCCGGCCAACGGGCTGGGGTCGGGAACGATCGGCGGGGGCGCCGGTTGCGCGGGCGGCGCAGGCAGCGGTGGCCCGAGCGGCAACGGTGGTGGCAGTTGGCCGGCAGGTGGCGGCGCCGCGACCGCAGCCGGATCGGCGACCGGGCTCCCCGGTGGGACGTCTCCCAGCCGGGCGGCGTGAACCGGCACCGTGATCACCGCGCCCTGCAGCCCGCACTCATTGGACTGGATGGTGGTGGTCTGAACACCGGCCAACCCGCCATCAGGCTGCGACGTCAACGCCAACGCGGTACTCATCGCCTGAGCCTGCCCGACGATGGGCGCCTCGCAGGGCAGCGAGCCTGGCGCCGGATCCCCCTGCCACGCATCGTCGACGAAGCGGAACACGGCCGTCATGCCGCCGCCGTCGAGATACGCAACGGCGGGGTTGGCGTCATCCATGCGTGTCGACGTGGCAACACATCCCGAGGGAGTGCAGGTCGAGCGGAATGTCCACCAGTAGCTTGCGATGTCGTTGCCCGCCGCGGGCCACGGGTTGCCGTTGAGTGCGGCGTGCGGGTTGTCGTAGTCGAGCCGGTAGAGGCCGTCGAAGACCGGACCGCTGGGCGCCGGGGTGATCGTCACGTCTGGTGAAGGCACCACGGCTGCACTCGGCTGCTCAGCGACCACGGTGTCAGGGGATGGCCAAAGCTGCCACATTCCGACACCGGCAACGACGCCAACCGCCCCGAGCGCCGCCAAGGGCACCCACGTGGCGGGCATCCCGAACTCGGGTACCGGCGTGGCCGGCAACGGCGTCAAAGCCGGTGTGGGCATCGGGGTTTCATCGGCCAGCGCGTGCGCGAAAGCACCGCAGCTGACGAATCGGTCCGCCGGGTTCTTGGCGAGCGCTTTGGCCAGCACCGGGTCGAGGTCGGCCAGGTCGGGCCGGGTTTGGGCCAACGACGGCGGCTTCGAGTTGATGTGACGGCTGACCTCCACAGCGGGATTGGCGTGCGCGAACAGCTGCCTCCCGGTCAACAGGTGGTAGGCGGTGCAGGCCAGGGCGTACTGGTCGGCGCGGCCGTCGACGTCCTCCCCCACCAATTGCTCAGGTGCGGCATAGCCGGTAGGGCGGCTGCTGTCGCCGAGCGGGCGAGCCGTACCGAGGTCGACGAGCACGGCCCGCGGCCCCGCGTCCCCCTCGACGTCGGCGAGGATGACGTTGGCCGGCTTGACATCGCCATGCACCACACCGTGCTTGTGCGCGTAGTCGAGCGCTCCGGCGATCGCGGTGACGATGCCGACCACCTGTTCTCGTGGCAGACCCTCGGGGTAGCGCTGATCGACGAGACCGGCGAGGTCGAAGCCGTCGACGCAGTCCCTCGATATCCAGAGCTGACCGTGATGCTCCCCGTGACCACGGACCCTGGCGATATTGGGATGCCACAATGCGGCGGCCAGATCCGCCTCGCGGCCGAAGCGTTCCCGGTACTGCGGGTCGTCGGACCAATCCGCCGGCAACACCCTCAGCGCCTCACGTCCGGAGCGCCGGGGATGCGCAGCGAGGTACACCTCCCCCGGCCCGCCTGAGCCCAGCAGTCGAACGATCCGGAACACGGCGAACGTCGCACCGACGTTGAGCGGCATCCAGGAATCCTACGAACTGCGCTGCGACGTGCGCCGCCGGCATCGGACAGTTTGCTGGCCGGCGCCGCTTGCGTTGGCACACAATGCAAGTCAGGCCGGGGGATTTGTGTCTGCGGGCCCCGGTGATCTAGTGTTCTGCCTCGCGACGGGCGACGATCTCGCTCGTGGCGCGCGGATGTAGCGCAGTTGGTAGCGCATCACCTTGCCAAGGTGAGGGTCGCGGGTTCGAATCCCGTCATCCGCTCTGAAGGTCAGACCGAGGTCACCGCGGCGCCACCCGCGTCGATGTGCACGTAGTCGAAAGCATCCTCGATGGCCGCGATCTCGGCGCCGCTGAAACCCTGATCGTGGGCGGTGGCCACGATGGCGTCACGTCCGTCGGAAAACTTCGCACCGTCGTTGAGCACGGTCATCGAGACGTAGTACAGCGCGGCCCACTGCTCGTCGGTGACCTCCGCGGTCCGGCTGTCCGTCATCATCCGGTACGCGGCGTGGCTGAAAATGGTGCTGTTGTAATGCTCGCCGCCCTCGTCCTCCTCGCCGGTGTACCGGCTGTTGTAGTCGGTGCGGTAGCCGGGAATCGCTCCCGGGTTGGCCAGGCTGCGGATCGCACCTGCGCTGGAATCCTCGCCGATCAGCCATCGGCCCGCGTCGTCGCGCTCCTTGCCCTCGATGAGCACCCCCATGATGTCGGCATAGGCCTCGTTGAGGGCGCCGGGCTCCCCGTAGTCGAGGACGCCGCCCTGGTGTTCCAACACGGCATGGGTGTACTCGTGACCGACGATGTCGAGCGCGGCCGCGAAGTCGCCGGTGTCGCCGAACGCGAACTGCTGAGTGGCCGAATCCCAGAACGCATTCTTGTAGCCGCCGGTGTAGTCGGCCGCCGTTTCGTGCGGGTTGTAGTGGGTGCTGAGCACGATCGGGGCGCCATCGTCGTCGAAGGACGTCACGCCGAGCGTGGTGTTGTAGTAGTCGTAGACGGCGGCCATGTTGGCATGCGCCGAGACCGCCGACGCATCCCAGCCGAAGAGCCCACGGAACACCGGGATGCCGGGAGTCTGCGGTGGGCCGAGGAAAAAGAGCAGGTAGGTCGTCTGGTAGGTCGAGATCTCACGCTCGACGTCGTTGAGGCTGTCCAGGTTGAAGATCACCAGCGACAGTCGGGTGATGTCGATGTCACGGCTGTTGCCCAGCACATCGGCCGCCGTGGTGACTGCCGCCGACCCGATGGTCAGCGGCTGGGCATTCGAGGTGGTCCGCGTCACCCCACCGGCATCGGCGCCACCGGCCGAGATGTAGTACGTCGAACCGGGATTCAGCGTCGACGCACCGGTGATGTCCGAGGCGGGCGGCACGATCGAAACTTTCCACACCAGTTGCGGCCCGGCTGCGTCGTCGGTGGCATCGATCAGCAACTCGGGTCGCACCACGCCGGCGGCGATCAGCGGCGCCACCACGAGGCCGTGCAGGGGCGAATTCGACGTACCGGTATATGCGGCCAGAGCCGTTGCAGCAGCCTCGATTTCGGTGTCGACACGGCGACTGGCAGTGGTGTTCACCGCGTCGGCGCGGGCGTCGTAGTAGTTGTACAGACCGGTGACATTGCCGGCCGAGTCGGTCACCAGCACGACGTCACTGCCGACCACATCGATGCCGTCGACGCGGTGGTGCACGCGATAGATGGTCCGGGAGTAGCCACCGGCCGTGTCGACCTGCTGCACGGTGATGTCGTCGGGGTCGGCGAATCCGGCTGGGGCGCCGATCAATCCGGCCATGCTGTTCACCACCCGGGCCGCGCCATCGGTGTCCTCGACCGTGGCATCGGTGAATGTTCCGCCCACGATGCGCAGGGTGCCGTCGTCGTTCACGCTGGCCGTGACGCCGTCGCGGCCGGTCATCTCCGCGAGCGAGGTGCCCGCGCCGCTCGGCGGTGCGGCGCCGATGACGGTGGCCGGCTCAGCGGTTCGGGCCCGCTGATATCCGGCCTCACGCAGGGCCACCCACATCGACGCGACGACGTCGCTGACCGGAACCGCGGGCGACGGTATGCCGGTCGGCGCCAGACCGAGTCGCGACTCCAGGGTGCGAATGGCGCGGCGAATCACCGCCTGCGCGGGCGCGGGTTCGCGCACCGACCGCACCACCGGATGCACGGCTGGGACCGGTTCGACGGTCGGCACAGCCGGTTGCAGGATCGGGGTCGTCTGCGCCGCCGGTTCAACGTCGGGGGTGCTGGGCACGGACCGGGTCACGGTCTCGGATCTGGCCGCGGTCAGCGTCGGCCGAGGCGCGGATGTGGTGGCGCGGGCGGGCTTTTTCTTGGTGGTGTGCTCCTCCGGCGAGGTCGCCTCGGATGTGCTCACGCGGGTGTGCCGCGACGCGACGACGCCCTCCTCGGCCGAACGGCGCACCCGGACCGGCCGGTTACGCACCCGCGACACGGCGTCGGTGTCGGTGGCGGTGGCCCGGGTGTCGTCGCGGTGTCGACGGTGCCGCGAATCCGGATGCGCGTCGGCTCCGGTGGTCGCGGTCGCGCCGTCGGCATGCGTCCGGGCTCCAGCGGTCTCCGAGGGAGCCGCCGATGCGATCGCCGAACCGGTACTCAGGGCGGCGCCGACGCCGGCGGCCACCGCGCCGACGCGCAGCCAGTGCACCACCGGATGTGTGCGGTGACGACGATGCCGAGCCATGTGGACCCCCGGTTCCTACCTGTTGGCCGGAGCTCGAATGTCCCGTGCCTCATGCCGTGCAGCAGGAAATTATCAGCTACGTCAGTGTTTGCCCAGGTGTTACGGCGAACCCGTCGTGTCGCGCATGGTGCGGACTCCCAGGTTCGGATTCTGTGTGGGGCGTTAGAGTCGGGCGTGCCCAGGATCAGTGCCTCATCGGTCGAAGAACACCGCGAGCTGGTCCAACAGCGCATTTTCGAGGCTTTCGCCACGTTGATGGTCGACCACAGCTTCGACGCCATCACGATGGCCAAACTCGCCGCCGAGGCCGGCATCGGGCGGACCGCGATCTATCACCACTTCCCGGACAAGGAATCGGTGGTGATCGCCTTTGCCTCACATGAGACGACCCGCTACCTCGACGGGCTGCGGGCGGCCCTGTCCGAAGTCGATGATCCGGTGGCACGCCTGCGGGTCTACATCCGCCACCAGCTCGAAGCCGGCCAGGAATTCCACATGGGGATGGGCATGCAGCTCTACGGGTCGGTGTCGACCGAGACGATGCTGGCCATCCGTGACCACGTGCTGGCGGTCGAGGATGTCCTGCGCGAAATCCTGACCGCCGGAGTGGCTGCCGGACAGTTCGTCATCGAGGACGAACCCGCCACGATGTCGCTGCTGCACGCCTGCCTCAACCCCCGCCACCTGCCCGTGGCGACCATCGAGCGGTTCGTGTTGCGAGCATTGGGGGCCACGCCGCAGGCGTGACGGGACGTAACCTCCCGAACCCGTCGGCACCGTGTTAGGTTTCAGACAGGTTGTCAGGATCATGCTGACAACCTGTCAAAGTTGAGGCCTACCAATTGGAGCCGAGTATGCCGTCAAGCGCCGTCGCGCCCGAGTCCGTCCGTTCGCTTTCCGCGGCGATGCGTCAGGATTCGAGTGACCAACACGACGCGGCAGAGCAGTCCTCGTTTGTCACCGAGCTGCTCAATGGACGGGTCAACGAGCAGGGCTACATCGACTACCTGTTGCGCCTGCGGGAGATCTACCGGGCCCTGGAGGACGCCGTCCGCAAGCACCAGAACGATCCCCTGGTCAGTGCGGTGTACGACCCGGCGCTGGAGCGGCTCGATGCCATCGACGCCGATCTGGCCCACTGGGCGCCGGGTGCCGATCTCGAGGTCGACTCCGCGGCGGTGCGTGCGTATTGCGCGCGTTTCGCCGACGCGGCGTGGGGCGGCGCATTGGTGGCCCACCACTACACCCGCTACCTCGGCGATCTTTCCGGCGGACAGGCCATCGGGCGCATTTTGGACCGCACGTTCGACATGAACGGCGAGGGCCTGGCGTTCTACAAATTCCCGATGCGGGCCAAGCCGTACAAGGACGCATACCGCGCCGCCCTCGACGGGCTTGACCTCGACGACAGCGAGATAAATCGGGTGGTCGACGAGGTGAAACTGGCCTTCAGTCTCAACCAGAACCTGTTCCACGAGCTGGCCCAGAACCTTCCGGCCTACCAGCGCTGATCACCCGGCCCTGACCGGGCGTCGAGCCGAGGCGCCTTACACAGACACCATCAGTTGAGTTACGCTACCGAAAATTCGCCAAACTTTGGTTAGGCAAACCTTTCAACCAGGAGCAAAGTCGATGATTCTCCCCATCGCCACCCCCCTGGCCAACGGCACGGGGTCATCCGTACCGGCCTTCTCGACGAGGAATCCGCTGTGACCGCCCCGGTGTGGATGGCGGTGCCGCCCGAGGTGCACTCGACCCTGCTCAGCAGCGGCCCCGGGGCCGGTCCGCTGCTGGCCGCCGCCGGGGCCTGGAGCTCACTGAGCGCCGAGTACTCCTCGGCAGCGGCTGAATTGAGCGCACTGATGGGCGCGGTGCAGGTCGAGGCGTGGGAGGGGCCCAGCGCCGACCGCTACACCGCCGCCCATGTTCCCTACCTGGCCTGGCTGAACGAAGCGAGCGCGAGCAGCGCCGCCGCGGCTGCCCAGGTGGAGACCGCGGCGGCGTCATACACCGCAGCCCTGGCCGCCATGCCGACGCTGGCCGAACTGGCCGCCAACCGCACCACGCTCGGCGTTCTCGTCGCCACCAACTTCTTCGGCTTGAACACCATCCCGATTGCGGTCAACGAGGCCGATTACATGCGGATGTGGATCCAGGCCGCCGGCACGATGACGGTCTACCAGGCCTCCTCCGAGGTGGCCGTGGCATCCGCGCCACCGGCCGTGACAGCACCGCTGCTGCTTCTCCCGGGCGTCGGGGAAGCCGGTTCGGCGTCGGCCACGGTGATGCAGGCCGCCGCCGAGACGGAAGCGGCCAATACCGCCTCGTCACTCAGCTTGAGCGACTTGATCAGTTCGTACCAGGAGTTCGTCGAGTGGATCGAAGCAAACGATCCGATCGGGAACTGGCTGGCCGGGGAGTCTGAGCATTTCTACGGGATGTACGACCAGCTCAGGGAATTCATTCTCGAGCCCTGGCGAATTCCGCAGGTGCTCGGCGAGATTCTCGCCGATCCCTCATTGTTGTTCAGCACCTATATGAACGTGTTCTTCCTCGGCGCCTATGCGGCGGTGTTCGCCCTCATGGGAACGCCGCTGTACGCCGCTGCGGCCGGAGCCGGCGGCGGCTTCGGGCTGCTCGGCCTGACCGGGCTCGCCGGGCTCGCGCCCAATTACGACATACCGGTCGAGGAACCCGCTCCCGCCGCCCCAGCACCCGCCGAACACCCCGCCATCGCTCTCGCTCCCGGCTCCCCGGCACCCACGGTGGCCGCGGGAGCCCCGGCCGCGCCCGCACCGTCGGCCGCACCCGCGCCGCCCGCACCTGCTCCCGCTCCGATCCCGACCGGAGCCGAGACCGGCATCTATGCGGTCGCCGGCGGTGGCCCCGGCGTCGGCTTTGGCCCGACGATGCGCCACAGCGCCACCGCGGCGGCCTCGGATTCCATCGGGGCGTCCGCCGCGTCCGCGGCGACCGCAGCGGCTGTCAACCGCCGGCGCGCACAGGCCCGCAAACGCCGCGGCGGCACCGCCAAAGATCGCGGCTACCGCTACGAGTTCATGACGGCCGACGGCGATGTCGGTAGCCCTGCGCCCGAAGAGCCGGCCCGTACGAGCGCGTCGAGCAGTGCCGCCGGAGATCTCGGGTTCACCGGCACCACACCGAAATCCGGTATCGCCAACCCGGCCGGGCTGACCACCCTGACCGATGACACCTTCGGTCCCGGCACGACCACTCCGATGATGCCGGGCAGTTGGCAGGCCGATCCCGACGGGCCTGCACCGACCTGACGCGAAGGCGGTCTCTGACCGATCCCTGTTGCCGCGGTGAGTAATTCGTGAGAATCGCCGTGGTCGACCTGCCGTTCCCGGCGATCGGCCCGACGGGCCGGCGATACTGGTGACTCCGACAGACAGGAGCACCCACATGGTCGCGGACGGCGCGCCGCAGGCGCACTCGCGGGAATATTCACTCCCGCGGTTCTCCACCGTGGAAAAGCACGGTCGGATTACCGTGCCGGTCTCCGAACCCTCCGAAACGCTGCGGCTTTTCGCAGTGCTCAGCTTCGTCTTGTGGATGGTGGTCACCGTCTGGGCCGCGTTCTGTTTCCATGCGCTGAGCCATCCGCCGCCACCGCCACCATGGCAGTTCATGGCCATGCTGCTGGCCACGTTCGCGCCCGCGATCGTCACCGATATTCTCGCCGACGAGGCTCGCCGCACCTTCGGTCAGCACCGCACCGGCACTCAGATTGCGCTCCTGACGGCGCTGGCCGGAGTGGCCTTCGGACTACTGGAGGCCGCACTCTGGTTGCGGGGAACCACCGGCGGCATCCTCGCCCTGCTAAGCATCGGCTGCACTGCCGTGGCGGCGATCGCCACCGGCGCTGCCTGGCGCGGAATCCGCTACACCCGCGCCCGCCAGGACCGACTGGCGGCGCTGCGCCGGCACGGTGTCCGGTCCCCCGGCGAGCTGCGCAACGTGAACTTCCTGGACCGCTGGACCGCGGACGACCCGCAGTTCAGCGTCACCGTCGCCTTCGAGAGCCCCACCGGGCGCCGGGCGGTGACCGCTAACATGATCGCCCACCATTCCCGGGTTCCGTTGCCGGGGGCAGCCGTCGTCGTCTTCAGTGCACCGCGCGACGCGAGCGACGACGTCCTGATCGAGCTCGACCCAGATCGCCCGGCACGGCTCGACCGCGACCCCAGCCGCCGGTACCGCAAGCCGACCGGTAGTTAGCCCTCGTGCTTGGCGAGCTCCCGCAACACCAGATCGGTGGCGTCCCAATCCATGCACTTGTCGGTGACCGACTGCCCGTAGGTGAGCGGACGCGCCTCGGGTGACTGGGCGCCGGCCACCAGGAAGCTTTCCAGCATCACCCCACTGATCGGCAACCCGTCACGCACCAGCTGGGCCACCTCGCCGGCCACCGCGGCCTGACGGACATGGTCCTTGCCGGAATTGGCGTGACTGCAGTCGATCACGACCCGACCGGGAAGTCCCGCGCCGGCCAGTTTTGCCGCCGCCTCGGTCACCGCGTCGGCGCCGTAGTTCGGGCCGTCGGTGCCGCCGCGCAGGATCACGTGGCAATCCTCGTTACCCGCGGTGCTCACCACCGCGCCACGTCCCAGATCGTCCATACCGAAGAAAACATGTTCGGCGGCAGCGGCTTTCACTCCGTCGACGGCGACCTGAATGTTGCCGTCGGTACCGTTCTTGAACCCCACCGGCATCGACAAACCCGACGCCAGCTGCCGGTGCACCTGCGACTCGGTGGTCCGCGCGCCGATCGCACCCCAGGCCACCGCATCGGCGATGTACTGCGGGCTGGTGGGCTCCAGGAACTCACACCCGACCGGCAGGCCGATGTCGATGATGTCGAGCAGCAGCTGACGGGCCACGCGCAAGCCGCGGGTCACGTCGAAAGTGCCGTCCATGCCCGGATCGTTGATCAGGCCCTTCCAGCCGATCGTGGTGCGCGGCTTCTCGAAGTACACCCGCATCACGATCTTCAGTTGGTCCTTGAGCTCGTCGGCCAGCTTCACCAGCCGCGTCGCGTACTCCAGGGCGGCCGCCGGATCATGCACCGAACAGGGTCCGACCACAACCAGCAACCGGTCGTCGTGGCCGGCAAGGATGTCCGCGATCTCCTCGCGGTCGCGGGCCACCCGCGCGGCGCGGCGCTGCCCCAACGGGAATTCGGTGAGCACATCGTGCGGGCTGGGTATCGCGCTGAAACTGCGGACGCGCCGGTCCGATGTGGCGGGGGCGTCGGCGATCTGCGCCAGATTCATTTCTCAGGTGCCTTCCTGGTGGTGGGCACCTGAAAAAGTCCGGCGCCCTGTAATGACGAAAGGCAGCGACCGATGGTCACTGCCTGGGCTCCGGGTGGATGCGTGCTTAGTGCTGCGCTTTATCGGCTCCGCCCGGAGCCTCGATAAAGCGCCAATAGCCGGCACACACACCGATAGTCACGTCGGCCAGGCTACACCACCGCCGCCGCGATACTCCAACCGGCCGTTCACAAGCGGCCCTTGTGACCGCGATCTACCATCCTGGGCATGCCGCTGAGCACCCGGATGCCCGAGCTGGCAGCGTTCGAAGTGCTGCTGGCCATCGCGCGCACCGGCAGCCTGGGCGCCGCCGGGCGTGAGCTGGGTCTCACTCAGCAGGCGGTGTCCTCGCGGCTGGCGGCCATCGAATCCCAGACCGGGGTACGGCTGGTGCAGCGCAGCCCCCGGGGGTCGCGGCTGACCGCGGCCGGCGCCGTCGTCGCCGAATGGGCCGGCCAGTTGCTCGACGTCGCGCACCGGGTCGATGCCGGCCTGGCCGCGATGCGCAGCGAGAGCCGCAGCCGCGTCACCGTCGCGGCCAGCCTGACCATCGCAGAGCAACTGATGCCAAGATGGCTCGTCTCGCTGCAGGCCGAGGCCGCCCGCCGGGACGCCGCCGCACCCCAGGTCATCCTCACCTCAGCCAACAGCGACCAGGTGATCGCCGCGGTGCTCGACGGATCCGCCGACCTCGGCTTCATCGAAAGCCCCGGCACGCCACGCGGACTGCACAGTCGGACGATCGCCCACGATGAACTGGTCACCGTGGTACCTCCGGATCACAAGTGGGCCCACCGATCCACTCCGATCAGCCCCGCCGAGCTCAACAAGATAGCGTTGGTGTCACGCGAGACCGGCTCGGGCACAAGGGAATCCCTCAGCGCCGCGCTGCGCGCCGCAGTGGGTCCGTCGAGCCCCCAGTCCGAGCCGGCCATCGAATTGTCCTCGGCGGCCGCGATGCGCGCCGCGGTTCTCGCCGGCGCCGGGCCGGCCGTGATGAGCCGGCTGGCCGTCGACGACGATCTCACCCTCGGCCGCTTACATGAGGTGCCCGTCGCCGGACTGGACCTGCGGCGCGAACTGCGTGCCATCTGGTCAGGCGGTCGCACCCCGCCGGCCGGGGCGGTCCGCGATCTCCTCGCCCATATCGCCGCGCATCAACGTCGGGCGTGAGTGCCACCGGGTTCAGCCGCGCAGGAGAGGGCGCATCCGGCGGATGGTGTTGGCGGCCACGGTCGCCCAGGCCCCGAGCAGCAGCACGTACAACGCCACCGCAAGCCAGGAGACGACCACCGCGCCGGTGGCCGCCGCCAACGCGGACGCACCCGTGACGCAGGTCCCCACCGGGAAGGTGAAACTCCACCAGGTCAGGCTGAACGACAATCCGCGCCGCGCCGCGTGCACCGTCAGCGCCGCTGCGAGGCAGAACACGAACGCCCCGAAACCGCCCATCACCAAGCCGTAGACGATGCCGAATGCGTGCAACGCCGAGAGCATGGCCGCATCTGAGGAGACTGAACCGGCATGCGCGGCCAGCAGATTCGCCGCCGTGATCGACTGCCCCACGACACCCAGCACGATCCACACCGTCGGAATCGCCTGCACCTCACTGAAACCGCCGTGCATGAGCCGTGAATACACCATCGTCGTGGTGATCAGGCCGGCCAGCAGGCTCAGTCCGAACATGGCGTAGCAGGCCACCAGCAGCGTCATTCCCGCCTGCCCGGGGCCGAGATGCGCCAGGAGCAGTGCTCCGGTGGAGGCCGACACCATCGGCGAAACCACCGGCATCATCCAGGCCGGCACCACCGCCACGTCACGGCGATCCGCCCGGGTGATCATCGCGAACGGCAGCCACACGCTGACAACCAGGCCCAGAGCCGTTCCGGCGGTCCACAGCGCCACGTCCAGCGTCACGGCCACGCTCGGGCCGAGGACGCCGCGCCCGAGCATCATCGCACCCGCGCCGACGGTGAGCAGCGCCATCGCCGGAGCGCCGTAGAACTGGCCCATCACGTGGTGCGCCGCATAGGCTTTCGCCTGATCACGGTACCGAATCCAGTGGGTGGCAAACGCTGCCGACAGCACCACCAGCGTGGCACCGGCGAGAATCCATACCAGCACCGCGAATTCGTGCAGGCCCGGCAGCTGTAGTGGCAGCGTGGCGGCGGCCGTCGCGACGATGCCGGTACCCATCACCGAGGCGAACCAGTTCGGCGTGATGTGCCGGAAGACCGAGCCGACGAACACCGCACCGGCACTGTCCGATTCGTCCAACCATCCGGTGTGGAACGGCCGCTGCGCCGTATAGGCGGCTGTGTAGGTGGTCACCACACCCATGGTGGTGACCGGCACCGGCCATCGGTAGCTGCCGCAGGATTGTGGCCTCACAAGTGGTAGTTGTGAGGCAGTCGGATGGGCTCAGACGTAGCGATTCCGGCCGGCCAGTGCGCCCGCCACCATCTGCACCAGGTAGACCACCAGCACCATGACCCACGGGGCGGTCCAGCTGCCGGTCATGTCGTGCAGCAGTCCGAACAGGAACGGACCGACCCCGGCCAGCAGGTAACCGAATCCCTGCACCATGCCGGACAGCCGTGCGGTGTCCTCGGCATCGCGGGCCCGCAGGGCAATCACGGTGAGCGCCAGCGAGAACACACTCATGCCGATCCCCACGAAGAAACTCCACACCAGCGGCGCCGCACCAGGATCCACGAGCAGACCGATCATGCCGATGATCCCGATCACGCCCAGTGCCACGATCCAGCCACTCTGGTTCTTCTGCTTGGCCGCCAGTGGCGGAATCGTCAGGCTGATCGGCACGGCCAGGATCGACACCAACCCCACCAGCAGACCGGCATCGGTCTTGCCGACCCCGCTGTCGATGAACACCTCGGGCAACCACCCCATGACGATGTAGGCCAAGAACGCCTGGCAGCCGAAGAACAGGGTGACCGTCCAGGCCAGCGGACTGCGCAGCAGCGACCGACCGGACCCGTCGGCCACCGATTCCCGCGTGCCGGCCTGACGGATTCCGCGCGCGCCGACGAGCCAGAACAACAGCGCCACGGCCGACACCACGGCCCAGGAACCGAGAGCACCACGCCAACCACCGAGCACGGATTCCAGCGGCGGCGTGATCGCCGACCCCAGCGCCCCACCACCTTGCAGCGCTGCGGTGTAGATACCCGTCATCAGCCCGATCTGCGCCGGGAACGAGCCCTTGATCACCACCGGGATGAGGACGTTGACCAGTGCGATACCGGCGGTGGCCACCAGTGTCCCGCCGATCACCACGTACGGACCGTCGAGCACCCGCAGGACCAGCCCGATGCTCAGCACCACCAGCGCCAGCGAGATGGCCCGGCCCAATCCGACCCGCCGCGCCAGCCACGGCGCGGCCAGACCCGCCGCGGCAAAGCACAGCCCCGGCAGAGTGGTCAGCGCACCGGCCCACACCGCCGAGGCGCCGAGCGATTCCCGCATCTCGCCGAGGACCGGTCCGATGCTGGTGATCGCCGGGCGCAAGTTCAGTGCGGTCAAGATGACCGCCACGACCAGCAGCGCGCCACCGGCCGCCATCGTCGCCGGGCGGACCTCTACGGCGCCGTCCAGCTCGAGCTCCAATTCGTGCTCGTAACTGTTCAGCGTTTTCCTGTCCGCGGTCCGACCCATCCGGCTAGGATGCCATACATCCCATGATTGGATGAAAGGATTATTGAGTGCCGCTCGCCACAACGCGACGCACGGGCCTGGTCGACCAGGTCATCGAGCAGCTGCGCACCCTGGTCACCTCCGGCGAATGGCCGGTCGACAGCCGGATTCCCACCGAGCCCGAGCTGGTCGAGGCACTGGGCGTGGGCCGCAACACCGTGCGCGAGGCGATCCGCGCACTGGCACACAACGGCATCTTCGAAGTCCGGCAGGGCGACGGCACCTACGTCCGAGCCACCAGCGAGGTCTCGGCGGCGCTGCGCCGGCTGTGCGGGTCCGAGCTGCGCGACGTGCTCCAGGTGCGGCGCTGCCTCGAAGTAGAAGGCGCCCGGCTGGCCGCCACGGCGCGCACCGACGCGGATCTCGCCGAGCTGCGCGCCCTGCTGGCACACACCGACACCAGCGATCATGAGCAGTTCACCCGGTCCGACACCGAGTTCCACCTGGCCGTCGTGCGCGCTTCACACAACCCGATCCTGATCGAGCTCTACCGCGGCCTGCTCGAGGCGATCACCGCCAGCGTCGCGACCGCCAGCGCCGAGCCCGGCGGGATGTTCGGCCACGACGAACTGATCGAGGCGATTGCCGCCGGCGATGTGGAGCGCGCCGGACGCGAGGCAGCCGGTTTCCTCGACGAACTGCTCGCCCGGCCGGCACAGGACTGCTGAGGGTCGCCAACCCCACCAAGTCGCAAACAATATGTGCGCAACTGCGCACTAATTGACATACTGTCGGTGTGACGAGCGTCCACCCACTGCACGATCCTGCGTTCCAACGCCTGTACAGCGCCCAAGTCGTGGCGCTGCTCGGCACCGGCCTGCTCACCGTGGCGCTTGGACTGCTGGCCCACGACATGGCCGGCAGAAACGCCGGGACCGTGCTGGGAACAGCCCTGACGATCAAGATGGCGGCCTACGTATTCGTCGCACCCCTGATGGCCGCGGCGACCGTACGCGTGCCGGCCCGGGCGCTGCTCATCGCCACCGACGTGCTGCGTGCCGCAGTCGCCCTGGCTCTGCCATTCGTCGAATCTGTGTGGCAGATCTACCTTTTGGTCTTCGTTCTGCAAGCGGCCTCGGCCACGTTCACGCCCGCCTTCCAGTCCGTGATCGCCGCGACCCTGAGCGACGAGCACACCTACACCCAGGCGCTGTCACTGTCGCGCATGGCCTACGACCTGGAGTCGCTGGCCAGCCCGGTGCTGGCCGCGGCCCTGCTCACCGTGCTCGACTACCCCGCCTTGTTCCTGGGAACCGTTGCCGGATTCCTGTCCTCGGCCACGGCGATCCTCTCGGTACGGCTACCAGGAGCACCGGAAAGGACACGGCCGCAACCATTTCGGGATCGGGTCTGGCGCGGGGCCCGGATCATGTGGTCGGCAGCCGACTTACGCGCGCTGCTGGCGTTGAACCTGGTGGTCGCCGCGGCGACCGGGCTCGTGATGGTCAACACCGTGGTGTACGTGGGCGACCTGCTCGGGGCCGGAGAAACGGGCTTGGCCGTCGCATTGGCCTGCTACGGCGGAGGGTCCTTGCTGGCCGCCCTCGGTGCCCCACGAATTCTGCTGATCACCTCGGACCGGACGGTGATGCTCGCCGGTGCAGTGACATGCGCCGCGGGGCTGAGTGCGACAGCGCTTTTCCTGGCTGCCGCACCGAACGGGCTCACCGGGTGGATCGCGCTGGCAGCGCTGTGGCCGGCCCTGGGTGTGGGGACGGCGATGGTCAGCATGCCGGCGCCGCGGCTGCTGCGCCGAAACTCCACCGCCGGGGACCGCTCCGAAGTCTTCTCGGCACAGTTTTCGCTGTCTCATGCCGGCTTTCTGCTCACCTACCCGGTGGCCGGTTGGATCGGCGCCACGCTCGGCCAAGCCGTTGCCGCCCTGTGCCTGGCCGCACTGGCTACACTCGCGACACTGGTTGCAGTGAATGTGTGGCCGCGCCCCGGAAGGGAGTTCCATGGCAGTACCGCCCGGAAACCCTTCGTCACGGTCGCAGGACAGCCTGGTCCATGACCTCACGCCGGATCAGGCACGGCTCGACATCGCCAGCGAAACGTTCCGGATGTTGTCCGACCGGACGCGGCTGCACCTGCTGTGGCTGTTGGCCCAGGGCGAAGCCGACGTCACGGCGCTGGCCGAGAACACCGGCGCCTCCCGTACCTCGATCAGTCAACACCTGGCCAAGCTGCGGTTCGCCCGCATGGTGGACACCCGAAAAGATGGCCGGCGGGTGTACTACCGGCTGCGCGACGGACACCTGAGCCGCCTGGTCCAGGAGGGGCTCAACCACGCCGACCACCAGGTGACCGGGGAGCCGTCGCACCCCTGACTCAGAACGGCGCCTCGTCCACCCGCGGCCGGGTCAACGGCAGCCGCAGCAGCAACCGCGCGCCCCCGAGCGGGCTCTCCCCCAGTGACGCAGTGCCACCGTGCAATTCGGCCTGCTGCGCCACCAGGGCCAGCCCGAGCCCGGAACCCGAACGGGATGCGGTGGATCCGCGGGCGAACCGTTCGAACACCTCGGCCCGCTCCACCTCGGGCACCCCGGAACCGTTGTCGTCCACCACGATCTGCACGTCATCGGCGGAACTTACTGCGCTGAGCCGGATTTCGGTGGCACCACCGTGCTTGACGGCGTTGGCGATGGCGTTGTCGATCACCAGGCGCAGCCCGGCGGGCATGCCCAGCATCAACACCGTGGGCGAGGGCATCAGGGTGGCCCGCAGGCCGGGGTAGGTGTGCAGCGCATCGTGGGCAGCGCGGTCGAGCAACTCGGTGACATCCATCGGCACGAAATCCTCGACCGTGGTGAGCTCCCCCTGCGCCAAGCGCTCCAGCGCGGTCAGGGTGCCCTCGATACGACTCTGCGTGCGCATGACATCCCCGATCACCTCCTGGCGTTGCTCGGCGGTCATGTCCAGGGTGGACAGCACCTCCAGGTTGGTGCGCATCGCGGTCAGCGGGGTGCGCAGTTCATGAGAAGCCGCCGCGGCGAAATCGCGGGCCGATTCCAACGCGGCCTTGGTGCGTTCCTGCTCATTGCCGATCCGCGCCAGCATGCCCTCGACCGCCTCGGCGATCTCCACGGCCTCGCGCACACCACGCACCTGCACCTCGTCAGGTTTCGACTGGGCGTTGATGGCCCGCGCCTGCTGGGCCAGCAGCCGGAACGGGGTGATCATCACCAGTGAGATCATCCAGCCCACCACGACGGTGCTGCCGATGACGCCGCCACAGATCAGCAGCACCCGCAGGTGCAGTTCGTCGATCCGGCGCTGAGTCTCCGCCAGCGGTGCACCCAGGGCGATCGTCGCCGGACCTGCCGTGAAGGTGCGCACCCGGTACTCCACGCCGTCGATCGTGGTGTTGGCGTAGCCGTTCTCCAGCCGCGGCAACACGATGTCACTCGGCACCGAGACACTGACCCCGCCGATGTGGGCGGTACGCACCAGTCCGCCATCGTCGTGCAAGGTCGCGTCGGCCGAGCCCGGTTTCGTCGCGGTGAGCAGCGTGCTGACATCACCCAGGCTGCTCAGCGAATCCAGCCGCCGGTCGAGCTGGCTGTACTGGTCGTTGGTGACCCCGAGCCACACCCAGGTTCCCAGCGTGATGACGGTGACCACGACCGACAGCGCACCGACGATGACGATGGTGCGCAACGACAGCACGCGCATCACCGGCCGCAGCACCGGCCGCAGCAGTCCCAGGACGCGCTCTTCGAAGCTCACCGGCGTCATCTTGCCCGATCCGACATCGTCAACTCTTGGTTGACGATGCCCTCGCGTCAACCTAGAGTTGACGTATGACCCAACCCGTCACCCTCACCAACCCGGTCCGCCTCGACGACCTCATCGGTGCCATCAAGAAAGCCCACACCGAACCCCTCGAGCAGCTCATCGACGCGGTCATCGCCGCCGACGCCCTCGGCGATATCGCCGACCACCTGATCGGACATTTCGTCGACCAGGCCCGCCGCTCCGGGGCCTCCTGGACCGACATCGGCAAGGCCATGGGCGTCACCAAACAAGCCGCCCAGAAACGGTTCGTGCCGAAAGTTCCCGATTTCGACCCGGCCACTCTCGACCCCAGCACCGGATTCGGCCGCTTCACCCCGCGGGCCCGCAACGTCATCGTGGTGTCCCAGAACACCGCGCACGCCGCAGGCAACGACGAGATCTCCCCCGACCACCTGCTGCTGGCCCTGTTCGCCGAGCCCGACGGCCTGGCCGCCAAACTCCTTGTCGGCCAGGGTATCACCGCCGAGACCGCCCGTGCCGCCATCACCCTGCCGCCGCCTGCCGAGGCCGTCCCGGCGCTGATCCCGTTCAACCCGGGCGCCAAGAAGGCACTGGAACTGACCTTCCGCCAAGCACTTCGGCTCGGCCACAACTACATCGGCACCGAACACATCCTGCTCGCCCTGGTCGAGGCCGAGGCCGACGACGGCCCGCTGCACCGGCTCGGGGCCGATCCGGTGCGGTTCGAGACCGACCTCGCCGCTGCGCTGGCACCGTTCGCGGCCACAGACCAGGCCGGCGCCGGGGAATGAAACCGGCCACCGCACCGTAGAACCGAGGGTGAAACTCAACGATGTCGCGCGCCAGTTGATCGGCGCGGGCGCCGACGCCACCCTCGTCACGGTGAACCCCGACGGCAGCCCCCAAGCCACGCTGGTCTGGATGGCGATGCAATCCACCCCCGACGGAGACGAACTGGTCACCGCGCACCTGGCCGAACATCAGAAGGTCCGCAACATCCGCCGCGATCCGCGGGTGGCCGTCACGATCCTCGACCCGGAGAGCGTCGGCAAGGCGATGCGGCCATATCTGGCGATCACCGGCACCGCACGCGTCGTCGAGGGCGGCGCGCCGGAGCTGCTCAAGGAGCTGGCGCAAACCTTGGCCGCACCGGATACCCCGTTCCCACCCAAGGACGCCCCGCCCGGCTGGCTCACCAGGATCCGGATCGACAAGGTAGGCGGCGTGGGGCCCTGGGTGTCCTGACCCAACCGTCTGTAACACGTTTCAGTTTGTGCGAGACTGCCTGGCATGCCCCGCTGGTTCGCACTCATGTTCACCGCCGTGGTGTCGGCGGTCGCCGTCCTCCTGGCCCCGCCGGCGGCCTCGGCCGACGGCACCCCGATCGGCCGGATCGGCGAAACGCTGCGCGTCGAGGACAACGGCATCATCGCCGACGTCACGGTGCACGACGTGCTTGCCAGTGAGGTACCGCCCGGCTGGGGCTGGAATGGTTCACCCCGGTGGCGGGCCCAGGGCAGCCCGTGGCGCGCACCGGTCACGGTGACGACCATCCAGGCGCCCACCCCGTACGCCATGGCCCTGGCGTTCACGTTCAACGGCGTCACCCCCTACGCCGACGCGTACGTGCCCAAGCACACCGACGCGCCCAACCGGCTCGAGGATGCCCTGCGCAACGCGCCCCCCGGAGCCACCGTCAACGGCGACGTCTACTGGGACGTGTACCGCGCGCTGGTCACCAACGTCGTGCTGATCGACACCAAAACCGGCAAGCACCTGGCGCAGTGGAATCTCTGGCAGCCGGGCGCGCCGCTGCCTTGATAGTCCAACGGGCCCAGCCCGCCGACCTTGCGGACCTGGCCGCCGTCGCGGCCGCGACGTTCCCGTTGGCCTGTCCCCCATCGGCAACCGAACAGAACATCGCGGCGTTCATCGACGAGAACCTGTCGGAAGCACGCTTCAGCGAGTACCTGGCCGATCCGGGCCGGATCGTGCTGGTCGCTCACGACCCCTCGATCACCGGTTACGCCATGCTGATTCACGGCGTCCCCGATGACAGCGACGTCCAGCAGGCGGTCACCCAACGGCCCGCCCTGGAACTGTCCAAGATCTACGTGCTGCCCACCCGCCACGGCCGCGGCGCGGCCGCCGCCCTGATGGCCGAAACACTGCGGGCTGCAGCCGAATCCGGCGCCCGCTGCGTGTGGCTGGGGGTCAACCAGGAAAATGTGCGGGCCCAGCGGTTCTACACCAAGAACGGCTTCACCGTCGCCGGCACCAAGACCTTCCAGCTCGGTGCCGGCGTGGAGAACGACTACGTGATGGTCCGGCCCCTCTAGCTAGCCGGTCCGCTGCGCCGCGGCGGTCAGGGCCAGCAGACGCGAGGTGGCCCGCAAGTACTTCTTCCGGAAGCCGCCGGCCACCATCTCAGGGCTGAAAATGGTGTCCAGCTTGGTGCCCGAGGCCAGCACCGGAACACCGGCGTCGTACAGCCGGTCGGTCAACGCCACCAACCGCAGCGCCACACTCTGATCCTCGATCGGGTGCACGCCGGTGATGAACACCTCGGTGACACCTTCGATCAGGGCGTGATAGCGCGACGGATGCATCGTGGCCAGGTGCGCACACAGCGCGTCGAAGTCGTCGAGGGTCGCGCCGAGCACCCCGTCGGCCCGCTGCGCCACCTCGTCGTCGGACAGCGGTTCGGGCGCCGGCGGCAGATCACGATGCCGGTAGTCCGGCCCCTCGATCCGTACCGTGGTGAAGATCTGGGCCAGCGTGTTGATCTCACGCAAAAAGTCCTGGGCGGCGAACCGGCCCTCACCGAGCTGCTCGGGCAGCGTGTTCGACGTCGCCGCGATCGACACGCCCCGCTCCACCAGCGCCGACAGCAGCCGCGAGATCAGCGTGGTGTTGCCCGGGTCGTCCAACTCGAACTCGTCGATGCACACCACCACGTATCCGGACAGCAGCTCGATGCACTCGTTGTAGCCGAACACCCCGGCCAACTGCGTGAGCTCACCGAAGGTGGCGAACGCCGTCGGGTACTCGCCCTGCGACAACGTGTAATAGGTCGAGGCCAACAGGTGCGTCTTGCCGACACCGAAGCCGCCGTCCAGGTACAGCCCCACCCCCGGCAACACCTCACGCTTGCCGAACAGCTTCTTCTTGCCGGCCCGGCGAGCCGCCGCCTGTTCGCAGAAATCGCGGCAGGACTGCACCGCGGCGGCCTGCGAGGGCTCACCCGGATCGGGCCGGTAACTGTCGTAGCTGACGTCGGCGAACGTCGGCGGTGGGACCAGCTGTGCGACCAGCCGCTCCGGGGTGACGGTGGGATGACGATCGGCGAGCTGAGCGACGCCGCTGGACCCGTGCATTCGAGCAGCGTAACGACGTGCTCCAATTCAGTTCATGTCCGATGACACCGCCGGCACCGAGCTGACCGTGCTGGGAAACGTCGACACCATCGCCGACGGACAGCTGGCCGATTATTACGCATATCCCGATGACCTGCGCAGATGCTGGGTGCGCGGCAACATGATCAGCAGTCTGGACGGCGGGGCCACCGAGGACGGCAAGTCCGGTGGGCTCGGTGGTCCCGGCGACCGGGCTGTGTTCAATCTCATGCGACAACGCGCCGACGTGATCCTGATGGGGGCGTCGACCGTGCGGATCGAAAACTACTCGGGCGTGCAGCTGTCGATCACCCAACGTGAGGAACGGCAGCGTCGGGGCCAAGCCGAAGTGCCGCCGATCGCCGTCATCACCGCGTCGGCGGCATTCGACCACGAGGCCAAATTCTTCACCCGCACCGAGGTGCCGCCGCTGATCCTCACCACCACCCGGACCGTCGACGAGGCGCGGCAACGGCTGGGCGCGGTCGCCGAGGTGATCGACGCCTCCGGTGCGGACCCGACCCTGGTCAACCCGGCGGTGGCACTGCGAATCCTGGCCGAACGCAAGCTGTTCCGAGTTCTCACCGAGGGCGGCCCGCAGCTGCTGAGCACCCTGATCGAGACCGACATGCTCGACGAGCTGTGCCTGACCGTGGCCCCGCTGCTCGTCGGCGGGGTGGCCCGCCGCATCGCCACCGGGCCCGGCCAGGCATGCACCCGGATGCGGCCCGCGCACCTGCTCACCGACGACGAAGGCTACCTGTACACCCGCTACGTCCGCCGGTGAAGCGCGGCCCGACGAGCCGCGACACCACTGTCGCTACTGTGGTCAGCATGCGTCATCAGCTGGTGAAAGCCCTGAGAAGGTCAGCGGTCGCCGTGCCCGTTCTGTCATTGGGGCTGCTCACCGCGTGTTCGCCACTGTTCGCCGCAGATCCGCGCTACGCCACCAATTCCGGCGCCCACCCTCAGGGCCAGCCCGAGACGACCTCGGAGGCCCCGGCCGGGCCGCCCGGCATCGAAGCGCCCAAGAACGACCTGTCCTGGCGGGACTGCACCCCGCGGGTGTTCGGTGACGCCGGCATCCAACCCCCCGCCGACGTCACCCTCGACTGCGCCACCTACGACGCCGATCTGGACCCGATCAACGGGGCCACCGGCACACTGGACATCGGTGTGGTCCGGGCCCGGTCCACACAGACACCGGCCGACGCCGGGCCGCTGGTGATGACCACCGGCTCAGACATTCCCACCTCGGTGCAGCTGCCGGCCTGGCTGGCACGTTCGGGGACCGACATCCTCAAGTCCCATCCCATCGTCGCCGTCGACCGGCGCGGCATGGGCATGTCGGGCGCGCTGGATTGCCGCGACGTCTACGACCGCCAGGAAATGCTGGATCAGACCCAGTTCCAGGCCGGCAACGATCCGGTGGCGAACCTGGGCGCGGTCACCATGACCGCAACCACCAGTTGCACCGACACCATCGCCCCGGGCGACTCGGCATACGACAACGCCCACGCCGCCGAAGACCTCGAACGGCTGCGCAGCACCTGGGATGTGCCGACGCTGGCGCTGCTGGGCATCGGCAACGGTTCCCAGGTGGCGCTCGCCTATGCCGGTTCGCACCCCAACAAGGTGTCCCGGCTGATCCTGGACTCGCCCCTGCCGCTGGGGCTGGGCGCCGAGGCCGCCGCCGAGCAGCGGGTCAAAGGCCAACAGGCCGCACTCGACGCGTTCGCCGCACAGTGCGTGGCCACCAACTGCCCGCTGGCGCCGGACCCGAAGGGCGCCGTCGACGCCCTGCTGTCCGACGCGCGTGCCGGACGTGGTCCGGGCGGGGCGTCGGTGGCGACGCTCAGCGACGCGATCGTCGCCGGATTGGGCTTCCCGCAAGGGGACCGGGTGACCGCGACCAACAACCTGGCCGGCGCGCTGGCCGCGGCCCGTGCCGGTGACGCCGGGCCGATCTCGGCGCTGATCACCAAGGCCGACAACCTGCGCCAAACCGACGGCCAGTTCGTCAACTCCTGCAGCGATGCGCTCAACCGGCCCACCCCGGACCGGGTGCGCGAACTCGTCGTGGCCTGGGGCAAGCGCTATCCGCAGTTCGGCACCGTCGGCGCGCTGAACCTCGTCAAATGCCTCAACTGGCCCAGCAGCAGTACCCCCAAAGACCCCAAGGACCTCAAGATCCCGGTGCTGCTGCTCGGCGTGCAGAACGATCCGATCGTCGGCAGCGAAGGCGTCGCCGCCGTCGGCGCCACCGTCATCAACGCAGGCACCAACAGCCGGCGGGTGATGTGGCAGGGCGTCGGCCACGGCGCCAGCGTCTACACCCCGTGCGCGCTGCCCCCACTGACCGGTTACCTCGACAGCGGCAAACTGCCCGAGACCGACACGTACTGTCCCGCCTGACGCTGGGCGCCCACAGCGTCGGTGTACGGTTCGCTGGTGGCCGCACCAGATTCGATCATTTCCGGTCTCGTGAACGCATTCCGCCCCCGCACCTCGGAGCCGAGCACCGCCACGGTGCTGCGCTCGGTGCTGTGGCCGGTTGCGATCCTGTCGATCATCCATCGCAGCTACGTGCTGTCCACCAACGGCTACATCACCGACGACTTCGGTCCGGTGTACCGCGCGGTGTCGAACTTCCGGCGGCACTGGGCCATCTACAACGAACATTTCAACTTCGTCGACCCGCACTACCTGTACCCGCCGGGCGGCACCCTGCTGCTGGCCCCGTTCGGGTTCCTGCCGGAGTTCGCGTCGCGCTTCTGGTTCGTCGCGTTCAATTCGGTGGCCGTCATCATCGCCGCCTGCCTGCTGGTGCGGCTGTACAAGTTCTCCCTGACCTCGGTGGCGCTGCCGGCCCTGCTGCTGGCCATGTACTGCACCGAATCAGTCACCAATACACTGGTTTTCACCAACATCAACGGCTGCATCCTGCTGGGTGAGGTGCTGTTCTTCCGCTGGCTGCTGGACGGTAAGAAAAACCATGAATGGTGGGCGGGTGCGGCGATCGGGCTGACCCTGGTGGTCAAGCCACTGCTCGGTGTCCTGCTGTTGCTGCCGCTGCTCAACCGGCAGTGGCGGGCCCTGGTGACGGCGTTCGCGGTGCCGATCGTGTTCAACGCCGTGGCCTGGCCACTGTCGGCAGACCCGATGGGCTTCGTACACAACACGCTGCCCTACATCATGCAGACCCGCGACTACTTCAACTCCGCCATCATCGGCAACGGCGTCTACTACGGGCTGCCGATGTGGCTGATCATCACCCTGCGGGTGATCTTCGTGGTGCTCGCCGTGATCAGCCTGTGGCTGCTGTACCGCTACTACCGCGAGCGCGACCAACTGTTCTGGATGCTGACCTCTTCGGGCGTGCTGTTGATCGCCTCGTGGCTGGTGCTGTCGCTGGCCCAGGGCTACTACTCGATGATGCTCTTCCCGTTCCTGATGACGGTGGTGCTGCCCAACTCGGTGCTGCGCAACTGGCCGGCCTGGCTGGCTGTCTACGGGTTCATGACGATGGATCGCTGGTTGATGTGGCGCTGGCCGACCACCGGGCGCTTCCTGGAATACATGAAGATCACCTACGGCTGGTCACTCATGCTGGTGGTGGTGTTCTGCGTGCTCTACTTCCGCTATCTGGACGCCAAGCAGGACGACAGGCTCGACGAGGGCATCGACCCGCCGTGGATGAACCGCAGGCGGGAAGCCGAACCGGTCTGAGCCTCAGACCGAACTGAACTGCATGACCTGCCCCGCCAGCCGGGTCCTGGTCTGCATCTGCAGCCCGTGCCGCGCGCACACGTCGTCGAGCTCCCCGGGATTGACCAGACGGAACGGGGAGCGGTCGAGCTGGTGCAGCACGGTGGCCATCGGCGTGCGGGTCAGGTCGTAACCGGTGAACACGCCGCCCGGGCGCAGCACCCGGGCGATCTCGGCGATGGCCTTCTCCCACTCCACGATGTGGTGCAGCATCAGGCAGCTCAGCACCGAGTCGAAGGAGTCGTCGGCGAACGGCAGGTCGGTGGCGTCGGCCCCACGCACGGTCACGTCCCCGAACGCCTGCAACCGACGGGCCGCGGTGCGCACCATGGCCGGGTCGAAGTCAGTGGCGGTGATCGCCAGATCCGGGTGCGCCTGCCGCAGCCGGGCAGCGATATCGCCACTGCCCGAACCGATTTCGAGCACCTCATGACCCAATCGATCCACCGGGAGGCTGCCGAGCACAGCCTGCCCGGTGCCCCGCCACAACGCCGTCTTGCAGAATGCGCGCTCGATCTGTGACATTGCCGGCATGTGAGCTCCTTGTCGTCATCGGTGTAACCCATTGTCACCGGCCACACCCCGGCCCCGCTTGTACAGATCGGCTGTGTGAGACATTGGCCAGATGAGTGCGAACCCTGCCTGGTCGGGCGCCCTGGCCGTCGTCACCGGCGCGCTCTGCTACACCGGCAGGCTGTCGGACGCACAGCGACATCACCACGTCGCCACCCAGGTGGTCCGGTCCTGGGCCGATCCCTTCGAGCTGACCGATGCGCACGGTCGGGCGGCGGTGACGTCGGCCGCGGTGATTCCTTCCGGACGTGAACACTCGATCCGCATCCTCAGCCCAGCGTCCGGGGTGATCATCTTCCTCGACCCGAGCGCATTCAGCCGTACCGGACCCGACGGTGACGATGTTGCGCAATGGGTGGCCGCGGGCGACGAACTTCCCTGTTGGACAACTCCGTTGCCGCCGGAGCAACTGCTCGACGAACTGATCGGCACCCCACCGTCCGGCTACACCAGGCCAACTCCCGACATCTGGCACCCCAGCCTGCTCGCCGCCGTGGAGCTGGTTCCCCGACTGCTGCCCGAGGCCGTGCGCCTCACCGACGTGGCCAAGCAGGTGGGGCTGTCCCCCGGGCGACTGGGACGGTTGTTCAAACTTCAGCTCGGGCAGTCGTTTCCGACGTACGTACGGTGGGCGCGGCTACGCTGCGCGGTGGAAGCCGTGCGTGACGGGGCGTCGCTCACCGATGCCGCGCACGCGGCCGGGTTCACCGACAGTGCACACGCCAACCGCGTCTGTCACGAGATGTTCGGCCTGTCCCCGAGTGCGGCGAGCCGCGAGCTGGTGTGGTCATAGCGCCGGGCGCACCGGCCACTGGTCCTCACCGCGCACAGCACGTAATTTGGAGACATGACGACCCCAGGGCCCAACGTGGAACTGACCGATGACCAGTGGCGCGAGAAGCTCACCCCCGAGGAGTTCGCGGTGCTGCGCCGGGCCGGTACCGAGCGGCCGTTCACCGGTGAGTACACCGACACGAAAACCGAAGGTGTCTACGAGTGCCGGGCCTGCGGTGCCGAATTGTTCCGCAGCAACGAGAAGTTCGAATCCCACTGCGGCTGGCCGTCGTTCTTCGACCCGGCCGACTCGGCGGCGGTGATCCTGCGGTCGGACACCTCGCTGGGCATGCGCCGCGTCGAGGTGCTGTGCGCCAACTGCCACAGCCACCTCGGGCACGTATTCGAGGGTGAGGGCTACCCCACCCCGACGGACCAGCGGTACTGCATCAATTCCATCTCACTGAAGCTGGTGCCCAAGACGGTGTGATCAATCGAGGCGGGTGGCGTGCACCTCCCAGAACGGCATGTGCACCCGGCCGTCGATCAACCACGGTTCGATGACCCGCAACCGTTCCAACAGCGGGGTCATCGCGTCGGCCATGTCGGGATTGCGGGCGGCCATCATCTCGAATGTCTCGACACTGACATTGCCCTGGTAGGTGGTGGTCCCCAGGTAGGTGATCTGCCACCCGGCATCGGGCAACACGCCGCGGAAGTCGTCGACGGTCATCGAACGCGGCATCTTGAAGCCGTTGACGTTGTGTTCACCGAACTCGTACATGTACAGCCGCGCACCGGGTTTGGTGGCCCGGTGCAGTGCCCGCGCGTAGGACTTCTTCAGCTCGGGTTCGTCGGTGAACACGTGGTAGAACGCGGTGTCGACCACGGTGTCGAACCTGCCATCGAGCCCGTCCAGTCTGGTTGCGTCGGCCACCTGGAAATCCACCGAGACCCCGGCCTCGTCGGCATTGCGCCGCGCCCGTTCGATGGCGGCTGGTGACGCGTCGATACCGGTGGCCGACAAGCCTTTCGACGCATAGTGAATGGCATGGTGACCCGGTCCGGTGCCGGGATCGAGCACCTCACCGGTGACGGCGCCGAGGGCGACGAGCTGCTGCACCACCGGCTGCGGCCCGCCGATGTCCCACGGCGTCGCGGCGGGCAGGCCGTGTGTGGTCCGCTCGTCGCGGTACATCTCTTCGAAGCGATCGGATTCTTGCGGAGCAGTCATGCCCGCGAGGGTAGACCCGCTGAGTGAAAGCCCAGGTCAAGGCCTGCCAACAGATGTGCCGGCCATACGGCGGCGCCGCCAATGTCACGCTGGCGTGGCGCTGGAGGCCGAGGGCCACTCCAGCGTGACAAGCTGGGCGAACCGTGGAGGCGTTCGTCACGCTAGCGTGACTGTCGAGGTCGGCAGTCACTCTGGCGTGACAGTGGGGCCAGGCGCGGGCCGGGTGAGGCCAGGCGACTGGGCGACGGAGCGACTGGGTGGCGAGAGCCGCGCACCACCAGCAGAACTACGGCAGCTTGGCGACCAGGTCCTCGACGCTGACCCGCGGGCCGGTGAAGAACGGGGTCTCCTCGCGGGTGTGCCGCCGGGCGTCGGTGGCCCGCAGATCGCGCATCAGATCGACGATGCGGTGCAGTTCGGGCGCCTCGAAAGCCAGGATCCACTCGTAGTCGCCGAGCGCGAAGGCCGGGACGGTGTTGGCCCGCACATCCTTGTAGTCGCGGGCGGCCATGCCGTGTTCGGCCAGCATCCGGCGCCGCTCTTCGTCGGGCAGCAGGTACCACTCGTAGGACCGGACGAAGGGGTACACACAGATGTAGTTGCCCGGGTCCTCACCGGCGATGAACGCCGGGACGTGGCTCTTGTTGAACTCGGCCGGCCGGTGCAGCGCGACACTGCTCCACACCGGGTCGCTGATCCGGCCCAGCGCGGTGGTCCGACGGAAATCCGAGTACGTCGCCTGCAGGGCTTCGATGGTCTCGGCGTGGGTCCAGAACATGAAGTCGGCGTCGGCCCGCAACCCGGCCACGTCGTACAGCCCACGCACGACCACTCCACGCTCTTCGGCAGTCTTGAAGAACGCCGCCGCCTCTTCGGTCACCTCCGCGCGATCCTCCCCGAGTTCACCGGGGCTGACCGCGAACACCGAGAACATCAGGTAGCGGATCGTGGAGTTCAGTTCGTCGTAGTCGAGCTTGGCCATACGCCTATCGTGCCACGCGGCTGTTGACCAGTTCCGCGGCCGCCCGGGTGGCGGTCCCCACACACGCCGGCACCCCGATCCCGTCGAGGTATCCGCCGGCCACCGCCAGTGTCGGCGGCAACCCGGCACGCAGTTCGGCGATCAGATCGCCGTGGCCGGGACCGTACTGGGGCATGGCGTCGATCCAACGGTGCACATGGCTGTCGACGGGTTCCACCGTCACGCCGAACAGCGTGTTCAGGTCACGAGCCGACCAGGCGATCAGGTCGTCATCGCCGGTGTTGGCAGCCATGCGGTCGCCGTAGCGGCCGAAGGACAATCGCACCATCTCCGCGTTGCCGCGGCGGCCCCATTTGCGCGACGACATCGTGATCGCCTTGGCGTTGAGACGTTCCCCCGCGGCCACCAGCACCCCTGACTGCTGCGGCAGCGGCGTCCCCCCGGGCAGGGCCAGGGCCACCACCGCCGCCGAGGCCACCTGGATGCGCCGGGCCGCGGCGGCCGTGCGCGGTGCGACGTGCTCGACCAGCGACCCCAGATGTGGGGCGGGCACCGCCAACAGCACCGCGTCGGCGTGCCAGCGCACGCCTTCGTCGTCGAGCACCGACCAGCCGTGCTCGCCACGGTCCACCCGCATCGCGGCCACCTGGGCCCACTGCACATCCGCCCGGCGACGCAACTCCTCCAGCAGCACGGTGTAGCCGCCCTCGACCGCCCCGAACACCGGGGCGTCCGACGGCGGGGGCAAGGCGTCACGGACCGCGTCGGTGAGGCTGGGTGCCCCCCGGTCCAGCGCTGCGGCCAGCGACGGGACCGCCGACCGCAACCCGATCGTGGCCGACGATCCGGCATAGACCCCGCTGAGCAACGGATCGACGGACCGGGTCACCACCTGCGGGCCGAATCGGTCCCCGACCAGCTCGGCCACCGGCGGATCGGCGCCCGGGCTCCACCGCAGGGGCCGCGCCCGCTCGTCGAGGATGCGCGCCACGGTCTCGTCGTCGACCAGCCCCAGCATCGAGGACGCCTGGGCCGGGATGCCCTGCAGGGTGCCCTGCGGCAGCTGATGCAGCCGCGCCCCGCTGTAGATCAGGGGACGCGCACCGGTGGGACGCAGCTGCCGACCGGTCATGCCCAGCTCGGCGAGCAGATCGAGCATCTCGGGCCGGCGCACCACGAACGCCTCGGCGCCCACATCGAACGGCTGTCCCCCGACCCGTTCGGTACGCAGCACCCCACCGAGCCGGTCGGCCGGGTCGAGCAGCGTGATCAAGGCTCGCGGGCCGGCCGCCAGCCGCAACCGATACGCCGCGACCAGACCCGAAATGCCCCCGCCGACAACGCAATAGGACACGCTCACAACGAGTGCACCAACGTCACCGCCTCGGTGATGATGCCGGGGTCGGTCGCCGGCAGCACACCGTGGCCCAGGTTGAAGACATGCCCGGCCGCCCCGGCGGCCACTGCCGCGCGACCGTCTGAGACCACGCGACGCACTGCCTGCTCGGCCACCGGCCAGCCGGCCAGCAACACCACCGGGTCCAGGTTGCCCTGCAGGGCGGTGCCCGGTTTGACCCGGGCCGCGGCGTCCACGAGCGAGGTACGCCAGTCCACCCCCACCATGGTGGCCGGCGCGGAACCCAGCGCCTCGGACATGGCCCCGAGCAGCTCGGCGGTGCCGACGCCGAAATGCGTCATCGGCACGCCCGCGGCGGCCATGGCGGCGAACACCCTGGTGGTGTGCGGCAGCACGTAGGTCCGGTAGTCGGCCAGCGACAGGGTGCCGGCCCAGGAGTCGAACACCTGCAGGGCGTCGACGCCGGCATCGACCTGGGCCTGCAGGAACGTGATGGTCAGATCGGTCAGCGCGGTCATCAGGGCATGCCAGGTGGCCGATTCGCCGAGCATCATCGCCTTGGTGCGTTCGTGGTGACGGCTGGGGCCACCTTCCACCAGGTAAGAGGCCAGCGTGAACGGGGCGCCGGCGAAACCGATCAGCGGCACCTCCCCCAGCTCACCCACCAACATCGAGACGGCCTGCGAGATCGCCGAGACCTGTCCCGGTTCAAGCGGTTTCATCGCCTCGACGTCGGCCGTTCCGCGGATCGGGTGTTCGATCACCGGACCCACGTCCGGCACGATGTCCAGGTCGATCCCGGCAGCCTTCAGCGGCACCACGATGTCGGAGAACAGGATCGCCGCGTCCACCCCATGCCGGCGCACCGGCTGCAGGGTGATCTCACACACCAGTTCCGGGTCGAAGCAGGCCTCGAGCATGCGGTGCTGGGCGCGCAGCGCGCGGTATTCGGGCAACGACCGGCCGGCCTGCCGCATGAACCACACCGGCACACGATGCGGAACGCGGCCGCTCACGGCGGCGAGATAGGGGGAATCGGGCAGCTCCCGGCGGGTATTCATCGGCTCCTATGGTGCCACGACCCGCCGTCGGGGAACCGTTGCCGGTTCGTGACACCGCGGCTCCGGCGCGCCTGCGTACTGTGTCGGCCCGATCCACTAGCGTCAAATGATGTGACCTCTGCCGAACCGGCCCAGTTCCGGACGGCGGTGGCGGCCATGAGTGCCACCACCGTGCGGCCGGAAATCGAGCTGGGTCCGATACGCCCGCCCCAGCGGCTGGCGCCCTACAGCTACGCGCTGGGCGCTGAGGTGCGACATCCGGAGACCGCAGTGGTCCCGGAACGTTCCGAGGGCGACGCGTTCGGTCGGTTGATCCTGCTGCACGACCCCGACGGGGCCGAGGCCTGGGACGGGACGATGCGCCTGGTGGCCTACATCCAGGCCGACCTGGATTCCACCGAAGCCGTGGACCCGCTGCTGCCGGAGGTGGCCTGGAGCTGGCTCGTCGACGCCCTGGCACCGCATACCGAGCACGTCACCGCACTGGGCGGCACCGTCACCGCCACCACCTCGGTGCGCTACGGCGACATCTCCGGACCCCCGCGCGCGCACCAGCTGGAGTTGCGCGCCTCCTGGACCGCCACCGACCTGGAATTGGGACCCCATGTCGAGGCGTTCTGCGAAGTCCTCGAGCACGCCGCCGGGTTGCCCCCGGCCGGTGTCACCGATCTGAATTCCCGCACCCGCGCGTGAGATGACCGAAGACCCTGACGACGGCGCTGTCGAGCCCGCAGAGGCCGAAGCCACCCCACTGCTCGCACCCGCCGAAGGGGTGCCCGAGGTATGTGTCACCGCCGGTGAGATCTCCTCGGCGGCAATATCTCTGACGAAGGGCCGCGGTCCGTTCGCGATCGACGCCGAACGGGCGTCAGGCTTCCGCTACTCCAACCGTGCCTACCTGGTGCAGATCCGGCGGTCCGGCGCGGGCACCGCACTCATCGATCCGGTCAATCACGGCGGCTCCCCCATCGACGCGATGGCCCCGGTGGCCGACGCCCTGGCCACCGACGAATGGGTGCTGCACGCCGCCGATCAAGACCTGCCCTGCCTGTCGGAGATCGGGCTGCGCCCGGGCAGGCTCTACGACACCGAACTGGCCGGCCGGCTGGCCGGTTTCGAGCGGGTCAACCTGGCCGCCATGGTGCAGCGGTTGCTCGGCCTGCAGTTGATGAAGGGTCACGGCGCGGCCGACTGGTCCAAACGCCCCCTGCCGCCAGAATGGCTCAACTACGCGGCGCTGGATGTCGAGGTGCTGGTGGAACTGCGCGACGCGGTCGCCGCTGTCCTCGAAGAGCAGGGAAAAACCGATTGGGCCGCACAGGAATTCGAACATCTACGCACCTACGAGGCGCAACCCACCCGACGTGACCGCTGGCGGCGCACCTCCGGCATCCACAAGATCCGCAACCCGCGCGCGCTGGCCGCGGTGCGCGAGCTGTGGACCACCCGCGACACCATCGCCCGCGGTCGCGACATCGCACCCGGACGGATCCTGCCCGACTCGGCGATCATCAACGCCGCCACGGTGTATCCCACCACCATCGAGGAACTCATCGCGCTGCCGGTCTTCGGCGGCGCCAAACAGCGCCGCAGCGCGAAGATCTGGCTGGATGCGCTGGAGCGGGCCCGGGACAACACCGACCCGCCCGAGGCCAACGACGCCCAGAGCGGACCGCCGCCGGCCGCCCGCTGGGCCCGGCGCAAACCGGAGGCCGCGGCCCGGCTCGAAGCGGCCCGGGCCGGGCTGGCCGAACTGTCACAACGGGTGTCGGTGCCAGCCGAGAACCTCATCACCCCCGAGGTGGTGCGCCGGCTGTGCTGGGACTGGCAACCGGTCACCGACGTGGCGACGGCCGTGGAGGAATTCCTCATCGAGGCCAAAGTGCGCCCCTGGCAGCGGGAGTTGACCGTGCCGGTACTCACCGCGGCGCTGAACACGGCGGCGGCCGACACGTAGCCGGCGCGCTCAGTCGACCCGGTGGCTGACTTCCTGGTCCCCCTCGGGCGCCCCGAGCGCGGCGATCCACCCGGTGATCTGACGGGCGATGTGCTGATCGGTCAGACCGTTCTCGGCGAGCACCTCCCCGCGGGAGGCGTGGTCCAGGAACACCTGCGGGACACCGAGATCCCGGCAGGGCACATCGATTTCCGCGTGCCGCAGTGCCGCGGACACCGACGAACCGATGCCGCCGTGCACACCGTTGTCCTCGACAGTGACCACGAGTTTGTGACCGCGGGCGAGCTCGCCGAGCATCTCCGGAACCGGTAGCACCCAACGCGGATCCACCACCGTGACACCGATGCCCTGATTGCGCAGCCGCTCGGCCACCGCCAGGGCCATCGATGCGAACGAACCGACCGCGACCAGTAGCACGTCGTCGGTCAGGCCGGCCGCCGGAACCGCGAGCACGTCGACCCCCTCGCGCCGCTGAATCGCTGGAATGTCTTCGCCCACATCACCTTTGGGGAACCTGATGGCGGTGGGGCCGTCGCTGACGGCCAGCGCCTCGCCGAGTTCCTCGCGCAGCCGCGCGCCGTCGCGGGGAGCGGCCACGCGGATACCCGGGACGATCCCGAGGATCGACAGATCCCAGACCCCGTTGTGGCTGGCCCCGTCCGGTCCGGTGACACCGGCCCGGTCCAGCACCAGGGTGACGGGCAGCTTGTGCAACGCCACATCCATCATCAGCTGGTCGAATGCGCGGTTGAGGAACGTCGAGTAGACCGCCACCACCGGGTGCAGCCCGCCCATGGCCAGGCCGGCCGCCGAGGTCATCGCGTGCTGTTCGGCAATCCCCACGTCGAAGAACCGATCGGGGAAGCGATCCCGGAATGCGGTCAGCCCAGTGGGGCCGGGCATGGCCGCGGTGATCGCCACGACATCACGTCGCCTGGCGCCGATCTGGACCAGCTCGTCGGAGAACACCGACGTCCAGCCGGGCGCCGAGGCCTTCGTCGGCAACCCGGTCTCCGGGTCGATGACGCCGCAGGCGTGCATCTGATCGGCCTCGTCGTTCTCGGCGTGCGCGTAGCCCATCCCCTTACGGGTCACCACGTGCACGATCACCGGCGCGTTGAAGCCGCGGGCGTTGCGCAGCGCGTTCTCCACCGCGTGCTCGTCGTGCCCGTCGATCGGCCCGACGTACTTGATGCCGAGGTCGGTGAACATCACCTGCGGGGCGACCGCATCCTTGATGCCGGCCTTGATGCTGTGCATGCACTGGTAGCAGAACTCGCCGACCATGGGCAGCCCGCGCACGGCCTTGCGGCCCTCTTCCAAGATCCGCTCGTAGGCCGGCTGCAGGCGCAGCCCGGCCAGATGATCGGCGAAGCCGCCGATCGTCGGCGCGTAGCTGCGGCCGTTGTCGTTGACCACGATGACCACGGGGCGGCCGCCGGTGGCGATGTTGTTCAGTGCCTCCCAGCACATACCGCCGGTGAGCGCGCCGTCCCCCACCACCGCGACCACATGCCGGTTGCGGTGACCGGTCAGCTCGAACGCCTTGGCCAGCCCGTCGGCGTAGGACAACGCCGTGCTGGCGTGGCTGGACTCCACCCAGTCGTGCTCGCTCTCACTGCGCGACGGATACCCCGACAGACCGCCTTTGGAGCGCAGCGCGTCGAAATCCGGCGCCCGTCCGGTCAGGATCTTGTGCACGTAGGCCTGATGACCGGTATCGAAGATGATCGGATCGTGCGGCGAATCGAACACCCGATGCAGCGCCAGGGTGAGTTCGACGACACCGAGGTTGGGGCCAAGATGCCCACCGGTTGCAGCGACCTTGTGGATCAGGAACTGCCGGATTTCCTGCGCCAAATCCGACAGCTGCGACTGTGACAGGTGCTGCAGATCAGCGGGACCGCGGACCTGTTCAAGCATTCCGCCAGTGTACGCACGCACACTCAATCAATCCTGACGAGGTTGATAGACGTCGGGTACGCCATCGTGGTCGGTGTCGAGGGTTTCCAACCGGTGGATCCGGCGATAAACGGCATTGCGCGACACCAGGACCACAGAGGCGAGCAGTCCAGCGATCACCGACCCGGCGAGCACGGCGATCTTGACGTCGTCGGTGGCAGGTCCGTCATCGTGGAAGGCGAGTTCGCCGATCAGCAACGACACGGTGAACCCGATGCCGGCAAGCATGGCCACGCCGAAAACGTCACGCCAGGCCAGGTCGTCATCGAGATTCGCTCTGGTGAACTTGGCCAGCAGATAGGTGGTTCCGAACACGCCGATGGGTTTGCCGAGTACCAGGCCGGCGATTACCCCGATGGTCAGCGGATCACTCAGTGCATCGGCGAATCCGGACAAGCCACCAACCGTGACACCGGCGGCGAAAAACGCGAACGTCGGCACCGCGACGCCGGCCGACAGCGGTCGCACCCGATGCTCGAAATAGTCGGCGCCGGCGTGTCGCCCCAACACTGGCACCGTGAACCCGAGCAGCACCCCGGCCACCGTGGCGTGCACCCCGCTGGCATGCATCAGCCCCCAAGCCAGCACGGCCAACGGCAACAAGACCCACTCCTGCCGCATACCCCGCTGCACGGCCACGCCATACAACCCGATCGGGATCAACGCCAACAGCAACGGTATCGGTTGCAGATGGTCGGTGTAGAAGATCGCGATGACCACGATCGCCAGCAGATCGTCGACGACCGCCAGCGTCAGCAAGAAAATGCGCAGCGCCGACGGAAGGTGCGTGGCCAGGACCGCCAGCACGGCCAACGCAAACGCGATGTCGGTGGCGATCGGCACGGCCCACCCGCCGATGTTTTCCGGATGGCCCGTGGACAGATTGATCGCGAGGAAGATCACCGCGGGCACCACCATGCCGCCGACGGCGGCCGCGATAGGGAGGGCAGCACGGGCTGGGTCCCGCAGATCTCCCGCGACGAACTCCCGCTTGAGTTCCACGCCGACGACGAAGAAGAAGATCGCCAACAGACCGTCGGCGGCCCAGTCCGACACGCTCAGGTTCACGTGCAACGATTCGGGGCCGATCAATAGCGTCGACAGGTCGTGGTAGCTCTGTGACCAAGGAGAGTTGGCCCAAGCCAGAGCGGTCGCCGCAGAGATCAGCAACAGCGCGCCGCCCACGGTCTCGGCACGCAACAACTGCGAAACCCGTTGCCATTCCAGCCAAGAGCCACGAGAAAGCAGGCGCCGGTCACGTTCGGCATTCATCGACACATCTCCCCTGGTCAGCACAAAATGGCGCCGACCAGGCTTCCCGGCACACCAGGCACCAACGCTAGCAGCACAGCGGCCCGCGGACGCGTCGGGACGCGTCGGGGTCGTATGGTACTGGAGTGCAAGCAGAGGACATCGCTGAGGAATTCCCGGTGGTCTCCGCCGAGGCAGATGCGCTCGACGCCGCCCACATGTTGGCCGAGCACCGGCTACCCGGCATCGTGGTGACAGATGAGTCTGGGCTGCCCCACGCAGTCCTTCCGGCCGCAGAAGTAGTCCGGTTCATCATTCCGCAGTACGTTCTGGACGATCCGGCGCTGGCCGGCGTACTCGACGAATCCATGGCCGATCGGACCGCCGAGAAGTTACGTGGCAAAACGGTGCGGGAGGTGCTGCCCAAGCATCTGATCGATGTCCCCTCCGCGCGCGCCGACGACACCATCATCGAAGTTGCCGCGCTGATGGCGAAACTGCGAAGCCCGCTGGTCGCCGTCCTCAAAGACGGGAAAATGCGCGGGGTGATCACGGCATCCCGGCTGCTCGAAGCCGCGCTGGGGCACTGATCCTTGATGGCCGCATTCGCGATCGGCGTCTTCGTCATCGCCTACGTATTGATCGCCAGCGATCGGGTCAACAAGACCAAGGTCGCGCTCGGTGGTGCTGCGGTGGTGTTGGTGTTCGGAGTGGTCGAGGACGAAGATGCGTTCTTCTCCCACGAAACCGGCATCGACTGGGATGTCATCTTCCTGTTGTTCGGCATGATGATCATCGTCAGTGTGCTGCGCCAGACCGGCGTGTTCGAATACGTCGCCATCTGGGCGGCCAAGCGGGCCAAGGGTTCACCGCTGCGAATCATGATCCTGCTGGTGTTGGTCACAGCGCTGGCCTCGGCGCTACTGGACAACGTCACCACCGTGCTACTGATCGCACCGGTCACGTTGCTGGTCTGCGACCGACTGGCCATCAACGCGGTTCCATTCCTGATGGCAGAAGTGTTCGCGTCCAACATCGGTGGCGCTGCGACACTCGTCGGCGACCCACCCAACATCATCATCGGTAGCCGCGGCAATCTGAGCTTCAACGACTTTCTGGTTCACATGACGCCGATCGTGATCATCGTGACCGTCGCATTCATCGCGATTCTGCCGCAACTGTTTCGGGGCTCGTTCAGAGTCGAGGCGCACAGGGTGGCCGACGTCATGGCCTTGCAGGAGCGTGAGGCCATCCGTGACTCTGCCTTGCTGATCAAGTGCGGTGTCGTGCTCAGTCTGGTGTTCGCGGGGTTCATCCTGCACTCGGTGATTCACGTTGCCCCAGCGGTGGTGGCCCTCGTCGGCGCCGGCATACTCATCGTGATCTCGGGACTCGGACGGTCGGACTATCTGTCCGGCGTGGAATGGGAAACCCTGCTGTTCTTCGCCGGTCTGTTCGTGATGATCGGGGCGCTGGTCAAGACCGGCACCGTCGACGCATTAGCACGGGCGGCCACCGAGGCAACCGGAGGGAACGCGCTCCTCACGGTCATGCTCATCCTCGGGCTCTCGGCGCCGCTGTCGGGCATCATCGACAACATCCCCTACGTGGCGACCATGGCACCGATCGTGGCTCAGCTTGTCGCCTCGATGCCGGATTTGACTCACCCTGATGCCCTATGGTGGGCCTTGGCACTGGGCGCCGACTTCGGGGGGAACCTCACCGCCATCGGCGCCAGCGCCAATGTCGTCATGCTCGGCATCGCCGACCGCGCAGGAACCCCGATCTCGTTCTGGGAATTCACCCGAAAGGGAGCGTTGGTGACCGCACTGTCGGTGATTCTCTCGGCGCTCTACCTGTGGCTGCGCTACTTCGTGTTCGGCTGAGCGTCCAACTCGCTCAAGCACCGAACTCCGTCCGCTCGAGGTCCGATTGCCGAACCCGGACCTGCGCCGGCATGTGATTACGTAGGGTGGATCCGAAGCCGATGACCCGGGGTGCGTGTTGAGTCCATTCGATCAGTACTACGCGCGTACCGCCCTGCTCGCGGCCCAGGGCAAGCGCGCCCGGATGCAGCGCACCGTGGGCACCACCATCATCGGGCTGAGCCTGATCCCGCTACTGATGCTGGCCAGCCCGGCGGGGCCGGGTGGCGCGCTGCGGTACGTCGCGGTGGCCATCACGGTCGGCGGCCTGATCATGGCGCAGTGGTGGTGGCGCCGGCAGTGGCCCAGCCGCACCCAGTCGTGGATCGTCGTGTCCATCGGCACGGCAGGTATCGCAGGGACCTGTGTTCTGCTGGTGGACCCGCAGATCGGCCTGTTGGGTTCGGCGGGGCTGAGCCTGATCACCGCCTACACCGCCTTCCTGCACAGCCAGCGCGTGCTGTATCTGACCTGGGCGGCCGCGGTCGCGACGGTGGCCTTCCTTGCGGTGCGGGTGGCTCAGACCGACGTCTGGCTCGCGATCTCGGGCGCCGTCGTCGCCCTGGCGGTGATCCTGACCACCTCGGCGCTGTGCCGGATCGCCGTCGAGCTGATCGAACCCGACCACCTCCTGCACCCCCGCGAGATCGACCCGCTGACCGGTCTGCTCAACCGGGAGGCGTTCGACATGCACACCGCCACTATGCTGGGCTCTCACAGCCGCCACGACGACCAGTACCTGGTGGTGGTGGCGGTCGGGATCGACGACATGGCACTGCTGAGCGATATGGACGGCAGCCACAGCACGCTGCACGCCCGGGTGGCCGTGGCGCAGGCGATCCGCGAGACCGTCCGTCACAAGGTTCCGTTGGCCCACATCTCCGACAGCGAATTCCTGATCGCCGACGTGTTCAAGGCCAACGATCCCTCACCGCTGGTCAACCGCATCCGGATGGCGATCACCACCACCCCGATGCGGCTGACCGCCAGTATCGGTACCGCCTGCAGCCCGCTGCGGCCACTGACTGCACTGCCCACCGAACAGATCATCGACGGTCTGGTGACGCTGGCCGACACCGCGATGAAACAGTCCAGGGCCCAGGGCGGCAACCGCACGACCTACGCGCACTTCCCCACCCCGACAATGGGGCCCGACGGCCAAGAATAAATATCCAGCCGTTCCCGGAATGACAGTTCGACGAAGTAACGCAGCGAAATTCTCGGAATTTCCACCACAATAAATTGGGGGTGGAAATGACGAACAAAACAGGGGTCGCCGAGTACGCGCCGAGTAAGCCGAGTAACTAGCCCCGGTCCACGCGCTTGCGCCGGGGATTCATCGCCTTCGACTCAAGTTCCTTCTCGCGCTTCGCAGCCCGCCGCTCCTTGAGCGTCGTCGCCGACTTTTTCATGGCCCGGCCGTGAGATTTATCAGCCATCGTTGCTCCCTTCCCGGAATTCGGTGAAAACCAACGTTGGACCCGACCATACCCGAGAAAAAAACAAAATCCAGTCCGCCCTTTTTTCCGCACATTCCAGTGCGTTTCCGCGTTTTTCCGCGTTTTTCCGGGGTCGGACACGGCGTCCGGGGGGCCTCAGCGAGTGAGGACCGCGACGCACTCCACATGGTGGGTCAGGGGGAACGAGTCGAACACCCGCAGATCCTCCACCTGATAGCCGTGGCGCAGGTACAACCCCACATCACGGGCGAACGACGCCGCCTCGCAACCGATGTGGATGATCCTCGGCACGTCGGCGGCCGCCACCGCGTCGACCACGTCCCGGCCGGCACCGGTGCGCGGCGGGTCGAGCACCGCCACGTCGGGACGTCCGGACTCGGCCGACAGGGCGCGCCGCACCGAGTCGGTGACCACCGAAACCCACTGCAGGTCAGCCAGTGCGGCGCGGGCAGCGCGTGACGCCGCGCGGGAGGTGTCGACGGTCAGCACCCGCCCACCGGGCCCGACCTGCTCGGCCAGTGCCGCGGCGAAGACACCGGCACCGCCGTAGAGATCCCATGCCGTCATGCCCGGCTGCAACCCGGCCCACTCGGCGACCAGCCGGCTGTAGACCGCCGCCGCGTCCCGGTGGGCCTGCCAGAACGCCGTCACCGGCAGCAGCCACTCGCGGGTGCCGATGCGCTGGACCGCTTCGTACTGCCCCTCCACGGCGCGGGTGGCGTTCCGGCGGGCAGCCCCGCGACCGGTCTTGGGCCCGGATTGCACGATGTGGCGACGACCGTCGGAGTCCAGCACCACATGCACCTGTGCGCCCGGGGTCCACCGCATCGCCGCCAGCCCGTCGGTCACCTCGGCGGGGAGCTGCCCGCAGTCGAGCTCGGTGACCAGATCGGCGCTGTGATAGCGGTGGAATCCGGCACGGCCGTCGGCGGTGGTGTCCAGCCGCACCCGGGTCCGCCAGCCCAGGGCCGCCCCGTCGCCTACCGGTTCTGCCACCGCCGTCGCCTCGTCGCGCCACGTGAAGCCACCCAGCCGGGCCAGCTGATTGGCCACCACCGAACCCTTGAGGCGGCGGGCCGCGTGGGGCTCGGCGAACGCCAGATCACAGCACCCGGCCCCATCCGCCCCGGCGATCGGGCACAGCGGATCGATCCGGTCCCCAGCTGCCTCGATGATCTCCACCGCCTCGGCGTGCCAATACGAACCGCGTTGATCGCGCACCGTGGCCCGCACCGTTTCGCCGGGCAGGGCGTAGCGGACGAACACCACCCGGCCGTCGTGGCGGGCCACGCAACTGCCGCCGTTGGCCGCCGGGCCTGTGGTCAGGGTCAGCGTCAGATCGCTCATTCCAGGAAACCCCGCCGCGCGTCCCCGGGTGCCGAACCCGGCGGCAGGGTCATCTGCACCCGCTCCGACGAATTCAACTGCCACGGAACCGATGTCACCATCACATTGGGCATGAACAGCAATCTGCCCTTGAGCCGCAACGCGCTCTGGTTGTGCAGCACCTGCTCCCACCAGTGCCCCACGACGTATTCGGGGATGAACACCGTCACCACGGTCCGCGGTGATTCCTTGGTGACCCGTTTGACGTAATCCAGTACCGGCCGGGTGATCTCACGGTAGGGCGAGGCGATCACCTTCAGCGGCACGCTGACGTCGCTCTCCTCCCACCGGTGCACCAGGGCGCGGGTCTCCGCGTCGTCGACGCTGACCGTGATCGCCTCCAGCACGTCGGGTCGGGTGGCGCGGGCGTAGGCGATCGCCCGCTTCGTCGGCAGATGGAGTTTCGAGACCAGCACGACCGCGTGGTTGCGGCTGGGCAACACGATGTCGCCCTCTTGTGCGTCCTCCTTCTCCAGCTCGCGGGCCACCGTCTCGTAGTGCCGGTGGATGAGCTTCATCAGCACGAACAGGGCGCCCATCGCCAGGATCGCGATCCAGGCGCCGGCGACGAACTTGGTCACCACCACGACCACCAGCACGGTGCCGGTCGCGGTCAACCCGACCGCGTTGATGACGCGCGAACGCATCATGCGCTGCCGCACCGCCGGCTCGGTTTCGGTACGCAACAACCGGGTCCAGTGCCGGACCATCCCGATCTGGCTCAACGTGAACGACACGAACACGCCGACGATATAGAGCTGGATCAGCGCGGTCACCTCGGCGCGGAACGCCACCACAAACGCCATCGCGGCGAAAGCCAGGAACAGGATGCCGTTGGAGAACGCCAGTCGGTCACCCCGGGTGTGCAGCTGCCGCGGCAGGTAACGGTCCTGGGCCAGAATCGAACCCAGTACCGGGAAGCCGTTGAACGCGGTGTTGGCGGCCAGCATCAGGATCAGCGCGGCGACACCGGCGATCAGGTAGAGGCCCACCGGGAAGTCATGGAACACCGCATCGGCGATCTGGGCGATCAGGGTCTTCTGGTGGTAATCCGGTGGTGCCCCGATCAACTGCTCGTGTGGACGTTCGGCGATCTGCACACCCGTCGCCTTGGCCAGCAGGATGACCCCCATCAGCAGCGACACCGAGATCAACCCGACCAGCAGCAGGGTGGTTGCGGCGTTACGCGACTTGGGTTTCCGGAACGCCGGCACACCGTTGCTGATCGCCTCGACACCGGTGAGTGCGGCCGAACCCGAGGAGAAGGCCCGGGCCACCAGGAACACCAGCGCGAAGCCGAGCACCTGGCCGTGTTCGGGATGCATCTCGAACCCGGCCGACTCGGCCCGCAACGGACGGTCCAGCACGTAGATCTGGAACAGTCCCCAGCCCAGCATGAGATACATGCCGATCATGAACGCGTAGGTGGGTACGGCGAACGCCCGGCCCGACTCCCTCAGCCCACGCAGGTTCATCGCGGCCAGCAACAGGATCGCCACCACCGCGAACAGCACCTTGTGGTGGGCGACGAAGGGAACCGCCGAACCGATGTTCGACATCGCCGACGACATGGAAACCGCCACCGTCAGCACGTAATCCACCAGCAGTGCGCTGGCCACCGTGAGACCGGCCGACGGACCCAGATTGGTGGTCACCACCTCGTAGTCGCCACCGCCAGAGGGATACGCGTGCACGTTCTGGCGGTAACTGGCGATCACGATCAGCATCACCGCGGCCACTGCCAGACCGATCCACGGTGTCATCGAATAGGCCGTCAGCCCGGCCACCGACAGCACCAGAAAGATTTCCTCCGGCGCATAGGCCACCGACGACAACGCATCGGACGCGAACACCGGCAGGGCGATCCGCTTGGGCAACAGGGTGTGCGAGAGCTTGTCGCTGCGAAACGGCCGCCCCAGAACCAACCGGCGCGCTGCCGTCGAAAGCTTGGACACGAGAGCCAAGACTATGCCCGAAGCCAGAAAGCCGTCACAAAGCTGTAGCGTTCCGGGTGCACGGATAGAGCAACACCGCTTTTCTGCCACCGGAAAGGAACGTCGGGTGCGTGTAGTCGTCATGGGGTGCGGTCGAGTGGGCGCGTCGCTGGCGGACAGCCTGGCCCGGATCGGCCACGAAGTCGCCGTCATCGACCGGGACAGCACCGCTTTCCACCGCTTGCCTCCGGAATTCTCCGGTGAACGGGTGCTCGGCATGGGCTTCGACCGCGATGTGCTGCTGCGCGCCGGGATCGAGGAGGCCGGCGCGTTCGCCGCGGTGTCCTCGGGCGACAACTCGAACATCATCTCGGCTCGGGTGGCCCGCGAGACCTTCGGCGTCGAACGCGTGGTGGCCCGCATCTACGACGCCAAGCGCGCCGCGGTGTACGAGCGACTGGGTATCCCCACCGTCGCGACCGTGCCGTGGACCACCGACCGCCTGCTCAATGTGCTGACCAGAGAAACCGAGACCACCAAGTGGCGCGACCCCTCGGGCAACGTCGGCGTCGCCGAACTCCCACTGCACCAGGACTGGGCCGGACACCTGGTCACCGACCTCGAAGCGGCCACCGGCGGCCGAGTGGCCTTCATCATCCGGTTCGGCGGCGGCTATCTGCCCGATGCCAAGACCGTCATCCAGGCCGGTGACCAGGTCTACGCGGCGGCCGTGTCCGGGCACATCGCCGAGGCGCTGGCCATCGCGGCGCTACCGCCGAGCGAGGACTTGGAGTCCGACCGATGAAAGTCGCCATCGCCGGGGCCGGCGCGGTAGGCCGCTCCATCGCCCGCGAGTTGCTGGAGAGCAACCACGACGTGACCCTGCTGGAACGCAACCCGGATCACATCGACGTCGACGTCATCCCGGCCGCACACTGGGTCCTCGGGGATGCCTGCGAGCTCACCGTGATGGAGTCGGTCAAGCTCGAGGAATTCGACGTGGTGATCGCGGCCACCGGGGACGACAAGGTCAACGTGGTGGTCAGCCTGCTCGCCAAAACCGAGTTCGCGGTTCCGCGGGTGGTGGCCCGCGTCAACGACCCGCGCAACGAGTGGCTGTTCGACGAGAACTGGGGCGTCGACGTGGCCGTGTCGACACCGCGCATGCTGGCCTCCCTCGTCGAGGAAGCCGTCGCGGTCGGAGACCTGGTGCGGCTGATGGAATTCCGCAAGGGACAGGCCAATCTGGTCGAGATCACCCTGCCCGACGACACCCCGTGGGGCGGCAAGCCGGTCAAGCGCCTGGATCTGCCCCGCGACACCGCCCTGGTGACGATCCTGCGCGGGGCCCGGGTGATCGTGCCCGAATCCGATGAGCCCCTGGAGGGCGGGGACGAACTGCTGTTCGTCGCCGTCACCGAATCCGAGGACGACCTGCGCGAGGTGCTACTGCGACCGGCGCCACGGTAGCCGCCCGGCTCACTGGGCCGGGGCCGCCTCCTGGGCGTGCACGGCACGCTGCGCGGCGCGGATGGCCAGGTAGGTCACGAGCGCGGCAACGGCGGTCAGCGGCCAGCCCATCGCGATGCGCGCGACGCCCAGCCAACCGGTCTGGTCCGAGTCGTACAGGTACTGCTGGACCAGGAACCGCGACGCGAACACCGCCACCCAGGTCAGCGTGGCCACATCGAAGGCCAGCACCGCCTTGCGGACGTCACGCCAGGCCCGGTCGTGGGTGTTCACCCAGCCCCAGATGTAACCGACCACCGGGCGCCGGATGATCACCGAGACACCAAATAGCACGGCATACAACAGCGAGCTCCAGATACCAAGGAGGAAGTAGCCTTTCGACTCCCCCACCAGATACGCGATGAGCGCGCTCACCCCGACGGCGAAAAAACCCGACACCGCCGGTTGCACCGAATCGCGGCGCACCAACCGCCAGATCAGGATCAGGGTTGCCACCGCGAGCGCGGACGCGATCGCCGGCATCAGCCCGAACATCGTGGACACCGGGACGAACACCACGACCGGCAGCGACGAATAGATCAGGCCGCTGGCGCCGCCCATCTGGTCGAGCACCGCGCGTCCTCCGCCACGGGCCGGTGCCGGTTCACTCTCGGAGGGCGCAGGTGCGTCGCCGGTGTTGTTTTCGGCCTGGCTCACTTCTGAATTTCGTAGTGGGGGTTGTAGATCGCCTTGGCGCCGTTCTCCAGCTTGCCGACGCGACCGTGCACCCGCAGGGTGCGGCCCGATTCGATACCCGGGATGCGGCGCTGCCCCAACCACACCAGCTGCACCGTGTCGGTGCCGTCGAAAAGCTCGGCCTTGACGCCGCCGGAACACCCCTTGCCGTTACATTCGACACTGCGCAGGGTGCCCACCATGGTCACTTCTTGACCGCGTTGAGCGTCGATCGCCTTCAGCGCGCCGGTGTTGGCCGCGTCGTCGCTGAGCTCTTCAACATCCAGCTGTTCGGGGTCTTCCGTCAGGCGTCGCGTTAGCCGGCGCAGATACCCTTCGGCCGTAGCCATGGCCTCTCCTGACCTTCTGCGGATCCTCTGTGAATCCGCCCAACCAAGGCCACGGTAGACCTCTTGTTCGGCGAATGCCACGTGGGGTGCGGGGCGCCACGCCGACGATTTGACGAGGCAGGCACGATCGTGTGATGAACGTCATCCTGCGCGGTGTCCCAACCGTTCTGCTGCCCGGTACCGGCTCCGATGACAACTATGTCTACCGGGCCTTCTCCGCTGCGCTGCACGACGCGGGCGCGCTCGTTGTGACCCCGCCGCCGACGCCGGAGAAGCTCGTCAAGGGCTATCTGCACGCCCTCGACGAGGCTGCCCGGTCCGGCCCCATCGCGGTCGGTGGGGTGTCCATCGGCGCCGTTGTGGCCGCCAGGTGGGCCCTCGACCATCCCAGCCGCGCGGTGGCGGTGCTGGCTGCGCTCCCGCCGTGGACCGGTTCGTCGCAGCACGCGCCCGCCGCGCTGTTGGCCCGGCAATCAGCCGAGTCGTTGCGTCGCGACGGCCTCGCGGCCACCGTCGCGCAGATGCGCGCCTCGAGCCCGCCGTGGCTGGCCGACGAATTGGCCCGCTCCTGGGTGGGCCTGTGGCCGGACCTGCCGGATGCGATGGAAGAGGCCGCCGGCTACCGGGCGCCCGAGGGCGCCGAACTCGAAGGGCTGCGGGTCCCCATGGGTGTCGCGGTGGCTACCGACGACCCTGTGCATCCGGCCGAGGTCGGCTACGAATGGGTGGCCGCGGCACCACAGGCGGCGCTGCGGTCGGTCACCCTCGAGCAGATGGGTCTGGACACCGGTGTCCTCGGGGCGGCGTGCGTGGCGGCGCTGGCCGAAGCGACCGGCGACAGTGCCACCAGTGACAGTGCCACCAGTGACAGGGCCGCCAGTGACAGGGCCGCCAGTGACAACCAAGCGGGCTGAACTCAGCCGCCGGTGATGGTGCGCAGCTGCTGCATCGCCGAGCCCTGGACGCTGCGGCGGGCCGCCGGTTCGGCCGGCGGCTGGTCCTGCGGCAAGGCCTGGGCGGCCGCGGCGAGCTGCTGCGCCGCCTGCTGCATCGCGGCCTGCTGCGCCGCCTGCTGCAGTTGAGCCGCCATCGGCTCGGGCAGCTGCACCGGTAGCGGCGTCCGCACCGGCAGCGGGGTGTCACCGCGGCGAATCACGCTGTCAGCCAGTGCGGCCCGTGCCTCATCGGCCAACGCGTCGATGGTTTCCGGGGCGCCGTTGACCACACAGCGCACCATCCAGCGGTAACCGTCGACACCGATGAAGCGCACGACGCCGCCGTTGCCCACCCCGACCACCTCACGGCCCCACGGACCGTCCTGGATGCTGACCGAGCCGGCGTCCTTGCGCAGCGACTCGGCCAGCTCGCCGGCCACCTCGCGCCACAGGCCCGCGCTCTTGGGAGCGGCGTACGCGGCGACGGTGAACCGGCCGTTGGGCGTCATCACCCAGACCGCGCTGGGCGCCCCGGCCTCGTTGAGCTCGACCTGCACCTGCCCGCCGTCGGGCATGGGGATCAGTACGGAACCGAGATCGAGCCGCCCCTGGGCCGCCACCGCCGGGTCGTCGAAGTCCTCGACATCGAACGGGCCGTCGAAATCCCCGTCGTCGTCCCGGGGCTCGTCGAGCACCGCCGCCGCATCTGCCGGCGCCGACGGTTCGACCAGCTCGTCGTCGGTCTGGTCTGCCTTGTCGTTCTTACGTTTTCCGAATGCCATCACAAACTCGCATGTCCGCCGGAGGAACCGTGGCCACCGTCGCCACGGGAGGTGTCAGCCAGGCCGGCCTCGTCGAACGAGGTCACCTCGACCAACTCGGGCAGTTCTACCCGCTGTACCAACAACTGGGCAATCCGGTCGCCACGGTTGACCACGATCGGCGTGTCGGGGTCCAGATTGATCAGGGAAACCTTGATCTCACCGCGATAGCCGGCGTCGATCGTGCCCGGGCTGTTGACGATCGAAAGCCCCACCCGGGCAGCCAGACCCGACCGCGGATGCACCAGCCCCACCATTCCGTGCGGGATGGCCACGGCCACTCCGGTGGGCACCAGCGCCCGTTGCCCGGGGGCGAGTTCGACATCCTGCGCGCTGTAGAGGTCTACGCCCGCATCACCATCGTGCGCCCGGGTGGGCATCGGTAGTTCGCGGTCCAATCGGACGACCGCCAGAGTGTTGGACACGACGTCACAGATTACTCTGAGCCGCGTGTCGGACACGCGTGCAACCACCCAAAGCGTTCGCTATCGGGAACGTCTGTGGGTGCCGTGGTGGTGGTCGCTGCCCGCTGCGGTGCTGGCAGGAGTGATCGCGTTCGAGATCGGACTGGCGGCGCCGGCCATCCCGGCGTGGCTGCCGTACGTACTTCTGTTCGGCGTGGCGGCCGCGGTGTTGACGTGGTTCAGCAAAACCGAGGTGAAGGTGGTGCAGCGCGGCGGCGGTGACACCGAGTTGTGCATCGGCGACGCGCACCTGCCGACCAGCGTCATTTCCCGTTCTGCCGAGGTCCCGCGATCGGCCAAGTCGGCCGCATTGGGCCGCCAACTCGATCCGGCGGCCTACGTCGTGCACCGGGCCTGGATCGGCCCCATGGTCCTGGTGGTACTCGATGATCCGGATGACCCCACCCCGTACTGGCTGATCAGCTCTCGACATCCGGATCGTGTTCTGGCTGCGCTCCGCGGCTGAGCCGCGAATCCGGCCGTAGCGGCTGAGCCGCGAATCCGGCCGTAGCGGCTGAGCCGCGAATCCGGCCGCCGCGGCTGAGCCGCGTCAGGCGGCGCAGTCCGTGCAGATCATCACGCCGTTCTTCTCGCTCGCCAGCCGGCTGCGGTGATGCACCAGAAAGCAGCTGGAGCAGGTGAACTCGTCGGCCTGCTTCGGCACCACCCGCACCGACAGTTCCTCACCGGACAGGTCTGCGCCCGGCAGTTCGAACGACTCTGCGGTCTCGGATTCGTCGACATCCACCACCGCGGATTGCGCCTCGTTGCGCCGTGCCTTGAGCTCTTCGAGCGAGTCCTCGGAAACTTCGTCAGCTTCTGATCGTCGCGGGGCGTCGTAGTCGGTAGCCATCGTCTGTGTCCCCTCCCTTACCTTGCAGCAGAGCTTTGTACCAGCGTCGAACGCATTCCCCAAATGATTCGTGCCCGTATTGCCACACGTTATAGTGTGATTTACATCACACTACCGTCTGAGCTCTGCTGCGTCAGCGCACGCGGTAGCCCTTAGAGTGCATGTGTGGTCGCGCAAATCACCGACGGCACCGCCTTCGACCGACACGGTCGCCCCTTCCGTCGGCGCAGTTTCGTCCCCGGCATCGTGCTCGTCACCGCGCTCGCGCTGGTGACGCTGATCGTGTGGATCATCGCGCTCAACCAGCCCACCGATGTGCACGAGGCCACGGTCTGCAACAACCCGCCGCCGGCCACCGACCCGGCAACTCCCAAGCTGGGCGAGCTGGTGGCCCGCTCGGCGATGATCGAGGTCACCCCGGCACCGCTGGCCGAGACCAAGATCCGGGTGCTCAACGCCAGCGGCCAGGGCGGTCAGGCCGGCGAGATCGCCGGTGCGCTGCGCGATCTGGGCTTCGCCCAACCCGAGGCCGCCAACGATCCCATCTACGCCACCACGCGCCTGGAGTGCCAGGGCCAGATCCGGTTCGGCCCGACCGGGCGTGGCGCCGCGGCCGCCCTGTGGCTGGTCGCGCCGTGCACCGAGCTGTACCAGGACGACCGGCCCGACACCGGCGTCGACCTGGCGCTGGGCACCGAGTTCAGCGAACTGACCAGCAACGACAACATCAACGCGGTACTGGCCAGCCTCCGGCCCGACGCCACCGCACCGTCCGACCCCGAACTGCTGTCAAAGATCCATACCGGCATCTGCTAACGCCCGGTGCAAGACGTCGGCGACACCGGGTGCCGCCGCCCCCACCGCCTCGGCGCCGGTAGCGGTCGGCAGCCACACCGTGGCCCCGGCCTCGGCGGCGATCAGGGCCGCCGCGGCCCAGTCCCAGACCTGCACGCCCTCCTCGTAGTAGGCGTCCAGCCGACCGGCGGCCACCATGCACAGGTCGAGTGCACAGGATCCGATCCGGCGCACGTCGCGCACCACCGGCAGCATCGTCGCCAGCACCGCGGCCTGCCGCGCCCGCCGGTCGGGGTCGTAGGCGAACCCGGTGCCCAGCAAGGTCATGGTCAAGTCGTCGACCGTGCTGCACCGCAGCCGGGTCCGTACCCCGTCCCGGATCACCTCGGCCCCCTGTCCCAGCGCCGCCGAATACACGTCGCCGGCCGGCACGTCGGCCACAGCGCCGGCCACCGAGTGTCCGTCGTACTGCACGGCCACCGACACCGCATAAGCCGGGATTCCGTAGACGAAGTTCACCGTGCCGTCGATCGGGTCGAGCACCCAACTCACCCCGCGCCGGCCATCACGTTCGCCGCCCTCTTCCTCACCCAGGACGGCCTCGCCCGGGCGCAGCACCGCCAACTGCTCACGTAGCCAGCGCTCGGTTTCGGTGTCGACGATCGTGACGGGGTCGGTCGGAGTGCTCTTAGATCTGACAGTGCGCACATCGTCACGTACCCGGGTGCCGCCGGAACACGCTGCGGTGCCGAACACCTCGGCACGGCGACGCGCGACGAACTCTGCGGCCCCGGCGGCCAGTTGCTCGGCCACCGCCCGCAATGCGGGAGCATCGAATCTGTTGTCGGTCACGAGTCCATCGCAACATCTTCCGGCCGAAAAGTCGCTTCGGCGAAACGTTGAACCCCGGTGCGCGGCGTAACGACTAGGGTGGGAGCGCGCCTTGGTTCGTCCGACTGCCCCGCAAAGGAGCGCCCATGACCGCACCCGCAGCAGACCCAGCACCCGCCGGCACGCAGCGCCGCGGATTCGGGGTCGACGTCGGTGGCAGTGGAATCAAGGGCGGCATCGTCGACCTCGACACCGGACAGCTGATCGGTGAGCGGTTCAAGCTCGACACGCCGCAGCCGGCCACCCCGGAAGCGGTGGCGAAGTCGGTTGCGGCGGTGGTGGCGGAGTTCGGCTGGACCGGCAGTGTGGGCGTCACGTACCCGGGCGTGGTCACCAGCGGCATCGTGCGCACCGCGGCCAACGTCGACAAGGGCTGGATCGGTGTGAATGCCGTCGAGGTGATCGGCGGCGCACTCGGCGGGCTACCGGTGACCGTGCTCAACGACGCCGACGCCGCGGGCCTCGCCGAGGAGCATTACGGAGCGGGCAAGGACAACTCCGGCGTCGTCGTGCTGCTCACCTTCGGCACCGGGATCGGATCGGCGGTGATCCACAACGGAGTGTTGTTGCCCAACACCGAATTTGGCCATCTGCAGGTAGACGGCAAGGAGGCCGAGCACCGCGCGGCATCCTCGGTCAAGGAGCGCAAGGGCTGGAACTATGCCCGGTGGAGCGAGGAGGTGAACAAAGTTCTGGTGACGATCGAGAACGCGATCTGGCCGGACCTGTTCATCGCCGGCGGCGGGATCAGCCGCAAATCCGACAAGTGGCTGCCGCTGCTCAAGATCCGCACCCCGATCGTGCCGGCCGCGCTGCTCAACACCGCGGGGATCGTCGGCGCCGCCATGGCGAGCCAGATTCCAGGAGTCACGGACCCGCAAGCTACCGGTCGGTAACTTCGCTGGCTCGACTGCCCGGGGCGCCGAAAACGGCCGCTCGGCACGGCGAACACCCACAGTGTCGTTACAATGGTCCACGGCGGCCGCCTACCGAATAGCGGTGACTATCCCAGCAGATGACAACGCCAACATTCGATAGCAGACGCTCTCGGTGGAGTATGCCCATATCCACCGAGAATTTCGTGAGACGGAAAGGGTGTACGTGGCAGCGACAAAAGCAAGCCCGGCGACCGACGAGCCGGTGAAGCGCACCGCTACCAAGACTCCCGCCAAGAAGGCCCCGGCCAAGCGGGCAGCCAAGAGCACAGCCGCCAAGGCCGAGGGTGCTACCGCCACGAAGCGGGCCCCCGCCAAGAAGGCCCCGGCCAAGCGGGCGGCCAAAGGCGCGGCAACCAAACCCGAAGACGTCAACGACGATCTGGAGGCCACCGACGATCTGGAGGCCGAACCGGGCGAAGACCTCGAGGTCGAGGACACCGACCTCGAGCTCGACGACGATCTCGGCACCGACGAGGACATCGAAGAGTCCGACGAGGACGAAGAAGACGATGATGCCGAGGAAGGCAAGGACGCCAAGCCCGCCAAGACGGCAGCCAAGACGGCCAAGAGTGACGACGAGCACCCCGAGCCCTCCGAGAAGGACAAGGCCTCCGGCGACTTCGTCTGGGACGAAGAAGAGTCCGAAGCGCTGCGGCAGGCCCGCAAGGACGCCGAGCTCACCGCTTCGGCCGACTCCGTCCGCGCCTACCTGAAGCAGATCGGCAAGGTCGCCCTGCTCAACGCCGAGGAGGAGGTCGAGCTCGCCAAGCGGATCGAGGCCGGCCTGTTCGCCACCCAGAAGATGAGCGAGTTCGCCGCGAAGGGCGAAAAGCTCACCACCCAGGTGCGGCGCGACTATCAGTGGATTTGCCGCGACGGCGACCGCGCGAAAAACCATCTGCTGGAAGCCAACCTGCGCCTGGTGGTCTCGCTGGCCAAGCGCTACACCGGCCGCGGCATGGCCTTCCTCGACCTCATCCAGGAAGGCAACCTGGGTCTGATCCGTGCGGTCGAGAAGTTCGACTACACCAAGGGCTACAAGTTCTCCACGTACGCCACCTGGTGGATCCGTCAGGCCATCACCCGCGCCATGGCCGACCAGGCCCGCACCATCCGTATCCCGGTGCACATGGTCGAGGTGATCAACAAGCTCGGCCGCATCCAGCGCGAGCTGCTGCAGGACCTGGGCCGCGAGCCCACGCCCGAAGAGCTGGCCAAGGAAATGGACATCACGCCGGAGAAGGTGCTGGAGATCCAGCAGTACGCGCGTGAGCCCATCTCGCTGGACCAGACCATCGGCGACGAGGGTGACAGCCAGCTCGGCGACTTCATCGAGGACTCCGAGGCCGTGGTGGCCGTGGATGCGGTGAGCTTCACCCTGCTGCAGGACCAGCTGCAGTCCGTGCTGGAGACGCTGTCCGAGCGCGAGGCCGGTGTGGTCCGGCTGCGGTTCGGCCTGACCGACGGCCAGCCCAGGACGCTCGATGAGATCGGTCAGGTCTACGGCGTGACGCGTGAGCGCATCCGTCAGATCGAATCGAAGACCATGTCGAAGTTGCGCCACCCCAGCCGCTCGCAGGTGCTGCGCGACTACCTGGATTAGTCCTCGATTGCTCACCACGCGGCTGACTGACCGGTTCGGGTTGTCGGTGCCGGTTGCGCTGGCGCCGATGGACACGTTCGCCGATGGCCGGCTGGCCGCGACGGTCACCCGGGCCGGCGGCCTGGGCGTGATCGGTGCGGGTTACCGCGATGCCGAGTGGCTGGACGCCCAGTTCGCGGCAGCGGCCGACGCCCCGGTGGGGGTGGGCTTCATCGGCTGGAGACTCGCCGAGCAACCGCACCTCTTGGATGTAGCGCTGGCGCACTCACCCGCCGTCGTCATCGTCTCGTTCGGTGACCCCGCACCGTCCGCCGCGCCCATCCGCGCGGCCGGGGTGCCGCTGATGGTCCAGCTCAATGATCTCGATGAGGCAAGGCGCGCAATCGATCTCGGCGCGCAGGGGATCATCGCCCAGGGTGGCGAGGCGGGCGGGCACGGCAAAGGCGTGCGGTCCACCTTCACGCTGGTACCCGAGGTCGCCGACCTGGTGGCCGACCGGGCTCCGGAAACGCTGCTGCTGGCATCCGGCGGCATCGCCGACGGACGCGGCCTGGCGGCGGCGCTGGCACTGGGCGCCGACGGCGCATTGGTGGGCTCGCGACTGTGGGCGACACGCGAGGCACCGGTGGCGCCGGCTGCCCGGCAGCGGGTGCTGGCGGCTCGCTCCGACGACACCGTGCGCACCGGCGTGTTCGACATCGTGCGCGGCTTCCACTGGCCGGCCGGCTACACCGGCCGCACGCTGCGCAACGACTTCGTGCGGCGCTGGCTGGGCCGCGAGGACATCTTGCGGGCCGAACTCGACGAGGCACAGCGCGATTACCAGAGTGCGGTCACCGCAGCGGATTTCGATGTCGCAGCCATTCACATCGGCGAGGACGTCGGGCTGATCGACGACATCCCCGGGACCGCCGAGGTGCTGGCTGCGATGAGTCGTGACGCCGCGACCATCCTGCACCGGCTCTCCGGATCGGCGAACTGACCAGAATTCTTCCGGCGACGAGGAGACCCGTGCCATCCGACAACCCGCTGGCCCAAGCGCTGCTGGACGTGCTGTCCGAATGCTTCACCACGATGGCCGATATCCTCGCCGCGCTGGGCGACGAGCTGGCCAACCGCCGGCCGGACCTGCCGGGCACCAACAGTTGCTATGCCATCGTCAACCACTGCATCGGCGTGGTCGATTACTGGGGCGGGTCTTTCATCGCCGGCCAACGCATTCCCCGTGACCGCGACGCCGAGTTCACGGCGGCCGGCCCGGTGGCCGAACTCCTCGAACGGCTCACTGCCCTGCGGGAACGCCTTCCGGGCTGGGTCGAGATCGCCGTCACCGAGGGCATCCGCGATCGCGATCTCGCCGACGGGATCCGCGGTGGCACCACCCGTGCCGACGTGCTGGCCACCGCGACACCGGAATGGACGCTGCTGCACATCCTGCACGACATCGCCCAGCACACCGGGCATCTGGAGATCACCCGCGATCTCCTGCTCACCGCGTAGGCGGCCGGCTCGATCCAACTCAGCCCGGCACAGCCTGGTGGATGTCGAAACCCTTGTAGCCGGCCGCCGCGACATCGGTGATGATCTCCCGGTACACGCCGAAGCCACCCACGAATGACATAAGGACCCGGGGCTTACCTGCGATGTTCGCCCTCAGATACCACGAATTCGCCTGAATCATCAGGGTTTCGGTGGCCCGCCGGGCGCACTCCTGCACCCCCTCGGCGGCGGAGTCCGCGCGCGCCTCGATCGCCGCGGCACCGTAGGCGTGGCCAGTACGAGCGCATCGAGATCGTGACGGCAATCGAGTTGGGCCCGTTGGGGATCCGGGTCAACACCGTCTATCCCGGCATGATCGACACGCCGATGATCGCGCATCTCGCCGTCGAGCGCGGCCCCGGCGGCCACCCGGGTGCACCGCTGAGCCGGGTGGGCAGCCCCGAGGAGGTCGCCGACGTGGTGGCGTTCCTGGCCTCGGATGCCTCCGCGTACATGACCGGGGCGGATCTGACCGTCGACGGTGGGGCCAGCGCGGGCCGGATCCCGGTGCGGCCGGCGCCCACGCCGTCCAGGCCGACGCGGCCGGGCCACGGGCACGACGGCGCTGCGTGTCACGAAGGCGGTGCGCCGGACGGCAGTGGCGCAAACCTGCCCGCCTCGTCAGGCTCGTACCTCGTGGCGGCCCGCACCGCACTCACCGGCAACGGGCCGTACAGATGCGGGAACAACATGGCCTCGGGATCGGTCGGGACACCTGGCTCCCAGCGCACCGGATCCGACAGCTTCGCCGGATCGACGTGCAGCAGCATCAGGTCGCGGCGACCCGAATACAACCGGTTCGCCGGCAGATGCACCTGCTCGGGCGCCGACAGGTGGACGAAGCCCTGCCCGGCCAGGGACTCCGGTCGGAGCTCGCCGCTACGCTGAGCCTCCGACCAGTCGTCCACGCTGCAGATGTGAACCAGGACACGGGGCATACCGCCAGCTTGCCCCGCCAGCAACACACCGGCCACGTGAGACACGACACACCGGTGAACCCCAGGGGAACAAGGCCGGAAGCCAAAACGTCTGACAGAGTAGACATACGCAATCACGGCGCCTTTGCCGAGATGCGCAGAGCAGAAGACGGAGGAGCCATGAACGCAACTCTGACAAGCCCCGAGCTAACCAGAGCCGATCGTTGCGATCGTTGCGGTGCAGCCGCACGGGTGCGGGCCAAGCTGCCCTCGGGAGCCGAGTTGCTCTTCTGCCAGCACCACGCCAACGAACACGAAGCCAAGCTGGTCGAGCTGGCAGCCGTGCTGGAAACCAGCCCGGTCGACGCCTGACGACCTCACCGACGCCGCAGAACCACCCGCCTGGGCAGGAGCACGTTTCGTCAGTAATGCTTGACTGGTCATGACTGGCCAGCCACTTCCAGTACCACCATCACGCCACCACGTCTGGCACATCACTCGACGCACGTTGTCGAAGAGTTGGGACGACTCGATCTTTTCGGAGTCGGCACAGGCGGCGTTCTGGTGCGCGTTGTCATTGCCTCCCCTGCTGCTGGGGATGCTCGGCAGCCTGGCCTACATCGCACCGCTGTTCGGGCCCGACACCCTGCCGACGATCCAGGATCAGCTGATCAACGCGGCGAACAGCTTCTTCTCCCCCAACGTGGTCAACGAGATCATCGAGCCGACGATCCGAGACATCGTGCGGGGTGCCCGCGGCGAGGTGGTGTCGGTGGGGTTCGTGATCTCGCTGTGGGCGGGATCGTCGGCGGTGTCGGCGTTCGTGGACTCGATCGTGGAGGCCCACGACCAGACGCCGCTGCGGCATCCGGTGCGGCAGCGGTTCTACGCCCTGGGCCTCTACGTGATCATGCTGGTGTGCGCTATCGCCGCGGCACCGCTGCTGGCGCTGGGGCCGCGGGCGATCGCCGAACACCTGCCCGACAGCTGGGACAACGCGCTGCACTACGGGTACTACCCGGCGCTGTTCCTGGCCGTGTTCGTCGGGGTGACAATTCTGTACCGGGTATCGCTGCCCGCGCCGATCCCGACGCATCGGCTGATGCTCGGCGCGGTGCTGGCCACGGTGGTGTTCCTGGTGGCCACTTTCGGGCTGCGGATCTACCTGACCTGGATCACCAGCACTGGATATACGTATGGCGCGCTGGCCACACCCATCGCGTTCCTGCTGTTCGCGTTCTTCCTGGGCTTCGCCATCATGCTGGGCGCCGAACTCAATGCCGCGATCCAGGAGGAATGGCCGGCGGCCGATACCCACGCCCGTCGGCTGCGCGAGTGGCTGGAGGAGAAAACCCTCAACAGCCCGCTGAACGGCGGAGCCCAGGCACCGGTCGAAGCACCGCTGCCCGAGCCTGTCGAGCCGCCGGGACGACCACCTACTTCTTGAGCTGCTCGTAGATCTTCTTGCAGTCGGGGCACACCGGCGATCCGGGCTTGGCCGACTTCGTCACCGGGAACACCTCACCGCACAGCGCGACCACATGCGTGCCCATCACGGCACTTTCGGCGATCTTGTTTTTCTTGACGTAATGGAAGAACTTCGGGCTGTCGTCGTCGGTCCCATCGTCGACGCGTTCGTCGGTGTCCGGGCGCTCGATGGTTTGGGTCTGCATGGTCTTTATTGTGCCTGGCTGCGGGGCATAGGGAAATCCGCCTGTCACGACGGGGTCCAGGTGTGGAACAGTAGAGGTATGAAACAAAGCCACGAGCTGAGTTTCGACGACGATTTCGGTGACGATTTCGGCAAGGAAGCCCACCCGGTCCTCATCACCCAGGCCGCACCCGCCTACGAAGTGCAGCATCGTCAGCGTGTCCGCAAGTACCTGACATTGATGTCCTTCCGCATCCCGGCGCTCATCCTCGCCGCGGTCGCCTACAACATCTGGCACAACGGGCTCATCTCACTGGCGATCATCGTGGTCTCGATCCCGCTGCCATGGATGGCGGTGCTGATCGCCAACGATCGTCCGCCGCGAAGTGCCGAGGAGCCACGGCGTTACGCCGGTCGCGGCGAGCGGATCCCACTGTTCCCCACCGCGGAGCGGCCGGCGTTACAGCAGGACCCGTTTGTGCCACCGCAACCGGACGCAGCGCGGGCCGACGGCGATGAGCCCAGCTGAGCGGCTTCTTTAGCTATTCTCAGGGCATTCTCAGGTCGGCCTGGAAAAACTGCAGCTCAACGGGCATGAATCCGGCGATCGGCGGGAACTCTCATGGCACCTATGACGTTGTACGTCATGACAGTTCGAGCCGATCAGGAGGCCGTCATGGCAAATGCCACCACAAGCCGCGTCGAGGGTGATCTGGACGCCCAGAGCCCTGCCGCCGACCTCGTGCGCGTGTATCTGAACGGCATCGGTAAAACGGCGTTGCTCAATGCCGCCGATGAAGTAGAACTCGCCAAGCGCATCGAGGCGGGCTTGTACGCCCAGCACGTGCTGAACACCAAGAAGCGCCTGGGCGAGAACCGCAAGCGGGACCTGGCCACGGTGGTCCGCGACGGTGAGGCAGCGCGGCGGCATCTGCTGGAAGCCAACCTCCGCTTGGTGGTGTCGCTGGCCAAGCGCTACACCGGCCGCGGTATGCCGCTGCTGGACCTGATCCAGGAAGGCAACCTGGGCCTTATCCGCGCGATGGAGAAGTTCGACTACTCCAAGGGCTTCAAGTTCTCGACGTACGCCACGTGGTGGATCCGTCAGGCCATCACCCGCGGGATGGCGGACCAGAGCCGCACCATCCGGCTGCCGGTCCACCTCGTCGAGCAGGTCAACAAGCTGGCCCGGATCAAGCGTGAGATGCACCAGAACCTGGGCCGCGAGGCCACCGACGAGGAACTGGCCGAGGAATCCGGCATCCCGGTCGAGAAGATCAACGACCTGCTGGAACACAGCCGGGACCCGGTGAGCCTGGACATGCCGGTCGGCACCGACGAGGAAGCCCCGCTGGGCGACTTCATCGAGGACGAGAATGCGATGTCGGCCGAGAATGCCGTGATCTCCGAGTTGCTGCACACCGACATCCGGCACGTACTGGCCACGCTCGACGAGCGCGAGCAGCAGGTGATCCGGCTGCGGTTCGGCCTCGACGACGGGCAGCCGCGCACCCTGGATCAGATCGGCAAGCTGTTCGGGCTGTCACGTGAGCGGGTCCGCCAGATCGAGCGCGAGGTGATGGCCAAGCTCCGCAACGGCGAGCGCGCCGACCGCCTCCGCTCCTACGCCAGCTAGTCCCCCTCCTGACATGCCCCGCCGGTTTCCCGGGCGGGGCATGTCGCATTTGCGGACGTGGCCTGGCATTTTCGCGGGCTTCACGACATGGGCGACGCCCCGGTGATGCACCGCAGATCACCCGCCGGAAACGGTAGACTGTCTGTTGACGTTTGGGCTGGGAAGGCGCGCATGAACGATCTGGTCGACACCACCGAGATGTACCTACGAACTATCTACGACCTCGAGGAAGAGGGCGTGGTGCCGTTGCGCGCTCGTATCGCCGAACGGCTCGACCAGAGCGGTCCGACGGTGAGCCAGACCGTGTCCCGGATGGAACGCGATGGCCTGTTGCACGTCGCCGGGGACCGGCACCTGGAGCTGACCGACAAGGGCCGTGCCCTGGCGGTTGCGGTGATGCGCAAGCATCGGTTGGCCGAGCGGTTGCTCGTCGATGTGATCGGGCTGCCGTGGGAGGACGTCCACGCCGAGGCCTGCCGCTGGGAGCACGTGATGAGCGAGGATGTCGAGCGGCGCCTGGTACAGGTGCTCGACAACCCGACCACCTCGCCGTTCGGTAATCCGATCCCGGGTCTGTCCGACCTCGGTGTCGGCGGGACCGGGGGCGACGACGTCAGCCTGGTCCGGCTCACCGAGCTCCCGGTCGGATTGCCGGTCGCCGTGGTGGTGCGTCAACTCACCGAACACGTCCAGGGCGACACCGAGCTCATCAGCCGGCTCAAGGACGCCGGCGTGGTGCCGAACGCCCGGGTCACCGTCGAGGCCACCGACCACGGCGGCGTGCTGATCGTGATCCCCGGGCACGAGCAGGTCGAGCTGCCCCACCACATGGCCCACGCCGTCCGGGTCGAAAAGGTCTAGGCCCTCACCCGGCCCTGCGCCCCCACAGCCGGCGTGGCGGCAACTGCACGCCGAGCTGCGTGGCCAACCGGTACCCCGTGACGGCGAGCTCCCGAATCCGCTCCGGATGCATCCCCGATTGCAGCGCGGTGTCGAGCATGCCGGCCATCCGATGTGTCGGCACCGCGCGCAGCGCGGCATCCAGCGACACCCCGGCCAGTGGGCCGTCGCCCCGTGCATATGCCGAAAAAGCCAGTAAGACAAGTGCTTCCACCCGCCACGGGTCCGGCAGATTGCGGGCCAACAGGCCCCACAGGCACTCGGCCGGCTCGGCACACCCGCCGATCGCCAGCGCGTACAACGTGTCGCGGATCCTGGGATCGGTGAGACTGTCGCCCAGCCGCACCAACTCGGCACTGTCGGGAACGGCACCATCGGCGAGCCGTAGCGCTGCGGTGATCGCCGCCTCGACATCGCGGCGCACATCGACATCGGAGCGCTCCACCGCGGCCGACCGTCCGGCCACGGTGGCCAGCTCACGCGCCATCGACCCGCCGGCGACCGGATCGGGCTCGATCACCTGCAGCAGTTCCTCGCGGCTGGCGTAGAGCCGGCGACCGTCGAGCACCGCGGCTGCTGCCAGTGGGGAGGCCGCCGGGTCCTCGACCTGGCCTTCCGCGCCGCAGCCGTCGGCGCAGTGCCAGTGCCCGCCCAGTGCCACCTGGTCCACGACGTGCGCGGCATAGAGTTCCACGCCGTCGGCGGACAGCGCCAGCTCGAGGATCGACGCCAGCTCGCCGTAGCGGTCATCGCAGGCCCGGCAGCCGGTGCTGGCCTCATCCACGATGACGGCGATCACCGCATCGGCGCCGGCCATGGCGGCAAGCTCGGCCAGCCGCTCGACCCGGTCGGTCATCTCGTCATCCAGGTCGGCGCGCAGGACGCAGCCCAGTTCGCCGCGGTCGAGGGTGACCAGGACCAGGCTGTTGTGCGGAACAAAGCCGAGCACCGCCGGCAGCGCGGCGATCAGCGCACCGGGGCGGCTCAGGTGGAAATCGAACTGTGGGGTGAATGGCGGTCGTGTTGTCATGGACCGACCGTGCCCACCGCCGCCGTCAGCCCGCGCGAGGCCACCAGGGCGGTTGCCGCCACCTCGGCGCGGCTGTGGATGAATTCGTCATTGGGGATAACTCAGCGCCGGCCTGGTCCCGGCACCGTGTCTAACAGTCAGATCCCGGCGTTGCCGGGGCGGCGTCGCCGCGGCCGCCGGCCTCCGCCCGGGCCAACAACCCCGCGATGCGGGCGTCGAAACGCGGCGAGTAGGACACGTCGTCGTCGCAGCCTCCACCGTCGAGCCCACCGACCAGCCCGGTCACCTTCGAGCCGGTGACCCACGGGGCACCGCTGAAACCATCGGTCAGCCCCGCGCAGGCCAGCGACGGAAAGCCTTGGGGCGACCAGTCTGTGACGCCGCGACAGGCCGACGGGCTGCCTCCCTCGCCCATCGGGTAACCGGTCACCGTCACCTCACTACCCGCCGGTGGCGCAGACCCGAGCGTCAATCCGCCACCGGCCGCGGCCAGCACGTCGACCCCGGAATCCGCGGACACCTGCGCGATCGCGTAGTCGGCCTGCGGGTCGCGTTCGGCAAGCCAGCGCCGGTCCAGGTAGACCGTCCCGACATGCCAGGTGCCACCGCCGCCTGCCCCGAAGCCGGGAACGAATGTGGTGTCCACACCGTCGGCAAGGCAGTGCGCGGCCGTGAGGATGAGATCGCCCGCGGTGCTTGCCAAGACCGAGCCGCTACAGGTGTGGGTCGCGGTGTCGCCCAAAAACACCGCTCCGACCCGCGGGTCCGGCGTCACCGTCTCGCCGCCGGCTCGCGACAGCGCACCGGCCTCCGGGCTGGTCGTCGCCTGCGGCGCGGGGCCGGCGGACCCGCCGGTGACTGCGCCCGGCCCCACACACGCCGCCGCCATCGCCACCACGACGGCCCCAGGGGCCACCGCCGCGGTGAGCTTGGTCAACCGGGGCACGCGCATTGCCAACGATTTTGCCTGTTCTCGACGATCACTGCCGGAATGCCGGCCCGGTCCCGGCGCGTTCGTAGCCACAAGTGGGGCGGACCGAACGCGCGGCGTGGGTATACGAGACACTAGATGGCACGGTGGTAGGCCGTCACAGCCGTCCTACCGCAGTGAGGAGACGAAGCGAGATGACTGACAGCAGCGACACCCCCGAACAGCAGCACTACCAGCCCGATCAGAGCGGCATGTACGAGCTGGAATTCCCGGCCCCGCAGCTGTCCTCGTCGGATGGTCGTGGCCCGGTGCTGATTCATGCCCTGGAAGGATTCTCCGATGCCGGGCATGCCATCCGGCTGGCCGCTGAGCACCTCAAAGACACCCTCGAGACCGAACTGGTGGCCTCTTTCGCCATCGACGAGTTGCTGGACTACCGGTCCCGGCGACCGTTGATGACGTTCAAGACCGACCACTTCACCAACTACGAGGACCCCGAGCTGAACCTCTACGCGCTGCACGACGGCGCGGGCACGCCGTTTCTGCTGTTGGCCGGCCTGGAACCGGACCTGCGCTGGGAGCGGTTCATCACCGCCGTCCGACTGCTCTCCGAACAGCTCGGGGTGCGGCGGGTGATCGGGCTGGGCACCATCCCGATGGCGGTGCCGCACACCCGACCGGTCATGCTCACCGCGCACGCCAACAACAAGGAACTGATCACCGACCACACCCCGTGGGTCGGCGAAGTCCAGGTCCCGGCAAGCGTTTCCAACCTGCTCGAGTTCCGGATGGCTCAGCACGGCCACGAGGTGGTGGGCTATACCGTGCACGTCCCGCACTACCTGGCCCAGACGGCGTACCCGCCGGCGGCCGAGGCACTGCTCGCCGAGGTCGCCCGGACCGGTTCGCTGCAGCTGCCGCTGGAGAAACTGTCCGAGGCCGGCGCCGAGGTGTACAGCAAAATCAACGAGCAGGTCGAAGCCAGCGCCGAAGTCGCTCAAGTGGTGACCGGGCTGGAGCGCCAGTACGATGCGTTCGTTGCTGCACAGGAGAATCGGTCGCTGCTGGAACGCGACGAGGAACTTCCCAGCGGCGACGAGCTGGGCGCGGAGTTCGAACGGTTCCTCGCCCAGCAGGCCGGAGACAAATACAAGGACGACAAGTACAAGGACGGACGAGACGGCTTCGGCGAGGGATTCTCCAACGGCGACAACCACTCATAGGAGCGGCCGAGAGCGAGGTTCGACCACATGACCGAGCGCAAACCCCACCTGCGATCCGTTCGCGAGCTGACCCCGACCCTCGAATTCCGCACGATCCACGGCTACCGGCGCGCCTTCCGGGTGGCCGGATCCGGCCCGGCGCTGCTGCTGATCCACGGTATCGGTGACAACTCCACCACCTGGCACACCGTGCAATCCACGCTCGCGCAACGCTTCACGGTGATCGCCCCGGATCTGCTCGGCCACGGCGCCTCCGACAAACCGCGGGCGGACTACTCGGTGGCCGCCTACGCCAACGGCATGCGTGACCTGCTGAGCGTCCTCGACATCGACCGGGTCACCGTCGTCGGCCATTCCCTCGGCGGCGGCGTCGCGATGCAATTCGCCTATCAGTTCCCGCAACTGGTGGACCGGCTCATCCTGGTCGGCGCCGGTGGGGTCACCAAGGACGTCAACGTGGCGCTGCGGATCGCCGCACTGCCGCTGGGCAGCGAGGCGCTGGCCCTGCTGCGGTTGCCGATGGTGCTGCCGGCGCTGCAGGTGATCGGCCGCGCCGCGGGCTCGGTGCTGGGCGCAACCGGTCTGGGCCACGACATCCCGGACATGGTGCGCATCCTGGCCGACCTGCCGGAACCGACGGCCTCCTCGGCCTTCGCCCGCACCTTGCGTGCCGTGGTCGACTGGCGAGGCCAAGTGGTGACGATGCTGGATCGCTGTTATCTGACCGAATCCGTACCCGTCCAGCTGATCTGGGGCGATCGTGATTCGGTGATCCCCGTCAGCCACGCGCAGCTGGCGCATGCCGCAATGCCCGGTTCCCGGTTGGAGATCTTCGCCGGATCCGGGCATTTTCCGTTCCACGACGATCCCGACCGGTTCGTCGAGGTGGTGGAACGCTTCGTCGACTCGACCGACCCGTCCGTCTACGACCAGGACCGGCTCCGCAGCCTGCTGCGCACCGGGCTGAGCGAGTCGGCCCTCAGCGGCTCACTCGACACCCAGGTGGCCGTGCTCGACGCGATGGGCGCAGACGAGCGCAGCGCCACCTGACCGCTGCGGTGCGACGTAGCATCGGATTATGGCCATCGACGTCACTGTGTTGCGGGTGTTCACCGATTCCGAGGGCAAGTACGGCAATCCGCTCGGCGTCGTCGACAACAGCACCGTCGAACCTGCCGACCGGCAGCGGATCGCCACCGAATTGGGTTACAGCGAAACGGTATTCGTCGATCTTCCGGCGCCGGGCGGCAGCTCTGCCAGCGCACACATCTTCACCCCGGTCGCCGAGATGCCCTTCGCCGGCCATCCCACGGTGGGTGCGTCGTGGTGGCTGCGGGATCTGGGGCGGCCGGTGAACACCCTGCAGGTACCCGCCGGGATCGTGCAGGTCGGCTATGCCGGGGACCTGGCCGCGGTCAGTGCTCGCTCCGAATGGGCACCAGAGTTCGTCATCCACGACGTGCTCTCCACCGACGAACTGTTCCGCGCCGACCCCGACGACTACGACGACGATGTCGAGCACTACCTGTGGACCTGGCTGGACCAGGATGGCGGTGTGCTGCGGTCACGCATGTTCGCCACACATCTGGGTGTCCCCGAAGATGAGGCGACCGGGTCGGCGGCTGTGCGGATGACCGACCATCTGAGCCGCGACCTGACGATCATCCAAGGCAAGGGTTCGGTGATCGAAACTCAGTGGAACGCTGAAGGCTGGGTACGCGTCGCCGGTCGCGTCGTCAACGACGGCACCACCACACTGGACATATCGCAGCTGAACTGACTGCGGGCTCAACCCGCCTCGGCGTCGGTACGGTGCGCCCGCAACGCCGCGATTTCGCGTTCGAAGTCCTCAGCCGACGAAAACGACCGGTACACCGAGGCGAATCGCAGATAGGCGACCTCGTCCAGCTCCCGCAGCGGCCCCAGAATCGCCAATCCGACCTCATGGCTTGGGATCTCCGGGGTACCCAGGCCGCGGACCGCGTCCTCGACCTGCTGAGCCAGCACGTTCAGGGCGTCGTCATCGACCTGCCTGCCCTGACAGGACCGCCGGACACCGCGGATGACCTTCTCGCGGCTGAACGGCTCGGTCACCCCGCTGCGCTTCACCACAGCCAGAACGGCCGTTTCCACGGTGGTGAAGCGACGTCCACACTCGGGGCAGGACCGCCTGCGCCGGATCGCCTGTCCCTCGTCGGTTTCCCGGGAATCGACGACGCGCGAATCGGGATGACGGCAGAACGGACAGTGCATCACCGCTCCTTCGTCATGCCGTCGGACTACTAGCTCGAGCGCCCTTGAGCCTACCCGCGATGCCCTCGGCAGACTCACCGCCGGGTCCCATGGGGTGTAGGTGATCATGCCGGCGCCGGCCAGTGTGGCTGCCTGCCAGGACGATTCAACGGACATCGCACTGCTCAGCCAACGGGCGCGAGCAGTGTCTGTCCGGCGTCGACGGCAGCGGATTCCAGCTGGTTGAGGTCACGGATCTGCTCGACGACCTGCGCCACCGGGGTGTTCGGCGCGACCCGCCGGGCCACCTGCTGCAGGCTCTCCCCCGACTTCACCTGCACCACCGCGAGCTCGGTGGGCGTCGGCGCCTCGGCGCCCAGCACGCCACCGAACTGGGCCACCAGGCCGAGCCAGACTGTGATGCCGGCGGCGACGAGCGCCAGCAACACCGTGGTCAATGGCGTGATAGGGCGGCTCCGATGCGATGCCCGCGACATCAGCACTCCGGTGCCCCGGTAGTGGGGTGCGGCACCGGCCGGCCGGCGCGGCGCGGCCCGCCGGACCCGGCGCACCGGACGCGGCACGCCCGTGCCGAACGTCGCGCTGGCGTGCGTATCGAACGCAGCGCCTGCGCCGGTTCCGGTGCCACCGGCGGCGTGCTGCGACGCCGCCGACCGCGGCCCGGACCTGACAGCCCGAACAGTCCGAGGAGCCTGAACTGCACGGGAACGGCTGCCGGCGGGAATATCGATGATCGCCATCTGTCTGCCTTTCGCTGAGACCGGTGAGGGCGGATTCGCTCTTGTGTTCGAACCATACTCGCTCAGGTGTTCGATTGATAGAACATGTGATCGAACTGTTGCACACGATAGAACGGGGCACCGACACGTTCCGATCGCCGAACCCGGGTCCCGCCGCCGGGGACGGCCCGACCGCACCGCCGCGACGGCGCACCCGCGGACACGCCGACAAAACACCTCGAACACATGTTTGATTAATGTTCGATCAGCGACTACATTCGGCCACATGAGCGACGACCGCAGCAGGGACGGCAGCAGCACCGACAGCCCGGCGGGATCGGCGGGGGCGGCGGGATGCGCATCCGACGGCACAAGTCCGCGCCGCGGCGCCGACGGCGGACTGACCGAACGGCAACGGACCATCCTCGACGTGATCCGCGCCTCGGTCACCAGTCGCGGCTACCCGCCCAGCATCCGTGAGATCGGCGATGCGGTCGGCTTGACCTCGACGTCGTCGGTGGCGCACCAGTTGCGCACCCTGGAACGCAAGGGTTATCTGCGACGTGACGCCAACCGGCCGCGTGCCGTCGACGTTCGTGCAGCCGACGATCCAACGGCTGCCGCACTGGTGTCCACCGATGTGGCCGGCTCCGACGCGCTACCCGAACCGACCTTCGTCCCGGTCCTCGGCCGGATCGCCGCCGGTGGCCCCATCCTCGCCGAGCAAGCCGTCGAGGACGTCTTCCCGCTCCCCCGCGAACTGGTCGGCGAAGGCTCGCTGTTCCTGCTCAAGGTCGTCGGCGACTCGATGGTGGATGCCGCCATCTGCGACGGCGACTGGGTGGTGGTGCGCCAGCAGAGCGTGGCCGACAACGGTGACATCGTGGCCGCGATGATCGACGGTGAAGCCACGGTCAAGACGTTCAAGCGGACCCGTGGTCAGGTCTGGCTCATGCCGCACAACCCGGCATACGACCCCATCCCCGGCAACGACGCGGCCGTGCTCGGCAAGGTCGTCACCGTGATCCGCAAGATCTGACGGGCTCAGTCCGCTCGCACGAATCCATTCGTGCGGGCGAACTCCTCACTGGCGAACCAGATCTCGGCGACCGCATCGTCGTACTCACCGCTGTCGGGCGACCAGTACCGCCCAGACTTGGTGTCCGCCTTGATCGGGTACCCCTCCGGCGCCCGGTAGGGATCATCCAACGGCAAGTGGATGGCCGTGACAGTGGGCACCTCGTCGAGTTCGATCGCCGCGTGACGCCCGCTGTGCGCCTCACTGCTGTAGGCCTCGGCCTCGGTGATCACCCGGGTGGGCGCGGTATCGACGTTGTCCTGGAAACTCTGCACCGGCAGACCGCCCAGCCCCGAGAACGCGTGTGGCGCACCGGCACCCATGCCGGCACCGTCAGCCGCCCCGGCGTCTGACAGTTGCTCGTCCACCAGTTCGGCCTCGACATCATCGACGGAGTCGACGTAGCCGCCCTCGGCGACCTCCTCGAACTCCGCATCGATGGGCGTGTCGAGGTTTTCCTCGTCGTCGAAGTCGCCGTCCACGAAATCGTCGCCGTCGAGGTCGTCCTCGAAATCGTCGCCCTCGAAGTCTCCGTCGAAGTCGTCGTCATCCTCGAATGCGTCGTCGCGCTGGTGCCCACCGAAGTCCGGTCCCGCACCCACCAACTGTGCGGAATCCTCGGGCGGTTCGTCCTCGTCGCCCGGTGCGCCGTAGCCGGCACCGGCCCCGTGCGGTGCGGCCCATTGGCTGACCGGGATGGCGGTGTCGGTGGGCCCGTCGTACGGGGATTCCGCGCCGGCCACCGATTCCTCACCGGGCCCGGTGAATCGCGCGGTGGTGGCTTCGCCTGCCGCATAGCCACCGGCGGGTCCGTAACCGTGCGGCTCGACGCCACGGTCGTCGGCGAACTCGTCGTCGCGGTAACCATCGTCGCGGTAGCCGTGTGTGTCGTAGTGCGGGTCGTGGTAGGAGCCGTCGTCGTAGCCGTCCTCGAACGGATCATGCTCGAAGTCGCCACCGTCGTCGCGGGTCCGGCGCCGGTGCCACAACGCGGCCCCGACCACCAGCGCGGCCAGCAGCAGCACCGGAATCACCGCGATCAGCCACCACCAACTCCAGTGCCAGCTGAACGGTTTCGCGGTGTCGGTACCGGCGTCGGAAGCCGGTGGCGCCCCGGCCGGCTGGTCGAGTCCGGGTACCTCAAGCCCGCTCAGTTGGGAGGCGAGTTTCGACGGTTCGGTGGTGAACTTGTTGGCCTCCCGGTCCCAGGAGATCGCGCCCCCGCTGAACCGCTGCGTGACGACATTGCCGTCTTCGGTCTGATCGGCCATCGGGGCACCCAGCTCGCCCTTGGCTCCGCCCAGCTTGTCCCAGGCCGCCTTCATCGCACCGCGCACGATCACCGCGCCGTAATCAGGGGTCCAGAAGATGACCGGGTTGTCCGTGGCGGCGAAGGTGCTGATCCGGCTGTTGGGTCCCAGACCGCCCTCCGCCTCGCTGGCGGTGGGGAAACCCAGATCGCCTTCGGGCCCGCCGACGCTCTCGTACTTCTCGAGCAGTTGCCCCGTGACGGCGTTGGCGCCGGTCGCCGGACTGTAGAAGATCTTGCCGCCGGCGAAGTTCTGTCCGACCCCGTCCCCGCCGATCGGGTACTGGTCGCCGTCTTTCGCGCCGAGCGGGCCCATCGGGCCGCCGGCTGCCCGGCGGGCGGCCGCGATCGCCGACGCCGGGTCGGTCGGAACCTCCAGGCCGGCGAGCTGATCGGCCAACTCCGGCGGCACCGTGGTGAAGGCCTTGGTCTTGCGGTTCCAGGAAATCTCGCCGCCGGTGAACTTCTGCGTGCTCATGTCACCGTCGAACGACTCGTCGTCGGTCGGGACACCGAGCGTCCCGGCGGACCCGCCCACCTTGTCCCACGCGGCGTTGATGGCGCCTCGCACCACGTGGGCGCCGTTGTCCGGCGTCCAGAAGATCACCGGGTTGTCGGGGGCACTGAATGTCGAGTTGCGGCTGTCCTGCGCGCGCCCGGGCCCCTCGTCGATCGTGGGGAATCCCAAGTCGCTGTCGGCCGGGCCGCCCAACGACTCGTACTTCTCAAGGATTGCACCCTGCATGAAGTGAGCACCGGTGGCCGGGGTGAAGAACATCTTGCCCGAAGCGAAGTCCTGCACGAACCCCGAACCCACCGCATACACGTCGCCCTGGCGCGGGCCCAGCGAACCGCCGTCGGCACCGGTGGCCTCCCACGCAGCGGTGATCGCGGCGTCGGCGTCCGACTCCGGGGTGGCCGAAGCCACCGCCGACGTCCAAAAACCAGCGACTACGAGTGCGAGCAGGCCGACCGCCAACCGCCACACGGCCGCGTTCAGCCTCGCTCCCGGCCTAGTCATGCGCCCTCCCCGCTCGTTCGGCAAAAGATGTCTCAGAAATGTCCCGCCCGACAACTCTGCTTCAGCAGGTGACGATAACCAAGGAACGTGGCCGAACTTGACCAAAAAAGCCGCAATATCTGGGTCAATTGACCCAAAATCGGGCGATTTCGGCCGCTGTGGCGACCGAATTGGGGTCGCTAGACGCCCAAACTGCGCCCGATGATCTCTTTCATGATCTCGGTCGTGCCGCCGTAGATCGTCTGTACGCGGGCATCGAGGTAAGCCCGTGCGACCGGGTACTCACGCATGTAGCCGTACCCGCCGTGCAGCTGCAGGCAGCGGTCGATGAGCTCCACCTGCTTCTCGGTGGAGTACCACTTGGCCATCGCGGCCTGCTCGACGGTGAGTTCCTCGGTCAGGTGCAACCGGATGAACTCGTCGACCATCATCCGCACCACGGTCGCCTCGGTCGCCAGTTCGGCCAGCAGGAACCGGCTGTTCTGGAAGCTGCCGATCGGCTTGCCGAACGCCTTGCGTTCCTTCGTGTACTGCACCGTCTGTTCGAGCACCGCCTCCATCGCCGCGGCGGCCATGATGGCGATCGAGATGCGTTCCTGCGGGAGGTTCTGCATCAGGTAGACGAAACCCTGCCCCTCCTCGCCGAGCAGGTTCTCCACGGGCACCTTGACGTCGGTGAACGACAACTCCGCGGTGTCCTGGGCGTCCAGGCCGATCTTGTCGAGGTGCCGGCCCCGTTCGAAACCCTCCATGCCGCGCTCGACCACCAGCAGCGAAAAGCCCAGTGCTCCCTTGTCCGGGTCGGTCTGGGCCACCACGATCACCAGGTCGGAGTTGATGCCGTTGGTGATGAAGGTCTTGGAGCCGTTGAGCACATAGTGGTCGCCGTCGCGGACCGCGCGGGTCTTGATGCCCTGCAGATCGCTGCCGGTGCCGGGTTCGGTCATGGCGATCGCGGTGATCAATTCGCCGGTGCAGAACTTGGGCAGCCAGCGCTGCTTCTGCTCCTCGTTGGTCAGCCGCAGCAGATACGGTGCGACGACGTCGTTGTGCAGGCTGAAGCCGATACCGCTGTAGCGGCCGGCCACGGTTTCCTCACAGACGATCGTGTTGTAGCGGAAGTCGGGGTTGCCGCCGCCGCCGTACTCCTCGGGCACCGCCATCCCGAGAAAGCCCTGTTTACCGGCCTCCAGCCAGACGCCGCGGTCGACGATCTTGTCCTTCTCCCACTGGTCGTGGTGCGGCGCGACGTGGCGTTCCAGGAACGCGCGGTAGGACTCGCGAAACAACTCGTGCTCGGGCTCGAACAACGTGCGCTCGTACTTCACAGCACTGCCCATGGTGTGACCTCCGGTACTGGTTACGGATTTGGGGCCAACCTATACCAACCCAGTGGTTGGTCAGCCCGGGGTGGTGGGTTGTCACCCGTAAACTCAGCCCATGCCCCAGTCCGCGATGAGCCTCGCTCACTGGGGAGCTTTCACCGCCGATGTCGCGGCCGGGGACATCACCTCGGTCACGCCGCCCAGCGGTGACGCCGACCCCTCCCCGCTGCTGGGGAATCTGCCGGGCTCGATCCGGCATCGCTCGCGCATCGCGGGACCCGCGGTGCGACGCGGCTGGCTGCGCGACGGGCCCGGACCGAGCACCGAGCGGGGCGCCGACGAGTACGTCGCGGTGTCCTGGGACGAACTCACCGAGTTGCTGGCCGACGAGTTGCGCCGCGTCGTGGACACCTACGGCAACGAGGCGATCTACGGCGGCTCCTATGGCTGGGCCAGCGCCGGACGCTTCCACCACGCGCAGAGCCAGGTGCATCGGTTCCTGAAAATGCTTGGCGGCTATACGTCTTCGCGCCACTCCTACAGCCTGGGCGCCACCGGGGTGATCATGCCGCGGGTGGTGGGCACCCACGACGACCTCTTCAAACGATCGACTGACTGGAACGTGATCGCCGAACACACCGATCTGATGGTGTCTTTCGGCGGGGTCGCGTTGAAGAACACCGGCACCAATCACGGTGGGACCACGACACATCCAGCCCGCGACGCCCTGCGCCGGATGCGTTCCCGCGGCGGTCAGATCGTGTCGTTGAGCCCGCTGCGAGACGACGTCGACGGTGAGTGCCGATGGTTGGCGCCGGTGCCCGGCACCGATGTGGCGGTGATGCTCGCGCTGGCCTACGTGCTGGCCACCGAGGGTCTGGCGGATCTCGATTTCCTCGACATCTACTGCACCGGATACCCGCGGTTCGAACGCTATCTACTGGGGCGGGACGACGGGGTGGCAAAGACACCGCAGTGGGCATCGCGGCTCAGCGGCCTGCCTGTCGCCGAGCTGACGGCACTGGCCCGGCAGATGGCCGCCTGCCGCACCCTGATCACCGTCAGCTGGTCGCTGCAGCGGGTCCGGCACGGCGAGCAGGCCCCGTGGATGGGGTTGACGCTGGCGGCGATGCTGGGCCAGATCGGTCTTCCCGGAGGAGGTTTCGGTCACGGCTACGGCTCGATGAACGAGCCCGGACTACCCCCGCTGCGATGCGGTCTGCCGGCGCTGCCGCAGGGTGCCAACCCCGTGCAGACGTTCATCCCGGTCGCCGCGGTCACCGAGATGCTGCTGCGGCCCGGTCAGCCATTCGATTACAACGGCAGGCAGCTGCGCTACCCCGACATCAAGTGCGTGTACTGGGCCGGGGGCAACCCGTTCCACCATCACCAGAACATTCCGCGCCTGCGCCGGGCCCTGGCCCGGGTGGACACCATCGTGGTGCACGACCCGTATTGGACGGCGATGGCCAAACACGCCGACATCGTGGTGCCGTCGACCACCGCCTACGAGCGCGAGGACTACTCGGGTTCGCGCAATGATCCACTGCTGGTTGCCATGCCGGCGCTGACACCGCCCTACGCCGACTCCCGAGATGACTACACCACGTTCGCCGACCTGGCCGGGCGGCTCGGGTTCGGCGGCCAGTTCACCGAGGGCCGGACGGCCCGGCAGTGGCTCGTGCACATGTACGAAAAATGGTCTGCTGGACTGGATTTCGATGTGCCGAGCTTCGACGAGTTCTGGACTGCCGGGCAGTTGCGGCTACCCACCGACTCCGACCTGACGCTGCTCGCCGATTTCCGGGCCGACCCGACGGCGCACCGGCTGGCCACCCCGAGCGGCCGCATCGAGATCTTCTCGCACACCATCGACGGTTTCGGCTACCCCGACTGCGCCGGGCATCCTCGCTGGTACGAGCCGACGGAATGGCTCGGTGGCGAGCGCGCCCGGGCCTATCCGCTGCACTTGCTGGCCAACCAGCCGGCCACCCGTCTGCACAGCCAACTCGACGGTGGGGCCACCAGTCAGTCATCGAAAGTTCAAGGGCGCGAACCGATCCGGATCCATCCCGACGACGCTCTGGCGCGTGGACTCGGCGACGGCGACGTGGTGCGGGTGTTCAACGATCGCGGGGCATGCCTGGCCGGCGTGGTGATCGACGACCGGCTGCGCCCGGCGGTGGTGCAGCTGTCGACCGGGGCCTGGTTCGATCCGGCCGACCCGAGCGATCCCGACGCGATGTGTGTGCACGGCAACCCCAACGTGCTCACCGACGATGTGGGTACCTCCACTCTGGCCCACGGCTGCACGGGAGCCCACGTGCTGGTGCAGATCGAGAAGTACACCGACACGTTGCCACCGTTGCGGGCGCATGAGCCACCGGTGATCCGTACCCGGTAACGCGTTGCGCGGCGGCCAGTTCGGCCGTTTGCCCGCCGATCGTCGCGGGCCGGTGTCAAAATCCCTTCAGCGCTGACACCGGCGTCAGCGGAAGGAGATCCGGGCCGATGCGATTCTCACCCCGTTCCGCTGCCAGATCCCTGCTGATCGGCGTCGTGGCCGTGTCCGGGTCGGTGGCCGTCGGCACCACCGCGACGCTCACCGCCGAGGTGGTGCTGAATGCCGCCGTGACGCCGCTGATCGTTCCCGGGACCGGCACGCCGAACCCGGCGGATTCCAAGAATTACATGGCCAATGCCGTCGCCTATTACGTGGACACCAGCGGAGCATGCGGGGCCGCGGAATGTGGCGAGCCGGTGCCGATCCCCTACATCGCCCAGTTCTGGCCGTTCCCGTTCGAGGGCTGGGGCGGGCTGGAGGGCGCCAAGTGGAATGTCTCGGTGGCCAGCGGGGTCACCCGGCTGACCAGCGAGCTCGTCGGCGACAACAACCCCAGCGCCGAGCACCCCGTCACCGTCTTCGGTTACTCGCAGGGCGCCACGGTGGCCAGCATCGTCAAGGCCAGTCTGGCAGACCTGACCGACGAGCAGAAAGCCAACCTGTCGTTCGTGTTGATCGGTAACCCGAACCGGCCCGATGGTGGGCTCTTCGAGCGGCTCGCGATCCTGGGCACCGTCCCGATCCTGGATGCGACCTTCGGTCAACCGACCCCGACCGACACCGGCATCGAAACCCACGACATCGCACTGACCTACGACGGGGTGGCCGATGCCCCGTCCTGGGTGCTCAATCCGCTCGCGCTGGTGAACGCGCTGGCCGGTTTCGAGTACGTGCACGGCACCTATCTGGCGCCCGACGACGGCGAGCCGGAAACCGCGACGCCCTACGGCTACACCCCCGAACAGGTGCAGGCCGCGATCAGGAATGCCGAAGCGAGTTGCACCGAGGCAACCCACTGCCAGCAACACGGCGACACGTACTACATCACGCTGCCGGCGAAAACCCTGCCGATCATGCAGCCGCTGCTGGATCTCGGAGCGGCGACCGGCACCTCCGCGGTGGTGATCCCGCTGGTCGACCTGGTCTCGCCGATGATGCAGACTCTGATCGAAACCGGCTATACCCGAACGGATTACAGCAAACCCACCCCGTTCCAGTTGCTGCCGAGCTTCAATCCCGTGACGTTGGTCACCGACCTGGCCAACGACATTCCCGAAGGGATCCGGGCCGCGCTCAACCCCGGCCTGGATCCGCTGCCCGGCTGGACCGACCCCATCGAGTCCGCAGAAACCGTCGACACCCCCGACGACGCCGTCGTCGGCACCACGAAGAAGGTCGCCGTCACAAGGGTCTCCACCGCACAGGACGCCAAGGCAGCCGTCACCTCCGACGAAGGTGAGGTCCCGGCGACCGCGCCACAGCGCCCGTCATTGCGTAAAGCCCTGGGGCTCAAGGACCATCCCGCCCGCGAGCGGGCGAATCCGGTCGGCGGCAACGCGCGTACGACGTTGAGCCAGGACAACGCGGACGACGCCGCGAAGACGAAGATGAAGATGAAGGCGACGAAGCACACGCAGCGCGCGAAACACCAGAAGCAGCAGAAGGATCGGACGCACGAGAAGCGGCAGTCCAAGCCTGCCGCCTGATCGGCACTCAGAACGTGGCGAACTCGCTCAGGCTCGCTGCCAGCGCCAGCGGCACCCGCGCCTTGATCCGCGTGCCGTCGGCAGTGTGTTCGGTGGCGTCCACCCGGCCCTCGGCGTGCACCCGCGCCACCAGGTCCCCACGCTCGTAGGGGATCGTCACGTCCACCGTGGCGTCGGTGGGCGGGATCATCTCGCCCATCTTGGCCCGCAGCCGGTCCAGCCCGTCACCGGTGCGCGCCGAGACGAACACCGCGTCGGGCAGGGCGCGTCGCAACGAGGCCAGCCCGAGATCGGTGGCCGCGTCGATCTTGTTGACCACCAACAACTCCGGTGGCGGGGCGATGTCGTATTCGGCGACCACCTCGTTGATCACCTGGCGGACCGCGTTGATCTGAGCCAACGGATGGGCGTCGGAGCCGTCCACCACATGCACCAGGAGATCGGCGTCTACCACCTCTTCCAGGGTGGACCGGAACGCCTCGACCAGCTGAGTGGGCAGGTGCCGGACAAAGCCGACGGTATCGGTCAGGACGAACGGCCGGCCGTCGTCGAGTTCGCCACGGCGCGTGGTGGGTTCGAGTGTGGCGAACAGGGCGTTCTCCACCAGCACCCCGGCCCCGGTCAGTGCGTTGAGCAGGCTGGATTTGCCGGCGTTGGTGTAGCCGACGATGGCCACCGAGGCGGCATCTGAGGACAACCGCCGGCTGCGCTGGGTGTCGCGAATCTTCTTCATGTCGCGAATTTCGCGGCGCAGCTTGGCCATCCGCTCGCGGATGCGTCTGCGGTCGGTTTCGATCTTCGTCTCGCCGGGCCCGCGGGTGCCCACGCCACCGCCGGCGCCACCGGCACGGCCGCCGGCCTGACGGGACATCGACTCGCCCCAGCCGCGCAGCCGGGGCAGCATGTACTCCATCTGGGCCAGCGACACCTGCGCCTTGCCCTCCCGGCTGGTGGCGTGCTGGGCGAAGATGTCCAGGATCAGCGCGGTGCGGTCGATCACCTTGACCTTGACCACTTTCTCCAGCGAGTTGAGCTGTGCGGGCGACAGCTCGCCGTCACAGATCACCGTGTCGGCGCCGGTGGCCAACACGATCTCGCGCAGCTCGGCCGCCTTGCCCGAGCCGATGTAGGTGGACGGATCGGGCTTGTCGCGGCGCTGGATGAGCCCTTCGAGCACTTCCGAGCCAGCGGTCTCGGCGAGTGCCGCCAATTCGGCCAGGCCGGCATCGGCATCGGCGGCGCTGCCTTCGGTCCACACCCCGACCAGGACCACACGCTCCAGCCTGAGCTGGCGGTATTCGACCTCGGTGACGTCGGCGAGTTCGGTGGACAGCCCCGCGACACGGCGCAGGGAGGCACGGTCTTCGAGGGCCAGCTCACCGGTGCTGGGGGTGACGGGATGTTCTGGATGAGTCATATGTGCTTACAGGGTGTCACGTGGATCGGGCCGCGCGCACGCCAATTTATGAGGCATGGCCTGCGGCCACGTTGTTCCACCACTCTTCGGAGAGCTCGCCGCGGGCCAGCAGTACCGACGGCCCGCGCAGGTAGCTGGTGGACTCGGTGATCGTCACCGCGACCTCCCCGCCGGGAATCCGCACCCGCATGGCCCCGGTGTCGGCGCCCTGGTGTGCCAGGGCCGCCACGGTGGCCGCCACGGTGCCGGTGCCGCAGGAGCGGGTCTCACCGACGCCGCGCTCGTGCACCCGCATCGACACTGCCCCGTCGACTGCAGCGGTCAGCACCTCCACGTTGACGCCCTCGGGGAACAGCCGTGCATCGAAGGACACCGGCGCCGCGACGTTGAGGGCGGCCAGTTCGTCCTCGCTGACCCCGACACAGGCCAGATGCGGATTGCCCACGTCGACGGCGATACCGCTGAGGGTGCGGCCGCCGACCACCGCGGTGCCCGTGCCGAACCGGTTGGCCTTGCCCATCTCGACGGTGACGTCGGCGGTGGTGTCGCCGACGCTGTGCAGCACCACCGGACGCGGCCCGGCCAGGGAGCCGACCACGAACTCGTCGGCCGATTCCAGGCCGGAGGCGCGCAGGTAGTGCGCGAACACCCGCACGCCGTTGCCGCACATCTGCGCGATCGACCCGTCGGCGTTGCGGTAGTCCATGTACCAGTCGGTGGCCGCGACCCCGTCGGGCAACCGGTCGAACACCCCGGCGGCCTGTGCGGCGCCCGCCGTCGTCACCCGCAACATCCCGTCGGCGCCCAGGCCGCGGCGGCGGTCGCACAGTGCGGCCACCGCGGCCGGGGTCAGCGACAACGCGGCGTCGAGGTCGGGCAGCACCACGAAGTCGTTCTGCGTGCCATGCCCCTTCGCGAAAGGGATCGAGCCGAAGATCACCTGATCAGGATACGTGCCGCCAGGCCCGCAGCGCGTCGAGCACCAGTGCGTCGGCGGCCCCGTCCAGCCACACCACCCGGTGGTCGCGACGGAACCAGGACCGCTGCCGGCGGACATAGCGGCGGGTGCCGATGAACGTGGGTTCTCGTGCCGCCGACCCGTCTCCCCCGGCGTCGAGGTCGGCGAGCACCTGCGCGTAGCCGAGCGCCCGGGCTGCGGTGACCCCGTCGCGCAGCCCCCGGCCCAGCAACGCACGCACCTCGTCCACCAGGCCGTCGTCGAACATCAGGTCGGTACGCTGTTCCAGGCGCCGGTCGAGAAGGCTTGTCTCCCAATCTAATCCGATGATGACAGTATCCCAGCGGGGCGCACCGATCCTCGGCGCCGAGGCGGCGAACGGCTGCCCGGTGAGCTCGACGACCTCCAGGGCCCGCACGATGCGCCGGCCGTCGGTGGGCAGGATCGACGCCCCGGCGGCCGGGTCCACCCGGGTCAGTTCGGCGTGCAGGGCGGCCACCCCGATCTCGGCGAGCCGGGCCTCCCACCGGGCCCGCACCGCCGGATCAGTGGCCGGAAAAGTCCATTCGTCGAGCAGCGACTGGATGTAGAGCATGGACCCGCCGACGATCACCGGAACCGCACCGCGGGCCGCGATGGCCTCGACATCGGCGGCGGCATCCTGTTGGTAGCGGGCCACCGTGGCGGTCTCGGTGACGTCGAGGACATCGAGCTGGTGGTGCGGGATGCCGCGCCGCTCGGCGACCGGCAGCTTGGCGGTGCCGATGTCCATGCCGCGGTAGAGCTGCATCGCGTCGGCGTTCACGATCTCCCCGCCCACTTCTTCGGCGACCGCCAACGCCAGAGCCGACTTTCCGGTGCCGGTGGGGCCGATGATCGCAATCGGCCGGCTCACGGCAGCCATTCACCGACGAAGTAGCCGACACCGTAGGGCGCGCCGCGATAGAGCTCTCGGGCCGAACCGGGCCCGGGCCAGACCAGGCCGGCCAACACCTGATAGGCCACCCTGCCGAGAACCGGCTCGGGCAGTTCGGCCAGGGCGGCGACGTCACCGGTGGCCAGCGCGTCATCGAGATCCTGTTGGGTGGCCACCGACTCGGGCAGGTGGCCGCCGGGCGCCGACGGCGCCAGCGTGTGGAGCCCGTCGGCGACCACGAGCACGCCCACGGGCTCCGAGGATGCGTCGAGCCGCGCCCGCAGCGCACGGCCGCGGTCCAGCGCCTCGCCCACCGGGTTCGACGCGGCGTAGGTGTGCACGTCGACGCGGGCCTGAGGTTGCGCGCGGCCCCGAATCCAGCCGGCGATCAGGGCACACAGCGGCAGCTCGGCCGGATCGGCGGCCGGTCCGGGGCCGAGGGCCACCGGGACGTCGACGCCGTAGCCGGCGAACGTCCCCGCGCTGTCGGAGCCGAACTCGGCGTCGTCAGGGCTGATCCCGATCGCCAGCCAGCGCGGCGGCAACGCGCTCGCCGCGGCGATGACCGCGCCGCGCAGCTCACCCGTCTCGGCCGCGGCCGCACCCACCAACTCCGGCACCAGAACCGGAGTGGCGGGGACGATCGCGATGGCGCTCAGCACGCCACCAAACTTAGTGCGCCACCGACACGGTCTCGTCGTCGGCGGCTTCGCCGCGGGCCAGCGCCACGGTGGCCACGAGCATCACGGCCACCGCGACCACCAGCACCAGCCATCCGGCGTCACCGGGTCGCATCGATTCGCCCAGCACGACGACGCCCAGCACCGCGGCCACCACGGGCTCGGTGATCGTCATCGTCGGCAGGGACGCGGTGAGCGCGCCGGCACGAAACGCGGACTGCTGTATCGCGGTGCCGGCCACCGCGATGCCGGCCCACACGTACAGCTCGGGAGTGGCCAACAGCGCCCAGAGTCCGTCGTCGAGCCGGTCCACGACGCCCTTGGTGAGCACCGCGAACACGCCCCACAGCGCTCCCGACACCAGCGCCAGCAGCACCGCGCCGGCCGGCCCCGACCACATGCGCGACCCGATCAGGCACAGCACGAGAACCGGGCCCAGCACCGCGATGACCAGCGTCCAGGCCTCCAGCGCGGCGCGGGCATGGCCCGCCGTGGGGTTGCCGACGCTGACGATCACCGCGACCGCACCGGCCAGCAGCGCCGCCCACAGCCATTCCCACCGGGTCACCCGCCGGTGCGTCAGCCGGGCGTTGATCGGCAAGGCGAACAGCAGCGACGTCACCAGCAACGCCTGGACCAGCAGCACCGACCCCAGCCCGAGCGCGACCGCCTGCAGGCCGAAACCGACTGCGGCCACCAGGCTGCCCAGCCACCAGCGACGGTCCCGCAACAGCCGGGCGAACAGGCCCAGATGACCGACCGGTTCGGCGGTGACCTGCTGCGCGGAATGCTGGTGAATGACGTCGCCGACGGCGATGAACAACGCGGCGCCGAGCGCCGCCACGACCGCCAGATCCGTCGGTTCCATCACCACCTCCGTCGGCGTCCGGTCGAGTTTGTCGGGGCATTGAGCCTAAAGCCATGGGCACGACACAGGGCGACCTGCTTGAATAGCGGACAAAGCGACAGCATCGGGCGCCGCGTCGCGCGGCAGATGCGCGGGACCACCGCGCGGAGTACGAGGAGCGGATATGACAACCAGTGAGCCAGGTGGAGTGACCCCCCCGACCACCTCCGGGCCCACACCGAAGCCCACTCCGAGGCCCATCCCGAGGCCAGGCCCACCCCGCCCCGTCCCCCGGCCCAGCCGGGTCGCCCCGGTGGTCGCGGTGGCGCCCAGCAGCGATCCGCACCGCTTCGGCCGGGTGGATGACGACGGCACGGTGTGGCTGATCACCGAGTCTGGTGAACGGGTCATCGGGTCGTGGCAGGCCGGCGACACCGAGTCGGCGTTCGCCCACTTCGGCCGGCGCTTCGACGATCTGCACACCGAGGTGGCGTTGCTGGAACGTCGCCTCACCACCGGTACCGGCGACGCCCGCAAGATCAAGTCCGCAGCGGCCTCGCTGGCCGAAAGCCTGCCCACCGCGGCCGTTCTTGGCGACGTGGACGCGTTGAGCTCCCGGCTGGCGGCCATCCTGGAACACGCCGACGCCGCCGCGGCCACCGAGCGGGCCCAGCGCGACGAGCACCGGGCCGCTCAGACTGCACGCAAGGAAGCACTCGCCGTCGAGGCCGAGGACCTGGCGGCGAACTCCACACAGTGGAAGGCCGCCGGTGACCGGCTTCGCGAGATCCTCGACGAATGGCGCACCATCACCGGGCTCGACCGCAAGGTCGACGACGCGCTGTGGAAGCGGTACTCGACCGCACGTGAGATGTTCAACCGCCGCCGCGGCTCGCACTTCGCCGAACTGGATCGCGGCCGGGTGGGCGCCCGCCAGGTCAAGGAAGCGCTCTGCGAGCAGGCCGAGCAGCTGTCCGGGTCGACGGACTGGGGCCCCACCAGCGCTGCCTTCCGCGACCTGCTGAGCCAGTGGAAGGCCGCCGGACGCGCCGCCAAGGACGTCGACGACGCCCTCTGGCACCGGTTCAAGGCCGCCCAGGACACGTTCTTCGGGGCCCGCAACGCCGCACACGCCGAACGTGACGCCGAGTTCAAGGCGAACGCCACCGCCAAGGAAGCGCTGCTGGCCGAGGCCGAGAAGATCGACACCAGCGACTTGGACGCCGCCCGGGCGGCGTTGCGCACCATCGGCGAGAAGTGGGACGCGATCGGCAAGGTGCCCCGGGAGCGCGCGGCGGATCTGGAGCGACGGCTACGCGCCATCGAGAAGAAGGTGCGCGACGCTCCGGCCGGCGGCGTCGACCCCGAGGCGCAGGCGCGGGCCGATCAGTTCCGCGCGCGGGCCGAGCAGTTCGAGAAGCAGGCCCAGAAAGCCGAGGCGGCCGGTCGGGAGAAGGACGCGGCCGAGGCGCGGGCCAACGCCGAGCAGTGGAGGCAGTGGGCCACCGCGGCGGCCGAGGCGCTGGGCAAGCGCGGATAAGCCGGAGCGCCGGGCAGCGCGGTCAGATCTGGTCCGGCCGGTCCGGTTTCGGGTCGGTGACGCCGGGGTCGGGCATGCCCAGCACGCCGTGCTGCTGGTGCTGCGCGGCGTGGCGGCGGCGGTCCTCCTCGGCGGCCAGTTGCAGGGCGGTGCGTGACCACACCACCCGGGCCCAGTGGAACGTCAGCAGGATCACCGCCAGCCAGGCGACGATCAGGCCGATGCCGGGGCCGGGGTACCCGGCCGCGGTTTGCCGCGACCAGACCGCAAGCATGCCCAGTGCGCTGGCCACCGCGGAACCGGCCAGGGCCACCCAGGCCAGCGCCCACCGGCGGGTGATCAGTGCCAGCGTCGAGAACCCCACGGAGAACACCAGCGCCAGCCAGGTGAACACGCGTGAGGGCAGCGAGATGCCGTCGTTGACGGCGGTGGCGTCACCGACTAGGACGTCGAATCCTTTGGTGGCACCGGTGTGCGGCAGGACGAAGGACAGCAGCACCACGAACACCAGGATCGCGACCACCATCGCTCGGGGGCCGGTGTCGAACTCCCGGGTGACCTTGCGTTCGACGGCGGCGAGGTCGTCCTTGAACGGGTCGAAGTCGCTTTCCTTGCTCAACAGCCACATCCTTCTGACGGCGGCGGGGTTGCCGCCGCACCGATCCGCGGCATCCCCAGTCCCACGCCGGTGCGTGGGCGCTGCCCGGCCGCGTGGGCGTCCCCGGCACGGGTACGACGGTGGCCGGTCAACGGCGCGTCGGCGATCAGGTGGTGCGGCGCGGCGCCGGTCACCGTGGTGGTGACGATGTCGCCGGGCCGGATCTGCTCGGCGTCGGCCCCGGGGCTGAAATGCACCAGCCTGCCGTCGCGGGCCCGGCCCGACATGCGGGCGGTACTGGCGTCTTTGCGGCCCTCGCCGGTGGCCACCAGCAATTCCACCGTCCGGCCGATCTGAGCCTGGTTCTCCTGCCAGGAAATGCGTTCCTGCAGCTCGATCAGTCGCTGATAGCGTTCGCTGACAACCGCTTTCGGCACCTGATCGGGCATGTCGGCGGCCGGGGTGCCGGGCCGGATCGAGTACTGGAACGTGAAGGCACTGGCAAAGCGTGACTTCTCGACAACATCCAAGGTGGCCTGGAAATCCTCCTCGGTCTCACCGGGGAAGCCGACGATGAGGTCGGTGGTGATCGCCGCATCCGGAATCGCAGCGCGGACCTTGTCGATGATGCCCAGGTAGCGGTCGGACCGGTAGGAGCGGCGCATCGCCTTGAGGATGCGGTCCGAACCGGACTGCAGCGGCATGTGCAGCGTCGGACACACATTGGGGGTCTGCGCCATCGCCTCGATCACGTCGTCGGTGAACTCGGCCGGGTGCGGCGAGGTGAACCGGACCCGCTCCAACCCGTCGATGTCACCGCAGGCGCGCAGCAGCTTGGCGAACGCACTGCGGTCGCGCGGCAGGGTGGACCAGTTCGCCGGGTCCTCGCGCAAGCGCTCGTCCGCAGCGAACGACACTCCGTAGGCGTTGACATTCTGGCCCAGCAGGGTGACTTCCAGCACACCCTGATCGGCCAGGGTCTGCACCTCGGCCAGGATGTCCCCGGGTCGCCGGTCGACCTCTTTGCCGCGCAGCGACGGCACGATGCAGAACGTGCAGGTGTTGTTGCAGCCCACCGAGATCGACACCCAGGCCGCGTACGCGGATTCCCGTGTCGCGGGCAGGGTGGACGGGAACTCCTGCAGTGCCTCGACGATCTCGACCTGGGCGGCGCGGTTGTGCCGGGCCCGTTCCAGCAGGGTGGGCAGCGATCCGATGTTGTGGGTACCGAACACCACATCCACCCACGGGGCGCGGCGCAGCACCGAATCGCGATCCTTCTGCGCCAGGCAGCCACCGACGGCGATCTGCATGTTCGGGTCGGACTGCTTGCGCGGCACCAGGTGGCTGAGGTTGCCGTAGAGCTTGTTGTCGGCGTTCTCGCGTACCGCGCAGGTGTTGAACACCACGATGTCGGCGTCGGTGCCATCGGGGGCTCGCCGGTAGCCGGCATCGTCCAGCAGTCCCGACAGCCGCTCGGAGTCATGCACATTCATCTGGCAGCCGTAGGTGCGGACCTGATAGGTGCGCACGCCACCCTCGGCCGTCGCACCCGGGCTCACCATCGTCGTCACGACGTCAATGGTACGGAGGCGGCCAAAACGTCAGCGCGGCGGATTCATCAGATCCGGGCAGGTGCGGCGTTCCCTGGGTAAGGTTCCCTGCCATGGGAAGCCCCGGCGAGCAGCCGCAGGTCAGCGCCGCGGCGCCGCCAGACGTGCCGATGATCTCACTGTCAGGGGTCAACAAACACTTCGGACGCCTGCACGTGCTCAACGACATCAACCTGGATGTGGGCCGCGGCGAGGTGGTGGTGGTGCTGGGCCCGTCGGGTTCGGGCAAATCCACGCTGTGCCGCGCGATCAACCGGCTGGAGACCATCGACTCCGGCACGATCACGATCGACGGTCAGGCACTGCCCGCCGAAGGGCGCAAGCTGGCCCGGCTGCGGTCGGACGTCGGCATGGTGTTCCAGTCGTTCAACCTGTTCGCACACAAGACGATCCTGGAGAACGTCACGCTGGCTCCGATGAAGGTGCGCCGCAAATCCAAGGCCCAGGCCACCGAGACCGCGATGGCCCTGCTGGAGCGGGTGGGGGTGGGCAACCAGGCCGACAAGTACCCGGCCCAGCTGTCCGGCGGACAGCAGCAACGTGTCGCCATCGCGCGGTCGTTGGCGATGAACCCAAAGGTGATGCTGTTCGACGAGCCCACCAGCGCCCTGGATCCCGAGATGATCAACGAAGTGCTGGCGGTGATGACCTCGCTGGCCGGCGAAGGCATGACGATGGTGGTCATCACCCATGAGATGGGCTTTGCCCGCCGGGCCTCGGATCGGGTGGTGTTCATGGCAGACGGCGCCATCGTCGAGGATTCCGCGCCCGCCGAGTTCTTCGACAACCCGAAATCTGACCGCGCCAAAGATTTTCTCGGCAAGATCCTCCATCACTGACACTTTCTCGAAAGGAACCCGCACATGCCCCGCGCGCCGTTCAAGTTGGTCGGTACCCTCGCGCTCGCCATCGCGCTGCCCTTCGCCGCGACCGCCTGTGGGGGCGGTGACGACGGCAGCAAGATCACCATCGGCACCAAGTACGACCAGCCCGGGCTGGCCCAGAAGAAGCCAGACGGCACGCTGTCCGGATTCGACGTGGACGTGGCCAAGTACGTCGCCAAGGAACTCGGTTACGACGAGGACCAGATCGAGTGGAAGGAAGCGCCCTCGCCGCAACGGGAGACGCTGATCCAGAACGGTCAGGTCGACTACATCGTGGGGACCTACTCGATCACCGATGCGCGCAAGGAGAAGGTCGACTTCGCCGGGCCATACCTGATCACCGGCCAGAGCCTGCTGGTGCGCGCCGACAACAACGACATCACCGGTGCCGCCTCGCTGGAGAACAACAAGAAGCTGTGCTCGGTGTCGGGTTCGACCCCGGCGCAGAACATCAAGACCACCTACCCCAAGGTGCAGCTGCAGCAGTTCGACACCTATTCGGCCTGTGTCGACGCGCTCAAGAACGGTGTGATCGACGCGGTGACCACCGATGAGGTGATTCTGGCTGGTTATGCCGCGCAGAGCCCGGGCACCTTCAAGATCGTCGGTGACACCTTCTCCGAGGAGCGCTACGGCATCGGTCTGAAAAAGGGCAACACCGAAATGCGCGACAAGATCAACGACGCGATCGAGAAGATGGCATCCAGCGGCGCCTGGAAGGAAGCGTTCGAGCGCAACCTCGGCTCGGCCGGAATCGCCGTCCCGACACCGCCCGCCGTCGACCGCAACTGAGCCGGGGACTGCGCGCCGACCGTGGGGATATTCGACGAATACCGCGATCAGATATTCGCGGCCTTCTGGACCACGATCCAGCTGACGGTGTACTCCGCGATCGGTGCGCTGATCCTGGGCACGGTGCTGGCCGCCATGCGGCTGGCACCGACGCCGGTGATGAACTGGCTCGGCGCCGGTTATGTGAACATCGTCCGCAATACGCCGTTGACGCTGATCATCCTGTTCTGCTCGTTCGGCGTGGGCCAGACCATGGGTATCACCCTGGTGGACCCGCATTCACCGACATCGATCGCCGACAGCAACTTTCGTCTGGCCGTACTCGGGTTGACGGTCTACACCGCATCTTTCGTCTGTGAGACGGTGCGGTCGGGCGTCAACACCGTCCCGCTGGGGCAGGCCGAGGCGGCTCGGTCCCTGGGACTGAGTTTCGGGCAGAATCTGCGGATGATCCTGCTGCCCCAGGCTTTTCGGGCGGTGATCATCCCGCTCGGATCGGTATTGATCGCGCTGGCGAAGAACACCACGATCGCCTCGGCGATCGGTGTGGCTGAGGCCGCGCTGTTGATGAAGGAGATGATCGAGAGCACCGCCGCGCTGTTGACTGTCGGGGTCATCTTCGCGACCGGGTTCGTGATCCTGACCCTGCCGCTGGGGTTGGTGTTCGGGTGGTTGGGCAAGCGACTGGCGGTGGCAAGGTAATGAGCGCATCTGTCCTGTTCGACGCACCCGGCCCGCGGGCCCGGATTCGCAACGGCGTGCTGACGGTGCTGACGGTGGTGGCCGCCGCGGCGCTGCTGGGTTACGTGCTCTCGCGGATGTCGGCCAAGGGACAACTCACCAGCGAGAAGTGGCAACCGTTCCTGACCGCCGATCTGTGGCGGACCTACGTCCTGCCCGGTGTGGAAGGCACGCTGACCGCGGCAGCCATCTCGATCGTGTTGGCGTTGGTGCTGGGCTTGGCGCTCGGGGTGGGGCGGTTGGCACCCATTGCGCCGGTCCGCTGGCTCTGCGCGGTGATCGTGGAGTTCTTCCGCGCAGTCCCGGTGCTGATCATGATGATCTTCGCCTATTTCCTCTACGCGCTGTACAACACGTTTCCGTCCGAGCATCTCGCGCTGGCCGGTGTGATCACCGGTCTGACGCTCTACAACGGTGCCGTGATCGCCGAGATCGTGCGGGCCGGTGTGCACTCGCTGCCGCGCGGACAGCGTGAGGCCGCTGCCTCCCTGGGCATGTCGTGGGGGCAGACGATGCGGCTGATCCTGCTGCCGCAGGCGATCACCGCGATGTTGCCGGTGCTGGTGTCCCAGCTGGTGGTGGTCCTCAAGGACACCGCGATCGGGTACCAGATCACGTTCGTGGAGATGGTGCGTCAAGGCACCAACATCGGATCGGCCTACGGCAACTACCTGCCGGCCCTGATCGTGATCGCCGTGCTGATGATCGCGGTGAACTTCACGCTGTCGTGGTTTGCCACCTGGTTGGAACGGCGGCTGCGTCGGTCCAAACGCGGGGCGGTCCCGATGGACGCCGAAGCCGTCGAGCAGGAAGGCGCTCCCGGCGCGCAAGTGCTCACCGCCCAGCGGGACTGAACCGGGGACTAAATCGAAACTAAACCCGGCGCCGCTCACGTTCGTTGGCGAGCTCGACTTTGACCACGTCGAAGGCCATCGACTGGTGGTAGCCGCGCCGGGCCAGCATGCCCACCAGCCGGCGGGTGACCTTGACGTCGCCGTCGTCGTCGGTGAGCCGTTCACGGCGTAGCTTGTCGCGGACCAACTGCTCGGCCCGTTGCCGTTCAGCCGCGGGGTCCAGATCGGCCAGCGCAGCGTCGATGACCTCGTCCTCGACGCCCTTCTTGCGTAGCTCGACGGCCAAGGCGCGCTTGCCTTTTCCTGCGTTGGCGTGCCGGGACCGCACCCACTGCTCGGCGAAGTCCTCGTCGTCGATCAGGCCGACGTCGGTGAGCCGGTCGAGCACCCGGGCGCTGAGGCCTTCTTCGTATCCACGTTTGGCGAGTTGCTCGGTGAGCTCGGCACGGGTGCGGGCCCGCACGGTGAGCAGGCGCAGGCAGACGTTCTTGGCCTGTTCCTCGCGTTTACGAGGGTCCTGCGCCTGCTCTTCCTCGGGCTTACCCGACGGCTCAGAAGTCAACCGGGGCGGGAAGAACGTCATCAGTGGTCTCGGCTGTCACGACCGCACCGATACCGAGCTTCTCCTTGATCTTCTTCTCGATCTCGTTGGCGACGTCGACGTTCTCCAGCAGGAACTTGCGGGCGTTCTCCTTGCCCTGGCCCAGCTGCTCCCCCTCGTAGGTGAACCAGGACCCGGACTTGCGGATGAAGCCGTGCTCGACACCCATGTCGATGAGCGAGCCCTCCCGGCTGATTCCCTGGCCGTACAAGATGTCGAACTCGGCCTGCTTGAACGGCGGCGAGACCTTGTTCTTGACGATCTTGACGCGAGTCCGGTTACCGACCGCGTCGGTGCCGTCCTTGAGCGTCTCGATGCGGCGGACATCCAGACGGACCGAGGCGTAGAACTTCAAAGCCTTTCCGCCCGTTGTTGTTTCGGGCGAGTTATGCACCATGACGCCGTCCACGAAGTAGTTGTGGTTGCCCTCAACCTCGATGTCGAACCGATTCATAGAGCGGGTGTGCGGCTTCACGTGCACATCGAGAACCCGTGCAGGGACCAATCGCTGGGTCGGTTCAACGAACTGTGACTGAACCCCGCTCCGACCCCGGAACCGTGGCAGCAGTTTGTATTCCATGGCAGGTGCCATGTAGGGCGCGACGATCTCCTGGAACTTCGCCGATGCCGCTGTCGAGAACGTCAGCATCGCCTTGCCCGCCGTCCCTGAAAGGCGCAGCCGCACATCCAAACCGTGGGTGTCGCGCAGATAATCACGCAGGCGCACCCGCGACCCCTCGCTCATCGCCTCCACACAAATCTCGATGCGGCCGCTGCCACCCTCGGTGCGCTGCTGCAATCCTTTCGACCGCACAGAGAAGGAGCCGTCGTCCATGTACCAAACGGCCAACGCCAGCGGGGTCAGCGCCTTGAGGTACTCCTCGGAAAGGAACTTCTTGCCATCGCCCAGGTACACCGCCCGCTGGAGTTCGGCCAGCTCCGGCAGCGGGGTGAAATCGACGAACTTCGCGCCCTTGGCGTTCTCGTGCGTCGAGTGTTTGATGTTGCCCAGCAGAGCGGTCTTCCACTCCAGGTAGTCCACCTGTTTGGCACCGTGCCCCATCCGGAACCGAACGCCGTTGCGGTCCCGCCGATTTGGCGACAGGTTTCCATCACCCATCAACGAGCCCAGCACCACTTGGAACTGCTGATCGCTGAGCAGGTGCGGCTCGGCGGCGAGCACTCGGTCGCCGGCAATGAGATCGCCGGCCTCCGACCATCCTCCCGGAGTGCGGATGAGGTGGTTGGACGTCGCGGCGAACTGCGATTTGCCGTTGCCGCCCGACTTCTCGACGGTGAACTGCAGAAACTGCTCGGCAGGCCCGTTGTTGAACCAGTTGACCACCTTGCGGGGCACAATCTGGTCGGTCACCGGGTCATAAGACAGCACCTCGACGTCCATCTTCTGGTTGACGATCTTGCCGATCTTCTCGGTCGTCCCGTCGGCCAGCTGCACTCGAGTGCTGTAATTGAAGCACCCGAACATCACACCGATCTTTTCGCGCAGCTGGTTGATGAAGATCGCAGTGGTGCCCGAGTTGTTCAGCGCACCGGTCATCTTGCGTAGCGCCTGGCTCATCAGCCGGGCCTGCAGACCGACGTGGCTGTCTCCCATCTCACCCTCGATCTCGGCGCGGGGCACCAGGGCCGCCACCGAGTCGATGACCAGGATGTCCAGCGCACCCGAACGCACCAGCATGTCGGCGATCTCCAGCGCCTGCTCACCGGTGTCGGGCTGGCTGACCAGCAGTGAATCGGTGTCGACCCCGAGCTTCTTGGCATATTCGGGATCCAGGGCGTGCTCGGCGTCGATGAACGCCGCGATGCCGCCGGCAGCCTGGGCGTTGGCCACCGCGTGCAGCGCCACCGTCGTCTTACCCGAGGATTCCGGACCGTAGATCTCGACCACGCGGCCGCGGGGCAGGCCGCCGATGCCGAGCGCCACGTCCAGGGAGATGGACCCGGTGGGGATCACCGAGATCGGCTGGCGGACCTCATCGCCGAGGCGCATCACCGAGCCTTTACCGAAGTTCTTGTCGATCTGGGCCATCGCCAGTTCGAGCGCTTTTTCGCGATCAGGAGCCTGCTGCGCCATGATGTGCCTCTCCAAGTAGTCGTGTTGACCGGTATTCCGATCGGTTGGCCGTGACGCTAGGACAAGGCACCGACAAATCGGTCGAACAACGACCACAGTAGACGAACACCTGTTCGATTCAAGTGGACACGCCGGGCACCGGCGCGTCAGCGACGCCAGTTCGGGAAGTTGTCGAGATCCCGCAGCGTCATCACGAACCCCACCGCACCGACCGCGATGGCCAGCACATAACCGATCGCCGACTGCCAGCCGGTCAGTGTGGAGGCGACCAGCCAACACAGCAACACGGCTGCGATCACCAGCAGGACGCCGTACAACGGTGTCCGCATCGGATGGTCGCCCAGACCCATACCTCCGGTATACGCCGAATCCGCGACCGGGAAAAGACCCGTCAGCCCACCGGTGGGCGGTTCACCACAGATCGCGCGGGACGTCAAAATCCGCGCACAACGCGCGCCACACACTGCGCGGCTCCACCCCGTCCTCGATGGCCTGCGCAGCCGTACGGCCGCCGAGTTCGCCGAGGATGTGGTCGACGAGCAGCGACCGGCCCCGCATCGAGCCGAACTGGCCGTCGACCAGGTCGTGGAATTCCGTCAGCCGCACGCCGCCAACCTACCCAGCGCCGACCAATGCGTCATGGCACACCCGTACCGGATCTGCCACCTCGGCCACCGAGGCGCCGGCCCGCCGCGCGGCCGCCCGATGACTGGAGGAGCCGAGGGCGGTGCCGACGGCCGCGGCCAGAGCCGGCCCGGACAGTGGCCGCACCAGCTGCGCGCTGCCTTGGCGCACAACACGATTGGCGAGCTCCCATTGATCCCCACCACCGGGCACCACCACCATGGGCACCCCGGCCAACAGCGTCTTGGACACCATGCCGTGCCCGCCGCCACAGATCACCAGATCGGCGTGCGACAGGAGTTCGTCCTGACGGCCCAGCCCCACCACCGCCCAGGGCGGCACCTCGACATCGGCCCCGCCCAGCCGCGACACCACCACCCGGGCACCGGCCGGCAGCGTCTCCCCCGGGCGCAGCGACTGCAGGGCCAATTCGGCCATCCCCTGCGCCCCGGTGGTAGCGGTGGACGGTGCCACCACGACCACCGGTCCCGGTCCCGGCGGCACTGCCAGCACCGCATCGGTCGGCTCGAAGTGCAGGGGCCCCACCAGCACCGCTTCGGCCGGCCAGTCCGGGCGCGGCACCTCCAGGGCGGGCAGGGTCGCGATCAGCCGGCGCGCTGGGCCCGGGTCGAGGGCAGGCAGGCCGATCTGTGCCCGGACCGCGGCCCGTTGCGCCAGGCCGGCCCGCCAGGATCGGGCCGTCAGCGCCCGCATGACGGAATCCCGCAGCCGACCCCGGATGCCGACGCCCGGGGCCAGCCCACTGCCGATCGGCGGCAACCCCTTCGACGGCAGGTACAGCGGATGCGGGCTGAGCTCCACCCAGGGCAACCCGATCAGCTCGGCGGCCAGCCCGCCGCAGGCCGTGATCACGTCGGAGACCACCAGGCCAGGGCGCAGTTCACGCAGTCCCGCCACGTTGAGCTGGGCCATCCGCCCGGCCCGCTGGTGGATCTTGGCGCCGGCGTCGGCATCGTCGTCCCCATCGGTGGCATCGAGGCCGACCAACTCGACGGCATCGATACCCGCAGCACGCGCGGTGTCGAGCCATTCCACCCCGGTCAGCAGCGTCGGGGTGTCCCCGGCCGCGGCGAACTTCAGGCACAACGCCAGGGCCGGGAAGGCATGTCCGGGATCGGGTCCGGCGACCACAGCTACGCGCACCGGGCTACCTTGCCACAGCCGTTTCCCACTACGCTGCGGGCATGTCTGACCAATCCACCACCGCGACGCAGACCCCCGCTACGTCTGTCAAGACGGTTGAGACGTTCCTCAACGCCCTGCAGGAGCAGGACTTCGACACCGCCGAGAACGCGCTGGCGCAGAACCTCGTCTATCAGAATGTCGGCCTGCCGACCATCTACGGGCGTGGCCGCGCGATGAAACTGTTCCGCTCCATGCAGGGCCGAACCGGCTTCGAGGTGAAGATCCACCGGATCGCCGCCGACGGCGCTGCTGTCCTGACCGAACGGACCGACGCGTTGGTCTTCGGTCCGCTGCGCCTGCAGTTCTGGGTGTGTGGCGTCTTCGAGGTGCACGACGGCCGAATCACCCTGTGGCGGGACTACTTCGACTTCCTCGACATGTTCAAGGCGACGCTGCGCGGCCTGGCCGGCGTGGTGGTGCCGTCGCTGCGCACCTCGCTGTAGCGGCGCCGCCGTGACGGCGGGCTCAGGCGCGGCGCAGCTGCCCGAGTTCGTCGAACGCCTGCGCCCAGCCCACCAGACGATCGGTGGCCCCGGACAGCTCGTTGCGGTAGCGCTGCTGCGACAGCGGCGATGCCGCCGCCTGTCCATTGTTCAGCGTTGATACCAATTGCGCTGCGGCAGTGACCATTTCGTTGTACTGCCGGACACCCTGGCTGAGCTGCGCGGTGAATGCGTTGATGGTCGGCACCAGGTGCCGGCGTGACTGCGGGGCACTGCTGATCGCACGTTCCATCGAGACCACCTCGGTGGCGGTGGCCGCCATCGTCCGGGCCGTCTGATTGGCCACGGCGGTCAGCTCCCGCAGCTCGTCGGCAGGCAGCATGCGCCCCCGCTCCAACACGCCCAGCAGCGAGAACATGCCGCGCTCGGAGGCCATCAACGCCGACATGGGCTGACGCGCCGCAGAACCCCAGGGCGGCAACCGACGTCCGGCCACAGGCCGTTCCGGCGGCAGCGGCTCGGCGCGCAACCACCGGTATCGCAGCCAGAACAGCGTCGCCGGGAAAGCCGCGCCTGCAGCCACGGCGCCGGTGATGATCAGGCCCCAGACCGGCGTGCTCCACGACGCCAGCAGCGCCGTGACCAACAGCCAGAACCCGGTGGCCAGGGTGAAGAACACCCCGAACCGCAGCGCCCACCGCCGCTTGCGCAGCAGCTTGGCCCGCGGATCGGCGGCGGCGCTGAGCTTCTCGGTCAATGCACCCGACAGGTCGGCCGCAGTGTCGATGCCGCGCTGCACGCCATGGTGCAGCAACGACTTGAAGGTGTCCGGCCGGCCGGTCTTGGTAGCCATGATCTACAACACTCGAATCACTACTGGCCGAGCGGCTTTTCGGGATTGGCCGGGGCCGGGTTGGTGGCGGGGGTGGCCGGCGTGGCCGAGGAGGCGTCGCCGCCGGTCAGGGCATCGCCGCGCATCGAGGCGCGGATCTGCTCCAGCCGCGAATGCCCGGCCATCTGGACACTGGCCTGCTGGACCTCCATCATGCGGCCCTGCACCGAGTTCTGCGCCAGCTCGGCCTGGCCGATGGCATTGGCGTAGCGGCGCTCGATCTTGTCGCGGACCTCGTCGAGGCTGGGGGTGTTGCCCGGCGCGGCCACCTCGCTCATCGACCGCAGCGAGGCGCTGACCTGCTCCTGCATCTTGGCCTGCTCCAACTGGCTGAGCAGCTTGGTGCGTTCGGCGATCTTCTGCTGCAGCATCATCGCGTTCTGTTCGACGGCCTTCTTGGCCTGCGCGGCAGCCTGCAGCGCCTGATCGTGCAGCCCCTTGAGGTCCTCGACGCTCTGCTCGGCGGTGACAAGCTGGGCCGCGAACGCCTCGGCCGCGTTGTTGTACTCGGTGGCCTTCGCTGCGTCACCGGAGGCCGTGGCCTGATCGGCCAGTGTCAGCGCCTGACGGACGTTGACCTGCAGCTTCTCGATGTCGGCGAGCTGGCGGTTGAGCCGCATCTCCAACTGCCGCTGGTTGCCGATGACCTGGGCGGCCTGCTGGGTGAGCGCCTGGTGCTGACGCTGCGCGTCCTCGATGGCCTGCTGGATCTGCACCTTCGGATCGGCGTATTCGTCGACCTTGGAGCTGAACAGCGCCATCAGGTACTTCCACGCCTTGACGAACGGATTGGCCATGAGTTCGTTCCGCCTTATCTGTCGGGCTTGTCGGTCAGGCCGGCATGTCGAGCCGACCGGTGATCCTCTATGCCAACTTATCGGTTTCGGGCAGGTCGCCACAGTCCCGCGGGGGCGTTCGCGGGGTGTTTCGCCGAAAATGTGTCGCGCACGCCGCCGTCAGGCGACGGCCATCGCCACCGTCTGCGGGATGACCACCTTGGTCGCCGCATCGATGTGGGCGACGCTGGCCGCCGGCGCCTGCTCGCGCTCGGCCATGGTCTCGCCGGCATCGGTGAGCACCCGCGACATCGGGACGTCGAGCGCATCGCAGATCGCGCTCAGCAGTTCGCTGGAGGCTTCTTTGCGGCCCCGCTCCACTTCGGACAGGTACCCGAGGCTGACCCGCGCCGCGTCGGACACTTCGCGCAATGTGCGCCCCTGCTCGGTGCGGGCGTTACGCAACACGTCGCCGATCACCTCGCGCAGCAATGCCGTCATGGGTGCCTCCTTCGCCTGGCCTGTGACAGGTCCACTGAGTGCACAACGCCCCGGCGCCCCGTCGGGTTCCCGGTTACTGGTTTTCCACCAGGGCACGTAGCCGCCCGATGGCCGCGTCGACCGCGCCGCGGCGGATGTCCCACCTCGAACCCGACAGCGCCAACTCGATGACGTCGGTGTCGACCGGCCCGGCCAATCCGATGAACACCGTGCCCACCGGGTGCCCGCCGTGCGGCTCCGGCCCGGCCACGCCGGTCAGGCCGACACCCCAGGTGGCCGCGCACCGCTGCCGCGCGCCGACGGCGAGCGCCCGCGCAGTCGGAGCGGCCACCGGGCCCACCGCGTCGAGCAGTTGCGGCGCCACGCCGGCCAGCCAGATCTTGGTGTCCTCGGTGTAGGTGACCAGCCCGCCCTGCAGCACGGAACTGGCACCCGGCACCCCGGCCAGCGTCGCCGCCAGCAGCCCGCCGGTCAGCGATTCGGCGGTGGCCACGCTCTGTGAACGCACCGTCAGGTCGGCGACCAGGGCCCGGGCGCCGTCAGTGAGCAGCGGATCGTCCACGCGAATCCCTGACCGCGGAGATGACGTAATCGGCGCCGGTGAGCACGGTCAACAGCACCGCGGCCCACATGATCACCCAGGCGATGTTGAGCCACACCTCCGGCCACGCATGCAAGGGCAGGATGAACAGCCCGATCGCCACGGCCTGCACCAGGGTCTTGAGCTTGCCGCCGCGGCTGGCCGGGATCACGCCGTGGCGCAGCACGGCGAACCGCAGCACCGTGATTCCGATCTCACGGACCAGCACCACCACCGTGATCCACCACGGCAGGTCCCCGAGCATCGACAGGCCGATCAGCGCGGCCCCGATCAACGCCTTGTCGGCGATCGGGTCGGCCAATGTGCCGAATTCGGTGATCATCCCGTAGCTGCGGGCCAGTGCCCCGTCAAAATGGTCGGTGATCACCGCAACTGCGAACACCGCGAAAGCAGCGATCCGCCAGCCGGTTTCGTGGCCGTCACCGACGAACAGAAAAGCCAGGAACACCGGAACGAGTACCAACCGCACCCCGGTGAGCACGTTGGCGAGGTTGGCCACGCGCGCACGCGGAACCACCGGATCGGTAGAAGGTTGGCCCGGCACCGCAACAGAATATCGGTTGCCGAAACGGATACTCTTGCGCCTGTGAACCCAGGTGGTGTCGAGCCGTGCCAGCGTCCCGTGGTGCGCCGGGCCCGCACGTCCGATGTACCGGCGATCAAAAGCCTGGTCGACGTCTATGCAGGCAAGATCCTCCTGGAGAAAAACCTGGTGACGCTCTACGAGGCCGTCCAGGAATTCTGGGTGGCCGAACTCGACGGTGAAATCGTCGGGTGTGGCGCGTTGCACGTGCTGTGGGCCGATCTCGGCGAGGTGCGCACCGTGGCCGTGCATCCGAAGGTCCGCGGCACCGGCGTCGGTCATGTACTCGTGGAGCAGTTGCTTGACGTGGCCCGCGAGCTGCGCCTGAGCCGGATCTTCGTGTTGACCTTCGAAGTCGACTTCTTCGGCAAGCACGGTTTCGAGGAGATCGACGGCACCCCGGTGACCGCCGAGGTGTACGAGGAGATGTGCCGCTCATACGACACCGGTGTGGCCGAGTTCCTCGACCTGTCCTACGTCAAACCGAACACGCTGGGCAACACCCGAATGTTGTTGACGCTCTGACCTTTTTGCGCCGAAATGGCATTCCAGCAGGCCGCTACTCGCACAAACTCTGCTGGAATGCCATTTCGGCGGTGGAGGGTAGAGCTCAGAACTCCTCGGCGTCGTCGGCGTCGGCGCCGTTGGCGTCGGCCCCACCCCGGATCAGCGCCAGGGTGCCGGCCAGCTCGTCGGGTTTGACGAGCACCTCCCGCGCCTTGGAGCCCTCCGACGGGCCGACGATGCCGCGGGTCTCCATCAGGTCCATCAGCCGGCCGGCCTTGGCGAACCCGACACGCAGTTTGCGCTGCAGCATCGAGGTCGAGCCGAACTGGGAGGACACCACGAGCTCGACGGCCTGCAGCAGGACGTCCATGTCGTCGCCGATGTCGGGGTCGACATCCTTGCGCTCGCCGGCCTTGACCGCAGTGACGCCTTCGACGAACTCCGGTTCGGCCTGGGACTTGGTGGCCTCGACGACGGCGTGGATCTCCTCGTCGGTGATGAACGCGCCCTGCATGCGCAGCGGCTTGTTGGCGCCCATCGGCAGGAACAGGCCGTCACCCATGCCGATCAACTTCTCGGCCCCCGGTTGGTCCAAGATGACGCGGCTGTCGGTGAGCGACGAGGTCGCGAACGCGAGCCGGGACGGCACGTTGGTCTTGATCAAACCGGTGACGACGTCCACCGACGGCCGCTGGGTGGCGAGCACCAGGTGGATGCCGGCGGCGCGGGCCTTCTGGGTGATGCGCACGATGGCATCTTCGACATCACGTGGGGCGGTCATCATCAGGTCGGCGAGCTCGTCGACGATGGCCAGGATGTAGGGGTAGGGCTTGTAGACCCGCTCGCTTCCCAGCGGCGTGCTGATCTCACCGGAGCGCACCTTCTCGTTGAACACGTCGATGTGGCGGACCCGGGACGCCTTCATGTCCTGGTAGCGCTGTTCCATCTCTTCGACGAGCCAGGCCAGTGCCGCGGCGGCCTTCTTCGGTTCGGTGATGATCGGCGTGATCAGGTGCGGAATGCCTTCGTACGGCGTGAGTTCCACCATCTTGGGGTCGATCAGGATCATCCTGACCTCCTCCGGGGTGGCCCGCGCCAGCAGTGAGACCAGCATGGAGTTGACGAAGCTGGACTTACCGGAGCCGGTCGAACCGGCCACCAGCAGGTGCGGCATCTTGGCCAGGTTGGCCGAGACGAAGTCGCCTTCGATGTCCTTGCCCAGGCCGATCACCAACGGGTGGTGGTCGCGACGCGTCGACGGCGCGGTGAGCACGTCAGACAGCCGGACCATCTCGCGGTCGGAGTTGGGCACCTCGATGCCGACCGCGGACTTGCCGGGGATCGGGGCCAGCATGCGCACGCTCTCGGTGGCGACGGCGTAGGCGATGTTGCGGTGCAGCGCGGTGATCTTCTCGACCTTGACGCCGGGTCCGAGTTCGACCTCGTAGCGGGTGACGGTCGGCCCGCGGGTGCAGCCGGTGACGGCGGCATCGACCTTGAACTGCTCCAGCACCGAGGTGATGGCGTCGGTCATCTGGTCGTTGGCGGCGGTGCGCAGCTTGGGCGGATCGCCGGCGATCAGCAGATCCAGCGACGGCAGCGTGTAGGGCCCCTCCACCACCCGGTCCATGACCAGGGTGTCCTCGGGCTTGGGTTTGGGCTCGGCCTTCTTGCGACGCGGCTTGACCGCGGGCTCCGGGACGGTCGGGGCGTCGGCGTCCTCCGGCAGCGGGTAGTTGTCCATCGGCGTGCCGGTCGGCGCCTTGGGCGCTTCGATGGCCGCCGCCGGCCATGCCTGGGCCTGCGCATCGCCACGGGCGGTGTCGTCGTCGTAGTAGCCGTCGGACAGATCGTCGTCGGCGTAATCGCCGTACTCACCGTCGTAGTCGTATTCGTCGTCGTAGTCGTCATCGCGGAACGCCCGGGTGCTGAACATGGTGCGCAGCGTGGCGGGCACTTCGCGGATGGTGGTGCCGGTGACCAGCAGCAGCCCGAACAGCACGCCGATGAACAGCAAGGGCGCGGCGATCCATTCGGTCAAACCATCCGACAGCGGGCCACCGATGGCGAAGCCGACGAATCCGGCGGCGTGCTGACGTGCGATGGGATCCTGCGGCGAGCCCGACCACAGGTGCCACAGGCCCAGCAGCGGCAGCACGATCATGGCCCCGCCGAGGATCAGCCGGGGGCGGGATTCGGGGTCGGGTTCGGTGCGCATCAGCACCACGGCGATGGCGCCGACGACGACGGGAACCAGCACCACCGGTCCACCGGTGAGGGTCCGCAGCGCGGTGTCGATCCAGTGCCCCACCGGCCCAGCGGCGTGGAACCACGAGCTGGCGGCCACGACGACGGCGATGCCGAGCAACGCCAGCGCCAGGCCGTCGCGGCGGTGGCCGGGTTCGATGTCGCGGGCGCGGCCGACCGAGCGGGCCGTGGATCCGGCACCCTTGGCCAGCATCAGCCACCCGGCCCGGGCGCCCTGCCCCAGTTTCTGACCGGCGACGGACACCGGCGAAGAGGTCTGCGGGCGGCGGGCGGGCTTACGTCGCGGCGCGGCCGGCCGGCCCGAACGCGCCGGTGCCGGGCGCCGCGAACCGCCTCGCGAGCTGGCGTTCGACCTGCTCGAACGGGCTCCGGATCGGCCGGCGGTCTTGTTAGCCATGCCTGCAAGCCTAGTCGCACATGCCTCATAATCACCATCTGCCACACGGGTCACAGAACGGTATCGAATGAAACTTAGCCATACGAACCGAATCGGCCGGCCGATCACCTAGGGTGGACAGTCGTCCAGTTTCGGCACTCATCGAGGAGTTCTACACACATGCCCGTTGTCGTCGTGGCCACCATGAAGGCCAAGCCCGAGTCCGTCGACGCCGTGCGCGAGGCCTGCACCAAGGCCGTCGCCGCAGTACACGACGAGCCTGGCTGCCAGCTGTATTCCCTGCACGAGGCCGACGGCACCTTCGTCTTCGTCGAGCAGTGGGCCGACGCCGAGGCGCTCAAGACCCACAGCACCGCTCCGGCGATCGGCGCGCTGTTCGGCACCGTCGGAGAGCTGCTCGATGGCGCCCCCGATATCAAAATGTTGCAACCTGTCGTGGCGGGAGACCCGGCCAAGGGCCAGCTGCGGCCATCATGAGCGCCACTCCCCTGGCCGGCAAGGTCGCGTTCGTCACCGGCGCAGCACGCGGCCAGGGCCGGGCCGAGGCGCTGCGCCTGGCCACCGACGGCGCCGACATCATCGCGGTCGATCTGTGCGCCCAGATCGACTCGGTGCCCTACCCGCTGGCCACGCCCGAGGATCTGGCCGCGACCGTCAAGCTGGTGGAGGAAACCGGCCGCCGGATCGTGGCACGCCACGCCGACGTCCGCGACGAGGACGCGCTGCGCGCCGCCCTGCAGGCCGGCGTCGACTCGCTGGGCCGGCTCGACATCGTCGTCGCCAATGCCGGGATCGCACCGATGCAGTCGGGTCCCGACGGCTGGCGTGACGTCATCGACGTGAACCTGACCGGGGTACACAACACCGTGGAGGCGGCCATCCCGATCATGGTCGGCCAAGGTGACGGTGGGTCGATCGTGTTGATCAGCTCGGCGGCCGGCCTGATCGGCATCGGCGGTGGCGACCGTGGCTCACTGGGTTACACCGCCGCCAAGCACGGAGTGGTGGGACTGATGCGGGCCTACGCGAATCACCTTGCCCCGCACAGTATCCGGGTGAACACGATCCACCCCACCGGGGTGGACACGCCGATGATCAACAACGAGTTCACCCGGTCCTGGCTCAAAAAGGTCGCCGAGGAGTCCGACACGCCCACCGACATGGGCAACGCGTTGCCGGTCCAGGTGCTGGCGGCCGAGGACATCGCGAACGCGGTCGCCTGGCTGGTGTCCGATCAGGCGCGCTACATCACCGGGGTCACGCTGCCGGTGGATGCCGGCATCGTCAACAAGCGCTGAGCCACACCACCACAACATTTCGGCCGCCGCGGAAAACCGCGGCGGCCGAGACGTTTTCGCGTGGATCAGACCGCGTGGCTGGTCAGCTCAACATTCAGCTGCGGATACGTCGGGTACTCGATGCCGGAGATGTACTGCACCGTGCGCACCACCTGGCAGGAGTAGCCGAACTCGTTGTCGTACCAGAGGTACAGGATCGCGGTGTCACCGTCGACGATCGTGGCGTTGGCATCCACGATCGAGGCGGCCCGCGAACCGATGAAGTCGCTGGAGACCGCGTCGGTGGCCACCGTGTAATCCAGGTTGCGGCTCAACGGCCCGGACAGCGACACCCGCCGCAGGTACTCCAGCACCTCCGCCCGGGTCACCTCCCGCTGCAATTGCAGGTTCAAGATCGCCACCGAGACGTCCGGGGTGGGAACGCGAATCGAGTTACCGGTGATCTTGGCCTTGAAGTCCGGCATGGCCTTGGCGACCGCGGAGGCCGCACCCGTCTCGGTCAGCACCAGGTTGAACGGCGCGGAACGGCCGCGACGGTCGGCCTTGTGGTAGTTGTCCAGCAGGTTCTGGTCGTTGGTGAACGAGTGCACCGTCTCCACGTGACCGCGGACGATGCCGAACTCGTCGTCCATCGCCTTCAGCGGCGGGACGATCGCGTTCGTCGTGCACGACGCGCACGAGACGATCTGCTCGGACGCGTCCAGATCGAGGTGGTTGACGCCGTGCACGATGTTGGGCACGTCGCCCTTGCCCGGCGCGGTCAGCAACACCTTCCCGATGCCCGGGCGCAGGTGCTGCTCCAGGCCCGTGCGGTCGCGCCATTTGCCGGTGTTGTCGATCAGGATCGCGTTGTTGATCCCGTACTCGGTGTAGTCGAGGTTGGTCGGGTCGTCGCTGTAGATGAACCGGATCACATTGCCGTTGGCGATGATCGTGTTGTTCTCCGGATTGACCTTGATGGTGCCGTTGAACTGCCCGTGCACCGAGTCCCGGCGCAGCAGCGACGCCCGCTTGGCCAGGTCCTCGGCGCCACCCTTGCGCACCACCACGGCGCGCAGGTTCAGTCCGTTGCCCGAGCCCACCTTCTCGATGAGCAGGCGGGCCACCAACCGGCCGATCCGGCCGAACCCGTAGAGCACGACGTCCCGCGGCCCCTGCGGTTCGGCCTTGTTGCCCCCGATCACGTCGGCGAGTGCCTCGGCGGTGAACTCCTCGATGCTCAGTCCGCGGTCGTCGGCCCGGTAGGCCATCGCGAGCCGGCCGAGGTCGATCTTGCTCGGCCCGAGCTCCATCCCGGCCAGCGCCTGCAGGAAGGGCAGGGTCAGCTCGATCGAGAGCTCCTCCCCTTCGATCTGCCGAGCGAACCGGTGGGTGCGCAGAATGCTGATCACCGACTTGTTCACCAGTGACCGGCTGTGCAGGAGGATGGTCACCCCCTTGTCCCGATAGAGGTGGCCAATAATCGGAATCATCGCCTCCGCGGATGCCTCGTGAGCGTTCCAGCGGTCAAGATGGTCAGTTGTCAACGCAAGCCCTCAAGTTTCGTGATCTGTAGATACACAGATGCTATCCAGCGGGTCTTGGTTCACTTTCCCCAGCTACCCCGCTGTGAGATGGGGCACTCCCGATTCGCCGTTCAGCAGGCAACCAGGGCGTCGAGTTCGGCGGCGTCGACCCCGGCCAACCGCCGGTGCATCGCCTTGGCGATCCGGCCGCCCTGCGCCTTTGCCCGCTCGGCGTAGGGCCCCTCGTACAGTTCGTCGATGGTCTCGGTCCACAGGGTCAGCCACCGCACGAAGTGACGGGCCGAGAGGGGATGCCGGGCGTGCAGCTCACGGTGCACGGTCAGGGCATTGCGGTGATAGAGCCCGGCGCGGAACAGCGCGGTCTCCCAGAAGTCGCACATCACGGGGAGGTGGGAGCGCAGCCCGTTGGCCCGCAGCTCGGCGAACGGCTCGGCCAGAATGGGGTCGGACAGCGCCTTGCTGTAGAAACGCCACAGCAGCAGCTCGACGTCGTCGTGGCCGGCCAGGTCTTCAGCCATCGGGACCGACACCTCCTGGGCGGGATGCCCTAGTTTTTACAACTCTTTGTTGTATAAACTCTAGCCATGTTCCCCCCGATGGCAAAGCCCGCTCGCCCGGAAGCCGGAGTGATGAGATGAACGCCACTCTCGCGGTCGCGGCGGCGGTCGCCTTCTGCTGGCTGGGCATGGTGCTTGCCATCTCGTTCATCGAGGCACCCCTGAAATTCCGGGCGCCCGGGGTCACCCTGCAGATCGGCCTGGGCATCGGGCGAAAGGTGTTCCGAGCCCTCAACTCTGTGGAATCCCTTTTTGCCGCAGTCATTCTCGTGATCCTGCTGACACAGCATCCGTCGACACCGATCACCGTGGCCTTCGCGGTGGCCATCCTCGCCCTGGCAATCCAATTGCTGGCCGTGCGGCCGAAATTGACCCAGCGCTCGGATGCGGTACTGGCCGGGCTCGACGCGCCGCGCTCCACCGCGCATTACTACTACGTGGGCCTGGAGGCCGCCAAGGTCATCGGGCTGTTGGTGGCCGGGATCCTGCTGCTGGCGGGCTAAATCTCGATGACGGTGGGAACGATCATCGGCTGACGCCGATACGTTTCGCCGACCCATTTGCCGACGGTGCGTCGCACTGCCTGGGCAATGCGGGTCGGGTCGGTGATGTTGTCGGCGGCAAGGCTTTCCAGCTCCCGCTCGACATTGCGGGCCGCCGGCTCCAGCGCCTTGGGGTCCTCGGAGAATCCGCGCGAATGCAGCTGCGCCGGCGCGGCGGGCTTGCCGGTCTCGCGGTGCACCACCACGGTCACCGCGACGAAACCCGAGGACAGGATCAGGCGTTCCCCCAGCGTCGCGTCACCGACGTCACCGGTGATCAGCCCGTCGACGAACATCTTGCCGACGGTCACCGCCCCGGCGATCGACGCTCGGCCGGCCACCAGGTCCACGCTGACACCGTTCTCGGCCAGCACGATGTTCTCGGGAGGCACCCCGGTGCTCGCGGCCAGTGCCGCGTTGGCACGCATGTGACGCCAGGTGCCGTGCACCGGCATCACGTTGCGGGGCCGCACCCCGTTATAGAGGAACAGCAGCTCCCCCGCATACGCGTGACCGGAAACATGCACGCGCGCTTGGGCATTGGTGACCACTCGGGCACCGATCTTGGCCAGTGCGTCGATCACCCCGTAGACCGCTTCCTCGTTTCCCGGGATCAGCGACGAGGACAGGATGATCAGGTCCCCGTCGGTCAGCGTGATGCTGCGGTGCTCACCGCGAGACATCCGCGACAGCGCGGCCATCGGCTCGCCCTGCGTACCGGTGGTGATCAGCACGACCTTCTCGGCCGGCATCATCTCGGCCGCACCGATGTCGAGGATGTCGCTGTCGGCGACCCGCAGGTACCCCAGCTCGCGCGCGATGCCCATGTTGCGCACCATCGAGCGCCCGACGAACGAGACCCGCCGCCCCAACGCCACCGCGGCATCGACGATCTGCTGCACGCGATCGACATTCGACGCAAAGCAGGCCACGATCACCCGGCCCTCGGCGCCACGGATCAACCGGTGCAGCGTCGGACCGACCTCACTCTCGGACGGGCTGACGCCCGGATGTTCGGAGTTGGTCGAATCGCACAGGAACAGGTCCACGCCCGCGTCGCCGAGCCGCGACATCCCCGGCAGGTCGGTAGGACGTCCGTCCAGCGGCTGCTGGTCGAGCTTGATGTCACCGGTGTGCAGCACCGTGCCGGCACCGGTGTGGATGGCGACCGCCAGGCAGCCCGGGATGGAGTGGTTGACCGCGAAGTACTCGCACTCGAAAACGCCGTGCCGGCTGCTCTGCCGCTCGGCAACTTCGACGAACACCGGTTTGATGCGGTGCTCGCGGCATTTCTCGCGGATCAGCGCGATAGTGAACTTGGAGCCGACCACCGGAATGTCGGGACGCAGCTTGAGCAGGAACGGGATTGCCCCGATGTGGTCCTCATGGGCGTGCGTCACCACCAGCGCTTCGACGTCGTCGAGACGGTCCTCGACATGGCGCAGGTCCGGCAGGATCAAGTCGACCCCGGGCTCGTCGTGCCCCGGGAAGAGCACGCCACAATCCACGATGAGCAACCGCCCGAGGTGCTCAAACACCGTCATGTTGCGGCCGATTTCGCTGATCCCGCCCAGTGCGGTGACTCGCAGGCCGCCGGGGGCCAGCGGCTTGGGGGGCGCGAGTTCGGCGGTCACTATCGCAACACCGACGCCGCACGCATGTCGGCGGCCAGCGCCTCGATCTCCGCCGGGGTGGCCGGGATCTGGGGCAGCCGGGGGTTACCGGCGTCAAATCCCTGCAACCGCAGGCCTTCCTTGGACATGGTGACCCCGCCGAGGTAGGCCTGGGCCAGCGCCAGCGGGGCCAACGACACGTTGATTTTGCGTGCGGTGGCGATATCGCCAGAGTTGAACGCGGTCAACATATCTCGCAGCTGACCGGCGGCCAGGTGGCCCCACACGCTGACGAATCCGACCGCGCCCATGGCCAGCCATGGCAGGTTCAGCGTGTCGTCACCCGAGTAGTACGCCAACCCGGTCTCGGCGAGAATCTGCCCTCCCCCGTGCAGATCGCCCTTGGCGTCTTTGACCGCCACGATGTTGGGATGAGCGGCCAGGGTGCGAATGGTTTCCCAGGCGATCGGGATGGATGACCGCGGCGGGATGTCGTAGAGCACGTTCGGCAGATCGGTGGCATCGGCGACCGCGGTGAAGTGCGCGAGCAGACCGGCCTGCGGCGGCCGCGAGTAGTACGGCGTCACCACCAGCAACCCGTGGGCACCTTCGGCGGCGCAGGCCTTGGCCAGATGCACGCTGTGCGCGGTGTCGTAGCTGCCGGCGCCGGCGATGATGCGGGCCCGGTCCCCCACCGCCTCCAGCACGGTGCGCAGCAGCGCGATTTTCTCCTCGTCGGAGGTGGTGGGTGATTCACCGGTGGTGCCCGACAGGACCAGGCCATCGCAGCCGGAGTCGATCAGGCGAGTGGCCAGCCGGGCGGCGGTATCGAGATCCAGCGAGCCGTCGGGCTTGAACGGGGTTGCCATTGCGGTCAACACCGTGCCCAACTGCGCTGTTACATCGATTCCGCTCGTGCTCACGCGCCAAGGTTACCCCGGGGCGATAGGAACTTTGTCGCCGTGTTGACCGGCCGCTCCGTCAAGCCTCCGTGGCTCTGTGCCCCGGCCACTCTGTCAAGCCTCCGTGGCCAAAGGGGATGTTGCCACCTGACTACCATCCGCCAGCGTGGAAATCTCGAAATCCGAGAACACTGCGGGGGCGGCCGCGACGAGCTCACGCAGACAGGCGATGGCAAGCCGGCGGATCTCCACATCGGCGTGTTCGCTGGCCCGCATCGCGATGAAGTGCCGCCAAGCCCGGTAGTTGCCGGTGACCACGATGCGGGTTTCGGTGGCGTTGGGCAACACCGCGCGGGCGGCCTGTCGGGCCTGCTTACGACGCAAAACAGCGTTGGGTTGGTCAGCGAACTTGGCCTCCAGCCGGGCCAGCAGCTCGGTGTAGGTGGCGCGGCTGGCGTCGGCGGCCGTGGTGAAGATCTCCACCAACTCCGGATCGTCTTCGAACCCCGGCGGGACCACCACCTCGGCATCGTTCTCGGGGACATAGCGCTGCGAAAGCTGCGAGTAGGAGAAGTGCCGGTGCCGGATCAGCTCGTGGGTCGCCGACCGCGAGATGCCGGTGATGTAGAAGGTGACCGAGGCGTGTTCGAGCACCGAGAAGTGCCCGACGTCGATGATGTGGCGGATGTAGCTCGCGTTGGTCGCAGTCTTGGGATTCGGCTTCGACCAACTCTGGTAACAGGCCCGGCCGGCAAACTCGGTGAGCGCGGGCCCGCCGTCGGCATCGGTGCTCCACGGCACCTCCGGTGGCGCCTGGAATTCCGTCTTGGCGATCAGCTGCACGCGCAGCGGGGCGATCTCGGCCACGCACTCACCTTAGTGGTGGGGGGTCGGTGACCGGGCGGCAGCGCGCTTCTGGCCGGTGCGCCGGGTCGCCGTTTTCCACACCAGGGCGGTTGATCTTCTGTGCGAGCAACCCAGAGGTAGAAATCGGCGGCTCCTTATTGACGTCAAATTGGTGCGCAGGCACGACCTTTGCAGCGATAGCCTTAACTCGTCCAATCCCAAACAGGAGAATTCGTTTCTGGGTAGCTCCTTAGCCTTGGGTAAGCAGGGAATATCTTGAATCAAGGAACGCTTGGTGGTAGATGATGCCGAGAAGCGAAGCAGTTAAAGCGATGCTAGCCGGGTACGAGCCCATACTCAGACGATTTGTTAACGGTGAACTTTCGGCTAACCGATTCGAATCGGAATATCTGAAATACTTCAAATCCGATACGAAACAAGTCGCCAGCAAAGAATTCGACACCCTAGATGAGCTATTCGCGAACGTAGACGATTACGTCAAAGATCCACAATTGAGAGCGGCTACCGGCGGTATCGGCGAGAAAGAACTTCGCCGTTGCGCAGAGAAGGCATATGATCTTCTCTATTCCAGCGAATAGCCACTCTCGATGACACGCGGTCCCTCCCACCGCCCACCCTGACCGGTGGACCTACCAAGCCTTGCCGCGGATCCTGACCGGCTTGCGCTCTTCCCGAAATGGCTCGCTCACAGAAGACCGCCGCCACCGCGGTAATCCCCGGGATCCGACGGTTCAGGAGCGTCCACAGTCGCTGCCGAAACACCGTCCTTGCCAGGGCAGGGTGCTCAGATCGTCACCGAGGCAATCGCTTGCGGGCCGACGCGCTGGCGGCATTGACCGACGTACCCGACGACGATCCGCACGAACCGGCCGTCGCGTCCCGAGCCCGACTTGTCGGACCCGTCGTCTTTACTGTCCTGTTCCCCGGACACCGGGTGGCGGGTTCACAGCTTGGACCCTGCCCCGCCACCCGGTCCACCCGCCTGACAAGGAAGGTCTATCGATGCTACGCAGAATCGCCTGCCTGGCCCCCGCGCGCCGGAATGCCCTGGCTCTGTGCGCTGTTGGCACAGCGTTGCTGCTTACGGGATGTGTGTCCCCCGACCGTGTCTCGGCGAAGCCCAGCGATGCGCCGGTCTGGGCCGGGCTGTCGTCAACCTCGACGCCGTCGGCGGTGTTGCCGCCCACCACAGCCGACTTCGACGTCGACGTGATCATCACCGAGCAGAAGTGCTTCGGCTCGGCCGGCTGCAGCTACCAGTACACGATCAACCCTCGTTACACCGGTGCAAAACCCTTACCGGACAAGACGACTGTGGTGTTCACCGTCACCGGCGGCGAGCAGGACCAGATCGGCAACTTCACCATCGCCGCCGACGGCACGGCCACCTTCGACCGTGAGACGAGCATCGACGGCCCGGAGGGCGCCGACTTGCAGGCCACCGTCACTCAGGTGCTGGCCGGTCGGTGAGGCCGACGGAATGGTCGCTTCGAGGGGCAGCGACCATTCCGTCCATTCCGGGTATCCCCCGATCGGCGGATATGCCAATCCCCTGCACCGTGGGCCGATCGGCGGACGGCCCCAGACCCCGTCTTCGACCACCCTTGAAGTATTCGACCGAGGAGGAAACCACATGAGCTACCACGTCATCGACCTGGTGCGCGAGCGCGCGAACGAACGCGACTGGGAGCTGATCTTCGACAGCGGTCCGAACAGTGACCGAAGAACCATCGTCTGGGAACACCCCTGCCCGGGACAGACCGGGCAGCCGATGGAGTTGGAGGTCACGTTCAACGTCGACGGGCGTGTCGTGCAGACCGAGAAGCGTCAGGACGGCGTGTGGTGCCAGCGCACCTCACCGACGGACGGGTTCGCGTCCACCACAGTGCATCTCGAAACACTCAGCATGATGTGAGCGCGGCCCGCAGCGGGCCGGCGAGGTCCCCACGGTCTGCCACCTCGACCCCGTCGGCCCCCAGCCACGACGCCATCGTCTCAAGCTCGACGGCCAGGGCCCGGGCCACCCGCGCCGGGTCCTGCCCCTCCTCGGTGAACGCGCCCAGCACCTGCAGGGCGGCGTCGGCGCGTTTGAGGTCCACCCGCGCCACCAGCCGGCCATCCAGCAGGAATGGCCATACGTAGTAACCGTATTGGCGCTTATGCGCGGGGGTGTAGATCTCGATCCGGTAGTGAAAGTCGAACCAGCGCTGCACCCTGGGCCGGAAGAAGACCAGTGGGTCAAACGGGCACAGCAGCGCGGTCCCACGGTCACGGCTCGGCACCCGCTGCCCGGCCCGCAGGTAGGCCGGCACCCCGGCGACGTCCACCGGCTCCAGCTCCCCGTCGGCCACCAGCTTGGCCAGCGCTGGTTTGACCTGCTTGGCGGCCAGCCGGAAATAGTCGCGGATGTCCGCCTCGGTGCCGATGCCCAGCGCGGTGGCCGCCCGCAGCGTCAGTTCGCGGATGGCCTCCTCGTCATCGACTTCGCGGGCCACCACCTCCGATGGCAGCACCCGTTCGGTCAGGTCGTAGTGCCGGGCGAAGCCGACGCGCGTCGCCGTCGTCAAGGTGCCCGACGACCACAGTGCCTCGGCCACCCATTTGGTCTCACTGCGGTCCCACCACGGCCCTTTGCGTCCGCGCGGCTCGGCCTCCAGGTGCGCCTCGATCTGCCCGGCGGTCGAGGGGCCGAGTTCGGCGACCGCGGCCACGATGTCCTCGGCCAGCTTGGGGTTCTTCCGGACGATCTCGGTGCCCCAGCGGCCGTGGGTGTACTCGCGCATCCGCCAGCGCAGCAACGGCCAATCGTCGACGGCCATCAGCGCAGCCTCATGTGCCCAGTACTCCACCAGCAGCCGCGGGGACCGTGCACTGTGCGACCAGGCCGCCCGGTCCAGCACGTCGCGGTCATAGGGCCCCAAGCGGCTGAACACCGGCGCGTAGTGCGCGCGCACCGCCACCGACACCGAGTCCAGCTGCAGCACCTGAATCCGTGAGATCAGCCTGCGCAGGTGCGTACGGGTCACCGGGCCGCGAGGCTTACGCTCGTAAAACCCCTGCGCGGCGACGGCGATCCGGCGGGCCTGGTCAACAGTCAGAGTGGCCACCGTGCCATGGTGCCCCACCGCACCGACATCTCCGGTCAGCGCGGTTGGCCCAGTTAGCCGCCCGCGCTGCCCCGCACGTAGCTGCAGTACCGGTACCGCAAGCCCGAGCTACTGGTCAGCCACTCCCCGGTGGTCTTGGTCCAGGAGTCGTCGAGCACCGGCGCCAACGCGTCCCCGGCCTGGGGAACCACGTCGACATCGATCTCGGTCACCTCGCACCGCACCGCGTACGGCAGAGCCTGCGCGTAGATCTGGGCCCCGCCGATCACCCAGCCCCGGAACACGTCACCGATTCCGGGCAGCACCTCCGCGCCGTCGGCCACATAGCCGGGGTTGCGGGTGATGACGACGTTGCGCCGCCCCGGCAGCGGCCGCACCTTGGCCGGCAGCGATTCCCACGTCAACCGGCCCATCACCACGGTCTGCCCGAGAGTGAGCTGCTTGAACCGGGCCTGGTCCTCGGGCAGATGCCAGGGAATGTCGTTGTCCCGGCCGATGACCCCGGAGGTGGACTGCGCCCAGATCATCGCCAGCTGTCGAAGCGGCTGGGTCATACCGCGACAGGAGCCTTGATCGCCGGGTGCGGATCGTAGTTGACGATCGCGATGTCCTCATACGTGTAATCGAAAATCGAATCACGCTGCGCCAAAACAAGTTCCGGATAGGGACGGGGATCGCGGCCGAGTTGCAGGGCCACCTGGTCGACATGGTTGTCGTAGATGTGGCAGTCACCGCCCGTCCAGATGAACTCCCCGACACCGAGACCGGCCTGCGCGGCCATCATGTGGGTGAGCAGGGCGTAGCTGGCAATGTTGAACGGCACCCCGAGAAACAGGTCGGCGCTGCGCTGATACAGCTGGCAGGACAATTTTCCGTCCGCCACGTAGAACTGGAAAAAGGCATGACACGGCGGCAGCGCCATCTGCGGGATCGCACCGACATTCCACGCCGAGACGATGTTGCGCCGCGAATCGGGATCGTGCTTGAGCAACTGCAGGGCAGCCGAGATCTGGTCGATGTGCTCGCCCGACGGTGTCGGCCACGACCGCCACTGCACACCGTAAACCGGTCCGAGATCACCTGTCTCAGAAGCCCATTCGTCCCAAATCGTGACACCGCGCTCCTGCAGCCAGCGCACGTTGGAATCGCCGCGCAAAAACCACAGCAACTCATAGATCACCGACTTGGTGTGCACCTTCTTGGTGGTGATCAACGGGAAGCCGGCCGCCAGGTCATAACGCATCTGATGGCCGAACAGGCTGCGCGTACCGGTGCCGGTGCGATCGGATTTCGGGACTCCGTGCTCGCTCACCTTCCGCAGCAGGTCCTCGTAGGGCGTCTGGATCGGCACGCGCCCAGCTTACGTGTCGAGGCGCGGAGTAGAACGGTAGCCATGCCGACCACAAAGGACACCATCGTCACACCCGCCGGGACCTGCCCGGTCACCTTCGCCACGCCCGAGGGGGCGGGCCCCTGGCCGGGGATCGTCATGTATCCGGACGCCGGCGGCGCACGTCCCACTTTCGATCAGATGGCCACACAACTCGCCGGGTACGGCTATGCCGTGCTGGTGCCGGATATGTACTACCGCGACGCCGGTTGGGCGCCGTTCGAGATGGCCACGGTCTTCGGCAACAAGTCCGAGCGGGCCCGGTTGTTCTCGATGATCCAGAAGGTGACCCCGGAGATCATGGCAGCCGACGCCGGCGCCTTCTTCGACTATTTGCAGTCCCGGCCCGAGGTCCGTGGGGAAAGGTTCGGCACCACCGGCTACTGCATGGGCGGCCGGACATCGCTGGTGGTCGCCGGGCGGGTCCCCGAGCGCGTCGCGGCGGCAATGTCGTTCCACGGCGGCGGGCTGGCGTCCGACGATCCGGGTAGCCCACACCTGCTCGCCGACCAGATCCAGGCTGCGGTCTATGTCGGCGGCGCCCAGGGCGACGCGTCGTTCACCGCCGAGCAGGCCAAGACCCTCGACGACGCGCTGACCGCCGCCGGCGTCGAGCACACCATCGAAACCTACGCGGCTGGACACGGTTTCGCGGTCCCGGACAACGCGCCGTACGACGAGGCGGCCGCAAAACGGCACTGGGAAGCCATGGAAGAGTTCTTCGGCGCCAAACTCGGCTGAGTCCGCGGCGCCGACGAACGTTGCTACGGGTCGTTGCGGTGCAGGAACGTGTTGATCGCGCGGGCCGCACCGCGACCCGCGTAGATCGCTGCCGCCACCGAGACGATGACCATCGCGACGAAGGTCAGTGTCCAGTGCGGCCGGGCGTGGCTGACGTTCCACCAGATGAACGTGAACAGCAGAGCGCAGACGAACACCAGGATGTCGCGCCAGTTGCCCCGATAGGACAGGGCGGCTTCGCGGATCTCACGGCTGCGCTCCCCCGCCTCGATCAAGTCATCGATGCGTCGGTCGATGCTGGCCTGGAACCGGGCCCGTCGCTCCGTCTGCTCGGGCGGGATCTTGGCCAGCAGGTCCATGTCCTTGGCGATCAAGCCGCGCACGTCCGGCGGTTTGAGATTGCCTGCGGCCGCGCCCAGCAGGGCCCCGCCAGCAATGGGCGCCGCTCCCAGCGCAAGATCGGCGATTCCCGGCATAACGTCCCTCCATCACTCCATCGATTTCGTCGACCGTGCCTGCAGCACCGACCGTGCCAACGGTATCGAAGAAGTGCCCGACCGCCTCTGATTCACCGGAGGACTCACCGAGCCCCTCTCGATCGACGTTACTAACGTATCGCGTTAGCATTGGCTGGATGATCCGGTCGTTCAGGGACAGTGACACCCAGAAGGTCTGGGAACTGCGGCGTCCGAGAGGCATCAGCGTCGAGCTTGCCAAGGCGGCGCGGCGCAAGATGCAGATTCTCGACGCAGCGGAGAACATCGACGACTTGCGCGTCCCCCCGGGTAATCGGCTGGAGAAGCTACAACCGCCCCGCGCGGGCCAGCACAGCATCCGAGTCAATGACCAGTACCGCATCTGCTTCACGTGGCGCGAAGGCGGTCCCGATGATGTCGAGCTCACCGATTACCACTGATTACCACTGAAAGGAGAACCCAATGGCCGACTTCGCCCCCACCCATCCCGGCGAGATTCTCGCCGAGGAGTTCCTCGCGCCGATGGGGATCAGCGCCTACCGGCTCGCGCAGGAGATTGGCGTGCCGCAGACCCGGCTGAGCGAGGTCATCCGAGGGCGCCGGTCAATCACCGCCGATACCGGCCTACGGCTGTCCCGCGCGCTGGGCCTCTCGGACATGTTCTGGATCAACCTCCAAGCTCGCTACGACGCGGATGTGGCACGCACCGAGCGCGGTGCTGAACTCGACCGCATTCGCCCGCTCACTGCTGCGGGTTGAACCAAGTGGCTCGGCGATCTGAAGGACCGTGCGCAGTGGGCGAGCGTCACGCCTCCATCAGCTGCGCGGCCACTGTCGCGCCGAGGTTCCAGCACGCCTCCACGTCGGCCTTGGTCGGCTTGCCCGAGACGATCACCGTCTTTGCTGCCCGTACCCAACCGAGCCCGGAGGTGATTCCGTCGAGTGCTCGCACCGCGCCCTCGCTGCCTTCGTTTCCGTGCAGCCAGGCCCCGAAGGGTCGCCCCCGGGTTGCATCGAGACACGGGTAGTACAGCTGGTCGAACGCATGCTTTACGGCACCGCTGAGATACCCGAGGTTGACGGGACTTCCGATCAGGTAGCCGTCGGCGTCGAGCGCGTCGACCGGCGACAGCGTCAAGGCCGGGCGGCGCAGCACCTCGACACCCTCGATGTCGGGATCGGTTGCCCCGGCCATCACCGCCTCGAACATCTCCTGGCAGTGCGGTGACGGCGTGTGATGGATGATCAGCAATGTCCGGGTCATGACGACTGCTCCTGCATCCGCACCGCCGTGCGCATGGTTTCCCGCGCTCGGCCGCGGTCACCGGCGAAATCGTAGGCACGCGCCAACCGGTACCAGCGAATCCAATTGTCCGGATCGGCTTCCAGTTCGGCCTTCACCGTGCCGAACAGCTCGTCGGCGGCCGCGCGTTCGATTCGGCCCGACGGGCGCGTCGGCAGCGCGCTGACGTCGAGTTCCATGCCCTGCTCGCGGGCCAGTGCGGCCAGGCGCTGGTGCGCCAGGCCGGCTCGCAGCGTGGTCACCAGCACCCAGATCCCGATCAGCGGGAAGACCAGCAGTGCGAGCCCGAGACCGATCGCCGCCGGCTTGCCCGAGGTGATGAACACGAACGCGGCGCGGCCCAGCATCACGAAGTAGACGATCAGCGCCACACACATGAAGCCGATCACCAGTTGGATGCGCAGCGAGCGCGCGCCGTCGCTCACGACAGATCGAGCAGCGGTTCGATGCCGATGGTCAACCCCGGCCGCTCGGCGATCTTGCGTACGGCCAGCAGCACCCCCGGCACGAACGAGGACCGGTCCAGGCTGTCGTGGCGGATCGTCAACGTCTCCCCCTGCGTGCCGAACAACACCTCCTGATGGGCGACCAGGCCCGCCAGCCGCACCGAGTGCACCGGGACACCGTCCACGTCGGCGCCGCGGGCGCCCTCCAGGCCCGTGCTGGTGGCATCCGGGTTGGGCGGCATTCCTTTTCGCGCCTCGGCGATGAGCTTGGCGGTGCGCGCCGCGGTGCCCGACGGGGCGTCGGCCTTGTGCGGATGGTGCAGCTCGATGATCTCGACGGATTCGAAGTACCGCGCCGCCTGCTGGGCGAAGTGCATCGACAACACCGCACCGATGGCGAAGTTCGGGGCGATCAGCACCGCGGACTCGGGTTTGGCCTGCAACCAGGACTCCACCTGCTCGATGCGCTCCCAGGTGAATCCGGTGGTGCCGACGACGGCGTGAATACCGTTGTCGATGAGAAACTTCAGGTTGTCCATCACCACGTCGGGATGGGTGAAGTCGATCACCACGTCGGTCTTGGTGTCGGTGAGCAGAGTCAACGGATCACCCATGTCGACGCCGGTCGAAAACGTCAGATCTTCCGCGGATTGGACCGCGTGCACCATGGTCGCGCCGACTTTGCCCTTAGCTCCCAGAACGCCAACTCGCATGGTGGGGAGCCTACTGCCCAGCCCCTGCGCCCTCCCCCTGCACCGCGAACGTGCGTGTCTGCCGGTGGGCGCGCCGCCAATTGTCAGCAATTTGCGCACGCTCGACGCCGATCCAACGCCGGTCGGGGCAGGTTGTGTCGGCCTCACCGATGTGGACCCGAGCGACGCGCCTGGTCCACCGAATTCCACCGAATCAGGCTGTCAACCAACTTGATCGCGCGTATCCCGGGCACGGGTGCGTCCGGCATCTACGGTGGGACCATGCGTCTGATCACTCTCACCTCGGTTGCCGTCGCGGTGATCGCGACCACGGGATGTACGGAGAGCAGCAGTCCCGCTGAGCTGTCCGGTCGCACTTTCGTCTCACAGCAGGTCGACGGCGACCAGATACCCGGCGGTGGGCCACTGACCGTCGGCTTCGACGGTAAACAGATCAGCACCTTCGCCGGCTGTAACCACGGGTCGGGCACCGCTGACCTGTCCGAAGGCCGGATCGCCACCCAGTTGGCCATGACGATGATGGCCTGCGCTCCCCCGGCCGGGGATTCGGATGCCTGGGTGTCGAGGTTCTTCGCGGCCCAGCCGGCCTGGTCACTGGACGGCGACACCCTGACATTGCAGACCGACGCTGCCACCGTGACGTTGCGGGACAAGAAGGTCGTCGATCCGGACCGTCCGCTGACCGGCACCACCTGGCGGGTCACCAGCCTGATCTCCGCGCAGGCAGTCACCACCTCCGTGGCACTCGAGCAGGCCAAGCCCACGCTGACCATCGCGCCGGACGGTGCCGTCAGCGGCTTTACCGGCTGCAACCAGATCACCGGCCACGCAACGGTTTCCGGTGCTCCCGCGGTTGTCGAGTTCGGCCCGCTGGGCACCACCAAGAAGGCGTGCCCGCCGGAAGTCACCGAAGTCGAGCACGCGGTGCTGCGGGTTCTCACCGGCAGCGTGCAGACCGCCATCGACTCCGACGAGCTGCATTTGACGGGCGCCGACGGCTACGGATTGATCCTGCGCGCCGAAGCGGGACGGTAGCCCTGCTCTGCCAGCCAGGCCCGGGCTCGCCCCAGCTCGCGGTCGTCGCGGATCGCGAAGTATCGCGTCAGCTCGTCGGGCCAGCGTGACAGCACATCCTTGAACCGACGGAAAGCCCCACTACCGGTAATGGCTATCTCGAGCCGGTCGACGATGTCGGGATCGGCCACGGTCGAGATGAAGACCTCCATGTCGTGGTAACCCTCGCGGGATCCTGTGGAGTCGACATACAGCCAGCGGCTGTCGTCCTCGTCGCCTTCGTCCTCGCCGTCTTCGTCCTCGCCGCCGAACTCTTCGTAGTCACGATCGAAGTAGCGGACCTCACCGGTCTCCGGATGGATCCGCGCGCCGGTGACCACCTCGTTACCATGCAGGGCCGTTGACAGATCGTCGAGGTCAATCGGCAGCGGGCGCAACATCGGCGTGGCCCCGCTGCCGCACACCGCATCGAGGTGGTCGGCCAGCTCGATATCACCATCCCAGTCCCGAATACGCAGTGCTGCAGCACATTCCGCGGCCAGATCGGTGGCCCTCGGCACGCCTGCGGTCACTGCGTCGAGCAGGCCGTTTCCGGCCATCTGCAGTACCTCGGTGGTCAACCGCCCACCGACCAGCTCGACCACGGACCCGTCGGCCCGATATACCGCCCCGCGCAGTTGCGCGATGGTCGCTCGATCCCACGTATTCACAGCGGTGACGCCCCCCGGAGGTGCTCGAAGATCAGCGAGGTCTGGGTGCCGGCGACATCGGCGTCGGCATTGAGATTCTCCACCACGAACGCCCGCAGATCATCGGTATCGCGGGCGGCCACGTGCAGGATGAAGTCGTCGCCCCCGGCCAGGAAGTACACGTCCATCACCTGTGGCCGCTTGCGGATCTGGGCGATGAAGCTGCGGATCTTGCCGCGCGCGTTCGACTGCAGGCTGACCGAGATCATGGCCTGCAGGCTCAGCCCCAGAGCCGCGGGGTCGATGTCGGTGTAGAAGCCCCGGATCACCCCGATCTGCTGCAGCCGGCGGACCCGACCGTGGCAGGTCGACGCGGCGATGCCGACTGCCTCGGCCAACGCACTGTTGGACATCCGGGCATCGGCATGCAGCGCCAGCAGGATGCGACGGTCCACCTCGTCGAGTTCGGATCGAACATCCTTCGAAGCGCGGACCGAAGAACCGGTCAGATCCGATGATCCTTCTCCCACAGCCCGACCGTACCGAATTGTCTACACAGACATTGCCTGACTTTCGAAGTTTCTTCACACTTATGTCAGGACTCCGACCCTGAAGGAGTGACCATGCTCGTCGGCATCCCGACCGAGATCAAAAACAACGAGTACCGGGTGGCCATCACCCCCGCGGGAGTCGCGGCGTTGACCCGGCGCGGGCACGACGTGATCATCCAGGCCGGCGCCGGCCTGGGATCGGCCATCACCGACAACGACTACAAGGCCGCCGGTGCCGAGATCGTCGCCACGGCCGAACAGGTGTGGTCCGAGGCCGAGTTGCTGCTCAAGGTCAAAGAGCCGATCGCGGCCGAGTACCCGCGGATGCGCACGGGCCAGACCTTGTTCACCTACCTGCATCTGGCGGCGTCGAAGGAATGCACCGACGCGCTGTTGGGCTCGGGGACCACCGCGATCGCCTACGAGACGGTGCAGACAAGCGATGGTTCGCTCCCGCTGCTGGCCCCGATGAGCGAGGTCGCCGGCCGGCTGTCGGCCCAGGTCGGCGCCTACCATCTGATGCGCTCCCACGGCGGTCGTGGTGTGCTGATGGGCGGCGTGCCCGGTGTGGCCCCGGCCGAGGTTGTCGTCATCGGCGGCGGCGTGGCCGGGTACAACGCGGCCCGCGTCGCCAAGGGTATGGGTGCCCACGTCAATGTGTTCGACATCAACATCAACACGCTGCGCAAGATCGACAACGAGTCGGGTGGCGGCATCGAGACCCGATACTCCTCGATGCTCGACCTGGAGGAAGCGGTCAAAGGCGCTGACCTGGTGATCGGAGCGGTCCTCGTGCCAGGCGCCAAGGCACCCAAGCTCGTCACCAATTCCACTGTCGCCCATATGAAGCCGGGCGCCGTACTGGTCGACATCGCGATCGACCAGGGCGGCTGCTTCGAGGACTCGCGGCCCACCACGCATGACGATCCGACCTTCGCCGTGCACGACACGGTGTTCTACTGCGTGGCCAACATGCCCGGCGCGGTGCCGCGGACCTCCACCTACGCGCTGACCAACGCCACCATGCCGTACGTGCTGAGGCTGGCCGACAAGGGCTGGGGGGCGGCCTGTGCGGCCGACCCGGCACTGGCCAAGGGACTGTCGACGCACGAGGGCGCGCTGCTGTCCGAGCAGGTTGCCACCGACCTCGGCCTGACGTTCACCGATCCGGGCACGGTGCCGGCATAGCCGGAACGGTACTTGACACCCGTCAAGTATTCTGGATGCCATGTTGCACGAGTTGTTCTCCACCGTTCCGATGACCACGGATGAGGCGCTCGCCGCCTTCGACGCCGCAGACGCGGTCGAACCGGAGTTCATGCTCAGCACGTGGCACGGCGCCGAACTTCCGACCTTGCACCCGATGGACGGACTGCTGGCCGCGAGCGGCTGGTGGGGAAAGCAGTTCGTCGACACCGAGACGGTCCATCCGCTCCTGTTCCCGACGAGCGACGGAACCGCGCTGTGGCCGCTCAATCCGCTGCCGGCGTTCGGCGGCCTGGCGGTGGCGACCAAACTGCCGCTTCTCAAGAAGCGGCCGATGTCGCGACCGATCACCGCCCTGCGCCCGGCGCTGCAGGCACGCGCCCCGAAGGCCAGGCTGCGCACCACCCGTTACCGCGGCGTCGACACTGCCACGATGATCTACGACCAACTGCCGATCAACGACGTGTTCCGCAAGTTGTCCGAAGACGCGGTGATCGGGGCGATGGATCTGCGTGGCTCCCGTCGGCCGTACTTCTTCGTGCTCCACCGCGACAACTCCCTGCCGGTGGAGTAGCACGCGGGCACACTGTTCACCGCGCATTCGACTGACGGCTCCACAGCGGTGCTTGGATCGAAAGAGCAAGCGTCACAGCATCTTTTGATCCCAGGAGTCACCCATGGTTAACCTGCCCGTCGCACACCAGCCCCGCCCACTGCTGCCCGAACTCTCGGAGTTCTTCGCCGGGATCACCCCGTTCGCCAGCCTGCGGCCGATCTTCGAGCGCAACCTCATGCGCATCGAGGACGAAGTCACCGAGCAGCACTATGAGCTGCGCGCCGAAATCCCCGGCATCGACCCGGCCAACGACGTGGCGATCACCGTCGCCGACGGCCGGCTGACCGTGAAGGCCGAACGTTCCGAGCGTGCCGACACCACCGCGCGATCGGAGTTCTCCTACGGTTCCTTCCTGCGCACGGTGACACTGCCGGCCGAGGCCGACGAGGACAACATCACCGCCGGCTACGACCGCGGCATCCTGACCGTCCGGGTGCCGCTGTCGCAGAATCCCGCCGGCGCCAAGCAGATCACGATCCAGGGCACCGAGAACGGCGCCGCACCCGACACCGCGCAATCAGAGCACTGACGGCAACACCAGCGCCGCCAACTCGCCGATGATCGGCCGCAGGCTCTCGGCCTTCGGGTCGGTTGCGTTCGATCGGGTCATCAGCACCAGCAGCACCCGCTGTCCGTCAGGCCCGTAAGCGATCCCGGCGTCGTTGGAGCTGCCGTAATCCCCGCTGCCGGTCTTGTCGGCGGTGGTCCACCCCTGCGGCAACCCAGCGCGCATGCTGGAGGTCTGGTTGGCCCGCATCCAGTCCTCCAACTGCCGGCGCTGCGGCGGGTTCAACGCGTCGCCGGTCAGTACGGCGCGGTACCCGGTCGCCAGCGCCGCCGGCGTGCTGGTGTCCCGCGGATCGCCCGGTATCGCCGAGTTCAGCTCGACCTCCCAGCGGTCCAGCCGGGTGCGCTCATCTCCGATGCTGCGAGCGAATGTGGTCACCCCGGCAGGCCCGCCAATGGTTTTCAGCAGCAGGTTACCCGCGGTGTTGTCGCTCTGCTGCAAGGCCGCCTGGCACAGTTCCGCCAGCGTCATCTCGGTGCCGGTGCGGGTCTCGGTGACCGGCGAATACGGCACGATCGCCTCCGCGTCGACGAATACCCGGTGCTCCAGCGACAGCTGGCCATGCCCCACCAGCTGCAAGGCCCGGGCGGCGGCGTACGCCTTGAAGGTGGAGCACATCGCGAACATCTCGTTCTGGCGATGCGTCAGCGTCCGCCCGGAATCCAGATTCTGCGCGTACACGCCGATCCGGCCATTGCTGCGACGCTCCAGCTCCGCGAGCTGATCGTCCACCGGCGCCGCGAAAGCAGATGCGGCACAGCCCATACCGGTTTCGACGGCGGCGGCGGCCGCCGCCAGCGAACCGATCAGAACACTGCGCCGCGATAGAAGTCCGGTCATTGCGCCGAGTGTAGCCCGTCAACCACCGATAACTTGAAGTTGTTGCGGCAGAGTCTTTTTCGATCGATGCGGCCCGAGCACCGCCGCACCGTAATCCCGGGACAGCAACTGCTGCGCGGCCGCGTTGACCTCTTCGAGCGTCACCGCCTCGATCTGGGCCAGGGTGTGGTCGATGGACCGGTGCTCGCCGTAGTTGAGTTCGCTGCGTCCGATGCGATGCATACGTGACCCGGAATCCTCCAGGCCGAGTACCAGCCCGCCACGCAGAGAACCCTTGGCGATCCGGCATTCGTCGGCGGTGATCCCGTCTCGGGCAACGCCTTCGAGCACCTCGGTGGTCACCCGGACGACTTCGTCGAACCGTTCAGGCTGACACCCCGCGTACACCGACAGCGCGCCGCTGTCGGAAAAGGTGTCCACCGTGGAGTACACCGAGTAGGCCAGCCCGCGGGATTCCCGGATCTGTTGGAACAGCCGAGAACTCAGACCGCCGCCGAGGGCGGTGTTGAGCACCGACAGCGCCCACCGGTGTTCCCAGTGCCGGCCGGGGGTGCGCACACCCAACGACATGTGCGTCTGCTCGCCCTCGCGGTCCACCACCAGCAACGCGGGCCGGCCGCCCACCCGACCCGCGCCCTTCCGGGGCGCCACGGCGGTGCGCCCGGCTTCCAGACGCGGACCGAAATGCTGCCGCACCAACGACACCACGACGTCGTGGTCGACATTGCCGGCGACCGCCACGATCATCCGCTCGGGCGTGTAGCGGCGGACATGGAACGAGTGCAGCTGGGCGCGGGTCATTGCCTCGATGGACTCGGTGCTGCCGATCACCGGGCGACCCACCGGGTGATCGCCGAACATCGCCGTCAGGAAGACATCCCCGAGACTGTCCTCGGGATCGTCGTCGCGCATGGCGATCTCTTCGAGCACCACATCGCGTTCCACCTCGACATCCTCGGTGGCACAACGGCCGCGCAATACGACGTCGGCCACCAGATCGACCGCCAACTCCAGGTCGGTGTCGAGCACATGCGCGTAATAGCAGGTGTGTTCACGCGTGGTGAACGCGTTCAGCTCACCGCCGACGGCGTCGACGGCCTGCGCGATGTCGACCGCGCTGCGCGTCGGGGTGGCCTTGAACAGCAGGTGTTCGAGAAAGTGGGCGGCACCCGCGACGCTTCGTCCTTCGTCACGGGAACCGACACCCACCCAGACCCCGACCGATGCCGAACGCACCGACGGGATGTACTCGGTGACCACCCGGAGTCCGCCGGGTAAAACCGTCCGGCGAACCCCGGTGATGCCACCGGAATTCGTGGTATCCAGCGCTGACGCCTTGAGTCGAGACAGGTCAGGACTCGGTGGCGATGGCAGCTTCGGCCGGAGCCGCAGCACCGTCAGCCGCCCCCTCAGCCTTGTCCGCACCATCCTCGTCGACCAGCACCAGCGAGATCTTGCCGCGGTTGTCGATGTCGGCGATCTCGACGCGGAGCTTGTCGCCGACCTTGACCACGTCCTCGACCTTGTTGATCCGCTTGCCGCGGCCCAGCTTGGAGATGTGGACCAGGCCGTCACGGCCCGGCAGCAAGGAAACGAAGGCGCCAAAATCAGTGGTCTTGACGACCGTGCCGAGGAACCGCTCACCGATCTTGGGCAGCTGCGGGTTGGCGATGGCGTTGATCTTGTCGATCGCCGCCTGAGCCGCCTCGCCGTTGCTGGCGCCGACGAACACCGTGCCGTCGTCCTCGATGGAGATCGACGCGCCGGTCTCCTCGGTGATCGAGTTGATCATCTTGCCCTTGGGCCCGATGACCTCACCGATCTTGTCGACCGGAACCTTGATCGTGGTGATCCGCGGCGCGTACGGGCTCATCTCGTCGGGAGCGTCGATGGCCTCGGCCATCACGTCGAGGATGGTCAGACGCGCGTCCTTGGCCTGGGCCAGGGCGCCGGCGAGCACCTTCGAGGGGATGCCGTCGAGCTTGGTGTCGAGCTGCAGGGCGGTGACGAAGTCCTTGGTGCCTGCGCACTTGAAGTCCATGTCGCCGAAGGCATCCTCGGCGCCGAGGATGTCGGTCAACGTCACATAGCGGGTCTCGCCGCCAACCTGATCGGACACCAGACCCATGGCGATGCCGGCCACCGGCGCCTTGAGGGGCACACCGGCGTTCAGCAACGACAGAGTCGAGGCACACACCGAGCCCATCGAGGTCGAGCCGTTGGAGCCCAACGCCTCCGACACCTGACGGATCGCGTACGGGAACTCCTCGACGCTCGGCAGCACCGGAACCAGCGCACGCTCGGCCAGCGCACCGTGGCCGATCTCGCGGCGCTTGGGCGAACCGACGCGGCCGGTCTCACCGGTCGAGAACGGCGGGAAGTTGTAGTGGTGCATGTAGCGCTTGCTGGTCTCGGGCCCCAGCGAGTCGATCTGCTGGGCCATCTTGACCATGTCCAGCGTGGTGACACCCATGATCTGGGTCTCGCCGCGCTCGAACAGCGCGCTGCCGTGGGCCCGCGGGATGATGGCCACCTCGGCCGACAGCGCGCGGATGTCGGTCACACCACGGCCGTCGATGCGGAAGTGGTCGGTAAGGATGCGCTGGCGCACAAGCTTTTTGGTCAGCGAGCGGTAGGCCGCACCGATTTCCTTCTCACGGCCGGCGTAGGTATCGCCCAGACGCTCGAGCACCTCGACTTTGATCTCGTTGGTGCGGTCGTCGCGCTCGTGCTTGCCCGCGATGGTCAGTGCCTCCGACAGCGCGTCGGTGGCCACCGCGGCCACGGCGTCGTAGACGTCTGCCTCGTAATCGGGGAACAGCGGGTACTCGGCGATCTCCTTGGCGGCCTTCTCGGCCAGCGCGGCCTGGGCGTCGCACAGGGTCGCGATGAACGGCTTGGCAGCCTCCAGGCCCTCGGCGACGACGGCCTCGGTGGGGGCCTGGGCACCGCCGGCGACCAGATCGATGACGTTCTCGGTGGCTTCGGCCTCGACCATCATGATCGCGACGTCCTCGCCCACCTTGCGGCCCGCGACGACCATGTCGAAGACGGCCTTCTCCAGCTGCTCGACGGTCGGGAAGGCGACCCACTGGCCGTCAATGAGAGCGACGCGCACGCCGCCGACCGGACCGGAGAACGGCAGGCCGGAGATCTGGGTCGACGCCGAGGCGGCATTGATGGCCAGCACGTCGTACAGATCCTTCGGATCCAGGCTCAGCACCGTCACCACGACCTGGATCTCGTTACGCAGGCCGGACACGAACGACGGGCGCAGCGGCCGGTCGATCAGGCGGCAGGTCAGGATCGCATCGGTGGAGGGACGTCCCTCACGCCGGAAGAACGAGCCGGGGATGCGGCCGGCGGCGTACATCCGCTCCTCGACGTCGATGGTCAAGGGGAAGAAGTCGAAGTGATCCTTCGGCGTCTTGCTGGCGGTGGTGGCGCTGAGCAGCATGGTCTCGTCGTCGAGGTAGGCGACGACGGCGCCGGCGGCCTGCTGGGCCAGCCGGCCGGTCTCGAAACGGATGGTGCGGGTGCCGAAGCTCCCATTGTCGAGGGTTGCGGTGGATTCGAACACACCGTCTTCAAGTTCAACTACAGACATCGAGTCCGTTGGCCTCTTTCGAATTCATTCAACTGTTTTCGCGTCATCACGATGGCGATACGCCACGGACCCTGGAATCGGCCACGGCCGTCGATCGAAGCGGCCGGAGGACCCCGTTCTACGGAGTTCCGGCAGCCACTACCGAAGACCGCCCGAGTCGGCGGGCCCGATATGACTCGCAGGGACGTCGTCCGCGGACTGCGGATGTCGCACCTGGTGCTCAGCGCAGATTTCAGCCGCTGAACGCCCTCATGTTACACGGCAGCAACCGCGCGACAGCCATCCGTGCCAGCTAGGACACGTCTTCCACACACACGGTGAACTGGCGTTCCGAGTACGCGTAGCCCACTCCGCTGGCGCATTGATCGACGTTCGACACCCCGCGGAGAACCTCGGTGGCCCGTTGGCGGTGCGGCGCAGACGAATCCGCGCAGTCCACCCGGTAGGGGTCTTTGTCGTTGTTGGGGTCGATGTTCATGCAGCCGCCGGTGACCCAGTCGATGTCCAGGCACAGGGTCTGGGTTTCCTCGCTGAAGGCGCTGCGCACCGAGTAATAGGTGTCGACGTCGATCGGGCACTGGGCAACGCCGGTCGGCCCCGTCAGCACCGAGATGATCTTGTAGTTCGACGCGTCGCTGCCGCATTCGGCATGGCTGGCGTCCGGGCGCTCGAAGGTCCCGCTCATCTTCAGGCAGTCGCCCGCCTTCATGTCCGCGGCGGCCGCCGACGAGCATGCGGTCACGCCGCCGACGAGGCCGAGGAAAAGTATCGCGGCTGCCCCGAGAGGGGCAGCCGCGGAAAGTGTCGGCACCGGGGCCGCGTCAGCGACGCAGCCCGAGACGCTCGATCAGTGAGCGGTAGCGCGCCACGTCGACCTGGGCGACGTACTTCAGCAGCCGGCGCCGACGGCCGACGAGCAGCAGCAGGCCGCGCCGCGAGTGGTGGTCGTGCTTGTGCTGCTTGAGGTGCTCGGTCAGGTCCGAGATCCGCTTGGTCAGCAGGGCGACCTGAGCCTCCGGCGAACCGGTGTCAGTCTCGTGCAGGCCGTAGCTGCTCAGGATTTCTTTTTTCTGCTCGGCAGTAAGCGCCACGAAGGTAACTCCATCATTTCAGTCCCGCGAACATATTCTCGGCACAGCCACCGCGGACTGCAGCATGCACCGGATCGGCGCAAAGTCTAGCAGTATCGCGGCGAGCCGCGAATTCAGCCGACTCAGTGCGAACTCAGAATCGTGCGGGCCTTGTCGGCATCCCGCTTCATCTCGGCGACCAGTTGTTCCACCCGGTCGAACTTTTCCATTCCCCGGATGCGGGCCACGAAATCGACCGCGACGTGCTGGCCGTACAGATCGGCCTCGGTGTCCAGGACGAATGCCTCGACGGTGCGGGTACGCCCGGAGAAGGTGGGGTTGGTTCCCACCGAGACCGCGGCCTGATACCGCTCACCGGGGGTGACGGTGCCGACCACCGGACCGTGGCCCAGCACCGTGAACCAGGCGGCGTACACCCCGTCGGCGGGGATGGCCGAGTACATCGGGGGCGCCACGTTGGCGGTCGGGAAGCCCAGCACCCGGCCACGACCGTCGCCGCGCACCACCACGCCCTCGACGCGGTGCGGACGGCCCAGGGCTTCGGCGGCGGCCACCACGTCCCCGGCGTCGACACAGGATCGGATGTAGGTCGACGAGAAGGTGACCCGCTCGTCACGGTGTTCGGGATCGAGGGTTTCGGTCACCAGCGACATGCTCTCGACAGCGAACCCGAACCGCTCTCCGGCCGCGCGCAGCATCGCCACGTTGCCCGCGGCCTTCTTGCCGAACGTGAAGTTCTCCCCCACCACGACCTCGACCGCGTGCAGGTCCTCCACGAGCAGCTCGTGGATGTAGCGCTCCGGGGTGAGCTTCATGAAATCGGAGGTGAACGGCATGACGAGGAAGACGTCGACGCCGAGTTCCTCGACCAGTTCGGCGCGCCGGGTCAGGGTCGTCAGTTGAGCCGGGTGACTACCCGGAAACACCACTTCCATCGGATGGGGGTCGAAGGTCATGAGGACCACCGGCACTCCCCGTGATCGGCCCGCTTTCACCGCATGGCTGATCAACTCTGCGTGTCCGCGGTGTACCCCGTCGAACACCCCGATGGTGACCACACACCTGCCCCAGTCCGTGGGGATCTCGTCCTGCCCACGCCAGCGCTGCACGCGATCAGCCTACGACCCGACGGCGACGCGGTCTGCTCTAGATCCCCCGATCAGGTGACGATTGCCTAAACTTTCCTACTGTGAGTCCCGACGGTAACCACCAAGACCTGTCCACGGTTGCCCAGGACTATCTGAAAGTCATCTGGACGGCCCAGGAGTGGTCTCGCGAGAAGGTCAGCACCAAACTGCTGGCCGAACGCATCGGCGTGTCGGCCTCGACGGCGTCGGAATCCATTCGCAAACTCGCCGACCAGGGCCTGGTCGACCATGAGAAGTATGGCGCGGTGACGTTGACCGACGCGGGCCGGCGCGCCGCGCTGGCGATGGTCCGCCGGCACCGGTTGATGGAAACCTTCCTGGTGCAGGAACTGGGCTACAGCTGGGACGAGGTGCACGACGAGGCCGAGATCCTCGAGCATGCGGTGTCCGACCGGATGCTCGACCGCATCGATGCCAAGTTGGGCCACCCCACCCGCGATCCGCACGGCGATCCGATCCCGGCCGCCGACGGTCAGGTGCCCACCCCGCCGGCCCGGCAGCTGTCCGCCTGCCAGGACGGCGACGCGGGCACGGTGGCCCGTATCTCCGATGCCGATCCGGAAATGCTGCGCTACTTCGACAGCGTCGGCATCAGCCTCGATTCGCGGGTGCGGGTGTTGGCTCGGCGCGATTTCGCCGGGGTGATCTCGGTGGCGGTCCAGGCCCCCCACCCGGCCGCCGGCGGCGACGACGACACCAGCGTGCAGGTCGAGCTGGGCAGTCCGGCCGCCGAGGCGATCTGGGTCGTCGCGAGCTGAATCATCGCGATTTTTACCCGTGCGTGCTGACGGCGTCGACGCCAAGATGTCGTCTTCGTGACTGTTTCTCTGCACTGGTTCCTGCCCACCTACGGCGACAGCCGGCTGATCGTCGGCGGTGGTCACGGCACGCCCGCCGGCGCGGCCGGTGGTGATCGTGAGGCCTCGATCGACTATCTGGCGTCGATCGTCCGCTCGGCCGAGCGGTTCGGTTTCACCGGCGCGCTGATCCCGACCGGGGCCTGGTGCGAGGACGCGTTCGTCACCGCGGCCCTGCTGGCACGCGAGACCACCTCGCTGGCGTTTCTGGTGGCGTTCCGTCCAGGTCTGGTGAGCCCGACCCTGTCGGCGCAGATGGCGGCGACGTTCGCTCGGCACGCGCCGGGACGGATCCTGCTCAATGTCGTCGTCGGCGGTGAAGCACACGAGCAGCGGGCCTTCGGCGATCACCTGGACAAAGACGCGCGGTATGCGCGTTGCGACGAATTCCTCGACGTGGTGCGGCGGCTGTGGGCCGGTGAGACGGTGACCCACAAGGGCGAGTACATCGACGTAGAGGAGGCGTCGCTGGCGTTGCCGCCCACCCCGGTGCCGCCGCTGTACTTCGGAGGCAGCTCGCAGGCGGCCGGCCCGGTGGCGGCCCGGCATTCCGATGTCTATCTGACCTGGGGTGAGCCGCCGGCCGCGGTGGCCGAGAAGATCGAATGGATCCGGGCGCTCGGCGAGGAGCAGGGACGCAAGCTGCGCTTCGGGATCCGGTTGCACACCATTTCGCGGGACACCGCCGAGGAGGCCTGGGCCCAGGCCGACCGCCTGATCGGCGCACTGGACGAGGAGACGGTCGCGGCGGCGCAGGCCGGGCTGGCCCGCAGCCAGTCCGAGGGCCAGAAGCGCATGCTGGCGCTGCACGAGGCCAACCGCCGCAGCGGCACCTGGAGTGACGCCCGCAGCCTGGAGATCGCCCCGAACCTGTGGTCGGGCGTCGGATTGGTGCGCGGCGGGGCGGGCACCGCGCTGGTGGGCAGCCACACCGAGGTGGCCGACCGGATCGCCGAGTACGCCGAGATCGGCATCGACGAGTTCATCTTCTCCGGCTATCCGCACCTGGAGGAGTTGTTCTGGTTCGGCGAGGGCGTGGTGCCCATCCTTCGTCAGCGCGGCCTGTTCGGCGGGGGCGGCGAGGTCGCTGCGCCGGCCTCGATCCCATTCGTCGGCGCGCCGCGATGACCGATCTGGCCGGCGCCACCCGCACTCCCATTGCTTCGGCCCGGGCAGCGCTGTCCGTGGCCGCTGAGCTGTCGAACGCGTTCGCCGAGGATGCCGGGGCCCGTGACGCCCACCGGATCCTGCCGCACGAGCAGGTTGCGGCACTCAAGGAATCCGGGCTGCTGGCGTTGACGGTGCCGGCCGAGTACGGCGGGCTCGACGTGCCCGTGGTGGTGCTCGCCGAGGTGATGCGACTGCTGGCCCACGGCGATCCCTCGATCGGGCAGATCCCGCACTCGCATTTCACCTTCCTGGAGGCCCTGCGCCTGCAGGGCACCCCCGCCCAGCAGGCGTACTTCTACGGCCTGGTGCTGGACGGGGCACTGCTGGCCAACGCGCAGTCCGAACGCGGACCGCATCCGATCGACGTCGACACCACCACACTCACCGTCGCTGCCGGCGGCTATGTCCTTCAGGGACGCAAGTACTACTCGACGGGGGCGTTGTTCGCCGACTGGCTGATCGTTCGAGCCTCGCGCGCCGACGGTTCGGGACCGGTGCCGACGGCCGCCACCGCCAAGGCCATCGCGTTCGTTCCACGGGATGCGCCGGGGGTCCAGATCGTCGACGACTGGGACGGCATGGGTCAGCGGACCACGGCGTCGGGCAGCGTCACGCTCACCGCCGTCGAGGTGCCCGGCGAACACGTCCTGGAGTTCAGCCCGATCTTCACCCGGCCCACGGTGTACGGCGCCCGGGCCCAGTTGCTGCACGCGGCGCTCGACGTGGGCATCGCGACCGCCGCACTGGAAGAGGCGGTACGTCAGGCCGCCAAGGCCCGGCCCCATTTCGAGGCATCGGTCTCCAGTGCGGTCGAGGATCCGACCCTCGTGCAGGCCGCCGGTGAGCTGACCGTAACGGTGCGGGGTGCGCAGGCGTTGCTGGCCGAGGCAGCCCGCCAGATCGATACCGCCCGGGCCGATCTGACGCAGGACAGTGCCGCCGCCGCCTCGATCGCGGTGGCCATCGCCAAGGTCGCCGCCGCCCGGGCTGCGGTGGAGGCCGGCAGCACACTGTTCGAATTCGGCGGGACCCGCAGTGCCTCGGCCTCGGGAAATCTCTCGCGCTACTGGCGCGATGCGCGGACACACACCCTGCACGACGCCACCCGGTGGAAGGTCCGCCACATCGGCAACTACACCCTGGCGGGAACGAAACCACCCCGCCACGGCCAACTTTGAGGCGTCCCACGTACTGGGCGAGCAGACGCGAAAGTACCCTTTTTCAGGGCTTTTCGGGTATTTTCACGTCTGCTCGCACGGATTACTCACAGTGTGGCCGGGCGCAACACGACCACGTTCTTGGTGCGTGACGCGCCGTCCTGCAGCAGCGCGATGACGCGACCGTCCGGGGCGGTGGCCGCGTAGACCCCGTCGATTCCGGCCGGCGCCAGCGCTCGGCCGTGCCGGGTGTCCTCCGTTTCGGCCTCGGTCAGGTCACGGCGCGGAAAGCCCACCAGGCAGGCCACGTCGAGCGAATAGCTCAGCCTGGCTTCCTCAGCGAGGTCCTCCAGGGTGCGGGCCTCGTCCAGCCCATACCTTCCAACCCTGGTGCGCCGCAACGCCGTCAGGTGCCCACCGACGCCCAGTGCCACCCCCACGTCGCGGGCCAGGGCGCGGATGTAGGTGCCCGAGGAGCAGTCCACCTCGACATCGACATCCACGAAACCGTCCACCCGTCGCACCGCGACGATGTCGAACCGCTCGACGCGCACGGGCCGGGCGGCCAACTCGACGGTCCGCCCTTCGCGGGCCAGCTTGTAGGCCCGCTGGCCGCCGACCTTGATCGCGCTCACCGCCGAGGGCACCTGTTCGATGTCGCCGCGCAGCACCGCCACCGCGGAGCCGATCTGCTCGTCGGTCAGATGTGCGGCCGAAACATCCTGCACCACTTCACCTTCTGCATCATCGGTGGTGGTGGACCGGCCCAGCCGGATGGTGGCCGAATAGGACTTGTCGGTGGCAGTGAGCAGACCGAGAATCTTGGTGGCGCGTTCGATGCCTACCACCAGCACCCCGGTGGCCATCGGGTCCAGTGTCCCGGCATGGCCGACCTTGCGGGTGCCGAACAATCGCCGGCACCGGCCCACCACATCGTGACTGGTCATGCCGGCCGGCTTGTCAACGATCACCAAGCCCGGCTTCGGACCGCTCACAGCACGATCGCCGTCAGCGTCACACCGTCGCGCACCGACCACCGGCCCTCAAGCACACTCAGCGGCGGTCCGTGCTCGGCGGCCGGGTCGATGAGGATCTGCGACCGGAACGTCCCGACCGTGCCGGAACCGTGCACCGCGAATGTGATGTGCGCATCCTCGAACCCCAGCCAGCGATGGGTCAGCGGATACCAGGCTTTGTAGGTCGCTTCCTTGGCGCAGAACAAGATTCGGTCCCAGTGCAGGCCGTCGGGAAGGCCGGCGAGCTCGGAACGCTCCAGCGGCAACGAGATTGCCCCGAGCACTCCGTCGGGCAGCACGTCGTGCGGTTCGGCGTCGATACCGACCGAGCGGACCCCGTCGGTACGGCCCACCACCGCGCCGCGGAAACCCTGGGTGTGGGTCAGGCTGCCGACGATGCCGTCGGGCCACGTGGGCTCACCCTTGTCCCCCTTGAGGATTGGGACCGGACCCACCCCCAGTGCACTCAGCGCCTGGCGCGCGCAGTAGCGCACCGTGGTGAACTCGTTGCGACGTTTGGCCACCGCGCGGGCCACCAACTCCTGCTCCTCAGGCAGCGGCGTCAACCCCGGCGGGTCGTCGTACACCTCCGCCCAGGCGAGCGTGTCCGGCATTTCGGGCAGCACCTGCCCGAGCAACGTGGCGCTCATGCGCGCCGGGCCTTGATCCGCTCCTGCATCTGCTGGGCGTTGACCCGCATCTCGGCGGTGATCTCGAAATGCCCGCCGAACTCGTTGAGATAACCGGGCGCGTAGTTGGGGTCGGGCAGGATCTGACGCAACCAGCGGTACGGCTTGCGGCGACGCCACTCCCGTGGGTAACCGACCGACACCTCTTCGAAGCGCACGTCGTCGTACCACGTGGTGCGCGGGATGTGCAGGTGGCCGTACACCGAGCAGGTGGCGTTGAAGCGGGTGTGCCAATCCTTCGTGGCCGTCGTGCCGCACCACAAGGAGAACTCGGGGTAGAACATCGCATCGCAGGGTTCGCGGACCAACGGGAAGTGGTTGACCAGAATCGTCGGCGTCATCCAGTCCAGGTCCTCAAGCCGCTTGCGGGTGGCCGCCACCCGGTCGCGGCACCAGGCGTCGCGGGTCGCGTAGGGCTCGCAGGACAAGAGGAACTCGTCGGTGCCGACGACGTTGCGGTCCCGGGCGATGGCCAGCCCCTCGGCCTTGGTCGACGCGCCTTCGGGCAGGAACGTGTAGTCGTACAGCAGGAACATCGGCACGATCGTGGCCGGGCCGCCCTGCTCGGTCCACACCGGGAACGGATGCTCGGGGGTGATGACGCCCATCTGGTCGCACATGTCGACCAGGTAGTCGTAGCGGGACCGGCCGAAGATCTGCATCGGGTCCTTGTTGGTGGTCCACAGCTCGTGGTTGCCGGGAACCCAGATGACTTTCGCGAACCGCTTGCGCAGTAGGTCCAGGGCCCAGCGGATCTCGTCGGTGCGCTCCCCGACGTCGCCGGCGACGATCAGCCAATCGTCGGGCGAGGCCGGGTACAACGACTCGGTGACCGGCTTGTTTCCGGTATGACCGGTATGCAGGTCGCTGACCGCCCAGAGAATCGGCTGTCGGTCTCTTGACTCGTGATCCTTCATCACAGTTGCACCACCACAACGGACCAGCCTAACCGGCGCCGCCGCAGCGGGTCGTTGACAACTAGAACAGGTTCTCGTTTATGGTCGAGTCCGTTGTGACCGACCGCTACACTCCCCGCAGGCCGGGGATCGAAGTGCCACCAAACTGCGAGGGGGTGTGATGGCTGCCAAGTTGCGCCTACTGTCGGCATCGACGGGACTGGTTGCGGCGCTGGTCGCAGCGCTGATCGTGGTGTGGCAGTCAGGCCCGTCCGACAGTGCGGCCGGCGGTCCGGCGCACGTGGACGTCACCGATCTCCCGATGACCAATGTGTCCACCACCATCAAATGGCCGGTCATCGAGACCACCGACCCGTCGCCGTTCGATCCGTGCCGCGACATCCCGCTCGACGTGATCCAGCGGATCGGCCTGGCGTTCACCCCACCGGAGCCGGAGGACAGCCTGCGCTGCAAATATGACGCGGGCAATTACCAGGTGGCGGTCGAGGCATTCGTCTGGCGCACCTACGACGAGACGATCCCGGCCGACGCACTCGAGCTCGACATCGACGGGCACCGCGCGGCCCAGTACTGGGTCATGAAGCCCACCGACTGGAACGACCGGTGGTGGACCACCTGCATGGTGGCGTTCGAGACCAGCTACGGCGTCATCCAGCAGTCGATGTTCTACTCGCCGATTCACTCCCCGGATCGCCCGGACTGCCTGCAGATCAATCTGCAACGCGCCCACGAGTTGGCCCCCTACTACAAATTCTGATCCGTAACCTGGTGCGGTGACCGTGACCACCACCGCCGCGCCGGCCATCGGCCGATCCGTCAGCCGGCTCCTGGGCCTGCCCCCACACACCACCGCGTTCACCGTTCACCGTCGCCTGCGGGTGCCGATGCGCGACGGCGTCGAGCTGCTGGCCGACCACTACGCGCCACACACCGACACACCGGCGGGCACGCTGCTCGTCCGGGTGCCCTACGGTCGCCGGTTCCCGTTCTCGACATTGTTCGGGCAGGTGTACGCCGCGCGCGGCTACCACGTGGTGCTGCAGAGCGTGCGTGGCACGTTCGGCTCGGGCGGGCAGTTCACGCCGATGGTCCACGAGAAGGCCGACGGTGCCGACACTGTGCTGTGGCTGCGTGAGCAGCCGTGGTTCACCGGCAGTTTCGCCACCATCGGGTTGTCCTACCTGGGATTCACCCAGTGGGCGCTGCTATGTGATCCCCCGCCGGAACTCAAGGCCGCGGTGATCACGGTGGGGCCACACGATTTCCGGGCCTCGTCGTGGGGCACCGGGTCGTTCACCCTCAACGATTTCCTCGGCTGGAGCAACATGATGGCCCACCAGGAAGATCCCGGGCTGCCACGCGCGATCCTGCGGGAACTGCGGTCGCCGCGTGAGATCGCGAAAGCCACCGCCGGACTGCCCCTGGACCGGGCCGGGCGGTCGCTGCTGGGTACCGGTGCACCGTGGTATGAAACGTGGCTGCAGCATCCCGACGCCGCCGACCCGTTCTGGGACCCGATGCGCTGCACCGAGGCACTGGAGCGGGTGCAGGTCCCGGTGCTGTTGTTCGGGGGTTGGCAGGACCTGTTCCTGGAACAGACCCTCGAGCAGTACCAGCAGCTGAACCGCCGTGGTGCCCCGGTGGCGCTGACGGTCGGATCGTGGACGCACACCCAGTTGATGACCAAAGGCGCGCCGACCGTGCTGCGCGAAACGCTGCAGTGGCTCGAAACCCACCTGGCCGGCACACCCGCCGCCGATCGGGCCCGGGTCCGGATTCAGGTGAACAAGCACGGTTGGGTCGAGCAGCCGGACTGGCCACCGGCGATGCCGGACCACGAGGTGTTCCTGCACCCGACGGGCCGGCTGAGCGACACCGCGCCGGCCGACAGCGCGCCGGCGTCGTGGTTCACCTATGACCCGGCCCACCCCACACCGACCATCGGCGGGCGGCTGCTGTCCCGCGACAGCGGCTACCGGGACGACTCCGCGCTGGCCGCCCGTCGCGACGTGCTGACGTTCACCGGTGACCCACTCGCGGCCGACCTCTACGTGGTCGGCAACCCGGTGGTCGAACTCGCGCACAGTTGTGACAATCCGCACCACGACCTCTTCGTCCGGATCAGCGAGGTGGACGCAAAAGGGCGATCCCGCAATGTGTCTGACGCGTTCCGCCGGTTGAACGGGCACACCGGCCCGGTGCGCCTCGAGTTGGATGCCGTGGCCCACCGATTCCCGGCGGGGTCCCGGATCCGAGTGCTGATCGCCGGTGGTTCACATCCACGGTTCGCCCGCAATCTGGGCACCGACGAGCCGGCGGCCTCCGGTACCCAGCTGGTCCCGGCCACCCACACCGTGCACCACGGTCGGGGCGGGGTGTCCCGGGTACTGCTGCCGGCCGACCCACTGCCGCCGACGTAGGCCCTCGCGAGCCGTCAGCCCACGGACCGGCGCACCCGCTCGGCGATGTCGTGCAACGTCGCCTCGTCGTGCACCGGTGCGCCCGCGTCCGCCGGTACCGGCAGGTCGACCCAGCTCTTGCAGCCGGCGAATTCCGGCGTGCGGGCCAACCGAACCGGCGAGCGCAGCGGGCGTGCCTGCACGACCAGGACGCACAGCCGGTGTTTTGGGCGGAAATCGAGCCGGTCGGCCTGCACCGACTCAGCGGTCCAGATATGCAGATCGGCCAGCTCCCCGATCGCCTCCGGCCGGTTGACCTCAACGGCGGCAACAACTTTCGCGGCGGTCCGAATGATCACCGCGTCCTCGGCACTGTCCTGCGCAGCGATATCGAGCAGGTCGGCGTGTTGCGGACGCACTCGTTGGGCGTGACTGTGCGCGACCGTGGGGAACAACAGGAACGGCGCAGGCCCCTGCGCCGGCTCGACAGAAAACCGCTTCTCGTGGATGCCGCCCTTGCGCAGCAACACCGTCTGGCGGCCCTCGAGCAGGGCGTGTATGGCCGCGCTCCACTCCTTGAGCGCAGGTGAATTCACCTGGCGGCCATCCTCGCCCGCACCTCGGGCCGACGCAGTGGCGGCACGGTCTTGGGCGGCTGGCGGCGTGGCGCCAGGCCCTCGAGCAGCCGGGTGGTGGTGGCGGTGACCTCGGCGACAGCGGCCTCGAACGCCTCGACGTTGGCCCCGGCCGGGCGGGTGATACCACTGACCTTGCGCACGTACTGGCGGGCGGCGGCCTCGATCTCCTCGTCGGTGGCGGCGGGCTGCAGTCCCCGTAGCTCGGTGATGTTGCGGCACATGAGACCCACGATAGGCGCGTGCGGCCCGCCGGTTACGGTGAGCGCATGACCGATCCTGTATTGCTGGTGGACACCACGGACCGAGTCCGGACCCTGACGCTGAACCGGCCCCAGTCCCGCAATGCACTCTCGGCGCAGCTGCGCAGCGAATTCTACGGAGCGCTGCGCACCGCGCAGGCCGATGACGACGTCGACGTCGTCATCGTCACCGGCGCCGATCCGGTGTTCTGCGCCGGCCTGGACCTCAAAGAACTGGGCGACACCACCGACTTGCCCGACATCTCCCCCAAATGGCCGGCCATGACCAAGCCGGTGATCGGCGCCATCAACGGTGCCGCGGTCACCGGGGGCCTGGAACTGGCGCTGTACTGCGACATCCTGATCGCCTCCGCGCAGGCCCGCTTCGCCGACACGCACGCCCGGGTGGGTCTGCTGCCGACCTGGGGGCTGAGCGTGCGACTGCCGCAGAAGGTGGGCGTGGGGCTGGCCCGCCGGATGAGCCTGACCGGCGATTACCTTTCGGCCGACGACGCCCTGCGGGCCGGGCTCGTCACCGAAGTGGTGCCGCACGCCGAGCTGCTGCCCACCGCCCGCCGGGTGGCGACCGCCATCGCCGGCAACAACCAGGCCGCCGTGCGCGCCCTGCTGGCCTCCTACCACCGCATCGACGAAGCGCAGACCAACGCCGGGCTGTGGATCGAAGCGGCGTCGGCCCGGGAATGGATGGCGACCGCGACCGGCGACGACATCGCCGCCAATCGGGCCGCGGTGATGGACCGGGGCCGCTCGCAGGTGCGCTGACGCCCCCCGGGTTCTGGTTTGTCACGCTAGCGTGGCGGTCGAGCTCGAGCGCCACGCTAGCGTGACAAACCAGGTCCTGCCGCGGCAAACATGCGCGCTCGCGGTGCAGATCAGCCAGTGCCCGCGACCAGCCAGCGACCCGAGCAGGTCCGCCAGCCGACGAAGATCAGCCGCAGCACCATGAACGTGCTCAGCCCCGACCAGATCCCGAACAGCCCCCAGCCGTAGATCAGGGACAACCAGATCAGCGGCAAGAATCCGATCAACGCGCTGGCCAGGGTGGCGTTGCGCATGAACTTGGCGTCGCCGGCACCCAGCAGCACCCCGTCGAACGCGAAAACGATGCCGGCCACCGGCAATTGGGCCACCAGGAACCACCACGGCACCCCGATGGCCGCCAACACCGATTCGTCGTCGGTGAACACCGGCGGCAGCACCGAGGAACCCACCGCGAACACCACGGCCAGCACCACACCGGCCAGCGTCGAGAACAACGTCACCCGCCACGCCACGGTCTTGGCATGCCCGAGTTGGCCGGCCCCCAGCGCCGCGCCCACCAGTGACTGCGCGGCGATGGCCAGCGAATCCAGCACGAGCGCAAGGAAACTCCACACCTGCAGGACGACCTGATGTGCGGCCACCGCGGCCGCGCCAAAGCGCGCCGCCACCGCCCCGGCGGACAGGAAGCAGGCCTGAAACGCCAATGACCGCGCCAGCAGATCGCGCCCCATGGTCAGCTGGGCGCGCAGCACCGCCGGCTGGATCCCCAGTGCCACCTTCTCGTTCAGCAGGGCGCGCAAGAACAGCAACGCCGCCACCCATTGACCCACCAGATTCGCCACCGCCGACCCGGCCAGCTCCATGCGCGGCATCCCCAGCCAGCCATAGACGAGCAACGGACACAGCAACGCCGACACCGCGAAACCGAACACTACGTACCGCAGCGGCCGGACCGTGTCCTGTACCCCGCGCATCCAGCCGTTGCCGGCCAACGAGACCAGGATCGCCGGCGCCGCGAGGATGGCGATGCGAAGCCATGGCAGCGCGGCGTCGGCGATGTCGGGCTGTCCGGCGATCACCGACAGCAGCGGGGCGGCGCCCGCCTGCACCACCGCGATGATCAACAACCCCAGGCCGAACGCCAGCCAGGTGGCCTGCACCCCTTCGCGGACCGCCGCGGGCCGGTCACCGGCCCCGAACAACCGGGCCGAGCGCGCCGTGGTGCCGTAGGACAGGAAGGTGCCCTGGGAATTGACGAGCCCCAGGATCAGCCCGCCGATGGCCAGTCCGGCCAGGCTGAGCGCCCCGAGACGCCCGACGACCGCGATGTCGAACAGCAGATAGATGGGTTCGGCGGCGAGCACTCCCAGGGCCGGGAAGGCCAGGCCGGCGATCCGACGGGTGGTGGCCGGTACAACCGGGATGTCGCCTTCCGGCTCAACCATGGGATCCACCCAGGATGCCCCTGACCGAGTCAGGCAAGCGCCTGCGCGAGCGCCTGGACCACGTCGGCGGTCGGGCCGGCGGCCGAGTAGCCGGCGGCGTGCGGGTGGCCGCCACCCCCGAAAGAACTCGCGACCGTGGCGAGGTTGAGGGACTTCGCCCGCATCGACACCGACCAGTGTTGCGGCTCGATCTCCTTGAACACCGCGGCGACCTCGGCCTGTTGGGTGGTGCGCACGATGTCGACGATGCTCTCCACTTCCTCCGGTCGGGCGCTGGACCATTCGTCATGCGGCACAACGGCATACACCAGCCCGCGGCCGCCCACCGCTTCGGGCAGCAGCCTGGCCGAGGCCAGCACCCGCGACAGCATCGGCAGCCAGGCGAACGGATGGGTGTCGAGCAACGCCCGGCTGATCGAGGCGTTGTCCACCCCGAGCTCGACCAGTCGGGCGGCCAGGCGGTGCGCCCGGGCCGTGGCCCAGCGGAACGAGCCGGTGTCGGTGGTCAGCCCGGCATACAGGCAGTGCGCCACCCGCTTGTCGATCGGTTTGTCCCAGGCGTCGAGGAGCTCGGCCACCAACATCGTGGTGGAATCTGCCGTCGGGTCGACGTAGTTGGCGGTACCGAACAGCTGGTTGGACGCGTGGTGGTCGATGACCAGTACCTCACGCCCCTCCTTGGCCAGCTCAGCCAGTGCACCGAGCCGGTTGACGCCCGGAATATCCACCGTCACAACGAGATCCGCGTCATCACGGATGGCGTTCGGCGCGACGAGCAGGTGCCCGCCGGGCAGTGTCTGCAGCGATTCGGGCAACTCGGCGGGAGCGGCGAAGGCTACCTGGACCTGCTTGCCCGCATCGTCGAGCACCTGGGCCAGCGCCAGGCCGGCACCGATGGTGTCGGCGTCGGGATAGACGTGACACACCACGCTGATGCTCGCCGCGTCCGAGAGAAGATCGGCGGCCTGCCGCGCGTCGACGCGCAGACCGGACGGCCGCCCGTCGGCTGCCCCGGAATGAGCAGTATCAGTCATCCGTTCGATCGCGGTCACCGGCATCCCCTGTGTCTGCCCCGTCGCCAAACCCGTCCGTGTCCTCCGCCCCGCTCACACGGTACGGGTCTTCGTCGCCGGCGTGCTTGGCGCCCTGCCGAACTCTCGCCACTTCCTCGTCGGCAGCCCGCGCCCGGGCCAGCAGCTCTTCCAACCGGTGCGCCGCGTCGGGCACGGTGTCGCGGACGAACGCCAGGGTCGGGGTGAATCGCACCCCGGTCCCGGCGCCCACCTTGGTCCGCAATACGCCCTTGGCCTTCTCCAGCGCCGCCGCCGCACCGGCATAGTCCGGCTCGACTTCGAGTGATGACCCCATCACCGTGTAGTACAGCGTGGCGTCGTGCAGATCGCCCGACACCTTCGCGTCGGTGATGGTGACCCCCGCCAGGCGGGGATCCTTGATCTCGTACTCGATCGCCGAGGCGACGATGGTGGAGATCCGTTTGGCGAGCCGCTTGGCCCGTGCCGGATCAGCCATACCTTAGGTCCGTACCTTCTCGACCAGCTCGTACGTCTCGATGACGTCGCCTTCCTTGATGTCGGAGTAGGTCAGCGTGAGACCGCACTCGTAGCCCTCGCGCACCTCGGTGGCGTCGTCCTTCTCGCGCTTGAGCGAGGACACCGTGAGGTTCTGCGCGACGACGGTGTTGTCCCGCAGCAGCCGGGCCTTGGCGTTGCGACGCATGATGCCCGAGGTGACCAGGCAGCCGGCGATGTTGCCGACCTTGGACGACCGGAAGATCGCCCGGATCTCGGCGCGGCCGAGCTCCTTCTCCTCGTACACCGGCTTGAGCATGCCCTTGAGCGCGGCCTCGATCTCGTCGATGGCCTGGTAGATCACCGAGTAGTACCGGATCTCGACACCCTCGCGGTTGGCCAGCTCGGTCGCCTTGCCCTCGGCACGGACGTTGAACCCGATGATGATCGCGTCCGACGCCGAGGCCAGGTTGACGTTGGTCTCGGTGACGCCACCGACACCGCGGTCGATGACCCGCAGCTCCACTTCGTCGTCGATCTGGATGCCCATCAGGGCTTCCTCGAGGGCTTCGACCGTACCGGCGTTGTCGCCCTTGAGGATCAGGTTCAGCTGGCTGGTTTCCTTCAGCGCCGAATCCAGGTCTTCCAGGCTGATCCGCTTGCGGCTGCGCGCGGCCAGGGCGTTGCGCTTGCGCGCGCTGCGCCGGTCGGCGATCTGACGGGCGATGCGGTCCTCGTCGACAACCAGGAAGTTGTCACCGGCACCGGGCACCGACGTGAAGCCGATGACCTGGACCGGACGCGAGGGCAGCGCCTCGACGACATCGTCGCCGTGCTCGTCGACCATGCGGCGGACGCGGCCATAGGCATCGCCGGCCACCACCGAGTCGCCGACCCGCAGCGTTCCGCGCTGGATGAGCACCGTGGCCACCGGACCGCGACCGCGGTCCAGGTGCGCCTCGATGGCCACACCCTGGGCCTCCATGTCGGGGTTGGCCCGCAGGTCCAGGGCCGCGTCGGCGGTCAGCACGACCGCCTCCAGCAGCGCCTCGATGTTGGTGCCCTGCTTGGCCGAGATGTCGACGAACATGGTGTCGCCGCCATAGTCCTCGGCCACCAGGTTGTATTCGGTGAGCTGCGCCCGGATCTTGGCCGGGTCGGCACCTTCCTTGTCGATCTTGTTGACCGCGACCACGATCGGCACGTCAGCGGCCTGCGCGTGGTTGATGGCCTCCACCGTCTGCGGCATGACGCCGTCGTCGGCGGCGACCACCAGGATCGCGATGTCGGTGGCCTTCGCACCGCGGGCACGCATGGCGGTGAACGCCTCGTGACCGGGGGTGTCGATGAAGGTGATCGGCCGGACGGTGCCGTCCAGATCGACCTCCACCTGGTAGGCGCCGATGTGCTGGGTGATGCCGCCGGCCTCGCCCTCGCGGACGCTGGCGTTGCGGATGGTGTCCAGCAGTCGGGTCTTGCCGTGGTCGACGTGACCCATGACCGTGACGACCGGCGGGCGGAACTCGAGGTCGTCCTCGCCGCCCTCGTCCTCGCCGTAGGTGAGGTCGAAGGACTGCAGCAGCTCACGGTCCTCGTCCTCGGGCGAGACGACCTGAACCTTGTAGTTCATCTCGCCGCCGAGCAGCTCCAGGATGTCGTCGCCGACCGACTGGGTCGCGGTGACCATCTCACCGAGGTTGAACAGCGCCTGCACCAGCGAGGCCGGGTTGGCGTTGATCTTGTCGGCGAAGTCGCTCAGCGAGGCACCGCGGGCCAGCCGGATGGTCTCGCCGTTGCCGTGCGGCAACCGCACCCCGCCGACGACCGGGGCCTGCATGTTCTCGTATTCGGCGCGTTTCGCCCGCTTCGACTTGCGGCCACGCTTGGGGGCACCGCCGGGACGACCGAACGCACCGGCCGCGCCACCGCGCTGTCCCGGACGACCGCCGCCACCGGGGCGACCCCGGAAGCCTCCAGCGGCCGCGCCTCCACCGGCACCGCCACCGCCACCGGCACCGCCGCCGCGGTAGTTGCCACCACCGCCGCCGCCGGGACGACCGCCCTGACCGGCGCCGGGACGGGGTCCACCGCCCGGACGCGGACCGGGGCGCGGTCCGCCACGGCCGGGCGCGCCGGCACCGGCCGGACGCGGCGGCATGTTGCCGGGCGACGGACGGGGGCCGCCGCCGGGGCGCGGCGCACCGGGCCGGGGCTGCGGACGGGGAATGGGCCGCTCAACCGGCTGCTGCGTGGAGAACGGGTTGTTGCCGACCCGCGGGGCACGCGGCGCCGGCTTCGGGGCACCCGACGCCGGGCCCGGACGCGGACCGGGGGTCGGCCGGGGGCCAGGGGTGGCTCCCGGTGCCGGCGCTGCCTTCTCCGGAGCGCTGGGGGTGGCCGCAGCGGCCGGGGCACTCGGCTCGGCCGGGGGCTGCGGAGCACCGGGCTTGGGGGCTGCCGGACGTGCCGGGGCTTCAGCAGCCGGAGCCGGGGCTTCAGCCGCCGGGGCAGCCGGCTTTGCCGGGGCTGGCTTGGCCGCCGTCGCGGGGCTGGGGGCGCCGGGCTTGGGCGCAGCCGCACCGTTGCCCTGCGGACGGGGTTTGTCTTCGGGCTTCTTGGCACCCGACTTTGCGCCGAACGATTCCCGCAGTCGGCGCGCAACCGGCGCCTCCACGGTGGAGGACGCCGACTTGACGAACTCCCCTTGCTCCTTGAGCTTTGCTAGGAGCTCCTTACTTGTGACACCGAGTTCCTTTGCCAACTCGTGTACACGGGCCTTACCTGCCACTACATCTCCTCATCTGGAGGCAACAGCGGTGGTAGGCGCCGCGCCTCGGGTTTAGCTATGACGCATGGTCATCGGGACTTCACGGTGTGCTCATGTTCTTCGCTACCTGTTCTGTTGCCGTGGCGGCGCGATCTTCGAATGCTTCGAAGGCCTCGACCACCGCGGAGGTGTCCGGTGAACCGGCGATCCGCAGCGCTCGGCCGAAGGCCCGCCGCCGGAGCGACGCGTGTAGACACTGCGGATCGGGGTGCAACCAGGCACCCCGCCCCGGCAGATGTCGAGCAGTGTCAACGGTCAGGACGCATTCGCCGATTCCATTGACCACCGCAACCACACGAAGCAGTTCGACGGCCAGCTCTCGTCTGCGACATCCGATGCAGGTCCGCACCGGTCCGGCGCCCGGAGGGCCGGCAGTCGTAGTCTCACGCTGGATCACGGCATAGTTTACGACACTTTTCGAGTGCGGCCGACCGCGGCGGCAGTCCGGGTGTCGCGCAGCCGGCGAGAACCGGGCGGATATCGGAGTGGCCGGTCCGGCGGATGGCCGATGCTGCAGCGGGCTCGCGCAGGTGGAGCAAAGCGGCCCGGCACAGCGCCCCACTGTTTTTGAGCGGGCCGCGAACTCACTTCCGCTTGAAGCCGAGCCAGCTGCGCTTGCCCCGGGCCGGGGCCTCCGCGGCGTGGCCTCCACACCACTGCGTGGCCGGCACCGTGCGCTTGACGGCGTCGATGTGCATTCCACAGCCGGACCAGGTTGTCTTCCCGCACACCCGGCATGTCACCGCTCGACACATGTTGACTCCTTCTGATCAGCGCGGCACCCGTGTTCGTCCCGTTGCAGGGCTGGCGCATCGCCACGTTGATACATACCCTACCGGGTATAGTATATTTCGCGGCAGTCAGGTGTCTCCACAGAGCTGAAAACGGAATTCGAGACACTGGGCAGGCCGCCGATCGGCACCACGCGGGCGACGTACGAAATCACCGGCGCCCAGGGCGCTTCCGGCCACGTGAGCTATCTGGACGACAACGCGGCCGCCCACGAAGCCCGGTTTTCGGGTCTGCCGTGGTCGGTGCGCGTCACCACCACCGATCCTGGGATCCTGGTGGGTCTGGTTGTCGCCGTCGTCAGGTCACCGGCCGGGTAGCGGCCTCCGCCGGTTCGGCGTTGTCGCTGCGGATGTCGATGCGCCACCCGGTCAACCGGGCGGCCAGCCGGGCGTTCTGCCCCTCCTTGCCGATCGCCAGCGACAGTTGGAAGTCGGGAACGATCACCCGCGCCGCCCGCGCGGCCTCGTCGATCACCGACACCGACACCACCTTGGCCGGTGAGAGCGCGTTGGCGACAAACCGGGCCGGGTCCTCGTCGTAGTCGATGATGTCGATTTTCTCACCGGACAGTTCGCTCATCACGTTGCGGACGCGCTGGCCCATCGGGCCGATGCACGCCCCCTTGGCGTTGAGGCCCGGGACCCGCGAGGCCACCGCGATCTTGGAGCGGTGGCCGGCCTCCCGTGCCACCGCCACGATCTCCACCGACCCGTCGGCGATCTCGGGTACTTCCAGCGAGAACAGCTTGCGGACCAGGTTGGGGTGGGTGCGCGACAGCGTGATCAACGGCTCCCGGGCCCCCCGGGTGACGCCGACGACGTAGCAGCGCAGCCGGTCGCCGTGCTCGTACCGCTCCCCCGGCACCTGCTCGGCGCTGGGAATGACGCCTTCGGAGCCCTTCGCCTCACTACCGATCCGCACCACGATCAGGCCGCGGGCGTTGGCCCGGGCGTCGCGCTGGATCACCCCGGCGACGATGTCGCCCTCGTGGGCCGAGAACTCGCCGTAGGTCTTCTCGTTCTCCGCATCCCGTAACCGCTGCAGGATCACCTGCCGGGCCGTGGTCGCCGCGATGCGGCCGAAACCTTCAGGTGTGTCATCCCATTCGTGCAGGACGTTGCCGTCGGCGTCGGTCTGGCGGGCGATCACCTTGACCACACCGGTCTTGCGATCGATGTCGATGTACGCGTCGGGCTCGTGGCCCTCGGTATGCCGATAGGCGGTGAGCAGTGCCGATTTGATGGTCTCGATGACCACGTCGACGGTGATGCCTTTGTCAGCCTCGATGGCGTGCAGCGCTGCCATGTCGATGTTCATTCGCCGGCCCCCTTCCCGGTTTGTCCCGACAGCTCCAATTCGCGTCGGTTCGGAGGTGAAAACTCCACTTGGACAACAGCTTTGGCGATGTCTGCCAGGGCAACCTCACGGATGGCCAGATCCCGGCCGGCGGGCACCACGACCTTCACCACGGCGTCGTCGACCTCCCCCAGCCGGCCGGTGAACACCGAACCGTCGGTCATCGTCAACTCGGCTTTTCGCCCACGGGCACGGCGAAAATGCTTGGCCTGGGTCAGCGGCCGGTGGATACCCGGCGAGGTGACTTCGAGCACATACGGCGTTTCGCCCGCGATCCGCTGATCGAGCAGGTCCGAAGCTGTCCGCGACAGCGCAGCCAACGAGTCGAGATCCAGGCCTTCGTCACCGTCGGCGATCACGGTGATGCGGTGGGGGCGGGTCGACGTGTCGACCACGACGTCATCGATTTCGTAACCGGCGCGCGCAAACTCGCCGTCAAGTAGCTCGATCAGCTGCGTCTGCGACGGCAAATCCGCAGACCGCAACGATGGATCCGGTGCCACGGCGAGCTCCTCATCTTGAATTGTCTCCGGCACGAGTACCAGGGCCGCCACCTCGGCGGGCCCCGGAATCGCCTATCCACGATACGCCAGGCCCTGGGCAGCAACCGCCAATCCAAGTTTGGTGCGTGGCGAATGTCTGCACGCGCCGGCGCCGGTCGACCGGTCGGCACCGCGTTGGTCGGGGTGTGGGCAATGGCAGGATGTTCACGTGCCGAGCGCCCATGCAGACATCAGCCGGCGGCGCGTACTGCTCTCGGCCGCGGCCCTGGCCCTGCTGAGCACGACCGCCGCCGCGTGCGGTACGTCGACCCCGCAGCCCGAAGTCGACGGCCTGACCGCCCAGTTGGACCGAGCCCGCGCCGACGCCGCGCTGGCCACCGCCGCCGCAGCCGCCCAGCCCGGCCGGGCCCCGGCAAACCGTGCGTTGAACGCGGTGGCGGCTGACCGCAACGCCCACGCCGAGGCCCTGGTCAACGAGCTGACCCGGATGGGCGCGGCCCCTCTGAGCACCGCGACGTCCACCTCCACCGCCACGCCGACACCGGACTCCGGCACGCATCCCGGCTCCCCCGGGGTCGATGACGTGGTCGGTGCCCTGAAGGAATCCGCCGAGCGCGCCGGCCGGCTGGCCGCCACGTTGTCGGGCTATCGCGCCGGCCTGCTCGGCTCCATCGCGGCGTCTTGCACGGCCGCCTACACCGTCGCGTTGGGAGGCGCACAGTGACCTCACCAGGTCCCCGGTCGACCACCGCACCGACCCGTCCGAACACGGCCGGTGATGCTGCGCTGTTCGACGCCGTGGCCGTCGAACACGGTGCCATCTACGGCTACGGGCTGGTGTCGGCGCATTCCACGCCCGAGGACAACGCCCTGGTGGCCACCGCGATGGCCGAACACCGGGCCCGCCGCGAAGCCGCCATCGCGATGCTCGAGGCGCGCTCTGTCACCCCGCCGCTGCCGGCGGCCGGCTATCAACTGCCTGCGCCGCTGAACGATCCGACCGACGCCGCCAACCTGGCGATCCGGATGGAGGAGGACGCCTCGGTGGCCTGGCGGGCAGTGCTCGAACAGGCCTCCAGCGACAAGGACCGCAGCTTCGCGGTGACGGCGCTGACTCAGACCGCCGTCACCGCCGCCACCTGGCGCGCGGGCCTCAACGTCGCACCGGTGACGGTGCCGTTCCCCGGCGGGGGCGAGTAGCAAGGTCAGGCGCTCGATAACCGGTTCGGACGCTCGCCGCTTTCCACGTCAGGGCCGTCATCCGCGACCCGGAGCAGCCCTGACGTAGAAGTCGGCAGCGATCAGCCGGCGGTGAGAGCGGCCGAGATCTCGGTCGCCGCAGCGTCCACGGCGATCTCCCGGTTCTCGCCGGTGAACCGGTTCCGCAGCTCCACCACGCCGTCGGAGAACCCGCGCCCGACCACGACGATCCACGGCATGCCCAGCAGCTCGGCGTCCTTGAACTTCACCCCGGGCGAGGCCTTGCGATCGTCGAACAGCACCTCATGGCCCTGCCGGTCCAGGGCAGCGACGAGCTCGGTCGCCCCGGTGCGTGCCGCCTCGTCCTTGTTGGCCACCACCACGTGCACGTCGAAGGGTGCGACGGCGGCCGGCCAGCGCAGCCCGAGCTCGTCGTGCTGCTGTTCAGCGATCACCGCGACCAGGCGTGACACCCCGATGCCGTAGGAACCCATCGTCAGCCGTACCGGCTTGCCGTCCTCACCGAGCACATCGGCGGTGAAGGCGTCGGCGTACTTGCGGCCCAGCTGGAAGATGTGGCCGATCTCGATGCCACGCGCCGAGACGAGCGGGCCGGCGCCGTCGGGTGAAGCGTCCCCGTCGCGCACCTCGGCCGCCTCGATGGTGCCATCGGGGGTGAAATCGCGGCCGGCGACCAGGCCCACCACATGCTTGTTGGGCGCATCCGCACCGGTGATCCAGCTCGTACCGGTCACCACCCGCGGGTCGACCAGATAGCGAACCCCGTTGTCCTGCAACGCCTTGGGCCCCACATAACCCTTGACCAGGAACGGATTCCTGGCGAAGTCGGCATCGTCGAGCAGGGCGAACTCGGCCGGCTCCAACGCTGCGCCGAGCCGCTTCTCGTCGACCTCGCGGTCACCGGGTACACCCACGCCGAGCAGTTCCCACTCGCCGCCGGGCTGACGAACCTTGAGCAACACGTTCTTGAGGGTGTCCGCCGCGGTGATCTCACGGCCCAGCCCGGCCGAGTTGGCCCACTCCACCAGGGTCGCGATGGTCGGGGTGTCGGGAGTGTCGTACACCTGCGCCGCGGGCTGCGCTTCGATGGGCAGTTCTTCGGGCGCGCGGGTGACGACCGCTTCGACATTGGCCGCGTAGCCCGACTCCAGGCAGCGCACGAAGGTGTCCTCGCCGACCTCGCTTTCGGCCAAAAACTCCTCGGACGCGCTGCCACCCATCGCCCCCGACACCGCCGACACGATCACGTAGCGCACCCCGAGCCGGTCGAAGATCTTCTGGTAGGCGTCGCGGTGGGCGTGGTAGGCGGTCTTGAGGCCGTCGTCGTCGACGTCGAAGGAGTAGGAATCCTTCATCACGAACTCGCGCCCGCGCAGGATGCCCGCCCGCGGCCGGGCCTCGTCGCGGTATTTGGTCTGGACCTGGTACAGGATCACCGGGAAATCTTTGTAGGAGGAGTACTCCCCTTTGACCGTGAGCGTGAAGATCTCCTCGTGTGTGGGCCCGAGCAGGTAGTCGTTGTTCCGCCGGTCCTTCAGCCGGAACAGGGTCTCGCCGTATTCGTCCCAGCGGTTGGTGGTTTCGTACGGCGCGCGCGGCAGCAGCGCGGGCAGCAGGATCTCCTGACCGCCGATCGCGTTCATCTCGTCCCGCACGACCTGTTCGATACGGCGCAGCACCCGCAGCCCCAACGGCAGCCAGCTGTAGATGCCGGGGCCGACGGGACGGACATAGCCGGCCCGGATCAGCAGCTTGTGGCTGGGCACTTCGGCATCGGCGGGGTCGTCGCGCAGGGTTCGCAGGAACAGCTCGGACATACGGGTGATCACAGCGGGTCAGCCTAGTCGCGGCCCTGCCACGTGCAGATGCAGGCCTCGTTGCACTCGGCGTCGGCCCCTGCGACATCGACCGCATGAGCGGCAGCGGCCATCGACGGCACCAGAACTTCGGTGTATATGGCGCCGAGGACCAGCCCGCCGGACCGACGCTGTCCGAAATCTGTTGGCGGGTCGGGTCAGGTCGGCCACCAGGCTACTGGTCGAGCTCGATCTCGCCGGCGTCGATGGCGTCCTTGACCTCTTGGGCGTGCGCCACTTGTTCGGAGGTGTAACCGATGAACAGCGCCGCACCGCCGACCAGGACGGCCACCGCCGCCACCCACAGCAACCCGTAGGTGTAGCCCGCGTCGAGCGCCGCCAGTTGCGGCCCGTTCATGTCCTTGACCGGACCGGTGGTCCCGCCCAGATACAGCGTGCGCGAGGTGATCACGGCCTGGATGATGGCCAGCACCAGCGGACCACCGAGGTTCTGCAGCATCAGCGCGATGGCAGAGGCCGGACCGATGCGGTCGAAGCCGACGCCGGCGATCGCCGAGAGGGTCAGTGGCACCACGATCATGCCGATACCGATACCGCCGACGGTGATGGGCACCACCAGGTTCGGGAAGTACGGGATGCCGGCGTGCAAGGTCGAGCCGTAGAGCATCGCGCCGAGCACCAGGACACCACCGGCGATCACCACAATCCGCGGCTGGAAGAACCGCACGACCTGTGACGAGGCGCCCAGACCGATGCCCATGCCGATCACGAAGGGGATGAAGCCGACACCGGCGTGCAGGGCGCTGTAGCCGAGGATGTCCTGCACATAGAGGCCGATCAGCACGGTCAGGGTGAACAGCACGCCGCCGGCCAGAAAGATCGCGGCGAACGTGGCGACCCGGTTGCGTTCGTGGAACAGGTCGAACGGCACCACAGGGTTCTCGGCGCTGCGTTCGGCGATCAGGAAGAACAGACCGCAGACGGCCGCGGCAGCACCGGAACCCAACGTGATCGGGGAAAGCCATCCGCTTTCGGGGCCCTGGGTGAAGGCGAACACCGCGGCCGTACAGGCCATCGTGGCCAGCAGCGCACCGGCAGCGTCGAGCTTCATGCGTTCGCGGTTGGTCTCGCGCAGTGCGGTGCGGGCCAAATACAGCATCACCAGGCCGATCGGCACGTTGACCAAAAACGCCAGCCGCCAGGACACCTCGGTCAGCGCGCCGCCGACCACCAGACCCATCACCGAACCGATCGCGGTCATGGCACCGAACACCGCGGTGGCAGCGTTGCGTGCGGGGCCCTTCGGGAAGGTCGTGGCGACGAGTGCGAGCCCCGTGGGCGAGGCGATCGCCGCGCCGACACCCTGCAGCAGCCGCGCGGTCACCATGGTGGTCTCGTTCCAGGCGATACCGCACAGGATCGAGGCGATCGTGAACAACGCGACGCCGACGATGAAGGTGCGTTTGCGACCGATGGTGTCGCCGAGGCGTCCGCCGAGCAGCATCAGGCCGCCGAAGGTCAGGACGTAGGCGGTGATGACCCAGCTACGTCCGGCGTCGGACAGGCCCAGTTCGTCCTGGATCCGCGGCAGCGCGACGATCGCGACTGTGCTGTCCATGGTGGCCAGCAGCTGCATGCCACCGATTGCGATCACCGCGGAAAGGAAGCCCCAGGACGGGAACCAGGACGGGAGGCGGGCAGCGAGGCCCTGGCGCTCGGCGTCGTTGAGTGCCGTCATAGGGCGCCACCTTACCGGAATCTTAAGAATCCTTTAACCGGCGAAGGCGGCCACGGACCCGATCACGATGATCGCCGGAGGTCGAATGCCTTCGGCACGGATCCGCTCGGGCGCGTCAGCCAGGGTGGCCCGCAGGGTGCGTTGGGCGACGGTGGTGCCGTGCTGCACCACCAGAACCGGTGTATCCGCAGGTCGCCCGCCATCCAGCAGGGCTTTGGTGAACAGCTCGATCCGTTCGACGGCCATCAGCAGCACGATGGTGCCGGTCAGCGCTGCCAACGCATCCCAATTCACTAACGATTCGGGATGCCCGGGCGCAACATGGCCGCTGACCACCACGAACTCATGGGTCATGCCGCGATGCGTGACCGGGACGCCGGCCAGCGCGGGTACCGATATGGCGCTTGTCACACCGGGCACGACGGTGACCGGGACGCCGGCCTCGGTGCATGCCAGCACCTCTTCGTAGCCCCGGGCGAAGACGAACGGATCGCCGCCCTTGAGCCGGACGACGAACTTTCCGGCCCGGACCCGGTCGATCAGCACCTGGTTGATGGCCTCCTGCGCCATCGCCCGGCCGTAGGGGATCTTTGCCGCGTCGATCACCTCGACGTGCGGCCCGAGTTCGGCGAGCAGTTCCTGGGGGGCCAGCCGGTCGGCGACCACCACGTCGGCGTGGGCCAGCAGCCGGCGTCCGCGCACGGTGATCAGTTCGGGGTCGCCGGGGCCGCCGCCGACGAGCGCCACTCCCATCGGCGCCTCCCCCAGCTCCGCGCCGGCGTCGGCGGTCAGCAGACCACGCTGCAGGGCTTCGTGGATGGCGGTGCGGATGGCGGCCGAGCGGCGGTGCTCGCCGCCGGCCAGCACGCCCACCGACAGTCCGTCGTAGTCGAACGTCGCCGGGGTCACCGCGGATCCTTCGCGTGCCACGTCGGCCCGCACACAGAAGATACGACGTTCGTCGGCTTCGGCGGCGATGGCGGCGTTGACATCGGAATCGTCGGTGGCCGCGAGCACGTACCAGGCACCGTCGAGGTCCCCGGGCCGGAAGTCGCGCAACTGCAGCGTGATCCCCGGCTCGTCGTGCGACAGCGCCTCCACCGCGGGGCTCGCCGCGCGGGCGATCACATGGACGTCGGCACCGTGCGCGATCAGCAGGGGCAGTCGGCGCTGGGCGACGGTTCCGCCGCCGACGACGACGACCTTCTTGCCCGACAGGCGCAGGCCGACGAGGTAGGCATTCTCGGAGGTCACATTGCTCCTCGCGTGCGCGGTGGTCACCCGCCGAGCTTAGTGGTTGCTGCGGTCGTCACGAAGCGGGTGATGGCCTCCGGGTGCGCCGCGGGGTGGGTGTGCAGGTATCCGGCATGCACACCGGCCTGCACCGCACCGTCGTGTCGGGGTTGTCCCGCCGGGCCGCCGAACGCCCAGGCCGGCGCCGGGACTTCGGTGAATTCCACTGCAGTTCGGTGGAATTCGTGTCCGGTGACGCGGTCGCCTGCGGCATGCAGGCAGGAGTCCACGACGGCGACCGCGTCGCGATAGCCCAGCGTGAGACGTTCGGTGAAGCGCGCCGAGCCGGCCAGCACGCCGCACATCGGAACCCCGTCGAGGTCGTCGACGAGGTAGGTCAGCCCGGCACATTCGGCGTGTACCGGCGCCCCGCGGCCGGCCAGGTCCCTGATCTGCTGGCGGACAAGGTCGTTGGCCGACAGGTCAGCGGTGAACTGCTCGGGGAACCCGCCGGGCACCACCAGCGCGTCCGCACCGTCGGGCAGCGGGTCGACCAGCGGGTCGAATTCGGCCACCCGGGCCCCGGCGCCGCGCAGCAGTTCGGCGTGCTCGGCGTAGCCGAAGCTGAAGGCCTTGCCTGCCGCGAGCGCGACCGTGACATCGGTCACCGACTCGGTCACCGACTCGGCCGCCGGGCTCCACGCCTCGGCGGTGACATGTGCGGCGGCGCCGGCGGCCACGGCTGCCACATCGACGTGACGGGTCACCAGAGCGGTCATCGCGGTGACCGCGTCACGGGCCCGACGACCGTGCTCGACTGCCGTGATGAGCCCGAGATGCCTTGAGGGGACCGTCAATTCGTCGGCGCGCGGGATCGCACCGAGCACCGCCACCCCGGCGTGCTCACAGGCCTGGCGCAGCACCGCCTCGTGCCGGTCGGAGCCGACCCGGTTCAGGATCACCCCGGCGATCCGCACCGACGGGTCGAAGGTGGCAAAGCCGTGGATCAGGGCCGCGATGCTGTGGCTCTGCCCGCGAGCGTCGACCACGAGCACCACCGGCGCCCCCAGTAGACCCGCGACCTGCGCGGCCGAGCCGCGCGGGACCCCGGTCATCTGGCCCTCGATGCGGCCGTCGAACAGGCCCATCACACCCTCGACCACCGCGATGTCGGCGCCGGTCGCGCCGTGCCGGTAGAGCGGCCCGATCAGGTCCTCACCCACCAGCACCGGGTCCAGGTTGCGGCCGGGGCGACCGGCGGCCAGGGCGTGGTAGCCGGGGTCGATGAAGTCCGGGCCCACCTTGAACGGCGCCGGGATGTGGCCGGCCTGGCGCAGGGCGCCGAGGAGTCCGGTGGCCACGGTGGTTTTCCCGCTGCCCGAGGCGGGGGCCGCGATCACCACCGCCGGGGTGGTGCCGGTGGTCATGTCTTCCTGCGGGGAAGGGTCACCCCACTCACCACTCGATGCCCTTCTGACCCTTGCGCCCGGCGTCCATCGGATGCTTGATCTTGGTCATCTCGGTCACCAGGTCCGCCGCATCGATCAGGGCCTGCGGCGCATCGCGGCCGGTGATCACCACATGTTGGGTGCCCGGGCGCGCGCGGAGAACCTCGACGACTTCGTCGACAGCGATCCAGCCCCACTTCAGTGGATAGGTGAACTCGTCGAGCACGTAGAAGTTGTGGCGCTCCTCGGCCAACCGGCGTTTGATCTCCGCCCAGCCATCGGCGGCGGCCGCAGCGTGGTCGACGTCGCTGCCGTGTTTGCGCGTCCAGGACCAGCCCGAGCCCATCTTGTGCCATTCGACCGGCCCACCGGTGCCGTGCTCGTCGTGCAACCGGCCGAGTTGACCGAACACGGCCTCCTCCCCGACCTTCCACTTCGCGCTCTTGACGAACTGGAACACCGCGACCGAGAACCCCTGATTCCAGGCGCGCAGCGCCATCCCGAAGGCTGCGGTGGACTTGCCCTTCCCGGGGCCGGTGTGTACCGCCAGCAGGGGCGCGTTGCGCCGAGCTCTGGTAGTCAGGCCGTCGTCGGGGACGGTCAGGGGCTGTCCCTGGGGCATGGGCCGGTCCTTTCGGTCTAGGCGGCGGTCCGATGGACCAGCTTGGTCAGCTCGGCCGCGCGCAAATGCTCCAGCCGCACTGCAGGCGATCCCAACTGCTCTGCCAGTTGGCCGGCCAATCCCAGTCGCACATAAGACGTTTCACAATCGACCACCACGGCGGCGGCGCCCTCGGCGGCGAGCGCGGCCGCGGCTCGGCGGGTACGGCCCAGTGGATCCGGGCCGCCGGTAGCCCGGCCGTCGGTGAGCACCACCACCAGGCTGCGTCGGGCCCGGTCGCGGGCCTTCTCCCGGATCACCAGATCCCGGGCCGCCAGCAGTCCTTGTGCCAGCGGCGTCTTGCCTCCGGTGTCGAACCGGGCCAACCGACGCCCGGCGATGTGCACCGACGTGGTGGGCGGCAGCAGCACCTGGGCGTCGTGCTGCCGGAACGTGATCACCGCGACCTTGTCCCGTCGCTGGTAGGCATCCCGCAGCAGCGACAGCGTGGCACCGGTGACGGCCGACATCCGATCGCGGGCGGCCATCGACCCCGAGGCGTCGACGACGAAGATCACCAGGTTCCCTTCGCGACCTTCGCGTACCGCGCGGCGCACATCCTCAGGGCGGGGGCGCGGCAGCCCGGCGCCGAGTTGCCGGCCCGCGGTGGCCAGCAGGGTGGCGAACATGTGCAGCCCGTGCCCGTCGGCGGGGTCGGCGGTCGCGGCGATCGGGGTGCCGGTGCGGTTGCGTGCTCGCGACCGCCGACCGGGGGCACCTTCGCCGACACCGGGTACCACCAGCGCCCTGGTGCGGAACACCGCCGACGGCGGTGCGCTCGGCCGCGTCGCCGACGGCTTCGAATTACCCTGCGCCGGTTGGTCTTCCGTGCCAGCCTCAGCGCCGCCACCGGGTGGGTCGAAATCGGGGTCGAATTCTGGATCGGGCCCCGAGGGCTCGGCATCGGAAGCTGCCGCAGACTCCCCCGCCTGCTGCATGGCCTCTTCCAGCCGTTCGGGATCCAGGCCGGGATCGTCGAACGGATCACGACGACGCCGGTGCGGCAGCGCGAGTTCGGCGGCCACCCGGATGTCCTCCTCGCCGACTGTGCCCGCACCCCGCCAGGCGGCGTGCGCGACGGCGGTGCGCGCCACCACCAGATCGGCCCGCATACCGTCGACGTCGAAGGCCGCGCACAGGGCGGCGATGCGGCGCAATTCACTGTCCGGCAGCACCACTGAGCCCAGCGTGGCACGGGCCGCGGCGATCCGCTCGGCCAACTCGGCGTCGGCGGCCGCGTGCCGTTCGGTGAAGCCCTGCGGGTCGGCTTCGTAGGCCATCCTGGCCCGGATCACCTCGACGCGAACGTCCACATCACGGGAGGCGGCGACATCCACGGTCAGGCCGAACCGGTCGAGCAGCTGCGGGCGCAGCTCACCTTCCTCCGGGTTCATGGTGCCGATCAGGACGAACCGCGACTCGTGCGAATGCGAAATACCTTCGCGCTCAACGTGAACCCGGCCCATCGCGGCGGCGTCGAGCAGGACGTCCACCAGGTGGTCGTGCAGCAGGTTGACCTCGTCGACATAGAGCACTCCGCCGTGCGCCCGGGCCAGCAGGCCGGGCGAGAAGGCGTGCTCGCCATCGCGCAGCACCTTCTGCAGGTCCAGGGAGCCCACCACCCGGTCCTCGGTCGCGCCGATCGGCAGTTCCACCAGACGGGCATCGTCGTCCACCGCCGACAGCACCGCCGCCAGACCGCGCACCGCCGTGGACTTCGCCGTCCCCTTCTCCCCGCGGATCAGCACGCCGCCGATCTCGGGGTGCACCGCGCACAGCAGCAGGGCCAGCCGCAGCCGGTCCTGGCCCACCAGTGCACTGAACGGATAGGTGTGGCTCTCCACCGTCATCAGACTCGCTCTCGCGTCACATCGACTCCGGGGCGCACCATCGGCACGTGCGGGATTCCGTCGTCGAGGAATTCGTCACCGTCACGCACGAATCCGTGCCGGCTGTACATGTCGACCAGATAGATCTGGGCATTGATGTGACACGGGCAGTCGCCGACCTCGGCCAGCGCCGCCTGCATCAGCCGGGTGGTGTGTCCTTTGCCGCGGTCGCTGCGTTTGGTGCAGACCCGGCCTATCCGGAACGACTTCTCCCCGCCCGGATGTTCCTCCATGAGCCGCAACGTCGAAATCACTTCTCCATCCGGGCCTTCCAGCCAGAAGTGGCGGGTCTCGGCGAGCAGATCCCGGCCATCGAGCTCCGGGTAGGGGGTGGCCTGCTCCACGACGAACACCTCGATGCGGAGCTTGAGCAGTTCGTAAAGAGTTGGAACGTCGAGGTCTTTGGCCCAGCTGCGGCGTAGTGCGACCGTCATCCGCCCGACCCTGTCACACGGTCGCAGGCTCGTCCAGTAGCAGGGCCTTGCTGCCCCACGCCCAGACCTCCTCGAACAGGCCGGGTTCGTCAGACAGCTTGGTGCCGAGCGACGGCACCATCTCCTTGAGCTTGGGCAGCCAACTCTGGTAGCGATCGGCAAAGCAGCGCTCCAGCACGTCCAGCATGGCCGGCACCGCGGTGGACGCCCCGGGTGAGGCGCCGAGCAGACCGGCGATGCTGCCGTCGGCAGCGGCGAGCACGGTGGTACCGAATTCCAGCACCCCACCCGCGCCGTTCCGCCGGATCACCTGCACACGCTGACCGGCGATGTCCAGTTCCCAGTCGGAATCGACTGCGCTGGGCGCGAATTCGCGCAGGGTGTCCACCCGCGCCGACTCACTGAGCAGCAACTGGCCGACGAGGTAATTGACCAGCCCCATTTCGGTGAGCCCGACACCGAGCATCGACATGATGTTGTTGGGCTTCACCGAGAACGGCAGATCGGTGACCTTCCCCTGCTTGAGGAACTTGGGTGACCAGCCGGCGAACGGCCCGAACAACAGCCAGGACTTGCCGTTGATCACGCGAGTGTCCAGGTGCGGCACCGACATCGGCGGGGCACCCAGCGGCGGCAGCCCGTACACCTTGGCCTGATGACCGGCAGTGAGCTTCTGGTTGTTGGTCCGCAGGAATGCGCCACCGACCGGGAAGCCGCCGAAGCCCTTGGCCTCCGGGATACCCGAACGCTGCAGCAGCGGCAGGGCGCCGCCACCCGCGCCGACGAACACGAACTTGGCGTTGACCTTGCGCTTGAGGCCGGTGCGGCGGTTGGTGACCTTCAGCGTCCAGCTGCCGTCGGATTCCTTACGCAGATTGCGCACCTCGTGACCGAACCAGGTGTCCATGCCACGCTGGGCGGTGAACCCGATCAGCTGGCGCGACAGCGCACCGAAGTCGACGTCCGTGCCGTTCTGTGACCAGTTCAGCGCGACCGGGTCGGAGAAATCACGTTTGGCGGCCATGAACGGCAGCCGGCGGGAGAATTCGTCCTTGTCGTCGATGAACTCCATCGAGGCGAACAGGGGGTTGCCCACCAGTGCCTCGTAGCGACGCTTGAGGTAGTCGACGTTGCCGGCCCCGTGCACGAAACTGACGTGCGGGATCGGGTTGAGGAAGCCGCGCACGTCGGGCAGCACACCGTTCTCGGCGGCGTAGGCCCAGAACTGCCGTGACACCTGGAACTGCTCGTTGACGTTGATGGCCTTGGTGATGTCGATGGAGCCATCGGAGCGTTCGGGCGTGTAGTTGAGCTCGCACAGGGCCGAGTGCCCGGTACCGGCGTTGTTCCACGGATCGCTGCTCTCCGCGGCGGCGCCGTCGAGCCGCTCGATCATGGTGATGGACCAGTCCGGTTCCAGCAGCCGGATCAGGGCACCGAGAGTCGCACTCATGATGCCGGCCCCGACCAGCACGACGTCGGTCTTCACGGTCGTACCCACGTTTGCCTCAGACACCCTGATCGCTCGTCCTTTGTATTGCGCGGCCCGTCGACGTTGACGGCTTTCTGTTACTCCCAGGTTATCGCGCGGGGAATCCCGGTTGGCCGCGCATGGTAGTGCTGTCCGTCACCCGCGCCCCGCGTGTGGCCGGAATCACGTCCCCCGGCGCCCTCCGCAGGTGCGTCTAGGGTGGAACCGTGACGTCACGGGAGCCCACCTGGGAGCCGGATGTACTGCCGGAGTTCTGGCAGCAGACCATCGACGCGGGGCCCGACCCCGACGGTGAGGGCCACCTGGTCGCCACCCTGGTGCGGCGCGGCCCCGGCGGTGGCGCCGGCCACGCCGTGCTCGCCCTGCACGGCTACACCGACTACTTCTTCCACACCGAGCTGGCCGATCACTTCGCCGCGCGTGGCTTCGCGTTCTATGCCCTCGACCTCCCGAAGTGCGGGCGTTCGCGGCACGACGGCCAGACGCCACACTTCACCACCGACCTGACCCGCTACGACACCATCCTGCGCCAGGCCCTGACGCTGATCGCGACCGACACCGACAACGCCTCGGTCTGTCTCTACGGCCATTCGGCCGGCGGGTTGATCCTGACGTTGTTCACCGACCGGTTGCGGCGCGGTGGTGAGCTGGCCTCCCATCGCGTCGGCGGACTGATCCTCAACAGTCCGTTCTTCGACCTGCACGGACCGGCGATCCTGCGCACCGCGCCCACCTCGGCCGCCCTGATCGCGCTGGCGCGACTGCGAAAACTGTCGGTGATCCGCAAGCCCACCGAGGGCGGCTACGGCACCACCCTGCATCGCGACTACGACGGGGAGTTCGACTACAACCTGGAGTGGAAACCATTGGGCGGCTTCCCGATAACGCTCGGTTGGATCAACGCCATCCGACGCGGGCAGGCCCGTCTGCACCGCGGCCTGGACGTCGGGGTACCCAATCTGATCCTGCGCTCCGACCGCAGCGTCACCGAGACTTCCGACCCTGCGGCGATGCAGCGTGGCGACGCGGTGCTCGACGTCCGCCAGATCGCACGGTGGTCCGGCTGCGTGGGAAACCACTCCACCGTCGCGCCGGTCACCGACGCCAAACACGATGTGTTCCTGTCGGTGTCAGGGGCCAGGCAGGCGGCCTACCGTGAGCTGGACCGGTGGCTGGATTACTACCTGAGCCGGCAAACCCGGCCGAGCACAACATCTTCCGGATAGGGATGCGCATGGACCACTACGATCTGACGATCATCGGCACCGGCTCGGGCAACAGCATCATCGACGAGCGTTACGCGGGCAAGAAGGTGGCGATCTGCGAGCAAGGCACGTTTGGTGGCACCTGTCTCAACGTCGGCTGCATCCCCACCAAGATGTTCGTCTACGCCGCCGAGGTCGCCAACACGGTGGCCGACGCCGCCAGGTTCGGCATCGACGCCCACATCGACAAGGTGCGCTGGCCCGACGTGGTGTCACGGGTTTTCGGCCGCATCGACCCGATCGCCGCCGGGGGCGAGGACTACCGTCGCAACGATCCGCAGATCACGGTGTACGCCGGTCACACCCGGTTCGGCCCCGCCACCGCCGACGGCCGCTACACGCTGCGCACCGAGGCCGGCGACGAATTCAGCAGCGATCAGGTGGTGATCGCTGCCGGGTCGCGCACGTTCATCCCACCGGCCATCGTGGACTGCGGGGTGACGTACTACACCAGCGACGACATCATGCGGATCCCCGAGCTGCCCGAACACCTGGTGATCGTGGGCGGCGGATTCGTCTCCGCCGAGTTCGCCCATGTGTTCTCGGCCCTGGGTGTGCGGGTGACCATCGTGGTGCGTGGCGCCGGTCTGCTCACTCACTGCGACGAGACGATATGCCACCGGTTCAACGAGCTGGCCGCGCAGAAATGGGATCTGCGCACGCATGAGAATGTGATCGGCTTCCGCGCCGGAGAGCAGCGCGGCGATTCCGTCGTATTGGAACTCGACGACGGCAAGACCCTGCCTGCCGACATGCTGCTGGTGGCCACCGGACGGATTCCCAACGGGGACCTACTCGATGCCGAACTGGCCGGGGTCGAGGTCGACGAGGATGGCCGGGTGATCGTTGACGAGTACCAACGGACCACGGCCCGTGGGATTTTCGCGCTCGGGGATGTGTCGTCGGACTATCAGCTCAAGCATGTCGCCAACCACGAGGCACGGGTGGTCCGGGAGAACCTGCTGCACGATTGGGATGACACCGCGGCGATGGCGCGCAGCGACCACCGGTTCGTGCCCTCGGCGGTGTTCACCGATCCGCAGATCGCCACGGTCGGCCTGACCGAGACCCAGGCCCGCGACGAGGGCTACGACATCGTCACCAAGGTTCAGGCCTACGGCGACACCGCCTACGGCTGGGCCATGGAGGACACCACCGGCATCGCCAAGCTGATCGGCGATCGTGCTACCGGCAGGATCTTGGGCGCACACGTCATGGGCTATCAGGCCTCCTCGATCATCCAGCCGCTGATCCAGGCGATGAGTTTCGGCCAGACCGCCAAAGAGGTTGCCCGGGGCCAGTACTGGATCCACCCCGCACTGCCCGAGGTGATCGAGAACGCGCTGCTGGGGCTGGTCGACTGACGTGGTAAGGCTCAGGCCCGGGCGCTGAAGCGCTCCTCGATCCGGCCGAACCGCCAGATCCCCAGCGCGACAAGCCAGCTGATCACGAACAGGCCGACGATGGCGAAGCCGGCGAATTCCAGGTCGGCCGACCCGATCACCGCGAGCGGACCCGAGGTGATTCCCAGCCGCTCCACCAGGAGACCGGTCAGCACGATGACACCGACGACGAGCGCGACGATCACGGACAGCACCGTGACCGTCAGGTTGTAGTAGACCTTGCGGATCGGCCGCAGAAATGCCCAACCGTAGGCGCGGGCCATGAATATGCCGTCCAGACTGTCGAACAAGCTCATCCCCGCGGCGAACAGGATCGGCAGCACCAGCACCGCGTACCACGGCAGGGTGAAGGCCGCGGTGCCCGCCGCCAGCACGAGCAACGCCACCTGGCTGGCGGTGTCGAAGCCCAGCCCCATCAGGAAACCCACCGGGTACAGGTGCCAGGGTTTACTCACCCGCCGCATCACCCGCCCGAGCAGTCGGGCCAGAAAGCCGCGGTTGTGCAATTGACGTTCCAGCTCGGCCTCGTCGAAATCACCGCTGCGCATGGACCGGAAGACTTTGGCAATCCCGACCGCAGCCACCAGATTCGTCAAGCCGATCAGGATGAGGAAGGTGCCGGCCACCAACGACCCGATCAGCCCGAGGGTTTGCAACATCGGCGACCCCTCGTCCTGCACCGGCCCCACAAGCGTGCGGACCCCCAGCGCCAGCAACAGCGCCAGCCCGAACACCACGCTGGAATGCCCCAGCGAGAACCAGAACCCGGCCGACAGTGACCGGGTCCCTTCGCCGACGAGTTTGCGGGTGGTGTTGTCGATGACGGCGATGTGATCGGCGTCGAACCCGTGCCGTACGCCGAGAAGGTACGCCGTGACGCCGAGCCCGACGCCGAAAACCCCTGCCGACCCGAGGGTGATGTGTTGGGGAGCCACCCCGAAGATGAGTACGCCCCAACCGATGACGTGCAACAACGCCACCACGGCGGCCAGGACGGCAATCGTCGTCCAGTCGACGCGGTCGAAGCGGGTGGTGGCTGTGCTCTCGGGCGCCGCGCCGATGCTCATCGGCCGAGCGTAGGCCGCGGCATCCATATCTGTCCAGGTAAACAGATGAGGATGCCGCTCAGCTGTGCCTTGCGCCGATCCAGTGCAGCAGATCGTGCACGACAGTGTCCTCAAGCCGGTAGCTCACCGTTCGGCCCACCCGTTTCGAGCTCACCCACCCTTGCTCGCGCAATACTCGAAGTGCTTGTGAAACAGCATTTTCCGATCGTCCCAGGGCCGCGGCGAGATCGCTGACGCAGATGCCGGGGGCGCGGTGCAGGCCCAGTAGGATCTCCAGCCGGTGCGGGTCGGACAACAGGTCGAAGCGCTGCGCCCAGGCCTTGGTGTCGAGATCAGACAGAGCCGACGACGCGCGCGCGACCTGGGTGTCTTTATCGGGCTGGCCCACGGTTCGAATCTAGCCGAGCGATCTCGGTGCCGGTATCTCGCGAGCACGAGGCTCGCAGCGTCCGAGGCTCGGTCGGCCTGTCCGAGCGTGCGCAGAACGCCGACATTTTGTGGCGTGTTGGGTGACAGACACGCACGCTCGCGGTGCGAGGGGTCAGGTCAGTCCAGGAAACCGTGCAGCAACGCCGACGATCCACCGACGTGGGCCAGCATGGCCGCCGCGGCCCCCTCACCGTCGCCGGCGAGAATCGCGGCGACGATCTGCTCATGTTGGGTGTCGGAGTGCGCGATGTTACGTGGCAGCAGTGGGATCTGATCCAGCAGGGCGTTGAGCCGCATCCGGTTCTCGGCGACCAGTGGCACCAGTGACGGTGATCCGGCGGCCTCGGCGATGGCCAGATGCAGCCGCGAATCCAGCCGTCGGTAGTCGTCGGGCTCGGCCGCACAGACATCGGCCAACCGTGCCTTCAATCCATCCCGCTCGGTCGCGCTCAGGCTTCGCGCGGCAGCCATCCGGGCCGCTCCGACCTCCAGAATCTCGCGCAACCGCAACGCGTCGTCGATCTCCTCGCGCGTCGCCCTCGGCCCGTCGGCGGCCTGCCTGGGCAACTCGGCAGCCAGGAAAGTGCCGCCGTACCGGCCACGCTTGGACACCAGATACCCGGCATCGGCCAGCGATTTGATCGCCTCGCGGACCGTGTCGCGGCTGACCCCCAGCCGAACCGCGAGTTCCCGTTCGGGCGGCAGCGACTCCCCCGGACCGAGCACCCCGAGCCGAATCGTCTCCAGCAGCCGGGCGACGGTGTCCTCGAATGCGTTACCCAGACGAACGGGTCGCAGCAGGGCGTCCGCGGTCTCGCCGGCGGGCTGCGGGTCCGATTGTGCGGTCATCGTCTACCGAGGCCTCACAGCGGCGTGACGTAGGCCGAGCTGATACCGCCGTCGACCAGGAACGTCGACCCGGTGATGAACGACGCGTCGTCACTGGCCAGGAACGCCACCGCGGCGGCCAACTCCTCGGGCTCGGCGAACCGGCCCACCGGGATGTGCACCAACCGGCGCGCGGCGCGCTCGGGGTCCTTGGCGAACAGTTCCTGCAGCAGTGGCGTGTTCACCGGGCCGGGGCACAGCGCGTTGACCCGGATTCCCTGGCGCGCGTACTGCACACCCAGCTCGCGCGACATCGCCAGCACCCCGCCCTTGGATGCGGTGTAGGAGATCTGGGAGGTGGCCGAGCCCATCACCGCCACGAACGAGGCGGTGTTGATGATGGATCCCTTACCCGCCGGGACCATGTGCCGCAGCGCTGCCCGGCACGACAGGTACACCGACTTGAGGTTGATGTCCTGTACCCGCTGCCAGGCGGGCAGCTCGGTGGTCTCGATCAGGTCATCCTCGGGCGGCGAGATCCCGGCATTGTTGAATGCGATGTCGACTGAGCCGAAAGTCGCTGCCGCGGTATCGAAGAGGTGGTCGACCTGGGCCTGCTCGGCGACGTCGACAGCCACGAACAACCCGTCGAGTTCCTCGGCGGCGGCCTCGCCCGTGGTGGGGTCGATGTCGCCCACCACGATCGTGGCGCCCTCGGCACGCAACCGCCGGCCGGTGGCCAGGCCGATGCCGCCGGCGCCGCCGGTGATGACGGCCACCTTGCCGGCCAGGCGCTGGGTCAGATCCATCTATAGCTCCTCTACTGCGAGTCTCGGACGGCGATGAAGACGTTCTTGGTCTCGGTGAACGACAGCGGGGCATCGGGCCCGAGTTCGCGGCCCAGGCCGGACTGCTTGAAACCACCGAACGGGGTGTTGTAGCGCACCGAGGAGTGTGAATTGACACTGAGATTGCCCGATTCCACCGCCCGCGACACCCGCAGGGCCCGCGACAGGTTGTCGGTCCAGATCGAACCGGACAAGCCGTAGGGGGTGTTGTTGGCCAGGGCGATGGCGTCGGCCTCGTCGTCGAACGGCAACACGGTGACCACCGGGCCGAAGATCTCGTCGGTGACCGTGCGGTCGTTGCGCTGTGGCGTCAACACCGTCGGCGGGAACCAGAACCCCGGGCCACTGGGGGCAGATCCGCGGAATGCCACCGGCGCGTCGTCGGGGACGTAGGACGACACTGACTCCCAGTGTGGGCGCGACACCAGCGGACCCATCTCGGTGTCGCGGGCGGTGGGATCCCCGACCGTCACGGCCTTGACGGCCGGCTCGAACAGCTCCATAAAACGTTCATAGACGCTGCGCTGCACCAGGATCCGGCTGCGGGCACAGCAGTCCTGCCCGGCGTTGTCGAAGACGCCCGACGGGGCCGCGGCTGCCGCCTGCTCGAGGTCGCAATCGTCGAACACGATGTTGGCGCTCTTGCCGCCCAGTTCCAGCGTGACCCGCTTGATGTGGACGGCCGCCCCTGCCATCACCCGCGTACCCACCTCGGTCGAACCGGTGAACACCACCTTGCGCACCCCCGGGTGGGTGACGAAGCGCTCCCCGACCACCGCGCCCTTGCCCGGCAGGACCTGGAAAAGCCCTGGCGGCAACCCCGATTCGATGGCGAGCTCCCCCAGCCGAATGCTGGTCAACGGCGTCCACTCGGCGGGTTTGAGCACCACCGCGTTACCGGCGGCCAGCGCCGGGGCAAAGCCCCACGAGGCGATCGTCATCGGGAAGTTCCACGGCGTGATCACCCCGACCACGCCCAGCGGCTCGTTGAACGTCACGTCCAGGCCGCCGGCCACCGGGATCTGCTTGCCGCTCAATCGTTCCGGGGTCGCCGAGTAGAACTGCAGCACGTCCCGGACATGGCCGGCTTCCCATTCGGCCTGCCCGATCGGATGCCCCGAGTTGGCGACCTCGAGGGCGGCCAGTTCGTCGACGTGGGCGTCGACGACGGCGGCGAAGGAACGCAACGCAGCGGCCCGCTCGGCCGGCGCCCACCGGGCCCACGTGCGCTGCACCTCGGCCGCCCGGGCCACCGCGTCGTCGACCGCCGCCACATCCAGCAGGTCGATGCTGGTCAGCACCTGCTCGGTGGCCGGGTTGACGACCTCGCTGGATGTCATGAAGCCCTCTCTGTCGCATAGGTTCTGGCGGCCTCGACCACAGCGGTGAACAACCGGAGGTCATCGAGGCTCTCCTCGGGGTGCCATTGCACGCCGAGGACGAAGGCGTCTCCCGGCAACGCGGGGTCCCGTTCGACCGCCTCGATCACGCCGTCGCTGTCACGGGCACTGACCACCAACCCCGCGCCGACCCGGTCGATGGCCTGGTGGTGATAGCACTGCGCGTCGGATGTTGCCCCGATCAGCGCAGCCAGCCTGGTGCCGGGCACGGTACGCACCTCCGACGTACCGAACACCGCGTTGCCCTTCTGGTGGTGGGTGTGCCCGATGACGTCGGGCAGATGCTGGTGCAGCGTGCCACCGGAGGCCGCATTGAGCACCTGTGCGCCCCGGCACACGCCGAGTACCGGAATGCCCTGCCGCAGCGCGGCTTCCAGCAGAGCGAACTCCCACTCGTCACGCTCGGTGGCCGGCTCGTTGGTGCTCGGATGCGGCTGGTGTCCGTAGCGTGCCGGGTCGACGTCCGGGCCGCCGGTGATGACCAACCCGTCGATGCGGGCCAGCACCCGGCCGGCGATGCCGGGGTCGACCGGTTGCGGCGGCAGCAGGACGGCGATCCCGCCGGCGCGGGTGACGCCTTCGAAGTAGATCTGCGGCAGGAAGCTGGCGCGCACATCCCACACCCCGGTCTGCGCCTGTTGCAGATAGGTCGTCATCCCGATCACCGGGCGAGCAGCTCCGGCCGTGTCCACATCAGAGCCGTTCAAAGCCACGCACCCTTTCCCAATCGGTCACCGCGGCGTTGAACGCTGCCAGTTCGACGCGTGCGTTGTTCAAGTAGTGCTCGACGACGTCGTCGCCGAACGCCATCCGCGCCACCTCGGACTTCTCGAACAACTCGGCCGCCTCGGCCAGCGTCGTGGGCAGTCGTTGAGCCCCACTGGCATAGGCGTTTCCGGCCAGCGCAGCGGGCAGTTCCAGCTCGTGGTCGATACCGTAGAGACCGCCGGCGATGAGCGCTGATACGGCCAAATACTGGTTGACGTCGCCGCCGGGCGCCCGGCATTCCACCCGCATGCCGAGTCCGTGGCCGACCACCCGCAACGCACAGGTGCGATTGTCCAGTCCCCACGCCACCGCGGTCGGCGCAAAGCTGCCGTCGGAAAATCTCTTGTAGGAGTTGATGTTCGGGGCATAGCACAGCGTCAGCTCGCGCAGAGTTGCCAACTGGCCCGCCACGAAGCTACGAAACATCGGCGACATGCCGTGCGGACCGGCCTCGTCGGCGAATACCGGCGATCCGTCGTCGGCGCGCAGCGAGATGTGGATATGGCAGCTGTTGCCCTCGCGCTCATCGAATTTCGCCATGAACGTCAGGCTCTTGCCGTGTTGATCGGCGATCTCCTTGGCGCCGTTGCGATAGATGGTGTGGTTGTCGCAGGTGACCCTCGCATGGTCATAGCGGAACGCGATTTCCTGCTGACCGCGGTTGCACTCTCCCTTGACGCCCTCGCAGTACAGCCCGGCCCCTTCCATGCCCACCCGGATGTCCCGCAGCAGCGGCTCCATCCGCGTGGAGGCGTGCATGGCGTAGTCGACGTTGTAATCGGAGGCCGGGGTGAGGTCTCGGTAGCCCGCAGCCCAGGCCTCGCGGAAGGTGTTGTCGAAGACCATGAATTCCAGCTCGGTGCCGACGTAGGGCACCAGGCCGCGCTCGGCCAGGCGGTCGATCTGGCAGTTGAGGATGCTGCGCGGCGCCTGCTGCACGGGGTTGCCGTCGAGCCACGAAAGATCGGCCATCACCAATGCGGTCCCAGGCAGCCAGGGAATCAACCGGAGCGTCGAGAAGTCGGCGGTCATCACCATGTCGCCATAGCCGGTGTCCCAATTGGACATCGAGTAGCCGGCGACGGTGTTCATGTCGACGTCGACGGCCAGCAGATAGTTGCAGCACTCCGAGCCGTGGGCGGCGACCTCCTCGACGAACAACCGGCCCGAAACCCGTTTGCCGGTCAGCCGGCCCTGCATATCGCAGAAGGCTACGACGACGGTGTCTACCTCGCCGGCGGCCACCATCTGCTCCAGCTCGGCCCGGGTCAGCATGCCGGGGTTCTGGCTCATTGCGCATCCTCCTGGAGCGTGGGACCCGCCGGCCAACCTGACTCCCAGCCGACCATTGGCTTCGTCGACGACGTGACGATCGTGCCTGCGATTGGCATGATTTGTCACGCATCAAAGGTAGGGTAGCCGACCAATAGCACTCAACCGGTGACGCACCGCTCACCCGAGCAACTCGCGGATGTCGGAGGCGGTGATCGCCGAACCGAACAGCTCCCCCTCGTCGACAACCGCGGCGAACAGGGCCCGCTTGCGCTCCTGCAGGGCCACCACTTTCTCCTCGATGGTGTTCTCCGAAACCAGCCGGTAGACGGTCACCGGGCGGGTCTGCCCGATCCGGTGGGCGCGGTCGACGGCCTGGGCCTCGGCCGCCGGGCTCCACCACGGGTCGCACAGGAAGCAGTAGTCCGCGGTGGTGAGGTTGAGCCCGAACCCGCCCGCCTTGAGGCTGATCAGGAACACCTGCCTGGCCCCGGTGCCGAAGTCCTCGATCGCCGCCGCCCGGCCCTCGGAGTCCACCGAACCGTCCAGGTAGCTGTAGGCGATCCCGGCGGCGTCAAGGTGTGCCCGCACGATGGCGAGGAAGCCGGTGAACTGGCTGAACACCAGCGCGCTGTGGCCCTCGACGACCAGCTGGTCGAGCTGTTCGACGAGGAAGTCGACCTTGGCCGAACCCACCGCCTGCGCGCCGTCGTCGACCAGACCCGGATGCAGGCTCAGCTGCCTCAGCAGGGTCAGCGATCGAAAGATCTGGAAGCGGTTCTTCTCCCAATCACCCAGCAGCCCCAAGACTTTCTGTCGCTCCCGGGCGAGCCGGGCGTCGTAGATCTTGCGGTGCTTGGCGCTCAGGCCGATGGTGAGCACCTGTTCGCTCTTGGGGGGCAGCTCGGTGAGCACCTGACCTTTCGTACGGCGCAGCAACACCGGCTTGACCCGTCGGCGCAGCACCGGCAGCCGATCGTCGGCCTCCCCCGATTCGATCGGCTTGCGGAAGTACGTGTCGAACACCTTCGGCGAGGGGAACAGCCCGGGCACGGTGATCGACAGCAGCGACCACAGCTCCAGCAAGTTGTTCTCCATCGGAGTACCGGTGATCGCCAACTTGAACGGCACATCGAGCAACCGGGCACTCTGATGCGTCTTGCTGTGGTGGTTCTTCACGAACTGGGCCTCGTCGAGAACCATTCCGGCCCACTGGATCTGCGCATAGGCCGCAACGTCCATGCGCAGCAGGGTGTAGGAGGTCACCACGATGTCGGCCGCGGCCACCCGCTCGGCCAGACTCACCGCGGCGCGAGCCTCGGTGGAGGTGATCACCACCGCGGTCAGGCCCGGGGTGAACTTGCGGCATTCCGCCAGCCAGTTGCGCGCCACGCTGGTCGGAGCCACCACCAGGAACTTGCCCGCGCCGGCGGCCACGGCCCGGGCGATGAGGGCCAGTGTCTGCACCGTCTTTCCCAGACCCATGTCATCGGCGAGGATCCCGCCGATACCGTTGTCCCACAGGAACGACAACCAGTTCAGCCCGTCGCGCTGGTAGTCACGCAACTCCGCGGCGAGGTCTTCGGGCGGCACGACGGGCACCGGCGGCCGGGCGGTGGCGAGCCGGGCCAGGTTGCCCCGCCACCGGGCGAGCTGTTCGTCGACCACCCCGAGCTCGAGCAGTTCGTCCCACAGCGTGATGTTCAGCGACGCGGAATGGGCGCGGTCGCCGTCGATTTCGCCGAGCGCACGCGCCTCGTCGAGCAGGGCCCGCAACCGGACCAGCTCGGGGGTGTCCAACCGGAAGTACATCCCCGACGGCAGCAGCATGTGCGTTGCGCCCGCGGACAATTCACGGATGACCTCGGCCAGTGCCACTGTCTCACCGTCGACCCGCACAGTGATGTTCAGGCCGAACCAGTCACCGGAGACCGAGGGATCGCCGGAGAACGACACCAGCGGGTCGGTGGTCGCGGCACGGTACGTCTCGTCGGTGTCGACGACCAGATCCGGATAGCAGTCCAACTGGGGCAGCGTCTGCCCACACAGCACCGCGGCCTCGACCAGGGTGAGGTTCACCCCACCCAGCAGCGTGCGCTGCGATGCCACCGCGACCGCGTCCAGGGCGCTCGCGGCGTTGACGACGGCACGCATCTCGTGGACCGCCTCGGCATCCAGCGTCGCCGAAATCCGGCGGTTGACGTGCTGCGTCGCTTGACGTTTCCAATCCGCAGCGGCTGCAGCGACCGCCTGCACGGCGGGCAGCACGCGTTGCCACGCCGATGCCTCGGCGCGGGCATCGCGGTATCCGACCACCCCGGGTGCCGACGTCGGATCGAAGTCGTGGTGCTGATCGTTGACGTGGTAGCGGGTACTCCAGAAAGCGCGCGCACCGCCGTCGACGACCTTCACGGTGAGCAGCGGAACCGGGCCGGTGATGGTCGGCGGGACGAACAGACTGTCGGCGACCTCCATGTCCACGCTGTGGGCCAGCCGCGGCAGGATGTCGACCGCCAGCTCGCGGGCCATGTCGGCGGGGATGTGCACCTGTTCGTGGTGGCCGAGAAGCTCGGCCATGGTGCGGCCGGGCATCGGATCGAACGCGCCCAGTCGCAGCACGGAATCGACCACCTGGAACATCCCGTGCGGAGCCGGCATGCCGATCAGCCCCACCCCTTCGGCATCGTGCTCCTGCCCGTCGACGATCATCGCGACCGACATCACCGCGCCGTCGCCCTCGGTGGCAAAGTCCAGCCGCAGGTGGACATTCTTGATCAGCTCGACGGCACGGATCCCGCTGGCAGCGTCGGCCAGCACGGTCACCCCGGCTTCGAGCACCTCGTCGAGCCGGGGCCACAGGGTGCCCGGCATCCCGTTGAGCACCATGGCCTCACCACCGTGCGGCTGGGTGTACCGCTCGAGATCCGCGATCAGGGCCCGGACCGCCCGGTACTGGCCCGGCTCGAACTCGCCCGGCTCGGGGTGGTCGACGAGCCGCCGCCACGTCAACGCCCGGGTGATCCACGTGCCTCGTTTCCCCAGGGTCAGTGGCCGCACCATCAGCAGCGTCCCGGGCCGGTACCGGGTCGGCGCACCGACGGAGAACTCCAGCGCGATCGGTTTGCCACCGTCTTCGGGAACAGCCAACTCGTCGAGCACCCGGTCGAGCAGGTAGCGCCACCGCTCCACCGGGGGCTGTGACGCAGCCGCGGGGAACGCCGTCAGCACCAGGGCGACGGCATGTTTGCAGAACGAGCCCACCGGGCATGAACACAGGGCCCATTCCACGACCGCGCGGCTGCCCTGCGACAGACCTACCTCAAGGACGTACAGCTGAGCATGCGAACCCACACACCGTCCACGCAGCAGCCGGGCGTCCTCGTCGAACTCGACGTCACGGACCCGGCCTTCGGCCGCATACCGTTCACCGCGAACTGTCGACTGCGCGCCAAAGTCACGAATCAGCTCGTCGCGGGCTATGCCGAAGCCGAATCCAGGCCCCATGCGAGGAGGATAGGGCTACTCACCGACATGTTCTGTTTTCACCCCCGACACACCTCGGGTGAGACACCGACAGCAGTTTCTGTGTAGGGTCGAACTGATGTGTGGAGCCGCCGGAGAGGTGCGTCTCGATGGCCGGACACCGGATATTTCCGGGGTGGCGGCCATGGCAGACGCGATGGCGCCCAGGGGTCCGGATGCGGCCGGTGTGTGGTCGCAAGGCCGGGTCGCGCTGGGCCATCGCCGCCTGAAAATCATTGACCTGACCGAAGCAGGCGCTCAGCCGATGGTCGATCCCGAACTGGGATTGGCCGTTTGCTGGAACGGCTGCATCTACAACTACCAGGAGCTGCGCCGGGAACTGTCCGGGCACGGCTACCGCTTCTTCTCGCACAGCGATACCGAGGTGCTGCTCAAGGCCTATCACCACTGGGGTGACCGGTTCGTCGAGCACCTGATGGGGATGTTCGCGTTCGCGATCGTCGAACGGGACACCGGCCGGGTGCTACTGGGCCGCGACCGGCTGGGGATCAAGCCCCTCTACATCACCTCCGACGCCCACCGGATCCGGTTCGCCTCGACGCTGCCGGCCCTGCTGGCCGCCGGCGGTGTGGACACCCGGATCGACCCGATCGCACTGCATCACTACCTGACGTTCCATTCGGTGGTGCCGCCCCCGTTGACGATCCTGCGCGGCATCAAGAAGGTGCCGCCGGCCTCGATCGTCGCGATCGAACCCGACGGCAGCCGCCACACGACGGTCTACTGGTCGCCGGACTTCACCCGGCACGCCGATCGCGCCGACTGGTCGGAAAAGGACTGGGAGGACGCGGTCCTGGAGTCACTGCGGCGCGCCGTCGAGCGCCGGCTGGTGGCCGATGTGCCGGTCGGCTGCCTGCTGTCCGGCGGGGTCGATTCGAGCCTCATCGTCGGGCTGCTCGCCGAGGCCGGCCAGCACGGCCTGTCCACCTTCTCGATCGGATTCGAATCGGTGGGCGGGGTGGCCGGCGACGAGTTCAAGTACTCCGACATCATCGCCGAGCGCTTCGAGACCGACCACCATCAGATCCGGATCGGCACCGACCGCATGCTGCCCGCACTCGACGGGGCGATCGGCGCCATGAGCGAGCCGATGGTCAGCCACGACTGTGTGGCCTTCTATCTGCTCAGCCAAGAGGTGGCCAAACACGTCAAGGTGGTGCAGTCCGGGCAGGGCGCCGACGAGGTGTTCGCCGGATACCACTGGTACCCGCCGATGGCCGAGCCCGCCGCGGCCGAGCTTGATGGGGCGGTCGCCGGCTATCGCGGTGCCTTCTTCGACCGCGACAGCACCGGGGTGGCCGCCCTGATCAGCGAGGCATATCGGGCCGACGGGGATCCCAGCGGGGTGTTCGTCACCGATCACTTCGCCGCGGCCGGGGCACAGACCGGTGTGGATCGCGCATTGCGGCTCGACACCACGGTGATGTTGGTCGACGATCCGGTCAAGCGGGTGGACAACATGACCATGGCGTGGGGGCTGGAGGGCCGGGTGCCCTTCCTGGACCACGAACTCGTCGAGCTCGCCGCCACCTGCCCGCCCGACCTGAAAACCGCCCATGGCGGCAAGGGTGTGCTCAAACAGGCTGCGCGGCGGGTGGTTCCGGCAGCGGTGATCGATCGTCCCAAGGGGTACTTCCCGGTTCCGGCGCTCACCCACCTGGAGGGTCCGTACCTGGACCTGGTCCGCGATGCACTGTATGCCCCGGAAGCCAAGGAGCGCGGCCTGTTTCGCCCAGAGGCCGTCGACCGGCTGTTGGCCGATCCGAACGGCAGGCTGACGCCCTTGCGGGGCAACGAGCTGTGGCAGATCGCCCTGCTGGAGTTGTGGCTGCAACGTCACGGCGTGACGGGAGGCGCGGCGTGACCGCCACCGAGCACGACGCGTCGGCACCGTCGTTGCACCCCGATCACCCCGATCACACCGAGGCGATCACCCTCGGCCTGCACGATGCCTCCCCCCAGCACCTGGTGGACGCCATGGCCGACGATGTGGTGCTCGAACTGGGTTGGGGCCGACTGATTTTCGGACAGACATTCGCCGACCCCGAACAGCTCGCCGAGGTGCTGCAGCAGGAGGGGCCGGGGCGGCGCGACATCTGCATCTACGCCCGCGAATCGCACGTCCTGGTGGCCCGCTCCCCCGCCGAGTTGTTCATCGACCCCAGCCACACCTACCGGTTGCGGTTCACCGACGACCTCACCGCCGCCGAACCCGTCGGGTTCACCGTGCGGACGTTGCAGACGCCGATGGACGCCGACGCGATGAACCGGGTGTATGTGCGCTGCGGCATGGTCCCCGGCCCCGTCGACGTCATCTGGCACAACCACACCCTGACCCCGGCAGTGGTCTACCTGGTGGCGGTGCGCGATGACGACGGCTCGGTGGTGGGCACGGTCACCGGTGTCGACCACAAACGGTTGTTCGCCGATCCTGAGGACGGGTCGAGTCTGTGGAGCCTGGCGGTGGACCCGGCCGCCGGCCTGCCCGGCGTCGGCGAAGCGCTGACCCGCACGCTGGCCGGAATTTTCCGCGAGCGGGGCCGCGCCTACATGGACCTTTCTGTGGCCCATGACAATTCGGCCGCGATCGGACTGTACGAAAAACTGGGCTTCCATCGGGTGCCGGTGCTGGCCGTCAAACGTAAGAACGCGATCAACGAGCCGCTGTTCACCCATCCGCCGGAGACGGTGGACGATCTGAATCCGTATGCACGCATCATCGCCGACGAGGCGATGCGGCGGGGCATCCGGGTCGAGGTGCTCGACGCCGGCGCCGGCGAGATGCGGTTGTCGCACGGTGGGCGCAGCGTCATCACCCGAGAGTCGCTGTCGGAGTTCACCTCTGCGGTGGCGATGGCCCGCTGCGACGACAAGCGTCAGACCCGGCGCATCGTCTCCGATGCCGGCATCTCGGTACCCAAGGGCCGCTTGGCCACCTTCGACCACGAGGACCACGACTTTCTGGCCGAGGTCGGCGACGTGGTGGTCAAGCCCACCCGCGGCGAACAGGGCAAGGGAATCACCGTCGGGGTGGACAGTGACGACGAGTTGGACGCGGCCCTGCACCGGGCCCGTGAGCAGCACCCCGAAGTGCTGATCGAGCAGCGCGCGCCCGGCGACGACCTTCGCCTGGTGGTGATCGACGGCAAGGTGGTGGCATCGGCCATTCGCAAACCCGCCGAGGTGGTCGGCACCGGCAAACACACCGTGCGGGAGCTGATCGAGACGCAGTCTCGGCGCCGCTCGGCCGCCACCGGTGGCGAATCACGCATCCCGATCGACGATGTCACGAAGGCCACCGTCGCCGAAGCCGGCTGGTCATTCGACGACGTGCTGCCCGAGGGGGTGCGCCTGCGGGTGCGACGGACGGCCAACCTGCACCAGGGCGGGACGATTCACGATGTCACCGCGGAGGTGAATCCCGAACTGTGCCGGGTCGCGGTGGCCGCAGCCGAGGCGATCGGGATTCCGGTGACCGGCATCGACCTCCTGGTGCCCGATGTCACGGGCCGCGAATATGTGTTCATCGAGGCCAACGAGCGCCCGGGTCTGGCCAATCACGAGCCCCAGCCCACTGCGGCGGCCTTCGTGGATTTCCTGTTCCCGCAGCAGCCGGGGTTGCCGCAAGCCTGGACACCTTCGGAGGCGGCTGACTGAGCGTCCGCGCTGCTCACCAACTGCTGGTGCGCAGCACGATCTCGGCCGCCAGTTGGGCGGTCGAATCGCCGGCATTGCGCCGGCCCGGCATCTCGACCAACCGGAAATCGCCGTACACGTAGCGCTGACTGGCCTTGGCCACGGCCCGCGCGGCCGGCGTGCTGACCAGCACGGTGGTGTTCATCTCCACGGGCGGGCAGTTGTCGTCGCGGATTACGCCGGTGGCGTCGGCGACGCGCGGATGGCCTCGATCCACCACGACCAGACCGGTGAACTTGTCCAGCCGGGTCGCGGCGAGGTGCCAGGCGAGTTCGCCGCCGAGTCGGTCACCCACCAGCAGCGCCCATTTGATGTCGAGCGAGTCGAGGATGTCGACCACGGATTTTGCGGTGAGTCGCGGATCGGGCCCGATGATCACCGTGCGCAGCGACGCGGTGTGCAGCCGTTGACAGATCGCCCCGTAGGCGGCGGGGCCGTGATGGCCGGCGCTGAGCACCACCACCGTCGAACCCCGCTCCGGCCCTGAGACGTCGACGGGCGTGGAGAACCCGTCGATCGTCGTCACGGTGGTGAGCATTCGGACCAACCTACCGTCCCGACTCGTCGGGCGGGCCGAAATCCTGATTGTCCTGACGAGTGCGTCAGCCGACGCCCACGCGGTGCGCCTGGATGTCGAAAACGTCCAGAAACGTCTGCGGCAAAGCACCTTTGACGGCGATCGAGGGATTCTGCGTCGGAAATGCGATACCGAAAACCGCCCAGTTGCCGACATTTTCGAAGGCGAAATAGATGCTCTGGTCCTCGCCTCTCAGGCGCATGGTCTGTTGGTAGACCAACGCCGACGAGCGAGGTACCGACAGCCTGGTGGTGGTGATCGGGATGCCGGCGTCGGAGGGATCGAAGTGGGTGGAGAACTCGGCGCACCGTTGGGCGGTGGCTTCCAGGCGGTCCAGCGGCAGCGCCGTGGTCATGACGGTGAGGACCATGCGCGCCCCGTCGTAGGCCGCGATGATCTGCGCGGCGCTGCCGGGTCCGCGTTCGGCGGATTCGGCGATCACCCGCGTCAGCCCGTCACTGCAGCCGGCCGGCGTGGTCAACATCGGCGGCGCACCGGGTCCGCTCGTGCCGCCCGGGCCGGCGTCGTCACCGGCGACGCGGTCCACCTGCACACCGGCCGGCAGATCGTCCGGCGTCACCAACACCTTTTCCAGGGTGGCGCCGGGCCAGGTGGGGGTCCCGACGACCACGGGCGCACAGCCGGATGCGCCCAGCACACTCACAATTGACCCGACGAGAACCGCCATGCACCGTCGGGGTCGTTCCATATGCCCAGGTTACCGGGGTGGACCGGTCAGCGCAGTGCTCATGGTGGGTCGCGCCGGCGGGCCGTGCCGCAACAAGTCCAGCACGGCATCGATGTCGAGGTGGGCGGCCAGCAGATCGGCCATCAGGTCGAGCTGCGCGTCGCGACGGCCGCGGACATCGGTGTCCTCGGCGACCACGAACCCGGTGCGTCCGGCGGCCTCGGCAACCTCGGCGAGCCAGGCTCGACGCACATCGTCGTTGTCGAGCAGGCCGTGCCAGTGGGTGCCGTAGACCGCACCGCGGCGCAGCCCGATGCCCAGCCAGTCCTCGGCCGCCGAACGGGCGACCTGACCGTGGTGAATCTCGTAGCCCCACAAGGGTTTTTCCCAGTGCCGCAAGGTCTTGTCAACGGCGAACTCGATGTCGGCGTCGAGCAGGCCCAAGCCGGCGACCGAGACCGGCCCCGTGGCTGTGGCCTCTACGGCGTCATCGATACGCCGGCACAACATCTGGAATCCGCCGCACACCCCCAACACGGGGCGGCCCTGTGCGCGGTGGGCAAGGATCGCCTCGGCCAGACCGCGCTCGCGCAGCCAGGCCAGGTCACTCACGGTGGCCTTGCTGCCGGGAATCACCACGAGGTCGGCGCCGGCCAGGTCGGCGGCATCGGTGACCCAGCGCACCACGACGCCGGGTTCGCAGGCCAGCGCCTCGATGTCGGTGGAATTGGAGATACGTGGCAGCCGGATCGCGGCGACGGAGAGGGTCTGCGTGCCGCACGGCGGTTGCGGGACTCCGACGAGACCGCCCGGCCGGACCGACACCGAGTCCTCGGTGTCCAGCCAGATACCGTCGTCGAACGGGATCACACCGTAGGTGGGCCGCCCGGTCAGTTCCTGCAGTTGCCGCAATCCGGGCTCGAGCAGGGCCGGGTCGCCGCGGAACTTGTTGACGACGAAGCCCGCGATGAGCTGCTGGTCCTCGGGGGCCAGCACGGCGACGGTGCCGTGCAGGTGGGCCAACAGGCCGCCGCGGTCGATGTCGCCGACCACGACGACGGGCAGGTGCGCGGCCCGGGCCAGCCCCATGTTGGCCAGGTCGGTGGCGCGCAGGTTGATCTCGGCGGGCGAGCCCGCGCCTTCGCAGATCACCACGTCGAATTCGGATCTCAGCGAGGCCAATTCGTCGGCGACGACGGCGGCGAGCCGGTCCCGATGGGTGAAGTAGTCGCCGGCTGCCACGGTTCCGGCCACCTGGCCCCGGATGACCAGCTGGGAGGTCCGGTCCCCGCCGGGCTTGAGCAGGATCGGGTTGAACCGGGTGTCAGGCGCCAGCCCGGCGGCGCGGGCCTGCATGGCCTGGGCCCGGCCGATCTCGCCGCCGTCGACGGTCACCGCCGAGTTGTTCGACATGTTCTGCGCCTTGAACGGCGCCACCGACAACCCTTTACGGGCCAGCAACCGGCACAGGCCGGCAACGACCATCGACTTGCCGGCGTCCGAGGTGGTGCCGGCGATCAGCAGCGCCCCGCTCATGTTCCCGGCGCGAATGTTCCCGGCGCGAGCAGACACATAACTGCGCTTTTCCCGCCAAAAGTGGGCAGTTTTATGTCTGCTCGCGGGAGGAAACTCACGGCAGGGTCAGGATGTCGGCGCCGTCCTCGGTGACCACCAGGGTGTGCTCGAACTGCGCGGTCCACTTGCGGTCCTTGGTCACCACGGTCCAGTCGTCCTCCCAGATCTCGTAGTCCAGCGACCCGAGGTTGATCATCGGTTCGATGGTGAAGGTCATGCCGGGTTCCAGCACGGTTTCGACCGCAGGCTGGTCGTAGTGCAGCACCACCAGTCCGTTGTGGAAGGTGGTGCCGATGCCGTGGCCGGTGAAATCCCGAACCACGTTGTAGCCGAACCGGTTTGCGTAGGCCTCGATGACGCGGCCGACGATCGACAGCGCGCGGCCGGGCTTGACCGCCTTGATGGCGCGCATCGTGGCCTCGTGGGTGCGCTCGACGAGCAGCCGGTGCTCCTCGGAGACATCGCCGGCCAGGAAGGTGGCGTTGGTGTCGCCATGGACCCCGTCGATGTAGGCGGTGACGTCGATGTTGACGATGTCGCCGTCCTCGATCACCGTCGAGTCCGGGATGCCGTGGCAGATCACCTCGTTCAGCGAGGTGCAGCAGGACTTGGGAAATCCCTTGTAGCCCAACGTCGAGGGATACGCACCGTGGTCGACCATGTAGTCGTGGGCGATGCGGTCCAACTCGTCGGTGGTGACGCCGGGTGCGACGGCCTTGCCGGCCTCGGCCAGGGCGGCGGCGGCGATCTGGCCGGCGACGCGCATCTTCTCGATCACCTCGGGGGTCTGCACCCAAGGCTCGCTGCCCTCCTGCACGGTGGGCTTCCACGCATACTCCGGCCGCGGGATCGACTTGGGAACCGGCAGGGTCGGCGCGAGCACACCGGGGCGCAGGGCGGTACGAACAGGCATGACAGCAAGGATAACCAGGAGAACGGGAATCTCTCACAGCGAGAATGATGCTATTTTCTCAGCCATGCTCAGCGAGTCAGAGGCCATGCCGGCGCCCACCTCACGGCCCATGCAGACCACACCCGGCCACCTGCTCGGCCAGATGGGTTTTCGGGATGTGCTGGAGAACGACGAGACCCTCGTCATGGAGATGGACAACCGGCCGGATCTCACCAACATCCGCGGCGCACTGCAGGGCGGAATCGTGGCCACCCTCATCGACATCGCCGCAGGCCGGCTGGCCGGGCGCAACGTCGGCCCCGGTCAGGACGTGACCACCGCGGACATGAACATCCATTACCTGGCGCCGGTCATCGAGGGCCCGGCGCGTGCGGTGGCCACCGTGGTGCGCGCGGGCCGACGGCTGGTCGTCACCTCGGTCGATGTCACCGATGTCGGGCGCGACAACCGATTGGCCGCCCGCGCCACCCTGAGTTTCGCGGTTCTCGACCCGCGGTAACCGCGTCAGGCCCGCTCGGGCCGCGAGAACCGGCCGAACCAGGCTTTTCGCGGACCACGGATCTCCACCGACCCGCACACCACACGTCCGGTCAGGATCACGTGTGGCCTGCCCTCACCAGGGGCGTCGCGACGGTGGTCGGCCGCGCTGCCCACGATCACCTCGACGTCGTCGATCGACGCACTGGCACCGTCGGGCAGCCGGATCTCCAGCGAACCGAACTTCATGTCCAGCTCGATCACGACCATCGGCCCGGCGAACCGGGCCCGGGTCAGGTCCAGCTCGACCGAACCCATCCGGCGCACCAGTGCCAGCCGGGTCGGAACCGTCCACTCGCCGCTGCGCTTCAACGACCCGAGGACACCGCGTAGCTCGACCCGGTCGGCGGCGGTGGTGACGATCGCTCCGGGGCCCGGCAGATCACCGACCAGGGAGTCGAGGTCGGAGTGCAGGCGAGCCTGCGACACCAGCGCCGAGCGCTCCTCGAACTCGGCGATGTCGATCAGCCCAAGGGCCACGGCGTTGTGCAGCCGGCGCATCGTCGCATTGCGATCGGCGTCGGAGACGCGCAGTTCGACCGATTGTTCATTGGTGCCTGTCATGACGTTTCCACGGTACCGCCCGCCGGTGGCGGCCTCAGGCCAGATAGTCGTGCGGCAGCCCCTCCAGCATGGTCTTGCACATCCGCACCGCGTACTCCGAACTGCCGCCGCCGACGATCAACGCCGCGAACGCCAGATCCCCGCGGTACCCGGCGAACCAGGAATGCGATCCGCCCATGAACTCCGCTTCACCGGTCTTGCCCCGGACGTCGCCGAGCCCGATGAGTTCCTTGGCGGTGCCGTTGGTCACCACCAACCGCATCATCGGCCGCAGCCCGTCCACCATCTTCGGGCTGATGGGGGCGCCGGCACCCTCGACCAGGGTCTGTCGGCCCTCGATCAGTCGCGGCACCGGCGTCTTACCGGCCGCCACCGTCGCGGCCGCCAGCGCCATCCCGAACGGGCTGACCAGCACCTTGCCCTGGCCGAAACCATCTTCGGTGCGCTCGGCCAGGTCCACCGTCGGCGGCACCGAACCGGTCAGCGTGGTGAGGCCGTCCACCTGGTAATCGGTGCCGATGCCATACCGCGCCGCGGCCTGGGTGAGGCCGCGCGGCGGCATGTGGGCAGCGAGTTCACCGAAGGTGGTGTTGCACGAGTTGGCGAACGCTCGCGACAGCGGCACGGTGCCCAGGTCGAATCCGTCGTAGTTGGTGACGGTCCGGTGCCCGATGTCGAGGGTGCCCGGGCAACCCAACAGCGTGTTGGGCGTTGCCATGTCGCGCTCGATCGCGGCGCCCGCGGTGATTATCTTGAACGTCGACCCGGGCGGGAACTGGCCCATCACCGCGATCGGCCCGTTGGCGTCGGCGGCGGCGTTCTGTGCGACCGCCAGGATCTCCCCGGTGGACGGTTTGATCGCGACGAGCATCGCCTGCTTGCCGGTGGTGTTGACGGCGTTCTGCGCGGCGTCCTGCACGGCGCGGTTCAAGCTGATGGTGACCGACGGTGCCGGTTCGCCCTCGACCTCGTGCAGCACATCGACGTCGACGCCGTTCTGGTTGACGGTGACCACGCGCCATCCGGGCTGCCCGTCCAGCTCGTCGGCCACCGCCTTTCTCACCTCGTTGACGATCGCCGGGGCGAAAGTCGGGTCGGTGGGCAACATTTCGGGTTGCGGGGTGATGACGACGCCGGCCAGGCGACGCAGCGCCGGCGCGATGCGGTCGTTGTCGGCCTTGTTCAGCGTGATCAGGCTCCGCGGCTGTGCCGATGCGCTGGCCTGTTCGGCGAGCAGTTGGGGATCGCCGAGCGCCGGGTCGAAGGGTCGCAGCGCGTCGGCCACCGCCCGGGCGGTGGGCATCAGGGCCGCGCCGGCAGCGCGGGCGTCCAGCGCGTAGTGGTAGATGTAGCCGGGCACGAGGACGTCGGTGCCGCCGCGTTCGTTGACCGAGGCCCGGCGCGGCGCGTCGGCCCGCAGCGCGAAGGTCTGGTGTTCCCCCAGCCGCGGGTGCAGTCCGGTGGCACTCCAGCGAACCGCCCAGCGCCCCTCGTTGCGGATCATGTGCAGCTGCCCGTCATAGGTCCAGGTGCGGTCCTTGGGCAGGTGCCAGGTGTAGCGGTAGGTGACGCTGCCGGTGTCCTCGGCGTACTTCGACCCCAGGATCTGGGCGTCGAGTCCGGTGGCCTGCAGGCCGTTCCACGCTTCGTCGAGGGCGGTCTTGGCATCCTCGGGCCGGTCGGACAGCTCCGCGGCGCCTGCGGTGTCACCGGTGGCCAGTGCCGTGAAGAACTTCTCGGCGGCGGGCTCGGGACCGTTGGGCCGCGGGGTGCAGGCGCTCAGCGCCATGGCCCCGAGCACCGCGGCGATCGTCAAGAAGCCCGCGGTGCGTGTGACTGATGATGTTTGAGTTGCCATTGAGGCTGATGGTAAGAACGTCGAGCCCGGTTTCGTCGGAGGCGCACCGAGACCGAACCGAGACAGCGGCGAGACCGACGAGTTGCCCGCTTCACACGTCCAGCCCATGCAGCAGGATTTCGAGGCCGCGCCGGAACTCCTCGTCGGGCTCGATGCCGCCGGCCAACTGGGCGGTCTCCAACAGCAACGGATAATCGCCCGCCGGCAAACTCGCCAGCGCCCGGGTCCCGGGCCCGGCCAAGCTTCCCAGCATCTCGATCTCGAGCGCTCCGAAAATGTAGGCGAGCAGCACCCGGAACGCGTAGACCCGCCGCTCACCGTCATATCCGCCGGCAGCGAGTACACCGAGTACCGATTCACCCCAGCGCAGCGACGCCGGCGAGCGGTGCCGATGCGTGAGCATCAGCGGTGCCACCGCAGGATGCCGCGCAGCCACGGTGCGTACCCGCCCGGCGAGTTCGGCGAGTTGGTGTCGCGTCGACCCCCGAGGCAACGCGAGATCGACTCCGTCGAGCACGAGGTCAACCACCATCGCTTCGAGTTCGTCACGATCGGCGACGTATCGGTACAGCGACATCGTTCCCATCCCCAACTGACGTGCGACAGCACGCATCGACAGCCCCGCCAGCCCGTCGGCGTCGATGACCTCCAGCGCAGCGGCGGCGACCTGACGTGGGGTGAGTGAACGTGGGCGCGGCATGACGATTGACAGCGTACACCGTACTCCTATAGCGTCCAACCGTAGGCGTACAGCGCACGCCGACCAGGAGGAGCCGTGACCACATCCGCCTCGCCCAAGGCACCCAGGACCATCGGCCGATACCAATTCCGCAGTGTCACAGGCGAACACATCCCGGTACCCGATCCGAGCGATCTGGTCCACCTGCAGTTCAGACGCTTCGCCGGTTGCCCGATCTGCAATCTGCACCTGCAGTCCTTCGTCGCCCGGCATGCGGAGATCAACGCCGCGGGCATCCGTGAAGTGGTCTTCTTCCACTCCCCTGCCGCCGAATTGGCCGAGCACACAGCGGATCTGCCGTTCGCGACGATCGCCGATCCGGAAAAGGACACCTATCGACAGTTCGGTGTCGAGTCCGGCCGCCGCGCCCTGCTCGATCCCCGAAGCTGGCCGGCGATCGTCCGGGGCAGTGCCTTGACCTTGCGCGGGCGATTCCGTGCCCCCGCGAGCAAGCAGGCCGGCGGCCGGCTCGGGCTACCCGCGGATTTCCTGATCGCACCGGACGGCGTGGTGCTCGCGGCCAAGTACGGCACTCATGCCGACGATCAATGGTCGGTCGACGAGCTGCTGACTCGGGCCGCCGCCACACGGCGGTGACACCGGGCCGGACTCGCTCAGTCCAGCAGAACCGTCGCGAAGGTGCCGACCTGTTCGAATCCGATGCGGGCGTAGGTTGCCCGGGCCACCGTGTTGTAGCTGTTGACATACAGGCTGGCGATCCGGCCCGATCCGACGACGGCGGCTGCCAGCGCGGCGGTCCCGGTGGTGCCGAGCCCTCGGCCGCGCCATTCCGGATGCACCCACACGCCCTGGATCTGGCCGACGGCCGGCGACTGCGACCCGACCTCGGCCTTGAACACCACCTCGCCGTGCTCGAACCGGGCCCAGGCCCGGCCCGCGGCGATCAGGCTGGCAATGCGCCGGCGGTAGCCGCGACCACCATCGCCGATCCGCGGATCGACACCGACCTCACCGATGAACATGTCGACCGCCGCCACCAGGTAGGTGTCGAGCTCGTCCATCCGCACCGGGCGCACCGTCGGGTCGATCGCGCACTGCGGCATCGAGTACAGCGCCATCAACGGCTGTTGCTCGCGCACATCCCGGGCGGTGCCCCACACCGACTCCAGCCGGCGCCACATCGGCAACACCAGTTCGGCCCGGCCGACCAGCGATGAGCACCGCCGCGCGGTGCTCATCGCCTTGTCCGAGAACGCCTTGAGGTCCTCGGCGTCACCACGCAGCGGGATCAGATTCGGACCGGCGTAACACAGGGATTCGGTGACGCCACGACGCGTCCACAACTCCCCGCCGATCGCGCCGGGCGCGACCCCGAACTCGGCGACGCGGGAGGCCACCATGCACGACCCCACCGGGTCCTCGTCGAACACCTGCAGACAGGGCGTGGCGTCCTGCACCACGGAAACTCGCCGCTCATCGACGAGGCGGAACAGGGGCGGTGCCGACATGGACGATTCTCTCTGCTCAAGCCGAGGCTGGGTGACCCCGCTCACAGGGGTCTATATCAGCTTACGGTCACCACCGGCGAACCGCTGGCATCATCTGTACCCGCTTGTTCGGCCAACCGCATCGCCTCTTCGATCAGGGTCTCGACGATCTGCGCCTCGGGAACGGTCTTGATGACCTCGCCTTTGACGAAGATCTGGCCCTTGCCGTTGCCGGAAGCCACCCCGAGGTCGGCCTCGCGGGCCTCGCCCGGACCGTTGACCACACAGCCCATCACCGCGACCCGCAACGGCACATCGAGCCCGTCCAGGCCCGCGCTGACCGCATTGGCCAGCGTGTAGACGTCGACCTGGGCCCGCCCGCAGGACGGGCAGGACACGATCTCCAGGCCGCGCGGCCGCAGGTTCAGCGACTCCAGGATCTGGGTGCCGACCTTGATCTCCTCGGCCGGAGGCGCCGACAACGACACCCGGATGGTGTCACCGATGCCCTGCGACAACAGCGCGCCGAAGGCCACCGCGGACTTGATCGTGCCCTGAAACGCCGGGCCGGCCTCGGTCACCCCGAGGTGCAGCGGGTAATCGCATTGGGCGGCCAGCTGCGTGTAGGCCTCGACCATGATCACCGGATCGTTGTGCTTGACGCTGATCTTGATGTCGCCGAAGCCGTGCTCCTCGAACAGCGAGGCCTCCCACAGCGCCGACTCAACCAGCGCCTCGGGCGTGGCCTTGCCGTACTTCTTCAGCAACCGCGGGTCCAGCGAACCGGCGTTGACACCGATGCGGATCGGGATGCCGGCGTCGCCGGCGGCCTTGGCGACCTCTTTGACCCGCCCGTCGAACTCCTTGATGTTGCCGGGGTTGACCCGCACGGCCGCACAGCCGGCGTCGATCGCCGCGAAGATGTACTTGGGCTGGAAATGGATGTCGGCGATCACCGGGATCTGGCTGTGCCGGGCGATCTCGCCCAGCGCGTCGGCGTCCTCCTGCCGGGGACAGGCCACCCGCACGATGTCGCAGCCCGTGGCGGTCAACTCGGCGATCTGCTGCAACGTCGCGTTGACGTCGTGAGTCTTGGTGGTACACATCGACTGCACCGCGATCGGGTACTCGCTGCCGATGCCGACGTCACCCACCATGAGCTGACGGGTCTTGCGTCGCGGCGCCAGCGTCGGCGCCGGAGGTGCGGGCATACCCAGACCGATGGAAGTCAAGGGGTTCTCCTATTGAAAGATGCTGAGTGGGTTGACCAGGTCGGCGGTCACGGTCAACAGCATGTAGCTGACCACGACAAGCAGCACCACGTAGGTGGCCGGCATGAGCTTGAGGTAGTTGACCGGTCCCGCGGCCACTTTGCCGCGGGCCGCACGGAACATGTTGCGGATCTTCTCGTAGGTCGCGACCGCGATGTGGCCGCCGTCGAACGGCAGCAGCGGCACCAGGTTGATCGCGCCGAGTACGAAGTTCAGCTGCGCCAGGAAGAACCAGAACGCCACCCACAGGCCGGCCTCGACGGTCTCGCCGCCGATGATGCTCGCCCCGACCACGCTGATCGGGGTTTCCTTGTCGCGTTCACCACCGCCGATGGCCTGCACGAGGGCACCGATCTTGGTGGGGATCTTGGCCAGCGACTTGCCCAGTTCGACCGCGAGGTCTCCGGTGAACGAGAACGTCGCGGGCACCGCGCTGATCGGGCTGTACGGCGTCGGCGGGGCCACTTTGACGGCGGTGACGCCGATGGCGCCGACGGTGGCCGGCCCCTGGGCGTCGGCGCTGGTGAAGCGCTGGGTCTGGGTGACGTCGACGACGGTTGTGACGGTCTGGCCGTCGCGCTTGAGTTCGATGTTCACCGGACCGTCGAGCTTGCGGATCGCAGCGGCCATGGAGGCGAAATCGGTGACCGGGGTGTCGCCGACCTTGACGATCTCGTCGCCGGCCCGGATGCCGGCTTGCGCCGCGGGCCCGGCCCCGGTGCACTCCCCCATCTTCTCAAGGGTCAGTTGTGGTGCGACACAACCGGTTTCACCGACAATGGCGGTGGTGGGGGCGCTGATGTTGGGCAGGCCCCACATGATCGCGATGGCGTACAGCAACACCAGGCCGATGACGAAGTTCATGGCCGGGCCGGCGAACAGCACGGCGACGCGCTTCCACACCTTCTGCTTGTACATCGCATAGGGCCGGTCTTCGGGGGCGATCTCGTCGACAGAGGTCATGCCGGCGATATCGCAGAAGCCCCCCAGCGGGACGGCCTTGATACCGTACTCGGTCTCGCCCAGCTTGTTGGGGCGGCGCGTCGACCACAGCGTCGGACCGAAGCCCACGAAATAACGGCGCACCTTCATTCCGGTGGCGCGCGCCACCCACATGTGCCCGCATTCGTGCAGCGCCACCGAAACCAGGATGGCCAGCGCGAACAGCGCGATACCGATAGCGAACATCATTTGGTGACGAGCCCTTTTCTCACAAAATTTTTCTCGACGTTCTTCTCGACGGTTTTCTCGATGACCTGCCGTGCTCGCTGCCTGGCCCACCGCTGCGCGTCGAGTACGTCTTCCACGGTAGCGGGTTCGGCGGCCCACTGGTCGGCAGCGTGCAACACGTCACCGACGGTTCGCACGATCGACGGGAACGAGATGTGCCCGTCCAGGAAGGCCGCGGCCGCCTCTTCGTTTGCCGCGTTGTAGACCGCGGTCAGGCAACCTCCGCGCGCTCCGGCCGCCCGCGCCAGTGTCACCGCGGGGAACACCTCGTGGTCCAGCGGCAGGAATTCCCAGGTGGACGCGGTGCTGAAGTCGCAGGCCAGGGCCGCTCCCGGGATGCGGTCGGGCCAGCCCAGGGCCAGCGCGATCGGCAGCTTCATGTCCGGTGGACTGGCCTGGGCCAGCGTCGAACCGTCGGTGAAGGTGGCCATCGAGTGCACGATCGACTGCGGGTGCACCACCACCTCGATGCGGTCGTAGTCGATGCCGAACAGCAGGTGGGTCTCGATCAGCTCCAGCCCCTTGTTGACCAGCGTCGCCGAGTTCAGCGTGTTCATCGGGCCCATCGACCAGGTCGGGTGCTTGCCGGCCTGCTCGGGGGTGACCGAGTCCAGGTCGGCGGCCGACCAGCCCAGGAACGGCCCGCCGGAGGCGGTGAGCACGATGGTGGCGACCTCGGCGGCGGTGCCGCCGCGCAGGCACTGGGCCATCGCCGAGTGTTCGGAGTCCACCGGGACGATCTGTCCGGGTGCGGCGGCCTTGAGCACCAGCGGCCCGCCGGCCACCAGCGACTCCTTGTTGGCCAGGGCCAGCCGTGCCCCGGTGGCCAGTGCGGCCAGCGTCGGCGCCAGCCCCAATGCGCCGACCAGCGCGTTGAGCACCACGTCGGCCTCGGTGTTCTCGACCAGCCGGGTGGCCGCGTCGGGCCCGGCGTAGGTCACCTCGCCGACCTTGTCGGCGGCGTCGGGATCGGCGACGGCGATGTTGGTGACGCCGGTGGCCGCGCGCTGGGCGGCGAGCAGATCGGGGTTTCCGCCGCCGGCGGCCAGGCCCACCACCTCGAACCGGTCGGGGTTGGCCGCGATGACCTCGAGCGCCTGGGTGCCGATGGATCCGGTGCTTCCGAGTATCAGCACCCGCTGTCTGGCGCCGCCGTCTGTGCTCACCGTTACATTGTGCCGCGCCCGGTCAGGCCTGGCCCAACCGCCGCGCAGCGCCCCGGCTCGCGGCCTTCTCGGGCACTGCCACGACCGTATGCTCGGACGACGTCCACAACTTCAGAGCGAGGAACCAGGTTCGCGAATGAACTCTGCCGAGGATGCCCGGGTGGTCCCCGTGACCGCCCGGACCGAGTATCTGACCAGGCGTCATCACGTGTCCGCCGGCGTGGCCGGAACGGCCCTGGTGACGGGGTTGATCGCGCTGGTGGCGCTCAACTACGCCGGCGCCCCCGGATGGGTCACCGCCGCGGCGGTGGCCGCGCTGGTCACGATCGGGCTGGGCGTGGTGGCCTATGGGCGGCTCGGAAAACCGGGGGCTGTGCTGATCACGGTCGACGGCGACACCGTGTGGCTGGGTGAGGAGAACCGCGGCATCGTCAGCTATCCGCTGTCGTCGCTGGTCGCCGTGGACCAGGCCGGCCCGGCCGAGCAGACCACGACCGAGGACCGGCGCATCACGGTCCGTGGTCAGCGATATCTGACGCTGACTTTCGCCGCCGAGGCCGACCGGGCCGACGACGAGTGGCGGGTCGCCGTCGTCGGGTCCGATCCGGCGGTGGCCGAGATCCTGCGCCGGCTGGCCGCGAGGCTGCCGGACGCAGACGGTGACGAGGCCGGGACGACGGCCCCGCCGGCCGCTGGGGCGCGGATCGCCGACGCCGGAACCGACGAAGCGGCGAAACGGCTCTGGGAGGAGGCGGCCCGGCGCCACGACGACATCCTCGGCGGTTACGGCGCCTACGAACTCGACCCGGCGATGCTGTTGCGCTATCCCGCGATCACCGATGTGACGGTCGAGACCACGCAGAGCTTCCACGTCGCCCTCGACGAGGCGCAGGCCTTGCGCACCGAGACCTATCCGGACAACCGCGGACTGGCCGACGCGTACCAGCAGGCGGTGGTGCGGCTGCGCCGATGCTGGATCGCCTGCGAGGCGCACGGCAAGAAAGTGGGCACCGCGTATCTCGAGCCGGCCGACCGTACCGAGTTGAACACCGCGCTCAAGCTCTACAACCATGCCGCCTCGAGCAGCACCCCGGCCGAGCAGGCCACGTACTACGGCCGCGCCCGGGAGATCGTCACCAAACTCGTCGACCGCGGCGTGCTGCACCCACCGAAACAGCAACTGGCGCAACTGGAAGGCGTGACCCGCCGGGCCATCGAGGCCGCAAGGCCGAGCTGAACTGAGAGGCCGCAAGGCCGAGCTGAACTGAGAGGCCGCAAGGCCGAGCTGAACTCAAGGCGGCCCGGTCCCGCTGGCTGCTCAGATCGCCCCCGGCGCCAGGAACTGTCCGGTGACCGAGTACGTCCCGGCCGCGGCGTCCACACCGGCGAGTTCGATGCGGATCGCCAATCGGTACCGGTCGATTTCCCGGTCGGTCATCCAGATGTCGACCGCTTCGCGTTCGTAGGGTTCCAGCGCACCGCGCTGCATCGCCTGTGCGCGAACGGATTCGAACGTCTGCTGCCCGATCTCGTCGAAGGCGAAAGTCTGCCCTCCGCCGAAATACGAATCGTCGGTGACCTCGGGCAACTCGCCGGGGACGATGACGATCTGGCCGGCACGGTCGGCGGTCCGGAATTCGAGCAGCACACCGCCGTTGGTCTGAATTTCACTCGGGTGCGCAATCGGGGTGGCCCGGTGGGTGCCGCGGATCTCGAAGTTGGTCAGCACCGGGTCCGACGGCGAGATCCCGGCGAGCGCCAACGCATCCCGTGCCTTCTGGAAGGACACGGCAAAATCGGCCGGATCGAAGATCTCGCCGACGGTGCCGTCCGGGAGCGCATCGACCGTCTTGCTGCCGAAGCGGCCACTCAGGATCAACGGGGCGCCCGGTCCGGAGCGCTTGATCTCCAGGGACTCCAGATCGTCGAGCCGGCCCGCCGATTGGAGCTGCCGGGCCATCGTGTCGACGATCGCGGTCAGATCGCTGGAGGCGATGTCGGCGGCCAGGAAGGTGCTGTCCTTGCGCCGAACCTGCGGGGAGGGCGTGGTGAAGGCGTCCCCGCCGTTGTTGACGTAGACGGTTGTCGTATCGCCGTTGGTCGGGTCGAGCACGGTGCCGTAATCCGACCCGCTGCCCGTGAACCGGAGACTGAGCAGGTTGTTGGGCGCCGCGGGCCCGAATTTCTCGGCGATCGCCCGGATCATGCCGTCCCGGCGGGCGTTGAGGTTCATGCTCTTGCCCCGGGGCGCGTCGGCGGCCCGCGCCGGCGCTGCGGTGGGCCGGTCGAACGAGATGTGCCAGGCGTCGCCGACGCCGAACAGCACCAGCAGCGCCACCAGGCCGGTGACTGCCGGATAGAGCGCCGCCCACCGGCCGGGGTGTTCGCCGAACGCGGGCGGGCGGTTGATCTCGCGCGGCGGCAACCGGTCGGATGTTATTGCGGTGTCCGGGTTTTCGTTCAGCGACCGGAAGTCGGCCCGTGACATCGACGCGATCCAACGGGTTTGGTACTCGGTGTCGTGTGGCGGGCTGACCGTCGCGCTCACCAGCGTCGGCTGCAGGTCCTCGTCGCCGCGGCTGCTGCGGGTGAGCGCGTCGATACGGACCGGCACCGACAGCTCACCCGGCGCGGGGACGAATGCGTCGAGCTCGGCGACCCGCGACGGCCGGGGCACCATCACAAGACCCACCACGATCAGCGGCACCGACACGAACAGCGCAAGCCACCAGGCGTTGTAGGCGCCCACGCCGATACCCAGGGCGATGACGGCACCGGCGGCACCGGCCTGGCCGACCCGTGCCGCGCGTCGCATCACGCCATCCCCCTGTTCGCCGTTTCGCGTGATGATAGGCGATCACCGGTCTGCGCCCGGCTAGTGCACTTTCGCGATGATCGTTTCGGCGAACTGCTCGATGGGACCACGGAATCGATCGGTCCCGGTGGCGCCGTTGGGCGAGGACAGCCACGGCGCACACATCACCGCGGTGATACCGAGGTCCTCGGCCCGCTTGTACAGATCGGGCGTCGGCGGATCCAGCAGCGCCAGGATGATGTCGAAAGGCTCACGCTCGCGCCCGTATTCGCGGCGCAGCTCGGCCAGCCGGGTGGTGTAGCGGGTGGCGTCCTCGAGGGTGTAGGCGTAACCGATCCAGCCGTCACACGACCGGACCGCCCGCCGCAGCGCCGCCTCGGATTCACCGCCGCACAGGATCGGCACCGGCGCGGGCGGGTGGGGCTCGATCATCATCTCGGGAACCTGGTAATAGCGCCCCGCGTAGGAAACCCAGCCGCCACGCCACAGCTCCCGCAGCGCCGGAATCATCTCGTCGAGCCGCTTGCCGCGGGTGTCGAAATCCTGGCCCATCAGCTCGAATTCCTCCCGCATCCACCCGACGCCGACGCCGAGGGACACCCGCCCGCCCGAGATCACCGCGGCCGTGGCGACCTGTTTGGCGACCTCCAGCAGCGGCCGTGCCGGCGCCACGTACACAGCGTTGGAGAACCGCAGCCGACGGGTGAGCGCAGCCATCGCGCCGATCAGCACCCACGAGTCGGGCCAGGCAGTCTCCGGCGCCCACGGGGGCTTGCCCGTCGGCGAGTCCGGGTACGGCGAGGACAGCTCGCGCGGATAGATCATGTGATCCGAACAGACCATGCCGTGGTAGCCGGCCTCGTCGAGCAATGGTGCCACCACCAGCGCGTCGGTGGTGTCCATGAACGCCGTGCCACTCCAGAACTGCATCGACCAACCCTTCTGTGTTCCGCTGATGTCCGGTAGCCCCCGGGGCGGCATACGACAAAGCGTCGTATGCCAGAATGTGCACAAGCCAGCCTGAAGCCAGTTCGATTCTGAGGAGCAACCTGTGGCCAACACCGAGGTGGAGCGACACAGCGGCGTCGACGTCGAGGACGTGCCGTCCGCGGCATGGGGCTGGTCCTACATGAGCCCCAGGCTGATCCAGATCGGCGGCCTGTTGTCCGCGGCCTTCCTGTTGGTCATGTTGCGCGGCAACCACGTCGGTCACGTCGAGGACTGGTTCCTCATCTCGTTCGCCGTCCTCATCGTGCTGGCCGTGGGCCGCGACTGGTGGCTGCGCCGCCGCGGCTGGATCCGCTAGCCGCATCTGTTGCATGCCGGCCCTACAACCGGGCCGGCATCTCGATGGCGGTGTCCGCCGATCGCATCGGACGGATCAGCCCTTCCTGGGCGAATGAGGCCAACAGGTCGCCATCCTCGGTGTGCACCTGACCGCGCACGTAGGACATCCCCTGCGCGGCCGCCGTGCTCTCGTGGCCGTAGAGCAACCAACCGTCCCATTCCACGGCTTCGTGAAAACTGACCGCTGTCGACATCAGCGCCGTCGTCAGGGTCGCATGCGCCTGTGCCGTCCCGACCCCGCGATGCGGTCGCATCGTGGTCGAGATGCCCAGTTGCCCGGTGAAATAGCACACCAGTGCCTTGGCGAGATCGTCACGCTCGGGAATCGGGTCACAGCGCAGCCAGGCGTAGAGCTCAGGCGGTCCCACTTCGTCGGGATTGTTGACGTCGACGACGTCGACCAGGCGCAGCTCGTGTCCGGTCATGGCCGCCGCCGCTGGGTGCGCGTCCGCGGGGGTCTCGACGTCGGGCCGCAGCGCGTGGTGGGCGATCACCTCGCCGCCGGGAATGTCGGCGAGGACCGTCACGGTGGCGCACAGCCGCGCGTCCTGGGCCACGGACACCACCGCGGTAGCCGTCGATCGGCCCTCGTGCACGACCTGCACCGACAATTCCACGGTCGAGTCGACCTCGACCGGTTTGGTGAACACCGCGTGCGCCGAACGAATCGTCTTGTCCGGGAATCGCTTTGCCGCCGCCACGATCGCCTGCCCCAGCGCCTGGGTGCCTTTGGCCACCGTTCTGCCATCGGTTCCGACCGGGCCGGTGACGCCGCTGAACCGGTTCGCTCCGGCCGGGGTCACGTCGAACACCTCGAGCAGTCCGGCCACCGACGCCTGTGCTGCCATCAACACACCGGCACCAGGCCGGAGTCGAGCAGACCTCCGGTCCGTCCGTACCGGAACATGGTCTCGGCTCCCCCGGCCGTCCGGGGCTCTCCGAGGACCGCCAACGCATGCGCCTTGAAGGCCAGCGCGGCGGTGCTCGGACGGTACTGCAGCCGGTGCACCGGCCCGGTGAGGTCGTCCGGACGGGGCCGGCCGTACAAGAACACGTCGCCGAATGTGCGCACCGCCGGCTCGCCGGCGGTGAAGCAGTCCACGCTGATCGCCGTCATCGTGGCCACTGCCGGGTCCACCGACGACAGCGCGTCGGAGGCAACGCGTCTCACACCGAGGATGCCCAGCGCCCGGCGCTCGGCGGTATCAGCGCCGTCAGCGCCGGCGTCGGTGACGACATTGACCCGCCAGCCCGCCATCGCCCGGTCGAACAGCCATCCGCCGATATCCGAAACCATGGCGCCGACGTCTGTGGCCATCACGGTGAGCTCATAGTGCAGCGCCTGCTCGGGGCGCACCCGCGGCCGGGCGCCCGAAAGGGTGACCGGCGGATTACCGCCTGCCGGCACCTCGGACATCTGCGCGGACATTCCTGGCTGTGAGGACATAGGGCATCCAATCCGGATCCAGAGGCCTATCGGCCGGTACGTCTCGAGGTGTTGTTGCGGTATGGTCCGCCTCACCCAACAGCGTGACATTCCCAAGAGAATCTGTAAAGCTTCTATCTGGACACGCCGATCGCCCGCGCAACCGGCGGTCAGTTGGTGCAGCAGAACCGCTTGCGCCGGCCGATCAGCCAAATTGGAGGTACTGCAATGAGTCTCGTCGCGGGACGTGGTCCGTTGAGTACACAATCGGCCGGTTGGTTCACCCCTCCGCTGGCCGGCGCCACGGTTTACATCGAGCCGCACCCGCGACGCATTCAGGCGTTCCGCGACGATACGGTCGTGCTCGACACCGAGCGCGCCCTGATGGTGCACCGGGCCGGCCATCCGCTGAGTTACGCATTCCCCGACGATGTGGTCGGTGACCTCCCGCACGAGCCGGTGCCCGAGGCGACCGGATATGTCGCGGTGCCGTGGGACGCGGTCGAGGCCTGGTTCGAAGAGGGCCGGCGGCTGGTGCACTACCCGCCGAACCCGTATCACCGCGTCGACTGCCGGCCGACCCGCCGCGGCCTGCGGGTGAGCGTCGCGGACACCGTGCTGGTCGACACCGACGAGACCGTGATCGTCTTCGAGACGTCGCTGGATCCGCGCCTCTACGTCGACCCGGCACAAGTCCGGACCGATCTGCTGCAGCCCAGCCAGACCACGTCGTACTGCAACTACAAGGGCACCGCCAGCTACTGGACGGTAGTCATCGGGGACACGGTGATCAGCGACGTGGCCTGGAGCTACCCTGACACCCCACCGGAGTCCCGGCCGATCCAGGGGCTGCTGAGCTTCGATGCGACCCGCCTGGACGTGCTCGCCGAGCTCCCCGCAGCCGCGATGGCGGCGGCCTGCGGGTGCGACGTGTGACCGACGAAACCTGCAACAGCGACGAAAGTGAACACCCTTGGGCATCGTGACCACCAGCTCCGAGACGGCCTTCAGCCAGTCCGCCGAGGAGATCTACGACTTCGTCACCAACCCGGCGAATTGGGTCAAGACCTACCCTGGCAGCGCCCACATCGGCGGGCTGCCGGAACGATTGCCGCTGCAGGTCGGTGACACCTGGACGGAGGCCGGGCCCGACGGGACGCAGATCTACACCTGGCACCTGGCGATTGCGATGCGGCCGCGGATGTGGGTGTTCAACTCGGTGGGCCGGCTCGGGCACGACGCCGACGGCAACGGCGGCATGGACGGCCGTATCACCGTGCAGTACCAGTTCACCCGTCCGGGCAACGACATCACCCTGTTCAGCCGGACGATGACGATCGAGGCCTACAAGGATTCCCCGCTGCCCGATGCGCTGTTCCGGGTGGTCAATCCGGCGAACATCGACAAGTACCACGCTGCGGTGGCGCGCGAACTGGCGCTCGACTGAGCTTCGCGAATCAACCAGCACTGAGCTCTGCGAATCAACCAGCCCTGAGCTTTGCGAGTCAGGCGACCGCGGCGCCGCCCTCGAAGTCATCGGACAGCGCGGCCGCCAGCTCCAGGATGCGACGACGGAACCGCGGCCGCAGCAGGTCGAACTGGATTTCGGTGCCCGCTGCGATGTGCTTGTCCCATGGCAGCACGAACACCCGGCCCGGAGCCACGTGTTTCTGGAACTGGTGCACCAACTCGCCGGTGTTGACATTGGGTTTGCCCGGCCCGACGTGGTTGACCACGACGCACGAGCGGCTCAGCAGTTCCTGGTAACCGTTGTGCCGCAACCAGTCCATGGTCATCGCGGCCTGGCGGGCACCGTCGATCGAGGCACTGGCCACGATGACCGCCCCCGACACGGTGGCCAGGACACCGCGGGCGGCCGGGGCGAACATGTCGGCCGCACAATCGGCCAGGACCAGGTTGTAGTGCTTGGACACCGCAGCCGTGGCGGAGTTCCAGTCCGCTTCGTTGAAGGCCCGGGCGGCGCGGCTGTAGTCGTCGCCGGACAGCACCTCCAGCTTGGACTCGTTCATGCTGGTGTAGGACCGGACGTCGTTGTAGCGCGACAGGTCGTTGGCAGCCAGCAGATCGCTCACCGTGGCCGCGGACTGCCGGCCCACCCGATCGGCCAGGTTGCCACTGGCCGGGTCGGCGTCGACAGCAAGAATCCGATCGCCGCGCACCGCGCTCAGCACCGATCCGAGCGCCACGGTCACCGCGGTCTTACCCACGCCGCCTTTCAGGCCGAACACCCCGATCTGGTGGGATTCCCGCGCCGTGCGGCGCACCCGCGCGTACAGGTCCAGCTCATAGAGCTCATCCCGCGACAGCCCCAGGTTGAGCCGGGTGGTCACGTAGACCGCGCGTCGCCAGCCGCGCCGCGGCTGCATCTTGACCAGGGAGCGCACCCCGACGCGGGCAAGGTTGTCGACGGCGCGGGCCTCGTCGGGGTTGGCGGGGGCGACGGGCTGCTCCAGGATCCAGTTTCCGGCGGTGGACGAACCGCCGGCCGGGGGCGGGGTGGAGTTTCCCGGCACGACGGGGAGCTTGGTGGTGATCTCGGCTTCGCGGGGAGTGGCGAAATTCGAGGTCAGAACGATCGGCGGGGCCGACACCCTGGCGTCTCCGTGCCGGGCCCGCCCGGAGGGCAGCGCCGCCACCGGCCCGCCCAGCAGGGCGTCAAGCCCGCCGTACGCCAGCGGCTCCCTGGCGTGCTTGGGATCTCCCGAGTACATGAGCCGGTCGTCGTCGGCCGACATGGATACCTCTCAATCGCTTACTCGCTCCCCGCGCGAGATCCGTTTGCAGCAGATCTGCATTATTGCCCACAACATGGAGGACAACCACCCGCCGAGGTGGCCGGCTACCGAATCAACCATGCAGCGCGCGCCGCAGCGCGGCCCCTTGCAGCGCGAACAGCTGCCGGCTGACCTCCCACTCCGGAAGCAGCGAATCAAAGCCGTGGCAGGTCCCGGGAAACAGATGCAGTTCGGCGGAAACCCCGTCGGCCAGCAGGCGGCGGGCGTAGTCGAGCGCCTCATCGCGCAGCGGATCGAGCTCCGAGCAGGTGATCAGCGCGGGCGCCACACCGGTCAACGCCGCGGCCCGAGCCGGCACCGCCGACTCCGGTACCGCCGGCCCGCCCAGGTGCCGCCACATCGCCACGGTGGCCGGTCCGTCGAAACCGGGCGTGTCGACGAACTCCTGTTTGGAACCGGTGGGCCGATCGTCGAGTACCGGCTGGTGCAGCGCCTGGAACAGCACCGGCGGCGCGGCCCCCGCGGCGGCACGCTGGGCCAGCAGTGCGGCCACCGCACCGCCGGCGCTGCTGCCCGCCACGGCGATCCGGTCCGCATCGATGTCGAGGTCACCCGCCAGCGTGGCCGCCCAGTTCAGCACCACCATCGCGTCGTCGAACCCGGCCGGAAAGGGATGTTCGGGGGCCAGCCGGTAGTCCATCGAGATCACCGTGCAGCGGGCGCGTCGTGCCAACTCCACGCACTGGAGTTGGTCGGTGTCGAGGTTCCCCAGGACGAAGGCGCCGGAGTGGCAGTAGACCACTGCCGGTGACGGCGAGGGACCGGCGCGATAGATGCGCACCCCGATGGTGCGTCGGCCGAGGGCGACCCGGGCTCCGACGATCTCCACCCCCGGGGTGTCGAGGGTCTGCGCGGCCTCACGGCGGCGCTGGTCCAGCGACGAGCGCACCACACCCAATTGGTCGGCGCTCAGGTCGGTACGTGCTTGGGCGAACGCACGCAGCGCCGGGTCGAGACGGTCCGTCCAGGACACCGGTCAGCCGTCCGTCCGATCGGCGGCCGCGGTGAGGCGCGCCGGGTGGTCGGCCGACGGGGAGAACACGTAGTCGGCCGGCCGGAAGCGGCGGGTCATCGTCCAGAACGCGCGGGCACTGCGCGGCCACTGGGTGACCACCCGCCCACTCGGGGCCCGGAAGTAACTGCTGCACCGGGTCAGCCAGACCGTGCCCTGCATCCACCGGTCGATGTCGGCGAGGAACGCGGCCATCGCGCTGGGACGCACCGATAGGTACGACTTACGTTTGCGCCGAAGGTATTTCATGGCCCGCACGATGTAGCGGGCCTGCGCCTCGAGGATGAAGATGACGCTGTTGGATCCGACGTTGGTGTTGGGACCGTAGAGCATGAAGAAGTTCGGGAAGCCGGGCACTGCCATGCCCAGATAGGCGAACGCCCCCTCGCTCCAGGTGTCGTGCAGGTCGACGCCCCCCTCGCCGATCACCTCGATCTGCCCCAGATAGTCGGCGGCGGCATAGCCGGTGGCGCACACCACCACGTCGACGTCGAGCTCCCGCCCGTCCGCGGTGACCAGTGACCGGGCCCGCAGCGCGCGGGCCGGACTGGACACCACCTCGACGTTGGGCCGGGTCAGCGACTCGATGAAGTCCGGCGAGAACACCAACCGCTTGCAGCCCAACGGATGGTCCGGGGTGAGCTGAGCCCGCAATTCCTGGTCGGCCACGGTGGATTCGAGGAGGTTGAGCGCAGTGGCCTTGAACTCCTGGGTCTTGTCGCTGCCGTTCTCGATGACGGCGATGTTGGACTCGCTGCGCAGCCACAGCCGGGTGCGGTAGATCTTCTTGGCGAACGGTACGTGGGCGAAGAGCCAGCGTTCACGCTCGGTGTAGGGCCGGTCTGGTTTCGGCAGCACCCACGTCGCCGAACGCTGCACCGAGTAGACCTTCTCGGCCACCTTGGCGAGCTCTGGAACAACTTGGGAGGCAGTCGATCCGGTGCCGAGAACTGCCACCTTGGCGCCGTCGAGGGCGACGTCGTGATCCCAGTTGGCGGTGTGCATGAGGGTGCCGGTGAACGGTTCCTCGGCGACCAGCTCCGGCTGCAGCGGCTGGGTGAACAGGCCGATCGCCGACACCACGATGTCGAAGCGGTGCTGCGCACCGGCCGCGGTGGTCAGCACCCAGCTGTTGGTGTCACCGTCCCAGCGCGCCGCGGTGATCTCGGTGTTCAGTCGCAGGTGCGGGCCCAGCCGGTAGCGCTCGGCGCACCGCTCGAAGTATTCGAGGATCTCCGGCTGCCCGGCCCACATCCGGCTCCAGTCGGGGTTGAGATCGAACGAGTAGGAGTACAGATGTGATTTCACATCGCAGGCCAGACCCGGATACGTGTTGATCCGCCACGTCCCGCCGACGCCATCTTCACGATCGAAGATGGTGAAGTCGTCGAAACCGGCCTTTCTCAAGAAGATTCCGAGGGCCAGGCCGCCGGGGCCGGCGCCGATGATCCCTACCGAAAGTTTTGACGATGTAGATGTGGACACCTGAATCATCCGATCTGCAGACATTGGCCGCCGTCGACGAGCAGTTCCGCCCCGGTGATGAACGACGCCTGATCCGACAGCAGGAACGCCACGGCGTCGGCGATCTCGGTCGGCTGTCCCAGCCGGCCCAGGGTGGCCCGCTCCGCCAGCCGGACCTGAGTGGTCTCGTCGAGCATCGGGGTCTGCACCGGTCCGGGGAACACCGCATTGACCCGGATCCCGTCGCGCCCCAGCTCCGCGGCAGCCACCTGGGTGAACCCGCGCAACGCCCATTTCGACGAGCCGTAGGCCGCGTGGTGGGGAAACGGCCGGACGGCGCCGGTGCTGCAGGTGTTCACCACGGCAGCGCCGTCGGCTGCCCGCAGCGCAGCCAGGGCGGCCTGCAATCCGAGGAACGGGCCCAGGCAGTTCACCCGCCACGCCGCCTCGAACCCCGCCGGGGTTTCCTCGGCGATCGAAGCCCGGTGCAGCACACCGGCATTGTTCACCAGGGCGGTCAGCCCACCGAACCGCTCGACGGTGGCCGTCACCGCGGCCTGCCACTGCTCGGCCGAGGTGACATCCAAACCGACAGCGAGCACCTGGTCACCGAATTCTGTGGTGCTGGACTCCAACTCGTCGATCAGCAGGTCGGCTGCGGTCACCCGGTAGCCGTCGGTCACCAGACGACGCACGATGGCCGCGCCCTGACCGCGGGCCGCACCGGTCACCAGGGCAACCCGGTCGGTGGCACTCACTGATATCCCCTTTGCTCATGCTCATCGTGGGTCTTCCCGACGGCTTCGTTGAGATGCTCGGCGGCACCGCGGCGCAACGCCTGCGATTCCGAGGCGAGCGTGATCATCTGGAAGCCCAAGTCGGCGACGGTCTTTCCGAGTTTCCCAGCTCCGGCGTGGATCCCGGTGACCAGGCCGGCGGCCTGCGCGGTGGTCTGGATCGCCACCATCGCCGCCCGCACCTCGGGGTGGGTCCAGGCGTCAGCCAGCCGGTATCCCATCGAGATGGCCAGGTCTGCCGGTCCGACATAAATCCCGGTGAGCCCGGGCACCGCACAGATCTCGTCCGCGGCGGCCAGTCCCCGGGCCGTTTCGATCATCGCGAACACGCTGACTCGGGCTTCCAACTCGGCGGTGTCCTGGCCCAAACTGGCGCGTAGCGGTCCGAAGCTGCGTACCCCGGCCGGGGCGTATCTGGTGGCGGCGACCGCCGCACCGGCCTGCTCGGCCGATTCGACCATGGCGATGATCACCGCGTCGGCTCCCGCGTCGAGCACCCGCCCGATCGGCGCCGGGTCGGCCGAGGGCAACCGGACCGCGGTGGCGATCGGCACGTGTTCGAGCCGGCGCAGCAGCAGCGCCACGTCGGCGTCGTCGAGATAGCCGTGCTGCACGTCGAATCCGACGTACTGATAACCCGCGGCGGCGAACTCCTCGGGGCCCAGGATCGTCGGGCCGACCACCCAGCCACCCCACACCTGGGGATTGGCCGCCAGCGCCTCCTGCAATCTGCTGGGGCTCATCGGGTGATCGCGATCTTGACGCGTTCGGGTACCGGGCGGCAGGCCAGCTCGAACGCGGCCTGCACCGCACCGGTGTCGAAGGTGTGCGTCACGTAGCCGGGCAGTAGGTCGGGATGCTCGCGCGCGAACTGATCGGCACGCTGCAGTACGCGTTGACGGTCCAGGGTGACACCGGATTTCAAGGTGAGGTTGTTACGCAACATGGTCCGCATACTGATCGGATAGCTGTCGTCGTCGGGTACACCGAAATAGAACACCGTCCCGCCGAACGCCGTGGCCTCCAACGCATGGTTGAGGGTGGCGACCTGATGTCCGACGGCTTCGATCACGATATCGGGTTTGCCGTCGGCGTCCAGGTGTCTGACCCAGCGGTCACTGGTGGCCCGGACCGCGTCGTCGACCCCGAATCGCTCGGCGATCGCCGAGCGATCCACCGGGTCCACCCCGGTGACCCGGGAGGCACCCAAAGCCTTTGCCACATAGGAGAACAGCAGGCCGATCGAGCCCTGGCCGATCACCGCGACGTGGCGGCCGGTGACCTCGGGCAGCTGTTCGGCGGCGTAGAGCACACAGGCCAGCGGCTGCAGCCCGACCGCGAGTTCCGGGGTGAGCCCAGGGTCGTACGCCACCAGGCCGGCGCCGTCGGCGACCACCCGGCCCATCAGGCCGTCGAAGCCCGAGGCCCAACCCACCACCCGCTCCCCCGGCCGGTGATCGGGATGCCGACTGGCCAGCACCTCGCCGACGATCTCGTGGATGGGGAAGCCGGTCATCTCGGCTGCGCAGCAGCCGGTGTCCCCGGGCAGTTTGCCCTGGGTTCCCTTGAAGCCGGGAAGGTCACTGCCACAGATTCCGGCCGCCAGGAAATCGAGCAGCACCTGACCCTGCGCCAGCGATTCCGCCGATGGTTCCGAAACGTCTTGCCGTTCAAAGCTATACGGTGCGACGAGCCGATAGGACCACACGTCAGACCTCCACCGGGATGTTGTTCCAGCCCCACTGAAAGCTTGACGGCGGCCGGGATGCCGCGGCTTCGTCGATGCGGTACTCGGGCACGCGCTTGAGGAACTCCTGAATCATGATGGTGATCTCGAGGCGGGCCACGTGCACGCCGAGGCAGAAGTGCTGTCCATGGCCGAACGACAGCAAGCGGTCGATGGGCCGGTTCCACACGAAATCGTCCGGATTGTCGTACTCCCGTTCGTCCCGGGCAGCTGAGGCCAACAGCGTGATGACGCGTTGACCGGGATGGATGGTGGTGCCGTGAATGGTGTAGGGCCGGCGCACCGTTCGGGCGAACCACTGCGCCGGCGCGCTGTACCGGATGATCTCTTCGCGGGCGACCGGTACGTTGGCGTCGAGATCGGCACGCACCGCGGCCAATTGGTCGGGGTGTCGCAACAATTGCCACAGCCCGGTCGCGGTGATCTTCGGCACGGTTTCGGTACCACCGATGAACACCCCGAGCATCTGCACGGCGGCTTCCATGTCGTTCAACGCCGACCCGTCGGGCAGCCGGTATTCGATCAGGCTGTCGGCGATCGGCACGCTGCCGTCGTGCCCCTCGGCCCGGCGGCGTTCGATGATCGGGGTGAGATAGGACAGGTAACCGGGCCGGGCGTTGCCGACTTCGACTCCCTCCCCCGGCTGCGCCAAACTGCCGGCGTTCACCGTGGCCAGTACGTCCGGCGCGAGATCGACCGGCAGGCCGACGAAATCGCAGACCATCGACGCCGCGACGATCCCTCCGTAGTCCTGCGTGAGGTCGAACGAACCGCGCGGGAGCAACTCGTCGAGCCGCTCGTTGGCCAGGGTCCGGATCCGGTCGGCCAGCTTGGGCACCGTGCGGATGCGGAACTGCGAGGACGTGCACTTGCGTACGTTCTCGTAGATCGGCGAGTCGAAGTTGGCGTGAAAAGGCATGGGGTGCAACGGAGGATCGGGCACTGCGCCGTCATTACGCTGCGCCAGCACGTTCGCCGCCGGCAGGGTGCCCTCGGATGCGACGAACGTTCCGTCGTTGACGCCGAGCACGTTCCAGATGTCGTCGAACCGGGACAATGCGTAGGTGTCCCACTTCTCGATGTAGTACACCGGGTGTTCGTCGCGCAGGATCCGGTAGTACGGCAGCGGGTCGGCCATCACGTCCGGATCGAACGGATCGTAGGTGAAATTCTGCTGCACGGGCTGTTTCGTCGAGTTCATGACCGCCTCTACTTCAGCGGTGACGGCGGCAAGGCCGACAGAATCGAATCCTCCCAGCCGTCGCGAAGCGCGGGGGCCACACTCATCCAGGTGACGATCTCCGCGGGCGGGTCGCCCTTCCATGACGGGTAATGGTTCTCGAAGCAGTCCCAGTCGTCGTCGAGCGCCCAGTAATGGATCACCTCGTTGAACCGGAACGTGGTGATGAACGAGCCCAGCCAGCGTTTGCCGGTGCTCTCCGACCAGGGCACATACAACCGCTCCAGCTCACGGATGTAGTCGTCCTGACGGCCGGGCTTGGTCTCCATGATCTCCTGGATCACCAGGCCGGCCCGGAATCCGGACTCCTGCAACTGCGCCAGCGTCCTGTTGTACTTGCCGGCGTACATGATTCGGCCCTCACCGCGGGCCCCGAGCTCGGACAGGTAGGCCGCCCACTGCAGTGCCGGCTTCTCGTGGCTGCCGCCCGCGGCCTGAGCCTTGCCGATCCGGGCATAGTCGGCGAATGCGTCGATCTCCCAGATGATCGTCACCTGCGGCCAGTGACCGTTGTAGGGCGTGGTCTCCCACACCGCGAACAGTCGGGCGCCCAGGTCCTCCATCATCGGCTGATAGACCTCGCCGAAAACCTCGGTGAAATTATCGGTCCGCCCCGAGCCCAGATCGATGGTCTCGTGCAGATATAGCAGGGTGTGGCCGTAGTACTTCTTCATCTACTGCGCTCCGGTGGTTGACAGTGACACACTGCGAGCGTGACACTTGAGCCGTGTTTTGTAAAGGCAGGGGGATATGACCGCGGGAACTGACGAGGCCGGGACAACCGAACTGGCACACGGCTTCTGTTTCGGTGAGGGCCCACGCTGGTTCGAAGGTCTGCTGTGGTTCTCCGACATGCTGGGCGAGGCCGTGCACACGGTCACCCTGTCGGGTGCGATGACGACCCTGCCTGTGCCCGGACATTCACCGTCCGGGTTGGGTTTTCGGCCCGACGGCACCCTGCTGATCGTCTCCACCCAGCGCCGCCAGGTGCTGCGCTACGACGGCGACACGGTCGCGCTGCTGGCCGACCTCAGCCATCTGGTCCCCGCGGACCTCGGTGACATGGTGATCGACGAGCACGGTCGCGCCTACGTGGGATCCCAAGCCCGCAGCGGCGGCGTGATCGTGCGTCTCGATCCCGATGCCGAACCTGTGGTGGTTGCCGACGGTCTGGACTTTCCCAACGGCATGGCGATCACCCCCGATGGCACCACTCTGATCGTCGCGGAGTCCACCGCACGCCGGCTCACCGCGTTCACCCTGTCCCCCGACGGCACGCTGACCGACCGGCGGGTGTTCGTCGACGGACTCGACGGCCCACCCGACGGCATCGCGATCGACGCCGAGGTCGGGGTGTGGGCGGCACTGACCCTGGCCCAGCAGTTTCAGCGCATCGCCCCCGACGGTTCCGAGATCACCCATCGCCTCGACACCGGCGGGCGGATGGCGATCGCGCCCGCGCTGGGCGGTAGCGAGGGACGCACCCTGTTCCTGGTCACCACCACCGACGCCTATCCGGAACGGTTGATCGGGACCAAGCTGTCACGGATCGACACCCGCCTGGTCGACACCCCGGCACCGGGCGAGCACGCCACCCACCATCACCACCACTGACAGGTAGACATGTCTGACTCGTATTACGAGCTGATCGATGAGCACGACGCGATCGGTGAGAAGTTTGCTGCCACCGATATGGCGCGCGGCACCTGGTCGGCAGCGATCCAGCATGGTGCGCCGGTGTCGGCGCTGTTGGTGCGCGCCCTGGAACGCTGTGAGCAGCGCGCCGACACCCGGTTGAGCCGGGTGGCCATCGATCTGATGGGCGGTGTGCCGTCCGAGGGCGACCTGTGGGTGCGTGCGCAGGTGGAACGGCCGGGCAAGCAGATCGAACTGATCAGCGCCGAGATGCTCGCACCCGGACCCGACGGTGCGCCAAGGGTGGTGGCCCGGGCCGGCGGGTGGCGGATGCTGCAGCTGGACACCAGTGCCGTCGCGCATACCGGCGTCGAGCCGCTGCCGCCACTGGAGCAGGCGCGCAGCCGCGACATGGCCAAGAACTGGGAACCCAACTATGTGCACAGCCTGGATTGGCGGTGGCTGACCGTGCCGCAGGCACCGGGCCCCGGTGAGTCCTGGCTGAAGCCGACGGTCGATCTGGTCAAGGACGAGTCGATGACGCCGCTGCAGCGGTTGTTCACGGTCGCCGATGACGCCAACGGCATCGGGTCGAAGATCGACATCCGCAAGTGGACGTTCCTCAACACCGACCTGGTGGTGCACGTCCACCGGGTGCCCGACGGGGAGTGGATCGGGATCCGCGCCGAGACCAATTACGGCCCCGACGGTATCGCCACCACCGTGGGGACGTTGTTCGATCAGGCCGGTGCGGTGGGCGCGATCCAGCAGGCGGTGCTGGTGCGGCCCCGCCCACCGAAAGCCTGATACGCCGAGCAGACACTTCGGTACCCGCGCGGGGCCATTTTCGGGTACCTACCTGTCTGCTCGCCGCAGGTGTGCGGGGGTCAACTCGGCAACGCCCGCCACCCCCATCAGGGTCAATGTGGACCGGATCTCGGCGGCCAGGATGTCGAGCACCGCGCTCACTCCCGCGCCACCGGCCACTGCCAGCCCGTAGAGGTAGGGCCGGCCGATCATCACCGCATCAGCGCCCAATGCCAGCGCGGTGACCACGTCGGTGCCGCACCGCACGCCGCTGTCCAGCAGCACCGTGGCGCGCCCGCCGATCGCGTCGGCGATGTCGGGCAGCGCGTCAATCGATGCACGCACGCCATTGAGTTGGCGCCCACCGTGATTGGACACCACCACCCCGGTCGCGCCCAATTCGACCGCGCGTAGCGCGTCCTCGGGTTCCAGCACGCCTTTGACCACGAACGGGCCGTCCCAGCGTTCCCGCAGCGCCGCCACGTCGGGCCAACTCAAGTCTGGCCGGATCCGGCGGTTCTGGATGCTGACGGATTCCACCGCGCCTTTCGCGCCCGCGGTGTGGGTCAGGCTGCGCATCGTCATGCGCTGTTGCCGCAGCAGCCCATACCACCAGCGCGGCCGGATCGCGGCGTCGGCGATACGGCGCGGGGTGAGGATCGGCGGATGTCCCATTCCGGTGCGCCGTTCCCCGGTGCGGTTGCCCTGCACCGGAACATCGACCGTCACCACCAGGGTGCGGTACCCGGCATCGCGAGCCCGGCCGAGCATCGAGTCGGAGAACGCGCCGTCACCCCAGGGATACAGCTGGAACCAGTGGTCCTCGGCGGTTCCGGCCGCCACCTCCTCGATGGAGTACGACGAGGCCGTCGATAATGTGAGCCGGGTGCCGGCCCGCTCGGCCGCCTGCGCGGCGGCCAACTCACCCGACCAGTGCGCCAGGCCGGTGAGACCGGTGGGCGCCAGCAGCACCGGCAACTCCAGACGCTGGCCGTCGATCGTCACGCCCAGCTCCGCGCCCGGGTATCCGGCCAGGACCCGTTGGCGCAGCTGCCAATTGGCGAAGGCTGCGCGGTTGTTCCGCACCGTGCGCTCGTCTTCGGCGCCGCCGTCGAGATAGGCCCACACCATGGTGGGCAGCGCCCGGCGGGCCGCGCGACGGTGGTCGTCGATGCTGACCAGCGGCACCGGGGTGCGCAGCCGGTACTGGAATGCCGGGCTCATTTGATCGCGATGGGGGTGACCGGTGATCCGACCGCATTGGCGATGTGCAGCGGCGGCGCCACGAACAGGAAACTCCACACCCCGTCGGCGGCGCACTCGCCGGCCAGGGCGTCGAGATCGAGGATCTCCGCCAGCGGCATGCCCATGTCGCGGATCAGTACGCAGTGCAGCGGCAGTGTCTCCCCCGTCTCACTGGGGATCACCTCGATGGCCCAGTTGTCGCTCCCCACTGCGGCAACCGAGCGGTCCCGCAGCCAGCGCGCACAGTCGATGCCCAGGCCCGGCTCGGTGGACATCCAGTCCTCGCGTCCCTGCGCCAGCAGCCGGCCCCGCCACCCGGTACGCACCAGCAGGAAGTCGGCTTCGCCGACGGTGACGCCCTGGGCTCGTTCGGCAGCTTCCAGGTCGTCCGGTGTGATGGCGGTGCCACCCTCGAGCCAGTCCACCCCGTGCAGCCGGGCGATGTCGAGCAGCACGCCGCGACCGGCAATGCGATCGGTGAAGGCGTCGACGGCCAATTGCCGGGCCCCGGCCCGGGTACCGACCTGGTCGGTGGGATAGCCGTTGTAGAGCTTGTCGTCGTAGGCGACGTGGGACAGTGCGTCCCACTGGGTGCCCGACTGCAGCGGCATGATGATCCAGTCGTCGGCGACCTGCAGCCCGTGCGGTTCCCAGTCGCCGGGCTGCATCGACATCAGGTGCACCGGGTTGAGCCGGCCGCCGATCCCGCTCTGCGGGCCGTCCTTGCCGACGGGGATGCTGAGCTGAAACACCTTGCCCGAGCGCACCTCGCGGGCGGCCGCCTGTACGTGCTGCGGTGTGACGAGGTTGAGGGTGCCGATCTGGTCGTCGGGCCCCCACCGGCCCCAGTTGGACAGTTCGCGCCCCAGGTCTTTGAAACTCACGCTTTACAGAATGGCACAACATTGTCAACATGGCAGCTATGGTCGCGGCCCACTTTCCGTTGTTGTCCTTCGACACCACCGATCCGGCGTTCGTCGCCGACCCGTGGGCACGCTACCGCGAGATCCGAGGCCTCGGCGGAGTCGTCTTCAACGAACGGATCAACCGCTGGATGGTCAGCGACTTCGACCTGAACAAGCAGATCCTGAGTGCGCCTGAGATTTTCGGATCCGAGCGCGGCCAGATGGAGCACGCAGCGGTGTTCGGCGGCCCTACGATGGAGTTCTACGACGGCCCCCACCACGACCGGATCCGATCCATCTGGTCCGGCGACTTCCGGCCACGGACGCTGGCCCGGCTGCGCCCGGTGATCACCGAAATCGTGCGGGCCCGGCTGGATCCGGTGACCGCCCGGTTGCGTGATGGCGAGACCGTCGAGGTGGTCTCCGAGCTCACCCGCGGCATCCCCACCGAGGTGATCGCGCACATGCTCGGGGTGGAACCGGCAATGGTGGCCCAGTTCACCGCGTGGAGCGATGCCATGGGGGCCTCCGCCGAGGGTTATAGCATGCCCAACGAGCACGGCGCGGAACTGATCGCGGCCGGGAAACACGCTACCGCACAACTGAACTCCTACATCCGCGACGAGCTGCCGCGCCGAAGCTGCCCCGTGGCCGACGAGTGGGATCTGATCGGGACGATGGTCGCCCACGAATACGCCTGTGAGCACATGACCGAGCAGGAGATCGTGGCCAGCAACACCCAGTTGGTGTTCGCCGGCAACGAGACCACCGCCAAGCTGTTGGCCCAGATCGTCGCGACCCTGGCCGCCCACCCTGATCAACGCCGGATCCTTCAGTCCGATCGCGGCTTGGCACTCGACGCGGTGGAAGAAGTCCACCGTCACGAAACGGTGTCGCACTCCATCTTTCGTGACGCGATGGGCGAGTCCGCGACCGTCGGCGACATCCGGATCGGCGATGGCGAGCGGATCACCTTGCTGCTGGGTGCGGCCAACCGCGATCCGCAGCGGTGGGAGGACCCCGACACGTTCGACATCACCCGTCGCAAGCTATCGCACCTGGGTTTCGCCTTCGGCCTGCACAGCTGCCTCGGCATGAACCTGGCCCGGCTGGAGGCCCAGATCTTCCTCGAGGAACTCATCGAGACCGTCGGCGACTGGCAGTTGGCCGGCCCGCTGGACTACGGCACCAACTACACCGTGCGCGGCCCGCGCCAAGTGCTGGTGGCGGCTGCCTGACTCCTGTCCAAAGGCCAGTTATGACACGGCTTCTCCAGAGATCGTGTGACACAACTGGCCACTCGGCACCTATCCCTGCAGCCGCAGAGCCCCGGCCGGGCACTGAGCGACGGCCAGCTGGATCCGTTCCCGGTCGGTTTCCGGCTGATCGTCACCGTGAATGCGCACCATGCCCTCGTCGGAGACCTCGAACACGTCCTCGGCGATGGATTCGCAGATGCCGTGCCCGGTGCACTTGCCCAGATCGACCTCTACCCGCATGTTCACCCCGGCTACTGGAGGTGTGCGGGCACGCGCTTGATGCCGTGCACAAAGCTGCTGTAGAGCAGTTCGGGTTCGCCGAACTCGACGGACTTCAGCCGGGTCAGCAGCTCGCGGAACAGGTGCCGCAGTTCGGTTTTGGCCAACTGATTGCCCAGGCAGAAGTGTGGACCACCGCCGCCGAACCCGACCTGCGGGTTGGGCGAACGGCTCACGTCGAACCGCTGCGGGTCGGTGAACACCGACTCGTCGCGGTTGGCCGAGCAGTAGAACAGCCCCACCTTGTCGCCGGCACTGATGCGCTGTCCGGCCAGCTCGACGTCCTCGGTGGCGTGCCGGGCGAACTGGATCACCGGGGTGGCCCACCGCACGAACTCCTCGGTGGCCAAACCGATTCGGTTGTCGAAATCCTCCAACAGCCAGTCTTTTTGGTCGGGGTGCGCGGCCAGCGCCATCATCGCGTGGGTGGTGGTCTGCTTGGTGGTGTCGTTACCGGCCGAGGCCAGCAGGATCAGGAACGCCCCGATCTCCTCGTCGCTGAGCCGGTGCCCGTCGACCTCGGCGTTGACGATGCTGGTCATCAGATCGTCACCGGGATTGGCCCGGCGGAACTTCGCCAGTTCGATGCCGGTGTTCGAGATCAGCATGATCTCGTTGATGGTGGCCATGGCCCGCTCTTCGAGCGACGAGTATTCGTCGTCGCTCATGCTGAACAGCTTCTCGGCGGCCTTGGCCAGTGCGGGCTGATCGGCGGTGGGCACACCGAGCATGTCCGAGATCGTCCGCATCGGCAGTTGCGCCGAACACGCCTCGACGAAGTCGACATCGCCGGCCCCGATCAGATCGTCGACGATCGAGACCGCATTGGCCTGGATCTGCTCCTCGATGCGGCGCACATTGCGCGGGGTGAACGCCGAGCTGATCAGCCGCCGGTAGGTGGTGTGCTCCGGCGGATCCATCATCAGGAAGAACGTGGCGAACTTCTGCACGTCGGCCGGCATCGGATCGAGCGCCACACCCTTGGTCGAGGTGAACAGCTCCGGGTGCTGGCTCACGAACTGAACGTCGGCGCGGCGGGTGATCGCCCAAAAACCCGGTTCTTCGACGTCGAAGAGGCTCGAGAGCGGCTGATGCCAGCTCAGGCCTTCCCCGGCGCGCAACTGCGCGAACGTTTCGTCGCGTTTAGCGAACGGCTGGCTCCAGAAGTCGTGCGATGTGATGTCGAATGGGCTGTATTCGCGTGCCTGCGGCGAGCTGGCAACTGTCACGGTATGTCCTCCTGCACGGGCGTCCGACGGCTGTGTCGCGCCACGAAATAGCGTGACAGTCCGGCGATAGTTTGTAAAGCTGTGGGCATGGCGGACGAAACGTGTCTCGACGACGACAGCAGCACCCGCGGCCGAATTCTGGCCGCCACCGCCGAAGTTCTCGGTACCAACGGGATGACCAAGCTCAGCCTGTCGGAGGTCGCTGCACAGGCCGGGGTGTCGCGGCCCACCCTGTATCGCTGGTTCGCCTCCAAACAGGAACTCCTCGATGCGTTCGTGGTGTGGGAGCGCAAGGTTTACGAGCAGTCCGTGGCCCAGGCCGCCGCCGACCTGCCCGAGCGCGAACACCTGGACGCGGCGCTGCGTACCGTCGTCGAATACCAACAGTCCTATCCCGGGCTGCGCATGGTCGATATCGAGCCCGAACACGTCATCAGGCGGCTGGCCCAGGTCATCCCGCTGATGCGCGAACGCCTGCAGCGGTTGACCACCGGAACCGACGCAGACCTGGCCGCGGCCACCGCGGTACGGGTGGCGGTCAGCCATTACTTGGTGCGCAGCGATGACGCCGACGATTTCCTGGCCCAGCTGCGCCACGCCGCCAGAGCCAAAAACCCGCAGTGAACTGCGCATTCCGCACCCCGCGCTACGCTGGGGCCGGTGACTGACGCTGCTGATCTCATCGCCGGGCTGGACCTTTCCGCACAGGCCGCCCTCGGCAGCGGAGCGAGCTTCTGGACCACAAAGCCGATCGGTGCACTGCCGCCGGTGGTGCTGACCGACGGACCGCACGGGGTGCGCAGGCAATCCGGCAGCGCCACAGATCATCTGGGGCTGTCCGCCAGCGAGCCGGCCACCTGCTTTCCTCCCGCCGTCGGCCTGAGCCAGACCTGGGATCCCGAACTCATCGAGCGCATCGGCCGGGCGCTCGGTGACGAGTGCCGTGCACTCGGCGTCCATGTGCTGCTGGGTCCGGGGGTCAACATCAAACGTGACCCGCGCTGTGGGCGCAATTTCGAGTACTACTCGGAGGATCCGTACCTGTCCGGGACACTCGGGGCGGCATGGGTACGCGGGGTGCAGAGTCGGGGCGTGGCGGCCTCGGTCAAGCATTTCGCGGCCAACAACGCCGAACACGACCGGATGCGGGCCAGCTCGGACGTCGACGTGCGCACGTTACGGGAGATCTATCTGCGGACATTCGAGATCGTGGTGCGCCAGGCTCGGCCATGGACCGTGATGTGTTCCTACAACCGGATCAACGGGGTCTACGCGGCGGAGAACCGCTGGCTGCTCACCACGGTGCTGCGCGACGAGTGGGGCTTCGACGGCGTGGTGGTCAGCGACTGGGGCGCGGTGGCCGATCGGGTCGCGGCGGTGGCCGCCGGCCTGGATCTGGAGATGCCCACGACCGGCGGTGTCTCCGACGCCGAGGTGGTGCGTGCGGTGCGGGCCGGGCGCCTGGGTGCGGACGCCGTCGCCCGCGCTGCCCGACGGGTCGTCCACCTGACGCAGCAGGTCATCGAAACACCCTCGCAACCGACAGGATTCGATGCCGCTGCCCATCACGCACTGGCGCGGGAGGCGGCCGGTGAGGCCATCGTGCTGTTGAAGAATGACCGCGACGTGCTGCCGCTGGCGCCATGCCCGCTGGTGGTCATCGGCGAATTCGCGCGCGAGCCGAGGTATCAGGGTGGCGGCAGCTCCCATGTGAACCCGACCCGGCTCGACATTCCACTCGAGGAGATCCGCCGGTTCACCGGCGAACATCCGGTCGACTACTGCCCAGGTAACGATGTCGGCGCGGCGGTGACCGCTGCCGAATCTGCCGATGCGGCAATCGTATTCCTCGGGCTGACACCCGAGGAGGAATCCGAGGGCTACGACCGCGAGCACATCGACCTGCCGTCTGCCCAGCTCGATCTGCTGCGCGCCGTCGTCGAGGTCCAACCCAACACCGTGGTGGTGCTGTCCCACGGCGGCGTGGTGCGTCTGGACACCGTCGGCGCCTTGGCGCCGGCGATCCTCGACGGGGCGCTGCTGGGCCAGGCCGGTGGCGGCGCGCTGGCCGACGTGCTGTTCGGCGTGGTCAACCCGTCGGGCCGGTTGGCCGAGACGGTGCCGCTGCGGTTGCAGGATTGCCCGGCCTATCTGAACTTCCCGTCCGAGTCGGGTCATACCGTCTACGGCGAGCGGATGTTCGTCGGCTACCGCTGGTACGACGCGCGGGACCTGCCGGTGGCGTTCCCCTTCGGCCACGGCCTGTCCTACACCCGGTTCGAGTACTCCGATCTTGAGCTCACTCCGACGGATGCGGGCCTGTCGGTCAGACTGACCGTGGCCAACACCGGCCGCCGGGAGGGCCGGGAGGTGGTGCAGGTGTATGCCGGCCTGCCCCGGTCCGGCGTGGCCAGGCCACCGCGCTGGCTGGGCGGGTTCGCCTCCGTCACCGTCGCTCCCGGTGAGCGACGTGGCGTCGAGATCCCCGTCAGCCGAGCCGACCTCGCGTACTGGGACACCGATGCCGGACGCCGGCGGCTCGAGCCCGGGGAGTACGAGATGTCCGTCGGCGCGTCGAGCCGTGACCTTCGGTTGACCGCGACGGTGCGGTTGGACGGTGACGCAGCGAGTCGGCCCTTCACCCGCGAATCGACCCTGGGTGAGCTTCTCGCTGATCCTGTTGCGGCACAGACGATCCTGACGGTCCTGGGTGCCGCCTCCCCGTTCGGCACCGACGAGTCCGCCCTCGGCGGCAACCTGCTGCGGTTGTTGGAATCGGTACCGATCGGGCGGATGGCCGGATTTTCGGCAGGCAAGGTCACCCGCGAACAGCTCGACGCGCTGCTCGCAGCCATCAACGCTCAGCGGTCCTGACCGCCGCGCAGTTCGGCCAGGACCTCGTCGGTGTGGGCCCCGAGTGCCGGGGCGACCGTGCGGGGCTGCCACGGTGTGGCGGAGAAGTCGGCCGGGCTGGCCACCATCGGCACCGCCGAATCCCCGTCGGGGACATCGACAATGCCGCCGGCCGCGTGGAACTGCTCATCGGCGATGACGTCGTCGAGGCTGTTGATCGGCGACCAGAAGAAGTCGGATTCGGCGTCGAACCGCGCGGCCCAGTGATCCATCGGATGGGCGGCAAAAATCGCGTCGAGTTCGGCGATCAACTCGCGCGAGTTGACATACCGGTCACGCGCCGTGGCGAAACGCGGATCGGTCGACCACTCCTCGCGGCCGACGACCCGGCACAGCACGGGCCAGTGCCGGTCCGCTTGCAGCCCGACCACCCAGAAGCGTTTTCCGTCGCCGGCCGCGTAGTTGTTCATGCACGGGTTGGCCATCGACTCCCGCTGCCCGATGGCGATCTGCTGCCCGCTCATCAGCACGGTGTTCAGGTCGAAGCTCACTGTGTAGGCGCCCTGACGGTACAGCGACGTGGTGACCAATTGCCCGGTCCCCGTGCGGTTCCGGGCCAGCAGTGCAGCGCAGACCGCCGCCGCCAGCGTCGTCCCGGCGGAGTGATCGCCCATGCCGCCACGCTGGAACGGGGGCGTGTCGCCGGGGCGGGTGAGCAGATCGGCCAGCCCCGCGCGGGCCCAGAACGCCGCGACGTCGAAGGCCGCGCGATCCGCCTCGGGGCCGGTCAGGCCGTATCCGGTGATCAGGCCATAGACCAGGCGCGGGTTGCGCGCCGCGACGGTCTCGAAATCCAGCCGCAGCCGCCGCAGCGCCGCCGGCCGCACATTCGTCAGGAAAACATCTGCGCTGGAGAGCAGTTCGAGCGCGGTGTGACGTCCGTCGTCGGTACCGAGGTCGAGCACCACGCTGCGTTTGGACCGGTTGTCCATCTCGAACGGCGGGTTGGCCGCCACCCCCAACTCCGGATCCAGCCCGAGCATCCGGCCGAACATCCTCGCCGGATCACCCGAGGGCGGTTCGATCTTGATGACGTCGGCACCCCAGTCGGCGAGCAGCGCCCCGGCCGCAGGCGCGGCCACCCACACCCCGAGTTCAACGACCCGGAAACCCTCCATCGGACCCGCCATCGCCACCCTTCCGACATTACTTTACAAACGACGCTTAATTTGTAAACTTGACCAATGCTCACACCGGCCCGCCATTTGGTCCCCGCCGCTGGACTGGTCGCACACCTCGGCCACGGCGTGCAACGTATCGCAACCGACACGGCCATCGGGCGGCTGCGCGCACTCCCCCGCAGTGTCGCCGAGTTGGACACGGGCTACCTCTCGAAGCTCACCGGCTACCGGATCGAATCGGTATCCGTGCTCGGAGGCGACGCCGGCACGTCGTCGCGCGCCCGGCTGGCACTGACCGGTCACCCCGACGACGAGGTACCCGAGTCGGTGTTCGTCAAGATGCCCGCCGCGACCGCGGCCACCCGGATGGTGGGCGAACTGGGCCGGCTGGGGCACACCGAGGTGCGCTTCTACCAGCAGCTGGCCCACGGCCTGCCCGGAGTACCGCGCGCCCACGGCGCCGCCTTCGATCCGCTGACCGGCCGGTACGTGCTGGTACTGGAAGACCTGTCGCTGAGCCCCTGCGAATTCCTCGACACCCTGCATCCATTGGACAAGGACCGTGCCGCCCAGACCGTCGAGCTGCTCGCCCGGGTGCACGCGGCGTTCTGGGGGCGGCTGCCGGCGCGCAGCGGCACCGGGGCACTGGGCTGGCTCTACTCGGCTTCGGGCGATCACACTTCGCTGATGACCGGCGGGTTGCTCAAACTGTCGACGAAACGGCTGGCCGAGAGCACCGACATCCCGGTGGCCGACGGCCGGTTCATCGACGAGAACTATCGTGCGGCGGCCCAGCTGCTCGACCGGCCACCGCACACGGTGATGCACGGCGACGCCCACCCGGGCAACCTGTTCTTCCGCAATGGCGAGGCCGGGCTGCTCGACTGGCAGGCCGTGCGCCGCGGCCATCCGGGCCGCGAACTGGCCTACACCCTGGTCACCAGCATGACCACGACGGACCGCCAGGCCGCCGAACGTGACCTGCTCGACGTGTATCGGGCGGCACTGGCCGCCGCGGGTGGCCCTGAGCTGGATCGCGACGAGTTGTGGGAGCGCTATCGGCTGGGTGCCACCTACGCCTACGCGGCGCCGGTGATCACCGCCGGGCTCGGCGGCATGCAGGATGAGGGGATCGCCATCGAGGGGGCCAGACGCGGCGTGGCCGCCCTGGCCGACCTGGAGACTGTGGCAATACTCAAGAAGTTGCTCTGATGGTCCTACCATTTGGTGAACCACGATCAACCAAGGGCTGGACGTGAATGAACCTGCACCCGCGCAGCGGGACGTATCAACCGAGGACACCTCGACGCGCCACCGGATCCTGGCGGCCACCGCAGAGGTGCTGGCCCGCAGCGGGCAGACGAAGCTGAGTCTTTCCGAAGTCGCGCTGCAGGCCGGCGTGTCCCGACCCACGCTGTACCGCTGGTTCGCCGACAAGCAGGAGTTGCTGGCCGGATTCGGCACCTATGAGCGTGAGATGTTCGACCAGGGCATCAGCAGCGCCACCGTCGGCCTGCGCGGCAACGAGAAGCTCGACGCCGCACTGCGCTTCATCGTGCAGTACCAGCAGTCCTACTCCGGCGTCCGACTGGTCGACATCGAGCCCGAGGTGGTCATCGCGCAGCTGGCCAATGTCATCCCGCTGATGCGCGCACGGCTGCTCAAGCTCCTGTCGGGGGCGAACGCGCCGGTCAAAGCCGCTACCGCGATCCGGGTGGCGGTCTCGCACTACATCGTGCGAAGCGATGACGGTGACCAGTTCCTGGCCCAGCTGCGTCACGCCGTCGGCATCAAACTGCCCGACGCAAACTGATCTGTCTGCTCGTTTGCCGCTACGCACCTCCGCTCCGTCACGCTGGAGTGATCCTCGGCGCCGGCGGCCACCCTGGCGTGACACTCTACGATCGCAGAGACTTTGCCAGCCGTCGATCCTCATGTCAATGGGGTGACACGACCCACAAATTTTGTAAAGCTGTCTCCTATGACACAGGTGCAGAGCGACACGGGCGTGCTCGCCGGCGACGAGCGGATGCTGATCGACGGGGAGCTCCAATACACCGGCAGCGGTGCGAAATTCGACGTGATCCACCCCGCCAGCGAGCAGGTGGCCGGCCAGGCGACCGATGGCACGGTGGCCGACATGGAGCGCGCGGTCGGCGCGGCACGACGCGCGTTCGACGAGACCGACTGGAGCCGCGATGTCGATTTCCGCCACCACTGCCTGACGCAGCTGCACAACGCGCTGGAGGCCGAGAAGGAACGGCTGCGGCGGGTGTTGATCACCGAGGTGGGCTGTCCCGTGACGGTCACCGGCAGCCAGATCGAGGACCCGATCGGCGAGGTCAAGCACTGGGCCGAGCACGGCAAGAACTTCGAGTACGTCGTGGACAACGGCGTGCACCAGACCCAGCTCGGGCCGGCGCACCGCAAGATCGCCTATGAGCCCATCGGGGTGGTCGGCGCGATCACCCCGTGGAACGTGCCGTTCTACCTCAACATCGCCGAGACCGTCCCGGCCCTGATGGCCGGTAACACCGTGGTGCTCAAGCCCGCCCAGCTGACACCGTGGTCGGGCACCGAGTTGGGCCGCATCGTCGCCGAGCACACCGACATCCCGGCCGGTGTGTTCAACGTCGTCGTCTCGAATGCCAACGAAGTCGGCGCCGCCCTGTCGGCCGATCCGCGCGTCGACATGATCACCTTCACCGGCTCCACCGCCACCGGCCGCGCCATCCTGGCCGCCGGTGCACCCACGGTGAAGAAGACGCTGCTGGAACTCGGCGGCAAGTCCGCCCACATCGTGCTCGACGATGCCGACTTCAACTCCGCACTGCCGATCGCGGCGATGATGGCGTGCGTCATGAGCGGGCAGTCCTGCATCCTGCCCAGCCGGATCCTGCTCCCCCGCAGCCGCTACGACGAGGGCATCGAGTTGCTCAAGGGCGCGATGGAGAACTTCCCGGTCGGCGACCCGTGGACGCCGGGCATCATGCAGGGCCCGCAGATCAGCGCCACCCAGCGCGAGAAGGTGCTCGGGCTCATCAAATCCGGCATCGACTCGGGAGCCCGATTGGTCACCGGCGGTGGTGTTCCCGAGAACCTGCCCACTGGTTACTACACCCAACCCACGCTGCTCGCCGACGTCGACCCCGACTCGCAGGTCGCCCAGGAGGAGATCTTCGGGCCGGTGCTCACCGTCACGCCCTATGACACCGACGACGAGGCGGTCGCCATCGCCAACAACTCCATTTACGGTCTGTCCGGGGAAGTTTCGTCGGCCGACGTGGACCGGGCGTTCGCCGTTGCGCGACGGATGCGCACGGGCAACGTCACGATCAACAGCCGTAGCCACTTCGGCATCAACAGCCCGTTCGGCGGGTCCAAGCAGAGCGGGCTGGGCCGACGCAACGGCGAGGAAGGCTTCAAGGAGTACTTCGAGTCGAAGACCATCGGCATGCCTGAGTGAGCGGGCGAGCCATGGACCTGAGCGAGCACGCCGCAATATCGGCGCTGCTGTACCGCTACGCCCGCGCCGTCGATTCCAAGGACTGGGAGCTGTACCGGTCGGTGTTCACCGACGACGCGGTCATCGACTACTCCTCGGCCGGCGCGGTGGTGGGTAAGCGTGACGATGTCGTCGACTGGTTCGCCGCAAACTTCGGCGTGATCCCGTGGAGCATGCACTACATCACCAACATCGAGATCCTCGCGGGCGACCGAGATGTCGCGACGGTGCGGGCGATGTTCTACAACCCCATGCAGCTTCCGGGCATGACGGAGATGAGCGCCTGCGGCGGGTACTACCACCACGATTTGGTGCGCACGCCCGACGGCTGGCGCAGCCGCAGCCTGCGCGAGGAGAACCTCTGGTTTACCAACGCCCCGGAGTAGGTCGTCGACCGTGCGCACGAATCGCGATTTCCGCGTGTGCACGCGCGGCCATTCAGCGGCAGATCCACCACATTATGAGCGGCAGATCCACCACTAGATTAGCGGCAGATCCACCATTGCCTAGGTCGCATAGGGGCGTGACATGCGCACTCCACTCGGCAAGCCGATCCCCAGACATGCTCAGTCATTGGTATCCGCCGCACTCGGAGACACCCGGGTGGTCCTGGTCAACGGGGCGCGACAATGCGGTAAGAGCACCTTGGTTCGGCTCGCAGCCAGGAATCGTGATGCCGAATGGCGCGATCTGGACTCCGCGACAAGTCGCCAATCTGCGCTGGCTGACCCTGATGGCTTCGTCGACGTCGAACAATTGATGGTGATCGATGAGATCCAACGTGTCCCCGACCTGCTCCTGGCCATAAAAGCGCAGGTCGACCAAGACCCCAGACCCGGGCGCTACCTGCTCACAGGATCGGCGCGGGTCCTCGGATTGCGTTCCCTCCCGGACACATTGGTGGGCCGCATGGAGACCATCGAGTTGTGGCCGTTCTCTCAAGGCGAGATTTCGGACATGCCGGACAGGTTCATCGATGCCGCATTCAGCCTCGGGGATTCAATGCGCCACGCAAGCACCGTCACCCGCGCAGACTACGCGCAGCGCGTCGTGCGCGGAGGCTTCCCGGAAGCCGTTGCGCGATCAGACGAACGCCGGCGGCGTAACTTTTTCAGCTCTTATGTCGGCGATCTGATTGCACGAGATATCCAGCAGCTCACCGAGATCGAGCGAACACCTGAAATGCATGCGCTGGTGCGGATGCTCGCTGGTCGGTCGGGCCAACTCCTGTCCATCACCAATCTCGGCAATGAACTGGGGATCGGCGCGTCCACCGTAAAGCGATATTTTGCACTCTTGGAAGAGGTCTTCCTGATCAAGCGGATTCCGGCGTGGTCACGGAACATCAGTTCCCGAGCCACCAGTACGCCGAAGGTCGCCTTCGTCGATTCCGGTATCGCGGCACACCAGATCGGCGCGGACGCACGGAACCTTCTTCGCCCGACGGGCCAATTCGGACCGCTCCTGGAGAACTTCGCAGTGATGGAACTCGCCCGGCAACGTAGTTGGTCGGACGAAGATGTCGAGCTCTTTCACTACCGGACCCGCGATCAGGTCGAAGTCGACGCCGTATTGGAAAACCGCCGCGGAGAAGTTGTCGGCATTGGGGTCAAAGCCGCATCCACTGTTGGATCCAACGACTTCCGCGGCCTACACCACTTGGCAGAGCGCACCGGCGACGACTTCCGTGTCGGGATCGTGCTCTATACCGGGCAGCAGACACTGCCGTTCGGCCCAAAGATGCTGGCGGTACCGGTTTCGGCCCTGTGGGAGCTTGGCTGACCATCACCTGCCCGAGCGAGCACTTTCGGCGCAAAGCCCTCAGCCCTCAGCGGCCAGCTGGCCACAGGCCGCCGCGATCTCCCGCCCCCGAGTATCACGCACCGTGCACGAAACACCCTTGGCCTGAACACGTTTGACGAATTCCCGCTCGGCCGGCTTGGGGCTGGCGTCCCATTTGCTGCCCGGCGTGGGGTTGAGCGGGATCAGGTTGACGTGCACCAGCGGCCCCAGCTTGGCGTGCAGCTTCTTTCCCAAAAGATCTGCCCGCCAAGGCTGGTCGTTGACGTCGCGGATCAGGGCGTACTCGACCGACACCCGCCGGCCGGTGACATCGGCGTAGTACCGCGCGGCATCAAGGACTTCGTCGACCTTCCAGCGGTTGTTCACCGGCACCAGGGTGTCGCGCAGTTCGTCGTCGGGCGTGTGCAGCGACAAGGCCAGCGTGACACCCAGCTTTTCGTCGGCGAGTTTGCGGATGGCCGGAGCCAGGCCCACCGTCGACACTGTCACCGCGCGGGCGCTGATCCCGAAACCGTTCGGCGGCGGGGCGATGATCCGCTTCACGGCCGCAACCACCCGGTTGTAATTGGCCAGCGGCTCACCCATCCCCATGAACACGATGTTCGACAGTCTTCCGCCGGCGGAGCCGGCAATCCCATCGGGGCCATGTTCTGATCGCATGGCCGAGGACGCCGCCCGGACCTGTTCGAGTATCTCGGCGGTGGACAGGTTGCGCTGCAGACCGCCCTGCCCGGTGGCGCAGAACGGGCAGGCCATGCCGCACCCGGCTTGTGACGAGATGCACACGGTGTTGCGCTGCGGGTAGCGCATCAGCACCGACTCGAAGGTGGTGCCATCGCCGGCTCGCCAGAGGGTCTTGCGGGTCTCCCCGGCGTCGCACTGGATCTGCTTCAGCGGCTCGATCAACGTCGGGAACAGCGCCTCGGCCACCGAAGCGCGCACCGAGGCGGGCAGATCGGTCATCTGCTGCGGGTCGGCGATCAGCCGGCCGTAGTACTGGTTGGCCAGCTGCTTGGCCCGGAACTTCGGCAGCCCGAGGTCGGCGACCGCCTCAGCGCGCCCGGCTTCGTCGAGGTCGGCGAGATGCCGCGGCGGCATGCCGCGGCGCGGGGCTTCGAAAACCAAGGGAAGGGAGGTGGCCATGATCGCGACCAGTATCTCACCGGCACCGGCAAAGCCACGAATTCACGCCAGCAGGGTCAGCACGATCCAGCCCACGACCGCCGACGGCAGCATTGCGTCGATCCGGTCCATGATCCCGCCGTGACCGGGTAGCAGGGTACCCATGTCCTTGATCCCGAGGTCGCGTTTGACCTGGGATTCGACCAGGTCACCGAGCACCCCGGTGATGACCAGCAGCAGGCCGAGCGGTATGCCCACCCAGGCCGGCTTGTCCAACAGGAACGCCACGGACAGCACCGCGGCCGCGGTGCCGAACAGCAGCGAGCCGCCCAGCCCTTCCCAGGACTTCTTTGGACTGATCGCCGGTGCCAGCAGGTGTTTGCCGAACAGTACGCCTGCCACATAGCCACCGATGTCGGCGAAGACGACCGTGACGATGACGGTGAACACGCGGGCACCGCCGTGGTCGGCGAAGATCATCAGCGCGGTGAACGCCGCGAACATCGGCACCCAGGTGGCGAGCAGCACCGTGGCGGCGATGTCGCGCAGGTAGTTGACCGGTTGCTGGTTCAGGCCCTGGCCCACCAGCCGCCACACCATGCAGACGACGATCGTCGCACCGTAGGCACCCAGGAGCCCAACGGCGCCGAACGGCCAGGTCAGCCAGATCATCGCCTGACCACCCAGCAGCAGTGGGACGGTCGGCAGCGCGTAGCCGCGCTCGCGCATCCGCCGGATCACCTCGTGGGTGGCGATGGCGATGGCCACTGCGAGCAACGGCAGCCACCAGATTGGCGCGAACAAGAGGGTGCCGATCGCCATGGCGCCGAGGATGACGCCGACGGCGATGGCCGCTGGAAGGTTACGGCCGGCCCTGGACTGCTTCTTCTGCGGTTCTTCGACCGGTGAATCTGTCACGAAAGGTACTTGCTGATCGGTCACTAGACCTCCAGCAGTTCGCCTTCCTTGTGCTTGACGAGCTCGTCGATCTGGCTGGTGTAGGTGTGGGTGGTCTTGTCGAGGTCTTTTTCGGCCCGCCCGACCTCGTCCTCGCCGGCTTCGCCGTCCTTCTTGATCCGGCTGAGTTCTTCCATCGCCTTGCGGCGGATGTTGCGCACCGAGACTTTGGCGTCCTCACCCTTGGATTTGGCCTGCTTGACCAGGTCGCGACGACGCTCCTCGGTGAGCTGCGGGATGGAGATGCGGATGATGTTGCCGTCGTTGGTCGGGTTGACCCCCAGGTCGGAGTTGCGGATCGCGTCCTCGATCGGCCTGAGCTGAGCGGCCTCGTAGGGCTTGATCACGACAAGCCGCGCCTCGGGCACGTTGATGCTCGCCATCTGCGTGATCGGCGTCATCGCCCCGTAGTAGTCGATGTTGATGCGGGAGAACATGCCCGGATTGGCCCGGCCGGTCCGAATGCTGGCCAGGTCGTCACGGGCCACACTCACGGCCTTTTCCATCTTCTCTTCGGCGTCGAAGAGAGTTTCGTCGATCACGTCGGCTTCTCCATCGATGTTCAGGTGGTGGTGACCAGTGTTCCGATCTTCTCACCTGCCACCGCGCGGGCGATATTGCCTTCGGTGAGCAGGTTGAAGACCAGCATCGGCATCCGGTTGTCCATGCACAAACTGAAGGCTGTGGCATCGGCGACCCGCAGGCCGCGATCGATGACGTCGCGATGGCTGACCTCGGTGAGCAGCTCGGCGGCCGGGTCCTCACGCGGGTCGGCGGTGTAGACCCCGTCGACGGCCTTGGCCATCAGCACCACGTCGGCCCCGATCTCCAGCGCCCGCTGTGCGGCCGTGGTGTCGGTGGAGAAGTACGGCAGCCCCATGCCGGCGCCGAAGATGACGACGCGGCCCTTCTCGAGGTGGCGTACCGCCCGCAGTGGGATGTACGGCTCGGCGACCTGTCCCATGGTGATGGCGGTCTGCACCCGGGTGTCGATGCCTTCCTTCTGCAGGAAGTCTTGCAGTGCAAGGCTGTTCATCACGGTGCCGAGCATGCCCATGTAATCGCTGCGGGTGCGTTCCATACCGCGCTGCTGCAACTGGGCGCCGCGGAAGAAGTTGCCGCCACCGATGACGACCGCGACCTGTACGCCGCTACGCACCACCTCGGCGATCTGGCGGGCCACCTGGTGCACCACGTCCGGGTCCAGGCCGACCTGGCCACCGCCGAACATCTCACCACCGAGCTTCAGCAGAACCCTCGTATAGAAGGGACGTATACGTGCTGCGCCCTCGCCGGCGACATTCGGATCCGCCATCGGTCTCCTCGGCACTCCTCGCATGTAGAGAGCCATCCGGGTTCACCAGGACGGCCTCTCCATCCTGCCCTATGACGGACGGCAAACGTTGCCGGGGGGAGTTCACGCAGACCGAGTGTCGCCGGCGGGTTCCGGCGCGCGCCGGGCTATCCCAGGTGGGCCTGCAGTAACCAGGCAGCCACCGACTTGCGGTCGCCACCCTCGTCGCGGATGTCCATCCCGGCGAAATCTGCAAAATTCGCGAATTCCGGTGGCACGTTGGCGTGAATCCGGGCCGGTCGGATGTCGTCGATCACCCAGTATTTGCCGACGACGTCGCGCAGCTCGTCCTCGCTGACCGGGTTGGCCGGCCCGCTGTCGCCCATCGTCGCCTTGTCGAAGACCAATACGAAGTAAGAGGCGCCGGGTGCGGCGGCCCGCACGATGGACTGCTGATAGCCGTCGCGCAGTTCGACCGGCATGGAGTGGAACAGCGTGCTGTCCACGATGGTGCCGAAGCGGCCGTCGTAGCCGGTGAAGGCGCTGATGTCGGCGACCTCGAAGGTGGCGTTGGAGAGCCCCCGCCGGGCGGCCTCGGCCCGGGCCAGCTCGATGGCGGTGGCCGATTGGTCCAGCCCGACCGTGGTGAATCCCTGTTCGGCCAGATAGAGCGCGGTGGCCGCCTCACCGCAGCCGGCATCGAGCACGTCACCGTGGAACTTGCCCTCGGCGATCAGTGCGGCGATCTCGGGTTGCGGTTCGCCGATGCTCCACGGCGGTTTGACCCCGGCAAACTCAGCGGCCTCACCGCGGTAGGCCGATTCGAACATGGCATCTGACATCTCAGGGGGTGTGGTCATAGGTCCGGTATATCAATCTCGTTGATATGTGTCAATATGCTTGACATGAACTCCGATACGGGGGGCGTCCTCGAGGAACAACCTCTGGGATATCTGATGTACCGCGTGGTGGCGGTGCTCCAACCCAAGGTCGCCACCCAACTGCAGCCGCTCGGGCTCACGTTGCCCGAATTCGTCTGCCTGCGGGTGCTGTCCATGGCCCCCGGCCAGACCAACGCCGAACTCGCCCGCTACACCAACGTCTCGCCGCAGGCGATGAACAACGTGGTGCGTGGACTCCAGGACCGCGGTGCCGTACACCGGCCGGCCAGCGTCGATTCGGGCCGCGCACTGCCGGCCGAGCTGACCACCGAGGGCACTGAGTTGCTCAAACGCGCCGAAGCGGCCGTTCTCGCCGCCGACGACGACGTGCTGCACCGCCTCGATCCCGAACAACGCCGCGAACTCAAGCGGTTGCTGGCCCACGCGGTGAGCTGAACGCCGCGGGGTCCCCTCCCTCGCTCCGGATGCCGCGCCGAACGAGGCCCAGATCGGTAATGTCGCAGGCCCATGAAGATCGTTCTGGCCCCGGACTCGTTCAAGGAGTCGATGACCGCGTCGCAAGCGGTGGCGGCGATGCGCGAGGGCGTCTCGGCAACCCGGGGCGACGCCGAGTGCGTGGCCGTGCCGATGGCCGACGGCGGCGAGGGCACGGTGGACGCCGTCGTCGCCGCCCTCGGGGGTGACCGGGTGACGGTGCAGGTCGACGATCCACTCGGCCGCCCGGTACCTGCGACCTACGGTTACGTCGCGGATCGCCACCTGGCCGTCATCGAGATGGCCAGCGCGTCGGGCCTGGAGCTGGTGCCGCGTCCGGATCGAGATGTCCTGCGCACCAGCACATTCGGCGTCGGACAACTGATCCGCTCGGCGCTGGACCGGGGCGCGACGGAGTTGTTGATCGGGCTCGGCGGTTCGGCCACCAACGACGGCGGTGCGGGCATGCTCAGCGCCCTCGGCGTGGCCTTCCTCGACGCTGAGGGAGCCGCGCTGCCACCCGGCGGCGCCGCATTGGCCCGGCTGCAGCACGTAGACATCTCCGGGCTGGACCCCAGGTTGGCCGGCGTCCACGTGCAGATCGCCTCCGACGTCACCGCACCGCTACTCGGAACCGGTGGCGCCAGTGCGGTTTTCGGCCCACAGAAGGGGGCCGGTCCCGCCGATGTCAAACTGCTCGACAGCGCGTTGGGCCGGCTGGTGGAAATCACCGGAACCACGCTGGGCCACGCCTCCCCCGACCGCCCAGGTGCCGGCGCCGCGGGTGGGTTGGGCTTCGCCCTGATGGAATTCCTTGCCGCCGACTGCGATCCAGGGGTGGAGGTGATCGCCCGGACGGTCGGACTCGAGCAGGCCCTGACCGGGGCAGACTGGGTGTTCACCGGAGAGGGCAGCGTCGACGCCCAGACGATGCTGGGCAAGACACCGTTCGGGGTCGCGCAGGTGGCCGCCCGCACCGGCACCCGGGTGGCGATCTTCGCCGGCCGGGTGGCCCCCGACGCCGATGTGTTGCTGGACAACGGCGTCGAGAAGCTGGTGGCGATCACCGCCCCGGGCACCCCGCTGGATCAGGCACTGCGCGACGGCCCTGCCGCACTGGCCCGGGCCGCCGCCGAATTCTGCCGCACCTTCTAGCGGAGGGAATCAGAGGATGGCGGCGGCGACGATCAGGCCGAACGCCACGTAGGCGGCGATGACGACGAGCACTTCGGGGGTGAACCGTTCGGCGGCCAGCACCCGGCCCATGTCGATGCCCTTGATCGCGCCGATCAGCCGGACCGAAACCGCCTGGGCGGCAATGCCCAACAGGCCGAAGACCAGCGTGCTGATCAGGCCCTGGACCAGGTCACCCAGTGAGCTGTAGATCGCCAGCACGACGATGATCGCCATCGACACCACACCGGAGGCCGCCACCGCGGCGGCATTCGGCCGCCCGGACTGCACCAGGGCGCGCAACGGACCCGGCGTCGTCCAGTCGATGACGTAGAAACCCAGCACCATCAGCGCGATGCCGACGATGGTGTACAGCACGATCGCCGACACCCCGTGGCCGAGGACCGACCAGTACTCGGAGTCGAGCGCAACCAGAGTGGTCGTCATAAGGTATTCCTTCCGGGGTCACAGCGGGATGCGGTGGGGCACAAAGGCAGCGCCGTTGTCGGTGACGAGACCGGATGTCTCGCGAATGCCGAGTCCGGCGGATTCGTCGCCGACGATCCAGGCCCCCAGCGCGGGACGCATGTCGTCGAATTGCGGCAACGGGTCGAGCAACTGGTAGACGTAACCCTCTTCGCCGTATACGCCACCGGTCTCGGTCTCGTACCCGGCCCCGACGATGGTGATGTTGGCGCCTTCGCGGCCGAGTTTGGGTTTGCGCACGTACTCGGTGAGCTCATGCGGGTCATCGACATAGGCCGGCAACAGGTTCGGATGGCCGGGGTACATCTCCCACAGCACCGCGAGGATGGCCTTGTTGCTCAGCAGCGTCTTCCAAAGCGGCTCCACCCACATGGTCGCCGGCAGCGCCTCGACCGCTCGGCGGCCGAAATCGTCGTCGAGCATCCACTCCCACGGGTACAGCTTGAAGACCGACGACATCGGCGCCTCTTCCAGGTCGACGAACCGAGCGAGGTCCTGATCGAACCCGATGTCCTCGATCGCCAGCCCGACGGTGTGCAGACCGGCCTCGGCAGCACACTCCTGCAGGTAGGCCACGGTCACGTGATCCTCACCGCTGTGTTCGGCCCCGGACCAGGTGAAGTAGGTCTCCGCGCCCGGCAGCCGGTCGGCGATCTCGAGCCAGCGGCCAACCAGCTTCTCGTGCAACGAGTTCCACTGATCGTCGTCCGGGTAGACGTCGGTCTTCCAATGCCACTGCAGGATCGCCGCCTCCAGCAGCGTGGTGGGTGTGTCGGCGTTGTACTCCAGCAGCACCGGCGGCCGGCGACCGTCGTACCGCAGATCGAAACGTCCGTACAAGTGCGGATCGCTACGCCGCCAAGACTTTTCGATGTGTTCCCAGCTCCACTCCGGCAATCCGAAGTCGCGATAGCGACCGGTCAGCACCACGTGCTCGACGGCCTCCAGGCACATCGAGTGCAGCACCTCCACCGAGGCCTCGATCGAGAGCACCTCGTCCATGTCGAACACGTAATGCACCGATTCGTCCCAGTAGGGACGTGCGGCACCCGTGGCGTCCCGCGCCGGCGTCCCGAAACACATCCCCTGATCAGCGACGATCTGTTCCCAGCCGGCCCGCGGGGAACTGCGTTGACGACGCATTCAGCTACCCGAGCTTCCGTAGCTCGATGACGAGCCGAACCCGCCCCGGGAGATGGAGGTGCCCGATTTGGTCTTCGCGGTGGTGCCCTTGGGGATCTCCAGCGTGCCGCCGCGCGCCACCGTGCCCACCCCGCCGTTGTTGCCGCCGTAGTAGTAGCGGTACGGCGAGCCCATGTAGATGAAGGTGCCGCCAGAACTGTGGTAACCGCCCGAACAGTACGAATCGGGCACCACTTCGTTGGTGCCGTCCTTGACGCAGGTCGCCGCGACTTCTTCTTTGTGCAGCAGGTGATAGCCCAGTGCGATCACCCCGACCACGCCGATCACCGCGACCGACCCCATCAGGATCTTGCCGCCGGTGGCGGCACGCTGTTCACGCGCCTCCTGCTGCCGGCGGGCCCACTCCTCTGCGGCCTCGCGCTCCTTCTGCATCTTGTCCCGCAGCCGCGCCTCAGCCACCGTCGGCGGCCGCGGCGTGGCGGTGGCCGGATCCTGCCAACGCATCGACCCCTGGCCGTGATTCCAGTTGTCGTCTGGCCCCGACGTCATTCACACCCCCGCAACTGCTGGCACCTGCCGGCCATCATAGGAGAGCACGTTCACCGGGTATGGCGGCACCTGAGCAATACCCCGCGGGCGGCCCGCCTATTTGGCGGCTTTCCGCGTCCGTTTGCGGGGCGTGGCCAGTGCCGGATCCTGAATGCGCGGCCACGGCTTGGCCTCTTCGAGTTCGTAGGCCAGCTCCAGCAGCAGCGCCTCACGCCCCCGGGTGGCCGAGAGCATCATGCCCGCCGGCAGGCCCGTTGCCGTCTGCGCCAGCGGCAGCGAGATGGCCGGGTCGCCGGTCGCGTTCTGCAGCGGCGTGAACGCCACCCAACCCAGCAGCCGGTCGACGATCTGGTCGTAGTCCGCCATCGGGTCGAGCCGGCCGAGCTCCAAGGTGGGTTCGGCCAGGGTGGGCATCAGCACCGCGTCGTAGCTGCTCGACAACCGCTCGGTCACCCGGCGCGAGCGCGCCAGGCGGGCGATCGCCGCCGGCAACCGGTGCAGGTTGCGCGAAGCCAGTCGGTCCAGGCCGAGACTGAGGTTGTCGAGCTTGTCGCGGTCGAACGTCGGACCGAAGGAACGCCGTCCGCCACGGACCGTCGCATAGGCCAGAAATGCCCAGTACAGCAGGAAATCGTCCTTGAACCGGGGCGGGACCGGGTTGCCGATCATGGTGACCTTGTGGCCGAGTTCTTCGAGCAGCGTGGCGGTCTTGTGGGTCAGCTCGGTCATCTCCGGGCCGGCGTCGTGCACGACGGACTGCGTGCACACCGCGATCCGCAGTCGCTGCTTACCCGGCCGGCTGACGTCACCGATCGGGGGCAGCTTGGGGTTGCGGTAAACCTTCTCCATCTCCCGGTAGAGCGCGGCGGTGTCGCGCACCGACCGGGTGAGCACTCCGTCGGACACGATCCGCAGCGGCATCATCCGCAGGTGCTGGTCCTGCGGTAGCCGCCCCCGGGTCGGTTTGAGACCGACCAATCCGTTGCAGGCGGCCGGGATTCGGATGGAGCCGCCACCGTCGTTGGCGTGTGCGATGGGCACCGCGCCCGCGGCGACGAACGCACCCGAACCCGACGAGGAGGCGCCCGCGGTGTAGACCGGGTTCCAGGGGTTGCGCACCGGCCCCAGCCGCGGATGCTCGCAGGAGGCACTGAAACCGAATTCAGAGAGCCTCGATTTTCCCAGCGGGACCAGACCGGTGGCGAGGTAGGCGCGGGCGAAGTCCCCGTTGGCGGCGTCCACCTGAGGTTCCCAGGCGTCGGCGCCGCGCATGGTGGGCATGCCGGCAACCGCGACGTTGTCCTTGACGAAGGTCGGTACGCCGTCGAAGAACCCGCCGTAGGGGCTGAGCGCGGCGCCACGGGCGTGGGCCCGGTCGAAAGCTTCGAAGGCCAGTCCGTTGAGGGTGGGATTGACCGCCTCGACACGTGCGATGGCGGCCTCGATCAGATCGGCCGCCGACACCCGGCCGGCGCGCAGTTCCTCGACCAGGCCGACCGCGTCATGTTCACCCAGCGCGTCGTCGCCGAATGCACTGACACGGGTGGGGACTTTTCGCGATGCGCGCCGACTGCTGGTCACGCCCCGACGCTAGCAAGCCGCCATTCACTGTGTACGGGCCACGCTCTGCAGCACCGCCAGGTGATCGTCCACGGTGCGCAGGCCGGCTCCCATGGTGTTCACCGAGACGTGCGTCGCGCCGGCCTCGGCCCAGGCCGCGATGTCGGCGGACACCCGGTCCGGGTCCCCGGCCCAGGTCACCCGGCCTTCCATCCCGATGGTGGCCGGGTCGCGACCGGCCGAGACGGCGGCCCGCTCGACGCGGGCACGGACGTCGTCGAGTTCTGCTCCGGGCCCGACCATCGGGAACCAGCCGTCGCCGAGCCGTCCGGCCCGCTCCAGCGCGCGCGCCGACGCCCCGCCGAACCACACCGGGATCGGGCGTTGTACCGGCAGTGGCGCCAGGCCGGCGCCGGTCACCCGGTGGTAGCGCCCCTCGAAAGTGACCGAGGATTCGGTCCACAACCGACGCATCAGCTCGACCTGCTCCTCGGACCGTTTGCCGCGGTTACCGAAGTCCTCGCCGAGCGCCTCGTACTCCACCGCGTTCCAGCCCAGCCCGACGCCCAGGCGTAGCCGGCCACCGCTGAGCAGGTCGACTTCGGCGGCCTGTTTGGCAACCAGCACAGCTTGGCGCTGCGGCAGGATGAGCACGCCGGTGACCAGTTCCAGCGAGGTGACCGCGGCCAGGTAGCCGAACATCGCCATCGGCTCGTGGAAGGTGGTGTACAGGTCGTAGGGGCCAGACCAGTCCCGGTGCACGGCCGGATCGGCCCCGACGACGTGGTCGTAGGCCAAGATGTGGGTGAAACCCAGTTCCTCCACCCGCTGGCCGTAGGCACGCACGGCTCCCGGGTCCCCGCCCAGCTCGGTCTGCGGGAAAACCACTCCTACGCGCATGCTCACCTCCCACACCATTGGTACCTGCCACACTCCCACACCGGCAAAGCCCGATAGCCGCCCGCAAGCAACTACCCGGCACCAACCACGTCACGAATGAACAAAACCCCGCACTTTCCGCGGGCGGTAGCTGGTGTCACCGGCGTGAGACGATGACCCGATCCATGGGGCCGAACAAAGGGGGAAGGCGGTGTCGTCGCCGGAGATCGATCTGGAATCTCGTCGAACTCATGCGCTCGCGCTCCGCGCCGCGGGGGAATTCGCGGCCGCGGTGGCGGAGTTGGAGGAGGTGCTGCTGACGTCTGTCGACGTCAACGGTCCGGACAGCGTGGCCACGCTGCAGATCCGCAACGAGATCGGCTACACCTATCAGCTCGCCGGCGACTCGACCCAGGCAATCGCTGTGCTGGAAGCGAACTTGACCGTGGGCCGACGGGCGCTGGGTCCGGAAAACCCCGAGGTGCTGGCGCTGCATCACAATCTGGCGAACGTATATCTGTCAGCGGGCATGTTCGATCGTGCGGCCCGAATGTGGGACGAAAACCTCGCTGTCCACGAGCTGCGATGCGGTTCGAATCACCCGACCGTGCTGATGATCCGGGCCAAACGAGCCACCGCGTACCGTCGTGGCGGCCATGTCGAGCGGGCCGATGTGCTGTACGACGAGGCACTTGCCGACTGTCTGGCGTCCGAGGAGACAACGCACCCGCACCTGCTCACTGCCCAGAATGACCTCGCCGTCGGCTACAACATGCTGGAGCAGCTCGAGAAATCCGTCCTGTTGTTCGAGCTGTGCCTCACCGGTTACGCCGAGGTGTACGGCGACAACCACCACGAAACCCTCAAAGTGCGTGACAATCTGGCCCTGTCGTACGACGAGCTGGGCCGCACCGACCACGCCATCGGGCTGTACGAGACGAACCTCGCCCACTACGAGGGATTGTTCGGCGGCGACCATCCCAAAACCACCACCGCCCGGGCCAAGTTGAGCGCCTGCCGACAGAAATCAGACGACGCCACCCGGGAATGAACAAAACCCCGCACTATCCGGGATCGCCGGATTGCGTGCGGGGTCTTGTGGTGGGCGGCGACGGCCGAGCCGTCAGTTGGGTCCGACAGCCGAGCCGTCAAATCGGGTGTGATGCGCCGCCCTGGCTTGGGTTGCGGCTAGGCCTGACCGACCTCGAACCGCACAAAGCGGGTCACGGTCACGCCGGCCTCGTCCAGCAGGGCCTTGACGGTCTTCTTGTTGTCGGACACCGACGGCTGGTCGAGCAGCACGACGTCCTTGTAGTAGCCGGTGACGCGACCTTCGACGATCTTGGGCAGCGCCTGCTCGGGCTTGCCCTCTTCCTTCGCGGTCTGCTCGGCGATGCGCCGCTCGTTGGCGACGATGTCCTCGGGCACGTCCTCACGGCTGAGGTATTTGGCCTTGAGCGCAGCGATCTGCAGGGCGACCGCGTGCGCGGCCTCCTTGCCCTTCTCCGCGTCGCCGGCGGTGTACTCGACCAGCACGCCGACGGCCGGCGGCAGATCCGCGGCCCGCTTGTGCAGGTAGGTCTCGACCGTGCCATCGAGGTAGGCGGCCCGACGCAGCTCGAGCTTCTCGCCGATCTTCGCCGACAGGTCCGCGATGGCCTGCTCGACGGTGGTGTCGCCGACTTTGGCGGCCTTGAGGGCGTCCACGTCGCCGGCCTTGGCAGCGGCGGCCGCCGCCACGACCTGATCGGCGAGCTCCTGGAACTCGGCGTTCTTGGCGACGAAGTCGGTCTCGGAGTTGAGCTCGATCAGGGCGCCGTCCTTGGCCGCCACCAGCCCCTCGGCGGTGGCGCGCTCAGCGCGCTTGCCGACGTCCTTGGCCCCCTTGATGCGGAGCAGCTCAACAGCCTTGTCGAAGTCGCCCCCGGCCTCGACCAGGGCGTTCTTCGAGTCGAGCATGCCGGCACCGGTCAGTTCCCGAAGTCGCTTGACGTCGGCAGCGGTGTAGTTAGCCATTTAAAAGACTTCTCCTGCAATTACGAAGCGTCAGTGGATGTTTCGGTGGCCGCACCGGCGTCGCCCTCGGCGGCACCGGCGGCGGCACCGGCGGTGGCACCGGCCAGCAGTTCCTGCTCCCACTCGGCGAGCGGCTCAGCACCTTCGGCGTCCTGCTTCTGCCCGGCGCCGGCGCGGGCCTGCAGGCCCTCGGCCACAGCGGACGCGACGACCTTGGTCAGCAGGGCAGCCGAACGGATGGCGTCGTCGTTGCCCGGGATCGGGTAGTCCACGACGTCGGGATCGCAGTTGGTGTCGAGGATCGCGATGACGGGGATACCCAGCTTGCGGGCCTCGCCGACAGCGATGTGCTCCTTGTTGGTGTCGACGACCCAGACCGCCGAAGGCACCTTCTGCATGTCGCGGATACCGCCGAGCGAGCGCTCCAGCTTGTTCTTCTCACGCGTGAGCATGAGGATTTCCTTCTTGGTGCGACCCTCGAAGCCACCGGTCTGCTCCATGGCCTCGAGCTCCTTGAGGCGCTGCAGGCGCTTGTGCACGGTGGAGAAGTTGGTGAGCATGCCGCCCAGCCAGCGCTGATTCACGTAGGGCATGCCGACGCGGGTGGCCTCTTCGGCGATGGATTCCTGCGCCTGCTTCTTGGTGCCGACGAACAGCACGCTGCCACCGTGGGCGACGGTTTCCTTGACGAACTCGTAGGCCTTGTCGATGTAGGTCAGCGTCTGCTGCAGATCGATGATGTAGATGCCGTTGCGGTCGGTGAAGATGAACCGCTTCATCTTGGGGTTCCAGCGTCGGGTCTGATGCCCGAAGTGAGCGCCGCTGTCCAGCAGCTGCTTCATGGTCACAACAGCCATGAGCTCATTCCTTATGTTGTCGGTTGTCGTCCGGCATCGGTGATCCCGGACCCTGGTGCCCACTGGTTGCCGGACCCGATCTGGAAGTTCCCAGGTCAGGACCGCCGGCATCCGGTTGCGACCCCGTTGAGGGGATCGCTGCGTGGACACGCGAAGTCAGCCCGCTCCGCGAGCTGCGGGTAGAAGTTTACACGCTGGACAGGGGTGCTTTTACCACGCCGACGGGCGCGGACGCATTCATCCACAGCCCCGGTGCTTGGGGCTTCCGAATTCGGCCGACGCACGCTGGACTGGACGCGTGAGGTTTGCCGCGGCGGTGACGGCCCTGGTTCTGGGGCTGGTCACGATCTGGGCCGGGTCCGCCACCGCGCACGCCGACGAGTCCCGGTTGCGCTGGCCGGTGTCCCCGCGACCGGCTGTGACCAGGGGTTTCGACGCTCCCTCCCCCAACTGGAGCCGCGGCCACCGAGGTGTGGATCTGGCCGCCGCCGCAGATCAGCCGATCTATGCCGCGGGGCCGGGCACCGTGGTGTTCGCCGGTGTGCTGGCCGGGCGGCCGGTGATCTCGGTGGCCCATCCAGGCGGGCTGCGCACCAGCTACGAACCGGTGCGGGCCGCGGTGCGGGCCGGGCAACTCGTCGCGGCCGGGCAATTGCTCGGGACATTGCTGACCGGTCACCCCGGCTGTCCCGCCGCGGCCTGCCTGCATTGGGGTGCCATGTGGGGTGCGGCAGCCCGGGCCGATTACGTCAATCCTCTCGAGCTGCTGGCCGAAACCCCGATCCGGCTCAAACCCCTCGGGGGCTGAGAAACTCGGTCATCGCCGCGAGCACGATGTCCGGCCGGTCGCGCTGCACCCAATGCCCGGCGCCCGGCGCGATCACCAGCCGCGAGTCGGGGATCAGCGCGGCGGCTGCCCGGGCACGGGCCACCGGCACCCCTGGATCGCGGTCCCCGTGAACGACGAGCGCAGGGCGCGCGAACGAGGCCAGCCGGTTGGTGTAATCCGTGCGCTGCCGATTCCACAACACCTGGTCACGCTGCCATTGTTCGAACGCGCGGAATCCCTCCGGTGTGCCCGCCGCGGCCATGATCTCGTCCATCAACCCGTCGGTGAGCTGCGCGGGGTCGGTGATCAGTGCCTGCATACTGCGCAGCATCGCCCGACGGTTGGTGCCGACCCATCGGGTCATGACCCCCAGCAGGCCGGTACGCACCATCGCCCAGGTGAACAGTTGCCGCGGGCCCGACAGTGGGCCGTCCGAGAGTCGCGGCATGACGCCGTAGCTGCCCAACAGCATCGCGCCGGTCACACCGTCCGGCCGGTCGAGCACATGGCCGATGGTCATCCCCCCGCCGAGCGACAGCCCAGCGATGGCGTAGCGCTGCAGTCCGAGCCCGTCGACGAACTCCCCCACGTAGGCCACCAGATGTTGCTGCGTTGCCGGCAACCGTGCCGGCGGACTGTGGCCGTAGCCGGGATGATCCGGTGCCAGGACGCGGTAGCCCGCCTCGGCCAGTCGTGGGCCGATCCCGCCCCACGACAGTGACGCGCTGTCGACTCCGCCGCCATGCAGCAGCACGACCGTCGGCACGTCGCGGTCAACCGCCCAGGTCAGGTAGGAGATCGGTCCGGACGGCAACTCGATGACCGTTCTGCTGGGTTCCATCGCGGCGTCGTGCACCATCCCCCTTTCAGGCCCGGGGATGGGCCTGGTCGTGGACCGCGCGCAGACGCTCCACGGTGACATGGGTGTAGAGCTGGGTGGTGGCCAGGGAGGTGTGGCCCAGTAGTTCCTGCACGATGCGCAGATCGGCGCCCCCTTCGAGGAGGTGGGTGGCGGCGCTGTGCCGCAGTCCGTGCGGACCGATGTCCGGCGCGCCGTCGACGGCCGAGACGGTCTGATGCACCACGGTGCGGGCCTGCCGCGGGTCGAGCCGTCGGCCCCGCGCACCCAACAGCAGGGCCGGGCCGGAGTCGGGCGTGGCGAGATCGGGGCGCCCCTGCGTGAGCCAGGCCGTCAGCGCCACCTGGGCCGGTTCACCGAACGGTACGGTCCGTTGTTTGTTGCCCTTGCCCAGCACCCGCACCACCCGCCGCGCGGTGTCGACGTCGTCGATGTCGAGCCCGCACAGCTCACTGACCCGGATGCCGGTGGCATACAGCATCTCGACGATCAGCCGGTCCCGCAGTGCCAGCGGATCCCCTTCCTGCGCCGCGGAATTCATCGCTTCCATGGCGTCGACCGCCTGATCGCGGCGCAGCACCGCGGGCAACGTGCGATGGGCTTTGGGTACCTGCAGGCGGGCCGCCACGTCGTCGCTGAGCAGTCCTCGGCGGGCCGCCCAGGTGCAGAACGTCTTGACCGACGACGTGCGCCGGGCCAACGTGGTCCGCGCCGTTCCTGCCGCCGCCTGGGCGGCCAGCCAGGAACGCAGCATCGGCAGCGCCAGAGTTTCCAGGCCACCGCCGGTGAACTCGAACAGCGCCGTCAGGTCGCCCCGATATGCCCGGCGGGTGTGGTCGGAGCGGCCACACTGCAATGCCAGGTATTCATCGAACTCTGCGAGTACGTCCTCGACCGCGGGCACGGGGCCCACCGTCGCAGAACCACGAGTGTCCTGCACCCGACGCGCCGGGGCGCAACCGATCTGCAATCCAGGTGAGCATTTCCCGGGATTCAGGTACCTCACTACTCGTGCCCTGCCCCACATCCACCCCGAGACTGAAATCAGCGACGGCGGACAGGAGTGCGACATGGAGGCGCGGCAGCGGAACCTGACGGCGATCACGGTCAGTCTGGCCCTTCTCGGCCCGGTCGGGCTGCTCGCGGGTTGCGGCGGTGCACCGCCGGTCAGCGAGCTCACCGAGACGATCACCGTCACCGACCACGCCGAGCACACCACGCTGCAGACACCCACCACGCCGCGAGGCCATACGGGCGTGGTCACCTATACCGCACCGACACCGACCTCGGGGCCGACGCCGACCGTCACGACGTTCGTTCAGGCGCCGACGACGTCGGGTCCGGTTCCGACCACCACCACGTTCATCGGAACACCGACGCTCGTGCCGCCGCCCAGCTCGGTCACGGTGACACCACCGACCACGGTGCCTACCGACGTCCCGACGAACGTCGTTCCCGCTCCCCCGGCCGAGTGAGCGGCCATGCCCGACAACGACGGTCCCATCCCACCGTCACTGCACAAGTGGATCGGCGTGATCGGTCTGGTGGTTGCGCCGACCACCCTGGCGACCGGACTGTGCTACTACTTCGGCTACACCTCGACCCGAAAGACCTTGGCGTACCTGGGTATTGATTCCGACGCGGTGGGGTTCACCACCAATGACTACGTCACCAAGAGCACCAGCGTGCTGTTCGTGACGATCCTGGTGGCGCTGCTGGCCTGCACTGCGGTGCTCGGGTTGTGCACGTACCTGCGCCGGGTGGCGACGGCGGGCCGGCACGCCGGGGCCCTGCGTGCCCTGGCCTGGATGCTCGGGGCGTTGGGTCTGGCGTGTCTGGTCCGCGGCATGGTCGGCGTCGTCCGGCCCACCCTCACCCCCGACGAGCAGCTGTGGCTGACCCCGGTGACGCTGGGTCTCGGCGCGGCCCTGCTGATCCTGGCGGCCTGGGTGTTTCGCACTGTCGGACCCGAGGCGGACCGGCCGCCGGTGAGCGCACTCGAACGGGCCTTGCTGACGGTGGCCGTGGTGGTGATGGTCCTGGCCGCGTTCTGGACCACCAACATCTTCGCCACCAAGGTCGGTGAAGTCGCCGGGATCAATGCTGCCGGGGACCTGTGGACGAAAGAGACCACGGTCATCCTCGACACCGGCGACCGGTTGTTCCTTCCCGACGAACTCGTCCGGACCAGCTTGTTGACCGAGGCATCATCCCCCCAGGGCGAGACATACCGCTACGAGTGCTTCCGGGGATACGCGGTGCGCGGCGGCCTGTGGGTGTTGCTACCGGCGAACTGGCGCCCGCAGTTCGGCTATGCCGTTCTGGTGAACGCGGATTCGTCACACCGCATCACCCTGCGCACCATCAAGGACGCCCCCGATCGGGTGGGCAACGGGGCCAACGTCCGCGAGTATTGGCCCTGCCCGGAGTTGGTGCCCACCGCCACCGGAGCCGAGGTGCAGGGCCAGCTGCTTGCCGCCGCCGACGCCGGCCGGGTCTTCGGCACCGATCTGACCGTGGCCACGGAGTACATCCAGCGTTCTGCCGCCGACGGTGCGCGGACCCAGAATTGTGCCGGCACCGTGGATTCGGGCACCCAGCTGATGTCCGACACGACCGGCTACCGGGTCCGGTATGTACGCGAACTCGCCGGCTCACCGCCGGTTCTGGTGCAGGAAAGTGTCATCGAGTTCGACACACCGCACCACGCATCCGAGTTTGTGGATGCGACGCGCGCGACGTGGAAACGCTGCGCACACAGCGAACTGACGCTCCGGCGCGACGGTGCCGACGCACGTCATCAGATCGGGGAGGTCACCGAGAGGACCGGGCTGGTGACCGTCGAGGTGCGCTCCGGTGATCGCCCCATCGACGGCTGCCGGCACGCGGTGGGCGCCAAGTCGAATGTCGTCGTCGATGTCAGGGTGTGCGGGCGACCCACCGATCAGACCGCCGACCTGGTGAACCGGATCCGCGACAGGTTCGCGGGCTGAACCGGCCGGTCAGTGCACCCGGCGCAGCGCGTCGGGGGTGAGGTCGGCCAGCCGCGGATAGCCGTCGACCCCCATGATCAGGTCGGCCTCGGCGAGTAACGAGCGCAGCACGTGCACGATGCCGTCGGCCCCGCCGAGCGCCAGCCCGTACACATAGGGGCGGCCCACCCCGACCGCGGTGGCCCCCAACGCCAGCGCCTTGACGATGTCGGCGCCGTGGCGGATTCCGGAGTCGAACAGCACCGGCAGCCCGTCGGCGGCTTCGACCACACCGGGCAGACAATCGATCGCCGGCAGGCCGCCATTGGCTTGGCGCCCACCGTGATTGGAGCAGTAGATACCGTCGGCTCCGCCGTCCTTGGCCCGCCGGACGTCGTCGGGATGACAGATGCCCTTGAGGATGAGCGGCAATGTGGTCAGCGACCGCAGCCACGGCAGGTCGTCCCAGGTGAGCGGATTTCCGAACTGACTGACCCAGCGCAACACGGTGGCCTGCGGGTTCTCCTCCGGCGGCTGACCCAGCCCGGCCCGGAACACCGGATCGCTGATGTAGTTGGCCAGGCACTTGCCGCGCAGCTGCGGGAAGTTCGAGGTGGACAGATCCCGCGGGCGCCATCCCGGCACCCAGGTGTCCAACGTGACGACGATTCCCTTGAACCCGGCCGCCTCGGCGCGCTGCACCAGGCTGGCGGCCAGCTCCTTGTCTGTCGGCGTGTAGAGCTGGAAAAAGCCTGGGGTTTCACCGAATTCGGCGGCCACGTCTTCCAGCGGATCCTCGGTGAGGGTGGACAGCACCATCGGTACCCCGGTGCGGGCGGCGGCCCGCGCCCCGGCCAGATCACCGTGCCCGTCCTGTCCGCAGATCCCCAACACCCCGATCGGCGCCATGAACAACGGCGACGGCAGGGTGAGACCGAACAGGTCCACGGTCAGGTCGCGCTCACGGTGGGCGTTGAGCATCCGGGGTATCAGGCCCCACCGGTCGAATGCGGTGCGGTTGACCTGCTGGGTGCGCTCGTCGCCGGCGCCGCCGGCCACATATGACCACACCGACGACGGCATCGCCGCCTGGGCCTTGGCCTCCAGCGTCGCGTAGTCCATCGGCATCGTCGGCAACACGCCGGACAGGCCCTGCAGGTAGATCTCGAGTTGATAGTCGCCGTACGCCATGACGGCTACCTTTCCATCCCGTCCGTCCGGGCTCAGCCGGCGGTGTCGGCCTCGGCTTTCGCCAGCTCGGCCTTCCACTGCCGGAAAGTCTCCTCGGTGCGCCCGCGACGCCAGTACCCCGAGATCGACGACGCCCATTTCGCCTCGACGCCGCGCTCCTTGCGGATGTAGGGACGCAGGTTGTGCATGACGGCCTGCGCCTCGCCGTGGATGAACACCTGGACCTGCCCGGGCAGCCACTCGGCGCCCTTGACGGCGGCGATCAGCGGAGCGTTGTCCCCGGCCCGCTCGTCACCGACCAGATCGGCGCGCCCACCGCGGTAGATCCAGTTCACCTGGACGCCGTCAGGGGCGGTGAGCTCGACCTCGTCCTCGGGACCGGCGATCTCGAGGAAAACCCTGCCGATCGCGTTGTCGGGCAGCGCTTCCAGGGCGGCGCTGATGGCGGGCAGGGCGGCCTCGTCACCGGCCAGCAGGTGCCAGTCGGCGGCCGGATCCGGGGCGTACGCCCCGGAAGGGCCCATCAGGTAGGCGGGTTGCCCCGGTTCGGCGGCGGCGGCCCACGGCGCGGCCACTCCCTGTTCGCCGTGCACCACGAAGTCGATGCTGATCTCGCCGCGCTCGGTGTCGACACTGCGCACGGTATAGGTGCGCACGGTGGGGCGTTGTTCGTCGGCCAGGCCCGCGAAGCTGTCCAGGGTCAAGGGTTGTGGCAGCGCGGCGACGTCCACGCCGTCGGGGACGACGGCGATCTTGACGTAGGAGTCGGTGTATTCGCTGGGCGAGAATGTGTCGAAACCGGTCCCGCTGCCCTGACCGAGCACCAGCCGGACCATGTGGTCGGTTAGCTGCTCGCGGCGCACCACCTGAAACGTGTGTATCGGTCGTCCTGCCATGGCGCCTCCAAAACTCGCAGCCGGCTCCTTTGTTAGCCGACCTCACCGACTATACGGAGATGGCCGGCTCGCACGGGCGCTCCCTCCGTCGGGCCTCGTGCTTCACCGTCACCTGCCCTCGATACTCATCCCGGCGCGCGGGATCGTCGGCGCCGCACGATCCGCCAGCCTCCGTCGGCGTTCTCGACCAGCCCATTGAGCTCCAGCATCGTCAAGGGCCCGAGCACCTGATGCGGCGGAAGCGCCGCCAGCACGGCGATCTCGTCCACGGTGTGCCCACCCCGTGCCGGCAGTGCGTCGTAGACCTGCTTCTCCACAGGCTCGAGCCCGTCGAGTGGTGTCGCGGGGTGCGGCTCGTCGGTGGCCAATTCACCGATCCGTCCCACGAGTTCGACGACTTCTTCGGCGCGACCGACCAGGTGGGTTTCGCGGTCTCGCAGCAGTACGTGGCATCCCGCCGATGCCGCCGAGGTCACCGGGCCGGGCACCGCGCAAAGCGGCCGGCCCAGCTCCCGCGCCCACCCGGCGGTGTTGGCGGCGCCGCTGCGTAGGCCCGCCTCCACCACGACCGTGACACCGGAGAGTGCGGCCACCAGCCGGTTGCGGGTCAAAAAGCGCAGCCGGCCCGGCGGCTCGCCCGGTGGATACTCGCTGACCAACAGGCAATCCTGACGGATCCGGTGGAACAGGGCACTGTGTCCAGCCGGATATGGGTTGTCGATGCCGCCGGCCACGATCGCGACGGTCGTACCCTCGCATGCCAGCGCCGCGCGGTGCGCCGCCCCGTCGATGCCGTAGGCGCCGCCGGATACCACCGCGACATCGCGTTCGGTCAGGCCGGCGGCCAGCTCCGCGGCGACATGCTCGCCATACACCGTGGCCGCACGGGTGCCGACGATCGCAGCAGCCCGGCCGGCGGCCTCATCGAGGCGAACCGGCCCACTTGCCCACAAGACCAGCGGCGGATGGCCATTGGGCCGTTTGGTCACATCCCCGCGGAAGGACTGAAGCTGTAGGAGGGGCCACTCGTCGTCGAGCGGGGTGATCAACCGTCCGTCCATCCGGTCGAGGATTTCCAGATCTTTTACTGCGCAATCGAGTTCACGACGTGCATCGATTCGCTCCATCAGGGTCGAGTCCACGTTGCCGGCTTTGACGCGGTCGGCTGCCTCGATCGGCCCCACCTGGTCGACCAACACACGCAGTTGGGGGCACGGCGGTTCGGCCACCCGAGACAGGTAGGCCCAGGCGCGCCGCAGCTCGTCGCTCACGACATACCCCCGGCCTGACGGAAGCTCAACGCCGTGGTGACGTCCTCACGCGCCGGAATGGTCCGACCGGCCAGATCGGCCAATGTCCATGCCACCCGTAAGCATCGATCGGCACCACGCATGCTGATCACACCCCGGTCGACGATCGACCGCAGCGGCTCCATGACGGCTTTGGGCAGTCGAAATTGCCGTCGCAACAACGATCCGCTGACTTCGGCATTCGTTCGTATCCCGAAGGGTCCCCACCGCTGCTGGGCGGCCAGGCGCGCGGCTGCGACCCGCTCACGCACCACCTCGGTGGACTCCCCGGCTTCCGGCGTGAAGGCTCCCACACTGACCGGATGCAGTTGCACCCGCAAGTCGACTCGGTCCACCAGGGGTCCGGACAATTTGCCTCGATAACGCAGCCTGGCCTGCGCAGAGCAGACACAGTCGACCGGGTTCGGTGGAGCGCACGGGCACGGGTTCGCCGCCAGAACCAGTTGGAACCGCGCTGGATAGCACGCCACGCCGTCGCGCCGGGCCAATCGAATTTCGCCGTCTTCCAATGGAGTTCGCAATGCTTCCAGAGCACTGGTCCCCATTTCGGCGAACTCGTCGAGAAACAACACACCCCGGTGGGCCCGGCTGACCGCGCCGGGGCGCGCGAAACCGCTGCCGCCGCCGACCAGGGCCGCCACGCTCGAGGTGTGGTGCGGCGCCACGAATGGCCGCCGCGTGATCAACGGCGTGTCCCCCGCCAACAGCCCGGCCACCGAATGGATGGCCGTCACCTCCAGCGACTCGGCATCGGACAACGGCGGTAGCAGACCTGGGAGACGCTGGGCCAGCATCGTTTTCCCGATACCGGGCGGACCGGTGAGCATCAGATGATGCGCCCCCGCCGCAGCCACCTCGACGGCATAGCGGGCCTGGCCCTGTCCGACCACATCGGCGAGATCCGCTGTCGGCTCCGGCGCACGTCCCGGTGCGGTCACCCGGGGCTGCAGATTGCCCTTGCCGTTGAGCCAGGCTTGTAGCTGGCGTAAGGACCGCACTCCGCACACCTCGATCCCGTCGACCAGGCTGGCCTCGGCCAGGTTGTCCACCGGCACCACGACGGTCGGCCAGCCTTCCTGTTTGGCGGCCAGCACCGCGGGCAGCACACCGTGCACCGGACGGACCCGGCCGTCGAGGGCGAGCTCACCGAGCAGCACCGCCTTTTCCAGCCGTTCCCAGGCCGTCTTGGTGTGCGCGGAGAGCACGGCCGCGGCCAGCGCCAGGTCGTAGACCGACCCGACCTTGCGCAATGTCGCCGGCGACAGTGCCAGCGTCAGACGCGACATCGGCCATTCGTTGCCACAGTTCGTGATCGCTGCGCGCACCCGGTCCCGTGATTCCTGCAGCGCGGCGTCGGGCAGTCCCACCAGGTGCACCCCGGGCAGCCCCGAGGTGATGTCGGCCTCGATCTCCACGATCACACCGTCCACTCCGCGCACGGCCACCGAAAACGCTCTCCCCAAACCCATCTCAGCCCACCCCCTTGAGGTGGGTGATCTCGGGTTCGCGACGCCGGCGGATGCGTACTCTGATCACGTCGATGCGCAACGCCGCATACCGGACCTCCTGCTCGGTCAACCACAGCGCCGCCAGCCGCCGGATACGGCGCACCTTCTGCGCCGTGACGGCCTCGGCGAGACCACCGAACCCGTCGCCGGTGCGGGTTTTGACCTCGACGAACACCGCCGTGTTGGTGGCCACCTCCACGGCGATCACGTCGAGTTCGCCGTAGCGGCAGCGCCAGTTCCGGGTCAACGTCCGTAATCCCTGCGCCGTCAGATGCTCGACGGCCAGCTGTTCACCGAGTGCACCGATCTCGGCTCGTGTCATGGATGTCATGACCACACCATCGGGACAGCCTCCGACAGATCCGGCTCAGATCGGGCCAGTTATCCCCAACTTCGATTTCATCCACAGGCATCGGCGGGGCCGAATCCTCGCCAGGCCCGGTACGACCGGTGTCGGGCACGTTGCTTGTCGACCTCGACAGCGAGCTCGCCACCAATCTCGGCCAGTGTCGTCCACATCCTGTGGGGATGCTTCCGCAGCGTCGTATACGTCGCGGCGACGAGCCGCCGAGGTGTGAGCAACGCGCTTGAAGGCAGATCGTGGTTGAGAACCTTCAGCAAGGTGGTCGCGCCGTGCGGATCGTCACTGATCCTGTGGAGAACCTCAGCGGTGAGCGGTGAGGACATCCCGGCGCGGCCCATCTGCAGTGCAAACCAGTACATGTCGCGGTGAGAGCGGTCGCGAGCCCGCCACCAGCACCTCAGTGCCTCGTCGGCTGCCGGTGCGCCGAATGTGCCGACGATGACACCGGCCAGCGACTTGGCCTGACAGAGGGCGTCGGCGATACCTTGTGCCGGGGTGAAGTCCTTGAAATGCCCCGCGTCGCCGACAAGCACCCAGCCTGGCCCGGCGGATTCGCGAAAGTAGTTGTGCCAGTTCGCCATCACCCGCAACGGACCTTCGCGGCGGGTACCGCGCACGATGCCGTCGATCTCAGGCCACGCACGCAACGCTGCGCAGAAGTTCGCCTCCCGTTCCCGCTGGAAGTCACCGGCATCGCGACGGTCCACAGTGACACCGGCGAGGTAGAGATTCGAGTCAGTCGGGCTGGCCAGGAATCCCAGGTTGCCTTTGATGCCGACGCGCAGCCGAGGCTCCTGAGGGCCGGCAGCGAAATATCCCCAAACCGGTATCCGGCCCGCTGGTTTCACCAGATATTCGCGGGCGGCGACGGACTTCGCGACTATCGATCCCCTGCCGTCGGCGCCGACAACCACGGGCGCGACGAGAGGACCGTCGGCGGTCTCGACCCCCACCACCCGTCCGTTGGATCTCCGGACGCCGTTGACACGACATCCGGTCCGCACCTCAACACCCGAGCGCTTCGCCTCCTGTTGCAGCGCGTGATCGAGGACGGTGCGACGCACGTTCAGCCCCGGGAAGCTGAACTCGTCGCCGAGAAATCCATCGATGCGGACGTCGTCGTACTCCAGAGTCATGCGGTCCAGCTGCGCCGCACCCTCGGCCAGCACCGAGGTCAACACGCCCACATCCGCAAGGATCGCGACTCCCCGTGGATGCACCACATGCGTCGACGGGGTCTCACTCGGGAACGTGGCCTTGTCCACGACGCAGGCCTGTATACCGGCGCGAGCGAGGTAGATGGCAAGCGCCGAGCCCGCACACCGGCCGCCCACCACGATTACGTCGAACGAATCCACCGTCGCCCCCTTACCGGTGCGAACTTACCAACGGTAAGATTAACCTCGGACAGGGAACTTATCAATGGACAGATGCTCCCGGCCATTAGCCTGAACCGATGACCGACGCCGACTCTGCCCGGCCGTACCATCACGGCGACCTTCGCACCGCCGCGATCGCCGCCGCCGTCGCCGAGATCGAAGAGTTCGGGGTATCCGCGGCTTCCATGCGCCGAATCGCCCGCCGCGCAGGGGTTTCGCACGCCGCCTTGGCCCACCACTTCACCGACAAGACAGGGCTTTTCACCGCCGTGGCCACAGAGGGATTTCGGCGCATGGCAGCGGCGATCGGACCAGCGGCCTCGGCAGAACTGGGATTCTTGGCCGGCGGCGCACAATACGTGAGGTTTGCGCTGGAAAACCGTGGGTTCTACGAAGTGCTGTTCCGACCCAACCTCAGCCACCGGGACGACCCGCAACTCGAACAGGCACGCTCAGCCGCCTTCGACATCCTGTACGGCAGCGCGCGGCGGAGCCTGGTCAGTACGCGTGCCCCAGCGACGGTCACCGACGCCGACGTCGCGAGCCTCGTCATCGCAGGCTGGTCCATGTCACACGGCCTCGCGACCTTGCAAGCGACCAACAACCTCAGTGACCGACCGTCGGGAGACATCCTCCAAGGAGTGACGCTCTTGGCCTCGCTTCTGGAGCACAATCGGTGACGGATACCCGGCGGCCGAACAGACACGAAAGCACCCGAACTACCCCGTGTTTGGGTACCTTCGCGTCTGTTCGGTGGAGGAATCAACCCCCAGCCGGTCGGCCACCAAACCCTCCTGCACCAGCGTGGCCGTCACCACACCGTCGGCAGCGATCAGGCTCGACGTGATGACGCCGCGGCCGCGGGCAGACGCCGGAGAGCGTGACTCCAACAAGTTCCATTGCCCGGCGTTCAGCGGCCGGTGAAACCAGATCGACGAGTCCGTGGTGCCACTGCGGTGAGTGCGCGAGCGCATGCTGTGGCCGTGCACGGCCAGTGCGGGATCGATGCCGTACAGATCGGTGATGTACACCGCGATGAGCGTGTGCAACAACGGATCGTCGGGCAGCGCAGTCGTCACCCGCCACCACATCCGGCGCACAAACTCATCTCCCAACCCCTCGTCGGCGACGCGGATGTCGAACTCGTCGAGCGGCAGCGCGGGCGCCGGCCCGGGCGGGCCGGTGCGCGGCAGTCCCTCGGGATCGTGCGGCAGTGCGCCGATCCCGTGTTCGGGCCCGGCAAGTGCCGTCGCGAACGACACGGTGGCCGTCGTCAGCATCCGGCCGTGTTCGTAGGATTCGACCCGTCGGGCCGAGGCGGTACGCCCGTCATACACCTGGTGCACGTGGTACTCGGCGGCTTCCCCGGCGTTCCCGCCACGCAGGAACTGCATGTGCATATTGGTCGGTGACCGGTCGTCGCCCACGGTCCGGCAGGTCGCCGCCAGGCTCTGCGCGGCCAGTAGACCACCGAACGCCCGCTTGCCGGCCGGACCGCTGGCCTGCCCGGTGAACACCTCACCCTCGGCCGGCTGTACGTCCAGCAGCTGCAGCAGGGTGCTCACCGGTCTTCGGTACCTGTTGCCACGGTGCCGGATTCGGTCAGCGCCACGATCTCGTTGGCGCTCAGCCCGAGGTGATCGGTCAAGACGGCGGTGGTGTCGTCGCCGAGAGCGGGCGCGGGAACCGCCGGCGGATACACCCCGCCGATCGACACCGGCAGGCCCGGCGCCAGGTAGGTGCCGATTCGCGGCTGCTCGAGCGGGGCGAACAGCGGATTGGCCACCACCCGATCGTCGACCGCGACTTCGGCGAAGCTGCGGTAGCGCTCCCACAGCACCGAGGTGCCGGAGAGCGCCGCGCTGATCTCCTCGGCGGTGTGCTCGCTGAACCACAGGGTGAACAGGCCGGTGAGGGCATCGCGGTGGGTGTAGCGCTGACCTTCGTCGGTGAAGTCGGCGCCGAACGCCTCGGCAAGGGCGGCAACGGCTTTGGTGGTGCCGGTGACCTCGGTGAGGTCGCGGAAGTGCCGGCCGGTGAGTGCGACGAGCATGAAGCCGACACCGTCGCTGCTGGTGAAGTTCTGCCCGTAGGTGCCGTAGAGGGTGTTGCCCAGCCGTTCACGGCCGGTGCCGTTGATCATCACCTCGGTCAGGAATCCGAGGTTGCCCGCGGTGGCGAGCGCGACGTTCTCCAACGGGATGCTGATCCGGGCCCCCACACCGGTGGCGTCGCGGTGGCGCAGCGCGGCAGTGACCGCCAGCGCCACGTAGAGCCCGCAGCTGACATCCCAGGCCGGCAGCACGTGGTTGACCGGCGTGGCAAGCTGCGCCGGCCCGGTGACCAGCGGGAAGCCCAGCCCGGCGTTGACCGTGTAGTCGACCCCGGTGCCGCCGTCGGCCTTCCCGGACACCTCGACGTGGATCAGATCGGGCCTCAGCTCGGACAGCACGTCGTAGGAATGCCATTGCCGGCCCGCCACATTCGTGATGAGCACACCGGCCTCGGCGACCAGGCGCTGCACCAGCTGCTGCCCCTCGGGCGAACGCAGGTCGGCCGCCACCGAGCGCTTGCCCTTGTTCAGACCGGCCCAGTAGATGCTCTCGCCGCCGTCGGTCAGTGGCCAGCGGTGATAATCGGCGGCGCCCCCGATGGGATCCACCCTGACCACCTCGGCGCCCAGCTGGGACAGCGTCATGCCGGCCAGTGGCACGGCGACAAAGCTGGAGATCTCGATGATCCGCACCCCGGCCAGCGGACGGGTCGGATCGGGCGTTACAGATTCGGCCATGACAGTCAAGCTATCGTGCGCCCATCAGTTTCACCGCGGCAGCCTCGATGGTGTCCTCGGACAACAGCACCTGGAGTGCGGCGTCGCCGAGCGGGATGAAGCTGTCGGCACCGGCCACCCGCCGCACCACACCGGTGTAGCCACCGTCGAGCAGTTCGGCCAGCACACCTTCGCCCACGCCTCCGCTGCGGCGGGTTTCGTCGACGATGAGTACCCGGCCGGTGGCATCGGCTTCCCGCATCATGTCGGCGACCGGGAGCGGGGCCAGCCAGCGCAGGTCCACCACGCGGGCCGCGATGCCGGCTTCGGCCAGCCGGCGGGCCACCCGCAGGCTCATCCACACCCCGTTGCCGAAGGTCAGGATGGTCAGGTCGGCCCCGTCAGCGTAGGTGCGGGCCCGGCCGATCTGCACGGGCTCGGACGGGTACGGCGCCAGCCATCGCCCGTCGCCCTCGGCATGAAGATCCCTGGTGTGATACAGCGCGATAGGTTCCAGATAAACACACACCGCCCCAGTGGTTTTCGCCGCGACGATGCAGGTGTGCAGCATGGCCGCGGCGTCGTCGGGCCGGGACGGTGAGGCGATCACCACGCCGGGGATGTCGCGCAGCGCCGCGATCGAGTTGTCGTTGTGGAAGTGCCCGCCGAACCCCTTCTGGTACCCGTAGCCCGCGATCCGAACCACCATCGGATTGCGGTACTGCCGGTTGGAGAAGAACTGCAGGGTCGCGCCTTCGCCGCGGATCTGATCGGCAGCGTTGTACACATAGGCCAGGTACTGGATCTCCGGAATCGGCAGCAGACCCGAGAGGCCCGCACCCAGCGCCAGGCCCAGGATGGTCTGCTCGTCGAGCAGGGTGTCGAACACCCGGGCCGGCCCGAGCACGTCCTGTAGGCCACGGGTCACCCCGTACACCCCGCCCTTGCGGGCGACGTCCTCACCGAACAGGATCGTCTCCCGATGTTCGGCCAGGATCTGCTGTAATGCCCGGTTGACGGCCTGGGCCAGTGTCACCGGTGTGCCCCCGGGTTGCCCGGAAGCGACGACGGCAATCTCCCGGGCTTCGTCCAGCGGCTCGCGCAACGGCTGCATCACCGCCGCCGCGCTGTCCAGCTGCAGGCTGTCGCTGAGCCGGCGAGCCAGTCCGATCACCTCGGCGCGTTTGGCCTCGTATCGCTCGATGACCTCCGATGGTGTGAGTACCCCATGGGCGACAAGGATTCTCGCAGTGTTCAGCACCGGGTCGCGGTCGAAGTCTGAGCGGATGTCGGCGGTGCGGCGGTAGCCCGGCTCGTAGTCACTGCCGGCGTGCCCCATCAACCGCACCGTGCGCAGATGCAGAAACGCCGGTTTGCGGACCCGACGGACCCAGTCGGCCGCTGCCCGTGCGGTGGTGAACGCGTCGACGAGATCGCAGCCGTCGGCTGTGAAATATTGCAGCCCCTCCCGGCAGGCGTAGGCCCGGGCGATCCACCCGCGCGGTGTCGGTGTGCTGATGCCGATCCCGTTGTCCTCACACACGAACAACAACGGCATCGGCACACCTTGACAGGCCGCGTGCAAGGCCGCATTGACCGCACCGACAGCCGTCGAGTGATTGACCGAGGCGTCCCCGAAGCTGCACACCGTCACCGCGTCGTCGGGCCACGGGCAGGGCACGCCGAGCTTGCGGGTACGGGCGATCGAGAAGGCCACCCCCACCGACCGCGGGAGGTGGGAGGCGATCGTGGACGTCTGCGGAATGACGTTGAGCTCGCGACGGCCGAACACCTTGTGCCGCCCACCCGAGATCGGCTCGGCGGTGGCCGCGACCAATCCGAGTAGCACGTCGCGCACCGCATCGATGCCACCGACCTGCGCCGCCCGGGCCAGATAAAAGCCGCCCGAACGGTAGTGCAGCAGCGCCGGGTCCGTCGGCCGCAGCGCCGCGGCCACCGCGGCGTTGCCCTCATGCCCGGACGATCCGATCGTGTAGTAGCCCCTGCCCTGGGCACGCAACCAGCGTGCCGCCAGGTCCAGATGTCGGCTACCGAGCTGGGCATCGAAGAGCGCCAACGGATTCGGCACGGTCAGCGCCGCCGTCGGCGCCTGGGACGGCACCGGCAGCGCCGACACCGTCGCGACGAAATACTCGTCGATCGGCTCGATCCCGGAAACACCGGCCATCTCAGATCAATTCGATGGCTTCGGCAATCGAGGGCAGCACCCGGCTGGGCCGGAACGGATACCGCTCGATGTCGGTGACCGACGTCGAGCCGGTGAGGACCAGGATGGTTTCCAGGCCGGCCTCGATGCCGGCCACCACATCGGTGTCCATCCGGTCGCCCACCATCACGGTGGTCTCCGAATGTGCCTCGACGCGGTTGAGCGCGCTGCGGAACATCATCGGATTGGGCTTGCCGACGAAATACGGATCACGGCCGGTGGCCCTGGTGATCATCGCGGCCACCGACCCGGTCGCCGGCAGCGGCCCTTCCGCCGAGGGGCCGGTGACGTCGGGATTGGTGGCGATGAACCGCGCGCCGCCCAGGATCAGCCGGACCGCCTTGGTGATCGCCTCGAACGAATAGGTGCGGGTCTCCCCCAGCACCACGTAGTCCGGATCGATGTCGGTCAGGGTGTAGCCGGCCTCGTGCAGCGCGGTGGTCAACCCGGCCTCGCCGATCACATAGGCCGAACCGCCCGGCTGCTGATCCGCCAGGAAGGCCGCGGTGGCCAAGGCCGAGGTCCAGATCGACGTCTCGGGCACCAGCAGCCCGGAGCGGGCGAGCCGGGCAGCCAGATCCCGCGGGGTGAAGATCGAGTTGTTGGTCAGCACCAGAAACGGCCGCGCCTTCTCGGCCAGGGTCTGCAGGAACTCCGCAGCACCCGGCAACGCGTGGTCTTCGCGCACCAGGACGCCGTCCATGTCGGTGAGCCAGCACTCGGCGGGTGAACGCACAGGTCCAGTGTCTCAATTTGCGCCGCCGATCAGGGGCCAACGCGGTTATCCACCGGGTGTCGCGGAGGCATGGCCGTCAGACCTGGACGCCCTTACGATGGGGCGATGGCGGCGCTGGAGGATCTCGAAGCGCGGGTGGCTGCCCTGGAGGCGGATCGTTTCGACTATCGCGCGGTGCTCGCCGCGGTCAACACGCTCGGCGCCAACCAGCGCGAACACGGAACGAGATTGACGTCGGTCGAGGGGCGACTCACCGCCGTCGAGCGCGAACTCGCCGATTTCCGTCAGGAGACGCGCGCCCGGTTCAGCTCCGTCGACGAGCACCTCGCCGAGATCAAGGACCTCATCATCAGCCGAAACAACGGGCACTGACGCCGATGCCCGGCCGCGCTCCTTTTGCGGAGCCGGGCATCGAACTCAGAACGTCAGTTCGCGTGCTGATCGGCGACGTCGAGCGCGGAGTCGAGGATCGCCAGGCCCTCCCGCACCTCGTCGGCCGTCACGTTGCACGGCGGCACCACGTGGATGCGGTTGTAGTTGGCGAACGGCAGCAACCCGTTGGCCTTGCACGCGCCGATCAGGGCGGCCATCGCCGGGCTGGTCCCACCGTAGGGCGCCAGCGGTTCGCGGGTCTGCTGGTCGGCGACGAGTTCGACGGCCCAGAACACCCCGGCGCCGCGCACCTCGCCGACGCTGCGGTGTTTGGCGGCCAGCTCGGCCAGGCCGGGGCCGATCACCTCGGCGCCGATCTTCTCCGCGTTCTCCACCATGGCTTCGTCGGCCATCGCATTGATGGTCGCGACCGCTGCGGCACACGCCAGCGGGTGCCCCGAGTAGGTGAGCCCACCGGGGTAGGCCCGGTGGGCGAACGTTTCGTAGATCGCCGGGCTGATCGCCACCCCACCGAGCGGGACGTACCCCGAGTTGACCCCCTTGGCGAAGGTCAGCAGGTCGGGCACGACGTCGAAGTGGTCGATGGAGAACCACTTTCCGCTGCGGCCGAACCCGGCCATCACCTCGTCGGCGATGAAGACGATGCCGTAGCGGTCGCAGATCTCGCGCACCCCGGCCATGTACCCCGGCGGGGGCACCATGATGCCGGCGGTACCCGGGATGGATTCCAGGATGATCGCGGCGATCGTCGACGGCCCTTCCATACGCACCACCTGCTCGAGGTGGGCCAACGCCCGCTCGGTCTCCTCGGCCTCGGTGGTGGCGTGGAACTGTGAGCGGTACAGGAACGGTCCGAAGAAGTGCACTGCACCGCTGTTGCCGTAGTCGTTGGGCCAGCGCCGGGTGTCACCGGTGAGGTTGACCGCGGTGTCCGTGCCGCCGTGGTACGAGCGGTACCGCGAAAGCACCTTGTAGCGCCCGGTGTGCAGCCGGGCCATCCGCACCGCATGCTCGACGGCGTCCGCGCCGGCATTGGTGAAGAAGATCTTGTTGAGCTCCCCGGGAGTGCGCTCGGCGATCAACCGGGCCGCCTCCGAACGCGCGTCGTTGGCGTACTGCGGGGCCACCGTGCACAGCTTGGCAGCCTGCTCGGCAATGGCGGCAACAACTTTCGGATGCTGGTGGCCGATGTTGGTGTTGACCATCTGAGAGGAGAAGTCCAGCAGGCGGTTGCCGTCACCGTCCCACACATACGACCCCTGCGCGGCGGTGATCGTCATCGGCGAGATCTCCTCCTGCGCCGACCAGGAGTGGAACACGTGTGCGCGGTCGAGTTCGTAGGCCCGCGCGGCCTCGGCCTTCGCCGCCTCGACGGTCAACCCGTTGGGCAGCGCGGCAGGAGTTTGGGTCACAGTCATGCCGGCAATTCTCTCACTTGTTCTCGGGGAACCCGAGGTTGATACCGCCATGGGAGGGGTCCAGCCAGCGGGTGGTGATGGCTTTGGTGCGGGTGAAGAAGTGCACGCCTTCGGCGCCGTGGGCGTGGCTGTCACCGAACAGCGAGGCCTTCCACCCGCCAAAGCTGTAGTAGGACATCGGAACCGGGATCGGGACATTGATGCCGACCATGCCGACCTCGACCTCGTTCTGGAAGCGTCGGGCCGCGCCGCCGTCATTGGTGAAGATCGCGGTGCCGTTGCCGTAAGGATTACTGTTGATCAATTCCAGTGCCTGGTCGTAGGTTTCGACGCGCAGCACCGCGAGCACCGGCCCGAAGATCTCGTCGGTGTACACGCTCATCTCCGGCGTGACGTTGTCCAGCAGGGTCGGGCCCAGCCAGAACCCGGCCGAATCCCGTTGGCCGGCCCCGTCCAGCACGGTACGACCGTCGACCACCACCTTGGCCCCGTCAGCCTCGCCGGCGTCGATGTAGGCGGCCACCTTGTCCCGGTGCGCCTTGGTGACCAGGGGACCCATGTCCGAATCCTTGGTCCCGTCACCGGTTTTGATGGTGCTGGCCCGCTCGGCGATCTTGGCCACCAGCTCGTCGGCGATCGGACCCACGGCCACTGCCGCCGAGATCGCCATGCACCGCTCGCCTGCCGAGCCGAAGCCGGCGTTGACCATGGCGTCGGCGGCCAGGTCCAGGTCGGCATCGGGCAGGATCACCGCGTGGTTCTTGGCCCCGCCCAGGGCCTGCACCCGCTTGCCCGCCGCGGTGGCGGTGGCATACACGTACTGGGCGATCGGGGTCGATCCGACGAAGGACACCGCCTTGATCTTGGCGTTGGTCAGCAGTTCGTCGACGGCGGCCTTGTCTCCCTGCAGCACGTTGAACACCCCGTCGGGCAGGCCGGCCTCAGCCCACAGCCGCGCCATCCACAGCGAGGCGCTCGGGTCCTTCTCCGAGGGCTTGAGCACCACGGTGTTGCCCGCGGCGATCGCGATCGGGAAGAACCACATCGGCACCATGGCCGGGAAGTTGAACGGTGAGATGACCGCGACCGGCCCCAGCGGCTGCAGCACCGAGTGCACATCGACCTTCGTGGAGGCGTTCTCGGTGAACCCACCCTTGAGCAGATTCGGGATACCACAGGCGAATTCGACGACCTCGAGCCCGCGGCTGACCTCACCGAGCGCGTCGGAGAGCACCTTGCCGTGCTCGCTGGTGATGATCTCGGCGAGTTCGTGCTTCCGCTGGTTGAGCAACTCGCGGAAAGCGAACAGCACCGTGGTGCGCTTGGCCAGCGACGCGTCCCGCCAAGCCGGAAACGCCGCCGCCGCGGCCTCGATCACCGCACGGGCGTCGTCCACGCCGGCCAGCGCCACTTCGCCGGTCACCGCGCCGGTCGCCGGATTGGTCACCGGGGCGGTGGCGGCCGACGTGCCGGCGAAGACCTTGCCGTTGCGCCAGTGCTGGATGACGTTGCTCATGGGTACGACCTTCCTTCGAGGTGACAGGACTCCCACTCTGGCCCGGAATCGGCACGATCCGTCCCGACAATATGTAACTTCCGCCACGAAATTTCATACACTTTGTCAATGATCCCGACGGTGCGCGACATCGTGGGTCTGCCGGTGGTGCAGGCCGGCGAACCCACGGTGCTCAGCGCCGAGCAGCTGGACCGCCCCGTGCGCTGGGTACACGTCAGCGACATGTCCGACCTGGCGGGCCTGCTCGAGGGCGGCGAACTGGTGCTCACCACCGGCGCGGCGTTGCGCGCCGCCCCGCACGACTACCTCCGCCGGATGCGGGACGCGGGGGCGGTCGGTGTGGTCGTGGAACTGGGCACCCGCATCGACTCGCTTCCCGACGACGTCGGAGCGATCGCGCAGAGCCTGGGCCTGGCGCTGGTGGTGCTGCACCGGCAGACCCGGTTCGTCAAAGTCACCGAGGCGGTGCACCGGCTCATCGTCGCCGACCAGTACGGGGAACTGGAGTTTGCCCACCGGGTCCACCAGATCTTCACCACGCTGAGCATGAAGCGCCCGGCGATGGCCGATATCGTCCGCGCCGCCGCCGAGCTGATCGACGAGTCGGTGGTGCTGGAGGATCTGTCGCATCACGTGCTGGCAGTCTCGCCCTGCAACCAACCGGCCACCGCGGTGCTCGTCGACTGGCAACGCCGGTCCCGGGCCATGACCGAACCCTGGGTCACCACCCCGGTCGGGCCCCGCACCGAGGAATGGGGGCGGCTGATCGTCCCGCACACCCCGGCCGCCGCGGCCAAGACCACGATGGTGCTGGAACGCGCCGCGCAGGCACTGGCGCTGCGCCGGATGGCCGAGCGGGACCGGTCGGGTCTCGAACATCAGGCCCAGAGCGGGTTGATCGACGACGTGCTGGGCGGACGCATCGACGACCGGGATGCCGACGCCCGTGCCCTGGCCCTCGGCCTGCGCCGCAGCAGCCGGTTTCTGCCGGTCACGGTCCGCGCCGGCGCCCCTGCGGACCGGCTCGATCCGGTCGCCACCCAACGCCGCAACATCGCCGTACTCGACGCGGTCACCCACGGTGTGAAATCCCAAGGCCACAGCGCGATCTGCACCATCCGCCGGGACGGGGAGATCGGCCTGGTGCTGGCGCTCGATGTGCGCCGCGGGCTCGACGCCGACGCGACCCTGCGCCGGCTGGCCGAGAGTTGGCATGAAGCCGTCGCGCGCGGCGGCGACACCGATACCAACACCGTCGTTGCGCTCGGGACCGGCGCGGCCGGGTTCGCCGATGCCGTGCACGGGTTACCGGAAGCTGCACACGTCGCCGAGGTCGCGGCGTCGATGCCGAATCTGCCCCGACCGTTCGTCCGGGCCTCCGACGTTCGGCTGCGCGGCCTGATCACCCTGCTGTACGACGATCCACGGGTCCAGGCCTTCGCCGAGACCGAGCTCAAGGCATTGCTGAGGCACGATGCCGCCCATGGCAGCGACGAGCTGGCCGTGCTGCGCGGCTACCTGGAACTCGCGGGCAACAAGTCCGCGCTGGCCAAGCGATTCCACCTGAGCCGACCGGCGCTGTACAGCCGGCTCGCCTCGATCGAACGTCGGCTCGGCGTCAACCTCGACGACGGCGAGTCGATGACCTCCCTGCACGTGGCGCTGCTCATCCTGGACGCGCGGCGCAGCGCGCGTCCAGGATCCGTCAGGCTGAACCCATACTGATGAGATGGCAGATCGCAACGTTCTCGGCGAACCACTGCAAGAGTGCGGCACGGACCCGCTCACCGGCTTCTACCGCGATGGCTGCTGCTCAACCGGCGATGCCGACCTGGGCCGGCACACCATCTGCGCCGTCGTCACCGCTGAATTCCTCGAACACCAACGCTCGATCGGCAACGACCTGTCCACGCCGGCTCCGCAGTTTCGCTTCCCGGGTCTGATGCCGGGGGACCGCTGGTGCGTCACCGCCGCGAACTGGCTGCGTGCCCACGAAGACGGACACGCGGCACCAGTGGTGCTGGCGGCCACCCATGAGCGCACGCTGGACATCGTGCCGCTGGCGGTGCTTCGGCAATACGCCGTCGATGTGCCCGACGACCTGGGCAGCCTGTGAGGCTCCGTAGGCTCGTGGCGTGAGTGCGACGCCACAGACGGCCATCCTGGACAACCGCTTCGCGCGGGAGTTGCCCGAGATGGCGGTCGCCTGGCAGGCCGAACCTGCCCCGGTGCCGCGATTGTTGATCCTCAACGAACCGCTGGCCGCCGAACTCGGCCTCGATCCGACCTGGCTGCGCAGCCCCGACGGTATGGGCCTGTTGGTGGGCACCGCCATACCCGACGGAGCCACCCCGGTGGCGCAGGCATACTCCGGGCATCAGTTCGGCGGGTTCGTCCCCCGCCTGGGCGATGGCCGCGCCCTGCTGCTCGGCGAATTCTCCGGGCCCGGTGGCCGAGAGCGCGATCTGCATCTCAAAGGATCCGGACGCACCCCGTTCGCCCGGGGCGGCGACGGACTGGCAGTGGTCGGGCCGATGCTGCGGGAGTACCTCGTCAGCGAGGCGATGCATGCGCTGGGAATTCCGACCACCCGGTCGCTGGCCGTGGTGGCCACCGGTCGCGCCGTAGCGCGCGAGACCCGGTTGCCCGGGGCGGTCCTGGCCCGCGTCGCCGGCAGCCACCTGCGGGTGGGCAGCTTCGAGTACGCGGCCCAATACTGCCGGGCCGCAGACGATCTGGATCTGCTGCGCCGCCTCGCCGACCATGCCATCGACCGGCACCATCCCGACGCCGCCGCAGCCGAGAACCGGTACCTGGCGCTGTATCAGGCCGTGATCACCGTGCAGGCCAGGCTGCTGGCGCAGTGGATGCTGGTCGGCTTCGTCCACGGGGTGATGAACACCGACAACATGACCATCTCCGGTGAGACGATCGACTACGGGCCGTGCGCGTTCATGGACAGCTACCACCCGGCAACGGTTTTCAGCTCGATCGACCACGGCGGCCGCTACGCCTACGGCAATCAACCCGCGGTCGCCCAGTGGAATCTGGCCCGCTTCGGCGAAACCCTGCTGCCCCTGATCGCCGACGACGATCAGGAGGCGGTGGCGCTGGCCACCGAATCCCTCGGCCGGTTCGGCGGCCAGTTCGACGACGCCTGGTTGGCAGGCATGCGGACCAAGCTCGGCCTGGCCTCCGACATCGACGTCACAACCATCCGGCCACTGTTCGACGACCTGCTCACCTTGTTGCAGCAGAACAGCTTCGACTACACCACTACCTTCCGGCACCTGGCCCAGGTACTGCGCGGCACCGACCGGCCGCTGCCGGCCGGCATCGACGCGTGGTTGCCGCGGTGGCGCGCCCTGCACCCCGACCCCGAGGCGATGGACCGGGTCAACCCGCTCTACATTCCGCGCAACCACCTCGTCGAGGAAGCCCTGGCCGCCGCAACCGACGGCGATCTCCAACCGCTGCAACAGCTGGCAGACATCCTGGCCGCCCCCTACGACGAACGCGCGGGGCTGGACCGCTACGCCGCACCCGCTCCGCCCGAATTCGGCCACTACCGAACCTTCTGCGGCACGTGAGCCACTACATTCGGTGAGGTGACCACGATCTCGCTGCCCACCCCCGACGGTTCGATCGACGCGCTCCTGGGCATTCCCCAGGGAACCGGGCCGTGGCCCGGCGTGGTGGTGATCCACGACGCCATCGGCTACGGGCCCGACAACGAGGCGGTCTCGGACCGGATCGCCGCGGCCGGCTACCTGGCCATCACGCCGAACCTGTACTCCCGGGGCGGCCGGGCCCGCTGCATCACCCGGGTCTTCCGCGAATTGCTGACCCAGCGCGGCCGAGCCCTCGACGACATCCTCGCCGCCCGCGACCATCTGCTGGCACACGATCAGTGCAGCGGAGCCGTCGGTATCGCCGGGTTCTGCATGGGCGGTCAGTTCGCACTCATCATGGGGCCCAAAGGATTCGCCGCGGCAGCACCGTTCTACGGCACACCGCTGCCCCGCCACCTCGACGAAACGCTGGACGCGTCCTGCCCCATCGTGGCGAGCTTCGGCCGTCGTGATCCGCTGGGCATCGGCGCGCCGGCACGACTGCGCAAAATCGTTGCCGACAAACATATTCCAGCCGACATCAAGGTGTATCCCCGGGCCGGTCACAGCTTTGCCAACCAACTCCCCGGACAATCGCTGATGCGCATCACCGGGTTCGGCTACGACGAAGCCGCCAGCACCGATGCCTGGTCCCGGGTGTTCACCTTCTTCGGCGAACACCTACGCACTAAAGCCAATTGAGCGCAGCCACCACCAGGGCCTGGGTGCCGGTATCCAACGTCGGCTGGATCAGCGGGGCGAACCGTGGCGAGTGATTGACCGGAATATCGGCACCGATCCGCCCGGCCTCGACCGCCGCGCGGTACGCCTGCTCGTCGACACCGCCAAAGCCCCAGTAGCTGTAAGGGATTCCCAGTGCCGTCGGGATATCGCCGAAATCCTCACTGGCCGACCCGGCCGGCATGGTCTGCGCACGGTCGCCGAAATACTCACCGAATGCGGCCTCGACACGATCCGTCACCGCAGCGTCGTTGACGGTCAGCGGAAAGCTGTCGTAGAACTCGAATTCGGGCGGCCTCGGCGAGTCCGACGCCTGGCATTCGGCCACGACGATGCGCCGGATCGCGTCGAGCACCGCGGTACGCACCGACGGATCATAGGTACGCAAATTGAGCTCCAGCACCGCATGGTCGCTGATCACATTGCTCTTCGTGCCGGCCTGAATGCTCCCGACCGTCAACACCACCGCGTCCGTCGCACCGACCTCCCGCGACACGATGGTCTGCAACCGGATCACGATCATCGCCGCCAGCACCACAGGATCGACCGTGGCCTGCGGCATCGACCCGTGCCCGCCCCGGCCGTGGACCGTCACCCGGATACTGTCCGCGGCCGTCAGCACCGGCCCACGCCGAGTACCCACCCAACCGGCCGGTGCCGGCAGAACATGCTGCGCCAATGCCACGTCGAGCCGGCCGACCAACTCGGCCAGCCCGTCATCGACCATCCCGCGGGCACCGTCGCCGACCTCCTCGGCCGGCTGGAACAACGCCACCAGGGTGCCGCGCCAGGATTGTGTTGCGCGGGCGAACAGTTCGGCCGCACCCAACAGGCAGGCCACGTGGACGTCATGGCCACACGCGTGCATGACCCCCGGCACCGCGCTCGCATACGGCAGGCCAGTGTTCTCCCCCACCGGCAACGCGTCCATATCAGCCCGCAGCAGGACCCCGGGGCCCTCGCCGTTACGGAGAATCCCTACCACGCCGGTGCCCCCGACACCCTCATGGACCTGAAATCCCGACTCGGCCAGACGTGCAGCGACGATGCCGGCCGTACGCTCTTCCCGGTGTGACAGTTCCGGGTGCTGATGCAGGTCCCGGTACAACGCTTCCTGCCAGTCCCGCACGCCGGGCAACCCGACGAGTATCTCCTCGGCCCGACTGGTCACGTCGTACTACTCCGGCAGCCGCAGTTCGGGTTTTTCGACTTCCTCGATGTTCACGTCCTTGAACGTGATCACCCGCACCTGCTTGACGAACCGGGCCGGCCGGTACATGTCCCACACCCAGGCATCGGCGAGCCGCAGCTCGAAATAGACCTCGCCCTCGGAGTTACGCGGAATCAACTCCACACTGTTGGCCAGGTAGAACCGCCGCTCGGTCTCCACGACGTAGCTGAACTGCCCGACGATGTCCTTGTATTCGCGGTACAGCGAGAGCTCCATCTCGGTTTCGTACTTCTCGAGATCCTCGGCGCTCATCTGGTCTGCTGTCCTTCTGGTTGTCCGGATACCCTGGCTTCCATCTTTGCGTACGTCGCCTCAGCATGCCGCATTGGTGCCACATCGCGCGGCACCCCGGCGGTTTCCACCGCCCGCCGCACGTCCACCGTCTCTGCGGCCCGCCGCACGTCAGTCGTCTCCGCGGCCCGCCGCACGTTCACATACGAGTGGCGGTGCTGCACACACGGCCCCAACTCCACCAACGCCGCGGTATGCGCCGGCGTGCTGTATCCCTTGTGCTCGGCGAACCCGTAGCCGGGATGATGGCGCTCCATCTCGACCATCAACCGGTCACGACTGACCTTGGCCAACACACTGGCCGCCGCGATGCAGGCCGCCGCGGCATCACCCCCGATCACCGGCAGGGACGGCACCGCCAGACCCGGAACCCTGAACCCGTCCGACAACACGTAGCCGGGGCGCACCGACAGTCCCGCCACCGCCCGGCGCATGCCCTCGATGTTGGCCTTGTGCACACCGAGTCGGTCCACTTCCTCGGACGGAATGAACACCACGTGGTAGGCCACGGCGTAGCGGCGGATCAGTGGGAACAGGCGCTCGCGCTCACGCTCAACCAACTTCTTGGAATCGTCGAGCGAGGCCAGACTGTCCATCCGGTTGGGACCGAGCACGCAGGCCGCCACCACCAGCGGTCCGGCACAGGCCCCCCGGCCCACTTCGTCCACCCCGGCCACCGGCCCCAGTCCGTTGCGATACAGCGCGGATTCCAGGGTGCGGAGTCCGGACGATCTCCGGATCACCGTACGAGGCGGCCACGACATCTTCGCCACTGGTGGCACCGGGCAGCTCCTAGGAGTTGGTCTGCGGGTTCACGCCGTTGATGCCACCCCAGCGGGACGGCGGCCAGGCGATGAACCGTGCCTTTCCGATGACATTCTCCACCGGAACGGTGCCGACCATCGGGTCTCCGGTGCACATCACGCGTTCCTGCACCGGAGCTCCCGCCGCGTCGGTGCGCGGGCTGCTGCAGTGCACCCGCGAATCAGCCGAGTGCGTCCGGTTGTCCCCCATCACCCACAGCCGGTCCGGCGGGACCTCGACGGGTCCGAACTCAGGGCCCAGGCACGGGTAGACGCCAGGGTCGGCCATCATCGTGGCCGGATCCAGGTAGGGCTCGTCCAGCGCCTTCCCGTCCACCGTCAGCCCGGTGTCAGCGCGGCACTGCACGGTCTGACCGCCGACCGCGATCACCCGTTTGACCAGGTCATTCTCATCCGGCGGCACGAACCCGATGAACGAAAGAGCGTTCTGCACCCAGCGGACGGCCGTGTTGTCCGATCGGATCGACTTGTAACCGACGTTCCACGCCGGCGGACCCTTGAACACCACGACATCGCCGGGTTCGGGCGCCGAGAACCGGTAGGTGACCTTGTCCACCATGATCCGGTCGCCCACGCAACCGGCACAGCCGTGCAGTGTGGGCTCCATGGATTCCGAGGGGATCAGATACGGCCGCGCGATGAACGTCAGCGTCACGTAATAGAGCACCAGGGCGATCGTGGCGAGAATGGCCACCTCGCGCACCGTGGAGTGCTTGGCCTTGGGTTGGGGCGACTCTTCCGACGCCGTTTCGGCAGCGGCCTGCCCGGGGTCGGAATCGGAGTCGACGGTGCCCTCCGAGGATTCGTCGGTGGAGTCGGTGGGTCCGGTCACGGCAACCACAGTAGCGAGCGTCGTGACCGGTCCCGCGACGAGAGCTTCGTCAGGCGGAGCAGCGCGCTCAGCGCTTTTCCTTGATCTTCGCCTTCTTACCGCGCAGTTCGCGCAGGTAGTAGAGCTTGGCGCGGCGCACGTCGCCGCGGGTCACGACATCGATGTGGTCGATGTTGGGCGAGTGCACCGGGAAGGTCCGCTCGACGCCGACGCCGTAGCTTTCCTTACGCACCGTGAAGGTCTCGCGGATGCCGCCACCCTGGCGACGGATCACTACGCCCTTGAAGACCTGGATGCGCTCCTTGGAGCCCTCGATCACCTTGACGTGCACGTTCACGGTGTCGCCGGGGCTGAAGGTCGGGATGTCGTCGCGCAGCGACGCCTGATCGACGAAGTCCAGCGTGTTCATCGGTGACACTTCCTTGTTGTTCGCGGCTCCGGACGGGGGCGCGTCATTCGCGCAGCCGGAGCTATTTTCGGGTGTATCGGGGTGTATCTCGCAGCCGAACCCGGGCCCATCAGCCCAGTCCTGCGCAGACAACTGCTCAATTGTGCCAGACGGGTCCCCATACCGTGAAATCCGCCGGGTCGGCGCCGGTGACCGCCACTATTCGGCCGGCGCTGCCCCGGCGCAACTTGCCGCACGTGCGATGTGGCGAACAGCTAGGCTTCATCCACCGATGTACCAGCACTGCGGGGTCCATCGGATTTTATCGACGGTTCAAGGAGGACCATGCGACGGCGGCCGTCGAGGCTCATGGTGGCGAGTGCGGCCAGTCTGACGGCAATCGTCGCGATGGCCGGCGTGACGCTCACCGGTTGCGACGCCCAGGTGTACGGAACCGCGCCGTTCGCGCCGAAAGCGCCGCAGCTGACCGTCGTCGTGCCCCAGGGCGGCATGGCGCCGCTGCCTGAACCTCCGCCCGGAGAACCCGTCGCCACATTCGCCGGCCTCGACGAGCGCGCCCGGCAAGCCACCGCGAACGCAGCCGACGTCGGCGCCGACATCACCGTGCTGGTCCTCGACCGCAACACCGGTCAGTTGGTCTCCAACGGGAATTCGACCGCCATGGCGATCGCGTCGGTGGTCAAGCTGTTCATCGCCGATGACCTGCTGTTGCAGGAAGCCAAAGGCGAGACGGTGCTCAGCCCCGAAGACCGCGACAACCTCGACGTGATGCTGCGGTCGTCCGACGACAGCGCGGCCGAGGTCTTCTGGAACCGCAGCGGCGGCAGCGCGATCGTCAACCGGGTCGCGGCCCGCTACGGCCTGGGCTCCACCCGCCCACCGAACGACGGACGGTGGTGGAACACCATCAGCACCGCGGCGGATCTGGTGCGCTACTACGACATGCTGATGAACGGCAGCGGTGGCCTGCCTGCCGAGCAGGCCAACGTCATCCTGTCCAACCTGGCCCAATCGACTCCTGACGCGATCGACGGCACCCAGCCCGGCGGCACCTACCCGCAGCGGTTCGGCATCCCGGAGGGCCTCTACGCCGAACCGGTCGCGGTCAAACAGGGCTGGATGTGCTGCATCGGATCGGACTGGATGCACCTGTCGACCGGCGTGATCGGTCCCGACCGTCGCTTCATCATGGTGATCGGCGCACTGCAACCCACCAATGCCACGACCGCCCGGGACACCATCACCGACGCGGTGAAGACGATGTTCCCCGGCGGCCGGATCTAGCGTCTTTCCTTCCCACGAGCAGACGCGGGAGTACCCGTCACGCTGCTGTTTCGGGTACGTACGCGTCTGCTCGGCGGTCAGGTGAGCAGGTCGGGGCGACGCTCACGGGTGCGCTGCAGCGACTGTTCCCGCCGCCACGCCTCGACCTTGGCGTGGTCGCCCGACAGCAGCACGTCGGGCACATCGAGCCCACGCCAGCTCTGCGGGCGGGTGTAGCTGGGACCTTCCAGCAACCCATCGGAATGCGAATCCTGTTGGTGCGACACGGGATTGCCCAGCACATCGGGCATCAACCGAACCACCGCCTCGATCATGACCAATGCCGCGGATTCACCGCCGTTGAGCACATAGTCGCCGATGGAGACCTCTTCGACCCGCATCCGCCGGGCCGCGTCGTCGACCACCCGCTGGTCGATCCCCTCGTAACGCCCACAGGCGAACACCAGGTGTGACTCGGCGCTCCAGCGCTCGGCCACCGCCTGCGTGAACGGCCGCCCGGCCGGGGTCGGCACCACCAGAAGCGTTTCCTCAGAACAGATTTCGTCGAGCGCCTCGCCCCACACCGGCGCTTTCATCACCATTCCCGGGCCGCCCCCATAGGGGGAATCGTCCACCGAACGGTGCACGTCATGGGTCCAGTTCCGCAGGTCGTGCACGGCCACGGAGAGAATTCCAGCCTCGATCGCCTTGCCCGGCAACGACTGCCGGATCGGATCAAGGTAGGCCGGGAAGATCGTGACGACGTCAATACGCACTACGCGGCCCGTCAGACCTGGTCCAGGTTCAGCAGACCGTCGGGCGGGTCGATGACGACAGTCCCGGTGTCCCGAGACACCGCGGTGACGATAGCGCTGACGAACGGCACCAGCACTTCACGGCCATCCTCGGTCTTGACCGACAACAGTTCTCCCGCGGCAGTGTGCAGCACCTCGGTGACCGCACCGACCGGGGTGCCGTCGACGGTCTGGACCCGCAACCCCTCGAGTTCATGGTCGTAGAACTCGTCGGGATCCTCGATCGCCGGCAATTCTGCGGTGTCCACCATGAACAGGGTGCCGCGCAACGCGTCGGCGGCGTTGCGGTCGGCGACGCCGGCCAGCCGAATCAGCAGCCGGCCCGCGTGCTCACGCACGGATTCGATGGCGAAACTGCGTTCCGCACCGCCCTTGGCGCGGCCCCGAAGGGCCACGCCGGGGGCGAATCGGGCATCCGGGTCGTCAGTACGGACCTCGACGACAACCTCACCGGAGATGCCGTGGGCTTTGGCGACCCGCCCGACAACCAGGTCCATGAACGTGACGCTACTGGTCGGTGTCCACCACGTCGACACGGATACCGCGGCCGCCGATGCCGGCGACCAGGGTGCGCAGCGCAGTGGCGGTCCGGCCGCCACGGCCGATGACCTTACCCAGGTCATCGGGGTGCACGTGCACCTCGACGGTCCGACCACGGCGGTTGGTGACCATGTCGACGCGGACGTCGTCGGGATTGTCCACAATCCCGCGCACCAGGTGCTCGACGGCGTCGACCACGACAGAACTCACTGCGACGCTCAGCTTTCGCTTGCGGCTTCGTCGACAGCGGCCTCAGCGGCGGGCGCCTCGGCCTCAGCGGGCTCGGCCGCTTCGTCCTTTTTGGGAGCCTTCTTCTTCTTGGGCGTGACGGCCGCGGCACCGGTGCCGCTCTCCGCCTCGGCCAGCGCCGCGTTGAACAGCTCCAGCTTGGACGGCTTGGGCTCCTTGACCTTCAGGGTGCCCTCGGCGCCGGGCAGGCCCTTGAACTTCTGCCAGTCGCCGGTGATCTTCAGCAGGGCCAGAACCGGCTCGGTGGGCTGCGCACCGACACCCAGCCAGTACTGCGCGCGCTCCGAATCGATCTCGATCAGGCTCGGCTCTTCCTTGGGGTGGTAGCGGCCGATGACCTCGATGGCGCGGCCTTCGCGGCGGGTGCGCGCGTCGGCGACGGCGATGCGGTACTGGGGGTTGCGGATCTTGCCAAGCCGGGTGAGCTTGATCTTGACAGCCATGGTTGAGACTTCTCCTTGAGTGTCACGCTGCAATTCGGCGATGCGGGCGGAATTGCCCGATCCGGTTTTGCCTTACGTGTGTGACCGCCGCGCAGCGCATCGAACGAGTCGCACGGCAGACAGCCGACAATTGTGCCAGAACGATGCCGACCAGCCCAAATCCGGTGCGGATGGCAGTTATCGCACCGGTGGCGTCAGACCACCTTGTCGAAGCACTTGGTTTCGACGCGGCGGCTCATCCGCCAGCCCTCGGCGGTCCGGACGAACTCGTCCTCGTACCACAGACCGCAGAACAACACCTGTTGCTCCAGTCCCGGCAGCACCATCGGGTTGAAACAGATGGTGCGGGACGACGCGGTGTCCCCCGTGATCCGTACATCGAAGTTGCCGAGCATGTGGGCGTAGGCCGGGAAGCTCGGCAGCACTTCGGCCAGCCAGGCCTTGACCTCCGGGTAATGCCCGTCGATCCCGCCCAGCGCCCGATAGTCGATGTAGGCGTCCGGCGTGAACACCACATCGAGGTCATCGAACAGTCGACGGTCGATCGCCGTGGAGTAATCGATCAGCAGTTGCTGGATCTCCAGGCGGTCCGAAATCTCGGCCAGGCTCAACATGTCTCGATTGAACACCAGATCACGATTGAGGGCCCTCCGACGGCGGCCAATGCGCCCCCGGCGAGGCGTCCCCCGGCTCGGTGAAGTCGCCGCGGGACAACGGCACCCACTGCTCACTGGGAGCCGGCTGCTTCGAGGACGGGAAGTCACGCAGCGCGCCGGTCGGGTTGGAATCCCATGCCTCGAACGTCAACGGTGTCTGCAGCCAGGCGTTGAGCAACAGATAGGTGGCCTCCAGCGAGTCCAGGTGGGTCCTTTCCCAACCGTGGCTCCCGTCGAGGCCGAACCCCAGCAGTGCCGCGCGGGTGCCCGCGCCGGCTTCGATGGCGGCTGCCGCGTCGGACCGGTAGTAGCGGAATACATCCCGCGCGAACGGGATGCCCTGCCCCTCGGCCAGGCGGCAGAGCTTGCGGGTGAGGTGATAGTCGAACGGGCCGTGCAGGTCGGCCATCGGGATCGTCACGCCGTGTTCGATCGAGTGCTGCCCCGGGGCGCAGACCGCGTTGTCCACCGAGACCAACTCGGCCACCTCGGGCGGAAGCCCGTGACTGGCACCGTGCCCCACCTCCTCGGTGATGGTCACCATGAGAGTGGCGCGGTGCGGCAGCACGATCTTCTGCTCCGAGATGGTCTTGGCCAGAGCCAGCGCGACCGCCACCCCGGCCTTCCCGTCAAGGTGCCGCGACACCACGAAGCCGTCCTGGGTGAGTTCGGGGCTGGCGATCAGCGCGACGAAGTCACCCACATTCAGACCCAGTCGTTGCAGATCCGCACGTGTCGAGACGTTTCGGTCCACCCGTACCTCGACGTGGTCCCAGTCGGTGGGCTGGGTGTCGATCTCGTCGCCGTAGGCATGCCCGCTGGCCTTGAGCGGCATGATCGTGCCCGTGAAGAACTCGTCGGGGTCGTCGGAGAAGATCCGCACCCGCGCGCCCGCAGCGAACCGTGCGGAGAACGTGCCGACCGGGACCAATTCGAGGCGGCCGTTGTCCTTCAGATTCCGGACCATGCAGCCGATGGTGTCGGCGTGCACCACCAGCGCTCGGTCGATCGTGGACGACTCACCGGGCAGCTCGGCGGTCAACGCACCGCGCCGGGTCAACGTGAACGGCACGCCCAGATCGTTGAGAATGTCGCCGATCAACTGCATCACGGCGTCGGTGCGCCCCGAAGGACTCGGGGTCTGCAGCAACGACAGCAGCGTGTCGACCATCCACTTACGTTCGGCCTCCGGCATGACGGCGGTCTCGGCCACGCTTTCTCACCTCGAATTCGTCGGATCTTCCTCACACACCGATGCCCGCGGAATGTGCCACTAGTGTCAGTGGACATGGTCAGGCTCGTCGGCGCGATCTCGCTCTGTCTCGCAGCTCTTCTCCCAACAGCTATACCAAGCTCCCCCGCGGCGTACGCCGACAGCAGCGTGCAGCAGGTCGGCGCGACGCCCATCCCGGACGGCCCCGCCCCGGCCTGGATCGTCGCCGACATGGATACCGGCCAGATCCTGGCCGGCCGGGATCAGTATGTTCCGCACGCACCCGCCAGCACCATCAAGACCCTGCTGGCGCTGGTCGCCCTCGACGAGATTCCGTTGGATGCAACGGTCGTTGCCGACGAAGCCGATGCCAAGGTCGAGTGCACCTGCGTCGGGGTCAAGGCCGGACGCACCTACACGATGCGGCAGCTGCTGGATGCGGCACTGCTGGTGTCCGGCAACGACGCCGCCAACACATTGGCACACATGCTCGGAGGGACCGAAGCCACGGTGGCCAAGATGAACGCCAAGGCCGCCGCGCTCGGCGCGAACGCCACCCATGCCGGATCGCCATCAGGTTTGAACGGCCCCGGCATCGACGGGGCCACCACACCGCGGGACCTGGCGGTGATCTTCCGCGCCGCGCTGGCGAATCCGGTGTTCGCGGCGATCACGTCATCACCGTCGGCGTCCTTCCCAGGTGCCACGGGACCGGTCACGTTGGTCAACCAGGACGAGATGCTGGGCCGGTATCCAGGCATGCTCGGCGGTAAGACCGGTTTCACCGATGTGGCTCGCAAGACGTTCGTCGGCGCTGCGCAGCGCGACGGCCGCCGGTTGGTGATCGCCATGATGTACGGGTTGGTCAAGGAAGGTGGCCCGACCTACTGGGACCAGGCCACCAGCCTGTTGGACTGGGGTTTCGCGCAGGACCACTCAGCCGGAATCAGCCAGCTGTAGCGGGCTGATCAGCACTCCGGCGCCGCAACCATACGGAGACCTGATCGCGCGCTGAGTGAGTCCTGTGATCCGTAGCGTCGACCTCCGTGCGACGACGTTTCGCGGCGACCGTGCTCGCCCTCGGCGCGGTGCTCGCGGTCACACCCGCCGCGAACGCGCAGCCCGGCGTTCAGCCGGCAGGCGCCCAGATTCCCGACGGACCGGCCAAGGCCTGGCTGGTGGCCGACCTGGACACCGGCCAGGTGCTGGCAGCCAAAGACCCCAACGGCTCGTACGCCCCGGCCAGCACCATCAAGCCGCTGCTGGCCATGGTGGTACTCGACCACCTGCGGCCCGACAACTTCGCCAGGGCCAACGAATCCCATACCAAGGTCGAATGCTCGTGCGTAGGCCTCACCCCGGGACAGCCGTACACCACCCGCCAACTGCTCGAAGCGCTGCTGATGGTGTCGGGCAACGACGCGGCCAACATGCTCGCCGACATGCTCGGCGGACAGCGCGCCACAGTGGCGGCGATGACCCGCAAGGCGGCCAGTGTTGGCGCCCGCAACACCCGGGCGGCCTCGCCGTCGGGCCTGGACGGGCCGGGGTGGGAGACCGTGACCACCCCGCATGACCTCGCGGTGATCCTGCGGGCCGCCCTGAAGTATCCGCTGATCGCGCAGATCATGCGCCAACCGTCGGCCCAGTTCCCGGGTAAGACCCTGACCAACCAGAATGAGCTGCTCCAGCGCTACCCCGGTGACATCGCAGGCAAGACCGGCTACACCGATCTGGCCCGCAAGACGTATGTGGGTGCCGCCCAACGCGGCAACCGGCGCATCGTGGTGGTCCAGATGTACGGCACCGGCGATCTCTACAGCCAGGCCATCGACCTGTTCGACTACGGCTTTTCGCACTGACCGGCGGCCCAGAAAAGGTAGGGCACCACCGGGACTCACACCGAAGTAAGGTGACCCTAAATTTTGTGTGGAATGCCCGCGCGATGAGGGGAGCCGATGTGTCCGACCGTGAGTTCTCGTTGCTGGTCGCCTACGGCACCGATATGGGCAACGCCGAGGACGCGGCGATGACGTTCGCCGAGGCCACCACCGCCGCCGGCATTCCGGCCGAGGCCGTCGAACTCAACCAGGTCGAACTCGACCAGCTGAACACCACCACACATTTCATCGTCGTCGTCTCCACCTTCGGCGACGGCGAATTCCCCGACACCGCAACCCTGTTCTGGGAGGCGATCAGCGCCAGCACCGAGCGCCTGGAGCATCTCAGTTTCGCGATCCTGGCCCTGGGCGACACGTCCTACGAATTGTTCTGCAACGCAGGCAAACTCCTCGACGCGCGACTGGAAGAGCTGGGCGCCACCCGCCTCGCCGACCGGGTCGACGTCGACGGCTACTACGAGGACCCGGCGAAGGCCTGGACCACAGACCTCGTCAAGCAACTGACCGCCGCCCAGGCCGGCCCCGCAGCGGCACCCGTAGTCGGCGAGACCGTCGCGGCGGACACCGCGGTGCGCGCCCAGGAACGCAACCGTCCCGTCGCCGCCACCCTCACGGTGAACCGCCTGCTGACCACGACGGACTCCGACAAGGAGGTCCGCCACTACGAACTCGACCTCACCGGCTCCGGAATCGCCTATCAGGCCGGCGATTCGCTGGCCGTGCACGCCACCAACGATCCGGATCTGGTCGCCGCGATCCTGGCCCAACTCAACGTGGGGCCCGACCACCGCGTCGCCGACGCCGACGAGACGCTGGGCGTCCTGCTCAGCGAGCGGCTGGAGATCCGCACCCCGTCCCGCGCCTTGCAGGAATTGGCCGGTCCGGCCGGCTACGGTGAGGATGTCCTCGACCTGATCAAGCGGGCCGGCCTGACGGTCGACGAGGTGGTCGACACGTTGCGCCCGTTGCAGTTCCGCGATTACTCGATCGCGTCCAGCCCCCTGGTGCATCCCGATCACATCCACCTGACCGTGGCCACCGTGCGCTACCCGGCCGGCGACCGTCAGCACGGCGGTGTGGCCTCAACCTATCTGGCCGAGCGGGCCCAGACGGTACAGGTGCACCTGCGCCCCAACCACCACTTCCGGCTGCCGGCCGCCGATGTCCCGATCATCATGATCGGACCGGGTACCGGCATCGCACCGTTCCGGGCCTTCCTGCAGGAACGCGCGGCCGCCGCCGCACCGGGACAGTCCTGGCTGTTCTTCGGAGACCGGCGCCGCGACAACGACTTTCTCTACGGCGACGAGCTGCAGGCGTTCCACGAATCCGGCTCCCTGACCCGGCTCGACCTGGCATTCTCCCGCGACCAAGAGACGAAAGTCTATGTGCAGCACCGCATGCGGGAAAACGCCACCGAGCTGTTCGCCTGGCTACAGGACGGCGCGCACCTCTACGTGTGCGGCGACGCCGACCACATGGCCAAGGACGTCGACGCCGCATTGCACGAGATCATCGCCGAATCCGGCGGCCTGGACGCCGACGCCGCGCACGCCTACGTCAACGACCTGATCAAGACCCACCGCTACCTGCGCGACGTGTACTGAGCAGCCGTTGAGACTGCGGCGACGGCGCTCTCTACTCGCACTTCTGCGCCATCAGCGCAGGCTCAACGCCACACGCGGCCGCGCAAGATGACCAGATCCGGGCGGCTGACACCGCCGTGCCGCGGATCCTCGCGGTAGCAGACCAGATCCGCGGGCGCCCCGTGTTCCAGCGCGGGCCGGCCCAGCCAGGCCCGGGCATCCCAACTCGCCGCACCCAGTGCCGCCGTCGGGCTCATCCCGATACCCTTCAGCGCCTCGACCTCGTCGGCGATGCGGCCGTGGGTGATCATCCCACCGGCGTCGGTGCCCGCGAAGATCGGCACGCCGGCCTCGTAGGCCGCCCCCACCCGGCGGCGGCACGATGCATACAGCTCGCGCATGTGCTTGGCGTACGTCGGATACTTGCCGGCCGCGTCGGCGATGCCCGGGAAGTTGTCGATGTTGATCAGGGTGGGCACCAGCGCCGTGCCGTGCTCAAGCATCAAATCGATGGTGTCGTCGGTGATCCCGGTCCCGTGCTCGATGCAGTCGATGCCGGCGTTGATCAGCCCCGGCAGTGCATCCTCGCCGAACACGTGCGCGGTGACCCGGGCCCCCTCGGCGTGGGCGGCGTCGATCGCCGCCTTGAGGATGTCGTCGGACCACAGCGGCGCCAAATCCCCGACGCCGCGGTCAATCCAGTCCCCGACCAGCTTCACCCAGCCGTCGCCCCACCGAGCCTGTTCAGCGATCACCGCGGGAAGTTGCGACTCATCCTCGACATCGATCGGCAAACCGGGTGAATAGCGCTTCGGCCGTGCGATGTGGCGCCCGGCCCGGATGATGCGGGGCAGGTCCTCGCGGTCGTCGAAGCTGCGGGTGTCCACCGGCGAGCCGGCGTCGCGCAGCAACAGCGCACCGGCATCGCGCTCGATCTCGGCCTGGCTGACCGCCTCGTCCAGCTCGACCGCCCCGTGCGGCCCGAGGCCCACGTGGCAGTGCGCGTCGACCAGACCCGGAATGATCCAGCCACCGTCGAACACGGTGTCGGCGTCGGCGATCGGCTCTGCCGAGAGCACGCCGCGGTCGATCCACCATTCGACGGTCTCGCCGTCGGGTAGGCCACGTCCGCGGAGGTGGAGCACGGCGTTAATTCTGGCCGGGGAACTTCAGCTTCGACAAGTCGAAATCGGCCAAGCCCGGCGGTAATTCGTCCAGCCCCTTGGGCATGTTGGACAGATCGGGGAAGCCGGCCGGCATGCCGGCGCCCAACGGGTTCTTCGGCGGGGTCGGTCCCTTCCCGGACTGACGGCCCTTCTTCTTTCCGGCCTGCTTGTTCTTGCCCTTGGCAGCCTTGCGCGGAGAGTTCTTGCGGCCGAACGGCATGCCCATCTGGCCGGCCATCGACGACATCATCTTGCGGGCGTCGAAGAACCGGTCCACGAGCTGGTTCACCTCCGACACGGTCACACCGGAGCCGTTGGCGATCCGGAGCCTCCGCGAGGCGTTGATGATCTTGGGATCGGCCCGCTCGGCCGGGGTCATACCGCGGATGATGGCCTGCACCCGGTCGAGCTGCTTGTCGTCGACCGCGGCCAGCGCGTCCTTCATCTGGCCGGCCCCGGGCAGCATGCCCAGCAGGTTTCCGATCGGGCCCATCTTGCGGATGGCCAGCATCTGCTCGAGGAAGTCCTCCAGCGTCAGCTCGCCGGAGCCGATCTTGGCGGCGGCCTCCTCGGCCTTCTGCTGATCGAACACCTGCTCGGCCTGCTCGATCAGGGTGAGCACGTCGCCCATCCCCAGGATGCGGCTGGCCATCCGGTCGGGGTGGAAGACGTCGAAGTCTTCGAGCTTCTCGCCCGCCGACGCGAACAGGATCGGCACGCCGGTGATCTCGCGCACCGACAGCGCGGCGCCACCGCGGGCATCGCCGTCGAGTTTGGTCAGCACGACGCCGGTGAAGCCGACGCCCTCGCGGAACGCCTCGGCAGTGGCGACGGCGTCCTGACCGATCATCGCGTCGAGCACGAACAGGGTCTCGTCGGGCTGCACGGCGTCACGGATGGCCGCGGCCTGCCCCATCAGCTCCTCATCGATGCCCAGCCGGCCCGCGGTGTCGACGATGACGACGTCGTAGTGCTTGGCCCGCGCCTCGGCCATACCGGCTGAGGCGACCGCCACCGGATCGCCGTGGCCGCCGATCTCCAACCCGTCGGGTGATGTACCGGGATGCGGGGCGAAGGAGGCCACGCCGGCGCGCTCGGCGACGATCTGCAGCTGGTTGACCGCGCCGGGCCGCTGCAGATCGCAGGCCACCAGCAACGGGTTGTGGCCCAGCCCCTTGAGCCACTTCGCCAGCTTGCCGGCCAGCGTGGTCTTACCGGCACCCTGCAAGCCGGCCAGCATGATCACCGTCGGCGGATTCTTGGCGAAGTTCAGTTGGCGCGTCTCGCCACCGAGGATGCCGATCAGCTCCTCGTTGACGATCTTGACCACCTGCTGCGCGGGATTCAGCGCGGCCGAGACCTCGGCGCCCTTGGCGCGATCCTTGATCCGCGCCACGAAGGCGCGCACCACCGGCAGCGAGACGTCGGCCTCCAGCAGGGCCAACCGGATCTCACGCGCCGTGGCGTCGATATCGGCGTCGGTCAACCGCCCCTTGCCGCGCAGGCCCTGCAGGGCTCCGGTCAACCGGTCAGACAGGCTCTCAAACACGTGGTAAGCCTAGCGGGGCGGAAACTATGCCGTGGTTGCGCGCCCATCCGTCTGTTCCGCCGGTTTCTGCGGTTTCGCCGCGGGCGGTGTCGGCAACACGGCGTAGAGGTCACGCACCAGGTCGTCGCGCACCGTGGTCTCGCCCGAGGCCAGCGCCGGTGCGGTGATGCAGAACACGTCGATCACCGACGATCCCAGCGTGGTCACCTTGGCCCACTCGACGTCGACGCCGTCGCGCTCGAACACCGCGGTCAACTGGGACAGCAGGCCGGGACGGTCGATCGTGCGGATCTGCACGACCAACTCGGTCGGCGCACTGCCGGGCGACCACAGCACCCGCGGCGGGGCAGGCACGTGGTTCGCCGGGACCGCGGCCAGGATTTCGCCGGCACGGGTGCTCGGATACCGGGCCGCCTCCCGGTCCCGTCGTTCCAGCGCATCGATCACGTCCAGCTGACCGTCGAGCGCCAAGATGAACTGCTGCCGCAACAGCTCGGCGGCCGGGGGCGCACCGAAGTGCGGGGACACCACGAAAGTGTTGATCGCCGCACCTTCATGACTGTTGACCGACGCCGAATGCACCCGCAGCGCGTTCAAGGCCAGCACGCCGGCCGCCTTGGACAGCAGACCGCGCCGGTCCCCGGCGATCATCGTGACGTGGTAGATGTGCGGGCTGTCACCTGCGGTGAGCTCGACGTGGACGCCCACTTGCGTCGCCATCGCCAGAAATCGCGGGTCGACGGGATCGGGCCGGGGCAGCTGTTCGCCGGCCATCACCAGCCGGCAGCGCCGCACCAGGTCCCCGATCAGCGACGCCTTCCAGTCACCCCACACCCCGGGACCGGTGGCCAGCGAATCGGCCTCGGCCAGCACATCGAGCAGCTCCAGCAGCACCATGTCGCCGCCCAGCGCGTCGACGACCGACTCGATGGTCTTGGGGTCCTGCAGATCTCGCCGCGTGGCGGTGTTGGGCAGCAGCAGGTGGTGGCGCACCACCTTGGACAGCAGTTCGATGTCGGACGGCCACAGCCCCAGCCGGGTGCCGATCTGGGTGGCCAACTCCGCACCGATCACGCTGTGGTCGCCGCCGCGGCCCTTACCGATGTCGTGACACAGCGCACCGAGCAGCAGCAGATCCGGGCGGGCCACCCGGGTGGTGAAAGCACTTGCCCGCGAGACAGTTTCGACGAGGTGACGGTCAACCGTCCAGATGTGCACCACATCCCGCGGCGGCAGGTCGCGCACCGCCCCCCACTCCGGGAACAACCGCCCCCACAGCCCGGTCCGGTCCAGCGCCTCGATGGTGGCCACCGCGGCGGGTCCCGACGCCAGGAGCACCAGCAGGTCCTTGAGCGCCTGGCGCGGCCAGGGGGTGCGCAGTTCCGGGGCGGTTTCGGCCAGCCGGCTCAAGGTGGACACCGCCATCGGCAGCCCGGTACTGGCCGACGCCGCGGCCACCCGCAGGACCAGACCGGGATCGCGCTCCGGCCGGGCATCGCGGGCCAGGATCACCTCTCCGGCGTATTCGATCACCCCTTCGTCCAGCGGGCGACGTACCGGGCGGCGCAGTGCCGCAAAACCCCGGCGGGGCAAGGCATTGGCGGCCGTGCGAATGCCGGAGTCGACATAGAAGCTGACGGTGCGGGCCGCGTCCGAGAGCATGCGGGCCAGGTCGAAGCGGTCCCCGATCCGCAGGGCCGCCCCGATGTCGTCGGCATGCTGGGCCAACAACAGCTCACGGCCTCGTCCCGACGCCCGGTGAAGTTCGGTACGCACGTTCAGCAGCGCCAGGTGGGCGCCGCCCAACGTCCCGGTCGGCGAGGCCAGGGCGCGACTCGGATACACATCGGCCAGTTGCGCTATCGCTAGCGCGTTGAGCAGCTGAACGTCGCGCAGGCCGCCGCGGCCCGACTTGAGATCCGGTTCGGCGCGGTGGGCGATCTGCCCGCTGCGCTGCCACCGCGCCTGCGCGTGCTCGACGAGTTCGTCGAAGCGCGAGGCGATTCCGATCCGCCACTGCCTGCGTGCCCCGCCCACCAGCAGCGCCGACAGGTCGGCATCACCGGCGATGTGTCGCGCATCCAGCATGGCCAGGCCGACCGAGATGTCCTCACTGGCCACCTTGAGCGCCTGCGGCACGGTGCGCACACTGTGGTCGATACGAATGTTGGCGTCCCACAAGGGATACCAGAGCTTCTCGGCCACCTCTGAAACCAGCTCCACCGGCATGTTGTCGTGCAACAGCATGAGATCGAGGTCCGAGTACGGCAACATCTCGCCACGGCCGAGCCCACCGGTGGCCACGATGGAAAAGCCACTGGTCGGCGTGATGCCGATCTCGGTGGCCTTGGTGGCGAGCCAGAACTCGTGCAGATCCAGCAGGGCATCGCGCAAGGGAGCCGAATCCAGCGGGTGCGATCCCCCGTCGAGCAACTGCCGGGTGGCCGCGGCGAGATCGTCGGCCGGTCGCGGTGAGCCGACCGGAGCCTCCGCGCGGGAGGCTCCGGTGCTCGTCTCCGGCTCCACCCGCAGTCCGTTGCGCGTGGATTCTGGTTTCTGCTCTGTCATTTGGACTCCTCCCCCGGCCAACTGGTCACCAACGCCACACTGCTCCCGGCCGGAGACGACATCCCGTCTGACGAATCCGGCTACAGGGCGTCGGCGCCCCGCTCGCCGGTGCGAACGCGGACCACAGTGTCCACCGGGCTGACCCACACCTTCCCGTCACCGATCTTGCCGGTGCGGGCAGCCTGCACGATGACGTCCACGACCTTGTCGACCGCAGAGTCGTCCACCACGACCTCGACCCGAACCTTGGGCACGAAGTCCACCGAGTACTCGGCTCCGCGATAGACCTCGGTGTGGCCCTTCTGCCGGCCGTAGCCCTGCACCTCGCTGACGGTCATTCCCAGAATGCCCGTCTGCTCCAGGCCGGTCTTGACATCCTCCAGCGTGAACGGCTTGACGATCGCAGTAATCAGCTTCATAAATTCCATCCCTTCCAGGACAATTGTTCACGATCAGGCGAGCTCGTAAGCCGTTTCCGCATGCTCGGTCTCATCGATACCGGTGGCCTCATCCTCTTCCGTGACACGCCAGCCCAGCGGTTTGAGGGCCAAGGCAATGATCGCAGTCATGACTGCGGTGAACAGAGTTGCCACGACGGCGATGACGACCTGAACGACCAACTGCCTGATGCCGCCGCCGTAGAACAGGCCGGTTTCGGTGGCGAAGAAGCCGATGGCGATGGTGCCCCACAAGCCCGCGACGAGGTGCACACCCACCACATCGAGCGAATCGTCGTAACCGAACTTGTATTTCAGGCCGATCGCCAGGGCCGACAGCGCGCCGGCGATCGCGCCCAGGATCAGCGAGCCGATCGGGCTCAGCGCCCCGCACGCCGGTGTGATGGCCACCAGGCCGGCCACGATTCCGGAGGCCGCACCCACGCTGGTGGGATGCCCGTCGCGAAGACGCTCGACCACGAGCCAGCCGAGCATCGCCGCGGCGGTGGCGGCGGTGGTGTTGATCCACACCAGACCGGCGGTGGCATCGGCGGCACCCTCGGAGCCGACGTTGAAACCGAACCAGCCGAACCACAGCAGCGCGGCACCGAGCATCACCCAGGGGATGTTGTGCGGCCGGAAGGCCATCTTGCCGAAGCCACGACGCCGTCCCACCAGGATCGCCAACACCAGGGCGGCCATACCTGCGTTGATGTGCACGACGGTGCCACCGGCGAAGTCGATGGGCGCCACGGTGGCCGCGGCCACGCCGTCGTCACCCTCGGTGGTCCCGAACAGCCAGGACGCCAGCCCGTGCTCATTGCCCGACAGCAGACCGCCGCCCCAAACCATGTGCGCCAGAGGGAAATACACCAGGGTGGCCCAGATCCCAGCGAACGCCAGCCAGGTTCCGAACTTGACCCGCTCGGCCAGCGCGCCGCTGATCAGCGCCACGGTGAGCACCGCGAATGTCAGCTGAAACGCCACCCACACGATCGCCGGGACCGACCCGAACCCACCGATGACGTGCAATTCCTGCCCGCCGATCTCGCGCGTCTCGAGCAATTGGGACAGACCGAACAGGGCGAACGGGTTGTCGAAGATGCCGGCGACGTCCGATCCACCGGTGTGCGCCGAGGCGAACGACATCGAGTAGCCCCACAACACGTAGATGACACTGACGACGCCCAGGGCTGAAAAGGACATCATCATCATGTTGAGCACGGACTTCTGCCGGGAGAGGCCGCCGTAGAAGAACGCCAGGGCCGGCGTCATCAACAACACCAGCGCGGCGCTCACGAGCACCCACGCCGTATCGCCGCTGTCGAATGCGGCGAACGATTCGTCAGGTAGGGCTAAGACCACTTTGTGTGAACCTCCTTGGGAAGAGCGCCGAGGAATCGGCCTCCCGATGAGGTTCGTTCGCGGGCGTTTCATCGGTGATGCGCTCGCGTTTCGTCAACGTGAACGCAATCCGGGACCCCGTTACACTCATGTTTCCCGAAGCTCACCAGCCCCGACGGGGCGGTGTCAGCCCAACAAGGCGTCGACGAACGCAGCGGGTTCGAACGGTGCGAGATCGTCCGGCCCCTCGCCGAGACCGACGAGTTTCACCGGGACACCAAGTTCCTGCTGAACCCGGAACACGATGCCGCCCTTGGCCGTGCCGTCGAGTTTGGTCAGCGCCACCCCGGTGATGTCCACGACCTCGGCGAACACCTTGGCCTGCGGCAGGCTGTTCTGACCGATCGTGGCGTCGAGCACCAGTAGTACCTCGTCGACCGCGGCCCGCTTCTCCACCACCCGCTTGACCTTGCCGAGTTCGTCCATCAGTCCGGTCTTGGTGTGCAACCGGCCGGCGGTGTCGATCACCACCACGTCGGCCCCGGTCTTGATCCCTTCGTCGACCGCATCGAAGGCAACCGACGCCGGATCGGCGCCCTCGGGGCCGCGCACCACGTCGGCCCCCACCCGCGAGCCCCAGGTCTGCAGCTGGTCGGCCGCCGCGGCGCGGAAGGTGTCGGCTGCTCCGAGGACCACCCGGCGGCCGTCGGCGACCAGGACCCGGGCAAGTTTGCCGACCGTGGTGGTCTTGCCGGTGCCGTTGACGCCGACCACGAGAAGGACCGACGGCTTGTCGGCGTGTGGCAGGGCTTTGATCGACCGGTCCAGCTCAGGCCGCAGCTCCGACATCAGCACCTCGCGCAGCACGGCCCGTGCCTCGGCCTCGTTGCGGACCCCCTTGCTGGCCATCCGCTCTCGCAACGCGGCGACGACGGACTGCGTCACCACCGGACCGAGATCGGCGATCAGCAGCGTGTCCTCGATCTCCTCCCAGGAGTCCTCGTCGAGGTCACCGCCGCCGAGCAGGCCGAGCATGCTGCGGCCCAACGCATTCTGGGATTTGGCCAGCCGGCCGCGCAACCGGTCCATCCGGCCCTCGGCCGGCGCGATCTCCTCGACCGCAGCGGCCACCGCATCCACCGGTTCGCGCTCGGCGACGGCCCCAGGGGATTCGTCAGCGACCTCGGGGGCCGGAGGCGCTTCGGGCACTTCGGGTGCGGCGGGCGTTTCGGGTGCGACGGTGGGTTCCGGTGCCGGCTCCGGCAACTGAACGTCGGAGATGGTCCGCTTGGGCGCGTCTCGGGGAATGGTGGCGTCATCGCCCACCGCGGGCAGGCCACTGGTGTCGATGCGCTCGGCGGTCGGTGCCGCCGTTTGGCTGAACGTGATGCCCGAGGACGCGGTGTAGCCCCCGGAGCGGTCGATCGACTTTGTCGCCTCACCCTCCGACAGGCTGATTCGCCGCCGCCGGTAGCGCACCAAACCCACGGTCAGCGCCACGACGACGAGAACGGCGACCACCGCGATGGCGATCCACAGACCCAACAACGCACCTTCTGTCACCCGGCCATTGTCTCAGGGGACATGTCCGGCACCGACCGGCCCCGCTGACCCGTCGTCGCACCGCGATCGGGTGAGCCGGACGATGCGCATACCGGTCACCCGAAATCTCGACGGAACCCATTGCCCCAAACTTTGGTACATGCATGTACCACAGCGGTATATTGCTGCCACGACACCTCGGGGAAGAGATTTTTTTGTACAGGCCGTAAATTTAGTTTGCGGCTTAGCTGAGCTCGCCCGACGGTCACCGCAGATATGCATTATTATCTGCGTCTTTCTTTTTTATTACCCCACTTTTACGAATTCGCTGACAGGCACCCAGAGTCGGGATGACGATCCACCTGGGTCGGGAATGACTTCAGCCTTTCGGCGGCGTGCAGTCCTTCCCTCGGGAATTGCCGTGAAAGAAGGGATGGGGAATGCGCATTCGTGTGCTTCGGGGAATTGCGCTGACGGTGGTAGCGCTGATCGGTACCGCCGGCCTGGTGGTCTCGGCGAGCCTGACCACGCTGGTCCAACTGACGGCCACCGCGCTGATCATGGGCGGAACCGGGATGAAAGCGCTCGGAGACCCGCATCAGTGGGGCACCGGAACGTATCTGGAACAGGTGAACCGCACCTATCTGTCGGGCCGCCACCTGGGCGCCGGGGACTTGAAGTGGGTGCCGACGCCCGAGCAGTTCTGGCCTGCCACCGGCCTGGCCGACATCAGTTTCGACACCTCCGTCGCGCGCGGTGTCCTGAGCCTCAACAACGCGATCCTGACGACACCCGGAGAAAAGGTGATCGTCGGCTACTCGCAGAGCGCCAACATCGCCACCCGCGAAAAGCGCAATCTGGCCGAACTTCGCGCCCAGGGGGCCGTCGTCCCGTCCGGTGACGAGCTGTCGTTCGTATTCGTCGCCAACCCCAACCGACCCAACGGTGGGATTCTGGCCAGATTCGAGGGCGTCTACATTCCGCTCCTCGGAATCAGTTTCGACGCCGCCACCCCGGACGACATCTACCGCACGATCGACGTGGCCCGCGAGTACGACCTGATCGCGGACTTCCCGAAATATCCACTCAATCTGCTGGCCGATCTCAACGCCCTGGCCGGCTACATCTACCTGCACCCGAATTACGGATCGTCGGTCATCGACCTGAACGACCCCGCCACCTACCAGTCCCACACCGCGGGCAACACCACCTACTACCTGGTGCACACCGAACACCTGCCGCTGCTGCAACCATTGCGGGACATCGGGTTTCCCACACCGGTGCTGGACCTGGTCGAGCCGACGCTACGGGTGCTGATCGATCTGGCCTACGACCGCACCCCGGAGCACATGGGAATCCCGACCCGGGCCGGGCTGATCCCCGACATCGACGCGGACCAGCTCAGGTCGGACCTGAGCGCCGCGGCGAAACAGGGCCTGCATCAAGCGCTCGCCGACCTGGGCGTCGAAACCACCACGCCACACCGAGACGACGACGCTGCACCGCCGACTGCGCCGTCGGCCCCCGAGCCGGCAGCCGGCCCGACCGTGGCACCGGAGCGGTCACAGCCGGCCCGCGCCCGGTTGCGCGGGTTCGACAGGCGCCCCGCGACATCCCACACCGCGACATCCCACACCGCGGCGAGCGCCACCACCGCCGAGCGGGCCGAGGAACCACCGCGGTCCCCGCTGCAGCAGAAGCGGCGATCCGACGGTGCCCCACGCGCCGCGACAGCCACCCGCGCCGATCTGGCCCACCGGGTGCACCGCAGCGAAGCGACCGCTTCCCCCGGCGCCGCCGCCACCCACCGTGACTCGAAACGCACTGCTGCACAAGGGAGGCCACAACAGCATCAGCGCACCGGCCAGTCCGACGGTCGACAAGGGCACACATCCGGCACGCGTGCGGGGTGAGCAGCGGATCCACGGGGGAATCCGTCGCTCACCCCGCACGCCGGCCACACCGGCCGATATTCGAATGGCCCGCTTCCCCGGGCCTGACTAGGGATCCCCCTCGATCTATCAAACAGGCTCGCAGCCAACGGCTTTCAGCTGGCGCTCGGCGCAAGTTCCTGCCCGCGCATCCGCTGCGAGATCACGGTGGTGATCCCGTCGCCGCGCATGGTCACACCGTAGAGCGCGTCAGCGACCTCCATGGTCGGCTTCTGGTGAGTGATCACAATCAGCTGGGAGCGCTCCCTCAGCTGCTCGAACAGACTGATCAGCCGGCGCAGGTTCACATCGTCGAGAGCGGCCTCGACCTCGTCCATCACGTAGAACGGGGACGGCCGGGCCCGGAAGATCGCCACCAGCATGGCCACCGCGGTCAACGACTTCTCGCCGCCGGACAACAGCGACAGGCGCTTGATCTTCTTGCCCGGTGGCCTGGCCTCGACCTCGATTCCGGTGGTCAGCATGTCCGCCGGGTTGGTCAGCAGCAGACGGCCCTCGCCGCCGGGGAACAGCGTCGAGAACACCTGCTCGAACTCGCGCTCCACATCGACATACGCCTCGGTGAACACCTGCAGGATCCGCGTATCCACATCGGCGATGACATCGAGGAGGTCGCCGCGGGCGGCCTTGACGTCCTCGAGTTGGGTGGACAGGAAGTTGTACCGCTCCTCCAGCGCGGCAAACTCCTCCAGGGCAAGCGGATTCACCCGCCCCAACTCCGAGAGTTCGCGTTCGGCCTTCTTGGCCCGGCGCTCCTGGGTCGGCCGGTCGAACGGCATCGGCGCCGGTGCCATGACCTGTTCGCCCCGCTCCCGGGCCTGCTCGTACTCGGCCATCTCCAGCTCACTCGGCGGCAGGGCCACCTGGGGCCCGTACTCGGCAATCAGGTCGGCCGCAGGCATCCCGAATTGTTCGAGCACCTGCGCCTCGAGCTGCTCGATCCGCAGTGACGCTTGCGCTTTGGCCATTTCGTCGCGGTGCAGCGCGTCGGTGAGCGCGGTGATCTTCGCGTTGAGTTCGGCGACCTCCTCGCGGGCCTGCGACAGCGAGGTGCCGCGCACCTGACGTTCGGTGGCCAGCTCGTCGCGCATCCGGGAGGCCACCGCGACCACGGCACTCAACCGTTGTGCCACCACGCGACCCATCTCCGACACCGCCGCGGCCACCCTGGCCGCGTGCTCGCGCGCCTCCCGCGCCCGCTGGGCGCGCACCCGGGCCTCCCGTTCCGCCGCGGCCGCCCGACGCAGCGAATCAGCCCGTCCGCGTACCGCATTCGCGCGTTCCTCGGCGGTGCGTACCGCCAGCCGCGCCTCCACTTCGACCGAGCGGGCCGCCTCGGCGGCGGCGACGGAGGCCTGCCGGTCCACCGGCTCGGCCTCGAACATCGGCAGCTGCTCGGCGTTGTGCAGCCGCGTCTCGAGTTCGGTGAGTTCCTCGACCGTCTTGGTGCGTCCGGCCTCGAGCTCGTCGCGCTGCCGGATCAGCCGCTGCCACTCGTCACCGGCGGCGCGGGCTTCCTGCCCCAGCCGCCCCAGTTGCTCGTAGATCGCCGAGATGGCCGCATCGGATTCGTTGAGCGCGGCCATCGCCTCTTCGGCCGACTCCTGGCGGGCCGTCTGCTCGGCCAGCGCCCCCGACAATGCGGCGGCCAACTCGCCGGTCTGCCGCTCGACGATCTCCAGTTCGCTTCGGGCCTTGTCGATCTCGGAACTGATCTCCAGTGTGGAGGGTTTGCGATCAGATCCGCCGCTGATCCAACCGGCACCGACAAGGTCACCGTCGGCGGTCACGGCACGCAGATCCGGCCGAGCCGAGACCAGTTGCAGTCCAGCGCGCAGGTCGCTCACCACCGCCACCCCGGCCAGCATCGCGGTGATCGCACCGTGCAACCGATCGGGAACCGAGACCACGTCGTTGGCCCAGATCGCGCCATCGGGAAGCGCACCCGAGGGTGCCGAGCCGTTCGTCTTCCAGTCCCCGAGCAGCAATGCCGCGCGGCCGCCATCGGATTCCTTCAGCGCAGCCACCGCGGCGGCAGCCACCCCGAAGTCCTCGGCCGCCAACGCGTCGGCTGCTGCGCCGAGGACGGTGGCCACCGCCACCTCATGGCCGGGACGCACTTTCAGATAGTCCCCGATAGTGCCGAAAAGTCCTGTGCCACTGTGGTTTTTCTGCAGCCAGGCAGCACCGTCGCGGCGGTCCAAACTGACCGACAGGGCCTCGATCCGGGCCCGCAGCGAGGCCACCTGACGTTCGGCGGCCCGCTCTGCGGTCTGCAGTTCCGCCACCCGCTCGTCGGCGAGCTTCAACGCGTTCACCGAGCGGTCGTGTTGTTCGTCCAGGCCCACCTCTCCGGCGTCGAGTTCACCGACCCGGCTCTGCACGGTCTCGAATTCGGCTTGAGTCTGTTGGGCTTTGGCGGCAGCTTCCTCGATGCTGACCGACAGCCGCATGACGCCCTCGTCGTTCGACTCGACCCGGGTGCGCATCGTGTCGACCTGTCCGGCCAGCCGGGCCAGCCCCTCGCGCCGGTCGGCCTCGGCCCGGGCGGCGGCCATGTGCGCCCGCTCGGCCTCGGCGGCATGCTGCTCGCGCTCGGCCAGCTCGGCCCGGGCGCTCTCCAGGACGATGCGAGACTCCTCCAGCTCGCCGAGCAGCTCCATCTCGAGCTCGGCGACCTCGTCGGCCTCGGCTTCCAGCGCCTCGGGGTCACGGTCGCTCGTCGTCTCCGGCTCGGCTTCCAACAACTGGGCCCGGTCGGTGGCGATACGCACGGTGGCGCTGACCCGTTCGGCCAGCGCCGAGGCCCGAAACCAGGTCTGCTGGGCAGCCTCGGCGCGGCGGGTCAGTTCGGCAACCGCGGCTTCGTGCGCCTGCAGTTCGACGGTCGCCGATTCCAACCGCACGGTCGCCTCGTCGTGCTCACGGCGCATCGTGGTCTCGGCCTGATTGGTGTTGTGAAACTCCACCTGTCGTCGCACCAGGTCGTCGGCGGCCAGCCGGAGCCGGGCGTCACGCAGGTCGGCCTGGATCGTCGCGGCGCGGCGCGCCATCTCGGCCTGCCGGCCCAGCGGTTTGAGCTGTCTCCGAAGCTCTGTGGTGAGGTCCGTCAATCGGGCCAGGTTCGCCGCCATCGACTCGAGCTTGCGGACCGCTTTTTCCTTGCGCTTGCGGTGCTTGAGCACCCCGGCCGCCTCTTCGATGAAGGCGCGACGGTCCTCGGGACGCGACTCCAGGATCTCGGCAAGCTTGCCCTGGCCGACGATGACGTGCATTTCCCGGCCGATGCCGGAGTCGCTCAGCAGCTCCTGTACGTCCATCAACCGGCAACTGCTGCCGTTGATCTCGTATTCGCCGGCGCCGTCGCGGAACACCCGACGGGTGATCGACACCTCGGAGTACTCGATCGGCAGCGCGTTGTCGGAGTTGTCGATGGTCAGTGTCACCTCGGCGCGGCCCAGCGGCGCCCGCGAGGACGTGCCGGCGAAGATGACGTCCTCCATCTTGCCGCCGCGCAGGGTCTTGGCGCCCTGCTCCCCCATCACCCAGGTCAAGGCGTCGACGACGTTGGACTTACCCGATCCGTTCGGGCCGACGACACAGGTGATGCCGGGCTCGAACCGCAGAGTCGTCGGCGAGGCGAAGGACTTGAAGCCCTTCAACGTCAGACTCTTGAGGTGCACGGCGACTTACCCTACCGCCGACCCGGCTACCTTTCGTGAAACCCCGCCATCGGGGCGTCGACATCCGCCCAATCCACGACGACGTTGTCCACCGATCCTGGAGTTTCACCGCTGCGCAGCAGGTCAAGCAAGCGCTGACACATCTCCCGCGAACCCTGGGCCACCACGTGCACCCGGCCGTCGGGCCGATTCGAAGCAAACCCGGTCAGACCGAGTTCCAACGCGCGTGAACGAGTCCACCACCGGAACCCCACACCCTGCACCCGACCGTGCACCCAGGCGCTCAACCTGACCTGGTCGTCGGCCGGCGCGGCGGGAGGTTCCGGACCGGTCATCGGCCGGCGACCTCGAACTTCACCTCGGTACCCGATTTCAGGGTGCGGCCCACGGTGCACACCTGATCAATGGCCCGCTCGACCACCGTCAGCAGCCTGGCCACCTCGGATTCCGTCAGGCCCGAGAGGTCGATCTCAAGTTTCTCCTCCAGCAGCGGATAGCGCTCCTGCTCCCGGTCGGCCGGGCCGGACACCCGGATCGTCGCCGGATAGTCATCGCCCAGCCGGCGGCGCAGCGGCTGGTCACTGGCCATCCCACTGCACGCCGCGAGCGCGATCTTGAGGAGCTCGCCGGGGGTGAACACCCCCTCGACGTCCTCACTGCCGACGAGTACTTCTGCACCACGCGAACTGCGCCCGACGTAGCGGCGCACGCCGGTGCGATCAACCCAAAGATCGGTCATGGGAGTATTTCTACACGTCGCGACACGCGGGCGGTCCAGCGGCAAAGACGAGCGGGAGGCCCCGGCGCGGCGGTTCGGCGCGGCGCGACCACGGGCCGCGACGATAGACTCGTCACACCGACTTTCGTTGAGGAGCACCGTGACGTATCCGCCGAGCAATCCGCCCACCCCACCCTCGGGTCCGCCCGAGCCGTGGCAGCAGCCGTATCAGCAGGGCGGGCCGCAGGGATATCCGAGCGGCGGGCCGACACCCGAACAGCCCTACGGGGCGCCCTCTGGCGCCCCCCAGCCGGGCCAGCAACCCTACGGACAACCCTACGGAGCCCCCTACGGCGGGCCGCAGCAGCCTCAACCGCCCTACGGTGCGCCCTATGGCGTCCCCCAGCCGGGCCAACCGCCCTACGGGGCGCCCTACGGAGCGCAGCCGCCCTACGGGGCGCCTCAGCAGCCGTACGGCTACCCCGCACCCACGCCGCCAGGTGGCGGAAACGGAAAGTGGCTGGCGATCGGCGCGGCGGTGCTGGCCGTGGTGATCCTCATCGGCGGCATCGCGATTTTCGCGTTGAGTGGTGACTCGGATTCCAACTCCGGACGCAACAACGCCGGGTCGTCGCAATCGTCCGGAGGAAAATCCTCCGGAGGTTCCTCCAACGAGAGCGACGAACAGAAAGAGGTCCGCGAATTCCTACAGGAGGTCATGTCGAGCAGCAGTGACCTCAAGGACGCGCTGCCCTATTTCTGTCAGGCCGATCAAGACCTGTTCGAGAAGTTCGGTGGTCTGGATGCGATCGACATCCCACACAGCACCGACCCCAGCGGCACGGCGGAGATCACCAAGATCACGGTGAACGGAAGCAAGGCCGTCGTCGACATCTCCACCAGCGCCGGTCCCGGAAAGTTCTACCTGCGCAAGGAGAGCGGATCCTGGAAGATCTGCATGTCCGACATGCCGGGCATGCCCAGCATGCCCTGATCGATGGTGTCAGCCCCGGGGACGGGGCTGACACTTCGGGCAGTAAAACGACGACCGGTTCATGAACCGGTCCCGGCGCATCACCGCGCCGCAGCGCCGGCACGGCTCGCCCTCGCGGCCATACGCGTCCAAAGACCGCTCGAAGTAACCGGATTCGCCGTTGACGTTGACATACAGCGAATCGAAAGACGTGCCGCCCTGGCTCAACGCATCGGTCATCACCTCGGCTGCGGCGTCGAGTACCTCGGCCAGCTGACGGCGAGGCAGCCGCGCGGCGGTCCGGGCCCCGTTGATCTTGGTCCGCCACAGGGCCTCGTCGGCATAGATGTTGCCGATCCCGGACACCACCGTCTGATCGAGCAGCTGCCGTTTGATCTCAGAGTGCTTGCGCCGCAAGACGCTAACCACGTGCTCGCGATCGAACAGCGGATCCAGTGGATCACGCGCGACGTGTGCGACCGGCTGCGGTACCGCGGTGCCGTCCACCGTCACCAACTCGGCCAGTTGCCAACCGCCGAACGTGCGCTGGTCGACGAAACTCAAGGCCGTGCCGTCATCGAGCATCGCCGCGATCCGCAGATGCCGATCATCGCGGATCGGCCCCAGCAGCATCTGCCCACTCATCCCCAGATGCACCACCAGGGCTTCGGTTTCGTCCTGGCCGCCGTCCTCCGCGAGCGTCAGCCAGAGATACTTGCCGCGCCGTCCGGTGCCGGTGATGCGCGCGTCCAACAGCCGTGCCGCCAGGTCCGCAGGACCGGCCTCATGCCGGCGTACCGCGCGCGGATGATGTACACGTACCGCCGAAATCGATTTGCCGGCAACATGTTCGGCCAACCCGCGGCGGACAACCTCTACCTCGGGCAGTTCGGGCATCGGTGCTCACGCATTGTCGAGGGCGTTGTCGACGGCCTTGTCGCCGGCTGCGTCCACGGCTTTGTCGACGGCGGTGTCGAGCGCGTTCCAGGCCGCGGCCGCCGCTTTGAGCTCGGCTTCTTTCTTGTTCCGCCCCACACCTCGGCCGTATTCGACGTCGCCGACCACCACGGCCGCCGAGAATTCCTTGTCGTGATCGGGGCCGGTGGAGGTCACCACGTAGCAGGGCGCACCGAGCCCGCGGGAGGCGGTCAGCTCCTGCAGACTGCTCTTCCAGTCCAGGCCGGCGCCCAGGGTGGGAGCGGTGTCGAGCAGTTCACCGAACAGCCGCAGGATCACCTCGCGGACGGTGGTCAGGCCGTGTTGCAAATAGATTGCGCCGAGCAGGGATTCGACACCGTCAGCGAGAATGCTGGACTTGTCGGCGCCCCCGGAATTCTCCTCCCCCTTGCCCAGCAGCAGGTGGCTGCCCAGCCCGCAATCGGTCAGGCCGCGACCGACGTCGGCCAGCGCCTGGGTGTTGACGATACTGGCCCGCAGCTTGGCCAGATCCCCCTCCGAGCGATCGGGATGACGGTGATAGAGCTCCTCGGTGATGGTCAATCCCAGCACCGCGTCCCCGAGGAACTCCAACCGCTCGTTGGTCGGGATCCCGCCGTTCTCGTAGGAGTAGCTGCGATGGGTCAGCGCGATGGTGAGCAGGTCGGACGGCAGTTCGATGCCCAGCGCTTCGAGCAGTGCGGCATGCGAATCGGTCACTTCTCTCCCCCGGGCCGCTTCTCGGTGGGCAGCATCGCGGCCAGCTTGGCCCAGCGGGGATCGATCTTGTCGTGATGATGCCCCGGCTCTGCGTTGGCCAGGGCAACACCGCAGTCGGGGCACAGCCCGGGGCAGTCCGGGCGGCACAGCGGCGAGAACGGCAAGGCCAGTCCGACCGCGTCGATGATCGGTTGTTCCAGGTCGACCGTGTCGGCCTGGCCACTGGAACCCACCCGGCCGACTTCGTCGGCCTCGGTCGTCTCGTCAGTGGCGCTGTCCGGGTAGGCGTACAACTCGGTGAGACCGATCTCGACGTCACCGGTGATCGGGGTCAGACAACGCGCACATTCACCGACCGTGGGGGCCGAGACGGTCCCGCTGACCAGCACTCCCTCCGAGACCGACTGCAGCTGCAGGTCGAGGTCCAGCGGCGCGCCCTGTTCGATGGCGATCAGTTCCGCGCCGATCCGGACCGGGCTGGGCACAGTCTCCCGATGCGTCAGCAGTGAACCAGGCCGCCGGCCCAGTCTCGCCACATCGATCACCAGCGGCGATCGGGAAACACCGGCCCGTCCAGATCCTCCCTGCCTGCCCGATCTCGCATGAGTCGCCATGAATCAATCCTACGGCGGCGGCAGGACCCGTCACGACGCACGTTGGGACCGGGTATCGGTCGGGCCCTCAGCGGGTGGCGTAGTCGTGGGTGCCCGCGGTGGTACGTAGCTGGTGGCGCCCGCGCCCCACCGACCGCAACGTGCCGTTGAGGAAGTCCTCGAACTCGGCGAGTTTGCTGTCCACGTAGATGTCGCACTCCCCGCGCAGCCGGTCGGCTTCCGCGTGCGCCGCGTCGATGAGCCGGGTGGCCTCGGCAGTCGCGGTCGAGACGATCTCGGTCTGCGACACCAGCCGCTGCTGCTCCTTGATGCCCTCCTGGACGGCTTTCTCGTAGGCCAGGTTGCCGTTCTCGATCAGGCGGTCGGCTTCGGTCTTGGCCCGGCCCGTGCTCGCGTCGTACTCCCGCTTCGCCACGGCCGCCAGGCGAGCCGCCTCTTCGCGGGCCTCACCGACCATGCGCTCACTGTGCTGGCGGGCTTCGGCGACCATCCGGTCCGCCTGGGCCTTGGCCTCGGCGAGCACCCGGTCGGCCTCACCCCTGGCGTGGTTGAGCATGCCGTCGGCGTCGGCATTGGACTTCGACATCACCGACTCGCAGTGCTCCTTGGCTTCCCGCAACAGCGAATCACGGGCGTCGAGCACGTCCTGCGCGTCGTCGAGTTCACCCGGGATGGCGTCCTTGATGTCATCGATCAGCTCGAGCACATCACCACGCGGCACCACACAGCCGGCGGTCATCGGCACACCACGCGCTTCTTCGACGATCGCGCCGAGCTCGTCGAGCGCTTCAAAAACTCGGTACACGGCAGAACCCTCCAGGCGTCGTTTGTTAGTGACCAGTGTGCCTGGTGTTACGCCTGTGACTGGGGAGCACAATCGGTGTGTCGCGCACGAGCTTGTTTGCCCGCCGAGCGTTGGCTTGTGCGCGAAATCCCGGCGAGAACTCGACCACGAGCCGTTCGTCGCCGGAGCCTAGGCCAGCTTCTCCTGCAACCGGCGATTCACCGGCTCGGGCAGCAGAGCCGACACGTCCCCGCCCAGGGAGGCCACCTCCTTGGCCAACGACGACGACACGAACGAGTACTGCGGCGTGGTGGCCACGAAGAAGGTGTCGACCCCGGCCACATGCTTGTTCATCTGCGCCATCTGCAGCTCGTACTCGAAGTCGGTACCGGTGCGCAGGCCTTTGACGATCGCGGTCAGGCCATGCGCCTTGACGAAGTCGACCACCAGGCCCTGACCGGACTCCACCCGCAGATTGGGCAGGTGTGTGGTCGATTCGGCGATCATCGCCATCCGCTCGCCGAGGTCGAACATCCCCTTCTTGTTGGGGTTCACCAGAACCGCCACCACCACCTCGTCGAACTGTGCGGCCGCACGCTCGAAGACGTCGACATGGCCAAGGGTCACCGGGTCGAAGGAGCCCGGGCATACCGCACCACTCATGGGTGACGACGCTACAGGTCGTCGCCCTACCCCACCTCGGCCAGTTCCACCCGGGTGTCACCGTAGCGACGGCTGCTCAACACGTCCCAACCCGCGGGCCAGGTCACCGGCAAACTCGATGCCCGTCGCTCGATCAGCACCACCGAACCCCGGCGCACCCAGCCGGCCGCGGCCAACACCGCGACCATCGCGTCGACGGCAGCGGCGTCGAGGTCATAGGGCGGGTCGGCGAGCACCAGATCGAATGGCCGGGCGGTTCCCGCCGCCAGCACCGTCTCGACGCTGCCGCGGCGCACCGTGGCGGCCCGGACCCCCAGGGCGGCGATGTTGTCGGCGATGACCGCGGCCGCGCGGTGATCGGCCTCGACAAACGTCGCCGAGGCCGCGCCGCGCGAAAGTGCCTCCAGGCCAAGCGCTCCCGAACCGGCGTACAGGTCCAGGACCGACATGCCGGCGAAATCCAACCGGGCGGTCAGCGCGTTGAACAACGCTTCGCGAACCCGGTCAGAGGTCGGCCGTGTCCCTTGACCCGAGGGCACCCGAAGGCGCCGCCCGCCCAGTTCCCCGGCGATGATGCGGGTCAGATCGATTCCCCGGTCGCGTCGCTCCTGCGCTCCGAACCGACCACGACCAGCAGGTCACCGCCTTCGACCTGCGCGGTGGGAGCCACCGCGACCCGCTCCACGATGCCGGCCCTGGGTGCGGTGATGGCAGCCTCCATCTTCATCGCCTCGATGGTGGCGATCGTGGCTCCGGCCTCCACAGTGTCCCCGGCGACGACGCCGACGGTGACCACCCCGGCGAACGGTGCCGCCACATGATCGGGATTGTTGCGGTCGGCCTTCTCGGCCGCCGGAACCTCACTGGCGATGCTGCGGTCACGCACGGTGATCGGCCGCAACTGACCGTTGAGGATGCACATCACGGTGCGCATGCCACGCTCGTCGGCATCGGAGATGGCTTCCAACCCGATCAGCAACTGCACGCCGCGTTCCAACTCGACACGGTGCTCCTCGCCGTAGCGCAGCCCATAGAAGAACTGGTTGGCGCTCAGACCGGACGTGTCACCGTAGGTTTCGCGGTGCGCCTCGAATTCTTTGGTGGGGCCGGGGAACAACAGCCGGTTCAGCGCTGCCTGCCGCTTGGGCCCCGGTGCCGACAACAGTGCCTCGTCCTCGACGGAGAGGTCCTGGATCGGCTTGGCCGGCCCGCGACCCTCAAGCGCCTTGGTGCGCAACGGTTCCGGCCAGCCGCCCGGCGGATCGCCGAGTTCGCCACGCAGGAAACCGATCACGCTGTCGGGGATGTCGTAGCGCGCCGGATCGGAAGCGAACTCCTCGGCACTGACACCCGCACCCACCAACGCCAGCGCCAGGTCCCCCACCACCTTGCTCGACGGGGTCACCTTCACCAACCGGCCCAGGATGCGGTCGGCGGCAGCGTAATTCGCCTCGATCTCCTCGAACCGGTCCCCGAGTCCCAGCGCGATCGCCTGCTGACGCAGATTGCTCAGCTGCCCACCGGGAATCTCGTGGGTGTAGACCCGGCCGGTGGGAGACGGCAACCCCGATTCGAACGGGGCATAAACCTTGCGCAGCGCCTCCCAGTACGGCTCAAGATCGCACACCGCATCCAACGACAACCCGGTGTCGTACTCGGTGTGCGCTGCCGCGGCCACGATCGAGGACAACGCCGGCTGACTCGTCGTGCCCGCCAACGGTGCCGCCGCACCGTCGACCGCCGACGCCCCGGCCTGCCAGGCCGCCAGGTACGTCGCCAACTGTCCACCCGGGGTGTCATGGGTGTGCATATGCACCGGCAGATCGAAACGCGACCGCAGGGCACTGACCAGTTGGTGCGCCGAATGTGGCCGCAGCAGACCGGCCATGTCCTTGATCGCGAGCACATGGGCACCGGCCTCGACGATCTGCTCGGCCAGCTTGAGGTAGTAGTCGAGCGTGTACAGATTCTCCCTGGGGTCGGACAGATCCCCGGTGTAGGACATCGCCACCTCGGCGATCGTGGTGCCCGTCTCACGCACCGCGTCGATGGCCGGGCGCATCGACTCGACATTGTTGAGCGCATCGAAGATCCGGAAGATGTCAATGCCAGTCGCCGCCGCTTCCTCCACGAACGCCGACGTCACCAACTCCGGATACGGGGTGTAGCCCACGGTGTTGCGACCCCGCAACAACATCTGCAGACAGATGTTGGGCACTGCTTCACGCAGCGCGGCCAGCCGCTCCCATGGGTCCTCTTTCAGGAAGCGCAGTGCTACGTCGTACGTTGCCCCACCCCAACATTCGATGGACAGCAGCTGCGGCATCATCCGAGACACATACGGCGCGACCTTGAGCAGACCGGTGGAGCGCAACCGGGTGGCCAGCAACGACTGATGAGCGTCGCGGAACGTGGTATCGGTGACCCCGACGGCCTTGCTGTCACGCATCCACCGCGCGAACCCCTCCGGGCCCAACTCCACCAAACGCTGCTTGGAGCCGGCCTGCGGCACCGAAGACAGGTCCAGGGCCGGCAGCTTGTCTTGCGGGTACACCCCCGTCGGCCGCTCACCGTTGGGCTTGTTCACCGTGACGTCGGCCAGGTAGTTCAGAATCCTGGTGCCACGATCGGCCGGCGTGTGCGCGGTGAGCAGCTGCGGACGATCATCGATGAACGAGGTGGTGACCCGCCCGGCCCGGAAATCCGGATCATCGATCACCGCCTGCAAGAACGGGATGTTCGTCGAGACCCCGCGGATCCGGAACTCGGCAAGGGCACGCCGGGCCCGGGCCACCGCGGTGGAGAAATCCCGCCCCCGACACGTCAGCTTGACCAGCATGGAGTCGAAGTGCGCCGAAATTTCCGCGCCCAGATTCGAACCGCCGTCCAGCCGGATGCCGGCGCCACCGGGCGAGCGGTACGCGGTGATCCGGCCGGTGTCCGGCCGGAAACCGTTGGCCGGGTCCTCGGTGGTGATCCGGCACTGCATGGCAGCCCCGCGAATGACCAGGGTGTCCTGGCTCAGGCCCAGATCGGCCAGCGTCTCGCCCGCGGCGATGCGCAACTGCGAACCGACCAGATCGACATCGGTGATCTCCTCGGTCACCGTGTGCTCCACCTGAATCCGTGGGTTGCACTCGATGAAAACGTGGTGACCGCGCTCGTCGAGCAGGAACTCGATGGTGCCCGCGCAGCTGTAGCCGATCTGGCGGGCGAGCGCCACCGCATCGGCGCAAATGCGTTCGCGCAGAGCCGGATCCAGGTTTGGGGCCGGCGCCAGCTCGATCACCTTCTGGTGCCGCCGTTGCACGCTGCAGTCCCGCTCGAACAGGTGCATCACGTGCCCTTGGGTGTCGGCCAGGATCTGCACCTCGATGTGGCGCGGATTGATCACCGCCTGCTCCAGGTACACCGCCGGATCGCCGAACGCCGACTCCGCCTCACGCGACGCCGCTTCCACGGCCTCGGCCAACGCCTCGGCGTCGGTGACCCGGCGCATCCCGCGCCCGCCACCACCGGATACCGCCTTGACGAACAGCGGGAATTCCATATCCCGTGCCGCGGCGAGCAATTCATCCACCGACGACGACGGCGCCGAGGACGCCAGCACCGGCAATCCGGCCGCCCGCGCCGCATCGATGGCCCGCGCCTTGTTGCCGGTCAGTTCCAGGACTTCAGCCGACGGCCCGACAAAGGTGATTCCGGCCACCGCGCAGGCAGCCGCCAGTTCCGGATTCTCCGACAGGAACCCGTAACCCGGATACACCGCATCCGCACCGGAATGCTGGGCGACCCTGATGATCTCGTCCACCGACAGGTACGCCCGTACCGGATGCCCGATCTCACCGATCTGGTACGACTCATCCGCCTTGAGGCGGTGCAGCGAATTGCGATCCTCGTACGGGTACACCGCCACGGTCGCGATGCCCATCTCGTAGGCAGCACGGAACGCACGGATCGCGATCTCGCCACGATTGGCGACTAACAGTTTGGAAATCACGCGTAGACCTAACCGCCAAGTTATTTCTGAAGTGTTACAGCAGCGTTGACCAGTATTCCCAGAAACGCACCAGGATCAACAGCACAAGTGAGGTGAACCAGAGCGCCACGATCGACCAGCGCCACTGGTAGATCGTTGCGGCCACCGCGTTGGCGTGCAGCGGCCGCAACGCGATCGAACCCACCACCACCAGCAGCGGGATCGTCACCGACCACACCACCATGCAGTACGGGCACAGCGCACCGATGCGGTACAGGCTCTCGAAGATCAGCCAGTGCACCATGACCGCACCGGCCAGGGTGCCCACGGCGAAGCCGATCCAGTACCAGCGGGGCAACCGCACACCGGCGACCGCCAGCACGCCGGTGACCAGGGTCAGCGTGAAGGCGACGACCCCGATCAGCGAGTTGGGAAATCCGAAGACCGCCGCCTGCGGAGTGGACATCACCGATCCACACGAGATCACCGGGTTGATGCTGCAGGTCGGCACGTACGAGGGATCGATCAACAGCTCGATCTTCTCGATGGTCAGCGCCATCGCCGCCGCCAGACCGAGCACCCCGGCAATCAAAATCCAGAGCGCACTGGCCCGGCCCACACCGACACCCGGGGACGCATCGGTTCCCGGTTCGTCGAGTTCGGCGGACGTTTCGGTCATGGCCTGGCCGGCGCCGGGGCGGGAGCCGGCGCGGCAGGGGCCGGGGCGGGTGCGGCAGGAGCGGCCGGAGCGGGAGCAGCCGGGGCGGGAGCCGCGCTCTTCAGCTCGGGGAGGTCGCCGACGATCTCTTTGACCTTCGCGACCAGCGCGTCAGGCGTGCTCCACTGGTAATCCTCGCCGTTGATCTTCACGCTCGGTGTCCCGTGCACGCCGGCCGCAGCGGCCATCCCTTGCACCATCTCCACGTAACGACCCTTGGTGATGCAGTCGGGCACGCCCCCGGCAGCGCCGGCCTGACGGGCCAACTCGATGATCCGGGCGTTGTCCGGATAGACACCGCCACCCTCCTCCGGCTGAATTCCAGGGGTGAAGAGCGCGGAGTGGAACCGGCGGAATGCCTCCACGGATTCGTCTGCCACGCAGTACGCGGCCCCGCCCGCCCGCGACGAATAGCCGTTGCCGGCCTTGTCCAGGATCGCCACCATGTGGTAATCGGCGGCCACCGCGCCGCTGTCGATCAGCTTGTTGATGGTCGGGCCGAACGCGTTCTCGAACTGGCCGCACGCCGGACAGAGGAAGTCCTCGAAGATGCCCAGCGTCACCTTGGACTCCGACGTGCCGTCTTTGGTGATCACATTGGGCGCGGCCACGTGGATGGCCCTGGCCTCGCCGGCGGCCGGACGCTTCTCACCGGTCATCACGATGTAGAGCACCAGGCCGACCGCGAACAGCACCACCACGGCTGTCAGCCCGATCTGGACGAACAGATTGCGCTTGCGGTCCGCCGCCTTGAGGTCGTACTTCGCGGTCTTCTTCGGTTTGGCCACGTCGACCAGCGTACCGGCGGCGACGAGTCAGCTTTCGGCGTGGCTGAGATGTGCGCGCAGGGCCGAGATCATCGCACTCGTCGCGGTGGCACTGCCGCCGCCGAGCGGGAAGAAATTGGCAAATGCGTGGATCAGCGACCGCTCTTCACGCAAGTCCACCACCACTCCGGCGTCGCGCAGCGCCCGCGCGTAGCGGTTGCCCTCGTCACGCAACGGGTCAAACCCGGCCGTGACGACCAAAGCCGGCGGCAGGCCGGACAGATCCTCGCTCAGCAGGGGCGATACCAGCGGATCGGCGGCGACCACCTCGGCACCGTCGAGGTAGTGACCGGCGAACCAGTCCATGTCGCGCTTGGTCAGGAAGTAGCCGTCGGCGAACAACGTCTTGGATCGCGTGTCGCTCGACCAGTCGGTGACCGGGTAGAGCAGCAACTGCAGCGCAGGCAGCGGTAATTCGGAGTCGCGGGCCTGCTGGGTCACCACCGCGGCCAGGTTGCCACCGGCACTGTCGCCGCCGACCAGCACCCGCGTGGCGCCCAGGCCGGCGGCATGGTCGAGTGCCCATTGATAGGCGGCATAGGCGTCGTCGACCGCCGCCGGCGCCTTGTGCTCGGGAGCCAACCGGTAGTCCACCGAGACCACCTGGATTCCGCCGTCCCGGCAGATCAGCCGGCACAGGCTGTCGTGGGTGTCCAGGTCCCCCAGCACGAATCCGCCGCCGTGGAAGTACAGCAGCAGCGCCGGGGTCGGCGCGGAGCCGCTGCCGTCGGGAACATACCGGCGCGCCGGGATCGGCCCGGCCGGCCCGGGAATGGAAATGCTGGACACATCGGCGTCGATCCGCGGTCGCATCATGCCCGCCGTGGCCCGCAGCGCGGCCCGCGACACCGCGACACCGCCTTCCGGGCTGTGGTCGGCGACGAGCCCGCCGACGCCGGCGGCATGTTCGGCGGCCAGGGTGAACTGCAGTGTGGTGTCGAGGGTGTTGCCGTCGACGGTTACCGAACGCCCACCCAGCAGCAGACGCTTGCGGCGGTCGGAGATCCGCGGAATCGCCGCGAGGGTGAACTTGGTGGCCCGCGCGAGCAGCAGCGCTCGGACCGCGTCGCGGGTCATGCCGTCCCTGCCGCGTATCGCCTGCCCGCCTGGCAGACTTTCAGTCATGGCTGCTCCCTCAGTGAATCCTCGTGTCACGCTCAACGACGGTAATTCGATCCCACAGGTCGGGTTGGGAGTTTGGCAGACCCCTGCCGAGGACACCGAACGCGCGGTCACCGCGGCCCTGCAGGCCGGCTACCGTCACATCGACACTGCCGCCGCCTACCGCAACGAGACCGAAACCGGCCGCGGACTGGCCAATTCCGGGGTGGCACGCCAGGACGTCTTCCTGGTGACCAAACTGTGGAACAGCGACCAGGGCTACGACTCGACGCTCGCCGCGTTCGACGCCAGCCTGGACCGGCTCGGGGTGGACTACCTCGACCTGTATCTCATCCACTGGCCGGTGCCCGCCAACAACGCCTACGTCGACACGTTCAAAGCCTTCGCGCATCTGCGCGATCAGGGCCGCGTCCGCTCCATCGGGGTCAGCAATTTCGAACCCGAGCACCTCGACGTGCTCATCGACTCCACCGGCATCGTGCCCGCCGTCAACCAGATCGAGCTGCACCCGCTGTTCCCGCAGCACGAGCTGCGCGAGGTGCACGCCCGGCTGGGGATCGCGACCGAGGCGTGGAGCCCGCTGGGCCAGGGCTCGTTGCTCGCCGACCCGGTGATCGGCGGCATCGCCGAACAGCACGGCAAAACTCCCGCCCAGGTACTGATTAGGTGGCATATCCACCTGGGTAATATCGTCATCCCCAAGTCGGTGAACCCAGAGCGGATTGTGAGCAATTTCGACGTGTTCGATTTCGATCTGACCGAAGCGGACATGACGGCGATCGCATCGCTCGACACGGGCACCCGCCTGGGACCAGATCCGCGAACCTTCAACTTCACAGGATAGGCAGACATGACCTCCTCGGCCGCGGCCGCGATCCCCACCGTCACGCTCAACGACGGCCGTACGATGCCCGTCGTCGGACTCGGTGTCGGCGGGCTCTCGGATTCCGAGGCCGAGCAGACGGTGTCCGCCGCGCTGGCAGCCGGTCACCGGCTGATCGACACAGCGGCCGCCTACGGCAACGAGGCCGGCGTCGGCCGGGCCATCGCGGCGTCGGGCATCCCGCGCGAGGAGATTTCGGTCACCACCAAGCTGGCCCTCCCCGACCTGGGGTTCAAGTCATCCCAGGATGCCGGGCGCGCCAGCCTGGAGCGGCTCGGCCTCGATTACGTGGACCTGTACCTGATCCACTGGCCCGGCGTCGACACCGGCAAGTACGTCGACAGTTGGGGCGGGTTGATGGCGCTCAAGCAGGAGGGGCTGGCGCTGTCCACCGGGGTGGCCAATTTCAGCCCCGAGAACCTGTCGACCATCGTCGGCCTGACGTTCGTCACCCCCGCGGTCAACCAGATCGAGCTGCACCCGCTGCTCAATCAGAGCGCCTGGCGCGCAGCCAATGCCGAACACAACGTCGTCACCGAGGCCTACAGCCCGCTCGGCGTCGGCAACCTGCTCGACAACCCGGCGGTCACCGCCATCGCCGACGCGCACGGCAAGACCCCGGCGCAGGTGCTGATCCGATGGAGCATCCAGCTGGGCAACGTGGTGATCTCCCGCTCCACCAAGCCCGAGCGCATCGCATCCAATCTCGACGTGTTCGGCTTCGAGCTGACCGGCGACGAGATCGCGGCGCTCGACAGTCTCGACAATGGCACCCGGTTCCGGCCCGACCCGGCGACTTTCACGGGGTAATGCTCGGCGAGGAAAGTCAGGCCGTGGGGCAGCTGCCCGCGGCCTCGCGCAGCACCCCCGCCGACGCGGCATCGATCGGTAGCGCGTAGCCGCGCAACACCTCGGCGAACTGCACCGCGTACTGGCACCAGAACGCCCGATTGGGCGGCATCCAGTGGGCCGGCTCCTGATCGCCCTTGTCCTGGTTGGGTTTACCGGCGACGGCCAGCAGATTGGCCGGGTCGTTGGCGAACCGCAGACGCAGCGCCTCCGGCCACCCGCGCGCCCCGAGATCCCAGGCCAGCGCCAACGGCACGAGGTGATCGATCTGCACCGCGGCGCCGGTCTGATTACCCCGCACGAACGACACCACCGCGTTCGTGTAGGGATCGTGCAGTGTGCCGGTGGCCACCGCGGACGGGCAGCGTTTGATCGCCACGAACGTCTTGTCGGTCAGATCCCGAGCGAGGATGTCGTTGCGGGTGTCGCAGCCGTTGTGCCCGCCGGGGGCGGCGTTGTCGTCGTCCCAGGCCTCACCGAACGCAGCCCGCCGATAATCGTTGCCGCGCACCCGTTCCGGGATCAGCGCCACCCCGGCCAAGACGTCCGCCCCCGGCGCGATCGTCGGAACCTGCGCCTGCGCGGCGAAACCCGCCTGACGCTGCGTCGACGAGACCACCTGAACGGCCACCAGCACCGTGAGGCCGACCATCGCGGCCAACCACCACAGCCGTCGCCCTCTCACGCCTTGTCCAGGTATTCGACGCGGTCGGTGTCGACGAATTGGGCTGCCAACAGCGCCATGCCGGGATCGTCAGGCCGCTTCTCATACAGCGATTCGCAGAACTCACGGGCATCGGTGATCACGCCCAGATGATCGGCCAGTGACAGGAACCGCAGATTGATCGTGCGCCCGGACTGGTTGAGCCCCAGCACATCCCCCTCACGACGCTCCCGCAGGTCGAGATCGGCCAGGGCGAACCCGTCGAGTGTGGCGGCGACAGCCTTGATCCGTTCGCCCGCCTTCGAGGTCTCCGGGAGCCGGGTGGCGAGCAGACACAGGCTGGGATGCTGACCGCGACCGATCCGGCCGCGCAGCTGATGGAGCTGGCTGACACCGAAACGATCGGAATCCATCACCACCATGACGGTGGCATTGGGGACGTCGACACCGACCTCGATCACCGTGGTGCACACCAGAACATCGATCTCCCCCGCGCGGAACGCGGCCATCACCAGGTCCTTCTCGTCACCGGACAGCCGGCCGTGCATGAGGCCGAGCCGCAACCCCGCCAACGGCCCCGCGCCGAGCCGGTCGAACAACTCGTGGACCGTGATCGGCGGTGGGCCGCCTTCGCCGCTGACCTTGTCAGATTCGTCGATGCGCGAGGCCACCACGTAGGCCTGACGACCGGCGCCGACTTCCTCCCGGATCCGGGCCCAGGCCCGGTCCAGCCACGTCGGCTTCTGCGTGACGAAGATGGTGTTGGTGGTGATGGGCTGACGACCGCGCGGAAGCTCACGCAACGTCGAGGTTTCCAGGTCACCGTAGACGGTCAGTGCCACCGTGCGCGGAATCGGCGTCGCGGTCATCACCAACAGGTGGGGGGTCACCCCGTCACGTGCCTTGGCGCGCAGGGTATCCCGCTGCTCCACGCCGAATCGGTGTTGCTCGTCGACCACGACCATCCCGAGGTTGTGGAATTCCACCGCGTCCTGCAGCAGCGCGTGGGTGCCGATCACGATGCCGGCCGCGCCGGAAGCCACCTCGCCGCGAACCTCACGCTTCTGCTGCAGCGTCATCGAACCCGTCAGCAGTGCAACCCGGGTACCGTACTCGGCCCCACCGAGCTGCCCGGCCATGGCCAGCGGCCCCAGCACGTCTCGGACCGACCGGGCATGTTGGGCGGCAAGCACTTCGGTCGGCGCCAGCAGGGCACACTGGTAGCCGGCGTCGACCATCTGCAGCATGGCCAGCACCGAGACGATCGTCTTACCGGAGCCGACCTCACCCTGCAGCATCCGGTTCATGGGCCGCGTCGAGGCCAGTTCATCCGAGATCACTTCGAGCACCTCGGCCTGGCCCTGCGTGAGCTCGAACGGCAGGCGGGTCGCCATCGCGGCGGCAAGACCGTCGGTGCTGCGCGGTGCAACGGGCCCGGATTCGCTGAGCTCGCCGTAGCGCCGTGCCACCAGACCCCATTGCAGGCCGATCGCCTCGTCGTAGGTCAGCCGCTCGATGGCCCGGACCCGGTCGACCGAGTTCTCGGCCAGATGGATGGCCCGTAACGCCTCGTCCTCGCTCATCAGATCCCGCTCCCGCACAAAGGATTCCGGAAGTGGATCGGCGACCGGGTCGAGCACGTCCAGCACCTGACGCACGCAGGCGTAGATGTCCCAGCTCTGCACCTTGGCGCTGGCCGGATAGATCGGGAAGAAATCCCGCTCGAACGCCGACAGTAATTCGTCGCCGGTCGCTCCTGAGCTGGTGGCGATGGCCTTCATCGCTTTGCTACCAGGAGTCTTGCCGGTCGGGGAATCCAGCACCAGATAGGCCGGATGCGTCAATTGCATTGCGCCCTTGAAGAATCCGACCTCGCCCGACAACATGATCCGAGTACCGGTGGGCAGCTGGTCGATCATCCAGCCGGCGTTGAAGAACGTGGCGGTCACCTTCGGCCGGTGTTCTCCCAGGGTGACGCGCAGCCATTTGCGGGCACGCTTGCCGGGTTGACTGCGCATCAACCCGTCCTTGGTGTCGGTCACCACGTCGACGAACGTGACGTGCTCGCCCTCGGTGAGATCGAGGGCGTCGTCCTCACCGCGAACCGACATCCCCTCGCTGTACTTGCGCGGATAGTGCCGCAGCAGGTCGTTGACGGTGCGCAGGCCGAAATTGTCGAAGAGCTTGTCGGCGCCCTTCTTGCCGAGGACGAAGTCCAGCCGATCACCCAGCGTGGCCACTACTCCACCCCGATCAGCAGAGCGTCGCCGCGGTGGCCGGTGCGGTAGGTGACCAGCTCGGCGCCCAGATGCGCGCGGTGTACGTGCGCCCGCAGCGCCTCCCCGACCGTGTCGTCGACGTCCTGGCCGGTCAGCACGGTGATGAGCTCCCCGCCGGCCACCATCATCAGGTCGATCAGACCGGCAGCAGCCGCAGTCACGTCGGGCCCGACGATCAGCACCTCATCACCGCTGATACCCAACCCGTCGCCAGGCTTACACGCGCCAGCCCAGGTCAACGCCTCCTCGGTGGCGATCCGCACCGCACCGTGGCGGGCGCCTGCGGCGGCCTGCGCCATGGTGTACCCGTCGTCGACGGCCTGCCTGCCCGCGTCGTGCACGGCCAGCGCGGCCAAACCCTGCACCATCGAACCGGCCGGCACCGGCACCACGTCGATGCCCCAGCCGATCGCGGCCGTGCAACCGGCCACGAGTTCCTCGGCGGCCACGTATCCGTTGGGCAGCACCATGACCTGGGCCGCCCCCACGTCGATCAGGGCACGCAGCAACTGCTGGGCGCTGATCGGCTCACCATCGTCGGGCCGCAGCACGTGGGCTCCCTCGCCGGCGAACAGTGCGGCCGCGCCGTCCCCGTCCACGACGGCCAGCACCGCCCGCTCGCGGGCCCACCCGCCGGCCGGCCGGGCGCCCACCGCACCCGTCAGCGCGGTGATCTGAATGCGGGTCAGGGTCCCGACCGCAAGACCGGCCTCCACCGCCGCGCCGGCGTCGTCCACATGGACATGTACCGAGTACTGATCGCCGCCCGAGGTGGCGATGGCCACCGATTCACCCATCTGATCCAGCGTGGCCCGCAACCCCTCGACCGCGGCGGCACCGCAGCCGCTCAACAGATACATGACCTCGAACTGCGGCGGCGCGGGAGCGTCCAGCGTGGGTTGCGGTGCGGCCGGGGTGTACGCCGGCCGACGCGGCGCGTGCCCGGTCAGGGTGACGGTCATCGCGTCGAGCAGCACGAGCAGCCCACGACCGCCGGAATCGACCACGCCGGCCCTGGCCAACACGTCGAGTTGCTCGGGGGTGCGGTCGAGCGCGACGGCCGCGGCATCGCCGGCGGCGGCCGCGGCATCGGCGACGTCGCCGCCTTCGGCCGCGCAGTGCTCGGCACCCTCGGCCGCCGCCTGCAGCACCGACACGATCGTGCCCGCCACCGGCTCGCCCATCGAGGTGACCACCAACGCGCCGGCGTGACGCAGCGCCGCACCGAACAACACCCCGTCGACCGCCGACAGATCGCCGTCACGCTGCGCCGCCGCCGCGGTGATCACCTCGGCCAGACCGAGCAGGATCTGCGACAGGATCACCCCCGAATTGCCGCGGGCGCCGTGCAACGCCCCCGCCGCCAGCGCGCCCGCCACTGCGGTGATGTCGCTGCCGGCCGGCTCCGCGTCGACATGCGCCCACGCCGAACGCATCGTGAACAGCATGTTCGTCCCGGTATCGGCATCGGCCACCGGGAAGACGTTGAGCCGGTTGATCTCGTCGGTGTGGACGATCAGATCGTCGACGGCAGTGTGAGCCCAGACCCGCAACGCATGGGCATCCAGCCGTCGAGTCGACATCGGACCTCCCAATCCCCATCACATCCCGACAGAATTCCCACCGCGCGGCGCGCTCGCCGCGTGGGCGCCAGCCTATCCAGTGCCGGGGACAAATCCGATCAGAGCACCGTTGGCTGTGGACAACCTGAAGCCGTGTTCACAGCCCGTTTTGGCGATCCCCTGGGCTCCCGGTATCCTGATCAGGTTGTCGGGTCGAGCCCCGTCGTTCTGCGGCGAGCGGGCCCAACCCCCCAAGGACTGATTTCGAGGAGTTGTTGATATGGCTGCCGTGTGCGATATCTGCGGAAAGGCCCCGGGCTTCGGTAAGTCGGTGTCGCACTCGCATCGGCGGACCAGCCGGCGCTGGAACCCGAACATCCAGTCGGTGCGCACCGTGTCGCGTCCGGGTGGCAACAAGCAGCGCGTGAACGCCTGCACCTCCTGCATCAAGGCCGGCAAGGTCTCGCGCGGCTGACGTCGCGCGCATTCGCGTCCGGTCCGGGCGCGGTTCCGTTGTTTACTCCAGTGGTGGGCAGGGTATGTCCTGCCGTCATGATCCTATGTCGTGCATCACACTCACCGCTCTACGTGTTTGCTGTGGCTGTTGCGGCCGGCTCAGTGCTGGCCGCATGCGCAGGCAACGATTCGGACAGCGACACCACCACGACCGAGCTGCCCGCGACCTCGGAGACGTCGGTCACCCACACCGAGACCACCGTCATCGAAACTCCTGGCGTCGAGACGCCGGTGTCGCCCGCCCCGGAATCACCGCCGGCGGAGGTACCGACCTCCGGCCCTGACGACGGCGGGGACGTCACCATCGAGATCCCGTCGCCGGGCATTCCCTCCCCACCGCCGATCCCCGCGCCGCCGGCCGTCCCCGGCCCCTGATCGACTCAGGGCAACCGCCAGTCGATCGGCTCGGCGCCCTTCTCTTGCAGCAGCTCGTTGGCACGACTGAACGGGCGTGACCCGAAGAACCCGCGGGACGCCGACAGCGGAGACGGGTGTGGCGATTCGATCGTCGCGCAGTCCCCCTCGGCGAGTAGCGGTTTGAGCGTCGACGCGTCGCGCCCCCACAGCACCGCCACCATCGGCTGCCGACGTGCGACCAGCGCACGGATCGCGCACTCGGTCACCGCCTCCCACCCCTTTCCGCGGTGGGAAGCCGGCGTGCCCGGGGACACCGTGAGCACACGGTTCAGCAGCAGCACCCCACGCTGCGCCCAGGGGGTCAGGTCGCCGTTGGCCGGCGGTGGGTAGCCCAAATCCTGCGAGTACTCCGTGAAGATGTTCGACAAGCTGCGCGGCAGCGGACGCACGTCGGCGCCCACCGAGAAGCTGAGGCCCACGGCGTGCCCGGGTGTCGGGTACGGATCCTGACCGACGATCAGTACCCGCACCTGATCGAACGGAAACGTGAAGGCGCGCAGGACATTCGGTCCGGCCGGCAGATAACGTCGGCCGGCGGCCAGCTCGTCGCGGAGGAACTCTCCCATTCCGGCGACGTGCGGTACGACCGGCTCCAGCGCACGGGCCCAACCCTCCTCGATGAGTTCGTTGAGCGGGCGGGCCCCGGTGGAACTACTCCTCGCATCCGTCGTCACGAGAAGCCAACCTAGCGCGAACCGTCAGTCAAACGATTGCCATCCCGGGTTTCCCGCCCACGGCGCGCCGTCGACAAGCACCGCGACCGGGCCATCGACCACCCGGCCGACGGCCCGCCACCCGGGCGGTGGCGCACCGGGGAACGTCGCCACCAGGGCGTGGTCCTCCCCGCCGCCGAGCACCCAATCCCACGGGTCGCCGCCCACCGCGGCGGCGGCTTCGGCGACCGCTCGCCGATCACCGTCGAAACTGCTGCCGTCCAGATCGATGCCGGCTCCCGACGCCGTCGCGATGTGGCCCAGGTCGGCCAGCAGGCCGTCGGACACGTCCGTCATCGCGGTGGCCCCGGCATCGGCGGCCACCACACCCTGCCCATACGGCGGCTGCGGGGTCAGGTGCCGGCGGCGCAGTTCGGCGAATCCGGCCGGCCCGTCGACCCCGTGCTCGTACAGTGCGTGGCCGGCGGCCGACCGCCCCAGTTCACCCGTGACCGCCACCGTGTCGCCGGGCCGGGCCCCACTGCGCCGCACCGGAGCCCGGCCGCCGAGATCCCCGAGCACGGTGACCGAGAGCACCCACAGCGGGGCGCGCACCAGATCACCGCCGGCGATGCTGGCGTCCAGCAGTGCCGCCTCGGCCCACAGCCCGTCGGTGAGCTCGGTCGCGGCCGCGACCGAGGTGTCCGCGGGGGCGCCGAACGCCACCACGAAGGCCGTGGCCCGGCCGCCCATCGCCTCGATGTCGGCGGCGTTCTGGGCGATCGCCTTGCGCCCGACGTCGCGCGGCGCGGACCAGTCCAGCCGGAAGTGGCGGTCCTGCACCAGCATGTCGGTGGACACCACGGTGCGCCCGTCACCTGCGGTCACCACCGCCGCGTCGTCGCCGGGGCCCAACGTGACGGCACCAGCCTGCCTGCGCCCGGCCACCAACCGGTCGATGACGACGAATTCCCCGGCCGTCGCCAAGGTGTCGCCGGTGTCCGCACCGGAATCCTCGCCGGTCATGTCCCTGGTCACATCGCCTCCTGCCGGTCGCTGCCGCGTCCTGAGCCCGGACCGGACCTGCGGTACGTTTGGTGCCTGCGGCCAGCAGTTTATGCAGCGAGACGGAGGAGACAGCCGGTGGTGGAGGCTTATGTGCTGATCCAGACCGAGGTGGGCCGCGCCGAAGTCGTCGCCAAGCAACTCGCCGCGCTGCCCGGCGTGGTGTCCGCGGAGTACGTGACCGGCCCCTACGACGTGGTCCTGCGCATCAGCGCCGACACGCCGGCCGGGCTGCAATCGGACGTGATCCCGGCAGTGCAACAGGTCGCCGGGATCACTCGAACCCTGACCTGCCCCATCGCCGACCCCGACCGGCCATAGAGTTGGTGGTGTGACCGAGTCGCCCGCCTCCGATGGACCGCCCCGCGCGCTGCTGATCGCGGCAATCGTCGTTGCGGTTTCGGTGCTGATCACCGTCCTCGGTATCGCGGCGTCACGCCAGCGTTCCCCGCAGCAGCGACCCGTCGCCATCCCGTCGATCCCCGCGCCGCAGGCCGACAGCGCCCACTGCCACGACCTGCTCAACGCGCTGCCCCAGCAGCTCGGCGATTTCCGGCGTGCCCCGACGGTCGACCCGACGCCGCCGGGGACCGCGGCCTGGCGGGCCGAACCGGACGCCGAACCGGTGGTCCTGCGCTGCGGACTGGAACGGCCCACAGATTTTGTGGTGGGCACCCCATTGCAGGTGGTCGATGAGATCCAGTGGTTCCGGGTGGGCGATTCCGGTGCGGGCAGCCCGGCGGCCTACGCCGAAGATCAGGGTCGTAGCACCTGGTACGCGGTGGATCGCCCGGTCTACGTGGCGCTCACCCTGCCGGCGGGCTCGGGACCGACACCCATTCAGCAGATCTCCGGGCAGATCGCCCGCACCATGCCCGCCCAGGAGCCCGTTCCGGCCCCGGCGCGCTGAACCCTGGCGTGCGCCGGACGCGCGTCAGCGCAGGCCGGTACCGCGGGCCAGCGCGGTATCGACCATCGCGGTCAGCAGCGTCGGGTAGTCCACACCGCTGGCCGCCCACATCCGCGGGAACATCGAGATGGTGGTGAATCCCGGCATGGTGTTGATCTCGTTGATCACCGGGCCGTCGTCGGTGAGGAAGAAGTCGACGCGGGCCAGCCCCTGGCAGTCGATCGCCGTGAAGGCACGCACCGCCAGCCGGCGCACCTCGTCGGCGATGTCGTCGTCGACCTTGGCGGGCACATCCAACTCGGCCGCATCGACGAGGTACTTGGTGGCGAAGTCGTAGAAGCCGTCCTCGCGCCCGCGGACTCCGGCCACCCGGATCTCGCCCACGGTGCTGGCCTCGACCCGGCCGTCGGCGAACTCGAGCACACCGCATTCCAGTTCCCGGCCCGGCACCGCGGCCTCGATGATGACCTTCGGGTCATGGCGTCGCGCGAGTTCGATCGCCGCGGGCAGTTCATCCCACTCGGCCACCCGGCTGACACCGATCGAGGAACCGCCGCGGGCGGGTTTGACGAACACCGGAAGGCCGAGGCGCTCCCGGTCGTCGAGACTCAGCGTGGCGGCAGATCCGTCGCGCCCGGGCCGCAACACCACGAAATCACCGATGGGCAGCCCCTCGGCCACCAACAGCTTCTTGGTGAACTCCTTGTCCATCCCGGCGGCGCTGGACAGCACACCCGAGCCGACATACGGAACCCCGGCCAGCTCCAGGAGCCCCTGGATGGTGCCGTCCTCGCCGTAGGGCCCGTGCAGTACCGGGAACACCACATCGACGGCGGCCAACAGCTCGCCGGGGCCGTTACTCAGGGCGAGCAGTTGGCCACTGCGGTTGGGGGCGGCGGCCAGCGCCAGCTCGGTTCCGGAGGTCTCGGTGACCTCGGGCAACTGACCGTCGGTGATCGCGAGGGTCTCGGGCCGGCCGTCGGTCAACATCCACGACCCGCCGGGCGTGATCCCGACGGCAATGACCTCGAACCGCTCCGGGTCGAGGTTGCGCAAGATGCTCCCCGCCGAGACGCAGGAGATCGCGTGCTCAGAGCTACGCCCGCCGTAGACGACGGCGACGCGGGTACGGGATCCGGTCTGATTGCGGGCAGTCACAACCTAGAGAGGCTACCGTCCCGGTCCGCTACTGCCGTTCGGTGCATCCTGACCTGGTATTTCACCCCTCAAGGGCCTGTCCGACGTCGGCCAGCAGGTCGTCGGTGTCCTCGATGCCGGCCGAGATGCGAGCGAATCCGTCCGGTACCGGGTCACCCCAGCGGGCCCGCCGGTCCACCGAGGTGTGAATGCCACCGAAGCTGGTGGAGGCGATCAGCAGCGCGCTGCGCTGCACCAGGGCGTGCACGGCCGCGGCGTCGGCCAGCTCGATCGACACCAGTCCGCCGAATCGCTTCATCTGGCCGACCGCCAGCTCATAGGACGGATCGTCGGGCAGCCCCGGATAACGCACCGAGCGCACCGCGGGATGGTTGCGCAGCATCACCGCCAGCGCCGCCGCGTTCTGGCACTGCCGTTCGAACCGCAGTCCGGCGCTGCCCAGGCTGCGCAGCACCAGCCAGGCCTCGAACGCGCCCAGGATCGGCCCGGCCAGCAGCCGGTCACGCTCCACCGCGGCCATCAGCTCGGGTTGGCTGCCTGCGACGTAGCCGGCCACCAGATCGCTGTGTCCCGACAGTGCCTTGGTGGCGCTGGCCACCACGAGATCGGCTCCGAGGGACAGCGGTTGCTGACCCAGCGGTGTCGCGGTGGTGTTGTCGACGACGAGCGTGGCACTCTCGGCGCGGCAGGTCATCGCGAGCCGGTGCAGGTCTACCACGTCGAGTCCGGGGTTGGCCGGGGTCTCGGCCAGCACCACGTCGGCTCCGGCGGCCGCCGCACACATGCCGGCCACATCCGCCTCGACGACCGTGATCCCCTGTGGGGCAAGATATTCCGCCGCATAGCGACGGACCTGATAGTAGCCGTCGGCCGGGACGACAAGGGTGGCGCCGGGCCTGGCCAGCACCCGCAGCACCGAGGTGATCGCCGCCATGCCCGAACCGAACGTGAGCGCGGCGGCCGCCCCCTCGAGTTCGGCCAGCGCCTTCTCCAGCTGCCGCCACGTCGGGTTGGAGCTGCGACCGTAACTGTCCAACGGCTCGGATTCGTCCGGCGAGAGGTGAAACGCGGAGGCCGGCACTGGCACGGGCGCCACCGGATGCCCCGGAACCGATTCCAGGCCAACGGCTTTGACGCTCCGGGTGGAATCTCCGTACACGCCGCCCATATCGCTCACTCCGGTTTGGTGCTCCGCCCCAACAACAATGCCACTGCCTCGTGAACCGACAATCCCTTGTGACACACCCGGTGAACAGCGTCGGTCAACGGCATCTCCACGCCATAACTGGAGGCCAGGGCCAGCACCGACTCACAGGAGGCCACTCCCTCGGCCACATGTCCGCCCGCCGCGATCAACGCCGATTCCATCGTGCCGCCCTCGCCCAGCCGCTGGCCGAATGTGCGGTTGCGCGAATGCCCGGAGGTACACGTGGCGACCAGGTCCCCGACCCCGGCCAGCCCGGCCAATGTGGCGGGGGTGGCGCCCAACGCGATACCCAGCCGCATGATCTCGGCCAGTCCGCGGGTGATGATGGCGGCCACGGTGTTCTCCCCCAGCCCCACGCCCACCGCCATGCCGCAGGCCAGCGCGATGACGTTCTTACAGGCCCCACCGACCTCGGCGCCGATGACGTCGGCATTCGTGTACGGGCGGAAGTATCCGGTGGCCAGCGCGCGCTGCAGCGCGACCGCGCGGCCGGAATCGCTGCACGCGACGACGGTGGCCGCCGGCTGCTCGTCGGCGATCTCGCTGGCCAGGTTCGGCCCGGTCACCACCGCGACGCGGGACGGGTCGACGCCGGTCACCTGGACGATGACCTGACTCATCCGCATGAGCGAGCCGAGTTCGATGCCCTTGGCCAGGCTCACCAGCGTCACGTCGTCACCGATCAGGTGCTTCCAGCCCTCCAGGTTCGCCCGAAGCTGTTGCGCCGGAACACCCAGCAGCACAGTGCAGGCCCCGGACAGCGCCTCGGACGCATCGGTGGTGGCCCGGATCGAGGCCGGCAACACGACATCACCGAGGTAGCGACTGTTGCGGTGAGCGGTGTTGATCTCGTCGGCAACCTCGGGGCGTCGCGCCCACATCGTCACCGGATTGCCCGCGTCCGCCAGCACCTTGGCCAGCGCGGTCCCCCACGCACCTGCACCCATAACCGCAGCCTCTACCACCCGTTCACCCTATCCCGGCGGCTGCGCGCCGCGCCGCCACAGCGCGGCTGGCAGGATGAACCCATGAGCGGCTCCCGAAGTGACACCGCCGCCGCAGCAACGCAGGCCACCGACGTCGCACTGGTGATCGCGGTCAAACGGCTGTCGGCCGCCAAGACCCGGCTGGCCCCGATCTTCTCGGCAGCCACCCGGGAGGCCGTGGTGTTGGCCATGCTCGTCGACACCCTCACCGCGGCGTCCACCGTCGCCCCCGTCACCGTCGTCACCCCCGACGATGCGGCGGCCGAGGCCGCGCGTGCACTGGGTGCGGCGGTACTGGTGGATCCGACGCCGACCGGTCACCGCGACCCACTCAACAACGCGCTGCGCACCGCCGAGGCGCAGCTTCGCACCCATGCACCGAATATCGTTGTGCTCCAAGGTGATCTACCCGCCCTGCAACCTCGGGAGCTGGCCGAGGCACTGGTCTCGGCCCGGGCCCACCAGCGCAGCTTCGTCGGCGATCGACACGGCACCGGCACGTCGGCGCTGTTCGCCTTCGGCACCGCGCTGGCCCCCCACTTCGGGGCCGATTCAGCTGCGCGCCATCGTCACTCCGGCGCGATCGAGCTCACCGGCGCCTGGCCCGGTCTGCGCTGTGACATCGACACACCCGACGACCTGCAGGTGGCCCGGCGCCTCGGCGTCGGCACCGCCACCGCCCGGGCACTGGGCACACGTGGCCGGTGAGTGCCGGCGCGGAGTTGTCAGTGAGTAGCCGCGAACCCGGCAGATAGGGAATGATCGGACAAATGAGCGAAGCTACCGAAGCCGAGCCTGGGACCCGGTCGGACTCCCAACCGGACACCGCCGCAGCCGCATCGGGGCCCTCCGGCGAGTCACCGACACCCGAAGTGCCGCCGGCGGCGACCGCACCGGCGGTGGACAACGCCCTGCCCGACGACCGCTACCTCAACCGCGAGCTGAGCTGGCTGGACTTCAATGCCCGCGTCCTGGCGGTAGCCGCCGACCCGTCGATGCCGCTGCTCGAACGCCTGAAGTTCCTGGCGATCTTCGCGTCCAATCTCGACGAGTTCTACATGGTGCGGGTGGCCGGGCTCAAACGCCGCGACGAGATGGGGCTGTCGGTGCGTTCCGCCGATGGACTGTCCCCACGCGAGCAGTTGCGCCGGATCAACGAGCGCACCCAGCAGATCGCCAACCGCCATGCCAAGGTGTTCCTGCACTCGATCCGCCCGGCGCTGGCCGAAGAGGGCATCGTCATCGTCAACTGGGCCGAACTCGACGAGACCGAACGCGCCAAGCTGTCCACCTACTTCCACGAGCAGGTGTTCCCGGTCCTCACCCCGCTGGCGGTGGACCCGGCGCACCCGTTCCCCTTCGTGAGCGGGCTGAGCCTGAACCTGGCCATCACCGTCCGCCAACCCGAGGACGGTGGACAGCACTTCGCCCGGATCAAGGTGCCCGACAACGTCGGCCGCTTCGTGGAACTCAGCCCGCCCGCCGATGGGTCGACGGTGGTGCGGTTCCTTCCGATGGAGGAACTGATCGCGACGTTCCTTCCGGTGTTGTTCCCCGGCTTGGAGATCGTCGAGCACCACGCGTTCCGGATCACCCGCAATGCCGACTTCGAGGTCGAAGAGGACCGCGACGAAGACCTGTTGCAGGCACTCGAGCGGGAACTGGCCCGTCGGCGGTTCGGCTCGCCCGTGCGGTTGGAAGTGTCCGACGACATGACCGAGAGCATGCTCGAATTGCTGTTGCGGGAACTGGATGTGGCCCCCGGCGACGTGATCGAGGTGCCCGGTCTGCTGGATCTGTCCGCGCTGTGGCAGATCTACGCCGTGGACATGCCCGCGCTCAAGGACCGGCCGTTCGTGCCCGCCACCCCACCGGCTTTCGGTGAGCGCGAGACGCCCAAGAGCATTTTCTCGACGCTGCGTGACGGGGATGTGTTGGTACACCATCCCTACGACTCGTTCTCCACGACCGTGCAGCGGTTCATCGAGCAGGCCGCCGCCGATCCCAACGTGCTCGCGATCAAGCAGACGCTGTACCGCACCTCCGGTGACTCGCCCATCATCAACGCCCTGATCGATGCGGCCGAGGCGGGCAAGCAGGTGGTGGCGCTCGTCGAGATCAAGGCCCGCTTCGACGAACAGGCCAACATCAAATGGGCCAGGGAGCTGGAACAGGCCGGTGTCCACGTGGTCTACGGCCTGATCGGGCTCAAGACCCACTGCAAGACCTGTCTGGTGGTGCGCCGCGAAGGGTCGACGATCCGGCGCTACTGCCACATCGGCACCGGCAACTACAACCCGAAAACCGCGCGGCTGTATGAAGATGTCGGGTTGCTCACCGCCGATCCCGACATCGGGGCCGACCTGACCGACCTGTTCAACTCGCTGACCGGCTACTCACGCAAGGACGCCTACCGCAACCTGCTGGTCGCCCCGCGCGGCGTGCGCAAAGGCATCATCGAGCGCATCGACCGCGAGATCGCCGCTCACCGGGACGGCGCCGACGCGGGCATCCGGATGAAGATGAACGCGTTGGTCGACGAACAGGTCATCGACGCGGTGTACCGAGCGTCACAGGCCGGTGTCCCGGTGGAGATCGTGGTACGCGGAATCTGTGCGCTGCGCCCCGGTGTGCCCGGGTATTCCGACAACATCACCGTGCGCTCGATCCTTGGGCGGTTCCTGGAGCACTCGCGGATTATTCACTTCCGCGCCATCAACGAGTTCTGGATCGGCAGCGCCGACATGATGCATCGTAATCTCGACCGCCGTGTCGAGGTGATGGCTCAGGTCAAGGATCCACGTTTGACCGCGCAACTGGGCGACGTGTTCGAGTCCGCGATGGATCCGGCCACCCGGTGCTGGGAATTGCGCCACGATGGTCATTGGACGGCGCTGCCCCAGGAGGGACAGACAGTTCGCGACCACCAGGTGTCGCTGATGGAACGTCATCGACATCCCTGACCGACCGGACCCGGGCCGGTAGCTGACCTACAGGAGTCTAGGTGTCCAACAACACGAGATCGGCGAAAACCGGTTCCGCTGTCGTGCCCGCGGCGGGTGCGGTGTTGTGGCGGGCCAGTGACGACGCCTCGGGCACCATGGCGACCGAGGTGGCCGTCATCCACCGTCCACGCTACGACGATTGGTCGCTGCCCAAGGGGAAAGTCGAGTTCGACGAAACCGATCCGGTGGCCGCGGTACGCGAAGTCCACGAAGAGACCGGGTACACCGCACAGCTCGGTCGGCGGCTCGGCTCGATCTCCTACGACATCCCGGCGGGCACCAAACGTGTCTGGTACTGGGCGGCCCGCGCCACCGGTGGCGATTTCACGCCCAATGACGAGGTGGACAAGCTCATCTGGCTTCCGGTGACCGCGGCGGCCGATCAACTGCAATACCCGCAAGACCGAAAAATGTTGCAACGCTTCGTAAAACACCCGCCAAATACGAAAACCGTGCTGATCGTCCGGCACGGTGCGGCCGGACGGCGGTCGCGGTTCAAGGGTGACGATCGCAAGCGGCCGTTGGACAAAAAAGGCCGGGCACAAGCCGAGGCTCTGGTCGGCCAATTAGTGGCATTCGGTGCCACAACGCTTTACGCGGCCGATCGACTGCGCTGTCATCAGACCCTGGAGCCGCTGGCCCAGGAACTCGGGGTCGACATCCACAACGAGCCGACGCTGACCGAGGAGGCGTACAGCTCCGATCACAAGGCCGGGCGCAACCGCATCCTCGAACTCGCGGCGCGGGCGGGAACGCCGGCGATCTGCACGCAGGGCAAGGTGATTCCCGACCTCATCTCCTGGTGGTGCGCACGCGCGCATGTGCGCCCGCAGACCACCGGCAACCGCAAGGGCAGCATGTGGGTGCTGTCGATGGTGGACGACCGCCTGATCGCCGCCGATCACCTGGGCAGTCCGCTACCCAACGGCAGCTGAGTAGACACGCAGAAAGGCACGTCGTGAGCTGACCTTCGGCTCACGACGTGCCTTTACCGGAATTACTTGCGGCCCTTCTTGGCCGGGGCCTTCTTCGCCGCGGCCTTCTTGGCAGGTGCCTTGGTCGCGGCCTTCTTGGCGGGCGCCTTGGTCGCAGCCTTCTTGGCCGGAGCCTTCTTGACAGCGGCCTTCTTGGCGGGCGCCTTGGTCGCGGCCTTCTTGGCCGGAGCCTTCTTGACTGCGGCCTTCTTGGCCGGAGCCTTCTTGACTGCCGCCTTCTTGGCCGGAGCCTTCTTGACTGCGGCCTTCTTGGCGGGCGCCTTGGTCGCGGCCTTCTTGGCCGGAGCCTTCTTGGCTGCGGTCTTCTTGGCAGCAGTGCGCTTCGCCGGGCCCGCTGTCACCCCGCGCTTGACGGCTGGACCGTCGGCCGGGAGACGCTGCGCCCCAGAAACAACCGCCTTGAACTGCGCGCCGGGACGGAATGCCGGCACCGAGGTGGGCTTGACCTTCACCGTCTCGCCGGTGCGCGGGTTCCGCGCCACACGGGCAGCGCGGCGACGCTGCTCGAAAACACCGAATCCGGTGATCGTGACGCTTTCGCCTTTGTGCACCGCACGGACGATGGTGTCGACAACGTTCTCCACCGCGGCGGTAGCCTGCCGACGATCGGTGCCCAGTTTGGTTGTGAGTACGTCGATGAGCTCCGCTTTGTTCATCCAAAACCTCCGAAACCAGTGGTCCTCCTTGGACCGACTAGAGGACACGGTAAACCCTGTGACCACTGATTTCCAAGAGCCACGCGCAATTTCAGGCGTAGCTAGCGAACAATCCGGCAATCCGCTTGCCCCACTTGGACTCCTGCCGGGAGGGTCCAGAACCGGTTAGGCAGGCGGCGAATTCGGGCGCCGAGGCGCCCTTTCCACCCCTGAAATCAGGCCGGCAGAGTGCGCGGCTTCCAGGCCGGTCGATGCGTCTCGTAATCCTCGATTTGATCGAGTTTCCGCAGCGTAAGGCCTATATCGTCGAGTCCCTCGAGCAGCCGCCAGGCCGTGTAATCGTCAATCCTGAACGGCACCACGACCGTTCCCGCCACGATATTTCGATCTTGAAGATTCACAGTGATTTCCAGCCCCGGATTCTGCTCGATGAGCTTCCACAAGAGCTCGACATCGTCTTGAGCCACTTCGGCGGCCAATAGCCCGGCCTTGCCGGCGTTGCCGCGGAAAATATCGGCGAAACGGGACGAGATAACCACCCGGAAGCCATAGTCCATGAGCGCCCAGACGGCATGTTCGCGTGAGGATCCGGTGCCGAAATCGGGTCCGGCCACCAACACGGAACCTTTGTCGAATGGGGGGAGATTGAGAATGAACGACGGATCAGTCCGCCATGCGGCGAACAGTCCGTCTTCGAAACCCGTTCGGGTGACCCGCTTCAAATAGACCGCGGGAATGATCTGGTCGGTGTCGACATTGGACCGCCGCAGCGGGACGCCGATGCCGGTGTGAGTGCTGAATGCTTCCATTCTGGGGCTCCTCTTAGTGGGTCGAGGCGGGCAGATCGGCAGGGGACGCCAGTTTTCCGCGCACGGCGGTGGCCGCGGCGACGGCCGGTGAGACCAGGTGGGTACGGCCACCCTTGCCCTGCCGGCCTTCGAAATTCCGGTTCGACGTCGACGCGCAGCGCTGCCCGGGCGACAGTTGGTCAGGGTTCATGCCCAGACACATCGAGCAGCCGGCCTGCCGCCATTCGGCGCCCGCGGCGGTGAATATCTGGTCGAGGCCTTCCGATTCGGCCTGAGCCCGGACCCGCATCGAACCGGGCACCACCAGCATCCGCACCCCGTCGGCCACCTTGCGGTCCCGCAGCACGTCGGCGACCACCCGCAGGTCCTCGATGCGCCCGTTGGTGCAGGAGCCGACGAACACCGTGTCCACCGTGATGTCACGCATGGCCATCCCGGGTCGAAGATCCATGTAGGCCAAAGCCTTCTCCGCCGACTGCCGGTCGCCGTCGTCGCCCATCAATTCGGGATCGGGAACCGATGCGGACAGCGGAACCCCCTGCCCCGGGTTGGTTCCCCAGGTGACGAACGGGCTCAACGAAGCGGCGTCCAGGTAGACCTCGGTGTCGAATTCAGCACCCTCGTCGGTACGCAACTGCCGCCACGCGGCGACAGCGGCGTCCCAGTCGGCACCCGTGGGGGCATTCGGGCGGCCCTTGAGGAACTCGAACGTCGTCTCGTCCGGGGCCACCATGCCGGCCCGCGCCCCGGCCTCGATGCTCATGTTGCAGATCGTCATCCGGCCCTCCATGGACAACGCCTCGATGGCGCTGCCCCGGTATTCGATGACGTGGCCCTGCCCGCCGCCGGTGCCGATCTTGGCGATGACGGCCAAGATGATGTCCTTGGCGCTCACTCCGGGCGGCAGTACGCCGTCGACGTTGACCGCCATGGTCTTGAACGGCTTGAGCGGCAGCGTCTGGGTGGCCATCACGTGCTCGACCTCGGAGGTGCCGATACCCATCGCGATGGCGCCGAACGCACCATGGGTCGAGGTATGGCTGTCGCCACACACCACCGTCATGCCCGGCTGCGTCAGCCCCAGCTGCGGTCCGATGATGTGCACGATGCCCTGCTCGGCGTCGCCCATCGGGTGCAGTCGGATACCGAATTCCGCGCAGTTGCGGCGCAACGTCTCGACCTGGGTGCGCGACACCGGGTCGGCGATCGGCTTGTCGATGTCGATCGTGGGCACGTTGTGATCTTCGGTGGCGATCGTCAGGTCCGGTCTCCGCACCGGGCGGCCGGCGAGCCGCAGACCGTCGAACGCCTGCGGGCTGGTGACCTCGTGGACGAGATGGAGGTCGATGTAGATCAGGTCGGGCTCGCGAGCTGCGCCCTCTCCCTCACCACGCGCCACGACATGGTCGTCCCAAACCTTTTCGGCCAGGGTGCGCGGCTTCACGGATGTCTGTGTCGGTTGGTCCATCGCTAGTTCTCAATTCGATTCACGGCGAATGCGGGGCTGCATCAAGGGTCCGCCAGGGCTGGGAGGTACTGTCGCCATCTCATCTGTCATCTCAGAATGCGAGACGTTAGTATCTCTCTGTGAGAAATGATAGCGGCATCGGCGTCCTCGACAAAGCCGTGGGTGTGCTGCACACCGTGGCCGAGTCACCTTGTGGGCTGGCCGAACTCTGCGAACGGACCGGGCTTCCCCGCGCCACCGCACACCGGCTGGCCGCAGGCCTGGAGACGCACCGGCTCCTGGCCCGTGACGGCGACGGCCGCTGGCGCCTGGGCCCGGCACTGACCGAATTGGCCTCTCACGTCAACGATCCGCTGCTGGCGGCCGGCGCCGCCGTGCTGCCTCGGCTGCGCGAAATCACCGGCGAGAGCGTGCAGCTGTACCGCCGCGAAGGGCAGTCCCGGGTGTGCGTGGTGGCGCTGGAGCCGCCGGCCGGGCTGCGCGACACCGTTCCGGTGGGGACCCACCTTCCGATGACGGCCGGCTCAGGAGCCAAAGTGCTGCTGGCCTACGCCGACCCGGCCACCCAGCAGGCGGTACTGCCGCTGGCGAAATTCACCGATCGCACCCTGGCCGAGGTCCGAAAGCGCGGTTGGGCCCAGAGCGCCGCCGAACGGGAACCCGGCGTGGCCAGCGTCTCTGCGCCGGTGCGTGACGGACGAGGGGCGGTGATCGCCGCGGTGTCGGTGTCCGGGCCGATCGACCGGATGGGCCGGCGCCCCGGCGCGCGGTGGGCCGCCGATCTGCTCGCCGCCGCCGAGGCACTCACCCGTCGACTGTGAGACGAATCTCAGCAGATGGCCGGGTGTCTCGTCGGTGCGGGTTTCTTTGGTGAGGGGGGTTCTTTGGTGAGCGCCTTTTCCGCGAGCGTCACTGGGCGAGCGTCCTCGCCGCGAGCGTCACGCCAGAGTGACGTTCGACACCCAGAGCCACTCCAGCGTGACAAACCGGCGGCGTGACGACCGAGCCGACGCCTCAAGGACCCCACAACGCAAAAGCGCCCAGTTCGTATGAACTGGGCGCTTTTACTTCTGTACCCCCGATGGGATTCGAACCCACGCTACCGCCGTGAGAGGGCGGCGTCCTAGGCCGCTAGACGACGGGGGCTAGGACTTCCGGATGGTCAGCATAGCTCAGGCGATCTCGCTGACCTAATCCAGTAGTTGGCTGGGGTACCAGGACTCGAACCTAGAATGGCGGTACCAGAAACCGCTGTGTTGCCAATTACACCATACCCCACTGATCGCCCATTACCGCAGGTCACGGGCAATTTCGATCCGATCAGCTCCGCCGGGGGCTCCCCTGCTTTGCTTTCCGGGCCGACGAGCAGACTACCAAAGATTTTCGGTCTGCTTTACCAAGCCCCGTCCGTCCGGGTATTCACAGCGTGGCCCGGGCGGCACGCAACCGCGCCAGGCTGCGATCGGCGCCCAAAAGCTCCATCGACTCGAACAGCGGCGGGCTGATGGTGGCACCGGTGACAGCGACGCGGATCGGCCCGAAGGCCTTACGAGGCTTGAGCTCCAGACTGTCCAGCAGCGCCGCCTTGAGCGCGGCCTCGATGTTGGCGGTGTTCCACTCCCCGATGCCCTCCAGCGCGCCGAGTGCGGCGTCCAGGACCGCTGCAGCCTCGGGCTTGAGCTCCTTGGCCGCGGACTTCTCGTCGATCTCGTAGGAGCCGTCGTCGAAGAATTTCAGCAGACCCCACGCATCACCCAATACGACGATGCGGGTCTGCACCAGGGCGGCGGCCTCGGCGAAAGCGTCGTCGCCCAAGCCGGTGTCATGGCCGTGGGCGTCGAGGTACGCGCGCAACCGGGCGGTGAAATCCGCTGGCGTCAGAAGCCGGATGTGCTCGGCGTTGATCGCATCGGCCTTCTTCTGGTCGAACCGCGCGGGGTTGGAGTTGACGTTGGTCACATCGAAGGCGGCCACCATCTCGTCGAGGCTGAAGACATCGTGATCGTCGGCGATGCCCCAGCCCAGCAGCGCCAGGTAGTTCAGCAGGCCCTCCGGCAGGAAGCCGCGGTCGCGGTGCAGGAACAGATTCGACTGCGGATCGCGCTTGGACAGCTTCTTGTTGCCCTCGCCGAGAACGCTTGGCAAATGGGCGAATTCCGGAACCCGCTCCGCCACACCGATCCGCATCAGGGCGCGGTACAACGCGATCTGCCGAGGCGTCGAGGGCATGATGTCCTCGCCGCGAAGCACGTGGGTGATCTTCATCAGCGCGTCGTCGACCGGATTGACCAGCGTGTACAGCGGATCTCCGTTGGCCCGGGTGACGGCGAAATCCGGCACCGAGCCGGCCGGGAAGCTCACCGGCCCACGCACCAGATCGGTCCAGCTCAGATCCTCGTCGGGCATCCGCAGCCGCAGCACCGGCTTGCGGCCTTCGGCGGCAAATGCCTGGCGCTGCTCGTCAGTGAGGTCGCGGTCGTAGTTGTCGTAACCCAGTTTTGGGTTGCGGCCGGCTGCGATATGGCGGGCCTCGACCTCGTCGGGTGTCGAATAGGCCTCGTAGACCTCGCCGGCCTCGAGCAACCGGGCGATCACGTCACGGTAGATCTCGCTGCGCTGCGACTGCCGGTACGGCTCGTAGGGGCCGCCGACCTCTGGGCCCTCGTCCCAATCCAGACCCAACCAACGCAGCGCGTCGAGGATCGCGGCGTAGCTCTCGTGGCTGTCACGCGCGGCGTCGGTGTCCTCGATCCGGAACACGAAAGTGCCGCCGGTGTGCCGGGCATAGGCCCAGTTGAACAGTGCGGTACGGACCAACCCGACGTGCGGGGTGCCGGTCGGCGAGGGGCAGAATCGGACCCGAACTGGGGCGTTCGTCATTTACTTTCCTTTGCGCACAACGGGGTTGGTGAGGGTGCCGATGCCTTCGACGGTGACGCTCACCGTGTCACCGTCTTCGATCGGCCCGACGCCCTCGGGGGTTCCGGTCAGGATCAGATCGCCCGGCAACAACGTCATCACCGCCGAGACCCACTCGACGATGGCACCGATGTCATGGATCATCAGGGAGGTTCGGCTGCGCTGGCGGATCTCGCCGCCGGCGGTGCCGGCAATTCCACTGGTCACCTCCGTGCGGATCTCCAAATCGGAGGGATCCAGGTCGGTGACGATCCACGGGCCGACCGGGCAGAACGTGTCATGCCCCTTGGCGCGCATCCACTGACCGTCTTTGGCCTGCTGGTCGCGCGCGGACACGTCGTTGGCGATGGTGTAACCCAGGATGTTCTCGGCGGCACGCGCGGCGGGCACGTCTTTGCACGGCCGGCCGATGACGATCGCCAACTCCCCCTCGTGGTGCACGGGATTGGCGTCGGCAGGCAGCTGGATCGGCACGTTGGGCCCGATGATCGCGGTATTGGGCTTGAGGAAGATCACCGGATCTTCCGGCGCCACCCCACCCATCTCCTCGGCGTGGGCCGCGTAGTTCTTGCCCATGCACACAACCTTGCTCGCCAGAATGGGTGCCAGCAACCGGACGTCGGCCAGCGGCCAGCTCCGCCCGGTGAAGTTGGGATTGCCGAAAGGATGTTCGGCGATCTCTTTGCAGACGGTGTCTGCACCGTCGCCTTCGACACTGACAAACGCGACACCGTCGGGGCTGGCAATTCGACCTAAGCGCATTCGTCAAGCGTAATGACGGCACCGCAGACGATTGCCGTCAGCTCCCGCCGAACGCCGCGGCGAGGAACGGGGTGGAGTCCGGCACCGACGCCAGCACGGTGCCGGAGTGATCTTCGTCGGGATAGACCTTGAGGGTGACGTCCTGACCGTTGGCGCGCAGCTGATCGGCGAGCTGCTGGGTCATGTTCGGCGGGACATCGCGATCGAGCAGTCCCACGCCCAGGAAGATCGGCCGGTCGTAGCCGCTGGTCGGCGTGCTCAGATAGGCGTCGAGCGCCGCGTCGACGCCGGGCAGAGTGTCCAGCGGGGCGCGGAAGTATCCGGTCGGCGTCATGCCGGCGAGGTGTGCGTCGAGTTGCGGCTTGCACAGCGTCTCGGCCTCGTTGACCGCGTCCAGCCCGGCCGGGGTGAGCACGCTGTCGATGTCGAGATCGGGCCGCGCCTCACGGACCCCGGCCAGGATGTAGCCGGTGTAGCTGCTGGCCGCGGGCCCCAGGTTGGGCGGCAGTGCCATGTACGGCCCGGCCCGCTCGACGATGCGCTCGACGTTGAACGGTGTGCCGGTGGCGACCACGCCGCGGTAGTCCAGCCCGGTACCCCGGCTGAACTCGGTGGCCCACCGTGCGCTGTTGACCGCCGCCCCGCCGCCCTGGGATTGGCCGACGATGGCCCATTTCGGCGACAGCGGCAGGTCCATGTGGTGCATGGCGATCACCGAGTCGACGACGCTGTGCGCGGTGGCCACCCCGTTGAGATAGCTCATCAGCCCTGGCGTGCCCAGCCCGGCATAGTCGGAGCCGACGACGGCGTAGCCCTGGTCGAGCCAGTGGGACAGGTATTCGTCATCCCGGTCGCTTCGTGGCTGCGCCGAGGGCGTGCAGTCATCACCGAGGCCGACGGTGCCGTGCGCCCAGGCGATGGTGGGCCAGCCGCCGTCAGGCGCCTGGCCGCGCGGGACGAACACCGCCGCCGTGCTGAGCGCCGGTGAATAGTGTTGGTCGACAGTCGCGTAGAGGATGCGATACGCGCTGGCCGCGCCCTGGACCGAGAGCTGCGGATTCAGTGCGACGACCTCGAGCAGGGTTCCGGGCGCGGGGATCGGCGCCACATAGTGCCGGGCGTCCAGGCCCGACCAGTCCGGGGTGGCCGCCGATGCGGTCGGCGCCACCGTCAGTGCCGAGATCGCCAAAATGGTTGCCACCAGCCATGACTTCACCGCCCCAGGGTATATACACGCCCGGGTATCTCATATTTTGGAATATGAGTTCAATATTATGAGATATCCGTGACACCATGGCCGCATGCCCGTTTCGTCGATCGGCACGTTCCGTCGTTGGTCGATGCTGGCGATCGCGCTCACCGCAACCACCTGTGCGAACGTCTTCATCAACGGCGCGGCGTTCCTCATCCCCACCCTGCACACTGAACGGGGCCTGGACCTCGCCCAGGCCGGACTGCTGTCGTCGATGCCCAGTTTCGGGCTGGTGCTCACCCTGATCGCCTGGGGCTACGTCGTCGACCGGGTGGGCGAACGGATCGTGCTGACCGTCGGGTCGGCACTGACCGCCGCCGCGGCGTTCGGTGCCGCCGCGTCGCACTCCCTGGTGCTGGTCGGGGTGTTCCTCCTATTGGGTGGAATGGCAGCGGCCAGTAGCAATTCCGCGAGCGGACGCGTGGTGGTCGGATGGTTCCCTCCCGAACAACGCGGGCTGGCCATGGGAATCCGCCAGACGGCAACGCCTTTGGGAGTTGGATTGGGCGCGTTGGTAATTCCACGCCTGGCCGAGTCCCATGGTGTGACAACCGCGTTGCTGTTTCCGGCCGCGGCATGCGTGCTCTCGGCGGTGATCTGCGCTGTGGGCGTGCTGGATCCGCCACGGCCGGCCCGCCATGAAGCGCCCGCCGAGCACCTCGCCAATCCATACCGGGGCTCGAATGTGTTGTGGCGCATCCACGCCGTGTCGGTGCTGCTGGTGGTGCCGCAGGGCATGGTGTGGACGTTCACCCTGGTGTGGTTGATGAGCGATCGGGGTTGGTCTGCGGCCTCAGCCGGCACGCTGGTCACGGTGGCCCAATTGCTGGGCGCGGCAGGGCGTGTCGCCGCCGGCAGGTGGTCGGATGTGGTCGGACAGCGGCTGCGGCCCATCCGGGCCATCGCGCTGGCGGCCGCGGCGACGATGGGGCTGCTGGCGCTCACCGACTGGCTGGGTTCCCCGATCAGTGTGGCGCTGATCGTGATCGCCTCGGTGATCACGGTGTCCGACAACGGTTTGGCGTTCACCGCGATCGCAGAGATCGCCGGCCCGTTCTGGAGCGGACGCGCGCTGGGCACCCAGAACACCAGCCAACACCTGGCCACCGCCAGCTCGGCGCCGCTGTTCGGCGCCCTGATCGGGGTGGCGGGCTATCCGGCGGCGTTCGCGGTGTGTGCGTTGTTGCCGTTGTTGGCGGCACCCTTGGTGCCGGCCGATCCGACCCCCTGAGCGGCTTCTGGCCCTGCTCCGGAGATTGATTCTGCGCTGAGGGCCTGAGCCACTCGCACTTCTACGCCCTGGACGCAGCGTCGATCGCCACGACGAGCGTGCTAGTCAACTGCTCAGCCACGGGCGGCGACAGATCTACCACGCTGCCGTCAGCGGGGTAGCCACGGCGGTGCCCCGCCATGCCCTCCGCCACCGCCACCATGTCCTCCACGATCGCCACCGTGCCCTCCGCCACCGCCGTGTCCGGGGCCGCCCCCGCCATGCGCCGGCGATTCTTGCCGAGCGGGTGGTTGCCAGGCCGGAGCCTGAGGCGCCTGCCGCGGGGGCTCTTGCCTCGGAGCCTCCTGCCGAGCCGGCGGCTGCCAGGCCGGAGCCTCAGGCGCCTGCCGCGGCGCCTCCTGCTTCGGAGCCTCCTGCCGGGCCGGCGGCTGCCAGGCCGGAGCTTGAGGTGCTTGCCGCGGGGGCTCCTGCTTCGGCGCTTCCTGCCGGGCCGGCGGCTGCCAAGCGGGCACCTGGGGCTCCGGGGCGGACTGCGCCGGCGGTTCGGGTGCCGAGTGTTCAGGTTCGGTCCGCTGTTGCGGCCCTTGCCAATTCGGCGCCGCTGGACGGTCCGGAGCGTCCGGCGCCGAGTGTTTGGGCTCGGTCCGCTGTTGCGGCTCCTGTCGATCCGGCGCCGATGGACGTTCCGGACGTTTCCCATCCGGCGCCGGTCCACGAGGTTGCGCCTCACGCGGCACCTCGACGGGCCGATCCGGACCCGCGTTGCGCTCCCCCGGCGCCGTCACGTCAGGGCGCGGTAGATCAGCCCGCGGCGGTATCGCATCCGGTCCCGCCGAATGATCCGGGTCCCCGGCCGGTCCGCGGTTGGCCCGCCCAGGCTTTCCCTGCGGTTCGGAAACCGTCGGCGGCTTGTATTCCGGCGCCGGCGCAAGTTTGGGCACGACGAAATCCGGTGACACCTTCGACGGCGGTGCTTTCGGCGCAGGGGCCGTCAACGCCGGTGGTTTGAGGGACGGTTGATCGTGCTCGCCGGGCAGGCCCGCGCGCCGGTCCGGATGCGACGGGGACAGGGCGCGCGGCCCGTCCTGACCAGTCCTCGTGGTGAGGTCACCCACGATCAAGCGTTTGCCCGGCGTCAACAGCTCCGGCCGCCCGTCGGATCCGGGCCGCGCGGTGAGGTCCCTGGCGAAGTCGCGCGGCGACTTGGCCGCAAGATTCTGCATCAACGGCCGGGCGGCTGCCGTCGCCCTGTCGTTGGAAATGAACTCGGCCAGTGAGGTATTCAAGTTCACCACCGGCGGCGCGACGTGCGGCCTGGCGATATCCGCCACATGCGGCCGCGGTGTCCAGTCGCGCTTGCGTGGATTGTGCCAATCCCGGTGCTTGTTCCAGTCCTGATACCGATGGGGGTTGAAGCCATGAGCCCGGTCCCACTGCGCGCGGCGGTACACCGGGTCGCTGTTGTGGAACCTCCACTCGTAATGCTGCCGGTACGGATGATGCCGGTGGTACCAGTCGTGATTACGCGGGTCACGCGGGAATCCGCGGCGTTGGCCCCATTCGTTGCGTCCGTCGCGATCCCAGCCGTGGCGGTCGTAGCCCGCCCAGGTGTAGCCGGACCAGTTGTACCCCCAGCGGTCATACCCCCACCGGTCATAACCCCAGCGGTCGTAGCCCCACCGGTCATATCCCAGGAAGTCGTAGCCGTACTGGTTGTAGCCGGCGAGACCGTAGTTGTACCAGTCGTAGGAGTTGTAGCCGTACAGCGCTCCCCAGGACGGATCGTAGTAACCGAGGTACTGCATGTTCGCCGTCAAGGGCGGTTCAACGGGCTGCGGCCAGTCGGGTGCAGGGTTGTAGGGAACCCCGTCCGGTGGTGGCAGATAGTCAGCAGATTGCTGGTCGACGTATCCCCAGGTAGGTGCGGTCGCACTCAACGCGGCCGCGTCGGGCAATTCGGCCGGCGGCGCCGGAAGATCCGGTAGCTGCTGCACCGAGCCCGGCGTGTACTGCAGAAGTTGTTGTGTGAGTTGCAGATAGAGGTTCTGCATGCTGGTCCGCTCAGGCGACGGCGAGACGTAGTCCAAGCCCCGCTTGGCGTCGTTGAGCGCGCTGCGGGCATCGGTCAGCTGGGCGGGGGTGGGCTGCTGTCCACTGTCCAGGATGTCCTGCGCCCGCTTGAGGTGGGTGACGACCGCGGTCAGCGCGACGTCCTGCGCGTGGCCGGGGAACACCGCCTTTCCGATGCCCCACAACGTGCCACCTGGCGGCGCCTGGTACGAGGCGACAGCCAGACCGGCCACCAGTAGAACCGCGAGTCCACCGGCGATGACCGCCTTGCGTCCACGCGACAGGCGCTTGCGGCGCTGCGGAACGGGTTCGGTCGGTGGCTCGTATCCCTGAAACTCGTCGACGGGTGGCGGACTGAGCGTCGTCACGTCGACCTCCTGAACTGTGTCCGCTGCCGTAGTTCCGCTTCGACCGCGAGAACTCGGAAGGTTTGTATGCCTATCGGGCGGTGGCCATGCACCCACAGCCGCCACAACTAATAAGTAGAACTAAACACTACTCAGTGCGATTCCCGGCCACCAGCACCCCCGCCGCGGTTCTCAGAAATGCACAGCCCGCTCATAGCTACACATAGGAATGCGTCCTAGTGGCGTTCGGGACGCTGCCGGCAGTCGCAGGTACCAGTGACACCGAGATATGCCTTCAGGCGAAGATTGCCTCGATCAGTTCTGGCAGCGAGACGCCCAGTACGTCGCTCAACGCCACCAGGGTCGACAGCCGCGGATTCGCCGGCCGCTTGGTCTTGCGGTTGCTGAGCCCGTTCTCCAACAGTTGATAGTGGTTGCGGCTCATCCCCGAGGCTTCGGCGACGTACTCCTGAGTCAGCCCGCGCGCCTCGCGCAAGTCCAGTAACCGCCTCAACCGAGGCGAGCATCAATAAGGAACCTCACGCCGCGTCAAACGGCAGAACGCGCCGCCGTCCAGCCGCCAGCGCCCCGAACTCCAGCGCCGCCGCCAGATCATCCGCCTCCAGATCCGGATAGTCGGCCAAGATCTCATCGTTGCTCATCCCGGACGCCATCAATTCGAGGATCCTCGACACCGGGTACCGCAAACCGCAAACAGTCAGCTGACCATGGCCGGGTCACTAGCGACACGCCCGAGCTGGGCCATGGCTCGATGATAGCGCGCTCGTGGACCCTGAGTCAGCGGCGGCCACAGGCAATCAAGGCCCCCTGCGCGACAGCCGTTTACCAGCTGGAACAGCCCGGACCAGCACGAACCCAGAAATGGGATTTCATTGGTAGCCTATTCCCATGGAAGCTGTCATCGACTCGGGCGGCCGGATTGTCTTACCCAAGTCACTGCGCGACGCATTGGGGCTCACGCCTGGTTCGACCGTCGACATATCACCGTATGGCCGTGGACTACAGATCGTGCCGGGAGGACGCACTGCGCGCCTCGAGCGGAATGAGGACGGACGCCTGGTCGCCAAGACGGACACCGTTGTCACCGATGAAATGATGTTCGCGCTCATCGATTCGGGACGACGCTGACGTCGTCGCCGGTCACCGCCATCGACACCAGCGTCGCGGTGCCGTTACTGGTGACCTCGCACCCGCAGCATGTCACGGTCTCGCAGTGGGCGAAGGGCCGACGCCTCGGGCTCAGCGGCCATGCACTGACTGAAACCTATTCCGTCCTGACCCGCCTGCCCGGCGACGCTCGCGTCGACCCTGCTGACGCCGTGGCGTTGATCGATGAGAACTTCCCGGATTCACTTCAGCTCAGTGCACGCGCAGCACGTAGTGCGCATCGTGAATTCGCCCGCAGAAACATCGCCGGTGGCGCAACCTATGACGGCCTGGTCGCATTGGCCGCTCGCGAGCATGGTGCTGTCCTGGCCACCCGCGATGCGCGAGCCAAAGCAACTTACGATGCTCTCGGGGCGAATACGGAAGTGCTGGCTGACAGCCCTTCCCCCTAATCAGCCAACATCAACAGCTCCACCGCGGCGCCCATCGGAATGCGTTCCTGCTCGAGGCGTAGACCATCACGACGCAGCACGTCCAGTGCTGCGCGTTCGTGCTCGGTAAGCCGCGCCACATCTACTGACCCATCCGCAGCGTGTGGCACCGCGAAATCACGCCAACGCTCCACGCTGTCGTGATCCATCAGCAAACTCTCACAAGGACATTCAGCACGGAACCGGGCCAGGATGTCGAAACCCTCCGGATCCAGATCGCCCCAGTAGATGACGCTCCGTGCATTTTGCACCCAGGGGAATCTGGCCACCGCGATTGAATTGTCGCCCCAACCGAACACGGCAATCGTGCCTGGCACGTCAGGCAGCGCCTCTAGAGTCTGCAAATTTTCGACAACCAGCACCTGGGACGCAGCAAGGCCAAGGGTGGGGTCGGTGGCTTCATCACCCCTGCAGTAATGGTCGATATCTTGTCTCAGGTTATCGACGAGCCCGACCTCTTGTGTGAACAGTTCCTGCACGGCCACGACCCCGACCACATGCTGGAGTCCTTCTGGCGTCATCCCGCACCCGAGACCGCGCCGGTACTCGACGCATTGGGACGACACCTGCCCGACCGGGCACTGGCCAAACAGGCCCGCAAGGCGGCCATCAAACATCGAAGCTGGATGGCCAACAGAGGGCCGAGATGAAGGGGCACGGCGCGCCGGGTCTGCCCTACTGATCCGGGGCGCTCATATCTCCCGTCGCCGGAGTCCCCTCGGCAAGCCCGTACCGCAGGCACACGATGCCGTTCGGGCTCGTCTGCGCAGGCCCGAGCAGCGTGAGGTTCGTCGGCACCGCGCCACCGTCGAACACCTTCTTCCCCGAGCCGAGCACAATCGGGTGCACCCAGAGGTGAAGTCGGTCAAAGAGCTTCTCCCGCAACAGGGTTTGCACGAAGTCGAGGCTTCCGACAACCTTGATCTTCTCGTGCCGGTCACGCACCGCACGCACGGCGTCGACCAGATCCGGCCCCAACTGCACTGACCCCGCCCAGGACAGATCCGGCTTACCACGCGACGCCACATACTTCGGGATGCGGTTGAACGTCGCGGCGAACTCCGCGTCCTCGCCGTCCTCCTGGTGCGGCCAGAATCCGGCGAAAATGTCGTAGGTCCGCCGGCCCAACAGCAGCGCGTCAGTGCCTTCGTACGAAGCGCCGATCTGTGCGCCGGCCACCTCGTCGATCAGGGGCGCCTGCCAGCCCCCGAACGCGAACCCGTCAGGGTCTTCGTCGGGGCCACCGGGTGCTTGCCCGACGAAGTCCAGGGTGGTGAACAGTTCGATGTCGATGAGTCCCATGCCCATACCGACCCGTGGACACCACAAAACTCATCGAGACTGCGGTGAGGGCGCGAAAGTGCGAGGAACGCAAGCCCTCACCGCAGCGCCAACGCACAGTTAGAGCAGCGACAGGATCCGCTCGCCCACCTGCGAGGTGGACAGCTTCGCGTCACCGCGGGTGGCCAGGTGCTCGCCGACCGCCTTGTCGACCCGCGCCGCAGCGTCGGTCTCGCCGAGGTGGGTCAGCAGCAGTGCCACGCTCATCACCGCGGCGGTGGGATCGGCGATCCCCTGCCCGGCGATGTCAGGTGCACTGCCGTGCACCGGCTCGAACATCGACGGGTTGGTGCCCGTCGCATCGATATTGCCGGAGGCGGCCAGGCCGATACCGCCGGAGACCGCGGCCGCCAGGTCGGTGATGATGTCGCCGAACAGGTTGTCGGTGACGATCACGTCGAACCGGCCCGGATCGGTGACCATGTGGATGGTCGCGGCATCGATGTGCTGGTAGGCCGTTTCGACGTCCGGGTATTCGGTACCGATCTCGTCGACGGTGCGCTTCCACAGCGAGCCGGCGAACGCCAGCACGTTGTTCTTGTGCACCAGGGTGAGGTGCTTGCGCCGCGCGCGGGCTTTCTCGAACGCATAACGCACCACGCGCTCCACCCCGAACCGGGTGTTGGTCGATACCTCGGTGGCAACCTCGTGCGGGGTGCCGACGCGGATCGCGCCGCCGGTGCCGGTGTAGGGCCCCTCGGTACCCTCGCGCACCACCACGAAGTCGATCTCCGGATTGCCGGCCAGCGGGCTGGAAACCCCGGCGAACAACTTCGACGGCCGCAGGTTCACGTGGTGGTCCAACGCGAACCGCATGTTGAGCAGCAGGCCGCGCTCGAGCACACCACTCGGGACCGACGGATCGCCGATGGCGCCCAACAGGATTGCGTCATAGCCCTTGAGTTCCTCGACGAATCCCTCGGGCAGGGTCTCCCCCGTCGCGTGGTAGCGCCGTGCGCCCAGGTCGTATTCGGTGCGGTCCACCCCGGGCAGCACCGCGTCGAGTACCTTGCACGCCTCGGCGATGACCTCGGGACCGATGCCGTCACCGGCGATTACGGCGAGTTTCATGACAGGTCGACCACTTCCAGCGTGCTGGCGCCGACCGCGTCGGCGATCGCGGTGCGCACGTCGTCGGGAACATCGGTGTCCAGCCGCAGCATCACGGTGGCGCTGTCGCCGTCGACGTCCTGGCTCAACTGCGCGGCCAGGATGTTGACGTTCGCGCCGCCCAGCAGCGTGCCGATCTTGCCGAGCGCGCCCGGCTGATCGCTGTAGTGGACGATGAGGTTGTATCCCTCAGCGCGCAGGTCGAAGTTGCGGCCGTTGATCTGGACGATCTTCTCGACCAGCTGCGGCCCGGACAGCGTTCCGGCGACATTGACCGACGAGCCGTCCGCGTGCACCGCACGCACGTCGACCACACTGCGATGGTTGGGACTCTCGGTGGCGGTGCTGATCTCGGCGGCCACGCCGCGATCAGCGGCCAGCGTCGGGGCGTTGACGAAGGTCACCTGCTCATCGACCACCGCGGAGAACAACCCGCGCAGCGCCGAGAGCTTGAGGATCTCGACGTCCTCGGACGCCAGTTCGCCGCGCGCCTGCACGGTCAGCGACACCGGCGGCGCATCGGAGAGCGCACCGACCAGCAGACCCAGTTTGCGAACCAGGTCCAGCCAGGGGGCCACCTCTTCGCCGACGGCTCCGCCGCCCACGTTGACGGCGTCGGGCACGAACTCACCGGCCAGCGCCAGTTTCACACTGGCGGCCACATCGGTGCCGGCCCGGTCCTGGGCCTCGGCGGTCGAGGCACCCAGGTGCGGGGTGACGACGACCTGGGGCAGCTCGAACAGCGGGCTGTCGGTGCACGGTTCGGTGGCGAACACGTCCAGTCCGGCGGCACGCACGTGGCCGCTGGTGATGGCATCGGCCAGGGCCCGCTCGTCGATCAGGCCACCACGCGCGGCATTGACGATCACGACGCCCGGCTTGGTCTTGGCCAAGTTCTCCTTGCCGAGCAGGCCGGCGGTTTCCTTGGTCTTGGGCAGGTGCACCGAGATGAAGTCGGCGCGGCCGAGCAGCTCGTCCAGCGGCAGCAGTTCGATGCCGAGCTGAGCGGCGCGTGCGGACGACACGTACGGGTCGTACGCCACGATGTGGGCGCCGAACGCCGCCAGCCGCTGGGCCACCAGCTGGCCGATGCGACCCAGGCCGACGACACCGACGGTCTTGTCGAAGATCTCGACGCCGGAGAACGACGACCGCTTCCAGGTGTGCTCACGCAGCGTGGAGTCGGCGGCCGGAATCTGGCGGGCCGCCGACAGCAGCAACGCCAACGCGTGCTCGGCGGCACTGTGGATGTTGGAGGTCGGGGCGTTGACCACCAGCACGCCACGGGCGGTGGCGGCGTCGACATCGACATTGTCCAGGCCGACGCCGGCGCGGGCGACGATCTTGAGCTTGGGCGCGGCGGCCAGTACCTCGGCGTCCACGGTGGTGGCGGAACGCACCAGCAGCGCGTCGGCCTCCGGCACGGCAGCGAGCAGCTTCTCGCGGTCCGGACCGTCGACCCACCTGACCTCTACCTGGTCACCGAGCGCGGCGACGGTCGATTCCGCGAGCTTGTCGGCAATCAAAACAACGGGAAGACTCACGCGACCAGCCTAATGTGTGGCCCCTACCACGCCCGCACCGCGTGCGGTGTACTGGTGGCGTGGACGTCACAATCGTCGGCAGTGGCCCCAACGGCCTGACTGCCGCGGTCATCTGCGCCCGGGCCGGACTGTCGGTGCGCGTGATCGAAGCCCAGCCGACCGCGGGTGGCGGCGCCCGCACCCTTCCCGACCCCGAATTTCCCGGGGTCAGCCACGACATCTGTTCGGCGGTGCATCCGCTGGCGCTGGCCTCACCGTTCTTCGCCGCCTACGACCTGACCGCGCGCGGCGTGCAGTTGGCCGTCCCCGAGGTCTCCTATGCCAACCCGTTGTCGCACCGGCCGGCGGCGGTCGGTTACCGCGACATCGACCGCACCTGCGCCGAACTGGAATTCGGAGATTCCTGGCGACGGCTGCTGGGTCCGTTGGCCGACGACTGCGCCGGAGTGGTCGGGCTGATCCTCGGCGACAAGCGGTCGGTTCCCCCGTCGCTACCCGCTGCGGCGAAACTGGGCCCGCGCCTGCTGGCGCAAGGCACGCCGTTATGGCGGTCGCTGCGCGGCGAGGATGCCAGAGCCCTGTTCAGCGGTGTTGCCGCACACACGATTTCCACGATGCCCTCGCTGGTATCCAGCGGCGCCGGGCTGATGTTGGCGACGTTGGGACACGCCGTGGGCTGGCCGATTCCGATCGGTGGCTCGCAGGCCATCACCGATGCCCTGATCGCCGATCTGCTCGCCCTCGGCGGTGAACTGGTTCTCGGGCAGGAGGTCACCGAACCGCCGGGCGGCGTCGTGATCTATGACACCGCGCCCACCGCGCTGCTGTCCATCTACGGTAAGACGCTGCCGCCGCGGTATGCCCGGGCGTTGAGCCGTTACCGCTATGGCCCCGGCGTGGCCAAGGTCGATTTCGTGCTCAGCGACGAGATCCCGTGGCGCGACCCGCGTCTGGCGCAGGCCCCGACGCTGCATCTCGGCGGCAGCCGGGCACAGATGGCGCTGGCCGAGTCCGAGGTTGCCGCGGGCCGCCACGCCGAGTGGCCCATGGTGCTGGCGGCACTGCCCCACATCGCCGACCCGTCGCGCATCGACACCGCCGGACGTCGTCCGCTGTGGACCTATGTCCACGTGCCCAACAACTCCACGCTGGACCTGGCCGACACCGTGACCGACATCTTCGAACGATTCGCGCCGGGCTTCCGCGATGTGGTGGTCGCCGTGCGCAGCGTGCCGGCGGCACGACTGGACGCCCACAACGCCAACCTGGTGGGCGGCGATATCGGGGTGGGGGGCAACAACATGGCCAGCGCGCTGCTGGGCCCCACACCGCGGCTCAACCCCTGGACCACGCCGATTCCCAAGGCCTACCTGTGTTCGTCGGCCGCGCCGCCCGGTGGCGGCGTGCATGGCATGGCCGGTTTCTATGCGGCGCGCACCGTGCTGAAACGTGAATTCGGACTGCGGGATCTGCCTAAGCTGGGGCCATGACTCAGCCCAAGGTCGCTGTCATCTACTACTCGGCCACCGGCCACGGCACCACGATGGCCCAGCGCGTCACCGCCGCTGCGGAATCGGCGGGCGCCGAGGTGCGGTTGCGCCACATCACCGAAACCCAGGACCCGGAATCGTTCGCGCACAACCCGGCGTGGACGGCGAATTACGAGGCCACCAAGGATCTTCCGGCCGCCACCGGCGAGGACATCGTGTGGGCCGACGCGGTGATCTTCGGCTCCCCCACCCGATTCGGTTCTCCCAGCGCGCAATTCCGTACGTTCATCGATTCGCTGGGTGGGCTGTGGTCGCAGGGCAAGCTCGCCGACAAAGTCTATGCGGCGTTCACCTCGACCCAGACCACGCACGGCGGCCAGGAGTCCACGCTGCTGAACCTGTACGTGACCCTGATGCACTTCGGCGGCATCATCGTGCCGCCGGGCTATACCGATCCGGTGAAGTTCGACGACGGCAACCCCTACGGTGTGGGGCTGATCGCCAACCGGGAAAACATCACCGAGTTCGACGACGCCACCAACAATGCGCTGGATCACCTGGCCCGCCGGGTTGTCAGCGTGGCGCAGCGCCTGGTCTGAACGGAGCGCCTAACCAAAACGCCCGAAACCGCATTCCAGCAGAAAAAGTGCGAGTAGACGCCTGCTGGAATGCGGTTTCGGCGAGAAAAGCGAAAAGCTAGGCCGTTTCGGTGATCGGCCGGTCGACCCAGCTCATCAGGTCGCGCAGCTTCTTGCCGGTGACCTCGATCGGGTGCTCGGCGTTGGCCTTGCGCAGCGCCTCGAGCTCCTTGTTGCCGCCCTCGACGTTGGCGACCAGTCGCTTGACGAATGTGCCGTCCTGGATGTCGGTCAGGATGTCCTTCATGCGCTTCTTGGTGTCAGCGTCGATGACGCGCGGGCCCGACAGGTAACCACCGAACTCCGCGGTGTCGGACACCGAGTAGTTCATCCGGGCGATGCCGCCCTCATACATCAGATCGACGATGAGCTTGAGCTCGTGCAGCACCTCGAAGTAGGCCATCTCCGGCGCGTAGCCCGCCTCGACCATGACCTCGAAGCCGGCCTTGACCAGTTCCTCGGTGCCACCGCACAGCACGGCCTGCTCGCCGAACAGGTCGGTCTCGGTCTCTTCCTTGAAGGTGGTCTTGATGACACCGGCGCGGGCACCACCGATGGCGGCGGCATACGACAGCGCCAGGGCCTGCCCCTCACCCTTGGGATCCTGGTCGACGGCGATCAAACAGGGCACGCCCTTGCCGTCGACGAACTGGCGACGCACCAGATGGCCGGGGCCCTTGGGGGCGACCATGCCGACGGTGACGTTGGCCGGCGCCTTGATCAGACCGAAGTGGATGTTGAGGCCGTGGCCGAAGAACAGCGCGTTGCCGTCTTCGAGGTTGGGCTCGATGTCGTTCTTGAAGATCTCGGCCTGCGCGGTGTCGGGCGCGAGCACCATGATGACGTCGGCCCACTTGGCCACCTCGGCCGGGGTGTCGACCTCAAGGCCCTGCTCCTCGACCTTGACGCGGGACTTCGAACCCTCTTTGAGGCCGACCTTGACCTGCACGCCCGAGTCACGCAGCGACAGCGAGTGCGCGTGCCCCTGGCTGCCGTAACCGATGACGGCGACCTTGCGACCCTGGATGATCGACAGGTCCGCGTCGGCGTCGTAAAACATCTCAACTGCCATGCGAAATTTTCCTTCTCTTTCTAGCTCTACAGCCGATTAACGCTACTTGACGGCACTGATGCCACGCGGACCGCGGGACACCGACACCATGCCGGACTGCGCGATCTCGCGGATACCGTACGGCTCCAGGACCCGCAGCAGGGCCTCCAACTTTTCCGACGTACCGGTGGCCTCGACCGTCAACGACTCGGTGGAGACGTCGACGACCTTGGCGCGGAACAGATTCACCGCTTCGATGACCTGGCCGCGATTACTCGCGTCGGCCCGCACCTTGATCAGCGCGAGCTCACGGGAGACCGAGTTGTCGTCCTCCTGCTCGACGATCTTGATCACGTTGATCAGCTTGTTGAGCTGCTTGGTGATCTGTTCCAGTGGCGATTCCTCGACACTGACCACGATCGTCATGCGCGACATGTGCTTCTGCTCGGTGGCGCCCACGGCCAGGGACTGGATGTTGTAGCCGCGGCGGGAGAACAGCGAGGCCACCCGGGCCAGAACACCGGGTTTGTCCTCGACCAACACCGACAGGGTATGGGTGGGGGTGGAGTTGCTGCTCATCAGGCATGCCCCTCGTCGTCGTTCTCGTCGAACAGTGGCCGGATGTCCCGGGCCGCCATGATCTCGTCGTTGCTGGTGCCGGCAGCGACCATGGGCCACACCTGCGCGTCGGCTCCGACGATGAAGTCGATGACCACCGGCCGGTCGTTGATGGCGCGGGCCTGGTTGATGACGTCTTCGACGTCCTCGGCCCGCTCGCAGCGCAGCCCGACGCATCCCAGCGCCTCGGCCAGCTTGACGAAGTCCGGAATCCGGCGCGAGTGCGTCGCCAGGTCGGTCTGGCTGTAGCGCTGTTCGTAGAACAGGGTCTGCCACTGCCGGACCATGCCCAGGTTGCCGTTGTTGATCAACGCCACCTTGATCGGCGCACCTTCGATGGCGCAGGTGGCCAGTTCCTGATTGGTCATCTGGAAGCAGCCGTCACCGTCGATCGCCCACACCTCGGCCTCGGGACGGGCGAACTTGGCGCCCATGGCCGCCGGGACGGCGAAACCCATGGTGCCCAGGCCACCGGAGTTCAGCCAGGTCTTGGGGTTCTCGTATTTGACGAACTGCGCGGCCCACATCTGGTGCTGACCGACTCCGGCCACGTACACCGCCTCGGGTCCGGCGATCTGTCCCAGCTTCTCGATGACGTATTCGGGGCTCAGGCTGCCGTCGCTCTGCGGGCCGTAGCTCAGCGGATAGGTGGCCTTGAGCCCGGACAGGTACTCCCACCAGACGGTCAGGTCCAGCGAGTCCCTGGTGGTGTTGTCGCGGCGCAGCACCTCGACGAGATCGGTGATGACGGCCTTGACGTCGCCCACGATCGGCACGTCGGCGTGGCGGTTCTTGCCGATCTCGGCGGGGTCGATGTCGGCGTGGATCACCTTGGCGTCCGGCGCGAACGAATCGAGCTGGCCCGTCACGCGGTCGTCGAACCGGGTGCCCAGCGCGATCAGCAGGTCGCTCTTCTGCAGTGCCCCCACCGCCGCCACGGTGCCATGCATACCGGGCATGCCCAGGTTCTGCTCGTGGCTGTCGGGGAAGGCACCGCGGGCCATCAGGGTGGTGACGACGGGGATGCCGGTCAGCTCGGCCAGTTCGGCCAGTTCGGCGCTGGCCTCACCGCGGATGATGCCGCCGCCGACGTAGAGCACCGGCTTGCGGGCCGCGGCGATCAGCTTGGCGGCCTCGCGCACCTGACGGCTGTGCGGCTTGGCGTTCGGCTTGTAGCCGGGCAGGTCCAGCTGTGGCGGCCAGGAGAAGGTGCACTGCCCCTGCAGGATGTCCTTGGGGATGTCGACCAGCACCGCGCCCGGGCGACCCGAGCGGGCGATGTGGAACGCCTCGGCCATCACCTGGGCGATGTCGTCGCCGTTGCGCACCAGGAAGTTGTGCTTGGTGATCGGCATGGTCATGCCGGTGATATCGGCTTCCTGGAAGGCGTCGGTGCCGATCAGGCCGCGGCCCACCTGGCCGGTGATGGCCACCACGGGGATGGAGTCCATCTGGGCGTCGGCCAGCGGGGTGATCAGGTTCGTCGCGCCGGGCCCGGAGGTGGCCATCATCACGCCGACCTTGCCGGTGGCATGCGCGTAACCGCTGGCGGCGTGGCCGGCACCCTGCTCGTGGCGGACCAGCACGTGGCGCAGTTTCTGGGAGTCGAACAGCGGATCGTAGACCGGCAGCACCGCGCCGCCGGGGATGCCGAAGACGACGTCGACACCGAGCTCCTCCAGCGACCGGACGACGGCTTGCGCGCCGGTGAGTTGCTGGGGCGCAACCCGTTTGGACTGAGCCGAATCTGATTTGGCCTTGGCTGCGCCATTGGCAGGCGCGCTTGTCGACCGGGCTGGCGGTCGCGTTGTCGGTGCGCTCACGATGTCCTCTTCACGGTCCTCTTCGGGAATCTCGGTTTTCATTGGTTCCGGCATGCTTGTGGCAAACAAAAAACCCCCGTCAGCAGGCAGCTGTACGAGGGTGGCGCGTCGATGCGGTTGGCTATGCCCGGCAGGGGGCCAGCGCGGCATCAACGCGCCAACCAATTACTACGAGCAATCCGGGGGTCTGCATAGCACCTGACGGTAGCTGCCGTACAGGTTAAAGGTCAAATTGCGGCACGGACCCCGACCATGTGCAGTGCCGGCGAGCCGCCCATGTGCCGCCGGACCTGCCCGCCCCCGGGATGATGCGAGGATGAACCGGTGAGCCCTCGATCAGCAACCGACCCCGTCGTGATCCGGATTTCCCCTATGGCGCACCTGGCGGTCGGCTTCCTCGCGCTCGGCCTGTTGACCCTGGTGTTGAGCAACCCGGCCTGGTTCACGGTGCTGCTGGTGATCCCGATCGCGTTGTCGGTGGCCATTTTCTGGTACCGGACCACCGCCGACGCCGACGGGGTGACGGCCCGCTCGCTGCGCGGCAGCCGGACGCTGCCGTGGAGCGATATCAAGGGGCTGCGCTTCGACCGGTCGTCATGGGCGATCGCCGATCTCAACGACGGAACCGAACTGAGACTGCCCGCCGTGACGTTCGCAACACTGCCGCTGCTCACCGAGGTGAGTGGCGGGCGGGTGCCGAATCCGTACGCCTGAGACGGCTGAGAGGGCCGGCCGTCTCAGCCGAGCGGGTTGCCGCCGTTGAGCAGCACCCAGATCGCGATGCCGCCGCCCACGCCGAGCAGCAGGGCCACGAATGATCCGACAAACGGGCGCCGCGCCCAGCCCCGGCCGGCGTCGAAGCCGTAGCGGCCCGGTCCGGTCAAGATGATCGCGGCCGCGGCCACGACGACGATCAGCCGGTATTCGGTGCCGTCGGTGATCAGCTCCGAGAGCCGGGCCTGTTCGTGGGCGGCCATCGCCGCCGCGAGCACGCCGTTGATCAGGTAGGCCAGTGCACCGGCCGCGGCGATGGGCGTGAACAACCCGAGAACCAGCAGGACCCCGGCGGCGATCTGTCCGCCGGTGGCCGCGTAGGTCAGGATGTCGGTGTTCTGGTAGCCCATCTCCCCCAGCGACGTGTTGAATCCGTCGAGTCCGGGTCCGCCCCACCAGCCGAACGCCTTTTGCAAGCCGTGGATGATCATCAACCCGCCGAGGGCCACCCGCAGGATCAGCAGCCCCAGGTCCTGGGTGCCGCGGCGGCCGGCCGCTTTGACGCGGTCGTCGACGAACTCGTCACGGTCGATCTGGGCGGGCTCGGCCGAGAACGGACCCAGCGGGGCCGGCCCGCCGGCTTGTGCATACGGCAGCGGCTCGGGATCGGAGACCAGGCTGAATGCCGCCTGGTCGCCGGGTTTGGCCGAGTCGTAGCGCGGTATGGCGGTGGTTTCGAAGTCACCGCCGTAGGTCTCCGACGGTAGGTCGTCTTCGGGATCGACCAGGCTTGCCCCGGCCGGCCTGGCGGAATCGTCCGAGTAACCCGGTCGTTGCCAGGCTTGTGGGTCCTGTGGGTGACTGGTCACAGCTGCCAGGGTAAGTGCAAGGTCGGTCCGATCCGGGTATTTACCCCGGCGCTTCTACCTGGTATCGGTCCGGTCTCGGCTGCACGTAAGGTCCCGACGTGGCGCGCACCGCCGGGCAATCCGTAATCTGGCGGGCATGAAATCGCGCCGGCGGATAATGGGGGTGGCCGCCGTTCTGTGTGCCGCGATGCTGGTCGGCTCGGGCTGCGCCCGATTCGACGCGGCCCAGTCCGAGCCATTCACCACCGAGCCCAAGATGGCGCCGGGTCCGACGACCACGCCTCCACCACCGCCTCCGCTGCCGGCCAAGCCGTTCCCCAAGGAATGCAAGGCGCAGGGTGTGATGCAGGGCTGCCTGGACAGCACCAGCGGGTTGATCATGCTTCCCGACAGCCAGTCGGCCCTGGTCGCCGAACGGTTGACCGGCGCGGTCAAAGAGGTGTCGGTGAAGGCCGAACCCAAGATCAAGCTGACGATCCCGGTCGACTCGTCCGGCGATGGCGGGCTGATGGACATCGTGTTGTCACCGACCTACGGCCAGGACGGGTTGATGTACGCCTACGTCAGCACCCCGTCGGACAACCGGGTGATCCGGATCGCCGAGGGGGACGTGCCCAAGCCGATCCTGACCGGCATCCCCAAGGGGGCGACGGGTAACACCGGGTCCTTGATATTCACCAGCAAGACCACCCTGCTGGTGCAGACCGGCGACGCCGGTGATCCGGGGGCGGCCGCCGATCCGGCCTCACTGGCGGGCAAGGTGCTGCGTATCGAGCAGCCGACCACGGTCAACCAGGCCCCGATCACCACCGCGCTGAGCGGTCTGGGTGCCGCCGGTGGCATGTGTGTCGATTCGGCGGACGGCTCGCTCTACGTCACCGACCGGGCGCCCACCGCCGATCGCCTGCAGCGCATCACGAAGGATTCGAAGGTCTCGACGGTGTGGACGTGGCCCGACCGTCCGGGTGTCGCCGGCTGTGCGGCGCTGGAGGGCACCGTGTTGGTCAACCTGGTCAACACGAAGAAGACGGTTGCGGTGCGATTGGCGCCCGACACCGGCGCGGTGACCGGCGACCCGGAAGTGGTCCGGGAAAACGTCCGCGGTCATGCCTGGGCCCTGCAGCTCTCGCCGGACGGCAACGTGTGGGGTGCCACCGTGAATCGAACTGCCGGAGATGCCGAAAACTTCGACGACGTCGTTTTCCCGCTGTTCCCGCAGGGTGGCGGCTTCCCGCGCAGCAACGCCGACAAGACCTGAGCCACAAGGTATTTCGATCCGCCTGACCGATCGGGTCACCGATTCGGCCGCCCCAGTCGACCGGTCTAGATAAATACAAAAGGGCGACGGTGGCTGCCAGTGCGCGGTGGCGATGACGTACCATTACCCGGGTGCCTGACCGCCAGCGCCGCAGATATGCTCCGCGGCTACCGCGTGAAGAACGGCGCGAGCAATTGCTGGATGCAGCATTGACCGTGCTGAACGACTGCCCGTTGCACGAATTGCGGATGGAGGCCGTCGCCGAGGCCGCCGGGGTCGGCAAACCCGTTCTCTACACCGCGTTCCGGACCCGGACCGAGCTCGTCACCGCCCTGCTCATCCGGGAACATCGACGGGGCCTGACCCAGGTGCTGACCGCCCTGCCCACAGACCTGTCGGCCGCCGGGCCGACCAACGCCTACACCACGACCGTCACCGCTTTTCTGTACTGCGTGTTGGAGAACCCGACGCGCTGGCGGCTCATTCTGACGGTGCCCGACAGCGCGCCGCGGGACTATCGCGCCGCGGTCCGCAACGCGCGCAACGAGATCCTCACGCAAGCCAAGCAAATGGCGGAGGTCGGCATCGAGGTGGATCCGCGGCTGGCCGGGCTGGACCCCGAGCTCCTCGGCCACACGTTGCTGTCGTTCGCGGAGATGCTGGGCAGGCTGGCCGTGCATGACCCGGAGAGCTACCCCCGCGAGCGGCTGGAACAGTATGCCGCCGCGGCGATGACCGTGTTCGACGGCGCCGTCACCTAGTCGGCGCGATCACCCGTCCTGGCCGCAGGCGGCCAGCACCAATTCGCGGACCCGGGCCGCGTCGGCCGAGCCCTTGGTGGCCTTCATCACCGCGCCCACGATGGCGCCCGCGGCCTGAACCTTGCCGCCACGGATCTTTTCGACGATGCCGGGGTTGGCGGCGAGCGCCTCGTCGACGGCGGCCTGGATCACCGAGTCGTCGCGTACCAGGGCCAGCCCGCGGTCGATCATCACCTGCTCGGGCTCGCCCTCGCCGGCCAGCACGCCCTCGACGACCTGGCGGGCCAGCTTGTTGGACAGCTTGCCCTCGTCGACGAGTACGACCACCGCGGCCACCTGAGCCGGGGTGATGGGCAAGTCGGACACCGCCACCCCATCTTCATTGGCCTTCTGCACCAGGAAGTTGCCCCACCAGGCGCGGGCAGCTTCGCTGGAGGCGCCGTGCGAGACGGTGGCCGCCACCAGCTCGACCGCACCGGCGTTGACCAGATCGCGCATCACCTCGTCGGAGATGCCCCAGTCCTGCTGAATCCGCTTGCGCGCCAGCCACGGCAGCTCGGGAATGGTCTGGCGCAGCCGCTCCACCAGCTCGGCGCTGGGCGCGACGGGCTCCAGGTCGGGCTCGGGAAAGTAACGGTAGTCCTGCGCGGTCTCCTTGCTGCGGCCCGGCGAGGTGTAGCCGTCCTCGTGGAAGTGGCGGGTCTCCTGGGTCACCGTGCCGCCGGAGTTGAGAACAGCTGCCTGACGGCGCATTTCGTACCGGACGGCAACCTCGACACTCTTGAGCGAGTTCACGTTCTTGGTTTCGGTGCGGGTGCCGAACTCGGTCGCCCCGACGGCCTTGAGGGACAGGTTCGAGTCACACCGCATCGACCCCTGGTCCATCCGCACATCCGACACATCCAAGCCGCGCAAGAGGTCTCGCAGCGCGGTGACGTAGGCGCGAGCGATTTCGGGTGCGCGGGCACCGGTTCCCTCGATGGGCTTTGTGACGATCTCGATCAGCGGAACACCGGCCCGGTTGTAGTCGGCCAGTGAGGTCGTCGCGCCCGCGATGCGCCCGGTGTCGCTGCCCAGATGGGTGAGCTTGCCGGTGTCCTCCTCCATGTGGGCACGTTCGATCTCGACCCGGAAGGTGGTGCCATCGTCGAGGGGGACGTCGAGGTAGCCGTTGATCGCGATCGGCTCGTCGTACTGGGAGATCTGGTAGTTCTTCGGCTGGTCGGGATAGAAGTAGTTCTTCCGGGCGAACCGGCCCCATGGGGCGATGTCGCAGTTGAGTGCCAAGCCGATCCGGATCGCTGATTCGACGGCCGACTCGTTGAGCACCGGCAGCGAGCCGGGCAGCCCCAGGCAGACCGGGCACACCAGGGTGTTGGGCTCGGCACCGAACCGGTTGGCGCAGCCGCAGAACATCTTGGTGGCCGTGGACAGCTCGACGTGTACCTCCATGCCCATCACGGGCTCGTAGGTGGCGATGACGTCGTCGTAGTCGACGAGTTCAGCGGTGGCGACAGACATGACAACGATCCTAGTTGGGCCCCATCTTCCCCCCGCGAACAGACGCGTATGTACCCATATTCGCTGGCGGAGGGGTACCTAAGTGTCTGCTGGTGGGAAGAACTCAGCCGAAGAACTCGGCGGCGTCGTCATAGCGGGATTGCGGCACCAGTTTGAGCCGGCGCGTCGCATCGGCCAGTGGCACCCGCCCGATGTTCTGGCCCTGCAGCGACACCATCATCCCGAACTCCCCGGCATGCGCGGCGTCGGCCGCGTTCACCCCGAACCGGGTGGCCAGCACCCGGTCGTACGCCGTCGGGGTGCCGCCGCGCTGGACGTGCCCGAGCACGGTGACGCGGACATCTTTCTTGATCCGCTTCTCCACCTCGAGCGCCAATTGCTGCGCCACCCCGGTGAATCTCTCGTGGCCGAACTCGTCCATGCCGCCCTGACGCAGTTGCATGGTGCCCTCGGCCGGCTTGGCCCCTTCGGCCACCACGCAGATGAAGTGGGACGACCCGTGCTGGAACCGCTTTTTGACCAGGCGGCACACCTCTTCGACGTCGAAGGGTTGCTCGGGGATCAGCGTCATGTGCGCACCCGAGGCCAGCCCCGCGTTCAGCGCGATCCACCCGGCGTGCCGGCCCATCACCTCGACCAGCATCACCCGTTGATGCGACTCGGCCGTGCTGTGCAGTCGGTCGATCGCCTCGGTGGCCACCTGAAGGGCAGTGTCGTGGCCGAAAGTGACGTCGGTGCAGTCGATGTCGTTGTCGATGGTCTTGGGCACCCCGACCACCGGCACGTTCTCCTCGGACAGCCAGTGCGCGGCCGTCAACGTGCCCTCGCCGCCGATCGGGATCAGCACGTCGATCCCGTTGTCCTCCAACGTCTGTTTGATCTGGTCCAGGCCCGCACGCAGCTTGTCCGGGTTGACCCGCGCGGTACCCAACACGGTGCCACCCTTGGCCAGCAAACGGTCGTTGCGGTCGTCGTTGGCCAATTGGATCCGGCGGTCTTCCAGCAGGCCGCGCCAACCGTCGAGGAATCCGACCACCGATGAGCCGTACCGCTGATCGCAGGTACGCACCACCGCCCGGATCACCGCGTTCAGGCCAGGACAGTCACCGCCGCCGGTGAGAACTCCGATGCGCATATCTTCATCTTGCCCGCCCTGTCACGGCCGCGCCCGACTTAACCGGTCACAGCGCGCTGGGCAAGGGACCGCGGGCCGCCTCGTAGGCGGCACCGACCCGGTAGAGCCGATCGTCGGCCAGGGCCGGCGCCATGATCTGCAGACCGACCGGCAGGCCGTCGTCGGGCGACAATCCCGAGGGCACCGACATGCCGCAGTGCCCGGCCAGGTTCAGCGGCAGCGTGCACAGGTCGAACAGGTACATCGCCAGCGGGTCGTCGACCTTCTCCCCCAGCCGGAACGCTGTGGTCGGGGTCGCCGGGGACACCAGCACGTCGACACTCTCGTACGCCCGGTCCAGATCGCGGCCGATCAGCGTGCGCACCTTCTGGGCCTGGTTGTAGTAGGCGTCGTAGTAGCCCGCCGACAACGCGTAGGTCCCGATCATGATGCGGCGCTTGACCTCCGGCCCGAAGCCCGCGGCGCGGGTCAGGGCCATCACTTCCTCGGCGCTGTGCGTACCGTCGTCGCCGACCCGCAGGCCGAACCGCATCGCGTCGAAGCGGGCCAGGTTGCTGGACACCTCCGACGGCAGGATCAGGTAATAGGCGGCCATCGCATGGTCGAAGTGCGGGCAGTCGACCTCGCTGACCTCTGCGCCGAGGCTCTGCAACTGGGCCACCGCGGCGTTGAACGATTCCAGTACGCCGGGTTGGTAGCCCTCACCGCGCAGCTGCTTGACCACACCGACCCGGACACCCTTGAGGTCACCGGCCGCACCGGTGCGGGCCGCGGCGACAACATCGGGTACCGCAGCGTCGATCGACGTCGCGTCGCGCGGGTCGTGGCCGGCGATGACCTGGTGCAGCATCGCGGTGTCGAGCACCGTGCGCCCGCACGGTCCGCCCTGGTCCAGCGAGGAGGCGCAGGCGATCAGTCCGTAGCGCGACACCGTGCCGTAGGTCGGCTTGACCCCGACCGTGGCGGTCAGCGCGGCCGGCTGCCGGATCGAGCCGCCGGTGTCGGTCCCGATGGCCAGCGGGGCCTGGTAGGCAGCCAGTGCGGCGGCGCTGCCGCCGCCGGATCCGCCGGGCACCCGCTCGGTGTTCCACGGGTTGCGGGTCGGGCCGTAGGCCGAATTTTCGGTCGACGAACCCATGGCGAACTCGTCCATGTTCGTCTTGCCCAGGATCGGGATGCCCGCGGCCCGCAACCGCAGCGTCACCGTCGCGTCGTACGGCGCCTGCCAGCCCTCGAGGATCTTGGATCCGGCGGTGGTCGGCATGTCGACGGTGGTGAACACGTCCTTGAGCGCCAGGGGTACCCCGGCCAACGGCGAGGGCAGCCGCTCCCCGGCGGCCACTGCGGCATCGATCCGCGCCGCATCGGCCAGCGCGGAGTCAGCGGCCACGTGCAGGAACGCGTTGAAGCGGTCGTCAGTGGCGGCGATCTGGTCCAGGTGGGCCTGGGTCACCTCGGTCGATGAGACTTCCTTGGCTGCGATCTGGGCGCCCAGGGTCGCCGCATCGCGCCGGATCAGCTCACTCATATCGGTCACTCACCCTCTCCGAGAATCCGCGGCACGGCGAAGCGTCCGTCCTCGGCGCGCGGCGCCGCGGCCAGCGCCTCATCCTGGGTCAGGCTGGGCGCGACGATGTCCGGCCGGCTCACGTTGACGATCCCGGCTGTTTCCCCGGGTCGCTCCGCTCCTGCCCGCCGAACGAGGGGATTGTCGGTGGCCTCGACACCAGTGACGTCGACGGACTGAATCTGGCTGACGTGGCCGAGGATGGCATCCAGCTGGCCGACGAAACCGTCCAGTTCGCTGTCGGTCAGCGCCAGACGCGCCAAACGCGCCAGATGGGCAACCTCGTCTCGGGAGATCTGCGACACGACAAAGCAGCCTAGTCAAGGCACCGAACCGGGCTCCGCCCGGCGGGTCACCGACGTGCCCGCCGTTGCCCCTTGTGCCACAGTGATGCGCGTGCCTTCCTATCTGTTGCGGGTCCAACTGGAGGACCGTCCAGGCAGCCTCGGCTCGTTGGCGGTGGCCTTGGGCTCGGTGAACGCCGACATCCTGTCCCTGGACGTCGTCGAACGCGGGCCGGGCTACGCGATCGACGACCTCGTGGTCGAACTGCCCGCCGGAGCGATGCCGGACTCACTGATCACCGCGGCCGAAAACCTCTCCGGGGTCTTCGTCGACAGCATCCGCCCGCACATCGGCCTGCTGGAAGCACACCGCGAACTCGAACTCATCGACCACGTGGCCGCCGCGCCCGACCGGTCGGCCAAGTTGCAGGTGCTCGCCGACGAGGCGCCCAGGGTGCTGCGGGTCGGTTGGTGCACGGTGGTGCGCTCCACCGACACCGGCCTCGACCGGCTGGCCGGCAGCGCCAGTGCGCCCGAGACGCAGGCCGAATCGGCGCCGTGGCTCCCGCTGCAGGCGGCGACGGCGCTCGACGGCAATGCCGACTGGGTGCCCGAGGTGTGGCGCACCATGGACTCCGCGCTTGCTGCGGCACCGCTCGGTGAACCGCGCACCGCGGTGGTGCTGGGCCGCCCCGGCGGTCCCGACTTCCGGCCCTCGGAGATCGCCCGGTTGGGCTATCTGGCCGGCATCGTGGCGACCATCCTGCGCTGATTCTGCGACTTTGGGTGTTCTCCACGACTGTTAGCGTCTTCTCGGGTTGACAAATGCTTCCGCACTGAAAGGCTGCACGTGGAGTCCTGGCTGATATTCCTGGCCGTGATGCTGTTCTTTGCGGCGGCCATCGTGCTCGTCGTCGCGTTGCGCACCCGGGAGAAGTCCACAGAATCCGCCCCGCCTGCCCGGCAGGATCCGCTCAAGTTCGCCGAGATGCCACGCTTCGGCCCCCGCCAACTCGGTCCCGGCGCGATTGTCAGCCACGGCGGGATCGACTATGTGGTGCGCGGATCGGTGACCCTGCGGGAGGGGCCTTTCATCTGGTGGGAACACCTGCTCGAGGGCGGTGATGACGGCCTGCCCCTCTGGTTCAGCGTGGAAGAGGATGAAGGTCGACTGGAACTGGTTATGTGGCACCGGCATCGGGATGCGGCGCTGCAACCGGGCGGCGACCACACCGTCGACGGCGTGGTGTACCGCGAAGCCGAACGTGGCCACGCGTCTTACACCACCGAGGGCACCACCGGCCTTCCTCCGGCCGGAGACATGGCCTATGTCGACTACGCCAACGCCGACGAAACCGCATTGCTCAGCTTCGAGCAGTGGGCACCCACCATGGGGTGGGAATTGTCGGTTGGACGGGCGGTTCGCCCGGGTGAACTTACCGTTTACCCGGCTCCGCCGGCGACGCCGTAGGCCGCTCTGTGCCCCTGTACCAACTCGCGGTGGCCCCTGCCGACGTATCCGGCACAGCGCTTCGGCTGACGCTGAACGCGCCGGTGCCCGAGCCGCTGGCCCGTTCCCGGCTGCGCCATCCCGACAGGGGCGTGTTGACCCTCGGCGTGCTCGGCGCCTCGCACGTGGTCACAGTCGACCATCCGCACGCACAGTTCTCCGAAGAGGTGTCGTGCACCGAGCAGGTCGGTGGCACTCATCTTCCCGAGCGCGCCGACCACGCCGGCTACCGCCTGCGCTCGCGCATCGCCACCCTCGATGAACCCGGTTTCCGGGAACTCGCCACTGCGCTGCGGACGTCCTGCGCACTCGAGCCCGGCTGGATAGGTGGCACGTTCCCCGGCGACGACGCAGCGTTAACAGTGCTGACAGCACAGCCATTACCCAGCGGATGGCGTTGGCGCACTTGGCATTTATACCCCGATCAGCATGGGGGAACGGTCGTCTTCACCACCAGCAGGTGGCTGCCATGAGCCGCAATCAGCTCTTCGTCCTGGCGGGCGGACTCGCGGTGGCCGGGGTGGCGTGTCTGCTGCTGGGCATCTCCTTGCTCTCCGATGTGCGTTCATATGTCGGCAAGAACTATGCGCAGTACAGCACCGGCGCCAGCGGCACCCGGTACAGCTGCGATGGGTCGCCGACCGCGGTGGCCGCCAAACTCGCCGCCGAGAAACGACCGCAGGCCCGGGCCACCGACCGCGGCACCGAATACCTGCGCTACGACGACTACATCGTCGCCGTCGGCCCCGACGGCAGCCGGCCCTGCAGCATCCGGATCGAGAACCTCGCCGCCGGCTACCACCATGGCAGTTACATCCATCTGGGACCCGGCTTCACCCCCGGGTCTCCGTCCGGTAGCTCCGGCGGCAGCCCAGGCGGTCCGTACGGCGACGCCAAATGACGGGCACCACGTGACGGTGTTGTCGTGACGGCAGTCGACACCGCACCCGGTGATTCGACGCGGTGGCGCGCTCTGCTGCTCGCCGCCGTCGCGGCTTGTGCTGCATGTGGGATCGTCTACGAACTTGCGCTGCTGACCCTGTCGGCCAGCCTGCACGGCGGCGGTATCGTAGCCACCTCCCTGATCGTGGCCGGCTACGTCGCCGCCCTGGGCGCGGGCGCGCTGTTGGTCAAGCCACTACTGCACCGAGCGGCCATCACCTTCATCGCGGTAGAAACGCTGTTGGGCATCATCGGCGGCCTGTCCGCGGCGGCTCTGTACGTGACGTTCGCGTTCGTCGGCGGGTCACTGTGGGTGCTGGTTGCCGGCACGGCGCTGATCGGCTCGCTGGTGGGTGCCGAGGTTCCGCTCTTGATGACGCTGTTGCAGCGCGGTCGCACGGCCGGGGCCGCCGATGCCGGACGCGTGCTGGCCAACCTCAACGCCGCAGATTATCTGGGAGCGTTGATCGGCGGGTTGCTGTGGCCTTTTCTTCTGCTCCCCCAGCTCGGCATGATCCGCGGCGCAGCCGCCACCGGCATCATCAATCTCGCTGCAGCCGCGGTGGTTTCGCTGTTCCTGCTGCGCACGGTGGTCACCCGCCGGGAGTTGACCGCCGCTCTGAGCGTGCTGGCCACTGCCCTGGCGGTGCTCGTCACCCTGTTGATCGCCGCCGACGGTATCGAGTCGACAACCCGCCAACAGCTATACGCCGACCCCATCGTCGCGTTCGAGCAGTCGCCTTATCAAGAAATCGTGGTCACCCGGCGTGGCACCGACACTCGGCTGTATCTCAATGGAGCACTGCAGTTCTCGACTCGCGACGAGTTCCGCTACACCGAGAGCCTGGTCTACCCGGCGCTCGGCGCCGACGCCCGCTCGGTGCTCATCTTGGGCGGTGGCGACGGTTTGGCGGCCCGAGAGATACTGCGCCAGCCGGGTATCGACACAATCGTTCAGGTTGAGCTGGACGCCGCGGTGGTCGAGCTGGCCCGCACCACATTGCGCGACATCAATCACAATTCCCTCGACGATCCCCGAGTCAGGGTGGTCATCGACGATGCGATGACATGGTTACGGCAGCCGGGCTCACGTCCCGCGGGCGGGTTCGACGCCGTCATCGTCGATCTGCCCGACCCCGACACCCCGGTTCTCGGCCGACTGTACTCGACCGAGTTCTATGCCCTGGTCGCCCGGGTTCTCGCGCCCCACGGGCTGATGGTGGTGCAGGCGGGCAGCCCCTACTCCACCCTGAATGCCTTCTGGCGCACCATCTCCACCATCGAATCGGCCGGCTTCGCCGTCACCCCGTACCACGTTCACGTGCCGACGTTTGGCGACTGGGGATTCGGGCTGGCCCGCCCGAACAGCACGCCACCGACGCCGACCATGCCGCACGGCACCCCGCCGCTGCGCTTCCTCAATCAGCAGGTGCTCGACGCCGCGACGGTGTTCTCCCCTGACATCGCGCCGCGCCCGATGGAGCCCTCGACACTGACGAGCCCACGCATCGTGGACGACATGCGATTGGGTTACGGCTGATCGGCGGCCGGCCCTTCGGCCAGCAATTTCCGGAACCCGTCCTCGTCGAGGATGGGGACGCCCAGTTCGACGGCCTTGTCGTACTTGGATCCGGGCGCGTCTCCGGCAACCACATAGGCGGTTTTCTTCGACACCGAGCCGGCCGCCTTGCCGCCCCGGGCGATGATGGCCTCCTTCGCCTGGTCCCGGGAGAACCCGGGCAGCGAGCCGGTCACCACGATCGACAGGCCTTCCAGCGTGCGCTGGATGCTGGCGTCACGCTCGTCGGCCATCCGCACGCCGGCCGCCCGCCACTTGTCGACGATGGCGCGGTGCCAGTCGACGGTGAACCAGTCGACCACCGCGGCGGCGATCGTCGGGCCCACGCCTTCCACCGCGGCGAGCTGCTCCTCGGAAGCCGCGACGATGGCGTCCAGGCTGGCGAATTCGGTGGCCAGCGCGCGGGCCGCGGTCGGGCCGACATGGCGGATCGACAATGCCACCAGCACCCGCCACAGCGGCTGGTTCTTGGCCTTGTCCAGGTTGGCCAGCAACCGTTTCCCGTTGGCCGACAATTCCCCGGCCTTGGTGGTGAACAGTTCGGTGCGCAGCAGGTCGTCGGAGGTCAATGTGAACAGGTCGCCTTCGTCGGCGATCACCCCGGCGGTCAGCAGCGCCGTCGCCGCCTCATAGCCCAGCCCCTCGATGTCGAAGGCGCCGCGGCCGGCGACGTGAAACACGCGCTCGCGCAGCTGCGCCGGGCAGCTGCGGGTGTTGGGGCAGCGGATGTCGGCGTCGCCCTCTTTGGCCGGGGCCAGCCGGGTGCCGCACTCGGGGCAGTGGGTCGGCATGACGAATTCCCGCTCGGACCCGTCGCGCAGATCGACCACCGGACCGAGCACCTCGGGAATGACGTCGCCGGCCTTGCGGATCACCACGGTGTCGCCGATCAGCACTCCCTTGCGCTGCACCTCGGTGGCGTTGTGCAGGGTGGCCAGCCCGACCGTGGAACCGGCCACCTTGACCGGCTCCATGTAGGCGAACGGCGTGACCCGGCCGGTGCGCCCGACGCTGACCCGGATGTCGAGCAGCTTCGTGGTGGCTTCCTCCGGCGGGTACTTGTAGGCCACCGCCCAGCGCGGCGCCCGTGACGTGGCGCCGAGCCGACGCTGCAGGGCCACCTCGTCGACCTTGACCACCAGGCCGTCGATCTCGTGGTCGACCTCGTGGCGGTGCTCGCCCCAGTAGGCGATCTTGTCGGCCACCGCGGCCACCCCGGAAACCTTGGTGGTGTGCGTCGACACCGGCAGCCCCCACTGGCCCAGCGCCCGGTAGGCGTCGTGCAGGGTGGCGAACGGGAATCCGGTGGGGCTTTCGACATGGCCGAGCCCGTGGCAGATCATCCGCAGCCGACGGCGCGCGGTGACGGCCGGATTTTTTTGCCGCAGTGAGCCGGCTGCGCTGTTGCGGGGGTTGGCAAACGGCGGCTTGCCCTCGGCGACCAGGCCGGCGTTGAGATCCTCGAAGTCGGCGACCCGGAAGAACACCTCGCCGCGGACCTCCAGCACCTCGGGCACCGGAAACTCCTCGGAGGGCTGCAGCTGCGTCGGGATGTCCTCGATGGTGCGGGCGTTGAGCGTGACGTCCTCGCCGGTGCGGCCATCCCCCCGGGTCGCGGCGCGCACCAGCCGGCCCTGTCGGTACACCAGGGACAGCGCGACGCCGTCGATCTTCAGCTCGCACAGGAAGTGTGCGCCGTCGCCGATCTCACCGCTGATCCGCACCGCCCAGGCCGACAACTCGTCGGAATCGAACACGTTGTCCAGGGACAACATCCGCTCCAGGTGCTCGGCGGGAGCGAAGTCGGTGGCGAAGCCGGCACCTCCGACCAGCTGTGTCGGTGAATCCGGGGCCCGTAGCTCGGGATGCGTGTCCTCCAGCGCCTGCAATTCCCGCAGCAGCACATCGAACTGGGCGTCCGAGACGATCGGCGCATCTTTGACGTAATAACGAAACTGGTGCTCGCGCACCTCGTCGGCGAGCTCTTGCCAGCGCCGCCGCACGTCGGCATCGGGCTGTTCGGGCAGCACGGCGTCGGTGTCTCCGGTCGGCTTCGCACTCACCCTGGCAGGCTAGCCGAGCACGCCGACAGGTGACTGCAGGCAGTGTGCGGCCGTCGGCGCGAGGAGTCAGTTCAAGGACGCCGCCGGAACCTCACGATGTCGTGCCAGCGGTTGCCAGTGGCATCGCAGAACACGAACCCCTCGGATTCGGCGAGCGCACGCAGTTCGGCGACGCTCAGCCGCTGCGGGTCGGGGAATCCTTCTCGGAACACCAGTAGGCCACCGGGTTTGACGATGCGGTGCAGAGACCGCACGCACCCCTGCCGGTTCGAGATCTCGCCGAGCACCGAGGCCAGGAATGCGACGTCGAAACTGTCGTCGTAGAAGGGCAGTTCGTCTTCGGCGTCGCCCTGATGGAAGCTGACGTTGTAGCACTCGGCACGGTCCAGCGCGCTTCGGGATTTGTCCAGCATCTCGAGCCGGCTGTCCAGCAGGTCCAGGCGGCCCCGGGTCAGTTTCTGCGAGATCGCCACACTGAAGTAACCGGGCCCGGGCCCCACTTCGAGCACCCGTTCAAACCCGGTCAGGTCGAGCTGTTTGACCGCGCGGTCGTCATCGCCGCTCATCCTGCGCAGCGGATTGTTCAGGAAGTAGGCGGCCTGATGCGGATACGGCAACACACCGGCCCGGCGGGTTTGCCGGGTCAGGGAATCCAACCAAGTCGTAGGCATGGCACACTTCCTACCAGAAGTAGGTAAGGCTAACCTAATCACTCACCTGGTGGTCGTGGGAGTCCTGTTCCGCACCCCAGTAATCTGACGGCATGCCGCACCCGATCATGTTCAGCGATGACGACCTGGGGCTGGCCGAACTCCGCGCCGTCGCGCTGGGTTTTCCCGAGGCGTTCGAGAAGATCTCCTGGGGACGGCCGGTGTTCTGCGCCCCCAAGATGTTCGCCATGTACGGCGGCAACGTGAAACCCGAGACCCGTGGCGAGATGATCCCCTATCCGCATTCGCTGCTGGTCAAGGTCGACGAGAGTGACCGGCGGGCGCTCGAACAGGACAGCCGCTTCTTCTTCCCGGCCTACCTGGGCCCGTTCGGCTGGCTGGGCCTGGACTTCACCGCCGCGAAAGTAGATTGGGTCGAGGTCCGCGAACTCGTCGACGCCTCGTTCCGGTTGGTCGCCTCGCGCCGACTCATCAAACAACTCGACGAAAGCCGGTAACCAGCGCCATGAGCTTTGCCAGTCCGTTCCCCGACGTCGAACTCCCGACCGTCAGCGTCTACGACTATCTGTTCGCCGATCTGTCCCCGGCCGATGCCGACCGCATCGCCCTCGTCGACGCCGGGTCCGGCACCGAGACCAGCTACGGCGAGCTCGTACGCCGAATCGACGCCTTCGCAGGCGGATTGGCCGCGCGCGGCGTCGGGGTCGGCGACGTGGTGGCGCTGCTGTCACCCAACAGTTCGGGTTTCGCCGTCGCCTTCCACGGCATCCTGCGCACCGGCGCCACCGCCACCACGGTCAACGCGCTGTTCACCGCGCGCGACATCACCAAGCAACTGAAGGATTCGAAGGCACGCCTGCTGGTCACCGTCGAAGCGCTGTTGCCCCAGGCGGTAAAGGGAGCAGTCGGGGCAGGCCTCACCGAGGACGAGGTGGTGGTGCTCGACGGGGCCGGTCTCGGCGCCGACGGGCCGGCCCCCGACGTGTCCTTCGACCCGGCGACTCATCTGGCCGCGCTCCCCTACAGTTCGGGGACGACGGCCAATCCCAAGGGCGTCATGCTCACCCACGCCAACCTGACCGCCAACGTCGCGCAGATCCGCCCCCTGCAGGGGATGACGTCCGATGACCGGCTGCTGGCCGTGTTGCCGTTCTTCCACATCTACGGCATGACGGTGCTGCTCAACGCCGCTCTGCACGCGCGGGCGCGGCTGATCATCATGCCGTCGTTCGATCTCGGCGAATTTCTGGGCAACATCTCCACCCACCGCTGCACCTTCGCCTACATCGCCCCGCCGGTGGCCGTCGCCCTGGCCAAGCATCCCCTGGTCGATTCCTACGACCTCTCCTCACTGCGCGGCATCATGTCCGGCGCGGCGTCACTGGACGCCGATCTCGGCCGCGCGGTGGCTGATCGGTTGGGCTGCACGGTGTCCCAGGGGTATGGGATGAGTGAACTCAGCCCGGTCAGCCACCTCACCCCACACGACGGTGGGCTGGCGAGTATCGGCTCGGTGGCACCACTGAATTCGTGCGGCTGGACTGTCCCCAATGGGGTGAGCAAGTTGGTCGACCCCGACACCGGCAACGAAATCGACGTCCCGGCAGAGGGTTTGAGTGAAACAGGTGAGCTGTGGTTCAAAGGGCCCAATGTGATGGCCGGTTATCTCGGCAATGAGGAGGCCACCCGGGAAACCATCGACGCCGACGGTTTCCTGCACACCGGCGATCTGGCCCAGGCCGACTCGACCGGATGCGTCTACGTCGTGGACCGGCTCAAGGAACTGATCAAGTACAAGGGCTACCAGGTGCCGCCGGCCGAACTCGAGGCGGTGCTGCTGAGCCATCCCGACATCGCCGACGCCGCGGTGATCGGCGTGCTCGACCGCGAGACCGGCGAAGAAGTGCCGAAAGCTTTTGTGGTCAAACAACCTTCAGCCGAGCTGAGCGCCGACGAGGTGATGGCCTTCGTCGCCGGGCAGGTGGCGCCGTACAAGAAGGTACGCCAGGTCGAGTTCATCGATGCGGTGCCGAAATCCTCGGCGGGCAAGATCCTGCGCCGAGAACTGCGCACTCGCTAGCCGCCTTGTCACGCCAGAGTGGCTGTCGATGTCGGCCGTCACTCTGGCGTGACAATGGACGCCAGAAGCCGCATCACCCAAGACGACCTCTCGGTTGCCGCTGGTGGCCGCCGCTCAGATGGCGTCCGGATCTTCGGCGAAAGCGTCGGCGGCTTTCTGGGTGAGTTCCGTTGCGGTGCGGGCCCACTGGATGGTGGCACCGGCCAGCCCGCACGCCGGCGTGATGCCGATCCGGTCGGTCAGCACCGACCGGGCGAACCCCAGCCGGTCGGTCAGCCCCGCCACCGCCTTGGCGATCTCCTCGGCCGAGGGCCAGCCCTCGGGCGCGGTCGCCGGCACCACGCCGAGCAGCACGGTGCGGCCGGAGTCGACAAACTCCCCGATCCCGTCCAGGTCTGCCGGTGTGAGTGTCGATGCGTCGACGGAGACAGCCTGGACAGCGCTGCGCAACAACGCCTTCCAGGGCAGATCGGGCGCACAGCTGTGCACGGCGACGTCGGAGCCGACAGCGGCGACACACGCGTCAATCAGGGCCATCGCCACCGGTTCGTCCACCGGATGTACCGGGGTGAAACTGGTCACCCCGGACAGCCGGCCGGCCAGGGCAGCCGGCAGCGATGGTTCGTCGAGCTGGACCACCACCGGGGTTTCCAGCCGGCGGGCCACCTCGGCGCAGTGGCCGGCCAGGCCTTCGGCCAGCGAGGCCGCGAGATCGCGCAGCGCACCGTGATCGGTGATGGCCCGGTGCCCGTTGGGCAGTTCCAGCTGCGCGGCCAGCGTGATCGGTCCGGGCGCCTGCACCTTGACGGCACGTCCGCTGCCCCGCAGCCCGGCGTGCTCCCAGGCCTCTTCCAGCGCGTCGACGTCCTCACCGAGCAGACTCACCGCCCGGCGCCGCGCGGCGCTGCGGCCCGAGGCGATGCGGTACCCGCGCGGCACCGTGTCGATGGCGATGTCGACCAGCAGCGCGCCGGCGCGGCCGATCAGATCCGCACCGATCCCCCGCGCCGGGAGCTCCACGAGGTGCGAAAGTGTGTGCAGTTCACCGACGACCACTTCGCTGGCGGCACGAGGCGAGGTACCCGGCCAGGACCCGATACCGGTGGCCGCTGCGAAAATGCTCATCCGGCGACGCTCACGCGCGGGTGATGGTCGCGCTGGCGATGACCTCGTCACCCTCGGCGTCCGGCCGGTACAGCACCATGGTCTGCCCCGGGGCGACCCCACGCAGCGGTGGCCGCAGGCTCACCACCAACCGGCCGTCCCGCAGCTCGGCGACCGCGTCGGTGATCCCGCCGTGGGCACGCACCTGAACCTGGCATTCCACCGGCCCCTGCAGCGGAGTCCCGCTGGTGAACACCGGCTTGTCGCCGAGTAATTCGGACACCTCGAGATCCTCGACGGATCCGACCTGCACCGTGCCGGTCTCGGCGTCGATGCCGGTGACGTATCGCGGGCGACCGTCGGCACCCGGCCCCGCGATGCCCAGGCCCTTGCGCTGCCCGATCGTGAAGCCGTGCACGCCATCGTGTTCGGCGAGCACTGCGCCGTCGTTGTCGACCACCGCACCGCGGCGGACCCCGATGCGGGCGCCCAGGAAGGCCTGGGTGTCCCCGGACGGGATGAAGCAGATGTCGTGGCTGTCAGGCTTTTTCGCCACCGCCAGGCCCCGCTCGGCGGCCTCGGCGCGAATCTGCGGCTTGGGGGTGTCGCCGATCGGGAAGATCGCGTGCGAGAGTTGTTCGGCGGTCAGCACACCGAGTACATAGGACTGGTCCTTGTCGGCGTCGACCGCGCGACGCAGCCGGCCATCGGACAGCCGCGCGTAGTGCCCGGTTGCCACGGCGTCGAAGCCGAGCGCCAATGCCCGCGCGGCCAGCGCGGAGAACTTGATCCGCTCATTGCACCGCACGCAGGGGTTGGGCGTCTCGCCCCGGGCGTAGGCCTCGACGAAGTCGTCGATCACGTCCTCGGCGAACCGGTCGGCGAAATCCCATACATAGAACGGGATGTCGAGGATGTCGGCCACCCGGCGGGCGTCGCCGGCGTCTTCTTTCGAGCAGCATCCCCGCGAGCCGGTACGCAGGGTGCCCGGCGCCGAGGACAGCGCCAGGTGGACGCCGACGACGTCATGGCCGGCGTCGACCATCCGGGCGGCGGCCACCGAGGAGTCCACGCCACCGCTCATCGCGACCAGGACCCGCATCAGGCCGACCTCCCCGCGCTGGCCAGTGCGGCCTGGCGGGCCCGCTCGACGGCGGCGGGTAGCACCTCGAGCACTGCGTCGATGTCGGCGTCGGTACTGGTGTGCCCCAACGAGAATCGCAGCGATCCGCGGGCGGTGGCCGGGTCGGCGCCCATCGCGACCAGGACGTGCGAGGGCTGCGCCACACCTGCGGTACACGCCGAACCGGTGGAGCACTCCACGCCCTTGGCGTCGAGCAGCATCAGCAGCGAATCGCCCTCGCAACCCCGGAACGTGAAGTGGGTGTTGGCCGGCAGCCGCCCGGCTCCCCTGGGTCCGTTGACGAAGCTGTCCTCGATGGTGGACAGCACTCCGTCGATCAGCTTGTCCCGCAGCGCCTGCACCCGGGAGCTGTGCTCGCCGAGCCCGCCGATCGCCACCTCGGCGGCCGCGGCCATCGCCACCACACCGGCCACGTCGGGTGTGCCCGAACGCACGTCGCGTTCCTGCCCGCCGCCGTGCTGCAGCGGCACGCAGGCCGTGTCACGGCGCAACAGCAGTGCGCCGACGCCCATCGGGCCGCCGAACTTGTGCGCGGCGATGCTCATGGCCGCCAGCCCGGTGGCGGTGAACTCGACCGGGACCTGCCCCACGGCCTGGATCGCGTCGCTGTGCATCGGGATGTCGAACTCGGCGGCGACGGCAGCCAGCTCGGCGATCGGCATGATCGTGCCGACCTCGTTGTTGGCCCACATGATCGTGATCAGGGCCACGTCCTCGGGGCCGTCGCCGGCCTCGATGGCGGACCGCAGCGACTCCGGCGCCACCGCGCCCTCGGCGTCGACCGGCAGCCAGGTCACCTCGGCACCCTCGTGGTCGACGAGCCACTGCACCGCATCGAGCACGGCGTGGTGCTCGACGGCGGTGGTGACGATCCGGCGGCGCTTCGGCTCAGCATCGCGGCGGGCCCAGTAGATGCCTTTGACCGCGAGGTTGTCGCTCTCGGTGCCCCCGGCGGTGAAGATCACCTCGGAGGGACGGCAGTCCAGCAGACCGGCCAGGGTCTCGCGAGCTTCCTCCATGCGCCGCCGGGCCTGCCGGCCCGAGCCGTGCAGCGACGAGGCGTTACCCACGCTCGCCAGCGCAGCCGTCATCGCGTCGATGGCGGCTGGATGCATCGGTGTGGTGGCGGCGTGATCGAGATAGACCGGCCTGCCCGCGGAGGAGGTCATAACCTCTCCAGGATAGCCGCTGGCAGGTGGGCCGCCGTCCGGCCGCCGTCAGGCCGCCAGAACGTGCGCGGGAGCCTGGGGCAGCCGCTGGTGTCCGGTCCGATCCGCACGGACCGCAGCTTCGCACCGCGCCGCCAGGGCACGCCGGTCCGCCCCGGGCAGCTGCAACGACCCGACATGTACGTGGCATACCGTGCGACGTGCGGTGATGACCCGGCGCACCGACCGCACCAGGGTGTCCTCGCCCACGAACGCCGGGACGGTGGAGGGCCGGCCGTCGCGGTGCCGATAGTCCAGCCGCAGCGGCTGCACCGGCCGGGCCGCGTCGATCGCGGCCTGGAACATCGCCGGCCGGAACGATCCGTAGGCCAGTCCGCACCAGGTGGTGCCCTCCGGAAAGGCCACCACGGTGTGCCCGGCGCGCAGCCGTTCGGCCACGGTGTGCACCACCGCGGGCAGCCGGCGCAGGCTGCCCCGGTCGATCGGGATCACCTTCATGACCCGGGCCAACCGCCCGACGGCCGGCCATTCCACCAGGTCGGCGCGGGCCACGAAGGAGCCGGGCAGGACCGCACCGACCGTGAAGATGTCCAGCCAGGACACGTGGCCACTGACCACCAGGACCCCTTGGAGGTTGCGAATAGGTCCGCCCGACAGCGAGATTCGCACCCCGAAGCACCGCAGCATCAACCGGCAGTAGAAGCGCTGCAAGTGGGATCGGCCCGGCATCGGCACCGCCAGCAGTGGCACTCCCGGCGCCAACAGCACGGCCATCACGACCCGCACCGTGGTGCGGATCCAGACCACCGGACGCCGGCCGGCCTCGGCACTTCCGGCCTGCACGCAACTGGCGTCACACGACGCCCTGGGCAGCCAGGAGTGCTCACACCCCGGCTCGGACTGCCCACCTCGGGTCTGGGGCGCGGTCATACCGCACCCCCGGTCTTCCCGCCGGCCATGTCGGCCGCCGCCGAGACCGAGCGCAGGCGCTTGAGGTAGCGGACGTCGGCGCGGCGCTTGTCGAGCAAGGCCGGGAAATCGCCCACCCCGAAATCGGGATCGTGCGCCGGTTCCCCGCACACCTGCGCTCCCAGCCGCAGGTAGCCACGCATCAGCGGGGGCACCGTGGTCCGCGACGGCGGGTCGATGTCGTCGAGGCCGCGGCCATCCAGGGCCACCGGCCGATACGGGTACACCGTGTGTTCGGCGGGTGCGGCGTGGCGGCGCCGGACGACGTCGCGGACCCCGCGGATCTGGGTCCCCGGCGGCCCGTCGGCGTTGCCGGCCACCGGCACCGATACACAACCGGTCACGTAGTCGTACCCGCACCGGTCGAGGTAGGCCAGGATGCCCGCCCACATCAGCAGCACCACGGCGCCGTTGCGGTGATCGGCCCGCACCACCGCACGGCCCATCTCGACCAGCGAGGGCCGCAGCGCATCGAGGCCGCGCACGTCGAACTCGGTGGCGGTGTAGAGCCCGCCCGCGGCGATCGCGCCCGGCGGCGGCAACATCCGGTAGCAGCCCACCAGCTCACCGGTGTGGTCCTCACGCACCAGCAGGTGGTCGCAGTGCTCGTCGAACCGGTCGGCATCCAGACCGGACGAGCGGCCGTCGGTCGCGCTGCCGAGGGTGAAACCGGGTTCGGAGGTGAACACGTCGTAGCGGAGCCGCTGGGCGGCCTCGATGAGCTCGGGATCGGTCGACAACAGCAGGGTGTAACGCGGCGCACCGGACGCCACGCTGTCGGTGTGATCAGCGGCGATGAGTACAGATGCAGTGCTCATAGCCAGCACGGTCGCCCAGTGGGGTCTCCAGACGGCATCACCCGTGTGACATGTCCGTGAGCACCAGGTGACGTTTTGCCCGTTGTCGGCGCTCAGCGCACCCGGCGGTCCTTGCGGGCTTCGAGTTCGTCGTCGTCGACGATGACGAGCATCGGTTCACCGGGCACACACAACATGTTGACCAGGAACTTCAGCGGGACGTCGTCGCGGTTGTTGGCGTCCGAGTAGTGGATCACGTCACCGCCGGGCTCCCAAAACGCCTCGCCGGCCTTGACCACCCGCGGCGCCTCGCCCTCCAATTCGAAGAGCATCTCGCCCTCCAGCACATAGCCGAATGCCGGTCCGGCCGGATGCCGGTGCGGCGGCGCCCCGGGCGATCCCGCGGGCCATTCGATGATCGTCGTCATCACCTCGGCGTTGGGCGGGATGAACGGCGGTGTCACACAGCCGATCACCGTCATCGCGTCCTGCAGCGCCTGCTCGCGCTCAGCTGACACCGGCATGTCAGTGCGCCGCGATGAAGTCGGCGAAACGGGTTTCGGTGAGGATTCCGTCATCACCGGTCACCAGGCTGTCGGCGTCCACCGCGGTGCCGAAATACGTTGCCTGCGGGTCGATCACCACCGGCTTGTCGTCACCCCGCCTGGCCAGCACGGCGCGGGCCATGTCGGCGAACGAAAGCTTTTCCGGCCCACCGATGTTGACGATTCCGTTGACCGGGGAGCCCTGCGCGACCTCGGCCACCTGGGCGGCGACGTCGTCGACGGAGATCAGCTGGATCCGCGCGTCGGGTACCCGCACCTCGTCCCCGACCACCAGGGTGTCGGTGATGGCCTCGGCGAATTCCTGGAACTGCGTGGCGCGCACGATCGTGTACGGCAGACCCGAGCCGGTGATGATCTCCTCCTGGGCCACCTTGGCACGCATGTAGCCGCTGTCCGGCAGCCCGTCGGTGCCCACGATCGACAGTGCGACGTAATGGCCGACGCCGGTCTCCTTGGCGGCGGCGACCAGGTTGCGCGACGAGGCGGTGAAGAAGTCCAGCACCGCGGAGTCCTCGAACGACGGTGAATTCACCACGTCCACCAGCACCTGCGCGCCGCTGAGCGCGTCCACCAGGCCCTCGCCGGTGAGGACGTTGGCTCCTGTCGAGAGCGAGGCGGCGACCACGTCATGCCCGGCATCAGTGAGCAACCGCACGACCCGTGAGCCGATCTGGCCGCTGGCACCTATCACTGTGATCTTCATGGTGCGAATCCCTTTCTCGATGTGCTGACGGAGTCAACACTGGCACCCGCCGAGGTGGCTGCACACCCTGGAAAGTCCGTAGTCCGGTCCGGGAATCCGCCCGCCCGTCCCACGCGTACTTCCCCGCCGTCGCCGCCTACTTCCCCGCCACGTTGTCAGGCCAGAGTGGCCCTCGACCGCGGTAGCCACTCCAACGTGACACTCGGCGCGGCAGCCAATTCGGCGCGGCAGCCAACTCGGTGCGGCAGCCAACTCGGTGCGGCAGCCAATTCGGCTCGGATGGCACGGAAACGCCCCGACCCACACAGCACAAAACCCCGGCGCACACCAGGTGCGCCGGGGTTTTGTGTGGTACTGAGCGGACTATCCCTTGCGGGCCTTGACCGCGTCGGTCAGCTGCGGGGCAACCTTGAACAGGTCACCGACGATGCCGAGGTCGGCGATCTCGAAGATCGGGGCTTCCTCGTCCTTGTTCACCGCGATGATCGTCTTCGAGGTCTGCATACCGGCCCGGTGCTGGATCGCGCCGGAGATGCCCAGGGCGATGTACAGCTGCGGCGACACGGTCTTACCGGTCTGGCCGACCTGGAACTGGCCACCGTAGTAACCCGAGTCGACCGCGGCACGCGAGGCACCGACAGCAGCGCCGAAGGCGTCGGCCAGCGGCTCGACGACATCGTGGAAGCCGTCCTCGCCACCGACACCACGACCACCGGCGACCACGACGCCGGCCTCGGTGAGCTCGGGGCGGTCACCGGCGACAGCGGGCTCGCGCTTGGTGATCTTGGTCGCGTTCTCGGCCTGGGCCGGGACCTCGACGTTGACGACCTCGCCGGCACCGTCGGCCGGGGCGGCCTCGATCGAGCCCGGACGCACCGTGATCACCGGGGTGTCGCTGGTGACCTGGGCCTCGACGGTGAAGGCACCACCGAAGATGCTGTGGAGACCCACCGCACCCTCGCGGACCTCGACCACGTCGACCAGCAGGCCCGAGCCGATCCGGGCGGCCAGGCGGGCGGAGATTTCCTTGCCGTCGGCGGTGGCGGCGATGACCACGCCGGCCGGCGCTGCCGACTCGGCCAGTCCGGCCAGCACGTCGACCACCGGGGTGACGAGGTAGTTCTCCGCGTCGTCGGACTCGGCGACGTAGATCTTGGCCGCACCGGCGGCCTTGAGGCCGTCGACCAGCGGGGCCGCCGTGCCCGGCTTGCCCACCACGACAGCGGCAGGCTCACCCAGGACCCGGGCGGCGGTGATGAGTTCGGCGGTGACTTTCTTCAACGCGCCTTCGGAGTGCTCAACGAGCACAAGTACTTCAGCCATGAGTTCTCGTTAGTCTTTCGGAGAGTAGGTGGTCTAGGACAGCTGCCTAGATGAGCTTTTGGGCGACCAGGTACTCGGCGATCTTGGTGCCGCCGTCGCCCTCGTCGGTCACCTTCTCACCGGCGGTCTTCGGCGGCTTCGGGGTCGAAGACAGCACCTTGGAACCGGCATTGGCGACGCCGACCTCGTCGGCCTCCACGCCGATCTCGGCGAGGGTGAGCACGGTGACTTCCTTCTTCTTCGCGGCCATGATGCCCTTGAAGGACGGGAAGCGGGGCTCGTTGATCTTCTCGTTGACGCTGACCACGGCCGGCAGCGAGGCCTCCAGGGTGAACACGCCCTCGTCGGTCTCCCGCTCGGCGGTGACCTTGCCGCCCTCGACGTTCAGCTTGCGCACGTGGGTGAGCTGCGGCAGGCCCAGGTACTCGGCGATCACAGCCGGCACTGCGCCGCCGACGCCGTCGGTGGCCTCGTTACCGGCGATGACCAGCTCGGTGCCCTCGATGGTGCCCAGCGCACGGGCCAGCGCCCATGCGGTCTGGACGACGTCGGAGCCGTGCATGCCGTCGTCCTTGAGGTGCACGGCCTTGTCGGCACCCATGGACAGCGCCTTGCGGATCGCCTCGGTGGCGCGCTCCGGGCCGGCGGTCAGCACGGTGACGGTGCTGTCTCCGCCTTCACGCTCCTTGATCAACAGCGCCTCTTCCACGGCGCGCTCGTTGATCTCGTCGAGCACGGCGTCGGCAGCCTCGCGGTCGAGGGTGAAATCGCCGTCGGACAGCTTGCGCTCCGACCAAGTGTCTGGGACCTGTTTGATCAGGACCACGATGTTCGTCATGACTCTGGTTCGTCCTCCTCGATGAGACCGGTGGCCCGGCTCATATCACGTTCTGAGCAACTAGCACCATGTTACCGGGCGGTAACTTATGGTGGTTCGCAGGACCACCATAGCTGGTCGGAGTTTGTATTCCGGCCTCCCCTACCACACCCCGGAGGCATCCAAACCGTTGGCGATTCGCCACCGACCCCTTCAACCTGGGTAACCCTGGGTTAGCCTGCCTTCCAATGAGCGCAAACGCGGCGGGCCCGGACGGAGTCCTCACCCAAGCCCAACCCCTGGCACTTCCTCTCACCGGCGAGCGGACCATCCCCGGCCTGGCCGAGGAAAACTACTGGTTCCGCCGCCATGAGGTGGTGTACCGACGCCTGGCCGACCGGTGCGTCGGTCGCGAGGTCCTGGAAGCCGGCTGCGGCGAGGGCTACGGTGCGGATCTGATCGCCGACGTGGCCCGCAAGGTGATCGCCCTGGACTACGACGAGGCCACCGTGGCCCACGTGCGGGCCCGCTATCCCAGGGTCGAGATCACCCACGGCAACCTGGCCGAGCTCCCCCTGGCCGACGAATCGGTCGACGTCGTGGTGAACTTCCAGGTCATCGAGCACCTTTGGGACCAAGCACAATTCGTCTCCGAGTGCTTCCGTGTGCTGCGTCCGGGCGGTGTGTTCCTGGTCTCCACCCCGAACCGCATCACCTTCTCGCCCGGCCTGGACACCCCGCTGAACCCGTTCCACACCCGTGAGCTCAACGCCGCGGAGCTCACCGAGCTGCTGGTCGACGCCGGGTTTGCCGTCGAGGCGATGCTCGGGGTCTTTCACGGTGCCGGGCTCGCCGAACTCGACGCCCGGCACGGCGGCTCGATCATCGAGGCACAGGTGCAGCGCGCGGTGGCCGACGCGCCATGGCCCGAGCAGCTGCTCGCCGACGTGGCCGCGGTGACCGTCGACGACTTCGATCTGACCTCGTCGGGCGACCGCAACATTGACGACAGCCTGGACCTGGTCGCGATCGCGGTGCGGCCGTGACCTCCAATCCCGACCCCGAGCCGGTACCCGGGTTATTCACGCTCGTCCTGCACACCCACCTGCCCTGGTTGGCCCATCACGGTCGCTGGCCGGTCGGCGAGGAATGGCTCTACCAGTCCTGGGCGGCGGCGTACCTGCCGTTGATGCGGGTGCTGCGTGGCCTGGCCGCCGAGGATCGCCGGCATCTGATCACCCTCGGCATGACGCCGGTGGTCACCGCACAACTCGATGATCCGTACTGCCTGACCGGGATGCACCACTGGTTGGCCAACTGGCAGTTGCGGGCCCAGGAAGCAACGACGCTGCGTGAGCCGGAAGGTTTGCGGCAGTTCGGGATTCGTGAGTACGCCGAGGCCGGCGCGGCGATCGAGGAGTTCGCCACCCACTGGCGCCACGGTGCCAACGGATTGTTGCGCTCCCTGATCGACGCCGAGACCATCGAACTGCTCGGCGGGCCGCTGGCCCATCCGTTCCAACCGCTGCTCAACCCCCGGTTGCGCGAATTCGCGCTGCGCGAAGGGCTGGCCGACGCCCAGCTGCGTTTCGCCCATACCCCGGTTGGCATTTGGGCACCGGAATGCGCGTATGCCCCAGGAATGGAAACCGGCTACGCCGCGGCCGGTGTCGGGCATTTCATGGTGGACGGGCCGTCCCTGCACGGTGACACCGCGCTGGGCCGGCCGGTCGGCGACTCCGATGTGGTCGCCTTCGGCCGCGATCTTCAGGTCAGCTACCGCGTGTGGTCACCCAAGTCTGGTTATCCCGGGCACGCCGCCTACCGCGACTTCCACACCTACGACCACACCACCGGCCTCAAGCCCTCCCGGGTCACCGGCCGCAATGTGCCCTCGGCGGAGAAGGCGCCCTACGACCCGCAGCGCGCCGACCGGGCGATCGACGAGCATGTCGCCGACTTCGTCGGGGTGGTCCGTCGCCGGCTCGTCAGCGAGAGCGAGCGGATCGGTCGTCCGGCGCATGTGGTGGCCGCGTTCGACACCGAGCTGTTCGGGCACTGGTGGTACGAGGGTCCGGAGTGGCTGGGCCGGGTGCTGCGGGCCCTGCCCGCGGCCGGCGTCCGGGTGGGCACGTTGTCGGACGCCAAGGCCGACGGATTCGTCGGTGCCCCAACGGAATTGCCGCCCAGCTCGTGGGGTTCGGGCAAGGACTGGCAGGTCTGGAACGGCGAGAAGGTGTCCGACCTGGTGCAGCTCAACAGCGAGGTGGTCGACGGGGCCCTGAGCACCGTGGACAAGGCGCTCACCCAGCACGCCACCGTCGGTGCGCCGACGCCGCGGGATCGGGTGGCCGACCAGATCCTGCGGGAGACGCTGCTGACGGTGTCCAGCGACTGGCCGTTCATGGTGAGCAAGGATTCTGCCGCCGAGTACGCCCGCTACCGGGCCCACCTGCATGCCCACGCCACCCGCGAGATCTCCGACGCGCTGGCCTCGGGCCGTCGCGATCACGCCGAGCGGCTGGCCGACGGGTGGAACAAGGCCGACGGCCTGTTCGGTGCCCTCGACGCCCGGCGTCTGCCAAAATGACCACCAGCGCGAGCGTGCGCGTCTGCCGCTCGACACCCCGCAAATCCTCAGCATTGTGCGCACGCTCGCACCGGTACGAAGGCACGCAGTCATGAAGATCCTGATGGTGTCCTGGGAATACCCGCCCGTCGTCGTCGGCGGTCTGGGTCGACACGTGCACCACCTGGCCACCGCGCTGGTCGAGGCCGGCCACGAGGTCGTGGTGCTCAGCCGCAGGCCCACCGACACCGACCCTAGCACCCACCCCTCGACCGACGAGATCAGTGAGGGGGTCCGGGTGGTTGCCGCCGCTCAGGATCCACACGAGTTCGAGTTCGGCACCGACATGATGGCCTGGACCTTGGCCATGGGGCATGCGATGGTGCGCACCGGCCTTGCCGTCAAAGACAATTCGGGTGACCGGTGGGTTCCCGACCTCGTCCACGCCCACGACTGGCTGGTCGCGCACCCAGCCATCGCCCTGGCCGAATTTTTCGACGTCCCACTGGTTTCCACCATCCACGCCACCGAAGCCGGTCGGCACTCGGGGTGGGTTTCCGGGCCGATCAGCCGCCAGGTGCATGCCGTGGAGTCGTGGCTGGTGCGCGAATCCGATTCGCTCATCACCTGCTCGGCATCCATGAGCGAGGAGATCACCCAACTGTTCGGACCTGACCTCTCCGAGATCAGGGTGATCCGCAACGGCATCGATGCCGACCTGTGGCCGTTCGCGCCGCGCCGGCCGCGGCAGGGCCCGCCGCAGCTGCTCTACGTGGGCCGGCTGGAGTACGAGAAGGGCATCCAGGAGGCCATCGCCGCGCTCCCCCGGATCCGCCGCGCCCATCCCGGCACCACACTGACCATCGCCGGCGACGGCACCCAGCAGGAATGGCTCGTCGAGCAGGCCCGAAAGCACAAGGTGGTCAAGGCAACCCGCTTCGTCGGTCGGCTCGGCCATGACGACTTGGTGAGCGCGCTGCAGGCCGCCGACGCAGCCGTGCTGCCCAGCCACTACGAACCGTTCGGCATCGTGGCCCTGGAGGCGGCGGCCACGGGAACCCCGCTGGTCACCTCCAACGTCGGCGGCCTCGGCGAAGCGGTGATCGACGGGCAGACCGGAATGTCCTTCGCACCACGGGATGTGGCGGGCCTGACGGCGGCGGTGCGTGCCGTGCTCGACGATCCGAAGGCCGCGCAGCGGCGAGCACTCGCCGCCCGCGAACGGCTCAGCGCCGACTTCGACTGGCACACTGTGGCCGCCGAGACCAGTCAGGTGTATCTGGCGGCCAAACGGGCCGAACGGGAACCCCATCCGCGCCGTCCGATCGTCGAACACGCGTTGCCCGACCGCTGAATTGACCGATCCGCCGCCGCACCCGGCCCACACCGAGCACAATCGAGGCGTGGCCCGGACCCGCAATCACCCCGCGTGCGCTGCGCTCGTCGGCGCCTTCGTTGCGCTCGGCCTCGCCGCACCGGCGTCGGCCGAGCCCAGCCTGCCCGTGTTCGAACCCCACCCGTCGGACTGGGCGCCGAACTACACGGTGTTCCCCTACAACCTGTGGCAGGTTCGCGTCACGCCCGAGCAGATCGACGCCCAGCGCGAGTCCTGCCAGTGGTTCAACGCCCAGTACGACACCTTGATGAGCCAGATCGTGGGCTTCCAGCATTTCCTGGGTGAGCACGGCGATTACTGGACCGAGCCCGGCGTCCAGGCCGCCGGCGACGCCGTCCAGGCGAACATCGACCAGTCGGCGGCGTTCCTGGATTCCCGCGCCCACACGCTCTACATCACCAATTACCCCGACCACAGCCAGTACTCACCGCTGTACAACGGTGACTCGATCTACCACCTGTGGTTCCAGCTGACCCAGATCAGCGACAAGATGCGACAGCAACAGCCGTCCGGGTTCATCAACGCCAACATCGCCACGGCGCAGGTCTACGGGAACGTGATCCGCGAGTCCGGGGTGTGCAACGGCGCCTGAGGTTGCCGGGGTTGCCGGTCAGTTGCTGGCGGCCTTCTTCTTGCGTTCGATGTCGGCCAGCGCGGCGGCGAGTTCGGCACGCTCGGCGGCCGACGTCTCCCAGTCCAGCTTGCGGTTCTTGACCACCTTGGCCGGGGCCCCGACCGCGATCGAATAGTCGGGGATCTCCCCCTTGACCACGGCATGTGCACCCAGCACGCAGCCTCGACCGACCGAGGTGTTGCGCAGCACGGTGACCTTCGCGGCGATCCAGGTGTCGGGACCGATGCGCACCGGGCCCTTGATGATGCCCTGGTCCTTGATCGGCATGTCGACGTTGTCCATCTTGTGGTCGAAGTCGCAGACGTAGCACCAGTCGGCCATCAGCGCCGAGTCACCGAGCTCGATGTCGAGATAGGTGTTGATCACGTTGTCGCGGCCCAGCACCACCTTGTCGCCGATACGCAGTGATCCCTCGTGGCAGCGGATGGTGTTCTTGTCACCGATGTGCACCCAGCGACCGATCTCCATCTGGGCCAGCTCCGGGGTGCACTGGATCTCCACCCCCTTGCCGAGGAAGACCATGCCGCGGGTGATGATGTGCGGGTTGGCCAGCTTGAACTTCAGCAGCCGCCAGTACCGCACCAGGTACCACGGGGTGTAGGCACGGTTGTCGATCACCCATTTGAGCGACGCTTTCGTCAGGAAATCCGCCTGGCGCGGATCACGCAGCCGCGAGCCCCGCCAGCGCTTGTGAATCGGGGCGCCCCACATCGTCGTCATGGCCGGACAGCCTACGCGACGACGCCCACAGCCTTCCCGGGTCGCCGCGCTCCCGCCCACCGGGGACCGGGTTACCCTCACCTGGGCCCCAAAATACGAGCCCCAGGCGTGTTCGGCGACGAAAGGACATCGTGTTCCGGCGATACCTTGCACTGGCGGTCGCAGTGCTGTTCACGGGCCTGCTCACGGGTTGCCAGAACACCGACAGCTGGGTGGACGCGCGCGCCGGGCAGGGCTGGTCGGCCCAGTACGGAGACGCCGCCAACAGCAGTTACACCCTTTCCCGCGGCGCCGAGGCGCTTCAGCTGGAGTGGAGCCGCTCGGTGAAGGGTGAGCTGGGCGCCCAGGTGGCACTCGGTGCGAGTGGGTACCTGGCCGCCAACGCCCAGACCGCCGGCGGTTGTTCGCTGATGGTGTGGGAGGCGGACAACAACGCCCGCCAGCGCTGGTGTACCCGATTGGTGCTGGGCGGTGGCTGGTCGAGTCCGCTGTTCGACGGGTTCGACAACCTCTACGTGGGCCAGCCCGGCACCATCCTGTCCTTCCCACCGACCCAGTGGATCCGCTGGCGTCAGCCGGTCATCGGCATGCCCACCACGCCCCGCCTGCTCGATGACGGACAGTTGCTGGTGGTGACCCACCTCGGCCAGGTGTTGGTGTTCAACGGCCATCGCGGCACGGTCGAGGGAACGCCGCTGGACCTGGTCGCCGGTGTGGACCCGACGGATTCCGAGCGTGGGCTGGCTGACTGTCAGCCGGCCCGGTCCCGGTGCCCGGTGGCGGCCGCACCGGCGTTCTCCGCTGCGGCCCGGATCGTGGTGCTCAGCGTGTGGCAGCCGGGCGCGGCGGCGCCGGTACTGGTCGGGCTGCGCTATCACCCCGGGGAGCAGACGTTGCTGACGCAGGAGTGGACGAGTGACGCGGTGGGTCGCGGCCCGCTGGCCTCGCCGGTGCTGTCGGCCGACGGTTCGACGGTGTACGTCAACGGCCGCGACCAGAGGCTGTGGGCCCTGAATTCCGCGGACGGCTCGGCCAAATGGTCGGTGCCGCTGAACTATCTGGCCCAGACCCCACCGTCGGTGTCACCGGACGGGTTGATCGTGGCCGGCGGCGGGCCGGACGCCAAGCTGACCGCGGTGCGCGACGCCGGCGATCACGGCGAGGTGGCCTGGACCCGTGACGACGTGGTGCCGCTGACCACGGCCAGCCGTGCCGGAGATGTCGGCTACGCGGTGGCCCGCGAGGGCGGTCACGGTCAGAGCCTGCTGGTGTTCGACTCCGGTGACGGGCACACCCTGAACAGCTATCCGGTGCCGGAGGCGACGGGCTGGCCGGTCGGGGTGTCGATCGGCGCCGATCATCGGATCGTCACCGCGACGAGTGACGGTCAGGTGTACGGTTTCGCGCCGGCCTGAGCCGCGCGGTCACAGGGCCAGTAAGGCCGCCACCGCGGAGCGCGGAACGGCGGCCTGTACGGCGCCGGCCGCCTCGGACAGCAGCTCACCCTGACCGAAGAAGAAGATCAACGAGTCGTCGGTGAGGACGAAGTTCTGGTAGTGCGCCGGGTCGAGGCCGATGGCGGGTGGGATCGCCTGCTCCACCCCGGATTGTTTCTGCAGTTCGCGTTGCACGATCGGGAAGATCACGTCCAAGGGTTTGGCGCCCGGCTTGAACAGGGTGTCGAAGGTGATCGGTGCCCGGGTGGCGACGTTGTAGTTGAACGCCTTGTACCAGGTCTGCGGGTGGGCGCCGCCGACGTTCTGGAAGACCTCGAACACCAGGCTCCGGGTCTGCGGCGGGGTCCCGGAGCTGTAGCCGGTGCCCCTGGCGTCCAGAACGTAGGGCTGGTCGCGTGATCCGGGCATGTCCGAGACGTTGACGAATCCGTCGCGGGTCTGGATCAGGTAATCGGCGACCGCCCGCTGATCGGGATAGTCGACCGGGAACGTGTAGTCCAGCGTGTAGGTGGCGTTGGCGGTGTGGACCTGACACGTCTGGTCGGCGTCGACGGTCCCGCTGAGATCGGCGCATGCCGGCTGCGCAGTGGCCACCGGCACACCGAGCCAGGCGAACAGCACGCCGGCCGTCAGCAGCGCTGTCACGGGGGAAATTCGCATCCTCAGTCGTCCTCGTAGGCGGTCAACCCACACCGGCTGAGTCACCGGCGCATGTGGCCTCCAGAATACGTGGGCGCTCACCGCGAGGGCCGACAAATGAATGCCGTTGCCCGGCCGGCCGCCCCGGAGCCCAGCCGCGCGATCACCACGGCGAGGTGCCGGCTGCCCCGCAACCGCATCCGGGCCCGCAGCGCGTCCGGGTCCACGTCGACACCACGAACCAGGATCTCCAGTGCTCCCGCCGAGTGGGCAGACAATGCCGCGCGCAGTTTGCGCTCGTGAAAGTGCAGTTGGTCGAGCACTTCGAAACCACGCACTCCGGGCGGCAGGGAGTCCCCGGACAGGTAGGCGATGTCCGGGTCGAGCTGCCACAGGCCGTGTCGGGCCGCGTAGTGGCGCACCAGCCCGGCCCGTACCACCGCCCCGTCGGGGTCGACGATCCAGCGGCCGGCCGCCGCCACCGGGCAGTCGTCGGGCTCGGCGTCGGTGAGTTCTTCCCCGGTCTCCAACAGGCTGGCGCGGCGACGAATCCCGGGCTCGGTGAGGCCCGGCGACCACAGACAGGCTTCCCGCACGCTGCCGCCCACCGAGGTCACCTCGATCTCCCCGGCGAACCCCATCTTGGTGAGCTCGTCGAAATCGATTCCCGGAGCGCACTTCACCACCAGATCGCGGTCGCGGTAGACGTCCAGGACCGCGTCGAGCGCCGGGGTGTAGGCGCGCGGGTCGAACCGGCGCCGGCCACCGGAGCGGCGGGCCGGGTCGATGATCACGACGGTGTCGCGGGTGATCGGGGTCAGGGCGTCGGCCCGGCACAGCGCGACAGCGGGACCGCCGTCGTCGAGATTGTTGGCGGCCATCGCCAACCGCACCGGATCGAGATCACTGCCGACCAACTGTGCGGCGCAATCCCGCAGTGCCACAAGCTCACTGCCGATCGAGCAGGTGGCGTCGTGCACCCGGGCCCCGGCGAGTCTGCGGGCGCGGTGGGCGGCCACCGGTGCGGCCGTCGCCTGTTGCAGCGCCTCGTCGGTGAACAACCACCGATCGGGGTCGGTGAATTTGGCCTGTGCGCGGCGGCGCAGTTGTACGGTCTGGACCAGAATTCCGGTACGGTCACCGAATTGTGTTCGGACAGCGGCGATGTCACTGACCAGGCTGGTGCCGGTGAGGCGGCGTCCGGCTACCTCACCCAGGGCCTGCACCCCTGCCGCCGAACGCAGGTACGCGACGGCGGCAGGATCGAAAACCGTCCCACCGCTCAGGAGGGCTTGACCCCCGTGACCATCACGTTGTAGAACCAGCCCTTGGGCACCACGCGGCGCCAGACATTGGCGTCCACCCAACTCAGGGTGGTCCAGCTGTTGAACGCGAACTTGGCCCAGCCCCAGCCCAGCCGCCCCGGCGGCACCGCTGCCTCGAAGGTGCGCACCGGCCAGCCCAGCATGGCGGCGGTGAATTCCTCACTGGCAGTGCGGACTTCGACTGCACCGGCATTGGCGGCCATCCGTTCCAGATCGGCCGGGTCGAAAGTGTGCAGATCGACGACGGCTTCCAGCGCGGCGGCGCGGGAGGACTCGTCGAGTTCGGCCTGCGGCCGACGCCAGCCGTTCAGCCACGGCAGCTTGGTCAGGTTGGTGGTGGCGTGCCAGGTCAGCGTGGACAGTTCACGCGCGTACTTGTTGCCGACCGTGGTGGGCTCACCGGCGAAGACGAAGCGGCCGCCCGGCTTGAGCACCCGGACCACCTCGCGCAGCGACAGCTCGACATCGGGGATGTGGTGCAGCACGGCGTGCCCGACCACGAGGTCGAAGGTGTTGTCCTCGTACGGGATGCCCTCGGCGTCGGCCACCCGGCCGTCGATGTCCAGGCCGAGGCCCTGTCCGTTGCGGGTGGCCACCTTCACCATGCCCGGGGACAGGTCGGTCACCGAACCGCGTCGCGCCACCCCGGACTGGATCAGGTTGAGCAGGAAGAACCCGGTGCCGCAGCCCAGCTCCAGGGCGCGGTCATAGGGCAGTTCCCGCTGCTCGGCCTCGGGAACGATGGCATCGAACCGGCCGCGGGCGTAGTCGATGCAGCGCTGGTCGTAGGAGATCGACCATTTCTCGTCGTAGGTTTCGGCTTCCCAGTCGTGGTAGAGCACCTGCGCGAGCTTGCTGTCGTGCATCGCGGCTTCGACCTGTTCGGCCGTGGCGTGCGGGTTAGGAGTCGGCATGTCGGCCCCGTCGACCGCAGCGGGGGTGCCGGAATCCTTGATGTCAGTCATGCAGGGCAGCCTAACGGCCCGCCCTCGGCGGGGGTCAGGGCCGGTCCACCCACCCGTCGACGGCGGCCTTGGCCGCGGCCAGCACCTCGACCGGATGCTCGACGAATCGGCGTGCCCAGGCCAGTGCCTCGTCGTAGACGTGGTCGGGTGCCACCATCTGGTCGATCAGACCGAGCTCGCGGGCTTCCTCAGCACCGACGAACCGGCCGCTGAACACCAGTTCCTTGGCCTTGCCGGCCCCGATCACCTGGGCCAGCCGTGCGCCGCCGCCGGCGCGGGGCGCCAGTCCGGCCAGGATCTCGGTCGACCCGAATTTGACGTTGTCACCGGCCACCCGCCAGTCGGCCGCCATGGCCAGGTTCAGCCCGCTGCCCAGGGCGTAACCCGTGATCGCGGCCACGGTCGGTTTGGGGATGGCGGCGATCGCCTCGACGCACTGACGCAGCGCCGCCTCGGCGGTGGCGGCCTCGGCGGTGTTCAGGGTGCGCAGCTCGGGCACGTCGTCGCCGGCGCAGAAGATCTCGTGCCCGCCGAACAGGATCACCACCGAGACGTCCGGGCGTTCACCGAGCTCGTGGGCGGCCGCGATGATCTCGCGGTACACCTGGCGGGTCAGCGCGTTGGTCGGGGGCCGGGACAGCATGAGCGTGCCGACCCCGTCCTGCTCCGGCACCCCGGTGATCACCCTGACGAACTCGTTCACTGGTTCACTCCCGGGGACCGGTGGTTACGCGCCGCGTTGTAGCGCTCGCCGTCGAAGAACTCGATGTTCCAGTTCCCTCCGCCCAGCGCGAGGTTGGGTTCGATCGCCACGATCTTGCGTTCGGTCGCCAACACATCGGACACGCAGCGGCCGTTGAGCGAGTTCAGCTGGGTCCAGGTGGGCGGCAGCAGGAACGAGTTTCCCTGCTCGAAGTCGTCGAGACCGGCCTGCGGGGTGCTCCAGAACGCCTGGTCGGATTCGGTGTTCTCACCGTCGGCCCGCTGGCCCTCGGGCAGTGCACCGACGAAGAAGAAGGTGTCGTAGCGGCGGGTGCGCTCTTCCTTGGGGGTGATCCAGTTGTCCCATGGCCGCAGCAGGTCGGCCCGCAGCACGAGTTTCTCGTCGCGCAGGAAGTCGGCGAAGGACAGCGAGTGGTTGGCCAGGGCGGCGCGCGCGTCGCCGTAGACCGAGGCGTCGGAAATGATGCCCGGATTCCCCGACCCGCTGGCGGGCCCGGCGAACAACACGCCCGATTCCTCGAAGGTCTCGCGGGCCGCCGCGCACACCAACGCCTCGGCCAGTCCGGTTTCCACCCCGAGTCGCTGGGCCCACCAGTCCGGGTCGGGACCGAACCAGGCGATGTCGGCATTGCGATCGCGGTCGTCGACGCCACCGCCGGGGAACACCATCACCCCGGCCACGAAGTCCATGGCCGCGTGCCGGCGCATCATGAACACTTCGATCGATTCGGCGCCGTCGCGGACCAGCATCACCGTGGCCGCGGGCCTGGGCACCAATGGATCGGTCATGCACGCCTCCTGTGAGCCGCACGGCTCCTGGTCCGGCGGGCGAAGTAGCGCCCGTCGATCACATCCAGGGCGATCGACTGGCCGAATGCCTTGGACAAGTTCTCCGCGGTCAACACCTCGGTCAGCAGACCTGAGGCCACCGCCTGGCCTTCCGAGAGGATCAGCGCGTGGCTGAACCCCACTGGGATCTCCTCGACATGATGGGTCACCAGCACCATGGCCGGCGCGTCGGGGTCGGCGGCCAGGTCGGTCAACCGTGCCACGAGCTCTTCGCGGCCACCCAGGTCGAGCCCGGCGGCGGGTTCATCGAGCAGCAGCAGCTCCGGGTCGGTCATCAGCGATCGGGCGATCAGCACCCGTTTGCGTTCGCCTTCCGAGAGGGTGCCGTAGGTGCGTTCGGCCAGGTGTTCGGCGCCGACGCTCTCCAGCATGTCGATGGCCTGGGCGTAGTCGACGTCGTCGTAGTCCTCGCGCCAGCGGCCCAGGACGGCGTAGCCGGCGGACACCACCAGGTCGCGTACCACCTCGGTGTCGGGGATGCGTTGGGACAGGGCCGAGCTGCTCAGCCCGACGCGGGCCCGCAACTCGGACATGTCGGTGCGGCCCAACCGTTCGCCGAGCACGTAGGCGGTGCCCGAGGTCGGATGTTCGGTGGCCGCGGCGATCCGCAGCAGTGAGGTTTTGCCCGCGCCGTTGGGGCCGATGACCACCCAGCGTTCGTCGAGTTCGACGCTCCAGGTGATCGGCCCGATCAGGGTGTTGCCGCCGCGCCGCAGGGTCACCCGGGCGAAGTCGATCAGCAGGTCGGGGTCGGTTCCGTCGCCGTCGTCGCTGATTGTCGAATCGGTGCGTTCCCCTGCGGCCACTCGCTCATCGTAGTGACCGTGTCGCGATCTGCTCGGGCGCGCCCGCCGCTGAAATCGTGGAACAGCAATGCGCGCGGGGTGAGCCGCAGAAACAGCTGCACGAGGGGCCCGATCCCGAATGCGTACACCAGGGTGCCGACACCGACGGTGCCGCCGAGCAGCCAGCCGACCGCCAGCACGGTGGCCTCGATCCCGGTGCGTACCAATCGCACCGACAGCCCGGTGCGTGCCACCAGGCCGGTCATCAGGCCGTCGCGGGGCCCCGGGCCCAGGCCGGCACCGATGTAGAGCACGGTGCTGATGGCATTGAGCACGACGGCACCGACCATCATCGCGATTCGCACTCCCAGCGCCGAGGGCGCGGGGAGCGCCGCGAGGGTGGTATCGACGGTGACCGCGATGACGATGACGTTGGCGACGGTGCCGACCCCGGGCCGGTTCCGCAGGGGGATCCAGGCCAGTAGCACGACGACACCGACGACGGCCGAGGCCATGCCGAGGGTCAGCGGGGTGTGCCGGGTCAGGCCCTGGTGGAAGACGTCCCATGGGTCGAGTCCCAGCCCGGCGCGCACCATCATGGCCATCGACACGCCGTAGCCGCACAGGCCGATCAGGAGCAGGGTGCCCCGGGTGAATGCGGTCCTCATGCGTGGTCGGGGAATCGGGCGCGGATGGCGTCGAGCTCACCGATCACCCGGCGGGCGTCCACATCGCGGTCTCCGAAGCTGTTGCCGGGGTCGTACAGCCGGCGGAGGTTCTCCGCCAATCGGGATATCCAGTTCCGTGCCATGTAGCGATGATCCCGGCCATGTGGCTTGCTCATCAATAGCCAGTTCGCCCATACTGGCCTCATTATGTCGGCAGATATGGCCGCCCGAGCCCTCGACGTGGACCTGCTGGCCCGCGAACTGGGGAACTGGCGCACCTCCAGTCACAGCGGCCCCGCCTATCTCGGGTTGGCGGACGCCATCCGGCTGCTCATCGTGGACGGCCGGGTTCCGGTGGGGTCCCGCATCCCCAGTGAACGGGCGCTGGCCGAGTCGCTACGTGTCTCCCGCACGACCGTGACGGCGGCCTTCGCCCAGTTGCGCGAGGACGGCTACCTGCACGCCCGCCGCGGTGCCCGCAGCATCACCGCGCTGCCCACCTCGAGCCAGGTCCACACCGATGCCCCGACGCCGACCGTCAGCCTGGCCGAAGCAGCCATGTGCGCACCGGCCACCGCCGTGCTGGAGGCGTTCGGCGAGGCTGCCCGGGACATCACCCCCTTTCTGCGGGCCCCCGGCCACGAGCTGATGGGGGTCGACCCGCTGCGCGTGGCGATCGCCGAAAGATATTGCGCCCGTGGGCTACCCACCGATCCCGACCAGATCATGGTGACCACCGGAGCCCAGCACGCCATCGGGCTGATCCTGGCCAGCCACACCCGCCCCGGCGACCGGGTGCTCGTCGAACAGCCCACCTACCACGGCGCGCTGACCGCGATCTCGACCGCGGGGGCCCGGGCAGTTCCGGTGGCGCTCACCGAAGACGGTTGGGAACTGGGCGCCGTCCAGGCCGCGCTGCGACAGCTCGCCCCGAGCCTGGCCTACCTGATCCCCGACAGCCACAACCCGACCGGGTTCACCCTGTCGGCAGCGCAACGAAAACAGTTGGGGCAGATCATCTCCGACACCCGGACCCGCACCATCGTCGACGAATCGATCGCCGACATGTGGCTCGATGAGGCGCCGCCGCAGCCGTTGGCCGCCGCGGTCGGACGCGATGATCTGGTGCTGACCGTCGGCTCGATGTCGAAATCGTTCTGGGGCGGCCTGCGGGTCGGCTGGATCCGCGCCGAACGCGGCACGCTGGCCACCATCGCAGCGATCCGCCCGTCAGTGGATCTCGGTACCCCGATCCTCGAACAACTCGCCGCGGCAAGGCTTCTCGCGATGCACGCCGAGGTGTTGCCGGAACGGCGTGACCTGCTGCGCGCACGTCGGGAGTTTCTGGTGGGTCTGCTGGCTCGTGAGCTTCCAGACTGGCAGCCGGGGCCCGGCCGCGGCGGGATGTCGCTGTGGGTGAGGCTGCCCGCCCCGATGAGTACGGCGTTGTCAGCCGCGGCGCTGCGGCTCGGGTTGGACGTGCCGGCCGGCCCACGGTTCGGGGTGGACGGCACGCTGGAACGGTTCATCCGGCTGCCGTATGCGCTGCCCGAATCTGAACTCGAAGACGCGGTGCAGTTGCTGGCCCGCGCCTGGCACAGCATCACCGGCACCGTCGGTGCGCAACGTCAGACCCTGGTGGTCTGAACCGCTATGGCTGCTGCGCCATCGCGTAGCAGGTGCTGAAATGTTCGATGGTGCACGGAATGCCGTTCACCGTCGGCAGCTGGCCCGGCTGGTTCGTGATGTTGGTCCCCCCGGCGCTGGGCGCCATCACCGGCGGCGCCACCGCGCCCATCCCACCGCCGGACGAGCCGGCCACGCAGACACCGTCGAACTTGGTCGCCTTGGTGCCCGACGGGCAGCGCTTGGCCTCGGCAGGCGCCGCAACGGCCAGCTGACCCAGAACGGCCGCAACGGCGAACCCGCCAATCACGACTGCGTGCTTGAGGTTCGCCATGCCCCTACCCTACGGCAGGGCGAACGCAGCCGATGTGCGTGTCAGTCTTCGGGGATCTCGACGCGACGCAGCACGCCGTCCATGGCGTCGGCAGCCTCGATCTCGCCGCGGGTGACGCCGAGGATGAACAGCACGGTGTCCAGGTAGGGATGGCTCAGTGAGGCATCGGCCACCTCGCGCAGCGCGGGTTTGGCGTTGAAGGCGACACCGAGACCGGCTGCCGCCAGCATGTCGATGTCGTTGGCCCCATCGCCCACGGCCACGGTCTGCTCCATGGGCACACCCACCTGCTGCGCGAAGTCGCGCAACGCCTTGGCTTTCCCGGGCCGGTCGATGATCTGTCCGATCACCCGGCCGGTCAGCTTGCCGTCGACGACCTCGAGTTCGTTGGCCGCCACGTAGTCCAGCATCAACTCGTGCGCCAGCGGTTCGATGACCTGGCGGAAGCCGCCGGAGACCACGCCGCAGTGGAAGCCCAGCCGGCGCAGCGTCCGGATGGTTGTCCGTGCGCCGGGGGTCAGCTCGACCTGCTCGGCGACGTCGTCGAGCACGGTGGCCGGCAGGCCGGCCAGGGTCGCCACCCGCCGGTGCAGGGACTCGGCGAAGTCGAGTTCGCCGCGCATCGCCGCCTCGGTGACCGCAGCCACCTGTGCCTCCATGCCGGCGCGGGCGGCCAGCATCTCGATGACCTCGCCCTGGATCAGGGTGGAATCCACATCGAAGACGATCAGCCGCTTGGCCCGTCGGGCCAGGCTGTAGTCCTCCAGCGCGATGTCCACGCCTTCGTCCGCCGCGACCCGCGACAACGCGGACTGTAATGCCCCGTAGACAGTGTTGTTCGGACCGGCCGGCACCGACACCCGCAGTTCCAGACCGGTGACCGGATAGTCGGACACCCCGCGAATGGTGTCGATGTTGACGCCGAGGGCAGCCACTTCGCGGGCCACCACGCTGAACGCCTCGGCGGTGATCGGCCGGCCCAGCACCACGATGGTGTGGGTGGACGGCTCACGCATCACCGGCATGTCGTCACTGCGCTCGACCGTCACGTCCAACCCGAGACGGTGGATCGCCGCTTCGACGTCATTGCGCAGGACGTCGCCGTCGACGGCCTCGACCGGCGCCGCGACCAGCACACCCAGGGTGAGCCGGCCGCGGACCACGACCTGTTCGACGTTGCGCAGTTCCACCTGATGGCGGGCCAGCACTTCGAACAGCGCCGAGGTGACGCCGGGCCGATCGACTCCCGTGACGGTGATCAGTACCGATGAGCGGGCTCGTGAGCCACCGGACATCGAATCACCTTTGTCGCCGGATGGTGCCACCCGTCAGCTGGAGCGATCCGCAGATTCGAGCTCTGGATGGTGCGTACGGCCCACGTGGGCCTCGGCGCGCATCCGCTCGACCATGTGCGGGTAGTGCAGCTCGAACGCCGGGCGCTCCGAACGGATCCGGGGCAGCTCGGTGAAGTTGTGCCGCGGCGGCGGGCACGAGGTCGCCCACTCCAGCGAGTTGCCGTAGCCCCACGGGTCGTCGACCGTGACCGGCTCGCCGTAGCGCCAGCTCTTGAACACGTTCCAGACGAACGGCAGCGTCGAGATGCCCAGGATGAAGGCACCGATGGTGGAGACGACGTTGAGCGTGGTGAAGCCGTCCGACGGCAGGTAGTCGGCGTAGCGGCGCGGCATGCCCTCGTCACCGACCCAGTGCTGCACCAGGAAGGTGGTGTGGAAACCGATGAAGGTCAGCCAGAAGTGCAGCTTGCCCATGCGCTCGTCGAGCAGCCGGCCGGTCATCTTCGGGAACCAGAAGTAGATGCCCGCGTACGTGGCGAACACGATGGTGCCGAAGAGCACGTAGTGGAAGTGCGCGATGACGAAGTAGCTGTCGGTGACGTGGAAGTCGATCGGCGGGCTGGCCAGCAGCACGCCGGACAGGCCACCGAGCAGGAAGGTGATCAGGAAGCCGACCGAGAACAGCATCGGCGTCTCGAACGTCAGCTGGCCCTTCCACATGGTGCCGATCCAGTTGAAGAACTTGATCCCGGTGGGCACCGCGATCAGGAACGTCATGAACGAGAAGAACGGAAGCAGCACGGCACCGGTGGCGTACATGTGGTGCGCCCACACCGCGACCGACAGCGCCGCGATCGAGATCGTGGCGTAGATCAGGGTGGTGTAACCGAAGATCGGCTTGCGGCTGAACACCGGGAAGATCTCGGACACGATGCCGAAGAACGGCAGCGCGATGATGTACACCTCGGGGTGGCCGAAGAACCAGAACAGGTGCTGCCACAACAGAACACCGCCGTTGGCGGGGTCGTAGATGTGGGCGCCCAGGTGTCGATCGGCGGCCAGGCCGAACAGGGCCGCGGTGAGGATCGGGAAGGCGATCAGCACCAGGATCGAGGTCACCAGGATGTTCCAGGTGAACACCGGCATCCGGAACATCGTCATGCCCGGGGCGCGCATGCACACCACGGTGGTGACCATGTTGACGCCACCGAGGATGGTGCCCAGACCACTGACGGCCAGACCCAGGATCCACAGGTCACCGCCGGCGCCCGGCGAGTGGATGGCGTCGGTCAGCGGCGAGTACGCCGTCCAGCCGAAGTCCGCGGCACCGCCGGGGGTGATGAACCCGCTGATGGCGATCAACGCACCGAACAGGAACAGCCAGAACGACAGGGCGTTCAGGCGCGGGAACGCCACGTCGGGGGCGCCGATCTGCAGCGGCAGCACCAGGTTGGCGAACCCGAACACGATCGGGGTGGCGTAGAACAGCAGCATCACCGTGCCGTGCATGGTGAACAGCTGGTTGAACTGCTCGTTCGACAGGAACTGCAACCCGGGCATCGCCAATTCGGTACGCATGAACAGCGCCATCAACCCGCCGATCGCGAAGAACGCGAAGCAGACGACGCAGTACATGATGCCGATCAGTTTGTGATCGGTCGTGGTGATGAGCTTGTAGATCAGGTTGCCCTTGGGGCCCATCCGTTCCGGAAAAGGACGACGTGCCTCGAGTTCTCCGATTGGGGGCGCTTCGGCTACCAAGAGATCCTCCAAAGATTCGTCGGGAAATCCCGCTTATCGCACTGAATCCTAACGCTCCCGACGGTCTGCGCGTGTCTGGGTCCTACAAACTGTCGTACTGAGTCGTCCCGGGGTGCTGCAGGTTTCGCCGACAAGCCCCTGACCAGCACTGAATCGGTGAATGTTACGGTCGGCCGGTGCTGAGCAACCGACCCCTCGTCGCCGTCGCGGTGATCGCCGCCGCGGCCACCCTGGCCAGTGGCTGCGGCGCGTCCGAGCCGGGTTCCCCGGCTTCGGCGTCGATGACCACGAGCGTGACCAAGATCGCCGATGCGGGTGTCCTGGGCAATCAGCGCCGGCCCGACGAATCCTGTGCGGCCGAACCCGCTCCGGCCGACGATTCCGCACGGCGGGTGGACAACGCCAGAGGAGACGGAGCCGACAGCTCGGATATCGCGGAGTCCACGGAGGTGCGCGGCGATCCGCAGCGCATCGTCGCGTTGTCCGGCGACCAGCTCGACGCGTTGTGCGCGCTGGGTCTGCAGTCCCGGATCGTGGCGGCCGCTCTCCCCGACGGCGGCGCCGAGCAACCCGCCTATCTCGGTGCTGTGGTGCACGCGGTGGCCCCGGCGGGCTCCCGCAGCGCGCCGGACCTGGCCGCGATCGAGGCCGCCGACCCGGAAGTGATCCTGGGCTCGGCCGCGTCGACCCCGGCCTCCTTCGGCGCATTGTCGGCGATCGCCCCGACCGTCTTCACCGGTGCGCCGGGCGCGGCCTGGCGCGATACGTTGCGCGCGGTGGGTGCTGCCACCGGACGGGCGGACGCGGCTGCCGACCTGATCGGCGCGTTCGACGACGCCGCCCGTGACACCGGTGCGGACAACGATGCCGCGCACTTCCAGGCCTCGGTGGTGCAGCTGACCGAGAACACCGTCCGGGTCTACGGCGCGGACAATTTCCCGGCCAGCGTGCTCGCCGCGGTCGGCTTGGACCGTCCGGCCGCGCAACGCTTCACCGACAAGCCCTACGCGGAGCTGAGCACCACCGACGCCGACTATCGCATTGCCGACGCGGACATCGTCTACGTTTCCTTTGCTTCCCCGGCGGCCCGCGACAAGGCTCCCGACATCCTGCACAGCCCGGCGTGGCGAGCATTGTCAGCGGCCAAGGACAACCGGGTGTTCGTGGTGAACAACGAGGTGTGGCAGACCGGGCAGAACATCGTGGCCGCCCGCGGCATCCTCGATGACCTGCGCTGGGTCAACGCGCCGATCAACTAGTCTCGCGACCGTGTTCCACGTCCTCACCACGACTTACACCCAGCCCGTCGACGTCGTCGACCAGACCCGCCCAGCGCACGTCGCGTGGCTGAAGGAGGAAGTCGCCGCCGGTCGCATCCTGCTGGCCGGCCGGGTGGAATCGGCCACCGGAGCGGTGCTGATCACCGGAGACATCAGCGAAGAAGACGTCGAGGATCTCATCGCCCGCGATCCCTACACGCTGGCCGGGCTCATCCGCTGTGAACGGGTGTCGTTCAACGGGTCGGTGCGCGCACCCGGCCTGTGACCGGGCCGGCACTTTGCCGGCCGCGGGATTACCGACGCCACTCACGTCGTTGCACGCTTCTGGCTGCCGTCACAGGCAGTAGTCAGTTAACCGGACTAACATTTTCACCGGATACGTACAGAAGACGAACAAAGAGGGCTTCGATGAGCACTGTTTATGCCTATGCCGCGCAATCGGCGACCGAGCCGCTGGCCAAGACCACCATCACCCGCCGCGAGGTCGGGCCGCACGACGTGGCGTTCGACATCCATTTCGCCGGCATCTGCCATTCCGACATCCACACCGTCAAGGGCGAGTGGGGCACCCCCAACTACCCGGTGGTGGCCGGTCACGAGATCGCCGGCGTCGTCACCGAGGTGGGCGCCGAGGTCACCAAGTACAAAGTGGGCGACCACGTCGGAGTCGGGTGTTTCATCGATTCCTGTCGTGACTGCGACAACTGCAAAGCCGGTCTGCAGCAGTACTGCACCGGCGACTACGGCATGCACGGCACCTACAACTCGACCGAGCGCGACGGTTCGCCGACCTACGGCGGCTACAGCGGCGCGATCGTCGTCGACGAGAACTACGTCCTGCGCATCCCCGACAGCATCCCGCTCGATGCGGCCGCTCCCCTGCTGTGCGCAGGCATTACCTTGTTCTCGCCGCTGCGCCACTGGAACGCCGGGCCCGGCAAGAACATCGCCGTGATCGGCCTCGGCGGCCTCGGCCACATGGGGGTGAAGCTGGCCCACGCCATGGGCGCGCACGTCACCGTGCTGTCGCAGTCGCTGAAGAAGATGGAAGACGGGCTGCGACTGGGCGCCGACGAGTACTACGCGACCAGCGACCCGGACACCTTCGCCAAACTGGCAGGCCGCTTCGACCTGATCCTCAACACGGTGTCGGCCAACCTCAACCTCGGCGCCTACCTGAACCTGCTCAAGGTCGACGGCACCCTGGTGGAGCTGGGCATGCCCGAGCACGCCATGGAGGTGCCCCCGTTCCCGCTGGCCGGGATGCGCCGCAGCCTGTCCGGCTCGATGATCGGCGGTATCCCCGAGACCCAGGAGATGCTCGACTTCTGCGCCGAGCACAACGTGCTGCCCGAGATCGAGGTCATCGCCCCCGATTACATCAACGAGGCCTACGAGCGCGTCCTGGCCAGCGACGTGCGGTACCGCTTCGTGATCGACACGGCGTCACTGCGCGGCTAGAAGCGGCATTTTCGTCAACGCCGCTGGTTGCAGTCACCTGGTGACTGCAACCAGCGGCGTTATGCGTTATTGGTCTTCCGGGTCAAGGCTGGCATCGAACTCCAGGTCGACGCCGGCCAGCGGCCAACCCGCGGCGGCCAGTTTCGCCGCCACGCGGGCGATGTTCTCCGGCCCGGCGTCGTGGTCCGTGACCTCGGCGATGAAGATGGCGATGTCGTCACGTTCGATGGGATCATCGATGTCGGCGGGCGCTGCGGCCTCGGCGATATTGCGCACCACCTCGGCGACCTGTTCCTCAGTCAGCGGCGTGGCGCGCAGCAGCGCCAGCAGCGGCACCCGATCGGTACCGGGCACCCCCTCTGGATAGCCGGCGCGCAACCAGTTGAGGACCGAGATCAGCAGCGTCTTTGTCGACACTCCGTCAGTTTCGTCGTTGCGCGGCCGAGCCACCACTGGAGGAGCCGACAGTTGGGCGGTGCTTCATTCGTGATTCACCGCCAAAAACACCCGGTTTCGTCGGCGAGCACACGCGAAAGTACCTCAAATCCACCAATATTGGGTACTTTCGCGTCTGCTCGGCCGGGAAACTAACCCGGCGCGGCCTGAGCTGAGATGGTCTGCTCCCCCAGCGTCGACGGCGGCAACGCGGTTTCGCCCACGCCGGGGGTGTGCAACTTGCCGGCCAGCCAGGGCAGCGCGCCGGCAAAAGCGTTGGCGGCGAACGCCCAGTCGTGCCGGCCCGGCGCGGTGGTCACCGCGCACCTGATCGCGACGGCCCGGGCCGCCTCGCACAGCGTGGTCGCGGCAACGTCCTGCGCCTCGGGGTTGGCCGACGGGTCGTGGGTGCTGCCGCCTCGGGCGGTGGGCACCTCGAACCACGCGGAGACGTCCGAGTACCGGCCGTGGCGCTGCATGATCGTCACAGGGTCGTAAGCCGCCCAGGCCTCGGCATCGCCCCCGAAGAGCCGGTTGATGGTCTGCTGCTTGTTCCCCGCATTCGGGCGCAGATCGCCGGCGATGTCGACGAATGCACGGAACATGTCGGGATGCATCAAGGTCAGGTCCACCGCGCAGGTACCACCCATCGACCACCCGGCGATCCCCCATCCGTCTCGGTCTGAGCGCACACCAAAATTCGAGATCAGGTACGGCACAACATCTTTGGTCAGGTGGTCGGCGGCGTTGCCCCGAATCCCGTTGACGCACTCGGTGTCGTTGGTGAACGAGCCGGTGGCATCGACGAACACGAACACCGGTGCATTGCCGCCGTGCCCGGCCGCGAATCCGTCGAGAATGCCCAGCACGTTCCCGGCCCGCAGCCAATCGGCCGGGGTGTTCAGTTGCGATCCGATCATCATCACCGCGGGAAGTTCCGGCGGCGGATTGCCGGCGAACCACGCCGGTGGAAGGTAGACGAGCTCACTGCGGTGGGTGAAGCCGGAGGATTCGGAGCCGATGGTGACCGGCACCAGCACGCCACTGGGTGGCCGAAAATGAGCCAGCTGCATCTTCGTCACGGTCAACCGATCCGTCTGCCCCGGCAGTGGACTGGAGGTGAACTGGTTCCACATCGCATACACCGTCGGGAAATAGCCGACCCACATGTTGAGCGTCAGACCACAGGCCAGCACGCATACCCCGACGGCCACCGCCGAGACTCCGCGGCGCCACCATCGCGCGCTCACCCAGCCCACCAGCAGCACCCCGACGGCCAAGGCCGTCAACGCGATCCAGGCCCACAACTCCGGTGGGCCGGCGTTGCCGGCCACCCCGATCGAATCGATGTAGGAGTACATGACCGCCGCCACCGCCGCTGCCGCGACCACCAGCGCCGGAAGCGTCCGCAGGCGCCACCGCGGCGTGCGCCAGCCCACGGCGGCTCCCAGCAGCACCGCGGCGCACGCCTGGACGACAACTGGAAACCAGCCGTGGATCAGCGAGATCTGCGCGACGAGCTGGTGCATAGGCACCTTTTCCTATCAGCGGCAGCTGTCAACTCGCTGAAGGATGCGCGCCACTGAAGTCACCTCATAAGGTGAACGGATGCGGATGAGAATGCTGGTGGCCCTGATGAGTGTGGCGGTGACCGCCGGCCTCGGTGTCCCCGGTATGGCTGCCGGCGACCCGCCACCACCGCCTCCACCGCCGCCGCTCGACCTCAACGCGCTCACGCCGGTGAAGCCGTCTGACTTCGCGATGCGAGGCGGCGAGTTCTACGCATTCGCGGCACCGGGCGACATCGCCTGCGCCATCAGCCGTGGGTCGGGGAATTACGGCTGCAATGGCCCGCTACCGGCAGCGCCAGACGGGGCCAACACGGTCACGGGCGCGCAGCAGGGGCCGCCCACGTTCGCCGCCGACAACCGGCAGCTGGCCGCCTTCGACGGATTGCCCAACCGGTTGCCGCCGGGATCACGGATCAGCTTCCGCAACGTGACGTGTGGGACCGACGGCACAGTGACGATGTGCAGCAACTCTTTTGACGGGGCAGGGTTCGTCCTGAGCCCCGGGAACAGCTACATCCTCGATCCGAACAATCCGCTGCTGCTCAACACCGGCGAGGGGCACAATCCCTACGTCAACTGACTAGAAGTCCCAGTCCTCGTCTTCGGTGACGACGGCCTTGCCGATGACGTAGCTGGAACCCGAGCCCGAGAAGAAGTCGTGGTTCTCGTCGGCGTTGGGTGAGAGCGCGGACAGGATCGCCGGGTTCACGTCGGTCTCGTCCTTGGGGAACAGCGCCTCGTAGCCCAGGTTCATCAAGGCCTTGTTGGCGTTGTAGCGCAGGAACTTCTTGACGTCCTCCGTCAGCCCGACCTCGTCGTAGAGGTCCTGGGTGTACTCGACCTCGTTGTCGTAGAGCTCGAAGAGCAGCTCGTAGGTGTAATCCTTGAGCTCCGTACGCTTTTCCTCGTCGATGAGGGCCAGCCCGCGCTGGTACTTGTAGCCGATGTAGTAGCCGTGCACGGCCTCGTCGCGGATGATCAGCCGGATCATGTCGGCGGTGTTGGTCAGCTTGGCCCGGCTGCTCCAGTACATCGGCAGGTAGAAGCCCGAGTAGAACAGGAAGCTCTCCAGCAGCGTGGAGGCCACCTTGCGCTTGAGCGGCTCGTCACCCTTGTAGTACTGCATGACGATCTCGGCTTTGCGCTGCAGGTTGGCGTTCTCCTCGGACCAGCGGAACGCATCGTCGATCTCGGCGGTCGAGCACAGCGTGGAGAAGATGTTGGAGTAGCTGCGGGCATGCACCGACTCCATGAAGGCGATGTTGGTGTAGACGGCTTCCTCATGCGGGGTGAGCGCGTCGGGGATCAGGCTGACCGCGCCGACGGTGCCCTGGATGGTGTCCAGCAGCGTCAGACCGGTGAACACCCGCATGGTCATCTGCTTCTCGTGGGCGCTGAGCGTGCCCCAGGACGGGATGTCGTTGGACACCGGCACCTTCTCCGGCAACCAGAAATTGCCGGTCAGCCGATCCCAGACCTCGGCGTCCTTCTCATCCTGGAGTCGGTTCCAGTTGATCGCTGAGACACGGTCGATCAGCTTCATGCCTTCGCTCACCAGAACCTCATTTCACCAGGTCGTTGTGTTTGCCGGACAGTACCCAAGACACTACCCCTGGGGCTAAGCCTCAGCGGGGACCGCAGTATCTAGTGTTTTCGTGTCGCGACCGGCATGCAGGAACTCGAACTCGTCGGGGTCCAACTTGCGCGTCGCCAGCCAGTACTGCCAGGTCATGCCGCTCCATAGGGTGCGGTTGACGCCATGGGCGTCCATGTACCAGCTCCGGCAACCGCCGGTGTTGAACACCGTGTGGGCCAGATCGTGTTGCAGCTCGCTGTTGTACTCCGTCTGGGCCCGCGGGGTGGGCGACAGTGCGGCAGCGCCGGCCTTGTCGACGGCCGCGATGGCCTGGCCGACATAGCGGATCTGCTGTTCGATCATGAACACCACCGAGTTGTGTCCGAGTGCGGTGTTCGGCCCGAGCAGGAAGAACAGATTGGGCATGCCGGACACAGCGATGCCGCGGTGGGCGGCCATCCCCTCGCGGTTCCAGCGGTCCACCAGGTCCTCGCCGCCGGCGCCCTTGATGTCGACGTAGGTGTAGGAGTCGGTGACGTGGAATCCGGTGGCGAACACCACGACGTCCGCCGGATGCTCGACGCCGTCGGCGGTGACGATGCCGGTCGGCGTCATCCGGGTGATGGACTCGGTGATCACCTGGGTCTTGAGATTGGCGATCCCGCGGTAGTAGGTGTCGGAGTTGAGGATTCGCTTACACCCCGCCCGGTAGTTCGGGGTGAGCTTGCGACGCAGCTCGGGATCTTTGATGCTGCGGTTAATGTTGTAGCGGCCCATCGCCTCACCGATCTTGAGCAGCCGCGGCTGCTGCGTCATGGCGAAGCCCACGCCCTCGTGGATCCAGTAGATGGCGGCGCGCATCGCTGCGCGGGTGCCGGGTACATAGCTGAATGCGCGCCGCATCCATTGCGGGAACTTGTTATTCACCCGCGGCATCACCCACGGTGGGGTGCGCTGGTACAGGTGCAGCTCGGCCACGTCCTTGACGATCTCGGGCACGATCTGGATGGCGCTGGCACCGGTGCCGATCACCGCGACCCGCTTACCGGTCAGGTCGACGCTGTGGTCCCACTGCGCGGAATGGAAAGCCGCACCGGCAAATTCGTCGCGCCCCTCGATGTCGGGAATCAGCGGCACGTGTAAGCCGCCGGCGCCGGAGACCAGGAACTGGGCGATGAACTCCTGGCCGGTATCGCTGAACACATGCCAGCGCAGTTCCTCGTCATCCCAGTGCGCGCGGTCCACGTGGGTGTTGAACCGGGTGTAGCGGCGCAGCCCGTATTTCGACGCGACGCCCAGCAGGTAGTCCTGGATCTCGGGCTGGAACGACCACATGTGGCTCCAGTCCGCCTTCGGCTCGAAGGAGAACGAGTACATGTGCGACGGGATGTCGCAGGCGCAACCCGGGTAGGTGTTGTCGCGCCACGTGCCGCCGAACTCGTCGGCCTTCTCCAGGATGAGGAAGTCGACGCCTCGGCGTTGCAGCTCGATCGCCATCCCCATTCCCGAGAACCCGCTGCCGATGATCAAGGCGCGGGTCTGGATTGGTTGCTGACCCTGCGGAGAGGGTTGGCCAGCCGTCATAGCTCAGGTCCTTTTCTGGGAACGGCGGTACCGGATACTTCCCAGTTTGCGGACCTGGGACTCGACTGTCAACGAGATGGTCAGCTGGCGTGCTGGCGACGCTGGACACCCTCGTGAAGCGGCAGGTCCGGGTCGATCCAGATGCCGAGCAGTTCGCAGGTGCCGTTGATGGAACCGACCATGATGGTGGTCAGGTGGTTGACGAACTCCGGCGCCGGCATGCGGCGCGGGCTGTCCTCGTCGGTGCCCAGCCACCAGTCCGTGGCCGACGCGCAGGCCCCGAACGTGGCGAACGCGGCCAGCTCGATCGCGGCCCCGTCCAGTTCCATCTCGCGCAGTTCGTTGGAGAACATGTCGGCCATCGCCAGGGTGATGCCGCGGCCCTCGTTGAGGGCCCGCATGGTCGATTCGCTCTGTTCGGCGAACCGGCCCTGGATCAAGAATCGCAGCACGTTGGGGTGCTCGTCGACGAGTAGCACGTACTGCTCGACGCTGCGACGGATGACCTCACGCGCCGGGTCGGCGCCGAGGTTGATCACCGGGAAGATGGCCGACCACAGCATGTCGCGCAGCCGCTCACCGATCGCCTGGAACAGGTCCGACTTGTCGGCGAAATGGCGGTAGATCTTGGGTTTGGCGGTGCCGGCCTCTTCGGCGATCTCCCGCAGGCTGACCTCGGGGCCGAGCCGGTCGATCGCCCGGAACGAGGCCTCGACGATTTCGGAGCGCACCTTCTTGCGGTGCTCACGCCAGCGCTCGCTGCGGGCGTCCACCTTGACACCCGCACCATCGCTGGAATGTGATCTCGACGCTCGCCGCACTCGCTCACTGTACCTGCCCTGGTGGCGCTGACCTGCCCAGACCGCCGGGCAACACGCGGTTTTGCCGTTTGACCCGGTCGTTCGCCCGTCACGCTGGCGTCAAGTGCCTTCGGTACTATCGCAGCGACAGTCAACCGATGAGACGAGGCTCATGACGCAGCGATATGACCTGGTCATTGCTGGTGGCGGCCCTTCCGGGGCGGCCGCGGCATGGCAGGCCGCTCAGACCGGCGCCAAAGTGCTGGTCCTGGACAAGGCGGAGTTCCCCCGCGACAAGCCGTGTGGTGACGGACTGACCGCCCGCGCGGTGAGCTACCTGCAGAAGATGGGCCTGGCCGACGAGGTTTCCAAGTTCCACCGGATCGACAAGGTCACGGTGTACAGCCCGAGCGAGTGGGACCTGTTCTTCCCGCGTCGCCCCGGCATGCCCGATCACGGCCACACCGTGAGCCGCACCGAGCTGGACACCCTGCTGCTCAAGCACGCCGAGTCGGCGGGCGCCGAGGTGCGCCAGGGCGCCGAGGTGGCCGGGCCCGAGTTCGACGCCAACGGACGCGTGGTCGGCGTGGCGCTCAAGAGCGGCGAGAAGGTATTCGGCGACGCGGTGATCGCGGCCGACGGTGCCTACTCCCCCATCAAGCGGGCCCTGAAGATCGACTCGGAGTACAACGGCTACTCGGCCATCGCGATCCGCTCGGAAATGCATGCCAACCGGCCGGACTCCAACACCTTCGAGATCTATCTCAAGCTGCTGTTCCAGGGCGATCAGCTGCCCGGCTACGGCTGGGTGTTCCCGATGGGCGGCGGCCGCTTCAACATCGGGCTGGGTTACGTCAACAGCTACAAGAACTGGCAGTCGATCAACGCCACCCAGTTCCTCGGCGACTTCCTGCGCACCCTGCCTGCCGAGTGGGAGCTGCCGCCGATCGAGGAGCTCAAGAAGAACAAGAGTGTGCGGGCCTGGCGATTGCCGATGGGCTTCACGGCCTGGCCGCCGTGGCGTCCGGGCGTGCTGTTCGTCGGGGATTCGCTGGGTGCCGGTAAGCCGGCGTCTGGTGCCGGCATCTCCAAGGCGCTCGAATCCGGCCTCACCGCAGGGGAATGCGCGATCGCAGCGCTGCAGAACGGCGGCCCCGACGACTTCACCAACTACGGCCAGCGCATGCAGGCCGCCTGGGGACGGGAATACCGTCGTGGTCGCTTCTTCCACAAGCTCGCGGGGATGCCCGCCGTTGCGGGTGCGGGCCTGAAGGCGTTGGACAACCACACGTTCCGGGATCTGCTGCTCAAGTCGCTGTACAAGAAGGCACAGAGCCCGCAGCACACATAGCGCGTCGATCAACGGCGAGGGTCTCGACATTCGTCGGCTGGATGAGTACACCAATAACGTGCCCGATCCAACCGACGATGTCTGGCAAGTCCTGTCCACCGCCCGATCGATCCGCCGGTTCACCGACGAACCCGTCGACGACGAGACGCTCAACCGCTGCCTGCAAGCCGCGACCTGGGCGCCCAATGGGGCCAACGCCCAGCTGTGGCGCTTCATCGTGCTGGATGCACCCGAACAGCGCGCCGCGGTCGCCGAGGCAGCCCAGATCGCCCTGCAGTCAATCGAATACATCTACGGGATGACGCGGCCGGCCGCCGACGACGAGAGCCGTGCGGCACGCAACAACCGAGCCACCTATGAGTTGCACGATCGCGCCGGCGAATACACCTCGGTGTTGTTCACCGCGTTCAAGACCGAGTTCGCCTCGGAGTTCCTCCAGGGTGGGTCCATCTATCCGGCGATGCAGAACTTCTACCTGGCCGCGCGTGCCCAAGGGCTGGGCGCGTGCATCACCAGTTGGGCGTCCTACGACGGCGAGAAGGTCCTGCGCACATCGATCGGCATCCCCGACGAGTGGGTCCTGGCCGGACACATCGCGGTCGGCTGGCCGCGCGGCAAGCACGGCCCGGTCCGTCGCCGACCGCTGTCCGATGTGGTGTTCCGCAACCGGTGGGATCCGGAGCGCGCCGACATCACCTACGGTCGCGGCGCCCGCCCCCGCGGCGGCCCCGACGCCTGAAGCCTCCACGCCGTGCGGCGTGGAGGCTTCGGCCCGAGAATCGCCGGCCTTTAGGTCAGGCCGATGTAGACGGATTTGGTGTTGAAGTAGGCCTCCAGCCCCTTCTTGCCACGCTCGCCGCCCCAACCGGACTGCTTGTGACCGCAGATCGGCATCGACGGGTCGGCCGCCAACGCGGAGTTCACCCAAATCTGGCCGCCGCGAAGGGCATTGGCCACTCGATGCGCCCGGCTCAGATTCTCGGTCCAGATCGCTCCGGCCAGGCCGTACTCGGTGTCGTTGGCCGCCGCGATCGCCTCTTCCTCTTCGTCGAAGGGGATCACCGACCCCACCGGTCCGAAAATCTCTTCCTTGATCAGCCGCATGTCCGGGGTGGTGTTGGTGATGATCGTGGCCTCGTAGAAGTACCCCTTGCGGTCCATCGGCTTGCCACCGGTGATCACCTCGGCACCACCGGCCACCCCGTCGTTGACGATGCCCTCCACCCGGGTGCGCTGCTTCTGGCTGATCAGCGGCCCCAGCACCGAGGTCGGGTCCTCGTAACCGCCCATCGGCAGCATCTTGGCGAAACCTGCCAGACCCTCGACCACCTGGTCATAGATCTTGCGCTGCACATAGATCCGCGAGGTACACGAGCAGTTCTGCCCCGACCCCGCGAGCAGCCCCATACCCGCACCCATGATCGCCTTGTCCAGATTGGCATCGTCGAACATGATCAGCGGTGACTTACCGCCGAGCTCCAAGGTCAGGCGTTTCAAGTTGCCCGCGGCAGCCTTGACGATCAAGCGGCCAACCTCTGTCGATCCGGTGAAGGCGATCTTGTCGACATCCGGGTGCGCCGTCAGCGCCGCACCGGTGGTCTCGCCATAACCGGTGATGACGTTGAGGACACCATCGGGCAGCCCCGCCTCGCGGAAGATCTCCTCCAGCTTGAGCGCGGACAGCGGGGTTTCCTCGGCGGGCTTGAGCACCGCACTGCAACCGGCTGCCAACGCCGGGGCGACCTTGAGCATCGCGACGAAAAACGGCCCGTTCCACGGGATGATCAGGCCGACGACCCCAACCGGTTCCAGCTGGGTGAAGGTGTGGTACTCCTCGAAATGTCCCAGCAGACCGTCGGAGATCAGATTGGCCGATTCACCGTGAATCTTGCCGACCCAGCCGGCGTAGTAGATCAACATCTCGTTGGCGACCTTGATGATCTGCTGGGCAGCCATCGCATTCATGCCGTTGTCGCGCGCCTCGATCTCGGCGAGCTCTTCGGTACGCGCCTTGATGATCTCGGCAGCCCGAAACAGCACGTCGGCACGATGGGCGGCGGGTAGCTTGCGCCACACCCCCGATTCGAAGGTCTCCCGCGCCCGGGCCACCGCCGCATCAACGGCGGCCTGATCCGAATCCGGGACCTCGGCGATCTGCTCCTCATTGGACGGGTTGAAGACCGGGATGATTCCGCCGCCGATACGGTCCTCGACTGCAGCATCGACGTCGATGGTGCTACTCACTGTCCTACATCCTTTCGTTGGACCGGCCTGAGTGGAGAGCGCATTCTCTGCCGGGTACCGCTGGAGCCCCACTCCCCAAGCTGTCGATCTGCGCATTGGTGCATGCCGCAAACCACCCCGAGCTTATGCGCGTAAGTATCAACCGTCCAGAGGTCCACGACAAACAGAAGGAGGCAGACCCCACATCATCCGCCCGCAACACCGGACTATTTGCCCATAAGCGGCCGCATCTGCGGAGTCCTGTGGAGGAATTGGTCAGCTCACCGCCCTCTCACGGCGGACGTTGCAGGTTCCAGTCCCGCCGGCGTCACCAAACACCGGCTGCGTCAGCGTCGGCCGCGCTGGGCCCGGCCCGGCTTACGGGCAACCTTGCCCGCGGCCGCGCGAGCGGCCTGCTTGGCGAGCGTCTTCTCCCGTGCCGTGCGTTTCGGTGCCGGCTGGGCCTGTCCCCGCGACGAGCCGGGCTTGCGGCCGCGCACGATTCCGATGAACTCCTCGACCAGTTCCGGCTGCGGCCCCTCTGGGAAAGCAAGCACCACAGGACAAGTCGGCGCATCGACGATCGGACGGTAGGTCAGGTCCTTACGGTGATACAACCGCGCCAGTGACTGGGGGACGATGAGCGCACCCATCCCGGCGGCGACGAGTTCTATTGCATCCTTGGTGGTTTCGGGTCGGTGATCGACCGGATTACCCGGGGCGTCCACCCAGGCGACGACATCGTCGAGCGGGAGCAACGTCGGCTCGCCGTCGAGGTCTGCCGTGGTGAGCTCGTCGGCGGCGCTGAGAACGTGATCGGTGGGCACCACGACCACCGTCGTCTCCTCGTAGAGCGGAATCACGGCCAGCCCGGACGTGTCGGCCGGTAGCCGCAGTAAGGCCACGTCGACGTCGCCGTCGCGCACGGCGGCGGCCGCGTCGGCCGTGGCGACACCGACCAACTCCAGCGGGACCCCGGGGTGGCGTTCCGCCCAGATCCGCGCCCACTTCGCGGGTGTCCCGCCAGGGACGTACCCGAGGGTCAGGGACTGCGAGGTCACCGCCTCAGGTTACCGATAGGCTGAATCCATGAGCAGGCCGAATGCGCAGTCCATGAAACCCGCCACGGCGGCCAAGAAGCTGGACGTGTACCTGCCCGCGACGCCTGCGGAGTTCCAGGAGAACCCGATCACCCGCGACGAGCTCGCCGCCCTGCAGGCCGACCCGCCGCCGTGGCTGAAAGACCTGCGCAAGAACGGCCCGCACCCGAAGAACCTGGTGGCCGCCAAGCTGGGCATCTCGATCGCCGGGTTGGCCCGCGGCGGCGTCGGGAATGCGCTCACCACCGAGCAGATCGATGCCCTGCTCGCGGAGAAGCCGGAATGGCTCGTCGCAGAACGTGAGAGCTACCAGGAGGTACTGGAGGAGCAACGGCGCCTCAAGGCGGCGCGGCGCGACTAAACGCCGAATGGCTACTTATTGCAGGAAATTTCGCGATTTGCGTGCAGTAACTAGCCAGTCGACGGGGTGACCGCGACGCCGCAGAGAGCGCGCCCCGCGGAACTGAGCTGAAAGCGGAGCGGCTTTCGGGATATCACATCGACAAGCCCGGCATCGACAAAACTCTGCACCCTGGATCGGACGAACTGTTTGGACCGTGTCCCCGAATCGGTGAGCTCATCGAGCGTCAGCACACCGCGAGGACCGAAAAGGGCGGCCTGCCCAAGTGGGTAAAGGATTGCGCGACCGTCGTCGTCAATGTCAGCCGGAGCGTCGACGACGCGCCCAATGTCGCGGATGCACTGGTGTAGCACAGAGAGTGCTTCCCGACGCTCATCGAGATCAGTCGCAAGGCGGTGCTGCGCCTCGCTGAAGATCCCGAGCATCACCTCGACGAACGGCGTCGCATCCCCTCGGTTCAGCGGGTGTTCGACCTCCGTAAACGCGCGGTAGTAGTTGTCTTTGTTGTCGAAGATCGTCGCCGACAACGAGAACCACGAGATCGGTGACAGCAGTTCGCCGATATCGAGGGCCATCAAATAGCGCCCCGTCCGGCCGTTGCCGTCGTAGAACGGGTGGACGACTTCGAAGATCAGATGCGAAACAGCAGCCCGGATCAGCCGCGGTACCTCCTCATCGCGGCGTTGAGCGAGCATCACCGTCAGCGCGTCATCGATTGCACTTTCCGGCGTCATCCCGACATGAACAACCTTCTGACCCGAGGTGATCGACACCGTGTCGGCGCGAAACCGGATGCCGTCCGGCTCTTCGCCCGGCGCCACCTCGCCAGCGGTCACCGCGTCATACAGAGCCCGGATGTCGTCGAGAATCTCCGGCGGCGACACCGTGCGGTCGCCAAGTGCCTCATACAGACGGACCAACTCACGAAACCGACGCTTCTGTGTCGAGCCGTCCTGCAATGATCTCAAGGCATCGGCGATCTCGCGCCGCGTAGACCTGACGTTCTCGATGTCGTTGGTCGCCTGAATCTCTTCGACGATCATCGAGTGGAGGTAGTGAGATTGAGCAATCAGCGGCAGCGATGCCCAGACATTCTGCGCCCGCGCGTCGAGCATCATTACCCGCTCTGTCAGCACGGATATTTTAGGTGTCGTCATACAGAACATCTGACGCCCACCGAGACGAAAATCCCAGGTCATGGCCGATGGCGACCCCCGACGCGCGCGCTCTTCCGTGTCGGCGCCCGCAGCGTCGCGCTGATGGAATATCGACTTCAGCGTGCGATACGACATCCTTCGCACCCTCCCCAACTGATCTGGATCCACGATTACATCACTGTCGCGCGCAACGCCTGCGTCTATTTTATGCAGAACGCCATCTATATAAAATAGATGCCTCAACGACGTCGCCGTGTTGGCCGCTTTTGGTGACCGTATGGGGCGAAAATAGTGACTCGATGACGCATTCCGAACGGAACCGCCGGCACCCGATGCCTGACACTCCAAGCCCTCCGCTGGGCATCGCCACCTTCAACGTCAACGGGATCCGGGCGGCCCGCCGTCGGGGCTTCGAGTCCTGGCTCGCCGGGCGGAGGCTCGATGTCGTGGCCCTGCAAGAGTTGCGCTGCGCACCCGAGCAGGTCGGCGCATTCGACGGTTATCACGCGGCAATCGACTGCGGCTCAGTCCCGGGCCGCAACGGCGTCGCGATCCTGACACGCGAAGCACCGGCGGCCGTACGGACCTGGGTCTCGCATCCACCGCGCACCCGGGACCTCAGGGTCTACGCCCACGAGGGCCGGTACCTCGAGGTCGACCTCGCGCACACTCCCCTCACGGTGGCGTGCCTCTACCTGCCGAAGGGCGGCCTGCCGGCACACCTGCAACGGCCGGGCAACATGCGCGACACACCTGACGGCGGCGCCAAGTACGACCGGAAGATGCGCTTCCTGGGGGCGTTCGCCCGCGAGCTGCGCCGGAACCGCCGGGCGGCGCTCGGGGCAGGCCGCGAGTTCCTGCTGCTCGGCGACCTGAACCTGGCCCATCTTCCGCACGACGTGACCAATTGGCGGCCCGCGCAGAAGATGGAGGGCTTCCTCCCCGAGGAACGCGCCTGGCTGGACGCACAGATCGGGCCCCGCACGCTCGTCGACGTGGTCCGGACGGTGCACGGCGACCGCCCCGGGCCATTGTCCTGGTGGAGTTGGGCCGGCGAGTCGTTCGTCAAGGACGTGGGCTGGCGGATCGATCACCACCTGGCCACGCCGCGGCTCGCGAAGACCGCCGCGTCGGTGACCGTCGACAAGGGACCCACACCCGGCGCGCGGCTATCCGACCACGCACCCGTGGTGGTGCGGTACGCCTTCCGTTGAACACCGGTGACGGGTCAGTGGCTGAACGTCGCCGGCATCCGCGAACACGGTGGGCCCACTCAAGCCGAATGGCCACTTGTGACACGCGTTTTCGTGATTCGCGTGCCATAACTGGCCAATCGGAGTCAGGGCGTCACAACATGCAGCTGACGCAACCCTCCACCTCGGTGCCTTCCAAAGCCATCTGGCGCAACCGGATGTAGTACAGCGTCTTGATTCCCTTGCGCCAGGCGTAGATCTGCGCTCGGTTGACGTCGCGGGTGTTGGCGGTGTCCTTGAAGAACAACGTCAGCGAAAGCCCTTGGTCCACATGCTGAGTGGCCGCGGCGTAGGTGTCGATGATCTTCTCGTAGCCGATCTCGTACGCGTCCTGGTAGTACTCCAGGTTGTCGTTGGTCAGGTACGGCGCCGGGTAGTAGACCCGGCCGATCTTGCCTTCCTTGCGGATCTCGATCTTGCTCGCCACCGGGTGGATCGACGAGGTCGAGTGGTTGATGTAGGAGATCGACCCGGTCGGTGGGACGGCCTGCAGGTTCTGGTTGTAGATGCCGTGCTCCTGCACCGAGGCCTTCAGCGCGCGCCAGTCATCCTGCGTCGGGATGTGGATCTCGGCGTCGGCGAAGATCTGCCGCACCTTGTCGGTGGCCGGCTCCCACACCTGCTCGGTGTACTTGTCGAAGAACTCCCCCGACGCGTACTTCGAGTCCTCGAACCCGCCGAACCGCGTACCCCGTTCGATCGCAATGCGATTCGAGGCCCGCAGCGCGTGGAACAGCACGGTGTAGAAGTAGATGTTGGTGAAGTCGACGCCCTCTTCGGAGCCGTAGTGGATCCGCTCGCGGGCCAGGTAGCCGTGCAGGTTCATCTGCCCCAGGCCGATCGCGTGCGAGCTGTTGTTGCCCTGCTCGATCGACGGCACCGACCAGATGTGGGTCTGATCGCTCACCGCGGTCAGTGCCCGGATGGCCACCTCGATGGACTGCGCGAAGTCGGGTGAGTCCATCGTCTTCGCGATGTTCATCGACCCGAGGTTGCACGAGATGTCCTTGCCCACCTTGGAATAGGACAGATCGTCGTTGAACTCCGAGGCAGTGGAAACCTGCAGGATCTCCGAGCACAGGTTGGAGTGGGTGATCTTGCCAGCAATCGGGTTGGCCCGGTTCACCGTGTCCTCGTACATGATGTATGGGTAGCCCGATTCGAACTGCAGCTCGGCCAGCGTCTGGAAGAACTCGCGCGCCTTGATCTTGGTCTTGCGGATCCGTGCGTCGTCGACCATCTCGTAGTACTTCTCGGTCACCGAGATGTCGGCGAACGGAACCCCGTAGACCTTCTCGACGTCGTACGGCGAGAACAGGTACATGTCCTCGTTCTTCTTGGCCAGCTCGAAGGTGATGTCGGGGATCACCACACCCAGCGACAGCGTCTTGATCCGGATCTTCTCATCGGCGTTCTCCCGCTTGGTGTCCAGGAACCGGTAGATATCGGGGTGATGGGCATGCAGGTACACCGCGCCGGCCCCCTGGCGGGCACCCAGCTGGTTGGCGTAGGAGAAGGAATCCTCCAGCAGCTTCATGATCGGTATGACACCCGAGGACTGGTTCTCGATGTTCTTGATCGGCGCGCCATGCTCACGAATGTTGGTCAGCAGCAAGGCAACTCCGCCACCGCGCTTGGACAGCTGCAGGGCCGAGTTGATGGAGCGCCCGATGGACTCCATGTTGTCCTCGATGCGCAGCAGGAAGCAGCTCACTGGCTCACCGCGCTGTTTCTTGCCCGAGTTGAGGAAGGTCGGGGTGGCCGGCTGGAAGCGGCCGTCGATGATCTCGTCGACGAGCTGCTCGGCCAGCACCGTGTCACCCGCGGCCAGCGTCAGCGCCACCATCACGACCCGGTCCTCGAAGCGCTCCAGGTAGCGCTTCCCGTCAAAGGTCTTGAGCGTGTAGGAGGTGTAGTACTTGAACGCGCCGAGGAAGGTCGGGAACCGGAACTTCTTGGCGTAGGCCCGATCGAGCAGGCCCTTGACGAAGTTGCGGCTGTACTGGTCGAGCACCTCGCGCTCGTAGTACTCCTTCTCGATCAGGTAGTCGAGCTTCTCGTCCTGACTGTGGAAGAACACCGTGTTCTGGTTGACATGCTGCAGGAAGTACTCGCGCGCGGCGAGCACATCCTTGTCGAACTGAATCTTGCCGTCGGCGTCGTACAGATTCAGCATCGCGTTGAGCGCGTGGTAATCGGTCTCGCCGGGCAGGCTGTGCCCGGGAGTGGTTACAGGCTCTGCAGCTGTGACGGTTGGTGGCACGTCTGGTCCTTCCAAAAGTCTTTCAACCCCGCGCGGACGGCTTCCACATCGTCCGGGGTTCCCATGAGTTCGAAGCGATAGAGGTACGGCACACCGCATTTCCGCGAGACCACATTGCCCGCGTAGGCGAATTCCGCACCGAAGTTGTTGTTGCCCGCGGCGATGACGCCGCGGATCAACGACCGATTGTGTTCGTTGTTGAGAAACGCGATGACCTGCTTGGGCACGTAGCCACCGTTGTTGATGTCGGGGGTGGCCCGGCCGCCGCCGTAGGTGGGAAGGATCAGCACATAGGGCTCGTTCACCTCGATGCGGCCGTGCAGCGGAATCCGGGTGACAAGCTCCTCGGGCCACTTGAGCTTCTGGACGAAGCGGTGGGTGTTCTCCGAGACGCTGGAGAAGTAGACGAGATGGCTCATCGTTTCCCCCATCCTCTCCCCGTTGTGATGACCTCCGTTACGCGCTGGCCGAGACTGTGCTGAGGGCCTTGATCCGGTCCGGCCGGAAGCCCGACCAGTGATCGTTACCGGCCACCACCACCGGGGCCTGCAGGTAACCGAGCGCCATGACGTAGTCGCGGGCTTCACTGTCGAGGGTGATGTCGACCTTCTCGAACTCGATGCCCTGCTTTTCCAGCGCCTTGTAGGTGGCGTTGCACTGCACGCATGCGGGCTTGGTGTACACGGTGACGGTCATCTTCGGTACGGCTCCTCTTGCGGAAAGTGAAGAAACTGGACAGGTGACTGGCAACTGATCGGGTAACGACGTTTCACTGATGTTCAGCGACCTTCGGGCCGCCAAAATTCCTGCCGGTCGAAGCCGCTCTCCGGCTGGTCTTGAAACCGACTCGGCCGGATTCGCTGCGCTCCGGCCGGCTCCCGAACTGTGGTGGCCTGTCGGTCTCACAGACACTACACCTAGTGGCCGACGGTTCGAAGCCATACAACATGTTCTGAATAACATTTCTGGAATTCCCAGGTCGTAAGCTTGCCAGCCGCCACTGTCGCGGCGTGTCGCACTCGACTTGACAGACCGTGTCGCGCCGCACCCCTAGATGTAGCACCAGCCACCGACAAGATGACCGGACGCGATACCGCCGATCCCCCAATAGCAAAGCCGCCGATCGGGTCGTACGACCCGATCGGCGGCAGGAATTTTGCCGTAAACCCTCGCGGACGGCAAAAAGCGATGACGAGGTCTCAGCCGACCTCGGCTGTGAGCTTGCCCACAATGTCGCGCAGCGCCTCGGCGACCTCCGTGTTCTCCCTCGGATGCTTGCCGTCGAGCGATTTGGAGGGCACCGACAGCTTGAGATCCTCGACCACCCGCGGCCCGGCGATGCCGAACGACTTGCGGGTCTCGTCGTGCGCCCAGACCCCGCCGTACTGGCCGAGCGCGGCGCCCACTACGGCCAGGGGCTTGTCCTTGAGCGCGCCGTTGCCCCACGGCCGCGACAGCCAGTCGATGGCATTTTTCAGCACACCCGGGATGCTGCCGTTGTACTCGGGGGTGACGACGAGCGTCGCGTCGGCCTCGGCGGCCGCTGCGCGCAGCGCGACCACCGGTTCGGCCACACCATCGGTGTCGATGTCCTCGTTATAGAAGGGCAACTCCCCCAGCCGGTCGAACAGCTTCAGCTGCACCCCGTCCGGCGCCTGTTCGATCGCCAACTCGGCGAGCTGCCGATTGATCGACGCTTTCCGCAGGCTTCCCACCAACACCAGCACCGTGATATCAGCCATATGACCCTCCTTGAGTTCGTCCCCGCCCCACAGTTTCGCAACAATCAACCGGACTGTGGTCCGATTAATTCCGCCTGAGTTAAAGTGCAGTTGTGGCAGCCACTGACCGCCCGCCGCTCGCGCGTATCGACCCGGCGCCACCAGAACGCGGCGATGCCGCCCGAAACCGCGTGCTGATCCTCGATGCCGCGCGCCGCCTGATCGCCGAACGCGGACCCGACGCGGTCAGCACCGACGATATCGCGGTCGCCGCCGGCGTCGGGAAAGGAACCGTCTTCCGCAGGTTCGGCAGCCGGGCGGGGCTGATGATGGTCCTGCTCGACGAAGACGAGACCGCCGAACAGAACGCCTTCATGTTCGGTCCGCCGCCGCTCGGCCCCGGCGCACCCCCGCTGGAACGCCTGCTGGCCTATGGCGAGGACCGGCTTCGGTTCGTGCACTGCCACCAGGCCCTGCTCTCGGATGCCATCCGCGACCCCGCCCTGCGCTACACCGGCCCGTTCGCGCTGCATCGCACACACATCCGGATGCTGCTCGAAACCGCGGAGACCACCGGCAATCTCGACGCCCAGGCCGATGCCCTGCTGGCACTGCTGGACCCCGACTACGTGGCACACCAACTCGGCCTCGGCCGCAGCCTCGACGAGCTCTCGACGGCCTGGCAGGACACCGCCCGCAAGCTGTGCGGTCACTAGTGCCATGACCGCCTGGGTGCTGCATGTCGACCTGGACCAGTTCCTGGCCTCGGTGGAGCTGCGGCGCCATCCCGAACTGGAAGGCCTGCCGGTCATCGTCGGCGGCAGCGGTGACCCCACCGAGCCCCGCAAAGTGGTCACCTGCGCGTCGTATCAGGCCCGCGAGTTCGGCGTACATGCCGGCATGCCGTTGCGCACCGCGGCACGCAAGTGCCCCGAGGCGACCTTCCTACCGTCGGATCCGGACGCCTACGACGCGGCCTCGGACCAGGTGATGGGTCTGCTGCGTGATCTCGGCCATCCCCTGGAGGTGTGGGGCTGGGATGAGGCCTATCTGGGCGCGGAGGTCAACGATCCGGTCGAGCTGGCCGAGCGCATCCGCACCGTCATCGCCGCCGAGACGGGGCTGTCCTGCTCGGTGGGTATCAGTGACAACAAGCAGCGGGCCAAGGTGGCGACGGGGCTGGCGAAACCCGCAGGTGTGTACCTGCTCACCGAAGCCAACTGGATGTCGGTGATGGGTGACCGTCCCACCGATGCGCTGTGGGGCATCGGACCCAAGACCACCCAAAAGCTTGCCGCACTGGGGATCACCACGGTGGCCGACCTTGCGTCAACCGATGCCGCCGTGCTCACGGCCGCCTTCGGGCCGAGCACCGGGCTGTGGATCCTGTTGCTGGCCAAAGGCGGCGGTGACACCGAGGTGAGTTCCGAGCCGTGGATCCCCCGCTCACGCAGCCACGTCATCACGTTCCCGCAAGACCTCACCGAGCGCACCGAGATGGACGACGCGATCCGCGAGCTCACCCGGCGGACCCTCGACGAGGTGGCCGAGCAGGGCCGCATCGTCACCCGGGTGGCGGTCACGGTACGCACCAGCACCTTCTACACCCGCACCAAGATCCGCAAGCTCGGCACACCCGGCACCGACGCCGGCGTCATCACCGACACCGCGCTGGCGGTGTTCGATCAATTCGACCTCGACCGGCCGATCCGGCTGTTGGGTGTGCGTCTGGAGTTGGCCATGAACGGGCTTCCCGCTGCCCCGAGTGTCGGGACCCACAAATAACCTCGACCCCATGCTGCAGACCATCGCGATTCGGGGCTACCGCTCACTGCGGGAGGTGATCCTGCCGCTGGCCAACCTCACCGTGGTCACCGGCGCCAACGGCACCGGCAAGTCGTCCATCTATCGCGCACTGCGACTGCTGGCCGACTGCGGACGAGGCCAGGTGATCGGGTCACTGGCCCGCGAAGGCGGCCTGCAGTCAGTGCTGTGGGCGGGGCCTGAGCAGCCGTCCGAGTACGCCCAGGGCACGACCCGAAACCGTCCGGTGTCTCTCGAACTCGGCTTCACCGCCGACGATTTCGGTTATCTGGTCGATCTGGGTCTGCCGCAGATGGCCGGGTCGGGCGGCGAACCGTCGGCGTTCGCGCTCGACCCGGAGATCAAGCGCGAGGTGGTGTTCGCCGGGCCGGTGCTGCGTCCCGCCTCGGCACTGGTGCGCCGCACCCGCGAATACGCCGAGGTGGCTTCGCACACCGGCAGAGGCTTCGAGGAGCTCACCCGCTCGCTGCCCAGCTACCACAGCGTGCTGGCCGAGTACGCCCATCCGCACGCCCTTCCGGAACTGTCGGCGGTGTCGCAGCGATTGCGCAACTGGCGGTTCTACGACGGTTTCCGGGTCGACGCCGGGGCCCCGGCCCGCCAACCCCACGTCGGCACCCGCACCCCCGTGCTCTCCGATGACGGCTCCGATCTGGCCGCGGCGATCCAGACGATCGTCGAGACGACCTTCGATGACCTGGCCCGAGCAGTGGCCGAGGCGTTCGAAGGCGCCACGATCTCGGTGGCGGTCAATGACGGGCTCTTCGATCTGCAGCTGCGCCAGCAGGGCATGCTCAGGCCGTTGCGCGCCGCCGAACTATCCGATGGCACACTGCGTTTCCTGCTGTGGGCGACGGCGCTGGCCAGTCCTCGGCCACCGTCGCTGATGGTGCTGAACGAGCCGGAGACGTCACTGCACCCCGATCTGGTCCGCCCATTGGCCACCCTCATTCGCACCGCAGCGACGAAGACGCAGGTCGTGGTGGTGACCCACTCGCGTGCACTGCTGGACTTCCTGGAGACCACCCCGGTCGGCGACGAAGAGCGCGGCGCCGCGATCGAGGTGGAGCTCTACAAACAGTGGGGGGAGACGAAGGTGCAGGGGCTCGGCAGCCTCAACACCCCATCGTGGCACTGGGGAAAACGTTAGCGCTGCACGGTTTTTGGCCGCAGTGCCCGGCTGAAGATCACGTTGACCTGACGCATCGCCACGCTGTAGGGCCACCACGCCACCCGCTTGAAGGTGTACAGCGCGCGGATGTCGGCGGAGGTGTAGATCAGGAAGCGGTTGCGCTGCACCCCGGCCAGGATCTTGTCGGCGGCCTTCTCCGGGGAGATGGCGTGCCCGGCGAAGCGGTCCACCCACTTCTGCACATTCGGATCGTCGCGGTCCACGCCGGCGATCTGAACCGTCTGTACCAGACCGGTTTTCACGGCGCCCGGCACCACCACCGACACCCCGATACGGTGCCGGGCCAGGTCGAAGCGCAGCACTTCGCTGAGCCCGCGCAGCCCGTACTTGCTGGCACTGTAGGCGCTGTGCCACGGCAGTGCGACGATGCCCGCGGCCGAGGACACGTTCACCAGGTGCCCGCCACGGCGGGCCGCCACCATCGGCGGCACGAAGGTCTCGATCACATGGATCGGGCCCATCAAGTTGACGTCGATCATCGACCGCCAATGTTGGTGGGTGAGTTTGTCGACGGTTCCCCAGGCCGACACCCCGGCGATGTTCATCACCACATCCATCGAGGAATGCGTGGCATGGATGTCGGCGGCGAAAGCTGCCACCTGGTCGTAATCAGCGATGTCCAGCGCCCGGTGTGCGGGCACCTCGGCGCCGAGTGCCTTGGCGTCGGCCACCGTCTGGGCCAGTCCGACTTCGTCCCGGTCGGTCAGATACAGCTCAGCGCCCTGGGCCGCCAGCGTGAGGGCGGTGGCCCGGCCGATGCCGCTGGCCGCGCCGGTGATCAGACACTTCTTACCCGCAAAGCCCGCCCGACCGTTACCCGCGGTATCACTCCCCATGGCGCTGACCTTACCTGTGAAGCTAGCCGTCCTGGCCACCCCACAGTGCGTTGAGCCACAGTCGCTCCACCACGTCGAGCGCCCGCGCCGGATCGGTGACCCGCCCGACGAAGGCGGAGTCGTGCGACAGCGTCATCGCCGTCGTCGCCACCAACGTGCGGACCAACGCGGGCAGATCGTCGGAGATCGGGTGGGCGCCGTGATCCTGCTCGATGAGCCCGACGATCTTGTCGATCACGGCGTCCTCGAAGTCGTTCATCAGATCGCGGATCTGGGCGTCGGTGTTCTGCGCGATGGTGCAGGCCGCCATGATCGGGTCGTTGGTGGCGAACACGGTGGCCGCGCTGCCGACCATCCTCTTGGCGAAGGCGGGGGGTGTCTCGTCGACCTCACGGGGTGCGTAGTTGTGTGTGAGCGCGGCCAGTTCTTCCATCGCGTCGGCCAGGATCACGGCCAGTACGGCGTACTTGGAGTCGAAGTAGAAGTAGAAACCCGACCGGGCCACCCCGGCGCGCTCGCTGATGGTGCTCACCGACAGATCGGCGAACGATTCCTCTTCGAGCAGTTCCCGCACAGCCGTCACGATGGCCTCGCGTTGCCGGTCCCCCCGGCTGAGACGAGCCTGCGGACGCCCGGTGGAGCTGCTGTTGCTCCCCGGTATCGAATCGGCGGTCATGGCATTAGACCTTTGCACTCGCGACGCGCCAGATCAAAACTTGACATGCGTCAAGTCTGGCAGTCAGGATGGCCTCAAGTGGTGACATCGACCACATCTCGTCAGCCTCTGAACGGTCAGGAGCGGCCCATGGCAACCATCAGCACCCCGAACTACCTGCTGGACCAGGCAAGGCGTCGGTTCACGCCGACGCCCAACACGCTGCCCGGCATGGGTGCGCTGGAAAAGCGCCTCAAGGCCAAGCAGTGGGACGAGTTCGTGTTGGCCGAACCACCGGCCGGCAGCGGACTCAAGCCGATCTTCGGCGACTCCGGTTTGCCGATCATCGGTCACATGATCGAGATCTTCCGCGGCGGGCCCGAGTTCGTCCTGGAGATGTACCGCAAGCACGGGCCGATGTACTTCATCGAGTCGCCGGCACTGTCGTCGGTGATGGCGCTCGGCCCCGATGCCACCCAGGCGGTGTTCTCCAACCGCAACAAGGACTTCTCGCAACGCGCGTGGGACCCGGTGATCGGGCCGTTCTTCGAGGGTGGCCTGATGCTGCTCGACTTCGATGAGCACATGTTCCACCGCAGGATCATGCAGGAGGCGTTCACCCGCACGCGGCTGAGCGGTTACATCTCGCACATCGATTCGGTGGCGTCGGCGGTGCTGGCCAACGACTGGGTCGCCAACGACCCGCGCTTCCTGCTGCACCCGGCGATGAAGGAGCTCACCCTCGACATCGCGTCGGAGGTGTTCATGGGTGTGCCGGCCGGTACTGACCGCGCTCTTGTCACCACCGTCAACAACGCGTTCACCACCACCACCCGGGCCGGCAACGCGATCGTGCGCACGCCGGTACCGCCGCTGAAGTGGTGGCGCGGCATCCAGGCCCGCAAGACCCTCGAGGAATACTTCGCCAGCCGGATCAGCGAGAAGCGGCGCTCCGAGAGCACCGACATGTTCAGCGTGCTGTGTCACTCCGCCGACGAGGACGGGCAGAGCTTCACCGATGACCAGATCATCAGCCACATGATCTTCCTGATGATGGCCGCCCACGACACGTCCACCTCGACGATGACGACGATGGCCTATCACCTGGCGGCCAACCCGGAATGGCAGGAACGGCTGCGCGACGATTCCGCCCGGATCGGCGACGGGCCGCTGGACTTCGAGGCGCTGGACAAGCTGGAAACCTACGACCTGGTGATCAACGAGGCACTGCGAATGATGACGCCGCTGCCGTTCAACTTCCGCCAGGCCGTGCGCGATACCGATCTGCTCGGCTACTTCATCCCGGCCGGGATGAGCGTGGTGACGTGGCCGTCGATCAACCACCTGCTGCCCGAGCTGTGGACGGACCCGGAGAAGTTCGACCCGGACCGTTTCGCCGAACCGCGCAGTGAGCACAAGCGCCACCGTTACGCGTTCGCCCCGTTCGGCGGGGGTGCGCACAAGTGCATCGGCATGGTGTTCGGCCAGTTGGAGATCAAGACCGTGATGCACCGGCTGCTGCGTCGCTACAAGCTGGAGCTGGCCAGCCCGGATTACTGGCCGCATTATGACTACGGCGGCATGCCGGTGCCGATCGACGGCATGCCGATCGTGCTGCGCCCCTTGGGTTGAGCTGCCGTCAGTCGGTCGATGCGGCGGCCTTGCTCCTCGCGGCCTTGTGACTGGTCGCCTTGTTCTTCGCGGTCTGGTCCTTCGCGGTCTGGTCCTTCGCCGGACCGAACTTGGTCCCGACCCGTGACCGCGTGGCAACCTTGTGAGCTGAGTGTGCCGAGCTTCGGCCCGGCCGGCGGTCTGATGCCTCGGTCATCGCGTCGACCCCGGCAACAACCGTCCGTTCGCCCTTGCGCCCCACCGGATTGCTGTGACGATGGTCGGTGCCGCGCACGACCTGGGCGCGGGTCGGCCTCGCCTCATCCTGTACGGCCACGCGACGCGCGGTCGGCAGCTCGGCCGGCGCGCCGGCATCGTCGGCCTGCGGGGTCGGCGCGACCGCCCCGCGCGTCGCCTCCGCAGGCGCACCGGCCTGGCCCTCCGGGGCACCGGGCAGATCGGGCAACGAGATCCCGAAGGTGTTCTCGATCGTGGTCTTGACGGTGTCCCACGACCCTTCCTTCAGGAAGCCACCGAGCACGTTCTCGATGACCGCCAGGGTGGCGTTCTCGGTATCCGGGTCGTCAGCCGACGGCGGTTCCTTGAGTCCCAGCGCAATCTGGGCACCTTCGGTCAGCGCCTTCTGCAATTCGGGCATCGCAGCGGCGACCTGTGCGGGTGGCGGCGCGAGCGCGAGTCGCTTGGTTTCCCAGGGCTTCGTGTCGCGGTCGTAGCCGAGGTCGATGAGCACTTTCAGCGTGGGCTCGACAGCGTCGAGAATCCGGATGGGCACACCGATGTCGTAGAGCGGTTGCAGCAGCGCCAGGTGTCGCGCGGAGATCGTGATGTAGCGATTTCCGTTGTCGTCGTAGCCGTCGAACACCACCGAGTCGGTGTCGGTGGTGTTGGGGTCCAACCCGAAGTAGAAGCTGTGCTGGTAAAAGAAGCCGAGCACGCCGTTGGCGAACGACAGCGGATTCAGATAGGCCGGCGCATCGGAGGCCAGGTCGTATTCCCAGCTGATGTCGGTGATCTGATAGTCGGTGTGGGGGCTGCTGCCGCCGAACGTCACCCCGGCGATGGGCAGCGTGAACGCCGGAAACCGGGCCAGGATCCCGCCGTTGGGCCGATTGGGGTTACCCATCACCAGGAAGCTGACCTCGTCGGGTTTGAGCGCATTCGAGTCGCCGGCATCAAGCTGCGCCTGCAGCGCCTGTATTTCCTTCAGGACGACATCGGCGCTCGATGAGTAGCCGACCACGACGACACGTGCCTCCCCGTCTGGTTCGTCGCCGTCCTCCTTCGCCTTCTCGGCGGCCAGCGCCTGACGTAGCTGGCGGTCCAGGCTGTCGACACCGTCGGCCTGCTGGCGATCGAAGTCCGAGGCCGGCGTCCAGGCGGTCGCGTTCCACGTGGCGATCTGGAACTGGTCGCCCGTGCAATCCGCCCCCGTCGCGCACAGCCCGTAGTTCGCATCCCCCGGATTGATGTATCCGTCGAGCTCGTTCTGCATCAGCAGCCCGGTGCCGTTGCCATTGCCGCCCATCGCCAGGATCGTCTTGGCCAGCAACTCGGCGGACCGGTTGCTCGGCACCACCCAGAGTTGTGTCGCCGTGACCGCCGCCACCGTGCAGCTCGCCGCGGCAGCCGCCACGAGCGCCCATCCCGATCTCACCAGAGTCCCTCCCCATCTGCCCCGCCCCGGCGGACAGCCTACGGAGACGCTACTTCCCGGCCCGCACCGAGGCGGGTGGTTCGCTCAGGCCGCCGCCATCAGCCGGTTGGCGCAGGCGATCACCGCCCGCAGCGCCGACTGTTCGGGGTCGCCGGCCAGCCCCATCGCCCATTCACTGCGCAAGCCGTCGCAGCCTTCGATGAAGGTGGCGGTCTGGCCGTCTGTCGGCAATTGGTGGAAGGACACCGTTTCGACCGTGATCCCGCATGCGTGGAGCATCTCGGTCAGGGCGGCGATGGGTCCGCTGGCGGCGGCGCTCGATGTGTTGATCGTGTCGCCCACGGCCAACGTGGCCTGGTAGTGCCGGACCTGGGGGCCCAACCTGGCCGCCGGACGATTGGCGTCGGTGCAGGTCCACTGGCCCAATCGGACGGGCCCCGGGGCAGCGGTGTACTCGCCGAGGAACTGTTCCCAGGATGCCGACTCGCCGACAGCGCGCAGGGCGCGGGGCAGCGGCGTGGCGAAGTGAGCCGCGAACGACGTCGGATTACCCGGGTGCGGTGCTGGTGAAGTGTGGTTCATGTGCCGGCCGTCTCTTGCTCAGAGGAAGTGACCGACGAAGTAGCGAACGACCCACAGCGAGGGGTCGGTCTGATCAGACCCCGCTGCGGGTTGCTACTACGAGTCGCCTTGGCACGTTGGCGATGCTAGACGCAGCCCGGCAGGTCGCGCAAACGCTCTGACTCCGTAGTCTCTGCGAGGTGGAAGCGTCATGACCGTCGGCGAGGTCATCCTGCTTGTGGTGGCCGGGATCGGCGGGGGGCTCACCGGCAGCATCGCCGGCCTGGCCTCGGTGGCCACCTATCCGGCGTTGCTGCTGATCGGCCTGCCCCCGGTCACCGCGAACGTGACCAACACCGTGGCGCTGGTGTTCAACGGTGTCGGTTCGATCCTCGGGTCACGCCCCGAGCTCGCCGGACAGCGGGCCTGGATCAAACGCGTCATCCCCATCGCGGTGGCCGGTGGGGCGGCGGGCGCGGCCCTGCTGCTGTGTACGCCGGCGGAGGGCTTCGAGCGGGTGGTGCCGGTGCTGCTGGCGTTCGCGGCGTTGGCGATCCTGCTCCCGCGCCGGGCTCAGCAGTCCGCCCGGGTGGCCGATCATCGTGCGCATCGGATCAAGGCCGCCGTGGAGGCCGGCGCCATCTTCCTGATCACCATCTACGGGGGCTATTTCGGTGCCGCCGCCGGGGTGCTACTCCTGGCTCTGCTGCTGCGGAGCGGTGGTGCGACGCTGGCGCATGCCAACGCCGCCAAGAATGTGATCCTCGGCGTGGCCAATGCGGTGGCAGCGGTGGCGTTCATGGTCGTCGCCCCGGTGTACTGGCCGGCGGTGCTGCCCTTGGGCCTCGGGTGCCTGATCGGTTCACGTCTGGGCCCGGTGATCGTGCGGCATGCGCCGGCCACTCCGCTGCGATGGCTGATCGGCGCGGCCGGCGTCGCCCTGGCCGTCAAGCTCGCCCTCGACACGTACTGATTTCCCCGGCGAGCAGTCGCTCCGGCACCCGAAAACACCCCAATCGGGGGGCCGGAGCGTCTGCTCGCAGGCTAGTCGAACGGGTTGTCGCCCTTGGTGACCCGGATCCCCAATGCGACGAGATTCTCCGCCGACGCGTGCAACTGCTCACCTGCTTCGCGGCTGGCCCGGCCGGCCAGGTACCGCGACCAGGTGCCCTCGATGACGATGCCGAGTTTGAAACAGGCCAGCGCCACATACCAATCCAGCCGGTCGGTCCGCCGGCCGCCCGCCGCGCGATAGGCCTCGATGAGTTCGCCGCGGCGGGCCAGTCCACCGAGCGCGGCCAGGGCCGAGCCCGCGTTGATCGGGTTGGGGTCGTCGGGCCAGCAGACCAGCATCCACCCGAGGTCGAGCAACGGATCGCCGACGGTGCACATCTCCCAGTCGATGAATGCCGCCAGTTCCGGTGTGTCCCAACACAACAGCACATTGTTCAGGTGGGCGTCGCCGTGCATGATGCCCGGCTGCGCATCCGGCGGACGGTTGTCGGCCAACCACTGCGCCAACTCCCCCACCCCGGTCAGCGACTCGGGCGAATAGTGCTCGTGGCGGTAGCTGTCGAGCAGCCCGAGGAATTGCGGAACTTGGCGGTCCAGAAAAGATCCAGGCCGGCGGATGGCGGCCAGTTCGCTGTCCTCCCACGCCACGTTGCCCAACTGGGCCAGGCTGCCCGCGTACGACAGCCCGACTCGGTGGCGCAGTCCGGCATCGGCCACATACGCCGGGCTCACCTCGGTGCCCGGGTTGAATCCGTCGACCTCCTCCATCAGGTAGAACACCACGCCGATCACCTCGAGGTCGGTGCAGGCCGCGATGAAAGCCGGGTGCGGCACGCCGGAGCCGGCCAGGGTGCGCAGCACCGCGATCTCACGCAGCATGGTCTTGTCGCTGGTCGGTCGCGGGTGTAAAGGTGGACGCCGCAACACCATTCGGCGTCCGTCGACGCTCATGCCCACCACGATGTTCTGGGTCCCACCGGTCAGCGGCGCCACATCGGTCAGGGTGGTCCCGATCCCCTGGGCCCGTAGCCAGCTACCGATGGCCTCCTGGTCGCCGGCGCTGAGTGTGGGCAACTGGGCTGCGTCGTCGGACATGCAGCCATCGTGCCAGTTGCCCGGTCAGCTCAACGCTTCTTCGCCACGGTCAGCAGGTATTCCCACGGCATCGAGGATCGGGTGCGGTACCGGTCGCCGAGCGCGGCGATCTCGGCGTCCAGCGCCGCGACCCGCTCACCGTCGGCCGCAATCGCCCGGTACGCCGAGATCGTGGGGCCGTAGGTGGCCTTGAAGTGGTCGCGGAACTCCGCGCCATCGGCATACGCGTAGACGTCGAGTTCGCGCCGCTCACAGGTGCAGTCACCGACCCGGTCGCCCAACAGTGCCCGCAGGTAATCCTCGTCGCCCCACAGCGGCGGCGGGGAGGTCCCCGGCGGCGGTGCGGGCACATACGGCTTCATCGTGGCGAACAGTTGCCCGATGAAACCCGTTGGGGTCCAAGAGATCAGTCCGATCCAGCCACCGGGGCGGGTGACCCGCAGGAGTTCGTCGGCGGCGCGCCGGTGGTGGGGGGCGAACATCACCCCGATGCAGGACAGCACCGCGTCGAACGAGTCGTCGGGGTAGGGCAGCGTTTCGGCGTTGGCCTCGGTCCAGTCGATGCTCAGACCGGCTTCCGCGCTCCGCCGGCGGCCCTGGTCGACCAGTTCCGGGCACAGGTCGCCGGCGCACACCCGCGCCCCGGCCGCCGCGGCCGGGATGGCGACGTTGCCCGTCCCGGCCGCCACATCCAGCACCCCGTCACCGGGCCCGATCCCGACTGCCTCGACCAGCACCGGTCCGAGCGGGTGCACGATGGTCGCGGCGATCTCCGCGTAGTCACCCAGCGCCCACAGCGCCCGGTGTTTGGCCTCAAGTTCACCGTCAGCAGTCGTGACGTTCATGGCATCGCTCCTTTGCTAGGACTCCATCGTCGATCGGGGCGGCCGGCCGTTCCAGTACCGGATCTGTACTGGCTTCGACGCCCCGGGCGCGGTGTACTTGGGAGACTGCGGGCACTGCTAGAGAGGTAGATCGCCGATGTCGACATATGGCCAGTTCTGTCCCGTGGCCAAGGCCATGGAGCTGCTCGACGAACGCTGGACCCTGCTGGTGGTCCGGGAACTGCTGCGCGGCAGTGCACACTTCAACGATCTGCGGCGCGGGCTCCCCAAGATGTCACCGGCGCTGCTGTCCAAGCGGCTGAAGTCGCTGAGCCGGGCCGGGGTGATCGAGCGTTCCGAAATCGACGGGCGGACAAGCTATTCCCTCACCGCCTGCGGCCAGGAGCTGGCCGGCGTGGTCGATGCGCTGGGTACGTGGGGCGTGCGCTGGATTGGCGAACTCGGCGAGCAGGATCTCGATCCGCACCTGCTGATGTGGGACATGCGCCGCACTGTTCCGCTGCAGAACTGGCCGGGTTCGCGCACCACCGTGGCGTTCATCCTCGACGGCGTGGCGGCCAAGGCGTCGCGGTGGTGGCTGGTGGTGGCCGACGGGCAGGCCGATGTCTGCGATTTCGATCCGGGTCATGAGGTGGCCGGCACCGTTTCGACCAGCCTGCGCACGTTGACCGAGATCTGGCGCGGTGATGTCAGTTGGGCACGGGCCCTGCTCGACGGCAGCGTCGCGCTGTCGGGTTCGGCCGAGGTGCGGCGGGCCATCCCGAAATGGCTGGGACAGAGCACCGCAGCCGCCATCCCCCGCCCGGCCTGATCGACAAATCAGTCCAGGATGCGGCGGGCGACGTTGGTGGTGACCAGGTCGAGGAGTTCGTCGGCGCGCCCGGCCATGATGGTGCGGATCGCATACAGCGAGAAGCCCTTGGCTTGCTCGACGGTGATTGCCGGCGGGATCGACATCTCCTGGCGCGCAGTGAGGACGTCGACGACCGCGGGTCCGTCGTGGGCGAACGCGTCGGCGATGGCGCGCTCGAGATCTGCCGGCTCGGTGACCCTGCGGCCGAACATGCCCATGGACTGGGCCACCGCGGCGAAGTCGGGGTTCACCAGATCGGTGCCGAACGTGACGATGCCCGCGGCTTTCATCTCCAGCTCAACGAAGTTCAGCGAGGAATTGTTGAACACGATGACTTTGACCGGCAATCGATTCTGGATCAGGGTCACCAGCTCACCGAAGAGCATGGTCAGGCCGCCGTCACCGGCCAGCGCGACCACCTGCCGGCCTCCGAACGCCGTCTGCGCACCGATCGCGTGCGGCAGCGCGTTGGCCATGGTGCCGTGGTTGAACGACCCGACCAGCCGGCGCCGCCCGTTCATGGTCAGATACCGCGCCGCCCACACCACCGGGGAGCCGACGTCGCAGGTGAAGACCGCGTCGTCGGTGGCAAGCCGGTTGGCAAGTCCGGCAACGTATTCCGGTCGGATCGGGGTCTTGTCCCGATCGTTGACCGCCAACGAGTCCAGTGTCGAGCGGGTCTTGGCGTAGTGCCGCAGTGACCGATCCAGATGCTCGCGGTCGGTCTTGGCCTTCAGTAAGGGCTGCAGCGCGGCCAGGGTGTCGCGGACACTGCCACGCAGACCCAGGTCGATCGGGACTCGCCGGCCGAGGTTACGTCCGCGGATATCGACCTGGACGATGGTGGCGCCTTCGGGAAGGAATTGCTGGTAGGGGAAGTCGGTGCCCAACATCAGCAGGGTGTCGGCTTCCTTGATGGCCTTGTACCCGGAGGCGAAGCCGAGCAGCCCCGTCATCCCGACGTCGTAGGGGTTGTCGTACTCGATGAATTCCTTGCCGCGCAACGCATGTACGACCGGCGCCTGCAGGGTCGAGGCCAATTCGACCAGGGCGTCGTGCGCACCGGCGACGCCGGCCCCACCCAGAATGGTGACGCGCTGGGCCGCATTGAGGATGTCAGCGGCGCGGCGCACCGACTCGTCGTCGGGACGCACGATCGACCGGGTCGGTCGCACCGGCCGGGCGGCCCACCCGGTCTCGACAGCGCGCTGCAGGAAGATCTCGCCGGGCACGACGACGACGGCGACGCCGTTCTCCTCGACGGCCGCTCGCATGGCCATCTCCAGGATGCGGGGCGCCATCTCGGGGGTGCTCACGAGTTCGCAGTACACACTGCACTCGCGGAACAGTTCCTGCGGATGGGTTTCCTGGAAGTACTCCGACCCGATCTCGGCGCGTGGAATGTGGGCGGCGATGGCCAGCACCGGAACTCGGCTGCGATGCGCGTCGAACAGCCCGTTGATCAGGTGCAGGTTGCCCGGGCCGCAACTGCCCGCGCACACGGCCAGCTGGCCGGTCAGCGCGGCGTCGGCGGCCGCGGCGAATCCGGCGGTCTCCTCGTGACGGACGTGTTCCCAGGTGATCTCGCCGTTGCGGCGGATGGCGTCGGTGAATCCGTTGAGACTGTCGCCCGGGAGTCCGTAGACCCGCTGTACGCCACTGAGTGACAGTACCGAGATGACCTGGTCCGCAATGGTCGCCATGCACGCCTCCCCGTATGCGATCTAGGCGTGAGGGCCGCGTTGACGCGACCGATCACGCCTAGATCACCTTACGTCGGGGCGAATCTACTTGGGCGCGAAACGCTGACCGGCATCCAGGCGGATGCACTGGCCGTTGAGCATCGGGTTCTCCACGATCGCCACCGCGAGCTTGGCGTACTCGTCGGGCTTGCCCAGACGCTTGGGGAACGCCGCATCCTTGGTCAGGACCTTGGCGAACTCGTCGGGGATGCCCTCGGTCAGACCGGTGGCGAACAGGCTCGGGGCGATGGCCAGCGCCCGGATGCCCAGGCTGCCCAGGTCACGCGCCATGGTCAGGCACATCCCGGCGATGGCGGCCTTGGAGGCGGTGTAGGCGACCTGGCCGATCTGGCCCTCGAACGCCGCGATCGAGGCGGTGTTGATGATGACGCCGCGCTCCTCGGCCTCGGCGTCGACCGGCTCGTTCTTGCTCATGTGCCACGCGGCGAGCCGGCTGATGTTGAACGTGCCGATCAGGTTGAGGTCGATGGTGGACCGGAACGAGGCCAGGTCGTGCGGGCCGTCCTTCTTGACCGTGCGCTCCCCGATCCCACCTCCGGCCGTGGTGACCGCGATGTGCAGCCCACCCAGCGCCTTCACGACCTCGTCGAGCACCTTTTCGGTGCCGTCGAAGTCGGTGACGTCGACCTCGTAGAACGAGCCACCGATCTCGTCGGCCACTTCGCGGCCCTTCGACTGGGGGCGGTCCAGGACCGCCACGCTGGCGCCACGCTTGGCCAATGCCTCAGCGGTGGCCCGGCCGAAGCCCGACGCACCGCCGACGACGACAGCCTTCTTGCCCTCGATCTCCATCTAGCTTCCTTTCCAAAAATGACCGAAATCGTAAAGCAACCTAACCCATGAACCCTTCCCGTAAGCCTTTCGGGTTCCACCTTTTGCTCCCCCAGCACCGCGAGTGTGCGTGCCTGCCCCCCGACGCGCCGCAGTTCACCGACATTTTGCCGTCGCTCACGGCCCGGCGAGCGTGCGAAAAATTTCGTCTCGAAGAATGTCCGGACCCCGTGGCAGGCTGACGACGTGTTGCTCGCCGACATCGCTGCCGCATCCGCCGACATCGCGAAGGCATCGGCGCGGCTGGCCAAGGTCGACCGCATCGCCAACCTGCTGAGCCTCATCGCCGCCGAGGGCGACGCCCGCTCGGTGATCGTGGCGGTGTCCTGGCTGTCCGGCGAACTCCCCCAGCGCCAGATCGGGGTGGGCTGGGCGACGTTGCGCTCGCTGCCGGCCCCGGCCGCGACGCCGGAGTTGACGGTCGACGGGGTGGACGAGCGGTTCACCCGGATCGGCGCGGTCGCCGGGAAAGGCTCGCAGGCGTTGCGCGCCGAACTCGTCCACGAGTTGTTCCGTACCGCCACCAAAGACGAGCAGACCTTCCTGCGGCGGCTGCTCAGCGGCGAACTTCGCCAGGGCGCGCTGGCCGGGGTGATGACCGACGCGGTGGCCCGCGCCTCCGACATCCCGGCCACCGAGGTTCGCCGCGCGGCCATGTTGGCCGGCGACCTGCCCGCGGTGTCCGCAGCGGCATTGACCGGTGGCCGCGACGCCCTGGCCGAGTTCAGCCTGCAGGTCACCCGCCCGGTCGGGCCGATGCTGGCGCAGACCGCAACCGACGTTGCCGACGCACTCGAACGGCTCGGCGGCACAGCGATTCTGGAGGCCAAACTCGACGGGGCCCGGGTTCAGATCCACCGCCGGGGACCGGAGGTGTCGGTGTACACCCGCAGCCTCGAGGTGGTCACGCATCGACTACCCGAGGTGGTCGCGGCAACCCTGGCCCTGCCGGCCACCGATCTGATCGCCGACGCCGAAGCCATTGCCCTGCGCCCTGATGGGCGACCACACCCGTTTCAGGTCACGGCGGCCCGATTCGGTCGCAAGACACCCAACACCCTCGAACCGCTGTCGGTGTTCTACTTCGACCTGCTGCACGTGGACGGCCAGGACCTGCTCGACCTGCCCACCGAGCAACGCCTGGCGGCCCTGGATCGGCTCGTCCCCGGACACCGGCGCGTCGATCGCGTCGTCACCTCCGACGCCGCCGTCGCACAGCAGTTCCTGGACCGCACCCTGGCCGCCGGCCATGAGGGGGTGATGGCCAAGTCGCCGAGCGCCCCGTATGAGGCCGGCCGCCGCGGCGCCGGGTGGCTCAAGGTCAAGCCGGTGCACACGCTGGATCTGGTGGTGCTCGCCGTCGAGCACGGATCCGGCCGGCGCACCGGCAAGCTGTCCAACATCCATCTCGGCGCCCGGGATCCGGATTCCGGCGGGTACGTGATGCTGGGCAAGACGTTCAAGGGCATGACCGATGCCATGTTGGCCTGGCAGACCGAGCGGTTCCGGGAACTGCAGATCGCCGACGACGGCTGGGTCGTCACGGTCCGGCCCGAGCAGGTCGTCGAAATCGCGTTCGACGGGGTCCAACGGTCCAGCCGGTACCCGGGTGGTGTCGCGCTGCGCTTCGCCAGGGTGCTGCGCTATCGCGACGACAAGCCGCCCGGGCAAGCGGACACAATCGACACCGTGCGCGCCTTCCTCACCTGAGCTGACCTCGGGTTCGGAGGTCGGAAACCGGGTTTCGATGGCGTGCGAATTGGCTCGATGAAAAGATCGTCGCGGCAGAAACCAGAGCACCGTGGACGAGCGAGGAGAGACCGTGGCAACACCGGATGCCCCACCAGCGGGTCGCATCGAGGAGCACGACGGCGACGTCACGTACATTCGCACCGACGCGGCGCTTCCGCCGGTGGCGATCGTCGACCGCTCTCCGATCACCGCCAAACACAAGGCGATCTTCGCGATCGTCGCGGTGCTGGGTGCCCTGGCCTGGGCGGTGATCGCCTTCTTTCGCGGTGAGACGGTCAACGCGGTGTGGTTCGTCATCGCCGCGATCTGCACCTATGTGATCGGTTTCCGGTTCTACGCCCGGCTGATCGAGATGAAGATCGTCCGTCCTCGCGACGACAATGCCACTCCGGCAGAGCTTTTCGAGAACGGCACCGACTACATGCCCACCGATCGGCGGGTGCTGTTCGGCCACCACTTCGCCGCCATCGCCGGTGCGGGTCCACTGGTCGGCCCGGTGCTGGCCATGCAGATGGGCTACCTGCCCGGAACGATCTGGATCATCGTGGGCGCGGTCCTGGCCGGCTGCGTGCAGGACTACCTGGTGCTGTCGATCTCGGTGCGCCGGCGCGGACGTTCGCTGGGCCAGATGGCGCGTGACGAGCTCGGCGCGGTCGGCGGCGTGGCGGCGATCGTCGGCGTGCTGGTGATCATGGTGATCCTGCTGGCGGTGCTGGCCCTGGTGGTGGTCAACGCGCTGGCCGAGAGCCCGTGGGGCGTGTTCTCGATCGCGATGACGATCCCGATCGCCATCTTCATGGGCCTGTATCTGCGCTTCTTCCGCCCCGGCCGGGTCTCGGAGGTGTCGCTGATCGGCGTCGCCCTGCTGCTGCTCGCGGTGATCTCCGGCGGTTGGGTAGCCGAAACCTCTTGGGGCGCCGACTGGTTCACGCTGTCCAAGGTCACGCTGTCATGGTGCGTGATCGTGTACGGCCTGGCCGCCTCGGTACTGCCGGTGTGGCTGCTGCTGGCCCCGCGCGACTACCTGTCGACGTTCATGAAGGTCGGCACCATCGCGCTGCTGGCCATCGGCATCGTGATCGCCCGTCCGGTGATGGAGGCGCCGGCGCTGTCGCAGTTCGCCGCCAGTGGCACCGGCCCGGTGTTCGCCGGCTCGCTGTTCCCGTTCCTGTTCATCACCATCGCCTGCGGGGCCCTGTCGGGCTTTCACGCCCTGATTTCCTCGGGCACCACGCCCAAGCTGCTGGAGAAGGAAAGCCAGATGCGGCTGATCGGTTACGGCGGCATGCTCACCGAATCCTTCGTCGCCATCATGGCCCTGATCACCGCGGCGATCCTCAACCAGCACCTCTACTTTGCGATCAACGCACCGACGGCAGCCACCGGCACCACCGCCCAGACGGCCGCCGATTACGTCAACGGGCTGGGCCTGTCGGGCGAGCCGATCACTGCGCAGGAGATCACCGCCGCCGCCGAGGGGGTAGGTGAGCAGTCGGTCGTGTCGCGCACCGGCGGCGCGCCCACCCTGGCCTTCGGAATGTCCGAGGTGCTGCACCAGGTGTTCGGCGGGGCCGGTCTCAAGGCCTTCTGGTACCACTTCGCGATCATGTTCGAGGCGCTGTTCATCCTCACCACCGTCGACGCCGGCACCCGGGTCGCCCGGTTCATGCTGTCGGACGGGCTGAGCAACCTCGGCGGGCCGCTGAAGAAGCTGCGCAACCCGAGCTGGCGGGTGGGCGCATGGACCTGCAGCGTGATCGTGGTCGCCGCGTGGGGCTCGATCCTGCTCATGGGCGTGACCGACCCTCTCGGCGGCATCAACACGCTGTTCCCGCTGTTCGGTATCGCCAACCAGTTGCTCGCCGCGATCGCGCTGACGGTGGTCACCGTGGTGGTGATCAAGCGGGGGTTGGTGAAATGGGCCTGGATTCCCGGGATTCCGCTGCTGTGGGATCTGGTGGTGACCATGACGGCGTCGTGGCAGAAGATCTTCTCGGGCGATCCCAAGGTCGGCTACTGGACCCAACATTTCCAGTACCGCAACGCCCGCGACGCCGGGCAGACCGCGTTCGGCGCGGCCAAGGATGCCGGTCAGCTCGATGCGGTCATCCGCAACACCTTCATCCAGGGCACGTTGTCGGTGGTGTTCGCGGCGGTGGTGCTGGTGGTGTTCGTCGCCGGTGTCGTGGTCGCGCTGCGGGCGCTGCGCGGATCCGGGCGGCCGCTGGCGGTCGACGAGGAAGTGCCGTCGCGCATCTTCGCACCATCGGGCCTGATCGCCACACCAGTTGAGAAGGAGGTGCAGAAGCAGTGGGACGCCTTGCCCGGAGCACACTCCAGGCCGCACGCCACGTCGGCTGGTACTGCTCATCCCTGATGGGAGACAACCACTATCGGCGCTATGTGACACACCGGGAGCAGACCCACCCCGGTGAAGCGGTGCTGTCGGAGCGGGAGTACTGGAAGATGCGCCATCGCGCCGCCGAGGCCAACCCGGGGGCTCACTGCTGCTGAGCCGGCAGCGCCCCAATGCTCATACTGTAAGCTTTTCAGTATGTCGCTCTCCGGGAAGACGCTGTTCATCTCCGGCGGCAGTCGCGGCGTCGGCCTGGCCATCGCCAAACGCGCTGCCGCCGACGGGGCCAACATCGCCCTGATCGCCAAAACCGCGGAACCGCACCCCAAGCTGCCGGGCACCGTCTACACCGCGGCCAAAGAAATCGAGGAGGCGGGCGGCCACGCGTTGCCGATCGTCGGAGACATCCGCGACGGGGCCGCCGTGGCCGAGGCGGTGGCCAAGTCGGTGGCACAGTTCGGCGGGATCGACATCTGCGTCAACAACGCCTCAGCCATCAACACGGGCTCGATCGAGGAGGTGCCGCTCAAGCGGTTCGACCTGATGAACGGCATTCAGGTCCGGGGCACCTACGCGGTGTCGCAGGCCTGCATCCCGCACATGAAGGGCCGGCGGAATCCGCACATCCTGACCCTGTCCCCGCCGATCCGGCTCGAACCGAAGTGGCTGACGCCGACGGCCTACATGATGGCCAAATATGGAATGTCATTGTGCGCGTTGGCCCTTGCCGAAGAGCTGCGCCCCTTCGGGATTGCCTCCAACACACTGTGGCCACGCACCTCCGTGGCCACCGCCGCGATCCGCAACCTGCGCGGCGGCGAGGAGTCGATGAAGCGCTCGCGGCGGCCCGAGGTGTATTCCGACGCCGCGTACGCGGTGCTCAACCGGCCGGCAGGGTCCTACACCGGCCACAGCCTGCTGTGTGAAGACGTGCTGCTCGAGGCCGGCGTCACCGACCTGTCGGTGTACGACTGCGTGCCCGGCGCCGATCTGCGGATCGACCTGTGGGTCGATACCCCCAATCCACCCGGATATGTCGGCCCAACAACGGGTCAACCGTCCGGTGTCGAGGATAAACTGTGAGCCATACCGTAAGGCGGTCATGAATGGAGCGCGTTCGTGAATAAAGACGACATGATCCTGATCAGCGTGGACGATCACATCGTCGAACCACCTGACATGTTCAAGAACCACCTGCCGAAGAAGTACGTCGACGAGGCCCCGCGCCTGGTCCACAACCCCGACGGCAGCGATACCTGGCAGTTCCGCGACATCGTGATCCCCAACGTCGCGCTCAACGCGGTGGCCGGCCGCCCGAAGGAGGAGTACGGCCTGGAACCCCAGGGGCTCGACGAGATCCGCAAGGGTTGCTACAACGTCGACGAGCGGGTCAAGGACATGAACGCCGGCGGCATCCTCGGCTCGATCTGCTTCCCGTCGTTCCCCGGCTTCGCCGGCCGACTGTTCGCCACCGAGGACCACGAGTTCTCCCTGGCGCTGGTGCAGGCCTACAACGACTGGCACATCGATGAGTGGTGCGGCGCCTACCCGGCCCGCTTCATCCCGATGGCGCTGCCGGTGATCTGGGATGCCGAAGCCTGCGCCGAGGAAGTACGCCGGGTGTCGAAGAAGGGCGTGCACGCGCTGACGTTCACCGAGAACCCGGCCGCGATGGGTTACCCGAGCTTCCACGACGACTACTGGGCCCCACTGTGGAAGGCGTTGTGCGACACCGACACCGTGCTCAACGTGCACATCGGATCCTCCGGCAAACTGGCCATCACCGCTCCCGATGCTCCGCTGGACGTGATGATCACCCTGCAACCGATGAACATCGTGCAGGCTGCGGCAGACTTGTTGTGGTCCAAGCCGATCAAGGATTACCCGGATCTGAAGATCGGGCTGTCCGAGGGTGGCACCGGCTGGATTCCCTATTTCCTCGAGCGCGTCGACCGTACCTACGAGATGCACTCGACCTGGACACATCAGAACTTCGGCGGCAAGCTGCCGTCGGAGGTGTTCCGGGAGCACTTCCTGACCTGCTTCATCTCCGACCCGGTCGGGGTGACGCTGCGCAACAAGATCGGTATCGACAACATCTGTTGGGAAGCCGACTACCCGCACAGCGACTCGATGTGGCCGGGCGCACCGGAAGAGCTGTGGGACGTGCTGACCGAGAACAACGTCCCGGACGACGAGATCAACAAGATGACGTACGAGAACGCCATGCGCTGGTACTCGTTCGACCCGTTCACCCATATCTCACGCGATCAGGCCACCGTCGGCGCGCTGCGCAAAGCCGCTGAGGGCCATGATGTTTCGATCCAGGCGTTGAGCCATCATGAGCACGGCACCCGTGGCGATGCGTTGCAGGCCGCGGCGAAGGCCAATTCGGGTTCCGAATAGTCACCTTCTACCGCGAGCAGACGTAAAACTGCCCCTTTTCGCATGAAAAGGGGCAGTTTTACGTCTGCTCGGCGTCTAACGCAGGGAGTACCGCACCGGCAGGTGCTTGAGCCCGCCGACGAACGTGGTGGCCATGTGCTCCGGTACGCCGGCGAGCTCTACCGAGCGCAGCCGCGGTAGCAGCTCGGAGAAGAAGCTGTTGATCTCCATCCGGGCCAGCGCGGCGCCGAGACAGAAATGCACTCCGTATCCGAATGCGATGTGCTTGTTGGGATCTCGCCCGACGTCGAAGCGGAACGGATCGACGAAGACGTCCTCGTCGCGGTTACCCGAGACATAGGACAGGAGCACCGACTCGCCCTTCGCGATGCGGACACCGCGAATCTCGTAGTCCTCCTGCGCGGTACGCATGAACTCTTTGACCGGTGTCGTCCAGCGGACCATTTCCTCGACCGCCAGCGGCATCAGGCTCATGTCGTTCTGCAGCCGGGCCAGTTGGTCCGGGTTCTGCAGCAGCGCGAGCATACCCCCGGAAATGCTGGCGCTACTGGTGTCGTGGCCGGCCGCGGCGACGATCGCGTAATAGGAGACCGTGTCGATATCGGAGAGCGGCTCGCCGTCGAGCGTGGCGTTGGCGATGGTCGACGCCAGGTCGTCGGTCGGATTCGCCCGACGCGAGGCGGTCAGTTCGGTGAAGTACTGGAACATTTCGAGCAGCGCCATGCCCTGCTCTTCCATACTGGTGCCGCGTTTGAACTCGTCGTCGTCGCTGCCGAACAACTCCTGGGTGAGCTTGAGCATGAACGCAAAGTCGGACTCGGGTACACCGAGCAGCGTCATGATCATGTAGAGCGGATAGTTCACGGCGACCTGCTGCACGAAGTCGCATTCCGGTCCTTCGTCGACCATTTTGTCGACGAACCGCTTGGCCAGCTGATCGGCGCGATCCTTCAACGCGCGCATGGCCTTCGGCCGGAACCAGTTGGCACCGATGGCCCGCAGGTCGCGATGCAGCGGATCGTCGGTGTGGATCAAGGTCCGGATTCCGATGGCGGCCTGCTGCTCGTCGGCCTCGCGGGTGACCAGCACCGGGCGCGGCGAGTTGGTGAAGATGTCGTTGGCGCGCTCGATCTCCATGATGTCGGCGTGCTTGGTGATTGCCCAGAACGGCGCGTAGTCCGGCACGTCGACCCAGGACACCGGGGCGTTCGCGCGCAGGTGGGTCAGGGCCTGATGGAATGTCGCCTCGTCGGTGTACGCCGACGGATCAGCGAACATCTTGGCGACGTCATCGATGGTGCGGACGGTCATACGTTGCTCCTCAACTGCGGGGATTCACGAAGTTCACGCAGCACCGCGTTCACGGTCTGCGGGGACACGGCGGCCGGAAATCCGGGTAGCACACGGTCGATGACGCCGGCGCAGCGTCGCTGCAGGGCCCCGGCCAGTTCGGCCAGCGGTGCCACCACGGCGAAAGCGGCGAGCACCTCGTCGTCGATCAGGGTGCCCATGGTGTCCCACTCGCCGGCCAGGGACAGCCGGTGCAACTCGGTGTGCAGCTCACCCCAGCCGTGCAGGTCCAGGACCTTGCGGTAGGCCGGCGTCGAGCCGTAGAAGGCAAGTTGTTTGCGGGTGGCCACCGAGGCGGCCGCCATCTCCTGCTCGTCGGCACCGGTGACGATGAACACCGGGCAGGACAGTTCGACTTCGCCGCGGTCACGCCCACTGCGATCCAGCCCGCGCTGCAACGCCGCCAGGGTCACCTCGTCCAGATAGCGCCGGGTGGTGAAGGCGTGCGCCAGCAGGCCGTCGGCGACCTCACCGCACACTTCGGTCATCAACTCACCCACCGCGGCCAGGAACACCTTCGGGTGCGGCAGGTCCGAGGGCTCCGGGGTGAACATCGGCGTCATGATCTTGTGGGTGTAGAACTCGCCCTCGAACCGAAGCTTGGTGCCGTCGCGCCAACAACCCCAGATCGCGTGCAGCGCTTCGATGTACTCCCGCATTCGGCGGGCCGGATGGCTCCACGGCATGCTGAAGCGCTTCTCGATGTGCGGCTGGATCTGGGTACCCAGGCCGAGGATGAAACGTCCGCCGGAAAAGGTCTGCAGATCCCAGCCCAGTTGGGCGGTGGTCATCGGGCTGCGCGCAAAAGCGACCGCGATGCTGGTGCCGAGTTGGATCCGGGTGGTGTGTTCGGCCGCGATGGTCAACGGCAGGAACGGATCGTGGTTGATTTCGCCGGTGAAGCACCCGTCGTAGCCCTGAGCTTCGAGCTCACGCGCTGTGTCGGCGACCTCGGTGAGCAGGCTGGGGATTCCACGGTCGATTTTGAGACCGCGACAATCAGAGTTGCTCATCGCGTTTGCACGCCTTTGCCGAATCGTCCGCCCACGCACAACCGCACCACCCCATCGACGCTACAGTAAGCAATTCAGTATGGTCAACGGGGGTTAGGCTACAAGCCAACCGTCGGCACGAGAAGTGGAGAGATTATGACGAACGCCCCCGAGTGGAAGGAAACGCTCGAGGACCTCACCCGTCGGCGTGAGCATGCGTTCGGCATGGGCGGTCCCGAGCGCCTGGCCAAGCACCATGGCAAGGGCAAGCTCGACGCCCGCGCCCGCATCGCCCGTCTGCTCGACCCGGACACGTTCCAGGAATTCGGCACTCTGGTGGGCGGCGACATCGCCGCCGACGGTCTGGTCGCCGGTTCCGGACGCATCGACGGCACCCCGGTGATGGTCGGCGCCGAGGATTTCACCACGCTGGCCGGCAGCATCGGCCCCGGCGGCAATGCCAAGCGGTACCGGCTCGCCGAGCTGGCGCTGCGCAACAAGATCCCGCTGGTGATGTTGTTGGAGGGGGCGGGTTTTCGCCCCAGCGGTGAGCACTATGGACGCACCCCCACCGACCTCATCGCGCAGGCGAAGTGCTCCGGCAAGGTGCCGACCGTGTCGGCGATACTGGGTCCGTCGGCCGGTCACGGCGCCCTGGTGGCCCCGGTGTGTGACTTCACGATCATGAGCCGGCAGGGCGCCATCTTCACTGCGGGGCCGCCGGTGGTGAAAGAGTCCACCGGAGAAGATATTTCGAAGGAGGACCTGGGTGGCCCGGGCGTGGCGCTGCCCAGTGGCGTGATCCACAACTACGCCGAGGACGACGAGACGGTGATCGACGACATCCGGCGCTACCTGTCCTATTTCCCGTCGAGCGCCTGGTCCTATCCGCCGACCCGGCTGGCCGACGACACCGCCGGTCCCCGGCCGACCCCGGAGATCCTCGACATCATCTCCCGGGACAACCGGCACATCTACGATATGCGTGCAGTCCTCGACGAGATCTTCGACCGGCCTGACTGGTTCGAGGTGCAGCCGAAGTTCGGGCGGGCCATCATCTGCGCGCTCGCCCATCTCGGCGGCTATCCGGTGGCGGTGGTGGCCAATCAACCGCAGGTGCTGGCCGGTTCGATCGACGCCGACGCCGCCGACAAGGCCGCCCACTTCATCACGGTGGCCGATTCGTTCCACCTGCCCATCATCTTCCTGGCCGACAATCCCGGCATGCTGCCGGGCAGTCAGTCCGAACGCAGCGGTGTGCTGCGCAGCGGTGCCCGGATGTTCGCCGCCCAGACCTCGGCGACCACGCTCAAACTGCATGTGACGCTGCGCAAGGCGTTCGGTTTCGGTTCGATGGTCATGTCGCTGTTGGGGTTTGACGACCAGCTGGCGACGTTCGCCTATCCCGGTGCCACCATGGGCGCGATGGGCGCGGCCGCGCTCAGCGCCGCCACCCACGCCGGCGAGGACTATGCCGAGGTGCTCAAGCGGATGGAACTGGAGGCGTCGTTCCGGTCGGCGGGCCACCTCGGTTTCGACGAGCTCATCTCGCCGGAGGAAACCCGCAACGCGCTGCTGGTTACCCTGCAGCACGGCATCTTCAGCCGCCAGGAGGTCGCCGAACCGGTGTCCCGCACCCTGATCATGCCCTAGCCGCCGCACCGCGAGCGTGCGCGTCTGCCCCCGACACGCCGCTCGCGGGCAGCATTTTCCGCACGCTCACGCCGATCGAGTGTGCGCCGTTACCAGATCAGCTTTCCGACGACGCCCGGGTGGCCCGGTATTCGGTGACGATCGGCTCGAGCTCGTCGGGGGTGGCCCCGTGCATGATCACCGCGTCGGCCCCGTAGTCGAACTCCTTGCGGATGCGGTCCACACACTGCCGGGCCGATCCGGTGGCCGACGGTTCCAGCCACTCGTCGGGAATCAGGGTGGCGATGTGCTCGATCTGCTCGGCACTGGCCTTGTGGTCGATGCCTCCGGGAATCGACGTGACAACCGAATCCTCCCGGAACCGTTGCAGCACAGCAGGATCCCAGTTGTTGGTGCTGACCAGCAGGTCGCCGTAGCCTTGTAGATAGGTCGCGAGGCGGGCCACGGTCTTCTTCAGGCGCAGCTCCTCGGGCAGATGATCGCCGACGGTGGCGAAGCAGGACCAGACCCGCACGCTGTCGGGATCGCGGCCGGCCTGCTCAGCGGCCTCCTTGACGGTCTTCACCGCGCGCTGCAGCGTTTCGGGGGTGAAGTAGGTGTGCAGGATGACTTCGTCGAACTCGCGCCCGCCCAGCGCCAGGGTCTGCGGGCCGAACGCCACGATCGCCAACCGGATGTCCTCGTTGAAGTCCGGGTCGAGGAACAGGACTTGATACTTGCCGATCGGCCCGTCGTGGTTGAAGACCACCTCGCCGTGCCACAGCTTGCGCATGACCTGCGCGAAATCCTCCATCTGGGCGGTGGTCACCGCCGGCACCCCGAATGCGTTGTACATCGCGGCGACGCCGCGGCCGATGCCCAAGGTGAAGCGGCCCCGGGACAGCCGGTGCATCGTGGTGGCCCAGGATCCGGTGATCAGCGGATGACGGGTGTTGTGATTGGTTGCCGCAGTGGCGATCTGCATCCGCTCGGTCACCGCGCAGGCAGCGCCGACCAGCGAGGACGCTTCCTTGACGTTCCACCGTTCGGAGATGAACGCGGTGCCGAAGCCGAGTTCTTCGCCGCGGCGAGCCTCATCCATCAGCGTTGCCGGGCCTTCGCCGCCGGCGCCCGCCAGCAGGTAGTAGCCGAGTTCGTCGAGAACTGGTTCTGACATTCGAAACCCCTTTGTTCACAATCTCTTAAGTCGTCGCACCACGGTGTTGAACGGCAACAACGTAGCAAGACCGGCCCGCAGCGAGGAGCCGATCGGGCCGACCTGGAAACCGGCTCACTCCCATACGCCTTGCTTGTAACCGCAGTTCCACACTTCGACGATGCGGCCGTCGACGACGCGGAAGATCTCCATGCTGCTGACCGTCATGGCATTACCGTCGGGGAACGTCATCGGGGATTCGTACACGATCGCGACGTGCTCGCCGTCGTCACCCGCGACGACCAGGTTCAGGTCGAACCGGATGGTCTCGAACATCGCCCAGTGATCGATCACCCGGTTGACCGCCTCTTCATGGGTGAGTACCTGCGCCTCGCCCACATCATGGCGGGTGACGGTCTCGCCCAACAGTTCATCGGCCAGGGTGAAGTCTTTCTCGTTCCAGACCACCCAGTTGTACTGCTCGACCACTTCGCGCGCGGTCCTCACGAAAATACCTCCAGGGCGTCGATGTCTTCGATGGCTGCGATTGCCCGGTCGATGAGTGTCAGACATAGTTGCCTGGATCGTTCCGGGGCGGCGTCCCAGGTCAGCAGCGCGACCACCGGCATGTACATCAGCAGGGCAGTCGCGAGCCGGTAATGCCGCCAGGCCTCGTCGAACGAGTACCCGTCGACCTGGCCGACGTATTCGCGCAGCAGTTCCTCATCGTGGCCGCGGCGCACATCGGCGGGCAGCCCCTGACTGACGAGGTAGGCGATATCCGCTGCCCCCGCGCCCCGCACCGAAAGCTGAAAGTCGACCAGTTTGAGTGCATCATCGCGGAAGAACATGTTGTCGGCGCGGATATCTCCGTGCAACAACATGTTCTGAGCCGAGAGCGCAGTGAGCGCGGCGGGCGCCAGGTCTGCGAACCGTTCGGCGAACGCAGCGACCGCGTCGGGCACCGGTTGTCCGGTGTGGTCCCGGTAGAGCTGCCACCCGGGCGCGAAGGCAGGCAGGAACAATTCTCGCGTCAGGGAACTGTCGATGCTCGGGAATTCCTGCAATACCGCACCGTCGATACCCGTCGACCACCTGTGCAGACCGGCCAACTGCTGGATACAGAGCCGGGCTTGCGGGAGCGACAATCCGACCAGGTGATCGGCGTTCTCCCAATCCTGCAGGTCTTCGAGGACAAGTACGAAATCCGGGCCGGACATCCGCGAGACGTAGCAGTGCGGCGTGGCGATGGGCGCGTTTGGTGCGACGTGCCGGTAGAAGTGCAACTCGCGCTGATAGCCTCCGAGCATTTCCATCCCGCCACGCGCAAGCGAGTCGGCGGGCAGCTTGACGACCAAAGTCTTTGGCACATCATCTGTTCCACTCAGATGGATCCGATACAACGCGGCAGAGAAACCGGTGTCCAAGGCGATTCGCTCGGCCCGTACGGCCGTCACCTGCATGCCCAGGGCTTCGCTGAGCCAGGGCGCGGTGACCTCCTCGATGCCCGTGGGCACCGGCTCGGAAACAGGTACTGCGACCGATGTCATCGTTGACCTCCGCAGAGAAATTTGACGCTGAACAACTAAGTTAGTTGTCGACCGTCTAATATGCAAGGGTGCCTTCTCCAGCCCAGGGCCTCACTCAGCCAGAGCGCGTAGAGCAGTCGTCGCGCAGACTGCTGCAGGCCGCTGCCGAGTTGATCGTCGAGAAGGGTTGGGAAGCAACGACTGCCGCTGAGATTGGACGACGGGCGGGATACAGCCGGGCCATGGTGCACGCCCGATACGGCAGCAAGGACGCCATTCTCGACGCCTTCCAGGCCGTCTATGTGGCGCGGCTGAACCCCGACCCCGAACCGGGAGCCACCGCGTTGCAGCAGATCCTGGCGCATTTTGACCGCGTGCAGGAGATTCACAACGAGGATGCCGCCGTGACGCGCGCAATGTTCGTCTCGGCATTCGAGGCGGTGAAGACCACGTCACCACTGCGCGAGGGCGTGCGCGCCCAATTGGCCGGGGCCGCCGTCAAGATCGAAGCCGGTCTGCGCGCCGGTATCGCCGACGGTTCTCTGCGGCCCGACATCGACGTCGACATCGCGCTGCGGGACATCACCGGATCGATCTTCGGCATCGCCTTCCAATGGGTGGTCCTACCCGAAGACCACGATCTCGACCTCGAGATCAACTGTGTGCGTGCCCGTATCACGTCAAGCTACGGTCGTTAAGAACCGCTCGGTGACTTCTTGCACCCCACCGGAAAACAGGTGCCCGACATGACTGCCGTCATGCCAGTGCAATTCACCGCCCCAGCGCTCATGCAATGCCAGCGCCGAGTCCCGCATCGCCATCCGGTCATGCCAGGCCCCGACGATCAGCCGTCGCTCGGCCCGCGGCACAGTGGCCAGCGGGTCCACCACGGAGGTCAACGCCGTCACCGTTTCCGATTGCAGCTGAGCCCCGGCGGTCCGCCCGGCAGCGCCCCAGCGGCCCAGGTGCAGACCGATCATGGTGTTGAGACCGAGGATCGGCGTGTAGACCGCGACCGCACCCACACGCGAATCCAAATGCGAAACCAGCGCCGCCACAGCGCTGCCCAGTGACAGCCCAGCCACTGCAATCGACGATGCCTGCGGTTCCAGCCAGCCGATCAGGGCCCGCACCTCCGAGACCGCCCGCATCATCCCGGCCACGTTGGCCAGCGGATCGCGAGCGGGGTACTCCGGCCAGGACCGGCGCCGCGGCCCGTGGCCGGGCTGCACCGGCAGTGCCACGTTGAACCCGAGCTCACGTAACTGCCGCACCCGGGCGACCAGGAGATCCATCGAATCGCCCTGCCCGGCGCCGTGCACCCAGATGAGCCAGGGCCGCACCTCGTCGCCGCTGCGATACAGCCGTACCCGGGCCGTCGCCGGACCGCCGTGGCCGTCGGCCAGAATCGAGTCCGGCAACGTCGGTTCATGGTCGAAGACGAGCTCTTCGAAAGTCAGGGCACCGAACCGGCGCGGCCGGATGTGTGTGACCTGCAAGGCCTCCGGACGCGGATGCGCCCCGTCGATACCCAGTGCGCCGAGTTCGTCGGCGGCCCGTACATACTCACTCAGCGGCCGCGGCAACTGCGGCGGTGGACCCGCCAGGGTCATTCCGGTGACCACCAGTTCGTCGAGGGCGACCTCGCCCAGCTGACGCAGACCCGTCACCGACAACGCACGCCAGTCCCCCGCTCCGACGAGCGCACCGAGCGAGCGGGGCAGCACACCACCAAGCTCCCAGACGATGCGGGCGGCCCTAGGCAAGAGCGAATCCGGCATAGCCGTCGGCGGCGATCTCGTCACAGCGGCGTCGGTATTCGGGGATGCCGGCCGTGTACCCCAGATACATCCGCTTCTTGCCGGGCACATTGCCGCCGTTGTACCAGGAGTTGCAGCTGGGGTGCACCAGGACGGTGGGTGCCACCAGTTCCGTGGTGTGCTCGATCCATTCGGTCTGCGCCTGCGGCGTCGCTTCGATGCTGCGGTACCCACCGTCCCTCAGGTATCCGATGCAGTCGGCGATCCAGTCCACGTGCTGCTCCATGGCCGCCACGAAATTGGTTGCCGCCGAAGGACTTCCCGGGCCCTGGATGGTGAACAAGTTGGGAAAGCCGGCCACCGCCAGCCCCAGGTAGGACAGCGCTCCCTGTTTGGCCCAGTACTCCCCCAACACCAGCCCGTCACGGCCACGCACGTCGATCCGGCTCAGCGCGCCGGTCATGGCGTCGAACCCGGTGGCGTAGATGACCACGTCGAGATCCACATCGCCTTGCTCGGTGGAGATTCCGGCGGCCGTCACTTCGCGGATGCCGCCCTTGCGCAGATCGACGAGGGTGACGTTGTCCCGGTTGTACGTTTCGTAGTAGCCCTGATCGATGATCGGCCGCTTGCAGGCGAACGGGTGGCTGGGGGTCAGCGATGCGGCGGTCTGCGGATCGGTGACGATGCGGGCCACGGCTTGCCCGTAGAGCTCGGTGGCCATCCGGTTGGCTTCGATGTCGAAGAAGAGGTCACCCCAGTTGAGTGCCCCCATCACACCGTGCTCCTCGATCGCACGCTGTTTGTCTTCGGGCGTGGCCGTTTTCACCGGCGGCCGCGCCAGCATCTCCAGCAGCACCGAGAACGCACTCAGCCGCGCCGCCCCCACCGGATGCTCGCGCTGCGCCGCGCGGATCTGCGGGTAGTCGGCCTTGAGCGCGTCGAGCTCGCCCGGTTCGAAGGCCCGCACCTGCCACGGCAGGGTGAATGCCGGGGAACGTTGAAACACCGTGAGGTGGGCCGCTTCTCGGGCAACGACCGGAATCACCTGCACGCCGGTGGAGCCGGTGCCGATCACCCCGACCCGTTTGCCCGTCAGGTCGACGCCCTCGCGAGGCCAGCGACTGGTGAACAGAGACGTACCCGCGAAGCTGCCCATCCCGGGAATGTCGGGTTCCAGCGGGACGGACAGGATGCCGGTGGCCGCCACCACGAACCGGGCGTGCCATGTCTGGCCCGCGACGGTCTCGAGCGCCCACTGCGCGGTGGACTCGTCGAACGTCATGGCCCCGACTTCGGTGCCGAACTCGATGTCTCGGCGCAGATCGAGTCGGTCGGCGACGAAGTTGAGGTAGGCCTCGATCTCCGGTTGGGCCGGCATGGTCTCGGTCCACACCCACTCTTGCTGGATCTCGTCGCTGAAGCTGTAGGAGTACTCGATGCTCTCGATGTCGCAGCGCGCACCCGGGTACCGGTTGACCAGCCACGTCCCGCCGACGGCATCGGCCTTCTCCAGCACCCGCACCCGCAGGCCCGCTTCCCGCAGCCGGTGCAGCGCGTACAGGCCGGAGAACCCGGCACCGACGACTACGACGTCAAAGGCGAAGTCTGAATCCTGGGCGCTCACAAATCGATGACCTTCTCGTTGCGGTTTTTCCGGTCGACGTAGAACTGGGCGGCCCGGGCGATCGATTCAGCGGTCGGTGCCGGCTTCCAGCCGAGGTCTCGGGTCGCCTTGCCGTGATCGGCCGGCGAGGTGAGCCACATCAGACGTGCTGCCGTCAGATTCATCGGGAAATCGGTGCCGAACCACCGATTGGACAGGCCGGCCAACCATCCCGCGACATACAACGGGGCCATCGGGATTCCGAACCGCGGTGGCCGGGCACCCACGGCCTGTGCGGCCGTGGTGAACATGTCCCGCTGAGACATATAGCCTTCCGACACGATGTAGCGTTCGCCGATCCGGCCGTGCTCGGCGGCCAGGACCAGTGCTTGCGCCGCGTCGTCGATCCCGACCACCTCGGAGCCGACGCCGCGCACGTAGACGGGCAACTGGCCGAATGCCGCCATGGCGACGAGTGCGCCCTGACGCGGCTGCCAGTCCGGCGGTCCGTACGGGTTGGACACACACATCACCACGGCCGGCAGTCCGCGCTCTCGGACGTAGGACAGCACCAGGTCTTCGGCCCGGCGCCGTGATTCGATATACGGCCCACCCTTGCCGGCCCAGTTGAACGGGGTGTCCTCGTCCACGGTGGTGCCGTCGTCGCTGATCGCGATCGTGCCGATGGTGGACAGGAACACAAACCGCTGCAGGTCGGCGTCCACGGCCACGTCGAGCACGTTGCGCAGGCCTTCCACGTTGGTGGAGAACAGCGGCGCCGGGTCGGACAGATGCGCGCGGGTGTCGACGACGCAGTAGAAGACCACGTCGCGTCCGGCCATCGCCGCGGCCACCGCCTCGGTGTCGAAGATGTCGCCGTAACAGCGCTCGACATCGAGGCCGTCGATCCCCTTGGTCGAGCTACTTCGGCGCAGCAGTACCCGCACGTCGTCGCCGCGCTCGACAAGCTGGCGGGTCACACCCGCGCCCACATTCCCGCTGGCACCCATGACGAGCACTTTTCGCCGGCGATCCATCGCAACTCCATCCCGTCTGACGATCGGCTATGGATGTTACGGTAAAGCTTTCAGTATGGTGCCGAAACCGGGAGATCGATGAAGTACACCCTGGAATATCCCAGCGAACTACCTACCGCACCTGACGATTTCCTCCAACCCGAGGTCATCCGGGCCATCGCCACCGAGGCCGAGGCGGCAGGCTTCTCGGCGGTGGCACTGAGCGAACATCCGGCCCCGTCGGTCAAGTGGCGCCACAACGGTGGACACAACACATTGGACCCGATCGCGGCGCTCAGTTTCATGGCCGCGGCAACCTCGCGGATCCGCGTGATGACGAATCTGTACGTGCTGGCCTTCCGCAACCCGTATCTGTCCGCCAAGGCGCTCGGCAGCCTGGACCTGGTCTCGGGTGGCCGATTGATCGCCGGAGTGGGGGCCGGCTATCTCCGCTCCGAGTTCGCCGCGGTCGGTGTCAGCATGGACCGGCGCGCCGAACTGCTCGACGAGGCACTGGCGACGCTGCGCGCGATCTGGTCTGAACCTGAAACACCGGTCACCGGGGCGGATTTCGCTGCAGTGGGGCCGGTCTGGCTGCAACGCCCCCAGCAACGACCACACCCGCCGATCTGGATCGGCGGAAACGGCGCCGCCGCCATCCGCCGGGTGGTCGAGCACGGCAACGGGTGGATGCCGATCGTCGCGCCCACCGATATGGCCGCGACGATGCGTACCGCGACCATCGAGAACACTGACCAATTCGGCGCCGCAGTGCAGCGCCTCCGGCGGCGGTTGGCCGATGCCGGCCGCGACCCGTCGTCGGTGGACATCCAGGTGGTGTGCCCGCCGGTTGACCTCGCGGACGACGCGTCGCTACGGCATGCCCGTGAGGTACTGGCCGAGCTGGCCGGATACGGCGCCACTTGGGCCTTGGTCCACACGGACGGCACCAGCCCGCGGGCCGCACTCGACTACCTCAAGGCTTTCGGCGAAACCATGAATCTTGGTGCAGCACACGGCATCTAGGGCCGCGTTTGTATCGCAGCTCAGGCCGACTTGAACTTCAGCAACGTGCGGGTCAGGTGCAGGCTGGTGATCTGCCATGTGCCGTCGCGCTTTTCGTAGGTTTCGTGGTAGTGCCCGGCGCCGTGCAGCTCACCGCCGTCGGAAAAGAACAACATGTCCTCCATGGCCCAGACCCCGGTGGCCGTGGTGTCGGAGGTCAACATGATCTCCGGGGTGTGGCAGTGGTGCACTGTGGCCGCGTTTTCCACTCCGCCCCAGACCACCGGGAAGAATTCATCGAAGCCGTTCAGCGGTGGGGCAGTCTGCGGGTCGGCACCGCAGGTCGAGACGGCCATGTCGAGTTTCACCACCACATCGTCGACGAACAATGCCCGCCACGCGTCGATGTCCTTGGTGTCCAGGTACCGGCAGTAACGCGCTTTGAGCTGCTTGATCGCCTCGATGTCGTCGGACAACGGGTCACCTCCTGGTCGGCTGCGGTGCACTATACGGTAAGCACCTCAGTTGCGAGCCGACAGAACCGTCCACCCCTTGCCCACTTCCCCTCCAGAAACAGCTACTGTAAGCTATTCCGTAACGTAGGCGAGAAGCCGAAAAGGGAGGCAGCGGGGCATGAAAGTGCCGTTCACCTGGAAAGTCACCGGCTGGTTCATGATCGGTTGGTCAGCCGAGTACGAGGTCGGTGACGTCAAAGCGTTGAAGTACTTCGGCGAGGATCTGGCGGCCTACCGCGACGAGTCCGGCGAGCTGCATGTACTCGAGGCGCACTGCAAGCACCTGGGAGCCCACATCGGTCATGGCGGCAAAGTGGTCGGGGACTGCATCGAGTGCCCGTTCCACGGCTGGCGCTGGAGCGGCGAGGGCAACAACACCTACATCCCGTACCAGCCTGACAAACCCAACCGCGGTCTGCGGCTGCGGTCCTACCCGGTCAAGGAACAGTACGGCTGCATCTTCATGTGGTATCAGCCCGACGGGAAAGAACCGCAGTGGGAGCTGCCCGACATCTTCCACAAGTTCCCGCAGTTCGAGACCGATCCCAATGCCTACTACCGGCCCTACCCGGAGTTCTCCAGTCGCGCCGACGCGATCCCGGTGCACCCGCAGATCGTGGCCGAGAACGGGCCCGACAGCTCGCACTTCCGCTACGTGCACGGGGCCACCGTGACGCCGGTGTGCCTGCACTGGGAACACGTCGACGAGGAATGGCGCTTCCTGACCGGCTGGCCCGACGCCCGCAGCGACGACCCGAACAAGATGGCCCTGCGCATCCACAGCCACTTCTCCGGGCTCGGGTTCGCCATGAGCGCGTTCGAGGGATCCTCCAACCACCGGCTGATCTTCGCCTGCACGCCGGTCGACGACGAGGTGTCCGACATGTTCTATTCGATCTGGTGGCCCAAAATCCCTGGTGAGACCTCCGATGTCCCGCCCGAACAGGTCCGCAAGCAAGTCGAGAAACAGTTCCTCAAGACCGTGTGGGAGGACTGCGACATCTGGCGCTACCAGAAGTATGTCGAACGTCCGCCGCTGGCCAAGATCGACGCGAAACCCTATATGGCCATGCGGAAATGGGCCACGCAGTTCTACGAGGTTCCCGCCACCCCACCCGGCGGAGTCCCCCCGCACGAGAGCGCTGTCGCCGGCGTATGAAACCCGATCTGAGCGAGCTCGTCGCACCCGGACACACCGCGATCGTCACTCAGGAATGCCAGGGAGCCGTCGTCGGCCCCGACGCCGGCCTGGCAGCACTGGCCGATGAAGCCCGCCGCGAGGCGCTGCCCAACATCGTCCGGTTGCTTCCGGCGGCGCGCGCGGCGTCGGTGCACGTGGTGCACTGTCTGGTGCAGCGGCGCCCGGACGGGCTGGGCTCCAACCACAACGCGAAGATCTTCGCGATCGGCCGCAACGACGTCGGCATCGTGCCCGGTACCCCCGGCGCCACCCTGCTTCCCGAATTGGGCCCGGAACCCGACGATCTGGTGCTGGCCCGCTGGCACGGGCTGGGCCCGATGGGCGGCACCGACCTGGACGCCATCCTGCGCAACCTCGGCGTGAGTACCATTGTGGCCGTTGGCGTCTCGGTCAACATCGCGATCACCAATCTGGTGATGGACGCGGTCAATGCCGGATACCGTGTGGTGCTGCCGCGCGACGCAGTGGCCGGTATCCCGACGGCCTATGCCGATGCGGTCATCGACAACACCCTGTCCCTGCTGGCCACCGTCACCACCACCGACCACCTGCTGCACGCCTGGCAGCGCTGACCCGACCGCCTTCTCACCCGCCCCTTAGGAGAGCCCCGTGCAGTTCACCGTCCCGGCTGTCGCCGAAGCCGTCGCCGCTACGATCGGTGACCGTCCGCTGATCGTCCAGGGAGACCGTCGCCTCACCTATCGCCAAGTGGTGGACCGGTCGAATCGACTGGCGGCGTACCTGCATTCGCGCGGGCTGGGTGTGCAGACCGAACGCGATGCGCTGGCCGGCCACGAAGTCGGACAGGACCTGCTGGGCATCTACGCCCTCAACGGCCCGGAGTATGTCGAATCGATGCTCGGCGGGTTCCGGGCCAGGGTCGCCCCGTTCAACGTGAACTACCGCTACGTCAAGAACGAATTGCAGTATCTGCTGGCCGATTCCGGCGCAACGGCGCTCGTCTACCACGCCACGTTCGCCCCACGGGTGGCCGAGATCCGGCCCGACCTTCCGCAGCTTCGGGTACTGATCCAGATCGCCGACGACTCTGGTAACGAGTTACTGGACGGTGCAGTGGATTACGAGACGATCGTGACCGACACCTCGGCTCCGGCCGTGGCCCCGGTCGAGCCCTGTCCGGATGACCTCTACGTGCTCTACACCGGCGGTACCACCGGGATGCCCAAGGGTGTGTTGTGGCGTCAGCACGACATCTTCATGACCGCGTTCGGCGGCCGCAACATGGTCACCGGCGACAAGGCCACCTCGGTCGAGGAGATCGCCACCCGGGCAACCGAGAACCCCGGCACCAAGCTGATGATCCTGCCGCCCCTGATGCACGGCGCGGCCCAGTGGGCGGCGATGACTGCCATCACCACGGGTCAGACGCTCGTATTCCCCAGTGTGGTGGACCGATTCGACACCGGCGACATCGTGCGCACGATCGCGCGCGAACAGGTCCTCGTGGCCACGGTGGTCGGCGACGCGATGGCCCGGCCCCTGGTTGCCGCCATCACGAGCGGCGCCGCCGATGTCTCGTCACTCGCGGTCGTCGCCAACGGCGGCGCCCAGCTGACGCCCTACGTCAAGCAGCAGTTGATCGATTCGAAGCCCAATCTGATGGTGGTCGACGGGGTCGGTTCGTCGGAGACGGGCGCGCAGATGAGCCACATGTCGGCCCCGGGCGCCGTCTCCACCGGGACGTTCAACGCCGGGCCCGACACCTGTGTTGTCACCGAGGATTTCACGGCCGTGCTCGCGCCCGGGCACGACGGGCTGGGCTGGCTGGCCCAACGCGGTTACGTGCCACTGGGCTACAAGGGCGACGCCGCCAAGACCGCGGCAACCTTCCCGGTGATCGACGGCGTGCGGTACGCGACACCGGGCGACCGGGCCCGCCATCTGGACAGCGGCGCCATCGAGCTGCTCGGCCGGGACTCGGTCACCATCAACTCCGGTGGCGAGAAAATCTTTGCCGAGGAAGTGGAATCGGCCATCGCCTCACATCCCGCTGTCAGTGACGTTGTGGTGGCAGGCCGTCCCAGTGAGCGTTGGGGGCAGGAAGTCGTGGCTGTGGTGGCGTTGGCCGATGGCGCCGCAGTGGAGGCCGACGAACTCATCCGGCACGCCGAATCCTCCATCGCCCGTTACAAGTTGCCCAAGGCTGTGGTGTTCCGGCCGCGGATCGAGCGCAGCCCGGCCGGTAAGGCCGACTACCGCTGGGCCCGCGAGCAGGCGGTCAGCGAAATTTCTTGAGCCGTGCGGCGGTCCGCTTGCGGGCGCGCCGCAGGCTGAGGTCCGCGCTGAGGCGCATCGACCCGGTGAACGGCCAGGCCGCCCGGCCGGTGATGCTGAACGGCAGGTCCGTACCGACCACCGTGCGGTAGTGGCTGAATGCGTCGAAGCCGGCTTTGCCGTGGTAGGCGCCGGTACCGCTGCGACCCACCCCGCCGAACGGGGCACTGGACGGGATCATGTGTGCGGCAAAGTCATTGCGCGCCACGCCGCCGCTGCGGGTGTGACTGACGAAGTACCGGAAGTCGGTGTCGTCCGCACCGAACCAGTACGCCACCAACGGTGACGGGTTGGCATTGATGTGGTCGACGGCCTCGGCAAGGGCCGAGTAGCCGCGCACCGCGAGCACCGGGCCGAAGACCTCTTCGGTGGCGATCTGCATCCGGTCATCGACGTCACGCACGATGGTCGGGGCGATCTTGCGCGACGCCGGGTCGGGGAGCACCTCGCCGGTCGGTACGACGGAATCGATGCGGGCGCCGTGCGCACGGGCGTCGGCGATCAGGCCGACCACCCGGTCGAAGTTGGCCTGGTTCACCGAGGAGCAGTAGTCCGGATTGCCGATGATGGTGGGAAACATGGTGGTCAGGGTTTTACGGGCCACCGTCACGAAACGGTCCACCTGCGCGTCCGGCACGAACACATAGTCCGGGCACACGCACACCTGACCACCGTTCACCATGCGCCCCTGGGCGATTCGACTCGCCGCCCGTTCGATGTCGGCACCGGGGGCCACCACGACCGGATTCTTGCCGCCGAGTTCCAGCGTCACCGGAACCAGGTTGTCCGCGGCCGCCCGCGCCACCAGCGCGCCGATCGACGGCGAGCCGGTGAAGAACAGGTGGTCGAAAGGCAGGCCGGCGAACGCCGCGGCCACCTCTGGGCCGCCGGTCACCACCTGCAGTTCGGTGGGGTCGAAATACTTCGGCGCGGTCGCGGCCATCAGCTCCGCGGTGCGCGGGGTGACTTCGGACATCTTGATCATCACCCGGTTGCCCGCGGCGAACGCGGCCGCGGCCGGCAACACCGTCAACTGGATCGGGAAGTTCCAGGGCCCGATCACCCCGATGACACCGAGCGGGCTGGGCAGCACCTCGGCGCGTAACCCCGCGAATTGGGCCGCGCGCATCAGCTTCGTGGCACGCATCCATTGCGGCACATGGGCCCTGGTGTGCTCGATGACCGACAGCATGCCCAGGATCTCGGCGAAGAACGCCGCCGAGTGCGAACGTGACCCGTAGTCCGCGGCGGTGGCCGCGACGAAGTCCTCGGAGTTGTCCAGCACCATGGCCAGCAGCCGGTCGATCCGGTTGCGGCGCAACGCGACATCGGGCGGGCCGTCGGCGATGAACGACCGGCGCTGGGCACTCAGCAGCTCATCCAACTCGTCGCGCTGCAGCGGCGCCGCCGCGCGCTCCTCGATCGCACTCATCGATTCCGTCCCGTCCTCAGGCGCGCCTCACCTACATCCCGAAGGTCCCTCCGGTAAGGCTAACGGTAGCACCCTCCAGGCACGCCGAAGCCGATTGTCCGGCCCGCCTGAATTGTTTACAGTCGTCCTTACTGTCGTTAATTCAGTGAGAGGTCGGGACATGTCGGAAAGCTCACGCAGAATCGTCGTCGTCGGAGCCGGGTCCGGCATCGGAGCGGCCACCGCGGCGCACTTTCACGAGCGCGGCGATCACGTACTCGCCGTCGATCTGCTCGCCGGCGACACCCCGGCCTCCGAACACGCCACGTGCGACCTGCGCGACGCCGCCGACATCGCCCGGTTGCTGAGCGAGATCGGTGACGGTTGGGACATGCTCGCCCACGTCGCCGGGGTGCCGGGCACCGCGCCGGCGGCCGACGTGCTCAAGGTGAACTACCTGGGCATGCGCCTGATGGCCGAGGGCATGTTGCCGCTGCTGCGGCACGGCGGCTCGATTGTCACGGTGGCGTCGACAGCGGCGCTGGGCTGGCAACAACGCCTCGACATCCTCGACGGCTTACTGGAACTCACCGACGGCGACGCGGTGGCACGGTGGCAGGACGGGCAGGATCCGCAGTTCCCGGTGTACACCACCTCCAAGCAGGCCGCGATCCTGTTCGTCAAACGCATCGCGGGGCCGGCCTGGAGCAAGTACGGCGTGCGGGTGAACACCGTCAGCCCCGGTCCGGTCGAGACGCCGATCCTGTCCGATTTCGAGGAGACCATGGGCAAGGACGTGCTCGACATGGTGCGCTCCACGGTGGGGCGGCACGCCACCGTCGACGACGTGGTGCCACTGATCGCCTTCCTGGCCTCCCCCGAGGCGCGCTGGGTCAACGGACAGGACATCCAGGTGGACGGGGGCTTCATCGCGGCGATGAGCAATGGTGCGCCGATCCCGCTCTGATACGGGTGAGAGCTGCGCAGATTTCGTTACTGTAATATTTACAGTAATATTCATCAGTGTGAGTGTGCCGTTGCAAATGGTGATGGGGTGAGCCGTGGATAACCAGGTACAGGAATTCGCATCGCAGGGAACGGTCGGCGAGCCCGTCGTGGACACCGCCACCCTGCTCCGTGACCCGTACCCGTTCTTCGCCCAGCACCGGGCCAGGCACGGCGTGTTCCGCGGCTCGGTGATGGATTGGTCCAAGACACCGGAATCCCTTCTGCCGGAACACCAATTCGCCGCCGTTTCGTACGACGCGGTCAATACCGTGTTCCGGGACGGCAAGTCGTTCAACTCGAAGATCTACGACCACACCATCGGTCTGTTCATCGGTCCCACCATCTTGGCGATGGAGGGCAAAACCCACCGCGACCACCGCAACCTGGTGTCGGCCGCGTTCAAGTCGCGTTCGCTGCAGCGCTGGGAACCCGAGATCGTCCGACCGATCTGCGAGTCACTCGTCGACGAGTTCATCGACGCCGGCAGCGCCGATCTCGTGCGCGACTTCACCTTCGAGTTCCCCACCCGTGTCATCTCCACGCTGCTCGGGCTTCCCGAGGAAGATCTGCCGTGGTTCCGTCAACGCGCGGTCGAGCTGATCAGCTACACCGTCAAGTACAAGCGTGCTTTTGAGGCCTCCGCAGCGCTGAAAGACTACTTCCTGGCCCAGATCGACCTGCGCCGGTCCAAGCCCACCGAGGACATCATCGGCGATCTGGTCACCGCTGAGATCGACGGTGAAAAGCTGACCGACGGGGCCATCTACTCGTTCCTGCGGCTGCTGTTGCCGGCCGGCCTGGAGACCACCTACCGGTCTTCGGGCAACCTGATCTACCTGCTGCTCACCCACCCCGAGCAGTTCGCCGCAGTGCACGCCGATCATGAGCTGATCGGGCCGGCCATCGAGGAGGGGCTGCGCTACGAAACGCCCCTGACCACCGTGCAGCGCTCCACCACGCGCGACACCGAACTCGACGGTGTGGCGCTGCCCGCCGGTGCGGTGATCGACGTCTGCATAGGTTCGGCCAATCGCGACGAGAACCGTTGGGAGCGCCCCGAGGAGTTCGACATCTTCCGGAAACGGGTACCGCACATCACCTTTGCCGCCGGCGAACACACCTGCATGGGCCTGCACCTGGCCCGGATGGAAACCCGGGTCGCCATGGAGAGCCTGCTGTCGCGGGTGCGCAATCTGAAGCTGGTCACCGACGACGATCCACACATCTTCGGTCAGCCGTTCCGCTCCCCCACTGCCATCCCGGTCACCTTCGAGCCGATCCGATAGGGATACAGTCATGGTCAGGCCCGCGAGCGCCCGTGGTCGTCAGCGCCGTGAACGCGGGTCGATCAGCGTCGACGAAATCCTGCGTGGTGCTTTCGAAGTCGCCGACGAGGTGTCGATCGAGAACCTGAGCATGCCGCAGCTGGCCCGTCATCTCGACGTCGGAGTCACCAGCATCTACTGGTATTTCCGGCGCAAGGACGAGCTGCTCGACGCGATGACCGAACGCGTCCTGCTCGAGTACGACATGAGCGTCCTGGCCATCGACGCCGGCACCTGGCGCGAATCCCTCCGCGCCCATGCCCACCGCATGCGCGAGATGTTCAAGAGCAATCCGATCGTGTGCGATCTCATCCTGATCCGCGGCACCAAGAACATCCCGGCCGCGCGCACCGCGCTGGAGAAGATCGAACAGCCGGTGGCCGCGCTGGTGGCGGCCGGCCTCACCGCCAAGCAGGCCTTCGACACCTATACGTCCGTCGCGGTGCTGGTGCGGAGTTCCGCAGTGCTGCAGCGGCTGCAGAGCCGCTCAGCCGAGGTGCATTTCCCGCGCGAATACTGGGAACAGGTGATCGACGCCGAGGCGATGCCACTGATCGCCTCGATCCCCGGGCGTGGCTACCGGATCGGCATGGCCGACGACGGCAACTTCGACCACATCCTGGACAGCATCCTCGATCGCGCGGAGGCGTTCTGCCACAATTCCTGACCAAGGAAACTGTCGGCGAGGAAAAGTCACTGGCGCGGTAGCCGCCACCCGATCGTCTTGGTCTCGGTGTACTGCGCGAACCCTTCGATGCCGCACTGCCTTCCGACACCACTGTTCTTGTAGCCACCGAACGGAGCGTCCGCTCCGTAGTACATCCCGCCATTGACACCGATTGCGCCGGTCCTGATCCGCCGCGCGATCCCCATCGCCCGTTCCGGGGAGGCCGACATCACCGCACCGGCCAAACCGAAGGCGCTGTGGTTGGCGATGCGCACCGCCTCGTCGTCATCGTCGAACGGCAGCATCACCACAACCGGTCCGAACACCTCGTCCTGGGCGATCGCCGATCCCGGATCGGCTCCGACGATGACGGTGGGCGCGACGAAATGTCCGTCGGCCAGATGAGCGGGCAAGCCCTCGGGCACGTCCCCGCCCACCGCGACATCGGCGCCGTCGCGGCGGGCACCGTCGATGGCATCGAGAACGCGCTGCTTGGCCGCCGCGCTGATCAAGGGACCGACCAGGGTGGTCGGCAACGCCGGATCACCCACCGGGACCGCACCGAATGCCATCGTCACATTGGCAACGGCTTCGTCGAACAGGCTGCGGTGCACCAACATTCGGGTGTTGGCCGCACAGGCCTGACCGGCGTGCACGCACGCGCCGATCGCCCCGGGGATGATGTGGCCGGGCTTGGCATCGTCGAGCACGATCATCGCCGACTTGCCGCCGAGTTCCAGGAAGGTTCGCTTCATGGTGTCGGCCCCGACGCGCATCAGATGTCTGCCGACGGCCGTCGACCCGGTGAACGACACCATGTCCACCCGCGGATCGGTGCCCAGCCGTCCGGCCACCTCGTTGGACGGGGTCGGGACCACGTTGAGCACCCCCGGTGGCATGTCGGTGCGCTCGGCGACCAGCCGTCCCAACCGGGTGGCGTTCCAGGGTGTATTCGGATCGGGTTTGAGGACAACGGTATTGCCCGCCGCCAGCGCCGGCCCCAGCTTGTTGACGATCACCTCGATCGGGAAGTTCGACGGGGTGATCGCCGCGACCACTCCGACGGCCTCCTTGACCACGGTGCGGGCGTTGCGCTCACCGAACAGCCCACCACCGTCGAGGGTGCGTTCCCATTCGAACTCGTCGATGAGGCGGGCCGGGTAGCGCAGCCCGTCGGCCAGCGGCCAGTCCAGTTGGGCGTTCTCCGTCGTCATCGCCGGGCAGCCGACCTCGGCGATCAATTCCTCACGCAGGTCGTCTTTTTCCGCCTCGATGGCGTCCTGCAGTTGGGCCAGCACGCGCTTGCGCAATTCACGGTTGGTCGACCAGTCGGATTCGTCGAAGGCACGCCGGGCCGCGCCGATCGCGCGGTCCATGTCTTCGGATCCCGCCGCCGCGGTCGTCCCCAGTAGCAGGCCGGTGGCCGGGCTGAGGTTGTCGAACTCGGCGCCGGACACCGCCGCCACCAGCTCGCCGTCGATCAGCATGCGCTTCTCGGCCCGGCCGGCCGCGCGTCGGCCGATCTCCACACTCGTGACGGCCTGGTCCACGACTTCGCTCATGCGCGCAACTGTAACACTTACAGTAATCCCCACCACCGCCGAAATCGCATTCCAGCAGAGAAAGTGCGAGTACCAGCCTGCCGGAATGCCGTTTCGGCGCGGAAGGCGGGGAAGGTCAGCAGGGTTCCACCTGCACCGGCACCCCGGTCAGCCAGGACATCCCGGCCAGTGCCTCGATGTCGGCGGGATCGCTCGACATCAGTTGGTTGACGTTGGATCCGCCGGCCTGGTTCGCGAGCTTCCAGCCGCCCGTCCCCTTGTGACCCCAGCCGTGCGGGATCGCGATGGTGCCCGGGACGATGTCGTCGGTCAGCGTCACCGCGATGTCGATCGCGCCATATGGCGAGCGGACCCGCACTTCGTCACCGTCGGCGAGGCGACGCATCGCAGCATCCTCAGTGTGCATGAGCGCCTTGTTGATGCGCTTGCCCCGCATCAACAATGGCGAATTGTGCAGCCAGGAGTTCTCCGAGCGCGGCTCACGCATACCGATCATCCGTAGCGGGAACCCTTCAGGCTGGGCGCGCTGCGACATGGCGGAAATCTCAGCCGCGATCTCGTCGTGCGCCAACCGGACCCGGCCGTTGCGGTACACCACCACCTCGCCGAGCACTCCGGTGCGGATGTTCGGTGCCACCACCACACCGTGCGGATGATGTTGCGCCAGCCGGTCGAACGTCAACCCGTCACGGCGCAGCCCGAACCGGTCACCGCCGTCTGCCATCCGGATCATCATGTCGATCATCGGACGAGGACTGAGTTTCTTCCCGCGCCGCGCCGCACGCCGGGCCGCCATCCGGATCGCGGCGAACACCGGTGTGCGCACTGCCATCCGGCCGATCAGGTCGACGACGATGTCCCACTCGGCGCGGGCCTGACCCCGGGGTGCCACCACCGCATCGGTGGCCTGCCGGAACGGTGTGGCCTGGAACATCTGGAACGTGACGGCGAAGTCATCTCGCTCGTACATCGTGGTGACCGGCAGCACGTAGTCGCAGTGCGCGGTGGTTTCGTTGACGTAGAGGTCGAGGCCGACCGACAGGTCGGTGGCTTCCAGGGCGTCCTCCAACTCCAGGCCGTTCGGCACCGACAACACCGGGTTGCCCGCGCCGATGAACATCGCCTTGACCTGACCCCGGCCTGGCGTGGTCATCTCCTTCGCCATGAAGGCGGCGGGCTCGGCCCCGATCACCAACGGGAATCCGCCGACGCGGGTCCGTTTGGTGCGATAGCTACGACGCAGCGAGGCGCCCATCGCCATCGAACCCCACTTCTGTCCGGGGATGCCGAGGGTGCTGAACACACTGCCGCCCGAGGTGTCCAGATTTCCGGCGACGAGGTTGACCGCATCGAGCAAGTAGGTGGTCAACGTGCCGTTGCGCCCGACGCACGTGCCCAGGCGGCCGTAGACCGCGGCGCGCGGGGTGGCGACCAGAGCGCGGGCCAACTCGCGCACCGTGTCCGGCTCGACCCCGGTGTGTCGTTGCGTGTGCTCCGGCGTGAACGGTGCGCATTGCGCCTGGAGCCAGGCCAACCCGTCGGCCTGGGTCCTGGCGCGGGCGCTGACCAGATCCTCGTCGAACATCACCTGCAACAGCGCAAGCAGGAAGTAGGCGTCCGTGTCGGGGCTGATGCCGAGCCATTCGAACTGCGCGGCGGTCTCGCTGCGCCGGGGATCGACGACAACGACCCGCCCGCCCCGTTTGACGATGTCGTGCATCCGGTCCTTGATCCGCGGCGCGGTCAGAAAGCTGCCGTGCGAAACCACGGGGTTTGCCCCGAGCATGACCAGCAGATCGGTACGGAGCAGATCCGGGATGGGCACCGGAAACGGTGCGCCGTAAAGGAATTGGTTGGCCAGCAGTCGGCTGCTGGTGTCCTGGGTGGACGAGGAGAAGAAGTGGCTCGCGCCGCCGATGCCCTTGGCGAAGGTCATCGCGGCGAACAGATGCGAGTAGCTGAACGCGGCGGGGTTACCCATGTACCAGCCCAGCGCGCCGGCGCCGTGGCGCCGGTAGATGGCGGTGAGCCGGGCGGCGATATCGTCGAGCGCTTCGTCCCAGGTGACCGGTTCGAAACCGGCTCCGGTGCGGCGCAGGGGCGTGGTCACCCGGTCCGGGTCGTTGACCACCTCGGCGAACGCGATACCTTTCTGACAGGCGAATCCCGCCGACAGTGGGTGCTCTTTGTCGGGCCGCAGCGCGGTCAACCTGCCATCCTCGACCGTGGCGATCATGCCGCACAGCGGTTCGCAGATCCGGCAGAACGTCACCTTGTTCTCAGCCTTGCACCCGGTCACTTGGTCTACGTTACTGTAAGAGTTACAGTTGGTAGGGTTTTTTGACCGAGACGGAGGATCAGACGTATGCAGAAGGCGCTGGCGCCTGAGATTTCGACCTGGCCCGATGCAGATCCGCAGCTGATCGGCAGCCGCTGCGGCGACTGCGCGGCCACCACGTTCCCGGCCCAACCCCGTTGCCCGAGATGTTCCGGGGCCGACACCGAAGAAGTGCGCCTGCCGAGGCGCGGCACGGTGATCGCCTGGACCACCCAGGGCTTCCCGCCGGGAGCCCCCTACAAAGGGCCGACCGGCAAGGATTTCGTCCCCTTCGGCGTGGGCCTGGTCGAGCTCGTCGACGACGACGGCAACGGCGTGCTCCGCGTCGAAGGCCGGCTCACCGAAAACGACCCCGCCAAACTGCGATTCGGCATGAATGTCGAACTCACCATGGTCCCGTTCGCCACGGCAGAAGATGACAACGGCGACACCGTCGAACTCGTCACCTTCGCCTTCCAACCCGCCTGAGGAGCCATATGAACGACGTAGCCATCATCGGTGTCGGCATCCACCCGTTCGGCCGCTTCGAGGGCAAGACCGCGATGCAGATGGGTGTCGACGCCATCTTTTCCGCGGTGGCCGACGCCGGCGTGGAATGGAAGGACATCGGCGCGGCGGCCGGTGGCAGCTGGACGGTGGCCAACCCGGACGCCATCGTCGGCATGGTCGGGCTGACCGGTATCCCGTTCACCAACGTGTTCAACGCGTGTGCCACCGCGGCAAGTGCCACCAAGGCCTGCGCCGACGGGATCCGGCTGGGCGACTACGACATCGGCATCGCCGTCGGCCTGGACAAGCACCCCCGTGGCGCATTCACCGAGGATCCGGCCCTGGTGGGGATGCCCAGCTGGTACGCGGAGAACGGCCAGTACCTCACCACGCAGTTCTTCGGGATGAAGGCGAACCGCTACCTGCACGAGCACAACATCTCGGCGCGCACGCTGGCCAAGGTGGCCAACAAGAACTTCCGCAACGGCGCGCTGAACCCGAATGCGTTCCGGCGCAAGCCGATCTCCGAGGACGACATCCTCAACTCGACCATGCTGAACTACCCGCTGACGCAGTACATGTTCTGCGCTCCCGACGAGGGTGCGGCCGCGGTGGTGATGTGCCGGGCCGACATCGCCCACCGCTACACCGACAAGCCGGTGTACCTGAAGGCGGTCGAAGTCAGGACTCGCCGTTACGGCGCGTACGAGGTCAATACCACCTGCGCCCCGGTGGAGGAAGACGTCGCTCCGACGGTGTATGCCGCGCGCGCCGCGTTCGAAAAGGCCGGGGTGGCACCGGAAGACGTCGATGTCGTGCAGTTGCAGGACACCGACGCGGGGGCCGAGATCATCCACATGGCCGAATGCGGATTCTGCGCCGACGGCGACCAGGAGAAGCTGCTGGCCGACGGCGCCACCGAGATCGGCGGCTCGCTGCCGGTCAACACCGACGGCGGCCTGATCGCCAACGGCGAACCGATCGGCGCCTCCGGTCTGCGCCAGATCCACGAACTGGTACGGCAATTGCGCGGCGAGGCCGGCGACCGGCAGGTGCCCGGCAACCCGCGCGTCGGCTTCGCCCAGCTCTACGGCGCTCCCGGCACTGCCGGAGCCACCGTTCTGACCCTCTGACTTTCATGGCCGAGCAGACACTTAGGTACCCTCCCGAGCCCCATTTGGGGTGCCTAACTGTCTGCTCGCGGGAGAAAAGGAACCACCACCATGTCTGACCAAGCCACCGAACAGTTCCGTGACGCACCGATTTTCGATGCCGACCAGCACATGTACGAAACTGGCGACGCGCTGACCAAATTCCTGCCGGAGAAGTACGCACGCGCGGTGCAGTACGCCCAGATCGGCCGTCAGACCCGGGTGGTGATCAACAACCGGGTCACCGACTTCATCCCCAACCCGACGTTCGAACGGGTGGCCGCACCCGGCGCGCACGAGAAGTTCTTCGCCGGGGAGAACACCGAGGGCCTGACCCTGCGCGAGATGCAGGGCAGGGCCATCGACGCGCCCGAGGCCACCCGCAACCCGGAGGCCCGGGTCAAGGAACTGGACCGCCAGGGTGTGGTCGAGGCGTTGAACTATCCCACCCTGGGCAGCCTGGTCGAGCACTCCAGTGCCGACGACCCGCAGCTGACCCTGGCGATCGTGCATGCGCTCAACGAGTGGATCCTGGAGCACTGGACGTTCGACTACCAGAACCGGGTGTTCTCCACACCGATCATCAACCTCTCCGAAGTCGATGCGGCCCAACGGGAACTGGAATGGATCCTCGATCACGGCGCGAAGGTCGCCCTGATCAAGCCGGGCCCGGTCAACGGGCTGCACGGCTGGCGCTCCCCTGCCCTGCCGGAGTTCGACCCGTTCTGGCGTGATGTCGAGGCCGCCGGCCTGCCGATCGTCCTGCACGCCAGCTATCCCCCGCTCGATGAGTACGTCAACAAGTGGGAACCGCCCTACACCCAGAACTTCATGGCGCAGAGCGCATTCCGCTGGATGGTGCTCGGGCACCGCGAGATCGCCGACATGCTGACCGCGCTGATCTGTCACGGCACCCTGACCCGGTTCCCGAAGCTGCGTATCGCCAGCGTGGAGAACGGCAGCAGCTGGATCTTCCCGCTGTTCCACGATTTCGCAGACCTGTACAAGAAGATGCCGCAGAACTTCCCCGAGCACCCGCACGACGTGTTCCGACGCAACGTCTGGGTCAGCCCGTTCTGGGAAGGCTGTGTGTCCGACGTGGTCGAGACGGTCGGCTGGGACAAGGTGCTGTTCGGCTCGGACTATCCGCATCCCGAAGGGCTGGCCGAACCCAAGGGGTTCTGGAAGTACGCCGAGGGCATGAGCGTCCGGCGCACCTATGACTTCATGGGCGACAACGCCCGACGGTTCATGGGCCTGCCGCTCGCCAATCCTGATCCGGACGCGGTCAACCCGCCTGCGCTCGCCGAGGTCTGATCTGTTCGTCGCCGGCGCTTCGACATCGGCGGTACCGTTCGACCATGCCCGCGGAAAAAGCCGGCCGGATGCGCATCATCACCGTCGAAGAGCACTATGAGCACCCCGAGGTGAGCCGGCGGGTTCTCCAGTTGGGCGGCGCGCCGAGCGGCTTGCCGCTCGACGCCCTGGCCGAGTTCGGTTCGATATTCAACGACGACCGCGACGCGGCCACCCGACTGGGCGGTCACCGGCTGGCCCACATGGACGCCGTCGGCATCGATGTCCAGGTGGTTTCGCATGGCAACGGCAGCCCCAGCACCTTGGCCGCACCCGAGTCCGTGGAGCTGTGCCGTCAGGTGAACGATGATCTGGCACAACAGATCTCCGAACATCCCGACCGGTTTCGGGGTTTCGCCACGCTGCCGCTCTACGATCCGGGGGCCGCGGCCGAGGAACTGCGTCGCTGTGTCGGCGAGCTGGGCTTCGTCGGGGCGTTGATCGCCGGTACCTTCGACGGCCTCTTCCTCGACGACGCCCGTTTCGAGCCGATCCTGGCCGCGGCCGAAGCCGTCGATCTGCCGATCTACGTGCACCCCGGCCTGCCTCATCCCCAGGTATCACAGCCCTATTACTTCGGCGACTGGCCGGCGGCTGTCTCGGTGATGTTCTCCGGCCCGGCGTTCGGCTGGCACGCCGAAGCGGGCATCCACGTCGTCCGGCTGATCCTGGCCGGCGCGTTGGACCGCCACCCGGGGTTGAAGTTGCTCAGCGGACATTGGGGCGAGGTGATGGCGTTCTGGCTCGACCGGCTCGACGAGACATTTGCGCTCGTCAACCCCGGCCGGGACCGCGCCGTCAGCGACTACTACCGGGAACAGATCTGGGTGACGCCATCCGGAATGTTCAGTCAGCATCAGCTCGCACATGTGGTGGCCGAGCTCGGTGCCGACCGAATCATCCACTCCGAGGACTACCCTTACGTCAAGCGCGACAACGTCACCGAGTTCCTCACCGGTTCAACACTTTCCGAGAAACAGATGCACGCCATCGCACACGGCAACGTGGAAGCTCTGCTCCGTCTGTAGATTTCGGCCGCCGTCAAACCCCATCCGCCGAAACCTTGCCACGGCAAACACGTGCGGTGCCCGAGGTTGTACCCGTGACGTATCGAGCGCAGACTATTTGCATTCAATACCGGTAACTGCGCCTGTGCCCGACACGGGGTTCGGCCATGGGCGTCTGGCCCATTGGGGGCAAGATGGCAATCACCACTCTGGTACGGCGGACAGTGCGGTTGGCGGCGACGATGGCCGCCGCGGCGATGTTCGTCATCGTGACACCGCCGGGCGCGCAGGCCGAGCCCGGCGTCTGGGATATCGAGGACTTCGATACCTGCACCGAAATGCTCAACGACGGGCTCGATGAGTCGATGCAGGAAAAGATCGACGACACCAAGGGTTGCTGCCGGCACAGCGGCGGGGTGTGGAACGAAGGCCAGCAGAAGTGTGAGGCGCCACCGGGTGAGGCCGCCGGGGCCGGTCGCGTCCCCGAAGGCCTGGTGCCCCGCGGCGATCTGCAGGTGGCGCCGTCGAATCCGCCACCGCCGGTATTGGTTCCGGTGCAGCCCACCCTGGCGCCGTCCGGCTAGACCTCCGGCAGCGGCGGAAGCGGCTGGGCGTCAGCGGGATTGAGCGCGTCGAGCATCAGACTGAGGTACCGCCGCCGCAGCTGCGGCGGTTGGTCGAGGGCCACCGATGCCGCGGTGACCATGGCGACGAACGTGGGCACGTCGTCGACGGTGAGATCGGACCGCAGATCCCCGGCTGCTTGTCCCTGTGTCACCAGTGTTTCGAGCAGGTCGTGCTTGCGGCTGAACAGCCGGGCCGTCAACTCGGTGAGGTGGTCCAGTGACGGCACCAGCGGGCGCTGTCGGTACATCAGCTCGGCCAACCGTTCGATCACGTCGATGAACGCCTCTCGGGGGGCATCGCTGTCGATCAGCGCCAGGATCACCGGCTCCACCTCGGTAGCGAACGCGTCCTCGTAGACCGCGGCCGCCAGGGCCTGACGGTTGGGAAAATGCCGGTACAACGTCGCGTTGCCTACCCCGGCACGGGCAGCCACCTGGGCCAATGTGGCGGCCGCGCCCAGCGCGGCGAAGACTTCGCGGGCCGCCGCGACGATACGGCTCTCGTTGGCATAGGCGTCGGTGCGGCGGCGGCTGGGTTTCGCAGGCATATCCATTCCGGGGGGACGTGGCGCAGGTCATGTCGGTGCACCGCGGATGGGGTTCGCTACAAACGATAGCCTACTCCCATATTGAGAGCCTACTCTCATTTACATGTCCACCTATCTGTATCGGCTGGGGCGGTTTGCGTTCGGCCGGCCCTGGCTCGTGATCGGCGGTTGGCTCGCGCTGATCGCCATCGTGGCGGGTCTGCTCGTGACCAACCCGCCGAAGATCTCGAACGAGATGCGCATCAACGGCACGCCGGCGCAAGAAGTCATCGACGACCTCGCGCAGCGGCTGCCGGAATCCTCGGGCGGCCAGGGACTGATCGCCTTCGCCGCGCCCGCCGGTCAACGCATGGACGACGGCGCCAACCGCGACGGACTGCTGCGCGCCGTGGATTCGATCTCACGTTCCGATCACGTGCTGGACCCGCGCGCCCTCGCCCAGGCCGAGCTGGCCAAAGGCCCGGCCAGCCCGACGCTGACCGCCGCGGCCGCGGTCGCCCGGGCCGAGGCCGCGACCAGCCGGCCCGACACCCCGAAACCTCTGATCGTCAACGGCCAACCCGTTCCCGGAGTGTTGATTTCCGGTGACGGCGCGGCCGCGCTCTACCAATTCCAGTTCGACAAGCAGACTGCCGAACTGCCGACGGGCACCGTCGAAGCCGCCGTCGACGCGGCGCGCGAGGCGGTGTCCACCACCGGCGTCAGCGTGCTGCCCTCGGCCAGCATGGTCGAGATGCCCGAGATCGTCGGTGTCGGTGAGGTTGTCGGTCTTGCCGTCGCCGCCATGGTGCTGGTGGTCACGCTCGGCTCGCTGGTGGCCGCCGGTTTGCCGCTGGCCACCGCACTGAGCTCGGTGGCGGTGGGAGTGGGCGGCACCTTCCTGTTCTCGCACCTGGTCAACATGCAGTCGATGACTGCCGTGCTGGCGTTGATGCTGGGCCTGGCGGTCGGCATCGACTACGCGATGTTCATCGTCAACCGCCAACGCCGGCTGATCATCGACAATGGCCTCAGCGCCGCCGAGGCCACCGGACGCGCCCTCGGAACAGCCGGTAGCGCAGTGATTTTCGCCGGCACCACCGTGGTGATCGCACTGGTGGCGCTGACAGTGGTCGGCATCTCGCTGCTCACACCGATGGCACTGGCTGCCGCTGCCACCGTGGTGATGGCCGTGGCCGCCGCGCTCACGCTGCTACCCGCACTGCTCGGCCTGGTCGGTGAGCGCATCTGCTCGGACAAGGCCCGCAGTGCACAAGCCACCGAAAACGGAACAAACCACCGTTTTGCGACCGCATGGGTGGGCGCGGTGTTGCGCCACCGGGTCCCGGTCGCGATCGGCGGTGTGCTGATCGCCGCGCTGCTGGCGTTGCCGGCGCTGAACATGTCGATGGGGCTGCCCGCCGGCGCCAGCTACAACCAGGGCACACCGCAGCGGGAGAGCTACGACCTGGTCGCCACCCATTACGGCGACGGCTACAACGGGCCGCTGGTGGTGGTCGCCGAACCCGCGGCCGGTCACGGCAAGCTCACCACGGCTGACCTGGTGGACACCAACAACGATCTGCGACGGCTGTCCGGTGTGGAATCGGTGAGCCTGCAAAAGGTCAGCGACAACGAGGAATTCGCCCTGTTCTCGGTGGTGCCCAGCACCGGTCCCACCGATGACGCGACGGCTCAGCTGGTCCGCGACATCCGGGCCCATGCCGGCCCGCTGACCGAACTGCACAACGTCGACCTCGGGGTCACCGGTATCACCGCGATGGGTGTCGACACCACCGACCGGCTCGCACAGGCGGTGCCGCTCTACATCGGCGTGGTCGTCGGACTGTCCCTGCTGGTGCTGTTGGTGGTGTTCCGGTCGATCGCGGTGCCGGTCAAGGCCACCGTCGGGTTCCTGCTCAGCGTGCTGGCTACCTTCGGTGCCACCACCGCACTGTTCCAATGGGGTTGGTTCCAGCAACTGTTCGGCTTGAGCGCGACGGGACCGATCCTGAGCCTGCTGCCGATCATCGTGATCGGTGTGCTGTACGGCCTCGCGATGGACTATCAGGTGTTCCTGGTGTCCTCGATGAAGGAGGCACATGTGCACGGTCATCGCGGCGATGACGCCGTGACCCATGGCTTCACCCAGGCCAGTCGGGTGGTGGTGGCCGCCGCGGTGATCATGATGTCGGTGTTCGCCGGGTTCGTCTTCAACGGCGATCCGATGATCAAGCAGATCGGCTTCGCCCTGGCCTTCGGTGTGCTGATCGATGCCTTCGTGGTGCGGATGGCCATCGTGCCGGCCGTGATGTCGATGCTGGGCGAGAAGGCCTGGTGGCTGCCCAGGCGACTGGAGCGTGTCCTGCCCAACCTCGACATCGAGGGTGATCAGCTCAACAAGCAACTGACCGAAGTCTGACCACCCATTCCGCCGAAACGGCATTCCAGCAGCCCGCTACTCGCACTTTTGCTGCCGGAATGCCGTTTCGGCGGTTGGTCAAGGGGTGGTTCCCGACTCAGGACGCCTTCGCCTTGGGCGCCGAATAATTCGGCTTGCCCAGCCCGAGCACGTGCTGGGCGATCATGTTGCGGAACACCTCGAGCGTGCCGCCGTAGATGCCGACCAGCGGGGCAAACCGGTACACGTACTCACTGCGGTCGTCGGCTCCCCCGTCGGCCCCGACCGGCAGTGCAGCAATCGATCCCGCGATGTCCATCAGATCCGGTGCGACGTCACGCATGGTCTGCGCCAGGGCCACCCGACCGAAGATGCTCGGTGACGACAGTGACGCCTCAAGCCGGGCCACGCTGCGTCCCAACCGATATGCCACGGACCCGTCGTCGATGGCGCCCGCCCGGCCCACCAACGCCGCGACGTTGTCGGTGGCCTCGGCCATGAATCCGGCCTGATGCATCATGATCGCGACATCGGCGAGTCCGTCGTCGGCGGCCGCGACGGCCCCGTGCTCGGCATCCAGTGGTTCGCGCACCACGGTCCACCCACCGTTGACGTCGCCGAGGCGGTACTTGTCGTCCACCCGCACGTCGGAGTAGTAGACGATGTTGGTGCGGTCACCGTCGACGGTGCGGATGCCCTGGATCTCGATGCCCGGGAGGTCCAGCGGCACCAGGAACATGGTGAGACTCTTGTGCTTCGGTGCGTCCGGATCGGTGTTGGTGATCAGGAAGACGTACTTGCAGTTGTGCGCACCGGTGGTGAACATCTTGGAGCCATTAATGATCCAGCTCGCCCCATCCGCTTCCCGAACAGCACGCGTCTTACAGGTGGCCACGTCGGAGCCGCCCTCGGGTTCGGTGTAGCCCAGGCACAGCCGCACAGTGCCGTCGAACACCCCACGCAGTACGTCGTCACGGATCTCCGGCGCGGCGAACTTCGCCACCGATCGGGCCACCATCGAGGTGGTCCCCCACGTCACCCAGGGCACCTCGGCGCGCCGCTTCTCCAGCTCCCAGATCCGCCGGCGTACCCGGGAGAAGCCACCGTCGGCCTCGGTCTTCCATTCTTTCTCCAGATACCCGCGGGCCGCCAAGGCCAGGTGCACGCCCTCGTCGAAGTTGTCACCGGTTTCGCGATCACGGCGGATGACGTCCTCGGTCACCACGCTGGACAGGAATTCCCGGACCTCGGTGCGGAACGCCTCGTCCTCGGCCGACAGCTCAACTACTGAGAAATCCACGCTTGTTCCCCTAAACCTTTGTGACTTCCCGGCTCTCACGAGCCGCGACGATCTGACCGATACGCACTGCGGTGGCACCCGGATCGCCACCGGCCAGCGCCCAGCCGCGGGCCCGCACCAGGTACGCGGTGGCCGCAGCCTCCGCGGACACCCCCAGCCCACCCTGGACGTGCACGGCCATGGTGGCGGCCTTGGCGGCCTCCTCTGCCATGAACACGAAGGCCGAGGGCGCCAGTTCCGGACGCTCGTCGGGTTCGTTGTCGAGGAACCATGCGGCCCGACGGGCCAGGCCCCGCCCGCTCTGCACCGTGATGGCAATGTTGGCCAGCGGGTGCGAGATGCCTTGCAGCGTAGAGATCGGCACGCCCAGGGTGTAGCGCGTCTTGGCGAACTCGGCGGCGATGGTCATCGTCTCCTCGACCAGACCGACCAGTGCCGATGCGGTCAACAGACGCCATTCATCCAGTGCCCGTTGGTATTCGGCCAAGGCATCGGCGCCGCCGGCCAGCACCACGCGGGTGTCGGCCGTAGCCGGATCCACCCAGGCCATCGGCAGTTTGCCGATGTTGTCGACGCGGGTGGGCCGGCTGGAGAAGCCCAGTTGCACCACGTCGGACCCGTCTCGGACGATGATGTGATCTGCGATCGACCCGGTCGGCACGAGCAGGGCGCCGGTCGGAGCGACCTGCTGCGGGTCGAACCCGACCAGTTGCGCGCCCTGGACGATCTCTGCGGAGTCCAGCGCGCCCAACCGGGCCAGCAAGCGCGCCGCCACCACGTGGTCGATCCAGGGCACCGGGGCCAGCGACCGACCGATCTCCTCGGCGACCAGGGTGAGGTCCACCAGGGTGGCACCGTCGCCACCGACGGACTCCGGCAGCGCCATCGTGGTGGCGCCCATGGTGCACAACCGTTCCCACAGGCTCTTGTCGAAACCCGACGGCTCGGCGGCACGGACCGCCTCGATGTCGCAGTAGGTCTTGAAGAACTGCTTGTAGGCGTTCTGCAGATCCAGATGGTCTTCCGACAGGCTGTAATCCAGCCGGCGTAGCTCGTAGCGGTCCATGTCAGTTCTCCTGTTCCTGGCTCTCGCCGAAGAAGAACTCGGCGGCGTTGTTGTAGAGGTAGTTGTCGAGCACCTCGGCGGGCAGATCGAGTGCCAGCGCCTCGGGGACCACACGTTGCATGCGCAGCACCGGGAAGTCGGAGGCGAAGATGATCTTGTTCTTGCCGCGGGTACGCATGAAATGCAACAGGGACTCCGGGAGTCGCTTGGGCGACCAGGCCGAAGTCATGAGTCGCAGGTTCTGGTACTTGATGAGCATCCGAATGGCGATGTCCCACCATGGATCTGCGCCATGGATCATGCACAGCTTCAGTTCGGGGAAGCGCACACACACCCGGTCGAGGTGAATCGGGTTCTGCACCTCACCCGGAATCGGCGGCCCGGGCAACCCGGTGTTGACACACAGCGGCAGGTCCAGCTCGGCGCATTTCGTGTAGAGCGGGTAGTACACGGCATCGCTCGGCGGGTACTGCCCGTCGCCCCAGAAGCTGGGCCCGACAACGGCATACGCGACCGGGAGGTCAGCGCTGACGGCGGCGAGCTCACGCAGCGACGGGATGGGACGCAGCAGGTTCACCCCACCCATTGCCAGGGCGAACCGGTCCGGGTGGGCTTCCACGAACTTGCGGGCGGTCACCGACGGTTTCGTGAGGTTGTCCATCAGGATGGCTTTGCGCACCCCGTGACTGTCCATCTCGTCGAGCATCTCGGCCAGGTCGATCGGCTCGTACATCGACTTGGGGCCCTTGAAGTAATCGTCGCGGACCTTCTTCATGAACGTCGGCTGGTTCTCCGTCTCACCGAAGTGCACGTTGGCCAGACAGTCGATCACTCGGTTCTCGCTGGGTGTCATGCCCTCGCCTCCGCTTGTTGAGACGCCAGGCCCTTGGCCCAGCGGTAGTCGGCTTTGCCGTTGCCGAGCCTGCGTACTTCATCGACGAACAGCACGTCCTTGGGAAGTTTGAACCGGGCCAATCGGGTCGCGCAGAACTCCCGGAGCGCAGGGGCGTCGACGTCGCCGCCGCGGATCGACACGACGGCGACAATCTCCTCGCCCCACCGTTCGCTGGGCCGTCCCACCGCCAGTGCGTCCACCACGTGCGGATGGGCCCGCAGAACTTCCTCGATCTCCTCGACGAAGACCTTCTCCCCGCCGGTGTTGACCACCAACGAGTCCCGCCCCAACAGGCGCAGGGTGCCGTCGGCTTCCAGGGCGGCGCGGTCACCCGAGACCACCACCCGTTCGCCGGCCACCTCGGGGAATGTCCTGGCCGTGGCCTCGGCATCGTTGAAGTAACCCAATGGGATACGACCGTTGCGCGCGACCCAGCCCACCTCGGGGTCACCGGGGTCGAGGAAACGCGAGTAATCGTCGGCCAGCACCAGCCCGCCGGCCCGCAGCTGGAACGTCTCGGCGGTCGGTGTCTGGCGCTGGGTGTGGCCAAAGCCCATGTTGCCGGTCTCCGACGAGCCGAAGCCGTTGATGATGGTGATCTGCGGGATGTGTTCCAGAAGGGCCCGTTGATGTTTCGGGTTGGTCGCCGCCCCACCGGTGCCGATCGCGAACATCGACGACAGGTCGTAGGAGCGACGGCCCAGCTCCTCCACGATCGGCCCGGCGTACGCATCGCCCACCATCGTCATCAGGCCGATCTTCTCCCGCTGCGCGGTCTCCAGCACGGTGCGCGGGTCGAACCGCGGCTTGGTGTCGTGCAGCACCACGGTCTGTCCGGACAGCAATCCCGAGAACGCCGTCCAGAGGCCGGCGGCATGCATCAACGGCGACACCGCGAACCACGGCGGGCCCGCGTTGGCCACCTTGTCGTGGATCTCGCCCACCTGATCGTGGTCGGCGCCGTTCATCGACGACACGTAGATGTCGCCCTGGCGCCACATCACGCCTTTGGGCCGGCCGGTGGTACCACCGGTGCAGACCATCAGCAGGTCATCGGGCGACGGCAGCCCGCCGTGGTCGGTATCTCCCTGTGCCAGAGCCTCTTCCAGGTCGATCGAGCTGTCGAGCCGGTCGCCGTCGCCGTCGTCGATGGAGATCAGCACCTCGGCCGACAGCGCCTCATCCCCCAATACGGAAGCGAACTTCGCCCCCAGCGAGCGGTGGTAGATCACCGCGCGGGGCTTCAGGTAGGCCAGCAGATCGGCCACTTCGCCGGGCGCGTAGTAGTAGTTGACGTTCACCGGGACAGTGCGCGCCTTGAGGCAACCGATCACCATTTCGGGGTACAGGTCGTTGTGCATGAGGAGGGCGACCACGTCCTGACCGCACTCCCAGCGGTTGAGGTCCCGACGTTCCCGGCGCACACCCAGCCCGGCCGCTGCCAGGAAGTTCGCCAACCTCCGGGTGCGCTGCGCCCCCTCGGCAAAGGTGGTGCGGCGGTCGCCGCACACCGTCATCTCCCGGTCGGGCACCGCATCGGCGATCGCGTCGACGACGGCACCGATCGTCCATTCGGCCATCCCGGTTACGCCGGTACGGTCAGGTGCGCGACGCCGGGAGCAACCCGGTTCATGTCACCGAGGAGCTCAAGTGCGTTGTCGCGCATGACCTTTCGGGTGTCTTCGCGGCTGAACTCGGGGAACTGTGGGATGTCTGCGGTGAAGGTGGTCGGATCGGCCAGGCCCTCGCCGTGCGGCCAATCCGAGCCGAACAGGATCTTGTCGACCCCGATGGTGTCGGCCAACAGCTTCACGTCGTCCTCGTAGTACGGGGCGATCCAGACGTTGTTGCGCAACTGCTCGACCGGATCTTCCTTGAAGTGGTACGGCGCATTGTTGGCTGCCTTCTTGAGCCGCTTGATCAGCCGATAGACGAAATAGGACCCGTTCTCGATGCTGGCCACCTTCAGCTTGGGATGCCGGGTGAACACCTGGTGCACGATCATCGAGGCCATCGTGTCGTGGATGGCACGATCATCCATGATCACCATGTCCAGCGGATCGCGCTTGCCGAATCCCTTGAAAACCCCGCTGCCGCCCCACAGCGCCGGGACCGCCATGTACCCGGAGTCGGACAGGTGGAAGACCACGGCGACACCGGCTTCGGCCAGCCGGGCCCACACCGGATCGTGCAGCGGGTCACCGAGGGATCGCGGCCTGACCGCACCCGGCACCGGGGCCGGCCGCACGCAGACGAGTTTCGCGCCGCGGCTCAGCACGAACTCGACTTCCTCGACTGCCTTGTCGGGGTCGGCCAGCGAGATGATCGGCGCCGACACGAACCGTCCGTCGGGCCGGTCGTAACCCCAGTCCTCGTCCAGCCACAGGTTGAAGGCGTGCACCGAGGCCATGGTGGCCTCGATGTCGTGTTTGAGCCCCTCCTCCACGCCACACGCGAAAGTCGGCAGCATGAACACGGTTTCGAGGCGCTGACGGTCGAGCACCTTCAGCCGGGCATCGCGATTCTGATACTCGGGATGCTCGGAGAGCCGGTCGACCTTCATCAGGGAAGCCGGGTCCACCCCTTCGGGGATCTCGCCGCGGAACAGCAGATCCAGGCAGCCCGGCTCGATGATGGGGTCGAAGGTCGGGTTGGGGATGAAGTGGTTGACCGTTCCGCCCATCACCGCCAACGTACGTTTGCCGTCCTGCACCATCTGCACACCGCGGCTCCTGAACTCCTTGGGCAGGTGCCGGGTGAAGGCATCGGTCGGCTCGTAGTAGTGGTTGTCGACGTCGACGGCGAGGTACGGAAGCCGTTCGGGAGCTTCGGTCATGTCATCAACCTTCTTTCAGGGACGGGAAATTCGGGGGCCGTTTTTCGAAGAATGCGGTGATGCCCTCGACGAGGTCAGGGCGGACCATGGACTCGTGCATGAGTTTCTCGGCCCGGTCGCTGACGTCGACGACGTTGTCGTTGGCATCGCCGTAGAGCTGGCGCTTGATCACCGCCATCGACGCCGGAGAGCAGTTGCGGGCCAGGTCCTCGGCGTACTCCAGCGCCCGGGACAGCAGATCTTCGGGCGCCACAACTTCTTTCACCAAACCGAGCTCACGGGCCTCCTCGGCGAAGAAGGTCCGGCCGCTGAGCAGCAGATCCGCCGAGATGCCCCAGCCGGCCAATCTCGGCAGGATCCAGGTGATGCCGTATTCGCCGATCAGCCCCCGGCGCGGGAAGGCGGTGGCGAATTTGGCGCCGGCAGCGGCGAATCGGACGTCGCACATCAGGGCGTGGGTCAGGCCGATGCCGACGCAGGCCCCGTTGATGGCGGCGATGACCGGCTTGCGCAGTTCGGTGAGGAAATGCGGGTGACGCTCACCGACGATCTTGCTGACATCGGTGTCTTCATCAATGCCGGCGCTGAGTTCCCGCACGGCACCCATGTAGGCGCCGGCACAGAATCCGCGTCCGCTCCCGGTCAGCACGATCGCCCGGACCGACGGATCGGCTTCGGCGCGATCGAAACTCGCGTACACGCCGGCCGAGATGTCCGGACCCCAGGAGTTCAGCCGGTCCGGCCGATTGAGGGTGATGACCGCAACCCCGGCGTCGGTGACCTCATACCGCACCGCCTCAGTTCCCACGTCGTCGGCAAGGGTCATCCGCCGCACACCTCCCGAAGCCGCACCAGCCGTTCAGACATACATACTGTATACCTATCGGTAGTGCATTCCGCAAGCGCCGTGTTGAAGCTGCGACCTGCACAAAGGCCGGACAATGACCCGCGCGGGAACGGCTCAGCCGTCGATCAAACCGAGCTTTCGATATGCGGTCTCGATCTGGGTCTTCGCCACCTCCGGGAGAACCACCTGCGGGGGACGAGAATGCGGATGGTCGCCGATGGGCAGCCCCAGCACCGAGGCCGCGTACTTGAACGCCCCGGCCCAGTGGGTGAAATAGTCGGCCCGGCCGGGATAACAGGTGAACCAGGACCCCATGTCCAGGCCGAACTGGTCCAGGCCCGACTCTCTGGCGTAGTCCATCGCCTCGATGAGCCGGTCGGCGTAGACCAGCTCCCAGTACTCGGTGAAGATGCGCCGTTGCGGGGTCTCGTAGAGGTATCCGGCCGTGCCCAGCTGAGCCGGACAGACGATGCCCTCGCGCAGCCAGCCGGCCCGGTACACCGTGGTGTCGCACTCCCAGACCGACAGATAGGGCGCCAGCTCATGCAGCCGACGGCTGGCCGCGGGCCGGAAGGCGCCCTCCTTGGTCGCGCACACCGCCGGGATCGCCTCGGCGATCCGCGCGCTCTCGTCGGGCGTCAGCACGTAACCCGAGGACGGTGAGTTGAACATTCCCAGGGCGATGTCGGTGCGGTCGGCGATGTACCGGAAGAAGCGCAGCACGCCCTCGCCCCCGTGGGCCTCCATCATCGGCGTCTGGATGTAGACGATGTCCGCGCCGGCCTGCTGGGCGTGCCGGGTCAGTTCCAGACAGTCCTTGGCCGACGTCGCCGCGGTGCAGGCCTGCACGACGAGCGCCGGGTTCGCCCGGCGCCCCTCGTCGATGGCCACCTCGAGCAACTGTTTGCGCTCGGCCAGCGTCAGCGCCCAGAACTCGGCCAAACCGCTGGTACACCACAGCATCTGGTGACCCAGATCGGCCACGCAGTACCGCACCAGGTGCCGGTAGGCGTCCCAGTCGATGTCGTCGCCATCGGTACCGCAGAACGGGGTGTACAGCGAATCGCCTATGCCGCGGAGCGCATTACGAGCCCACTCCCGTGCTTCACCGGCTGTCGCCATACCGCTCCCTAGATAAAGTCGCTACCGCCATCGACATTGACGTTGGCACCGGTCATGTACGAGTTGCGCTTGGACGCCAAAAACGCTGCCACCGGACCGATTTCACTGGGCAACCCGGCGCGTGGCAGGTGGGCCGGATGGCCGAAGTGCTCGTCGATGGCCGCCATCAGCGCGTACGGATCGTTGCCGTCGACGCCCACGGTATCGGCCCAGTCCTGCAGCGCCTCCGAGGAGATGCTGCCCGGGGAAACCACATTCACCATGATCTCGTCCGTTGCCAGCAGCAGCGACAGGTTCTTCGACACGCTGTTCACCGCCGATTTCGCCGCGGTGTAGGCCGGCAGCCGGGTGCTCTGCCGCTGGGTGGAATGCGCCGAGAAATTGACGATCCGGCCCCATTCGGCCTTGCGCAGCAACGGTATCGCCGCCCGCACGCAACGCACCATGCCCATCAGACCGGCGTCGAACGCCTGCTGCCACTGGTCGTCGGTCAACTCTTCGAAGTTGCCCGCCGCTCCCGGGCCGACCGTATTGATCAGGGCATTGATCTCGCCCCAGCGCTCATCGACCTCGCCGAAGGCCCGCTCGACCTGGCCGCTGTCGGTGGTGTCGGCAACGATCGCCACCGCCTCCGGCGAACCCAGCCGACTCAGCTGCGTTGCGGCAGCGTCGAGTACGTCCTTGGACCGCCCGACGATCGCGATCCGGGCCCCGTCCTCGGCCAGGCACTGCGCCGTCGCGAACCCCATCCCGCGGCCGCCGCCCACGACGACGGTGGCCGCACCGGCAAATCCGAGATCCATCGCGAATCAGTCCCCCGCTCCTGTCCGCCGGATCGTCAGGAACCGGTCCAGTTCGGGGCGCGCTTCTCGGCGAACGCGATGGCGCCTTCCTTGGCGTCGTTCGACGAGAACACCGGGCCGAGCAGTTCGCCCTGCTTCTTCCACATCTCCTCGGCCGACCACTCCGAGGACGACGCGATGATCTCCTTGGTCACCGCCACCGCCAGCGGGCCGTTGGCGGTGATCCGGTCGGCGAGTTCGAGCGCGCCGGCCAGCGCTTCGCCGGGCTCGGTCAGCTTGTTCACGAAACCCCACGCGGCGGCGTCCTCTGCGGTGAAGCTGTCACCGGTCAGCGCGAGCTCCATCGCCTTCTGGTACGGGATGCGCTGGGGCAGCCGCAGCAGGCCACCGCCACCGGCCACCAGCCCGCGCTTGACCTCGGGGATGCCGAACTTGGCGACCTTGGAGGCCACCACGAGGTCGGTGGCCAGAGCCAGCTCGGTGCCACCGGCCAGGGCGAATCCCTCCACGGCGGCGATCAGCGGCTTACGCGGCGGACGCTCGGTGAAACCCGCTCCTCGACCGGGAACATAGGGCAGTTCCCCGGCGGCGAAGGCCTTGAGGTCCATGCCGGCACAGAAATTGCCGCCCGCGCCGGTGAGGACCGCGACCGACAGCTCCGGTGTGTCATCGAGTTCGTCCATCGCATCGGCGAGCCCCTGGACCACCGCCAGGTTGAACGCATTGCGCGCTTCCGGCCGGTTGATCGTGATGATGAGCGTGCGCCCCCGTCGCTCCCGCAGAACTTCGTCCGACACCAGTGCCCCTTTACATAAAGTCCAATAACCCGGAAAAGCCTACTATAGGCATTACAGTAGAGAGGCGGGAACCCCGTCCATTCTGCCGAGCGACGGCCACGGGTCAACCGTAGCTGCGGAGCAACGGAAGGGCTACCGGTAAGGTTGACAGCGACAAGACCCCGCGACACGCGCGCATAGGCGCAGTTCAGGTGGCAGCCGGCGGTAAATTCAACTGCGATTGACCCGCGGCACAGGGACGGCTCGACCAGTATCGATTTCGATGGAGGTGCCCGCAGTGGCAAAGCAACCGACCGCTGAGAAACGTCAACGGCGCGAACGCGGGTCCATCAATCCCGACGACATCATCAAGGGCGCATTCGAACTCGCCGAGCAGGTGTCGATCGACAATCTCAGCATGCCGCTGCTGGGCAAACATCTGGGCGTGGGTGTCACGAGCATCTACTGGTACTTCCGCAAGAAGGACGATCTGCTCAACGCGATGACCGACCGCGCGCTGCGCGAGTTCGTCGTCGCCACCCCCTACGTCGAGGCCAAGGATTGGCGCGAGTCGCTGGCCAACCACGCCAGAACCATGCGAAAAGCCTTCATCGCCAACCCGATCCTGTGTGATCTCATTCTCATTCGGTCCGCTCTGAGCCCTCGGGCCGCGCGCCTCGGCGTACAGGAGATGGAGACCGCGATCTCGGGCCTGGTGGAGGCCGGACTCTCGGTCGAGGACGCCTTCGACACCTATTCGGCGGTGTCGGTGCACGTCCGCGGATCGGTGGTGCTGCACCGGCTCTACGAGAAGAACCGGGCCGACGACAACGCGCCCGGGTACTACGAAGAGAGCATGGTCATCGACCCCGAAGTCACCCCGCTCCTGGCGCAGGTGACCAGCGAAGGCCACCGGATCGGCGCGGCTGACGAGAAGAACTTCGAGTACGGCCTGGAATGCATCCTCGACCACGCCGCCGGCCGGATCGCAGAGCAGTCGACGCCCAAGGCGAAGCGCAGATAGGCGCCGCCTCACCGAGGCCGATCCGATTACGTCAGAACAGTTTTCGGCCGAAGTTGGAACCGAGCGGTGACGTGGCCGCGTTCTCACCGATGTACTGGCGGTGGACGTCCAACGCGAGCGCCTCGGGATAGACGTACGTGTCGTTGAGTTGATGCTGGGATGTCAGCCAGCCACGGATGGCGATCTTGTGTTCCCTGGGTACGACGATTGCCGCGCACTGGCCGGGCTCGACCGGATGCTCGCGCAGCATCGACGGCCCCACCGACCTGTGCTCGTGGTAGTAGGTCGCGATGGCGTCCGAGTGGTCGCTGATCGGTACCGCCACGGTGGCGTTGGGGTTGTCGGTGACAACCTCCGAAAAGATGAACACGCCGCGCTGAATACGTTGCCGTGCAGTGAGGTACGGCGCATGGAAGAGCGCCACGTTGCCATCTCCACCGCCGCCGAACGCCACCGTTGGCGTGACGTGGGTGAACGCCGGGACATAGCTGGCGTTGCAAGGGCGATACCGGTAGCAGAGGAGCACACCATCGTGCTCATCGGACGTGGCGTCGAAGCACGCCATGGCGAGTGCAGTCAGGAAATCGGTCGAGAAATCGAGCAACGGCGTCGCCGCGCCCTGGTGCTGAAGGTATGCCAGCAGTTGAAGATCGCCCAGCGCCGACACGGTGGGCGGGTACAGACCCACCGCACGGGCACCGGCGAGGAGATGGTCGGTGGTCTCGACCACCGCCTGATCGTCCAACGGAGCCTGGGACATCCCGGCGATCCGCCGATGCATGCCAGGTGACAAGACCCAGGCCCGCGCTTGCCCACGCCAGTAGGTCCGCGGGCAGTAACTGTCGAACGCGCCCTGCTCGTAACGAATCGCGAGAGAAGCGACCGCGTCGAGCCAGTGGGCGAACGCCTCCCCCAACTGCCGCTCCTGCGGATCGACGTGCGTCAGGTCGTTCATGAACGTCGGCATCGTGAACATGCGGCAATTTCATCAACAGCCACCGACATTCCCGCGCGTTACCGGATCCGACCAACATTGCCATGGCCAATTGTTACATTGACAACTGTCACAGTCTGTGGTGACGTAAATGCCCGTGAGCGCAGCTGATCTCCCCGGCGTGCCGGCCAAACCCTCCCTGCGTGCCGTCGTCGCCGGTGCCGCCACCCGGTGGACGTTGGGCTGCCTGACCGGCGCAGTCCCGGTGAACCGGGCGGGGGTCAGGTTTTCCCGCAGCCTCGTCGCAGCGATCATGGCGACGCTGGGGTCCATGCCCGCCGGCACCAGGGTCGTCCCGGTCCGCCGGCCGGGCGTCCGGGGGGAATGGGTGCTCGGGCCGGGTGTGGAGTTCGGCACGCGGGCCGGCTACTACATCCACGGCAGTGCCTACGTGATCTGTTCGGCGCACACGCACCGCAAGCTGGTGGCGCGGTTGTCCGAGGCCACCGGGATGCCGTTCTTCTCGGTCGATTACCGGCTGGCTCCCGAACACCGCTTCCCCACCGCCGCCGACGACGTCGCCGCCGGTTACCACTGGCTGCGGTCCGAAGGCTACGTCCCGTCCGAAATCGCGATCGCCGCCGATTCCGCGGGTGGCCACCTGGCCTGTGACCTGCTGCTCGCCCACATCGACGAGCCGGAGTTCCAGCCTGCCGCGCTGGTGCTGTTCTCACCGCTCATCGACCTCACCATGGGCCTGGCCCAGCGGCAGGAGGCGGTACGGCGCGATCCGGCGATGTCGGCGACCGCGGCCCGCCGGCTGGTCGGGCTGTACACCGCGGCGCAGGACCCCGATCACCCGCGACTGCGCCTGGACTTCGCCAAGGCGGATCGCCTGCCACCCATGCTGATTCAGGCGGGTGGGTTCGAGATGCTCAGTGCCGACGCCCGCTACCTCGACGCCGAAGTGCGCCGAGCCGGTGGCTCCAGCGTGCTCGAAGTGTGGCCCGGCATGGTGCACGTGTTCCAGGCGCTGCCGCGGCTGGCGCCCGAGGCCGAGTCGGCACTGCGCCGAGCCGCCGCGTTCATCGCCGCCGCACCGGCGGACAGTCGGCCGAACGCCCGGACGGAGGCCTGCTGATGTTCGGATTCGACTTGCTGTCCAACGCTTTCCGCAGTGTTCGCCGGTGCGCCGACGCACGCGCGGTGGTCACCGGTGCCGGGAGCGGGATCGGCCGCTCGTTCGCCCTTGAGCTCGCCCGGAGGGGTGGCGAGGTCATCTGCGCCGACATCAACGCAGACCGGGCCGAGGAGACCGTCGAACTGATCGGCAACCTGCCCGGCGGTGCCGGCCACGCCGTGGTCTGTGACGTCTCGGATCGCGGCGCGGTCGAACGGCTGGCCAAACAGGCCGACCAGATCTTCGGTGGCCCACCGACACTGGTGATCAACAACGCGGGTGTCGGCGCCGGCGGCAAACCCATCGGCGCCATCGGTTTCGAGGACTGGGACTGGGCGCTCGGGATCAATTTGTGGGGTGTGATCTACGGGTGCGAGGTCTTCACGCCGATCCTGCGCGAAGCCGGCCGCGGCGGGATCATCAATGTGGCTTCCGCCGCGGGCTTCGCCGCCGCGCCGTCGATGGGCCCGTACAACGTCTCCAAGGCCGGGGTGATGTCGCTGTCGGAGACTCTGGCCGCCGAACTCGCGGGCACCGGCATCGCGGTGACGGTGCTGTGTCCGACGTTCGTGAAGACCAACGTCTTTCAGGACGGTCGCATCACGCCGGGGTCGATGAACCTCAGCCAACAGCTCGCCCGGTGGACCGGATTGTCACCGGACAATGTCGCGGCCCGCACCCTCGACGCACACGGCAACGGTCGGTTGTACGTGGTCCCCCAGATCGACGCCACCGTCATCTGGCATCTCAAGCGGCACTTCCCAGGCCTCTACGTCCGCGGCGCCGGACTGCTCGGCCGGGTTCTCCCCAAAGACTGACCCCTGCGGCGAAAGCTGCCCCCGCCCGATTTCTGCGAAAGGACCCGTCATGGCGATGGACCTCGACAACATGCTCCAGATGATCAAGGACCGGCAGTGGGCCCTGATCGACATCGACTGGGATGCACCGGGAGCCGAGCTCATCGATCCGGAACTGCACGCCAAGCTCAAGCCGTTCATGACCGACCTGATGTGGATCGAGAACGTCGGCGCCCGGGGCTTTGCCGCGCTGGCGAAGAAGGCGCCGAATCCGACGCTCAAGAGCATCTACGAACATTTCCACGCCGAAGAGCAGAAGCACGCCAACGCCGAGCTCGCGCTGATGCGCCGGTGGGGCATGCTCGAGGACGACGAGATCCCGCCGCCGAACGTCAATGTCCAGCTGGTCATCAACTGGCTCGACAAGCATTCCGATGGCATGGGTCTGACGTTCCTCGGCACCGTCATCCCGATGCTCGAAGTGGCCCTGGATGGAGCGCTGATCAAGTTCATCACCGATGAGGTCAAAGACCCGGTCGCCCAAGAGGTGTTCAAGCGGATCAACTCCGACGAGTCCCGACACCTGGCCGTCGACTTCGAGGTGATGGACATCCTCGGGCACGCCCAGATGCGCAAACTGCTCATCGAACTGGTCGGGGGCTGGATCAAGCCCACCTTCCTGGTCGGCGTGCTCAGCTACTTTCCGCTGCTGAACAAGATGCGCGACAACATCGTTGCCATGGGGGTCAGCGAGGACCGGTTGTATCAGGCGATGCGCCGGTTCCAAAATGTCGGTGAGCGAAGTGAATTCGCCCGCCGTCTACCGATGTACCGACTGATCTCGTGGCAGAGCCGCAAGGTGATCGACCGGACCTCCAAGTATCACTGGCTGGCCGATTCGCTGGTCAAGATCACCGGTGTGATTCCGATGTCGTTGGTGCAGAACACCCCGACCTGGTCGCAGGAACTGACCTACGAGCCCGTGGCCTGAAGGGCTTTCTGACATGACTTCTTCTTCCATCTCAGTCGCCATCATCGGGGCCGGATTCGCCGGCATCGGCGCCGCCATCCGGCTGCAGGATGAGGGCGTGACCGACTTCGTGATCTTCGAGCGGGATTGCAGGGTCGGTGGAACGTGGCGCGACAACACCTATCCCGGCGCCGCCTGCGATATCCCGTCGCGACTGTACTCGTACAGTTTCGCGCCGAACCCGGACTGGTCCCACACCTATTCGGGCAGTACCGAGATCCTGAAGTACATCAACGGCATGGTCGAATCATCCGGCATCGCACCAAAAATCCGGTTCGACCATACCGTCGTCGGCATCGCGTACGACGCGGTTGCCGGCGAGTGGACCGTCGATCTCGACGGTCGGGAGCCGGTGCGGGCCCGAACGGTGATCATGGCCTCCGGACCGCTGTCCAACGCCAGCTTTCCGGACATCCCCGGGATCGACACCTACGCGGGCCACAAGATCCACAGTGCCCGCTGGGACCATGACTACGATTTCGGGGGCAAGCGGGTCGCGGTGGTCGGCACTGGCGCCAGCGGGGTGCAGATCGTGCCAGAACTGGTGAAGACGGCGAAATCGGTCAAGGTTTTTCAGCGCACTCCCGGCTGGGTGCTGCCGCGGGCCAACTCCGCGACCAGTGGCCGGCTCAAGCGCCTCTACCGCGCGCTGCCGGTGACCCAGAACCTGATGCGAAGCGCCTGGTACTGGGGGCACGAGTCGGTCGCCCTCGGCGTCGTCTGGGACAGCCCGGTCACCCGTGTGGTCGAGGCGATCAGCATCGCCAATCTCCGTCGGCAGGTGAAAGATCCGTGGTTGCGGCGGCAGCTGACGCCGGACTTCGCCGCCGGCTGCAAACGGCTGCTGATGTCCAGCGACTACTACCCGGCCCTGCAGGCCGACAACTGCAAGCTGGTGACCTGGCCCATCGCGCGGCTGTCCCCCAACGGAATTCGCACTGTCGAGGGGATCGAGCACCAATTCGATTGCATCGTGTTCGCGACCGGGTTCGATGTCTGCAAAGCCGCCACGCCGTTCCCGGTCACCGGGATCGACGGCCGTGAGCTGGCTGCGGAATGGAGTGGCGGCGCCTACGCGTACCGCAGCGTCGTGGTGTCCGGCTACCCCAACCTGTACTTCACCTTCGGTCCCAATTCCGGGCCGGGACACAGTTCGGCGCTGGTGTACATGGAAGCCCAGATCAACTACATCGTCGAGGCGATCGGCACGCTGCTGCGGTTCGGCTGGAAGTCGCTCGATGTGCGACCCGAGGTCCAGGACGGCTACAACGCCGACATCCAGCGGCGCCTGCGGGCCACGACGTGGAACTCGGGTTGCCAGAGTTGGTATCTGACCGACGACGGTTTCAACGCGACCATGTATCCCGGGTTCGCCACCCAATACGTCAAGCAGCTCAAGACCGTGAACCTGGCCGATTACACGATCACCGTCGCGCAGACCAGCGGCGAGCCGCTCGCCACCGGATAGGATTCGCTGGTGGCCGAGTATCGGATTGACGACCTCGCTCGAGAAGCGGGGACGACAACCCGGAACGTACGCGTCTATCAGGACAGCGGCCTGCTGCCCCGGCCACAGCGCCGGGGCCGGGTGGCGATCTACACCGACCGGCACCTGCGTCAACTGCGGGCGATCACCCGGCTGCTCAGCGAAGGTTTCACGCTCAAGCACATCATGAAGTTCCTGACCGGGCTACAGCCCGGACAGAATCTCGTCGATGTCCTCGATCTGTCCGATCTCGAGGAGCTGGTCACCGCGCCGTGGTCGCGTCCGGAGCCGCGCACCATGGCCCTCGCCGAGCTCGAAGAGCGGCTCGGCCAACTGGACGCGGCAATGGTGCGCCAGCTGATCGGCCAGGGGGTCGTCGCAGCCACCGCGGACGAAAACGTCTATGCCGTCACCGATGTCCGTCTGATCGACGATTTCGCCGCGCTCGTCTCCCGCGGCATGCCGCTCGCGATAGTCCTGAAAACCACCGCGTCGGTGGACAAGAAACTCGACGCCGCCGCTCGCGAAATGACCCGCGGCGGTCACCGGGAAGTCGTTCGGCAGCGGGGCGCCGGATGGCTGCCCACGAACGAATCCGAGCTCGCCTGGGCCGCCGATCTGGTCGACACCATGCGCCGCGCCGCCCGCCGCCTCGCTCACGCGAGCCTGGATCGGGCGTTCGACGAAGCGGTCCGGGCCGAGTTGCACGAGTATCAGGCCGCGGGCAAGGCCCAGACCGGATCCGAGACAGCCGACGAACGTGAGCCCGACGGGGACGCCACACCGGACGGCCCCCGCCGGGCTCACGACAAACGGACTAAACCTCGATGACGACCGCGCCGCCCTGGCCACCGCCGGCGCACATCGCGGCGACACCGATTCCGCCGCCACGGCGCTTCAGCTCATAGACCAGGGTGGTGACCATGCGGGCGCCCGATGCCGAGATCGGGTGGCCGAGGCTGCAGCCACTGCCGGAGAAGTTGACCAGTTCCTCGTCGATGCCGTATTCGCGGACCGCGGCGATCGGTACGGAGGCGAACGCCTCGTTGATCTCCCACAGCGCCACGTCCGAGGGCTTGAGCCCGGCACGGTCCAGCACCTTGCCGATCACCTTGACCCCGCCCAGACCGGTGTCCCGCGGGGCGACGCCGACGGCGGCCCACGCCTTGACGGTGGCCAGCACGTTGAGGTTCTCGGCGGCCGCGTAGTCGTCACCGACCACCGCGACAGCAGCGGCAGCGTCGTTGGTGCCGCTGCTGTTGCCCGCGGTGATGGAGAATCCTTCGATCTCCGGGTGCAGGACCTTGAGTTCGGCGAGCTTTTCGACCGTGGTGCCGCGGCGCGGGTGCTCGTCGACGCTGAACTCGATGACCGAACCGTCCGGCTGGGTGATCTTGAGCGGCACGATCTCGTCGACGAACTTGCCGGCATCGATGGCGGCGATCGCGCGCTCGTGGGACCGCGCGGCCCAGGCGTCCATGTCCTCGCGGGTGAGCCCGGCCGACTGGGCGGTGTTCCAGCCGACGGTGATCGACATGTCGCGCATCGGCGCGTCCGGCGTCTCCACGTGGGTGGGCGTCATCCAGCGTTCTTCGAACTTGAGTTCCGGGCCGGGGATGCGCCAGTTGGTCAGCGGCGTCATCGACAGGGACTGCACACCGCCGGCGATCAGCACCCGCTCCATGCCGGAACCGATCTGGGCCGAGGCGTTGCCGATCGCGGTGAGCGAGCCGGCGCAATGCCGGTTGACGGCCTGGCCCGGTACCGACTGCCAGCCCAGGATGTCGGCGGCATAGCGCGCCAGATCGCCGCCACCATAGTTGGACTCGGCGATGATCATGTCGTCGATCGCCTCTGGGGCGATGCCGGCCCGGCGGACGACCTCGGCCAGGACCGGGACCAGCAGATCCTCGGGTGGGGTATTGACCAGCGTGCCCTTGAAGGAGCGGCCGATTGCGGTGCGGGCGGCGCCCACGATGACGGGTGTTGCCATGAGATTCAACCTTTACGATTTCAGTGGGTTATGTAAACGTACCAGGTCGCTGGTCAGTGCGGTTCGGGCACGTCGAAATGCTCGTCACGCAGCCGGAACGCCTCCTTGGTCCCGTGCTGGGCCCGGGTCTTGACGAAGTTGAACTCGCCAGGCGAAAACTGCAGGTTGGTGCCGTAGGCGTGGAAGATGTAGCTGGCCACCTCCTCGCCCTGGTACGCCTGGCTCTGTTCGACGAGCCGGAACGCTTCCTTGGCGATCACGACGCCGTCGGCCGGCATCTTCGAGGCCTTCTGCGCCCAGTACCGGGCCCGCGCCGCGAGCTGGTCGGCGTCGCAGGTCTCGGTGAATACGCCGAGGTGCTCCACGGAACCGGCCTCGATGATGTCGCCGGTGAGCAGCAGGCGCCGGGCCAGCACGGGGCCGAGCCGGTGGAAGAACATGTGCAGGCTGCCCAGCGCCGGGCCCAGGAACCGGGTGGCCGGCATGCCGATCCTGGTGTCCCGGGCGATCACCGAGATGTCGGTCATCAACGCCATCTCGAATCCGCCGCCCAGGGCGTACCCGCCGATCTCCCCCACCGTCACCTTCGGGAAGCCCATGAAGTTGTGGTAGAAGCCGAAGGTCTTGCGATCCACCGTGAGTCGACGGCGCTGGCTGGGCCGTGACTTCTTCGGATCGGGCTTGTCGGCTCCACCCCTGCGCTCTTCGCCATACCAACCGTAGGCATTGTTCATATCGGCGCCGGTCGAGAACACCCCTTCGGCGCCGCGCAACAACACCACGGTGATGTCGTCGTCCTCGGCCACGATGTCGAGATAACGGGCCAGATCGTCGCGCATCGCGGCGTCGTAGGAGTTGCGTTGTTTCGGATTGTTCAACGTGATGGTGGCGATGCGGTTGTCCGCATCGACCTCGTAGAGCACGCGGTCATCGGTCATGCGAAATCAGCCTCGCTTCAATGGTTTTGTCGTTACCGGCGGCCAGGGTGGTGCGCCGCGCAGCGGTGAGGTGGTCGGCGGCGAGCTTGGTCGCCCGGGCCGAGTTTCCGTCGGCTATCGCATCGAGCAGACGCTGGTGGTCGCGCAGCGCAGCCCGCATGGTGGCCTGGTCGACGTCGTCGCCCCACACCGACGATTCGTGTGCCGACCAGATCAATTCCAGCGACCCGATCAGCAGGATCATGGGTTCGTTTCCGCAGCGGGACACCAACGCCTCGTGGAACCGCCGGGCATTGGGCACGTATTGCGACAGGTCGTCGAATTGCCCTGTCTGCAGGTCGATCTCGGCCTGCAGAAACGGAACCACCTCGGTGGCGCGATCTTCGCGTGCGGCGCACATCCCCGCACAGATCGGTTCCAGATGCAGGAGCGCCTCGCTGACGTCGGCCGGCGTGGCGGCCCGGGTCTGCAACACCATCCCGATCATGTGGGCGGTGCGGTCGGCCGAGGGCATCTGCACCACCGCGCCACCGACGTTGCCGCGACGCACCGAGATCAATCCGTCGGTCTCCAACAGATGGATGGCTTCACGCAATGCGGGTGGACTGACCCCGAACTCTCCGAACAGGCTCTCCTGGGTGGGCAGGATGTCCCCTTCACGCAGCCGCCCGGACAGGATGTCGTCGCGCAGCTTGGACGCCACGATCTCGGCCACCCGAGGCTGACGTATCCGGTGTGCCCGCACCCAGCCCTCCCCTGTTCCGCCGACGGCCTTTCCTTGCTAACTTGTACAGGATAGTAATCGCATCGTCTACTGTATGGGCAACTGTATGGCTCCGAAAGGCGGGTTCCAGGTGAGCGACGAGGCGATATCGACGTCCCGAGACGGCGCCGTCCTGCGCATCACGCTGGATCGGCCGGCGCGCCGCAACTCGTTGAGTCACAGCATGATCGACAACCTGGTTGCCACGCTGTCAGCCGCCGCCCACGACGACTCACTGCGGGCGATCGCGATCACCGGCGCCGGGGAGAACTTCTGCGCCGGCGCCGACTGGGTGGCCACCAACAGCACTGGGCAACGTCCCCGCACCGGCGATCTGGTCCGCCGGATCCCGCACACCGCGCACCGGGTCATCGAACTCGTGGCCACCATCCAGCTGCCGGTGGTGTGCGCGGTCCGTGGCTGGGCGGTAGGACTGGGTTGCAATCTGGCACTGGCCGCCGATTTCACCGTCGCCGAGGACGGCGCGACATTCTGGGAGCCGTTCATGAGCCGGGGGTTCACCCCGGACTCCGGTGCGACCTGGCTGTTGCCACGGCTGGCCGGGGTCGCCCGGGCCAAGCGCATGTTGCTGCTCGGCGAGAAGGTCAGCGGGGCGCAGGCGGCTGACTGGGGCCTGATCCACACTGCGGTCCAGCCCGACGACCTGGACGCGAGCGCCGACGAACTGCTGGCCCGGCTGGCCGCCGGACCCACCGTCGCGATCGGGTTGGCCAAACAGTCCATCGCCTACGGCCAGCACGCGACCCTCACCCAGTCCATGAACCAGGAATTGTCGAACCTGGAACTCTCCTGCCGTACAAGTGATTTCAAAGAGGGCCTGGCCGCGTTCCGGGACCGCCGCGACCCGGACTTCCAGGGCCGATAACCAGAGGAACCAATGACCGAATCTGCTGCGTACGACACCATCAAATACGAGGTGGACGGCCACAAGGCCACCATCACGCTCAACCGGCCCGACGCGCTCAATGCGCTCTCGCCCCACATGATCACCGAATTGCGGGCCGCCTACGCCCAAGCCGAGAACGACGACAACGTCTGGCTGATGATCGTCACCGCCACCGGCCGCGCGTTCTGCACCGGCGCCGACGTCAAGGAGATCCCGGGCGACGGCAAGGTGGTCAACGAACGGCCGTATCTTTCCACCTACGAGCAGTGGGAGGCACCGCAGGAGGGCACCCCGCCGTTCCGCAGCATGGCCAAGCCGGTCGTGGTGGCGATCAACGGGATCTGCTGTGGCGCCGGGCTGGACTGGGTCACCACCGGGGACATCGTGATCGCCTCGGACAAGGCGACCTTCTTCGATCCGCACGTGAGCATCGGCCTGGTGGCCGCGCGCGAGATGGTGCGGCTGGCCAAGGCATTGCCACGTTCGGTGGCGCTGCGAATGGCGTTGATGGGCAAGCACGAACGCATGACCGTCGAGCGGGCCTACGAGCTCGGGCTGATCACCGAGATCGTGGAACACGACAAGTTGTTGGAGCGGGCCCACGAGATCGCCGACACGGTGTGCCTCAACGCGCCGCTGGCGGTGCGGGGAACCCGGCTGGCCATCCACAAGACCCTGGACCTGCCGCTGCACGACGGCGAGATCCTGGCCGAGACATTCCGGGAGCGGGTGGTACGCACCGAGGATGCCCTGGAAGGGCCGCGGGCGTTCGTGGAGAAGCGCAAACCCAACTGGCAGGCACGGTAATCGGCAATGGAGACACTGCTCCTCGACTTCGACCACGAATCGCGGGTCGCCACGGTCACACTGAACCGTCCCGACGCCCTGAACTCGTTCAACCGCACCATGTGCAATGAGATGCGCGACGTTTGGCATGCCATCAAGGCGGACGAGGGCATCAATGCCGTGGTGCTGCGGGCGGCAGGCGACCGCGCGTTCAGCGCCGGCCTGGATGTGAAATCCAGCTACGGACAGCCCGAGATCGTGTGGAACCACGAGGATCCCGGTGAACTGCTCAGCCCCAAGTGGCAGAAGATGTGGAAGCCCGTGGTGTGCGCGGTGCAGGGAATGTGCACGGCCGGCGCGCTGTACTTCGTCAACGAGGCCGACGTGGTGATCTGCTCCACCGAGGCGACGTTCTTCGACTCACATGTCAGCGCCGGTCTGGTCTCGGCGCTGGAGCCGATCGGTCTGATGCGCCGGGTCGGTCTCGGCGACACGCTGCGGATGGCCTTGATGGGCAACGACGAACGCGTCGGTGCCGACACCGCGCTGCGGATCGGGCTGGTCACCGAGGTGGTGGCCCGCGAGCAGCTGTGGGACCGGGCGCACGAGATCGCCGCCACCATCGCCGCCAAACCACCGACGGCCACCCAGGGCACCGTCAAGGCCATCTGGGAGTCGCTGGACAAGCCCTACCGGGCCGCCATGGATCAGGGCCTGATCTACACCCGGCTGGGCAACCCGATCGCCAAGGCCGAACTGGCCGACCGTCCGCTGCCCAAGACCACGCCGCGGATCCGCTGATGGTGCATCCGCTTTCCCGTCGCATCGAAGATGTCCTCGACCTGGACCACTCGGCCGGAGCGATCCAGTACGAGGGCCAATGGCACAGCTGGGGCCGGCTCGCCACGTTGGCCCGGCGCGTCGCCGCAGTGTCGGCGGGGGCACGGGTCGGCATCATGCTGCGCAACCAGCCCGCGCACGTCGCAGCGCTGTTGGGGGTGCTGGCCGCCGGTGGCACCGTGGTGGTGATCAACCCGTCCCGCGGGGATGCCCGCACCCGGGCCGACATCGAAGCGCTCGATCTGCCGGTGCTGATCGGTCTGCCCGAGGACCTCGCCACCTTGGCAGCTCCGTCCCCGACCAGGACGACCGTGACGATCCACGATCTCGACACCGCACCCGAGGTCGCCGCCGCCCAACGGCCGGCCGAGGACGCGGGCCGGCCGGGGGTTGCGGTCTGGATGCTGACCAGCGGTACCACCGGCCCACCCAAGCGGGTGGACCTGACCTACGACATGCTGGCCCGCAGCGTCATCGGCCGCGACCCCGCGAATGCCCAGGCCCCAACCGAGTTGCGCCGCGGAGTGGCGATCGTCAACTCTCCGCTGGTGCATGTGGGTGGGGTGTTCCGGGTGCTGCTGTGCATCGCCGAGGCCCGGCCGTTCGTGTTGCTGCCCAAGTTCGAGCTGACCCGCTGGGCCGATGCCGTGCGCGAACATCGCCCCCGGGCGGCGTCGCTGGTGCCGGCCGCGTTGCGCATGGTGCTGCATTCCGATCTGACCCGCGAGGACCTGTCCAGTCTGCGCGCGGTCACCTCCGGGACGGCACCGCTGTCCGCGGACGACGCCGACGCGTTCACCGAGAAGTTCGGCATCCCGGTGCTGACCTCGTATGCGGCAACGGAATTCGGTGGCGGGGTGGCCGGTTGGACGTTGGCCGACCACCAGAAGTACTGGAAAGACAAGCGCGGCAGCGTGGGCCGGGCCAACCCGGGAGCACAATTGCGGGTGGTCGACGAGGGCGGGAAGCCACTGCGCGCCGACGAGACCGGGCTGCTCGAGGTCAAGCCGGCACAATTCGATGCCGACGCGGACTGGCTGCGCACCACCGATCTGGCCCGCATCGACGCCGACGGCTTCGTCTGGATTCTCGGCCGGGCGGATCAGGCCATCATCCGCGGCGGGTTCAAGGTGATGCCCGACGACGTCCGCACCGCGTTGGAGAGTCATCCGGCGGTGCGGGGGGCGGCCGTGATCGGTGTGCCCGACGAACGGCTCGGCGAGGTGCCGGTCGCCATGGTGGAATTACACGCCGCGGCGACGTCGACCGACCTGGAGACCTTCCTGCAGAGCCGGCTGGCCCGTTACGAGATCCCCACCGATATCAGCATCGTCGATGCCATACCTCGAACCCCCTCGGGCAAGGCCGATCTCGGTGCGGTCCGAGACCACTTCGGCACCCGTGTCTGACATGCTCGCCGACCTGCTGCGCCGGGCCGGCGAGCACCCGCTGCTGCTGTGCGACGACGAGCGGATCAGCTACGCGCAAGCCGATCACCGCTCGGCCGAACTGGCCCGCGGATTGTTGGCGCTCGGCGCGGGCAAGGGCAGCCATATCGGATTGCTCTACCCCAACGGGATCGACTTCGTGGTCGGCATGCTGGCCGCCGCCCGGATCGGCGCGGTGGTGGTGCCGTTCTCCACGTTTCTCACCGCAGCAGAACTGCGGGGCCAACTGCTCGACAGCGAGGTTGTGATTTTGCTGTCGGCCAGGAGGTTCCGCAATCACAACTACGAGCAGCGGCTGGCCGCCGTCACCGATGCGCCGTGTCTGCGGCATGTGCTGTTCGACCCGCCGCCCGCCGCCGTGGCGGAATCCGTGCTGGCCGGCGCCGAGGAGGATGTCGACGCGTCGGATCCGCTGGCGATCATCTACACCTCCGGTTCCACCGGCCCGCCGAAGGGCGCCGTGCACACGCACGGCGCCCTCCTCGCGCATCAGGGCAACCTCAACGTGATTCGCGGTCTCACCGCCGCCGACCGGCTGTTCTGCAATTCGCCGTTTTTCTGGATCGGCGGATTCGCCTTCGGATTGGTGGCGACGATGGTCGCCGGGGCGACCCTGATCTGCTCCAACGCCACCGATGCCGGCATCACGTTGGACTTGCTGGAGGCCGAGAAACCCACCATCACCAACGGTTTCGTCTCCGGGATCGCCCACCTGACCCGACATCCGAGCTTTGCCGACCGCGATCTGTCCTCGATGCGCCGCGGCAATCTGTACCCGATCATGGCGCCCGAGGTCCGCCCGGCCGATCCCGAGCTGCGGCACAACATGCTGGGTCTGACCGAGGCCGCAAGCGTGGTGCTGCTCGACGGCGACGACGGAGACCAACCCGAACATCGGCGCGGCAGCTACGGCCGCCCGGCGCCCGGCTTCGAGACCAGGGTGCTGGAGTCCGGCGAGCTGTGCATCCGCGGGCCGTATGTCATGCAGGGCTATTACGGACGCAACCGGGAGGACTGCTTCGACGCGGACGGATGGTTCCACACCGGCGATCTGGTCCGTGTCGATGACGACGGGTACTTCTACTTCCTCGGCCGGGCCGGCTCGATGATCAAGACCGCCGGCGCCAATGTCACCCCGGGTGAGGTCGAGAAAGCGTTGGCAGCGCTGGGTTACCCCGCGCATGTGCTCGGCCTGCCCGACGCGCAGCGGGGGCAGGTCGTTGCGGCGGTGATCGTCAGCGATGCCCCGGTTGACGTCGATGCGGTGCGAACCGCCCTGCGCGGTGCGCTCTCGGCATTCAAGGTGCCGCGCCGATTCGCGGTGCTCCGCCACGGTGAGCTTCCCACGTTGTCCAGCGGCAAGGTCGATTCCACCGCCCTGATCGGATTGTTCGATGCCTGAGACGATCGACGCGCTGGTGCGCGCCCAGGCCGGTCTGTTCGGGCCGAAGCCGATGGTGATCGACCCTGTCGACCGGATCGGCTACACCGAACTGGAGTCCAGCACTGCCGAATTGGCCGCCGGTTTGCTCGCCGCGGGGATGACCAAGGGGTCCCGGGTCGGCCTGATCATGCCCAACGGGGTCGCCTGGGTTCGGCTCGCCATCGCGGTGATGCGCGTGGGTGCGGTGCTCGTCCCATTGAGCACCCTGCTACGGCCCGGTGAACTGACCGGGCAATTGCGCATGGCGTCGGTGCAGTTCCTCATCGCGGTCGACGAATTCCGCGGTCACCGCTACCCGGTGGATCGGGACCAGTTGCCCGCCTTGCGCGTCATCTGGAAAGCGGACGAGGCGCTGGCGTTCAACGGCACGCGCGGCGCCACCGATGCGCTCGCCGCGCGGGTACGCGAGAGCGACCCGATGGTGGTGATGTTCACCTCGGGCAGCAGCGGGCCGCCGAAAGGCACCGTCCATTCGCACCGGAATGCCCTGTGCGCCGTGCGGTCCGGGCTGGAGGCGCGCTGCGTCGACGCCGGCACCCGGCTGTACCTACCCATGCCGTTCTTCTGGGTCGGCGGGTTCGGCGCCGGCATCCTGTCGGCCCTGCTGGCCGGGGCCACCCTGGTCACCGAACCCAGCCCCGGCCCGGCGTCCACCCTGGACCTGTTGCAGCGCGAACGGGTCACGTTGTTCCGGGGCTGGCCCGAACAGGCCGAGGCACTGGCCCGCCACGCCGGCACCGCGGATCTGTCCGCGCTGCAGCCGGGCAGCCTGGAAGCCCTGCTGCCGGCACACCTGCACGCACGGCCCGGTGCCCGCGCCTCGCTGCTGGGAATGACCGAATCATTCGGCCCGTACTGCGGTTACCGCGCCGACACCGACATGCCGCACTCGGCGTGGGGCAGCTGCGGACAACCGTTCGACGGCATGGACCTTCGCATCGTCGACTCCGAAACCGGCGGTCCGCTGCCGCGTGGCGAAACCGGTGAGATCCAGATCCGTGGCCCGCACGTGATGCGGGGTATCTGCCGGCGCAGCCGAGAGCAGGTGTTCACCGCCGACGGCTATTATCCGACCGGCGATCTCGGCTACCTCGATGCCGACGGGTTCCTGTTCCACCGTGGCCGATCCGATGACATGTTCAAGGTCCGGGGCGCCACGGTGTATCCCGGCGAGGTACAGCGCGCGCTGCGGTCACTGCCCGGGGTGCGGGCCGCGTACGTCGTCAATGTCCCTGACGACCGTGCCAATCAGGTCGGCGCCGTGGTGGTGGGCGATGGATTGTCGGTGGAGTCGCTGCGTGCGGCCACCCGCGCGGCCATCAGCTCGTTCAAAGTGCCCACGCTGTGGCGGCTCCTCGGCGACGACGAGGCCATCCCGCGCGGGGCGACCGGAAAGGTCGACAACACCGCATTGCGGACCATGTTGAGGAAAGGTGTCCGACCATGAAGACAAAGGGTGCGCTGGTCTGGGATTTCGGCCAACCGTGGTCGATCGAAGAGATCGAGATCGGCGATCCCCGCAAGGGCGAAGTCAAGGTTGCCCTGGAAACGGCGGGCCTGTGCCACTCGGACCACCATCTGATGACCGGAGACATCCCGATGGCAGACTTCCCCATCCTGGGCGGTCACGAAGGTGCCGGGGTGATCGTGGAAGTCGGGCCCGACACCGAAGGCTTGGAGGTCGGCGATCACGTGGTGATGTCGTTCATCCCTTCCTGCGGGAATTGTCCGGCCTGCCAGGTCGGGTTGCGCAATCTATGTGATCTCGGCATGGGCCTGCTGGCCGGCGCGTCGGTGTCGGATGGATCATTCCGCGTACAGACCAAGGGCAAGAACGTGATTCCCATGTCGCTGCTGGGCACCTTCTCTCCGTACGTGGTCGTGCACCGGACGTCCGTGGTGAAGATCGACCCGTCGATTCCATTCGACGTCGCCTGCCTCGTGGGATGCGGGGTGACCACCGGATACGGCTCTGCAGTGCGCAGCGCGGATGTCCGGCCCGGTGAGGATGTGGCTGTGATCGGCATCGGTGGCGTCGGCACCGCGGCCCTACAGGGCGCTGCGATCGCCGGTGCACGCCGTATCTTCGCCGTCGACCCGGTCGAATGGAAACGTGAGCAGGCCCTGAAATTCGGAGCCTGCCAGGCCTATCCGGATGTCTCCTCCGCTCTGGCGGCAGTGGCCGAAGCCACCGGCGGCCGCATGTGTCACAAGGTCATCGTCACCGTCGGGCGCACCGAGGGCCGTGAGGTGGAATCGTGGATGCAGCTCACCGCCAAGGGCGGCACCTGCGTGCTCACCGCAATGGGCAACGTCGTCGACACCGACGCCACGCTGAACCTGGCCGGTCTGACCTTGTTGCAGAAGACGTTGCAGGGCAGCCTGTTCGGCGGGGGTAATCCTCAGTTCGACATTCCAAATCTGCTGACGCTCTATCAGCTCGGTGAATTGAACCTCGATGACATGGTGACTCGCGAGTACCGGCTCGAAGAGATCAACGAGGCCTACCGGGACATGCTGGAGGGACGCAATATTCGTGGCGTGATCCGCTATACGGAGGCTGACCGATGACGACGACGATCTTCGAGTTGTTCGAGCTGATCGGTTATCGGGACGCACCGGGATCCGCCGATGAGGTCGTGGTCGAACTGCCGGTGGCACCACATGTGGTCAACACCAACGGCGGGCTGCAGGGCGGGCTACTGGCCACCCTGGTCGACACTGCCGCGGGCAAGCTCGCCATGCGTCAGGTGCCGCCGGGCCACAGTGTGGTGACCTCGGACCTCAGCCTGCGCTATCTGCGGCCCGTCACCGACGGTGCCGCGCGGGCGGTGGCCCGTCTGGTCCACACCGGCAAGCGGTCCATGGTGATCCACGTCGAGATCTTCACCGTCCCAGACGAGCACCTGGCCGTCGTCGCCTCGGTCAGCTTTGCGAAGATCCAGTCCAAGGAGGCAGCCTCATGAAGCTTGGACTATCCACCCCCGTCGTCATGCAACACCCCGGTGAGTTCTCCCCGTGGGAGGCCACCGCCGGCCCCGACGAACTCGCCCTGATCGCCGAGGCCGCCGACCGCTTGGGTTTTCATCACCTCACCTGTGCCGAGCACACCGGGATCCCGGCCGCGGCCGCCGCGGTGCGCGGAACGGTGTATTGGGATCCGCTGGCCACCCTGTCCTTCCTGGCCGCGGTGACCCGACGTATCCGCCTGGTCACCGCCGTGGTGGTGCTGCCCTATCACCACCCGGTGGCGCTGGCCAAGAGCTACGGCACCCTCGACCGGCTCAGCGGCGGTCGCGTGGTGCTCGGTGTCGGGGTGGGGTCGCTGACCGAGGAGTTCGAGTTGCTCGGCGCGCAGTTCGACGGCCGGGGTGCGGCTGCCGACCGCGACATCGCCACGCTGCGGGCCGCGTGGGGTCAACCGGTGGTCGACGGCTTCGCGATCGAACCGCACGCCATCACAACCGATCTCGCGGTCTGGGTGGGTGGGCGGACCAGACGCTCGTTGCGTCGGGCCGTGGAGTTGGGTACCGGCTGGATGCCGTTCGGTCTGTCCCCCGACGTCATCGCAGAGTTTCTCGCGCAGCGACAATTACCGGCGAATTTCGACGTCATCCTGTCCCCCGGTGTGCCGCTGGACCCACGGGGCGAGCCGGATACCGCGCGTGACCGGCTGGGCCGGTTGCGCGACGTCGGTGCCACCATCGCCAACTGTTCGGTGGCCGCGCGCGACGCCGAACATTTCTGCGAGCAGCTCGAAGCGCTGCAGAAGATCGGCGAGGATCTCTGAGTCACACGATCGCGTTCGCCCGCAACTCGGCGATCTGGGCTGCGTCGTAACCGATCTCACCGAGGACCTCATCGGTGTGCTCGCCCAGCAGGGGCGGACGACGACGGATCGTACCGGGCGTCGCCGACATCCGGAACGGTGTTTCGATGATCGGCACCTCACGCGACGCACCCGGGAATGCCACCCGCTGCAGGTAACCCATGGCCTGCACGTGCGGATCGTCGAGCACGTCCTGGGTGGAATGTAGCGGGGCGGCGGGCATTTTCGCCTTCTCCAACAGTTCCAAAACCTGCGCCTTGGTCTTGTCGGCGCACCAATCGGCCATGATGTCGTTGAGCACATCGCCGTTGGTCCAGCGGATGTCGTCGTTGGCGAACCGCGGATCGTCGAACAGTTCTTCCCGCTCCACCAGCCGGCACCAACGTTTGAACATCGGCTGTCCGGCCACCTGCAGCAGCACCCACTGGTCATCGGCGGTGCGGTAGAGATCGCACGGCGCGACCGAAGCGCCCTTGTTACCCATGCGGGGCTTGTCCACCTGCAGCAGTTCGCGCTCGATGAGAAAGGCATTCGACAGCATCAGCGCGGTGGGCAGCAGCGCCCCTTCCACATGTTGGCCCTGCCCCGTCTTGTCCCGGTGGTACAGCGCCATCATCACACCGATCGCCAGGGTCAGTGCGGTCCCGAAGTCGGCGTAGGGCACCACCGTTCGGATCGGCTGGTCCGGCAGGCCCTGCCGGTAGACCGCCCCGGACATCACCTGTCCGGCACCGTCGAAGCCGATCTTGTCACTGTAGGGGCCGCCCTCGCCGTAGGCGGTGGCACTGGCCAGGATGATGTCGGGCTTGATCGCCTTGAGCGTGTCGTAGTCCAGCCCGCTGGCCCGCATGCCGGCCGCGGGCATGTTCGCGATCACGATGTCGGCGCTCGCCACCAGGCGGCGGGTGATCTCGGTCCCTTCGACGGTGGTGGAATCCAGCGTGAGCGAGCGCTTGTTGCGGTTGCACTGCAGGAACGTTCCGCCTTCGCCGCCCTCGGTGACGGCCTGCACCCAGCGGTCTTCGCCGCCTTCCCGCTTCTCCACGCGCAACACGTCGGCGCCCATGTCGGCCAGGATCGCACTGCACCACGGCGCGGCGATGAACCGGCCGTAGTCGAGCACCCGTATCCCGTCGAGAACCCCTGCCATTTGCTCACCTTTCCTTCCGCGAGCAGACACAAAACTGCCCTTTTCAGCCCAGAAATGGGCAGTTTTGTGTCTGCTCGCGGGACAAATTCATCGCTACCCGAGCACGCCCAACCGCTCGAGGTGGTCGGTCAACGGCTTGGACGCCGCACACAGGTGCTCGGCCATCGCGTCGCGGGCCGAAGACCCGTCACGATCCCGGAGCGCGGCCAGGATCCGCCGATGATCGTGGGTGGACTGCTCGGGCCACCCCTCGACCGTCGGATACACCGATTCCAGTGCATACCTGGTGATCTGGGACATCAGCTGGGCCAGCTTCGGCGACTCGGCCGCCCGGTTCACCCCTCGGTGGAAGGCGTGGTTGAGCCGCACCGCCGCCTCGTGATCGTTGTTGGTGTAGGCCTCCTCCAGCTCCCGCTGGATCCGGTCGAGCTCCTCAAGCTGACCGTCGGTGATCTGCCCCGCCGCCCGTGCGGCCAACTGCCCGCCGATGTGGGCCTGCACACCGGCCACGTCGTCGATGTCACGCCGGGTGACCGGCAGCACCAGAAACCCGCGCCGGGGCTGCTGCGTCAGCAGCCCCTCGGTGCGCAGACCGAACAGCGCCTCGCGCACCGGCGTGACGCTGATACCCAGTTCAGCGGCAAGCTGTTCCAGCCGGATATACTTCCCCGCCGGGTAGGTGCCGTCGAAGATCCGTCGTCGGATCAGCCGGGCCACATCCTCGGCCAGCTGGGGCCGGGCAGCGAAATCGGGGACGGTCACGGCTCACACCCGATAGTCGGACAACAGCCGCTTGCTGATGATGTTCTTCTGGATCTCGCTGGTGCCCTCCCCGATCAGCAGGAACGGGGCGTCCCGCATCAGCCGCTCGATCTCGTACTCCTTGGAGTAGCCGTACCCGCCGTGGATCCGGAAGCTCTGCTGGGTGACCTCCGAGCAGAACTCGCTGGCCAGGTACTTGGCCATGCCCGCGGCCACGTCGTTGCGCTCACCGGAGTCCTTGAGCCGGGCAGCGTTGACCATCATCAGATGCGCGGCCTCGACTTTGGTTGCCATCTCGGCCAATTGGAAGGCCACCGCCTGGTGCTCGGCGATCGGCTTGCCGAACGTCTCGCGCTGCTGCGCGTAACGTACCGCCAGTTCGAAGGCCCGTATCCCGACGCCGCAGGCTCGGGCCGAGACGTTGACGCGCCCGACCTCGACCCCGTCCATCATCTGGAAGAAGCCCTGCCCGGTGACCCCGCCGAGCACGTCCTCGGCGTCGGCCCGGTAGCCGTCGAAGATCAACTCGGTGGTGTCGATCCCCTTGTAACCCAACTTGTCCAGCTTGCCCGGAATGGTGAGCCCGGGCACGACTTCACCGAAGCCGGTGGGCTTTTCGACCAGGAACGCGGTCAGGTTGCGGTGCGGCTTCTCGGCGCCCTCGTCGGTTCGCACCAGGGCGGCCACCAGGGTCGAGCTGCCGCCGTTGGTCAGCCACATCTTCTGACCGTCGATGGTGTAGGTACCGTCGTCGTTCTTCTTGGCCCGGGTCCGGATGGCCGCCACGTCCGAACCCAGCTCCGGCTCCGACATCGAGAACGCGCCCCGGGTGTCACCAGTGGCCATGCGCGGCAGGAACTTCTGCTTCTGCGCATCGGTGCCGTGCTGGCGGATCATGTAGGCGACGATGAAGTGGGTGTTGATCACCCCGGACACGCTCATCCAGCCGCGGGCCAGCTCCTCGACGCACAACGCGTAGGTGAGCAGCGACTCCCCGAGGCCGCCGTACTCCTCGGGGATCATCAGCCCGAACAGGCCCATCTCCTTCATCTTGTCGACGATGGCCTGCGGGTAGGTGTCGGAGTGTTCCAGCTCCTGAGCGGTGGGGATCACCTCTTTGTCGACGAATTGCCGTACGGTCGAGACGATCTCGGTCTGGAACTCGGTGAGTCCCAGAGTTTGTGCGAGTTTGGTCATGCGCTCACCCTTTCGAAGACAGCGGCCAGGCCCTGCCCGCCACCGATGCACATGGTCTCCAGCCCGTAGCGGGCCTGACGCCGATCCAGCTCCCGGGCCAGCGTGGCGAGCATCCGCCCGCCGGTCGCCCCGACCGGATGGCCCAGCGAGATCCCGGACCCTCGGACGTTGGTGCGGTCGAAGTCGGACTCGCCGAACTTCCACTCCTTCAGCACGGCCAACGCCTGTGCGGCGAACGCCTCGTTCAGTTCGATCAGGTCGATGTCGGACAGCTGCAGACCGGCCTTGGCCAACGCCGCCTCGGTGGCCGGCACCGGACCGATCCCCATGATGTTGGGGGCGACGCCGGCCACGCCCCACGACACCATCCGCACCAGCGGGCGCAAGCCCAGCTCGGCGGCCTTCTCCGGGGTGGTGACGATGCACATCGATGCGGCGTCGTTCTGGCCACTGGAGTTGCCGGCGGTCACGGTGGATTCCGGATCCTGCTTGAGCAGAACGGGTTTGAGCTTGGACAGCGATTCGACCGTGGTGTCGGCCCGCGGGTGCTCATCGGTGTCGATCACCGTTTCACCCTTGCGGTCGCGGACGGTCACCGGAATGATCTCGTCGGCCAGCACCCCGGACTGCTGGGCGGCCACGGCGCTGCGGTGCGAGCGCACCGCCAGCTCGTCCTGCTCGGCACGGGTGATGGAATACTCGCGACGCAGGTTCTCGGCGGTCTCCAGCATGCCGCCGGGCACCGGGTAGAACTGGCCGCCGGCCGTGGTGCGCCCGCGCGCGAGCCCGTCGTGGATCTGCACACCGGAACGGGCTCCGCCCCAGCGCATGTCGGTGGAGTAGAACGCGACGTTGCTCATGCTCTCGGCGCCGCCGGCCACCACCAGGTCGTTGTCCCCGCTGCGCACCTGCAGGCAGGCCTGGATCACCGCCTGCAATCCGGAGCCGCAGCGCCGGTCGACCTGCATACCGGGAACCGTGACGGGCAGACCGGCGTCGAGCGCCACCACCCGGCCGATGGCCGGGGCCTCACTGTTCGGATAGCAGTGGCCCAAAATAACGTCGTTGACATCTCCTACAGGCACCCCGGTGCGCTGCAGCAGTCCTTTGAGCGCAGCGACACCGAGTTCGACGGCGGTCAGGGACTTGAACATGCCGCCGTAGCGGCCGATCGGGGTGCGGACCGGTTCGCAGATGACGGCATCGCGCAGACCCATGCCGGTGCTCATACGTGCCGACCGCCGGTCACCTCGAGCACGGTCCCGGTCATGTACGACGACAGGTCGCTGGCCAGGAACAAGGCCACCTTGGCCACCTCGTCGGGTTCGCCGGCCCGGCCCATCGGGATCTCCGCCAGTTTCTCGTCCCAAATCCGTTGCGGCATCGCCTCGGTCATCGCCGAGCGGATCAGGCCCGGCTGGATGGCGTTGACCCGCACGCCGAGATGGGCGAGTTCCTTGGCCGACGCCTTGGTCATGCCGACGATGCCGGCCTTGGCCGCCGAGTAGTTGGTCTGTCCGACCAGACCGACCTTGCCCGAGATCGACGACATGTTCACGATCGCGCCGCGCTTGTTCTCCCGCATGATCGCCGCGGCCGATTTGGTGCCGTTCCAGGTGCCCTTCAGATGCACGGCGATGACCTGATCGAACTGGTCCTCGGTCATCTTGCGCAACGTGGCATCGCGGGTGATGCCGGCGTTGTTCACCATGATGTCCAAGCTGCCGAACCGCTCGACCGCGGCCTGTACCAGCGCCTCGACCTCGGCGGAGGAGGTGACGTCGCACCGCACCGCGGTCGCGACCTGCGCGCCGCCGAGCTCTTGTGCCGCCGCTTCGGTGGCCTCGAGGTTGACATCGCCGAGCACGACGCGCGCGCCCTCGTCGATGAAGCGTCTCGCGATGGCCAGGCCCAGGCCTTGGGCACCGCCTGTCACCACTGCAGTCTGACCGGTCAGCAACGACACCTGATCACCTAACTTTCGATCCCGGGGGCTCTGTCAGAGCCAGATCATATTTCATATACGATATTGGAGATTCACCGCCCCGCGGATTCCGCGCGAAGAAATGGAGCTTCCCTGTGACCACCACCGCGGCCACCACCGAAGTCAGCGCCGAGGACTTCGCCGAGATCCTGGCGCAGACCCGCAACTTCATCCGCACCGCCGTGGTGCCGCGCGAGAACGAGATCCTGGCCACCGACAAGGTGCCCGACGATCTGCGTCAGCAGGCCAAGGACATGGGCCTGTTCGGTTACGCGATCCCCCAGCAGTGGGGCGGGCTCGGGCTCAACCTGGCCCAAGATGTCGAGCTGGCAATGGAATTCGGTTACACCTCGTTGGCACTACGGTCGATGTTCGGCACCAACAACGGCATCGCCGGGCAGGTGCTGGTGGGCTTCGGCACCGACGAGCAGAAGACCCGGTGGCTCGACGGCATCGCCTCGGGCGACGTCGTCGCCTCCTTCGCCCTGACCGAGCCCGGCGCCGGATCCAACCCGGCCGGCCTGCGCACCAAGGCGGTTCGCGACGGTGACAGCTGGGTGATCAGCGGCCAGAAGCGTTTCATCACCAACGCGCCGAACGCCAACCTGTTCGTGGTGTTCGCCCGCACGCGTCCGGCCGACGAAAACGGGGCCGGCGTCGCTGTCTTTCTAGTGCCGGCCGACGCCGCCGGCGTCGAGGTCGGCGTCAAAGACGCGAAGATGGGTCAGGAAGGCGCCTGGACTGCCGACGTCACCTTCACCGACGTGCAGGTGCCCGACGCCGCGCTCGTCGGCGGCAGCGAAGACGTCGGCTACCGGGCCGCGATGACGTCATTGGCCCGCGGCCGGGTGCACATCGCCGCACTGGCGGTCGGCTCCGCCCAGCGCGCGCTCGACGAATCGGTGGCCTACGCCGCGGCGGCCACCCAGGGCGGTCAACCGATCGGCAGCTTCCAACTGGTGCAGGCCATGATCGCCGACCAGCAGACCGGGGTGATGGCCGGCCGCGCGTTGGTCCGCGACGCCGCGGCAAAGTGGGTGTCCGGCGAGGACCGCCGCATCGCACCGTCGGCAGCCAAGCTGTTCTGCACCGAAATGGCCGGCAACGTCGCCGATCTCGCGGTGCAGATCCACGGCGGCACCGGGTACATGCGTGAGGTCCCGGTCGAGCGCATCTACCGGGAGGTCCGGCTGCTGCGCCTCTACGAGGGCACCAGCGAGATCCAGCGACTCATCATCGGCGGCGGGCTGGTCAAGGCCGCCCAGCGCCAGCTCTGAACACCCAACCCCCTAAGGAGAATCCATGACTGAGCGGCTCGCCGGAAAGGTCGCCTTCATCACCGGAGCCGCCCGCGGCCAGGGGCGCGCGCACGCGGTCCGGATGGCCAAGGAGGGCGCCGACATCATCGCGGTCGACATCGCCGGGCCGCTGCCGCCGAGCGTGCCCTACGACTCGGCTACTCCCGAGGATCTGGTCGAGACCGTCCGACTGGTGGAGGCCACCGGCAAGCGCATCGTCGCCACCGCGGCCGACACCCGTGACCACGATGCGCTGCAGACCATCGTCGGTAAGGGTGTCGCCGAGTTCGGCCGGCTCGACGTCATCGTCGCCAACGCCGGGATCACGGTGCCCGAGCCGTGGAACGAGACCACGCCGGAGTCGTTCCGCGACGTGATGGACATCAACGTCACGGGCACCTGGAACACCGTGATGGCCGGTGCCCAGCACATCATCGACGGCGGTCGCGGCGGGTCGATCATCCTGATCAGTTCGGCTGCCGGGATCAAGATGCAGCCGTTCATGGTGCACTACACCGCCAGCAAGCACGCTGTCGCGGGTATGGCACGGGCGTTCGCGGCCGAGTTGGGTAAGCACAAGATCCGGGTCAACAGCTTGCATCCGGGTGCGGTGAACACCCCGATGGGCACCGGTGACATGCTGGCCGCGCTCAACCGGGCCAACGACACCAATCCCGGTCTGATGCAGATGGTCACGCCCTTCCTGCCCGATTACATCGCCGAGCCCGAAGACATCGCCGACGCGGCGATCTGGCTGGCCAGCGACGAATCGCGGTATGTCACGGCCAGTCGGGTCGCCGTCGATCTGGGTTCCACCCAGTTCTGACCCGCAATGTCCAGCCCAGTATCCACGGACATTGCCGACGAGCTGGCCGCCGGCCTGGACAGCTACGGCGACCGGCCGTTCGTCGAGTTCGCCCGAAAGTGGTACTCGGGCAACGAGATAACCCGCTACATCGAACAGATCTCGGCCGCGCTGTCCGAGGCCGGACTAGCTTCGGACGAGCCGGTCGGCATCGTGGTGCGCAACCGTGTCCCGCACGCCGCGGCAATCCTCGGGTTCATCGCGTCCCGCCGGCCCGTGGTGATGATCTACTCGTACCAATCGGCTGCCGCGATCGCCCGCGATGTCGAGAACCTTTCGTTGCCGGGGATTCTCGCCGACATCGACGACTGGACACCGGAGCTCAACAGCGCCGTCCGCTCGGCGGGCTCGGCGGGCATCTCGTTGTCCGGTGAGCCGCTCGCGGTCGGTGTCACCGTAACCCGGCAACCGGGCAGCCGGCACGATCCGAGCTTGGCGCAGTCCGGCCTGCACATCCTGACCAGCGGCACCACCGGGCCGCCCAAGCGAATTCCGGTCGCCACCAAGGTCCTCGCCCACACCGTGCTCAGCATGACGATCGGCTCGGGCACCGAAGTGGTCGGCCCGAACACCCCACCGGCGCTGGTGTACTGGCCGTTCGGCAGCATCGGTGTCTGTCAGCTGCTGGCCGCACCGTGTGCCGGAAAACGCCTGGTACTTCTGGAGAAGTTCGACGTCGACGAGTGGGTGCGGGCGGTGCGGACCCACCGGATCACCTGGGCCGGGGTGCAGCCTGCGATTCTGCGGATGCTGCTGCAGGCCGATGTTGCGCGGGCGGACCTGGCCTCGCTGGAAGGTCTGTCCGGAGGCTCCGGACCACTGGAGCCGGAGTTGCGGGCCGAGTTCGAGAGCCGTTACGGGATACCGTTGTTGTGGGCATACGGGGCAACCGAATTTGCCGGGTCGGTGTGCAGCTGGACACCGGAGTCCTACCGGCGCTTCGGCGCGGCCAAACCCGACAGCGTGGGACGGCCGCTGCCGGGGGTGCGGGTGCGCATCGTCGACCCCGACACCGGTGCCGAGGCCCCGGCCGGCAGCATCGGGCGGCTCGAAGCCCGGGTCGAGGTGATCGGTCCCGACTGGGTCCGGACCACCGACCTGGCCTCGATGGACGACGACGGCTTCGTCACCCTGCACGGCCGCGGCGACGGTGCGATCAACCGTGGCGGGTTCAAGATCCTCCCGGAAACCGTGCGCCGGGTGCTGATCTCACATCCCAGCGTGCTCGACGCCGGCGTGGTGGGGGTGCCCGATTCCCGCCTCGGCCAGGTGCCCTTCGCCGCGGTCGAGCTGCGCCGCGGCGCCGGGGTCCCGACCGAGGATGAGCTGAAGGACCTGGTGCGTGAGGCCCTTCCGAGCCATCACGTGCCAGTGTCCGTGGTGATCGTGGACGCACTCCCCCGCAACGCCGCCCTCAAGGTGCGGCCCGGCGACATCGCGGCGCTCTACACTCCCTGATTTCCCTCACGAGCAGACGCGTAGGTACCCCATTTGCGCCTCGGCGGGGTACCTACGCGCCGGCTCGCGGGGAAAGGTGAGCGGACAAGAACTTCACCTGATCCTCGGCGGCGGTGTCGAACCAGTCGTGCCCGGGCCATACGTCGAAGTGGTCGCACGGGTAGTGATGGACCTGAGCCCTGGCTTGCACCGCCGTCTTCATCACCGAGTTGGCCGGGACGAACCGGTCGAAGTCGGCAATCTGAATCAGCACAGCGCATTTCAGGGCCTTGGCCGCTGCGCCGGTGCGGATCTGCACCAGCTCCATACCGATCGCCGAATCCACCTCGTTCCGCCACGTCGGGCCGGCGATGGCGCGATAGCTGTCATACGCGCCATCGAGTGCCAGCGCTCCGGCCTCCCCCGGCTTGGCGGCCAGCGGCATCAGCGTCGGGTGTCCGCCCGCCGCCACGGCCACCCGGCTCTTGACCCCTGCCAGCGTCCAGCGCAGCGCCGAGCCGAGGTCGCGGTGCGCGACTGCCGCACGGCTGGCCGCCAGCCCACTGGTCAACGGCGTCATACCGATCACGGCGGCCACGTCGGCGCACTGGGCGGCCACCCGCAGCACGTGGCTACCCGAGAACGACGATCCCCACAGCACCACGCGCCGACGGTCCACGCCCGGCAGCCGTTGGGCGGCGGCGATCGCCGCACCGTAGTCCGCCATCTGCCGCTCGACCGAAACACTCTGTCGCGGTTGCCCGTCGGAGGCGCCGAAACCCCGGTAATCGAACGCCAGCACGTCCAGGCCGGCGGCGCTGAACCGCTCGGCGAACGGTTGCAGCCCAGAGTCCTTGGTACCGCCGAAGCCGTGCGCCATCACCACGACCGGCCGCCCGCCCGAGCCGGTGAAGCGCTCGCCCGCGCCCGCGAAATGCCACGCGCTGCAGCGCTCGCCGGACGAATAGAACGTGAGCTCGGTGAACGTCATGCCGTCACCCCGACGACGGCGCTGTCCTGCCCGGCCGCGGCCCGCTTTGCCCCCGCGGGCAATTCGCGTGCCCGGATGTCGTGTTCGTAGTAGAAGTAGTCCACCTGCTGGGTGTGCCGGGGCCGGTCGGTGCAGTGCCCGGCATGCAACTGCTGGTCGGCGTCGATCACCCGCTCCATCTCTGCCGCCGACGGCAGCGCGTAGCGACCCACCGCATAGGCGGCCAGCAGCCGGGACTGGCACTCGACGAACGGGAACAGGGTCGGGATCGCCTGGGCGAAACCCATGAACACCAGATCGTCCATGCCGGGCTTGAACATCCGCTTGTAGAGCCGGATGTGGTTGTCCGGGGCGCTGACGAAATCCCGGTCGAAGAACGGGAACGTGATGTTGTAGCCGGTCGCGTAGACGATCACGTCGAAGATGTCGCTGGTGCCGTCGTCGAAATGCACGGTGTCGCCGTCCAGCCGTGCCACGTTGGGCTTGGGGATGACGTCACCGGACCCGAGCCGCAGCGGGAGCTCGACCGACTGCGTGGGGTGCGCCTCGAACAGTTTGTGGTTCGGCGCGGGCAGGCCGTACATCCGCGGATCGGTGCCCAGCACCGGCGCGATCAACTGCACCATCTTGCGCTGCCAGGACAGCGGCAGATACGGATTGGTCTTGAAGTACTTGTCACCTGGTTGTCCGGCAATGTATTTCGGCACGATCCAGGCGCTCGAGCGAGTCGAGAGCGTGACCTTGTTCTGCAGCGACTTGGACGACAGCTCCACGGTGATGTCAGCGGCGCTGTTACCGATCCCGACCACCAGGATCCGCTTGCCGGTCAGCTCCAGGGGTTCCCTGGGGTCGATGTAGTGGTGTGAATGGATCGTCTCACCGGTGAACGTGCCGGGGAACTCGGGCAGCCGCGGATCCCAGTGGTGACCGTTGGCGACGACGAGCAGGTCGAATTCCCGGCGGGCACCGGCCTGGTCCTCGATCTCCCACCCCCCGCCGTCGCGACGGGCCGCGTGCACCACACCGTTGTTGAACTCGATGTGCTCCAGCAAACCGAATGCGTTCGCGTAGGCGTCCAGGTAGGCCTTGATGTCGGAATGGTGCGGGAAGGCCGGGAAATGCTCGGGCACCGGATAGTCCTTGAACGACAACCGATGCTTGCTGGTGTCGATGTGCAGCGAGCGGTAGGCACTGCTGTGGCCGTTGGGGTTACCGAAGGCCCAGTTCCCACCGATGCGGTCCGACGTCTCGAACGTCGTGTACGGCACCCCGTAGTCCTTGAGCATCTTTCCGGCGGTGAGCCCGCTGATGCCTGCGCCGATGATTGCCGTCCGCGGCAGTGAATGCTGCAACCCAGTGCTCCCTCACGTTGTGATGCAGAACACTAACAGTGCGCTTTGACGGACGTCAACGAATTCTGACAACTGTCAGAAACCACCGCGAGCAGACACGAAACTGCCTCGAAACAGCGATTCAAGGGCAGTTTTGCGTCTGCTCGCGGGGGGAACTTCAGCCGATGAAACGGATGATCGACTCGGCGACCGCGGCGGGCTTGTCCGAGCCCTCGATCTCGACGGTCACAGTCATGGTCGCCTGCACCGCCCCGTCGAGCTGGGCCACCTCGGCGATCGCGGCGCGAGCGCGCACCTTGGCCCCGACCCGCACCGGGGTGATGAACCGAACTTTGTTGTAGCCGTAGTTGATCGCCATCGCGATGTTGTCGACGCGGTACAGCTGATGGGTGAAGTGCGGCAGCAGCGACAGCGTCAGCAGACCGTGCGCGATGGTGCCGCCGAACGGGCCACCGGCCGCCTTCTCGGGGTCGACGTGGATCCACTGATGGTCATCGGTGGCGTCGGCAAACAGGTTCACCCGGTCCTGGCTGATCTCCAGCCAGTCCGTCGGGCCCAACTCACTGCCCGCCGCCGCGGCAAACTCGTCCAGACCATTGAAGACTTTCACGTCCACTCCTCTCGAACCGTCGTCAGAAGACTACGGTTTGATTCCCGAACCGTATTACGCGGTCCTCACAGTGCCACAGCACCGCGCGCGACAACACCAGCCGCTCCACGTCGGCGCCGAGGCGAACCAGGTCGCCGACGGAGTGGCGGTGGTCGACCCGGACCACGTCCTGCTCGATGATCGGCCCCTCATCGAGATCCCCGGTCACGTAATGCGCTGTCGCCCCCACCAACTTCACCCCACGTTCCTTGGCCCTGCGGTATGGCGCCGCCCCGATGAAGGCGGGCAGGAACGAGTGGTGGATGTTGATCAGCGGGCAGCCCACGGCATCGAGGAACTCCGGGGTGAGGATCTGCATGTACCGGGCCAACACGACGAGATCGACATTGCCGCGCAACAACTCCAGCAACCGTTGTTCGGCTTCGGCGCGGTTGTCCCGCGTTGCGGGGACGTACAGGTACGGCACCCCGAAGGCGCGCACCTGCTCGGCCAGGTCGGGATGGTTGGAGATGACCATGGCCACCGACATGTCGAGCTCACCGCGACGGTTGCGCCACAACAGATCCAGCAGACAGTGGTCCTCGCGGGAGGCCATCAGCGCCACCCGCTTGGGCTTGGCGGCCTCGGTCAACCGGAAGTCCATCTCGAACGGGCCGGCCACCTGCTGCCCGAAGTCGCGCTCGAGGTCGTCGCGCACCGCCGCCAGCCCCGGCAGATGGAAGATCGTGCGCTGCATGAACGTACCGCCGGACTGTTCGGTGGAGTGCTGATCCAGCGACACGATGTTGGCGCCGGCGCCGGTGAGGAAACCGCTGATCGCCGCGACCAGACCGGGCCGGTCGGCGCAACGCAGCAGCAGCCTGCCGACGTCCTGGGTCGGCAGCGCGGTCGCGCTCGGATATTCCTGTGTCATCGCCATCAGAATCTCATCACCGGCCGGTCCGCGGTGACAGAACACCGCCTACCGAGGACGTCAGCTATCGGACAGGCCCCGCTCACCCCGGCGTCGACCGTCGTTCATCCGGGCGCACCGCGCCCGCACTGGCTGCGGGCCACGACAGCAAAAACGTATCCGAACCGCACGGAACGACCCATCCGCCGCAGGCGTCAATTCAGATTTTTTGCCAGCCGCGAGTTCGACACACATATTCGGCGCGAATAGGGTCGACCCGAATTTGCCAAATTTGCATGTACCGGTGAGTAAATCCAGGATCGGCAGACAAAATTCACCACCCGCCCGGACAAGATTTCACAGCTCGCTGGAATTCCACGTCGACGCGGCGCAATACTCATCAGACGCATTCGCACACCCCGTGCCACCCGACAAAGTCAGCTGGTCCAGTTGACGGTTCGGCTGACCGACGAAATGGATTCCGAATGACCGCTCCCCGACTGGACACCGCTCCCCGCTGCTCCGTCACCCTGGACGAAAGCCCGAGTTGGTGGGACCCCGACAGCGAGTGCACGATCGTGGTGGCCCGACCCGCCGCAGAACCCGACCTGTGGCGCGAGTACGTCCGCGGCGCCCAGGCCAATTATCGCAAGCACGGCGTCCAGCGAGCACTGGACTCGAAAGCCCTACGGACAGGCACGGATACCGCATTGTTCTGTGTCGGGATCAACCGCTCGGGCCACGTCGCCGGCGGGCTCCGGGCAAAAGGGCCGCACCACGGCGTCGAAGAAAGCCACGCCCTCGTGGAATGGAGCGGGCAGCCCGGACTCGACTCGGTGCGCAAAATGATTGCCGATCGCCTGCCGTTCGGAGTGGTCGAGATGAAGACGGCCTGGGTGTGCGACGACCCCGAACAGAGTCGTGCCCTCACCGATACGCTGGCGCGTATGCCGTTGCACGCGATGACGCTGTTGGACATTCAATTTGCCATGGCCTCTGCGGCTGCGTATGTCCTGAAACGCTGGCTGTCATCGGGCGGAGTACTCGCGACGAAAATTCCCGCCACGCCGTATCCGGACGAGCGCTATCGGACGAAGATGATGTGGTGGGATCGCCGGACTTTCGCCAATCACGCCCATCCCGGGCAACTGTCGCGATACCTCGTCGAGGCACAGCGAATCGCTCCGCGCTCGGCCGTGACCGACGGTCCGCTCACCCCGACCGCGGCGGTGCGATGATCGACGCGGACGACCTCGACGAAGCCGGCCAGTACCGGGCCGCCGTCATCGACGACGACACCCTCGCACGGCTGCGCCGGGATCCACGAATCACCCTGATCGACGAATGCCGTGGGCAGCAGGCCGCGTTGCAGACGCTGGTGCCCGCCATCGAGCCCGCACTTCGCGACGAGCCCACCCGATGGGTCTACTACCCGTGGCGCCGGTGCGCGGTGCACATCCTGGGACCACTCGCGTTCCACCGGTTGCGCCTCGATCGCAATCGCAACCTGATCAGCGCCGACGAACAGCAGCGGCTGTTGGGCCGGCGGATCGGGGTCGTCGGGCTCAGCGTCGGGCATGCCATCGCCTACAACCTCGCCACCGAGGGGCTGTGCGGAGAGCTCCGCCTCACGGACTTCGACGAGCTTGAGTTGGCCAACCTCAACCGGGTGCCCGGCACGGTCTTCGATCTCGGGGTCAACAAGGCCGTGGTGGCCGCGCGCCGGATCGCCGAGATCGACCCGTATCTCACGGTCCGCATCGATCGGCACGGTGCGGCACCGGAATCCATCGATCGGTTCCTGCACGGGCTCGATATCGTCGTCGAAGAGTGCGACTCGCTGGACGCCAAAGTCCTTGTCCGCGAGGCAGCCCGGGCCCGGCGCGTCCCGGTGCTGATGACCACCGGCGACCGTGGGCTGCTCGACGTCGAGCGGTTCGACCTGGAGCCCGGCCGCCCGCTGCTGCACGGGCTGCTCGGCGACATCGACGCCGCCGACCTGGCCGGGCTCAGCAGCAAGGACAAAGTGCCCCACGTACTGCGGATCCTGGACGCACCGCAACTCTCCCCGCGGATGGCGGCATCGCTGGTCGAGGTCGGTAAGACCCTGACCACCTGGCCGCAGTCAGCCGCCGAGGTCGTCCTGGGCGCCACCGTCGTCGCCAACGCCGTGCGCCGCATCGGACTGGACGAACCGATGCCGTCCGGGCGGGTCCGAATCGATGTGGCCGATGCCCTCGATCGCATCGGTGATCCGCTTCTCGACCGGCCCGAACCCGTGCCGGCGCCGGTAGCCGCGGCGGAGCAGACCGAACCGACCGGGTTGGCGGCCATTCTCACCAGCGCGGCGACCCGCGCCCCCTCGGGCGGCAACGTCCAGCCCTGGCACATCGAGTCGACCGACACCGGCATCAACCTCCGACTGGCCACGAAATACACCACGGCAATGGATGTCGGATACCGCGGCAGCGCAGTCGCGCTGGGCGCGGCGGCATTCAATGCCCGAGTGGCGGCCGCCGCGCACAACCGGATCGGTCAGGTCCGGTGGTCGCGCGGCGATGAGGGCACACCACTGTGCGGAAGCGCCGAGTTCTCCACCGGTAGCGCACCGGAATTGGCGCAGCTGTACCAGCCGATGCTGGCCCGGGAGACCAATCGGCACCGGGGCAGCGGTGCACCCATCGCCGACGAGGTGCTCGACGCGTTGCGGGCGGTGGCCAGAGCCGAGGGTGCCGAGGCACACATCCTCGATAGTCGCGACGAGATCGCCGCTGCCGCAGGCATACTCGCCGAAGCTGACCGGATCCGCTATCTCACCCCGACGCTGCATCAGCAGATGATGTCGGAACTGCGCTGGCCCGGCGACCCGGCACCCGACACCGGTATCGACGTCAGCACGCTCGGGTTGGACCCGTCCGACCTGGTGGTCTTGGACATCCTGCGCCGCCCCGAGGTGATGGCGAAACTGTCGGACTGGAACGCCGGCTCCGCACTCGGGGAGGACACCGTTGAGCGGGTCACCTCCAGTTCGGCGCTCGCGGTGGTCACGGTCCGTGGCCGTCGGCTCACCGACTATGCCGTGGCCGGGTCGGCGGTCGAGGCCGTCTGGATCGACGCCCAGCGTCGCGGTCTGGCGGTTCAACCCGTCTCACCGGTGTTCCTCTATGCCCACGACGACCGGGATCTGCACGCGCTGTCGCCTGTCCACGCCAACACACTGCACAACCTGCAGTACGATTTTCGCAGGTTGACCACCACCGAGCGCGACGAGTCACAAGCGCTGGTGCTCAGGTTGTCCTATGCACCACGTCCGACGGTACGCAGTCGACGGCGACCCACAGTGGGGTCGACGCCGCAGTACGGCTGAGACCGGTGCTGAGGTATAGGCGGAGGTATCTGGTGTCTGGCAGTCTCGAGCTGCTCGTCACGTCGGTCGCCACACAGTTGATGGCCGTCGATGCCGCGACCTCGGTGGCGGTCAGCCAGCAGGTGCTGGCCGAAATGGTGTCGTTCTTCGATGTGGACGTCAGCTTCCTGCGCCACAACGATCATGAGACGCACGCGACGCGTTTGGTCGCCGAGTGGCCACCGCGGCCGCTGGACGACGCGACCGACCCGATCGCCGTCGTGCACTTCGCCGACGCCGACCCGGTGTTCGCGATGGCCGAGCACCTCAAGGAACCCGCGGTGTTCCGTCCGGAACCGGCCACCGACGACTACCAACGCACCATCGAGGCCGGACGTCACATCGCGAGCACGTCGATGGCGTGCGTGCCGCTGCTGTCGGGCGACGTCACCACCGGCGTTTTGGGTTTCGTCAAGTTCGGCGATCGCGAGTGGCTGCCGGCAGAGCTCAACGCGCTCAAGGCGATTGCCTCACTGTTCGCTCAGGTGCAGGCCCGAATCGAGGCCGAGGACCGGCTGCGGTACCTGGCCGATCACGACCACCTCACCGGGCTGCACAACCGCCGGGCGCTCATGGCCCATCTGGAGGCTCGGTTGGCGCCCGGTCAGCCAGGTCCGGTGGTGGTGATGTTCTTCGACCTCGACCGGCTCAAGGCGATCAACGATTACCTGGGCCACACCGCCGGAGATGCGTTCATCAGCATCCTGGCCGAGCGGTTGCAGCGCGGCGACGACCAGCCCAAGCTGATCGCGCGTCTCGGCGGTGACGAGTTCGTGGTGGTGCCGGCGGCGTCGATGACGGCCGAGGATGCCACGACACTGGCCTATCGTCTGCAATCGGTGCTGCGCGAACGGGTCACCATCGACGGCGAGATGTTGACCCGGACGGTCAGTATCGGTCTGGCCGAAGGCATTCCGGGCCGCGATTCCACCTCCGATGTGCTCAACCGGGCCGACCACGCGGTACTCACCGCGAAGAGTTCGGGCGGAAACCAGGTCGCGGTGTTCTCCGACACGATGGCGATGGCGATCGATTTCCGCAACGACATCGAGCTGCACCTGCAGAGCGTGATCGAGAGCGGGGCGCTGCTGCTGCACTACCTACCGGAGATCGACATGCGCACCGGCGAGGTCTTGGCCGCCGAGGCCCTGGTCCGCTGGCAACACCCCACGCGCGGTCTGCTGTCCCCCGACTCCTTCATCGGAGTGGCCGAATCCATCAACCTGGCCGGGGAATTGGGCCGCTGGGTGCTGCGGAACGCATGCGCCGAGTTCGCCCGGTGGCGATCCAACGGTGTGGGCCGCAACATCGTGCTGCGGATCAACGTCTCCCCGGTGCAGTTGGTGACCGACGGATTCGTCGAATCGGTGGCCGGCGTCATGAAGGAGTTCCGCCTGCCCCGCGGATCGGTGTGTCTGGAGATCACCGAGAGCATCGTGGTGCAGGACATCGAAACCACCCGCTCGACACTGACCGGGCTGCACAAGGTGGGCGTGCAGGTGGCCATCGACGATTTCGGCACCGGCTACAGCGCGCTGTCACTGTTGAAGTCGCTACCGGTGGACACCCTCAAGATCGACCGCAGCTTCGTCGCCGGGCTGGGTTCGGACCCGGGCGATCTGCCGATCGTGCGCGCGGTGATCGCCTTGGCCGGGGCTTTCGGCCTGCAACTGGTGGCCGAAGGAGTGGAGACCGAACGGGCCGCACTGACCTTGTTGCGGCACGGGTGCTACCGCGCACAGGGTTTCCTGCTGTCCAAACCGATCCCCGGCCACGAGATGGCCGCGCTATTGGCCAAAGGGCGGGTGCCGGTGCATTTCTCGGCCGCGCCGCGTCGGTGAGCGTCCCGACTCACGGCGCGAGTCAGGTCGCCCACCGGAACTGCAATACTCCGGTTGGGCTCCGTCCGCCTCGACCTGCAGCAGCTCCACCCGGCCAAATCTGCTGGCGTTGTATCCGACCAGACCAACCTGCACCGGCTGATCCGAGATGAGCTGTCCGTCCGTCGAGACCGGCGCGCTGCCACGAGGTTCGGTCGACACCGCCACGCCGTGTCGAGCCCGTAGGGCCAACGGCCCATCGGCGGTATCGATGACGGCGCCGATCACCTGCCCCTCCTCGAAGACGAGGCGCTGCAATGTGCCGCTGTCCGACACCGGGATCTGGTGCTCGGCCACCTGCGTCGACAACCACTGCCCCAAAGTCGCGGACGTTGCGGGACCATCGGTCTCGAGTGCGCCCAGCAGCGCCACGGCGATCTCTTCCCCGGTGCGGGTCGTCATCGACGTCGTCCCGCGGTCCGCCAAACGCGTGTAGAGCACCCCGTAGGGAGACGACAGGCAAGTCTGCGCCCACTGCCCCAGCCGGGCCCCAAAGAACGGCGCGATCCGGCCCCGTCGGGATCGCGGGGGCCCGTCACTGACCACCCGGGCCGCGAGTTCAGCGTCGCACTCGATCTCGGCGCCCGGTAGCAGGTCGGCTGACAGCGCGTCGAAGTAATCACGGGTCTCGGGATCGGAGATACCTGCGCCCAGCCACGACGCTGGGTGCGGCTGTGTGCCACCAGTGGGTGCCGACCCCGCGATGTGCACGTCGAGCCCGGCAGCGGCTGCCGCCACGGCGACGGCCATCGCTCCGAAGCCGGAGCCACAGCAAACGACATCGACCTCGTCATCCCACATTTGCTAGCGACACTCCAGGCGGGCCGATCGACAGTTATCCCAGGTAAATCGCCTGGTCGTATCCGTAGAAATTGGGGTTGCCACGGCCCACACCGGGATTCGAGGGGGATTGCCGGTGCAGGCCATGGCAACGTTTCCACGATAACCCTTGGCAGTCGCTGCGGCGCTCACGACCGAGTCGGACACCGCCGGCCGGCGGGCAGCGCGCGACGAACCAGGAGTTATCACTCTACGCACGATACATACCTTTAGAATGATATGCACGGACGGCGAATACTTTGAGTCTGTTGGTGGCGCCACCGAGGAAACGACAGATGGAACGGCAGACGAGAACCCCGCCACCGGATCGTCAGCGTCAGGAAGGCCCGTGGTGACCGAGCAGCTCGACCGACGAGCAGAGCTGACCCGTCTCCAGATTCTGCAGGCGGCGGCGAGACAGTTCGCCCATACGCCGTACAACCTGGTCAGCCTTGACGACATCCTGGCCGATGCCACGGTCACCAAAGGCGCGCTGTACTTCCATTTCCGCTCCAAGCACGCCCTCGCGGTCTCGATCGTCGAGTATCGGACCGCCCTGGCGCATCAGTCGGTCGAGGACATTCTGGCCCGCAACCTGTCGGGGGCGGAGACGCTGTTCGACCTGTGCTGTCTGGTGGCCGCCGAGGACATCGGCAACCCGATGGCGCGTGCCTGCCTGAACCTCGTCGAGTCGATCGGACGGACTGACGGGCTGGGAGCGCGCGTGCTGGATTCCTGGGTGCGCGGCTATGCCGACGTCGCCAAACGGGCCATCGGGGAAGGCGATTTCACCACCGAAACCGACCCGGAGGCAGTCTCCCGGTTACTGGTGTCGACACACCTGGGCACCCGCCAGATCCGCGACCTCGATGATCCCGTGCAGTTCCTCACCGATCTCGAGCACAGTTGGCGGCTGGCACTTCCGGGGTTCGTCGTGCCGCCGCGGCTCGGCTATCTGGAGCAGTTCATCCGGCGACGCACCGCGGTGGGCATCAAGAAGGCCGCACCGCTGCGCCCGCACGGATCCGGGGAGACCTGATGGCACGCCAGGCGCGATCCGAGCTGACCCGGCAGAAGATCATCGCCGCCGCCGTCGACCTGTTCAATGAACGTGGCTATCCGGCAACCGGTCTCGGCGACATCATCACGCGCGCGGAGATGACCAAAGGCGCGCTGTACTACCACTTCGATTCCAAGGAGTCCCTGGCCGAGGCGATCATCGACGAGGGCGGCGCAGCCATGCTCGGGGTGTTCCGGACGATCACCGGATCGTCCTCGCCGGCGTTGGAGAACACCATCCACGGACTGTTCGTAGTGGCCGACTTCACCCGTTCGGATCAGGTCGCGCAGATCGGCATGCAACTGCTGCGCACCTTCAGCGGGATCAATGCGGCGGCCGGCCGCGTCTACACCAGCTGGCTCGACGAACTCACCGCGCAGTTGATCCAGGCCGCCGACGAGGGTGACCTGGAGGATCACCTCGACGCGGCGGGTGTCGCCGAGGTGATCCTGGGGTCCATGCTGGGCGCCGAGGCACTCTCGCGGGCCACCGCCAAGGGCACCGATCTGCGCGAACGGGTGGCCCGCTCCTGGGAGCTGTTATTGCCCGCGATCGTCCGCGACGAATCGCTGGGCTACTTCCGTGAGTTCCTCGACCGCGAATCGCTGCGGCCGACCCGCGCCGCGGGTTGACGTCAAAGCCGGGCTGTCACACTAGATTTCGTCGACCCACAGCTGCTCGGTGAGATCCTGAAACGTCGCCAGCGCCACCGGGTCGTCGCCACGCAGCAGCGCGGACTTGCTCATCCGCGCCCGCACGATCGATCCGTCACGGTGGACCAGATCGACAAGCAACCCGGCATTGGCCCGCATCACCGACACCGCCGACCCGTCGGCGGGCAGCGAGTGGAACACCTCAGCAAACGGCATGTCGGTGACGGCGTCGGCGTCGCGACCGACCATCTCCCCGAACGCGGTGTTGGCGAACAGGACGGTGCCGTCTTCGGCGATCGCCAACACCGGCACCGGGAAGCGCTCCAGCATCACCAGCGCGGGCATGTTCTGCAGCAACGCCATCGGCGATTGGGGATCCTGATCGGTATGACCGGTTTGGCGACGCTCCACGTCCCCATTATCGCCGGTGACCCGGGCCAGGCTCACACGACACCCAGCAACGCCGGATAACGCCGGTGCGGCGACCGGCAGGACACGCAACTCCGGGGTGGCCTGCACCACTTGACTAACTAGGTTTACTCTGTGGGGCGAACACCAGTAGACAGGGGCAGGCATGGACCTGAAGTGGTCGAAGACCGACCAGGAATTCCGCGACGAGGTTCGCGACTTTCTCGCCAAGAATCTGACTCCGGAGCTCCGCCGCGCCGGCCGGCTGATGACCAGCGTCTACGCCGATCACGAGGCCAGCATGGCCTGGCAGCAGATCCTGCACGAGCGTGGCTGGGCGGCGCCGGCCTGGCCGGTCGAACACGGCGGCTGCGACTGGAGCCTGACGCAGCACTACATCTTCAGCCGCGAATCGACGCTGTCCGGTGCCCCGTCGTTGTCCCCCATGGGTATCCGGATGGTGGCCCACGCCATCATCAAGTTCGGCACCCAGGCACAGAAGGACTACTTCCTGCCCGGCATCCTCACCGGCGAGGTGTTCTTCTGCCAGGGCTACTCCGAGCCCGAGGCCGGCTCGGACCTGGCCGCGCTGTCGATGGCCGCGGTGTCCGATGGTGACGACCTGGTCTGTACCGGCAGCAAGATCTGGACCACCCACGCCCAGGAAGCCAACTGGATGTTCGCGCTGGTGCGCACCACCCGCGGCGCCAAGAAGCAGCAGGGCATCACGTTCGTGCTGATCGACATGACCTCCCCCGGTATCGAGATCCGGCCACTGGTCATGACGTCCGGCGAAGAGGTCCAGAACCAGGTCTTCTTCGACGAGGTCCGGGTCCCGAAGTCGAACGTGATCGGCACGATCGACGACGGCTGGACCGTGGCCAAGTATCTGCTGGAGTTCGAGCGCGGTGGGGGTGCCAACGCGCCGGCACTGCAGGTGCTGGGCGATGAAATCTCGGCGGTCGCCACCGAAATGCCCGGACCGGGCGGTGGCCTCCTGATCGACGATCCAGGCTTCAGCCGCCGGCTCGCAGACGCCCGGCTCCGCACCGACGTGTTGGAAATCCTGGAATACCAGGTGCTGGCGGCAGCGGCCGAGGGCGGCCACCCCGGCACCGCCTCGTCGATGCTGAAGATCCTCAGCACCGAACTGAGCCAAACCCTGACCGAACTGTCCATGGAGGCTGCCGGTCCACTCGGACGCGCCTACCAACCGCACGCCACCTGCCCGGGCGGCCCGGTGGCCGAGTACGAGCCGCCGGCCGACGGCTATCACAGCGGAGCGCCGTGGCAGGCCGTCGCCCCGCTGCGCTACTTCAACGACCGGGCCGGCTCAATCTATGCCGGTAGCAACGAAATTCAGCGAAACATCCTCGCCAAGGCAGAACTGGGGCTCTGATGGACTTCAACCTGACCAACGAACAGGAACTGCTGCGCGACGGGCTGACCAAGTTCTTGGCCAGTCGTTATGACCTGGCCTCCAGCCGCGCGGCAGCCAAGACCGGGCCGGGATGGCAGCCCGAGATCTGGCGCGGATTCGCCGACGAACTGGGCATCCTGGGCGCCACCCTGCCCGAAGCGGCCGGCGGCATCGGCGGCGGACCGGTCGAAACCATGATCATCGCCGAGGCATTGGGCCACGCCCTGGTGATCGAGCCGTTCGTGGACGCCGTGGTGGTGGCCGGCGGACTGCTGCACCGGTCCGGTGACGCGGCGGCCGCGGCCCTGCTGGAGGACGTCGTCGCGGGGTCGGCCGTCGTGGCCCTGGCGGCCACCGAGCCGACCTCCGGGTACAACCTGCGCGACGTGTCCACCACCGCCCGTCGCGACGGTGACGAGTGGGTGCTCACCGGCTCGAAGGTGATGGCCGTCAGCGCGCCGTTGGCCGGCCACCTGTTGGTGACGGCACGTACCTCGGGGGAACGTGCCGACACCGACGGGATCTCCCTGTTCCTGGTCGACACCTCCACGCTGACAACAGGATTCACCGCGCACCAGTACCGCACGGTCGACGACCGCCGGGCCTCGGACCTGACCTTCGAGAACGTCCGACTGCCGGCCGGGGCACTCTTGGGCGCCGAGGGCCAGGCCTGGGCGTCACTCGAACTGGCCCGCGATGAAGGCGCCGCGGCGGTGTGCGCCGAGGCCGTGGGCGGCATGCGCAAGGTGCTGGCCGACACGGTCGAGTACTGCAAACAACGCCAGCAGTTCGGCCTGCCGATCGGCAGCTTCCAGGCGCTGCAGCACCGCATGGTCGACATGCACATGGAGGTCGAACAGGCTTCGGCCGCGGTCTATCTCGCCGTGCTGAACCTCGATGCCGAACCCGCGCAACGGGCCAAGGCGGTTTCGGCGGCCAAGGCCACCATCGGCCGGGCAGCACGGTTCGTCGGACAGAACTCCGTGCAGTTGCACGGCGGCATGGGTATGACCGAGGAACTCGCGATCGGGCACTACTTCAAGCGCCTCACCGCGGTTCAGTACGAGTTCGGCTCGAGCGACTACCACGTCGGCCGTTACGCGGAGCTGACCCGTGCCTGAGGTCGGTCCTGAGCGCGGACCTGAAGGGCCGCACCCGCGCCGAGGCTGAATCCAGGGACGAAATCGGCGGTGATTTCGTCCCTGGATTCAGTTTCGGTGTTTCAGAGCCCGCTCATCTGGTGTTGATGAGCCGGGCCACCCCGCGCATCACCGCGCGGGTCGCTTGGTGTCTCACCTGATCCAACGGGGACGGACTCGGCGGTGCCGGAGCGATACCGAGCCGTGGAAACAACGCCAGGGCATTGGTCCGGTCGATCTCGTTGTGTGCCTGGGCGTTCAGCCCGGCGTAGGTGTCCAGGCCCGCGGCGAACAGCTGGCTTGCGGGCAGCGGGGCGAACGGCCAATCGGAACCGAAGGTGATGTGGCCGGGCTTGGCGAACGCCAGCAGGGTGGGTAACGCGGCGGCGCTGGACGACAGCGCGGTGTCGAAGTAGAAGCTCGCGAAGTCGTCGAGACTGTCGGCCGGGCTGCGGCCGGTATCCCCCATGATGGCCACCGCCATCCGGTGCGAGGCATACGGCACGAACCCGCCGGCGTGGCTGAGGATGAATTTGATGTTCGGGTACTTGCGCCGTACCCCGTTACGCACCAACAGGTACGCCGCACGGGTGGTGTCGAGCAGAAAATCCGCGGCGAACGGAACCACACCGGGCACCGCCGGACCGGGCAGGTCCGCCGGGTGGATGAACACCACCGCGGACCGGGCGTCGAGAGCAGCCCATAGGTCGTCCTGGCCGTCCTCTCCGAGATAGGTTCCGGAATTGTTGGCCAGCAACACGATGCCGTCGGCGTTGAGCTGGTCGAGTGCACGCACCGACTCGGCGACAGCAGCGTCGACATGGGGCATCGGCACGGTGGCGAAGAATCCGAACCGGTCCGGCCGGGATGCCACCAGCTCGGCACCGTAGTCGTTGACGTCGGTGGCCAGTGCGGCGGCGTCGGCGGGGTTCTGCAAGAAGGTCGTTCCCGGGGTGGAGACCGACAGCACCGCGGTGGCGACGTCGAGTTCGGCCATGGTGTGCAATGAGCCTTCCGGGCTCCAGTCGGGCATCGCCCGCCCGCCGGCCTCGTCAATACCGGCCTGCTGCAACGCCTTTCGGTAGATGGGCGGAATCATATGGTGATGGGTGTCGATGCGGTTCATGATTTCCTCCCTAGTTGTCGGCGATGCCGGCACCGGCCAGTGCCACGACGCTGTCCTCACGCCGCAGCAGCGAGCGGGCCCCGGTCTTGAACTGGGCGAGCTTGTCGATGATCGTCTGCCCTTCCGGAGTGTGGCCCCAGATGCTGATGCCCTGGTGGGTGGTGGGCTCCCAGGTCGTCTCGTCGACGACCAGAGGATTCCACCCCACCTCCCATTCAAACCCCGATGGGGTCATCGCGTAATAGGACAGTTCCCGATCGTTGGTGTGCTGCCCGACTCCCAGCGCCATACCGAAACCGAGTTCCTTGATCCGCTGGTAGGACGTGGTCATATCGTCGAGGTCGGCGACCTGGATGTTGAGGTGCTGGACGCGGGTGCGGATCGGGTTGACGGGCAGGCGGTTCACCGAGGCGATGGCCACCGAGTGGTGGCGCTGGTTGACCCGCAGGAACCGGATCTTGACCTTGACGCCGCTGATCGTCTCGTCGATGAAATCGGACAGTCGGGCATCGAACACGGTGTTGTAGTAGCCCCGCATCTGTTGCGGCTTCTTCGTGGTGATCGCGACGTGCCCGATACCGCAGTCACCGGTCACGAACCCGCCGCGCACGGTCATCCGCAGTGGTGTGACGGCGGAGCAGGCCCGGGTGAAGATCTCCTGCGTCAACCCGTTGGGGCCAGGGAACCGCACGAGCCGCTCCACTCCACGCAGCGCGGCCTCTTCCGCGCTTCCCTCGCTGACCGGCACGCCGTGCCGCACGACACGTCCGACGATGTCGTCGAACGTGTCGTGATCGTCGATCTGCCACCCGAGCGCCGTGACATCCTCGGCCGGTCCGCGTTGCAGCAGAAACCGGCACTGATTCTCGTCGAGCCGGAACCGAAGGACATCGGGCAGTGCGTCGTCGACGTGTAGGCCAACGCCGTCGCGGCCGAAACACCGCCAATCGCCGAACTTCTCGGTTTCGATGACGACATAGCCGAGGTGGACGTTGCCGAACACGCTAGACATGCGCGAGCTTCGAGTTCTGGCCGAGAAACTCGGTGACGAGTTCATTGAAGAACTCGGAACGCTCCCACTGCATCCAGTGGCCGGTGTGCGAGGTCATCACCAGTTCGGCGTTCGGCATGGCGTTGAGCAGCATCGGGCCACCGGCCGGCCGGTTCACCTTGTCGTCACGGCCCCACAGGATCAGCGTGGGGGTCTGCAGGTGCTTGAGCCGGCGGTCGCGGGTGAGGTCCATGCGCCACAGCGTGCGCAAGGCCTTCGGTCCCGACGGCCGGGTCAACGGTGGATCGGCGACCACCTCGGGATCGACGGACGCTCGGTACCGCAGGTCGATCAGCTCGTCGGGCACCGAACTGCCGTCGTATACCAGATAATTGCGGATGAAGGTGCCCAGCTTCTCACGGCTGGGACCGCCACCGGTGTAGTAGGACAGCAGGCTGCCCAGACCCGCGGTCGGCAAGCCGCGAGTGGTGCCGATACCGCCGGGGCCCATCAGCACCAGCTTGCCGACGCGGTGCGGGGCGTCCAGCGCCAACCGCAATGCCGCTGCGCCGCCGTAGGAATTGCCGATCAGATGCGCTGTCTCGATGCCCAGTTCGTCGAGCAGACCACGGATCATGTCGGCGAGGAACCCGAACGGATCAGCCTTGTCGATCCCCTTGGCCGAGCGCCCATAGCCGGGCATATCCGGCACGATGACCCGGAAATGCGCCGCGAGAGCCTCGATATTGCGGCCGTAGTTGGACACCCCCGAGGCACCGGGGCCGCCACCGTGCAGCATGACTACCGCGGGTCCGGTGCCGGCTTCGGCGTAGAAGATGGCCCGGCCAGCGACTGTCACGGTGTGTTCGGTGACTGCGGTGGTGGTCATGTGTGAGCTCCAGTTCTGGTCGGTGCCAGCTCGTAGCCGGCCGGTGGCGCGGGTAACCGCTGCCCGGATTCGGCTGCGGCGTAGATGAATCCGTCGGGACGCAGCACCACGGCTGCGGCCTTCTTTTGCTGCAGCCAGGCGATGAGCATGCCGTCTATGTCGCCGATCGCTCCGGGCCCCACGGCGTCCCCGGAACCGGCCAACGCGATGGCAGGCACGCCCAGCTCGGTCCAGGCCCGCACGCCTGCAGGGGCGACTCCGGTGTGCAGCACCGTCCATCGCCCGGCCACCACGTCGTCGAGGCGAACTGTTGTGCCCGCGTCGTCGGTGACCCATGGCTGCGGGATTTGCCAGCCGACCGCACGATTTCCGGGCCGGATGAAGAACCCCTCGTCGTAGCGCGCGTCCGGGATCCAGTAGAGCTTCTGACCGCCGCGCAGCACCCCGGGCAGCTTGGTCAGCGCCCGGAGGGCGTGGTTACGGACGGCGGCGATCACCCGGTTGCGCTCGGTGATCACGCGGCCGACGAGACAGGCGCGGCGGGTTACTTCGACAACGTGTGGTTTGCGTTCGGCCTCATAGGAATCCAGGAGGGTATCGGGCGCCCGGCCGGCCAGCACCGCGGCGAGCTTCCAGCAAAGGTTGGCCGCATCGCGCACGCCGGCCGACATGCCCTGGCCGATCCACGGCGGCATGGCGTGCGCGGCGTCGCCGGCCAGGAAGATGCGGCCCACCCGCCAGCGGTCGGCCACCCGGACGTGGTGGCTGTAGACCACCGCCCGCAGGATCTCGACGTTCTCGCGAGTGATGCCCTGATCCTCCAGCACCTTCCAGATCTCGGGTTCGCTGACCAGTTTCTGCTCGTCCTCACCGGCCCGGGCCGGGTACTCCCAGCGGTGGTGCCCCAGTGGCGTCGGACAATCGACGGTGGGACGGTCCGGATTGCAGTGGAACCGAAGCCGGTCGTGGGCATCCCATTCGGTGAGCACCTTGGTGTCGATGACGACCCATCGTTCGGCGTAGGTGTTGCCCGCATACCCGATGCCCAGCTGGCCGCGTGTCGGTGAGGACCCGCCGTCGGCGGCGATGACGTAGGAGGCTCGAACCCTCTTGAAGGTGTCGGTGCGAAGGTCGGCGAGCATCAGCTCGACGTGATCCGATTTGGCCAGCACCCGTAAGCATTCGTGTTCGAGCAGCACCTCGACGGTGTCGAAGCGCTCCACCCCCTCGCGCAGGACATGGTCGACCGCGGGCTGATAGATGAACTGCTGAGCCGGGTGGCCCGAACCTCGCGCGAAGATCGTCGTCTCGATGAAGGGCACGCCATTGGCGTCGACGAACGCCGCGGGCCGGTCCGGCAGCGTGTCCTGCTGCAGTCGGTCCGTCAGACCGACCGACTGCCAGATGCGCAGCACCTCTTCATCGGTACTGATCGCCCGGGCCCTGCCATATACGTCCGGATCACGCTCGATGACGAGCACTTTCAATCCTTGTCGGCCCAACAGGTTGGCCGCAGTGGCGCCGGTGGGCCCATAGCCGATCACCGCCACGTCGTAGGGGTCTGCAGACACGGTGGCCTCATCTCGTCATCGAGGGTTGTCCTGTAGTGATCGCTACGGTAATGTAGCGATCACTACAGAGTCAAGAAGGAAAATGACGGGAGTTCTGATGCCCGCTGATGAGCAGCCCAAGCCGCGACGTCGCCGCCTCGATGGCGAGCAGTCGCGGGAACGGATTCTCGACGCCGCCACCGAAATCGCCGCCGAGCGCGGATATGAAGGCACCAGCATCGCGCTGGTCAGCAAGAAGTGCGGATTACCGGCCAGCTCGATCTACTGGCATTTCAAGGACAAGGACGACCTGATCGCGGCGGTGATCGAACGCAGCTTCGGTACCTGGCTGGCAGCCTGGCAGGTCCCGACCGACGGCACCACCGACGATCGCGCGGTAAGCGTGGGAACACAGGTCGCGAAGGCGCTACTGGATTCCCCCGACTTCATCCGGCTGGGTCTGATGCTGGCCCTTGAGCGGCGTCCAGTCGAACCCCGCGCGAGGGCGATGTTCCTCCAAGCGCGTGCGGAGGCGTTCCGCCAGTTGTCCGACACGATTCGGGACTGGACACCCGAACTCAGCGACGCCGACATCAACCAACTCGCCACCTACGCGTTGGCCGGCGCTGACGGGCTCTTCATCGCCAAGGAGATCGGCGGTGATTCGGTGGATCTGATCGCATTGTTCGAGTTGCACGCGCGCAATCTGATCGAGGCGGCCCGTCGGCTGGTCAACGACCGGGACAGCCGATGAGCCGCTATCCGGTCGCCATCGTCGGCTCGGGCAACATCGGCACGGATCTGATGATCAAGATCCTGCGCAGCGACGGGCCGCTGGCCGTGGCCGCCATAGCCGGCATCGACCCGCAGTCCGACGGTCTGGCGCGCGCGGCCCGCCTCGGGGTGCCCACCACGGCCGACGGTGTCGACGGACTGCTCGCAATGCCCGAATTCGCCGACGTCAAATTGGTTTTCGACGCCACCTCGGCGGGCGCGCATCGCGCCAACTGGGCCCGGCTGGCCGATCGCGGAGTCCGGATGATCGATCTCACCCCGGCCGCCGTCGGCCCCTACTGCGTTCCGGTGGTGAACATCGAGGAGCATCTCGACGCGCCCAACCTCAACATGGTGACCTGCGGCGGACAGGCCACTGTGCCGATCGTGGCCGCCGTCGCGCAAGCGGGCATCGTGTCGTACGCCGAGATCATCTCGTCCATCTCGTCGCGGTCGGCGGGTCCGGGAACTCGCGCCAACATCGACGAGTTCACCGAAACCACCTCTGCGGCACTGCACATCGTCGGCGGCGCACGGCGGAGCAAGGCGGTGATGATTCTCAACCCGGCCGACCCGCCGGTCCTGATGCGCAACACCGTGTACTGCCTCGTCGACGGTGACGCCGATCGGCACACCATCGAGAACGACGTCGTGGCCATGGCCGACAGGGTCAGCAGCTACGTCCCCGGATACCGGGTCAAACAACGGGTCCAGTTCGATACGTTCAGTGCCGCAAGGCCGCTGTACATCCCGGAAACCGGAAAGTTCAGCGGGACCCGGGTGACCGTGATGCTCGAAGTCACCGGCGCCGCGCATTACCTGCCCGCCTATGCAGGCAATCTCGACATCATGACCTCGGCTGCCAAAGCAACCGCCGAACACATCGCCGCCTCCGAAAGTGCCATCACACAATCATGATTCACGACTTGTACGTCAGCGACGTCACGCTGCGTGACGGCATGCACGCAGTGCGCCACCAGTACAGCCTCGACCAGGTGACCACCATCGCCGCCGCACTTGACGCCGCCGGTGTGGACTCCATCGAGGTCGCCCACGGCGACGGTCTCGGCGGATCGAGCTGCATCTACGGCTTTGGGGCGCACACCGACCTGGAGTGGATCGAAGCGGTCGCCGCGGCCGTACGCGACGCCCGGGTCGCAACGCTGTTGTTGCCCGGGGTCGGCAGCGTGCACAACCTCAAGGACGCCCACCGCGCCGGCGCCTCGGTCGTGCGCGTCGCCACCCACTGCACCGAAGCCGACATCTCGGCCCAGCACATCGCTGCCGCACGCGATCTCGGTATGGACACTGTCGGCTTCCTGATGATGAGCCACATGGCCACGCCGGCGAGGCTCGCCGGTCAGGCCGAACTCATGGAAAGCTACGGAGCCACGTGTGTTTACGTCGTCGACTCCGGTGGCGCCATGACCATGCGCGACATCGCCGACCGGGTGGACGCCCTCCGCGCGGTCCTGTCCCCCGCCACCGAGATCGGCATTCATGCTCATCACAATCTGTCGCTGGGCGTGGCCAATTCGATCGTCGCGGTCGAGCATGGCGCCAACCGGGTCGATGCGTCGCTGACCGGCATGGGCGCCGGAGCCGGCAACGCACCGCTCGAGGTGTTCGTCGCGGCCGCCGACAAACTGGGCTGGCGGCACGCCTGCGACCTGCATGCCCTGGAAGATGCCGCCGACGACATCGTGCGCCCCCTGCAGGACCGGCCGGTCCGGGTGGACCGCGAAACGCTCACGCTCGGATACGCCGGGGTGTACTCGAGCTTTCTGCGCCACGCCGAGGCCGCTGCCGAGCGCTACGGTGTCGACGCACGCTCGCTGCTCGAAGAGGCCGGTCGCCGCGGCATGGTCGGCGGCCAGGAAGACATGCTCGTCGACATCGCGCTCGATCTGACCGCGTCATAAGGCGGTTCGGGACACCGGATCGATCCTGGCGATCCGCACACCTCGCGATCCCGATCCGCGGAACCGAACCGGGCTCAGCGGCGCAACCCCGCGCTGAGCATCTCCTCGATCGACACGAATTTCACCCGCGGCCGCGCGGCCTGAACCCCGCGGTCGCGTTCGGCGGCATCGATCGCCCGCCAGCCCGGCCAGCTCAGCGGCTCGGCTCCGCGTGAGGTCAGCAGCGCCTCGAGCGAATCCCGGTCGGCGATATCCCGATTCAGCAGCCCGGCATCGAAATCTGCCCACATTTGCGTCACCGTTTGTTCGGCGCACAACCGGTTGGTGCCGATCACGCCGCGGGGCCCACGTTTGATCCAGCCGGTCACGTAGGTACCGGGTACGACACGGCCCGAGTCGTTGGGCACCGTTCCGGTGTCCTGGTCATACGGCAGGCCCGCGATGGGCAGGCCGCGGTAGCCGATCGACCGCAGGATCAATGGCGTCTCGATCACCTCGGTTCCTGCCTCGCCCGTGACCTCAAGTCCTTCAGCGTGATCGGTGCCCACGATGGCGGTGGGCGCGGCGCCGAAACGGAACACCACCCGCTTGTTTCCCGGTGTCGGGGTGCGCTGGGCATACTCGCGGGCGATGGCGAGTTTGAACGACGTCTCGACGTCGTCGTGCACGTCGTCGGCGGGAAGATCCGCCGGATCGACGATCACGTCGACGCCTTCCAGGTGCCCCAACGCCAGGAATTCTCCAGCCGAGAACGCAGCATGCTCGACGCCCCGCCGGCCCAAGATCACGACTTCCCGGATTGCGCTGTCGGCCAACGCATCCAGGGTGTGCTGAGCGATATCGGTGGCGGCCAGAGCGGCGCGGTCCATCAGCAGCACCCGGGCGACGTCGAGCGCAACGTTGCCGTTGCCCACGATGACCGCGCGCTCGCCCGACAGGTCGAACCGGTGCGCGGCGTGGTCGGGGTGGCCGTTGTACCAACCGACGAATTCGGCCGCGGCGTGGTGGCCGATGAGATCCTCGCCTTCGATTCCCAGTCGTCGACTGGTGGCCGCACCCACCGCGTAGATCACCGCGTGGTGGTGGGCCAGCAGCTCGTCATGGTTGATGGTGCGCCCGACCTCGACGTTGAAATGGCTGGCGGATCGTGGGCTGGTGAACACCCGCTCGAAGATGTCGACGACCGACTTGGTGTGTTGATGATCGGGCGCCACTCCCGCCCGGATCAGACCGAACGGCGTGGGCAGACGCTCGAACAGGTTGATCTCCACACCGTCGACATCGATCAACTCCGCTGCGGCGTAGCAGGCTGCCGGCCCCGACCCGACGATCGCCACCCGCAGCGACCCCGCCTCCACCCGTGCGCGGGACGTCGGCGCGGACACGGTGACCGGCTCGAGTGGATGCCGCTCGAAGTACGCGGCGTTGAGGTCCTTGAACCGCTGCAGCTCACCGGGCAGATCCTCTTCGTAGTGGATCGCGCCGACCGGGCACTCCTCGAAACAGGCGCCGCAGTCGATGCACGACTCCGGGTCGATGTAGAGCATCTCAGCCGACGCGGAATCCAGGCCGGCCTCGGCCGGGCGGATGCAGTCCACCGGACACACCGGAACACAGCTGGCGTCCTTGCAGCAGTTCTGCGTGATCACGTAAGCCATCGGACCTCTCCTTTCAGATCGCCACCCATCGTACTGGACACCTGTCCGGTTTCTCGAGTCGAAAGGACCACCTATCCACTCACCAGCAGTCGAACTGCGCAAATGACAGACCTGAAAATGTGTCGATACATGGGTTTTTAGGGAGCAATTGCCAATCGCTCGACCTGGCTATATCTTGGACACATGTCCAGGCCAGTGGTGGCTACGGTCACCCGCCTCCACGACGCCCAGTGCCAGCGCATCCGCACGCAGCGTCGTGTCTTCGGTGCAGCGACGCAACTACTCGATGCACACACCGACGTCTCGGTGCCGGCGCTGGCCGCGTGCGCGAAGATGGCGCCCGCCGCGCTGTACGCACATTTCCCCTCGATCGAGGTGGTGTTCGCCGAGTTGTACCTGGACCGGGTGATCCAGTTGCCGTTGGACATCGATCCCGCGGCCAGCAGCACCAGCCGAGTCGTCGAGCAGCTCACGGCACTCACGCTGTTGATGGCCGATGAGCCTCGGTTGGCGCGTGCCTGCACCCGAGCGCTGGTGAGCACCGACGACGAGATGGTCGAAGACGTCCGATCCCGGATCGCCGCCGAGGTCAATCGCCGGATCTCGACCGCGTTGGGCGGTGGCGCCTGGCCGGAGGTGCTCGCCACGTTGGAGTCGGTGTTCTGGGGTGCACTCCTACAGGCGCAGTCGGGCGCGATGAGCTATCGACAGATGGCCCGCCAGCTCGAGACCATGATCGCGCTGATCGTGCCCGGCGACTGAATCCTCCTGTGATTCAACAGGTGCCAGCCGGTGCCACCCACGCGTGTTCGAAATCCAATACCGTAGCTGCGATTTCGAAGTCCGCATCGTAGTGCACCACTGTCAACCGGTGTCGGCTCGCAATCACAGACGTCAGCAGGTCGGAAATGCCCACCGAGCGATGCCGGCCGGCTCGAGCCAATCGGAACTGCGCATCGAAGGCCAACTGCCAATGCTCATCGTCGGTGGGCAGGTACTCGTACGCATCGCGACGGTCGGCGCGCAATTGCGCATACTCGTCCGCCGACCGGGCGCTGAAGAGCGCCTCGGCGTCAAGTACTGCGCAGGTGGCCACCAGGCCTGCTTCGATCAACGGACGGAGTCTTTCCGAGACCTCGGGGCGTGACATCCGGGCGGCTGCGCTGGTGTCGATGAGGAAACGCGCCGTCAGCGCCATACCTCGTCCCTGTCGCGCTTCTCCGCCAGCGATGCCAAGCCGCCCGAAGCGAGCCAATCCGCCTGCCGCACACGGGCCGATCGGGTTGACGCGAACCGCAATGCCGATCGGACGGTGTCTGCAATCCCGGTGGTTTCGAGTTCGCGCTGCGCAGCGGCCAGCAATTCGTCATCGATGTCGATCAGACGCTTCGTCATAGAGACCTCCGGTATATACATCAGGCACTCTGAGTATATAGTCCGGATACTTGGCTGCAGGCTGACTCGAACTGGGCCCATTGGTTCGGCGTGGGACGAGTGGTTCCATTGGAGAGCGCATCGGCACTGACTTCCAGCCCGGGGTGCAGGGGTGACACAAGACTCGCTATCCGCATAATCGCGCCGGCCGGAGAATCTTCGAAGCTCTGGTACACCCGCTTGTGTATCCAATCTCGGCCGGCGATCACCCCGGCAGCAAGGTCCATCGCGGGTAGCCGCAGCTTGCCACCGCACTTCGCAACGTGTTCCTCATAGCGGTCGTCCCAGCACTCCGTCTGCCAGCCCGGCCAAAGCCCAGGAAGGCGGTCGAAGAGATCCTGCGGCTCATCCGTGTACCAGACCCCGACGCGTTGTCGTGCGACATCGATGTGCACGCCGCCCACCGGAATCTGGCCAAGCTTGAGGCGCGTCAAACCCTTGCCCGGCAAGAGCTTCAACATCGCTGGGCCGTGCCGTGCGGAACTGACGCCCCACCACAATGGCCAGAGGCGCACCTGTCCAGAGTTATCGGCCGCCGACACGACATGGCACAGGCCGCTGCGACCGCGAGCCAGTTTCAGGTTCGGAGGGTGCAGATCTCGATCTGCTCGCGGATCGGCTCCGACATACGCCGCAAGTTCCGCGGTGCCGCCGTAAGCCCATCCGACGGCATAGTCCGGCCACATCTTCGCCAACACCTCCATCATCGCGCGGCGAATAGGCATGTCGCACATTAATTCGTCACCGAAGAACAGCAACCGGCGGCGGTCGACATCTAGTGTCCTGAGTCATTAATTCGTCGGCAGTAGTTGGCGATGCTGGCCAGGATTTGGTCGGCGGTCTTGG
>NZ_VOMB01000022.1 GCF_019050325.1 [Mycobacterium] fortunisiensis | reverse complement strand
TCAAGAATCGTTCCCCAGCAACACTTTTGGAGAGTTCTGACTGTTAGGTCCACTTAAGCAGATAAGCAGTACATGTGTTTGATTATGTCATCGGGCACCGACAAAAGTGGCCGATCTTTCAAGACATCGGTGACAGTTCTGCATCAGGACACCGGTAACAGTTCCGGTGTCCCGCCAGGACCTGAAGAAGAAGCCGCGCTGAGGGGTCAGCGCGCCAGCGCGGCCCGCCAGGCGCCGAGCTTGTCCTCGTAGCGCATGGTCTGGGCGGGGCTGGTCGAGGGCAGCCGCACACTGGGCAACGAGGGCGCGCCGACCAGTCGGCGGTAGTTGGCCTCGGCGGCGGCGCCGTTGAACACCAGGCGTTGCAGGGTGCGATGCGCGGCGAAGAACGCGTCAAAATTATTGGGTACCATACTGTCCCGCTCCACCGATGAGTCCAGGCTGCCCACCCGTCGGCACGTCTTGAGCACGTCCCACACCGCCACCTCATGGCTGCACAGCGCGGCAACCCGGTCGGGATATGGTGCGTCGGGGTCGAATCCGAAGAGCGCACCGGTGATCCGCCAGAACGCATTGCGTGGATTCCCGTAGTACTCACCGGAGGCCAGCGACATCACGCTGGGCATGTTGCCCAGGACCAGCACCCGGGGCGCTCCACCGACAAGGGGATCCAGCCCGCGCAGCAGTTCCGTCATGAGCTTGCCAGCAGGTCGGACACCGTGACGAATCGGTAGCCGACCGAGCGCAATTCATCGATGAGGCGCGGGACCGCGGCCCGCGATGCCTCGCGGCTGTCGTACATCGCGTGCAGCAGGATGATCGAGCCCGGCCGCACGTGGGCGACTGTCTCGGCCACGATCGCACCGACACTGGCTCCCGTGGCGGAGTCGGGTTCGACGTCCCAGGTGACCATGGTCCGATCATGGGCGGACAGGTAGCGCGGCAGCGTCCAGAGCTTTTTGGCGTAGGGCGGGCGGAAGGTGATGGGGCCTCGGTATCCGGTATTCCGGATCGCCGCGTCGGTTCGTTCGATTTCGTCGGCGACGGTGTCCTGCGATGTCAGCACCATCCGTCGGTGCGAGAAGCTGTGGTTGCCGATCTCGTGGCCGGCCGCCGCAATCGCGGCGCCGAACTGCGGCGCGGCCGTCAGCTCGGCGCCGGTCAGGTAGAAGGTGGCCGGGACGCCTGCGTCGTCGAGCATCCGCAACAGGTCCGGCGTGTGGTTGCCAGGGCCGTCGTCAAATGTCAGCGCAACGACTTTGGTCGCGGTGTCGACCCGGGGCACGAGTCGTCCGGTGAGCGCGAAAGTACGCGAGTTCATCACCCAATGGCCACCGGCGAGCACGGTCACCGCCACGGCGAGCAGAACCAGCAGGCTCCATGTCCAACGGCGCATCTCAGCATGTATACCAAGGGCCGGCGTGGCCGGCGTAGCGTCAGGCGGGCAGAGCTTTATCGAATCTTCATCGAACGACGACGGCAGTCACATGGAACCTCGGGAGGCTCGATGGGGAGACGCTCGACGAGACGGAGGAACACGTAGCGATGTCCAAACTGACGATGCTGAGCGCCGGGGCTGCGGTCGCGGCGGTTCTGGTGGCGGGCTGTGGCAACGAGACTGCCGAGAAATCTGCCGACGTGGAGGTGACCACGAGTTCGTCTGCGGCGGCGAGCCCGTCGGGCCCCGTCGAGGCGGACCAAGCCGCACACAACGACGCCGATGTGATGTTCGCGCACCACATGATTCCGCACCATCAGCAAGCGGTCGAGATGAGCGATGTGTTGCTGGCCAAATCAGGTATCGATGCGCAGGTGACCGAGCTGGCCACCCGGATCAAGGACGCCCAGGCCCCCGAGATCGCGCAGATGCAGGACTGGCTGAGGCAATGGGGCAACCCGCCGATGCCGCCCATGACGCCCGGCGGCGCAGATCACGGCGGGGGCCACGGCGACATGCCCGCCATGCAGGGCATGGTCTCGGAGGCCGACATGACGGCGCTGCGCAACGCCGAGGGGGCGGAGGCGGCCAAGCTGTACCTGACCCACATGATCGCCCACCACGAGGGCGCGATCGTCATGGCCAAGGACGAGATCCACGATGGTCAGTACCCCGCAGCGATCGAGTTGGCCCGTACGATCGTGAACACTCAGCAGCAGGAGATCGGCCAGATGCGCCAGATCCTGGGCACGCTCTAACTGCTCGGCAGCACGATCGTGAAGGTGGTTCCTTCGCTCGTGTTGGCCACCCGGATGTCGCCACGGTGTGCCTCCACGAGGGCTTTCACAATCGCGAGTCCGATGCCTGAGCCACCGTGGTCGCGGTTGCGTGCCGGGTCGGCCCGGTAGAACCGCTCGAAGACATGGGGCAGGTGTTCGGCGGAGATGCCCTCGCCGGTGTCGGTCACCGTCAGCGTGACCGTGCCGCTGCCCGGGCCGGTGGTCGCGCCGATCGTCACCCGGCCGCCGGCCGGGGTGTGGCGCAGGGCGTTGTCGAGCAGGTTGCCCAGGATCTGGCCCAGCCGGTGCGGGTCGGCCCACAGGGCAGGCAGATCCACCTCGGCATGCCACTGCAGTGTCACGTCCTTGTCGGCGAAGCGGTCTTTGGCGGTGTCCACCGCGGCAGCCACCACGGTGGACACCGAGACGGGGCCGGGGGTGATCATGAGCGAGCTTTCCTCGGCCTGGGCCAACGCGGCCGCGTCGCCGGCGAACCGCACCAGTCGGTGTGTCTGTTGCCGCAGCGTCGCGACGGTCTCGGGGTCAAGGGTTCTCACGCCGTCCTCGATGGCTTCGAAGTAGGCCTCCAGTACAGAAACCGGGGTGCGGATCTCATGGGCAAGATCGCCGAACAACCGGCGTCGACCGGCGTCGACAGCTTCCAGTCGGCCGGCCATCTGATTGAAAGACTGTGCCAGGGAATCGAATTCGTCTCCCAAATGGGCCGGTTCAACCCGCGAATCGTAGTGGCCGTCGGCGATCGCGGTGGCGGCTTCGGCGACCTGGGTCAGCGAGCGTTGCAAACGTCTGCCGATGTACCAGGTGACGATCAGGGCGGCCACGACCGCCACGCACAACGCCACGCCGATCGAGATCACGGTGGCGTAGACGTAGGCCTCTTCGGCGTGCATCTGCTCGGCCGAATGGCCGGAAACGCCTGCCCGGTGCAGATGTTCGCGGAACAGTGGTGGCCCGACGATGGCGGCCACCAATCCGGTGGTGCCCGCGCCGGCCACCAACACGAGCGCCTGGGCGGACAGCAGCCGGGTGCGCAGTCCGACGTTCATCGCCGGCAGCTTTGCCCGGTGCCCATCCGGTACCCGACGCCGCGGACCGTGACCACGTACCGTGGGTCGGCCGGGTCGTCGCCGAGCTTGCGTCGGAGGTGACCGATATGGACGTCGACGAGGTGCTCGTTGCCGACATAGGTCGGCTCCCATACCGTTTCCACGAGTTGGCGACGGCTCAGCGCGACTCCCGGGCGGGCCGAGAGGGCGGACAGCACGTCGAATTCGGTGCGGGTCAACATGATCGCCTCGTCGTCGAGAAAAACCTGGCGGGCGTCGACGTCGATGCGCAGTGCGCCGAACACCCGGCCGCCGGCCGGCGTGCCGACGGAGCGAGGGCGGCGCAACATCGCGCGGACCCGGGCAACGAGCTCGCGTGGGCTGAACGGTTTGGTCATGTAGTCGTCGGCGCCGACCGACAGGCCCACGATGGTGTCCATCTCGGTGTCGCGGGCGGTCAGCATCACCACGTAGGCATCGGAAAACGTGCGCAATTGGCGGCAGACCTCCAGGCCGTCGATGCCGGGCAGGCCGATGTCGAGGATGACCACGTCGGGGTCGACTTCGCGGGCGCGGTGCAGCGCGGTGGCACCGTCGTGGGCGACTGCGGCCTCGAACTGTTCGCGGGCGAGGTAGCTGGCGATCACGGAGGCCAGCGGGGCTTCATCGTCGACGACCAGGGCTCGGTAGCCACCCGGGGTGTGTTCCATCTGCCCATAGTGCAGCAGGGCTGGGGGAGGGCCAGCCATTTGATACCCTAGGGGGGTATAGTATGTATCGACCACGAGACCTGCTTCGGGAGGAAACTGCATGACTACCCAGACCGTCACCGTGACCGGCATGACCTGCGGACACTGCGTCTCGTCGGTGCGCGAAGAGGTGGGCGGCATCCCCGGCGTGCGCACCGTCGACGTCGACCTGGCGACCGGGCAGGTGACGATCGGCAGCGACAGTCAGCTCGATCCGTCCGTCGTCAGCGACGCGGTCGCCGAGGCCGGCTACGCCGTCGTGGGCTGACCCTGACATGGGTGCGTCGCGCAAACTCATCGGGTTCGTCATCGGACTGGCCGCGGTGTTCGCCGTGTCGTTCGGCGTCGGCTCGGCGGTGATGCCGCACGGCGGTGAACACACCGACCACGCAGGCCGGCACGACGCCGACACCGTCGGGTACACACTCCAGCTCGGTGAGACCGAGCTGCGGGCCGGGACTGCGGTACCTCTGCGGTTCCGCATCGCCGACGATTCCGGCGTCCCGGTGACCGACTACGTCGAGAGCCACGAGAAGCTGCTGCACCTGATCGTGGTGCGCGCCGACCTCGCCGACTACCAGCACGTCCATCCGGTGCTCGACGCGTCGGGCACCTGGGAGGTGCCACTGGATCTGACCCAACCTGGCGACTACCGGGTGTTCGCGGACTTCGTTCCGGCCGATGGCCAGCCGGTGACGCTCGGCGCCGACATGACCGTCGCGGGGAAATACCAGCCCCAACCGCTGCCCGCCCCAGCCGACACTGCCACGGTCGACGGCTACACCGTCACGCTTGCCGGGGCAGCCCGGGCCGGTCAGCCATCGGAGTTGACGCTGTCGGTCAGCCGCGCGGGCCGGCCCGTCACCGATCTGCAGCCCTATCTGGGGGCGTACGGGCATCTGGTCGCCGTGCGCGCGGCGGATCTTGCCTACCTGCATGTGCACCCGATGAACGAGGCGGCCGATCCGGGCACCGCCGCCGGCCCGCAGATTGCGTTCCACACCGAATTTCCCAGCGCCGGTGCCTACCGGCTGTTCCTGGATTTCAAGCACCGCGATGCGGTGCACACCGCCGAATTCACCGTCGAGGGGGCATCATGAGCACCGCCACCGAACACGTCGTTCTCGAGATCGGTGGGATGACGTGTGCCTCGTGTGCCGGACGTATCGAACGGAAGCTCAACACGATCGACGGCGTCACCGCGACGGTGAATTTCGCCACCGAGAAGGCCACTGTCGACGTCGCGGGGGAGGTGACGCCCGATCAGCTGATCGAGGCGGTCGCCTCGGCGGGCTACACCGCACAACTACCGGCCGCCGAACCGGCCGAAGGCCGCGCCGACGACGATCCGACGACGGCGCTGCGCACCCGGCTGTCCGTCTCGGCCGCACTGACGATCCCGGTCGTGGCCATGGCCATGGTGCCCGCGCTGCAGTTCACCAACTGGCAGTGGCTTTCGCTCACCCTGGCCGCGCCGGTTGTGGTGTGGGGTGCACTGCCGTTCCACCGCGCGGCCTGGTCCAACCTGCGGCACGGCACCGCCACCATGGACACTCTCATCTCGATGGGCACCCTCGCGGCCTTCAGCTGGTCGCTGTACGCGCTGTTCTGGGGCACCGCGGGCGTTCCGGGCCTGACGCACTCGTTTTCGCTGGCCATCTCGCACACCGACGGCACCGGCAACATCTACCTGGAAGTCGCGGCCGGGGTCACCACGTTCATCTTGGCCGGCCGGTATTTCGAGGCCCGGTCCAAACGCCGCGCCGGTGCGGCGCTGCGCGCCCTGCTCGAGCTGGGCGCCAAGGACGTCGCGGTTCTGAAAGAGGGTGCGGAGCACCGTATTCCGATTGAGTCACTGGCCGTCGGCGATCTGTTCGTGGTCCGGCCCGGTGAGAAGATCGCCACCGACGGCGACGTGGTCGAGGGCACCTCGGCGGTGGACGCGTCGATGCTCACCGGTGAATCGGTCCCGGTCGAGGTGGCTCCCGGGGATCAGGTGGTCGGCGCCACGGTGAACGTGGGCGGTCGGCTTGTGGTGCGGACCAAGCGAATTGGATCCGACACCCAGCTGTCGCAGATGGCCAGGCTGGTCGAGGACGCCCAGTCCGGCAAGGCGCAGGCGCAACGCCTGGCCGACCGGGTCTCGGCGGTCTTCGTGCCGATCGTCATCGCGCTGGCGGTGGGCACCCTCGGTTTCTGGCTGGGGTCCGGGGGATCGGTGGCCGCGGCCTTCACCGCTGCGGTCGCGGTGCTGATCATTGCCTGCCCATGCGCGCTGGGCCTGGCCACCCCGACGGCGCTGCTGGTCGGCACCGGCCGCGGCGCCCAGCTCGGCATCCTGATCAAGGGGCCCGAGGTGCTGGAATCCACCCGCCGGGTCGACACCGTGGTGCTGGACAAGACGGGGACGGTGACCACCGGGGCGATGACGCTGCTGGACGTGATCGCCGCGCCCGGTGAGGATCCCGCCGAGGTGCTGCGGCTGGCCGGGGCGGTCGAGGACGGTTCCGAGCACCCGATCGCCCGGGCGATCGCCACGGGCGCCCGCGACAAGCTGGGTGATCTGCCCGCGGTACAGGACTTCGCCAACGCGGCGGGCCTCGGGGTGCAGGGTGTCGTCGACGGGCATGCCCTGGTGGTGGGGCGACGTCAACTGCTCGCCGACTGGGGACAGCAGTTGCACCCGAACCTGGACACCGCGATGGGCGAGGCTCAGGCGCTCGGCCGCACCGCTGTTGCGGTGGGGTGGGACGGGCAGGCTCGCGCGGTCCTGGTGGTCGCCGACGCGGTGAAACCCACCTCGAATGAGGCAGTGGCACAGCTGCGCGCCCTCGGTCTCGAGCCGATCATGCTGACCGGCGACAACGAGGCGGCAGCCCGGGCGATCGCCGAACAGGTGGGTGTGCACGAGGTTTACGCCGAGGTGCTGCCATCGGACAAGGTCGACGTGATCAAGCGGCTGCAGGACGAGGGCCGGGTGGTGGCCATGGTCGGCGACGGGGTCAACGATGCCGCAGCGCTGGCCCAGGCCGATCTGGGACTGGCCATGGGAACCGGCACCGACGTCGCGATCGAGGCCAGCGACCTCACCCTGGTGCGTGGCGATCTGCGGGCGGCCGCCGACGCCATCCGGCTGTCGCGCCGCACCCTGGCCACCATCAAGGGCAACCTGTTCTGGGCCTTCGCCTACAACGTGGCGGCGTTGCCGCTGGCGGCCGCCGGGCTGCTCAACCCCATGCTGGCCGGCGCCGCGATGGCCTTCTCCTCGGTGTTCGTGGTCAGTAACAGCTTGCGGCTGAGGCGCTTCCGGTGAAGGCTCTCGCAGCTCTCATGGCGATCGTCCTGTGGGCGGCTGCGTTCGCGGGGATAGGGCAGATCCCGAATCACGACCACCCGGTGCATCTGCCACATCCGGTGGCTGCCGCCATCGGCGCCGACAGCGGTGATTTGATGCTCGATCACCCGCACCTCGGGGATGATGCGGCTTCACATGTGCCGGACGGCTTCGCCGCAGCAGTACTGCCCAGGACTTCTCTTGCCGTGGCAGCATTCTCGGTGGTCGTGCTCATCGTGGGCTGCGCGCTGTTGTGCGGGTCCGCAGCGGTACGTGCGCAGCGGGGCCCACCCGACCGGCACGGTGTCCTGATCGCCGGCCAGGAACTTCTGCTCCGGATCTGTATCGCGCGCCGCTGACCTGTACGCCTCCAACGGTGTCCAGGTCAGTCGCCGTGTGCTGCACGGCCCAAGATACAGAAGCGAAAGATCCATGAACCATGCCTTTCTGACCCGCAACTTTCACGTACTGCGCCGAAACCGTGGGCCCAACACCATGGTCGGGCACACGCCCGCCCTGCGGGTCTGTGCACCGTTCGCCGAGGGCGGGCGCGGATTCTGGGCCAAGCTGGAGGGCTTCAACCCCGGTGGTATGAAGGACCGCCCCGCCATGCACATGGTGGAGCAGGCGATGGCCCGAGGTGAGCTGAAACCCGGCGGACGCATCATCGAATCAACCAGTGGCACATTGGGGTTGGGTCTGGCCTTCGCCGGAATGATGTACCACCATCAGGTGACCCTGGTGACAGATCCAGGGCTTGAGCCGATCATCGCGCGCATGCTGACCGCCTATGGCGTCGAAGTTTCCACCGTCGCCGAGCCGCATCCCACCGGCGGTTGGCAGCAGGCCCGACGGGATCGGGTGGCCGAGCTGCTCGCGTCCGACGACACCGCCTGGTATCCGGACCAGTACAACAACCCGGACAACGTCGCGGCCTACCGCCCACTGGCACTCGAACTCAACGCCCAGGTCGGTCACGTCGACGTGCTGGTGTGTTCGGTCGGCACCGGCGGCCATTCGGCCGGGGTGGCGAAGGTGCTGCGGGAGTTCAACCCGGACATGCGGCTGATCGGGGTCGACACGATCGGCTCGACGATCTTCGGACAACCGGCCGCGGCCCGCGTCATGCGGGGGCTCGGCTCAAGTATCTATCCCCGCAACGTCGACTACGGCGCCTTCGACGAGGTGCACTGGGTCACCCCGGCCGATGCGGTGTGGGCCTGCCGCACGCTGGCGTCGACGTACTACGCCAGTGGGGGCTGGAGCGTCGGTGCGGTTGCCCTGGTCGCTGGCTGGGCGGCCCGAAACCATGCACCGGAGACCACGATTGCCGCAGTGTTCCCCGATGGTCCGCAGCGCTATTTCGACACGGTGTACAACGACGATTACTGTCGCGAGCTCGGTCTGCTGGGGCACCAGCCGGCCCACGAGCCCGAGACGATCGACGATCCCGGCGAACGCGTGGTGCAGTCGTGGACCCGCTGCCAGACGGTCACCGATCCGATGGCGGTGACGCCGTGAGCGGAATCGTCACACAGTTCCGCAGTTTCGACCTGCCCAGCCGGCTGTTGATGATCAACCAGTTCGGCATCAACCTCGGCTTCTACATGCTGATGCCGTATCTGGCCGGCTATCTGGCCGGACCGCTCGGGCTGGCGGCCTGGGCGGTCGGCCTGGTGCTCGGGGTTCGCAACTTCTCGCAGCAGGGCATGTTCATCGTCGGCGGCACGCTGGCCGACCGGTTGGGGTACAAGCCGCTGATCGTCGCGGGATGCCTGCTGCGCACCGTCGGGTTCGGGTTGCTCGTCGTGGCCGAATCGCTGCCGGCCATGCTGATCGCCTCGGCGGCGACAGGTTTCGCCGGAGCCCTGTTCAACCCGGCGGTGCGGGCATATCTGGCCGCCGATTCCGGCGACCGACGGGTCGAGGCGTTCGCGGTGTTCAACGTGTTCTATCAGGCCGGGATCCTGTTGGGTCCGCTGGCGGGAATGGTGTTGCTGGCCTTCGATTTCCGGGTGACTGCCGCAGCGGCGGCCGGAGTCTTCGCACTGCTCACGGTGGCTCAGCTGCTGGCACTGCCGCGGCGGGGCATCGAGCCGGTGGCGCAGCGGAGTTCGGTGCTGCAGGACTGGCGCCGGGTCGTGGCCAACCGGGGATTCCTGTTGTTCGCGGCGGCGATGATCGGCTCTTACGTGCTGTCGTTCCAGGTATATCTGGCCTTGCCGCTGCAGGCTGCGGTACTGCAGCCGGGGAACGAAACCGCACTGGTGGCAGCCGTGTTCGTGGTTTCCGGGCTGATCGCGGTGGGCGGCCAACTCCGCATCACGCGGTGGTTCGGCCTGCGGTGGGGGCCGCGCCGCAGCCTGGTCGTCGGTCTGCTGGTGCTCGCGGTGTCCTTCGTCCCGCTGGCTGTCGTCCCCGACGCGGGCCGTTTCGGTACCTTCGCCGCGGTCGCTGCACTGCTCGGTTCCGCGGCACTGCTGGCCCTGGGATCGGCTGCGGTGTTCCCGTTCGAGATGGACACCGTGGTGGCGCTGTCCGGAGATCGCCTGGTGGCCACGCATTACGGGTTCTACAACACCGTGGTCGGTATCGGCATCCTGCTGGGCAACGTCGCCACCGGTTCGCTCATCGGCGCAGCCCGCGCCGCCGGCCTCGCCGAACTGGTGTGGTTGGGCCTCACCGCCATTGGGCTGATCTCCGCGGTGGCCCTCTATGCGCTGACGCGTGACGGCGGGAGGTTGGCGACCGGCTCGTCGCTCACTGCACCGGGACCGTGATGCCTTCCGACGGCTGCACGATCACAAAGCCGTTGCCGTGAAACGCCACCTGGAGGGCCTCCCCGGAGCCCCGGCCGATCAACGCGCCGGCTTTGAAACTCGTCTTGATCTGGGTCTGCAGGTGCGCCGACCAGGCCACCACGGCATTGGTGTCGGCGAAGGTCGGGGCCTCTGCGGCATCAAGCACCACGGGCGGGCCGTCAGTGGTCAGCGCTACCCAACCGGTGCCGCGCAGGGTGGTGTTGAACAGGCCGCCGGTGGCGATGCTGCCGCCGCGGACCCGTTCGATGTTCCAGTCCAGGCTCGACGAGAAGGCCAGGACATTTTTGCCGCTGATCGACAGGCCGGAATTGGACAGCTGCAGCAGGTGCACGTCGAATCCCTGATCGGCCAGGAACACATCGCCGGAGCCCTGGCAGCGCATCAGCGGAAGGCCCTCGCCGGTCAGCGCCTTCTTGATGAACTTCGATGCGCCGCCGCCCTCGAAGGCGAAGTCGACGTTGCCCTGGTAGGCGACCATCGATCCCTGCCGGGCCATGAACGGTTCACCCAGCCGGACCCGCAGCATCTTCTTGTTCTGGGTGGCGATCGGCGTCGCCTCTTTCTCACTGAACCGGCCGTCGACGAGATCCCCACTGATCCCGGCGAATCCGTCGCCCTGAGCCTGCTGGTGCTGGTGCTGGGCTTGTGGTTCGGCTTGCGGCGGCGTACCTGCGAGCGGGGCTCGGCCCTGTTGTCCCTGATGAGAAACCTGGTCGGTCCAGGCTTGTCCGTCCCACCACCGGTATTCGTAGCGGCCGTCGGGATCGGGCAGCCAGCCGGGTTGCCAGTTTCCGTTCACAGTCGTTCCTCGAATCGTCGGTGGACCGGAATCGTCACCAGGTTACAAGTCGCCACTGCGTCACGAACCCGGCGAAGCCCTGGCATTCTGATGCCATGGCAAAGGAAATAGACCCGCTCCGTGCCCAGGGTGCCCTCGCGGTGTTCAAGCAACACCCCGGCATGGTGCTGTTCGCCGTGTCTCCGGCGATCATCGTGCTGGGCGCGGTCTGGTGGATCGCCGGGCCGGGCTGGGCGGGTCTGCTGCTGGTCGCGTTGGTGTTGGCCGGCGGGGCTGCGCTGCTGCTCAAGCGCAACTGACCGACACCCACCACAACGGCGTTCGCCGGGGGTGAACGCCGCCCCAACTGGGCTGTAACGGTGTAATTATGTAAGCATGACCAAGCATCAACACCACCGCCGTTCTGCGGACGAGGCTGCCGAGTGGTTCGCCGGCCGCCTGCCCGATACCTGGTTCGCCGGCGATCCGACGGTGATCGTCGACCGCGAGGAGATCACCGTCATCGGCAGACTTCCGGACTCCACCGATACTCCGGACGGCGAGACGAAAGCCCGGGCCACCGGGCGGGCCTCGCGGTTCCGGGAGGAGACCCGCGGCGAGCGCATGCGGATCGCCGACGAGGCGCAGAGCCGCTTCGACCGCAAGGTGTCCTGGGGGGTGGAGATAGGAACAGGGATCAGCAGCGCTGATACCGAGCGAATCCTGTTCACCCACATCGCCGTACCCGTGATGACCCGGCTCAAGCAGCCCGAGCGTCAGGTACTCGACACCCTGGTCGATGCGGGCGTGGCACGGTCGCGCTCCGATGCGCTGGCCTGGTCGGTGCGTCTGGTGGGCCAGCACACCGAAGAGTGGCTGGACAAGCTGCGCGACGCCATGAAGGCGGTCGACGATCTGCGCGCGGAAGGCCCCGGAGCCTAGATCCGCTCGATCCGCACATGCACCGCGCCCAGCGCCGAGGTCTGCGAGAGCGGATCCAACGCTGTCCGGTCGGCCAGCAGGTTGCGGTTGACCCCGTGGGACTCCGGTGCGCGGCCGTCGCGCGGGTCGAACACCGCCGAGCCCCAGCCATGGTCGAGCACGACGACGCCGCGGCGAGGCCGGTCGCTGAGCGCTGCGCTCACCTCCAGCTGCCCGACCGGTGAGATCACCCGCACCCGGTCGCCCGCCGTGATGCCGAGGGCGGCCGCATCCTGCGGGTGCAGCAGCACCTCATTGCCCTTGCCGCCGGGATGCAGGCCGGGCAACTCGTTCAGCCACGAGTTCATCGAATGTCGCCGCCGACGGTTGCCCAGCAGAAACGGGAAGCCTTCCGGCGCCCCGGGATCCGGTGTGGCGAGCAGTTCCCGGGCCCGGGCCACAAACTCCGCCGGCGCGGCATGGACCTTGTGGTCGGGGGTCCGCAACGCGTCCCGGAACCGGCCGAACCGCCGGGGGCCGAGCACCAGACCGTGCGGATGCGCTTTCAGCCTGCGCCAGGTGAGTTTATGGCCATCGACCTTCCGTGAGGTCAGGATGATCAGGCGGTCGAGCCAGTGCGGCCCGAACTCGAGGCCGGCCCTGCGGGTGCGGGCCGCCACCCAGCGGGTGGCGCGGACGAAACCGTTGAACCCCTTGGCGCCGAACAGCGGACGGCGCATGGCCAGTGCCAGATCGGTGAAGATCCGCCATTCCTCGCGCGCGCCGTCCGGCGGCGCGACGGCCGTCGCGCCGTACTGCACGTAGGGCTCGTCGTGCATGCTGCTGGTGAAGGCCAACAGGTCGTCGCGTTCCAGCCAGTGCACCGCGGGCAGCAGCCAGTGCGCGTGCCGGTGGCTCTCGCGCTGTACCAGATCGATGGCCACCAGCAGATCCAGCTCGGTCAGGGCCTCATCGAGACGGCCACCCTCCGGCCCTGAGATCACGGGATTACCGGAGTTGATCAGCAAGGCCCGGATCTGACCGCGGCCGGGTGTGGTGATCTCGTCGGGCAGTTCGGCCAGCGCGTGCGCGCCGGCCACCAGCGGGCGTCGCGCCAGCCGGCTGGCGTGTGGGCGGGTGGCCGCCAACCCGGCCAGCCGCAGGGTGTCGACGTAACCGGGCTCGAAGCGGCGCCCACCGGGGCGGTCCATCCGTCCGGTGATCAGGTTGAGCACGTGGCCCAGCCATTCGGCCACCGTGCCCGCGGTGTGCAGGGACACCCCGGTGCGGGTGATGGCCATCGCCCCTGGCGCGGAGGCGAATTCGCGGGCCACCCGCTCGATCACTGCGCGGGCGATGTCGCAGCGTGCCGCGAGGTCGTCGAGGTCGGCTTCGGCGGCCAGTGCGCGTAGGTCGGCCACCCCGACGGCGAGCTCGGCACAATCTCCGGGGTGCTCGCGGCCCTCGTCGAGGATCACCTTCACCATCGCCAGCAACAGCGCCCAGTCCTGGCCCGGCCGCACCGCCAGATGCAGATCCGCGGCCTGCGCGCTCTCGGTGCGGATCGGGTCGACCACGACGATCCGCGCACCCTGCTTCTGGCGGGCCAGCGCGCGACGCCAGCCGCCCGGCACGGATTCAACCCAATTCCAGGCGCTCACAGCGGGATTGGCGCCGACGATGAAGAAGTAGTCGCAGTTGTCCACATCGGACACCGGCACCATCAGCGGCGATCCGTACATCGCCTCGGCAACCACGTGCAGCGCGTTCTGGTCCACCGATCCCACCGCGTACCGGTTGTGCGTGCCGATGGCGTCGAGCCAGGCATTCATGAACACCAGGTTCGACGACGAATACCCGGCCGGATTACCGTAATAGGCGGCGACCGCGTCCGGCCCGCCAGTGTCGATGATCCGATTCATCCGTTCGGCGATGTCGCTGATCGCCTCGTCCCAACTCGCCTCGACGTAGGTGTCGCCGACTCGGCGCATCGGGGCCAGGATCCGGCGGGGATGCTCTACCACCTGACCGGCGGTCCGGCCTTTGGCACAGAAATCGCCCCAGGTGTGCGGATTGAGCTTGTCGGCGGCGATCTTGCGCACCCGGTTGTCCTCGACCGTCACCTCCAGGCCGCACGACGCCAGGCAGTACCGGCAGAACGTGTGCACGGTACGGGTCGTCATTACAGCGACACTACAATTTGTAACGGATCTTAGATGGAGAAACTGAACACGCGGTTCGTGGCTCCGACGATTCGGCGGTCTGATATATATCCTCGCAGCGCTGTGGCAGCCCTTGTCCTGCGTATCCACAGCGATAAGGGGATGTCAGTGGCCGGCGGGGTTGGTACGTGGCTGGGTGCCGGTGCGATCACATTGGGCCTGTGGAACCTGCGCGCTGTCAGCTCGGAAATCGCAGTCTGACGCTAGACCTGGGTCATCTCCCAGTACCGGCCGTGCCGCGCCATGAGCTCCTCGTGGGTGCCTCGTTCCACGATCCGGCCGGCGTCCATCACCAGGATCAGATCGGCGTCGCGGATGGTCGACAGCCGGTGGGCGATGATGAAACTGGTCCGGTCCCGGCGCAATTCGGCCATGGCCTGCTGGATCAGCAACTCGGTGCGGGTGTCCACCGCGCTGGTGGCCTCGTCGAGTACCAGTACCCGGGGCCGGGCCAGCACCGCCCGGGCAATCGTGATCAACTGCTTCTCGCCGGCGCTGATGGCACCGCCGTCATCGTCGACGCGGGTGTCGTACCCGTCGGGCAGGGTGTGCACGAACCGGTCCACGTGGGCGGTCTTGGCCGCCTCGATCACTTCGTCGGGTGCCGCGTCGGGCCGGCCGTAGGCGATGTTGTCGTAGATGGTTCCGCCGAACAGCCAGGTGTCCTGCAGCACCATGCCGATCGAAGCGCGCAGCGACTGCCGGCTCACCGTCGAGATGTCGGTGCCGTCGATCAGGATTCGCCCCGAGTCGACGTCGTAGAACCGCATCAGCAGGTTCACGCAGGTGGTCTTGCCCGCCCCGGTGGGGCCGACGATCGCCACCGTGCTGCCCGCCTCGGCGACCAGCGACAGGTCCTCGATCACCGGGGTGTCGGGCAGATAGCCGAAGTTCACCCGGTCGAATTCCACCCGGCCACCGTGGATCTGGAGTTCAGCATCCGCATCGGCAGACTGCTCCTCGGCATCGAGGAACTCGAAAACTCGTTCCGCACTGGCGATCCCGGACTGCAGCGTGTTGTACATGCCGGCGATCTGGGACAGTGGCTGGTTGAATTGCCGCACGTACTGGATGAACGCCTGGATGCTGCCCAGGGTGATCTGACCGGTCGCCACCTGTATGCCGCCCATCACCGCCACGGCCACGTAGCTCAGGTTGCCGATGAACATCGTGGCGGGGCCGACCAGGCCCGAGAAGAACTGCGCCCCACGGCTGGACCGGTACACCTCGTCGTTGAGTTCGGCGAAACGTTGCTGCGCCGCCTCGCGGTGTCCGAAGGTCTTGACGATGGTGAAACCGCTGTAGGTCTCCTCGATATGGGCGGACAACCGACCGGTGTTGCGCCACTGCGCCACGAACAGGGGCTGTGAACGACGGGTGATCCAGCGGATCACCCACAGCGACAGCGGCACCGTCACGACGGTCAGCAGCGCCAGCAGCGGTGAGATCGTCAGCATCATCACCAGCACGGCGAACACCGTCAGCAGTGCGGTCAGCAACTGGCTGATGGTCATCGACACCGAGGTCTGCATGTTGTCGATGTCATTGGTGACGCGACTGAGCACCTCACCGCGTTGACGGGAATCGAAGTAGGACAGCGGAAGCCGATGCAACTTGTCCTCGACGTCGGCCCGCAGCGCCACCATGGTGCGTTGCACGGTGATGTTGAGCAATTGGGCCTGCAGCCAAACCAGCACCGCGGCAACCAGGTACAAGCCCAGCGCCAGAGCCAGGGTACGGGCCACCGCCGCGAAATCCACCCCGTGTCCCGGGATCACGTTCATGCCGGACAGCAGATCGGCGAAGCCGGTGTCCCCGCGAGCCCGGGCCGCGGCGACCGCCTGGTCCTTGGTCAGGCCGGCCGGCAGCTCACGGCCGATCACGCCGTTGAACAGCAGATCGGTGGCGTGGCCGAGGATTCGCGGACCGATCACCCCGATGGCGATACCGGCCATGCCGAGCAGCACCACCGCGATCGCCAGATGCCGCTGTGGTGTCAGCCGGCGCAGCAGGCGCAGCGCCGAACCACGGAAATCGCGGGTGCGTTCGACCGGCGGGGCGGGGATCCCGCTGCGGCGCAACGCCGGCCCCGTCACCGCGGCTCCCCGGCGGTGACCGTCTGCGATGCGGCGAATGCGGCGTAGGTGGGGCAGTCGTCCAGCAGTTGGGCGTGGGTCCCGATGCCCACGACGCGGCCGTCGTCGACGACGATCACCTGGTCGGCCTGAACGACCGTCGAGATGCGTTGCGACACGATCAGCACGGTGGCCTCGGCCGACACCTCGCGCAACGCGGCCCGCACCCGGGCGTCGGTGTGTACGTCCAGGGCCGAGAACGCGTCATCGAACAGGTAGATCGCCGGTCTGCGGATCACGGCGCGGGCGATGGCCAGCCGTTGTCGTTGGCCGCCGGAGAAATTGATGCCGCCCTGTGCCACCGGGCGGTCCAGACCGTCGGGGTGGGCGGCGACGAAGTCGTCGGCGGCCGCGATCCGCAGCGCCTCCCACATCTGTTCGTCGGTGAGTTCCTGGCCGGGTGCGGCGCCGTAGCGCAAGTTTTCGGCGATCGTCCCGGAGAACAGGTAGCCGCGTTGGGGGATCAGGCCGATGGTCGACCACAGCTGTTCGAGGTCGTGGTCGCGGACGTCGACGCCGTCGACGCGCACCGAGCCCGCGGTGACGTCGTAGAACCGGCAGATCAAGGCCAGCAGTGTGGACTTGCCCGAGCCGGTGGACCCCACCACCGCGGTGGTGGTCCCGGGTGCGACGGTGAACGAGGCCTGCTGCAGCACCGGACGGTCGGCGCCCGGGTAGCTGAACGACGCGTCGTCGAACACGATCCGGCCGCCGATGGACACCGGTCGGACCGGGTCGGCGGGACTGCTGATCTGGGGTCGGGTGTTCAGCACGTCCGAGATGCGTTCGGCGCACACCGACGCCCGCGGGAACATCACCGCCAGTACCGTCGCCATCAGCACGGCCATCAGGATCTGCATGAAGTAGGCCAGGAACGCGATCAGGGAGCCCACCTGCATCTGCCCGGCGTCGATCCGCAGCCCGCCGAACCAGATCAGCGCGACGCTGGAAATGTTGATCACCAGCGTGGTGGCGGGCAGCATCAGCGCCTGCCACTGTCCGGCTTCCACGGCGGTGGCGGACAGGGTTTCGCTGGCCCCGGCGAACCGGCGCCGCTCGATGGGCTCGCGGGCGAACGCCCGGATCACCCGGATCCCGGACAGTTGGTCGCGCATCACCCGGTTGACCCCGTCGATCAGCTGCTGCATGCGGCGGAAGATCGGCATCAGGTGCCGGATGATCCAGTAGTTGCTCAATGCCAGCACCGGCACGCTGACCACCAGTAGCCAGGACAGCCCGGCGTCCTGGTGCAGTGCCATCAGGATGCCGCCGATACACATGATCGGGGCGGTGATCAGGATGGTGGCGGTCATCTGCAGCAGTTGCTGGATCTGGCCGACGTCGTTGGTGGTCCGGGTCAGCAGCGACGGGGCGCCGAACCGGGCGGTCTCGGTGGCCGAGAACGTCGTCACGTGCTGAAAGATCGCCGAGCGCAGATCCCGGCCGAACCCCATGGCCGCCCGCGATCCGAAGAACACCGCGCCGATCGCGCACGCCACCTGTAATCCGGTGACAGCCAGCATCACCGCGCCCAGTTCGACGATGCGGTGGGTGTCGCCCTTGGCCACGCCGTCGTCGATGATCGCCGCGTTGATCGTGGGTAGATACAGCGCGGCCAGGGTGCTGATCACCTGCAGCGTCGCCACGACCGCGAGCAGCCGGCGGTACGGCCGCACGTACTGTCGCAGCAGCGCCCAGAGCATCTGGCTACTCTCGCACACCGGCCGGTGCCGGTCGTGTCCCGGCGGCGACGTGTCCGCATCGGCGAAAGTCCAGGTCAGTCACTATGTCTATCTGCGGGGTCAGCGCTGCGGCTACAGTGCATGGCGTGACTGTCCGCACGACCGCCATGCCACGAACGCGCGCTGCCAGAGCCTTGGTGGTGCTGGCTGCGGCAACCATCCCGGTGTTCGCCGGCTGCTCGAGCGATGAACCGGCATCCCCGGAGGTCCCGCAGACCGAGTCCCCGAATGTCGCGGGTGCGGGCAAGCACGGTCCGCATTTTCCGCATTGCGGCGGGGTCAGCGATCAGACCGTGTCCGAGCTGACCGGGGTGCCAGGGCTGGTCAACACCGCGACCAACTCCTCGGGCTGTCAGTGGCTTCAGGGGGGCAGCATCCTGGGCCCGCACTTTTCGTTCACCTGGTTCCGGGGCAGCCCGATCGGCCGGGAACGCAAGACCGAGGAGCTGTCACGGACGAGCGTGGAGGACATCAACATCGAGGGGCATGGCGGCTTCATCGCGATCGGGGAGAACCCGCTCAAGGCCGGCGACGTGAATCTCTGTGAGATCGGCATCCAGTTCGACGACGATTTCATCGAGTGGTCGGTGAGCTTCGACCAGAAGCCCTATCCCGACCCGTGTGAGGTGGCCAAGGAGCTGACCCGCCAGTCGATTGTGAATGCCAAATGAGCCCGGCGATGACGACCCGACGTGGGGTGACCGGCCTGCTTGCGATGCTCGCGGTGGTTGCCGGGTTGACCGGCTGCACGCAGACGGTGGACGGCGTCGCGGCCAAGGAGGGCTCCGGGGGCGGTCCCAGCAACAACAACTCCGAGAAGACCTATCCCAACCTGCTCAAGGAATGTGACGTCCTGACCGAGGACCTGCTGGCCAAGACGGTGGGCGCCGATCCGCTGGACATCCAGAGCACGTTCGTCGGTGCGGTGTGCCGCTGGCAGGCGGCCAACCCGGCCGGGCTGGTCGACATCACCCGGTTCTGGTACGAGCAGGGCAGTCTGGACAACGAGCGTGACGTCGCCGAGAACCTGAAATATGCGGTCGAGCAACGTCGGATCGCCGGCGTCGATTCGATCGTCATGCGGCCCGAGGGGCTCAACGGGGCCTGCGGTGTGGCCAGCGACGCGGCCGGCGTGGTCGGGTGGTGGGTCAATCCGCAGGGGCCGGGGATCGATGCCTGTCCGATGGCCATCAAGCTGATGGAACTGACGCTGGCCACCAACTCCTGAGTCCGGCGACGTGAGTCCGGGGCGGGGCTAACGCGGGACGTGGAAGCGGACCAGCGCCGCGCCGTCGAGCCCGAGCTGGTCCCACGGTGCGCTGGTGCGCAGCACGGCGATGGCCGAGGTCGGGAATTTCAGGGAAATGCTCTGGGCGGCAGTGCGGTTGGAGCCATCGGCCAGGCCGAGCGCGACGGCCGACATGGCCGGCTCGTGGCCGATCACCAGCACGGTGGCCGGGTCCGTGCCGAAACGTGACGGCACACTGTTGATTTCGTCGATGACGGTGCCCGGCCTGGCGTCGTAGATGCGCTCGGCGTACTGGACGGGGGCCTCGATCGCGGTGCGTTCGAGGGTCTGGCGGGTGCGGGTCGCCGTCGAGCACAACACCGCGTCGATCGGGCCGATGTTGGCCCGGATCCAGTCGCCACCGAGTGCGGCCTCCCGGATGCCGCGTGCGGCCAGTGGGCGGTCATGATCGGCGACCCCGTCGGGGTAGTCCGACTTGGCGTGACGCATCAGCAGCAGGGTCCGGGTCGGACTGTTCGGATCGGCCATCGCACCCAGGTTAAGGCACTCGGGCCAGGCCATGCCGCTGTAGGTCCCCGGACTTGTCGGCCCCCGGTCCTAGACTCGCCTTGCTCGCACGATGAGCCGACGGGAAAGGACGGGCCGATGCGTTTTCTGCACACCGCCGACTGGCAGCTCGGGATGACTCGTCATTTCCTGAGCGGCGAGGCCCAGCCGCGGTACTCGGCGGCGCGCCGGGAGGCGGTCGCGGGGCTCGGTGCGGTGGCGGCGGCCTCGGGCGCGGAGTTCGTGGTGGTGTCCGGGGATGTGTTCGAGCACAACCAGTTGGCGCCGCGCGATGTCAGCCTGTCGCTGGAGGCGATGCGGGCCATCGGAGTGCCGGTGTATCTGTTGCCGGGCAACCATGATCCGCTCGACGCCGCCTCGGTCTACACCAGCGTTCTGTTCACGTCCGAATGTCCGGACAACGTCGTGGTTCTCGACCGCGCCGGGGTGCACGAGGTACGGCCCGGATTGCAGATCGTGGCCGCGCCTTGGCGGTCGAAGGCACCCACCTCCGACCTCGTCGGTGACGTGCTGGCCGAGCTGCCGGCCGATGGGACGACGCGGATTCTGGTGGGGCACGGCGGTGTTGACGTTCTGGACCCGGACAAGGACAAGCCGTCGCTGATCCGGCTGGCCGCCGTCGAAGCGGCGCTGGCTCGCGGTGCAGTGCACTATGTGGCGTTGGGGGACAAGCACTCCCGCACCGAGGTCGGATCCACCGGGCGGGTGTGGTACTCGGGTTCCCCCGAGGTGACCAACTATGACGACATCGAATCCGATCCTGGCCATGTGCTGGTCGTACAGATCGACGAGGCCGATCCGCAGCGCGCGGTGCGGGTGGATTCCGAACGGGTGGGCCGGTGGCGGTTCATCACACTGCGCCGCGAGGTGGACACCGACCGCGACGTGGCCGACCTGGACCTCAACCTGGATCTGTTGGCTGACAAGGAACGCACGGTGGTGCGGCTGGCGCTGACCGGCTCGCTGACCGTGACCGACAAGGCCGCGCTCGACGCCTGCCTGGACAAGTACGCGCGGTTGTTCGCGGCACTGACCCAGTGGGAGCGCCACACCGACATCGCGGTGCTGCCCGCCGACGGCGAATTCGACGACCTGGGCATCGGCGGGTTCGCGGCCGCCGCGGTGGATGAGTTGGTGGCCACCGCGCGCACCGACGGGGAACGGGCCGACGATGCGCGAGCGGCGCTCGGGTTGCTGCTGCGTCTGGTCGATCGAGGTGTGGCATGAAGCTGCACCGCCTGGTCCTGACCAACTACCGCGGCGTCACCCACCGTGAGATCGAATTCCCCGACCACGGCGTGGTGGTGGTCAGCGGCGCCAACGAGATCGGCAAGTCCTCGATGATCGAGGCGCTGGATCTGCTGCTCGAGGCCAAGGACCGATCGGGCAAGAAGGAAGTCAAGCAGGTCAAGCCCACCCACGCCGATGTCGGTGCTGAGGTGACCGCCGAAATCTCCACCGGGCCATACCGGTTCATGTACCGCAAGCGGTTTCACAAGCGCGCCGAAACACAGCTCACGGTGTTGGCCCCGGTGCGTGAACAGCTCAGTGGGGACGAGGCCCACGAGCGGGTGCTGGCGCTGCTCGCCGAAACCGTCGACACCGGTCTGTGGCAGGCCCAGCGGGTGCTGCAGGCCGGCTCGACGGCGCCGGTCGACCTGTCCGGTTCGGACGCGCTGGCCCGGGCGCTGGACGTGGCCGCGGGTGAGGCGGTGGCGCTCTCCGGGGACGAACCGCTGCTGGTCGAGCGGATTGACGCCGAGTACCTGCGTTACTTCACCGCCACCGGCCGGGCCACCGGCGAGTGGGCTGCGGTGACCAAGCGGCTCGCGGCCGCCGACGCCGAGGTGGCCAGGTGTGCTGCCGCCGTGGCCGAGGTCGATGAGGCGGTGCGCCGGCATGCCGAACTCAGTGCCGAGGTCAGCGGTTTGGCCGCGGAGCGGGAGCAGGCTCAGGCGGCTCTGGCCGATGCCCGTAAGGCTGCCGATGCGGTGGCCGCGCTGACCCGGCAGCTCAAGGAAGCCGACATCGTGGCCGAGGCCGCCCGGGCCACGCAGATCGCATCGGCTGCTGCGCTCACCGAACGCCGCAGATTGCGGGCCGAGTTGGAGGAGCGGGCTGCGACGATCACGCAGTTGGAGGCGGCCCTGGCCACCGCGGCCGAGGAGGCCGAAACGGCCGGCGACGTGCACGAGGCGGCCGAGGACGCGGTCGAACAGGCCCAGACTGCGGTGCATGATCACGCGGCCCGCGTCGATGCGGCCCGGGCCGCGCTCGATCGGCTTTCCGACCGGGACGAGGCGGACCGCCTCACCGCGCGGCTGGCCAAGATCGATACCGCCGTGCGCGAACTCGACCGGGTGACCACCGAACTCACCGCGATCACCCTCGACGACGCCGCGATGCGGGCGATCGAGGCCGCTGCCGTGGCTGTGGAGCGGGCGGCCGGCCAAGCCGAATTGGCCTCGGCGCGAATCGAACTGGTCGCCGCCACGGACCTGGACATCCGGGTGGACGACGCCGGCGTGGCGTTGCAGCCCGGGGTCGAGTGGTCGGTCAACAGCACTGCCCGCACCGAGATCGACCTGCCCGGGGTGCTCACCGTGCGGGTGGTTCCGGGAGCTCCGGCCGCCCAGACCGCCGCCCGGCTCGATGACGCGCAGCAGGTGCTGGCCGCTGCGCTGGGCGGAGCCGGGGTGTCCACCGTCGAAGCGGCCCGTGTGCTGGACAGCCGGCGGCGTGAGTTGCTGGCCGACCGGGACCGGCTGCGAGCCACCCTCGACGCTCTCACCGGCGATGACCGGCTCGAGGATCTGCGGGTTCGGCTGGCCCAACTCAACGACGGTCAGCCCGCCGAAGCCGGGTTGTTCGACATGGCGGGCCCGGCCGACATCACCACCGCGCGAGACGAACTCAGCGCCGCGGTGGCTGCGCACCGGCAGGCGACGACGGATTGTGAGACCAGCCGTAAGGTGCTCGCCGCCGCGGCCCGGAAGCTCGCCGAGAAGAACAACCGGCTCAGTGCGACACGGGAGAAGCTCACCGCGACACAGGCCGAGCTGACTGTCTGCAGTGGACGCCTTGAGGCGGCGCGGGTCGCGGTCGCCGACGACGATGTGGCCATCAAGGCGCAGGCCGACGACGATCACGCCCGGGCCGCCGCCGCCAAGGCCGACTCCTTGCGTGCTGAATTGTCTGCCACTCCACCGCATTCCGTTCAGGCCACGCTGGATGAGGCGGTCCGTCGAGCCGAGCAGCTCGCCCGGCGTCACGACGTCGCGGTCGAGGCCTTGCGGGAGATCGCCGCACAGCTCAAGGTGTACGGCACCCAGGGCCGCAAAGGACAGCTCGATGACGCCGAGACCGAACGCGAACATGCTCATGCCGAGTATCTACGGGTGCATCGCCGGGCGCGGGCGGCCGAGACACTGCGGTCGGTGATGGCGCGGCACCGTGACGCCACCCGGCAGCGGTATGCCGATCCGTTCCGCCTCGAAGTGCAGCGGCTGGGCCGCTTGGTGTTCGGCGAGGATTTCGAGGTCGACGTCGACAGTGATCTCAACATCTGCACGCGCACGCTGTCCGGGCGGACGGTGCCGTATGACTCACTGTCGGGTGGTGCCAAGGAACAGTTGGCGATCGTGGCGCGGTTGGCCGGCGCCCATATGGTGGCCAAGGAGGACAGCGTGCCGGTCATCATCGACGACGCGCTCGGGTTCACCGATCCAGACCGGCTGACCAAGATGGGTGCGGTGTTCGACGCGGTCGGCGGGGATGGCCAGGTGATCGTGCTGACGTGCAGCCCCGAGCGCTACGCCGGCGTGCAGGGCGCCCACCACATTGCGCTGACGGCGTAGCGCAGCTCAAGCCCCAACCGGCTCAGGCGTTAGCCCAGCGGACGTCGTCGCTTTCTACCGGTGGGTCGTGATCTCTGCCTGGCCACGACCCACAGGTAGAAAACGGGACACGTCACAGGAGGCCACCGAATTGTGGGTCAGCCCGAATCCAAGCCCCGCACCCGCATGCCGTAGAGGTAGGTGGTCAGGTACTCGTTGATCACCGGGACCCGGACGTCCGGGGTGTCGGGGATGGTGATCAGCAGGGCGTACAGACCGGCGAAGAATGACGCCCCGTTGTGCAGCACGTCGACCTCGTCGGGAATCTCACCGGCAGCCCTGGCCCGCTGCAGTTCTTCGACCAGAGTCACGAGCACGGGATGGTGTGCCCATTCCTCGGTGGGCGGGCGGGTGGTGGAAAAGTGCAGGGCCAGAAAATCTTTGAACAGCGGGCGGCCCAGCCGCCGCTCCAGTTTTTCCAGTATGTGCACCGATTCGGCCAAGGTGGTGCGCACATCGTGCGGTTCGGCGAAGGCCCGAATGAGCTCGGCGGCCATCCGGGCTTCCTCGCGCTGTTCCAGCTCCACCAGGACGTGTTCCTTGGTGGGGAAGTGGAAGAAGAACGTGCCGTGGGCGACCCCGGCGGCCGAGGCGATCGCGGCGGTGTCGGCCGCGGCCATGCCGCCGCGTTTGAACTCGGCGATCGCTGCACCCAGTAACCGCTCGCGGGTCTGCTGACCCTTGCGGCTGCGCGGTGGCGGCGATTGAGCCTTCAGCACGATCCCGATGTTACGACAATCAAGAACTGACTGTACTCAGTATTGACTCTTTCCTTCCGACGCGTGGAGCGTTACGGTTTCGGAGTTGGCAAGTTCTGACTGAAGTCAGTTTTGGAGGTAGCGTGCAGATCCTGGAGCAGGTTCAAGACCTGCCGAAAGCCGGAAACATCAAGGCCCAATGGGTGAGCTTGTGGACCGGCCCCGCGGTCGGCGCGGTACTGCTGCTGGCGCTGCTGGCGTTCCCGGGCTTCTGGCCACCCATGTCACCGAGCTGGAACGCGCAGCAGGTGGCCGGCTTCTACGCCGATCACACCGCGTGGATCCGGTTCAGCCAGGTAACGTTCAATCTCTGCGGGATCCTGATCCTGCCGTTCTTCATGGTGATCGTCACCCAGATGAAGCGCATGCAGCAGAGCGGCGTATTCGCCTACTGCTACCTGACCGCCGTGGTCAGTGGCGCCACCATCTTCGCGCTGTCCAACATCCTGTTCCTGGTTGCGGCCTTCCGGCCGGACCGCAACCCTGAGCTGATCATGCTGCTCAACGACCTGGCCTGGATCGTGTTCGTCGCGCCGGTGGGCATGGTGGTGTCACAGTTCGTCCTGCTCGCGGTGGCGGTGTATTTCGACGACGGCCCGGACCCGGTGTTCCCGCGATGGGTGGGGCACTATTCGCTGGCCACCGGCATCGCAATGATCCCAGCCGCGGGCGCGGCGGTGTTCCACAGCGGGCCGCTGGCATGGGACGGCGTGCTGGCCTTCTGGCTGCGCAACGGTGCGTTCGCGATCTTCGTCGTCGTGATGTTCTTCGTGCTGCGTCGCGCGGTGATCCGCCAGGCCGTGGACGAAGGTGTGACCGCGTGACCACACTGACCCCCGGCCCGACCTCCCGCGCCGCGGGCGAGGCGCCACCGGGCCGGCCCGACGTACGGTTGATGACCTGGTTCTTCCCGCTCTGGTACGGCGCATTCGGCGTCATCATCTGCATCCTGACCCGGGTGACGCCACCACCGCGGCCCGATGTCACCGCGGCCGACAAGGTCGCGTTCTTCGCCGAGCACGGCTTCACCATCAAAATCGGGTTCTGCCTGCTGCTGATCCTGCTGGGCGGCGCGGCCATGACGAACGGCCTGGTGGCCTACCAGATCAAGCGCATGTCGGTCGGTTCGGTGTTCGCCTACGGCTACATCGGCGGCATGAGTGTCGGAGCGCTGCCCGGGTTTCTGCTGGTGTCGGTGTGCTTCTTGACCGCCGCGTTCCGGCCCGACCGTGATCCGGAATTGATCAGCCTGCTCTACGACCTCGGAATGCTGTCCTACAACGGCTCTTTGGGTTGCTTCACGGCGGCCTACCTGGTGCTGGCCATCGCCATCCTCTACGACAAGAACAACGTCTTCCCGGCCTGGTTCGCCTACGTGAGCATCTGGCAGATCATCACCGAGGTCATCGCCACCCAGATGTTCGTATTCCCCTCCGGGCCGTTCGCCTGGAACGGCTCGATCGCGTTCTGGCTGGCCGTCGTGGTCTTCTCGGTCTGGCTCTCGGCGCTGATCGTGTTGCTGCGGCAGGCCGCCATGCAGGAGGAAAACCCCAGTGACACAAACTGACTCACGCCCGCAGCAGCGGGCTGAACATCTGCCGGGCGACGGCAACATGTGGGTGATGGTGCTCGGTGACCTGGTCATCTTCGGCGGCTATTTCATCATCTTCATGATCTACCGGACCATGAATCCGGACGAATTCCTGCGTGCCCAACAACATCTCGACATCACCATCGGCGTGGTCAACACCGTGATCCTGCTGACCAGCTCCTGGCTGGTGGCCCGGGCGGTGCTGGCCGCTCGCGCCGGCCGTCACGACGTGGCTATCCGGTACACCTACGCCGGCGGTATCGGCGGTCTGATGTTCATGGCCTGCAAGGGTTATGAGTGGCTGGTCAAGATCCAGGCCGGGCACACCAACTCCGAGATGTTCTACTCGTTCTACTACGTGCTCACCGGTGTGCACCTGATTCACGTGTTGATCGGGCTCATCGCATTGGGCGTGATCATCCGGGAATTGCGGATCCCGTCCCGCCGCCGGTCCACGGTGGTGGAATCCAGCGCGGTCTACTGGCACATGGTCGATCTGCTCTGGGTGATCATCTTCGGCCTGCTCTACGTGATGAGGTGACATGACCGACGAGCGCTTGCGCGAGGAGCCGACAATGACCGACAAGACAGTGACCCGGACCTGGCTGGTGCTGGTCGCCATCACCGTCGGATCGTGGTGGCTCGCGCCGGCCCAGTACTCCGACACCCTGCGGGCCAGCGTGCCGATCACCGCACTCGTGCTGGCGTTCACGCTGATCAAGTCCCGCTTGATCATCCGGCAGTTCATGGAGGTGCGGAGTGCGCCGCCATGGCTCAAACTCGCCACCGACGGCTGGCTGGCGGTGTTGTTCGGGGGGATCTTCGCGATCTATCTGATCTGAACCCGGCGCGGCACAATGGAGCGCAATGACCATGAATGCCAAGCGCAGGCGGGTGCACGACAAATTGGCTGCGTTGCCCGGGGTGCGGGCGGTGCGACGTGGAGTCAGTCCCGACTCGGATGACCAGTTCGACCTGTTCTACGTGCGGGCCGGCCGCAAATCGACGCGTCCGGTGGTCATCGTTCCCGGCGGGCCCGGCGTCGCGTCGGTCCAGCCCTACCGTTCGTTCCGCCGGCATGCCGCCGCAGCCGGTCTTGACGTCATCATGGTCGAGCACCGCGGGATCGGAATGTCGCGTCACACCGACGCGGGCGCGGATCTACCACCGTCGGCCATCACCGTCGAGCAGGTGGTCGACGACATCGCTGCGGTGCTCGACGATGCCGGCAGCCACGAGGCGGTGCTGTACGGCACCTCATACGGCAGTTACCTCGCCGCCGGCTTCGGGGTGCGTCATCCCGACCGGGTTGCCGCCATGGTGCTGGACTCGCCACTGCTGTCCGCCACCGATATCGAGGCCGTGCGCAGCGCCATCCGTGGGTTGCTCTGGGACGGTACCGACCCGCGGACGGCACCGCTGGTGCCCAAGGTGCACCGCCTGGTCGCCGACGGGACACTGGCCGGCAACGGTGGCGAATTGCCCGGCCTGCTGTACGGTTTCGGCGGTGCCGCGCTGCTGGACCGTGAACTCGACCTGCTGCTGCGCCGGCGCACCCTGGTGTGGCGGGGTATGCGCCGGCTGAGCCGGCTCTCGACGCGAAAAGCGCCCTACCGCAACGAGGTGGATCTGGTCGGGCGGATTGCGTTCCGCGAGTTGAACTACGCCGGGGTGCCCGACGGTCTACCGCTGGACCCCGCGCTGGACATGGCGGACATGATCGGCAGCGCGCGGTTCTATGAACCGTTCGAAGCCGAACCGTTCGACCTGACAACCCAGATGCCGCACTTCCACTGGCCCACCGTCGTACTGTCCGGTGGTCGTGATCTGACCACGCCGCCCGCGGTCGCCGAGCGGATCGCCGAGCTGGTGCCGCGGGCCGTGCTGGTGTCGATGCCCACCGCGGCCCACAGCATCCTCGACACCCGTGAGCGTGCGGCACTGGCAGTGCTGCGGGCGGTGTGCGGTGGTGTGGCCGAACAGCTTTCGGCGACCGCCCCGGAACTGGACGCGCTGCCGCAGCGCATGGTCATCCGGGCTGCGGTGTCGGCGATCGCGGCGGCCGCCGCCCTGGAGGCGGCACTGCCGCTGCCCGGATCTACTTGAGGAAGCCGATCTTCGTGTAGTCGGGGTCGGCCAGGCCGAAAGCGCCGAAGTTGGCCAGGTTGCTGCGCACCGCCACGTTTCCGGGCGACTGGAACAGCGGCAGGCTGAACGCTTCTTCGAAGAGCAACCGGTCGAGCTCGTTGGCCAGCGCCCGCGCCTTGTCCGGGTCCAGCTCCTCCAGCGTCTGCTCGATCTTGGCGTCGATCTCGGGGCTGCCGACTTTTCCGAAGTTACTGGCACCGTCCTGTGCGTAGACCTGGGTCAGCGAGCTGAGCGGGAACGCGTCACCGGACCAGCCGAACTGGGCGATGTCGAAGTCGCCCTTGATGATGTAGTTGGTGAAGAACCCGGTACCCGGCTTGGTGTCGAGGGTCAGGTTCACCCCGATCTGGCCGAGCATGTGTTGGGCCACCTGGGCCACCTGTCGGGTGCTGCCCGCGTCGTAGAAGACGTTGCGGATGGTCAGCTGCTTGCCGTCCTTCTCCCGGAACTGTTGTCCGTCAGGCACTTTCCAACCCAGGGCGTCGAGCTCGGCCCTGGCCCGGTCCGGGTCGAAGGCCACCGGCTCGGCGTTGTCCTGGTAGCCCTGCTGGCCGGCCACGAAGATGTGGTTGTTCAGCGGCACCGGATTGTCGGTGAGGCCGCGCTGGGTGATGTTGGCGATGGCCTGACGGTCGATGCCCTTGGCCACCGCGCGGCGCAGGGCCGGGTCGGCCAGGATCGAGCCGGGCGCGCCGTTGAAGGTCAGGTGGTACCAGCTCGCCGACGGCGCCCGCCGGATGCTGATGCCCGCGGTCTTGCGGGCGATGGTCAGCTCGTCCAATGATGCGGTGCCGGTGGCGTCGATGGCGTTGTTCTGCAGTGCCGGGATGCGCGCGGCGTCATCCAGGACGAGGTAGGTGATGGTGTCCAGCAGCGGTGGGGTGCCCCACCATTTCGGGTTGCGGCTCAGCGTGATCCGTTGTGCGCCGCGGTCGAGGTTGGACACCATGAACGGCCCGGCCGACGGGCCGGGCTCGGCGAGCTGAGCCTTGTTGAACGCCTCGGGGGTTGCGGTCATGCTCTTGGGCAGCAGCCGGCCGTTGCCGGCGAAGATGCCCTTCCAGTCGGCGTAGGGCTTGGCGAAGGTCATCACGGCCTGCCGGTCGTCCACGCCGCGGGTCACCGAGGCCACCCGCTCGCACCCGTTGGGGGCGGCGATGACGAACGCCGGGTTCTTCCCACTGTTGGCTTCGACCTGGGACTTGATGTCCTCCCAGGTGATCGGGGTGCCGTCGGTCCACACCGCCTTGGGGTTGATCGTGTACGTCACGACCTGGGGGTTGGTGCCGGTCAGCTCCACGCTGGTGAAGTAGTCGGTGTTGACCGTCGCCGAACCGTCGGCGGCGATCACGAACGCCCGCGGCAGGGTGGAGCGGGTGAGCGAGCCGACGTCGGCGGTGTTGCCGTCGATGTGCAGCGGGTTGAAGTTCGACGGGAACTCGGTCAGCGACAGTCGCAGGTTGCCGCCCTGGCGCAGGTTCGCCACGTCCTGTGGGTTGATGTCGTTGGTGGAGCCGATCTCGGCGTTGCCGCCGGGGGAGGGGGCGTGCTCGTCCCGACCCGAACATCCGGCCAGGACGAGTGCGGTGACTGCGGCGACGATGGCGATGCGCTGGAGCTTGAACCCCTTGAACCCGTTCACCCAACCGATGCTAGAGGCAGCCACCCGGACTTGCGGCAATACCTAACGGCCGGCGGGTTTGGGTTGGGGCACCGCAGCCAGCAATGTGCGGGTGTATTCGTGCTGCGGGTCGACGAACACCGAATCGCCGGACCCCTGCTCGACGATGGCGCCCTTGTGCATCACCGCCACGTCATGGGCCAGGTGTTTGACCACCGACAGGTCGTGTGAGACGAACAGATAGGCCAGGCCGAACCGGTCCTGCAGATCGAGGAGCAGGTTGATGATGCCGGCCTGGATCGAGACGTCCAGTGCCGAGACCGGTTCGTCCAGCGCGATGATCTTCGGCTGCAGGGCCAGCGCGCGGGCGATCCCGATGCGCTGTTTCTGGCCGCCGGAGAACTCGGCCGGGTACCGGCTGGCATCGGCCCGCCGCAGCCCCACCAACTCGAGCAGCTCGGCCACCCGGTCCTCGACGCGGGGTTTGTCGAAACCGTTGGCGGTCAACGGCTCCGCCAACACGTCGGACACCGGCAGCCGTGGGTCCAGGGAGGCCACCGGGTCCTGGAACACCACCTGCAGGTCGGTGCGCAGGGCCCGTCGTGCCGACCGGTTCAGGCCGGCGACGTCGGCGCCCAGCACTTCGATCGAACCCGACTCCGGCGCAGTGAGATTCAGAATCTGGTGCAGGGTGGTGGATTTACCGGACCCGGATTCACCGACGATGCCGAGAGTGCGGCCGCTGCGCAGGTCGAAGCTGATGTGATCGACGGCGCGGACCTCGCCGATCTTCCGGCGCAGCACCACCCCTTTGGTCAGGTTGAAGGTCTTGGACACCTCGTGCACCCGCAGCACCACGTCGGTGTCCTGCGGCCCAACCCCGGTGGTCGTGGCCTGCGGCACCTGGTAGAGCTCGGCGGCACGGCGTCCGACGACGTGTTCGGTCCGGATGCAGGCGGCATGATGATCCGGGGCCACCTCGATGAGATCGGGTTCGGCGGCCCGGCATTCGTCGATGGCCAGCGGGCAGCGCGGGACGAACGGGCAGCCCTGCGGGATGGTGGTGAGCGCGGGCGGTGCGCCGGGGATCGGCACCAGCCGGGTGCCCTGCGGCGCGTCCAGCCGCGGCACCGAGCCGAGCAACCCGACGGTGTAGGGCATGGCGGCCTGCTCGTACAGCCGGGCCACCGGCGCATCCTCCACCGCCCGGCCCGCGTACATCACCAGGGCGCGGTCGGCGAACTCGGCGACCACCCCGAGGTCGTGGGTGATGATGAGCACCCCGGCACCGGTCACGTCACGCGCGGTCTTGAGCACGTCGAGGATCTGGGCCTGCACCGTGACGTCCAGGGCGGTGGTGGGTTCATCGCAGATCAGCAGATCGGGGTCGTTCGCGATGGCGATGGCGATCACCACGCGCTGGCGTTCGCCACCGGACAACTCGTGGGGGAAGGCGCGGGCCCGCTGCTGGGGCTGGTTGATGCCGACGAGCTCGAGCAGTTCGGTGGCCCGGGTGCGGGCCGCGCGCCGGCTCAGTTCGCGGTTGTGGACTTCGAGCGCTTCGGCGATCTGGTCGCCCACGGTGTAGACCGGGGTGAGCGCGGACATCGGGTCCTGGAACACCGTGCCGATCGTGTTGCCGCGGATGCCGGACATCTGGCCGTCGGACAACCCGATCAGTTCCTCGCCGCGCAACCGCACAGATCCGGAGACCTCGGCGAACTCGGGCAGCAACCCGACGACGGCCATCGCACTGGCCGACTTCCCGGCGCCGGATTCGCCGACGAGCGCCACCACCTCGCCGGCGTCGACGTGAAAGTTCAAGCCCCGCACCGCGTGTACCGTCGCGGCGTCGGTGGGGAAGTCCACCGAAAGGTCGGACACCTCCAGCAACCGGCTCATCGTCGTGCCCCCCACCGGCGGGCCTTCTTGCGGCGGCGCAGCCGTCCGCTGCCCGGGTCCAGCGCGTCGCGCAGGCCGTCACCGACCAGGTTGGCGCACAAGATGATCAACACCAGCACCCCGGCCGGGAACAGGAACACCCAGGGGAACGTGGTGGCGGATGCGGTGCCGTCGGCGATCAGGGTGCCCAGCGATACGTCGGGTGCCTGGATGCCGAAACCCAGGAAGCTCAAACCGGTTTCGGCCAGGATGGCCAGTCCGACGTTGAGGGCGGTGTCGATGATCAGGATCGATGCCACGTTCGGAAGGATGTGCCGCACGATCGTGCGTGCGCTGCTGACCCCCATATACCGTGCGGCCAGGACGAATTCGCGTTCCCGCAGGCTCATCGTCAGTCCGCGCACGATGCGCGAACTGATCATCCAGCTGAACGCCGAGAGCAGCACGATCAGCCAGAACACTCGATCGGACTGGCTCAACCGCGGTGTGACGATGGCGATCAGGATGAAGCTGGGTACCACCAGCAGCACGTCGACGATCCACATCAGGGCGCGGTCGCGCCAACCGCCGAAATAGCCGGCGACCGAGCCCACGGTGGCGGCGATGACGGTCGAGATGAACGCCACACACACCCCGATCAGCATGGATTTCTGCATGCCGCGCAGGGTCTGGGCGAAGATGTCCTGCCCCAGGGCGTTGGTGCCGAACCAGTGCTGGGTCGACGGCGGCTCCTGCAGCGCGTAGTAATCGAGATCCGAATAGCTGTAGGGCAGCAGCGACGGCAGCGCATAGCAGGCCACGAACATGACGACCAGCAGGGCCAACGACACCACCGCCGGCCGGTTGCGCAGGAACCGGCGCAACACCAGGGTGCGCCGGGTGGCGAACTCTTCGGTGTGCAGACCCGAGCGAGCTGCGGCGGCGTCGCCGGTGGGCGCCGAAGTCTGGGTCATGTGACTCTCACCCTCGGGTCGAGCATCGCGTAGATGACGTCGGAGAGCAGGCCGGCCACCAGGATCACCGCGCCGGTGAACACCGTGATGGCCGCGATGATGTTGGTGTCCTGGGTGGCGATGCCCTGCACCACCCACTCGCCCATGCCGTGCCAGCCGAAGATCTTCTCCACGAACACCGAGCCGGTGACCAAACCGGCCACGCCGTAGGCGAACAGGGTGGCCATCGGGATGAGCGCGGTGCGCAGGCCGTGCTTGATCAGGGCCTGACGCCGGGTCAGGCCCTTGGCCCTGGCGGTGCGGATGAAGTCCTGGCCGAGTACGTCGAGCATGGCGTTGCGCTGGTAGCGGCTGTAGCCGGCGATGGCCATCAGCGCCAGCGTGAGCGTCGGCAACACCAGGTGCTGGAGCCGGTCGACGAATTGCTCCCAGGCGCCGCCGACGACCACCGGGGACGTCTCACCGGTGTATTCGAACAGCTGCACGCCCAGGATCGAGTTCACGTTCAGTGCGGTCAGGATCAGCATGTTGGCGATCACGAAGGACGGCGTACTGATCACCAGCAGGGACAGCACGGTGATGACCCGATCGGAGAGCCGGTACTGGCGGATCGCACCCCAGGCGCCGACCGCAACACCGATCACGGCGCCGGAGATCGCACCGATGACCAACAACCGCAGCGTCACGCCGATCCGGCGCCCCAGTTCGTCGGCGACCGGCTGCCCGGTCACGGTGGTACCGAAATCACCTTGGACCGCCCCGGTGGCCCAGTCCAGGTAGCGCAGCGGAATCGGCTTGTCGAGACCCAGCTCGGCGCTCTTGGCGTCGATCGTGGACTGCGGCGGTCGCGGATTGCGTTGCTCGAGGCTGTCGAGCGGTTTGAAGTTCAGCGACGTCAAAGCGAACGTCAGAAACGAGGCCAGGGCCAGCAACACGAGGTAGTTGAGCAGCCGGCGCGCCAGATAGCGCGTCATCCGGTCATCCCCGCCCACGGCCACATGGGAGACAGGGTAGAGCAGCCAGGAACCGGATCCGGGCAGCGCGGCGGAGTGGGCCGCGCCGCGCCCGCCGGTAACTGGCAGCCGGTTGCCAGGCTGCGCGGAGAAATCACGGGTTCACTCATATCTGTGAAAGTCAGCGAACTCATGAGCGCGAAGTTGGTCGCCGCGGTCGTCGGGGGCGCGGCAGTGGCGGGGCTCGGATTGTTCGGGGCCGTCTCGGACATCCATCTGGGGACGTCTCCTGCGCGGTTGGCCTCGGGCTCCCACATGAATCTGGGGCAGACGAGCACCGAGACGACACCGCCGACCGCACCCGAGGTGTCCATGGCGGTGCCTGCCATGCGCGGCTACACGCCACCATCCGGCTTCGCCACCACGCACTGATCGCCTGCGCCGTCACGCGCCGGCAGTTTCGGCCACTCCCATAGCGGTTATCAAGAGCCTGGGAGGTGAGCTCATTTTGAACAGGGCAAAAAATCAGCGGAATCTGAAATTGATCGGGGCCGGTATGGGTGCCGTCGGCGGGTTAGCCACCGCGGTGCTCGGCATCGGGTTCGGGGCAGGGCATCACGCCGCCCCGCAACGGGTCGAACCCCCGGCCATCACTACAGGTCAAACCGTCGCACCGACGACGGCGCCGAGCGAGCCGGAAACCTCGCACGCCAGTCCGACGGTGTCGGCAACCACACCTCCGGGGTTTGCCACACCCCACTGATCGTTATGGGCCGGTGCCGGTCGGGGCCTGCCGTTCACCAGGCGACGGGAATTCGTTGCCGGTAGTCAGATCGGCATGACTGCAGACGAACGCAACAAGCGGACCAGGTACGCGATGGCCGGGGTGGGAGCGATCGCACTGGCAATCACGGGGGCCCTCGGCACGATGGTGGCTCAGCCGTCGATCGGTGGTGCACAGACCGTTCTCCTGCCGGCCGCCAACCTCGGCGAAACGGTCACCCGAACCGCCACGCCCAGCGAGCTCGAGACGTCGGTCGCGAAACCGACGGTGAAGGTGAAGCTGCCCAAGGGTTACGGCAACGGCTGATCCGGGCGGCTAGCCTGGTGGCGGTCCCGGGAAGCCGGGCGGCCCACCGGCGGGGAAGCCGGGCGGTCCGCTGCCGGGCGGTCCGCCGTGATGGCCCGGGCCGCCACCCGGACTGGTGGCCGCGTACACCGCCGCGCCACCAAGCCCGGCGATCGCGGCCGCGATACCCACCGCGGCGAACGTGTGTCGGATGCTCATGAGTTCTACGGTGCAGCCGGTCCCTGTGAGCCGGCTGTGCGCCATCTCTGCGGCCGATGAGACCGCCACCTTCACAGCCGGCGCATAGATTCAGCACAGTAGACGCCTATCGGGCAGGCGAATACTGAGCGGGTGAGCACTGTGACCAACGGGACCAATGGCACTGATTCCGAACCCGGGCGCGCCGTCATGCGCCGCGCCGACGGCAACCCGATCCAGGTCCTGGTGGTCGACGACGAGCCGGTACTGGCTGAACTCGTGTCGATGGCCCTGCGCTACGAGGGCTGGGACATCACCACCGCCGGCGACGGTGCGAGCGCCGTCGCCGCGGCGCGGGAGAACCCGCCGGATGTCGTGGTCCTCGACGTGATGCTGCCCGACATGAGCGGCCTGGACGTGCTGCGCAAGCTGCGCGAGCAGATTCCCGGCCTGCCCCTGCTGCTGCTCACCGCGAAGGATTCGGTGGAGGACCGCATCGCCGGGCTCACCGCCGGGGGCGATGACTACGTCACCAAGCCGTTCAGCCTGGAGGAAGTGGTGCTGCGGTTGCGCGCGCTGCTGCGGCGCACCGGCGTGACGAGCGAGGACGGTGGCGCCAAGATCGTCGTCGGCGACCTGGTGCTCGACGAGGACAGCCATGAGGTGACCCGCGGGGGCGATCCGATCACGTTGACCGCCACCGAGTTCGAACTGCTGCGCTTCATGATGCGCAACGCCAAGCGGGTGCTGAGCAAAGCGCAGATCCTGGACCGGGTGTGGAGCTATGACTTCGGCGGCCGGTCCAACATCGTCGAACTCTATGTGTCGTACCTGCGCAAGAAGATCGACAGCGGACGCGAACCCATGATTCACACACTGCGCGGTGCGGGGTATGTCCTCCGCCCCGCCCGCTGAGGTGACGGCCCCTCCGGCGAGCGCCACCCGGTGGTGGTCACCACGGACCTGGTCGCTGCGGGCTCGGCTGGTAGTCACCCAGGTGGCACTGCTGGCCGTGGTGTGCGCCAGCATCGGGGTGGCCACGGAGTTTGCGCTGCAACGATTTCTGATGAACCAGCTCGACGACCAACTGGTCGAGGCCGGGCGTCGCTCGGCCGCCATCTTCGAATTGCCGCCTCCGCCACCGGGTTTCCCGCCGCCGCCCGGGGTGCGGGGGCACCATCGGGTGCCGTTTGATCCCGAGGAGGGGCCGGGGCCGGGATTTCTCAACGCCCCCGGACAAGCTGCGCGGATGGTCGGGGCCGTGGTGGCACCGGATCGGCCGGTGGACGCGGGGGTGATCACCACGGCAGGGGACCGGGCCGAGCTCAGCGAGGCCGCGGTGGCCCAACTGGCTGCCGTTCCGGCCACCCGGATTCCCGAAACCGTGGATCTCGACGGCCTCGGGCGGTACCGGCTGATCGGCCTGCATCCGCGTCACGGTGGCACGCAGACCATCGTGACCGGGTTGCCGACCGCCGTCGTCGACGACACCCTGCTGTGGGTGCTCGGGATGTTCTGTGTGTTGGCGGTGATCGCGCTGATCGCCGCGACAACCGCGGGGACCATGATCATCCGGCGCCAACTCGCCCCGCTGTCACGGGTTTCGGTGGCCGCCCGCAAGGTGGCCGACCTCGAACTCGACCGCGGTGAGGTGCAATTGCCCACGCGGATCGTGTCGGTCGACCCGGTCAGCGCGCACACCGAGGTCGGACAGCTCGGTACCTCGCTGAACCGCATGCTCGACCGCATCGCCAGTGCGCTTTCGGCCCGCCATGCCAGTGAAACCCGGGTGCGCCAGTTCGTCGCCGACGCCAGCCACGAATTGCGTACCCCACTGGCGGCCATCCGGGGCTACACCGAGCTCGCTCAGCGCAAGCGCGACGACCTGCCGCCTGATGTGGCGCACGCGATGAACCGGGTGGAGTCCGAGACCACCCGGATGACGCAGCTGGTCGAGGACATGCTGCTGCTGGCCCGGCTCGACGCCGGCCGGCCGCTGGAACGCGACAGCGTGGACCTGTCCCGGCTGGTGGTCGACGCGGTCAGTGACGCGCATGTGGCCGGCGCCGACCATGACTGGTCGCTGGATCTTCCCGAGGATCCGGTGCTGATCGAGGGCGACGAGGCCCGGCTGCATCAGGTGCTGGCCAATCTGTTGGCCAATGCGAGGACTCACACGCCTCCGGGCACCTCGGTGACGGTGTCACTCAAGACCGACACCGATGCGGTGGTGCTCACTGTCACCGACGACGGCCCCGGGATACCGGCGACGTTGGTGCCCGACGTGTTCGAACGGTTCGCCCGCGGTGATTCGTCGCGCTCGCGGCGTGAGGGCAGCACCGGGCTGGGACTGGCGATCGTGGCCGCGGTGGTCAAGGCGCACGGCGGCACCATCGCGGTGCGCAGTGTTGCCGGGTCGACGGAATTCACGGTGCGCCTTCCGCGACCCGGCTCACAGGGGACGCACAGGATGGACCAATCGGGCACCTAGCGGCCGCGACAAACATGGTGTGGTGACCCTGGTTTCCGCCGATCCTGCCGAGCACCCGGCCGCCGGGCCCGAGCAGTCTGACGCGCAAGCCGCGCCGGCGCCACGAATCTCCGCATATCGGCACCGGATCGCCCTGGGCCTGCTCTTGGCCGGTACCGCGGTGCTGTATCTGTGGAACCTGTCCGCCAGCGGCTGGGCCAACGCCTTCTACTCGGCCGCCGCGCAAGCCGGGGCCGAGAATTGGACCGCGATGCTGTTCGGGTCCAGCGACGCCGGCAACGCCATCACCGTGGACAAGACGCCCGCGGCGTTGTGGGTCATCGACCTCTCGGTCCGCCTGTTCGGGCTGAACTCCTGGAGTGTCCTGGCGCCCCAGGCCCTGATGGGGGTCGGGGCGGTGGCCGTGCTCTACGCGGCGGTGCGCCGGGCCGCTGGTCCGGGGGCCGCACTGCTGGCCGGCCTGGTGCTGGCGCTGACGCCGGTGGCCGCGTTGATCTTCCGGTTCAACAATCCCGACGCCTTACTGGTGCTGTTGCTCGTGGTGGCGGCCTACTGCGTTCAGCGTGGCATCGAAAAGGACGCCGGCCGTTGGTGGTTCGTCGCCGCCGGGGCGGCCGTCGGCTTCGGCTTCCTGGCCAAGATGCTGCAGGCGTTTCTGGTGCTGCCGGCCTTCGCCGGCGCGGCGCTGGTGGCGGGGAACCGCACGCTGGGCCGGCGCGTCCTCGACGTCGTCACCGCGGGGGTCGCCATGGTGATCAGCGGTGGCTGGTATCTGGTGCTGGTGGAGCTGTGGCCGGCCTCGACACGGCCCTACATCGGCGGTTCACAGAATGACAGCATCGTCGAACTGGCCTTGGGTTACAACGGTTTCGGGCGGCTAACCGGTGACGAGACGGGCGGCCTGGGCAACCTGAACTTCGATGCCGGGCCGGGTCGGCTGTTCGGCTGGCAGATGGGCGCCGACATCGCCTGGTTGCTGCCGGCCGTGCTCGTCTGCCTGGTGGCCGGTCTCTACCTGACCCGTCGGGCGCCCCGCACCGATCCCACCCGTGCCGCCCTGATCCTTTGGGGCGGTTGGCTGTTGGTCACCGCGGCGGTGTTCAGTTTCATGAACGGCATCGTGCACCCGTACTACACTGTGGCGCTCGCACCGGCTGTGGGCGCGGTGATCGGGATCGGTGCCACCCTGCTGTGGCGGCACCGCTCCGATATCCGTGCCGCCACGGCGATGTCGGGTGCGATGGCGGTCACCGCGGTCCTGGCCGCGGTGCTGCTGGCCCGCCACGACGACGAGTTCTGGTGGGTGCGGGCCGCGGTGGCGGTCGCGGGAGTGGGTGCCGCAGTACTCCTGCTTATGGTGGGGCGGCTGGACCGTCCGGCGGTGCGGGGCACGGCGGTGCTGGCCATCGTGGCCGGTCTGGCCGGGCCCGCCGCGTACTCGATCAGCACCGCGGCCGCCCCGCACACCGGGTCGATCCCCTCGGTCGGTCCGTCACGCGGTGGTTTCGGCGGACTGTTCGCCGCGCCCGAACCCGGCCCCAGCCTGACGGCGAGACTGTCCGAGGGCGCGGACCGCTACCGATGGGCCGCGGCGGTGGTGGGTTCGTCGAACGCGGCGGGATACCAATTGGCCACGCGGGCACCGGTGATGGCCGTCGGCGGCTTCAACGGCACCGATCCCGCCCCGATGCTGCCGGAGTTTCAGCAGTTGGTCGACGACGGCGCGATCCACTACTTCATCCGCTCCCGCATCATGGCCGGCGGATTCGGTGGGCACACGCCGTCGGGCAGCCGCGCGGCGGTCGAGATCGCGGAATGGGTGCAGACGCACTACCAGCCGGTCGTCGTCGACGACGTCACCATCTACGACCTGACTCAGCATGCGACGAACCCGACGAACACATAGCCGGCGCATAGCTTCGCCCCACCCAGATCACAAGCCCGCGGAGAACGATGAAGCCATGACAGTCACGGTGGGAGAACCCCAACAGCGTTTCGTGTCGCGTCCCAATGCCACGCTGGCTGCTCAGGCGGCGGGGGTTCCGGTGCTCGACGTCGTCGTCCCGGTGTACAACGAGCAGGCCGCCCTGGCGCATTCGGTGCACCGGCTGCACCGCTACCTCGCAGAGAACTTCGCGGTGCCGTTCCGCATCACGATCGCCGACAATGCCAGCATCGACGACACCCCGCGCATCGCCGCCGAACTCGCCGCCGGGCTCGATCACGTGCGGGTGGTCCGGCTCGAGCAGAAGGGGCGGGGGCGGGCGCTGCACGCGGTGTGGTCGACCTCGGACGCCCCGGTGCTGGTCTACATGGATGTGGACCTGTCCACCGACTTGGCGGCCCTCGCACCGTTGGTCGCCCCGCTGATCTCGGGGCACTCGGATCTGGCCATCGGCACCCGGCTGGGTCGAGGTTCCCGGGTGGTCCGTGGCGCCAAACGCGAGTTCATCTCACGCTGCTACAACCTGATCCTCAAATCGACTCTGGCGGCGCGGTTCTCGGATGCACAGTGCGGTTTCAAGGCGATCCGCGCCGACGTCGCGCACCGGCTGCTGCCGTATGTGGCCGACACCGGCTGGTTCTTCGACACCGAGTTGCTGGTGCTGGCCGAGCGCAGCGGCCTGCGGATCCACGAGGTGCCGGTGGACTGGGTGGACGATCCGGACAGCCGGGTGGACATCATCGCCACCGCCACCGCCGACCTCAAGGGCATCGGGCGGCTGCTGCGCGGTTTCGCCAACGGATCGATCCCGGTGAACACGATCGCCGCCCAACTCGGATCGACGCGCAAGTCCGCCGCCCCGGGCTCGCTGCTGCGCCAGGCGGTGCGCTTCGGCGCGGTCGGAGTGATCTCCACCCTGGCCTACCTGCTGCTGTTCTCGGCGTTGCGGGTCGGGGTCGGTGCCCAGGCGGCCAACCTGGTCGCCCTGCTGGTGACCGCGATCGGCAACACCGCTGCCAATCGCCGGTTCACCTTCGGTGTGGCCGGGCCCGCGAACGTCACCCGTCACCATCTCGAGGGGCTCACGGTCTTCGCGATCGCGTTGACCATCACCAGTGGTTCACTGGGTGTCCTGCATCTGCTGGCGCCGACGCCGCATCCCGGTGTGGAACTTGCGGTGCTGGTGGCAGCCAACCTGCTGGCCACCGCAGTGCGCTTCGTGTTGTTGCGGGGCTGGGTCTTTCACCCGTCACGAACCAAGACCATCAGCCACCCGGATGCAGAGGCCACGCTATGACCACCACCGTCGACACCGCACCTGCTCCCGATGCGATGGCGGCAGCACCTGATGACGTGACCCCGCGCTGGGTTCGTCCCTCCTACTGGGTGCTGCTCGCCGGCACCGCGGTGCTGTACTTCTGGGGGCTGGGCTCCTCGGGGTGGGCCAACAGCTACTACGCCGCCGCCGCCCAGGCCGGCACCCAGTCTTGGAAGGCCTGGCTGTTCGGCTCGCTGGACGCCGGCAACGCCATCACGGTGGACAAGCCGCCGGCCGCGATGTGGGCGATGGGGTTGTCGGGCAGGCTGTTCGGCTTCAACGAATTCACCATGCTGCTGCCGCAGGCCTTGATGGGGGTGGGCGCGGTGGCGCTGCTCTATGCCACGGTGCGCCGCACGAGCGGACCCGGGGCCGCGCTCATCGCCGGTACGGCGCTGGCGCTGACACCGGTCGCGGCATCGATGTTCCGCTACAACAACCCCGACGCGCTGCTCGTGCTGCTGCTCGTGCTGGCGGCGTACTTCATGGTGCGGGCGGTCGGACCGGTGACGGCCAGGGCCAGCGCCGGGTGGGTAGCGCTGGCCGGAGGCGCGCTGGGGTTCGCCTTCCTCACCAAGATGCTGCAGGCATTCCTGATCGTGCCCGGCCTGGCCGTGATGTTCCTGGTCGCGGCACCGGCCGTCACCATGTGGAAACGGTTGGGCACCTTGTTGATCGGTGCGGCCACGATGGTCATCTCATCGGGTTGGTACCTCGCCCTGGTGGCGTTGTGGCCGGCGGACTCCCGGCCTTACATCGCCGGTTCCACTGACAACAGCCTGCTGCAGTTGGCCTTCGGCTACAACGGCTTACAGCGCATCCTGGGGCAGGAAGGGCACGGGCCCGGCCACGGCCCGGGCCCGGGCGGCCCAGGTGGCGGTGGTCCCAACCTGATGTTCGGCGGAGACCCGGGGATCGGCCGGATGTTCGGGCTGTCGATGGGCACCGAGGCCTCGTGGTTGTTGCCGGCCGCACTCGTCGGGCTGGTGGCCGCGCTGTGGCTGACCCGGCGCACCGCACGGACCGCCGGATTGCGCGCCGGCCTGCTGATGTGGGGCGGCTGGATGCTGGTCACCGCTGCCGTGTTCAGCTTCATGGACGGCATCATCCACCCGTATTACACCGTGGCGCTGGCTCCGGCGGTCGCCGCACTGGTGGGCATCTCAGCGGCCGAACTCTGGCGGCGGCGTGGCGCATTCTCGGCCCGACTGGTGTTGGCGGTCATGTTGGCCGGCACCGGAGTGTGGGCGTTCGTGCTGCTGACCCGGACCCCCGACTGGCTACCGGCACTGCGCTGGATCGTGCTGATCGGCTCGGTGCTGACCGCTGTGGCACTCGTCGTCGTCGCCCACCGGCCGGGAAAGCTGCCCGCGGTGGTGGCGTTGGCCGCCATGCTCTTCGGCTTCGGTGCGACCGCGGCCTACACGGTCGAGACGGTGGCCAAAGTCCACGGCGGGGGACCGATGGCCACCTCGGGCCCCAACCGCGACATGGGGTTCGGTCACCCCGGCGGACCAGGTGGACCCGGCGGACCAGGTGGGCCCGGTGGGCCACCGCCCGGCTTCGGCCGCGCCGACGATCCGGCCCTGGCCGCGCTCATCGCGGGCGCCGAAGGTCGTTGGGCCGCGGCGAGCGTGGGCTCGATGATGGTCAGCGATCTTGAGCTCAAGACCGGCGAATCGTTGATGGCGATCGGCGGATTCACCGGCAGCGATGACTCACCGACGCTGGCGCAGTTCCAGCAGTATGTCGCCGATGGTCAGGTCCGCTATTTCCTGGACCGGCCCGAGGGCGGACATGGTGGGCCGCCCGGGCCGCCGCGCGGTGGCACCGGCAGCGCTGCCCAGATCACCGACTGGGTGCAGGCCACCTTCACCAAGACCATGGTCGGCGACACCCCGGTGTACGACCTGAAGGCACCCCGTTCGTGAATATCCAGACCATCTGACCGCGCCGGCCGCCCTGTCCCCCCGCAGGGCGGCCGGTGCACAGTGGCACAGGCAATCGGCTCAGCCTGATTCTGCTGCTGGTGGTGTGGCCGAGGCGTTGTTAGCGTCGGACCATGTCTGTCACCGACCAGTACCTGGCCAACAACGAGGCCTATGCCAGGACCTTCACCGGACCGCTGCCGCTGCCGCCGAGCAAGCACGTCGCGGTGGTGGCGTGCATGGACGCCAGGCTGGATGTCTACCGCATCCTGGGCCTGGGGGACGGTGAGGCGCACGTCATCCGCAACGCCGGCGGCGTCATCACCGACGACGAGATCCGATCGCTGGCCATCAGCCAGCGGCTGCTGGGGACAAAAGAGATCATCCTGATCCACCACACCGACTGCGGCATGCTGACCTTCACCGATGACGGGTTCAAACAGCAGATCCAGGACGACACCGGGATCAAGCCGAACTGGGCGGCCGAATCGTTCGTCGACCTCGAAGCCGATGTCCGCCAGTCGCTGCGCCGGATCGAGGCCAGCCCCTTCGTCACCGAGCATGAATCGTTGCGGGGCTTCATCTTCGACGTCGCCAGCGGCAGGCTCAACGAGGTCACGCGGTAGCGGTTTTTCTTCCGGTGAGCAGACGTCAAAGTACCCAATTAACACCCAAATCGGGTCCTTAAGGGTCTGCTCACGGTGGGTGACCGGCCCGGGCCAGGACGGTCAATGCGTCGGCGGTGCGGTCGCAGAACGCGTCGCGGTCCAGTAGCCCGCGGGTCATCGCCCGCACCACGGTGCTGGCCACCAGGAAGTCGAACACGGTGTCGGCGCGGTCGCGGTCACCGTCGAGCAGGTCGGCCATGCGCGCGCGCACATTGTTCTCCGAGCGCAGCACCAACCGCTCGTAGCTCGCCTCGTCGAGGTGATAGGCGGCCAGCAGCCCGGGCAGTGCGGCGCGGGTGACCGGGTTGGCCAGCCAGTCCAGGAACATCGCGACCCAGCCGCGCAGGTCGGCACGCAGATCGCCGGTGGGGGCGGGAACCGGGATGGCATCGGTGTGGCCGAACGCGGCGTCTTCCACCAGTGCTTCCTTGGTCGGCCAGCGCCGGTAGATCGTCGGGGCGCCGACTCCGGCTCGCCGCGCGACGGCCAGCACCGTGGTGCCCTGGTACCCCGCCTCGACGAGCAGCTCGCGGGTGGCGGCGAGCACGGCGGCGTCCTTGGCGGGATCGCGCGGGCGCCCCGGTGCGGGGCCGGTGGTGGTCACGACGAAAACGTACCGCCCGAACGCCCGCAATGTTACGTTACGGCTCGTAACGTAATTGCCGCCGAAGGGACGCCGATGCTCACCCCGCACGACGAACTGCTGTGCCACCAACTGCCGACCACGTTCGACCATGTCTCCCAATCGGACCTGCGCTGGACCGAACGCATCGTGATGTACGGCTTCGACCGGTCCGGCGACGTCAACGTGATGGTCGGACTCGCCCGCTATCCCAACCGCAACGTCACCGATGCCTACGCGATGATCACCACCCGCGACGGCAAGGCCCGGGTGGTGCGGATGTCCACCGAGGTCGCTCCCGAATCCGGGCCGCTGGGCGAATATCGGGTGGGGCCGTTCACCTACCGGGTGGAGGAACCGCTGCGCACCGTGCGGGCCGTGCTCGCGCCCAACGAGCAGGGGGTCAGCCTGGATCTGCGGTTGCGCGGACAGTTCCCGGCCTACGAACAGACCGCGGCATTCCACCGCAGTCGCGGCCGGGTCAGCGAGGACGCCCGCCGGTTCTACCAGAACGGGGACCTGGAGGGCTGGATCGAAATCGACGGACAGCGCATCGAGATCGACTCGTCGCGTTGGTGGTTCGGCCGTGACCACTCCTGGGGTATCCGCAACGGACCCGGTGGCGGCAGCCTGCCCGAGGGGGCGAACCTGCAGCCGCCGGAGATTCCCGACGGCACCCTGTACTACATGGGCATCTTCGAATTCGAGGACCAGCTGGTGCATTTCGCACAACGCGAAACCAGCACCGGGGCGCGCTGGCAGTTCGAAGGCGAGATCCTCTACCCGTTGGAGACCGGCCGCGCGGCCGACGGCATCATCGACGTCGAGCACGAGCTGACCTTCCGCGACGACCTGCGGGTGATCAGTGGCGGCAGCTTCACCGTGCACCGCGCCGACCGCACCACCAGCACTATCGAGGTCACCCCGATCACCGACTTCTGGCCCGGGCTGGCCGGCTACATGGAGGTCAACGGCTATGCCTCCGGCCATTGGCGCGGAACCGATTTCATCGACGGGTTCACCGCGGAGACCACCGACCTCGACGTCGTCCGGCCGGTCAGCTTCCTGTCCGAGACCCTGTGTGAGGTGACGATGGCGGGGCCGGATGGCCACCCCAAGGTCGGACACGGCCTGGTCGAGATGGTGTTCGTCGGCGCCTATCCCCGCTACGGGTACACCGGATGGTGAGGCTGCCCGCCGACCAGCTGGCGTCGGCCATCGAACCCATTGTCCGACAGCGTGTTCCCGGCGCGTCACAGGCCACCGTCGTGAACTGGACACCGAGTCCGGGCGGATTCTCCACCGAGACCTTTCTGTTCGATCTCGAGGGCCTCGACGACGGTGGCAGTCTCGGGCTGGTGTTCCGCCGGCCGCCGGAGTTCCAGATCCTGCCCGATTACGACCTGCGCCGGCAGTACCTGGTGATGGATCGGCTGGCGACCGCACCGGTTCCGGTGCCCAGCGTGCGCTGGATCGACGCCGCGGGCGGCGAACTCGGCGCCCCGTACCTGGTCATGGATCGCATCGACGACGTCGTCGGGGTCAGCGACGTGCCGCCCTACCATGAGGCCGGCATCTTCGCCGAGACCGACGATGCCGGCCGGGCCACGCTGTGGAACGGCTGCGTCGACATGATCGCGGCGGTACACCGCCTCGACCCGCAGGCTTACCGCCTCGGGTTCCTCGGCGATCCGGCACCGTCGGCGTTGACCCGGTTCCTGCGCTACGCACTCGGATGGGCCTACGGCGACAAGGCGATTCATCCGGTGTTCGCCACAGCGCTGGACTGGTTGGACGCCCATGACTACACGCCGGAGCGGGTCGGCCTGTGCTGGGGCGATGCCCGGATGTCGAATGTGCTGTACCGCCACGACCTCACCCCGGCCGCGGCGCTGGACTGGGAGATCGCCTATCTGGGCGACCCGGCCGCCGACGTGGCCTGGTTGTTGATGACGGACTGGATCAGCAGTCCGCTGCCCGGCAACGCGCAGGCACCCGGGACGCCGACCCGGGCCGAGACCATCGACCGCTACGAGCACGCGGTCGGCCACCGGATCGGCAACATCGAGTTCGGTGACGTCACGGCGCCGCTGTTGCTGGCGGTGGCGATGGTTCGGCTCAACCGGCGCTTCGACATCCCCGGGGTGGACCTGGCCGATGTCTGCGCCCGGCGCATCGAGGTGGTGCTCGGAAGCTGAGCGGATCGCGCGACACGCCGACCGGATAGTTGTTAGCGTGGCCTCACCGATCAGGCGCAGCGGGGAGGCGAGCTGATGGACCCACACGAGCCGGTCAGGGACGACGACGGAGTGCACGGCTGGTTTGAAGGCAAACGCTGGCGTGGTGCCCGGGCGTTCGTCTGGGTGGCGTGGGTGGTGACCGCCCTGCTGTTGGCCCTGTGTGTGATGGTGATGCTGCTCAACGGTCACAGCACCCCGTATTTCAACTTCTGAGGCCGCGGCTTGCCGGCGGTCCACGCAAGCCAGTCGTGTCCGCCTGTTGACTGAAGCAACCCGGGCTGGTTTCATACTGGGTATTGCCAGTAAATCAGGGTAATTTAACCAACATTACGAGGAAGTCACATGACGACTCAGGTGGTAGCGCAACCGGCCGCCGGCCAGTACGAACTGAGCCATCTACGGTCACTGGAAGCAGAGGCCATTCACATCATCCGTGAGGTTGCCGCCGAGTTCGAGAAGCCCGTGCTGCTGTTCTCCGGCGGCAAGGACTCGATCGTCATGCTGCACCTGGCGGTCAAGGCGTTCGCGCCCGGACGGCTGCCGTTCCCGGTCATGCACGTCGACACCGGTCACAACTTCGACGAGGTCTATCAGACCCGCGACGAACTCGTCGAGCACTACGGTGCGCGGCTGGTCGTCGCCAAGGTGCAGGACGACATAGATTCAGGACGCGCCGTCGACACCATCCCGTCGCGCAACCCCATCCAGACCGTCACCTTGCTGCGCGGCATCCGGGAGAACAAGTTCGACGCCGCCTTCGGCGGGGCCCGCCGCGACGAGGAGAAGGCCCGCGCCAAGGAGCGGGTGTTCTCCTTCCGCGACGAGTTCGGCCAGTGGGACCCGAAGGCGCAGCGCCCCGAGCTGTGGAACCTCTACAACGGCCGGCACCACAAAGGCGAGCACATCCGGGCCTTCCCGATCTCCAACTGGACCGAGTTCGACATCTGGTCCTACATCGGCGCGGAAAAGATCAAGCTGCCCTCCATCTACTACGCGCACCAGCGCAAGGTGTTCGAGCGCGACGGCATGCTGCTGGCCGTACACAAGTACATGCAGCCGCGTAAGGATGAGCCGGTCATCGAGAAGATGGTGCGGTTCCGCACCGTCGGTGACGTCACCTGCACCGGCTGCGTCGAATCGACGGCCGCGACGGTTTCCGAGGTGATCGCCGAGACCGCCGTGTCCCGCCTCACCGAGCGTGGTGCCACCCGCGCCGACGATCGGATCTCCGAGGCCGGGATGGAAGACCGTAAACGAGAGGGTTATTTCTGATGGCTACGTTGTTGCGCATCGCCACCGCGGGATCGGTCGACGACGGTAAGTCCACCCTGATCGGTCGGTTGCTGTTCGACTCCAAGGCCGTCATGGAAGATCAGCTCGCCTCGGTCGAGCGGACCTCCAAGGAACGTGGTCACGACTACACCGACCTGGCGCTGGTCACCGACGGTCTGCGCGCCGAGCGGGAGCAGGGCATCACGATCGATGTCGCCTACCGCTACTTCGCCACGGCCAAGCGGAAGTTCATCATCGCCGACACCCCGGGGCACATCCAGTACACCCGCAACATGGTGACCGGGACGTCGACTGCACAGCTGGCCATCGTGCTCGTCGACGCGCGCCACGGTCTGCTCGAGCAGTCGCGCCGGCATGCGTTCCTGGCTTCACTGCTGGGCATCCAGCACATCGTGCTCGCCGTGAACAAGATGGACCTGATCGACTGGGACCAGCAACGGTTCGAGGCCATCCGCGACGAGTTCCACGCGTTCGCAGCACGATTGGACGTCCACGATGTGACGACCATCCCGCTGTCGGCGCTCACGGGCGACAACGTGGTGACGAAATCCGATGTGACGCCCTGGTACGACGGCCCTGCGCTGCTGAGCCACCTGGAAGATGTCTACATCGCCGGTGACCGCAACCTCGTCGACGTGCGATTCCCGGTGCAGTACGTGATCCGGCCGCAGACCCACGAGCACGCCGATCATCGCAGCTACGCCGGCACCGTGGCCAGTGGCGTGCTGCGCCCCGGCGACGATGTGATCGTGCTGCCGGCCGGGAAGCCCAGCCGCATCACCGAGATCTACGGCCCCAGTGGTGTTGTGGAGGAGGCTTTCCCACCCATGGCGGTGTCGATCAGCCTGTCCGACGACATCGACATCTCGCGCGGCGACATGATCGCCCGGCCCAACAACCAGCCGCGGGTCACGCAGGACTTCGACGCCACGGTCTGCTGGATGGCCGACGAGTCCGCGCTGGAGCCCGGTCGTGAGTATCTGATCAAGCACACCACCCGCACCACCCGGGCCCGGGTCATCGGGCTGGATTACCGCCTCGACGTCAACACCCTGCACCGGGACAAGACCGCGAGTGCACTCAAACTCAATGAGCTGGGCCGTATTTCACTGCGCACCCAGACGCCGTTGCTGCTCGACGAGTACACCCGCAACGCGGCCACCGGATCGTTCATCCTGATCGACCCCAACACCAACGGCACCGTGGGTGCGGGCATGGTTCTGCGCGACACCCGCAACGAGTCCGCCAGCCCCAACACCGTCCGGCACGCTTCGCTGGTCTCCGCGAAGGACCGGCTCAGCCGCGGCCGCACCGTGTGGTTCACCGGGCTGTCCGGGTCGGGTAAATCGTCGGTGGCGGTGCTGGTGGAGCAGAAGCTGATCGAAAAGGGTTTCCCGGCTTACGTTCTGGACGGGGACAACCTGCGGCACGGGCTCAACGCCGACCTCGGTTTCTCGATGGCCGACCGGGCCGAGAACCAGCGCAGGCTCGCCCACATCGCCGCGATCCTCGCCGATTCCGGCCAGATCGTGCTGGTGCCGGCGATCAGCCCGCTCGAAGAACATCGAGCACTGGCCCGGCAGGTGACCACCGACGCCGGACTGGACTTCTACGAGGTGTTCTGCGACACCCCGCTCGAAGACTGTGAACGCCGTGATCCCAAGGGCCTGTACGCCAAGGCGCGTGCCGGTGAGATCACGCACTTCACCGGAATCGACAGCCCGTATCAACGGCCCAAGAACCCGGATCTGCGGCTCACTCCCGATCTCAGCACCGATGAACTGGCCGATCTGGTGATCGAGCTACTGGGCTTGCCCTCGTGAACGATCACGAACTGGCCGCCCGGCTGGCCACCCGGGCCGGGGACCTGCTGCTCGACGTCCGCGCCGACTTCGCCGACGCCGAGGCGTCGGAGCGAAAGGCGGCCGGGGACAAGCAGTCCCACGAGTTCCTGATGGCCGAGCTGGCAGCGCAGCGTCCGGGTGATGCGGTGCTGTCGGAGGAGGCCACGGCCGATGAGCGCTCCGACCCGGCGCGGCTGAGCGCCGAGCGGGTGTGGATCGTCGACCCGCTCGACGGCACCCGGGAGTTCTCCGAACTCGGCCGCGACGACTGGGCCGTGCACGTGGCGCTGTGGCAGGCCGGCGAACTCGTCGCCGGGGCGGTTGCCCTGCCCGCGCAGAACACCACGCTGTCCACCCCCGAGGTGGTCGCGCCACGTCCCTTCGACGGTCCGCCGCGGGTGGTGGTGTCCCGCACCCGTCCGCCCGCGGTGGCGCTGGCGGTGCGGGACGCGCTCGGCGGAACCCTGGTCGAAATGGGTTCGGCCGGAGCGAAAGTCGCCGCGGTGATCCGTGGTGTCGCCGACGTCTATGTGCACGCCGGTGGCCAGTACGAATGGGATTCGGCCGCCCCGGTGGCGGTGGCCCGCGCGGCCGGGCTGCACACCTCGCGTATCGACGGCTCGCGGTTGGTCTACAACTCGGCCGACCCCACCCTGCCCGATCTCGTGGTGTGTCGTCCCGAGCTCGCCGAACGAGTGCTGACGGTCACGGCGGGGTAGTCGGCACACCGGCGGGGAGCTGGTCGGTACCGACATTCGGACAGGCAAGCTTCAGTTCGTGAAGTGCGTCGGTTCCGTCCTGGAAGCCGCCGACGAAGTTTTTGTCGGGCCATCCGTTCGGCGGCGTTCTGGGATTGCCCTGGCTGATCCGGTGCAGCGCATCGGCGAACCTCAGCGATTCTCGCTTCAGGTCGTGATCTTCGACCGAAGCAGCTTCGTCCCGGACTGCGGTGGCCGCCTCGCCGGCATCTCGCGCCAGGTTCGGGTCGACTTCGCCGACTCCCATCCCCTTGAGGACACCCGGCACGACCTTTACCCATTGGTGCGCGATCTGATCGGCGCGTTGGCAGTCAGCACTGGGTTCGTCGGTGTCCTCGGTGGCGTAGCCAACCGCAACCATGATCAGCATCACCGGCGCGGCGGCCGCCAACATGACCAGCCTGATCTTGGCCCCTGACCAATCTGGTAGTCCCACCAATGCAGCCTAAACGCGGTGGTGGGCCACTACGCTCGCCAAATGACCCGCCCCACGCTGCGCGAACTGGCCAGCCTGCCCGCCGCCCCGCCCCCGCTCGCCGACTCCACTCTCGTGCTCATCGACTGCCAGAACACCTACACCGAGGGCGTCATGGAGCTCGACGGTGTCCACGCCGCGCTGGATCAGATCGCTGCGCTGCTCGATCGGGGCCGCACCGCGGGCATCCCGATCATCCACATCCAGCACTCCGACGGTCCCGGCTCGCTCTACGACATCGAGGGCGAGAGCGGTGCATTCATCGCCGCGGTCGCCCCGCGCGAGGGAGAGCCCGTGGTGGTCAAGCAGTTTCCCAACTCGTTCGTACAAACCGATCTGGACAACCGCTTGAAGGGCCTCGACGCGTCCAACCTGGTGCTGGCCGGGTTCATGACCCACATGTGCGTCAACTCCACCGCGCGCGGCGCGTTCAACCTCGGGTACGCCCCGACCGTGGTGGCCGCCGCAACCGCCACCCGCATGTTGGTCGGTCCCGACAGCGCACCGGTGCCTGCTGCGGTGATGCAGTCGGCGAGCCTGGCCGCGATGTCGGATTTGTTCGCGATCGTCGTCCCGGATGTGGGCGCGATCCCGGGCTGATGCCGTTACGGGCGCCTACACGTTTCGTAGGCGTTCATCAGGGCCTGTTCGGCCGGAGCCGGCTGGTACACGACATAATCGCGGTTCGTGCACCCGCCGACGGTGATGGCCAGCGGCCCGGTGGCCAGCCCGTCACCGGTGATGTGGCCTTGTATCTGGTCACTGGCGGTGTACAGCACCGGCGCGGTGAGCGCGGCCACCAGGGGCAGATGCCGGTTCGCGAGGGCGAGCGCGTCGGCCGGGTCGTGGGAGCGGGTCTGCTCGGCGAGCCACACCGGCGCCTTCACGCGGCCGTTGATCGTCAGCTTGTCGATGTGGGGGATGGTTTGATCCGCGTTCATCAGGCGCCAGACGTCGAGTTCGCGTGGGGTCGGGAAGCGGTGTGCGCTCTTGATCTCGGCCGGATGGTCGCGGCCGGCGCTGATCGTCCACGTCAGGTTCGCCAGGCGAAGGAACTTGTCGTTCAGCGTGGTTGCCGCCGCGGCCACGTCGGTGTAGTCGGCGTCGTTGCCCAGCCGGAGTGAGCCGAGATCGGAATGCCCCCATTCCTGAATCGGGGACTGGCCGCCGGGATGGGTCACGGTCGTCCGCAATCGGACAGTGGCGGTGGGGAATTCGTGGCGCAGCGAAACCCAGTCACGGGCCTGGGAGACGATCTGCTCGGCATTGTCGATCGCGAGCCGTCCACCGTCGACGGCAAACAGGTTCCAGCCCCGGTGGACGTCGAGTTCGGTGTGGTACCCGGAGTAGTTGACCATGGTGAGGTCTTGGAGGTAGCGGGAAACCAGCACCGCGAGTTGGTCTTCGGTGATGGCCTCGGTGGCCTCGATGTAGATGGCCAGCCGCACCACGCCTTGGGCCGGGCGGTTGGTCACGGTGTGCTTGACGGTCTGCACCCCGGGCATCTGGCCCAGCAGCCGGGCCAGGCTCGCCACCTCGGCGCTGCGGTCGGGCGGGGCGGCATGGCACGCGCTCAGGATGGCCACGACGAGACCTGAGACGAGGCCGGCCGTCAGACGGCGCCAAAAGATCCCGGATCTCATGCGGCTGATGGACCCGTCACGATCGGCCCCTTCTTCCTGTTCATCGGGTGACCTCAGGAGTGTGCAGTACGTGGCCGCACCGGGTTGCAGTGGGTGCCGCGGCGCGCGGCGGCTCCCGCATCGGGGCGGGCGGTGGCCGGGCTGGCACAATCTGACAGCATGCGGATGTCGGCGAAGGCGGAGTATGCCGTCCGCGCCATGGTCCAGCTCGCCACCATCGAAGACGGTGAGCTGGTCAAAACCGACGACCTGGCCAAGGCGCAGGGCATCCCGGCGCAGTTCCTGGTCGACATCCTCTCGGCGCTGCGCACCGATCGCCTGGTCCGCAGCCACCGAGGCCGCGACGGTGGCTATGAGCTGGCCCGTCCCGCGGGTGAGATCAGCATCGCCGACGTGCTGCGCTGTGTCGATGGACCGCTGGCCAGCGTGCGCGACATCGGCTTGGGAGATCTGCCCTATTCGGGGCCGACGGCCGCGCTGACCGACGTCTGGCGGGCGCTGCGGGCCAGCATGCGCTCGGTGCTGGAGGAGACCAGTCTGGCCGACGTGGCGGCGAATTCGCTACCCGGCCACGTGGCCACACTGGCCGACGACTACCGCGACCAAGAACACGAACGCGGACACCGCTAGCGTTCAGCCCCCGTACGGACGGGTGATGATCTCCAATGCGTGACCGGACGGATCGCGGAAGTACACCCCGCGGCCGCCGTCGTTGTGGTTGATCTCGCCGGGACGCCGGCCGTGCGGATCGGCCCAGTGCTGCAGCCCGCGGTCGCGGATCTTGCCGTAGATCGAGTCGAACTCGTCCTCGGAAACCAGGAATGCGTAGTGCTGCACCGCGATGTCGGCACCGTCGGGCGCTTGCGCGTAGTCCAGGCTGACGCCGTGGTTGACGGTCACGGCCAGAAACGGGCCGAATTCCTGCGGGCCGGGCAGGCCGAACAACTCGGTGAAGAACTCGGCCGAAACGCGCCGGTCGGCGGCGGCGACGATGGTGTGGTTGAACGTGATGGCCATATGTCTCCAGTAAACCGCTGGACCCCCAACCCCGGCAACGGTGCAGGATGGAGACATGTCCAACCCTCAGATCCTGGCCGGGCCACGGGTGTGGTTGCGGCCGCCGGCCGTCGGGGACGCCGAGGCGTTGTTCACCCGTGTCGCCTCCGATCCCGAGGTGACCCGCTATCTGTCTTGGCGCCCACATGCAGGCGTGGCCGAGACGCGGCGGGTGATCACCACGCTGTTCAACGTGGACGGTGAGCAGACCTGGTTGGTCGAGATCGACGGCGAGGTGGCGGGATTGTGCGCGCTGCGCCGGCCCCAGCCGTACGTGGTCGAGCTGGGTTACTGCCTGGCGCGGCCGTGGTGGGGACGGGGCCTGATGTCCGAAGCGGTGTCGTTGATGGTGGCCGACCTGCAATCAGACCCCACGGTGTACCGCCTTTCGGCGTACTGCCACATCGACAATGCCGGTTCGGCCGGGGTGCTGCGTCGGTGTGGTCTGTCGCTGGAGGGAAGGCTGGCGCGCTACGGGCTGTTTCCCAACCTCAGCGATGAACCGCAGGATGTGTTGCTGTTCGGAAAGGCGGTGCGGTGAATGGGCGCATTCGATTTGCGTGGGTTGCGCCGTCCGGTGATTGTCGCCCCGATGGCAGGCGGACCGTCGACGCCGCAGCTGGCCGTGGCCGGCAGCGACGCCGGTGGTCTGGGGTTCCTCGCGGCCGGCTATCTGACCGCCGACGCGTTGGCCGATCAGATCACCACCGCACGCGGTCTGACCGGTGCAGCCATCGGGGTGAATCTTTTTGTCCCCCAACCCAGTGTGGGCACAGCAGAGCAGATCGCGGCCTATGCGGCCGAGCTCGTGGGTGAGGCGCGGCGCTACGGCGTGACTCTCGGCGAGCCGCGCTATGACGACGATGCCTGGGACGCCAAGCTCGAAGTGGTGTCGGACCTGCGGCCGGAGGTGGTCTCGTTCACCTTCGGACTGCCGAGCGAAGCGCAGGTGTCTCGGCTGCGCGGAGTGGGCATCACCACCGTCGGCACCGTGACGACCGCCGAGGAGGCACAACTGGCGGAGAGTCGCGGGGTGGATGCCGTTGCGGTACAAGGGCCCGCGGCCGGCGGACACCGCGCCACATTCGACCCCGCAGCGGCCCCGGCGTCGCAGCCGCTGGCGGCGTTGCTCGCCGAGGTGGTGGCCGGTGTCGACGTCCCGGTCGTGGCGGCCGGCGGGCTGGTCACCGCCGACGATGTGGCCGGCGTCCTGGCCGCCGGTGCGGTGGCCGCCCAACTCGGCACCGCGTTCCTGCTGGCCGACGAGGCCGGTAGCGGCCCGGTGCAGCGGGCCGCGCTGCAGAATCCCGATTTCACCGAAACCGTTGTCACCCGGGTATTTTCGGGTCGCTACGCGCGTGGGCTGCGCAACCGCTTCATCAGCGAACACGATGCACAGGCCCCGCTGGGGTACCCGGAGATCCACTATCTGACCAGCCCGGTGCGCAAGGCCTCGGCGGCGGCCGGGGATCCGCAGGGCACCAATGTGTGGGCGGGCACCGGGTGGCGTCAGGCCCAGGTGGGTTCGGTGGCCGAGATCATTGAGCGGGTCACACCCACCTGACCTGACCTCCCCTCCGCGAGCGTGCGCGTCTGCCCTCCACCACGCCGCGAAACAGCAGCATTTTGCGCACCCTCGCCGCGCAGCGCAGCTACCTCGGCGCGGTGAGCTCCAACGCGATGTTGTCCGGGTCGCGGAACTCCAGAATGTAGGACGGGCCGATGTCCTTGACCGGTTCGTGCTCGATGCCGAGGTTGTCGAGGTGCTGCGCGGCGTCCTGTAGCTCGGCCAGATCCTTCAGCCGGAAAGCCAAGTGATCCAACCCGGTTCGGTTCTCGTCGAAGGGGTCGCGGCCCACCGGACGCAGGCCGATCAAGGTGGCCCCGGCGTCGTAGATCACCCCGCCGAACAGGAAACCCAGCCGCGTCCGGGTGACGGGGTCGGCGTCCTGCGGCAGCTCGATGAGCACCGGCCAACCGAAAACGCTCTCGTAGAAATGCCGGGACCGTTCGATATCGGTGACGGTGAGACGCACGTGTGCGACCGAAGACGTCGTGATGGTCATCGCCTCATGCTGCCATCCGGCGTGACAGAATCCGTGCGTGCGCGTGGGAATGACGATGCCGGTCATGGAACCGCAGTTGGATGCGACGACGCTGCGGTCGTGGGCGCAGGCCATCGACAGCGGCCCGTTCTCGTCGCTGTGCTGGGGTGAGCGCATCGCGTTCGACAATCCCGACAGCCTGACCCTGCTGGGCGCAGTGGCGGCCTGGACCGAGCGGGTGCGCCTGGTGACGACGGTGGTGGTGCCGCAGCTGCATGACCCGGTGCTGCTGGCCAAAGGTCTGGCCACCGGCGATCTGCTCAGCGGCGGGCGGTTGACCGTCGGCATCGGTGTCGGCGGCCGGCACGAGGACTACCACGCCGTCGGGGCCGACCCGGCGTCCCAGACCCGCCGTGGAATGGCCGAGCGGGTCGCGGTGATGAAGCGGGTGTGGGCCGGCGAGAAGGTCACCGATTCGGTGCTCCCGGTCGGGCCGCCACCGGTGCAGGCCGGCGGCCCACCGTTGCACATCGGCACGATCGGACCCAAGACCATTCGTGATGCCGCGGTGTGGGCGGACGGCGTGGCCGGCACGACGCTGGACCTGGATCTGACGCGCCAGGCCGAACTGTTCGACATCGCCCGCACCTCCTGGGCCGAGGCCGGTAAACCCGCGCCGCACCTGGCCACCTCGTTCTGGTTCGCACTCGGTGACGCCGCCCCGGCCCGCGCCCAGGTGCACGCTCATCTGCGGCGATACATGAACTGGATCCCCGCAGAATTCGTCGACGCGATGGCTCCGACGACCGGCTGGGCGGGCAACGAACAAGAGCTGGCCGAGGTGCTCGGCGCGTTCGCGGCGATCGGCACCGACGAGGTGCACCTGATTCCGACGAGCTCCGACATCGACCAGGTACACCGCGCCGCCGAGGTGGTGAAGGCATGTGTCTAGCGGCCGTGCAGCAACAACGTGAGCAAGATCATGAAGCGACGCCGGGGTAGCCTGGATCTCCGATTCCGTTGCAGATCGGGACGTTCGAGCGGGCCGTGACGCGGCCGTCGTCAACGCCGGACGCGAGCTGAAGCATCGCCGTCTCAGCTGCTTCCCAGGCCACTGTCGCCAATCGACACAGCCACGGTGAACTGCGTGAATGCCTTGGCCACCGGTCGGCGGAACAAACCGCCTCCACCGGCGGGCACCGCACTGTTCACCCGCCGGTTGCCGGTTGTTCGGATATGCCCGGCCACGCGGGTGGGCGCCGCCGCGGCCGGCGGCCGCCGGTCCGCGGATGCGGACGATTCAGCAAACCCCGATCGCGGCTGAACTCGCCCTGCGCGCAAGCGGTTTCCGGGCTAGCCTCCTACTGCGCATCGCTGTCGGACGGTGCCGGATACAAAAGTTGGGGACACCATGATCCAGAAGCATTTGATCGTCTCGGCCCTGGCCGCCGGGGCCGTCGGGACCTCGCTGGTGCTGGCCGCGCCGGCCGCTGCCGATTCGAAGGGCAACAGCACCGTCGGGTGCTCGCCGTGCGACCGGGTGTCGTCGGCGATCACCGACGCCGCCACCGATGCCGTCAAATCCGCGATCACCGGTGGGGTGGATGTGCCGGAGCTGCCGGAGAGCCCCATCGTCGAGAAGTGGAAGGACTTCCCGGGCAAGACTGCCGAGAAGTGGGGCGGGTTCCCGGGCAAGACCGCTGAGAAGTGGGGCGGGTTCCCGGGGCGGACTGCCGAGAAGTGGGGCAGTTTCCCGAGCAAGACCCTGAAGAAGTGGACCGGCCTGGGCTGATCCCCCGGCAGGCAGCCGCACGCTCGACGCGTGTTAGCTGAAATTTCGCTGATCTTAACTGTTCTCGCAGCCCAACTTGCCCTTTGAAATGGACGCGGCCCGTTCACCGATCAAAGGAGCTCGTCTCAATGGCTGCGCCCGCGAGGCAGTTGCACCTCAACGCATTCCTGCGCAACATCGGCCAACACGAAGCAGCGTGGCGCCTCCCCGAGACAGATCTGTCGGGCATCACCGATATCGCGCACTACATCGACCTGGCCCGCATCGCCGAGCGGGGCAAGCTCGACGCGGTCTTCTTCGCCGATCATCCAGTTTTGAAGGACAAGACCGAGTTTCGGCCCTTCGATGCGCTCGACCCGGTCACCCTCGTCGCGGCGCTGGCCGGCGCCACCACCAACGTCGGGCTGATCGCGACCGCGTCCACCACCTACAACGATCCCTACGGATTGGCGCGCCGGTTTGCCACGCTCGACCATGTGAGCCGGGGCCGGGCCGGCTGGAATGTGGTGACGACGGCCAACGCCGCGGCGGCCGCCAACTTCGGTGTGCCCAACCACCCCGATCCCGCGGACCGGTACCGGCGCGCCGACGAGTTCCTGCACGTCGCGTTGCAGTTGTGGGACAGCTGGGCCGACGACGCGATCATCGGGGACAAGGTCGCTCCGCGTTTCGTGGATCCGGCCAAGATTCACGCGATCGAGCATTCCGGGCCGTACTTCCAGGTGGCCGGACCGCTGGAGGTGCCGCGTTCCCCCCAGGGGCACCCGGTGCTGTTCCAGGCCGGATCTTCGGAGCCGGGAAAGGATCTGGCCGCCAAGTACGCCGAGGCCATCTTCACCGCGCAACCCACGTTGGACGAGGCCCGTGACTTCTATCGTGACGTCAAGGCCCGCGTCGGCCGGTACGGCCGCAACCCTGACCAGGTACATGTCCTGCCCGGGTTGTCGGCGATCATCGGCGGTACCGAGGCCGAGGCCCGCCGGCGGCAACGCGAACTCGAAGAGCTGACCGTGCCGGATTACGGGCTCGATCAGTTGAGCGCCATCGTCGGTTTTGCCGTCACCAAGGACGATCTCGACCGCACGCTGAGCTTCCCGACCGAGGATCCGGGCGACACGTTCATCAAGAGTCGGCTCGGTCTGGTGAAACGGTTGGTGGAAACCGAGAACCTCACCGTCCGTGAGCTGTTGCTGCGGCTCAGCAGCGGTCGGGGGCATCGCTTGTTCGCCGGCACCCCCGAACAGGTCGCCGACACTATCGAGGAATGGTTCACCACCGGCGCGGCCGACGGATTCAACCTCATCCCGCCGGCATTGCCGTCCTCGCTGACTGACTTCGTCGACCACGTCGTGCCGGAGTTGCAGCGCCGCGGCCTGTTCCGCGCGGAGTACACCGGCACTACGCTGCGTGACCACCTCGGCCTGGACCGGCCGGCCAACCGATTCACCACCGGCGCGGACGCCCCCGTGTCGGCGGCGAGCTGACAGAGGACCTGATATGCGTAATCCATTGCTGCCCTTGGCGCGCGTCGTCCTGGTCGCCGGTATGGTCGGTGCCCTGGTGTCCGGCTGCCAGTCGTCGGGGTCCGGCTCGTCGGGTGCCGGCGCACTGTCCGCCGATGCGCCGATCCCGGTGGCGGTCCCCGCGGGCACCAGTCTGGTGGTGGCCGACGACGCCAACCGGCTCAAGACCTTGTTCGCGCTGTCAGGTGAGCAGGACAAGCTCACCGCCGACGTCAGCTACGCCAACTTCAGCAGCGGACCGTTGCGGCTGGAGGCGATCCGGTCGGGCAACGCACAATTGGGCCGGGTCGGCGACGTCCCACCGATCCTCGCGCACTTCTCGGACGCCGGCGTGCCGATCGTCGGCGCGGTGAAGCACGACGGCAACAGTCTGGTGCTGGCCACCTCGCCCGGCTCGGGCATCACGTCCCTGAAAGATCTGGCCGGCAAGAAGATTGCGATCAACGAAGGCACCGCGCAGCAGGCAGTGGTGTTGCGCAACCTCAAATCCGTCGGACTGAGCATCAAGGACGTGCAACCGATCAATCTGGGGTTGGCCGAGTTCGCCGACGGCCTGCGTGCCGATCAGGTCAATGCCGCGGTGCTCAAGCAGCCGGATCGGGTGCGTTACCTCACCTCGACGCAGGGGGAGGGGAGTACCGAAATCCCCAATGCCCCGGGCGCTTACCCCGGTCTGTACTACGTCTACGCCAGCGAGGAAGCGCTGTCAGATCCGGGCCGGGCCGCCGCGATCCGCGAGTTCGTCATCGGCTGGTACCGCGCCGAGCAGTGGCTCAACGATCACAAGCAGACATGGATCGACGAGTATCTGATCAACGATCAGAAGGTCAGCCCGGCCGACGCCCGGGCGATCGCCGAAGCCGACGGACACTCGTCGGTGCCCGGATTCACCGACGAGCTGATCAACACCCAGCAGGAGACCATCGACCTGCTGCAGCAGGCCGGCGCCTTCCCCGGGGTACGGCTGGAAGCCAAGGACGAATTCGATTCCCGGTTCGCCGATCTCAACGCGAACTCGGCGGGTGGCCAGTGACCGCTGTGCACACGGCTCCGGAGACGAAACCGGAATCCACTGCCGCGCAACGGCAGGACTATCCGCACCTGGAGCACCGGACCGGCACCGAGCGACGACGGCGGCTGGGGCCCGGCCGGGCGATCCCGGCGTCGCTGGCGATCGGCCCGCTCGCGCTCGTGGCCATCTGGATCGTCGCCTCGCAACTGGGCATCCTCGATCCGCGCACCCTACCGCCGCCGCTCGACATCGCGCGCACAGTGGGCGCGATGTGGTCGGACGGCCGCTTGCCCACGAACATCCTGGCCTCGCTCAAACTGGCGTCGATCTCACTGGCCATCGGTGTGGCACTGGGCCTGGCGCTGGCATTGATCTCGGGGCTGAGCCGCATCGGAGAAGCCGTTGTCGACGGGCCGATCCAGGTCAAGCGGGCGGTACCGACCCTGGCCATCATCCCGCTGGCGATCATCTGGTTCGGCATCGGCGACACCATGAAGATCATCATCATCGCCACCAGCGTGCTGATCCCCGTTTACATCAACACCACAGCACAGCTCAAGGGTGTCGACCTGCGTCACGTCGAACTCGCCGAAACCGTCGGACTGTCCCGCAGTCAGTTCATCCGCAAGGTAGCCATCCCCGGCGCGCTGCCCGGGTTCTTCACCGGGCTGCGGCTCGCGGTCACCATCTCGTGGACGGCGCTGGTGGTCGTCGAGCAGGTCAACGCCACCAGCGGCATCGGCTACCTGATGACCCAGGCGCGGCTGTACGGCCAGTTGGACATCGTCGTGGTCGGGTTGTTGGTCTATGCGGTGTTCGGGCTCACCGGCGACTACGTGGTGCGGGCCATCGAGAGGAGGGCCCTGTCGTGGCGACGCGCACTGGGAACCTGACCGACGAGGTGGCCATCGTCCGGCAGCTGAGCAGATCCTTCGGTGGCACAACGGTTCTGGACGGCATCGAGCTGACGATTCGCCAAGGCGAATTTGTCGCACTGTTGGGACGCAGCGGCTCGGGCAAGAGCACTCTGCTGCGTGCCCTGGCCGGCCTCGACCACGGCGTGGCCGGGACGGGGGACCTGTTCGTCGCCCGTGATGTGTCGGTGGTGTTTCAGGATTCCCGGCTGCTGCCGTGGTCACGCGTGCTGGACAACGTGGCGCTGGGATTGTCCGGCCGCGACCTCAAACAGCGGGCCAGTGCCGTGCTCGCCGACGTCGGCCTGGCCGGCCGTGAACACGCCTGGCCCTACGAGTTGTCCGGCGGGGAGCAGCAGCGGGTGGCACTCGCGCGCTCGCTGGTGCGCGATCCCGCGCTGCTGCTGGCCGACGAACCGTTCGGGGCGCTCGACGCGCTGACCCGGGTTCGCATGCACCGTCTGCTCAAAGAGCTGTGCGCGAAGTATCAGCCCGGCGTGCTGCTGGTCACCCACGATGTCGACGAAGCGGTGACGCTGGCCGACCGGGTGCTCGTGCTGGACGGCGGATCCTTCGTCGTCGACCGGCAGCTGGATTTCCACTCGCCGGATGCGCGGACCCACCGCAACCCCGAGTTCATCGCCCATCGTGAGGCGCTGCTGACCGCGCTCGGGGTGGGGGACAAGCCGTAGACAGATCAGTGGTGACCCGCTGTGTACGGGTCACCACTGATGTGAGGTGGGGCGGGGAGGTTTACTCCCCACCACCACCGCGCGTTGTTGGCCTGGCTTGCGTTGGAGCCACTGTATACCTCGCCAGCAGTTTGCTAAAGGGTTGTTTGCAGGCGCGAATATCCGTCTTCAAGATCTCTTCGGTAGGGGGGCTATGGTTTGCCGATCGAGGATTCCTCGTGGGCCAGGTGTTCGGCCAGCAGCGCCCCGGCATTGCGGATGTGCTGAGCCATTGCGGCGCGGGCCTGTTCCGGATCGCCTGCCCGTAGGTGTTCGATGATGGCGCGGTGATCCTGGGCCGAGGCCTCCGGCCAACCTTCCACGGCGGCGAAGAACTTCCGGGGCGCATAGGCCAGCGTGGTCTTGATCAGCCACCGAATTTTGCGTGAGCCACTCTGCCGGTAGATCAACTCGTGGAACTGATGGTTCAGCTGTTCCTCTTCGTCGAAATTGCCTGCGGCCGCGGCGCGTTCGAGTTCGTCCTGGATGCGTTCGAGTTCGTCGACCGCGGTGGGGGTGATGGTCTCGGCGGCGCGGGCGGTGAGCTCACCGCCCAGCAGTGCCTGGGCGTCGTAGATATCGCGGATGTCGTCGATGGACAGCGTGGCCACCATGAAGCCGCGCCGCGGTTCGACCGAGAGGAACCCTTCAGTCTGTAGTTGCAGCAGGCCCTCTCGGGCCGGGGTGGCGCTGACCCCGAGCTCCTCGGCGACGGTCTCGGGGCGGATGAACTGTCCGGACTGCAGCTGCCCCGAGACGATGAGCTCGCGGACATGGGCGGAGACGACGTCGGAGAGCCGCATCGGTGTGCGTCGCTTGTCCATCTGTGTCGTCCTCAGATGTCGAGTCCGCTGCGTTTCACCAATTGCTTGGCGATCACGCCGCGTTGGATCTCGTTGGTACCTTCGCCGACGATCATCAGGGGTGCGTCGCGGAAATAGCGTTCCACGTCGTACTCGGTGGAGTAGCCGTAGCCGCCGTGGATGCGTACCGCGTTGAGCGCGATCTCCATCGCGGTCTCGGAGGCGAACAGCTTGGCCATGCCGGCCTCCATGTCGCAGCGCCCGCCGGCGTCGATCCGCTGCGCGGCGTCGAGCAGAAGGCTGCGTGCGGCATAGAGTTTCGTGCCCATGTCGGCCAGCATGTTGCCGACGGACTGGTGCTGCCAGATCGGCACCCCGAAGCTCTCCCGGTCCTGCGCGTACTGCAGTGCGTCGTCGAAAGCGGCCCGGGCAACCCCGGTTGCCCTGGCGGCGACCTGAATTCGGCCGACCTCGAGCCCCTTCATCATCTGGGCGAAGCCACGGCCCTCCACGCCGCCCAGCAGCGCATCCGAATCCACGTGACAGTCAATGAAGTTCAGCTCACAGCTCTCCACGCCCTTGTAGCCGAGCTTCGGCAGGTCTTTGGACACCTCAAAGCCGGGGACCTTCTCGACCAGCAGGATCGACACCCCCTTGTGGGCCGGGGAGGCAGTGGGATCGGTCTTGCACAACAGTGCGACGAGACCGGATTTTCGGGCGTTGCTGATCCAGGTTTTCGATCCGTTGATCAGGTAGCCGGTCTCGTCCTTGGCGGCGACGGTACGCATGGCCTGCAGATCGGAGCCGCCGCCGGGTTCGGTGAGCGCCATCGTGGCACGTAGCTCACCGGTGGCCATCCGGGGCAGGTATTTCTGCTTCTGTTCGTCGGTGCCGAACTGCAACAGGAGTTTGGAGACGACGGTGTGTCCGCCCATCGCGCCGGCCAGGCTCATCCAGCCGCGGGCGAGTTCCTCGGTGACCTGGGCATAGCACGGCGTCGACACCGCCGCGAAGCCGTAGGGCTCGGGGATCGCCAACCCGAAGATGCCCATCTCCTTCATCGCCTCGATGAGCTCTTCGGGATAGGTGTTGGCGTGTTCGAGCTCGCGGACCACTGGGCGGATCTGCTTGTCGACGAAGTCGCGGACGGTACTGACGATGGCCTGCTCTTCGGCGGACAGGGTGATCACTGCGGCATCCTTTCCCAGAACTCTATGGAAAATACTCCATAGAGTGTGGGTGCAGGCGATCGCGGGGCCACCCGCTCACGTGCGTAGCGCCATGGCGATTTTCCGGCCGTTTTTCCGCCACCACGCAACGAACGCGATGCTTAGTGGATTGGGCCGCTGCGGCCTGTGACGGCGAAGTAGTGGCCGGCGGTGCGATCATGGAACGTCTGACTGGTGGCTGAATTGCCAAATCGATACTGCCGCCGCTTGGCGATCGGACCGAGCCCGTGATGAAAATCGTCACTGACCTGCGAAAATGGAGTGCCCCCGGCAGGATTCGAACCTGCGGCCTTCTGCTCCGGAGGCAGACGCTCTATCCCCTGAGCTACGGGGGCGCGGGGCTGAAGATCAGCTGCGCCGATTGGGCTTGCATAGCGTAGCGCATGGAAGCGTGAATACGGATTCGGGGCGCGGGGACCCCAGACCATAGGATGGACCCTCGTGACCCCCGCCGACCTCGCCGAGCTGCTCAAGGCCACTGCCGCCGCAGTGCTGACCGAACATGACCTGGACGCCTCCGCGCTGCCCGACACCGTCACGGTCGAGCGCCCGCGCAACCTTGAGCACGGCGACTACGCGACCAACCTCGCGCTGCAGCTCGGCAAGAAGGTCGGGGTCAATCCGCGCGAGCTGGCCGGCTGGCTGGCCACCGCGCTGACTGCGGCCGACGGTATCGCGGCCGCCGAGGTCGCCGGTCCCGGCTTCGTCAACCTGCGCATCGAGGCCTCGGCGCAGGGAGTCATCGTCACCAACGTGCTCAATGCCGGCGCGGCATATGGCAACTCCACCGAGCTGAACGAAAAGATCAACCTGGAGTTCGTCTCGGCCAACCCGACCGGGCCCATCCACATCGGTGGCACCCGTTGGGCCGCCGTCGGCGACGCGCTGGGCCGGCTGCTGACCACCCAGGGCGCCGACGTCACCCGCGAGTACTACTTCAACGACCACGGCGCTCAGATCGACCGGTTCGCCCGCTCGCTGGTGGCCGCGGCCAAGGGGGAGCCCGCCCCCGAGGACGGCTACGCCGGCACCTATATCAACGACATCGCCGCGGCCGTGCTGGCCAAGCGACCCGACGTGATGAGCCTGCCCGCCGACGAACAGCAGGAGACCTTCCGCGAGATCGGGGTGGACCTGATGTTCACCCACATCAAGGAATCGCTGCACGAGTTCGGCACCGACTTCGACGTGTACACCCACGAAGATTCGATGCACACGTCCGGCCGTGTCGACCAGGCCATCGCCAAGCTGCGCGAGACCGGCAACATCTACGAGAAGGACGGCGCAACCTGGTTGCGCACCACCGAGTTCGGTGACGACAAGGACCGCGTCGTGATCAAGAGCGACGGCAACGCCGCCTACATCGCCGGCGACCTGGCCTACTACCTCGACAAGCGCCAGCGCGGGTTCGACCTGTGCATCTACATGCTCGGTGCCGACCACCACGGCTACATCGCCCGGCTCAAGGCCGCCGCCGCGGCGCTGGGCGATGATCCCGACACCGTCGAGGTGCTGATCGGTCAGATGGTCAACCTGGTCCGCGACGGCCAGCCGGTGCGGATGAGCAAGCGCGCCGGCACCGTCATCACCCTCGACGACCTGGTCGAGGCGATCGGCGTCGACGCCGCGCGGTACTCACTGATCCGCTCCTCGGTGGACACCCCGATCGACATCGATCTGGCCCTGTGGTCCAGCGCGTCCAACGAGAACCCGGTCTACTACGTGCAATACGCGCACGCCCGGCTCTCGGCACTGGCCCGCAACGCCGCCGACCTCGGCGTCACCGCCGACACCGCCCACCTGGATCTGCTGACCCACGAAAAAGAGGGAATCCTGATCCGCAACCTCGGGGAGTTCCCCCGGGTGCTCAAAGCTGCTGCCGCACTGCGTGAACCGCACCGGGTGTGCCGCTACCTGGAGGATCTGGCCGGTGATTACCACCGGTTCTACGACGCCTGCCGGGTGCTGCCGCAGGGCGACGAAAAGCCAGGTGATCTCAATTCGGCACGGCTTGCGCTGTGTGAGGCCACCCGTCAGGTGATCGCCAACGGCCTGGCCATTCTCGGTGTGACCGCTCCGGAGCGGATGTGAACGCGCACCCCGCCGGCCCCCGGCACGCCGAGGACACTCGCCACCCCAGCCCTCTCGCCCAGCCGCAGAGTCCCGACGAGATCCTGCTGCTCGCCCCGAATGTCTGGCCGCGCAACCTGGTCCGTGGTGCGGACGGGGTGGTGACGATCGCCGGGGTGTCGGTGACCGCGCTGGCCGCCGAATACGGGACCCCGCTGTTCGTCATCGACGAGGACGACTTCCGGTCGCGGTGTCGCGACATCGCCGCGGCATTCGGCGGCGGCGATCATGTGCACTACGCCTCCAAGGCGTTCCTATGCACCGAGATCGCCCGCTGGGTCGAGGCCGAAGGCCTGTCGCTCGACGTGGCGACCGGGGGAGAGCTGGCTGTGGCCCTGCACGCGGACTTCCCGCCGGAGCGGATCACGGTGCACGGCAACAACAAATCGATCGACGAACTGACCACCGCGGTCAAGGCCGGGGTCGGGCACATCGTGCTGGACTCCGAGATCGAGATCGAGCGCCTTGATGCCATCGCCGGTGCGGCCGGCGTCGTCCAGGATGTGTTGGTGCGGGTGACCCCCGGCGTCGAGGCGCACACGCACGAGTTCATCTCCACCGCGCACGAGGACCAGAAGTTCGGTCTCTCACTGGCCAGCGGCGCAGCGATGGACGCGGTGCGCAAGGTCTTCGCCACCGACAACCTGCGCCTGGTCGGATTGCACTGCCATGTCGGTTCGCAGATCTTCGACGTGGCCGGATTCGAGGTGGCCGCCCACCGGGTGATCGGTCTGCTGCGCGACGTGGTGTCCGAATTCGGTGTCGAGAAGACCTCGCAGATGTCGGTCATCGACCTCGGCGGCGGTCTCGGCATTTCCTATGTGCCACAGGATGATCCACCGCCGATGCAGGAGCTGGCCGACAAGCTCAAGGCCATCGTCAAAAGCGAGTCCGAGGCCGTCGGCCTGCCCACCCCGAAGCTGGTGGTGGAGCCGGGCCGCGCGATCGCCGGACCGGGCACGGTCACGCTCTACGAGGTCGGCACCGTCAAAGACGTGGCGATCAGCGCCACCGCGCAGCGGCGCTACGTCAGTGTCGACGGCGGCATGAGCGACAACATCCGCCCCGCCCTGTATGACGCCGAGTACGACGCGCGACTGGTGTCGCGCCACAGCGATGGCGCGCCGGTGCTGGCGCGGATCGTCGGGAAGCACTGCGAGACCGGCGACATCGTCGTCCGTGACACCTGGGTATCCGATGACATCGCCCCCGGCGACCTGCTGGCGGTTGCCGCCACCGGCGCCTACTGCTACTCGATGTCGAGTCGGTACAACCTGCTGTGCCGGCCCGCCGTGGTGGCCGTGAAGGACGGCAAGGCGCGGTTGGTGCTCCGTCGGGAGACCGTCGACGATCTGTTGAGCCTGGAGGTGAGTGGTCAATGAGTGAGAAGCCCATCGGCGTAGCGGTACTGGGCCTGGGCAACGTCGGTAGCGAAGTCGTGCGGATCATCGAAGAGACCGCTGCCGACCTCGAAGCCCGCATCGGCGCACCGCTGCAGGTGCGTGGCATCGGGGTGCGCAAGGTGTCGGCTGACCGCGGCGTGCCCGAAAAGCTGCTCACCGACGACATCATCGAGCTCGTGTCGCGCGACGACGTTGACATCGTGGTGGAGCTGATGGGCCCGGTGAAACCGGCGCGCAAAGCCATCCTGGCTGCGCTCGAGCAGGGCAAGTCGGTGGTCACCGCAAACAAGGCGCTGATGGCGCAATCCACCGGCGAGCTGGCGCAGGCCGCCGAAAAGGCGCGCGTCGACTTGTATTTCGAAGCGGCGGTGGCCGGGGCGATTCCCGTCATCCGCCCGCTGACCCAGTCGCTGGCCGGTGATTCGGTACTGCGGGTGGCCGGCATCGTCAACGGCACTACCAACTACATCCTGTCCGAGATGGACAGCACCGGAGCCGATTACAACTCAGCACTGGCCGATGCCAGTGCGCTGGGCTATGCCGAGGCCGATCCCACCGCCGACGTCGAGGGCTACGACGCCGCGGCCAAGGCGGCGATCCTCGCCTCGATCGCCTTCCACACCCGGGTCACCGCCGACGACGTCTATCGCGAAGGCATCACCAAGGTCAGCGCGGCCGACTTCGAGTCCGCCCGCGCCCTAGGGTGCACCATCAAGCTGCTGGCCATCTGTGAGCGGCTCACCACCGATGAAGGCAAACAACGTGTTTCGGCCCGGGTCTACCCGGCGCTGGTGCCGTTGACGCACCCGCTGGCCGCGGTCAACGGCGCCTTCAATGCCGTGGTGGTCGAGGCGGAGGCGGCCGGACGCCTGATGTTCTACGGCCAGGGCGCCGGGGGAGCGCCGACGGCCTCGGCCGTGATGGGCGATGTGGTTATGGCCGCGCGCAACCGGGTCCAGGGTGGTCGCGGTCCCCGGGAATCCAAGTACGCCAAGTTGCCGATCGCCCCGATCGGCTTCATCCCCACCCGCTACTACGTCAACATGAACGTCTCGGACCGGCCCGGCGTGTTGTCCGCTGTGGCAGCCGAATTCGCCAAGCGTGAAGTCAGCATCGCCGAGGTGCGCCAGGAAGGCATGGTCGACGAGGAGGGGCAGCCCTGCGGCGCCCGCATCGTGGTGGTCACCCACCAGGCCACCGATGCCGCGCTGTCGGAGACCGTCGAGGCGCTGGCCGATCTCGATGTGGTGCAGACCATCAACAGTGTGCTGCGTATGGAAGGAACGAACGCATGAACCCCGGGACGCAAGGCAAGACCAGCGCGGGGCCGGTGCACCGGCCCTGGCCGGGTTTGATCGAGGCCTACCGCGATCGGCTGCCGGTCGGCGACAACTGGACTCCGATCACCTTGCTCGAGGGCGGTACGCCGCTCATCCATGCCAAGCGGCTGAGCGAACAGACCGGCTGCACAGTGCATCTGAAGGTCGAGGGGCTCAACCCGACGGGGTCGTTCAAGGACCGCGGCATGACCGTGGCGGTCACCGAGTCGCTGGCCCGTGGCCAGCAGGCCGTGCTGTGTGCCTCCACCGGCAACACCTCGGCCTCGGCCGCGGCGTACGCGGCTCAGGCCGGGATCACCTGTGCGGTGCTGATCCCGCAGGGCAAGATCGCGATGGGCAAGCTGGCGCAGGCCGTCATGTACGGCGCCAAGATCATTCAGGTCGACGGCAACTTCGACGACTGCCTGGAACTGGCCCGCAAGATCACCGCGGACTTCCCGACCATCGCGCTGGTGAACTCGGTCAACCCGTACCGCATCGAAGGGCAGAAGACCGCGGCGTTCGAGATCGTCGACGCGCTGGGCGTCGCCCCGGACGTGCACTCGCTGCCGGTGGGCAACGCGGGCAACATCACCGCCTACTGGAAGGGCTACTCCGAGTACCACCGCGACGGCCTGACCGAGCGGTTGCCCCGCATGCTGGGCACCCAGGCTGCCGGTGCCGCCCCGCTGGTGCTGGGGGAGCCGGTGAAGGAGCCCGAGACCATCGCCACCGCGATCCGGATCGGGTCGCCGGCCTCGTGGTCCGGCGCGGTCGAGGCCCAGCAGCAGTCCAAGGGCCGGTTCCTGGCGGCCACCGACGAGGAGATCCTGGCCGCGTATCACCTGATCGCCCGTAGCGAAGGGGTGTTCGTCGAGCCCGCCTCGGCGGCCAGCGTGGCCGGGCTGCTCAAGTCGATCGAGGACGGCTGGGTCAAGCGAGGCTCGACGGTGGTCTGCACGGTCACCGGCAACGGCCTCAAGGATCCCGACACCGCACTCAAGGACATGCCCACCGTCACCGCGGTGCCGGTCGATCCGGTCGCCGTCGTCGCCAAGCTCGGACTGGTCTGAGCCTGGTGAACAGCACCCTGCCTGCCGGGCTCACCGCCACTGCGGTCGTCGCAGCTTCCAGCGCCAATCTCGGCCCGGGTTTCGACAGCCTGGGGCTGGCGCTCAGCCTGTACGACGAGATCATCGTCGAAACAACCGATTCCGGTCTGCAGCTGGAAGTCGAGGGCGAGGGTGCCGGCCAGGTTCCACTGGATGCGACGCATTTGGTGGTGCGGGCCATCGAAGCGGGTTTGCGAGCCACCGGGCATCGTGCGGCCGGTCTGATCGTGCGCTGCCACAACGAGATTCCGCATTCGCGTGGGCTCGGCTCGTCGGCCGCTGCGGTCGTCGGCGGTCTGGCTGTGGTCAATGGTCTTGTGGCGCAAGCGGGTTCAGATCCCATGAGTGAAGAGCGGCTGATCCAGCTGGCCGGCGAGTTCGAAGGGCATCCGGACAACGCCGCAGCGGCCGTGCTGGGCGGCGCGGTGGTGTCCTGGACCGAGGTCGGGGGAGATGCGGCGCCGCGCTACCGGGCGGTGCCGGTTCAGGTGCATCCGGACATCCGGCTGTTCCCGGCGGTTCCGCAGCAGCGGTCGTCCACGGCCGAGACCCGCGCCGTGCTGCCCGAGCAGGTCAGCCACCTCGACGCCCGGTTCAACCTCAGCCGGGCGGCACTGCTGGTGGTGGCGTTGAGTGAGCGGCCCGATTTGTTGATGACCGCCACACAGGACGTGCTGCATCAGCCGCAGCGCGCCGCGGCGATGCCGGCCTCGGCGGAATATCTCCAACTGCTGCGGCGTTGTGGGGTGGCAGCAGTGCTGTCCGGCGCCGGACCTACGGTTCTCGGACTGAGTTCGCAGGTCGGACTGCCTGATGAAGCCATCGAATACGGCACTGCGCACGGGTTCAACATCAGGGAAATGTCGGTCGGAGCGGGCGTCCGTTGGACGTCGGGTGTGGCCGCGAAGAACTGATGGTGGCCGACACGGGAAGCGGCGAACGCCACACGCCCAGCATGGGCGTTGCTTGATTACTTCACCAAAGCGGGCTATTCTCGCTCTCGTCCAGCACTCGCAGGGTCTCTGCCTGCGTCGACACCAGGACGACCACCCAATCTTCTTGTGTTCTACTCGTGGACTGATGGTTCGCCGTATATCGGCGAATCCTGGCGATCGCCGTTGCGCAGGCGACGGTGTGAGCTACGCGCTCAGCGGTATGGCTGAACGCGCATCGACCTTTGGGGAACCCTCGCCCGACTCGTGAGCGAGGGAAAGAAAGGAAATCCGTGACAGATACGGACCTCTTCACGGCTGACAGCGCCAATGGCACTGGGGATTCAACGAACGCCGTGACATCTGAAAGTACTGACGCCGCGGGCACCGCGGCGCCGGCTGCTGCCTCTGCGCCCGGATCGGACACCGCGCGGCGCGCCTCGAGCGCCCGTCCCGCGTCGCTGTCGAGCATGGTGCTGCCTGAGCTGCGTGCGCTGGCCAAGGAAATCGGTGTTGAAGGCGCGTCGGGTTTGCGCAAGAGTGAGCTGATCGCAGCCATTCGCGCCCACCGCGGCGAGTCCAACGGCGCCTCCGAGGCGCCGGCTCAAGCTCCTGCCGACGTCCAGCCGGACGCCGCCGCCGAGGCTGCCGAGCAGCCGCCGGCCCGCCGCCGCGAGCGTCGGGGCTCCTCGCGTCAGGCCGGTGCGCCCGTCGACGCCGCCAAGGACGACGCCGGCACCGACTCGGCCCCGGCCGAGGTCAAAGCCGAATCTGCCGAGACCAAAGAGGCCACCCAGGCCAAAGAGGCCCCGGCCAACGCCGCTGAGCAGCCGCGCGAGAAGCAGGCCAAGCAGGAGAAGCGAGACAAGTCGGACAAGCGCGAGAAGCGCGAGCAGTCCGACGACGGCAACAAAGACAGCGGCAACAAGGACAGCGGCAACAAGGACAAGTCGGACGCCAAGCCGGACCGCGACCAGAAGCAGGACCGGCAGGACAAGGACCAGGGCCGTGAGCGGTCCGATCAGTCCGACGATCAGCAGAACCGGGGGTCGAACTCAGGCAACAACAACTCAGGCAACAACGATGACGACGGCGAAGGCCGTCAGGGTCGTCGTGGCCGCCGGTTCCGGGACCGCGACCGTCGCCGTCGTGGCGAGCGCGGCGGCGAGGGCGGTAACGACACCGAGCTGCGTGAGGACGACGTCGTCCAGCCGGTCGCCGGCATCCTCGACGTGCTGGACAACTACGCGTTCGTGCGGACCTCGGGCTACCTGGCCGGGCCGAACGACGTGTACGTGTCGATGAACATGGTGCGCAAGAACGGGCTGCGCCGTGGTGACGCGGTGACCGGTGCGGTGCGGGTGCCCCGTGAGGGCGAAGGCGGCGGTAACAATCCGCGGCAGAAGTTCAACCCGCTGGTGCGCCTCGACAGCGTCAACGGTGGTCCGGTCGAGGCGGCCAAGAACCGGCCCGATTTCACGAAGCTGACCCCGCTGTACCCGAACCAGCGGCTGCGCCTGGAGACCACGCCCGAGCGGCTGACCACGCGCGTGATCGACCTGATCATGCCGATCGGTAAGGGCCAGCGCGCCCTGATCGTGTCGCCGCCGAAGGCCGGTAAGACCACGATCATGCAGGACATCGCCAACGCGATCACCAAGAACAACCCGGAATGCCACCTCATGGTGGTGCTCGTCGACGAGCGTCCGGAAGAGGTGACCGACATGCAGCGCTCGGTGAAGGGTGAGGTCATCGCCTCGACCTTCGACCGCCCGCCGTCAGACCACACCCAGGCCGCCGAGCTGGCGATCGAGCGGGCCAAGCGCCTGGTCGAGCAGGGCAAGGACGTCGTGGTGCTGCTGGACTCGATCACCCGTCTGGGCCGCGCGTACAACAACGCATCGCCGGCCTCGGGTCGCATCCTGTCCGGTGGTGTGGATTCGACTGCGCTGTACCCGCCGAAGCGGTTCCTCGGCGCGGCGCGCAACATCGAACACGGTGGCTCGCTGACCATCATCGCCACCGCGATGGTGGAGACCGGCTCCACCGGTGACACCGTGATCTTCGAGGAGTTCAAGGGCACCGGTAACGCCGAGCTCAAGCTCGATCGCAAGATCGCCGAGCGCCGGGTGTTCCCGGCGGTCGATGTCAACCCGTCGGGCACCCGCAAGGACGAGTTGCTGCTGAGCCCGGACGAGTTCGCGATCGTGCACAAGCTGCGCCGGGTGCTGTCGGGTCTCGACAGCCATCAGGCCATCGACCTGCTGATGAGCCAGCTGCGCAAGACCAAGAACAACTACGAGTTCCTGGTGCAGGTCTCCAAGACCGCTCCGGGCTCGATGGACGTCGACTGACTCACGCCGCGACCAGACAGAAAACTGCCTCTTTTCACGCGAAAAGGGGCAGTTTTCTGTCTGCTCACCGGGTTAGTTGCGTAATCCGGGGATGACGTAGCGGCGGACGTGGGCCAGCACGGCCGCACCGTCGCTGGGATCGAGGGTGTTGCCCGGTACGGTCGCCAACGAGATGATCACCCGCGCAACCCATTCCGACGCTTCGTCGATGTCGACGTCGGCGCGGATCTCGCCGCGGTCGCGAGCCGTCACGAGATAGCGTGACCAGAATTCGGCGAGGTCGGGGACCATGCCCTGGACGCCGGCGCCGGCGCAGGCATTGAACTCGTCGGGTTCATCGGTGCGCAGCTTCAACAGCACCGCACCCGGATCGTCGTAGGCCCGCAGGCCGTTGCCCACGCCCCAGGCGATCTGCTGGTCCAGCCCGTCGATCTGTTCGAGCATGGCGTGGGCCTCCGACCAGAATGCGTCGTTGAGGCGGACGATCGCCGCGCCCAGCAGCGTCGCTTTGTCGGGGAAATGGCGGTACAACCAGCCGCGGGACACCCCGGCGGCCTCGGCCACCTCGGAGACCGTCGTCGCGCGGATCCCTTTTGTCCGCAGACATTCCTCGGCAGCGTCGATCAGTCGATCGCGCACGCTGCGGGGTTCCGTGGTGCTGGTCAACTGTGCTCCTGGCGCTCGGGGAATGGCGGGCGTGGCTCGGTGGTCGATTCTGCGTAGTGATTCTGCCAAGCACGTTTCGTCGCGTGCCAGCGCCATGGTAGACAGTTTTTCTAATCTGTTTACACACTTTTGGGGGTCGGTCGATGGCCGAAACGCTGCAGCAGTTGCTCCGGGAGCGCGAAGGAAGCAACAACATCGCCATCAAGTACGGCGAGCAGACCTGGACCTGGAGCGAGCATGTTGCCGAGGCGAAGGCCCAGGCCGCGGCCCTGATCGGCATGGCCGATCCGCAGCGCCCGCTGCACGTCGGCACCCTGCTCGGCAATACCCCCGACATGCTGACCGCCCTGGCTGCCGCCGCACTCGGTGGCTACGTGGTCTGCGGCATCAACAACACCCGCCGCGGTGCGGCGCTCGCCCGCGACATCGCCCGGGTCCAATGCCAGATCGTGTTGGTCGACGAACAGCACCGGGGACTGCTCGACGGCCTCGACCTGCCCGGCGTCACCGTCGTCGACGTCTCCGACACCGCCTGGTCGGCACCGGAACTCACGCCCCACCGCGAAGTCGGGCCGGACGACACCTTCATGATGATCTTCACCTCGGGCACCAGCGGTGAGCCCAAGGCGGTCCAGGTGCCGCATTCGATCGTGCTGTTCTCCGCCGCCGCGCTGGTGCAGCGTTACGCCCTGACCGAGACGGACACCTGCTACCTGTCCATGCCGCTGTTCCACTCCAACGGCGTGTACGCCGGGTGGGGTGTGGCGCTCAGTTCGGGTGCGGCCATGGCGCCGGCACAGTTCTCCGCATCCGGATTCCTGCCCGACATCCGCCGCTACGGGGCGACGTACATGAACTACGTCGGCAAGCCGCTGGCCTACATCCTGGCCACGCCCGAGCAGCCTGACGACCACGACAATCCGCTGCGGGTGGCATTCGGCAACGAGGCCGCCGACCGCGACATCGACGAGTTCAGCCGCCGGTTCGGCTGCAGCGTGTGGGACGGCTTCGGCTCGACCGAGCTGGCGATCATCATCACCCGCTCCGAGGGCACGCCCCCCGGAAGCGTCGGCCAGGGCTTCCCCGGGGTGGCGATCTACGACCCGGAGACCGTTCAAGAGTGCCCCGTCGCACAGTTCGACGACACCGGGGCCCTGGTCAACGCCGCGGCGGCCACCGGCGAGCTGGTCAACACCAACGGCAGCGGGATGTTCCGCGGCTACCACAACGACCAGGGCGCCACCGATGAGCGGCTGCGCCACGGCGTGTACTGGTCGGGCGATCTGGCCTACCGCGACGCCGACGGCTGGATCTACCTGGCCGGACGCACGGCGGACTGGATGCGGGTGGACGGGGAGAACATCACCGCGGCGCCGATCGAACGAATCCTGTTGCGGCAGCCGCTGGTCAGCCGGGTGGCCGTTTACCCGGTGCCCGACGAGCTGGTCGGCGACCAGGTGATGGCCGCCATCGTGTTGCGCGATGGCAAACAGCTCACACCGGAGCAGTTCTCGGCGTTCCTCGCCGCTCAAGCGGACCTGTCACCCAAGTCTTGGCCCCGGTACGTCTGGTTGGCCGAGGACCTGCCCAGCACCGCGACCAACAAGATCCTCAAGCGTGAGCTGGTGGCGCTCGGCGCCGACCCGACCGGCCGGGTGCTGTGGAAGCGTGACGGGACGGCCTACGCGCAGATTTGAGCCCGTGCCGGTTCGACCCCCGCCGCGCCGGGAATAGCCGCCGGTCATCACGCGTTTAGGCTGCTGACGGTTGACCTGGCATAATTGACCGTCGACCCTCGGTCCCGGTTCACGCCACACACGAGGCGACCCGGGCCAACGAATGAAGAGGAACCATGAAAACAGGCATTCACCCTGAGTATGTCGACACCACGGTGCACTGTGGTTGCGGCAATACTTTCACCACCCGTAGCACCAAGCAGAGCGGCCAGATCGTCGTCGAGGTCTGCTCGCAGTGCCACCCGTTCTACACCGGCAAGCAGAAGATCCTCGACAGCGGCGGCCGCGTGGCCCGCTTCGAGAAGCGGTACGGCAAGCGCAAGCCTGCCGCCGACAAGGCTGCTGCCGACAAGTAGCTACGTCAACAGCGCCCGATCTGTCGCATATGCGCAGATCTGGGCGCTGTTCTCGTTTCCAGGAACGAGTTGGCGGCATAAGTGGAAAGGATGGGCCGACGTGACAGACACCGCTTCTGCCGGATTCCCGGCTCCGCCGGGGCGCGCAATCGAGGCGTTGTTGGCTGAACACGCCGATCTCGAGCGTCAGCTCGCCGACCCCAACCTGCACGCCGACGCCGGGGCCGCCCGCAAGGTGGGCCGGCGCTTCGCCCAGGTGTCGCCGGTGGTGGGCACCTACCGCAAGCTGGAAGCCGCCCGCGGTGATCTGGAGGCGGCCCGCGAGCTGGCCGCCGACGATGACAGCTTCGCCGCCGAGGTGGACGAGCTGACCGCCAAGGTCGCCGAACTCGACGCGCAGCTGACCGATCAACTCGCACCCCGGGACCCCCACGATGCCGACGACATCGTGCTGGAGGTCAAGTCCGGGGAGGGCGGCGAGGAGTCGGCCCTGTTCGCCGCCGACCTGGCCCGGATGTACATCCGGTACGCCGAGCGGCACGGCTGGACGGTCACCGTGCTCGACGAAACATGGTCTGACCTCGGCGGCTACAAGGACGCCACGCTCACCATCGCCGGCAAGGGTGATTCCGCCGACGGCGTCTGGTCGCGGATGAAGTTCGAGGGCGGCGTGCACCGGGTGCAGCGCGTACCGGTCACCGAATCGCAGGGCCGGGTGCACACGTCGGCGGCCGGCGTGCTGGTCTACCCCGAGCCCGACGAGGTCGAGCAGGTCCAGATCGACGAGTCAGACCTGCGCATCGACGTCTACCGATCCTCGGGTAAGGGCGGTCAGGGCGTGAACACCACCGACTCGGCGGTGCGCATCACCCACCTGCCCACCGGAATCGTCGTCACCTGCCAGAACGAACGCTCGCAGCTGCAGAACAAGGCCCGGGCCATGCAGGTGCTGGCCGCTCGGTTGCAGGCACTGGCCGAGGAGCAGGCCTCGGCCGACGCCTCGGCCGACCGCGCCAGCCAGATCCGCACGGTCGACCGCAGCGAACGGATCCGGACCTACAACTTCCCGGAGAACCGGATCGCCGATCACCGGATCAATTTCAAGGCGCACAACCTCGACCAGGTGCTCGACGGTGACATGGATGCGCTCCTCGACGCCCTCGGGGCGGCGGACAAACAGGCCCGGCTCCAGCAGGGGACATGAGCCCGCTGCGGCAGGCGATCGAGGCCGCAGCAGCACGGTTGGCCGCCGTCGGCGTCGCCTCACCGCGGATCGACGCCGAACTGCTGGCCGCGCACGTCGCCGGTGTCGACCGCGGCAGGTTGATGCTGCTCGACGACCCTGGCGAGGGATTCGAGCAGGCCTACGACGAACTCGTCGCCGCCCGGGCCGGCCGGGTCCCGCTGCAACACCTGATCGGCACCGCGCCGTTCGGTCCGTTGACACTGTCGGTGGGCCCCGGGGTGTTCATTCCCCGGCCGGAGACCGAGGCGCTGCTCGAATGGGCCTGTACGCAACAACTTCCGGCAAAACCGCTGATTGTCGACCTCTGCACGGGTTCGGGTGCGTTGGCGTTGGCGCTGGCCGAGCACTGGCCCGGGGCCCGGGTGGTGGCCGTCGAGAACTCGCCCGCCGCCCTGGAATTCGCGCGTCGCAATGCGACAGGTTCCCGCGTCGAGATTGTCGATGCCGATGTCACCGTTGCCGGCCTGCTACCCGAATTCGACGCCCGGGTGGATCTGCTGGTGTCCAATCCGCCCTACATCCCAGCGGACGCGGTGCTCGAGCCGGAAGTGGCCGAACATGATCCCGCACACGCCCTGTTCGGTGGGCCCGACGGTATGGCGGTGATCCGGCCGATCGTCGAACTGGCCGACCGATGGTTGCGTGACGGTGCGCCGTGCGGCGTCGAACACGATGACACCACCGCCGAGCTCTCGGTGGAAGCCTTTGCCGGCAACGGACATTTCACCGGGGTGACCGCGCGCCGGGATCTGGCCGGGCGACCCCGCTTTGTCACCGCGACCCGTATTGCGCGAAGCTGAGTTGCATGCGCGTTGTGCCAGGCGGCGGGAAGAAGGTAGGGCAATATGCCTGAGATGTTCGACTGCGCCGACGCCGAGCAGCGTGCCGTCGGGATCGCCTCGGCGGTCAGTGCGGTCAAAGGCGGCCGGTTGGTGGTGATGCCCACCGACACCGTGTACGGCATCGGTGCCGACGCCTTCGACGCCGAGGCGGTGGGTGCGCTGTTGGCCGCCAAAGGCCGTGGCCGCGACATGCCCGTCGGCGTGCTGGTCGGATCCTGGACCACCATCGACGGGCTGGTCTTCGCGGTGCCACCGGCGGCGCGGGAACTGATCCGGGCGTTCTGGCCGGGCGCCCTGAGTCTGGTTGTGGCGCAGGCGCCGTCATTGCAGTGGGATCTCGGCGACGCCAACGGCAGCGTGATGCTGCGGATGCCGCTGCACCCCGTGGCGATCGAGCTCCTGCGCGAGGTCGGGCCGATGGCGGTGTCCAGCGCCAACGTCTCCGGCCGTCCCGCCGCCGTGACCGCGGCCGACGCCCGCGATCAGCTCGGCGACAGCGTGGAGGTGTACCTCGACGCCGGGCCGGCCGAACGACAGGCCGCCTCCACCATCGTCGACCTCACCGGCCCGGCGCCCCGCATCCTGCGGGAGGGCCCGATCAGCGTCGAGGACGTTGCCCGGGTACTCGACGTGGAACCGTCCACACTCACCACAACGCCTACGGAGTGATCCCAGCTTGCTGCAGTACGGTGCATCGGTGATGACGGCCGGCGACCCAGTGATCCCCGCGGTCGAGGCCGGGCTGCTGGCACTGTCGGAACGCGGCGCCGGGGTACCGCTGCGCGAGCTGATCCTGGTCGGGTTGACCGCCGCGATCATCACCTACTTCGCCACCGGCTGGGTGCGCGTGCTGGCGATCCGGCTCGGCGCCGTCGCCTACCCCCGGGAACGCGACGTCCACGTCCAGCCCGTGCCACGGATGGGCGGGCTGGCGATGTACATCGGGGTGGCCGCCGCGGTGCTGCTCGCCTCACAGCTGCCCGCGCTCACCCGCGGCTTCGTCTATTCGACCGGTATGCCGGCGGTGGTGGTGGCCGGCGGGCTGATCATGGCCATCGGGTTGATCGACGACCGCTGGGGGCTGGACGCGCTGACGAAGTTCGCCGGCCAGATCACCGCGGCCAGCGTGCTGGTCACCATGGGCGTGGCCTGGAGCGTGCTCTACATCCCGATCGGGGGAGTGGGCACCATCGTGCTCGACCAGGTGTCGTCGATCCTGCTGACGCTCGCGCTCACGGTCTCGATCGTCAACGCGATGAACTTCGTCGACGGTCTCGACGGGCTGGCCGCCGGTCTTGGGCTGATCACCGCGCTGGCGATCTGCATCTTCTCGGTCGGGTTGCTGCGCGACCACGGCGGCGATGTGCTGTTCTATCCGCCCGCGGTGATCTCGGTGGTGTTGGCCGGAGCCTGTCTGGGTTTCCTGCCGCACAATTTCCACCGGGCCAAGATCTTCATGGGCGACTCCGGCTCGATGCTCATCGGCCTGATGCTCGGTGCGGCCTCGACCACGGCGGCAGGCCCGATCTCGCAGAACGCCTACGGCGCCCGCGACGTGTTCGCGCTGCTGTCGCCGTTCCTGTTGGTGATCGCGGTGATGCTGGTGCCCGCCCTGGACACGTTGCTGGCCATCGTGCGGCGCACCCGGGCCGGCCGCAGCCCGCTCAGCCCCGACAAGATGCACCTGCATCACCGGCTGTTGCAGATCGGGCATTCGCATCGCCGTGCCGTGCTGCTGATCTACCTGTGGGTCGGCATCATCGCTTTCGGTGCCGCGGCGACGATCTTCTTCGATCCGCGCTACACCGGCGCGGTGGTCGCGGCGGCCATTCTGGTCGCGATCGTGGTGACCCTGATACCGCTGTTGCAACGGGGGAGCGAAGGCCCGGGCGACGAGCACGGGGCGAAGTACGACAAAAAGTAGTAGGCATCGTTTAGGGGTGCCTACCATGTGTTAGGGTGCTGCCAGAACCCGAAAAACCTCGCGGGTTGCCGGCCCGGCCCATCGGTTCGACGAACCGTCAGGTGCCGATCAACGACCGACAAAGGGAGCTACCCCGTGGGTGAGTCGAGCCCGCCCGTTGCCCTCCGATATTCTCGGCGGGCACGCACAGGATTTTGCCAGGCGGCATCTGCCCTTGGCGTATCCGAGGGGACGGCTTTCTGTGGCAGCGGGATTGGGGTGAAGCGGTGACGTCACCAGCGCACGAAGCGCCGTTGGTGTTTCCGTCGGTCGCGTTTCGGCCGCTGCGTCTGCTGATCGTCTGCATCGCTCTCACCGCACTGGCCCTGGTGGCGGCCGGATTCACCGGTCACGTCCTGTTCGGAGCTTTCTTCGGGGTCGGCCTGGGCCTCGGGTTGGTCAACGCGCTGCTGGTGCGTCGGGCCGTCGAGTCGATCACGGCCGAGGACCATCCCCTCAAGAAGAAGATGGCCGTGAACTCGGCGACGCGGCTGCTGATCATCACCGCGATCGCCCTCGGCATCGCATTTGTCTTCAAAACCTCGGGCGGCATCGCGGTGCTGTTCGGACTGGCGATTTTCCAGGCCCTGCTGGTGATGAGCACCAGCATCCCCCTACTGCGGAAGATCCGCTCTAACGGCCTGGATGTCTTGGATACGGAATCGAAGGGTTGAGCTGACCTAAATGACTCAGACGACGACCGTGCTCGCCGCCGAAGAGGGTGGCGCTGCCATCCACGTCGGCCACCACACCATGGTGTTCGAGCTGTTCGGGATGACGTTCAACGGTGACACCATCCTGGCTACCGCGATCACCGCGGTGATCGTGATCGCGCTGGCTTTCGTCCTGCGGGCCAAGGTCACCTCGACCGGTGTCCCTGGCGGTGTTCAGCTGTTCTGGGAGGCGCTCACCATCCAGATGCGCCAGCAGATCGAAAGCTCGATCGGTATGAAGGTCGCGCCTTTCGTGCTGCCGCTGGCCGTGACGATCTTCGTCTTCATCCTGATCTCCAACTGGCTCGGCGTGCTGCCGCTGCAGTACGGCGGGGCCGACGGTGCCGCGGCCGAGTGGTACAAGCCGCCGGCCTCCGACATCAACTTCGTGCTGGCGCTCGCCCTGTTCGTGTTCCTCGCCTACCACGCCGCCGGCATTTGGCGTCGCGGCATCATCGGCCACCCGGTCAAATTGCTCAAGGGGCACGTCGCCTTCCTCGCGCCGATCAACATCGTCGAGGAACTGGCCAAGCCGATCTCGCTGGCCCTCCGTCTTTTCGGCAACATCTTCGCCGGCGGCATCCTGGTTGCGCTGATCGCGATGTTCCCGTGGTACATCCAGTGGGCGCCCAACGCCATCTGGAAGACCTTCGACCTCTTCGTCGGCCTGATTCAGGCATTCATCTTCTCGCTGCTGACGATCCTGTACTTCAGCCAGTCGATGGAGCTGGACCACGACGAACATTGAGCATGACCAGCTAGACCCGTAACAACTGCATGACACGAACCTCTGGCGGCAACATTTTTTGGGCCACCAGTTATCAAGGAGGATAAAAGGAATGGAACTCGACCCCAACGCCCTCATCACGGCCGGCGCGCTGATCGGTGGCGGTTTGATCATGGGCGGCGGCGCCATCGGCGCCGGTATCGGCGACGGTATCGCGGGTAACGCGCTGATCTCGGGTATTGCCCGGCAGCCCGAGGCCCAGGGCCGGCTGTTCACCCCGTTCTTCATCACCGTCGGTCTGGTGGAGGCCGCGTACTTCATCAACTTGGCCTTCATGGCGCTGTTCGTCTTCGCCACGCCGGGCCTGCAGTAGTCCATCAGCATGGGTGAACTGACACTCCTCGCGGCGGAGGAAGGCGGTGGGGGCCAGAGCAACTTCCTGGTCCCCAACGGCACCTTCTTCGCCGTGCTGATCATTTTCCTGATCACACTCGCTGTGATCGCGAAATGGGTTGTGCCACCGGTCGGCAAGGTGCTGGCAGAGCGGGAAGCGATGCTGGCCAAGACCGCTGCCGACAACCGGAAGTCAGCCGAGCAGGTGGCTGCGGCACAGGCCGACTATGACGAGGCGATGGCCGGGGCACGCACCCAGGCGTCGGCCATCCGTGACGAGGCCCGTGCGGCCGGTCGCGAGGTGGTCGATGCCAAGCGTGCCGAGGCCGGCTCCGAGGTGGCCGAAAATGTGCGCCAGGCCGATGAGCAGCTTGCTGCCCAGAGCGCCCAGGTGCGGTCCGGGCTCGAGTCGTCGGTGGACGGGCTCTCCGAGACCCTGGCCAGCCGAATTTTGGGCATCGACGTGAAATCAGGTGGGACGCAGTAGATGTCGATATTTATCGGGCAGCTGATCGGCTTTGCCGTCATCGCATTCATCATCATCAAGTGGGTGGTGCCGCCGGTGCGGAACCTGATGCAGAAGCAGCAGGATGCCGTGCGGGTTGCGCTCGCCGAGAGCGCCGATGCGGCCAAAAAGCTCGCCGACGCCGATGAGATGCATGCCAAGGCACTCGCCGACGCCAAGGCCGAATCGGCCAAGGTGACCGACGAGGCCGCGCAGGACTCCGAGCGGATCGCCGCTTCACTGGCCGAGCAGGCCGGTACCGAGGCCGAGCGGATCAAGGCCCAAGGCGCGCAGCAGGTTCAGCTGATGCGCCAGCAGCTCATCCGCCAGCTGCGCACCGGCCTCGGATCGGAGTCGGTCGCCAAGGCCGACGCCCTGGTCCGGGCCCACGTCGCCGACCCAGCTGCGCAGGCCGCCACCGTCGATCGGTTCCTGGCCGAACTCGACCAGATGGCCCCGTCGGCGTTCGTGATCGACACTGCCGCCACGGCCAAGCTGCGTGCGGCCAGCCGCGAGTCGCTCGCGGTCGTCGTCGACAAGTTCGACTCCACCGCAACCGCTCTGGACGCCGAGGGTCTGACCACCCTGGCCGACGAACTGGCCTCGGTGGCCACGTTGCTGCTGTCGGAGTCCGCGCTCAACAAGCATCTCGCGGAGCCGACCGACGACGCCGCCCCGAAGGTCCGGCTGCTCGAGCGGCTGCTGTCCGACAAGGTCTCCGGCACCACGCTGGACGTGCTGCGGACGGCGGTCTCGCAGCGTTGGTCGACCGAATCGAACCTGGTCGACGCGATCGAACACACCGCGCGTCTGGCACTGCTCAAGCGTGCCGAGACTGCCGGCGAGGTCGACGAGGTGGAGGACCAGCTGTTCCGGTTCGGCCGCCTGCTCGACGCCGAGCCCAAGCTCTCGGCCCTGCTCAGCGATTACACTGCGCCGGCACAGGAGCGAGTCGCCTTGCTGGACAAGGTGTTCGGCGCGAGCGCCGGTGTGAACAAGACCGCCTCGGCACTGCTGTCCCAGACCGTGGGGCTGCTGCGTGGTGAGCGTGCCGACGAGGCCGTCATCGACCTCGCCGAACTCGCGGTGTCCCGTCGCGGTGAAGTGGTCGCGCATGTGACCGCCGCGGCCGATCTCACCGATGCCCAGCGGACCCGGCTGTCGGAGGTGCTCACCCGCATCTACGGCCACCCGGTCTCCGTCCAACTGCATGTCGACCCGAGTCTCCTCGGTGGTCTGTCGATCACCGTCGGCGACGAGGTGATCGACGGATCCATCTCGTCGCGACTGGCTGCCGCCCAGACCGGGCTGCCGGACTGACGAGCGCTTGCGCGAGGAAGCGACTAGCCCCGCCAAGACCCACGAATGATCTCAAGAACAAGGTAGGAAGACGAAAAACCATGGCAGAGTTGACAATCTCGGCTGCTGATATCGAAGGTGCCATCGAGGATTACGTATCCTCGTTTTCCGCCGACACCGAGCGTGAAGAGATCGGCACCGTCGTAGACGCCGGTGACGGTATCGCCCACGTCGAGGGCTTGCCCTCGGTCATGACCCAGGAGCTCCTCGAGTTCCCAGGCGGTGTGCTGGGTGTGGCGCTGAACCTCGACGAGCACAGCGTCGGCGCCGTCATCCTGGGTGAGTTCGAGAAGATCGAAGAAGGCCAGCAGGTCAAGCGCACCGGCGAGGTGCTCTCGGTGCCGGTCGGCGACGCGTTCCTCGGTCGCGTCGTCAACCCGCTCGGTCAGCCGATCGACGGCCAGGGCGACATCGAGGCCGAAACCCGCCGCGCTCTCGAGCTGCAGGCGCCCTCGGTGGTGCAGCGCCAGAGCGTGTCCGAGCCGCTGCAGACCGGTATCAAGGCCATCGACGCCATGACCCCGATCGGCCGTGGCCAGCGTCAGCTGATCATCGGTGACCGCAAGACCGGCAAGACCGCGGTCTGCGTCGACACCATCCTCAACCAGCGTGAGGCCTGGGAGACCGGTGACCCCAAGCAGCAGGTGCGCTGCGTGTACGTCGCCGTCGGCCAGAAGGGTTCCACCATCGCCAGCGTGAAGCGCGCGCTGGAAGAGGGTGGCGCCATGGAGTACACGACGATCGTCGCGGCCCCGGCTTCCGACGCGGCCGGCTTCAAGTGGCTGGCCCCCTACACCGGTTCGGCCATCGGCCAGCACTGGATGTACAACGGCAAGCACGTCCTGATCGTGTTCGACGACCTGACCAAGCAGGCCGAGGCCTACCGTGCCATCTCGCTGCTGCTGCGCCGCCCACCGGGCCGCGAGGCATACCCGGGTGACGTCTTCTATCTGCACTCGCGTCTGCTGGAGCGTTGCGCGAAGCTGTCCGACGAGCTCGGCGGTGGTTCGATGACCGGCCTGCCGATCATCGAGACCAAGGCCAACGACATCTCGGCCTACATCCCCACCAACGTCATCTCGATCACCGACGGACAGTGCTTCCTGGAGTCCGACCTGTTCAACCAGGGTGTGCGCCCGGCCGTCAACGTCGGTGTGTCGGTGTCCCGTGTCGGTGGCGCCGCACAGATCAAGGCCATGAAAGAGGTTGCGGGTTCGCTGCGTCTGGACCTGTCGCAGTACCGCGAGCTGGAGGCCTTCGCGGCCTTCGCCTCGGATCTGGACGCTGCCTCCAAGGCCCAGCTGGACCGCGGTGTGCGCCTGGTCGAGCTGCTCAAGCAGGCCCAGTACAGCCCGCTGGCAGTCGAGGACCAGGTCGTCTCGATCTTCCTCGGCACCCAGGGCCATCTGGACTCGGTTCCGGCCGAAGATGTCTCGCGCTTCACCGATGAGCTGCTGGAGCACGTGAAGGCCAGCCACAGCGACATCCTCAAGGGCATCAAGGAGTCCAAGAAGCTCTCCGAGGAGAACGAAGAGAAGCTCGTCTCGGTCATCAACGAGTTCAAGAAGGGCTTCGCGGCCTCGGACGGCAGCTCGGTGGTCGCCAACGAGCACGATGCCGAGGCGCTGGATCCCGAGGACCTTGAGAAGGAATCGGTCAAGGTCCGCAAGCCGGCTCCGAAGAAGGCCTAGGTAACCAATGGCAGCCACACTTCGCGAGCTACGCGGGCGCATCCGCTCGGCCTCGTCGATCAAGAAGATCACGAAGGCCCAGGAGCTGATCGCCACGTCGCGGATCGCCAAGGCGCAGGCCCGAGTCGATGCGGCTCGGCCCTACGCCACCGAGATCACCAACATGCTCACCGAGCTGGCCGGTGCCAGCGCGCTGGATCACCCGCTGCTCGTGGAGCGGGCGAACCCCAAGCGGGCCGGTGTGCTGGTGGTGTCCTCGGACCGCGGTCTCTGCGGCGGTTACAACGCCAACGTGCTGCGCCGGGCCGAAGAACTCTTCTCGCTGCTGCGGGAAGAGGGCAAGAACCCGGTGCTCTACGTCGTCGGCCGGAAAGCCTTGGGCTACTACAGCTTCCGGCAGCGGACGGTGACCGAGTCGTGGACCGGCTTCTCGGAGCGGCCTACCTACGAGGACGCCAAGGAAATCGCCGACACCCTGGTGACGGCGTTCATGGCCGGCGCTGACGACGAGGGCGACGATGCGGGAGCCGACGGCATTCTGGGCGTCGACGAACTGCACATCGTCTCCACCGAGTTCCGGTCGATGCTCTCGCAGACCGCCAACGCGCTGCGCATCGCTCCGATGGTCGTCGAGTACGTCGGTGAGCCCGATACCGGTCCGCACACGCTGTATTCGTTCGAGCCGAGTGCGGAGAACCTGTTCGACGCGCTGCTGCCGCGCTACATCGCCACCCGGGTGTACGCGGCGCTGCTGGAGGCAGCGGCCTCGGAGTCGGCTTCGCGCCGGCGCGCCATGAAGTCGGCCACCGACAACGCCGACGAACTGATCAAGGGACTCACGCTCGCGGCCAACCGCGAACGTCAGGCACAGATCACCCAGGAAATCAGCGAGATCGTGGGCGGTGCCAACGCGCTGGCCGACGCGCGCTAGCCGGACCAAAGACGACAGAGCCTCGTAGGAAAGCGAAGAGAGAATGACTGCTACTGCAGAAAAGACGGCGGGCCGCGTGGTCCGCATCACCGGCCCGGTGGTGGACGTAGAGTTCCCGCGCGGCGCGGTGCCCGCACTGTTCAACGCGCTGCACGCCGACATCAGCTTCGGTGCGCTGGCCAAGACGCTGACGCTTGAGGTGGCTCAGCACCTCGGCGACAACCTGGTGCGCTGCATCTCGATGCAGCCTACCGACGGCCTGGTGCGTGGCGTCGACGTCACCGACACCGGTGCCTCGATCTCGGTGCCGGTCGGCGACGGTGTCAAGGGCCACGTGTTCAACGCCCTCGGCGACTGCCTCGACGAGCCCGGCTACGGCAAGGACTTCGACCACTGGTCGATCCACCGCAAGCCGCCGGCCTTCGCCGACCTGGAGCCCCGCACCGAGATGCTGGAGACCGGTCTGAAGGTCGTCGACCTGCTCACGCCGTACGTGCGTGGTGGCAAGATCGCCCTGTTCGGTGGCGCCGGTGTGGGTAAGACGGTTCTGATCCAGGAGATGATCAACCGTATTGCCCGCAACTTCGGTGGTACCTCGGTGTTCGCCGGCGTGGGTGAGCGCACCCGTGAGGGCAACGACCTGTGGGTCGAGCTCGCCGACGCCAACGTGCTGAAGGACACCGCGTTGGTGTTCGGCCAGATGGACGAGCCGCCAGGCACCCGTATGCGCGTCGCCCTGTCGGCCCTGACCATGGCCGAGTACTTCCGCGACGAGCAGAACCAGGACGTGCTGCTCTTCATCGACAACATCTTCCGGTTCACCCAGGCCGGTTCCGAGGTGTCGACCCTGCTGGGTCGTATGCCTTCGGCCGTGGGTTACCAGCCGACGCTGGCCGACGAGATGGGTGAGCTGCAGGAGCGGATCACCTCGACCCGTGGTCGCTCGATCACCTCGATGCAGGCCGTGTACGTGCCCGCCGACGACTACACCGACCCGGCGCCGGCCACCACGTTCGCCCACCTGGATGCCACCACCGAGCTTTCGCGTGCGGTGTTCTCCAAGGGCATCTTCCCGGCGGTGGACCCGCTGGCTTCCTCCTCGACGATCCTGCACCCCAGCATCGTCGGCGACGAGCACTACCGCGTCGCCCAGGAAGTCATCCGGATCCTGCAGCGCTACAAGGATCTCCAGGACATCATCGCCATTCTCGGTATCGACGAGCTGTCCGAAGAGGACAAGGTGCTGGTGTACCGCGCCCGTAAGATCGAGCGCTTCCTGAGCCAGAACATGATGGCCGCCGAGCAGTTCACCGGCCAGCCGGGCTCGACCGTGCCGCTCAAGGAGACCATCGAGGCCTTCGACAAGCTGGCCAAGGGCGAGTTCGATCACCTGCCCGAGCAGGCGTTCTTCCTCATCGGTGGTCTGGACGACCTGGCGAAGAAGGCCGAAAGCCTCGGCGCCAAGCTGTGATGAGCGCTTGCGCGAAGAACCAATGGGTTGAGCTGACCGTTCCTATTCGAAAGGTGGTGTGGAATGGCTGATTTGAACGTCGAGATCGTTGCGGTCGAGCGTGAGCTCTGGTCCGGCACCGCTACGTTCGTCTTCACCCGGACCACCGCCGGTGAGATCGGCATCCTGCCGCGGCACATTCCGTTGGTGGCGCAACTCGTCGACGACGCGATGGTGCGGGTCGAGCGTGAGGGCGAGGACGATCTGCGGATCGCGGTCGACGGCGGTTTCTTGTCGGTGACCGAGGAAACCGTCCGGATCCTGGTGGAGAACGCGCAGTTCGAATCCGAGATCGATGCCGATTCGGCGAAGCGGGATGCCGAATCCGACGACGAGCAGACAGCGGCATGGGGCCGGGCGCGGCTGCGCGCCCTCGGCCAGATCGACTGACGACAGAGACGACAGATGAGCGCGCCCATGATCGGCATGGTCGCGCTCGTCTGCGTTCTGCTCCTTTTGGTCGGGGCCCTCGGCTACCGGCTGTGGAAGCTACGACAAGTCGGTGGCACTGCGGCGATCCTTCGTGACTACCCGGCCGACGGCGGCCATGGCTGGCGGCATGGGGTCATGCGCTACCGCGGTGGGGAAGCCGGCTTCTACCGGCTGTCGAGCATCCGGTGGTGGCCCGATCGGCGTTTGAGCCGGCGAGGCCTGGAAGTGGTGGCGCGGCGCGCCCCGCGCGGCGACGAGTACGACATCATGACTGACCAGATCGTCATCCTGGAATTGCGCGACACCAGCCCAGAACGCCGGCAGGGTTACGAGATCGCCCTGGATCTCGGGGCCCTCACCGCGTTCACCTCGTGGCTGGAATCGCGGCCATCCCCGCGGGCTCGGCGGCGAAATTACTGAGGCTATTTCTCGGCTCCGCCGCCCGGCTTCCACAGAACATCGCCATCCGGGTTCCCGACCCGGGACAGGATGAACAGCAGATCCGACAGCCGGTTTAGGTACTTGGCCGGCAAGACACTCACGGAATCACCGTGCTCGGCCACTGCGATCCAGGCGGAGCGTTCCGCCCGTCGGGCCACGGTTCGGGCCACGTGCAGCAACGCCGAGAGCGGACTGCCACCGGGCAGGATGAACGAGTTCAGCGCAGGCAATCCCTCGTTGAACTCGTCGCACCACTTCTCCAGGCGGTCGATGTAGTCCTGGGAGATCCGCAGCGGCGGGTATTCAGGGTTTTCCACGACCGGAGTGGACAGGTCGGCACCTGCGTCGAACAGGTCGTTTTGAATCTGTCGCAACACCGGCAGGATTTGCTGATCGGGGTTGCCCAGGGCGACGGCGACCCCGATGGCCGCGTTGGCTTCATCACAATCGGCGTACGCCGCCAACCTGGAGTCATGCTTGGAAACCCGGCTGAAGTCACTGAGCCCCGTCGTGCCGTCGTCGCCGGTGCGGGTATAGATGCGGGTGAGATGGACTGCCATAGCTGAACCGTACCGGGCTTCCGGACGGCCCGATCTGGGCCCGCCCGATCTGTCCGAGCAGACGGAAAGTCGAGCGCGGCCTGTCTACACTAACCGGCGTGAGCGAGCGTTTCGTGGTGACCGGCGGAAACCGGTTATCAGGCGAAGTTGCCGTCGGTGGCGCCAAAAACAGTGTGCTGAAGCTGATGGCTGCCTCGTTGCTGGCCGAGGGCACGAGCACGATCACCAACTGTCCCGACATCCTCGATGTGCCGCTGATGGCCGAGGTGCTGCGGGGGTTGGGTGCCACGGTGGAGCTCGACGGGGGCACCGTGCGGATCACCGCACCCGACGAGCCCAAGTACGACGCCGACTTCGCCGCGGTCCGGCAGTTCCGCGCGTCGGTGTGTGTGTTGGGGCCATTGGTCGGCCGCTGCAAGAAGGCCAAGGTGGCTCTTCCCGGTGGTGATGCGATCGGGTCGCGGCCGTTGGACATGCACCAGGCCGGGCTGCGTCAGCTGGGCGCGGTCTGCAACATCGAGCACGGCTGTGTGGTGGCCGAAGCCGATCACCTGCGGGGCGCCGAGATCCAACTTGAGTTCCCGTCGGTGGGGGCGACCGAGAACATCTTGATGGCCGCGGTGCTGGCCGAGGGCGTCACCACGATCCACAACGCAGCACGCGAACCCGACATCGTCGACATCTGCGCGATGCTCAACCAGATGGGCGCCCAGGTCAGCGGTGCGGGGACGTCGACACTCACGATCACCGGGGTGGACCGGCTCTACCCGACGGAGCATCGGGTGATCGGTGACCGGATCGTGGCGGCTACGTGGGGGATAGCTGCGGCGATGACGCGCGGTGACATCTCGGTGACCGGTGTGGACCCCCAGCATCTGCAGCTGGTGCTGCACAAGTTGCACGACGCCGGCGCCACGGTGACGCAGAACGACAACGGATTCCGGGTGGTCCAGTACGAGCGACCCAAAGCGGTCAATGTGGCGACCTTGCCGTTTCCGGGGTTCCCGACCGATCTGCAGCCGATGGCGATCGGGCTGGCGGCGGTGGCCGACGGCACGTCGATGATCACCGAGAACGTGTTCGAGGCGCGGTTCCGGTTCGTCGAGGAGATGATCCGCCTGGGTGCCGACGCCCGGACCGACGGGCATCACGCCGTGGTGCGAGGTATCCCGCAGTTGTCGAGTGCGCCGGTGTGGTCGTCGGACATTCGGGCCGGCGCCGGCCTGGTGCTCGCGGGCCTGGTTGCCGACGGCGAAACCGAGGTGCACGACGTGTTCCACATCGATCGCGGTTATCCGTTGTTCGTGGAAAACCTATTGAGCCTCGGAGCCGAGATCGAGAGAGTAGGCTCGTAGCAGCACGATCGGGCTTGCGTTTCCGCCCGAAAATGCGCTGACCAGCCAATTTGACCTTTCAGGCTGCGTCGCGCTAATCTTTTGAAGTCGCCGCGGAGCGGGGAGAAACCCCCGGGGCCAGAGCGACTTGACAAGCCAGCCGAGATCGTACTAAGCTGGCGAGGTTGCCTCAGACCGGATGAAATACTCCAGGATGAAGCAACTTGACTTACCGGCAAGATGCAAATTACGCTGGTGGGGTTGCCCCAAAACAGGGTGACAAAAGCAGAAAAGCCTGTTGTTTGAGAACTCAATAGTGTGTTTGGTGGTTTTTGTTTGTTGTTTTTTGGTCATGCTCTTTTTCCCG
>NZ_VOMB01000017.1 GCF_019050325.1 [Mycobacterium] fortunisiensis | reverse complement strand
GGCGGGGACATCTTCGAGCGGGGCGGGCCGTATCTGGTGCGTGGCGCCCAGGACCTGCTGCCCACCTCGGCCATGCTCGACCGCAACAGCCCGGCGCTGGCGTGTTCCGTCCGCAACTACGCCGAGGCTGCGCCGCGATTCGCCCAGCAGACCCGCAACGGCTACGCACTCGAGCTCCATGACTTCCTGATCGGCGCGGCCAATCCCTACGTCTATCCCGACAACCTGCCGCGGGTGAACGCCAAGGGCGGCCCCGAGGGCCGGCCCGGCTGCTGGCAGCCGATCACCAAGGACCTGTGGCCGGCGCCGTATCTGGTGATGGACACCGGTGCCTCGATCGCGCCCTACAACCACTTCGAACTGGGCCAGCCATTGACCGCCGAGTATGTGTGGGGTCGCCAGATCGGCGAGAGCACCATCAATCCTTAGAGAACTCTGAGGCAAATGGACGACCAATCACCGATCATACTGCACAAGCCGCCATCGGCCTGAGCTGCACTGCGATTTTGCGCGATTCGGAATGTTCCAATACAGTGCGTGGCTAATTAGCAAAACGTAATAACACCAGGCACAGTGACATGTATCACTTTGTGGCAATCAGGGGAGTAGTTGCCACAAGTGAGATGGATCAGCGGCGGGCAGATTTCTTGCGTCCCCGCGGCTGACGCGCACACAGCAAATTATCTGGCACGCATCCGATCGCGTCGGTGCTCAGCCCGTCGCATCAGCGATCAGTGCGTAGTCCAACCCTGCCTTTCAACGCCGCGTGGCCGGGTTGGTGGGGGTGTCCCGTGCGCAACAACCGACAAGTTCAACCCCCGCAGAGGAGAGCTAGACCATGCCGAAAGTCGATCGCCTGATGGAGGCATTCGGAGAACAGAAGCACGTCAGGAGAATCGTCAGCACGCTTCTCGTTGTTTCTGGCCTCGGTGGTGCAACGCTGGTTTCTCCGCACATGCACCGGCCTGCAGTGGTCGCAGTCGACCCGCAGCCGGCGGGCGACGCGCTCCAGAGCGCCGCCACCGCCCCGCCCGAGCCTGCCATCGCCGTCGTCCCAGCACCGCCGGTGGTCGTGACCAAAGACTCCAGCGCTCAGGACATCGTCCGGGCCATCGTGAGCCAAGGTCAGGCGGCCCGGTTGAGCGAAGACCAGATCAAGACCATCATCGCCACCGCGAAAATCGAATCCGGTTTCCGCCCAGCTGTATCCGGGGGCGTGCAGGCCTACGGCAGCCGCGGTTCCGCGGCCGACGAGGTCATCGGCCTGTTCCAGGAGAAGGCCAGTTTCGGCACCGTGGCCGAACGTCAAGACCCCAACAAGTCGATCGCCCGGTTCATCGCGCGTTTCACCGAGGCGTTCAAGAAATATGGCATCGCCGGTGACCCGGTACTGGCGGCCACGCTCGCCCAGAATCCGCAACTGCGCAAGTACCGCCACGGTGGGGTCGGAACGCACTACTACAACACTGTCAAGGCCGCGATGAACGCGGCTGCGGACTTGTACGGCCAAGCCGCCGGTGCCGCGCTGCAACCGGTCACGTGAGCGCCAACCGGTCACGGTGTCGGGTGAGCGAAAATGCTTGTCCAGCAGGGTGAGACGTAGCTCTGCAAGCGAGATCTGTTGGGGCGCAGCAATGCACCGCGACAGAGCTGCCCCTGTGGCCGTCCTAGTTCGTTGTTGGTGGGGCTTGTGGCTGGAAGGGTTGGTACCACCACCAGTCGGCGCGTTCGCCGGTTGGGCCTGGGCAGGGCGGGACGTCTGGTGGGGGTTTGGTGGGTGTGCGGGCCAGTGATCCGGTGTGCAGTGATCGCCCGCGGCTGTCGGTGACGGTGAGTTGGTGGGCGGGGCCGGTGATGGTGATGTGGCCCTGGTGGTGGGCGCGGTGGTGATACGGGCAGACCAGGGCGAGGTTGGACAGTTCGGTGGGGCCGCCGCCTTCCCAGTGGCGTATGTGGTGGGCGTGTAGTCCGCGGGTGGCTCCGCAGCCGGGCACCACGCAGCAGCGGTCGCGGTGTTCGAGGGCGCGGCGCAGTCGGCGGCTGATCTGGCGGGTGGTGCGGGCGGCGCCGATGGGTTGTCCGTCGCGTTCGAACCAGGCTTCGAAGGTGGCCTCGCACAGCAGATAGCGTCGTTCTTCGTCGGTGAGCAGCGGGCCCAGATGCAGTGCGGCGGTTGGCTTGTCGCCGTGGTTGTCAAGGTTGAGGTGGACGATGACAGTGGTGTGTTGGCCGTGGGGGCGGCGGGCCACGTCGGTGTCCCAGCCGGCTTCGATCAGGCTCATGAAGGCATCCACACTATTGGGAAACGGTGGCTGCCCGTCCTCGGTCCTGGTGTCGTCGTCAGTGCCGTGGTCGTGGTCGGAGTCAGCCTGGCCCTCGCCCTGGTCCTTGTCGTCACCGGGTTGGTGGTGTTTCCAGTCGGCGACGAGTGCGTCGTGGTGGGAGCGTAGGCCGGCGTCGAGTTTGGCGGCTTCCAGTCGGGGGAGTCGGATGCGCCACGTGGTGTAGTGCTCGGTCTCGGTTTTGGTGAGGAAGCGCTGCGGTTCGGGTTCGGGCTGTGGTTGAGGTCCTGGCTCGAGTTTGACTGCGGTGCGCAACTGGTCAACTGTGGCCACAGCGGCGAGTTCGGCGTAGTGCGCGTCGGAGCCGTCGCCGGCCTTTTCGGCGATCACACCGACCTGGTCCAGTGACAGCCGGCCTTCGCGCATGCCTTGCGCGCAGCGGGGAAACTCCTCGAGTCGTCGTGCCACGGCGACCACGATCTCGGCGTTGTGTGGGGTGATGCCGGTTTTCCACGCCACCAAGGCGTTGATGGAGCGAGCGCCGGTGGCGCCCCAGAGTCCGTCCTGGTCTATTTCGGCGACGATTTCCACGATGCGGGCGTCGATGGCGTTGCGTTGACCGGTCAGCTCCGACAACTCGTCGAACAGCATCTCCAACCGCTGCGCGGGATTGACCTCGGTGGAGGCGGGCGCTGCGGTCGCGGACATACCGTCATCATCACAGACAGGTACGACAACAATCGCGCTCACGCTCGTGCTCGCTTCCTGTGTGCCGATCGGGCCGCGATCATCAACTGAGATCTCGGTTACGCTCCGCTGGGAGATCCGCCACCGGAAAGACGCGAGAGGAAACCCATGAGGACGACCGCAAACCGCCACACCGCAGCCATTGGACTGGCCGCCGCCGTCGCGCTGATCGCTGTGGGCTGCGGCAACGGCACGAGCGTCGACCCGTCGGCGTCGCCCCAGGTCGGACTGATCTCCACCTCCACAACTCAAGCCCCGGCGCAGGCCAACGAAGTGAAACTCATCGGGGAGCGGGACGTCGAGGTGACTTTGACCGGTCCGATCGCCGCCAAGTATTCGTCGGCAACCGAAGAGCAGAAGCAGGCCCTCGGCAAGCCGCTGACGGGTGACCGTAACGCCGGAACCCGGGATAGTGGCGTGGTGTTTCAGCAGTTCCAGGGCGGCGCGATCGTCGCCAAGAACGACGAGGCGGGCACACCGGCATTCATCACCGGGGGCAAGATCCGGGAGGCCTGGAACGTCCCACGCGACCCGGAGGGTCTACCGGTGGTCACCGGTGACAATGGCTCGGCGGGTCCGTTGGGCGTGCCGACCAGTGACGAGAACACCGACGGCGATCTCGTCACGACGACGTTCGAGCACGGCAAGATCGAGTACAACACGAAGACCGGTCAGGTCGAGGTGACGGTGAACGGCAAGGTCGTACCGTCCGGGCTGTAAACGATCATTCCGATCTCGCCGGTGCGCCGTCGGTGTGCTCGGAGGTGTGATGGTGGAACCGTTTGCGTAGCGCCAGGGAGACATAGACCAGCGCGACGAGGACCGGGACTTCGATCAGCGGGCCGACGACGCCGGCCAGGGCTTGTCCGGAGGTGGCGCCATAGGTGGCGATCGCCACCGCGATGGCGAGTTCGAAGTTGTTGCCCGCGGCGGTGAACGCCAGGGTGGTGGTCCGTTCGTATCCGAGGTCGAGCAGGGTGCCGAGCAGATAGCCGCCGCCCCACATGACCGCGAAATACGTCAACAGGGGCAGCGCGATGCGGACCACGTCCCAGGGTCGGTTGGTGATCTGATCACCTTGCAGGGCAAAGAGAATCACGATGGTGAACAGCAACCCGTAGAGCGCCCACGGCCCGACCTTGGGCAGGAACTTGGATTCGTACCAGTCACGGCCCCGGGTCTTCTCTCCGATGCGGCGGGAGAGGTACCCGGCGATCAGCGGGATACCCAGGAAGATGAGGACGGATTTGGCGATCTGCCACGGTGATGTGTCGATCGTCGTCTGTTCCAGGCCGAGCCGGCCAGGCAGCACTGAGAGGTAGAACCAGCCCAACACGGCGAACATGACGACCTGGAATATCGAGTTGAGTGCGACCAGGACGGCGGCGGCTTCACGGTCGCCGCAAGCCAGGTCGTTCCAGATGATGACCATCGCGATACAGCGGGCCAACCCGACGATGATCAGGCCGGTGCGGTATTCGGGCAGGTCCGGCAACAGCAGCCAGGCCAGCGCGAACATCAACGCCGGGCCCAGCACCCAGTTCAACAGCAGCGAGGAGATCAGCAGTTTGCGGTCGCCGGTGACCGTGTCGAGGCGGTCATAGCGAACTTTCGCCAGCACCGGATACATCATGATCAACAGACCCAGGGCGATGGGCAGTGAAATCCCGTCGATCTGAACCTTTTCCAGTGCGGTGTTCAAGCCGGGGATCCAGCGGCCCAACAAGAGCCCGGCGGCCATGGCCACGCCGATCCAGACGGGAAGGAACCGGTCAAGGGTGGAGAGCTTGCCGACCACCGGAGATGGTGCAGTGCTGGCGCCCGTCATGCCGGCGCCACCGCCGCGGTGGTGGCACCGAATACCACCGGCATCAAGCCGGGTCCTGCGCGACAGTGCCGCCGCAGCACACTCCGTCCTCACCGTTGGCGAGGAGTTGAGGGCTGGTGCCGAATGTGTCGGAGTCGGCGAGCACGGTGTAGACCTCCCATTTCTCGCCGGCAGGGCCGGTCACCCAGACTTTGTCCTGGGTGGCGAAACAACACGTGGTGCCGATCTCCTCGTCGGTGAACAATCCTTCGCCGGTCAACCGGGCGATCTCGTCGTGCACCTTGTCGCTGGATTCGACCTCGACCCCGAGGTGGTTGATGGTGCCGCCTTTGCCGGGGTTTTCCAGCAGCACCAACTTCAGCGGCGGCTCGGCGACCGTGAAGTTGGCGTAGCCGGGCTTCACCTTGGCCGGCGCAGTGTCGAACAGTTTGGAGTAGAACGTGATCGCCTCGTCGAGATTGTCGACATTGAGCGCCAACTGAACACGGGACATGATGGACCTCCCACTAAGGCTGAGACATATATCGAACCAATACGTCGATGCCAGCCTGCCACCTTTTCGATATATGTCAAGAATATGTGGCAAGATGGGTCCATGCCCAAAGCGCTGCCCGCGATCGACATGTCCGCACCGGTGTGCTGCTCGCCGGTGGCCGCCGGGCCCCTCAGTGACGCTGACGCTCTGGAGGTGGCGATGCGACTCAAGGCGCTCGCCGATCCGATGCGGGTCAAAATCATGTCTCTACTGTTCAGCTCGCGCCCAGGAGAGGAGACCAGCGGCGATCTGGCCGCGGCGCTCGAGTTGAGCGAGTCCACGGTCAGTCACCATCTGGGGCAGCTCCGCAAAGCAGGGCTGGTGATCTCCGACCGACGCGGTATGAACGTCTTTCACCAGGCCAAACCCGAAGCGCTGCAGGCACTGTGCGTGGTACTCGACCCGAACTGCTGTCGATAGGGCAGCCGGCCTGGATGAAACACCTGCCGCAAAACGGGTTGGCTACGTCGACGCAACGTGCAAGTGTGATCTGACAGAGTAAGGCCATGGTGTTCCCGGAGGTCGTGCACGAGTGGCGGGTTCCATTGTTCGGTGAGGCCTCATCGGAAGTTCCAGGTGGATGGGTTGCAGCGCTGGCGGCGATCGCCCGCGATCTTCGATGTCGGCGACAGGGGAGAGCGGTCAGCTTCGATGGCGTCGAGTGGGCACTCACGGTGTTCTCCAATCGTTCAGTGTCGATTGGATTTACGTCATTGACGGATGAGGTAGATCTGGGCTCGTTCTCAGTGGGTCGGGGTTTCGCATTCGACACGACTTCGGAGCAGGCCATGGTATGGGTTGCGTCCGTGGTTCAGGACGAATTGGCCGGACATGAGTTCGTGCAGTGGCCTTCTCACAATCAGGGTTTGCTCGCCCCGGACATCAGGAGTGGGGCGGCCGTTTGGGTCGACGGCGCCGACCGCGTGGTGGCGCCGATCGGCGCGCTGTGCGACGACTCTCTGTAGGCCGGCTCCGCCGACGGCTGCGCATCGCTCAGTCATGTTTTTGCCTCGTAACGAAGCAGGACCGTGCCGCCCGGAAAGGTGCGGTTCTCCAACAGTCGCAGCGAGATCCACGACGGCAGGGCCGGAAAGAACGGGATACCGCCGCCGACGGCGATGGGCGCGACCACGATACGGTACTCATCCACCAGTCCGGCCTGCACGATCGGTGCGGCCAGGGTCGCGCCGGCCACCTCCAGATTGCCGTCGGTTTCGGCTTTCAGCTTCCGCACCACCTCGACCGGGTCGCCGCGTTCCAGGCGAGAGTTCCAGGCGACGGACTCCAGGGTGCGTGAGAACACGACCTTGGGCATGTCGCGCCAAATGCGGGCGAAGTCGACGATCAGCGGGGTGGCGTCCGCGGCCTGGTCGGCAGTCGGCCAGTACGCGGACATCAGATCGTAGAGTCGGCGCCCGTAGATCGACAGGGCGGTCTCGCGCTCGAAGTCGTTCCAGTACTGATGCAATTCGTCGGTCGGTGTGGACCAGTCGATGCTGCCCTGCGCATCGGCGATATACCCGTCCACCGACACGTTGAAGCCATATATGAGTTTGCCCATGCAGATCAGACTGCCGCAAAAGGCAGAACTCATCGCCACGCCCACCTCTCCGACGGCTTTGGGGCGGCGGTACCAGCCAGGGCCCTACCGGCGGGCGGTAAGCCGGATGATCGGCAGCTGACGGTCAGTCTTCTCCTGATACTCGCTGAATCGCTTGTGGACACTGATCATTCGCCAGGCTTCGTCGCGCTCGCTGCCACTGAGTTGCTCAGGGTGCACGGGTATGGATCGACCATCTATCTCGACCCGCACTTTGTCCGGGTTGGCCTTGATGTTGTAGTACCAACTGGGATTGGACACGGCGCCCGCTGCCGACGCGACGATCAACCAGCTCCCGTCCGAGCCGGGAAACCAATTCACCGGAAGCGTGCGTTCCTTCCCGGTTTTGCGCCCAACGGTGGTCAGCAGCAGCGCGTTCATTCCACCCACAGAGCCGCGACGGCGAATGAACGGCGTCATCACCACGTTGAGCAAGCGGTAGCCGAGGCCGGTGGGCTGCGACCCGCCCCGAGTTCCAGCGGAACCGTCAAATCCCATGTCATCCATCCTGTGTCGTGTTTTCGCCGGCAGTGAGACCTTTTGGTGTCGACCGCCTCATCCCAGGATCGCCCGGGCGGCGCGCTCTGCGATGAGCATGACCGGCGCGTTGGTGTTGCCGGAGGTGATGGCGGGCATCGCCGACGCATCGGCCACTCGAAGGCCGGCGACGCCGTAGACCCGACAGTCGGTGTCGAGCACCGTCGCGGCCGACCGCGGCACACCGCGCGCGTCAAAGGCGCCCATCGCGCACGTGCCCACCGGATGGAAGATCGTCGTACCGAGTTCACCGGCCGCCTGCTGCAGGTCTTCGTCGTTGACCAGTTGCGGGCCGGGCAGCAACTCTTGCGGGTGATAACGGACCAGCGCCGGCGCCGCCATGATCTGCCGGGTCATCCGCAGGCCCGTCACGGCAATCTGACGATCGGCCTCGGTGGACAGGTAATTGCAGGCGATCTTCGGGTTGACCAGCGGATCCGCGTCGGCGATATGCACCTGGCCGCGTGAGCTCGGGCGCAGATTGCAGACCGAAGGTGTGATCGCTGCATAGGGGTGCAGAGGTTCGCCGAACTTGGGTAAAGACAAGGGCTGCACATGCCACTCCAAATCCGGACTGGCCAGCGCCGGGTCGCTTTTGGCGAAAGCCCCCAGCGTGGAGGGCGGCATGGTCAGCGGTCCTGAACGCAGCGTCAAGTACTGAAGTCCCATGCCTCCACGGGTAATCCAATTGCGGTACAGCGTGTTGACGGTCCGGGCGCCCCGCACCCGGTAGATCGTTCGCAGCTGCAGATGGTCCTGGAGGTTTTCACCCACTCCCGGCAGATCGACCGCCACCGGTACTTGGTGCTGAGTAAGCAGTTCGGCTGGGCCCAGACCCGAGGCCTGCATGAGATGCGGCGAGCCAATCGCTCCGGCGCTCAGGATCACCTCCCGACGGGCATGGACGTCGACGATTCGGCCGTCTTTGAGCAGCCGCACACCGGTGGCGCGGTGCTGAGCTGTGGTCCAGGCGCCGCGACGCTGATCGTCGTGGACCTGGTCGTCCATCAGTAGCCGCAGTGCCTGGGCGTTGGTGTACACGGTGAGATTGGATCGGTGGGCGATGGGATGCAGGAAAGCATCGGCCATCGACCAGCGACGGCCGCGGCGTTGGTTGACATGGAAGTACGCGCTGCCGGCGTTGTCGCCCCGGTTGAACTCGTCGATCGGGGCGATGCCCACCTCGGCAGCGGCGGCCTGCCAGGCGTCCAGGATCTTCCAGCGCACCCGCGGCCGCTCGACGCGGATCTCACCACCGGCGCCGTGCCAGTCGTCGCCTCCGCCGAAGTAGTCCTCCAAGCGCTTGTAGATCGCCAGTGTCTCGCCGGGACCGTCTCGGCCACCCCACAGCCAGCGCTCGTCGCCGGTGGCCTGCGCCCACAGGTCGTAATCGGAAGACTGTCCACGCATGTGGATCATGGCGTTGATCGACGAGCAGCCGCCGATCACGCGGCCCCGCGCGTAATGAATGCTGCGGCCGGCCAGACCGGGGTCGGCCTCCGTGGTGAAGCACCAGTCGGTGCGGGGGTTGGCGATCGTGTACAGGTAGCCCACCGGCACCTTGATCCAGAACCAGTCGTCTTTGCCGCCGGCTTCGATCAAGAGCACGCGGTGATCAGGGTTGGCGCTGAGCCGATTGGCGAGCAGGCAGCCCGCACTACCCGCTCCCACGATGACGTAGTCGAATTCGGCGACGTGGCTCATTCCGGCATCGTTCCTCCATGGCGTCGGATGCGTGTCCTAGTGTGCGCGATACCCATCCGGTAAGTGCGCAATTACCATGCGTGACGACGGCGTCGCCGAAGACTGAACCGGCTCGGCGTTGCCGCCAATTGGACGCGAGATGCCCCGTAGTGCGTCGTGAAAATCGTTGGGGCACACATATCCGCAGGTGTTCACGACGTCGACGGATGAGCTATTGACCAGCAGCGGCCGCATGACCACTGAGCTGGCAGAACGTGGTCACCCGTTGTCCCGCCAGGTGAGCACCTGCTTGAGAGACGTGAGGTCGTATCCGTTGTCGGCGGTGAGTTCGGTCTGGAACAACGTCACGCCGGCTTCGCGGAAGGCATCGGCACTGTTGGCCTCCTGCCACAGGGTCGAGCGTTCGATGTCGGCACCGCTGCGGCCGAACGCCGCCGCCAGTTCGTCGACGCGGTCGCTGGACTTGCGGAACGCATCGAGCTCTTGGAACGCGTGCCAAATGTCGGCGTGCCGGGCAACGGCGGGCAGCGAGCGTTTGGGCCCCGTGCCGCCGATGAGGATCGGCAACTTACGCACGGGCGGCGGGATCAGGGCAGCCAGCCGCTTCTCGATGCGGATCAGGCTCTCATCGAACAGATCGAAGCGGGAGCTGAAGGTGCCGAAGTCGTAACCGTAGGCGGTGTAATCCTTTTCGTACCACCCGGTGCCGAGGCCGAGGATGAGCCGGCCGCCGCTGATGTGGTCGACGGTGCGTGCCATGTCGGCGAGCAGGTCCGGGTTGCGGTAACCGACGCCGGTGACGAGGAGCCCGATCTCGGCATGCGAGGTGATCTCACCCCACGACGCGAGCGCGGTCCAGCCCTCGAAGTTGGCCACGTCAGGTTGCTCGTCGAGCAGGATGGGTTTGCCGTCGACGATGGCCTCCAGCGCCGGGCGGTGGAAGTGGTCGTAACCGAAGATCACGTCAGTGCCGAGGTCGTCGGCCGCCAGCACGGCGTCGCGCCACGTGCGGTAGTCGGGCGCACCGCCGGGCTGAATCTGCACGGCGACGCGAACGGGACGGGTCATGGGTGCTCCTGAGTCGGGGAAGGGCGACCCTTGAGTCAAGTTCGCTGGGTGCGAGATTATTCCGGATCCGCACACGTCGCCGTGTGCAAGGCGCCGATCAGATCGTTGGCGGCACCCGGTCAAAGACGACTGGGTGCGCCTTGCCCATCAGGCGAGAATGGTTGGGCGACAATGCGATATAGTGCCCTTTGCCGGTAACTCACCAGGCCGAGTATTCCATGACTAGAGTTCGTGACGTGCTCGATGACCTCTGGACTGCCGCTACCCGACATACCTTTCTGGACGCTGTACGCGACGGCACTGTTTCCGACGCGGCGTTCGACCGATGGCTCGCACAGGACGCATTGTTCGTCGCCGATCTGCTGACTTTTCAGGCTCGACTGTTGGCGCGGGCGCCCCGGCCGGCGCAAACGGTTCTGGCGGGCGGGTGCGCGGCACTGGTGGCCGAACTGAACTGGTTCGACGAGCAGGCCGCGCGGCGCCACATCGAAATGCCGGCCGCACCGCTGCCGGCGACGCTGGCTTACCGGGAACTGCTGCAACGGCTCGATAACCAGCCCTACGACGCGGCCGTCACCGCGCTGTGGGTCATCGAGCGGGTCTACTTACTGGCGTGGAGGTACGCGGCGTCGCCAACCTCGCGGTTCGGGGAGTTCGTGGAGCATTGGACGGTGCCGGAATTCGCCGGCTACGTCCAGGATCTCGGTGCGCTCGCGGTGGACGGTCACGACACGTTGGTGGCCGAGGTGCTCCGCCTCGAAGTGCACTTCTGGGACATGGCGTGGGAAACGTCATGACGCCGGCTACTCGGTAGCTCCCAAGCAGCCCCACCTTGTTGTCACCGTGGTATGTAATGGGTTGATGACGAAGGTCATCGTGGTGGGTGCTGGCCTGGCGGGATTGTGCGCCGCTGTTCGTCTGGCCGATGCCGGCTGCGAGGTGGAGCTGCTGGAAGCCCGTGACGAGATCGGTGGACGGTCGCGTTCGCGTCTGGTTGACGGCACCGTCATCGAGCTGGGCGGCCAGTTTCTGTCCCGCCCGCACAGACGGATGCGAAAGTTGGTTGCCAACGCCGGGTTGCACCTTGCGCGAACACGTCTTTGGTCTGGCACCGCGCGGCTGAGACGTGAAAATGCCGTCGATGGGCGTTTGGCGTCGGTTGGTGCTTTTCGTGACCTTCGCGCATTTGTCCGGATGACGTTGGGTTCCAACAGTCTTGCAGCAGTTCGTGCCGCAGCTGGAGAAGATCACGGAGCTGGGGACCAGGATGCGCGGTCTGTGCGTGAGTGGCTGGACGGTATCGGCCTAAATGGGCCACTGCGCCCGACAACGGACACTTTGATCGGGGAGATATTCGGGGGAGCCGATCCTGGTGAGGTGTCTCTGTTGGCGTTTGCGGAACTCATCGGTGGTGAAGGGAATGGGTTTCTGTTCCTTCTCGATGGATTCGGCCTCACCGACTTCATCGTCGAAGGAGCGGGAGCGTTGTGTGCTCACCTCGCGGATCGGCTCCCACCAGTGCTGGTGGACAGCGCGGTGGTGTGCGTGGAACACGACGCCGACGGCGTCGCAGTTCGGACGGTCCGCAATGAGGTTTTCGAGGGCGACCAGGTGGTGCTGGCAGTCCCGGCGCCGATCCTCGATGTGATCGAGTTCGCGCCGCAACTGCCGGCGTGGATTGGCAATGTCAACAGTGCTCTCCGCTTTGGACAAGCGACCAAGGTTGCCGCCGTTGTACATCGCCGCGGAATGCTCAGGTCCACAGGCTTTGTCGGTGGTTCGGTGGTTCGGTGGTTCGGTGGTTCGTCAGGGTTGGTCGGCGGGAAGCGTGTTGTACGGATTGGCCGCCCCTGACATCACCGCGTCGGACCTGCCCTCGGTGATCGACGATCTCTGCGACGGATTCGGCGTGAAACCGTACGATGTCGCGCATGCGGAACTGGTGACTTGGGCGCAAGACCCTTTCGCGCGCGGGACTTATGGCCATTTCCTACCTGGGCGATTCGACGAGTTTCGTTGCTCATTACCACATTTCACCAGCTGCGTGTACCTAGCGGGATCCGAGCGAAGCACCAGACCCGGCTTTATGGAAGGTGCGGTGGAAAGCGGCGAGGCCGCAGCTGAGGCAATTCTTGCCGTGGTTTGAGCGCGGGTGACGACGGATATCCGCTGTTCGACATATAAGGTGAGAACGCGCGGTGTCTGGCAACAGCACGAACACTATGGAGGAATACGGCGAGGTGAGTCAGGCATTACATAGAGGCTCGCAGTGGTAGCTGTTTCGGTGCTGGTGCTTTCAGGTAAGGGCGGAACAGCGAAAACGCTATGGCAGATGATGCTGGCGGGGGAGGCCTCGAGGGCGGGGATCTCCGCGTTGTTAGTCGACGCAGACCCAGAGCGAAATCTGTCTAATCACTTTGGGGTGTCGCAGCATTCGACCGGCTTGGGTTCGGTGCTCGAGGATGCCGATATCAGTTTTTGGGGAAATCCGGACAAGGGCGCGAAACGAATCGATGAGGAGATCATTGAAACTAGATGGCCCGGTATCGATTTGCTGCCTGCGGGTGCTTCCCTAGGTCGTGTTGCGGGCTTCGGCGTGCCGGACACCGGATTGTTGCGGGCCATCTTTGACGCTGCCGGCATCTTCGGCCGCTATGAGGTTGTTTTGATCGACACCGGCGGCCGCACTGGCTCTCTGGAAGCCCTGGCCATGCAACTCGGTGATGTTGCGTACGCGCCCATCACACCGACCCTTGATGCGGTACGCAAAGCCCGCGAGGCCCGTGACAGAGTTGAGCGTATCCAGCGAACACATCCACTCAAGTGGGGTGGTGTAGTTTTGTCCGGTTTCGACCGTAGAAACGGCATCGACGAGTCGATCAGGGAACGGGTACACGCGGAATTTGGCGACGAGGTCCGTGCTGAGCTGCCCCGGCGGGCCGTGATCAACGAGGCCTTTCAACTCGGAAACCGACTCGGTGATTGCTCCGACGCAAACGCGAGGAATCTTGCGCGAATCTTCCGAGATTTCCTCGAACACGACCTACTGGGGCGAATCACGAGCGACCGGTGACGGCAGCGAATTATGGTGGGGAACAACGTGTTAACAAGTGTGTCGTATGTCGGGTGCTGCTGGTAACCTCGCCTTTTCGCCTCCGGGCTCAGACGTTCACTGCAATGGCTCGGGCGTGAAGGTGACGTCGACTCCGCCTACGGTCATCGTCACCTGACCTTCGATCACCATCACCTGCGCCGAGAGCCGTCGATTGACAGTCTGGGCCAGTTGCTGCACCGGTGCGTGCGGTATCTGCACCACCGACAGGTTCGGCAGCCCGGCCACTTTGGGGCCGACGGTGCGCCACCAGGTGGCCACGCCGGCGGCGAACGGGAACAGCAGCACCTGGTCGGCCTGGCTGGCCGCCTTGCCCAAGACGCGTTCGTCGGGCTGGCCAACGTTGATCCACTCCAGGACCCGGCCGGTGTAGTCGGTGAGCCGCAAGTCCGGTACGCCAGGGGTGGACAGGCCCGCCCCGAATGCCAACTCACCGTCGACGTCGCTGAGTCGGTGTGCGCGCAGCCCAAACGCCAACAACCGCACCACCATCCGCTCGTCGGTCTCACTGGGATGACGGGCTACGGTCAGTGTGTGATCGGCGTAGTAGCCGTGATCGACATCGGAGACGCCAAGTTCGACTTTGAATACTGTTGCAGAAAGGGCCATGCCACAGTGTCCACCCCGGTGGTGCCCCCCGAGCAGTCGGGCCGCTTTGAGTGGTCAGACCGTGCGTGGCCGACTGATGCACCGCCGTACCTCTGCGCCTTCACGGTCCCGGAAAATCTCTAGCTAACGGTGGTGTAGGCGATTTCGAATGAAGCCGGCTGGGGATTCCAGCTACAAAGCCGGACGCCGCACCGGAACGATCCTGATGATGCCGTCTAATCCGTCGAAATCGTCGGGGTTGGTGGTGTAGAGGGGCAGCTGCCCGGCGGCCGCGATCGCCGTGATCATGAGGTCGGCTACCCTCCGCCGGGGAGTCCAACCCGGGCCTTGACTGCGGCGCTGATGCGCCCGAATGCCCGCGCGGCCTCTGTCTCGAACGGAATGGGGTCGAACTCGTTCTCGGTCCGCTGCAGCACATCGGCACGGCGAGCGCGCTCCTCGACGGCCTGCGCGTCGTCGCCGCTCACCAGGTGTACGTCTGCGGAGAGTCCGGCCAACGTGATGACACTGATAGCCATTTCATCAGGAAGTTGGTCAGGGTCGATCGCGTGGCGCAGGATCAAGATATTCGTGTCGAGTAGGCCGCGTTGTGGATCAGCGGGCATAGGGGTCACTCAAGGCATGCTCGTAGGCGGCGTCTTGGTCGGCCCGGAAGGCGGCGACGTCGATCGGCGGTGCCAGTTGCGACCCTCGGGCAAATTCGGCGCGCGAGACGAATCGACGCCGTCGGGGCAAGGGGACCAGCTCGCCGATCTGATGTCCATCACGGGTAACCGTAAAGGAGTCGCCGCGCTCGACGGCGTCCATGATCTCCTTGGAGCGCATGCGTAGATCGCGTTGGCTTACTTCGCGTTGCGCCACCATGTGCCACAGCGTAGTACCACATGCACACTCTGCGCGTTTCCAAACGCCGAAGGCGCCGCATCAGGCCGCAGTTGCGTGGAACGTCGCTTTATACCGGGAGCGCCGGGCGACGGACGGTCACTCAGAACTGTCCAGCCTCAATTGATCTGGCAAGGAATACTTTTGGGGACGCCAGGACGTTTGAGACGGCAGGCGCGTGAGCGGTCTCAAGTGTTGTGTTTTATCCATCAGAGGGGGCGATCAGGCAATCATTGCCGTGCCCCGGATGCAGTAAGCCAAAGGATTCATCGGTGGCACGACCGTACGGGCCGGCCGGCGCACCGATCGCGTTCTCTATGCGCGTTTGCACTTCGACTCGTTCAGGTGAACCGATCGTGAGCTTGCCTCAGCGTAATCGACACAGGGGAGCGGGAACGTGAGCAACGAGTTCCTTCGACGCGGTCGGTCGTTGCGGAATGGACGACAACCCATCGAACGTGTTTAGCTGTTGGCCAACGCAGACATGTCTCACCGGTGATACGATCGCTGCATGACCGAGGTAGTGACCGTCCGCGACCTGCGCAACCACGGTGGCGAAGTACTGCGCAGAGTGGAGCGCGGTGAACGGATCGTGGTGACGCGTGATGGTGAGGCGGTCGCTGAGCTGAGCCCGCTGCCGCGTCGTAGTGTCAGTCCAACTGAACTGATTCGTCGTCGCCGAAACCTGCCGCGCGTGGACGTGGAAACATTGCGTTCGGATGTGGACAGTGTGATGGATCCAGCCCTGTGACAGGATCAGTCGACCAGTCAAGAGGCATGCTCGACACGTCCACTGTGATTCTGCTGGGGCGCCTGGCGGATCCGGACGAGCTGCCAAACGAGTCCGTGATCAGTGCGATCACCCTCGCTGAGCTGTCTGTGGGACCGCATGTCGCGCGGACGGATGCGGAACGTAGCGCGCGTCAGCAACACCTGCAGCAGGCAGAGGCAGATTTCGAGGTCCTTCCGTTCGGCGCAGAGAGTGCTCGGGCATTTGGGGGTGTCGCTGCCGCGTTGCGCACTTCGGGCCGCAAACCGGCCGCGCGGGCCTATGACGCGCTCATTGCGGCCAGCGCCGTCGCACACGGTGTGCCGTTGTACACGTGCAACCCGGATGATTTCTCCGGGATACCTCAGCTGGACCTTCGTGTGGTTACTCACCCGGACCACTAAAGACTGGATGCCGCCGACCGCCGCAGTTGAAAGGCGTTGGGCAACAGCGCAATAGCGCGTACGTTACTGGTATCCCGCCATATTCGAGTCCGCCGTATTCCTCGCCGACGGACTGGCGCCGCAAGTCCACTGGGCCGAGCGGAACCCCGGAATCGCCGTAGTGACGTGGGGCTGTTGCGCGCGATGTCGGACAAGGGTCGGATGCGGTTCGATCTGTTTGCTGCAGAACCGTGAGGCCTGTCGACGGGTAGGCGCTAGTGTCGCTGTCGCGCGATAACGCCGTTCACCTAGTTGCGGGCCACTGTCTTACAAAACGTCGTACACTGTTGGCATGGCTGACACGATTACCTTCCGTCCGGACGAGGACACCTCAAAGGCGCTGGAGGTGTTGACTAAAGATGGTACGGCGGTGTCTGCGGCCGTACGGTCTGCACTTATCGACGCCGCACGACGGAAGGCTGGTGCGGCGATTCGCGCCGAGGCGGAAAGGCTTGCCGAAGACGAGTCAGACCGTGCTGAGGCCATGCAGGTGTTGCGCGATATGGAGACGCTGCGTGCGTGGTGAGATTTTTCGGCTGAATGCCCCGCGGGGGAATCGCGGCCACGAGCAGTCCGGATCCCGATACGCCGTAGTCGTCCAGTCAGATCAATTGCCGCTGTCGACCTGGCTGATGGCGCCAACGTCCACGTCGGCTCGTGCTGCCAGCTTCCGGCCTGAGGTGGAAATTGGCGGCGTGAACACCCGGGTGCTTGCGGAGCAGGCTGCAGCGGTCGATCCGGGTAGGTTGGGTAAGAGCGTCGGGTTCCTGAGCTTCGACGAAATGCGCCGTGTCGATGCAGCTCTCCGCGTCGTCCTCGACCTATGAGCGCTGAGCTGTCCCATCAGATCTGTGCGGCGGCCCCGTCTCGGCAACGAAAAGGATTGTCGGGCAACATGATATGCAGTGCTTTACTGGTGGTCGATTCAATCATCGGTCCTATACGAGTGGCTGTGCGTGGAGTTTGCTGCATGGAAGATCGCGCCAATTGCCGGCAGGCTGCTAGCATTGATTGCAATGCAAGCGGTGGGTGAAGGGGTGACTGATGGCGACCTTGACAATTCGTGGTCTCGATGACGAACTCAAAGCCGCACTACGCGTTCGTGCAGCAGAGCACGGCCGGTCGATGGAATCCGAGGTGCGTGAGATCTTGCGCATGGCATTGGAACGCCCTGTGGGCGGTCCAGGGATGGCGACGCGGATTCGGCAGCGCTTCTCCGGAACCGGGGGGGTGGAGCTTGACCTGCCCAGCCGAACCGAGCGTCCACGTGCTGCGGTCCTTGACGAATGATCGTCTTGGATACCAACGTCATTTCGGAGCTGATGCGCCCAGCACCGGAACCTGGCGTCACTAGTTGGGTCGACAGTTTGGATGTGTCCGACGTATTGCTGACTGCTGTGACCGCGGCTGAACTGCTATACGGCGTCGCCCGATTGCCGAATGGGCGTCGTAGACGTGAGCTTCGCGCAAAGGTTGACGGACTGCTGGCGGAGGATTTCCGGGACAGGATTTTGCCGTTCGATGCGCCGGCTGCAACCCACTATGCAGATATCGTTGCTGACCGGGAGCGTAGCGGGCTCCAGATCAGTATGGCCGACGGCCAGATTGCCGCAATTTGCCGCAACTGGAACGCCGGGCTTGCGACGCGCAACGTCAGTGACTTCGTGGACACCGGCGTCGAACTCATCAATCCGTGGGATTTGGCAACGCCGTAACCGCTTGGAGGCAAGCGAAACACGCCGGTTGCGAAACGACGTCAGTGAAACACGCTGCAGCGCAGCGGTTAGCAGTGGCAGCTCTGTGTTTTGCCTGCGGTAGGCGAGAACCCTTTGGGTGGCAGTGCAATACGGTGTATTGTACTGGTAACCGGCCATATTCGATTCCGCCGTATTCCTCCACTACTCAGCGGCGCATCGGCCGAGATGGGGCAGGGGAGAGGCGCTGATTCCCTGGATGTGGCCCGATCCCCCCGCGCGCCCCTGCAAGGTTTCGAGACATGTTGGTTTGCTGGAGCTCGCGGTCGGCGGGAAGCATCGGCCAGTTAGCGGCGTCGGCGCCGAATCTCTTCAGCTCCAACTCGTTCCAGCGTCTTGAGTAGTCGACGCACCGTGTCGGGCACGTTCGCGTGAGGTCGGATTACCGCAAGAAGGTCGACGAGCCGTGGAGGAGGTTGACGGACCTCTGATCGTGCGGCATCGACGCGGGGCAAAGCGTGAACGAACACGGCGAGTGTCTCACAACCGGGTAGTGCGGCTGCTGGGGCCAGTACGGCGTCAAAGCCGGCGTCGCGGGCGACCGCTGCGATCGCTTGGGTGGTGGCATAGTCGTCTGAGACGAGGTCTGCCTCGTTCACATTTAGATGCGAGCGGGTCTCCTCGTCGGTGAGGTCAAGTACCTGGAGGTCGACCGACACGCGGCCGACGCGGCGTCGAATCTCGAACGGATCGATACCTTCGTCGATGAAGTGACGGAAGAGCTCAGCCCACGCACCTTGCTCCCGGCTTGAGGCGTACCAGACACCTGGGTCGCCGGTTCGATGGTAACGGCCAGGCCCTCCGGCGGGGTCGGTGCAGGATACGAGGGGGTGTCGCGTTGAGCCCTGGTGCCAGTATTTCCCGGTCAGCTTGCGGCGTGGTGCGGTCGCGACCGCGTCGGCGAGCGTCACACGTAGGAGCCGTCGATGAAGGATTCGGCCGCGCCGCGTACCTCCTCGTAGCGCTCCTCAGCAAGCAGGTCAATAGGGCGTTCGCCGTCCAGGAGGCGATTCTTGGCATGCAGCCACTGGCCGACGCCTCGGGCAGTCAATGAGTCTGAGAGCAGGAGGACGAGGTCACGGAGCTGCGCGAGCCGATCGTACCGGTCAGGGCGGATGTCGCCGGTTCGCCAGCCCCGCACGGCCCGGTCAGAGACCTGCGTTACTGTAGCGACGTCGACCTGCGTGACGCCGAACGGTTTCAAGGCATCGACAATCTCAGTGGCTTCGACTGCCCGGTCCAACGTGTCCGTCATAACGAGAAACCCTTCAACTTCCGGTTTAACTACCGGTTATACTACCGGTAGTTAGCGGCGCCTGGCAACGCTCCCGGCGACCCGCGACGGTGCGCATCTCCACCGGGTCGCCGGCGCGCTCCGAAGACACGCGATCACTGGGCGAATAAATGTTCGAAGGTTGTCGGAGACGGATCTAAACTGGACCCAGTGCGCACCCGCGATGAGATCGACGCCGAGCAAGCGCCTGCGGGCCCCGGTACGGCGGTCGATACGCGAACAGGGTGGCGAACCGTCGAGCCGTCAGGTCGACGAGCTGCTCGATGAAAGGGCGGGGCGGGAAAGTTGACCGACCAGACACAACCGGATCTCACGAGGCTGCCGTCCGGCGAGCTCGAATGGCCCCGAGTTCATCCAAAAGGCCGCCGGGGCTGGCGATCTCATCGAACGTCACTTCATCGAGTTGAAGTCGGAGATCGACCCAACCGGTAAGGGCGGCGCAGCCAAGGTTGCGAAGTTCATCCTGGGCGCGGCGCACCGCGACCCCGAGCGCGCTGCGAAATACCTCGGCGGATACGCCGTGATGCTTCTCGGCGTCGGCGCCAACGACGTTCACGGCCTTGCACGGTTCGAAGCGAAGGATCTCGGGGGCGCGGTTCAGCAGTACCTCGGCGAGCCCGGCCCGCGGTGGGACTTCGTGCGCGTTCGTGTCGACGACGACCACGACGTCATCGTGATAATCGCCGAGCCGCCGGTCGTCGGGAGGGTATGGCCGTGCTGCCGCGAGGGCGTCGGCCTCGCCGACGGGCGGATCTACATACGCGGCGACGGAGAAACGCGCGAAGCGAACCACGACGAGATCCGGGCGCTCGTTGAGCGCGTGCGCGGGACGCCGGCGAGTACTCCGCTCGACCTCGACGTCGCCCTCGATGGCGTAGTCCGCCGGTACACCTGCGACCCGTCCCTGGTCGACGAGTATGTCGGCTTCGAGCGCCAGCGCCTCGAAGCGGCGGCACCCGAGCCGCCCGCTGTGAAGGCCGAAGAAGTCGGACGGCGAGTTTCTGCGGGCGCCGCCGGGTTCCTGTCGTCCGGCGTCGCCTCCAGTGTAGGAAGCAGCATTTTCGCTACAACGGAGCCTGACCCACGAAGCCGCGAAGAATACATCGCGGAAATCGACGAGTGGGAGCAAGAACTCCGCGCCGACTGGCCGAGGTTCCTTGGGCACGCCGCTGCCATCATCTGTCGCGAAGACCCTGCGCATATCGTGGCGCGCAGCCGCCGCTGGCTGGAGGACGTGAAGATCAAGATTCATCTCGACGGGCCCGTTCGAGCTGACGAAAATCCCGCGGACGACAAGGATTACGTGCCATTGCCGCGCCCACCGCGACCGTGGGGCCCGCGATCCGTCTCTCCGTTCACACCGGACGTTCTGCGCCTACCCAACATGATGGGTATCGATGTACCGCCCGCGGTCTATAGGCGGTACGACAACGTCGGCATCGACAACTCGGGATCGGTCGACCTGGAAGTGCTCGTGGGTGAGACGCGACCAAACGACCCATACATCAGCAGTGATGGGTTATTCCTCAGTGTGCCTTCCGAACACGGCGATCCGGTCACAGGGAAATGGAGCGCAACAGCCAAGGATTACCACGAGATGCTGTCAGGTGAGTTGCAGCTCGAACTCGATGACCCACTCGACCTGACGGAAACCATGCGCAGTTTCCTCTTCAGCTCCGACGACGAGGACGGCGAAGAGGGTGACGACTGACGCGGCCTATCGCCCTGGAAATCAGCTTCCTCCAGGTGCTCAGACTGCCGCACGATGCCGTCCGACCGAGGCGTCCGCCAAGTTGACTGCAACTTCGGGTCGGGATCCACAGTCCGCCAGAACTATTGAAAACTCCGCCAGTTCGACTGAGGCCGGACAGCCTACGCGAAAACTATTGGGGCGCAGCATAATCTAGCGTAGTTTACTTGACATAATGTCGCTTATCGGCACTGCGGTATGCGGGCTGTTGCCGCGGCGGATGTTGGGCGTAGAGTCTGTTTCTTCGCCTCGTGGCGGAGTCACTCCTGGGAGTCTCTCGTGCCCAACCATCATCCTTCTCGGTCTTGGCGTGGCTGCGCTATGTGCAAGCCACACAAACGGCGTGGCGCTGGACGGGCTGCCAAGGATCCCGTCGCCGTCCGCCGGCGCCTCGGCTGCGTACGCCGGTATTCCCGCCGCTCCGTGGACTACCGCCACGACGGTTATTGAGTCAAGTCCGCCCTAAGGGCTTTCTCGCGCAATTCGTCACTGTGACGGTTTGGTTGCGCGTATATCCCGACGGCCCAAAACCGCTGTTCCGCATTTGGATTCGACATCTCGGCCGTACTGTTCTTGCATGTGGGCGTGCCTGCGATCGTGGCGCGCATGCAACTCTTGGTCGAGGCCAGCACGGTCATCATGGCCGATCGCAGGTCCAATGGCCATCTGTGGCACCCCACTATCCCCTCCCTGCGAGTCCCCCGGGGGTGATGTCGCCAATATCCGTCACTGTGACGAATTGCGTCACGCCACAACCCTCCGAAACGGTTGAATCGCAACAGAATTGATGAACACACCCTCCAGCCTCACTGTCCGTTCTCACCGCAGTTGGGGCATTCTCATCGAATCTGGGGCACTGGTGCTGGCGGCAGCGCCGCGGCGGCCATGCGGCAACCGTTGCGGAACTCGACAGCGTAATGCTCGGAATGCTCTTTGACGTACTCGGGTGGACAGGCCGCCGGGTACCAGATGCGCAGGCTTACCTCCATGCCGGCGAGAGTGTCCTTATATTCCTGCAGCACATAGGTGAAGATGGTGCCGTCCTCCAGGCCGGCCTTGCCGGTCATCGAGATGTCATAGCTCTTGTCGATCAGCGCGGACACGAAGTCCGGCACCTCCTCCGGCGGAGCGAACGCGGGAAAGGACCGGGTGGGGATGCCGCCCATGGTCTCGATGACGCCCACGCCCTTGATCGGCAATGAATAGTGCTCAGGGTGTGTCGGGAACAGGAAGTCGATCGAGGCCTTCCTGCGACCCTCGTCGTCGTCGGCGGCGGCGGCGCCGAGGATGGAGCGCAGTACCGGGATGAACTGCTCGATCTTGAGTCCCTCGACGGTCAGCACCACCCGGGTTCCGGTGTACTTCCCGTCGGATTCAGCCAGGTACTGCGTAAGTTTGCTGTCTGCTTCGTCGATTTGAGCCTGAAGCAGGTCGATCATCGGCTGTCCGTACAGCAGCGTTCGCAGGTTCGCCAGAGCGCGCCGGGACGCCTTGAGCTCCCATTGGTCGATTCCGGCGTCGTCGACGTTGACGTCGTCGGTCTGCGCGCCCACCCGGACGGGCCCGCCTGTGGTGATCGCTTCCAGTCCTTTGCTTGCCATGGTCATGACATCCTTTCTGTTAGTTGCTTTTTCGGCTAGATGTTCTTTCGTCCGTCGATCGTTGAACCGCCTGCGGCTGTCCGGACAAGGGGCAGGAAGATGGTGTCGACAATCTCGTCGAGGGCCGCCTCGGGCACCGGCTGCAGGGTCATCATCACCTGGGCTCGTTGAAGGTCGAAGGGCAGTGTCTTCATCCTGTCGGTGAGCCGGTCGGGGTCGATCTCACCGCGATCGGCGGCCCGGCGATAGATGGTGTTGACCGCGCCGAGCAGGGGAAGCTCTGGGGCCAGCAGGGTGAGCAACTGAGCTGGGCTGGTGCCCGTCTCCTGGAAGTAGCCGCTGAGGTGCACGCTGACCATGTTGATGAGCCCAGCACCCGGCGCGTTACCCTGACGCATCAATTCCAGCACGTCATCGCGCAGGCGCCCGGTGTCGGGTGGTTCGACCTGGACACTTCGAGCCGCGTGGACGACCGCGGCACGCACCAACTCCTGCTTGTCGGCCCAGCGCCGGTACAGCACCGGCGTGCTGGTACCGGCGCGGGTGGCCACCGACTCGATGGTGAACCCGGCGTAGCTCTTTTCGGACAGTTCCGCACACGCCGCGTCGAGCAAGGCCTGTTCCAGCGCTGCGCCCCGGCGCCGCTCTGCCGCCATCTGACACCCCCTAAGAAGCGGTTGCATATCTTATTGCTCCAACGTACAGTCCGGCGTATAAGAAGTGCAAGCGTTTCTTAATGGTGTCGGAGCGAAAGGAAGAGGCAATGGGTACGACGGGCGTTCAGCCGGGCCGGGTCTTGGTCGTGGGCCTCGGTATCAGCGGCATGTCCACCGCAATCCGGCTGCACGGCTTGGGCTGGGAGCCGACCATTGTGGAGCGGGCCCCGGGGCGGCGCACCGAGGGCTATTTCATCGCCACGATGGGCACCGGGCAGGCCGCGGCCCGCCGGCTGGGGATTCTGGACGCGCTACCCAACCGCACCTCGCCACCCGGCAGCGCCCAGTATCAGGTGACCCGCGACGGTGGTCGGAGTAAGTCGGTGGGGGTGTTCGACATACCGCTGAGGCCCAAGCCGATGCTGATGCTGCGAGGCGACGTGGAGGAAGCGCTGTTCAACGCCCTGCCCGCCGACGCCACGGTGCGCACCCGGACCACGCCGGTACAGATCGTCCAAGACGCCGACGGCGTCGAGGTGACCCTGCGCGAGCTCGGCACCGAAACTGAAACCACCGAACGGTTCGACCTGGTGGTGGGAGCCGACGGGCTGCGCTCCACAGTGCGGCAGCTGGTCTTCGGCCCGCACGAGAAGTACTTGCACCACCTGGGCTTCATGATCGCTGCCTTCCAGTTGCCCAGGGTGCCCACCGGATTGGGCCCGTCCGACGGCGCCATGCAGTTCGAGGTGGGCCGCTCGTTGATCATCTACCCGTTCGCCGACCACCTGCCTACCGCGCTGTTCTCCTACAAGACCGACGACGTGGATGCCGAGTTCACCCAGGCCCCGGCTGAGCGGCTGCGCGAGGTCTACGGGCCGGCGCCGTACGGCCAACTGTTCGAGGAGGTCGTCGCCGACTTCGAGAAGGCAGGCAGCTACCTCTTCGATTCCGCCGAGCAGGTCAAGATGGATACCTGGCACAAAGGCCGGGTGGTGTTGGTCGGTGACTCGGCGTGGTGCCCGACCCTGTATTCCGGCATGGGCTCATCGACCGGCATGGCCGGCGCCGACCTGCTCGGTGCAGTGCTTGAGGAGCATCCCGTGAGCCTGGAAGCGGCGCTGACCGATTGGGAGCGTCGACTCCGGCCCTACACCGACAGCTACCAGAAGATGGGTGCCACCGGAGCGTTGGCGTTCACCCCACCCAACGAGCGGGCCATCACGGTGCGCAAACTCATCCAGTCGCAGTTGCGCCGGCCCTGGCTGGCGCCGGTGATCCGGCTCGCCGCCAGGGTCGTCCCGCTGATCCGGGACCGCAACGTCGACCTCGTCGCCGCCACCGAGCCGGTGCCCGCATGACCCTCGACGAACTGATCGGCACCAGCGCCAAGACCTACCATCAGATTGACACGCTCTTCGCCACACTGCCCGCGGTCTCGGTCAACGCCCTCCTAGGCACCTGGCGGGCACTCGCAATCCCCGGCGTGTCCACGGTCTACCCGATTTTGATCGAAAAAGGCTGGTACGGCATGCGGTTCAACGATCCGGAGAATGTCGACACGATGCTGATAGCCAGCCCCGACGGGGACGAGATGTTCGCCGCCGACGTGCTCAAGCTCGCCGCGGTCGCCCCTGGAGCCACCAGCAACCTCTGCCAGATCCGATCCGAGATCGAAACCGACCAACCGATGGGACGCCTACGCATGATCGACCACCGGGGCACCGTAACCGCGGCCATGATCTACGACCGCCTACCCGTTATCGACTACTTCCGCCAAATCGATGACCACGCAGTGCTCTGCGCGGCCGATGCCCGCGACAGCATAGAGACCGGCTACCTGATCCTGCAAAGGATTACCTGAGACCCGACCGGGCCGCACCTAGCCCCCGGCCGTGGTGGCAATGGCTCGCAGACTGACCCCTTCGAAGCCACTGCGCCCGAACGCTTCCCGGGCCGCGGCGTTTAGCCATGCGGGACACGTGCTCAGTGGTGCCGAACCGGGCACGATCCGAAATTCAGACGATTCTCGTACTGCCGCCACGAAGCAGAGTTGCCCCAGATTCAATGAGAACGGACACCGCTAGCCTCACCGCGGGCGTACTTGGGCTGTGCCGCCATCGGCGCATCCACCAAGGCTATGTGGGCCCACCTTCGACGGCGGAGTCATCGTTTTCGGCCAAGTGCTGCAGGATCCGTTCGTTGAGGGCGGCGAACATGTCGAGCTCGGCCGGGGTGAGCACGTCGATGAACTTCCGGCGAACGTCCGCGACGTGCTCGGGCGCCGCCTTCTCGATCGCGGTGCGGCCGGCCGGCAGCAGGCAGACCATGGTGCTGCGGGCGTCATCGGGATTGGGCTCGCGGCTGATCATCCCGTCCTTCTGCATGCGCCGCACCTGGTGGGAGACGCGGCTCTTCTCCCAGCCCAGTGTGTTGCACAGATCGTGGGCGGTCATGCGATCCCCGTCGTGGCCCGAGAGCACTGCGAGGATCTCGTAGTCGGCCCCGGAGAGGCCCGACTCTTGCAACCCCCGATTCAGGTGCACGACGAGCTGATGATGTGCGTGCATGAAGGCTCGCCAGGCGCGGTCTTCGCGAGGACTCAACCAGTTCGGCTCCATTGGACCCATGTTACCCAATTGGTTGACGCATCAACAGACTGGGCATAAGGTTGAGTCGTCAACCTTTCGATCCTCAGTCCAGAGGGGACGCATCATGAGCAATATCAGCATCATTGGCACCGGGAACATGGCCCGCGCCATCGGCGCACTGGCGGTAGCGGGCGGCAACACCGTCGAGGTGATCGGCCGCGATCGGGCCAAGGCCGCCGACCTGGCCAAGGCTCTCGGCGGCAGCGCTACGACAGGAGAGTTCGGTGCCGTCCCGGCCGGGGATATCGTCATCGTGGCGCTGTTGTACGCCAGTGTCATTCCGGTTGTCTCCCAATACGGAGACGCCCTCGCGGGCAAGGTCATAGTCGACATCAGCAACCCTTTCAATGCCGCGGCCGACGGACTGGCCATCCCCGATGACACGTCGATCGCACAGGAGGTCGCCAAGGCGGCCCCGGCCAGCGCCGACGTGGTGAAGGCATTCAACACGATCTTCGGTGCGGTCCTTGCCCAGGGCCGGCCGCTCGACGTCTTCATCGCCGGCGACGACGCGCGGGCCAAGGCGAGCGTGGCGGAGTTCATCGAGAGCCTCGGGCTGCGCCCACTGGACGTCGGCGGCGTGCACATGGCGCACTGGCTGGAGGCGACGGGCCTGGTCGTGATGGGCCTGGCTCGGAACGGGCTGGGGCACTTCGACTTTGCCCTCGGCGCTGCCTGACCGCCGCCGATCCAGGCGGCCGATGGCCGGGACCCGTCGCGCCACGATAGTGGTTGATGTATCAATAATAATTCCATTCGAATGCCGGCGGACCATGCTCCGCCCGGAGAGGACTCTCACGATGAAGCTCGGTTTCGCACTACCCATAGTCGGGCCCGCCATTAGCAGCGCCGCTGGTTTGAGTGCGTTCTGCCGAGGAATCGAGGACCTTGGCTACGACACGCTCTGGGTCGGCGATCGCCTGGTCACGCCGGTCGACATGCACAGCACCTACCCCGGCAAAGAGCAGCCATACCCACCGCAGATGACCCGATACCTCGATCCGGTCCTGCTGTGGACGGTCGCCGCAGCGGCGACCAGTAGGGTGCGGCTGAACGCCAGCACTCTCAGCACGTTCTACTACGAGCCGGTCCACCTGGCCCGGCTGTTGACGACGCTCGACGTGCTCAGCGATGGCCGCCTCGACGTTGGCGTGGGAATCGGGTGGATGAAGGACGAACATGACATCGCGCGTGGCGCGGACTGGCACCGGCGCGGGCAGATGCTCGATGATGTGCTGGCGTTCCTGCACGAGTGGTGGACGACCACCCCGGTGTCCTGGGATAGCGAGTTCTTCTCCCTACCACCCGTCCACGCCGACCTTCGTCCGGTCCAGACCGGCGGTCCGCCCATCTGGATCGGCGGCGCCAGCGAGGCCGCGATGCGCCGGGTCGGCCGCAGTGGCACCGGCTGGCTCGGGGTCGAGGGGCTACAGGCCGAGGTCACCGACCACCTGTGGTCGATCGCGCGTCGTGCGGCGCAGGACGCCGGTCGCGATCCTGACGCGCTGAAGACGGCCATGCGGATCAACCTCGAACCGGGCACGCCCGTCGACGCGGTTGCCGGCACACTCGAGCGCCTCGCCGGGTCCGGTGCTGACGAGGCGATCGTGGACGCCTTCGCGGTGTACTCCACCCTTGACCAGCTACTTGACTTTGCCGGCCAGCTAATGGAGCGGTGGTCAATTACCGGGACCGCATCACACCCCAGCCCGGTTCAGACCGGGGTAACTTTGGGCTCAGATATGAGTTGCTGACGGAGGGGCGAACATGAAGGCGCTCGTGTATCACGGTCCCGGTGTCAAAGCGTGGCAAGACGTGCCCGACCCGGCCATCCGCAAACCCACCGACGCGATCGTGAAAGTTGAGACGACCACGATCTGCGGCACCGACCTGCACATCCTGAAGGGCGATGTACCGGCGGTGACCGATGGACGCATCCTCGGCCACGAAGGTGTCGGCGTCATCACCGAGATAGGTTCGGCGGTCACCGATCTCGCTGTTGGCGATCACGTCATCATCAGCTGCATCTCGGCGTGCGGCAAGTGTATTTACTGCAAGGCAGGTGTCTACTCGCACTGCCAGGCCGACGAGGGCGCTCCCGGTATCGGCTGGGTGTTCGGCCATCTCATCGACGGCACGCAGGCCGAGCTCGTGCGGGTGCCGTTCGCCGAGACCTCGCTGTACCGCGTACCTGACGGGGTACCCGCCGAGCAGGCGGTGCTGATCAGCGACATCCTGCCCACCGGCCACGAAATCGGTGTCCAGTACGGGCAGGTCAAGCCGGGCGACGTGGTGGCCGTGGTCGGCGCCGGGCCGGTGGGTCTGGCGGCGATCGCCACGGCGGGATTGTACGGCCCCAGTCGCGTCATCGCCGTCGACCTCGATGCCAACCGAGTGGAACAGGCCAAACGGTTCGGCGCCACCGACAGCGTGGTGGCATCCGACCCGGATTGGCGGGATCAGGTGCTCGCGCTGACCGATGGTCTCGGTGTCGACGTGTCGATCGAAGCCGTCGGCCTGCCCGCCACCTGGGACATGGCGCTGGCGATCGTGCGGCCGGCCGGTCACGTCGCCAATGTCGGCGTGCACGGTCAGCCCGTCGAGTTCCCCCTCGACCAGGTGTGGATCGACAACCTGACCATCACAACGGGTTTGGTCAACACCGACAGCTCGGCCATGTTGATCAAGTTGCTCGCGCAGCAGAAGCTCGACGTCGCCGGATTCATCAGCCACCGGTTTGCCCTGAACGACATCATCGACGCCTACGACACCTTCGCGCGCGCCGCAGAAACGAAGGCGCTCAAGGTCATTCTGCAGGCCTGACCCGGTCTACGGTGTGGATATGTTCACGGCGAAAGCCAAGACCCATCATCCGGCCGAGCATTCGTTTGACCAAGGACGATCGACTCAATGCCCGCACCAACCACAGCGGCGGTTCCGTCCGGCTCATCCGGGCCAGATTCGCTGTCTGGGCGCCTTGGAGGAACTGGGCAATCCTGGTGGGAGGGCAGCGACGATCCTGCACCGCTTGGAGATCCTCATCCCCCACCGTCCCATCTCGCAGTGGGGTGGCAAGCACATTGGCGGCGGCCACGGCGTCGGAGATCGCATAATTGACCCCGATCCCGCCGACGGGTGACATCGCGTGCGCGGCGTCGCCGATACAGAGGAAGCCCGGCAGCCACCAGCGGCGCAGCCGGTTGGCCCGCACCGAGAGCAATTTGACTTGGTCCCAGTCGACCAACGAGTTCAGGGACGCGGCCAGGAAAGGAGCCGCGGCGGCCACCTTGGATCGGAAAGCCGGGAGTCCGTCGGCCTGCAACCGTCCGAAGGAACCCTTTTCGATGACTGTGCCGCACTGCCAGTAGTCACCGCGGTCGATCGCCAGGATGATCTGCCCGCCACCGAGGTACCCGAGTGTTTCGGAGGCGTTCTCACCGCGTGGCAGCCGAAACCACAGCACGTCGATGGGCATCCGAAATTCCTTGAGCGGCAACCCGGATTGGTCTCGAAGGATTGACCATCGCCCGTCGCAGGCGACGGTGAGATCGGCGCGGATCTCGACAGGTCCGTCCGGCGTCTGTGCGCTCACTCCCGAAATTCGCCCACCGTCGCGCAGCAGGCCGGTCACTTCCGTGCCCATCTGCAGTCGGAAGGTCGGGTATCGCTGGGCGTGGTCGGCCAGGAAGTTCAAGAAGTCCCACTGCGGCATGAAGGCGACGTATTTGCACGCTGTCGGCAGCCGACGGAAATCAATCAGATCGTAGGTCTGCCCGTTGATCCCGATGCCCAATTGCTCCACGTTCTGGTGTGGCACCTCCGCGAGGAATTCGTCGAGGAGCCCGAGTTCATGCAGTAGGTCAGTGGTGGACGGGTGCACGGTGTCCCCGCGGAAGTCACGGAAGAAGTCGTCATGCTTTTCCAGCAGGATGGTCTGCACCCCTGACCGTGCCAGTAAGTAGCCCAGCATCATCCCGGCCGGCCCGCCACCGGCCACCACACATGTGGTCTTCCAATGCTGCATCGGCCTCAGTATGCTTCAGCGCGTTTCCCGCGGCTCGAGGTTATGGGACGGTTGCTTCATGGTCCACGCTGGTGCCTGCCGGTCCGATTCGATCCGTGCAGAGATTCAACAGATCCTGATCGATCACCCGCGCACCCGTTACGCGAAGGTCCTGCTCGGCATGCAGCGTGGACTCACCGACGCTGAGATGGCGAAAGAGGCTGCCGAAGCCAGGGAACCGATCAATGCTGAGAGCGTTGGCAACGTCCGCAGGCTGGTGCGCCTATCGCTTGACGACGAGCTCGTGTCGGCTCCGTCTGACGCCGCCGAGCAAGCGGGCCTTTACCGCGAGTTGCTGAACTACCGTCGTTCGCCGGAACTGACGCAGCACATCAGAACGAAGTTGGCCAAGCTGCGGGAGTTGGACCCCAAAATTTCGCTGACACCTCTCGGCCACGTCCATCTCGGCGCGAACGATCCGTCGCAGCCGGCCCAGCCGGAAAAGATCTGTCCTGATTGCTTCCTGGTGCATGCCGGAGAATGTCCATGAGTCAGGAAACACGGGTGGGGGCCCGGCGATCGGCGACCCTGTGTTTCAGTGTGGTCATACTCGCGATGGCTGTCGGCTGCGGTGACAGTTCGAATCCGGCCATTGCATCGGAGAACCCTGAGACGACGCTACCGATACCGGCCAACATTCCACCGATGCCGTTGCCCAGCGACATTCCGCCGGTTCCGTTGCCCAGCGCCGTTCCCAGGGTGGAACTGCCGAGCGAAATCCCGCGGGTCGGGCTTCCGGCCGAGGTGCCCCCGGTTGAGATGCCCGCTGAGATTCCCCCGGTCCCCTTGCCGTCGGCAATACCGCCCATCACTTTTCCGTGACGCCCGGTGACATACCGTCTCGGAGCAAAGCTCACCCCTCCACCAGCACGGTTGCCAGCAGCACCACGCCCAGCGAACCGACCAGCGCCGCGATCGAGGCGATCCGCGCGGCCTGGGGCCGGCGGTGACGTTGGGCCATGCCGTGCACCGCCGCAGCCAGCATCACCACCGCGAACAGCAGCAGCTTGGCGGCCAGCACCCGCCCGTAGCCGGGCTCGAGCAGCGCCGCCCAGGTCACCCCGTTGTGCATGGCCAGCAGGACGCCGGTGATGATCTGCACCGGCAGGAACACCGCGACCGTGATGAGGGCAAATCGCCGGCCGACAGCGCGCAGCACAGCCGCCCGTTCGGCGATGGCCAACTGGCGTTGCGCCACCGGCAGCAGTACCACCGTGACGGTCAACTGCCCACCCACCCAGATGATGGCGCCGACGACGTGCAAGAAGCGCACCACGCTCCACAGGTCGATCATGGTGTCACCGCGAAGATGCCGTGGGCACCGCTCTCGGCGTGCCGCACGTCGTGGTCGATGAACGGGTATCGGCCGGGCTCAGGGAAACTCAGCTCGGCGAATCCGCCTTGTGCGGGCGCCAGATCCAACACTTGAGCGCCGCCCGATCCGTCGCCGGGGCGCAGTGCCCAGGCGCCCTCTCGGTAGACGGTGTCGAACTGCCCACCGACGACGTGGAACGCGGTGGTGTCGCCCGGCCCGGCATTGACCACCCAGATCCGCACTCGTTCGCCGCTGCGAGCAGCCAGGGGCGCATGGTCGTACTGGCCGGCCATTCCGTTGAACATCCAGCCGTCAGGTTGGTCGGCGCGGATCCTGTCCACCTGCTCCTGGCTGCCCGGCGCCCCCAGAAACAGCTGCGCGCTGACCAGGATGTACTCCCGGTCGACCCGTGCCAATCGGGGTGGATCCACGATGACCGCGCCGTACATGCCGTTGGCGATGTGCTGGGACATGGGCATGGTGCTGCAGTGGTAGAGCCAGGCCCCGGCCCGCGTCGCGGTGAACCGGTACACCAGGCGCTCCCCCGGTTCGATGGTGCGCATCGGTTCATCGGGTGCCAGCGCCCCGGCGTGAAAGTCGATGCCGTGGCCCATCGCGGTGCCGTTGATCAACGTGATCTCGAACCGATCGCCCACCTGCCCGCGCAGCGTGGGACCCGGTGCGGTGCCGGCAAATGTCCACCGCCGCTCCCGAATTCCGGGGGCGATCTCCAATTCCATTTCCGCCGTCCGTAATTCGATGCGGTGGACGGCTCCGGCGGCTGGCGCCAGCTCGGCATCACGCGGAACCCAACCAGGCGAAGGGGCGGCGGCCGGGTCGACGTCGGGCAACGCCTCGAGCGCAGGGCTCGCCACCGGACCGTGAGCCCGCTCCCCTGCCATCCGGATCGTCATCGTCATCCCCGCCGCGCGGTGCCCGGCCACCTCGCACCAGGCCTGCCGGTCAGCGGTCACCGCCCCCACCTCGAGCAGTGCGGTTTCCCCCTGGCGCAGCCGCGGCGTGTGCCGCCCGTCGTCCAGCCGCAGATCGTGCACCAGCGCCTCCCGGTTGGTCACCCGCAACAGCAGGCGCGTCCCGGCCGGGACCTCCACGGTGTCGGGCCGCACGCGCATGCCGTTCAACTCGACGTCGATGGTGCGGACCTCCCCAGCCCCCGCCGGATCGACGCCTACCGGTTGTCCGGTGCCGGCCAGCACTACCGCAAGCAGCACTGCGAACAGCCCAACAGCGACACCCGCAGCGGTGCCCCAACCGGATCGCGCACCGGAATCCGTCACACCACCAAGCGAACCCGTCGATCCGGCGACCCGATAGGGGCTTTGGTCCCTGTCTCCCCGGGACCACTGCCGGGCCGAGCGGCCGATACCCGTAAGTTTGTCTGCCATGACCGAGTTGGACCTCCAGGAGATCGAGACATCCGTCGGAGTGTTGCGGTACTACGACACCGGTGACGGCCCGGCGCTGCTGTTCCTGCACGGCTCGGGCCCCGGCGTCACCGGCTGGCGCAATTTCCGTGGCGTCCTGCCCGCCTTCTCTGAGCAATTCCGTTGTCTGATATTGGAATTCCCCGGGTTTGGGGTCACCGATGACATCGGCGGGCATCCGATGGTCACCGCGCAGGGCGTGGTGACGCCGTTCCTCGATGCCCTCGGTGTCGACCGGGTCCACATCGTCGGTAACTCGATGGGCGGTGGCGTCGGGATCAACTTCGCGATCTGCCGGCCCGATCGCATCGGCAAGCTCGTCACCATCGGCGGGATCGGCACCAACCTGTTCAGTCCGGGGCCCAGTGAGGGCATTCGGCTGCTGCAGGAGTTCACCGAGGACCCGACCCGGCAACGCCTGGTCGACTGGCTCAACTCAATGGTCTATGACCCCGCGCTGGTCACCGACGAGCTGATCGAACAGCGCTGGGAACTCGCCACCGACCCCGCGACGCTGGCCGCAGCCAAGCGGATGTACGGCAAGGCCGCGTTCGCCGGCATGATGGCCGCGCTGCGGTCCTCGGATGCCCCGATGCCGTGGGCGCAGATGCACAAGGTCGCCGCACCCACGCTGCTCACCTGGGGCCGCGATGACCGGGTGAGCCCCCTGGACATGGCCCTCATTCCGATGCGCACGATTCCCAACGCCGAGCTGCACGTGTTCCCCAACTGCGGGCACTGGGCGATGATCGAGGCCAAGGAGGCTTTCGAGCAGACCGTGCTGGGTTTCCTGACCCGTCCCTAAGCCGACACCCCGGTATCCAGGTCGTGACCGTTCGCACAGCGTGCACCAACAATCAGCACAGGGCGGGCACAACCCGGCGAAATAGCGTTGCTCTCCGTGCGGCATCGTCGTCGCACCTGTGAGAAACGGAGTCAGGCAATGCGTTTCAGGAAATCCGTAGGCATCTCGGTGATGGCGGCAGGTATCGGTGTGTCCGGTCTACTGGGCTTGGGTATCGGCACGGCCGGCGCCGATCCCGGGCCCGGTTGTGACCGCCCCGGCGCGCCGCAGTGCGAGCGCCACGACCAGCGTGGCCCGCAGGACAACCGGGGCCCGGAAAATCGCGGTCCCCAGCCCGACGAGTGGCACAACCGCGGTATCGACCAGGGACGTCGCGATCACCAGCCGTTCGACTGGAATGGGCAGCGGGTCACCCCGATGCCCGCCGGTGACGGCCACGGCTGGGGATTCTGGTTCCTCGGGACCTGGATTCCGCTGTAACCACGCCTTTTACGGTTCGACTGCTCACCGCGTGGTGGTGCACACGGCTTTCACCGCACCACCCATGGCGGTGGCGGCGGTCCAGTGCGCGTGGTCCCTCGGCTCGAATTTGGGTAGCTTGCCGGCGTAACTGTCGAGATAGCGCGACTGTGCCCGCAGCAGGCCGGTCAGAAGCGGGTCTTTGGCCTTGTCGGCCAACCCCCGTAGCTCTGCGGCTTCCTCCCGCAGGACCGGCACGACCGCCAGGGTCACCGACCGCTGCTTGGGCGACCAGCGCGCCGCGGGCAGTCGGTGATCGGTCTTGGCCCATGCCTGCTGTTTGCGGTCGAAGCCGGCGCTGGTGCGCTGCCACGGATCACAGACCGGATCGGGCTTGGCTGCGGCGAACGCCTGGACGGCTTGGCCACCGGGCTTGGCGCCGGTGGAGGCAACCGCTTCGGCGGGTATCGGTTTGGCCGTCTCGGTGGGGGCCGGATGGGCGGCCTGCTCATCCGCGTCCCGGGGCCACGTGATGGCCACGGCGCCGCCGACGAGCAGTGCGGCGGCGGTGGCAACTCCGATCGTCCTCCACGCCCGAGCTCGCCTGGCGCTCAGTGCCACAGGCAGCCGGCGCCCGCCCCCGCTGCCGCTTCCCAGTGCCACGCTGAACGCCGCATCCGGACGGGCGCGGAGCTCGGTGACGGCCACCTCGACGGCAGCGGTGGGGGTACCCAGATCGGTGAGTGCCTTGACGAAGCGCGCCACCGAGACCAGATCACGGCTGTAGAGATTTTCCGGCGGTTGCACGGCCGGTAGGAACCGGTCGACCAGATCCTCCCGCAACTGCGACGCCCGGGCGACCTCGGCCGCGGTCAGCCAGTGACCCGGAACATCCTCTGCCCCAATAGCGCTCATCAGTCGATCCTTCCCGCCGGCACCTCATGATTGGTACCGCACGGTGCGTGAGCGCGGCAACCGGTCGGGCGTCCCGGCAACGGCACGGTGCGATCACAAGTCGGCGACCGGTAGGTCACGGCAACCTGTCGCACCGGGCCCACGGGATCGACTGGCAAACAACAATTCTCGCATCGCCGATGGTTCCGCCATCGCCGCCGACTTGTCAGCGACCACATACGAACCGGGTTGGCTGGTGCACGGCATACCCAGGTGCCGGCGGTGCCTGGCATGATGCGAGAAGGCATTCGGGAGACGAGGTGGTCCATGGAACAGTACCGTCGCGGAGAACTCGTGTTCGACGTCGTCGATGCGGGTCCGGCCGACGGGCCGGTGGTCATCCTGCTGCATGGCTTCCCGCAGCAGAACAGGAGCTGGGAACCGATCATCTCGAGGCTCACGGCCCAGGGGTTCCGGTGTCTGGCCCCCAATCAGCGCGGATACTCGCCCGGGGCCCGGCCGCGCCGCCGCCGTGACTACCGCACCGCCGAACTGGTGGCCGACACCCTGGCCCTGATCGATGCCAGCGGCGCCGAGCGGGTGCACCTGGTCGGTCACGACTGGGGCGCGGCGGTGGCCTGGAACGTGGCCGGCCGGGCACCGGAGCGGCTGGCCACCCTGTCGACGCTGTCGGTCCCGCACCCGGCCGCGTTCGTCCGCTCCCTCTTCACCAGCCGGCAGGGGTTGGCGTCGTGGTACATGTACGTCATCCAACTGCCGTGGCTCACAGAGCGTTTCATGCTCGGAAGGGATGGGAATGGTGCCGCGCTGGCGAAATTCCTGATCCACAGCGGTCTGCCGGCCGAGGCCGCCGAGCGCGACAGCCGTTTCATGGCTCAGCCGGGGGCGCTGACCGCGGCGCTGAACTGGTACCGGGCGATCCCGTTCAGTTGGTCGGATCTGGGTTCGGCCCCGAAGATCACGGTGCCGACGCTCTATGTGTGGAGTGATCGCGATATCGCGCTCACGGAGAAACCGGCACTCGGCACCGCGGCGTACGTGACTGGTCCATACCGGTACGAGACTGTCGCCGGGGCGTCGCACTGGCTGCCCGAGGAGAAACCGGCCGAGATCACCAAAATGTTGGTGCAGTGGTTCGCGGCGCACTGACGCTGGGGGTATTACCCGGCGACGGAATCGGCCCCGAGATCGTGGCGTCGGCCACCCGGGTCGCCGAGCGGGCACTGGACCGAGTGTCGGTAGGTGTGGCGTGGCGCGAACTACCGTTCGGACTGACGGCGATCACCGAGTTCGGAACCCCGCTGCCGCAACGGACCCTGACCGAACTCGACGGGCTGCCCGGGTGGATACTCGGGCCCCACGACAACGCCGGATACCCGGAGCAATTCCGCGGCACATTGTCACCCGGAGGGGCGATCCGCAAGCACTACAACCTGTTCGCCAACATCCGGCCGGCCCGGGCGCTGAGCGCGGCCGTCACCGCGGTGTGCCCGGATCTCGACGTGGTGATCGTGCGAGAGAACACCGAAGGCTTCTACGCCGACCGCAACATGTACGACGGCTCAGGCGAATTCATGCCCACCCCTGACGTCGCGCTGGCCGTCGCCGTCTTCACCCGGGCGGCGTGCGAGCGGATCGCCCACCAGGCGTTCCGGTTGGCGCTGGGCCGGCGTAAGTCCGTCACCATCGCGCACAAGACGAACGTCCTGGCCAAGACCACCGGGCTGTTCCGGGACGCCTGCCTGACCGTCGCCGAGCACTACCCCGAGGTCAAGGTGCACGGCGAGCACATCGACGCGCTGGCGGCACGCCTGGTCAGCCACCCCCGCACCTTCGACGTGATCGTGGCCGAGAACATGTTCGGCGACATCCTCTCGGACCTGGCCGGCCAATTGAGCGGCTCACTGGGGATGGCGCCCTCGATCAACGCCTCGAATACCCACGCCATGGCGCAGGCCGCGCACGGCTCGGCGCCCGACATCGCCGGCCGTGACATCGCCAACCCGGTCGCGATGATCCTGTCGACCGCCATGTTGCTGCGCTGGCTGTCCGGCCAGGACGGCGGCACCCCTGCGCTGGGCGCCGCTGCCGACCTCATCGAGGACGCCGTCCGGCGCACCCTCGACGCCGGCGTGGGCACTCCCGACATCGGTGGCAGCGCGTCGACCTCCTCGTTCACCGAGCAGGTGCTGTCCTTACTGCCCTGACCGTCAGCGCGCCGGCCGGGTCACCAGCCGGTAACCACCGTAAAGCAGCAGGGCCGCAAGGAAATTGACAAAGTAGGCAATGTCGGCACCGTGCCAGGCGGTGGCCACCGCGCCCTGGATCAGCGTGGTGTTCATGAACGGCACGGCGATCAGGTAGGCCAGCGCGAAAGCGACCAGTGCCGCCACCGCGTCACGGCGCCCGGTGGGCTCAGCGGCAGGGTCGATGCTGTCGCGGCCACGGGTGCGGATCACCCAATCCACCACGACCACCGCGACGAACGCCGGAATCCAGTAGCTGACCAACAGCAGCACATCGGTGAACCGGGTTGCGGTGTCGGCGGCGTGCAGCCACAGGATCAGACCGAAAGCCAGCGCCGTCACGATGAGCGCCGACACCGGCCGACGCACGCGTACGCCGATGGTCTGCAACGCCAACGACCCGCTGTAGTCGTTCATCACTCCCGAGCCGATGGCCGCCAGCGCGATCACCAACAATGCCACCCCGCCGAGCAGTCCCCCGCCCATCACCGCGTGCACTCCGTCGGCGGTGTGTTCCCCGATGACGCCCGCGGCGGCGATCCCGATGCCCTGAACGAAGATGTAGCCCAACACGATCCCGGCGAACGAGTAACCGAACACCTGGCGTCGTGGCGAATCGGCCGGAAGGTAGCGGCTGAAATCGGCCGCGTAACTGGCCCACGAGATCGCCAGGCTCAGTGCGATGGTCACTTCGAAAACAAATGCCCCGGCCAGGTCCGCACCGGCCGCCGAGGGCGCCACGGCAACGTCATGGCCGTCATGGCCACCGATGAGCTTCACCGCGAAGACGAGGAAGGTGACGAACAGGATGACCGTCAGCACGGCCTGTAGGCGATGGATCACCTCGTACCCGAAGAACCCCACGACACCCTGCACGGCCAGCACGATCAGCACCGCACTCCAGAACGGAATCCCCAGCAGCACGGCGAGCGCCTCCCCGCCGAACAACCCCACGAGCGCATCCCAGGCGATCGACGATCCCCACTGCAGAATTCCCGGCACCACGACCAGACCACCAAATGCCATGCGGGCGTTGGGAAGCTGGCCGGCACCGGTGCGTGGGCCCCACGTCGACAGGTAGGCGACCACGGCCGAGCCCACCACGGTGCCGATCACCATCGCCAGCAGGCCGAGCCAGAAACCCAGCCCGAGGGTGATCGCCAGGGTGCCGGTGAACACCCCGGCCATGTTCACCTGCGGTGCGAACCACACGGTGAACAGTCGCGCGGGATGCCCATAACGCTGGTCGGGTGCCAACGGTGCGATGCCGTGGGTCTCCACGGACAGATCGCCCGAGCCGGCCGGGCGTCGCCCGCTGAACGTCGACGCATTGAGCGCACTGACTCCAAAGGCCATTCGCCTATTCGACCACGCGCCCCCGGTGTGCGGGCCCGCCACGCACCCGGGTCATAATCGACAAACATCAAGATGAGCTAACGATCGGAGCGGAAGTGTCCAGGACCGAGACCGACCGGTCCGCCTCTGCCCCGGCCGCTACGCACCCTCGTCCCGGTGTCCTCATCGCCGGCCTGAGCCTGGTGGTCCTCACCGTCGCCATCCTGCAGACCGCGGTGGTTCCCGTCCTGGGTGTCATCGCCCGGCAGCTGAACACGTCGTCGGTGGCGGTCAGTTGGGTCGTCACCGCCAACCTGCTGGCCGCAGCGGCGACCACCCCGCTGATCGGACGGCTGTCGGATCTCTACAGCAAGAAGCGGGTGCTGCTCGGAGTCCTCGCCGTGGTGCTGGCCGGCTCGGTGCTGGCCGCCGTCACCGCATCGGTGCCCCTGCTCATCACGGCCCGCATCTTGCAGGGCGCCTCCTACGCGCTCTACCCGATCAGCATCGCGATCCTGCGCGAGGAGCTTCCCGAGGACCGACTGGTGGGGGCGATGTCGGTGCTGTCGGGGACGCTCGGCTTCGGCGGCGGCGTCGGCCTCGTCGTCACCGGGCTGCTGATGTCCGGTGAGCCCGGATATCACCGGGTGTTCTGGCTGACCACCGCATTCACCGTCGCGGTGATCGTGGTGGCGATCGTGGTTGTCCCCAGCCGCCGGGTTGCCGCCGGCGGCAGAGTCGACTGGCTGGGCGCCGCGGGCCTGGCCCTGGGTCTGTCGGCGGTGCTGCTGGCGATCACCCAGGGCAATTCCTGGGGGTGGGGTCATCCCGGCACGGTCGCGCTGCTGGCGGGCGGAAGCGCTGTGCTGATCGCCTGGTGGTGGTGGGAGCGGCGGGCCGGCCAACCCCTGGTGTCGACCACGATGCTGGCCCGGCGCCCGATCCTGCTGACCAATCTGGCCACCGTGCTGGTCGGGATGGGGCTGTACTTCGCGTTCCTCGGTCTCACCCAGTTCGTCCAGATTCCACGTCAGGCCGGATACGGCTTCGGGGCCACCGTGCTGCAGGCCAGCGTCTACTTTCTGCTGCCGGGAGCGCTCACCGGCTTCGTGGTGGCGCTCGTCAGCGGCCGCTACATCGACCGGTACGGCGCCCGGCGGGTGCTGGTGGTGGCTGCCACCGCCGGTATCGCGGGATTTGTCCTGCTGGCCTTCGCGCACGGCCGGCCGTGGGAGGTCATCGTGGCCGGAATGTTGGCCAACGCCTACGTCAGCCTGGGCTACGGCGCATTGCCCGCGCTGGTCGTCAGTGAGGTCGACGGCAGCGAGACGGGCATCGCCACGAGCATGAACGCCATCGCCCGGACCATCGGCAGCTCGGTGGCCGCCGCGGTGGTGGCCGTGCTGCTCGGGCACCGCCTGGTGCCCACCGAGATCAGCTTCGTGACGATCTTCCTCGCCGGTGCGGTCAGTGCCGCGTTGGCGATGGTGCTGATCGCAGTGTCGCGTGCCCCGGATCGCCACCGCGAGTCCGTGCGTACGCTGTCGGAATCCCGTGCGATGAACCACGAGTGGGGCTGAGGGCTCCAGTCGCCGGTTTCGTGCCGCGACAGCGCACCGAACTGCCAAACTTGAGGGCGCGGCATCCGCCACCCAGACGGCCCGCAACTATGGAATCAAGATGCCTAGGCGGCATTTGACGAAGGAATCCATTGTAGAAATGTTAAATCGCTGCGGAATCGCTTGCAGAGGTCGGCGCAATCGGCGAGGGTTTACCGACAGCGCCCACTGCACCGGAGGAGGAGACCGCTGACCGGACCGGACATCACCGCCGTCGAGACGCCGACAGGCCGGGCCGACGCCCCACGCGCCGGCAGGCCCGTCATCGAGATCGACCACGTCACGAAACGGTTCGGCGAGCAGGTGGCCGTCGACGACGCGGATTTCGCCATCGCCTCGGGCGAGTTCTTCTCGATGCTCGGCCCGTCGGGATGCGGAAAGACCACCACGTTGCGCATGATCGCCGGATTCGAGAGCCCGAGCGCCGGGGCGATCCGGCTCGAGGGCGTCGACGTCTCCCGCGTCCCGCCGCACAAACGCAACGTCAACACGGTGTTCCAGCACTATGCGCTGTTTCCCCACATGACAGTGTGGGACAACGTCGCCTACGGTCCGCGCAGCAGGAAAAAGTCCGCCAGGAAGACCAGCGCCGAGATCAAGCACGGCGTGGACGAGCTGCTCGAGATCGTCCGGCTCACCGACTTCGCCGAGCGCAAGCCCGGACAACTCTCCGGTGGTCAACAGCAGCGGGTGGCGCTGGCCAGGGCGCTGGTCAACTACCCCAGTGCCTTGCTGCTCGACGAGCCGCTGGGTGCGCTGGATCTCAAACTGCGGCATGTGATGCAGTTTGAACTCAAACGCATCCAGCGCGAGCTCGGCATCACGTTCGTCTACGTCACCCACGATCAGGAAGAGGCGCTCACCATGAGCGACCGGATCGCGGTGATGAACAACGGCAACGTCGAGCAGATCGGAAGTCCGACCGAGATCTACGACCGTCCCGCAACAGTTTTCGTCGCCAGCTTCATCGGCCAGGCCAACCTCTGGCCCGGCCGGCAGACCGGTCGGGCCAACCGGGACTTCGTCGAGATCGAGGCGCTCGGGGCCACGCTGAAGGCCAAACCCGGCGACACCACGATCGAGCCCGGCGGCCAGGCCACCCTGATGGTCCGGCCCGAGCGGGTCCGCATCTCCATGGACGCTCCCGCCGGCAACGTGGCCACCGTGCCCGCCACCGTCGAAGATCTGACATTCCAGGGGCCGGTGCTCCGGCTTTCCCTTGCCGCAGCTGATGATTCGTCGATCATCGCCCACGTCGGACCCGAGCAGGACCTGCCATTGCTGCGCCCTGGTGACCAGGTACACGTCAGCTGGTCACCGGAGGCCTCACGAGTGCTTCCGGCCGCCGACATCCCCACGGCCGAAGATCTCGAAGACATGCTCGACGACACCTGATCCTCAACCCGCCTCCCCGTCGACCGAATACACCGAAAAAGGTGGCCCATGCCCGAAAACACCGATCCGTTCGCCCACCTCGCCACCAACCGCACGTCCCGCCGCCGATTCCTGGGTCGCAGCGCCGCCGCCGCCGCGGCGCTGGCGCTGGGTCCGGCCGTCTTGGCCGCGTGCGGTTCCGATGAGAAGTCCAGCGCCCCATCCACGTCGGCCGAACCCGACGACGGTTCACCGGCCAGCGGATTGCTGCGGGTGTCGAACTGGCCGCTCTACATGGCGCCCGGCTTCATCGACGCCTTCCAGAAGACCTCCGGCCTGCAGGTGGACTACAAGGAGGACTTCAACGACAACGAGCAGTGGTTCGCCAAGTTCAAAGAACCGTTGTCGCGCAAGCAGGACATCGGTGCCGATCTGGTGGTACCCACCGAGTTCATGGCGGCCCGGATTCTGGACCTGCACTGGCTCAACGAGATCCGGGATGCACGGGTACCCAACAAGAAGAATCTGCGGCCCGACCTGCTGAACTCCACGATCGACCCGGGACGCAAGTACATTGCGCCGTTCATGTCCGGCATGGTGGGCCTGGCCTACAACAAGGCCGCCACCGGGCGGCCGATCACCAAGACCGAAGATCTGTGGGACCCCGCCTTCAAGGGCCGGGTCAGCCTGCTGTCGGATCTGCAGGACGGGCTGGGCATGGTGATGCTCTCGCAGGGGAATTCGCCGGAGAATCCGACGACCGAGGCGGTCGAGAAGGCCGTCGCCACGATCCGGGAGAACAAGGACAAAGGACAGATCCGCAAGTTCACCGGCAACGACTACGCCGAAGAGCTGGCGTCGGGCAATGTAGTGCTCGCCCAGGCCTATTCGGGTGATGCGGTCCAGCTCAAGGCCGACAACCCCGACATCGAGTTCATCGTCCCCGACGCCGGCGGAACCTGGTTCATCGACACCATGGTCATCCCCTACACCACGGGCAACCAGAAAGCCGCCGAAGCCTGGATCGACTACCTCTACGACCGGGCCAACTACGCGAAGCTGATCGCCACCACCCAGTTCGTGCCGGTGCTGTCGCACATGACCGACGAGTTGAGCAAGATCGACCCGACGATCGCCGGCAACCAGCTGATCAACCCGCCCGCGGCCATGCTGGACAACCTCAAGTCCTGGGCGGCCATGACCGACGAGCAGACCCAGGAGTTCAACGGGCTCTACGCCGCAGTGACCGGGGGTTGACGGCGTGGCAGGCGTAGCCACCAGTGGAAGGCGGCGCAGCAGGATCGCGCCGTACCTGATGATCCTCCCGGCCCTGGCCTACCTCGGGATCTTCTTCGTGGTGCCGTTCTTCTCGCTGGCGCGCACCTCACTGTCCACCTCCGGTGGGTCGATCTACCTGCCGACGCTGACCTTCGACTGGAACTTCGGCAACTACGTCGACGCGTTCAACCACTACCAGGACCAGATACTGCGGTCCTTCGGCTACGCCCTGGTGGCCACCGTGGTGTGTGTGGTGCTGGCGTTCCCACTGGCCTACGTCATCGCATTCAAGGCGGGCCGATACAAGAACCTCATCCTGGGGCTGGTGATCCTGCCGTTCTTCGTCACGTTCCTGATCCGGACGTTGGCCTGGAAGACAATCTTGGCCGACGACGGTGTCGTGGTCGCTGCGCTGGGCTCGATCGGGCTGCTGCCCAGTGAGGGCCGGCTGCTCTCGACGAGCTGGGCGGTAATCGGGGGCCTGGTCTACAACTGGATCATCTTCATGATCCTGCCGCTCTACGTGAGCCTGGAGAAGATCGATCCACGCCTGATCGAGGCCTCCAGGGACCTGTACTCCAGCAGCCGCCGCAGCTTCACCAAAGTCGTTCTGCCGCTGTCGATGCCGGGTGTGCTGGCGGGAAGCATGCTGGTGTTCATCCCGGCGGTCGGCGACTTCATCAACGCCGATTACCTGGGCAGCACGCAGACCACGATGATCGGCAACGTGATCCAGAAGCAGTTCCTGGTGGTCAAGGATTACCCGGCCGCGGCGGCGCTGAGCATGGTGCTGATGGCCATAATCCTGGCCGGGGTGTTGCTCTATACCCGCGCGCTGGGAACGGAGGACCTGGTGTGACCACGCAGGCCATGACCGAGACCCTGGACCGCCCCAGCGCGACGGCCGTCAGAGGATCCCCGCGATGGGGCGACCTGGTGCTGCGCCTGGTGGCCGCGCTGGTGTTGCTGTATCTGTTCCTGCCGATCTTCGTGATCGTGCTGTTCTCCTTCAACAAGCCGGCCGGCAAGTTCAACTACACCTGGCAGGGCTTCACCCTGGACAACTGGGCCGACCCGTTCAAGTACCCGGCGCTCACCGAGGCCCTGAAACTGAGCCTCAACGTGGCTGCGGTGTCGACCGCGATCGCCCTGGTGCTCGGCACACTGGTGGCCATCGCCCTGGTGCGCCAACGGTTCCGCGGCCACAAGGCCGTCGACACGTTCCTGGTGTTGCCGTTGACCGCGCCCGAGGTGGTCATGGGCGCCTCGCTGCTGACCCTGTTCCTCGACCTGCGCTGGGCCACCGGATACAGCACGATAGTCGTGGCGCACATCGCGTTCCAGGTCAGCTTCATCGCGATGACGGTGCGCGCCCGGGTGCGCGGTTTCGACTGGACGCTGGAAGACGCCTCGATGGATCTGGGTGCCGGACCGGCCCGGACGTTCTTCAAAGTGACTCTGCCGCTGATCGTTCCCGGCATCGTGGCCGCGGCGATGCTCTCGTTCGCGTTGTCCCTCGACGACTTCATCATCACGTACTTCGTCAGCGGGTCGACGGTGACCTACCCGCTGTACGTCAATGCGGCGGTCAAGGCCGCAGTACCGCCGCAGATCAACGTGCTGGCCACGGCGATCCTGGTGGTGAGCCTGCTGTTGCTGATGGCCGGAACGCTGTACCGGCGCAAGCGGATCGACGCCTGAAGTCAGGGGGCGTCGAGCGCCACCGTGACCGCGACCCTGCCCTGTTCGTCACGGCGGGCCACCGCGTGCCCGGTGCGGTCCGTGCCGTCGAGGTTGACCAGTGTGAGCGGGGCCCCCGCACCCAGAAAGTTGCGCCACCAGTTCTTGCTGTCCGGCGCCATCACGTGGATGGTCACCCGATCGCCGTCGCGCTGCACTGACACCGGGGTGTCGAACGTCTGCCCCGACCGGCGCCCGGTGTAGCGGATGACCACCACGCCGTGGCCGATCCAGCGGCCCAGCACCGGAATCCGGGTGAGGCCCACCGCAGCGGTGTTGAACCACCGCACCAGCGGCGAATTGAAGATTCCACGTCCCATTGGCGCCAGCGTAGCCCGCTCAGCCAACCTCGGCCGGGATCGGCGTATCGCGTGCGCCGGTACGTGCTGCGCCGACCCCGGCGGCCACCACCAGACAGATGCCGATCACCGCAGTCGAATCCGGCACCTGGTGCAGCATGGCCAGACCGACGAGCATCGCGATCGCCGGCTCCAACGCCATCAACGTGCCGAAGGCGGCGGTGGTCAGATGGCGCAGCGCCGACATCTCCAGGGCAAACGGGATCACCGGCAGCAGGATCGCCAGCCCCACCCCGATCACCAACAACTGCGGCGTCAGCTGTCCGAACACCGACGGCCCGGCGATCGCGGTACACACGATCGCCGCCACCGGCATGGACACCGCCAATCCCTTGATCCCGGCCACTTCGTCGCCGACCCGTTGCGTCAGCAGGATGTACCCGGCCCAGCACAACGCGGCGCCCAGCGCGTAGACCACGCCCAGAAAATCGACGTCACCCGTCCACGGTTCGGTCAGCAGCAACACGCCGGCCGCGGCCAGTCCGGGCCACAGCACCCGACTGCTGCCCTTTCCGTGTGCCACCGCGACACCGAGCGGACCGAGGAATTCCAGTGCGCTGGCCGTGCCGAGCGGGATCCGGGACAGCGCAGCCATGAACAGCATGGTCACCCCGGCGGTCACCACACCGAGTGCAACGCAGGTCCAGAAGGCCGATGCGGTGAATGCCGAGGGCCGCGGCCGCACGATCAGCAGCATCAGGACCGCGGCCCAGATCAGCCGCAGCCAGGCCGCGCCCTCGGCGCCGATGTCGTCGATCAGCCCGACGGCCACGGCCAGCCCGGTCTGGACGCACAACATCGAGGCGACGGCCATCAGCGCGCCGGATCGCGCGGGATGCCGTGGCCTGGTCACGACCGGTTGCTCTTGGGGACAACGATATTGGCGAGCACCATGCGCAGGAACGGGCGGTAGACGGCCTGATCGTCGAGCAGGCTGTTGAGGGTCACTCCGTCGTTGCCGGCCAGGATCACCCGAGCCAGGTCCAGCGCCGGTATGCGCAACTGCCCGCCGAGCCGAGCCGCGCCTTTGGCGATGTAGTCGGCGAGGGCGTGCACGGTCTCCTCCCGTTGAGCGGCCACCCGTTCCCGCGCCTCGGGGTTGCGGAGCAGGAAAAGCGTGTACTCGAATCCGAGCGCCGCGCGGTCGGGACCCTCGACGGCGACCAGATCCCGCCACCGGTCACCGAGCTCGTCGGCGTCGAGATCGTCGAGTCGGTGGAAGTTGGCGATGACATCGGCGAAGCCGTCGAGAAACTGTTGCCGCTGCCGTTCGACGACCGCCAGGAACAGTTCGGCCTTGCTGCCGAAATGCGAGTAGATCGCACCCCGGGTGTACCCACCGACCTCGGCGATGTCCTCCAGCGCCGCACCCTCGAATCCCTTGCGCGCGAACACTTCTTCGGCAGCATCCAGCAAGACGTTGCGGGTGTGCTCCAGGCGGCGTTGCTTGGTCCAGCGTTCGGCCATGTCCCCATCCTGTCAGACGTTAGCCAGAGGCGGGCCGATCAGATCTGGACCACAAAATCGACCAGGACGTCGGTCACGGCGGTGATCGCGGACCGGGCGATCACCTCATAGCCGTGCGTGCTCAGCGTCGGCAGACACAGCAATCCGGCCTGCGGAGACAGCCCGGCCGCCTTGGCATGGGAGGCGTCCGATTCGAAGGCGCCCAGAACTGCGGCCTGCGGTGCGTACCCCAGGTTCCGTGCCACGTCGCACAGCCGATCCGCCACGCCCTTGTCGTAGACGCACTGTGCGTCGCTGTAGGCCACGATCGGCCCGCCGGTCACCGTGGTCCCGTACTCGGCCTCGGTCGGCCCGACTTCCACGGCCAACGTCAGATCGCCGGGCAGTGTCCGGCAGGCATACGCCGCCCCCACCCCGCCTACCTCTTCGTTCGTGGTGAAGACCAGGTGCAGGTCACCGGCTGGGCGCCGGCCGGTCGCGGTGAGTCGCCGCGCGAGCAGCAGCAGGGTCAGTACCGCGGCTCGGTCGTCCATGAAGTAGCAGCCGAGATAGTCACCGATCTCGATGAGGTCACGCTTGCTGCGGTCGATACACACCCGGGTGCCCGGTCCGATCCCCGATTTCGCCAACTGCTCCGGGTCCAAACCGGTGAAGACATGCACATCGGGCCAGTCCAGCGCCTTGTCGCCCTGATCGGGCTTCGTCCGCCACACGTGCGGGGTTTCCTGGGTGGTGTGCTCCGAGCCTAAAGCCAGTACCCCACAAATGGTTTCGTCGTCACCCAGGATGGCCACCAGGCCCAGGCCGAAGTTGGCCGGGTACATCGTGCCCAGTGGGGTGAGACGCAGCCTACCGTCCGGTTCTATTCGCTTGACGAGCATCGAGAGCTCGTCGAGATGAGCCAGGATCCGGGTGGCCGGGGCTTCGGGGTCCGCCCCACCGATCCGGGCGACCAGGTTGCCCGCGGCATCCGTCCACGTCCGCTCGGCATGAGGCCCCACTTCCCGACCGCACACATCGCGAACCGCATCCTCCTGACCGCACGGGCCGTACGCCCACAACAGCTCCTGCAGGAGGTCACGCGTGAACCCGTCATCCACTTCGGCCATGCCTGCCGGATTGCCGGGTACGCCGGCCGTGAAACCTGTGTTCCGGTGGCCGCGGCGCTACCTGGGCGCGGTGCGTTCCGGAAACGGATCGTCGGTGAAATCGATCTGCGCCGCCGGATTGCCGATGGCGGTGACCATTCCGGTGCCGAACGCCCCGGCACCGTCGAACAGGGTGGAGGCGCCGACGGCAATGCCATCGTTGGCCCAGTGCGCGTCGGCCTGAACGCCGATCCAATCGTCACCGGGCAGCCGGGACAACGCCACGGTGAGGTCGCCGTTGATGTAGCCCACCCCGGCGGTGCCCAGGTTGGTCACCAGGCTCGTGCCCTCGGCCGCCATCGCCGCCCGCACGAACGGCGAGTTGGGGTGTCCGTCGATGACGGTGATGGTGCGGTTCATGAACCGCTTACGGGAGTCGTTCTGATGGTCGGCGATGGCGCGACTCCAGCCGCCTGCATCGCTGCCGATGTACGTCGTCCGGTCGTCGTCGAGCGCGCCCGGGTGGTCGAAAGTGACCGGAGCCACCCACTCTTCACCCCGCGGGGCCGCCCCCAACCGGTACTGCACCAGGGTTGCGCGGGCCACCGTCACGCCGTCCTGCACCAGTTCGCACTCGGAGTTGCGCACCCGCCGACCGGCACGGATCAGCGCCACCTTTGTCGTGGTCGGCACGCCGCGCGCGGCTCTGAACAGGTCGACGGTCAACCGGGCCGGCAGGAACTCGGGCAGCCCGAAGGCCGACTCCAGCGCCTGGGCGGCCAACCCGACCAGGGCCGGACCGTTCAGGTGGTCCTCACCCCAGTGGCTCTGCGCAAAGCGGGTCGGGGCGAACCTGTCCTGCTCGGATTGCACGAAATGGGCGACAACCTCGGTCATCGGCGAATCGTCGCATATGGGCTAACTAAATCCGTCGGCGGGCTCACGAACCTCTGTGAGCGGCCAGTCGGCGCTGCTGCCGCCGGACGAACTCGGCGCCCACCACGGCGCCGTGCCCGGGGACGAACACCCCGTCGTCGCCGCCGGCGGCCAGCACCTCCTGCAGGGTGGCCGGCCAGGCCGCGAGGTCGGAATCGGCGTCGATCACCGGGTCGCCGGACTCCTCGACGAGATCACCGCAGAACACCACCGCGGGATCGCCGGGCACGACGACGATCAGGTCGTGACTGGTGTGGCCACGGCCGGGGTGGCGAACGCTCACGGTCCGGCCACCGAGATCGATGTCGCCGTAGCAGATCTGCCGGTCCGGCACCGCGATCGCGGCGAGCGCCCGGTCGACGTCGCCGGGGTCGGCCCCGTGGCGAATGGCATCGGCACGCAGCTCATCTCGGCCCGCAGACAACGACGTGACAACCTCGGGGGCGCACCATATCTCGGCTCCCCTGAACCACGATGCACCGAGAATATGGTCGAAATGATTGTGCGTCAGCACAATATGCCCGACGCGGTGCGGCGTCAGCGCCGACACATCGGCGGCGATGCCGCGGGCCTCGGCCAGTGTGGTGCCCGAATCCACCAGCAAGCAGCGCTCGGTACCGGCGACGAGGCCGACCGTCACGTCCAGGAACGGCAGCCGGGTGCGCCAGACACCCCGGCCCAGCTGCTTCCAGTCATAGTTCATCGGGGTTCATCGCCCGGTGCCGATGGGGGGCCGGTGCCGCATGTCTGTGAAGCTACTCCGTGCGGCATCGGTGAATCTCGCGAGGTTTGCCCTGGCGGGCTGTGGGAACTCCTAGCTCATGTTGATCAGACGAATCGCTCGTCCCATGTTGTCTGCCACCTTCATCGCCCGCGGCGTGGAGACCCTGCGCGACCCCGCCGGCGCCACCGAATCGACCCGCAACACGCTGGGTGCGCTGAGTGCACTGCCCGGTCCGATGAGCGCCGGAGTGCCCTCCGATGCCCGCACGGTCGCACGGGTGAACGCCGCGGTTCAGGTTGCCGGTGGACTCTTGCTGGCACTCGGCCGGGCGCCACGGCTGACCGCAGCCGCCCTGGCCGTCACCATGGTGCCGGGAAGCCTGGGTGCGCAATCGTTCCTGCGGGAGTCCGATCCGCAGCGGGCGGCGGCCCAACGCCGCGATTTCATCACCGACATCAGCCTGCTCGGCGGCCTGATCATCGCGGCAGCCGACACCGCCGGCAAGCCGTCGCTGGCCTGGCGCGGGCGCCGCGCCGCACGCCAGGTCTCGGCCAGCGTCGCCGCCGCCGTACCCGGTGTCAGCGCGGGCCACCACCTCACCGACCATTCGTTGACCGAGGCCATTTCCGACAGTGCGGTCGCCGAGAAGGTCGGCCACGGCCTGGCGGTCGGTGCGGAACGTGGTCGCGAGCTGGCCGACGTGGCACGGGAACGTGCCGGCGAGTTGGCCCACGCCGCCCGCGAGCGCGCACCCGAGGTGGCCGAAGCGGCCCGCGAACGGGCCACCGAACTCGCCGAGGCGGCCCGAGAGCGCGCACCCGAACTCGCCGAGGCGGCTCGCGAACGGTCCGTGGCCCTGGCTGATCTGGCTCGAACCCAACTCGATCAGCGGCGTGGTCGGTAGCGTTGTCGGTATGACAACGGGCGACTTTCCACCTGAGCAGTACGGACAACCTGGCGGCTATCCGCCTCCGCCCCCGCCTTATGGGCAGGCGCCCGGCGGCTATCCCCCGCCGTATCAGCAAGCCCCCGGCGGTTACCCGCCTCCGTACGGCGGGGCGGCCGGTGGTCTGGCGCGGCGATTTTTCGCGCGCGTGATCGACGGAATCCTTGTCGCCATCGTGGCGTTCTTCCTGTCGTTCATCACCGACTCGCTGTCGAGTTACTGGGTGACCGGCCTTTTCACCGGATTGCTGATGTTCGTCTACTTCGTCGGCTTCGAAGTGGCCGCGGGCGCGACACCGGGCAAGAAGCTGCTGGGGCTTGCGGTACGTGGGCCGGGGAATGCCCCGAAACCCAGCCTGGGCCAGTCCGCGATTCGCAACGCCTTCACCGTGCTGCCGATCATCCCGTGGGTCGGTGGATTCCTCGCTGTGATCGCGATGATCGTCATCGCGGTGACCATCAGCGGCAGTGCCACCAAACAGGGCAAGCACGACGAACTCGCCGGCGGCACCCAGGTGGTCCGGGGCTGATCTGCCGGTGGATCAGACGACGAGACCGAGCAGGAGTACGAAGACCAGGCCCGCCACCGACAGTGCCGTCTCCATGAGCGACCAGGTTTTGATGGTCTGACCGACGGTCATCCCGAAATACTCCTTCACCAGCCAGAATCCGGCGTCGTTGACATGCGAGAAGAACAGCGAACCGGCGCCCACCGCAAGCACCACCAGCGACACCTCGCCGGTGCTCATCCCTTCGACCAGGGCCAGCATCAGCGAGGACGCGGTGATGGTGGCCACCGTCGCCGATCCCGTCGCCAGCCGGATCAGGACCGCCAGCACCCAGGCCAGCAACACCACCGACAGGTTGGCGCTCTTGGCCCATTCGGCCAGCAGCGTCCCGATCCCGGTATCCACCAACACCTGTTTGAATCCGCCGCCGGCGGCGACGATCATGATGATGCCGGCGACCGGCGGCAGTGACGATTCAACACATTTCACGATCTGATCGCGCGACATCTTGGCGCCGCCACCGAGGGTGAACATGCCGACCACCACCGCGATCAGCAGTGCCATCAGGGGGCGGCCGAGCAGGTCGAAGGCCTGACGCAACGGATGCGAGGTGTCGTCGATGAAAATGTCGACGAGCGCCTTGCCCATCATCAGGGCCACTGGCAGCAGGACACTGGCCATGGTGATGCCGAAGCTCGGTCGCGCCTTTGTCCCGGTGGCGGTGGCGGTGGCCGGGCCGGAGCCACCGATGCCGGGGCCAGAATCCTGTTGCGCAGCAGCCGGATCGGTGCTGTCGAACCGATCCGGTACGTCGAGAACCACCCAGCGCCCGGCCAGCTTGCCGAACAGCGGACCGGCCACCACGATCGTCGGGATCGCCACCAGCACCCCCAGCGCCAGCGTGACGCCGAGATCGGCGTTGAGCAGCGAGATGGCGGCGACGGGCCCGGGATGCGGCGGCACGAACCCGTGCATGGCCGACAGGCCCGCCAGGGCCGGGATACCGACCGTCACCAGGGACAGCTGCGACCGGCGGGCCACGAGGTAGATCACCGGCATCAACAGCACCAGGCCGATCTCGAAGAACATCGGCAGGCCGATGATCGCGCCCACCAACGCCATTGCCCACGGCAACATCCGGGGTGAGGCATGCCCGACAATCGTGTCCACGATCTCGTCGGCGCCCCCGGTGTCGGCCAGCAGTTTGGCGAACATCGCCCCGAGCGCGATCAAGATGCCGACACTGGCTGCGGTGGAGCCGAATCCGCTGGAGAACGAGTCGAGCACTGTGCCGATGTTCTCGCCGGCCACCAGGCCGACGGTCAGCGCGCCGAAGATCAGGGCCAGGAACGGGTGCAGCTTCAGGAGAGTGATGAGGACGACGATCAAGGCGATGCCGGCCAGGGCGGCCAGGATCAACTGCGTGCCACCGGCGACCGGCTCAACCAGCTCTGTGCCGGCCGCGAGCTGGGTGAGCGATGAGCTCATCGGTTCTCCTGTTCGGTTGTCGCCGTGCCGGTTCGGGTGGTAGCTGTGCTGACGTAGTCATCGACGATGGCGTCGACGCTCTGATCGACGTCGATGGTGACACCGCCCTCGTCCGCTCCGAGCGGCTCCAGGGTGGCGAATTGCGAATCGAGTAGCGCGGCCGGCATGAAGTGGCCGGGTCGGCTGGCCTGACGTTTGCGGATGACCTCGGGCGAGCCGCTCAGATGCAGAAACACCACGCCGGCGCAGTGACTGCGCAACTGGTCGCGGTACTTGCGCTTGAGCGCAGAACAACTCATCACACCGCCTGCGCTGTGCTCGGCCAGCCACTCTCCGATCGCTTCCAGCCAGGGATGGCGGTCCTGGTCGTCCAGGGGGTGGCCGGCCGACATCTTGGCAATGTTGGCAGCCGGGTGAAAGTCGTCGGCATCGGCGAACGGCACCCGCAGCCGTTGTGCCAGTGCTGCGCCGACGGTCGACTTACCTGATCCGGATACGCCCATGACCACGACTGGTGAACCCATACAACCGCCTCGCACGATGTGTTTGTCGTCACACATCATGACGTAAACATCATACGTTTGCAACGGTTTGGTTATTACGTCAGTTCTTTACTCGTTTATTGGGTCATATGACACGATGTAACCGTGTCTTCCCCTGCAAAGGTCGGCGCACTGCACGCCAACCTGCTGACCGCGCTCGGCACCGGGATCGTCTCCGGTGAGCTGGCCGCGCAGCAGGTGCTGACCTTGGAACGGCTCAGCACCGAACACGAGGTGTCCCGCAGCGTCGCGCGCGAGGTGATCCGCGTGCTCGAGTCGATGGGCATGGTGGAATCCCGCCGCCGCGTCGGTATCACCGTCCAGCCGTCGCACAAATGGAATGTCTTTGACCCCAGGCTGATTCGCTGGCGCCTCCAGGCCGGGGACCGCGCTGCCCAGCTGGCGTCGCTGTCCGAACTTCGACGCGGTTTCGAGCCGGCGGCCGCGGCGCTGGCCGCGCGCCGGGCGAACCCGGACCAATGCCGGGTGATGGCCGCCGCGGTGTCCGACATGGTGATGCACGGCCGCTCCGGCGACCTCGAGGCCTATCTACGGGCCGACACACTTTTTCACCAGACACTTCTGGACGCCAGCGGCAACGAGATGTTTCGTGCGCTCAACGACGTGGTGGCCGAGGTGCTGGCCGGGCGGACCGAACACGGCCTGATGCCCGACTCCCCCAACCCCGCGGCCATCGAACTGCACGACGAGGTGGCCCGGGCCGTTCGGCTGCGTGACGAGGACGCCGCCGAACGGGCCATGCGCGCCATCATCGACGAAGCCGCCACCGCGGTCACCGAGCGCGACGCCAGTGGTGCTTAACTGAGCGGCATGGGTCGCTCCGCTGCATTGGCACGTCGCTTCTTCGACCGGCTGGAGCCGGTCCACGCCGTCACCTACTTCGCACCCGAGGCACGCGCGGCACTTGACTCCCTGGGCTACCCCGGTTTCTGGATGGGCTACTTCGCCTCCCGGTCAGCCCCACTGGGCATCGTCGCACCCGAGGTGGTCGCCGCCGCGTTCTACAACTTCACCACTGAGCGCGTCGCCAAGGCGCTGCCCGCCGCCTGGGAGATGGCAGACCCGGCAACGCTGTTGGCGGTGCGCTCGGAATCGGCCGTTGACGCCCTGCGCCGCTGCGGGGTGACCGACTCCGAATCCACCCGGCTCGCCGGTGAATTGGCGGCCAAAGCCGCGCGCAGCGCCCCACTGGATGGCCGGCCGCTCTACGCCGCCAACCGCGCCCTGCCCTGGCCAGAGGAACCCCTCGCCACGTTGTGGCACGCCGTGACGCTACTGCGCGAGCAACGCGGCGACGGCCACATCGCCGTCCTGGTCTCGGAGGGGATCAGCGGCCGGGAATGCAATGTCCTGCACGCCGCGGCCGGCCGGGTGCCGCGCGAGATGATCATGCGCAGCCGCGACTACGACGACGAGCAGTGGGGCGGGTACGTCGAGCAGCTGCGTGCCCGCGGCTGGCTGGACGGGCACGACGCGCTCACGGCCGTCGGTCGTGACGTCAAGCAGCGGATCGAGGACCGCACCGATGAACTGGCCCTCGGTGCGTTGGCGGCGTTGACCGACGACGAGATCACCACCCTGTTCCGGGTGCTGACCCCGATCACCCGGCAGGTGGTGGCCGCCGGTGATGTCCCGGCCGCCACACCGATGGGCCTGAACCGCGACGATCTCGACGACGACAACGCCCATCTGCACTGAGCGGCTCAGCGCGGCGCGTACATGATCAGCCCGACGCCGGCCAGTGCCACCAACGCGCCCGTCACATCCCAGCGGTCCGGCCGGAAGCCGTCGGCCACCATGCCCCACAACAACGAACCGGCGATGAACACCCCGCCGTACGCCGCCAGCACCCGCCCGAAGTGGGCGTCGGGCTGGAACGCCGCGACGAAGCCGTACGCGCCGAGCGCGATCACCCCGGCACCCACCCAGACCCAGCCACGATGCTCACGCACACCCTGCCAGACCAGCCAGGCGCCGCCGATCTCCAGAACCGCGGCAAGCACGAACAAGGCGATCGATTTCGCCACCATGCGTCAGGCCACCCCCAGGTAGGCGGCGCGAATACTGTCATCTGCCAACAACTCCCGCGCCGCACCGGTACGCGTGATATCGCCGGTCTCCAGAATGTAGGCCCGGTCCGACCGGCTCAGCGCCTGCTGGGCATTCTGCTCCACGAGCAACACCGTGGTGCCGGCAGCGTTGATCTCGGAAATGATCGTGAAGATCTGCGAGATCACCATCGGTGCCAACCCCATCGACGGCTCGTCGAGCAGCAGCACCCGAGGCCGGGCCATCAGCGCCCGGCCGATGGCCAACATCTGCTGTTCGCCACCCGAGAGGGTGCCGCCCACCTGAGCGCGCCGCTCGGCGAGTCTGGGGAACGTCTCGAACACCCAGTCCAGCCGCTCGTCATGCTCGGCGCGGGTCGCGAACTTCCGTCCATAGCAGCCCATCTCGAGGTTCTCCAGCACGGTCATCCCGGGAAACACCCCACGGCCCTCCGGTGCCTGAATCAGACCGTCGATGACACGCTGGTGCGCCTTGACCCGGGAGATGTCGCGGCCCTCGAACCAGATCGAGCCCGAGGTCAGCGGCCGCAGTCCCGAGATCGCCCGCATCATGGTGGTCTTCCCGGCCCCGTTGGAGCCCAGCAGCGTGACGAGTTCGCCTTCATGCACCACCAGCGAAACGCCGTGCAGCGCCTTGATTTTGCCGTAGTGCACGACCGCGTCGCGCACCTCGAGCAGCACGGGGCGGGTGGATTCAGGTGCTGCTGTCATCAGGTACTCCCAGATAGGCCGCGATCACCCGGGGATCCTCGCGGATCTCGGCAGGCAGTCCGTCGGCGATCTTGCGGCCGAACTCCAGCACCACGATGCGATCGGTCACACCCATCACCAGGCGCATATCGTGCTCGATCAACAGCACCGTGTAGCCGTCGTCGCGAATCTTGCGGATCAGCTCGATCAGGGCCACCTTCTCGGCCGGATTGAACCCTGCCGCCGGCTCATCCAGACACAGCAGCTTGGGTTCGGTGGCCAGGGCGCGGGCGATCTCCAGGCGGCGCTGATCGCCGTACGACAGGTTCTTGGCCTTTTCCTCACCCCGGTGGGCGATCCCGACAAAGTGGAGCAATGCCGCCGACCGTTCGATCGCCGACCGCTCCTCGCGGCGATGCCGGGGCGAGCGCACCAGAGCGCCGGGCACCGAGGTCTTGTGCCGCGCATCGGTTCCCACCATCACGTTCTCCAGCGCCGTCATCTCACCGAAGAGCCGGATGTTCTGGAAGGTACGGGCAATGCCTCGGCGGGTGATCTGGTGGCGTTTGATCCGGCCCAGTACCGCACCGTCGAACGTCACCGAACCTGAGCTGGGGCGGTACACCCCGGTGATGGCGTTGAAGCAGGTGGTCTTGCCGGCACCGTTAGGCCCGATCAGACCGAGGATCTCACCGCGACGGATGTCGAAGCTCACCGAATCCAGCGCCACGAGCCCACCGAACTTCACGGTGAGATCGTGTGTGGCCAGCAGAATCTCACCTTCGGCGGCCTGAATGTCACGATGAACACCGGCCAGTTCTTCGATACTCTCGCTGACTCCGGGCATGGGGTCGCTCATCCGACCGGCTCCTTCTCGGTGTTGCCGCGCAACAACTCTCGGGCCGACTTGCCGTAGGTCAAGAGTTGCTGGCGCACCGGGAACAGCCCCTGCGGCCGGAAGATCATCAGCACCACCAGGGCCAGACCGAAGAACAGGTACTTCAGGTCGCCCAGGTTGATCCCGAGAAACTCCACACCCAGCAACCGGTTGGGCAGGTACACGACGATGAACGCGCCGAAGATGACACCGAGTTTGTTGCCCTGCCCACCGAGCACCACCGCGCACAAGAACAACATCGAATTGATGATGTTGAACGTCGGAGGTGCCACGTACTGAACCTGACCGGCATAGAGCGCCCCGGAGAGTCCACCGATCGCGGCGCCGATCACAAACGCCCACAGCTTGAACCGGAACGTGTTGAGGCCCATCACCTCGGCCGCGTCCTCGTCCTCGCGGATGGCCACCCAGGCCCGGCCGACCCGGCTGCGTTCCAGGTTGCCGACCAGCAGCAGGATGCCCACCATCAGGATCAGCCCCAGCCAGAACCACCAAGTGCCGTAGTTGGCATCACCGGCCGAGTTGCCGCTGGAGAACACGCCGCTGGGCAGTTTTTCACTCTCCCCCACCCGCGGGTAGGCGATCTGGTTGAGTCCACGGGAACCATTGGTGACATCGGACAGATTGTCGGCCACCAGCCGGATGATCTCACCGAAACCGAGCGTGACGATGGCCAGATAGTCCCCGCGCAGCCGCAGGGTGGGGGTCCCCAGGATGAGACCGGCCAGGGCGGTGACGGCCATGGCCAGCGGCACGCACGAGAGCCACGCCCAGTCCTGGCTGAAGAACCCGTTGGGCCCCATCTTGTTCCATGGACTGTCCGGGCTCGTGAGCAGCGCGACCGTGTACGCCCCGACCGCATAGAAGCCGACGTAGCCGAGATCGAGCAGCCCGGCTTGCCCGACCACGACATTGAGGCCGATCGCGATGATGGCCACCATCGCGAACTGCGCCATGGTGCCGCCGAAGCTGATGCCCGGGGTGTCCAGGAAGGTCGGGGTGACCAACGGCAACAGGCCGAGCAAGGTGAAACCCACCAGCCCGACAAGCCATTTGGACACCCGCGGCAGTGTGGCCCACCAGTCGCGGACGGCGTCACCCGGCGCCAGCAGTGTCCTGGTCACCGAACCGCCGGACACTGAACCGTGATGCTCGCTCATACCCGCGCCTTCCCGAGGCTCTCACCGAGTATGCCGGTCGGACGGAACAGCAGGACCAACACCAGCAGTACGAACGCCACCACGTCGCGCCACTGGGTTCCGAACACGGCCTGCCCGTAGTTCTCCATGATGCCCAGCAGCAGACCGCCCAGCAGCGCTCCGCGCAGGTTGCCGATCCCGCCGAGGACTGCCGCCGAGAACGCCTTGATGCCCAGCAGGAACCCGCCGGAATAGATGATGCCCTGCGGCACCTTGAGCGTGTAGAGCAGTGCCGCCGCACCGGCCAGCAGCCCGCCGATGAGAAAGGTGCGCATGATGATGCGCTCGCGGGAGACCCCCATCAGGGTGGCGGTGGTCGGATCCTGTGCCACCGCGCGGATCCCGCGGCCGAACCTGGTGCGGTTGATGGCGATGTCGGTCAGCAGCGCGAGCACCAGAGCGGCGCCCACCACCACCAGTGTCACGTTCGACACCGTGGCGCCGAACACCGTGAACTGGGTTTTGGGCTGGACCAGAACGATCGGTTGCTGTGCGTTGCTGCCGCCGTAACCCTTCATGAGTTTGGGCAACACGAAATGCACAAACTCCTGCAGTACGAACGACATACCGATGGCGGTGATGAGAAAGGTCAGGGCCCGCGCATTGCGTTTACGCAGTGGCCGGTAGGCGACGAGTTCCAGCCCGATTGCCGCCGACCCGGACACCAGCATCGCGAACAGCATCGCGATGCCGAGGTAGAGCACCGTCAGCGCGATGCCCTTGTTGTAGCCGTTGCCGCTCGGCGTGAAGCCCAGGATCACGTCCAGACAGAAGTACGCGCCGAACATGCCCAGCATGAAGATCTCGGAGTGGGCGAAGTTGATCAGCCGCAGCACGCCGAAGACCAGGGTGTAGCCCACCGCCACGAGCGCGTAGATCGCACCCCAGGACAGGCCGTCGATCGTCAACTGCCAGAAGCCGTCTCGTAGGCCGTCCCAGTTGAAGTTGATGTTGGCGGCCAGGCAGGCGGACTGCTCGACGCACTGGTGGATCATCCGGTGGCGGCTCCTGACTGAAGTGGTGTGTAACGAAACGCGTCCGAGTCCAGGGGAGGGTCTCGGACGCGTTTCGTGCGATGGGCTACTGGACTTCGTACATCCAGATCAGGGTGGTGGTGAGCTCACCCTTGTCGTTCCACTGGTACTTGCGGCCCACCCCCTGGCCCTCGTAATGCCGGACGTAGTCCAGCAGCGCGGGCCGGGTGATGGCGCCGGAGTCGATGCCCTTGAGCAGGATGGTGCCCAGGTCATAACCCTCGGTGCTGTAGGTGCCGGGGGCCTGGCCGAACTTCTTGGTGTATTCGTCGGCGAATTCCTCGGTGGCCGGACCGCACGGGCACGACAGCAATGCGCCCTTCGCCGATTCGCCGGCCTGGTTGACGAACTGCTGGTCCTTGGTGCCGTCGGCACTGACGAACGTCGCCGTCACACCGCCGTCCTTGAGTTGCTGCACAAACGGCGCGGCCTCGGAGTAGTAACCGCTGTAGAACACCGAATCCGGGGCAGCCCCCTTGATCTGGGTGACCGCGGCGGAGAACTCCTTGTCACCCTTCTTCACCGAGATGTTGCACGACGAATCGGCAACCGGGCCAAGGGTTTCACGCACCACCTGGGCCAGTCCGAGGCCGTAGTCGGTGCTGTCGTCGACCACACAGACCTTTTTGTTGTCGAGGGTGTTCTTGAGGTAATTGGCCACCGCCGGCCCCTGCACGCCATCGTTGGCCAGGCCCCGGAAGAACGTGCGCCAGCCGTTTTCGCTCAACGTGACGTTGGTGGCCGACGCACTGGTGGCGACCAGACCGGCCTGGTTGAACACATCGCCGGTGGCCTTGGTCTCGCCGGAGAACGCCGGCCCGATCAGGCCGATGATGAATGCGTCGTCGACGACCTGCGGCGCCACCGCCGTCGCGCGCTGCGGATCACCCTCGGTGTCAAAGCTCTTGAGCTGCACCTGGCACTGGGGGTTGGCGGCGTTGTGCTTGTCGATCGCCAGCTGAACGCCATTCTTGATGTTGATCCCCAGCGCCGCGTCGGGACCGTTGAGCGCGCCCATCATGCCGAGCATCACCGGCGGGCAGGTGGCCTTGCCGTCACCGGCGGGGTCGGCGGGGGCCACGTCCTGGGCGGCCTTCACCTCGGCACCGTTCTCGTCGATCTGAACCTTCTCGACGATCTTCAGATCGGCCTGAGCTGCCTCGCCGCCCGGCGCGGACTGGTTACACCCGGCAATCGCCAGGGCAACCACACCCGCACTTCCGATAGCAAATGCTTTCCGTGCCACGCGACCGCGCACGCTTCACCTCCGGGTCAGAGTTGTCAGCGGCACCAGCGCCCCGACCAGTCAGGCCCGGGCGCTGGAGCTTCGGGTAGAACATAGCCAACCACCGGCCCAAGTGCGCGCTGTTGCACGAATGCTCTTCCCGCGTGTACTGGCTGAACGTGGCATTTCTGGCGAAGAGAAACCCACAATTAACGGGTGGGGGCCCGATCAGGTCTCCTGAGCGGGCGCGCCCTGCTCCTCGTCGAGAGTTTCCAGAACAACCTCGGCGACCCGCTTCATCGTCGTGCGGCGGTCCATCGCGGCCCGCTGGATCCACTTGAACGCCTCGGGCTCGGTCATCTGATGCTTGCTCTGCAGCAAACCCTTGGCCCGCTCGACCAGCTTGCGGGTCTCCAGCCGGTCCCCCAGCGTCGCGACTTCGTTTTCCAATGCCGCGATCTCGCTGAACCGGCTCACCGCCACCTCGATGGCCGGCACCAGGTCGGTGATGTTGAACGGCTTGACCAGATACGCCATCGCGCCGGCATCACGCGCCCGCTCCACCAGCTCGCGCTGGCTGAAGGCGGTGAGGATCACGATGGGGGCGATGCGCTTGGCGGCGATCTCGGAGGCCGCGTCGATGCCGTCGCGCCGCGGCATCTTGACGTCCATGATCACCAGGTCCGGGCGCAGCGCCTCGGCGAGCTCGACGGCCTCCTGGCCGTCACCTGCCTCGCCGATGACCTCGTAGCCCTCTTCACGGAGCATCTCGGCGAGGTCGAGCCGGATCAACGCTTCGTCCTCGGCGATGAGTACGCGGCGTGGTCTGTCAGCGTCTGTCGGTGCGGCGGTCATGCAAACATTCTGTCGTGCAGACCACCATTCGGCGAGCGCGGGGCCATCCTCTATGGTGGTAGGCCGCAGTACAGAACGGAACGGCCCTCGTATCCCAACTGGCAGAGGAAACGGATTCAAAACCCGTACAGTGTGAGTTCGAATCTCACCGAGGGCACCACCAGCGTCACTGAAGGCGACGCACGCGACGAGTCCGTTGCCTACGGCAGGAACCTTGCGATCTGCGGTGACGGCAGCGTCTGCGCGGCGCGGGCCTGACGCACACCCACCACGCTGCCGGCGGCCGTCATCAACACCATGCCGGCCAGCCCGGGCAACACAGCAAAGAGTAGGTCGCTGGTGCTGGCCGTACGCAGGTAGTCGGCGTAGCCGATCCGGAACGATTCCGGCGGTGGTGCTACCGAAAGTTGCTGTGCCGGCGGGGTTTCCGGACGCGGTCCGGCGACGGGCGGTGCGCTCGGTGCCGCAGGCGGCCCCAATGGTGGCGCCGAAGGGACCGGAGCCGTGATCACCGGAGCGGGTGGGACAACGACCGGCGCCGGGGCAACTGGAACAGCGGGCGCGGCGGGAACCGCCGGGGCCGCAGGACTCGGAGCCGCAGGGGCTTGCGGCGGGGTCGAGCGGATGACGATCGTGCGGCTGGATGGCGAGGTCGGCACCGGTGCGAGGTTCGGTGCCCGGTTGAGGCGGCTGTTGATCGGAACGCCGCCGCCACCTCCGCCACCGCCCGACACCGTGCCGGCCACAGCTGCCGCGGGCACCTGTCCCGTCGCCCCGGACGTCGCCGCAGCCGGCATTTGGGCTGCGCCGCTCGAGGTGAGGGCCGCAGGGGCTTGGTCGGACACCGCAGCAAGGGTCGACTGTGGTGCTTGTGACTGTGGCGCCGCCGACTGTGGTGATCCAGCGGCTGCGCCCGAACCGGTGGATACCGCCGAGGAAGGGCTCTGCCCAGCGGTATTCGTCCCGGCCCGGGTGGCTCCCACCTTGACCGTCGGCCCACCGAGATTGAGGCCGCCACCGGTGTTTCTGGCGCCTCCGCGCCGCGCGCCACCGACGCTGGCTCCGCCATTGCGCTGCGCGCCCACCTTGGCGCCGCGGTTGAAGTTCTTTTTGTTCTTCTTCTTGTGCTTGTGGTGGTGGTCGAAGATGTGCAGGACGTCGACGTCGATGCCGAGCAGGTCGGCCGAGGCCACCCCGGCTCCGAGGCCGCCGGGGCCAACCACCATGGCGCCACACGCGATTGCACAGCCGGCTGCGGTGTTGCGCACCCATGACCGATCCGCCACGCGATCCCCCCAAATGAGGTCTGCGGCTCGACGGCCGCACTCACTGGAACAAGTTCCCATTGAAACACACCGGAATCTGCCCGGGTTTGCTGGACTGTACCTGCGTCACGGCCAATGCCGCCCGCCCCGGCGACAGGCAGCGATACCCTGTGTTCGTGGTGGTCAGCGAGTTCCGCCGCGCGGTGTGCATACCGGAGTTGGCGCTGAACAATCACATGTCGGCCCGCACTCGTCATTACGCCGAGCGCGTGTCCAGCCGGCTGCGCGTGCTGAACATCGCCACGTGGATCGCCGCCGCGGTATCCGGCGGGTTCGGCGTCTTTCAACTGACCCTCGGCGGCCCGATGTGGCGGTTCGGGTTCGTCAACCTTGTTTCCGCAGGTCTGTTCCTGCTGATCCCCCTGCTGTACCGGTTCGGCGAACTGATCGCGCCGTTGGCGTTCTTCCTGATCGCCTACGCCTCGGTCTCGGTGATGTGTTTCGCGACCGGCACCGGCTCGGGTTTGCAGTTCTACTTCGTGGTGGCCGCCTCGCTCGTGGTGCTGGTGTTGGGCATCGAGCGCATCGTGCTGGCCGCGACGTTGGCGGGCCTGGCGGTAGCGGCCACGATCGCGCTCGAGTTCCTCGTTCCGCACGACCGCGGGCTGGGGCCGCCGTGGGCGCTGACCGCGGGTTTCGTGCTCTCCACGGTGTCGGCGGCGGTGATGGTGTTTGCCACGGTCTGGATGTCGTTGCGGGAGAACGCCCGGGCCGAGGAGGCGATGGAAGCCGAATATCAGCGGTCCGAGCAACTGCTCGGCAACATCCTGCCGGCCACGATCGCCCAGCGGCTCAAGGAGCCGTCGCGCACCGTCATCGCCGACAAATACGACGACGCGTCCATCCTGTTCGCCGACATCGCCGGTTACACCGAACGGGCCAGTGACATCACCCCGACCGATCTGGTGCGGTTCCTGGACCGGCTGTACACCGATCTCGACGCGCTGGTGGATCGGCACGGTCTGGAGAAAGTCAAGACCAGTGGCGATTCCTACATGGTGGTCGCCGGCGTGCCCAAGCCACGCGCCGACCACATCGAGGCGTTGGCCTGTCTGGCGCTCGACCTGGCCGCCGCGGTCGCCGATCTCAAGGATCCGCGCGGCCGCACCGTACCGCTGCGCATGGGGCTGGCCGCCGGGCCCGTGGTGGCCGGGGTGGTCGGAGCCCGCAAGTTCTTCTACGACGTCTGGGGCGATGCCGTCAACGTGGCCTCCCGCATGGAGACCACCGACATCGCCGGACGAATCCAGGTGCCGCAGAACGTGTATGACCGGATCAGCCACGCCTTCGTGCTCGAGGAACGTGGTGATGTCGAGATCAAGGGCAAAGGCCTGATGCACACCTGGTACCTGGTCGGCCGGCGCGACGAGGCGGCCGGCCCCGAGCTGGACAACAGTCCCCCGGCGCGGGCCGCCACCATCGCTCCGCCGCTCGGTGGTTAGACCTTGCGGTTCTCCGACTTGATCAGCCAGGCCAGCTTCTCCAAACCATCGATCAGCTGGTGCAGGATGTCGGCGGTGCTCGGATCCTGCGCGTCGACGGCATCGTGGACCCCGCGCAGGGTGCCCACGGTCGCGTAGACGCGCGTGCTGATCAGGTCGACGACTTCGTCAGTGCTGCGCTCATAGCCGGGGAAGGCCGGCAGGGTGGTGGTTGCCACCACGGTGTCGGAGCGTCCGTCGGGTACGGCATCGAGTGCGCGCATCCGCTCGGCGATGGTGTCACTGCCCTCCCTGGCGAAATCGACCAGTTCGTCGAGCTGCAGGTGGAGGTCGCGGAAGTTCGTGCCGACGACGTTCCAATGCGCCTGCTTGCCCTGCAAGCCCAGCTCGATCAAGTCGACGAGCACCTGCTGTAGATGGCCGCTGAGTTCGGAGGTGGCCTGGTAGCCCTGGATATCGGATTCGTTGCGACGTGTACTCATGCCCTACACAACGATCCTTATTCTGGAATCAATCCAGATTGGCGAGCGTTGTGGCCACCCTCACACCGGATGCGATTCGGCCTGCTCGTCCTGCTGGCTGAGCAGGCGCGCGTACCCCGCACCCATACCCAGCAGCGCCAGCCCGACCACGATGAACACCGCGACCCGGAACATCCCGTCCAGGGTCCCCAGGTCGAACAGGAACAGCTTGGCCATCGCCGCGGCGACCACGGCCATCCCCCCGCCGATCAGCAACGATCGCTGCGCCTTGGGGCGGCGCGCGGCGTAACCGAGCAGACCCGCCGCCAACGCGATCCAGCAGATCGTCGCAGCCATGTGCCCGCCGAAGAACCCGGCGCCGGTACCGCCGAGGACGACGCCCGCCGTCACCGTGAACGCGGTGACGGCGTAGCCGGCCACCACGGCCGCCACCGCCCACACCAGCCGCACCACCTCCCGGTCGGTGTCGGTGTCACCCGCCCAGGCCCACGCGATGGTCGCCGCCGCGACGACCACCAGCACGCTGCCGATCAACACCGAAACGGACAGTCCAGCAGACAATTTCGTCGCCTCGGCCAACATGCCCGGACCGGTGGAGTCGAGGTAGAACCCGCCACCGATCACCGCCATCCCGACGGCAATCCAGCGCGCCACGAGGTTGCGCCGTCCGAGCACGGCGATCACCGAGGCCATCGCCAGCAACACCGGCCCGGCCACCGGGCCGTCGAAGGCCACCAGCACCGCGATCAGGGCAGCGACCCCGGCCAGGACCGACCACACCTGGCGGACCACCGGGCTCACGCCGGGCAACCGGTCGCCGAGCGCCGCGATCGCCACCAACCCAGCAGCCAACGCAGACACCATCAGGGCGGCGATCACCCGATCGACGGCAGCCGAGACACACAACACCGGCAGCACACCACCCGCCGTGAGCACCGCCGTCGCCCCCGGCTTGGCGCCCCAGCGCAGCGCCATCAGCCCGCCGGTCAACGCCAGTACCGCAGCGATACCGCAGGCCGCCGCCAGCGGGAACTGGTGGCGGCCGTCGAATGCCGCCCCCACCAGCGCGACCAACAGCGGCAGCGTGACCGCGACCATGCGGGCGGCGTGCAACCACGGCCAGTCCCGTCCAAGTTGGACGGGCAGCGCCGCGGCCGACAACGCCAGCATGAAGCCGATCAACAACAGCGTCACCCCGTCGGTGATCACGGGCGCCAGAACCAGCAACGGCACCAGGACCAACAGCCCGAGAAGCTCGGCGTTCCACCGTCGGGCCAGCACCAATCCCCCGCCGCCGATCACCCCGGCCAGCACCAGACCGACCGGAGCCGGCACCCATGCGTAGATCGCCGTCACAGCGATCACGTCCATGTACGCCGCGGCAATACCCGTCGCGGCCAAGGCAACTGCGCCAACCCGGCCCCCGGGACGGCTGTGCAGCCAACACCCGGCAACGACCAACCCCGCTGCCAGCGCCGCGCCCGCGGTGACCCGGAACTCCGGCCGCAACAGACCCGCCTGCGCCGCCAGTACGAGCAGGAGCACCACCCCGGTGAGCGTCACCGCCACTCCGGCCGCCGCGAGCGCCTTGCCGATCCAGCCTTCGGTGCGCTCGGGACGGGCCGCGGGCACCGCGGGCGCAGGCACCATCGGCGCCGCCACTGCGGTAGGAGACGGCATGACGGCGGCCACCGGCAGCGGAGCCGGCGCGGGTGCCGGACGCGGCTCCAGCATGCAGGTCAACTCCGCCAGATCCGTCGAGACCCGGTTCACATAGGCCGAGATCGCGGCCAGATCGGACGACATCCGGGCGATCACCACGCGATCAGATTCGCTCATGGGCTCATCGTGGCAACGAAACCGCTTGGCCGGATGAGTAGGACTACTCGTCGAGTCCGTGTTCGATGGCGTAGCGGGCCAGCTCGACCCGGTTGGCGACCTGCAGCTTGCGGAACGTGGCCTGCACGTGGTTCTCGACGGTGCGGTGACTCAACGACAGCCGGGACGCGATCTGCTTGGCCGTCAACCCTTTTGCCACGTAGCGCAGCACCTCGGTCTCGCGTTCGGTCAGGCTGGGCGTCGCCGGTCCGTCCTCGGGGCGTTGGGCGATCCTGCGGTATTCGCCCAGGACCAGACCGGCCAGGCCCGGCGTGAACACCGCCCGGCCCTGCGCGGTGGCGTGTACCGCCGCGGTCAACTCCGCTTTGGATGCGCTCTTCACCAGATACCCGGTGGCGCCGGCCTTGACGGCTTCGAGCACGTCGTCACGCTCGTCCGACGCCGAGAGCACCAGCACCCGCGACGACGGTGACACGGCGAGCACCTCGGCGGTCGCCACCGCGCCGGTGCCGTCGGACAGGCTCATGTCCATCACCACCACGTCGGGTAGCACCACCGCGGCCCGCCGTCGCGCCGAGGCCACCCCGTCGGCGGTGGCCACCACGTCGAATCCCTCGTCGGCAAGGTCACGTGCCACCGCGTCACGCCAGATCGGGTGGTCGTCGACGACCATCACGGTCAGTGCAGCCTCGGTCATCCCTGTCCCTTCTCGACGGCCCGCCGGCCCGGCGCGCGCGGCAACGTCAGCTCCCATTCCGTGCCGCAGCCCGGGCCGGTGCTCAACTGTGCCTGACCGCCCAGCCAGTCCATCCGTCCGACAATCGATTTCGCGATGCCGACGTGGCCTTCGCGTTCCGCCTCGGCCAGTCGCCCGTCGCCGATGCCCACGCCGTCGTCACGAATGCTCACCGTGACGGCGTCGCCCAGGTCTTCCAGCAGCACGTATACCCGGGCTTCGGGGCCGGCGTGGGCGGCCGCGTTGTCCAGCGCATTGGTGGCCGCGGCGAAGAGTTCCTGGGCCACTTCGTGCTCGAGCAGCACGGGTTCGGCCGGCAGGCTCACCGCCACCCGGTCCGAGGCCCTGGACCGCAGCAGCGCCCCGATGTCGGCCGTCCCGCCGGTGGTCACATCCCGGTCGGGCGCGCTGACCAATCTGCGCAGGGCACGTTCCTGCTCCCCCGCGAGCTCGGCCAATTGCGTTGTCTCACCACCGATTTCCCGGCCACGACGGGCCACCAGGGCCAACACCTGGATCGCCCCGTCGTGGACCCGACGCGACAACCGCTCGCGTTCCTCCAACGACGCGGCCAGCCGGGCCGCGCGCTCCAACTCGGCATGGGCGCGCCGTGCGGTCTGGGCGGCCATGCCCACTGCCAGGCCAACCGCCAACTCGATGACGATGGTGGCATTACGGCCGAGATTGATGCTGACGTAGCCCTTCAACGTCGCGGCCGCGGCCATCACCGCCAGCCCGGCCGCCATCCCGCCGACCGGGCCGAATTGCAGTGCGGCCGAGATGGTGGCATTGGTGGCCCACAGTGTCGTGGGCCAGGATTGGTTGTCGGCGATCCACGGCGCGGACGCCACCGCCTCGGTCGAGAGCATGAGCGCCAGGACCACCACCACCTCGGCAATCACCCACCAGGTGCGCCGACCGAAACCCTGCAGGTAGGCGACCGCACACGCCACGCTCCACAGGATCAGCACCGCGCACAGTGTCCAGGCCAGCACCGGCCGCGCCAGGTCGTCGTTGACCGCGATCTGGAACCCCAGGGCGTACAGGCAGCTCAGCAACCGAAAGATCTGAGCGGCACGCCACAACGGGGTGACCGGATCCGGGCGCGTGGGCATTTGCCCAGCATAAAGTCGCTCACCGGCGGGTAGGTGCACCGTTTGGTGAGTCGGGCTACCCGGCGCCCCGGGCCACCGGGTGGGACGGGTCCGATGCCCACTCCGACCATGAACCCGGATACAGCGCAGCATCCACCCCGGCGGCGGCCAGCACCGCGACTGCCAGCGCCGCGGTGACGCCCGATCCGCAGTAGGCGCCGACGTCGGAGCCGGCATCCACACCCCGATCGGCGAACAGTGCCTGCAGTTGCGCCTCGGGCAGCAGCGTGCCGTCGGCGGAAAGCAACTGGGTGCTGGGCAGGTTCACCGCACCCGGGATGTGCCCGGCCACCGGGTCGACTGGCTCGACCTCGCCGCGGAACCGCTCGGGTGCCCGCGCGTCCAGCAGCACCTCGACGCCGGACTGTGTCTGTTCGGCGGTGAGCGTGCGACGGGCTCCGCGATACAGGTCGTCGTGGCGGATCTCGACGTCGCCCGGTTCGGGTGTGACCGGGCCGCGCTCGAGGCCCTCACCCGCGGCGGACCAGGCCGACAGCCCGCCGTCGAGAATGCGGACGTCCCCGACCCCGGCTGCCGTCAGTACCCACCACGCGCGCGCCGATCCGGCACGGTTCCAGTCGTCGTAGACAACGGTGGGGACCCCCTGGCGCACACCCCAGCGGCGCGCAGCCGCTTGTAGGTGCTGCCCCGACGGCAATGGGTGACGACCACGTGCGGTGACGCCGTGGTCGGTGAGCTCGTCGTCGAGTGAGACGTAGACCGCGCCGGGCAGATGACCGGCCAGATAGGCTTGTTCTCCGTCCGGTTCGGCCAGCGACCAGCGCACATCCAGCACAACGACGGGACCGCCCGCGGCGATCAGCCCGCGAAGTTCTCCGACCGTGACGAATACGTCATCCCGCGCGGAAGCCATGTCGTCGAAGCTACCTCACCTTCGACAGAAACTCCTTTGTGCGTTCATGTTTGGGGTTGGCCATCACCTCGCGGGGGGCACCACTCTCGACGACCACGCCGCCGTCCATGAAGACCAATTTGTCGGCGACCTCACGGGCGAAACCCATCTCGTGGGTGACCACCACCATCGTCATCCCCTCGGCGGCCAGCCGTTTGATGACGGCCAGCACCTCACCGACGAGCTCGGGATCCAGGGCCGAGGTCGGCTCGTCGAACAACATCAACTTCGGGTTCATGGCCAGCGCCCGCGCGATCGCAACGCGCTGCTGCTGTCCGCCCGACAGCTGCGCCGGGTAGGCGTCGGCCTTGGCGGCCAGCCCCACCTGATCGAGCAGATCCTTGGCCCGGGCCAGCGCGGCGTCCTTCTTCACCCCCTTGACATGGATGGGCGCCTCGATGATGTTCTCCAGCGCCGTTCGATGTGGGAACAGGTTGAAATGCTGGAACACCATGCCGATGTCACGGCGCTGCTTGGCGGCCTCCCGCGGGGGCATCTCGTGCAGTTTGCCGCCCCGCTCGCGATAACCGATCAACGCGCCGTCGACATACAGCCGGCCGGCGTTGACCTGCTCCAGATGGTTGATGCAGCGCAGGAAGGTCGACTTGCCCGAGCCGGACGGGCCGATCATGCACAGCACTTCGCCGCGCCCGACGTCCAAGGTGACGCCCTTCAGCACATGCAGCGCGCCGAAGTTCTTGCAGACGCTCTCGGCCCGCACCATCGGTTCGGCGGCGGTCATGGATGCGGCTCCCCCATCTGCGCTTTGGCCAGCGTTTCGAGCTGCTTGGAGGTCAGCTTGCGTGACGCGCCGCGGGAGAAGTGCCGCTCAAGGTAGTACTGACCGACCATCAGGATGCTGGTGATCGCCAGGTACCAGGTGGATGCCACCAACAGCAGCGGCACCGGTTGGAACAGCTCGACGCCGATATCCTTTGACCGACCGTACAACTCGAAGCTGTACGGCACGGCCGTGACCAGCGACGTGGTCTTCAGCATGCTGATGAACTCATTGCCGGTCGGGGGGATGATGACCCGCATGGCTTGCGGCAGCACGGTACGGCGCATCGTCATGCTCCACGACATGCCAAGCGCCACCGAGGCTTCGGTCTGCCCCTCCGGCACCGAATTGATACCCGCCCGAATGATCTCAGCCATGTAGGCCGCCTCGTTGAGGCCCAGCCCGACCACCGCCAGCCAGAAGACGTTCGGATCGGACAGGCTGAACTCGAAAAGCCGCGGACCGAACGGTATGCCGAGCTGAATGTTCTTGTAGATCACCGGTACCAGGCCCCACAGCACCAACTGCACATAGATCGGCGTGCCGCGGAAGATCCACAGGTACGTCCACGACACCGCTTTGAGCACCGGGTTCGGCGACAACCGCATCACCGCCAGCAGCACGCCCAGGACCAGCGCCAGGATCATCGAATAGATCGTGAGCTGCAACGTGTTCCAGGCGGCCTGCGAGATGCGCTTGTCGAACAGATACTTGGCATAGGTGTCCCAGCCGTATGCCTCGTTGGTCGCCGCACCCCAGACGAAGAGTCCGAGCAGCACGAGAATGACGACCGCCGCCACCCAGCGCCACGGATGGCGCAGCGGGACGGCATCGATGGCCGCCGGCGGCAGTGCCTCACTCACGGCCGGCTCAGCTGGTCGCGCCGTTGATGACCGGCTTGTCGATCATCCCGTTCTCCGCGCCCCAGTTCTTCGCCACCTGCTCATACGTACCGTTGTCGATGAGGTGCTGCAACGCCTGCTGCAAGGACACCGCAAGCGGCGAGCCTTTCTGCACCGCCCAACCGTAGGGCGCGGAATCGAAGATGTCCCCGGCCGCCTCAAGCTTTCCGTTGCTCTGTTTGATCGCGTAGGCCGTCACCGGTGAGTCCGCCGACATGGCATCGGCCTGCCCGAGCATCACGGCACTGGTGGCCGCGGTCTGGTCGTCGAACTTGACCACGTTGATGGCCGGCTTACCCGCGTCAGTGCACTTCTTGCTGCGCGCCGGCATCTCTTCGGTGTCCTGCACCGTTGCCGTCTGCACCGCAATCTTCTTGCCGCAGGCGTCCTCTGGATCGATTCCCGCACCGACCTTCTGCGCCCATGCCGAGCCCGCCTTGAAGTAGGTCACGAAGTCGACCTGCTCTTCACGTTTCTTCGAGTCGGTGAACGAGGACATGCCGACGTTGTAGTTGCCGCCCTGCACCGACGGGATGATCTTGTCGAACAACGACGGTCGGTACTCGGCGCTGAGGCCGAGGGTGGCGGCAATGGCATTCATCAAGTCCACGTCGAAGCCGATGATCTCGCCGGCCGGGTTCTTGAATTCGTTGGGCGGATAGGACGGATCGGTGCCGACGATCAGCTTGCCACTCGACTTGATCGGCTCCGGAACGGTGTTGGCGATCGCGTCGACCTTCTCGGCCTTTGCCGCCACCGTGGGCGTGGTTTCCGAGCCGCCGGATTCGGTGTTGGTGGCACAGCCCGACATCACGAGCGCGCCACTGGCCGCGACGACCACGGCGAACCGCCACATCTTGCCCCGGCGAGGATGACGTCCAGCTGTCACGGTTGCCTCTTCTCTGTGTCTCGACTGCGGTCGCAGTGTTCCAAATCGCAGACGTTAACGGTCACCGACCGGAGCCACAGCGCCGGTAACGGAACCTTAACGAGCCCGGATCGACATCACAGCTGTACCGCAAAAACCGCGATCTACATCTGCTTTTGTGTCAAACTGCCTGCATGGAAACCACTGCTTCGCCAAACTTGTTGCCACATCTGTGGAAATCGACATTGGTTTCAGGGATTCTCGCCGTCATCCTGGGAATCCTCGTCCTGGTGTGGCCCGGCATCACCATTTTGGTTGCCGCGATCTTCCTCGGTGTTTATCTGTTGCTCACCGGCATTTCCCAGCTCGTACTGGCATTCAGCTTGCGCACGTCGGTCGGTGGGCGCGTGCTGCTGTTCATCGGTGGCGCCGCCGCGCTGGTGCTGGCCGTGCTCTGCTTCATCAGCCTGGACAATTCGGTCTCGCTGCTGGCGATCTGGATCGGTGTCGGGTTCATCTTCCGCGGTGTCGCCACGGCGATGTCGGCCATCGGAGACCCCTCACTTCCCGGGCGGGTGTGGGAGATCATCATCGGCATCGTCAGCGTCATCGCGGGCATCATCATGTTCGTGGCTCCGCTGGAGGGCCTGGTGGCTCTGGCCCAGGTCACCGGCATCATCCTCATCGTCATCGGGATCTTCGAGGTGATCTCGGCCTTCGGAATCCGCAGCGACGCCAAGAAACTTCAGGCCGCATTCACACCCCAGCCGCCAACCGTGACCTAACACACGGGTCATGGCCGGCGTTCGTTCCCCGACCATCTACTACACTCCGTCGTAGATTGGTCTGAGACCTCGAAAGCAGGGCCAGATGGACGCTTTGGACGTATCGCGGTGGCAGTTCGGAATCACCACCGTCTATCACTTCATTTTCGTTCCGCTGACCATCGGGTTGGCGCCACTGATCGCCGTCATGCAGACGGCGTGGGTGGTCACCGGAAATGACAGCTGGTATCGGCTGACCCGATTCTTCGGGAAACTGTTCCTGATCAACTTCGCCATCGGTGTCGCCACCGGCATCGTGCAGGAATTCCAGTTCGGCATGAACTGGAGCGAATACTCCCGGTTCGTCGGGGACATCTTCGGCGCACCACTGGCGTTCGAGGGCCTGGTCGCGTTCTTCGTCGAGTCCACGTTCATCGGGTTGTGGATTTTCGGCTGGACCCGGCTGCCCCGCTCGATTCACCTGTTCTGCATCTGGATGGTGGCCTTCGCGGTCAACGCGTCGGCCTTTTTCATCATCGCGGCGAACTCGTTCATGCAGCATCCGGTCGGTGCGAAGTTCAACCCGGAGAGCGGTCGCGCCGAGCTGATCGACTTCGGCGCCCTGCTGACGAACAACACGGCGATCTGGGCCTTCCTGCACGTCGTCGCCGGATCACTGCTCACCGCAGGCACCTTCGTCGCCGCCGTCAGCGCCTGGCTGATGGTGCGGGAGCGACGCCGGGCCGCCCGCGGTGAAGAGCTGGAGACGCCGCCCGCCGAAAACGGCGGCGACTCCGCCGGGATGTACCGACCGGCAACGATTCTGGGCAGCGTGGTCGCACTGGCGGCGGTAGCCGTGCTGTTCTTCACCGGCGATATCCAGGGCAAGCTGATGTTCGTCCAACAGCCGATGAAGATGGCCTCCGCCGAATCACTGTGCAACAGCGAGACCGACCCCAACTTCTCGGTGCTGACCGTGGGTACGCACAACAACTGCGACAGCGTCGTCCACCTCATCGAGGTGCCGTACGTCCTGCCGTTCCTGGCCGAGGGCAAGTTCAGCGGCGTCCACCTCGAAGGGGTGACGGACCTTCAGGCCGCCTTCGAGGAGAAGTTCGGGCCAGGTGACTACCGGCCGAACCTGTTCGTCACCTACTGGTCGTTCCGCGCGATGATCGGACTGATGGTGGTGCCCTTGGCCTTCGCCCTGGTGACGCTGTGGCTCACCCGCCGCCGACGGCTCCCCAACCAGCGGTGGTACAGCACTTTCGCCCTGCTCACCCTGCCCACACCGTTCCTGGCCAATTCCGCGGGCTGGGTGTTCACCGAGATGGGGCGGCAACCTTGGGTGGTGGTCCCCAACCCCACCGGCGACCAGTTGGTCAGGCTCACCGTGCAGCAGGGTGTCTCGGACCATTCGGCCGGCACCGTGTTCTTCTCACTTGCGGTCTTCACCTTGCTCTACGGCGTCTTGGCGGTCGTCTGGTTCTGGCTCATGCGTCGCTACGTGGCCGAAGGGCCCCTGGAACACGATTCCGAGCCGGCGCCACCCACGCCTCCGGACGAAAATGAATCCGGCCCACTGTCTTTCGCGTACTGAGAGGACTGATCTCAGATGGGACTCCAAGAACTGTGGTTCGTGCTCATCGCGGTGCTGTTCCTCGGCTTCGTGGTGCTGGAAGGATTTGACTTCGGCGTCGGGATGCTGATGGCGCCGCTGGGCAGCACCGGCGAAGGCGATCCCGAGAGCCGCAGGCGTGCCGTCCTCAACACCATCGGACCGGTGTGGGATGCCAACGAGGTGTGGCTGATCACCGCCGGCGCAGCGATGTTCGCGGCCTTCCCGAACTGGTACGCAACACTGTTCTCGGCGTTATACCTGCCGCTGCTGGCCATTCTGTTCGCGATGATCCTGCGCATCGTGGGCATCGAATGGCGCGGAAAGATCGATGACACCAAGTGGCGCAAATGGGCAGACATCGGCATCGCCGTGGGGTCCTGGGTGCCCGCCATCCTCTGGGGCGTTGCCTTCGCAATCCTGGTGCGCGGGTTGCCGATTGACGCCGACCATCGGGTGCACACCTCGATCGGCGATGTACTGAGCGCCTATACCCTGCTCGGTGGGCTGGCCACCGCGTCATTGTTCGCGTTCTACGGTTCGGTGTTCATCGCGCTGAAAACCGCCGGCGCGGTGCGCGACGATGCCTTCCGCTTCGCCCGCATCCTGACCGTGCCGGTGATCGTGTTGGCCGGTGGCTTCGGGCTGTGGACTCAGCTCGCCCACGGCAAGCCATGGACCTGGGCGGCGTTGGCGCTGGCGGTCGTCGCCCTGCTGATCGCGGTGGGCCTCATGTGGTCTGGGGCGCGGGAGGGATGGGCGTTTGTCGCCACCGTGGTGGTGGTGGCCGCGGTCGTCATCCTGCTGTTCGGTTCGATGTATCCCAACCTGCTGCCGTCCACGCTGAATCTCCAGTGGGGCGTCAGTATCTACAACGGCTCGTCGACCCCGTACACCCTCAAGATCATGAGCTGGGCCTCGTTGACATTGCTGCCGCTGGTCCTGGTGTACCAGGGCTGGACGTACTGGGTGTTCCGCAAGCGGATCTCCGCGGATCGGATCCCCGCTCCGGTCGGGTTGTCACGGCGGTCGGCCTGAATCTCTGGCGCGCACTCGGAATCCGCGGCGCCACCGAGTCCACGACCACGCTGCGCCGATACCTGCTGGCCGCGGTGGCATGCGGCGTGACCATCAGCGCCGCCACCATTGCCGCCGCGGTCGTGCTGGCCCACCTCGTGGCCGGGATCATCGTCAACCCCGACTCGGCGACCCGGCACGGCGGCGCCCTCGTCGCGTTGGGCGCACTGTGGCTCATCCGGGCGGCCGGGCAGTGGCTGCAGGGCCGGCTGTCGCAGCGCGGCGCCACGGCGGTGATCGGTGAGTTGTCCGCTCAGGTGCTGCGCTCGGTAACCACCTCACCACCAAGACAATTGGCGACCGACCGCGATTCGGCGGCTGCGGTGATCACCCGCGGTCTGGACGGGCTGCGACCCTACTTCACCGGTTATCTGCCCGCGGTGGTGCAAGCTGCGGTGCTCACGCCGGCAGCGGTGATCGTGATGGCCTGCTATGACCTGCAGGCAGCGATGATCGTGGTGATCGCGCTGCCGCTGATCCCGATCTTCATGGTGCTGATCGGGTTGCTCACCGCCGAGCGCTCGGCGGCCGCGTTGTCCGCGATGACCACGCTGCAGGCCCGTCTGCTCGATCTGGTAGCCGGCATCCCGACCCTGCGCGCCGTCGGTCGGGCCGGCGGTTCGGTCCAACGCATCACCGAGTTGGCTGCGGCACACCGTCGTTCGGCGATGGCCACCCTGCGCATCGCCTTCCTGTCCTCGCTGGTGCTGGAGCTGCTGGCTGCCCTCGGCGTGGCACTGGTAGCCGTCAGCGTGGGGGTGCGGCTGGTGTACGGCGAGGTCACCCTCGCCGCGGGCCTGACCGCGCTGCTGTTGGCTCCCGAGGTGTTCTGGCCGCTGCGCCGGGTCGGCGCGGCATTCCACGCCGCTCAGGACGGGAAAACCGCAGCAGAACAAGCTTTTCGGCTGTGCCCGGCACGATCCTTCGTCACCGGCATCCGCCCAGCACCGGACTCCGCTCCGACGATCCACCTCGACGGGATCGGCCCGGACATCGAGCCCGGCCGGGCGACCGTGCTGACCGGACCCAACGGGGCGGGAAAATCGACTGTGCTGCAAGCCATTCTCGGTCTGGCCCCACTGCCCGGCGGTGCGGTACGCGTCGACGGGGTCGACGTCGGCGAGCTGGATCCGGCCGCCTGGTGGCAGCACATCGCCTGGCTCCCCCACCGTCCAGTGCTGATCCCCGGAACCGTCCGCGACAACCTCGAACTGCTCGGACCGCTGACCGATATGGACCGGGCCTGCCGCGACTCCGGATTCGACGAAGTGCTCGATGAGCTGCCCGATGGACTGGACACCAGGATCGGCCGCGCCGGGGTGGGGTTGTCGCTGGGACAGCGCCAACGGTTGGGGCTGACCCGCGTCCTCGGCTCGGCCGCGCAGGTGCTGCTCCTCGACGAACCCACCGCCCACCTGGATGCCGCGCTGGAGCGCCGGGTGCTGTGTGTCATCGCCGACCGGGCCCGCTCCGGTGCCACCGTGCTGGTCGTCGGGCACCGAGATCCCGTGCTGGCCATCGGCGATGAGGTGATCACGATGGGAGCCGCGCATGTTGCGTCGTGACCCGCTGCTGCGGCTGACACTGGACCTGCTACGGCCACGGTGGGGACGGTTGCTGCTCGCATGTGTCCTCGGGGTGCTGTCGCTGAGCGCTGCGCTGGCCCTCGCCGGTGTGTCGGCCTGGCTGATCACCCGGGCCTGGGAGATGCCGCCGATCCTGGACCTGTCGGTGGCGGTGGTGGCCGTGCGCGCGCTGGCCATCTCCCGCGGGGTACTCGGCTACTGCCAGCGGTTGGCCACCCACGACACCGCACTGCGCGCCGCCGCCAATGCCCGGACCGGGCTCTACCGCCGGCTCGCCGCGGCACCCGAGGACGAGGCGATGCGGCTGCCCAGCGGCGAACTGGTGGCCCGGGTGGGCAGCTCGGTCGACGAACTGGCCGACGTGGTGGTCCGCTCGGTGCTGCCGATCGTGGTGGCCGCCGTGCTCAGCTGCGCGGCCGTCGCAGTGGTCGCAGTCATTTCACCGGGCGCCGCCGCTGTCCTGGCGCTGTCCCTGCTGATCGCCGGGGTGCTGGCCCCGGCCCTCACCGCACGCGCCGCGACAGCCGCGGAAACCATTGCGGTCCAACACCGCAGCGACCGCGACGCCGCGACCATGCTGGCCCTGGAACACGCGCCGGAGCTGCGGGTCAGTGGACGCCTCGACGAGGTGATCGCCGACGTCGAACGGCACCACCACGATTGGGGCCGGGCCACCGACCGGGCCGCCGCCCCGGCAGCGCTGGCCGCCGCGATGCCCAGCATCGCCATCGGCGCCAGCGTGGTGGGGGCCGTCGTCGCCGGCATCGCGCTGGCCCCCACCACCGCGCCCACCACCCTGGCCATCCTGATGCTGTTGCCGCTGTCGGCATTCGAGGCCACCACCGCCCTCCCCGATGCCGCCGTCGGACTCACCCGAGCCCGCATCGCCGCCCGGCGCCTGCTCGAGCTGACCGAGAGCGATCCACAGGCACGTCAGCGTCCGGCGGCTCCCGACGTGGACCTGCCACCCGGCGGCCGACTGGCGGTCGTCGGACCGAGCGGCGCAGGCAAGACCACGCTGCTGATGTCACTGGCCGACAAGCTCGGTGGAACAACCGGGCGCGCAGCATTTTTCGCCGAGGACGCGCACATCTTCGAGACCACGGTGAAAGACAATCTGCTCGTCGTTCGCGGCGATGCCACCGACGCCGAACTGCTCGCCGCACTCCGACGAGTGGGCCTCACCGACTGGCTGACCGGCCTGCCCGACGGGCTGGCGACCATCCTCGAAGGCGGCCACACCGCGCTGTCGGCCGGACAACGCCGCCGCCTGCTGCTGGCCAGGGTGCTGCTGTCGAAATTCGCCGTCGTTCTGCTCGACGAGCCCACCGAGAACCTCGACGCCGCCGACAGCGACCGCATCCTGACCGAGATCCTGACCCCCGGTGAGTGGTTCACGCCTGAGCAGACCGTGGTGGTCGCCACCCACCATCTGCCCGACACCGTCGCCTGTCCCGTCATCCGCTGCCTACAACCCGGCAGCCTCGTCGGCGGGTAGCCTCACAGACATGACCGACGAGCGAGCCAACCCGCCGGGGTCTGACGAACCGGCGCCGGGCGGCGCCACCCCACCCCCGCCCGGTTACCCCTACGGGCCGCCTCCCGGCCCATACCCCGGTGCCTATCCTCCGGTCCCGCCGCCCTACGGCGGCTACGGCTATCCGATGCCGCCGACCGCGCGCGGCCCCGCCAACGGACTCGGCATCGCCGCACTGGTCACCGCGATCATCGGGCTGCTGTCGTTCTGGACGGTGCTGGGTGGCCTGGTGCTCGGAATCGTCGCGGTCGTCCTCGGATTCGTCGCACGTGGCCGGTGCAAACGAGGCGAAGCCGACAACATCGGCGTCGCCACCACCGGAATCGTGCTCGGGTTCATCGCGATGGCGCTCTCTGTGGTGTTCACCGTCATCATGGTGACCGCCGGCGTGCGCTGGTTCGACGATGTCGGTGGCAGCGACTACGTGCGCTGCATGCAGCGGGCCGGTGACGACCACATCGCGCAGCAGCGTTGTGAAGAGGACTTCCAGCGGCGGGTCGAGGATTCCTTCGGCGTGACGCCGACCCCTACCCCCTGAGCGGGATCACGCCGGGAAGTACTTGACGATTCCCTCCTGCACCACGGTCGCCAGCAAGTGGCCCGAGGCGTCGAAGAAATGTCCGGTGCCGAGCCCGCGCGATTCCGCCGCCACCGGTGACGTGGTGGAATACAGCACCCACTCATCGAACTTGATCGGCCGGTGAAACCACACCGAGTGGTTCATGGTCACCGCGAAAATCCGGTCGAAACCCCAGGACAGCCCGTGGGTGGTGATGATCGAGTCGAGCACCGTGGTGTCCGACGAGTACACCAGTGCCGCACCGTGCAACACCGGGTCGCTGGGCATCATCCCCTCGGTCTTGAGCCACACCCGGTTGTGGTCGAGCTTGCCGCCCTTGCGCCGCATCACCCAGGACGGATCGTTGGTGTAGCGCCACTCGATGGGACGCAACGCCTCGACGAACAGCGGCACCGTCTTCTCGTACCCGCGCAACAACTCGTCGATCTTGGGCAGCGTGTCCGGATGCGGCACCTGCGGGGCGGGCACACTGTGCTCCAGGCCGCGGCCGGCGTTCATATACGAGATCATCACGCTGGTCAGCAGGTTGCCGTCCTGCATGACATCCACCCGGCGGTTGGCGAACCGCCGCTCGTCGCGCAGCCGCACGACGTGGAACTCCAGATCCTTCTCCGGATCACCACCGGCGATGAAATGGGCATTCAACGCGCTCGGGGCGACCTTGTGCTCCAAGCTGCGCCCACCGGCGACGAACGCCTGGGCCATCATCTGCCCGCCGAAGGTCCGCACCGGGTTCTTGCTCGGATGCGAGCCGATGAACAGATCGTCATCGACGCGGTTCAGATCGAGGACAGCCAGCAGCTCCTCGAAATCCGGGTGTGTCACGGAAGGCCTTTCGAGGTCAGACGTCGTCCTCGCCGATGCGATGCACGTGGATCAGATTCGTGGAGCCTACTGTGCCCGGAGGGGCGCCTGCCACGATGACCACCATCTCACCACGCTTGTAACGGCCCATGTCCAGCAGCGACTTGTCGACCTGACGGATCATGTCATCGGTGCTGGCCATCTGCGGCACGATGAACGTCTCGGTGCCCCAGGTCAGCGCCAGCTGACTGCGCACCTCGGGCAGTGCCGTGAAGGCCAGCACCGGAAGCGGGGTGTGCAGCCGGGCCAGCCGACGCACCGTATCCCCGGACTGGGTGAAGGCCACCAATGCCTTCGCGTCGAGACGTTCCCCGATATCGCGGGCCGCATACGAGATCACCCCGCGCTTGGTGCGGGGAGTGTGGGTCAACGGCGGCACCGACACCGAGTTGTCCTCGACCGCCTTGATGATGCGGGCCATCGTCTTGACCGCTTCCAGCGGGTACTTGCCGACGGACGTCTCCCCCGACAGCATCACCGCGTCCGCACCGTCGAGCACGGCGTTGGCCACATCGGACGCCTCGGCCCGGGTGGGCCGGGAACTCTCGATCATCGACTCCAGCATCTGGGTGGCGACGATGACGGGTTTGGCGTTCTCCCTTGCCATTTGGATGGCACGCTTCTGCACCAGCGGCACTTCTTCCAGGGGCAGCTCCACCCCGAGATCACCGCGCGCCACCATGATCGCGTCGAACGCCAGCACGATGGCCTCGAGGTTCTCCACCGCCTCGGGCTTCTCCAGCTTCGCGATGACCGGAACCCGCCGACCGACCCGGTCCATCACCTCGTGCACCAACTCGACGTCGGCCGGTGACCGCACGAACGACAGCGCCACCAGATCCACGCCGAGGCGCAGCGCGAACTCCAGGTCGTCGATGTCCTTCTCCGACAGCGCCGGGGCCGTGACGTTCATGCCGGGCAACGACATGCCCTTGTTGTTGCTCACCGGGCCGCCCTCGGTGACCGTGCAGACCACGTCGTTGCCGTCGATCTCGTCGACGACCAGCCCGACGTTGCCGTCGTCGACCAGGACCCGGTCCCCGGACCGGGCGTCTTCGGCCAGCCGCTTGTAGGTGGTGGACACCCGGTCGTGGGTGCCTTCACAGTCATCGACGGTGATCCGCACCGATTCGCCGGTGGCCCAGTACGTCGGCCCCTCGGCGAAACGGCCCAACCGGATCTTGGGGCCCTGCAGATCGGCGAGGACGCCCACGGCGCGCCCGGTGGCATCCGATGCCGCCCGTACCCGCTTGTACGCGGCCTCGTGATCGGTGTAGTCACCGTGGCTGAAGTTCAGCCGGGCGACGTCCATACCCGCCTCGACCAGGGCACGTACCGTCTCATCCGAGCTGGTCGCCGGGCCAAGCGTACAAACGATCTTTCCGCGTCTGCTCACGTCATGTCAGCATAGTCGTTGATCGATTCAGACGACGCTCAGCGGCAGCGTTCCGGGCCGTACCGGTGACGGCAGGTCCGAGTCGCCCATCAGGTAAGCGTCCACGGCATGCGCCGCGCTGCGCCCCTCGGCGATCGCCCACACCACCAGCGACGCGCCCCGGTGCGCATCCCCGCAGACGAACACCCCGGGCGCGTCGGTCTGCCAGTCCGACCCGCACGACACCGTGCCGCGCCGGGTCAGCTCCAGGTTCAGGTCGTCGAGCAGGGCCATCTGCTCGACCCCCTCGAACCCGATGGCCAACAGCGCCAGGTCGCAGGGAATCTCCAACGACTCGCCCACCGGCGTGATCTCCCGGCGCCCCTCGGCGTCGCGGGTCACCCGCACCTCGGCGATCTCGATGGCCCGCACATGTCCGTTGTCGTCGCCGATGAAGCGCTGCACCGCCACCTCGAAGTGACGGGCGCCGCCTTCGGCGTGCGCCGGCGACGTCCGCAGCACCAGGGGCCACGTCGGCCACGGCGACAGCGCGTCGTCGCGCGTCTCGGGCGGCTCGGTGTTGTAGTCGAGCTGGGTCACCGAGGCGGCACCCTGCCGGTGCGCGGTGCCCAGGCAGTCGGCACCGGTGTCACCGCCACCGATGATCACCACGTGCTTCCCGGCCGCCGACAGCGACGACTCCCTGTCGCCCTCACACTCCCGGTTGGCCGGCACCAGATGCTCCATCGCCAGGTGCACCCCGTCCAGTTGACGCCCGGGCACATCGTTGTCGCGACCACGCAGCGCACCGACCGCCAGCACCACCGCCTGATGGCGCTGACGCAGTTGCTCGACGGTCATATCGACACCGACTTCACATTCGGTGACGAATCGGGTTCCCTCGGCGCGCATCTGGGCCAGCCGCTGATTGAGCACCGACTTCTCCAGCTTGTACTCGGGAATGCCGTACCGCAGCAGCCCGCCCACTCGATCGTCACGCTCGTACACGGTCACCTCGTGGCCGGCGCGGGTGAGTTGTTGCGCCGCAGCCAATCCGGCCGGCCCGGAACCGACCACCGCGACGCTCTTGCCGGTGGCGATCGCGGCGGGCTGCGGTTCCACGGTGCCGTTCATCCAGGCGTGGTCGGCGATGGTCTGCTCGATCCGCTTGATCGTCACGCTGCCGCCGGTCTGCTCCTCGGCGATCGACAGCACGCACGCGGCTTCACACGGCGCCGGGCACAACCGCCCGGTGAACTCCGGAAAGTTGTTGGTGGCATGCAGCCGATCGCTGGCCGCATCCCACCGACCGCGGCGCACCAGGTCGTTCCACTCCGGGATCAGGTTGCCCAGCGGGCATCCGGCTTTGCCGGAGTGACAGAACGGGATTCCGCAGTCCATGCACCGGCGCGCCTGCTGCGACACCTCGCCGGCGCGCTCATTCGGGTCCTCACGCTCGTACACCTCGCGCCAGTCCCCCACCCGTTCCTCGACCGGCCGCTTGGCCGCCTCGATCTTGGGGACACGAAGAAATCCGGTCGGATCAGCCACGGCTGGCCTCCATGATCGCGCTGTCCACATCACGTCCCTCGGCCTTGGCCATCCGGGTCGCCTGCAGGACGCGCTGGTAGTCGGTGGGCATTACTTTGGTGAATTGTGCGCTGCGCCTTGGCCAGTCAGCCAAGATCGAGCCGGCCAGGGTGCTGCCGGTATGCCGGGCGTGCCGGGCCACTACGTCGTGCAGCCAGACCAGGTCCTCGGCCTCCAGACGCTGCAACTGCACCATGTCCGTGTTGACCCGGGCCGGGTCCAGGCCGAGTACATAGGCGATGCCACCGGACATGCCGGCTGCCAGATTGCGTCCGGTCTTACCCAGGATGACCACCCGCCCACCGGTCATGTACTCACACGCGTGGTCGCCGACGCCCTCGACGACCGCCAGAGCCCCAGAATTGCGGGCACAGAAGCGCTCGCCGACCCGGCCGCGCAGGAACACCTCTCCCGAGGTGGCGCCATAGAGCAGGGTGTTGCCGGCGATCACATTGTCCTCGGGCAGGAACAACACATCGTCGGGTGGACGCACGATCACCCGCCCACCGGAAAGACCCTTGCCCACATAATCGTTGGCGTCACCGACCAGTTCCAGGGTCACCCCGGGCGGCAGGAAGGCACCGATCGACTGTCCGGCCGAACCGGTGAGGGTGACGTGAATCGTGTTGTCGGGCAACCCGGCAGCGCCGTAACGGCGGGTGACCTCCGAACCCAGCAGAGTGCCCACCGTGCGGTTGACGTTGCGGACCGGCAACTCCAGCCGAACCGGAAGCGCGTCCTCGAGCGCACCCTCGGCAAGCTGGATGAGGGTTCGGTCCAGCGCCTGCTCCAGACCATGGTCCTGGTCGCGCACGCGCCGGCGCTGGGTGATGTTCCCATGGGCATCGGTGGGGACGGCGAAGACCGGGCTGAGGTCGAGCCCATGGCTCTTCCAATGCGCCACACCGGGATCGGTGTCGAGCAGCTCAGCATGACCGACGGCCTCATCGAGGCTGCGGAAACCCAGCTCGGCGAGATAGCGACGAATGTCCTCGGCGATGAACGTGAAGAAATTCTCCACGAACTCGGGCTTGCCGTTGAAGCGTGCCCGCAGTTCGGGATTCTGCGTGGCCACGCCGACCGGGCAGGTGTCGAGATGACAGACCCGCATCATGATGCAGCCCGCCACCACCAGCGGTGCGGTGGCGAAACCGAACTCCTCGGCGCCCAGCAGCGTCGCCACGATCACGTCGCGGGCACTGCGCATACCGCCGTCGCACTGCACCGTGATGCGGTCTCGCAAACCGTTGAGTACCAACGTCTGCTGGGTGTCGGCCAAGCCGATCTCCCACGGCGCGCCGGCGTGCTTGAGCGAGGTCAACGGCGCAGCACCGGTACCGCCGTCGTGCCCGGAGATCAACACCACGTCGGCGTGCGCCTTGGACACCCCGGCCGCGACCGTCCCCACCCCGACACTGCTGACCAGCTTCACGTGAATCCGGGCATCGGCGTTGGCGTTCTTCAGATCGTGGATCAGTTGTGCGAGATCCTCGATCGAATAGATGTCGTGGTGCGGGGGCGGTGAGATCAGCCCCACACCGGGAGTCGAGTGCCGGGTCTTGGCGATGTTGGGATACACCTTGTAGCCCGGAAGCTGGCCACCCTCGCCGGGTTTGGCGCCCTGGGCCATCTTGATCTGAATGTCGGTGGCGTTCACCAGGTAGTCGCTGGTGACCCCGAAACGCCCGGATGCCACCTGCTTGACGGCGCTGCGCCGGCGCGGGTCATAGAGCCGGTCGACATCCTCGCCGCCCTCACCGCTGTTGGACCGCCCACCAAGGTTGTTCATGGCGATCGCCATGGTCTCGTGCGCTTCGGCCGAGATGGAGCCGTAGCTCATCGCGCCGGTGTTGAACCGGGCCACGATGGCCTCGACCGGTTCCACCTCGTCGAGCGGAACCGGGGGCCGCACGCCCTTCTTCAGCTCGAACAATCCGCGCAGCGTCCCGCCCTCACGGGACAGCCGGTCGACTTCCTCGGAGTACCTGGCGAAGATGTCGCGCCGACCGGTCCGCGTCGAATGCTGAAGCAGGAACACCACTTCCGGGGTGAACAGGTGTAGCTCGCCGTCGCGGCGGAACTGGTACTCGCCGCCGACCGACAGCCGTCGGTGCGCCCGCTCGGTCGGATTCTCCGGGTAGGCGCGCCGATGCCGGAACCGGACTTCCTCGGCCAGCACGTCCAGGCCGACGCCACCGAGTTGACTGGTGGTCCCGGTGAAGTACTCGTCGACCACCTCGCGGCTGAGCCCGATCGCCTCGAACACCTGCGCGGCGGTGTAGGACGCGACCGTGGAGATGCCCATCTTGCTCATCACCTTGACCACGCCCTTCCCCAGGGCCTTGACGTAATTGCGTACCGCGGTGGCAGTTTCGACGCCGGTGAGCTCACCTTCGCGAATCAGGTCCTCGATCGACTCGAACGCCAGGTACGGGTTGACCGCGGCGGCACCGAAGCCGATCAGCATCGCGATGTGGTGGACTTCACGGGCGTCGCCGGATTCCACCACCAGCGCCACCTTTGTGCGTTCTTTGGTGCGCACCAAGTGGTGGTGGACCGCCGACACCGCCAGCAGCGACGGGATCGGGGCCCGGGTGTGATCGGAGTCGCGGTCGGAGATCACCAGGGTACGAGCGCCTTTGTCGATCGCCTCGGTGGCCCGCATCCGTAGGTCGTCGAGCGCTTCGGCCAGCCCCTCCCCGCCCCGCTCGACGTCGTAGAGAGCGCGCAGCACCGTGGTCCGCAGCCCGGGATGCTCACCGTCGTCGTTGATGTGGATGATCTTGCCAAGCTCGTCGTTGTCGAGAACCGGCCAGCGCAGCACGATCTGGCGGCAGGAGGCGGCCGTGGATTCCAGCAGGTTCTCCTCGGGCCCCATCACCCGGGCCATCGAGGTCACCACCTCCTCACGGATGGCATCCAGCGGAGGGTTGGTCACCTGAGCGAATAATTCGACGAAGTAGTCGTACAGCAACCGCGAGCGCTTCGAGAGCACCGCGACCGGAGTATCGGTGCCCATCGAACCCAGCGGCTCACCACCCGAGGCCGCCATCGGCGTCAGCAGGATCCGCAGCTCCTCTTCGGTATAGCCGAAGGCGATCTGCCGGCGCACCACCGAATCGTGGTTGGGACAGCTGCGGGACCGCTCGGGCAACGTGCCCAGATCGAGCAGACCGGCGTGCAGCCACTCCGCGTACGGTGCGGCCGCGGCCAACTGCTCCTTGATCTCGTCGTCGCCGATGATGCGTCCGGCGGCAGTATCGACCAGGAACATCTTGCCGGGCTGCAGCCGGCCCTTGGCGACGATCTCTCCCGACGGTATGTCGAGCACCCCGCTCTCGCTGGCCAGGATGACCCGGTCGTTGACCGTGCGCCACCAGCGCCCGGGCCGTAAACCGTTGCGGTCCAACACCGCACCGACCACCGTGCCGTCGGTGAAGGTGACGCAGGCCGGACCGTCCCAGGGCTCCATCAGGGAGGCGTGAAACTTCCAGAACGCCCGCTCGGCAGCATCCATCGTGGTGGCGTTCTCCCACGCCTCGGGGATCATCATGAGCACGGCATGGGGCAGGTTGCGGCCGCCCAGATGCAGCAGCTCGAGCACCTCGTCGAAGGATGCCGAATCGGAGGCATCCGGGGTACAGATCGGCGACAACCGGCTCAGGTCACCGGGAATCTTCGCGCTCGCCAGGAGGGCCTCCCGGGCGTGCATGCGGTTGCGATTGCCGCGCACGGTGTTGATCTCGCCGTTGTGGGCGACGAACCGGAACGGATGCGCCAATGGCCACGACGGGAATGTGTTGGTGGAGAAGCGACTGTGCACGATGGCGATCGCACTCATGCAGCGTTCGTCGCGCAGATCCGGAAAGTATTGCGGCAGCTGCATTGTCGTCAGCATGCCCTTGTAGACCATGGTGCGGCTCGACAACGACGGGAAATACACGGCGTCGACGCCGGCAGCCTGTTCGGCTCGCTTGCGCAGCGGGTAGACCAGGCGGTCGAGCGCGATGCCGCCCGGACGCGCACCGTTGACCTCTGGTGCGGCGACGAACAACTGCGCCATGTGGGGCATACAGCCCAACGCGGTCAGTCCGATTCCGGCACCGTCCGGATCGACGGGCACCTCCCGCCAACCCAACACCTCGAGGCCTTCTTCGGCGGCCAACGCTTCGATGCGGGCGCGGGCGGCGCTGCGCGCGTCCTCATCCTGCGCCAGGAAGCAGATGCCGGTGGCGAAGGTGTTGCTGCCGTCGGCCGCAGGGCCGGGCAGCGTGAAGTCGACCACGTCACGCAGCAGTTCGACCGGCAGCTGCAACAGGATGCCGGCACCGTCGCCGCTGTTGGGTTCGGCCCCGGCCGCGCCGCGGTGTTCGAGGTGCTCCAATGCGGTCAGACCGTCAGAGACGATGCCGTGGGAGCGACGGCCCTGGATATCGGTGATCATGGCGACGCCGCAGGAATCGGCCTCATTGGCAGGGTCATAGAGCCCCTGCGCCTCTGGCAATGCCGAGAACAGCACTTGATCGCACCTCCGCAAGTCCGGAACATCCTGGTCCCGGGACTGCACCGGCCCGAATTTTCAGTGTATCAGCGCTGGTGGGCTACTACTGGCCGGTCAAGGTCGGTACCAGGGGAAAGCCCGGTAGGTTACGCACCACGGTCCAGACCACCAACGTCACCACGATGGTCACCACCGCCGGCAACGGGAACAGCGACTTGCCCCGTCGCCACCGCACCAGCAGCCACAGGGCCAGCATCGGCAGGCCGACCAGTGCGAACACGTTGTCGACCACCGCTGCCCCGAGGTCACCGTGCAGCAGATCGTGGGTCATCCGCAGGCCGCCGCAGGCCGGACAGTCCCACCCCGTGAGTGCTTTGAACGGGCACCCGGGAAACAGGAAGCCCGGGCGGTGCGGGTCGGCCACGCCGACATAGGTCAGCGCGCCGACCCCGAGCACGCCCCCGACGAGAAGCGGAATCCGGCCCGTCGTGGTGCTCGAAGGACCGCTAGGTTCCATCTCGAAGCGGACGTCCGTACGGATCGCGCACCTTGTCGGTGAGAATCAGGATGGCATCGATGATGCCCCAGATCACCGCGCCCAGTCCGCAGGTGACCAGGCCCACGATCAGCTGGGCCACGCCGAACCCGGTCTGGCCGAGGTAGATGCGCCCGATCCCGACGAAGCCGAACAACCCCACCAACTGCAGCAGCGCGGCAACGACCTTGGACTTGTCGGAGAAGGGCTCGCCGGTGAGCGGGTGGCGGCCATACGGCGCGCCGGGGTCCACATACGCCGACGAATACTGCGGGTAACCGGCAGGCGGCGGATAGCCCGACGACGGCGGCGGAAAGCTGGCCTGCGGCCCGTCCGACGGGCCGGCGGACTGCGACGGATCAGTCATACAGCCAGGATGCCAGAGAGCGGGTGACTACCGGTTGCGGCGGAACAAGCGGCGCAACCGGCCACCCTGCGGCGCCGAAGGTTTGGGCGGCTCGGCAGCCTCCACCGCTTCGGACTCCTCAGCGGGCTCCGCAGCCTCCGACTCGTCAGCAGCGTCGCTGGAATCTGCTTCGACACCCGCGGTCTCAGTGTCGTCGACACCATCGGCCTCGACGCCCGACTCCTGCTCCTGCCCCTCGGGCTCGTTGTCAGGATCGGCGTCTTCCGCCTCGGAAGACTCATCGCCGGCGGCAATCTGATCCGCAGTCTCTTCGTCGGCGTCAGCGTCGTCCTCAGCGACAGCTACAGCCTCGTCGCCCTCGGTGTCCTCGGTGTCCTCGGTGTCCTCGGTGTCCTCGACGTCAGTGCCGTCGGCGGGCCGTACATCGGCAACCGCCTCAGCCTCGAGTTCCTCGTCGGCCTCTGCGTCCTCGCCAGCGGCTTCAGCATCTGCCGACTCATCCACGGATTCGGCCCCAGCCTCGGCCGTTTCATCGGCGTCGGCTTCGGTTTCGAGCTCCTCGGCTTCAGCTTCGTCGCCCTCAGCGACAGCTTCAGTCTCGGCGCCACCGACGTCGGCAGGCTCTTCGTCGACTTCTGCCCCGGTTTCGAGTTCTTCGTCGGCCTCTGCGTCCTCGCCAGCGGCTTCAGCATCTGCCGACTCATCCACGGATTCGGCCTCAGCCTCGGCCGGCTCGTCACCAGGTTCTTCTTTGGCGTCGGCGTCGGTGTCGTCCTCAGTCACCGTCGCTTCAGCTTCGTCGCCCTCAGTGTCCTCGACGTCAGTGCCGTCGGCGGATTGTTCGTCGGCAACCGCCTCAGCCTCACGTTCCTCGTCGGCCTCTGCGTCCTCACCAGCGGCGTCAGCATCTGCCGACTCATCCACGGATTCGGTCTCAGCCTCGGCCGGCTCGTCACCAGGTTCTTCGCCGGCGTCGGACTCGGTTTCGAGCTCCTCGTCGGCGTCAGTGTGGTGCTCAGTCACCGCCGCTTCAGCTTCGTCGCCCTCAGCGACAGCTACAGACTCGGCACCTTCAGTGTCCTCGACGTCAGTGCCGTCGGCGGATTGTTCGTCGGCATCCGCCTCAGCCGCGAGTTCCTCGTCGGCCTCTACGTCCTCGCCAGCGGCGTCAGCGTCGGTCGGCTCATCGACAAGTTCGGCCTCAGCCTCGGCCGTTTCACCGGCGTCGGACTCGGTTTCGAGCTCCTCGTCGGCGTCGGTGTCCTCCTCAGTCACCGTCGCTTCAGCTTCGTCGCCCTCAGCGACAGCTACAGACTCGTCGCCCTCAGTGTCCTCGACGTCTGCCTCGGCTTCGAGTTCTTCGTCGGCCTCTACGTCCTCGTCAGTGGCGTCGACGTCGGTCGGCTCATCGACAAGTTCGCCCTCAGCCTCGGCCGGCTCGTCACCAGATTCTTCGTCGGCGCCCGCCTCGGCTTCGAGCTCCTCATCCTCAGCTGCCGCCGTGTCCGCCGCGTCCGCCTCGTCGGCCTCAGCGTCCGGTTCACCGTCAACTTCAGCGGAGTCTTCGACTGCCTCTTCGTCAGTGGTCGCTCCGGCGAGTTCCTGCGCCTCGTCGGCTGCTTCGTCGCTTTCGTCTTCGTCTTCGTCTTCGTCGGTACTGGCGTCACCGGGTTCCTTGACGATCGCCTTGAGTTCGATTGCCGCGGCGGCTTCAGCTCCGTCGTCCTCGCTCGCGCCCACTTCATCGGGATGCATGTGGTCGGCGTCGTCGGCGCTGTCGTCGTCTTCGTCGTGCCCGGCCGCCGCCGCAGCCGCAACCACACCGCTGCCGGCGGCCGCGGTAACCAGTTCCTTGCCGAGTTCGTCGACGGTCGATTGGTCTTCGTCATCGCTCTTGCCGGCCAGACTGGCTGGATCTTCTCGGCCCTTGGTGGCGAGCATGATGTAGACGACGGCGCCGATGAACACAAACGTCGAGGTGAAGGTGTTGACCCGGATCCCGGCGAATTCGGTTGCCGCATCGGTGCGTATCAATTCGACCATGAAGCGGCCGGCGCAATAACCGGCGACATACAGCGCGAACAGCCGCCCGTGGCCCAGTTTGAACCTGCGGTCGGCCCAGATCAGCAGAGCGAAAACCAGGAGGTTCCACAGCAATTCGTAGAGGAAGGTGGGGTGCACCACCTTCAGCACCTCGCCGGTGGACACCCCGTTGAGGTAGTCGACCTGGCCGTAGGAATTGAGACGCTGGTAGATCTCCAAACCCCACGGCAGCGTGGTGTCCCCGCCGTACAACTCCTGGTTGAAGTAGTTCCCGAGACGGCCGATGGCCTGAGCCAGGATGATCCCGGGTGCGATCGCGTCGCCGAAGGCCGGCAGCGGGATCCCGCGTGTACGGCAGGCGATCCAGGCTCCGACGCCGCCGAGGGCGACCGCGCCCCAGATGCCCAGTCCGCCTTCCCAGACCTGGAACGCCGCACCGAGGCCCTTGCCTCCGGGCCCGAAATACGTTCGCCAGTCCGTCATGACGTGGTAAAGCCGCCCGCCGACGAGCCCGAAAGGTACGGCCCACAAGGCGATGTCGTAGATGACGCCGGCTTGCCCGCCTCGCGCCTGCCAACGCCGATCGCCGATGATCAGCGCCGCGACGATCCCGATGATGATGCAGAGCGCATACGCGCGTATCGGCACCGGCCCCAGATGCCAAACGCCCTGTGATGGGCTGGGCAAATATGCGAGCACGGTAGTGGTCAAGCTGAAATCCTCTGCCTAACGCCGTTGGCCAGTTCTTCGGTGAGGCGACGCACCGCGTCCAATCCCTCGCCCAGGGCCGACACCAGAGCCGACCCGACGATGACTCCGTCCGCGTACGCGCCGATCTCGGCTGCCTGCGCCCCCGAACGTACGCCCAGTCCGACCCCAACGGGGATGTCGGACACTTCCCGGACCCGGCGTACCAGTTCCGGTGCCGCGTTCGACACCGCGTCACGCGCCCCGGTCACACCCATCGTGGAGGCCGCATACACAAAGCCGCGGGAGGCGTTCACCGTGGCCGCCAAGCGCTCCGGGGTCGAGGACGGAGCGACCAGGAAGATCCGATCGAGATTGTGCGTCTCGGACGCGGCCATCCAGTCGTCGGCTTCCTCGGGGATCAGATCGGGGGTGATCAGGCCGTACCCGCCGGCAGCAGCCAGATCACGTGCGAAGGTGTCAACGCCCTTGCGCAGCACCGGGTTCCAGTAGGTCATCACGACCGCGCGGCCGCCGGCATTGCTGATCGCCTCGACGGCGGCCAATGTGTCACGCACCCGCACACCGCCGGCCAACGCCGTCTCGGTAGCGGCTGCGATGGTCGGACCGTCCATACCCGGATCCGAGTACGGCACGCCGACTTCCACCAGGTCGCAGCCAGATTCGACCATGGCGGTCATCGCGGCGATCGAGGTGGGCACATCCGGAAACCCGGTCGGCAGGTAACCGATCAGCGCGGCGCGACCGTCGGCCCGACAGCCGTCGAACAACTCCGCCAGCCGGCTCATCCCGCGCTCCCCTCATCGAGCAGTCCGAACCATTTGGCCGCCGTCTCGACGTCTTTGTCGCCGCGTCCGGACAAGTTCACCACGATGATCGACCCGCTGCCCAGCTCCGGTCCGAGCTTGAGCGCGCCGGCCACGGCATGGGCCGACTCGATCGCCGGGATGATCCCCTCGCTTCGGCACAGCAGCGAGAACGCGTCCATGGCCTCGGTATCGGTCACCGGGCGGTACTCGGCGCGGCCGATGTCGCGGAGGAAGGCATGCTCGGGCCCGACGCCGGGGTAGTCCAAACCTGCTGAAATGGAATGCGATTCGATGGTCTGGCCGTCCTCGTCCTGGAGCAGGTAGGAGAACGATCCCTGGAATGCCCCGGGAGATCCACCGGTGAAAGTCGCAGCGTGACGTCCGGTTTCCACCCCGTCGCCGGCCGCCTCGAAACCGATCAGCCGCACGGCCGGGTCGTCGATGAAAGCGTGGAAGATGCCGATGGCATTCGACCCACCGCCGACGCAAGCGGTGACCGCGTCGGGCAGCCGCCCAGCCTGATCGAGAATCTGCGCCCGTGCCTCCAGGCCGATGACCCGTTGAAAGTCACGCACCATGAGCGGGAACGGATGCGGGCCCGCGGCCGTCCCAAAGCAGTAATAGGTGTTGTCGGCGTTGGTGACCCAATCCCGGAACGCCTCGTTGATCGCGTCCTTGAGGGTCTTGGACCCGGCCTCGACCGACACCACCGTGGCGCCGAGCAGCCGCATCCGGGCGACGTTGAGAGCTTGCCGGGCAGTGTCCACCGCGCCCATGTAGATGACGCATTCCAGACCGAGCAGCGCACACGCGGTGGCGGTGGCCACGCCGTGCTGGCCGGCACCGGTCTCGGCGATGACGCGGGTCTTGCCCATGTTCCGCGCCAGCAGCGCCTGCCCCAGGACGTTGTTGATCTTGTGAGAGCCGGTGTGGTTCAGGTCTTCTCGTTTGAGGAAGATCCGCGCACCGCCGGCATGCTCGGATAGCCGGGTTGCCTCATACAGCGGTGACGGCCGGCCGCTGTAATGACGCTGCAACCGGTCGAGTTCGTCGAGAAAAGCTTGATCACCCCGCGACTTCTCGTATGCCGCCGTGACCTCCTCGATCACTGCCATCAGCGCCTCGGGCACCAACCGGCCACCGTAGGAACCGAAATGCCCCCGGGCATCCGGATCGTGAGCGGTGGGTTCGGCGACGCCTGCGCTGGACCGGGGCAGCTCGGGCCCCGCGAGATCCGCCATCAAAGTGCCTTCTCGTGCAAGCGGCTCATTGCGTGATTCAGCGAGCCGGTTTCGGGCAGGACGGGTGCGTACCGGCGGTGACCAGATCGGCGACCGCAGTGCGAGGATCCCCGCTGGTCACCAAGCCCTCACCGACCAACACAGCATCGGCGCCCGCACCGGCGTAGGCCAGCAGATCGGCAGTCCCGCGGACACCGGACTCCGCGACGCGGATGACGTTGCTGGGCAGCCCCGGGGCGATGCGGCCGAAGCAGTCACGATCGACTTCCAGGGTCTTGAGGTCGCGTGCATTGACACCGATGACCTTTGCCCCGGCCTGCAGCGCCCGGTCGGCCTCTTCCTCGGTGTGTACCTCCACAAGTGCGGTCATCCCCAGGGATTCCGTGCGCTCCAGCAGAGATTCCAGCACCGACTGCTCGAGCGCCGCCACGATCAGCAGCAACATGTCGGCGCCGTGCGCCCGAGCTTCGTGGATCTGGTAGGGCTTGACGATAAAGTCCTTGCGCAGCACCGGGATTGACACCGCGGCCCGCACCGCATCGAGGTCGGCGAGCGACCCGTTGAACCTGCGCTGCTCGGTGAGCACGCTGATGACCCGGGCACCGCCGGCCTCATACGCCTGTGCCAACTGCGCCGGGTCGGCGATGTTCGCCAATTCACCCCGGGACGGGCTGGCGCGTTTCACCTCGGCGATCACCGCAATTCCCGGTTCCCGCAACGCAGCCATCACGTTGAGCGGCGGAGGTGCGTCCTGGGCCCGCGCCTTGATATCAGCCAGGCTGATAACGGCCTCGCGGGCGGCAACGTCGGCGCGGACTCCCTCGATTATGGAGTCGAGCACTGTGGCCGAACTCATCGCCCGTCGGTTCCTTTCTGGTGCCTCCGGGCCGGTCCCGGTTGCCCTCCCTGGAAGGGTAGCCGTCGCCACACCTTCACCGTTCACCGGCCCTTATTGTCTTGGATCGCGTTGTGGTGGGTCGCTGTCGTCGCCGGTCGGATCCTGCCCCTCGTCCAGCGCGTCCCACAGCATTCGCTCCGACAGCGGTTCTCCGCTGTCGTCGCTCTTGATCGCATTCCGGCGGGCGGCCGGCGCCGCGTAGCGGCCGGCCGCCGCCCGCTTGGCACCCTTGGCCGACCGCATCAGCAGTACGGCGCCGACCAGGGCACATACCGCTGCGGCCAGGGTCAATACCGCGCCGCCGTAGGACCGGCTGGTTCCGGTACCGGCCCCGGTCAACTGGGCAACGGGTATAGATGCCAGGTCAGCGGCCCGCTTTGCGACGTCCTTGACCACCCACAAGCTGATCGCCAGGTAGCCCATCCCGGCACTGGCCGCCGCGATCAGCACGGCCAGCAGCCGCAACGCCCAGCCGTGCACGGCCAGCGCCGCCACCGCCGCCGCCAGCACCAGCAATGCCAGCGGGATCAGCGCCGTCGACCAGGTCGCGCCACTGACCGCCGTGGTCTTGGGCTGGCCGAGCCCGTCCGACGACGTCACCTCGACCCAGGTCATCCGCGACGCCGCCCACAGTGCCGCGGCCGCGACGACGAACAGCGCCTGCGCCCCCCGCGTCACGGCTCGGCCAAGGTGTCGGCCGCGGCGATGGCGTTGAGGACGGCCTTGGCCTTGTTCGCCGACTCGTTGTACTCGTAGACGCCGTTGGAATCGGCGACGACTCCCCCGCCGGCCTGCACATATGCCGTGCCGTTGCGCATCAACGCGGTCCGGATGGCGATGGCGAAGTCGGCGTTGCCGGCGAAGTCGAGGTAGCCGAGCACGCCACCGTAGAGGCCACGCCGGGTCTTCTCGACCTCTTCGATCAACTCCATGGCCCGCACCTTTGGTGCCCCGGACAGCGTGCCGGCCGGAAAGCAGGCCGTCACCGCGTCCAGCGCGGTCTTCCCTTCGGCCAGCTCACCGGTCACCGTCGACACCAGGTGCATGACGTGGCTGTAGCGCTCGATGTGGCTGTAGTCCTCGACCCGCACCGTCCCGGGACGGCACACCCGGCCCAGGTCGTTGCGGCCCAGATCGACCAGCATCAGGTGCTCGGCCCGTTCCTTGTCGTCGGCCAGCAGCTCCTTCTCCAGGAGCACATCCTCTTCCTCGGTGGCCCCGCGCCATCTGGTCCCGGCGATCGGGTGGGTGGTGGCCCGTCTGTCTTTCACGGTGACCAACGCCTCGGGACTGGAGCCGACGACCGAGAAGTCCAGTCCACCGTCGGCATCGGGGACGTTGAGCAGGTACATGTACGGACTCGGGTTGCTCACCCGCAGCATCCGGTAGACGTCGAGTGGATCGGCGGCGGTGTCCATCTCGAACCGCTGCGACGGCACCACCTGGAATGCTTCACCTGCCTCGATATCGCCGACCAGCTTCTCCACGATGGCGGTGTATTCCTCGACTGTGCGCTGGGCCCGGTGGTTGGGGGCGGGCCGACTGAAGGTCGCCACCGTCGATGGCAGCGGCTGACCGAGCGCGGCGGTCATCACATCGAGCCGGGCGACGGCATCGTCGTAGGCCTCGTCGACCCGCTCATCGGTGCCGTTCCAGTTCACCGCGTTCGCGATCAGGGTGATCGTGCCCTCGTGGTGGTCGACGGCAGCGATGTCGGTGGCCAGCAGCAACACCATGTCCGGCAGGCCCAGGTCGTCGACGGCCAGCTCGGGCAGCCGCTCCAACCGACGCACCATGTCATAAGCGAAATAGCCCACCAACCCCGAGGACAGCGGCGGCAAGTCCGGCACGGCCTCGGTTTGCAGCACGTCCAGGGTGGCGCGTAGCGCCGCCAACGGTTCACCACCGCTGGGCGCGTCGGTGGGGGCGGTGCCCAGCCACACCGCCTCGTCGCCGCGGACCGTCAGGGCCGACGGTGCGCCGGCGCCGATGAATGACCACCGCGACCACGAGCGCCCGTTCTCGGCCGATTCCAGCAAGAACGTGCCGGGACGGTTGGCGGCGAGCTTGCGGTACGCAGACAACGGCGTCTCGCTGTCGGCCAGCACCTTGCGCGTCACCGGGACCACGCGATGCTCGGCCGCCAGCGCCCGGAAATCCTCGCGCGAGGTGGTGCTGGTGAGGCTGTCGGAGGTGGATTGCACAGACCAATCTTCCCAGACTGACGCCACTGCCCCGGCAGGCAGACGGCGTAGCGTGGGCAGCCATGACTTCCCTCAAGACGGGTGACACCGTCGCCGAGTTCGAGTTGCCGGATCAAACCGGCACGATTCGCAGCCTGACGAGCCTGCTCGCCGACGGACCGGTGGTGCTCTTCTTCTATCCCGCGGCGATGACACCGGGATGCACCAAGGAGGCTTGTCACTTCCGGGACCTGGCCGCCGAGTTCGCCGTGGCCGGCGCGACCCGGGTCGGCATCAGCACCGACCCGGTCGCCAAACAAGCGAAGTTCGCCGATATCCAGAACTTCGACTACCCGCTGCTCTCGGATGCCGATGGCATGGTGGCGGCCCAGTTCGGGGTCAAACGTGGCCTGCTCGGCAAGCTGATGCCGGTCAAGCGGACCACGTTCGTCATCGACACCGACCGCACTGTTCTCGCGGTGATCTCGAGCGAAATCAGCATGGACACCCACGCCGACAAGGCGCTGGAGGTGCTCAAGGCGCGTTGACCGCGACCAGTACCGCCGCCATCGACGCGGCGAGCACCGAATCGCTGCGCCCGCCTGCCCAGCCGGTCCGATCGCCCGACCGGTATTCCAGATAACTGATCGCGGTGGAACCGATCGATTGTTGGGTCAGACTCAGCACCTCGATCGGGTACCCGAGTTCGGCGAGTGCGGCACACAGCGCGTCCACCGGGCCGATGCCGCGGTAACGGCTGGTCATGGTGCGTCCGTCGGTGATCAAGGTCAGCTCCGTGACCGCAGCCTCACCGTCGCCGCCGGTGTTCCAGTCCTTGAGTTGCACCGGGCCGGACGGATCCAGATAGGTCGCCTCGAACAGGTCGAACAGGTCGGCGGCAGTCACCTCCGCGCCGCTTTCGTCGGTGTGGGCCTGGACGTGGCGGGCGAAGTCGATCTGCAGCCGCCGCGGCAACTCCAGCCCGTATTCGGTGGCCAGCAGGTAGGCGACACCGCCCTTGCCGGATTGCGAGTTCACCCGGATCACCGCGTCGTAGCTGCGACCGATGTCGGCCGGGTCGATTGGCAGATACGGTACCCGCCAATCGATTTCACGTTCAGAGCGCCCGGTCGCGGTGGCGCGTCGACGGTGTTCGGCAAAGCCTTTCTTGATGGCATCCTGATGTGTCCCGGAGAACGCCGTGTGGACCAGGTCCCCGACGTAGGGATGGCGTTCGTGAATCGGCATGCGGGTGCAATGGCTGACGGTGCGGGCGATCTCGTCGATGTCGGAGAAATCGATCATCGGATCCACGCCCTGGGCATGCAGGTTCAGCGCCAACGTGGCGATGTCAACATTGCCGGTGCGCTCCCCGTTGCCGAACACGCACCCCTCCACCCGCTGCGCCCCGGCCAGCACGGCGAGCTCGGCGCAGGCGATGCCGGTGCCCCGGTCGTTGTGTGGATGCACCGAGAGGATGACGCTGTCGCGGCGGGACAGGTTGCGGTGCATGTACTCGATCTGGTCGGCATAGACGTTCGGCGTGGCGATTTCGACGGTGGCCGGCAGGTTGAGGATGACGGGACGGTCCGGCGTGGCCTGCCAGAGCTCGGTCACCGTGTCACACAGCTCCAGCACGTAGTCGGGCTCGGTGAGGTTGAACACCTCCGGGGAGAATTCGAACCGGATGTTCGGCATGCCGTCGGTCAATTCCAGAACATCGCGAGCACCGGCGAGGATCAGGTCCCGCAGTTCGGCGCGGTCCTTACCCAGGACCACATCACGCCAGGTGGGTGCGGTGGCGGTGTACATGTGGATGACGACGTCGTTGGCGACGCCGTGCACCGATTCGACGGTCCGCTCGATCAGGTCGCGGCGGGCTGGGACGAATACCACGATGGTGACGTCGGGCGGCGCGATGTCAGATTGCGCCAGCAGCCGGACGAAGTCGAAGTCAGTCTGCGACGCCGACGGGTATCCAACCTCGATCTCCTTGTAGCCCATGGCCACCAGCAGCTCGAAGAAGCGGCGCTTGCGATCCGGATCCATCGGCTCGGCCAGCGCCTGGTTGCCGTCACGCAGATCCACCGGCACCCACAGGGGCGCGGTATCGATCCGGGCGGTGGGCCAATCTCGTTGCGTTATGGGAACTTCGACGCGGTCATAGACGCCGGCGTACCGGTGAGACGGCATTTGCGAATGCCGCTGCCGATTCCAGATCGGCGCGGTGGCTGGGATGTCCCCGGCCGGGGTGTTGACGGTGGGAAATGCAGAAGTGGTCATGGGGTGCCTTCGGTCGGATGGGGTTCGACCGGCGCGACACAGCCCCACGGCAGGGGGCCGGTCGGTTCAGGCCCCGCCGCGGCGGCTAAGCAGGAGCACGCGCGTCATGATGGCTAGACTATACACAACTCCTCAGACAAGTAGAGAGGTTTTGTGATGACGGCCCAGGTCCAGCGCCATCCGTTGGCTGCACAAACCGCGTCGCTACTGCTCGCCCGCATCCGCGACGGCGAGTGGCCACTGGGCCATCGGTTGCCAGGTGAGACGACGCTGGCCGCGCAGCTCGGTGTGGGACGCTCCACGTTGCGCGAAGCCATCCGCGAGCTCGCCGGTAGGGGCGTGCTGGAGAGCCGCCAGGGCGCCGGGGTGTTCGTCACGGCCCTCGATGTGCCCGAGGACTGGGACACCGTGCTGCGGCGCGCCACCATCGTCTCGGTCATCGAGGCCCGCATCGCGATCGAAGCCGAGGCCGCCGCGCTGGCCGCCGCCCGACGCACCCCCGCCGATCTGCGCGCGATTCGCCGCACCCTGGCCGCCCGCAGCGTGCCGGGGCAGTCGGTGCCCGAGCACGTCGACGCCGATATGGCGTTTCACCGCGCCGTGATTGTCGCGGCCCACAACGAGGTACTGACCCAGCTGTTCGACGCGTTCCTGCCGCGGCTGCGGCTGGCGATGATCGACATGCTCAAAATCCGGCCGGTCGTCTCCGAGCCGTGCGACCACGAGCTGCACGAGCACCTGGCCGGGGCGATCGCCGCCCGAGATCCCGAGGCCGCCGCCGCGGCCAGCCGAACCCACCTGAGCTCTTTGAAGGAGTCCTTCTCATGACCCCGGTCCTCGACATCAACGATGTGACGTTCCGTCGTGACGGCAAGCAGATCATCGACGGCATCTCACTGACCGTGCAGGCCGGTGAACACTGGGCGTTGCTCGGACCGAACGGCGCCGGCAAGAGCACCCTGCTGGGTTTCTGTGCGGCCGTGACATTTCCGACGACCGGCACCGTGCGGGTGCTCGGCAACCAGATGGGCCGCACCGATCTGTCCGTGCTGCGCCGCTCGATCGGCCACGTCAACCCGCGCCACCGCCTGCAGTACCCGCTGACCGTGCGTGAAGTGGTGCTGACCGGAATCACCGCCACCATCGACATCGCCGCGCATTGGACGCCGACTGACGAGCAGGTGCAGCGGGCCGTCGAGTTGATCGACACCGTCGGACTCGCCGAGCGGGCCGATTCGGTGTGGCCGACCCTGTCGCAGGGTGAGCGGGGACGCACCCTGATCGCCCGGGCGCTGATCTCCGATCCGGAGCTGCTGCTACTCGACGAGCCCACCACCGGTCTCGATGTCGCCGCACGTGAGCAGCTCCTGGAAACGCTTGACACCCTGGATGATTCACATCCGGAGATGGCCTCGATCCTGGTCACCCATCACCTCGAGGAACTGCCGACCAGCACCACCCACGCGTTGCTGATCGCGCACGGCCGCACGGTTGCCAGCGGACTGGCGCGTGACGTCGTCAACACCGAGCACGTCAGTGAGGCCTTCGCTCATCCGGTGGTGGTGGGCTACGACGACGGCCGCTGGAGCGCACGGGCCAAGGCCAGCTCGCGGGTGCTGTGATTCCCGCGAGTGCGACGCTAAGGTCGTTCGCCGCGCGGATTTACGACCTTAGCGTTGATCTCGGCGCTGCCGTCAGGCCTCGGCCGGGGTGTTGCGACGCCGACGCGCCTCGCGGTGCCGGGTCACCGGGGTGGTGTCGATGACGCGGCCGACCATGGTGGCCAGGAAACGTGACGGCTGCAGCTGTGCAGGCACGGTGTCGTGGCGGATGGCGATGTCGGGCAATGCGGCCATCGCCTCGTCGACGGCGGCCGTCGCCACGTCGACGATCTCGAAAAGAGTATCGGGCTCGGCCTTTTCGATGCTGTCCACTTCCTCGTCGGCGGCCTCCGCGACCTCGGAGTCGTAGTCGATCATCACCAACGCCACAGCGTGATAGGCGTCGTCTTCGGTGCCGAGCTTGCCGAGCAGGTCGATGAGCCACTCGGCCTTGTCCGGCTCCGTGCTCAGGATCGTCGAACGCAGGCCGTAGACGAACCCAAGCGCTGACAACGGATGTCGCAGCCGGAGATTCTTGGCGTCGCCGTAGCTTTCCTCGACCCGGTTGGCGGCGTTCTTGCCGAAGCTCGAATCCATCCGCTTGGTGCTGATCAGTAGTTCCGGGCCGGTGTCCCAATCGGACATCACCACATCGACCTGTTTCATGTAGTGCTTGCCCAGCACGCTCGCACTCGACGCGGCAACCCCTTTCATCGACCGGCGCAGCCGTTGTTCGATAAGCTGGCGCTCCTTCTGCGGCAGCGCCTCCAGCAGGCTGGCGATGGCGCTGGGCATGATGCGCGGATCGGTGGGCCGCGGCCACACCGCATCTGGGGCAAAGCCGGCGCGGCGGAGTTCGTAGGACAACCAGACGTCCAGCGCCAGCGCCGGAACGCCGGTGGTGGACGGCGCATCGAGGTACAGCGGCACGCCGAGCAGCTTGCGCAGCACCCGGAAATCGGGAACATAACTCAGCTCCCCCGCGCTGCGCACCCACGGGTTGGTGTGCACACCGGCGGGTGCCGCATCGGCCACGATTCGGTCGAAGATCGCCCATGCGGTCGCTTTGGTCGACGGTTCAGCGGGCACGCCGAGACCTTACCGTCCTGCGAGTGGCCAATGAATCGCGCGCAGTACGAATGGGTTCCAGCGGGCTTTCGGTCTCCAGCCCCAACGCGTCGTCGACGAGTTGAGCCGCGTCGAGCAGCCGGCCGCGCTCCAGCAAGGTTGCGACGCGTCGCCGTACCGCCCGCAGCGCATCGGCGCGAGCGGTCACGAGCTCGGGTGAGGGAACGAGCCAACGATCGGCCTCGCGCGGTTCGATCTTGAGGATGCCGCCGCCGTAGGAGCGGCCGACGATCTCGGCATGCAACACCGTCACCGAGTTCAGCGCGGCCAACCCCAGCAGATCACGGCCCAAGGTCCGCACCCCGGCGCGCAGGTACACACCGTGCACCGAGTTGAGGTGATGCGCTTTGGCCCGGTTGGTGATCAACCGTGGGGTGTCGGCATTCATACAGGTCAGCAGTAGGTCAGCCGGGTTCACCAGTGGTACCAGATACCAGGGCTGACGCATCCGGCACTTGTAGGCCAGATGCACCCCGGCCGCGTGGCCGGCATCGATGTAGCGTTGCGCGGCCGCTGACGGTTGCCCGGCCGGCCGGAACAGGTGGATGGACCGCCCGTCCTCCCCTAACCGGTCCAATTGCGCCCGCGACAAAGCCAGACCTCGCAGATGGGCACTGCCCGGCGGGGACAACGGCAGCAGATCACTGCGACGTAACCCCAATTCGCGTACCCGGTCCGGGGACAGCGCGAAGAAGCTGTTGTTGCCGGTCACCATGCCCAGGGTGGTGTCACCCCAGGTTTCCAGTATGGAGAAGTGACCGTCATCGTGCAGACCGTGGAGCGCATCCACCGGGGCACTACCGATCAGGCCGCTGACCCATTTGTCGGCGGGATCGCGCGGTGACCAACGGCGTTGTGCGAGTTCGGATGTCAACGAGCTCGCGTTGCGGGCCCGGTGGATGACGGCGTGGCTGGTCGGGCCGCCGCCATAGCCGTCGGCCAGCAGCAGCACCACATCGGCTTCGGCCTCGGGGAACACCTGCTCGTCGAACATCACCAGCTCGACGCTGGCGAACCGGTCGAAAAGAAACTTCCGCACCGCCGCCGCGTAGTTGACGCTGAGCAGTTCGGCGGGCAGCACCAGCGCCAGGCGCCCACCCGGCCGGAGGAACAAGGCGGCATGCACAGTGAAGGCGGCCCAACTCGAGGCCAGCCCCGACAACGTCACCCCGGCCTTGAGCGCGGCACGGCGCGACTGTGTCCGGGTGGCGCCCCGGAAATCCTGGTAGCGGATATAAGGCGGGTTGCCGATCACCGTGGTGTACTCGGCACGCGGGTCCACGGCGAAGAAGTCGGACGTCCTGATCCTGGCCCGTCCCCCGGCCTCGGCGACCCGGCGGCGCGCGGTGGCTGCGCTGGCCGCGTGGAACTCCACCCCGTCCACCCTCGGCTGGGCAGCCCCCAATTCGGCCAATCGGGTAACGGCCTCGACCAGGAATGCGGCCTCCCCGGCTGCCGGTTCGAAGACCTCGTCGTCGGCAGACCGAATGGCCCACCGAGTCAGGTAGCGCGTGATCTCGGGTGGCGTGAAGAACGCACCGCGCGCTTTGCGGGTCGCAGCGGTGTCAGTCACCCCGTCATTGTCGCCGATGACACCGACAAGTTCGGCCATCGCAACGCGTGGAGACGTCGCCCCGCTCAGAACGGCGGTTCGTCAGGGCCCGGGTCTGGCGGCGGTGGGGGTTGCCAGTCGCGCGGAAGATCTTCGGGTTCATACGGATCGTTGATCCAGGCGCAGAACGGGCTGGTGCTCGGCCGAGTGCCTTTGAACAGGGTCAGCGTGGCACGCATACGGTTGCGCTCGGTGCGCTGTCGGATTTCTTTGGTACGAGCCGTCTTGACTCGGCGGGCTTCGGCATTGAGAGGCCGTAGCCGGTTGTTCTTGGCACGGCGCTGCGCGACCCGCGCCGCCCGGGAGGTTGGCATGGACCTATGCGGGCGACGCCGAGGCCGAGCCTCCGGCGCAAAGATCTCGGTCGCGCCGGGGCAGGTCCGGTAGGTCTGCCCGGTCGGCGCCGTCCAGATCACCGTCCCGTCGGCCAGCTGGTGATCCTGCCATCCGTCATGGAAAGTTTTCAAGCGATGATGTTGACGGCAAAGGCATTTCAAATTCCACGGGACTGTCAGACCGCCGTTTTCAGGGCGCCGATGATCGAACGGGATGGTGTGGTCGATGTCGCACTGTTCGGCGGGACGGTCACACCCAGGAAACCGGCACGTGATGTCACGGCAGCGGATCCAGCGCGCCAACGCAGCTGACGGGTGGTAGCGCAATGCGTCACCGGTGGGCACATCGGGGGCCTGCAGGATCCGCAGCGTGGCCTGCTCCGCCAACTCACGCAGTTTGTCCGCGTCGATCACACCGTGCCCCGCTATGTAGGCCGGCTCCCGCCCGCCGAGCAGTGCCGATTGCGGGGCGATCACATTGAGCACGACCCGCACCGGGCTCGGTTCAGTCGTCTGGGCCTGCGGGCACTCATCCCGACCGCACAGGCACCGCAATGGCAGTCCTTCTGCCAGCGCCTCGACCGCATCCGACCGGCGCTGGGCAAGCGTGTGAGGGTCCTCTGCACACACTCCCCGCGCCATTTCCGTCAGCCGCTGGTCGAACACCGCGCCGCCCCGCGCAGTGAGTACTCCATCCACCCGTACTGTGCCGTCGCCTGCGGGACGCACCCGCATGTATCGGCGACGTTCAGCCTGCTCACGTTCGGCGATCGCATCGGGATCCAGTTCGCGCACCAAGGCATCGACGGCGTTGGATACCCGCTTGCGTGACCACGACGTCCACCCGGCAATCCGCTCAGCCAACGTCTCATCCAACCGAGCCAGGATCGACGGGGTGACGACCAGCTCGGTGCGAGCGATGATCACCGCCACCGACTCCCAATCGATCTCGCCGCGTCGCAACACCTGCGCCACCCGTGGCAATCGGTTCGTCAGTGATTCCGCCTGCGACACGACCTGCGACGCCGCCGACGGCGACAGGTGCATGGCCGCACCGACTTCGGCGACGGTGCGGGCAAACCCGGTCAGCAACATGTGGCCGGGATCGTCATCCTCAATCTCGACTTCGGCGATGCGCCGGTTGAGCAGTTCACCGATCATCGCCATCCGCGACGCCATGAGCATGGCCTCTTCCGACACCGAGTCACCGATGCAGAGCACCAGCTCCCATGACGCGTCGGCTTCGAACATACTTACTGCTTATCTGCTTAAGTGGACCTAACAGTCAGAACTCTCCAAAAGTGTTGCTGGGGAACGATTCTTGA
>NZ_VOMB01000001.1 GCF_019050325.1 [Mycobacterium] fortunisiensis | reverse complement strand
CCGATCGGCACACCGTTGAACGTCACCTTCGAACCCGGATCCATCGACAGACCAGCCCGCCCCGACAACACGGTCAGCTGCGTCTTTTCCTCGAACGTCCCGCGGAACTGCATCCAGGTCAGGGTCAGGACCAGCAGGCTGACGAGTGCGAATACCAATCCGGCCAGCTTGTACGGCGGGATCTTCGGCTTGTTGAGGGGCGCGCGCGGCACTGGAGGCTGGGTCATGCCGCTACACCGTGAGGTTGAAGTTGGGGTCGGTGCCGTAGAGCGCCAACGAAGCCAACAGGACCACCAACACGATTGCGATCAACGAGGTTCGCATCGACCTCCCCACTGCCTCACCCACACCGACAGCACCGCCACTGGCGTAGTAGCCGAAGTAGCAGTGGTTCAACATGACCACGATCGACATGATGATGACCTCGAGGAAGGACCACATCACGTCGTCGACGCGCAGGAACGTATGGAAGTAGTGCTCGTACGTGCCCACCGACTGCGAGTAGAAGATCGTCGTGACGAACTGCGCGGACAGGAAGGACAGCAGGATCGCCATCGCGTACAGCGGGATGATCACGATCGAGCCGGCGATGAGCCGGGTGGACACCAGATACGAGATCGACCGGATACCCATGACTTCCAGGGCGTCGACCTCTTCGCTGATGCGCATGGCGCCGAGCTCCGCGGTGGCGCCGGCACCGACCGTGGCGGCCAGGGCCTGCCCGGTGACCACCGGGGCAACGACGCGGATGTTTGCCAAGGCGGCGAAGAACCCGGTGAAGGCCTCCACACCGATGTTGCCCAGGGAGGCGAAACCCTGGATGGCGATCAGTGAACCGGCGGACAGGGTGACGAATCCGATGATGGCCACCGTGCCGCCGATGACGGCCATGGCACCGGTACCCATGCCGATCTCGGCGACCAGGCGCAGCGCTTCACGGCGATAGTGCCGGAACGCGTGCGGGATGGAGCCGATGGCCTGGACGACGAACCACGCGACGTGGCCCATGCTGTCGAGGAATCGGCCCGGGATGCCGGCGATGTCGGAGGTACGCGAGAACGCCCGGGGAAACCGGGAGCGCAGGACGGTTGTGGTACTCATGTCAACGTCCCGTCCCGAACCGCACGCCGATGGTGGTGAGCACGACGTTGACGGCGAACAGCGCCACCACGCACAGCACCAGGGTCTCGTTCACCGCGGTGCCCACACCCTTGGAACCACCGGCGACCGTCAGGCCCCGGTAGCACCCGACGAGCCCGGCGATCAGACCGAACAACGTCGCCTTGATCACCGAGATGAGCACCTCGGGGAATCCGGTCAGCAGCGTCAGGGTGGAGACGTAGGCACCGGCGGAGACGTTCTGAATGTAGACACCGAAGAAGAAGCCACCGACGAGGCCGATGGTGATCACCGCGCCGTTGAGCATGAAGGCCACGAAGGTGGAGGCCACCACGCGGGGGACAACCAGCCGCTCGATCGGGTCGATGCCGAGCACCTCGAGGGCGTCGATCTCCTCGCGCACGGTACGGGCACCCAGATCGGCGCAAATCGCGGTCGAACCGGCGCCGGCCACCACGAGCACCGTCACCAGGGGGCCCAGCTGGGTGACCGCGCCGAGTGCCGCACCGGCACCGGACACGTCGGCCGCGCCGAACTCGGCCAACAGGATGTTGAGCGTGAAGATGATGAGCACGGTCAGCGGAATCGACACCGCCAGCGTGGGCAGGAAGGCCACCCGGATCAGGAACCAGCTCTGCAGCACGAACTCTTTCCACTGGAAAGGCCGTGTCAGAAGGGCCTTTCCGGTGAGCACGCTCATCTTGAAGAAGCCACCGACCATGGCCAGCGGCTTCTCGAGTTGACCACGTACGTAGCCGACGAGCCCGTCGGCGGGCGCCGTCACCGGTGCGCCCCTTGGACGTGTCGCACGCCCCCTCCTCGTCGCCTGTCAGCTTGTGTGATCCGTCTCTCCCTACTCACGAGTAGTAAGTAAGACCACCGGACTGTACCCGATCCAAACCGGGCCGTGCACCGCATCGGGTGGATTGTGCCATCAACCGTTAGCGAGAGCACGCGACACTAGCAAACTCTCGGCGCTACCTGCTGAAACCGTTGACGCTGAGCTGCTTTCGCCAACGTCAACGCTATTGGGCGTTGATCGGTGAGCCGAAGCGTTCCCGGAGCTCGGTTTTGAGGACCTTGCCCGAGGGGTTGCGCGGCAAGGCATCGACGATCTCGAGGGCCTTCGGATGCTTGTAGCGGGCCAGGCGTTCGGTGAGGAAACCGTCGAGTTCGGTGAGATCCAACGAATCCGACACAGCTGCCAGAGCCACTACGGCGACGGGAACCTCGCCCCACTTGTCGTCGTGCCTGCCGATCACGGCGACCTCGGTGATGGCGGGATGGGCGGCCAGGACATTCTCCACCTCGGCGCAGTAGATGTTCTCGCCGCCGGAGATGATCATGTCCTTCTTGCGGTCGACGACCCAGATGTAGCCTTCCTCGTCCTGGCGGACCAGGTCCCCGGAGTGGAACCAGCCGCCGGCGAAGGCTTCTGCGGTGGCCTTGGGGTTGTTCCAGTAGCCGGCCATCAAAGTTGGGGCGCGGTAGACGATCTCGCCGACTTCACCGACCGGCACATCGTTCATGTTCTCGTCGACGATGCGCGCCGAGACGGTGGGGATGACCTGACCGACCGAGCCGAGTTTGCGAATTGCGTCGTCCGCCAACAACATGCACGTGACCGGGGACATCTCGGTCTGGCCGAATGCCGCGGTGATCTGGCTGCCCGGGAACGTTTCGGCCATCGCCTGCAGCAAAGTATCCGAGGCCGGCGCCGCGCCCCAGGACAGGGCCCGCAGACAGAGGTTGCGGGGATTCGCCTTCTGCTCGGCGCAGACCGCCTGCCACTGGGCGGGGACCAGGAAGATCGCGGTGACCTTCTCGGCCTCCAGCACGTCCAGCAGGGCGCCGGGGTCGAACGCCCCGAGCGGGTAGATGACCGTGGGCAGGCCGAGCGTCAGGCCGGTGTTCACGTTGCCGGCGACACCGGCGATGTGGAACAGCGGGACACCGATGAAGCCCACGTCGTTGTTGATGTCGACGCCGGTGGTGAACAAGTTGGTCATGCTCTGGCCGACCAGGTTGGCGTGGGTCAGCACCGCGCCCTTGGGCCGTCCGGTGGTGCCCGAGGTGTACATGATCAGTGCGGGGGCGTCGCTCGGGATGTCGACGGGTGCGACCGGCGCACCGTCTTCGGCGATCAAATCCTCGTAGCCCAGGACCCCGTCCTCGGTGGCGGTATCGGCAACGATGACCGTTTCCAGGGTGGCTTCGAGATCGCGCACAGCGGTGGCCACCCCGGCCAGCACGGGCTCGGTGACCACGACACGGGCATCGCAGTCACTGACCAGGAAAGCGATCTCCGGCGGGGTCATCCGGAAGTTCACCGGCACCGCGATGGCGCCGAGCTTGTTGGCCGCCAGCATCGCCTCGATGAACTCGGGGCGATTCAGCATCAGGATCAGCACGCGGTCACCGACACCCACGCCGCGACGACTCAGCGCCCCGGCCAGCCGGGTCACCCGGTGATCGAGTTCGCGCCACGTGGTGGTGCGGCCCAGGAACCGCAGCGCGGTCTTCTCGGGCTGCATCAGTGCATGCCGCGTCAATTGGTTGGCCCAGTTCTGACGGCGGGCCAGGTACGGCTGCTCAGTGGGGGACGGCTCGGTGCGGGACGGCTCGGCAGTCAACGGATCTGTACTCCATCGTAATCGAGTTGCATCAACTTGATATTTGATCAAACATGGGGTTGCCCCGGTCACACTATGGCCTCGGCGCCTCGGCGACAAGCCCACCAGAAAGGCGACCCGGTAACTCGTGAACGCACCTGCCAGAACGGCCGTGCAACGTCGCCGAGGACGGCGCGAACAACTCTCCGACGAGGTGGCAGCCCAGCTTCGGGCCGAGATCATGACCGGCGTGCTGCGGCCGGGGACATTCGTCCGGCTTGACGAGACTGCCGCCGCGCTGGGAGTCAGCATCACCCCGGTGCGCGAGGCCCTGCGCACGCTTCGCGGCGAGGGGATGGTGCAGCTCGAACCGAACCGTGGACACGTCGTGGTGCCGTTGACCCGCACCGATGTCGAGGACATCTTCTGGCTGCAGGCCACCATCGCGCGGGAATTGGCCGCCACTGCGACCGAGCGCATCACCGAGGCCGAGGTCGACGAACTAGAGCAGCTCAATGCCGAACTCGCGGCCGCCGTCGAGGGCCAGGACCCCGACGAGATCTCCTCGGCCGAATTCGCCTTTCACCGCGCCTTCAACCACGCCAGCGGCCGGATCAAGCTGGCCTGGTTCCTCCTGCACGTGGCGCGGTATCTACCCGCCCTGATCTATTCGACCGATCCGGAGTGGGGCACCGAAGCCGTGGAAAGCCACCGGTTGCTGATCGAGGCGCTGCGCCGGCGGGACGTGGCGGCCGCGGTCGAGCTCAACGGCAGCCAGTTCACCGACGGCGCCCAGCGGCTCATCGCGCGCCTGGACGACATCGGGATGTGGGGCTGAGCTGGTGGTCTCGGTGTCGCCGGCTGATCTCGGCGTCCCGGCTCCGGCGGCGGGTGCCGACCTGCCATCGGATACCCCGCCGGAATCTGTGACTGGTGTGACTTGTCAGTACCTTCGGGCACCGTCACCCCATGGCGGACAAACTCCTGCTGCGGGGGACCAACCTCCGCTACGTACTCACCGTGCAGCTGCTTCAGCAGGGTGCACAATCGGTCGCCGATCTGGTCGAGGCGCTCGACGATCAGGGCTTCACCACCGCCGGCCGACCATCGAAGACGATCTCCGACGCCCTGCGCTGGGAGATGAGCCACGGCCGGGTCTATCGGATCGGGCATGGTCGATATCGGCCGGCCGAGATGCCCCGGTCCACCGAGCACCGCATCCGCAATCGCGTGTTCGAGTTGCGCGCGGCCGCCGCCGACCGTGCAGCCTAGCTAGCCGGAGAGCTGCTGCACCCGGGTGACGAGCGCGTTGGCCAGGTGCTCAAGCGTGTCACCGGCCAGCTTCTTCACCATCATGGCCGGGATCGGCAGCTTCACCTCGACGTCGAGGTCGACCTGAAGCAGGGTGTTGGCGCCGAGGGGCACCACCGAGAACCGCTGCTCCTGCTTGGTGAAGTGATCACCCTGCTGCATCACGGTGAAGATCTGGTTTTCGGCGGGGTAGTAGACCGCGTTGATGAAGACGCCCGACTGGCCCTGGATCTCCACGTCGAGCCGCAGCTGGCTGGGCCGACCGTCGTCGTAGCGGGCCAAGATCCAACTGCCCTTGATCTCGGGGTTCCACTGCGGATAGGCCTCGAAATCGGCGACGATCGCCAGGATCTTCTCGGCGGGGGCTTCAACCTCTACGGTCTTGCTCACGAGTGGCATCCGGCGAGCATATCGACAGCAACAGCTCGCGGATCACGGCGGGAATCGGTACCGGACGACGTGTATCCCGATCGACGTAGACATGCACCCAATGGCCCACCGCCGCCACCGGTCCGTCGGGCTCGAACAACCCCAGCCGATAGGTCACGCTGCTGTTGCCCAGCCGCGCCACCGCCAGGCCGACCACCAGCGGGTCCGGGAACTTCAGCTCGGACAGGAACCGGCAACCGGACTCGGCGACCACCCCCAGCCACGGCGCGGTGACCGGGTCGACAGCACAGTTGGTGTTGATCCACCCATTGATCGCGGTGTCGAACAGCTCGTAGTACACCGCGTTGTTGAGGTGACCGAACATGTCGTTGTCGGTCCATCGGGTCAGCACCGGCCAGTGCAGGGGAAAATCTGCGCGGGTCAATTCAGCTCCGTCGGTCATTCCGGCAGTCTGACAGGCTTGTCACCATGAAGATCCGCGGCGCCGTCCTCGAGCACATCGGCCTTGCCCGCCCGTACGCCGAGTCGCAACCGATCCGGGTCAGCGACCTGGAGCTCGCCGCACCCGGTCCCGGCGAACTGCTGATCCGCATCGAGGCCGCCGGACTGTGCCACTCGGACCTGTCGGTCGTCGACGGCAACCGGGTACGACCGGTTCCGATGCTGCTGGGCCACGAAGCCGCGGGCGTCGTCGAGGCCGGTGACAGCGATCTGCCCGTGGGACAGCGCGTGGTGATGACGTTCCTGCCGCGCTGCGGGGTGTGCCCGGCCTGCGCCACCGACGGCCTGACGCCCTGCGGTCCCGGCTCGGCCGCCAACGGCGCCGGCACCCTGATGAACGGCGACATCCGGCTCACCCGCGACGGCGAACCGGTGTTCCACCACCTCGGGGTGTCCGGGTTCGCCACCCACGCCGTGGTCGACCGGCACTCGGTGGTCCCGGTGCCCGCCGATGTCGACCCGGTCGTCGCGTCCCTGTTGGGCTGTGCGGTACTCACCGGCGGGGGCGCCGTGCTCAATGTGGGCAAACCGCAGCCGGGCCAGACGGTGGCGATCGTCGGGCTGGGCGGTGTCGGTATGGCAGCCGCGCTGACCGCACTGGCCCACGACGGCGTCCGGGTGGTCGGCGTAGACCAGCTGCCCGACAAGCTCACCCGGGCCCGCGAACTGGGCGTGCACGAGACCCACACCCCCGAACAGGTCGCCGACCTGAAGGCCGACGTGGTGATCGAAGCCGCGGGTCACCCGGCCGCACTGGAGACCTCGATCGCGCTCACCGGACCCGGCGGCCGCACGATCACCGTCGGCCTGCCCCGCCCGGACGCCCGCATCTCGGTGGCGCCGTTGGGTTTCGTGGCCGAGGGCCGCTCACTGATCGGCAGCTATCTGGGCTCGGCGGTACCGGCCCGCGACATCCCGCGCTTCGTCGAACTCTGGCGGTCCGGACGACTGCCGGTGGAATCGCTGGTCTCCGGCACGATCACCCTCGATCAGATCAATGCCGGCATGGACGCGCTCGCCGACGGTCGGGCTGTTCGTCAAATCATCGAATTCGGCTAGAACCAGGCTAAAACCACTCCACGCGCATCTCCAGCGTGGTGCGGTCCAGGCTCTCCAGCAGGGCCAATTGCGGTGCGGTCCTGGGCAGTTCGTACCGGAAGAAGTACCGGGCGGCCTGCCGCTTGCCGTCATAGAAATCACCGGTGCGGCCCTCGGCGGCCAGTAACTGCTCCAGCCAGATCCAGGCCACCACGATGTGCCCGAACGACTCGAGGTACACCGCGCTGTTGGCCATCGCGGCCTCGACGTCGCCGGAAGCGAACATCGCGCCGGTGACCGCGACCAGCCGCTGCCAGGCGTCATCGAGCTGTTCCGCCAGCTTGGGGGCCACGCCCGCGGCCGCTGTCACCGTCGCGGCGACGCGCTCCCCCAGCGCGGCCAGACTCGCCCCGCCGTTCTGGGTCACCTTGCGGCCCAACAGGTCCAGGCTCTGGATACCGTGCGTGCCCTCGTGGATCGGGTTGAGCCGATTGTCGCGGTAGTGCTGCTCGACGTCGTACTCGCGGGTGTAGCCGTAGCCGCCGTGTACCTGGATGGCCAGGTTGTTGGCCTCCAGACACCACTGTGACGGCCAGCTCTTGGCCACCGGGGTGAGAATGTCGAGTACAGAGTTGTCATCGGCGCCACCGGTGTCCACCAGCTTGGCGCAGTACAACGCCAGCGCCAGCCCACCTTCGACATAGGCCTTCTGCGCCAACAGCATTCGCTTGACATCGGGATGCTCGACGATGGGCACCTGCGGAGTCGCCGGGTCCTTGACCCCCAGCGGCCGGCCCTGGGGCCGGTCCCGCGCGTATTGCAGCGACTTGAGGTAGCCGGTGTACCCGAGCGCGACCGCGGCCATACCGACGCCGAGGCGAGCCTCGTTCATCATGTGGAACATGTAGACGATGCCGCGGTGCGGCTCCCCCACGAGGTAGCCGACGGCGCCGTCGAAGTTGAGCACGGTGTTGGTGATACCGCGTTGTCCCATCTTGTGATTGAGCCCGGAGATGGCCACCCCGTTGCGGGTGCCGTCGGCCAGGAACTTGGGGACGATGAACAGCGAGATCCCCTTGGTGCCGGCCGGACCGCCGGGGATCTTGGCGAGCACCAGGTTGACGATGTTCTCGGTCATCTCGTGTTCGGCACCCGAGATCCACATCTTCGAACCGAACAGCCGGTAGCTGCCGTCGGGCTGCGCCTCGGCGCGGGTGGTGATATCGGCCAGCGACGATCCGGCCTGGGTCTCCGACAGCGCCATCGTTCCCGAGAACCGGCCCGCCAGCATGGGTTTGACGAACGTCTCGATCTGCTCGGGCGTGCCGAAGTGCGCCAGCAGATTGGCGTTGGCGACGGTCAGCATCAGATAGCCCGCGGTGGACACGTTGGCCGCGTAGATCCACGCGAACGCCGCCTGTGCCACCGTCATCGGCAGTTGTGCGCCACCGATCTCGGCATCCATCCCCATCGCCATCAGATCGGCTGCGGCGAACGCGTCCCAGGCCTCTTTCACCTCCGGGACCAACGCGACGGCGTGCCCGTCGAACGTCGGCTCGTTCGCGTCGCTCAGCTTGTTGTGCGGCGCGAAGTAGCGCGTCGCGAGTTGCTCGCACAGCTCCAGCACCCCGTCGAAGGTCTCGCGGGAGTGCTCGGCGAATCGGTCCAGAGCCGTGAGCTTTTCGACGTCCAACCACTCGTAGAGCAGGAAATCCAGGTCTCGGCGCGAGAGGATCGTCGACTTCATGCGGCCAGGCTAATCGTCGGCGGGCGGCTCCGGCAGCGACATCCGGGCCAGCCGTCGCGGATCGACGATCGACACGATACCGACCAGCCGGCCCGCCTCAACGGTGCAGGCCATGAGGCTGAGCGGACACCCGGTCGGCCCCCACGCCAGGATTCCCGGCTCGCCGTTCACCGCCACGCGCCGGGCCAAGACGCGGGTTCCCTGGCCGCGCCGCACCGCGTCGACGATGGCCTCCGATCCGGTCCCGACGGTCATGCCGGCGGCCGTGTACCGCTGCCAGCGGACGTCGGGATCCAGCACCCGCAGCAGCGCGTCGAAGTCGCCGTCGCGGGCGGCGGCCAGAAAGGCATCGACCACCTCGCGCTGCTCCTGCCTGCGGCGCCGGTCCCCGGCCGGCGGCGGCACATCCTGCACCTTCCGGCGCGCACGGCTGGCCAGCATCTTGGCGGCATCACCCGAGCGGTCGAGGATCTGCCCGATCTCGGCGAACGGCACGGCGAACATGTCGTGCAGGACGAACGCGAGACGTTCATCGGGGCGCAGCGATCCCAACACGACGAGCATCGCCAGCCCGACCGAGTCCGCGAGCACCGCGGTGTCCTCCGGGGTGTCCACGTCCTCGGTGACGACCAGGTCGGGAATGTCGGCGGCGGCGGTCACTTCGGGGCGGCTGCTGCGCGACCGCAGCATGTCGATACAGATCCGGCCCACCACGGTGGTCAGCCAGCCGGCGACATTGTCGATCGAACCGGCTTCCTGGCGGGACACGCGTAGCCACGCTTCCTGCACGGCGTCCTCGGCGTCTGCCCGTGAGCCCAGGATGCGGTGGGCCACCGCGAGCAGCCGTGGGCGCTGTTGCTCGAAGCTCTCGGTCAGTGATGTGTCAGGCGTCATGCGTTACCTCTCGTCGCGCGGATCCGTCATAGGGGTGACGAGTCGGAAGGGCTCGACGTAACCACGAAGACCGACGTAACCACGAAAGGGAGCGAGCAATGCACACCACCCTCTGGATCATCACCATCATCGCGGCATTGGCCTACGCCGCCGGCGGGGCCAGCCTGCTGTTCATGTCGCGGGAGAAGTACCGGTCACTGGGCAGCAACCAGCACTGGGTCGATGACTTCGGCGACGGCCACCTCACGGCGATCGCGACGATCAAACTGGTCGGTGCCCTCGGCTTGGTCCTGCCCGCCGCGACGGGTATCGCGCCCGTGCTGACCCCGGTGGCCGCCTGCGGTCTGGCGTTGTTCATGGCCGGGGCGGCCACCACCAGATTCCGTCGCAGCGAGTGGCTCTACATGGCCGGCGACATCGTCTTTATCGGTATGTTCGCTTACCTGGCCTGGGGCTGGTTCACCCAGCTGTAGGTCACCTGATGGTGCTCACGCCACCGTCGACCGGGATGACCGCGCCGGTGATGTAGGCGCTGGCGCGACTGGCCAGGAACACCGAGATGCCGGCGATGTCGTCGGGTTGCCCGATTCGCCCGAGAGGCAGGGCCGACCCGACGGCATCGGCGCCGGCACGCAGCATCTCCTTGGTCATCCGGGATTCGAACAGGCCCGGCGCGATCGCGTTGACGAGAATCCTGGGGGCGAGCTCACCGGCGAGATGCTTCGTCAGCATGTGCACGGCGGCCTTGCTGGCGCTGTAGGAGAAGTTGTCGCGCCCTTTCTCGGGGGCGACGATCCCGTCGATGCTGCCGGTGTTGACGACGCGGGCCGGATCATCCTCGGTGGCACCGGCATTCAGCAACGGGGTCAGGGCGCGGGTCAGCAGGAAAACGCCTTTGACGTTGACGTCGTAGACCTTGTCGAACCCCGACTCCGGGAACTCGTCGTACGGTGCGCCCCAGGCCGCGCCGGCGTTGTTGAACAAAGCATGGATCTTGTCCTCACGCCCGGTGACCGCGGCGGTCAGCGCGGCGACCCCTTCGGCGGTACCCAGGTCGGCCGGCACCGCAGAGACCCGGCCGAGCGGGGACAACGCGTCCACCGCCGCGCTCAACTCGGCCTCTTTGCGGCTGGCCAGGTACACCGACGCGCCGGCCTGCAACAGGCCCCGGGCCATCATCAGGCCGATGCCACGGCCGCCTCCGGTGACGACGGCGACCTTGCCGTCCAGTCGGAACAGATCAGTCATGCCGCCTTCTACGCTTTCTGGTCGACGTCGAGGTCGACACCGAGCGGAAATTCGGTGCGGACGCTCTCTTCGCGGATCAGGCCGCGCAGCAGCGCCGTGCTGAACTCCACGGCGATCTCCTCGGCGGTGCGCCGGCCGTGCGGCCGCAGCCAACGGTAGGAACCCAGGGTCATCCCGATGTAGCCCAGGGCCAGCACGTGGGAGTCACAGTCGTAGAACTCGCCGCTGGCGATGCCGCGGTCGATGACGTCGCGGACGTGCTCGTACACCTGGGTCTCGGCGTTGCGGATGTAGGCCACCTGTTCCTCGGTGAACCATTCGGCGATATAGGGGCCTTCCTGGAAATACACCGCGGCGCGCTCCAGGTCGTTGGCGATCCCGACGAGCAGCCGCCGGGTGAAGTGGTAGATGGTCTCCCGGGCCGACGCGCTGGGATCGTCGTGCAGGGCCTCGACGGTGAAGTCCGCCGCGCTCTTGTAGATGTCGTAGAGGATCAGCGACTTGCTCGAGTAGTAGTGGTAGACCGTGGCCTTATTGAGCCCCACCGCCTCGGCGACGTCGTCCATGCGGGTGCCGTGATAACCGCGGGCCGCGAACAGTTTGGCCGCCACGGTCAGCAGCTCGTCGCGGCGGGATGTCCCGTTGGCAGCCGCGCCTGCGCGACCCCGGCCGCCCTCTGCATCGGATGACATAGCACACTCACTATCAGCCTCGCCGGGACCTTGCCCGGGAAATCAATCAACTAGATGGTTGAAGAGTGTAGGCAATTCCTTCCGCAACCCTGTTCTGCCCTGGCCCAGGGCGTCTAGACTGCGGCCATGGATCCGAATCCCGACTACGACCTCAGCGACGAGAGTGACTTCTTCTTTCCGTGGCTGGCCTGGGGTCTGCGCGGTGTCTACCCGCCGCCCGCCTATCCCCCGGTGTGATTTCGGCGCGCCAAAGTGACGCCAGGGTCGTTGCCGTGACGGGTTTACGACCACAGCGTCACTCTCGGCGCATACCACTAGGCCGCAGCTGCCTTGACCGCCTCGCTGACATCCGTCCGCAGCTTGAGGTATTCGGGCGAGCGTCGCAGCTCATGAGCCGCGACGCCGGTGCGCGGCAATTCCACCAGCAGGTCCAGTGCGATCTTTCCCGGCCGCCGGGTCAACACCACGATCCGTGAGCCCAGGAACGCGGCCTCGTCGGCGCTGTGTGTCACGAACACCGTGGTGCGACCGGACTCGGCGCTCACCTGGCGGACATCCTCCTGCAACCGCTCGCGGGTCAGCGCGTCCAGCGCCGCGAACGGCTCGTCCAGCAGAAACAGCGGCGTCTCCGCCGCCAGGGCCCGGGCAATCGCCACCCGCTGCTGTTGGCCGCCGCTGATCTCCCAGATCTTGCGTTGTGCGGTGCCCTCCAACCCGACGCGCTCCAAAATCGCCGCTCGGCGCTCAGGCCGTAAGTCCCGCGGCACATTGGCGTACTTGAGTGCCAGGTCCACGTTGCCGCCCACCGTGCGCCACGGAAACAGGCGCGGGTGCTGGAAGACGACGCCCGCAGTCACCCCGGGTGTCGGCCGGACACCGGACACCTTGACCTCCCCCTCCGAGGGCGTCTCGAACCCGGCGATGAGACGCAGCAGCGTGCTCTTGCCGCAGCCCGACGCGCCCACCAAGACCAGGAACGAGCCGGGTGCCACGTCGAGGTCCACCGGGCCGAGTGCGGTCACCTCGTTCTGTCCACGGCCATAGCGGTGGGCGACGTTGCGGATCCTCAGGCCACCGGAAGTATCACTGCGTGGTGATGACATCGGGCAATCCCTTCGTGTAGATCGCATCCGCGAACGTCTGCACCGGTGCGGCCGTGGGGATCTGTTTCTGATCGGCCAGGAACTGTGAACCGGCCTGCAGCGTCGCAGCGAGATCGCCCGGCTCGCCGTCGACGCCCAGCCACTCCTGCGAAACCTGCTCGGCCGGCGTGAGAATCACGCTCTGCTCGAGTTGCCCGGCCACCTCCTCGGGCGTCAGGCCGATCTCCGCGGCGATCGCCTTGGCCGCGGCAGTCGGATCATCGTGGATGACATCGGCCGCCCGGGCCTGCTGCCGGCGCCAGATGTCGACGACATCGGGGTGTGCGTCAGCGAATTCATCGGCCACCACGGCCAGATCGCCCGTCGGCTTGCCGGCCTCGGCCAGCTGCCGGCTGCTGATCAGTTCCCTGCCGGACTTGCGCAGCTGGTCCAGCGTCGGCAACCAGCTGTAGGCCGCGACGATGTCACCACGCTCCCAGGCCGCCAGAATTCCCTGCGGCTGCAGGTCGATCAGCTGAACATCGTTGGCCGACAAGCCGTTCTGCTCCAGAGCCGCGAGCAGACTGTAATGGGCCGTCGACGCGAACGGAGTGGCGACGCGCTTGCCCTTGAGGTCGGCGATGCTGTTGACGCCGGAGCCGTTGCGGGCCACCAGCGCCTCGTTCGCACCGGCGACGTCGAGCACGTAGGCCACCTTGTACGGAATGTTCAGTGGCGCAGACAATCCGCGGGCCACCGGGCTCGAGCCCAGTGCCCCCAGGTCGAGCTCCTTGGCGACGAATGCGGTGTTGACGTCGGCGCCGGAGTCGAACTTCGTCCACTTGATGTTGTAGTCCGGCAACGCCTCTTCGAGCCACCGGTGGTTCTTGACGATCAGGTCCCCGCTGATGAACGCCTGGTAGCCAACCCGGATGGTGGGCTTTCCGGAGTTCTCCCCGGAGTGGTCCACCGCACAGCCGGCCAGCGCCAAGGCCGATGCCGCCAGGGCGACGAACAACGATCGGATCTTCATACTTTTCCTCTCCATGGCACCGCGCGCCGTTCGATGGCACGAAGCAGACCGTCGATCACCAGACCCGAGATCCCGATGGCGAAGATCCCGACCAGCACGACCGGTGTGTTGTTGTAATTGCTTGCGTCCTTGACCAATCCACCGATTCCGGGGATGCCGTTGAACAGTTCGGCGGCCACCACCGAGGAGTAGGCCAGCCCGACCGCCAGCCGGATTCCGGTGAAGGTCTCGGGCAGCGCGGACGGCACCACCACATCGCGGATCACCTGCGCCCGGGTTGCGCCCAGCGCGCGGGCGGCTTCCTGCAGACCGACGGGGGCGGCGACGACGGCCGAGGTCGTGGCCACCGCTGCCGGCGGCAGGGCAGCCAATGCGAGCAGGGTGATCTTGGGGGCCTCGTCGATGCCGAGCCAGATCACCAAGAGGAAGAAGTACGCCAGCGGGGGCAAGGCCCGCAGGAAGGTCAGCCACGGCTCCAGCACGTTGCGCAGCCAGCCGATCGAACCCATCACCAGCCCCAGCAGCACCCCGAGGACGACACCGATGACGACACCGGCCAGCAGCCGACGCAGGGTCATGTAGAGGTGCTCATAGAGCAGATAGCCGGCGTATCCGCGGGCGCCGTCATGGGTGGTGGACACGTCGAGGAAGGCCCGCCAGACCGCACTCGGGTACGGCACGAAGGTCTGGTTCCAGATGCCGGCCCAGGCGACCAGCTGCCACACGGCGAAGAACACCACGACCGACAGCAGCGGCAGCGCGGATCTCAACAGCACGCCGCGCCAACGGGTGGACGGCGCGCTGGGACCCGACGCACCCGTTTCGGACTCGGCGGGAACGACATCGACGAAGACAGACACTGTGGTCGGCTTTCTGTTGCTGAAGCAGGGGGAGGCGCGTGGCTTCAGCGACAGCAACCCGGCAGCGTCTCGTTCACCCGGGTATTGGTACCGGGGACGGCCGATCCGGTGAAGATCTGAAATCGGACTGAGTTTATTTGCCGCGCACGAGCGGCGGCCGGCGGCTGTAATGGAGGGACGCTCCGAGAAGAGGAAGCATCGTGACGAACTCGATCAAGACAGTGACCGTGCTCGGAACCGGGGTGCTCGGTTCCCAGATCGCGTTTCAGACCGCGTTCAAGGGCTTCCCGGTGACGGCCTACGACATAAACGACGAGGTCCTGGCGGCCGCGAGCGCGCGATTCGACAAGCTCGCCGAAACCTACGCCGACGAAGTGCCCGATGCCGGCGACGGTGCGGCCCAAGAAGCCCGGGGCCGGCTCACGCTGACCTCGGATCTCGCCGCCGCCGTGACCGACGCCGACCTGGTCATCGAAGCGATCCCCGAGATCCTCGACCTCAAGCGCGAGACCTACCAGAAGCTCGGCCAGCTCGCCCCGGACAAAACCATCTTCGCCACCAACTCCTCGACGCTGCTGCCCAGCGATCTCAAGGAGTCCACCGGCCGGCCCGAGAAGTTTCTGGCGCTGCATTTCGCCAACCGGGTGTGGCAGTTCAACACCGCCGAGGTCATGGGCACCGCCGACACCGATCCGGCAGTCTTCGCCGCTGTCGTCGAATTCGCCAAGGCCATCGGAATGGTGCCCATCGAGTTGCACAAGGAGAAGGCCGGCTACGTCCTCAACTCACTTCTCGTGCCATTCCTCAACGCCGCCGCCGAACTCGCGGCCGGCGGCTACGCCGACCCCAGCGCCGTCGATGCCACCTGGCGGATCGCCACCGGCGCGCCCGTCGGCCCGTTCCAGATCTACGACATCGTCGGTCTGACAACGCCGTACAACATCATGTCCCACGGAGACGCCGAAGCTCAGAAGCTCGCGGCCTGGCTGAAAGAAAACTACATCGACAAGGGAAAGCTGGGGCTGGCCAGCGGCGAGGGCTTCTACAAATACAACTGAGGAAGAGGCGAGATGTATTACAGCAGCGGCAATTACGAGGTCGGCGAACTATTCGCCGAATACGGGTTGATCCCCGGCCGCGGTTGAGCTCAGGGTCTGGACCGGCAGGGCCCGCACGGCGTACCGGACGGCCAGCAGCACAGCCGGAAGGGTGATCGCCATCAGCGGCCAGCCCATGGCGATCCGGGCCGCGGCCAGCAACCCGTCCTGATCGGTGTCGTAGAGGTAGTACTGCACGACGAACCGCACCCACGACACCGCGGCCATCACGGCGGTCGCGGCGGTGAACGCCAACCGCACCCGAGCCACGCCGCGCCACGTGCTGTCCCGGCCGGTGACCCAGGCCCAGAACACCCCGACGACGGGCCGCCCGACCAGGATCGAGGCGGTGAACAGCAGGCCCAGGCCCAGGTACATCCAGATGCCGGGCAGGTAGAAATCCTTGGCCTGGCCGGTGACGAGGGCCACCCCCGCGCACAGTGCCACCCCGGCGAACCCCCACAGCGCCGGCCGGGTCGATTCGCGCCGCACCAGCTGCCAGACCAGGATCACCGCGGCGACACCGACCGCCGCAGCGGTGGCGGGAATGCGGCCGGACGCCGCCGAGACCACCGCGAACGTCGTCACGGGCAGCGCCGAGTACACCAGGCCGCGGATACCGCCGACCCGGGCCAGCGCGGTCTCGACCGGAGTGCTCGTCATTGAAGCGACAGTACCTAGCCCGACTGAGCAAGCAACTTGACCTGGTTCGATGTGGTTGACTCGATGCTCATGACCCAGGTGCAGGGACGAATCTGGCGCTCCGGCCGGCCGGTCGACGGCTTCAGCTTCTCGGCGATCTCCGACTGCCTCGCCGACGAGGACGTCCTGCTGTGGGCCGACATCTTCGAACCCGACCACCAGACGCTCAGCGAGCTGGCCACCGAACTCGGGCTCAACATCTGGGCCGTCGAAGATTCGCTGGCCCCCATGGAGCGCACCAAAACCTCGGTGTACCACACCCATACGTTCTTCACGGTGTATGCGGTGAGCACCCGAGACCCCGGAAGTACCGGCGCCGCAGACCCTTCGGCGTCGTCGCTGATCCGGCACCGGATCTCGGCGTTCGTGCTGCCGCGCGCCCTGATCACCGTCCGCCTGGGCTCCGCCGAGCACGCGGCGCAGGAGTTCGACGTCGATGAGGTGTCGCGGCGGTTCGACGAGCTCGGCGGACAGCAGTACGGCGTCGGCGCACTCGTCCACGGCCTGCTCGACGTCGTCGTGGACGGACATTTTGCCGCCGTCCAGGCGCTCGACGATGCCGTCGAATCACTGGAGGACGAGCTGTTTCTCGAGCGCGGGCCGCGGCGGGGTCTGCAGCGACGCACCTTCCGGCTGCGCAAGGACCTGGTCCACCTGCGCCGCGTCGTGCTGCCGATGCGCGAAGTGGTCAGCACCATTCAGCACCGCCGGTTCGACGCACCCAACGGGTCCGCCCTCGATCCGCTCTACGCCGACCTCTACGACCACGTGCTGCGCGCCTCGGAGTGGACCGAATCGCTACGTGACCTGATCACCGCGGTCTTCGAGACCAATCTGTCGCTGCAGGACGCGCGATTGAACGTGGTGATGAAAAAGCTCACCGGCTGGGCGGCCATCATCGCCGTGCCGACCGCGATCACCGGGTTCTACGGACAGAACGTGCTGTATCCCGGGATCAACACCGCCGTCGGTTTCGTGGTGAGCACCGTCCTGATCGTGGTGCTGGTGGCCGTCCTATATGTGATGTTCAAGCGCCGGGACTGGCTGTAGGCTGCGGACCACAATCCGACTGTATCGGTAAAGCGCAGGTCAAGGGCATATAGCCGGTTTCAGCAAGGCGCTTACCTGCGGAGGCGCCCGCCCGCAGAGAAACTGCAGATGCAACACTCTTCGGAGCCCAACCAACTAGATGGGACCGAAAATCGATGTTCATCGGGATACCCCGCGAGTCTTCACCTGGTGAGACCCGCGTCGCCGCGACACCTCAGACCGTCGGGCAGATTATCAAGCTCGGCTACACGGTAGTCGTGGAATCCGGCGCGGGCGCCGCCTCGAGCTTTGCCGACGATGCCTACGTATCGGCCGGCGCCGAGATCGGTAACCCCTGGGACGCCGACGTCGTACTGAAGGTCAACGCGCCCAGCGACGACGAGATTGCCGCCCTGCGTGACGGTGCGACCCTGGTCGCCCTGATCTCGCCGGCGCTCAAGCCCGAGCTCGTCGAGAAGTTGGCCGCCCGCAAGATCACGGTACTGGCGATGGATGCGGTGCCGCGTATCTCGCGGGCCCAGTCCCTGGACGTGTTGTCATCGATGGCCAACATCGCCGGCTACCGCGCTGTGGTCGAGGCCGCGCACAGCTTCGGCCGGTTCTTCACCGGCCAGGTGACCGCGGCCGGCAAGGTTCCGCCGGCCAAGGTGCTCGTCGTGGGTGCCGGTGTGGCCGGCCTGGCCGCCATCGGCGCGGCCGGCAGCCTGGGCGCCATCGTGCGGGCCACCGATCCGCGGCCCGAGGTCGCCGACCAGGTCGCCTCCCTGGGCGGTGAGTACCTCTCCGTCGCGAACGAGCAGGCCGAAGTCTCGGCCACCGGTTACGCCAAGGAAATGGACGACGACTACAAGGCACGCGAGGCGGCGCTGTACGCCGAGCAGTGCAAGGACGTCGACATCATCGTCACGACCGCGCTGATCCCCGGTAAGCCCGCGCCGCGCATCATCACCGCCGAGATGGTGGCCTCGATGAAGTCCGGCAGCGTGATCGTCGACATGGCCGCGGCCAACGGCGGCAATGTCGAGGGCACCGTCAAGGACGAGGCAATCGTCACCGACAACGGGGTGACGATCATCGGCTACACCGACCTGGCCGGCCGACTGCCCGCGCAGGCCTCCCAGCTGTACGGCACCAACCTGGTGAACCTGCTCAAGCTGCTGACCCCGGAGAAGGATGGCAAGGTCATCCTCGACTTCGACGACGTGGTGCAGCGGTCGATGACCGTGGTGCGCGACGGCGAGACCACCTGGCCCCCGCCGCCGGTGCAGGTCTCCGCGGCCCCGGCCGCTCAGCCCGTCGCCGCGGCTCCCGCGGTCAAGGAAGAGAAGCAGCCGATGTCGACCGGGCGCCGGCTCGGGATCACGTTCGCCGCGGCGGCCGCGATCTTCGCGCTGATCGCGATCTCGCCGGCGGCGCTGCAGGTGCACCTGACGGTGTTCGCGCTGGCGATCGTGATCGGGTACTACGTGATCGGCAATGTGCACCACGCGCTGCACACCCCGCTGATGTCGGTGACCAACGCGATCTCGGGAATCATCGTGGTGGGCGCGCTGCTGCAGGTCGGCCACGGCAATGCCGTCGTCACCGCCATCGCGACCTGCGCCATCCTGCTCGCCAGCATCAACGTCTTCGGTGGCTTCGCGGTGACGCGTCGCATGCTGGCGATGTTCTCCCGCAGCTGACGCCCCCTCTCCTCAGAACCTTCGGAAACGGATTTCCATGTTCAACCTAGAAAACGTCGCCACGGCGGCCTACGTCGTCGCCGCGTTGCTGTTCATCCTGGCGCTGGCCGGCCTGTCCAAGCACGAGACCTCCAGGGCCGGAAACACTTTCGGCATCACCGGGATGGCGATCGCACTGATCGCCACCATCGCCCTGGCCTTCGAGCGCAAGATCGAGCCGCTGGGCCTGGCCCTGCTCGTCATCGCCATGATCATCGGCGCCGCGATCGGCCTGTGGCGGGCCCGGGTGGTCGAGATGACCGGCATGCCCGAGCTCATCGCCCTGCTGCACTCCTTTGTCGGTCTGGCCGCCGTGCTCGTCGGCTGGAACGGCTACCTGCACGTCGAGGACGACCCCACCGGCGCCGAAGCCCTCAAGCTCGGCACCGAGGGAATGCTCGGCATCCACTCCGCCGAGGTGTTCATCGGCGTCTTCATCGGTGCCGTCACGTTCACCGGTTCCATCGTGGCCAACCTCAAGCTGTCGGCCCGGATGAAGTCCGCCCCGCTGATGCTGCCCGGCAAGAACTTCCTCAACGTGGGCGCACTGGTGGTCTTCGCCGTGCTGACCGTGTGGTTCGTCATCGACCCGCAACTGTGGCTGCTCGTCGTGGTCACCGTGCTCGCGCTGCTGCTGGGCTGGCACCTGGTCGCCTCCATCGGCGGTGGTGACATGCCGGTGGTGGTCTCGATGCTCAACAGCTACTCCGGTTGGGCCGCGGCCGCATCGGGCTTCCTGCTGTCCAACGACCTGCTGATCATCACCGGCGCACTGGTCGGCTCCTCCGGTGCCTACCTGTCCTACATCATGTGCAAGGCGATGAACCGCTCGTTCATCTCGGTCATCGCCGGCGGCTTCGGCATCGAAGCCGGCCCGGCGGACGACAAGGACTACGGCGAGCACCGCGAGATCACCGCCGAAGGTGCCGCCGAACTGCTCGCCCACGCCGACTCGGTGATCATCACCCCCGGCTACGGCATGGCGGTGGCCCAGGCCCAGTACGGCGTCGCCGACCTGACCCGCAAACTGCGCGAACGCGGCGTCAACGTCCGCTTCGGCATCCACCCCGTCGCCGGCCGCCTGCCCGGCCACATGAACGTGCTGCTGGCCGAGGCCAAGGTGCCCTACGACATCGTGCTGGAGATGGACGAGATCAACGACGACTTCGACGGCACCTCCGTCGTGCTCGTGATCGGCGCCAACGACACGGTGAACCCGGCCGCCGCCGAGGATCCGGGCAGCCCGATCGCCGGCATGCCGGTGCTCACGGTGTGGAACGCCGACAACGTCATCGTGTTCAAGCGGTCCATGGCCTCCGGTTACGCCGGCGTGCAGAACCCGCTGTTCTTCCGGGAGAACACCCAGATGCTGTTCGGCGATGCCCGCGACCGGGTGAACGACATCCTGGCCGCGCTGCCCGCCGCCGAGCGCGTGTAACTCTCTCTGCCGAGCAGTCCCCCGCAAGCGGGAGGTACCCCCAGTGAAATCCCCCATTTCCTCATGGAACTGGGGGATTTCACGTCTGTTCAGGAAATCGGAGGCGCCATGACTTCAGATGAGAACATCGTCATCCCGGCGTGGATGCAGCCCATGTACGACACCTATCATTACGCCCCCGCGGTGATCGACGGCGACCAGCTGCGCTGCTCCGGCATGATGGGGATCCGGCCGGACATGACCCTGCCCGAAGATCCGCAGACCCAGTTCCGGCTGGCCTTCGAGAACCTGCGCGGGGTGCTGGCGGAGGCCGGCCTGACGTTCGCCGACGTCACCGACATCACCAGTTATCACGTTGGGCTGCAACAACACATCCAGCTCTTCGGTGCGGTCAAGGACGAGTTCGTGGCCGCACCCTACCCGGCCTGGACCGCCGTCGGTGTCACCGAGCTGGTGCTGGGAGCATTGGTCGAGATCCAGATCATCGCCCGGATACGTTGACTGTTCCCCGTCGGTCCCCCGCCGAGCAGACGCAAAACCCCCCATTTCCGTAGGGAATTGGGGGGTTCTGTGTCTGGTCGCGATGGGGTCGCAGCTACATGTTTTCCCTGTCCTCGTCGATTCTGTCCTGGTCATTGATGCTCTGCACGTCGCCGTCCAGATCGGACGTGATCTGACCCGTGATCGTGCGCTGGAGCTTGTTTATGTTGGCGTCCGCCGTGAGGTATCCGGTGTGCGTACCCGTGACGGTGATGTCGGCGAGATAGTGGATGCTGGACTGGCTGGCTGTGGTGTCAGTCGATTCGATGCCGTTGAGGACCATTCCCTGCTCATTGACGTAGTCCGTGTAGGTGACGGTGCGGACGATGTGACCCGTCGTCGGATCGGTCACCTCGGTGACCACCGCGGTACCACCACCCGCGCCCCCGTAGGTCCCGGTGGGAGGCAGCGGAGCCGCGCTGGGAACGTAGCTGCTGAGCTCGGGCGCCCAGGTCGGGTCCGGCGTCACCCGGTCGCCCTCGACCGGTCCGACGCTGGTCGTGTACTTCAGATTTGCGATGACCAAACGGGATTCGCCGGTCGGGCTCGCCTCCCAGAACGTGACGGCATCGCCGGTATCGTTCCAGCTCGCCATACTGCGGGCGGTGTAGCCGTCACCGTCGACGAACACCGGCACGCCGTTCTCGCCCTTCAGATCATCCTCGACGGCAAGGATCCACTCCTGGTTCGAGATATTTTGGCCGTCTGAGTTTCCGGCATAGGCCTGGTACACCGCTCCCTGGATGTCGGCCGGCAGGAACGCCGGGCGCACAATTCGAGACATCGGCGTCAACGCGTCGTACCCACGGGTGCTGCCGATCGCGATCCACTTCTGGTTGGGCGAGAGATCCGTGTCCTCGTCGTAGTCGAGGTTTCCGGTCAGCCGGGTCACCGCACCGGTCTCCAGATTCACGACGATGTCATCGACGTTGCCTGCCTCATAGCGGCCGCCGAGGATGATCACGCCCTTACCGTCGGGGGTCCACTGCTTCCCCTCGCCGACGGGGTAAACCACACGGGCGTCTGCGATTTCATATCCGGCGTCGGTGCGCTCCAGCCGTCCCACCACCGGCACCGCCGTGATGAGTCCATCCGGGTTCATCTGGATCTGGCTGAACAACACATGCGTTCCGTCGGGAGAAATCCGCATTTCCCGCTGCGGGTCGAGCACTCGCGTGCCGGCCGGCGGCGTGATGACCGGGACCAGCTGCTTACCGTCGGCAGTCTCTTCGTACACGACGTAGGAGTTGGGACTCGTGGTCACCTGAATCATCAGGCGCCCCGAACCATCTTGGAACGGGACGACTCTCGACAGGCCGGCGGTGACCTCCGTGGACACACCGCAGGTGATGCACTCGACTTCCGTACCGTCGACGCTGATCTGGTAGATCTCCTGACGGCCGCCCTCGGCCGGTGTGGCCCCAAAGTAGATGGACTGTCCATCCTCCGAGAAGCGCGGCGTGTTCGGGTTCGTGATACCGTCCGGCAGATCCAGGATTACGCGCTCCACGGTGGGGTTGAGCACCGTCACATCGACGTCCTTCTGGGCCGTGCGCGGTGTGAACAGGCTCAACAAGTTGATCTTGTCACCGTCGGTCACCGATACGGTGAACGAATCCAGCTGCGCCGCATCGTAATCAATGTCATCCGGGGTGTAGGTGAACTCACCGGTCTCCTGATCGATGGTCACGGTGCCGTACGTCGGCTGCTCGGTCACCGTGTAGGTCAACTCGTCACCTTCGGCGTCGGTCACACCGATGTTGCCGGTGACGGTCTGGCCCGTCTGCACCGTTGTGGTCGGGCTGCTGACCACCGGCGCCTGGTTGAACGCGTTACGACGCACCCACGCCAGGGCCGCCCACATGATCGGCGTGAACGGTTCCGGCGAATCCGGAGCCGGAGCGAGGAACGGATTGAGCACCGTGGTGACAATCCCGTTCAGGACACCGAGTACCCCTTCGACGGGGTTCTCGGCCTCGACTGCCGGCACAGCGGCCGCCGTCACCGTCGCCTTCGCAGCTGTCCGCAGATCATCTGCGGCAGAATCGAATACCGGCTCATCGGTTGTCGTCAGCACATCTGGAGCGGCGATCTCCTCTTTGGCCCTGGCCGCGAGCTTCCTGGTGACCTGCTCCACCCGCCCGACCGACTGCTCGAGGGTGGCACCGGTATTCACCGAATCCGCCGCAGCCAGGGGCGCCTTGGTATCGGACACCGCCTCCGATGCGCGCGGCGACGCCTTGCCATCCGAGAAGTGCGCGATCGTCGATCTCACCTTGTCGGGAATTGAAGTCAGCGCGTCCAACTGCGTGTCGATCGCCTCGACGAGGCCCGCCGGCTTGTCCGGTTTCTGCTGTGGTGCAGGGACTTCGACTTTCACTTGGGTCGGCGCATTGCGCACACCACCACTGCTGCTGATGGTCACGCCGGGCGCCAGCTCCCTGGTCGACGACGTCTTGCCCGACCGCTTCGGCTTGAGCGGCTTCTTGACCACACTCTTGCCGGGACTGTCCGCCGACGATCCGCCCTTGCCCGCCGGCGAGCTGTCACCACCGCCCCCAGTGACGGTCTTGCCCGACGACGTGCTCGCCGGACTCGATGTGGACGACTGCGACGAGGACGTCCCTGTCGTGTCCGCCGCAGCGACGCCGTAGCCGGACGCCAGCGCGGCGACCAGCCACCCCGTCACCACGATGCCGCTGTAGGCACCGATCCGGCCGGTAGTTTGAAGTATCCGGCGAGATGCGGTCGGGCCTGCCGGCGCGCCCGAAGGAGGGGAGGTGAACTGCGGATTGATGAGCGGATTGACAGCAGTCATGGCGCGGCTCCGATGCCCTAGGCCGATTTAATTTCTGTGACGAACTTAATAGCAGCATATTGTTGAGGCCGTCAAGGAGGTTCTGCTGAAACGGTCAGAATCGGCGCGGCAGGAAAAGCAGGTGTTGCACCTGCTGCACCGCCAGCGCGTCGTCCACCTGCTTCGGACCGAGGGCCCACTGGCCCGGGCCGACTTGGCCGATCGGCTCGGACTGAGCCGTCCCTCGATCACCGCAATCGTCGGCGAGTTGATCGACGACGGGACCCTTGTCGAACTGGATGCCCGCGTCGAAGGTCCGGGCTACCGGGGCCGTCCCCGCAAACTACTGGGCTGCAACCCGCAGGCGAGACGCGTGCTCGGCATCTGGATCGACGAACGTCGAGCCCGCATCGCCCTGGCCGACGCCACGGGCAACATCTCGCGCGAGGACGAGACACCTACGGCCGGTCGCACGCCCGCTTCGGTGATCCGCTCGATCACCCGGATCGGCAAGCAGATGATCGAGGAAGCCGCGGACAGCTCAGTCGTCGCCGCCGGCGTCTGCCTACCCGGATTTATCGACAGCACAACCGGTTTCGTCGTCGAGTCGAAAGCGCTGGGCTGGTCCGAGGTGGAACTCGGTAAGCCGATCGCCCGCGCGCTCGGAATTCCGACCGCGGTGCAGGACAGCACCCAGGCCATGACGCTGGCCGAGACGATTGCCGGCCAGGCCAGAGAGGTGCGCTCGGCGTTGGTGCTCAATTGCGGTGGACACTTCAACGTCGGCCTGATCATCGGCGGACGCCCGTACCCAGGGGCCAGTGGCGTTGCCGGCGCGATCGGACACATGCCGGTGGCCGGCAGCCAAGCGAAATGCGCATGCGGACGCATCGGCTGCGTCAACGCCAGTATGTCCCTGCACGCCATGCAATCCGTTGCACCGCAGACCGAGGGGATGGCGCTCAAAGAGATCGACCTCGATGCAGTAGCGCAGGAGACAGCCCGAAACCCGCACTCCCAGAAGATCATCAGCGACGTCATCGACCAGATGGCCCGCACGGCGATCCTGATCGAAGCGGTGCTCGATCCCGAGATTCTCATCCTGTCCGGGCTCATCACCGAGTTCGAAGAACTCATCGTCGCCCTCGACGCGCGCATCGAGGAGATCAGACCGCCCGAGCGACGGGGCCGCACGACCACCATGCGCTCGCAGATCGGGCGTGATTACCGGGTCGCGGTCATCGTCGCCCTGCAGCAACTCGATCCCGACATCGCCGGACTGCTGCACTGATCTCCGCCGAGGACCTCCGCCGAGCAGACGCAAACTCGCACGTCTTTTTCGGCCGAAAAGTTGCGACTTTGCGTCTGCTCGCGGGAAAACTAGGATATGCAAGTATGCCGGTGGACCGCCTACTTCCTTCCGACGAGGCTCGTGACCTCATCGAACTCACCCGCGACATCGCCGACAAGGTCCTCGACCCGATCGTCGACGAGTACGAGCGCGACGAGAAATACCCCGAAGGCGTCATGGCCCAGCTCGGGGCGGCCGGGCTGCTGAGCCTGCCCCAGCCCGAACAATGGGGCGGCGGCGGCCAGCCCTACGAGGTGTACCTACAGGTACTGGAGGAAATCGCCGCACGGTGGGCTGCGATCGGCGTCGCGGTCAGCGTGCACAGCCTGTCCTCGCACCCGCTGCTCTCCTACGGCAGCGACGAGCAGAAGCAGCGCTGGCTGCCCGGCATGCTCTCTGGCGAGCAGATCGGTGCCTACAGCCTGTCCGAACCACAGGCCGGGTCCGACGCCGCCGCACTGAGCTGCAAGGCCACCCGCGACGGCGACAGCTATGTGCTCAACGGGTCCAAGGCGTGGATCACCCACGGCGGGAAGGCCGATTTCTACACCCTGTTCGCCCGGACCGGAGAGGGCAGCAAGGGCATCTCCTGCTTCCTGGTACCAGGTGATCTCGAAGGGCTGAGCTTCGGCAAGCCCGAGGAGAAGATGGGTCTGCACGCCGTGCCCACCACCTCTGCCTTCTACGACAATGCCCGGCTCGACGCGGACCGGCTGATCGGCCAAGAGGGACAAGGCCTTTCCATCGCGTTCTCGGCGCTGGACTCCGGCCGGCTCGGCATCGCCGCCGTGGCGGTGGGTATCGCCCAGGCCGCCCTCGACGAGGCGGTCCGCTACGCCAACGAGCGAACCACATTCGGCCGCAAGATCATCGACCACCAGGGATTGGGCTTCCTGCTGGCCGACATGGCCGCCGCGGTCATCAGCGCCCGGGCCACGTATCTGGATGCCGCACGACGGCGCGACCTGGGCCTGCCGTATTCGACGCAGGCATCGGTCGCCAAGCTGGTCGCAACGGACGCCGCGATGAAGGTCACCACCGACGCCGTACAGGTGTTCGGCGGCGTCGGCTACACCCGCGACTTCCGCGTCGAACGCTTCATGCGCGAAGCCAAGATCACCCAGATCTTCGAGGGCACCAACCAGATTCAGCGCCTGGTCATCTCGCGGGCGCTGGGTTCCTGACGAAGTCCGTCACCGCGGCCACGAACTGCTCGGGCCGCTCGACCATCGGAGAATGTCCGGAGCCCTTGAGCACCACCGGGGCCAGACCCGCCGCGGTGTAACGCTCGACATTCGGAGCCGTCGGGGTCAGCACATCCTGCTCGCCCCACAGCACCAGAACTGGCTTGTGCAGGGCGGCAAGGGTTTTCGTGACCGGCACGGCCGGAGCTTTGGAATCGCACACCCCGGAGTAGGTGAGCTGTTCCAGCGACCGGTGAGCGAACTCGGGCACCGGGTAGTCATCGGCAAACCCGCTCTGCAGCGTGCTCTCCGTGATCGCGTCGACACTGCGGAACCGGTCCAGGGCCGGCCCGATCACCGGCCAGCACACCATGTTTCCCAGGGCCGGCATGGCGACCAACTCCTCCGACCCCGGGGTGTCGGACACCACGACGCGCTCCACCAGATCCGGGTAGCGCTGGGCCAGCGTCGCCGCAACCTTGCCGCCCATCGAATGCCCCACCAGTACGGCGTCGCGCACACCCAGCGCCACCAGGGCGTTGTGCACCGCGGAGGCCTGGCCGTCAGCGGTGTAGTCCGAGGCCGCCGTCGTGGCTTCCGAACCACCGTGACCGACCAGATCGATCGCGATCACCCGTTGATCCCGGGCCAGTTGTGGGGCCACCCGATCCCACCACTGCACAGAGGCCGAGTACCCGTGCAGCAAAATCACCGCGCGCTCACCGGCCGGCCCGTATTCCCGCACGTTGAGGTCGGGGCCGTCCAATTCCAGCACGTGCCCATCCGCAAACGGGGCGGCCGCCCGCTGCTGCCGGCTCACCAGCAGTTCGTTCACCAACAGTGCCAACACGGCCAGCACCAGCACGCTCAGGGCGATACGCAGCTTCACGCTGCGCACAGTAGTACCGAAGGAGCCGGCCCCACCAGCGAGTTTCCCCGGTGGTCGCGGTCTCAGCGAACAGCCGCATAATGGCAGGTGCCATGAACGCACCCGTCCACGCCGCCTACCCCCCTCGGCATCGCCTGCCGCGCCGGGGCGTACAGGCCGCCCGCCGCGCCGCTGTGGGCGTGGTGGCACTGTCGGTGCTGGCCGGAACCGGGATGGGATGGGTGACCTACCACGGCGTGCTCGACGGCATCACCACCTCAAATGCCCTCGACGGCGGCCCGGTGTCCACCGGGGACACCGAAAACATTCTGATCATGGGGCTCGACAGCCGGCTGGATCAGCACGGCAACCCGCTGCCCGAGGACATCTACGAGGCGCTGCACGCCGGCGACGAGACCGTCGGCGGCTACAACGCCAACGTGCTGATCGTGGTGCACCTCCCCGGTGACGGCGGGCCCGCCACCGCGTTCTCCATTCCCCGCGACGACTACGTCCAGATCGCGGGCTGCGATGTCGACCCGTGCAAGGGCAAGATCAAGCAGGCCTACGGCTGGGCCTATCAACGCGAAATGGAAACGCTGGAGTCCGATTCCGACGACCAGTCAGAGCATGAGCAGCAGGCCCGTGAAGCCGGGCGCCGGGCCCAGATCGCCACTGTCCGCAACCTGCTCGGCATCCCCATCGATCATTTCGTCGAAGTGACCCTCGGCGCCTTCTTCCAGATCGCCAAGGCGGTTGCACCAATTACCGTGTGTCTCAACGCCGACACCTCAGATCCATACTCCGGGGCGGACTTTCGCGAAGGTGTGCAACAGATCGACGCCGCACAGGCAATGGCCTTCGTCCGACAGCGCCGCGACGTCAACGACGAGAACTTCACCGATCTCGACCGCACCCGCCGCCAACAGGCTTTCATCGCTGCCCTGGTATCCGCCCTCGGTGAGAGCGGCGCCCTGTCCAGCCCGACCAAGCTGCGCGAGCTGCTCAATGTCACCAAGCAGAACGTGGCCCTGGACTCCGGCTTCGACCTGGCCAGCTTCGCCAGCCGGGCCTCCGACCTGACCGGGGCGCCGCCGACCCTCTACACCCTGCCGATCAAGGAGTTCAGCCAGAACGCCTACGGCGAGGACATCAACATCATCGACGTCCCGACGATCCGCAAGATCGTGCACGACCTGGTCTCCAAGGACGACAGCCCGTCGTCGTCGACGACCTCGACCAGCAAGGCCGAGGCGCTCGACGGTCAGGGCGCGGTGCTCGACGTCGTCAACGCCTCCACCTACAGCGGGCTGGCGGCGGCGCTCGAATCCACCTTCGGTGCACACGGATTCACCGAGGGCCAGATCGGCGACGGCGACTCGCTGGCCGCCGCCACCACGATCGACTACGGAACCGGCGCCGAGGCCGCCGCCCAGTCGCTGGCCGACGAGCTGGGTGTGGTTGCCAGTCCCTCCACCGAGGTGCTGGACGGGACGGTGCAGTTGACGGTGGGAACCGATTTTCCCGGCCACGACTATCTGACCGGATCCACCGACACGACGTCGACCGATGCCACCTCGTCGGACTGGAACTCCAGCAGCGAGACCACGGAGGAGACCACCGCCAGCACCCCGGTGACCACGGTCGCCGCGACCGCGACCGGAACCTACACCCCGGCGCCCACCGACCTGAGCCAGATGAAGGTCTCCGGCATTCCCTGCGTCAAATAGCGGCAGCTACAGCGTCACCGTCACCTGCGTCCCGTAGCCGACCGCCGAGCTGATCGACATCGAACCCCCCATGGCCTCGATGCGAACCTGCAGCGAGGCCAGTCCGATGTGCCCCTCGGCGACGGATTCGGCCACCTTCGACGGATCGAACCCGGCGCCGTCGTCGGCCACGGTGAGCACCGTACGGTCGCCGCGGGGATGCAGCCCGACCGAGATCGTGCTTGCCCCAGCATGTTTGTTGATGTTGGCCAGCAATTCGCGCGCCGCCCGGTACAGCAGGGCCTGCCCGTCGGGGCGACCGACATCGTCGAGATCCGCCCGCACCGTCAACCCCGGGCGATTCTCATACTGGCGCAGCAGTTCCCGCACTGCCGGGGCGAGCCCCAGTTGGGCCAGCACCTGCGGATGCAGCGCGGTCACCGTCGAACGCAGGCCGGCCGCGGTCTCCTGCAGGGCCGCGTGCACGCGGTCCAAGTCGGGATCCGGGATGCGTTCCCGAATTTCGTCGAGGTCCAGCCGCGCGGCCAGCAGGGTCTGCAGCGGCCCGTCGTGAAGGTGTTCGGCCAGTTCGGCATTGCGCCGGTCGTCGGCGCGGGTGGATTCCGAAACCAGTTGCCGCCGCACCTCCATCAGGGCCCGCACCCGCGCCGAGCGCCGCGCCAACACGAACGACAACGCCGCCGATGCCACCGCCAGCCAGGCCAGGAAACCCACGTGCATGTACACGATGTTGGGCAGGCCGACGTTGTCGTCACGCTTGGAGTACAGGATCCACACCGCCAGGTAGCCCAGGGCGGTACTGGCCCCGAGCAACGCCGTCAGCCACGGACGGTCCTGGAACGCAACGGATATCGGCAGCAGGAAGAACACCGGCAGCAGCGCCGCGGTGGCCCCGCCCGACACCGCACACAGCGCCACCAACACCCCGACGTCGACACCGGTCGAGGCCCACTCGGCCCACGGCGGCATCGGACCGCGAAACACCACCACGAGCCACAACACCGCCACGGCCGCGTACGCACCGAGGATGACCGCGTACAGCACCGGCAACCAGTGCTCGACCTCCCACACCGAGACCAGCACCACGATTAGCCCGATCAGCGGCAGCCGAAGCAGTGCCGAGACCCGAACCGGCTGGGCGGTGAAGAATTCGACGACGCGTCCGCTTCCCATGTCAGCCCGTCAGTCCAACAACCGGCGGCGCATCGCCTCCGCGACCACCGCGCCGCGATCGCTCACGCCCAGTTTCTCGTAGAGCCGTTGCACGTGGGTCTTCACCGTGGACGGGGCCAGGTAGAGCTCCTTGGCCATCGCGGGAATGGAACGACCCTTGGCGATCAGGTCCAGCACCTCACGCTCGCGCGGGCTCAACGCCGGCACGTCGGGTTCGTTGCGGCGACGGATCTCGCCGGCCAGACCGGCGGCGAGGTTCGGGTCGAGCACGTCACGGCCCTTGGCACAGGTCAGCACGGCATTCACCAGCTCGCTGCGGGTCGACTCCTTCGACAGGAAGCCGGCCGCCCCCTGCTGCAGCGCGGAGTAGACGATCGCCGATTCGTCATGGGCCGAGACCAACAGCACCCGGGTGGGCAACTCGTCGCGGCCGACCGCGGCGGCCACCTGAGCCCCGTCGAGCTGCGGCATCCGATAGTCCAGCACCGCCACCTGCGGCTGATGGGTCCGGATCAATTCCAGTGCGTCGGCACCGTTGTCGGCCTCGGCCACCACCTCGATCTCACCGCTGGACGTCAGGGCACGGACCACGCCCTCGCGGAACATCGGGTGATCGTCGCCCACCACCACCCGCACCTTGCCGGCCATGCGGCACAGCATGGCACAGGCCGGGTCGGTGATCAGCGCGTTTAGAGTCACCGGTATGCATACCGACGAGCTGCGGTGGTTCGTGGTGCTCGCCGAGACGGAACACGTCACCGACGCCGCGGCCGAGCTCGGGATCAGCCAGCCCACCCTGTCGCGGGCGTTGGCGCGGCTCGAGAACGACGTGGGGGTGGCGCTGTTCGATCGGGTCAACCGCCGGCTGCGCCTCAACGCCTACGGGCGCGTCCTGCTCGAGCATGCCCGGCGCAGCATCAGTGAAATCCATACCGCCACTGAGAAAATTGCGGAGCTGCGGGATCCCGACACCGGGACGGTGCGGCTGGCCTTCCTGCATTCGCAGGCCGGCTGGTACGTACCCGACCTGTTGCGCCGGTTCCGCTCCGAGGCACCCCGGGTGCGTTTCGAGCTGTTCCAGGGCGCGGCCCACGAGATCGTCGAACGCCTGACGGACGGGGCCTCCGACCTGGCGATCACCTCACCGCGTCCGCCGGGGTTCCGCTGGCGCGGCCTGTACGTGGAGCGGCTGTGCCTGGCGGTGCCGCGCGAGCACCGGTTCGCCCACCGGGCCAGGATCCGGCTGGCCGACGCCGGCGCGGAGCCATTCGTCGCGCTCGCCCCGGACTTCGGATTGCGGCAGCTCACCGACGAACTGTGCGCAGAGGCCGGGATCGCCCCGCCGGTGGTGTTCGAGGCCATGGAGATCCCGACCATGGAGGGGCTCGTGGCCGCCGGATTCGGGGTTGCCGTCGTGCCGGTACCGCGAACCGAACGCGCCGAACCGGGGCCGGCATACGTGCCGCTGACGGAGGGCTCCGCCAAACGCCAGATCGGTCTGACCTGGAACCCACACCGCGAGATGCCGCCGGCTGCCGCGCGCCTGGTCGGCTTCATCATGCATAACATTCATGAATTTGAGTGAGATCATGCATTGGACACATTTTTGCTGAGGTCCTACCGTCGAGCGGGTGTCCACTTCCACCTCCGTCGACTGGCAGGGGCACGCTCGTGGCTCGACTGAATACCGGCGCCTGCTGGCGGCGTTGTTCTGCGCGGGGGTGGCCACCTTCGCCCAGCTGTACTCTCCCCAGGCCGTCCTACCGCTGATCGCCGGCGACCTCGGGACCGGTGCCGCCCATGCCGCCCTGACGATCTCGACGGCCACGGTTGGTCTGGCCTTGGGCGTGATCCCCTGGTCGGCGCTCGCCGACCGGATCGGCCGGGTTCAGGCGATGACGATATCCATCACCGCCGCAACGCTTCTCGGCCTGATCGTGCCGCTGGCGCCCAACGCCACGCTGCTGCTGTCGGGCCGGCTCGTCGAAGGGCTCATGCTGGGCGGGGTGCCCGCGGTGGCCATCGCCTACCTCACCGAAGAAGTCGACGCCGGGCACGCGGCCCGGGCGGCCGGTACCTATGTCGCGGGCACCACGATCGGCGGGCTGACCGGACGGCTGGTCACCGGGCCGATCGCCGAGTTCGCCGGATGGCGAGTCGGCGTGCTGGTGGTCGCGGTGCTGTGCGCCCTGTCGGCGTTCGCGTTCGTCAAACTCGCCCCGCCGGCACAGGGATTCACCCCGACCGGCGCCCCGTACCTGGCCCGCCGCTTGGCCGAGAACCTGCGCTCACCGCGCCAGCTGGTGCTCTACAGCCAGGGCTTCCTGCTGATGGGCGGGTTCGTGGCGATGTACAACTTTCTCGGCTTCCGGCTGCTGGGCGCACCGTTCGAGCTGCCGCAAACCGTGGTCAGCCTGGTGTTCCTGGCCTATCTGGCCGGCACCTGGGCCTCGGCCCGGGCCGGCGCGGAGGCCGGCCGGTTCGGCCGCAAGCCCGTGCTGCTCGGGTCGATTCTCACCATGATCGCCGGTGTCGCGATCACCTTGGCGGGCAATATCGTCATCGTGCTGGTCGGCCTACTGATCGCCACCGCCGGGTTCTTCGGCGCGCACGCGATCGCCTCCGGCTGGGTCGGCGTGGCGGCCGGCGATGGCAAGGCCCAGGCGTCGTCGCTGTACAACCTCTTCTACTACGCGGGGTCCAGCGTCATCGGCTGGGCCGGCGGGGTGGCCTTCGACGCGGCCGGATGGCCGGCCGTGGCCGGTGCCGTGATGGCCCTGGCGGCGCTGGCCGGGATATTGGCGGTGACGCTGCCGCGCAACTACCACCGCGGCGAGCCGCGCATCTACCACAGCTCGATGTCGCGGCCGTACTCCGATTCGGGGCGCGGACCGAAGTAGCGTCGCTGCGATTCGTCGATCGCGACGTCATTGATGCTCGCCTCACGCCGCGCCATCAACCCGTCCTCGGTGAACTGCCACAGCTCATTGCCGTAGCTGCGATACCACTGCCCGTTCGCGTCGTGCCACTCGTACTGGAACCGCACCGCCATCCGGTTTTCGCGAAAACCCCACAGGCTCTTGCGCAGAACGTAATCGAGCTCGCGCTCCCACTTGGCGGTCAGGAACTCCACGATCTGGTCCCGTCCGACGATGTGCAGGTCGCGATTGCGCCACACGGAGTCCACCGTGTAGGCGAGGCTGACGCGCTGTGGATCGCGGGTGTTCCACGCATCCTCGGCGGCCTGAACCTTCTGCAGGGCTGTGTCCAGAGTGAAGGGCGGGAAAGGCGGGCGACTGTCGGGCGAGCTTCCGGTCATGCCACCTTTCTACCTGTCTAACCATGTGGCTATCGTGGCTGGCATGGACTTCGCGATGTCGGCCAAGGCGGCTGATTACCACTCCCGGCTCACCGACTTCATGACCGAATATGTGTTCCCGGCGGAAGCCTCCTACCACGCCTATCGCGAGGACAAGGGTCCCCGGGACCACACCGTGCCGCCGGTGGTGGAGGAGCTCAAGGTCAAGGCCCGCGAGCTGGGTTTGTGGAACCTGTTCCTGCCCTCGGAGTCCGGCCTGACCAATCTGGAGTATGCCCCGCTGGCGGAGATCTCCGGCTGGAGCATGGAGATCGCTCCGGAGGCACTCAACTGTGCGGCCCCCGACACCGGGAACATGGAGACGCTGCACCTGTTCGCCGACGAGAGGCAGCGCAAGCAGTGGCTGGAGCCGCTGTTGGCCGGGGAGATCCGGTCGGCGTTCGCAATGACCGAGCCGGCCGTGGCGTCCTCCGACGCCCGCAACATCGAGACCACGATGCTGCGTGATGGGGCCGATTACGTGATCAACGGCCGCAAGTGGTGGATCACCGGCGCCGCCGATCCGCGCTGCAAGATCCTGATCGTGATGGGCCGTACCAATCCCGACGCCGCGTCACACCAACAGCAGTCGATGATCCTGGTTCCCGTCGACACTCCGGGGGTCGACATCCAGCGCTCGCTGCCGGTGTTCGGTTGGCAGGACCAGCACGGGCACTGCGAGATCGTGTTCGACAACGTGCGGGTGCCGGCCGAGAACCTGCTGCACGAGGAGGGCAGCGGCTTCGCGATCGCCCAGGCCCGGCTCGGGCCGGGCCGGATCCACCACTGCATGCGCGCGCTCGGCGCGGCCGAACGTGCGCTGGCGTTGATGGTCGACCGGGTGCAGAAGCGGGTGGCTTTCGGCAAGCCACTGGCCGAGCAGGGAGTGGTGCGCGAGTCGATCGCCAAGTCCCGCAACGAGATCGACCAGGCCCGCCTGCTGTGTGAAAAGGCCGCCTGGACGATCGACCAGGACGGCAACAAGGCCGCCCACGTGCTGGTGTCCCAGATCAAGTCGGTGGCCCCGCAGATCGCCTGCAACGTGATCGACCGAGCCATCCAGGTGCACGGCGCGGCCGGGGTGAGCGACGACTTCCCGCTGGCCCGGCTCTATGCCTGGCACCGGGCGATGCGGCTGTTCGACGGGCCCGACGAGGTGCACATGCGCACGATCGCGCGCGCCGAACTAGGCCGAGAAAAGTCACCGCTCGCGGCGGCGGCGTGCCGCCAATCGGGCACGGCGGTGACATCGCGGTGACCACCAACAACACCGAGCTCGGGGAACTGTCGGGGGCGTGGAACTTTCGGGACGTCGCGGGCGAGACCGCGATCCGACCGGGGCTGCTCTACCGCTCCAGTCAGCTCAGCCAGCTCTCCGACGCCGGCCGGGCGGTGTTCCGCCGGCTCGGCATCACTGACGTCGCCGACCTGCGGTCACATCAGGAGGTGCAACGACAGGGTTCGGGGCAGGTGCCCTACGGCGTCGCGGTGCACCTACTGCCGTTCCATCCCGACGACAACTCCACCCAGGACGCACCGCACGAGAGCACGTTCCAGCGGGTGATGGCAGAATCCGCCGATGACGAGGACGTGGGCACCGCGGCCCGCCGGTACATGACCGAGGTGTACGAGGAGTTCCCCACGCTGCCGGGCGCGCAAACGGCGGTACGCGAGGTGATTTCGCTTCTGGCACAAGACCGTCCGGTGATCGCGCACTGCTTCGCCGGCAAGGACCGGACCGGCTTCACCGTGGCCACCGTGCTCGAGACGGTCGGCGTCGAACGGGACCGCATCATCGCCGACTTCCTGGCCAGCAACAACGCGATCCCCGCGCTGCGGAATCGGATCATGGATTCGGTGCGGGCCCGGGCCCAAGACGCTCCGGAAATGGTCACCTACGCCGAGGCCCGACTAACCGACGAGGTGCTCGGGGTCCGCGAGGAGTACCTCGACGCAGCGCGGCGCAAGCTCGATGAGGCCTACGGTTCAGTGCGCGGATTCCTCGAAGCGGCCGGGGTGTCCGCTGAGGACCTCACCGCGCTGCGGGCCAACCTGGTGGGTTAGTCGACGCTCCTCTGCTCGTTGACTTTGAGCTGACGCTGCACTTTTTCGAGTAGCGGTGTGCGTGGTGTCGAAGTCAACAGGCACCGCCACGCATGGTCAGGCCGGGTGCGTCACCGCCAAACTCACCTCAACCTCGTCGGCCACCTTCATCGCACCCATCAGCATCGAATACTGCTTGATCCCGAATGCGCTGTGCCGCACGTGCGCCGTGCCGGAAATGCGCCAGCCGTCACCGTCCGACTCCACCTGCACATCGACCGCCTGGTCCCCATGGTGACCGCCGAGCTCGAGCATGCCGCGAATCCGATACGAGTCGCCGTCCCCGACGATCTCGGACGATCGAAAGACCGCTTGGGGAAACCGCTTCGCATGCAACGACTTCAACGCGTTTGATCGGATGAGCCCTTTCTCGGCACCGGAGAGCGGGGTCATGCCGCCCTCACCCCGCAGCACGTCGAGGGAGTCGAGGTCCACCGTCACCTCCATCGCGCTCGGCACGTCGCCATCCCAGTCGACGCATGCCTGCCAAGTCCGCATCGCGATGGTCAGCCGATGGCCCATCCGCGCCGCAGTACCCGTGACCCCGGTACGCAACAGCAACTCGCCCGAGTCGGGACCGAGCGTCCACCGGGTCACGACGCGATCACCAGACCCGTCACCCAGGTGATCGTGGCCAGCAGCGCGCCGGTCAGCTCCACGCCGACGGACAACGCCACACCCTTGAGGGCGTGCACAGTCGACGTCCAGGCCCGCCGGTAGTCGCGCCGGGTGGCCAGCTCGGCCAGGTAGACCCCGGCGACGAAACCGATCACCAGCCCGATCACGGGAATGACGAAGAACCCGATCACCCCGAGTACGCCGCCGGCCACCAGGGTCCAGATGCCGACCTCGGCGGCCCGCATTCGCCGCACCGGCCAGACATACTTGATCACCTCAGCGGCCACGAAGAACACCGCCGCAATCCCCAGCGTCACCCAGGCGACGGTGGCGTGCGCCGGAATTGCCCTGGCTTCCCACACCGCCCACACCGCGATCGCGGCGAACACCAGAAATCCACCGCCGGGCAGGATCGGCACCACGATGCCGACCAGCCCGACCGCGATCACCAACGCAACAAGAACGACCCCGAGAACACTCACCGGGCGTCCAGCGGCTTCTGCCCACGCACCCACTGGAGGAATCCCAGCGTCTTGGTCCGCACACCCACCAGGCCCAGCTCTTCGAATATGTCACCGAGCTCGTCCTCAGCGAAAAACCGGGCGCCGCCACGGGACAGGAACCGCATCGGCCCGCCGTGGCCCGCCGTCGGCACCATGATCGCCATCCGCCGGCCCGGCTTGAGCACCCGCACCATCTCCGAGAGCGCCGCCTCGGCGTCAGGGACCAACTGCAGCACCGCAAGTGACACCGCGGCGTCGAAGGTCTCGTCCCGGAACGGCAGCTGTTGTGCGTCGGCGCGCACGAAACCCACCTGGCGGCTCGCCTCGGCCTTGACCGCGCGTTCGAGCATCGCCTCCGAGATGTCGACACCGAGTGCCACCCCGTCGAGCCCGGCGGCCCGGGCCAGTGCGGCGGTGACGTTGCCGGGTCCACTGCCGACGTCGAGCGCCACCCCGCCGCTGGGGATGCCGAGCCAGTCGATGGGCGGGTGGAACGCCGTCAGCAGCCGACGGTTCAACAGCTGGGCGTGGTCGTAGAGCATCGACCCGACCGGGGAAGCCCACGCCTTCTGGATGAACCCGGAATTCTTGGGGGCTTCACCACTGCCCGCCCCCAACAGGTCGAGATAGCCCTTGCCGAGGTCCGGCTTGGCGGGTGGATCCCGAAGAAGATCCAGCGCCGTGCTCAGTGCCCGATTCGATGCGGTGTCCACATCTCCACGTTACGGCTCAAGCACCAACTTGCCCCGCACTTCACCACGGGCCAGCGCATCCAGCGCCGCCGCCCCTTCGGACAGCGGGAACCGCACCGGCGGCGGCGGCCGCAACCCGCCGGCAACCAGCCTGGCCAGCTCCGCACCCACCTGGGCCTGGGCCGCCGGGTGCCGGCGCACGAACTCGCCCCAGCCCACACCGACCACACTGACGTTGCGCAACAGCAGGCGGTTCACCTTGACCGTGGGAATTCCGCTGCCCGCGGCGAATCCGATCACCAACAGCCGGCCCTCGGGGGCGAGCACCCGGATGGCGTCGTCGAACGCGTCGCCACCGATCGGGTCGACGATCAGGTCGACGCCGTTTCCGTCGGTGGCGTCCATCACCGCCTGGCGCCAGCCGTCGGTCAGCGGCAGCACCGCATCGGCCCCGGCAGCGGCGACGAACTCCTCGGCGCCCGGCCGGTGCACCATCGCAATGACCTTGGCGCCCATGGCCTTGGCGAGTTGGATCGACGCAGTCCCGATGCCGCCTGCCGCGCCGAGCACCAGCACGGTCTCGCCCGCCACCAGCCCACCACGACGAGCCAGCGCGAACTGCATGGTGTAGTAGTTGCCCAGCAGCGATGCCGCTTCGGCGTCGTCGAGACCGGCGGCCGTCGGCACCACGTTGGACGGCAGCACCGCCACCTGCTCGGCGTATCCACCGATCATCGAGAACGCTGAAACTCGTTGTCCGGGTGTGAAACCGGAGCCTTCCGGGGCGGAACGCACCGTTCCGGCCACTTCCATCCCCGGGGTGAACGGCGGTTCCAGCCGCAGCTGGTACTCACCGCGCAGCAACAGCAGATCGGGAAAACACACGCCGGCGGCGCCGACGTCCACGATCACCGCTTCCGCGGAAGCAGGATCGGGGACGTCGACGTACGCCAGCCCGGATGTACCGGTGAGTGCCTGCGCTACAAGCGCTTTCACTCGTATTAGCCCAGCTTGAAGGTGGCCAGCTGGGCGGCGGACAGGTCGGTGATCTCGCCCCACTTGGCGGCGATGTCATCGACGGTGGGCACCTCGGTGAAGGTGACGCCGTCGTTCTGGAACAGCGCGGTGCGCTGGACCTTGCCGCCGCCGACGATGAACACCGAGTCGGTGTCGGGCAGTTCCTCGGTCATCAGGTAGGCCACCACCGGCGCGACGTATTCCGGGGTGAGCTTCTCGAACACCTCGGGCGGCAGGATGTCCTGGGTCATCCGGGTTGCGGCGATCGGCGCGACCGCGTTGGTCTTGATGTTGTACTTGGCGCCTTCCTGGGCCAGCGTGTTGATCAGACCGACCAGGCCGAGCTTGGCCGCACCGTAGTTGGCCTGACCGAAGTTGCCGAACAGACCGCTGGTGGAGGTGGCCACCACGACGCGGCCGAAGCTCTGCTCGCGGAAGTGCGGCCAGGCCGCGCGGATGACGTTGTACCCGCCGTAGAGGTGCACCTTGAGCACGGCGTCCCACTGCTCGAACGTCATCTTGTGGAAGGTGCCGTCTCGCAGGATGCCTGCGTTGCTCACCACACCGTCGACCTTGCCGAACTCGTCGATGGCGGTCTTGATGATGTTCTCGGCGCCCGCCTGCTCGGCGACGCTGTCGTAGTTGGCCACCGCGCGACCCCCTTTTTCGCGGATCTCGGCCACCACCTCGTCGGCCATGTTGTGTCCGGCGCCGGACCCGTCACGGGCACCGCCCAGGTCGTTGACGACGACGCTGGCGCCCTCGCGGGCGAGCGTCAGGGCATATTCACGACCCAGACCTCCGCCGGCTCCGGTGACGACGACGACGCGGTCCTGCACTCCTGGCATGGGATTCCTCCTCGATAACGGGCCTGAAAAAGGGGCTCAGCTCCCCTCTTGTATACGGCGGCTGCCTCGCGGACGGCGCACCGGGTCGACGAGTGACCACTGTCACGGTCCCGCGACGTTTAATTTGGAATCATTCCAGTATCGCTAAAGTTGAACTAATCAAGAAAAGCGATACAGAAGAGGGTCAGACATGAAGAAGTTGGGATTCAGCGCCGTCATTGCCAGTGGTCTGGCCGCCGCGGTCGTGGGTCTGGCCGCTCCGGCGTCCGCCGGGGTCGACCACCACATGTGGGTACACCAGCAGCATCAGAAGGCACAGGTTCCGCAGGTCGACAACACGGTGAAGCACACCAGCATCAGGCCGAACGGCTGAACGGGTTCCGAGAAACGCTCAGAGTCGTTCGGCCGTGACGAACGTGGAGAAGCCGGCCGGGTCACGATGCACCGTTTCGACGTAACGGCCCAGTCGGCGCATCTCGTCCACTGAGTGCACACCGTGCGACCGCCAGCCGTGTTCGGCCAGCCACTGCACCACGTCGGCCCGGTTCGGGTCGTCGTACATCAATTCCTGAACATCGAGCGCATGTTCCATGTTGAATTGCGCGGCGAACCGCTCAAAACGCTCCCGCATCTCTTCGCGGCGCTCGCGGGCCGTCACCCCGGCGGTCTCCGCGGCGATCCGGCTGCCGGGCGCCGACAGCTCGGTGACGAGTTCGAACAACCGGTCCTGGGCATCGGCGGGCAGATACATCAAGAGCCCCTCGGCCAACCATGCCGTGGGCTGTTCGGCGTCAAAGCCCGCCGCGCGCAATGCCTTCGGCCAATCCTGACGCAAGTCGATGCCCACCTCACGGCGCTGCGCAGCCGCCTGCACACCGTGGGCAGCCAGCGTCTCGGCCTTGTACTCCAGCACCTTGGGCTGATCGATCTCGTACACCGTCGTCCCGGCCGGCCACTCCAGCCGGTAGGCCCGCGAATCCAAGCCCGAGGCCAGGATCACGATCTGGCGGATGCCCGCGTCGACGGCCTTGGCGAAGAAGTCGTCGAAGAAGTGCGTACGCACCGCCTGATAGCTGCCCATGTGCTCGAAGACCGCGGCGGCCTCGGTGTCGACGGCGCCGATCTTCTCGACGAGATCACCGTCCAACAGTGACTCCCACGTTCCACTCCCGGCGCCGGCCACCAGGATCCGGGCGTACGGGTCACGGATCAGGGCGTTCTCCCGGTCCGTCTCGCCGGCCCGGGCGGCGGCCACCATGACCGCGGTCGACCCCACGCTGGTGGCAATGTCCCAGGTGTCGTCGTGGCTGCGCAGTGAGCTCATCGGGATTCTCCGTCCAATCGCGCGCGCAACAGCACGCTGTCCAAACCGAGTTCGGCCAACTCGTCGGCTCGGGCCGGCCGGCCCAACCGGTCCATCTCGTCGGCGGCGCAGCACGCGTCGACCTCCCACCCGTGCTCCGCGAGCCACTCGGCGGCGGCGGTCCGCTCGTCACCGGTGTACATCAGGGCGTCGGTGTCGATGTCCAACCCCAGCGCAGTGCGCATGTGCTCGCCCTGGGCCCGGCGCTCGGCGCGCTTCTCCGGCGTGTACCGAGCCGGGTCCATGACGAAGTCCTCGACGGCGAGCCGACTTCCTGGGGCGCTGTGCGCGGCGACCAGTTCGAACAGGCGGTCCTGGGCCTCACCGGGCAGATAGGGCAGCAATCCTTCGGCCAGCCACGCGGTCGGCTGGGCTGGGTCGAATCCGGCGGCGGCCAAGGCCGCCGGCCAGTCGTCGCGCAAATCAATCGGTACACCGACATACCGAGCCCGCGCCACCGCGCCGTGCGCCTCCAGCGTCGCGGTCTTGTACTGCAACACCTTGGGCTGGTCGATCTCGAACACCGTGGTGCCGACCGGCCAGTCCAGCCGGTAGGCCCGGGAATCCAGGCCCGCGGCCAGGACGACGACCTGGCGGATGCCGTCGTGGGCGACCTCGGAGAAGTAATCGTCGAAGTAGTGCGTGCGCACGGCCTGATAGTTGCGGGCCAGCTCGTGGATGCGACGGGCGTTCGGGTCGTCGCCAATCCAGAGCGGTTCGCTGCCGGCCAATTGGGCCCAGGCCGGGCCCGCGGCCGCCACCAGGAGGAAGGCGAACTCATCGCGGATCAATGGATCGGGCTGGGCCGTCTCGGCGGCGCGGGAGGCGGCCACCCCCAGAGCCGTGGCCCCGACACTCTCGGTGATGTCCCAGCTGTCGCCGTCGGCTCGATCGGGCCGTACGTCAGTCAGATCAGTCATTTGCCCAACCATCCTACCGAATAGTTAGCCAAGCTATACGGTAGTGTGTGCTACCTCACGCCGACGAGGCGTCAATCGCGCAGCTGCCAGAGCTTGTTCGCCATCAGCAGCTCGAACTTGTCCACGATGACCGCCAGCTCGTCGCGATCACCCACGTAACCGGCGTAAAAGCCCATCCCCCACATCACCGCGACCAACATCTCGACGATCGCCGGGATGTCCGTGTCCGCGCTCAATTCACCCTTTTCGATCGCATCGTTGACCGCCCACGTGACGAACTTCCGCGAGCTGGCCAGCGCGTCGTGCTCCTCGGAAACCAGTTCGGGATGACGCTGCGATTCCAGCACCGACGTGACCAGGAAAGCAGCCGCCGAACGGTCCGTGGATTCGGTGTCCATCGCCGCAGCGAACACCGCCGAAATCCGGCTCAGTAACGTGCTGGCTTCCTGCGTTTTGGCAAGGGCGGCGGCCATCAACTTGGCATGGGCCTGCTCCACCACATCGCGGTACAGAACACGTTTGCTACTGAAATAGTGGTTGATCGCTGGGCGGGTGAGATCGGCACGAATGGCGATTGCCTGAAATGTAGCTGCGTCGTATCCAAGTTCGCTGAAAACTTCCTGGGCAGCATGCAGGATGCGCTCACGTGTCTCCGCTGCCTTTGCTGCCGGGGGACGTCCCGGTCCTCGACTCGCGATGTGCTCCACGTTGAAATTGTGCCACACGTCAAGTTGGGGGCCCGACGCTGATTTTTTCGCGCGGCGCCAAACCCGCCCGCCAGCAAACCCAGTCGCACCGTCAGATCGACGACGAACTACCGTTGTCCGCCATGGCGGGGGGCGTTTCACGGGAGGCTTACTTCGAAACCGGGTTGGACGTACTGTCCGACCTCGGCTACGGAGGCCTCAAGCTGGCCGAGGTGTGCAACCGGCTCGGCGTCACGACCGGCTCGTTCTACCACTACTTCCCCAACTGGGCGTCCTACACGCGCGAGCTGATCGCCCACTGGCGCGAGGCCCGCACCCAGCGGGTGGTCGAGTCCCTGCGGGCCGACCAGGATGCGCACCACCGCATCGAGAGCATCATCGGCGAAGCACTCGCCCTGCCGCATGGCGCCGAGGCCGCCATCCGGGTCTGGAGCTCCCTGGACGCCGAGGTCTACGCCGTGCAGGCCGTGGTGGACCAGATGCGTTTCGACATCATCTACGAATCCGCGCTCGAGCTCATCGGCGACAAGCGCACCGCCGAGTGCTTCGCCGCGTGGGGTATCTACCTCATCGTCGGTTTCGAGCAGAGCACCCTGCCGCGCGACACCAACGCCCTGCAGTGGATCACCACCCAGATGCGGGACACGCTCGAATCGGGCCGGTTCACACCGGCCACCGGATCCGACCAACCGGTCTAACATCGGCGAACATGCTGACCCCGGCCGCGATCTGGCGCCGGACAGCCGACCGCCTGCGCGATCGTCTGCGCACCAAGGACCCCGACTACGACGCACTGCGCCGCGCGCTGCGGGCCGCGATCGTCCTCCCCATCGCAGCCGCCGCCGGATTCGCCCTCGGCGGCGGGTCCCAGACCCCGCTGTTCGCCATCTTCGGCGCGGTCTCCCTGCTCATCACCGCCGATTTCCCCGGCAACCGCCCGGCCCGCGCCCTGGCCTACGCCGGCCTGGCACTCAACGGCCTCGTGCTGATCGTGCTCGGCACCGTGCTGGCTCCGCACCCGTGGCTGAGCGTGGTGGCGATGTTCGTCGTCGGCGTGGTGGTGATGTTCTCCGGGGTGCTCAGCGAGATCGTCGCCGCCGGGCAGCGCGCCACCCTGCTGTTGTTCGTGCTGCCGCTGTGTACGCCCGTCGGCCCAATTCCCGACCGGCTGCTGGGCTGGCTGATCGCGCTGGTGATCTGCGTGCCCGCGGCGCTGTTCCTGTTCCGGCCCCGCCATCACGACGAACTGCGGCGCTACGCGGCCCGGGTGTGCCGGCTGCTGGCCGACCGCCTCGACGGCGCGGCCACCGACCGCGACGTGACCCGGGCAATGAACGCCCTGTACGCCAGCTTTCTCGGCGCCGATTACCGCCCCGTCGCGCTCACCGCCGGCAGCCGCGCCCTGGTGCGCGTCGTCGACGATCTGGGCTGGATCTGCGATCAGGTCACCGACGACACCGCGGCCCTGCTCGGCTCCATGCGCACCCCGGCGGTGCGGGTGCTACGCGACAGCGCCGCCCTGTTGCAGACCGCCGATCGGTCCGTGCGCGCGGCACGGGAGGCCGACCTGCGGGCCGCGCTGACCGAGCAGCGCACCGTGGCCCAGGGCAATTACCGCGACGAGATCACCCAGATCCTGGACACCGCCGACGACGAAGCGGCCGTCGAGTTGGGCCGCGGCCTGCTCATTCGGCGCACCATCTCGGCCACCATCGCCGTGACCGGCCGGGTGATCCGCAACGCCGCGCTGGCCGACGCCCGACCGGTGTGGGCCCGGGTGCTGGGGCGGCGGCTGCCGGAAACCGGCACCGCTGACTGGGTGATGCCCGAGACCCTCGCCGTCACCGCGATCGCCAGGGGCCTGGTCACCGGCCGGGCCGTGGTGCTGCGCAACAGCCTGCGCACCGGGCTGGGACTGGCGCTGGCGGTGGGTGTCACGCACGTGTTCCCGGTGCAGCACGGCTTCTGGGTGGTACTGGGTGCGATGTCGGTGCTGCGCAGCAGCGCGCTGACCACCGGGACGCGCGTGCTGCGTGCCGTCGCCGGCACCGCCATCGGCTTCGTCCTGGGCGCGGTGCTCATCGAGTTCGTCGGGGTGGATCCCGTGGTGATGTGGATCCTGTTGCCCGTCGTGGCATTTGGCTCTGCCTACGTGCCCGAGGTCGGCTCGTTCATCGCCGGGCAGGCCGCGTTCACCATGATGGTGCTGATCAACTTCAACCTGATCGTGCCGACCGGTTGGCGGGTGGGGCTGGTGCGGGTCGAAGACGTGGTGGTCGGCGCGCTGGTGGGCATCGCCATGTCGTTGCTGTTGTGGCCGCGTGGCGCGACGGCGTCGGTGTCGACGGCGGTCGACCGGGCCCGCCAGGCGGGGGCGCGGTTCCTCAAAGCGGCGGTGCTGCGGGTGACCCGGGGCGCCTCCGAAGAGGCCACCGACCGCGTCATCGCACTGGGCCACGACGCCCTGGCCGCCACCCGCACCCTCGATGATGCGGTGCGACACTACCTTTCGGAGAACGGCGGCCCCTCCGACCAGCGTGCCCCGGTGGTGCGGGCGGCCAACCGGGCCATCCGGGTGCGGGCCGCGGCCGAGTTGATCGCCGACATCGTGCCCCCGCCGCTGGGCGTCTATCCGCAGACCGCCGCGATCATCGAAGAGCACACCCGGGCCATCTGCGCCCGGCTCACCGGCGCCGACGCCACCTCGGTGTGGGTACCGATCGGCGAGACCTTCGTGACGTCACTGCGCGCCGAGGCCACCGAAACCGACCTGGCGGTCTCGGCGGCCCTGCCGCTGGTGACGGCGGCTGCACATCTCGGCGAGCTCGAGCTGCTCTACCCGCAGCCCGCCGAGGCGGTGGGTTAGTTGAGCGGACGGTGCGGCATCAGGGCGTCCGGCGGAATCTGGCCGAACTTGCCGGCCTGATAATCCTCCAGCGCCTGGATGAGCTCGGCCTTCGAGTTCATCACGAACGGCCCGTAGTGGAAGACGGGTTCACGGATGGGCTTGCCGCCCAACAGCAGAACCTCCATCGCGGGGCGGTGCGAATCCTGGGTGGGTTCGGCCGACACGGTGATCCGGTCACCCGGACCGAGCACGGCGAGTTGGCCCTGATGGATCGGATGGCCCACCGGGCCGACGCTGCCGCGTCCGCTCAGGACGTACACCAACGCGTTGAACTCGCGGTTCCACGGCAGATTGAGCTGCGCCCCGGGCTCAATCGTGGCGTGCGCCAACGTGATCGGGGTGTGTGTGCTGCCCGGCCCGGTTTTCCCGTCGATGTCGCCGGCGATGATGCGGACCAGGGCGCCGCCGTCTTGCGAGGACAGCAACGTGGCGTCGCCGCCCTCGATGGCCTGGTAGCGCGGGGTGGCGAACTTGTCCTTGCGGGGCAGGTTCACCCACAGCTGGATGCCGTGGAACGTGCCGCCGCTGTCGACGAGTTCGGCCGGCGGGGTTTCGATGTGCAGGATTCCCGATCCCGCGGTCATCCACTGCGTGGCACCGTCGGTGATCAGACCGCCGCCGCCGTGTGAATCCTGGTGTGCGAAGCGGCCGTCGATCATGTAGGTGACGGTTTCGAATCCTCGGTGCGGGTGCCAATCGGTGCCCCGCGCCTCGCCGGGCTGGTATTCCACCTCACCCATCTGGTCCATGTGGACGAACGGGTCGAGATCGGCAGCGCTGACGCCGCCGAAGGCCCGGACGACGGGGAATCCCTCACCCTCGAATCCGCGCGGACCGGTGGTGACCGAGCGCACCGGGCGTTCGGTGTCCGACGCCTGAGCTGCCGCGACGCGCGGCAGGGTCAAGGTGTCTGCGGTGATGGCTGGCATCGCCTACCTCCTGTTTGCGTACTCTGATGCCAGATATAACCGGACTCCGGTCCGATTATTCCCCGTCGTTGCCGGTGCCCCGCCTTCCCCGTGGTTGATTCCCCTCGCCGAGCAGTCCCCCGCAAGCGGGAGGGGCCCCCAGCTGCGGTACCCCGGAACAGCCAATTCCGGGTACCTAACTGTCTGCTCGCCCCGGGTTGAGGAGCTCGAGCGCGGCAGCACGGGCATCCGCCGCGGTGGCCGCGGCCAGCACGGCGTCGGCGGCGGCACGGCACTGCGCCGCCGTGAACTGCGCGAGTTGCGCCCCCACCGGCGCAATCGCCGCCGGGGCCATCGACAGCGAGGACACCCCGAACCCCACCAGCACCGCCGCCAGCAGCGGATCCGCCGCGGCCTCACCACACACCCCGACCGGCTTGCCCGCATCGGCCCCGGACCGTGCCACCGACGCCACCAACCTCAGCACCGCGGGCTGCCACGGATCGGTGAGGGCCGCCAACCCGGCCGAGGTCCGGTCGGCGGCCATCGTGTACTGCGCCAGGTCGTTCGTCCCGATCGACAGGAACTCGACGTGCTCCAGGATTCGGTCGGCCAGCAGCGCCGCGGCGGGCACCTCGATCATCACGCCTGGACTGAGCCCGTATGACCGCGCCTGCGCGGCAAAGTATTTCGCTTCATCGACCGTGGTCACCATCGGCGCCATCACCCACGGCCGCTCCCCAGTGGCCTCGGCCCCTGCCGCGATCGCGGCCAGCTGGCGGGTCAGCAGACCGGGATTGCCCGCGGCCGTGCGGATGCCGCGGACCCCGAGCGCCGGGTTCGGCTCAGGCTCCTGCCCCACAAAGCGCAGCGGCTTGTCCGAGCCGGCGTCGAGCGTGCGGATCACCACGCGACGCCCGCCGAACGCCTCGAGCACCCGCCGGTAGCGGGCACTCTGCTCGGCGAGCGTGGGCTCGTCGTCGCGATCCAGGAAACACAGCTCGGTGCGCAACAGACCCACCCCCTCGGCCCGCACATCTGCGTTGGGCACATCGGTCAGGTTGGCCAGCAGCGCGACGCGATGCCCATCGGCGGTGGCCCCGGGCCCGGTCCACGCGGGGGTCTCCGGCAGCCGGGGCGGCTGCACAGGATCAGGGTCGACGGTCAGCGTGCCCGCCGCGCCGTCCAACAGCACCGTCGCTCCCGGCGGTACCGCGTCGAGCCCGCCGACCGCCACCACACACGGGATGCCGAGCTCCCGGGCGATGATCGCGGTGTGGCCGGTCGGGCCGCCCTGCGCGGTGGCCAGTCCGATCACCAGGGCCGGATCCAAGCCCGCGGCATCGGCGGGGGCCAGATCCTCGGCAATCAGGATCGACGGGACGAGCGGCCGCGGTACCACCGATTCGGAAACGCCGCGGAGCTCGGCCAGCACGCGGTCGCGGATGTCGTTCAGATCGCTGACCCGTTCGGCCATCAACCCACCCAGTTTGGTGAGCATCGCCGCGAACTCGGCGGTGGCTTCCACGACGGCGCGCACCGCGGGTGTTCCGGCGTCGATCCGCTTGTCGACGGCCGCGCACCAGGCCCGGTCACCGGCCAGCGTGGCGTGCGCATCGAGCACCTGGGCGGCCACACCGGTGGCGTGCGCGGCCCGCTCCCGCAACCGCGCCGACACGGCCGTCACCGCCGCACCGAACCGGGCGGTCTCGGCCGCGCGGTCCGGTAGGGCCAGATCGGCTGCCGCGCCGTCGTAGGCCGGCGCGCGGCCCGGCCGGATCACCGGGGCACACTGCCGCCCGGGCACCACCGGCACGCCCTGCAGGACCACCGGCGAGGTGGCCGGAGTTGTCGAGCTCACGTGACACAGGTTACAAATGCGTTTGCTGAGCTCGCAGCCGCCGTCACCACCGTCCCGAGCGCCCCCGAGGAGGGATATGCCTAGCAAGACCGTCACCGTCGGCTCCACGATCGGACTGCACGCGCGGCCCGCCGCGGTAATCGCCGACGCCGTGCTGAACGCCGGGGTTCCGGTCTCGCTGGCCGTCGGTGGCGCCGAGCCCGTCGACGCCGGATCGGCCCTGATGATCATGACCCTGGGCGCTGCCCACGGCACCCCGGTGACCGTTGCCTGCGAGGACGCCGACGTGTTGGCCACGGTGGCCGGGCTCGTCGCGCAGGACCTCGATGCCTGATCCACGGGCTGAGAAAGCGTCATCGACCTGCGTAAGGCACCCTTATGATTGCCTGCGTGCAAATCGCGGGTCGGCTTGACGTGAGACGGTTCATTTTCGAGCAGGCCGGACATTGTTTGCTGAATGTGCACGAGCACACTGCTGACAGGTCCGATGTAATTGGGGGAGTGTGAGGCGTGCAGCGCGTAGCCGTGATGCTGCTGGCATCGTTGTTGGCCCTATTCAGTGCGCCTCCGGCGTGGGCGATCGATCCGCCGGCAATCGATGCCGCAGCTGTTCCCCCTGATGAAACGGGCCCCGACCAGCCCATGGAGCAGCGCAAGATCTGCGCTGCACCCACGGTCATGCCCAATTCCAACTTCGCCGACAAACCGTGGGCGGCCGACTACCTGCGGCTGCCCGAAGCGCACAAGTTCGCAACCGGCGCAGGCGTAACTGTCGCGGTGATCGACACCGGGGTCAACGGCTCACCCCGGGTCCCCGCCGAACCGGGCGGCGATTTCGTCGACGCCGGCGGCAACGGGATGTCCGACTGTGACGCCCACGGCACCCTGACCGCGTCGATCATCGCCGGGCGGGCCGCCCCCACCGACGGATTCGTCGGTGTCGCCCCCGACGCCCGACTGCTCTCGCTGCGCCAGACGTCGGTGGCGTTCCAGCCCAAGGGCTCGCGTCAGGATCCCAACGACCCGAACACCACCCAGACCGCGGGCTCGATCCGCAGCCTGGCCCGCTCGGTGGTGCATGCCGCCAACCTGGGCGCGCAGGTGATCAACATCAGCGAGGCCGCCTGCTACAAGGTGACCCGCCGGATCGACGAGTCCAGCCTGGGCGCGGCCATCAACTATGCGGTCAACGTCAAGGGCGTGGTGATCATCGTCGCCGCCGGCAACACCGGCCAGGACTGCACCCAGAACCCGCCGCCGGATCCGTCGGTCCCCGCCGACGCCCGCGGCTGGAAGGGCGTGCAGACGATCGTCAGCCCGGCCTGGTACGACCCGCTGGTGCTGACCGTCGGCAGCGTCAGCCAGAACGGTCAGCCGAGCAACTTCTCGATGTCGGGTCCGTGGGTCGGCGCGGCCGCCCCGGGCGAGAATCTCGTCGCGCTCGGCTACGAGGGCCAACCCGTCAACGCCACCCCCGGTGAGGACGGCCCGGTGCCGCTCAACGGCACGTCGTTCTCGGCGGCCTACGTCTCGGGCCTGGCCGCGCTGGTCAAGCAACGCTTCCCGGATCTGACCCCGGCCCAGGTCATCAACCGGATCACCGCCACCGCGCGCCACCCCGGCGGCGGCGTCGACAACTACGTCGGTGCCGGCGTGGTCGATCCGGTGGCCGCACTGACCTGGGAGGTTCCCGCCGGACCGAAGAAGGCACCGTTCCGGGTCAAGGAAGTGCCCCCGCCGGTGTACATCCCGCCGCCAGACCGTGGTCCGATCACCGGTGTCGTGGTGGCCGGGGCAGCGTTGGCACTGCTTCTCGGGATCGCGGCGATGACCCGGCGTGCGTTGCGGCGGCGCCAATGAACTTCCTGCGGCAGTTCGGGTTCCGCTTCACCACGGGCCACGCCATCTGGGCGGCGACGCTGATCCCGGCCTGCATCGCCCTGTGCCTGCATTTCAAGCTGCTCTGGCTGGGGATCACCCTGTCGGCGCTGATCGCGATCTTCTCGGTGCTCACCATCCGAGGACGACGGCTCACCGGCTGGGTGAAGGCGATCTTCTCCTGGCGGCGCCGGCACCGCAGCACCCCCGATGTGGCCTCCGAGCCCGCGGTCGGCGCCACCGTGATGCCCGGCGATCATGTCGCGGTCCGCTGGCAGGGCGATTATCTGGTCGCGGTGATCGAGCTGGTGCCCCGGCCGTTCACCCCGACCGTGATCGTCAACGGCAGCGCCGTCTCCGACGACACCGTCAGCACCAAGCTCGTCGAGAAGCTGATCGAGGCACACTGCCCCGACCTGGAGGCCGACGTGGTGTCGGCCGGCTACCGAGTCGGCAAGACCGCGCCGGCCAGCCTGGTGGCGCTCTACGAGCAGGTGGTGGGTCCGTACCCGGCGCCGGCGAACCGGCGGACCTGGATCGTGCTGCGCGCCGATCCGACGAAGACCGAACGTTCGGCGCAGCGCCGCGACAGCGGGGTCTCCGGATTGGCGCGCTACCTGGTGGCCTCGGCCACCAGGATCGCAGACCAGTTGGCCAGCAACGGAATCGACGCCCGCTGCTCGCGCAGCTTCGACGACTACGACAAGGCCACCGAGATCAGTTTCGAAAAGGAAACCTGGTCGGTGATCAAGGGGCGCAGCACCTTCACCGCGGCCTACAACGCGCCCGGTGGGCCGGACGTCTGGTGGTCGGCGCGCGCCGATCACACCACCACCCGGGTGCGGTTGAGCCCCGGGGCCGCCCCCACCACCACCGTGCTGCTCACCACGCTGTCGAATCCGACGACACCGCGCGGCTTTTCGTGCCTGTACGGCGGGCAGCGCGCTGCCCTGCAGGGCATCAGCCCGGTGACCGACAAGCACTACGATCTGCCGATCGGGTCAGCCGGCGTGCTCGTCGGCGAGACCTCGGACCGCTACCCGGTGTACATGCCGTTCGACAACGTCGACGTCAGCATCAACCTCGGGGACGCCCGCCTGTTCACCCAGTTCGTGATCCGCTCGGCGGCCTCGGGCGCGGTGGTGACCCTCGGGCCGCAGTTCCGCGAGTTCGCCACCATGATCAACGGCCGCGTCGGCCGGGTGCCGCGCGTGGCCTGGCCGAATTCCACGACCTACCTCGGACCGCATCAGGGGGTCGGCCGAGTGATCATGCGACCCAACTTCATTGACACACCGCGGCACCGCCAGCTGCCGATCACGTTGATCAATCCACGTGAGGAAAGCCGCTACCAGATGGCACTGGAACAATGACATCAAACTTGCTGGGAGAGGGGTCCCAGCCAGGTCGAGGGGAATAGATCATGGCAGAAGAATTAAGGGTCGACACCGGCCAACTCGTCGCGCGAGCGGGCGAACTGGAAGGCCTCAGCTGGCCGGGCGAGCCGGTCACGGTCACCGCCCCGGATGCGCTCCGCTCCACCGGACCGGCCATCGAGAACATCAACTCCAACGCCGCGGCGCTGCAGCGCTGCAACAAGTGGGCCGAGGAGGAATCCAAACGCGTCGCCGGGATCCTGCGCACGACCGCCGGCGAATACGACAAGAAGGACGCCGAGTACGCCGAGGTGCTGTCGAGCGATCCCGCCCGGATGGCAGGCATGGCCGATATCACGGTGCCCGGCCCGCCCGCGCCGCGTCCGGCCGATCCAGAACCGATGCCCCCGCTGACGTCGTATCCGACCGGTGAATGCATGGACGTCAAGGCCGCCCAGCAGGCACTGACCAGTGGTGACGGCGGAGCGTCGGCACGCGAGGCGTACAGCCAGTGGACCACCGTCGCCACCAACCTCAGCCGGATCATGCCCGACGGCAACATCCCGAACTGGGAGGGCGCGGCCGCCGAGACGGCCGAGAAGTACCGCCAGGAACTGCTCACCTGGATGCAGCAGGTATCCGTTGCCTGGAAAGCCGTGGCGGCCAACGCGAACATCATCGACTCGCAGCACCGCGCTGCCATCGACCAGCACACCCCGATCTACAACCGGTATCTGGAACTCGAGGCCGAACTCAAGGACGCCATGGAGACCAAGCCGTGGGAAGTCCGGGAGGTGTTCGACCGCGCCACCGGAAACTCGGAGCGCATCCGGCGCATCACCGAATCCATGCAGGAATTGCAGCGTCAGTCCGAGGAACTGCGCGCACAGTACGCCAGTTCGCTCGTGCTGACCCCGGCTCAGGCACCCAAGCCCCCGCAGGGCGCCGGTGGGATCGACCCCGGTCAGGTTCCCGGCGGCCCGGGTGGACCCGGGGGACCCAGTGGACCCGGCGGCACCCCCAGCGATTCCGGCGGCACACCCGAAATGCCCAAGATGCCGTCGATGTCCCCGGCTGGTCTCGAGAAGCAGTCCGCAGGCGAGCAGCCTTCAGGTTCGCCCAGTGGCGGGTCCCCGTCCGGCGGCGGATCGCCGTCCGGTGGCGGGTCCCCCGCCGGCGGCGGCATGCCCAGTGGCCTCGGTGAGGGCCTGCCCGAGGGGGGCACCCCGGAGATTCCCGGCCTCGACGATCCGAGCCTCAAGCCCGCCAGCGCCGGCGGCGGTGGCGGCGGCATGGGCGGCGGGATGGGCGCCGGCCCGCTCGGCCCGTCGGTCGGAGCGGATTCGGTGGCGCCGTCTCCGGCCGGTGCCCGCGCCGGTGGCGGCCCTGCAGCCGGTCCCGGCGGTGGCGGCATGGGCGGCATGGGCGGCGGCATGGGCGGCATGGGTGGCGGCCATGGCCAAGGCCAGGGCAAGGAGAAGCGCCGCAACGCCGGCCTGACGCCCGACGAAGACCTCTACGTCGAGGACCGTAACTACACCGAAGGCATCATCGGCCGCCGCAAGCGCAAGCCCGGCCAGGACGGGCAGGATTCGAAATGACGGACGAGATGCACCCGCAGGTCGCTGCGGTTCTCCGTCAGGCGCAACAACTGCAGTCCCTCATGGACGATCAGCTGCACAAGATGAACACCGAAACGTTCACCGCGACAGACGAAGCCCAGAGTGTCGAGGTGACGCTCAACGGGCACCATCACCTGGTCGACGTGTACATCAAGGACGGGTTGCTGCGCCTGGGTGCCCCGGCCGTCGAACAACGGCTCAACGAGGCCATCCAGAAGGCGACGGCGGCCGCGACGACGTCCATCGAGGCCGACCGCGAACGGCTCGACGCGATGGTCGCCGAACTGACCGCAGACGGACCGCAGCCGGGCTGAGACCCCGCCGCACACGGTCGGCCCGCTTCGCCCCGGTGGCGCGGCGGGCTGACCTGTTTTGCGATCCCCGGCAGTCTCGGCAGAACTTCGCTGCCCACACGACAAAGCGGGGCGGTCCATGCCGGACCCGCCCCGCTTTGTCGACAAACGTCAGTGCAACCGGAGATTTCGCAGCAGGTCGTACACCCCGGCGATCCACAGCAGCAGCGGAATCACCGCGGCGATCGCGGCACCGTCGGTCAATTCCAGAATCCGCTTGGTCACCGGAGACACCCGACGCACCCCGTCGGTGGCGCCCACCGCGATCAGCGCGACGAGTCCCAGTGCGGTGAAGGCCACCAGCACCAGCCAGGCGCTACCCGGGTTCCACAGGCACATCCGCACCATCACGCCCGTGGGCACCGCGATCGCCGCGGCCAGCAGCGACCAGGAGCACCAGCGCTCGGCGTACAGCCGGGACCGGAAACCACAGATCACGGCCACCAGCCCGGCGACGATCATGCTGTGCACGAAGAAGTGGCCTTGCACCACAACCGCAATCGCACCGACCGACAGCACCAGCGCACCGGCCGACAGGAACCCGATCAGCAACTGCCGGGTCAGCAAACTGCGCTCCTGCAGCCGTGCAGCGGATTCCGGCACCGAGGCGATGATCGCCTTCCAGGTCGGCGACTGCTCGTCGATCTCGTCCGGCGTGACAACCGGGTCGAGCAGCTCGTCGTTGGACACCGATTCACCCGGCGCCGGGATCGGCGGCAGTGCGATACGGGCCACGGCCACAGTGAGTTTCGCGGCGTTGGTGACCACGATCAGACCGAACGCGATGGCCCCGGCAGGCACCCAGGCCCCAGCGTCGTAGCCAAAGGCAATCGCCGCGCCGGTGATGGCGATCGCCACGATCGCCATGAACGACGCGGCATCTGCTCGCCGACGCGGGCCACCACGGGTCGCCAACGTCAGCAACAGCACCACCGCGCCGGCACCGGCCAGCTGCGGCGCCCCGAGAGAATCCGCGTCATAGGGCAACGGGACCGCCAACGCGGCGGCACCGGCCAACACGATCGTCGCGGCCACCAGCAGGCTCTCGGACAGATCGAGGTTCTCGTACCGACTCTGGGCGGCAAAGCTGCTGCCCAGCAGACCGAGGCCGAACAGCCCCAGTGCCAATGCCCACCACCAGCCCTGGCCGGCGCCGCTCCAGGACACCAGCGACATCACCGTGATGACGGTGGCCACCACCGGGATGGCCACGCCGACAAAGCGATTCAGGGCGGTGCGGTCGAACACCGGTGACTCGTCGAGCACCGCGATGGCGTCGATGACGTCCTCGACCAGGGGCCGGTACCGCTCGGTGCGGCTGACCGAGACCAACGTCAGCAGGGATCCGTCCACGACGCCGGCGTCATCCAGGGATTCGTCGGCCTTCAGCGGCGGGGCGCCCGGCCGCGCGAACGCCCACATGCCCTGCTCGGAGAAGTCGAAGCCGGCGAGGGTGTCCTTCGGAGTGTCCTCGAGCAGCTCGCCCAGCACATTCACGGTCTCGTCGATGTAGGTCTCGATCGGCGCACTGGCCGGCAACACCAGGTCGGTCATCCTCTTACCGGTGAGGATGGTGACCCGGGTGGTCGACGGCCGGCTGGACGAGGAGCTCGACGTGTCAGCGGTGGCGGCGGTGGCGGTCAACGGCGTTCAAGCCTGTCGAAATCGTCGGACAGGGCCGCGGCCAACTCTGTGATGCGGCGCTGGTAGGTATCGCTGAGCAGGTCGAGCTGAATCTCGGTACCGGCGGCGACGTGCTTGTCCCAGGGCAGCACGATGACCCGGCCCGGCGGCACGTGCCGCTCGAACTGCTGCACCAGATCCTCGACGTCCACGTTGGGCTTGCCCGGTGTCACATGGTTGATCACGACGCAGGACCGGCCGAGCAGATCTTGATAGCCGTTCTGACGCATCCAGTCCATGGTGATGGCGGCCTGTCGAGCCCCGTCGATCGAGGCGCTGGCCACGATGACCATTCCGGACACGCTGGAAAGCACACCGCGGGAAGCTTTCTGGAACAACCCGGCGCCGCAGTCGGCCAGCACGAGGTTGTAGTACCGCGACACCACGGCGGTGGCACGCTTCCAGTCCTCGTCGTTGAACTCACGCTGCGCGCCGCTGTAATCCTCGGACGACAGCACCTCGAGGTTGGACCCGTTCATGCTCGTGTAGGCACGAATGTCGTTGTAGCGCGACAGTTCCTGGTCGGCCAGCAGATCGGAAATGGTCGCCGCCGACTGACGCCCGGCGCGGTCGGCCAGGTTGCCGCCGTCGGGATCGGCGTCGATCGCCAGGATGCGGTCACCGCGGATCTTGGCCATCGCCGAACCGAGCGCAACGGTGACCGCGGTCTTTCCGACGCCGCCCTTCAGCCCGAAGACACCGATCTGATACGAGTCACGGGCATTGCGCCGAATCCGGCTGTGCAGTTCGAGTTCGTAGATCTCATCGGGCGACAGACCGAGGTTGATCCGGGTCGTGAGATACAGCCAGTGCCGCCAGCCACGCTGCGAGGGCATCTTCACCCCGGTCTTGACGCCGACGTGCGAGAGCGCGTCGATGGCGCGGTGGTTGCCCATCGAGGCCGCGGAGGTGGGGCCGGGTGCGGCCGGGGCGGGGATCGCCTGCCCCGCCCGCCAGGCACCGCTGACCTCGGGATCGATGTCAGCGAACTGCGACGGCGCCGGGCCGGGTGCCGGGCGCGGGGCCGGGCCGGGCATGGTGCGCGGCTGCTCGTGGCGGGCGCCCGGGCCGGTCTGCTGTTGCGGGGCCCGAAGCATGGAGTTCTGTGGCCACTGCGGCGCGCTCGCGGGCGGCTGCGGCATCGGCGCCGGCATCTCCGGTGCGGCTTCCGCATGCCGCGGTTGCGCGGCGGCCTGGGTCTGGGTGGGGCCCGCGGGAGCGACCGGCACATCCGTGGAACTGGTTTCCCCGACCGGGACCGGCGACGGTGGTGCGGCCGCGGCAGCCTTCAGGATGGCATCTCTGTCCACGATGGCGGTGGCATCGTCGACCGGTTTACCCGGTTCCGACGAGTGGAAGAGCCGGTCATAGTCGGCCGACATGGGGACCCCTCAGATAGTCAAAAACAGATGATTAGATCTTTACACCCAAGCACAAGTGGTGGGCGGGTTCGGCCTATCAATCGACAGACCGGGTACCCGCCCACCAAATGCATGCGTGTTGCTGCCTATTGTCAGGCAAACATTCCCGTGACGCCGGCCTCGGTCTGGGACATGGTCTGCCCCGCCTCGCTGATCGTCTGGGCCAGGTTCTGCAGCGCCTGGTTCAGCTCGTTGGAGGTGTTGTCCCAACGGGTCTGAACGGCCTGGTAGGCCTCCGAACCCGAGCCACCCCACGCCGAGGCGAGCGAGGCCAGCGAGCCCTTGCCCTCATCCAGCAACCCGGCGGTGGTGCCGACAGCACCCTGGATCTCAGACGATCCACCTTCGATACCGGCGAAATTCCAAACCTGTTCTGACATATTTTGTCTCCGTTCTTGAGTTCAGCTGGGTCAGATGTTCATCGACGAGGCCAGGTTGCCGGCCATGTCGTCGTCGGTGCTGGTGTACTGGGTGCCCGAGGTGTGGATGTTGTTCGAGATGTCGTTCAACTCCTGGATCTGCTTCGCAGCAGCCTCGTGGAACCGTGCCAGCGCCGACTGAGCGGCGGTACCGGCCTGGCCGACCATCTGAGCAGCCAGCGAGCTGCCGGTCGACTCGACCTGAGCGATGACGCTCTTGAGCTCACCGGAGATGCGCTCGAAGTTAGCTGCCTCCTTGGCGAGGACGGCGGCATCTGTATTCATCTGTGCCATGTTGGATTCCCCTTTTTTTCCTTTGTCCTCACCAATAAAAACTTGGCGAGTCCTCCGGCCGGGCGGCCGGAAAGTCTGTGTGGTGGACGACTACCAGTCGTCGTCCCCGTCTTCCGATAGGTCGTACGTGAGTGCTGTCGGCGCCACCAATCCGTCCTTGGTGCCACCGCTCTTCTTGTCGTTCTTGCCGGCGCCCATCATCGGTGCGCCTCCGCCGCCACCACCGACCGGCGCCACCGGGCCTGCGCCGCCAGAAGCCGCACCGGCTGCGGCGGCCGGCTTGGCCTCCCCGCTGATGCCCAGCATCGAAGTCAGCAGCGCCGTGCGGGGTGGCGACCCCAGCGCACCCGGCAGCGAGGCCGCGCGCACCAGACCGGCACCCGAACTCGGGCCTGTACCCCCGGCCAGCGGATGGTTCGAGAACGGCGACGCCCCGATCAACCCCATCTGCATCCCGGGCTGACTGCCGCCCATGCTGCCGAACTGGCTGACCAACTGCGTCACCTGCTGCAGCGGCTGTGTCACCGTCTGCATCGGGCTCTGCAGCATCTGCGGGATCTGCGACGCCAACTGACCGGCCTGCTGCCCGATCTGTGTGACCATCTGCATGCCCTGCTGCAGCGGGTTCTTGCCCTGCTTGTCGGGATCCTGCTCCTGCCGGCCCGCGTTCTCGGCCTTGCCCGCCGCCCCGACCCCACGCTGCTCGGCATGGTTGACCTGGGCCGCGAGGTTGCCCGAGGTCAAGGCCACCGACTCGATCGTCGCCTTGGCGCTGACCCCCTCGATCACCGCGTTGCGCAGCATGCCCTGGGCGGTCCGCGGCGCCGTCGACGCCAGTGCCGCCGCCGCCGTCGTCTCCCCGATCCCGGGCAACACGATCGGCGTCATCGGCATGATCGGCTCGAACAGCAGGTTCATCGTGGTTTCGGCGTGGTACGCCTCCATCACGGTCGCCGCCAGCACCCACATCCGCACGTAGTCCATCTCGTTGAGTCCGATCGGCATCGCGTTGATGCCGAGGAAGTTGGTGGCTTCCAGGACGCCGTGAGTGATGTGGTTCTGCTCGATCTCGGGAATCTGCGGGGTCGCCGCCATGGCCGTCGAGTACGACGTGGCCTGGGCGCCGGCCTGCAGCGCCCGCTTCTGTGCCTGCATCGCCATCGTGCGCAGCCACACGATCATCGGCATCGTGGCGGAAACGGCCCGCTCACTGGCCGTACCGCTCCACACCGACGTGAGGGCGTTGAGCGCGGCGGCCAGCTCGTCGGCCTGAGTCTCCAGCAGGATGGCCAAAGCTTCCCAGCCGCTTGCAGCCTGAAGCATGGGCGCCGGTCCGGCGCCCAGCATCAACCGACCCGTGTTGACCTCGGGGGGAAACCCTCCCCAGGTCGGTATTACGACCGGTGGAATCGCCATGGCTGGATGACCCTATTCTGACGAATTTGCCTGCGACCTGCTACAGCGTGGTTGCCTGGGCGGCGTCGACGGTGTTGTAGATGCCCGCGATCTCCTGGAACGCCGCCCCCGCCCGGGTCAGCTCCTCCTGAGCGAAGGAGTTCGCCGCAAGCGCCTCGACGCCCTCGCTGGCGAAGGCCATGGCGGCCAGTGCCGAGACCTCGTCAACGCCGGCCGGGGCGAGCGCAGTGACGGCTGCGGCAGCGGTGGTGCCACCGGCCAGACCACGGGCCGCGTTCGCGATCACCTGTGCTGCAACGCCTTCGGCGCCTGGGTTGTGCATCAACGGTTGCATTTGCCTGCTCCCCTGTTTCGATTTCAAATGCCCGGGGACAAGCACCCAAAAGCGACGTGGCAGAAAGTTTGCCAAGTCGTCAAGGAACCTGTCCCCCGATCCCTTTGCTGACGGGCCGCCGCCAGCGTTGCTGAGTGCGTTGGTTAAATACTAACTGCCCTACTGGGGTGCTGCGAACACTTCTTCGTCCGGTGGATCGACGTAGGCCGCCTGGATGACTTCCTTGCCGTCCGGGCTGACCATAAACGCCTGGCCAGGCGGCCTTTTCTTGACGATGATCTCCCGCGACGGGAAATCGTTCTTCTCACCGGACAGGAACAAAGTCGGCGAACCGGCGCCGTAGGCGGCACCCACGAACTTGTCCATGGTGGCCCGGTGCGCCAGGCTCATCTGGCACGTCACGACGATGTGCAGGCCGATGTCGGCCGCTGCCGGCAGCAGCGGGCCCAACGGCGCCATCGGCGACATCATCCCCGCCGCTGCGGTGATCATGTGCCAGTCGTCGACCAGCAGCACGATGTCCGGCCCACTCCACCAGGACCTCGACCGCAGCTGCGCGGTGGTGAGATCCGGCGGCGGCAACCGCTTCTTGAGGTTGACCGCCAGGGCCTTGATCGACTCCTCCAGCGACGCACTGTTGCGGTTGATCGCACCCGCGGCCAGCAGATGCGTGTCAGGCACCGCGTCGAGCAGGCCCGACCGGTAGTCGGCCAGCATGAACCTGACCTGGTCGGGACTGTTGCGACTGCAAATCGCCTTGGCCACCGCGTGGGCGATGGTGGTCTTGCCCGACTTCGGGGCACCGAAGATCAACAGGTGCGGCGTCATGCTCATCTGGTTGTAGGCCACCGTGAGATCGGACTCCCGCACCCCCAGCGGCACCTGCCAACGCGTCCGGTAGTCCGCATCGGGTCCCGGCGGGTTCGGATCGAGCTGATGCAGGTAAATCCGCTCGGGCAGCACCCGCACCTGCGGTGCCTGATCGGTATGGCGGGCGGCGATCTCCCGCACGCCGGCCGAGATGGCCTCGACGATGTTCGCCGCGCTGTGCACACCGTCCAACCGCGGCACGCCGATCATCAGGTGGTGCTTCTCCAGCGACACCGCCCGGCCCGGACGGTTCGCCGGGATGTCCCGGGTGATCCGGTCGATCTGGGTCTCATTCACATCGCCCAGCCGGAACTCGATCTTCGTGCCCAGGTAGTCACGCACACGCGACTTCAGCTCGGTCCAGCGCGGAGTGGAGATGATGACGTGCACGCCGTACGCCAGACCCTGGCCGGCCAGGTCCTGAACGGCGGCCTCCAGGTCCGGGAACTCCGCGACGAACGCCGGCCAACCGTCGATCACCAGGAACACGTCGCCGAACGGGTCTTGGGCGGCGGGATTGTTCGGATCCTCACGCATCTCGCGATAGGCCGAGATCGACCCGACGCGATACTGCTTGAACACCTGCTCACGGGCCCTCAACACGGCCTTCACCTCGGCCACCACCCGGTTGACCCGATCCGGCTCGGCACGGGTGGCCACCCCGCCCACGTGGGGCAGGTCCTCCATGTACATCAAGCCACCACCACCGAGGTCGATGCAGTAGAACTGCACCTGACGCGGCGTGTGGGTGGCGGCCGCCGAGAGCATCAGGGTCTGCAGGAACGTCGACTTGCCGGTCTGCGGCGCACCACCGATCGCGATGTTGCCGCCGGCCGCCGAGACGTCCACACCCCAGATGTCCTGCCGGTGCCGGCGGGGCTCGTCCATGATCCCCAGCGCAAACCGCAGCGGCTTGCGCTGGTAGTCCCGATCGACCAGTTCGTTGACCGGGGTCGGATCGGTCAGCGGCGGCAGCCACATCTTGTAGGCGCGGCTCTCGCCAGTGCCCAATTGCTCGAGCACCACCTCGCGCAGCACCCTGGGTTCAGCGTTCGTCGCCATCTCAGTTCACCGCCGTATCGAAAATCGGAGTGGTGGTGAACTGGTGGATCCGCACCCGGGCCTGCCGTCTCGCCCGCGGCTTGGCTTCACCGTCGCTCGACTCCTCAACCTCGGGCACGTAGTTGGCACCGGTGTAGAGGGTGCTGAACTTCACCGGGTCTTCCATGCCCACCCGCAGGAACCCGACACCACTCTCCTTGTTGGTGATGTACTGCGCCTCCGGTGTCCCGATCACCGCCTTGGACTCGGCAGAGCTGGTGGTACGCAACGCAATTCGGTAGGTGAGGTTCGGCTCGAGCTTGTCGATCCGGACGCCACCGGTGTTCAGCGACTGGGTGGCCAGCAGCAGGTGCACACGCAGCGACCGGCCGACGCGGCAGATGCGGTCGAACAGCTGGATGAAGTCGGGGTGGTTCTGCAGGAGTTCGGCGAACTCGTCGACCACCACGAACAGGGTCGGCAACGGCGGCAGATCGGCACCGCGCTCGCGGTGCTTCTCGTACTCGGCGACGCCGGACAGCGCACCCGCGGCGCCCACCTGCATACCGGCCTGGCGCAGGATCTGCTGGCGCCGGTCGAGTTCACCGGTGAGCACCTCACCCATACGGCCGACGAGCTCGGCCTCCTCTTCCATGTTGGTGACGACGGCTGCGGTGTGCGGCAGCTTCTCCATACCCAGGAAGGTCGAACCGCCCTTGAAGTCAGTGAGCAGCAGGTTGATCTGGTCGGGGTGGTGGGTGGCCACCAACGACAGGATCAGGGTCCGCAGGAACTCCGACTTACCCGAGCCGGTGGTACCGATGAGCATGCCGTGCGGGCCGGCACCGAACTCGGCACCCTCCTTGATGTCCAGCGTCATCACCTCGCCGGACTTGAGCTCGTGTCCGAACGGGATCTTGAGCCGGTCCCGGTCGGTGTCGGTGAACATCCGCCAACGCGCCGGGGTGACCTCCTCCACGGTCTTGGCGCCCACCAGGTGGTGCCATTCCTTGGAGACCTTCTTCTGCACCCGGACGTTCTTGTCGATGATCGTGCCGGTGATCGACCAGCCGGCCAGCTTGCGGGCGATCCGGCCGGCCTGCGCCGGGGTCATCCGGTCGACCACCCGGGTCACCTCGCGGTAGTTCTGGTTGGGCAGCTTGTCATCGGCGGTGTGGTCGGCGTCGACGCGCAGCCGGTAGGCCGACCCGCGGTGGTTGCCCAGCGTGAGCACCGTGACCCCGGCGCGTCCGTCGACCGGGAAGCCGGCCTTGCCACCGGTGAGGTCGACCACGATCACGTACGGCCCACCGGGGGCCGCGTCGGCACTGTGCGGGCCGCGCGCGGTCAGATCGCTCAAGCCGTCGGGACGGGTGTACACCAGCCGGGTGGGGCCGGCCGCGTCGGTGTCGGTCTGGTGCTGCACGTGCGGCAGCCACTTCAGCCACGACCACTTCGGATCCTCCGGGTTGTCGGTGAGCACCCGGATCTGCAGCAGGTCTGGCGGATGGAACACCGCCAGATGGCAGACCATCGCCGTCAGCAGGCCCGCGGCCCCGTCGGGGTCGCCGCCCACGGCGATGGTCGGAAAAGTGCGCAGCTGAACGAGTTTCGGACAATCGTGGATCAGGCCGTGGGTGCGCAGGAACTTCGTCACCCACATGTGGCTGACCGGTTCGAGGTGCGGCTGCGGCGCCCCTTGCGGACCGGCCAACTCACCGCTGGTGTTCGGCTTGAGCAACCGGTCCACCGCGATCTCGGCACCGATCCCGATCCGGGCGGCGGCGTAGAAGTCCGAGTTCGCCTGACGCGACCACTGCCGGTGGGTACCGATGATCGACAGCAGATCGTCGGGATGCGGTGCGTGGTAACCGAAGAACGCCACCTGCGCCGACGCCGAAGCGGTCACCCGGTTGCGCAGCCCGGCCAGGTACCGCAGGTATTCCTTGCGGTCGGCGTTGATCTCGGGGACCTTCTTGCCGCCGGCGCCGCCACCGGACATGAAACCGACGGTGCCCATGATCATCATCAGCGGCATCATCAGCATGTACGGCGAGAGCTGACGCACGCCGGTGAAGATCATGATCGAGATCATGCCCAGCATGCAGCCGCCCATCACCCAGGGCATGGCCTTCTGCATGCCCGAGGGCGGGATCTCGACGCCGAGGTCATCCGGTGGGGCGACGTTGATCTCGCCCGGGGTGAGCCGCGGCCCCCGCTTGATCGTCGGGGTGAATTTCTTGGTCGTCATGAGCCCTGCTCACTTTCGACTTTGCGGGGTTTGGGATCGGCGGGCAGCGTGTCGTGCTCGAGCAACGCGGCATCCTTCGACAACACCGGGCCTTCCATCAGCAGCCCGACGACCTGCCAGGGCGCGTTCACCGCACCGGACAGGCCCAGATTGCCGGCGGCATCGTCATTGGCGACGCCGTAGCGCACGCCCTGCGGATCGATGTAGTACAGGCTCTCGCCGACCCGGGGATCCGGCGATTGCAGCCGGACGAACTGACCGCCCTCGATGTACACCGTTGCGTCACCGCCGATCTGGTCGATCCCGGTGCCGACGGCCGACGACGGGATCGGCAGTCGCCGCCCGGCGATCACGGTGGTCTTCGGTGACTGGTCGCCGGGTTCGCGCTGCCAGGCCCAGCACAGCACCGGCGCGTCCTGGCGCAGCAGCACCTCGAGCGCGGTGTCCGGCAGCGGCGACACGTAGACCTGCTCGGTGATCTTCGATACCACGCTGGCCTCCACCGACGGCGGCTTCAGCAGACCGTAGGAGTTGGTGGCGCGCAACGCCGCGGCAGTGGTGTCGTTCACCCTCGCCACCCCGTCGGGCAGCACCACATAGTGCTGCGGATCCGATTCGGTGGCGGTCTGGAACACCGAGCCGATCACCAGATTGTCCGGCAGCCCAACGGTATTCGGCGCACCGGCGGCCGGGATTGCCGGCAGCTGCCACGGGCCGCGGTTCGGCAGGGCGTTGAACAGGCCTTCCGAAACCGGTGTCGCCTTGGCGGTGACCGGGATGCCCACCGCTGAGCTCACCGCCCGGTCGGACAGATCGATGCTGTGCCTGCCGTCGGCGGTGACGAGCCAGTTGCCGCCTTCGAAAGACACCAGCATGCCTTGGTTGTCCCGCAACGGGCCGACCGCGATGTCGGTGGCCAGCGACCGGATCAGCACCGAGGTTTCCACCTTCGGCGCGGAGCTGTCCGGCTTGGCCACGGTGTCGCACAGGGTCCAGCGTGAGGCGGGGGTCCCCGTCGGGGTGGCGTACGGCGCACCGGGGATGCCGATGGGCTGCCCCTTGGGCAACCGGTTGAGCTCCTCGGACTTCACCGCCGACGGGGTGCCGGAGTTCCCCAGGGCCAGCCGGGCCGACGTCAGGTTGTACACCGGGCGCAACATATTGCTCCCGGGCAGCATCACGTAGAGCTGATTGGTCGTGCGGTCCACCAGCAACTGGTCACTGCCCTGCTTGCCCAGCGGCTTGAAATAGGCCATCAAGGCGGCGCCCAGGCAGATCAACACCGAGACAACGATTCCGGCGAACACCGCGCGGCTGTAGAACTGCAACGGGTCGTCGAACATCCGGGTGTCGCGACGCACGATCGCATGCTCGACGCGGCGCAGCAGGAAACGCCAGCCGCTGACCTGGACCTTGGTGGTGAGACGGAAGCCTGCCATCGCTATTCGCCGATGTTCAGGCGGCCGTGGACCGCCGCGATCGCCGCCGTCATGTCTTCGCCGTTGACCTCGCTGAGCTGCTCGACACCCAGGCTCTCGAAGTCGAGCGACCGGGCCAACCGCATGTCGCGGTTCTGCTCGCCGGCCTCCACCAGCTGCCGGGCGTACCGGCCGTTGCCGGCGATGTCCAGCGCCGGCTTACCGTTGAGGCTGCGCTGGCTGAGCAGCGTGGCCGCCTCGTGCACCCGCTTGGCCGCATCCTCGTCGAGCTGTGAATCATTGGCCTTGGCAATCACTTTGGCGATCTCGACGATGTCGTCAGGCAGATATGAGTCGAACTCGATTCGGGTCGAGAATCGGGACCGCAGACCGTCGTTGGTCTCCAACAGCCGGTCGATGTCGTTGCCGTAACCGGCGATGATCACCACCAGCCGGTCGCGGTCGTTCTCCATCCGGGCCAGCAGGGTGTCCAGCGCCTCGGTACCGAACGGATCGGCGCGGCCGTCGCGCTCCTGCACCAGGGTGTAGGCCTCGTCGATGAACAGCACCCCACCGAGCGCGCGGTCGATCGTCCGCGCGGTCTTGACCGCGGACTGCCCCTCGTATTCGGCGACGAAGTCTTTACGCGACGTTTCGACCAGCTTGGGCTCGGCGATCACGCCCAGGCCGGCCAAGATGTTGGCCACCACGCGCGCGATCGTCGTCTTACCGGTACCGGGAGGTCCGGTGAAGATCATGTGCTTGGAGGTCTGCGCCACCTTCATCCCGCGGGCAGCCCGGATCCGGGCCATCTGGGTGGCCGCGCGGTAGGCCTCGATCTGCTCCTTGACGCGTCCCAGGCCGATCTGCCGGTCGAGTTCGGCCTGCGCCTCGGCCAAGAGCTTGTCGCGGGCCGAAGTGTCGGCCTGCACGCTGGACGGATCCCACGGGTCCGTGCGCGCGGCGATCTTCTCAGCGGTGGTGGTCTGCAGCCGGTACGCCGGATCACGCAGCGCCGCAGTAACTTTGGGCTCCGGGAAGTTGGCCTGCAGCCATTCCAGCAGCACCTGGGCGGAGTCCTCGTTGCCCTGGTAGCGCCGAGCCATCGCCAGGTACCAGGCGATCGCCGGGGCGCAGGCCTGCCCGGCCGGAGTGTCGTTGGCCTCGGTGAGCCGGCGGTCGGCCTCGGTGAACAACCCGAGGTTGGCCGCGGCCACCCCGTGGGCCACGCCGGCGGCCGCGGCCAGGAACTTGTCCGGCCACCGGTCGGCGCCGCGCACCTGCTCGATCACGTCGGTCCAGCGTTCGGCCGCCCCGTAGATCACCGCCTTGATCCAGGCGACCAGGTGCTCGGACCCACCGGCCGGAGCGTCCTCGAGCGCCTCCATCGCATCGGCGTAGTTGCCCTCGGAGGCCTCCTGGACGGCGAAACCCAGGGTGATGGCCAACGGCGAGTTGATCGGGTAGGAGATGTCGCGCCCGTAGATCCCACCGATCGGAATGCGGGCCCCGACACCGTTCATCGAGATCTCGGCCGCACCGGCCAACTGCCCGAAGTTCGACCGGGAATACCAGGCACGGAACAGCGTCACCCGGTCGGTATCGCCACAGCGGATGCGGCCCACCCAGGCATCACACGCCGTTTCGTCGTAGTTGGTGATGTCGGTGAACATTTCGAGCGCACGCGCCGGGGAGCTGCTCAGCATCCCGACTGCGGTGCCGAACATCCCAGCGAGGTGGTCAACCATGTTCGCCTCCATAACGGGTCGAGAAGACCTGGGCCCGAGCATCGTCGGCTTGCTCCGGGGTGGGCAGATTCAGGTCACGGGTCAGAAAGTCGCGGGTCGCCGCGTCGTCGTGCCCATGCTCGCGCATCCCCGCGAGCATGAACGAGTACTGGGCGGACTTGGCCTGTTGAGCGGCCAGGTCCGCGATCACCAGGATCTCGTCGGCGAGATCGCGCTCCGTCAGATTGACGACGTTGGGCGCCAGCTCGATCCGGTGCACCCGCCCGTCCATGAAGGCCGTCACAGTGACGGTCTCGGGCGGATTGGTGACGGTGAACATCGGCGCTGCATGATCCTCGTCCTCATCCTCGCTGCCGGCCGTCCACTCTCCGCCCGGGTCGGACGCCTCGTCGGCGACGATGTCCTCGTACGTTCCGAGCGCATCGAGAGCCGACGCGTTCGCATCGTCGTCGGCATCGGAGAAATCCAGCGCCGACAGGTCATCGTAGTCGTCATCGTCGTCCGGATAATGTGGCGGAAAGTCACCCACCGTGGCGGCCTCTCTCAGTTCAGGTAGGAACTATCCGAATCGGACTTCTCGAACCACGAACCCGAAGGCAGGAATTCGACCAACCCGTCCAGAGCCCGCTGCAGGTTGTCCTTGGTCCCGGTCAGGAAGCTGCCGTAGAGCTCCCCGTTGACCCGGCGCGGGATGGACACGATGCGGCCGTTCTTGGAGTCGAGGACTCCGGCGGCGACGTCGACCTGGGCGATGGTGCCACCGGGATTGCGCTCGGACACCACCAGCTCCACCCAACTCTCGGGCTCGGAGATGATGTTCGCGTACACGCGCGCCGACGTCGGCGGAATCCCGTAGCCGGTCAGTTCGTCGGCGGTGCGGCATTTGGCCAGCGTCTCCGCGACACCGGTCAGCGGCTCCACGTTGGCCGGCGTCCCCTCGCCCAGCACGGTGTTCACCATGCCGGCCAGGCCCACCTGCGCCGCCACCCGCTGCAGCACCAACATGTCGTCGTCGCGGGCGGCGACCACATGCCGGCCGCCTTTGCGGCACACCACGAACCGGATCATCTTGCCGCCCACGTCGCGGCGCCACCAGCGACCCTCCAGCGTGCGATCGGGCCGGCTCAGGGTGTCGAGCATGGCAGCCACCTCCGGATGTGGGGTGCCATAGACGTCGAGCACGCCCTGGGCGGTGAGGTCGCGCTCGACCTGTTCCCAGACGATCTGACGCAGGTCCGGTTGTGGAATGTTCAGCCGGATGCCCATCGAGGGCGGGAAATCGCTCAGACCGAGCTTGTCGGCGACCACCAGGATCCCGTCGATGGTCAACTCGACGCCGACCACATCGTCGATCGGCTGCACCGCGGCTTCGGCGCCGTACGGAGTAGTCATGAATCCGCCCCCTTACCGAACTGTCCCGTTGAGCGCGTCGCCCAGCACGCCGTCGGTGCGGTCGTAACCACTCGCGGCGCGGGTGAGCTTCTCGCCGAGGTCTCGCGAGACACCGGCCACCGCGGCGCCGGCCCCGCGACGCGCATGCAGCGCCGCCGCGAGCGCCGCGGCGGTCGACGCCGAAATCGACCCGTGCGTGCGCCGCACCGCGGCGGGCATACCGCCGCCTGCCTCGGTAGCCACCGTCAGGCTTGTTGCAGCGTGGCCTTGTTTTGTCGATAGCTCATGTAAATGCGCGGTGGCAACCCGCAACTGACCCGCCATGAAATCCCCTCGATCCCTGTCCCCAGATTCTCACCTGTCGATTACGGCCGCAGATCCGGGTACACCGCGATCTAATGTAGCCGCCGCTGCCAGAGGCAGCTGGCCCTGCTCGAAATCCGCCCCGACATGCGCCGGAACCGTGCCCGCTGCACCGCCGTCGAAGGCCGCGGTGGCCAGGTCGGGCGGCAGTGTCCTGGCGGGCTCGTGCTCGGTGGTGGAGTTCGGTGGTCCGGCCGGTTCGCGCTCGGCGGGGCCGGTGGTGCCCTCAGCGCCGGCGTCGGCGCGCTCGTCCTTCTCTTCTGCCTCCGTACCGGCCCGGTCGTCGGCATCCTCGTCGTTTCGCCGCTCGTCTCGATGGCTGTCGTCGCGACCCTGGTCGCCGGTCCCGGCCTCGACGCCGGTGGCGGCCCCGTCGAGCTGGGCCGACTCCGCGCCCAGGCCGCCGAACTGGCCGGCCGCCTGGCTCGCGATCTGTGCCGCCTGACCGAACGCCTGCGCCAGCCCGCTCAGCACCCCGCTCAACGGGCTCATGATCGAACCCAAGATCGCGCCCAGGGCGCCCGCCCCGGCTCCGGCCGCATCGAAGGACTGGGCCCCGGCGGCCGGCAGGCCCGAGGGCGCCGGGGCAGCCGCGGGCACGGCCGCCGAGAGCGGGGCACCGGCCTGGAATGGTGCCGCGCCGTCTGGTGCCGAGCCATCGCCGCACGAGGGCTGCCCCGACGCGCCGCCGGCCGGCTGCGCAGCGGAGGCCGCGCGGCAGTCGCCGCCGCCCGGCTCGAACTTGGCCCCGGACGGGAGGGCATCGCGGGCCACAGCTTCGTACCGGGCGGCGGCGTTCTGCAGGACCGCGGCGTTCTGCTCGACGTGGCCGCGCAGGGTGTTCAGGTCGGCCTTGGACTCCTCGACGGCCTTGGCCACCATTGCGATCTCAGCTGACATCCGGGCGGCGGACCCGAAACCCGGAATGCCGCCGGCGCCGATGCTCAGCAGGGTCATCGATCCCAGCCAGTCGGAATGCCCGTCAAGGCTGGTGCGGGCCTCCGATATCTGGCCGGCTTCGGTCCTCAGTACGTCGGCGAGCGTGTTGTCCAACCCGATCATCGTCTGGATCCGGCCAACCTGATCGGCATTGCCGCCTGCGTAGGCGGCGGCCCCGAGGCTGTCCCATCCGTCGCCCGGTGCTGCCGAGACGAGCACCTGCCCCGCCACATCGAGCGCGGCCACGCCCTCGCCGATGCGTTGTCCGTTCTCCGGATCGCCCACTCCGGTGCTGCGCTTCATCGACTCGATGGTCTGTTGCCCGGCGTGCAGGATCGGAGAGTGCGCGGCGCGCACGGTCCACCTCAGATTGTTCTCGATGACGTCTTTGCCACGCTCGGCAATCTCGCCCAGCAGACCCATGCCCCGACCCCCCTTCGCCGGGTCCGAGGTTACCAGCGCAGCCACCCCGGTCAGCGCACCAATTTCGGACCCTCGAGCGCACCCGACCGACCCTCCCGACGACCGCCTGACCCTGGTCTATCGCCGTGGCAACGCGTCTTTCCCCGGGCGGCCGGCGACCGCGACCCGGTGCGGTCCGGCATCGGGCGAGGGTGCCGGACGCAGGCGCTGCGGGCGCGGCCGAGAGTTCCCTCCCGGGTACCCGACCGCCGCACCGGACTTTGCCACTGAAAATTTGCTGGTGCGTTATTTCAGGCCGATTGTGGGTGGATCATGCGTGTGACACGGGTTGTAGTCGATACTTGAGCACGGTCAAAGTTCCCTTGTGAGTTCGGTGAGGAGATTCAGGCGTGCCCGACCCCGACGACACCCTGCGCAGAGAGCTCGGCTGGACGGGGCCGGAGGAATCTCACTTCGAACCCGACACCCGGCCGACCCACCGCAAGCCGCCAGAGCCGCCGTCGATACCGGGGCGGCCGCCGGTCGATTTCGTGCCGTCGAAGGCCCCGGGCAGCAGCGACCCTGACGATCCCGGGTCTACGCAGGGTGTACCGGCCGACCCGGACGCCGAACGGGCCCGGCACACATTCCGGGAGGCACCCGCACCCCAGCCGCCTCAGCCGCCCCAGCAGCCGGCACCCCCGCCGCCGCCCCCGCCCGCGCCACCGGCGCCGGCACCGGATGTCCGACATGCCCCGCCGACCACGGGGCCCTCCGAGGCCCGAACGGATGTCTGGGAACACCATCCGCCGGGCTGGCACCTGCCGTCGCAGCGTCCCCCCGGGCCGGGCGGCCCGCCGCAGCCGCCCTACGGCCCGCCACCCGGCCAGCCCTGGCCCGCCGAAGGCGGATTCGCCCCCGATCCGGGGATGGTGCCCGGCACGCCGCCGGTGCCCGGGTCCTACGCCGACCGCATCCGGGTCAACGACCTCGTCCCGCCGAAGCGTCAGCCGCCCGGCAGCGGCTGGCGGCTCTTCGTGTACCGGGCGACTTTCGGGCTGGTCAACCTCGGGCCGTCGGCCGAGGACCTGCGCCAGGCCGAACTTGAGGCCAAGATCAAAGGTGTTCTGCGCGGCCATTACAAGGTGGGCGTGATGGGCAAGGGCGGGGTCGGCAAGACCACCGTCTCGGCCAGTGTCGGGTCGATCTTCGCCCAGCTCCGTCAGGACGATCGCGTGGTGGCCATCGATGCCGACACGTCGTTCGGCAAGCTCGGCAGCCGGGTCGACCCGCAGGCCCAGAGTTCCTATTGGGAGCTGGCCAACGACAAGCACCTCGACTCGTTCGCCGACGTGCGCAGCCGGGTCGGCAACAACGCCGCCGGGCTGTTCGTCCTGGCCGGCGAAGGAACCCCGGCCCGGCGCCGGGTGCTGGACGCGGCCATCTACCGCGAGGCCACCACGCGGCTGGACAAGCACTTCTCCATCTCGGTGGTGGATTGCAGTTCGACGATGGATTCGCCGGTGACCCAGGAGGTGCTGCGCGACCTCGACGGGTTGATCGTGGTGTCCTCCCCGTGGGTCGACGGTGCGGCCACCGCCGGCCAGACGCTGGACTGGCTGGCCGCCCACGAGATGACCAGCCTGCTGCAGCGCACCGTGGTGGTGCTCAACGACTCCGACGGGCACGCCGACAAGCGCACCCGCTCCATCCTGGTCGGACAGTTCTCAGGTCAGGGCCAGCGGGTGATCGAGGTGCCGTTCGACGGGCATCTGCGGCCCGGCGGCGTCGTCGATCCCCGGGAGATGTCGACACCCACCCGGCGCCGCTTCCTGGAGATCGCCGCGGCCTTGGCCGAGCATTTCCCCACCCACGACGAGCGGCGGGACCGCTAGCCTCGCCCGGGCCGGCCCGCGCGCTCAGCGCATCGCGCCGATCAGCGCCTCCAGGGCGTGCACGGCGGAGGCATCGACCGGGTATTCCGCCTCGGCACGAGCCACGGTGTCCTCGGAAACCCCGGCGGCCGTGGCTGTTTCGGCGATCGTGAGGTTCGACTGCCGGCGCGCGGCGTAGAGCCGCTGGCCCAGGGTGGCTCCGGGTGCGGTGGCCGCGCGGGTGGTCAGTTCGTCGATCTGACGCCGGACCGCGCTGAGCGCCTTGATCAGTGCCGGGGTCACCATGCTGAGCCGGGCGGCGCGCGATGCCACGGCCTCGAGCTGACGCAGATCGGCCAGCACCGAGGTGACCCGCGGGGTGAACTCCGGTTCACCGATCGCGGGCAGGGTGGCGATCGTCGACTCCAAGGTGTTGACCGCGGTCAGCACCGCCTGGGCGATCAGTGGGACCTCGTCGCTGGCCGGCGGTGTGGTCGCCGGCGGACCCGCGGCCAGCGGTGCGGTGACGACGGCGGCCGACTGGACGGGCGCCGGCGCGGGCATCGCCGGATCCGGGACGGGCCCGCCCTGGCGCAGCCGGGCGATGGTGCCGGGCGGCCAGCGCAGTACCTCTTCGAGTTTGAGCCGGGTCCGTTCGCGCGGCCAGCTGCGGCCCTTCTCGAAGGCGATGAGCGCACCGGCATTGATGATTCCGTCGGCGGCGAGGCTGCGCTGGCTGATGTCCAGCTCGCGGCGTCTGGCTGCGGCGGCGGAACCGGCACGGATCAGCCCGACATCGAACTCACCAGTAGCGAGATCGTACTCAGCGTCGGTCATGACTGGGCTGTTTCCTCGCCGCTGTGTTCAGCCTCAGCTGACGCGCTGAAGCGGTTGTCGGGACCCCCCAATCCTAACCCCAGACCGCAGCACCGCTACGCATTGGGTTTCTGGCACATACAGCAAACAAACCCCAACGCTACGGCTGTCCGATGGGCCGAACCGTACTGTCGCTACGGGTACATGCAGGTACCTGTAGACGTTCTGACGTGCGGTTTTACATCCAATCTGGCTTTCCCCAGGTGACTCGGCATCGTTACCTTTGCAAATTTCCGTAGCACCGCGATGCAACGGTTCCAACCAAACTGTTGCATCGCTACGGTTCTTGCTATAGCGTTCCCCTCAACGCGGAACACACCGCAACAGGAGCCCTCACAGGAGCAGCAGCATGAACGCACTCATGGCCAACGGCATCCCGCTCGGCGTGTGCACCAGCGACCCGGAGCGGTGGACCTCCACCCCCGACGATCAGGCCAAGGTCATCTGCCGGGAATGCCCCCGGCGCTGGCTGTGCGCCCGGGAGGCCTGCGAACTTCCCCGCGCCGAAGGCCTGTGGGCCGGGATCATGGTCCCGGAAGCCGGCCGCGGCCGCAGCTTCGCGCTCAAGCAGCTGCGCTCGCTGGCCGAGCGCAACGGCTACCCGGTCCGCAAGCTCGGGCTGGTCTTCCCCGAAGCCGCCTGAGGCGGTCCTGGCACCAACGCATCAAGAACTTTCTGGCGCGCCCTTGCGCTGCCGATTCGAGGGGACGGCAGGGCAAGGGCAGATTTCCACTGGGGGAGGAATAGGGGCCCGGGGCATGTCGTTACACCGGCTGACGGTGTCGGGCATTGCCCCGGGCCCCACACCAGAACCGTCGCTTCGAGCGACCACTCGCCGCGAGGCGCAGTGACGGCACCGTCCCCAACGTTCTCCGGCTACCGCTCGAGCGTGGACACCACCGCGTCGAGCAGCCGGTCCACCTCGTCCTCGTCGTAACCACGCTGGAACAGCGGCGGCTTCGGGAACGCGACATTGCGCACGTCTTCGGCGCCGAGGTGCCCCCGCCCGTCCAGGCGCCGGGCCACGAGCGCAAGGAAATCGTCCACCGACTTCTTGTCATACCCCCGCTTGCCCAGCGGCGGCTTCGAAAGCACCGTGCTGCGAACGTCTTCGGCTGTCAATCCCCCGGTCATGACGTCATGCTAACCGGGCCTGGCCCGGTCGCCACACGGCTACCGTGAAGTTCATGAGCAACACCGACACGGCACCCGCCGAGGTCGCCTGCACCCACACGGACTTCGCCGGTGTGCTGCATGCCCGGGAAGTGCCGCTGGGCGGGCCACGGGCCATGCTGGTCCGGCGCACCCTGCCGCAACGGGACCGCTCGATGATCGGCGCCTGGTGTTTCGCCGACCACTACGGGCCCACCGATATCCGCACCCGCCCCGGGATGGACGTGCCACCCCACCCACACACCGGGTTACAGACCGTCAGTTGGCTTTTCGAGGGCGAAATCGAGCACCGCGACAGTGCCGGAGTGCACGCCATGGTGCTTCCCGGTGAACTCAACCTCATGACCGCGGGCGCCGGGATCGCTCACTCGGAGGTCTCCACCGGCCGGACCACCATCCTGCACGGCGTCCAACTGTGGGTCGCGCTACCCGACGCCGCCCGTGACACCGACCGCGACTTTGCCCACCATGTCCCGCCGGCCCGCACCGGCGACGGCGCCACCGTCCGGGTGTTCCTCGGGGAGCTGGCCCAATCATGTTCCCCGGTACATACTTTCACCCCGTTGCTGGGCGCCCAGGTCGATCTCGACGAGGGTGCGACGCTGACGCTGGACGTCGACCCGGCCTTCGAACACGGCGTGCTGCTCGATCGGGGGTCGATCGAGGTGTGCGGCACGACACTGGCCGTCGCCGATCTGGCCTACCAGGCGCCCGGCCGCACCCAGCTGCACCTGGCCAACCGCGGCGCCGGACCGGCCCGGTCGATCCTGCTGGGCGGCCCACCGTTCACCGAGGAACTGGTGATGTGGTGGAACTTCGTCGGCCGCAGTCACGACGACATCGCCACCTACCGCGAACTGTGGCAGGGCCATGGCGCGCGGTTCGGCGAGGTGCACGGCTACCACGGCCGCATCCCACGGCTGCCGGCGCCGCCCCTGCCGGGCGGGCGGCTCAAACCGCGGCCGCGGCCGTCGGGCTAGCTGTCGGTATCCGCGGTCAAATACTGGGCTGTGCTGCCCCCCACCGGCATTGCGGGCAGCCCGAGCTTGCGGTGGTCCCAGCTACGCGTCCGACTGGGTACGACCCGCACCGCGATGCGATTGTTCATCATCTGGTCGACAAACGGGCGCATCTCGTCGGTGTAGGGCCCGGTGTAGCGCTCCCACACGCTGATCCCCACGCGCAGAAGAGCTTCCGGATCATCGATGATGTCGGCGGTGCCGTCGATGGACACCCCGCGCAGGGTGTCGTAGGTGTCACCGTCCTCGATCATCACGGTGATCGTGGGATCGCGACGCAGGTTGACCGCCTTCTGCGACTTGGCCTTGGTCTCGAACCAGATCTCACCATCGAGCACCGCGTACCACATGGCGACCAGGTGGGGCCGACCGTTGGGCAGCACCGTGGCCATCGTCGCGGTCCGGCTGTGTTCGACGAATTCGGCGATCTCCTCGTCGCTCATGACGATCTTCGTGCGCTCGTTCTTGCCCACCTGTCACCTCTCTGCTCGGTCAGGTCACCATGCCACGCGGCTACAACACACCGAACTGCGAGGTCACCCAGCGCACCGGATCCACACACCGGAACGGGGCGATACCCCTGGCGTGCAGACGGTTTCCGGCCGGCGGATGGCCGAGCGCCGACACCGCGAAGTACCGGCTGGTCAGCCGCGGGCCCGAGGTCGGGTTCTCCACACCCGCCACGATCGCGCCGCCGTGCAGCCGGATCAGCAGGCTGCGCACCTCCTGGTCGAGCAGTTGCCCGTCGACGTCGTCGTAGCGCTTGCCGTCGGAGGTGTCGCGCAGGAACGCCGCGCCGCCGTTGGACATCACCAGCGCCCACTCCGAACCCTGCACCGCACGCAGCGCCCGCAGCACGTCGAACTTTGACAGGATCACCGCCAGCCGGGGCTGGCCGGGATTGACCGCCATCAACAGATTCGCCAGGACCGACCGCGGCTCTCCACCGTTGAACGGCTGCGGCGGCAACAGATCCTGCAACTGATCGCGGATGGCCTTGACCCGCAACGGATCGAACATGAAGAACACCGCGTCGGCGTGGGCGAAGAACTGGAAGGGCGGCGCGTGCAGGTCACCGGTCTCCAGATCCTCGCCGGCGACATCGCGCAGCACCAGGAAGCGTCGCACGCCATGCCAGACGCCGATCGAAAACACCAGGGGCTCACGCTGGTTCGGCGCCTGGGTGTGCACCGTCGGGGTGGGCGGCAGCAGGCCACGCTGCACGTAGAGCGGGTTCTCGTAGTTGGTGGCGTAGCTCTGCATGGTGCCGCGGGTGACCGGCTCCATCAGCACGCCGAAGCGCTCACACAACAACTCCAGCTGCTTGACCAGCACCGCGATGTAGAGGCTCTTCCCCGTGGCGCGGGCACCGGCCAGCGCGATGCAGATCGCGTGCCCCTCCCGGAAGCCGTCGGGCAGCGTGAAATGGCAGACCGGGCAGATCTCCACCGCCGGACCCTGCAGCGCACGGCTGGCCTCCGACGTCGGCGGGGGCGGGCCGTGGTAACCCGCAGCGCGGGTCCAGGTGTAGAGCGGGCCGCAATCGGCCGGCGCACCCAGATAGGCCGAGGCCACGTCGTCGCGATAGCGGGTGCCACCGGCCTGGGCCGGCAGCGTCCACAGATGGTTGTTGGGGCTCAATGGCGTGAAGCAACGCGGGCACTTGCTCATATCAGCCCCGGCTCCCCCTCAGTCGCTCTGTCAGCGACACATGATCGCCCCGCCGCATCAGCCTGCTCACCATTTTGCGGTATCCGCGCATCGTCCCCTCGGAAGCATCACCTGACATCTGCGCCATCAACATCACCACGGATTCGGCGTCGGCGCCCGACATGGTGACTGCCACCTTGCCGGCCAACCGGACCACGAGCTGGTCCACCGGATCGAGGACGTAATCGGCCGGTCCGCTGCGCAACAGACCCATCGCCACCACCGGAACCGGCGCCAGCCCGTCGCCGTCCACCAGTGGCAGTACCCGAGCCACCGCCTGTGCTCCGTAACCGGTCTCGGCGGCCAATCCCTTGCAGGCCTGCGGATACGGTTGGCCGGCGAGCACCGCCAGCAAAGCGAAGGACAGCAGCCGCACCGAGAAATCCGGGTGCACCGACTCGGGTTCCAACCAGGCCAGCGCCTGGTCCCAGATCGGCACATATGAGCTCTGGTGGGTGTGCAGATAGCGCTGGTGCAGCCAGTCCACCGGTTCGATGCGCCGCACCGCCGCGCAGGCCACGGCCATGCTGTCGCCGTTGTCGTCGATGACCTTGCCGGCCAGCTGGTGCAGGTCGGCCGAGTCCGCGGCGCCCACCAGGGTGCGCAGCGCGGCCAGCCCGGGCAGTGGGCCGGTACCGGCGGCCAGCAACAGATCCGGCGGATTCCACACCGCCGCCGACGCGGCCGCCTCGAACCGGGCCGGTTCGGTCGTCCGCAACCACCACAGCTGGGCGCCCGGAGCGTCCGCACCGCGGCGGCGCGACCGCAGCCCGCGCAGTGCGGCGCGAATCCACACCGCATCCCCGGGTTGGGCCGCGGCAAGCTCCGCGTGCCCCGGCACCGGGGCGGCCTCGGCCAGCCAGTCCAATATCTCGTCCTCGATCCCACTGCCCTCGGGATCAGTGTCGTGCAGCAGCAACGCCGCCAGCGACAGCCGATCGGCCGGGCCGATCAGGGCACGCACCCCGGGATCGGTGAGGCCGGGCAGCACGTCCTCGGTCAGCGCCGCCTGCAGCCGGTCGTCGGTCACCCCGGCCCGAAGCAGCAGGTCGATGACCCTCAGCAACCGGTCTGGACCCTGGTGCCGGCTGCGCTCCAGGGCCGGCCCGATGGCGGCCCGCAGCGACGAAGGTATTGGTTTCCCGTGAAACATTCTCGGCCCCAACGGGATTGGGCCGTCCCCGGTCATCCAGCCATCATCGGCGATGGCCCGGGCGAAATACGCGGCGTCGGCGAACGCCGCTCCCGCCCCGTCCGGCAGCTCGTGCACCGCCCGCCAGGCGTCGGCCGTGCTGGTGCCGACCACACCCGAAAGCACCTCGGCGATGATGCGCGCGGCCTCCGACCCGACCAGCGCGCCCGACGGCGAATGCGCAGCGATCACCTCATGCGCTTCCACCTGCGCATCGGCAAACTCCGGGTGTCCGGCCACCGCCATGGCCATCGGCCACGCCGGATGCAGTCCGTCGTCGCGGACCTGGGCGGACAGCGTGTCGATGTCCTCGAGCACCTGTCGCGCCGAGGCCACGTCCAACAGCACCACCTGCGCCATCACCGACCACCGCGTCACCTCGATGTGGTGTCCGCCGGCCGTGCGGTGCGGATCACCGCCGAGTTCACCCAGCGACACCGTCTCGGCCTCGCTGATCACCGTCAGGCCCGGTTCCACCATGGCGAGATCCTCCAGCGGCACCGCGCTGAAAAGCTGGCCGTGGTGCGGCGCGACCTGCTCGACACGGTCGAACGTGGAGAAACTCATCCGGGCCGCGGTCCCCGGCGACATCAGGAAACTCACCAGGCCGATCCACTGCGCCGCCGAATCCGGCGACCGCGCCCCCAGCACCACCGGCGGACCACCGGCCAGTGCCGCGGCCACCGCATCGAGCAGGGCGAACAACGTCGCCAACCGCCAGGTCGCGCTGTCCAGTGCGAAGGCCACCACGCTGTCCTTGGTCACCGCATCACCCGGCTGCGGGGTCCCCTCGGCAAGCTCGGCTCGGGCCACCGCGGCGGCCCCGTAGGGCCGCAGCCAGCCCGGTGACCGCCACCACTGAATGGCGCGGTGCTGCGGATGGGTGTTCGGCGCACGGTCCAGCACCACATGCGCGAACACATTGCCCGGACGGCCCGTGCTGTCCGCCCCGGCCGGAAACGTGTGCCAGTACCCGGCGCCGTACTCGAGCCGGCGGTACATCAAACGGCGCGGACCCTGCTCCAGCTGCTCGGCGGTCGGGAAATCCGGCGCCGGCTCCACCGGGCGAAACACCGTGTGCACACCGGCGATCAACGCCTGGGTCTCCTCCGGCGTCAGGTCACCATCGGTCTGTTTGACCTGCCAGCCGCCAACAGTCCCGACCGCGTCGAACGACGTATAGGCGAGCTGGCCGTAGCGCGATGTCATAGCACCGTCGCGGTGAGCTGCAAGGTCTGCACCGGCGGGTCCAACAGGGCAATGGTGCTCAGCTGGGCCGGGTCCAGAATGTTGACGAATAGCCGGATCCAACCGTGCAGGCCGCTGACATTGGCGGCCCACAGCTCGCCGCTGCCCGACGCGGTCAGCGCGGTCCAGCGCAGTTCCTTGGACGGATGGTCGGCCAACTGGCCCTGGGCGTCCAGCGGCGCCACGTCGACGGGCTGGCCGTCGTGCACGCTCAACGGCATCCGCTGCGGGTTGTTGACCAACACGAACGACGGCGAACCCGGCACATCGTGTTCCGAACGCACAGCAACGGTGGCGGTCGTCGGAAAACCGTTGGGGTCACGGCCGATTCGCACCGCGTACTGCAGCCGCAGCATCCCCGGGTATTCGATGCCGGCCACCGGCCCGGTCACCCGGCGACCGCCGGAGAACGCCACCGAAGCCAGGTGCAGCGAGCAGCCGTCGACCGGAAGCGCTCCGGTCAGGTGCATGCCGCCGTACTTTTCGTAGTCCTCCAGCGAGATCTCGAACGATCTGCCGGTCAGCCCGATGCGCGGATCGTGCCCTTTGGGGGCGAGGGTGACCACCACCCCGGCGGCGCCCTCCGGCCAATCGAAGGTCAGCACCTGCTTGTTGCAGTATTCGACGAGCTCGATGTCGCGGATCAACCCGGTACGCACCGCCGAGACCGTGCGCCCCAGCACAGCGCGCCCGGCCAGGACCGTCACCGGGGTGACATAGGCCCGGCTCCATCCCGGCGGCCACGGCACCCCCGTCATCAGGGTGCGGTGGCTGCCGTCGGGGTGGGGCTGGTCGACCACCGGGCGGCGCAGGCGCAGGTCCGGTGTCAACCCGACCTGCTCGAGCGCGTTCTCGGGCAGCTCCGTGGAGACCCCGCCGGCGCTGGGGCCGCGCTCGCTGAGGTAGACGACCACCTCGGCCCCGGGCGCCGCCCAGGACAGGTCGAACGACTCGCCGTCGAGGCTGGTGTCCACCGTGATGTCGGTGACCGCGGCCAGCACCGCCGACACCTCGACCTCGGCGTCGGCGGGCTCGGACAGTTCCGTGCGCCCGTCGACGTCGACCGCGCAGCGGGCCCGGTAGCGGTAGCGCTTACCCCGTGCCGCGCCGGTGTCGACGAACCCGGACAGGTTGTCGCTGTCGGCCAGGATCCGGTAGCGCGCCTCGTCGCCGTCGGCCTCCTCGACCGGGATGCGGTACACGTGCACGGCCTGCGCGGCCGGCGGTGCGGTCCACTCCCCGACGACCAGACCGGTGTCCTGCCGGATGGATACGTCGTTGAGCGGGGCCACCAGTACCCCACTGGCGTGCAATACGGGCCGGGTGCTCAGGGCGTCCGAGCGCGACGTCCCGGTGATCACCCACACCTGGTAGAAGCGCACCGGGCCGGTCAACGGGCGGTCGTCGCTGGCCGCCGACAGCGGCGTCGCGGCGACCAGGTCGGCGTTCTCGGGGGATCTGGGGGCCCGGTCCTCGGCGCTGACCACCCGGTACAGCACCACTCCCCCGTTGGCTGCGTAGTCCGGCCAGCTCAGGTCGACGACACCGGGGCGCCCCTCGTCATGACGAAACGCGATGGCGTGCGCATCGGCCGCGGGCGGCGCCGGTGCGTCGGACGGACTCGTGGGTACCGCCGGCGGCTGCGCTTCCAGCTCGGCCAGCAGCCGGGCCATCGCTTCGGCGTGCTCGGCCACCGAGCCCGGCAGCATCTCGCGGATCTGCTCGACATCGGTGCGCCCGGACCTCAGCACCAAGCGCAGATGCGCCTCTTTGAAGCTGCGGGCCGCCACCGCGCCGGAGTCGACCAGCTGCTGGCGCCAGGCCAACAACGGCGCCAGCCGCGGATCCGCGTCGTCGGTATCGTCGACGGGATACAGATCGGGCATCAGAACACCAAATCCCCGCAGGTCTGCACACACCGAAACCTACCGCAGAAGCGCCCTGATCAAACACACATGGTGGGCCCGACCCGCTGCGATGGCATCGGCCATAGCTGCACGTTCTAACCTGGCAGCCGGAGGTTCGCCATGGCCAACACCGCACCCGCGCCGATGCCGGCCGCCTTCATCGGCCACGGCAGCCCGATGAACGCGATCGAGTCCAACCGCTTCACCACCGCCTGGCGCAGTTTCGGCCGGTCGGTGCCGCCGCCCCGGGCGGTCCTTGTGGTCAGCGCGCACTGGTACATCAAGGCCACCGCGGTGACCGCGATGCCGCGGCCGCGCACGATCCATGACTTCTACGGATTCCCGCGCGACCTGTTCGACGTGCAGTACCCGGCGCCGGGCCTGCCGGAGCTGGCCGAGGAGGTCAGCGATGTGGTGCACCCGACCTGGGTGGGCGCCGACGTGGACAGCTGGGGCATCGACCACGGCGCCTGGTCGGTGCTGGTGCACGCCTTCCCCGAGGCCTCGATTCCCGTTGTGCAACTGGCGATCAACGCCGACCAACCGGCCGAATACCACCTGCGGCTCGGGGCACAGCTGGCGCCGCTGCGGGAGCGCGGGGTGTTGGTGCTCGGCAGCGGCAACATCGTGCACAACCTCGCCGCGATGGACCCGCGCCGGCCCGAAGGCGGCTTCGACTGGGCGCGGCGGTTCGACGACGCCGCGCACCGGCAGTTGACCGACTCCCCCGCCGACGTTCTCGGCCTCCAGGCACACCCGGACTATGCGGCCGCGGTGCCGACGCCCGACCACTTCATCCCCATGCTCTACTTCGCCGGGTTGGCCGCGGCCGCAACCGGTTCGGTGAGCTCTCTGGTGGACGGCTACAGCTACGGGTCGTTGTCGATGACTTCCTATGTCCTGAGCTGAGCGGGTCGCGCGCCGGGCCGGCCCCGCACCGGGCCCGCGATAAGGTGACTGCGTGGTGTGCCATGACCAGACGCCGGGCCCGGGACGCTAGGACACGCATGCGCGGAATCCTGCTGGCCGGCGGTTCGGGCACCCGGCTGCACCCGATCACGATGGGCGTCAGCAAGCAGTTGCTTCCGGTGTACGACAAGCCGCTGGTCTACTACCCGCTTTCCACCCTGATCATGGCCGGGATCCGCGACATCCTGGTGATCACCACCCCCGCCGATGCCCAGGCATTCGAGCGGCTGCTCGGTGACGGCTCGGTTTTCGGGGTCAATCTCAGCTACGCGGTGCAGCCCGAGCCGGAGGGGTTGGCACAGTCTTTCGTGATCGGCGCCGAGCACATCGGCTCCGACTCGGTGGCACTTGTGTTGGGCGACAACCTGTTCTACGGACCCGGCCTGGGCACCAGCCTGCGCCGGTTCCAAAATGTCAGCGGAGGAGCGATTTTCGCGTACCGGGTGGCGAACCCGTCGGCCTACGGGGTGGTGGAGTTCGGTCCCGACGGCACCGCGCTATCGCTGGAGGAGAAACCGGCCTTCCCCAAATCCCCGTACGCCGTGCCGGGCCTGTACTTCTACGACAACGACGTCATCGAGCTGGCGCGGGCACTGCGTAAATCGGCCCGCGGTGAGTACGAGATCACCGAGATCAACCAGACCTATCTGGACCAGGGCCGGCTCTCGGTCGAGGTGCTGGCCCGCGGTACCGCGTGGCTGGACACCGGCACCTTCGACTCGCTGCTGGACGCCAGCGACTTCGTCCGCACCATCGAGCGCCGCCAGGGCCTGAAGATCGCGGTGCCCGAGGAGATCGCCTGGCGAGCCGGCTACATCGACGACGATCAGTTGGCCGCCCGCGCCGCCGAGCTGTCCAAATCCGGGTACGGCGACTACCTGTTGGGGCTGTTGGAGCACAAGTAGGGCGGCGGCGGCGACGTCCGATTCGGCGCTGATTTGGTGCTCACGCAGGCCCTGAACCCGTGCGACGATGGGACGCGGACGCAAGGGGGTCGCAGTGTCGGTAACGGTGTCGACGGTGGAGGCGTCGCGGCCGCAGCAGTTGGTTGCCGCCGCCGCCGACCTCGGCACCAAGATCTCCACCCTCGACGCGACGATGAATGCGCAGCGGCAAGCCTTGGCGCAGCTGCGTGCGTCGTGGGAGGGCCAGGCCGCCAGCGCGGCCATCGCCAAGGCCGAGCAGAACCTCGATCAGCAGGAAGAGTTGCGTGCTCGGCTCTCCGCGCTGCAGCAGGCGCTGCAGTCCGGCGGCACCCAGATGGGCTACCTGCGGACCGGGCTGCTGGCCACCGTCGAGATGCTGCGCGCCGTGGGCTGGGAGGTCGCCGACGACGGCACCGCCACCCCGCCGCCCTTCCCGCCGCTGCTGCGGCTGCTGGCCCCGGCGTGGACCGCCATCCTCAAGAAGATGCTGGCGGTGTTCGGCGCCATCGACACCGCCACCGCGGCGGCCATCGCCGCAGCGCTGGGCGGCCCGGTCCCCGAAACCCCGCCGGGCACCCTCGGTGATCCGCGCGCGATGCCCCCGCCGGGAACCAGCGCCGAGGATGTCAAGAAGTGGTGGGACTCGCTGAGCGGGGCCGAGAAGAACCAGTTGATCGCCGAGCACCCGGCGGCGTTGGGCAACCTCAACGGCATCCCGGCCGAAGTGCGCGATCAGGTGAATCAGGCTGTCCTGCAGGATGATCTGAACCGGGTCCAAGACGCGGCCACCCAGCACGGGGTGTCCACCGAGGAGGTGCTGGCCAATCCGGGTGCCTATGGGCTGACCTCTGCCGACGCCACCCGCTACACCAACGCCGTGCAGACCCAGAAGGGTCTGGAGAAGATGGCCGCCGAAGGCAAGCAGGACCGTCCGGTGATGTTGTGGGCCTACGATCCGCTGGCCTTCAACGGTCAGGGCAAGGCCGCCGTGGCGATCGGCAACCCCGACAAGGCCCAGAACACCGCCGTCGTGGTGCCCGGCACGGGGAGCAGCGTCAAGGACGGCTGGTTGGAAAGCGACAACGCCACCAACCTGTATGACCAGATGCGTCTCGGTGACCCCGATGAGTCGACGTCGGTGATCGCCTGGATGGGCTACGACGCCCCGGACAGCCCCACCGACACCCGCATCGCCACCCCCGACCTGGCCCGCACCGGTGGTGACCTGCTGGCAGCCGATGTGAACGGCCTCGGTGCCACCCACGAGGGAGGGCCCTCCAACGTCACCGTCATCGGGCACTCCTACGGTTCCACCACGGTGGCCGACGCATTCGCCGGCAGCGGGATGAACGCCAACAATGCGGTGCTGATCGGCAGCCCCGGAACGGATTTGGCCAACAGCGCCGAGGATTTCCATCTGCCCGAGGGCGGAAAGGTGTATGTCGGTGCGGCCTCTAGCGATCCGGTGAGCTGGCTGGGCCAGGCCGGTCCGATCCCGGACATCATCAACCGTGAACTGGGCTATCCGCTGGGCATGGAGGCCGGTCTCGGCCGTGACCCGGCCGGCGACGGATTCGGCTCGGTGCGTTTCGATTCCGAGGTGCCCGGGCGCAGCGGCCTGCCGGATTTCGGCGACCACTCCCGCTACTACGACATCGGCAGCGAATCGTTGCGGTCCATGACCGACATCGCCACCGGCGACGGGTCCACCCTGGCCGACAACGGGCTGACCGCCGAAGGCCGCAGGCAACCACACATCGGACTGCCGGACAAGGTCGATCTTCCCGGACTCCCCCCTATCGACCTGCCCGACTGGGACACTCGAATCCCCGGCACCCCTGCTTTCAACGACCCGGAAGGCGACCGTGGCACCGTCACCAAAGACCACCAGTACTGACCGTGCCCGCCGCAGCGCGGCGCTGTGGACGGCCGCTGTGGCCGGCGCACTATTGCTAGGAGGATGCGCAATGGGTTCCGAGAAGCCCGCCGAGCGCCCGGCCAGCCTGGACGGGCCGCAGATGAGCGACGAGCAGACCCGCGCCCAGGTCGTGGAGCCGGCCAAACGGCTCGTCGCGTCCGCCGGGCTGCAGGTGCGCGGCGCGACCTTCGAATTCGACTCGTGCACCGATCAGGAGGTGGCGCCGTACCGCGGGCAGGTCGGGATGGGATTCACCTTCCCCGCCGGGGTGGACCCGCAGGCCTACCTCGACCAGATCGTCGCGGCCATGCGCGCCGACGGCTGGCGCGACGGGGCGCCGTCGGGGAAGCAGCCACACGGGCGGGCGATGAATCTGGGCGAGGTCATGGCCATCATCGCGGCCAACCCCGACCATCCCGACCGCGGCTACATCGAGATCTACGGGGAGTGCCGCAATGCCGGCGATCACAGCGCCGACGAACAGGACATCCGGGCCGAACTCACCAGCTGACAGCTAACCGCCCGGCATCTCCACCTTTTTGATCGACGCCGCCGAGGCCTCGTCCTGCGACTCGTACCCGCTCGCGGCCTTGCTCAGGTTGCTGCCAAAGGTATTCGCCGCGTCGGCGACCGCGGTGGTGGCGGCGCTGACGGCGGACTGCGCGTCATGACAGGCACCCGCGGTGGCCAGCTGCGGCACCGCGGCCGCGGCGTCGGCCAGCACGGCGTCGGCACCCAGGCCCGCCACACTCGCACCGGCCTGACTGAACGCCGTGCCGGCGGTCGTCAACGCGGCCGGGTCGACTTTCAAGATCTGACCGCCGCTCATACACGCCCCCCACCAATTGCGCCGCCCCGAATGGCCGGCAGGTATACCGCTGATTTTACGGCGGTCGGGGCCATCCTCCGCGCGGCAATTTTGGCCGGCCGGACTTGGGTGGCCGTCCCCACCGCGGCCCGACTCGCCCCGCTACTTCCTCCCGTGAGTCAGCGCGTGTCTTACCGATATGAAGTGCATCGCCGCTGTTCAGAAGCTTCATCAATACCCCGTTGCATTGTGTGCCCAATGGGCACACAATGGATGGCGTGGCTACGAAGACAGAGCGGTTCGCGGTGCGCCTGACTGCCGAGCAGGACGCGCTGATTCGTCGTGCCGCCGAAGTGGAGGGGACCGATCTGACCAACTTCACGGTGACCGCGACGCTGGCTCATGCCCGCAACGTTCTCGCCGATCGGCGGCTGTTCATGCTCGATCCACCGGCCTGGTCGGAGTTCGTATCGGTGCTGGACCGGCCGGTGTCGCACAAGCCGCGGCTGGAGAAGCTGTTCGCGGAGCCCTCGATCTTCGACGAGTGAGCGGCTACAGCGCGCCCCGCCCGATCAGCGAACACGATGTGGTCGCCGAGTTCGACAGCGGCGAGCCCACCCTGGATGGGTACCTGCGGGGACGCGCCCTGGCGAACCATGTCGAGGGTGCCTCCCGGTGCTTCGTGACGTGCCGGGACGGCCGTGTCGTCGGGTTCTACGCGCTGGCCTCGGCGGCGGTGGAACGCGCCGGCACACCCGGGCGGGTACGGCGCAACATGCCCGATCCGGTGCCGGTGATCCTGTTGTCGCGGCTGGCGATCGACCGCAAGGAACGAGGCCAGGGGCTGGGTGCCGCGCTGCTGCGCGATGCGATCACCCGCGCGGTGGCCGCTGCGGAGATCATCGGCGTGCGGGCACTGCTGGTGCACGCGCTGCACGAGCAGGCGCGGGCGTTCTACGCGCACTTCGATTTCGAGCCCTCACCGACCGACCCGCTGCACCTGCTGCTGCTGATCAAAGACGCCCGAGCCCTGCTCGACCCTCCGCAGAGGTGACCGGCTGATGCCCAACGACACGGAGACCGTACCGAGGGACCGGCGATGGCGAACAGCAGAGACTTCCGGGGATTTCTCGACCACATGGACGAGTTCCGGCGGTCACCGGAGGCCTTGCAGTTCCATGCCGATCGAGGTGGTTAGCCATGAATACCGAGAGAAGCGGGGCAACGACCATTGAGGCTTGCATGGGTACAAATCAGTCGTACTTCTCATCTTCTGTGGCCGACGGGTCGCAGTCATTGAGTCCATAAAGCAGGCTGGTGGCGACCCAGCCCAGCCGCTTGTTGCCGTCCACAAGGGCAACGTTCTTGACAAGTGATTCCAGTAGCGCGGCGGCCTTCTGGTGGATCATCGGATAGGCGTCCTCGCCGAACACGGAAGCTTTGGGGCGAGCCAAACGACACGCCGAGACTTTTCTCATCCACAGTCCGTTACAGCCGCTGAACTGCATGTATCGGGAATTACACATATGTTATTCACAGCCACCGCGTCATCGGCCGTGCCCTTATTCGCAAATACTCCACAGGACCATCCACAGCGATGCCGCCGAATGGCAGCACGGCTGCGTAGCGTTGACACCAGATCGGTTCCCGGCCTACGAATTGAACTGCCTCTCACCGCTGGCCGGCGGTGCGAGGCAGTTGCAGTCGCACAGGCCGCATCAGGGCTTGCCGGCCAGAGGCTGCACCCTTTCACAACGCAACTGATTGAAGCGCTTTGTCGCCGAGAGTTGACCGGGGATCAGGCCGCAGCGGCTGTCATCTCGCGGTTTGTCAATGCGGCCGATCAATACTGAGCTGCAACGTATCTCGCTTCACCGAGTCTGTGCCTATACGTTGCGAGTTCGCCTCTCGGTGTGCCCATCCCAACGGCTTAGTCGGGGCTAGTTCCTTTCGACTTCCATGCCAGGATGTCGAGTATTCGGACAGCCGTCAGCTCTCCTGGAGTATTCGTGGCTTTGTCCAACACACTGAAGGCATCGTGTTCGGTTCGAATGTCGCTGCCGATCGCCACGGTGATTGCTGCCAAGTACCACGACGCGACGCTTGCGGTTCGGGGTCAGAAGTCCCCCACCGAAATCTCCTTGAGCATGTCGAGGGCCTGGTTGGCGACCACTTCTTGAGCCGGGCGTCGTCGTCGCCCTCAAGCTCTTTGAGCCGTTTGAGGTGCCGGCACACCTCGCTGAGTTCTTGTCCCGTCCGGAGGAGCTTGTTGCCCTCGGTCAGCTTGCGGATGATCTGATCCGGCGTGTGCCGCCGATGCTTGTTCGATGCCGACACAAGAAGCTCGCGGGTCGTGAATACTCACAGAATATTGACGGGTAGGTCACTGGATCGTGGTGGCTAAAGGAGTGGCGGAGTGTATGACGAACTTGGGCATTAGGGGCGCGGTAGCCGTGGCGGGCGTCGCGGCCATCTTGCTTGGAGCGGCGGCTTGCGGCACCTCGGGGAACGGGAATGGAGGTGGGGGCCACCCAGACAACTCGGTGAGGCACGCCATTACCGGTACTACCGATGACTGGCTGAAAGCCGTGTGTGGACCTGCAACAGTTCATTACTCTGAGGGTCCACCGCTCAAGGGGGCGGTTGGCGGTGGCGCATGTACACGAATCGGGCCGCGGACGAGCCTGATCATGATGTCTCAGTGGGATTCCGAGGCCACGATGATGAATGCCTTAGCTTTGTCTGGGACAGAGTATTTCGCGGTGGCAGAGACTGGCGAGTTAGTCACTGTGTTTCACGTGATGCAAGATGACCCCACTGCTTTACAGCCCCTGGCGCAGTTTGGATTCGTCGTCCAACCGTGGAAGGCGGGGGTTGCGCGGCCTTCGGTCGAGGAAACTCCGCCCACAGCACCTGTACCCGCGGTTGATCCCGTACCGCCTGGGCCTACGACGACGTCTGCGTCTAGCTCAGTCGTGCGCTTTCGGTCCCAAACCGGCAACATCACTTGTGAGCTAGCTACTGCCGATGGTCAAACCACCGCGCTCTGCGAAGTCGGGAATCACACATATAAACCAGAGGTGAGGTCGGACTGCTCTCATGACGTCATCAACTCTTTCGCTCTGCGTCAGGGGCGAGCAGTTGCCGTTAACTGCTATCCCGCGACTGTATTTGAGCCAGGGGCGACAACTCTCACCTATGGCTATCCGTTTGGGCGCGGGGCGATTTCATGTTCCTTTGATGAAGTGACCGGGGTCACGTGTAAGGACGCCACAACCGGGCACTACTTCCAGGCGTCCAGGCAGGCGTATCGCTGGCAATGAGTTGAGCGCCGCCTCCTCTGGAAGCCGTAGCACTGTTCTCACGCACGCTTGATCGCCCCTCCATCCTGCAGCAATCCACTGCAGCCACTGCGCCTTTCCTCGGCGGCAGCCACCTCAACGACCCTCGACCTGCCTATCGCCTGCCGCGCCTTGGCCGTCCTCCCCCGCAGCAGCCGCCCCGCCCGGCCCACTTCGGTGCACCTGGGGCCCATGAGGGGGACCAATTGCGGTGGATGGTCATCGATACCCGCCCGCCCGGCCGAAGGATTCGTCAAGCTGACGTGGGACGTAACTCCACGCCGCCCAGATCTGACCAGCAAGCAGCTAGTGCTGAACTACCCCGATCTATTCAGTGAAGACGTAGTGAGGAAAGCACGGCACAGGTTGATCGGACCTTAGCTCCACGCCGAGATCCAGACGGTACGGATGACAGCGGCGGCAGGCTGCTTCGCGTTCCAGAGCACTCATCTATGAGCCCCAACAGATCAGCCGTGAGTCGTGTTTATCAGCACCCACGCAACAAGAATGACGTTCCAGCGCCGCGCACTGCATCCGGTGAACCGGCCCGCCGCAGCGTCATAATCCCCCACACCCAAGCCATACGTCGATCCGCCGTCCTCCGATACGGTCGTAGGTGTGAGCCCCAAGGACCGCGTGCCGCGTCTCTGTAATCTCAAGAACCCTGCGCACAACGTTGAGACATGCCGGCACTGTCAGTGGTTGCTCCGAAGCCCGCAGGCTCGAAAGAATCTCCGCGATAAGAAGGCGGCGGACCGCCGTGCCGCAAAGGAATTCGCTGCGACTCGCGACCCTATCCGGGTTGTGCGGGGCGGTCTCGGGTCTGGCAACTAGTCAGACAGTCCTTAAGCCCACTCCCGTCGATATGATTTGCAGTCTGCGATCTACTCGCGGCGTCTCTGCGATCAGATTCGAAGAGTTGATTCATGTGCCCAACTGTCTCTCATAGGTATGGCAACCACTGAGCACAGTGCTGCCTCGCCCACTTCTCGTATTCCGTGCTCCGTTCGACCCAGTCATCGTCTGGGGCCTGAAATACCCCCTCGCCACAGTTGGCGAGCCGTGTCGTAGGCAGCGAATACCGTGGCGAGCTGTGACCACAGATCAGAGGGAGCGCCTGCTGCGGATGGCGGGCTTGATGTGGAGCAACGCCGATCGCGCCGCTCGGGCGTGGCGGATGGGCGAGTGGGCGTTGCTGCACCAAGTCCGCGCCGATGGCAGCAGCAAGCCCCGTGATCCGTCTCGGTTCGTTCCGGACCGGGGAAGCAGCCTTGACCTCGACGACTCGCACTTCCTGCCTCAGCTTGGCGGGAACTTCGTCAGCTCGACAGCGCGGTTTCCCGTGATGAACGCGGCCGAATGCCTCGTAGGGGCATCTCAGGCGTTCGGGGCATCGCTGGAGCAGAGGCGAACCAGCACACTGTCGACCGGGATCCTGTGCCGCAGCGCCATCGAGAGCGCCGCCAAGACCATCTGGCTTCTCGCCGATCCCAACCGCGCCGTCCGGCGCGCCCGCACTCTGGGCTACACCGAACGTGAGATCGGCTATCAGAAGAAGTACATCGCCGTTGAGAAGCGCTTTCTCGATGTGCGCACTGACCGCCGCGGCGCTGCGCGCCAGAGTTTCGCCGAAACGGAGCAGCAGTATCGAGCGCGGTTGAATTTCCTGACATCGCTACCGCAGGCGGCCCGACAGCGGCCTCCCTCAGACTACGAGTTCTTTGTCCGCTGGGCCGGAAACTGGATCGACAAGAACCCGCCCGCGCACATCACTGACGCTGACGGATTGCCTTACGGGATGTCGATCGGGGCCGAGCGCTTCTACACCGTCGGATCGAGCTTCGTACACGGATACAAATGGATGACCGCCTACCTCGGCACCGAAGAAGGCGTCCTCACCCAACTCGCCGACAGCCTCGCCGCGGCGATCATCATGACCGAGTGCGCCGTGGCGCTCTACGAAGCCCAGGCGACGCACCCCGCCCGAGCCCGAGTGCGCCGCAAAAACTACCCCGAACAACTGGAGTCGACGGTGTCGCTGTGGGCAGACCGATACCACCTACCCGCACCAGCAATGGGGGAACCCATTCCGATGCTGTCAACACATACGGAGCCCGGTCATGAGACAGTCTGAGCCGCAACGGATCACCGGTTGGTTTTACCTTCCCGAGGATCCGAGTACTCGTGTGCCGGGAGTGCTGACCTGGGAACCCGATGACGGCGCGACCCTGGAGCTGATCGGTGGTTTCTCCCCGGGACCCGAGTTCCGCCAGAATCCCACCGGTGGATGGGTCACTTCTAGCTTCGTGGGCGACGTGCGGCCCGGGACCATCTACGGCGAAACGGTCGCCGGACAACAGATCTCCATCTGGGATGCTCAGCGAGGCCAGCACACGGCAGGTTTCGGCGGTGCGGTGCGTGAGGAGTTCTGGCATTCGTCGTGGGTCTGCGTCGGTGCGCACATCGTCAGCACGGATGAGCCAGCGTTGGTCAAAGCTACGGTCACCATCGACGAGCTCTATTACCTCACCGACGACGGACGGTTCTGCGCGCCGCAATGGTCGCCGATCGAAGGCGTTGAGCATCCGGGCGAAAAGCAGCCCGACGGCACACTGTTGATGCCGTACATCTTCCCGGTCGTCGGCGGTTACCGCGCTGAGTACGCGCGGGCTGAGATCCCAGAGGCGTCGTATGTGGTCGCCACCACGGCGACGCGACCGTGGATGAGTCCAGCGACAGAGACCATGCCGGAACTGAAACTGGAAATGATGACGACCAAGTTCCGCAGCGGACCGCAGGTGCGGCTACAAGTCGGCGCTCACGCCTGTATTGAGCTGCCCGGCGGGGCGTCCGGGTCTATGACCGACTTTGTGGAGCGGATGTCGGCCGTGGATGACCTCGTTCAACTAGCTACATTCAAGTCTTGCGGCACCTCGCAGATCACCCTTCACACCATCAGCGATAAGAGCGTCTCGCTGCTAATACATACCGGCCAAACCGCCCATCCCGATGATCTGCACAACCCGGCATCCATCGTGTTCACCCTCGCCGACGTCACCCTCGAGTCGTACCTGCGGACGCGGCGGCGGTTCACCGAAGGAAACCAGGCAAGTTACGCGTGGAGTGTCGTCGTGGGTCTGTGCGGACATTCATCCCGCATGGTTGAGGAGTACGTGAGCCAGGCGCTGGCGGCAGCCGAGGGCTTCCACCGCTGGTGCCTTTGCGGCGGGAGCGACATGACGTTGAACGCACGCCTGCAGGCACTACACGACAGGCTCGCCCCCGATGTGCAGGCGGCGCTCGGCCTCGACACCGCTCGTTGGGCAAGCTGGGCGGTGTGGGCTCGCAACCATGTCGCACACGGCGGCACCAAAACGTGGCGCGCGCTTCGCGACAGCTTCGAACTCCATTCGGTCGCTGAGTCGGTTCACCTCGTCACCTACCTCGTCGCGCTGGAGGAACTTGACGTGCCCGTGACCAAGGTGCTCGACGCTCTACTCAACCACCCGCGGCTGAGCGCACTCGTGACACGATGTTCGCAGGTCAACGATCTCGGTGAGGCAACCTGATCAGCGGGAGAACGGGCGTCGTTGATTGTTGACATTTTGACCGTTGACGTATGCCCGGATTATCGGCGTTCCCGCGCGTTGACCCCCGCCTTGCCGATTCTGCGAGCATTAGCGTTCAGCGGCAAAAGCCAAGGCCGAGCACGTACATTGATCGACACGCCAGCTATCGGCGAAGGTCGTCGTGGACCCTTTGGCTTGCCGTCGACCAAAACTGGATGCCGGTAGTTCTGTGCCACAACCGGGGAATGATGGCGATCAGGAGATGGCGACATGGACAACGACGCCGCACGTGGTCCCAGCGCTGCCAGGCTGGCTGGACGGGAGCGCAGCAGAAAGTGAACAAAGCAGAGCTCATCGACGAACTCGCACGAAAACTGGGCACGGATCATCGGTATGCGACCGTGGTCTTGGAGAAGTTCGTCGACACGATCGTCCGCACGGTGCACGAAGGTGACCCCGTCACCATTACGGGCTTCGGCGCCTTCGAGCAGCGCCGCCGGCAGGTCCGCGGCACGCGCAATCCGCGCAGCGGGGAAATTGCCAAAAGAGAAGCGGTCGCCGTCCCGGTGTTTCGCCCGAGCGCACAGTTCAAAGCCGTAGTGTCTGGGGCCCAACGCCTTCCACGACAAGCGCCAGACCCACGACATCGCGGTGGGAACGGACGCGCGGGCGAGGATACACGTGCAGCAGCCGGACCAACGAGAACATCTGCAGCCGCTGCCGGCGCGAGCGCTTCGCTGCAAGTCGTAACCATGGACACCGTCCACCCAGTACACGCCCTCGCCACGGAATCCGCTGAGGTCAAGCAGACAGTGAGCGGGCCTGCTGTCCAGAAGGAAGCGCGACTAACGGAGCGCTTTCAGCGGTATTTGGAGACTCATGGTCGCCAGGTGATGCGGTACCGGATTACGCCGGCCGGGACACCCCCGCTGTACAGCGATCTGGCGGATACTACCGAGAACATCTTGTATGAGGCCAAAGGAACGGCCGACCGCATGAGTGTCCGCCTCGCACTCGGTCAGATCCTCGATTACGGCCGGTACGTTGAGGGTTCGCGGCTCGCGGTGCTCCTGCCTGATACACCAACGGGCGACCTGGTCGGACTACTAGAGCAGCACGGCATCGGCTGCGTCATCGAAACGACACCGGGGAACTTCCTCGATCTGACGGCGCTACAACGTTGTCCCACTCCATCCGGAACGATCGCCCCGTCGCGGCAGAAGCGGCTCGCAGTTCCGCGGCGGCCAGAACTAGACGCTGAAGATTCTTGGCAACCCCGTGACAACGGCTAACTCCGAATCGGCGGTCATTGCCCGGGCCCAGTTGTCCGGCATAGTTCCCGACTTCGCCCGTCGTTGACATGCCTTAGGACAGCCCACGTTGCTACTGGATACTACGACTGTCTGAACACCGAATCGTCTGTTGGGACTGGTGGATAACGTTCGCCCGTGACCACCTCGCGCACATCCCATTTGAGATGGTCATTCCGAGGACTCTCGCATATGACTTTGGTCGCCACCTTTGTGCCTGCAACGCGGTTCATCACCGCGCAGAGCAATAGCACTTGCGCGCTATCTGCCAACACGGCGATCTCCCTGGCGTCGTAGTGGTAGACCGGCTCGTGCTTCAATGCCTCGTACCGCTTCCACAGCAGCCGGGCCCACTTCTGTGGCACACCAACGAATTCCGTGAAGTCGCTGCCTAGATGGCGCGCGAGCCGTTCCGGCTGAACATCTTTACGATTCTTCTGTTTTGCCCACGCCCGCCCCTTCTTGGTGTGGTAGTTGACCCAGTACTCGATGCCTGTACATATGTCGAGCAGCCGACTCTCTCCGGGGGTGTGGCGAGAGATCCGGTGGCGCGCGGTCAGGGGCCCTGTCGCACGGTAATGCTCGGCAGACAGCCGAAGCCATCGCCTGATCCCGTCAATGCCGCCAATGGTCTCGTAACGAAGAAGCGGAAACGATTGATGGGGATCCGGAGGCTGAGTTCCTACGGGTACCTCCATTAGCCGGTCAGACCAGAATTTTGCGTTCGAAATCTCCTCCGGATCGACAAGATCGAGGCGGACGTATCCGCCGTCCGCGCTCACGAAACCGTCCCAGCACAAACTGACCAAGTTCTGTATTGAGATCAGGGTGTTCATGTGCACGCGCCAGTCCATGGGTGAGCGTGAGACGGAGGAGATGCTGAGGGGCGTGAATACCCGTTGATCATCCTTTGGACCTGTCACTGCGAAATGTGTCGAAAGGACAATGGAGCGCGCTGACGACAGTTGGGAGACGTGCTCCGGCGCGGCTTCGATCCTGGTCGTGATGACCTTCGGGCGACCGAATTGATCGCGCTCCACTTCCGTCGTTGATCCAGTCAGCGATGACCAGTACTCCATGCCGGGGAAATACGCCGTCATCTCGTACATCTTCGATGACTTGAGCCTGTCGGCGCTGAATCCGACTGCGATCGCGCGTGCGTAGTAGTGGCGGCTGGAAGCCCTCGAGCCGCCTACAACGCGTCGACCCCCTATCCGGGTGACGTCGAAAAGCAGAGTGCCGTGGACTTCAGAGACGGCGAGCAGGGAATTCGGCATGTGGTCGTGCTCGGGGATGGTGTCGAGCACGGAACCAATCGGCCCCGGCGCCAATACAGACACCTTGACCCGGTTCTCTTCCCTCGCGATGTTCGCGGTGAAAGTCTTGTCTGGCCAGCCAACCTCTCCGAAGAACGGCCAGACGTGCGCGACTGAGCCCGCCAGTGTGTCGGCAACCAGCTGGTCCAATGCGACCCCCAAGATGATGTTGGTTGACTGTACCCACGCTGTCCGTCTCAAGGCCCGAACTCTTAGTGGACGACGTGTGACGTCACCTTGACCCAGCGAGCCACCGGTATCGGCGACGCCTTGCGGAATGACGACCTGCGCAGTTTTCCGCGAAGAACCACCTGGGTGGAGGCCGGCCCGCCACGTCTGGTCGGCGTCCTCGATCTCACGCGATCGAGAGCGCTCCGTTGGCACCTGCCGACGGGGGAACCGTGCCCGTTCACACCCACAAACTGGAGCAGGCTCCTCAGGATTCAACCGGAGTTGACAACGTGTGTCAGCTCAGACGTCGGACACAAGTAATGCTGGATCCCCCAGCGGATGTGTTGTGGATTTGAAGAACAGTAGATTTTGGTCCGGCAGCTTCGCCTTGTACTCAGCCATCGCAGTGACCATCTTGTTCTCATTGCCCGGTAAAATTGAGATGGCGATGTTACGCCGGCCCTCGGCGCGCAAGGCCGACACGATGTGCTCATCCTGTGGACCGAAGCTCGCACCGAATATTACCGTTGCGTCGTGGTTCTCAGACAGCCGTCGATACGCAAAGGATAGGTAGTCCGAGCGCCGAATTGCGCGGAGCTTCTGTGCGTGTCGGCCCTCGCTGACTATCAAGGGCTGCCGATTGGGATTTGCTTCCAAAGCGTCGCCGAGTTGCGAAAGCAGGCCACCTTGTTGCTGGTTCGTCCACTTTCCCGTTTCTCCGGTGACCGAATCATGCCAGAGGTGGATACCGCCATGGAGGAACAGTAGCCCAGTCGCCGTAGCCGAATGAATCTCGGTGTCCAAAGGGTCAAAAGGGTTGTTCCAGAAGAAGTCGACGATTTCGGTGCTCCCCTGGTTGTACATCAGGGCCCAGTAGGTAAGCAGGTCGTAGTTCAGTGTGAAGGCCAGGTTGTGCTGGTCAAGAACTTCCGCAACCCGTTGCAAGTTCTTCATGGGCAGACTATTCCAACGAATATGCACTCGCTGTATTGCTTCTACGAGTTCTTGCCGCACGTGTTCGTAAAGGGCACGTACACCCTCGCTGTTCTCCTTCATGGCCGTCAGCACTCGTTCCGCATGCCAGAGCCCTTCGAGCACCTCTTCGAAGTTCGACGTATTCCAGTCCGTAAATAGCTGATCCACCGCGGATTCGAATACTGCGTGAGCACGTAGCTCTGAGTAGTCGAACTTGTGCCACGTGTTGATACTCATACCATTTCCGATGAGCAATGTAGGCCACGGATCGCTGGCCAAGTCCGCCCAGTCCCGGAGGTCTTCGATAACTGGCATACACACACGCCTTCCTTCGAGCGCTCAGTAATACTCGCGCACGTAACCCAGAGCCTTCTCAAACACGTCGTTGTCCCGAATCTTGAACTGCACGTAAAGCGTTTTGCGCAGTGCTTGGCGCACTTCCTGATCACCGCGGATAGTCGACTGCCAGCCCTGGAACCTAACTCCGCGCACTACTTCGTCGATACGGTTGACGATGTTCTCTACGATGATCGGGGTTTCGTCGGTCTTTAGCGCTTGGAAGAGCTCCGTCAGCGCCGCTTTGCCCTGCTCTTCCCTGGGCTCCTCATCAATGGCTTTCTCGGCAGCGACGGTGTCTTTAGCCAGTTCCAAGAGCTCGCGGAGGAAGTCGAGGCTGGATTGCTGTATGTCCGAGTACTTTTCACGCAGCGCGTTGAGACGCTGGCCAAGCTCGATGAAGACAGGATTGTTCAGGTGGCGGGCGATGCGGGCGGTGATCTGCTGCTCGATCTCCGCGATCGGCACGTCCTTGCGCTTGCCAGTCATCAGGTCCTCGATCGTCTGCGCATCAAGGACGATGGTCTCGACAGGTTCGGGGATCTCAACCTGAATGTTCTCGTTGATCAGCTCGATGGTCTTGGCGCCGAGGGCGTGCCAGACGAGTCGACCGGTAATGTCGGCCGGCCGCACTGACTCGTACACATCGGTAAGCCACTTGTAATCCTCGTGGAATGCCTGGAGCATCGGGTCGGGGCTGAGTGCCTCCCACAACTGGGAAACCACGCTGTACGCGAGGCCGAAAGCATCCTTGGTGGTGTCGTCCGCGATCGCGGCCTGCGCCTGAATGAGCCCCTCGTAACCACCGACGGACCGGTCGACCCCAGGAAAGAACGCGAGCGCAGTCGCCATCGCAGGGGCGAGCTGCTTCTTAAGCTCCTCGATGTTGCTGACGACCTGCTGAACAGCCGCCTCGTCGAACGCGAGAGACTTGGCGACGTCGTCAAAGATGCCGAGGTAGTCGACGATCAAGCCATGGGTCTTGTTGGGCGGGTAGACGCGGTTTGTACGGGTGATCGCTTGCAGAAGCGTGTGCTCCTTGAGCGGCTTGTCCAGGTACTGCGTCTGCAAGATCGGGGCATCGAAACCGGTGAGCAGCTTCGCGGTGACGATGATGATCTTCAGCGGATCGGCCGGGTCGTTGAACCGGGCGACGACTTGTTCCAGCTCCTCGGCGCCGGGCGTCCACTTCGCCCACGCTGCCGGGTCGGCGCGCGACTTCGACATGACGATGGTCGAAGCCTCGGCCGGAAGCATGGTGTCGATGGCTTCCTTGTAGGCGACGCATGACGCTTTGTCGTAGGCGACGAGCTGTGCCTTGAAGCCTTCGGGCTCAACCTTGGTGGCGAAGTGCTCGACCACGTCGGCGGCGATATGGCGGATGCGGTCGGGCGCTTTGATGAGCACCTCGATGGAGGCCGCCTTCTTCGAGAGTGTGATCTTCTCGCCCTCGGTCAGATTGCGTTCGGCCGCAAGCTCCTCGAAGGCCGCGTCGATCTTCTCCTGGTCGAGGTGGATCTCGGACAGGCGCGGCTCGAAATGCAGTGGCAGAGTCGCGCCGTCGCGGATGGAATCCTGGAACGTGTAGCGCGACAGGTAGCCGCCCTCGTCCTCTGGGGAGCCGAACCACATGAAGGTATTGCGGTCCCGTTTGTTGATCGGCGTTCCGGTCAGCCCGAACAGGAATGCGTGGGGCAGCGCCTCGCGCATCTTCTGTCCATAGTCGCCCTCTTGGGATCGGTGGGCCTCGTCGACCATCGCGATGATGTTGTGCCGGCTATCGAGCACACCGTCGGCTTCACCGAACTTGTGGACCGTCGTGATGATGATCCTGCGCGCCCCCTGGCTGAGCAGCGTCTGCAGCTCCTTGCGGGAGTCCGTCGACACGAGTCCGGGCACGTCGGAGGCGTTGAAGGTCCCGGTGATCTGGGTGTCGAGGTCGATGCGGTCGACGACGATCAGGATCGTCGGGTTGGTCAGCTCGGCCATCGCCCGCAGCTTCAACGCGGTGAACACCATCAGCAGTGACTTGCCCGAGCCCTGAAAGTGCCAGATCAGTCCCTGCTTGATCTTGCCATGCAGTACGCGCTTCACGATCAGGTTGGTTGCTTGGAACTGCTGGAAGCGGGCGATGATCTTGATCTTGCGGTGCTTTGAGTCGGTCGCGTAGGTCGTGAAGAACCGCAGGAAATCCAGCACAGCGGCGGGTTTGAGCACGCCGTTGACAGCGTCTTTCACCACCTCCAGGCCGACCTTGGCCGGCGCGTCGGGATCGGTCTCCTCCTCGCGCCAGGGACCCCATAGCTCGACCGGCATCCCGACCGTTCCGTAGCGGAAGTCCTTGCCCTCAGTGGCGAACGAGAACACGTTGGGCACGAAGACCTGCGGAACGCTCGCCTCGTAGTCGTCGTGCACCTGCGCGGCTCCGTCGATCCACGAGTACGCCGCCCGGATCGGGGTCTTCGCTTCACCGACGGCCAGTGGAAAACCGTTGCACCACAACACCAGATCGAAGCGTTTGCTCACCCGTCCGATCTGGTAGGTCACCTCAGTGGAGATGACCCACTGATTCGAGGAGTCGTCCTCGGGATGATCGAAGTCGACTAGGCGGACCGTGGTGTGCTCACCGTTGGGGCCGAACGGCATCGACTTCTGCCCGGTCAGCCATGCCATGAACTCCTCGTTCGCCACCACCGGATGCGGAGTCGCACGCGCCGAGATAAGAATCGCCCGCAATGCGTAGATGACTTCATCTGCCTTACGCGGATCGGTCTCGATCTCGGGGTTCAACCGAATCAGTGCGGCCTTGACCACGCCTTCCAACAACACTTCGTCCGTGCGGCGCGGCAACTCGTTGCCCGGCACGAACTGGACGTCGATCGACGTAATCAGATCGCGGACGAAGTCGCGGACAGTACTTGCCTCGTTGAACTGAGCCATCAGTTGCCTCCGAATACTTCGGCAGAGACAGTCCGAAGCAGAACTGTCGAAGCGACGAGCCGCCCTTGGACGGCCGCTGTGGCAGATCCCGCTCGGTCGATCGTGTCGACAACAACTGCTTGAACTGTTCTATCGGGCACCGGCAACTTCAAGCCTCGAAGATCTGTACCCGCGATTCCCGATACCGGCCCGCGCCTGACAATCGACGACATCAGGTCTCGGCCACGGTCGGAGCGGAAAAAATGAAGTACGAAGCTCGGGTCCGCCACATCAAGCGCGACACGGGACCGGATCACCGAGGATTCAAACGTGTAGGGCTCATCCAGCTCTGGCACAAGGCAACAGGCTCCCGCACCCTCAAACACTATCGAGCGTCGCGCAAACAAGAGGTCACCCTGTGCGAGGAGAAAACTCTCATCGGGTGCTACAACCCGCTCATAGTCCCCATCTGCAGAAATAACCTCGCCCCGGAACATCTCACCCATGTTGACCATCGGGACCTCGCCAGCACGTTGGCTCTTCTTCAACGCCAAGCCATTTTGCGATCCGATCATGCAGACAGCGTCGAATCGCATCGTTGCGGCGGACAACCCCTCGAAGAGCTCGTTGCGCACAACACTTCGAATGCAATCCAACTCCCTCAACAGGGCCATGAGCGAACGGCGCTCGCGCTCGACAGCCCAGAGGAGGTCGGCGATACGCCTCTGCTCGTCGAGGGGTGGAAGGTCGAACTCAAAGTTGGCGAGGTCACGCCAGTTCGTGCGTGGTGACAGCGAGCCAGCCGAGGTACCGAGGGCGTGGTCGAAGAACTCGTTCGACTGAACCAGGAACGGCAGGAACTCGCCGACCATTTGGGCTTCGTCAGCTTCAAAGGTGTAAATGTCACCGGAGCAAATGGCCTCGAACTCGGCGCAGGCAACCTTCCGCTGATAGGCGCGGCGCTTGCCGAACAGCGTCTGGCCGGGTTTCACCCGCCGGGTGAAGGTGGTGCCGTCCTCCGTCGATCCCCATCGACTGATCTTCAGCTCACCCGGGTCCATGTGCTCCATGGCGATAATCTGATCGGTGCCCGCCTCGTCGATGTTCCGCACGGTCTGATTGACGTTGCGGACGACATCACCGAAGGCGACTCGTTTCCACGCGGACTTGTCGAGATTGAGACTCACGCCATCACCTCCGACCCGAGCAGGGTCAGCACCTCGGCGACGGCGGTGTCGGATGTCTCAGCGGCAGCGCGCCAGTCGGCAACGGCATCCGCGACGTCAACCTGCTCGCTCGCGTCAGCGGCCTTGGCTCCCGCCACGTACTGCGGGATTGCGAGGCTGTATCTCTTGCCGGCGATCTCATCGAGTGCCGCGACGGCGGTAAACTGCTCGATATCGGCGAAGGCGCGGTAGGCACCGACAATCTTCTGCTGATGCGAGTCACGCAGAAACGACTGTGCCTGCTCGCGGGCAACCTCGTTGACCGCGTTGATGAACAACACCTTGCCCTTGTGCTCAGCGGGCTTGGTGGCACGGAGAATGACGACGACGGCTTCCATCGGGCTGTTGTAGAACAGGCCCGCGCCCAGCCCGAGGACGCACTCGATGAGGTCGGATTTCACGAGCGCCTCACGCATCGCTGCCTCCTCTCGCCGGAAGAGCACGCCGTGGGGGAAGAGGATCGCGGCGCGTCCGGTCTTGGGGTCGAGGCTCTTGGCGATGTGTTGGAAGAAGGCGTAGTCGGCGCGGCCCTGCGGCGGGGTGCCCCACATGTTGCGGCCGTAGGGGTCCTTGGCGAAAGCCTCACGGTTCCAAGTCTTGATGGAGTACGGGGGGTTGGCGAGCACGACGTCGAAGGTCTCCAGGCGACCTTTCGCGTTGAGGAACGCGGGGCGGGCGAGGGTGTCGCCGTGGGCGATGTGGCCGTCGGTGATGCCGTGCAGGAACAGGTTCATCCGCGCGATGGCAGAGGTCCCGTAGTTGAGTTCCTGACCGTAAAGCCGGACGCTGCGCCACTCTTCGCCATGCCGTTTGAGCTCAACGACAGTGGAGATGAGCATGCCGCCGGTGCCGCAGGTCGGGTCGTAGACCGACTCGCCGGGCTGGGGCTCGAGCATCAGCGTCATCAGGTGCACGAGGGTGCGGTTGGTGTAGAACTCCTGGGCGGTGTGGCCGGAGTCGTCGGCGAACTTCTTGATCAGGAACTCGTAGCCGTTGCCGAGTTCGTCCTCGGGCAGGTTCGCGATCGACAACGTCTTTGTGGAGAAGTGCTCGATCAGGTCGGCCAGGGTGGAGTCGGGCAGCAGGTTCTTGTTGCCCCAGTCCCCGTCACCGAAGACCCCTGGCAGGGTGTCGGGGTTGGCTGATTCGATCGCTCGCATGGCCCGCAGGACGGTCCCGCCGATGTTCTCGGTGGCGGAGCGGATATCATCCCAGTGACAGCCGTCGGGGATGGCGAAGCGGTGGTTCTCCGGGAGGTCGGCGAGTTCCTCATCGCCGTAGGTCTCCATCGCGGTGGCGTGCTCCTCGTCGTAGACGTCGGAGATCCGTTTCAGGAAGACGAGCGGGAAAATGTACTGCTTGTAGTCGCCGGCGTCGATGAGGCCGCGCAGCACGATGGCCGCGCCCCACAGGTGGGACTCCAGCTCCCGTTGGCTGATCTGCTTGGTCATGCGCTCAACCCCCATTTCGTCAGCTCGGCTTCGAGTGCGGCGCGAGTCTCTGCGGCCCGAGCGTGGGCGGCTTCAAGGTTGGCGAGCGCTTCAGCGAGCGTGAGCTTCTCGCCGGTGTCAGCGGTGACGACATAAAGCGGGATGTTCAGGTTGAAGCCGTTGGCCTCGATCTCATCAAGACCAACGACTCGGGCGCGCCCGTCGAGGTCCGCGAAGCCTTTGTACGCATCGAACAACGCCTGGGAGTGCTTGGGCTCCAGAGTGTTCTGGTTGCGACCCTTCTTCATCAGGTCCACGCCGTTGATGAATACAACCTTGCCCGTCCGGTCCGCGGGCTTGTCATGGCGCAGGATCAGCACACTCGCGGCGAGACCGGCACCGTAGAACAGGTTGGGGGCGAGTCCGATGACGGCCTCGATCTTGTCCGCCCTGAGGACGTGGGTGCGGATACGCGCTTCAGCGCCCTGGCGGAAAAGTGCGCCCTGCGGGAGGACGACGGCGACACGACCAGTTTCGGGGTTGGCAGAGGTGAGCATGTGCTGGACCCAGGCCCAGTCGGCGTACCCCTTCGGTGGAACGCCGCCGAGCTGATTGCGACCCCACTTGTCACTCGCCCACTCAACCTCGCCCCAGTTCTTCAGTGAGAAAGGCGGATTGGCGACGACGCAGTCAAATTGCGCAAGGTGATTCCCGGTGTAGAACGCCGGGTTGCGCAGGGTGTCCTCACGAATGATCTTGAAGTCCTCGACCCCGTGCAGCAGCAGGTTCATCCGTGCGATCGCAGAGGTCGCCAGCACCTTCTCCTGCCCGTAGAGCTTGCCCCACAAGGTCTTTGGACTACCGCCGCCGGTCTTCACGTGCTCGATGACCTCGATCAGCATGCCGCCGGTGCCGCAAGCAGGGTCATAGACGGTCTCACCCTCTTGCGGGTCAAGGATGTTGATCAGCAGTCCGACCACCGAGCGCGGCGTGTAGTACTCGCCGGCCTTCTTGTTTGACTGGTCGGCGAACCGCTTGATCAGGTACTCGTACGCATTGCCGAACACATCGGGAGCGACGTTCGCGTTGGACAGTGTCTTCGTGGAGAAGTGCTCAATCAGGTCGGCGAGCTTGCGGTCGGGCAGCTTGTCCTTGTTGGTCCAGTTTGCGTTGCCGAAGATTCCGTACAGCGTTTCAGGGTTAGCCTTCTCGATCTCCCGGAACGCGGTCTGCAACGCGCTGCCGATGTTCTCGGTGTGGTTGCGTACGTCGGGCCACAAGTTGCCGTCGGGGATGGCGAAGCGGTGGTTCTCTGCGAATGCCGCGAATTCATAATCTCCGCCGGACTCGGCGAGGGCCTCCGCGAACTCCTCTGTGTACACGTCACTGATCCGCTTGAAGAACATCAGCGGAAAGATGTAGGCCTTGAAGTCCGCCTGATCAATGCTCCCGCGCAGCAAATCAGCCGCTCTCGCTAGGTACTGCTCAAGCTCTGGCAGTGTGATGCGATCAGGCGCCAACGTCCCTCCTATGTTCACGATCAGCATGAGCGCTGCCACCGACAGAGCTCGCAGAACCTACAGGTTAGAGACCTCCGAGGTACGTCACCATCAACGCCACGAGTCCAACACAGCGGCGCGATCGATCCTGGCAATATCGGTTCAATCGGTACCGATCACGTCGGAATCTTCGACTTCGGCGCCTGCCCGCTTGTAGTGGATAAGGATGTCCTGACGTCGGTGCATAATCCGACCGAGACAAATACCGGACAGAGACAGAAAGGCCCGGGACTTTGCGTCCACCAAACCCGAGCGCGGTCACCTGGGACTGTCCCGAGTGCGGCCGGCGAACCCGCGCGAATCGGCGCACAGGCCTGGCCTACGCACACACGAAGTCGGATTCCACCGCTCTCTGCCCCCTGTCATCGCAACCCGCCATCGAGCCCGACTCGGTGGATGGTCCCGTCTTCCTCGGGAAAGTTGTCGAAGAGACGGCATCCAGGGCTTATCGCCAAGTGCCACTCGATGACGCCCCGAGTGTGAGCGTCACGACCTTGCCCGGTGGTCTACCAAACAGCAACCGAAGGCGACACTAGCTTCGGGGTTCGGCAGGGTGCTGCGGCCGTCGACACCCAGCGCTCAGCCGAGTCGGACGCGCGCCCCGACACACCCACAGGGCCCGGTGTCGTAGCCGTCGCACTGGAAGACACGATGAGGTGACCGCGCTCACTGAAATTCCCCACTGACGCTCATCGAAATTCCCCATCCGTGTGGCTCCGCCGAGAAGG
>NZ_VOMB01000014.1:96651-104238 GCF_019050325.1 [Mycobacterium] fortunisiensis | reverse complement strand
GCTGGCCTCAATGATCTACCTCTGCCTCGGCGGACTACACCCACAATTACCCACGAAAAGGTGAGGAGTCGAACGTGTGTTCTAATACTCCTTGCCGCCGGCCCGCGGACTGCGGGCGATGTCCCAGAAGGAGTTCACCGTGACGATGACTGTAGACGCCCAGGTAACCGAAGTGCTGCCCACCGACGACACTGCCACGGACCCGGCGACCACCGCCGAGGTGACCGCCGCCGACGACAAGCCCAGGAAGCCTCCGGCCAAGAAGGCTGCGGGCCGGAAGGCCAAGACCATCGAGCTGACCCTCACCGTCACCGGTACCGCCGATGGCGAATGGCGCGCCGAGCTCAAACAGGGCACCAGCTACCTGGCCCGCGATCTCGCCGTCGCCGCTGCTGCCGTCTCCCGCGCAGCCAAAGAACTGCATGAGGATCTGGCCACCCCGATCGACAAGATCATCGAAGAGGCCCGCGCCCAGCAGGCCGCCAAGGTCGCCGCACTGGAGGCCGAGCTCGAAGCCGCCCGAAAGGTGTTGTCCGACTTGGAGTGAGGCCAAGTGCCCAGCTGGCCGAGCTTCCAATTTTTTGACGATCGACCACGGATGTTGTGCCGGAGGACCGCCACTCGGCCCACCCAGGGCGTTTCAAACGACGGCCGCAGCGCCCCTGAGGCGTCCGTTATTTTGCTTGGCGGAAATAAGGTTCAACTGTGCCGCTGAGCTTGACGACCATCGGATTTCCGCGGCGATCCTTGGCGGTAGGGACTTCAACACGCACCCAACCCTCGGCCACGTTGTATTCGTGAACATTGGATTTCTCGACTCCATTGAATCGAATACCCACGTCGCGGAGGAGCACCTCCTCGTTATAGAAGGGGCTGCGGGGATCGACCGAGAGGTGATTCGGTGGAACGTCTGTGTGCTGGTCCTCGGGCATGATGACTTTCGTTGAATGCTGCGTACGGCTCTTGGATTTGATTCTCCCAGAACCTACGCGACCTGTGGTGGCAGGTTCCGCGTAGGTCCAGGCGAGCGGGCCAGGGCTACGGTGAGATCTCGTCGAGCGAGAAACCGTTGACCACGGCGATCCCGGTCAGCGCGATGCGCAGGCGCGCTTCGAAGCTGGAGTCCGACGCCGGCGAGTGCCCCTTGCCCGCCAGTGCGAGCAGCGCGGTCGAGCCTCCGTCGGAGGCTCTGCTGAGCATCGCGTACACGCGCTGCGGCCAGGTTCTGCCGCCGGCCGCTTCGCGTGCCTCCTGAATGTCGTGGATGGCGGACCCGGTCGCTATGGCGCCCGCCGTCTCGACAGCTGCCATCGCGGCTTCGACGGTGAACCCCTGCCTGACGAGGTTGTCGACCAAGCGCCCAAATGCCGGCATCTGCCGGTCGTCGCCGATGACCCCATTCACGTTCAGCTCGATCAGCATCGGGTTCGCAGCAAGCATTGCGCGGATACCGATGGCCCAGTGGCGCAACTGAATCGACCAATGGCCATCATTACCGACGTCCGTGGCAGCCTCGGTGAGCATCTCCTCGCACGCCAGCCGCAGCAGGTCTTCGCGACCGCTGACATGGTGGTACAGCGCCGCGGCACTGACCCCGAGGCGCTGCGCGACGGACTGCATCGTCACCGCGCCCAATCCGATCTGTGCGACGGCCTCGGCGATGTCGCGCCGGCTTATCCGCGGTGGCCTGCCCCGGGGCCTGGTCGACGTCATGGCCCGAGAATATCTGAATCATTTTCGAAAACTCATCAGAAAAGTCTTTCGGGACGGCAATGCCTGGTTTACGTTAGGGCTCACAGCCGGAGGCGATGCCCTCCGAACAGCTTCGCGCCGAGCAGGAAAGCAGGCACCGTGCCCCTACTTCGCAAAGACGACACGCTCACGGCATGGACCGAGGTACGCGGCACCGCCGAGCAGGTGTACGCCGTCGTCTCCGATATCACCCGCATACCGCAATGGAGCCCCGAGACCATCCGTGCCCGCTGGGTGGGCGATGACCGGTTCGAGGCGTGGAACCGGCGCCGTCTCGGCCGGTGGCGCACCACTGCCCACGTCATCACCGCCAAACCGAACCGCGAATTCTCCTTCGTCGTCCAGGCTTTCGGCGGCGACTGGACGCATTGGCGCTACCTGATCGAACCCGGAGCGACGGAAAGCACCACCCGCTTGAGCGAATCGATGCGGATGTGCGTGGCGTTGCCGATGGCCGCCGCCATCTACGAACATCTCTGCCTGTTCGTGCACGACAGACGTAGCGATCTGCAGGACAACCTCGAGCATTCCGTCGAACGGATCCGCACCCTGGTGGAAGCGGGTGCAGCGTGAAATACGAAGACCGCATCGCCGTGGTCACCGGTGCCGGCTCTGGCATCGGCCGCGCCCTGACCCTCGCACTGACCCGGCGCGGAGCCCAGGTGGCCGCCGCCGACATCGACACCGCCGGCCTCGCACAGACCGAATCAGCCTGCCGCCCAGGAGCTGTCACAACCTACCGGGTCGACGTCGCCGATCGCGCGGCAGTACTCGCCTTTGCCGACCAGGTGAAGCGTGACCTCGGGCCGGCATCGCTGGTCTTCAACAATGCCGGCGTCGATCTCGTGGCCGGTATCGCCGAGATGTCGTGGGACGACTTCGACTGGCTGACCGGTATCAACATCGGCGGGGTCATCAGCGGCACCAAAGCGTTCCTCCCCCAGCTCATCGAATCCGGCCGGCCCGACCGCCCGGCCAGGCTGGTCAACATTTCCAGCGCCTTCGGCCTCATCGCCGTTCCCTATCAGGGTGCCTACGCCACATCGAAATTCGCCGTCCGCGGGTTCACCGAAACACTGCGTCAGGAACTCATCATCGACGACCGCCCGGTGACCGCACACTGCGTGCACCCCGGCGTCATCCGCACCAATTTCAACGCCAACATGCGTACCTCGCTGGACGAGGACGAAGCCGGTCGCTTCCGACGTGTCGCCGATCGGGCGGCACTGACCGGCGCCGAGAAAGCCGCGGATGCCATCCTGCGCGGCGTGGACAAGAATCGGGGCCGCATCCTCGTAGGCCCCGACGGATACGCCGTCGCGGCGATGGCTCGTCTGCTGGGAGCACGCTACTCGGCGATCTTCGCCCGCCTCGGCAAACTGCAAGCCCGAAACTGAACGGCAGCCTCCCGCCGAGAAACCAAAACCCGCCCCGACCAAAGTCAGAGCGGGTTTTTAAACGTGGAGCTAAGGGGATTCGAACCCCTGACCCCCACACTGCCAGTGTGAATTGTCGCTTGCCAGGGTGATGGGGCCACCTGATTGCCAGGGGGACCACCGTGGCGCGTTACTGAGGATGCTCGTCGGTGGGGTCCGGGTCAAGCTGGGGTCGGGTCCGCTGTCGGTAGGACGGTCCTTCGATAACCAGGGTGTGGGCGGCGGAGGTCAGCCGGTCGATGGCCGATTGGGCGAGCAGGGTGTCGGCGGTCATGGTCAGCCATTCAGCGGGCTCCCGGTTCGACGTCATGATGGTGGTCTTGGTGCGGTGGCGCTCGACGACGATTTCGTAGAAGTCGCTGGTTTCAGTGGCATCCAGTGGGCGCAGCGCGAAGTCGTCGATGATCAGGACGTCCACGGCGGCCAGTCGGCGGATCTCGGCGTCGACGGTGTGGTCCAGACGTGCGGCACGCAGTCGGGTGAACAGTTTGTCGGCACGGCCGAACACGACGCTGTGACGGCGGCGAATGGCCATGTGCCCCAACGCTGTTGCCAGATGCGTTTTTCCGACCCCAACGGGGCCGAGGACGATGGCGGACTGGCCGGCGTCGAGGAATCGCAGTGAGGTCAGATCCCCGAGCAGGGTGCGGTCATAGCGCAGGTCCTCATGTGCGGTCCAGGTGTCGAACCGCATGGTGGGGTCGAGTCCGGCTTTGGCTGCCCGTAATGCGGCCGAGCGGGATTCGCGTCGGGAGACCTCGTCGGCGAGCAGGGTTTCCAGGAAGCCGATGTGGCTGAGTTTGTGTTGGCGGGCCAGGGCGGCGCGTTCGGGCAGGGTGTCGGCCAGCGCACCGAGTTTGAGGGTCTTGAGCAGTCGGAGCAGATCAGCGCCGATCGGGTCGGTGGCTCCACGGTGGGTGGTGGTCATGTCAGCGGTCCTTTTCGCAGTCAGTGTTGGCGATGATGGTCAATGGTGTTGGGGTGGAGCCGAATTCGGAGGGGTCGCGGGCGAATCGGGTCGCGGTGTGGCCGACCGCCTTCGGCAATGCCGGGGTGCTGGTTTCGGTGGCACGCTCGAGCATGGAGGCGATCTTGGTCACCGAGACGACATCGAGATCCAGCGATAGTGAACAGGCCTGTTCGACCCGCTGTGCGCCGTAGCGGCGGACCAGGCCCAGCAGCCGGTAGACGGTGCGCATCTTCGTCCAGGGCAATTTGTCGTCGAGGATGCGTTCGGCGTAGATCCCGACATTCGGGCCGTGAGCGGTGCAGGTGGCGATCAACGCCGCCACATCGCGCAGCGCGTAGCCGGTCTTGTGTTCGGGCAGATCAGCAGGGTCGGTGCTGCGCCCACCGGCCGGCTGGCGCGGGTGAACCTTGACCAGAACGCCGCGGCGATAGAACTTCACCAGCTCGGTATCGGCCCGCACGTCCAGGTACTGACCGATCCAGCACTCGGGCAGCGAGTACAGCGCCTTGGCGACCTCGGCGTGGAAATCGCGGTGCACCTTGACCCTCTTGAACACCGGCACGTCATAGACGTCGGGCACCGGCAACAGCGTCGGCTGCTCCTCGGCGGTGAACATCTCGGCCGGACGCGCACACGTGGTGCCGTGCATACGGGTGCCCGCAGTGTCACGACACCACGCCAGCGCGGCGTCCTGCGCCTGCTGCAAGCTGGTGAATGTTTCACCGTCCCAGAAGTTTCGGCGCACATACTGCACGGCGCGTTCCACACGCGGCTTGTCCTTCGGCGAGGCCACCCTCGCGGGGTCGGTCAGGAACCCGGCATGCCCGGCGTAATCCAGCCAGCCCTGGCTGAATTGCGGGTTGACCGCGTCCGCGTCGGCGATCACCGGTTTGAGGTTGTCGGGGATCAGCACCGCGAAGACGCCGCCGAAGAACTCCCAGGCCGCCTCACACCCGGCGATCACGGCAGCCAAGGTCTGTGAATACGACAGCCACACGAACATGTGCCGGGAGTACACCGCGGTGAAGATCAACGCATGCACCTTGCGGCGCCGCCCATCGGAGCCGTCGCTGAGCATCCCCAGATAACCGAAATCGATCTGGCACTCCACCCCGGGATCACCATCAGCAACCCGCACCGTGAGGTTCTTGCGGCCGAAACCGCAACGCTGCCTGGCGAATCGATGCAACGTCCGATACGGCACCACACAGCCCTGCCGGGCCAGCAGGGTGTGGATCTTGGTGACCGTCAACGGTCGCTGCCCATCGCCGCCGGCCACCCACTTCGTGATCTGTTCCTCGAAGCCCAGCAGCTGCTCCCACGCCGCCCCGTGGCCATCGGGGCGCACCGGGCGCACCGCTTCGGCGACCACCCCGATCAACGCGTCATCGACCGCGCCCAGGTCGTCGTCGCGGCGCAGACCGGCGGCCTGGGCGGCCTCGACGTAGCGCCGCACCGTTTTGCGGTCCAGACCGCAATGCCCGGCGATCGTGCGGTAACCCGGGGCCGGTAACCCCGCCACCCCCAGCCACACCCGCAGCACTTCCCTGATCTCATTCACACTGACCTCCCGAAACGCCATGCCGCCGACCTCCGTGACTTGAGCCGTCACGGCGATCGAACGAACAAATGAAAAGGACCACCGACGCGACGCGCCGGTGGTCCCATAACTGGCAATCCAGGTGGTCCCATCACCCTGGCAAAAATCAGGTCACACTGGTCCCATCCTCATGGCAGGCGACATGAATGTTGGTGTGCTGGCCCGTGACGCTCCGTCTATTGCGGTCGTATAGGTGCAGGTCATCGGTGTTGTGCCGTGCACGTGCGTCTAGTGCGTATTTGCCCGTGATCGAGAGTCTTAGGACACCGCTAGGACACGTCGAACAGGCGTTTGGCGGAACCGCGACCGCCCCCTGCGCGCGGCCCAACACGGCGGAAGTGTCGGCCGCTGATGTCCAGCACCGGCAGATCTCTGTGTCAGGCTGTCACGCGGCGACCGAATCGGAGGGACGTGACGCTATGTGTTTGTCAGGCAGGGAGACCGTACGGTGACGATCCCCGACTATCAGACGCTCATGCGGCCGGTGTTGGCCTCACTGGCAGACGGTGAAGTCCGGCGGTCGCGGGATGTCATCGAGTCGATGGCCGACACGTTCAATCTGACCCCCGAGGAACGGGCGGCGAAGGTACCGAGCGGTCAGAAGCGCATCGACAATCGGGCCGGATGGGCACTGTCCTATCTGCGCCAGGCGGGTCTCGTTGAGCGGCCGGGCCGTGGACTGGTCAAGATCTCGGACGAGGGCCGTGCCGCGCTCGACAGGTATCCGCAGCGAATCGACGCGAAAACGCTTGAGGCGTACCCGGCGTTTCTGGAGTTCCGCGACCGCAAGCGCGGCCGGTCCACTGCCGACGATGACGGGGACCAGACGCCTACTACCGGCGCCGACGACGATCAAAGCACGCCGAACGATCTCGCCGAGCGGGCCGAGCGGATCAACCGTGCGGCGGTCGAGCAGGAAGTGCTGGCCGCAGCGCTCGGCCTGACGCCTACCGGTTTCGAGGAGTTGGTCGTGCGACTGCTCGATCGCATGGGCTACGGCCGCAAGGGTTCGGCGCACCGGACCGCCCCCACCGGCGACGGTGGTATCGACGGCATCATCAGCCAGGATCCACTTGGGTTGGACCGCATTTATGTTCAGGCCAAACGCTATACCGACGCCCCGGTCGATCGGCCAGCGATTCACGGCTTCGCCGGAGCACTGCTATCCAAGCAGGGCGACCGCGGAGTGTTCATCACAACATCCCGCTTCACAAAAGGGGCGATCGAAGAGGCGGAGCGGATCAACGCCCGGATCGAGCTGATCGACGGTGCGCGGCTCGCGGAGTTACTGGTGGAGCACGGCGTGGGAGTTCAGCCGGAGCAATCGGTGACTCTGTACCGGCTCGATGAAGACTTCTTCGATTCGATCTGATTTCGGTTCTCGCCATGCCGTCGCAGATGCCCAGCGGCGTGGGGTCCGAACTCAACCACCGGTCAGCATGTTGCCGCCAGCACCGCCGAGCGCGCCGATCGCGACGTTGTACGCCGCACCGCGCAGTGTCAGTGCCATTTGCCGGAAACGGCTGCGGTCCTCCGGCTGGCGTGACTCGTCGTCCGCCGCAGCCTCGATGGCAGCAATCAGCCGATCGAGCTGCGCCTCGGGTGACGGCCACTGTCCGGCAACCCGCAGCGCGGCGCTGGTCGGGTCGCCGACGATGATGACGTCGTTGCCGCTCTCGACGCCCCTCTCGAAGTACGGCTCGGTGTAGAGCGCGCGTAATGCCCGCTGCACCGTTTCCTCGTCAAATCCGGTCCGTCGTTCGATCTCCATCGCACGGGGACCGGTGCCCGTGTCATCGAACAATTCGACGGCGGCACGAAGCACAGGC
>NZ_VOMB01000014.1:0-96551 GCF_019050325.1 [Mycobacterium] fortunisiensis | reverse complement strand
GTTCGATCTCCATCGCACGGGGACCGGTGCCCGTGTCATCGAACAATTCGACGGCGGCACGAAGCACAGGCAGATCACGGGTCGTCCAGGTGTCGGCGGCCATGCGCGGAGTATCACGCAAGACGCCGACAACGCGTGGTAGCTGTTGTGACCTTCCCGGAGTTCACCGACGGCTCCTGACTTCGGACATGGATGGCGAGTTTTCGATCGGCTAGGGCTTTGACCTGTGGGTTCTCCTGTGCCGGTGCTGTGTTTGGGGTACTAGCCCGGTAGGTTCGGGCGGTGGCGTACGTGCGGAAGGTGCGCACGACCTCAGGCGCGGTGGCGGTGCAGGTCGCGCGCAAGGATCAGGGCCGTGTGGTGATCCTGGCGCATTTGGGTTCGGCGCATACCGATGCTGAGCTGGGCATTCTGCTGGATGCGGCCCGGCAGGTCGTGGCTGGTGGGCAGGCCGCACTCGATTTCGAGGTGGCCGCGCGTGCGCAGTCGATGACCGAGGTGGCCGACTTCCGCGCCGAGCGCTCACTGATCGCCGATCCGGCAAAGCCGGCTGTAGCGCCCGTTGTCCTGCCAGGGCGCACGATGGGCACGTGCTCACGACTGCTCTATGACGTCCTCGCGGGTGTCTACGACTGGCTCGGGTTCGGTGTGGTCGCCGACGACGTGTTCCGGGATCTGGTCATCGCCCGGATCGTGGAACCCACGAGCAAGGCCGACGCCGAGCGGGTGTTGACCGATCTGGGCGTATCGACGGTGTGTTACCGCACGATGGCCCGTCATCTCGACCTGGTCGGACCGGGCGGGTATCGGGATGCGATCGCCACCAAATGCTTTGACTACAGCAGTGATTGCGGTGGCCTGTCCCTTCTGCTCCACGACGTAACGACGCTCTATTTCGAGGCCGAGAACGAGGACGAACGGCGCAAAGTAGGGTTCAGCAAAGAGCGGCGCATTGACCCTCAGATCGTTGTCGGTCTGCTCGTCGACCGGACCGGATTCCCTTTGGAAATCGGGTGTTTCGAAGGTAATACCGCCGAGACTACGACCATCGTGCCGATCATCACCGGCTTCCTGGAGCGTCACGGCCTGCAGGACACGCCGATGGTCGTGGCCGCTGACGCCGGGATGCTGTCGCAGAGCAATCTGAAAGCGCTCGACGAGTTGGGCCTGTTGTTCATCGTGGGCTCGCGGGTTACGAAAGCGCCCGGGGATCTGGAGTCCCATTTCCATTGGAACGGCGATGTTTTCGCCGATGGCCAGGTGATCGACACCGTCACTCCCCGGCACGGCAACACCAAGGTCAACGACACCAGGCTGCGTGCTGAACCCGTCTGGGATCGCGAGCACGATTCCGGGGCGTGGCGGGCGATCTGGTCGTACTCGGCCAAACGGGCGCGGCGTGACCAGAAGACGCTTGCGGCCCAGGAGGCCCGGGCACGGGCGATCGTGGCCGGGGACAAGAAGGCCAAGGCCGCGCGATTCGTGAAGGTCCGCGGTGATGACCGCAGCCTCGATGAGGCCAACCTCGCCCGCGCCCAATCCCTGATCGGCCTCAAGGGTTACGTGACCAACGTGCCGATCACAGTCATGCCCGCCGCCGAGGTGATCGCCAAGTACCACGACCTGTGGCACGTGGAGAAGTCATTTCGCATGTCCAAGAGCGACCTTCGTGGCCGGCCGATGTTTCACCACACCCGTGCGGCGATCGAGGCACACCTGACCATCGTGTTCACCGCCCTGGCCGTCGCCCATTCCATCCAGTCGCGCACCGGACTGTCCATCGCCAAGGTCGTCAAGCTACTCCGGCCACTGCGCAGCGCCACCATCAACATCAACGGGGCGACCCAGACATTCCCGCCGGCCATTCCCGACGCGCAGCGCCAGATCTTGACCGACCTCGGCATCAAACCTGGGTACTAGGCCAAATGTCCGAACTCAGGTTCGATCTCCATCGCACGGGGACCGGTGCCCGTGTCATCGAACAATTCGACGGCGGCACGAAGCACAGGCAGATCACGGGTCGTCCAGGTGTCGGCGGCCATGCGCGGAGTATCACGCAAGACGCCGACAACGCGTGGTAGCTGTTGTGACCTTCCCGGAGTTCACCGACGGCTAGTAGAGGGATTTGCAGCCTATCCACCGGTGACGATCGGGCTGAGCGTAGGTGTTGATCCGCGGACGGACACATCAGTTGGTTCCGGATACGGCCGCCAGTTGCGTTGCGAAATTCTGACCCTTTTGATAGGCAGCTTTGTTGCCGCCAAGACCGGGAACTCGTTCTATCGCATTCATTTTCATTAGGCGCTTAAACACTTCTTTCGCCGTGTTCTCGGAGGTGATACCGGTAAGCTCCCGCAATTTTGCATTAGCGATCGTGTCGTTATCTCGAAGGTACTCAAGGCAAATCGACTCGGGTGATCCAAGTCGTTCGTGGCGGATTGTTACTAGAACTGAGCTTTCACGTTCCTCAATCTGAGGATTTTTCAACTTCAGTGCGCGCATTGCGCCAAACGCCGTGTTCAAACCCTCGCCGACGTCCTTGTTTGGCGCATCCGGAAACTTGTTTATATACCTAACGATCGCGCCATTTCGCGAGTATCGTTGATCGAGGATGTTCTCGGGCGTTATGTGGGCCGGGAGCCTTCCTGGACTTTCGATCTCGATACGGTTGTCGAAAATTCGTACATGGATGTCGTCGGCTATCGAGTAGTCCCTGTGGATTACGGCGTTGGTGACGATCTCGTGGATCGCCTCCTTGGGGTAGTTGATTGTCGACATGCCGTCTGCATTGACGGCCCGCGATGCCTCCACGACTTCTACGACTTTGGCTACGGCACTGTAGATCTGCCTGTAGAGGCAGCCTTCGATTGTAATTGGATCGAAGTCAAGCGTGTCCCTTGTGCCTTCAGCCAACGTCGTTCTGTATCGGTAAATTTTCACGCCACTACGTTTCGGCAATGCAGCTTGCGGCTCATCTGAGAACAACAGAACTGCGGCTACTGTAGGAAGGCTACCGAGTACCAGCAATTGTTTCTTGAGCCACGGCTCCGGATCCGCCGATGGAATTAAATCAATCAGAAACGTGATGATCGCTTCCGAATTTGTAAGGTACTCAATCGGATACTGGATCGTCTCTGACTCAAATGAGACTACGCCCTTGGCGAGTTCTAGGTTTCGAATATCTTCCTCGGTTGTTACCGGAAGATTCTGGGCGCCGCGCCGTTTGTAGATCTTTCCATCAACCGCCTTCTTGATTGAAGCTGACTTATCGATCTCAATATGCAGAATCAAGCCTGTCTGCGACTCTGCACTCAAGAACTCATAACGGTGGTCGCCGCCGAGTGGAAAGACACTTTCGAACGCCTGTATGTGGCCGTTCGCCGCCTCGGCGTTCGCAAAACCTTCCCAACGGTGCCCTTGTCCAGCCTGGCCTTCGGCGATGCCAACGAAGAGTTCGCCGCCATCGGCATTTGCGAATGCCGCCAGTGATCGTGTCAGCTTTCCGGGAGCGACGGCGGTAGCTTTCAGGTCAACAAAATGCCCTTCCTCGAGACGGAGCGCCTTCGCCACGTCTGCATCAGACACCGCAACCACGTTGATTGTCATGCGCGAAAGTGTAGAAAGCAGTTCAACTGTTCGCCGGTGCCCGGCTTCGCCGGTGTGTCGTGGCCCGGCATCGGTGTACTCCCACCTGCTACTGGATCGAGCGGTTTCTACGCTCCCGCGCGCGGCGGTTTATCAGCGACGTGACCGACGGTTCCGTGTCCTGCTCGGCGCGAGCGGCTTCGGCGCGCACGACGCGGGCGAGCGTGTCGCGGTCAGGCCGTCCTCCCAGCGTGCGGGCGTACCCGCGGCGCATCGGGTCACGGCTGCGCCGAGCTGACTCGACCGGCGAGCCGACCGCTGACCGACAGGGTGCACGAGCACGTCGTGTGCGACGACGAGTGCCGCCAGGCTGTCGGGCTGGTGTTGCCCTGCCTGCACGTGGCGACACACCGCCTCGCCGGGTGCTTCGCGCTGACGCTGCTCGGGTTGCGCCGCGAGGAAGTCGGCGGGCTGCGGTGGCAGGACATCGACCTCGATACCGGCGCGCTGCGGATCCGCCAGGCTCGCGTCGACGTCAACGGCCACGACACCATCGTGACCCCGAAAACCGACCGCAGCTCGCGAGATCTCCCGCTACCCCCGCGCGAGTTGGCGATGCTCAAGTCCATGCGTGCGGTGCACCTCCGCGAGCGCCTGGCGGTCGGCCGCCCATTGGCCGATAGCGATCTGCTGCTGTTACGGACCGACGGGACTCCCCTGCCGGTGCAAGAGTACAGCCGCGAGTTCTCTGCTCAGCGCAAGGCGACCGGACTGAAGGCAATCACGCTCGGCAAGCTGCGGCACTCGAATATCTCGCGGATGCGCGCAGCGGGGATCTCAGCTGACGTCGTCGCGGCCGGGCACGGCCACACCGATCGCATGACGCTAGGCCGTCTACGGCCGGGTGACCGACGACCGCCTGACCGCGGCCTCGGCGGTGTTTTCGACCCCGGTAGGACAGACCCCGGCGGTAGGACAAGGCTAGGACAATCGCCACCGCGAACGGCCTTACCAGCTAACGAGAAAACCCGCCTCGACCGAAGTCAGAGCGGGTTTTTCAAACGTGGAGCTAAGGGGATTCGAACCCCTGACCCCCACACTGCCAGTGTGGTGCGCTACCAACTGCGCCATAGCCCCGTTTGTCGTGCTCAACGAAATTACACCACACCGGCCGTCTAGCCCAAAACGGCAGCTCAGGGCAGCTCGTCGGCGGAATCCGGGCCCAGCGGGCGGGCCGGCGTGTGCTCGTGTGAGGCTTTCGGACGAGTCTCCGGGGCGAAGAGCCAGCCCACCGCCGCGGCCAGCAGGATGACCCCGGTCACGACGAACGCCGTGCCGTAGTTCACCCGCAGCGCGATCTGGCCCACGGCGAACGAGCCCACGATGCCGCCCAGATCCGACATCATCTGGAAGGTCGCCACCGCCGTCCCGCCGCGCGCCTTGTTGCCGACGACGTCGGCCACCGCGGCCTGCTGCGGCGACACGAAGATGCCCGTCGCCGCGCCGGTGATGTAGGCCGCCACCAGGAACAGCAGCAACGATCCGGTGAACCCGACCGCGACCGTCGCCAGCGCCGAGACCGCCAGCCCGATGATCACCAAACCTCGTCGCCCCATCCGATCGGACAGGTATCCGCTGGGCACCACCGCCGAGACGTTGCCGATCGCGAAGGTCGCCAACGCGAGCCCGGCCGCCCCGGTGCTGCGTCCCAAAACGTCGACGACGAAAAGCGGCACCAGCGCGATGCGCAGCCCGATGGAGGACCAGCCGGTGGCGAAGTTGGAGAACAGCGCCGCGCGGTAGGCCGGATGCCGCAACACCTCTCGCAGCGACACCGTCGGCGCATCGTCCTCGGCCGGGGCGGCCAGCTCGGAATTGCGCAGCGTCACGAACACCACGACCGCGGCCACCAGCAGCGCCACCCCGTAGATCAGGAACGGCGCCGACAACCCCAGCCCGGCAGTCACGCTGCCCAACATCGGGCCACCGACCGAACCCACCAGGAACCCCGAGGCGAACAGTCCCGCGACCCGGCCGCGGGCATCTGGCGGCGAGATCCGGATCATCAGGCCCAGCGAGGACACCGTGAACATCGCCGAACCCACCCCGCCCAGCGATCGGAACAGCAGCAGCTGCGCGTAGGTCTCGGCGAAGGCGCACGCCCCGGTGGACACCGCAACGATCAGCAGGCCGCTGATGTAGACCCGGCGCTCCCCCAGCCGCTGCACCAGAAAGCCGGCCGGCGGTGCTCCGACCAGACGCATGGCCGCGAACGCGGTGATCACAAAGGTGGCCGCGGCGATGCTGACGTCGAAGTGGCGGGCATACGACGGCAGCACCGGGGCCACGACGCCATAGCCCAACGCCACGACGACATTCGCGCAGACCAGAAGCCAAACCTCGCGCGGAAGCCGGGCAGTGGTCGGTGCGGTCACCCGATGACTGTATTGACCACGTCCTTGGCGGCCTGCTGCACCTCCGCCAGATGGTCAGCTCCCAGGAAGGACTCGGCGTAGATCTTGTACACGTCCTCGGTGCCCGACGGCCGTGCGGCGAACCAGGCGTTCTCGGTGGTGACCTTCAGCCCGCCCAGGGCCGCGCCGTTGCCCGGTGCGGCGGTCAGTTTGGCGGTGATCGGCTCACCGGCCAGCTCGGTGGCCTTGACCTGCTCGGATGACAGCTTGGCCAGCCGGGCCTTCTGCTCGCGGTCGGCCGGCGCATCGATCCGCGCATAGGTCGGCGCCCCGTAGCGCTCGGCCAGTTCGGCATAGCGCTGCGACGGTGTCTTCCCGGTGACCGCCAGGATCTCCGAGGCCAGCAGCGCCAGGATGATGCCGTCCTTGTCGGTGGTCCAGGTCGTGCCGTCGGTGCGTAGGAACGAGGCCCCCGCACTTTCCTCGCCGCCGAAACCGATGCCGCCGCCGATCAGTCCGTCGACGAACCACTTGAACCCGACCGGCACCTCGACCAGTTTGCGATCCAGCCCGGCCACCACCCGGTCGATGATCGAACTGCTCACCACCGTCTTGCCGACCGCGGTGGCCGCCGGCCAGTCCGGGCGATGGGTGTAGAGGTAGTCGATCGCCACGGCCAGGTAGTGATTGGGGTTCATCAGCCCGCCGTCGGGGGTGACGATGCCGTGCCGGTCGGAGTCGGCGTCGTTGCCGGTGGCGATCTGGTATTCGTCGGGGTTGGCGACAACTTTCCGAAGAAGCGAGGCCATGGCGTTCGGCGAGCTGCAGTCCATCCGGATCTTGCCGTCGGTGTCCAGGGTCATGAACCGCCAGGTGGCGTCCACCAGCGGGTTCACCACGGTCAGATCCAGGTTGTAGCGCTCACCGATCGCGCCCCAGTAGTCGACGCTGGCCCCGCCCAGCGGGTCGGCACCGATGCGGATGCCCTCGGCCCGGATCGCGTGCAGGTCCACCACATTGGCCAGATCCGCGACGTAGGCATCCAGGTAGTCGTGGCGCTGGGCGGTCTGCAGCGCCCGCGCCAACGGCATGCGTTTGACGTCCTTGAACCCGGCGCGCAGGATCTCGTTGGCCCGCTTGGCAATCCACCCGGTGGCGTCGGTGTCGGCGGGTCCACCGTTGGGCGGGTTGTATTTGAAGCCGCCATCGCGCGGCGGGTTGTGCGAGGGGGTGACGACGATGCCGTCTGCCAAGTCCGCATCGCGGCCCCGGTTGAAAGTCAGGATGGCGTGGCTGACGGCGGGTGTCGGGGTGTAGCGATCGGCCGAATCGATCATCGCAACAACATCGTTGGCGGCCAGCACCTCCAGCGCCGAGGCCCAGGCCGGCTCCGACAGCGCATGGGTGTCGCGGCCGAGGAACAACGGGCCGGTGGTGCCCTGGGCGGCCCGGTACTCGACGATGGCCTGGGTGGTGGCCAGGATGTGGCCTTCGTTGAACGCGGTGTCCAAGCTGGATCCACGATGCCCGGAGGTGCCGAACACCACCTGCTGCGCGACATCGTCGGGATCGGGGCGCCGGGTGTAGTACGCGGTCACCACCGCTGCGATGTCGATCAGATCCTCGGGTTGAGCCGGTTGTCCGGCACGGGGATTGGCAGCCATGGTCTGTCATTCTGCTCCCGAACGGATGTCGGTGCCGGGCAGTTGCGCGCCGGCGGCCATACTTTTGGCTTATGTCCGGCCACGACCCCCGAGAATTGGCCGCGGTGTTCGTCGGCGGCGCACTGGGCACGCTGGCCCGCGCCGGGCTGACCGTGCTGGCGCCGCCCGCGCCCGGCCATTGGCCCTGGCCCACCTTCGTCGTGAACATCGCCGGGGCGTTTCTGCTCGGCTACTTCACCACCAGGCTGCTGGAACGACTGCCGGTATCCAGCTACCGCAGGCCGCTGTTGGGCACCGGCCTGTGCGGCGGGCTCACAACGTTCTCCACGATGCAGGTCGAGACCATCACGATGCTCGAGCACGGCCACTGGGCGTTGGCGGTCGGTTACACCGCGGCCAGTATCGCCGCCGGTCTGCTGGCGGTGGCGATCGCGACCGCGATGGTGCGCAGGGCGGCGGTGAGCCGGTGACCGCAGTGGTGTGGACCGGGGTGATGCTGCTCGGCGGCGCGGGGGCGGTCTGCCGGTTTCTGCTCGACCGCGCGGTGTCCGCCCGTCACACCCGCGGGTTTCCGTTCGGCACCCTGGCGGTCAACCTGAGCGGCGCCTTTCTGCTCGGTTTCCTGGGCGGCCTGGCCCTGCAACCGCACGCCGCCCTGCTCGCCGGCACCGCCTTCGTCGGTTCCTACACCACGTTCTCCACCTGGATGCTGGAAACCCAGCGCCTGGGCGAGGAACGTCGAGTCTGGCCGGCGGTGGCCAACCTCGCCGTCAGCGTGGCGCTGGGTCTGGCCGCGGCCTGGCTGGGGATGTCACTGGGGAGCCAGCTGTGACCACTACCGATTACCTCAAACTGACCGCCTACTTCGCCGAGCGGCTACGCCACGAGCACCGCTTCGTCGCCGACACCCTGCTGGACCTCTACGGGGGAAGCGACATCGTCATCAGCGTGATGCTGCGCGGCATCGCCAGCTTCGGCCCACATCACCACCTGCGCACCGACGAAACACTGACCGGCTCGGAGGACCCGCCGATCACCATCGCGGCTGTCGACGCCGCCGACAAGATCGCCGCGCTGGCCGAGCAGACCGTGGCGCTGGTCCCCCGCGGGCTGATCACCCTGGAGCGGGCCCGGCTGATCCGTCGCGAGACACCGCCGGCGCACCCACCGGCATCGACCGATTTCGCCAAGCTCACGGTGTACGTCGGCCGTCATCACCGGGTGGGCGGGGCGCCCGCCTACCGCGCGGTGTGCGACCTGCTGCATCAGCGCGGCTTCGCCGGGGCGACGGTGTTCCTCGGGGTGGACGGCACCGCACACGGTCAGCGCCGGCGCGCAGCGTTCTTCAGCCGCAACACCGAGGTGCCACTGATGATCATCGGGCTGGGTACCGGCGATCAGGTGAATGCGGTCCTCGGCGAACTCACCGGGTTGTTGACGAACCCGCTGATCACCGTCGAACGGGCGCAGCTGTGCAAACGGGGCGGGCGGGTGCTGACCCGCCCGGCCGAGTTGCCGCCGCACGACGCGCAGGGCCGGCCGCTGTGGCAGAAGTTGATGGTGTCCACCGCCGAGACTGCCCAGCATGACGGCGTGCCCATCCACCGGGCGATCGTCCGGCGGCTGCTGCAGTCCGGGACTGCCGGCGGGGCCACCGTGCTCCGTGGCGTCTGGGGCTACTCCGATTCGGGCAGGCCGCACGGCGACCGGCTGTTCCAGTGGGGACGACAGGTGCCGGTGACCACTGTCGTGGTGGATACGCCCGAACGTATCGCCGGGGCCTTCGACATCATCGACGAACTCACCGGCGAGCAGGGCGTGGTCAGCGCGGAGATGGTGCCCTCGGCAACCGTCGTCGATGCCGGCCGCCGCGTCGGCGGCACCGATCCGGCCCACTTCAGCTACTGAGTCTCCGTTATCGAGCTCACAACAAGCTTGGTAAGGCTAGCCTATATTTTTTGCGGGGTGTAGCGTCCCACCCCATGCAGTCGACAACACCCGAAGCGGTCAGCGCCGCCCTCACCGAGATCCTTCGCGACGACATGAACGTCGACGTTCGCCGGGTGACCAGGGAATCCCGCCTGGTCGACGACGCCGGACTGGATTCCGTGGCGTTTGCCGTCGGCATGGTGGCGATCGAAGACAAGCTCGGCGTCGTGTTGTCCGAGGAAGATCTGCTCAGCTGCGACACCATCGGTGACCTGGAAGCGGCGATCCTGGCGAAAGTGCCTGCCGCGCAGAGCAACCAGTGAGCGTACTGACCACGGCCCTGGCCGCCGCGCTGACCACGACCGACCGCGACCTCGTGCTGTACGACCCAGACACCCGTACCTGGGCTCGTCATCCGTGGGGCGAGATCTATGCCCGCGCCGAGAACGTCGCCGAACAGATCGGCAACGACGGCTCCACGGCCGTCGGCGTGGTGGGTGAGCCCACCGTGACCGGCGTCGCGGCGATCTTCGGCGCCCTGCTCGCCGGCGCCGGGCTGTCCGTGTTGCCGGGCCCCATCCGCGGGGCCGACACCGCCCAGTGGGCGACGGCCACAGCCAACCGCTTCACCGGCATCGGTATGGGCACCGTGTTCAGCCACGGCAACGAGCTGGACTTGCTGCGGTCGGCCGATTCCGCATTGAAGATCCACCACGACGCGGACATCGCCCACGCGCAGCGCTCGGCCTCGCTGCCGCTGGACGCCCAAGGGAGCCCCGCCGCTGTCCTGCAGGGCACCGCGGGCTCCACCGGCACGCCCCGCACCGCGCAGATGCCCCCCTCGGCCGTGCTGGCCAACCTGCACGGCCTTGGCGAGCGGATCAGCTTGTCGCGCAACGACATCGGCTGTTCCTGGCTGCCCCTCTACCACGACATGGGCCTGGCGTTCCTGCTCGCCGGCGCCGTTCACGGCATCGAGGTGTGGCAGGCGCCGACCTCGGCGTTCGCCGCCTCCCCGTTCAGCTGGGTGCGGTGGCTGACCGAGAGCCGCGCCACCCTGACCGCCGCGCCGAACATGGCTTACGGCCTGATCGGCAAGTATTCACGCCGGCTGAGCGATCTGGACCTCTCGGCCGTGCGGTTCGCGCTCAACGGTGGCGAACCGGTCGACTGCGCGGCCACCAGCCTGTTCGGCACCGAGCTGGCCCGGTTCGGATTCAACCCCGGGGCCCTGTCCCCGTCTTACGGTATGGCCGAATCATCCTGTGCGGTCACCGTTCCCGTCCCCGGACGCGGCGTCGTCATCGACGAGATCACCGTCGCCACCGACGCCGGGTCCAACCGGCAGCAACTCGCTGTTCTCGGTGACGCCATCAGCGGCATGCAGGTGCGGCTGCGGCCCAGCGAGGACAACGCCGGCATCGTCGACCGCGAGGTCGGCGAAATCGAGATCCGCGGCACCTCGATGATGTCCGGCTATCTCGGCCAGCCCGCGCTCGACCCCGACGACTGGTTCGCCACCGGCGATCTGGGCTATTTCGTCGACGGTGGGCTGGTGGTGTGCGGACGCACCAAGGAACTGATCACCGTCGCCGGGCGCAACATCTTCCCCACCGAGATCGAGCGGGTCGCCGCTCAGGTCAAGGGAGTGCGTGACGGCGCAGTGGTGGCCGTGGGCGCCGACGAGAAAGCAGTTCGGTCCGGACTGGTGATCGCAGCGGAGTTCCGCGGAGCCGACGAGGCCGGAGCCCGCAGTCAGATCATCCAGCAGGTGGCCTCGGAGTGCGGCATCGTGCCCGCCGATGTGGTCTTCCTGGCACCGGGCTCCCTTCCCCGCACCTCCTCGGGCAAGCTGCGCCGCCTGGAGGTCAAACGACAGATGGAGACAGCGAAGTCATGACCACGCTCACGCCGACGCCGACGCCTGCCACCACCACCATCGACGAATACCGGGACTTGCTCGAGCGGGTCTTCGACGATCAGGTCGCCGCCTGGGTCACCGAAGCCGAACAGACCGAACGCTTTCCGCGTCAGCTCATCGAGCATCTGGGCCGTAACGGCGTGTTCACCGAGAAGTGGGGCGACGGCCAGCAACCCGACATCGCCAAGCTGATCGAGTTGGCGTTCGCCCTCGGCCGGACCGGGTCAGCCGGCATCGGTGTGGGTGTCAGCCTGCACGATTCGGCGATCGCGCTGCTGCGCCGCTTCGGCAAGTCCGACCACCTGCGCACCATCTGCGAACAGGCCGTCCGCGGCGAGGCGGTGCTGTGCATCGGCGCCTCCGAGGAATCCGGTGGCTCGGACCTCCAGATCGTGGAGACCGAAGTCCGTACTGCCCGAGATGGTTTCGAGATCAAGGGCATCAAGAAGTTCGTCTCCCTCTCGCCGGTCGCCGACCACATCATGGTGGTCGCCCGCAACGTCGACCACGACCCGACGAGCCGGCACGGCAACGTCGTCGTCATCGCCGTGCCGACCGCACAGGTCGAGGTGCAGACGCCCTACCGCAAGGTCGGCAACGGTCCGCTGGACACCGCCGCGGTGCACATCGACACCTGGGTGCCCGCCGACCATCTGGTCGCGCGGGCCGGAACCGGGCTGGCGGCGATCTCCTGGGGACTGGCCCACGAACGGATGTCGATTTCCGGGCAGGTCGCCTCAGGATCCCAGCGGATCCTCGGAATCACATTGGCGCGGATGATGAAACGTCGCCAGTTCGGTCACAGCCTGTACGAGCACCAGGCACTGCGGATGCGGATCGCCGATCTGCAGGCCCGCGTCGACCTGCTGCGCTACGCGCTGGCCGGCATCGCCACACAGGGCAAGCTCGATCTGCGGGCCGCCGCGGCCTTCAAGGTGACCGCCGCCCGGCTCGGCGAGGAAGTCGCCTCCGAGTGCATGCACATCTTCGGCGGGTCCGGCTATCTCGTCGACGAGACGCCGCTGGGCAAGTGGTGGCGCGACATGAAACTGGCCCGAGTCGGGGGCGGCACCGATGAGGTGCTGTGGGAGCTGGTGGCCGCCGCCATGAAGCCCGATTACGACGGCTACGCCGAATTCGCCGGAGCCTGAACCAGTCCCGGGATTTACCCGGCGGCGCCGAAGGCGTCGCCGGGGGTCCGCGGTAGCGCATACAGGGCCATGCGCCGGTTGGACATCTGGTGCTCGCCCAGGAATTCGCAACCGGCCCATTCGCACAGCCGGCGCGCACCGGTGTTGCGATGGTCCGGATCGAACATGATCCGGCGGCAATCCGGTTCCAGCTCGAACACACTGGCCACGATGCGCGGCAACAGGATCGGGCCCATGCCGCGGTTGACGAACCGCAGATCGGCGATCGCGGCGTGCATGCCGACGTCGTGCGGGTCGGCGGCGTAGCGGGGGGCGATGGAATCCTTGGCCGCCCGGTACAACTCGACATAGCCGGCGGGCTTGCCGCGGAAGCTGGTGATCAGCGGCCGCGAGTACTGGCCGTCGAGCTGGGCCTGCAGGTATCGCCGCCAGCGGTCCGGCGCCCAGTCGTACTCCCAGGCCTCCACCAGGTGTGGCCGGTTCATCCACTCCGACACCAGCTCGGCATCGGCGCCGGCGTCGGCCAACCGGATGTCGTAAGGCTCGGCGAGCACCGGAATCGGCGGGGCGTCAACCGCGCGCACCGCATCGGTGATGTCGGTCAGCTCGCGCTTGAGTACGGGGGCTTCTGTCACGTCGGTATCGATCTCGGTCATTTGAGCGCCGAGCCTACCGTAGCGACTGAGGGTAGGTTTACCTTCCTCCTCGTCCCGGACTCAGCCGAGCAGCTTCGCCAAGACACTCAACTGGCTGAGCTCCAGATCGCGGGTGGCCGTCACCAGCGTGACCGGGCCGTCGTGCACCATGCCCCGCAACTGCTCGAGGGCCTCAGCCGCCTCCCCGGACTGCAGTTCCTTGGTGTAACGCACGGCGAACTCGTCGTACCGCTCCGGCTTGTGGTCATACCAGTGGCGCAGGTCGGTCGACGGCGCGATCGCCGGTAACCAATGACCCACCCGCGGGTCGGTCTTCTTCATGCCCCGCGGCCACAGCCGGTCGGCCAGCACCCGCTGCCCTTCGCCGGGTTCGGGCTGCTCATAGACCCGCGCCAACCGCACCTGCGCTGTGGATCCCATGGCATGCCATGGTAGTTCCATGACAGTCGACCGCGTTGCCGATCTCCAGCGGTGGGAGGACTCCGGCGGTCATTGGCGGGTCCTGGCCCGGACCCGCGATGGCCTCACCCTTGCCCTGCTGCGATGCGACGGCGGTGAGGAAGCCGACCGGTTCACGTCATGCGATCCGCGCCTGCTGGAATTCGTCGGCGAGCGCTCCGGCAGCGAATAGCGGCCGAGCGACCCCGGCCCGGGCTACCCGACCGGTGCCGAGACCCATTCCCCGCGACGCAGCACGGCGGTGACGTTCAGCTCGGCATCCAAGACGACGAGATCGGCCGCAGCGCCGCGACACAGGCCCTGGCACGGCAGTCCGAGCGCCCGCGCCGGGTTGATCGAAGCTTGACGGATACCGAGCAGCGTGGCCTCATCGCCCGTCAAACCACTGTGGGCCACCGCAAACCGGACCACCTCGTCCATCGTCGCCGTGCTGCCGGCCACCGTGTCGGTGCCGCCGACGAGCGCCACACCGTCGGTGACGTCGACTTCAACCGGCCCCAGGCGGTAGTGGCCGTCGGGCATCCCGGTGGCCGACATCGCGTCGGTGATCAGCGACACCCGGTCGCGCCCCACCGTGCGGGTGACATGACGGTAGATCGCCGGAGCCAGGTGCACCCCGTCTGCGATGACCTCGACGGTGACGGCAGGCTCTTCCATCAACGCCATCGCCGGGCCGGGTTCACGCCGGTCGATCGGCCGCATGGCGTTGAACAGGTGTGTGCCCACCGTGGCACCGGCGGCTATCGCGGCGCGGGTCTGTTCGTAGGTCGCCTCGGTATGGCCGACCGCCACCACCACGCCGGCGTCGACGAACCGACGGATCGCGGCCAGCGCGCCGGGCCGTTCGGGCGCGATCGTCACCATCCGCACCGTTCCGGCCGCCGCCGTGAGCAGTCGGTCGATCTCCGCCGGGTCCGGGTCGCGCATCAGTGCGGGTTGATGCGCCCCACACCGCACCGTCGACAACCACGGGCCCTCCAGGTGGATGCCGTCGATGAGCCCGGCACCCACCTGCTGCGCCAGCTCCGAGACCTGATGCAGCAGATCGTCCGGGGTGGCGGTGACCAGGGAGGCGAACAGGGTGGTGGTTCCGTGCCTACGGTGCAGCGTGACCGCGGCCGACGTGTCGGCATCCGAGGCGGCCGAGAAGCTGCCTCCGCCTCCGCCGTGCACGTGGGTGTCGACGAACCCCGGCACCACGGTGACCGGGCCGAGATCGTGATCCGCGGGCCGCGGCGGTGCACCCGGGCCCACCGCCGTCACCCGCTCGCCCGACACGTCGATCCACCCCGGCCGCAGCAGTTCTGCGCCCGTGATCAGGGTGTCGGCGGTCAACAGCACACTGATGATCCTGTTCGGCTAGGTGGTTGCCGTGAAAAGTTCTGCGCCCGAGGCGATCTCATCCCCGGCCCGGACCGCATCGGCCACGACCACGTTGTTCGGGTCACGTTCGTCCATGACCACGACGGGAACGATCGGGTTGAGGCCCTTGGCTTCGACCACGGAGACGTCGTAGGTGATCACCACCTGGCCGGCGGTCACGTCGTCCCCCTGGCGGACATGCGCGGTGAAACCGTCGCCGTTCATCGTCACGGTGTCCAACCCCAGATGCACCAGGACGCCGACGCCGTCGTTCGTGACGATCACGTAGGCATGCGGCATCAGCTTCAACACTTTGCCGCTGACCGGGGCGATCGCATCGACCACGCCGCGCGCCGGGTCCACCGCAGCGCCGTGGCCGACCATCCCCGCCGAGAACACGGGGTCGGCGACGTCCTTGAGTGCTACCGCACGTCCAGGGACGGGGGCGAGTACTCGACTCGTGCTCACTGTGGTGGCTCCTTTGCTCTGCGCCAACAATAACGAGCGTGACCGAAAGAGGGTCTCGGGCTCCCCGGTTGTCGTCTAAGCTTCCGCCCAGTTCCGGGACCGGCCTGCCCGAAGCCAGGAGGGCGACACATCGATGAGCAGTACCACCAAATCTGAAGGTACGCAGCGCAAACCGAGCATGAACGTCCGCGGTTTCGGGCAGCTGCAGCGACTCGGCAAGAGCCTGATGCTGCCGATCGCCGTGCTGCCGGCCGCCGGGATTCTGCTGCGGCTGGGCCAGCCCGACCTGCTGGGGCGGATCGACTCCCCGGTCATCGGCCCGTTCTTCAAGGCCATGAGCGCCGCCGGTGACGCACTGTTCAGCAATCTGGCCCTGCTGTTCGCCGTCGGTGTGGCGATCGGTTTCGCCCGCAAGGCCGACGGGTCGACGGCGCTGGCCGCCGTGGTGGGGTACCTGGTCACCGAGGCCGTTTTCACGACCATGTCACCGATGGTGCTGGCCGGCGAGGTGGACAAGGCCGGCGATCAGGCCCAGATCAACTACAGCGTGTTCGCCGGCATCGTGATCGGCCTCCTCACCGCGTGGCTGTTCGACCGCTACCACACCATCCAATTACCGTCCTATCTCGGCTTTTTCGGTGGCCGACGGTTCGTGCCGATCGTGGTGTCGCTGGCCAGCCTGCTCGTCGCCTTCGTGATGAGCTACTTCTACCCGATCTTCGATGCCGGGCTGACCGCACTCGGCCGGTTCATCGGTGCCAGCGGGGCGCTGGGCGCGTTTGTCTACGGCTTTGCTAACCGCATGCTCATTCCCTTCGGCCTGCACCACATTCCGAACTCATACGTGTGGTTCATCTACGGCGACTACCAGTCGCCGGATGGCTCGGTGGCCACCGGCGAGCTGACCCGGTTCGCCGCCGGCGACCCGACCGCGGGCATCCTCACCTCCGGGTTCTATCCCATCCTGATGTTCGGACTGCCCGCCGCGGCGCTGGCGATGATCTTGGCCGCCAACCGCAAACAGCGAAAGCTGGCGGTCGGCATCCTGTCCGCGGCCGCCCTGACCGCGTTCCTCACCGGGGTCACCGAACCACTCGAGTTTGCGTTTATGTTCGTCGCGTTCCCGCTCTACGTCATCCACGCGGTGCTGACCGGATTGTCGTTGGCCATCGCCTACCTGCTCGACATCCATCTGGGCTTCTCGTTTTCCGCGGGCCTGATCGACCTGTTGCTCTACGGTGGTGCGCCGGCGGCGAAGAACGTCTGGCTCCTGGTCGGACTGGGAGTGGTGTTCTTCGTCGTCTATTTCGTGTTGTTCTACGTCGCGATCACCAAGTGGAACATGCGGACCCCGGGCCGCGAACCCGAGACCGAATTCGAGAACGAAGAAAGGGCGAACCTCAGCGTCGACCCCGACGCCGACTCGGCCACCGAACAGCTCATTGCCGCGTTCGGCGGCCGGGAGAACCTGGTGAACGTGGATGCCTGCATCACCCGGCTACGCATGGAGGTCGCCGATACCGGCAAGGTCGATCACGACCGGCTGAAAACGCTTGGTGCCGCAGGCGTCATCGAAGTCGGCAACAGCGTGCAGGCGGTGTTCGGCACGGATTCAGAGGCGCTGAAGAACGCCATCGCAGACAGCCTGTGACGCTGCACCGACCTCAGGCCGACAGCAGCCGCTGGAAGAAATCGCAATGGCGGGTGAGGGCCACGCGAAGATCTTCGGTGGGCTGGTTCGTCCGGGCGGTCAGGCCCGCGCCTCCTTCGTCGAATCCGTGCCGGCTTCGTTCGTGTCCGCCGCACGCCGGGCCCGGGTGTCGTGTTCGCCCTGGGCCACATGCTCGGCAGTCTGGGCGCCGGGCCCGGCCTGGGTCCCGGGCACTGCGCCGACCAACTGCTCGAACAGGGCGCGATAGTGCACGAGTGCCTCACGTTGCGCCTCGGTGCCGATCTCACCCTGTTCTTGGGCAAGGTGCAGGATGTGCGCCGAGCGGTAGTGCTCGACCACCTTGGGATGATCGACCGAGATGTCAGCAGCACGCTGCTCGAAATCGTCTATCGGGTAACCTCGTTCGCGCATCACCTCGGTCACCAGGCGATCCGCCTCGCCGACCGACTTCGCCGGGTTGTCGACGAACCCGGCCTGGGTCACGGCCCACGCTTCGACGTACCGTGTCCGGGATTCCGGCGTCAACTCATTGATCTTCAGCTTGTTGTGTTTGCGTTCGCGCGCAAGCAGTTCCCGCTCCGCTGCCCGTTGGCCGCCGGCTGATTCGACGGCGTGCTCATACTCCGGCCCGAACTGTTCCCTGAGCCGTTCACTGCGCTTCTGCCGCATCATCGCTGCGACCACGACCACCGCCAGCAACACGATGACCGCGGCAACCACGACGATGAGGATCCAACTCCATGTAGGCATTTCCTGACCTCCTGTGGCCAGGAATACCCGCCCACGGTCTACAGAAACGTCAATACTGGGCTGCCTCCGGCGGTCAGCGACAATACGACCTGGTGGCGTGGTCCAGCGCCCGCCGATACAGCGAATCCAGACCTCGCGCCGTGAGCACGCCATCGACGGCACTCGCCAGGTCCGCCGGGCACGACGGCGAATGCAGGGCCGGCCACCGGTCGGCGATCTCGTTCACCATCGTGCGGTTGAGCGCGTCGATGGCGCTGCGCGACGAGGCAAGGTCGGGTGCGCTCGCGGGCGCGGTCGCCGGATCCAGCTTCCACTGCGAAAACAGGCCGTACTCCACGGCGACGGTCGCGTCGATCTGGTCCCGGAACACCTGGCCCACGTAGGCCGGGTCGATGTGGCGGCCGGCGGCCTCGGCGGTGGTGGCGTCGATCACCTGCTGCTCGCGGCGCGGGTCTTCGATCGATCCGCCCGTGCGGAACTTGTTGGCGGCCACCGGTTCCGCAGTTTGCAAGCGCTGCGCTGCCGCGTCGACCAGTGGCAGCAGCGGGCTGGGGTCCTGCGCGCGGGCGAGTGGGGCGCCGAACAGCACCGAGAGCGTCAGCCCACCGACCACTGCGATTCGGGTCAGCATCAGAGCTTGGCGAAGCAGGCGTCGTCGGATTCGTCGTTGGGGATGGACGCGTTCTGGCTGGAGAACGTGCCCACCACCCCGGTGTCGGTCACCTCGACGCTGTCGGCCTGGATTCCCAACGGGTAGGCGTCGTTCAGCTTCGTGGTGAGGGTGGTCAGCGCCGTCTGCACCGTGTCTTTCTCGAACGGTCCGCTGACATCGGTGACCTGGAGTTCGAGGTCACCGTTGTCCACCACCGGCTTGGCCGTCACCCTGGTGTCGCCGACGGCCTGCAGGCTGATGGTTCCCGCGGCCGGATCGGTGCTGACATCGGAAACCAGGGCCCCGACGCCGGGCAGGTTCTCGGCCACCGTGTCTTTGATGCCGGCCGAGGTCCAGGTGAGCGTGGCGCTCAGAGCTCCGATGGTGCCCTTGGAAGATCCGTTGTCCTGCAACCGAATATCGGACAACGCCACCTCGGCCGTCATCCCCTCGGCGGCCTGTACCCGCTTGCCCCCGGTGCGCACCGAGATGTTGGTGTAGTGCCCGGTGAGGTGCTGCCACAGAAATGGTGGGTTGACGCCGAACGACACCGCGGCGGTGTCCTCCACGACGCATTCGGCCACGGCGACCAGCACCGAACCAGCCTTGTGCCGCGCATACAGTTCGGCACCGGTCAAGCCGATCACCAGTGCGGCCACCGCCATGACGGCGACCAGGATGATGCCCTGCGGGCTGCGCCATCGCGAGGGCGGCGGGGCCGGATCGGGCCGGCTGCCTCTGGGCCCGGCAGTGGCCGGCTGCTGGGGTGGCTGTCCCGCGGGGCGAGGAGCCGCCGGTGGCTGTGGCCGCGCGATCTTCTGCGTCGCGGCCTCCGGCGGCTGATTGCGGGCCCGGATCTGCTCGGTCGCGGGTTCCGGCGGCTGACGGCGCGCGCGGATCTGTTCGGTCGGCGCTTCGGGCCGCCCGGGACGGGGCAGCCGCCGGGTGGCCGGTTCGGGCGGTGGCACCGGTCCCCGACTCGGCCGACCGTGCCGGCCGGGGTCACCGGGGCGTTGCGGCGGTGTCGGCATCATCGCCATTCTGCCGCAACATCGGCGATGTCAACCCTGTGGCGCGCCTGTGGGCGTGCCGGTCACTCCGGTGCGGCAGCCAGCCCGGGGGCCACTGCATCGGGCCGTCGTTGCAGGTCGGCGGGATGCGCGGTGGCGGCCGCAGCGATCGAGAGCACGGCGATCAGCACGCACAACACGGTGTAGGTGAGGCTGCCGATCGGGTCGCCGTTGGCGGTGATGCCGTCGACCGCGCCGAAGTAGGCCGGCAGGGCGGTCAGCCACAGGATCACCATCACCGCCAGGTACACCGCTGCGTAGCGCAGGATGAGCGGGTTGGCGTACCGCACGGTTGCCGGATCGCGGTCCTTGCGCAGGCTCGACCATTGACCGAGCAGCACCGGAATCGCCACCACGGTCAGCACCACCAACTCGGCCGCATAGATGAACCCGCCGACGGTGGTGCTGCCCGAGATCGTCGTGCCCATGGTGGCGGGCAGGGGCAGCACGGCGGTGCCGATCGAGGCCAGCACACCGACCACAATGGTGCGGCCCACGATCTGCAGCCCGCTGAAGCTCTTGCCGTCGTCCACGTGGCGGCCGACGAACAACTGCACGCAGAACGCCAACGACATCGGCCACAGCGCGGCGAACACCACCACGCTGGGCAGCGGGACCGAGTCGAAGAACGGCTGGTTCATCGGGTGATCGAGAGTCCACTCCCACCACCGCAGTTGCGGCCCGATGTGGTCGAAGATCTCGTAGAACGCGTGGTGGACGAATCCGACGCAGATCGCGCCGATCAGCACACCGCGCCGGCGGAACACTCCGAGAATCCGGACGATCTCGTAGGCGACCGTCGCCATCATCGGATAGATCGCTACGATGTAGAGCGGGAGCCGGCCCCATAGGAAATCGACGGTGAACACGTTGTGGGCGAACATCGTGTCGACGTGTTCGCTGATCCCGAATGCCCCGGGGAAGTACAGCGGCGGCTCGATGATCAGCAGGTAGGCGATGGCGCCGAACCACAGCACCACGTTGGTCGGATCGTTGTGCCGACGCAGTCGCACGATCGCGTAGACCAGGGCCAGCACGGCGCCGGCGATCACCGTGAGCTCGAGTACCGGGAGCGTCCAGTTCTGAAGGCCGAACGGGTTGCGGAACTCGACCAGGCCCCCGGCGCTGTCACACGAAAAACCCAGGCGCTGCGCCAAACCCGCGAATGTCGGGGTACACAGGTCAGACATCCGCGGTGCTCGCTTTCTGCGCCGTGGCATCACCTGCGGTGTACCACTGGGTGACCTCGTAGCCGTCCTCGTAGCGCTGGAACCACTCGTCGGCCAGTGCCGGTAGTTTCTCGTGGGCCGGATTGTGGCCCGGAATCTGGCTGCGGACGACGCCGGTCACGGCGGTCAGCATCTCGCGCACCGGCAGATGCGCGAACGCGTTCTCCACCGGGCCGTCGTACGGGGTTTTGGTGAACGGAAGCTTTTGCAGCAGAGCCTTTCTCCGCGCCTGCATACCGAACATCGACACCGCGTCGATCTGGCGCTCCTCCAGTGGAACGTGCTTGTTGAAGCCTTCGGTGGCGATCTTGAGCACCGCCCAGACGTGTTTGAAGATCGACGGCGCGACCCGCATCCGGTACCACGGGTCGTCGGCCACCGCGTCGTAGATGATCAGCGCCGAGCTGCGGTGCTCGACCTCTTCGACGAAGTGCCACAGGAACAGTGACGCCACCCGGTCGTCCCCCGGAGCGAACAGCGTGTCGTCATGGTCGAGCATCAGCTTGAAGACCGGGGTGAACGTCGCTTCCAGGTCGGCGGTGTAGGCCAACCGGTACTTCAGCGGTGTCTCGGCGGTCAGGTCGTCGTACGCCTTGACCACCTCGTCGAGGGTCTCCTTGAGACCCGGGTAGGTCTTGATCAGGCCCTTGGCGTGCTGACGGTGGGCCATCGCGTGCTGGCCTTCCTGCCGCACGAAGGCCTGGGCCTCCTCGGCCACCTCCGGGTCGGTGATGAGCGGCATGGCTTCGGTGATCATCTGGCCGATCATCTTCTCGAACGCGATGGCCAGGAACGACACCGCATTGGCCATCGACGAGAACGCCGGGTTGGCCTCGTTCCACAGGAACGGGACGCGGTGGTCCGCGAACGCGAACCGCATCTTCCGCACGATCAGATCCGTCATGTGCCACCTCGCTTGTCTGCAAACTCTCGAATCGCGGCTGCCTGCTGATCGCAACTAATCATACAAACAACACCAGGCTTGTATGATTACTACACGTGGATACGGGACGTCAACGTTCGGGGCGATATCCTGCTGGGATGCTGCCGGCCGAAAGTCCCGACGATGGCGCGTAGACGCGGGTGGGACGGACGGCCACCGGCCAGCGACGAAGAGGCCTCCGAGCGCATCGTGAGCGCCGCCGTGGAGTTGATCGCCGAAACCGGCACCGGGGTCAGCATCGCCGACGTCGCGGCCTCGCTCGGCGTCATCCGCCAGACCGTGTACCGCTACTTCCCCACCGCCGAGGCCCTGATGCACGCGGCGGCCATCGCCACGGTCGACGGCTTCCTCGACCGGCTCGCCGAGAACGTGCGCGGCATCACCGATCCGGCCGAGGCGATGGTCGAAGGTGTCATGTTCACCCTGGAAGAGGTCACCCGCACCCCGCAGATCCGCGTCATGCTGTCCGGGCCACAGGCCGCAGCCACTTCGGTCAATGTCGCCTCCGACGAGGGCCAGGCCTTCGGCATGCGGATGATCACCCGCTTCGATGTCGACTGGGGGAAGTACGGCTACGACGAGTCCGCGCTGCGCGAACTCGTGGAATTCACGCTGCGCACCATGGTGTCGTTCTTCGTCGCACCCAACGAGCCCGGCCGGAGCCGAGAAGAGCTGCGGCGCTTCCTCAGACGCTGGCTGGGCGGGGCAATTCTGGCCCAGCCGCCCGGTGGGCGGCAATGAGGTCGCCGAACACCGCCGGTAGCAACTGATTGAAGATGTCGGCGCGTTCCCACTGCACGAAGTGTCCTGCCCCGGGAATCACCAACGGGCCGATTCGATTTCGGAACGCGCGCTCACACTTGGGTACGAAATCCTCACCGAGCGCCTGGTCCTCGGGTCCGTAGAGCACCAGCGTGCGCACGTCGACCGCGTCCATCAGCGGTATCTCGGACATCTCGCGGCCGTAGGCCAGTTGATAGGAGGCCCAGCCCGCCCGCAACTGCGCTTCCGCGGCGAATGGCTCGGTCATGAAGTCGACGTCGGACTGACCGAAGGCGTTGCGCGAACCCCACAGTCGATTGGTATACATCGCCGCGACCCACTGCCGGCGAGCCTCGGGGGTGGGCAGCATCGCCGCGAGTTCGTCCGGAAAGGCGCCCTGCATCCAGCGGTAGTCGGCGGTCGGATCCGGGGCACCGGCAACCGAGGCCGGGTACTGGGCCGCGATCCCCGAATAGTCGACGCCCATCGGCGGCACGGTGTTGAAAATGCAGAAGCCCTCGATGAATCCGGGATAACGGTGCACCATGTCGGTGCCCACCACACCGCCCACATCACCCGCGGCGATCACGCAGGAGTCATGACCCAGGCGGTCGTGGACCAGCGCGTGGAGGTCACGCGAGTACGTCACGAGGTCATGTCGATCGTCGGGGGGAACGTCACTGTCGCCCATCCCGCGCAGATCAGGGACGATGACCTCGAAGCCGGCCGCGGCCAGGGCCGCGATGTTGCGCCACCAGATCCGCTTGGTCTCCGGATAGCCGTGGATCAGCAGCAGCGGCACACCACCGACGCCCTCGTGCACATACGCCAGCGAAACCCCTTCGGCGACAACGGCTGTGTGGGTCGTGAAGGCGTCGGCAGCGGGTGCCTGAGGTTGAGCCGGGCGCTGACGCGGGTCGTAACGGAAATCCGCCATGGCGAAAAACCCTATCGGTCAGCGGTTCCCACGTACCAGCCGGCCTGGACGGGCGCCGGTGTCGGCACCGTGACGACGAGTGATGGTGCCGCTGACGATGGTGGCGTCGTAGCCGGAGGCCCCCTGCACCAGACGGTTGCCGCCGGCCGGCAGGTCATAGGCCATCCTGGGCGCGTGCAGGGTCAGCGCGTCCAGGTCGATCACGTTGACGTCGGCCTTCTTGCCCACTGCGATGACACCGCGGTCGGTCATGCCGAACAATTGCGCTGTGTCGTTGGCCTGCTTGCGCACCACGTACTCCAGCGGCAGTTTCTCCCCGCGGTGCCGGTCCCGGGCCCAGTGTGTCAGCAGGAACGTCGGGTAGGAGGCGTCGCAGATCATGCTGCAGTGCGCGCCCCCGTCTGACAGCCCCAACACCCCGGCCGGGTGGGTCAGCATCTCGCGGATCGCGTCGTGGTTGCCGTCGGCGTAGTTGAACATCGGGTACATCAGCATGGCGCCGGCGTTCCCCTCGAGCATCAGGTCGTACATCGCGGCCAACTCGTCCACGCCGCGCGCCTTGGCGATCACGGCGACCGTACGCTCCTCGGTCGGCTCGTAATCTGGCGGCTCTCCGATGTGGTACAGGCGATTTGCCGCATTCTGCGCGAGCATGAACATGCCGTCGAAAAGCTTGTTCGGGTCGATCGGCAGGTCCTCTTCAGCCAGGATCGCCGCGCGTACTTGCGGATCCGCCAGCCGCTCGGCCATGTCCGCACGGCTGCACTCGGCTTGCAGACGCCGGTAGGTCGGACGATGGGTGAAGGCGTGGTGGCCGGGGAAGCCCAGCAGCATGCCGAACGGCCGTGCGGCGACCTGCGGGAACAACCGGCTGCCGGCCTGATGCGCCGCTGCCGACAACTCAAGTTGCTCGCGCCACAGATTGGGATCGGCGTCGACCTGGATCAGCGCGAAGCTCAGTGCGCAGTCGATCTCCTCGCCGAGGCGGCGCATCCATTCCAGTTCCGTCCTGGGCGCGACGATATCCTCGCCGGCCGCGCCCTGCGGGGCCAGTTCGAACACTGCCGCTCCACCGGCGGCGGCCGCCCTGCCCAGGGCGAACAGTTCGTCCTCGGCGGCGAACGTACCGGGCACCGGCTCACCGTCCATGGCCCGGTGCGCCAGGGTGCGCGACGACGAGAAGCCAAGCGCACCAGCCTCGATCGCCTCCTGCACCAGGTGCGCCATGGCCTTGATGTCGTCGGGCGTGGCCGGTTCGTTGCGGGCCCCGCGCTCGCCCATCGCGTACGCCCGAACGGCACCGTGGGCGATCTGGGTCCCCATGTCCACGGCCAGCTCACGCTTACCGACGACGTCGAGGTATTCGCCGAACGTTTCCCAACCCCAGGTGATCCCCTCGGTCAGGGCGGTGCCGGGGATGTCCTCCACTCCCTCCATCAGTGAGATCAGCCAATCCTCGGACCCGGGCCGGACCGGGGCGAATCCGACACCGCAGTTGCCGGCCACCACCGTGGTGACGCCGTGGTTGCTCGACGGTTCGAGAACGTCGTCCCAGCTGACCTGTCCGTCGTAGTGCGTGTGGATGTCGACGAAACCGGGCGCCACGATCTTTCCTGTGGCATCGATGGTTTCGGCCGCCTCGCCGGCCAGCGCGGGGTCGCCGGCACCACGCCGGTGCACCTCGACGATCTTCCCGTCCCGGATGGCGACATCGGCGGTGAACCGGTCGGCACCGGTCCCGTCGACAACGGTTCCACCGGTGATCTTGATATCGAACACGTTTTTGCTCCCTTGAGGCGTGGAGGCCGCTACGGTGGCAATGTAACACCGTTACAAAACGTCCGTGCCTAGTTTTCGATCTTCGCACCGGGGGGCACTCCATGGCTCTGAGCTCAACGCACACCGATCACCCGCGGCGGATGGACGCGATCGGTGACCCACCGGCTCACCCCACCCTGGTGCCGGCGGATCGCTACTACTCCGCCGCGTTCGCCGAGTCAGAAGTGCAGCGGATGTGGCCGCGGGTCTGGCAGTGCGCCTGCACCGTCGACCACGTGGCCGAACCCGGCGACTACTTCGAATACCGATGCGGCCCTTATTCAGTACTGATCGTCCGGGGCGACGACGGCGTGCTGCGCGCCTTCCAGAATGCCTGCCGTCACCGCGGCAACGCGCTGTGCAGCGGCTCCGGCACAGCGCTGCGGGAGCTCAAATGCGGCTACCACGGCTGGACTTGGGACCTGGCCGGCACGCTCACCCGGATCCCGAACCGCAAGGGCTTCGGCGCGGTACGCCTGTCCGAGTTCCCGCTGGTACCGGTGCGGGTCGACACCTGGGAGCGGTTGGTCTTCGTCAACCTCGACATGTCCGCGATGCCTCTGGCCGACTACCTGGAGGCGGTTCCCGGCGACATCGCGTGGTGCGGGCTGGGCGACTTCCGCTGCTACGCAACGATGACCATCGACGTCGAAGCCAACTGGAAGACCATCGCCGACGGTTACAGCGAGACCTACCACGTGCAGACGCTGCACCCCGAACTGCACCGGTGCATGGACGACGTGTACGCACCGCAGACGATCTGGGGGCACACCGGAAAATCTGAGTCGCTCTACGGGGTGCCCAGCCCCCGACTGGCGGACACGCTGGGCGACGAAGACGTCTGGGATGCCTACGTCTGCACCCAGGGCGCGCTGATGGGCGTCGCCGACGGTACCCCGTTCCCCCGGGACCGGCAGGCCCCCGGCCAAACCGTGGCCGACGTGATCGCCTGTCAGATCAGGGAATTCGCCGCCGGACGAGGCGTCGACATCAGCTGGGCCAGTACCGACCAGGTGATGTGCCTGCACCAGTACAACATCTTCCCCAACATGACGGTGCTGGCCAGTGCCGACCACCTCACGGTCATGACATCATTGCCCGGACCCGACCCCGACCGAGGGCAGCTCGTGATGACACTGATGACCCGCATGCCGGCCCAGGCGCCGCGGACCATACCGGCCGACGTCCGGATGACCGCCGAGGATGCGCACCCGGGCGTGGTGATGAGCCAGGACATCGCCGTGCTCACCGGCCTGCAACGTGGCCTGCACCAACCGGGTTTCACCCACCTGGTGCTGTCGGGCGAGGAGCGCCGCATCATCAACATGCATCGCCACCTCGAGCGCTACCTCGACCTGCCCGAGTCCGAACGCGTCACCGAAGCCGCCGGATGAGCCCGAAGCCGAAGGCCGTCGACGCCGAGAGCATCCTCGACGCGGCCGCAATCCTCATCGAAACACGTGGGGTGGAGGCGTTTTCAATGCGCGCGCTCGCCGAGCGCATCGGGGTGGCCGCCACCTCCATCTACTGGCACGTGGGCGGCCGCGATGCGCTCTTCGACAGCCTGGTCGACCGGCTGCTGGCCGAGATGGACGGGCTGCCCGTGCACGGGGCCGGCGCGGCCGAGCGGATCGCCGCGCTGGCCCGCAACCAGCGCAGCCTGCTGATCCGGCGCCAGCATCTGCTGGCGATCGCCCACGAACGGGACCGGACCCCGACGTTGTTCCTACCGGTGCAACAGCGCCTTGCCGCCGAGCTCGCCGCGCTCGGCATCACCGGGACCCAGGCCGCACTGGTGCTGCGCGCCATCCAGGTGCACGTGATCTCCTCTGCGGTGATGCAGTTTTCGGCCGTCCGCGGTCCCCAACATCAGGAGGAGGACCCGACCCTGTGGACCGCCGACTGGCCCGATCAGGAACTCGTGGCCGCGCTGCAGTCCCCCACCGACTACGACGCGGTGTTCGAATACGGGCTCGAGTCGCTGCTGGCGTCGCTGCACGAGCTCGAAGAACAGGTCAGGGCAGCACCGTCTTCATCAGCATGACGTTGTAGGCCGACCACAGCGACAGGTTGTAGTACAGCTCCTTGCCGGTGGACCACGGATGCAGATACGGCGCGTAGATACCCCCCGGGATCTGCGACGACGGCACGATCAGCTGCTCCGGGCCCCACGGTCCCTGTGGCGCCGGCGCGGTGCGCATCACGACGTCGTTGGCCCCGTTGCCATAGAGCACCAGGTACTGCTTGAGGTAGGTGTTGTACTGCGCCGACATTTCACTCACCGGCCCCGGGATCACCGGTGTCGCCGCCGCCGGATTGCCCGGCACCCAGGCGTTGTTGTCGGCGTTCCAGTACTCGTATTTGGTGAGATCCGGAATGAGACCCGGTGCCACCCGGGCGAGGTAGGCCGATCCGCCGCGCCCGTTCGGAGTGCCGAACGTGTAGATGTAGGGATCGCCGGGGCCCGGTTTGAGGAACGCGCCCATCTGGAAATTCTCGTTACCTCCGCTGGGCGGACGGATCGTCCCGGGGTACACCCCCCAGTTCTCCCCGTTGTCCGGCGACATCGCGATGGCCGAGAAGTTGGTGCTCCACGCTCCCGGGCTGTCCCAGTTCCGGATCGACATGAAGTTCAGATACTGGTTGCGCCCCACCGCGATTCCCGCGGTCGGAATGATGCCCGTCTCTTCCGGTGCGCGCCCGATGCTGTTGATGATCTGTTTGGAAATGCCCTGGCGCCACACCGGAGAGCCGGAATATTTGTTGGCCACCACGCCGTCGGGCACCGCGACGGTCTTCGACAGCGAGCCGTCCTGGCTGCGGAACAACGCGTTGTACCGCCACTGCTTGCCCGGGATGCCGCAGTAGCCGTTGGTGTCACCGAAGGCCATCAGCACCTGACGGTTGGCCGGGTCCCCGTTGTCCCACATGATGCCCAGATCGGTTCCGGTGATGGCGAAACGTTTGATGGTCTGGTTGGGACTGTCCGGGCCGGTCACCCACCCCACGATGGACGTGCCCGGTGGCTGCGCGGGGGCCGGCTGGGCCGCCGCAGGTGCCGGAGCGGGAGCCGGTGCCGGCTGCGCGACGTTCGGGACAGGTTGGCCGCCACCGGGATTGGGCGCCGGCACGACTGCGGCTTTCTGCCTGACCTGCCCGGTGTTCGGGATCAACGCCTTGAGCAGGGCCAACGGCAGCTGGCCGAGTTTGGGTAGCGGGGCCGAGTCGTTGGCGCCGACGGGCTTGTGCCCGAGTGGGCGGTTGAACGGGGCGATCCGGGACGGCTTGGGAAGCTGAAAAGCCTGGTTCGGGAGGGGTTGAGCCGCCGCGGCGGCGCCTTCGCACGGTTCGGCAGCTGCCGGCGGCGCCACCACAACGGCGACGACGAGTCCGATTGCGGCCGCCGCGGCCATCGTCGAAGCACCTCGAGGATGTCGCGACATGTCACACCTTCCCAATACAGGGACGTCGACATGACGTCACAGTTGGCTGATGTGACGTTAGTGATCAATGTTGTCGATGTGACCAATGATGCATTGAAAGGTACCGTCCCGTGACCGTGTCGCAACCGACACGGCGCGTCGGCTGCAGCATCTGTGCTGTTCATCACCGTGCGCGAGCCTCGTCTCGCGATCCTCGCTACGGTGGGTGGTGGTGGAACTATCGAAACGAGCGAGAGGGATCACCATGGCAGGAGCCGGTACATTCGATCCGAAAAAGGGCGGCAAGTTCGAGCCGACCACCAAGGCCAAGCCGCCGCCACCGCCGCGACCTGGCGGCAACAAGAAGTAGCCGAAACGAAACTGCCCATGTGCGAGCGCATCCGCTCGCACATGGGCAGTTTCTCTTGCCTTCGGTGGTCGGATTCAGCTACAGACCTGGACCAGCCGGAACGGCCCGGTGGCGCAGACCGAGGGCGGACCGTATCCGCCATACCAACCGGCGCCTCCGTACACCGGCGGCGGTGGCGGCGGCGGCGGGCCGCCCCAGTGGCCGTGGCCCCAGCCAGGGTGCTGGGCCCAGCCGACACCCGGTCCGGTGATCTGCGCCGGTGCGGCGTTGGCAACGCCGGCGCCGATACCGAGCGCCGCCAGCCCGAGTGCTCCGGCCGCTGCGGCGCTGATAGCGATGGACTTCAACATCTTCGAAACCCCTCTTGACTTGCAGAACTCGACTGCGGATCGCCCCGTCGGTCAACAGTCAGCGGAAGCGGGTTTTCCGACTTCCACCGATTATGTTAGGTCTGCTTATTAAGTGGGGGCTGTGCAGACGCTTTGTATGTGGGGGCCTGCAGCGCGGCCAGGCGCCGCTTGGATGCCGCCGACTGGATGACCTGCGGCCACCAGAACCACCGGCCCAACAGCGCCGCGATCGCCGGTGTCATGAACGAGCGCACGATCAAGGTGTCGAACAGCAGGCCCAGTGCAATGGTGGTGCCCACCTGTGACATCACCTTGAGGTCGCTGAACGCGAAAGACGCCATGGTGAACGCGAACACCAGGCCCGCCGACGTCACCACCGAACCAGTCCCGGCCATCGCACGGATGATGCCGGTCTTGAGCCCACCGTGCAGTTCTTCCTTGAACCGCGACACCAGCAGCAGGTTGTAGTCGGAACCCACGGCCAGTAGCAGGATGACCGACATCGCCAGCACCATCCAGTGCAACTCCAGCCCCAGGAGATGTTGCCAGAGCAGCACCGACAGGCCGAAAGAGGCGCCGAGGGACAGCAGCACCGTTCCGACGATCACCGCCGCGGCCACCATACTGCGGGTGATCAGCAGCATGATGATGAAAATCAGTGACACCGCGGCGATTCCGGCGATGATGAGGTCGTAGAACGACCCGTCGCGCATGTCCTTGTACGTCGCCGCGGTTCCGGCCAGATAGATCCTGGAGCCTTCCAGCGGTGTGCCCTTGAGCGCTTCCTTGGCGGCCAGCTTGATCGGGTCCACATGGTCGACACCCTCGGGCGTCGCGGGATCACCTTCGTGGCTGATGATGAACCGCACCGACTTTCCGTCCGGCGAGATGAAGTTTTTCATCCCTCGCTTGAAGTCCTTGTTGTCGAAGGCTTCTGGCGGAAGGTAGAACGTATCGTCGTTGCGGGCCTCGTCGAACGCCTTGCCCATGGCCGTCGAATTCTCCTGCATCGCAGCCATCTGATCCTGCTGCCCGGCCTGCGTGGCACGCTGAGTCAGCATCATCGTCTTCATCGACTTCATGGTCTCGATCTGCGCGGGCAGCAACACCACCAACTGCGGCATCAAGGTGTCAAGCCGCTCCAACTCGGGCACCAGTTCCTGAACATCGTCGGTCATGGTGTCGATGCCGTCGAGGGTGTCGAAGATCGAGCGGAGCGACCAGCACAGCGGGACCGCAGAACAGTGCGGCTCCCAATAGAGGTAGTTGCGGATCGGCCGCAGGAAATCGTCGAAATCGGCGATGTTGGCCCGTAATTCGCCGATGTCGAGGGCCATCGTCTTGGTCTTGGTGACCATCGAGTGCGTGGTGTCGGCCATCTGCTGGGTCAGCTGCGACATCCGCTCCATCGTGTCGATGGTGGTCTGCATGTCCGCGGCCTGGACCAGCATGTCGTCCATCCGATCCTGCTGGTACTTCCGGTTCATCGTGTTGAGCGTGCCCTGCCGGCTGAGCAGGAACGGGATCGACGTGTGCTCGATCGGGCGGCCGTTGGGCCGGGTGATCGCCTGGACCCGGGACACCCCGGGCACCCGCACGATGCCCTTGGCGATCTTGTCGATGACGAGAAAGTCGGCCGGGTTGCGCAGATCATGATCGGTCTCGACCATCAGCAGTTCGGGATTCATCCGTGCGGCACTGAAATGTCGTTCGGCAGCGGTATATCCGACGGTGGCCGGCAGGTCCGACGGCAGGTACTTGCGCGCGTCGTAATTGGTCTTGTAGCCCGGCAACGTCAGCAGCCCGATGAGCGCCAGACCCAGCGTCGCGGCCAGAATCGGCACGGGCCAGCGCACCACCGCGATGCCGATCCGGCGCCAGCCACGCGAGCGGATGCTGCGCTTGGGCTCGAACCGGCCGAACCGGCTCCCGATGACGATGACCGCCGGGCCCATCGTCAGCGCGGCCACCACCGCGACGAAGGTGCCCACCGCGCACGGCACACCCATGGTCTGGAAATACGGCAGCCGGGTGAGGCTGAGACACAGCATCGCGCCGGCGATCGTCATACCCGATCCCAGCACCACGTGGGCCGTCCCGCCGAACATGGTGTAATAGGCGGCTTCTCGGTCCTCACCGGCACCGCGCGCCTCTTGATAGCGCCCGATCGCGAAGATGGCGTAATCGGTCCCGGCAGCGATCACCATCAGGGTCAGCAGGTTCACCGCGAACGTCGACAACCCGATGATCCCGCTGTGGGCCAGGAACGCCACGATGCCCCGCGCCGCCCCGAGTTCCAGGAACACCATGAGCAGCACCAGGATCATGGTGCCCACCGAGCGATAGACCAACAGCAGCATCACCGCGATCACCACGAGCGTGACCGCGGTGACCCGGGCGACGCTCTTGTCGCCGGCGTGGTGCTGGTCGGAAACCAGCGGCGCCCCGCCGGTGACGAACACCTTGACCCCCGGCGGCGGGGCGGACTGCCCGATGATGTCCCGTACCGCGGCCACCGACTCGTTGGCCAGCGTCTCACCCTGGTTGCCGCGCAGGTAGACCTGGACGTAGGCCGACTTCCCGTCGTTGCTCTGCGCACCCGAGGCGGTCAGCGGGTCGCCCCAGAAGTCGGCCACGTGCTGCACGTGGGTGGCGTCGGCCTCAAGCTGGTCGACGATGCCGTCGTAGTAGTGGTGGGCGTCGTCGCCCAGGGGCTGCTCCCCCTCCAACACCACCATCGCATTGCTGTCGGAATCGAATTCCTGGAAGTTGCTGCCGATCTTGCGCATGGCGATCATCGCCGGCGCGTCCTTGGCGCTCAACCCGACGGTGTTCTCCTCGCCGACCTTCTCCAACGGCGGCACGAGGACGTTCGTCAGGACCGTCAGGGCTACCCAGCCGAGCAGGATCGGCACCGCCATGGCATGGATGAACCGCGCGATACCGCCGTGCTTGGTCTGCACAACCCGCCCCTTCGATCAGGCCACTGTCGCCCCGTGGGACAGGTCGCAGACGATACAAAATTGCCGTCGCGCGTAATATACGTAGCCCGTCAAAGTGTTGGGTGTCAATAACTGATTTACGCGCCCGCTGACAGCATTTTCACAGCTGGACAGCGCGTCGTTGCCAAGGCCACGTCATCAACGCCCACACGACGATGACGATCACGATTTCGGCCAGCAGATAGACCGGCCACGGGCCCAACGCGTCCAGCACCGACGCGGTGGGCGGCTTGCGGTTGAGGTATCCGTAGTTGGTTCCCGCCACGGCGTTGAAGACGAGGGTGAACCCCACCCAGCCCAGCGTCGTGACGACCGCGAAGCGGTAGTCACGCCACCGCGGCCGCATTCCGCGCCCCCAGGTCAGATAGACCGCCGACCACACCACGAGCACGTGCAGCGTGAAGAACGTGACGAACAGGTGATGGGGAAAATCCGGAGCACCTTCGGCGGGCGTACCGATGTCCGGCGTGAGCAACGCCTGCGAGCTCAGCAACAGGCCCCAGAAGTAGGTGAGCACGAACGCCCAATGTCGTTGCGACCACAAGGCATACGCCGCAACCAGTTCCGCGAGGTCGCACAACTGCAGGGGTATCGAGGTGTCGATGCTGGGTTTGGTCCACTTGTAGAACAGCGCCACGACGAACGCCGCGATGAGCGCAATCGCCAAGGCCCGGCTCAAGATTCGAGCCTGCGCCTCGGTCTGCCGCCGGCCGATGAGGACCAACAGCGCCGCACCCGTGACGAATACCGCCAACACCACCAGATGCGATGGGCCGTACGCCACGAACTCACGTTGCGCAAAGAACATCGATGGGGCCTCGTCAGTGAACCGCCGACACCAAACCGACTTCAGCTGACGAGACCGGAGGAACGATCGTCGGGGCCGCCCCAGGGGGCTGCAGGCCATATCCGGGCTCCGGACCGTACTCCGACGGCGGGCCTGGCAGCGAGGTATCCGGGCCGTAGCCGGGTGCCGGCCCGTAGCCGGGCACCGGACCGTAACCCGGCAGCGTCTGCCCCGACCCGGCCAGCAGCTTGGCCGCGGCGAAAGCCGCCGCCTGAGTGGTGTACACCGGGACATAGCCCTCGGTGTGGCCGCTCCATTCGTTGCCCTGGCCCTCGTGACAGATCGGATCCATCGGGTTACAGAGGTCGATCGCCTTGGACCCGAACAGTGCGCTCTGGGTCGCTATCGTTTGCTTGGTGCGGGTGCCCACGTCGCCGAACGTGGTGATCGCCGCGACGTTGTCGGCATACTCGGCCGGGAGCGAATCGCCCCACGTGATCCCACCCAGTGGGTTACCGGCCACGATGTTGATCACGCTCGCGCCCTGCGAATAGCCGCCGAGCACGATCTGGGTGTCGGGGCACGAGGACAACGTGGACTTGATGTGCGAGATCGCGTCTTTGGCGCCGTCACCGCCGTGCAGCTGCAGCTTGCTGGCCTTGTAGTTCACCCCGTAAGTGGCGATGTCCAGGCCGGCGGCCTGCTTGCGCAACGAATCGACGAAGGCATCGCCGACCCGGCCGAGACCGGGTGGCTCATCGGTGCCGCGGGCGAAGACGACCTCGGCGTCGGAGCAGTCGGCGGCGAACGCCACCGGTGCGCTTGGAATGGCGAGCAGGCTGCCCGCGGCGAGAAGTGCAGTAGCGCCAAGCCCGACCCAGCGACCACTTGACCGCGCACTGCCCTGCCGAGGGCCACGTTTGCGGCGAGAGAACATTGCCCCAATCTAACCCGTAACCAGGCGGAGTGGACCTCATGCGTCTGCAGATACGTGGCTGCCCGGCCGCGGCGAAATATTGACGGCAAAAGAAAACAGGTCAGGGAACTCGTCCCTGACCTGCATCTTTCTCAGTGGAGCTGCCGGGAATTGAACCCGGGTCCTACGGCACTTCCTCGAGGCTTCTCCGTGCGCAGTTCGCTGTGCCTCTACTCGGATCTCTCAGTCACGCGAACAAGCTGAGATGACGATCCCAGTCGCTGTTTGATGTCCCCACGGATCCCGCGACCGAACCCGTGGGTGGGTCCCTCTAGCTGATGCCAGGGTCCGGGCCGAGGGCGTTCCCGGTCTGACAGACACGCAGTCGCTTAGGCAGCGAGTGCGTAGTCGCGCTGATTGGAATCGGCGCTTAATTGGTTGCAACGACGCTTACGGTGGTCTCTTGCCTGCACCGGCACGCTTCCCTTGATTCGATGCGCGAAGTCGAAACCGATCAGCCCCTCGCATCCCTGCCGACTCTCGGCAGGACAGTCAATGGTACGCCAGACCCAACGGCGGATGCCAGGTGATTATTCCGTGGCGGTTTCGGCCCGTTGGCGGCCGCCGAGCGTGCGCGGAATGCTGCCTCGACACGGAGTGGCGGGCAGCAGACGCGCACGCTCGCGATGCAGGGGGAGATCGATCAGGCCATGCCCTTGGCGCGGCGGCCGAGCTCGCGGGTGATCTCCCGGTCGGCGTCGCGCTTGGCCAGGTCCTGGCGTTTGTCGTGGGCCTGCTTACCGCGGGCCAGCGCCAGCTCCACTTTGACCTTGCCGTCGGTGAAGTACATCGACAGCGGCACCAGGGTCAGATTGCCGTCGCGGATCTTGCCGATCAGATTGTCGATCTCCCGGCGGTGCAACAGCAGCTTGCGGTTGCGGCGCGGGGCGTGGTTGGTCCAGGTGCCGTGGTGGTACTCGGCGATGTGGACGTTGCGCAACCAGATCTCGCCGTCGTCGACGGTGGCGAACGCGTCGGCCAGGGAGGCCTGGCCTTCCCGCAGGCTTTTCACCTCGGTGCCCATCAACGCAATGCCGGCCTCGTAGACGTCGAGGATCGTGTAGTTGTGCCGTGCCTTGCGGTTGCTGGCCACAACGTGGTTGTTGGCCTTGTCGGGCTTGCCGGGTTTCTTCGCCATCATCATCTTCGGATGTACAGCCGCAGCGTCACGTACGCCGAGACACCCGCCATCGCCACGCCCACGAAGAACAGCAGCGGTGAGATGAACACGATGTCGGCGTAGTCGATGCGGGCGATCAGGTTCGATTTGTAGAACTGGTCGAGCGCCTTCTCCAGGAACACCGCACGCACCACGACCAACCCGACGATCGCGATCACCACACCGATCAGCGCCGCGATCACCGCTTCCACCAGGAACGGCAGCTGGGTGTACCAGCGCGACGCCCCGACCAGGCGCATGATGCCGATTTCGGCGCGCCGCGTGTACGCGGCCACTTGGACCATGTTGGCGATCAACAGCACCGCGCCGATGGCCTGCACCAGCGCCACCGCGAACGCCACGCTGGACAGCCCGTCAAGCACCGCGAACAACCGGTCGATCAGGTCTTTCTGGTTGAGCACGTTGAGCACGCCGGGCTGACCCTGCATCGCCTTGTCGAACGCCTCGTGTTTCTCCGGGTCGTTGAGCTTGACGATGAACGACGCCGGGAAGGCGTCCTTGCCGGCCACGTCCTTGTACTGCGGGAACTTCTTGATCGCGTCGTCGTAGGCCTGCTCACGATTGAGGAAGCGCAGTGACCGGACGTCGTCGCGGTCGTCGATCTTGCGGTACAGCGCTTTGCACGCGTCACCGTCACAGGTGGGGTCGTTGGCCGAGATGTCGTCGGTCAGGAACACCTGGCTCTCGACGCGGTCGAGGTAGATGTCACGGGACTGGTCGGCCAACCGCACCACCAGCAGGCCGCCACCGAACAACCCGATCGAGATGGCGGTGGTCAGGATCATCGCCACCGTCATGGTGACGTTGCGACGAAGCCCGGTCAGAACTTCATTGACAAGAAAGCCGAAGCGCACTTAGCGATCCATTCCGTAGACGCCGCGCTGCTCATCACGGATCAGCCGGCCGAGTTCGAGTTCGACGACCCGCTGGCGCATGGAGTCGACGATGTGATGGTCGTGGGTGGCCATCAGCACCGTGGTCCCGGTGCGGTTGATCCGTTCCAGCAGATCCATGATGTCCTTGCTGGTTTCGGGATCGAGGTTTCCGGTGGGCTCGTCGGCGATCAGCACCAGCGGGCGGTTGACGAACGCCCGCGCGATGGCGACACGCTGCTGCTCGCCACCGGACAGTTCGCTGGGCAACCGGTTGGCCTTGCCGGACAGGCCCACCATCTCCAGCACGTCCGGTACCACGCGGTTGATCACGTCGGCGCGCTTGCCGATCACCTCCAGGGCGAAGGCGACATTCTCGAACACCGACTTCTGCTGCAGCAACCGGAAATCCTGGAACACGCAGCCGATGACCTGGCGCAAGTTGGGCACATGGCGGCCGGCGAGCTTGTTGACGTGGAACTTGGAGACGCGGATGTCGCCTGAGGTGGGCGTCTCGGCCGCCAACAGCAGCCGCATGAACGTCGACTTGCCCGAGCCCGACGGGCCGATCAGAAAGACGAACTCACCCTTGTCGATTTTCAACGAGACGTCATCGAGCGCCGGGCGCGCTGACGACTTGTAGTGCTTCGTCACGTGGTCGAGGGTGATCATCACGGCACGCCAGTGTAGCCGGAGCACGGCGTTGGGCTGGTCACGCTACCGCGGCAATGTCGGCGTCACCGGCTCTTGGGCCGGTTGCTGCTGCTCGTCCGTCGGTGCCGGGCCAGCCCCCGGCAGCACCGGCAACGTGACCGGCGGCAGCAGTCCGGGGCCGTCGGGTTCGAACACCGTCGTCCGCGGAGACCCGGGCGCGGTCGTGGTCTCCGGGCCCGGCGCACCCGGGGTGGTGGTCTCGGTGGTCTCCGTCGGCTCGGTGGTCGTGGTCTCGGTCGGCTCGGTGGTCTCCGTCGTCGTGCGGGGCGCCACCTTGGTGCGCGGCACCCACGTGTAATCGGGATCGGGCACGAAACCCGGCGGCACCACCTGTGTGTTGGGCGTCTGGGGCGGGGCCTGCTCGGGGCGGTACTGCTGCTGCACCCACGACAACGCGATGAACACCACGATCAGCACCACCGTCGAGGTGCGGAGCCGGCCCAGCCGGCCACGCCAGATCCTGGTGGCGGCGTCGGTCACCCGGCTGAAGTCGATCTTCACTTCTTCGGCTCCTCCGCCGGGCTCTGCGGCGGCGTGCCGCCCTGGGCCTCGGCCACCGCGCTCGGATGGATGGCGTCACCGGCGGCGGCCACCGAGGCCTCCGAGGACGTCACCACCCCGGCGCGCCGCAGCGCCCGCACCACCCGCACCCGCAGGCGTCGACCCACGTCGAATTGCTTGCCCGGCAGCGTGCGTGCCACCAGCTGCAAGTTGAAGGTGTCCAGACCGATGCTCTCGACACCCATCAGCTGCGGCTTGTCGAGCAGCAGGCGGGACAGTTCGCGATCTTCGGTGGCCTTCTCGGCCACGTCGTTGAGCACGTCGTTGACCAGGTTGAGGTCGACGCTCACCGGTACCGGGATGTCGACCACCGCTCGTGCCCAGTCCTTGGACAGGTTCAGCGCCTTGACGATCTGCCCGTTGGGCACGGTGTACATCTCGCCTTCGGAGGACCGCAGCTTGGTGACCCGCAGCGTGACGTCCTCGACCGTGCCCTCGGCTTCGTTGGCGGCGGTGATGGTCAGCCGCACGAGGTCGCCGAAGCCGTACTGCTTCTCGGTGATGATGAAGAAGCCGGCGAGCAGGTCCTGCACGATCCGTTGCGCGCCGAAACCCAGTGCGGCGCCGAGCACTGCCGCCGGGGCGACCAGGGAGGCGATCGGCACCGCGAGGGCGTCGGTGACCTCGACCGCGACGATGACGAACAGCAGTGCCACCGACACCCAGGAGATGACCGAGGCGACGGCCTGTCGGTGCTTGGCGCTCTCCGAGCGCACCAGTTGATCGCTTTCCTGATACTGGGCGTCGATCCGGCGCACCACCCGCTGGGCAGCCCAGTTGATGAAACGCGCCGCGAGTAATGCCCCGATGAGCAGCAGGGCGATCCGCAGCCCGGTGGTCAGGATCCACACGCCGATCTCGCCGCGCCAGAAATCGTGCCAGCGGTCGGCGAATGAGATGGCCAGCAGCGTGTTAGTCGTCGTCGTCATCTTTTCGGTTGCGCCATCTGATCCCCGCCTCCAGGAACCCGTCGATGTCTCCGTCCAGCACCGTGGCCGGGTTGCCGACCTCGTACTCGGTGCGCAAGTCCTTCACCATCTGATAGGGGTGCAACACGTAGGACCGCATCTGGTTGCCCCAGGAACTGCCACCGTCACCCTTGAGCGCATCCATCTCGGCGCGTTCTTCTAACCGCTTGCGCTCCAACAGCCTTGCCTGCAGCACTCGCATCGCGGCGACCTTGTTCTGCAACTGGGACTTCTCGTTCTGACAGGTCACCACGATACCGGTGGGAATGTGGGTAAGCCGGACCGCGGAGTCGGTGGTGTTCACCGACTGCCCGCCCGGACCACTGGAGCGGTACACGTCGACGCGCAGGTCCCCTTCGGGGATCTCGATGTGGTCGGTGGTTTCCACGACCGGGAGCACCTCGACATCGGCGAACGACGTCTGACGTCGACTCTGGTTGTCGAACGGGCTGATCCGCACCAGCCGGTGGGTGCCCTGCTCGACCGAGAGGGTGCCGTAGGCGAACGGGGCGTGCACGGCGAAGGTGGCGCTCTTGATCCCGGCTTCTTCGGCGTAGGAGGTGTCGAACACCTCGACCGGGTAGTCATGCTTCTCGGCCCACCGGATGTACATCCGCATCAACATCTCGGCCCAGTCCGCGGCGTCGACGCCACCCGCGCCGGAGCGGATGGTGACGACGGCCTCGCGCTCGTCGTACTCACCGGAGAGCAGGGTGCGGACTTCCAGTGCCTCGATGTCCTCGCGCAGCTTGGCCAATTCGGTGTCGGCTTCGGCGAGCTCGTCGGCTCCCCCTTCTTCGGCCGCGAGCTCGAACAGCACCGGCAGGTCCTCGACGCGCTGGCGCAGCTCCTGCACCCGGCGCAGTTCGTTCTGCGCGTGCGAGAGCTCGCTGGTGACTTTCTGCGCCCGGGTCTGGTCGTCCCACAGGTTCGGATCGGAGGCCTGCTGCTCGAGCATGTCGATCCGCTGGCGCAGCCCATCGATGTCGAGCACCCGCTCCACAGTGGTGAGGGTGGTGTCGAGTGCGGCTACGGCGGCTTGGCGGTCTGGATCCACGAATGTTCAGGGTACCTGCCGGCATTTCCGGGGCAGTTCTGCCGACTCGCGGCAGCGCGGGCGATCTGTGTTTAGCATCGGGTGGTACCCGACCCGACCGCGTCGCGACAGCCCCTTGCGCGTGGTGGGACGGGCCGTAACGGCTTTTCAGGCTCGTAAGAAGGCACCATATGCGCCCATATCACGTAGCGATCGTCGGTTCTGGCCCCTCTGGATTCTTTGCTGCCGCGTCGCTACTGAAGTCCGCTGATTCCCCCGATGCCGAGCGCGACGTCCGCGTCGACATGCTCGAGATGCTGCCGACCCCGTGGGGGCTCGTGCGTTCGGGGGTGGCTCCGGATCATCCGAAGATCAAGTCGATCAGCGCGCAATTCGACAAGACCGCCGCCGATCCGCGATTCCGGTTCTTCGGCAACATCAAGATCGGCGAGCACGTCACCCCGGCCGAGTTGGCCCAACGCTACGACGCGGTGGTCTACGCGATCGGCGCGCAATCCGACCGGGCCCTGCACATCCCGGGAGAAGAGTTGCCGGGCAGCGTGGCGGCAGTGGATTTCGTCGGGTGGTACAACGCCCACCCCCACTTCGACGGGATGGCTCCGAATCTCTCGGGCGGCCGCGCGGTCGTGGTCGGCAACGGCAACGTCGCCCTGGACGTGGCCCGCATCCTGGTCAGCGATCCCGAGGCGCTGGCCAACACCGACATCGCCGACCATGCGCTGGCGTCGTTGGACACCCGCGGGGTCGAGGAAGTGGTGGTGATCGGCCGCCGGGGCCCGCTGCAGGCCACGTTCACCACCCTGGAACTGCGTGAACTCGGCGACCTCGAAGGGCTCGGCGACGTCGACGTCATCCTCGACCCGGCCGATTTCGCCGGTATCACCGACGACGACCTGGAGGCGGCCGGCAAGACCGTCAAACAGAACATCCGGGTGCTGCGCAAGTATGCCGATCAACAACCGCGAGAAGCCAAGCGCCGCATCGTGTTCCGGTTCTGCACCTCCCCCATCGAGTTGCACGGCGAGGATCGGGTGGAGTCGATTGTGCTGGGCCGCAACGAACTTGTCCGCGACGCCGACGGACGTGTGGTGGCCAAGGACACCGGCCAACGCGAAGAGTTACCGGTCCAGTTGGTGGTGCGAGCGGTCGGCTACCGCGGCGTGCCCACCCCGGGCCTGCCCTTCGACGAACGCTCGGGCACCATTCCGCACACCGATGGCCGGATCGACGGCAGCCGCAACGAATACGTGGTGGGCTGGATCAAGCGGGGCCCGTCCGGCGTGATCGGCAGCAACAAGAAGGACTCCCAGGAGACCGTCGACACCCTGCTGGGCGATCTGGGCGCCGCGCAGGTCGGCGAGCGCGGCCCCGATTACGACGACGAACTCGCCCGATGGCTGCTGGAACACCAGCCCGATCTGGTGACCGGCGCGCACTGGCAACTGATCGATACCCATGAGCGGACGGCTGGCGAATCAGTGGGCCGGCCGCGGGTGAAGTTGTCGAGTGTGGCGGAGTTGCTCCGCGTGGCTCACGGCTGACGAAGTCAGCCCAAGCCACCCGGGCTGACGACGACGCTCAGGCTGGCGGCTCCGCTGCCGGCGCGAACGCCCACTTGTCCGGGTTGGTCGGCGAATACACCACCGGCATCAGCGCGCCCATCGTCGGCCAGTTGTCGACGTCGACTGCCATGCGTTGGTACACGACGTGCTCGCTGACGGTGGGCCCGGTGATGACACCGGTGATCGTGACGTACTGCTCCCCCGTCGCATCCGGCCGCGGGCTCACCCCCGTCACGAGCAACGTGCCGTGCGTCAGTTCGCCGCGAATTCCCCGCCGCCGCATGATCCATGGCGCCGCCAGCACCACGATGGCTCCTACCAGCAGCAGGAGTATGCCGATTTCCCACACCAGGCCATGGTAGGACTGCAGGCATGAGTTCCCGAAGGTCAACACGAGCGAGGATCGCAGCGAGGCACGAGCGAGGACCGGAACGAGTGGGAGCCGAGGCATGAGCACGGTCGCAGACGACTTGGCATTGGCCCTCGAGTTAGCCGACCAGGCCGACGTGCTGACCATGGATCGCTTCGGTGCGCTGGATCTGCACATCGAGACCAAACCCGATCTGACCCCGGTCACCGACGCCGACCGGGGAGCCGAAGAAGCGTTACGCGCGGCGCTGGCCGCCGCCCGCCCGGACGACACGGTATTCGGTGAAGAATTCGGTGGTACAACGACTTTGAGCGGCCGCCAGTGGGTGATCGATCCGATCGACGGCACCAAGAACTTCGTCCGCGGCGTGCCGGTGTGGTGCACGTTGATCGCGTTGCTCGACGACGGTGTCCCGGTGGTCGGGGTAGTCAGCGCTCCGGCGCTGGCCCGGCGCTGGTGGGCCGGGCTGGGTCAGGGCGCATTCGGTTCGTTCGCCGGGGCCACGCGCAAACTCTCAGTGTCCGGGGTCGCGGACCTGGCGTCGGCCAGCTTGTCGTATTCGGATCTGACCACTGGATGGGACGACCGCCGTGAGCGCTTCGTCGCGCTGACCGACGCGGTGTGGCGGGTGCGCGCCTACGGCGATTTCTGGTCGTACTGCATGGTGGCCGAGGGTGCCGTGGACATCGCCTGCGAGCCCGAGGTGAAGCTGTGGGACATCGCGCCATTGGACATCCTGATCCGGGAGGCCGGCGGCACGTTCAGCAACATCGACGGTGCCGCCGGGCCGCACGGCGGGAGCGCGCTGGCCACCAACGGACGGCTGCATGCCGAGGTGCTGACCAGGCTTTCTGCCCGCTGAACAGCGGCGTGGACGGGTGTGAGGTTGGTAACAGATGCCGTACCTTACTCCGGAGTAAGATACGGTCAGATGCGTCGCCACGACCAACAGAGGCAGCTGAAAATGACCAACACCCTGCCGTCCAAGAACGGCACCCCCACCCGTCCCGCACACTCCGGCCAACAGAGCGCGGTCGGCCTGCACAAGCACAAGCGGACAGCGACCGACATCGGGTTGGCGCTGATCACGCCCCTCGTCGGCCAGGAGTTCCTGGACCGCTACGGATTGCGTGACCCGCTCAACCGCGGCCTGAAATACGGTGTGAAACAGGTATTTTCGACCGCAGGCGCCGCCACCCGGCAGTTCCAGCGGATCCAGGGTCTCGGCAAGGCGCCGACCCGGCTCAAGGCCAGCGGGGCCGACTACTTCGACCTGACCCCCGACGAAGATCAGCAGATGATCGTCGACACGGTCAACGAGTTCGCCGAGGAGATCCTGCGCCCGGCCGCCCACGACGCCGACGAGGCCGCGGCCTATCCCGCCGACCTCATCGCCAAGGCCGCCGAGCTGGGCATCACCGCGGTCAACGTGCCCGAGGACTTCGACGGCATCGCCGAGCACCGCAGCACCGTCACCAACGTGCTGGTCGCCGAGGCACTTGCCTACGGCGACATGGGGCTGGCCCTGCCGATCCTGGCCCCCGGCGGCGTCGCCTCGGCACTGACCCACTGGGGCAGCGCCGACCAGCAGGCCACCTATCTCAAGGAATTCGCCGGCGAGAACGTGCCGCAGGCCTGCGTTGCAATCGCCGAACCGCACGCCCTGTTCGACCCCACCGCACTCAAGACCACCGCGGTACGCACCCCCAGCGGTTACCGCCTGTCCGGGGTCAAGTCGCTGGTCCCGGCCGCCGCCGAGGCCGAATTGTTCATCGTTGCAGCGCAATTGGACGGTAAGCCGGCGCTGTTCATCGTCGAGGCGTCCTCGGCGGGGCTCACGGTCAAGGCCGATCCGAGCATGGGTATCCGGGCCGCCGCCCTGGGCCAGGTCGAGCTCGACAACGTGGCGGTGCCGCTGGCCAACCGGCTCGGCGGCGAGGAAATCACTGCCGGCGCGTCCGCTGAGGACTACAGCGAGGCGATCGCGTTGTCCCGGCTGGGCTGGGCCGCACTGGCCGTCGGCACGTCACACGCGGTGCTCGACTACGTCATCCCCTACATCAAGGAACGCCAGGCATTCGGTGAGCCGATCGCCCACCGCCAGTCGGTGGCGTTCATGACCGCCAACATCGCCATCGAGCTCGACGGCCTGCGGCTGATCACCTGGCGCGGCGCCGCTCGCGCCGAACAGGGCCTGCCGTTCGCCCGCGAGGCGGCGCTGGCGCGCAAGCTCGGCACCGACAAGGGCATGCAGATCGGCCTGGACGGCGTGCAGCTGCTGGGCGGTCACGGTTACACCAAGGAACATCCGGTCGAGCGCTGGTACCGCGACCTGCGGGCCATCGGCGTCGCCGAGGGTGTCGTAGTCATCTAGTCCAGCCGTCATACCCAATCGGAACCGAAAGACCAATCATGGCAATCAATCTGGAAATGCCCCGCAAGCTCCAGGCGGTCATCGAGAAGGGCCACCAGGGCGCCGCCGAGATGCTTCGCCCCATCTCACGCAAGTACGATCTCGCCGAACACGCCTACCCCGTCGAACTGGACACGCTGGCCACGCTCTTCGAAGGCATCTCTGAGGCCAAGACCATCTCGTTCGCGGGCGCCGAGGCGTTCCGCGACGACGCCAACACCAAGGGCGAGAAGGTCACCGTCAACGGTGCCAACATGTCCGCGCTCCTGAACGCGCTGGAGATCAGTTGGGGCGATGTCGCCTTGCTGCTCTCGGTGCCGCGCCAGGGCCTGGGCAACGCCGCCATCTCCTCGGTGGCCACCCCCGAGCAGCTCGAGCGGCTCGGCAAGGACGTCTGGGCCGCGATGGCCATCACCGAGCCCGGCTTCGGCTCCGACTCGGCGGCGGTCACCACCACCGCGGTGCTCGACGGCGACGAGTACGTGATCAACGGCGAGAAGATCTTCGTCACCGCCGGTTCCCGCGCCACCCACATCGTGGTGTGGGCAACGCTGGACAAGTCATTGGGCCGCGCGGCGATCAAGTCGTTCATCGTGCCGCGCGAGCACCCCGGGGTCACCGTCGAACGCCTCGAACACAAGCTGGGCATCAAGGCGTCCGACACCGCGGTGATCCGCTTCGAGAACGCCCGCATCCCCAAGGACAACCTGCTGGGCGACCCGGAGGTCCACGTCGAGAAGGGTTTTGCCGGGGTCATGGAGACCTTCGACAACACCCGGCCGATCGTGGCCGCCATGGCCGTCGGCATCGCCCGCGCCGCACTGGAGGACCTGCGGGCGATCCTCACCGACGCCGGCATCGAGATCTCCTACGACAAGCCCGCCCACGCGCAGAGTGCCGCCGCCGCGGAGTTCCTGCGCATGGAGGCCGACTGGGAAGCCGGTTACCTGTTGACGGTGCGCTCCGCGTGGCAGGCCGACAACAGCATCCCCAACTCCAAAGAAGCCTCGATGGGTAAGGCCAAGGCCGCCCGGGTGGCCAGCGACATCACCCTCAAGGCCGTCGAGATGGCCGGCACCACCGGTTATTCCGAGCAGACGCTGCTGGAGAAGTGGGCCCGGGATTCCAAGATCCTCGACATCTTCGAAGGCACGCAGCAGATCCAGCAGCTGGTGGTTGCCCGCCGCCTGCTGGGCCTGTCCTCGGCCGAGTTGAAGTAGTCGCTTGTTCTGCCGGTTCTCCCGGCGAGCAGACCGATAACGAAATCGCCCAGAACACATGGTGTTCTGGGCGATTTCGTTATCGCGTGTTGTTCGACTTAGCCGAGCACCCGCTGCAGGTCGGGAACCATGGCCTGCAACTCCGCACCCCAGTAGGCCCAGTTGTGGGTACCGGATTCCGGGAAGTTGAACACACCGTTGGTGCCGCCTGCGGCGATGTAGTTGTCCTGGAACGTCCGGTTGGTACGGATGGTCAGGCCCTCCAGGAAGGTGGCAGGCAGGTCGCCGCCACCCAGCTCATTGGGCTGGCCGTTACCGCAGTAGATCCAGAGGCGGGTGTTGTTGGCCACCAGCGTGGGGATCTGCACCATCGGGTCGTTGCGCTTCCAGGCGCTGTTCGGGTCCTCTGTCGGGCCCCACATGTCGTTGGCCTTGTAGCCGCCGGCATCACCCATCGAGATGTTGATCAGGAACGGCCACCAGCCCTCGGAGGGGTTCAGGAAGCCGGACATCGAGCCGGCGTAGATGAACTTGTCGGGGTGGTAGGTCGCCAGGATCAGCGCGGCGGAACCGGCCATCGACAGACCGATCGCGGCGTTGCCGTTGGCGGCGACATCGCGGTTGGCGGCCAGCCACTGCGGCAGCTCGCTGGTGAGGAAGGTCTCCCACTTGTAGGTGGTGCAACCGGCCTTACCGCAGGCCTGGTTGTACCAGTCGCTGTAGAAGCTGGACTGGCCACCGACGGGCATGACCACCGACAGACCGCTGTCGAGGAACATCTCGAAGGCGTTGGTGTTGATGTCCCAGCCGTTGAAGTCGTCCTGAGCGCGCAGGCCGTCGAGCAGGTACACCGCGTGCGAACCCGGGCCACCGCTCTGGAACTGAATCTTGATGTCGCGGCCCATCGACGGCGACGGGACCATCAGGTACTCAACCGGCAAACCCGGACGGGAGAAGGCTCCCGCCGTCGCCGATCCGCCCACAACGCCGATCAAGCCAGGCAGCAACAGCGCTGCCATAGCCGCCACCGTCATCCGGCGGGCCCAACGGCCACGAATCTTGTCAATGAAGGTCATACTGCGAATCCATCCGTCTTCCGGTCAATTACGCGTTGTCGCGCGATCAGCGATCACTATCGCCAAGCGACACTGCAGCCACTCGCTGGCTGCACTGCCGCGCCCGCCCTTCGTCGCCTGACGCCTCAGAAGACGCAGTAGAGCGGACCGAAGAATTCAGTTGTTGCGCCTTGAGTAAAGCACGGGCCCGCGACAGGGGAAAACCTGCGGCGCGCCGCCGAACTGCGTATCTGCCGTTTTCAAAAAGCGAATTCGGCTTTATCCACAACCCGCCGAAACGCCCGTCACCTGCGCAAACATGCCGAGTCGCCAAGACCGGGCCGGTTCAGGCCGAACGCTCCGATACCGATCTGTTCACAGCCGGTGTCCGGAGGGTTATCCGATCGTCGCCAACCGGTTCTCGAAAAGGCGGACATGCAGCCGGAAACACCCGCCAATCGTGACCATACTAAAAAGTATGTTAAGTTTCCGGCCATGACATCGACCCCCACCGCCGAGAGCGTCATCACCCCCGAATTCGTCGCCCGACTGGCCGAACGGGCGAGCGAAGCCGAGCAGTTACGCCGGCTTCCCGACGCGACGATCACCGAGCTCACGGAATCGGGGTTCACCGAGCTGCTGACGCCGGCCCGCTACGGTGGCCGGCAGGCCCCATTTCCCGCGATCCTCGATCCGGTGCGCCGGATGGCCCACGGCTGTACGTCGAGCGCGTGGACCATCGGCTTCCTGACCCTGCACAACTGGATGCTGGCGCTGTTCGGCGAGCAGGCCCAGCAGGAGGCCTTCGCCGACCGTCCGTTCCTGGCCCCGGCCCCACTGGCCCCGACCGGGCGCGGGTTGCCGGTCGACGGCGGCATCCGGCTGAGCGGACGTTGGTCCTGGGCCACCGGCGTGATGCACGGCAACTGGATCATCGTCGCCGCGCTGTGCGGTCCCGACACCGCGCTCTACCCCGCCTTGGCGCTGTTGCCGATGAGTGATGTCACCGTGGCCGACGTGTGGCACACCGACGGCATGCGGGCCACCGGCTCCAACGACGCCATCGCCACCGACGTCTTCGTACCCGAGCACCGGCTGGTCAACGTGCTCGACATCTACTCCGGCACGGCCCCCGGTGCCGGATTACACGACAGCGCCACCTACCGCTGGCCGATGGTGCCCGCGCTGGCCCTGCTGGCCGCGATGCCCGCGCTGGGCAGCGCCGAGCGGGTCACCGAGATCTACGCGCAGCGCCTCGGCGAACGCGTGCTGCCCTATGAGGGGGTGATGCAGAAGGACAAGCCGATCGCACAGGCCCACCTGGCCGAAGCACAGGTGCGGTTGCGCGCGCTACGCAGCCTGCTGGCCGAAACCGTCGGACAGATCGAGACGATCGTGGCCGGCGGTGACACCGTCGACAGGCCGGTACGCGCACAGGCCCGGCTCGCGGCCGCTCACATCGTCGCGGAATCCCGCGCCGTGATCGCCCAACTGCTGGGCGCGGGCGGGGCGAGCATCCACTTCCTGTCCAGCCCCCTCCAGCGGTTCAAGCGCGATGTCGACGTGCTGGCCGGGCACGTGGTGTTCGACTACGACACCAGCCGGGAGCTGGCCGGTGCGTTGGCACTGGGGATGAAAATCCCTCGTACGTCGATGATTTGAGATACCGATCGGACTCAGGTCTGCGCCGGCGTGCTCGCCAAGACCTCGGTGATCGCCTCGCAGAACGCCGGCAGATCTTTCGGGGACCGGCTGGTGATCAGGTTGCCGTCGATGCAGACCTCCCGGTCCACCACCGTGGCGCCGGCATTGCGGAGGTCGGTGCGGATGCTGGGGTAGCTGGTCAGGGTGCGGTCGCGGACGACGTCGGCCTCGACCAAGGTCCACGGACCGTGGCAGATGGCCGCGACGGGCTTGCCCGACCGGACGAAGTCGCCGACGAATGCCACCGCCGTCTGGTCAAGCCGCAACTTGTCGGGGTTGACCGTGCCCCCGGGCAGGATCAAGGCGTCGAACTGATCCACCCTCGCCGCACCGACCGTGCGGTCCACCGGGAAGGTCCCTGCCGGTTCCAGATCGTGGTCACGCGCCTGGATCTCGCCCTCCTGGAGCGACAGCACCTCGACGTGGCCGCCCTCGTTCTCGACAGCGGTGCGCGGCTGCTCGAGTTCGATGCGCTCGACACCGTCGGCGGCAAGAATGCCGACCCGGCGGCCCTGTAATTCCTTGGACATGGGAGCCCCTTCCCTCCATCACGGTGTGGCCGATGGCTACCCGGGCAGGCCCCACCCGAAACGGCGGAATCGGCTGCCCCGCACCCTTGCCAAGCCCCACGAATAAAAAGTAAAGTCACTTTCAGTTTTCGCCCGCATCTGTCAGGAGTCGAGCATGGAATCCTTCGTTCACCTGCGTAAAGGCAAGACCCCCAAGCGGGTGCATGCCGATCTCGACGGGCTCAAAGACGACGAACTCGGACGGGGCGGCTTTGTGGGGCGCACCGCCAACATGTACCGGCGCAACGACCCCACCGCCTACCGCACCGTGGGCCCCCTGCGTCCCACCGACGTGCTGTCCAGTGAGCTCAAACCCAGCGACGCCACCGACCCGCACGGCGGCCCGTTGCTGATGTTCTCCAACGCCGACTGCCAGGTGCTGTTGAGCCGACGCACCGAGGAGATGCCGTTCTTCGTCCGCTACGTCGACGGCGACCTGCTGATCTTCGTACACAAGGGCGCGGGCCTGCTGGAGACCGAGTTCGGCCCGATGCGCTACCGCGAGGGCGACTGGGTCTACATCCCGAAAGCCTGCACGTTCCGCCAGGTTCCGGACCTGGAAGGCGGAGCGAGCACTTTTCTCATGATCCAGGCCACCGACGATTTCCGGGTCCCGCCGGCCGGCACCCTGGGCCGGCACTTCCCGTTCGACCCGGCACAGGTCACCATCCCCGAGCCGGCACCCATCGACGATGACGGACGCGAAGAGTATGAAGTCCGCCTGATCCATGAGGGTGGTCCGACTTCGCTGTTCTACCAACACAATCCCCTTGACGTGGCAGGCTGGCGGGGCGACAACTTCCCGTTCACGTTCAACATCGAGGACTACACCGTCATCACCTCCGAGAGCGTGCACCTGCCGCCGACGGTGCACCTCTTCATGCAGGCCACCGGGGTGTACGTGATGAACTTCCTGCCCAAGCCCGCCGAGAGCGTGCCGGGGACCGAACGCACCCCGTGGTATCACCGCAACGTCGACTACGACGAGATCGCGTTCTTCCACGGTGGCTCGCTGTACGGCATCCCGATGCCGCCCGGCCTGGTGTCCCATGCACCGCAGGGTGTTCACCACGGGGCACCCGAAAAGGCCCGGGAGCGGGCCCGCCGCAAGTTCGACGACTACGACCGGGTGGACTGGTCGGTGATCGCCATCGACACCCGTCGTCGTCTCATCCCGTCCGCCGAAATCCTCGCCAACGATCTGGGGCAGAACTAGATGACCACTGTTGAAGCACCTGTGAAGCACGAGTACGACCGCATCCCGTATCTGGTTGCCTACCAGAACAACTCGGCAGTGCGCGACGTGTACGGCGGGGTGGCCGAGCTGGTCGTGCTGGAGAGCTACCTGCTGCGGCCCAAGACCAAAGCGAGCGACACCGTGCTGGTCTTCATGCATCCGATCGGCGGCGGCGCCTACCTGCCGATGATCAACGCGCTGGCCCGGGCGGGCCACCACGTCATCTACTGCAACAGCCGGTTCCGTGGCACCGACTCGGCACTGCTCATGGAGAAGGTGGTCGAGGATCTCGGCGAGTGCATCAAGGACGCCAAGAACCGGCTCGGCTACGACAAGGTGGTGCTGGCCGGGTGGAGCGGCGGCGGCTCGCTGTCGGTGTTCTACCAGCAGCAGGCGCAGAACCCGACGGTGACCGCCAGCCCGTCCGGCGACGGACCCGACCTGACCAAGCTCGGGTTGATCCCCGCCGACGGAATCATGTTGCTGGCCGCGCACATCAGCCGTCACGGCACCATGACCGAGTGGATGGACGCGTCCATCCTCGACGAGAACGATCCGTCCAAGCGCGACCCCGAACTTGATCTCTACAACCCGGACAACCCCAACCAGCCGCCCTACACGGCAGAGTTCCTGGAGCGTTACCATCAGGCCCAGATCGCCCGGAACCGGCGAATCACCAAGTGGGTCAAAGAAAAGCTCGCCGAGCTGAAGGCCGCCGGGCGTCCGGATGACGAGTTCGCGTTCGTCGTGCACGGCACCATGGCCGACCCGCGGTGGCTGGATCCGACCGTCGATCCCAACGATCGCCAGCCCGGCACGTGTTATCTGGGAGATCCCCAGGTGGTGAACATGAGCCCGGTCGGCCTGGCGCGGTTCTGCACCCTGCGCAGCTGGCTGTCGCAGTGGAGCTACGACGACGCCAACGGTGACGCCGTCAAGGCCGGACCGGACATCGCGGTCCCCGCGCTGGTGATCGGCAACCTCGCCGACGACGCCTGCACACCCAGTCACACCCGCCGGCTGTTCGAGGCGATCGGGCATTCCGACAAGGAGATGCACGAGATTCCCGGCGCCAACCACTACTACTCGGGCCCGGATCAGCGCGGCACTCTGCGTCAGGCCGTGGGCATCTGCACCGATTGGCTGCACCGGCACGGATTCGGAGGGCAGGAGCGAAGCGACCGGGGATCAACACAGTCGCTGGAGCCGGCATGACCACCGGAGCTTTGGACGGCATCAGGGTGATCGAGCTCGGCACCCTGATCTCGGGGCCGTTCGCCGGCAGGCTGCTGGGCGACATGGGCGCCGAGGTCATCAAGATCGAGCTGCCTGCCACTCCGGATCCGCTGCGCACCTGGGGGCAGGCCGAGCTCGACGGTCACCATTTCTTCTGGACCGTGCACGCCCGCAACAAGAAGGCGGTCACGCTGGACCTCCGTACCGCCAAGGGCCGCGAGTTGTTCTTGGACCTGGTCGAGCGATCCGACATCATCGTGGAGAACTTCCGCCCGGGCACCCTGGAGAAGTGGAACCTGGGTTATGACGTTCTGCGCGAACGCAACAAGGGCATCATCCTGGTGCGGGTGTCGGGCTACGGGCAGACCGGGCCCGAGGCGGGCAAGGCCGGCTATGCCTCGGTGGCCGAGGCCTCCAGCGGGTTACGGCACATGAACGGCTTCCCGGGCGGTCCCCCACCGCGGCTGGCCCTGTCGCTGGGCGACAGCCTGGCCGGCATGTTCGCCGCCCAAGGTGCCCTGGCTGCGCTGTACCGACGGACGGTCACCGGCGAGGGGCAGATCGTCGACACCGCCTTGACCGAAAGTTGCCTGGCCATCCAGGAATCCACCATCCCCGACTACGATGTCGGCGGCGTGGTTCGCGGCCCGTCGGGCACCCGGTTGGAGGGCATCGCCCCCTCGAACATCTACCAGAGCGCCAATGGCAGCTGGGTGGTGATCGCGGCCAACCAGGACACCGTGTTCCGCCGGTTGTGCACCGCGATGGGCAGCCCGGAGCTGGCCACCGACGACCGGTTTGTCAATCACGTTGCCCGGGGCCGTAATCAGGACGAGCTGGACAAGATCATCGGCGAGTGGGCCGGCAAACGGCAGCCTGAGGAGATCATCGAGACGCTGTCGCAGGCCGGCGTGATCAGCGGGCCGATCAACACTGTGGCCGAGGTCGTGCAGGATCCACAACTGCAGGCCCGCGGGATGATCGCCGACCACTGGGATGAACGGGTGCAGCGCAACGTCAAAGGCCCCGGCGTCGTCCCCGTGCTCTCCGAGACACCCGGCACGATCCGCAATGCCGGGTCGGCCCGGCCCGGCCAGCACAACGACGAGGTGTACGGCGACCTGCTCGGTCGCAGTGCACAGGAACTGGAAGCCCTGCGCGCCCAGGGGGTGCTGTGAGATGACACTGCCCGACAAGGTCGACATCCGCGAGGTGTGCCTGCGGGATGGTCTGCAGATCGAGACGCCGATTCCGTTGGCGGCCAAGGTCGCGATCTTGGAGGCCATCGTGGCCACCGGGGTGCGGGAGGTCGAGGCGACGGCGTTCGTCTCGCCCTCGAAGGTGCCCGCGTTGGCCGACGCCGCCGAACTCGCCGAAGAACTGCACAGGTTTCCCGAGGTCGAGTTCTCGGCGCTGGTGGCCAGCCCCAACGGCGCCAAACGTGCCATCGCCTCCGGCCTGCGCTCGATCGAGTACGTGGTGTCCGCCTCCGACGCCCACTCCCAGGCCAACGTCGGACGCACCTCGGCCGAGGCCACCGCACAGATCGCTGAGATCACGGCCATCGCCGCCGACAGCAACACCTCGGTCGAGGTGATCGTCGCGACCGCCTGGGACTGCCCGTTCGACGGCCCTACCGCTCCGCAGCGGGTGCTCGACATCGTTTCGGCCGCCGCGGGTTTCGGCGTCAACCGGATCGCCATTGCCGACACCATCGGCACCACCACCCCGCGCCGGGTAAGCTCGCTGATCGCGCAGGTCCGGCCGCTGATCGGGGACCTGCCACTGGGTGCGCACTTCCACAACACCCGCGGCGCCGGACTGGCCAGTGCGTACGCGGCCGTGCAGGCCGGGGTCACCCGTCTGGACGCATCGGTCGGCGGCCTGGGTGGTTGCCCGTTCGCGCCGGGCGCCAGCGGCAACATCGCCACCGAAGATCTGGTCTACCTGTTGCGCGACAGTGACATCGCCGTCGACGTCGACCTGTCAGCCGCGATCGACGCCGCGCGCGTCGCACAGGAAGCGGTGGGTCACGACCTTCCCAGCGCACTGCTGCGCGCGGGCGACCGGATCTTGAACTGAGGCGTCGATGACCGCCGCCGAGCTGGGCACCAAAGGCCGCCAGACGCGGTCTGCGATCGAGCTCGCCGCGCGGAAGCTTTTTGCCGAGCGTGGCTTTCACGGGACCACCCTGTCCGACATCACCTCGGCAGCAGGCAAGAGTCCGGCCGTGTTCTATCGGTACTTCTCCGACAAGGAGGATCTGCTGGCCGCGCTGGCCGAATCGTTCCTGCACGATGTCGTCGAACCGTCCGGGCTGAACCTGCACCTTCCGGACTCCCCGGAGGACACCGAGTTCTTCACCACCGTGGTCACCGGCTACTGGAACATCTTCAAACAGAACATCGGCATCATGATCGCCGTCGCCCAGTTGGCGGCAACCCAGCAGCGTTTTGCCGACGTACAGAACAAGTTCCGCCGGTTCGGCATCGACATCGTCATCGCGTCTGTGCACCACGCGCAGGCGCAGGGCCACGCTCAGGGACTTGAGCCCGAACACGTGGGCGCGGCCATCGCCTTGCTGTTCGAGAACTTCACCACGGTATTCGTCGGGCAGTCCAGGCTCGGCATCGAGATCGGTGATACCGACGCCATCGCCACCCTGTCCACGATCTGGAAGAGAACGTTGTATGGCTCTGACCTGAGCCGCTGACCTGAGAAAGAGGGATCATCGTGGATTTCGCTTTGCCCGAACATCTTCCAGCTTTGCTCGCGGAGATGGACGAGTTCATCGAGGCCGAGATCAAGCCGCTCGAACGCGAGCACATGCAGTACTTCGACCAACGTCGCGAGTATGCCCGCACCGACTGGGAGAACGGCGGGGTCCCGGCCAGATCCTGGGAGGATCTGCTCGACGAGATGCGGCGACGGGCCGATGCCGCCGGCTGGCTGCGCTACGGGCTGCCCGCCAAGTTCGGCGGGCGCGACGGCAGCAACCTGGACATGGCCGTGATCCGGGAACATCTGGCGCACAAGGGCCTCGGGCTGCACAACGACCTGCAAGACGAGTCCTCGATCGTCGGGAACTTCCCTCAGGTGATCATGATGGATCGCTTCGGCACCGAGGCCCAGAAGGCCGAATGGGTCGAGGCGATGCTCACCGGCAAGCGTTCCATGGCGTTCGGATTGACCGAGCCCGACCACGGTTCGGACGCCACCTGGTTGGAGACGACCGCAGTTCGAGACGGCGACAGCGCTGACTCGGGATGGATCATCAACGGGCGCAAGCGGTGGAACACCGGAGTGCACCGGGCCACCCACGATCTGATCTTCGCCCGAACCTCCGGTGAATCCGGGCAAGCCCGTGGGATCACCGCATTCCTGGTGCCCACCGACGCGCCGGGATTCACCGTCCCGTTCTACTGGTGGACGTTCAATATGCCCACCGACCACGGCGAGGTCGAGTTGAACAACGTGCGGGTGCCCGCCGATGCGGTGCTCGGCGAGATCGACCGTGGCTTGGAGGTCGGCCAGACGTTCCTGCACGAGAACCGGATTCGTCAGGCCGCCAGCAGCCTCGGGGCCGCCCAGTTCTGTATCGACCGCGCGGTGGACTACGCCAACCGGCGCATGGTGTTCGGCAAGCCGCTGGCGGTGAACCAGGCCGTGCAGTGGCCGCTGGTGGAATTGCAGACCGAGGCGCAGATGGTCCGGCTTCTCGTCCGTTATGCCGCCACCCAGTTGGACCAGAACCACCACATGGAGGTGTCGGACAAGGTGTCGATGGCCAACTACCGCGCCAACCGTCTGGTATGTGAGGCCGCCGACCGGGCCATGCAGGTGCACGGCGGCATCGGCTACAGCCGCCATGAGCCGTTCGAGCACATCTACCGTCACCACCGCCGCTACCGGATCACCGAGGGCGCCGAGGAGATCCAGATGCGACGAGTCGCACAGCGGCTGTTCGGGTTCGGTAAGGCCAAGCGGTGACCGACCCCGCCGTGCTCGCTCCGCGGCTGGTCGATGTCCTGGCCCCGGTGCTGGGCGCCGGGGTGAGCGTGGAGAACCTGCGGGAGTTGACCGGCGGGGCCAGCCGCACCACCTGGTCTTTCGATGCCGTCACCGACTCGGCTCGGCGCCCGCTGATCCTGCGGACCGGAGCGCCCGATGAGGTCCATGCCGGAATGGAGCTGGAGGCGGGGGCGCAACGGGCCGCGGCACGGGCCGGCGCCCCGGTCCCGCACGTGCTGATCGCCGACGATTCCGTTGCCGCGCTGGGTGATCCCTTCCTGATCTGTGACTTCATCGGTGGCGAGACCATCGTGCGCCGGATTCAGCGGATGCTCGACGATGACGGCCGGGCGCGGCTTCTCACCCAGTGCGCACAGGCGCTGGCCGCCATCCATCGGGGTGATCCGCCGGCGCTGCCGGGCCTCGTGGAACTGGACCAGGTTTCCCAGTGGCGCGCCCAACTCGACGAGATGGGCGATACCACCGCCACTTTCGAGTGGGTATTTCGTTGGCTGGCGGCCAACCGGCCTCCGCCATCGGAATTGCGCCTGGTACACGGCGATTTCCGGATGGGCAATCTCATCGTGGACGACACCGGGCTGGCCGCGGTACTGGACTGGGAATTGGTGCACCTCGGCGAGGTCTACGAAGACCTGGCCTGGTTCTGCATCCGGGCCTGGCGGTTCGGCGCCCCGGCCGACCTCGGCGCCGGTGGGCTGGGCAGCATCGAGAGCTTCCTGACCGCCTACGAGCAAGCCGGCGGGCAGACTCTGGACCGGTCGGCCATCCGCTGGTGGCTGGTCCTGGCCACGCTGCGCTGGGGCGTCATCTGCCGCTATCAGGCCGAGCGGCATCTCAGTGGGCAGACCCGGTCGGTGGAGCTGGCCACGATCGGTCGCCGGGTGTGCGAAACCGAGTGGGACCTGTTGTGTCTGCTGGACGGGAGCAGCTGGTGAACAACCTGTACGGGCGGCCGAGCGCAGCCGAGTTGGTGGCCGCCGTGGCGGAATTCCTCGACACCGAGGTGCGCGACAGTGAGACCGTCGCCGCTGCGGTCAGGTTCCAGGCCCGGGTTGCCGCCAACGCCTTGCGAATGGTCGAACGCGAACTGCTCAGCAGTGGCACCTCGGCCGCCGAAGAGGCGTTGGCCGACATCGGATTCAGCGACGAGGGCGCACTGGTCGCGGCAATCCGCGCCGGTGAACTCGATGATCGGGCCGAGGACGTGACCGCCTGTCTGCAGGTCCTGGTGCGCCAACGGCTCGCCGCCGCACACCCCGGCTACGACGAGCCATGAGCCTGTCCGAGCCTGCGGACCCGGGTGCAGACTGGCCACATACCGAGGAGGCGATGATGTCCCCTACCGAAGTCGTCGACGGCGTCGCACACCGATTGTTCGACGCGATCGAGCGCGGAGACAAGGCCGCGGTGGCCCAGCTGTGGGCTGACGATGTATCGGTGTGGCACGCCGGTGATGCCAGAGACAGCGACCGCACTCGCGCGTTGAAGGTCATCGACTGGTTCATCAACGCGACCACCGAGCGTCGCTACGATGTGCTCGATCGGCAGTTCTTCCACGGCGGATTCGTCCAGCAGCACGTCCTGCACGCCGGCGCACCCGACGGCACGTTGATCGCATTGCGGGTGTGCATCGTGATCAAAGTGGGTACCGACGGTCTTATCCACCGCATCGATGAGTACTTCGATCCGAAGGACATGGCGCCGTTGTTCGCCTGAACCGAGCTGTTCACCCGATCGGAGCGAAAATGGAGGTGCCATGGCCACGACCAGCGACATCCTGACCGTCAGCGCCGGAAACTGGATTCTGGTTCCGGACCGGTCCACGGTGACGTTCCGGAACAAGACGCTGTGGGGCCTGGCCACCGTCACCGGGCAGTTCACCGAATTCCGTGGTGAGGGCTCTGCCGGTGCCGGGGTGATCGGCCGGGTGGTGATCGACGCGGCCTCTGTGCGCACCGGGATCGGCAAACGGGACAACCATCTGCGGTCCGCCGATTTCTTCGATGTCGAGGGTCATCCGGACATCACGGTGCAGGTGACGGGCTTGGAGCCATCCGACGACCGGGTGCGACTGACGGCGGACCTGACCGTCCGCGGCGTGTCGAAGCCCATCGAAATACCTGTCGATGTGGACGCTCTCGACGACGGCGCGCTGCGGCTGTCGGGTCGGTGCGAGGTGCATCGGGACGACTTCGGCGTGTCGGGTGACCTGCTCGGGATGGTCGGCCCGACGACGATTCTGTCCGGTGAACTCGTGTTCACCCGAGTCTGATGCAACGCAACAGAATTCGCTGAGTTGCGCGGCCGGCGTCGTCGTTCGCATTAGCATCGGCACCATGGCCGGTACCGCGCCGCTGCGCATCCTGGTGTACAGCGACAATCCGCGCACCCGCGAACAGGTACGACTCGCCCTCGGCAAACGGGTGCACCCCGAGCTTCCCGAACTCGACTACACCGAGATCGCCACGGCACCGATGGTCATCTCCCAGATGGACGGCGGCGGGTTCGACCTGGCCATCCTCGACGGCGAAGCCACCCCGGCCGGCGGCATGGGGGTGGCCAAGCAGCTCAAGGACGAGATCGCCGACTGCCCGCCGATCCTGGTGCTGACCGGACGACCCGACGACGCCTGGCTGGCCAGCTGGTCACAGGCAGAAGCGGCGGTGCCGCACCCGATCGATCCGATCCGTCTCAGCGATGCCGTGGTGTCGTTACTCCGTAGCCCGGTTCGGTAACTTCGGGCGAATTGCCCTGTTGCCGTTGATTGTTCACGGCATGACTGCGGCCGCAGCGACGCGCTGCCCCGTTACGAAACGATACTAACCAAAATGTGTGGCGCGAGCCGCAAACCTCGCTAGGCTGTGGGTTAGCTCACATCGACAGCCCAGCGAGGGAGCGATAAGTGGCATGAATCTCTACACGCCCATCCTGGTTCTCGGGGCGATCGCGGCGGTGTTCGCGGTGGTATCCGTCGGGATCGCGCTCGTCATCGGTCCGCGCCGCTACAACCGGTCCAAACTCGAGGCCTACGAGTGCGGTATCGAGCCGATGCAGCCCGCAGCCGCGGGCGTGTCCGGGCAACGCATACCGATCCGCTACTACCTGACCGCGATGTTGTTCATCGTGTTCGACATCGAGATCGTCTTTCTGTACCCGTGGGCCGTGGCGTTCGACAGCCTCGGGCTGTTCGCCCTGGTGGAGATGCTGTTGTTCATGCTCACGGTGTTCGTGGCGTACGCCTACGTATGGCGGCGAGGGGGCCTGAATTGGGACTAGAGGAACGCCTGCCCGGTGGCATCCTGCTGTCGACGGTGGAGGCCGTCGCCGGTTACGTACGTAAGGGGTCGTTGTGGCCGGCCACCTTCGGTTTGGCCTGCTGCGCAATCGAGATGATGTCGACCGCCGGGCCGCGTTTCGACATCGCCCGGTTCGGGATGGAGCGGTTCTCGGCCACCCCGCGACAGGCCGATCTGATGATCGTGGCCGGCCGGGTAAGCCAGAAGATGGCGCCGGTGCTGCGGCAGATCTATGACCAGATGGCCGAGCCGAAATGGGTGCTGGCCATGGGGGTTTGCGCGTCCTCGGGCGGCATGTTCAACAACTACGCGGTCGTCCAGGGCGTCGATCACGTGGTGCCGGTGGACATCTACCTGCCCGGCTGCCCACCGCGTCCCGAGATGCTGCTGCACGCAATCCTCAAGTTGCACGACAAGATTCAGCAGATGCCGCTCGGGGTCAACCGTGCCGAGGCCATCCGGGAGGCCGAACAGGCCGCTCTGGCCGTGACCCCGACCATCGAACTCAAGGGGCTGCTGCGGTGAGCACCACGAATGGCGGCGGCGGGGGCAGCGGGCCCGGCCCCGAGGTGATCGCGACGCGCCACGGCATGTTCGGCGCGTCGGGCACCGGCGACACGTCGGGGTACGGCGGCCTGGTCCGGTCGGTGGCGCTGCCGGGCAGCTCCCCCCGCCCGTACGGCCAGTACTTCGACGAGGTGGTGGACCGGCTCGCCGAGGTCCTCGGCGAGGAACGCTTTGCGGTGTCGATCGAACGGGTGGTGGTCTACGGCGACCAGCTGACCTTGGAGGTGAGCCGGGTCCAATTGCCTGCGGTCGCCAGCGTGTTGCGCGACGACCCGCAGTTGCGGTTCGAACTGTGCCTCGGGGTGAGCGGTGTGCACTACCCCGACGACGCCGGCCGTGAACTCCACGCGGTGTACCCGTTGATGTCGATCACCCACAACCGCCGGATCCAGTTGGAGGTCGCCGCGCCCGACGCCGATCCGCATGTGCCCTCGCTGTACGCGGTCTACCCGACCACCGACTGGCACGAACGCGAGACCTATGACTTCTTCGGACTGATCTTCGACGGGCACCCGGCATTGACCCGGATCGAGATGCCCGACGATTGGGTGGGTCATCCGCAGCGCAAGGACTATCCGCTGGGCGGCATCCCGGTCGAGTACCACGGCGCGCAGATCCCGCCGCCCGACCAGCGGAGGTCCTACAACTGATGAGCACCGAATCCCCCGTCGTGGTGGTCGGCGGACAGGACTGGGACGACGTGGTGGCCGCGGCCCGCGAACACGCCGGGGAACGCATCGTGGTCAACATGGGTCCGCAGCATCCGTCCACCCACGGGGTGCTGCGCCTGATCCTGGAGATCGAGGGCGAGATCATCACCGAAGCCCGTTGCGGCATCGGCTATCTGCACACCGGGATCGAGAAGAACCTGGAGTACCGGAACTGGACGCAGGGCGTCACGTTCGTCACCCGGATGGACTACCTCGCGCCGTTCTTCAACGAAACCGCGTACTGCCTGGGCGTCGAGAAGCTGCTCGGCATCACCGACGATATTCCGCAGCGGGCCAGCGTGATCCGGGTGATGCTCATGGAGCTCAACCGCATCTCGTCGCACCTGGTGGCACTGGCCACCGGCGGCATGGAACTGGGTGCGATGTCGGCCATGTTCTACGGCTTCCGGGAGCGTGAAGAGATCCTGCGGGTGTTCGAGTCGATCACCGGGCTGCGGATGAACCACGCCTACATCCGCCCGGGTGGGTTGGCTGCCGACCTGCCCGACGATGCGCTCGGCCAGGTGCGGGCACTGCTCGATCTGCTGCCGGACCGCCTGCAGGACCTGGAGGATCTGCTCAACGAGAACTACATCTGGAAGGCCCGCACGGTCGGCGTCGGCTACCTCGATCTCACCGGCTGCATGGCACTTGGGATCACCGGCCCGATACTGCGCTCCACCGGACTGCCGCACGATCTGCGTCGCGCGCAACCGTATTGCGGCTATGAGGATTACGAGTTCGACGTGATCACCGATGATCGCTGTGACTCCTACGGCCGGTACATCATCCGGGTCAAGGAGATGCGGGAGTCGCTCAAGATCGTCGAGCAGTGTGTGGACCGGCTGGAGAAGATGGGCGACGGTCCCGTGATGATCGGCGACAAGAAGCTGGCGTGGCCGGCCGATCTCAAGGTCGGCCCGGACGGATTGGGCAACTCCCCCGAACACATCGCCAAGATCATGGGCCACTCGATGGAAGGGCTGATCCACCACTTCAAGCTCGTCACCGAAGGCATCCGGGTACCGGCCGGGCAGTGCTACGTCGCGGTGGAATCCCCGCGCGGCGAGCTGGGTGTGCACATGGTCTCCGACGGCGGCACCCGGCCATATCGAGTGCACTACCGCGACCCGTCGTTCACGAATCTGCAAGCGGTGGCGGCGATGTGCGAAGGCGGCATGGTCGCCGATGCCATCGCGGCGGTGGCGTCGATTGATCCGGTGATGGGCGGAGTTGACCGCTGATGAGCGCTTGCGCGAAGAGGAGACAGCACCGATGAGCGCTTGCGCGAAGAGGAGACAGCACCGATGAGCGCTTGCGCGAAGAGGAGACGGCACGGATGAGCGAAGTGTTCCTGGAGCTGGGGCAGCGCCCCGATGAAGCGGGCCCGCCGATCAACGGGCCCGCGGCATATCCGGAGGCGGTGACGGCGCGGCTCACCGCCGAGGCCGAGCAGATCATCGCCCGCTACCCCGAAGCCCGCTCCGCGCTGTTGCCGCTGCTGCATCTGGTGCAGGCCGAGGACAGCTGCCTGACCCCGGCCGGGATCGGTTTCTGCGCCGAGTTGTTGGGTTTGACGGACGCCGAGGTCACCGCCGTGGCCACGTTCTATTCGATGTACCGCCGCACCCCGACGGGCGACTACCTCGTCGGGGTGTGCACCAACACGTTGTGCGCGATCATGGGCGGCGACGCGATCCTCGATGCGCTGCAGGAACATCTGGGTATCCACGCCGGCGAAACCACCCCTGACGGCCGGGTCACCCTCGAACACGTCGAGTGCAACGCCGCGTGCGATTACGCGCCGGTGGTGATGGTCAACTGGGAGTTCTACGACAACCAGACTCCGTCGTCGACACGGGATCTGGTGGACGGCCTGCGCAACGGGACACCGCCGGCCCCGACCCGCGGCGCGCCGCTGTGCACGTTCCGGGAAACCGCCCGCACCCTGGCCGGGCTGACGAATCCGCACACTTCGGGCGGCGCACCCGGTGCGGCAACGCTGGCCGGGCTACGGGAAGCCCGAAAACGCGGAATGTCCACTCCCGGGATGGCAGGTCCGACCGCATGACCCCGCTGACCCCGGTATTGAGCCGGTTCTGGGACGAACCGGAGCCGTGGACGCTGGCCGCCTACCTTCGTCACGACGGCTACCGGGGTCTGCGACGAGCCCTGACCATGGCACCGGACGACGTCATCGCGCTGGTGAAGGATTCCGGTCTGCGCGGACGCGGCGGTGCGGGCTTCCCGACCGGCACCAAATGGTCGTTCATCCCCCAGGGCGACGAGGGGGCCGGCGCCAAGCCGCACTATCTCGTGGTCAACGCCGATGAGTCCGAACCCGGGACGTGCAAAGATATTCCACTCCTGCTGACCACGCCGCATTTCCTGATCGAGGGTGTGATCATCGCGGCGTACGCGATCCGGGCCCGCCACGCTTTCATCTACGTCCGCGGTGAAGTGGTACCAGTGCTGCGGCGCCTGCAGGCCGCGGTGGCCGAGGCGTACGCGGAAGGCTATCTGGGCACCGACATACTCGGTTCGGGCTTCGATCTCGAGCTGACCGTGCATGCCGGGGCCGGCGCCTACATTTGTGGCGAGGAGACCGCCCTGCTGGATTCCCTGGAAGGGCGTCGCGGTCAACCACGGTTGCGGCCACCGTTTCCCGCGGTCGCCGGCCTGTACGCCTGCCCGACTGTGGTCAACAATGTCGAGTCGATCGCCAGCGTGCCGCCGATCCTGGTCAACGGGATGGATTGGTTCCGCTCGATGGGCTCGGAGAAATCTCCCGGCTTCACGTTGTATTCGCTGTCCGGTCACGTCAACCGGCCCGGGCAGTATGAAGCACCGCTGGGTATCACTCTGCGGGAACTGCTCGACTACGCCGGCGGTGTCCGCGACGGGCACACTCTCAAGTTCTGGACGCCCGGAGGTTCGTCCACCCCGCTGCTGACCGCCGAACACATCGACGTGCCACTGGATTACGAGGGCATGGCCTCAGTCGGATCCATGCTCGGCACCAAAGCGCTGCAGATTTTCGACGAAACCACCTGCGTGGTGCGCGCGGTGCGGCGCTGGACACAGTTCTACGCCCACGAATCCTGCGGCAAATGCACGCCGTGCCGAGAGGGCACTTACTGGCTGGACCAGATCTATGCGCGGCTGGAGACCGGCGCGGGCAGCCAGGAGGACATCGACAAACTGCTCGACATCGCCGACACCGTCTTCGGAAAGTCCTTCTGCGCCTTGGGTGACGGTGCGGCCACCCCGGTGATGTCCTCGATCAAGTACTTCCGGGACGAGTATCTGGCGCACCTGAGCGGTGGATGCCCGTTCGATCCGCACGCGTCGACGTTGATGGCGACCGAAGGGGCAGGTGCGTAGACCGATGTTTCTCACCGCGAGCAGACACATAACTGCCTATTTTTGCGCCAATTTGGGCAGTTTTATGTCTGCTCGCGGAAGGAAAGGGGGACGCGCATGACACTGGCTGAGCCCGCCAAGGACACCCCGCCGGTGGAGATGGTGTCACTGACCATCGACGGTGAACAGATCAGTGTCCCCAAGGGCACCTTGGTGATCCGCGCCGCCGAACTGATGGGCATCCAGATCCCCCGGTTCTGCGATCACCCGTTGCTCGATCCGGTCGGGGCCTGCCGGCAATGCCTGGTCGAGATCGAAGGGCAGCGCAAACCGATGGCCTCGTGCACCACCACCGTCAGCCCCGACATGGTGGTGCACACCCAGCACAGCTCCGAGTCCGCCGACAAGGCCCAGCGCGGTGTGATGGAACTGCTGTTGATCAACCATCCGCTGGACTGCCCGATCTGTGACAAGGGTGGCGAGTGCCCCCTGCAGAACCAGGCAATGTCCAACGGCCGCCCGGAAACTCGCTTCGAGGACGTCAAGCGGACCTACCCGAAGCCGATCAGCATCTCCACGCAGGTGTTGTTGGATCGCGAACGGTGCGTGCTGTGCGCACGCTGCACCCGGTTCTCCGCACAGATCGCCGGGGATCCCTTCATCGAACTGCTGGAACGCGGTGCGCTGCAACAGGTCGGTATCGCACCGAACGAACCGTTCCAGTCGTATTTCTCGGGCAACACCGTGCAGATCTGCCCGGTCGGGGCACTCACCGGGACGGCCTACCGGTTCCGGGCCCGGCCGTTCGATCTGGTCTCCAGCCCGAGCGTGTGTGAGCACTGCGCCTCGGGTTGCGCCCAGCGCACCGACCACCGGCGCGGCAAAGTGCTGCGCCGCTTGGCCGGTGACGATCCGGAGGTCAACGAGGAGTGGAACTGTGACAAGGGCCGGTGGGCCTTCACCTATGCGACGACCGGCGACCGGATCACCACACCGCTGATCCGTGAAGACGGTGCGCTGCGCCCGGCCTCCTGGTCGGAGGCACTGACGGTCGCCGGTGCCGGCCTGCTGGCGGCGGGCTCGCACACCGGCGTCCTGGTGGGTGGCCGGTGCACCGTGCAAGATGCCTACGGGTATGCCAAGTTCGCCCGAATGGTGCTGAACACCAACGATATTGACTTCCGCGCCCGGCCGCACTCCGTTGAGGAGGCGGAATTCCTGGCCGGGCAGATCGCCGGGAAGCCGATGACCTTGCGCTACGCCGAGCTGGAAAAGGCCCCGACGGTGCTACTCGCCGGGTTCGAACCCGAGGAAGAATCCCCGATCGTGTTCCTGCGGCTGCGCAAAGCCGCCCGCAAGCACAGCCTGGAGGTGCTCGCGGTGGCACCGTTCGCCAGCCGCGGGCTGACGAAGATGGCGGGCACGCTGATCCCGACGGTTCCCGGGGCCGAGGCCGCCGCCCTGGACGCGCTCAGCGACGACGAGCGTCTCCGTCGTCCCGGTGCGGTGATCCTGGCCGGTGAGCGGTTGGCCACCTCGCCCGGTGCATTGTCGGCCGTAGCCCGACTGGCCGCGGCCACCGGGGCACGGCTGGCCTGGATTCCGCGCCGGGCCGGTGAGCGCGGTGCGCTCGAGGCCGGGGCGCTGCCGAATCTGCTGCCGGGCGGCCGGCCGGTCGACAACGCCGACGCCCGCGCCCAGACCGCGGCGGTGTGGAATACCTCCGAACTACCCGGCACCGCGGGCCGGGATGCCAACGCCATCGTGACCGCGGCCGCCGACGGGCTGCTCTCGGCCCTCCTCGTCGGCGGCGTCGAGGTCAGCGATCTACCCGACCCGGCGGCCGCGTTGGCCGCACTGCGGGCCACCCCGCTGGTGGTCAGCCTCGAGCTGCGTGAGAGCGAGGTCACCGAGCTGGCCGATGTGGTCTTCCCGGTGGCCCCGGTGGTGGAGAAGGCCGGGGCATTCCTCAACTGGGAAGGCCGGATTCGTCCGTTTCAGCCGGCACTGCAGACCAACGCCATCCCTGACCTGCGGGTGCTGCACTATCTGGCCGACGAGATCGGCGTCGATCTCGGTCTGCCCACCGCCGAGGCCGCCGACCGCGAGTTGGCCCGGCTCGGCACCTGGTCCGGCCGCCGCCCGGCGGAACCGTCTGCGACGGCGGCACCTGCGCCCGCCGCGGGCCCCGGCCAGGCGGTGCTGGCCAGTTGGCGTCTGCTGCTCGACGCCGGACGGCTACAGGACGGCGAACCTTATCTGGCCGGCACCGCGGTCAGCCCCGTGGCGCGGCTCTCCGCCGCGACGGCGGCCGAAATCGGCGTGGCTCCGGGTGATCCGGTGACCGCGAGCACCGACCGGGGATCGATCACCCTGCCGCTCGTGGTGGCCGAGATGCCCGACCGGGTGGTGTGGCTGCCCACCAATTCCCCGGGATCGGCAATCCACCGACAACTCGGGGTGAATGCCGGTGCCCTGGTCGCACTCTCACCGGCCTCGACCGGACCGGTCTCAACCGGGCGGAGCGCCTCATGACCTACCCCGATCCCACCCTGTTCGGCCACGACCCGTGGTGGCTGATCCTGGCCAAGGCACTCGGGGTGTTCGTCTTCCTGCTGCTGACGGTCCTCGCGGCGATTCTGATCGAACGGAAAGTGCTGGGCCGCATGCAGATGCGTCCCGGCCCCAACCGGGTGGGGCCCTGGGGGTTGCTGCAGTCACTGGCCGACGGCGTCAAACTCGCCCTCAAAGAGGGCCTCACCCCGGCCGGCATCGACCGGCCCATCTACCTGCTGGCGCCGGTGATCGCGGTGATCCCCGCCTTCATGGCGTTCGCAGTGATCCCGATGGGTGGTGAAGTGTCGGTGTTCGGCCACCGCACCGCCCTGCAGTTGACCGATCTGCCCGTCGCGGTGCTCTACATCCTGGCGGTCACCTCGATCGGCGTGTACGGCATCGTGCTGGCCGGTTGGGCGTCCGGGTCCACCTATCCGCTGCTCGGCGGATTGCGGTCCAGCGCCCAGGTGATCTCCTACGAGATCGCGATGGCGTTGTCGTTCGCCGCGGTGTTCCTCTACGCGGGCACCATGTCCACCTCGGGCATCGTGGCGGCCCAGGACCGCACCTGGTACGTGTTTCTGCTACTGCCGTCATTCGTGGTGTACGTGACCTCGATGGTGGGCGAAACCAACCGGGCACCTTTCGATCTGCCCGAGGCCGAAGGTGAGCTCGTCGGCGGCTTCCACACCGAATACTCGTCCTTGAAGTTCGCCATGTTCATGCTGGCCGAGTACGTCAACATGACCACCGTCTCGGCCCTGGCCACCACGATGTTCCTCGGTGGCTGGCACGCCCCGTTCCCGTTCAACCTGATCGACGGCGCCAACAGCGGGTGGTGGCCGCTGCTGTGGTTCGTCGCCAAGGTGTGGACGTTCATGTTCCTGTACTTCTGGCTCCGGGCCACCCTCCCCCGGTTGCGTTACGACCAGTTCATGGCCCTGGGCTGGAAGGTCCTCATTCCGGTGTCGCTGGTCTGGATCATGGTCGTCGCCGTCACCCACAGCCTGCGTCAGCATGGTTACCACAACTGGGCCACCGGCCTGGTCACCACCGCGGTGCTGGTGGTGGCGGTCCTGGCCGTCGCACTGTGGAAGGCCCTGCGGGGCAGCACCATTCAGCCGATACCCGATCAGAGCGTCGGAGCCTACCCGGTACCACCACTGCCGAATGCGCGCAAGGAGACCGTCGATGTCTAAGAAACCCAAGTTCTTCGACGCCCTGGCCGGGTTCGCGGTCACGTTCGGGGCGATGTTCAAGAAGCCACTCACCGAACAGTATCCGGAGAAACCCGGCCCGGTCGCGCCGCGCTATCACGGCCGGCATCAACTCAACCGCTACCCCGACGGCCTGGAAAAGTGCATCGGCTGCGAATTGTGCGCCTGGGCCTGCCCGGCCGACGCCATCTACGTCGAGGGCGCCGACAACACCGCCGCCGAACGCTTCTCGCCGGGCGAGCGCTACGGTCAGGTCTATCAGATCAACTATCTGCGCTGTATCGGTTGCGGATTGTGCATCGAGGCCTGTCCGACCCGAGCGCTGACCATGACCAACGAGTACGAGATGGCCGACGACAACCGCGCGGACCTGATCTGGGGCAAGGACAAACTGTTGGCCCCACTGCAACCCGGGATGCAGGCACCGCCACATGACATGGCGCCGGGCAGCACCGACGACGACTACTACCTCGGCCGGGTCAAGCCGCTGCGCCAGGAGGCCCGGTGACCCCGGACCACCTGGTGCTGCTGGCCGCGGGGCACATGACGCGGCTCGCCGCGGGGCACATGACGCGGCTCGCCGCGGAAACGGCGCCGCACACCTCGACAGCCGAGGCGGTGTTGTTCTGGATTCTCGGCACCGTCGCGGTGCTCGGCGCCATCGGCGTGGTTGCGGCACCCAAAGCGGTGTACTCGGCAGTGTTTCTGGCCTGCACGATGATCTCGCTGGCCGTGCTCTACATCGCCCAGGACGCCCTGTTCCTCGGCGTGGTCCAGGTGGTGGTGTACACCGGCGCGGTGATGATGCTGTTCCTGTTCGTGCTCATGCTCATCGGCGTCGACCTCACCGAATCGTTCACCGAAACCCTACGCGGGCAACGGCTTGCAGCGCTGGCCGTGGGCGTCGGGTTCGGGATCCTGCTGATCGCCGGGATCGGCACGGTATCGGTGAACGGCTTCACTGGCCTGGCTGCGGCCAACAGTGGCGGCAATGTCGAGGGCCTGGCCGCATTGATCTTCACCCGCTACCTGTGGGCGTTCGAGCTGACCAGCACCTTGCTGATCACGGCGGCGCTGGGCGCGATGGTGCTGGCCCACCGGGAACGCTTCGAGCACCGCAAGACCCAGCGGGAACTGGCCGAGGAACGGTTCCAGGCCGGCGGGCATCCGACACCGCTGCCGAATCCGGGGGTCTACGCCCGGCACAACGCCGTCGACGTCCCGGCCCGGCTTCCCGACGGCTCGGATGCGACGCTGTCGGTCAGCGCGATCCTGCCGCAGCGCCCGATCAGTAACTCGGCGAACGGAGAGGGGTGACGTGAATCCCGACAACTATCTGTACCTGTCGGCCCTGTTGTTCACGATCGGTGCGGCCGGGGTTCTGCTGCGGCGCAACGCCATCGTGATGTTCATGTGCGTCGAGCTCATGCTCAACGCGGCCAACCTCGCCTTTGTGGCGTTCTCCCGGATGCACGGCCAGCTCGACGGCCAGGTGGTGGCGTTTTTCACCATGGTTGTTGCGGCCTGCGAGGTGGTCGTCGGCCTGGCCATCATCATGACGATCTTCCGCACCCGCCATTCGGCCTCGGTCGATGACGCCAGTCTGCTGAAGCACTAAGGGCAACATGACGATTCCTGTGTGGTTGCTGATCGACCTGCCGGCCACCGGTGCGGCGATACTGCTGCTCGCCGGGCGGCGTGCGGACCGTTGGGGACACCTGCTGGGTTGCGCGACCGCGCTGGGTTCCTTCGCCGTCGGACTGGTGTTGTTCGTCGAGATGCTCGGCCGCAGCGCCGAACACCGCACGATTTCCGAGTTGCTGTTCTCCTGGGTGCCGGTCGGCGGCCTGCAGGTCGATTTCGGTTTGCAGTTGGACCAGCTGTCGGTGTGTTTCGTACTGTTGATCACCGGCGTGGGCTCGTTGATTCACATCTACTCGATCGGGTACATGGCTCCGGGAGCGCAGCTTGCGGAGCGACCCGAAGACACAGGTCCGAGTCGTCGGCTTTTCTTCGCGTATTTGAACCTGTTCCTTGCGGCGATGCTGCTGCTGGTACTCGCCGACAACTACCTCGGCCTGTACGCCGGCTGGGAAGGGGTGGGCCTGGCCTCGTATCTGCTGATCGGGTTCTGGTCGCACAAACCGTCGGCCGCCGCCGCGGCCAAGAAGGCGTTCGTCGTCAACCGGGTCGGCGACATGGGCCTGGCCATCGCACTGATGATCATGTTCGCCACCATCGGATCGATCTCGTTCGCCGGGGTGTTCAGTGCCGCACCGGCTTTGAGCGAAGCCAGCCTCACCGCGATCGGTCTGCTGCTGCTGTTGGGTGCCTGCGGTAAATCGGCTCAGGTGCCGCTGCAGTCCTGGCTCGGTGACGCGATGGAGGGCCCGACGCCGGTGTCGGCCCTGATCCACGCCGCCACCATGGTCACCGCCGGCGTCTATCTGATCGTCCGGTCGGGACCGATCTTCGACCTGGCGCCCGGCGCCCAGACCGGTGTGGTCATCGTCGGCGCAGTGACCCTGCTGTTCGGCGCGATCATCGGGTGCGCCAAAGACGACATCAAGAAGGCGTTGGCCGCCTCCACGATGAGCCAGATCGGCTACATGGTGCTGGCCGCCGGGCTCGGGCCGGCCGGCTATGCCTTCGCCATCATGCACCTGCTCACCCACGGCTTCTTCAAGGCCGGGTTGTTCCTCGGTGCCGGGTCGGTGATGCACGCCATGAACGACGAGGTGAACATGCGGCGCTACGGCGGACTGCGCAAGGCCCTGCCGATCACGTTCGCCACGTTCGGGCTCGGCTACCTGGCCATCATCGGGGTCCCGCCGCTGGCGGGCTTCTTCTCCAAAGACAGCATCATCGAGGCGGCCCTGGGCGCCGGCGGGCTGCGCGGGGTGATCCTCGGCGGGGCCGCGATCCTGGGTGCCGGGATCACCGCGTTCTACATGACCCGGGTGATGCTGATGACGTTCTTCGGCGAAAAGCGTTGGGCACCCGACGCTGGGGCGAGCGAAGCGACGGGGAAGGCGATAGCTCATCCGCACGAGGCCCCGGCCGTGATGACCTGGCCGATGATCCTGCTGGCGATCGGCTCGGTGGTCTCCGGCGGTGCGCTGGCAATCGGCGGCACGTTGTCGCACTGGCTCGAACCCGTCGTCGGCACCCATGAAGCACACCACTCGATTCCGGCGTGGGTGGTGACCGTGGTGGTGCTGGCGGTCGTGGCGGTCGGTATCGCGGTGGCGTACCGGATGTATGGGCAACGGCCGGTCCCGGACGATGTGCCCGACGGATCGGCACTCACGACGGCGGCCCGCCGCGATCTGTACGGCGACGCATTCAACGAGGCGGTATTCATGCGGGGTGGCCAGACCTTGACCGCAGCCCTGGTTGCCGTCGACGACAAAGTGGTCGACGGCACCGCCGGTGGACTGGCGGCCCTGGTGCGTCGAACATCGGATGGGCTGCGCCAGTTGCAGACCGGTTACGCCCGTTCGTATGCGCTGTCGATGCTGGGCGGAGCGGCTCTCGTGGTCGCAGCGATCCTGGCGGTGCGACTGTGGTGAGCTCATTTCCGTGGCTGACCGCGCTGTGGGCCACCCCGATGGTGGGGGCCGCCGTGGTGATGTTGCTTCCGGCCGGCCAACGGGCGCTGGCCAAGTGGCTGGCCCTGGTTATCTCACTGGCAGCCCTGGGTCTGACCGCGGTGATCGCCGTCAGCTTCGATCCCGCCGGTGAGCAGTATCAGTTCGTCGAATCGCACCGCTGGATCCCGTCATTCGGTACCGGGTACATCCTCGGGGTCGACGGCATCGCGCTGGCGCTCGTGGTGCTCACCGCGGTCCTGCTGCCGCTGTTGATCGTCGCGGGCTGGAACGACGCCGCCCATCAGACCGGGCTCGGTGGCCGCGGAGTGCAGGCCTACCTGGCCTTGACGCTGGCCGTCGAAGGCATGGTGTTCATGTCCCTGGTGGCCCTGGACATCCTGCTGTTCTACGTGTTCTTCGAGGCGATGTTGATCCCGATGTACTTCCTGATCGGCGGGTTCGGACGGCATCGAGCGCAAGCGTCCAGAGCAGCGGTGAAGTTCCTGCTGTACAACCTGTTCGGCGGGCTGGTCATGCTGGCCGCGGTGATCGGCCTGTACGTGGTCACCGCAGGCAGGGACGCGTTCGAGGCCGTCGGCGGGGCCGACAATTCAGCCCCGGGCACCTTTGACTTCCGGGCGATCGTCACCGCGCTGTCGAACGGTGAGTTCGTCATCAACCCGACGGTGGCGAACTTACTGTTCCTCGGGTTCATGTTCGCATTCGCGGTCAAGGCCCCGCTGTGGCCGTTCCACCGATGGCTGCCCGGCGCCGCGGTGCAGGCCACCCCGGCCAGCGCGGTACTGATGATGGCGGTCATGGACAAGGTCGGCACGTTCGGGATGCTGCGCTATTGCCTGCCGTTGTTCCCCGATGCCTCAACGTATTTCCGTCCGCTGATCATCACCCTTGCCGCGGTCGGCATCGTCTACGGAGCCGTCCTGGCGATCGGCCAGACCGATGTGATGCGCCTGATCGCCTACACGTCGATCTCGCATTTCGGTTTCATCATCCTGGGCATCTTCGTGATGACCAGCCAGGGTCAGTCCGGTTCGACTCTCTACATGATCAACCATGGGATCTCCACGGCCGCACTGTTCCTCATCGCCGGGTTCCTGGTGTCGCGACGCGGCACGCGGCTGATCGATGCGTACGGCGGGGTGCAGAAGGTGGCCCCGGTACTGGCCGGCACATTCCTGGTGGCCGGCTTGGCGACGCTGTCACTACCGGGCCTGGCCCCGTTCATCAGTGAATTCCTGGTGCTCATCGGTACATTCACCCGCTACCCGGTGGCCGCGGTGTTCGCCGCCACCGCCCTGGTGCTGTCCGCGGTCTACATCCTGTGGATGTATCAACGGATGATGACCGGTCCGGTGCCCGAGGGCCTCGCCGACGGCGAGCACCAGGTACGTGATCTGGTACCGCGCGAATTGGCCGTCGTCGTACCGCTGATCGCGCTGCTGCTGGTGCTGGGCATTTATCCCAAGCCGGCGCTGGATGTGATCAACCCGGCGGTGCAGCACACCCTGGTCACCATCGGCCAGACCGATCCCCCGCCGACGGTGCTGCCGAAGCTGGCAGAAGGGGTCCGCTGACATGGTCACACCCAGCATCGAGTACGGCCTCCTCTCGCCCATGCTGATCGTGTTCGGGGCCGCGGTGGCCGGCGTTCTGGTCGAGGCGTTCCTGCCCCGGGCCGCCCGCTATCGGATACAGGTCACGCTGGCACTGGGCGCGTTGGGCGCCGCGGTGGTCGCGGTGGTTCTGCTGGCCCGAGAGCTGCACGGCACGCCCGGCAGGCCCGCGGTGCTGGGCGCGGTGGTTCTCGACGCGCCCGCACTGTTCCTGCAGGGCACCATTGCGTTGGTGGGCCTGTTGGGCATCCTGCTGATCGCCGAGCGCCGGCCCGCGACCGAAACGGTCGGCGCCACCCGCGGTCTGGACGGCTTCACCCCGCAGGCGTCCGCAGCCGCGGGCAGCGTCGCCGAGCAGTTGGCCACCAAGACCGGCGTGATGCAGACCGAAGTCTTTCCACTGACCATGTTCGCCATCGGCGGCATGCTGTTGTTCGGCGCCGCCGACGATCTGCTGACCATGTTCATCGCACTGGAGGTACTGTCCCTGCCGCTGTATCTGCTGTGCGGGTTGGCCCGTCACCGTCGGCTGCTGTCACACGAAGCATCGTTGAAATACTTTCTGTTGGGCGCTTTCTCGTCGGCGTTCTTCCTGTACGGGGCGGCCATGCTCTACGGCTACGCCGGCACCCTGGACCTCACCGGCATCGCCGACGCGGTGGCCACCCGCAGCCCCAACACCCCGTTGGCATTGATCGGCATCGCCCTGCTCCTGGTCGGCGTGTTGTTCAAAGTCGGTGCCGTGCCGTTCCATTCGTGGATCCCCGATGTTTACCAGGGCGCACCGACCGCGATCACCGCTTTCATGGCAGCAGGCACGAAGATCGCCGCGTTTGGGGCGATGCTGCGCATCTTCTACGTGGCGGTCCCGCAGCTACGCGACGATTGGCGGCCCGTCCTGTGGGCCATCGCGATCCTGACCATGGTGCTCGGCACCCTCCTGGCGGTCACCCAGACCGACGTCAAACGCATGCTTGCCTATTCGGCGGTGGCGCACTCCGGGTTCATCCTGACCGGCGTGATCGCCGCCAACCCGGCCGGGGTGTCCTCGACGCTGTTTTACCTTTTCGCTTACGGATTCAGCACCGTCGGGGCGTTCGCGGTGGTCGGCCTGGTGCGCAATATCGCCGGCGAGGAGGCCACCGCGATGACACAGTGGGCGGGCCTGGGCCGTCGCTATCCGGTTGTCGGGCTGGTGTTTTCACTGTTCCTGCTGGCGTTCGCCGGGATCCCGCTGACCAGCGGGTTCGTCGGTAAGTTCGCGGTCTTCAAGGCCGCTGGCGAAGGCGGTGCGATGCCGCTGGTCGTCGTCGGTGTCATCGCCAGTGCCGTGGCGGCGTACTTCTATGTTCGGGTGATCGTGCTGATGTTCTTCACCGAACCACCCGAGGACGCACCCGAGGTCGTCATCCCCAGCGGGCTGACCGCCACCGTCGTGACGATCACCGCGGCAGTGACGTTCGCACTCGGCGCATTGCCGCAGCCGCTGCTGGATCTGGCCAACAACGCCGCAGTGTTCCTGCGCTGACTAAGCTGCGGCAATGACCACCGTCCGCACCGCCGAGCACGGCGCCGTCCGCGTGCTCACCCTCAACCGGCCCGAGTCGCGGAACGCCCTGGGCCGTGAACTGATCGAGGAACTGTATGCGGCACTGGACGCCGCCGATGTCGACGAGGCGGTCCGGGTCATCGTGCTGACCGGGGCCGACCCCGCGTTTTGCGCCGGTATCGACCTCAAAGAAGCCCAGTCGCTCGGCATGGATTATTTCGAGAAGTTCCAGTCGCACAACTGCATCACCAAGACCGGAGAGCTGCGCACCCCGATCATCGGGGCGATCAACGGTGCGACGTTCACCGGTGGCTTGGAGATGGCCCTGGGTTGCGACTTCCTGATCGCCTCGGACCGCGCGGTGTTCGCCGACACGCATGCCCGGGTGGGGATCCTGCCCGGCGGCGGCATGACGGCGCGGCTACCCCACGTGGTCGGTGCCGCCATGGCGCGGCGGCTGTCGATGACCGGCGAAGTCGTCGACGCCGCGCGAGCCGAACGCCTGGGTCTCGTGACCGAAGTGGTGCCGCACGACCGACTGCTGCCCCGGGCGCTGGAGCTGGCCGGCCAGATCGCCGAGGTGCCGGCACCGACCATGGCCGGCCTCAAGGAGATCTACCTCCGTGGCAGCGCGCCCCTGATCGGCCCGGCACTGGATGCCGAGCAGGCCATCGCAGGTGCGCAGGAGCGGGATTTCGACGGCCTAGGTGATCGTTATCGCGCTGTGTCCCAACGTAATCACTCCCAGATCGAGCACTGAGGCGACGGCATCACCGTCTTTCACGCCGGGCCGACCTCGATGATCGTCATGCCGGCGGTGGGGGTATCCATCCCCGCGAGTGCCGCAGGGGCGTCGTCCAGCGATATCCGGCGTGTCACTAGGCGTTCCGGGTCCAACGCCCCGGCGGCAATGCGGTCGAGCATCGCGGGATAGTCGACCGCGGGCATCCCGTGGGAGCCCAGGATCGAAAGTTCGTGGGCGATCACCCGATCCATCGGGAACGACGTGCGCGCCGCATCGCCGAGCAACAGACCGACCTGAATGTGCCGTCCGCGCCGGCGCAGCGCCGACACCGAAGACGCGGCGAGCGCGGGATCACCGATGGCGTCGATCCCGATATGCCCTCCGCCGCCGGTGCGCTCCCTGACTTCTGTTGCCACATCGGCGATCTCGACACTGTTGATCAGCACGTCGGCACCGGCTCCACGCGCTGCCGCGAGCGCGTCGTCGTTCACGTCGACCGCAACGACCTTGGCGCCAAACGCTTTCGCGATCATCACCGCCGACAGGCCCACTCCACCGCAGCCATACACGGTCACCCACTGACCGGGCTGCACGTCGCCGTGGGCCACCACGGCACGGAACGACGTGGCGAACCGGCACCCGAGGGCGGCCGCCGCCGCGAAGGAGACCGTATCGGGCAGCCGGACGAGGTTGGTCCGGGCCCGCGGCACCGCCACCTGCTGCGCGAACGATCCCGGGATCGTGAACCCTGGCTGCAGCTGGTCAGGGCACACCTGGGCGTCGCCGGTGCGGCAGAACTCGCACCTGCCACAGCCGAGCACGAAGGGCGCGGTGACGCGGTCCCCCACCTGCCAGCCCGACACCTCGGCACCGACCGCCGCGATGGTGCCGGCGAACTCGTGCCCAGGGATGATCGGGAGCGCCACCGGATCGTGCCCCCGCCAGGCATGCCAGTCCGATCGACAGATCCCGGTGGCCGCAACGTCGACGACCACCCCGTCGGCCGGACAGTCGGGTGCGGCGACGTCGACCACGGCAGGAAGGACGCCAACCTCGGAATACCTCACAGCACGCACAGCTGCGATGGTAGGCGCAGGCCAGATGCGTTCAGCGCGGCCGCTTCAGAATGAACCCGACTGTTCGCTCACCGAGATCCCGGACGGCGGGGGTGACCATTTCCACCTGCCGGCGCGCCTGCTCGACGACGGGAGTGCCCGGGTCCAGCACGGACAGGTACGCCTCATGGGCGGCAAGAGAATTCACCGCTGCCTCGGTATAGCCGTCGACGGCCTCACAGTGCGTGGGCTCCGGCCCGTTCTCGAAGAGCCAGCGAGGAACATCGGTGAGGCTGCCTGAGATGTCGTCAAAGGCCGCCGCGACGGCGTGGGCGAACTCGATGTGGTCCGGCTGGTTGGGTGCACCGGGCGCCCAACTGGGCCCGCTGTAGATGGTGATGACGACGTCGGGGTGCAGCGTGGCGATGGTCTCGGCGATCTTCGCCCGCAGCTCAGCCGTGTCGTGGATGTTGCTGTCGGGAAAGTCCCAGAACGCCACGTCGTCGACGCCGACGATCGCGGCGGAGCGGCGCTGCTCCTTTTCCCGCAACGGGCCGGCTTGTTCGGGCGGCATGCCGGCAATCCCGGCCTCGCCCCGGCAGGCGAGCGCGTAATGCACGGTCTTGCCTTCCGCAGTCCACTTGGCGACCGCCGCGCCGATCCCGTATTCGGGGTCGTCGGGATGCGGCACCAGGACCAGCGCGGTCTGCCAGTTCGCGGGAAACGGTTGCACGTCTTTCGCGTTCATCCCACCAGTGTCGAACCTGAACAGCGGTCCATGTCAACCCACGGTGACGCCGTGCACCACGATTGCCGCCGTCTGCGCCACCCACTCGTCGTCGAGTTCGCTCTCCGGCCACAACAGCATCCGCAGCATGGTCGATCCGCCGATGATTTCCACCAGCCGGTCCGGGTGCACGTCGGCGTGCACCTCGCCGCGGGCCACGCCGTCGATCACCCGGTTGCGCACCACCGCGAACGTGTCGGCGAACCGCTGCATCACGCGTGCGTTCAGTTCGGTGTCGGCGACGACGTCGGCGACCAGTCCGGGCAGCGCCGCGCGCATCACCGGACTCGTGAACACGTCGCGGGCCGCGCCGATCATCGCCTTGATGTCGGCCGCGATGTCACCGGCCGGCGCCGCCAACGCGGTCGCGGCGGCCGGGAACACGGCCTCGTGCACCAACTCTGCCTTGCTCGACCACCGGCGGTACAACGCGGTTTTCGTGGTTTGCGCCCGCTCGGCGACCGCTGCCATGGTCAGGTTCGCGTAGCCGATTTCGACAAGCAGGTCCGCAGTCGATTGCAATATGGCAGCGTCGATACGTGGGTCCCGGGGGCGCCCGGCTCCGGCGGTCTTGCCAACCGGTGATGGCTCTGCTTTCATAACGCTACCAACAGTATCGTAATAGTGGCGGTAAGGAAGAGTTGAATGGCGAACGAACCGGCCGGCGACGCTGCCGTGGAGAACATCGACCACCTGCAACGCTCCAGCCGGGACGTCACCACCCTGCCGTCGGTGCTGGCGCAATGGCTGTCCACGGTGATGCCGGGCGGCCCCACCCCCGAGATCACCGTGGAGAGCGGCGTCGACTCCAACGGTATGTCCTCGGAGACGATCATGCTGACCGGGCGCTGGGAAGAAAACGGTGCGCCGCGCGAGCAGAAGTGGGTCGCCCGCGTCGCCCCCACCACCGACGACGTCCCGGTGTTCTCCTCCTACCGGCTTGATCACCAGTTCGAGGTGATGCGCCAGGTCGGAGAACTCACCGACGTGCCCGTGCCCAACGTGCGCTGGATCGACACCACCGGCGAGGTGCTGGGCACCCCGTTCTTCCTGATGGACCGGGTCGAGGGGCAGGTACCGCCCGACGTCATGCCCTATACCTTCGGCGACAACTGGTTTGCCGATGCCCCGGCCGAACGTCAGCGCGAGCTCCAGGACAGCACCGTCGAGGTGCTGGCGAAACTGCACGCCATCCCCGATGCCGCACAGCGATTCGCATTCCTGTCCGAGGTGGACCCGCCGGGCGACACCCCGCTGCGCCGCCACTTCGGCTGGCTGAAGGACTGGTATGAGTTCTCGGTGCCCGACATCGGCCGTTCACCGCTCGTCGAACGCGCACTGCAGTGGCTCGAAGAAAACTTCCCCGAGGATGTGGCGGCGTCGGAAACCGTGCTCTCATGGGGTGATTCCCGCATCGGCAACGTGCTCTACGACAACTTCCGGCCGGCCGCCGTACTCGATTGGGAGATGGCCACCCTCGGTCCCCGCGAACTCGATGTCGCGTGGATCATCTTCGCCCACATGGTGTTTCAGGAGTTGTCGGGCATGGCCGGCCTGCCGGGCCTACCCGATGTGATGCGCGAAGAGGACGTCCGGACCACCTACCGCGAGTTGACCGGAAAACGGCTCGGTGACTTGCGCTGGTTCTACATCTACTCCGGGGTGATCTGGTGTTGCGTGTTCATGCGGACCGGCGCCCGGCGCGTGCACTTCGGTGAGATGGAGAAACCCGACGACATCGAAACCCTGTTCTACCACGCGTCATTGCTGCGTCGACTGATTGAGATCCCGGAGGGCAGGAGCGAAGCGACCCGGGAAATGGAGGGAGCCTGATGCTCGGCCCGATGGACGAATACCCGGTACATCAAGTTCCCCAGCCGATCGCCTGGCCGGGATCGTCGGACCGCAACTTCTACGACCGCTCCTATTTCAATGCCCACGACCGCACCGGCGACATCTTCGTCATCAGCGGCATCGGCTACTACCCCAACCTCGGGGTGAAGGACGCCTTCTTTCTGGTACGGCGCGGGGACGAGCAGACCGCGGTGCACCTGTCCGACGCGATCGATCAGGATCGACTGAATCAACACGTGCTGGGCTACCGCGTCGAGGTCATCGAGCCGCTGCGCAAGGTCCGCATCGTGCTCGACGAAACGGACGGTATCGCCGCCGATCTCACCTGGGACGGGTTGTTCGACGTGGTGCAGGAGCAGCCGCACCTGATGCGTCAGGGCAACCGCATCACCCTCGACGCCCAGCGCTTCGCCCAAGTGGGTTCCTGGAGCGGGTATCTGGAGATCGACGGCCGGCACATCGACGTCGACCCGCAGACCTGGATCGGCTCGCGCGACCGGTCCTGGGGTATCCGCCCGGTCGGTGAGGCCGAACCGGCCGGACGTCCCGCCGATCCGCCGTTCGAGGGCATGTGGTGGCTGTACGTGCCGATGGCGTTCGACGATTTCGCGGTCGTGCTGATCATCCAGGAGGACCCCAGCGGCTTCCGCTCACTCAACGACTGCAGCCGGATCTTCAAGGACGGCCGCGTCGAACAACTCGGTTGGCCACGGGTCAAGATCCACTACCGTTCGGGTACCCGCATCCCGACCGGAGCCACGATCGAAGCGACTGCGCTCGACGGGACACCGGTGCGCTTTGACGTGGAATCCAAACTGCCCGTGCCGATTCACGTCGGTGGCGGCTACGGCGGCGACAGTGACTGGATCCATGGCACGTGGAAGGGTGAGCGATTCACCGAGCGGCTGACCTATGACATGACCGATCCGGCAATCATCGGCCGGTCCGGTTTCGGCGTGATCGACCATGTCGGCCGGGCGGTGTGCACCGAAGGCGGGGCGACATCCGAGGGTTGGGGATTATTCGAACACGGTGCGCTCGGCCGCCACGACCCGTCGGGGTTCGCCGACTGGCTCACCGTCGCGCCGTAGGTCAGTTGGCCGGCGCCGCGCTGGGCTGCGCCGGCTGGAATGTCCCCGGCTCGACAGGCCGGGGACCCAGGGCAGGGCTGATCTGGGTAGCCCTCGCCTGCAGCTGCGCCCCTGCCGGACCTTCGACCGTGACATTGGTGTAGACGCGCGCCTGCCCGTCACTGATGGTGAAGTTGCCCTGCTGCGGTTGGGTGCCGCCGGTGACTTCGTAGGAAACCCCGAAGCCCTGGTCCGGCAACCGATGGAGGCCGATGTAGGTCGGCTTGACCGTGTAGGTGTAGGTGCAGACCTGGTCCTGGGTGCACTGGTGTGCGCTGACCTGTACGTCGATCTGGAATTCTTCGGGCGTCGGCAACTTCGGCCCCACCGGCGGGAGCGGGCTCCTGACCGACGACGGCGCGGCGGTTGTGGTGTCGGGGCGGCTGAACAGAAAAATTGCGACACCGAGGCCCGTGACAACCATCGCGACGATACATATTCCCGCAAAAATTCGCCGCACCGCCACCGCTACCCTCTCGATCCAGAATCAGGACAAGGTTACCGGCGATTCCCCTCGTCGTCCCGATTCTGGGCAACCTTCTTGCCGGGGTGGTTCACCCTGCGCTGTCGGCAGATTCGCCGACGAGGCCACCGCTGCGACGAGCGTGCGGAAACTGCTGACGAAATGCGGCGTGGCGGGCGGCAGACACGCACGCTCGCGGTGCTAGGCGGTCGCTGTCTCAGAGGCAACAGAGGCAACAGGGGCCCGGCCGAAGACCATCGACTCCTCGATCCGGTCGAAGCGGTGGTCGATGGCATCCAGCACGTAGTTGTGCCGGACATGCCAGGGCCGTTTGGTGCCCGACCGCGGCAGCGCATGCGCGGAGCGCTGGATGTAGCCGGCCTCCAGATCCCACGTCCGTTTCTCCGGCATGGGCGCCGCCCCCTTGTGCGGGTAGGCATGCGTGTAACCACGAGCACCCATGTAGGCCACCAGGTTTGCGAACGCCCGCGCGGTCATGTCGGCCCGCAGTGTCCACGACGCATTGGTGTAGCCGATGCACCAGGCCAGGTTCGGCACGTCCTCCAGCAGGAACTCCTTGTAGACGAACCGCTCGGTCGGTTTGACCTCGTGCCCGTCGATCGTCAGCCGGATCCCGCCGAGGGCCTGCAGTTGCAGCCCGGTCGCGGTGACGATCACGTCGGCATCCACCCGCGCACCGGATTTCAGGACGATGCCGGTGGCGTCGACGTGATCGATGTGGTCGGTGACGATGTCGACGCGGCCCTTGCCGATGTGCCCGAACAAGTCCCGGTCCAGTACCAGGCACATGCGCTGATCCCACGGGTTGTAGCGCGGCTTGAAGTGCACGTCGACGGGATAGCCCTCGGGTAGCGCCGCGATGGTCCGGTTGCGGATGAGCCACCGGCCGAATCGCGGTGCCTTACGGAACATGAAGTACGTCAGGACGTGGACCATCGCATTCCGGAAGCGCACCAGCTGATGAGCGATCCTGCGCGGCAATACTTTACGGATGGCCTGCACCATCGGATCGATCCGCGGCATCGACATCATGTACGTCGGTGAGCGCTGCAGCATCGTCACGTGGGAGGCCTGCCGGGCCAGCGCCGGCACCAGGCTGATCGCGGTGGCACCGCTGCCGATCACCACCACCCGCTTACCGGAGTAATCGAGCGACTCGGGCCAGAACTGCGGATGGACGACCTCGCCGCCGAAGTTCTCGATGCCGGGGAACTCCGGTGTGTAGGGCTCGTCGTAGTTGTAGTACCCGGTGCCGCAGAACAGGAACCGGGACCGGAAGGTCCGGTCCTGACCGTCCTGGTCGGTGTGCACGGTCCAGGTGTCGGTGTCCGAATCCCAATCCGCCGACAGCACATGGGTGTTGAACCGGATATGGGAATCGATGCCGTACGCCCGCGCGGCCTCGGTGAGGTACTCCCGGATATCGCCGCCGTCGGCCACGTTCTCCGGCCGGGTCCAGGGATGGAACGGGAAACTCAGGGTGAAGATGTCGCTGTCCGACCGGATCCCCGGGTACCGGAACAGGTCCCAGGTGCCGCCGATCCGCTCCCGGCGTTCCAGCACGGTGTAGGTCAGCCCCGGGCTCTTCTCCTGGAGGCGGTAGGCCGCGCCCAGCCCGGAGATCCCCGCCCCGATGATGAGCACATCCGTGTAGTCCGGATCGGCATCACGACGCGCGCCAGTCATGGTGAACCTCCTTTGGTCCCGCCCAGTACCACCACCCTAGGCGTTCAGCTGCGCAGCGCGTCGACGATCTGGGTAAGCGCATCCAGCCCGATCGGTCCCGGTTGGTACAGGCAGATCCGGTCGGAGACTCCCTCCACCCGGTCCCGGATGTGCGCGGCGATCTCGGCCGGGCTGCCGCAGGCCGCAATGGTGTGCAACACCTCGTCGTCGATCAGCGAACCCATCTCCTGCCAGCGACCCTGCTTGGACAGTGCATTGAGCTCGGGCTGCAAATCGCCCCAGCCGTGCACCTCCAGCACCGGCCGATAGGCCGGGGTGGAGCCGTAGAACGCCAGGAGCCGTCGCGTCGCGTCATGGTTGCCACCGGCCGACACGATGATCTCCGGGACGATGGCCAGCTCCCCCGCCGCACGTCCGGCCGCGGCCAGCCCATCCCGCACCGCGGGCAGCGTGGCCTCGTGCAGAAACCGTTTGGAGCCGAACGGCATGACCAGCAGCCCGTCGGCGAACTGCGCGGTGGCCCGGGTCAGCCGCGGTCCCAACGCCCCGACGTAGACCGGCGGTGGACCGTAGGGATTGTCCCGCGGGGTGAACGTCGGCGTCATCAGCGTGTGCCGGTAGTACTCGCCTGTGAAATCCAGCCGCTCGCCGGTCTGCCAGGCGGCGAAAATCGCCCGCAGCGCCGCGACGAACTCGGCCATCCGGGCCACCGGCCGATCGAACTCCGCGCCGAACCGCTTCTCGATCTGGGTGCGGATCTGGGTGCCCAACCCCAGCGTGAACCGTCCGCCGGACAGGATCTGATGGTCGATCGCCTGGTGTGCCAGATGAATCGGGTTGCGGGGAAAGGCAATTGCCACATTCGTCATGAGGTCGAGGCCGCCGACGGTGGCGGCCAGGGTCAGCGGGGCGAACACGTCGTGCGGCCCCTCGAAGGTGAACACCCCGCTGGCGCCGGCCTCGCGCAGGGCCGCGGCCCGGTCGATCGCGTCGGTCGGCCCGAACAACGCTGTCATGACCTTCATGCGTGAGAGCCTAGAGGGGTGAGCGTCCCAACCAGCACCGACGTCGTCGTGGTGGGCGCCGGCTTCGCCGGGCTGTCCGCCGCGCGCGCCCTGGTCCGCAGCGGGCACCAGGTGGCGGTGCTGGAGGGCCGCGACCGGGTGGGTGGACGTTCGTCGACCGCCACGATCGCCGGGGTGCCCGTCGACCTGGGCGCCACCTTCGTCGGCCCCACCCAGGACGCGGTGCTGGCGCTGGCCGCCGAACTCGGCTGCCGGACCGTTCCGACCTACGACCGCGGCAAGAACCTGATCCGCTGGCACGGCCGCGTGCGGTCGTACCGCAGCACGATCCCGCGACTGTCGATGATGGAACTGTTCGACGTGTCCCGCATCCAGTGGCGATTCGAGCGGCTGTGCCGTCTGATCCGGGTCGACGAGCCGTGGAACAGCCCCAATGCGCACAAACTCGATGGACGCAGCCTGGAGGGTTGGTTGCGCTCGGTGGATGCCAGCGCCTCGACCCGCAACCTGATGGCGATCATGTCCAGGGTCACCTGGGGCGCCGAACCCGATCAGGTGTCGATGCTGCACGCGGCGCGGTACGTCAAGGCCGCCGGCGGGCTCGACCGCATGCTCGATGTCCGCGGCGGCGCGCAGCAGGACCGATTCGCCGAGGGCACCCAGCAGATCGCCCTGCGGATGACCGAGGAGCTGGGCGACCGGGTGGTGCTCGGGGCCCCGGTGGACCGGATCGAACGCCGACCCGACGGCACCGTGGCGGTCGGCAGCGCCGGGACCGTCGTGCACGCGCAGGCGGTGATCGTGGCAGTGCCGCCCGCACACCGCAGCGCAATCCAGTTCACCCCAGCACTTCCCGAGCCCTACACCGAACTGGCCGCGAGCTGGCCGCAAGGAAACCTGAGCAAGGCCTACGCGGCCTATGAGCGACCGTTCTGGCGGGCCAACGGCTGTTCGGGCGAGGCGCTGTCGGACGAGGGCCCGGTGTTCATCACCTTCGATGTCAGCCCGGGCGACAACGGCACGGCCGGCCCCGGCATCCTGCTGGGGTTCACCGATTCCCGCAGCTTCGACCGGCTACCTGCCGAGCAGCGGTGTGCGCAGGCGCTGTCCGGGTTCGCCGCGCTGTTCGGCGATGCGGCGTTGCAACCGATCGATTACCTCGATCATTGTTGGGGCACAGAACAATTCGCTCCCGGAGGGCCGACGGCAGCGGTGCCGCCGGGGTCCTGGACACAGTACGGCCGGTGGCTTCGTGAACCGGTGGATGCCATCTACTGGGCCGGCACCGAGACCGCCGACAAATGGACCGGGTTCCTCGACGGTGCGGTGCGCTCCGGTCAGCGGGCGGCCGAACAGGTGGCCGCCCGCCTCACCGGCTGACCGGTCGGGGCGCGGCCACCGACTCGGCCAGTGCCCGCAACTGGGCGTTGACCTGTGACGGGCATTCCAGGATGGCGCAGTGTCCACCGGTCATCTCGACGAACCCGCGCAGGTTGGGCGCGTCCGCCGCGATGCGGCGTGCGGCGGTGATGGGCAGCAGGCGGTCTTTGGCGCTGCCGATCACCAGGGTGGGCACCGACAGGTTTCGCAACGAGATGTGTTGCGGCCCCATGCTGTTGACCAGGGCGCGGGCCCAGCCGCCGCGCCCGGCCGCCGGGGTCTCGGCGAACAACTGGTAGATGAACTCCGAGACCCAGGGCTCGGCGTCGCGGCCCACCGCCAGCCGTGAGACGAAGCGCTTGTTGGGACGCTCGGCGAACCGGGGCATCCGGGCCCCGCCGAATGTTCTGATCGCGGTGCCGGCCGCCCGGATCCGGGTCGATGCCAGCGGCGCGGGCACCGCCAGCAGCTGCACGTCACGCACCAGGTCGCCGGTGGTGGTGTTGATCAGCGCGACGGCATCCGCGCGGGCGGGCACCCGGGCCGGATACCGCTGCGACCACGAGGTGATCGCGATGCCGCCCATCGAATGCCCGGCGATGACGGCGTGCTCACCGGGGTTCAGTGTGGCGTCGAGCACCGCGTCCAGGTCTGCGGCGAGGTGGTTGAGGCTGTAACGCTGCCGCCCGCGGGGCGCCTCACTGCGACCGTGCCCACGGTGGTCGTAGGCGATGACGCGGTAGTCGGCGGCCAGGTCAGCGATCTGGTGGGCCCAGACACCGATGGCGCAGGTGATGCCGTGGGCGAGCACGATCGGATAGCCGTCGGCCGGCCCGAACACCTCGGCATGCAACCGCACACCGTCGACCGCACGAACCTCGACGGCGCGTCCCGGTGGTAGCTGAGGAAGGGACATGAGGCTCCTTTCAGGGGTGCCGCTGCCCGTCGAAACGGGTGGTTTACGAGCCTACCGCGCCGGTGCACAGCACGGGTTTGACCACGTCAGCCGCTTTCGCAGCGGCCCAGGCCCGATCGAAGTCCGCGAAGCGGTAGCGGCTCACCAACGCCTCGATCGGAAGTTCGCCACGGCGATGCAGATCGACCAGGTGCGGGATGAAGCGCTGCGGCTCGCTGTCGCCCTCCACCACCCCGCGCACGGTCAGGCCCTTGCCCATGATCAGGGCGACGGGCAGCTCGGCGCTCAACGCGCCGAGACCCAGCAGCGCCAGCGTGCCGCGCTCACGCAACACCCCGACGGCGGCGGCCAGGACGTCGGGCCTCGCGGTGGTGTCGACCGCGGCGGCCACCGGTCCGGTCCGCTCCAGCACCGCCGCGGCGGCGTCGACGGCCATCGGGTCGATGGTCGCGGTGGCACCCAATTCAGTTGCCAGCGTTCGACGTTGGGCGATCGGATCGACGGCGACGATGGTTTGGCACCCCGCGATGCGGGCCCCCATGACCGCTGACAGGCCGACGGCGCCGGCACCGAACACCACAACGGCGTCCTCGGGTCGCGGGGTGAGCACGTTGAGCACGGCACCGACCCCGGTCTGCACGCTGCAGCCCAGCGGGGCGGCCAGCGCCGGATCGATCGGTTCGGGCAGCACCACGGCATTGCGGCTACCGGCGATCGCATACGTGCAGAAGCTGGACTGGCCGAAGAAGCCGCCGCCGACCGGTGCACCGTCGCGGTAGAGCGCGCTGGACTCGTCGCGACGGCTGCCGCGCATGTTGAGGTCGGTGGAATGCGCGCAGTACGCCGGAGCATCCGCCCGGCAGGTCGCGCAGGCGCCGCAGCTGGCGAAGGTGAGAACCACCTGGTCCCCGACCTGGGGCGTGGCCTCCGGCCCGGCCTGGACCACGGTGCCCGCGCCTTCGTGGCCGAACACCATCGGCAGCTTGCGAAACCGCGCGGCGACGCTCACGTCGGTGTGGCAGATCCCGACAGCGTCGATGCGGACCAGCACTTCGTCGCCGACCGGTTCCCGAACCTGGACCTCGGTGAGCTGTGGGTCTGCCCCGGCGTCGAGCAGCACTGCAGCGCGGGCGTTGAGCATCCGGTGATGCTAACGACAGACTTGACACCTGTCACAATTGGCGGGCGGCCCCAGCCCCCCGAAGGAGAAATCGATGCGTGCAGCACAGATCACCCGACTCGACGGTCCCGACGCCGTCCAGGTGGCCGAGGTGCCCGAACCGAACGGCGACGCCGCCGACGGCACCGTGGTGATCGACGTCCACGCCGCCGGTGTCGCGTTCCCCGACGCCCTGCTCACCCGTGGTCTCTACCAGTACAAGCCGGATCTGCCGTTCAGCCCGGGTGCCGAGGTGGCCGGCGTGGTGCGCAGCGCCCCGGCCGGGGCACACGTCTGCGCCGGGGACCGGGTACTGGGGCTGACCATGCTGTCGGGCGGGATGGCCGAAGTGGTGGCCCTGCCCGCCGAGCGGGTGTTCGCGCTGCCGGACGCGGTGTCCTTCGAGGCCGGGGCCGGCATCCTGTTCAACGACCTGACCGTGCAATTCGCCCTGCGCACCCGCGGCCGGCTGGCCGAGGGCGAGACCGTGCTCGTGCACGGCGCCGCGGGCGGCATCGGCACGTCGGCGCTGCGGCTGGCGCCGGCACTGGGTGCGACGCGCACCATCGCCGTGGTGTCCACCGAGGAGAAGGCCGAGATCGCGCGTGCGGCAGGGGCATCGGATGTGGTGTTGGCCGACGGATTCCGCGAGGCGGTGAAGGAACTCACCGACGGCCGCGGCGTGGACATCGTGCTCGACCCGGTCGGCGGTGACCGTTTCACCGACTCCCTGCGGTCGTTGGCGGTGGGCGGACGCCTGCTGGTGGTCGGCTTCACCGGCGGCGAGATCCCCACGGTCAAGGTCAATCGACTGCTGCTCAACAACGTCGACGTCGTCGGTGCGGGCTGGGGCGCCTGGACGTTCTCCCATCCGGGCTATCTGCAGGAGCAGTGGGCCGAACTGCGGCCGCTGCTGGCGTCTGGCGCGGTGGCCCCGCCCCGGCCCGAGGTGTATCCGTTGGATCAGGCCGCACAGGCCATCGCCTCGTTGGAGAACCGCACCGCCAAAGGCAAAGTGGTGCTCAAGCTCCGGTAGCCGCCGGAATAGTCGCGCGCCGACTGATGTTGGCCGGTGGGTGACTGAACAAGCCGAGCTGAGCCCCACCGACTGGGTTCGCGAGCAGACCCAACGCATCCTCGAACAAGGCAGCACCGACGGCGTCGAGGTGCTCGACCGTCCGATCGTGCTGTTCACGACGACCGGCGCCAAGTCCGGCAAGAAACGCTACGTGCCGTTGATGCGGGTGGAGGAGAACGGCCGCTACGCGATGGTGGCGTCCAAGGGCGGAGACCCGGCGCACCCGTCCTGGTATTTCAACGTCAAGGCCAACCCGGCCGTGACGGTGCAGGACGGCGACAAGACCGTCTCGCTCACCGCCCGCGAACTCGCCGGTGACGAGCGTGAGCACTGGTGGAAGCTGGCCGTCGAGGCCTACCCGCCGTATGCCGAGTACCAGACCAAGACCACCCGACAGATCCCGGTGTTCGTCGTCGAGTAGCGGCTACCACCATCCGACAGCGTCGGACAGCTGTCGCGCCAACTCGTCGGTGAGGGTGCGGACATAGGCCCCTGACAGGTGGTGGGGATCGTGATAGATCAGGACGTTGCCCTCCACCGCCCGGCAGATGGCCGGCCGGCACACCGCGTCACTGAGGTCGAGCACCTTCATCAGCGGATAGTCGGCCAGATGCGCGAGCGTCGGATTGCGCTGTGCCAACGCCTCTTCCCTGGATAACCCACAGCTGTCGGCGTCACCGCCGTCCGACAGACAGTCGACCGGCGAGAAGAACCACCCATCCCGGACCATCCACGGGGTGTCGCGCATGCCCAGCATCGGAATGCCGTTGGCGGACAATTCATCCCAGATGCCCAGGTAGTAATCCGGCACGTAGTCGCCAGGACCGTTGAGGATCGGACGGGTCGAGGTGAAGAAAACGTAGTCCGGCCGGTCGGCGATGATCTGCGCCAACGCATGATCCGACCACGCCCGGCAGGACGGGTAGGGCTCGAACGATCCGGCGATGATCGGCACCTGCTTGGTGGTGAGCGGGCAACCCAGCTTCAGGTACGTGGTGATCTTGACACCGTGCCGGCGCCCGATCTGATGCAGCGCGGTGAGCCAATGCTCCGAGTGGGAGCCACCGGCGAGCGCAATCGTGTGGGCGCCCTTGGGATCTCCGTAGCTGCAGGTGATCACCTCGTCCCCGGTGAATCCGGTGACGCAATGATCCATCGATGACGGCGGGATGTCGTCGGCGGCTTCCAGGGCGCTGGGCCGCATCGGCAGTTTGGCCACCCGACGGTTCTCGATCAGGGCCCGCGCGCCGGGGTAATCGCGCATCGACAGCATGCTCAGCTCCGCGCCGCTGGCCCGGGCCAGCGTGACGTGCCCACGCCACATCACCGACGCCGCCACCAAACCCAGCGCCACGACGAGCGCGACCGCACCCGGGGCCGGCCACTGGCGGGCACGGTGCCGCCACGGCGCCGTGGCCAGCCGCGCGGTGAGCATCGCGAGCAGCACCGCGGTCACCCCGACCGCGACGCCGCCGATCAGGCCGGCGGAGTCGTCATCGATGGTGGCCAGCCAGAAAATCAGCAGCGGCCAATGCCAGAGGTACAGCGGGTAGGCGATGGTCCCGACAATGAGCAGCGGGGCAGCACGCAGCCAACTGAGCCGACGGGCGGGCCAGTGCACACCGGCGACGAGCAGGGCGGCCAGCACCCCGGCCAGCAGCTCCCAGGCCCGGGCACCGGTGCTGTAGTAGGCGAACATGGGGTTTTCGGTTCGGTTGGTGAGCGCGTAATACAGCGACGCCGCCAGCGCGACGGCCGAGACCGCCGCCAGGATCGTGCGTCGCGCGTGCCGCCCCCGCCTCCGAGTGAGGGCCACGATGACGCCGGTCAGCACGAAGAATGCGAGCGTGAACTGACCCAGCACCGAGATCGCCCACAGGTGATGCAGCGGCGTCACTGTCTCACTGGCCCGAACATAGTCGTCGGCCGAGGCAAGCAGCTGCCAATTCTGGTAGAAGCCCAGGCCGGCCAGGGTTTGGTCGGCGAAGGCCTCCCAGCGGGTCTGCGGCTGGATGAGCACCGTGAGTACCGCGCACACGGCCAGCACCAGAACCAACGGCGGCGCCAACCAACGCACCGTGCGGCCCAGCTCGCCGAGCAGCACGCCGGGGCTTGGCGTCCCGAGATGGGGCAGCACGCGGCCACCGATGAAGAACCCGGCCAGGATGAACAGGACGTCCAGCCCCGCGCCGGCCCGGCCGAGCCAGATGTGACTGACGACCACCGCCAGGACGGCCACACCGCTCAACCCGATCAGGTCGTCGCGTGTCTGTACGCGTGCGGGGGCAACGCGGGCCGGGTCGCCGACAACTACCTGCACGTTCGAACTTTCCCTGGGTCAGATTCCACCGGTCACCGGCGAAACCGCCCGTGGGCACGTCGTTCGCCGCACCGAGCATAGGCCACCACCGGGCGCTGTGACGCGGCGCACTTTCGGACCTCGAAACCGGTTGGGCTGTAGCCAAACTCACATTCTGAAAATTGCTTTTACCGAATAGCGAGGACGACCATGGAAGTGTCCTCGATATTCGGGCGATCCCCGTGGTATGGACAAACACGCAGATGAGTACCCGTGATCCGGGGACTTTCCGCTGTACAGAGCCGGTGGCCAGCAGGCCACCGGCTCTGTTGGCAGCTGGCGCGGGTTGGTTTTCAGCGGCGTGTTCGCCATCCGGCCGGCAGCCACGCGAACGGATCTGGGCTGTGGTCCTGATATTCGAGGCTGATGCGGCCGTGATAGCCGGCCTGTTCGAGGCGGGCCAGGTGGCCGGCGATGTCCATGCGGCCGGTGCCGGGCGCGCCACGCCCCGGCGCATCGGCGATCTGCACGTGCCCGATGTGTGCGATGTACCGGTCGATCACCGCCGCCACGTCGTCACCGTTGACGTGCAGGTGGTACAGGTCGGCCAGCAGTTTGACCGAGGTCAAACCAGACCCACCGGAGACCCGTTCGATCACCGACATCGCGTCGGCGGCGGTCTTCAAGGGATAGCCGGGCACGCCGCTGAGCGGTTCGATCAGAATCGTCGCGTCGGTGTCGGCGGCGCGACGGGCGGCGTAGGTCAGGTTCTCGACCGCGGTCGTGTCTTGCACCCGCGGGTCCAGGCCGGAGCGGCGGTTGCCGTACAAGGCGTTGAATGCCTTGGTGCCCAGTCGATCTGCGATACCGAGCGCGATGTCGACGTTGTCGCGGAAGGCCTCGCGGTGCGCCGGGTCCGAGACCAGCCCACGCTCGCCGGCCGCCATGTCGCCGCCGGCGAAGTTCAGCGCGACCAGGCGCACCCCGGCCTCTTCGACGGCCTGCACGAAGGCCTCCACCTCAGCGTCGGGGGGAACCGGATCGTCGAACGGCCACCAGAATTCGACCGCGTCGAACCCGGCGGCCCGCGCGGCCCGCGGACGCTGCAGCAGCGGCAGCTCGGTGAGCAGGACGGAGCAGTTGACCACGAAGCGTGGATGTGCGGCGGCCATCGGAACCCGTCAGCCGCGGCCGAAGTACGGCATGGCCCGCGCCATCACCGTCAACGACGGAACCGAGACGTCCAGTGGCAGATCGACCAGATAGGCAACGACGCGGGCCACGTGCTCGACGTCGAAAGTTGGTTCAGCCGCCAGGCTTCCGTCGGCTTGCGCGGTCTGGTGACTGAATCCGGCGGTCATGTCGGTGGCGGCATTACCGATGTCGATCTGGGTGACGCAGATGTCAATGTCACGCAGATCCAACAGCATTGACGCCGTCAGTCCGCTGATCGCATGCTTGGTGGTGGTGTAGGCCAGGCTGTTGGGCCTGGGCCGGTGTGCCGACAGGGACCCGTTGTTGATGATCCGTCCGCCCCGAGGTAGTTGAGCGGCCATGACGCGAGTGGCTGCCCGGGCGCAGAACACCGCGCCGTCGACGTTGGTGCGCCACGTGGCCTGCCACTGGTCATCGGTGATGTCGGCGATGGAGGCGGACGGACCGAACACGCCGGCGTTGTTGAACAGCACGTCGACCCGCCCCAGCGCCTCGACCGTGCCGTCGAACAGGGCCCGCACCGAGGCCGAGTCGGTGACGTCGGTGGCGATCACCCGGGCATTCGGATCACCGGCCGCCGTTTCGGCCAATGACTCGGGCCGACGACCGGCCAGGACGACCTGATGGCCCGCCGCCAGCAGCACCCGAGCCGTCGCCCGCCCGATGCCGCTGCCCGCGCCGGTGATGACCACGACTTTCTGCATGGCACCGATTGTGCCCGGCCGCGACCGGAGGCTTCCCAAACCACCCAGCTTTCGATACATTTTGTCGCATATCTCCGATACAACTTGTTTTAAAGGAGGATTCGGTGCGTCCGCTGGATCCACGCACGGTGCGCAGTCGGGAGGCCGCCCTGACCGCGGCCCGGGAACTGCTGGTCGAACAAGGCCTGGCCGGCCTGACCCACGGTGCCGTCGCGGCGCGCGGCGGGATGAGCCGGGCCACGCTGTACCGGCTCTGGCCCGAACCACCGGAACTGATCCGCGACACGGTCGTCTCACACATCGCCCAGCGGCAATCGCGGCCGACCGGAGATCTCCGCGAAGACTTGGCGACCGAGCTGTCCAGGATCCGCTCGATGTTGCACGAGCCGGCCACCCAGCAGGGCATGCGCGTGATGATCGAACGGGCCGGTGTCGACCCGGTTTTCGCGGACATCAAGCGCACGCTGTACGAATCGGGCACCCGGGTGATACGCGCAATCCTGACCGACGGCGCCGCCCGTGCCGAACTCCCCGCAGACCTCGACATCGACCTCGCCGTCGACGAGTTGGTGGGCCCGCTGTTCTACCGGCGGCTTGTCGCCGACCGGGTCTTCGACGACGAGTACGTACACCGGGTTGTCGACGACTACCTGCGCGGCCAATCCGCGACACCCTCACCCCCGGCAGAAAGGCCCTAGCGTGACGACTCCCAAAAGCCTCCTCACCGCACGCGTTCTCACCATGCTCGTCGCGACCGTGACGATGGTCGGTGCGCTGCTGGCGGATTTCGTGATCCCGGCCAGTGCCGTGCAGCACATGCGCAACGACGCGTGGCCGCCGCACGCGAAATTCCATGACGCCCAGTACATCGTGATGTCAACGCTGCTCGGCGCGTTCGCGCTGACCCTGCTGGGCCAGCGCAACGGTGGCATCCGATCACGGATCTGGACGGCCTGCGCGGTCCTGGCAACGCCGTGGGTCGGCCTTCTGGGTGCAATGCTGTTTCCCCGGACCGCAATTCACGATCCGGAGTTCGACAACAAGACGGTTCTGGGCCTGCATCCGCAGGTGCTGCTGGCCATCGTCACATTGACCTTGTTGGTGCTGGCGGCCGGGCTCGCCGACCGAGGCCCAGCGCGGTCACGCTGAGGCGCGGGATGCTCAGGCCGGATCGCCGGCGGGATGCCAGCCCCGCATCGCGGCGTCCATCTGATCTTCCCCCAGCGCGTCGACGCGCAACCGCTGCTGCACGGGCCGACATCGCAGGCCGTCGACCAGCAGTTCGACGTAGCGGCGCCACAGTTCGGGCTCGACGTGGCCGGCCCATTCACTCACCACGCCGGCCAGAAAGCTCAGGATCGGCATGTCCGTGGATTGCACCTCGGGCCGCAAATAGCCGTCTTCCCGCGCCCGTTTGACAAGTTCGGAGATCGGCGGGGCGAGGCGCAGCCGCGAATGCTCGACCCGCCGGCCGCCGTACGCTTTGCTGTAGACCATCTCTCGCAGACCCCGGTCGGTCGCGGTCAACTCACAGAGATGCTCGACGAACCACACGAACCCATCCCACGAATTCTCATTTCGCAGAGCAGTTTCCGCGAGTGCGACGACTTGGTCGATGCCGTCCTCGAACACCGCATCGAGCAGCTCTTCCTTCGTGGCGAAGCGTCGATACACCGTGCCCACACCGACGTTGGCGTGATGCGCCACGTCGTTCAGCGTCGCCTCGACGCCCTTTTCGGCGAAGAGTTCCCGCGCAGCCGCGAGCACACGCTGCCGATTGCGCTCGGCATCCTTGCGCAGAGCGCGTGGGCATTCGTCAACCATGGCTGCAGTTTAAGTGATCAGCGCCATAAGTGGATTGTGACGATCCACTTATTCGGCTAACTTTAGTCCTCGGACTGCGTAGACTGCCGAACGCCCAGGTCGTCGCGAACGCATCGAACATTGGGAGGCCCTCTTGACTGCCGGCACCGCGTCATATCGCCGATGGACCGCAGCAAGACCAGGCCGAACATGGCTGCCCCTCATCATGTTTCGGCCTGGGCAGCCGCAATGCTGAAGGTCATTCGCCGAATCTGGCTCCCTGCCCTGATCGTCGTCGCCATGGTGGCAGGCGCGCTCATCGTGATGAACGTGCGCAAGGTCTTCGGCGCGCACCCGGTCATCATCACCGACATCACCTCGGATAACGCCGAGGACTTCAACCCCAAGGTCGTCAAGTACGAGATCTTCGGCACCGGCAGCACCGCCGTCATCAACTACATGGACCTCGAAGGCAAACCGCAGCGCACCGGGCGTGTGCCGCTGCCATGGACTTTGACCCTGCAGACCACGTTGCCGTCGGTGCAGCCCAACATCATGGCCCAAGGCGATGGAAGCAGCATCAGTTGCCGAGTCAGCGTCGATGACGAGGTCAAAGAAGAGAGAACGGCTACTGGATTGAACGCACAAACCTTCTGCTTTGTGAAGGCAGCATGAGCGCGCCAACCGAAGACACCCCGACCGACGCCATCAAGACGGGCCGCCACAAGGCCCACCCGCCGATCCCCCGCTTCATCCGTACATTCGCCCTGCCGATCGTCCTGGTGTGGATCGTCATCGTCGCACTGCTGAACACCCTCGTCCCGCAACTCGAGGTCGTCGGCAAGATGCGCGCGGTGTCGATGAGCCCCAACGACGCGCCATCGATGATCGCCATCAAAGAGGTCGGCAAGAAGTTCCAGGAGTACGACACCAGCAGCTCGGTGATGGTCGTCCTCGAAGGCGAAGAGCCGCTGGGCATCGAGGCGCACGCCTTCTACGACAAGATGGTCCGCGACCTGCGCGCCGACACCACCCACGTGCAGCACGTACAGGATTTCTGGGGCGACACCCTGACCGCGAAGGGCGCCCAGAGCCGCGACGGCAAGGCCGCCTACGTGCAGGTCTACATTGCCGGTGACCAGGGCGAGACGCTGGCCAACGAGTCGGTGGAGGCGGTCCGGCGGATCGCCACCGAAAGCCCGGCACCCGACGGTGTCAAGGCGTATGTGACGGGGTCGGCGGCGTCGAGCACCGATCAGAACATCGTCGGCGACAAAAGCATGGAGACCATCGAGATGGTCACCTTCGGCGTCATCGCCGTCATGCTGTTGAGCGTCTACCGGTCGATCATCACCACCCTGATCGTGCTCGTCATGGTCGTGCTCGAATTGTCCGGCGCCCGTGGGCTGGTCGCGCTGCTCGGCTACAACAACTTCTTCGGCCTGACGACGTTCGCGACCAACATGCTTGTGACGTTGGCCATCGCCGCGGCCACCGACTACGCGATCTTCCTGATCGGCCGATATCAGGAAGCGCGAAGAGCCGGCGAGGACAAAGAGGCCGCCTACTACGACATGTTCCACGGCACGGCCCACGTGGTGCTGGCGTCGGGCCTGACCATCGCCGGTGCGACGTTCTGCCTGCACTTCACCCGCCTGCCGTACTTCCAGACGATGGGTATCCCCCTGGCGGTCGGCATGGTCGTCGTGGTCGCCATGGCACTGACCCTGGGGCCGGCGGTCATCTCGTTGCTCGGCCGCTTCGGCAAGATCCTTGAACCCAAGCGGCACTCACGGTCCCGCGGCTGGCATCGGGTGGGCACCGCGACCGTCCGCTGGCCGGGCGCCATCCTGGTGTGCGCCATCGTGGCGGCGTTGGTGGGTCTGCTGGCCCTGCCCGGCTATCACACCACCTACAACGATCGCATCTTCCTGCCCGCTGACGTCGGGACGAACGTCGGCTACGACGCCGCGTTCCGGCACTTCTCGCAGGCCAAGATGAACCCGGACCTGATGATGGTCGAGACCGACCACGATCTGCGGAACCCGGCCGATTTCCTGGTCATCGACAAAATCGCCAAGGCGCTGAAGAACGTGCACGGCATCGCCCAGGTGCAGACGATCACCCGTCCCGACGGTGAACCGATCAAACACTCGACGATCCCGTACACGCTCGGCCAGAGCGGCACGGCGCAGTTGATGAACAACGACTACGCGCAGACCAACCTGCAGAATCTGCTCGATCAGGCCGACGATCTGCAGACCAGCATCGACGCGATGACCGAGATGATGAGCATCCAGACCGATCTGGCCGCGGTCTCGCAGAGCATGGCCGACAAGATGAAGACGACGTCGCTGGACATGGCCGACGTGCGCGATCACCTGGCGGACTTCGACGACCAGTTCCGGCCGCTGCGCAACTACCTGTACTGGGAGCCGCACTGCTTCGACATCCCGATGTGCTGGTCGCTACGGTCGATCTTCGAAAGCCTCGACGGCATCGGCACGATGTCCGACGACTTCCAGGTGCTGGTCCCAGAGATGCAGCGGATGGCCGACCTGATGCCGAGGATGGTCGCCACCATGCCGCGGCAGATCCAGTCGATGCGGCATCAGAAGCAGCTGCTGCTGAACCAGTACCAGGTGCAGAAGGCCCAGCAGGACCAGAACATGGCGATGCAGAACACCGCCACCGCCATGAGCGAGGCGTTCGACGCGGCCCGCAACGACGATTCGTTCTACCTGCCGCCGGAAGCGTTCGAGACCGACGACTTCAAGCGGGGCATGGAGCTGTTCATGTCGCCTGACGGACATGCGGTGCGGTTCACCATCATTCACCAGGGTGATCCGCTTACGCCGGAAGGCACCGCACGCATCGCACCGCTGAAGGTCGCCGCGGCCGACGCCATCAAGGGCACACCGTTCGAGGGCGCCAAGATCTACCTGGGCGGCAGCTCGGCTACGTTCAACGACATGCAGATCGGCGCCGATTACGACCTGCTCATCGTGGCCGCGGCCGCGCTGATCCTGATCTTCATCATCATGATGGTGCTCACCCGAGCCGTGGTCGCCTCTGCGGTGATCGTCGGCACCGTGGTGCTCAGCCTGGCCTCGGCCTTCGGTCTGTCGGTCCTGCTGTGGCAGCACATCGTGGGTATCCCGCTGCACTGGATGGTGATGCCGATGTCGGTCATCGTCCTGCTGGCCGTCGGCGCGGATTACAACCTGCTGCTGGTCTCCCGCATCAAGGAGGAGATCCATGCCGGGCTCAAGACCGGCATCATCCGGGCCATGGTGGGTACCGGCGCCGTGGTCACCTCGGCGGGCCTGGTGTTCGCCTTCACGATGATGTCCATGTCGGTCAGCAAGCTGATCGTCATCGGTCAGGTCGGTACGACCATCGGCCTGGGCCTGTTGTTCGACACCCTGGTGGTGCGGTCCCTGATGACACCGTCGATCGCCACGCTGCTCGGACGCTGGTTCTGGTGGCCGCAGCATGTCCGGCAGCGGCCACCGCCACAACCCTGGCCGAAGCCGATCCAGCGGGATCCCGCCGACGCCCTGGCCTGACCGCAGGCTAGTGTCCTGAGTCATTAATTCGTCGGCAGTAGTTGGCGATGCTGGCCAGGATTTGGTCGGCGGTCTTGG
>NZ_VOMB01000026.1:114540-137998 GCF_019050325.1 [Mycobacterium] fortunisiensis | reverse complement strand
CCTTCTCGGCGGAGCCACACGGATGGGGAATTTCGATGAGCGTCAGTGGGGAATTTCAGTGAGCGCGGTCACGGACACCACCAGCACATGAGTCACCCTGTCCCCGTGGACATCAGCATTGCCGACCCGGTCGCTCAACTCTCAGTGCCGGTCTATCACGGGACCCGGGTTTCGATGGCGGAACGGATCATGCGCGACGGGTTCGCACCCCTGCCGGTGTCAGAGCTGATCGAGGCCGTCACCGTCGCCCACGACGTCACCGCGGATGCGCTGATGGCAGACCTCGAGGCGTACAAACGGTTCGCGGTCGTCGACCCACGGACGGACACCGTGTTCACGACCGGCAACCCGGTGAAGGCCGGCAGCTGGGCCGACCGGGCACCGGAGGCCACCTGGGAGGCGCTGTGGGCCGTCTACCGCATCCGCCACCCGGAACTCGGCTGGGACTGGAACTCCTCTCAGGAGGGGCACCTGTGGGTGCTCGCGCAGCGCCTGGCCGACCCGCCGGCGGTGCTGGAGGCCACGGCGCCGCTCGGGGCGATTCGCAGGAGAAACGGTCGTCCGGCCGCAGAGCGCTTCCTAGCCGCGATCGAGTCGGGTGACCCGGCGGCAGTGGTGCAGGAGCACCGCATGTTCGGCAAGACACCCGAGTGGCTGGTGGATCCACGCGACATCACGGCGCGCGCCTTCACCCCGGTGGCCGCGAGGGTGGACAACGAGCTGCTGCTGTTCCTGTCCGGGGAGAGTGAGGAGACATTCCGCGAACAGCTGCGCACCGATCACTGGGGCGAGTGGGGCGCCAGCGCCCATCCGGGTGACCGACCATGGCATCCGTTCGACCAGGTGTGGGCGCGGCTGTCCGGTGACCGACGGGCCGAGTTGGAGGGGCTGGTCGGGATCCCGATCACGGCGCTGCTCGCAGAGCCAGCTGAGTTGGTGCCGGAGCCCTAAGTCTCCATCCACCGCGCCAGTTGCTCCCGCGCCTCGTCCTCGCTCACCGCTCCGGTACCCCGCAGCAGTCGGTGCCACTCCCGTTCTCCAACCAAGTACTCCTCCACCGGGGTCGGCAGCCGCAGCTCGGGCAGATCCTCCGCGTACTCGTCCACAACAGGGTTAGACGCACGCCAGCTGCGATCGGTTCCACCTGGTTCTCATTGGACTCCGCACAGAAACACCTGTCCGCCCGGTGCAAATCCTCAGGTGGTCTCACGACCAGGATGTACCTCGGGGGGATCTAGGCGACGCTAAACTGCCGGATCACCGCTCGCTGCGGCAATGGGAGCAGGCGACCTCATCATGGGCCCGCAGTCATACTGGAATCAGTGGATACACCTGACATCGACAATTCTCGCCGCTGGCCGCCCTGCCTCGACCGGCTCGGCGTCGCCGACCGTCGCGCTGTTATCAGCGCAATAGCCTGCGGGCGATTGTCTGGTTGGAATCCATCGAGACCCGCCGTGGAACGCCTGGCGGCTCTCGCCGCAGGCGAAATGTCAATTGACGTGTACATACGGCTGGTGCTCACCGAAGTTTCAAGCTAGGCCGGGAAGCCCCGGCAACTGACCCGAGCGATCTACTTTTGAATGCGATGCGCTCGTACCGGGTCCCGTGCGAGGCGTCAATCGCAATTCAGCGAAGGCAAGCCGCCCCGAGGCAGGCCCGGAAGGGCACTTGGGGAGCGATTATTAGCAGTGAAACCGCTTCGTGCGCGGCCGACTTAACACCCCGAAGTCGACTCTTCCGAAAAGCCACTTCCGGACCCGCGGGTTTGATTTTACTACCAGTAAGGCAGTGGCTTGTCTCAAATCCGTGCGGGACCGACCGCTTCCGTCGACTGGCAGTTTGGTCGCGTGGCGTCGGGCTTACGGAATCGCACGACACGGATGATCAGGGAAGATCGGCGAATAGTTCGATGATCCCTGGCTTTTGGAATCGCCTGACGAAGGCAAGTGGGCTGGATCCGTTGGCTAGCTGAGCGTTGGGGTTGGCTCCGCGTTTGAGCAGCAGTTGGGTGATAGGCACCGCACCGCGGGTAGTGTTCCTGACCGCCTTGTAGAGCGGCGTTTCACCCTTGTCGTTGGCGGCTTCGATGTCGGCGCCAGCATCGAGCAGAAGTCTCACGACGTCGACGCTGTCGGAAGCCGCAGCGAAGAGGAGCGGTGTGAAGCCTTGCGCGTCAGCGGCATTGACGTCCGCCCCCTCAGCCAGCAGCCGGGACACGTTTGAGACCTTGTACTCGTTTGCTTTGCGCCAGTTCTCCTCATCCAGCGCGGCGTCGGTTTGGGCCGCGATAAACGGAAGGTCGCTGGGGGCATCGATGGCCGCGTAGTGCAATGGGGTGCGGCCGCCTTCGTCGCGGTCGTTGTTCGTCATCGTGCTGCCTCCCGTGCAAGTTCGTTGGAGTGGTTGGCATTACCTGGTGCATCTTCGATGCGGTAGAGGCGCGGGTTGTTGCAGTATTCAATCAACTGCTCCCGAGTCCAGTGTTCCCTGATCGCTCGGTCTCGGATTCTCCACCACTCGTTGCCTGTCTCATGACCGTATTGATAGACGGGGTTCACTGGGTAACGGATACCGTCAGGCCCCTGGTAGTACTTGCCATCTGCTGTCTTGGGCAGGTTCAGGATGTCCTGGTCGTACTGCTTGCTGACAGGGACCAGTACGGAATCGTCAGTGGCACTGATGAAATATTTGCCGTCCGGTGTCCGCTCTGCGGCGGCTTCGATCGCTTGCTTGGTCCCGACCCTCAACTTGGGTCGAGTCAACAGGTCTACTCCGATATCGCTGACGAGCCCGGTGGTTTCCGCTGAGAACAAGGCGGCGCGCGCCGACAAAATCGGAGCCAGGTCACCAACAGTGCGCGCCGCGTTCGCAGCGGCACTTACAGTCGGCAAGGTCGATGCCTCTGCGGCGGCTCGAAACTCTCGAATGATGGTCGCGATCCGTGCACCTGTAGCGGTGAGCCGACTAACGTCGACAACTTTTGAGACGGCTTCGCTCGCGCCCAGCGTGACCGGAATGAGAACAGCGGCGATGACTTCGGTGACAACCACCGTCGCCCCGAGCACCAGCATTTCGTGGAGGATGCGCGAGTGGGCGTCGTCGATGGCCGCCGCGTAGGCATCGCACGTCTTGGCTGCCGCGTCGCATCCGTCCGCGCCCAGGCTGATGGCGTCGCGGGTCTTGGTGCAGTTGGCGATAGCAGCCGGAATCTCGGGTGACTTCTGGTCGGTGAGCAATGCGATGACGCCGAGCGACGAGGTGCCCCCATTAACCATGGACGCAGCGGAGCGGAGTTCGTTGCCGGCGTTTCGCCAGGCCGTGGCGGCAGCGCGCAGTTTGTCTTGATGGCCGTTTGGCCAGAGCTCACCTTGCACGTACGCCGAGATGGTGTGCCACCACTCGGGCACATCGTCATGCCCGCCTTCGGCCGCGGGGATCGCAGGCACCAGGAAGGTAGGGGCACTATCGGGCGGAAAGGCGGGAGCCCCTGGGCCGTTGGCTGCCGACTGCACGTCACCGTTGGAGTGGTTAACGGCGGTGGCATGCAGCAGATCGGTCACTTGCCCGGCGGCAAGGACGGAGGCTGATATTGCCTCCATCACGCCATTGCAGCCGTCGCGACCTCCGCAGAGCGGGTCGTATTTGGCTGCCCATTCATGTGCGCCGTTGTCGGTGCCAGCCATCCCCGCAGAGCCTTTGAGGACGCCGGCGAGCCGGGTGACCGCAGAAGCCGCCGCGTCGTGAACACTGCGATAGGTATCACCGGCCTGCTTGATGGCGGCCGGATCGACGTCTTGTGTCACGGCCACATCGCAGTGTTGATATCGATGACTTCGCTGTAGTTGCTATGGGCCGTTGTGGCAGCTTTCCGAAGGTCCGAGAGCGCTTCGCGCATCTGGGTTGCAGCCGCCATCCACTCGTCATGATGTGAACGGTGCGACTCAGCGGCGGCGCCATGCCATGACTCATGTAGACCTGCGATCTGCTTGTCCACCGCCCCAGCGACGCTCTCCGCCCTGCGCTCGAAGCTTTGAAGCTGCTCGACAAACTCGAGGAGTTCCTCCAATTCGACTCGGTAGGGCTTCATTAGAGATCCACCTCATTCACCGCGTGCGCCGCCGACGAGTCCGTCTCGTCATACATCGCTGCGGCACGAGCGAGCTGCTCCGCCTCGTAGGAAAGGACGTCGACGATCTTGCGGGCGCCCTCTTGCCATTCCTCCCACGACTGTGTGTAGGCCGACGCGGCCACGCCTTGCCATCCGTGCGACAGGTTGGCCCACTCCTGAATCAGACGCTGCAATTCTTCGTGCAGCTCTTGGGCATGGTTGGCGACAACATGAGCCGTGTTGAACGCTTCCTGCGCATTGACACGCAATTCATCAGCTGCCATGGCCCCTAACCCCACGCCTGCAATGCCACCCCACCCGCGGACACGTCCCTAACCGGCCAAACTATTCTAGGCTCCGCTTTGGGGCACCACCGACACCAAATCGTCGCTGGCAGTATGCTGCGCGGTTGCAGCTGGCGAGCTGCCCGCCTAGTACGGTGGTGGGTGGCTGCGCCGCACCTATTGAACAGAGTCCCTCTCTGTAGAGACGATGCCAAAGGGGGCGGGATGAGTAGCAACGGCTCATTTCGTAGCGTTCACCTCGTATTTCTGGTGGGGGTATTCGCCTTCCTCGTGCAGCTTCCGATGAGGGGTTGGATCACGCTCGGCGTGATCGCAGGCATCGTGGGCGTGATTGCATTCTCTATACGGGCTATACGGGCAGAAGAACATCGAAGAACGATGCGCGCCGTACAGGTAGAGCAGATCTTCATCGGGCGAGCCGCCGAAGCTGCCGCCGCCGAAGAGAAAGCCCGAACGGTACGGCAACAGCATATTGAGACCCTCGGTGTAGAAAACGCGGCACTCATCGACTCCGCACTCTCAGCATTAGAACAACTAAGTGCGTCGGAAGCTGCTCGAACAGGATGGCTCGGTGACATCGATTTCGCGCCTGACATCCGAGGAATTACTGACAACTTCGAGAAAGCACATGCCCTACGAAAAGTTGCCAACACGTTGTCGGCTCTGGATAAGCCGAGCGACGATGACCGTAGAATCCTCGCGGAAGCAAAGAACGCTATCGCCAACCTGGAACGCACTGCGAGCGAACGAGTGGGTTCAATCGTGAAGTGTGCCACGGAGGCACGCCTCATCGACAAAACCCTAAGCGACAAACGCAAGGACGCGAAGACCGCGGAGCAACGCGCGGAACTGCACGCCAAGTTGAGCGGCATGCTCTATGCGATTGAGGCCGCACCAAACACCACGGCGACGGATTCGGCCATAGATGCGGTGATAATGCGAGCCAACGCGTTCCGGGAAATTATGAGACCCAACTAGCGCGTGACGACGAGTGCTTGCTTAGCGATTGACCTAGACCGGAGGGCTGCCCCGAAAGCCCTCCCTCCGCCTTTACCGATTGTCCGACAGCCGATTCGGCCGCGTCGTATCCACGGATCACGGCAGCCGGATGCGGGAAGCCCAGCCCAGTCCGCCCTACAGCGGACCTCGACCCACCAACCCCAAGCGCATAGCGACTGGACCACCGGATGGGTCCCCCTCAGCGGACGTCCGATCCGCCCCGGAACGGCTCGAGTGTTTCCACAAACGGAACCCTGCGACGACAGCAGCCGTCTAATCGATTGCGGATTACGCCGAACGCTGCGCTTTACAGGCTGAAGGCCTCAATCCCGACGATCCGGACGTGGCCACTGCCATTGACCTCGTACGGTGGGAACTATCGATGATGATGGTCACCCGATGGCAACTAGCCTCGATTTTTCGCGGAATGTTGTGTGCATCGGGGTGTAGATAGGCGAAAGTGCCTGTCCTGCAAGGGATAATTGGACTTGTCTAGGGTTCAATGATTCCTACGGGAAGGCACTTCGCAGGTGAAGAGTATCGCGGGTGTATCGCGGGTGAAAGTGTCTGCTGACGGCCAGGGTGTCGTGTCGCATGCCGGGATGGGCATGCTGCGTGAGCTGGCCGACCGGACCGGCCTATCAGAGCAGGTCACGGCCGCGTTGGCGGACACCTATCGGGGCCCGTGGGTGTACGCCCCCGGGGAGGTGTTCGCTGATCTGGCCGCCGGGGTCGCCGACGGCGCGGACTGCATCGACGGGGTCGGGCAGCTGTGCGCCGATCGTGAGCACGTCTTCGGGGCGAAAGCCTCGACGACCACGATGTGGCGGTTGGTCGATGAGCGCATCGATGCCGCACACCTGCCGGGGATATGGGCGGCGCGAGCGACGGCACGGGCGGTGGCGTGGGAGGCCGGCGCGGGCCCGGCCACCCACGGCTGGCTGCCCATCGATGTGGATGCGACCCTGGTTCTCGATCACTCCGACAACAAGGCTGGCGCCGCGTCGACCTGGAAGAAGACGTTCGGCACCACCCGCTGCTGGCGTTTGTGGACCGACCCGAGATCTCCGGTGGGGAAGCCCTGGCGGGGATGTTGCGCAACGGCAATGCCGGCTCCAACACGGCCTCCGACCACATCATCCTGCTGGCTCGGGCACTGGCATCGCTTCCGGCTCGGTGGCGGCCTGATCCCGACAACCCCGCAGACCCGGACAAGCCGCGGGTACTGATCCGCAGCGACACCGCCGGAGCCACCCACAGATTCGCCGCAGCCTGCCGTGAGCAGGGAGTGGGTTTCTCGTTCGGCTACCCCGTCGATGTGCGGGTGCAGGACGCGGTGGACACCCTCAACCTCGGCGATGGCTGGTACCCAGCGATCGAGGCCGACGGCGGTATCCGTGACGGCGCCTGGGTCGCCGAGGCCACCGACCTGGTCAACCTGGCCCCCTGGCCAGCCGGGACCCGGCTGATCCTGCGCAAAGAACGCCCCCACCCCGGCGCCCAGTTGCGGTTCACCGACGCCGACGGCATGCGGGTCACCGCATTCATCACCGACACCGAACCCGGTGCCCTACCCGGCCAAATCGGCGGTCTGGAACTACGCCACCGCCAGCACGCCCGCGTCGAGGACCGCATCCGCGAACTCAAAGCCACCGGCCTGCGCAACCTGCCGTGTCACTCCTTCTGGGCCAACGCCGCCTGGCTGGAAATCGTGCTAGCCGCCGCTGACCTGGTCACCTGGGCCCGCCTGATCGGCTTCGGTGATCAACCCGCGCTGGCCCGCGCCGAGATCACCACATTCCGCTACCGCGTCCTGCACATCGCCGCCCGCATCACCCGCAGCGCCCGCCAACTGCGGCTCCGCCTCGATACCACCTGGCGATGGGCCACCCCCATCGCCACGGCCTGGCAACGCATCCGCTCAGCCTTCAGCTAGCCACCCGACCCCACGTCCCACCAACGATGAAAGACCAACGGCCCCAAGGAAAGCCCGCCCAACCCGGCGACACGGGACCGATCAACCACGCCACCACCCCGAGATCACCACCCAGCAACCCATCCACCATCAGACCGGGCCCACACCAATTCCCATGAAAAATCGAGGCTAGAGCCGGAATAGCGTTGGTGCCTATTCGGGCTCACCGACTACCCAGTCCGTCGCGATAGTGCAACCAGAATCGGATCATCAGCCTCAGCGGCTGCACCCGTGAACACCTCAATCTGTCCCAGATGGTAGTCACCGCAATAGGCCCTCCGGCCAGTACTTGTTGTGAGTCTTCGCGATCTTAAGGAGGTTGCCGCGCACCACTTTCAGGTCAGTGGTGGACGGGACGTCGTCGTCGTGACTCCCCGGATTGAGCACTTTGGGGAAGGTTTTCCACAGGCCCTTCTCCTCATTGTCGTTGACAACGAACGGCAGAACCAACGGGATCAACTCCCCGAGCGTGGATGCTTTCGTCTCGACGTCAGCGACTGACGTCGGCGTCCCGGCATCAGTTTGGCCGGTCGCGATCACCTGCTTGGCCAACCGCTCGGCAGCCGAACGCATCGTATTGCACGCCGATCGCCGCCCCTTCGCGGTGGGCGCATAGAGGCTTTCTTCTGCTTCAAGCATTAACTGGCCGAAGACATCTGACGTCTGAGTGGGTTCGGTACCGGCGATGATGTCGATCAAGTCAAGGTTGTAGGCGATGTAGCCGCTGCCGCCGTGGTTGGTTTGCGCCCACTCTGCAAGCTTGCTGTCGAAGGTGGTGATGATGACTTGAATTCCTTTGTTGAGTAACTGGCCCACGGTGTTCTGAACGAACGTGAGGCGGTGGTCTGCATCGCTACCAGGTATGGGGTCATCGAGCACCAGGATAGGTGCGCCCAGCAATTCCGTACGAGCCAGAAATATTGACAGACCCAGAGCGTTAAGCTGCGAATCGCTATAAACGCCAAGTGCTTCCCGCTCGATGGGCTCGCTAGCGTGATCGGCCCGTAGGGCGGCTACAAGGTTGACGAATAGTGCCCCGCCCGCCCGCCGTTTGATCCCACCAAACCCAACTAGTTCCTCCGGTCGGATTGTCGCCCACCATTTGGTGATGGTGTCGCTCATCTGGGCGAAGCGGGCGTCAAGCACTGCGCCAGCGGCTTCGCGAAGCTCTTTCTCGGCAGCGTTGAGGCGCTTGATCGTCCGCTGACGCGCAGCCTCCGCGACAACATCGACGACCACGTCAGCACGATGTGCGAGCAGATCGCTCACTTCAGTCAGACCACCGACCGTGATTCGATCCCGCGCAGCCACCTCGACCGCAGAGCGCAGCGCAGAGGCGCAGCGGCCGTACACTTCAGTTGCTGTGCGGAGGCCCCCGACGGCCGTGACGATCTGGCGATAACGATCGGGCAGATCATCCGACAGCGTGTTACGGCTGGCTACCGCGTCCCCCGCTTGCTCAAGGCTGCCACGTGCGAGCCCGACAGCCGCGACAAGAGTCCCTGCGGCGGTTGCGACCTGGCTCGCATGACCGCGCGCATCGGTCATCACGGCGATGTCGACACCGAGGTCACTCAGAGCGTTGGTCGCCTTCGCCCACTGATCGTCGGTCCAGGAGGCGACGGATGGCACGGCGCGGGCGACGCCATTCGACAGTTGGTCGAGGCTGTGACGAGCACCGCTCAGAGCCGTGGCAGCTGATTTGGCAGCCTCACCGAGAGCCTGCGTACGGTGCAAATGGCCTCGAAGTATGGCGATCCGCTCGGGTGTCAGCGCATGTTGTGTGCCACAGACCGGGCACTGGACAGGTTGGTCGAGAGCCGCGTACGTGGCTATGCCGAGCACCGCCTGAAGTACTGGTGTCACACGGGCGTCATGCTCGTCGGATTCAGTGAGGGCGTTGCTATAGGCGGTCATGTTGGGAGTCGATGGTGTGTCCCCTGACAACGGGACAACTGCGAACGCCGACAGTGGAAATGACTGTTCATGTTGAGCTTCCAAGGCGGCCTTGATCGCAATGTCGAGTGCGTCAACGGTTTCAAATGTCGGGGTGTTCCCGCTGCCGGCGGGGTCAGCCAGGACCGCTGCCCCGGCACTGAGCAACGCCCTTTCAATCGCGGTCCGCGCGGCGTCGACCGTGAGCGGCTTCTTGATGAGTGCGGTGATCGTCGAGCCAGCTGCAGCAGCGGGTGTACCTGACAACGCGTCAACGAGCCTTAACGACGCACCTGGCTGTTCGGAGTCGACCCTCCCGCGCGCAGCCCTGACTCGCTCGCGAAATTGGTCGAGGTCAGTCAGCGACAAGAGCGCCTTGAAGTAACCAACGCGCTGCTTGGGCTCGGTGGACAGGACGTGCCGCAGTGTGTGCTGCAGCAGTACCGGCGCGCGCACGGGCGGGTCAGCCAGGGTCAGCCCGATCTCTTCGAGGTCGGTGACCTCGACGCCATCCAGCAGCAGTCGACTTTCGCACTCAGTACCTTGACCGAAGTCGCACAACAGTTCTCGTCGGATCTTGTGGGTTTGTCCATCCGGCCCACGCAGCACTGCCTCGACATAGACGTCGGTATCGGTGGCTGGTAGGTGCGCATTGCGGAGACTGTCGTTGTACTCAGCCTTCGCTCCGCCCAGTAGGTCTCGACGGCTGCTACGACCGCTGAGTAGGAACTCGAATCCCTCGGCGAGACTGGTCTTTCCTTGGCTGTTGCCCGCGTGTACCACAACCAGCGGTGTGTCGAGCTGCATCACACGTGCCTCAGTGCCGAACGCCCGGAAGCCGCGAATCTCCAGTGACACTAACCGCGGCTGGCCCAGAGCGTTCACCGTTGACGCCACACCGCAACAACGGCGTCGAGCGCCGCATCGAGATCTGCGTCTGTGTCAGCCTCAACAACAGCTTCGGCCAAGGCGCGAGCGTCGGACACTGCGGGTGCTTCGCCCACCAATTTTTCCAGCAACGCACCTAAGTTCGGGAGGAGATCGCTCACCGTAGAAGCGTATCGATCGCCACGTAGCGCTCTACTTCCTCACCCAAAAGGGGCATCTCCAGCCCGAACCCTCCAGCGGCCCGTTTGAACAAATACAGCAGCGACTCACTATCCGTGTGCCCGAACCCCAAATACGACTTGATGATGAACCGTGTTCCCGTTGATGAACCGATAACCCTTGGTGGATGACGACGCATGTGTGCGGTGCAATGCACACCACACCGGGCAATACCCATGACGTCGGGCAACAGGACGTGACCCCTACGAAAACGCCGTCACCGGCGATTCGATCGTGAGCGCACTGACCAACATCATCAGCCGGGCGTTGAGCACCAACGTCTAGATGAGCAGGGCGCGGTCACGGTCGAAGCCGCCTTTGCTGTCGCGTCGTTGGTGGCGGTACTGGTGCTGTGTGTCGGCGGCCTCGGTGCGATGGGCGCGCAGATTCGCTGCATCGATGCGGCCCGGGAAGCCGCCCGGTTGGCGTCCCGGGGCGAGGGCGATACCGCCACTGCCGCCGCACGGCGGATCGCCCCGTCCGGCGCGGAGGTACACGTTGCCCACGACGGTGGCCTGGTGGTGGCCCGGGTCCGGGTGGGCACCGCGCTACCGGGGTTTACGGTGTCCGCCGAGGCGGCCGCGGTGCCCGAGCCCGGCGTCGGATGAACGCGGTGCCGCCACGTTGCTGGCCGCGGCGATGGTCGCGGCGGTGATCGTCATCGCGGCCGCTGGCGCCTACCTCGGGGCGGCGGTGACGGCCCGGCACCGGGCCCAGGCTGCCGCCGACCTGGCGGCCCTGGGCGCCGCCGGCGGGCTGGTCTCCGGACCCGACGCGGCCTGCGCTCAGGCCGGACGGCTCGCCGGGCTGATGCGTTCGGAGCTTGCCGTCTGCCGGGTCGACGGGCTCGACGTGGTGGTCGAGGTGTCCGTGCCGGTCCAGCTGGGCCGGTGGGGTGCCGGCCCGGCCCGGGCGTCCGCGCGCGCCGGGCCCGTGGAACCCGCCGGCCCATCGAGCTGATTCAGCCGAGCTTGTCCAGGTCTGCCGTGGCGACCTCGTCGTCGGTCGGCAGCCGCAGGGCGATCAACCCCGCGTAGGTGTCATCGTCGAGCTCGATCCGGTTGACCGTCATGTGTACCGGCCGCCAGCCGCCGTCGGCGGCGCGCATCCGCAGCACGGCGGTGGTGACGCCACTGCTGAACTCCGTGGTCATCCGGGCCATGTGCCGGGCGTCGATCGGGTGGATGCGGGCCGGCCCGCCGTCCCGGTTGCGCCAGTCGAAGAACGACGCGGGATCGTCGAGCCACTTCAGCAGCTTCCAGTTGTCGAGGTCGACCAGAGCCCGGTGCACCCCGGGCTGGGCGAGCCCGTTGAGGATGCGCTGGGCCAGACTGTCGGTCGGCGCCGCCGGGTTTTCCCGTTCGCTGCGCCAGTTCATCGCCCGGCAGATCAGCCGGTGGGAGCCGTCCTCCTGCGCTTCCTGGGCCACCCGCGCCGCGAATCCCACCGTGATGGGCTCCCCGCGATGGTCGGTGGCATCCCAGGTGGTGCACAAGGTTTTGCCGACCACCGGCCGGATCGCCATTGCCAGCACCTTGGCCTCACTGCTGTTGAGGTCGCGGCGGGGCAGGTCATCGGCGAACGTCCGGTCGTTGATGGCCTCGGTCGCCGGATTCAGCCCGATGTTCTGCAGGGATTCGGCGGTGTCGGTGGCGACGCCGGCGGTCAGGTCCCAGACCAGTGGACCGGGAACGGGACGTTGCGGTGGTTCGGCGTCGGCCGGACCGATCCAGACGTGCACCCCGTGGATGCACCCGTCGGACATCTGCACCACCTCGGTGCGGATCACGCGGTCGTTCTTGGGCGTGATGCTGCTGAGCCCTTTGCCGGCCTGCACGGTTTCCCTGATGGCGCTCTGGATTGCCATCAGGTGCGGATTCCGTCGCAGGAACGCACTGATCGGCACGAGATTCTTGGTATGAAGACCTCGTGCGACCACAACAGGCTCGCTGCCCAGCGTCTCCACGAGCAGCCAGTCGTGGGTCATGCGCGCCATTTTACCGGCGGGACAACCGCAGTCGGCACACCTGAGGGCTCAGCGAAGTCGTTCGGGTTGCAAACATGACTGAGTTCACGTAATTTGCCACTGCGCCCGGCCTCCGGGATTGGGAACGGATCGCGTTGTCCGACCGTTCGTCGCAGCGTCTGTGTGTTCGGCGTGGCCGAATGCAGCCACGTAGTTGTCGATCCGTGCAGGCGGCCGTCGAGGGGTCGGTCGTCAACACGGTCGGGGGATCACGCTGAGGACGTACTCAGCGCGCCGAGCACCAGACGGAGTACCCGCACCGCGCCGGCCTTGTCCAACGGATCGTTGCCGTTGCCGCACTTCGGCGACTGCACGCACGACGGGCAGCCCTGCGGGCACTCACAGGCCTCGATCGCCTCGGCCGTCGCGCCCCACCAGGTGCTCATCCTTCGGAATCCGCGCTCGGCGAATCCGGCGCCGCCGGGATAACCGTCGTAGACAAAGATCGACGGCAAACCCGCCACCGGTCCGACCGCCGTCGACACCCCGCCGATGTCGCCGCGGTCGCAACTGGCCACCAGCGGCAACAGGCCGATCGCCGCATGTTCGGCGGCATGCAGGCTTCCCGGTACTGCCAATGGGTCGATACCGTTGTCCTGCAACGCCTCCGGGGTGATCGTGCACATCACCGCCATCGTGTCCAAGGTGCTCGGCGGCAGGTCCAGCTCCACGAAATCGATTACCTCGCCGTCCATTCGGCGGCGCAGGAAGCCGACCACGGTGTTGGTCACCGACACCGGCACCAGACCCACCGTGACCGGGCCGAAGGTCGTGCGCTCACCGGGACCGGTGACCGTGATGTCGGTCAGTTCCCTGGCGAACGTGGTGTAGCCGGGATCGGCGGGGTAGACGAACGCCACCCCGTCGGAGAACGACAGGGAGTCAACCAGATAGGTCTCGCCCTGGTGCAGGTACACCGCACCGGGATGCAGCGACGCCGCCGCCTGGCCGGCGCCGGTGCTGCCCAGCATCCGGCCGGTGTCGGCCTCCAGGATGGCGATCTGGCCACCGCTGGAGCCGCGGATGTCCACGGCCGGGTGGGGATCTACCCCGGGCGCGGGGAAGAACCCGCTGGGGCGCTTGCGCAGCAGGCCGTCGTCGACCAGGGTTTCGGCCACCGCCTCGGCGTTCCACAGCCGGACCTCGGCCTCGGTCAACGGCAATTCTGCTGCGGCGCACAGCAATTGCGGACCCAGCACATGCGGATTCGTCGGGTCGATCACCACCCGCTCGATCGGCTTGTCCAACAGTGCCGCCGGATGGTGCACCAGGTAAGTGTCCAGTGGGTCGTCGCGGGCGATGAGCACGATCAGCGCGCCCTGCCCGCGCCGGCCGGACCGGCCGGCCTGCTGCCAGAACGAGGTGACCGTGCCGGGAAAGCCGGCCAGCACCACGGCATCCAGCCCGGCGATGTCGATGCCGAGCTCCAGCGCATTGGTGGTGGCCAGGCCCCGCAGTCGCCCGTCGGCCAAGGCGTTTTCGAGCTCGCGGCGATCCTCGGAAAGGTAACCGGCCCGATAGGAGGCGACCTGCTCGGCCAGGTTCGGGGCGGTGTCCTCCAGGCGGGCCCGGGTGCCCAACGCGGTCAGTTCGGCGCCGCGCCGCGAGCGCACGAACGTCAGGGTGCGGGCGCCCTCGGCGATCAGGTCGGCCATCACCCGGGAGGCCTCGGCGCCGGCCGAACGTCGTACCGGGGCACCGTTTTCCCCGGTGAGGTCGTCCAGCAGCGCCGGTTCCCACAGTGCGATCGTGCGCGCCCCCTGCGGCGAGCCGTCCTCGGTCACCTCGGCAACCGTCTGCCCGATCAGTTCGGCGGCCGTCTGCGCCGGGGAGGCCGTGGTCGCGCTGGCGAAGATGACCGTCGGCCCAGAACCCTCAGGGCAGTAACGCGCACACAACCGCAGCAACCGGCGCAGCACCAGCGCCACGTTGGACCCGAAAATGCCGCGGTAGTAATGGCATTCGTCGATCACGAGGAACTTGAGGTGGCGCAGGAACACCGCCCAGCGGGCGTGGTTGCGCAGCAGGGACAGGTGGATCATGTCCGGGTTGGAGAAAATCCACCGGGAGCGCTCCCGGGCGAACCGGCGCACCTCGGTGGCACTGTCGCCGTCGTATGGGGCCGGTGCGACGTCGCGCAGTGCGGGCACGGCCTCGGTGAGCTGCTGCGCGGTGCGCAACTGGTCGTGCCCGAGCGCCTTGGTCGGGGACAGGTAGAGCACCCGCGCCTGCCGATCGTCGGCCAGCGCCGACAGGATCGGCAGCTGGTAGGCCAACGACTTGCCCGACGCGGTCCCGGTGGAGATCACGACATGCCGTCCCGTGTGGGCGAACTCGGCGGCGTCGAGCTGATGCGACCACGGCGCGGTGATCCCGCGGTCGATCAGGGCCGAAACCACGTCCGGATGGGCCCACTGTGGCCACTGTTGCGGTTTGCCGTGTCGCGGCGGGATATCCGCGACGTGCCGTAGCGGATCTTCGCCGGACGGGGTGCCCTCGACAGCGCAAGCGAGCAGCTCACGGCCGAAATTTGACCCCAGATCCCGCACTGTGCGTCCTCCTGTCCTCGACCCTGCCCACGTCGGCCCGGATTTGGAAACGAATTGTTCACCACGCGCCGCACGTCGAGACTGTCGCAGCAGCGGAGAACATGGTTGACTGATCACGGTCGCAGCTTCTGTGTTTGTACTCGCACTCGCAGGATCGTCGTTGCGATCGCGGTTCCTGCGAGGGTTGTAGGTCGGGTCTGTTCCGGGCGACTCCACGAAGGTATGCGGTCGGAACGGGCCCGGTACGCCGGAAGTCGGTGGACCGCACCCGGTTGAAAGAGAAGGAAAGAACAAAAGATGCCACAGGGAACTGTGAAGTGGTTCAACGCGGAGAAGGGCTTCGGCTTCATTGCTCCGGAGGACGGCTCGGCCGACGTGTTTGTCCACTACACGGAAATCCAGGGCAGCGGCTTCCGCACCCTGGAGGAGAACCAGAAGGTTGAGTTCGAGGTAGGCCAGAGCCCCAAGGGGCCGCAGGCCACGGGTGTTCGGGCCATCTGAGCCAAGCAAACCCAACGAGACACCCCCGTGTGAGTCCAGATCGGACACCGCGGGGGTGTTTCCGTTTCTGCGGCCCGCGCTGGCCTAGTGTCGATTCGTGAGCCAGCTGTCCTTTTTCTCGGCCGAATCGGTGCCGCCCGCGGTCACCGATCTGACCGGGGTGCTCGCCGGGCCCGGCCAGATCGTGCTGTCGGGTAACGGAGGTCAGCAGGCGGCCCGGATCTCGGTGGTCGTCGACGCGCCGTGGCGGGCACAGGGGCTGGCCCAGATGATGAGGGAGGCTGGGCTGGTGCCCGAGATCTCCCGGACCGACGAGAACACCCCACTGGTGCGGACCGCACCGGATCCGCAGTTGATGCTGATCGCGCGGGACTGGACCAGGGGCGCGGTCAAGACGGTGCCCTCGTCGTGGCTGCCCGGGTCGCGCGAGCTGCGGGCCTGGACCCTGGCGGCGGGGACGCCGGAGGCTGACGACCGCTACCTGCTCGGGCTGGACCCGCACGCGCCCGACACCCACGCCGTGCTGGCCGCGGCCATGATGCGGGTGGGAATCGCCCCGACCCTGATCGGCACCAGAGGCTCGCATCCGGCGCTGCGGATCAGCGGTCGGCGACGCCTGTCACGCCTGGTAGAGAATGTGGGGGAACCGCCTGAGGAGGCTGCAGCGTTGGCGCAATGGCCACGTATTTAATGAGGCACACGCGGAGAGCCGGTTTGCGTAGGCTCTCGCGTAATGCGAAATTGTCAGTTGCCGGGCGTGGCGCGGCAACTATAGGAGTGGAGCGTAGGCACAGGTGGCTGGCGATAATGGCGGCAGCGGAAGCAAGGGACCCGTCCGGCGACTCGTGATTGTCGAGTCGCCGACGAAGGCGCGCAAGATTGCCGGATACCTCGGTTCCAACTACGTCGTCGAATCCTCCCGTGGACACATTCGCGATCTGCCGCGCAATGCCGCTGACGTGCCCGCCAAGTACAAATCCGAGCCGTGGGCCCGCCTCGGGGTCAACGTCGACGACAACTTCGAACCGCTCTACATCGTCAGCCCGGACAAGAAGAGCACGGTCACCGAGCTCAAAGGCTTGTTGAAGGACGTCGACGAGCTCTACCTCGCCACCGACGGTGACCGCGAGGGCGAGGCCATCGCCTGGCACCTGCTGGAGACGCTGAAGCCCAAGGTGCCGGTCAAGCGGATGGTGTTCCACGAGATCACCGAGCCGGCCATCCGGGCTGCCGCCGAGAACCCCCGCGACCTCGACATCGCCCTGGTCGACGCCCAGGAAACCCGCCGTATCCTCGACCGGCTCTACGGCTACGAGGTCTCCCCGGTGCTGTGGAAGAAGGTCGCGCCGAAGCTGTCGGCGGGCCGGGTGCAGTCGGTGGCCACCCGCATCATCGTGCGGCGCGAGCGGGAACGTATGGCGTTCCGCAGCGCCGGCTACTGGGACGTCAGCGCCGAGCTGGATGCCTCCGTGTCCGACCCCGCGGCTTCGCCGCCCAGGTTCACCGCCAAGCTCAACACCGTCGACGGGCGCCGGGTCGCCGCCGGCCGCGATTTCGATTCGCTGGGCCAGCTGAAAAAGCCCGACGAGGTGCTGGTGCTCGACGAGGCCAGCGCCGGGGCCCTGGCCGCCGGGCTGCGCGGGGCGCAGCTTCAGGTCAGCTCCGTCGAGCAGAAGCCGTACACCCGCCGCCCGTACGCGCCGTTCATGACGTCGACGCTGCAGCAGGAGGCGGCCCGCAAGCTGCGGTTCTCCTCCGAGCGCACCATGAGCATCGCGCAGCGGCTGTACGAGAACGGCTACATCACCTACATGCGTACCGACTCGACGACGCTGTCGGAGTCGGCCATCAACGCCGCCCGCAACCAGGCCCGACAGCTCTACGGCGACGAGTACGTGCACCCCTCGCCGCGGCAGTACACCCGCAAGGTCAAAAACGCCCAGGAAGCGCACGAGGCGATCCGCCCCGCCGGTGACGTGTTCCAGACCCCCGGGCAGCTGCACAGCGCCCTGGACACCGACGAGTTCCGGCTCTACGAGCTGATCTGGCAGCGCACCGTGGCCTCACAGATGGCCGATGCCCGCGGGACGACGTTGTCGCTGCGGATCGCCGGAGCCGCCCCGGCGGCGACATTGGGAGGGGCTCAGGCGTCCGATATTCAGGTCGTCTTCAACGCCTCGGGCCGCACCATCACGTTCCCCGGCTTCCTCAAGGCCTACGTCGAGAGCCTCGACGAGCAGGCCGGCGGTGAGGCCGACGACGCCGAGAGCCGACTGCCGAACCTGACCCAGGGCCAGCGCGTCGATGCCGCGGATCTGACTGCCGACGGCCACACCACCAGCCCGCCGGCCCGCTACACCGAGGCGTCGCTGATCAAGGCGCTCGAAGAGCTGGGCATCGGCCGCCCGTCGACCTACAGCTCGATCATCAAGACCATCCAGGACCGCGGCTACGTGGTCAAGAAGGGCAGCGCGCTGGTGCCGTCCTGGGTGGCGTTCGCCGTGGTGGGGCTGCTGGAAAACCACTTCGGCCGGTTGGTGGACTACGACTTCACCGCGGCCATGGAAGACGAGCTCGACGAGATCGCCAACGGTCAGGAGCAGCGCACCAACTGGCTGTCGAACTTCTACTTCGGCGGTGAGCACGGCGTCGAGGGCTCGATCGCCCGCGCCGGCGGTCTCAAGCATCTCGTCGGCGGCAACCTCGAAGGTATCGACGCGCGAGAAGTCAACTCCATCAAGCTCTTTGACGACGATGAGGGCCGCGCGATCGTGGTCCGGGTCGGCCGTAACGGGCCGTACCTGGAGCGGATGATCGCCGACCCGGACAATCCGGGGGAGCTCAAGCCCCAGCGCGCCAATCTCAAGGACGAGCTGACCCCCGACGAGCTGACCCTGGAGCTCGCCGAAAAGGCGTTCGCCACACCGCAAGAGGGCCGCGTGCTGGGTGTCGACCCAGTGTCGGGACACGAAATCGTGGCCAAGGACGGACGATTCGGTCCCTACGTCACCGAGATCCTGCCGGAACCTCCCGAGGACCCGGACGCCGGGACAACGGCGAAGAAAAGCAAGAAGCCGACCGGGCCCAAGCCGCGCACCGGATCCCTGCTGCGCACAATGGATCTGGAGACCGTGACGCTCGACGACGCGCTCAAGCTGTTGTCGCTGCCGCGGGTGGTCGGCGTCGACCCGTCGAACAACGAGGAGATCACCGCGCAGAACGGCCGCTACGGCCCATACCTCAAGCGCGGCACCGACTCTCGCTCGTTGGCCACTGAAGAGCAGATGTTCACCATCACCCTCGACGAGGCGCTCAAGATCTACGCCGAGCCAAAACGTCGTGGGCGCCAGGCCGCCGCGGCCCCGCCGCTGCGGGAGCTGGGGACGGACCCGGCCTCGGGCAAGCCGATGGTGATCAAGGACGGTCGCTTCGGCCCGTACGTCACCGACGGCGAGACCAACGCGAGCCTGCGCAAGGGCGATGACGTCGCCTCGATCACCGACGAGCGGGCCTCGGAGCTGCTGGCCGACCGTCGGGCGCGCGGTCCGGTCAAGAAGGCCGCCAAGAAGGCCCCCGCGAAGAAGGCCGCGGCCAAGAAGACGGCCGCCAAGAAGGCTCCGGCCAAGAAAGCCGCCGCCAAGAAGGCTTAGCCGGTCAGGTCGCTTTCGGCGATATCTTCGGTGACTTCGTCTGTGACGTCACGATCGGGTTCGGCAGCGCCCGGCAGCACCAGGTTCATCGGGCGGGCCAGCTGGGTGGGCACGGTGCGGCCGCGCAGCTCGACGATCTCGCCGACGTCCCAGCTCAGCGCCTCGGCGTCGAGCGCGCCGCTGACCGCGATCGCCGAGGCCAGCACGTGGCCCTCCTCCAGTTTCGCGAGCTCGGTGAGCCGGGCCGCCTCGTTGACCGGGTCGCCGATCACGGTGTATTCGAACCGGGCCTGAGCGCCGATGTGACCGGCGATCGCCCGCCCGGCCGAGACCCCGATACCGAACTCGATGTCGGTGCCCAGCACGCTGAGCAGCTCGTCGTGTAGTTCACGGGAGGCGGCCAGCGCGCCGCCGGAGGCGTCGGGATGTTCGATGGGCGCACCGAAGATGGCCAGGGCCGCGTCACCCTGGAACTTGTTGACGAACCCGCCGTGGCGGTTGACGGTGTCGACGATGACCCGGAAGAACTCGTTGAGCAGGTTCACCACGTCGCCGGCCGGGATCGTCGAGGCCAGGTGCGTCGACCCCACCAGGTCCACGAACAGCACGGCCACGTCGCGTTCCTGCCCGCCCAGCTCGGTGCCGCGCTCCAGGGCACGGCGGGCCACGTCCTCACCCACATAGCGGCCGAACAGGTCGCGCAGCCGCTGCCGCTCGGCCAGCTCGCGGACCATGTCGTTGAAGCCGGCCTGCAGCAGGCCCAGCTCGCTGGCGTCGTAGATCTGCATGTGCGCGTTGTAGTTACCGCGCTGCACCTCGCCCAGCGCCCAGCGCAACTGGCGCAGCGGATCGGCGATCGACATCGCCACCAGCACCGTGCTGGACAGCCCGATCACCAAGGCGGCGATGGCCAGCAGCAACAGCGGCGTGATCAGCCGGTCGGCGGATGCGGTCAGGATCGAGAACTTGCTGGCCACCAAGGCCAGCACGATGGCCAGCACCGGCACGCCCGTCGACAGCACCCAGGTGAGCACCTGGCGCAGGATCACGCCGGGGGCACGGAAGTTCTCCGGCACCCCGCCGCGCAGCGCGGCGACCGCGACCGGGCGCAGTACCCGCTCGGACTGCAGGTAGCCGATGATCGCGGTGGCGGTGGCGCCCAGCGCGGTGGCCACCAGCACCACCGGCGCGGACTTGCTGGCGACCGGCCAGCTGGCCACGATGAACACGATCGAGCCCAGGAACCAGTTCGTGACGCTGATCAGGGTCCGGTAGTACGGCATCTTCAGCGCGCGCACCCGGGCCAGCTCGGTGATGTCCGGGTCGGACTTGGACAGCAGGGTGTCGCGCCGCTGCCACCGGATCACCGGGATCAGCAGCCGCAACGCCAGGTAGGCGCCCACGGTGAACGAGACGAACAGGTAACCCAGGAAGATCGCCAGGTTGAACACCGGCAGATCCTGCAGCTGGATCCGGTCCTCCGGCGGTAGGCCGAAGCGCAGGAAGCCCAGCACGAACAACGCACCGATGATGTCGGACTGCAACATGCCCAGCGTGAACACCGGCCACGGGGTACGCGCCACCCACCTGACGAATGCGTTGATTCGCCCGATCGGTACTGCCTGCGCGCTCACCCGTTTACCGTATCGGGCGCCGCTGACGTTGACCGCCGCTGTGACGTGGTTGTGTCGGCTTGACCACTACTGTTGGGGGCGATGAGCGGGGTGTTTTCGCGGCTGGTGGGCCAGCACGCGGTGGAACAGGAGCTGGTTGCTGCGGCTTTGGCGGCCCGTGGTGATTCGCCACACAGTGGCACCACAGTCGGCACCATGACACATGCGTGGTTGATCACCGGGCCGCCCGGCTCGGGGCGCTCGGTGGCGGCGCTGTGTTTCGCGGCTGCCCTGCAGTGCACGTCGGACGGGGTGCCGGGGTGCGGTGAATGCCGGGCCTGCACGACGACGATGGCCGGCACCCACGCCGACGTGCGCCGCATCGTGCCCGAGGGGTTGTCCATCGCGGTCAAGGAGATGCGCGAGATCGTCCAGATCGCGTCGCGGCGGCCCGGGACCGGCCGCTGGCAGATCGTGGTGATCGAAGATGCCGATCGGCTCACCGAAGGGGCGGCAAATGCGCTGCTCAAGGTGGTGGAGGAGCCGCCACCGTCGACGGTGTTCCTGCTGTGTGCGCCGTCGGTGGACCCTGAGGACATCGCGATCACGCTGCGCTCCCGGTGCCGGCACGTGGCGCTGACCACGCCGTCGGTGGAGGCCATCGCCGACGTGCTGATCGCCGGTGACGGGCTGCCTGAGGACGACGCCCGCTGGGCGGCCTCGGTCAGCGGCGGCCATGTGGGCCGGGCCCGCCGTCTGGCGACCGATCCGGAGGCTCGGGAGCGCCGCAAACGCGCGTTGGGGCTGGCCCGCGATGCGGCCACCCCGGCGCGGGCCTTCGCCGCCGCCGAGGAGATGGTGGCCGTCGCCGAGGCCGAAGCGCTGGCCCTGACTGCCGGGCGCAACGAGACCGAGACCGAAGAGCTCAAGACGGCGCTCGGGGCGGGCGGGACGGGCAAGGGCACTGCCGCCACCACCCGCGGCACCGCCGGCGCACTCAAGGAGCTGGAAAGACGACAGAAGTCCCGGCAGACCCGCGCCTCGCGCGATGCGCTGGACCGGGCCCTGATCGACCTGGCCACCTACTTCCGGGATGCCCTGCTGGTGTCGTCAGGAGCCGGCGGTGTCACGGCCAACCACCCGGACATGGCCGAGAAGGTGGCGGCCATGGCCGAGCACGTACCGGCCGACCGGCTGCTGCGCTGCATCGAGGCGGTGCTGGACTGCCGCGAGGCGCTGGCCGTCAACGTCAAGCCGAAGTTCGCCGTCGACGCCATGGTGGCCACCGTCGGGCAGGCGCTGAGAGGCTGAGTTGGGTCCCGGCCTGGGCCTGCCGTAGACTCGTGCCGCCCGGTTCGCCCGGGTGCGCCACCCTAGCTCAGTCGGTAGAGCAATTCACTCGTAATGAATAGGTCAGGGGTTCGATTCCCCTGGGTGGCTCCATGTTTGCAGGTCAGAAGCTCGCGATTGTCACGCTAGAGTGGCGCCCGGTTTCGACAGCCACTCCAGCCTGACAATGGCGAGCGGTTACACCGGATCGGGATCGGTGAGCACCTGCTTGGCCACCTTCATCGCGGTGTTGGCGTTCGGGAAGCCCGCATAGCCGCTGGCGTGATAGATGACCTCGGCGATCTCGTCCTGGGTGAGGCCGTTTCGCAGACCGATCCTGACGTGTGACTCGAACTCGTCGGTGGCCCGCAGGGCGATCAGGATGCCCATGGTGACCAGGCTGCGGTCACGACGGCTCAGCCCGTCACGGCTCCACAACCGGCCGAAGACATTGTCGACGCCGATGGCCAGCAGCTCGTCACCGAAGCTGCCGTCGGGTTCGACCACATCTGCCGGCAGGTGGGGCACCATCTCGTGGAGGACCCGCAGGCCTTGTTCGCGTACGTCATCAGTCATGCCTGCCAGCTTGGCATGCGGTTCACTCCCCAGTGGCAGTGATGACGACGACCGGTGCGCCCTCGGCAAGGAACGCTTTGGACTTGATCTTGGTGCTGGTGAATGCCGCGTCCAGCTGAGGACTGGAAAGGTAGCCGCTTTGCGGAAGCGAATCCTGCAACGACTCCCACACGTCGGGCTCGTTCGTAGTCGGAATCGGACGGTACTTCGCCTTCAGATCATCAGCTGTGGACGGCGTCAGCTCAACGATGCTGTCGATCCAATACAAAGACGGTCCAGGGACCTCGGGATCACCCATGTCTCCGCTGACCCACGAGGCGGCGACAGGCGACCCGAGCGCGGGGAAGCGCTTGGTCAACGGTTCCAGCTCATGCCGGACTGGGTTGGACATGGTCTTGGCTGCGGGAGCGGTCACGGTTCTCTCCATCTGTTGCCCATCGAGTGAACTGGGGAAGCACGCTGAAAGCCCGACAGCGACCAATATCAGCGGCAGGGCTACGGCGCTAACTCTGCTCACCCCACGAAAATTCGTCACGGCAGCGTCACTCCTCCGGTGTTGCGATTGTTGTCGGGCGGTCGCACGCCACCTGGACTGCCTCTGCCATCCACACGGTCCTCGCGCCCGGGATTGAATTGTGGTTGGCCACCCTGATCGGCGCTCGGCGCACTGCCCAGTTCCCAGGTGACGGTTCGGGTGACTTCCCCGTGGGAGTCGAAAGGCCTGGCCCATCCCAGTTCCGTGAATCTGCCATTCTCGTTGTCGGACGCACCGGTGCCGATGT
>NZ_VOMB01000026.1:0-114440 GCF_019050325.1 [Mycobacterium] fortunisiensis | reverse complement strand
GTCGAAAGGCCTGGCCCATCCCAGTTCCGTGAATCTGCCATTCTCGTTGTCGGACGCACCGGTGCCGATGTCCGACTCGCCCCGATTGAAGTTGTAGTGGTCCTCGGCGTGCACGGTCACAGTCATCGCCTGAGTTTGGACATTTCGCTTAGTACCCAGGGCTGAAGCCTAGATCGGTGAGGATCTTGCTCTCGGCGTCGGGGATCTCCGGCGGGAAGGTCTGCGTGGCGCCGTTGATGACGATGGTCGCCGAGCGCAGCGGGCGCAGTTGCTTGACGACCTTGGCGATGGACAGTCCGGTGCGCGACTGGATGGCATGAGAGACCGCCAGCGCGGCGAACACGATTGTCAGGTGCGCCTCGATGGCATCATGCTTGCGGTTGAACATGGGCCGTGCATCGAGGTCGGTCTTGGACATCCGAAACGACTTCTCCACGTGCCAGAGGTCGTGGTACTTCGCGATGATCTCAGCGGCTGGCATCACGGTGACGGGCACGTTGGTCACGTAGCCCTTGAGTCCGACCAGGGATTGGGCACGGGTCAGGCTGGCTTCGTCGAGGGCGCGGTCGTCGCCTCTGGTCTTGACGAATCGTGCTGTCTTGGCGTTCTTCTCGCCGGCCACGATCGCGCGTGCCCGGGCTTCCTGAGCCGCGAGTGTTTTCTGGTCGCGCCGTGCTCGTTTGGCCGAGTACGACCAGATCGCCCGCCACGCCCCGGTGTCGCGCTCGGGGTTCCAGACCGGCTCAGCACGCAACTTGGTGTTGTTGACGCGTGTGTTGCCGTGCCGCGGCGTGACGGTGTCGATGATCTGTCCGTCGGTGAAAACATCACCGTTCCAATGGAAGTGGGATTCGAGATCGCCAGGCGCCTTCGTGACGCGGGAGCCGACGATGAACGACAGCTTCACCTCATCGAGGGCGGCGAGGTTGCTCTGCGAGAGCATGCCGGCATCGGCTGCCACCACCATCGGCGTGCCCTCAAGGTTGTGGCGGGCCAGGAAGCTGGTGATGATCGGCACGATTGTGGTGGTCTCAGCGGTGTTGCCTTCGAAACAGCCGATTTCTAAAGGGAATCCGGTGCGATCCACCAACAGACCGACAACGATCTGAGGATCGACCCTGCGTTCCTTGGAGTAGCCGACCTTGCGCAGCGCATCTTCGGATTCGGCTTCGAAATACAGGGTCGTGACGTCGTACAAAATGAGCGACAACCCACCGCAGTCGGTGGCGTAGGCGAAGCATTTCTCGGCGATCACATCGCGGTGACCGCCGGTGTGGATCTTGCGGACATGGCGGTCGATGGTCTTGTAGGACACCAGTTCTGCGCCGAGATCCGCCAGTACACGCGAGGCGTCGAGCTTGCTGGTCGGCTCGACGATCCGAGCGATCACCAGATCCCGGAACACGCCATCACCGACGGCATCGAAGCCCAGCCAGTCGTAGACGTGGCCCAGCAGGTCGTAGAGCAGACGCGAGCTGGTCCCGACCGTGCGCCCCGGCGCCACCACGGGGGCCGCGACTGCAGGTCTGGGCTGCTCGGCGATCAACGTCTGCTCGCGAAAATCAGCGACACTAGTCATCGATTGGGCCCTGGCGGCCACCTCGAAATCCAGTGCAACCTGTCCGCCGATGACCATCTGCCTGGCCTGCTCGAGCAGAATGCCCAGCTCGGCATCGGTATGGGCCGAACCCAGATGCGCCAGGATCACCACCCGGCCAGCGTCCTTACGCGCCACCTGCACCGCCACCGCACCCGAGGAAGTGCGTACCTTCCGCACGTACGCCACCGCACGAACCTACCCGATTAGTACCCCAAAACACCCACCGCGCAGCCCAAAACCGCAGGTCAAGCAACTATCAACTGCGAAAATCGGCAAAGGTGTCCAAACTCAGGTCGAAAGGCCTGGCCCATCCCAGTTCCGTGAATCTGCCATTCTCGTTGTCGGACGCACCGGTGCCGATGTCCGACTCGCCCCGATTGAAGTTGTAGTGGTCCTCGGCGTGCACGGTCACAGTCATCGTGACTTTATTGCCTTCGACCTTGACGTCCGCGCTGCTCCACTGTTGGTATCCGCCAACGGCTTTCTGCCAGTTTTCTGTGGTGGGGTAGTTCGTGGTCGGATTCGGGTCGCCGGTCATCGAGAACGAGGTGTTGCCTGATCGGATCAATTCCTCGGCTCCGCGCTGACATGGCGCGCGATCCGGCGGCGGCCATCGGCGGATTCGGCGATCTGGACCGCAGTCGCGCCTGAGGCGGTGCGCACACGCCGAATCCAGACCGTCCAGCGAAGCCTACAGACCCATCTATAGAGGTCCAACAGAATGCGCGAGCAGAAAGATGGGAATAAAGATCGCAAGTGACAACGGCGCTGCCATGCAGCCGACCATCATGCCGCGGCCGATCTGGCCGACATTGCTAGGACCTTTCGCTGCAATCGCAGAAATTGCCAGGTCGATGAGAAATAGCACAGGAAGAACAATTAAGGCAATCATCCACCAGGGGGCGATTATCCATGTTACCGTCTCAAGAAAAGCTATATTGGACAAAGCCGCTAAAAAACCAGCGGCGCCATAACGGTTGTCAACCTCTGGTCTCGGCAATTTCATCTCCAATGTACTATCGGTATTTATCGAAGAATTAAAAAAGCGTATATCGCGCCGCCTAACAGGACAACTGCCGAGCAGCCCGTGAAGCTTAGGGCGTACGCTTGTCGCTGCGCTGACTGAGATCTCGATAGAACGCCAGCAATACCCAATGATGCGCCTGCGGCTACGACTGTCGCCGTCAGCATCCAGGCTCGCTCGCTCCCGAAACCACTCCCTGTGCCGAAGGGCCACTTCCCGAGCGCCCACAGGGCGAATAGCAGAATCGCAAATACTGATTGAATGACAAAGGGTGACGACCGGGTTGCCAAAGTCCAAGTCGAAGAGTCGAGCCTGCGCAGATCGGTGAAAATTGACATGATGAGTTAGTTTTCCAAGTCACATCGGTACTCCGCCGCCAGTTGGTGGCGGAGGTACGGCGGGCGGAGCAATGGCGGGACCGAATTGCGTCGCCGGTAGTGGTGCCGGTACATCGTACCGAGGATTCCAGCTGCCAGTGTCAAAAGGCTTGAACGCCTGTCCTCCTCCGATCCCTACGTCGTGGTGAAATGGTAGATTTACCGCGGGACCATGAGATCTGCCGGAGACGGCTGGATCAATAAGTATGGTCTTAGTATTTCCATTCGGAAAATCCTGATATACCTCCATCGAGGGGTAATCTGTCCGCGTGCCGGCTACCTGCACGCCATCTACGCCGGGCGTAAAGACTAGATCACCGTTTACTGTCACTGTGTGATCGGCAAAGGGACCCTGTGGATCTGCTGTTATCTGCGGAGCGAAAGGATTTCCGGCGTCATATTTTATCCGTACCGCGCCATCGGCGGTCTGTGTGACGCTGCCTTGGGGCGAGCCGACTTCCACTCTTCCCGGAGATCCATCCGCATTCAATTCAACCGATGGGTTCTGGCGCATTATTACGACACCATTTTCGTAATCGATATACGTTGTAACTTTGGTATCTTCTGGGTCAAAATTTGCATCGGCTGAACGATTATTTCCCATGTCCCGCTTGTAAGGGGGGAAACTAGTAACGTCTCGCTGTTCGATCCACTGCGATACGCGGACTACACCCTCGCCCGGAACTGGGCGTATCTTCACAACCCTGACTTCGGATTTCGTGTTCTCAGAATTGGTCCCGGCATATGCGGGATTGTAGGTGTGCGGGTCCAGTGCGGCTGCAGTGGACCAGTCAGATTTAGACGTCGGATCTCGACCGAATGTATTCTTAAATGCTTCGATCTGATTGCGGCGGCGCGCATCATCCGTGGACGGCGGGTTCTCCTTGAACCCGAGCAGTTCGTTATCCTTTTCATCCTCTTTATCCGGCCCGAACTTCTGATTCGTCCCCAGCTCGTCGTATTGGTTCTTGATATCGGTGATGCGAAAGCCCACCTTGAGCATGTCGCCGTTGGCCGTGCTGACGGTCTTGTTGACCTGGCCGATACCTTCTTTCGCGATCGGGATCAGGCTCTTTTCCCGGGCGTCGGAGCTGAGTGATGCGGGTAGCGAGTTGACGGCGCTGTCGACCCAGGACTTGGTGGCGTCCAATTGCTGACGTCCGCTGGTGACGATGTTGGCGGCGTTGGTGACTTCGGCGGCCATCTTCTTGTCGAGCGCGGCCAGCTTCTCGTATACGCCGGCGTGTTCTTTGTTGGCCGCGGCGTAGGCCTCAGACCCGGAGCCTTGCCAGCGATGATCGGGCGCGGCCGATTCGATCATGCCTTTCATGCGCATCAGCTGAGAGCTGCCATCGTGGCCAGAGCCATCGACGGGCGTGCCCACACCGAAGGTTTCGCGCGCTTTGTTCCACGTCGAATAGAAGCCGTCAAGCGCGCTCACAGAAATGTCCCCCTCGACAGGAATCCCCGACAGTTAACCGTCAGTATCTCAGGTCCGGGACTACCGAGGTGCCAGGAAACCCACAGGTCCGGGGGAGATGCACACCGACAGCGCGGCGGTGTTGGCGGCCACGGCAATCGATTGTCCGGCCCCGGGCAGTCGCACGAACACCCGGTTGAGCCCGGGCCGCACCGGCACCTTCACCTCGGGGCCTTCGGCCAGCGCCATGGTCAGCGAGCCGTCGCTGTTGGCCAGGTAGTTGATCTCGGCCGTCCAGTCGGCCGGCAGCAGCGGCCCATCGAGCGGCATCACCACGGGTTCGTCGGGCTGGACCAGGAACCCGCAGTTCGGCGATGGCCCCGCGACGATGGTGCGCACCCAGGTCACTTTCGCGTCGACCAATGTCCCGGACCGGTCGAACATGCGCAGATCGGTTGTGGCCGACGCGAACTCGGGTCGGGGGGAGGCCAGGGCGAACATGTGGCTGGCCAGGTTCTCCGGATAGGCCACCCGCTGCAGGATCAGCGGGTCCACTTCTTGGTCCAGCAGTGGCGCCGCTGGTGAGGCGGCGGCCAGCGACGCCCGGGCATTGTTCAAATAGGCCGGCACCGGGCTGTCCCGCCACACCTTCGTAAACGTCCAAGTCGAATACAGGCTGCTCGCCACGAACAGCGTCGCGACGGTGACGACGACAAAACTCCGCCGCCGTGACGCGGAAAGCAGACGCGAGGATTCCCGGTTCGGCGCACAGAATCCCACCGCCGCCAACAGCGCGAGCACCACCACCAGATCCGGCAGGTAGCGCAGCGTCTGGGCCAGCTCCAACGCGGTGAACCGGGATGAGCGCATGAGATAAATCGGGATCTGGCAGGCCACCGCGTAGCCCAGCGCCACCACCAGCACCGGCCAGATGCGGGTCTTTCGCACCAGCACCACCGCGACGGCAGCAACAAGCACCACCCAGCCCAGCGCCATCACCGACACCGGCGGCGTGGCCCAGGGCGAGGCGGGTGCCCAGCGCTGCCAGGACCACGGCCCGCCGACCAATCCGGGCACGATGCCATGGGTGAAGGACCGGCTCAGCAGGTCCCAGGTCATGGCCACGTCGAAGCTCCACCGCTTCTGGTCGACGACGAGCAGGTACACCCCGATCCAGGCGACGACGAGCGCCAAACATGACACCCACAGCCGGATACCGCGACGCCACACGTCAGTCAGGCCAAATGAACCGGTCACATAGCCCAGCAGCGCCACCACGGCGAACGCCACGAACGGGATCACCGCGGCCTTCTCGAAGAACAACAACCCGCCGAGGAAGACGAGCGCGCCGAGGACCGCGTGCCGCAGCGCCCCGGTCCGCACCAGCAGCACGGCCTCGCCGCACACCCAGGCCAGCGCGGCCAGCATGGGCAGGGAGTTCAAAGCCGCTGCCCACCAGGCGAACCCGGGTATCGCCAGCGGCGTGAACAACGCGAAGGTCAGCGGGATCAGCAGCACAGGTCGCCAGCCCAGGATCACCCACAGCGCCCGCAGCAACGCCAGTGAGGCCAGCAGTTGCATCACCACCAGGCTCACCGCGGCCAGCACCCAGGAGAACGGGGCCACTCGGGTGACCGCGCCGGACACCAGGAACGCCGCGGGCATGACGTGCCCGTCGTGATCGTCGAACAGGAAGGACGGTGAAAGCAGATTCTGGGTTCCGGCCCGGCCGATCAGGATCAGATCGTCCCAGTAGAAATAGCCTCCGAAGGCCACCACGGCCCGGACCACCAGGTGCAGCGCGATGAGCGCGGCGGCTGCGCGGGCGACCTTGTTCACTCTTGCCGACTGTACGGACCCAGCTGGCGCGAATCTGCCGTCGGTATGGTGTGCCCGTGCGAACACTGGTAACTGGAGCGGCAGGTTTCATCGGATCGACGCTGGTGGACCGGCTGCTGGCGGACGGTCACAGCGTGGTCGGGCTCGATGACCTGAGCTCGGGCCGGGCAGAGAACCTGAGCAGCGCCGAGAACAGCGACAACTTCGAGTTCGTCAAGGCCGACATCGTCGACGCGGACCTGCTGGGACTGTTCAAGGACGTCCAGCCCGAGGTGATCTTTCACCTGGCCGCCCAGATCTCGGTGAAGCGCTCGGTGGACGACCCGCAGCTCGACTCGACGGTGAACGTGGTGGGCGTGGTGCGGTTGGCCGAGGCGGCGCGGCAGTCCGGGGTGCGCAAGGTGGTGCATACGTCCTCGGGTGGCTCGGTGTACGGCACCCCGCCGTCGTACCCGACGAGTGAGGACATCCCGACCAATCCGTCGTCGCCGTATGCGGCGAGCAAGGTGGCCGGCGAGGTGTACTTCAACATGTTCCGCAATCTTTATGACCTGGACTGCTCGCACATCGCCCCGGCGAACGTGTACGGACCGCGCCAGGATCCGCATGGTGAGGCAGGGGTGGTGGCAATCTTCGCCCAGGCGCTGCTGGCCGGGCGGCCGACAAAGATCTTCGGCGACGGCACCGATACCCGTGACTATGTCTACGTCGACGATGTGGTGGACGCCTTCGTGAAGGCGTCGGGCGCCGCCGGCGGCGGGCAGCGGTTCAACGTCGGCACCGGGGTGGAGACGTCGACGCGCGAGATGCACACCGCGATCGCGCTGGCTGTCGGTGTGGCCGACGAGCCGGAGATGCACCCGCCGCGGCTCGGTGACCTGCGCCGATCATGCCTGGACATCAGCCGGGCGCGGGACGTACTGGGGTGGCGTCCGCAGGTGGATCTGGCCGCCGGTATCCCGAAGACGGTGGAGTTTTTCCGGACCAATTCCCGCTAAAAGATTGTGAGTACTCACTTTCTGTTCTAGCGTGGCGTCATGTCTTATGACGTCATCGTTCGCAACGGCCTGTGGTTCGACGGCACCGGTGCCCGCCCGCAGGTCCGCACGCTGGGAATCCGCGACGGAGTGGTATTTCATGGCGGCCACCGCCCGTGAGGTGGCGCGACGCCAGCTGGAGCTGGGCAGCAAGCTGATCGCCGGTATCGCCGCTGAGCAGCCGCCGCTGCCGGCGGTGTTGGCGATCCTGCGGGACATCGCGGGCAGCGACACCAACACCGTGTGGCATGAGCTACTGATGGCGGCCCGCACCGACGAAAAGCTGCGGGGCCCGCTGCAGACCGTGCTGGCCGAGTACATCGACAACATCTACGAAACCGCGAGGAGCACACCGGGAGCCGACCAGATTCCCGAGGAATCGTTCAGCGTGGTGCTGGCCATCTTGCTCAACACGTTCGACGGTGCGGCCATGGTGCGCCGGGTACTGCCGCTACCCGAGCTGGAGGATGCCCGGATCGAAATGTTGGCGGCGTTGCTCAGCCGCTAGCTCCCGGACAGTTCAGCGGCGTCGCTACCGTCCCAGAACGGTGACAGTCCGGTCCATGCCTGGGTCTCGTTGAAGGACAACAACGTCCGCGCCGCGTCGGTCAACGGATCGTCCTCGCCGAGGATGATCGTGCTGTCCTCGACCAGGCGTCGGGCCCGCTGACCGGCCGAGCCGAATTCGTGTCCGGCCCACAGGCACCATCCCAGGTAGTAGCGCCACAGCAACGTCTGGTAGGCATCGTTACCCGCGCCCCGGGCGCACTGCGACAGCGCTCTTTTCGCCGTCAGAACCGATTCGAAGAAATAAGCTTGGTCGGACTCTTCTTCGTCTGCGGCATCAGTTGCCCTGGTCTCGGCTTCGGCGTCGGGGCAATCCGGGTCGTCGCTGCGCTCTTCGAATTCCAGGCTGTAGGCGATATCGCGGGTCACCTCCAGCACGGCTTGCCACTCTGCGCGTGCTGCGTCCCGCCTTTCCAGGGCCGATACGGTCAATGGGTCTGCCTCGCCTCGTACGCGGGCGAGATCCGCTGCGAGAACCTCCCATTCCGAAATACGCTCCATCTGGTTGTCCGCTGATTCCTGGGTCCACACTGCTCGGGTATACCGGGCCGTCAACGTGGTGAGATCATCGTGACCGAGCGCATTTTCCAGCACCGGGATCAGGTCGTCGAGGTCGTCGAGGGTCTTCGCGGTGACCCCCATCGCCTCACCGTGCCAGCTCACGTGTGCCAGTCGAGCCGCCAGGGTTTCGGGATGGTGCTCACCGAGGAGGCGGAGTCGGTGCCGGTACACCACGAGCGCCTCCATGCTCGCCCCGTAGGGATCGCCCAGATCGCGGCGAGCCAACGCCGCCCCGTATGCCGCGGCCAGCGTCAGCTCGTGGCGCACTCCGAAGACACGAGTGTCGGCCCCGCACAGGTGAACCCACCGCAGCAGCCGATCGGCTGGATCTGTTGCGCCGTCATCGATTGCTGCCAGGGTGTGTCGGGCCCACAACGTATCGTGGTGCTCGGCACCGAGAACGCGCATCATCGTCGGGAGCAGGTCACGCAAGGCTTCGACGGCGCCGGCTTCGCCGAGGTTGTGTCGCCAGCTGGCCACCAGCCACGCCACCGCGAGTGTGTCGGGATGATCGTTGCCCAGGGTGGCGCGTCGGGCTTCGAGAACCTCGATGGCGTCACCCAGGGCCCCGCGCAGGTCGCCTGCGGTTTGGCGTGTGGCCGCCACCGCCAACAGCGCGTTCAGCGGCGCTGCGTCGTCGGCTTTGACGGATTCCTCGTCACTCATCTTCAGGGGAGGCCGGCACCCGCGCATTCTGCAGCGCCACCGCCCGGGCCAGCCGGGCGTAGCGCAACTCGATGTCTTTGAGCCGCAGGTACGTCGACAGGGTGACGAAGACGAACGCGATGATCAGCACGTACTCCATCAGGTCCGTACCACGTTTGACGCCAAGCCAATTCGCCACCACGGTGGTGTCGTCGGGACGCAAGATGGCATAGATGCCGGCCGCCACGAACAACACGAAGCCGACCTTGACCCAGGCCCTGGACCGGGCGCTGCGCCGCGACCCGAGCAGGTAGGCCAACAGCACCAGTACCGAGACGATCAGCAGGGCCTGGATCCAGTTCATCGCGACAGCCTCCTGCGTAACAACCCGTCGAAGACGATGTTCACCCCGTTGAGCAGCGGTTGCCCCTTCGACTTCGAGTAGTCGGTGTAGAGAATCTCCACCGGCTCTTCGGCCACCCGCCAACGGTTTTCGTGGGCCAGCGCAATGAACTCACCGGCGTGGCTCATGCCGTTCATCGTCAGGTTGAGTTCGTCGGCAACCAACTTGTCGAAGACCCGCAGACCGTTGTGCGCATCGGTGAGGCCCAGCGCGCGACTCTGCGGACTCAACGCGGCCGCGGCCCGCAGGATCACCCGCTTGAGCAGCGGAACGTGGGCGACGGCCTGGGTCTGGGGATCGGCGAACCGGCTGCCGACCACCAGGTCGACGTTGTCGGTATCGAGCCGGTCGATCATCCGCACCACGTCCTTGACCTGATGCTGGCCGTCGGCGTCGAAGGTGACGAACACCTTGGCGCCCGGGCGGCTGCGGGCGTACTCCACTCCGGTCTGGATCGCCGCACCCTGACCGAGGTTCACCGGGTGCGGGACCACGTGCGCGCCGGCAGCGAACGCCCGGTCGGCAGTGCCGTCGCGGCTGCCGTCGTCCACACACACCACGTTGGGAAACACCGAGCGCACCTCGGCGACGACATCAGCGATGACGCCCGCCTCGTTGAAGGCGGGGATGATGATCCAGACGTCGTGAAAGCGCATGTCGATGGGCCCTAACCTACATGGTCATCGTCGCGCCGCCCGGGCCAGCGCGATCAGGTGAACTGCGATGCCCACCATGGGGCCGCACAGCAGGGCGATGACGGTGCGCGCCTCCAATCCGACCGGCAGCAGCAGCAGCGCCACCGCAGCGACGGTGGCGATGATCCAGCCCGAGGCATACGCCCGGTGCAGGGCGGCCGCCACGGTCGCCGCCCCGGTGAGGGTGAGCATCGCAATGGCGACGGCGGCCGCGGTCAACCAGGCCAGCAGGGCGCCGTCGGCGCGGTACTGGTCGCCGAAGCCCACCCGCAGCAACCAGGGGCCGAGCAGCCCGGCTGCGGTCACACCCAGCACCCCCAGCCCGGCCACGGCGGCCGCCGGTGCCAGCAGCGCCCGCAGTCGCCGGTCGCGTTGATCGACGAAGTGCGCGATCAGGTTGCCCTGCATCGCAGTGAGTGGAACCAGCAGCGGAGCCCGGGTCAGCGTCACGGCCAGGATCACCACGCCGCCGGCCGCGCCGAGATCACCCGAGGTGGCCTTGAGCAGCACCGGGAAACCCATCACCAGGATCGCGCTGGCGCCGGCCGCGGCGATCGAATGCGCGGCGCCGCGCAGGAACGTCGCGGGACTGCCCGCGGTGAGCAGCCCGGCCGCCAGCCGCGCCGCGGGGGCGGCGATCAACATGATCAGCCAGGCCACCGCACCCGCCACGGTGGCCCACAGGAACCCGGCCAGCCCCCAGCCGAGCACGAAGGTCACGGCCGCCACTGCCACCCGGATTCCGGCGTCGGTGACCATCAGGGCCCCGTACTCGGTCCACCGGTTCACCCCGGCCAGCATGCCGAGCAGGGTGGCGTGCAGGCAGAACCCCGCGAGCCCGACGCTGAGCAGCACCACGCTCAGTGCCCGCGACTCGGCGAACACGTGCGCGCTCCACAGCGGTGAGCTGGCGGCGATCACCACGGCTGCGGCGATGCCGACCAGGGCAGCGATCCGCATCGGGTGGGTGGTGGGGCCCGCCGACGAGCGCTCGCGCGAGGAGCCGACCGGCACGCTGAGATCCCGATGCCGAGCCCCGCGCACCTCACGGGTGGCCTCCTGCAACAGGCCGTTGGCGGCGCCGGTCACCAGACCGAACGCGCCCCAGAACACGCTGAAGATCGAGAAGCCGGCGGGCTCGAGGTCGCGCGCGGCCAGATACAGCACGGCATACCCGCACAGCGCGCTGACCGCCGTCGCCAGTCCGACGCGGGCGACGCTGCTGCGCGTGATGGGGCCCGTCGATGAGCCGCTTGCGCGAAGAGCATCGAATCCCGGGGTGCTGCCGGCATCGGTCACAGCTCCGGCAACTCTTTCGAGTACAGCCACGCCTGCCACAGCGGTTGCAGCGGCTCGTCGGTGTAGCCGGCGGCCAGCCCGGTGAAATCATCGGTGAAGGCGGTGCTGTGCCGGTAGCGGGCCGTCCAATCCCTCAGCAGCGCAAAGAAATTCCGGTCGCCGAGGCGGGTGCGCAACACATGCAGGGTGAGCGCGCCGCGTTTGTACACCCGGTCGTCGAACATGTCCGCGGGCCCCGGATCGGACAGCAGCAGATCCTCGGGCAGCCCGCGCAACCGCTGGTGATAGTGCTCGGCCCACTCGGCCGCGCTGCGGCCGCCACTGTGTTCGGACCACAGCCACTCGGCGTAGCAGGCGAAACCTTCGTGCAGCCAGATGTCACGCCAGCGCCGCGCGGTCACCGAGTTGCCGAACCATTGGTGGGCCAGTTCGTGGGCGATCAGCCGTTCGGCACCGCCGTGTCCGTCGCAGTGATTGGCGCCGAAGATCGAAATGCCCTGGGCCTCCAGTGGGATCTCCAGGTCGTCGTCGGTGATCACCACGGTGTAGCCGTTGGACAGCGGGTAGGGGCCGAACAGCTTGACGAACAACTTCATCATCTGCGGTTGCTGTTCGAAGTCGTGATCGAACCCGCGGCGCAACCGGGCCGGCAGCACCGCGTGCATCGGCACCGGTGTCTTGGTCAACCGGCGGCTCTCGTACATCCCGATCTGCAAGGTGATCAGGTAGCTGGAGGTGGGCTCGGGCTGCTCGTAGGTCCACACCGTGTGCCCGGCGCGGGCCTTGCGGGAGATCAACTCCCCGTTGGCCAATGCGTAATACGGGCTGTCGGTGCTGATCTGGATGCGGTAGCTGGCCTTGGAGCTGGGGTGGTCGTCGCAGGGGAACCAGGAGGCCGCTCCGTTGGGTTGGCCGGCCACCAGGGCGCCGTTCGTCAGCTCCTCGAAACCGACGTCACCCCAATAGGATTCGATGGGACGCGGGCTGCCGTTGTAGCGCACCACGACGGTCATCGCGGCCCCGGCCGGCAGCGTCGAGGGCAGGGTGACCGACAGCTTGCCGCCCGAACATCGGTACTGTGCCGGCCGGCGCCCGTTGACCGTCACCCGCGACACCGACAGGGCGTCGGACAGGTCCAGGGTGAAGGTGCGCAGCGCCGCCAGGGTGACCGCGGTGATGGTCGCCGACCCGGCCAGGCGGTTGATCGACACCTTGTACTCGAGCTCGAGTTCGTAGCGCGACACCCGGTAACCGAAGTTGCCGTTGCGCGGGAGATAGGGGTCGATGACCGGGGGCGGCTGCTTCACGGCTTTCTTGGATCTGGTCACGCGGCCGGGTTTTCCGTCTTCTTGGCGGCGGCTTTCTCGGAGCCTTTGGCGGAGGCCTTTTCGACGGAACGCTTCTTGCCGAACATGTTCCACGGCGCGATCGGATTGCCCTGCCAGCGGGTCGAGGGCGGCACCTCGTCGCCGCGCATCACCAGGGAGCCGGGCCCGACGGTGGCACCGGCACCCAACCGGGCCGCCGGCAACGCCACGCAGTGCGGCCCCAGCGTCGAGCCTTCCTCCAGCACCACGCTGTCCAGTCGCATGATGCGGTCATGGAACAGATGGGTCTGCACCACGCAGCCACGGTTGACGGTGGCGCCCGTCTCGAGCACCACCAGGTCGGCCTCGGGCAGCCAATAGGTTTCACACCACACGCCACGGCCGATCGAGGCACCCAGCCCGCGCAACCACAGGTTCATCACCGGGGTGCCGCTGGCGGCCCGCGCGAACCAGGGCGCGGCCACGGTTTCGACGAAGGTGTCCGACACCTCGTTGCGCCACACGAACGAGGACCACAGCGGGTGCTCGACCGCGCGAATCCGGCCCACCACCAACCATTTCGCGATCACCGCGACGGTGCCGGCCACCGCGCCGGCAACCAGCAGCACCACACCGCCGGTCAGGGCGGTGACGAAAAAGCCGAACCGCATCGTGAGGGCCTGCAGTGCACCCAGCACCGCGACACCGATCGCGAACGTCACGATCACCGGGATCAACCGGCAGGTCTCGACCGCCGAGCGCATGATCTTGAGCCGAGCCGAAGGATGGAAGGTGCGCAGCGCATCTGCCGCGGTGGCGTTGCGGCGCAACCGAACCGGTGGACTGCCCAGCCAGGACGAGCCGGCCTTGGCCTTGTGCGGGGTGGCCGACAGCACTGCGACCAGGCCGTCGTCGGGCACCTTGCGTCCCGGCTGGGTGATGCCCGAGTTGCCGAGGAAGGCGCGCTTGCCGATGGTGGCCTTGGCCACGTGGATCCAGCCGCCGCCCAGTTCGTAGGAGGCCACCATGGTGTCGTCGGCCAGGAACGCGCCGTCCTGCACCTCGGTGAACTTCGGGGTGAACAGGGCCGTCGAAATCTCGGTGTCCCGACCGACTTTCGCGCCCAGCAGGCGCAGCCACCACGGGGTCAGCAGGCTGGCATAGATCGGGAACAGGTAGTTGCGGGCAGCGTCCATCAGGCGTTCGGTCATCCACAACTGCCAGCCCACCCGGCTGCGCACCGGGTGATAGCCCTCCGACAGCCGCACCGAGAGGATGCGCACCCCGATCACCGTCAAGGTGGCGTAGGCCAGCAGCGCGACGATGGCCGCGGCCGGGGTCCAGGCCAGCGCGGGCATCACCGCCGCGGCCGCGGACCCGGCGTCGTGGATACCCCAGCCGATCACCGCCAGACCCGCCGCCAGCGCCAGCAACGGCAGACCGGCCAGCAGCAGTGAGGACACCCCGTACACCGCGACCCACAGCGGGGCGCGTCCCGGGCGGTGATCGGGCCACGGATGACGGGCCTTGCCCGATTTGACCGCCGGTGAGCCCTTCCAGAACTGGCCGTTCTTGACCTTCCCTGTCACCGCCGATCCGGGTGCCACATCGGCGTTCTTGCCCACGGTGGCGCCGGGCAGCAACGTGGTGCGGGCGCCGATCGTGGCGTCGTTGCCGATCGTCACCGGCCCGACATGGAACAGGTCGCCGTCGATCCAGTGCCCGCTCAGGTCCACCTCGGGTTCCACCGAGGCCCGGTGCCCGATCTTGAGCATGCCGGTCACCGGCGGCGCGGAGTGCATGTCCACGCCCTTGCCCACAGTGTTGCCCAGGGCGCGGGCGTAGTAGACCATCCACGGCGCGCCGGCCAGGTTCTCCGCGCCGCTGGCGTCGGCCAACCGCTCGGCCAGCCAGACCCGCAGGTGCGCCGAGCCACCGCGGCGGTAGGTGCCGGGCTCCAGACCGCTCAGCAGCATCCGGGCACAGAGCACGGCAATACCCATGCGACCGAGCGGCGTGACAAACAGCAGGAACCCGGCCAGCACCCACCACCAGCTGAGTGGATGGGCCCATGACACAACTCCGGTCACGGCAGCGGCGTTGTTCAGCAGCGCCAACCAGACGACCCATTGCAGGCCGGCCAGCGTGGCCAGCGGCAGCGACAGGGCCACCTGCGCGGCCTGGGTGATCCCCGGGGTCGGCGCGACCTCGCGGGTGTGGATCTGCGGCGGCGGCTTGAGCTCGTCGAGATATCCGGCCAGGGAACCCAGCCGGGGATGGTCGTAGAGGTCGGCCACGGTCACCAGCGGATAGCGCTGACGCAGCGCCGCCACCAACTGGGCCGCCGACAGCGATCCCCCGCCCAGGGCGATGAAATCGGCCTCCGGCCCCTCGACCGGGGTACCGAGCACGTCACGCCACAGGCCGGCCAGCCACCCCATCGTGCCGCCGAGTTCGGGGACGTCCGGTTCGGGATCCCCCGGCGGCGGCCACGGCAGCGCGTTGCGGTCTACCTTGCCCGAGGTGCGGGTCGGCAGTTCGTCGAGCAGCACCAGCCGGGGGACCAGGGCGGCCGGCAGCGATTCGGACAGCGCGGCCCGCGCGGCGGCCAGATCGAAGGACGGGTCGGTGGTGGCGATGTACCCGACCAGCAGCGGGGTGCCGCTGGCGGTCTTGCGCACCGCCGCCGCGCCTCCGCTCACCCCGGGCAGGTGCACCAGCGCGTTGTCCACTTCGCCCAGTTCGATGCGACGCCCGCCCACCTTCACCTGATCGTCGGCGCGGCCCTGGAAGTAGAGGCCGTCGGCCTCCAGCCGGACCAGGTCACCGCTGCGGTAGGCGCGGCTCCATGACCCATGTTGGCTTAAAGAAGGCATGGGCGCGTACTTCTCGGCGTCCTTCTCCGGATCGAGGTAGCGGGCCAGGCCCACCCCGCCGATCACCAGTTCACCGATTTCCCCGAGCGCCACCGGCAGACCCTCGGCATTCACCACGGCCAGATCCCAGCCGGCCAACGGCAGGCCGATGCTGACCGGCCCCTGACCGTCCAGCTTCGCGGCGCACGCCACCACGGTGGCCTCGGTGGGGCCGTAGGTGTTCCACACCTCGCGACCGTCCACCGCCAGCCGGGCGGCGAGCTCGGGCGGGCACGCCTCGCCCCCGAAGATCAAGAGCCGCACGGCTTCCAGGGCCTCGGCCGGCCACAGGGCCGCCAGCGTCGGCACCGTCGACACCACGGTGATGTCGCGGCTCACCAGCCACGGGCCCAGGTCCATCCCGCTGCGCACCAACGATCGCGGCGCGGGCACCAGGCAGGCGCCGTGCCGCCAGGCCAGCCACATCTCCTCGCACGACGCGTCGAAAGCCACCGACAATCCGGCCAGCACCCGGTCGCCGGGCCCGATCGGATTGTCCTGCAGGAACATCTGGGCTTCGGCATCGACGAACGCCGCCGCACTGCGGTGCGTGACGGCGACACCTTTCGGAGTGCCGGTCGACCCGGAGGTGAAGATGATCCAGGCGTCGTCGCGGCCCAGCGGGGCGGCGGCCCGCCAGCCACGGGAGGATCCGGGACCGCGGATCAGGCCCTGCTCGGTGATCACGCCGACCACGTTGGCCTCGCCGAACACCAGCTCGGCCCGCTCGTCGGGATCGTCGGCGTCCACCGGGACGTAGGCCGCGCCACACGCCAGCACCGACAGGATCGCCACGTAGAGCGCATAACTGCCCGAGGGCATCCGGATCCCGAGCCGGTCGCCGCGGCCGATGCCGCGGGCCGCCAGCCAGGCCACGCTGTCGGTGACATCGGTGATCAGTTCGGAGTAGGTGAGCTGCACGGCGCCGTCGTCGAGGGCGGGCGCATCCGGAAAGCGCCTGGCGGTCTCGTGCAGGATGTCGACGAGGGTGCGGGGCGCGGGGGCCAGTGGGGATCGCACATACTGCGGCGGAATCTCGTGCTCACTGGCGGCGGCTGTCACGTATACAAACTACTAAGCCCGTGCGGCGGCGGCTCGCTGGTCGGTGCGGCGTGCCGGTCGGATTTCGATCAGTCGGATTTCGATTAGTCGGGTGCCGTCAGGCAGACTGGTCGGCGGAGGGGAGTATTCCTTCGCTGCGATGTCGTCATCACGTCGGTCGTCATGGGATCGATCGGTGTCGCAGGCCGGTGCGCGTCGTCGGTGGAAGAGACCTCCGGCGCTTGGACGACCGGAGGATTCTCGATGCAGGTAACACAGCTGGAATGGATCGTCACCCTGGCGGTGACGATCGCCGTTCTGCTGTTCGACGTCGTCGTCATCGGCCGGCGCCCACATGAACCCAGCACCCGCGAGACCGCCACCTACCTGTCGATCTACATCGGCATGGCGGTGCTCTTCGGGCTGTGGGTGTGGTTCTCCCACGGCAGCCAGTTCGGGTTGGAGTTCTTCGCCGGCTGGCTCACCGAGTACAGCCTGTCGGTGGACAACCTGTTCATCTTCTTGATCATCATGGCCAGCTTCAAGGTGCCCCGGGTCTATCAACAGCAGGCCCTGCTGGTGGGGATCATCCTGGCCCTGATCTTCCGCGGCATCTTCATCGCGCTCGGCGCGGTGGCGATCAACCAGTTCTCCTGGGTGTTCTACATTTTCGGCGCGTTCCTGGTGTACACCGCGATCAACCTGGTCCGCGACACCGATCACGACGACGACGGCGACAACGGGGTGGTGCGGTTCGCCCGCAAGCACCTGCGCACCACGGATCAGTGGGACGGCCTGAAGCTCTGGGTGCACGAGAACGGCAAGCGGCTGATGACGCCGATGTTCCTGGTGATCGTCGCGCTGGGCACCACCGACCTGCTGTTCGCGCTCGATTCGATCCCGGCCATCTACGGGCTCACCCAGGAGCCCTACCTGGTGTTCACCGCCAACGTGTTCGCGTTGATGGGCCTGCGCCAGCTGTACTTCCTGCTGGGCGACCTGCTCAAGCGGCTGGTCTACCTGTCGCAGGGGTTGGCGTTCATCCTGGCGTTCATCGGCGTGAAGCTGGTGCTGCACGCGCTGCACGAGAACGAATTGCCATTCATCAACGGCGGCGAGCCGGTGCACGTGCCCGAGATCCCGACGCTGGCCAGCCTCGGCGTGATCGTGGTGACGTTGGCCGTCACCACCGTGGCCAGCCTGTACAAGACCCGGGTGCGGGACGCGCGCTAGTTCCTTGGATTCGGCCTGAACGTAACTCTGTGCAGGTGCGCTATGTGCACATACCGTGGCGGAGTGCGGCTATTCGTGGTGGAAGCAGGGGACTGGATCGAGTTGACCGGCGACGACCGGCCGGCAACCCGGATTTCGGCGCCGGATCTGGCCGCCGCGCGACGGATCTCATCGGGCCTGAAGTCCGACGACGGCGCCGCCTCGGTGATCCTGGACGTCGCCGTCGCGGTGGCCGCCGACTACCGGTCGGCGCGCGGCAGCCTGTCCGTGGCGGGGCCCGAGGCCGGGGCAGCGGCGCAGGTGCGCTACGTCGGGACGGTCGACGGCCTGGCCGGGCTGATCGCTGACATCGAGGCCGCCGGGGTGGCCGACGGGGTCACCCTGATCCCGGTCGGCCCCGACCAGGAACCCCGCGTGCTGGGCGATGATGTGCTGCGTCGCCTCGCGCTCCGCTCATCGGCCCGGGCCTCCTGATCCCGGGGGACGAATCCTTCGGCCGCGGGGGAATTGACGTCGACGCATAGGTATTCTCGATCACGTCGTCACTGAGCAGAGGTCAGCGCGACCGGGGTGACCCCAGTGAGTAAGGACGTGATCCCATGCGCGCAGAAGGCCCGTATCCCTCTGCCACGCTCGCCGGGTTCGGTCCGCACTCAGGGGGCCGACGCCTGTCGTTGCTTCTCGTCGAGGACGACCGCGGTGACGCGTTGTTGGTCGAAGAACAGATCGCCGATGTGGCCGACACCGCCGATATCGACCTCACCTGGGTGCAGTCCATCTCGGCCGCCGAGCAGGCCGTCCTCGGGGCCCGCCCGGACTGTGTGCTGCTGGACCTGAATTTGCCCGACGCCGACGGCATCGACGCACTGCACCGGCTCGGCCGACTCGACCCGACGATTCCGATCATCGTGCTCACCGGTCTGAACGACGAGCACTTCGGCATCTCGGCGGTCGCCTCGGGTGCGCAGGACTACCTCGTCAAGGGCCGGGTCGATCCGGAGATGCTGCGCCGTGCCGTGGTGTATTCGATCGAGCGCAAGCGCGCCGAGCTCACGGCGGTGGACCTGCACGCCAGCCGGCTACGTGAACGCGAGAACGCCCGGCTCGAACGCGGCCTGCTGCCGTCGGCACTGCTGTTGGAGAATCCGGGCGTCGAGATCGTCACCCAGTCCCTGCCGAACCGGCGGGACGCACTGCTGGGCGGGGACTTCTACGACATCGTGCAGACACCCGACCGGACCGTGCACGTGATGATGGGCGATGTCGCCGGCCACGGACCCGACGAGGCCGCGCTCGGGGTGGCGCTGCGGATCGGCTGGCGCGCACTGACGTTCGCCGGGCTGCGGGGAAACGAGCGGATGCGGCAACTCGACCGCATCCTGACCACCGAACGACCCGGCCCGGGAATCTTCGCGACGCTGCTCAGCGTGGCCCTGGAACCCGACACGGGCAGTTACACCGCCGTTCGGGCCGGACATCCGGGCATGCTGGTACAGGGCCACGGCGCAGTGGAATGGGTGGAGCCCACGGCGGGCTCGGCGCTGGGCCTGGGTGCCAGTGAGTGGCCGGTCAACCGGCTGCAACTGCCGGAAGGACACGGACTGCTGTTGCTCACCGACGGATTGTTCGAAGGGCACGCGGGGCCCGGCGGCAGCCGCCTCGGCGAACCGGGCCTGCTCGAGCTGGCGAGATCGCTCGCCGCCCGGCCCGGCCGCGAGTTCGTCGGCGCACTGATCGCCGAGATCGAATCCCGCGCCCGACCGCACGGCGGCCTCAGCGACGACATCGCGCTGATCAGGGTGGAGCGCTCGCCGCGATGAAACTCTCGGTGCAAGGTTGGCAGAACCTGCTGGTGTCGGCGATGTGCGTGATCGTGCTGGCCGGCGCGATCGCAGGTGTCGGCCTCGTCGGTCGCACCGACGCGGTCTCGCGTGAGCTGATCGACCACATCCAGCCGGCCCGGGTCGCCGCCTACCAACTGCAGGCGGCGCTGCGGGACCAGGAGACAGCCGTCCGCGGCTACGCGATCGCCGCCGATCCACGCTTCCTCGACCCCTACGGCGACGGTCAACGTGCCGAGGCCGCGGCCGCCGGGGAGATCCGTGGCTACCTTGCCGACCACGGCCATCTGCTGACCGATCTGGACGCGATCGAAGCCGCGGCCGCGGCATGGCGGTCCTCCTACGCCGAGCCGCTGATCGCGAGCGTCCGGGTTGGCAATCCGACCGTGGTCGAAACCGGCACCGCGGATCGCGGGAAAGCCGAATTCGACCGGCTGCGTGGATTGTTCGACGCTCAGAACGCCAATCTGGGTGCGGCCAGGCAGTCCAGCGTCGACGAGATGGACCAGGTTCGGGGCTGGCGCGACACGGTGGTGATCGCGATGATCGTGGCCTTCTTCGCCATGGCGATTCTGCTGACCATCCTGGTGCGCAGCGCGGTCACCCGGCCGCTGGCCACGCTGGCCGCCTCCTGTCGCAGGATCACCGAGGGCCACTTCGCCGAACGCATCGCGGTGAAGGGCCCCAAGGACATCCGTGCCATCGCCACGGACGTCGAGGACATGCGCCAGCGCGTCGTCGACGAACTCGAAGCCTCACGGTCGGCGCAGGCGGCCCTGGACCAGCAGGCCGAAGAACTGCGCCGCTCCAACGCCGAACTCGAACAGTTCGCCTATGTCGCATCGCACGACCTGCAGGAGCCGCTGCGCAAGGTCGCCTCGTTCTGCCAGTTGCTGGAGAAGCGTTACGGCGACAAACTCGACGAGCGGGGCGTCGAGTACATCGGATTCGCGGTCGACGGCGCCAAGCGGATGCAGGTGCTGATCAACGACCTGCTGACGTTCTCGCGGGTGGGCCGCCTCGGCGCCACCCACACCGAGGTGGATCTCGACGACGCCCTCGACACCGCGCTGAACAACCTCACCACCGCGATCGACGAAGCCGGGGCGCAGGTCGAGCGACCCGCCGAGCCGCTGCCCCGGATCGACGGTGACCCCACACTGATGGCGATGCTGTGGCAGAACCTCATCGGGAATGCGGTGAAATTCCGCCGCGACGGCGAAATCCCGCGGATCGCGATCGAATGTCGGGCCGGCCGGGATGAATTCGCCGATCACTGGGTATTCAGTGTGGCGGACAACGGGATCGGCATCGCCGATGAGTTCGTGGACAAGGTTTTCGTGATCTTCCAGCGCCTACACGCTCGGGACGCGTTCAGCGGCACCGGGATCGGGCTCGCGCTGTGCAAGAAGATCGTCGAACACCACGGCGGAGCCATCTGGATCGACACGTCCTACACCGGGGGCGCCCGGTTCCTGTTCACCCTGCCGGTCACGCCGGCCACCGTGCCCAACCCTGTTCTGCAAGCCCAGCCGGAAGGTAGCCCCGAATGACCTCATCGGAAAGCCGTGCCATCGACATCCTGTTGGTCGAGGACGATCCCGGCGACGAACTGATCACCCGGGAAGCGTTCGAACACAACAAGATCAAGAACAACCTGCACGTCGCGCGCGACGGTGAGGAAGGCCTCGACTTCCTGTACCGCCGTGGGCGTTTCGACGATGCACCGCGACCCGACCTGATCCTGCTCGACCTCAACCTGCCCAAGTACGACGGCCGCCAGTTGCTGGAGCAGATAAAGTCCGACCCCGAGCTGTGCCACATCCCGATCGTGGTGCTGACCACGTCGTCGGCCGAAGAGGACATCCTGCGCAGCTACAAACTGCACGCCAACGCCTACGTCACCAAACCCGTCGACCTGGACCAGTTCATGAGTGCGGTCCGCCAGATCGACGAGTTCTTCGTTCAGGTGGTGCGGCTTCCGCAGCCCTGATCGACGTGATCCCACTGCAGGTGCACCGTGGTGCCGGCATGGTTGGAGTCGATCACGGTGCGATCGGTGAGCGCGCGCATCAGCGGGATGCCCCGGCCGCGCGCCGGGTTGGTGTGGTCGGTCTCGCCGATCCGCCACACGCCTTCGTCGGTGACGGTCACCGTCAGTACCGCCGCGTCGTCGTCGTAGTGCGCCTGTACCTGCATCGCGCCGGGCGCAGGCGCATCGACGTAGGCGAATTCCGCGGCGTTGGCCAGGGCTTCGTTCACCGCCAGCACGACATCGCTGGCCCTTGTCGGGTCGAGGGCCAGATGCGTGCTCAGCCAACTGGAGAATTCACGACGTATCTGCGCCGCGTTCTCGGGCGCGGCGGTGACGTTCTTCGTGAAGTGTGCTGACTGGCCTGCGTCTGTCATAACGACCTGCTGGCTACCCTTCGCCGGTTACGTCGTGAGTGCGGTCAACGCCTCATCGAGGGTCGGGTACAGATCGACGACCTCGTCGATGCCGACCAATTTGAGGGGGCGGCTGGTGGCAGGTCCGTCGGCGACCACCGCGAACCGCACGGCCTCGCCCAGATCCTGCTTCGCCGCGACCAGCACGCCCATGCCGGCCGAGGCCAGGAATTCCACCGCGCCGAGATCCACGACGATCCCCGCCGGCGAGCTCTTCGCGGCGGCACGGATGGCTTCCTCGAGTTTGGGCGCGGTGAGCATGTCGACCGTGCCGGATACTGCCAACACGCTGATCTCGTCGGTGCGTCTTTCTTCCACACTGCAACTCACCGGATTCGGCTGAGTCATCGTCACCTCCGACGGGTTCTGCGCATATGGAGACAGTCGGCAAATACTAGCCGGTGTGACCGCTGTGCCGCTGCCGCGCCCCCGGGCGCGCGCAGTCACCAGTTGTAAAACCCGCCTTCGGGTCCGAGCATGCGCTCCAACCGAGCCCGGTTGATCCGGGCCAGCTCGTTGCGGACCACCTTGCGTTCGGTCTCCAGATCGTTGTGCAGCCGTTCGGCCAGGGCCGCCAGGGCTGCGCCGGTGTCGCAGCCGGCGCCGCACATCACGAAGCTGAAGCCGAACTGCCGGTGATAGCGCCGGCATGCCTCGTCGTCGGCGACCGAGCACGGATAGGCCTGCAACATCCGGTCGATCGAATCCTCGCCGAGGCTGAACAGCAACGTGTCGGCCTGCCGGAAGAACGAGCAGTGGTCGGTGTAGGGGCGCCCGCCGGCCAGATCGGCCGACAACACCACGCTGTAACAACACTCGTAGACGGCGTGCACCGCGCGCCGCAGCGGCAGCGCGTTGTACGCCTCAAGACCCATGCCCTGATGCATGAACACCTGGTCAATGATCGTCTGCCCAGGGCACACAGGAGTTACCCCGTGTTACGGCGAGGCTAACTCTGCTCCAGATCTAGTGACCGGAGGTCTTGAACCGCTCGATCGAGCGCTGCAGTTCGGCCTCGGCCTCTTCGCGTCCCACCCAGTCGGCGGTCTTGACGAACTTGCCCGGCTCCAGGTCCTTGTAGTGCACGAAGAAGTGCTTGATCGCGTCGAGTTCGAACTGCGACACGTCGCCGAGATCCTGGACGTGGTCCCAGCGCGGGTCGCCGGCCGGCACGCACAGCAGCTTGTCGTCGCCGCCGGCCTCGTCGGTCATCTTGAACATCGCCACCGGGCGGGCCTCGACGGTGCAGCCGGGGAACACCGACTCGGGCAGCAGCACCAGCGCATCCAGCGGGTCGCCGTCCTCGCCGAGGGTGTCCTCGAAGAACCCGTAGTCGGCCGGGTAGCCCATCGGGGTGTAGAGGTAGCGGTCGAGCTTGACCCGGCCGGTCTCGTGGTCAACCTCGTACTTGTTGCGTGAACCCTTCGGGATCTCGATGACGACGTCGAACTTCACCGTCGCGGCTCCTTCGCATCTGCGGTCAGGCGGGGGTCGTCGGGCGACGACGCGGGTCAACCCTAAACGAGCGATAGTCTGGCTGAAACGGGTGGCTCGTTCCCACCACCGGCAGAGCAGGAGAACTATGCGGCCCACTCGGTGGCGGCAGTCCACCCATGTGGCGGTTGGCGTCGTGGTCGTGATGCTGGTCGCTGCCGTCGTCGCGGTCGCCGGCCTGCTGTCCGGGGACCGGTCCAGCGATGCCGCCGCGGTCGAGCCGGCCCCGGCGGCCGCGACCGCCAGCCCCGGCGTCGTCCCGGTCGACATGTCCGCACCCAGCCCCACCGTGAGCGGCCTGGCGGCGGCGCTGGCGCCGGCGCTGGCCAACCCCGATCTCGGCGACGTCACCGGCCGGATCACCGATGCCGAGACGGGCGCCGAACTGTGGGAGCAGAACTCCGGGGTGCCGATGCAGCCGGCCTCGGTCAACAAGGTGCTGACCACCGCGGCTGCGCTGCTCACCCTGGACCGCAACGCACGGCTGGCCACCACGGTGCTGGCCGTCGACTCGCAGCCCGGCCTGGTGGTGCTCAAAGGTGGTGGGGACACCACCCTTTCAGCGGCCCCGGCCGACACCGACACCTGGTACAAGGGTGCGGCCCGGATCAGCGATCTGGCCGAGCAGGTGCGCAACAGCGGCATCACGGTCACCGCGGTGCGGGTGGACACCAGCGCCTACAGCGGCCCGGCGATGGCGCCCGGCTGGGATCCCGCCGACATCGAGGGCGGCGACATCGCACCGATGGAACCGGTGATGCTCGACGGTGGCCGGATCCAGCCGACGACGGTGGAGTCCAGACGGTCGACGACACCGGCGCTGGACGCCGGCCGGGCCCTGGCCGTCGCGCTGCGGGTGGATCCGACGACGGTGACGGTGCTGCCCGCCGCCGTGCCCGGCGCCCGGCAGATCGCCGCGGTGCAATCCGCGCCGCTGATCGAACGGCTGCGCCAGATGATGAACGAATCCGACAACGTGATGGCCGAGTCCATTGCCCGCGAAGTGGCCGCCCAGCTCAACCGGCCGCAGAGTTTCGACGGCGGTGTCGACGCCGTGCTGAGCCAGCTCGAGGGGATCGGGATCGACACCTCGGCAGCCAAGCTGGTCGATTCGAGCGGCCTGTCGGTCGATGACCGGCTGACCGCCCGGATCCTCGACGAGGTGGTCAACATCGCGGCCGGCAACACCGAACCGGCCATGCGGCCCCTGGTGGACCTGCTGCCCGTCGCCGGCGGCAGCGGCACGCTGTCCAACCGCTACCTCGACACCGTCGCCGGCCGGAACGCGGCGGGCTGGCTGCGGGCCAAGACCGGTTCGTTGACCGGGACCAACTCGCTGGCCGGCATCGTCACCGATCGCAACGGGCGGGTGCTGACATTCGCCCTGATCTCAAACAACGCCGGGCCCACCGGCCGCACCGCGATCGACGCGCTGGCCGCGGTGCTGCGTTCGTGCGGATGTGGGACGTGAGCGAGCGGTCCACGATCACCGCGGGTCGCGCGGTCGACTGGGATTTCGCCGCGACCGTCGGGGCCAAGCTGGCCCGGCCGACCCCGGCCACCACCGATTACACCCGCAACCAGGTGATCGAGCAGCTCTCGGAGAGCTCGAAGGCCGCCGAGTTGCCGGTGCGGGAGGTCACCGGCCTGATCGAGGGCGCGACGATTCCCGAGGCCCGGGTGGTCGATCGTCCCGAGTGGATCCGGGCGGCCACCCGGTCGATGCGGGTGATGACAAGCGGTGGCGCCGAACCGGACAGCCACAAGCCGGGATTCATCACGGGACGGGTGACGGGTGCGCAGACCGGCGCGGTGTTGTCGTTCGTCTCCACCGGCATCCTGGGCCAGTACGATCCGTTCGGCCCCGACGGCGGTGAGCTGTTGCTGGTGTACCCCAACGTCATCGCGGTGGAGCGCCAGTTACGGGTCGCCCCAGCCGATTTCCGGCTGTGGGTGTGTCTGCACGAGGTCACCCACCGGGTGCAGTTCCGGGCCAATCCGTGGCTGGCCGACCACATGTCGCAGGCGTTGGCGGTGCTCACCTCCGATGCCGGCGAGGACGTCACCGAGATGGCGGGCCGGCTTGCACAGTTCGTCCACGATCAACGCAATGGTCAAGCGGCGGACACGAATTCGACCGGCGTGATCGGCCTGATGCGCGCCGTGCAGGCCGAACCGCAGCGCCGCGCCCTGGATCAACTGCTGGTGCTGGGCACCCTGCTGGAAGGCCACGCCGACCATGTGATGGATGCGGTGGGCCCGGCGGTGGTGCCGTCGGTGGCGACGATCCGTCGCCGCTTCGACGAGCGCCGGCAGCGCAAGCAGCCGCCGCTGCAGCGGTTGGTACGTGCGCTGCTGGGCTTCGACGCCAAGCTCAGCCAGTACACCCGCGGTAAGGCGTTCGTCGACCACGTGGTGTCCGCGGTGGGGATGGCCCGGTTCAACGCGATCTGGTCGGGCCCCGAGACGCTGCCGCACCCCGATGAGATCGACGAGCCGCAACGATGGATCGACCGGGTGCTGTAGCCGCGCTGCGGCACGCGGTGGCGGCGGCCGGCGCGGAGATCGAGGGTACGCGCTGGTGCGTGGCGCTGTCGGGCGGGCCGGATTCGCTGGCGCTCACCGCGATCGCGGCGAACCTGCGGCCGACCACCGCGTTGATCGTCGACCACCGGCTGCAACCGGCCTCCGACGCCGTCGCCAACGTGGCGCGCGATCAGGCCCTGAAGTTGGGATGTGTTGCAGTGCAAGTTCTTTCAGTCGATGTCGGGCGTGCCGGCGGGCTGGAGGCGGCCGCGCGTCAGGCCCGCTACGGCGCCCTGGACGCGGCCCGGGACGGGATGCCGGTTCTGCTCGGCCACACCCTCGACGATCAGGCCGAAACTGTCCTGCTCGGGCTGGGCCGCGGTTCGGGTGCCCGCTCGATCGCCGGCATGCGACCCCACGACCCGCCCTGGCACCGGCCGCTGCTCGGCGTGCGGCGGGCGCTGACTCACGCGGTGTGCGACGAACTCGGCCTCAACGCCTGGCAGGACCCGCACAACGCCGAACCCCGATTCACCCGGGCCCGACTGCGGCACGAGGTGCTGCCGCTGCTGGAGGACGTGCTCGGCGGCGGGGTGGCCGAGGCGCTGGCCCGCACCGCCACCGCGCTGCGCGAGGACACCGAGACGCTCGACGAGCTGGCCCACCGGCACCTGGCGGCGGCGCGGACACCGGACGGCGCGCTGGACACCGCCCAGCTGGCCACCCTGCCCGCCGCCGTCCGCCGCCGGGTCATCCGAGCCTGGCTGCTGGACGGCGGGGCCTGTGATCTCACCGACATCCAGATCCGCGCGGTCGACCGGCTGGTGACCGACTGGCGCGGGCAGGGTGGCGTCGCCGTCGGGTCCGGGCTGCGCAAACAGCGATTGTTCGCGGCCCGACGTGACGGCGCTCTGAAACTGCACACCGAACCCGTCTGAGCGGCGCGCGTTGGTCACGCGTTGGTCAACCGCCCCCTCGACATGGCACGCTGTTCGGGTGGCTGTCGATTCTGCCGAGCTGTACGCGGGAGACATCAAATCGGTGCTGTTGTCCGAGGAGCAGATCCGGACCCGCACCGCCGAGCTGGCGGAGATGATCGCCGAGGAATATCGGGACAATCTGGGCAGCGACGACCTGCTCCTGGTGACCGTGCTCAAGGGCGCGGTCATGTTCGTCACCGATCTGGCCCGCACCATCCCGCTGCCCACGCAGCTGGAGTTCATGGCCGTCAGCTCCTACGGCTCGTCGACGTCGTCCTCGGGCGTGGTGCGCATCCTCAAGGACCTCGACCGCGACATCAACGATCGCGACGTGCTGATCGTCGAGGACATCATCGACTCCGGGCTGACCCTGTCCTGGTTGCTGCGCAACCTGGCCACCCGGCACCCGCGCTCACTGCGGGTGTGCACCCTGCTGCGCAAACCCGAGGCGGTGCGCGCCGAACTCGACGTCGCCTACGTGGGCTTCGACATCCCCAACGAGTTCGTCGTCGGATACGGCCTGGACTACGCCGAGCGGTACCGCGACCTGCCCTACATTGGCACGCTCGACCCCAGGGTGTACGAGACGCCCTGAGTCTGTGCCGAAACCGCATTCCAGCCGCGTCTTACTCGCACTTTCTCTGCTGGAATGCCATTTCGGCGGGAAGCGGGTCAGATCAGGTGAGCTCCCAGATCACCGTCACCGAGAAGTCCACCGTCTGCTGACCGGGTTCCAGCGGAACCGCCTGCATCGCCGCCCGGGGCATCGGGGTGGGAGCCGGCGGCGTGGAACCACCGGGCTGCTCGGATATCGACAACACCTTGCCGAGTTGCAGCCCGGACAGTCCGGCGTACTGCTCGGCGCGGTCCCTGGCGTCGTCGAACGCCCGGGCCCGTGCGTCGTTCACCAGGTCGGAGTCGTCTTCGATCGAGTAGTCCACCGAGTTGATCCGGGTGGCGTCCCCGCCGGTGCTCGCGATCAACGCCAGGGTCTGCGAGGCCTTGGCGGTGTCGCGGATCTTGACCTTGATGGCATTGCCGGCCCGATAGCCTGAGATCACGCTGTCGGTGAACTGCGGTTGCACGCTGACCTGGGTGGTGCTGATGTCCTTGCGGTCGATGCCGGAGCCGACGAGCGCGTCGATCACGGCCTGCTGCCGCTGGCTGGACTGGTTGAGCGCCCCTGACACATCCGGGGCGGTGAACTCCATCGCCACATCGGCGGTCAGGGTGTCCGGCACGCCCTCGACCTGGCCGGAGCCGACGACCGTCACCTGCCGCGCCCCGGCCGGCGGGGCGGCGCCCGGCCCGCTGGTCGCGTCGCATCCGCCGACGCCCACCGCCACCAGGCCGGCCGCCGCGGCACCCAGTACCCGCAACTTCACATTCGTCATGGCGTCACCAGCACCTTGCAGTGGTGGTCGGGGGAGGCCAGTTCGTCGAAGGCGGTGGCCACCCCGTCCAGGCCCACCGAGCCGGTGATCATGGGTGCCACGTCGATGTCGCCCTCGGCGATCGCGCGCAGCGAGCCCGCGAATTCGTCGGGGTCGTAACCGAAGACGAACTGGATGCTGATCTGCTTGGTGATGGCGTAGAACGGGTGCACCGTGTCGGGCTGCATACACACCCCGGCCACCACCAGGCGGGCGCCGGCCGGGGCCCGGCGCAGCACGTCGTCGATCAACCCGGGCGCACCGACGGCCTCGAACACCACCGCGGGCGTGCTGTGGTGGAACGGTGAATCCTGGCCGGGGTCGATCGTGGTGTGCGCGCCCATGGTGGCCGCCAGCGCCCGCCGGGTGGCGGAAAAATCGGACGCCACGATGGTGCGGACGCCGCGCAGCTTCAGTGCCGCGATGATGGCGATGCCGACCGGACCGCAGCCGATGACGAGTGCGGTGTCGGCGGGTTCGATGCGCGACGCGTTCACCGCGTGCAGGCCCACGGCCATCGGCTCGGTGAGCGCGGCATGTTCGGCGCTCAGCCCATTGGGGACCGGCAGCAACAGCGGAGCCGAGAGCAACATCTTCTCGGCGTAGCCACCCACCGCGGTGTTGCTGTACACCAGCATGTCCATTCCGGTGGCCGACAGCAGCACCGGCACCGAGGTGACCAGGGTGCCGGCCGGCGGGGCGTCGGTGCCCGGTCCGGCGTCGAGGATCTCGGCACTGAACTCGTGGCCCATATAGATGTCGCCGGCCAGATCGATGTCGAGGGCGGGCATGCCCTCCATGTCGGCGCCCGCGGCCAGCATGTCGGCGCCGTGGCTGGCGAAGTGCAGGTCGGATCCGCAGATGCCGCAGGCCTTCACGTCGACAAGCACCTGCCCTGGCCCCGGTACCGGATCGGGCACGTCGTCGCGGACCACCATTCGGCCCTCGCGTAGTACGGCGGCACGCATCAACTCTTCCCTTCGCTGTCCTCGGAGGTGTGCTCGGTGATGGCGTTGACGATGGCCTGCCCGGCCCGGCCCAGCAGCTGATCCCGCATGCCCTTGGCCCAGTCGTGCGACGCCCGGGCAGCCGTGAGCTGCCCCTTGAAATGCGGGATCACCTCGCGGGCGAACAGCTCGTAGGAGTGGAACGTCGCCGCCGGTGTCGCCCAGTCGTGGCCCAGGAGTAGTAGGGTGCCGAACCCGCCGGAACGGTCGAGCAGGTCCTGGATGTAGGCGATCGCGTCGGCGGTGGTGCCGATACAGCAATTGCCCTTGGCCGCATAGTTTTCCACGAACTCATACGCCGACTCGGTGGCCTCGGTCTGCTCGGACAGCGGGACGAAACCGGCAGCGCCGAAGTAGTTGGCGAAATCCTGCAGGCCGTAGGTGCAGTCCTCGATGGCCTGCTCACGGGTGTCGGCGAGGTGGACGATGCCCAGCACCCGCCAGTTCTGCCGGTCCGGTTCTGCCCGGCCCGATTTGGCGGCCTGGTCGCACACCACGTCCCAGGTGGTCTCGAGCGCCGCATAGCCGCCGGGTACCGACATCGACAGTGACAGCAGCGAGGTGCCCAACGCCCCGGCCAATCGCGGACCGGACGGGGAAACCATTGCCGCGGTGGAAATTTCGGGATACGGCCAGGTGTACGGCCGGATGTGCAGGGCGGCGTCGCGCAACGTGAACCAGTCGGTTTCGCGGCTGATTCGCTCGTCGGGAGCGGCGCGGAACAGGGCCAGGATGGCCTCCAGCGATTCCTGCATCATCGGCCGCTGGTCCACCGGGTCGATCCCCATCATGTAGGCATCCGAGGGCAGCGCACCCGGCCCGGTGCCGAACATCACTCGGCCACGGGTCAGGTGGTCGAGCAGCACCCAGCGATCGGCCACCATCAGCGGGTGGTGGTATGGCAGGGACACCACGCCGGTGCCCAGCCGGATGTGGCGGGTCCGTTCGGCCGCGGCGGCGATGAATACCTCCGGGCAGGCGATGAGTTCGTAACCGCCCGAATGGTGTTCGCCGAACCAGGCCTCGTCGTAGCCGAGCCGGTCCAGCGCCTCGACCCGGTCCATGTCGTATTGCAGTGCGGTGGTGGGAGATTGGCCGACCGGATGGAACGGCGTGATGAACACGCCGAAGTTCAACGGCCTCATCGCATCCTGTTGGCTCTTCGCGCGAGCGCTCATCGCATCCTGTTGGCTCTTCGCGCGAGCGCTCATCGCACCCCCTCCAGGAACTCCAACAGCGCCGCGTTCACCTCATCGGGCCGTTCCTGCTGCAACCAGTGCCCGGCGCCGTCGAGCAGCACCTCGCGGTAGTCGCCGGTGACCACGTCGCGCACCCGGTCGCGCGGGGTGAAGCCCAGCACCGGATCGGCGCTGCCGGCCAGGAACAGCGTGGGCACCGTGATGGTGGGCGCGGGGGTGTTCTCGGTCAGTTCCCAGTTCCGGTCGAAGTTGCGGTACCAGTTCAGCGGCCCGGTGAAGCCGGTTCGCGTGAACTCGGCGATGTAGTGGTCGAGTTCGTCCTGGGTGATCCAGTCGGGGAGACTCACGGGTTCGGGCAGCCGGTCGATGAAACCCTCGGGTCCGGGCGCGGTCATTCGCTGCGCCGCGAACTCGTCGCCGGTGGTGCGTAGGCCGCCGATCATCCGGCGCAAGGCCCGGGCCGGGTCGGCGCTCAACGCGGCGTCGGCCACCCCGGGCTCCTGGAAATACAGGATGTAGAAGAAGTTGTCGCCGAAGATCTTGCGCCAGATCTGCGTCGGCGGGGCAGGCGCCCGGGGCACCGGCGGCACGCTCATGGCCACCACCGCGCGGACCCGGTCGGGATAGAACAGCGGGAAATTGGTCGCCACCGGCGAACCCCAGTCGTGCCCGACGATCACCGCCTGTTCGGCGCCGACATCATCCAGCAACCCGGCGATGTCGGCGGTCAGTTCGGTGATGTTGTAGGCGCCGATCTCCTCCGGCCGCGACGAGCCGCCGTAACCGCGCTGGTCAGGGGCCAGAACGTGATAGCCGGCGGCGGCCAGGGCCGGGATCTGGTGGCGCCACGAGTAGGCCAACTCGGGAAAACCATGGGCCAGCACGACCACCGGGTTCCCGCGTTCACCCGCCTCGGTCACCGTCAACGTCACGCCATTGGTATCGACCGATCGCTCGGTGGGTGTGAGCACGATCTCACCCAAGCACAGCCGCGAGCGTTCGGCCAGATACCGTCGGGAACAGCCGGACGTTGGTCTAGCGGTAGCCTTGAATGTCTCAACTGCGCACGTTGGAAGGACCGGGCCGAACTCGGCCGAGTGATCGATGAACCGCAAGAATGTGATCCGCACGCTGACCGTGGTCGCGGTCGTGCTGCTGCTGGGCTGGTCGTTTTTCTATTTCAGCGACGACACCCGCGGCTACAAACCCGTCGACACCTCGGTGGCGGTGGCCCAGATCCGCGCCGACAACGTCAAGAGCGCCCATATCGACGACCGCGAGCAGCAACTGCGGCTCGACCTCAAGAGCGGCAACGGCGAGACCGAGAACTCCGACAAGGTCATCACCAAGTTCCCCACGGGCTTTGCGCTGAAGTTGGCCGAGCAGCTCGACAGCAAGAACATCAAGTACGGCACCGCCGTCAACCAGGGCAGTTTCCTCGGCTCGATGCTGATCTACATGCTGCCGCTGTTGTTGTTGGTGGCGCTGTTCGTGATGTTCTCCCGCATGCAGGGCGGCGGCCGGATGGGCTTCGGCTTCGGCAAGTCCAAGGCCAAGCAGCTGGGCAAGGACATGCCCAAGACCACGTTCGCCGACGTCGCCGGGGTGGACGAGGCGGTCGAGGAGCTCTACGAGATCAAGGACTTCCTGCAGAACCCCAGCCGGTACCAGGCCCTGGGCGCCAAGATCCCGCGCGGTGTGCTGCTCTACGGCCCGCCCGGAACCGGCAAGACCCTGCTGGCCCGCGCCGTCGCCGGTGAGGCCGGGGTGCCGTTCTTCACCATCTCCGGTTCGGACTTCGTCGAGATGTTCGTCGGTGTCGGTGCCTCCCGCGTGCGGGACATGTTCGAGCAGGCCAAGGCCAACAGCCCGTGCATCATCTTCGTCGACGAGATCGACGCCGTCGGTCGGCAGCGTGGCGCCGGTATGGGCGGTGGCCACGACGAACGTGAGCAGACCCTGAACCAGCTGCTGGTCGAGATGGACGGCTTCGGCGACCGCCAGGGCGTCATCCTGATCGCGGCCACCAACCGCCCCGACATCCTCGACCCGGCGCTGCTGCGGCCCGGCCGCTTCGACCGGCAGATCCCGGTGTCCAACCCCGACCTGGCCGGCCGCCGCGCCGTGCTGAAGGTGCATTCGCAGGGCAAGCCGATCGCCCCCGACGCCGACCTCGACGGCCTGGCCAAGCGCACGGTCGGGATGTCCGGCGCCGACCTGGCCAACGTCATCAACGAGGCCGCCCTGCTGACCGCCCGCGAGAACGGCACCGTCATCACCAGCGCTGCGCTGGAAGAGGCGGTGGACCGCGTGGTGGGCGGCCCGCGTCGCAAGAGCCGCATCATCAGCGAGCAGGAAAAGAAGATCACCGCCTACCACGAGGGCGGGCACACCCTGGCCGCCTGGGCGATGCCCGACATCGAGCCGATCTACAAGGTGACGATCCTGGCCCGCGGCCGCACCGGCGGCCACGCCGTCGCCGTGCCCGAGGACGACAAGGGTTTGATGACCCGCTCGGAGATGATCGCCCGGCTGGTGTTCGCGATGGGCGGCCGCGCCGCCGAGGAACTCGTTTTCCGCGAGCCCACCACCGGCGCGGTGTCCGACATCGAGCAGGCCACCAAGATCGCCCGGGCGATGGTCACCGAGTACGGCATGAGCTCCAAGCTCGGTGCGGTGCGCTACGGCACCGAGCACGGCGACCCGTTCCTGGGCCGCACGATGGGCACCCAGGCCGACTTCGGTCACGAGGTGGCCCGCGACATCGACGACGAGGTGCGCAAGCTCATCGAGGCCGCGCACACCGAGGCGTGGGAGATCCTCACCGAGTACCGCGATGTGCTCGACACCCTGGCCGGCGAGCTGCTGGAGAAGGAGACGCTGCACCGCGCGGAGCTGGAAGCCATCTTCGGCGACGTCAAGAAGCGTCCCCGGCTGACCATGTTCGACGACTTCGGTGGCCGGGTGCCGTCGGACAAGCCGCCGATCAAGACCCCCGGTGAGATCGCCATCGAACGCGGCGAGCCGTGGCCGCCGCCGGTGCCCGAGCCGGCGTTCAAGGCCGCCATCGCCGCGGCCAGCGCCGAAGCCGAGCGGGCCAGGGAAACCAACGGCTCGGTCGCCAACGGTGCACCGGGTAACGGAGCGCCGGCCGGCTCGACACAGCCCGATTACGGCGCGCCCGCGGGCTGGCACGCCCCGGGCTGGCCGCCGCAGCACGCACAGCCGCCGCACCCACAGCAACACCAGCAGCCGGGCTACCAGCCGCCCGCCCAACAGCAGGGCTACTGGTACCCGCCGCCGCATCCGTCGGGATGGCAACAGCCCCAGCCGTACCCGTATCAGCCCTATCCTCATCCCGGTCAGTCCGCTCCGAACGAAGACGCCGGCAAGGACGGCGATTCAGACCGGACTGACCGGGCCGACCGGTCCAATCCACCGGCCCACGGCTGATCCGACGAACGGAGGCTTCATGTCGCAGTCGCTGCGCGAGCACCACAACAACACCGACACGTCCCTGCGGGTGTTCGACCAACCGCGGGCCGAGGCGGCGGTGCGTGAGCTGCTGATCGCCATCGGTGAGGACCCCGACCGTCAGGGCCTGGTGGACACTCCCGCTCGGGTGGCGCGTGCGTACAAAGAGCTGATGGCGGGCCTCTACACCGATCCGGATGCGGTGCTGAACACCACCTTTGACGAGGAGCACGACGAACTCGTGCTGGTCAAGGAGATCCCGATGTACTCCACCTGTGAGCACCACCTGGTGTCGTTCCACGGGGTGGCGCACGTCGGATACATCCCGGGGGTGGACGGCAGGGTGACCGGCCTGTCGAAGATCGCCCGCCTGGTCGACCTGTACTCCAAGCGCCCACAGGTACAGGAACGCCTGACCGCCCAGGTCGCCGATGCGTTGATGCGCAAGCTCGATCCGCGCGGGGTCATCGTGGTGATCGAAGCCGAGCATCTGTGCATGGCCATGCGCGGGGTGCGCAAACCAGGCGCGGTCACCACCACCTCTGCGGTGCGCGGACAGTTCAAGACGGACAAGGCATCCCGGGCCGAGGCGCTGGAACTCATCCTGCGGAAGTGAACCCAACCCCTGTGCAGGTCATGGGAGTTGTGAACGTCACCGACGATTCCTTCTCCGACGGCGGCAAGTTCATCGATCGCGATCGCGCGGTCGAACACGGGCTGGCGCTCGCGGCCGCCGGCGCGAGCATCATCGACGTCGGGGGCGAGTCCACCCGGCCCGGCGCGGTGCGGATCGACTCCGCCGTCGAGGCGGCCCGGGTGGCCCCGGTGATCGAAGCGCTTGCCTCCCAGGGGGTCACCGTCAGCATCGACACGATGCATGCCGACGTGGCCAAGGTTGCGCTGCAGAACGGCGCACAGATCGTCAACGACGTGTCCGGCGGTCTGGCCGATCCGAACATGGCACCGCTGCTCGCCGACGCGAAGGTGCCGTGGATCCTGATGCACTGGCGTTCGGTCGCTGCCGCCCGGCCACACGAGGCGCCGGGCTACGGTGACGTGGTGGCCGAGGTCCGGGCCGAACTGCTGGCCGCGGTCGATGCCGCGGTGGCTGCCGGGGTCGACCCGGGACGGGTGATCATCGACCCCGGTCTGGGATTCGCCAAGACCGCACAACACAATTGGGCGCTGCTACACGCCCTGCCAGAGTTCGTCGCCACCGGGATCCCGGTGCTGGTCGGCGCCTCCCGCAAACGCTTCCTCGGTTCCCTGCTGGCCGGTCCGGACGGCACACCACGGCCGCCCGACGGTCGCGAGACCGCCACCGCGGTGATCTCGACGCTGGCCGCGCTGCACGGCGCCTGGGGAGTTCGGGTACATGACGTGGTGGCCACTGTCGACGCGCTGGCCGTGCTGGCCGCCTGGAAATCCGGAGGTCGGGTTGGCTGATCGAATCGAGTTGCGTGGCTTGCGAGTTCGCGGCAACCACGGGGTTTTCGAGCATGAACGCCGCGACGGCCAGGAGTTCGTCGTCGACATCACGGCGTGGGTGGATCTGCGCCCGGCCGCGGCCACCGATGATCTCGCCGACACCCTCGACTACGGCGCGCTGGCCCAGTTGGCCGCCGACATCGTGGCCGGCCCACCGCGCAACCTGATCGAGACGGTATCGGCCGAGATCGCCGACGCCATCATGACCGACGAGCGCCTGCACGCCGTCGAGGTGGTGCTGCACAAGCCCAGCGCACCGATTCCGCTGACATTCGACGACGTCGCGGTGGTGGCCCGGCGGTCGCGACGCGGACGGGACGGGGGCGCGGGATGACCTCCACCGTGCTGTCGATCGGCTCGAATCTCGGTGACCGGCTGGCCCATCTGCAGTCGGTTCTCGACGGGCTCGGGCCACGGGTGCGGGCGGTGTCGCCGGTGTACGAGACCGACGCCTGGGGTGGGGTCGAGCAGAATCCGTTCCTGAACGCGGTGCTGATCGCCGACGACGCCGGCCTCGATGCGCACGGCTGGCTGCGGCGGGGGCAGGAACTGGAGCAGGCCGCGGACCGGGTCCGCGAGCAGAAGTGGGGGCCGCGCACCCTCGACGTCGACGTGATCACCTGCCATGACGGCGAAGACGAGGTGCGCTCCCGAGATGCGGACCTGACCCTGCCGCATCCGCTCGCCCATCTGCGCGCGTTCGTGCTGATCCCGTGGCTGGCGGTCGACCCGGATGCCACGTTGACGGTGGGCGGCCGGTCTCGGCGGGTGGCGTACCTGCTGGAGGAGATCGACCCGGCCGAACGGGCCGGCGTCCGGCGCACCGATCTGACGCTGGCTATCCGGACCGGACCGGGGGCCGACTGATGGGGCCGACCCGCAAGCGTGACCTGGCCGGGGCGGCCGTCGTCGTCGCCGTCCTCGGTTACATGCTGATCGGTGTGCTCTACCAGTGGTTCCCGCCCCTCACGGTCTGGACCGGGTTGTCACTGCTGGCGGTTGCGCTGGCCGAGGCCGGCTGGGCCTTCTACGTGCGGGCCAAGATCAGCGACGGGCAGATCGGTGTCGGCGCGGGCCGGCTGCACCCGCTGACAGTGGCCCGCTCGGTGGTGATCGCCAAGGCCTCTGCCTGGGTCGGTGCCGTCGTGGCGGGGTGGTGGATCGGTGTGCTGGTCTACCTGCTGCCGCGGCGCGACGAACTGCGGGTGGCCGACGAGGACCTGCCCGGTGCCATCGTCGCCGCGATCAGCGCACTGGCTTTGGCGGTCGCCGCGGTGTGGTTGCAGCATTGCTGCCGATCTCCCGAGGAACCGCCGGACAATGGCGACCCCGCGCAGCAGTGAGGATTTCCTCAGCTCGGTGGCCGAATCGCCGCAGCGGTCGACCGGCTCGATGGGTGGTGACGGGTACAGTCGGCGCATGACCGTTCTGCCCCGCGGTGGTCGGCCACGGCGCGGCGGCCGAAGGCCGGGCTGGCTGCTCTTAACGGTATTGCTGGTGCTCGCGATTCTGGCCAGCTCCGCATTGGTGTTCACCGATCGCGTCGAGTTGCTGAAGCTTGCCGTCATCCTGGCCCTGTGGGCTGCCGTGGTGGGGGCCTTCGTCTCCGTCATCTATCGCCGCCAGAGTGACCTGGACCAGGCCAAGGCCCGCGACCTCAAGTTCGTCTACGACCTGCAGCTGGATCGGGAGATCTCGGCCCGGCGCGAATACGAGCTGACCGTGGAGACCCAGCTGCGCCGCGAACTCGCCTCCGAGCTGCGCGCCCAGGCTGCCGACGAGGTTGCTGCGTTGCGCGCGGAGTTGGCCGCGCTGCGGGCCAACCTGGAGATCCTGTTCGACACCGACCTGGTGCACCGTCCGGCCCTGGAGACCGACAAGAGTGCGGTGCGCACGGCGGGCCGGGTCACCGCCAGTCGCCTGGATGTACCGCCGGTCGAGGTCACCGACATCCGCAACTCGCGTACCGAGGAAAGCCCGATCATCGACGTGCCGGCCGTGCCGCACCCGCCGGAGAACGATTGGGCGACCACCGGGGGTGCGCACCGGCTGCCGTCACGACCCGTGCCTGCCAATGAGCAACCGCGTCGCCGTCGCCGCCAGTCCGAGCGTCAGCCGGAACCGCCACGTCCGCCGGCTGCCGGGCGCCCGCAGGAGCCGAAGCCGCAGCCCGAGCCCAGGCCTGAACCGCGGCGTGAACCGCAGCCCGAACCGCAGCCCGAACCCCAGCCTGAGCCCCGGCCCGAGCCGCAGCCGGCCGCGCGCCGGCAGCCCGAGCCGCCGTCCGCCTGGGCGCCACCGCCCCCACCACCGACCATGCCGCCGATGCAGCCGTCGCCGACCATCGACGTCCCCGCACCCAATCCCGAACCGGCGCCCGCGCCCGAGCCTGCACCAGCACCGGAGCCCGCATTCGAGCCCCCGAGCGCGCCCGAGCCGGCTGCCGAGCCGGCGGCGGCGGGCTGGCGTCCGGCGCCTGCAGAGGGGCAGTGGATCCCGGCAGGCGCACCGGGCAGCAACTGGTCCGCGCCGGTGACGCCGCAGAACGGCGCCGCCACCGAGTACGTCGGCCGGCGCCGCGCCCCGGAAAACACCCCGGAACCGGCGCCGCAATCGGCCCCCGAACCGGCTCCGGCCCCCGAACCCGCCCCGGAGCCGACGCCGGCCCCGGCGATGTCGGCAGGGCAGGCGCCGGAGCGGCCGCGGGGCCGTCATTACGCCCCGGCCGAGTCCGATCCGGGCCGGCCCGCGCCCGGTCAGCAGTCCCCGACGCTGGCCGCCGAACCAGCGCAGCCGCCTGAGCCGCCGCGGCGGGCGTCCCGGCACCGCAGCGACGACGAACCCGAGCCGCCCAACGGCCACCACACCGGCGGACAGTCGGTGAACGAGCTGCTGGCACGGTTCCAGGCGAGCCCCGGTGAAGGCGGGCGTCGCAGGCGGCGCGAGGAGTGAGCTAGTCTCGTGGCGACCGTCCGGTACCCGCAACGCGGGACTGGAACGAGAATCTAGTCATCCTGTGAGGTCGTCTGCGATGGAGCAGCCCCCTGTCGGCGGGTGGTCCCCGCCCGAGGGATTGCGTCCGGCCAGGCTCAGCGTCGGCATCATCTCCGCCGGCCGGGTCGGGACGGCGCTCGGTTATGCCCTGGAGCGGGTCGAGCACGTGGTGGTGGCCTGCAGTGCGATCTCCGAACCGTCGCGGCTGCGAGCCCAGCGCAGGCTGCCCGACACGGCGATCCTTGCCGTCCAGGACGTGGCGCAGCGGTCCGAACTGCTGCTGTTGACGGTGCCCGACGCCGAGCTGTCCGCGCTGGTGTCCGGTCTGGCCGCCACCGGCGTCGTCCGGCCCGGCACCATCGTGGTGCACACCTCGGGGGCCAACGGGGTGGCGGTGCTGGCCCCGCTCACCGAACAAGGCTGCATACCGTTGGCCATCCACCCGGCGATGACGTTCACCGGCGCCGACGAGGACATCGCCCGGCTGCCCGACGCCTGCTTCGGCATCACCGCGGCCGACGAGGTGGGTTACGCGATCGGCCAGTCGCTGGTGCTTGAGATCGGCGGCGAGCCGTTCCGGGTGCCCGAATCCGCTCGGACGCAATACCATGCGGCGCTCGCACATGCCGGCAACCATCTGGTCACGTTGGTACTCGACGCGGTGGACGTCCTGCGGGCATCGCTGCGCGGACAGGAGCTGCTGGGGCAGGAACTCGTCGGCGACGCCCCGGGCGGTCTGCCCGAGCGCGTGGTGGGCCCGCTGGCCCGGGCCGCGCTGGAAAACGCACTGCAGCGCGGCCAGGCCGCCCTGACCGGCCCGGTGGCCCGTGGCGACGCCGCCGCGGTGGCCGCCCACCTGCATGCCCTCGGCGAGCTGGATCCCGAACTGGCGCAGGCCTATCGGGCCAACTCGCTGCGTACCGCGCAACGTGCCCGTGCACCGCGGGACGTGCTGGCAGTCCTCACGGAACCGAGCCCGGAAACGAGTCACGGATGACCCAAGCCAACCCACCCAAGTTCGTCGCCGGCGACCTCAACGTGTACTCCGCACCGGCCGATGTGGCGGCGGTCGCCCGCGCCCTGCGCGGCAGCGGCCGGCGGGTCACCCTGGTGCCCACCATGGGCGCGCTGCACGAGGGACACCTGACCCTGATCCGAGCGGCCAAACGGGTACCAGGTGCGGTCGTGGTGGTGTCGATCTTCGTCAACCCGCTGCAGTTCGGGGCAGGGGAGGACCTCGATGCCTACCCGCGTCCCCTCGACGAGGATCTGGCCCTGCTCCGGGCGGAGGGGGTGGAGATCGCTTTCACCCCAACTGGTTCGGCGATGTATCCGGATGGGCCGCGTACCAGCGTGCAGCCGGGGACAGTCGGCGGTGAACTCGAAGGCGCTTCGCGGCCGGGACATTTCGCCGGAGTGCTGACCGTCGTGTTCAAGCTGCTCCAGATCGTACGGCCGGACCGGGCCTTCTTCGGCGAGAAGGACTACCAGCAACTGGCGTTGATCCGGCAGATGGTGGCCGATCTCAATGTCGACGTGCAGATCGTCGGGGTTCCGATCGTGCGCGAGTCCGACGGATTGGCGATGTCATCCCGTAACCGCTACCTCGACGCCGACGAGCGTGAACAGGCCGGTGCCCTGTCGGCGGCGTTGCTGGCGGGCAAATACGCCGCCGCGGGCGGGGCGTCGGCCGCCATCGACGCGGCCCGCGCGGTGCTCGACGAGGTTCCGGCCATCGAGGTCGACTACCTGGAGGTGCGTGATCCGCTGCTCGGTCCCGCACCGGAGGAAGGTCAGGCCCGGCTGCTGGTGGCCGCGCGTCTGGGCCGAACCCGCTTGTTGGACAACATCTCCGTCGACATCGGCGCGTCCGCGGGGATCGACGGACATCCTCGCGTCGGCGACGACAACAATCGCGAACTGCCCTGGAGGAACTGATGCAGCGCACCATGCTGAAATCCAAGATTCACCGCGCCACCGTGACGCAGGCCGACCTGCACTACGTGGGCTCGGTGACCATCGACGCTGATCTGATGGAGGCGGCCGATCTGCTCGAAGGTGAGCAGGTGACCATCGTCGACATCGACAACGGTGCCCGGCTGGTGACGTATGCCATCACCGGTGAGCGTGGCAGCGGGGTGATCGGCATCAACGGTGCCGCAGCACATCTCATCCACCCCGGTGATCTGGTGATCCTGATCGCCTACGGGGTGATGGAGGACGCCGAGGCGCGCGCCTACCGGCCGAGGATCGTGTTCGTGGACAACGGCAACAAGCAGATCGACCTCGGCGAGCACGGCCACGATCCGGCCTACGTCCCCGAGGACGTGTCCGAACTGATGTCGCCGCGATAATGTTGCTCGCGATCGACGTCCGCAACACCCACACCATCGTCGGGTTGATCTCCGGATCCGGAGATCACGCGAAAGTGGTGCAGCAGTGGCGGATCCGGACCGAGTCCGAGGTGACCGCCGATGAGCTGGCGCTCACCATCGACGGTCTGATCGGTGACGACTCCGAGCGGTTGACCGGTGCCGCCGGGCTGTCCACCGTGCCCTCGGTGCTGCACGAGGTGCGGCTGATGCTCGAGCAGTACTGGCCGTCGGTGCCGCACGTGCTGATCGAGCCCGGTGTGCGCACCGGCATCCCGCTGCTGGTCGACAACCCGAAGGAAGTCGGCGCCGACCGGATCGTGAATTGCCTTGCCGCGTACCACAAATACGGAACCGCCTCGATCATCGTCGATTTCGGCTCCTCGATCTGCGTCGACGTGGTGTCGGCCAAGGGTGAGTTCCTCGGCGGGGCGATCGCACCGGGTGTGCAGGTGTCCTCCGATGCCGCGGCGGCCCGATCGGCCGCGCTGCGCCGCGTCGAGCTGACCCGCCCGCGCTCGGTGATCGGCAAGAACACCGTGGAATGCATGCAGGCCGGTGCGGTGTTCGGTTTCGCCGCGCTGGTGGACGGCCTCGTCACCCGGATCCGGGACGACGTCGACGGTTTCGCCGGCGACGATGTCGCGGTGGTGGCCACCGGCTACACCGCATCGCTGGTGCTGCCGGATCTGCGTACCGTGCAGCACTACGACCGGCATCTCACCCTCGACGGGCTGCGCCTGGTGTTCGAGCGCAACCGGGACAGTCAGCGGGGCCGGCTCAAACCGGCCAAATAGTCACCGGGCCACAGCGTCAGAAGAAGGTCCGCACGAACTCGATGACCCGGTGCTCGTCGTTGAGCACCAGGATCAGCTGCCATTTGTCGAATGTGGTGCACGGGTGCGAAATTCCGAACGGCAGCCACGCGCCGACCGGGGCCTGGTCGGGTTCGGTCAACTGGACGTAGGCGTGCTGGTCGTCGAGTTTGACCACAGAGCAGCCGGGCAGGCTCAGTGGCACTGGAAGTCCGGCATCGAAGGACACGTCGCGCCGCCCCATCGTCACCAGCGCCAGTCCGGGTTCGGGTCGCGACACGACCTGTGCCCACACCTGCAGGGCCGACTGCAGCTGCAGCGGCGAGGTCCGGGCGTACAGGCCGTGGTCGTGGGTGAGGTAGCAGCCGCTGCGCAAGATCGTCCGCACCGACAACGGCGCCGGCCAGTCGCCGGTGAGCTCGTCGGCCACCAGGTCGGGATAGGTGCTGCCGCCGGCGCTGACGATTACGGCGTCGGTCTCGAACAGCCCGGCCAGCCGGATCGTGGCGGCCCGCAGGCCCCGCAGGTAGGCCCGCACCCGCTCGGTCGCCTCGGGGCTCACCTCCTGGCCGGCTGAGGCCTCGTAGCCGGCGATCCCGACCAGCCGCAGCGCGGGGCTGGCCGCGACGGCGCGGGCCACCTCGTCGATCTCGGCGTCGGTGCGGCATCCGCTGCGCCCGCCGGCCATCCCGACCTCGACGCACACGTCGACCCGGCGCCGGGCACCGGCGAGCGCGGCCGTCATCAGCTCCACCCCGGCCACCGAGTCCGCCCAGCAGACGGCGTGGAAGCCCGGATCGGCGTCGAGTTCGGCCGCCAACCAGGCCAGCCCGCCCAGGTCGACCACCTCGTTGGCCAGCACCACGTCGCTGACCCCGAAGGCCCGGAAGACTCGGACCTGGTTGACGGTGGCGGCGGTGACGGCACACGCACCGGCGGCGAACTGGCGGGCCAACAGCTGCGGCGCCATGTGGGTCTTGCCGTGCGGTGCCAATTCGACGCCGCGCTCGGCACACCACGCCGCCATGCTTGTGAGGTTGTGCACAAGCGCCGATTCGGCCAGCACGCACACCGGGCCGGACGGCCCGTCGCCGAACAACGCCGGGTGCAGCGAGCTGACCTGGGCCGCAGTGCGTCCCGACCAGGATGCGGGCAGGCCCTTGAACCGCCAGTCCAGCGGCTCGTGTCCGAGAGCGGCCAGCGCCTCGCCGTGCAGTTGTGCGTTCACGTGTTCATTTAAGCTGGCATTTTGTGAGCCCCGCCGATCGTGCCGACGTGTCCCAGTCCCAGGCCGACCTTCCCGAGCAGTTCCGGATCCGTCAGGCCAAGCGGGAGCGCTTGCTCGCCGAGGGGCGTGAGCCGTACCCGGTGACCGTTCCGCGCACGCACACGCTGGCCGAGCTGCGGGCGGCCTATCCCGAGCTGGCCGCCGACACCCAGACCGGCGACATCGTCGGGGTGTCGGGCCGGGTGGTGTTCGCCCGCAATTCCGGCAAGTTGTGTTTCGCGACGCTGCAGGAGGGCGACGGCACGCAGCTGCAGGCGATGATCAGCCTGGCGCAGGTGGGCCAGGAGTCGCTGGACGCCTGGAAGGCCGATGTGGATCTCGGCGACATCGTGTTCGTGCACGGTGAGGTGATCAGTTCCAAGCGCGGTGAGCTGTCGGTGCTGGCCGATTCGTGGCAGCTGGCGGCCAAGGCGTTGCGGCCACTGCCGGTTGCCCACAAGGAAATGAGCGAAGAGGCCCGGGTCCGGCAGCGTTATGTGGATCTCATCGTGCGACCGGAGGCGCGCACCATTGCGCGGCAACGGGTGGCTGTGGTGCGTGCGGTGCGCTCGGCTCTGGAGCGCCGGGGCTTTCTCGAGGTCGAGACGCCGATGCTGCAGACGCTGGCCGGTGGGGCGGCGGCCCGGCCGTTCATCACCCACTCCAATGCCCTCGATGTGGATCTGTACCTGCGGATCGCCCCGGAGTTGTTCCTCAAACGCTGCATCGTCGGCGGATTTGACCGGGTTTTCGAGTTGAACCGAAACTTTCGTAACGAGGGTGTCGATTCCACGCACTCGCCGGAATTCTCAATGTTGGAGACATATCAGGCCTACGGCGACTACAACGATTCGGCGGTGGTCACCCGGGAACTTATTCAAGAGGTGGCCGACGAGGCGATCGGAACGCGTCAAGTGCCATTGCCCGATGGCAGTGTCTACGACCTCGACGGGCAATGGGACACATTGGAAATGTATCCTTCGTTGTCCGCGGCTCTCGGTGAGGAGATCACCCCCGAGACGTCAGTTGAACACTTGTGGGGTATTGCCGATCAGCTCGGCGTCGAGATTGCGCGTGACCGTGGCTACGGGCACGGGAAATTGGTCGAGGAACTCTGGGAACACACGGTGGGCGAGAAGTTGTGGGCCCCGACGTTCGTCCGCGACTTCCCGGTCGAGACGTCGCCGCTCACCCGGGCTCACCGCAGCATTCCCGGCGTGACCGAGAAATGGGATCTCTACGTACGGCGTTTCGAACTCGCCACCGGATATTCTGAACTCGTCGACCCGGTAATCCAGCGGGAACGATTCGAAGCCCAGGCCCGGGCGGCAGCCGCCGGCGACGACGAAGCAATGGTTCTCGACGAGGATTTCCTCGCCGCATTGGAGTATGCGATGCCGCCCACCACCGGCACCGGAATGGGTATCGATCGCTTGTTGATGGCACTGACCGGCTTGTCTATTCGGGAGACGGTTTTGTTCCCGATTGTTCGCCGTCACGGTAACTGAGTCGCAGGAACTGAACTGCCGCGATCCGCGCGTTGTTGGAAATGTGCGTGTTGTGTGGCAGATTAGGGCTCGGGTGCAGGATACTCACCGGTAGTCACCAATGCGTAGCAGAAGGGTTCGGTGCGGGGTAATGGCGAAGAAAGTGACCGTCACGTTGGTCGATGATTTCGACGGTGAAGCGACCGCTGACGAGACGGTCGAATTCGGCCTCGACGGTGTTACCTATGAGATCGATCTTTCCGCCAAAAATGCCGCCAAGCTCCGCAACGATCTGAAGCAGTGGGTGGAGGCCGGCCGCCGGGTCGGCGGGCGTCGGCGCGGACGGGCGGCAGGCCCGGCTCGTGGTCGCGGCGCCATCGATCGTGAGCAGAGTGCGGCCATCCGTGAATGGGCCCGCCGCAACGGCCACAACGTGTCCACTCGCGGGCGGATCCCGGCGGATGTGATCGATGCCTTCCACGCCGCCACATAATCGACCGCAACTCAATAGATAGTTGCCAGCTCCGGACCGGTGAGAATTCCCGGTCCGGAGTTTTCGCTAGCGGCGAACTCCGAAACCGGGGGTTTTCGGAAACGATTCGCCGACCGGCGGCGTTGCTCATCTGCAGCACCGGATGCCGGCAGGTCTCCTCGGGCGGAACGGACCGCCAACCTCCGCGCCCGGGGCGGCCGCCCATTAGAGTGGACGGTAGGTACTACGTGCGGGCCGGAAGAAAACCGATATAACGAAGCCGTACGCGGGTATCGCTACGCGATGGAGAGCAGGTAACCACCGATGTTTGAGAGATTCACCGACCGTGCCCGCAGGGTCGTCGTCCTGGCGCAAGAAGAAGCCCGGATGCTCAACCACAACTACATCGGGACCGAGCACATCCTGTTGGGTCTTATTCACGAGGGCGAGGGCGTAGCCGCCAAGTCGCTGGAGTCGTTGGGCATTTCGCTGGAAGGCGTGCGCAGCCAGGTCGAGGAGATCATCGGCCAGGGTCAGCAGGCCCCGTCCGGCCACATCCCGTTCACGCCGCGCGCCAAGAAGGTGCTGGAGCTGTCCCTGCGCGAGGCGCTGCAGCTCGGCCACAACTACATCGGCACCGAGCACATCCTGCTCGGCCTGATCCGCGAAGGCGAAGGCGTGGCCGCCCAGGTGCTGGTCAAGCTCGGCGCCGAGCTGACCCGGGTGCGCCAGCAGGTGATCCAGCTGCTGAGCGGCTACCAGGGCAAGGAGGCCGCGGAGGCCGGCACCGGTGGCCGCGGCGGCGAATCCGGCTCGCCGTCCACCTCGCTGGTCCTCGACCAGTTCGGCCGCAACCTGACCGCCGCCGCGATGGAGGGCAAGCTCGATCCGGTCATCGGCCGTGAGAAGGAAATCGAGCGGGTCATGCAGGTGCTGAGCCGGCGCACCAAGAACAACCCGGTGCTGATCGGCGAGCCCGGCGTCGGCAAGACCGCCGTCGTCGAGGGCCTGGCCCAGGCCATCGTGCACGGCGAGGTCCCCGAGACGCTCAAGGACAAGCAGCTCTACACCCTGGACCTGGGTTCGCTGGTGGCCGGCAGCCGCTACCGCGGTGACTTCGAGGAGCGCCTGAAGAAGGTGCTCAAGGAGATCAACACCCGCGGCGACATCATCCTGTTCATCGACGAGCTGCACACGCTCGTGGGTGCGGGTGCCGCCGAGGGCGCCATCGACGCCGCCAGCATCCTGAAGCCCAAGCTGGCCCGTGGCGAGCTGCAGACCATCGGCGCGACCACCCTCGACGAGTACCGCAAGTACATCGAGAAGGACGCCGCCCTGGAACGCCGGTTCCAGCCGGTCCAGGTGGGTGAGCCGACGGTTGAGCACACCATCGAGATCCTCAAGGGTCTGCGGGACCGCTACGAGGCGCATCACCGCGTCTCGATCACCGACGGTGCCCTGGTGGCCGCGGCCACCCTGGCCGACCGCTACATCAACGACCGGTTCCTGCCGGACAAGGCGATCGACCTCATCGACGAGGCCGGGGCCCGGATGCGGATCCGCCGGATGACCGCTCCGCCAGACCTGCGTGAGTTCGACGAGAAGATCGCCGACGCGCGCCGGGAGAAGGAGTCCGCGATCGACGCGCAGGACTTCGAGAAGGCCGCGAGCCTGCGTGACCGGGAGAAGCAGCTGGTCGCCCAGCGCGCCGAGCGTGAGAAGCAGTGGCGTTCCGGTGATCTCGACGTCGTCGCCGAGGTCGATGACGAGCAGATCGCCGAGGTGCTCGGCAACTGGACCGGTATCCCGGTGTTCAAGCTGACCGAGGCCGAGACCACGCGCCTGCTGCGCATGGAAGAGGAGCTGCACAAGCGGATCATCGGCCAGGAAGACGCCGTCAAGGCTGTTTCAAAGGCCATCCGGCGTACCCGTGCCGGTCTGAAGGATCCGAAGCGCCCGTCCGGTTCGTTCATCTTCGCCGGCCCGTCCGGTGTCGGTAAGACCGAGCTGTCCAAGGCGCTGGCCAACTTCCTGTTCGGCGACGACGACGCCCTGATCCAGATCGACATGGGCGAGTTCCACGATCGCTTCACCGCGTCGCGGCTGTTCGGTGCCCCTCCGGGCTACGTCGGCTACGAAGAGGGCGGTCAGCTCACCGAGAAGGTGCGCCGCAAGCCGTTCAGTGTCGTGCTGTTCGACGAGATCGAGAAGGCCCACCAGGAGATCTACAACAGCCTGTTGCAGGTCCTGGAGGACGGTCGTCTCACCGACGGTCAGGGCCGCACTGTCGACTTCAAGAACACGGTGTTGATCTTCACCTCCAACCTGGGCACGTCCGACATCTCCAAGGCGGTCGGGCTGGGCTTCAGCCAGGGCGGCGGCGAGAACAACTACGAGCGGATGAAGCAGAAGGTCAACGACGAGCTCAAGAAGCACTTCCGGCCTGAGTTCCTCAACCGCATCGATGACATCATCGTGTTCCACCAGCTGACACAGGACGAGATCATCCAGATGGTCGACCTGATGATCGGCCGGGTCGGCAACCAGCTGAGCGCCAAGGACATGGCCATGGAGTTGACGCCGAAGGCCAAGGCTCTGCTGGCCAAGCGCGGCTTCGATCCGGTGCTGGGCGCGCGCCCGCTGCGGCGCACCATCCAGCGCGAGATCGAGGATCAGCTCTCGGAGAAGATCCTGTTCGAGGAGCTCGGCCCGGGCCAGCTGGTCACGGTCGATGTCGAGGGCTGGGACGGCGAAGGCGCCGGCGAGGACGCGAAGTTCACGTTCTCCGGTGCGCCCAAGGCGGCCGGCTCCGACGGTCCGGATCTGGCCAAGGCCGCAGCCACCGCGGAGTAGTCACCGCTGGAACGCTTGAGAACGCTTGAGGCGGAAAATGCCCCCGGGTCCCCCCGGGGGCATTTTCGTGCGCCGGTCGCTACGATGCTGTTGTAATTGACAGGCCAAGGAACCTGGTGAGAGTCCAGGACGGCCGCGCCACTGTTCACAGTCAGACCCTGGCCTGTCATGTAACGGACTGGGACGCGAATTCCCGGGAAGGAATACCGATGACTACTCCTGAGGTGCAGAAGAGCCGGGCGGGCGCGATCGATCTGTCGGCCGCCGGTGCGGTGGCCTGGCTGTCACTGACCGCGTTCTTCGCGCTGGTGGTGCTGTACTTCGTCGGCGTAGACCAGGGCGCCACGTCGGTGTTCGGCGACAACATGTACATCCATGAGTTCGTCCACGACGCTCGCCACCTGCTCGGCTTCCCCTGCCACTGACGCCGGGTAAGACAGCCGAGACAATGGAAAAACACGTCATCTGGCGCGGCATTCTGGCCGGCGCCATCGCAGGTGTGCTCGCGTTCTTCTGGTCGAAGATCTTCATCGAGCCGATCGTCGGGCGGGCCATCGACTTCGAGGACGGCACCTCTGCCGCCCACGAGGCGATGGAAATGGCGCACCACGCGCATGGGCACAGCCATGGTGAGGAAGGCGGCGAACTGTTCAGCCGCGGCATCCAGTCCACGGTCGGCATGGGATTCGGGGTGTTGCTGTTCAGCGTGGCGATGGGCGCGCTGTTCGCCGTGGTGTTCTGCGTCGCCTATGGCCGGCTGGGCAACCTGTCGGCGCGCACGCTGTCGGTGCTGATCGCCGGCGGCATGCTGATCTCGCTGTGGATCGTGCCCTCGCTCAAGTACCCGCCGAGCCCCCCGGCCACCAGCCTCGACGAGACAATCACCCAGCGGACGCTGCTGTACCTGCTGATGCTGGGGCTGTCGGCCCTGCTGATGGTGGCCGCGGCTTACCTGGGGCACCAACTGGCACCGAAGCTCGGGGCCTGGAACGCCACGCTCGCCGCCGGCGGCGCCTACATCGTCGCGGTGGCCGTCGTGATGCTGATCCTGCCGACGATCAACGAGACCCCGGGTCCGTTGCGCGACGAGGCCGGAAACATCGTGTTCCCGGGCTTCCCCGCGGCCGATCTGTACGAGTTCCGGCTGTACAGCCTGGGCACCCAGGTGGTCATCTGGACCACGATCGGGCTGGTGTGCGCGGCGACGCTGTCGCGCCTCCTGGACGGAAAACGGGAGTCCGTCGCGGCCTGATGTCGGGTGAATTCCAGTGAGTTCCGATGAGTGAGATCGTCCGGCTGTCGTTGGTGTCGCATGCCATGACCGACGCCACGGCGGCCGGGCGTTTTCCCATCGACGAGCCGCTGAGTGCACTGGGCCACCGCCAGGCCGATGCGGCCGCCGAACCCGGGGACGTCGACGCCGCCTATTGCGGGCCGGAGAAGCGGGCCCGTCAAACTGCCGAGCTGCTGGGCCTGTCGGCGGTGGTCGATTCCCGGCTGGCCGATCTGGAGTACGGAAGTTGGCGCGGGGCGGGCTTGAGCGATGTGCCGCCTGCGGATCTGGCGGTCTGGCTGACCGAGCCGTCCCAGGCGCCGCACGGCGGTGAATCCGTGGTCGAGCTCGTCGAACGGGTGCGCGGCTGGATGGACGGTTTGGCTTCGGCGCGGGGCCGGATCGTGGCGGTGACGCACCCAGCGGTGATTCGGGCCGCCGTCCTGGTGGCCCTGGACGCCCCGCCGAGGTCGTTCTGGCGCCTCGACATCGCGCCGCTGAGCCGCACCGTGCTGCATCTGCGCGGCCAGGCCTGGACGCTGCGCAGCAGCAGGGGTTAGCAGGGGTGTATCGACCGGGTGCGCCGGTTCCTACACCAGGGTTGTGATTCGGCGAAGACCACAGCCCACAGGTAGAAATCGGCACAGCCGGTGTGGGGGGCTTGGCCGGTCAGCCCACGGGCGCCATGGCGAAGGCCCGCTTGGCGATCGACAGCAGCCATCCTGCCGCCGTCGGGCTGCGGAACTTCGGCCAGTTCAACTGGAAGCTCACCACCCACGGCTGCCCGGTGTGGTCCACCGCGTACCAGCTGAAGGTCAGGTCGCCGGGCAGGTTGCCGCCCTTGGCGCCGATGTAGTCCCACTTCGCCGGGTCCAAGTCGATTCCGGGCAGTGCCGAGAGGATGTCTTTCACCGGGGCGGCGGCGCCGACAGCCGAGGCCTGCAGCGCGGCATGGACCCGGCAGATGTCGGCGGCGCTGGCGAACCACTCCAGGCCATCGTTGGATGCCGGGGTGTGCGTCCGGTTCGGATCCGGTTCGTACGGGCGGGAATTGGTCTGTTTGAGCAGCGCCACCCGATCCGCCGGCGAGGCGCTCTTCCATTCGTCGCGCAGGTTCGGTTCACCCCAGCCGACCGAGAACACCTGGTGCATGGTCGGGAACGGGGTCATGCTGGCCGGGTCGTGATGGCCCGCGGTGACCAGAGCGCGCTCCACCGCGGTGGTGCCCACCCGGCCGATCAACAGATCGGTGGCCATGTTGTCGCTGGCCGAGATCATCTGCTGGGCGGCGGTGCGCACCGTGATCTGCGCGCCGGGCGGCAGCTTGTCCAGTCCGGCCGAACCGAGTTTCTTGCCCTCTTTGGTGATGGTGAGGTGATCGTCCCACTTCAGGGTGCCGGCTTTGACCGCATCCGAAACCGCAAGCAGGACATACAGTTTGAAGATCGAGGCCAGCGGCAGCGACAGCTCGGTGTTGGTGCCGGCAACCTGCTCACACCGGCCGTCGACCACCTTCGACACCCCGTAGGAGTACCGCGCGCCCGACTTGGTCAGCTCGGTGTCGATATCGGCCCAGTTCTCAATCCTCGGTGGCACCAGCGTCACGTCGAAGCGGTCGACCAGGCCGGCGTCGTTGGTCTTGAGCTCGATGTCCTGTGCCACGTTGTACGAGTTCAGTACGTGCAACGTGGCCTGCGCGGCGCCGATGTCCACAGAGGTGAGCCGGTACGGGCGGTCCCACCAGATCGAGTCCATCTTGGTGCCCACCAGATCGACCTTCTCCGGCGCTGCCAGCGTGCGCACGCCGACCGGGCCGATCGGCCAGTCGGAGTTGAGCATGTCCATGGTCTGCTTGGCCCGCAGACCGGGTGGGGTGATGGTGTCGATGTGCGCGCCGTAGGACACCTCGGCCGCCGGCGCGACACTGTGCGCGCAGCCACAAGCCAGGGAGGTGGCGACCGCGGCGATGGCCGTCAGGCCAACCGTGCGGTGCAAACTCCGGCTGCGGCTACGCCTGCGCAGCCGGCCCTGCAACGTCCAACACAACCTCGAACTCCAGCAGTGACGCCCCGGTGGCCACCGGGTTCTTGTGCTCGCCCTTGTGGGCCTCGGCGGCACGGCCGTTGGCCCAGGCCTGGAAGGCCTCTTCGGTCTCCCACTGGGTCACCACGAAGTAGCGATCTTCACCCTTGACCGGACGCAGCAGCTGGAACCCGAGGAAGCCCGGTTGGTCGTCGACCGAATGTGCGCGGTTGGCGAACCGCTTCTCCAGTTCCGGGCCGGCGTTGGGCGGGACCTCGATGGCGTTGATCTTCACGACGGGCATGGCATTCAGGCTACCGCGACGGCCCGGCAAGATAACGGCATGGTCACAGATCTGCTCACGCCCCGCGGGGGCCGAGGCGAGCCCATCGTTCTGGTTCACGGTCTCATGGGGCGCGGCAGCACCTGGTCACGCCAATTGCCGTGGTTGACGGGCTTGGGGGAGGTCTACACCTACGACGCCCCCTGGCACCGTGGCCGCGAGGTGCCCGATCCGTACCCGATCAGCACCGAACGGTTCGTGGCAGACCTGGGCGATGCCGTTGGTGCGCTGGGGCGCCCGGCGCGGCTGGTGGGCCATTCCATGGGGGCCTTGCATTCCTGGTGTCTGGCCGCCGACCGGCCGGAGCTCGTGACCGCCGTGGTGGTCGAGGACATGGCTCCCGACTTCCGCGGCCGCACCACTGGTCCGTGGGAGCCGTGGGTCCATGCGCTGCCGGTGGAATTCGGCTCGGCGCAAGAGGTTTACGACGAGTTCGGGCCGGTGGCCGGGCGGTACTTCCTGGAGGCGTTCGACCGCACCGCCACCGGTTGGCGGCTGCACGGGTATCCGCAGTGGTGGCTGGACATCGCCGCGCAGTGGGGGACGCGGGATTACTGGCAGCAGTGGCGCGGGGTGCGGGTGCCGACGCTGCTCCTGGAGGCGGGCAACTCGGTGGCGCCGCCCGGGCAGATGCGGCGCATGGCCGAAATCGGCCAGGCGACAACGTATGTGCATGTGGAAGGGGCCGGCCACCTCATCCACGACGACGAGCCGCAGGTGTACGGCGAGTCGGTGACCGCGTTTCTAACGTCGCTCGCCTGAGGCCCCGGCGCTGGGCCAGGACGGGTGGCGCTCGAAGCGGCTGCGGATCGCGTCGAGGTCCTGGCCGGCGCGGTAGGTGTCGTAATCGCCGGGATGGATGCCGAACAGGTCGAGGCGGAATCGCAGGATGTTGGCGCGGTGCGCCGCCCAGCCCACTGCGGCGGCGACCGCGATCGGCGAGATCAAGATCAGCAAGGCGAGCGCTACGGTCATGGCAGTAATTTTTGCCAGATGAATATCCCGCCAACAGTGGCAGGGCTGACACCTTACGATAAAATACTGCCATGCTGAAAAGCGTCTCCACCCTGGTGCTCGATGGCCTGGCGGTATTCGAATTCGGGGTGATCTGCGAGGTCTTCGGGGTCGACCGCACCGCGGACGGGGTACCGAACTTCGACTTCAAAGTCTGCGGCCCCGAACCGGGAAAGCCGGTGCGGACGTCGGTCGGCGCCACACTGACCCCCGAACACGGCCTGGACGCACTGCAGGGCGCCGACCTGGTGGCCATCCCCGCCATCACCGACTCCGATTACCTGCCCGAGGCGCTGGCGGCCGTGCGCGCCGCCGCCGACGCCGGCTCGATCATCCTCACCGTCTGCTCGGGAGCCTTCCTGGCCGGCGCCGCCGGGCTGCTGGACGGCAGACCGTGTACCACGCACTGGATGCACGCCGACGCCCTGGCGCAGAAGTTCCCCACCGCGAAGGTGGACCGCAACGTGCTGTTCGTCGACGACGGCAACCTGATCACCAGCGCCGGCACCGCCGCGGGCATCGATGCATGTCTGCACCTGGTCCGCCGGGAACTGGGCAGCGAGGTCACCAACAAGATCGCCCGCCGCATGGTGGTACCCCCACAGCGCGACGGCGGGCAGCGCCAGTACATCGACCAGCCGATCCCGGTCAGATGCTCGGAAGGGTTTGCCCCACACCTGGATTGGATCATGTCCAACCTCGACAAACCGCACACGGTGACAACGCTGGCCCGGCGCTCGGCAATGTCCACCCGCACCTTCGCCCGCCGGTTCGTCGAGGAGACCGGCACCACCCCCATGCAGTGGATCACCGACCAGCGAGTGCTGTATGCCCGCCGGTTGCTGGAGGAAACCGACCTCGACATCGACGGGATCGCCGGGCAGTCCGGGTTCGGCACCGGCACGCTGCTGCGCCACCACTTCCGCCGCGTCATCGGGGTGACCCCCTCGGACTATCGTCGCCAGTTCTCTTGCGGCGCAGGGGAAGACGCCGTCACCGCCTGAGGTTCCTCAGCGCGCTCCTTCGTCGCGCGCATCGTCACCTTCGGGGTTGTCTGCTCGGTTCCTCAGCGCGCTCCTTCGTCGCGTGCATCGTCACCTTCGCCGGCAAGCGCGAAGCGCCCATCAACCGTCTGCTCCACCAACCCATCGACCAGCAGTGAATCCAGCGCCCGGTCGCGCTGGGCGGTATCCGACGTCCAGGCCAGGTCCAGCTGACCGCGGACCACCGGAGAATCACTGCCGCGCAACACATCCAGCAGCTTGCCGCGAACCTGGCGATCGGTGCCGGCATAGCGCTGCACCCGCCGAACGGTGGTGGCCGCCGGATATCCGGCCGAGCGCCACCGGCACCGGCTCAACGGGCAACTGCCACACCGTGGTGCCCGCGCGGTACACACCGTCGCGCCCAGCTCCATCAGAGCGGCCGAGAACGTCGGCGCGGTCTCGTCGTCCGGCAACAGCGCGGCCACGTCGTCCAGGTCGCGGGCCCGGGCCGGGGCGTCGGCCTGCCCGTGCACCACCCGGGTGACCACGCGGCGCACATTGGTGTCCACCACCGGAACGCCGGCCGAATACGCGAAACAGGCCACCGCGCGTGCGGTGTAGGCCCCGACGCCGGGCAGCGTCAGCAGCGTCTCGACGTCGTCCGGCACCACGTCGTCGTACTCGGTCGCGATCGTCACCGCGCACTCGTGCAGGCGCTTGGCCCGGCGCGGGTAACCCAGCTTTCCCCAGGCCCGCAGCACCTCGGCCGGCCCGGCGGCAGCGGTTGCCGAGGGGGTGGGCCACCGCTCGGTCCAGGCCAGCCAGATCGGCTCGACGCGCGACACCGGGGTCTGCTGCAGCATGAACTCACTGACGAGGATCTGCCAGGCGGAAACGCCTGGTCGCCGCCATGGCAGGTCGCGCTGGGCAGATTCATACCAACCTACTAATTCGCCCGGGTCGATGCTCATCGGCGGCTCAGGCAGAATGACGGGCATGCCCAATTCGAATCCGGTGTCCGCATGGAAGGCACTCAAGGACGGTAACGCTCGTTTTGTTGCGGGCGAACCGCAGCACCCCAGCCAGGACATCGCCCGTCGAACCAAGCTGGCGCAGGGGCAGAAGCCCACCGCGGTGGTGTTCGGCTGCGGTGACAGCCGGGTGGCCGCCGAGTTGCTGTTCGACCAGGGGCTCGGCGACATGTTCGTGGTGCGCACCGCCGGCCACGTCCTCGACGCCGCGGTCCTGGGCTCCATCGAATATGCGGTGTCCATCCTGAACGTTCCGCTGATCGTGGTGCTCGGCCACGACAGCTGCGGCGCGGTCAAGGCCGCGATCAACGCCCTTGACGAGGGCGAGGTTCCCGGCGGCTACGTCCGCGACATCGTCGAGCGGGTCACCCCCTCGATCCTGATGGGCCGGCGGGCCGGCCTGAACCGGGTCGACGAGTTCGAGGCCTATCACGTCAACGAGACGGTGTCGCAGCTGAAGATGCGCTCGGCGGCCATCTCTGAGGGCCTCGCCGCGGGCACCCAGGCCATCGTCGGCGCCACGTACCACCTCGCCGATGGTCGGGTGGAACTGCGCAGTCACCTGGGCAACATCGGCGAAGCCTGACGACACGCCGGGTAGCCTCGGACAACTGTGCATGACCTCGGCTTACCGTGAAACCTGTGTTGGATCTGGAACCCCATGGGCCGCTGCCCTCGCAGATTTACTGGCGGCGCCGGGCGCTGGCTATCGGAATCGCGGTAGTCGTCGTGGGGATCGTCGCCGCGATCGTCGCGGTGATCATGACCAGCAGCTCCGACGCCGAGACCAAGCCCGCCGACGAACCTTCTGCCACCGCGCCGACGCCACTGCCGGGTGAGAACCCCGAAGTCAAGACCCCGGTGGTGCCGCCGGCGCAGCATGCGCCACCGCCGACGGCCACGCCGACGGCTGCGGTGACCCCGCCGCCGCTGCTCAAGGAGGGCGACGACTGCCCGGATTCCACGCTGGCGGTCAAGGGCATCACCAGCCAGCCCCAGTACGTGGTGGGCGATCAACCGAAATTCACCATGGTGGTGACCAACATCGGGCTGGTGGCCTGCAAGCGCGACGTGGGCGCCGCGGTGCTGGCCGCCTACGTGTACTCGCTGGACAACAACCGGCTGTGGTCGAACCTGGACTGCGCCCCGTCCAACGAGACGTTGGTGAAGACCTTCAATCCCGGTGAGCAGGTGACCACCGAGGTGACCTGGACCGGCATGGGCTCGGCGCCGCAGTGCCCGATGCCGCGCCAGCCGATCGGGCCGGGTACGTACAACCTGATCGTGCAGCTGGGCAATCTGAGATCGGCGCCGGTGCCGTTCATCCTGGCGCAGGGCAATCCCCAGCAGCCCGAGGCGCCGCCGGTCGAGGGTGGGCCGGCCCCTGAGGTGCCGACGCCGGGCAACTGATCGCCCGGTACCGACCTAGGCCAGCCGGTCGGCGATCGTCGACTCGGCCAGCAGCGACAGCCCCTCGCGGATGTGCCGGGCCCACATCGATCCGATGCCCTCGACAGACTGCAGGTCGTCGGCGCTGGCGGCCAACAGCCCCTGCAGCGAACCGAACGACCGGACCAGCAGATCGACGTGGGCGAACTGCAGACGCGGTATCCCGGCCATGGCCCGGTAGCCGCGTGAACTCATCGCCGAGTCCTGGGCATCGGCGGTCGACGGGTATCCGAAAACCCTTGCCAGGGTGGTGAAGTCGAGCAGTTCGCTGTCGGTGAGGGCGTCCAGCTCCTCCAGAGTGGTGTGTACCTGGGCCGCGGTCGGCGGGTCCGGTAGCGCGTGGTAATCGCGCACGATCAGCTCGCGGGCCGCCTCGTTGTCGCCCACCAGTTCGTCGAGTTGCAGTTTGAGCTGTCGTCCGTCGGTGCCCAGTTCGACGACGTCGGCGTCGATCTCCAGGCTGATCCGGCGCACCATCTCCAGGCGCTGCACCACGGTCATGACGTCGCGCAGGGTCACGAAGTCCTCGATCTCGGCGGTGGACAGCTGCTTGCTCACCTCATCGAGGCGGCCCTTGTAGCGTTCCAACGTGGCGATCGTCTGGTTGGCCCGCGACAGGATGGTCGCCGACTCGGGCACCACGTGGCGCTCCCCGGCCACGTAGACCGTCACGATGCTCATCGAGTGGCTCACCGAGATCACCGGATAGCCGGTCTGGATGGCGGTGCGCTCGGCCGAGCGGTGCCGGGTGCCGGATTCGTCGGTGGGAATCGACGGGTCAGGCACCAACTGCACATTGGCGCGCACGATCCGGCTGCCGTCGCTGGAGAGCACCACGGCGCCGTCCATCTTGGACAGCTCACGTAGCCGGGTGGGGGCGTAGCGCACGTCCAGGGAGAACCCGCCGTCACAGATCGCCTCCACGCTGTCGTCGTAGCCCAGCACGATCAGGGCGCCGGTTTTGCCGCGCAGAATGCGTTCCAGGCCGTCGCGCAACGGGGTTCCGGGCGCCAGCCGGCCCAGCGTTTCGCGCAGCGTCGGCCGCGCCAGGTGCACGACGGTGCGGCTGGTCCTGGCACCGGGGTTCACGGCCATCAATTCTCCTAGCGTCGGCCGTCATTGTCGGTGATGGGATCAGGTGCTGGCAATCGCGATGTCCTTGAGTGCCCGCAACGCCGCCCCGATGGTGTCGACGGTGATGACGCGCAGGCCGTCGGGCACGCTGGTGATCCCGGGCGGGACCACGGCAACGGTGAAACCGAGCCGGGCGGCTTCGGACAGCCTGCGGTCCATGCCGGTGACCCGGCGCAGATCGCCGACCAGCCCCACTTCGCCGATCACCACCGCGTTCATCGGCAGGGCCATGTCGAGGTAGGCCGAGGCGACGGCCACCGCCACGGCCAGGTCGGAGGACGGGTCGGTGAGCCGCATGCCGCCGACGGTGGACAGGTAGATGTCGTGGTTGCCGATCGGCAGACCGCAGCGGGTCTGCAGCACCGCACCGATCATGGCGGCGCGGGCCGAGTCGATCCCGCTGACGACGCGCCGCGGCGGCCCCACGGGCGGGGCGACGAGCGCCTGAACCTCACCGATCATGGGGCGCTTGCCGTCGAGGGTGACCGTGACGGCGGTACCCGGGACGGCCGCGGGGCGCTGGTCCAGGAACAACCCGGAGGGGTCGCTGACGCACTCGATCCCGTTGTCGTGCATCTGAAAACAGCCCACCTCGTCGGCGGCGCCGAAGCGGTTCTTCACCCCGCGCACCAGCCGCAGGCTCGACGTGTGATCACCCTCGAAGTGCAGCACCACGTCGACGAGATGTTCCAGGGACCGTGGCCCGGCGATGGCGCCGTCCTTGGTCACGTGCCCCACCAGGATCATGGCCACCGCCGGATCACCCACGGCGGTCTTGGCGTAACCGGTCAGCGTCGTGGTGACCGCGCGCACCTGGGTCACCCCGCCGGTGACGCCGTCGGCCTCGGTGGTGGACATGGTCTGCACCGAATCGACCACCACCAGACTGGGTTTCACCTCGTCGATGTGGCCGAGGGCGATCTGCAGGTCCGATTCGCCTGCCAGGTACACATTGTTGTGGGTGCAGCCGGTGCGTTCGGCGCGCAGCCGGATCTGACCCGCGGATTCCTCGCCGGACAGGTACAGCGCACGGCGACCGGTGTGCGCCCAGCGGTTGGCCACCTCGAGCAGCAGGGTCGACTTGCCGACGCCGGGATCCCCGGCCAGCAGGGTGACCGACCCGGCGACCAGGCCGCCGCCGAGCACCCGGTCCAGTTCACTGACCCCGGTGGGGTAATGCCGGGTGATGCCCGGATCGATCGCGGTTATCGGCACGGCCGGGGAGGTCGGGGCCACCGACCGCCGGGCGGCGGCGCCGGCCCGGCCACCGGGCAGGGCGAGCACCGTTACTTCATCGACCGTGCCCCAGGTACCGCAATTGGCGCACCGGCCCACCCATTTCGGGGTGGCGTGCTGGCATTCCGAGCAGCGGTACTGCGAACGTATTTTCGAACCGGCCACGCCGTGAGGGTAACCGGTGGGCCCGACATCTCGAGGTCTCCGACACCCGGGTAGCGGCTAGTGGTGGCCGCCGGCCTCGCCGCCCTCGGCGGCTTCGGCCGGACCCTCGCCGGTCTTGTCGCGGCGCGGCGCCTCGCCCGCCGAGATCGGCACGGCCACGGTGGTCTCACCGTCGGAGAACGTGAACGTGAAGTCGTAGAGCAAACCGTTGGTGACCGGCTTGGTCAGGGTGACCTTGGCGGTGGCAGCGTCGGCGGCCTCGGCCTTCTCCAGCGGCTTGGTCTGGCCGTCGGGCTCACCCACGACCAACACGCCGCCGGCCGGGATGTTCAGATCCCCGCTCAGGGCCACGTCGCCGATGTTCGACTTGATCGACAGGAGCTTGTTGGGAGCCTCGGTGGAATCGTTGGCTGCGACGAACAGCAGTTCGGTCTCCGAGCCGGCCTCGACGTAGGCCTTCTGCTGCGGCGCGCGCAGGTGCACGTTGCGCAGGGAGACGGAGCCGGCCTGTGCATTGACGCCGTTGACGGCGGGTTCCTGGGTTGCCGTCTGGGACACCTGCCCGGAGCTGCAGCCGGTGAGAACGGCGACGGTCAGGCCACATGCGGCCAGACCGGCCGAGGCGCGCATTGCGAAGCGGTTCACTCAAGCCTCCTGAGCTGGGTCGGCGTACTTCGACTATGCACAGTAGTAGGTGGCTGACGCGGGGGGAATGCGAGGGGCGGCTCAGCTACACATCTACTCCACAATGACTTTGCGGGCACGCCTGTTTCGAGCCCCCGGCGGGCCCCGCGGTTGCACGGTTTCGTCACCATGTCAACCCCTGCTCTTCACCTGCATGGCCCCTGACCTGCACAGTTGGTGCGCATGTGATCTGGGCCCGTGTTAGCATGGAGTAGCGAAAGGGGCTCGAATCAGATGATTTTCAAGGTCGGAGACACCGTCGTCTATCCACACCACGGTGCTGCGTTGATCGAGGCGATCGAAACCCGGACCATCAAAGGCGAGCAGAAGGAATATCTCGTACTGAAGGTCGCCCAAGGGGATCTCACCGTTCGAGTACCCGCAGAGAACGCCGAATACGTCGGAGTCCGCGACGTCGTGGGCCAGGAAGGCCTCGACAAGGTATTCCAGGTGTTGCGTGCACCGCACACCGAAGAGCCGACCAACTGGTCGCGCCGCTACAAGGCCAACCTCGAGAAGCTGGCCTCCGGTGACGTGAACAAGGTTGCCGAGGTGGTCCGGGATCTGTGGCGCCGGGATCAGGAACGCGGTCTGTCCGCGGGTGAGAAGCGGATGCTGGCCAAGGCCCGGCAGATTTTGGTGGGCGAGCTCGCGCTGGCCGAGAACACCGACGATGCCAAGGCCGAGACCATCCTCGACGAGGTTCTGGCTGCCGCGTCCTGACGCGTCGTGGCAACAACTGTCGCGGTCGTCCCGGCTGCCGGCTCAGGTGAGCGGCTGGGCGCGGGCCGGCCGAAAGCATTCGTCAATCTGGGGGACAAACCCCTGTTGGAGCATGCCCTGGACGGGCTGCTGTCCGCCGGGGTGATCGACAAGGTCGTGGTGGCGGTGCCGCCTGCGCTGACCGACGAGGCGACCTTGGTGTTCGGGGGCCGCGCCCAGATCGTGGCCGGCGGAGCCGACCGGACCGAGTCGGTGGCGCTGGCGCTGGCTGCCGCCGGTGAACCGGATTTCGTTCTCGTGCACGATGCGGCCCGGGCGTTGACTCCTCCTTCGCTGATCGCCCGGGTGGTCGAGGCGCTCAGCGGTGGTCACGCCGCCGTTGTTCCCGGGCTTCCGTTGACCGACACCATCAAGGCCGTCGACGCCAACGGTGCCGTGCTGGGCACACCCGAGCGGGCCGGTTTGCGGGGGGTGCAGACGCCGCAGGGATTCCGTGCCGATGTGCTGCGCCGCGCCTACCAGCGGGCCGGTGCCGGTGTCGTCACCGACGACGCGTCGCTGGTCGAGCAGATCGGGACGCCGGTACAGGTGGTCGAGGGGGATCCGCTGGCGTTCAAGATCACCACACCGTTGGATCTGCTGCTGGCCGAGTCCGTGTTGGCGCGCGGCATATGAGCATTCCCAGGGTCGGCCTCGGTACCGACGTCCATCCGATCGAGCCGGGTCGGCCTTGTTGGCTGTTGTGCTTGGAATTCGACGGGGCCGACGGCTGCGCCGGCCATTCCGACGGCGACGTCGCCGCGCACGCGCTGTGCGACGCACTGCTGAGTGCGGCGGGCCTCGGCGACCTCGGCGCGGTCTTCGGTACCGACCGGCCGGAATGGCGGGGAGTCACCGGCGCCGACATGCTGCGCCACGTGCGCGGGCTGGTGCAGGAAGCGGGCTTCGCGGTCGGCAACGCCACGGTGCAGGTCATCGGCAACCGGCCCAAGATCGGGCCGCGCCGTGAGGAGGCCCAGGAGCTGCTTTCCGGTCTGATCGGGGCTCCGGTGTCGGTCTCGGCGACCACGACCGACGGGCTCGGTCTGACCGGTCGGGGTGAAGGTTTGGCCGCGATAGCCAGCGCTTTGGTGGTTCCGGCGGAATAGGCCGGTAAGCTGGCACGTCGTGACCGATCGCGCTCAAGCTGTCGGGTCGGCAACAGAGACCGGCCTGCGGCTGTACGACACCATGGCGGGTGCCGTACGGGATTTCGTACCGCTGCGGCCGGGGCACGCTTCGATCTACCTGTGCGGTGCCACCGTTCAGGGCCTGCCGCACATCGGTCATGTCCGTAGCGGAGTCGCGTTCGACGTGCTGCGCCGCTGGCTGACCGCCAATGGATATGACGTTGCGTTCATCCGCAACGTCACCGACATCGATGACAAGATCCTCAACAAGGCTGCCGACGCCGGCCGACCCTGGTGGGAGTGGGCCGCCACCTACGAGCGGGCGTTCAGTGCCGCGTACGACGCGCTGGGCGTGCTGCCGCCGTCGGCCGAGCCGCGGGCCACCGGCCACATCACCCAGATGATCGAGCTCATCGACCGGCTGATCGAGCGGGGGCACGCCTATGCCGCCGGCGGCGACGTCTACTTCGATGTGCTGAGCCTGTCGGAGTACGGTGCGCTGTCCGGCCACCGCATCGACGACGTGCATCAGGGCGAAGGGGTGGCCACCGGTAAACGCGACCAGCGTGATTTCACGCTGTGGAAGGGCGCGAAGCCGGGTGAGCCGTCGTGGCCGACGCCGTGGGGCCGGGGGCGTCCGGGCTGGCACACCGAGTGCGTTGCGATGTGCGAGGCCTATCTGGGTGCGGAGTTCGACATCCATGCCGGCGGTATGGACCTGGTGTTCCCGCATCACGAGAACGAGATCGCCCAGGCGGTGGCCGCCGGCGACGGCTTCGCCCGGTACTGGCTGCACAACGGCTGGGTCACCATGGGCGGCGAGAAGATGAGCAAGTCGCTGGGCAATGTGCTCTCGATTCCCGCTGTGCTGCAACGGGTTCGAGCTGCCGAGCTGCGTTACTACCTGGGTAGCGCGCACTACCGGTCGATGTTGGAGTTCTCGGAGAACGCGCTGCAGGATGCGGTGAAGGCCTACAGCGGCATCGAGGATTTCCTGCACCGGGTACGCAATCGGGTCGGTGCGGTCGCGGTGGGTGAGTGGACGCCGAAGTTCGCCGCCGCGCTGAACGACGACCTGTCGGTACCGATCGCGCTGGCCGAGGTGCATGCCGCCCGGGCCGTGGGCAACCGGGCGCTGGACGCCGGGGATCACGACGGCGCCATGGCGCAGGCCACGTCGATCCGGTCGATGATGGGCATCCTGGGCTGCGATCCGCTCGACGAGCGCTGGGAGTCTCGCGACGAGACGTCGGCGGCGCTGGCTGCGGTGGATGAGCTGGTGCAGTGGGCGCTGGCCGGGCGGATCGAGGCGCGTGCCAAACGGGACTGGGCGGCGGCCGACGCCATCCGGGATCGGCTCAAGGCGGCCGGCATCGAGGTCACCGATACCGCTGACGGTCCGCAGTGGGCCCTCGTGGACGGGAACGGAGCGTAGATGGCCGGGAATTCGCAGCGGCGCGGCGCAGTGCGCAAGCCGGGGACCAAGAAGGGGCCGACGGTCGGGTCCGGCGGTGTCCGTCGTCGTGGGCTCGAGGGCCGCGGTGCGACGCCGCGCGCCGATCAGCGCCCGCACCACCCGGCCGCCAAGAAGGCCGCCAAGGCGGCCCGGCAGGCGCAGGGCCGGCATCGCAAGACCGACGAGAACGAGCTGGTGCTGGGCCGCAACCCGGTGGTGGAGTGCCTGCGGGCCAAGGTGCCGGCCACCGCGCTGTACGTGGCGCTGGGCACCGAGGCTGACGAGCGGCTCACCGAATCCGTCCAGATGGCCGCCGACCGCGGCATCTCGATCCTGGAGGTGCCGCGCCACGACCTGGACCGGATGAGCTCCAATGGGTTGCATCAGGGGCTGGCCCTGCAGGTGCCGCCGTACCACTACGCCCATCCCGACGACCTGGTGAAGGCCGCCCGGGAATCTGGCGAGCCGGCGCTGTTGGTGGCGCTGGACAACATCTCCGATCCGCGCAACCTCGGTGCCATCGTGCGTTCGGTGGCGGCGTTCGGTGGGCATGGTGTTGCGATCCCGCAGCGCCGTTCGGCGTCGGTCACCGCGGTGGCCTGGCGCACCAGCGCGGGGGCCGCAGCGCGAACGCCGGTGGCCCGGGCGACGAACCTGACTCGGACGCTGAAGAGTTGGGCCGATGCCGGTCTGCAGATCGTCGGCCTGGATGCCGGTGGTGACACCACACTCGATGAACTTGAGGGCACCGGGCCGGTGGTCGTGGTGGTCGGTTCCGAGGGCAAGGGTCTGTCGCGGCTGGTGCGCGAGACGTGCGATGCGGTGGTGTCGATTCCGATGGCGGGGCCGACGGAGTCGTTGAACGCCTCGGTGGCCGCGGGTGTGGTGCTCGCCGAGATCGCCCGCCAGCGCAGGACTCTCTAGCGCTCGTCACAGGAAAATGCGGAGGCTGACCCAGAGTGTCAGCACCCCGACCACCAGGGTCAGTGGCACCGTCACGAGTCCGACCCGGCTGAACTCGGTGACCTTCGCCGGCAGGCATTCTCGGTGAACAACATTGCGCCACAGCAGGTTTGACAGTGAGCCGACGTAGGTCAGGTTCGGCCCGACATTGACGCCGATCAGCACGGCCAGCACTGCGGCCGGTCCGGCACCGGCCACCAGCGGCAACAGCAGCAGCACCGCGGGCAGGTTGTTGACCAGGTTCGCCAGCACCGCGGCCACCACCGCGTAGCCCAGCAGTGCGGACAATGAGTCGCCGGCCGGCAGTACGCCGCGCATGACGTCGCCGAGCCCATTGTGGATGACTGCGTCGACCACCACGCCGAGGCACAGCACGAATGCCAGGAACGGCAGGTTCACGGCGCGGACGATGCCGCCGACCGTGCTGCGCCGCTGGGCCAGGCTGCGGACCCCGAGCACCACGGCCCCGGCCAGCGCGGCCCAGGCCGGGGAGATGCCGATCATCGAGGTGACCGCGAACCCGGCCAGCGTCAACCCCAGCACGCTCAGCACGAGCACCGGTATCTCCGGCGGGGGCGGGGCCACCTCGGCAACCGGATGGCTCAACTCGCGGCGGAAAAGCAGCCGCAGCAACACGAATTCGACGGCGATCGCAGCCACCCACGGCGCCGCCATCACCGCGCTGAACTCGACGAAGGACAGCCCGGCCACGGTGAAGGCCAACAGGTTCGTCAGATTCGACACCGGAAACAACAGTGACGCGGTGTTGGCCAGATGCGCGCTGGCATAGGCGTGCGGGCGCGGCGGGATCGACAGGGTGCGCGCCGTCGCCAGCACCACCGGAGTGAGCAGCACGACGGTGGCGTCCAGGCTCAGCACCGCGGTGGTGGATGCACCGATGACGAACACCCGGGTCAGCAGGCGCCGGGGATCGCCTCGGCTGGCCCGGGCCATCAACGTGCCCGCGGCGTGGAACAGACCTTCGTCGTCGCACAGGTGGGCCAGCACCAGCACGGCGGCCAGGAAACCGACAACCGGTAGCAGCCGCTGGGTTTCGGCCAGGGCGTCGTCGCGCGAAATCGCCCCGAAGACGATCAACAGCCCGGCCGCGGGCACCGCCGCGACCGCCTCCGGCCAGCCGTTGGGTCGCGCCATCGCAAAGGCCAGCACCACCGCCAGCGCGATGAGCGCGAGGATCAGCGTCAGGGTGCGCTCCACGGGTCGGTGCGCTGCCACACTGTGGGCAGATGCAGGCGCACCCCGTCGGTTTCGGCCAGCCGGGTCAGCACCTGCATCGAGGCGTCGAGATCGTCACCGGCATACGGCAAGGCGCGCAACGGTTTGTGCAGGGGGCGGAAGAAGTCGTCCCAGTGGATCAGCACCACCCGTCGGGCGCCGACCGCACGCACGGTGTGGGTCCAGTAGTCGACGAGGTAGGGCTCGGGTTGCAGGCCGAGTTGGCCGACCCCGAGGTAGACCACGTCGGCGCGCCGGCCGTCCAACGCGCCTGGCACCGCGCCGGCACTGCCGACGATCAGCAGCCGGTGGCCGCTGGGCCGGTGGCCGATCAGGGTCGACCAGGCCTCGCCGCACCGGTAGGCCGACGTCCTGACCGGGGGCACGACGGGCGTGGTGATGTGGCCGGGAAACCGGTCGGGTGGGCAGTGTTCGGACTCGAACAGCGTCACGTCGTAGGAACCGAGCGTGACTGCTTCGCCAGGGCTGACCGTGACGATCCGATCGGGCGACAGACCGCCCCCGGTGCCGACGTGCGCCGTCGACGTGCCGCCCACCAGCTGGGCACCGGTGCGCCCGGCCACCACGGCCGAATCCATCGCGTGGTCGAAGTGGGAGTGCACCGGCAGCACGGCATCGAGCTTGTCGATGCCGAGCCGGGCCAGGCAGCCGTCGATGCGGGGGAGTGACGGCGCCAGCTTGCCGATACCGACGCGCAGCAGTGGCGGCCGCGAGAAGAACCCGTCGGTGAGCAGCGCCGAGGAGCCGTCATCGACCAGCAGGGTGCTGACGCCGGCCCAGGTGACGGTGACCGGGGACTGTGGCGTGCCCGACGGCACGTCGAAGTACCGCGCGTAGGGGGCCAGGGCGGGCCGGCCGGGCTTGAGCCGCATGGGCCCACCCTAAAGCTAGCGGCGCGGGGATCCGCCGTAGCGGCGGCGGAACTTCTCCACCTGACCGGCGGCGTCGATGTGCCGCGCCGAGCCGGTCCAGAACGGGTGGGAGTCGCTGGTGATGTCGACGACGATCAGCGGATACGTCTGCACCCCCTCGGCGGTGGCCCACTCGATGGTGCGCGCGCTGGTGGCCGTCGACCGGGTCAGGAACTGGGTTCCCGTCGCGGCGTCCTGGAACACCACGGGGTGGTAGTCGGGGTGGATGTGCGGTTTCACGGTTGTCCTCCTTCGTGGTGGCCGGGCGCTGCGGCTTCGTCGGCGCCGGCCTGGTCCTCGCACGGGTCTTCGTGCCAGTCGCCGAACGGGTCGGCATAGTGGGCCCACTGGCCGGGCCGGGCGAGTTCTTCGTCGGTGAGCAGCGCGCCGCCGAGCGCGTCGGTGATCTCGTCGGGCCGGGCGCCGCAGACCAGGACCGTCAGGGATACGTGCCGGTCGCCGAACGTGTCATCCCAGTCGATGGCGGCCATGGCCAACCGTTCTGGGTCGGCGTAGGCCCGTTCGCCCGAGTCCATCGCTGCCAGCCACCGGCCGGCGTTGTGGAAATGCAGTCCGCCGCCGGCAGATTCGATCCACATCACATCGGCCGGCCGGTTGGCCAGCCAGGCCCGGCCGCGGGTGCGGACCACCCCGTCGAGCAACAGATCGATGGCGGCGTGGAGTCGCTGTGGATGGAACGGCCGCCGCGCGGTGAACTCGACGATGCCGACTTCACCGTCCTGGTCCAGCGGGGGTTGTCCGGCCAGCAGCGGATCGTGGGGCGACGTCGCGCGGCCGCGCCGGCTGTCCGGCTCCAGGTGGGCCAGCGCCATCTCGACCTGTTCGGTGCCGACCGTGAGCCGCGCGCGGGGCGCCAGCCGGCGCAGTACGGACAGGGTGGTGGCCTCGGGTTCGGTGAGCACCAGCATGTCGGCGAACTCGGCCTGGCCGACCGCCACCTGGGCGACGGTGCGTCCGTCGGCCAGTTCGTCCTCGCCGAGTGCCTGGTGCAGCCATTCCAGGCTGTCGATGCAGGTGATGACCGCCTCGATGCTGACGTCGCGAGCGGCGGGCCCGTCGATGTAGCCGGGGCCGACGTGTACGTGGATGTTCTCGACGGCCCAGCACACCGGTTCGGGTTCGAGCCAGCCCATCAGTATCACCACGATGCGGTCGACATCGCTGCGGCGGTGCAGACGCCGCAGCAGGATCAGGAGGTCGTTGCGAACCGTGCAGGACACGCAGCCGTGGGCCAGTTCGAGGGCCATCTCGGAGGTGCCGCCGGTGTCGGACACCGTCCGCAGCACCACCTGGCCGTCATACGTGTGACGGACCAGGGCGGTCCGGGGCACGCGGCTCAACTGATCGGCCACGCCATCGACGTCGCCCTGACCGGCGACGAGCACAACAGGGGTGCGCATCGGGCCTCCCAACTAGCTATTGAAAACGATTATCATTATGCTTAAGCCAGGTTACCTCACGAGTAAGGAGACTCAATGTCGGCCCATTGCCAGGTGACCGGGCGCTCGCCCGGATTCGGCAACACGGTGTCGCACTCGCACAAGCGCAGTCGTCGACGCTGGAACCCCAACATCCAGACCAAGACCTATTACCTGCCGTCCGAGGGGCGTCGGGTTCGGTTACGTGTCAGCGCCAAGGGAATCAAGGTGATCGACCGCGACGGCATCGAAGCCGTGGTGGCCCGGCTGCGTAGCCAAGGGCAGAAGATCTGATGGCCCGCACCGACATTCGCCCGATCGTGAAGCTGAAATCCACTGCCGGCACCGGCTACACCTACGTCACCCGCAAGAACCGGCGCAACGACCCGGACCGGATCGTGTTGCGCAAGTACGACCCGGTGGTCCGCCGCCACGTCGACTTCCGCGAGGAGCGCTGATGGCCAAGAAGTCCAAGATCGTCAAGAACGACAAACGCCGTGAACTGGTGGCGCGTCATGCCGAACGCCGCGCCGCACTCAAGGAGATCATCCGGAATCCGGTGAGCACCCGCGACGAGAAGGCCGCCGCCGTCTCTGCGCTGCAACGCCTCCCGCGGGATTCCAGCCCGGTGCGACTGCGCAACCGCGACGCCGTCGACGGCCGGCCACGCGGGCACCTGCGCAAGTTCGGTCTGTCGCGGGTCCGGGTACGGGAGTTGGCGCACCGCGGTGAGCTGCCCGGCGTGCGGAAGTCGAGCTGGTGATGGCGCCGAAATCCAGAAAGAATCTCAAGAAATACTCTCCGGCAGTCGAACTGAAGAAGCCCAAGCGCAACCAGCTTGCTGCGCTCGGCGTCACCGAGGTCGACTACAAGGATGTCCAAATGCTGCGGACGTTCATCAGCGAGCGGGGCAAGATCAGATCTCGACGTGTCACCGGACTGACCCCGCAACAGCAGCGTCAAGTCGCCACGGCGATCAAGAACGCCAGAGAGATGGCGCTGCTGCCATACGCCAACACCCGCTGAATCACGCGGCTAAGCGTAGGGCCGCTCGGGGGGATCGGTGCGTACGGCGTTGTGGGCCGCCATCGTCGGAATGGTGCTACGGCTCGAATCGCTCTGTCCCGCAGGTATCGTGCCCTCGACCCTGACCCAGGTGTTCTCCGGGTAACCGGCCAGCTGGGCGGCCGCCGGCCCGGAAAGGTGGATGCGGGCCAGCTGCGCGTCGGCGGCACAGCAGATGATCACCACCCGCGCCAGATCCGTGCGGTCACCGTCGCGCATCGTGAAACCGGACACCGTGACCGTGCGGTTGTCCAGGGTGCCGGCACTGTCCTGGGCGACCCGGATCAGCATGTCGGGCAAGGAGATTTCCGGTGCCCGGCCCTCGGGCAGCGGTGGAAATGGTCGTCGCAGCACATCGGTGGACACGTCGGCCACCGACGCGGCCGGCTTGAGCGGCCGGTTCGGCCAGGAGACCGGCCACCACTCGGCGACGACGACGATCAGCCGGAGAAGCCGGACGTAGGAAACCATGGCGGCGATTTTCAGCCGTGCGCGGGCGCGAAAGTATGGGGGCATATGAAAATGGTAATCATTACCGATAAAGCGCGGGAGGCTAGGCTAGCTGAAGGCGGACAGTTCGGTGCCCTCGGCGAGCAGCCGCTCGCGCACGGCGGTGGCGATCTCCACCGCGCCTGGCGAATCACCGTGTACGCAAACGGATTCGACGGTGATTCCGATGGTGCTGCCGTCCACCGCCGTCACCTGCCCGGTGGTGACCATGCGGGCCACCCGGTCGGCGATCTCGGCGGCGTCGTGCAGTACCGCGCCGGCTTCGCGGCGGGACACCAGGGTGCCGTCGGGTTGATAGGCGCGGTCGGCGAAAGCCTCGGCGACCGTGCGCAGGCCCAGCTTGTCCGCCTCGTCGAAAAACGCCGAGCCGGCCAATCCGAGCACCGGCAATTCCGGGTCGACGGCATGTACGGCGGCGGCCACTGCGGCGGCCTGCTCCTTGTGTCTGACGATCGCGTTGTACAGCGCGCCATGGGGTTTGACGTAGCTGACGTCGGCTCCCACCGAGTGCGCGATGGCCTGTAGTGCGCCGATCTGATAGATGACGTCGGCCGTCAGCTCGTCGGGTTCGACGTCGATGAAGCGCCGGCCGAACCCGGTGAGGTCGCGGTAGCTGACCTGTGCCCCGATGCGGACGCCGTGCCGGGCAGCCGATCGGCAGGTGCGGACCAGCAGTGCGGGGTCACCGGCGTGCAGGCCGCACGCCACGTTGGCGCTGGTGACCAGGCCGAGCATGGACTCGTCGTCACCGAGCTGCCAGATCCCGAAGCTTTCCCCCAGGTCGGCGTTGAGGTCGACATTTGACGGCATCAACCCAGCTTAGAGTCGTCGGGCCAGCCGTTCTCCGAGACGAATTCGGGCAGTGGGCGTCCGACGGTCCAGTGCTCGATCTCCAGCACCGGCCGATCCGGGAATTCGGGTACCGGGCCCAGGCACAGGATCGCTACCGGTTCGGCGTCACCGGGCATGCCCATCAACTCCGCCAGCGGCAGTGGCTCGAAGATCGACACCCAGCCCATGCCCAGGCCCTCGGCGCGGGCGGCCAGCCACATGTTCTGGATGGCGCACGACACCGAGGCCAGGTCCATCTGGGGGAGTGTGCGGCGGCCGAAGATGTGCCGGTCGCGGTTTTCGCCGAGCGCGACGACGAACAGTTCGGCGCAGTCGAGGATGCCCTCGACCTTCAGTGCCAGGAATTCGTCGCCGCGCGAACCCAGCGCGTCGGCGGTGCGGACGCGCTCTTCGTCGACGAGTGCATGGATCTTGGTGCGCAACGCGTCATCGGTGATCCGGATGAACCGCCACGGCTGCATCAGGCCGACACTGGGCGCGGCGTGGGCCGCCTGCAACAGCCGACCCAGGACCTCCGGTGCCACGGTGCTGCCGGGGACGAACTGGCGCATGTCACGACGTTCGGCGATGGCCCGGTAGACGGCACGGCGTTCGTCGGGGCTGAAGGCATGCTCGGACACGCAACGAGCTTAGGCGGGCCGTCCCGCTCAGTGTGCGTGCGTGACGTTCCAGGTCGGCAGTGGATCGGGATAGCTGAGCCAGACCTGCTGCCCCTCGGCCAGTTCGGCGTCGGTGAGCAGGGCGTCGTCGAGTAGTCGGTGGACCTTGTCCCGGTCGAGCTTGATTCCGATGAACACGATCTCCTGACCCGGCGCGATCTCGGTGCCCGACCAGTACTGGGCCGGCTCGATCGCCAGGTTGGGGCCCGCCTGTGACCAGATGGCGGCGATCGTCGGGCGGCTGGCGATCCAGCAGAATCCCTTGCTGCGCAGCACCCTTGTCACCTGGCCGAGTGCGTCGCCGAGGCGCTGGGGGTGAAACGGCCGGTCGGAGCGGAAGGTCATCGAGCTGATGCCGTACTCCTCGGTTTCGGGCGTATGGCCCATCGCGAGTTCCTCGTCCCAGCCCGGGGACTGGGCGGCGGCCTCCGGGTCGAACAGCCCGGTGTCGAGCACCTCGCCGATGTCGACGATGCCGTGGTCGGTCCGGATCAGCTTGGCGGTCGGATTGAGCCTGCGCAGCAGTGTTTGGACGGTGTCGAGGATCGCCGGGCTCACCAGATCGGTCTTGTTGAGCAGGATGACGTCGGCGAACTCCACCTGATCGGTGAGTAGGTCGGCGATGCTGCGGGCGTCACTCTCGCCTGCGGCCAGGTCTCGCTCGGCCAGCCCTTCGCCGCGGACGATCTCGGTCAGGAAGGTCGAGGCGTCGACGACGGTGACGAGGGTGTCCAGCCTGGCCAGGTCGCCGAGCCGAAAGCCGTCCTCGAATTCCCAGCCGAAGGTGGCCGCCACCGGCATGGGCTCGGAGATGCCGGTCGATTCGATCACCAACTGGTCGAATCGGCCCTGTCGCGCCAGTGCGCCGACGGCTTCGACCAGATCCTCGCGCAGGGTGCAGCAGATGCAGCCGTTGGTCAGCTCGACGAGCTTCTCCTCGGTGCGGTCGAGGTGGCCCTGTCCGGCGATGAGGGCGGCATCGATATTGACCTCGCTCATGTCGTTGACGATCACCGCCACCCGTTTACCTTCGCGGTTCGCCAAGATGTGGTTGAGCAGCGTGGTCTTGCCGGCGCCGAGGAAGCCGGACAGGACGGTGACGGGCAGCAGGTCGGACATCGCACTCCTTAATGAAAATAATTTTCAATAAATCATCATCCGCGCGTGCGCCAGCTAATGCAAACGGTTATCGTTATCGCCGTGCTCACGCCTCTGAAACTGCGCGCCGGTCTCGGCGCCCTGGTGCTCTCCGCACCTCTTGCCCTCGTCGCCTGCGGTTCCGGCGAATCCACCGACGCCGAACCGCAAGGGAATTGCCCGGCCACCCCGGTCAACGTGGTGGTCAGCGTCGACCAGTGGGGTGACATCGTGTCCGCCCTGGGCGGTGACTGCGCGAAGGTCACCACCATCGTCGCGGGGTCGTCGGTGGACCCTCACGAATTCGAACCCTCACCGGCCGACGCGGCGAAATTCCAGGGGGCGCAACTGGTCGTCGTCAACGGCGGGCACTACGACGAGTGGGCGAACAAGCTGGCCCAGAGCACGGCCCCGGACGCCGTCGTGATCTCGGCAGTCGGGCAGTCGGGGGCGGACGCCGGCAACCCGCACGCCTGGTACAACCCCGCCGCGGTGATCGGTCTCGCCGACACCGTGGCCGAGGAACTGGGCCAGTTGGCTCCGCAGGCTCGCGACTATTTCGCCCAGCGCCGCACCGAGTTCACCACCACGATGCAGCCCTACCAGCAGCTGATCTCCGATATCAAAGCCAAGGCCGGCGGCAAACGCTACGCCGCCACCGAAGCAGTTTTCGACGACATGGCCGCCGCGGTCGGCCTGGTCAACCAGACTCCCGCGGGCTACCAGGCGGCCTCCTCCAACGACACCGACCCGTCGCCGGCCGATCTGGACGCGTTCCTGCGCCTGCTCGCCGATCACGGCGTCGACGTCCTGATCTTCAACACCCAGACCGAGGGTTCGCTGCCCGACCAGATCCGGGCCGCCGCCGAGGCCGCCCGGATTCCGGTGGTCGATGTCACCGAAACGGTCCCGCCGGGCGAGGATTCGTTCGAGGCTTGGCAGGTGGACCAACTGACTGCGCTCGCCAAGGCGCTGGGTATACCGGGCTAGTGTCACCGAATCGCACCGAGCCGCCCGCCCTGCCGCCGGCTCTCGTCTTCGACGATGTCAGCGCCGTGCGCGGCGGACGCTTGATCTGGTCGGAGGGCACCTTCGAGATCCCGACCGGGAAGATCGTCGCCTTGATCGGCTCGAACGGATCGGGCAAGTCCACGATGCTCAAGGTGGTGCTGGGCGTGCTGCCGGCGGCCTCGGGTTCGGTGCGGGTGCTCGGTGGTGCGCCCGGGGAACACAACGACCTGATCGGTTATGTGCCCCAGGACTATGTGTCGGGTGCCGGTGAGGCCATCCGGGCCCGCGGTGCGGTGACGCTGGGCCTGACCGGGCGGCGGTGGGGGTTCACCCGGACTTCGCGCGCCGAGAAGGCCCGGGTCGACGAGGCATTGGCCTGGGTCGAGGCAACCGGTTTCGCCAATATGCGGATCTCGGAACTGTCCGGCGGACAACGCCAGCGCGTCGCCCTTGCCAGTGCCCTTGTCGGACATCCGAAGATGCTCATCCTCGATGAGCCGCTGGCCGCACTGGACCTGCGCAACCAGCATGAGATCGTGCAACTTCTGGCCCGGTTGAACAAGGACCTGGACGTGACGATTCTCGTTGTCGCCCACGACCTCAACCCGCTGCTGAGTGTGCTCGACAGCGCCATCTACCTGCTCGACGGGCACGCTCATCACGCCGCCATCGACGAGGTGGTGGACGCCGACCTGTTGACCCATCTGTACGGCACCCAGGTTTCGGTGGCCCACACCCCGCTGGGGCAGATGTACATGAGGAGCGTGTGATGCCGGTGAGCCTGGCTGCTGCTGGAACGCTCGCCCAAAGCAATCTGGCACTGGGCTACCAGCACAACTGGTGGCAGATCCTGACGTCAGCGTTCATGCGCAACGCGATTCTCGGCGGCACCCTGGTGGCGCTGGCGGCCGGGCTGATCGGCTACTTCGTCATCGTGCGCAACACCGCGTTCGCCGCCCACGCGCTGGCCCACATCGGGCTGCCGGGCGCCACCGGCGCGGCCCTGCTCGGCCTTCCGGTGGGGCTCGGTCTGGGCGCGTTCTGCGTGGGCGGAGCCCTGGTGATCGGGGCGCTGGACAGCCGTGCCAACGACCGGGAGGTGGCCACCGGCACGGTGTTGGCGTTGGCCACCGGGTTCGGTTTGTTCTTCAACTCACTGGCCACCAAGAACTCGTCGACGCTGACCAACGTGTTGTTCGGCAACCTGCTGGCCATCACTCATGAGCAGTTGCTGACCTTCACCGGGCTGCTGGTGGTGCTGACGGTCGCGGTGGTAATCGTTTATCGCCCACTGCTGTTCGCGTCGGTCAACGCGCAGGTGGCCGAGGCCAAGGGCGTGCCGGTGCGGACGTTGTCGGTGCTGTTCATGGTGTTGCTCGGGCTTGCGGTGACGATGGCGGTGCAGGCCGTGGGCACCCTGTTGTTGTTCGCCCTCGTCGTCACCCCGGCGGCGACGGCGATCATGGTGACGGCCCGGCCGGTCCTGGCCATGGCGATCTCGACGGGGATCAGTGTGGCGTCGGTGTGGGTGGGTTTAGCAATCTCCTCAATTTTCAATATGCCGCCGAGTTTCGTGGTCGTCACGATCGCGTGCGGCTGTTGGTTGGCGGTGTGGGCGGTTGACCGGGTGCGGAATTCGACGATCCACTAGCCTCGGGAAGCATGCCGAGGAGTCCCCACCCGCCGCGGCGGGCCACCCTGGCTTCGTTGGCGGCCGAACTCAAGGTGTCGCGGACGACGATCTCCAACGCATACAACCGGCCCGATCAGTTGTCGACCGAGCTTCGTGAGCGGATCTTCGCGGCGGCCAAGCGGCTCGGTTATGCCGGGCCGGATCCGGTGGCGCGGTCCTTGCGAACCCGCAAGGCCGGCGCGGTGGGGCTGATCATCACCCAGCCGCTCAATTACTCGTTCAGCGATCCGGCCGCACTGGATTTCGTTGCCGGGCTTGCCGAATCCTGCGAGGCGGTGGGGCAGGGGCTGCTGCTGGTGGCGATCGGACCCAACCGCAGTTTCGAGGACGGCTCGGCGGCGGTGCTCGCCGCCGGCGTCGACGGTTTCGTCGTGTATTCGGCCTCCGACGACGATCCGTACCTTCCGGTGGTGCGTCAGCGTCAGCTGCCGGTGGTGGTGGTCGACCAGCCCAAGGATGTCTCGGGGGTGTCGCGGGTCGGCATCGACGATCGTGGGGCCATGCGCCGGCTTGCCGAGCAGGTGTTGGAGCTCGGCCATCACGACATCGGCCTGCTGACCATGCGGCTGGGCCGGGACTGGCCGCATGCCGACCCGAAACCTGCACTGGCGGACCCGGATCGGGTGCTCTCACCGCATTTCCACGTGCAACGAGAACGCATTCACGGGGTGTACGACGCGATGACGGCCGCCGGTCTGGCGCCGAGCACGCTGACGGTGGTGGAGAGCTACGACCACCTGCCGACTTCCGGTGGTGCGGCCGCCGAGGTGGCACTGGAGGCCAATCCGCGCATCACAGCCCTGATGTGTACCGCTGATGTGCTGGCCCTCTCGGCGATGGATTACCTGCGTTCGCACGGCATCTACGTGCCGGGGCAGATGACGGTGACGGGTTTCGACGGGGTGCCCGAGGCGTTGGGCCGCGGCCTGTCCACGGTGGTGCAGTCCAGTGTGGCCAAGGGCCGCCGGGCCGGCGAGTTGCTGCACAATCCGCCGCGCGACGGGCTGCCGGTGATCGACGTGCTCCCCACCGAGGTGGTCCGCGGCCGCACGTCGGGCCCGCCGGCGTAATTTTTGCGTCGAAATGGCATTCCAGCCGGGCTCTACTCGGAGTTTCCCTGCCGGAATGCGGTTTCGGCGGAGGTGGTGCGGGGCGGGCGGCGCGCGTCGAGTACGTACTTCAGGGCTGCCGCAACGTCTTCGGGTTCGTCTACGCGATAGCCGGCCAGTGTCTCGCCGGGCCCCACCTTGACCCCCACGTCGCCGTCGCGCAGCCGTCGGAACGCCTTCTCGTCGGTGACGTCGTCGCCGAAGTAGATCACCACCGCCGCTCGATGTGTGTCGCGCAGGATGTCGATGGCCTCGCCCTTGTCGGTGGTGATCACCGCGAACTCCAGCACGGCTTTGCCTTCGGTCAGTTGCACATCCCAGCCCTGTGCAGCGGCATGTGCCTGTGCCAGCGCGGCTTTCGCATCGGCGGGGGCGGCGTTGCGCACGTGCAGGGCCACGCTGGCCGGTTTGGTTTCGACGGCCACGCCGGGCCGTTCGGCGGCGATGGCCCGCAGTTCCGCGGTGATCTCGTCGAGCAGGCCCCGGTCGATGGGATGGGCGAAGCCGGAGTCGAATTCGGCGCCGTGGCTGCCCACCATGTGCACTGCCTCCGGCATCCCAGACAAGTCGCGCAGCACCGTCAGCGCCCGTCCGGAGATCAGGGCGGTGGCGGTGCCCGGCAGTTCGGACAGGGCCAGCAGGGTTTGCGCGGCCGCCGGAAGGGGGCGTGCGTCGGCCGGGTTGTTGACGATGGGCGCGAGCGTGCCGTCGAAATCGGAGGTGATCAGGAGTGTGGGTGCCTGCGCGGCCCGGGTCAACGCGTCCTTGAGGTCGGCCGGCAGCTCACGCAGATCACTCACCCGTCAGATCTTAGGTTCGTCCTCGGCGCCGATCAGCAGTCGCACGGCCAGGTCGAGGCGCTTGCTCACGTCGGTGGCCGAGGCCCGGCGGGTCAGCCAGGCCAGCAGGTTCGACAGCCACACATCCGAGATGACCCGGGCGATGTGGTACTGGTCCTCGGTGGGCTCGCCGTCGGCCATGGCCCGGGCGAACATCGAGTCCATCAGCTTGCCGACGTGGTCCACTTCGCCGGCCGCGGAGGCATCGGCGAAGACGAAGGCCCGCGTCATGGCCTCGGTGAGCAGCGGGTTGCGCTGCATGGCCCGGTTCAGCTTGCCGACCATGAAGCTCAGCCGCTGGTGCGGAGTGCCGCCGCTGATCGCCGCACGGTCGGTCTTGGCGTCGATGCGCTCGAATTCCCGGCCCAGGGCGGAAACCAGCAGGTGCACCTTGGAGGGGAAGTAGCGGTAGAGCGTGCCGACGGCGACGTCGGCACGCTCGGCCACGGCACGCATCTGGACGGCTTCGTAACCACCCTTGGAGGCGATGGCCAGGGTGGCGTCCAGGATGCGCTTGCGGCGTTCCCGCTGTGCTTCGGAGCCGAGTTCGGATTCGGCGAGGACGGCCACGTTCAGAACCTCGCGTGGTCGCGAATCTGAGCCGGACGAGTCCTTGCCTGTTGGCTGTGATGCACCGGACATGGGGTGTGTGGCTCCTCCTCGTCGCGTACCTGGGGCAAAACGATACGCACGCCGATCTCCTTCTGCGCACCTCCGCGCCGGTAAACACACGGACGTGTCCTGCTTTGATGCGGGTCGACTTGACGGTCGAACACTGTCACCATTAGAACACGTTCTAGTGGGAAGCACGGACTTCTCGCGTTAGGGGCTAGGAGGTCCACCATGTCCGGCGCATCTGCCACCATCGCTGACGAGCAGTTTGCCGCCCGTGACCTGGTGAGGAGCTGGGCGGCGGCAGCTGCCACCGCCGCGGCCGTCCGCGAGGCGGAGCACGACGCCGATGCCTGGCGCGGCCCGTTTCAGGGGCTCGCCGAACTAGGGATCTTCAGTGTCGCGGTCCCCGAGGAGCAGGGTGGCGCCGGCGGCACGGTCGAAGATCTTTGTGCGATGGTCGACGAGGCGGCGGCCGCGCTGGTGCCCGGTCCGGTGGCCACCACGGCGCTGGCCACCTTGGTCGTCACCGACGAAGCGGTCCTGGAAGCCCTGGTGTCCGGTGAGCGCTCGGCCGGTGCGGCCTTGAGCGCGGACCTGACGCTCGACGGTGACCTCGAAACCGGCACAGTTTCCGGCACCGCCGAGTACGTCCTGGGTGCGGACGCCGCCGGGGTGCTGTTGCTGCCGGCCGGAGATCAGGTGGTCCTGGTCGACGCGGGTGCCGCGGGCGTGACGGTCGACGTGCTCGCCGCCACCGACTTCTCGTTGCCGCTGGCCCGGCTTGTGCTGGATTCGGTGCCGGCGCAGGTGTTGAGCGTGTCGCGGCAGCGCTTCGCCGACATCGCGGCAGCCGTGTTCGCCGCCGAGGCGGCCGGGTTGGCCCGCTGGGCGCTGCAGACCGCCACCGACTACGCCAAGGTGCGTGAGCAGTTCGGCAAGCCGATCGGCAGCTTCCAGGCCGTCAAGCACATGTGTGCCGAGATGCTGCTGCGTTCCGAGCAGATCTCGGTGGCCGCCGCCGACGCGGCCCGGGCGGTGTCCGAATCGGACGATTCCCAGCTGTCCATCGCTGCGGCGGTGGCGGCAGCCGCCGGGGTGGATGCCGCCAAGGCCAACACCAAGGATTGCATCCAGGTGCTCGGCGGCATCGGGATCACCTGGGAGCACGAGGCCCATCTGTATCTGCGTCGGGCATACGGGATTTCGCACGTGCTCGGTGGCCGGCGCGGGTGGCTTCGGCGCGCGGCCGCACTCACCCAGCAGGGCGTGCGCCGTGAGCTGCGGATCGATCTGGAGTCGGTGGCCGGGCTGCGCCCGGAGATCAGCGCCGCGGTGGCCGAGGTGGCTGCCCAGCCGGTCGAGAAGCGACAGGCGGCCCTGGCCGACGCCGGTCTGCAGGCGCCGCACTGGCCACGGCCCTACGGCCGCAACGCAACTCCGGCCGAGCAGCTCCTGATCGATCAGGAGCTGGCCGCGGCCGGGGTCGAGCGTCCGGACCTGGTGATCGGCTGGTGGGCGGTGCCCACGATCCTGGAGCACGGCAGCCCCGCCCAGATCGATCAGTTCGTGCCGGCCACCCTGCGCGGTGACCTGTTCTGGTGCCAGCTGTTCTCCGAGCCGGGCGCCGGGTCCGATCTGGCCGCGCTGCGGATGAAAGCCGTTCGCGCCGAAGGCCCCAACGGTGCGGCAGGGTGGAAGCTGACCGGGCAGAAGGTGTGGACCTCGGCGGCGCAGAAGGCGCACTGGGGCGTGTGCCTGGCCCGCACCGACGCCGACGCACCCAAACATAAAGGCATCACCTACTTCCTGATCGACATGAAGACGCCCGGCATCGTGATCCGCCCGCTGCGCGAGATCACCGGTGACGAGCTGTTCAACGAGGTGTTCTTCGACGACGTCTTCGTGCCCGACGAGATGGTGGTGGGCACCGTCAACGACGGGTGGCGGCTGGCCCGCACCACGTTGGCCAACGAGCGGGTGGCCATGGCAGGCGGTACCGCGCTGGGCAATCCGATGGAGGAACTGCTGCGTGCTCTCGGTGCGCAGGCCGAGGTGGATCCGGCGGACCTGGACCGTCTCGGTGAGTTGATCCTCACCGCCCAGGTGGGTTCGCTGCTGGATCAGCGGATCGCCCAGCTCGCGGTCGCCGGTCAGGACACCGGTGCGCAGGCCAGCGCCCGGAAGCTGATCGGGGTGCGTTACCGCCAGGCGCTGGCGGAGTTCCGCCTCGAGCTGTCCGACGGCGCCGGGGTGGTGCGCAACCAGGAGGTGCACGACTTCCTCAACACCCGCTGCCTGACGATCGCCGGGGGCACGGAGCAGATCCTGCTGACCGTGGCCGGTGAGCGGTTGCTGGGCCTGCCGCGCTAAGTCGGCGCTACGTCCGCAGATACCCCGCCAGCATCGCCACGATGCCGTCTTCGAGTTGTTCGGCGTCGGCGGGCTTTTCACACGCCAACAGTCGGTGCGTGAGCGATTCGATCGTGGTGACCACCAGTCTGGCCGCGAACGCGGTGTCGGCCACCGTCACGTCAGAATGGTTGTCCAGCAAGGCTTTTGCCATGTTCACGGCGTCCTCTTCGGCCCGGTGCAGCCGGTCCAGCAGGGTCGGTGAGCGCGGAGCCTCCTCGAACAGCACGCGGTGCAGGCGGGTGTCGTCGCGATGGTTGTCGATCGTGGTCCGGACGAACAGCCGCAGCAGGTCGTCCAGAGATGCCGGCAGTCCTGCCGCGGTGTGTTCGCGCAGGCGGGCGATTCCGGCGTCGATGTGCAGATCGGTGAGCGCGGACAGGATCGCGTCCTTGTTCGGGAAGTACTGATAGAGCGAGCCGATCGACAGATCCGCGGCCGCGGCGATGCGGTTGGTGGTGCCCGCGGCGTACCCGTATTCGGCGAAAACGCGAGCCGCCGCCGCCAGGATGCGTTGGCGGGTTTCGGCTGAACGGTGCTGTCTCGGCTGCTTACGGGGCCGGAACCGATCGGTCGGGGTCATCGTCACCTCCGCGCGAAAAGCGAGTAGTCAACCGCCGTGTGGCTGCCGAGAATCGGTGGTATGCAGCGCATTCATGTGGAGACGATTCTGCCAACCGAGGTCGGACGAGTGTGGCAGGCCATGCAGCAGGTCCCGACATTCCTCTATGTCTGCCGTGGCCTGTTCGGGGTGCCGGCGCTGGCGGGTCGCACCGAACCGTTCCGGGCCGGCGACCGGGGTACCGGCTGGCTGTTCGCGTTCCACGTGATCCCGGCCTACCGGCACACCATCGAGGTTCTCGATGTCGATGACACCAGCCACACGATCCGCACCCACGAGTACGGCGGGGTGCTGCGGCGCTGGGACCACACGCTGCATGTCGAGCCGGTCACCGAGCATTCGTGCCGGTACAGCGACACCGTCGAGATCGATGCCGGCCGGCTCACCGTGGCGGTCGTGATGTTGGCCCGCGGGATCTACGCCTACCGGCACCGCCGGTGGCGCAAGCTCGTGCGCAGGCACATGTCAGAAGCGGGTCTGGGCGCAGGCGCTGGGGGTGGTGACGTTGACCCCGCCGTAGACCACCTGGATCACTGAGCACGCGATGAAATCGGAGCTGGTGTCGGGTTGGCCGTTGGTCCAGTTGGTGGGCACGGATTCGCCGTCGATGGTGAACCGTTCGATGGGTCCGCCGCCGAAGTAGGTCGCTGAGATCTCGACCTTGTTGATCGACCGGTACAACTTCGACAGCACGTTGTCGTGGTTGGCGCCCTTGATTTCTCGGGGCATCCCGGCCGGCGCGCTGTAGGTCGCCTCCTGCCAGGTGTCGCGGTTCATGCTGCGCAGGGTGATGGTCTGCCGGGCCCAGGCATCGCCGGGGAAGCCGATGGGGCCTTCCGAGCCGAGCATGTTGGCCTGTGTTCGGAACGTGCACCGGGTGCCCGCACAGTCGGCGCTGACGTGCATCTCGATCAGGGGACCGCCGGGCACCGGTACGGAGGTGACCGCCGAGTTCGAGGCGGCGGCGGCCGAGGTGGGGAGCGTCAACGCAGTGGCGGTCAGCACTGCTGCTGCACTCGCTGCGGAGAGCCTGTTGATCGTCATCGTGAAAAAAGGTATCCGCTCGTTACTCGTCGTAGGTGACTTCGACTGAATCCGACACCGGTGTGGCCTGGCAGCCCAGGATCAGCCCCTCGTCGAGGTCGGAGGGTTCGAGTACGTCGTTGATCTCCATCTCGACGTCCCCGGACTTCTTGAGCACCGCGCAGGCGCCGCAGTGGCCTTCGCGGCAAGAGAACGGTGCGTCCAGGCCTTTGTCCAGCAGGACGTCGAGCAGCTTGGCCGACCGCGGCCAGCGGATCTCGTGGGTGGTGCCGTCGAGGGTGACGATCGCGGTGGCCGGGCCCTGGTCGCTGTCGTCGTCTTCCTCGATCACCACCGCGGCGAACGGATCGGAGTCCAGTGACTTGAACACCTCGATGTGGATGTTCTCGTCGGCGGTACCAGCCTGCTTCAGCGCCTGTTCGGCACCGGCCATGAACGGTCCGGGCCCGCAGATGAACGCCTCGCGTGAGGCGTAGGGGGCGACGAGTGCGGCCAGGGCGGCGGCGCTGGGCAGGCCCTGCACCGATTCGAGCCAGTGCACGACGGTGAACCGGTCGGGGTACTTGGCGGCAAGCTCGCGCAGGGTCGCGGCGAAGATGACCGAGTTCTCGTCGCGGTTGGCGTAGACGAGGACGACGTTGCCGGTGCCCTCGGCGAGCGCGGACTTGCAGATGGCCATCATCGGGGTGATGCCGCTGCCTGCGGCCAGCAACAGGAAATCGGTGTCGAGGTTGCGCGGCACGAAGGTGCCGGATGGGGCCAGCACGTGCATCTTCATCCCGGCGTGGGCGTTGTCGCACAGCCAGTTCGACGCGTAGCCGTCGGCGGTCCGTTTGACGGTGACGGTCAGCTGATCGTCGGTCAGCGGCGAACTCGACAACGAGTAGCAGCGGGCCACCGAACCCGTGCGGTCGCTGGGTATCCGCAGGGTCAGGAACTGGCCTGGGGAGTACCGCAGCCGGTCGGCGGGGATCTGGGATCCCTCAGGTACGGAGAACACGAGGGAACGCGCGTCGGCCGTCTCTTCGACGACCGCGCTCACCTGCAGTTCGAGCACATGGCTGCCCAGTGGCTCATCAGTCACGGCTGGACCCTCTCTTCACTCATAACTAGAACAGGTTACAAAAACGTACTTGCCCTGGTCCAGCCCCCGTAGCAACTCGCTACTCGACACAAATCGTAACGTGTTCTAATCTCTGTTAAGCGGTCAGCTCGCGCTCATCGCAGTCCAAATTTCTTGGGAGGCATTTCCGTGACATCCATTGAACAGCGTGACGTTCAGGCGGTTCTGGCCGGCATCGACGAACTGCTGCCGACGCTGCGCGAGCGTGCGCAGGAGACCGAGGATCTGCGCAAGCTGCCCGACGCCAACGTCAAGGCGCTGGAGGAGGTCGGTTTCTTCAAGCTGCTCCAGCCCGAGCAGTGGGGCGGCCTGCAGTGCGATCCGACGCTTTTCTACGAGGCGGTCCGGCGCCTGGCCAGTGCCTGCGGTTCCACCGGCTGGGTAGCCGGCATCATCGGCGTGCACAACTGGCACCTGGCGCTGTTCGACCAGCAGGCTCAGCAAGACGTCTGGGGTGAGGACACCGCGGTGCGGATCTCGTCCTCGTACGCCCCGATGGGTGCCGGTGTCGTCACCGAGACCGGCGACGGCTACATCGTCAACGGCGCGTGGAATTGGTCCTCGGGTTGTGACCACGCCACCTGGGCCTTCCTGGGCGGACCGGTGATCAAAGATGGCCGGCCGGTCGACTTCGGCAGCTTCCTGATCCCGCGCACCGACTACGAGATCGACGACGTCTGGCATGTCGTCGGCCTGCGCGGCACCGGCAGCAACACCGTCGTGGTCAAGGACGTGTTCGTGCCCAAGCACCGCTTCCTGTCCTACAAGGCGATGAACGACGGCACCGCCGGCGGTTATCAGACCAACACCGCCCCGGTGTACAAGATGCCTTGGGGCACAATCCATCCCACCACCATCTCGGCGCCCATCGTCGGCATGGCCTACGGCGCCTACGACGCCCACGTCGAGCACCAGGGCAAGCGAGTGCGCGCAGCCTTCGCCGGTGAGAAGGCCAAGGACGATCCGTTCGCCAAGATCCGGATCGCCGAGGCGGCCAGCGACATCGACGCCGCCTGGCGTCAACTGTCGGGCAACGTCGCCGACGAGTACACCCTGCTGTCGGCCGGCAAGGAGATCCCGTTCGAGCTGCGGGCCCGGGCCCGTCGCGACCAGGTGCGCGCCACCGGCCGTGCGATCGCCTCGATCGACCGGCTCTTCGAGGCCTCCGGTGCCACCGCGCTGGCCAATGACGCTCCGGTGCAGCGCTTCTGGCGTGACGCGCACGCCGGCCGGGTGCACGCCGCCAACGACCCCGAGCGCGCCTACCTGATCTTCGGCAACAACGAGTTCGGCCTGCCCCCGGCCGACACGATGGTCTGATCTGACGGTCTGACGATGACTGCTACGCAAGAGATCACGTTCGAATCCACCTCCCGCTACGCCGATGTGCAGGCCGGCGAGCTGGCCATGCGGTTGCACTACCACGAGGCCGGCGACCCGACGGCGCAGACGATCGTGCTGCTGCACGGCGGCGGGCCGGGCGCCTCGAGCTGGTCGAACTTCGGCCGCAACATCGCGGTGCTGGCCGAGAAGTACCACGTGCTCGCCATCGATCAGCCGGGTTACGGCCTGTCGGACAAGCACACCGAGCACGAGCAGTACAACCGCTACAGCGCCAAGGCGGTGCTGGGCCTGCTCGACAAGCTGGAAATCACGGGACGGGTTCCGCTGCTGGGTAACTCGCTCGGCGGCGGCACCGCGGTGCGCTTCGCGCTGGACTACCCGGACCGGGCCGGCAAGCTCATCTTGATGGGCCCGGGCGGGTTGAGCGTGAACTTGTTCGCGCCGGACCCGACCGAGGGCGTCAAGGCGCTGGCCAAGTTCAACTTCGAACCGACCCGGGAGAACCTCGAGGCGTTCATCCGGATCATGGTGTTCGACCAGAAGCTGGTCACCCCGGAGCTGGTCGACGAGCGGTTCGCGATCGCCAGCACTCCCGAGTCGCTGGCCGCCACGCGTGCCATGGGCAAGTCGTTCGCCGGTCCGGATTTCGAGCTCGGCATGATGTGGCGCGAGGTGTACAAGCTGCGCCAGCCGGTGCTGCTGATCTGGGGCCGGGAGGACCGCGTCAATCCGCTCGACGGCGCGTTGGTCGCGGTCAAGCAGATTCCACGGGTGCAGCTGCACGTTTTCGGGCAGTGTGGGCACTGGGCTCAGGTCGAGAAGTTCGACGAGTTCAACAAGCTCACCATCGATTTCCTGGGAGGCTGATCCATGAGCATCAAGGCACTCGGCTACATGCGCATCGAGGCCACCGACGTGGCGGCGTGGCGCGAGTTCGGGCTGAAGGTTTTGGGCATGGTGGAGGGCGACGGGGCCACCCCCGGTGCGCTCTACCTGCGGATGGATGACTTTGCCGCCCGTCTGGTGATCGTGCCCGGTGAGCAGGACCGGCTGTTGGTCTCCGGCTGGGAGGTCGCCGACGCGCCGGCACTGCAGAGCCTGCGGGAGAGCCTGTCCAAGGCGGGCGTCGACTTCGTCGAGGGCACCCGGGACGAGATCCGCGAGCGCCGGGTCGAGGGGCTGATCCGGTTCTCCGATCCGGCCGGCAACGTGCTGGAGGCGTTCTACGGCGCGCAATACCTGGGACGCCGGTTCGTCAGCCCGTATGGTCACAAGTTCGTCACCGCCGAGCAGGGCCTGGGGCACGTGGTGCTGACCTGTGACGACGACGCCGCCGCGCAGGCGTTCTACCAGGATGTGCTGGGCTTCAAGCTTCGCGATTCGATGCAGTTGCCGCCGCAGCTCGCGGGTCGTCCGGCCGACGGCGATCCGGTGTGGCTGCGCTTCTACGGCTGCAACCCGCGTCACCACGCGCTGGCCTTCATGCCGATGCCCAACCCGACGGGCATCGTGCACCTGATGGTCGAGGTGGAGAACTCCGACGACGTGGGCTTGTGCCTGGACCGGGCCAATCGCCGCAAGGTCAAGATGTCGGCCACCCTGGGCCGGCACATCAACGACAAGATGCTGTCCTTCTACATGAAGACCCCCGGCGGTTTCGACATGGAATTCGGTTGTGAGGGCCTGGAGGTCGAGGACGAGAACTGGGTCGCGCGGGAGAGTGTCGGCGTGAGCCTGTGGGGCCACGACTTCTCTGTGGGATTCAAGTAGGCATGTCCACCACCGAGATCGACCCGCGCTCGTTCCGGAATGTGCTCGGCCAGTTCTGTACTGGCGTCACGGTGATCACCACCGTGCACGAGGACGTGCCGATCGGCTTCGCCTGCCAGTCGTTCGCGGCGCTGTCGCTCGACCCGCCACTGGTGCTGTTCTGCCCCACCAAGCAGTCCCGCGCCTGGCAGGCCATCGAGGCCAGCGGGAAGTTCTGTGTGAACATGCTGCACGAAAACCAGCAGCACGTGTCGGCGCAGTTCGGTTCCAAGGCGCCGGACAAGTTCGCCGGAATCGACTGGACGGCATCGGAACTGGGCTCACCGATCATCGACGGCACACTGGCGCACATCGACTGCACCGTGCACTCGGTGCACGATGGCGGCGACCACTTTGTGGTGTTCGGCGCGGTGCATTCGCTGTCCGAAGGTTCCGCCGACGAGCGCTCGCGCGAGGAGCATCGAACACAGCGCAAGCCCCGGCCGCTGCTGTTCTACCGCGGCGAGTACACCGGGATCGAGCCGGACAAGAACACCCCGGCGCAGTGGCGCGACGATCTGGAAGCGTTCCTCACCACCACCACGTCCGACACCTGGCTCTAGGTTTCCATCTGCCTGAAGACCGGGCCCCTTCCATTCGGAGGGGGCCCGCTCTGTGTTCTGCGGTACCGCCTGTCGTGATTCGCCAGCCGTTCAGAGTTAACTTACGTGTGCGAAAATGAGGTTAGGTTTCCCTATTGATTCTTAGGCTACACTCAGCTAATTTTTGATTGTTCCTCAGTCAAATATCAGCTTTCAGGAGAACCTGTGCACCAACCTGTTCCCGAGCCCAGCCCTGTCTCAGCGGTGAGTCGGCGAGATAAGTTCCTCCTCGGCGGCGTTGCCGTGCTGAGCGTCGGCGCCATCGCCGTGACGCCAGTCGCGCCGAACACGGTGGCCACCCAACAGGCCGCTCAGGCCAAGACCCTGGCCTACGATCTGACCGCGGCGATGGATGCCACCGCTTCACCGCTGGAGGTGTACGGCGCGCTGATCGAGAACACGGTGACCAACCTCGAGGGACTCGGCGGTGCTCTGCTGGCCAACCCGGCGCCGTTGCTGCGCCAGGTGCTGGAGAACCAGCAGGGTTATGCCGAGACAACTGTCGGGGCTTTCACTGGCATTCCGGCGGCGATCGAGAGGTGGTACAACGGCGACGACGGCAAGGTGCTCTTGGACGCGGCGCAGGCCAAGCTGAGCGACGGCGACATTGCGGGCGCTTACCAAGACTTCAACAAGTCGCTGCTGTACGGGTTGGGCACAGGTCTGAGCGCCCCACTGCGGGCGCCCGGGTTCATCTTCTCGGGTGTGCCGCGCGGTGAGACCGAATACATTGCCGGAATCCCCGAGCAGATCGCGCAGAACTTCACCAATCTGATCGGTGCGAGTCTCAGCACTGATGCGCTGGCCGAAGTGTTCCAGGGCGTGTTCGCCCCGATCAGCGGCGCGGTGTTCGAGCTTTCCCGAATTGCCGATGCGATCGGCACGAGCATCGGCGAGGGAGACATCCCCGCGGTCGTCAACGCCCTGGTGAACACCCCGGGCGTCGTGGCCAACGCGGTCCTCAATGGATTCGACTACGGCGACGAAGATCCGGGGCACACCGAATGGGCGGGTCTGATCCGCTACACCCCCGTGCGCGACAGGACGCATGTCAACGGTCTGGTGCAGAGCGTGCTGATCAACATCCCGAAGGCTCTCGCCGGCGCTATTGACAACACCCCCGAGGTCGAGGCTCCTGAGGAAGACGGGGTCAGCCCGCAGACGAAGCGCACGGTCGTCTCGGCTCAGCGGTTGTCCGCTGACTTCGCCGCGCCGAAGGCCGCGATCGAGACGCCGATCAAGTCGGCGGCACCGGTCGAACTGACGGACGAGTCCGAATTGACCAGCGGTTCTGTGGAGCACGACGGGTCGGACGCCAAGGCTCTCTCGGTTGAGCAGGCGGCGACTGGTGAGGCGCAGGGGAACGCTGACAAGGGCAAGCCGTCGATCTCGGAGCGGATCAAGGACCGGATCAACGAGGCGAAAGAAGCCAGGGTAAAGGCCAAGGAAGACCGGCAGGCCAAGATCAAGCAGGCCAAGGAAGACCGGCAGGCCAAGGTCAAGGAGTCGAAGGCCAAGACCAAGGAGTCCAAGGCAAAGCCGGCCAAGTCCGGTAAGTCCAAAGGGGGCTCCGACTCCTAAGTAGCACGCCACGTAACTGGGCCCCATCCGTCAGGGTGGGGCCCAGTCGTGTCCGGGCACTTACCGGCCGTTTCGTCCGCCGGCCGCCCCTGCCGTTGATCGGTCGATCAAATCAGCTCTTGACTACGGGAATGTTCGATGCAATGTTTGATCGATCGATCAAATTTGAGGAAGGGATGGTTATGGCAGGCAGAGTCGAGGGCAAGGTTGCCTTTGTGACAGGCGCGGCGCGTGGACAGGGCCGCAGTCACGCCTTGCGGTTGGCGCAGGAGGGTGCGGACATCATCGCGGTCGACGTGTGCGCTCCGGTCACCGATACCAGCGCGATCCCGGCGTCAACCCCGGATGACCTGGCGCAGACTGCCGACCTGGTCAAGGGTCTCAACCGGCGGATCGTCACTGCAGAGGTCGATGTGCGTGATTTCGACGCGCTCAAGGCGGCCGTCGACAGCGGCGTCGAGCAGTTGGGCCGGCTCGACATCGTGGTGGCCAACGCGGGTATCGGCAACGGCGGCGACGTCCTGCACGAGACCAAAGAGTCCGACTGGGACGACATGATCGGCGTCAACCTGTCCGGCGTCTGGAAATCGGTGAAAGCCGCAGTGCCGCACATTCTTTCCGGTGGGAAGGGCGGCTCGATCGTGCTGACCAGCTCGGTCGGCGGGCTCAAGGCCTACCCGCACACCGGCCACTACATCGCGGCCAAGCATGGCGTGATCGGTCTGATGCGCAGCTTCGCGGTGGAACTGGGCCAGCACTCGATTCGGGTCAACGCGGTGTGCCCGACGAACGTCAACACCCCGATGTTCATGAACGACGGCACGATGAAGTTGTTCCGTCCCGACCTGGAGAACCCGGGGCCCGACGATATGGCAGTGGTGGCCCAGCTCATGCACGTGCTTCCGGTGGGCTGGGTTGAGCCGGTGGACATCAGCAACGCGGTGCTGTTCTTGGCTTCCGACGAGGCGCGTTACGTCACCGGTCTGCCGGTCACGGTGGACGCGGGCAGCATGCTCAAGTAGCGGGCTGCCCGGTGCCGAATCGGCGCAGGAACCGTTCGACGAAGGCGCGGAACTCGGCGTGGCCCTCGGTCACGCCGACCGCCTCTTCGTTGCACAGGCTGCGGGCGGACTGGGTGAGCAGCATCGACATCACCACCGGTGGAAACTCCTCCATGTCCACGCCGTGCGAGCGCAAAACCCCGGCCACTGCGGCGGTTTCGATGTCGCGGACCCGTTCGGAGTAGGCCTTGAGTTCGGCGCCGAGCGCCTTGCGGTGGTTGGCCAGTGCCATGAACTCGGTGTTCAGTCCGGTGGCCCGGGAGTCGGAGTTGATCAGCCACAGTGCGCGCAGTGGATCGTCGGTGGTGAGTGCGTCACGCATCCGCTCGAGGGCGGCATCGGCCCCGGATTGCAGAACCGCGACGAACAGGTCGTCGAGGGTGTCGAAGTAGTAGTAGACCAGCGCCGAGCGCACGCCGGCCACCGCGGCGATCCGCCGGGTGGTGGCCGCGGCATACCCCTCGTCGCGAATGACCTGGGCGGTCGCCTCGATCAGCCGTTGGCGGGTGCCGGCGTCCTTCTCCTTGGACTGTCGGGCCTGGCGGGGTGTGGCCATATCAGTGCGCCATCCGAAAACCGTTGCCCAACAACGGATACGACGTGCTGGTCAAAGTCCTTGACCGTCGATCGTCAGGGGTGGTAAGCATGAGCCATCCTAACGGTTTGATCGATTGATCAAATTTGGAACTGAGGAAAGAGATGCCCGAAGACATGAGCGCAGTTGGGGTCGAGGTGGATGCCGGCCTGTGTGAGGGCCACGCACTGTGCATCCAACTTGCCCCCGAGGTATTCGATCTGTCCGACGACGAGGTGGCCGGCGCTGCCCCGCCGCCCGGGCCGTGGGATCAACATACCCGCGAGGCCATCAAATCTGCCGTCGACGCCTGCCCGCGTCAGGCGATCAGCCTGATCAACACCAGCACGAAAGGCCAGTGAGCCATGACCGATTTCGCCTCCGTCGATTACTTCACCGATCCGGCCGTCGCCCAGGATCCCTACGAGTACTACGAATACCTGCGCAGCAACGGGCCGGTGTTCACCGAACCGCATCACGGTGTGGTGGCGGTGACCGGGTACGCCGAAGTGATGGCGGCCTTCAAAGACCATGCCTCGTTTTCCGCGGTGAACGCCATCGGCGGCCCGTTCCCGCCGTTGCCCTTCGAACCCGAGGGCGACGACATCAGCGAGCAGATCGAGGCGCACCGCCACGAGTTCCCGATCCACGAGCACATGGTGGTGATGGATCCCCCGCAGCATGAGCGGGCCCGTTCCCTGCTGAGCCGGTTGCTGACGCCGCGTCGGCTCAAGGAGAACGAGGACTACATGTGGCAGCTGGCCGACCGCCAGCTCGACGAGTTCATCGCGCCCGCTGGTTTGACTGGTAAGTGCGAATTCCTGTCGGAATACGCCAAGCCGTTCGCCACCCTTGCCATCACCGATCTGCTCGGGGTCCCGGAGGAGGACCGCGCCGAGTTCCGGTTGAAGCTGGGGGCCGGCCGGCAGCCCGGCAGCCGGGTGGGTGCGCTCGACGGGGAACCGGTGGGCCTCAACCCGCTGGAGTACCTCGACGACAAGTTCAGTGGGTACATCGCACAGCGCCGCGAACATCCGCGCGACGACGTGCTCGGCGGCATGGCCGCCGCGACCTACCCGGACGGATCGATCCCGGAGGTGCTCGAGGTGGTGCGCCCGGCGACGTTCCTGTTCGCCGCGGGTCAGGAGACGGTGACCAAACTGCTCAGCGCCGCAGTGCAGACGCTGGGGGATCGGCCCGAATTCCAGCAGCAACTGCGCGAGAACCCGGACCAGATCCCGGCTTTCATGGAAGAGGCGCTGCGGATACAGAGCCCCACCAAGATCGACTTCCGGCTGTGCCGCAAGTCCACGACGCTCGGTGGCGTACCGATCAAGGCCGGCACGGTGTTGATGCTGTGTCTGGGCGCGGCCAACCGCGATCCGCGCAAGTTCGAGAATCCTGACCAGTTCCATATCGATCGGCCGAATGTGCGTGAGCACATCGCCTTTGGGCGCGGTATCCACACTTGTGCCGGGGCTCCGCTGGCCCGGGTCGAAGGTCAGATCACCGTGGCCCGGATGCTGGACCGGATGCGGGATATCGCCATCGACGAGTCGGCACACGGTCCGGCCGCGCAGCGCAACTATGCCTACGAGCCGACGTTCCTGTTGCGTGGCCTCACCGAGCTGCACATCACGTTCACGCCGGTCCGGGGCTGACCCGATCTCGACCGTGACGGCCTGACTTCCCGGACAGCGTGGTCCGGGAAGTCACCGCACGGCGATCCGGATGTTCTTCACCTGCTGGAACTCCTGCAGGCCTTCTCGGCCACCGGTGCGCCCAGAGCCGCTCTGCTTGTAGCCGCCGTAGGGGCCTTGGGGAGAGATATCACTGAACTGGTTGATCCACACCGACCCGGATTCCAGCTGGCGAGCCACCCGATGCGCACGGTTCAGATCCGTCGTGTGGACGAAGGCGTTCAATCCGTACGGTGTGTCGTTTGCGACCCGGACGGCCTCGTCCTCGTCGCGAAACCGCATGACCGACACCACCGGGCCGAAGGTTTCCAGCTGGGCGAGTTCCGAGGTGTTATCCACGCCACCGAATACCGTCGGCTCGATGTAGTAGCCGTTGGCCAGGTCCGCGGGAAGCCGCTCACTGCCGACCCGGTTGCCGCCGAGCAGCAGTTCACCTACCCCGCCGGATACCGCTGTATTGATCGCATCAAGGACCCGGTCGGCGGAGGCCTGGCTGATCACCGGTCCGAATGTGGTCGAGGAATCCATCGGGTCACCGATGCGGGCCCCGCTCACCACCTCGATGAACTGCTGAACGAATTCGTCGTAGACCGTGTCGTGGACGAGAATCCGGCTCGCGCATGCGCAGCTCTGCCCCGATTGCATGAGCGGACCTTGGTGAGCTGACAGCGTGGCGGCGAGGCTGAGATCCGCATCGGCGAATATGAGGTTGGCCGATTTGCCGCCCAGCTCGGTCACCACCGGCGTGAGATTGGTTGCGGCAGCCTGTAATACCTTGCGTGCGGTCGCACCGCCACCGGTGAACGCGATCTTGCCGACACCACGATGACGCACCAGAGCCTCGCTGCCCTCGGCGTCCGCAGGAACGACGGTCACCAGACCCTCGGGCAGCCCGGCCTCCAAGCACAATTCACCGAAACGTAGCGCCGCGAACGGCGCGAGCTCTGAGGGCTTGAGTACCACGGCGTTTCCTGCGGCAAGTGCCGGTGCAACGCACGACCCGGCAACCACCAGGGCGCCGTTCCATGGGGTGATGACGGCGATGACACCGTAGGGTTCGCGCTCGACGAGGTTGATGTCGAACGATCCGTTGACCGGCGTGGTTACCCCATGTGGCTTGTCGGCGTAGCCCGCGAAATGCCGCAGGAAGCGTTCGAGCAGTACCGCATTGCCTGCGAACGAAATCGGCACGGCATAGTCGGCCACGTTGAGTGCGGCGAGCTCGTCGAGATGCTCGTGCACCACGTCGGCCAAGCGGATCATCAGGTCCCGGCGCCGGTCTACGGTTAGCGAGGCCCACTCCCGCTGCGCTTTCGCGGCCAGTTGGACAGCGTCATCGACCTCGGCTGTACCTGCCAGCGACACAGTCCCGTTCGGCTGCCCAGTCGCGGGGTAGATGTGCTCGAACGTCATGCCTCGGCTTCCCATTCTTCGAGCACCCGCTGCTTCTGCTCGCCGATCACCTGGTTGAGGTTCGCCGCCTTGGGCCAGCCGTAGTAGGCCGCGAAATGCAGTGCCAGCTCATCCATTTCCTCGAAGGAGACGTCGCGGCTCTTGAGGGCGGCGTAGACATGGCTGAGGATCGGCAGCGGCGCATCCTGAAAGGCCACACAGGCCACCGTCACCAGGCGTCGTTCCTTCATGCCGAGTCCGGGCCGCAGCCACATCTCTCCGAAGACGAAGTTGAGGATGCCCGCCCCGGAGTACGGGTTGTCTCGGGTCGGGGCGAACGGGATGCAGTTGATCTCCCGGAAGGACTGCTCGCCGCAGACCAATCGTTCCTCCGGGTCGCTCGGCGTGGGGAGCGGCAGCAGCGGTTCGGGTGCGGGCGGGGTGAGCCCCCGTTCCCGGTGGATCCGGTCCCACTGCTCGTCGACCATGATGTTGAACCGAGACGCCTTGGGCCAGCCGGCATAGACAGCGAAATGCAGGACTGTTTCCCGCATTTCGACGATCGACACGTCGCCGCTGTTCAGGGCGGCGTAGACGTGGTCGCGCAACGGTTCTTCGGCGTCGGCGGCCGCGACGCAGGCCAGCGTGACGAACCGCCGGTCCCGACGCGACAGTGTCGGCCGCGTCCACACCTCGGCGAAGACGAAGTCGAGTAATGCTGAGCTCGCAGCGGTGTTGTCGTCCGGCGCCGCGAACGTCATCACCTCGGCGAACTCGCGCCTGCCCCGCTCGGCCCGGGTGTCGGAGGCGGTCATCGGATCGTGGCTCCCGCGTCGACCTTGAACTCCAGCCCGGTGACGTGCCGGGCCTCGTCGGAGATCAGGAACAGCACCGCGTTGCTGATGTCGAGGGCCTCGGTCATCTGGATCGGGAGTGCGTTCTGGAAGATCGCCCCCAGGTCCTGGCGGGACTGGTGGATCAGGGTGTGCAGGGTGTCCGGCCGCAGCCCGGTGGCGACACCGGTGGGATGCACGGTGTTGACCCGGACATTCACTGCGGCAAGCTCATTGGCCAGGGCACGGCTGAGGCCCACCACACCGTGTTTGGATGCTGTGTAGGGCGTGTGCAGCGGTGAGCCCTTGATCCCGGCCACCGAGCTGACGTTGATCAGGCTGCCGCCGCGCTCCACCAGGTGTGGCAGTGCGGCGCGGCAGGTGTTCCAGGTGCCGATCAGGTTGACATCGACGACGGTGCGCCACTGCTCGGCGGTGGTGGTGTCCCAGGTGCCTGCGGTCAGCACGCCGGCGTTGGCCACCGAGGCCTCCAGCCCGCCCAGCTTGTCGACGCCGTCGGCCACCGCCGCGCTCAACGCTTCGCCGTCGCGCACGTCGACCACATACGGCACGGCCTGGCGGCCCAATTCGCGGACCAGACGGGCGGTTTCGTCCAGTTCGTCACGGGTGGCGAGGGGATATTCCACCTCGGGCAGGGATTCGCAGATGTCGACGAGGATCACGTCGGCGCCCTCTTCGGCCAGGCGTACGGCGTGGCTTCGGCCCATACCGCGTGCTGCGCCGGTGATCAGCACGCGCTTGCCGGTGACGCGCCCCATCAGAGTTTGTTGGTGAAGCCGGCGTCGACGGGGAGGGTGACCCCAGTGACGTATTTGGCAGCGTCGGAGACCAGGTAACTGATCGTCGCGCTGATGTCCTCGGGCTCCAGCAGTGAGACCGGCATCGGGTTCTGCAGGTGCGGACCGCCGTCGGGGTAGTTTTCCAGGAACGCCGTCATGGCCGGGTTGACGGCCATCATGGTGTTCACCGCGGTGGGGTGCACGGTGTTGACCCGGATGCTGTGTGGGGCAAGGGCGTTGGACAGGGTACGCATCAGTCCGACGATGCCGTGCTTGGACGCCGCATAGCCCAGGCCGCCGCCCTGCATGCCGCCGAAGCCGCGCAGTCCGGCGGTGGAACTGGTGAACACGATCGACCCGCCGCGTCCGCCTGCGATGAGGTGGGGGATGGCGGCCTTGGCGGTGTGGAACGAGCCGACCAGGTTGACGCCGACCGCATCGGACCACATCTCGAGGTCTTCTTCGATGGTCACTTCACGAAACGCGGTCGGGGCGACGCCGGCATTGGCGAGCACGATGTCCAGTCGACCGAACTGCTCGACGCCCGCATCGAGTGCGCTCTTGACGGCGTGGAAGTCGCGCACGTCAGCGACCGATCCGAGCATCTTGCCGCCGGCCGCTTCGACCAGGGCGACGGTCTCGTCGAGCTCGTTGCGGCCGGCCATCGGGTACGGGTTGGATGCGATATTTGCGCAGATGTCCACCCCGATGATGGCCGCGCCTTCGCCGGCGAGCGTCACCGCGTGGCTGCGGCCCTGGCCACGTGCCACCCCGGTGATAAAAGCGACTTTGCCGTCCAGATTCCCCACTGATCCTCGATTCGTCGAATGGGTGTAACCGTGTTACAGCGGTACGGTAACGTGGTTACTCTCCGGCGGCAAGGGTGTTTTCGAAGTGGCAGATGAGCGTGATCGGATCCTCGACATCGTCGTGGAGATCCTCGAGTCCGAGGGCTATGAGGCCGTGCAACTGCGGGAGGTGGCGCGTCGGGCCAAGACCTCGCTGGCCACGATCTACAAGCGCTACTCCACCCGCGACGAGCTGATCCTGGCTGCGCTCGATTCCTGGATGGCGGAGAACCGGTATTCGGGGGTGGCCGGTCAGACGCGTGCACCGGGGGAGTCGCTGTACGAGGCGCTGATGCGGATGTTCCGCACCATCTTCGAGCCCTGGGAGAAGCACCCCGACATGCTCAGGGCCTACTCGCGGGCCCGGGCCGCGCCCGGTGGGGACCGTCTGGTGCGCCGCGGCCTCGACGCTGTGGTGCCTGCGGGCCTGTCCATCCTGTCCGGGGTCGACGAGGAGTTCGTGCACGACCTCGACGCCATCCTGATGAACCTGGTCTTCGGGCTGGTCGGGCGTTTCACCGCGGGCGAGATCGACATCACCGAGATCCTGCCCAGCCTCGACCGGACGGTCTACTGGCTCACCGCCGGATATGACGCCGCACGTTAGCCGATCTGCGCGTCGATGAACTTCACGATGGCCGCCGCCACCTCACGGTGCACGGATTCGTTGAGAATGTCGTGACGGCTGCCGGCAAACTCCTTGTACTGCAGGGGTTCTATCTGTTCGGCATACGCCTTGACGGCGCCGGCCGCTGCGATGACGTCGGCCGAACCGTGCAGCGCCAGGGTGGGCACGGTGAGCCCGGGTAGTTCTGCGCCGAATCGGTCCCAGGCCCGGTCCAGCTCGCGGGTGAGCGCCACTCCGTCGGCGTCGACGAAGGCCAGCGGGTCGTTCTGTAGGGAGTCGAGGTAGAACGGGTCCGACGAGAGCCAGGTCGGATCCAGGTCCAATGCGGTGTCGGTATCGAGCATTTCGGGGATCGGCACCAACGGCGCACCGGAAATGATGCCGGCCCGGTAGCGGGTGGGTTCGCCGAGCAGCCGGAACAGCGTGACCACCGAACCGAACGAATGTCCTTGCGCCACCAGCGGTATGGCCGGGGTGTCGCGTTCGGCGAGGGCGGTGAGCGCCTCGGCCAGCGCCGAGCTGTCCTCGATGCTGCCGAAATCACCCCGGGCGCCCGGGCTCAGGCCATGGCCGAACTGGTCGACGGCCCACAGGTCGATGCCTGCGGCGTTGAGGGCGAAACCGTAGCGGTGGTACAGCCCGGTGTGCTCACCGAAGCCATGCAGGAAGACCACTGCGGCCCGGGGCGCTTCAGCGGCCCAGTGCCGGTAGTACGCCCGCCCGCGGTCGTGCTCGAGGAATGGCATGCCCACCACTGCAGCAATATCGGGGCCGAACCGCAAGCAGGTGGCTCATCGCTTCCGTTTGAGCCGCTGACCGAGGGTGTGTGCGGCCAGCAGGAGGGTCTCTCCGAGTGCCGCCTGGCGCTGGGCGCCGAAGCGGATCTCCACCCCGGTCAGGCTCAATGCCCACATGGGTCGACCGAGCTCGTTGAACACCGCCGCGCCGATCCCCCAACTGCCCTCGACGACCAGCCCCGGGTTGACCGAGTAGCCCTTGATCCGGGTCTGTTCGACGCGCCGTCGCAGCTGGGCGGACGAGTGGGTGTCGCCCCAATCCGCGGTCAGGTCAACATGTTCCAGATACGCCGTCACCTCTGCGTCCGGTAGGTGCGCCAGCATGACGATGCCTGCCGAGGCGACGCCGAGGGGAAACCTCTTGCCGGGGTACAGCACGTGGGAGCGCAGCGGGAAGCTGCCTTCCTCGGCCGCGACACAAACCGATTCGTCGCCGCGACGGGCGGACAGGAAGGCACTCTCTCCCGTATCGCGAGCCAACTCGCGCAGGATGTCGGAGGCCAGCGGCGCCGCGTCGTAGCGCGCTGCCGCCACCGAACCGAGCAGATAGACCTCGGGGCCCAGGAACCACAGCCCGGTGTCGGACGCGCGATCGACGAGGCCTTCGTCGGCCAGCGCGGTGAGCATCCGGTGCGCCGTGGCCCTCGGCATGCCGGTGGTGCGGGCGAGCACCGTCGTGGTGATCCCGTCCGACCGCGCGTCGGCGAGGGCGCGCAGGATCGCCGCAGCCCGCGTGATCACCGGGGTACCGGGCCCGACTTCGGTCACAGCCTCGACTCTAGCGTCCACTCAGTGGACGTCGGCGTCGCGGGACGTCACCTGAGCGGACACAACGTCGCCGATCAACCACCAGGCCTTGCGCTCACCAGCCCTTCGGTGATGTCCTCGGCTGGGAAAGTCATCCACTGAGCAGACGCAGGAGCATCGAGCATGGCCGGTAAGAAGGTGACTGATGTCCACGAGGCGGTCGCGGACATCGGTGACGGCGCAACCCTCGCGGTCGGAGGTTTCGGACTGTGCGGGATTCCCGACAGTCTGATCCAGGCGGTGGCTGACGCCGGCGTAGGTGACCTGTCGGTGTTCTCCAACAACTGTGGCGTCGACGGCGTGGGGCTGGGCGTGCTGCTCGGCCTCGGACGTATCCGCCGGGTGACCGCCTCCTACGTCGGCGAGAACAAGGAATTCGCCCGGCAGTATCTCTCCGGTGAACTCGAAGTCGAACTCACTCCGCAGGGCACCCTGGCCGAGCGGCTGCGCGCCGGCGGAGCCGGCATCCCGGCGTTCTACACGCCGGCCGGTGTCGGCACCCTGGTCGCCGACGGTGGGCTGCCGTGGAAGTACGCGGCCGACGGAACGGTCGCGGTCGCGTCCCCGGCCAAGGAGACCCGTGAGTTCGACGGCCGGCGCTATGTGCTCGAAACCGGCATCCGGGCCGATTTCGCGTTGGTGCACGCCGCCGTCGGCGACACCCAGGGCAACCTGGTCTTCGACAAAACCGCGATGAACTTCAACCCACTGGTCGCCATGGCCGGCCGGATCACCATCGCCGAGGTCGAAAAACTGGTGGAGCCCGGCGAATTGGATCCCGAAGCTGTCCATCTGCCCGGGGTGTTCGTCCAGCGGATCATCGAGACGGGACCGCAGGAACAACGTATCGAGAAGCGCACGGTGCGCGAGGAGACGGAGGTGCCGGCATGACGGATTCGGTGATCACCAAAGGCTGGACCCGTGCGCAGATGGCCGCCCGCGCGGCCCGCGAGCTGTCCGACGGGCAGTACGTCAACCTCGGAATCGGCCTGCCCACACTGATTCCCGGCTATCTCGACCGCGACGTGCACGTGACCCTGCACTCGGAGAACGGCATCCTTGGCACCGGCCCGTACCCGACGCCTGAGGAGATCGATGCCAACCTGATCAACGCCGGCAAGGAGACGGTCACAGTGCTGCCCGGTGCCGCGTTCTTCGATTCGGCGTTGTCGTTCGGCATGATTCGTGGCGGCCACATCGATGTCGCCGTCCTTGGCGGGATGCAGGTCTCCCGGTTCGGTGACCTCGCCAACTGGATGGTCCCGGGAAAGATGGTCAAGGGCATGGGCGGGGCGATGGACCTCGTGCACGGCGCCGGGCGGGTCATCGTCCTGATGGAACATGTCGACAAGTCGGGGCAGCCGAAGATCCTGGACAGCTGCACGCTGCCGCTGACCGGAGAGCGCGTGGTGCATCGCATCATCACCGATCTGGCGGTCATCGACATCCCCGGTGACGGCACCCTGACCCTGGTCGAGACGGCGCCCGAGGTCACCTTCGAGGAGGTTCAGGCAGCCACCGGGGCGCCGTTGGTCAGGGGCTAGTTACCGGGGACGCCGCGGCGACCTGCATACTCACACACCATGTGTGCTGCCGATCACAACACAACGGACGGTCTCGCTGGGCACTTACCGACCACTGGCCTGAAGCGCGTCGTCGCCGCCTCGATGGCCGGCACCGTCGTGGAGTGGTACGAGTTCTTCCTGTACGGCACCGCGGCCACCCTGGTGTTCAACAAGATTTTCTTCGCCCAGGCCGGCAGTGATCTCGATGCCATCCTGGCCGCCTTCGTCACCTACGCGGTGGGTTTCGTGGCCCGGCCGTTGGGCGGCATCGTGTTCGGGCACTTCGGCGACAAGTACGGCCGTAAGAAGCTGCTGCAGTTCTCGCTGCTGCTGGTCGGTGTGGCCACGTTCCTGATGGGCTGCCTGCCCACGTTCGACCAGATCGGGTACTGGGCGCCCACGTTGCTGGTGGTATTGCGTTTCCTGCAGGGATTCGCCGTCGGCGGCGAATGGGGTGGCGCGGTGCTGCTGGTGGCCGAGCACAGCCCGAACCGCAGCCGCGGGTTCTGGGCGAGCTGGCCGCAGGCCGGCGTTCCGGTCGGCAACATGCTGGCCACCGTGGTGCTGCTGGTGCTGACCGCCAGGCTGTCGGAGGCGGAGTTCCTGTCGTGGGGCTGGCGGGTGGCGTTCTGGCTGTCGGCAGTGGTGGTGCTGATCGGCTACTACATCCGCACCAAGGTGACCGATGCGCCGATCTTCGTTGCCGCGCAACAGGAAGCCGAACAGATCAGAGCGTCGGCGTTCAGCGCCATCGAGGTTTTGAAGCGGTACCCGCGCGGAGTGGTCACCGCGATGGGGCTGCGCTTCGCCGAGAACATCATGTACTACCTGGTGGTCACGTTCTCCATCACGTATCTCAAGATTCAGGCGCACGCTGACACCGGTTCGATCCTGCGTTGGCTGCTGGTCGCACACGCCGTGCACTTCATCGCGATCCCGTTGGTGGGCATGCTGTCGGACCGCGTGGGCAGGCGGCCGGTCTACCTCGCCGGGGTGCTCGGCACCGGCGCCTGGGGGTTCTTCGCCTTCCCGATGATGGACAGCGCCGACAACCTGGTGATCATGACGGCGATCGTGCTCGGGTTGGTGTTCCATGCCCTGATGTACGCCCCACAGCCGGCCCTGATGTCCGAGATGTTCCCCACCCGGATGCGCTATTCCGGTGTCTCCCTTGGCTATCAGGTGACGGCAATCGTGGCCGGGTCGCTGGCCCCGATCATTGCGGTGTGGCTGTTGGAGAGGTATGACTCATCGGTGCCGATTGCGATCTACCTGGCCCTGGCCGCGCTCGTGACCTTGATCGCGTTGGCGTTCGCCCGGGAGACCAAAGGGCTGGACCTGACGCAGATCGACGCCGACGACGTCGCGCGAGCCTCAGCCTGACGGCGTTCAGCCCAGCCACGAACCGATTCGGCGCAGCGCCTCTTCGATGTCGCTGGTCGGGCCGGCGAACGACAGTCGGACGTAGGAGCCGCCCCGCACGGTGTCGAAGTCGATGCCCGGAGCAATGGCAACCCCGGTGTCGGCCAGCAGCTTTGAGCACCAGACCAAGGAGTCGTCGGTGTACTGGCTGACGTCGGCGTACACGTAGAAGGCGCCGTCGGTCGGGGCCAGTCGATCGATGCCGATGCCGCGCAGGCCGTCCAGCAGCAGCGCCCGGTTGTCGCCGTAATGCGACAGCAGGCCTTCGGCCTCGGCCAGCGCTTCGGGCGTGAATGCCGCCACCGCGGCGTGCTGGGCCAGCGCGGGCGGGCAGATGGTGAAGTTGCCGGTGAGCCGGTCGACCGCGCGCTGCAGTTCGGTCGGCACCAGCAACCAGCCCAGCCGCCAGCCGGTCATCGCGAAGTACTTCGAGAAGCTGTTCACCACCACGGCATTTCGTGATGTCTGCCAGGCGCAGCTGGTCTCCGGCGCACCAGGGTAGACCAGGCCGTGGTAGACCTCGTCGCTGATGAGCCGGACGCCGGAAGCGTCACACCAGGTCGCGATCGCAGCGAGCTCGTCGGGCGGAATGACAGTGCCGGTCGGGTTGGCCGGGCTGGCGACGATCACCCCGGCCACCGGGGGATCGAGCGCCTCGAGCATCGCGACCGTCGGCTGGAACCGGGTCTCGGGCCCGCAGGGCATCTCGACCACCTCGCAGCCCAGCGCGGTGAGGATGTTGCGGTAACAGGGGTAGCCGGGACTGGCGATCGCCACCCGGTCGCCGGCGTCGAAGCAGGCCAGGAAGGTCAGCAGGAATCCGCCGGATGACCCGGTGGTGAGTACCACTTCGTCGACGCTCACCTCGACGTCGTACTTGCGGTAGGACGCGGCGATCTCGGCACGCAGCTCGGGGATGCCGAGTGCGACGGTGTAGCCGAGTGCGCCCTGGTTCAGCGCGGCCACGGCGGCGTCGCGCACCGCCGTCGGCGCTCCGGCGCTGGGTTGACCGGCCGAGAGATTGACCAAGTCGCCGTGTGTGCGTTGGCGTTCGGCCGCGGCCAGCCACACGTCCATGACGTGAAACGGCGGAATCCCGGCTCGCAGTGCGACGTGATCGGTCATCAAAGTGAGGTTAGCAACGCTGATCTCACCGCCGAAACCGCATTCCAGCAGAGAAAGTGCGAGTGAGCACCTGCCGGAATGCCGTTTCGGCGAGAGGGCGCAGCGTCAGAACACCTCGGCTTCGAGCCGGCGCAATTGCTGACGCGGCGGACCGAGCAACTGGGCGCTGCCGTGGGCCCGCTTGAAGTACAGCTGGATGTCGCTTTCCCAGGTGATCGCGATGCCGCCGTGCAGCTGGATGGCCTCGGCGGTCACCGCGGACAGGGCTTCGCTGGCGAAGTAGCGGGCCAGCGAAGCCGAGGTGGACGACGGCGCGGCGATGGCGTCGTTGACCACGGCCCGAGCCGAGGCCACCCTGACGTAAAGGTCAGCCATGCGGTGCTTGAGTGCCTGGAAGCTGCCGATGGGGCGGCCGAACTGGACGCGGTCCTTGGTGTAGGCCACGGTCAGGTCCAGGCAGCGCGACGCGGCCCCGATCTGTTCGGCGGCCAGCAGCAGGGCCGCGGTGTCGGCCAGGCCGGGATCGGTACCGAGTGCGGCGGTGTCACCGGGGATCACCGCGGACAGCCGGCGGGTCAGATCCATGGTGGTCTTGGGAGTGGCGGTGAAGGTGGTCCAGCGGGTCAGGTTCTCGCCGTCGGCCGCGATGACGACGTCGGCGACGTCACCGTTGATGACGTAATCGGCGTCGAAAACCACGGCGCCGATCGAGGTGCCCTCGGCGAGAGCTTCGAGTGGTTCATGGTCGTCGACGGCCAGCAGGGCGAGCTCGGCCAGCGTGGTACCCAGCAGCGGGGTCGGCACCAGGGCCTTGCCGAGCTCTTCGAGAACCACTGCGGCGTCGGCGAGTTCGCCTCCGGCGCCGCCGAGCTCCTCGGGGACGACGAGCGCAGCCGCACCGACCTGCTCGCACAGCAGGGCCCACAGCTTTTCGTCGTAGCCGCGTTCGGATGCCATCGCCGTGCGCACCGCCTCCGGCGAGGCGTGTTTGTCGACCAGCGCGGCGACGGTTTCGCGCAGCAGTTGGCGTTCTTCGCTCATGAGAGGGCCTCCAGTACCCGACGACGGTGCAGACTCGGATCGCCCCAGGCACTTCGCAGGGCCTGCACCCGCAGCAGTGACAGGGACAAGTCGTGTTCCTGGGTGAAGCCGATGGCGCCGTGGGTCTGCAGCGCCGAACGGGCCGCGAGCAGCGCGGCGTCGGCGGCGGCCACCTTGGCGGCGCTGATGTCACGCGCGGTGTCCGGTGACCCGTCAGTCAGCGACAACGCCGCACCGTAGATCAGGGGCCGGGCCAGTTCGACGGCGATGTGCACATCGGCCAGCTTGTGCTTGATGGCCTGGTACGAGCCGATGATCCGGCCGAACTGGGCACGCTGCTTGGCGTATTCGACCGACTGGTCCAGCATCGCCTGGCCGGCGCCGACGAGCTGGGCGGCAGTCGCCAGGACGCCGAACTCGTAGGCCCGTGCGGTATCGGCGGCCTGGGTCTCGCCGGATGCGGTGACGTCGAACAGCTTTCGGGTGGGGTCGACGGAATCGTGTCCGGCCCCGGCCTGCACGTCGACGCTCGCGTCGCCGACCTGTCCGTCGGCTGCCAGCAGGGTCAGTCCGGCCACGTCGGCGTTGACGGCCCGGGGCACCTGCGGCGGCATGGCGACCGTGGTGATGAGCTCGCCCGATGCGAGTTGCGCGGACCTGTCGTCGTTCGCCAGCAGAACCGGTGCCACCGCAATGGATTCGGTGACCGGGCCGGGCACGGCCCAGTAGCCGAGCCGCTCCAGCGCCACCACCAGGTCGACCGGGCTGGCCTCGATGCCGTCGAACTTCTCTGGCACCAGCAGTGCGGTCACGCCCAGGTCGGTCAACTGTGCCCACACCTTGCGCCCGGGCGCGGTGTCGCCGTCGCCCCAGGCCCGTATCGCGGCGGGCACATCCGCGGCACTCAGCGCCGCGTCGATGCTGGCTGCGAAATCCCGCTGCTGTTCGTCGATCTCGAAGTTCACGCCTTGACCCCCAACTTCGGCTCCCGCGGCAATCCGAGCAGGCGCTCGGCGATGATGTTGCGCTGGATTTCATTGGTACCGGCGTAGATCGGGCCGCCGAGCGCGAACAGCAAGCCTTCGGTCCAGTTGTCGGCGAGTTCGGCGTCGGGTCCCTGCATGTCCAGGGCAGTCTGGTGCAGGGCCACGTCCAGGTCGGACCAGAACACCTTGGTCACCGACGACTCGGCACCCAGTTCGCCGCCGTTGGCCAGCCGGGTGACGGTGCCGAAGGTGTGCAGCCGGTAGGACTGGGCCTTGATCCAGGCGTCGGCCACCCGGTCGGTGAACACCGGATCGGGGTTGTCTTTCCACATTGACACCAGACGCTGCGCCGGCGCCACGAAGCGTGCGGGGCTGCGCAGCGACATGCCGCGCTCGTTGCTCGACGTGCTCATCGCAGCGCTCCAGCCGTCGTGCACACCGCCGATGACGTCGTTGTCCGGCACGAACACGTCGTCGAGGAAGATCTCACCGAAGCCGGTGTCGCCGCCCAGCTGGGCGATCGGTCGCACGGTGATTCCGGGCGCCTTGAGGTCGAACATGAAGTACGTCAGGCCCTTGTGGCGCTGGGCCTCCGGGTCGGACCGGAACAGGCCGAAGCCCCGCTCCCCGAACGGTGCCCGTGAGCTCCAGATCTTCTGCCCGTTGAGCTTCCAACCACCGTCGACCTTGGTGGCCGTCGACCGCAGCGAGGCCAGGTCACTGCCTGACTCGGGCTCTGACCAGGCCTGGGCCCAGATCTCCTCGCCGCTGGCCATTTTCGGCAGCACGCGTTGCAGTTGCTCTTGGGTGCCGTGCGCGAAGAGGGTCGGCGCCAGCATCGCGGTGCCGTTGGCGCTGGCTCGTCCGGGCGCACCGGCGTAGAAGTACTCCTCCTCGAACACCACCCACTGCAGCAGGGTGGCGTCGCGGCCGCCGTACTCCTCGGGCCAGGCGATCACCGACAGGCCGGCATCGAAAAGCACCTTGTCCCAACGGCGATGCTGTTCGAAACCTTCGAGCGTGTCGTACGACTTCGTCGGGAAGGAGTCCCGATTTGCCGTCAGGAATTCGCGGACCTCGGCGCGAAAGGCCTCGGTCTCGTCATCGAATTTCAGGTCCATTGCACCCCTTCTCGGGTTCCTTTGCTGCGCAATACCGGCTTGATCACCTTGCCGCCCGGATTTCGCGGCAACACGTCGAGGAACTCCACCGACCGCGGCACCTTGAAGTTCGCCAGATGCTCACGGGCGTGGGCGATCACGGCAGCCTCATCGAGTTCGACCCCGGGTTTGAGCACCACGAAGGCCTTGCCGACCTCGCCGAGACGTTCGTCGGGAACACCGATCACCGCGGACTCGGACACCCCGTCCAGCCGGGCCAGCACCTGCTCGATCTCGGCCGGGTAGACGTTGAATCCGCCGCAGATGTACATGTCCTTGAGCCGGTCGGTGATGGTCAGGTTGCCGCGGGCATCCAGCGTGCCGATGTCGCCGGTGTGCAGCCAGCCGCCGGCGTCGATGGCCGTCGCGGTGGCCTGCGGGTCATCGAGGTAGCCGAGCATCACGTTCGGTCCGCGCAGTAGCACCTCGCCCGAATCGTCCAGTCGCAGCTCGAAATCCGCGATCGGCCGGCCGCACGTGGTGGCCACGGTGAGGGCGTCGTCGTCGGGACGGCACATGGTGCCGAATCCGGCGGCCTCGGTCAGCCCGTAGGCGGTCAGCACGATGTCGATGTCGAGTTCGGATTGCATCCGCTCGATCAACACCACCGGGACGACGGCCGCACCGGTCACCGAGAAGCGCAGCGAGGACAGGTCGTAGTCGGTGCGGTTCGGGTGGTCCAGCAGGGTCTGGAAGATCGTCGGCGGGCCCGGCAGAACGGTAATACGCTGTTCGGCAATGGTTTTCAGGACCTGCTCGGGGTTGAAGGTGAGCACCGGGTACAGCGTTGCGCCGGTCTGCAGGCAGGCCAGGATGCCGGCCTTGTAGCCGAAGTTGTGGAAGAACGGGTTGATGCACAGGTAGCGGTCGGCGCTGGTGACCTGCCCGCACTCGGCCCAGGCCGCCGACCCGTCGAGCGACTGGCGGTGCGCGCACCGCACCCCCTTGCTGCGTCCGGTGGTGCCGGAGGTGAACAGGATGTCGGAGACGTCGTCGGGCTGCACTGCGGCAGCGCGGGCGTCCACGGCATCAAGGTCGGTCCCCCGCGCGACGAACTCGTCCCAGGTTCCGTCGTCCTTCTCGATCGGAACGCGCACGATGTGCTTCAGAGCGGGCAGTGCGTCCCGGTCCAGTTCGGCGGCGCGGTCGGCGCCGAGGAACTCGCCCGAGGCGATCAGCAGCGGGGCGTTGGTGCGGGCCAGGATGTCGGTGGCCTCGCTGGCGGTGTAGCGGGTGTTCAGCGGCACCATCACCGCACCGGCGTAGTGGGTGGCCAGGCAGGCCACCACCCAGTGCCAGGTGTTGGGGGACCAGATGGCTACCCGGTCGCCGGGTTCGACGCCGAGGTCGATCATCGCCGCGGCGGCTCGACGGACCTCGTCACGCAGCTGGGAGTACGTGAGCCGGCGAACGGCACCGGCTGAATCGCCGGCGCCGTCGGCGGTGACCAGGGCGTCGTGGTCGGAAAACTGCTCGGCAATACGGTCCAGCACCGCCGGCACGGTGCGGCGGTCTTGCCCCGCGAGCGGGTGGTGTGCCCAGGCCATCGACTCCCCTAACAAAGCAAGTGCTTGGTAGGTTAGCCTACAGGGGTGATAGAGGTCCAGGAGTTCCGGGCCGAGGTCCGGCAGTGGCTCGCAGACAATCTGGTAGGCGAATTCGCAGCGCTGAAGGGCCTGGGTGGACCGGGGCGTGAGCACGAAGCCTTCGAAGAGCGGCGGGCGTGGAATCAGCACCTTGCCGCCGCGGGATTGACCTGCCTGGGGTGGCCGGTAGAGCACGGTGGTCGCGGGCTGTCGGTTGCGCATCGCGTCGCCTTCTATGAGGAGTACGCCCGCGCCGACGCCCCCGACAAGGTCAACCACCTGGGCGAGGAGCTGCTCGGGCCGACGCTCATCGAGTACGGCACCCCCGAGCAGCAGCAGCGGTTCCTGCCCAAGATTCTCGATGTCACCGAGCTGTGGAGCCAGGGCTACTCCGAGCCCAACGCCGGCAGTGACCTCGCCAACGTGGCGACGACGGCCGAGCTGGTCGGCGACGAATGGGTCATCAACGGACAGAAGGTGTGGACCTCGCTGGCCCACTGGGCGCAGTGGTGCTTCGTGGTCGCCCGCACCGAGAAAGGCTCCAAGCGGCACGCCGGCCTGTCCTATCTGCTGGTGCCGCTGGATCAGCCGGGCGTCGAGATCCGCCCGATCATCCAGCTGACCGGAGACTCCGAATTCAACGAGGTGTTCTTCGACGACGCCCGCACCGACGCCTCGCTGGTGGTCGGTCAGCCCGGTGACGGCTGGCGGGTGGCGATGGGCACGCTGACCTTCGAGCGTGGGGTGTCCACGCTGGGCCAGCAGATCCGCTATGCACGTGAGCATTCCAACCTCGTCGAGCTGGCCAAGCGCACCGGCGCGGCCGACGATCCGCTGATCCGGCAGCGGCTGACCGAGTCATGGACCGGTCTGCAGGCCATGCGGTCCTATGCGCTGGCGACCATGGACGTCGAGCAGCCCGGTCAGGACAACGTGAGCAAGCTGTTGTGGGCCAACTGGCATCGCGAGCTCGGCGAGATCGCCATGGACGTGCAGGGCACGGCAGGACTGACGTTGCCCGAGGGCGAGTTCGACGAGTGGCAGCGGCTCTACCTGTTCTCGCGTTCGGACACCATCTACGGCGGGTCCAACGAAATCCAGCGCAACATCATCGCCGAGCGGGTGCTCGGCCTACCCCGAGAAGCTCGTGGATGAGCGCTCGCGCGAAGACCATAGGAGAACGCTGATGTCGTCAGATCTTTCCATCGCTCCCAACGAGGTTGAGGGCCACGGCCTGCTCAAGGGCAAGGTCGTCCTGGTGACCGCCGCGGCCGGCACCGGCATCGGCTCGTCCACCGCCCGCCGCGCTCTGCTCGAGGGTGCCGACGTCGTGGTGTCCGACTACCACGAGCGGCGACTGAACGAGACCCGCGACCAGCTGGCCGAGCTCGGCCTGGGCCGGGTCGAGGCCGTGGTCTGCGACGTCACCTCCACCGAGGCGGTCGACGCGCTGATCGCCCGGTCGGTCGAAAAGATGGGCCGCCTGGACGTTCTGGTGAACAACGCCGGACTTGGCGGCGAGACCCCGCTGGTCGACATGACCGACGACGAGTGGGACCGCGTCCTCAACGTCACGCTGAACTCGGTCATGCGGGCGACCCGCGCCGCGCTGCGGTACTTCCGCGACGTTGAACACGGCGGCGTGATCGTCAACAACGCCAGTGTTCTCGGCTGGCGTGCACAGCACTCGCAGTCGCACTACGCCGCGGCCAAGGCCGGTGTGATGGCGCTGACTCGTTGCAGCGCCATCGAGGCGGTTGAGTTCGGGGTCCGGATCAACGCGGTCTCCCCGAGCATCGCGCGGCACAAGTTCTTGGAGAAGTCGGCCGACGCAGCCCTGCTGGACCGGCTGTCCAGCGACGAGGCGTTCGGCCGGGCGGCCGAGCCGTGGGAGATCGCCACCACGATCGCCTACCTGGCCAGCGACTACTCGAGCTACCTGACCGGCGAGGTCATTTCGGTCTCCAGCCAGCGGGCCTGAACATAAGCGTTCGCTGTCAGGACACTATGGCGTAGCTATCAACCCCAGGTTGATGATGAAATAGCCTGTGGCGCAGTAGTTTTTCTGCAAATCATAGTTTGCACAAAGCGGCTTCATAGTGTGCCAACCGTGACATTTGCGTAGCGGCTCCGAGATGTCGGTGATTCAATGTTGCTGCCGTGCCCGCGAGGTTCAAACTCCGGGCGCGGAAAGGAATGAGAATGAAGTCGCATTCGCGCCGCCTGATGGGCGGAGTTGCAATCGTCGGTGGAATGTCACTGGCCGCCTTGGGATTCAGTGGAGTGGCCGCCGCCAACCCGCCGCCTCCTCCACCTCCCGGTCCCGGCCCAGCACCGTGTGCACCCTTGCAGCCGTGCCCACCGGGGCCCGGTCCTGCGCCGGCCCCAGGGCACCCGGGCGGCCCGGGTGGTCCCGGCCATCCTCGCTAGAACCGAGTGGGTGCGGCGCGCAGTGGTTGCGCGTCGCACCCGCCGGTCGGGTGCGGGCTGACGGGAAGCGTTACGACAAAGGTTGTTTCCCCTGGTGCGCTGCGAACGTCAACTGTGCCGCGGTGTGCCTTGACGAGGGCCGAAACGATCGCCAAGCCCAACCCGGTGCTCCCGGCGCGGCGTGAGCGCGAGGAGTCGCCGCGGGCAAAGCGCTCGAAGATCTCGGACTGCTGGTGTTCCGGGATGCCTGGACCGTCGTCGGTCACGGTGAGCAGCACCGTATCGCGGTCGGGGCACAACAACGAGATATCGACCCGGGTTCCAGGTGGCGTGTGCACGCGTGCATTCGCCAACAAATTTGCCAGGATCTGGTGCAATCGCAGACGATCTCCGCCGATCACAACCGGTTCGTCAGGCACGTTCACCGACCATCGGTGATCGGGCGCGGCCACGTGTGCATCGCTGACCGCGTCGACCGCCAGCTGGCAGAGGTCCACATCCTCGCGGTCGAGTGCCCGCCCGGCGTCGACCCGTGCCAACAACAGCATGTCCTCGACCAGCTGGCTCATCCGCTTGGATTCGAGGTCGACGCGGTCCACGGCATACGCGAGATCATCTGGGATCACGGACAGTTGGCGGCGGACGAGCTCGATGTAGCCGCGGATCGAGGCAAGTGGGGTGCGTAACTCGTGGCTGGCGTCAGCGACGAACTGGCGCACCCGGGTCTCGCTGGCATGGCGCACCGCCAAAGCGTCGGCTATTCGGTCGAGCATCCGGTTGAACGCCGCAGCGAGTTGCCCCACCTCGGTGTGCGCCGCGTCCGGATCCACCGGCACGACCGGTGTCGGCAGATGGACCTCGCCGCGGACGAGGTCCAATTGTGCGACGTCGTGTGCGGCGTCGACGACTTTCGACAGCGGTGCGAGTTGGCGACGGATGATCACCATTCCCACCGCGGCGGCCAGCGCGAGGGCAACTGCGGCCATCGCACTGAAGAAAACCAGGATTGTCACCTGGATGTTGTGGACCCCGGACAGCGGCAGGCCGGCCACGACGATATTGCCGTCATGGGCATTGACGGCGCCCAGCTGGTACGCCCCGAGACCGTCGAGCTCGATGCGAACGGTGTCGTCTTCGCCGATTCCTTTCAGTTGCCCGAAGGCACTGGGCGTCAGCTGACTTCGAGTCCCGTCGGATGTGACCACGGCAGCTTCGGTCAGCGCTCCGTCGATGATCACCGCCCCTACCGTCCCGACGGACTGGCCGGGAGCATCGAGGAACATCGGCCCCGGCCCGGCGTACCGGGCGAACGGGGGAGGCCCGAAATCGTAGAAGACCATCGAGCGCGTCACGGCGTCGGCCACCTGATGGTCGAGCTGTTGGTGCAGAACGCGGTTCATCGCGAGCAGGGTTCCGGCGCCGATGCCGGCGCAGACAAGTATGAGCAGACCGACGAGTACCGCGAGCAACCGGGTCTGTAGCGACCAGGTGTGCGGGCTGCGGAACCGAATGCGCTCGCGAGGGTCAGCGCGCCGGTTTGAGGACATATCCGGATCCGCGGAGAGTGTGAATCATCGGTGGGCGACCGGCATCGATCTTTCGACGGAGGTACGAGATGTACAGCTCGATCACATTCGAGCGACCGTCGAAATCGTAGTGCCACACCTGCTCTAGGATCTGTGCCTTGGTGAGTACCCGGCGTGCATTTCGCATCAGGTATCTGAGTAGCTCGAACTCTCGTGCGGTCAAGTGGATCTCGTCACCGTCGCGGGTGACTTCGTGACTGTCCTCGTCGAGGATGAGATCACCGACGACAAGCTTCGCCTCGCCGGTGTCCTCCGATACCCCGGTGCGTCGCATGAGCGCCCGTAGCCGAAGGATCAGCTCTTCGACGCTGAACGGCTTGGTCACGTAGTCGTCACCGCCGGCGGCGAGCCCGGCGATGCGGTCTTCGAGTGCCTCCTTGGCGGTCAACACGAGCACGGGCAACCCGGGCTGTGATTCTCGTAATTTTCGTAGCACTTCGAGACCGCTGGTGTCGGGCAACATGACGTCCAACACGACGACGTCGGGCCGCGTGGCCTGAAACTGCCGCATCGCCGACATGCCGTCTTCGGCGGTGGCCACCTGCCAGCCCTCGTAACGCACTGCCATGGAGACCAATTCGGCCAACCCGGGCTCGTCGTCGACCACGAGCACCTGGATGGGACTGCCGTCGGCCCGGGTCATCGCCGGCCGCGTGGTGGCCCCGACCTGTGGTTCGGCGGCCCAAGGTCGGTTGTCGTCAGAATCCGGCACTCAAAGAGTGTCGTAAGTGGTGTTATGTGGTGACTGTGCCGATTCTGTGGCCTGCCTATGAGGTCGCATCGAGCGCCGACACCCGCTCGTCGATCCACGTGTGCATGGAATCTACCGCAGTGGTGAGATCTTGCTCACTGAGCCCATTTGTGAGCGGTATCGCCGCGGCGATCTCATCCAGGATGGTGTGCGCCTTCCCATCGCCATATATGCCGTCATAGAGGTCCCAGTAGACGTCGTCGTAGACCTGTGTCCAACGTTCGGATTTGAGAAATCGTGTTTTGAGCGGGTTGTCATGCGCAATTCCGGGGCCCCCACCAGGCATTTCGGGCGGCTGCCGGCCCTCCGGCGGTCCCACGCCTGCGCCATCTCCCGGCGGCCCGACCTGAACTGACTCGTGCGCTCCCACCGAGGCATTACCGTGCATCGCGAGGTTGAGGTCCCATGAGACAACGGTGAACTTCTCGGTTTCCAGGTCGTACCAGAGGTAGTAATTCTGTCCGGGGCCGCCCATGTCGTCGCCGTTGACCAACAGATTCTGGGTGGCGAGGTAGCGCGCCAGGGAATCGGTATCGAACCAATCAGACAGGTGAGAGTCGAATTCCTCCTGATCTGCACTGTCCAGCCACTCGAGGAAGTTGATGATCGGCTGGAGATTGCCGCTGTCGACAGCGTTGATCTGCTTGAACTGGTCCGCGTACGCCGATTGGTCGGTACCGACGAACTCCATGCGTGAGCCGGCGTCGGCCTTGTACAGATATCCGTCGGACTCGAACAACGAATTGGCGTACGTCTCGTCGGGGTGCTCGAGGATCAACCGGGTGGTGGTCTGGCCGTTGATGCTGTACGTGGCATAGGTGTAACGCTGTGTGGGCTGGCCGGTTTCGGCGGTAAGCGACAGAGCCAGAGATTCGTTGAGCACCGGCGTTCCCGGCCGGACGGACAGTTCGGTGAGGCCCTGATAGCCACGTCCGTCGGCGTTTTCATCGAAGCTGATCAGTAGCGGCAGCGACGTTGGATCGTCGGCGGACGCACTCATCACGGCCATCATTTCATCGGGTGGCGGCATGTCGAGGGCGGCGCCGGTCATTCCCGCCGGCCTGGCATCGTCGCCGCGCAACGTCATCAACGTCGAGTTTCCCTTCAGTCGCACTGCGACGTCGCTGATCGAGGTGCCGTCGACCGTGACGTCGGCGGTAACCCACTTTTTCTCGCCGTCCTTCTGGTATGCCGACAGCATGTCGCGGTATTCGGCCGGGGTGAGATCGATGGTGAGGGTGTGCGCGACAGAGCGGTCAAAGAGGTCGACGGTTCCGATGATGTTGTCGGTGATCTCCGAGGTCATCACCGTGGTGTCGCTGGTGATGTAGGGACGGATCGTGAGTTGACCGAAGGTCACCGTCAAGCCCACCGCGAACACGACGAGCAACGCGAGCAACCTCCAATGCTGACGCAGTCGCACCGGCAGCCGGTGGGCGAGACGGCGTTTCATCAGATATCGGTCTGGTCGTAGCCGGTCAGGACTGTCACCCGTTGTCCCGAGTTGACGGCACCGAGCGCGGCGATCAGCTCCCCGGCCTTGCGCCCCTTTTTGAGCTGTGCGGTGTAGTAGAGCTCGTTGAGGGCGCCTGAGCGGGCGGATTCGGTGGACACCAACTCGAATTCGGTGCAGTACTCGATGAGGACATCTTCGACACGCGCGGTGTATTCCGGCTCCGGCGGCACCTGGACCTTGACCACCTGGCGTTGTACATCCAGCTTGAACCAGTTGAACCGGTACATGATCAGCAGGACGAGGCAGATGACCACCGTGGCGGCGATCGCCAGGACATAGAACCGGGTGCCGGTGGTCATGCCGATCGCCATCGCCAGGAAGATGAAGCCCACGTCGCGGGTTTCCTTGATGGCATTCCGGAATCGGATCACCGACAACGCGCCGACAAGGGCGAAGGCCCGGGCGATGTTGGAACCGACGACGAGCATGATCACCGAGATCACCATGCAGACCATGACCAGCGTTTGGACGTAGGACTGGCTGTAGGAGACGTTCTTGTGGGTGTAGCGGTAGACCCATCCGATGATCGTCGCGAGGACAAATGACAATGTCAGCGAGGCGATCACGTCGAATACGGTGAAGGTGCCGCTGAGGTCTTGGAGGTCGATGGTCACGTTCGGCTTTCTTGTCGAATGGTGGGTGGTTGAGTCGAATCAGGCTGTGGGAGAAGGGAGCTCGTGTATGAGCTCGGGTGCGCCGAACCGTGAGCGCGGCGCCAGCCCGAAAGCCTCCACCGACTGACAGTATTTCGACACCCTGACTACCGACATGTCGATGCGCGCAGCGAGATCGGTGACCCAATACGGCACACGTTCGTTGGCTTTGACCTCGACGATGGCGAGTTTGGGTGGGATGATGTAGCGATTCTCCGCGCCTGAAGCGAAGTGGAAGTCGCGGTCACGTCCGTGCACCTTGTGGTCGATGGTCACTCGCAGGCCGAGATCGGCGTCGCGTCCGACGAAGGCCTCACGCAGATACCCGGTGGTGACGATGGGCCGCAGATCGAGATTGCCGACGAGCGTGGTGACTTCTTCGACGAAAGCGCGCTGCGCTGGATCACAGGACGGTGATCGGCGCCCATCGATCCATCGACGTGCGGAACCGTAAGGCATTGCGATCCGGCGCTTCTGGGTCACGCGGTTCACCCGCTGCTTGACCTCGATCTGCACCGGGGTGTCATCGGTGCAGGCCGTGGGTTCACCGTAGAGGCGGATGCGCAATTTCCGTCGGAAGCGCAGACCTTCGATCTTCTCCCAGTAGAACCGTAGGTCCTGGGTGTCGTAGTACAGCGACGTGACCGGGTACCCGCCCTGCGGCGAAAATGGGTCCGAATTCATCCGGGCGGCGAGTTCTGCGCGCAGCGCGGGAACTTTGAATTCGTCCAGCAGGTACTTGATTTCGTACCGGTTGAAGGAGTGCAAGCGGCTCGCCGTCTGTTGGTAACCGGTCGGTCGTGTCGGGACATCCGTGTGCCGGCGGTCGATGTGGCCGGCGGCTTCCGAGACGGACCGCTTGAACATGCCCATGAAGACCCTTCCGTTCCGATGGAATTCAAAGTTTGTGTCACCAGCTAACAATGTGAAGCTATGTGCTGCGTGAGCGTTGAATAGTCGATGGCTGTCAAGAAACTGAAGGCGTGAGCCGACGAGCGGTGACACTGCTGTGGCAGGTGATTCATAGCTCGCTGATAGCCAGGGCCTAGGTACCCCTCAGTCGCGCCGGAAACGATAAGTCTCGCCAGATGTATGTCGACTACGAAGGATGTGGACCATGCCGAAGAAGAATCGCCGCGCAGCGGTCGGATCGGCGCTGGTGGCCGTCTCCGTGCTCTGCGCCGGTGCGACAGTCGGAACCGCGGTTGCGGTGGCCGCCCCGCCGCCGCCTTGTCCGCCCGGAGCGCCCTGCGGACCGGGCGGGCCGGGGCCGGGCCCTGGTGGCCCGGGATTCGGGCCGGGGCCGGGTCTGCCGCCACCGGGGCCGGGTGGTCCGGGATTCCATCCGGGGCCGGGTGGGCCAGGACTGCCGCCGCCCCCGGGACGTGGGCCCTGCCCGCCGTTCGTACCCTGCTGATCGACAACGGATTGAGCCCGGCGCAGCAGCCGCTGTGCCGGGCTCAATGCCGTGTGGGCGGCTATCTGAGCGGTGCGGTCAGGTCGTAGATCGTCACGCCGTCGACCTTTGTGCTGCTGAAGTGCTGTTTCACCCAGTCCTTGATGTGCGCGGCCTCGCTGTCGCCGTTCATACCTGGCGGCTTGATCGGCGGGAGCCCGGGTTGGCCCGGCATCGCGGGCAGCCCCAAACCTGTTGACTCGACGTAGTAATGCACGCGGCCGTCGGCGACGTAGGCCTGGAACTGCTCCAGCGTGGGCGCGGGATCGGCCGAACCGAATCCGCCCAGCGCCATCACCGGGAGGTCGGTCGCGAGCTGGTAGTAGCCGGC
>NZ_VOMB01000009.1 GCF_019050325.1 [Mycobacterium] fortunisiensis | reverse complement strand
CTACACTGACCGGTGCTCACAGGTGAGGAATTTCAACGAGCACACCTGGGGACGTTCGATGAGCGCAATCACGACAGGATGTCGCTGACCGTGTCGGTGTCGGCCAGCAGTGTGAGAACCATGTCTTGACCTAGCAGGGCCCAAATGTCGTAGAACTGCCGTCCGATCCGCGGCAACCCTTGCACGGTGGCGCGGCGGTCCGGGTCGACCACAAAGTTGTTGACCCGGAACAGTTTTTCTATCAACGTGCGGCCCGGGTGCAAGACTGTGACTTCGAATGGAGTCAAGTCCTCCCAATCGCCGTCAATCAACCCCTGCAGCACCCGAGACAACAGAGACTCCACAGTGGCGCTCACCGCGGGCCTGGGGCCACCGGACTGACCCAGCTCGATGAGAACCGATGTCGGGTCGGCAAGCCCTACGGCACTGTTGCTGTAGCCCAACGGCAGTTCGAGATGAGCATGGCTGTGCAACGTCCCGAGGTCTCCACCCGATTCCCGCCCTGTGCATTGACCGCCTGTGGTGGACGCCGCGGTTTCCAGCATGGTCTTAAGTGCCTTCTTGGCGGTTCGCTTCGACGAATATTCACCAACCACCAACAGATCAAGGTCTTCGGAGAACCGTTCGATTATCCGCAGCTTTTCCAGGCTGGTTCCGCCCTTGAACACGACCTCTTCGGCGTGGCTGGCCATTACCGTGCGTAGCACTTCGCAGATCCAGTAGTCCTTCTCCACAGCCAGCGGCTGTACCCCCAGGCGTTCTGCGGCTGCAGCGATTGTCGCGGTGAATACTTCGGGATCTTCAGCGCGCCACAATGACACAGTCAGGCAGCCAAACCTGCCAAGGCTCGCGCCTCGGTGCGCGGGTCGGCGGCGGGCACCTTCTCGGCCAATTCCACCAGACCGGCCTGGGTCAGCAGGTGGCGCAGCCGGGCCCGCGCCGAGGCTGGCTCAGTTTCACTGGCCCCAGCCAGCCGTGAGGCATCGATACCGCCTGAGCTAATCAGCTCCTGGAGCCTACTCATGGCTTCCTGCGGTCCAGTCTCGATGACGCGGTCCCACCCGTCGAGCACTTCCAGTGCAGCCACCTCAGTCTGGCTCAGTGCGTAATCGGCGCGGCCGCGGCGAGCCGCCCGGTTCACGAACCGCAGGGTGCCGGCATCGGTTGGTGGGCGGGCCGGCACGGCGTACTCGGCCCAACGGGGAATCTGGGTGGACAGCCTCAGCGCGTTTGCGGCCGACAACCCGGCCGGCCCGATACCTGGCTGGCCGGTCAACTGTGCGGCCAGGGCCGCCGGTGACGGCGGCGCCATACCCAGCGGCGTCTTGGTTCCGCGCCAGTACAGGCCCTTGCGGATATGTCGCAGCTCCCCGTGCTGCACAAGATCGGCGAGCAGATGCTGGGTAGTTGAGTCCGGCGCGTCAATGTCAGCCCTCTTCCAGAACCGGTTACGGGAATTCAGCACGGCGCTGCGGGCAGCCTGGGCGCCACGGCGGTCGTAATGAGTGGGCATCGACATTCACCTCCTTCTCTTGCAACTTCTCTGCAAGACAATACGAGAATCTTCCTATTCCCGCACCTACACGCACTCTCACCTGTGCAAATCGGGCGAATATTGTCGCCGCCACCGGCGCTTGGGTCGCCGCCATCACAAGTCGTAAGGCAGTCCCGGCCGCGTTGGTGCTCATCGCTTTCGTGCCGTTTGCGCCGCTGACACTGTTCGCGCTCGGGCTCGCGTTTTAGTTAATCTCCAGGTGCCGCGCGATTTCGGTGCCGATGCGCGCTCGGGGTTTGGTCGGTGCGGCGGCGGTTGGACAGGAAACGCTGATCGCACAACTCACAGTCGCCGCGCTGCACGATTCACCGATGAACCAGGCGAAAATCTGGCTGGCCGTCCGTCCAGTAGCGGCAGCGAGCTCAGGATTCACTGGGAACAGCGCCGGGAGTGTCCCGGTAGCGGCGAAGCAGAAATCACGCCGATGACCGCGGAGATCGAGATGCCCAACCGGTGGGGACGACGGCTGCGCTACGCCTTCGCCGTCGTGCTTTTGATGATGGCTTTGATCGGATTTAAAGAGGGCCTGCAGTGGTACTGGGCTGTCATCGGCGCTTGCGCGGCCGCTGGATTCGCCACGCTTGGCAGGCAGATTTTCCGCCCGGGCGTTAGTCGGACGACCAATGAGATCGTCTGCCGCTACATTCCCTACTACGAGGGCAACGCATTCTTTTTGACGATCTTGCTTCCGCTGATTGCGATTGCGGCCATCGCTGCGGGATATGCACCAGGCAACCCAGTGTGGCTACGGGTAGCAGGAATCGCCTTACTCGCGCTTACGCCACTGTTTGTCTATTCCACGGTACGAATGTGGCGGCGATGTCTTCTCCGGATTAGTCAGTCGGCACTGACAGTCCGGTTGGCCGTCCCGGGTGATGGTGAGATAACTGAGATCCGGCGTGAGCATGTTCAGTCAATCGCTCCCAAAACGAGTCCGAACGGAGTGAGCGGCACACGAGCGCTGCAAGTTGAGCTTGCTTACCGTCCAGGCGGTTCGAGTGAAGTCACCAAAACGGTAATGCTCGGCCCGCAGTTCACCGTAGAGCCAATCAACCTTCTGAACGCGCTCGTGGCATGGAAAGACGGCGGAAAGGACTCGACCGAGTTGTTGGATCGTATAGAGCAGTTCCTTCGCAGTCGCCGCCCAACGGTAGGTGTGTGACTGAGTTGCTGGAAATAGTTCCCGCCGAATGATATTCGGCGATAGCTAGGAAACTGACGGCTGGCAGCGAACGGGCCCGTTAGTTCTCCGTCGCCTCGGTAATGGCGCCAACAACGGCGCAGACGCCACTCCGCGCAGCGCTAACCCACATCACCGTCGGTGATGTTGCGCTCTGACTGGCCGTGGTGCTCACCCGGCCTCGCCGAGGCCGAGTATTGGCGGCGGAAGCCATTCGGTACGACCGTCTTTGCCGGTCCGGGTCCGCCAGCCTTTACTGGTCAACAGTCGATGGCAGGGTTGGCAGGCCAGGGTCAGTTCGTCGATGTTCGTCTGCCCACCGTCCGCCCAATCTCGGTCACGGTGGTGGACCTGACACCAGGAGGCCGGCGCTGTGCAACCCGGCCGGGTGCAGCCGCCTTCCATGCCGAAGAGCGCGAGGCGTTGCCCGGCTGACGCAATTCGCTTGGTACGGCCCAGGTATAGCGGCACGTTGGTGTGCGAGTCGTAGATGCACAGGTAGTGATACGCGTGGCTGGCCACCCGAAGCACGTCTTCCATATGCAGCATGCTGCCGTCTCCGGTGATCGCCCAGCCCTCACCAGACATCATCTGGTCGAGCGTGGCGGTGACCACCAACGTGGTGGGCAATCCCCGATGCTGACCCAGCTGCCCCGAGGCCAGGAGCGCGCGGCACATCGCCTTCAACGCATCGTGATTCCGCTGCGCCGTGGTGCGCACATCCCGCTTGACCGCGTCCTCGTCGGGTTCGCCGTCGACACAGGGATTTTCATCGTCCGGATTGCATTTACCGGGCGCCGCCCAGTTGGAGTTGACTGCCATCAAGTACGCGCGGCACTCCGGGTCGACGAATCCGCTGACCTCACTCAAACCATCGGCGTCCTGCTCACCGATTCGTATGCCGCGACGACGTCCCCGAATTTTGTCTTTGGGCTCCGGTCCGTCCTGATCGATCGTCATCGACAGCCGATTCGCGACCTGCTTCAGATCATCGGGCGTGAGCCTGGTCGCCGCGTCGCCCAACGTCTCCTCGGCCTTGTCCCGAGCTGCGGCGCTGACACCGGCGGGCAACTTCTTGAAGAACTTCCGGATCACCCGGGCATGTTCGACACCGATGGCGCCGCGAGACTGGGCGGCTGCGGTGACCGGCAGCTTTGGCGGCAGCGGCTCGCCCGTCATGGCGCAACGCGGTCCGAAGGCTTCGGCATCGTCGAGGCGAGCCTGCGCCTCGGAGGTGCTGATCCGCAGCGTGTTCACCAAGATGTCGCGAATCGAGTTGCCGCACGCCGTCTTGGCAGTGATCTCCGTGGCCATCCTGGCGACGATCGCGTGGTTCACCGCGGCTTGAGCACGCGCCAAACGTTCCCGCCGGCTGGCGACCCAATGCAGGTCGGTGAGGGTGAGCACGTCGTGGGAGGACGCGGCGATCTTGGCCCCCAGCGCCTCATAAGCCTCGTAGTCCGCCAGTAGTTGCTGGCGATCCAACGGTGCGTACTTCATGTATCGAACATTAGTTCGAAGGTCCGACAAGTTTCGCGGTTGCGTTCCGAAATCTGCGACGAATGAGGTATCAGTACATTCCAGTGGCCAAAGTGGTCAAAGTTTTTCAGCCGGTCCGCTGCAAGACCGCACCGCAACGAATCGCGCCCGCCGACGACGGATCCCGGATTCGCCGGACCACGACGCCGAGCGTGGCGAATTCTGCTGACGCGCTGCCAATCCCCCGATACCGATGACGGGTTGCGCCGCGCGCAGTCATGCCATCTACACCCGAGACATCGATATGGGCAAATTTGCGCCGAAGCAAACGGGCGTTGCTAAAGTGTGCGGACCATTGTCAGCTGCGTCACATCCAGAAGGCGGCACGCTTGATATCACAGCCCACTCCTCCCCGTCTGTCCATGGCCAAGACCGCTGCCACCACGGCAGCGGTCATTGCTACTACGGCCGCGCTGACCGCCGGGCTCGCATCCAGCGCGCCCGAGGCGCTCGCGGCCCACAACCGCAGTGCGCAAGCCGATGTCGAGCTGGTCGCCCTGTCGGACGACATCGGCAAGATCCCCGACATCGTCGGGCTCTACGGAGTAGGCCCGGTCTTCTGGACTGCCCAACTCCTGGGACTCACCCCCGAGAACGTGATCAAAGCGGCCGGCGGCTTGACCGGCAACACCGAGTTGGCCTCGGCCGTCATCTCGCTGCTCGACGTCTTGGACGCGATCTCGCCGGTTACGGCCGGCGTCAAGGGCCCGATGCCCGACGACGTCTACGGCGCGGTGAACGGGTTGAAGTACTCCTTCACCGGACTCGCCGACATGCTCGGCCTGGGTAATGACGCCATATCGAAGGGATTCCTCGACTGGGTGGTCGATATAGCCCCCGTCCTGAATCAGCGTCGCGACATCATCCTGTCCGAAAGCCTCGGCGGGCTGACCACCTCGCTGGCCTACCGCGACATGATCAACGCGGTGCAGTCCGACGACCCAGACTGGGGCGTCGGGGTAACCGGCCAATGGCTCATCATGGTGAACAATGTCAGCCGACCCGGTGGCGGATTGCTTGCCCTGGCAACACCTTTGACGAACCTGTTCGGGCTGAACCTCACGACTCCGGACGCCAGCAGCTACACCAACGCCGACATGACGAAGGTGCTCAACACCTCGATCCTCGACGTCACCTGGGCCTACAACCCCCTCTCGGATGTCCCCACCACGCTGAACCCGCTGGCGTGGGCCAACTCCGCGGCGGCCGGGGTGTTCCTCACCTATCTCCTGCCCGACGCGGGCAACAACATCGTCGACCACGTCCTGCCACAGTTGGGCACCGGCATTCTCGACGGCGTCAAGGTGATGATCGACCCCACCGGCGGTCAAGGCCTAGGGATGATTCCCGGTATCGGCCAGTGGTTGCGTAACGTGAACTTCCTCGACTTCCCCGGCAACGCCACCTACATCACCTATGACTCGGGCAATCTCCCGTTGCTCGAACCGTTCCGGATGGCCCCGCATCTGTTGAATCTGCTTCCAGGCGTTCATATCCCGACGCCGTTGACCGACAGCGTGGAAGATGCGTTGCGCATGATGGTGAACATGGGTTACCAGGATGTCGATCCCGACACCTTGGAGCGCACGTTCGACGAGGCCAGCGACCAGGCGTATCTGTGGCATTCTCCGCTGAACGCGACGCAGCAGCTGGCTGCCAACCAGACAATCTTCAATGCCCTGGTCGACGGCATTCAGGCCAATGCGCTGAACCCGGAGGCCTGGACCCCGGAGCTTCCGGGCGCGGACTTCAAGCCCATCGTGCAGAACGCGGTAGCGGTGGCGCTCGCCAAGGCAGTGAACGACGCCATCGACGCGATCCAGCAGAACGCCACCGACCCGATGTTCGACGCGGTGGAGAAGGGCCTGGCGCCGGTCACGACGGCACTCGACGGTGTCAACGCACAGATTGAGTCCGCCATCGACAGCGCGCTGAAGGTCAATGGCACCACGACCAACAGGCAGGCCATCACGTCGGTTCCGTCCACCGGCAGCCAGGCGCGCACCCTGAGCATCGAGGCGCCGATGGCACAGGCTGATGCGCCTGCCGTGGAGCAGGATTCGTCGGCAGACATCAAGACGGACATCAAGACGGACATCAAGGCGGACATCAAGCAGCTGTCGGAGGCTCCCAAGGCCGCCCCCAAACCGGCCAAGCCCCGTCACGCCGCCGACGCCCGCGATGCGCTGAAGAAGTCGGTGCAGGAGACCGTCGCCAAGGCGACGGGGACAGAGGCGACGGGCACCCAGGCCGACGGCACGAGCGCCGACAGCACGGACACCGATACCAAGAAGGCCGACACGAAGAAGCCCAACCGCAAGAAGCCCGACAACACCAAGAAGCGGACCATGAAGAAAGCCTCCAAACACGCGGCCGCGTAATCGCTGACAGTGCCGGGGCCGCCTCGGTAGCGTGGCGATATGCCACGCACTGTGCTCGTCACCGGGGCGACCGGCACGCTCGGCCACCATGTGGTGCCTGAGGCGACGGAGGCCGGCCATCACGTCCGCGCGTTGAGCCGTCGGGACCGGGTGGGTTACACGGGTGTGCATTGGCACCAGGCCGACTTGCTGAAGCCCGACACGTTGGACGCCGCTCTCGACGGGGTGGATGTCGTGGTCCATTGCGCCACCCAAGCCACCGGCACCAAGGACATCAGGGCGGCTCGGAATCTGATCGAGGCGGTGCGGCGCCGGGGCGTCGGGCATCTCGTCTATATCTCGATCGTGGGGATCGAGGACATTCCGCTGCCCTACTACAAGACGAAGTTGCGGGTCGAGCAGGCGCTGGCGTCGTCGGGTATCGGGCACACGATTTTGCGCGCCACCCAGTTCCACGAGCTAATCGAAAAGATGTTCTCGGCGCAGCGGTTCTCCCCGGTGTTGTGGGCGCTTCGCGGTGTCAGTTTTCAGCCGATCGACACCCGTGATGTGGCGTCGCGTTTGGTGTCGTTGATCGATGCAGAGCCGGCCGGGCGGGTGCCCGACATCGGTGGACCGAGTGTGCACAGTCACCCGGATTTGGGACGGATGTATCTATCAGCACACAACAGCCATCGGCGGGTGGCAAGGTTCACCATCCCCGGCCGTATTGTCGCGGGTTACAGGTCGGGAGCCAATCTGACCCGGGAAAATGCGGTTGAGGGCACGTCGTTCGAGGACTATCTGGCCGCGGCGGGGTAGCTCGGAGGCGTCGGGGCGGGTTCACCGTCGCAACCGTGGCGACACAGTTCGGCCACCGGTGTTGCATGTGACAGCGATCGTCGTAGGCTCAACAGCGATGAGCACTTCAGCGCCGCAGGGCCGGTCGATGCGCGCTGCCGACACCGACCGCATTCAGGTGGCGCAGCTGCTCACTGATGCCGCTGCCGCGGGTCGCCTGCCGATGGACCTGTATGAGGACAGGCTGGCAAAGGCTTATGCCGCGGAAACCTATGACGATCTGGCTCGGCTCAGCCGCGATCTTCCCGGCGCGGTGAACTGTTCGGCCGGCACCTGTCGCCCGGCACCTTCAACCCTGCTGCTGGCGATCATGAGTGGGTTCGAGCGCCGCGGCCGCTGGAACGTCCCGAAGAAGTTGACGACGTTCGCGTTGTTCGGTGGCGGCGTGGTCGATCTGCGTTACGCCGATTTCACCGCGCCCGACGTCGAGGTCCGCACCTATTCGATTTTCGGCGGCCAGACGATCCTGGTGCCGCCGGAGGTGAACGTCGATCTGCATGGCGTGGGCGTGATGGGAAATTTCGATCAGAGCGTCAACGGCGAGGGCACGGCTGGGGCGCCGCGTGTACACGTCCGCGGTTTCTCGCTGTGGGGCAGTGTCAGCGTCAAGCGCAAGAAGCGCCGCAACCAGATCGACTAAATCTCGCGATTCCACGTATTCGGTAGCAGTGGCTCGAGCTCGATGACGGTGCCGTCCACCGAGTTCGTCCCGTCCTGTTCGACGAGTCCGGCCGCACCTGCCGTGCCGACGCTGCCGGTCCCACTGAACCCCATCCACCCCGCGCCCCGGTCAGATGTCCTTACCCCGCACCCCAGTTGCTCGTCCGGCGGTGCCGCGGGTTCGGGATCGACGGTGACGTTCATGTCCATGAAGCGCGGGGCTGGGTTCTTGGCGCGTCCGCGCCGACGGCGACGAGCGCGCGCAGGTGAATGTGCCGACGCGGCCGCGACACTGCCGGCGGCGGGCACCAGGGCCGGGCTGCCGTCCTTGGCGGTGGGGCTGAAGCCGGCGTCGGGTGGTTCGTCGCCGGCGGTCAGGACGGCGTAGTTCAGGGCAGCTGCCGGTGCGGCGGGTGCGGGCGCAGCCGTCGTCGCCGATACCGCAGACGGTGCGGCGGCGCCGGCCCCGCTCACCGGCGCGGACATCCCGGCCAGTACGGGTGGCTGCTGGCGGTGCTCGGCGGGCAGTGTCCGGTTGGCGGGTTGTTGTTCGGGTTGGCCGGGCTGGTCGATCGCCGGCTGCTCGATGCCCAGCGGTATCGCCAGGCCGATCGAGGCGAGGCTCAGGCCAACCGCGGTCCCCCACAGCGGGCTGGTCAGCGCCGCGTAGATCGGGACGTTCAGCGATTCGTAGGCGGCGAACAGCCCCCCGTTGACGAGCAGGGCGAGCAGCGAGGCCGGGTTCGGGTTGGCGACGAAATCCTGCAGGGCCTTGATCGCCTCGCCGAGAAAGGGGAAGCCGTCGATGGCACCGGTGTCCCCCGCGCCGGTCTCGGGGCTGGCGCTCTGCCCGCCGGCCTCGCCACCTGGGGCCAGGATCGGCGGCGCGGCCTGGGTGGCGGGTACCGCATCGAGCGCAACGGCGGACTGGGCTTGGTACAGCCCCATGGTGGTGGCCGCCTGAATCCACATGCGCGCGTAGTCGGCTTCGTTGAGGGCGATCGGGATCGTGTTCAGGCCAAAGAAATTCGTCGCGACGAGCGCGGCATGGGTGATGTGGTTGGCGGAAAGTTCTGCCAGTGGTGGCATCTCGACCATCGCGCTGAGGTAGGCCGCGGCGGCGGCCTCGTGTTGCGCGGCTGCTGCTGCGCCGTCGGCACTGGTCTGTGACAGCCAGGCCAGGTAGGGAACGTGGGCGGCGACGTAGCGTTCGGCGCTGGGGCCTTCCCATGCGCCGGCCTGCACCGTGTCGAGCACGGCCGCGAGTTCGGTGGCCGCCGAGGCATATTCGTTGCTCAGCACATGCCAGGCACCGGCTGCGGCCAGCATGTCGCCGGGGCCCGGCCCACTACTCAGCAGCGTCGAATGCACTTCGGGTGGCAGCGCCATCCAGATCGGCGTCACGGCCGGCCCCGCTGCGTGTGCGCTTCGGCGATCACCTCATCCAACGGCTTGCCCGGCGACGCTGCCGACACGATGCCCTGCACCACGGTGGTGATCAACATCGCGAAGTATTCGTCGTCGGTGAGAACCCAGCGCCGTTCGTAGGCCGTGCCGAGTTCTCCCAGACCGGCCAGCACTTCGTGGGCGGCTTCGTGTTCGGTGAGGAAGCCGGCGTCGTCGTTGGCGGTGCGGCGGCGCTCGTCGGCGGCGACCAGGCTGAGTGTCAGCCTGGCGACGGCACCCAGAATCGTCACCGCAGCGTCTGTCGAGTAGCTGCGCCGCCCGAGTGCGTCGACCTGATCGCTGATCAGCCGCGCGCTGCTCTCCCCGCGGGGAAACAGCACCAGCATGTATGCCGCCAGGCCGGGGTGGGCGGCGACGAACTGTCGCATCTGCACGGCGAACGACACCAGGAACGCGGCGGCGTCCTGCTGCGGGTCGTCGGCGATGCGCAGATCGTCCAGCAGCCGCTCACCGACGAGACGTTCGAGTTCCCAGCGGCCGTCCACATGGCGGTACAGCGCCGCGGTGGACACCCCGAGTTTGGTGGCGACGGCACTGATCCGTAGTTGGTCCATCCCGAGTTCACAGCCGGCGCGCACGATGTCATCTCGTGTGATCAAGCTGGGCCGGCCCACTGGCCGCGACGATCCTGGCACCCATCACTCCCTGGTCAACGATTTGTGACTATGCATCACTAATTAGGCGTCAGGTTAGCCGACCATGGGTCGGAGCGGGGAACTACGTCGTCTTATCGAGCGCCGAAGCGCTGATCAGCGCGGACGAGCCGGATGATCTCGTCGGCGATCACCTGCGGTTCGGTGACTGGAATGGTGTGCCCGGAGTGCTGGGCGACGACATGGCGACCGTGTGGGGACTGCGCCGCGCGATGGGCGTGGGCGGCATTCGCCTGCGCCCGAACCTCCTCGGGCATGCCGTCGCGGGCCAGCGCGAGCGCGCCGGAGATCACCGTGGTGACCGGTATGTCCCCGGTGTCGGGCGGCGCGGTCTTGAACGCCTCGACCTCGTCGAGGTAGCTGCGGGCCTGACGCGCCTGGGTCTGAATCACGCTGGGCGCAAACGCTTCCCGGCGCAAGTCATCCCGAACGTCGTCGGCGGGCGCGGCGGCCAGCAGCGAGCCGTACAGGAATCGGAGCAGGCCGAGCCGGGCGAGGACCTTCCCGACGCGCAACGCCACTTTTTCGTTGCGACGGAACTGCGCACTGAAGACGACGTCGGCCGCCTCGTCGATCGGATCCACCAGAACCAGACCGGCCACCAGCTGCGGCCGTCGTGACGCGGCCAGTCTCACGACAGGCCCGCCGCCACTGTGGCCGACGAGAATGATGGGCCCCGGGCTGAAATGGTCGAGCAGATCGACGAGGTCGTCGGTCATCCGCGCGACAGTCCGGGCGACGGGGTCGGGTTCTGAACGACCAAGCCCCGCACGGTCATACACGACGGCGCGGGCGACGGGTGCGACCAGCACCTGCACCGCAGCCCAGTAGGAGCGGGTGGAGCCCGCCCCACCCTCGAACACCACGGCAGCGGGATTGTCGGGGTCAGGGCCGGGCAACACCTGCGCGTAGAGCCGGCGGCCATCGCGGGTGGGCACCCATTCGGGAGCGCCCTGGGTGTGCGGCCCGGGGTTACCGCTCACTGCCGAGCCGGAACAGGTTGAGCTTGTAGCCCTTGATGACAGACGGCACGAGCCGGGCCATCAACGGCAGGCCGTGGCGGTAGCGCGCCGGCCAGGTCTTGGCGACTTCGGGTTGCGGCTGAGCGAATGTGCGGGTTTCGATCAGGTGCAGGCCCCAGCTTTCGAGCTCCCGCGGGGTATCGCAGATCCATTGCATCCGAGCGGTCACCGGCTTCATCACCCCGTTGCGGTCTTGGTTGCGCACCATCAGCGTGCCTCCGGTGTCGAACGTGATGAGCGAACCCGCGAAGCGATCAGCCAGCTGGGCCACGACGGTACGCGCCTGCTCCTCGGCCAGATACAGCAGCACGGCCTCGCTGACGAACAGATACGGCGGCGGCGAAGCGGCCACCGCGTCGAACCAGTCGGTGTCCAGGACCGAACCGGCCAGCATGGTGTACCGGTCCTGATCGGCAAAGAATTTGCGGCGCAAGGCGATCGAGTCGGGCAGGTCGATGTCGAACCAGTGCACCCGGCCGTTGTCGACCCGGTCGAACCGGGTGTTCAAACCGGTGCCGAGCTCGACGACGGTGCCGTCGGGGTGGTCGCCGAGGAAGCGCCGCACCCAACCGTCGAAGATGGCGGTTCGAAGCACCGAGCCCGGCAGTGACATTCCCTTGAACCGGGTGAAGTCGTAGTCGATGGAGTTGACGAGTTCCACGGCGCGCGCATCGTTGAGTACGGGCCGACGTGCCCGGGCATCGTTCGCCCGGCCGAGTAGTGGGATCAACAACGTCTCTTGCACTTCGCCGAGATCAGGCTGAATCTTGTTCACCCGCAACACCCCCACGTTTTGAATTAGGCTACCCTAAGTTCGGCGGTGGCGGTCGCCTCGCGTTCGGCTACTGCTCGGCGGTCTCCACGACGCCCTTGATCCGCTCCAGGGTCTTGCGCATGTCGCGGACGTTGCGGCGACGACGCAGTTGGCCACCCAGCAGCGAGAACAGGGTGGTGAACGGGCCCGGTGCCATCCAGAACGATTCGGTGACGTCGGTGTCGGTGCCCACCGGCGTCAATCGGTAGTGCCAGTTGTTGACCACCCGATCGCCGACCAGGACGGCAAAGCCGAACTCCCGTCCGGGCTCGCACGCGGTCACCTCGCACGTGGTCCAGTAGGTCGGGCCCATCTCGTTTCGCTTGACGTGCCCGCGAAACCGCGCTCCGAGGGCCGGACCGGTGGCACCGCCGAGCCACTCGGCCTCCATCACCTCGGGTGAAAACTTTCCGGTGTTGCGGACATCGGCGATGAGATCCCAGATGCGTTCCGCCGGTGCGGACATCCGCACGGTGACTGAACCTTCCATGGCCATGGTGTCTGCCTCCCCGAGTTGGATAGAACGCCTGCGCGTCATCCCACAAACTAGAGGGTGCGGCCGCCGCTGAACAACCTTCCCACGACCTGCACTCTGTTGCCCCGGACGCATGGTCGTGAGAACACAACGGCCCCCACCGTTTTGGAGGGGGCCGTTGTGGTGAAGTCAGGCGCTACTTGTCTTTGCCGCCTTTGTGGTCCTTGCGGTCCTTGTGCCCCTTGTCGGACTTGCTCCCGGTGTCCGACTTGCTGCCCGAGCTTGCGTTGCTGCCCGAGCTGGCATTGCTGCCGCTGGAACCAGTGGAGCCCGCGTTGCTGCCGGTGGAGCTGGAACCGCTATCGCCGGCTGCGGTGCTGCCGGCGGCTTTGGCGTCCGCGTTCGCGCCGGCCTTGGGCGTGGCCTTGAAGGCCTTCCTGAGGTCGTCGGTGGCCTTCTCGACGAACTTCTCGCCGGTGGTCTGCTTGCGCTGAGCACGCGGCTTGGGGGTGAACTTGTTGGCTTTCCCACTGGTGACTCCGGTGGCGTCAGTGTCAGTGTCAGTGTCAGTCGATTCGGTACCGCCGGACGTCTCTTCGGCCTGACCGGACTTCTCTTCCGCCTGGCCGGATTCCTCTTGCGGCGCAGGCTCTTTGACGTCCGCGCCAGCTTCGGGATCTTCAGACGCCGCGGGTTCTTCGGCAGCCTCAGCCGGCTCCTCGACCGTGGCCGTGGGCTTCAGATCCAGTTTCAGGTTCGCCAGCTTGGAAAGCTCGGCCTTGGCAGCCTCGCGCTCTGTGATCTCGGCGGCCAGTGCGCCGATCTCGGAGCTGCCCTCGGTCTTGTCGACCGTGGTGCCGTCTTCAGCGGCCTGAGCGTCCTCGGCGTTGAGATCGAGGTTGATGAGCCTGCTCAGTGCGGTGGGCAACGCCTTGCTGGCCGAGGCCAGTGTGGCGGTGCTCTTGGCGGAAGCCGTGTCCTCGGTGCCTTCTTCGCCTTCCTCGGGGTCGGTCTCCGGGTCCTCGGCCCCGATACCGGACGCCGCTTCGATCACACGGTCGATGACGTATTTGATGACGCCGTCGATTCCCTGGTCGTAGTTCCCGGCGCCGGAGAAGAAGATGGTCGTCGCGTTGGCCAAGTCGGTGCCGACCAGCGGGACGCCGGCAGCTACTGCGCTTGCGAGAGCGCCGACTAATGGGATCCAGTTCTGTGACAGATACTGCGCCGTGGCCAACCCTTGCGAAACAGCACCATCAGCTCCACCGGTGAGCTCGGAAACGACGACCTGGACGGTCTCTTCGATGCCCAACTCATAGAAATACGGGTTGACGTTGTTGTACAGGAACGAAGCGGCATCGGAGAGCAGCGGAATCCCCGTGTTGATGGCCTCGTCCAGGATCTGGTCGCTCACGTAGTAAGCGAGCCCGACAGCCCCGTCACGGTAGATATCTCCCCAGATGGGACCGCCGCTATCGTAAACAGGTTCGTCATCCTCGCCGTTGATCTGTACGAGGTCATCGCCGTCGGCGATGTAGATGGGTTCGGTACCGGCGATCGGCACCCCGTTCTCGTCCAACTGGGCGTAGAGGGCGTTTCCGTCCTCATCCAGCGCCCGCGAGTACAGGGTGTTACCTTCCTCGTCCTGCCCGTTTTCCACATACAGCTCGAACCAGCCGTAGTTGTCGCCGTAGTACGGGTCGTACGTGCTGCCGACGATGCCGCCCCAGCCATCTGTCCTGAAGAAGATGTCGAGCATGGTTTGCAGGTGGGTTTGGGGATCGACATCGCTGATCCCCAGCAGCTTCAGCTCTTTGACAGTGACCGCCCGCTTCGGCGCGACTGCACTGACGTCACTGGCCGCCACCGTGATGTCCGGCGGCGTCATCAGTCCCGGGGTCGCCGCGATGATGGCACCAGCGCTCGCGAGTGCGACGCCAGTGGTGAGGAGCGGACGGACTGCCATTGGGCATGACCCCTTATCTTCGAGCGTGAGCTGGGCCCCGGAGAACCCGTGCCGTTACCGGCGGACAACCTGAAAAGTCCTTGAGAAGGGTAAAGCCCGGCCGGATCGCCCGCAAGCTGTAGCGAAGCCGGATCGAGCCCGTCGACCTACCCGTTCGACCCTCATTTCGGCACCAACTGACGCCAAATTTTTCGACGCAAAACAAGGAATTCCGCAGCGGTGCCCGGTCAGCTAATTTCGAATACCGTCGCCGCCGAGGCCACCAGGCGCAAAGCTGCCGGTTGACGGCCGCGGAAACCGTCGCGTGGCCGCCCGACCCTCGGGCCCGGCACACTCGCGCCCACAGCCTGGTCGCCTCGTGCCAGACCCGGCGGCGGATCGGCCATAACCCTAGGTCGGCCCACACATTGCACACGTCGGCGGTCCGGCCGCGCACGACCGCTCCGACCCCGGCGTCGGGGTGGCCCGCGGTGACGTCGATGCCTCGGCGGGGCCCGCCGAGGCCCGTTGGGCGTTGCGTGGAACTTTGCCCCGCAAAAGCCGCTCTGCGCCGCCTCGGATTCCGTCCGCGATATCGAAAAAGTGCGGCATGGGAAATGCGACGAACAAACCTCGACTTACGAAGTAGTCAATAATCCCTGGTCAGGGGCCTGAGCGAACATCAGCAAGGCCCCAAAACCTGAGGGGAACCTGAATATTCATCCAATCGCACACCGGCCGGCCGTCATGGTGTTCCAGGCGCGTCTCACTTGTCGCCGTCGGCTCCCTTGGCTCCGTCGCTACCCGCTCCGTCCGACCCGGCGCCTTTGTCGGCGCCGGTGGCATGGTTGACGGCCTTCTCCAGGTTCTTCAAAAACCTGCTGCCGTTGGTCTCACCCTTCTGCCTGCCGTTGTCGAACAGGACGGGTGGCGAGACCTTGTTGCCACCGGCGGTGTCCACGCCGCGCTCGTCGCTCTCGTCGGACTTCTCCTCGGCCACCTTTTCTTTGACCCGGCTCCACGGCTTGACGTGGGGCTTCGCCGGCTCGCGCGACTCCGGCGACTCCGCTGCGACCGGCTCGTCAACCGGGAGGTCGTCGACTGCGGGGACCTGCTCGGCGCCACGTTCGACGGTGGCGTCGAGCCGGCTTTGATCCTGCACCTCGGGCTCCTCGACGGGCTTCTCCGCCACCGGGGCCCGGAACTTCCGCACGGGCAGGTCCAGCTGCACCGTCGGCAGGTTCAGCAGCCTGCCGGGCCGCGGCAGGTCGACGGAAGCCGGATCGGAGGTCGTCGCCGGCCGCGCCTCGGTTTCCGGCTCGGCGTTGAGTTCGGCCTGGGCCAGGAGCATCGTCGGGCTGCTGTTGTCGAGCGGATTGATCAGGTTCGGCACCGGATCGGGCGTGCCCTGCGCGATGGCATCCACCACATAGGTGAATGCCGCGTAGATGCCGGTGTTGTCGCCGTATTCGAAGAAGAACGCTTTCGTGAGGCCGTAGGCGTAGCCGTCCTCCGGCAGGTTGTCGAGCAGGAGATTGCCGACGAGTTGCGTCGCGCCACCCTCGAAGAAGTCGTCGACGCGCTTGGTGAGGTCCAGTCGGCCCGTCGGGTCGATGGCATCGATCACCACGGCGACGGCACGCACGGCCTGATGCGCGAGCTCGGTGAAGCCGCCCTCGAAGAAGATGTTGTCCACATCGCCCAACGGCAAGATGTTGTCGCTGAGGTAGTACGCCAGCCCGGTGAACCCCTTCTGGCACACCGCGCCTTCAGCCGTGCAGTCGCCGGGCCCGCCGTCGCCGGGGAACCACAGCCCGCCATAGCCCTGGGTGAAGGCCTGCCAAGCGCCCTGCAGTGACAGCGCCAGCAGATCGATCTGCTGTTGCGTCAGCCTCGGCGCCGTAGCCGGCGCGGCGACCTTGACCTCGTCGCGCGGTACGAACAGCGCGGGCGTCGCCACCACGAGCGCCCCGGCGCTCAGCAGTGCGGCACCCGTGGTGACAAACGGACGTACAGCCATGTCCCAGCCCCTTGACAATAAGGAGAAACGGCCCATTCTGAGCATCCGCGCCACACTGCGCGGCGACTTAGAAACTGCTGAGAATGCTATGGCGACATTTGGCCGGCCGCAACCGATAAAAGCTGAATATTCGGCAGCCCGAGCGGCAACGCACAACCAATTGTATTGATACATAACCGCAGTTCAGCGGCCATCCTATTGACAACGCAATGACCCCCGTAATTACTTTCATAGATGTCAATAATCGCTGTCGCGGCCCAACCTATTGCCAATGCAAAGAATGCGGCCGGTTATTGCCTGGGAAAGAATTTCCTCAATTGTCACGTGAATGTGAACTGCGTTGCGGCGAGCCCGCCGCCGAGGACCGCAACTTCCCGGCCCGCGGCCCCGTCCCGCCGTCCCGTGGCCCCGACGCCCGGTGCGAATCCGACTGATCCCGGCCCAGGGCTTTCGGGCTGAAGTTCGGGCCCGTACGCAGCGCCGGGCGGGAGGCCGGCGCGACCGCACGTACCGACGAGCGTGCCGGCGCCTCGACCGGCTCCGGCTCCACGGCGGCCTCGCGCACCGATGCCCGCTCCGAGGTCGCCGCCGAGCCGCCCTGACGCAGAATGTCGGCGCCCTCCTGCAACCCGGCGGTGAAGTCGTGGACGAACCGCTGCGTCTCCTGCGCCGTCGGGATCAGCCGGGCCGGCGCGTAGTTCTGCGGGTTGGCCAGTGGATCGTTGTCCGGATACCCGTAGTCGACGACGGCGCGCAACGCCGGGGTGGCGGCGTCGGCCAGCAGGTTGCCCGGCTCCCCCAGCGCCCGCAGCGGCGCGACCAGCGGCAGATCCGCGGACTCGTACCCGACGTAAGTGGTGTCGTCGACCTTGCTGATCCGCACCGTGCCGGTGGCGGTCTGGCGCACGATGGTCCCGCCGGCGGCCAGCTCGTCCTGGCAGGCGGCATCGCAGTCGCGCACATTGCCCTGCGCGTCGACGGGGAAATCCAGGCTGTCCTGGTTGAGCCTGCGCTCGAAGTACGCCATCAACGAGTTGGCCATCGCGGGTGCATTCCACAGGTAGGCCGGGATGTTGGAGTTGATGTCGTACTCATAGACGACGTTGACCACCGGCACCCCCGGATCCGTCGGCGTCGGGATCGGATTCACCCCGATCAGCCCGAAAACCGGTAGCCGCGTACCGAATCCGCCGTTGGGGCTCGCGACGTTGTTGTCGAGCACATACAACGAGGGTTGCGCGACCACCGGATCGTGGGTCAGCTTCGCGTAACTCAGCAACAGGCTCACATTGGCCGCGCCCCACCCTGAGGACAGCACCACGTTGTCCTCGGAGCCGTGCTCCTCGAGCGCCTGATACACCCCGAACGGACCGGTGAAGAAGTTCGCGACCACCGGCTCGTCCTGCCCCTGCCGATACAGCCCGCCGTAGAAGTCGGCGACCCCGTCGCCGGTCGGGTTCGTCGAACTCGCGCCGATGACGAGCGCCGACAGTTGCACCGCGGCGACCGGTTGGGTCACCCCCAACGCCGCCACCATCGCCAACGCCATCCCGCCCAGGAAGGATGTCGACAGCGCGTGCGTGCGTCTGCGTGGTGCCAGTGCCGGTGCCATTGCCCCGCCTCTCAGCCGGTCCGAATGAGCAGAAGCTACCGGACCGCCAAACGCCGACGTCAGCAAATACCCGATCAGCGCGGCATCGCGATGCGCAACCCGGCCAACATCACCTGGACGTCGGCCATGTACGTCGGGTTGCTGGGCACGGTGGTCTGCGCCATCGCGATCACGTTCCACACCCTCGATCCGAGCGGCACCATCACTGTCACCGCCGTCACGTAGATCGTCTTTCCGCGATCGTCGTCAGGCGGAATCGTGTAGCTGGCCATGATCGCCGGGAACTCACAGATCTCGGCCCGCTCCTGCGTGAGCTTCTGTCCGCCAGAGCTTTCCAGGCCCTTGATGCTGTCGGCCAACAACTCCCTGGGTGTGCGGTCGCCGTCGGTGACGTCCCCCGTCGACAGCGATACCACCGGATTCGTCACGCCGTCGCCGAGAGCTGTGTTGCGCAACATCAGTTTGACCACGCCCTTGGCCGCCTCGGGCACCGGATCCCAGCCCGGCGGTTGCGCAACGCGCACCCGCGGCTGACCGGGCTCGCTGCCAGGGACCTCGATCCACTGATCGGCATGCAGTTGCTCGCACGATTGGGGTTTGTACGCCGGCGCTCCCGATGACTCTGCCGAGTGCCCCGGCTCGAACCCGGCCGTCGCGGAGCCGTCTACCAGCTGCGTGCAGCCGCTGAGCGTCAGCCCGGCCGCCACCACGACCACCTGCGCAACTCGCCCCGTCCCCATCGCTGATTGAGACTACGCGGCCGTTTCTGCGCCGAGCGTGACGCGGGGGTCGCTGCACCACGTCGTCAACGACATCTGCGTCACTGTCGATGTGGATGCCCTGCCAACCCAGCCGCTGCAGCACCGTCGCACTCGGAGCTGAGCGCGGAAGTCAGCGGCGACGGGAGTGCAGGTAGTCGCCGACCACCGCGGCGCCCAGCCCGTCGAGATCAGGCACCACGACCCGGCCCTGCACGCGACGGGCCACCTGATCGATGAACCGGGCCAGCCCAGGATCCGAGCCCAGCCGGAAGATCGTCACCTGCGCACCGAGCCGGGCCACCTCGTCGAAACCGCGCACGGTGTGGGCGATGGTGCGTGGGTGCGGGGGGTAATCAAAGAAGACTTCACTTCCATGCCCATCGCCGAAGTCTTCCAGGTGGGCGGTGGGCTCACCGTCGGTCACCACCAGCACAACCGGCTGGGCATTGGGATGACGACGCAGATGCCGGGTCGCCAGCGCCAGCGCGTGGTGCAGGTTGGTGCCCTGCTCGTACACGCCCTCCAACGCGGTCAGCTCGCCCGCGGACACGGTGCGGGCATACCGGCCAAAGGCAATGATCTGCAACTCATCTGAGCGGAACCGGGTGCTCACCAGATGATTGAGCGCCAGCGCCGTCCGCTTCATCGGCAGCCAGCGATTCTCCATCACCATCGAGAACGACGTGTCCACCAGCAGCGCCACACACGCCTGGGTACGGGTCTCGGTTTCGGAGATCTCGACGTCTTCCACCGCGAACCGGATGGGTCGCTCGGCGACTCCGGTGCCGGCCTGCCGCAGCACCGCGTTGGTGACGGTGCGGGTGACGTTCCACGGCTCGGTGTCGCCGAACTGCCACGGCCGCGTCGCGCCGGTCAACTCCCCGGCCGCGCCGGCCCGACGGGTGTCCCGCTCGCCGTGGCGCCCCGAAAGCTGTTGCGCCACATCCCGCAAGGCCGTCTGCCCGAGCTGCCGCATGGCCTTGGGCGACAGCCGCCACTGCCCGTCCGAGCCACGGTCGATGAAACCCTGGTTCACCAGCGCCTTCTCCAGCTCGGCCAGGGTGCGAGCATCGATCGCGGCATCGTCGCCGAGCTGCCGGGCCAACGCCTCCAGGTCGACGTCGTCCATCGACGCCCCGGAATAGCTCTGCGACAACGCGTCGGCCAGCTGCTCCAACTCGGCGATGTCGGACAGGGCCTGCGCGCCCTCCCCCATGCCCAGCGGATCGCCACCCGAGAACCGCTCGGAACCAGACCAATCCTCACCGGGCCGGGCGGCCTGCAGGTGTGAATCGAGCCGGTTCAGCGCGTTCATCAACGACGGTGAACCAAAAGCCTGCTGCGCCAGCGAATCCAGCTCGGCACGCTGCTCGGCCGACAAGCTGTTGCGGAACCGCTGTGCGGCCGCGGCCCGCTGGGCCAGGGAATCCAGCAGCTCGTCGATGTTCTGCGGGTTCTCCGGGAAGAACTCGCCGTGCTTGTCCATGAACTGTTGGAAGTCTTCGGCCGTATCTTTCCCTTGGGCGTGCTTGTCCAACAGGTCATTGAGGTCGTCGAGCATGTCGTTGACCCGCTGCCGGTCCTCGTCGGTGGCGTTCTCCAACGCCTCCTTCATCCCGGCGAACCGCTGGTCCAGCATCTCCCGGCCCAGCAGATCCTTGATCTGTTCGTACTTCTGCCGCGCCTCGGGACTGCGCCAGTCGTAGTCGGCGAGTTCCTGAACGGCCTTGGCCGGCGACGGCGAGAGCGCCTCCATCTGCAGCTCGCCGAACCGCGCGTCGTCGTCGAGCGCACGGGCCAACTCCTTGCGCTCGGCCAGCACCGCCTCGTCGAGCAGCTTCTTGATCTCCTGCAACGTGCCGTCAAGGTTGTGCTGCTGCAACAACTCCCGGCGCTTCCGGTTGGCCTCGGCGGCCAGCCGGTCGGTGCCGCGCATGCCCTCGGTGCCGCGACGCATCAGCTCGGACAACGCGCGGCGCGGCGAGCTGCCCTCCATGACGCTCTGGCCGATCTGCTCGAGTGCGTCGCGCAGATCGATCGGAGGTGCCAGCGGGTCCGGGCCACCGGTGTATCGCGAATACCGCGAGGTGTGCCCGTGTCCCCGACCGGGATCAGCCATATACCGTCTCGCCCTCCCCAGACTGCTTGTCCACCCGCTTGGCCAGATACAGCGCCTCCAAGGCCAATTCGATCGCGGCGGCCCGCTCACCGACCGACGTCGCGCCCACCCGGGAAGCCAGCGTCTCGATGACCGGCAGATCGGGCAGGGCGGCCAGCACATCCTTGGCCGACACCCGCTCACCGGTGGTCACCGGGGAACCTTCCTCGATCGCGGTCACCAGCGGGCCGACGTCGATGCCGCCCAGCAGCCGCTGGGCCGTGTCGGCGGTGGCGCGGCGCAGCAGATGCTCCAGCACCGCCTGCTCGCGTCCCTCCTCACCGGTCTCGAACTCCAACTTGCCGCGCAGCACGTCGATCACGGTGCCCAGGTCGACCACCCGGGCCACCGGATCGTCCTCACCCAGGATCGCCGAGCGGTGCCGCGCCGAGGCCGCCACCGTTTCGGCCGCCGCGATGGCGAACCGCGCGGACACACCCGAGCGTTGATCGATCGAATTCGATTCACGCAGATTGCGGGCGAACCGGGCCAGCACGCCGAGCAGATAATCCGGGACCTCGGCGGCCAATTGGGCTTCCTGGCGGATCACCCCCACCTCGTCGTCGATCTCCAACGGGTAGTGGGTGCGGATCTCGGCACCGAACCGGTCCTTGAGCGGGGTGATGATCCGGCCGCGGTTGGTGTAGTCCTCGGGGTTGGCGCTGGCGACGACGAGCACGTCCAGCGGCAGCCGCAGGGTGTACCCGCGGACCTGGATGTCGCGCTCCTCCATCACGTTGAGCATCGACACCTGGATCCGCTCGGCCAGATCGGGCAGCTCGTTGACCGCCACGATGCCGCGGTGTGCCCGCGGGATCAGCCCGTAGGCGATGGTTTCCGGATCCCCCAGGCTGCGGCCCTCGGCCACCTTGATCGGATCGATGTCGCCGACCAGATCGGCCACGCTGGTGTCCGGGGTGGCCAGCTTCTCGGTGTAGCGCTCGCTGCGGTGGCGCCACTCGATCGGCAGATCCTCACCGGAGTCGGCGGCCCGGCGGATCGACTCCGGGGTGATCGGGCTGTACGGGTGTTCGCCCAACTCGGACCCGGCGATCACCGGCGTCCACTCGTCGAGCAGCCCGATCAACGCGCGCAACAGGCGCGTCTTGCCCTGGCCCCGCTCGCCGAGCAGTACCACGTCGTGCCCGGCGATCAGGGCGCGCTCCAGCTGCGGGATCACGGTGTCGGAAAAGCCCAGGATGCCCGGCCACACGTCACGGCGGTCGGCCAGAGCAGCCAGCACGTTCTCCCGAATTTCGGCTTTGACGCCCCGCTCACGATGGCCGGAGGCGCGTAGCTCACCGACGGTACGAGGCAGATCGCCGGGGGCGGGCGGCCGGCGACCATCGTTTTTGGGTTGGCTCACCACTCCACGCTACGACTGAACGCGCCGTGGCACATCGCCACCCGCCCTATTGGGACCCCGCCACGATGCCGCCGCAACGCCGCCACGAGGGCGGTACAGCCCGGCTTAGTCGTGGTCCCGGCTCCGAGACCGGTAGTCTGCGGGCCATGCCGTTGGCTAGCGGTCAGGAATTTGCAGGGTTCACCATCGTGCGGTTGGTGGGCACTGGAGGCATGGGCGAGGTCTATCTGGCGTCCCACCCGCGGTTACCCCGCGAGGACGCTCTCAAAGTGCTGCCCATCAGCGTCAGCTCGGATGATGAATTCCGGCAGCGGTTCATCCGCGAGGCTGACATGGCGGCCACGCTGTGGCATCCGCACATCGTCGGCGTGCACGACCGTGGCGAGTTCGAGGGCCGGCTGTGGATCTCGATGGACTACGTCGACGGGCACGACGCCGCGAAGCTGCTGCACGATCAGTACCCGTCGGGGATGCCTGCCGAAGACGTCGTCGAGATCGTCGCCGCCGTCGGCGACGCGCTGGACTACGCGCACCAGCGCAAGCTGCTGCACCGCGACGTCAAACCCGCCAACATCCTGCTCACCAGCAAACAAGGCGCCAAGCGCCGCATCATGCTCACCGACTTCGGTATCGCGCGCCGCGCCGACGAGGTCAACGGGCTCACCTCGACCAACATCACCGTGGGGTCGATGTCCTACACCGCGCCCGAACAGCTGATGGGCCAGCCGCTCGACGGCCGGGCCGACCAGTACTCGCTGGCCGCCACCGCCTACCGGCTGTTCACCGGTGCCCCACCGTTCGCGCACAGCAATCCGGCCGTGGTGATCAGCCACCACCTGAACTCCCCGCCACCCAAGCTCGCTGCCACGAAACCCGAACTCGCCGTTTTCGATTCGGTGATGGCCAAGGCCCTGGCGAAAGATCCCAAGGACCGCTTCGACACCTGCCACGACTTCGCCGTCGCACTGGCCGAGGCAGCCACCGGCACCACCCCCGAGGTGCGCACACCGGCGCCCGCTCACGAGCCGGCGCCGCCCACCACCCCGCTGATCATCCCGAAACCGGTGAACCCCCCGCCGGCGCCGCCCAAGCCGCCCACGCCTCCCCCGCCGTCACCGTCGACGTCGCGCCCGGCGCCGCCGTCGGAGCCGCCGGTGTACACGTCCTCGTGGGCCGGCAACGAGACCTCGTCCCACAAGCCCGTCGCGAACCCGGCGTCGCTCAACCAGCCGGGCCTGGGTGGACCGGGCGCACCCGGCGGGCCCGGCGGGTTGCCACAGACCAACTTCGGGCCGCCGCCGTTGCCGCGCAACCCGGTGCCGAAGAAGCCGGCCGACCGCAAGAAGCCCATCATGATCGCGGCGGCCATCGGCGCCGTGATCCTGCTCGTCGGCGGCATCACCCTGGCGGTCGGCTCAGGCGACGAGAACAACGAGGCCGGCGCCGAGACCACCTCCGCGGCGGCAGCCAACGACGAGACCTCCACATCGGCCAAAGCGCCGGTGCACGCCTTCACCATCGCCGACTACATCAAGCAGAGCGGCATCGTCGAAACACCGGTGCACCGAGGTGATCCGGGCGCCCCGATGTTCACCATGCCGACTCCCCCGGGATGGATCGACGCCGGGACCCGCACGCCGGCCTGGGCCTACAACGCGATCGTCAACGACCCGGTCAACCCCGCCGACCCACCATCGATCGTCTCCCTGATCTCGAAGCTGACCGGCGACGTCGACCCGAACAAGCTGCTGGAGTACGCCCCCAGCGAGCTGCAGAACCTGGCCGACTACAAGCCCAGCGGGGACGTGTCCCGAGGCAACATCAGCGGGTTCCCCTCGGTGCATCTGAGCGGCACCTACGCCAAGGGCAAGCAGCGCCGCGCGATCAGCCAGACCACCGTGGCGGTTCCGGCGCCGGGCAGCGTATACGTGCTGCAGATCAACTCCGACGCCATCGAGCGTGACAAGGGCGTGCTGGCCGACGCCAACAAGGTCATCGCAGATCAGGCGGCGATCAACCTGCCCTGAGCGCGACTTCAGGTACCCAGTACCCTGAGTATCGTGAATTCGCTCGATTGGCGCAGTCGGCCGGCCACTGTGCACTTCGGTCCCGCATCCGTGCAGTCCAGAGCACTCGGCATCGCCACGTCGCTCACCCTGCGTCCACTGCTCGGTCTGCTGACCCTGATCGGCATGGCCATCAACCGCGTCGCACCCGCACTGCTGCAGCGCGCCCGCCTCGATGTCATCGATCGGCCGCTGCGCTCCATCAAGCCGCTGCCGGGCACCGAAGTGACCCCCGTGGCGCTGCCCAACTGCCCGGCTGAGTGGGTGATCGCTCCCGAGGCCCGCGATTCCGACCGGGTGATCGTCTACCTGCACGGGTCGGCACTGGTGACCCTGGGGCTGAACTCCCACCGGCGTTTCGTGTCGAAGCTGTCGGCCGGCACCGGGGCACGCGTGCTCAACGTCGGCTACCGCCTGGCCCCGCAAGCCGACATCGATGACGCGGTCGCCGACGGCCTCGACGGGTACCGCCTGGCGTTGTCGCTCGGGTATTCCGCGGATCAGATTGTCCTGGCCGGCGATTCGGCCGGCGGGTTGATGGCGGCGGACACCGCGCTGGCCGCCCGCGACGCCGGGCTGCCGGTGCCCGCCGGACAAGTGCTGCTCTCACCACTGACCTCGTCCGACATGGACCTGAAATACCGTGCCCTGCAAGAACATCGCGATGTGATGTTCCCGTTCATGACGGTGAAGTTCATCTACGACGTGTTCGCCACGGTCAACGGCACCCGGCCCACACCGGTGATGCCGCCCGAGGCCGACCTGCACGGGCTCGGGCCGTTCCTGCTGCAGGTCGGCACCCACGAGATGCTGCTCAACGATGCCTTCGCGCTGGCCGACAAGCTCAAGGCCGCCGGCGTGCCGGTGTGGGTCCAGGTGTGGGACCGGGCGATGCACATGTTCCAGCTGAGCTTCGACATCAACCCCGATGCACGGCACGCGGTCGACGAGATCACGTCATTCGTCGGGTTTGTGACGGCAGAAGTCGAGGACGAGGCGACCGCTTAGCGGGTTCGGGCGGTGTCGCGTGGCTGCCCCGCCGCTTGGACGTGGCTGCCCCGCCGCTTTCTACGCTAGGGCTGTGACGGCCGCAGGATCACGACCCTGAGGTGGAAAACGGCGAACCACCCCGGCGGGCAAAGGCTTCGCGAACCCGGTGCAGGATGAACGCCTTGCTGTGTTCGACCACGACGCGGATGTCGATCCAGCCCTCACGTTCGATGAGCTCACCCCGGCCGATGTCGTGCACAACACGCGGACGATTCGTCGCGTGGTGCTTGCCTTCATAATCCAGGCCCACCTTGACGTCGTCATACCCCATGTCGAGGAACGCCTCGTTGAAGCCGTCGGTCACGCGAATCTGCGTGCGCGGCCGTCGAAAACCCGCATCGATGAGCAACAGCCGCAGCCAGGTCTCCCTCGGCGATTGCCCACCGGGATCCATCAAATCAAGTGCTGTTCGGGCACTTCGTATTCCACGTAGCCCGCGATATCGGCCCGCCAATTCGAGAACCGGACCGGCTTCGACGCCGGTGGCGATGGCCAGCGCGTCGAGGTGTGCGACGGCCGCGTCACGCGGAAGAAAACGTGCGAGGTCAAGCGCCGTGCGCAGCGGTGTGGTGACGCTGAAATCGCCGATCTGGCAAACCTCGTCGGGCCTGATGCGTTCCTCACGCACGATGATGCCGGGCCGGCGACGCCCGTGTTCGGTGATCAGCTCAATCGGGATGTCGTCGTCAACCCACTCCGCGCCATGAAGGGCCGCGGCGGCCCGGCCGGCGATGATCCCGCGCCTGCCGGTCCACAGCCACGCGGCCAAGGTGTTTGACTTCAGGTTTCGGGTGGCACCGTTAGGCAGGTAGACGCGTGGATGCGCCGAGGTGTATCGCCATCGCAGCTGCGCTCGAGTGAGACTGCCCGCCGCGAGCGCCTCGGGCCCGATGAAAGGGATGCTCATGGGCTGACGATCAACGCCACGACCGACGGATCACCGGCCCCGGCAAGCAGCTGCGCCCCAGGCTGTGGATGAAATTCACCCTGTGGATCTATGCCACGCAGCGCCAGCGCTGCCAGTGCTACGCCGATTTCTACCCAAGGGTCGCTGCACCACGCGATCAACGACCCACACGTAGAAAACGGCGTGAGGGCAAGCTGCGCAGCAGCCCCGAGCAACTAGTGCGCGAAATGCCGTGCACCGGTGAGGTACAACGAGATACCCGCGGCTTCGGCAGCTGCGGTCACCTCAGCGTCACGCACCGATCCACCCGGATGCACGATCGCCTTGACGCCCGCGTTCGTCAGGGTCTCCAGCCCATCGGGGAACGGGAAGAACGCATCGGAGGCCGCGACAGCGCCCGCCACGCGATCGCCGGCACGCTGCACGGCCAGGCCGGCGGCGTCGACACGATTCACCTGTCCCATCCCGACGCCCACGGTGGCACCGTCCTTGGCGACCACGATCGCGTTGGACTTCACCGCGCGGCACGCCCGCCAGGCGAACACCAGATCGCTCAGCGTCTGCGGGTCGGCCGGCTCGCCGGTGGCCAGTGTCCAATTGGCCGGATCGTCGCCCTCGGCGTCCAGCGCGTCGCGCTGCTGCAGCAGCACCCCGCCACTGATCTGGCGCATCTCGATGCCACCCACCAACGGCTCCGAGGCCACCAGGATGCGGATGTTCTTCTTGCGGGCCAACACTTCCACGGCACCGGCCTCATACGCCGGGGCGATGATCACCTCGGTGAAGATGTCGGCCACGGTCTCGGCCATCTCGACGCTGACCTCGGTGTTGGACGCGATCACTCCGCCGAACGCGCTCAGCGGGTCGCACTCGTGGGCCTTGCGATGCGCGTCAGCCACCGATTCCGCCGAGATGGCGATGCCACATGGGTTGGCGTGCTTGATGATCGCCACGCAGATCTCTTCGTGGTCGAACGCCGCCCGCCACGCCGCGTCGGCATCGGTGTAGTTGTTGTAGGACATCTCCTTGCCGTGCAGCTGCTCGGCCTGGGCCAGCCCGGGCCACGCGGAATCGTCGCGGTACACCGCGGCCTGCTGATGTGGGTTCTCGCCGTAGCGCAGCACCGCGCTGCGATGCCAGGTACCGCCGAACCACGCGGGCAGGGGCTGTGCGGGCTGTTCCGGCGCCAGCGTCGACCCCATCCAGGACGCCACGGCCACGTCGTACTCGGCGGTGTGCCGGAAAGCCAACGACGCCAACTTCTTCCGCTCCTCGAGCGTGAAGCCGCCGGCCCGCACCGCGGCCAGCACCCCGTCATAGCCCAGCGGATCGACCACCACGGCCACGCTCGGATGGTTCTTCGCGGCGGCACGCACCATCGAGGGCCCGCCGATGTCGATCTGCTCGACGCACTCGTCCACCGACGCCCCCGACTCCACGGTCTCGGAGAACGGGTAGAGGTTCACCACCACCAGCTCGAAGGCCTCGACCTCGAGCTCGGCCAGCGCCGCAACGTGTTCGGGCTTGCGGGTGTCGGCCAGCAGCCCAGCGTGTACCCGCGGGTGCAGGGTCTTGACCCGGCCGTCGAGCACCTCCGGGAAGCCCGTCACATCCTCGACGGGGGTCACCGGAACACCGGTGGCGGCAATGGTTTTCGCAGTCGAACCGGTGGAGACGATCGCCACGCCGGCCTCGTGCAGGCCCCGCGCCAGATCGGCCAGGCCGGTCTTGTCGTAGACACTGATCAGCGCCCGCCGGATCGGTTTCTTCTCGCTCACGCTGCCATCCTCAACATCCGAAGGTTGCCTTTCGTCCCGTCCAGGTCACGCCGCGGGTTGCCAGCGCGGCCAACACATCGACCAGCAGTCGTCGTTCGACCACCTTGATGCGTTCGTGCAAAGTCTCTTCGATGTCATCATCGAGCACCTCGATGGCCTGTTGGGCCAGAATCGGTCCGGTGTCCACCCCGGAATCCACCAGATGCACCGTGCAACCGGTCACCCGCACGCCGTAGGCCAGCGCGTCGGGCACCGCATGCGCCCCCGGGAACGCGGGCAGCAACGCCGGGTGGGTGTTGACCACCCGGCCGGGAAAGCGGGAAAGGAACTGGCCGCCCAGAATTTTCATGAACCCGGCCGAGACGACGAGATCCGGCCGATGTTCGGCGGTGGCCGCGGTGACGGCGGCGTCCCAGGCGTCGCGGTCGGGGTGGTCGCCCAGCCGCACCGTGTACGACGGCACCCCGGCGGCCGACGCGATCTCCAGCGCGGCACAGTCACGGTCGGTTCCGACCGCCACCACCCGGGCGGGATAGTCGTCGACGGCGGCGGCCAGTAGCGAGGCGAGCAACGAGCCTGTCCCCGAAGCCAGCACTACCAGCCGTGCCGGTGCACTCGGAGGCACTTGTAGCGGTTGCTGCACGCGCAGCAGCCTAGTCGTCCGCGCGGCGCGGCTGATCGCCGGTCGCCGGGTGGCCGGGGATGTCGTCGACGATGAAGTGATCCTCGGGATCCTCGTCGAGGTCGTCATGGGGCCGAGCGCTGGGCTCGTACACCGTTTCCTGCACGTCGTCGTACTCGACGTAGCCGTCGACATAATCGTCGGGTTCAGCTTCCTCCGTGTCGGGTTCCTCGGCCTCCTCGGCCGTCCACGACACCAACGGTTCCTCGGGCTCGACGTCGGATTCCGGTTCCGGTTCGGGCTCCGGCTGGGCTTTCGGCGCCACCGGTGCAGGCGGGGTCACCGGACGCGGTTTGCGGGTCAGGCCGCCGGACATGGCGACCGTCAGCCCGCCGATCCCGGCGAACCACAGGAACACCGCAGGCGCGAACGTCGCCTGGTCCACCCCGACCTCACCGAAATTGCCCAACCGGCCGCCGCCGGCGTGCCCGGCCAGCGCCATCGTCGCCGCCGCCAGCACCGAGGCCACCAGCAACTTCCCGGTGGCCGCACCGACCGGCAGCGGACGTCGCGCACACTGCTGGCCCAGCGCCACCGCCGAGGCCGCCCCCACGATCAGCAGCGCCACCCAGATCGGGCCCAGCGGCGGCGCCGGCACCGCGGCCAGCACCGGCACCGCGGGGATGTCGCCGCCGAACACCGTGAACGAACTGAAGGTGGCCAGCCCGACGTGGGCACTGGAGCCCACCGCCATGGCGCAGGTGCCCACGATCACGTTGGGGATGTAGAGCATCGACAGCAGCGTCAGGCTGAGCTGGCCGAACAGACTGTCGGTGATCGCGAACAGATCGTGCATCGTGCCCCAGTGCACCACCAGCGACAACGCCGTCACCGCACCGGAAAGCCCGAACAGGGCCAGCACCCCGGCAGCCGCAGCGCGGATCGCGTCGGGCAACCAATCGGGCAGCGGCGAGGCCGCGAGTGTGCGTCTGCCCACCTTCGAGCCGACGCCGATCGCCGCGCCGATCACGTGCACCGCCAGCACGCTGCAGAACGCCCGCAGCGCACTCGGGGTCTGCAGTTCACCGATCACCGAAGCCGCATCGTGAATGACGGCCAGCAGGATGGCGGCCACCAGGATCGGCCCGCCAAGTGCAGAGGCCACCACCCAGCGCGTGACGAACCAGGACGAGTTGGGTGTGGTGGCCGCGGCTGTGGTGCGCGCGGTGCCCCAGATCATCGCCAGCACCGGCAGCAGCGGCATCACGCCCAGTTCAGCGCCGCCGATGGATACCGGCACCTGGTGCACGCCCAGCCACATGCTGGCGATCGCGCCGAGCGCGCCGGTCATATCGCTGTTGGCGATCAGCAGCTGCAACAACACAACCGCGGCGATGATCACCAGCGCTACGACCGACGGCCCGAACGCGACCCTGAGCAATTCACGTGCCTGGCGGGTGCCGACTGGCCGGTTACTCACGTGCTGGGCTGCTCCTCGCAATGATCGCGCGTACGCACCGAAGCGCACGCGCCGATCAGCTTACGACGGCGCAGGGCCAGATTGCTGTGAAGACGACTGCTGTGCCTGCGGCTGTGCCGGCGTCGAGGGGTTCGACTGCTGCGGCTGACCGTAGGTCGGGTAGCCGGTCGGAGGCGTCGGCGGGCCGCTCGGCTGCTGACCCTGCTGACCCTGCGGGGCCTGCACCGGGTAACCACCGGTGCCCGGCGCGCCGGTGTAACCGCCGTACTGCGACGGGTAGCCGGGGCGCTGCTGGTAGGGCTGGCCGCCCTGCGGCTGCTGCTGCTGGCCGTAGTACTGCGACGGGCCACCGTACTGACCGCCGTACTGCTGCTGCTCGAACTGCGGCTTGGGCGCCGGAGGCGTGATGACGCCGGCGTCGAACAGCAGCGCGGTGATCGCGGCACCGGCCTGGACCAGGGTCAAGACCAGGATGAGGTAGAAGCCCCACTCCAGCACCGAGCTGAGCTCGACCGTGAAGTACACCGCCGACAGGAACGAGAACGTCGAGACCACCGCGACGATCGCCGTCCAGTTCTTCTGCTTGGGCAGCAGGGCGACACCGGCCAGCAGACCGGCCAGCACGGACGCGTCGATGGTCCAGCCCGTCGGGTCCCCGGCGACCTGCGAGCCACCCAGGTCCAGCAGCGGGGCGAACCGGGTCAGGTAGACCAGCAGACCGGCAGCGGCCACCACCCCGAGCAAGATCGTGGACAGGTTGTTCGCGCCGGGCGCCGCCGGAGCCGGGGCGGCCGGGATCTGAGCCGGGGCAGCCTTGGCGAACTGCTGAGTCGCATCGAACTGCGAACCCGACTGCGGTGCGGGCGGGGGGTATCCGGGGTTACTGGGCGGGTAGGTCATGACCTCTCCTGTGCTATCGAGCTTCGCGACGTGTCACGCAGGCATGAATACCGACCACGTGAGCGATTCGAGCTTCCACGCTAGCGCACCCGGCAGAGTGCTGGGCGCGCGTGCTTGGTGTCAGGACGGTCTCAAGCTGATACCAACACGGAGTTATCGGTGGAATCCGTTTCCGCAGCCTCGATTTCGCGAACAAGCGGTAACACCTTGGCGCCGAAGTATTCGATCTCCTCTTGGAAATGCAGGAATCCGCCGAGGATCAGATCGACGCCACGTTTGCGGTATGCGGCAATGCTTTCGGCGATCCGCTCGGGAGTGCCGATCAACTGGGTGCGGAAGCCGTCGTTGTACTGCACCAGATCTTCGAAACTCGAATCGGCCCACATGCCTTTCTTGTCACCGGTGGAATTCCCGGCCTGTTGCACCGCGTTGCGGAAACCCGCTACCGCGGGTTTGTTGGCCTTGGCGACGATCTCTTTGAGCGCCTCCTTTGCCTCTTGTTCGGTGTCGCGGGCGATGATGAAGCCGTTGAGCCCGAACTTGACCTCGCGGTTGGCGGCGCGGGCGTGCTCACGCACCTCCACGACCTGCTCGGTGAGGCCGTCGAAATCTTTGCCGTTGGAGAAGTACCAGTCGGCGTGGTAGCCGCCATTGCGGCGGGCCGCGCTGGAATTGCCGCCCTGGAACAGCTCAGGGTTGGGGCGTTCCGGGGTGTTGAGCGGTTTGGGTTTGAGGGTGAAATCGTGGATGCGGTAGAAGTCGCCGCGGAAATCCACGTCGTCCTCCGTCCAGATCTTGCGCAACACCTGCAGGAATTCCGCGCTGCGCCGGTAGCGCTCGTCATGCTCGAGCCACGGTTCGCCCAGGTGGGTGAATTCGTCTTTGAACCATCCGGAGACGACGTTGACCGCGAACCGGCCATTGCTGAGGTGGTCGGCGGTGGCGCCCAGTTTGGCCAGCACCGCCGGTTGCCACAGACCCGGGTGAACCGCGGCGATGACTTTGAGCCGCTCGGTCGCCAGCAATAGCGCCAGGCTGAAACTGGTGGATTCATGCTGGTATTCCGCGCCATAACTGGCCTCGTAGCGAACCTGGCTCAGCGCATATTCGAAGCCGTTGTTCTCCGCGGTCCGGGCCAGCTTCTTGTTGTATTCGTAGTTCCAGTCGGTGCGCTGCTCGATATCGCTGGTGACCAGGCCACCGCTGACGTTGGGCACCCAGTAGGCGAACTTGACGTGATCGGCGATGCGTTCAGTGGACATGCCGGTGATCCCAGCAAACGCCGCGGCGCCCGTCGCGGGTATCGCTCGCGGTGAAGTTTTCTTCCGGCCGGCACGCTAACGAGACGGTCCGTCTTGCCACCGCGACTGAAACACGTTCTAATTCTGGGCATGGACTATGGGCTCGTTCTCTTCACCAGTGACCGCGGCATCGCCCCGGCCAAGGCCGCCAAACTCGCCGACGATCACGGCTTCACGACGTTCTACGTGCCCGAGCACACGCACATCCCGATCAAGCGCGAGGCCGCTCACCCCACCACCGGTGACGAATCCCTGCCCGACGACCGCTACATGCGCACGCTCGATCCCTGGGTGTCGCTGGGCACCGCATGCGCCGTGACCTCCCGCGTGCGGCTGTCGACGGCCGTGGCGCTGCCCGTCGAACACGATCCGATCACCCTGGCCAAATCCATCGCCACCCTGGACCACCTGTCCGGCGGACGTGTGTCATTGGGCGTCGGATTCGGTTGGAACACCGACGAACTCGCCGATCACAACGTGCCACCCGGCCGGCGTCGCACCATGCTGCGCGAATACCTGGAAGCCATGCGCGCGCTGTGGACCGAGGAAGAAGCCTCATACGAAGGCGAATTCGTGAACTTCGGGCCGTCCTGGGCCTGGCCCAAGCCGGTGCAGTCACACATCCCGGTACTGGTGGGCGCGGCCGGCACCGAGAAGAACTTCAAGTGGATCGCCAAGTCCGCCGACGGCTGGATCACCACGCCGCGCGACTTCAACATCGACGAGCCGGTCAAGCTGCTGCAGGACACCTGGGCCGCCGCCGGACGCTCGGGCGCTCCCCAGATCGTGGCGCTGGACTTCAAGCCGGACCCCGAAAAGCTGGCGCACTGGCGCGAACTGGGCGTCACCGAGGTGTTGTTCGGGCTGCCCGACAAGTCTGAGTCCGAGGTAGCCGGATACGTGGAGCGGCTCGCGGGCAAGCTGGCCTCGCTGGTTTAGTCCTTAGTCTTTCTGCGCCGAGACCGACGCCAGGGTCGTAAAAGTTCGCCCGCACCGACCCTGGCGTCGATCTCGCGGTTGATGTGACACGGGTGGCCGCCGCCTCCATTCCAGGCGAACGGCATGCCAGCCCGTGCCTTTTGCCGGCTTAGCATCTTCAAACCGCCATAGACTGACGACACCCGTTGGTGCTTTCAGGAGGTGGCCGGGTGTCGATCATGATGATCCGTTCACAAGACCCTCAGGCGGTTGTCGACGGGGGCCGCGAGCTTCAGGGCAAGGCCAAAACACTCGACTCCCTTATTGGTTCACAGGTCGCTGCGGTCCATGACCTAGAGCAACACTGGAAGGGCGAGGCGGCCAACGCCGCACGCGGTCACGCCTACCGAAATATTCAGCGACAGCACCGCTTGCACGAGATTGTCGACGCGCTTGCAACCGCAATGCTCAGCGGCGGTCAGGCACTTGTCACGCTCCGTCAAGTCCTACTGAACTGGGTAAGCACACTGTCCCAGATTTTCAATATCGCCGACGACGGCGTTGTCACCCCACGTCCGCCGATGACCGGTGCAGGGTGGGCAAATACCGCTGCCACTTTCACAGCATGTACCCAAAGCATGATCAAGGCTTTCCTCACCCAGGACGAGCAACTCGCCAAGAGCCTCGAAGCCATCGCCCGCGGCGATGTTCCCGACAACGACCCCAGACGCGCACCGGGGTTCGGACCAGGGATCGATCCAGACGGTTTCAATAACAGCCAATTCGAGTTCCAACAGACGATGGCAGGGTCGGGTGACCCACTGACCGGCGAGGGCGGCGTAGGTGTGCCGAATACCGACCTCTCCATCATGGGGATGACTCCTGACGGTCGCCTCTTCACGATACAAGGGGATACCGGCACGGGGATGAATCCCGACACAAACGGCGGCCCGGGTCCCCGCCCAGACGAAGGCGGTCACAACAGCATCATCTACTGGAAGATGGACGAGACGGGAAAATGGGTCCAGGACGAAGTGGTGAAGGACCCCTTTCCGCCTCAAAGTGACCCTGACGGTAGGGAAGATATCTCAACAATCCCAACGTCGACCTTCAACACCGCTGACGGCACCATGTACGCCTCGGTTATGAATGTCCATCACTGGAACGGACCTCCTGGCCAACGCCCACCTGGAGAAAGTGGCTGGGCGACAAGAAGTTCTGAACTGTGGAAGTCGATTGATAATGGCAAGACGTGGGAAAAAACCAACGTTACTTGGCCTAACGACTCCAGCTATTCCAATCCGTTCCAAGTGCAGAGCTTCGCCCCCGCAGACGACGGCTACGTATACGCCTACGGAACTCAAGATGGCCGAACCAACGACGGACTGCACGTGGCACGAGTGCCCGAGCAGTACGTCACCGACTCATCGAAGTACGAATACTGGAACGGAAAGGAGTTCAGCGCGGGTCAGGATCCCAACAGCAGTCCCCCGGTCATCAAGACTCCGCCGGGAGTCAGCGGCATCGGAGAACCCAGTGTCCATTTCTATGAGAACAAGGTACTGGTGACATTCAACGACGAGAATGGCGGCGTCTTCACAAGCTCTTCGACGACCGGTACGACTGGATGGTCGGTGCCCACCGAGGTGATCCGCCAGCCAGGAACTTACGGCGCCTTCCAGTCCCCATTTTCAGGCGGTGATTCGATCGACGCGACGTTGTCACTTTGGAATCCCTACGGAACCTCTCTATATCAAATCGAGAATGAAGACACCAAGAATCTGGGAGCGTATTGATGTATACGAGGGTGTTGATTGCATTTCTCGCGTTGGTCAGCGTCGTACCACTGACAGGATGCTCAGGCCCCACCTCCACTGCACCACTCGCACCGCCGACATCTCCGTCGGAATCGCCGTCCCAACCAGTCCCAGCTAGTGTCGATTTCCCCGACATGAGCACATTTGAGCCCGCCGCTCACAACACGTATTTCCGTGGCGGACAGAACTATTCAGGCTATGGGTTCCGGGCGCCGAATGGCCAGACGTGTTCATCGAATGACTATCCCGCCCCTCGGTACGCGAGGATTCAGTGCTGGGGGCCGCGTCCTGACAAGGGTCCCGGCACTTGGCTTGTGACAGCTGAACGGCAGTCCCCCGCAACAATCCGACAGCTGACCGCCGCGACCGATTCTCAAGCAGTACCGCCGCCCGACCTACCCGAACGGCATGTGCTGCAGTATCCGAAAGATGACCTCGTGTGCGGCGTCGACCACGAGATGACGGCATGCCGGGTGGGCGAGCATGGGTTTGTGTTGACCCCGGATCGCACCACGCTCTTCTGAGCATGCCCGAGCCACCTGAACGGGTTGCGCTACGCCAACGTCGCGGTGTTCCGCTTCTCGCTGGATTCGACGACGATCTTCGCGCCCAGCGGCTCGCCGTCGGTCAGCAACGCCACCAGCGCGTCGTCGGTGGTCGTCGCCAAGAAGCGGCTGCCATCAGAATCCAGCCGGCCGACGATAATGCCGGTGCGCGGCGTCCAGTCGTAGCGCACCGTGTAGGTCTCGATGGTGGCTGCGCCGTCGGCCTTTTCGGCAATCGCGACGCGCTCTTGCGCATTGAACTCTCCCTGCAGGGCGGCGCTGTTGTCAGGCACCCAGTCGGCGGGCTCGGTGGAGTAGATGCCGACCGAGTATTTGCTCGCGATACCGCCGTTGCCGCCGACGAGCGCGAATTGCCCTGGCTTGTCCCGCATCTCGTTGACGGCTTCGGCGATGCCATGCATCGAGTAGTTGTTGCCGGGGCCGCCGAAGAATGGCAGTCCACCGGTGAGCGTCAGGCCGCGTTCGTCGTCGGGGGCCAAACCGGTGCCGTCACAGATGTTGAACACCGGGAAGGGGAAGCAGCTGTAGAGGTCGAAGGCCGCGACGTCGTCGAGGCCGATGCCGGCGACCCGCAGCGCCTCGTTCACCGCGATCACCGCGGCATCGCTGTAACCGAGTTCGGCACGCTCGAGCAGCTTGATTTCTTTCATATCCGCATGCCCGCGCAGGTACACCCACTTCTCCTCGGGCACACCGAGTTTCTGCGCGGACTCGACCGACATCAACAGCACAGCCGCACCCTGGTTGACCTGATCGCGCGCCACCATCATGCGCGGGTACGGGTCACAGATCATCCGGTTGCTCTCGGTGACGGTGGCCAGCTCCTCGGCTGAACGCTCCACCGGCGACGACGAGTACGGGTTCTTGGCCGCAACTTTCGAGAACGGGGCGAACAGCTCGGCCATCCTTGAGCGGTAATCGCCGACGGACAATCCCAGCCGCGCCCGACGCGCGTTCTCCAACAGGCCGTACTGCACCGGGGCGCCGATCAGCCCGTGCTTGATGGTGTACTCGTCGAAGATCCCGTCGTAGCCGTAGCCGCGGTCCTCCAGCTGACCGTCGATGGTCTCGGAATGGTCTGGCTTGTCCTCGCGCTTGGCGAAGTGGCGCAGCGTGGAGGTGTTCTCCGAGCCGAACAGCAGCACCACCTCAGCGTCGCCGGCCGCGATGGCGCCGGCGAACTCGGTGGCCAGGTGCTGGGGGCTCTGCCCGCCGATGACCTCGAGGATGGCGCGGGCCGGCTCGGCGCCGACGTTGCGTGCCACCGAGCGCGGGTAGTTGTTGGAGATTCCCAGCGTGGCCGACTGCGGGCCGGAGATCTCGAACTGGCGGGTACCTGCCACGGTGTCGATGGCCGCCGCCACAGCGGCAGCGTCGGCCCCGCAATCGTGCAGGGCGGCCTTGGCGGCCTCGGTGGCCAGCTCTACCGAGGACATCCCGCGATAGCCATCGAGATCGATGCGTTCGGTGAACTGTCCGACGCCGACGATGACGGGGGTGCGCGGGTCAACCATGGCAATCTCCTTGACGGGTGTTAATTCGCGAGGCTAACCGATCGGGGTTTCGCTCGTGAAATCGGTGCCGAGCTGCCGTCATCAGCGGCATTACTGTTGATGCGTGACGCAGCCCTTGAGAGTGGATACCGCGGCACTCACTCACGAATGGCAGCCGCCGGCCGATCGACCGCCGGAAAAGCCACGAGGAAGACGCCGAGGAATCGGCTCAGCCTGCATCGACGCCGACCACAGGCACGGCTTTGTCCTGCAACCATCGGGCAGTTGGACCTTCTGATGCGTCTCGCCTCGGCCCTCGCCGCCGCGGTATTGATGTCGACGCTACCTTCGTGCGCCACAACACTTGATGGGCAGGCGATTTCGGGGCCACGCTCGTACCCTTCTCCCCCGCCTGGCGTCTTCCCGGACCTCGACCCGTTCCACACCGCCGACCTCGCGGCCTACACCACCACCAATTGGCACCACGACACCCAGGTCACGTTCAAAGCCGGCGATATCACCTGCCTGGCCAATGTGTACGGCCAAACCACCGGAGTCGACGGTCTGGGCATGATCGACTGCCGCGCCGCGCAGCTGCCTGGGTTTCCCAGCGACGCCGGTGGCCAAGACCTGCCGGGGAAGGCACCGGCGTGGGACACCGTGGTCCAATCCGTGAGCGAAACTTCCGACGGTGGCTTCGAATTCACCTATGCCCGCGGCAGCCTGTGGGACAAGGACCACGAACCTCGTGAACTGGCCGCAGGCCAGAAGCTTGTGGTCAACGACTCCGGTTGCGCCGCCGGCGACGATTTCATCGCCTGCCACACCGCCTATCGCCACGGTTTCGTCATCTCACCCCGTGGGAGCTGGGCTTTCTAGTCCCTGGCGTGTCGCCGTTTCCTACGCCCGGGTTGTTCGACTCGTCGCAGAGCAGCCCAGGTGTGGAAAGCGACAAACGAAAATGGCTCTCACCAGCAGCACTTGACGGTCCTGTCACTTAGTGACACATTGGAGCTGTCACTAAGTGACAATTTCTGGAGGTGAGGGCCATCGGCGAAAAGCAGGATCAGGCACGGCTTGCGGTGTCACGGCACGCCTGCAAGCTGTTCTGGGAGCGCGGCGTCGCAGGCACCAGCGGTGACGACATCGCCGCCGCCGCAGGGCTTTCCACCCGCACCATCTGGCGCTACTTCCGCGCCAAGGAGAGCTGCGTCGAACCCGTGCTGGCCAAGTCCGCAGACCGCTTCATCGACATCCTCAACCGCTGGCCGCCTGAGCTCTCGTTGGCTGAACATCTTGCCGCCGACGGCATTTCACATCCGTTGGCACCCCAAGACGTCCAGGACGAGATCAGCGCGATGCGGATCGCCACCATGACCGCGTCCGAGCCCGCCCTGCGCACGGCGTACCTCATGGTGCACGACCGGATGGAGCAGGGCTTCATCCCGGTGATCGCCGATCGACTGGGCCTGCCCGCAACAGATCTCACCGTTCGACTGTGCGCGGCCGCCGTCACCGGAGCGTTCCGCGTGGTCGACGAGGACGTCAGCACCGCAGTGATCGTCGACGGCAAGAAAGTCACCGAAGAGCAGGCACTCGCATTGATCGACCGTGCCATCCGCGACGCCACCAACGGCCGGTTGGGCGGCCCCGTCGAACCCCAATGAACACCACGATAGGAGCGATATGGCCCTGCCCGAACTGATCTCGGTCGAAGAGTTCTTCCGCCCGCCCGAACGCACGGCCGCCAAGATCTCCCCCGACGGCACCAGGATCGCCTATCTGGCGCCGTGGAAGAACCGCCTCAACGTCTGGGTTCAGGATCTGGCCGGTGACGCCTCACCACGGTGCGTCACCGCGGACGAAACCCGCAGTGTCTACATCTATTACTGGACCGACAACCCGCGCTGGCTGCTCTATCTGCAGGACACCGGCGGCGACGAGAACTGGCATGTCTACCGCGTCGACCTGGACAATCCGGACACCCCCGCGGTCGATCTCACCCCGTTCCCGGGGTGCCGCACCGAACTCGGCCTGCCCAAGGGCCGCCCCGGCAAGGCCATCGTCCAGATCAACAACCGCACACCGGAACTGTTCGACGCCTACGAACTCGACATCGCCACCGGGGAACTCACACTGCTCGCGCAGAACCCGGGCAACGTGATCAGTTGGCTTTCCAGCCGAACCGGTGAGCTGTTCAGCTCGACGATGACGACCGACGGCGATGTGGAACTCTCACAATGGGATTCGTCGGCCAACTCGCTGCGCACGATCACCACCTTCGACGGCACCGACTATCCGCTGGGCATTTTTCCGATCACCGTCACCCCCGACGGCAGCGGTATCTGGCTGGGCGCCAACACCGGTACCGACCGCAGCCGCCTGGTCCGTATCGACGTGGCCACCGGCGCCGAGACCGAGGTGGACAGCCACCCGACGTTCGACCTGGCCGCGCAGATGGTGCTGCCGTCACCATTGATCCTCAGCGAGCGCACCGGCGAACTCATCGGCGCCCGCTACTACGGGGAACGGCAGGTGATCCATGCCCTGGACCCCGATTTCGCTGCGGTACTGGAGAATCTGACCAAACTGTCCGACGGCGACCTCGCCGGCATCTCGTCTGACGACAGTGGACAACGCTGGGTGGTCAACTTCACCCACGACCGCGATCCCGCCGTCGCCTATCTCTATGACCACGCCACCGGGGAAAGCCGGATGCTGTTCCGGCCATATCCGAATCTGAATTCAGATTCACTTGCACCGATGACCCCGGTGACCATCACCGCACGCGATGGATTGGAACTGCAGTCGTATCTGGCCCTGCCCGTCGGCATCGAACCGACCAACTTGCCCATGGTGCTGCTGGTGCACGGCGGCCCGTGGTCGCGTGATGTCTGGTCATTCCAGCCCGACGTGCAGATGCTGGCCAACCGCGGATATGCCGTGCTACAGGTCAACTTTCGCGGCTCCACCGGCTTCGGCAAGGCATTCACCAAGGCCGCGATCGGTGAGTTCGCCGGCAAGATGCACGACGACCTGATCGACGCGGTGGACTGGGCAGTCAAGCAGGGCTACGCCGACCGCGACAAGGTGGCGATCTTCGGCGGCTCCTACGGCGGCTATGCCGCACTGGTCGGGGTCACCTTCACCCCGGACGTCTTCGCCGCGGCGATCGACTACGTGGGCATCTCCAGCTTGGCCAACTTCATGCGCACACTGCCGAACGTCGCGCGGCCCTTCCTGGCCACCAATTGGCACCTGTACGTCGGCGATCACAACGATCCGGCGCAGGAGGCCGACATGCTGGCCCGCTCCCCGATCACGCGCGTCGACCAGATCCGCACTCCACTACTGGTGATCCAGGGCGCCAACGACTCTCGCGTCGTCCAAGCCGAATCCGACAACCTCGTGGAGGCGCTCCGGGTGCGCGGCGTCGAAGTCGAATACCTGGTCAAGGAGGACGAAGGCCACGGATTTCTCAACCCGGACAACCAGATTGACATGTACCACGCCGTCGAGCGGTTCCTGGCCGAGCATCTGGGTGGTCGCGTTTAACTGCCCAGCAGAGGGAAACCCCCCTACTTCACGGGAAATAGGGGGGTTTCGCGTCTGCTCGCGGGGAACCTGGGGAACTAGCTGAGCAGCTCCCGGGCCAGCTTGGCGGTCTCGGACGGCGTCTTGCCGACCTTCACCCCGGCAGCCTCGAGGGCTTCCTTCTTGGCCGCGGCGGTGCCCGACGAGCCCGACACGATGGCGCCGGCGTGGCCCATGGTCTTGCCCTCCGGAGCGGTGAAGCCCGCGACGTAGCCGACAACCGGCTTGGTCACGTTGGCCTTGATGTAGTCGGCGGCACGCTCTTCGGCGTCGCCACCGATCTCACCGATCATCACGATGATCTTGGTTTCGGGATCCTTCTCGAACGCCTCGATGGCGTCGATGTGGGTGGTGCCGATGACCGGGTCGCCGCCGATGCCGATGGCGGTCGAGAAGCCGAGATCGCGCAGCTCGTACATCATCTGGTAGGTCAGGGTGCCCGACTTCGACACCAGGCCGATCGGGCCCTTGCCGGTGATGTTGTTCGGCGTGATGCCGACCAGCGACTCACCGGGGGTGATGATGCCCGGGCAGTTCGGCCCGATGATGCGGGTCTTCTGACCCTTGTCGACGTTGTAGGCCCAGGCATAAGCGCTGTCCTGCACCGGGATTCCCTCGGTGATGACCACCAGCAGCGGGATCTCGGCGTCGATGGCCTCGATGATGGCATCCTTGGAGAAGGCCGGCGGCACGAAGGCGATCGACACGTCGGCGCCGGTCTCCTTCATGGCCTCGGCCACCGATGCGAACACCGGCAGCTCGATGTCGTTGCCGTCCTTGTCCTTGTGGCTGACCTTGGTGCCGGCCTTGCGCGCGTTCACGCCACCGACGACCTGGGTGCCGGCCTTGAGCATCAGAGCGGTGTGCTTGGTGCCCTCACCGCCGGTGATGCCCTGGACGATGACCTTGCTGTCTTTGTTCAGAAAAATCGACATGGCAAGTCTCCCTTACTTATTGGCCAGCTCGGCGGCCTTGTCGGCACCGGCGTCCATCGTCTCGGCCTGGATCACCAGGGGGTGGTTGGCCTCGGCCAGGATGCGACGGCCCTCTTCGACGTTGTTGCCGTCCAGCCGGACGACCAGCGGCTTGTTGGCCTCGTCACCGAGGATCTGCAGCGCCTGGACGATGCCGTTGGCCACCGCGTCACAGGCGGTGATGCCACCGAACACGTTGACGAACACGCTCTTGACCTGGCTGTCGTTGAGGATGACGTCCAGACCGTTGGCCATCACCTCGGCCGAGGCGCCGCCACCGATGTCGAGGAAGTTGGCCGGCTTGACGCCACCGTGCTTCTCGCCGGCGTAGGCGACGACGTCCAGCGTCGACATGACCAGCCCGGCACCGTTACCGATGATGCCGACCGCGCCGTCGAGCTTGACGTAGTTGAGGTCGTTCTCCTTGGCCTTGAGCTCGAGCGGATCAGTCGCGTCCTTGTCCTCGAACTCGGCGTGGCCGGGCTGACGGAAGTCGGCGTTGGCGTCGAGGGTGACCTTGCCGTCGAGAGCAAGAATCTGATCGTCGGGCGTGCGCACCAGCGGGTTGACCTCAACCAGGGTGGCGTCCTCCTTGACGAACACCTCCCACAGCTTCTGGATGGTCACCGCGGCGGCGTCGAGCACCTCGGCGGGCAGGTGGCCCTTCTCGGCGATCTCACGCGCGAAGGCCAGATCGACACCCTTGACGGCGTCGACGGGCACCTTGGCCAGCCGCTCGGGCTTGGTGGCGGCCACTTCCTCGATCTCCATGCCGCCCTCAACCGAGCACATGGCGAGGTAGGTGCGGTTGGCCCGATCGAGCAAGAAGGAGATGTAGTACTCCTCGGCGATGTCGCTCGCCTCGGCCACCAGCAACTTTTTGACGATGTGACCCTTGATGTCGAGACCGAGGATGTTGGTCGCGTGGGTGAAGGCGTCGTCAGGGGTGGCGGCGTACTTCACGCCACCGGCCTTGCCGCGGCCGCCGACCTTGACCTGAGCCTTGATCATCACGGGCTTGCCGATTTCGGTGGCGATGGCCTTGGCATCTTCTGCCGAGTCGGTCACGCGGCCCGGGGTTGTGGGGACGTTGTGCTTGGCGAACAGCTCTTTCGCCTGATATTCGAAGAGATCCATGTGCTTCCTAGATAGGCGTTGCTCTGTCTGCTTGGCTTCGAACACGCGTCGAAGCTGCCCGGACCGGGTACCTCTGACGGGCCCGCTGGAACTTTATCCACCGGGGAGTGAGGGATCGGCACCGCCTCCTGCTGTTGTGGCAGATCTCACCGCCTATCGCAGGTGATACGGATCACATTCTTACCCGGAATAGACGCATAAGTTGCCACCATCATTGGGGTTTGGTTAACGTGCCTCTGGTCCAGATAACGTTCAGGTCACGACGAAGAAGGATTCCCGGGTCTTGCCGCAGCACCGTTCGTCCACAGCTCCGCGAGGGGTGCCGGCGAACGCACGTGAGCGCAGGCCGGCACTTTCCGCTGACGAGCTCGACGCCGCGGAAGTCACCGACATCATCCCGTTCAGCGCTTTCGAGGAGTTCGACGAGCCGTCTGAACGGGAGTCCAGCGTTATCTATGCCCCCGAGCTCGACGATCTAAACGACATCGACGACGACGCTCCGCTGCGCCTGGCCGTGCCGTCCCGCTTCCGCCCCGATGCCGGCAGCGAGCGCAGCTCCTCGCGCGCCTACCGCGACAGCCACACCGATGTGAGCGACGGCGTCGCCGCAACCGACGTGATCAACCTGACCGGCCGTCGCGGCGCCCACCGCAAGGAGGTCGCTGGGGCCGTCAAGAGCCGCCTGATGATCGCCGCCATGGCCGCCGGCGCCACTGCCGCCGGCGCCTACTCGCTGGGGACGGGCACCGAACCCCAGGCCGATGACACGATCCTGGCGTCGGAGGGCCCCCAGATCGAAGGTGCGTCCGTCACCGGCTCGGTGGACGGCATGCAGATCGTCTCGGTCACCCCGGACGCCGACACCTCGGTGCATGCCGAAGAGATCACCAAGGCCGCCGCCTTCGCCCAGGAACGCGCCGAGCGCGAGGCCCGGCTGTCGCGCCCGCTGTTCGTGATGCCGACCAAGGGTTACGTCTGGACCTCGAACTACGGCTACCGCTGGGGGGTCCTGCACGCCGGTATCGACCTGGCAAGCCCGATCGGCACCCCGATCGTGGCGGTCTCCGACGGGGTGGTCATCGCCGCGGGGCCGACGGCCGGCTACGGCGCCTGGGTGAAACTGCGTCACGCCGACGGCACCGTCACGCTCTACGGCCATATCAACACCTGGCTGGTCAGTGTGGGCGACCGGGTGATGGCCGGAGACCAGATCGCCACCGTGGGCAACCGTGGCTACTCCACCGGTCCCCACCTGCACCTCGAGGTGCTGACGAACGGCACCAACCGCATCGATCCGGTGCCGTGGCTGGCCAAGCGGGGGTTGAACGTCGGCAGCTATGTTGGCTGAGTGAGCGACGAGTCACCAGCCGATCACCCAGAAGACGACGACCACACCCGCATCATCCGGCGCCAGCCGCAAGAGCCGATTTCCCGCCCGTCCCCTGTCGTGGACGACACCAAGACCAGCATCATCCGGCGTCATCCCACCGGCGCCATTCCCAGCGCAGGTGGCGCAGAGCCGCAGACCAGCCTGATCTCGGGCCTCACCGACAGCGACGACGCTGCCACGAGCTATGTGCCCCGTGCGCGGCCCACCGTCATCCCCCGTACCTCGACGAGCGTCACCCCGCGCACGGCGGTCGTGGCCGCGACCATGGCCATCCTCAGCGGCTGGGCCACCGGAGTCATCGCCACCGATCTGATCGCCGGGTGGTGGCGCACCGACCAATTGTTCTGCGTGGCCATCGGATTCCTGACCGCGATCTCGGCTGCAGCAACCATCGGCGGGCTCATCGCATTGTTGCTGCGCCGGCGGACCGGGCGGCTGCTGGTCATCGTCGGAGCGGTCATCGGGCTGTTGATCTTCGGCAGCCTGTTCCTCGCCGGGGCCAGCGTGCATCCCGTCGTGTACGCGATGCCGGTGCTGCCAGTGGCCGCCATCGCGTTCACCGTGTTGCCCTCGACGGGCCGCTGGACCGCGCGGAGGCATCTTCCGGCCGGATCGCGGTTTCCGTAGTTTCGTCGCCCCCGGTAAGTCACAGAAGCCCCAGTGGTCACGGCCGCCGGACCCCCAGTCGGGCACCACGACACCAGCCCCGCGGGCCGTGGCTACCGACACAGATGTGACTGCTGGCCATTCGCCAACGCGGCCCGGGCGCTCGTACCCCCCGCATCCAGATCAGCCTGAGCCAAACCGTCGACCCGAAATCGGGTTGCGGCGTCTACTGGGGCCCATTCGGGTGTGCCCACGCCCTGACGCCGTCGGAAGGCTCACCTCATGTTCAACCGCTTGCTGCGCACCGCTTTTGCGCTGACCCTGATCACCACCGCGATCTCCTGCAGCCACGACGACGGTGCCGACGGCTACACCCTGCGGATCGGGGCGACCTCGGTGACCGGGACGCCCGCCGGTTCACTGGGCTGGGGCGATCGCCAGGGCATCCTCGCCGAGCAGCTGAAATCCGCTGGGGTGAGCAAGATCGAATACTCCTTCTTCCAATCCGGCAGCGACGTCGCCTCGGCCCTGTTCGCCGGCGCGATCGACGTGGCGGCCATCGGCGACAACCCTGCCCTGCGGGCCCGTAGCCGTGATCCCAAAGTCGTTCTGCTGTCCCTTGATTCGATCAACGGCGACAATCAGCTGATCGGCACCAAGGGCGGCCCGACCGATATCCGGGGCCTGATCGGCAAGACCATCACCGCCCCACAGGGCACCATCCGGGACCGCACCGCCCGCCAGCTCATCGAGGCCGCCGGGCTCACCGGCCAGATCCAGGTGCGCGACGTGCCGACACCCGAATCGATCGCCGGCCTGAGCTCGGGTCAGATCGACGCCACCATCGTGGGAGGGGCCAGCGCGGTCGAATTGCAGGAGAAGGGTTTTCCGGTCATCGACAGCCTGGCCCGGCACGGCTTCGGCAGCACCGGCGCCAACATCGCACTGTCGTCGTTCACCGAGGCCCACCCGGGCTTCCGGGAAGCCTGGCAACAGGCCGTCACCGCAGTCAACCGCGACATCACCGAGAACTACGACGACTATCTGCGCTGGGTCGCCGACACCGACGGCACCAAGTTCGAGTACGTGCAAAAGTCGACCCGGGTAGAGGAATTCAACACCGAACCGTTCCCCGACGCCGGCCTCGCCCAACTCCAGGCCGCCTACGACTTCCTCAACGCCGACGGGTCGTTCGACCACGAGTACTCGGTGCGGGAATGGGCCGGGGCCAAGCCGTGACCGTCGTCGCCGAACTCTCCCGCGCACCCGAGTTGGTCGAGGTCGCCGACCGTGCCGGTCGGCGAAAAGGACTGTGGGAGCTGCTTCCCCGCCCGCTACGCCGCCTGATGGGGCCCGCCCTGATCCTGGCGGCGTGGACCATCGGATCGGGCACCGGGCTGCTCAACACCGACTTGTTCCCACCCCCGGCGCACGTGGCGGCAACCGCGTGGCGGCTGCTCGGCGACGGTCAGCTCGCCACCCACGTCGGTGCGTCGGGGGTGCGGGTGCTCACCGGTACGGTGCTGGGCATCCTCATCGGCGTGGTGCTGGCCGTGGCGGCCGGACTCACCCGCACCGGCGAGGACCTACTCGACTGGACGATGCAGATCCTCAAGGCCGTACCGAATTTCGCGCTCACTCCGCTGCTGATCATCTGGATGGGCATCGGGGAAGGCCCGAAGATCGTGTTGATCACCACCGGCGTCGCGATCGCCATCTACATCAACACGTACTCCGGGATCCGCGGGGTGGACCGCCAACTCGTGGAGATGGCCCAGACCTTGGAAGCTCGGCGGACCACCCTCGTCACCCAGGTGATCCTGCCCGGGGCGCTGCCAAATTTCCTGGTGGGCCTGCGACTCGGGCTCTCCAGTGCCTGGCTGAGCCTGATCTTCGCCGAGATGATCAACACCACCGAAGGCATCGGCTACCTGATGTCACGGGCGCAGACCAACCTGCAGTTCGACGTCTCGCTGCTGGTCATCGTCATCTACGCGGTCGCCGGGTTGCTGTCCTACACACTCGTGCGGGTGTTGGAGCGGCTGCTGCTGTCCTGGCGCAACGGCTTCGAGGGTGTCTCGTGACCTCGGTGCAGGTGCACGGTCTGGGCAAGGTGTTCGGCGACCAGCAGGTCCTCGAAGATCTCGAATTACACATCGGCGACGGCGAGTTCGTCGCGATGCTGGGGCGGTCCGGCTCCGGCAAGAGCACCCTGCTGCGTGTGCTGGCCGGCCTCGACGATCAGGTCACCGGCTCGGTGCTGGTGCCACGCTCGCGGGCGGTGGTGTTCCAGAACCCGCGGCTGTTGCCGTGGCGTCGCGCCCTGGCCAACGTGACGTTCGCACTGCCCGACGCCGGTCCCGACGCCCCCGACCGCACCGCACGCGGACGCGCCGCCCTCGCCGAAGTGGGTTTGGCGGACAAACTCACAGCGTGGCCGCTGTCGCTGTCCGGCGGTGAGGCACAACGCGTTTCGCTGGCCCGCGCCCTGGTGCGCGAGCCCGACCTGTTGTTGCTCGACGAGCCGTTCGGCGCGCTCGACGCGCTGACCCGGCTCAAGATGTACGGGCTGCTGCACGAGCTGTGGTCACGCCGACGCATGGCCGTCCTGCACGTCACCCACGACGTCGACGAGGCGATCCTGCTGGCCGACCGGGTGGTGGTGCTCTCGGACGGGCGGGTCTCCCTGGACCGCCGCGTCGAGCTTCCGTTCCCCCGCAGCCGCAGCGACGACGGTTTCGACGAGCTGCGCCGCATCCTGCTCGCCGAGCTCGGCGTCCGAGAGGAAGTAGGCCATGACCGCTCCCGCTGACACTGCCACGCTGAGCACCGATGTCCTGGTCATCGGTGGCGGACCGGCCGCCACCTGGGCGGCCATCTCGGCTGCCGAATCCGGGGCCCGGGTCACCCTGGTGGACAAGGGGTACTGCGGTACCAGCGGCGCGACCGCCGCGGGGGGCAACAACCTGTGGGCGATCGGCCCCGGACCCCGCCGCGAGGACGCGGTGCGCGAGCGCGAGCTGGCCGCGGGCCGGATCACCGACTCGGACTGGATGTTTCGCGTGTTGGCCACCGCATGGGACCGACTCGAGCAGCTCTCCGAGTGGGGTTACCCGTTCCCGGTGGACGCCGAGGGCCGGGAGCTGCGCAGCAGCCTGCAAGGCCCGGAGTACATGCGCCGCATGCGGCGCAAGGCCCACCGCAGCGGGGTACGCATCCTCGATCACCACCCGGCGCTGGAGCTGACCGCCGATGCCGACGGAGTCATCGACGGCGCCACCGGCATCGCCCGCCAGGACGGTGGGCGGGCATGGCGGATCAGCGCGGGTGCCGTCGTACTGGCCACCGGCGGAACCGCCTTCCTGTCCGGCACGTTCGGCACCAACGTCAACACCGGCGACGGGCTGCTGATGGCCGCCGAACACGGGGCAGCGCTGTCCGGGATGGAGTTCTGCACCGCCTACGCGCTGGCCCCCGAATGGGGCGTGCACACCAAAGGCCGAATGCTGCAGTGGGGCAGCTTCTACGACGAGCACGGACATCCGTTCACCACCCAGCGCGGTCTGAGCGGACGTCAGGATGCCCAGCGGGCGCTGACCCGCGGCGAGCGGGTGTTCGTCCGGCTGGACCGCGCACCCGAGCACATCCGCCAGACCATGCGCGATGCCCAGCCGAACTACTTTCTGCCGCTGGACAAGGCCGGGATCGACCCGTTCAGCACCGCCTACCCGGTGCGGATGGTCTACGAAGGGTCAGTGCGCGGCACCGGTGGACTGCGGCTCGTCGGAGCCGACTGTGCAACAACGGTTCCCGGCCTGTACGCGGCCGGCGATACCGCCACCCGCGAGCTGATCACCGGGTCACTGTCCGGCGGCGGCAGCCGCAACGGATCCTGGGCGATCGCCTCGGGCACCTTCGCCGGCCGCGGCGCTGCGGAGTTCAGCCGGCGCCGGCCGGGGCGCCACGCGGAAGCCACGGCGTCGCTGCGGCTTTCCCGGTCCGGCGCACCCACCGTCGAGGAGGTCGTGGCCGCCGCGCAGGCGCACGTCCTGCCGCCACTGCGCAGCTACCTGAAATCCGAAGACCGGCTGCGTGAATCCGCTGCCGCCTTGGAGACGCTGTGGCGCGAGGTGTCCGACGGACTGGCCCCGGTGCCCGAACGCGACGTCTACAAGCAGCGCCAGGCGGTGGCCATGGTGGCCGCAGCCCGCTGGATCACCGCGGCGTCGTTGGCCCGGCCCGAAACCCGCGGCCTGCACCGCCGCGAGGACCAGCCCGACGCCGATCACCGCTACGAGCACCGCATCCTGGTCGGCGGTCTCGACGCGGTCTGGACCGGTCCTGACCCCGTTGCCCCGCAACTGATTTCCTCGGAGGCCGTGGCGTGATCGAGATCGTCAGCGACACCGCCTGCATCAGCTGCGACCTCTGCGTCACGGTGTGCCCCACCGACGTGTTCGACCGGGGCGCCGACGGGCTGCCAGTCATCGCCCGCCAATCCGACTGCCAGACCTGCTTCATGTGCGAGGCCTACTGCCCCACCGATGCGCTCTACGTCTCCCCGGTCTCGGTGCCTGTCGGCGCGGACAGCCCGCATGCCTCCGAGGCCGCGGTCCGGCAGGCCGGCCTGCTCGGCGGCTACCGGGAGATGGTCGGCTGGGGCCGAGGCCGGATCCCCGGATCCCGGCTGGACCAGAACCCGGTACTGACCGCGATCCCGCCGCTGGCCGAGCCCCGGCTGGGTGAACCCGCGCCCCTGGCTGATTCGCCGTGGAACCACAGCCGCTCGGAGCCGGCGCCCAAATCGACGTGAGGGTCGTTGATCCTGACGATTCACGACCCTGAGGTCGATCTCGGGGGTTCGCTTTCCGCCCTGCGGCCGGGAACACGACGCTGGTGCGAGCCTCAGAGCTTCTGAACCGGGGCGTGATTGTGCATCAGCTTGACCCGCCCCGCACTGCCGAAGTCGATCAGTGACATCGCCGATTCGCCCACACCCGAGACCTCCTCGACACGGCCTAGGCCGTACTTGTCGTGGGTGACCCGGTCCCCGGGCTCCAGCGTGATCACCGGGCGGTTGCGCGCCGGTGCAGGCCGTGACGGCGACGGGCGCGGGGACCCATACCGGCCGGCATTCCCGATCGGGGCGCTCAGCGACGACGACGGAGCCTCGACACGCCGCCAATTGATCAGGTCCTCCGGAATCTCGCGCAGGAACCGCGATTCCGGGTTGAGCATCGGCTGCCCCCACGACGAGCGCACCTTTGCCCGGCTCAAATAGAGCCGCTTACGAGCACGGGTGATGCCCACATAGGCCAGCCGCCGCTCCTCGGACAGCTCGCCCGGATCACCCAGCGCCCGCATGTGCGGGAACATGCCGTCCTCCCACCCGGTGACGAACACCGCCGGGAACTCCAGCCCCTTGGCGGTGTGCAACGTCATCATCGTCACCACCCCGGCGCCGTCCTCGGGGATCTCGTCGGCGTCGGCGACCAGCGACACCCGCTCCAGGAACTGGGCCAGCACCCCGGTGTCAGGAATGTCCTCGTCGACCGGCTCGTCTTCGGCAAGGGCTTGGGCATTGGCCAGGTCGGTGCTGAATTCGTGTGCGACGCTGACCAATTCGTTGAGGTTGTCCAACCGGGCCAGGTCCTGCGGATCGCTGGAGGCCTCCAACTCGCGGCGGTAACCGGTGCGCTCCAGCACGGCCTCCACCAGATCCCCCAGCTCGTCGTCGAGCTTGCCGCGCAGCCCGTCGAGCATCTGCACGAAGCTCGCGATGGCCTTCTCCGAGCGGGAGTTCAGCATCGGCACCCGCCCTTCGGCGGCGGCCTGCAACGCGTCGTTGAAACTGCAGCCGGTGTTCTCCGCGTACACCGCCACACAGGCCTCGGCCCGGTCCCCGATCCCGCGGCGCGGGGTGTTGAGGATGCGGCGCATGCTCACCGCGTCACCCGGATTGTCCAGCACCCGAAGATAGGCGACGATGTCACGGATCTCGCGGCGCTCGTAAAAGCGGACTCCGCCTACCACTTTGTAGGGGATTCCCGCGCGGATGAACACCTCCTCCAGTGCCCGCGAGGAGTTGTTGGTGCGGTAGAACACCGCGACGTCCGAATATTTCAGGCCCGCGCTGTCGGCCAGGGCGTCGATCTCCTCGGCCACGAAGCGGGCCTCGTCGTGCTCATTGTCGGCCACATAGCCGACGATCAACTCGCCCTCGCCTTCCTCGGTCCACAGCCGCTTCTCGCGCCGGCCCGTGTTGCGTGAGATCACCGAGTTGGCCGCGTTCAGAATGGTCTGGGTGGAGCGGTAGTTCTGCTCCAGCAGGATCGTCGTCGCGTCCGGGTAATCGCGCTCGAAGTCCTCGATGTTGCGGATCGTCGCCCCGCGGAACGCGTAGATCGACTGATCGGCGTCACCCACCACACACAGCTCCGACGGGCCCACCCCGTCGGACTCATCGAGATGGTGGCCCACCAGCTCGCGCACCAACACGTACTGCGCGTGGTTGGTGTCCTGGTACTCGTCGACCAGGATGTGGCGGAACCGGCGCCGGTAGTACTGGGCGATGTTGGGGAAGGCCTGCAGGATGCCGACCGTCTCCCCGATCAGATCGTCGAAGTCCAGCGCATTGGCCGCGCGCAGCCGGCGCTGGTACTCGCCGTAGACCTGCGCGACGATGCCGGCCATCTCCTCGGCGGCCTCCGACGCCTCGGCCGCCGCCTGCTCCGGGCCGATCAGCTCGTTCTTCAGGTTCGAGATCCCGTTGGCCAGCAGCCGCGGCGAATACCGCTTGGTGTCCAGCCCCATGTCCTTGCCGATCATCATCAGCAGACGCCGGGAATCGTCGGAGTCGTAGATCGAGAAGTTGGAGTTCAGCCCCGGCACCAGCGAGGCCTGGTTACGCAGGATCCGCACACACGTGGAATGGAACGTCGACACCCACATGCTGCGGGCCCTGGGACCCACCAGCTCCACCACCCGCTCACGCATCTCGGCGGCCGCCTTGTTGGTGAACGTGATGGCCAGGATCTGCCCCACCCCGACCTCCCGCGCCGCCAGCAGATAGGCGATACGCCTGGTCAGCACGGCTGTCTTACCCGAGCCGGCGCCCGCCACGATCAGCAGCGGCGACCCCTCGTGCAGCACCGCCTGCCGCTGCTGGGGGTTCAGCCCGTCCAGAAGGTGGTCGATCTCGTCGGTGGCCGCGCCGTCGGCCGCGGGGAAGGTGGGAGTGATGCTCATATTGCCCCCAAACCTACCGCTGACCGGTGACAGTTTTGCGCTGGCACGGGCAGGCCTGCGACGATCAGGCGGTGCCTGAGATCGATGACCTGCGTCGCGAGATCGACGAACTTGACGCCACCATCCTTGCCGCGATCCAGCGGCGCACCGAGGTCTCCAAGGAGATCGGCAAAGCCCGGATGGCCTCGGGAGGCACCCGGCTGGTGCACAACCGCGAGATGAAGGTCATCGAGCGTTACAGCGTGCTCGGACCGGAAGGCAAAGACCTGGCCATCCTGCTGCTCCAACTCGGCCGCGGCCGGTTGGGCCACTAGAGCACCGGGTCACTTGCGTTTCGGCGCCTTGAGCGAGTCCAACAGCCACGGCGTCAACCACTTGACCGCCTCAGACGTCGGATGCACGCCGTCGCTGCGCAGCCTGACCCCGTTGATCTTCGCGGTGTACTTGCCGCTGGGGTTGAGCTTGGCGTTGAAATCCAGCACCGACACATTCGGCCGGCGCGCAGCGGCCTTGCGCAACATGGAGTTCCAGGCCTGCACCCGGCCCGGCTGATCCTCGGGGTAGAGCGTCCCGTCGGGCCGTTCCCCGCGCCGGTTGTACAGCGCCGTGGTCGCCACCACCCGCGCCCCCGTCGAACTGAGAATGTCCAGCGCCCGTTTCAGCTCACCTTCGAGGTACGCGTCGTAGGCATCGTTGCCGATGTGGGTCCAGCGCCCGCGCCAGGTGCGGTCCACCGTCTCCCAGCGACCGATGACCAGCAGCACCGTGTCCGGGCGGTCGTGGCCGATGCGCTGCGCCCACCGCTCCGGCCAGGAATCGCACTCCGGCTTCTGGTTGAGCGTCTCACCGGCCGACCGGTACGGACCGCCGCGGGCGATGCCGCAGCCGATCGTCGTGTAGTCGCTGAAGTGGAAGCCCGGCGTATCCGGCAGGTACCGCAGCATCGTCCAGGCCACCGAGTCACCGAACACCGCGACGGTCTGGGTGCCGGGCGCCAGCCGCGACGGTGGCGACCCCAGCGCGACCGGCCGCTCGGCGCCCACGTCCTGTTCCAACGCGGCCGCCGCCATCACCTCCGGGCCACCGGGCTGGGTCGGGGGGCCGACCGGCACCACCGTCGTGGTCACCACCGCGGCGGTGGCCACCGTGGCCGCGGCCAGCCGCAGCATCGGCACGTGCTGGGGACGCCAGTGCCGCACCGGTTGTTCGATCGCCCACCATGACACCCACGACACCGCGATCGTCACCGCGCACCGAAGCGCGAGCAGCGCCCAGCCGGACAGGCCGGTCCGCTCGCCGTTGAGGATCAGAAAGATCGGCCAGTGCCAGAGGTAGACGCCGTAGGAGATGACGCCGAGCGTGACCAACGGAAACCAGCCCAGCGCGCGCGCCACGTAACCGTCCTGGTCCATCGCGACGGGGGCCACCACGAGCACCGCACCCAAGGCCACCACGATCAGCAACCCGTGCCGGAACTCCTCGACGCTGCCGGTGGCCAGATGCGCGGCCACGGCCAGCACCGCAACCCCGATCACCGGCAGGATCCAGGCGACCCAACGGCGCCACCTGGCCCGGATCAGGGTGCCCGAGACCGTCAGCGCCGACCAGTCCCGCACCAGCAGGGCCGCGGCGGCCGCGCCGATCAGCAGCGCCTGGGCCCGGGTGTCGGTGCCGAAGTACACGCGGTTGAGCCGGCCGGGATCACCGGACATCAGGATCGACGCGGCCGCCGAACTCAGGACGCCCAGCACCGCGAGCCCGAACACCACCCCCCGCACCGCGCCGACCGAACGCCGCCGCACCAGCAGCGCCGCGGCCAGCACCAGCAGCGGCCAGATCACGTAGTACTGCTCCTCGACCGCCAGCGACCAGGTGTGCTGCAACGGCGAGGGCGTGTCGCCCTGGCTGAAGTAATCGGTATCCGCGGCGACGAACACCCAGTTCGCCATCCAGAAGAACGCCCCGACCGCATCCTCGCGCAGCGTGCTCACGGCATCGGAGGGGAACAGCGGGCGGGCGATCACCACGGCCAACGTCATCAACACCATCGCCGGCAACAACCGCTTGGCCCGACGGATCCAGAATCCCTTGAGGTCGATGCGCTCGGTGCGGCGGAACTCGTCGATCAGCAGCGACGTGATCAGGAATCCGCTGAGCACGAAGAAGACGTCGACGCCGATGAAGCCGCCGGCCACCCCCGGCACCCCGCCGTGGCCGGCCAACACCAGGGCCACCGCGATGGCCCGGACCCCGTCGAGCGCGGGAATGTCACGCCGGACCGAGGCGCGCCGACGCCGACTGGCAGCACGGACCGGCGCCGCAGTCACGTCATGCCCTCCCGTCTTGGCTTCCCGAGCCCCCGAGTTTAGGGGGAGTCGGGCAGTGAATCGGGAAGGCGCGCAGGGCCGACGGCCCACAAGCCCACTAAGGAGTCAGCGCAATGTATTTCGTGTCGAGGTACTCCTCGATGCCCTCCGAGCCGCCCTCCCGGCCGAAGCCGGACTCCTTGATGCCGCCGAACGGTGCGGCCGCATCCGAGATGACGCCACGGTTGATCCCCACCATGCCGGACTCGATGCCCTCGGCCACCCGCAGTGCCCGGTCCAGGGACTGGGTGTAAACGTAGGCCGCCAAGCCGTATTCGGTGTCGTTGGCGGCGGACACCCCTTCGTCCTCGGTGTCGAACCCGGTGATGGGGGCGACCGGTCCGAACACCTCCTCTTTGAGGATGCGGGCATCGGCGGGCACGTCGGTCAGCACGGTGGCCGGGTAGAAGTTGCCCGGCCCGCCGGGCGCGACGCCGCCGACGGCGACCGTCGCACCGCGCGACACCGCGTCGGAGACCAGCTCGGTGACGGTGGAGACCTGCTTGGAATTGATCAGCGGACCCAACGTGGACGACGGGTCGATGCCCTTGCCGAGGGTGAACTCGCTCATCCGCTTGACGAGTTTGTCGGTGAACTCCTCGCGCACCGAGTTGGCCACGTGGAATCGGTTGGCCGCCGTGCAGGCCTCGCCGCCGTTGCGCATCTTGGCCAGGATCGCGCCGTCGACCGCCGCATCGATGTCGGCGTCGTCGAACACGATGAACGGGGCGTTGCCGCCGAGCTCCATCGAGGTGCGCAGCAGCTTGTCCGCGGACTGCTTCACCAGGGCCTTGCCCACCCCGGTGGAGCCGGTGAACGTCAGCTTGCGCAGCCGGCCGTCGTCGATCAGGGCGCCGCTCACCGGACCGGGATTGCTCGTCGGCAGCACCGAGAGCACGCCCTTGGGCAGGCCGGCCTCGTCCATCAGCTTGGCGAGCAGCAGCATCGTCAGCGGCGTCTCCTGCGCGGGTTTGACGATCATGGTGCAGCCCGCGGCGAATGCCGGGCCCATCTTGCGGGTGCCCATCGCCAACGGGAAGTTCCACGGCGTGATGGCGTAACACGGGCCGACGGCCTGCTTGGTGACCAGGATGCGGCCGGTGCCGGCCGGGGCCGGGGTGAAGCGCCCTTCGATACGCACCGCCTCTTCGGAGAACCAGCGGAAGAACTCGGCGCCGTAGGCCACTTCGCCCTTGCTCTCGGCGAGCACCTTGCCCATCTCCAGGGTCATCAGGGCGGCGATGTCGTCGGCGCGTTCGGTGATCTTCTCGAACACCGAACGCAGGATCTCACCGCGTTTGCGCGGCGCGGTCGCCGCCCATTCGCCCTGCACGGCGCAGGCGGCGTCCAGGGCCGCGGTGGCGTCGGCGGCGGTGGCGTCGGCCACCGTGGCCAACACCTGATCGTCGCTGGGATCGAGCACGTTGAACGTCGACGCGGCCTGGCGTTCCTCGCCACCGATCCACAGTCCTTTGGGCACGGATGAAATCACGTCGTCAATGGCCATACATCCATCATGTACACCTTTGAGTCGAGCGCCACACTAAGGTCAGCGGAATGAGTGCTGACATCACCGCAACCCCCGCCTGGCAGGCTTTGTCGAAGCACTACGACGAGATCGGTGACGTTCATCTGACGGAGCTGTTCGCGCAGGATCCGGAGCGCGGAACCGAGTTGGTGCTCACCGTCGGGGATCTGTACATCGATTACAGCAAGCACCGCGTCACCCGCAAGACGCTGGAACTGTTGGTCGAGTTGGCCCGCACCGCCGGGCTGGAGGCCCGCCGCGACGCGATGTTCGCCGGTGAGCACATCAACACCTCCGAGGACCGCGCGGTGCTGCACACCGCGCTGCGGTTGCCGGCCGACGCGTCGTTGAGCGTGGACGGCCAGGACGTGGTGGCCGACGTGCACGCGGTGCTGGACCGGATGGGTGAGTTCACCGACCGGCTGCGCAGTGGTGACTGGACCGGTGCCACCGGTGAGCGGATCAAAACCGTGGTCAACATCGGCATCGGCGGCTCGGATCTGGGTCCGGTGATGGTGTACGACGCGCTGCGCCACTACGCCGACGCCGGTATCGGCGCCCGCTTCGTGTCCAACGTCGACCCCGCCGACCTGGTGGCGACACTGGCCGATTTGGATCCCGCCACAACGCTTTTCATCGTCGCGTCCAAGACCTTCTCCACCCTGGAGACGCTGACCAACGCGACCGCCGCACGCCGCTGGCTGGTCGACGCGCTCGGCGGCGACGCGGTCGCCAAGCACTTCGTGGCGGTGTCCACCAACGCCAAGCTGGTCGCCGAGTTCGGCATCGACACCGACAACATGTTCGGGTTCTGGGATTGGGTCGGCGGCCGGTACTCGGTGGACTCGGCGATCGGGCTGTCGGTGATGGCGGTGATCGGACGTGAGCGGTTCGCAGAGTTCCTCGCCGGTTTCCATCTGGTCGACGAGCACTTCCGCACCGCGCCGCTGTCGGAGAATGCGCCGGCGCTGCTGGGGCTGATCGGGCTGTGGTACTCGAATTTCTTTGGTGCGCAGTCGCGTGCGGTGCTGCCCTACTCCAACGACCTGTCCCGGTTCGCCGCCTACCTGCAGCAGCTGACGATGGAGTCCAACGGAAAATCGGTCCGGGCCGACGGCACCGCCGTCAGCACCGATACCGGTGAGATCTTCTGGGGCGAGCCGGGAACCAACGGCCAGCACGCCTTCTATCAGCTGCTGCACCAGGGCACCCGGCTGGTGCCTGCCGACTTCATCGGGTTCGCCCAGCCGACCGACGATCTGCCCACGGCCGACGGCACCGGCAGCATGCACGACCTGCTGATGAGCAACTTCTTCGCCCAGACCCAGGTGCTGGCTTTCGGCAAGACCGCCGAAGCCATCGCCGCCGAGTTGCCGGCGGGAACGTCCGCCGAAGTTGTCCCACACAAAGTGATGCCCGGAAACCGACCGACGACGTCAATCCTGGGGACCAGGTTGACGCCGTCGGTGGTGGGCCAGCTCATCGCCCTCTACGAACACCAGGTGTTCACCGAGGGAGTTGTGTGGGGGATTGACTCCTTCGATCAATGGGGCGTCGAGCTGGGCAAGACCCAGGCCAAGGCACTGCTGCCGGTGCTCACCGAGGCGGATTCACCGGCCCCGCAGTCCGATTCGTCGACCGATGCGCTCGTTCGGCACTACCGTGCGGAGCGCGGTCGGTCAGCCTGAGAGCTTACGGCGCGGGGATCGTCGCGCAGCCCACGTTCGGGATGCACCCGCTGGCACCGCCCGGGCCGGCCGTGCCGCCGGGACCACCCGGAATGGCGCCGGTGGCGCCGCCAGGTCCGGCCGTGCCGCCCGGGCCGCCGGGAATCTCACCCGTGGCACCACCCGGACCGGCCGCGCCTCCGGGTCCGCCCGGGATCACGCCAGACGCACCACCGGGGCCGGCGGTTCCGCCAGGACCACCGGGAATGGCGCCTGTCGCGCCACCCGGGCCGGCGGTGCCGATGTCAGCACACGGCGTGCCGTCGGCATTGACGCACGGCGGCGGCGGTGGCGGATCCGCCATCGCAACCGGGCCGAGTGCAACCGCCCCAGCCGCCGCGCCTGCAAAGAACATCGAGGCAATCAGTTTTGAGGTCATGGGCAGAGGACTACCCAGGTTTGCCGGGCCCTGAAACCCCGCTGTGAACGCGACCTCACGAACGGGCGCCTGGCAGCCTGCCGCCGACCTGGGCGTGTCGCGTGCGGACCTGGGCGTGTCGCGCGGAGAAATGGTGTGCCGATCTGCCCGCCTATGCGCGACTTTTGAGCGACAATCGCCTCACAGGTTTACATGCGACTCGTCGGCCCCAAGGCTCATCAATACTTGCGTCACATGAGGTCCGTTCAGCCTCATACGCAACAGATTTCGGGTTGTCCACCTGTCAGCGACAGTGTCGCTGACAGGTGGACACTGGGCTGCTGAGACGTGCGGGGCCTGAGGTGCCAGAGTGGCAAGACGCGCCGATCATTCTGGGGTGGCCGAGGCCCATGGTGTTGGTGTGGCGATTGTCGCTGAAAAGTCGCTAACAGTCGGGCACAACGACCACCACTCCGAAATCTGGGGCAGCTGTGACCAGTGTGACTAGGCGAATCGCTTGGTGTACTTCGGCGGCAGTAACCGCATGACCTGGGTCAGCGGCGCCCACGGCCAGCGGGGCACCACGGCCCGGCCCTTTTCCTTCTCGATGGCCTCGACCATCGCGCGCACGCCGGTTTCGTTGTCGACCATGAGCATCGTGGTCGCCGACTTCGCCGTCATCTCCGACTCGATGTAGCCCGGCTCGATCACGGTCACCCGGATCGGCCCCTTGTCGTACTCGGCGCGCAGCGACTCACCCAGCGAGGTCATCCCGGCCTTCGACGCACAGTAGGCGGCCTTACCGCCGGGTACCCCGGTGTTGCCCAGCACCGACGAGATCAGCACCAGGTGACCGCTGCCCGACTTCTTGAACATCTCCAGTGCGGTTTCGATCTGCACCAGCCCGGCGATCAGGTTGGTCTCGATGGTCGCCTTGTTCGCCCACGGCTTGCCCTCGCCCAACGGCCAGCCCTTGCCGATTCCCGCGTTGACGATCACCCGGTCGATACCGCCGAGTTCCTCGGACAGCTCACCGAACACCCGCGGCACCGCCTCGTGATCGTTGACGTCCAGCGCGGCGACCGCGATCTTGATGTACGGATGCCGATCGGCCAGTTCGGCCTTGAGCTCGTCGAGCCGATCGGTGCGGCGGGCACACAGCGCCAGGTCACGGCCCTTGGCCGCGAATTGGCGGGCCATGCCCGCGCCCAGTCCGGAGCTGGCACCGGTGATGAGGATCTTCTGACGGGTCATCGCAGCAGGATAACCGAGTTAGACAACTGTCAAAAATGCGGACCACTACTTGAGCAGACGCGACATCCGGCGGTCGGCCAGCACCTTGCCGCCGGTCTGACACGTCGGGCAGTACTGGAACGACTTGTCCGCGAACGACACCTCCCGCACCGTGTCACCACACACCGGACACGGCAGCCCGGTGCGGGCGTGCACCCGCAGCCCAGACCGCTTCTCCCCCTTGAGCGTCGCGGCCTGCTGACCCACCGAACGCGTCACCGCATCGGTGAGCACCGAGATCATCGCGTCGTGCAGGGCCGAAAGCTGGGCGTCGGTCAGCTTGCCCGCGGTGGCGAACGGCGAGAGCTTGGCCACGTGCAGGATCTCGTCGCTGTAGGCGTTGCCGATCCCCGCGATCACCTTCTGGTCGGTGATCACCGTCTTGATCCGTCCACTCTGGCCGGCCAGCACCTCCGCCAGCCCCGAAGCATCCAGCGACAGCGCATCCGGGCCGAGTGCGGCAATCTGCGGCACGTCGAGCGGATCGCCGACCACCCACACCGCCAACCGTTTCTGGGTGCCGGCCTCGGTCAGGTCGAAACCCTGGCCTTCCCCAAGGTGTACCCGCAGGGCGATCGGCCCCTTGCCCGGCTTGAGCGGCGTCGTCGCCAACTTGTCCGACCAACGCAACCACCCCGCCCGGGACAGGTGCGTGATCAGATGCCATGGACCAACCTCCAGACCCAGGTACTTGCCCCAGCGCTCGGCGCCGGTGACGGTCTGGCCATGCAAAGCGGTGATCGGCGGATCGAAAGTCTTGAGCACCGACAACGCCGCGACGTCGATCCGGCTGACGATCCGACCCACGGCGTGCCGACGCAGGTAATCGGCCAGTGCCTCGACCTCGGGCAGTTCGGGCATGGCTCCAGTGTGTCAGCCGAACGCCGCGCATGCTGTAGACATGTCCGACCGGCCTGCGCCCAGACCGACCAGCAGTCCAATACGGCAGATCTTCGTGATCAACAGCGTGCCGCGGCGCTGGCCATTCGCGCTGCGGGCCGGAATCTGCATGGCGGTACCGGTTCTGATCGGCTGGGCCGCCGGTGACACCGCCGCCGGCCTGATCGCCACGATCGGCGGCTTCACCTCGCTGTACGGCAGCGGCCGCCCCTATCTCAACCGCGGCGCCTATCTGGGAGTCGTCGCGGTGTCGTTCGCCGCCGCGGTGGCACTGGGCGATTGGGCCGCCCGATCGGTGTGGCTCGGCGTGGTGGTCGTGACCGCGATCGCGATGGTGGCCGTCTTCGTCTGCCGCGCGCTCTCGGTCGGGCCACCCGGCGCCTACATGTTCGTGTTGGCCTGCGCGGCAGGCACCGGCGCCCCGGGCACCGCCCACCTGAGCCCCGGTCACATGGCGGCATTGGTGTTGGCCGGCGGCGCCTTCGCCTGGTGCGCCCACATGGCCGGGGCCCTGGTGCAACCGCGCGGACCCGAGAAGGCCGCCGTGGCCGCGGCCGCCACGGCGGTCGCCAGCTACATCGACAGCATCGGTGGCGAACCCGCCACCGAGGCCGACAACCGGCATCGTGCCGCCCTGCTGCTGCACACCGCCTGGGTGACACTGGTGACGTTCCAGCCGGTGCAGCCCGCCCCGGACCGGGCGCTGTATCGCCTGCGGATCGTGAACCGCCGGCTGCATGCGTTGTTCGCCGCCGCGATGCGCGCGGCCGACGCCGGAAGCCCGCCACCGCCCGACGGCGCCGCCATGGCCCGCCACCTCGCCACGGTGCCCGCCGATGCCATCACCGACGAGCATGGCGCCGAAGGGGTTCCGCTCGGCCGGCCCAGCGCGGTGCAGCTGCTGCGTAGCGCCCTGACCCCCGGCTCGGTGTCGCTGCAACTGGCGCTCCGGGTCGGCATCGCGGTGGCGATCTCGGGCGCCATCGCCGGGCCGATCTCACAAGCGTTGACGATGGACCACGCCTATTGGGCAATGGCCGCCGCGGTCCTGATGCTGCACCAGGGCTTCGACTGGCTACGGACCGTGGTGCGCAGCATCGAACGCGCCCTGGGCACCTGGCTCGGGCTGGGCCTGGCCGGGGCCATCCTGGCGCTGCACCCCCAGGGGGTGTGGCTGGCCGTGACCATCGGGGTGCTGCAGTTCGTCATCGAGATGTACGTGGTGCGCAATTACACACTGGCGGTCGTGTTCATCACGCCCGCAGCCCTCACGATCGCCTCGGGCGGGACCGCCGTGGCCAACCTCGGCGAAATCTTGCTGGCCCGCGGTCTGGACACCCTGATCGGTTGCGCAGTGGCGCTTTTCGTGTATTGGTCCACGCAGCGGCTGCGACGGCCCACCGGACTGTCCGCGGCGATCACCGCCGCGCTCGACGCCGTCACCGCCACGGTCGATCACCTCGGCACCGGTGCGGCCACCACCGCGGCCGCCCGCGTCGACCGCCGGGACCTGCAGCTCCGCGCGATGGCGTTGCTGCCCGCCTACGACACCGAGATCGGCGGATCGGCCACGCAACGCGTTGCGGCCGAACGCATGTGGCCGACGGTGGTGACCGCCGAACAACTCGCCTACCGCGCGCTGGCGGCCTGCTGGGCGCTCGAGCACGACGGCGACACCGCGGCCGCCCGTGACACCGCCGCCGCCCTGCGCGAGCAGGCCGGTGCGCTACGCGAGGTTCTTGACGAACGACAGTAGCCAGCTCACCAGCGACAGCACGATGGCCGCCCAGATCGCCGTCCACCAGAACTGGTCGATGTGCAGACCCCAGCCGGTGGTGTTGTCGGTGATCCAGGACGTGATCCACAGCATCAGGGCATTGATCACGATGTGGATCAGGCCCAGCGTGAGGATGTACAGCGGAATCGACAGGATCTGCACGATCGGCTTGATGACCGCGTTGACCAGACCGAAGATCACCGCGACGACGAAGATGATGCCGACCCGCGCGATGGCCGAATCACCGCCGATGAAACCGATTCCCGGCACCACGAGAGTGACCACCCAGAGTGCGAATCCGGTTACCGCAGCGCGCAGGAGAAATGAGCTCATGGGTGATCAGTCTGCCGAGCGCAGCAGGTATGTGTCCATGATCCAGCCGTGGCGTGTTCGGGCTTCGGTACGCGCAGCAACGATTTCGTCGCCGACTTCACCGACCGTGCCCGCGTAGAGCAACTCGTCCGGCGTGCCGAGATAGGCGCCCCACCAGATCCGGGTCTGCGGCGGGCACTGCTGGAACGAACAGTCCGCGTCGAGCATCACCACGGCGCTGCCGGACAAGCCGCGCTCCCGCAACTGACGCCCGGTGGTGATCAGCACCGGTTCGCCGACGTCGTTGAGCGGGATGCGATGACGCGCGGTCAAGACCTGGATCGCGGTGATGCCCGGGATGACGTCGTAGGTGAACTCGACGTGTTCGGCCACCCGGTCCAGGACACGCAGCGTGCTGTCATACAGCGACGGGTCACCCCAGGCCAGGAAGGCCCCGGTGCCGTCCGGCCCGAGCTCGGTCTCGATGGCCTGGGCCCAGATCCGGGCGCGCTCGGCGTGCCAGTCCGCCACCACCTGGCGATAGCCCGTCGCGTCATCGGCCGCCGCCCGCGGTGGATCCACCAATTCGACGAACCGGTAGCCGGGCTCGGTGATAAAACGGTCGCAGATCAGCTTGCGCACCGCGACCAGGTCATCGGTGTCGGTGCCGCGGCGCGGGCCCTTGTCCATCGCGAAGAACACCTGGGTGTCGTTGAGCGCGGAAATGGCCTGGACTGTGACGAAGTCAGGGTCACCGGCCCCGATTCCGATGACGTGGATGCGACGCACAGACGAAGGTTAACCGAACCGAAACCGGGTACCCGAAGTATCCGATACCCGGGGTATTGACATCACCCATTGTCGGTACCTAACGTCGAAACAGGGGGAACCGCAACGAAGGGACGTCAACGGTGACAGCTTCGGTCAGACCCACGGCGAGTTCGCGGGACGCATTCTCCGAGCGCCTACTCAAGGGCTCGGTGCGTAAGTCCTACGCGCCCGTCGTCGACATCGACTGGGCTGCACCACTGGATCCGGACAAGTTCTTCCTGCCGCCGCGGATCGTGTCGCTGTACGGAACGCCGCTGTGGGACAGCATGTCCCGCGCCGAACAGATCGAGCTGTCCCGCCAAGAGCTGGCCAACACGCTCTCGGCCGGCATCTGGTTCGAGAACATCCTCAACCAGTCGCTGCTGCGCAAGATGATGCACCAGGACCCGACGTCGGCGTCCACGCACTACGAGCTCACCGAACTCGGCGACGAGACCCGCCACATGGTGATGTTCGGCAAGGCCATCGACAAGATGGACGCCAAGCCGGTGCGTCCGCGGCTCTACCAGCGCATGATCATCAACACGCTGCCGTTCTTCTTCCGCGGCTCGGTGCTATGGGTGGCCGCGCTCGTCGGCGAGGAGATCTTCGACTCGCTGCAGCGCCAGATGATGGACGACCCCGAGTTGCAGCCGATGGTCCAGCGGCTCATGCGCATCCACGTCACCGAGGAAGCCCGCCACATCCAGTTCGCCCGCGACGGCCTGCGTAAGCGCATCCCGTCGATGCCCTGGTACAAACGAGTCTGGGTGGCCAACCTCAACGGCGTCGGCGGCTACTTCTTCCGCTACCTGTTCACCAACAAGGTGCAGTACGCCCGCGTCGGCCTCGATGCCCGCGCCGCCCGCCGGATGGCCCGAGCCAGTGCGCACCGTCGCGAGGTGCAGATCTCCGGATTCGCCCCGCTGGCCGCGTTTCTCGAAGAGGTCGGGTTGATGGGTCGGATCGGACGCCGGATGTGGCGCCGCGCCGGGTTCCTGCCGGCCCGCACCCCGCGGGCCCTGACCGCCGGAGCTGCCGAGGCCGGTGCCGACCTCACCGAAGAGGTGTACGACGGGTTCGCCGTCCTCGACAACGGTGACCAGGACCGCCGGGTGCACGTACGGCTGACCGGACACCTCGACCCGATCGACGGCCGGTTCCATTGGCGCGGAACAATTCTCGATGCCCCGGAGGCTGTCACGCCGGGGCCGGTGCGGATCAGCATCGGCACCCGCACCGTCGACGCCCGCATCACCGAGCGCACCTCGCAGGGCACGCACTCGATCGCCGGTGTCGGGGAACCGCCGTTCGAGTTGGACGGCGCCGGCACGTCCGACGTCAGCGTCGCAGGCTGAGCAGTGATCGCCCGATCGGCCCCACCGAACTAGAACACGTTCTAGTGTGTACGGCATGCGGTTCACCTATGCCGAAGCCATGACCGATCCCACCTACTACATCCCGTTGGCCCAGGCCGCCGAGGCGGCGGGCTACCACGCGATGACGATTGCCGACAGCGTCGCCTACCCGTTCGAATCCGACTCGAAGTACCCGTACACCCCGGACGGCAACCGGGAGTTCCTGGACGGCAAGGCATTTGTCGAAGCCGTCGTGCTGGCCTCGGCACTGTGTGCCGCCACCACAACGCTCCATTTCAACTTCTTCGTGCTCAAGCTGCCGATCCGGCCCCCGGCCCTGGTGGCCAAACAGGTCGGCTCGCTCAACGCCCTGTTCGACAACCGGCTGGGGCTCGGCGTGGGCACCAGCCCGTGGCCCGAGGACTACGAGTTGATGGGCGTGCCGTTCGCGCGACGCGGCAAGCGGATGGACGAGTGCATCGACATCATCCGCGGGCTGACCAGTGGGGACTACTTCGAGTACCACGGCGAGTTCTACGACATCCCCAAGACCAAGATGACGCCGGCACCGTCGAAACCGGTGTCGATCCTCGTCGGCGGGCACGCCGAGGCCGCCCTGCGCCGGGCCGCGCGCAACGACGGCTGGATGCACGGCGGCGGCAGTCCCGAGGAGCTCGACCAGCTGCTGACCCGGCTCAATCAGATCCGAGAAGAGGAAGGCCGGACCGACGATTTCCAAATCCACGTGATCTCCGGCGACGCCTTCACCCTCGACGGCATCAAGCGCCTGGAGGACAAGGGCGTCACCGATGTGATCGTCGGCTTCCGGCTGCCCTACATCATGGGTGACGACACCGAGCCGCTCGACCGCAAGATCCGCCACCTGGAGAAGTTCGCCGAGAACGTCATCGCCAAGGTATAGCCGCTGCCCTTCGCGGGCCTTACCTTCGCCGCGCCGTTTTCTGCGCCTGGGTCGTGCCCCGCGAAGATCAACAGCCCCGGTGTGGAAAGCGGCGGGCTGAACCGGCGGTTCGATCAAGTTTGAGGGAACACAGCCCGCCCCGTTAGCGTTGCACCCGCCGTTCTCGCCAACGCTGTCCGAGAGCTCCAGTCCACGACCCCTCGGAAAGCCTGCGAATGACGACTTCCCTCGACCGTGCCCGCGCCATCGTCGCGCCCGACCCCATGGTGCGCATCCTCGCGGTGTTCGCCCTGGCCCTCGGCGGCTTCGGCATCGGCACCACCGAATTCGTCGCGATGGGCCTGCTGCCCGACATCGCCGCCGGCTTCGGCATCACCGAGCCGACCGCGGGCCACGTCATCTCCGCCTACGCGCTGGGCGTCGTCGTCGGTGCGCCGGTGATCGCCGCGCTCACTGCCCGTTGGCCCCGCAAAGCGCTGCTGCTCACCCTGATGGCGGTCTTCACTCTCGGCAACGTGGCCAGCATGCTGGCGCCGAGCTACCCGACCCTGGTGATCGCCCGGTTCGTCGCCGGCCTGCCCCACGGCGCGTTCTTCGGGATCGCCGCGCTGGCCGCCGCTCACCTGATGGGTCCGCAGAACCGGGCCAAGGCGGTGGCCTATGTGCTGTGCGGCCTGACGGTGGCGACCGTGCTCGGGGTGCCGCTGGCCTCCTGGCTGGGCCAGGCGCTGGGTTGGCGCAGCGCGTTCGGCCTGGTGGTGGTCATCGGCCTGGCCACGCTCACCGCGTTGTGGCGGTGGCTGCCCGACCATCTCCGCGCTATGCCCGTCACCAGTCCGCTCACCGAACTCGGCGCCCTGCGCCGCCCCCAGGTGTGGCTGGCTGTGCTGGTCGGCATGATCGGCTTCGGCGGCATGTTCGCGGTCTACACCTACATCAGCACCACGATGACCGACGTCACCGGGCTGCCCCGGGCACTGGTCCCGGTGGCGCTCATGGTGTTCGGCCTCGGCATGGTGGCCGGCAATCTGATCGGTGGCCGACTGGCCGACATCTCGGTGGTGCGGGCGCTCTATCTCGCGCTGGGTGCCCTGGCCGTGCTGCTGGCGGCGTTCTCGCTGGGGGCACACAGCCCGTGGACCGCGCTGCCGCTGTTGTTCGGGGTCGGCGTGGCCGGCTCGGCCGTGGGCCCGGCGCTGCAGACCCGGCTCATGGACGTCGCGCACGATGCGCAGACGTTGGCCGCCGCGCTGAACCACTCCGCACTCAACATCGGTAACGCCACCGGCGCCTGGGTGGGCGGCCTGGTGATCGCAGCCGGGTTCGGCTACACCGCCCCGGCCCTTGCCGGGGCACTGCTGGCGGTCGCGGGCCTGCTGGTGTTCACCGTCTCGGTGCTACTGCAGCGGACCAAGACCCGGTGAGGATTCCGCGATGATGTGGACAGCGGCTTCTTCGGCCGAGGCCGCGCCGCCGTCGATGCCGACATCGGTGCCGACCAATTCGGCTTCCTCGTCGGGCCCGAATCCGGCGTCAGGGGCGACCAGCCGCCCCGAGCGCTGAGCACCGACCTCGTCGTCGCCGGCCTGTTCGTCCGGATCCTCGGTGGCGTCGAGCTGCAATGCCGGGTCAGGTTCCTCCTCGGCCAACTGCTCATCGAGAGTCGGGTGCTCCCGCGGTTCACGCCACCGTTCCGGAGGCGAGTATCCCTCGTCGAGCAGGTCGTCGACGCCCCGGTCGATCAGGGCGTCCTCCTGAGTCAACTGATCGTCTTCGTCGACGCTGTAGTCGTCGGAACCGCTCATGGTTCAACGATGGCACAGGTTGCGGCCGCCCGTCATGGGCAAGCACCGACTGGTACCCACCTGAGCGCAACCTGAGAAAAAATCACGAAAAGCGGAATTTTCTGCCCGACTCTCCGATTGGCATAAATAGGTGCGCCAATTCGACAACGCGGTTTCACGGCGCCGGGATCGAAGGGTTGGAAAAATGAAGTCGTATATTGTCGCCACAATTGCCGCCGGCACCCTCACCGCCGGATCACTGCTCGTCGGCGTCGCCGCTGCCGCCCCCACCGCCCAGTCGGCCGAACAGACCGTCAAGAGCCTGCAGACCAGCGGTTATCACGTCATCGTCAATCGCACCGGGGCCGCGCCACTGTCGGACTGCACCGTGCTGGGCGTGCGCCAGGGACAGACCCACGCCACCCACGATTCGCGGGGCGGCAGTTCTATCAATACCACGGTGATTTCGCAAACAATTTATGTCGACGTGGCATGCTGAGTTCGGGAATAAAAATGGCTGCATATTGGCTCGAGCAGCCGGGACGAAATCACGGTCGGCGAACATCGCCGTGGGTTGTCGGTGGGGCGGCGTAGGTTGTCGAACATGAGTTCGATATTAGAAGCCGAGCGCACGGTGGTCGGTGAGGCACTCGACCATCTGCACGCCGCATGCAAAGAAATCGACGCGCTGTCGGTGCACGCACTGACACGGTCCGACCTCCAAGAGGTGTTGAGTCAGCTCGATGCCGGCGAGAGACGGTTGGCCGCCGTCCAGCAACGCCTGCTCGGGCGGATGGTCGCATCCGACAGCGTCTCGCCACCCCGGTTCGACCCGGTCGGAGTCCTGGCCAGGAGGCTGCGGATTTCGCCCGCCGAGGCCCAGCGCCGGATCGCGGAGGCCAGTCAACCTTCCGGCTGACATCCACCCGGAGTTCGACAGCGGTAGGGGTTGGGTGCCCGAATCGTCGTGGCATTCGACATCACGCCCGCCGCCGCCCAACACGACCTGGCCCGACGTACCCACGAGTTCGCCGAGCAGGTCGTGCGCCCGGTTGCCGCCGACTACGACCACCGCCAGGAATTCCCGTGGCCGGTGCTCGAAGAAGCGGCGGAGCGCGGCTTCTACAACCCGCTGTTCTATCGCGATCTGATCGGTGACCCGAGCGGACTGTCCCTCCCGATGTTCATGGAGGAACTGTTCTGGGGTTGCGCGGGGATCGGCCTGGCGGTCGTGATGCCCGCGCTGGCGCTCTCGGCGATCGGTCAAGCCGCCTCACCCGAACAGATGCTGCAGTGGGCACCCGAATGCTTCGGCACCCCGGGCGATCTGAAACTCGCGGCGCTGGCGATCTCCGAACCCGAGGGCGGCAGCGATGTGCGGAACCTCCGCACATATGCCGTTCGCGACGGGTCCGGACCCGACGCGGACTGGATCATCAACGGCCACAAGATGTGGATCGGGAACGGCGGTATCGCCAATGTGCACGTGGTCAACGCGGTCGTCGACAAAGAACTCGGCCACAAGGGCCAGGCGCTGTTCATCGTGGAAGGCGGCACCCCCGGGCTGGAGATGGTGCGCAAACTCGACAAGCTCGGCTGCCGGGCGTCACATACCGCCGAGCTGACGTTCGACAACGTCCGGGTACCGGCCGGCAATCTGCTCGGCGGCCACGAGAAACTCGAGCACAAGCTGTCCCGGGCCCGTGAGGCCGTCGAAGGGGGCACACATTCCGGCTCCGCCACGCTCGGCACCTTCGAGCAGACCCGGCCGATGGTGGCCGCGCAGGCGCTCGGAATCGCCAGGGCAGCATTGGAATACGCCACGGAGTACGCCAACCGGCGGGTGGCCTTCGGCGCACCGATCGTCGACAACCAGGGCATCGCGTTTCCGCTCGCCGATCTGGCCACGCAGATCGACGCGGCCCGGCTGCTCACCTGGCGGGCGTCCTGGATGGCCGCCACCGGTGTGCCGTTCGAGCGTGGTGAGGGGTCGATGTCCAAGCTGGCCGCCAGCGAGGTGGCCGTCCGGGCCACCGAGCAGGCCATCCAGACCATGGGCGGCTGGGGCTACATCACCGAGCATCCGGTGGAGAAGTGGTACCGGGATGCCAAGCTGTACACCATCTTTGAGGGCACCAGCGAGATTCAACGCATCGTCATCGCCCATGCCCTCGGGGCCGCCGACGGCAGACCTCCGTTGCACGTCGACCTGGAGCCCTCGGGCGGGCCGTTGAACCGGTGGTTCGGTCGCGGCACGCCGCTGCGGACGCGAGTGGCCGGCGCCGCACTGTCGGCCAAGGACCACGTACCGGAACCGGCCATGCGGTTGGCGATGAAAGTGTTGCGTCCGCCCCGGAAGTGAGATGCGTTCCGCTCGTGTCGCACCGTCGACGGCTCGATGCGGTTGCCTATCCTCATCGGGTGACCGACCCCGTGATCATCCACACCGACGGCGGCTGCCGGCCTAACCCGGGCCCCGGCGGCTGGGGCGCGGTGCTGCGTCATCGCGAGCACGTTCGGGAGTTGTACGGCGGAGAACCCGGAATGACAAGTAACAACCGGATGGAACTGACTGCGCCCATCATGGCGCTGGAGGCATTGACCCGCCCGGTGGTGGTACATCTGCACACCGACAGCACCTATGTGCGCAACGGCATCACCAAGTGGGTGCTCGGCTGGGAACGCAACGGGTGGCTGACCGCCGCGAAACAGCCGGTGAAGAACGTCGACCTGTGGCAGCGACTGCAGGCCGCCTGCCTGCGGCACCAGGTCGAGTGGTTCTGGGTGAAAGGGCATTCAGGAGTCGCGGACAACGAACTGGCCGACGTGCTGGCGACTCGGGGGATGCGCGAAGCGCTCGGCGCGTCACCAGTCGCGTAGCCGGTTCAGGGGCCGAGCAACGCCAGGGGCACCACGGCGATACCGTCGGGTCTGCGGTAGGCGAACTCTCCGGTTGTCACCACCACGCTTGTGGCGAGGCGATCTCCGACCTGACCACGGAGCCAGTGGAGATGCCGTACGTCCCGGTCGGTGACCGTTGCTGCCCGCCGGATCGTCGTCGACAGATGGACGAGATTCCATTTAACAAATGGTCGGGTTCCCGTCATGCAATCAGACGGAAGCAATGCACCTGCCGACTCGAGTCGGATTCCTCTCCGGTGCGTAGCGTCCTATTCCCACACCACCTCGTCCGGCGTCTTGTCCGTCCGCAGACCGCGCCAACTGGGTTGGCGCAGCCGGTGATCGGACGTGCGCTCGCTGTAGCGCACCTCGCCCACCAATTCCGGACGCACGAACGTCACCCCTCTGGCGTCGAGCTTCGGCAACGGCTGGCCGAAGGGCGACTCCTCGGTGTGCAGCGGTGCCAGCATCTTCTTCAACTTGGCCAGCTCCTTCTCGGTGAATCCGGTGCCTACCCGCCCGGCGAACTGCAGGCCATCGGGGCCGGGCACCCCGAGCAGCAGCGCGCCGATGCCGCTGCTGCGCCCGCCCTCGCCCTGCCGCCACCCGCCGATCACCACCTCCTGGGTGTTCCAGAACTTGTCCTTGATCCACGACGCCGAACGCCGCCCCGGCTGATACGTCGAGTCGCGCTTCTTGGCCACCACGCCCTCGAACCGGTTCTCCCGCGCGTGCTCCATCGCTTCGGGACCGTCCCCGTCCAGCGGTTCGGGGACAATCAGCCCGCCACCGGAAGCCAACGCGTCCAAGATCTTTCGCCGGTCCGAGTACTTCGCACGCAACAACGACCGGCCGTCGAGCCACAGGATGTCGAAGGCCCAGAACTCGACCCGGGTGGAACGGGCCCGGTTCTGCATCTCGCTGAAACTCGGCACCCCGGACTCGTCGAGGGCCACCGCCTCGCCGTCGAGCACCACGTGGTGGTCGGCCAGATCAGCGGCGATCGCCTGCAATTGCGGGTATTCGGCGGTGACGTCGCGGCCGCGGCGGGACCGCAGCCGCAGCTGCCCGTGATCGGCCTCCAGCAGCAGCCGGTACCCGTCCCATTTGCCCTCGAAAGCCCATGGGCCGGCGGTGAGTTTGGCCACCGACCCCTCGGTGGCCAACATGGGCGCGAAATCCTTGGGGTCGGGTTGTGCCGACTTCTGATCTTTCATCCGGTGCGCCAGCCAGTTCTTGCCGTCGGTCTGGATCAGCGCGTAGCGGCCCTCGATCTTGTCGCCGTGCAACGTGACGATCACTTCGCCGCCCTTGTCCGGCCCGTCCGGGGCGTTGTCGTTGAACTTCTCGGTCTCATAGGTGCCGGTGTCCCAGATGATCACCTTGCCGCCGCCGTACTCCCCTTTCGGGATCTCGCCGTGAAACGTCAGGTACTCCAAGGGGTGGTCTTCGGTATGCACGGCAAGGTGATTCACCGACGTGGTCTCGGGCAGGTTCTTGGGCACCGCCCAGCTGACCAGTACACCGTCGCGTTCCAGCCGGAAGTCGTAGTGCAGCCGGCGGGCGCGATGTTCCTGGATGACGAACGCGGTGTTGTCACCGGTCGTCGGCGAGTGCTTCGGCACCGGCTCGGGAGTCTTGGCCGCGTCGCGCATGCTGCGGTAGGTGGTGAGTTTGTCGGCCACCGGCGCATCCCGATCCAATCCGGCCAGCAGGTCTCCGTGCTCGGAAACCCGTTGCAGCACTTCATCGAATCGCAGGTGGCGCAGACCCGGGTCGCCGATCTCGTCCCAGGTGCGGGGCGCGGCCACCGTCGGATACTCCCGGCCGCGCAGCGAATACGGCGCGATCGTGGTCTTGGCGGCGTTGTTCTGGCTCCAGTCCAGGAACACCTTGCCAGACCGCAGGCTGCGGGTCATGGTGGCGGTGACCAGCTTCGGCATCGACTGTTCCAGCTGCACGGCCACCCGCTTGGCCAGTACCGAGGCGCCGCGCGAGGTGATCGGTTCGGTCAGCGGCACATACAGGTGCAGGCCCTTGCTGCCGCTGGTGAGCGGATACGTCGTCAACCCGATGTCGCCCATGAGGTCGCGCACCGCCTGCGCCACCTCGCACAGTTGGCGCATGGTGACGCCCTCACCGGGATCGAGGTCGAACACGATGCGGGTGGCCGGCCCCTGGCCGCCGTCGGGGTCGAAGCGCCATTGCGGCACATGCACTTCGAGGGCGGCCTGCTGGGCGATCCAGGCCAGGCCCTCGCGGGTGTCGATGATCGGGTACGTGGTGGTCCCGGACTTGTGCACGATTTTCCCGCGGTCCAGCCAGTCCGGTGCCGAGGACGCCAGTTGCTTCTCGAAGAACGACGTCTGCTCGACTCCGTTGGGCCAGCGTTTCCGGGTCACCGGGCGGCCCGCGATGTGCGGCAGCATCACCTCGGCGATGCTCAGGTAATAGTCGAAGACCTCGGCTTTCGCGGTGCCGGAGGCGGGATAGAGCACCTTGTCGGGATTCGTCAGCCGAACCCGCTCATAGCGCTCCACGACGCCCCTCCATGGGGAAAACGTATACCCACATCCTCGGACAGCGACCCCATCCGCATGTGAGCATGGGCCAATGTCGCTGAACAGTGCGCTCCTTCGCTCGGCCCTGGCCGTATCCCTGACCGCAGCGGCCCTTTTCACCGGCCGGGCCCCGGCCGCCTCGGCCGAACCGTGTCCGGACGTCGAACTGGTCTTCGCCCGCGGTACCGGTGAGCCGCCCGGGATCGGCCGCGTGGGCCAGGCCCTGGCCGACCAGCTCGGTCCCCGGATCGCACCACGCAGCCTGGGCGTGTACGCGGTCAACTACCCGGCCGGGATCAACTTCCTGACCACCGCCGACGGTGCGAACGACGCGGCCGGGCACATCGCCTGGATGGCCGACCAGTGTCCGGGCACCCGGGTGGTGCTCGGCGGGTTCTCGCAGGGCGCCGCGGCGGTGTCGATGCTCGCCGGTGTGCCGCCGATCGGTGACCGGATCGGCTTGATCGGCTCGGCGCCTGCCCTGCCGCCCCCCAGCGCCGACCGGGTGGCCGCGGTCGCGGTGTTCGGCAACCCCGGCAACCGGTTTGGCACCCCGCTGTCGGGAACCGGGCAGTTCGCCGGGCGGACCATCGACCTGTGCAGTCCCGGCGACCCGATCTGTGTGCAGGGCGGGCGCCTGCGTGCGGCACACAGTGCCTATGAGCTTCCGCCGTATCCCGATCAGGCCGCCGGTTTCGTCGCCGGACACCTCTAGCCGCCTACGATGAGAAGGTGACCCGTATGAGCCGGGCCTTGGTGATCGGGGAGGCCCTGATCGACACCGTCTCCCGGGACGGCACGATCATCGGCGAACACGTCGGCGGCAGCCCTCTCAATGTGGCGGTGGGTCTGGGCCGGCTGGGCCGCGGCGTCGACTTCCTGACCCACATCGCCGATGACGACGGCGGCCGGCACATCATCGACTATTTGGAAAGTGCTGGAGTACAGCTGGTTTCGGGCAGCACCAGCGCCCGGCGGACACCGACGGCCGCGGCCGTCCTGGACGCCTCGGGATCAGCCCACTACACCTTCGACATCGACTGGCAACTGTCCGGCACCCCCGAGGTCGCCACCCCGCTGCTGGTGCACACCGGTTCGATCGCTGCGGTGCTGGAGCCGGGATGCCGCGCCACGGCGGCCCTGCTGGATGCCTACCGGATGTCGGCGACGATCACGTTCGATCCCAATGTCCGGCCCGATGTGGTGCACGACGACGACACCGCCCGCGGCCGCATCGACCGCCTCGTCGAACGTGCCGACCTGGTCAAAACCTCTCGCGAAGACCTGCGCTGGATCGACCCCCGGCACACGCCCGAGCAGATCGCCCGCGCCTGGCTGGAGGCCGGTCCGTCCATCGTCGTCGTGACGTTGGGTGAGCAAGGGGCGTTCGCGGTGTGCCGGGCCGGTTCGGTGTCGGTTCCGGCGCGGCCAGTGCAGGTGGTGGACACCGTCGGCGCCGGCGATGCCTTCATGACCGGGTTGATCGATGGGCTGTGGTCGCTGGATCTGCTGGGCGCCGATCACCGCCAGGCGTTGGCCGCCATCGACACCGGCGCGCTGGAGGGCGTGTTGCAGATCGCGACGACGGCATCGGCGTTGACGGTGGCACGTGTCGGCGCCGACCTGCCCGATCGAGCGGCGTTGAGCGCCGGGACCTGAAAAGTGCCCCCCTGATCGAGGTTCAGGGGGGCACTCCTCAGCCGAGGTGGCTATTCCTTGCCGCCAGCGCCCTTCGCCCGCGTCTGCGACTTGGACTTGGTGGCATGCGTCTTCTTCGACTTGTCACTGAACTTCTTCGCCGGCTTCGGCGTGGCTGCGGCCCGCTCCCCGCCGGTGGTGTCGTTGTCGGCCCTGAGGGATGTGACGGCCGGACGCTTCTTGACGACGTTCTGCTCGGAGGCGGCCGGTGTCTCCTCGGCGATGTCTTTGACGACGGTGCCGGCAACATCGTCGGCGGCAACACTGGTGGCAGCCACGGCGACCCGGCTTGTCGCACCGGCCTGGGGCCGCGCGATCTCGCCGGTGTCGACGGTGATCGTCCGGGCATTCAGGTCCGGTGCCGCGGCGACCGACGCCGAGGGGGCGGGGGTCAGTGCGGGCGGCTTGATCGCGTCGGCGATGGCCTGACGTACCTTGAGCAGGCCGGCGGCCAGGCCGCCGTCGTCGGCACTGCCCAGAATTCCGCCGGTGCCCAGCTCGGCGCTGCCATTGAGAACCGTGTTGACCATGTCTGACGGGAAGCTGATCACGGCATTGGCCACGGCTTCGAGATCACCGGCTTGGATGCCGTCATAGATCTTCTGTGCCGTGAGTCCGATCTGCGCGACGGGTGAGATCGCGGTGAGCAGGACGGGCAGCCCCAGCCCGATCAGTGTGTCGAAACTGACCAACTCGCCGACCACCGCAGCCGCATTGAGGAACGGATTCTGCAGGACCGCAGTGACATCCGGCAGCTGCACGATCGCCCCGAATGCCCCGGCCAGCACCGGCGTGAGGAAGGCCGTCGCGATTGCGGGCACGCCGGACGCGAGGTCTCCGGCGAGGATCTGCTCAACCGCGGACTGGAGCGCGTCCGGGACGTTACCCACCGACTCGACGAAACCCGAGCCGAAGCTCGTGACGAAGGACGTCAGCACCTGCGCACTGATCAACTGGTTGTTGGCGATACTGCCGGCGATCGGTGCGGGATTCGCCAGCACCGTGTCTGCCAGTGTGCCCACGTTGTCGATCGTGGTCGCGAAGACCTCGGTCCACAGTTGAAGCGGATTCACCAGCGCATTCAGCTCGACCGGCACCGACGATGTGGGCACGGCCGCCACCTGGACATCCGGTGGCAGCGGCTGGACAGGCCCCACCGCGATGGCGCCGGCACCGACGAGTGCGACGCCGGCCATCAGATATGAACGAGCAACTGCTTCCATGTTGATCCCCTTATGAGGTGGATGGATGGGCGCCCGGGCAAAGCTGAAGCTACCTGAGAAATACCTGAAAAAAATTCATCTTCGCGTCGTGGCGACCCAAGTCAGTTGACAGTGCCGTCAATCTGCAATCACGGCTTCCCAGAAAACTCCCAGTTCAGATGGGTAATTTATTTGCAATGGCCAACATCTGGCAGTGGCAGACTTGTTGAGAGCGAAAATATTACCGACGTTAATTACTTTCGCTGTCGAAAATGAATTCTTCTCAACCCCCGTTCGATCGGGGTCCAGCAACGGCAATACCGCCGGCACCCATGCCGGTGGGCCATACTGGCCCTATGCGATCCATCTGGAAGGGTTCGATCGCCTTCGGCCTGGTGAACGTGCCGGTCAAGGTCTACAGCGCGACCGAGGACCACGACATCAAGCTCCATCAGGTCCACGCCAAGGACAACGGGCGCATCCGCTACAAGCGGGTGTGCGAAGTGTGCGGCGAAGTCGTCGAATTCCGCGACATCAACAAGGCCTTCGAATCCGACGACGGACAGATGGTGGTGATCACCGACGAGGACATCGCCACGCTGCCCGAAGAACGCAGCCGCGAGATCGAAGTCGTCGAGTTCATCCCGGCCGATCAGCTCGATCCCCTGATGTACGACAAGAGCTATTTCCTGGAACCCGACTCCAAGTCCTCGAAATCCTATGTGTTGCTTGCCAGAACACTGGCCGACACCGAGCGGGTGGCCATCGTGCACTTCTCGTTGCGCAACAAGACCCGGTTGGCGGCGTTGCGGGTCAAGGACTTCAGCAAGCGCAACGTCATGGTGATCCACACCCTGCTGTGGCCCGACGAGATCCGCGATCCGGATTTCCCGGTGCTGGACAAGGAAGTCGAGATCAAGCCGGCCGAGTTGAAGATGGCCGGGCAGGTCGTCGAATCCATGACCGACGATTTCAAGCCGGACCAGTTCCGTGACGACTACCAGGAGCAGCTCCACGAGCTGGTGCAGGCAAAACTCGAAGGCGGAGAAGCATTCTCGGTCGAAGAGCAGCCCACCGAGCTCGACGAGACCGAGGACGTGTCCGATCTGCTGGCCAAACTCGAGGCGAGCGTGAAGGCCCGCGGTGGCGCGAAGGAGCCGGCCAAGAAGGAGCCGGCCAAGAAGGAGCCGGCCAAGAAAGCACCGGCGAAGAAGGCGGCCAAAAAGGCTCCGGCGAAAAAGGCAGCCGCCAAGAAGTAGCTCAGCGGCGGCAATCCAGATCCACGTACACCGTGGTGTACTGCAGATTCTGGCCGGGGTTGAACGACGTGATCCCTGCCGCGCCCACCGGTATCTGCGGTCCGGTGACCGAACGTCCTTGGCGCACAGCGCTTACCGTGCAGTCGTCGACGGCCTTGGTGCCGACCTTGCTCAAGATCACCCGGTATCCCTGGCCCTGCAATTCGCTGATCGTCTGACTCGGCGATGTCTCGGTGGGGGCCGCGCCGGCCGGCGTGGCCAACACCGTTCCGAGGCCGCACATTCCGGCCCCGAAGGCGAGCACACCGGCTACGTTCCGTTTCTGTTTCACTTGGGTTCAGCCTTTCGGTCTCGTGCGCAGTGGCTAAACCCTAAGCAGCCGAATTCCCCACTCCGACATACTCATATCGAACCCACACCGGTTAATAACCAGTGAATATCGATGAAACACGCCGTTTACACAGGGCGCCTCGGAGCCCGCGTCAGGCCCGCACGTCGACGCGCAAGGCCTCGTGTTCGTCGAGCATGCGGCGCAGTGCGGCATCCATCGGATGCGCGGCCTCGAGGTCGTGGCTGCAGCGACGATCCACCGCGACCGCGGTTCCCGCGTGCAGCGGCATGTGCTCGATCTGGTCGACGAGTTCATCGAACATCAGGTGCGGAGTCGCCAGGTAGTACAGGCCCTGGTGCGCACCGCCGAACCGAGCGCCGTACATCAGGCCGCATTGGGTGAAGACGAACAGCTCCGACGCCGGATGACCGGGGTGGCCCAGCTCTTCCTCACTCCACACCTCGGCCGCCAGTCGGGCCGGGGCCAGCCGGTCCTGCACGTCGTCGGTACAGGCGAGCAGGCGGTGGACGAGCACGGCGGCCATCGACGGGTACTGGTCGACCGCCCGCGGAAAGTACTGCGCGAAAGCCTCGCCGAAGAAGTCATATCGCTGTTGGGTCATCCTGGCTCCCCACGTTGAGCTGACCCTTCAATTGTGCGCCTGCCCGCGCCGCCGGGGACAGGCTTTGGCGGAGCAGGTTCGAGCCGCAGGCGCGACTAGAACGTGTGTCAGAAAACCGCCCATTCGGCCGTACCGCACTGCTAGCGTGGCGCCGAACAAGGGAACGGAGCGTAGGTGATTCTCGACAAATTCCGATTGGACGACAAGGTTGCGATCGTGACCGGGGCGGGCCGCGGGCTGGGCGCGGCCACCGCGCTGGCCTTCGCGGAGGCCGGTGCCGATGTACTGATCTCGGCCCGCACCCAAGACCAGCTCGACGAGGTGGCCGGGCAGATCGCCGCCACCGGCCGGCGGGCGCACGTCGTCGCCGCAGATCTGGCGCATCCCGAGGCCACCGCCGAACTCGCCGCCGCCGCGGTGGAGGCGTTCGGGAAGCTCGACATCGTGGTGAACAACGTCGGCGGCACCATGCCCGCGCCGCTGCTGAACACCTCCACCAAGGATCTGCGCGACGCCTTCACGTTCAACGTGTCGACCGCGCATGCCCTGACCTGTGCGGCGGTGCCGCTGATGCTGGAGCACTCCGGCGGCGGCAGCGTCATCAACATCACCTCCACCGTCGGCCGCCTGGCCGGGCGCGGGTTCGCCGCGTACGGCACCGCGAAGGCCGCCCTCGCGCACTACACCCGGCTGTCGGCCCTGGACCTGTGCCCACGCATCCGCGTCAACGCCATCGCGCCCGGCTCGATCCTCACCTCGGCACTGGACATCGTGGCGTCCAACGACGCGCTGCGCGAGCCCATGGAGCAGGCCACCCCGCTGCGTCGGCTCGGCGACCCGACCGACATCGCCGCCGCGGCCGTGTACCTGGCCTCCCCCGCCGGCAGCTACCTCACCGGCAAGGTTCTCGAGGTCGACGGTGGCCTCAACATGCCCAACCTCGACCTGCCCATCCCCGACCTCTGAGGAGAACCGTGACCATTCGCGTAGCCGCCATCGGCACCGGAAACGTCGGCAAGCACGCGCTGGCGCAGCTCATCACCAATCCGGATTACGACCTCACCGGCGTGTGGGTGTCCTCGTCGGCCAAGGCCGGCAAGGACGCCGGAGAGCTTGCCGGGCTTGACGTTTCGACGGGGATCCGGGCCACCGACGATCTCGACGCGATCCTGGCCGACAAACCGGACTGCGTGGTCTACACCGCGCTGGCCGACAACCGGCTGCCCGAGGCTCTGGAGGATTACCGGCGCATCCTGGCCGCCGGGATCAACGTGGTGGCCAGCTCCGCGGTGTTCCTGCAGTACCCGTGGCAGGTGCTGCCGGCCGAGCTGATCGAGCCGATCGAGACCGCGGCCGCCACCGGCGGTGCCACCCTCTTCGTCAACGGCATCGACCCCGGTTTCGCCAATGACCTTCTGCCCCTTGCCCTTGCCGGTGCGTGCCAGAGCATCGAGCAGATCCGGTGCATGGAGATCGTCGACTACGCGACCTATGACAGCGCGGCGGTGATGTTCGATGTGATGGGCTTCGGCAAGCCGCTCGACGAGACCCCGATGCTGCTGCAGCCCGGCGTGCTGAGCCTGGCCTGGGGGTCGGTGGTGCGCCAGCTGGCCGCCGGTCTGGGCATCGAACTCGACGAGGTGACAGAGGAACACACGCGGGTGCCGGCGCCGGAGGACTTCGACATCGCAGCCGGTCACATCCCCGCGGGCAGTGCTGCGGCGCTGCGGTTCGAGGTGCGTGGCATGCGTGACGGCAGGCCGGTCGTGGTGCTCGAACACGTGACCCGGTTGCGCGACGACCTGTGTCCCGACTGGCCGCAGCCGGCGCAGGAGGGCGGCTCCTATCGCGTCGTGGTGACCGGCGAACCGTGCTACACGCTGGATCTGCGCCTGAGCAGTCCGAACGGCGATCACAACCATGCGGGCCTGGTGGCGACGGCGGCGCGGGTGGTCAACGCCATCGGAGCGGTGGTGGACGCCAAGCCGGGTATCGTGACCACGCTCGATCTACCATTGATCACCGGCCGAGGTCTGTACGCTGCCGGGTGAACGCATCGCGGGAAGGATCGTCGTCATGAAACTTCGCCTCACCACCCTTGCCGGCTGCCTCATGGTCGGTGGCGCCTCGGCCGCGATCGCCCTGGCCCCGCTGGCGGCGGCAGAGCCCAGTGCCCCGACCGAGCCACGCCTGCTGCCGCAGTGCCAGGTGACCGGCGGCAGTTCCGTCGAAGGCGGGCAGACCACCGAATGCGAGTCGCCGGGCAATGTCCAGATCGACGCCACGCCGCCGCAGCCCGGTTACGGCATGTTCCCGTGGGACGACGAATTCTTCGTCCTCTGATCACGGTGAAGCTCGCCACCGGCGCGGTCGTGCTGGCCGGCGCGTGGGCTTTGGCCTGCGCACCGGCGGCCGCGGCGGATCCGCAGTGCACGGACGTCGGTGGCGCGACCCGGTGCTCGAACCCGGGCAATGTGCAGATCAACGCCACCCCCACCCAACGTGGTCCGTACCTGCCGTACGGCTGCGATCCGGCCTACGCCGCGCTGTGTTACGACAACATCCCGGGCATCGCCATCGACATCGGTGGGCGCGACCATGACGGTGGTGGCGGACGCCACCCCCGTCGGCAGTAGCTCAGCCGAGAGGTTTCGGCTAGCCTAACTTTTCTATTCGCTTAACCGGATGGAGAGTTGGGGCAGTTGTTGGAGGACACCAGGGCGCGGGTGACGCCGAGTTGGCTGCTGCTCGGGCCGGCCTTCGTTGCCGCGATCGCCTACGTCGACCCGGGCAATGTGGCCGCCAACGTCAGCGCCGGCGCCCAGTTCGGCTACCTCCTGGTCTGGGTGATCGTGGTGGCCAACGTGATGGCCGGGCTGGTGCAGTACCTCTCGGCCAAGCTCGGGTTGGTCACCGGCCGCTCACTACCCGAGGTGGTCGCCGACCACACCAGCACCCCGACCCGGATCGCTTACTGGCTGCAGGCCGAATTGGTGGCGGTGGCAACCGATCTCGCCGAAGTGGTGGGCGGCGCGATCGCCCTGCACCTGCTGTTCGATCTACCCCTGCTGCTGGGCGGGGCGATCACCGGAGTGGTGTCCCTGCTGCTGCTGAGTCTGCAGAACCGCCGGGGCCAGCGGGTTTTCGAACGGGTGATCACCGGGCTGCTGCTGGTCATCGCGATCGGTTTCCTGACCAGTTTGTTCGTCGAGCCGCCCCCGGCCGCCGAGGTCGCCGCGGGACTGATCCCCCGATTCGACGGCGCCGAAAGCCTGTTGCTGGCCGCGGCGATGCTCGGCGCCACCGTGATGCCCCACGCCGTGTACCTGCATTCCGGCCTGGCTCGGGACCGGCACGGCCACCCCGAGCCGGGCGCCCGGCGGCGGCTGTTGCTGCGCGTCACCCGATACGACGTCGGGCTGGCGATGCTGGTGGCCGGCGCGGTGAACCTGGCCATGCTGCTGGTCGCGGCCACCAACCTGCAGGGCCGCGACAACACCGACTCCATCGAAGGCGCGCATGCCGCGGTGCGCGACACCCTCGGCCCGACGGTTGCCCTGTTGTTCGCCATCGGGCTGTTGGCCTCCGGGCTGGCATCCACCTCGGTCGGCGCCTACGCCGGCGCGATGATCATGCAGGGGCTGCTGAAGCGCAGCTACCCGCTGCTGTTGCGTCGGGTCGTCACCCTGATTCCGGCCCTGGTCGTCCTGGCCCTCGGCGTCGACCCCAGCCGAGCCCTGGTGCTCTCCCAGGTCGTGCTGTCCTTCGGCATCCCGCTGGCCCTCATTCCCCTGGTCCGACTGACCGCCAACGCCGCCCTCATGGGCGGGGACGTCAACCATCGGGTGACCACCGCACTCGGTTGGTGTGTGGCCGGGCTGATCAGCGTGCTCAACGTCGTGCTGATCTATCTGACCGTCACCGGTTGAGTGACTAGCATCGGTTGATGCCCAACGATTTCCGCTTCGGGGTCAGCCTGCGTACCGCTGAATCCCAATCCCAGATCTCCGATGCGGCGCGTCGCGCCGAAGACCTCGGCTTCGACGTGCTGCACATTCCCGACCATCTCGGTGCGCCGGCCCCTTTCCCCACCCTGGCCGCCGTCGCCGCGGCGACCAGTACCTTGCGCGTCGGGACGTTCGTGCTCAACGCCGGCTTCTACAAACCGGCCCTGCTGGCGCGCGACGCCGAGACCCTGCGCGACCTGTCCGGCGGACGGTTCGACCTCGGCCTCGGCGCGGGCTACGTGCGCGAGGAGTTCGAGGCCGCCGAACTGCCCTTCCCCAGCGCGCGCAACCGCATCGACTACCTGCGCCACACCACCGAATACCTGCGCGAGCACACCCCCGACATCCCGATCCTGATCGCGGGCAACGGCGATCGGCTGTTGACGGTGGCCGCCGAGCACGCCAATATCGTCGGCCTCACCGGCGGCGAAGGCGTCGCCGCCGGTGACCGCGACCCGCTCGCGGAGCGAATTGACTTCCTGCGCAACGCCGCCGGCGATCGCTTCGGCCACCTCGAACTCAACATCGCCATCACCGCGATGCCCGCGCCGGGCAGCGAAGCGCCCAATCTCAAGATGCCGCGGCATTACCTGCCCGGCCTCAGCGACGAGCAACTCCTGAAGCACCCCGGGGTGTTGTCCGGGTCGGTCGACGTGATCGCCGAGCGGCTACGCGGGCTGCGCGAGACCTACGGGGTCAGCTACTTCATCGTGCAGTTCAACCACATCGAGGCGTTCGGGAAGGTCATCGCCGCGCTCCGGTGAACTTGACCCGCCGTTTCAGCCGCGCGCTCCTGAGCACCTGGACGGCCATGTTGGTGGACGTGAGCATCGGGATGACGCCGAGAAACGTGCGCTCCGACGGAGGATGGCCGTGCAACTGCTCGAGACTGCCGAACACGTAGAAGCATCCGAGGCAGAACAAGGTGGCGGGCACCGCCAAGGCCAGCACGCTGCCGCGATCCGCGAGCACCTCCCTCGCCAGACGCAGTTCGTCGTCGGTGAGCACGTCGCGGTCGCGGACCTTGCGCAGCGTTGCCGGCAGGGTGCCGACGGCCAGCGCGGTGGTGACGTGCGAACGGGCCCGCATCCGCCGGGTGAAGACGAAAGCGAGCGTGGCGAAAACCCAGATCAGGACGAAAGAGATGATCGCGAGGATGCCGAACAGGCTGGTGGTCGTCATCGCGCCCCTGTGCTCGTCGGTCGATGCTGTCGCAGCGGACGCTGCCGGACGAATGTGGGCCACCAGAACCAGGGGCCGCCGAAGCGCAACAGGCACGGCACGATGAACGAGCGCACGATCAGCGTGTCGAGCAGCAGCCCGATACTCACCGTGGAACCCAGCTGACCGATGGTGCGCAGATCACTGATCAACATGGCCAGCATGGTGAATGCGAACACCAGACCCGCCGAGGTCACCACCCCGCCGGTGCTGCCGAGTGCGCGGATGAGCCCGGTGTTCAGCCCGGCGGCCGTCTCCTCCTTCACCCGCGCGATCAACAACAGGTTGTAGTCGGAACCGACCGCCACCAGGATGATGAATGTCAGCGGCAGCACCAACCAGTGCAGGTGCAGCCCGATCAGGTGCTGCCATACCAGCACCGAAAGCCCGAAGGCGCCGGCATACGAGAACGCCACCGTCCCCGGAATGACCAACGCCGCCACCAGACTTCGGGTCAGATACAGCATGATCAGGAAGATCAGCACGAACGCGGCGATGGCCACGATGAGCAGATCCGATGCGGCGTAGGTCGCGATGTCATTGTTGTTCGAACCGGCCCCGCCGATGTAGATCCGGGCGCCGGCCAACGAGGTCTCCTTGAGCGCCGCCTTGATCGCGTCCGGGAACTGTTCGACGTGCTCGATGCCTTCCGGTCCCATGGCGTTGCCGTCGTGCGTGACGATGAAGCGGGCGGCCTTGCCGTCGGGCGACATCATCAGTTCCATGCCGGTCCTGACGTCCTCGTTGTCGAACGCCTCTCTGGGCAGGTAGAAGAAGTCGTCGTTGCGGGATCGGTCGAAGTCGTTGCCCACGTCGATCAGGTCGTCATACGTCTGATCGGTCTGGGTGGTCTGCAGGTGGCCCGGCCCGTAGTTGTTGGTGACGACGCCCAGCAGCGCACGGCTGTCGGCCATCATCCGCTCCAATTGCGAGATCATCTGCGGCATCAGCCGGTCGATGGCCTCGAACGAGGTTACGGCGTCGGCGATCTCGGCGTCGAGGCTGTCGATTCCGTCGAGCGCATCGAACAGCGAGCGCATCGCCCAGCACGCCGGGATGTCGAAACAGTGTGGCTCCCAGTAGAAATAGTTCTTCAACGGCCGCAGGAAGTCGTCGAGATCGGAGATGCCGGCGTTCATGTCGTCGGTGACCTGTTCGAGGTTCTCCAACGTCAACACCGTCGAATGTAGTTCGTCGGAAAGCTGTTGGGTGAGGCCGATGACCTGCTGCAGCACCTCGACCGACTGCTCCTGGATCTCGGCCTGCTTGTCGGCGTTCTCATTCTGCTGCTCGCTGAACGGCAACTGCTGACCACTTCCGCTGCCCTGGGCGGTGAACAGGTAGGGAATCGTGGCGTGTTCCAGCGGGCGTCCCAGCGGTCGGGTGATGCTCTGCACCATGGCGACACCGGGAAGCCGGATCAGGCTTTTGGCGACGCGGTCCAGCGAGATGAAATCGGCCGAGTTGCGCATGTCGTGGTCGGTTTCGATCATCAACATCTCGCTGAACAGCTTGCTCTGTGAGAAATGCCGGTCGGCGGCGGCAAAGCCGAGATTGGCCGACGCATCAGCAGGCTGGTACGCGCGGTCGTCATAGCTGACCCGGTAGGTGGGCACAAAGACTGCTCCGAGCAACACCACGGCGGTGGCGGCGACGAAAACCGGCTTGGGCCAACGCACCACGCTCGTCCCGATCCGCCGGTACAGGTGGCCCTTGGTAATCCGCTTCGGGTCGAAGAGACCGAACAGGCTGCCCAAGGTGAGCAACGACGGTGCAAGGGTCAGCGCGGCGGTGATGGTGAACAGCATGCTGATCGCGACCGCGGGCCCCATGGTGTGGAAGTAGTCCAGTCGCGCCAGGCTCAGGCAGTAGCAGGCTCCGGCGATGGTCAATCCGGAGCCGATGATGACAGGAGCGACGCTGCGATAGGCGGTGTAGTACGCGTCTTCTCGGCTTTCACCGGCTTGGCGCGCCTCCTGATAGCGGCCGATCAGAAAGATGCCGTAATCGGTTCCGGCTCCCAAGGTCAGCGCCACGACGATGTTCACCGCGAACGACGACAGACCGATGACACCGAAGTGCCCCAGGGTGGCGATGACGCCCTTGGCGACGAGCATCTCGATCAGCACGCTGACCAATGGCACCAGCAGGTTGGACACCGAGCGGTAGACCACCAGCAGCATGATCACGATGAGGATGATGGTCAGGATCGTGATGTTGTTGAGGCTGGAGTTGGCGATCGCCAGGGTGTCCGATGCCAGCGGTGCCGCGCCGCTGACGTACACCTTGAGGCCCGCCGGCGGGGTGTGGTCGGCGATGATGGTGCGCACGGCGTCGACCGACTCGTTCGCCTGGAGCTGGCCGATGTTGCCGGCCAGCCGCAACAGGACGAAAGTCGCTTTGCCGTCGACACTTTGGGCGCCCGCCGCGGTGATGGGTCTGCCCCACAGGTCCATCACGTACTGGACGTGTTCGGTGTCCTGCTTGAGCCGCTGCATCAGATCGTCGTAGAACCGGTGGTCGCCGGCGTCGAGCGGCCGGTCGGCCTCCAGCACCAGCATGGTGAGGCTGGTCGACGTCGACTCCTGGAACTTCTCGCCGATGCGCAGCATCGCCACCTGTGACGGTGCGTAGCTGGGGATCATCGACCCCGCGAGTTCCTCGGCGACCCGTTCGACCTGAGGGATGAAGGTGTTGGTGCCGATGGCCACCAGCGCCCAGAAGACGATGATCGGCACGGCCAGAACCCGCACGGCCCGCGCGATGAGCGGCCGGCCGGCCCGATGCCCGCTCACGCGGACTTCACCCGGCAGGTGACGTCCGCATCGGCATGAGTCGACGAGTGTTCGTCGCGCACAATGTCGTTCACGAGCATCCGGCAGCCCACCTGGCCGCCGTCGACCTGCACCGAGATGCTGCCGGACACCACGGTCAGCGTCGTCGTCTCGGTGTGCGTCCACGGCAGCTCGGTGAGGTCGACCCGGTGCGGGTGCCCGTCGATGTCGACGTAACTCAGCATCCCGCCGTCACCGACCGATCCGAACACCTCGTAGGTGAGCCGCTTCGGGGTGAACTGCTCAGGCGCCTGCGCGGCGAGAACGGTGGGAACCGGTCCTGGTTCGGAGATCTGGTGCACCTTCCAGACGCCGAGGCCTCCCGCTGCGACGACGAACAGGGTGACCAGTGGCAGCCAGGCTTTCGCCAGGATGGTCCGGAAGACCTTCATACCTCGACGATCACACCGGCGACCGTCGCGGCGAACCCCGGAAAGCCCGTAGTCTCCCCCGGTGCCCCCGAAGTTGGATCAGGTGCCGATGAACGGGCTGCGGAACAGGTATCGACTGGTCGGCACGGTGTCGATGTTCTCGTGAGCGCCGAATCTGATGCAGCTCTCGATCATCCGGGTGGCCCGGTCCTGCAGATCGGCCTCGTCGCGCGCGCCGTAGAACACCTGAAGGTCTGAGACCGCGCCGTCGGGGAAGAGTTCTTCGACGATGCCGTCGATGGCCGGGGCCTCCGGGGTGAGGGGCCGGACGACGACGTTCTGGGTGTAGCCGAACGTTGCCTGGGTGTCGATGGCCACCTGGGTGTGGTCGACGTGCCAGCGATGCAGCCAGGTGGCTTGATCCAGCTCGGCCGGCCGGCGCAGCAACGCCACATTGGCCAATCCCGGTGTACGCACGCCCGCGCCGGCGTCCGGCGGCGGCATCGGCGTCGACTCGGTGACCAGATAGGCATCGACAGCGTCGGCCTCGGCCCGCAACAACTCAATGGCCGCCCGGATCTGCTCGCCGTAGTACTGCTGGGTCCACAGGCTGATCACCGCGGCGCCCGGCGGGTCCAGCGTCGTCAACGTCATCAGCGAGTCGCGCACCGGCTCGTCACGGACGTTCACCGCCAACCCGGGCAGGCCCAGCTCCAGCAACGCGCTCGCCACGGGGCCACGGATTCCTCGGCACCACTGCTCGTCCACATTCGCGGCCCGCACGATGACCACCACTTTTTCCATGTACTGAACCTATCTCCCTCCGTGGTCATGGCTGGGCACGATGGTGATCTGGTGCCGTACCGCGTGCAGCCGGTGCAGCGTCTCCCACGCCGCATCCCGTTCGGCGTCGGCGAGCATCCCCGGGTAGGTCGCCTTTTGCCGAAACCGATCGACCTGGATCCGGCTCCACACCGCGTCCCCGGCGAGAAGAATTGGGCCAGAGTCTGTTTGGGCGAGTATCCCGATGCTCGCCGGGGTGTGTCCGGGCAGGCCGACCAGGATCACGGACCGGTCGCCGAATAGGTCGAGGCTGTGCGGGAAAGTCAGGATGGGCGGGCCGTCGAGGTCGTAGAGCGTCACCGGCCGGTCGCGCAACGCAGGACGCACTCCGCCGTGGGGGGCGAGTCGTCTGCCCGTCATCCAGGCGTGCTCGGGGCGATGAAGGTGCACAGGCAAGCCGGGAAGGTCGAGCAGCCCGGCGACGTGATCCCAGTGCAGGTGTGTGGGCAAGGCGAAGTCGATGTCGGCGTCGGCGATCCCGGCGAGGGCAAGCGCCTGGCGGATGTCGATGACATCGTGTCGCGGCGTCACCGCGACCCGCAGCAGCCACGGCAACTCGGACACCGCGCGAGCGATGACATCGGCACAGACGCCGGGGTCGACCAGGAAGGTCGCCTTGGGATGACGGACGACGAACGCGTTGATCAGGTTGGCGGTCCGGCCCGGTCGCCAGACTCCTTCGGCGATCGCCGGAGTCGGCACCATTCGTTCCCGTTGCGGCAGCGTGATCACCTCGACGGTGGCGCCGGCGGTGGGCAGGCCATGGTCGGTGAGCGACGCCAAGAATCGTCTGTCCGGGCGCCGCGGGTGGACCGCCCCCAGCGGCAGGCCGGCGAGCGCCTGGCAGCACGTCAGCAGGCTCGGTCGGGCGACGTCGGGATCAGTCATCAAGCCTCCCTGGCGATTTGACACCCGACCATGTCATGCCCACACGAAGTTTGCAACCTTTTAGGCACAAAAATTACCAATCAGGCAATACGGGGGCGTAGAGTTATCCCGTGGCAGAGCTCGAACACCATGACGACAGCTGGATCGGCAGGCGGGTCGGCGAGTATCGCAGGGACCGCAACTGGACGCTGGCTACCCTCGCCGAGAAGGTCGGCCTGTCCACCACGCAGCTCTCCCGCATCGAGTCGGGCACCCGCCAACCCTCGGTGGGCACCCTCATCCAGATCGCACATGCCTTCGGGGTGTCCCTCAGCCGCCTCGTCGACGAGCAGTACACCGCCCCTTACCATCTCACCCGCGCAGCCGATCGCGTCCCGCGCCAGGGAACGAAGAAGGGTCTGACGTTGCTCAGCGGCGACTTCCCAGGACTACAGGCCGTTCACCTGACCGTGCCGACCTCATCGGATGCGCCCGATGCCCGCCACAGCGGCGAGGAGTGGGTCTACGTGTTGACCGGCAGTGTCGATATCCGGATCGGCACCGACACCATCACCCTTGGCGCCGGGGACGCCATCCACTTCCCGTCACACACCACCCATCGCGTCCACAATCCCGGTGTCGCCCCTGCGGAGATCCTGCTCGTGGCCACACCCACCACCGGGTGACACGAATCGGTCGAGCAGCAGGAGTCAACGAGCCGCGTGATCGCGCCGGCCGACCACCTCGACAACCACCGGCGCCGCCAATTCGATGCCGAGCAGCAGATCATGGAACCGGTGCGGCCGGCCCAGAGTCGCCCGGGTGACGAGCCGCCCGATACCGCCCAACGCCATCAGCCCCGCCAGCGTCCGCATCCGGTTCAGGTCCGGCTGCGGGGCTGAGGCGGCGTCGAGCCAACCCAGTCCATATCCGGCGAAGACCGGACCCATGAAGCGGATGTGTGAGTCCACCGTCGCGTCATTGGTCATGCCCGGCTCTGCACGCACCCCGCCGATGAGCTGGATGCCTCCGATCGCGATGCAGGTCCAACCGGTCACGCGCCCCAAAATTCTCATCCCCGTCATGGCTTCAGCCTCCCACGGGTCCGGGTGCCAATCAGGTGATCGACACCCGACCGTCTGATTCCACCGGCTCGCCGGCCGTTCGGGGTTAGCGCGAAACCTTCTCCGCCGACCGCTATCCGACGAGGTCGAAGGACTGCAAATCGGCGATCGCCGCGCAGGAGCGGTTCGCCATGGTCAAGAACATCTCGTCGATGTCGGCCGAACGCTCGCCAGGTGAATACATGCAGCCAAGTGTGGTGATCATGGGCGCCTGGAGTTGACCCAGGCGGTAATCATCGAAACAGCGTTCGGCGCTGTAGCCACCGACTCCCTGACGTATCAGTTCGTCGTGGTACCTGCCCACCAAGCGCTGTTCTTCGCGCCGGCGGAGATCCACGTCGAGACTGGTCCCGAGGAAGTAGGCCACGTCGCGCGCGGCAGGCCCCAACGACAATGTCTGCCAGTCCACCGCGACAACGTCGGCGCCGGCAGAGAACATCAGGTTGTCCAGCCGGTAATCGCCGTGCAGAGGGGCGAACGGTTCCTGGCGGCTCTTGAGCCAAGCTGCGCTTTGCTCGGCAGCGGTACGCAACGTCGTGGCCGCGCCAGGCTCGAGTCGGTCGCCGAAGTACTCGATGAATGCCTCAGTCGCGCCCGCCTGCAACTGCGCAACGAAATCGGCTGTCGCACCGTAGAACTGCAGGCCATCATCGAGCAGAGTTTGATCATTCCACCGTGGGCCGTGCAGTTTCGCCACGTTCAGCAACGCGGATTCCGCTTGATCGACGGTGCAACCTCGGGCTTGCACCCCGGGTGTGGCGGGATCGAGGTCTTCCAGTAGCAAGGTGAATGTCGTCGCGTCCGGCGAGATCGCTGCGTAGCGGCAGGACGGTGCACGGACAGCCACAGTGGGAGCGAGCGTTTGATAGAAGGTGACCTCTTTGCGGTACCCGTCCGCCACCAAAGCCCGCACGTCCGGGTTCTCGGCGGCCAGTTTCGCGATAAGTCGGCTCGGTCCGGCTGCGCCGTCGGCGTAGTCCAGAAGAAGGCGATAGGTGGTGCCCATCTGGCCGGTGCCCACGCGCTCAGCAGCCACAGCCGCCACAGTGACCGCCTCTCCGGTCGTGCTCAGCGCGGCCGAGACCCACTCAGCGGTGAGGTCGCGAGCAGTCTCGGCGATCATCCATCCACTCCTTCACCTGCGGCGCGGAACCGTTTGCGCCGGAACGTCTTCAAAATCGATGATGCCCTACAGCGTGACACTTCTACGCACATTCGTAAAGCCCGTCCCGCACCGTCACGATGTCGCGGCATACCCGTCGAGAAAGCCGGTCAGGCCCGTCGGATGGTGCTCGCCCAGCGGGAACTGTTCGAGCACGCCGATACCGACCTGGTCACCCATGTACGCCCTGACCAGGTTCTGCACGTGGACCGAAGAAAAGTCGAGCGGATCGAAGTCGCCCACCGGGATCGATTCACGAGCAGTGGCGGATTCCCCGTGCAGGCTCGCGTGAGACCACTGTGGGTGCATGTACCCGAGCCCACGCATCCGGAAAGTGGTGATCTTCTCCAGTCGGATGTCGACGCGTCCGTCCGACGGATCATCGAAATGCAACCGAGCCGATTTCATCTCGCGGCGGCCCGGTTCCCATTCGATCTCGTAGCGGATGTCCCTGCACTCCCGTACGCCGGTTCTGCTCCACGGGGCGACCTCGGTACCCACCGGTTCGACCACCAAAGCGGTCTCCAGCCAGCGTGATCCATCGGTGTTCTCGTGCAGTGCCATGTGGGTACAACGATCTGCGAAATGCAGTGGCGCCCACAGCCAGAACACCTGCGGCAGCTGAAATTGTCGATTGGTCGCGACCTGGTCACCGACCGGACGTACACCCCATGACCTGTCTCGGGTTCCCGGCACTTGAGACGCGTCGATCTCTATACGCCGGCCGTCGACCTCGATGAAGCCCTCCCAGGCACCCCATTGGGTGAGGCGGGTGTGATCGGTCAGGACGATCCCCTCCGGGGAAAGTTTTCTTTGACGCGGTTCTTCCACTGCGACGGTGGTGGCGACAAACGTCAGGTCGGCGCGAATCCCGTGTTCGTTGGGTTCGACGGCAAAACGGATTCGCCGCATCGGATCGACAACGTCGATGCGCACCGGGCCAACGTTGGTCGAGCGGTCCAGCGGCATCGCGCCGGAGGCGAAGATCGAATGCTGGACCCCGTCGACCACGATGCTCAACGCCGCGTCGACAACCCCGCGTACCGGATAGTGCCCCATGGCTGCACCGAAGATGAACTCACCTGACTTGGCATGACCGTTGAACCAGTACCGGTCGTACTGGTTTGGGTCAGCGCTGGCGAGGTGTGCGATCGGATCGGCCGACGGATGAATCGGGAAGTCGTCAAAGGGACTCAGCACGCGGATACCTCACTGTTCTCTGGCTGGTTGAAATCCGTCAGACCTTCTCACCGGACTGAAACTGAACGTCATCGCCCGCAGGCTTCTGAACCTGCCGAGGTGAACCACCCGGCTTGCGTCAGGCCGGAACGGTGATGGTCTTGGGCTCGAGATAAGCAGCCAGACCCTCGTATCCCATCTCACGCCCGATCCCTGACTGTTTGACTCCCCCGAACGGCGCGGCCGGTTCGAGCGTCAGCGAGTTGACCGAGAATGTACCTGTCCGGATCTGGCGTCCGATCTCCACTCCACGTTGGACATTGCTGGTCCACACCGTCCCGTGCAATCCGAACGCAGAGTCGTTGGCGATGGCGATGGCTTCGTCGGTGTCGTGGTACGGGATGAACGCCACGACCGGTCCGAAGACTTCTTCTTGGGCAATGCGCATGTCGTTCTTCACATCTCTGAACACTGTGGGTGATACGAACCAGCCCTTGTCCAGATTCTCTGGTCGCGTGCCGCCGGCGGCCAGGGTGGCGCCCTCACGTTCGGCGATCTCGATGTAGTCGAGCACCCGTTCGCGCTGGCGCTGGGAGATCAACGGTCCGACAAAGGTGCCCTCGTCGAAAGTTCTGCCGACCGGAAGCGTGCCGGCGATCCCGGCGAACAGTGAAACCGCCTCGTCGTAGTGCTTTTCTTGGACCAGGATGCGCGATTGCGCGACGCAGAACTGGCCGCTCATCGTCATGGTCGCACCGATCAGGGCAGCCATGGTGGTGTTCAGATCGGCATCGTCGAGTACAACGGCCGCAGACTTTCCGCCCAGCTCCAAGGTGAGCCGCTTGAACTTCGGCGCCGCCAGTGCGGCTATGCGCTCGCCAACCTTGGTACTGCCGGTGAATGCGATCTTGTCGATTCCCGGATTACTGATCAGCAGTTCGCTCGATTCCGGCCCGGCGGCAAGGATATTGAGCACTCCCGGCGGCAGGCCCGCGGCGTCGGCCGCCTCGGCCAAAAGGTAGGCGTTGAGCGGGGTCTCCGGCGCGGCCTTGAGCACGACGGTGCAGCCGGCAGCCAAGGCCGGGGCGACCTTCAACATCGCCAGGTAGAAAGGAACGTTCCACGGCAGGATCGCCGCGACCGTGCCGACCGGCTCGTTGCGAACGATCGCCGGCCCGTACACGCCGTCGATACGCCGTTCCTGCTGCCAACCGGCGGCCAACTCCGTGTAGTAGTTCAGCACGTGCAGGCCGTTGTCGACCTGGGCCGGCCGCAGCAGCATCGCCGGCGTGCCGTTCTCAGTCCCGATGGTGTGGGCCAATTCATCTGCCCGGCGGGTGAGTTCGTCATGCAGCGCAGCCATCACAGTGGCCCGTTCTGCCGGTGACATCCGCGGCCAAGGTCCGTGGTCGAAGGCATGGCGAGCGGCATCGACGGCACCTGCGACATCGTCGGCGTCGGCAGCCGGAACCAGCGCGACAACTTCTTCTGTGCTGGGCGATATCACCGAGATCCGGTCGTCGGATGCGGCGGGAATCCACCGACCGCCAATGTAGATGTCATCCAATTCACGCATGAGATGTTCCCTCCTGCCGGCGGCCGCTACGGTGTCGCCGACACCTGTCCCTGGACCTCTTGCAAGCGTTCTGCAGACGGAAGCACGGGGCCGTCCTCGAACTTCTCCGTGATGCCGAGCTCGTTGAGGCCCACGGTGGTGAGCAGTGAAGTGCCATAGGCGGCCAGGACGAGTTTCTGATCATCGCTGTGGCCGGCGTCGACGAGCATGGCGCCGATCAGACAGATGACCGCCATCTTGTAGGCATTGAACGCGCGGTACCAGGGTCGGTTTTGCACAGTGATGCCGCTGACCGACTGATAGTGCGTCAGCAGCTCGTCGATAGTCAGGGCCGCGGGGTGGCTCGTGATACCCACCGGCTGCATCCACAGCAGCTCCAGCCATCCGATGTCGGTCAGTGGATCGCCGACCGTGGTCATCTCCCAGTCGAAGACCGCACTGACCTCGCCGTCGACAAACGCGAAATTGCCCGGTTTCGCGTCCCCGTGCACCAACGTCACCTCCGGCGATGGCGCCGGCTGACTGTCACGAAGTGCCGCGAGTAGATGCTCGAGGGCCGGCAGCGGCCCGCGCTTGACGCGGTCCATTTCCGACGCCCAGTGCGCAAGTTCACGGTCCAGGTGGCTGCGACCATCGTCCAACGCCGCCAAGTCGGTGCCCTCGATGTCCACGGTGTGGATCGCGGCCAGTTGTTCGGCCAAGCTGCGGCACATCCGGACCACGCGCTCATCGGATGCGTCAGCGGGAGGGTCCATTTCATAGACATCCCCACCGACACGTTCCATGACGAAGAACGGTCGACCCAAAACCTCTCCGGTGTCTTCGAGCCACAACGCCTTCGGCACCTCGACCGCCGAGGACTCGAGGGCACGCAGAATCGTGAACTGGCGCGCCAAGTCGTAGGGCTCCAACAAGGCCGGTGGCGTGGGGCGCAGTCGCAGTACGACGTCCTGACGGGCTTCGTCCCCTCCCTGACGGGTGACGACGGTGAGGACCATCATCTCGGCCGAGTGCCCAAAGGTGACCCGGTCGAGCCCTTCGATCCGTACCTCCTCGGCGTCGGGCTGCACGGTGCGCAACCACTGTGTCAGCGGTTCGACGAGATCGGTGCCGGGCGTCATGGGACTCGCTTTCGGTGTCGGGCTCAAGAGTTGACGTCGCTGTCGGCAGGTAACCGGTCAACTGGGGTCTTGTCCTGGGTGAACGACTTCATGTCCAGCGCGGTCCAGTTCGGGTATCGCTGGTATCCCTGACCACCCATCAGAATCTCGAAGATGCCCCAGCCGGCATCGCCGTCGTTCTCGAACCGCATCAGCTGGTCCAGGGCCATCGACTTGCCCTCGGTCTCGGTGAGCTGACCGGAATCAGTACTGTCCCACTGGAAGTGGATGAAGTAGGCACCACCACCAAGGTCCTCGTACTGGCAGTGAGACATCGGCAGGCCGTAGTAGGCGTTGACATCCTGGTGTGGCGCATCGGCAGTCATCCGGTAGGTCTTGCCGTCTTCGTCGGTGAACACCAGCGCTGCCTTGGCCGGCCGCCGGCGGTCACCATCGAACTCGACGTCGTGTTGGATACTGACGAAACGCTTCGACAACGTGCCGTCGTTGTGGGTGATCCCGCCATCGACGTATTGCACTGTACCATCGGTAGTTTCGATGACCCACGCCTCGAAGGCCCGGTCGGCGAAACCCGCATCCAGCCAGAGCCAGAAATCGATCTTGTCCGCCACCCGAACTCCGAACGTACGGTCCCGGCCACCGTGGAATCCATCGACACTGATCCGTTCGCCGTCGATCTCGACCCACCCGGTCCACCGGCCCGGCTCCTTCATGTGGTACATGTCGACGATCGCTTCACCGTCGGCACCGGTGACCTTCATCGGCAGCAATTCCCACATCGGCGCGGTCGGCTCGTAGTAGAGTTCCCACGCAATGCCAGATGCGTTGGGTTCCACGTCGAGTCGCCATTTCTTCAGTGGTTCCACACAGGTCCAGCGCAGCGGCCCGGCGCCCACATCCGCTCGGTCGGCTCCGGTCACCGGGCGTCCGGCCATCAGGTCCCAGTGACGACCATCGGCCAAGCTGACCTTGACGTATCCCATACCGGTTCCGGTGTTCGGGTTGTTGCCGTAGCCACTGGCCAACAGCACACTGCCGTCGGGGGAGGCCGCGAAGAAATAACACCGATCCGACCAACTGGAATCCGGGTGATGCACTTGGTCGAAAGTGGTCGGCAGTTGGTGCGTGAACGACTCGTCCGCAGCAGAGTAGCCCATGGCGCTACAGACCCATCTTCAGGCCGGCGCCGGCATCGACGAACAGCTGTTGTCCTGTGACATAACGGGATTCATCTGACGCCAGGTAGACGACCGCATGCGAGATGTCGGCCGGATCGACATACGGAACCGGCATGGCCTGCAGGAACGGGAACGACAGCTCGGCGTCGGCTCGAGTCGGCTGCTCAAGGTCGGGCCGGAATGTCTTGTACATCGGCTCGTTGTGCAACATGTCGGTATCGACATTGGTCGGGTGTACCGCGTTGACCCGGATGCTCTGCGGCCCAAGGGTCAACGCAAGCGCCTTGGTGTACTCCTTGACCATCTTCTTGGCCAGCCCATAGCCGGCTCCGCCAGGGCCTTGCAGGTTGCCACCGTTGAGGCCGGTGGCCGGCAGCAGACCCGCGATCGACCCGGTGACAATCACCGACCCGCCCGCCTTCAGATGAGCCAACCCCACGTGCACGGTGTTGACCACGCCGACGAAGTCCACGTCGAACGCGTCGATGAAGCCTTGGGCGGGAACGTGATTGCCCAGCGGGCAGATGGCCGCGTTGGCCACCACCACGTCCAGCCCGCCCAGCTCCGACACCGCCTCACCAAGAGTCGACTGTAAGGCGGCCCGGTCCCGCACATCCACCTGAGCGATGATCGCGCGCCGCCCGGACTTCTCGATCAGGTCCTTGGTTTCTTCGAGATCAGCCGGCCGCGCCAGCGGGTACTCGTTCGACGCGATGTCGTCGCAGATGTCCAGTGCGATGATGTCCGCACCTTCGTCCGCCAAGTGCACCGCATGGCTGCGGCCCTGACCTCGTGCCGCTCCGGTGATCAGCGCTACCTTGCCCGACAACCGATTCATGTGATGTCTCCTTAGCTCACTACGCCGCGCAGGGCGTCTTCTCCGAACATCGGTCCGACCATCGAGGAATAGTCGGGACCACGGCGTAGCATTTGCCCGCCGTCGACGTTGATCAGTTGACCGGTGATCCATCCGGCGGCGTCGCTGACGAGAAACAGCGCCAGATTCGCGATGTCGTCAACCTCGCCGACACGAGGCAACGGGGTGTTTATGCGGTAATCCTGCGCCAGCGGTTCCAACTCGAGTACCGGCGCCACCATTTCGGTCCGAGTCAGTCCCGGCCGGATGCCGTTGACCCGTACCCAGGACGGGCCGAGTTCATCGGCAGCAAGTTGCAGCAGATGGTCGAGGGCGGTCTTGCTGACGCCGTAGGCACCGAACCAGCGATGGGTGTTTGACGCCGCGATCGACGAAATGCCGACGAACGCTCCGCCACCGCCGTGGACCATCTCCCGCCCGGCATGCTTGATCAAGTACATCGTTCCGTTGACGTTCAAGTCGACGGTGTTGCGCCAGGCCTGCGAGTCGATCTGGGTCAGCGGGCCGATCGTCTCGGTACCCCCGGCGCAATGCACCACACCATCGAGACGCCCGGTCCAAGCTGCCGCGGCCGCGACAGCGGCGACCACCTGGTCCTCATCCGTGACATCAGCCGCGTGAACGCGTACCGCCGCATCACCGCCCGGTGCACCAGCCGCCACCTCCGATGCGGCCTTGGCCAGCTTGTCCACGTTGCGTCCGACCAAGACAACGTTGGCACCAGCGGCGGCAAGCGTCGCGGCCACCCCCTGCCCGATGCCACTGCCCCCGCCGGTGACCAGATACGTCCGATCGGTAACAGTCAATTCCACTGATATTCCTGCACTTTCGTAATTTTTCGAAACGCGCTCAGTTGCCGACCGGCGCTGTTGGCGTGAATGTCACCGGCATCTTCTCCAAGCCGCTGACGAAGTTGGCCGCGCGCAACGGCAACGATTCATCGGTCGCCAGCCGCAGGTCGGGCAACCGCTGCAAGATCTTGCGCATCATTATCGAGATCTCCAGCCGCGCAAGCTGATTACCCATGCAGAAGTGCGTGCCGAAACCGAACGCAAGATGACTGTTCGGATTCCGCTCGATATCGAATCGCAGCGGATCGACGAACTCGTCTTCATCGAAGTTGGCAGATTCGAACAGCAGCATGACCTTCTCGCCTTCGCGCAGCGAGGTACCGTAGAAATCAGTGTCCGACGTGAGCTGACGACACATGTTTTTCACCGGTGAGGTCCACCGCAGCATCTCCTCGACCGCGGTACCCATCAACCGCTCAGTGTCTGTCCGCAGCGCCGCGAATTGTTCCGGAGTTCTCAACAGTTGCGCGGTGCCACCCGTGAGCGTGTGCCTTGTGGTCTCATCACCACCTACCAGGATCAGCAGCGCGTCCTGGATAATCTCCTCATCGGTGAGTTGTTCACCATCGATCACCGCATGTGTCATCACGCTGATCAGATCCTCGGTCGGTTCCGCCCGACGCGCCTCGATAAGACCCTGAGTGAACTGCGTGAACGCCAGGTACGCATTCAAGGTGACCTCTAGATCAACCTCGGACATCTTGGAACTCAGGCTGGTCACCAGGTCATCTGACCACTTCAAGAACATCGCACGGTCCTGCGGTCGCACCCCGAGCAGATCGCCGATGACTGCCATCGGCAGCGGCGCGGCGATGTCCCAGACAAAATCACACTCGCCCCGTTCACACACCGCGTCGATGAGGGTGTCGCACAGGTTCTCGATCGAGGCAGCCAAATTCTGGACCCGCTTTCGCGAGAACCCCGCATTGACCAACTTGCGACGCCGCAGATGGCCAGGATCGTCCATGTCGATCATCATCGGCACCGGCGGCACATAGTCCGGCCGAATACCACCCGCGCTGGAAAACAGCTCGGGCCGGCGTTCCGCTTCGATCAATGCGCGATAGCCGGCGATACCCACCAACCCGTTGCGGTCCCGGAACACCGGCTCGTGGGCGCGCATCCATGCGTACGCAGTATGCGAATCACCCGCATAGAACTGCCCGTCAGCCAGATCGATGTCCGGCCGAACCAACGCGTGGGCGTCCACACTCATCGCATCCACCTTCCCACTGCGATCCTCGTCACAGAGTGACACTTTTGAATCAGATTGTAAAGCACGTATTCGCGCGGCCGCCGGCGGAAGATACCCCGGCAAGGCCATCGTCAGTATCGCCAGGTTGATCTATATCCGCTATTTACCAACTGTTTTCACGTATTTGCCCAAGCATCGACAGAGCCCTTGCCGAACCAGGTGCGTGTAGGACACTATCTATACAATGTCCGATGCCCCAGACGATAGGCCCATCTTGCCCATACCCCCGGCAGCGATCGATGACCGCATCATCCAGGCATTCACCGTTGTCAGCGGGATGCCCCAGACTCCGGAGCTGCGGGTGCTGCACACCCGGCTGAAAGCAGAACTGGTCGGCGATGCCGACACTGTCGCAGCCACCCTGACCCCGGACTTCACCGTGACGATGCACAACGACGATGCGACGTTATCGCTGGCCGCAGGCGCAGTGGTGGACGGTGTCCGCACTCAAGCGGCCGCCGGAATCCTGGTATGGACCGAGTTCGACACACTCGCCACCGGTCCGGGCACAGTCGCCGGTACCGGCCAGCTGTGTGTCATTGCCGCGTCCGCGCTGACTGTGACACCGATGGCGTTCGGCATCCGATTCACCGGCGACAAGATGTGCTCGGAAACCGTATTCCTCGCCGGAAGCAAACAAACAGACACCCTCGACGCGGACATCCTGCCCTCATTGGATCAGCTGCGCATCCGGCTGGCGTGACCATGAAAAAACTTGCGAATAAGGCAGTCTCGCTCACGAAGCTAGTCGGTCACCTGTCCCACGGCGCCCAGCGGGTGGTCACCGACACGGTGGTCGGAAGTCTCGCCGGCCTACCCCGACAGGCGGCGGACCTCGATCCCGCGACCCTGTCCAAGATTCTCGGAACACCCGTCACCGCAGTCTCGGTGCTGGGCGGAGACGCAGGCACATCATCGCGAGCTCGCCTCGAGCTGGCCGGCGACGGAGTCCCTCGGTCGGTGTTCGTGAAGATGCCCGCGCAGACGGCGGCCACCCGGCTGATCGGCGAGCTGGGCCGCTTGGGGCACACCGAGGTGCAGTTCTACAACCAGATCTCGTCGGCTCTTTCCGGGGTACCCCGATGCTACGGAGCCGCGTTCGAGCCTTGGTCCGGGCGGTACATCATCGTGCTGGAGGATCTGGCCGTACATGGCTGCGAATTCCCCGACACACTGCATCCCTTGAGCACCGCCCAGGCCGGCTTGGTCGTCGAGCAGTTGGCACGGTTACACGCCGCGTTCTGGGAAAAGCTCCCCGCTCGCCGTCGGCGAGGTCCGCTCAGTTGGCTGTATACCGCCTCAGGTGACGCTACCTCGCTGCTGACCGGCTCGCTCATGACGACTTCGATCAAGCGACTCGCCGACCAGTTGCCGGTGGAGAACGGCCGGTTCATCGCTGAGAACTACCGTGCAGTGGCGGAAGTAATAGACCGTCCGCCGCACACCGTGATGCACGGCGACGCACATCCCGGCAATGTCTACTTCCGGGACGGCGCCGCGGGCCTGCTGGACTGGCAGGCGGTGCGCCGCGGGCATCCTTCTCGCGAACTTGCCTACACCTTGATCACCAGCATGACCCCGGAGGATCGACGTGCAGGTCAACGCGACCTGCTCGATCATTACCGCTGGTCTTTGGCGACTGCCGGCGGTCCAGAACTGGACGCCGAAGAGCTGTGGCTGCGGTTCAGGCAAGGCGCCCTCTACGGGTACGTCGCCCCACTGATCACAGCCGGCATGGGCGGCATGCAGACCGACGACATCGCGATCGAAGGATTGCGCAGGGGTGTTGCCGCCCTTGACGACCTTGAAACCATTGCCGCACTGAAGAGTTCGATGTCCTGAGCCCCGCCGGCAGTCACGGCACCAGCGCACGGATCAGATAACGATCGACGAATCGCCGCTTGGCAGCCACCGGACGATGCCGCCAGTCGGTCGTCAGCAGGAACGATGTCGTCGCCGACATCCACTGCATGGTTTCGCGCAGATCGAGATCTGCGTAGATCTGGCCGTCGGCTTTCCACTGTTTGAACAACGGCGAGACATGCTCAGCCATCACGTCGACGACCGACTGGGTACCGGCCTCCAGCACCGGGACAAGAACACTGGTCTCATTGGCATATAGCGCGTGGTTGAGCGGATCGTCGTCGCTGACCGCAGCGACCGGCTTGAGCACGAGCTCCCGAATACTCCTGGCGGCGTCCCGGGGACGACGCAAGGAATGCACCCATCGGTTGAACGCGTTGTCGATTCTGCGCAGCACCAGACCCAACAGCAGGTCATCACGACTGGCGTAGTAGCGGTACAGCGTCGATCGGGCGACTCCCGCGTCGCTGGCGACCGCAGTCATTCGGATCTGGGTATCACCACGATCGACGATGCACCGCTCGGCCGCATCCAGAAGGCGGCTGCGCGCTTCCTCGTCATCCGCCGAGTCGCGGTCATCCGTCCAATGGCGAGTGTGCGACGGCGTCATGTGCCCGATGTTGCCATGCGGTGGGCGCTGGCCCAGACATCGGCCCCGGCGGGACCGAACGCGGGATCACCTCAGCCCTGGCGCACCCGGACCGGAACTCGCGCATAACCGTTGACACTGGTCAACGTCGTGCGCTTCACGTTCGCGACATCGACCTCATAGTCGGGCATGAAGTCCAGCAAGTAGTCGAGGGCGATCACGCTTTCCAGTCGGGCCAACGCGGCGCCCAGACAGCTGTGGATACCGTAGCCGAACGCCAGGTTCTGGGCCTGCGCCCGATCCCGGTTGATGTCGAAGATCTCAGCGTCGGTAAACGCCCGTTCGTCGCGGTTGGCCGCCGCGCCCAGCAACATGATCGCGGCACCCTGCGGAATCGTCGTACCGTGCAGCTCAACGTCTTTGGTGACGTAGCGACAGTCGTACTGCACCGGCCCCTCGTAGCGGAGCAGTTCCTCGACGGCGGCCGGGATCTTGCTGCGGTCTGCACGCAACTGTTCCCACTGGTCGCGATGCTTGGAAAACACCACGGTCGCGATGCCTAGCAGCTTGGCCACCGTCTCCGCGCCGGCACCGCCGAGCAAAGTGCAGAATCCGGCGATCTCGACGTCGTCCAGACTGGTCCTGGTGCCGTCCTCGCGCTCGACCTCAACCGCACACAGGCGACTGATCATGTCGTCCTGAGGCTCAACGCGTCGCTCCTGGATGATGTTGTAGTACAGCGCTCCGGTCTTCATCATGGCCTCGTTGCCGGCGCGGCTCTGGGTCATCCGGCCCGGCGGGCGTTCCAGTGAGGTCTCCAACCACAGTCGGACGTTCTGACGGTCCGCTTCCGGGACTCCCAGCATGATGGTGATCACCTCGACCGGGAACAGCGCCGAGAAATCGGCTACCACGTCGAAATTCGCCGGGTCGGCCTTGGACAGGTAGTGGGTGATCCTGTCCCGGATAACCTCCTCCTGCGCCTGGATGGCCCGCGGGGTGAACACCTTGTTCACCAGGCTGCGCATCCGACGGTGCTCGGGCGGATCCATCCAGATGATCGACTTGTTGTGGGAGTGCTGGCCCGACTGGATCTCCTCGAGAGTCACCCCGTACGCGGACGAGTATGTCTCGAAATCCTTGAAGGCCGCCGCGACGTCGGCGTGCCGACTCAGTGCGTAGAAGTTGTACTTTTCGCTGTAGTAGACCGGCGCCTCATCGCGGAGCCGCCGGTAAGTCCCGTACGGATCGTTGAAGTGCTGCTCGGAAAATGGATCGAAATCGATTGTTGCGCGAGTCATTACGCACCCTTTTCACTGAACAGGGGCTCTTCGTGAGCCGCCACACTGAGCACCTGATCCCGTGCCCACCGATAGTCGGGCTTGCCCGAAGGACTACGTTCGATGCTGTCCCGGAAGACAATTGCCTTCGGCAGCTTGTAGCGCGCGATCGACTGCGCCGCGTGCGTCACCAAGTCCTGCTCCGGGATCACAGCCCCGTCGGCGAGCGCGACGACCGCGACCACCTCTTGGCCCCACCTGGCGCTGGGTCGGCCGGCGACCACCACATCGGCCACGGCGGGGTGGGAGGCGATGGCCGCCTCGACCTCTTCGACGAAGATCTTCTCCCCGCCCGAATTGATCGTCACCGAGTCACGGCCGAGGAGTTCGATCGAGCCGTCGGCCCGATGACGCGCGCGATCGCCTGGGATCGAGTATCGGACTCCGTGGATCACCGGGAAGGTGGCAGCGGTCTTCGCCGCGTCACCCTTGTATCCCAACGGCACGTATCCGCGTTGTGCCAGCCATCCGATCCCCTCATGGCCCGGACTCAGAACCGAGCCGAGGTCCTCGGCCGCGACACACGTGTCCGGGCCGGGCTGGAAGACATTGCCGCCAGCGCGATCGCCGGTGGACAATTGGCGCATCTGCTGACCGGTCTCGGACGAGCCCACGCCATCCACCACGAGTAGGCCCGGTTTGGTCTCGATCAACCGCTGCTTGATCGACGGGGTCAGCGCAGCTCCCCCGTTGGCCCAAACCGCGAGGCTGGACAAGTCGGCGTTGCCGCGTTCGGCGGCTTCCAGGAACGGACGCGCCATCGCGTCGCCGACCGCACTGATCGAGAGCACCCCCTCGCTCTCGATCAGCTCAACGACCTCGTTGGCTTCCAAGCGCTGTACGGACGTCGGAAAGACCAATGTCTGGCCAGTCGTCATCGCGGTCATCGCCGTCCACTGCGCCGCCCCGTGCATCAGCGGCGGAAGTACCAGCAGTTTCGTCCCTGGCTGTGCCGACGCCTGCTCGGCGATCTGCTGGTGACTCTGCGCCACTTCTCCGGTCATGAAGTTCCTGCCACCGAAACCGGAGATGAAGATGTCATGCTGGCGCCACAGCACGCCTTTGGGGCTACCGGTGGTGCCGCCGGTGTAGAGGACGTACAGATCGTCGGGTGACGGCTGAACATCGAGAGGACCGCCGGGACCGGCACCGACAATCGATTCGTAGTCCACAGCGCCGTCGAGTAGCGCTGCATTCGAGTCGTCTGCGATCTGGATCAAAACCCGCAGATGCGGTAGCTCAGGAAGGATTTCGGCAAGCTGAGGTGCAAAGGCCGCGTGGTAGACCAATGCGGTCGCGCCGGAATCAGCCAGCAGATGGCGCAGCTCTTCCTTGACGTACCGATAGTTGACGTTGAATGGCGCCACCCGGGAGTGGAAAGAGCCCAGTAACGCCTCGACGTACTCGTTGCCGTTGTAGGCATAGATACCCAGAAGATCTTGTCCGACTTGATGATTGGCCAGATCGGGGCGTTCGGTCGTACAACCGAGACCGCACGATCGCAGAAATCGGGCGAGCCGTTGAGACCGTGACAAGATGTCGGCGTAGGTAAAGCGACGCGTGCCCTGGACGATGAACTCACGGTCCGGGACGGCTGCGGCAACAGCTTGTGCCACCGCGCTCACGGTGAACGACACTTCCCCGGAAGATGGGCCGCGGGTCATCGTTGTGCCTCGCGGCGGGGAAAGCAGCCAACCCAGGTTGGTTGCGACGCCCTGGTGTGGAGAATTTCGTCGCCGCACGGCACATCAGTCGCGAGAGCGGCTTTCAGGGCATGGGACTTGAAGGCGAGCCCTGCGCTACTGGCCCGGCACGATGTCTGCACGAGATGTGCTCCGACGCCTGCGGCAGGTACCGCTCCCCACATCACGACCTCTGTGGAGACGTCAGCCATTGCGCTGTCGATGCACCTGCGCACCGCGGGGTCGGCGTCGATCATCGCGGCATCGACTGCCAGCGCAGTCGGGGCGTAGCGACGCTTTCGCCGATGTTCCCGACGTACCGACGCCGCCAGAGTGGACAGATCTCCCTGGGAACACGGGGTCACCCCGAGCACACGCAACGGCAAGGACTCTTCGCCGTCCGGCAGGTAGACGAAAACATCCCATCCCGTCAACGCTCGGTCTGCCAACCAACCGCCCGCGGCGGCCACCACATCGACCGCCGACGATGCGATGACATGGAGGCGATGCCGGAACACCTCATCGCCAGATAACTCGACGGACGGGCTCCCACCGCGGGGGGCCAACTCCTCAGCCAACGCTTGAGCGGTCATGACCGGTCGCCTTCTCTAACACCACGAACCCTCATTTCGGCCGCGCTGCTGTCACACCATGGCAGCACGTGTCCCTTGATATCGGACAAATCGACGGTTTTGTAGTCACCGTCAAACCCGTAGCCAAGCGTGACAGTTTTCACTGATTTTGTAAAGTTCCCGGTGCCGCCGTCGGCCGGGGCAGGCGAACCAGGCCGTCAATCGGCACCGAAAGTCTGCAGAGTGGAGGAAATCGCACCGTAAGCCAGATCGGCTGCCGCCGACCAGGTTTGTCCAGCGTCGATCAGCAACGCAGCGGTGAAGTAGGGACTCAGGTGCGCGCACACCGTGGCATGCAACTCTGCCGGCACCTGGCCGGCGTGGCCGGTGGATGTCCACAGAACCTGCGCGATGTCGGTCATGGCCGCCCGAAATTCACCGAGCCGATTGACTTCCACCGCAGCGAGCTCGGGTGACAGGTCTCGCCGTGAGCTCAGTTCGAAAAATCCGCGCCCGATCGTCGCATTCATCTCATGCGCCGCCCGGCAGGTGCGTCGCAACCAATCCTGCGGGTCACCGGTCAGCGTGGGCAGCTGGGCACGGTAATCGAGAATGCCCGCTTCGAAGGCCGCCGCCAGCAGCTTGTCCCGGGTGGCGAAATGGCGGAACAAGGTGCGCCGGCTGGCGCCGCTGGCCTCGGCCACCTCGTCCATGGTGACGTCGAGGCCGGAAGTGAGGACCAGACGGCGGGCGGCGGCCAGGATGTGATCGATCGCTGCCCGACGTTTGACATCGGCCAGCGAACCGTGAGTGGCGGACACATCGAGCAGGATACCCACGTAGGCCATCTTGACACTCATGAGTGCCAGATAGACACTTGATAATGTCAGAGCATCCGATTTCCAAAGGACGGTCAACATGACGCGGCCCCGCCATCTGGACACGACAGCGATCACCGAGGACGACGCGGCAATCGCCGAGGCACTGGCGCAGACATCGGTGTCCGCCCTGGTCGCCGCGACGGTCACCATCACCGGTGATACGTCGTTGTTGCGAGGACCGATCCGACCGAACCAGTTCGTGCTCAACGAGTTCCAGGGCAAGCTGACCGTCGACGAACAGGATCAGTTGCGTCGGGACGCGCACAAACAGATCTGCGCCTGGCGCGATGCCGGGTGCCCGACCCCCGTACCGCTCGACGATGCCGTGATGCGCGAGATCATGGACTGGATCGCCTGCGAGCCGGTGCCCGATGACTACGCCGCTCTCTATGCCGAGGAAATGGACCTCGCCGGCGCCAACCCACGCTCGATCAGGTTGGCTCGTCCGCCCCGTACCGCGGCGGACTTTTCGGTTCTGATCATCGGATGCGGTGAGTCGGGATTGTTGGCCGGTATCCGCCTGCAGGAGGCCGGGATCGCATTCCAGATCGTCGACAAGAACGACGATGCCGGCGGCACATGGCTGGAAAACACCTACCCGGGTTGCCGGGTCGACGTCGCCAGCCACTACTACTCCTATTCATTCGAGTCCAACGGTGAGTTCAGCGAGTACTACACCCGCCAACCGGAGCTCCGCGACTACTTCCGCGAGGTGATGGCCGAGCACGACCTCGCCCGGCACGTACTGTGGCGCCACGAAGTGCTTCGCGCGCAGTGGGATCAGCACACCGGCCGATGGGCAGTCACGTTGCGCGGGCCCGACGGCTCCGAGACGACCCGCTGGGCCAACGCGATAATCAGTGGTGTCGGCATCCTGAACCGGCCGCACATCCCCGAGTTGCCGGGGATGGACCGGTTCAGCGGGCCGGTGTTCCACTCGGCGCAGTGGGACCACAGCGTGGATCTCTCCGGTAAGCGGGTGGCGCTGATCGGCGCCGGCGCCAGCGGATTCCAGATCGGCCCGGCCATCGTCGACGACGTCGCCGAGCTGGTGGTGTTCCAGCGCACCCCGCAGTGGATGGCCCCCAACCCGCGCTACCACGACCCGGTGGCCCCCGGTGAACGCTGGGCGATGCAACACTTGCCGGGATACGCGAGGTGGTATCGGTTCATGCTCATGTGGCAGTCGAGCGACCGGCTGTTGGAGCTGGTGCGCGCCGACCCCGCCTGGCCCGATTTTCCGCGCACCGCCAATGCGGCCAGCGCTGCCCGCCGCGAGCTGTTCACCGCCTGGATCGCCAGCCAGCTGGCCGATCGGCCGGACCTGATCGACCAGGTCACCCCGAACTATCCGCCGATGGCAAAACGCATGTTGCAGGACAACGGCAGCTGGTTACGCTGCCTGACCCGGCCACATGTCGAATTGGTGCGCGACGGTATCACCGATATCACCGCCACCGCCGTGTGCACCGACACCGGTCGTCACGAGGTCGACGTGATCATCCTGGCGACCGGTTTTCGGGCCAGTGAAGTGCTCTGGCCGATGGAGATCATCGGCCGCGACGGGGTGTCGCTGTCCGCCGTGTGGGACGGCAAACCCACCGCCTACAACGGCGTTTCGGTGCCGGGTTTCCCCAACTTCTTCATGATGAACGGACCCGGCACCGGGCTGGCCCACGCCGGCAGCGTGATCTTGATGTCGGAGTTGCAGATGCGCTACATCGGCGAGGCCCTGCGCACCGTGATCGACGGCGGTCACACCGCGATCGAACCGACAACCGTTGCCCACCAGCACTATCGCACCAGGCAGCAGGATGAACTGTCGACATTGATGTGGGGTCATCCCTCGATCGAACACTCCTGGTACAAGTCCGCCGACGGCAACGTCTACGTCCTGTCGCCCTGGCGCATCGTGGACTACTGGAACATGACCAACACCGTCCACGCCGAAGATCATCTCCTGCACAACTCCTGACGTGCACCTCTGTCCGCCAAACCCATTGCAACGGTGACGGACTCCACCACTTTCCTCGACGCCCTGCGCGGTCGCCTGGTCTGCAACCGGCGCCGATCACCCGACAGACGGTCGGCCCACCGACCTGCGCAGCTCGCGTCGGAGAATCTTCCCGGCGGTGTTCTTGGGCAGTTCATCGACGATCACCACCGACCGAGGGTATTTGTAGGCCGCCATGCGATCGCGGCAGAAGCCGATGATTTCCTGCGGGCTGGCGGTCGCGCCCTGGATCAACGACACGAACGCCTTGACAGTTTCGCCGCGATAGTCGTCGGGCACTCCGACGACCGCGGCCTCCAATACGGCAGGGTGCCGATACAGCACATCCTCGACGTCACGCGGAAAGACTTTGTATCCGCCGGCATTGATGACGTCTTTGAGCCGGTCGATGACGAACAGCCAGCCGCCGTCGATCATCTTGCCGATGTCGCCGGTATGCAGCCATCCGTCGACGATCGCCCGCGCCGACTCTTCGGGGCGTCGCCAGTAACCCGGCACCACCATTGGACCCGACACCACGATTTCTCCGGTACCGCCAGGCGGTAGGTCCACTCCGGTAGCAGGATCGACGATGCGCACCCGGGCGCCGGGGACGGGGATACCTACCGCAGTCGCGCCGGATTCCGGGTCAGTGGGTGGATCGACGGCGACCGGCCCCAGGTGGGTCGGCGACGTCGTCTCGGTCAGGCCGTACGCACCACGCAACGTCCAGCCGGTAGCGGCATGCACTCGATCAATCAGCGCCGGACTGACGGGCGCGCCACCCGATACGGCCTTGGTCAACGACGACACATCGATCTGGGCCAAATCCGGCTGGTTGATCAGCGCGATGAACGCCGTGCTCGCACCGATCATGAACGTGCCCTGCCATCGCTGGACCGCACGCAGCGTGTAATCGGCATCGAACCGATGCATCAGCACAATTGGCGCGCCGCCGAGGATGTGTACGCCGAGAACGGCGATAAGACCGGTGATGTGAAACAGCGGGGCCACCCCGACAATCACGTCGCGCTCCGCCCGAATATCCCACCAGCGGCAGTACACGGCGGAACTGTGCACCATCGCGCGGTGGGTGTTCATCGCGCCCTTCTGCGGGCCAGTGGTCCCCGACGTGTAGACCAGCGCTCCGATCTCAGCCGTCGCAGGAAATCTCCCCTGTCGCACCACATCTTTCGAACTGCCAGCGGTGATAGCGCGCCAATCCGATGCGGCATCGAAGATCTGCCGAGATGACATACGGGCAGCCAACGCGTCGGGAACCGCGGCGTCTGGGGTCATGTCGAGCGGATGCGTCGTGATGATATTGCACAGCTCGGTCCCTCCGGCGACTTCCCGAACCGACGAGTACAGGCTGTCCAGGCAAACGAGGGCGCGCGCACCGGAATCAACCAGGACGTGCCGCAGCTCTTCGGCGCGCAGCATCGGGTTCACCGCCACGGGCACGGCCCCGCACTTCCAACCTGCCAGCAGAGCCACCAACCACTGCGGGTCGTTCTGCAGATAGATTGCCATCCGATCACCCGGTTGCAGTCCGTCGTCCTGCAGCCGAACAGCCAACAGTGAAGCGGCCCTGTCAATCTCGGCGATGCTCAGCGTCACATCGAAGTAATGGACCGAGGGCGCACCCGGCCGTGTCTGCACCTGACGTTCCCACGCCTGCAGCATCGTCGCGAACTCGACCGGCAACTGCGAAGGAACCCCGGCCGGATAGTTCGTGGTCCAGGATGGGGTCGACGGTGACGGTTCGGCGGTCATACGCGCTACCGCAAAACCCGCACCGGAACGTTGTGCCACCCAGCGACGTTCTGCATGCTGACCCGGCGGCAGTGATCCCAGTCGATTTCGTACCGCGGCATGATGTCGAGCAATCGGTTCAGCGCAACAGCGCTTTCCATACGAGCCAACGCAGCCCCCAGGCAGCTGTGAATACCGTAGCCGAATCCCAGATTTTGGGCCTCGGTGTGGTCGCGGTCGATGTCGAACCTGTCAGGGTCGGTCCAGGCACGAGGGTCCCGATTGGCCGAACCGCCCACCAGGAATACCGGCTTCTCGGCTGGGATCGTCACACCGTGCAGGGTCACGTCGCGAGTCGAGCAGCGGACGTTGTACTGAGCCGGAGCCTCATATCGCAGTAACTCCTCGACGGCCAACGGCACCTTGCTGCGATCATCGAGCAGCTTCTGCCACTGTTCTGGGTTCTTGGCGAAAAGCACCACGGCGCTGCCGATCAGTTTGGTGACGGTCTCCGCGCCGGCACCACCGAGAAGCGCGGCGAAGCCGGTGATCTCGATGTCGTCGAGCCGGCGCGGCAGGCCGTCGTCGCCCAGGATCTCGGCGGCGATCAGTCTGCTGATCATGTCATCCTTCGGGCTGTCACGGCGCTGTTGGACGAGGTCGTAGCACCACATCCCGATCTCGATACCGGCCTGGATACCGTCCTCGTCCATGTCGATCTGGCCGGGCGCGCGGTGCAGCGATCGGTCGATCCAATGTCGAACCTGCTGTGCCTGGGACACGTCGACACCCATCATCCGCGTGATCACTTCCACGGGGAACAGAGCCGAGAAATCCTGGACCGCATCGAAATGATCGGTGTCTTCCGGAAGATGAAGCTCGATCTGTTCGGTGACCATGTGGGTCAGACTTTGAATGGCCCTGGGCGTAAAGACCTTGTTGACCAGGCTCCGCATTTGCCGATGGTCGGGCGGGTCCATGTAGATGATCATCTGCGGGCTGGGGTTCTCGCCTGCCGCGATCATCGCGCGAACCATCGACAAGTCCACTCCCCTTGCCGAGGAGAAGGTCTCGTGGTCTTTGAATGCTGCGGCCACGTCAGCGTGGCGGGTCAGCGCATAGAAATCGTAATCAGGGCTGTAATAGACCGGAGATTCGTCGCGCATCCGCGCGTAGGTTGCGTAGGGGCCATTGAAGAAGTCGTCCGAAAACGGGTCGAACATCAGCGTTGACGTTGTCACTTGCTCTCCAAGGTAGCGGTGGCGGTCGGATCTCAATGTTTTGCTCGGTCAGATGTTCTGCTCAATCAAACTTGCTTGCAACCGTTTTGGCGCCGTCACGGGTAGCGGCCCATTCGGCGAACCAGTGCAGCGCCTCGGGGTGATCGATCGACCACGGCATAGACTTCGGCCGAGCCCAGACGCACCCCGCCGCGGTTGAGCGTGGCGTCGGATCGGCCGGCGACGGCAACTGAACCATCACGCTCGATGATGACCCAGTCGCCCTGACACCAGACGCCGGGGTACGTCTCGAAATACGTTTCACGGTAACGTTTATGGTCGACATCGCCCCACAAGAAGAGCGGCATCGACGGCATCGCAGTGGTGACGATCATCTCACCCAACTGCTCGCACTGCGGCCGGCCCGCGTGATCCCACGCCTGTACCTCAACACCCAGAGAACAACCCGATATCCGCCCTGCGTGTACCGCCGTGAGCGGGTTGCCACAAAAGAACACCGTACACACTTCGGTGCCGCCGCAGATGGAGTCAACGCGGGCATCGAGTTCACGTGCCAGCCACCGCCACCCCGCCGGCGGCAGGGGCGACCCGGTTGGCATCACCAGACGCAGCGCACTCAGGTCGAGTCGATCGCGTAACACCATGTTCTGCTTGGCCAACGAGGTGATATAGGCCGACCCCAGACCCAGCACCGTGGTACCGGTCTGAGCCGCGACGGCGAAGAGTCCGTCGGACCGAGGACGTGCCGGGTCGGCACAGGAAAGCACCACCGACGCGCCGTGTAGCAATGCTCCGATACCGTAGTTCCAGGCCATCCAACTGGTCGAGCTGGCGAAGAACATCGTGTCCGCGGGCCCGACGTCGAGACACAGACCCAGCGATTTGAGGTGCTCCAAGACGATCCCGCCATGGCTGTGCACGATGCCTTTGGGCCGGCCGGTGGATCCGGAGGTGAACAACACCCACAGTGGGTGACCGGCCAACACCGCGGTGAACACCGGTGGCCGTGGTGTGGCAACCAGCTCCTCAAAGGCCAACGTGCCCAATGGTAGTGGAGCCTCTGGTTGTAGCTTGCGCACCATGATAGTGGTGTGCACCGACGGCAACTGTGCCCGAATTTCGGCGATCGCGTCGCGGCGATCGTGGATGTTGCCGCCGTAGCGATAGCCATCCACGACCAGCAGCACAGACGGCTCGATCTGGCCGAACCGGTCGATCACGCTGCTGGTGCCGAATTCCGGCCCACATGAGGACCACACCGCACCTATCGCGGCGGTGGCCAACAGTGCGATCACCGCCTCGGGAACGTTGGGCAGATATCCGGCCACCCGATCACCAGGACGGACACCTCGCTTTGTGAGCTCGTGGGACAAGGCACCCACCATGCCGGTGATCTGTTCGGTGGACCAACGCCTCGGTGGCTGATCCTCGGCAACCTCGATCAAAGCAGCACGATCGCGCGGGGCCCTCGCCAGGATGTTCTCCGCGTAGTTCAGGCGGGCTCCGTCGAACCAGCGTGCGCCCGGCATCGGGTCCGGGCTGACGATCTGGTCAGGCCCACGCTCGGCAATCACCCGATAGTAGGACCATAGTGCACTCCAGAACGCCGCCAGATCGCGAACCGACCAGGCCCACAGCTCATCCCACGTCTTGACAGTGATCCCACGGTGCCGGGACAGCCACGCCATGAAATCCGTGACGTTGGCTGCCGCGATGTCGGACGGCTTCGGCCGCCAGACGATATCGGCAGCGTTGTCACACTCAATCATGGCGACGATTCAGCTTCCTGGCAGGTTGGATCGAACACCGATCGTCAGCCGATGTAGCGCAGCACACTCTCGGCAACACAGGCAGGTTTGGCCGAGCCTTCGATCTCAACTGTGGTCGACACCGTCAGCTGAACGGTGTCGTCGCCGAGCTCGTCGACCCCCACCAAGGTGCTGGTGGCGCGTACGTTCGATCCGACTGGCACAGGGGCCGGAAAGCGGACCTTGTTCAGTCCGTAGTTGATGGCCAGTTTGATCCCGTTGACGGTGTACATCTGCGCCATCAGCCGCGGAAGCAACGACAAGGTCATGTACCCGTGCGCGATCGTGGCACCGAATGGGCCCTGGGCCGCCCGCTGCGGATCGACGTGAATCCATTGATGATCACCGGTCGCGTCGGCGAACAAGTTCACTGCGTCCTGGGTTATCTGCACCCACTCACTGGTGCCCAGGGCTTGCCCCTTGACAGCGACAAGGTCATTGATCGAATCGAAAACGCGCACGTTCATGTCCTTCTAACATTGACGAGCATCTCGTGTCCGACGGCACGAGCGGGAGACGGTTACATCACAGTGTGGCCGCCGCGGCGTCGGCGTCCATTGCGCGGACCGCCGGCATCACTTCGTCGGCGAACAACCGCATGCTCTTCTCGGCGGTCTCGATCGGCATGCCACCGAAATGGAACAGGCCCACGATCTCGCTGCAATTGGTGATTTCTCGCAGCCTCTGCACGCGCTCGATGCATTGCTCGGGGGTGCCGACCAGATGCAGGTCCATGTTGCCGACCAGACCGTTCTTGGCCTGGTCGAGCTGATATTCATACCCCTTGATGCCGTCCCAGTGCGCAGCGTCGCCGAGGTTGTAGTGATGGTTGGTCTCCACCCCGAGTTGCGTGATGTACCGCTTGCCCATCTTGCGGGCATCTTCTTCGGTCTCGGTGCAGTACACCCACTGGTGCACAATCGGTTTGGCTGCAGGCAGGCCCAGCCCGCTACGCAGATCATTGAATTCAGCCACCTGGCTGCGGATCACATCGGCGCTCTGGGCGGCGACGAACATCGGGTTGAGTCCGGCCTGGGCAACGGTGGTCAACGATTGTGGACTGGTGAATACGCCCAGCATGTTGTCGATCAGATCAGTTGAGCGCGGCCGTGGCCGGGTTGAGGTCTCGGGGATCTGGTAGAACTCGCCGTCGTAGGAGAACCGTTCCTTGGTCAGGGCGAGTTTGAGGATCTCGATGCTCTCGACGAACCGGCCCCGCGACTCGGCCATGTCGATGCCGAAACCGGCGAACTCGGACTGTCCCAGGCCTCGCCCCACACCGACCGACAACTTGCGGCCCTGCAGCAGGATATCGAACAGAGCGATCTCCTCGGCCACCTGTAATGGGTGATGCCAGGGCAGCACAATCACCATGGTGCCAAAGTCGATGGTTTTGGTGGCCCCGGCGAAATAGGCAAGCAGTTCAAGAGGATTGGGCTCCATGCAATGCGGTCCGAAGTGATGCTCGGTCGTCCACATCGAATCGAAACCCAACGGTTCGGCCAGCAGCCCCAGATGGATGTTCTCCTCCCACAGCACATGGTCGGGCACCACCGGTGGCCGAGTCCAGTCCTCGGCGATGACACGCTCCCAGTCGGCGGAATTCAGTGCCTGCAGGCAAATGCCGAATCTCATTGACTCATCCCTTCCCGAAACCCATCCGGTCGGACCAATACTACTACACTATCTAGTGTAAAGACTAGAGTCTCTAGCCTCAAAGGCCCTGAGCCGCTCAGTCGGTTTGCGGAACGACGCCCGCACCTGCGGTGACTTCCGCGAAAATCGCCGAGAAACCTTTCGGCAGACGATCTTCCGATTCGCCTTCCTTGGGCAACAGCCGAGGACGTTGCCTCGGCTCGATGGTGTAGGTCGGCTCGAACAGCGCCGGTACGACATTGCGGAGTTCCTCGACGGTGTAGCCGCCTTCCTTCGATACCAACCGCGACGGCACATACGGCGGGTACAGGCCGATTCGGCCCGATCCCGACACATCGAAGACATGCCCGTTGAGCCAGCCGGATTCCTCGCTGGCCAGGTACGCGACCAGCGGTGCGTTGCCCGCCGGCGGCCCGGCCAGTTTGGTGGCGATCGGTCCCAGGTCCCCGGGGATGCCCGATGGACAGATCGTGTTGACCGTGATGCCGTGCTCGTCGAGTTCGATCGCCGCAGCCCGGGCGAAGCCGAGGATGCCGGCCTTGGCCGCGCAGTACGGGGACATGTAGGCATCGCCAATGGTCCCGTCCACTGAGGACACCGCGATCACTCTTCCGTATTTCTTGTCGATCATCGTCGGCAGCGCGGCCTTCAGGACCGAGAAGTGTCCTTTCATGTGGATACCGATGACCCGGTCCCAGTCCTCCTCGGTCAGTTTGGTGATGGACTTGATCGCTACCTGACCGGCCAGCAGTACCAGTACATCGACGGTGCCGAACTGGTCCAGGGCGCGCTGAACGACCGCAGAACCGCCGGCCATTGTCGACACGTCGGAATCGTCGGCCACTGCGTTGCCGCCGGCGGCGACAATCTTGTCGACAATCTTTTGCGCCCGGGCAATGTTCACGTCGTTGACCACGACGCTCGCCCCCTCGGCCGCCAGCAGCCGCGACATTGCCGACCCCAGGCTGCCAGCACCTCCGGTCAAGATCGCCACCCGGCCCGCCAACAGTCCCATTCTCATCGCCTCCGTCGTGATAATCGGGTCACCAGATAGGTGCCCATGTTGGTGTGTTGAACAGATATGTCCGCCACCGCTCCCGCAGTTCCAGTTCGTTCCAGCCCAAGTCGTATCCGGCCGGCAGACCGTTGATCGCGTCATGCAGCCACGCTTGTGGGTCGACGATTCGGGACAGGGCCACCACTTCCCGTTCGATGCCGGATCCGAATGCGGTACGCAGGCCGAGCATGGGTTCCAGGTAGCTCTTGCCCTGCTGAGCGGGCTTCTTCAGCGCGCGCGCAAACCTCCCCGCGGCGGCGATGTATTCATCGAGCCTGCCTTCAAACGGCCAAAGCGTGTCCTCGATCCACAGTCCGGGATCATGCTCACCGGGGGTGATCGGAATGGCGTCAAATTCGAAGTCCTGAACCCAGTTATCCAGTGGCGCCAGAATTTTCGCTCTCACACCTCGCCGCAGGCCATCGGTCTTGACCGCGAGTGCTTTGAGGTCGCCGTGCTGGATGCGTTCGCCGAGCTGGTCCCACGCCGCGGCGTCGCGGACCGCGATGACGGTGACCACGGTGAACGCTTCGCCCACCACCGGTGGGTGTCGCAGGTACCATGCCAGCCTGGCCTCGGACGACCTGCCGAGCACCGGCAGCCACTCGTCACGAAAGGTGGCCTCGAACTCCGCCTCTTTCTCGCCGATCAGCGAATGCACCTCGTGGATGAACAGCATTCAGCTCGCCAAACGCACTGGCAGGTTCCGCAATTCGCGAAACGCGAAGATCTCGTCGCGACGCGCAGGCGCAGCCTCCAGAGACAGGTTCGGGAACCGTGACAGGAGTCGGTCGAAAAACACCTGACCTTCTTGGCGGGCCAGCGATGCGCCCAGACAATGGTGGATGCCGCCGCCGAACGACAACGGTGGCCCCTGACTACGACGGACGTCGAGCCGGTCCGGGTCGGTGAAACGCTCCGGGTCGCGATTGCCTGCAGCCAACAGCACGGTCAGCTGCGCTCCGGCCGGCAACTCGGTGCCGGCAATCTCCAGATCTTCGTGGGCCGAGCGCGCGGCCACTTGCACCGGCGGGTCATACCGCAGGAATTCCTCGACGGCACTGGGAATCACGGACCGATCATCAAGCAGGATCCGCAGCTGGTCGGGATTGCTCAACAGTGCATACAGACCGTTGCCGATCAAGTGTGCGGTGGTGGAGAATGCCGCGACGAACAGTGTCAGCACCAGCAGGTTGACCTCATCCTCGGCCAGCCGTTCGCCATTCTCCTCGGCCCGCAGGATGGCAGTGAGCAGATCGTCCTCGATCGGGTGGGCCTTGCGGTCTGCGACAAACTCGATGAAGTACGCCTTCATCTGTTCCGATGCCGCATAGGCCGCTTTGAGCTGGTCGATCGTGGCCCATGGTGATGCGCCGGCGACAGCGTCAACCATCAACGGGGCGAACAACATCCAGTCGCTTTCGGGAACGTTCAGCATCCGGCCCACGACCGCCACCGGCAGCGGTGTGGACAGATCCGCAATGACATCGATGACATCGCCGGACTCGAACTTGTCCAGCAGACCGTCGGCGATGGATGTCGTGTTGGGAAGCATCCGGTCGACCTGACGCTTGGTGAACGCCTTGGTCACCAGCCGGCGCAACCGGGTGTGCAGCGGCGGATCGAGATTGATCAATGCGGCCGGATCGGTGATGAAGGTGCCGTACTTGTCCCCTTCTCCGTCGGCGTCCTGTCCGACTGCCCGCTCCCCTACACCCAGTCGGCCGTCCCGCAGTACCTCGCTGCACTCGGCGTAGCCGCGCACCCCGTAGTACTTGGTACCGGCAATCTGGAAAATCGTCGGCGCGTGCTCGTGCAATTGCCGGTAGAGCGGATACGGATTGCCCCGTCCCTCGGTGGTCTGGGTCAACTGGATGAACACCTCGTCGGTGTTCACTGCTGCCGTCATGCCCCTGTTTCCTTCCACGACGAGCGCGAACCATGCCGACACCACACCTGGGGCGCCGCGTCAGGCCTGACAAAACCAAATCCAGACGACCGTACTTCGGCGAATAGTTCTGATACAAGAGTCTCTAGTAATTCACCGAGAGGTTCTTTGTGGTTCCATAGTTGCCATGCCCAAGACCTCTTCGGCGCCCAACCGCACCCGCCGGCCCGGCAGCACGTCCGCGCGACGCGACGACGTGCTCGTCGCCGCGCGAGACATGCTCGACGAGGAGGGCTGGGACCGGCTCAACATGGTGGCCCTGGCCGAGCGCGTCGGCATCAAGGGCCCGTCACTGTACAACCATGTCAAAAACCTCGACGACCTCAGGCGCGAGCTCTGGATGCTGGTGGTACGCGACATGGGAGAATCCATCCGCGACGCCGTGCTGGGACTGTCGGGGGATGACGCCGTGCGCGCCATTGCGACCGCATACCGGACATACGCGCACAAGTACCCGCGCCGCTATGCCCTGCCGGTGACCATCCCCGGGCTCAAAGGCCACGACATCGCCGCCGCGATCTCCGTGGCCACCGACACCGCCAATGCCGTATTCCGCTGGTACGGCATCACCGGAGAGAGCGCCGCCATCGCCAATACCCTGTTGACCGCGAACATGTCCGGATTCCTGGCCATGGAACTACAGGGCGCAATGCAGGTGGACCCGGACCGCGCCTACCGCATCATGGTCGAAAACTTCATCGCGGGTCTGCGACAGATGCAGTCAGACATGTAGACAGCCGTCCCAGACCCGGCGGCGAGTCTCAACGCAGCAGACGGAAGAACGAACGAACCTCGTCGACGAATGTTTCGGGTTGCTCGAATGCCGGGAAGTGTCCACCCGTGTCGAGTTCGTTCCACCAGCGCAGGTCGGGATAACGCTCTTGGGCCCAACGTCGCGACGAGCGGTATACCTCTTTCGGGAACTGCGAGCAGCCGACCGGCACCGTAACCGGATCTGTGTTGCCCTTTCCGAAACTTTCCCAGTAGAGCCGGGCCGATGACGCACCGGTGGCCGGCAGCCAGTACAGCATTACGTTGTCCAGCAGCTCGTCCCGGGTGAGAACGGTGAACAGATCACCGCCATGGTCGACCCAGGACCAGAACTTCTCGGCAATCCAGGCGCATTGCGCGCTCGGCGAATCGACCAGGCCGTAGCCGAGCGTCTGCGGACAGGTGGATTGTTGCGTTGAGTATCCGGTCCCGGACTTCATGTGCTCACCGACGGTGGACAGCATCGCCCGTTCGTCACCGGTCAGATCCGCCGTCTTCGCCGCACCGGGGCCGGGGGGCACCAGGTTGAGATGGATCCCGACGACATGTTCGGCGTCACGTTGGCCGATGCAGTTGGTGACGGCAGATCCCCAGTCTCCGCCCTGTGCCCCATAGCGGTCATAGCCCAGCCGCGCCATCAGCACCCCCCACGCATCGGCGATCCGCTCGATACCCCAGCCGGTGGTCGTGGGTTTGTCACTGAACCCGTAGCCCGGTAGCGACGGGCATACCACGTGGAACGCGTCGGCGGCCCGACCTCCGTAGGCAGGCGGATCCGTCAACGGCCCGATCACCTTGAGGAATTCGACGATTGAGCCCGGCCAGCCGTGACTGATGATCAGTGGCAGCGCGTCGCGATGTGGCGACCGGACATGCACAAAGTGGATTCCGAGGCCGTCGATCTCGGTACGGAACTGTCCGATCTCGTTGAGCCGCTTTTCGGTTGTCCGCCAGTCGTATTCATCGGCCCAATAGCAGCAGAGGTCGCGGACGGCCTGCAGTGGCATGCCCTGGGACCAGTCGTCGACGGTTTCTTTTTCCGGCCATCGGGTGGCGCGGATGCGGTGGCGCAGATCGGCCAGGTCGGCGTCTGGCACCGCGAGGTGAAACGGGGCGATGCTGCTCAAATCCTCAGCCTCCTGCGGCGCGCGCCAGTTCGGCCAGCTCGTCGCGGTCGACGATCACCACCGTGGCGCCTCGGCGTCCATAGGCGTTCGCCAGCGCGAACCCGATACCGCTGGCTCCGCCCGTGACCACGGCCGCGGCCGCCGACAGGTCGGGAGCTTTGTCCGGGGAGGTCATAGCAGCACGAACATCGAAGCCAACAGGACGAACACGACCGCGCAGTATCCCTCGAATCCGGCGCGCAGCCACCGAGGCGCCTCCCGCAACTCCATGAAGTAGAGGCCGACCAACCGGGCCTTGAAGACCGCGATGGCGATGATCACCAGGCTGAGGGCCATGTGCGTACCGGGGGAACCGTGTGTGCCCGCGGTCCAGGACGAGACGGTGAGCGCCACCAGCACCGCCCAGACGAGCGTGGTATTGCTGCGTAACAGAGTCGTCATGGTCACCTCACCAGGAATACGAGCGGGAAGATGATGATCCACAACAGGTCGACCAGGTGCCAGAAACAAGCGCCGCCCTCGAAGAACCCGATCCGCATCGGCGTCGGATCCGGTTTGGACGCCAACCGAGCCAACACGGCCAGCATCGCCAGGCCGATGATCACGTGGGCCAGATGCAGACCGGTGAGCACGAAGTAGTACATGAAGAACTCGTTGGTGCTCGGGCCGATCCCGGCAGCGAACTTCTGCTGGTACTCGAAGACCTTGACCACCACGAAGCAAGCACCGATCAGTGCGCCGCCGACCGTCAGCGGGGTTGCCAACGTACGAAGCCGGTCGTCGCGCAGTGCTTTCGTCGCAAGGACGATGAGCAGGGAGCTGGTCAACAGGATCAGGGTGTTGACGACGCCAAACGTCCGGTTCAAGTGATCTTGCGAGCTGGCGAACAGTTCGGGATCCTCGGCCCGGCGACTCAGGTACACGACGAACAGGACGGTGAAGATCACCAGGTCGCCGAACAACAGAATCCACAGCCCCGGCTCACCGGGCACGTGGGGGGCCGCCTCTGGGGCGCAGTCGACGTTCGTGTCGGCGGCGGCGTCGAGAAGTGGCTTCATACCGTCGCCGCCGCAGTCGTGGTGAGCGAACGCTGCTCGTCGTCGATCTGGGCGTCGATGGCGTTGAGAAGCAGCCTCGCGACCACCGTGAACCACACGCCAAGGACGATCGTCGGCAACCAGAACGCCAGCAGTCCGTTCCAGGCGAACGGCCCGGTACGGGTCAGAAAGGCGACGGCGCCCGCTTCGGTTCCCAGCGCCGACCACACGGTGAGGTAGCCGAACCACCGGGGAAACGGTGAGTGCACAACGGTATTGGGCACCAGGCAGATCACCGCCAACGCGACCCACAAGAAAATGAAGTACTGGGTTGTCGTGATGAAGACGAGCAGACCCAGCTCGTGCAGGGCGGCCGTCACCTCGGCCGCCCGGTCCGGTTTGAAAGCCGCAGCACCCCAGATGATCGGGGGCAGCACCATGAAGATCGACATCAGCGCGCCCCCGGCGGCGCCCACGGACGTCCAGACCGGCGCCCTGGCCGGCTCGTGGCGCAGCATCTGCATCGCCAGCACGATGGTCAGCGGCAGGACGAAGGGGGCCGTCCAGCTCATCACCACCGCGCCGATCAGAACCTGTGTGCTGTGGTCGGTGTAGAACTGCGCGATCTGGTCCGTTGTCCACTGCGCCGACGGTGGCGGGAACATGCGCAGCAGGAAGAAGTGGACGCTGCCGTAGATCCCGCCCCCGATGAACGTCCACCACAGCAGCACCTTCTGGCTGCGCAACGCGATCAACATTTGGCCCTCCACTTCGTCGTCGACGGGCTGATCGTCCTGCTCACTGATCTACGGGTGGCGCGGTAAGCCGGTCGTAGCGTGGATCGGTGCGGTCGCGGCTCGATTGCCAGTAGGCACTGAGGTCGTCGCCGGGGATCGACGCATCGGGCACCACGCGCCGGTAGGCAACCTTCCACCGCCCGTCGACGCGACGGAAATAGTCGATGTAACGACCGAAGCCACTGCCCGTTTGACCGCCGATCACCGAGTGCATGACGAAGAAGGTCTCACCCCATGCCTGGTCTCCGTCCACGTCGAACACCGACTGACCCAAAAGGTGGTGCATTGTCATTTCAGTGACGGATTCGGATGTCGCACAGATCATCTCGGCAAACTCGCGGCCCGTTCCCTTGAACGAGCCGTGATCGTCGAAGGAGTCTTCTGTGTAGCAGTCGATGATCGCCGGTCCGTCGGCGCGGTCGACGGCTGCCGACAACACCGCGATCACCTCCGCCAGCTCCGCCTTGTCGGCGAATGACCGCCAAGCCGAACTTTCGGTCACGATCGCGCCGCGAAGTCGATGTGCAGTTCGCTCAATCCCCGCAAGATCCACAGCGGAACGTATTCGAATCGACGGTCCTCCGGAGGACCGTGATGCACCTCATCGAGCCGAATATCGCTGATACGGTCCAGAATTCGGTCGACAGTGACCCGTCCTTCGATCCGAGCCAGCGGACCGCCCGGACAGCTGTGCGCACCCCGGGCGAAGGCTACGTTCTGCCGCGCGTTGGGCCGGTCGACCCGCAGCTCGGCCGGGCACTCAAAGCGCGCCGGGTCCCGATTCGCCGCACCGGGCAGCAGCATGATCTTCGTGCCCGCCGGGATGTCCACACCGGCGAGCGTGGTGTTCTTCCGGGTGAGCCGGAAATCGCTCTTGACCGGGCTCTCGACGCGCAGCATTTCTTCGACGAAGTTGGGGATGAGCTGGCGGTTCGAGCGCAGATGCTCCTGCAGCTCGGGCTTCTCGGCCAGCACGTGTAGCGCACTGGCCAACAGCCGTGCGGTGGTCTCGTGACCGGCGATGAACAGGAAGGTGGCGACCCGCACCACTTCGATCACGTCCGGCAACCCACCGTCCGGAAAGCGCTGCGTCGCCAGTTCGGTGAGGATGTCGGGCGTCGGCGTTTCCCGCCGATCGCTGATGTAGGTGGTGAACCACTTGTCCAGGTAGGCCAGCGGGTTGAGGTCCAGCGACCCGTCCTCGGCCGTCGTGGCCCACGGCTCGTCCTGGGTCGGACCGGTACCGGCCAACAGCGCACGGAACATGTCGTGGTCACCCTCGGGAACGCCCAACAGATCGGCGATGACCAGCAGCGGAAACGGCTGACCAAATGCGCCGACGAACTCCGCGTGGCCATCGGCGATGAACTCGTCGATCAACCGATCGGCGACGTCCCACATGAACTCTTCGTTCTCTTTCAGGCGCTTCGGCGTGAACAGCCCGTTCAGCAGCGCCCGGTGTGCGGTGTGCGTCGGCGGGTCAAACGACACCAGATGCTCACTCATCGGGAACTCCTCCCGATGCGCATCGATCAGATCGGAGATGTCGTCACCGACCGGTTCGAAGGGCAGCGGAAAAGGACCGGATGACGAGTTGATGGCCGAGAACGTGTCGCTGTCCCGGTAGACCGACACCAGCTCGTCATAGCCGGTGACCGCCACCATCCCCGTGCTTGCGACCGGGCAGACCGGTCCCTGCTCACGAAGATGCTCATAGTACGGGTAGGGATTCTCGGCAAGTCCGAGATCAGAGAAGAAATCGACTGTGTCGTACGCCGTCATGAAGCTGCCCGCCGCGCTGATTCGAAGGTCCCCAAAACCATGGCACGGACGTTAACATTGGCGACACCTAGTGTAAAGGATGTAAACGATGCTCGAATCCGCCGACGGCGCCAGTCAGGCGCGTCAGCGCATCCTGCAGGCCACCTTCAAGGTGCTGAGTCGCCACGGCTACAGCAAATTCAACCTGTCTGATGTTGCTGCGCAGGCCGGCATTTCGCGTCCGACGCTCTATAAGTCGTTCTCTTCCAAGGAAGATTTGCTGGCTGCGTTCAGCCAGTTCGAACTCGAGCTGGTGAGGGAGGAACTCGCCCGCTCGCTCGGCGACCGCAGCGGGCGAGAACGATTGGAGGCGGTGCTGCAGTTTCTGGTGGACTTTTACGGCTCCTACCAGATGCGCGGCCTCATCGAGATCGAGCCCGCGGTGGTGCTGACCCAGATGGGCAAGGCGCTACCAGCGCTCAGCGAGTTGATCGCAGGGGAGATCACCGGTCAGGTCGACGATCCAGTGGCCGTGGCCGCCGCACTGGTCCGGATCGCGGTGTGCCACTATCTGGTTCCCGGTGGCGACGAACATCTGCTACTCACCCAACTCCGCGTCGCAGCCGGGGTACGCTGACCCGCCGTGGGACGAGTTGACGGCAAGGCAGTACTCATCAGCGGCGGCGCCCGCGGCATGGGCGCGGCCCACGCGGCGGCTCTGATCGCCGAGGGCGCGGCGGTGGTGATCGGGGACGTCCTGGACGAAGCCGGCCACGCGACAGCCGAAACACTGGGCGACACATGCCATTACGTGTCATTGGACGTCACCCGGCCGGATCAGTGGGATGCGGCTGTGGCCGGCTGCATGGCCCGATTCGGCCGGCTGGACGCCTTGGTGAACAACGCCGGCATCGTGACGATGGGTTCACTGCGCACGGCACCGCTGGCAGACTGGCAACGCGTTCTCGACGTCAACCTGACCGGCGCCTACCTGGGTATGCGGTCGGCGCTGGATCCGATGATCGCTGCCGGCGGCGGGTCGATCGTCAACGTGTCCTCGGTGGAGGGGCTGGCCGGAAGCGCACACCTGCACCCCTACGTGGCCGCCAAGTTCGGTCTGCGCGGTCTCACCAAATCTGCTGCAGTGGAACTGGTTTCGCACAACATTCGGGTCAACTCATTGCATCCCGGGCTGGTGCACACCCCGATGAGCGCCGGAGTCACCGAAGAGTTCATGACGCCCATTCCGATGCGCCGTGGGGCCGCTCCGGCCGAGGTGTCGGCTTTTGTCGTATTCCTGGTCAGCGACGAATCCTCATATGCCACCGGCGCCGAGTTCGTCGTCGACGGCGGTTTGACGAGTTACGTTCCCGCCAATCTCTGACTCACGTGTAGTTCGCCGACTACTGCCATCGAACCCGGTCGGCGTACAGGTTGGCACAACGCGCGTGCCGCTCGGCGATGACGCGCCGTTGGACCTTCCCGCTCTCGGTGCGCGGCAACGGCCCCTCCCATAGCACGATCTGTTCGGGCAGCTTCCATTTCGCCAATCCGGCATCCACAAGTGGTGTCGTGATGAGCTCAAGGCTCATCGCGTCGGGAACATCTGCGATCACCGCTACCGCGACCCGCTCACCGGTCTCGGTGTCGGGAAGTGCAAAGGCCGCCGCTTCGCGGATTCCCGGCAGCGCCGCGACCCGTTCGTCGATCTCGGCCAGTGAAACCTTGAGTCCTTTTCGCGACGCTGTTTCGGTCAGTCGGCCCGCCACGGTGAGCCGGCCATGCTCCACTCGGCCGAGGTCTCCGGTGCGAAACCAGCCGTCACCGGCGAAGGCTCCCTCGTTGTGTTGCTCGTCGAGATAGCCGAGAAATCGGACGGGCCCTCGGACCAGCAGCTCCCCCGGGCCATCGACGCGCAACTCGGTCCCCGGTGCGCAGGCACCGTCGTCCCGGACGCGATCCGGGCCGGTGTCCGAAGGCAACGTCAGCACCGCGCACGGAGCTTCCGACGAGCCGTAGATACGCACCGGTGTGATGCCGTACCGCTCTGCTGCGACGTCGAGTAGGGCGCGCGGGATGACAGAACCGCCGACGAGCACACTGCGCAGCGGCAGTTCGCTGATGCCTTGCGCATCGGCTTCCGACAGGAGTTCTTCCAGTATGACCGGTGCACCACCGATCAGAGTGGCGCTCTCGTCGCATATGCGACGCAGCGAGCCGGCGCGGTCGAAGCGTTCCTCGAGAAGCAACGTGGCACCGCGATCGAGAGTCAGGTGAATCTGCACGATGCCGGTGACGCTGGCCAGTGGCGAGGACAGGAATGCCACGTCGCGGTCCGTGACGGCGACCGCCTCGGCCAGGTTTCGGGCCGCCGCTCGCACCGTATTCAGGCTGTGTACAACCGCTTTGGGCCGACTCGTGGTACCCGAGGTGAACAATACGACCGACGGCCGATCCGGGTCAGGTTCCACCCAGTCCGTGCATGATCGGTCGCCGGCCAACAACTCGTCGAAACTGGCGCGCGGGACGTCGCCCAGCTCCGACTCCAGTTGGGTGAGCAGCTCACCTGTCGAGACGATCAGTCCCACACCGGCGGTGGCGATGGCATGCGCGACCTCACTGCGACCGGCGCGCCGATCGAGCATGACGGCCACACCGCCGCTGCGGATGATCGCGTGATAGGCGATGACGGCCGCGGCACTCAACGGTGCCACGACCAGCGCGGCGGACCCGTGGCCCACGCCGCGACGACGCAGCACAGCTATCACTCGCGAGATAGCCTGCGCGGTCTGCTGATACGTCCAACTTGAGGCCTGATCACTGAGTGCGCGTCGGGTGGGATCGCGCAGCGCATGGGATTCGACCCCGTCGCGGAGCAACTCCCCGTTCCACCACTGGTGTTCGACATAGCCTTTGCGCAGGTCAGCCGGAATCGGCTGGGCACCGGATAAATCCACGTAATCTCCCATGGCGAATCAGATGCCGCTCACGCTGGGTTCTGGGGACGGGCACTGAGCCCGGAGGCGGTGATGAATTGGCACCGGCGTCGCCGGAACCGCCAGTGTCCTCCCACATTTACGAGTTCGTCGTCATAGAGCGCAGGCCGCAGATTGGAAGTGCCCGCCTCGACGAACAGGATCTGGGATCGCGCGGTGGCGAAACCGCCGTCGACATCGATTTGCGACGCGCCCGTCATGTGCAGACCGCGGGGTGCGTTGGTGAACATCTCCCGGATCCCATCGGGACCGGTGAAAACCCGTCCGTACACCTCGAACTCCGCATCGCTGGTGAACAGGCTCAGACAGTTTTCTATCTCGTCGGCGTCAAGGCTCAGCGCGTAGGCGGAAATCAATTCGCGGACAGCAGCGGCTTCTTCGGACATACAGGTCACCACGATCTGGGGAGTTGGAGGAGCTGAGTGGCAATCAGATTGCGGACAATCTCCGACGACCCACCAGAGATGGTCAGCGCACGCGACCACAACATGGCGTGCTCCAGACGAGCCGCCACCGGTTGGCCGGAGGGACGGAGTCTGCCGCCGGCCATCATGGTCATCGCGTAGGAGCACAGCGCGACGTTGAGTTCGGTGTAGGCCAGTTTGGCCAGCAATCCGTCGCTCGGATGGTCGGTGCCGGCGATCACCTGGCTGACCACGTCGGCCGCAAGGCACTGCACGGCGGCAACACGAGCTTTGAAGTCGGCCAGCTGCTCGGACACGACCGGATCATCGGCTGCCGGGCCGGAGAGGTAGTCGACGTGGCCGGAGAGCTCGACGATGTCGTCCAACAGCTGCGCGAGCAGCACCGAATTTGCACCGACGTACGCCCGTTCAGATGCGAGGCCCGAGTTGACCACCGCCCAGCCCTGGTTGAGCTCACCCAAGATCTGCTCCGGCGGTATCACCACCTGGTCGAGGTGAACCTCGCAGAACTCGTCAGACCCGGTCATCTCACGGATGGGCCGGATGCCGACACCCGGGGTGGTCATGTCGAGCAGGAACACCGTCAACCCGGCATGTGGCTTCGCAGATCGGTCAGTGCGCGCGATCAGCACACCCATCTGCGACCACTGCGCGTCGGTGGACCACACCTTCTGCCCATCGACGCAGAACGTGCCATCGGGTCGCTCAATGGCCTTGGTGGACAGTCTGGCCAGGTCGCTCCCGACGTCTGGTTCGCTGAACAGTTGACACCAGATATCTTCGGCGGAGCGGATTCTCGGCAGATACTTTTCGCGTTGAGCCTCGGTGCCGAATGTGATGATCAGGTGACTGGCCAGCAGCACCTGGTCAATGGGCCGCGGTGCTCGGGCCCGGACGATCTCCTCCATCACCACCGCGTCGTGTCGCAACGAGTGATCTGGGCGCCCACCGTACTGTGCGGGCCACGATCCACCGATCAGTCCGGCATCGAACAGCGAGGCGTACCAGCCGCGTAGTGCGCCCTCGGCGTCCGGACTGCGCGGCACACGGACACCGTCGTAGAATTGTCCGGTCGGCGCCTGTGCGGCAATGAAATTGCGTACCCGCGTACGAAACTCGTCTGTGTGCATGGTCACGCGTAACCATCTGCCAGTCGGTGATGCGGCCGGCCACCGCCTGCGGCCGCATTTTGGAAGACGCGGCGCAAGAAGAAGTGGTGGCCGAACTCCCAGGTAAATCCGATCGCACCGCAGAGTTGAATGCAGTCACTGATGAGATCGGAAGCCCGCGTCCACATGAATGCCTCGGCGACCGCGGCCTTGTGGGAGAAAGCCGCCTCGCCATCGTCGAATGCCTTCGCCGCATCTTCGATGAGCAATCGCATCTGACGATGCGTCAGGGTGTGATCGACGAGCCGGTGTGCCACCGCTTGGTACTTGCCGATTGGGGAGCCGAAAGTGCAGCGCTGCCTGGCATATTCGACAGTTCGGTGTAGCACGCGATCGACACAACCGAGAGTATCGGCACAATACAGCACCCGACGCAGCGCACTGGCCCGCTCGACCGCGGCTGTGGTCGGCCGCTGAACCGGCGAGGTCTGCCTCCGCACGAATCGGCGACTGACGTCGATCGAATGCGCCTGCTCCCACTGTATATCTGCTGCGGCGCCTGTTCTGAACTCCGGTCCGTCGACAATTACCACCGGGAACTCCGCAGGCACCGCAACCATGGCCGTGTTGTCCACCAGCGCTGAGGTATCTCCCACCACGTGGGAGCCCACCAACGTTTCCACAGCGGGGCCGGGATAGAGTGCGCGGCCGCATTCTTCTGCCACCACTGCCGCGGCCGACAGGGATCCGTCGGTCGGCTCGAGTGTCGACCACAGCCCCTGGGCTCCGAGCGCCTCCCAGTTGTCGATCCACGATTCCGACCAATGGTCATCGGGCCAAGCTGAGTAAAACTGCGCCAGCGACTCTCCCGCCGACGACCGCAACAACGCGAGTTCAGGTGCAGCGGAACGGAGATCGGCCACCGCTAGCCGACCAGGGTCAGGTCGGAGTCGAATGGGAATTGCCGCCGGTTACCACCGACAAACACCTCGATCGGTTCAACACGCGGATCCCGCACCCCCGCCGCATGCGGAGCAACTCCACTGCCGGATTTCACGATTGCACTCGCACGGGCACATTCGAATAGCCGGAGACGCTGGTCATGCTCACGCGCTTCAATCCGTCGTAGTCGACGGTGAACTCGGGCATGAAATCGAGCAGATGGTCAAGAGTGATGGCGCTTTCCATGCGCGCGAGGGCAGCACCCAGGCAGCTGTGGATGCCATAGCCGAATCCGAGGTTCTGAGCCTCGGCACGGTTCCTATTGATGTTGAACGTATCGGCGTCCGTAAAGGCCCGCTCGTCGCGATTGGCCGAGGCTCCCAGGAGCATCACCGCGCTTCCGGCCGGAATAACGGTGTTGTGGAGTGCCACATCTCGCATGGTGTAACGGCAGTCGTATTGGACCGGTCCGTCGAACCGCAACAGCTCTTCCACCGCGGCCGGGATTTTGCTCCGATCAGCCCGCAATTGCTCCCACTGGTCACGATGCCGGGAAAACGCCACCACCGCACTGCCCATCAGTTTGGTGACGGTTTCCGCGCCGGCACCACCGAGCAGAATGCAGAACCCAACGATCTCCTCGTCGCTCAAGCTCGTGCGGCTACCGTCTTCGCGCTCCACTTCGGCAGCGATGAGGCCGCTGATCATATCGTCGCGAAGTTCGGCACGCCGCTGCTGAACCAGGTCGTAATAGAAGGCTGCCGACTTCATCATCGCGTCACTGCCGCCGGAATCGATCTGCCCGGGCGCACGCTGCAGGAACTCATCGAGCCACAGCCGCAGCTGCTGACGATGCTGTTCGGGCACTCCCAGCATGCTGGTGATGACCTCCACCGGGAATAGCGCGGCGAAATCGGAGACCACATCGAAGCCACTCGGGTCGACCCGGGACAGATGGTAGGCGATCCGTTCGCGCACAACAGGTTCCTGCGCAGTAATCGCCCTCGGCGTGAATACCTTGTTCACCAAACTGCGCATCCGACGATGGTCGGGCGGATCCATCCAGATGATGGACTGCCCATGCTGAACCTCGCCGCCCTGGATCTCCTCCAGCGTCACACCCCGTGCCGACGAGTATGTCTCGAAATCCTTGAACGCCGCCGCGACGTCGCTGTGCCGACTGAGAGCGTAGAAATCGTACCGATCGCTGTAGTACACGGGCGCTTCGTCACGCAACTGCCGATACATCTCATACGGATCTTCGAAGAACTCCGCCGAAAACGGGTCGAACACCACACTTGCCGTCGTCATCGCCTCACCCTCACAACATGATCGCCCACTGCGGGCCGACAGTGGGCAGCCGTTCACAGGCCCGGCATCAACGTTCCACCCGCCGCACGCCAGATATGATCCGATTCACACCAACTGTGACACTTTTACATACTTTTGTAAAGACAGAATCGTGGGTCCCCGGCGACGATCACGAGACCTTCTGACACAGTGATAACGGCAGCTCAACCCCGACAGGCAGTCACTCCGGTGAGCTGAGATAGCCGTCCCAAGCCATGTCATAGACGTATATCAGGACCAGATCCGCCCACCGTGAAGTGTCACAGCGCCCCACGAATCGGCCGTGACCCCGACGGGCAACCCCGCGCGGATCATGCAGCGTTTCGGCCAGATAGTTGTGACATATTGCCGATTTATGTCCAGTGCCGGATCACGAAGATCTCGGTCGAGAGACACGGCCAGACCGCCGAACGGGTGCATCCGACGGTCGGAGACCCGCAGCGTGCCGCAACTGCGCCAAGAATTCATCTGCATCATCGCCTGACACCACATAGTGCGAGACAATGATCCGCATCACCGCCCCAGCCGCAAGCTCGGCGTCGTCCCCCGAAAGAATTGCTGCCAGACGACTTTTCAACGTCGGCATCAGCGCCGACATTCTTGCGATCACGTGGCCTGGCTCGATATCGATCATACGTAGGCCCGAGTACGAAGTTTGGTAGTCGACAAGGAATTTCAGGGTCGCGTCGACGCGGTCGACACCACGGAGCCCAGCTGTGGCCATCGCAAGACCGGCCTCGAGTCTGTCGGTCTCCCAGTTCGTATATTCGTTGATCAAGTGCTCTTTCGACGGAAAGAACCGGTACAGCGTCATTCGAGATATCCCGGCCTGGACTGCCACCTCGGACATGCTCAGCTTGGTGACGCCTCTCCGCTCAAGCACCTCAGCGGTGGCAACCAAGATGCGCAGCCGTGAGTCATTTTCCGTCGCCGCGCGACCGTCCCCGCCGACCGCAGTCGATGAACCCATCAGGTGATGATGGCAAAGAATCCGGCATGTGTCACTTGCTCGTCATGTGGATGATTTCGATAGAAAGCTCAGTTCATCTGGAACTATGCCCAAGTTGCCTCCACGTTCGCCACTCGTATGCGGCGCTTCCGACGATACATATCTGGAGAAGATGTAACTCTAGCTGTCAACGGTCGGCAGCGATGGAAGCGGCCGTGAGCATGAACCTTGCCCGTAGGACAAAGTCAAGTACAGCTCTGGTGTGAGGCCCGCCTGTCCGAGAGAGTGTCCGTATGACGTCGACACAGAGCAGCTCCCTTATCCGCACCTTCTTCGCCCTGCGATTCGCCACCGGTGTCGCAGCCTGGTTGGCCCCGAACAAGACGGGACGCCTCATCGGGCTCAATGCCGGACGCGACCAGCCGTTCACGACCCAACTCTTCGGGTCCCGTGAACTGACACTCGCACTGGCGATCACCGAAACGTCACCCGAACTGCGGAAACGCGCATTGCAGATGGGCCTGCTCACCGACGTGCTCGACGTCATCGCCGCCGCCCGGGGCATCCGCGCCCGCACCCTCCCGACGACCGGCGCGATCATCGCCGGAGGCGGCGCCGCACTGTTCGCCGGTCTCGGCATTGCCGCCTTGACCAACAACGGGCCGACTGCCGCCGCTGCGATAGCGTCGCAACGGTGAAGACTGGACCGACCCTGTACACAGCATCCGAGCCGCATGACTCGGGCATGCTGGCTGTCGGAGAGGGAAACCAGCTGTATTGGGAGGTATCCGGGAACCCGAAAGGAGTTGCCGCGCTGGTCCTTCACGGCGGACCTGGTTCCGGCTGTGTACCGGCGATGAGGCAATTCTTCGATCCGGCCAGATACCGGGTCATTCTTTTCGATCAGCGTGGCTGCGGCCGCAGCACTCCACATGCCAGTGATCCTGCGGTGAGTTTGAACGCGAACACCACCGACCATTTGATCGCCGACATCGAGCAGTTGCGCCGGCATCTCGGGGTGCGTCGCTGGGTGGTGGCAGGGTGGTCGTGGGGGACGACATTGGCGCTGGCCTACGCCCAGCAGCACCCCGACAACGTCGCAGCGCTGGTGTTGACCGCAGTCACTACGACCACAGAGCGTGAGGTGCAATGGATTACGCGTGACGTTGGGCGGCTCTTTCCCGCAGAATGGTCGCGATTCCGTGTCGGCGTGCCTGTCGCCGACCGAGACGGCAACCTGGCGCAGGCATACTCCCGACTCCTCAGCGACACCGATCCCGACGTGCGGCGGCAAGCTGCGCTCGACTGGTGCGAATGGGAGGATGCGCACGTCAATCTCGGTCCGCAACCGCGTCCGAGGCTGGTAAACACCGACCCCAGTTACCGAATGTGCTTCGCACGACTGGTTACGCACTACTGGCGGCACGCCGCGTGGCGCGGTCCATCTGAGCTCCTCGACAACGTCGACATCATCGCAGCCATCCCAGCGGCGCTCATCCACGGCCGACTCGACGTCAGCAGTCCACCCGACATCGCGTGGCAGCTACACCAGGGTTGGCCGGCGTCGCGATTGCACGTCGTCGCCGGCATGGGGCATCAGTCTGGCGGAGAAATGGGCGTCCGCACACTCGCTGCGCTCGACGAGTTCGCCGACATCGCAGCATGAGAACGGTCACCTTTCCAACACAGACGCGGTGGGCATTCACGACGCCTGTCGCCGGCTCTGAACGCCGGGGTGGCGCGGGAAAATTCCAAGTGGGACATGGTCGAATCGGGGGACGCGAACTCATTGGAGTGGTGTGACGGTCGATTCGGACATTGTCATCGACGCCGACATCGATACGCGCCTGGCCGATTGGATGACGCTCCCCCAAGTCGTTCGAATCAGCTCGCCGGTATCGTCAGCTGCCGAGCAATCAAGTTCATCCTGTAATTTCTTGATCGACGCGGCCGCTCCGCGAGCCGAGACGACCGACATCATGCTCGCCGCTTCCATTTTGATGCCGGCGGCCAGTGATCGCGTTCCAGGCCCACGAACTCGACGAGGCGAGACTAGCGCTTGTTGAGATATCCGGCGTCCACGGGCACCGTGATACCGGTGACATAACGCGCGGCGTCCGATACCAACCAGGCCACTGCTTCGGCGATGTCTTCGGGTTGTGCCACGTCCACCGGTAGCGCATTGCCCATGTCTACGGGCGTGTCCGCGGCCATCTCGGTGAGCCAGTTGCGGATGAACTCGTTGTTGATCATCGGTGTGTCGACGCCGTTGGGGTGTATCGAGTTCACCCGGATACTGTGCTGGGCGAGCAGGTTGGCGTAGACGCGCATCAACCCGACCACGCCGTGTTTGGCGGCGGTGTAGCCGATCGAACCTGCGTTGGGTGTGCCGATGCCTGCCAGTCCGGCAACTGAGCTGATCAACACGATCGAACCGCCGTCGCCCTGCTCGACCATCGTGGGGATCGCCGCCTCAACGGTGTTGTGCGTGCCGGTGAGGTTGACGTCGATCACGTCCCGCCAACCGTCGGCACCCGCTTGCATCGGTGCGATCCCGGCATTGGCGACCACGATGTCCAGACGACCGAACCGACTCACCCCGGTATCGAGTGCAGCCGACAGCGACGCCTGGTCACGGATGTCGCCCTGCGTGGCGACGATCCGGGCGCCGAGGTCCTCGACGAGTTTGACTGTCGCAGCGAGGTCGTCAGCGGTGGCCATCGGATAGGGCACGGACGCAATCTGGTCGCACAGGTCGACCGCGATGATGTCGGCACCTTCAGATGCCAGTTTCACCGCATGCGCGCGTCCCTGTCCCCGCGCGGCACCGGTGATGAAGGCGACTTTGCCGGTCAGCTGACGTTGCATCACAACGACCTCTCTGTGGTGAAGTCCACGTGCAACTCGGTCAGTCCACGCAGAATGTAGTCCGGTGAATATGCGTAGCGACGGGCACCGGCCGGTCCATGGTGTGCTTCCGAGATCCGAAAGTCGGTCATACGGTCCAGAATTCGCTCCAGACTGACCCGGGCTTCGATGCGAGTCAGCGGTCCACCCGGACAGCTGTGCACGCCACGCCCGAAGGCCAGGTGCTGGCGAACGTTGGGTCGGTCGGGCCGGAACTGCGCCGGGCATTCGAAATGTGCGGGATCGCGATTGGCGGCGCCGGGCAGCAGCATCACGGTGGTACCGGGGGCAACCGTTGTCCCGCCGATGGTGGTGGCGACCCGGGTCAACCTGAAGTGGCTCTTGATCGGACTCTCCAGGCGCAGCATCTCTTCGACGAATACCGGGATCTGCTCGCGGTGAGCCCGCAACGTTGCCTGCAGTTCGGGCTGCTCGGCGAGCAGTTGTATCGACGCGGCCAACAGACGCACAGTCGTCTCGTGTCCGGCGAAGAACACCGACGTGGCGAGGTTGACGATCTCCTTGATGCTCGGCGTCGAGCCGTCTGCGAATGTTGCGCACGCCAGTTCGGTGAGCAGGTCTGGCCGGGGTTCTCGGCGGCGGTCCTCGATGTAGGTGGTGAACCATCGGTCGAGTTCGGCCGACGGATTGATCACGATGTCACCGTCCGCCCCCACCCGCGAACCCATATCCGCACCAAACCACTGGCGGAACATCGGGTGATCCGAAGCGGGCACACCGAGAAGGTCAGCGATGACCAGGAGCGGAAACGGCCGGCCATAGGCTGCGACGAAATCGCAGCTGCCGTCGGCGAGAAACTCATCCAGGATCTGGTCGGCCAGACCCCACATGAAGTCTTCGTTCTCTTTGAGCCGTTTGGGAGTGAACAGCCCGTTGAGCAATTCGCGGTGCGCGGTGTGCTGTGGCGGATCGAAACAGACGATATTCTCTGCACCCCAGGGAAATTCGTGTCGATGGGCTTCGATCTGCGCCGAAATGTCGTCGCCTTCGGGCTGAAAGGGAAGCGGAGGGAACGGTCCCACTGCGGCATTGACCGACGAGAACGAATCGGTGTCACGATACACCGCGAGCACATCGTCGTACCCGGTGACGATCACCACGCCGTGGTGTGGCTCACGGAACGCCGGGCACTGCCCGCGCACCTGCTCGAAATACGGGTAGGGGTTCTCAACGACGGACGGGTCCGTGAAGAAGTCAATGTTGTCGGTCATGCCATTCCCTTGTTATTTGATCTCTCGCGCCAACTGCCCGGACAAGGGCTTCACAGTTCATAGGTGATCTGCGCAGGGGTCTTCAGTTCGGTGATGGGCCGCGCCAAACCCTGTGCGGCGCAGATGTCTTGCAATCTGGCCACCGTCTCGGCAACGCCGGGTCCGCGACGCGTGGCGGGCGTGAAGGTCGCGGGTAGGTGACGCATGCCTTGGATGACGCCGATGCTGTCGTAGTGCACCGTCTCCTCGGGTATGCATGCGTAGTCCGGCATCCGGTCCAGCACCGCGGTGAGCATAGATTTGAACACCGTGCGTGCGACGTTGGATCCGATGCAGCGATGCACTCCGAGCCCAAAGCTGAAATGGCGGTTACCTTTCCGATCGAGAACGACTTCATCGGGATCAGAGAACAAAGCAGGATCGCGATTGGCCATCGCCCATGACAGCCATACCCGCTCACCTTCCATGAGTGTCGTGCCGTTCAGTGCCATGTCGGTGGAGATCGTCCGGGCATCGCCGGGCGCCGGAGTGAAGAACCGCAGGAATTCTTCGATGGCCGAGTTGAGCAAGGTGTCGCGGTGTCGGCTCAAATTCGTACGCTCGTCAGGATGCTGAGCCAGCCACTCCAGTGCGTGCGCCGTCAATGCCGTCGTGGTGTCGAAACCACCACCGATCAACAGGTTCAGCATGCCGATCAACTCGACATCCGGGGGTGGCTCGCCCTCTATCCGCAGCCGGGCCAGCGCGTCGATGATGCCCGGTCGCGGATTGTCGCGGATCTCGACGAGGTTGGTGTACAGATCGACACCCATCTCCATGTACAACTCACGCACACGCGCCGCGTCGGGCGAATCCGGCGGTGTGTACACCGACGCGTGCGCCGGTTCGTTGTACATCGTCCACTTGTCCAGCGGCACACCCAGCATGGCCAGCGTCAACACGGCAGGCACCACATTGGCCAGATCGTCGACGAAATCGATACGCCCGGTCTCGATGTGGTCATCGACGCAGGCACGCACGATCTCATCGACAAAGGGCACCCACCGCTTGACCGCCGCGGGTGACAGGTAGGGATTCAGCACGGAGCGGTAGTGGTGGTGCTCGGGATCGTCCATCTCCAGCATTCCGCCACGAAAATTTGTCGCCTCGACCAGCAAGGGAATCGAAATACCCTTATAGCCACGGCGTTCATTGTTCACATCGTGGTCATTGGACACATGCGGACACCGGGCGAGTTCAAACACCTGCTCGCCGCCGGCGGCCACCCAGTGCCCGTCGTAAGTGTCGGTCCATGCGAGCGGGCACGTCCGGTGCATCTGGTGTGTGACCTCGCTGAAGCGCTCCCGATAATCGGCGCTGTGGCGGTCGAAGTGGAAGTGCCGCGAGGCAAAACGGTCGAGTTCCGCGCTCATCGCAAGGTACCGCTCTCGGAATCCACCTGGATGTTGTTGAGCTGCAACAGCAATCGTTCGATGCTCACCCGCAAGAACCTTCCCGCGATCTGCCTCCATCGACACACTGAGCGCGTCGCTGCCCGGCGTCTCGCCTCTTGCGGTAAAATTAACAGTCAATACACCAAGTGTAAAGAAGGTAAAGCCATGGGCCGGACGACCAGTGAGGGGCGGGCCGCCACCCGGACACGGATTCTCGAGGCCACCGCCACGGTGTTGGGGCGCTGCGGGCACAGCAAGCTCAACCTGTCCGACGTTGCAGCACAGGCCGGTGTTTCGCGGCCCACGCTTTACACGTTCTTCGCTTCGAAAGACGAGCTCCTCGACGCTTTCAACACGCACGAGCTGGAGCTCCTGAGCGACGAGATCACAGCGGCGACCGTCGGACTGGTTGGCAAACAGCGGCTAGATGCTGCGCTCGGTGTCATGGTCGACATTCATCAATCGCGACGGCTACGCCGCATGGTCGACATGGAACCGCACCAGGTGTTGACGCAAATGTCCCGCGCACTGCCGACGATGTTCGCATTGTTCCGGCCCGCATTCGAAGGTGCGGTCTCCGAACCGGACGTCGCCACCACCGCCGCCGTCCGCATTGGAATCTGCCACTACCTCGTCCCCGCCACAGACGACAGCCAACTCCTCGCCCAACTACGACTGGCCACCTACGGATCAATCATCGAAGCAGCCTGATGAAGTGCTACTCAACTGCCGGCTCGAATGAGCCGAAACTGCACCAACGCCGCTCGGTCAATCGAATCGCATTTCCTCCCGTCTGGACAAAAGTGGTCCAGATCCGATGACGTGGCGCTGGGGACTGGCGACTCGATTTCAGCTCTCATAGGTTTTGCATAGTTACCACCAATGTCCACCTCATGCCTGGGGCCGATGCTTTAACCATGACTCAGTTGATGGTTGACGCTCCTCACTCTGCGGTGTCGGTTCGTCCCGACGCGGTCGCGGTGGCCCGTGAGCGTGGTGTCCCGGTGGTCGACGTGGTGGTTCCGGTCTACAACGAGCAGGCCACACTGGCTGGCTCGGTGCGCCGCCTGCACCGCTACCTGGCCGAGTCGCTGCCCTATACCGCACGCATCACCATTGCCGACAACGCCAGCATCGACGACACTCCGCGGATCGCCGCGCAGCTGGCCGACGAACTCGACGGCGTCCGCGTTGTCCGCCTGGAGCAGAAGGGCCGCGGGCGGGCATTGCACACGGTGTGGTCGACCTCGGACGCGCCGGTGCTGGCCTACATGGACGTCGACCTGTCCACCGACTTGGCCGCGCTGCAACCGCTTCTGGCACCACTGATCTCAGGCCACTCCGATCTAGCCATCGGCACCCGGCTGGCCCGCGGATCGCGCGTGGTGCGCGGCCCCAAGCGCGAGGTGATCTCGCGCTGCTACAACCTCATTCTGCGGTCTACCCTGGCCGCGAAATTCTCTGACGCCCAATGCGGATTCAAGGCAGTCCGAGCCGACGTGGCGGCACGGCTGCTGCCTCACGTGGTGGACACCGGATGGTTCTTCGACACCGAGATGCTGGTCCTGGCCGAGCGCTCCGGGCTGCGGATCCACGAGGTCCCCGTCGACTGGGTCGACGACCCAGACAGCCGGGTCGACATCGTCGCGACCGCCACCGCGGACCTCAAGGGCATCGCGCGACTGCTGAAGGGCTTTGCCACCGGTGCGATTCCGGTGCGCGAGATCAGCGCGCAGCTCGGCTCGAGCCGGGCCGCCGCGCCCCGAAACCTGCTGCGCCAACTGGTGCGGTTCGGCGTGGTCGGCATCGCCTCGACCCTGGCCTATCTGCTCATCTTCAGCGTCCTACACACCTCCGTCGGAGCGCAGGCCGCGAACCTGGTCGCACTCCTGGTCACCGCGATCGCCAACACCGCCGCCAACCGTCGCTTCACCTTCGGGGTCCACGGCAGTGCCGGCGCGGCACGCCATCACGCCGAGGGGCTCGCGGTTTTCGGGCTGGCCCTCGCGCTGACCAGCGGATCGCTGGCAGCGGTCAACGGACTCATCGCTCCGACCCCGCACTGGCTGGAACTCGCGGTGCTGATCACCGCCAACCTCACCGCCACAGCACTACGCTTCACGCTGCTGCGCGGCTGGGTCTTCCACCCGAACCGCGACTGACCCACCTACGCAGCGATTTGTGGAGCGTCAACCGTCACGGACACGGCCAACGCTCCACAAACCACTATTGAGAGGACCACTTGATGGCCGTCACCACCGACCCGAGCACTGTGGCGCTCGCCCCGGACAGACCCGTCGATCCGCGATGGGCGCGACCCGGTCTGGCATTGTTGTTGATCGCCACCGCGGCGTTCTGGTGCATCGGACTGGGCCGCAACGGCTGGGCCAACGCCTTCTATTCGGCAGCCGTGCAGGCGGGGACGAAGAGCTGGAAAGCGTTTCTGTTCGGTTCCTCGGATGCCGCCAACGCGATCACCGTCGACAAACCGCCGGCCGCACTGTGGCCGATGGAGATCTCGGCTCGCATCTTCGGCGTGAACACCTGGTCCATCCTGTTGCCGCAGGTGCTGCTCGGCGTGGCCTCCGTCGCCCTGCTGTACGTGATCGTCAAGAGACACTTCGGCCCGGCCGCCGGCCTGATCGCCGGGGCAGCCCTGGCACTGACGCCCGTCGCCACCTTGATGTTCCGCTTCAACAACCCCGACGCGCTGCTGGTTTTCCTGATGGTCGGTGCTGTCTGGGCCCTGCTGCGTGCCGTGGACGATGGCCGGACCCGGTGGATTGTCTTGTGCGGCGCGCTGATCGGCCTGGGCTTTCTCACCAAGCAATTGCAGGTGCTGTTGGTATTGCCAGGGCTGGCGCTGACATACCTGATCGCGGGCCCGCCCCGGATGCGCACCCGCGTGCTGCAACTGCTGGCCGGTCTGGCCGCGATGATCGCCACAGCGGGCTGGTGGGTGCTGCTGGTCGAGGTGTGGCCGAAAGACAGCCGCCCCTACATCGGCGGCTCCGAGAACAACAGCTTTCTCGACCTCACGTTCGGCTACAACGGGCTCGGCCGGCTGAAGGGCGGCGACACCAACTTCCCTGGAGGAGCGCCACCCGAGATGCCCGGCGGTTTCCATCCGTTCGGGCAGGCCGGCATCGCCCGGATGTTCACCGGCGAATCCGGCGGGCAGATCTCATGGCTGCTTCCCGCCGCACTGATCCTGCTCGTCGTCGGACTGATCGTCTGCGGACGCAGGCCGCGCACCGACGCCCAGCGCGCCCAGTTCCTGGTCTGGGGCGGATGGCTGGTCGGCAC
>NZ_VOMB01000012.1 GCF_019050325.1 [Mycobacterium] fortunisiensis | reverse complement strand
CCCCCACCGGCCACATCTACCACACCACCCCCTTCAGCCAGATCCTGTTCCCCGACCAGGCCACCCACACCCCCACCCCGGCCCCAACACCCGGCCCCGGCCCCGCCACCACCACCGACCGACACATCAAAATGCCCGTCCGCACACGCACCCGCCAACAAACCCGCACCCAACGCATCAACACCGAACGACGACTCAACACCGAACAAGACAAACCACCGCCCTACTGATCGAACCGGTAGTTCGGTCATCTCTTGAGCATCTGCCTGCCATCCAGGGCGCGGTAGCGTTTCGGCCTACCCCGTCTAGGCTCGGCTACATGCCTGAACCCACCCCGACGGACTGGTCCACCGGCCGCTACGAGTGCGTCGCCGAGCGCATCGCCACCATCGCGAGCGAAGTCGTCGCCGCCGTCGACCGACGCCAACCCCTCCATGACACCGCCGTGCTCGATCTGGCCTGCGGGACCGGCAACGCCGCCCTGGCCGCCGCAACCGCCGGAGCCCGGGTCACCGGTGTGGACCTCACCGCCGATCTGATCGAGATCGCGATGGGCCGGCCGGGCGCCGATGCCGTCCAATGGGTGGTCGCCGACGCCGCCGACACCGGGCTCCCCGCCGCGGCGTTCGCGGCGGTGGTGTCGAACATGGGCATCATCTTCGTCGAGCCGGCACGACTCGTCGACGAGGTCGCACGGGTTTTGAAACCCGGTGGAATATTCGGCTTTTCGGCGTGGGTGCGCGACGGGGTGGGCAGCCCGTTCTCCACACCGATCATTGAAACCCTGGGCCCGCCACAAGGGTTGAGCCACTCCCCGGACCAATGGGGCGACAGCGACATGGTGCGAGAGCGGCTGTCCGCCGCCTTCACCGACGTCGACATCGACACTGCCCGCTACACCTGGACGTTCGGCTCGGTCACCGACGCGATGTACTTCCTCGAGCATGAATCACCCATGCACGTCGACCTTTTGGGCCGGATCAGCGCCACCCAGCGCAGCCAGTTGCTCGCCGCCTTCCAGACCGCGCTCAGCGCCCACGCCGACCACACCGGCCAGGTGTCGTTCAGCAGCCCCTACCTGATTGCCACCGCGACGCGCACTCACTGAGCCTGGTACAGAATCCCGCGGCTGATCGCCTCACGCACCTCGGGCAACGCGGCCTGTGCCAACGCGTCCGCGTCGACACCGTGATGGGTGGCCAGCAGCTGGATCAAAGCGCCCAACGGCACCTCCCCCCGGCATCCGGCCAACAGCGCACGCAACACCTCGTCGACGCCGATCACCGCGGCCGGGCCGCCCGGGCGCCGCACCGCAGCGCCGATCGACTGCCAGCCATCGGGCCCGGGCAGCCACTGCTCCTCCAGGAACACCGGCGCCGTGGACAACCTGGCGGCCAGCAACGCCTCGTCGGACATGTCGCGCAGGTAGGCCCGCCGGGCGAAGAACGCGTCGACCTCCGACCCGGTGGGCGCCTCGTTGGCGCCGGTGACCTCCTCCAGAATCTGCTCGGGCGCCTCCCCGGGCCGCGGCACCCGCAACGAGATCATGCCCATGCCGACCCCGGCGATGCCCTGTTCGGTGAACCAGTCGAGCCACTGCCCGCCACGCAGCGCTTGGCGCTCCAGATCCTCCCCGGCATCGGCCAGCCAGAGCGATACGTAGCTGACCGGATCGGCCAGCTCACGTTGCACCACCCAGGCGTGCAGGCCGGTGCCGGCCAGCCAGCCGGAAACGCGCTCCCGCCAATCTGATCCGGAGCGCACGATCCAGTTGGCCATGATGTGCGCCGCGCCGCCGGGCAGCAGGTGATCACCCACCTGCTCGATCAGGTTCTGGCACAGGGCATCTCCGGCGATTCCGGAATCCCGGTAGAGGTAGTCCCGGGCACCGGAGCCCACCACGAACGGCGGGTTGGACACGATCAGGTCGAAACGCTCGCCGGCCACCGGTTCGAACAGGCTGCCGCACCGCAGATCCCACGACATGCCGTTCAGCCGTGCGGTCATCGCCGCCAAGGTCAGGGCCCGCTCGTTGGTGTCGGTGGCGACGATCTCGTCGCAGTGCGCGTTCATGTGCAGCGCCTGGATACCGCATCCGGTGCCGAGGTCGAGGGCGCGGCCGACGGGGTTGCGCGTGACCGCCCGGGCCAGTGACACTGACGCCCCGCCGATACCCAGCACGTGATCGTGGCGCAGCGGCCCGTTCCGCACCGCGGCGTCCTGGTCGGACACCACGTAGAAATCGCGCTGCCCGTCGCTGTGTGGCCGGATGTCCAGGGCCGCCCGTACCCGGTCACCGTTGACTTCCAGCACGCCGTTGCCGACCAGTGTCTGCAGGCTGCTCGACGGGAAGGCCGATTCGACCAACTCGGGGCTCTCCTCGGTGCCGAGCAGCATCAGCCGTACCACCACCGCCAGGCGACGGCTCTCGGCGGCAGCGGCCTGGGTGGCCCGCAGCGCCGGCCACCACACTCCGCGGCTCAGCGCGGCGTCGGCCTCGGCGCCCAGCAGGGCGGCCACACCGTCGGTGCTGTAGCCGGCCGATCGCAGATCGAGCCCGATCGCGTCGAGAAGGCCAGGGTCGACGCCTCCCTCAATCCCGGCTTCCGGAGCGCTCAAAACAATCCCATCTCTTCGGGCTCGGCCGGTTCGATGAGCTCGGGCCCGTTGTTGCGGACACTGTTGACCAGTCGCGACACCTCGCGCACGGCGATCCGGTCCAGATCACCGTGGCCACGCAGCAGCCCCTCGTCGATGGGGGCGTCGGGATCCATCCAGCGGTCCCAATCCGGGGCACTGATGGTCAGCGGCATCCGGTCGTGGATCTCGGCCAGCGGGCCGGCCGCGTCGGTGGTGATGATCGTGCAACTGAGCAGCGGCGGGGCGTCCTTGGGCGCGCCGGCCGGACGCCAGGTGGTCCACAACCCGGCCATGAACAGCAGTTCACCGTCGGCGCCGTACATGTAGTACGGGGTCTTCTTAGAAGAGCCGGCCTTCTTTGCGTCACTCCCCGGGTTCGGTTTCCACTCGTACCAGCCGTCCATCGGGATCAGGCAGCGCTTGTTCTTGGCGGAGTTGCGGAATGCCGGTGAGCTGGTGACCTTGTCGGCACGCGCGTTGATCAGCAGCGGGCCCTTGGTGTCGGGGCCGCCGTCCTCGGCTGTCTTCACCCAGGGCGGGATCAGCCCCCAGCGCATGGACCGGACGCGGCGGGTCGAGGAGTCCTCGGGCTCGCTGTGCCGTTTGACGACGCTGCTGATGGTGGAAGTCGGAGCCACGTTGTAGTTGGGGCCGGCACTGTAGTTGGCGGCGGGTGTACCGCCCGCGACATCCTTGTCCCCCGTGCTCGACGCGCTCTCGTCGATCGCCTGGATTTTCTGCGCCAGCAGCGCGGGATCGGTGGTCACCGCGAAACGTCCACACATAGAGCCCATGGTTGCAGAGTCGTGGGACAAGGCAGGATAGAGACCGTGAGTGCACGTGAGGAGCAGATGACGCACTGGCCGGCGCCGTCAGCGGCGACCCCGGTCGACGCCACCGTGACGGTGCCCGGGTCGAAGTCGCTGACCAATCGTGCGCTGGTACTGGCTGCACTGGCCACTCCGCAGGGCAGCTCGACGATCCACGGCGCACTGCGCAGCCGTGACACCGACCTGATGATCGACGCGATCCGCACCTTGGGCGTCACCGTAGAGCCGGCCGAACACGACGACACCGAGTTGACGGTCAGCGGCGGTATCGCACCGGCCACCGGTGCGCGGGTCGACTGCGGCCTGGCCGGCACCGTGTTGCGGTTCGTGCCGCCGGTCGCCGCGCTCAGCACCACCTCGGTGACGTTCGACGGGGACGAGCAGGCCCGGTCCCGGCCGATTTCCCCGCTGTTGGGCGGGTTGCGCGGGCTCGGCGTCGACGTGGCCGGTGACGGCCTGCCGTTCGCGGTGCACGGCCGCGGCGCCGTGGCCGGTGGCACCGTCGAGATCGACGCGTCGGGCTCCTCGCAGTTCGTGTCGGGGCTGTTGCTGTCGGGTGCCACGTTCACCGACGGGCTGACCATCGTGCATACCGGCACCTCGGTGCCCTCGGCCCCGCACGTGGCGATGACGGTGGCCATGTTGCGCGATGCCGGTGTGCACGTCGACGATTCGGTCCCGAACCAGTGGCGGGTGTCCCCCGGGCCGGTCGCCGCGCGGACCTGGAACATCGAACCCGATCTGTCGAATTCGACGCCGTTTCTGGCCGCGGCGATCGTCACGGGCGGAACGGTGCGGATCGCCGGGTGGCCGGACGTCAGCATCCAACCTGCCGACACCATTCTCGAGCTGCTGGCCAAGGTGAATGCCACTGTGCACCAACGTGGTTCACATCTAGAGGTCCGTGGCGCCGAAGGTTATGACGGGTTTGACGCCGACTTGCACGATGTCGGCGAGTTGGCGCCCACGGTGGCCGCGCTGGCTGCGCTGGCCCGCGACGGTGTCACCTCGCGGTTGCGGGGCATCGCCCATCTGCGTGGGCACGAGACCGACCGCCTGGCCGCCCTGACGGCCGAGATCAACGGGCTCGGCGGCGATTGCGCGGAGACCGAAGACGGCCTGCTCATCACCGCGCGACCGCTGCACGGTGGGACCTGGCGTTCGTATGCCGACCATCGGATGGCCACCGCCGGGGCGATCATCGGGCTACGGGTGCCCGGCGTCGAGGTGGAGAACATCGAAACCACGGCCAAGACCCTGCCCGACTTCCCGCTGATGTGGGTGCAGATGCTGGCGGGCGACCCGCCCCCGAGAGGGGAGTAAATCACCTTGGGAGCGCGGGAGTACGACGAGTCCGATGTCCGGATCAGACCGGGTAAAGGCTCTCGTCCGCGCACCAAGAACCGTCCCGATCATGCCGACGCCCGGTCGGCGATGGTGGTGACCGTCGACCGTGGCCGCTGGGGTTGTGCGCTGGACCGGGACCCGCATCATCGCGTGGTCGCCATGCGGGCCCGCGAGCTGGGCCGCACCCCGATCGTGGTCGGTGACGACGTCGACATCGTCGGCGATCTGTCCGGGCGGCCCGACACCCTGGCCCGGATCGTGCGTCGTGGTGAGCGCCGAACAGTTCTGCGCCGCACCGCCGATGACACCGATCCGACCGAGCGGGTGGTGGTGGCCAACGCCGATCAGCTGTTGATCGTGGTGGCGCTGGCGGACCCGCCCCCGCGCACCGGGTTCGTCGAACGCGCCTTGATCGCCGCGTATGCCGGCGGGCTGAAACCGGTACTGTGCCTGACGAAATCCGATCTGGCCGCACCGGAGCCGTTCGCCGCGCAGTTCGCGGATCTGGATCTGACGATCGTTACCGCCGGCCGGGAGGATCCGCTCGACGTGGTGGCTCCCATCCTGATCGATCAGGTCACCGTGTTCCTCGGCCATTCCGGGGTCGGCAAGTCCACTCTGGTGAATCGTCTTGTCCCAGATGCAGATCGGGCGACGGGCGAAGTGTCGGGAGTGGGCAAGGGCAAGCACACCTCAACCCAGTCGGTGGCGCTGCCGCTCGAGGGGGCCGGTTGGGTGATCGATACCCCGGGCATCCGCTCGTTCGGTCTGGCCCACATCCAGCCCGACGACGTGATCCTGGCGTTCTCGGATCTGGCCGAGACCATCGAAGACTGCCCGCGCGGCTGTGGACACATGGGGCCGCCGGCCGATCCCGAGTGTGCGTTGGACTCGCTATCCGGGCCGGCAGCCGCCCGCGTCGCGGCGGCGCGCCGTCTGCTGGTCATCCTGAAAGAGGCCTGACGATCGCCGGTTTGCCGGGCAGCGGCGCACTATGGTCGAGCCATGGCGACATATGTTCTCAGCGGTAGCGCCTCGGGGATCGGCGCAGCCACCAAGAAGCGACTGGAGTCCGACGGCCACCGGGTGATCGGCGTCGACATGCGCGACGCCGACGTGACCGTGGATCTGAGCACCTCGGACGGCCGCGCGGAAGCGATCGCGAAGCTCACCGAGCTCGCCGCCGACGGTATCGACGGTTTCGTGCCGTTCGCCGGGTTGGCCGCCGCGACGGGCCGTCCGGCCGATCTGCTCATTGCGGTCAACTACTTCGGCGCGATCGAGCTGCTGGAAGGCCTGCGCCCGTTGCTGGCCGGCCGGGAGACCGCGTCCGTGGTGCTCATCAGTTCGAATTCGACCACCACCCAACCCAATTGGCCGGTCGAGCTGGCCGAAGCCTGCCTGGCCGGCGATGCCGGCACGGCCAACACCATCGCCGCCAAGTACGGCGATTACGCAGCGCTGCAGGCCTATCCGGCGACCAAGGCCGCGCTGGCGTACTACGCGCGCACCAAGTCCGCGGAGTACATCACCGACGGCATCCGGCTCAACGCGATCGCGCCGGGACTCATCGACACCCCGATGACCCAGGAAGGGCGCAAGGATCCGCTGACCGGGGCGGGGATGGCGCAGTTCCTCAAGACCATTCCCGCCGGCCGGGGCGGACGGCCCGAAGAGGTGGCCGCGCTGGTGGCGTTTCTGCTGGGCCCGGAGGCGAGTTACTTCGTCGGTTCGGTGATCTTCGTCGACGGCGGCATCGACGCGGCGGTCCGCGGCAAGGACTGGCCGAAGGTCTGGGAAGTCGCCATGTGACGCGCGGCGAGGGTGCACGAAATGCCGGAAATCAGTGGCGTGTCGCCGGCAGACCCGCACGCTCGCGCAGCAGGGCGGCCTGCTGCTGTTCCTGCGCCTCGGCCGCCTTCTGCTTGGCCTCGGCAATGGCGGCGCGGCCCTCGGGGCTGGCCGCCGAGTTGCCCGGAGTCGTGGCGGTGGCCACCGCGGCGTTGCAGTTCAGGCTGAGCAGCTCGGTGTCGGTGACCGGGGAGAAGTCGTCGCCCTTGTGCCAGTGCGCCTTCTCCGCGTGGGTCACCACACAGTCGTCGTCGGACACCGAATCCCCCGAGCGGGCGGCGATCACGCCTTTCATCCCGGCATCGGCCAACTCCGATTCCACGTCGGAGTACTTCTGGCCGGCGTAGTCGTCGGCGGCGGCCACCCCGGTGGCCAGCACGCCCATCGGGGCGGCCGCACCGACCAGCACCACAGCCGCGGCAAGGATCTTCTTCACGAGCGAAAGCGTATGAACCCGGGCTGCCAGCTCCCTGGAAGCTTTCTGCCAATACGCCCAACGTGACGAAGGTGTCGAGAAATGAGTGATTTCTCGACACCTTCTTCACATTCGAACTGGGCTCAGCTGCGGCGCCAGCCCCGCACCGCCGCGATGGCCGTCTTCAGGCCGCGGCGACGCCCGGTGGTCGGATCGGTGACGCCGTACCCGTCGAGCGTTGTGAACATCCGCTCACTGCGGGTTTCCGGGGCGTTGTCGGCCGTGTCCTTCAGGAACCGGTCCGGCAGCGACAGTTTGGCGATGGTGCGCCAGGTCTTGCCGTACTGCACCAGGAACGGACCCGTGGTGTAGGGCAGGTCGTACTTGTCGCACAGCGCCCGCACCCGGATCGCGACCTCGGCGTACCGATTGCTCGGCAGATCCGGGAACAGGTGATGCTCGATCTGGTAGCTCAGGTTGCCGCTCATGAAGGCCAGCGCCGGACCTGAGTTGAAGTTGGCGCTGCCCAGCATCTGGCGCAGGTACCACTGGCCGCGGCTTTCACCGACCATGTCGGTCTTGGTGAATTTCTCTGCGCCATCGGGGAAATGGCCGCAGAAGATCACCGCGTTGGCCCAGACGTTGCGGATGACGTTGGCCACCGCATTGGCCTTCAAGGTGGACTTGAAGGTGGCACCGGGCGACAGCGACGTGAGCGCGGGCCACACCACGTAGTCCTTGGCCAGCTGGTGTCCGGCCTTGACGCCGAACTCGCGGACGCGCACCAGGGTGGCGTTGCGGTTGTCGCGGCCCTTGAAGATCTTGCCGAGCTCCAGGTGCTGCAGCCCCACGCCCCACTCGAAGCCGATCGCCAGCAGGGTGTTGAACAGCAGGTTGCCGTACAGGTTGAACGGCTTCCACTTGGCATCCCGGGTCACGCGGATGACGCCGTAGCCCACGTCGTCGTCCATGCCGAGGATGTTCGTGTACTTGTGATGCATGAAGTTGTGGGTGAACCGCCAGTGCTTGGACGCCCCGCTCATGTCCCACTCCCACGAGGACGAGTGGATCTCGGGATCGTTCATCCAGTCCCACTGGCCGTGCATGACGTTGTGGCCGATCTCCATGTTCTCGATGATCTTGGCCACGCCCAGGGTGATGGTGCCCGCCCACCACGCGGAACGCTTGGAGCTCGCCGCGAGCATCACGCGGCCGGCGACGTCGAGCGCGCGTTGCGCCGCGATGGTGCGGCGGATGTAGCGCGCATCGCGCTCGCCGCGGGAGTCTTCGATGTCTTGCCGGATCGCGTCCAGTTCTACGGCGAAATTCTCGATGTCGGCATCGGTGAGATGCGCGAATGCGGGAACGTCGGTTACTGCCATCGTCAGCCTCCTCTCAATGACCTACGGTAGCGTAACCTACGATCCCGTAGGTTACTAGCCAGTAAAGCTTACACATCCAGGACGCAGTCGCCGGAAGCGGCGGAAACACACGTCTGGATCCTGGTGCCCGGGTCGTGCTCGACGCCGGTGCGCAAATCGCGCACGTGCCCGTCGACCAGTCCCACCACACAGGACTGGCAGATCCCCATCCGACAGCCGAACGGCATCTGAATCCCGGCCTGTTCCCCCGCGTCCATCAACGGCGTCGCGCCGTCGACCGTGACCTCCTTGCCGCTGCGCTCGAACGTCACCGTGCCTCCGGCGCCGTGCGGAGCCGCCCGCGACACCGCGAACCGCTCCAGGTGCAGGTGCTCGGCGATACCGGCGGCCGCCCACACCCGCTCGGCGTCATCGAGCATGCCCTCCGGCCCGCACGCCCAGGTCTGACGCTCACGCCAATCCGGAACGACGTCGCCGAGGTGCGCCAGATCCAGCCTGCCTTCGGTCCGGGTACTGCGCAACAGCAGCCGGTAGCCGGTATGAGCATCGTGCAACTTGGCCAGCTCAGAAGCGAACATCACGTCGGATTCCGTTGGCGCGGAATGTACATGCACGATGTCGGTGATCTGGTCGCGGCGCGCCAGGGTGCGCAGCATCGACATCACCGGGGTGATCCCCGAGCCGGCCGTCACGAACAACACCGTCGCCGGTGCCGGATCGGGCATGACGAAGTTGCCCTGCGGGGCGGCCAACCGCACCACGGTGCCCGGGCGCAACCCGTCGACCAGATGCGTCGACAAGAACCCCTCGGGCATCGCCTTGACCGTGATCGCGATGGTGCGCGCCCCGGCTGCGGATGCCCGCTCCGGGGTCGAGGTCAACGAATAGGACCGCCAGCGCCAGCGTCCGTCCATCAGCACACCGATACCGACGTACTGGCCCGGCTGATAATCGAACGAGAATCCCCACCCCGGCTTGATCACCAGCGTCGCCGAGTCCGACGTCTCGCGCCGCACTTCGACCACCCGGCCACGCAGCTCCCGCGCCGACCACAGCGGGTTGGCCAGCTTGAGGTAGTCGTCGGGCAGCAGTGGCGTGGTCACCTGCGCGGCGATCCGGCGCAGCGCATGCCAGCCCGGGCGGCGCTCGGCACCGGCGATGGTGGGACGCACCGTGTCGGCCACACTGGCCGAGACCTTGATCGAGTTCTTGGCCATCAACCTACGGTACCGTAGGTTACCCGTCCGTAGCCAGTCGTACAGGCGACGCCGCAGGTCAGGGAGTCAAAGTGTTCTTGTAGGTGTGGCCGTCCTTCATGATCACGGTGAAATTGCGCTCCGGGTCGGCCACCAGGTCCAGGCGGGCCAGCGGGTCCCCGTCGACCAGCAGCAGATCCGCCAGGGCACCCTCCTCGACGACGCCGAGCTTGCCTGCGTACGGGCTGCGCTTGCCGGAGAGCGCCAACAGTTCGGCGTTGGTTGCAGTGGCCATCGTCAACGTCTCGGCCGGCGAGAACCACTTGCCCAGCCCGGCCAACAGCGCCCCCTGTTTCGGTGCCAGCTGCGGCGAGAACAGGATGTCGGTGCCGAAGGCCGTCTTGAGCTTGTACTTGCGGGCCAACCGGTAGACGTTGTCGACGCCGTCGACGATCTCCCTGGCCTTGGCGGCCTCATCGGAGCCCGGCGGGAACGCGCCGATCATCTCGGCCGGGATCGGTTGGGTGCTCAGCCAGATCTTCTTGTCCGCCATCTCTTTTGCCGTTGCCTCATCCATCAGATGGGCGTGCTCGATGCACGTGACCCCGGCGCGGATCGCCTGCTGGATGGTCTGCGGGGTGTAGGCGTGCACCGTCACATAGGTGCCCCAGTTGCCGGCGGCCTCGGTGGCGGCCCGCAGTTCCGGTTCGGTGAATGTGGTGACGTCGAGCGGGCTGTGCGGCGAGGACACCCCACCCCCGGCGGTCAGCTTGATCTGGGAGGCGCCCCGGAACAACTGCTCACGGGTGCGCAACCGCACCTCGTCGGGGCTGTCGGCAACCATGCTGCCGCCCATCTCCTCCTGCCTCGACGGCGGACCACCCGGACTGCGTGGCAGATCGGCCGGTTGCCGGAAGTCACCGTGACCGCTGGTGACGGTGATCATCGCGCCGGAGGGAAAAATCCGCGGCCCCTCGGTGACGCCCTCGTCGATCGCCTGCTTGAGACCGAAGCTCGGACCGCCCAGATCACGCACCGTGGTGAAACCTCGCATCAGGGTGTCGCGCGCCTCTGCGCCGGCCAGCAGATTGAGGTACCCGACATCGGAGGTCAGCAACTGCGACGCGGGCGGACGCACGAACATCGTGTGCCAGTGGTTGTCGATCAGACCCGGCATCAGCGTCCGACCGTCACCGTCGATCACCGTGGCCGCCGACTCTGCAGGCAGCGCCTCGGTCGAGATCCGTTCGATCCGGTTGCCCTTGATCCGCACGTTCGACGGTGCCGACAGCTGATCACTGTGGCCGTCAAAGATCCTGACGTTGCGGAAGTCCGTGACGGCCGGCCCCTGGCCCGGCGGTGCCGGCGGTGGAGCTTGCCGAGCCTGGCCCGGGACCGTCGACTCCGCGGGGGCGGCCGGAGAACCGTCGCCGGTCGAACACGACGCACACGCCAGGATCACGGCCATCGCGGCCAACAAGCCGAAGGTGCGCATGAAAATCCCTGTCGGTCAGAGCAGTTCGAGTAGGAAAGGCAGTTCCTGCGGGGCGTACCAGGCCAGGTCATGATCCTGGGCGTCGCCCACCGTGAGCCCCGCGTCCTCGTCCCCCAGATCCGCCTCGTCGATGGCGTCGACGGCCGCCAGCACCGCGGCCTCGGCGTCGGCGTTGTCGACGTACACCGCGACGACCGCGTCGATCGGCAGCGGCCCGGACAGCCGCACCACCGCGTCATCGAGATCGGGACGCAACGTCACCACAGCGTCCTCCCCGGTGTCGGCCACCACCACCGCGCGGCGCGGCGGCAGGCCCGAATCTGGCGGCACCCCGGCCAGCAGCCGCAGCGAGGCCAGCGCGGCCTCGCGCAACGCCACCTCGGCGAGTTCGTCGTCGTCGCCCTCCGAATAGGCCTCTCGCAGCGTCGGGGTGACCGCGAAGGCCGTCCCGTTCACGACGAGCAGATGACGGTCGGCGACAAGCTGTTGCAGGGCGACCAGGGTCGTCGGGATGTAGACGCGCACACCGCGAGGTTAGCCGCCGTCGGCGTCCTTTTTGGCTTCGGCCGGTTTCTCGTCGGCCCGTTTCTCGTCGGCCTGCGGGTCCTTCTCCACCGAGATCACGAAATCGTCGCCGTGCTGGGTGACGCCGCTGACCACCGCATCGTTGACCGCCTCCAGTGCGTACTCGCGGCGCACCACCAGCGGATCCCGGCGCAGATCACGGACCAGCGACACCGCCAGCCCGATCATCACCAGCACGAACGGCACCGCGACGATGATGGTGATCGACTGCAGCCCGTTGAGCGCGTCCGCCCCGCCGACCAGCAGCATCACCGCTGCCACCGCGCCCGTCGCGACGCCCCAGAAGATCACCGTGGGGCGGGTCGGCTTGATGGTGCCGCGCTCCGACAGCGAACCCATCACGATCGACGCGGCGTCGGCACCGGACACGAAGAAGATGGCGACCAGGATCATCACCACCACGCTGGTGACCATCGCGATCGGGTACTCGCCGAGCAGGCTGAACAGCTGCCGCTCCTGGCTGCCCATCCCGGCCAGGTCCACACCGTGCTCCTGCTCGAAGATCGCCGCACCGCCGAAGACGCAGAACCACACCACCGACACCACGCTCGGCACCAGCAGCACCCCGGTCACGAATTGCCGAATGGTCCGGCCGCGGGAGATCCGCGCAATGAACATGCCGACAAACGGAGTCCACGAGATCCACCACGCCCAGTAGAAGATGGTCCAGCTCGTCAGCCAGGTGCTGACCACTTCGCCTTCGGCGCCGGTCCGGGCCGCCATCTGCGCCAGCTGGTCCACATAGCTGCCGATGGAGGTCGGGATCATGTTCAACATGAACATCGTCGGTCCGACCACGAAGATGAACAGCGCCATCCCGACCGCGAGCACCATGTTGATGTTGGACAGCCACTGAATTCCACGTGCCACACCCGACACCGCGGACAGCACGAACGCGATGGTGAGGATCGTGATGGTGCCGATCAGGATGGCGTTACCGGTCTCCCCGATTCCGGCCACGATGTGCAGGCCGCTCCGGATCTGCAGCGCGCCCAACCCCAGGGAGGCAGCCGATCCGAACAGGGTGGCGAAGATCGCCAGCATGTCGATGACCTTGCCCCACGGCCCGTTGACATGTTTGCCGAGCAACGGTTCGAACGCCGCACTGACCAGCTGCAGCCTGCCCTTGCGGTAGACGCCGTAGGCGATGGTCAGGCCGACGACGGCGTAGATCGCCCATGGATGCAGCGTCCAATGGAACATCGTGGTGGCCATCGCGGTCTCCGCGGCCCGGGGGTTGCCCGGTCCCCCGGTCCCGGGCGGCGGCGAGGCGAAGTGCGACAGCGGCTCGGAGACCCCGAAGAACATCAGCCCGATGCCCATACCGGCGCTGAACATCATCGCCACCCAGGACACCGTGCGAAACTCGGGCTCGTCGTCATCGCGGCCCAACGGGATGTTGCCGTATCGGCTCATCGCCAGCCAGATCACGAACACCACGAACCCGGACGCGGTCAGGACGAACAGCCAGCCGACATTGGCCATCACCCAACCCAGGGCGTTGGACGACGCGGTCGCAAGTGACGCGGTGTCGACGAATCCCCAGACCAGGAACGCGATGGCGATCGCGGCGGTCACCCCGAACACCACCCAGTCCATCCCGGCGCGGCGGGTATACGCCTTCTGCTCGACCGGAACATCGAGCACAGGGTGGTGGGGCACCACATCGCCGGTCGGCGACTTCAGCGCCTTCTTCGTTGTTTCCTTGACTTCTTGCGTGTGCTTGTCAGATCTACTTTTTCGTGTCTCCGTGGCCATGGTGAATTCATCAGACCGCGAACCGAGCGCGAGGTCAAATACCTGGACTATTTGCCAGAGCCTGCCCAGAAACTACTTAGCCGCGTCCAATAACTCGTCGAGCGATTCGCGCAGCAGGCTGGGTAGCACGTCCACGTCGCTCATCGCGTCGCGGTCGGCGTTGATCCCGAAGTACAACATGCCGTCGTACGAGGTGACCCCGATGGCCAGCACCTGGTTCTGCAGCAGCGGTGGCACCGCGTACGTCTCGAGCAGTTTGGTGCCGGCGATGTACATCTGTTTCTGGGCCCCGGGCACGTTGGTGATCAGCAAGTTGAACAACCGTGCCGAAAACCCGGTGGCCACGCGAATACCCATGGCGTGCAACGTCGGTGGGGCAAATCCGGACAGCGTCACGATGGTGCGCGCATCCACCAGACTGGCTGCGGTGGGATGCGATTCGGTGGCGTGGGCGATCTGGGACAACCGCACCACCGCGTTGCCCTCCCCGACGGGCAGGTCGACCAGGAACGGCGACACCTCGCTGATGGCCTGCCCCGGACCGGTGGAGTCCAGTTCCTCCTCGGGGTAGACCGACATCGGCGCCATCGCCCGCACCGCGGTGGTCGGTGTCACCGGCTCGCCCCGGGAGAGCAGCCAGTTGCGCAGCGCCCCGGCCACCACGGCCAGGACGACGTCGTTGACGTCGCAGTGGTACCGGGCCCGGACCAGCCGGTAGTCCTCCAGCTTGTGCTGGGCGACCGAGAACCGGCGGTTGCGCGAAACCGTGGTGTTCAGCGGACTGCTGGGTGCGGTGCCGCGGGCCACCGTGCGGGCCACTTCAGCGACCCGACGCCCCACCGCTGCCAGCTCGCTGCCGCTGGTGACCACCTCGGTCACGGTGTCGCGCAGGGCGGCCAGCTGACTGGTCGGCCGGGTGATCCACTCCCCGATCGCGCCCAGGACCAACTGGCGGTCACTGGGTTCACGAGCCGGGATCCAGATGTCCTCGCCGAACTCCGGGGACTTCTGCGTGCGGTCGGCGATGACGTGTCCGATCTCGAGCGCGGACATGCCGTTGACCAACGCCTGATGGGTTTTGGTGTAGATCGCGATCCGGTTCTTCGCCAGCCCTTCGACCAGATACATCTCCCACAGCGGCCGGGTCCGGTCCAGCGGCCGCGAGCCCAGCCGGGCGATCAGGTCGTGCAGTTGGGCGTCGCTGCCCGGCGACGGCAGCGCCGAACGCCGGATGTGATAGGTGATGTCGAAATCCCGGTCGTCCACCCAGACCGGGCGGGCCAGGCCCAGCGTCACCTCACGGACCTTCTGCCGGTACCGCGGGATCTGCGGCAAACGCTGCTCGACGGTCGCCAGCAAGGTCTCGTAGCTCAGCCCGGCCCGGGGTTTGCGCAGGATCGACAACGACCCGACGTACATCGGCGTGGCGGTGTTCTCCAGGTGGTAGAACGCTGCGTCGGACGCCGACAGCCTGCTCACCATGCGGCGCCACCTTCCCCATCAGTCGCGTTGAACCCCGTCACGGTAACCGGCCTGCTCGTCGGTGCGCAGCACGGGTGCTGCCGCGCGTCAATTTCCGATGCGCTAGGCCGCTACGGCCGAGAGCTCCCACTGCCCACCGCCCCGCAACTGCAGCCGGGACCGGTGGTGATGGTCGATCGTGGACCGGTGTCCCACACTGACCACCACACACTCGGGTAACCGCTCACGCACCAACGCATACATGGCATCTTCGAGACCTTCGTCCAACGCGGACGTCGACTCATCGAGGAACACCACGGCAGGACGCACCAGCAGCACCCGCGCGAAGGCCACCCGCTGTTGCTCGCCCAGGGACAGCACCGACGCCCAGTCGGCCGCCTCCGCCAGCCGTTCGGTCAGGTGTCCCAACGCCACCGCGCGCAGCACGTCGCACAGTTCGCTGTCGGACACCTCGGCAACCGGAAGTGGATACCCCACCGCGGACCGCAGATCCCCGAGTGGCAGGTACGGCAGCTGGGGCAGGAACAGCGTGGCCCACCCGCCCGGATACCGCGCCGATCCCGTCGTCGCGGGCCACAACCCGGCAAGGCTGCGCAGCAGGGTGGTCTTGCCGCACCCCGACGGCCCCTTCACCACCACACTGTCGCCCGGGGTCAACAGCATGGTCAGACCGGTGACCAGCGGCCGGCCCTGCAGGTCGCTGACCTCGACGTCGGTGAGCGTCAGGATGTCCGCCGCGGCGCCGACGGACATCCTCGGGAGCGCCCGGGCCCGGCTGTCGCCCTCGAGCAGCTGGTCGATCCGCATCAGGGCCGCCCGGTAGACGGTGAATTCGTCGTAGCTGTCCCGGAAGAACGACATTGCGCCGCAGACGTTTCCGAATGCCGCGACGGTCTGCAGCAGACCGCCGAGAGTGATCTGTCCGGCGAAGAAGCGCGGCGCCTGCACGATGTAGGGAATCATGCCGGTCGTCACGTCACCGACACCGCGGTTCCAGCCGTTGAGCCGCAACTGGGCAAACACGATGCGCCACATGTTGGCGATGATCTCGGCGAACCGGGAGTGCAGCAGTACCCGCTCACGCTCTGCGCCCCGGTAGAACGCCACCCGTTCAGCGCTGTCGCGCAGCCGGACCAATGCATACCGGAAACTGGCACTGAACCGTTCGTTGAGGAAGTTCAGCCGCACCAGCGGACGGCCGATCCAGAACGCGATCACGGTCACGGTGATCGAGAAGGCGAACGCCACGAACACCATGGCCCGCGGAATCACCCAGTCGCCCAACTGCAATGGGCCCGAGAGTTGCCACAGCACCCCGGTGAACATCACGATCAACAGCGACTTGCTGACCGCCCCGATGCTGAGGTCCACCGACTTGGTGGTGAAGGTCTCGACATCGGTCTGGATGCGCTGATCGGGGTTCTCCACCGGGGGCTCCAGAAACCGGTTGCGATAGAACGCGTCACCGGTCGTCCAGTCGTCGACCAGCCGGGTGTTGAGCCAGATGCGCCATCGGATCGCGAAAACCCGGCGCAGGAAGAGGTCGACGACGGTGTACCCCACCGTGAGCGCCACCAGAATCCCACTGATCGCAAACGAGGTGAGGAACGCCTGGCGCGCGGCGTCGAGCTTGGCCGGGTCGTGGGTGGCCAGCGCCTCCGAACCGGCCTGTACCGCGTTCATCAGGTCGGCGTACTGATAGGTGAAGATCACCACCACCCGGGCTGCGTACACGGTGTGCCAGAGCATGAACGCCAGCAGCGCCCAGGTGCGCCAACTCGCGACGCCGGTGAAGAACGCCGCGTTGACCCGCCAGAACTGCCGGCCCCACCGGGTGTATCGCGCGATCAGCAGCGCCACCGCGAGGAACGCCACCAACGTGATCCCCCACGCCTGCAACGTCCACACCAGCGAGCGCAGCGGCTCGGCCGGCCAATCGATGCTGGGCTGAACCATCTGGTCACGCTAACCGCGATTGGTGCGGCCGAGGGCGGCGAATCCGTGCGATCATCGACAGGTCTGCACCTCTCCAGCGGATCCGTCCTGTCGTCGTTCACTGCTGGAGTTGTCGTGCCCACACCGGAAACCATCCCGACGCTGCTGCCGCTGACCGCCCCGGTCATCGACTGTGAGCCGCCCGCCGTCACGCTCGGGGCCATTGCCGCGCCGTCGGCTGCCGAATTGCCCGCAGGCCCAACCTGTCCGGCCCCGACGGTGCTGCACCGGCCCACCCCGCACCGGTCGCGACCGGCCGGGCAGGTGCCGGATCCGGAGTTACCGGCCGGCGCCGCGCAGTTCGCCGACGTGGCGTTGCGTCGTGTGCTCGAGGTCGTCGACCGCCGCCGGCCACCGGCACAGCTCAAGCCGTTGATGAGCCACTTGCTGCTCGACGCGGTGGTCTCCGCCGCCACGGCGCACCGCCAGCCCACCCCCACCCGGCTGCGCCGGGTGGGGCTACGTCGGGCTGCCCAGTCGGAAGCGGCCGAGGTGTTCGCCACCTACACCTGTGGCGTGCGGGTGCGTGCCATCGCCGCGCGTATCGAATTACGCAGTGGCCGTTGGCAGTTCACCGCGCTGCAAGTGGGTTAGCCCTTCCGGTGCGACTTCGACGGCCGGCCGGTCTTGGCCTGCTTCCGGGCCGCCTCGCGACGCTCCCGCCGGGTTCCGCCGGACGACGCCGAATGCCGTCCGCCGCCGCCGGAGCGCTGCACCTCGGCACTGCCGTCCTCGGCCGGGCCGGTGTAGGTCAGCGGCGGTGCTTCGTTGTCGATGCCCTTGGCCCGCAATGCCGGTGCCGGCCGCTCCTTGGTCGCCACCGCGCCCGACTCCCCCGCGGTGGCCGCGCCGGCCTGCGCTGCGGCGGCCGCAGCGAACTCGGCCAGCCCGCTGGGTGCGGCCACCGGTGCGACCTGGGCGCTGGGCGGTGCCGGAGCCGCCTCGACCTGAACGTTGAACAGGAAGCCGACCGACTCCTCCTTGAGCGCGTCGAGCATGCCGACGAACATGTCGTAGCCTTCGCGCTGGTATTCGACCAGTGGGTCGCGCTGGGCCATCGCCCGCAGCCCGATGCCCTCCTTGAGGTAGTCCATCTCGTAGAGGTGCTCACGCCACTTGCGGTCGATCACGTTGAGCAGCACGTTGCGCTCGAGCTGGCGCATGGCGCCCTCACCGGCGATCTCCTCGAGCTGCTTCTCCCGGTCGGCGTAGGCCCGCTCGGCGTCGGTGACCAGCGCGTCGAGCAGCTCGTCACGGGTCAGCTCGCCGGGCTCGCCCACCGCGTCGGAATCGATGAGATCGTGATGGTCGATGCCCACCGGGTACAGCGTCTTGAGCGCATCCCACAGCTTGGCCAGGTCCCAGTCCTCGGCATAGCCCTCGGCGGTGGCACCGTCGACGTAGGCGGTGATCACGTCGACGAGCATGTCGTGGGCCTGCTCCTGGAGGTTCTCTCCTTCCAGGATCTTGCGGCGCTCCTTGTAGATGACCTTGCGCTGCTGGTTCATCACCTCGTCGTACTTGAGGACGTTCTTGCGGACCTCGAAGTTCTGCTGCTCGACCTGGGTCTGCGCGCTCTTGATCGCGCGGGTCACCATCTTGGCCTCGATCGGCACATCGTCGGGCAGGTTCAGCCGGGTCAGCAGGGACTCCAGCGTCGCGCCATTGAACCGCCGCATCAACTCGTCGCCCAGCGACAGGTAGAACCGGGACTCGCCCGGGTCACCCTGACGGCCCGAGCGGCCGCGCAGCTGATTGTCGATACGCCGCGACTCATGGCGCTCGGTGCCCAGCACATAGAGCCCGCCGGCCTCGACGACCTTCTCGGCTTCCTTGCCGGCCTCTTCCTTGATGGCCTTGAGGGTGTCGTCCCAGGCCGCCTCGTATTCCTCGGGCGTCTCGACCGGGTCCAGGCCCTTTTCCCGCAGCCGCTTGTCGGCCAGGAAATCGGCGTTGCCGCCGAGCACGATGTCGGTACCGCGGCCGGCCATGTTGGTGGCCACGGTGATGGCGCCGAGCCGGCCCGCCTCGGCGATGATGTTCGCCTCGGACTCGTGGTACTTCGCGTTGAGCACGTTGTGCGGAATCTTGCGCTTGGTGAACTGCCGCGAAAGGTATTCGGACCGCTCCACGCTGGTGGTACCGATCAGGACCGGCTGGCCCTTCTCGTAGCGCTCCGAGACGTCGTCGACGACCGCGATGTACTTGGCTTCCTCGGTCTTGTAGATCAGGTCGGACTGATCGGCGCGGACCATCGGCTTGTTGGTCGGGATGGGCACCACGCCCAGCTTGTAGATCTCGTGCAGCTCGGCGGCCTCCGTCTCGGCGGTACCGGTCATGCCCGACAGCTTGTTGTACAGCCGGAAGTAGTTCTGCAGTGTGATGGTGGCCAGGGTCTGGTTCTCGGCCTTGATCTCGACGTGCTCCTTGGCCTCGATGGCCTGGTGCATGCCCTCGTTGTAGCGGCGGCCCAGCAGTACCCGGCCGGTGAACTCGTCGACGATCACGACTTCGCCGTCGCGGACGATGTAGTCCTTGTCGCGCTGGAACAGCTCCTTGGCCTTGATGGCGTTGTTCAGATAGCTGACCAGCGGGGAGTTGGCGGCCTCGTAGAGGTTCTCGATGCCCAGCTGGTCCTCGACGAACTCGACGCCCAGCTCATGCACACCGATGGTGCGTTTCCGGATGTCCACCTCGTAGTGGACATCCTTTTCCATCAGTGGGGCCAGCCGGGCGAACTCGGTGTACCAGTTGGAGGCGCCGTCGGCAGGGCCGGAGATGATCAGCGGGGTCCGGGCCTCGTCGATGAGGATCGAGTCGACCTCGTCCACGATCGCGAAGTTGTGGCCGCGCTGCACCATGTCCTCGGTGGAATGCGCCATGTTGTCGCGCAGGTAGTCGAAGCCGAACTCGTTGTTGGTGCCGTAGGTGATGTCGGCGGCGTACGCCGCCCTGCGCTCTTCAGGGGTGAGGCCGGAGAGGATCACGCCCACTTCCAGGCCCAGGAACCGGTGCACGCGGCCCATCCACTCGCTGTCGCGTTTGGCCAGGTAGTCGTTGACCGTGACGACGTGCACACCCTTGCCGGCCAGCGCATTGAGATAGGCCGGCAGCACCGCGGTCAGGGTCTTGCCCTCACCGGTCTTCATCTCGGCGACATTGCCGAAGTGCAGGGCCGCGCCACCCATGATCTGCACTTCGAAGTGCTTCTGGCTCAGCACCCGCCAGGCGGCTTCGCGGGCCACCGCGAACGCCTCGGGCAGCAGGTCATCGAGGTCTTCCCCCTCGGCGACGCGCTTCTTGAACTCGTCGGTCTTGGCTCGCAACTCGGCGTCCGAGAGCTTCTCCATGTCGGAGGCCTTGGTGTCGACATAGTCGGCGACCTTCTTGAGGCGCTTGACCATGCGGCCTTCACCGAGACGGAGCAACTTCGACAGCACGCTAATTTCCCCTGTGGGTTCGACGGATCCCGTGGGCGGGATCGCACGGGCTTGTTGGGCTCCATCGTAGGTGACCGGCCGAAGTCGCTGGTCATACTCACCCGTACTCGGCGCGGTAGGCGCCGCGTGAACCGAAAACGCACCCCGGATCGCTCCGGGGTGCGGATTCGCGTCGGCCGCCGGTCAGGCCAGACGGATCAACCCGTAGTCGTAGGCGTGGCGCCGGTAGACCACCGACGGCCGGTCGCTCTCCTTGTCGTGGAACAGGAAGAAATCGTGGCCGACCAGCTCCATCTCGTAGAGGGCGTCGTCCACCGTCATCGGCTTGGCCGGGTGTTCCTTGATCCGCACGATCCGGCCGGGCTCATGGTCATCGAGGCCGTCGGCCAGACCGGAATCGGCCGTCGCCGTCGGCTGGTTCTCGAACAGCGTCTCCTGGGCGGTTGCCTCGGCCAGCGAGACCGGCGTCTTGTCGCCGTAGTGGATCTTGCGCCGGTCCTTGCTCTTGCGCAGCCGGGCCTCGAGTTTGCCAGCCGCCGACTCCAGGGCGGCGTAGAAGCTGTCGGCGCAGGCCTCGCCACGTACCACCGGGCCGCGGCCCCTGGCGGTGATCTCCACGTGCTGGCAGTTTTTGCGCTGACGGCGGTTGCGTTCGTGGTCCAGTTCGACGTCGAACAGGTAGATGGTGCGGTCGAACCGCTCCAGACGGGACAACTTTTCCGAGACGTAGATGCGGAAGTGATCGGGAACTTCGACGTTGCGACCCTTCACCACAACCTCTGCGTTTGGCTCCGGGGTGGTGTCAGTGACCTGCTCGTCGGGGTCCACCACCATGGTGGCGCTTGAATCCGGGGAATGGGTTGACATACTCGGCAACTCGTTTCTCTCAGTTGTCACACGCGGTGCGCGTGCCGGACTACTTCAAGGAATCGCGACGATGGGGCTGCGAAAGTTTGCTCCACCCATCGGCGCAAGGTGTCGGATACTCACCTCCTACCGTTATGCGGTGAAGTGGCGCTCGTATTCGTGAGCGCTGCCGTGAGTCATTCACGGGTCGTTGCTGCCGACGGTAGTCCGTGTTCACCCACTCGTGCCACCGAATTCGCGGACGTGTTTTCAGTTCTTCATGTCGGTTTGACCACAGCGACACGTGTGCCCGTCACGCATGCGCAATCGCCAGCACCGCGGACACCTGCGCCCCGGCCTCGGTCAGCATCCGGACCGATTCGGCGGCGGTGGCCCCGGTGGTGACGATGTCGTCGACCAGGACCACTTCGCCTGCCACACCGCCGACCAGCCGCACCCGCCCGGCGATGTTGCGTTGCCGCGCGGTACTTGAGAGGCCCACCGAGTCACGCACCCACGGCCGCAACCGCAGCACCGTCGCCACACTCACGCCGGGCAGACCGTCCGCGGCCAGCGTCGCCAGCCGACGCACCGGGTCACCGCCGCGACGGCGGGCGGCGATCCGGCGGGTCGGTGCCGGCACCAGCGTCACGGGTGTGCCGACCATCCCCCAGACCAGCAGATGATGCAGGCCGGCCCGCAGCGCGTCGGCCAGCGGGGCGATCAGGTCGGCGCGGCCGCGTTCCTTGGCCGCGACGATGGCCTGCCGACGGACCCCGGCGTGGCGCCCCAGCGCGAACACCGGAACTCCCGGATCGGTGCGCGGAGTGAACAGATGCGGCTGATCGTCGGCCACCCGCAGCTGTGCCGCACACGAGGCACACCACCGGGTCGACGGGGCGCCGCAGCCACCGCACTGCAACGGCAGGATGAGGTCGAGCATGCCGGCAGTCTGCGCGTGCGGGGTGACATGCGCCGGCGCGCGTCAGCCGGGCAGCACCGGAAGCGAGCCCGGCACCATCAGCGGACGCACCTCGACCCACCCGGTGTTCTCGTCGGCCGAGGCCGACAGCTGCAGCACCCCACGTTGATCGGCGACATAGACTGTCGACGGATTGGCCGCCACCGTCCCCACCGGGCCCACGAGATTGCGGCTGGGGCCGTCCGAGTTCACCCCGTCCAGGTTGACGTAGGACACCGGATGGTCGGGATCGGTCCGGCTGACCACGATGTCGTCGCCGGTACGCCAGGACAGCGAGACCACGGAGTTGCCCAGACCGAACCCGAGGCGCCGCGGATAGGTGAGCAGGAACTGGCCCTCGGGAGTCCGCTCGACCCCGGCCAGGATCACCTGCCCACCGATCACCATGGCGGCGCGGGTGCCGTCGCGGGACAGTTGCAGCTCGGTGATCGGGCCCGGGAACCGGCTGATCACCGCGGCGGTGTCCACCGGGATGCGGGCCGGCACACCCGAGGCGTCGCGGATGGCGCGCACCACGTTGACGTTGTCGACCACCACCCACACCGCGGCATCCAACGACCAACTGGGCCGGCTCAGGGTGCGGCCCTCGATGGCCATGGCGGTGGGTCCGCCCAGCGGGCCCATCCACAGCGAGGCAGCGGTGGCCTCCGGCGCGTCCGGCAGCACCACGACCGAGGCCGCGTCCTGACCATTGCGCGATATCGCCGCCGACATCTGGTGCGGCGCCGAGCCGAAAGCGCCGGGCACCCTGGTGGTGCGCTGTCCGTCCACGCCCACCAGCGAGCCACCCACCAGCGCGTGCAGACCGGCCGCCGCACCGGGCACCGCGCCCGGATCGGCCGCCGCGACGTCGGAGGTTTCCCAGCCGTCGGCGAATCGGTCATCCAGTGGCGCGCCGTCGGCGTTGATCACGTAGGGGCCACCGATCCCGGCCCGGGACAGGGTCCAGATGATCTGTGCCGCAAGGAGTTGTCGGCTGTGCGGATCGGTCGTCGAGAGGTTCTCCAGGTCGATGCGAGCGCCGCCGTAGCCGCGGCCCACCCCGGTCTTGCCACCGTCGGCGCGGGTGACCGGCCCGCTCAACCGCAGCGGAGCGTCGAGCAGGTTGCGCACCGTCCTGGCCAGTTCCGGGCGCGGCCCGGCCACGAGTTTGGAGATCAGTTCGGTGGCCAACTGATCGGGATCGGAGACCGCGACATAGCGCGGATCGGGCACCACCGTGGTCCCCGTCGGGTCGACGAAGTACAGGGTGTTGCGCTTGTAGGTGGCCTGAAACTGTTGCCAGTCGAGGAAGACCCCGTTGGGCAGCTTGTCGATGCGCCAGCCGGCCGGGGTCTGGACGAGCTCGATGGGGCCCGGATCGGGCAGCGCGCCCTCCCCCGTCTCGAACACCCCGATGTCGGACAACGAACCGAGGATGTCTGCCTGCATGGTCACCGAAACCCGGTCGGAACCACGGGTTTCGACGAACACCACCCGGTCGATCAGCAGTGCGCTACCGGCGTCGTCCCACGAACTCGACGCCGACTCGGTGAGGAACTGCCGGGCGGCCAGGTGCCGGTTCGCGGGATCGGCTGTGGCCTTGAGGAATTCCCGCAGCAACACGTCCGGGTCCATGCCGGGCGCCGGCTTGGGCAGGTTCGGTGGCGCCGGCCGCTCTACCGTGCCGATCGCTTGCGGCGACGAGGAATTCGGAATTCCGGCGCATCCGGACACCACGATCAGCAGACCCACGAACACCACCGTCAGCAGGCGCTTCACGCGTTCTCCTCCGCCGGCTCCCGGTTGGACCGCCGCCGGGTACCTTGCTGCGGCGCAGCGGGTTTCACTGCCGGCTTGAGAGGCAGCGGGCTCGTCGTCACCTTATGACCACGCACCAGCGGAAGCGTCAACCGGAAACAGGCGCCCTTGCCCGGCTCGCCCCAGGCCTCCAACCGGCCCTGGTGCAGACGCGCGTCCTCGATGCTGATGGCCAGGCCCAGGCCGGTGCCGCCGGATCGGCGCACCCGCGACGGGTCCGACCGCCAGAACCGGCTGAACACCAACTTCTCCTCGCCGGGGCGCAGTCCGACACCGAAATCGCGCACGGTGACGGCGACGGTGTCTTCGTCGGCGGCCATCCGGATACGCACCGGTTTGCGTTCGGCATGGTCGATGGCGTTGGCGATCAGGTTGCGCAGGATGCGTTCCACCCGACGCGGATCGACCTCGGCGATCACCTCGGCCGCAGGCATGTTGACGTCGAGTTCCACTTCGGCATCGGCGGCCAGATGCCCGACGTTGTCCAGCGCGCTCTGCACCGTCGACCGCAGATCCACCGACTCCACCGACAACTCGGCCACACCGGCGTCGTGTCGGGAGATCTCCAGCAAATCGGCCAGCAGGGTTTCGAAGCGGTCGAGTTCGTTGACCATCAGCTCGGTGGACCGGCGCAGGGCGGGGTCCAGATCCTCGCTGTGGTCGTGGATCAGGTCGGCGGCCATACGCACCGTGGTCAACGGGGTGCGCAGCTCGTGGCTGACGTCAGAGGTGAAGCGGCGCTGCAGGTTTCCGAACTCCTCGAGCTGCTGGATCTGCCGCGACAGACTCTCGGCCATGTCGTTGAACGACACCGCGAGCCGGGCCATGTCGTCCTCGCCGCGTACCGGCATCCGCTCGGTCAGGTGCCCCTCGGCGAACCGCTCGGCGATCCGGGAGGCCGAGCGCACCGGCTGGACGATCTGACGGGCCACCACCAGGGCGATCGCCGCGAGCAATCCCAGCAACACCACGCCACCGGTCGCCATGGTGCCGCGCACCAGCGCGATGGTGCTTTCCTCGTTGTTCAGCGGAAAGATCAGGTACAGCTCAAGATTGGGCACAGACGAGGACGTCGGACTGCCGACGATCAACGCCGGGCCGGAGAATCCGTCGGTGGCGACCGTGGCGTACTGGTAGCTGACCTGGCCGGCCTTGACGAAGTCACGCAGCGCGTTGGGCACCTGCTGCACCGGCCCGGCCGCTGCCGCCTCACGTGGCCCGTCACCGGGGACGATGAGCACCGCATCGAACGCCCCGGCCACGTCGGCCCGGGCGTCGGCCTTGCGGTCGATCAGGGTGTTGCGGGCCAGCTGCAGGCTGCTGTCGAGCGACCGGCTCTCCTCACCTCCGACGATGCCGCCGACCGTGATGCGGGCCCGCTCGACCTCCTCGGTGGCCGCCTTGACCTTGACCTCAAGAATCCGGTCGGTGATCTGGCTGGTCAGCACGAAGCCGAGAACCAGGAGGACGGCGAGCGAGAGCCCCAGCGTCAGGGTGACGACCCGCAACTGCAACGAGCGCCGCCACACCAGACTCAGGGCCCTGCCGAGCGTCCCCAATCCGCGCAACACCGGGCCGGAACCGCCCCAACGCCCACGGATGCGTCGTCGAGAGCCGAAGATCACGGCCACCGCCGAGCGGGGTGCCATCTGATCACGGCGACGGCGTGCCATCTGATCACGGCGACGGCGAGCCGTCCGATCACGGCGGTCCGGCCTTGTATCCCACTCCTCGAACGGTCAACACCACCTGCGGGTTCTCCGGGTCCTTCTCGACCTTGGCCCGCAACCGCTGGACATGCACGTTCACCAAACGGGTGTCGGCGGGGTGGCGATATCCCCACACCTGTTCGAGCAGCACATCACGAGTAAACACCTGCCGTGGTTTGCGTGCCAGCGCCACCAGCAGGTCGAACTCCAGCGGTGTCAGCGAAATCTGTTCACCCTGACGGGTCACCTTGTGAGCCGGCACGTCGATCTCCACATCGTTGATCGACAGCAGCTCGGCGGGCTCGTCCTCGTTGCGGCGCAGCCGCGCCCGCACCCGGGCCACCAGCTCCTTGGGTTTGAAGGGCTTCATCACGTAGTCGTCGGCTCCGGATTCCAGGCCCAGCACCACGTCGACGGTGTCGGTCTTGGCGGTCAGCATGACGATCGGCACGCCGGAATCGGCGCGCAGCACCCGGCACACGTCGATCCCGTTCATACCGGGCAGCATCAGGTCGAGCAAGACCAGATCGGGCCGTAATTCCCGGACGGCGGTGAGCGCCTGGCTGCCATCGCCGATGACCGCGGTGTCGAATCCCTCGCCACGCAACACGATGGTGAGCATCTCGGCCAGCGATGGGTCGTCGTCGACGACAAGGATCCTTTGCCTCATGGTGTCCATGGTGTCACCCGATCGCGATAAAACCGGGCTACCACACGCGGGTTTCTCCGCTTTATGTGCTGTTGAGGCGTCCGGCCAAGGCGCTGGGGTCCACATCGGGGCCCGCGATGGCCCACCGGCCACACCAGTCGGCGGCCGCCAGTGCCGCGTAGACCGCGCCAGTGCGCTGTTGCAGCCCACCGTCACGCTCATAGGCATCCTTGGCGCGATCGGCCTCGGTGTTGGCCCGGTGCTCGGCCCGCCGGGCGGCCAGTTCGGTCGGGACGTCGAGCAGGATCTGCCAATCCGGGCGGGGAAGTTTGAGCCGGTCGTATTCGAGCTCGCGCACCCAGGCCACCGCAGCTCCGTCGGCACCCTGGTGCAACCGGGCCGCGCTGTAGGCGGCGTTGGAGGCGACGTAGCGATCGAGGATGACGACGTCGTAGGCGCCCTGCAGGTGCTCGATCTCCTCGCGCGCCCCGGCCCGGTCCAGTGCGAACAAGGCGGCCATCGCGTAGACCGAGTCGGCCAGGTCGCCGTGCGCGCCGTGCAGCGCTTCGGCGGCCAGATCGGCGGGCACCGATTGGTGGTAGCGCGGGAACGCCAGGGTGCCGACGGACGTCCGATCGGTTTCGAACGCCGCCCGCAGGCCGTTCGTCAACGTTCGTTTGCCTGCGCCGTCGACACCCTCGATCACGATGAGCACAGCAGCAGCGTAGATGGTTGCCAACCGCGGGGCCCGGGTCGCCGGGCGCGACGTCCGGCCGCCGTTTCGAGCGGACCCGGCAGTTCCGGCAAACATAACCCTGCTTATTTTTACTTCCGGTACCGTCGCTCGGTGCCCGAGATCGTTGACGGATGAGGTAGTGGGATGCACCAGGACACAGCGCCGACCGCGGAGCTCGCCGCAGCCACTTTGGTGGATCTGCTGCGCCGGCGCGCCGACGCGTATCAGGACAAGGTCGCGTTCAGCTTCTCCTACAACGGCGACGACGAGCACCGCACCCAACTGACCTATCGGGAACTGGACCTGCGGGCCCGGGCCATCGCGTCGGCCCTGCAACAACAGGGTGCGGCCGGCGAACGCGCGCTGGTGCTGTGTCGCCCGGGCCTGGACTCGATCGTCGGATTCTTCGGCTGCATGTACGCGGGCGTGATCGCGGTGCCCGTACACGAGCGGTTGGCCCCGCGGCTGTCGGCGGTTGTTCCCGACGCCCACGCCCGCTTCGCGCTGGCCACCGCCGAGACCCAGGACAAGATCAAGTCCGCGATCGACGAGCTCGGCGAGGGCCGCGACCTGCGGTGGATCCGCACCGACGAGATCGACGGCACCGGCGCGGCGCACAGTTGGGTCGCCCCCGAGGTCGACCGGGACGCCATCGCCATGGTGCAGTACACCTCCGGCTCCACGACCGCCCCCAAGGGCGTCGCCCTCACGCACCGCAACCTGCTGCACAACATGGAGTCGATCCGGCAGGTGTGGCACGGTGACGACACCGCGACCAGCGTTTTCTGGCTGCCGTCGCATCACGACATGGGGTTGATCGGCGCCATCTTGTCGATGCTGTACGTCGGCTGCACCACCCACCTGATGTCGCCGGCGGCCTTCGTCAAGCGCCCGCTGCGCTGGCTGGAGGCCATCTCCCGGCACCGTGCCACGTTCACCTGCGCACCGAACTTCGCCTACGACCTGTGCGTCGAGAACAGCACACCCGAGCAGCGGGCCGCGCTCGACCTGTCCAGCCTGACCACGGCCATGAATGGCGCCGAGCCGGTTCAGGCCACGACCCTGCAGGCGTTCGCCGAGGCGTTCGCGCCCGCCGGTTTCCGGCCCGAGGTGTTCTGCCCGGTGTACGGACTCGCGGAGGCCACGCTGCTGGTGTCCGGCGGGTCAGACTCGGCACGTCCGGTCGTCCTCCACACCAATCGCCTTGGGCTGCAAGATGATCGCGTCGTCGACGTGGCACCCGAACACCCGTCGGCCATCGCCTTGGTGAGCTGCGGCCGACCCCAGGGCGGTCAAGAGGTGGCGATCGTCGACCCGGTGACCCATCGTCGATGTGGCGCCGACGAGGTCGGCGAGATCTGGATCGCCGGCCCCAGTGTGGGCTGGGGTTACTGGGCACGGCCGGACGAGACCACCGAGACGTTTGCCGCCGTTCTGCCCGATGGCTCGGCCGGGGCGTTCCTGCGTACCGGCGACCTGGGATTCCTGCGCTCAGGCGAGCTGTTCGTCACCGGGCGCTGTAAGGATCTCGTGGTCATCCGCGGCGGCAACTACTACCCCAACGACATCGAACGCACGGCGCAGGCCTGTCACCCGGCGCTGGCCTCCGGCCGGGGTGCGGTCTTCGCGATCACCCCCGGTCTTGGCGCGGTCGAACAACTGGTGGTGGTGCAGGAGCTGGCGCGCGACCGGGATCCGGCGGCCGACCTGCCCGCCGTGGCCGGCACAATCCGGGCGGCGGTCGCCGAACGCTATGGGATCCAGCCGAATTCGGTGCTGCTGGTGGAGCACCTGTCGATCCCGACCACCTCCAGCGGCAAGATCCAGCGCGGCCGGTGCCGACAGCAGTTCCTCGATGGCGAGATCGCGCCGGTGGCGCACTGGCGCACCGCGTCGGCGCTCGACGACCTCGCCAAAGCGCAGGAGCTCGAAGCGGCGATCAAGATCGCTGATCTCCTGCAGGCAGAGGCAGCGCACCAGCAGCCCGTGCAGCAGGCCGGAGTCCACTAGCCCGACTAATCACCGTTTGCCACGGACACCCTCACACGAGGGCGTCCAAGTCCGCGGCAGCACCGTCGTCCGGCAGCCGATCACCAGACCGTCGGCCGGCTTCGCCATCGCGCACCGCGCCACGCCCGGCCACGCCGCGCGTCGGCGCAGGCAGCCGTGCGTGGCGGAACTCTTGTTGCAGCACAAGATATTTCGCGACAGAAAGCCCGCCACACGGCCATTTACCCACTCGGATACCACGGAGTAGAGGCTGAGTGTAGCCCACCGCCACCCGGGGTGGGCTACACGCCCCGGCTACCGCCGCGACGCCACACCTGAGCCAAACATGAGAAAAACCTTAAATATTTGCCGACTCACCTATATGGCCTAGATAACAGGCCTTTTACGGCACCCCGGAAGTTGCCCAGCGCACCTGGCGCTCAGCCCGCCAAAAAATTTGCCCGAATTTTGCTTACGCAACCACTTGCAAAGGTCTACTGTCTGGCCCAGTAATTTACAGATTCGAAAGGAGATGCCGTGCATCTCGCTGCTCAGCCCCACAACGACCGTGGTGCGAAGCAAGAAGTGACCCGCCAGTGGCTCACCGCCGGTGTCGTCATGGCCAGCGCCGCAATGATCGCCGCCACCCCGGGGCTCTCCCCCATTCCGGCCGGTATTCAGAACGACATTCACGCCGACGCCGTGCGCCTCACCGCCGGTTGGGACCCGCTGACCGCATGGCAGGCGGCGTTCGACACCGCTGCCGCCGGTGGCACCACCCTCGCCGACAACTTCCTGTTGGCCCCGGGCGTCGGGCTGCAGCAGGCGATCGTCAACCAACTGGGCTACGCCAAGCAGCTGTTCGATGACCCGGCGAGCTTCGAGGCGGTATCCCAGCAGTTCGCCGCCAACGCGATGAAGGTGATGACGGGCCTCACCCTGATCGGTGCGGACGACGACACCAAGGACGCGGTCCTCAAGCACACCCTCGGCGGCATGCACGGTATGGCGCTGGACATGTTCCCGTCATTCCTGGCCGAAGGTGTTGACGCCGAGGCCTTCTCGGCCGTCATGAGCGTCCTGGCCTCGCCGCTGAGCGGCGTCCTCATCGGATTGGCCGGCCCGGTGGCGAGCCCGGCGGTGGCCCTGCTCAACAGCGCCGTGGCGATTTCGGAGGCGCTGCAGGCCGACGACGCGACCACCGCGCTGTCCACCCTGCTGAACGTGCCCGCCGCGATGGTCGACGGCTTCCTCAACGGTGCCAATCTCAACCTCGACGCCCTGGCGCCGATGATCAACGACGCCGGCCTGATCAAGGACACCGTCACGATCGCCGGGCTGAACGTCGCATTCGGCGGCCTGCTCACCCCGGGCTCCACGGATCGCAGCACCTACGAGTACACCGACGAGGACGGCAACAAGGTCGAGATCCCCGCGGTCGGCGGATCGATCTTCAACAGCCTCGGCTTGGACGTCAAGCTCGGCACCCTCGGCATCTCGGTGGAGGGTGAGGCAGTCGGACCGATCGGGGCCCTGCAGGGCCTGTCGCAGACCGTCGGCGCATTGCTCGGCAACGGCTGGGACGAGTGGGACGGCAAGGGCAATGCCCCGGCGCCGAAGCCCCCGCTGTTCGGTCTGCAACCGCTCGCCGCCGGTGACATCTTCAGCGACACCGCGGAAAGCGCCGGCCTCACCAAGCTTCGCGACATGCTCAAGGGCGCCGCCATCGACAAGATCGTCAAGCAGCTGCAGGGCGTCGGGACCGAGGCCGAAACGGCCGACGCCGCGCCCGACACCGTCACGACCGACGAGGGTGCGGCGGCCATCAGCCCGACCTCCGACAGTGTCGCGGCGGCCACCGAGCTGACCCACGCGACGACGAACAAGACCGTGACCGTGTCTGTGCAGAAGCCGGAAAGTTCCACTGCCGCAGAGACCGTGGCCGCACCGGCAGTGGATGACGAGACGGACACCGCCGACGCCGCAACGGACAAGGTGGCAACGGCCGAGAAGTCGACGGCACCGACGGAATCGACGGATGAGGCCACCGACGACGACGCCGCTGCGACGACGCCGAAGTCCCAGGTTCGCGCGAAGCCCGATACGACCGAGACGAACTCGTCGCGCGGCGGCCAGCGTGGCGTGGTCAAGGGCTTCAAGGACGCTGCCAAGAACGTCCGGGGCGGATTGAGCGGGCACACCGGACGCAGCTCGACTGAATCCAGCTCCAGCTCAACCGGTTCCAGTGCCGGCAGCTCGAGCGCCCACAGCTCGCGCTCGGGTGCTTCCAAGTCGCACAGTGCGGCCAAGAACAACCGCAACAAGCACGACAAGGACTGACGCGCCATCCACGCCGGTGGGCTCCGCTACGGCGGGGCCCACCGCGCGGCTTTCCGGCTCAGGTGTCGTGCTCGGCAGGGTCGGCGACGGCTTCGGTGGAGATGGCGCTGGCCGGCAAACCGATATCGCGCCACGGTGGGCAGACGCGGAAGCGCCCGGAAACCGAGGTTTCCGGGCGCTTCGGCGTCTGCTCGCGCTACTGGGTTGGCTCAGTAGCGGTAGTGCTCCGGCTTGTACGGACCTTCCACGTCCACACCGATGTACTCGGCCTGGTCCTTGGTGAGCTTGGTCAGTGTGCCGCCGAGAGCCTCGACGTGGATGCGGGCCACCTTCTCGTCGAGGTGCTTGGCCAGGCGGTAGACCTCGTTGTCGTACTCGTCGTTCTTGGTCCACAGCTCGATCTGGGCGATCACCTGGTTCGAGAAGCTGTTGCTCATCACGAATGACGGGTGGCCGGTGGCGTTTCCGAGGTTGAGCAACCGGCCCTCGGACAGCACGATGATCGACTTGCCGTTGTCGAAGGTCCACTGGTCGACCTGCGGCTTGATGTTCAACCGGGTGGCACCCGAGCGCTCCAGCGCGGCCATGTCGATCTCGTTGTCGAAGTGGCCGATGTTGCCCAGGATGGCCTGGTCCTTCATCGCCTTCATGTGCTCGAGCAGGATGATGTCCTTGTTGCCCGTCGAAGTGACGACGATGTCGGCGTTGCCGATCGCCTCCTCCACGGTCACCACGTCAAAACCGTCCATGAGTGCCTGCAGGGCGTTGATCGGGTCGATCTCGGTGACCTGCACGCGCGCGCCCTGGCCGGCCATCGACTCGGCGCAGCCCTTGCCCACGTCGCCGTAGCCGCAGATCAGCACCTTCTTGCCGCCGATCAGCACGTCGGTGCCGCGGTTGATGCCGTCGATCAGCGAGTGCCGGGTGCCGTACTTGTTGTCGAACTTGGATTTGGTGACCGAGTCGTTGACGTTGATCGCCGGGAACGCCAGCTCGCCCGCGGCGGCGAACTGGTACAGCCGCAGCACGCCGGTGGTGGTCTCCTCGGTGACACCCTTGACCGACGCGGCGATCTTGGTCCACTTGTCCTTCTCGGTCTCGAAGCGCTTGCGCACCAGCGCCAGGAAGACCTTCCACTCGGCCGAATCGTCGTCCTCGGCGGGCGGCACCACTCCGGCCTTCTCGTACTGCGCACCGCGCAGCACCAGCATGGTGGCGTCGCCACCGTCGTCGAGGATCATGTTCGCCGGCTCGCCGTCCCAGGTGAGCATCTGCTCGGCGGCCCACCAGTACTCCTCCAGCGTCTCGCCCTTCCAGGCGAACACCGGGGTGCCCTTGGGCTCCTCGGGGGTGCCGTGCGGCCCGACGACCACGGCGGCGGCCGCGTGATCCTGGGTGGAGAAGATGTTGCAGGAGGCCCACCGCACTTCGGCGCCCAGGGCGGTCAGGGTCTCGATCAGCACCGCGGTCTGCACGGTCATGTGTAGCGAGCCCGAGATCCGCGCCCCTTTGAGTGGCTGCACGTCGTGGTACTCACGACGCAGCGCCATCAGGCCGGGCATCTCGTGCTCGGCCAGGTTGATCTCCTTGCGGCCGAACTCGGCCAGCGACAGGTCGGCGACCTTGAAGTCGATCCCGTTCAGGCTGTCAGCCTTCAACTCAGTCATGTAGAGCCCTCTTTCAGTCGTGATTGCTTGCCAGCGCACGCGGACGGCCAGCGGCAACGCCACATGCAGATACCTCTAGCCTGCGGGCTCGCGGGACAGGCGCTCATGCGTTTTCGACAGCGGCGGCGCACTGACAGCTAGGGGGTATCAATGACACCGTAGCGCTCGGCGTATGGCGTCATCAGTCGGGCCAGGTCACCGGCCACATCGTGGTCGGATTCCGGCGGCATCGACACGTAGCTCATCGCCAGCCGCACGATGGCCCGGGCCAGCACGCCGGCGTCCTCGTCGCTGGCCTTCATCCAGCTGTTCTGGAAGGTGCCGGTCAGCCGGGCCGAGCATCGGCTGATGATCGGCCCGCTGCCGGTGGTGATGATCTGCAGCAGGTCGGGCTTGGAGGCGCCGGTGAGCAGGGAGATCACCAGCGGGTCGGCGGCCGATTCGAGGAAGAAGGCCCGGAACCCCTCCAGGAAGGCCGCGTGCACATCGCCGACGTTGTTGTTGATGGCGTCGTCGACCGCGTCGACGAGTCGGTCGGCCAGCCGCATCGCGTAGCCCTCGGCCAGACCCTGCCGGGAACCGAACTCGTTGTAGATCGTCTGACGGCTGATCCCCGCGGCCTGGGCCACGTGCGAGAGCGTGATGGCCGACCAGTCGCGGGTCAACAGCAGATCGCGCATGCCGTCGAGGATCGAATCGCGCAGCAGGACCCGCGACGCCTCCGCATAGGGGATGCGTTGCCTGTCTCGCGGCCGACTCACACGCGCGACAATATCGTGTTCCGGTCCGCTTTCGAGCGCGTCGCCCGAAGCGGTCAAGGACGCGCGACCTCTACCATCTCGAAATCGGTCTTCGCCGCACCGCAATCGGGGCAGCTCCAGTCCTCGGGAATGTCGTCCCAGCGGGTACCCGGGGCGATGCCGTCCTCGGGCCACCCCTTGGCCTCGTCGTACTCGAATCCGCACTGCACGCAGACGAACAGCTTGTAGGGCTGGTCACTCATCGCTTTACTCCCATCGGTTCGAAATCGATCTTCTCCCGCACCGCGCAGTCGGGGCAGCACCAGTCATCGGGTACGTCGTCCCACCACGTTCCGGCCGGGAAGCCTTCGCGCGGAGCACCTTTCGCTTCGTCGTAGACGTAGCCGCACCCGGGACATTCGTACGCGCTCATGCGGCGTCACCGGCCCCGTAGCGTGCCAAGACTTTTTCCCTCAGCCGCGGCTGGATGTTCACCTTGGTGATGTCACCGTCGTAGTGCTCCAGCACCCGGTGGTCCATCACCTTGCGCCACAACGGCGGCAGGTAGGTGAGTCCGATCAGCGACGCGTATCCACTGGGGAGATTCGGTGCGCCGTCGATACTGCGCAGCGTCTGGTAGCGGCGTGTCGGGTTGGCGTGGTGATCACTGTGGCGCTGTAGGTGATAGAGGAACAGGTTGGTCACGATGTGATCGGAGTTCCAGCTGTGCACCGGCGCGCACCGTTCGTAGCGACCGCTCGCGGTCTTCTGTCGCAGTAGCCCGTAGTGCTCGAGGTAGTTCACCGATTCCAGCAGGCTGAACCCGTAGACGGCCTGGATGAGCATGAACGGGACGACACCCCACCCGAAGATCGCGATCAACGCACCCCAGAAGACCACCGACATCGCCCAGGCGTTGAGCACATCGTTGGACCAGTGCCACGGCGACTTGTTCTGCCGGCGCAGCCGCTGGGCCTCCAACTCCCAGGACGAGCGCAGGCTGCCGAACACGCTGCGCGGCAAGAATTCCCAGAAGGTCTCGCCGAAACGTGCCGATGCCGGGTCCTCGGGCGTGGCCACCCGCACGTGGTGCCCGCGGTTGTGCTCGATGTAGAAGTGGCCGTACCAAGTCTGTGCCAGCGTGATCTTGGACAGCCAGCGCTCCAGCGAATCGCGCTTGTGCCCCATCTCGTGCGCGGTGTTGATGCCCACACCGCCGAGCACCCCCACCGACAGGGCGATGCCGATCTTGGCCGGCCAGCCGAGCCCGCCGTCGAACCCGAGCCAGCTCAGGTCGGAGGCGGTGAACAGGTAGGCACCCATGATCACGCTCGCGTATTGGAACGGGACGTAGATGTACGTGCAGTACCGGTAGTACTTGTCGTTCTCCAGCTGTTCCATCACCTCGTCGGGCGGGTTCTGGCCGTCCGGCCCGAACCTCAGGTCCAACAGCGGTAGCAGCACGTACAGCAGGATCGGACCGATCCACAGCGGGGCCTGCGCGGCGAGATGCCAGCCGGCCTGGTTGAGCGCCCAGACCAGGGGCAGCATCACGAAGATCGCAGTCGGGGCGATCAGTCCCATGAGCCACAGATGACGCTTCTTGTCCCGCCATTGCCCGACGCCTGCGACGTCGGGTCCGCTCGTGAGTTCGGCCACCACGATGAGCCTCCTTGTGTGAGTGGTGTCACTGCAATGAGTTGACTATAAACGTCTAGATGTCGCCTGTCTAGACATTCAGCTATAGTTTGTAAACCCATCAGGGTGTGCGGGGTCACAACGCAGGCAGGGCGTTGTGTGCTGCGAGGGCAGATCGACGGTTGGAGGACGCAGCTTCGCCGCCGCGTCTGGGCGGCGTGGTGCTTAAACGGTGGCGACGTCCCGATTGGCCAGCACCGAATGCCGGCGGCCGTAGACGACATAGACGAGTACGCCGACGGCCATCCAGGCCAGGAACCGGATCCAGGTCAGCCCGGACAGGTTGAGCATGAGCCACAGGCAGGCCAGGATCGCCGCGACCGGCAACACCGGCACCCACGGCGCGCGGAAGCCACGCTGCAGATCAGGCCGCGTACGGCGCAGCACGATCACCCCCGCCGACACCAGCACGAAGGCGAACAGCGTGCCGATGTTGACCATCTCCTCGAGCCGTCCCATCGGGAACACCGAGGCCGCGATCGCCACCAGCACGCCGACGATCAGGGTGATCCGCACCGGGGTGCCGTGACCACCGGTGACGGCGAGTTGACGCGGTAGCAGCCCGTCACGCGACATCGCGAACAACACCCTCGTCTGCCCGAGCATCAGCACGATCACGACGGTGGTCAGGCCGGCCAGCGCACCGATCGAGATCACCTTCGCCGCCCAGTGCACCCCGTTGGCCTCGAACGCGGTGGCCAGGTTGGCGTGGCCGTCGGGCACGTCGCGCAGCACGGTGTAGGACACCATGCCCGAGAGCACCACCGACACCGCGACATAGAGCACGGTCACGACGCCGAGCGAAGCCAGGATTCCGCGGGGCATGTCGCGCTGCGGATCGCGGGTCTCCTCGGCCGTGGTGGCGACGACGTCAAAGCCGATGAACGCAAAGAACACGATCGACGCGCCGGCCAGAACGCCGTACCAGCCGTAGTGGCTTCCGGCCGCCCCGGTCAGCAGGGAGAACAGCGACTGGTCGGCCCCGCTGGTGCCCGCACCAGCCTCGTTCGGCGGGATGAACGGGGTGTAGTTGGCGACCTTGATGTAGAAGGCGCCGACGATCACCACCAGCAGCACCACCGACACCTTGATGATGGTGATCGCCAAACTGAAGTGCGCCGACAGCTTCGTGCCGACCGCCAGCAGGATCGTGACGAACACGATGATCAACAGCGCGCCCCAGTCGAGGGCCAAGCCGCCGAAATCGGCGATACCGCCGCCGAATCCGAACACCGTGCCCAGATAGCTCGACCACCCCTTGGCCACCACGGCTGCCGCGACGGCGAACTCCAAGATCAGGTCCCAGCCGATCACCCAGGCCACGAACTCACCGAAGGTGGCATAGGAAAAGGTGTACGCGCTGCCGGCCACGGGCACCGTCGAGGCGAACTCGGCGTAACACAACGCGGCCAGGCCGCACGCCACGGCCGCGATCACGAACGCGATCGAGATCGCCGGGCCGGTCAGGTTGCCTGCCGTGGACGCGGTGATGGTGAAGATGCCGGCGCCGATCACCACTGACACACCGAAAACCGTCAGATCCCACCACGTGAGGTCCTTGCGGAGCCGGGTCGACGGCTCATCGGTGTCAGCAATCGACTGCTCGACAGATTTGACTCGCCGAAGGGCAGACATTGTCGTTGCCTCTCATTTTGGCCCGGTTCAGGCCATGTTCCCATTGCGGCGTCGTCCGGCAGGCGCGACTCTCCCACATTGTCACGACGAGCCGGCGGTGAGTGGCAACGGCACCGGGACCAACCCGGGACGGATAACGGGACCGGCGGGATCAGTCAGGCTTGCGGAACGTGTACACCCGATACTGAGCAAAGCCGAGCTTGGACAGCCACTTCATCCAGCGCGTACCAACGACCATGGTCTTCCGGCTGTCAGGCGGCAGTTCCTCGCGAAAGAACTTGAGCAGGAAGGGGTACGTGGGCATCGTGTTCTTCCGGATGTTGCGATTCTCTTCGAGCTGGAGTCCCGCCCGCCTGCCCATGGAACGGTATGAGCGCAGCGGAAGGTTGCCCAACGTGCCGTAGGACTTGGCGATCCGGGTACGGATCACCATCCAAAATGGCGTCTTGCCGAAGAACGACATGGTCGGGACGAAATCCGACACCGCCAGGTAGCCGCCCGGCTTCAGCACCCGGGCGGCCTCGGAGAGAAACTTCTCCCGCGACGGAAAGTGGAAAATGCACTCGACCGCCAGCACCCGGTCAAAGGTGTTGTCCTCGAACGGCAGCCGGCAGGCATCCGCCTCGACCCAGCCGATCGTGTTTCCGTTGGCGCCTTCGGTCTGGGCTTCGGCGGCCGCCAACTGCCGTGCATCGATGTTGAGGCCGGTCAGGTCCATGCCGGAATGTTCGGCGTTTATCTGCTGGATGGTGCCGCCGAATCCGCAGCCGGCATCCAGCAATTTCTGACCGTCGCCGACCTTGGCGGCCTTCAACAGCTCCCGATTCATCTGCTCCATCGCGGCGACATAGTCGACCTGGGTACCTTCGGCAGTCCTCGGATTCTCCCAATAGCCCCAGTGCACCTGATTTTCCCACAGTGCACCGGCCGCACCGCCGTCCTGCCTTTCGTGGATCAACAGGTCGAAGTAGGGAAGCTCAGCCATTGGTAATCCTTACGTGTAAATTGTGTGGTCGTTTTCCGGGGCACCTGGCCGCCCTAGAGCGTCGGCATGAATTCGGCAAGAGAAATGATCATCAGCCAAACCAAGGCGAGTCCGATCAGTCCGCCGACTGGAATCATGACGATGCAGATCACCACCCAGACCAACAATCTCGGCCATTCGAAAGGCTGATTCCCCACAACGCCGCCAAGACGCTCCCGCAACGCGTGGTAACCCGCCCACAGGACCGCCGCAGTCGCCGCCACCGAGATGATCCGCAACCCGTCCGGGGTTGCGAAAAGAGCAACGCCGGCCATGATCGCCATGGCCGCCACCCGCAGCCAGACGACGGTCCGAGCGTCTACCAGGCGCGCCACCGGCGAGCTTTCCAACAATCGGTTCGGTTCGCTGCGATACCGCGGGATGCGGCCGTCGATGCCCAATACCCGCCAGATCCAACGTGACCATATTGTCCGAAGCCCGAGATGGTCGGCCACCCGCCGGGAGTCCGCCGCCGCCTCCGCCAACATCTGACGTGAGTAGCCACTTCGCCAATACGCCGATTTGAACGTCCGGCGCGGCACGCCGAACTGCCGGGCGAACGTCCTCGGCGGGGTGAGTATCTCCCCCATCAGCCAGCGCAGAAAAAGTGGGAACATGAGCGCATATGCGGCCCGCCTGAGGCGGCCAGCATCTCGCACACGCTCGACCAGATGATCATCGGCAAAGGTGATGTGACGAGCTTCTTCGGCCAAATGAATGTAGCTGATTTTGTTCAGCAACGGAGGTATCTGCTGAGCCCGACGCTGCCACAACGTCTGCTGAAAATGAATCGGTTGTTCTCCGCAAAGTACCGCGACGATATGCAGGACGCTGGCGTAGCCACCGATGAATCCCAATATCGGGCCGATCACCCGGGAAGCTCGCCGCATCCCGGGAACATCCTCACCGGTGCGGTTGACGAACTCCTGGAACATTTGGATGTGATTACATTCGTCGGTGACTTCGTGCATCAAATACTGAAAAACTGGATCAGAATTCGGCAGTTTTCCGGCATAGTGCACGACCCCACGAATCAGCATCATTTCGAACTGAATGCCGACCTTCGCAGTATTGGCGACGATCCAGCGGCCCATGTCGACACGCTTTTCCATCGGCTGCTCGGCGTACCAGTCAGTGGCGGCGAGCAGGTTCGTGTCCGGTTGCAGCTGCCAGCGAGGGTCGTTCTTGTCGAGGACGTACTCGGGAGCGTCCCAGTCGATGTCGGTGAACGGGTCGAACCGGCGCCGGACCGTCGCATGAGAGAGGGCCTCCACCTTCTCCCGGTAGAGGTCCTCTGGTGTGCCGTCCGTGTCGCTGACCGTCGTCATTGTCCGATCCGTGGTGTGATGTAGCTCGCTGAGGATACCAACACGAGAGCCACATCACAGCACCCTTGGGCGGCGATGTCAGGCAGGCATTCTGTCCCGCCCGAACAGCCAGGATCCGTCAGATCCCGACGGTCACCCGGAACAGTTTCGTCGGCTCGGCGGCGGTCAGCCGGATCGGACCGTCGGCGGCGGCCACCCAGGCCGCGGCACCGCGCTCCAGGGTCAGCTTGTCATCGTCGGCATAGACCACCGCGGCGCCCTGGGTGCACAGCAGCAACTGCGGACCGTCGTGATGGGAATGCACGTCGATCTCGTCACCGATCCGGTCGTCGTCGACCGACAGCACCGAGACGGCGAACTCCTGCGCCGGTGTCCGATAAATGGTTTCCGCAGCATCGGTGACGGTTTCCGGACGCAGCCGGTCTTCGGGCGTGGGAGTGAAGTCGAGGACCCGCAGCAGTTCGGGCACGTCCACGTGTTTCGGGGTCAGCCCGCCGCGCAGCACGTTGTCCGAGTTGGCCATCACCTCGACACCCACGCCGTGCAGGTAGGCGTGCAGGTTTCCGGCCGGCAGGTAGATCCCCTCCCCCGGCGCCAGGCTGATGCGGTTGAGCAGCAGCGAGGCCAGCACACCGGCATCACCCGGGTAACGCTCGCCGAGCTCCAGCACGGTCTTGACTTCGGCCACGAATTTCTTTGCCCCGGAACGGATGTAGTGCACCGCCCCGTCGAGAACAGCCGGTACCAGAATATCGAGGTCGGGCTGCGGCGCGGTGATCCAGGTGGTGAACAACGCCCGCAGCCCGTCGGCGTCGGACTGGTCCGAGAGCAGGTTGATGAACGGATCCAGGTCCGAAACCGCCAGCGCCCGCATCAACTCCACCGTGCGTTCGACCGGGCGGAACCCGGCCAGCGCATCGAAATGCCCTAGCGCAACCAATAATTCAGGCTTGTGACTGCGGTCGCGGTAGTTGCGGATCGGCGAGGTCACCGGAATCTCGAGCCGATCCTCGCGGTCGAACCCCTCGCGGGCCTGCGCAGCACTCGGGTGAGCCTGCAGCGACAACGGCTCGTCGGCAGCCAGCACCTTGACGAGGAAGGGCAGGGTGTCGCCGAATCGACCGATCGTCACACTGCCCAACTGCCCCTCGGGGTCCTCATGGACAGCCTGCAGCAATGACTCTTCGCCGTGCTCGGTCTGCAGCCAGGCAGGATCGCCCGGGTGGGCACCGAACCACAGCTCGGCCTCCGGATGGATTGTCGGACTGGGTCTTCCGGTGAAATCGGCGATGGCTGTACGCGAACCCCAAGCATAGGTCCGCACCGCTCCGCGTAGCAGATGCACTTGCTTATCCTCGAACCAGTTTCAAATACACGGCCGTCATCTCCACCCGGACCGCCAGAATCGCCAATTGCTGTTCGGGACGCCCCGGCTGCAGCGCCGTCCCGGCCGATTCTGGCACGTCCTCGGCGCCGACCACCGCGATGTCGTCGAAACCGCTGACCCGCGCCCCGACCGATTGCCGTTCGGTGTCGGTGACCAACACGAACGTTCGGGTGCGGCGCGGCAGCGGGCCGTCAATCTCCTCGTCGTGGAACAGCGATCGAGCCGCGGGGACACCGATCGCCCCGCTGCCCGTCGCAGCCAACACGTCGCCCACGCCGGCGGCGGCCATCACCTCGCCGGCCAGCCGCAGCATCACGGCCGAGCCGTGCCGGGCCAGCGCCAGGGTGGCCGGATTGTCGCCGGCCAGCACGACGGCACTGCCCGACATCCGCTCGGCCCAGGTCTTGGCCGGATTCGTGAACAGTTCCCGTCCGGCACTGTTGCGCAACGCTTCAGCGTCCAGCTCGTCGGCCAGCGCGGCCAGGTCCACCCGCATTCCGGGGTCCACCACATGCAGTGCCGCCAGGCCGGCGGCCAGGTATCGGGTCAGACCGAAGTCGTCGGGCACCCACAACCGCGGTGCCAACACCACCGCCCGACCGGCCGCGACGTCACGCAGCGGCCCTTCCTGGGGTGCCACGATCAGCACCCGCGCCCCGCGGCGCACCCCGGTGGCGGCCGCGTTCACCAGAGCCGGATCGCCCGGATCGTCGCCGGCCACGATCACGACGTCCAACGCACCCAGCCACGGCGGGGTCTCGGCGGCCACCACGATCGGTGCCGCCAGCGAGGCGCCGAGCGCGCCGGCCAAGATGGCACCGGCATGTTCGGCAGTGCCGCGACCGGCGACCCAAATCACCGTGCGCGGTGGATGATCGGCGCGCAACGGGTCCAGCATGCCCTCGGCCAGCGCCGCGGCCGTGGATCGAACCTGGGCGCCGGCCATCGCCGCGGCGCGGAGCAGACCGTTGCGATCAGCGGCGAGGAGTCCGTCACCGTCGTCCAGATCGACAGTGGCGTCCACGGCGTTCACGGCACCCGCTCGCTCACCGAACGAATCTGCGCCGACACCCGCTCGACGAGCGCGGCGACATCCTCGGTGGTGCGAGCCTCGACATTCAGTCGAAGCAGCGGTTCGGTATTGGAGGTCCGCAGGTTGAACCAACTGCCACCGCCGAGGTCCACGGTGACGCCGTCGAGGTGATCGATGGACTGGATGGAGCTGGCGAACGATCTGAGCACACTGTCCACACACGCCGGCGCATCGCTGACGGTGAAGTTGATCTCGCCGGAGGACTCGTAGCGTTGATAGTCCGCCATGAACTCCGAGAGCGGACGGTCCTGCTCGCCCAGCGCCGCCAGCACGTGCAGGGCCGCGAGCATGCCCGAATCGGCGCCCCAGAAGTCGCGGAAGTAGTAATGCGCCGAGTGCTCTCCGCCGAAGATCGCACCGGTTTCGGCCATCAGCCCCTTGATGTAGGAGTGTCCGACCCGCGACCGCACCGGAGTGCCGCCGCGCTCGACCACCAACTCCGGCACAGCCCGCGAAGTGATCAGGTTGTGGATCACGGTGGCGCCGATCTCGCGGGTGAGCTCCCGCGCAGCCACCAGCGCCGTCACCGCAGAGGGCGACACCGGCCGGCCGAGCTCGTCGACCACGAAACAACGGTCGGCGTCCCCGTCGAACGCCAGCCCGATATCGGCACCGGTGGCAAGCACGTGGGCCTGCAGGTCCACCAGGTTGGCCGGGTCCAATGGGTTGGCCTCGTGATTGGGGAAGGTGCCGTCGAGCTCGAAGAACAGCGGCAGGACGGTGGCCCCCGGAATGGGTCCGAGCACTGCCGGCGTGGTGTGGCCGGCCATGCCGTTGCCCGCGTCGACGGCGATCCGCAGCGGACGCAGCTCGCTGAGGTCGACCAGGGACCGCAGGAAGGTGCCGTAGTCGTCGAGCACATCGCGGTCGGACACCACACCCGACCGGCCATCGTGGGACGGCACGCCCGCGATCACCTCATCGGCGATGACGGACAGCCCGGTGTCCTTGCCCACCGGCTTGGCCCCGGCCCGGCACAGCTTGATCCCGTTGTAGGCCGCCGGGTTGTGGCTCGCGGTGAACATCGCACCCGGGCAGTCCAACTGGCCCGAGGCGAAGTACAGCTGATCGGTGGAGGCCAGCCCGATCCGGACCACATCCAGGCCCTGGGCCGTCACCCCGTCGGCGAACGCGGCCGCCAACGACGGCGAGCTGGCCCGCATGTCGTAGCCGATCACCACCTGCGTGGCGCCCTCGGTGCGCACCAAGCGGGCGAACGCCCCGCCGACCTCGGCCACGAATGCCTCGTCGAGTTGAGAGCCGACCAATCCGCGGACGTCATAGGCCTTGATGACACCGTGAACAGCCGCCGCTGGCCGAGACATATAGCTCCTTGTGAAACGGGATCGTTGGCGCCAGCCTAACCGTCGCGCGGCACCCACACGTTCACTACCAACGGCCGACCTGTTGTCTGGTCACCAGGTCTAGTCACTGGGATCTGGCAACACCCGCAGGTGACCGCGACGGCGCCCGTTGGTCTCCGACGGACGCGCCGGCGGCGCGATCACCGCGCTGGCGCCCACGCCGGCGCCGGGATCGGAAAAGCCGGCCACCACACCACCGCGCGGCGCCCCGCCGGGTTGGCCTTCGCGGACCGCGTCGGCCAGCGCCACCAGGTCATCTTCGTCGGGATGGGTGGGCAGCGGCTCGGCGTGGCGCACCAGCTCCCAGCCACGCGGTGCAGTGATGCGGCCGGCGTGGCCGACGCACAGATCCCAGGAATGAGGCTCGGACACCGTGGCCAGAGGTCCAACTACCGCCGTGGAGTCGGAGTAGACAAAAGTCAGCGTCGCCACGGCATAGTGCGGGCACCCGGGCCGGCAGCAGCGACGGGGAACATTCACGCAACAGAGATTACTGTGGACGCTCGCTGCGTGGTGCCGGACACGCGCAGCCGTCGGGTGCCCGATCCCGAACCGTTACGATCATCGCCGTGGCCCAGCGAAACCCATGGCGATCGCGGCGCGGCCGTGACCCTCGCGGGCCGCTGCTCCCCCGGTCGGTCCCGGGTTGGCGAACTCGGGCCGAACGGTTCGACATGGCGGTGTTGGAAGCCTATGAGCCGATCGAGCGCCGGTGGGCGTCACGGCTGCGCGAACTCGACGTCGCGGTGGATGAGATTCCACGGATGTCCCCGAAAGATCCGGACAGTGTGCAATGGCCACCCGAGGTCATCGCCGACGGGCCGATTGCGTTGGCGCGCCTGATACCCGCTGGGGTTGACGTCAGAGGAAATGCGACCCGGGCTCGAATTGTCTTGTTCCGCAAGCCCATCGAGCGCCGGGTCAAAGGATCCGATGAGCTGGCAGATCTGCTGCATGAAATCCTGGTGGCGCAGGTGGCCACCTATCTCGGTGTGGAACCGTCAGTCATCGACCCAACGATCGACGACGACTGACGCCGCGCGCCCGCTACCGGCGCTCCGCCGAGAACGTCAGATGATGCCGCGTTTGAGGCGGCGACGCTCCCGTTCGGACAGTCCTCCCCAGATGCCGAAACGCTCGTCGTGCGCAAGCGCGTACTCCAGGCAGGCATCCTTGACTTCGCATCCCTGGCAGATGCGCTTGGCCTCGCGGGTAGACCCGCCCTTCTCCGGGAAGAAGGCCTCCGGGTCGGTCTGTGCGCACAGCGCACGTTCCTGCCATTGGTCGTCTTCTGATTCCGGATCAACATCAAGGTGTTCGGGAACCAAACTCAGTTGGGGACGTCCGGTATCCCCCAGCGGTGTCGGTGCCGTGTTGATGTGCGGTGCGTTGTCTACCGAGCCGAGTAGCCGGCTGTCAAACCGGACCACACGATCGAAATCGCCGCTCTCATAAGACATTATCCCCCGCCTCCTCACTCGGTCTCGTAGATCCTAAGTGGAGCCCCACTATTGTGATGTGCGGTCACCCCATTCGAACAGATGATCGAATCTCGGTCCGCGACACCGGAATCGGTCACCAACCGCGAAATGACACATCTGTGATTACACACGTGTTAGCTGCCACGGTCAAGCGCCAAGACGGGATTTCATACCATCTCGTAATGTCAAATCGGCGCGTCGCGACATCGGCGTGTCCTGCTCGTGACGACGTCGTTTCCATCCGCACGCCCTGACCGCTTAGGGTCGGACGTTGTGAAGATCACCGTTCTCGTCGGCGGCGTCGGAGGCGCCCGGTTTTTGCTGGGAGTACAGCACCTGTTGGGCCTCGGTGGCTTCGGCGGGACCGACAGCAAGCATGAACTCACCGCGATCGTGAACGTGGGCGACGACGCCTGGATGCACGGCGTCCGGATCTGCCCCGACCTCGACACCTGCATGTACACCCTCGGCGGCGGCATCGACCCCGAACGCGGGTGGGGCCACCGCGATGAAACCTGGCACGCGAAAGAGGAACTCGCCGCCTATGGCGTGCAGCCCGACTGGTTCGGCCTGGGCGACCGGGACCTGGCCACCCACCTGGTCCGCACCCAGATGCTGCGGGCCGGCTACCCGCTGTCCCAGGTCACCGAGGCGCTGTGCAAGCGCTGGTCACCGGGAGCGCGGTTGCTGCCGGTCAGCGACGACCGCAGTGAGACGCACGTGGTGATCACCGACCCCGGTCCAGGAGATCAGGCCGGGACCCGCCACGCCATCCATTTCCAGGAATGGTGGGTGCGCTACCGCGCGCAGGTACCCACCCACAGCTTTGCGTTCGTCGGTGCAGAGCAAGCAACCGCGGCGCCCGGGGTCACCGAGGCCATCGCCGAGGCGGACGTGGTGTTGCTGGCACCGTCGAATCCCGTCGTGAGCATCGGGCCGATCCTGCAGATCCCGGGAATCCGGGCCGCGCTGCGCTCGACCCCGGCCCCGGTGATCGGCTACTCCCCCATCGTCCACGGAAAACCGTTGCGCGGCATGGCAGATGAGTGTCTGCGGGTCATCGGTGTGGAATCCACGTCGCAGGGCGTCGGCGAGTTCTTCGGGGCCCGTTCCGGAACCGGCCTGCTCGACGGCTGGCTGATACACGAGGGCGATCATGCCGAGATCGAAGGCGTGCAGGTGCGCGCCGTACCGCTGCTGATGACCGACCCGTCCACCACTGCCGAAATGGTGCGCGCCGGTCTGGATCTGGCAGGCATCACACTATGACCTCCGTGGTGAATGCGGAGCACGGTTCGGCAGATCGGGTCGAAATTCTGCCGGTGGGCGGCCTTCCCGAATTCCGGCCCGGGGATGACCTGGCGGCAGCCCTCGCCGACGCGGCGCCGTGGCTGGCCGACGGGGATGTCCTGGTGGTCACCAGCAAGATCGTCTCCAAGTGCGAGGGCCGCATCGTGTCCGCGCCGTCGGACCCGGAGGAGCGGGACACGCTGCGGCGCAAGTTGATCGACGGCGAAGCGGTGCGGGTGTTGGCGCGCAAGGGCCGTACCTTGATCACCGAGAATGCCATCGGGCTGGTCCAGGCCGCCGCCGGCGTCGACGGCTCCAACGTCGAGGCGACCGAGCTGGCTCTGCTGCCGACCGATCCCGACGGCAGTGCGGCAGCCCTGCGCGAACAGCTGCGTGAGCGACTCGGCGTCACCGTCGCGGTCGTGATCACCGACACCATGGGCCGCGCCTGGCGCAACGGGCAGGCCGATTTCGCCATCGGCGCGGCCGGACTCACCGTGCTGCACGGCTACGCCGGCGCTCGCGACCGGCACGGCAACGAGCTGTTCGTCACCGAGGTCGCGGTGGCCGACGAGATCGCCGCAGCAGCCGATCTGGTGAAGGGAAAGCTCACCGCCGTCCCCGTGGCCGTGGTGCGCGGCCTGAACCTGTCCGACGACGGCTCCAATGCGGGCACGCTGGTGCGCTCCGGCGAGGAAGACCTGTTCTGGCTGGGTACTGCCGAGGCAATCCAGTTGGGCCGCAATCAGGCTCAGCTGCTGCGCCGCTCGGTGCGCACCTTCGGCGACGAGCCGGTCGAGCCCGCACTCATCGAAGCCGCCGTCGCAGAGGCGCTCACCGCTCCCGCCCCGCACCACACCCGGCCGGTGCGTTTCGTCTGGGTCCAGGACCACGCCGTCCGCCACCGGCTGCTGGACCGGATGAAGGACAAGTGGCGTACCGATCTCACCGGGGACGGCCGTGATCCGGAGTCCGTCGAGCGACGCCTGCGCCGCGGTCAGATTCTATATGACGCACCCGAACTGGTGATTCCGTTCCTGGTCCCAGACGGTGCGCACAGCTATCCCGATGCGGCCCGCACCCAGGCCGAGCACACCATGTTCACCGTGGCTGTCGGAGCCGCCGTCCAGGCACTGCTGGTGGCGCTGGCGGTACGCGAGGTGGGCAGTTGCTGGATCGGCTCCACGATCTTCGCCGGCGACCTGGTGCGCGCCGAGCTGGACCTGCCCGGTGACTGGGAACCGTTGGGCGCCATCGCGATCGGCTACGCCGCCGATCCGCAGCCGCCGCGTGAGCCGGTGCCGGTCGACGGCCTGCTGGTACGGAAATGACCGCCGAGAGCCTGCACGCGTCAGCCGTCGACCTTCTCACCGCGTGGCAGACCTCAGATCCCGGTCAGGACACCCTGCGCCACGCTGTGCTGTCGTTTCTGGCCGCCCGCCCCGATGCCTGCCTGCGCTCATGCGTGCCGGGCCACATCACCGCCTCGGCATTGGTGCTCGACCACACCGGAACCCAGACCTTGCTCACTCTGCATCCGCGCTTCGGCCGTTGGCTGCAACTCGGCGGACATTGCGAGGAGACCGATGTCGATGTGCGGGCCGCCGCCTTGCGTGAGGCCACCGAGGAATCAGGCATTACCGGGTTGCGTATCGACCCGCAGTTGGCGGCGCTGCACGTGCATCCGGTGACGTGCTCGCTCGGGGTGCCGACCCGCCACCTCGACCTCCAGTTCGTGGTGCGCGCACCGGCCAACGCCGAGATCGCCTGCAGCGACGAGTCTTTGGACCTGCGGTGGTGGCCGGTGGCGGCGCTGCCCGAGGGCACCGACTTCGGTCTCCAACAGCTCGCCGAGACCACGCTTTCTGCCGCAAAATCCACCGAATCCCGCCAGAAAGCGTAGTTTCGGCGCGGTTTAACCCGGGGCCTGCGTGCAGTACGCGCGCCGGGCGGCCTGCAGCGCCACCCTGGCCTGATCGGGTGTCGCGGCGTACTGGCCGGCCATCTGGTCGATCACCGCTTGTGCCGGTGTCCCGGTGTAGAGCAGCCGGCACATCTGCCGGCCGACGGACAGCAGCTGGTCATCATCGCCGGGGAAGACCCCGCGGGTGGCGTTGAGATAGCTGTTGTCTTCTGCCGTCAACGGCACCGGCCAGGCTGCCGCCTGCGGGGCGGTGGCCCCAAAAAGCGTCCCCAGCACCAGCGCCGCCGTGACCGGCACCATCCGTAATCTCATGGCCAACCCCTCCCGTTCGCCTCTACAGCGTAAGCGAACCCACTTTTTCGCACGCCGAGACGGCGAGAACTCAGACGTCAGTCGAGTACCGGATACCACCGTCGGGGATGGCCACCCCGGGCCACACCCGGGCGCCGCGCAACAGCTCGCAGCGGGCGCCGATGTCGGCACCGTCGCCGATCACGCCGTCGCGGATCAACGCTCGCGGACCGATGCGGGCGCCGAAACCGATGATCGAACGTTCGATCACCGCACCGGCTTCCACCCGTACCCCGTCGAAGATCACCGCACCGTCCAGCCGGGCACCGGCACCGATCTCGGCGCCGCGACCCACCACGGTCCCGCCGATCAACAGGGCACCGGGCGCGACGGCCGCACCCTCGTGTACCAGGGACTCACCACGCTGACCGTCCAGTGCCGGCGACGGCGCGATACCGCGCACGAGATCGGCTGAGCCGCGGACGAAGTCGTCGGGCGTACCCATGTCCCGCCAGTACGACGCGTCGACGTACCCGCACATCCGCAAGCCGCGGGAGAGCACCTCCGGGAAGATCTCGCGCTCGACCGACAACGCCCGCCCGCGCGGAATCTGGTCGATGACATCGCGATTGAACACGTAGCAACCGGCGTTGATCTGGTCGGTCGGCGGGTCCTGGGTCTTTTCCAGGAACGCGGTGACGAATCCGTCGGCGTCGGTGGGCACACAGCCGAACGCCCGCGGATCGCTGACCCGCACCAGATGCAACGTGACGTCGGCCTGATGGGTGTCGTGCGATTCGAGCAGGGCGCCCAGGTCCGCGGCCGAGAGCACATCCCCGTTGAACACCATCGCGGTGTCGTAGCGCAGCCGGTCTGCCACGTTGGCGATGGCGCCGCCGGTGCCCAGCGCCTCGGTCTCGGTCACGTATTCGATCTCGAGCCCGAGGTCGGATCCGTCACCGAAGGCCTCCTCGAACACTTCGGCCTTGTACGAGGTGCCCATCACGACATGCTTGATGCCGGCCACCGCGATCCGGGCCAGCAGATGGGTCAGAAACGGGACCCCGGCCGTCGGCAGCATCGGCTTGGGCGCCGAGAGCGTCAAGGGCCTCAGCCTGGTACCGCGTCCCCCGACGAGAACGACGGCATCGACCTCCGCGGGATTTATCACGTCAGCGCCCTTTCGCCTGTTTACGTCGAGAACTTCCGACCACCAGGCCCGCACGTGCCGCCAGCGCGCCCCGAATTGTCCACCGCAACGGCGCCTGCCAGGGCGCCGGGTACCGATCGGCGAGGAAAGTGTAGGTGCTGCGGTGATGGGCGGCCAAGTTGCGGGCCGGGTCACGGCCGGTGGAGTGGCCCTTGTGGTGCAGCACCTCGGCCGAGGGCACGTAGACGTTCTGCCAGCCGGCGCGGACGATCCGGTCGCCGAGGTCGACGTCCTCCATGTACATGAAGTAGCGCTCGTCGAACCCGCCGACCGCGTCGAAGGCGGCCCGGCGCACCAGCAGACACGAACCCGACAGCCAACCGACCTCGCGTTCACTGGGATCCTGGCGGTCCTGGCGGTAGGCCGCCGTCCACGGGTTCGACTTCCACAACGGGCCGACCACCGCGTGCATGCCGCCACGGACCAAGCTGGGCTGATGGCGCGCCGACGGGTAGACCGAACCGTCGGGGTCGCGGACCAACGGCCCGAGCGCCCCGGCCCGGGGCCAACGGTCAGCCGCCTGCAGCAGCAGGTCGATCGAACCGGGCCCCCACTGCACGTCCGGGTTGGCGACGACAAAAAATTCCGAGCACTCCGCATCCGTTATCTGCGTCGCGCCGCGGTTGACCGCGCTGCCATAACCCAGGTTGCTGCCGGTGCGCAGCAGCTGCACGTTCGGGTAGCGCTTTTCGGCCTGCTCGGGGGCGCCGTCGGTGGACCCGTTGTCGGCGATGACAACCTTCACCGGGCGGTCGGTGGCCAACGACAGCGAGGCCAGGAAACGGTCAAGATGTGGCCCCGGCGAATACGTCACCGTCACCACCACGAGCGGGCGGGCCGCATCCTCAGTCACGGCGTAGAGGGTAGCGGGCCGGGGGCGGACTCATTTCCCACCGCTGCCACCAGCGCTTCCCGCCAATCCCGCAGCATCCTCAGGCCGGCCTCGGCGGTGCGGTGCACCGACAGCACGGTGTAGGACGGCCGGGGCGCGGGCCGCGGATGGCGGTCGCTGCCCACCGGGCGAACCCGCTCCGGGTCGGCGCCAAGGGCCGCGAAGGTTTCCCGCGCCAGCTCGAAACGGCTGGCCGAACCGGTGTTGACGGCATGCAGCACGCCGGGCCGCACGCCGCCGTCGACGATCTGCAGCAGGGCCGACACCAGATCACCGGTGTAGGTCGGTGACCCGATCTGGTCGGCCACCACGTCGACCGGTCCGTCACCAGCCGCCCGCCTGCGCATGGTGGCGACGAAATCGGCCCCGTCGCCGCCGCGGTAGACCCAGGAGGTCCGGACCACGTGCGCATCGGGCTTGGCGGCCAGCACCGCGCGTTCCCCGGCCAGCTTGGTGTGGCCGTAGACGTTGACCGGCCCGGGCTGCTCGTCGATCTCGTAGGGCGTGCGACGCTGCCGGTCGGCGCCGAAGACGTAATCGGTGGAGATGTGCACCAGACCGGCGCCGGCCTGCGCGCACACGGCAGCCAAGTGACCGGGCCCCAGCGCGTTGACGGCGTGGGCCCGTGACTGGTCCGTCTCTGCCGCGTCCACCTGCGTGTATGCCGCACAGTTGAGCACCACATCGCCGGACTCCACGAAATGCCGTAGCGCGTCGGCGTCGGTGATGTCACATTCCGCTGAGGTCAGCGGCAGCACCTCGCGGCCCTCACGGCGGCTCTGATCAGCTAATTCGCGGCCGACCATGCCACCGGCCCCGGTAATCACAATCCGTTGCGCCATGCGCCGAGTCTGGCACGCCGGTCGGCGTTACCCGGCTCACGTCCGAGCCGCCAGTAGCCTGGGCGGGTGCCTATTCCCCTGCTCCGCTCCGTCGCTGTCGCCGCAGCGTCGGCCGTGGTGCTCGGAACAGGGGTGGCCTGGACCCAGATCCGCTCGTTCGAGTCCGGCATCAACCACATCAGCTCGTCGGCGCTCGGCGAGGGCGGTGAGGACGGCGCCATCGACATCCTGCTGGTCGGCATGGACAGCCGCACCGACGCCCACGGCAATCCGCTGTCGGCCGAGGAACTGGAGACGCTGCGCGCCGGTGACGAAGTCTCGACCAATACCGACACCATCATCCTGATCCGGATACCCAACAACGGGCGGTCGGCCACCGCCATCTCCATCCCCCGCGACTCCTACGTCGAGGCGCCGGGGTGGGGAAAGATGAAGATCAACGGTGTGTTCGGCGATGTCAAGCTGGACCGGATGAAGCAACTCGTCGAGGTCGAGGGGGAGGATCCGGCCACTGCCGAGCCGCAGGCCACCGAGGCCGGCCGCGAGGAACTGATCCAGACGGTCGCCGGGTTGACCGGTGTCACGGTGGATCACTACGCCGAAATCGGTCTGCTCGGTTTCGCCCTGATCACCGATGCGCTGGGCGGCGTCGACGTCTGCCTCAAAGAGGCTGTCTACGAACCGCTCTCCGGTGCCGATTTCGCCGCCGGCTGGCAGAAGCTGGACGGCCCGCAGGCGCTGAGCTTCGTGCGGCAGCGCCATGACCTGCCGCGCGGGGACCTGGACCGGGTGACCCGCCAGCAGTCGGTGATGGCGTCGCTGGCCCACGAGGTGATCTCCAGCCGGACGTTGTCCAGCCCCGCCACGCTCGGGCGGTTGCAGAGTGCCGTGCAGCGTTCGGTGGTGATCTCCGACGGCTGGGACATCATGGACTTCGTCAAACAGCTGCAGGAACTGGCCGCCGGCAGCGTGGCCTTCGCCACCATCCCGATCCTGCGTGAGGACGGCTGGAGCGACGACGGCATGCAGAGCGTGGTCCGGGTCGATCCCAGCGACGTCCAAGAATGGGTGGCGGGCCTGCTGCAGGACCAGGACGAGGGCAAAACCGAAGAACTCAGCTATTCACCGGGCAACACCACCGTCGAGGTCCTCAACGCCACCGACATCAACGGCCTGGCCGCCGCGGTGTCACAGGTGCTGAGCAACAAGGGGTTCGCCCCCGGCGCCACCGGCAATCACGAGGGCGTTCCGCCGACTGCCAGCCAGGTGTTGGCCGCCAAGTCCGATGACCTCGGCGCCCAGGCGGTGTCGAAGGATCTCGGTGGGCTGCCGGTCAACGAGGACTCGTCGCTGCCGCCGGGCGCGGTGCGGGTGGTGCTGGCCGCCGACTACACCGGTCCCGGCTCCGGACTGGACGGCAGCGATCCGTCCGTGGGCATCGTGGATCCGGCTGCGGCCGGCGACAGCTACGGCGACACCGGTGAAGAGTCCAGCCCGCCGCCGCCTCCGTCGCCGATCCTCACCGCGGGTTCGGATGATCCCAAGTGCGTGAACTGATCGCCCTCGAGTACAACCAAGGGCTATGAGCACACTGAGCGCTGCCGTGCTGGACCCGTTGTTGTCGACGGATCCGGCCGGGCCACGGATCACCTACTACGACGACGCCACCGGCGAGCGCATCGAGTTGTCCACGGTCACCATGGCGAACTGGGCCGCCAAGACCGCCAACCTGTTGCGTGACGAGATGGGCGCCGGCCCCGGCACCCGGGTGGCGGTGCTGTTGCCCGCGCATTGGCAGACCGCTGCGGTGCTGTTCGGGATCTGGTGGATTGGCGCTGAGGTGTTGTTGGGCAGCGGTTCCGACGTTGCCGCCGACGTGGCGCTGTGCACCCGGGACCGGCTCGACGAGGCCGACGACGCCGTATCCGGCGGCGAGGTGGCGGTGCTGTCGCTGGATCCGTTCGGCAAGCCCGCCGCGGATCTGCCCATCGGGGTCACCGACTACGCCACCGCGGTGCGGGTGCACGGGGATCAGATCGTGCCCGAGCGCATCCCCGGTCCGGCGTTGGCCGGCCAGGCGGTGGCCGAGGTCCTGGAGGCCGCCCAGAATGCCGCGGCCGCACAGGGTTTCACGGGTCGTGACCGGGTGCTGTCCACCGCGGCCTGGGACAGCCCCGACGAGCTGATCGAGAACCTGCTGGCGGTGTTCGCCGCGGGAGCGTCGCTGGTGCAGGTGGCCAATGCCGACCCGGCCGCGATGGACCGGCGCCGCACGACGGAGAAGGTCACCCGCGGCTAAACGACGGTCAGGGTGTCGGGCTCGAACGGTTCCCCGGCCGCTTCGGCGAAGGCGTCCAGCGCGCTGGTCACCCTGTCGCGGTCGTCGACCGACAGACCGCGCAGCACTTTCCGCACCGCGGTGCGCCGGTGCCGGTTGACGCGGTTGACGATCGAGCGGCCCTCGGCGGTCAGCGTCAGCGTGACCGACCGGCGGTCGTTCGGATCGTTCTGACGGTGCAGGAACCCGGCCTTGAGCAGCCGGTCACAGATCCGGCTCGCGTTGGGCGCGCCGGTATCCAAGCCTGCGGCCACCGCGCCGAGGTTCAGCGGCCCGCGAGTGGTGATCATCATCAGCACCCGCAGCTGTGGCAACGTCACCAGATCGTCCACCTCGGCGACCGACGCCGCGGCGATACCGACCAGCGCGCGCGACGCGCGCATCACCGCGTCGATCTGGGCACCTGAAACATTTTCGGCTTCACGGCCGGTCACCGACGTCATAACTGGATGATGCCGGTAATCGTTGCCCGGGAGCAACTATTTCCGACCGGTTTATTTTTGTTGCTTCAGGGCAACCATTTACCCGACACGACGATCTCTCCATCGGCCGGAAAGGGTGGTGACGCAGATGCGCGCCCTGACGATCGCGCCCATGCACGCGGATTCACTGGAGATTTCCGAGGTTCCCGAGCCCACGCCGGGCCACGACGAGCTACTGGTGGACGGGCTGGCGCTCGGTGTGTGCGGCACCGACAGGGAAATCGCCCGCGGCGAATACGGGTGGGCCCCGCCGCACCGTGACCGCTTGATACTCGGCCACGAGTCGTTGGGCCGGGTCTCCCACGCGCCGCCGAACAGTAACTTCGAGTCGGGTGACCTGGTGGTCGGGGTGGTACGACGCCCAGATCCGCAGCCGTGCGGCCCCTGCGCCCACGGCGAATTCGACATGTGCCGCAACGGTCGTTACACCGAGCGCGGCATCAAGGAGATCGACGGTTACGGAAGCCGGCAATGGTGCGTGGAAACCGATTACGCGGTGCGATTGGACCCCCGCCTGGAACCGGTCGGCATGCTGATGGAACCGACGACCGTGGTGGCCAAGGCCTGGGAGCAGGTGCACCGGATCGGTGAGCGCGCCTGGTTCGAACCCAAGCGCGTACTCGTCACCGGCGCCGGTCCGATCGGACTGCTGGCGGCCATGCTCGCCGTGCAGCAGGGTCTGGAGACCCACGTGCTGGATCGCCACACCGACGGACCCAAGCCCGGCATCGTCGAGGCGCTCGGCGCCAGCTATCACCACGACGACATCGCCGAGGTGGCCGGCAAGCTACAGCCCGATGTGGTGATCGAGGCCACCGGGGCCGGACCGGTCGTCTTCGGCGCGATCGCCAACACCGCGTCCTATGGCATCGTGTGTCTGACCGGGGTGTCCCCGGCCGGACGCACCTTGCGCATCGATGCCGGTGACGTGAACCGGGAAATGGTGCTGGAGAACGACGCTGTCGTCGGCTCGGTGAACGCCAATCTTCGCCACTACCACCAGGCCGCGGCCGCGCTGGCCAAGGCCGACCTGGATTGGCTGTCCAGTCTCATCACCCGCAGGGTTCCGCTGGAGCGCGCCCCCGAGGCGTTCGACACCGAGCCGGACGATGTCAAGGTGGTCATCGATCTCGCCACCGGGTCGTGAGCATGGCCCCGATCGAAGACTATGCGTTGCTCGGTGATCTGCAAACCGCCGCGCTGGTCAGCCGATTCGGCTCGATCGACTGGCTGTGTCTGCCCCGATTCGATTCGCCGGCCTGTTTCGCCGCGCTCCTCGAGGACGACGACCACGAAACGGACGCCGGCAGTTGGCTGTTGGCACCGGCAGCGGGCGGCGCGGCCACCCGCCGTCACTACCGTGACGATTCCCTGGTGCTCGAATCCGTCTGGGAGACAGCCGATGGCACGGTGCGGCTCATCGACTTCATGCCACCGCGCGGCATCGCCGCCGATGTGGTGCGCATCGTCGAGGGCGTGCGGGGCCGGGTCCCGGTGCGGATGAACCTCAAGCTGCGCTTCGATTACGGACACGTGGTTCCGTGGGTGCGCCGCCGGGGTGACGATCTGACCGCGATCGCCGGACCCGACGCGGTGTGGCTGCGAACCCCGGTAGCGCTGCGCGGCCAGGGTATGGCGACCGTGGCCGAGTTCGAGGTGGCTGCCGGCCAGCGAATCCCGTTCGTCCTGACTTATCAGCTGTCGCATCTGTCGAGGCCGGATCCGGTCGACGCCGAGAAAGCGCTGGAGGAAACCGCACGGTACTGGGCACAGTGGATGTCGCGGTGCAGCTACACCGGTCGGTGGCGGCCGGAGGTGCAGCGTTCGCTGTTGTTGCTCAAGGCCCTCACCTACGAGCCCACTGGCGGGATCATGGCCGCGGCCACCACGTCGCTGCCCGAGCAGATCGGCGGCCCCCGCAATTGGGATTATCGCTACTGCTGGTTGCGCGATGCGACGTTCACTCTGCAGGCCCTGCTGGGCACCGGGTTTGTCGAGGAGGCGCAGGCCTGGCGGGAATGGCTGGTGCGCGCGGTCGCCGGCGATCCGGCCGACCTGCAGATCATGTACGGCCTCGACGGCCGGCGCCGGCTTCCCGAGTTCGAGCTCGATTGGCTTGGTGGATATGAGAACTCGCAACCCGTGCGGGTGGGCAACGCGGCGGCCGCGCAGTTCCAGCTCGACGTGTGGGGTGAGATCCTCGACGGACTGCACCTGGCCCGGGAGGCCGGCATGGAGGCCGACGACACCGCCTGGGATGTGCAGCGTGCGCTGCTGGATTACCTCGAGGGCCACTGGCGTGACGCCGACAGTTCGCTATGGGAGGTACGGGGCCCGCGTCGACAGTTCGTCCACTCCAAGATCATGGCGTGGGCCGGAGTGGACCGCGCCGTACGCACCGTCGTCAACCATCACCTCGACGGTCCGGTGGACCGGTGGCGCGCGCTGCGCGACGAGATCCACCGCGACGTGTGCACCAACGGCTATGACGCCGACCGCAACACCTTCACCCAGTCCTACGGTGCGCCGGACCTGGATGCCGCCCTGTTGCTGATCGGCCGGGTCGGTTTCCTGCCATGGGAAGACCCCAGGGTGATCGGCACCGTCGAAGCGGTGCGTGCGGAGTTGTGCCATCACGGGTTCGTGCTGCGGTACCACCCACAGAAGACCGACGACGGCCTCCCCGGCGGCGAGGGCGTGTTCCTGGCCTGCAGCTTCTGGCTGGCCGACGCGCTGGCCGGGATCGGCCGCACCGACGAGGCGACCGAGCTGTTCGAACGGCTGCTGGCCCTGCGCAACGACGTCGGGCTGCTCAGTGAGGAGTACGACGCCGCGGCGCACCGTCAGATCGGCAACACTCCGCAGGCCTTCAGCCTGGTCGGACTGATCAACACCGCCCGCCACTTGAGCGGTCATCGCACCGCGACGTCGGCCCGCGGTCACGAACAGCACGTGCAGACCCATGAGCGGCCCGATTAGTTGATTGACAACAACAATTGCGTAGGAACAACGAGATCGGGTATCCGGATCGCATCACCCATTGGCGCAGAGGAGGAACCCATGTCTGAGCGAACCGTCGCCGATTACCTGCTGCAACGCCTACGGGAATGGGACGTGCGCGATGTGTTCGCCTTCCCCGGTGACGGCATCAACGCCATCTTGGCGGCCTGGGGGCGGGCCGAGGACTGTCCTCGCTTCATCCAGGCCCGGCACGAGGAGATGAGCGCGTTCGAGGCCGTCGGCTACGCCAAGTTCAGCGGCAGGATCGGCGTCTGCATGGCCACGTCCGGGCCAGGGGCGATCCATCTGCTCAACGGCCTCTACGATGCCAAGCTCGATCATGTCCCGGTGCTGGCGATCGTGGGACAGACCAACCGCAGCGCGATGGGCGGCTCCTACCAGCAGGAGGTCGATCTGGCGAACCTGTACAAGGATGTCGCCGGGGCCTACGTCGAGACCGTCAACGTGCCCGAACAGCTGCCCAACGTCATCGACCGCGCCATCCGCACCGCGCTGGCCGAGCGCGTCCCCACCGCGCTGATCATCCCGGCCGACGTCCAGGAACTGCCGTACACCCCGCCCACCCACGAGTTCAAGATGGTGCCGTCGAGCCTGGGGGTCGACTGGCCCGACATCGCCCCCGACGACGCGGCGATCATCCGGGCGGCCGAAGTGCTCAACTCGGGCACGAAGGTGGCGATGCTGATCGGCACCGGCGCCCGCGAGGCACACGCGGAGGTGGCCGAGGTCGCCGAGCTGCTCGGGGCGGGGGCGGCAAAAGCACTGCTGGGCAAGGACGTGCTGTCCGACGAGCTGCCGTGGGTCACCGGCTCCATCGGGCTGTTGGGCACCCGGCCCAGCTACGAGATGATGCGCGACTGCGACACCCTACTCACTATCGGCTCCAGCTTTCCGTACTCGCAGTTCATGCCCGAATACAATCAGGCCCGCGGCGTGCAGATCGACATCGACGCGAAGCTGATCGGCATGCGCTATCCGTATGAGGTCAATCTCGTCGCGGACGCGAAAACCGCGCTGCGGGCCCTGATTCCGCATCTGGAACGCAAGCCGGACCGGTCGTGGCGGGAAACCATCGAGAAGAACGTGTCCCGATGGTGGGAGACGATGCATCTACAGGCCATGGTCGGTGCGCACCCGGTCAATCCGCTGCGCCTGTTCGCCGAACTGTCCCCGTTGTTGCCCGACAACGCGATCATCACCGCCGACTCCGGGTCATCGGCCAATTGGTATGCGCGCCAACTGCGGTTCCGCGCGGGCATGCGTGGCTCGCTGTCGGGCAACCTGGCCACCATGGGCCCTGGGGTGCCGTACGCGATCGGAGCGAAGTTCGCCCACCCGGATCGGCCGGCGATCGCATTTGCCGGTGACGGCGCCATGCAGATGAACGGCATGGCCGAGCTCATCACCATCAAGCGCTATCACCACGAATGGTCGGACCCCCGGTTGATCGTCGCCGTGCTGCACAACAACGACCTCAATCAGGTCACCTGGGAAATGCGGGCCATGGCCGGCGCACCGAAATTTACCGAGTCCCAATCTCTTCCGGATGTCGACTATGCCGCATTCGCCGCCGGCCTCGGCCTGGAGGCAATGACGGTCGACAATCCCGACGAGCTCGGCGACGCGTGGCGTCATGCGCTCTCGGCGGGGAAACCCACAGTGCTCGACGTCCACACCGGCCCCGACGTACCGCCCATCCCGCCGCACGCCACCTGGGAGCAGTTCAAGTCGACCGCTGCGGCGGTGCTGGAGGGCGACGAGAACAGCTGGGGCTTCATCAAGGAGGGCATCAAGGCCAAGGCGCAGGAATTCGTTCCGCGCCGCGGCAATTGATCCGGGGATCGTCATGCACGGATCAGCCACACCGGTCACCGACCTCATCGCTGCCGCCTACACCATCCCCACCGACTCTCCCGAGGCCGACGGCACCCTGAGCTGGGACACCACCACGCTCGTGGTGGTCACTGTCCACTGCGGCGACGCGGCGGGCACCGGATGGACCTACGGCAGCGCAGCGGCGGTGCCGCTGATCCGTGAGCTGCTGGCCCCACAGGTGCAGGGGCGCAATGCGTTCGATGTGTCCGGAAGCCTTGACGTCATGGTTCGCGCCGTCCGCAACGCCGGCCGCGCGGGCGTGGCCGGCCAGGCGATCTCCGCGGTCGACGTGGCCCTGTGGGATCTGAAAGCGCGACTGCTAGACCTGCCGCTGCACCGACTGATCGGGGCGGTCCGCGACGACGTCCCGGTGTACGGCAGCGGTGGGTTCACCACCTACCGCGAACACCAGTTGAACGTTCAGTTGAACGACTGGACGCAGAACCTGGGTATCCCCCGGGTCAAGATCAAGATCGGAGAGTCGTGGGGGCACCGGATGCCGCGGGACATCAGCCGGATCCGTCAGGCCCGCAACGTGATCGGTGCGGAGTGCGAGCTGTATGTGGACGCCAACGGCGGCTACCGCGCCAAACAGGCCGTGCGGTTGATGCGCGACGTCGCCGACTGCCGGGTGAGCTGGTTCGAGGAGCCGGTGTCCTCCGATGACCTGCCCGGGTTGCGTGCGGTGCGTGAGGCTGTCGATGCCGAGGTGGCTGCCGGCGAGTACGGCTATGACCTCACCTACTTCCGGCGCATGTGTGCCGGCGAGGCTGTCGACTGCCTGCAGGCCGATGCCTCGCGGTGCGGCGGGATCACCGAATGGCTGCGCGTCGCGGCCGTCGCCGCCGCCCATCACCTGCAGCTCTCCGCACACTGCGCTCCCTACTTGCACGCCCACGTCGCGGCGTGTGTGCCCAACCTCCGGCACCTCGAATGGTTCCACGACCATGCGCGGATTGCGCTGCGCTACTTCGAGGGTGCGGCCCCACCCGTCGACGGGATGCTGCGGTTGCCGGACAGGCCGGGGCACGGCCTGACACTGCGCTGGGCCGACCTCGAAAACCACCGGGTGCTTTGACAATTCACTGAGGACCACCATGACTGCACTGCTGTTCGAGTCCCTGGCCGCTGATTTACGTGACCGGGTCGCCGGAGAAGTCCGCTTCGACCCGGGCTCACGGGCCACCTATTCCACCGATGCCTCCAACTACCGGCAGATCCCGATCGGGGTGGTGGTGCCGACGAGCCCGGACGCAGCTGCCGCCGCGATCGCGGTGTGCCATGACCACGAGGTGCCGGTGCTGTCCCGGGGCGGCGGCACCAGCTTGGCCGGCCAGTGCTGTAACGCCGCGGTGGTGCTGGACTGGAGCAAGTACTGCACGAGAATCGGCGACGTCGACACCGACGCGGGCACCGTTGTCGTCGAACCGGGCATCAAACTCGACGTCCTCAACGACCGGCTGACGCCGTCGGGCTGGATGGTGGGCCCCAAACCCTCCACCCACGTCAACTGCACGATCGGCGGGATGATCGGCAACAACTCCTGCGGGTCCACGGCGCAGGCCTACGGCAAGATGGCGGATTCGGTGCTGGCGCTGGAGATCCTGACCTACGACGGCACCCGCTGCTGGGTCGCGGAGACCTCCGACGAGCAGTATGACCGGATCATCGCCGCCGGTGGCGGTGCGGCCCGGTTGTATCAGGGTCTGCGGGCGATCGTCGAGGAGTACGGCGACGACATCCGGTCGCACTACCCGCACATCCCGCGCCGGGTCTCGGGCTACAACCTCGACGCCCTGCTGCCGGAAAACCATTTCAACGTGGCCAGGGCCCTCGTCGGTAGCGAGAGCACGCTCGTCACCGTCCTGCGCGCCAAGCTGCAGCTGGTGCGCCGGCCGGCCGCGAGCGCGCTGGCGTTGCTCGGATTCGACGACATCACCGCGGCCGCGGACGCGGTGCCCGCCGTGCTCGAACATCAGCCCGCCGCGCTGGAGGGCCTCGACCATCGCCTCGTCGAGCTCGAGCATTCACGCCGGTTGGCCGAAAAGGCGTTACGCGAACTGCCCGACGGCAAGGCCTGGCTGCTGGTGCAGTTCAACGGCGCCACGCAGGAGGAGGCCGACCGTACGGCCGAGGCCACGATCGCGGCGCTGGCCGACAAGGCCGACGGCGCGGTACTCGACGACCCGGCCCGCCGCAAGGAGGTCTGGGCCGCCCGCGAAGCCGGGCTGGGCGCCACCGCATATCCGCCGATCGGCTCGGAAACCCACGAGGGTTGGGAGGATGCTGCCGTCCCGCCGGATCGGCTCGGCGACTACCTGCGAGACTTTCGTGCGCTGCTGACGCGGTATGACTATGAAAGCGCTTCGCTGTACGGCCATTTCGGCCAAGGCTGCGTACACACCCGGATTCCGTTCGACCTGCGCACCGCCGAAGGTGTCGCCAAGTATCGGCGGTTCGCCTATGACGCCGCGCAACTCGTGGTCGGCTACGGTGGGTCTCTGTCCGGGGAACACGGCGACGGGCAGTCCCGCGGCGAGTTGCTGCCGATCATGTTCGGCGAGCAGGTGGTCACCGCATTCGAGCGGACCAAGGCCGTGTTCGACCCCGATGACCGGATGAACCCGGGCAAGGTCGTGCACCCGTACCGGCTCGACGAAAACCTGCGCTATGGGCCCGATTACCGCCCGGCCGAACCTCCCACGCACTTCAGTTATCCCGACGACGGGCACCGCTTCTCCCACGCCGCCGCCCGCTGCGTCGGTGTCGGCAACTGCCGGGGCCATGAAACCGGGGTGATGTGCCCGAGCTACCGGGCCACCGGCGAGGAGGAGCATTCCACCCGCGGCCGGTCCCGGCTGCTGTTCGAGATGCTGCAGGGCGACGTGATCACCGACGGCTGGCGATCGGAAGAGGTGCGTGACGCGCTGGATCTGTGCCTGGCGTGTAAGGGATGTCGCAGCGACTGCCCGGTCAATGTGGACATGGCGACCTACAAAGCCGAGTTCCTGTCCCACCACTACCACCACCGGCTGCGACCGATGGCGCATTACGCGATGGGCTGGATTCCGCTGTGGGCCCGGCTGGCTGCCGCGGCCCCCGGTGCGGTGAACCGCACTGCGCAGACCAAAAGCCTTGGCGCCGTGGTCAAGCGACTCGGCGGAATCGATGAGCGCCGCGGTATTCCGGTGTTCGCCCGGCGGCGGTTCAGTGCGGCGTTCGACGGGCACGTGGGGCCGGCGCGGGCGCCGTTGGGCCCGGTGGTGTTGTGGCCCGACACCTTCACCAACAACTTCGACCCGCAGATCGCCGATGCCGCGGTGCAGGTGCTCGAATCGGCCGGATTTGCCGTCGAGGTACCCGATCGAGCCGTGTGCTGCGGACTGACCTGGATTTCCACCGGCCAGCTGAGCACCGCCGAACGCGTACTGCGGCGCACGCTGCGGGTGCTGCGACCGGCGTTGCATGCCGGAACCCCCGTGGTGGTGCTGGAGCCCAGTTGCGCGGCGGTGTTCCGGTCAGATCTGCCCGAGCTGCTGCACGGTGACGAGGACGCCCACCGGCTGGCCGCGCAGACCCATACGATCGGCGAGATCCTGCGGCTGCGCGCGCCGGATTGGCGACCACCCGCACGGTCCGCCACCGCCGTGATCCAACAACATTGCCATCAGCATGCGGTACTGCACTACCGGCACGAGAGCGCCCTGCTGCAGAGCGCCGGCGTCGAGTTCGATGTGCTCGATGCCGGATGTTGCGGCTTGGCAGGCAATTTCGGATTCGAACGCGGACACTACGACGTGTCGGTGGCCTGCGCCGAGGACGCGCTGTTACCTGCGCTGCGCCGAGCGGGCGCCGAGACCACGGTGGTGGCCGACGGATTCAGCTGCCGTACCCAGATTCGTGAGTTGGCACCCGACCGCCGGCCGGTTCACACCGTCCAGCTGCTCGCGGAGGCTACTTGAGCAGGGCGCGGCTCATCACCACGCGCTGAATCTGGTTCGTGCCCTCGTAGATCTGGGTGATCTTGGCGTCGCGCATCATCCGCTCCACCGGGAAGTCCACGGTGTAGCCGGCACCGCCGAACAGCTGCACGGCATCGGTGGTGACCTCCATGGCCACATCGGAGGCCAGGCACTTGCTCGCCGCCGAGATGAACCCGAGGTTGCCCTCGCCGCGCTCGGCTCGTGCTGCGGCCGAATACACCATCAGCCGGGCAGCTTCCACCTTCATCGCCATGTCGGCGAGCATGAACTGCACGCCCTGGTTGTCACTGACCGGACGGCCGAACTGCTTGCGGTCCTTGGTGTAGGCGATCGCCGCGTCCAGCGCACCCTGGGCGATACCGACGGCCTGGGCGCCGATGGTCGGGCGGGTGTGATCGAGGGTGGCCAGCGCGGTCTTGAAACCGGTGCCGGGCTCACCGATGATCCGGTCCCCCGGGATCCGGCAGTTCTCGAAGTACAGCTCGGTGGTCGGGCTGCCCTTGATGCCGAGCTTGCGCTCCTTGGGGCCGACGACGAAGCCCTCGTCGTCCTTGTGCACCATGAACGCCGAGATGCCGTTGGCACCCTTGTCGGGGTCGGTCACCGCCATCACGGTGTACCAGGTCGACTTGCCGCCGTTGGTGATCCAGCACTTGGCGCCGTTGAGGATCCAGCCGTCCCCGTCGGCCTTGGCGCGGGTGCGCATGCCGGCGGCGTCGCTGCCGGCCTCGCGCTCGCTCAACGCGTAGGAGGCCATCGCCTCACCCGAGGCCAGCGACGGCAGCACCTGCTTCTTCAGCTCGTCCGAGCCGCGCAGGATCAGGCCCATCGTGCCGAGCTTGTTGACCGCCGGGATCAGCGAGGCCGAGCAATCCACCCGGGCCACTTCCTCGATGACGATGCAGGCCGCGACCGAGTCGGCACCCTGGCCGCCGTACTCCTCGGGGACGTGGATCGCGTTGAACCCCGAGGCGTTCAGGGCCTGCAGAGCCTCCTCGGGGAAGCGCGCATTCTCGTCGACGTCGGCAGCGTGCGGGGCGATCTCCTTCTCCGCCAGCGCCCTGATCGCCGCCCGAAGCTCCTGATGCTCCTCCGGCAGCTGAAACAGATCAAAAGATGGGTTTCCGGCCCAACCAGCCATGATCTTCTCCTTCGCTTTCAGCTCTTGGCTCTCTAGATTCCATCGTTGCCCGGACTGCACATCGAGTACATCGCCCTGCTACTTTTGGTACTCAGTACCATAGCATCGGCACTCAGTACCCGACCAGGAGGTGTGTTCATGCCCACCCTGCCCAGCACTCGGGAGCGTCTGGTGAGCGCGGCGTTCGACCTGTTCGAGGAACGCGGGTACGAGGCCACCAGCGTCGACGACATCGCGGCACGGGCTCAGGTGGGTCGCACCACCGCGTTTCGTCAGTTCGGTTCGAAAGAGGCGATGATCTTTCCCGATCACGAGGCGTTGCTACGCCGCGCCGACGAGAGATTGTCGGCGGTGCCGGCCGAAGCGCTTCCCGCCGAAGTCATCGCGGTGGCAACCACCTCGGTGTTCGAGAACTATCTCGCCGAGGGCGAGCGCGCCCGCACGCGCTATCGGCTCACCCGCGAGGTACCTGCCCTGCGCGACTTCGAAACGGCCGTGGTGTCGCGGTACGTCCGGCTGTTCACCAAACACCTACGGGCCGCGCGGACCGGGGACTGGACGGCGGACCTGCGTGCCGAACTGTTCGCCAACGCCGTGGTCGCCGCACACAATCACGTGCTGCGCCGATGGCTGCGCGGCGACGTGACCAACCCGCGGTCGGACCTGGCCGAGGCGCTGGCCGCGACCTGGCCGATCTACCGGGGCGGTGGCGGCCGCACCGCCGTTGTGGTGATGTCGACCGACGAACCGCTGGAATCCCTCACCCCCCGCATCCGCGAGCTGATCGGCGATTGATTCGGCGACCGGTTCAGCCGTCGCCCAACAGGCGATCGCGCAGGGCCGCGTCCTTCTCCAGCACCATGGCTTCCAGATCGGCCTGAAACGTCTCCATCCGGGCGCGCAGCGCGGCGTCCGACGCGCCCAGGATCCGCACGGCCAGCAGACCCGCATTGCGGGCGCCGCCGATGGAAACCGTGGCCACCGGCACCCCGGCGGGCATCTGCACGATGGACAGCAACGAATCCATGCCGTCGAGGCGGGCCAGCGGCACCGGCACCCCGATCACCGGAAGCGGTGTGGCAGCGGCCACCATGCCGGGCAGATGTGCAGCTCCCCCGGCCCCGGCGATGATCACCTGGATGCCGCGGTCGGCGGCGGTCTTCGCGTAGTCGAGCATGCGCTGCGGGGTGCGGTGCGCGGAGACGACGCCGACCTCGAACGGCACCTCGAACTCGGCGAGCGCGGTGGCCGCCTCCGACATCACCGACCAATCGCTGTCGCTGCCCATGATCAGCCCGACCCGTGCTGATGCGCGACCCGCGTTCGCTTCCCGCTCGGCTGCGTCAGTTCCCGGCATGTTCATCCCACCCATCAGTCCACTCGCCGTGTGACAACCAGTGCGCGGCCCGCACCGCACGCTCGCGCAGTTCGTCCATGTTCGCGCCGATGATGTTGACGTGGCCGAGTTTTCGGCCCGGCCGTTCGCCCTTGCCGTACAGGTGCACCTTCGCATCGGGAATCCGCGCGAACAGATGGTGCAGCCGCTCGTCCATCGACATCGTCGGTGTCTGCGGCGCGCCGAGCACGTTGGCCATCACCGTGGCCGGCGCGATGGTCGAGGTGTCACCGAGCGGATAGTCCAGCACCGCGCGCAGGTGCTGCTCGAACTGGCTCGTGACCGCGCCGTTCATGGTCCAGTGCCCGGAATTGTGCGGCCGCATCGCCAGTTCGTTGACCAGCAGGCCGCCGTCGACCGTCTCGAACAGCTCGACGGCGAGCACCCCGACCACGCCCAGTTCCTCGGCGATCCGCAGACCGAGTTCGCTTGCCTCCGAGCCGAGTTCGTCTGAAAGCCCCGGCGCCGGGGCGTACACCTCGACGCAGATGCCGTCGCGCTGCACGGTCTCGACCACCGGCCAGGCCGCGCCCTGCCCGAACGGTGAGCGGGCCACCAGCGCGGCCAGCTCGCGCCGCATCGCCACCCGTTCCTCGGCCAGCACCGCCACCCCGTCAGCCAGGTAGCCGGCCACGACCTCGCGGGCGGCGTCCAGATCGTCGGCCATCACCACGCCCTTGCCGTCGTAACCGCCGCGCACGGTCTTGATCACCACCGGCCCGTCGATCTCGCGCACGAACGCCTCGACGTCGGCGACCGAGGTGATCTCGGCGAAACGCGGCACCGGGGCGCCCAGGGACGCAAGCCTGCGCCGCATCAGCAGCTTGTCCTGGGCGTGCACCAGGGCCTGCGGTGGCGGGTTGACCGTCACCCCTTCGGCGACCAGCTGCTCAAGGTGCTCGGTGGGCACGTGCTCGTGGTCGAACGTCAACGCCGATACGCCAGCCGCCACCCGGCGCAGCGCGTCCAGGTCGGTGTGGGAGCCGATGACGACGTCGGGGGTGACCTGCGCGGCGGATTCGTCGGGCCCGGCGGCCAGCACCCGAAGGGTCTGTCCCAGGGCGACGGCCGCCTGGTGGGTCATCCTGGCCAGCTGCCCGCCACCGATCATCGCCACCTTGGGAGCTGCCCCGTTCGAGGGGTTGGGTGTTGTCGGCACGCGCTCTATGGTGTCATGCGCCGATCGGTGTCATCTCCGTGACCGGCGCATTGACCTGCGGTTAAGGTCCGGCTTCGGCACGATGCGGCATCGCAGCACGCATTTCCGTACACTGCCTAGCTGTGTCCTTCGCCGATGCGACAATCGCTCGATTGCCGCGATTCGTCCGTCCCTACGCCGAACGCCATCACGAACTGATCAAGTTCGCGATCGTCGGCGCGACGACGTTTGTCATCGATTCGGCGATCTTCTACACCCTCAAGCTCACCGTGCTCGAACCCAAGCCGGTGACGGCCAAGATCATCGCCGGCATCGTCGCGGTCATCGCCTCCTACATCCTCAATCGGGAGTGGAGCTTCCAGAACCGCGGCGGCCGCGAACGCCACCACGAGGCCCTGCTGTTCTTCGCGTTCAGCGGTGTGGGCGTGCTGCTGTCGATGATGCCGCTGTACTTCTCCAGCTACGTGCTGGGGCTTCGGGTGCCCGAGGTCTCGCTGACGGTGGAGAACATCGCGGACTTCATCTCCGCCTACATCCTGGGCAACCTGCTGCAGATGGCGTTCCGGTTCTGGGCGTTCCGCCGCTGGGTGTTCCCCGACGAATTCACCGACAAGCCCGATCTGGCACTGGAATCCACGCTCACCGGTGGCGGTATCGCCGAAGCGCTCGAGGATCATGCCGAGCTGCACAAGACCGCGACGGTGACACCGCTACGGCGGCCCAGCCGGCGCAACAAGGCCCGTCAGCTGGGCGACTCTTCGGACCCCAGGGTGTCGAAAACTTCGTGATACAGCAGGGAATGCACCCGCTCCACGCGCGGAATGTCGTGGAATTCCAGGGGATCCTGCGACGCTGATTCGATGATCAGGGTGCCGGTGCGCAGCAGCCGGTCGAGCAGGCCGTGGCGGAATTCGACGCTGTTGATCCGGGCCAGCGGAATGTCGATGCCCGAGCGGGTCAGCACGCCGTGCCGGAACATCACCCGCCGGTCGGTGATCACGAAATGGGTGGTCCACCAGTTCAGGAACGGCCAGACGGTGAGCCAGCCGACCACGACGAGCCAGATCACGCCGATCACGATGAACAGCACGTTCTTGGCGGTGGCCTGCCAATCCATGGCGTTGACCACGGCTGCGACGAACGCCGCGGCCGCGGTGCTCAGGATCAGCACGAGCACCGCCGAAATCAGCCGCTTCCAGTGCGGGTGCCGGTGCAGCACCACCTGCTCGTCGTTGGCCAGCACGCTCTCGGGGTAACCCACGGCAGCACTTTACGGCGCGGACGGGCGCAGATGCGTGACGTCACCGGCCGACACCGTGACCCGCTCGGTCCCGGTGTCGATGATCAGGCGCCCGAGTTCGTCGACGTCGGTGGCGGTGCCCTGCACCGTGCTGTCCCCGGGCAGGACCGCGCGCACCCGGTGGCCGATCGTGACGCTCTCGACGCGGTAATCGGCGGCGAGCGCGCGATCGCCGGTACGCCATGCGGTGATGCGGGCGGCCAGATGACGAAGCAGACTCTGGGTCAGGGGCGTGCGGTCCACCGTGGCCGCACCCAGCTGCGTCAGCGAGGTGGCCCGCGCGTCCGGTGCCTCGTCGGCCGTCAACGTCACGTTCAGGCCGAGCCCGACGACGATGGCGGGCGACGGCGAAGCCACCTCGGCGAGGATGCCGGCCAGTTTCCCGCCGCCAGGGCCGACCAGCACGTCGTTGGGCCATTTCAGGCCGACCCGCACCCCGGCCACCTCGCCGACGGCATCCACGATCGCCAGCCCGGTGGCCAGCGGCAGCCAGCCCCACCGGTCGACGGGCACGCCCGAGGCATCCACCCCGAACGACAGCACCACCTGGGAGCGCGGCGGCGCGGTCCAGGCCCGGCCGTGGCGGCCCCGGCCGGCGTTCTGGTACTCGGCCAACAGCACGGCGCCGCCGATGTCCTCGCCGGCGCCGGCCCGCGCGAGCAGGTCGGCGTTGGTGGATCCGGTTTCGTCGACGACGTCGAGCTGACGCCAGGGCGCGCTCAATCCAGCGCGCAGGGCGTCCGTGTCCAGCGGGGGCCGTGGGTTCATCGCGGCCAGCTTACGGGCCCCGGCCTACCGTGCGGCTTTCGCCGGGTTGGCGGCCCCCAGGTTCGCGGCGACTTCCTGCTGCCACAGTTCGTTGGCGTGGGTGGTGTCGACCTCTTGCTCGAAGCGGTCGGTCATCTCGGGCGTGACGTCGGCGACGTCGACATAGAACTGCTCGTACCACCGGCGATGGTGGTAGACCGGGCCGTCTTCCTCGGTCAGCAGCGGATTGTCGATACGGGCCTTGTGTTTCCAAATCTCGACGTCTTCCATGAAGCCATCGCCGAACGTCCGGCTCATCGTCGCCGCGAGTTTCTCGGCCTTGTCCGCGGGCAGCGCGGGGTTCTGCTGGACGGCGACACCCCACTGCAGCACGAACGAGTCGTGGGTCACCGGATAGTGGCAGTTGATCAGGGCGATCTCGACGGTGAACTCCGGGGCGAGATCGTTGTGCAGCCAGTTGATCATGTAGGCGGGGCCGAAATACGTTGCCTCCGAACGCAGGTACGTGCCGTCCCAGAGCTCTCTGGTGGCGTAGTCCGGCCGCGGCTTGGACTCCATGAACTGGCTCGCGGTATGGCCTTCGATGACGTTCTTGAAATAGGTCGGGTAGGCGTGGTGGATGTAGAAGAAGTGCGCCATGTCGACGTTGTTGTCGACGATCTCGCGGCAGTGCGACCCTTCGATCAGGATCGAATTCCATTGCCACGGTGACCAGATGCCCTCGTCGTAGCCCTCGATGGTGGGCGGGACCAGCTCGGCGGGCGGTTCGGACCCTTCCGGGTCGTGCCAGACCAGCAGCTGTCCGTTGACCTCGGTGGTGGGCCACTTGCGGGTGCGGGCCAGCCGCGGCGTGCGTTTGGCGTACGGCACCAGCTTGCATTTGCCGTCGGCGCCCCAGCGCCAGTCGTGGAACGGGCAGGCCAGGTTGTCGTCCTTGATCGAACCCATGGACAGGTCACCGCCCATGTGCCGGCAGTACGAATCGAGCACGTGCAGCTCCCCGGCGGAGTCGGGGTAGACGACCAGCTTGGTGCCGAAAGCTTCGATGCCGTGTGGCTGTCCGTCGCGGAACGTCGCGGCCAGACCGACGCAGTGCCAACCCCGGGCGAAGCGCGTCATCGCCGCGCCGGTGTCGATTTCCCGGATGTCACCCATTGCTACCTCAGTTCTTCGCGCAGCGCGCATCACGCCTCTCTGCCTAGCATGTCTTTGACCGCCAGGTGGCTGAACAGCATGCTGGTTCCGATCGGATTTCCCCCGCCGGGATAGGCGGTGCCGCTGGGAGCGGCCATGGTGTTCCCTGCGGCGTAGAGGCCGGTGATCGCTGCACCACTCGCGTCGAGTACCCGCGCCGCCGTGTCGGTACGCAACCCGCCCTTGGTGCCCAGGTCGGAGATGCCGAACGCGGCGGCGTGGAACGGGCCCTTCTCGATCGCGACGAGTGGTGAGGCCCCGCCGGAGAAGGCCCGGTCGTAGGCCTCGTCGCCGCGGCCGAAATCCTCGTCCGAGCCGGCGGCGACGAAAGCGTTGAAGCGGGCCACGGTGGCGGCCAGGTTCTCGGCGGGGACGCCGATCTTGGCGGCCAGCTCTTCGAGCGTGTCGGCGGTGTGCCACAGCCCGGTCTCGATGTAGCGCTGCGTGTCGACCATCGAGACGTTGGTGGCCTTGATTGGTGGAACCCCCCCTGCTCCGTCCCCAGAGTCGTCATAGATCATCCAGTACGGCAACGTCATCGAACCGTCGGCGAGCCGCGGCAGGATCGCCCGGCCGATCCGGTCGTAGGCGGCCGACTCGTTGACGAACCGTTGACCGTTCTGGTCGACGAAGATGCCGCCGGTGAACCACAGGGCGAAGGCCGAACGGCCGTCGGGATGGGTCAAACCCGGTGACCACCAGGCCTGGTCCATGAGGTCGACGTCGGCGCCGACGGCGATCGCGGCCTGATGCGCGCGGCCCAGGTTGGCCGGCGGCCCCATGGTGTCGCGTGCCACGCCGGGCACGCCGTACCGCCGGCGCAGTTCGTCGTTGCCCTCGAATCCGCCTGCGGCCAGCAGCACACCGCGCCGGGCCCGGATGGCGCGGCGCGCACCGTCGGCCTCGACGATCGCGCCCGTGACGGCGCCGTCCTCGATGACCAGTTCCACCACCGGGGTGTTACGGCGCAACGAGGCATTCGGGTACTGCTCAAGGGCTTTCAGGAATCGGGCGATCAGTGCCCGCCCGCCGATGAAGTAGTCGTCAGGCTGTTCGGCACCGAGCCGGTCGGCGTCCAGCGGCCCGCGCACCGCCTCGCGCAGGTGCGGGGCCTTCGCCACTTTGAGCGGCCGGGCCGCGATGTGACGCTGCCCGTCGGCGCGGGCCTTGGGCGCCTTGCCGAAGTAATCCGGCCACGGCATCGGAGCGAATTTCAGGTTCTCGTCGGCTTCCAGGTACTCGATCAGCCCGGCCCCGCCGCGGACGTAGGTGTCCTGCAGTTCCCGCGGGGTGCGGTCGCCGACCACGGCGTGGTAATACTCCAGGGCGTCCTCGATGGTGTCGTCGGTGCCGGCCCGCTGCAGCACCGGGTTGCACGGGAACCACACCCCGCCGCCGCCGGAATACGCTGTGGTGCCGCCGAATTTGTCGCTGGCCTCCGCCAGGATCACCGACAGACCTTCTCGTGCCGCGGTGTAGGCGCCGGTGACGCCGCCACCCCCGGACCCGGCGATCACGACGTCACACTGGTCATCCCACTTCATAGGTACCGCTGCCTTCCATATCGCGCGAACTCGGTGTCCAGCGAGAGCTTGTCATCGTCGGTCATCGCCCGATACCGAGGGGCGCCGCGTCCCGCCCACCGGTACACCACCTCGTCGGTCCGCCACCGCTGCTGCTGCAGTTCCCGTTTGAGCACCTTGTTGGACCCGGTGACCGGCAGGTTCTTGGAGACCCGCAGGAACCGTGGAATCGCCTTGGCGCCCAGGTCTTCCTGGCCGGCGAGGTAATCCGCGAAGGCCCTCGCGTCGAACCCGTCGGGATCGGATACCTCGAGCGCCGCCATCACCTGATCACCCGAACGGGGATCGGGCACCGCGTAGACACCGGCGGCCACCACCTCGGGATGCCGGCGCAGCACCCGCTCGATGTTCAGCGCCGAGGTGTTCTCGCCGTCCACCCGGATCCAGTCGCCACGGCGGCCGGCGAAGTAGATGAAGCCGTGCTCGTCGAGATAGCCCAGATCACCGGTCCAGTACCAGCCATTGCGGATGCGTTCGGCATTGGCCGCGTCGTTGCGGTAGTAGCCCTCGAACGTGCGGGTACCGAACTTGTCGACGATCTCGCCCACCGCGTCGTCGGGGTTGGCGACCCGGCCGTGCTCGTCGAAAACCGCTGGGACACAGTCGGTCAACGTTTCGGGGTCGACGATTGCCACCCCGGCATGGGCGGGCCGACCCAGTGCACCCGGCGGCATGTCGGGCGCCAACACCACGGCCCCGCCGCCCTCACTGGACCCGTAGCCCTCGAACAGTTCGGCGTCGAAGCGGCGGCGGAACTCGTCCTGATCGTCGGGCGACGCCTCGGTGCCGAAACCGCGGACCAGAGGGTTGTCGGCGTCGTCGGGTTGTTCCGGGGTGGCCATCAGATAGCCGAGTGCCTTACCCACGTAGGTGAAGAACGTCGCGCCGAAATACCGCACGTCGGCCAGGAATCCGGAGGCCGAGAACGCCGGTGTCAGGCACACCGTGGCACCGACCGACAATGCCGGCGCCCACAGCGCCATGATGGCGTTGCCGTGGAACAGCGGCATACAGCAGTACTCCACGTCGTCGCGCACATGGCCGAATTTTTCGGCGGCCGTATGGGCGATCCGCGCCAGCCGGCCCTGGCTGCAGATGACCGCCTTGGAGGCGCCGGTGGTCCCCGAGGTGAACAGCAGCAGCATCAGGGAGTCCGCCCCGACCCCGGGTGCGAGCACCGGGCCGGCGCGGTGCGCGTCGAGCCGTGACGGGTAGTCCGGCGCGTCGACCACCAGGAAACGCTCGGGGGCCAATCCGAGTTCGAGGTCGGACAGCCGCGCCGCACCCGCGGTGTCGGTAACGATCAATTGGCAATCGGCAAGCCGGATTTCGGCGGTGAGCTCGGCCGCGCCCCGGGTCGGGTTGATCCCCACCACGGTGGCGCCGACGAGCGCGGCCCCGCCGAGCCAGAACACGAAGTCCGGCACGTTGTCCAGGAGCACACCGATGTGAAACGGACCGTCGACCCGCAACGCCTGCGCCAGGGCGCCGCGCGCGGCGGATTCGGCGACCACCTCGTCCCACGTCCAGTCCCGCTCGCGGATGCGCAAACCCAGGTGGTGGTCGCCGACCCGGTCAAGCAACATGGCGGCGATCGTGTTGTGCACCACTCAGGGTTATACCGAGCAGGTCGCGAAAGCAACGCTGTGGTTGCGCGACGGCGCCGCGAGTTCAGCCACAGCACACAACATCCACCGGAGTGACGCGCGCCACGTCCACCTCTCTTAGACCAATCTTAGGGTTACCGATAGCATCGTGACCCATGACGAGCGTTACCGAGCCGTCCGCCGAGCATCAGGTGGACATCCACACCACTGCAGGCAAGCTGGCCGATCTCAAGAAGCGGGCCGAGGAGACGCTGCATCCCGTCGGCGAAACCGCCGTGGAAAAGGTGCACGCCAAGGGCAAGCTGACGGCCCGTGAGCGCATCCTGGCGCTGCTCGACGAAGGATCGTTCGTCGAACTCGACGCCTTCGCGCGACACCGCAGCACCAACTTCGGCCTGGAGAGCAACCGGCCGCTGGGCGACGGCGTCATCACCGGTTACGGCACCATCGACGGTCGCGACGTCTGCATCTTCAGCCAGGACGCCACGGTGTTCGGCGGCAGCCTCGGTGAGGTCTACGGCGAGAAGATCGTCAAGGTCCAGGAACTGGCCATCAAGACCGGCCGCCCGCTGATCGGCATCAACGACGGCGCCGGCGCCCGCATCCAGGAGGGTGTGGTCTCGCTCGGCCTGTACAGCCGGATCTTCCACAACAACATCAAGGCCTCGGGTGTCATCCCGCAGATCTCGCTGATCATGGGCGCCGCGGCCGGTGGCCACGTCTACTCCCCCGCGCTGACCGACTTCGTGATCATGGTCGACCAGACCAGCCAGATGTTCATCACCGGCCCGGACGTCATCAAGACCGTCACCGGTGAGGACGTCACCATGGAGGAGCTGGGCGGCGCCCACACCCACATGGCCAAGTCCGGCACCGCGCACTATGTCGCCTCCGGCGAGCAGGACGCCTTCGAGTACGTCCGCGACCTGCTGAGCTACCTGCCCCCGAACAACTACGCCGAGCCGCCGCACTACCCCGTGCCCGCGGTCGAGGGCTCGATCGAGGAGACCCTCACCGACGAGGACGTCGAGCTCGACACGCTGATCCCGGATTCGCCCAATCAGCCGTACGACATGCACGAGGTCATCACCCGCATCCTCGACGACGACGAGTTCCTCGAGGTGCAGGCCGGTTACGCCGGCAACATCGTGGTCGGCTTCGGCCGGGTCGACGGCCGCCCGGTGGGCATCGTGGCCAACCAGCCCACCCAGTTCGCCGGCTGCCTGGACATCAACGCCTCGGAGAAGGCCGCCCGGTTCATCCGGACCTGCGACTGCTTCAACATCCCGATCGTGCTGCTGGTCGACGTTCCCGGCTTCCTGCCCGGCACCGACCAGGAGTACAACGGCATCATCCGGCGCGGCGCCAAGCTGCTGTACGCCTACGGCGAGGCCACGGTCGCCAAGGTCACCGTGATCACCCGCAAGTCCTACGGCGGCGCGTACTGCGTGATGGGCTCCAAGGACATGGGCGCCGATGTGGTGGTGGCCTGGCCGACGGCCCAGATCGCGGTGATGGGCGCCTCGGGCGCGGTGGGCTTCGTCTACCGCCAGCAGCTCAAGGAAGCCGCCGCCGAGGGCCAGGACGTGGACGCCCTGCGGCTGGAGCTCCAGCAGACCTACGAGGACACGCTGGTCAACCCCTACATCGCCGCGGAGCGCGGATACGTCGACGCGGTCATCCCGCCGTCGCACACCCGCGGCTATGTGGCCAATGCCCTGCGGCTACTGGAACGCAAGATCATCCAGATGCCGCCGAAGAAGCACGGGAACATTCCACTGTGAGCGGGGCGAGCGAGGCGACTGTGGCTGAACAGACCGAAGAGGCGCAGACCCACCAGCAAGCCGACCACGAGGCGCACATCAAGGTGCTGCGTGGGGAGCCCACCGATGTGGAGATGGCCGCGCTGATGGCCGTCCTCGGCACTGCCGGCGGCGGCGCGCCCGAACCGGTGGTCCGCGACCGCAACATGTGGGGCCACCCGGTGGACAAGCTGCGCTATTCGATCTTCAGCTGGCAGCGGGTCACGCTGCTGGAGCGCACCCACATGCGGCGCTGACCGATGAGCACCGGATGACCCGGGTCGTCCTGGGTTCGGCATCGACGGGCCGGCTTGGCGTTCTGCGCCAGGCCGGCCTCGATCCGTTGGTGGTGGTCTCCGGTGTCGACGAGGACGCGGTGATCGCCGCGCTGGCCGACGCCGGGCCCGAGCAGGTGGTCAGCGGGCTCGCCGCGGCCAAAGCCGACGAGGTGCTCACCCGGGTGCCGGCCGCCGTCGCCGCGGATTGTGTGGTCATCGGCTGCGACTCGATGCTGCTTCTCGATGGTCGGCTGTGCGGTAAGCCCGGCGATGTCGACACCGCGCGCCGGCAATGGCATGCCATGGCCGGGCACACTGCCCAGCTCTACACCGGCCATGCGGTCCTCGTCGTGCGTGACGGGTCGGTCGTGCATCGACTCGCCGATACCGGGATCACCGCGGTGCATTTCGGGACGCCGTCCGAAGCCGATCTGGAAGCCTATCTCCGCAGCGACGAACCTCTTTGGGTGGCAGGCGGTTTCACGCTCGACGGACTCGGTGGCTGGTTCGTCGACGGCATCGAGGGGGACCCGTCCAACGTGATCGGGTTGAGTCTGCCACTGCTGCGCCGGATGCTGGCTTCGGTCGGGATGTCGATTGCCGAGCTCTGGAAAAGCTGATCCGGCAGTGACCAAACTGCAACCTTTCGACTGACGGCACGCCGTGTCGAGGTCCCGAAAAGTCTCAACTACGGGTTGACACTGGGCCGATGCCAGTCGAAGAAACCATGTGGGACGTGCGCGTGGCGCGCGACGTCGAAACAAGCGATCTGGAGCGGCTGCGCGCCGTATTCGCCGACATCATCACCAAGCGACTGTCGCCGGGCAAGCGCCTGCTGCGGGTGGTCACCTGGTCGCAGAACGGTGGCTCGCTGTTCCGCGCCAACAACGGCGCCCACCGCTACGCGGTGGCCTACGAGGTGGCCTTCACTGCTTAGTTCCCCGCCCGGAACCGTCGTCATCGTGGCACTGCCGCACGGCGGATATCCGGTCCAGCGGTAGGCTCTGGGTGTGCCGTTGCCTGCCGATCCCAGCCCCACTCTCGCCGAGTACGCCCATCCTGAGCGCCTGGTCACCGCCGACTGGCTGGCCAGCAATCTGGGCCGACCCGGCCTGGTCATCGTCGAGTCCGACGAAGATGTCCTGCTCTACGACACCGGCCATATCCCGGGTGCCGTCAAGATCGACTGGCACCTCGACCTCAACGATCCCCATGTGCGTGACTACATCAACGGCGAGCAGTTCGCCGAGTTGATGGACCGCAAGGGCATCAGCCGCGACGACACCGTCGTCATCTACGGCGACAAGAGCAACTGGTGGGCCGCCTACGCATTGTGGGTGTTCACCCTGTTCGGGCACCCCGACGTGCGTCTGCTCGACGGTGGCCGCGACCTGTGGGTGTCGCACGGCCGCGACACCACGCTGGAGGTGCCCACCCGGCAGTCCAGCGGCTATCCGGTGGTCGAACGCGACGACGCCCCGATCCGGGCCTACAAGGACGATGTGCTCGAGATCCTCGGCAAGCAGCCGCTGATCGACGTCCGCTCGCCCCAGGAGTACACCGGCGAGCGCACCCACATGCCCGATTACCCCGAAGAGGGCGCGCTGCGTGGCGGGCACATCCCGACCGCCAAGTCGATCCCGTGGGCCAAGGCCGCGAAGGACAGCGGCCAGTTCCGCAGCCGCGGCGAGCTCGAGGAGCTCTACGGCTTCCTCACCCCCGAGGACAAGACCGTGGTGTACTGCCGGATCGGCGAGCGCTCCAGCCACACCTGGTTCGTGCTGACGCACCTGCTCGGCCTGCCCGGTGTCCGCAATTACGACGGCTCGTGGACCGAATGGGGCAATGCGGTGCGGGTTCCCGTGGCGGTCGGCCCAGATCCAGGCGAAGCTCCGTGACGATGCCGGCCGCCCTGGCAGAGGTCGTCTCCGACTTCCAGGAGGTGGCCGGCCAGGACAAGCTGCAGCTGTTACTGGAGTTCGCCAACGAGCTGCCGCCATTGCCGACCCATCTGGAGGAAGCGGCCATGGAGCCGGTTCCGGAGTGCCAGTCCCCGCTGTTTCTCGATGTCGACGCGTCCGACCGGGGCAACGTGCGGCTGTTCTTCAGCGCTCCCCCGGAGGCCCCGACCACACGGGGGTTCGCCGCGATCCTGGCCACCGGCCTGGATGGCCAGCCGGCCGACGACATCCTGGCGGTGCCCGATGACTTCTACACCGCGCTGGGGCTGGCCGCGTTGATCAGTCCGCTGCGGCTGCGGGGAATGTCGGCGATGCTCGCCCGGATCAAGCGGCGGCTGCGCGGCGCCTGAGCTTCCTCACGGGTCGGTCTGGAGCTTCTCGGCCAGTTTGGGGACACGGTTGCCTTTCGCCGCCGGCCGGATCTCTGCGCCGTTTCGATCGACGATGGCCGAGTCGGTGACGATCGTGGTGCCGACCGCGACATGGTCCACCGACACTTTGTGAATGTTGCGGCCGACGCCGATGCGGCACTGGCCGACGTGCTTCATATCGCCGAGTTCTTCAGGCGCCCAAGTGAGTTCAGGACTCACCCGCACTCGATCGCCATCGGCTCTGACCACCCGAGCCGACGTGTAACACGGATAGCTGAACCTGTCGGACATCGAGCGGACATAGCTGTGCACGGCCTCCCCGGGCGCCACGTAATACACGGTGACCGTGGGACCGCTCGGGAATTCCTCAGCGAAATAGCCGATCACCGGCAGCTGCCCGCGGTTCTCCGGCGGCGGAGCGTCGAACACCACTTGGGCCGCACGCCGCTGTTCCTCGGCTTCGCGGCGATCCTTCCGCTGGAACTCACTGTGGATGATCGCGCCACCGATGAACAGCGCCAGCACGATCACGAATACGCCGGCCACGCGGGTCATCCCATAGGCCACGTCACTGGGCTCGTTGGCCTCGGGATTCCGAAACTTCCACGATTGTGTGACCCACCAGATGTGCCTCGGCGCGGCCACCATGAGCCCACCGACCAACACACCCACGGCCATGACAAGAAACGCCGGCCCCATGGTCTCAACAGTAATCGGGCCGAGTCGCCGCCCGGCACAGCAATTCCGCCTCCAACAGGACAGATGAGACATCGATGAGAACCCGCGAAAAACCTACTCACCGGTAACCGATACCGGCTGGCGAACCCTCAAGGTGCGCCGCATAAACTGCCCGCGATAGATTCTTAAAGACGTTTCTTAGAGAACTGCCGAGGAGGCACCGTGGCCAACCACGCCAGCTCAAAGATCTCCAAGGTGCTGGTCGCCAATCGCGGGGAGATCGCGGTCCGGGTGATCCGTGCCGCCAAAGACGCCGGACTGGCCAGCGTGGCCGTGTACGCCGAGCCTGACGCCGATGCACCGCACGTACGCCTGGCCGACGAGGCGTTCGCCCTGGGGGGCCAGACCTCAGCCGAGTCCTACCTGGTCTTCGAGAAGCTCCTGGATGCCGCCGCGAAGTCCGGCGCCAACGCCATCCACCCGGGCTACGGCTTCCTGTCGGAGAACGCCGACTTCGCCCAGGCCGTGCTCGACGCCGGGCTGATCTGGATCGGGCCCAGCCCGCAGTCGATCCGCGATCTGGGCGACAAGGTCACCGCGCGTCATATCGCCGCGCGCGCCCAGGCACCGCTGGTGCCGGGCACCCCGGATCCGGTCAAGGACGCCGACGAAGTCGTCGCCTTCGCCAAGGAGTTCGGCGTGCCGGTGGCGATCAAGGCCGCCTTCGGCGGTGGCGGTCGCGGCATGAAGGTGGCCCGCACCATCGAGGAGATCCCCGAGCTGTTCGAGTCGGCGACCCGTGAGGCCGTCGCCGCCTTCGGCCGTGGCGAGTGCTTCGTCGAGCGCTACCTGGACAAGCCGCGCCACGTCGAGGCCCAGGTGATCGCCGACACCCACGGCAACGTGGTGGTCGCCGGCACCCGTGACTGCTCGCTGCAGCGCCGCTTCCAGAAGCTGGTCGAGGAGGCCCCGGCGCCGTTCCTGACCGACGCGCAGCGCAAGGAGATCCACGAATCCGCCAAGCGCATCTGCAAGGAGGCCGGTTACTACGGCGCCGGCACCGTCGAGTACCTGGTCGGCCAGGACGGCCTGATCTCTTTCCTGGAGGTCAACACCCGTCTGCAGGTGGAACACCCGGTCACCGAGGAGACCTCGGGCATCGACCTGGTGCTGCAGCAGTTCAAGATCGCCAATGGCGAGACGCTGGACATCACCGAGGATCCGACCCCGCGTGGCCACTCGTTCGAGTTCCGCATCAACGGGGAGGACGCCGGCCGCGGCTTCCTGCCCGCCCCCGGCCCGGTCACCAAGTTCGAGGCCCCGACCGGCCCGGGCGTCCGGATGGATAGCGGAGTTCAGACTGGGTCCGTTATTGGCGGCCAGTTCGACTCGATGCTGGCCAAGCTGATCGTCACCGGTGCCACCCGGGACGAGGCGCTGGCCCGCTCGCGCCGCGCCCTGGCCGAATTCAACGTCGAGGGCCTGGCCACCGTCATCCCGTTCCACCGGGCTGTCACCGCCGACCCGGCCTTCATCGGCGACGGCGAGAAGTTCGACGTACACACCCGCTGGATCGAGACGGAGTGGGACAACACCGTCGAGCCGTTCACCGGTGGCGATCCGATCGAGGAAGAGGACACCGTTCCGCGTCAGACCGTGGTGGTCGAGGTCGGCGGACGTCGCCTCGAGGTGTCGCTGCCCGGTGACCTGGCGCTCGGCGGTGGCGGCGGGGCGGCGGCCCCCGGGGTGCTGCGCAAGAAGCCCAAGGCGCGCAAGCGCGGTGGTGGCGGCGGCGCAGCGGCATCGGGTGACTCGGTGACCGCGCCGATGCAGGGCACCGTGGTGAAGGTGGCCGTCGAGGAGGGCCAGGAAGTGGCCGCCGGCGATCTGGTCGTGGTCCTGGAGGCCATGAAGATGGAGAACCCGGTGACCGCGCACAAGGACGGTGTCATCACCGGCCTGGCGGTCGAGGCGGGTGCCGCCATCACCCAGGGCACCGTGATCGCCGAGATCAAGTAAACCTTTCGTACCGAGTGGCCACTTGTGGCACGGATTCTGGTGAATCCTGTGTCATGAGTGGCCATTCGGCATTCTTGGAGGTCCTGTGGAACCTGTGGAGATCAACAACGGCCAGTGGTATCTGCGCGGTCTGCGCGCCGACGACCGTGTCGACGACCGGCCCGCGCTCGCCGACCTGGGTGAGGATGACCTGGACTACGTGCACGACGCCGCGGACGGCTGGGCCGATGACACCCGCTACACCTGGGCGGTGTGTGAGCCGACCACCGGTGAACTGCTCGCCGAGGTGATCCTCGACCCCGTGACCGGATTCCTGAGCAGCCGCGGCCGGCCCGGGTTCGAGGACGCCGCCGCCATTTCGGAGGACACCGTGCGGCGGTATGCCGCGGCGGTGCTGGGGCTGGAAGTACACACCTGAGCGTCGGCGATCACCGCGTTTCGCGCACCGTGAGCCACCCGGAATAGGCAGGTCCGCGGCCCACACCGCAGTACGCTCACGCTGCTCAGCGGCGCAGCGCCGCTATCGTCGGCGCATGCCCACTCACTCCGTGCCACACGCGTTCGCCGGGCGCACCATCGTCCTGATCGGCGGCGGTCGGGGATCGGTCTGGCCACCGCGCGGTTGGTGACGGCCGCGGGCGGCACCGTCGTCCTCGGCGGCCGCACGCCTGCGAAGCTCGAAGCCGCGGCCGCGGCGCTGGGCCCTGAGGCCGGCTGGCATCGTGTCGACACCGCCGACCAGAATGCGGTCCAGGAGTTCTTCGACCAGGTCGGATCCCGGTTCGGCGCCGTGCACGGGTTGTTCACCACGGCCGCCGAGTATCAGACCGGTCCGGTGGCCGAACTCAGCGTCGAGCAGGCGGCCTCTGCCTTCGACTCCAAGTTCTGGGGCCAGTACCGGGTGGTCAAGACGGGCGATTCCGGTGCTGGCGCCGGACGCCGCGATCGTGCTGATGTCGGGGGCGGCCGGGGCCCGTCCGGCCGCGGTGGCCCCTGCCTACAGTGCGGCCAATGCCGCCATCGAGGGCCTGGCCCGCGGGTTGGCGGTGGAACTGGCCCCCGTCACCGTCAACGCGATCGCCCCCGGCACCGTCGAGGGCAACCTGTGGAACCAGCGCGATTCTGCGCTGCGAGGGCAGGCCTTCGCGGCCTACCGCGCCGCGTCCACCATCGGAAGGCTGGCCACCGAGGACGAAATCGCACAGTCGGTGGGCTATCTGCTGAGCAGCCGAATCACCACCGGGTCCACGCTCTTCCCCGATGGCGGGTATGCCTTCCGCTGAGCGTCGGGCGGTCAGGGCGAGTCGATGTCCGCTCCGGTGGCCAGGTCGGCGCACTCCACCGCGATCACGTCGTCGCGGCCCCTGAGGAACGCCCTGGCCCCCGCATCGCCGTGCAGTGTGGTCACCAGCGCGGCGAGGTGCCTGCGGGCCAGCACCACGGGATGGCCGGGCCGTCCCCGGTAGCTGGCCCGGGCCAGCCCGGCACCGCCTCCACGCGCCGCCGCCAGCACGCGGCGCACCACGTCGGCGCCGACATCGGGGGTGTCCACGGTGTGCAGGACGATCCATTCGGCGGCCCCGGCGGCGGCCAGCCCGGCCCGCACCGACTCACTCATGCCCGCGGCCCAGCGTTCGGCCACCACGGCACGTGCCGGTGCCGGCACGTCCACCACCGCCGCGCCCAGGACCACGATCACGTCGTCGCAGCCACCCTCGGCCAGCGCCCGCACTGCCCGGCCGAGCCAAGCACCTTCGTCGGCAAGCACTTTCGGCATTCCGTACCGTCGGCCCGCCCCGGCGGCCAACACGACACCGGCGGCGGTGTCGGCGTCGGTGTTTGACATGCGAAACAGTCTCCCCTTATCCCTGAACTGGGACTATAAGAATCCACTCAGACAAATTGTCCGCCGACCTTGATCGCGGTAGGGTTCCAGACAGGTTGAGTTCACAGCCGCGGCGAGCGTCGATCGACATACGCGCGGGAACTTGCTCCGATGTCGATTGACGCGCACCAGCAGTACGAATACGTGTATTACGACTGATGGAGCGATGAAATGACTGTCTCCGGTGCGCGCGTCACACAGACGAGCGCTCTGATCGACCGCACCAACACTCCCCCGGCCACGTTCGCCACCCGTTGGTTGCCACCGTCATCGGTGGTGATCAGTGCCCACGGGGATGTCGATGCCGCGAACGCAACCGATTTCGCCGACTACGCACTGCGCCATATCGCCGAGACCCCGCGCGTCGTCGTCGACCTCACGCACGTCGATTTCTTCGGTACCGCAGGGTTTTCCGCACTCAAGGCCATCGAAGTCCGCTGCGCGGCCGGCGATGTCGACTGGGTGTTGGTACCGAGCAACGCCGTCAGCCGGCTGTTGCGGGTCTGCGACCCGGATTCCGAGTTGTGCACCCGCCACAGCGTGGCGGCGGCGTTGTCCACATTGAACGGTAAGACACCGCTACTGCAGCTGGTCACGAAGTCGCGCTAGCGATTTCGCCAACAGCCTCGACACGTGCATCTGCGAGACACCGACACGTTCGGCGATCTGCGTCTGCGTCATGGATTCAAAGAAGCGCAGGACCAGCACCGTGCGCTCGCGCTCAGGTAGTTGAGCAAGCAACGGCCGCAACGTTTCTCGGTTGTCGATTTGGTCCAGGCCGGTGTCCATGTCGCCGAGCGTGTCGACTATCGCCGGCGCATCCTCGTCGCCCCCACCACCACTGTCGATGGACAGCGTGTTGTAGGAGCTGCCGGCAACCAGCCCTTCGATGACCTCTTCGCGGTCCATACCCAGGTCTTCGGCAAGCTCGGACGCGGTCGGGGCGCGGCCGAGCCGCTGCGACAGTTCGGCGGTCGCCGCGCCGAGACGCAGGTGCAGTTCCTTCAACCGTCGCGGTACCTTCACCGACCAACTGTTGTCCCGGAAGTGGCGCCGGACCTCACCCATGATCGTCGGCACCGCAAAGGACACGAAATCCGATCCGGCCTCGACGTCGAACCGGTTGACCGCGTTGACCAGGCCCACCCGGGCCACCTGGACGAGGTCTTCACGCGGCTCGCCGCGGCCGTCGAAACGCCGCGCGATGTGGTCGGCCAAAGGCAGACACCGCTGCACGATCCGCTCGCGTTGGCGCTCGAAGGCCGACGCGTCCTCGGAGAGTTCGCTCAGTTCGCGAAACATGTCGCGAACATCTGCATATTCCGACGTCACCGGAGCAGGCTCGCTCGCCTCGTGGTCAGGGTGATGCCGAACATCTGACCGGTGGCCGGTCCATCACCGTCGGTAAAGGTGTCCACGTCGTCGGTCAGCGAGCTCAGTACGTGCCAGCTGAAGCTGCCCGGTTCCACCACCGCGTCACCGGTGCAGTTGGCGGAGGCAGTGATCGCCACGGTGTCCTCGCGCGGGTCGACGATCAAGTGCAGGCTCGAATCGGGCAGCGCGCATCGGATCAACGCCGTGCAGGCCTCGTCCACTGCCAGCCGCAGGTCGGCGACGACGTCGAAGTCCAGGTCCTCGAACGTTGCCACGGCAGCCACGAGCGTGCGGACCACGGCCAGGTTCTCCAGCCTCGCAGCGACCCGAATCTCCACCGACCGTTCTGCGCGGACTGGCGACTCGCGGTGGCCTTGTTCGTCGGTCATCTCACCTCCTGGCATCTCGGACCGACAGTAACTTAGCCACTGCGGCTCCTTTCCGCTCTCCCGGGCCTGGGCTGCCAGGCGCTGCCGCCAGGAATGCCCACCGCGCCGCGGTCCGAAACCTACGGATGTCGCCCCCCGGATCACCTCAATCCAGTTCGGCCCGCAGCGCGGCCAGCAGCGGCCTGGCCGCCTCATCGAGAAAGCGTTGCTGGCCCTGATCGCCGATCTGCACCAGCGCAATGTCGGTGTAGCCCGCCTCGCGGTAGGGCGCCACTGCCGCGACGATGGCGTCCAGGTCCGGACCGCACGGAATGGCGCCGGCCACGTCCTCGCGGCGCACATACTGTGTGGCCGCGGCAAATCCGGCCGGAGTGGGCAGGTCGGCGTTGACCGCCCACCCGCCACCGAACCAGCGGAACTGGTCGTAGGCGCGCTCGACGGCGGCCTCGGGTTCGGGGTCCCAACAGATCGGCACCTGTCCGATCACCCGTCCCTCGGGCAGCACCCCGGTGGCCTGCCGGCGCTGCTGCCAGCCCTCGACGATCGCGCGGTCCGGTGCCACGTTGATCAGATGATCGGCGGCCACCGCGAGCTTGTCGAGCGCCTTCTCACCGGTCATCGAGACACCGATGGTCACCGGGTCCTCGGGCACGTCCCAGATACGCGCGGAGTCGATCTCGTAGAACTCACCGCGGAAGTCGATAAGGTCGCCGGTGAGGAGTTCCCGGATCACCTTGATCGCCTCGGCCAGCATGTCGAGCCGCCGCTCGACGGTCGGCCAGCCCTTGCCCACCACGTGTTCGTTGAGGTTCTCGCCGCTGCCCAGCCCGAGGGTGAAACGGCCGTCGGCCAGGATCTGCACGGTGGCGGCCTGCTGAGCGACGATCGCCGGGTGGTACCTGATCGTCGGACACGTCACATACGAATAGAGCTGCACGGCGTCGGTGGCATGCGCCACCGCGCCCAGGACCGGCCAGGCGTTGGGTGCGTGTCCCTGGCTGGCCAGCCAGGGGCTGAAGTGGTCGCTGCTCACCTCGAAGTCGAAGCCGGCCTGCTCGGCCGCCACCGCGTAGCCGACAAGCTCACGCGGGCCGCTCTGCTCGGTCATCAGGGTGTATCCGAATCTGGCCATGCCGCTGGAATACCCGTGCGGAAGTCCTCGAAACTGGGTATGCAGAGCCGATGACCGAATCACAGGCGCTACCCACAGACGCGAAGAGCGAGCGGCGAACCCGGACCACGATGACCTGGGTGCTGGCCTTGTTGACGGTGCCCGCGGCCATCGCGGTGTTCCTGTACGGGATGGGTGCGGTGATGAGTATGGCCGGCTGCACGAACGATGCCTGCGCGAACCAGGGCCCGGGCGAGTTCTGGTTCGGGATTCTGTTCTACGGGGCACCGGTGGTGCCGGTGGTGACCATCGCGGTGTCGTTCATCACCGCACGGATGCGCTACGGCATCCTGGTCCCGGTGATCGGATTGGCTTTGCTGGCAATCGATTTCGTCATCCTGGCACTGACGTTCTAGCCGCCGTTCCAGCAGCGCGCCCCGAGAGCAAGCCGACAACCCGGCCGTACCCGGCCGGGTTGTCGGATGTACGGTTTCAGCTGCTGGGGCGCTGCCTCATCACGCCCGGATGGTCTGTGTACCACCGGTCTTCGATGCGGCGCACCCGCATGTGCTCGAGGGCCAGCCACGTCAATCCGATGACGAAACCGGCCGCGGATAGGGTACCCACGGTCAATCCGACGTCGGGGTGGCCGCTGGCGAACGCTGCCAGGCAACCCACGAAGAGCACCAAAGCCACGAGGATGAGTACCACCGCGGGCATGATGACGTTGTCCTTCATCGACTCGCCGGCATGCGGCCGGGTCGTCCGCGCGTGATCAACTGGATCTTTTGGGCCGTGCATGGCTGCTCCTTCCCGCCATTTCTCGCCCCACTGCCGTGCATGGGCTACTTCCACGGTAGATCGCTCGGACACGCTGTGGCGAGAAACCGCCAGGATTGGCCCCAGCGGTCCGCATGCCCTGATCAGTGGTTGCGCAGCATCCCGATCAGTTCGCGCTTGTTCTTGTCGGAATAGCCCTTGATCCCAAGTTCTTTCGCACGCTTGCGCAGGTGGTCGACCGTCCAGTCGTCATATGAGCCGGATTTGCCGCCCGAGCGTCCGACGCTGGAACGTCCCTTCGCGGCAGCGGCGTTGGAGATCCGCGCCGCCTTCTCCTTGGAGTTCCCCTCCTCACGCAGGTCCTGGTAGAGCTTCTCGTCCTTGATCGACGAATTCGGCATCGTGCACCTCCTTGTTGTCGCTGTTGCCGACTTGACCGGGCGAGGCGTCAGTACCAGCTTCTTCGCCCCGCGACGGGCCGCCCGATCGCGCCGAGCAGCCAGAACACCCCGCCGATCACCAGCAGGATCACCCCCACCACCCAGAGCAGGTAGATGTTCAGGATGAGCCCGAGAATGAGCAGAATCGCTCCGAGCACAATCATGGCGTTTCTCCTTTACGAGGCGATGGAGTCCATCGCGCTGGGTTCCGGCAGACGGCATTCGTCCACCTTCGGATTGACGCCTGCATAGTTGAGCGGGCCGGCCAGCACCGTAAGCGCTATGGCCCCAGCTGTCGCACAGCTCGTCGACCCGCCATGGAAGTAGTCGCGCTGCCAGGCCGCAACCACCCCGACCAACAGCCAGATGAGCACAAGAGTTCCCACTAATCCACCGAACCTCATGGGCGTCGGATACCCGGGTGACGCGGGGGTCAAACCCGGCCGGCAGCAGATGCACAACAGCTCACATCCGGAGTAAAGTCCAGGCCAGGTTGAGTTCACAGCCGCCCCGAACGTCATGGGTGCGGGCTGGTGAAGGCTCAACGTGACGTGACCGCAGTTTGATACTGAGGAGTCACCAATGCCAATCCACAGTGTTGCCAGACGAGCCAGTGCACGTCCCGGGGAACAGCATCGCGCGCACTTCGACACCCAGTGGGTGTGGCCGTCCATCGCGGTGATCAGCATCTGCGGCGAGCTGGACGCGTCCAACGCCCCCGACCTGCCGATCTGCGGCCAAAACGCCAGGGCCAGCGGGCAACTCGTCCTCGACATGAGCGGCGTGGAGTTCTTCGGCGCCTGCTGCTTCGCCGGCCTGCACACCCTCAACGTGCACTGCGCGGGCGATAACATCGACTGGGTTCTCATCCCCAGCACCGCGGTGGCCAGGGTGGTCGACATCTGCGATCCGGCCCACGCACTGCCGGTCTCCGGCGACCTGCCCGCTGCCCTGTCGAAGTTGCGCAACCACCCGCGCCAGCTGCAACTGGTGAATCCGGGGCGTTAGCACCGCGGCGCGGGCCAGCGCCGCATGGTCAGCGAGATGCCGAGCACCGGGATGACGGCGTCGTCGGCCCCACCACGCCAATCGGCGCCATCGACGAAGGTGCTGACGTCATCGGCCAACGACTCCAGGACACGGCGACTGAACGCGTTGAGGATCTCGTCCACCGAGGGGTCGGCACTGTCGCAGGTCGCCGACACCTCGACGTGGAGTTCTCGGGTGCCCGGGTCTTCGACGAGCAGCAAGCTGGTGCCCGCGTCGGCCATGGCGATCAGCACAGTGCAGGCCTCATCGACCGCCAAGGCCAAATCGGCTGCCCGGTCTGTGTCGAGCCCTTCGAAACTGGCCAGCGCCCCCGTCACGGTCCGCACGGTGGCCAACGCCTCGGGACGCGCGGCCACCCGGAACTCGACGGCGCGCGGTCCGCGCGCATGACGACGGCTCCAACGGGGTACCCGCCTGCCGTGCAACGCAGCCAGCGCGGGGCCGGACGGCCTACGGTTTTCAGCTTTGCCACCGGGACTCTCCCGGCGGGCATTGTCGTTTCCGGGACCGGAATAGCCTGACAATGACATGTTTGCCGCGTACCCATCGCTGTCCGGTCGCTAAACCAGGTTGCCGATCACAATGAGGCTGCGACGCAGCACGGTCGGCGGCCCAGGTATCCACCGGTTACGGCGGGGCCGCGGATTCAGCTATCGCGACGGCGACGGCGGCACCGTCACGGATTCCGAAACCCTGCAGCGCATCTATGATCTGGTGATTCCCCCGGCGTGGACGAAGGTGTGGATCTGCCCCCAGCACAACGGGCACATCCAGGCCGTCGGTACCGATGCCGCGGGCCGGCGCCAATATCTCTACCACCCGCGGTGGCAGGCGCAGCGCAGCGCGGACAAGTTCGACCGGGTACTGGAACTGTCTGGGCTGCTTACGGATTGGCGTCGGGACATCGTGGGTGATCTGCGGCGGCGCGGGCTGACCCGCAACCGCGTGCTGGCGTTGGGTCTACGCCTGCTGGACCTGGGGTACTTCCGCGCCGGCGGCGATCAGTACGCCGAGGAGAACAACTCCTTCGGCATCGCCACCCTGCTGCGGGAGCACGTCACGATGCACTCGGATGCAGTCGAATTCGACTACCCCGCCAAGAGCGGGGTGCGCCGCACCCTGCAGGTCGAGGACCCGGCGGTGACGCGGTCAGTGCGCTCCCTGGTACGCCGACGCAGGGACGCAGACCGGTTGCTGGGCTACCGCGGGGACGACGGGTGGACCGACGTGCATGCCGAGGATCTGAATGTGCGGTTCAAAGAGATGGTCGGCGATGAATACACCGTCAAAGACCTGAGAACCTGGCACGGCACGGTGCTGGCCGCCCAGGCCTTCGCCGACGCCGACCCGCCGGTCGAGGACAAGGTCGTCAAACGGGTCGAATCGGCCGTGATGCGTGAGGTCGCCGAGGCGCTGGGCAACACCGCCGCGGTGGCCCGCAGCGCTTACGTCGATCCCCGCGTGGTCGACGCCTACCGGGACGGGCTGACCATCGCCGCCGGTGCCCACCGCGCCGCAGGCGTCCGCAACCCCGACAGGCGTCAGACGATCCTGGAGAGCAGCACGGCCCGGCTCATTCGGAAGCGGGCCCGGTAGCCGCCGTGCGTTTGACCGGCCGCAGCGCGGGCTATACCCCCGTGATGATCTCCGAGGACTGCCTGACGACGTGCCCGTGGCCGATGCTCTTGAGCAGCAACGCGATCACGCTGAGCCGGTCCCCGACGTCGAGACGTCCGCGGCCGACAGCGACAGTCCTCCCCTGGAAGCGTCCGACCAGGATTGGCAGGAACAGCGTGCGGTGATCACAGACGATTCCGGGCTCGACGAATTCGACCGCGAGCGCTAGAAAGACCAGTCGCCATGGCACGGCGGGTCCGGACGGCGGTGCTGGCCGGTTTTCTCGTGGTTGCGCTCGGGTTGCTGCTGACCTGCTGCCCGGCCAACCGAGACGGCATGCCCGGCCAGCTCGCCCAGGCGATGGAGGAGACGGTGGCTGCCGCGCGCAGCGGAGCCTACGCACTCGAGCTACGGCGCCAGGACCGTTCCACCCGGCAACTGGTCAGCGTGCAGATCTCTGATGCCCGCGACGAAATCGTCAACGCGTACCAGGGTATTGCCGATCTGAAGGCCGACGATCCCATGGACCTGGACCGCCAACGCCTGCTCACCGAGGCGATGACCTCGTTGATCGACCGTCTGAACACCGCGTCGGCCCGCGTCCGGGGAATCACCTCCGGCCCGGAGCTGGATGCGCTGCGCGGGCAGCTGCTGGCCGCGGCCGAGGCCCTGGAAACCGGGTACCGCTGATGAAGAAATTCTTCGCGGTGGCACTGGGCATCCTGACCGCTATCGGCGGGTTTCTCGACATCGGCGATCTGGTGATGAACGCCGTCGTGGGATCGCGGTTCGGTCTGGCCCTGGTCTGGGTGGTGCTGGTCGGCGTCGTGGGCATCTGCCTGTTCGCCCAGATGGCCGGCCGCGTGGCGGCGGTCAGCGGGCGGGCCACGTTCGAGATCATCCGGGAACGCCTGGGCCCACGCACCGCAGCGGCGAACCTGGTCGCCTCGTTCCTGATCAACCTGATGACGCTGACCGCCGAGATCGGTGGCGTCGCTCTGGCGCTGCAACTGGCCACCGATGTCGGACGGATGATGTGGATCCCGGTGGCGGCCTTCGCGGTGTGGTTGGTGATCTGGCGGGTCAAGTTCTCGATCATGGAGAACACTGCCGGAATGGCCGGGCTGTGTCTGATCGTGTTCGCCGTCGCGGTCTTTGCCCTGCAACCACATTGGGGTGATCTGGCCCAGCAGGCAATCCAGCCGGTGATCCCGGAATCCGAATCGGCGGCGACGTATTGGTATTACGCAATCGCCCTGTTCGGTGCCGCGATGACCCCCTACGAGGTGTTCTTCTTCTCCTCCGGTGCGGTGGAAGAACATTGGAAGACAAAAGATCTCGGGGTGTCACGGCTCAACGTCCTGGTCGGCTTCCCGCTTGGTGGCATCTTGTCGGTCGCGATCGCCGCCGGCGCGACCCTCGCGCTGCTGCCCCACCAGATCGAGGTGACCTCGCTGTCACAGGTGGTGATGCCGGTGGTGGCGGCCGGCGGCAAGCTGGCCCTGGCATTCGCCATCGTCGGGATCGTGGCCGCAACCTTCGGCGCGGCGCTGGAGACCACCCTGTCCAGCGGCTACACCCTGGCCCAGTTCTTCGGCTGGACCTGGGGAAAGTTCCGCCGTCCCGCCGAAGCGGCCCGCTTCCACGTGGCGATGTTCGTGAGCATCGTGGTCGGCGCGGCGGTCCTGTTCACCGGGGTCGATCCGGTCATGGTGACCGAGTACTCGGTGGTGTTCTCGGCCATCGCACTGCCGCTGACCTATCTGCCCATCCTCATCGTGGCCAACGATCCCGAGTATATGGGCGACAAGACGAACGGAGGGGCGCTCAACGTGTTCGGTTCGGTGTACCTGGTGATCATCGTGGCGGCCTCACTGGCGGCCATACCGCTGATGATCGTGACGGGGGCGGGACAATGAGCGGCCGGCGCAACTCGTCGGAGTCGAGAATCGTCGACGCCCGGCTGCACCTGCTGGACCGGCAACTGCTCGACCACGACGGCGCGCCGGCCGGAATCGTCGACGATCTGGAAATCGACGGCATCGAGGCCGGTGTCGACATCGACCCGGGCAGTGCACCACCGCGCGTCACCGCGATCCTCACCGGCCAGGTGATGCTCACCCGCATCCTCGGCGGCGCTCCGCCGCGCACCATGTTGCACGAGGTCCCCTGGGAGCACGTGGCATCGGTCGGTGTCACGGTCGAGTTGGCCGACACGCTGCCGGCCGAGGCCGACTGGGTGGAGCACTGGCTGCGTGCCCACATCGTCGCGCGTATCCCGGGAGGACGCCATGCAGCTGAGTAACCTGCTGGGGCTACGGGTCGACGATGCCGACGGCCACCGGGTCGGGAGCGTGATCGACGTCCGGCTCCGACTCACCGAAGGCCACACCCCGGAGATCAGCGGGCTGGTGATCAGCCCGCGCACCCGCTCCTCATATCTGGGTTACGAGCGCACCGCCGTCACGGCACCCGCCGTCATCGCCCGGATCGCCCGCTGGCGACATCGTGGCACGTTCTTCGCAGAATGGAGCGATGTCGCCAGGATCGGTGCCGAGGGCGTCACACTGCGCGCCGGTCACCGCCGGCATTCACCGGCACTGGGTCGTGAGTGACCGCACCGGCCAAACATCCCCAGACCAGTTCGGTCATCGCCTGCTCGGCCAGCGCGTCCCGGCGCTCGGACTCAATGGCCTGCCCGATTCGCTCGAAGACACCCGCTGTGCGATCGGTCCGATGCATCCGGGTCGGCGCGGACCGCGCTGTCGTCGTCATGACTCACCTCGTATTCGGTGGTGTTCGGATACCCGGTCACGCCGCCGGGCAAACGGGCGCACCCAACTGCGCCGCAAGCGTTTACCGAAGGCCGTGGACGGGAATATCTCGCCCGCAATGTCCACGCTTCCTGTCCTCGCCCAGCCCGGGCTCCCCTATGCCCAGGGGCCCATCTCTGCCGAGGTGATCGAACGTCTCGGCGGCCGCGCCCCGCACAACCACCTCGAACCGGTGTGGGTGCCGCTCCGCGACGCCGATCCGTTCGGCCTCGACGTGCAACTGGCGCTGTATATCTGCTACGAGCTGCACTATCGGGGTTTCGCCGGTGTCGACGCCGATTGGGAGTGGAACGCGGGCCTGCTGCACCTGCGTTCGCAGTTCGAACGGATATTCCTGGCGGCGGTCCGCCGCGAGGTGGGCAGCATCGACCCCGAGGCGGACACCGCCGAGCGGGAGATGGCGCGGCTCTCGACGGAACCGGCCGACGGCTCCGGCCCGTCATACCACCTGCGCGACGCGGGCACGTGGACGCAGATGCGGGAGTACTTCATCCACCGTTCGCTCTATCACCTCAAAGAGGGCGATCCACACGCCTGGCTGATCCCGCGGCTGGGCGGTCAGGCCAAAGCCGCTTTCGTGGCAGTCGAATTCGACGAGTACGGGGCCGGCTCGGCTGCCCGCGTCCATCAGCAGCTGTTCGCCGATCTGATGGCGGCCGCCGATCTGGATCCCAGCTACCTGGGCTACCTGGACGCGGTCCCGGCCGAGAGCCTCGCGATCGTCAACCTGATGTCGATGTTCGGTCTGCACCGCCGGTTGCGCGGGGCCGCCGCCGGCCACTTCGCCGCCACCGAGATCACCTCGTCCCCCGGCTCGCAGCGCATGGTCACCGCCTTGCAGCGACTTGACGCCCCCGAGGCGTGTGTCCGGTTCTACCGCGAGCACGTCGAAGCCGACGCGGTGCACGAACAGGTGGTCCGCCACGACGTGGTCGGGGATCTGGTCCAGCGCGAACCGGGCCTCGACGCCGACGTGGTGTTCGGCATGCGGGCCTTCGGAGTGATGGAGGACCGCCTGGCCAACCATCTGATGACGTGCTGGCGGGACGGCCGCAGCTCGCTATGCCGGCCGCTTCCCTGACTGCGCCGGCCGCGTGACCTTGCGGTGGCTGGTGTCGCACAGCGGGTAGGTCTTGGACCGCCGGCAGGTGCAGACGGCCACCATGAAACGGTCTGATTCCACCGTGGATCCGTCGGTCAGCTCGATGGACACCGGCCCCTCGATGAGGATGGGGCCGCCCTGCACCACCCGCACCGCCCGCGGCTCGGTCATCGCTTGTCCGCCCGGATGACCACCAGCTGCTCCTCAGTCCGGGCCTCGGTCAACCGCCCGGTGTCGCGGAGCCAGCCCGCCTGCGCGTGCAGCACGGGTCCGAACGGAATGCGTTGGGTGGCACAGATATCGGCATCCAGACCACTGTCGCGCAACGCCTTCAACGACCGGTCGACGTCGGCGAACTCGGACTGCACCAGGAACAGCGCCCCGCCGTCGGCCACCATGTCGGACGCCGAAGCACACAACGGATCCAGCACCCGGCGGCCGTCTGGGCCGCCGTCCCAGGCACCCATCGGGTCGGCCGCGGGAACCGCACCGGCCACAGTGTCCGGTCCGACCGGCACATAGGGCGGATTGCAGACCACCACGTCGAAGGGTTCGTGTTCCAGCGCCTGCGACCACGACGCCAGCCTGGTTTCCACCTCTACCTGCGCGGCGAGCGCGTTGGCCTGCGAGCAACGGACCGCGCACGGCGAGATGTCCAGCGCCGTGACCGCGGTGGCTCCCAGCTCGGCGGCGGCGATGGCCACCACCCCGCTTCCGGCGCACAGGTCCACCACCCGTCGGCCCACTACCGCACCACTGCGTTCGAGTGCATCGATCAGCAGCCACGAATCGTGCTGCGGCCGGTAAACGCCCTCGGCGCCAACGGCGATGGTCTCGACGGCCATCCTCACTCCCTCCGGAAAGTACCCCTATTCGGTACCCATCCGGGCGCTGCGCAAACGTGTCGGACGACACCTGTGTATTTGCCAGGCCGGGTTTAGCGTCTGCGGGCCAGGGAACCCATGAAGTGCGTGCAGAAGCCGCGACAAATGACCAATCCACTCCAGTAGCGGAAAGGTAGACATGACCGAGAAGAACTCAGGACCTGAAGAAGGCATCAAGGGCGTCGTCGAGGACGTCAAGGGTAAAGCCAAGGAAGCCGTCGGCACCGTGACCGGCCGCGATGACTTGGTTCGCGAGGGTAAAGCCCAGCAGGACAAAGCCGACGCCCAGCAGGACGTGGCAAAGAAGGAGGCCGAAGCCGAATCGGCCCGGGCCGGAGCCGAGGCCGCCGAGAAGCGTCAGCAGGCGAGCCAGCGGCCCTGACCGGAACCCTGAACAGAGGAGATGGCCCAGCCCACGGTGGCTGGGCCATCTCATGCCCGGGGTGGCCGGCGGATCAGCTGTTGGGCGGCTGCGGGGTGACCTCGGGATGTTCTGCGTACCAACGCCGTTCGATACGGCGCACGCGCAAGTGGGCGATGGCCAGCCAGAGCCCGCCGCCGAGTATCCCTATGGCGGCCAGGATCGCGAGCACGAGGCCCACCTGCGGGTGGCCGGTCGCGAACGCGAAGAGGCAGGCCACGAACATCACCACGCCGAGGCCCACCAGGACCAGGGCCGGCATGTTGCGGTTGTCCTTCATCGCTTCCCCGGCATGCGGCCGGGTGGTTCTGGCGTGGTCGACGGGATCGTCGGGCCCTTCCATGTCGTGTTCCTCTCTCATTCGTAACGCGGGTACTGCCCGACTTTGAGCAAGCCGGCCAGGTGGGCGGCATTGCGCGCGGCGGCCGCGGTCGCCGCTGCCACCGCGTCGGGTACCTCGTCCAAATCCTGGTAGTCGGTACCGTGCATGGCCTCGCCGTTCCAGTACGTGCAGCCCTGGGCCGGGATGCTGTAGCCGATGTCGTTGAGGCCCTGGAAGATATCGGCGACCGTCTTGTGCGCGCCGTCCTCGTTTCCGACCACCGACACCAGGGCGACCTTGCCGGCCAGCACCGGGCGACCGGCGTCGTCGGTGTTGGACAGCTCCGCGTCCAGCCGCTCCAGCACTCGCTGAGCGATGCTCGACGGGTGGCCGAGCCACACCGGCGTCGACAGCAGCAGGATGTCGGCGGCGAGAACCTTTTTCCGGATCTCTGGCCACTGATCTCCGTCACCCATATCGGCCTCGACACCGGGTTCGATCGTGTAGTCGGCGCAGCGGATCGTCTCGGTGCCGACGCCGAGCACGGTGAGGTTCTCGCAGACCTGATCGGCGATCAGCTCACTGCTGGATTCGGCCGGCTTGCGCTTGAGGCTGCACACCAGGGCCAGCCCGGTCAGGGTGGGGGCGGTCATCGGCGCGGTTCCGCCTCAGCCCGCACGCCGGTCGACCAGCTCGGAATGGCCGGACTCACGGGCGCAGTGTGCGCAGCAGTACATGGTGTCGGCGGCCTCGACCCCGTGTCCGAGGATCCGGCAACCGCAGTGGGCGCACTCGGGAGCGATCCGCACGGCCGCGCATTCCACGCTGTCGAAGTCCGCGGTTTGCCCATCCCAGCTCACCGTGAATGTCTTGTCATAGTCGTTGCCACACGTGGCGCATGTCGACATCGGTCAACCCCCTTGTCGCTTCGCATCGGCGCGGGGAGTTTTCCCTGGATCGGGTGGCGCTAAACCTCCGGCTCGACCCGTAAGTGGGTGGTGAGCAGTAGCCGGTCGAAGATGACCCGCTCGGGCAGCGCCTCGGTGTAGTCCAGCTCCAGAAAGTCTTTGGCCAGCTGTTCGGCCAGCATCCGCAACTTGGTGTTGGTTTCCTGGGAGCGCCACTTGAGCAGTTCGAAGGCCGCTTCGGCATTGATCCGGTAGATCAGCATCAGCATGCCCTTGGCCTGCTCGATCCCGCTGCGGGCCTCGGCGATTCCGGCCACCACCTCGGTGACGGTCTGCTCGTGGGCGTGTGCGATCGACGGTGAGACGTCGACGTAGAAGCCGTGGGTGCCGATGACGGTGCCGGTGTCGTCGAACAGTTGGTCGCCGACCACGACGACGTGGTGGACGGCGCCTGCCGTGTCGATGATGCGGTGCCGGGTGCTGAACGCGCCGGAGGTGCGCCGGATCTCGTCGAGGGTCGCCGCGACCTGGCCATAGTCCTCGGGGTGCTTGTGCGACAGCACCAACTCGGTGGTCGGGTGCGCGGTGCCCGGTTCGTAGCCGTGCATCCGCTCCACCTGGGGGGACCATTCCCAGCGCTCGTCGGCGAAGTAGAAGCGGAACCAGCCCACGCGCTGCGGTTCGCCGCCGGCGAGCGCGTGCTCGATCGGCAACTCGGTGCTGCCCGTGGCCGGTTCAGTCGTCACTGATCGAGGTTAGCGCGCAAAGCTGGGAACGGCGCCGCAGATGTCAGTGGCCGCGGTTAGCATTCGGGCCCGTGGGACGGCTTCGGATCAAGCTCTGTGCGGCCGCCGGCGTGGCAGCGGGGCTGGCAGCGCATCTGGCCGGGGTGGACGCACGTTGGTGCGTGGCGATCGCCGTCGTGGCGCCGTTGGCTTTGGTGGGCACCCCGCGGTTCGTGCTGGCGGTGTTTCGGGGCCTGTCCATCCCCACCGCAGGCGAATCGGCGGCCACCGAGATGACCGGGTTGGAGTTCGAGGACCGGGTGGCGCACGTGGCCCGCACCGCCGGGTTGCCGGTCATCATGACGCCGCTCACCGGCGACTGGGGGGTGGACCTGATCGTCGGGCACCGGCCGAATCGGATTGCCGTGCAGTGCAAACGGCTGTCGCGTCCGGTGGGGGCGGCCGCCGTGCAGGAGGTTGTCGCCGGGGCGCCGATGCAGGACTGCACCAAGACCATGGTGGTCACCAACAACGAATTCACCCCGGCTGCACACAAACTGGCCGAACTGCATGGGTGCCGGCTGATAGCTGGAGCCGATCTGCCCAGGCTGAAATCGATTCTGCGTCAGGAAGTCGCCGCGCCCCCTAGCCGGCCAGCGGAGCGCTGAGCGCGTCGCGCACGGCCTCCAGACCGGCGTCGATCTCGGCGCGGGTGGCCGTCAGCGCCGGCCGGAACCGCACCGAGTCGGTGCCGCTCGGCAGCATGATGACGCGGCGGTTCCACAGCCGGCGAATCAGTTCGTCACGTTCGGCGGGGGTGGGCAGGCTGAACGCGCACATCAGCCCGCGCCCGCGCGGATCGAGCACGGTCCCGGTGAAATCGACTGCCAGTCTGCGCAACTGGCCGAGCAGATACTCCCCCGTCACCGCGGCGTCGCGGAACAAGCCGTCGGACTCGATGACCTCCAGGATCCGCCGCGAACGCACCATGTCCACCAGGTTGCCACCCCAGGTGGAATTGATCCGCGAGCTCACGGTGAAGACGTTGTCGGCGACGTCGTCGACGCGTGTGCTGGACTGCTCCTCGCGTGCGCGTGTGCTGGACTGCTCCTCGCGTGCGCGTGTGCTGAATCGCTCCTCGCGTGCGCGGCCGCCCGCCATCACCCCGCACACCTGCGTCTTCTTCCCGAAGGCCACCACGTCCGGGACCACGCCCAATTGCTGGTAGGCCCAGGCGGTTCCGGTGATCCCGCATCCGGTCTGCACCTCGTCGAACACCAGCAGGGCGTCGAACTCGTCGCACAGTTCCCGCATCGCGGCGAAGAACTCCGGCCGCAGATGCCGGTCCCCGCCCTCACCCTGGATCGGCTCGGCCAAAAAGCACGCGATGTCGTGCGGGTTCGCTTCGAAGGCGGCGCGGGCCGCGCGCAGCGAATCGGCTTCGAGCGCAGCGATGTCCACCCCGGGCCGGAGGTAGGGGGTTTCGATGCGGGGCCAGTCGAACTTGGGGAACCGGGCCACCTTGACCGGGTCGGTGTTGGTCAGCGACATGGTGTAGCCGCTGCGGCCGTGGAAGGCGCCGCGCAGATGCAGTACCTGGGTGCCCAACGCGGGGTCGATGCCGCGGGCCTCGTTGTGCCGACTCTTCCAGTCGAAGGCGACCTTGAGTGCGTTTTCGACGGCCAGTGCGCCGCCGTCGACGAAGAACAGGTGCGGCAGGTCGGGGTCACCGAGCACGCGGCGGAAGGTGTCGACGAACCGGGCCAGCGGCACGCTGTAGATGTCGGAGTTGCTCGGCTTGTTCACCGCGGCCTGAGTCAGTTCGGCGCGGAAGTGATCGTCGTCGGCCAGCGCCGGGTGGTTCATGCCCAGTGCCGAGGAGGCGAAGAAAGTGAACATGTCCAGGAAGCGCTCGCCGGTGCGGGCGTCGACCAGCCAGGAACCCCGGGACCGGTCCAGGTCGAGGACGAGATCGAAGCCGTCGGTCAGGATGCTGCGCGCCAGGACGGCGCGCACCCGGTCGGGCGTGATGCGCGGGCCCGAGGGCAACATCGACGTCAACACTGCAGCCATGCCGCCATGTTAGCGATATTTTTACGGCCACACCGGACTGACACAGGATTCGTTACGGGATATAGTCCCTTCCGCTGTAAAATGTCTGCAAGATGATGGTGCTGCGGGTGCGCACATCAGCCGCGGTCCTGATCCGTTGCAGCAGGTCTTCCAGCGCCCTGGCCGAGGCCACCCGCACCAGCAGCACGTAGCTCTCCTCGCCGGCCACCGAATGGCACGATTCGATTTCGGGGATGTGCTGCAAGCGCGCGGGTGCATCATCGGGTTGGGACGGATCGAGAGGGGTGATGGCCACGAACGCCGACAGCATGTTGCCCAGCGCCTCGGGATTGAGCCGTGCGGCGTATCCGGTGACGACGCCGCGGGACTCCAGTCGCCGCACCCGCGCCTGCACCGCCGAAACCGACAACCCGGCCGCGGCCGCCAACTGGGCCAGCGTGGCCCTGCCATCGGCGGCCAGCGCGCGCACCAGGGTCCGGTCGGTGTCGTCGAGCACGTACGCGTCGGCTTCGCCCATGGCCCGCACTGTAACTCCCCCGGCCGATCCGGCACCGTAGCCAACCAGAAAGGCACACGATGACCACCACCGCACCGACCACGCTGCCCACCCGCGAGGAGTTGCGCCGGCGGGTACGGCAGGCCTTGACCGCCATTGGTGCCGTTGTCGACCTCGGTGAGCCGACGGCTCCGGGCCCCGGCCTGCACGCCAGTTCACCGATCAGCGGTGACGTGCTGTTCACGTTGCCCGAAGACGGTGCGGATCAGGTCGATGCGGCAATTTCTGAAGCCGCACAGGCCTTTTCCGCCTGGCGTGTCACCCCGGCGCCGGTGCGCGGCGCGCTGGTGGCGCGGCTGGGCGAGTTGCTCGTCGAGCACAAGGCCGATCTGGCCACCCTGGTCACGGTGGAGGCGGGCAAGGTCACCTCCGAGGCGCTGGGCGAGGTGCAGGAGATGATCGACATCTGCCAGTTCGCCGTCGGCCTGTCACGCCAGCTGTACGGCCGCACCATCGCCTCCGAACGGCCCGGGCACCGGCTGATGGAGACCTGGCATCCGTTGGGGGTGGTCGGCGTGATCACCGCATTCAACTTCCCGGTGGCGGTGTGGTCGTGGAACACCGCGGTCGCACTGGTTTGCGGCGACACCGTGGTGTGGAAACCCTCTGAGCTGACCCCACTTACCGCGATCGCCTGCCAGGCCCTGATCGAACGCGCCGCCGCAGATGTTGGCGCCCCGGCCGGCGTGGCCCGGCTGGTCCTCGGTGGGCGCGAGCTGGGCGAACGGCTGGTCGACGATCCGCGGGTGGCGCTGGTCAGCGCCACCGGTTCGGTGCGGATGGGCCGGGAGGTCGGCCCCCGGGTGGCCGCCCGATTCGGCCGGGCGCTGCTGGAGTTGGGTGGCAACAACGCCGCCGTCGTGACCCAGTCGGCCGACCTGGATCTCGCGGTGCGGGCCATCGTGTTCTCCGCGGCAGGTACCGCCGGGCAGCGGTGTACGACGCTGCGCCGGTTGATCGTGCACTCCTCGATCGCCGACGAGGTGGTGTCCCGGATCGTTGCGGCCTACCAGAGCCTGCCGATCGGCGATCCGAGTGTGGCCGGGACCCTGGTGGGGCCACTCATTCACACCCGCGCTTACCGGGACATGGTCGGGGCGTTGGAGCAGGCCCGCACCGACGGCGGCGCGGTGTTCGGCGGCGAGCGCCACGATGTCGGTGATGAGGGCGCGTTCTACGTCGCCCCGGCGGTGGTGCGGATGCCGGCGCAGACCGAGATCGTGCACACCGAGACGTTCGCCCCGATCCTCTACGTGCTGACCTACGACGACCTCGATGACGCGATCGCCCTCAACAATGCAGTACCGCAAGGCCTTTCGTCGGCGATCTTCACCACCGACGTGCGCGAGGCCGAGCGCTTCCTGGCCGCCGACGGATCCGACTGCGGCATCTCCAACGTCAACATCGGCACGTCGGGCGCCGAGATCGGCGGTGCGTTCGGCGGCGAGAAGCACACCGGCGGTGGCCGCGAGTCCGGCTCGGACGCCTGGAAGGCATACATGCGCCGGGCCACCAACACCGTCAACTACTCTTCGGAACTGCCGCTGGCCCAGGGCGTGCATTTCGGCTAAGAACGGCACATGGAACTCATTGGCAAGTCCGCAGTGGTCACCGGTGCCGGATCAGGTATCGGCCGGGCGATCGCCGAGGCGTTCGCCGCGGCGGGCGCCCGGGTGGTGGCCGCCGACCTCGACGCCGAGTCGGCCGAACAGACCGCCGAGCAGATCCAGGCGGCCGGTGGTGAAGCGCTCGGGATCCAGGCCGACGCCGGAGCCACCGCCGACATCGAGGCCCTCAGCGCCACCGCGTTCGGTCCGCCCGACATCTACGTCGCCAACGCCGGGATCATCGGTGCGCCGGGTCTCGGCACCGAGACGGACTGGGACGTCATCCTCGACGTCAACCTGCGGGCCCATGTCCGGGCGGCCCAAGTGCTTGTGCCGCACTGGGTGTCACGCGGGAGCGGGTACTTCGTCTCGGTGGCCTCGGCGGCTGGCCTGTTGTCCCAGATCGGCGCGGCCGGATACGCGGTGACCAAACATGCCGCGGTCGGTTTCGCCGAGTGGCTGGCCATCACCTACGGCGACGACGGCGTCGGGGTCAGCTGCGTGTGCCCGCTGGGGGTGGCCACCCCGCTGCTGGACGCGGTCCGGGCGGCGACGGATTCCGACGCTGCCGCGGGGGCGGCCTCGATCGTGCAGTCCGGCGAGGTGATCAGCGCCGAACAGGTTGCCGCGGCGACGATCGAGGCCGTGCAGTCCGACCGGTTTCTCGTGCTGCCGCACCCACAGGTGCTCGACATGTACCGGCACAAGGGTTCCGATTACGACCGCTGGATCGCCGGGATGCAGCGCTACCAGCGGTCACTGCGCACCGGCCGCTGAACGGCCGGCCGACGGCAGCGATTGGGGCGGAACGTAGACGCCCAGTGAGATCCGGTGCCACCAGACGTGGTCGCGGCGCAGCTCAGCCCAGCTGCTGAACTCGTACCGGTACAGCCGAGCCCGCACATAACGGGGCGGCGCGTCGGGGAACGGGTTGTACCGCAGCAGTTTCAGGGTCTCACGGTCGTTCTCCAGGAGGCGCGTCAGCAGCATCCGCAGCCAGCCTTGCGCGTATGCCGGCGAGATGGCCGCGAACCACATCAGCCAGTCCAGCCGCAGGTGATACGGCGCGAACTGCCGCGGGCACCGGCGGACATCGCCTGGCTTGCCCTTGAACTCGTATTCCTTCCAGACCGTATGATCGCTCAGCTCCGGATCGGCGGTGCCCTCCAGCACCACCTCGTCGCGGGTCCGTCCGACGGTGCCGAACGCGCCGTAGGAGTTGACCAGGTGATAGCGGTTGTAGGAGGCGTTCATCCGCTGCCGCTTGGAGAACAGGTTGCGCGCCGGCCAGTAACTCAGGCACGCCACCGCCGCGCTGAACGCGACCACCACGACCACGAACCACATTGGCGTGACATCGAATTGATGTTCTCGCAGCGGGAGCAGCCGGCCGGCCACCGAGTCGGAGACGGCGCTGAACGCCAGCACGATGGTGATCCAGTTGAGCCAAGCGAAATTCCCCGAGGCCACCAGCCACAGCTGGGTGACGATCACCACGATCGCCGCGCCACTGACCACCGGCTGCGGGGCGAACAACGCGAACGGCACGACGAGTTGGGCGAAGTGGTTGCCGGCCACCTCGATTCGGTGCAACGGCTTGGGCAGGTGGTGGAAGAACCAGCTCAGCGGGCCGGGCATCGGCTGGGTCTCGTGGTGGTAGTACAGGCAGGTCAGGTTGCGCCAGCACGGGTCACCACGCAGCTTGATCAGCCCGGCACCGAACTCGACCCGGAACACCAACCAGCGGGCCAGCCACAACACCAGAAGCGGTGGAGCGACGTCGTCGTTGCCCAGGAAGATCATCAGGAACCCGGCTTCGAGCAGCAGCGACTCCCAGCCGAACGAATACCAGGTCTGCCCCACGTTGACGATCGACAGGTACAGCGCCCAGACCAGCAACCAGATCGGCATCGCCGCCCACAGCGGCACCACATTCCCGCCCCCGGCCAACAGGGCCGCCGAGAGCAGCGCCCCGATGGCGCACACCAGGGCGAAGAACCGGTCGGAGTAGTGGAATTGGAACAGGCTCGGGGCCCGACGGAATGAGTTGACGGCCAGGAACCGCGGGATCGGCAGCAGGCCCCGGGTACCGAGCAGCCCGCGGAACTGCCGGGCCGCCACGATGAACGCGATCAGGTAGATCGCGGCGGTCCCCCGTTGCAACACCTCACGGGCGAACCAGTATTCGTCTGCGTTGAACCATTCCATCCGCGGACCTGCTGACGTTGCGCGTCTGTGCACCGTGACGGTACCCCGAAACGGGCCGTTTCATGCCAGGTATGGCCAGGCTAGCGACGGTGCAGCCGCAACTGGAACCCGGCCGGCATGACCGTCAGCCGCTCCTGGACCCGCAGCCGATAGCCCGGGTCGGCCTTCAAGTCATAACGCCGGATCAGCACCGCCAGTATCAGCACCGCCTCGTGCAGCGCGAACTGTCTTCCGATGCAAGATCTTTCACCGGTGCCGAACGGTTTGTACAGACCGCCGGGGCGGGTCCGCACCTGTTCGGGGGCGAAGCGGTCCGGGTCGAAGGCGTCGGGATCGGGCCCCCATCGCGGGTCCCGGTGCAGAGCCGCGGTCACCGCCAGCGCCCAGTCGCCCTTGCGCATCGGATGGATTCCGGCCAGCACGGTGTCCTGGCGGGCGGCGCGATAATAGGCCGGAACGGTTGGCTGCAGCCGCAACGATTCGTCGAGAACCCGTCGGACGTAGCGGAGTTTGGCGATCTTCTCGAATCCGGGCCGTTGCTCCTCGCCCCACACCCCATTCACCTCGGCCCGCGCACGGTCGAACACGTCGGGATGTTGCGACAGAAAATACAACGCGAACGACAGGGCACCGGAGGTGGTTTCGTGTCCGGCGATCAAGAAGTTGATCAGCTGAAAGCGGATGTTGGCGGCGTCGAGATCGGACTCCAGCATGGTCTGCAGCAGGTCGTCGTGCTCGCCACCGCGCTCCGCGCGCCGCGCGGCGACGATGTCGTCAGCCAGCGCCCGCAGGTACTGCGCGTCACGGCGGATCCGCTGCTCGATGCGCCGATAGACGAGGGCGGGCAGAAAAGTCTGCTGCAGCAGACCGAGCCGGTTGGCACTGAGCAACGCCGACACCATGTGCGCGACGAAGGGATGCATGGTGTCGTGCCGGAAGCAGCCGAACGAGTACCCGGCCGCACAGCGTCCGATGGTCTCCAACGTGACCCGGGTGGTGTCAGCCGAGACATCGACGGTGTCGCCCGCGGCAGCGCGGCGATCCCAGCGGTCGGTGAGCTCGTCGGCGACGTCGAACATCACCGCGTGATAGCGGTGCATCGCGGCCCGGCTGAAGGCCGGCATCAGCAGGTCGTGCGCCTTGCGCCAGTTCGGTTCCTCGTTGTAGGCGGTGAACAGTCCGTCGCCGGCGGCGATCCGCAACGCCTCGATGTCGGGCCCGACGTGCTTGCAGAACCGGCTTTCGTCGTTGAGATCCATCACCGCCTCGGCACCGCTGGCCATCACGTACCGGGCACCCAGGAACCGCAGCTCGCAGACTTCGCCGAGCGCGGCCAGCGCCGCCGCCCCCTCGATCGAGGACTCGGAGCTCAGGCCGAACACATCGCCGAGCAGCGGCACCCGCCGCGGCGGGTGCGGCAGCTTCGCCGGGAGTGCGGTCCCCGCGCGTGCAACGGTCACGGCTCCAGGATCGCGGCGTTGTTATACATGTGTCAAGTAAGGCTGCGGGCCGCTAGGCTGCAGGCGTGGGTGCCGAGTCCAGACGCCGGCTCTCCCCCGCCGACAGACGCAACGAGCTGCTGGCGCTGGGAGCCGAGGTGTTCGGGCAGCGCCCGTACGACGAGGTCCGCATCGACGAGATCGCCGAACGCGCCGGGGTGTCGCGGGCCCTGATGTACCACTACTTCCCCGACAAACGGGCCTTCTTCGCCGCCGTGGTGCGCGCCGAAGGTGAGCGGCTGTTCGAGGCCACCAGCACACCGGCCGAACCCGGTCAGACCCTCTTCGACCAGCTGCGCACCGGCGTGCTGGCCTACCTCCGTTACGACGAAGAGCACCCGCACGGTGCGTGGGCGGCCTACCTCGGCCTGGGCCGCACCGACCCGGTGCTGCGGGATGTCGACGACGTCGACAACGACCGCCAGGCCGACCGGATCATGGACCGGTTCGGCGAGACGCTGTCCGGACCACTGGACGCCAAGGTCGACCGCGACCTGCGGGCCGTCGTCTATGCGTGGCTGGCCTGGACCTTCGAAATGTGCCGGCAGCGGCTCAAGGATCCCTCCCTCGACGCGCAGTTCGTCGCCGACAGCTGTGCACACACCCTGCTCGACGCGATCGGCCGGGTGCCTGGTCTGCCGACCGAGCTGGTCTGTGCAGCCTCCCCCGAACGTCGCTGACACCGGCTTGTCGGTGCGGCGCGGCAGTATGGCTAGGTGACCCCTGCCCCGGCTGATCCGCTGGCCCGGTTCAGCGCGCTGACCCGGGAGTGGTTCACGGCTGCCTTCCCGATGCCGACGGCGGCTCAGGCCCAGGCCTGGTCGGCCATCGCCGAAGGGGACAACACCCTGGTCATCGCGCCCACCGGGTCGGGCAAGACCCTGGCCGCGTTTCTGTGGGCGATCGACGAGCTGGCCGGCATGGGTGAGCCACGCTCGGGCACCACGGTGCTCTACGTGTCGCCGCTGAAGGCCCTGGCCGTCGACGTCGAACGCAACCTGCGCACCCCGCTGACCGGGATCACCCGGGTGGCCGAGCGGCACGGGGTGGCTGCCCCGTCGATCAGCGTCGGCGTCCGGTCCGGGGACACCACCCCCAGCCAGCGCCGCGCGATGCTGAGCAAGCCCCCCGACATCCTGATCACTACACCGGAGTCGTTGTTCTTGATGCTCACCTCGGCGGCCCGCGAAACGCTGGCCTCGGTGCGCACCGTGATCGTCGACGAGGTCCACGCCGTCGCCGCCACCAAGCGCGGTGCGCACCTGGCGCTGTCGCTGGAGCGGCTGGATCAACTGCTCGACAAACCGGCCCAGCGCATCGGGTTGTCCGCAACCGTGCGCCCGCCCGAGGAGGTGGCCCGGTTCCTGTCCGGGCAGGCCCCGACCACGATCGTGGCACCGCCGTCGGCCAAGACCTTCGACCTCTCGGTCCAGGTTCCGGTACCGGACATGGCCCACCTCGACAACAACTCCATCTGGCCCGACGTCGAGGAACGCATCGTCGACCTGATCGAGGCGCATCGGTCCTCGATCGTGTTCGCCAACTCGCGGCGGCTGGCCGAACGGCTGACGTCGCGGCTCAACGAGATCCACGCCGAACGGTCCGGCATCGAGCTGCCGACCACACACAATCCCCGGGTCGGCGGGGGCGCACCGGCTCAGCTCATGGCCAGCGGCCAGGCCAACGGCGCCCCGCCGCTGCTGGCCCGGGCCCATCACGGCTCGGTCAGCAAAGAGCAGCGCGCCCAGGTCGAGGACGACCTGAAGAGCGGTCGGCTGCGCGCCGTGGTCGCCACCTCCAGCCTGGAGCTGGGCATCGACATGGGTGCGGTCGATCTGGTGATCCAGGTCGAGTCACCGCCGTCGGTGGCCAGCGGCCTGCAACGCATCGGCCGCGCCGGGCATCAGGTCGGTGAGATCTCTCAGGGTGTGCTGTTCCCCAAACACCGCACCGATCTGATCGGCTGTGCGGTGGCGGTGCAGCGCATGCGTGCCGGGGAGATCGAGACGATGCACGTGCCGGCCAATCCGCTCGACGTGCTGGCCCAGCACACCGTGGCGGTCGCGGCCCTGGAACCGGTCGACGCCGACGCCTGGTTCGATGCGGTGCGGCGCAGCGCACCGTTTGCCACGCTGCCGCGCAGCGCCTTCGAGGCAACCCTGGACCTGTTGTCGGGCAAGTATCCGTCCACCGAGTTCGCCGAGTTACGCCCACGGCTGGTGTATGACCGTGACACCGGAACCCTGACCGGCCGCCCGGGCGCCCAGCGCCTGGCCGTCACCTCCGGCGGGGCGATCCCGGACCGCGGGCTGTTCACCGTCTACCTGGCCACCGACTCCGAGAAGCCCTCGCGGGTGGGCGAACTCGACGAGGAGATGGTCTACGAGTCCCGGCCCGGCGACGTCATCTCGCTGGGCGCGACCAGTTGGCGGATCACCGAGATCACCCACGACCGGGTGCTGGTCATCCCGGCCCCGGGGCAGCCGGCCCGGTTGCCGTTCTGGCGTGGCGACAACGTCGGGCGGCCCGCCGAGCTGGGGGCGGCGGTCGGCGCGTTCACCGGCGAGCTGGCCGCGCTGGGCCGCAGCGAGTTCGACGAGCGCTGCCACGCAATGGGTTTCGCCGGGTTCGCCACCGACAACCTGCACCGGCTGTTACACGACCAGCGCGAGGCCACCGGTGTGGTCCCCAGCGACAGCACCTTCGTGGTGGAACGCTTCCGCGACGAACTCGGCGACTGGCGGGTGATCCTGCATTCCCCGTACGGGTTGCGGGTGCACGGGCCGCTGGCGCTGGCGGTGGGTCGACGACTGCGGGAACGCTACGGCATCGACGAGAAACCCACCGCGTCCGACGACGGCATCATCGTGCGGTTGCCCGACAGTGGCGAAACCCCGCCGGGTGCCGACCTGTTCGTGTTCGAGGCCGACGAGGTCGAACCGATCGTCACCGCGGAGGTGGGCGGGTCGGCGTTGTTCGCGTCCCGGTTCCGCGAATGCGCCGCGCGTGCCCTGCTGCTGCCCCGTCGGCACCCCGGCAAGCGATCCCCGCTGTGGCATCAGCGGCAACGCGCCGCACAGCTGCTCGACATCGCCCGCAAATACCCGGACTTCCCGATCGTGCTGGAAACCGTACGGGAATGCCTGCAGGACGTGTACGACGTTCCGGCCCTGAACGAGCTGATGCGCCGGGTGGACCAGCGCCGGCTGCGGGTGGTGGAGGTGGAAACCGCTGCGCCGTCACCGTTCGCGGCCTCGCTGCTGTTCGGTTACGTGGGCGCGTTCATGTACGAGGGCGACAGTCCGCTGGCCGAGCGGCGCGCCGCCGCGCTGGCCCTGGACACCGTGCTGCTGTCCGAACTGCTCGGCCGGGTCGAGTTGCGTGAATTGCTGGACCCGCAGGTGGTGGCCGCCACCTCGGCGCAGCTGCAGCACCTGACCGAGGAGCGGGCGGCCCGCGACGCCGAGGCCGTCACCGACCTGCTACGCATGCTGGGCCCACTCACCGAAGCCGAGATCGCGCGGCGCTCGACCGCGGCGAACGTCGGCGCCTGGCTGGACGGGCTGCAGGCCGCCAAGCGGGCCCTGCCGGTCACCTACGCCGGCCAGAGCTGGTGGGCCGCAGTCGAGGACATCGGCCTGCTGCGCGACGGAGTGGGCGCGCCGGTTCCGGTCGGGGTGCCCGCCGCCTTCACCGAATCCGTCGACGATCCGCTCGGTGAACTGCTCGGCCGGTACGCCCGCACCCATGGCCCGTTCACCACCACCGAAGTGGCGACGCGGTTCGGGCTGGGGCTGCGGGTGAGCGCAGATGTACTGGGCCGCATGGCCGTCGACGGCCGGCTGGTGCGTGGCGAGTTCGTGGACGATCTGGGCGGCGATCAGTGGTGCGACGCCGAGGTGCTGCGCATCCTGCGTCGCCGCTCGCTGGCCGCGCTGCGGGCCCAGGTCGAACCGGTCAGCACCGCGGCGTACGGCCGCTTCCTGCCGTCCTGGCAGCACGTCGGCTCCGCGCACAGCACGGGCATCGACGGGCTGGCCGCGGTGATCGAGCAGCTGGCCGGGGTCCTCATCCCGGCATCGGCGGTGGAATCCCTGGTGTTCGGCCAGCGGGTCCGCGACTACCAACCGGCCATGCTCGATGAGCTGCTGGCCTCCGGTGAGGTGATCTGGTCGGCCGCCGGGCAGATCGGTGGGAGCGACGGCTGGGTGGCCTTCCATCTCGCCGAGACCGCACCGCTGACACTGCCCCCTCCTGCCGAGATCGAGTTCACCGACACGCACCGAGCGATCATGGCAACACTGGCCGACGGTGGCGCGTACTTCTTCCGCCAGCTCGCCGACCAGATCGGCGAGTCCGAGCTGAAAACCGCGCTGTGGGAGTTGATCTGGGCCGGCTGGGTCAGCGGGGACACCTTCGCCCCGATGCGCGCGGTGCTGTCGGGGGCGTCGGGTCCGCGTCGGTCCGGGACGCCGGCCCACCGGCAACGGCAGCGCCCGCCCCGGCTCAGCCGCTACAGCGTGGCCCGTCCCCAGGCCCGCGCGGCCGATCCGATCGTGTCCGGGCGATGGTGGGCTTTACCTGGCGCAGAACCAGATTCGACCGTGCGGGCGCATTTTCAGGCCGAGTTGCTGCTCAATCGGCACGGCGTGCTGACGAAGGGCGCGGCGGTGGCCGAGGGTGTCCCCGGCGGGTTCGCCACGCTGTACAAGGTGTTGAGCGTGTTCGAAGAGGCCGGGCGCTGCCAGCGCGGCTACTTCGTCGAATCCCTGGGCGGCGCACAGTTCGCCGCGGCCTCCACCGTGGACCGGCTGCGCTCCTATCTCGACGGTGTGGACCCGCAGAAGCCTGAGTACCACGCCGTCGTGCTGGCCGCGACCGACCCGGCCAATCCGTACGGCGCCGCACTGGCGTGGCCCGAGCGCACCGGCGACGCCGACACCCACCGGCCCGGACGCAAGGCCGGTGCCCTGGTGGCACTGGTCGACGGACGGCTGACCTGGTTCCTGGAGCGCGGCGGGCGCACCCTGTTGAGCTTCACGTCCGATCCGGAAACCCAGCGGGCGGCCGCGGCCGCACTGGCCGAGCTCGTACACACCCGGAAGATCCCTTCACTGTTGGTGGAGCGGATCAACGGTGTCACGGTGCTCGATCCCGGCGTCGACGCGGATGTTCAGGACGCGCTGACCGGGGCCGGGTTCGCCCGTACCCCACGCGGATTGCGGTTGCGATGAGCGCGAAACACCATGCCCGAAGGTGACACCGTCTTTCACACCGCCACCGGCCTGCGTGACGCACTGGCCGGAAAGACGTTGACTCGCTGCGATATCCGGGTGCCCCGCTACGCCACGGTGGACCTGACCGGGCAAGTGGTCGACGAGGTGCTCAGTCGAGGCAAGCATCTGTTCATCCGGGTGGGGCCGGCCAGCATCCACTCCCACCTGAAGATGGAAGGCAGTTGGCGGATCGGTTGGTCGGGCGGGGCGCCACACCGTATCCGCGCGGTACTCGAGACCGCGGACAGCCGGGCCACCGGGATCGACCTCGGTGTGCTGGAGGTGCTGGACCGCAGCTCCGACGTGGACGCCGTCGCACACCTGGGCCCGGACCTGTTGGGCCCGGATTGGGAACCGCACACCGCAGCAGCCAACCTGATGACCGACCCCGATCGTCCGCTGGCCGCTGCGCTGCTCGACCAACGGGTGATGGCCGGCATCGGCAACGTCTACTGCAACGAGTTGTGTTTCGTGTTCGGCCGGCTGCCGACCTCGCCCGTCAGCTCACTGACCACTCCCCTGCGGGTCACCCAGCGTGCCCGGGACATGCTGTGGCTCAACCGGTCCCGCTGGAACCGCACCACCACCGGCGATACCCGCCGCGGCCGTCAGCTCTGGGTGTACGGCCGCGCCGGCGAACCCTGCCGTCGCTGCGGGACGAGGATCGTGACCGATGCCGCCGGCGACCGGGTGACGTACTGGTGCCCGGATTGTCAATCCTGACCCGTGTGGATGGTCGAACGGCCGGCCTCGGCGCTATCCGGCCAGTGCCGCAGCGACTTCCTGCGCCACCCGCAGGCCGGATTCGATCGCGCCTTCGATGTAGCCGGGATGGTCACCCGCGGTTTCCGTCCCTGCCCAGTGGACGTTGCCGACTGGCGCGGCGGGCAGGGGCAGGAGGCCTCCCACGGTGCCGGCAATCGGCAGCACGGTGTAGCCGCCACCGACGTATTCGTCGGTATGCCATGACTTCTCATGCCAGCCGACCGGCCGGAGAACCTCGGGGCCGAGCCGACCGGCCAGCGGTTCCAGCACGGTCCGCTGCCGATCGGCGGCACTGAGTCCGTCCAGTTCACGAGCCGCGGGCCCGCCGATGAGCACACACAGATGGCCCGGACCATCTGGCGGACTGGTGTCGAAGACCCCTGCGCCAGGCCCGTCGAGGACGATCAACTCGCCGCCTGCGCCTTGTCTCCAGAACGGCCGGTCATATACGGCGATGGCCTTGTAGACCGAGCCCATATAGGTGTGTTCCGCCAGGCGCGCGTGCTCCGGCGGCAGCGGCGGGTGGTGGACAATGGATCCCGCCATGGGCGCCGGCACGGTGACGATGGCTTTCGTCGCGGTGAAGTCGCCGGCCGTCGTCTGGACTGTCACGCCATCGCCGTCTCGGCTGATGCCGGTCACCCGATGCCCCAGGTGAATCCGGGCACCCAGCTCGGCGGCCAGTCCGGCGGTCAAACCTGCCATCCCTTCGACGAGCAGCGAATCCTGGGCGCCGCCCCTGGTCGACAACATGGTGCGCAGGCCGCCTTGTTGGCGGATCATCCGGGCCATGGCGTAGATCGAATGCCGGTCCAGGTCGGCGGTCCATGACACCCCGGCGAGGACTTCGAGCAGTCGGCGCGTGGTACGGCCCGGCACTCGGCGCAGCCACGACTCGACGGTCGTGTCGTTCCACCGCCGCGGCGCCACGACGCGGGACAGCACCTCGACGCCGCCCAGAATCGCCACGGCCAGTAGCACCGCCGGCGATACCGCCGACAACCGGCGGGAGCCGTCGATCAGTGTGGGCACGGGAGCGGTGTGCATGGGATAGCGGTTGAGGCCGAGTTCGTCGGCCAGCCCGATCAGGCGTCGGTGGTCATGTCCGATCCACTGACCGCCGAGGTCGACCGTCGAGCCCAATGCGGTGGTCTCGCTCATCGTTCGTCCGCCGACCCGGTCGGCGGCTTCCAGCACCAGTACGTCGATCCCCCGGCGATGGAGTTCGCGGGCCGCGGTCAGCCCCGCCACGCCTGCGCCGATCACAGCAACCGTCATCACCACCTCCAGCATTAAGTCGGTCAACCGTCCGACTTTTATAGCACGGCGCGCACCGGCCGCGGGTCGGCGAGGGTGACCAGCAGCTGGATCGCCCGGTCGAGGTCGCGGCGCGCGCGGCCGCCGTCCGGGCTGGCGATGTACTGGATGATCAGCCCGTCGAGCATGCCCAGCGCGAGCCGTCCGAGGGTGGCGAAATCCACCGCGCAGCGCTCCCCGGCGGTGCGCGCCGCCTGCTCGCAGAACTCGGTGACGAGTGCGCTGTAGCGGTCGTACTGCAGCCGCGCCAAACCCTGCGACCCCTCGGTGCGCACCGAGTACATCGCCAGCTCGTACTGCATGACCTGCACTCCGACGTCGCCTTCGACCAGGGCTTCCCAGAACGCCGCGACACCGTGGCGCAGCGCGTGCGCCAGCCCGCGGTCGAGTTGCAGGGTGTCGTGCACCGTCGCGACGACATCGTCGATGACGGCCGCGATCACCGCCCGCAGCAGCTGGTCCTTCGACGGGAACACGTAGTGCAGCGTGCCCAGCGGGATTCCCGCTTCGGTGGCGACCGCCCGCAGCGTCGTACCCGGAACCCCGACCCGGCTGAGCACCCGGATCGCCGCGGCGACGATCTGCTCGTGGCGCTCGGCCGCCTTGACGTAAGCCATCGCATCCCTCCCTCGAGTCAGCGACAGCCTAGGAGAAAGTCAGACGACCGACCGGGATTGCGCGGCCCCGGCCGTCAGCAGTTGACGAGTTCCGGCTCGCAGATCGGCTGCGCAGCCGGCTCCTTGACCGCCGTCTCGGTGACAACAGGCTCGGGCAGAACAGGCTCGGGATCCTTCGGCTTGCCGCCCCACGGGAACGCCAGCCGCACGATCTTGCGCACCACCGAGGCGAACTGCTTGTGCAGCGGCCCGCTGTTGTAGGGCAGGCCGTAACGCTGGCAGATCTCCTTGACCTCGCCCGAGATCTCGGCGTAACGGTGCGCCGGGATGTCGGGGAACAGGTGGTGTTCGATCTGGAACGACAGGTTGCCGCTGAAGATGTGGAACCATTTGCCACCACTCAGGTTTGCCGAACCCAGCAGCTGGCGGAAGTACCACTGACCGCGGGTCTCGTTCTCGGTCTCCTCGACCGAGAATTCCTGAGTGCCCTCCGGGAAGTGCCCGCAGAAGATGATGGTGTAGGACCACACGTTGCGCATCAGGTTGGCAGTCATGTTGCCGGCGAACACAAATGGCGCGAACGGCCCGGCCAGCAACGGGAAGGCCACATAGTCCTTGACGGTCTGCTTACGCACCTTGGCCCACATCTCGCGGAGCATGTCCTTCTTGTCCCGCAACCGGATTTCGCCGGTGCGGATGCGCTCGGTTTCGAGCTCGTGCAGCGCCACGCCGTACTGGAAGAACACCATCAGCAGGAAGGCGTACACCGGGTTGCCCAGGTAGTAGGGCGACCACTTCTGGTCCTCGCTCATCCGCAGGACGCCGTAGCCGATGTCGCGATCCATGTCGACGATGTTGGTGTAGGTGTGGTGCATGTAGTTGTGCGAGTGCCGCCACTGGTTGGACGGGCAGGCCGAATCCCATTCGAAGTTCTGGCCGCGCAACGCCGGGTCGCCCATCCAGTCGTACTGGCCGTGCATCACGTTGTGGCCGATCTCCATGTTGTCGAGGATCTTCGACAAGCCCAGCATCACGGTGCCGACCGGCCAGGCCGGCGGCAGGAACAGCAGGGCTCGGCCGCCGACTTCGAGCTTGCGCTGCATCTTGATGATGCCGCGGATGTAGGCGGCATCGCGTTCACCGAGGTCGGCAACTGCCTTTTCGCGGATGGCGTCGAGTTCGGCGCCGAAGGTTTCGAACTGTTCGGGGGTGAGGTTGTAGTGAGTCATGGCTTCGCCTTTCAGAGATTGAGGCTTCCGGACTAGAGATCGATGACGACGTCGCCGACGGGTGCGGTGACGCAGATCTGGATGTCTTCGCAGTCGGCGGCCGACACCGTCCCGGTGATCAGGTTGCGCACCGCACCGCGGGTTTTGAGCCGGCTGCAGCTGTGGCAGATGCCCATCCGGCATCCGCTCTCGGGGGCCAGCCCGGCCGCTTCGGCCTGGGCCAGCAGTGGCCGGCCGTCGTCGGTCACCTCGACACCGCTGCCGGTGAAGGTGACGGTTCCGCCGGTGGCCTCGGCCGGCACCGCGAACGTCGGCGGCACGAAGCTCTCCGAGACCGCGTCGGGGCAATGTTGCCGGACCGCGTCGACGAGGGCCGACGGCCCGCAGACGAACACCGCGTCGGGCTGGGCACCGCCGAAGGCGGCGTCGAGATGCGCGGACGCGAAGTAGCCATCCAGCTCGCCGCCTGTGCCGCGGGTGTAGCCGTGCAGCACCCGCACACCGGGTGCGGCCGCCAGCTCCGCGAGCTCGGCGCGATAACAGGCTTCCTCGGCGTGGCGCGCGTAGTGCACGAACACGACTTCGCCGGTGAACGCCTGTGCACGCAGGGTGCGCAACATCGACAGCACCGGGGTGATGCCGCTGCCACCGGAGACCAGCAGAATGCGTTGCGGTAGCTGTTCGGGCAGCACGAAGTCGCCGCCGACGGAATCGAGGCCGAGCACCATGCCCGGGTAGGCGTGGTCGCACAGATACGTCGATACCAGCCCGCCGTCATGGCGGCCGATGGTCAATTCCAGGTGGTGAGACCGTTCGGCATTGGCCGGCGAATAGCACCGGGTGCGACGCCTGCCGTTGATCTCGACGGAAAGATTGATGTGCTGACCTGCCCGGAATCCGGCGAACGCCGCGTTGGGTTCCAGGGTCAGCGTGACGCTGCGCGGAGTCTGCCGCCGCACCGCCACCACCTTGGCCCGGGCGTCGCCGCGGGTCCAGGTCGGTTCGACCAGCTCGGTGTAGCGGTCTACCCCGTGCGGTCCGGTCAACAAGTTCGCAAGCGCACTCATCCGCCGTCCGGCCAGTAACCGCCGGCCGACGCCTTCAGTCATAGTTTGAGTGAACATATGTACACAGTGCGCGTGTACATCCGGGTCTGTCAACGATAAAATCGCTGCAAGTGGTAGGGTTCACACCAGTGAACAGACGTACGCCCAGTTCAAGAACATCAAGTTCACGAACCTCAGGTTCGAAGGCGCGGGAATCGCTGTCCCGGGAGGAACGCAAAGAGGCCACCCGGCGCGCGATCATCACCGCCGCCCTCACCCTCTTAGAAGATCGCAGCTTCAGCGCGCTGTCGCTGCGCGAGGTCACCCGCGAAGCCGGCATCGTCCCGGCCGCCTTCTACCGGCACTTCGACTCGATGGACGCACTCGGGCTGGTCCTGATCGACGAATCGTTCCGGTCCCTACGTGACATGCTGCGCGGCGCCCGCGCCGGCAAACTCGACCCGCACCACGTCATCGAGTCCTCGGCCGAGATCCTGATCGGCAGCGTCAACGAGCGACGCGAACACTGGCGGTTCATCGCGCGGGAACGCTCCAGCGGAGTGTCGGTGTTGCGCTACGCGATCCGCACCGAAATCCGGCTGATCACCTCCGAGTTGGCGATCGACCTGGCCCGCTTCCCCGCGCTCAAGGATTGGAGCAGCGAGGATCTCAACATCCTGGCCACGCTGTTCGTCAATGCCATGATCTCGATCGCGGAGAGCCTGGAGGACGCCACGGACGCCCAGTCGGTCGAGGCCATTCACCGCACCGCGGTCAAACAACTGCGGATGATCGCGGTAGGTGTCAACGGGTGGCACAGCAGCGGTTAAGGTCCGGCTCATGACCTCCGCAGAACCGTCGGCACAACCCCTCGACGTGTCCTACCCCCGGCCCGATATCGCCGTGCTCACCCTCAACCGGCCCGAGAAGCTCAATGCGTTGTCCTACGAGCTGGTCGAGGCCTTACACGCCGCCCTCGACGACATCGCGCGCAACAACGACTGTCGCGTCGTCGTGCTCACCGGCGCCGGCCGGGGCTTCTGCTCGGGCCTGGACCTCGGCAACCCGAACCCGCCCGAGGCCGGTGGCGGCACCGAATTTCCCCGCTCGGGAATGCGCTGGCAGGAACGCATCGCCAACCTCACCGTCAAGCTGCACCGACTGCGCCAACCCGTCATCGCCGCGGTCAACGGTGCTGCCTACGGCGGCGGCTTCGCGCTGGCCGCGGCCGGCGACATCCGCATCGCCGGCCCGTCGGCGAAGTTCTGCACGCAGTTCATCAAGCTGGGTATCGGCGGGTGCGACATCGGGGTCAGCTACACCCTGCCCAGAATCATCGGCGCGGGCGCCGCCTTCGACCTGATCCTGACCGCGCGGGCCGTCGACGCGGCCGAGGCGCTGCGACTCGGCCTGGTCACCCGCGTCGTCGACGACACCGCGAAGCTGCTCGACGCGGCCCTCGAGATTGCCGAAACCCTGTGCAGCTATGGGAAATTCGGGCTGGAATCGACCAAGCAGGTGCTGTGGGCCAACCTTGACGCCGGGTGTCTGGAAACGGCTCTGCACGTGGAGAACCGCAGCCAGATCCTGTCCGTCGGGGCCGGCAGCCTGACCGAGCTCAGCGAGGTGTCCCGCCACCGTCAACAATGACCACCTGCCCGGTCATGTAACTGCCAGCATCCGAACACATCAGCAATGCCGCACCGACCATCTCGTCCGGACGGGCCAGCCGCTTCATCAAGGTCCCGCCCTTCATACGCTCGATGGCCTCCGGCGGGTTGTTGCGCATCATGTCGGTGTCGACCGGCCCCGGCGCCAGCGCGTTCACCCGGATCCCCAGCGGGGCGAACTCGGCCGCCATCGAGCGGGTGACCGACATCAGGGCCGCCTTGCCCGAGGCATAGATCGACAACGCCGGCGCGAAGTTGAACGCGCCGACCGAGACCATGTTCAGCACCGCGGCCTTGGCGCTCGCCTTCAGGTGCGGTAACGCCTCCTGCACCAGGAACACCGGGCCGCGCAGGTTCACTTCATAGGACTTGGCCCAGGCCTCCGGCGTCATCTGCCCCAACGGCTGGGCCAAGGCATTGGCCGCATTGTTGACCACCACGTCGATCCCGCCGAACTCGGCGACGGTGCGCTCAACCAGCGCGCCGAGGTCATCGATGCTGCCGCTGTGCGTGGGCACCCCGATCGCCGCTCCGCCGAGCTCACGCAGATGTTCGGCCGCCTTGTCACACGCCTCGGGTTTGCGGCTGGCCACCACCACCCGGGCACCGGCCAGCACGAATCCCTCGGCGAGAGCCAATCCGATGCCGCGGGTGCCACCGGTGACGATCACGGTCCGGCCGGTCATGTCGAACAGCTGCTCAAAGGTCTGACGATCCACCCCGCCAGTAGACCACGGTCTCAAAAGCAGCTACCGATGAAGGCGCGGCGGCCGATTCCGGTGCAGACGTTGACACCGGAGCGCGGCGGCTCAGGAGCCAGCCGGACCGAAGGCGCACCCGGTATCCGCGGTGGGATCAACTCACCGTCGAGCTCAAACAGCGGGTCGGCACAACCACTGACGTCCCATCCGCCGCCGACGGGGCCGCACACAGCGACCGGCACCGACGGTGACGAACCGGGCAGCAGGCCGGCACCGAGGCACGACACCACGATGAGTACGCCCGCGATGATCGCGTCGCGTGGGGTTCTGCGAGCAGTCAACCCAATTCCCTTCCACTCACGAACTCGCGGTCGCCGCCGGTGATCGGGTCGGTGAAGGCCAGGCGCTGGGCCAGCAGTTGCAGCGGGTTGCCGAAATCATCGGGTGCGACATCGATCACGTTGGGGTACAACGGATCACCGATGATCGGCAGCCCGATCGAGGCCATGTGCACCCGCAGTTGATGCGTGCGCCCGGTGCGCGGTGTGAGCCGGTACAGCCCTGCCCCGACCGCCTCCACACACGTCTCGGCGTTGGGTTCGCCCGGTTCCTCGACGGCCTGTAACTGGCCTCGGCGCTTGGCGATCCGGCTGCGCAGCGTGGCCGGCAGGGCCACCGTGGCAGCCCCGTCGGCCCGGGCCAGGTACGTCTTGCACACCCCGCCCTCGGCGAACATCTTCTGATAGGCGCCCCGGACCTCGCGGCGCGCGGTGAACAGCAGAACGCCGGCGGTCATCCGGTCCAGGCGATGCGCCGGGCTCAGTTCCGGCAGATCCAGCGCCCGGCGCAACCGAACCAGCGCCGTCTGCACCACGTGGCCACCCCGCGGCATGGTGGCCAGGAAGTGCGGTTTGTCGGCCACCACGATGTCGTCGTCGCGGTACAGCAGCGGGACGTCGAACGGCACCTCCACCTCGTCGACCAAGTCACGGTAGAGGTAGACATGCGCCCCGGCCGGCAGTGTCGTCGTATCATCGACAGCCACCCCGTCGGGTAGAACCACCTCTCCGGCAAGCACTTTCGCACCGATCCCGAACCGTGTCTGCAGCTCGTCGTACACGTTGCCGCCGAGCAGCCGCAGCCGCGCCGGGCCCAGGCCGTCGCGCACCGGAAGCGGTGGGCGCTGTCTCAAGATCGCCTCAATTGAGCGGTACGGGTTCGAGGATCTCGGCGCGGGCCTCGGGTGCGGCCTGACGCAGCGCGTCGGCGGACTGGTCGTCGGGCTGGGTCTGCGAGAGCACCTCGGCCTCGACCCGGGCAAGGTAGGTGGCCACCTCACGATCGACATCCTCGGCGCTCCAACCCAGCACCGGGGCAACGACTTCGGCGACCTCACGGGCGCAGTCCACCCCCCGGTGCGGGTACTCGATCGAGATCCGCATCCGCCGGGCCAGGATGTCCTCCAGATGCAACGCGCCTTCGGCGGCCGCCGCGTAGTGAGCCTCGACCTTGAGGTAGACCGGCGCAGCGGCGATGGGCGCCAACAATTCCGGCCGGCTCTCGGCCATCTGCAGCACCTCGCCGATCAGTGATCCGTAACGGTCCAGCAGGTGCCGAACACGATACGGGTGCAGCCCGTAGTGCTTGCCGACGGACTCGGTCTGATTGATCAGGGCGAAGTAGCCGTCGGCGCCCATCAACGGAACCTTCTCGGTGATCGACGGCGCCACCCGGGCCGGGATGAACTCTGCGGCAGCATCAATCGCGTCGGCCCCCATCACCCGGTAGGTGGTGTACTTGCCACCGGCGATGGCCACCAGACCCGGCGAGGGCACCGCCACGGCGTGCTCGCGGGAAAGCTTGGAGGTTTCCTCACTCTCCCCGGCCAGCAGCGGCCGCAACCCGGCGTAGACCCCGTCGATGTCGTCATGGGTCAGCGGGGTGGCCAGCACGGTGTTGACGTGCCCGAGGATGTAGTCGATGTCGGCCTTGGTCGCGGCCGGATGGGCCAGGTCGAGATTCCAGTCGGTATCGGTGGTGCCGATGATCCAGTGTGTGCCCCACGGGATCACGAACAGCACCGACTTCTCGGTGCGCAGGATGATCGCCACCTCGCTGACGACCCGGTCCCGCGGCACCACGATGTGCACACCCTTGGAGGCACGCACCCGGAACCGGCCGCGCTCCTTGGACAGTGCCTGGATCTCGTCGGTCCACACCCCGGTGGCGTTGACCACGACGTGGCCGCAGACCTCACCGACCGTGCCGCTTTCGGAGTCACGAATCTGCACACCGGTGACCCGGTCGCCTTCCCGCAACAACGCCACCACCTGCGTCGAGGTCCGCACCACGGCCCCGTAATGCGCGGCGGTACGCGCCACGGTCATGGTGTGCCGGGCGTCGTCGACAACGGTGTCGTAGTAACGGATCCCACCGATCAGCGAACTGCGTTTGAGCCCCGGGGCCAGTCGCAATGCTCCGGCCTTGGTCAGATGCTTTTGTGCCGGAACAGATTTCGCTCCACCGAGCTGGTCGTAGAGGAAGATCCCGGAGGCCACATACGGCCGCTCCCAGACCCGGTGGGTCAGCGGATACAGGAACGGCAGCGGTTTGACCAGGTGCGGCGCCAACGTCGTCAGACTCAGTTCCCGCTCGTGCAAGGCCTCGCGGACCAGACCGAACTCCAACTGCTCGAGATACCGCAGCCCGCCGTGGAACATCTTGGAACTGCGACTGGAGGTGCCGGAGGCGAAATCACGAGCCTCGACCAGGGCCACTTTCAGGCCGCGGGTGGCCGCGTCGAGCGCGGCGCCCGCGCCCACGACACCGCCGCCGATCACCACCACGTCGAACTGTTCGTTGGTGAGTCGTTGCCAGGCTTGCGCCCTTTGCTGCGGACCGAGGAGGGTTTGCCCGTCGCCCGGTGCTGAGATCGGGTCAGTCACGGTCCCCAGGCTACGTGGGCGCGGTCGGATCCGCCCGATTCTTCAGTCCAGGTCGTCGTGTTTCATCAACTGGCGCGCCGCTTCGGTGATCGAACCGGACAGCGATGGATAGACCGAGAAGGTCTGGGCCAGCTCGGCCACCGGGATGCCGTTCTGCACGGCCAGCGCGATCGGCAGGATCAGCTCGGAGGCGATCGGCGCCACCACCACACCACCGATCACCACACCGGTGGCCGGGCGGCAGAAGATCTTGACGAAGCCGCGGCGCAGGCTGGACATCTTGGCCCGGGCATTGGTGTTCAGCGGCAAGGTCAGGGTGCGGGCCGGCACCGAGCCGTCGTCGATCGCGGCCTGGGGCACCCCCACCGCGGCGATCTCCGGGCGGGTGAACACCGCGGCCGCGACGGTGCGCAACCGGATCGGGGCCACCGCCTCACCCAGGGCGTGGTACATCGCGATCCGTCCCTGCATGGCTGCGACCGACGCGAGCGGCAGCAGGCCGGTGCAGTCACCGGCGGCGTAGATGCCCGGTACCGAGGTGCGCGACACCCGGTCGACGTTGAGATAGTTACCGGGCCCGAGTTCGATTCCGACCCGGTCCAGCCCCAGGCCACCGGTGTTGGGCACGGAGCCGACCGTCATCAGGGCATGGCTGCCGTCGACGGTGCGGCCGTCGGCCATGGTGACCCGGACCCCGCTCTCGGTGCGGGTCACCGACTCGGCGCGAGCGTTCTTGACCAAGGTGACACCGCGTTCGGAGAACACTTCTTCCAGCACCGCGGCGGCGTCGGAGTCCTCGTGCGGCAGGATCTGGTCGCGGCTGGCCACCACCGTCACCGTCACCCCGAGCTCGGTGTAGGCGTTGACGAACTCGGCGCCGGTGACACCCGACCCCACCACCACGAGGTGCTCGGGCAGCGTGTCGAGGTCGTACAGCTGGCGCCAGTTGAGGATGCGCTCCCCGTCGGGCGCGGCGTTGGGCAGCACCCGCGGGCTGGCGCCGGTGGCGATCAGCACCACATCGGCGGTGAGTTGACTGACCTCGCCGTCCGGGCCGGTGACCTTGACGCGGTGCTGGGCCATGCCGGGGACATCGTCGATCAGCTCTCCGCGGCCGGCGATCAGGTCGATTCCCTCGCTGCGCAACCGCTCGGCGATGTCCTCGGACTGGGCCGTCGCCAGGGTTTTCACCCGCTCGTTGATCTGCGGCAGCGAGATGATGGACTGCTCGAAATCCAGTGAATAGCCCAGGTTGGGGGCGCGGCGCAGCTCCGTACGCACCCCGGTCGAGGCGATGAAGGTCTTCGACGGCACACAATCCCACAGCACGCACGCCCCGCCGATACCGTCGCAGTCGACGACGGTGACGTGCGCAACCTCCGGGCCGCGGGCGGCGGCGACCAGCGCCGCCTCATATCCGGCGGGTCCACCGCCGATGATCACGATGCGGGTAGCCACTGGACCAACCTAACCAACTTCGCCGATTAAGCTGTCTTACCGTGCCGCTGTACGCCGCGTATGGATCCAATATGCACCCGGAGCAAATGCTCGAACGGGCTCCGCACTCGCCGATGGCGGGTACCGGGTGGCTGCACGGCTGGCGATTGACGTTCGGCGGTGAGGACATCGGCTGGGAAGGTGCGCTGGCCACCGTCGTCGAGGACCCGCTGTCGAAGGTGTTCGTGGTGCTCTACGACATGACCCCGGCCGACGAGCAGTCACTCGATCGGTGGGAGGGCTCCGAGCTCGGTTTCCACAAGAAGATCCGCTGCCGCGTGCACCGGCTCTCGTCGGACACCAGCACCGACCCCGTGCTGGCCTGGCTGTATGTGGTGGACGCCTGGGAAGGCGGCCTGCCCTCGGCGCGCTATCTCGGGGTGATGGCCGACGCCGCGGAGATCGCCGGGGCGCCCGACACATACGTGCACGATCTGCGCACCCGCCCCGCCCGCAACATCGGGCCCTAACCTTTGCAGCGCGAGCGTGCGTGTCTGTTGGTGGGCGCGCCGCACTTCACCAACACTTTGCGCGCCCTCACGCCGCGCGAGCGTGACTCAACTGCGCATTGATCCTCGCCACCATCTCCCGTTGGCCGTGGCGGACATCCTCGAACACAATCGAGATGACGGTCCAGCCGATGTCCATCAGAGCCGCGGTCCGTCGACGGTCATCACGTAGTGCATCCGGATTGCCGTGCCAATCCAGGCTGTCGTATTCGACGGCGACGCTGTCCTGTGGCCACGCGAAGTCGACGCGCCTGAGCTTGCCATTCCCGTCGATCACCTCGAACTGCAGTTCCGGAGTCGGCAGACCACCGTCGAGCATGACGAGCCGGGCCTCACTTTCCATCGGTGACTCGGCGCGCCCATCGGCCAGCGCGATCAGGTTGCGGACGTTGACGATGCCGCGGCGACCGGCCTGCTCCAGAGCCGCCCGCCACAGGTCCGTGCGGGTACAAGTGCCGCTGCGCAGCGCGGCGTCGAGGGTGGCCAGGGCCCGCGGGCGGCGTAGGGCACGAGCCACCTCGATGGCCGTCCACGCCGGCGCGGTCACGTATCTGCCGTCGACGCACGTCAACGGTGCGCCGTCACGACGATGAACCACCAGGCCGTCGGCCGATCGCAGCTGTCGTTCCGGCGGGTTCAGCACGTGCAGGTCAGACGATCCTTCGGTGTCGAACCCGTGCAGGGCCGCCGCACTGGCCAGACACAACGGCACCTTCTTGCCGCAGGCGAAGTCCAGACCGTGCAGGAGCATCTGCTCCGTCGGTTCACCCAAACAGTAGATGCCGTGCCAAATTCGTTCCAGCACACCGGAATCAACAGCGCGTTCGAAGGAGTGACGGCTGATGGCGGCCAGGATCTGAGCACTGGTGGCCACCCCGTTCTGCGCGTCGAACAACCGGATCAGTTCTGCGTCCATGTCGACGATGGTCGTTGCTGCGCAACGGCTTCGGAAGAAGCACTATGCGGATCTGTGGATGAAATGCGATCTGTGCACAACCGGCAGGGACGAGCGTGCGCATGGTGTCGCCCGCGCGCGGCGTGTTCGAGGCAGACACGCACGCTCGCCGTGCCAGAGGTTACGCAGAGGCCGCGACGAGGTTGACCATCGTGCGCACCCCCACACCGAGGGCCCGCTCGTCGATGTCGAACGTGGGCTGATGCAGGTCCAACTGTGGCCCCTGGCCACTCCACACCCCGAGCCGACCCATCGCCCCGGGCACCTCTTCGAGGTACCAGGAGAAATCCTCGCCGCCGCCGGACTGGTGGGTGTCGGCGAGCACCTTGGGACCGATCGCCTCGATCGCGTGGGTGAGGATGCGGGTGGACACCTCTTCGTTGACCACCGGGGGCACGCCCCGCCGATAGTTCAGGGTGTGGTCGATGTTGAGCGGGGCCAGCAGCGCCGTAACCACTTCCTCCACAATCGATTCCAGCGTCAGCCAGGTGTCGCGGCTGGCGGTGCGGATCGTACCGGCCAGGGTGCCGATCTGCGGGATGGCATTGGCGGCCACCCCGGCGTTGACCGCACCCCACACCATCACGGTGTCGTGGCGGGGGTCGACGCGCCGCGACAGCACCCCGGGCAGCCCGGTGATCAGGGTGCCCAGCCCGTAAACCAGGTCACCGGTCAGGTGCGGCCGGGAGGTGTGCCCGCCGGGCGAGTGCAGGGTGATCTCGATGGAATCGGCCGCCGAGGTGATCGGCCCGGGTTTGGTGGCCACCCGGCCCACGGCCAGCCGGGGATCGCAGTGCAGGGCGAAGATGCGGCTCACCCCGCTCAACACCCCGGCGTTGATCGCGTCGATCGCACCGCCGGGCATCAGCTCCTCGGCGGCCTGGAACAGCAGCCGCACGCCCACCGGCAGTTCCGGCACCGACGACAGCGCCATCGCGGTGCCCAGCAGGATCGCGGTGTGCGCATCGTGCCCGCAGGCATGCGCGACGTTGGGCACGGTCGACGCATAGGACGCACCGGTGCGGTCGGCCATCGGCAGGGCGTCCATATCTGCGCGCAACGCGATCCGCGGACCGTCCTCGGGCCCGAAGTCGCAGGTCAGGCCAGTGCCACCGGGCAGTACCTTGGGGTTAAACCCGGCGTCAGCGAGGTGAGCGGCGACGAACTCGGTGGTGGCGAACTCCTGACGACCCAGTTCCGGATGAGCGTGCAGGTGCCTGCGCCAACCGACGAGCTCGTCGTAGTTCGCCGACAACCACCGCGCCGCGGCGTGCGACAACACGCTCATCGCGCCTGCCTCCTCTGCTGTGCTTGCAGCACCCGATCCCGCTCCGCCGGATTCTCGGCGAGCTGAACCACGGTGCGGGCCAACATGATCGCCCCTTCCAGCACGGCCTTGTCCGCACTCGGCCCCACCGCCGCAGCAGTGAATGCGGGCTGATGAATCGCCGCGCCGCCCGAGTCGATACCGATCACCGGATGGATGCCGGGCATCACCTGGCTGATGTTGCCCATATCGGTACTCCCCAGCGGCACGCTCGCCTCCACGTTCTCCGGCAGCGGGCTACGACCGAGGCGCAGCATCTCGGCACGGATGATCTCCGACAGCCACCTATCGGGGACCATCTCGGCGTACGCCGGGGCGATCTCGGTGACCTGGTGCTCACACCCGGTGGCCAGTGCCCCGGCCGAAAAACAGCCGGCCATCCGGTCTTCCAGCGCCCGCAGCGCCGTCATGTCGGCGGCCCGCATGGTGTAGCGCATCTCGGCGCGGCCCGGAATGACGTTGGTGGCCTGCCCGCCGTCGGTCACGATGCCGTGCACCATCTGCCCCGGCGCCAGCTGCTGGCGCAGCAGCCCGATGGCCACCTGCGCGACAGTGACGGCGTCGGCGGCGTTGACCCCCAGATACGGCGCCACGGCGGCGTGCGACTCGCGTCCGGTGTACTCGACCGTCACCTCCGAAAGGGCCAGTGAGTGGGCCGCGGCGATGTCCACCGGCCCCGGGTGCAGCATGACCGTCGCGGCGATGTCCTCGAAAACCCCGGCCTCGAGCAGCAACACCTTGCCGCCGCCGAGCTCTTCGGCGGGGGTGCCGACGAGCACCACGGTCAGGCCCAGCTCGTCGGCCACATCGGCCAGAGCCAGCGCCGTGCCGACCGCCGAGGCCGCGATGATGTTGTGCCCGCAGGCATGCCCGATCTCGGGCAACGCGTCGTATTCGGCGCAGACCCCGACCACCAGCGGACCACTGCCGTAGGACGCCCGGAAAGCGGTGTCCAACCCGCCGGGCGCGGCGGTGATCTCGAAGCCGTATTCGGCCACCAGCGCCTGCGCCTTCGCGCAGCTGCGATGCTCGGCGAAGGCCAGCTCCGGCTCGGAGTGGATCGAATGGGAGAGCTCGATGAGATCGCCACGACGCCGGTTGATGGCGTCTTCGACGCTCAGGGAGGCGGTGGCCGACGGCATCTTCGCAGTATCTCACTGCCAGTTCATGCCGGTTAAGCTCGCCTATCGTGACCGATCACCAGCCGTTCGCCACCTCCGCTGCCGCGATCGCCGAGCGCACCGGTGTCGAGAGCCACGACGTGGCCGTCGTCCTCGGTTCCGGCTGGGCACCGGCGGTGCCCGAGCTCGGCCGGCTGGTCGCCACCGTGCCGATGGCCGAGATTCCCGGCTTCACCCCGCCGAGCGCGGCGGGGCACGTCGGCCAGGTGTATTCGGTATGCACCGGTGAGCACCGGGTCCTGGTGCTGGCCGGGCGCATCCATGCCTATGAGGGGCATGACCTGCAGCATGTGGTGCATCCGGTGCGGACGGCGGCCGCGACGGGCGTGTCGACGGTGGTGCTGACCAACGCCGCCGGCGGCCTGCGTCCCGAATACCAGGTCGGCCAACCCGTGCTGATCAGCGACCACCTCAACCTCACGGCACGTTCTCCGCTGGTGGGGGCGCAGTTCGTCGACCTGGTCGACGCGTACTCGCCGCGGCTGCGGGCTCTGGCCCGCGAGATCGAGCCGTCTCTCGCCGAGGGCGTCTACGCCGGGTTGCCCGGCCCGCACTACGAGACCCCGGCCGAGATCCGGATGCTGCGCACCCTGGGCGCCGACCTGGTCGGCATGTCGACGGTGCACGAGACGATCGCCGCCCGCGCCGCCGGACTGCACGTGCTGGGGGTGTCGATGGTGACGAACCTGGCGGCCGGGATGACGGGCGAGCCGCTGAGCCATGCCGAGGTGCTGGAGGCCGGGCGCCAGTCCGCGACCCGGATGGGCGCGCTGCTCGGGGCGGTCATCGCGCGGCTGTGACCCGCATCCGCACAAGGCGGCGTACTCCGCCGCCGCTGCGGGCACACTTGGGTCATGACCACGATCGCGACCGCCGCCGCCGATTGGATCGCCCATGACCCTGACCCGCAGACCGCGGCCGAACTGGCCGCCTGCAGTCCCGAGGAGCTCGACCGCCGGTTCAGCCGGCCGCTGACGTTCGGCACAGCCGGATTGCGCGGGCCGCTGCGGGGCGGGCCGGACGCGATGAATCTGGCCGTCGTCATGCGCGCCGCGTGGGCTTTGGCCCAAGTGCTCAAGGACCGGTGCCTGGGCGGCTCACACGTGGTGGTGGGCCGCGACGCCCGGCACCGCTCCGACGAGTTCGCGCTCGCCGCCGCCGAAGTGCTGGCCGCCGAAGGTTTCGATGTGCTGCTCATGCTGGCCGCCGTTCCGACGCCGGTGATCGCCTACACCGTCCGGCACCTGCCCGCCGCGGCCGGCATCCAGATCACCGCATCGCACAACCCGCCGACGGACAACGGCTTCAAGGTGTTTCTCGACGGTGGGATGCAGATCGTCTCCCCCTCCGACAGCGAGATCGAGGCAGCGATGGCCCGGGCCCCGTACGCCGACGAGATCCCCAGGGCAGCAGTCGAAGTCGGTGGCCTGCGGCAGATCCATGGTTATGTCGAGCGGGCCGCCCGGGTGCGGCGCAGCACCGGTTCGGTGCGGGTGGCGCTGACCCCGCTGCACGGTGTCGGCGGTGAGTACGCCCTGGATGCGTTGGCGCTGGCCGGCTTCGACGACGTCCACGTCGTGGAGGATCAGTTCACACCCGATCCGGACTTTCCCACCGTCAGCTTCCCCAATCCAGAGGAGCCCGGCGCGGTCGATGCGCTGCTGTCGCTGGCCGCAGCAGTCGACGCCGAGGTCGCCGTCGCGCTGGACCCCGATGCCGACCGATGCGCCGTCTGCGTGCCCAGCCCGGATGGCTGGCGGATGCTCTCCGGCGACGAAACAGGTTGGCTGCTGGGTGATTACATCCTGTCCCAGCTGGAACCCGGCCCGGTCAGCGAAGCCGCCCTGGTGGCCAGCACGGTGGTGTCCTCGAGGATGCTGGCAGCCATCGCAGCCGCGCACGACGCCCAGCACGCCGAAACCCTCACCGGGTTCAAGTGGTTGGCCCGCGCCCAGCGCCCCGGCAACACCTTGGTCTACGCCTACGAAGAGGCGATCGGATATTGCGTCGATCCGGCCGCGGTGCGCGACAAGGACGGCATCAGCGCCGCGATCCTGGTCTGTGATCTGGTGGCTGCCCTGCGTGATCAGGGCCGCACCCTGCTCGACGCTCTCGACGCCCTGGCCAGGACCCACGGTGTGCACGTCACCGGCGCGGTGAGCCGGGTGGTTGACGACGCCGAGACCGCGATGATGCGTCTGCGGGCCACACCGCCGCGCGAGCTCGCCGGGTTCAGCGTCGGCGTCGAAGACCTGCTGGATCGTCGCGGCCAACAGCGCACCGACGCCCTGGTCTTCACCGGCGACGAGGGCGGCACCTCAATCCGGGTGGTGGTGCGCCCGTCGGGAACCGAGCCGAAGCTCAAGTCCTACACCGAGGTCCGCTGCGCCCCGACCGACGATCTGGACACCGCCCGGGCCCACGCCGAAAAGCTGAGCCGGGAACTCATCGACGCCGCGACGCGCTGGTAGGGGCTACCGCGGGCCGAACTGCCGATCTCCGGCGTCGCCGAGACCCGGCACGATGTAGGCGATCTCGTTGAGCCCCTCGTCGATGGTCGCGGTGATCAACCGCATATCGGGGGCGATCTTCTCCAGCGCGGCGATGCCCTGCGGGGCGCACACCACACACACCGCGGTGATGTCGTCGGCCCGACGTTCGCGCAGCAGGCCGATGGTGTGGGCCATCGACCCGCCGGTCGCCAACATCGGGTCGAGCACGAACACCGGCCGGCTGCTCAGGTCGTCCGGCAGCGAAGCCAGGTACGGCGTCGGCTGGAACGTCGTCTCGTCACGGGCCATCCCGACAAAGCCCACCTGCGCTTCGGGGATCAAGGCGTGCGCCTGGTCGACCATGCCCAACCCGGCGCGCAACACCGGCACCAACAGCGGCGGATTGGCCAGCCGCGACCCCGTGGTGTCGGTGACCGGGGTGCGCACCGGGATCTGTTCGGACGCCGCGTCGCGGGTGGCCTCGTAGACGAGCATCAGGGTCAGATCACGCAGCGCCGCCCGGAACCCCGCGTTGTCGGTCCGTTCATCCCGCAGGGTGGTCAGTCGCGCAGCAGCCAGCGGGTGGTCGACGACACGCACATCCATGCGCTGACCTTAAACCCCACGGATACGGACCACGGGTTTTCAAGGGTCCGCCGCGGGGGTGCCCGAATCAGGCTGGGGACCATGACCGAACTCAGACCGCCCGGCCGGCAGACCCTGGCAGCCGAGTCCGACGCGTCGCTGGCGGCCCGGTTCGCCCGCGAGGCGATGCCCTTTCACCCGGTCCTGTTGCGCACCGCGCGGCGGCTGACCCACAGCCAGGCCGACGCCGAGGACCTGGTGCAGGACACCCTGATGAACGCCTACGCCGGTTTCCGGCGCTTCGAACCTGGCACCAACCTGCGGGCCTGGCTGTTTCGCATCCTGCACAATCGGTGGATCAGCACCCACCGGATGAAGCAGCGGCGTCCGGACGCTTTCGCGGTAGGCGAGTTCACTGACAGTGACATGCTCAGCCACGCAACCTATTTCGCAAATTCCGAACGTTCGGCTGAAGAGCGCGCCCTGGAGTCACACTGCGACGATCGGATTCGCGAGGCGTTGGCGACGCTACCCGAGGGGTTTCGCACCGTCGTGTACTACGCCGATGTCCAGGGATTCACCTACGCCGAAGTTGCCGCAGTCATGGAAGTGCCTGTCGGAACGGTGATGTCGCGCATCTCGCGGAGCCGCGAACGACTGCGCACCGCACTGAGCGCCTGAACACAGCGAAAGGAAATCATGGAATCCACATCGACAGAACTCGACGGCTACCGGGCATTGGTCACCGGCGGCTTGGGCGGCATGCTGGAACGGGGCCGTGGCAGCATCGTCAACGTCACCTCCATGGTGGCTTCCAAAGGGGTGCCCGGCGCTTCGGCCTACAGCGCGTCGAAAGCCGCGGTGGAATCGTTGACCCGCACCTGGGCAGCCGAATTCGGGGGCGGCGGGGTGCGGGTCAACAGTGTGGCGCCCGGTCCCACCCGCACCGAGGGTGTGGCCGCGCAGTGGGGCGAGACGAACGAGGAGCTCGGCCGCGCGCTGCCGCTGGGCCGCACTGCCACCCCGGAGGAGATCGCGCAGGCCGTGCTGTTCCTGAGCTCGCCGCGGGCCGGGTTCATCACCGGCTCGACGCTGCACGTGGACGGCGGCGGCAGCGCCGTGTGAGCGCTGAGCGCGCCGATTTCTACCGCAGGGCGGTCATCCCGGCGTGCGAGCAGCCCTCAGGTAGAAAGCGGGCACACGCTGCAAGTGAATTTCAATCCTCCGGCCACAGTTTCGCAGCGAAAAGGAATATCCCCCAACTGAATCCCGCGCCGTACTGGTCACCGTTCCACGGGAAAACGTACTGCTCGTGCGCGGGAAGGTAGTGCTCGAATGGGAGCGACTGATCGCGAAGCGTGAGCGAACCGAAACGCTCCTCGAACCCAGACACGCCAGTACTCCAGGGGGCGACGGCGGTCGGGTCATTAACCGTAGGAAGCCCACCCCGAACTTGTTGGTACCGAACCGAGCGAAGTAACCCGGACTCGTCCCCAGCCGCTGTGAAGTCAAAATCAGGCCACAACAGACTGGTGCACGTCAGCGAAATAGCATCTGGGTCCGCGCCGACAAGCGACTTCAGTCTGGTGAAGCGTGATGATTCGTCAGCAAGGTCGTTGACGACGCGACCGCCTATGCTTTCCGCAGCCTCCAGCGAAAGGTCGTACTCGGACAGCTTCGCTTCGATATCGGCACGTTTGGGGAGCATCCCTAGCTTCATGGAAGCCAGTACGTAAATTTCGAAATCGAAAAACGTACTCGACTGAATTGCACTCATCTTCACCTCTTTACTTCAGTCTACCTAGCCGATGTATGGCAAAAATTGCATGAGATCGCCTCTGAATACCTGGACTGATCCGTCGGGGAATACTTGCATTGCTACTCGCTGCTGCAACATAGCGGGCAATACCATCTTTGTTCCGTCCGGAAGATTAGCTATCCCGCCCGTCGCACCATATGCAGTTCTTGACGCGATGTTGGCGGCCTCTGCTGCGTCGGCCTGGCTGAGATGCAGGGCGGTCACCCTCTGAGCCAACGTCTCATTCTGGGAGACGCCAGTGCCCTTGGGGATTGCAGCGACTTCGTTACCAATCCGGGTGGCGGTCGAGGTTAGGTCCCCGCCGGTACCGCCGCTGGTCGAGGCCCCGTCGGGTTGGATACCGAAATCCGCGAGCCTGGCTCGCAGTGCGGCTTCCTGAGCTTCGAGCGACGCTAATTCGGTTTGGCATGCGCTGTACTGCGGCGGCGGCAGCGGACCGACGATATTCACGGCACATCGGGAGTTGTAGGAAGCGATATCAGCTTGCAGCTTTTCCCACGCAGCCAACGCCTGCTCTTTGGTGAGAAGTCTCGGATCGTCAGACAACGGTGATTGTTTGAAGTCGCTGCCGAAGCTGGCTGCGTGGATGGTTGCGCCGCCGCCCTCGAATCGAATCCCATCAAGGTCGGCGGCCTTCTCACTGAGTCGGCGCCCGACCAGAGCATCAGCTTGCACCAATTGCTCGCCTCGCCACTGGATCGTCTCGGCGTGCGCTGTCATCGCCATGTGTCGAACTCTGGTTTCCAAGACGTCTATGCGGCGAGTGTCGGTAATCGACAGGTCTTCAGCGACACTGAAGCCATCGCTTTCAGCGTCACCGATAGCGCCCAATGCATCACGCTTCGCGGCCTGGAGATCAACGGCGCCTTGCTCGGCGATGTCGGCAGCTTCGTTCGCTATTGCGCTCTGACGATCGACAACCGAAACATCTGCGCCAACCAGATCGACCGCGGCGTCCTTGGCATCACCTGCCCAATCAGCGCTCTTGACGGTCTGATGAAACTCATCGAACAGACGGCGTGATTGGCTGGCCTGCGAACGCAACCACGCGGCCGTGTCAGTGAGGTGCTGGGTCTGCCAACCATCGATCAGAGAGCGGGTCAAGACCGGACCTGAATCCGCGGCCGGACTCATATCGTCTTCGTGATGCTGGCGGCCGAACCATCATCGGTGCGGCGATAGACGGCGCTGGCCGCCTGGATGCGATCGGCATGTTCGATCCCGCGTGCGGACTGAGCGCGTCGAGCTGTCGTCACCGACTCACGTATAGCAGCAACTCCGGCGTGGCTGGGCTGACTAGCGCGGTTGCCGCCACCTTCCGAACCGTTCACAAGGAGGTCAGCCATATCTGCACCACTCGCTGCAATCGCATCTAATTCTGCAGCGTTAACCGACAGATCTGCCATCTGCGCCCCCTCGACCAGAACAGAGGGCCTAGACGCTACCCACTGACGAGCACGCCCAGTATCGCCCAGATCACGAGGATGAACTCCCCTAATTTCGGCCCCTGCTATCGCAAGGCGAGGCTGCCTGATGAGCGCCGAACCCACAAACGCTCACAAAAGCCAATGGAACCGAACGGCACCGGCGTGCGTCCTAACCGCATGCCCGCCGACACCCTGCGCGCCGATCTCACGGCCATCCGCGCCCTTGGTGACGCCCTGACCCGGCACGCCACCGACCTCGATCAGCTGGCCGCTGCCCTGCGCGCGATGCCGTCACCGGCCGCCGCGCTCGGCCCGGTCGGCGAACGCTTCGTGACCGCCTTCATCGAGGCCGTCGGCCGGCACAGCGACGCGGTCCTGGCCCTGGGGACGGACACCGCTGCGGGCGCCGCCCGTGCCGGCGCTACCGCCGCCCAGTACGCCGCGGCCGGTCAGCGGGCCGCCGAGCTGCTGCCCCGGGTGTAGCCGTGCCCACCCGGTCCGTCGCTGTGCTGGCCGCGCCGCTGTACGAACTGCGCGATCTGGTGGGCCCCGGTTGGACCGCGCCCGGCCCCACCGCGGGGCTCGACCACGCCCACGCCGCGCTGTCGGACATTGCCGCCGCGCTGGGCCGGTCCTGGGAGCGTGCCGCCGCCGGCTGGTCGGGCGCCGGAGCCGGGGCGGCTGCGGGCTTCACCGCCGACACCGCGACGACAGCCATCGGGCTGGCCGACGACGCACAGCGGCTCAGCAGCGCAGCCCAGGCGGCGGGCGCGGCGGTGGCCCGGGCCGGGGCACGGCTGCAGGCCATCATCGACCGGTTCGAACAACGCGCCGCGGCATTGGCGGCCCACCTGGACGAACCCGGGGTGGCACAGGAACTGCAGGCCGAGGCCCAACGCGCCACCACTGAGGCCCAGGCCGTCGTCGAGGAGCTCCGCACCGAACTGGACCAGCAGACCGGTGCCATCACCGCCCCGGCCGCCGGCTCACCGTCGGCGGCCGGGATGCACCCCCGGACTGCTGGATTCTCGGCGGGGTCAGGCGGCCTCGTCCCCGCCTCGTCGGGGTCCCCGGCGGCGCCGGGCCTTTCCGGGCTGTCAAAGCTAGCCGGGCTGTCAAACCTGGCCGGGCTCTCAAGTCTGGCCGGCGGCTGGGGCGAGCAGCCCGAGGCCATGGTGTCCGACGCGGGACTGCGCGACCCCGGCATGTTCGGCGCGGGCGTGACGGTCCAGTTGCCCGACGGCAGCACCGCCGTGGCACCCAACGCCGTGGCGGCCGACGCGGTGCGCCACGCCCTGACACAGTTGGGGGTGCCCTACCGCTGGGGCGGCACCGCACCTGGCGTCGGCCTCGATTGCAGCGGGCTGACCCAGTGGGCCTATCACGAAGCCGGACTGGACATTCCGCGACTGGCCCAAGAGCAGGACATCGGTAAGGCGGTGTCGGCGGGGTCGTTACGGCCGGGCGATCTGGCGGTGTGGGACGGCCACGTCGCGATGATCGTCGGAACCGGCACGATGATCGAGGCGGGCGACCCGGTCAAGCTCTCCCCCATCCGCACCACGAATGCCGGGCAGGGCTTCCAGGGGTTCTGGCGGCCGACGGTGTGAGCCGCGAACCGGAGGCAACCTGAGTGGGCGTCCAGGGCACCCCACTAGGCTGTGCCGCATGGCTGCTGACATCGTGCCGGTCCGGCTCGGTCTGACCAAGGGCGACCTCTACACACTGTGGGCTCCGCGCTGGCGGGACGCCGGTGACGAGTGGGAGGCTTTCCTGGGCGAGGGCGACACCCTGTTCGGTTTCGAATCGGTCGCTGACCTGGCGGCGTTCGTCCGCACCAACACCGACAACGACCTGGCCGATCACCCGGCCTGGGGCAAGCTGACCGCGGCCAACGCCCACAAGCTGCAGCCCGCCGACGACCGCGAGTACGACATCGTCGGCATCCCCGAACTGGTCGCCGCCAAGCCGACCGAGGAGTCCGTCGCCACCCTGCATCGCACCCTGGTGATCGTGTCCTCGATCGGCTCCGTGTGCGAGCTGGCCGCGATCAGCAAGTTCTTCAACGGCAACCCGGTGCTCGGCACCGTGGGCGGCGGCCTGGACGGCTTCGCCGGCCGGTCCGGTCGCAAGCGCTGGGCCGAGATCGAGGCCGTCATCGGCCGGGGCTGGGACGGGGTGCTCGACGCCATCGACGAGATCGTCACGGTGCCTGCGGACCTCGACGCCGACGCGGTCAAGAAGGCCGAGGACGAACTCGCCGAGGATGCGCCCGATGAGGACGAGGACGATCTCAGCGTCGCCGACGACGACGAGGACACCGAAGCCGAGGACGACGAGGACGCCACCTCGGCCACGGACGCCCCGGCGCGCAGCATCGCCGACACCGCGGTGCTGGGCGACGACGAGGACTTCTGGCAGAAGGTCGGCATCGACCCGGTGCGCATCATGACCGGCTCGGGCACCGTCTACACCCTGCGCTGCTACCTCGACGACGAGCCAGTGTTCCTCGGTCGCAACGGACGCATCAGCGTGTTCAGCTCCGAACGCGCGCTGGCCCGCTATCTGGCCGACGAGCACGACCACGACCTCTCGGATCTGGCCACCTACGACGACATCCGCACCGCCGCGACCGACGGCTCACTGCGGGTGGAGGTGTCCGAGGAGAACGTCTACGTGCTGTCCGGTATCGCCGACGACCTCGCCGACGGGCCCGACGCCGTCGACCACGACCAGCTGGAGCTGGCAGTCGAGTTGCTGCGCGACGTCAGCGACTACGCCGAGGACAAGACCGTCGACGAGACACTGGCCGGCACCAAGGCGCTCGGCAAGTACGTGGGATACCTGCTCGGCGACGAGGGGGCCCGCAAACCCGAGGCTCCGTACGCCCAGGCCGTCGAGCAGTGGGAGGCGCTGGAGCGTTTCGTGGAGTCACGGCTGCGCCCGGAGTAGTCCGGAGCAGACGGAGCGGTGGCCGCTCAGCCGACCAGCACCGCGTAGCGGGGTTTGATCACCTCGTCGATGATGGCCAGCCGTTCGTCGAACGGGATGAACGCCGATTTCATCGCGTTGATGGTGAACCGCTCCAGGTCACTCCAGCCGTAGCCGAACGCCTCGACCAGCCGGGTCATCTCCTGGCTCATACTGGTGTCGCTGATCAGCCGGTTGTCGGTGTTGACGGTGACCCGGAACCTCAGCCGCGCCAGCCGGTCGAAGGGGTGCTCGGCGATGCTGGGTGCGGCCCCGGTCTGCACGTTGCTGCTGGGGCACATCTCCAGCGGAATGCGTTTGTCGCGCAGGATCGCCGCCAGCCGGCCAAGCTTTTGGGTCCCGTCCTCGAGCTCGGTGATGTCGTCGACGATGCGCACGCCGTGCCCCAGCCGGTCGGCGCCGCAGAACGCGATGGCCTCGTGTATCGACGGCAGGCCGAATGCCTCGCCGGCGTGAATGGTGAAGCGCGCGTTGTTGCCTCGCATGTACTCGAAGGCGTCGAGGTGACGGGTGGGCGGGTAACCGGCCTCCGCCCCGGCGATGTCGAAACCGACAACCCCCTTGTCCCGGAACCGGATTGCCAGCTCGGCGATCTCCCGCGACCGCGCCGCGTGACGCATCGCGGTGACCAGGCAGCGCACCGTGATGGCCCGCCCCGCGGCCGCGGCCGCCTTCTCGCCGTCGGCGAAGCCGGCCAGCACCGCGTCGACCACGTCGTCGAGCGAGAGACCGCGGTCGATGTGCAGCTCGGGGGCGAACCGGATCTCGGCGTAGACGACGTTGTCGGCGGCGAGGTCCTCGACGCACTCGTAGGCGACCCGGTGCAGCGCATCGGGGGTCTGCATCACCCCGACGGTGTGGGCGAACGGCTCCAGGTACCGCTCCAGCGACCCGCTGTGGGCGGCGGTGCGGAAGAACGTCGCCAGTTCGTCGGCGTCGGTGGCGGGTAGCTCGTCGTAGCCGTATTTGCCGGCCAGGTCGAGCACGGTGGCCGGCCGCAGCCCACCATCGAGGTGATCGTGTAACAGGGCTTTGGGAGCGTGCTGGATCTTGTCCAGACTCAGCGGCGTACTCATGTCCCCATCATCCGCGCCGGCGGCGTCTCCAACCGGCGAACGTGCGTGTCTGTCCGCCGGCGCGCCGGTGAACATCGGCAACAAGCGCACGTTCGCGGAGGCCGAGCTACCCGATCCGGTCGAGGACCAACGGCCGTGGCGTGGGTGCGGCGGCGCCGACGGACCACGCACCGTCCAGTTCGGCCAGCGCGGCCGGCAGCCGCTCGGCAGTCTCGGTGTACAGCGTGAACAACGGCTCGCCTGCGGCCACCGGCTCACCCGGCTTGCGGTGGATCCGTACACCGGCACCGGATTGCACCGAATCCCCCGGTTGGGCCCGGCCGGCGCCGAGGCGCCAGGCTGCCATGGCCACGCCCATGGCGTCGAGGTCGCCCATGATGCCGCCCTGCGGGGCGGTCACGGTCTCGGTGGCCGTGCCCAGCGGCAGCGGCCGGCTCAGATCGCCGCCCTGGGCCGCCACCAGCGCGCGGAACCGATCCATCGCGCTGCCGTCGCGCAGCGTCTCGGCCGGGTCGGTGCCGTCGATGCCGGCGGCGTCCAGCATCTCGGCGGCCAGCGTCAGCGTCAGCTCGACCACATCGGCAGGACCGCCGCCGGCCAGCACCTCCAACGACTCGGCGATCTCCACGGAGTTGCCGACGGTGCAGCCCAGCGGGCAGTTCATGTCGGTGAGCAGGGCGCGGGTCGCAACGCCGTCGGCGACTCCGAGATCGACCATCACCTGGGCCAGGAGGCGGGCTTCGGCCTCGGTCTTGAGGAAGGCGCCCCGGCCCACCTTGACGTCGAGAACCAGCGCCCGCGCACCCTCGGCGAGCTTCTTGCTCATCACCGAACTGGCGATCAGCGGGGTCGAATCGACCGTGGCGGTGATATCGCGCAGGGCATAGATCTTGCGATCGGCCGGGGCCAGCTCACCGGCGGCGAATATCGCCCCGCCCACGTCGGAAAGCTGTTGCCGGATACGGTCTTTGGACAGCTCCGCGGTAAAGCCGGCAATCGACTCCAGCTTGTCGAGGGTGCCTCCGGTGTGCCCGAGTCCGCGGCCGGAGGCCTGCGGAACGCCGGCTCCACAGGCCATGACGACCGGCAGCAGCGGAATGGTGATCTTGTCCCCGACCCCGCCGGTGGAATGCTTGTCCACCAAGGCAAGCGGCGCTCCGCCGCGGCGCAGGGCGGTGAAGTCGAACCGCTCCCCTGAACCCACCATGGCAGCAGTCCACCGGGTCGTCTCGGCCGCGGACATCCCGTTCAGGAAGATCGCCATCAGCAGCGCGGCCATCTGCTCGTCGGCGACCCGGCCATGCGTGTAACCGTCGATCACCCAGTCGATCGCGGCGTCGGACAGCACACCGCCGTCACGTTTGGTTCGGATAATGGTTGGCGCGTCGATGACGAAATCCTACTGCGCACGTCGCGACCCACGGCACCGGACAAAAGCTACTCGCCGGTAACTAGGGGGTGGCCCGGAATCGTTGGACCACTTGGTCTTAGCCGCGCGCGAGATCCTCCGGCCCGAACGCGTCGGGCAAGAGCTCACGCAGCGGCCGCGCCCCGTGTGAGTGGTCGATGAGCAGTTCCGGCCCGCCGTGTTCCAGCAAAACCTGCCGGCACCGCCCGCAGGGCATCAGCGGGCCGCCGTCAGGCCCCACACACGACAGTGCGAGCAGCCGCCCCCCGCCCCCGGAATGCAGGGCGCAAGCCACAGCGCACTCGGCACAGAGACCTAGGCCATATGAGACATTCTCCACATTGCATCCGGTGACGATGCGACCATCGTCGACGAGCGCCGCCGCGCCGACCGGAAAGCCCGAATACGGCGCGTACGCGTGGCTCGACGCTTCAATTGCCTTGTTACGCAACAGATTCCAGTCGACCGCGAGAGTCACGAGGCCGTCCCCAACATAGGTTCTGAATGCATTCCGAAACCCCAATTCCCGAGCCTCACATTAAGATAGGTAAGCCTAACTTTTGTGCGTTTAGCAGGCCGAACGGCTCAACCGTAATTCGTTCGCCACTGCAAATGGGTTTAGAGTCGCCCCGAGGTTTGGGGCTAATTCAGACGTGGCCCCGGACGTCCCACCGATGGCGTTGGAGGGCCCGATGAGTACTCAGACGGAGGTACCGGCTCCGCAACCCAGGAAAACACGACGGCGCACCCTTTACCGCGGTGATCCGGGAATGTGGGCCTGGGTACTGCACCGGATTACCGGTGCCACCATTTTCTTCTTCCTGTTCGTTCACGTCCTCGATACCGCGCTGGTGCGGGTGAGCCCGCAGGCCTACAACGAGGTCATCGAGACGTACAAGACACCCATCGTCGGATTGATGGAGATGGGACTGGTCGCCGCAGTGCTGTTTCACGCACTGAACGGCATCCGGGTCATCCTCATCGACTTCTGGCAGCAGGGTCCCCGCTACCAGCGGCAGATGCTCGCGGTCGCGGTCGGGGTCTTTGCCGTGGTTCTCGTCGCAGCACTAGGAGTTCTAGGTATGCACATGGTGGAGCGGTTCCTGTGAGCGCGCCAGCAGCGGGCGAGTCGCGACTGGGCCGCCCGGCACCGGTGATGGAACGCGAGCATGACCGACCGGCCGCGCTGGACCACCCGCGCGCCCCCCGCAAACCCCGCGGCATCCCGTACTTCGAGAAGTATGCCTGGCTGTTCATGCGGTTCTCCGGACTGGCGCTCGTGTTTCTCGCCCTCGGCCACCTCTTCATCATGCTGATGTGGTCCAACGGCGTGTACCGCATCGACTTCAACTATGTCGCGGAGCGCTGGGCCTCGCCGTTCTGGCAGATCTGGGACATGGCGCTGCTGTGGCTGGCGATGATCCACGGCGCCAACGGCCTGCGCACCATCATCGGCGACTACTCCCGCAAGAACGTCACCAAGTTCTGGCTGAACGCGCTGCTGCTGCTGGCGACTGGGTTCACGTTGGTGCTGGGCACCTACGTCCTGGTCACCTTCGACCCGAATATTGGGGGTTAACCGATGATTCAGGAACATCGCTACGACGTCGTCATCGTCGGTGCCGGCGGCGCCGGCATGCGTGCGGCCGTCGAGGCCGGTCCGCGCGTGCGCACCGCCGTGCTGACCAAGCTGTACCCCACGCGGTCGCACACCGGCGCGGCCCAAGGCGGCATGTGCGCCGCGCTGGCCAACGTCGAAGAGGACAACTGGGAGTGGCACACCTTCGACACCGTCAAGGGCGGCGACTACCTCGCTGACCAGGACGCCGTCGAGATCATGGCCAAAGAGGCCATCGACGCGGTGCTCGACCTGGAAAAGATGGGGATGCCGTTCAACCGCACCCCCGAGGGCCGCATCGACCAGCGTCGCTTCGGCGGGCACACCCGTGACCACGGCAAAGCCCCGGTGCGCCGGGCCTGTTACGCCGCCGACCGCACCGGCCACATGATCCTGCAGACGCTGTACCAAAACTGCGTCAAGCACGACGTCGAGTTCTTCAACGAGTTCTACGCCCTGGACATCGCGCTCACCGAGACCCCGGCCGGCCCGGTGGCCACCGGTGTCATCGCGTACGAGCTGGCGACCGGCGACATCCACGTCTTCCACGCCAAGGCGATCGTGTTCGCCACCGGCGGTTCGGGCCGGATGTACAAGACCACCTCCAACGCCCACACCCTGACCGGCGACGGCCTGGGCATCATCTTCCGCAAGGGACTTCCCTTGGAAGACATGGAGTTCCACCAGTTCCACCCGACCGGCCTGGCCGGCCTGGGCATCCTGATCTCCGAGGCGGTGCGCGGCGAGGGCGGCCGATTGCTCAACGGCGAGGGCGAGCGGTTCATGGAGCGCTACGCGCCGACGATCGTCGACCTGGCACCGCGCGACATCGTCGCCCGGTCGATGGTGCTGGAAGTGCTCGAAGGCCGCGGCGCCGGACCGAACAAGGACTACGTCTACATCGACGTGCGCCACCTCGGCGAGGACGTGCTGGAAGCCAAGCTTCCCGACATCACCGAGTTCGCTCGCACGTACCTGGGTGTGGACCCGGTCACCGAGCTGGTGCCGGTCTACCCCACCTGCCACTACGTCATGGGCGGTATCCCCACCACGGTGAACGGCCAGGTGCTGCGCGACAACACCAACGTCATCCCCGGCCTGTACGCCGCCGGGGAATGCGCGTGCGTGTCGGTGCACGGCGCCAACCGCCTGGGTACCAACTCGCTGCTGGACATCAACGTGTTCGGCCGTCGCGCCGGTATCGCTGCCGCGGAGTATGCACAGAACCACAACCACGTCGACCTGCCGGAGAACCCGGCCGACATGGTGGTGGGCTGGGTCGGAGACGTCCTCTCCGAGCACGGCAACGAGCGCGTCGCCGACATCCGCACCGCGCTGCAGCAGTCGATGGACAACAACGCCGCGGTGTTCCGCACCGAGGAAACCCTCAAGCAGGCGCTCACCGACATCCACGCGCTCAAGGAGCGGTACGCCCGAATCACCGTGCACGACAAGGGCAAGCGCTACAACAGCGATCTGCTCGAGGCCATCGAACTGGGCTTCCTGCTGGAGCTGGCCGAGGTCACCGTCGTCGGTGCGCTCAACCGCAAGGAATCCCGCGGCGGTCACGCCCGCGAGGACTACCCCAACCGGGATGACACCAACTACCTGCGGCACACCATGGCGTACAAGGAAGGCCCCGACCTGCTTTCCGACATCCGGCTGGATTACAAGCCCGTGGTCCAGACGCGCTACGAGCCGATGGAAAGGAAGTACTGATATGAGTGCACCTGTCATCGACAAGCCAGAAGCCGGCGATCCGCCGCTGCCCCCGGTGCCCGACGGCGCGGTCATGGTCACCCTCAAGATCGCCCGGTTCAACCCGGAGAACCCCGACGCCGCAGGCTGGCAGAGCTTCCGGGTGCCGTGCCTGCCGTCGGACCGGCTGCTGAACCTGCTGCTGTACGTGAAGGGCTACCTGGACGGCACGCTGACCTTCCGGCGCTCGTGCGCCCACGGCGTGTGCGGGTCCGACGCCATGCGCATCAACGGCGTGAACCGGCTGGCCTGCAAGGTGCTCATGCGCGACATGCTGCCGAAGAACCCCAAGAAGCAGCTGACCATCACCATCGAACCGATCCGCGGCCTGCCCGTGGAAAAGGACCTGGTGGTGGACATGGAGCCGTTCTTCGACGCCTACCGGGCCGTGAAGCCGTTCCTGATCACCAGCGGCAACCCGCCCACCCGGGAGCGCATCCAGAGCGCCACCGACCGGGCCCGCTACGACGACACCACCAAGTGCATTCTGTGCGCCTGCTGCACCACGAGCTGCCCGGTGTTCTGGAGCGAAGGGTCCTACTTCGGTCCGGCCGCGATCGTCAACGCGCACCGGTTCATCTTCGATTCGCGTGACGAGGCGGCCGCCGAACGGTTGGACATCCTCAACGAGGTCGACGGTGTGTGGCGCTGCCGCACCACGTTCAACTGCACCGAGGCCTGCCCGCGTGGCATCCAGGTGACCCAGGCGATCCAGGAGGTCAAGCGCGCCTTGATGTTTGCGCGCTGATCCACTGTGCCGAGTGTGAAGAAGATCGCGAGATTTCTCGAAAATCTCGCGATCTTCTTCACATTGGAGACCCTGCTGCCTGCAGCGCGGCGCGGGTACGGGCGACGATCATGCGTTGACGGTGGCGCAACAGGTCGGCGCCAACCCTGACGATCTGCCAGCCGAGCTCGCGATACTCCGCATCCTGGTCGATGTCCTTGGTGCGCTGCCTCGGATCGGTCCAGTGCTGAATCCCGTCGTATTGCACACCGACCTTCCACTCCGGCCAACCCATGTCGATGCGCCCCACCAGCTCGCCCCACTTCCCGAACACCTTGATCTGAGTCTGAGTCGGCCGCATACCCGCCTCGGTATAGAGCAGGCGGAGACGGGTTTCCTGGGGTGATTCGGCGCCATGGTCGGCAAGCTCGAGAACGTTTCGCAGTTGCACCAGTCCCCGCACACCCGGGTGACTGTCGATAAGTGCTCGCACCTCAACAAGTTTCAGATCGCAGGCCTGCAGCAATGCATCCACCCGCTCGACCGCGACCGGCAATCCCCATCGACGTCCCAGGTCGAACGCCGTCCTGGCCGGTGTCGTCACCTTGATCTCGCGGACCGTGCAGACTTCCCCGTCAGCGAGTGAATCGCTGTGCAGAATGATGCCGTCGGTCTTGTGCCGGCTCGTGTGGATCAGCTCCGCTGGGTGCTCGGCCCTGATCCACTTGGCACCGTGCAGCGCGGCCGCCGACACACCCGCCACGACCGCACGTCGTCCCGACCACAGCCACGCCGCGACCGCCTTGTCGACGGGTTTGAGCACTGCACCGCGCGGGACGTACACGTCCCAATGGAGCATGTCGTAGCGGGTGGTCAGCTGATACCGATTGAGTTTCCTCGCCGCGAGCGCCTCGGACCCGACAAATGGCAATGGCATGCGAATAGGACGCAGCGCAGGTCAGTGCGGTTCCACGGCCCGCGAATGTGAACATGATGGCGAGAATTCTGGAAAGTCTAGCGATCTTCTTCACGTTGGGCCGTCACACATCGCCGGGCTGCCTCGTCTGATGGGTATGACCACAACACGAATCACCCCCGTCACCCCCAAACAAGCCGGCCTGCTGACCCGCACCATGTACTGGTTCGCCAAGCGCCGGTTCGGTGAGGTGCCCGAACCGTTCGCGGTGGCCGCCCACCACCCGCGGCTGCTGATCGCCAACGCCGCCCATGAAGGCCTGCTGCAGAACGGCTCGAAGAAGCTGCCCGCCACGGTCCGTGAGCTGGCAGTGTTCTGGACCGCCCGCACCGTCGGCTGCTCGTGGTGCGTGGACTTCGGCGCGATGCTGATGCGGCTGGACAACCTCGATGTCGAACGGCTCAGATCGATCGACGACTACGCCACCTCACCGTTGTTCACCGACGACGAGCGGGCCGCGATCACCTATGCCAATGCCATGACCACCGATCCGCACACCGTCACCGACGAGCAGGTGACCGACCTTCGCCAGCGGTTCGGCGAGGACGGGGTGATCGAGCTGACCTACCAGATCGGCGTGGAGAACATGCGGGCGCGGATGTACTCGGCGCTGGGAATCACCGAGCAGGGCTTCAACTCCGGGGATGCCTGCCGGGTTCCGTGGGCGTGATAGACAAACCGGGTGCACTGGTACACCGGCAACACGATCTATGACAGCGTCCTGACCGCGGCGTTCGCTTTCGCGGCATTCGTGATCATCGGCGGGTTCTTCGCGCAGAGCTCCTACGGCCGCTTCTCGACGACGAAGCTCGGCTTGAACCTCAATCCGAAGCTCGGCTGGTGGCTCATGGAGATCCCGGCGACCGTGGTGTTCTTGGTGTGTTACCTGGCCGGGCCGCACCGGTTCGAGCCGACGTCGCTGGTGCTCGCCGGGATCTGGCTGCTGCACTACGCCAACCGGGGATGGTTCTTCCCTTTGGCGATCCGGCAGGCGCCCGGCAAGCGCGGCACGTTCAACATCTCGGTGATCGTGATGGGCATGCTCGTCACCTCCATGCACGGCTACCTCAACGGCACCCTGTTCAGCCACGACTTCTTCGGGCAGTACGGCACCAGGTGGCTGACCGACCCGCGATTCCTGGTGGGTTTGGTGATCTACCTGTGCGGGTTCGCGCTGCTGGTCAACTCCGAGTCGATCGTGCGCAACCTGCGCGGCAAGAACGATCCCGGCGGGCAGGAGTATCGGATCCCGTTCGGCGGCGGCTTCCGCTTCGTCAGCAGCCCGGCGTATTTGGGCGAGATCATCGCGTGGTCCGGTTTCGCGCTGCTGACCTGGGCGCTGCCCGGCGTCGCCATCCTGCTGATCACCGCCGGCAATCTGATTCCCCGGGCGCTGGGTACCCACGGCTGGTACCAGGAGAAGTTTCCCGAGTACCCCACCGACCGCAAAGCGCTGATCCCCTACGTGTTGTGAGGCTCCGCTTCCCGCGGTCTGATCTCGATGAAAGCCATTGGCACACCGAGGGTTTGACTGCCCACGTCGAGGCTGCGCTCAAACAGCTTCATCGGCGTGCTCCAGTTGGCCGCGATCACCGTGTCGGCGTGCGCATGTTCCGCCTCGGGCAGGATGCGCGCCACACCGGCCACCACCGGCCCGGCCGGCCGGCCGCGCAGATTGCTCGGCACCACAAGGACATTGGGGTTGTTGCGGATCCGTTTGACCTTGCCGGTCGACGCGTCGGTGCGCACATAGAGCTTTCCCCCGGCAACACCGTGGTTGATCGGACTGGGTATCGCTTCACCTGACTTCTTGAACGTCACCAGCACGATCTGCCGGTAGTTCTCGAATCCCGTGAAGTCCGTGCCGGTCGGCGCACCGATGTCGAAGGCGTCACGGTGGCGCATCTTGTCCATGCCGCGGAACATCATTCGGCTGAACGTGTGGGACAGGGCCCCGGGCTCGTTCGGCATCACGTCGTACCTCCAGGCTCAGTACCACCGCGCAGCGGGGTTCCGGTGAACTTGTCGGGGTTGGCGATGTCCCACACCGCGCAGACCAGTCCGTCGCGCACGGTCACCGCGGTGACCCGTGGCATCATCTCCGGGTAGCCCTCGGCGCCCGGGGATCCCGGGTTGTAGCTGCCTAGCTGGCCGTTGACGAGGGCGAGTTGGCTGTCGGCCAACCAGTTCGGGCCATAGCGCTTCGCCAATCCGAACAGGAACCTGGCCACCTTGTCGGGCCCGTGGATGACCCGGGCCGCCGTCGGTGCGCGCCGGTTGGAGTCGCCGGTGAAGGTGACCTCGGGATGCAGCAGACTCACCACCGCGCTCATATCGCCGGCGGCCAGGGCCGCCATCAGGGCCCCTGCCACTTCGTTGTGGGTGCTGTCGGGCACCGGGGGCGGGGCATCGGCGACCTGTTTGCGGGCCCGTGACGCCAACTGGCGTGCGGCGGCCGCGGTGACACCGAGTACCTCGGCAATCTCGTTGAACGGCAACGCAAAACCGTCGTGCAACACGAAGGCCACCCGCTGATCGGGGGTGAGCCGCTCCAGCACCACCATGGCCGCGAATCGGGCGTCCTCGCCGGCCACCACGGCACCCAGCGGGTCGTTCGCGTCGAGCCCGGTCACCACGGGTTCTGGCAGCCATTCCCCGTAATACGCCTCGCGCCGGTGCGCCGCGGAACGCAACCGGTCCAGGCCCAGCCGGCTCACCACCGTGGTCAGCCAGGCCCGCGGGTCGGCGATCGTGGCCTGGTTGTCATGCCAGCGCAGCCAGGCGTCCTGCACGATGTCCTCGGCGTCGGCGTAGGTGCCCGTCAACCGGTAGGCGACCGCCAGCATGTGCGGCCGCAGCGCCTCGAATTCATCGGTGCGCGCCGCAGTGGTCACAGGCCCAGCTTAGCCGCGCCGAGTGTCACGCCAGGGTGACTGTCGCCCTCGAGTGCCACTCCAGCGTGACAGTCGCGGCCGGCGGCGGCCACGAAGGCATCAGCGCTTGTTGAAAACCGTGCGGTGCCAGCCTTTTTCGGCGACACCGGTGATGTCGCTCATCACGTGTTTGACGGTCAGGTATTCCTCGAAGGAGTAGTCGCTCATGTCCTTGCCGAAGCCGGACGCGCCGACGCCGCCGTGCGGCATCTCAGAGATGATCGGGATGTGGTCGTTGATCCACACACATCCGGCGTTGATCTCGCGCGACGCCCGCTGGGCCCGATACACGTCGCGGGTCCAGGCCGAGGCGGCCAGGCCGTAGTCGGTGTCATTGGCCTGCCGCAGCGCGTCGTCGTCATCGGTGAACGGGCGCACGGTCAAGACCGGGCCGAAGATCTCGTCGCGGTACACCTCGGACGTCTCGGCGACGTCGGCGATCAGGGTGGGACGGTAGAACGCGCCGGGCAGATCGGGCATCTGCCCGCCGGTGACGATACGTCCGCCCTGCTCGGGCGCCCGGGCCACCATGCCCGCCACCTTGTCGCGGTGCGCGAAGGAGATCAGCGGGCCCAGGTCGGTGTCGGGGTCGTGCGGATCCCCGACGACGATGCGGCTCATCACCTCGGCCACCCCGGCGACGAAGTCGTCGTAGAGGTCGCGGGCGACGATCGCCCTGGTGGCCGCGGTGCAGTCCTGGCCGGTGTTGATCAGGGAAGCGGCCACCGCTCCCTCGATCGCGGCGTCCAGATCAGCGTCGTCGAACACCACGAACGGCGCCTTGCCGCCCAGTTCCAGCTGGGTGCGGTGACCGTGGATCGCGGCGGCGGCCATCACCTTGCGCCCCACGTCGGTCGAGCCGGTGAACGTCACCACGTCGACATCGCGGTGCCCGGCCAGCGCCGCCCCGACATCGCCGCCCGCCCCGCTGACCACGTTGAACACGCCGCCGGGCAGGCCGGCCTCGGCGGCCAGCCGGGCCAGCGTGAGAGTCGTCAGCGGGGTGATCTCGGCGGGCTTGATGACGACGCTGCAGCCGGCCGCGAGCGCCGGGATCACCTTCCACACCGCCATCTGCAGCGGATAGTTCCACGGGGTGATGGTGGCGACGACGCCGACGGCCTCGCGGCGGATGCTGGATGTGTGGTCACCGGAGTATTCGGCGGTGGCCTTGCCTTCCAGGTGGCGCGCCGCACCGGCGAAGAAGTCGATGTTGTCGATGCTGCCGGGCACGTCGAACTCGGTGGCCAGGCGCACCGGCTTGCCGGTCTGGGCGACCTCCTCGGCGATCAGGTGCTCGGCCGCGTCGCCGGCCAGCGTGGCGAGTTTGGCCAGCACTGTCGATCGTTCGGCAGGCGTGGCGTTGGCCCAGCCTGGGAAGGCCGCGCGGGCGGCGGCGACGGCGTTGTCCACGTCGGCCGGGGTGGCCAGGGCGTAGTCGGCGACGGTGCTGCCGGTGGCCGGGTCGATGATGTGGTGGGTGGCTCCGGCCGTTGCCACCGGTGCGCCGTTGATCCAGCTGCCCACTGCCCCACTCATGTCCCCACGCTAACCGATCCAGCCACGCAATCCCACCGTACGAGCCCGCCGAGACAATCGAATACATCGATTCTGTTGCCCTAAACGACGAATTCCGTGCACAATCGGTGCATGACCGACCCCGATGGTCACGACGTTGCCCCGGTACCGCTGCGCGTGAGCAATTCCCGCACCGGCTTTCAACTCGACGACCTGTCCAAGGCGATCATCGAGAAGTTGCAGGCCGACGGACGCCGTTCCTATGCCGGCATCGGCAAGGCCGTGGGGCTGTCGGAAGCCGCAGTGCGTCAACGCGTGCAGCGCATGGTCGACGCCGGGGTCATGCAGATCGTCGCCGTCACCGATCCGTTGCAGCTCGGGTTCGCCCGTCAGGCGATGATCGGCATCCGCTGCACCGGCGACACCCTCAAGCTGGCCGAGAAGCTCGCGACCATCGAGGCGGTGGACTACGTGGTGCTGACGGCCGGATCCTTCGACGCGATCATCGAAGTCGTCTGCGAAGACGACGACAGCCTGCTGGAGCTTCTCAACACCGAGATCCGCGCGCTGCCGGGAGTGATCACCACCGAAACCCTGGTGTACCTGAAACTTGTCAAACAGCAATACAATTGGGGAACTCGATGAGTACCACCGATCCGGCCGAGCTGGCAGCCAAGGCCGACCGGCACCTCTGGGGTCACTTCTCTCGCCACGGCGCGGGTATCACCCCGCCGATCATCACCCGCGGCGAGGGGGTACGGATCTTCGACGCCTTGGGCCGCAGCTACCTCGACGGCTTGAGCGGTCTGTTCGTCGTCCAGGTCGGCCACGGCCGGGCCGAGCTGGCCGAAGCCGCAGCCAAGCAGGCCCAGACGCTGGGCTACTTCCCGCTGTGGTCCTACGCCACACCCCCGGCCATCGAATTGGCCGAGCGGATAGCCCATTACGCACCTGGCGACCTGAAACGGGTGTTCTTCACCACCGGCGGCGGCGAGGCCGTCGAGAGCGCCTGGAAGCTGGCCAAGCAGTATTTCAAGTTGACCGGCAAACCCGGCAAGCACAAAGTGGTTTCGCGCGCGATTGCCTACCACGGCACCCCGCAGGGCGCGCTCGCGATCACCGGGATCCCGGCCTTCAAGGCGCCGTTCGAGCCCTTGACCCCCGGCGGCTTTCGCGCACCGAACACCAACTTCTACCGCGCACCGGCCGAGTATGCCCACGACGAAAAGGTTTTCGGCCGCTACTGCGCTGACCGCATCGCCGAGGCCATCGAATTCGAAGGTCCGGATACGGTGTGCGCCGTCTTTCTCGAGCCGGTGCAGAATGCCGGCGGCTGCTTCCCGCCCCCGCCCGGCTACTTCGAGCGGGTCCGCGAGATCTGCGACGCCTATGACGTGCTGCTGGTCTCCGACGAGGTGATCTGCGCCTACGGCCGGATCGGTTCGATGTTCGCCTGTGACGACTTCGGGTACGTGCCCGACATCATCACCTGCGCGAAGGGACTGACGTCGGGCTATTCACCGCTCGGGGCGATGGTGGCCAGCGACCGGTTGTTCGAGCCGTTCGACGACGGCAAGACGGTGTTCGGCCACGGCTATACCTTTGGCGGGCATCCGGTTTCAGCCGCGGTGGCGATGGCCAACCTCGACATTTTCGAGCGCGAGGGGCTCAACCAGCACGTCAAGGAAACCGCTCCGGCGTTCCGGGCCACCCTGGAGAAGCTCTATGACCTGCCGATCGTCGGCGACGTCCGCGGTGCGGGCTTCTTCTACGGCATCGAACTGGTCAAGGACAAGACGACCAAGGAGACGTTCAACGACGAGGAGGCCGAGCGGCTGCTGCGCGGGTTCCTCACCCCGGCGCTGTGGGAGGCCGGACTGTACTGCCGCGCCGATGACCGTGGCGACCCGGTGATCCAGCTGGCCCCGCCGCTGATCAGCGGACAGGCTGAGTTCGACGCGATCTACGAGATCCTGCACGGTGTGCTGAGCGAGGCGGGCAAGCTGCTCTAGGCTCGGCTCCTCACGCACGAAACGGCATTCCAGCAGAAGAAGTTCGAGTAACTCGCCGCCGGAATGCCGTTTCGGCGCCAGACTGGCGGCGTGTCACGCAAACCCCCCATCGATCCCGTGCGGTGGAACCCACCACCCATCGATCGCTTGCCCGACGCCGGTCCGGCCGCCTTGAGCGTGGTGCCCATGCCCGGCGATGGGCCGGAGGACGTCGTCGCCGACGCGGCCGGGCACCTGTGGACCGGTCTGGTCGACGGACGCATCGTGCGGGTGTCACCGGACGGAGCCGCAACCGTCATCGCCGACACCGGCGGCCGTCCTCTCGGCATGCACGTCGCCCGCGACGGGCGAGTGCTGATCTGCGACAGTCACCGCGGGCTGCTGGCGTTGGACCCCGAAACCCGCAAGCTGTCGACACTCGTCGATTCAGTGGCCGGCCGACCACTGATGTTCTGCTCCAACGTGACGGAAACATCAGACGGCACAATCTATTTCACCGAATCGACCAGTACGTTTCGGTTCGAGCACTTCTCCGCGGCCATCATGGAGGCCCGCGGGCGCGGCAGCCTGTTCCGGCTGGGCAGCGACGGGTCCGTCAGCACAGTGCTGGACGGTCTGTACTTCGCAAACGGGGTGACCGTCACCGCGGACGGATCGGCGCTGGTGTTCGCCGAGACCCAGGCGCGCCGGCTGTCGAAATACTGGCTGTCGGGCCCTCGGACCGGCACGGTGACACCGTTGGCAGTCCATCTGCCCGGGTATCCGGACAACATCTCCACCGGAGCCGACGCCCGGATCTGGGTGGCGATGGTATCCCCGCCGAACACCGCCGCCGAGAGTCTCGCGCCGCGAGCGCCCGTCATTCGCAAGCTGCTGTGGCGATTACCCGACCGTCTCCAACCTCAGATCGGTCCGCAAGTCTGGGTGCTGGCATTCGACGCTGACACCGGGCGGCCCGTCAGCGGTATCCGTATGCGGCACCCGAGCTTTGGTGTGGTTACCGGTGTCGTCGAGCTGGACGGTCGGCTGTGGATGTCCAGCATCGAGTTCCCGGCGCTGGCCTACGCCGAGAGCTGGGACCCGATCCACCAATCCGTCACGTAGCCGCTTGGTGCTGTCCCCCAACGCCACCACCTGGTCTCGGGTCAGCGCGGCGAGGTAGAAGTGGCGCACCAACATGACATAGGTGCGCAGCACCGGCCGCAGATACTCCTGGCCGCGTCGGGTGATCCCGACCACGACCGCTCGCCCGTCCTCGCGGCTGCGGAACCTGCGGACCAGGCCGCGCCCTTCGAGCCGGCGGACCTGCCACGTCACCCGGCTCGGCACCACCGTCAAAGCTTCTGCCAGGGCACCCATCCGAAGATATCGATGCCGGGCGCTGTTGAGCTGGATCAGGAGGTGCACCTCATAGATCGAGAGCGCACATCGAGCCGTGAGCGCCGAATTGATCTCCCGACAGAGCAGTTCCGCCGACTCTGCAAAACTCTCCCAGCTCTGCCACTCGACGTCGCTGAGCACCGTGGTTCCCGGACACTCCACAGCTTCGACTGCCACCATCGATCCACTCCCTCTCCGCCCGCCGGGCGATCACAACCCATCCGGCGGATTTGGTCTATGCAGATTGGGACAGCACCCGGCGTCCTACACTGCTGGTTCATGGACGTGCCGTTGGCTCGGACCCGTATCACGCGGCTCGAAGATCTGAGCGATGCGGTCAACGACGCGGGACTGAGCGCGTTCCAGATGTCCCGCGAGCCGCCCAGCGGAAGCCTTGTGCACGCGGCCCACGATGGCGTCGCGCTCAGTTCCGGCCGCTTCGACAGCAGGGTTCAGATCCGCGGCCCCCTGTCCGACGACGCGCTCTCGATCGCCGTCGGCCTACGGATTCCACCACGCAACCGGCTCCTGCTCCGCGAAATCGACTCGGGCGTCGTCACGATATTTCGTCCTGGCGACGAACAAGAGGCGTTTCACGACGTCAACTCGCTCTATGCCGTCCTCACCCTCAGCCCGGAGATTTTGGAGCGGGAAGCGCAGCGCTACGGATTCATCCTCTCCCCCAAAGCCTTTCGACGCACCGGAATCCACCCTCGACCCTTGGGACCGACACACCTGGCCACGATCTCCACCTTCCTGGCACACCTGCATCGCAATCACCACCAGATGCGGCTCGGCTCGGCCACTTTGGCAGACATCGCCTCGGCGTTCGTCGGTCATTTCGCACAGGATCCCGCACCCCTGCCGATCCTGACCCTGCGCCGGCGCCAACGGGTGGTCGAGTCGGCCCGCGCCCACATCCATCAACACTTGGACCAACACCTCGACATCGAGGCCGTCGCCCGCCACACAAACGTGTCACGGCGCACGCTGGCCCGCGCGTTCGAGGAAACGCTGGGCGAATCCCCTCAGTGCTACATCACCCGAATGCGGCTGCACCACATCCGGTCCGACCTGCTCACGCCCACTCGGTCACCAGCCACGATCGCCGAGGTGTCCAACCGGTGGGGCGTCGGCGAACTTGGCCGCATGGCTGCCCGGTACCGCGCCCTGTTCGGTGAATTGCCGTCACAGACCCGCGCCCGAAACAACGGCGCGTGTTGAGCGGGGCGGAAGCTCCGAATCAGCTTCACAAACCACCCAGTTTTCACACCAGTCACACACGTCACAGCGTGGCAAACCGGAAATGGCGCCCGTATCACCTAATCTTCGGACACGATGGCGACGTTGCGGAGGACCACCCGGAGCGCCGTGTCCGCGCTTGCGGCACTGGCGATGCTGACGGCACCCTTGATGACCGCCGGTCTGGCCAATGCCGATCCAGCGCCTGCGCCCGCCGCGGAGTGCCCGTACAAGGTGACCACTCCTCCGGCGGTGGATGCCTCCGAGGTACCCAAGCCGGGCGACCCCACGCCCGGCCCACTGCCGGTGCCCACCAAGACAATTGGCGGCGAGGCGCTGTCCAGCTGCGGGGTGATCACCGCGCCGGGTACCCCACAGCTGCCCAACGATGTCTCCGCCGAGGCCTGGCTGGTCGCCGACCTGGATACCGGCGACATCATCGCCGCGCGCGACCCGCACGCACGGCACCGCCCGGCCAGCATCATCAAGGTGCTGACCGCGACGGCCGCACTCAACGAACTCAACCTCAACAAGCTGGTCGCGGGCACCCAGGACGACGCCAACTCCGAGGGCACCCGTGTCGGCGTCGGCCCCGGCGGCCGGTACACGATCAACGATCTGCTGCACGGCCTGCTGATGCACTCCGGCAACGACGCCGCGCACGCCCTGGCGATGCAACTGGGCGGCGTGGACCCCGCGTTGCAGAAGCTGAACATCCTGGCCGGCAAGCTCGGTGGCCGTGACACCCGGGCCGCGACGCCGTCAGGTCTGGACGGGCCGGGCATGAGCACCTCGGCCTACGACATCGGGCTCTTCTACCGCTATGCCTGGCAGAACCCGGTATTCGCCGACATCGTGCACACCGAGAGCTACGACTTCCCCGGGCGCGACGGCAACCCGTCTTACGAGATCGAGAACGACAACAAGCTGCTCTACAACTATCCGGGTGCGCTCGGCGGCAAGACGGGATACACCGACGACGCCGGCCAGACCTTCGTCGGCGCTGCCGAACGCGATGGGCGACGCCTCGTCGCGGTTCTGATGAAGGGCACCCGGGTGCCGATCGCGCCCTGGGAGCAGGCCGCGCATCTGCTCGACTACGGCTTCGCGACGCCCGCGGGCACCAAGGTGGGCACCCTCGTCGAACCCGACCCCTCACTCAAGCCCAAGCCGGCCGAAGATCCGACCACCGCCCAGGCCGCGTCGGTGCTGCCGCCCGCCGACGCCCTACCGGTGCGGGTGGGCGTCGCGATCGTCGGTGGGGTCATCGTGTTCATGCTGATGATGGGCGCGCGATCACTGAATCGCCGTACCATCCGCTGATTTTCGGCCACGCCCCGCCCGGGAGACCCCAGCAATCGGTCGCGAATTTGCCGATTCAGCTGACAAGTAATTGCCGCTGAAGTTAAATACATCCCGGGCCTGCCGATCCGTCGCCGCTCTCGACGGTTTGGCAGGCCTGTCAACGCCAGCGTCCGAGGAGCTCAGCGGCCCCGGCGGCCAGCGACGTCACGACCTCGGCCGCCGTCGCCGGACGCCAAACCGCACCGACGCCCTGCCCCGCGTTGACGGGTGATCCGCGGAGCACCCGCTCGGGAATGCTTGCCGGCCACCGATATCCGGCTGCCACATCGAATTCGCTCGTCAGCTCGGTAGCCTCGGCGTCGGCAGCGAAGAGGGCGTCACGCGCCGCAGCGGGGGTCAGCGCTTCGGCGCAGGCGGCGAACGCGGTCCCCACCCAGGCTGCGGCCGCCCCGGCCGCCAACACCGCGGCCACCGCCCGTGCCGACGCGATGCCACCGGCCGCCAACACCGGTACGTCGACGGCGTCGAGCACGTCGGCCAGAAGCGGCAGGGTGCCGACGGTCGGCTCACCGTGTCCGCCGCCTTCCGCACCACGCGCCACCAGCACGTCCACCCCGGCGTCGACCGCGCGCCGGGCGGCGTCGACCGTGGCCACCTGGGTCGTCACCGTCAGGCCCGCGTTGTGTGCCCGGCGCACCCACGCCCAGTCGTCTCCGAAACTCACGCTCAGCAGTGCCGGTCGGGCCGCCACCGCCGCGTCGAGCAGAGCCGGTCGATCCTGGGCCACCCAGTGCACCAGGCCGATTCCGCATCGTTGGCCGTCCAGTTGGGACAGCTCGGCGGTCAGCTGTGCGGCGGTGGCCGAACTGCCCATCCCGACCATGCCCAGCCCGCCGGCTGCCGAGACGGCGGCGGCCAATCGGCCTCCGGCCGCACCGCCCATCGGCGCGTTGACGATCGGAACATCGATACCCATTGACTGCGACCACGCGGTTGCCAAGCTCACAGCCTGCAATGTTACGTCGTTGTTACAATCGAACCCGCCAGCACATGGCACCGGACGAGGCGCACCCGTACCCGGCCAGCGACAAGACGGGATGTGTGGAGGTGAGTCATGGCGTGGCTGATTCTCGTCGTCTCAGGTGTCCTGGAAGCGGTATGGGCGACGGCGCTGAGCAAGTCCGAAGGTTTCAGCCGACTGGTTCCGTCAGTGGTATTCGTAGTGGCGCTGGCTCTTTCGATGATCGGTCTGGCCATCGCCATGCGCAGCCTGCCGCCGGGCACCAGCTACGCGGTGTGGGTTGGCATCGGCGCGGTACTGACGGTCGGTTTCGCGATGCTCACCGGCGCGGAGTCGACGTCGGTGGTCAAGGTCCTGCTCATGCTCGGCGTCATCGGCTGCATCGTCGGCCTGAAGGTCGTCAGCCACTGACGGCGGGCTCTGGGACGCGGTCTCACGCCCTGGCATTGTCACGCTGGAGTGGCTGTCGAGCTCCGGCGTCACTCTGGCGTGACAATGGCGCCGCGGCAATCTGGCGTGGCGAGCGGCGTGCCAACCACTAACGCCGGAACAACCGCGAAAGCCCCAGGGCACCAATGGCTCCCATGGCAGCCGCGGTCAACGCGCCGGCCATCCCGATCCCCTCGTGGACCTGCACCCGCGTCACGATCTGCGCGGGGTCCGGCGGGGCCACCGGCGCCTCGGCCAGACTCTCGGTGGACGTCGCCGCCCAGGCCGTGGCGAACAGGATGAGCCGCGCGGTGACGTAGGCGAACACCATCAACCCGAGAACCGGGCCGAACGTCGCCCCGGCCGGGCCGTTCAGCACGGACTGCAGGTAAATCGATGCCACCTGCTTGAATACCTCGAAGCCCACGGCCGCCAGCAGACCGGCCCGAAGCGACCGGCGGAACGGCACCGGCTCGCGGGGCAACCGGGAGATGATCCAGGTGAACAGCAGCCAGGAGATCGAGACCGACACCGCCACCGAGATGGCGCGCAGCCCGCCGCCCAGGGCAGCACCGTCGTGGAAACCTATCCAGTGCAACACTTTCCGCATCAATGCCGGATCACCGAGTGCAGTCAGTGCGATGGTGACCACCATCGCCAGGAACGCCGACACCAGGGCGAACAGATCCGATAGCTTGGTGCCGACGAAGTTGGACTCGGCATGTTGATGCTGCTCCCACATCTGGCTCAGCGCCTCACGCAGGTTTGCCATCCAGCCCAGGCCGGCCCAGGCCGCGGTCGCCAGGCCGATCACCCCGACCGTGCCGCGCGAGGCGATGGCCGAGTCCATCAGCGTGACCAGTTGCTGCCCCAGATCACCGGAGACGGCTGAGCGGATCCGGTCCTCCAGCTCGGCCAGCAGCTCGGGACGGCCGGCCAGCACGAAACCCCCGGCGGCGAAGCCGACCATCAGCAGGGGGAACAGCGCGAAGATGGTGAAGTACGTGATACCGGCGGCGTAGAAGTTGCCGTTGCAGTCGTTGTAGCGCTCCTGCGCCCGCATCACATGGTCGAACCAGGGGAAGCGGGCCCGCATCCGGGCCAGCAATCCAGGCTTCTCCGGCTCGTCCACCGCCAACCCCTCCCTTGGCGCTCATGATGTTTGCTGGAGAAACCCTATCCTGTCGTAAACCCGCGCGAGGGTATTGCTCGCGACCTCACGGGCGTGTTCCGCGCCGGAAGCCAGCACTGCCTGCAGTTCTGCCGGATCGGCCAGCAGCTCGTCCACGCGTGTCTTGATCGGGGTGACGAACTCGACGACCGCCTCGGCGGTCTCCTTCTTGAGATCGCCGTAGCCGCGGCCGGCGTAGCCTTCGACCAGCTTGGCGATGTCGGTGCCGGTCACCGCGGACTGGATGGTCAGCAGGTTCGAGATACCCGGCTTGGCCTCCGGGTCGAACCGGATCTCGCGCTCGCTGTCGGTCACCGCCGAGCGGATCTTCTTGGCCGTGGCCTTGGGGTCGTCGAGCAGGCTGATCAGCCCGGCATCGGACACCGCGGACTTGCTCATCTTCGCCGTCGGGTCCTGCAGGTCGTAGATCTTGGCGGTGGCCTTGGGGATCATCGCCTCGGGAACGACGAACGTGTCGGGGAACCGGGCGTTGATCCGCTGCGCCAGGTCGCGGGCCAACTCCAGATGCTGACGTTGATCCTCGCCGACCGGGACCAGGTCGGTGTCGTAGAGCAGCACGTCGGCGGCCATCAGCACCGGATAGGTGAACAGGCCCACGGTGGTGGCGTCGGCCCCCTGCTTCTGCGACTTGTCCTTGAACTGCGTCATCCGCGAGGCCTGACCAAAGCCGGTGAAACAGCCCAGCACCCAAGCCAATTGACTGTGCTCGGCAACATGGCTCTGGACGAACACGGTGCTGCGCGACGGATCGATACCCAGCGCCAGGTACTGCGCGGCGGTCACCAGCGTGCGCTGGCGCAGGGTCTCGGGGTCCTGCGGCACGGTGATGGCGTGCTGGTCGACGACACAGAAGAACGCCTCGTAACCGTCCTGCAGCTGCGCCCAGTGCGTGACGGCACCCAGTGCATTGCCGAGGTGCAGGGAGTCGGAGGTGGGCTGTGCGCCGGAGAACACGACCTGTTTGCTTGCGCTACTCATGATGCTGTCGATTTTCGCACTGACGTCATCGGGATTCTTCGCGGGTCAACTGCTGCAGCACCCGAAGGAAGACTTTCCGATCATCGGCGGAAAGCTCACCCAACCAACGCTCCTCCCCGTGCTGGATCTCCCGCTGGACCGCATCCTTGACCGCGCGGCCCGCCTCGGTGATGGCCAGTAGCCGAACGCGGCGGTCGTCGGGATCGGCCTCGCGCGCAATGAAGCCCTGCTGTTGCAGGTCATCGAGGGTGCGGATGATGCGGGTCTTGTCGGCGCCGATCGCCTCGGCCAATGCCGCTTGCGTCCGTATCGAGGAGCGGTCGAGTGCCAGCAGGACGACGTAGCCCCACATCGATACGCCGTGCGCGTCGAGCACCGGCTGTTCGGCGGCGATCAGCTCCCGCAGCAACGGGGCAAGCATGGCGGCCAGATCGGGGCGTCGAGACACCGAACAAGCGTAAGCGTTGCAATATGATGTGCTCGCGCTTATCGTAAGCGTATGCCTACTATTGATACCGACCTTGCTCCCGTTACATCGCGTTGCCGTGCTCCGCTCCGTGGACGCCGTCGACGCCGTCACCGCTTCCGACTTGGACCGCCCCACCCCCTGTGCGGGGTGGACTCTGGCCGATCTCCTGGCCCACATGACCGTGCAGCACCGCGGGTTCGCGGCGGCCGCGCGCGGGCGCGGCGCCGATGAGTCGGCCTGGGACGTGACGACCGTCGCGGACGCCGTGCACGCCGACCCGGCCGGCACCTACGCCGCTGCCGCCCGCGCCGTGCTCGACGCATTCGCCGCCGACGGAATCGCCGAGGCGACGTTCGCACTGCCCGAGTTCGGACCGAACGCCACGTTCCCCGGCACGCTGGCGATCGGGTTCCATTTGGTCGACTACGCCGTGCACGGCTGGGATGTCGCCGCCGCCCTGGGCGCGTCATACGAACTGCCGGACGACGTCATCGCCGCCGTACTTCCACTGGTCATGGCGATCCCCGACGGTGACTTCCGCGACAGTGCGGTCTCGCCGTTCGACCGGGCCGTCAACGCCTCGGCCGCAACGGATTTCGACAAGGTCCTGCTATATCTGGGCCGGCGCCCAGACTGGCGGCGAACGTCTCACCCTTGAAGGAGGTCGCGAAAGAACTAGCTCCAACTCGGGAAGCTTGTCGGTGATCACTTGCCACACCAATGCATCATCGACGTCCGTGTACCCGTGAATCAGGATGTTGCGAAAGGCCACAATCCGCGCAAGCTCTGGGATCTTCGCCGATAATTCCTTGTCTACCTTGGATAGTCGATTGAGAGCTTCACCAACGATCTCAAGCTGACGTTCGACCGCAGAGCGCCTGCCGAGCATCCCAAAGGCATTTCCTTGCATCACGCGGCATATAGCGCTTCCCGTGTTCGCATGACATGTTGTTTGAAGTAGGGATTCTTGATACTCGACACCGTCACAACGTCGACCGAGCGCCCGAAGATCCGTTCAAGGCCTTCTTTCAGAGAGAAGTACTGGTCGAAGTAGTCAAAGTCGGCGCCTAAGTCGAACTCGACGAGGACATCTACGTCACTGGACTCGGCGTCGAACGAATCCCCGACGGCAGAACCGAACACATCCAGCCGACGCACCAGAAGCTTTCGGCACAACTCTTCGACTTCCTGCCGTTTCGATTCGACGACCTTGTGCACCGGCGCCACCTCCACGAGATATTGTCCCGGCCAACGTAGGGCCTGTCTCGCAACCTTCTGTATCGGCGTCCTGCGCCGAACACTAAGCCGAGGATTACAGCCACATACTGACCACAACCCCCAGCACAAGCGCGCCTAAGCCTATCCCGGCGATAGTTCCCTGTGCACAGCACGGGTAATGAATGTCCGGACTGTACTCAGCCGTAACAGACCGTCACCGGTGAATGGTCCGACCAGCGCAACGCGTACAGCTCGGCCCGGTCGACGCGTGTGGACACTGCCCGCCCCGCCAGCCTCGGGCTGGCCAGGTGATAGTCGATGCGCCAGCCGGCGTCGTTGTCGAACGCCTTACCCCGCCACGACCACCAGCTGTACGGCCCGGCCACATCGGGATGCAGCACCCGCACCACGTCCACCCAGCCGGTCCCCAGCAACTCGGTCAGCCAGGCGCGCTCACTGGGCAGGAACCCGGACTTCTTGAGGTTGCCCTTCCAGTTCTTGATGTCGTTCTCGGTGTGGGCGATGTTCCAGTCCCCGCACAGCACGGCGGCACGGTCACGTAGCTCGCCCATCCGGGCCGCGAGCACCGCCATGAACCGTTCCTTTTCCAGCTGACGGTCCGTCTCGGCCTCACCGGTGGGCACGTACACGCTGGCCACCGTCACCCCGGCGGTATCCACCTCGAGATAACGCCCGTGTGTCTCGAACTCGTCGGAGACCAGGAGCCGGGCCGCGTCGATGGGGTGTCGCGACAACACGGCAACGCCGTTGCGGCCCTTGACATGTGGAACCGCCGAGGCCAGGTTCCAGCCGTCGGCCAGCGCAGGCGCCAACGCATCGTTGAGCTGCTCGTCATCGGCGCGGGTCTCCTGCAGACACACCACATCGGCTTCGGTTTCCTTGAGCCACGGCAACAGACCGAGATTGTCGGTGGAGCGCTGCTTGACGGCTGCGCGGATACCGTTGACGTTGATGGTGCTGACGGTCAAAGGTCCAGGGGGTGCCACGGCCCAGACCCTACCGACCCGCCCGGACAGCCCCCTTGCGGTACCGGAGGTATCACCTTAATGTCTGGCGGCATGGCTGAACGTGCACCCATCCACCTCGGATCGGGCGAACCGATCCTGCTGCTACACCCCTTCCTGCTGTCCCAGAGCGTGTGGAAGTACGTCGCGCCCCAGCTGGCCCAGACCGGCCGCTACGAGGTGTTCGCCCCGACCATGGCCGGGCACCACGGCGGCGCGCATGCACCGCTGCTCCTCGATGTCGCCGCATTGGCCGACGACGTGGAACGCCGGCTCGACGAGCTCGGCTGGACCACCGCCCACATCGTCGGCAACTCCCTCGGCGGTTGGGTGGCCTTCGAACTGGAGCGCCGTGGCCGGGCCCGCACGCTGACCGGCATCGCTCCCGCGGGCGGCTGGTCGATGCACACGCTGGCGAAGTACGAGATCATCGCCAAATTCATGGCCGCCCTGCCGGTAGTGCTGACCACCGCGGTGTTGCGTCGGCAGCTGCTGAAACTGCCACTGACCAAACAGATTTCCTACCTCGCCGTCAGCTCGACGCCCGACGTGCTCAACGACAGCGACCGCCGTGACCTGATCGACGACCTGGCCCACTGCCCGGCGTACTTCAAACTCATGGTCAAGGCCCTGACCACCGCGGGCCTGATGGAGATCGCCGACTCCCACACCCCGACCCAGCTCGTCATCTGCGAGAAGGACCGCGTGCTGCCGGCGCCCCGGTTCACCCGGCACTTCACCAAGAGCCTGGCGCCGGACGCGGTGGTCACCACGCTCAAGGGCGTCGGCCACGTCCCGATGTTCGAGGCCCCCGACACCATCACCGGGTTGATCGCCGAGTTCGTGGACCGGCACGTCGGCCCGGCCCGCGCGACCGGTTGAGCCGCGCGGGCGACCGCGAACCTAAGCCTTCTCGGACGTCGCCAGATCCTCGTTGAGGGTCTTGCTGGGCCGCATCACCGCAGCGGTCTTCTCCGGGTCCGGGTAGTAGTAGCCACCGATGTCGGCCGACTTGCCCTGGGCCGCATTGAGTTCGGCGACGATGGTCTGCTCGTGCTCGGCCAATGACTTGGCCAGCGGCGCGAAGTGCTCGGCCAGCTCCTTGTCCTCGGTCTGCTCGGCCAGCGCCTGCGCCCAGTACAGCGCCAGGTAGAACTGGCTGCCCCGGTTGTCGAGCTCACCGGTCTTGCGTGACGGAGACTTGTTCTCGTTCAGCAACTCTCCGGTCGCGGTGTCCAGCGCGGTGGCCAGCACCTTGGCCTTGGCGTTGTCGGTCTTGTTGCCCAGATCGTCGAGGCTGGCGCCCAGGGCCAGGAACTCGCCGAGCGAATCCCAGCGCAGGTGGTTCTCCTCCACCAGCTGATGCACGTGCTTGGGGGCCGAGCCGCCGGCACCGGTCTCGTACAGCCCGCCACCGGCCATCAGCGGCACGATCGAGAGCATCTTGGCGCTGGTGCCCAACTCCAGGATCGGGAACAGGTCGGTCAGGTAGTCACGCAGGATGTTGCCGGTCACCGAGATGGTGTCCTGGCCGCGGATCAGCCGCTCCAGGGTGTAGCGCATGGCCCACACCTGCGGCAGGATCGTGATCTCCAGGCCCTCGGTGTCCTCTTCCTTGAGGTAGGCCTTGACCTTCTTGCGCAGCTCGTTCTCGTGCGGACGCTCATCGTCGAGCCAGAACACCGCAGGCATACCGGACAGCCGGGCACGATTGACGGCCAGCTTGACCCAGTCGCGGATCGGGGCGTCCTTGACGATCGGCATCCGCCAGATGTCGCCCTCTTCGACGTCCTGGCTCAGCAGCACCTCACCGGAATCGATGTCGACGATCTTGGCCACGCCAGCCTGCGGAATCTCGAAGGTCTTGTCGTGGCTGCCGTACTCCTCGGCCTTCTGCGCCATCAGACCGACGTTGGGCACCGTGCCCATCGTGGTCGGATCGAACTGGCCGTGGGTCTTACAGAAGTTGATCACTTCCTGGTACATCCGGGAGAACGTCGACTCCGGGTTGACCGCCTTGGTGTCCTTGGTGCGGCCGTCGGCGCCGTACATCTTGCCGCCGAGACGGATCATCGCCGGCATCGAGGCGTCGACGATGACATCCGACGGCGAGTGGAAGTTCGAGATGCCCTTGGCCGAATCCACCATGGCCAGCTCGGGCCGGTGCTCGTGGCAGCGGTGCAGATCCTCGATGATCTCCTCACGCTGCGAGGCCGGCAACGCCTCGATCTTGCTGTAGAGGTCCGACAGCCCGTTGTTGACGTTGACGCCGAGCTCGTCGAACAGCTTCTCGTGCTTGGCGAAGGCGTCCTTGTAGAAGACCTTGACGGCGTGGCCGAACACGATCGGGTGGCTGACCTTCATCATGGTGGCCTTGACGTGCAGCGAGAACATCACGCCGGTCTTGTAGGCGTCCTCGATCTGCTCTTCGTAGAAGTCGATCAGGGCCTTGCGGCTCATGTACATCGAGTCGATGACGTCGCCCTCGTCGAGCTTGACCTCGGGCTTCAAAACAATCGTTTCCCCGACCCCGCCGTCTTTCGGGCTGGTCTCCAGCTCCATGCGAACGTTGCGGGCCTTGTCCAGCGTCATCGACTTCTCACCGTGATAGAAGTCGCCGGTCTTCATGGTGGCCACGTGGGTACGGGAGGCCTGGGACCACTCGCCCATGCTGTGCGGGTGCTTGCGGGCGTACTCCTTGACCGCCTTGGGGGCGCGGCGGTCCGAGTTGCCTTCGCGCAGAACCGGGTTCACCGCGCTGCCGAGGATCTTCGAGTAGCGATCGCGGATCGCCTTCTCCTCGTCGGTCTTGGGATCACCCGGGTAGTCGGGGACGGCGTAGCCCTTCTCCTGCAACTCCTTGATCGCGGCGGTGAGCTGCGGGACCGAGGCGCTGATGTTGGGCAGCTTGATGATGTTGGTTTCGGGCAGCTGGGTCAGACGCCCCAGCTCACCCAGGTTGTCCGGGACGCGCTGTTCTTCGGTCAGGTAATCACCGAACTCGGCCAGGATGCGGGCCGCGACCGAGATGTCGCTGGTCTGGATGTCGATGCCGGCCGGTTCGGCAAAGGCCCGGATGATCGGCAAGAAGGAGTACGTCGCAAGCAGCGGCGCCTCGTCGGTCAGCGTGTAGATGATGGTCGGCTGCTGGGCAGTCATGGTTGCTCTCCCGGCGTCAGTTCGGGTCGACGAGGATCACTCGCCCTCACCCGTGGTTATTCGCTGCTGTCGTATCGCGGGCCAGACTACAAGGGCACGAACCGCCGCGACGGGGCAGCTTTCGTTACTGACCAGTAACTTTGGTGCCCGGCGAGACACCCTGCCACCCCACTCCGAACCAACCGACTGGCACCGGCTCAGCGCGTTGCGATAAGCTGCAGGCCGGTCATGAGTGCCAGCGTCAAGCCCCGGCTTGCTGGCCGGCAACCCTCCAACCGCGGTGGGGTGCCCCGGGTGATGACCAGGTTGAGTAGTCGACGGAGAAATTCCGGCCGGCTACAAGGCAAGCGCGGGTCCGAAGGTACGGGCCCCCAGACAGACAGGGAAACCTGATGGAGGCCAGCCATGTGTATGTGTCCGTGACCCCAAAGTGTCCGCTCGCCGTCATCGACGGCAGGCCCGACGCCCGGTAGCCGACCGCACACCTACCTTCCTCATCCCCTCACCCGGAGGAGACACCCAGCCATGACAACCCCCGAAAGCGCCGCAGCCTGGTCGTTCGAGACCAAGCAGGTCCATGCCGGGCAGACGCCCGATGCCGCGACCAAAGCCCGGGCGCTGCCGATCTACCAGACCACCTCCTACACGTTCGACAGCACCGATCACGCCGCCGCCCTGTTCGGCCTGGCCGAGCCCGGCAACATCTACACCCGCATCGGCAACCCCACGACCGATGTCGTCGAGCAGCGCATCGCCGCCCTCGAAGGCGGTGTCGCCGCGCTGCTGCTGTCCTCGGGCCAGGCCGCCGAAACCTTCGCCATCCTCAACCTGGCCGGTGCGGGCGACCACATCGTGTCCAGCCCGCGGCTGTACGGCGGCACCTACAACCTGTTCCACTACACGCTGCCCAAGCTCGGCCTGGAGGTCAGCTTCGTCGAAGATCCCGACAGCCTGGACAGCTGGCGGGCCGCGGTGCGCCCCAACACCAAGGCGTTCTTCGCCGAGTCCATCTCCAACCCGCAAATCGATGTCCTCGACATCCCCAGTGTGGCCGCGGTGGCCCACGAGAACGGCGTGCCGCTGATCGTCGACAACACCATCGCCACGCCCTATCTGATCCAGCCGATCGCGCTCGGCGCCGACATCGTCGTGCACTCGGCGACGAAGTACCTGGGCGGGCACGGTTCGGCGATCGCCGGGGCGATCGTCGACGGCGGCACGTTCGACTGGACCAGCGGCCGGTTCCCCGGCTTCACCACCCCCGACCCCAGCTATCACGGGGTGATCTTCGCCGAACTCGGCGCGCCCGCCTTTGCGCTCAAGGCCCGGGTTCAGCTGCTGCGCGACCTCGGGAGCGCCGTCGCACCGTTCAATGCCTTTTTGATCGCCCAGGGATTGGAAACGCTGTCGCTGCGTGTTGAACGCCACGTGGAGAACGCGCAGAAGGTTGCCGAATACCTGGCCGGGCACCCGGGCGTGACCTCGGTGAACTACGCCGGGCTGCCCACCTCGCCCTGGTACGAGCTGGGCCGGAAGATCGCCCCCAAGGGCACCGGCGCGGTGCTGGCGTTCGAACTGGCCGGCGGCGTGGAGGCCGGCAAGGCCTTCGTCAACGCCTTGACGCTGCACAGCCACGTCGCCAACATCGGCGATGTGCGCTCCCTGGTGATCCACCCCGCGTCGACCACGCACGCGCAGCTGTCCCCCGAAGAACAGCTGTCCACCGGCGTCACCCCCGGCCTGGTCCGGCTGGCCGTCGGGATCGAGGGCATCGACGACATCCTGGCCGACCTGGAGCAGGGGTTCGCCGCCGCCCGGCCGTTCAGCGGTGCTCCGCAGACAGCGGCCACGGTGTAGGCGGCGAGAGAAGACCGTCATGACGATCACCGAAGAACCGGCCGTGTCCACCCTCCCCTTGCCCGCCGAAGGCGAAACCCGCGTGGTGCACATCGGTGACCTCACGCTGGAGAGCGGCATTGTGCTGCCGGACGTGTCGATCGCCGTTCAACGGTGGGGCGAGCTGTCACCCGAACGCGACAACGTGGTGATGGTGCTGCACGCCCTGACCGGTGACTCCCATGTCACGGGACCGGCCGGCGACGGTCACCCGACCGCGGGCTGGTGGGACGGAGTGGCCGGCGCAGGCGCCCCGATCGACACCGATCGGTGGTGCGCGATCTCGACGAACGCGCTCGGCGGCTGCCAGGGCTCCACCGGGCCGGGCTCACCGGCACCGGACGGAAAGCCTTGGGGGTCACGGTTTCCCGCGATCACGATCCGCGATCAGGTCGAGGCCGACCGGGCCGCGCTGGCCGCCTTCGGGATCACCGAGGTGGCCGCGGTGGTCGGCGGGTCGATGGGCGGAGCCCGGGCACTGGAGTGGCTCGTCGGATATCCCGACGAGGTTCGCGCCGGGCTGGTGCTGGCCGTGGGCGCCCGGGCCACCGCCGATCAGATCGGCACCCAGAGCACCCAGGTGGCCGCGATCAAGGCCGACCCGGACTGGCAGGGCGGCGATTACCACGGCACCGGCCGGGCCCCGCTGGCCGGCATGGAGATCGCGCGACGCTTCGCGCACCTGACCTACCGGGGCGAAGAAGAGCTCGACGAACGGTTCGGCAACACCGCCCAGGGCGACGAAGACCCGACCGACGGCGGGCGCTACGCCGTACAGAGCTACCTCGAATACCAGGGCGGCAAATTGGCCCGCCGATTCGATCCGGGTACCTACGTGGCGCTTTCGGACGCGCTGTCCAGCCACGATGTCGGCCGGGGCCGCGGCGGGGTGGCCAGCGCGCTGCGCAGCTGTCCGGTGCCCGTCATCGTCGGCGGGATCACCTCCGACCGGCTCTACCCGATCCGCCTGCAACAGGAACTGGCCGAGCTGCTGCCCGGCTGCAACGGCCTGGAAGTCGTCGACTCGGCCTATGGGCACGACGGCTTCCTCGTCGAGACGGAGGTGGTGGGCAAATTGATCCGCCGCACACTGGAGCTGGCGGCACGGTGAGCACGCCCCAGCAGCGTTCCCTGTCCTTCGGCTCGGAAGCCGCGGCCTATGAACGCGGCCGGCCGTCGTATCCGCCCGAGGCGATCGACTGGCTGCTTCCCGACGGTGCCCACGATGTGCTGGACCTGGGCGCGGGCACCGGCAAGCTGACCACCCGGCTGGTCGAGCGTGGGCTGGACGTCAAAGCCGTCGACCCGATTCCGGAAATGCTTGAGCTGCTGTCGAATTCACTACCCGACACGCCGGCGCTGCTGGGCACCGCCGAGGAGATCCCGCTGGCCGACAACAGTGTCGACGCAGTGCTGGTGGCCCAGGCCTGGCACTGGTTCGACCCGGAACGGGCGGCCAAGGAAATCAGCCGGGTGCTGCGGCCAGGCGGCCAACTGGGCCTGGTGTGGAACACCCGCGACGAACGATCGGGCTGGGTCAAGGACCTGGGCCGCATCATCGGGCCCGAGCACGACCCGTTCAACAACGAGGTGACGCTGCCCGAGCCGTTCGGCGAGATCGAGCGCCGCCAGGTGGAGTGGACGAGTTACCTGACGCCCCAGGCCCTGATCGATCTGGTGGCCTCCCGCAGCTACTGCATCACCTCACCCGAGCAGGTACGTACCCGCACGCTGGGGCAGGTCCGCGAGCTGTTGGCCACGCATCCGGCGCTGGCCAACTCATCGGGGCTGGCACTGCCGTACGTCACCGTGTGCATCCGGGCCACGCTGAACTGAGCCGAGCGTTGGCTCGTGTGCCAACTTTCGCCGAAAAGTGGCACCCAAAGCCCACTTTCGGCAAGCTAGGCGCTGAGTTCTTCGGCGACCGGCCCGCCGAACCAGCGTTCCACCGTTGCACGCAGGCCGTCGGCGGCTGAACCGTCCGCGCTGTCGGTGGCCCAGGCGACGTAGCCGTCGGGACGGATCAGCAGAGCCGCCGCGGGCGCCTCGGCCATTGGGGCGATCTCGATGTCGATCGCGATGTCGCGGCCGCCGCGCACCGACTCGGCATACTTGCCGCCCGCCAGATCCAGTAGCAGCGGCCGGCCCGAACGCAGCAGCTCGGCCACCCGGCGGCCGTCGTCCAGCGTCACGTCGGGGACGAAGTACCCGGACAGCCGATGGTCGTCGCCCACCTCGTAGCGGACATCGGATCCCGCGAGAACCCCGGCGATGTGCGCCGATCCGTCCGGTGTCGCCAGTATTTCACCGAAAAGTGTTCGCAGCGCTCCAACTTCGGGTCCAGCGGCCATCAGCGCGGATTGGGCCATGGAGTGCATCATCACCCGCTGCCCGGCCGGCCAGCGCTCACTGTGATAGCTGTCCAGCAGGCCGACCGGTGCACAGCCCCGCACGGCAGCGGCCAGTTTCCAGCCCAGGTTCATCGCATCCTGCAGGCCCAGATTCAGGCCGGGCCCGCCCATGGCCGAATGTACGTGGGCGGCATCACCGACCAAGAACACGTTGCCGGCCCGGTACTGTGCGGCCTGCCGGGTGTTCTGGCCGTTGATCCGCCGCAGGGCATGCGGGCCTGGCCAATTGGGCGGCCCCAGCGGCAGCTCGGTCCCGATCACCCGGTGCACGCTGGCGCGCAACTCGTCGATGGTCAGTTCCGGGGCGTCGTCGGGCAGCAGGGCACCGTATTCGATGGTGCCGACCATGGACCGGCCGGGCTGGAATTCGGCATAGATCAGCACTCCCCCATCGAAACGATGGTGCCCGAACGGGATTTCACCAAGACCCGGCACCTCGATGCTGCCCAGCCCGGTGCGCAGCTCCTCGGGCAGTCCGACGTGGGCCACCCGGGCGACGACGTCGGCAGTCAGTCCGGGAAACTCGATGCCGGCCCGTTTGCGCACCTGGCTGCGCCCGCCGTCGGCGCCGACCAGATAGGTGGCGTGCAGCCGATGGTCGCCCGAGGGGGCGGCGACGTCGACCGTGACCCCACCGGATCCCTGCGCGAAGTCCAGGAGTTCATGGCCCCAGCGGATCTCGACGCCCAGGGCGGTAACCCAGTCCACGAGCTCACGTACCACCCGGGGCTGCTGGATCAGCATGCCGTACATCGGGTTGTCGGCGACGCCGGCGAACGGCACCTGCAGGCCCGCGAAGATGTAGCCGTCCATCTGCTGCGGAGGCTCGTTCGAACCGCTCAGCCTCTGGTAGAGCCCCCGCAGGTCCAGTACCCGGTTGGCCTGTCCGAGAATGCCGTTGGCCTTGAGTTCGGAGCTGGGAGCGGCCAGCCGCTCGAGCACCACCGGCCGCACCCCGGCCAGCGCCAACTCCCCGGCCAGCAACAGCCCGTTGGGGCCGGCACCGGAGATGACGACGTCGATCGGGTTCATGGCTTTCCTCCGGGCTCGGGCAGGCCCGCGGCCACCGCCGCGAAACCCGCACGGATCACTTCGATGATCGGAATCGGTTGGTCGGCCGCGGCGTACGCGTCCATCGCCACGTCGCCGACGGCAGCGATCACCGCGGCCACCAGCCGGGGATACATGTCTCGGACCGGGTCGGTGCCGGTGCGCTCGGCGATGGCGGTCACCCACTCGTCGTGCAGCCGCCGGAACGAGGCGTCCCGGATCTCGGGGATCATCAACAGCTTTCGCACCTCGACCAACTGGGCGCGGGTCGGCAACGCGTTCTCCGCACCGTAGACGTCATCGAAGTCCGCAGCCAGCGGGGCCACCACCGATTCGGTGATCGCGGTCCACAGCGGCTCGTCGGCCGGGCGTCCGCGCAGCATCTCGATGCTCTGCTGCAGGCGTTCGACCTGCCGGTAGGCCAGCGCGTCGTACTTGCCGGCGAAGTAGTTGGTGAAGGTGCGTAGCGACACCCCGGCCCGGTTGGCGATGTCCTCGCGGGTGATGTCGTCCAAGCCGCGCTCGAACATCAGGGCCAGTGCGGCATCGCTGAGCGCACGCCGGGTGTTGAGTTTCTTGCGTTCCCGCAATCCGGTCATGCGACCAACGGTACGGAAATATTGCCCATTGGGCAATATTGCCTTTCGGGCATAAATCGGCGGCGGCTCTGGTCGAAATAGTCAAAATGGCTAAAATGGCCATATGGCTACCCTGACGTTCCGCAACCGCGCCGGCGAGCTGGTCGACGTGCCGACCGTGGCGGCGACGCGGTTCAAGAACGAATTCGCCGCGATCGTCGAGCAAGCCGCGCTCGGCGGCGCCGTCACCATCACCAAACACAATGCCCCCAAGGCGGTGTTGGTGTCCTACGCCGAGTTCGAGGCGCTCACCCGCGCCGCGGCCCCCGCCCTCGACGAGCTGACCGGGGAGTTCGACACCCTGCTGGAACGCATGCAGACGCCCGAATCCAAGGCGGCGATGGCGGCGGCGTTCGATGCCACCCCCGAACAGCTGGCCGCCGCGGCAGCCGCCGCACAACGGGGCTGATCCCGGCAGGTGCCCGGCATCTACGTCCTCGCCGGCGTCAACGGCGCAGGCAAGAGCAGCCTCGGCGGTGCCGCCATCCGATCCTTCGGCGGCGACTACTTCAATCCCGACGAGGCCGCCCGCGCGTTGCTGGCCGCCAATCCCGGGCTGGACCAGACCCGGGCCAACAGCCTGGCCTGGCATCAGGGCAAACGGCTACTGGAACGCGCCATCGCCGAAAAGCTGGACCTGGCCATCGAATCCACGCTCGGCGGCGCCACCATCCCCCGATTGCTGACCCTAGCCGCGAGCGCCGGCTTCGAGGTTCGCATCTGGTTCGTCGGGCTGGCCTCCCCCGAACTGCACATCGAACGCGTCCGACACCGGGTCAGCGCCGGCGGCCACGACATCCCGGAATCCTCGATCCGGCGCCGATGGCGGCACAGCCGGCAGAACCTGGTTGAATTGCTGCCGGTGCTCACCGAACTGCGGGTCTACGACAACTCTGCCGACGCCGATCCGGCCGGTGCGCGCGCCCCGCTACCGGTGCTGGTTCTGCATGTGGCCGGCGGCGAGATCGTCGGCCCGGCCGATCTGTCGGCCACTCCGGACTGGGCGAAACCGATCGTCGCCGCGGCCCTCAAACTCGGGTGAGCTAGCTGTAACTCTCGGGGAGGTTGTGAACGGCGTGGCGCCGGTGAACAGGTGAGGGCCTCCGGTATCGG
>NZ_VOMB01000004.1 GCF_019050325.1 [Mycobacterium] fortunisiensis | reverse complement strand
CCAAGACCGCCGACCAAATCCTGGCCAGCATCGCCAACTACTGCCGACGAATTAATGACTCAGGACACTAGCCGCCCGGCGCGGGCTTCGGCGGGGTGGTGGTGGTCGGCGTGCCCGACAGCGTCGGCGCATCCGTCGGGGTGGCCGGCGCGGAGGCGGGCAGGTTCGACGGGGCGTCCTGCGAGGACAGCGCCGACATGGCCTTCCATTCGCTCCAGTCCACCGCCCAGTCCCAGATGTCGCCGTCGGCGTAGGACAGCTGGATGCGGGTGCCGGTGACCTCGACCGGGTCGCCGTAGATCGCGCTGTTGAAGTACTGCTGCGAGTTCTCCAGGTTCAGGTTGATGCAGCCGTTGGTGACGTTGGTGTTGCCCTGCGAACCGATGCTGTTCGGGTTGCAGTGGATGAACTCGCCATTGTTGGAGATCCGCACCGCGAAGCGTTCGTGCACGTTGGAGTACCCGGCGGCCGGGTTGGTCATCCAGAAGTCCTCGTACTTCTCGGTGACCACGTGGATGCCGCTGCGGGTGACGTTGCGGTCCAGATCGCCCTCGCCGTAGCTGCAGGGGAAGTCCATGATCACCGCGCCCGACCCGTCGAGCACCTGGATCCGATGGCTGGAGGCCTCGGCCTTGACCACCTGCCGACGACCGATCTCGATGTCGAGCGTGGAATCGGCCGCACCATAGGCGTCCTCGCCGAAATTCACCCCGTACAACGGGGCCTTGACACTGACCTTGGTCCCGGCCGGGTAGTACTCCCGGGTGCGCCAGTGCACCCGCGAGCCGCCGGCCTCGTCGGGCAGCCAGGCCCAGCTGCCCTCGACCGGCGGGGTGGTGGTGACCTGCAGGGCTTTCTCGACCGTCGCCCGGTACTCGTCGTCGATCACGGCGTCGAACTGCAGGATGATCGGCGCGGCCACCCCGACCACCTGGCCGTCGGCCAGCTGGAACTGGCCACTGACCTGCTTGCGCGGGGCCACGGTGGTGAACTTGCCCTGCACCGGTTGCGCCTTGCCGTCCTTGCCGACCACCGAACCGGCCCACGTGTAGGTGGCGTCGTAACCGAGCGGTTCGGTAACAGTGAACGCGGTGCGGTCGCTGTTGAATTTGCCGGCCACCACCTTGCCGTTGGCGTTGGTCAGGCTGATCCGCTGGAACCACCCGTTCTCGACCGTGACCCCGACCGCCGCGGTCGGCAGCACATCTTCGGCGCCGCCGGCCGGCTCGTAGGTCACCGTCGGCTCGACCGGAGCGTCGTCCTCGGGGGCGGAAAGGGGCGTCTCGCCCGAACATGCAGCCAGCAGTCCGGCTCCCACGCCGACGGTCAGCACCGTCAGGGCGCGCCGCCGATTGAACAACGGCGCGTTGGCCTCTATATCACCGGCAGCGCTCACGTGGACCTAGGGTACCGATAGATCGCACCCAATCAGAATCGGCTCAGGCTGCAAGGTGATCCCGAAGCGCTCCGCGACCCCGGCTTGCACCGTCCTGGCCAGCGCGATCACGTCGGCACTGGTTGCCTGGCCGCGGTTGGTCAGCGCCAGTGCGTGCTTGGTGGACAGCCGTGCGGGCGCGTCCGCACCGGGGTAGCCCTTGCCGAAGCCGGCCCGTTCGACGAGCCAGCCGGCGGCCAGCTTGACCCCGTCGGGCGCCGGGTAGTGCGGCACAGCTCCCGCGTCGGGCCCGGCGTCGCCCCGGAACACCGCCTGCACCCGCTCGAACTCGGCCTGCGACACCACCGGGTTGGTGAAGAACGACCCCACGCTCCAGGTGTCATGGTCCTCGGCGTCGAGCACCATCCCTTTGCCCGCCCGCAACCTCAGCACGGTGTGGCGAACTCGCATCGGGTCGGCCCGCTCACCCGGCTCGACCCCCAGCGCGGTGGCCAGCTCGCGGTAGCGCAGCGGTGCGCTTCTGCGGTCCCGGGCCCCATCCGCTTCCAGGGCGAACTCGACCTCGAGCACGATGACGGCATCAGAGTGTTTGAGAATGCTGGTGCGGTAGCCGAACTTGAGCTCTTCCGGTGCGGCCCAACGGTCTTCGCCGGTACGGCGGTCCAGCAGCCGTACCCGGGTGATGGTGTCGGCGACCTCAGCCCCGTAGGCGCCGACGTTCTGCACCGGGGTGGCCCCGGCCGATCCGGGTATTCCGGACAGACATTCCAGCCCGCCCAGGCCGTGGCGCAGGGCGGTGACGACGACGTCGTCGAACACCGCGCCGGCCTCGGCGCGCACCAGGTTGCCCTCGACCGTGACGGCGGTGTTGGCCACCCGCACCACCGTGAGGTCGGGTCTGGTCGCGGCCAGGTCGTCGGCCAGCACCACATTCGACCCGCCGGCCAGCACCAGGATCGGCTCGGCCACCGCGCGCAGCACATTGACGAGGTCATCGGTGCTGGTGCAGGTGAGCACCCGGGGTGCCACCGGACCGACCCGCAGCGTGGTCAACGGAGCCAGCGGCACATTTTCGGCGAGTGCCACACCGGCGACATACGAACTGACCACGGCCCGTAACGGTAGCCTGACCAGCTATGCCGCGATCATTCGACATGGCCACCGACTACGAAGGCAGCGTCGAACAGGTCCACCGGGCATTCGCCGACGAGCGCTACTGGCTGGCCCGACTGGCCGATTCCGGGGCCGACGAAACCACCCTGGACACCCTCGATGTCGGCGCCGACGGCTCCCTCGACGTGGTCACCACCCAGGTCCTGCGCGCCGACCGGCTGCCCGGGCTGGTGTCACAGTTTCACCGCGGCGATCTGAGCATCCAACGCGAGGAGCAGTGGCAGCCGGTCCACGACGGCATGTCCCATGGCACGGTCCGGGGCTCGGTCTCCGGGGCGCCGGTGGCACTGTCCGGTACCGCGACACTGTCGGCCACCGACACCGGATCCCGGCTGTCGGTGCACCTCACCGTCGAGGTGAAGGTGCCGTTGGTGGGCGGCAAGATCGAGGGCTTCATCGGCAACCAGCTGGCCGACCTGCTGATCGCCGAGCAGCGGTTCACCTCGGTGTGGATCACCGATCACGCATGATCGGGTGCCGCGCGGCCGTCGTCGAGGGGGCGTTGCGCGCTGACCGGCACGTCTAGACCCGTCGGGGCGATCACCCGGGGCACCACCGGGTACAACCGGCTGCGCCGCAGCGACCGCTGGCTGGTGCACTCCCCGCGGGTACGCACCGCGTTGCGGGCCGCGGCCGATCCGCTGGTGGTCGACCTCGGCTACGGGGCGCTGCCGGTCACCACGGTCGAACTGTCCTCGCGGCTGCAGACGGTGCGCCCCGACGTGCGCGTCGTCGGGCTGGAGATCCATCCCGAGCGGGTGGCCACCGCGCAGGCGCTGACCGATGAGCAGGGCGCGGTGCGGTTCGCGCTCGGCGGGTTCGAGCTCGCCGGGCTGCGTCCGGTGCTGGTGCGGGCGTTCAACGTGCTGCGCCAGTACCCGGTGGAGGCGGTGCCCGACGCCTGGGCCACGATGATGCGCCGGCTGGCCCCGGGCGGGCTGATCGTCGACGGCACCTGTGACGAGCTGGGCCGCCGCTGCTGCTGGGTGCTGCTGGATGCCGACGGACCGGTGAGCCTGACGCTGGCCTGCGACCCGTTCAACATTGAGCAGCCGTCGGATCTGGCCGAACGGCTGCCCAAGGTCCTGATCCATCACAACGTGGCCGGCCGGCCGATCCACACGCTGCTGTCCGCGGCCGACCGGGCCTGGGCCAGCGCGGCCGGGCACGGGGTGTTCGGACCGCGGGTGCGGTGGCGGGCCATGGTGGAGTTGCTGCGCGCCGAGGGCCATCCGGTGGCCGCGCCGCGACGACGGCTGCGCGACGGGGTGCTGACGGTGCCCTGGTCTTCCGTGGCCCCCGCCACGCATTGAGCACCGTGGCGCCGGCCACAAATTAAGCCGCGTCCCGCCACTAGGCTGACCTTATGCGTACCGCCTTGGCGCAGATCGCCACCGGCACCGACCCGGCCGAGAATCTGGAGCTCGTCGCGGAGTACACCCGGCGCGCAGCCCAGGACGGCGCGCGGCTGGTGTTGTTCCCCGAGGCCACCATGTGCCGGTTCGGGGTGCCGCTGCGCCCGGTCGCCGAGAAGCTGGACGGGCCGTGGGCGATGGCGGTACGCGAGATCGCCGCGCGGGCCGGCGTCGTCGTGGTGGCCGGGATGTTCACCCCCCACGCCGACGGCCGGGTCACCAACACCCTGCTCGCCACCGGCCCCGGTGTCGACACCCACTACCACAAGATCCATCTCTACGATGCTTTCGGTTTCAGCGAATCACGCACTGTGGCACCGGGTTTCGACCCGGCGACGATCACCGTCGACGGGGTCACGGTGGGGATCACCACCTGTTACGACATCCGGTTCCCGGAGCTCTACGTGGAGCTGGCCCGGCGCGGCGCCCAGTTGATCACCGTGCACGCCTCGTGGGGGTCCGGCCCGGGCAAACTCGAGCAGTGGACCCTGCTGGCGCGGGCCCGGGCGCTGGACACCACCGGCTTCGTCGCCGCGGTGGACCAGGCCTATCCGGGCGACGAGATCGCCAAGGCCGGGCCGACCGGGGTGGGCGGCAGCCTGCTGGCCTCCCCCACCGGCGAGGTCCTCGCCGCGGCCGGATCCGACCCGCAGTTGCTGGTGGTCGACGTCGATCTCGACGCCGCCAGCCGGGTCCGGGACACCATCGCGGTGCTGCAGAACCGCTCACCGTTCGCTCAGTTGGGTAAGGCACAATCGCTGGGGTGACCGATCCCTGGGCTCGCCCAACCGACCAGTCCCCGCCGGCCCCGTCGTCCGAGGTGCCACCGCCGCCCCCAGGTCAGCCGGGCCAGCCGGTGCCGCCGGAGCAGCCGGTGCAGGCCGGCCAGCCCGGTCCGGGCGCGCCCGAGCCCCAGGGCCCATCGGCGCTGGCCAAGGTCAAGAAGCTGCTGTCGGACCCGCTGTCGGTGGTACTGGTCGTGGTGATCGTGCTGGCCCTGGTCGCCGCCGGGGTGCTCGGCGGTGAGCTGTACGCCCGCAACCGGGCCGACAAGATCGTCGCCTCGATCGTGGAATGCATCGTGCAGGACGGCGCCAAGGCCTCGTTCGACCCGCTGCCACCGTTTCTGATGCAGCACATGACCGGGCACTACACCAACATCAACATCGAAACCGCGGGCAACCAGATCCGCGACGCCAAGGGCATGAAGGTCAAGATCGGCATCGAGGATGTGCGGATCAAGGAAACCGCCGATGCCAGCGGCACCGTGGGCTCGATGGTCGCCGACATCACCTGGAACACCGACGGTATCCGCCAGACCGTGGCCGACATGGTCCAGCTGCCGTTCGTCGGCTCGGCGATCTCGGATGTGCGGACCAACCCGTCGCAGGGGACGATCGAGCTCAAGGGCCTGCTGGGCACCATCACCGCCAAGCCCACGGTGGTCAACAAGGGCATCTCACTGCAGATCATCGACCTGAGCGCCATCGGCCTGTCCTGGCCGCGGGAGACCCTGCAGCCGATCCTGGACAAGTTCACCGCCCAGATCACCGAGAACTACCCGATGGGCATCCACGCCGACAGCGTGCAGGTCACCGACAGCGGCGTGGTGGCCAAGTTCTCCACGCAGAACGCCGAGATGCCCAAGGCGCAGGAAGATCCCTGCTTCGCCAACCTGTAGCTTCTCGCGCTAAGCCAGGCCGTCGAGCACAGCCCGGGTGCCGGACAGCCCCAGCCTGGTGGCTCCGGCGTCGAGCATCGTGACCGCGGCCTCGGCAGTCCGGATGCCGCCGCTGGCCTTGACCCCGATCCCGGGGCCCACCGCGCGGGCCATCAGCTCCACGGCACGCGCTGAGGCCCCGCCGCTGGGATGAAAACCGGTGGAGGTTTTGACGAAGTCGGCCCCGGCGCCGACGACGGCCCGGCACACCTCCCCCAGCACCGCCTCACCGCCGAACTCCAGCAGGGCGGCGGACTCGACGATCACCTTCAGTGTGGCCTCGGGTACGGCGGCGCGCACCGCGGCCACCTCGGCGGCGGTGGCCGCCAGATCGCCGGCCAGCGCGGTGCCGACGTCGATCACCATGTCGATCTCGGCGGCACCGGCGGCAACGGCCAACTGCGATTCGCGGGCCTTGATCTCGGCCAGATGCTTGCCCGACGGGAAGCCGGCCACCGCGGCCACCGCCAGCCCGGCCGGGCGGACCCTCGCCGCGGCGGATACCAGCGTCGGCGACACGCACACCGAGAACACGCGGAGGTCGGCCGCCTCGGCCACCAGCTTCTCGACGTCGGCCGCGGTGGCCTCGGGCTTGAGCAGGGTGTGATCGACCAGGGCCGCGACCTGCGCGCGGGGGTAACTGCCCATCAGAAAGGTTCCTCACTGCCGCCGGGGTTGCAGCCGCTGCCCAACATCACCTCGGGGCTGACCTCGGGTCGCCATGGCTCCAGGTTCCAGCTGACCTTGCCGGGCTCGGTCAGCTCGGCGAAGGTCCAGTGGCACAGGAACTGGTCACGCATCCCGGGCAGGTCGGCCTCCGGGGCCAGCGCCAGCACCTCGGCCCAGGCCGCGTCGGCCGCGGCGCCGGCAGCGGGTTGGCGGGTCACCGCGCGGGCGGCGTCGGTCGGATAGACCCGCAGGCTGGACAGGTCGCCCCATTTGGCCCAGGTCACGTGATCGATGTAGGCCGGGTCGGCGGCCGCCGTCGGGCACCAGGTCAGCGCCGCGCCGAGCAGCACACCTGCTGCGCCGAGCGCAGCGGAGCGAAAGCGCATCGCCTCAGCGCGACTTTCCCTGGATCTCCAGCAGTTTCGGCCGGACGTCGATGAGGTAGACACCGGCGGCGCAGGCCAGGATCGCGGCCCCGAACACGTCGCGCAGCAGCAGCGACAGCAGCAGACCCACCCCGAGGATCGCCAGCCAGACTGGCTTGGTGAGCTTGCCGGTGGCCGTGTAGGCGTCCGGACGCTGCATGGCGGCGTGCACGAGCGCGTAGACGCCCACGAAGAAGACAGCGGCGACGAGGACGAAGACAATGACGCCCGCAAGGTTGGCGAGTTGCACCTCACCAGCCTATGCGGGCGTCATCGTCAGCGTCGACCGCGGCCTGTACATCCGCGGTCGAGGCCGGTCTTACTTCTGGGTGACCTTCTTGGCCGGGGTGGCCTTCTTGGCGGCCGGGGTGGTCTTCTTCGCCGGGGTGGCCTTGGCCGGTGCCGACTTGGCCGGGGCGGCCTTCTTGGCGGGGGCGGCAGCCTTCTTGGCCGCCGCGGTCACCTGGGCGTCGGCCTTCTCGGTGGCCTTCTCGACCTTCTTCGGCAGCTCAACGCCCACCAGCTTGGCGGCCCGCTCGCCGACCGCGCGGGTCTGGGTCGCCACGGTGCCCAGGGCTTCCTGGGTCAACTCGACGGCCTGGTCGGTGTACTCCTCGACCCGGCTGGCGGCTTCCTCGATCCCCGGCTGGTTGCGCAGCCGCTCCAGCGCGGCCTCGCCGCGCTCGACGAGCTTGTTGTAGGTCGCGGTGGCCTGATCGGCGTAGCCCTCGGCGGCCTTGCGCAGTTCCTCAGAGGTGAACCGGTCGCGCAGTTCCTCGAACTGGGTGGGCAGGTCTTCCTGCAGCTTGGTCAGCCGGGCGCGGCTCTCCTCGACGCGCTCCTGGGCGTCGGTACGGGCATCCTCGGCGCGCTCACGCAGGCTGGCGACGATCTCGTTGACGGTGGCCAGGGCCAGGTCGGCGGCGCCGACGGCGGCCAGCAGCGGGGCCTTGAGGTCTTCGATGGTGGGCTGGTTCTTCTCGGTCATCCGAGTTCCTTTCTCGAGCTGGGGTTTTCGTGCGAGTTGTTATCGGGCAGTTGGTGGGATGTCAGTCAGTTCCCGGCTCCTCACCTGCTTCGGCTTCGTTCTGCTGACGGAACGACGTGTAGATGTCGAGCAGCACCTGCTTCTGCCGTTCGGTGATCCCCACGTCGTTGACGATGGCGTCGCGCACCTCGTTCGGCTCGCTGGGCTCCAAGATCCCGGCGCGCACGTAGAGGACTTCCGCGGACACCCGCAGCGCCTTCGCGATCTGGTTGAGCACGTCGGCGGAGGGTTTGCGCAATCCCCGTTCGATCTGGCTCAGGTAGGGATTGCTGACGCCGGCCTTCTCGGCCAACTGCCGCACCGATACCTGTGCCGCCTCACGCTGGGCTCGGATGAAGCTTCCGATGTCCTGCGCAGCGTTGGACACAACAGCCGCGAGATTCTCGTCTTGCGCCATGTCAGTCCCCTCGTAGCACGGGTATCCGTTAACGACAAAATTCACGCTACGACGGGGTGCTAACTTTTGCAAGCACTAGTTAGCGCAGGTCAGAAGAGTAGTTGGGCTATCGAATAGATGACCAGGCCGGCCAGTGACCCCACCACGGTGCCGTTGATCCGGATGAACTGCAGGTCACGGCCCACGTGCAGCTCGATGCGTCGGCTGGCCTCGTCGGCGTCCCAGCGTTCGATGGTCTCGGTGATGATTGCTGTGATCTCGGTCCCATACTCGCCGACCAGGTGTTTCGCCGCCCGGATGATCCAACTGTCGACCTTGTCGCGTAGCTCGGCGTCGTCGCGCACCGACTCACCGATGCGCATCACCGAGTCGGCGATCCGGGTCCGCAGCGCCGACGACGGGTCGTCCACCGACTCCAGGATGATCCGCTTGGCCGCCGCCCACGCCGTTTCGGCCGCCCGGGTCACCTCGTCGCGGCCCATCAGCTGTTCCTTGACGTTCTCGGCCCGCTGGATCGTCGCCTCGTCGTGCTGCAGGTCGTCGGCGAACTCGAACAGGAACCGCGTCGCCGAGCGGCGCAGCTCATGATCGGGGTTGCGCCGCACCTTGTCGGTGAAGTCCATCAGCTCGCGGTGGATCCGGTCGCCCACCAGGTGATCCACCCAGCGCGGAGACCACGTCGGCGAATCCCGCTCGATGACCCGCTCGATCACCTCACCGGAATTGAGCGACCACTGGAACGCCCGGTCGCACAACAACTGGATCAGGGCTTCCTGGCGGCCCTCCTGCAGCAGCGTGGACAGCACCCGGCCGATCGGCGGACCCCACTTGGGCTCGGCGATGCGCTTGACGATCATCCGGTCCAGCACATGTTGGACGTCCTCGTCACGCAGCATCTCCACCCCGACCCGCAGCACGGTCGACGCCTCGGCGGCGACCCGCTCGGCGTGGGGACGGTCGGACAACCATTTCCCGAGCCGGCCGGCCACCTGGGCGTCGCGCAGCTTGGTGGCGATCACCTCGGGAGACATGAAGTTCTCCCGGACGAAGGTGCCCAGTCCCTCGCCCAGTTGGTCCTTCTTGCGTTTGATGATCGCCGTGTGCGGGATCGGCACCCCCAGCGGATGCTTGAACAGCGCCGTGACGGCGAACCAGTCGGCCAGCGCACCGACCATGCCCGCCTCGGCCGCGGCCCGCACGTAGCCGATCCAGGGCGCCGCGCCGCCGGCCGTCGCACCCCGGGACTGTGCCCAGGTACACACCAGGAAGACCACTGTGGCACCGACCAGGAAGCCCAGCGCCACCAGCTTCATCCGCCGCAAACCCCGCTGACGTTCGGCGTCGGCGGCGCTGTCCGCACCGGCCAGCGCCTCGGCAAAACTCTGCCGTGGGGCGCCAAGCGCTCGCAAACCGGCGTCGGATCGATGTGCCACGTATCCATCATCCACAACCGCGCCAATTCGGCGTCGCACCCAGAGGTCGGCAGCCGGCGATCCGCCGTAGTATTAAGCGGAACTAGGGAATGGGACTACTGCGACTGTGGCACAGCAGACTCCGCCGGTGACGGTGAAGACCGATGGACGCAAACGGCGCTGGCACCAGCACAAGGTGGAGCGGCGTAACGAGCTGGTAGACGGCACCCTGGAAGCGATCCGTCGGCGTGGCAGCAATGTCAGCATGGACGAGATCGCCGCCGAGATCGGGGTCTCCAAGACCGTGCTCTACCGCTATTTCGTCGACAAGAACGACCTCACCACCGCGGTGATGATGCGGTTCGCCCAGACCACCCTGATCCCCAACATGGCCGCGGCGCTGTCGTCGAACCTCGACGGGTTCGACCTGACCCGCGAGATCATCAAGGTGTACGTGGAAACCGTCGCCGCCGAGCCCGAGATCTATCCGTTCGTGATGGCCAACAATTCGGCGAGCAAAAGCAAGGCCGTCGCCGACTCCGAGCAGATCATCGCCCGCATGCTGGCGGTGATGCTGCGGCGCCGGATGGCCAGCGTGGGCATGGACACCCGCGGCGCCGAACCGTGGGCCTTCCACACCGTCGGTGGCGTCCAGCTGGCCACCCACTCCTGGATGTCCAACCCGCGGATGACCGCCGACGAGCTGATCGACTACCTGACCATGCTGTCGTGGAACGCCCTGTGCGGCATCGTGGAAGTCGGCGGGTCGCTGGAGAAGTTCAACTCGCAGCCGCACCCGTCCCCGATTCTGCCGCGGCAGCTGCTTGACTGAACGGGTGACCGATCGCGACCTGCCTGCCCTGTGGACCCACGAACCCCACACCCACCTGGCATTCCGCCCCGGTGATCAGGTCTCGCGCATCGACACCAACAGCACGCCGGGGTTCCGCGGCAACAAGAGCGATGCGCCGACGCTGCAGACCGAGCGCAACCTGCGGCTGGCCTCACTGCAGGAAATGCTCTACGCCCGGTCCAAGAGCGGTGACGACAATCGTTCGGTGCTGCTGATCCTGCAGGGCATGGACACCGCCGGCAAGGGCGGGATCGTCAAACACGTTGTGGGCGCGGCAAATCCACAAGGCGTCCGGTACACCAGCTTCGGCAAGCCGACCGAGGAGGAGCGGGCCCACCACTACCTGTGGCGGATCCGCAACGCGCTGCCGCCGGGCGGACACATCGGGGTATTCGACCGTTCACACTACGAGGACGTGCTCGTGGTGCGGGTGCACAACCTGGTGCCGCCCGATGTCTGGGGCGCCCGCTACGACGAGATCAACGCGTTCGAACGGGAATTGGTCGACGGCGGCACCACGCTGGTGAAGGTGGCGATGTTCGTCTCGCTCGCCGAGCAGAAGGCCCGGCTGGCCGAGCGACTGGAGCGGCCCGACAAGTACTGGAAGTACAACCCGGCCGACATCGACGAGCGGCTGCTGTGGCCCAAATACCAAGAGGCCTATCAGGTCATGTTGGAGAAGACCTCGACCGACTACGCGCCCTGGCACATCGTGCCGTGCGACAAGAAGTGGTACAGCCGGCTGGCCATCACCGAGCTGTTGATCGAGGCGCTCAAAGGCCTCAACATGTCCTGGCCGCCACCGGACTTCGACGTCAAGACCGAGAAGAAGCGGTTGGCTGAGGCTTAGCCCTCTTTCTGGTTGCGCCGAGACGACGCTTTATGACGTGATTTCGGCATTTTGGCGCCACAAGGCGTCGTGTCGGCGTCAAGGGGAACCGGATGCCCGCCTGCTGCGTCGAACATCGGTGTGGGGAATTTTGGCGCGGGAGACCTTGTGGTGGCGACCGAGGCGCTCGCTGCCGGGACGCTGACTCGGCATGCGCTGCGGACGCGGTATCGCAAGCTTCATCAGAATATCTATGTACCAAGAGATTTCACTCTCGACCCGCATAACCGCGCTCGGGCCGCGTGGCTGTGGTCGCGGCGCTGCGCGACACTGGCCGGGTATTCCGCGGCAGCGGTCCTGGGTAGCAAGTGGGTTCCCGAGAAGGCGCCGGCCGAACTGGCCCGCTTCCGGCACCCGGCCCCGCCGGGCATCCTGATCCACACCGGCGTCATCGCTGACGACGAGGTCACCGCGGTCGGCGACATGGCCTGCACCACCATCGCCCGCACCTGTTACGACATCGGGCGATTCCAACCGCTCGACACCGCGATCATCAGGATCGACGCGCTACTCAACAGCACCCGCGGGACCACCGCCGACGTCGCTTCGATCGCCGAACGCTATCCGGGGGCGCGGCGTATCCGTCGGCTCCGCCAAGCGCTGGATCTGGCCGACGCCGGGGCGGAATCCCCGCAGGAGACCAGGCTGCGGTTGCTGCTCATCCGTGCTGGGCTGCCGCGTCCGGTCACCCAGATACCGGTCGCTGACGAATCGGGCCGGGTCCGGCGCCGGATCGACATGGGCTGGCCGGAGTGGATGGTGGGCATCGAGTACGACGGGGACCAGCACTGGACCACGCCCGAGGCCCAGGAGAACGACATCGTCCGGTTGGAGTTTCTGGCGGCCCGGGGATGGACAATCGTGCGGGTCAGCGCCCGTCAACTGGAGTTTCGCGGGCCAGAGGTGATCAGCCGCGCCTGGGTAGCGTTGCGCGGGGCCGGTTACACACCCTACAAATGCGCCGAGACTACGGTTTCTGGCGCGAAATCAGAGAAATCGCACCAGAAACCGTAGTCTCGGCGGGAAAAGAAAAGGAACTACTTGACGAGCGTGAACTGGCCGATGTTGGTGATGCCGCGACGGAAGAAGTCGGCGCAACCGGTCAGGTACTTCATGAACCGGTCGTAGACCTCCTGGCCCTGCAGCGCGATGGCCTCGTCCTTCTTGGCCTCCAGGTTGGCGGCCCACATGTCCAGCGTGCGCGCGTAATGCGGGCGCAGCAGGTGGGTGCGCTGCAGGTCGAAGCCTGAATCGGCGGCCAGCTTCTCGATGTCCTCGACGGCCGGCAGCTGCCCACCGGGGAAGATCTCCTCACCGATGAACTTCATGAACTTCAGGTCGCTGATCGTCAGCTTGATGCCGTTTTCCCGGAAGTACGCCTGGTTGTGCGCCAGGATGGTGTGCAGCAGCATCCGGCCGCCGTTGTCCGGCAGGATGTTGTAGGCCCGCTCGAAGAAGATCGGGTAGCGCTCCTGCTTGAACGCCTCGAACGCACCGATCGACACGATGCGGTCGACGGGCTCGTTGAACTCTTCCCAACCCTGCAGTCGGATCTCGACGTTGCGGTTGGTGTCGATCTTGGCCAGCCGCTTGCGTGCGTAGTCCGACTGTTCCTTGCTCAGCGTGATCCCGATGACGTTGACGTCGTAGTTGAGCAACGCCCGCTCCAACGCACCGCCCCAGCCACAGCCGATGTCGAGCAGCGTCATGCCCGGCTTGAGGTCCAGCTTGCCCAACGCGAGGTCGAACTTGGCGTTCTGCGACTCCTCGAGGTTCATGTCCTCGCGCTCGTAGTAACCGCAGGTGTAGCCCATGGTCGGCCCGAGGAAGAGGGCATAGAAATCATTGGAGATGTCGTAGATCGACTGAGATTCCTCGTAATACGGCGCCAGATCGGACTCGACGTTAGACATGCGAAAAATTACCTCTTTGCGTTTTTTGCTGCTGACGACCAACAGTTTGGGGGCCGACATGTGTTTTACACGCAGACTCTATAGAGCGAGCCGGCAGGCCCTACTGTGGGTAGACTAGCTAAGCCTCGGCCATAGTGCCAGCGCGGGTCGATTCAGTATGTGTAGAAGCCCTGGCCCGATTTCTTGCCCAGCTGGCCGGCTTCCACCATCCGCAGCAACAGCGGCGGCGCGGCGTACAAAGGCTCTTTGAACTCGTCAAACATCTTGTCAGCGATGAGCTTCAGGGTGTCCAGACCGACCAGATCGGACAGCCGCAGCGGGCCCATCGGGTGTGACAACCCGGCCACCACTGCCTTGTCCACATCCTCGATCGTGGCAAACCCGCCCTCGACCATCCGGACCGCCGACAGCAGGTAGGGAACCAGCAACGCGTTGACCACGAAACCGGACCGGTCAGAACAACGCACGACCTGTTTTCCGAGAACCGTGCCGGCGAATTCCTCGACCCGCGCGGCGGCAGCATCGGAGGTCACCAGGGTGCTGACCAATTCGACCAGCGGCAACACCGGAACCGGGTTGAAAAAGTGCAGGCCGAGAACCCTGGCAGGATTCTGTGTAGCAGCTGCGAGTTTCATGATCGGAATGCTGGAGGTGTTGGAAGCCAGCACCGCGTCGGGGTCGGTGATGACCGCATCCAGGTCGGCGAAGATCTTCGCCTTGACGTTCTCGTCCTCGATGACGGCCTCGATGACCAGCTGGCGGTCGGCCAGATCGGCCAGGGTGGTGGTGAACTTCAGCTTGCCCAGGGCGGCGTCTTTCTCCCGCTCGGTGACCTTGCCGGAGCTGACGGCGCGCTCGAGGGACTTGGTGATGCGATTGCGTCCCGCGGTGACCAACGCGTCCGACGTCTCGAACACCAGCACGTCCACACCGGCACGGGCGGACACCTCGGCGATGCCCGCGCCCATCTGGCCGGCACCGATCACACCTACTCGTTCGATTTGATTGCTCACAGGTTCTCTTTCTATACGCAGACAGGCCCCGCCCAAAACTGCTGAGCGGGGCCTGTGCTGTCAAGCCACTGGGCCTAGTGACCCTGGCTAGTCGGTTCCACTTCGCAAGCTCAGTGGAACTGACCCTCTTCGGTGGAACCGGACAGCGCGGTGGTCGAGCTGTTCGGGTCAACCGTGGTGGCGATCCGGTCGAAGTAGCCGGCGCCGACCTCACGCTGGTGCTTGGTGGCGGTGTAGCCGCGCTCCTCGGCGGCGAACTCGCGCTCCTGCAGCTCGACGTAGGCCTTCATCTGCTCGCGGGCGTAGCCGTGAGCCAGGTCGAACATCGAGTAGTTGAGGGCGTGGAAGCCGGCCAGCGTGATGAACTGGAACTTGAAGCCCATCGCGCCCAGCTCGCGCTGGAACTTGGCGATGGTGTCGTCGTCCAGGTGGGCCTTCCAGTTGAACGAAGGCGAGCAGTTGTAGGCCAGCATCTGGTCGGGGAACTCGCTCTTGACGCCCTCGGCGAACTTCTTGGCCAGCTCCAGGTCCGGGGTGCCGGTCTCCATCCAGATCAGGTCGGAGTACGGCGCGTAGGCCTTGGCGCGGGCGATGCAGGGCTCCAGGCCGTTCTTCACGTGGTAGAAGCCCTCGGAGGTGCGCTCACCGGTGATGAACGGGCGGTCCCGCTCGTCGACATCGGAGGTGATCAGGGTGGCGGCCTCGGCGTCGGTGCGGGCGATGACGACGGTAGGAACGTCAGCGACGTCCGCGGCCAGGCGCGCCGAGGTCAGGGTGCGGATGTGCTGCTGGGTGGGGATCAGCACCTTGCCACCGAGGTGGCCGCACTTCTTCTCCGAGGCCAGCTGGTCTTCCCAGTGCGAACCGGCGACACCGGCGGCGATCATGGCCTTCTGCAGCTCGTAGACGTTGAGCGCGCCACCGAAGCCGGCCTCACCGTCGGCGACGATCGGGGCGAGCCAGTTCTCGACCGAGGTGTCGCCCTCGACCTTGGCGATCTCGTCGGCGCGCAGCAGCGCGTTGTTGATGCGGCGGACCACCTGCGGCACCGAGTTGGCCGGGTACAGGCTCTGGTCGGGGTAGGTGTGGCCGGACAGGTTGGCGTCACCGGCGACCTGCCAACCCGACAGGTAGATGGCCTTGAGGCCGGCGCGGACCTGCTGGACGGCCATGTTGCCGGTCAGCGCGCCGAGCGCGTTGACGAAGTCCATGTCGTGCAGCTGCTCCCACAGCACCTCGGCGCCGCGGCGGGCCAGGGTGGCCTCCTCGACGACGGAACCCTGCAGGGCGACGACGTCGGCCGGGGTGTAGGTACGGGTGATGCCCTTCCAGCGGGGGTTGTGGTCCCAATCGTGCTGGATCTGCTCCGGTGACTTGGGGGTGCCCACGGTCGACATAGGACTGCTCCTTCGGTTGTTCTGTCGCCTTGTTCGGTCACCGGATCTTGCTAACAATCCGGCAACTTCACTGTTGTGCTAATCCGACGATGGCACAGCACATATCCGCAGGTCCACCCGTTTCAGTTGCCAACTTTCGCTAAAGCGCTTCGTTAACTTGCAAAGGTTGCGAAGAAATATGATGGCTGTACCGGTTCAGAAGCTACCCGCCAGTAACCCAAAGGCGCAGGTCAGTACGCCCGTACTGTTAAACCCGGAGGGGTCAGAGCGAGAACAGCGAGGCGATCGCTTTCGTCTCGTCGCCGACGGCATATGTGAGCGTTCTAACAGTGCGATCTGTGAGCCCGGTCCCGAATTTGTCGGTCGACCCGGCCGGGTGAACGTGCGAGAGAATCTCGAGTTTCTCGCCGAGGGCGACGGCGGCGTCGTGCTCGATGGTCACCCGCAGCGGCGTCTCCAGGAGTTCCGGATGTGAGTACAGGTAATCCTCGATCACGGTCCAGTACACCGAGTTGTTCATGTGGTCGAACAGGTCGATGTCGGACACCCGCACCGGGTACTCGCGGATCTCGTCGGCATCCTCGCGGCTGCCCGCCTTCAAGTAGGACTTCCAGCGCAGCCGGGCCTCGTCGGTGGTGCGGCGCAGGCCGGCCAGGAAGTCGTCGGAGATGCGCGCCGGCCCTTGGGTCTCGCGGTTGATGTTGATCCAGAACGCCTCGGATTCCATCAGCCCGCCCTTGCGACCGTCGATCCGCACCCGCATCTCACACCACCGGTTGGAGGTGCCCGAGCACCACCGCCGCATCCGCAGCATGTCCTGGAACTCGATCGGGCGGATCAGATCGATCATCGTGCGCCGCACGATCCACAGCGGGTGGGTTTCCTCGAAGCCGAGCTCACGCAGATGGTCGGAGCCGATGTCCTGGATGTGGCGGGCCGCGGCGTCGAACCGCAACCGGCCCGCCCGGTCGATGTCACCGACCCGCAGCGGCCATTCCCGGTCGAAGACGTCGGGATGGGGGTCGGGCACGGGCATCATCACCTTGTTCAGCCCGGTGGTCGTCGTGTCCGCGGTTCCCGTCATGGTGCTCTCCCAGTCGCTATCGCCTGAGCCGATCATGCCAGGCAGCCCGATAATGCCAGTAGCGCTTGAATGCCAAGCCTGCAAAGGCCGCCTTCACAGGCTTGTAGGCTGTTTGACGTGGCAAAAACGTTCGTCGGTTCGCGAGTGCGGCAACTGCGGAGCGAGCGTGGATTCAGCCAGGCGGCACTCGCCCAGATGCTGGAGATCTCCCCCAGCTACCTCAACCAAATCGAGCACGACGTCCGTCCACTGACCGTGGCCGTGCTGCTGCGCATCACCGAGGTGTTCGGGGTGGATGCGACGTTCTTCGCACCCCAGGACGACACCCGGTTGGTCGCCGAGATGCGCGAGGTGACGCTGGACCGCGACCTGGGTGTCGACATGGACGTCGCCGACGTCGCCGACATGGTGGCGGCCTACCCGAACTTCGCCCGCGCGATGGTCAACCTGCACCGGCGCTACCGGCTCACCACCACGCAACTGGCCGCAGCCACCGAGGACCGCTACTCCGACGGCAGCGGCAGCGGTTCGATCACCATGCCGCACGAGGAAGTGCGCGACTACTTCTACCAACGGCAGAACTACCTGCACGAGCTCGACACTGCCGCCGAGGATCTCACCGTCAAGATGCGCATGCACCGCGGTGAACTGCCCGGCGAGCTGGCCAACCGCCTGACCACCGAGCACGGGGTACGGATCGTGCGGCGCATCGATCTGGGTGACACCGTGCTGCACCGCTACGACCCGGCCACCAAAACCCTGGAGATGGGCAATCACCTCTCCAGCGGCCAGCAGGTGTTCAAGATGGCTGCCGAGCTGGCGTTCCTGGAATTCGGCGACCTCATCGACAAACTGGTCGACGAAGGCAAGTTCACCAGCACGGAGTCGCACACCCTGGCCCGGCTCGGGCTGGCCAACTACTTCGCTGCGGCCACCGTGCTGCCCTACCGCCAATTCCACGATGTGACCGAGAACTTCCGATACGACGTGGAGCGGCTCTCGGCGTTCTACTCGGTGAGCTACGAGACCATCTGTCACCGGCTGTCCACCCTGCAGCGGCCGTCGATGCGCGGGGTGCCGTTCTCGTTCGTCCGGGTGGACCGGGCCGGTAACATGTCAAAACGACAGTCCGCCACCGGTTTTCACTTCTCCTCCTCTGGCGGCACCTGCCCGCTGTGGAACGTTTACGAGACCTTCGGCAATCCCGGCAAGATCGGCGTGCAGATCGCCCAGATGCCGGACGGCCGCAACTACATGTGGGTGGCCCGCACCGTGGAGCGACGCCCGTCACGCTACGGCCAGCCCGGCAAGACATTCGCGATCGGGCTGGGATGCGAACTGCGCCATGCCCATCGGCTGGTGTACTCCGAAGGCCTGGATCTGTCCGGCGAAGTGGCCACCCCCATCGGGTCGGGGTGCCGGGTGTGTGAGCGCGACAACTGCCCGCAACGTGCCTTCCCGGCGCTGGGCAAGGCGCTGGACCTCAACGAGCACCGCTCGACGGTGTCGCCGTATCTGGTGCGCCAGCCGTAGGTTTGCGGTCGGCTTTTGCGGTCGGCTTTTGCGGTCGGCTTTTGCGTCGGTTTCTACCGCAGGGCGGTGGCGGTCTTCGATCAACAGCCCAGGTGTAGAACGCGGTGTCGCCCACCCGCCCCTACCACCTGTGCCAGACTCGGCGAGGTGAGTGCACTCGAGCCGGCCCGCATCGCGCCGGGCGGATTCCGTGAGCTGGGCCCGCTGAACTGGGCCATCGCCAAGGTGGGCGCCAGGGCCATCCGAGCGCCGCGGTTCACCCTGATGAACGTGCTGGGCCAACACAAGCTGCTGTTCTTGGCCTGGCTGCCGTATTCCGGGCTGCTGCTCGGCCCATTGGGCAAGCTGCCCCGCCAAGATGCCGAGCTGGTCATCCTGCGGATCGGGCACCTGCGGGACTGCGAGTACGAACTGCAGCAGCACCGCCGGCTGGCCCGCAGCCGCGGCGTGAACGCCGAGACGCAGGCCCGCATCTTCGAGGGGCCTGACGCCGAAGGGCTGACCGACCGGCAGCGGGTGTTGATCACCGCGACCGACGAGTTCGTCATCACCCGGTCCATCTCGGCGGAAACCTGGGCGGCGCTCTCGGCGATTCTCAGCAAGCAGCAGATCATCGAATTCTGCATGCTGGCAAGCCAATACGACGGTCTGGCGGCCACCATGACGACGCTGCGGATCCCGCTGGACTTCCCGGACTGAGCCCCGCCGAGACTACGGTTTGTGTCGGAAAAACGACGAAATCGCAGCACAAACCGTAGTGTCGGCGCGGCTAGGTTTGGTGGGGCTAGAGGTACGTGACGCCCAACAACACCAGCGAGAACACCACCGGGGAGACCGGCAGCGCCCACAGGAACACCGCCCACTCCATCGACTTCTGCTGGTACTTGCGCCACCCGAAGTAGCCGCCGAGCGCACCACCGATGACGGACAGCAGAGCCACCAGCAGCGCCCAGATGGTGACCCGGGAGCCCTCCGTAGCCAACGTGATGGCAGCCAGCCACAGGATGTGGCCGGCCACCAATCCGGCTATGCCGGCGACGATTTCGTTTCTCAAAAGTTGATCATGTGGCCGGTCAGCCCGTGGAAGCACTCCTGCAGCGCCTCCGACAGGGTCGGGTGGGTGTGCACGTTGCGGGCCAGCTCGTTGGCGGTCAGGTCCCACTTCTGAGCCAGGGTCAGTTCCGGCAACAGCTCGGACACATCCGGCCCGATCAGGTGCCCGCCGATCAGTTCGAGGTGCTTCTTGTCGGCGATCAGCTTCACGAAGCCGGTCGGGTCGGCCAGGCCGTGTGCCTTGCCGTTGGCGGTGAACGGGAACTTGGCGACGACAACGTCGTAGCCCTCGTCCTTGGCCTGCTCTTCGGTCAGCCCGAAGCTGGCCACCTGCGGCTGGCAGAAGGTGGCGCGCGGCATCATCCGGTAGTCACCGAGCGTCAGAGTCTCTGCGCCGCCGATGGTTTCGGCGGCCACCACGGCCTGCGCCTCGGCCACGTGGGCCAGCTGCAGCTTGCTGGTGACGTCGCCGATGGCATAGATCCCCGGCACGTTGGTGCGCATGTGGTCGTCGATGGCGATGGCCTTGCGGTCGGTGAGCGCCACCCCGGCGGCTTCCAGTCCGTAACCGTCGACATTGGGCGCAAACCCGATGGCCTGCAGCACCTTGTCGGCCTTGAGCTCTTCGGTCTTGCCGTCCTTGCTGACCGTGACGACAACGGACCCGTCGCCACCTTTGTCCAAGATGCCCTCGACCTTGGTGCCGGTGAGGATCTTGACGCCCAGCTTCTTGTACTGCTTCTCGATCTCCTTGGAGACCTCGGCGTCCTCGTTGGGCAGGGCGCGCGGCAGGAACTCGACGATGGTGACGTCGACGCCGTAGTTCTTCAGCACGTAGGCGAACTCCATGCCGATGGCACCGGCCCCGGCGATGATGATCGAGCCCGGCAGCTCGCGCGTGAGGATCTGGGTTTCGTAGGTGACGACGTTGTCGGACAGGGAGGTGCCCGGCACCAGGCGGGTGGACGACCCGGTGGCGATGATGGCGTTGTCGAAGGTGAGCTCTTCCGAACCTCCAGCGCCGCCCTCCTCATTCAATTTCACCGACATCGACTTGGGCCCGGTGAAGGAACCGTAGCCGTGGATCTCGGTGATCTTGTTCTTCTTCATCAGGAAGTGCACGCCGGCCACGCGGCCGTCGGCGACCTTGCGGCTGCGATCGAAGGCGGCACCGTAATCGAAGGTGGCCTCCCCGCTGATGCCGAAGGTCTTGGCTTCCTTGGTGAAGATGTGCGCGATCTCGGCATTGCGCAGCAGCGCCTTGGACGGGATGCACCCGACGTTGAGGCACACGCCGCCCCAGTACTTGGGTTCGACAATTGCGGTGTTCAGCCCCAGTTGGGCGGCACGAATGGCCGCGACGTATCCACCGGGACCAGCTCCGAGAACGACGACGTCAAAGTGGGTCACGTCCCCACCCTAATGGGCCGCGCAATGGTCCTAGCGGGCGATCCAGCCGAACACGTAGGCGCCGTAGAACACCGCGGCGGCAGCCATTGCGGCCAGCGGCGCCGACATCAACGCGATGGCCAGGGCCGATACCACCGGTTTGCGTTGTGCGGTGGAGGCCACCAGGGCGCCGACGGTGGTGACGACGAGGTAGACGAGCACGACGAACACCGGCCAGGTCTTGTCCACCGACTGATACCAGTAGTAGTACAGGCCGGCGCCGGCCGCCGCGGACACGAACCACACCGCGGCCAGCACGCCCACGAACGTCCACCACTTCACGGACTGGTAGGTGCCTTCGACCACGATGGGCGGGGCCGGGGCGGGCAGGGGCTCCGACGGTGCGTCGTCAGTGGCTGCGTCGGGTGCCGGCTCGTCGGGCGTCATGTCCTCGGCGGGGACGTCGGGCAATGCGTCGGCTGACAGCTCCTCATCGAGGATCTCGTTTTCCCCGGTGTCGAACAGCGGGGTGAAGTCTGCGGTGGAGGTGTTGGTGTCGTCAGGCATGAGATGCCACCTGGATGATGGTCAGCGCTCCGAACCAGCCGGGCGCGATGGCCAGGATGAACGCCCCGAGTGTGGTGACCCAGCGTCGGCCTGCGACCAGGACCGTGAGGATCCCGAGCACACCGGGCACGCCGAGGACGAGCGCGATCACCACATCGGGCCGGACGGTGACCGTCACCAGCAGGGTGGTGGCGATCCCGGCTAGCAGCCCGACGGCTATGCCGACCGACATGGCACCGGTCAGCAGCCACGCCCGTGGCAGCGGAATCACTCTTTGACGATAACGCCGCGACCCGACAGGGCCCGCTACATCTGCGCGGCGCGTCCCCCGGGTACCGGACAGGCGTCGACGGCTTCGCCGACGATGTGGCTGCCGGTGTCGGGTGGGCGGGCACCGGCGCTGTACTGCGCGCCGGTCAGCGCGGGCTGCTCGGCCAGGAGCGCGTTCTCGGCGTCGGTGAACGCCCGACCGCGGGATAAAAATCGCATGCCTTCGGGGGCTTCCAGGCTGAACCCACCACCGCGGCCGGGGACGACGTCGATCACCAGCTGGGTGTGTTTCCAGGCGTCGAACTGCGGTCCGGAGATCCACACCGGGACGCCGGTACCGACGTCGAACACGGCCAGCAGGACATCGCGGTCACCGACGATGAACTCGCCGTCGGGGTAACACATCGGTGACGACCCGTCGCAGCAGCCGCCGGACTGATGGAACATCAGGGCTCCGTGGCGCTGCTGCAGCTGGGCCAGCAGGTCGGCGGCGGCCGCGGTGATCAGGGCCCTCGGCGGTGCTTGGCCCATCCCGTCCTCATTCCGTCGCCGCGCAGGTGGTGTTCAGCTCACATTACGCGCGCGGTCACAATGGACGGGTGGCACAGCATCCTGAGGATCCGTACCTGTGGCTTGAGGACATCTCCGGCGACGACGCGCTGGCGTGGGTGCGGGCCCACAACGAGCCGACGCTGGAGCTGTTGAGCGGTGACCGGTTCGAGGCGATCCGCTCGGAGATCCTGGAGGTCCTCGACACCGATGCCCGTATCCCCTACCCGGGCCGGCGCGGCGAGTACCTGTACAACTTCTGGCGCGACGAGGCCAACCCGCGCGGCCTGTGGCGACGCACCACGCTGGACAGCTACCGCACCGAGGAGCCCGACTGGGACGTGATCTTCGACCTGGACGAGCTGGCCCGCGCCGAGGACGAGAACTGGGTGTGGGCCGGGCCCGAGGTGATCGAGCCGGACCACACCCTGGCCATGATCAGCCTGTCCCGCGGTGGTGCCGATGCCACGGTGGTGCGCGAGTTCGACATGCGGACACGGGAATTCGTCATCGACGGGTTCGAGCTGGCCGAAGCCAAGTCCTCGGTGTCCTGGGAGGACGAGGACACCCTGTTGGTCTGCACCGACTTCGGTGAAGGGTCGATGACCGAATCCGGCTATCCGCGGATCGCCAAGCGCTGGCGCCGGGGACAGCCGTTGGCCGAGGCCGAGACGGTGTACGAGGCCGAGCCGACCGATGTGCGGGTGATCGCCTCCATCGACCGGACCCCGGGGTTCGAGCACACCCGGCTGGGGCGCTACACCGATTTCTACCACCGCGTCCGCTACGAGCTGCGCGACGGCGAGCTGATCGAGATCAAGGTTCCCACCGATTCGTCGCTGTCGTTGCACCGCGAGTGGCTGCTGATCTCACTGCGGTCCGATTGGCAGGTGGGTGACGTCACCTACCCCGCGGGCGCGCTGCTGGGCACCAATTTCGACGATTTCCTGTCCGGGACAGTCAATCTGGCGATGATCTACGAGCCCGACGCACACAGCAGCCTGTCGAGTGTGCAATGGACACGCGACAAGCTGATACTGATCACGCTGCGGGACGTCGCCAGCCACGTCGAGATCGTCACTCCCGGGACGTGGGAGCACCGCGACGCCCCGGACATTCCGCCGGCGACGGACACCATCGTCGTCGACTGTGACCACCTGGGCGACGAAGTGTTCTACAACTCAAGCGGATTCACCACGCCGTCGCGGCTCTTGTACGGGACGGCCGGCGGTCCGCTGGTCGAGGTCAAGTCCGCGCCGGAGTTCTTCGACGCCGACGGCATCCGCGTCGAGCAGTTCTTCGCCACGTCTGCCGACGGCACCCAGGTGCCGTACTTCGTCGTCGGGCGCCGCGACGAGCCCAGCCCCACCCACCTGTATGGCTATGGCGGGTTTCAGAATTCGCTGACGCCGGGCTACATCGGCGGCGCGGGCCGGGCCTGGCTGGCCCGCGGCGGCACCTACGTGCAGGCCAACATCCGCGGCGGCGGCGAGTACGGGCCGGGCTGGCACAAGCAGGCGATGCGGGAGAACCGCCACCTGGTGTACGAGGATTTCGCCGCGGTCGCCGCGGATCTGGTGCGCCGCGGCATCACCACCGTCGAACAGCTCGGCGCATCCGGCGGCAGCAACGGTGGGCTGCTGATGGGCGTCATGCTGACCCGCTACCCAGAACTGTTCGGCGCGTTGGTGTGCAGCGTGCCACTGCTGGACATGAAGCGCTTCCACCTGCTGCTCGCCGGGGCGTCGTGGGTGGCCGAGTACGGCAACCCCGACGACCTGGCCGACTGGGAATTCATGTCGAAATACTCGCCATACCAAAACATTTCGGCCTCGACTTCGGCTTCGTATCCGCCGATCCTGATCACCACCTCGACCCGTGACGACCGGGTGCATCCCGGGCATGCCAGGAAGATGACGGCAGCACTGGAGGCGGCCGGGCACCGGGTGCTGTACTACGAGAACATCGAGGGCGGTCACGGCGGCGCGGCGGACAACAAGCAGGCGGCGTTCAAGTCCGCGCTGATGTATGAGTTCCTGTGGCAGACGGTGGATGAGCGCGCGTAGCGGTTGGGTGCCTGCTGTTTAGTCCATCGTTTTCCACGCCTGGGCTGTTGATCGTCGCTCGGTACAGCCCGGGTGTAGGAAACGGCGAGGAATCTCCCGGGCGCTCAGGCCGCCCTGCTCGGTCTCGCCGTCGGTGAGCGATGCTGGCCGAACGGTGCCGCAGGAACCTACGACGGCTGCCCAAAATAGCGACAATCACCCCTTCTTCATGCGCTTATGATGATTGCCGGCAAGACACCGGTGGGGTGGACGGAACAGACACAGCTCATTTCCTGGACAAACGTGGTTTCACGTATTAAATGTCCGTGGCTGAGCGGTGTCGCGCGTGTAGGGGCGATGGTTTGGATGGATGGCATGGACCGGCGGACGTTGGCACCGGCGTTGTCGGATGTGAATGCCGGTCCTCAACAGTGCGCGACACTGCTGTGACTTTCCAACCGGCCGAGCAGATGACGATATGACCCAGCCGCCTAACGGATGGGGCAACCAACCACCGCCGCCCCACGGCGGGTGGCAGCCACCCCCTGGACAGCAACCACCGCCGGGATGGGGCCCGATGCATCAGCCCTACCCCGGGCCACCCCAGAAAAAGGGCGGGGCACTGAAGTGGATACTCGGCGGAGTCGCCCTGCTGGCTGTCATCGCCATCACCGCCGTCGTGTCCATTTCACTCAGTGGCCGCGGCGACGATGACAACGGCGGCGCGGAGGCCAACACGGCGTCCGGCTCCAACTCAGAATTCGCCAGCGCCAACGACACTGGGCCCGTCGCCATCATCACCGAGGACCCCTCGTGTGCGCCGTGGATACCTGTTAACAACACGCTGTCAGACAGCGCGAAGAACGGATGGCTAGATCGGGACGTGTCAATCCCAGCCAGCGCGTGGAATTCTGATCTCCGGAGGCAATACGAAGAAGTCGGCCAAGCTATGCGCGCTGCCGCTGATCAAGCCGAACCTCTGGCCAAATTGACCACGCACCGTGTGATGCGCGAACTTTATGCGCAATTCATCGCGTATGCCCGCGCCTACGCTGACGCCCTCCCCAGCTACACACCACACGACGATGGCCTGCAGCACGCGGCAAGCATGGCCACGAGGACCCTGTCAGGGATTTGCCAAGCCATCTCGTTCGGTTCAGCGGCCGCACGGGCACCACTCGTTCCGGAAGTGGCCGCACCCACTGATATTGCGCCACCTGGTGACCCTATCCATCCGGAACGCTTCCTGACCACCACCGACCCGATATGCCCGGACTGGCAATCCGCATCTGACCAGTTCCTTGCCGACGTCGCAGACTGGCTGAAAACAGACCCGAACGTTCCCGCTGGCCAGTGGTCACCGCAGGATAAGGCCCTCAACGGTGCCGCGATTCCGGTCTTGCGTCAGTCCGCTGACGCCCTCGAAGGGCTTGGCCACCGCAGTGAAAATCCAGTCCTGCAGGATTTCGCGGTTCTCTCAGCTCAGTACCGCCGCGGTTACGCACGAGCGCTCGCCACATACACACCCGCTGACAAGCACCTCTACAACGCGAGCATCTATTCGGTCGGCCTTGTTATCGGGGCATGCAAGGCTGCTGGGCCCTAAATGATGGGAATTGGCAAGCCTGGCGGGAGTCACCTTGAGCAACTGACTGAGCCACGCGAATGGTCCCGCTCCTACGAGGACAAACCCTACGAAGCTGGCGAGGTGACGCGATGACCCAGCCGCCCAACGGATGGGGAAATCAATCACCGCCCCCCCGCGGCGGATGGCAACCACTGCCTGGCCAACAACCACCACCCGCATGGCGCCCCATTCAGCCCTACCCCGGGCCACCCCCGAAAAAAGTCGGCGCACTGAAATGGGTACTCGGCGGGGTTGCCATGTTGGCCGTCATCGCCATCACCGCCGTCGTATCCATTTCACTTAGTAGCCGCGACGAGGACGGCAACGAAGGCCCAACGGCGAACACGGCATCGGGCTCAGATTCAGAGTTCGCCAGCGCCAACGACACTGGACCCATCACCATCATCACCGAGGATCCATCGTGCGCGGCATGGATACCGATCAACAACACTTTCGTAGACACCACAAAGAACGGGTGGCGTGACAGAGACCCATCCATCCCAGCAAGCGCGTGGACTCCCGAGCAACGAAAGCAATACCAAGATGTCGGTAACGCCCTCGGGGCCGCCGCCGATCAAACCGAACCACTCGTGAAGCTGACTACCCACAGGGCGTTGCGCGAGCTTTATGCCCAATTCATCGCGTATGCCCGCACATACGCCGACACGATTCCCACCTATACATCAGATGATGACCATCTGGCGCGTGCAGCAACAATCGCTACGAAGGCTCTCTCGGCGATCTGCCAAGCCGTTTCCTTCGGTTCCGCAGCGGCACGGGTCCCTCTCGTACTAGAGGGGCATGCACCCGACGATGTCGCGCAACCTCGGGATCCCGCCCATTCAGAACGCTTTCTCACTAACCCCGACCCAGTATGCCGGGACTGGCAAGCAGCCTCCGATCAATTTCTCACCGACGTCGCGGATTGGTTGAAAATAGACCCGAGCGTTCCTGCTGGCCAATGGTCGACCGAACAGAAGGCCATCAATGACGCCGCGATTCCGGTGATGCGTCAATCCGCGGACAAACTGGAAGAGCTCGGCAGTCGCAGCGACAATCCAACGTTGCAGGATTTCGCCACTCTAGCGGCCCAGTATCGCCGCGCATACGCACAGGCAATTCCGACGTACACAACCGCCGATAATCACCTCTACGACGCCAGCATTTTCACTGTTGGTGTGGTAAATGAAGCCTGCAAAGCAGTCGGGGATCGCTAGTGGGAATAGGCAAGCCCGGCGGTGGTTGCGTCGAACAACTGACCGAGCCAGGCAGATAGCCTGATGTCGACGAGGGCGAAATCTACGAAGCTAAGCAGGTGATTCCATGAACCAGCCATCTAACGGATGGGGCAACCAACCACCGCCACCACCCCACGGCGGATGGCAACCACCGCCTGGCCAACCACCACCACCACCCGTATGGGGCCCCATGCACCAGCCCTACCCCGGGCCACCCCCGAAAAAAGGCGGGGCACTGAAATGGATACTCGGCGGCATCGCCCTGCTGGCCATCATCGCCATCACCGCCGTCGTGTCCATTTCACTCAGCAGCCGCGGCGGCCACGACAGCGAAGGTGCCGGGGAGAACACAGCCTCGGGCTCAGAATTCGCCAGCGCCAACGACACCAGACCCATCACCATCATCACCGAAGACCCGTCATGCGCACCGTGGACTCCGATCCTCAACACGCTCGCCGATACCGAGAAAAATGGGTGGGATAAAAGGGATGCATCTATACCGGCCTCCGCTTGGAGCCCTGAGCAGCGAACCCAACATGAACAAGTTGGCCAGGCAATGAGCGCTGCAGCCGACCAAACGGAACCGCTCGTTAAGCTCACCACCAACCGTGTCGTGCGCCAACTCTATGAGCAATTCATTGCGTACGCGCGCGCCTACGCAAAAGCGATCCCGAATTACACAAATGTGGACGACCAGTTGGCCAGGACGGCCAACTCCGCCACGGCGGTCCTCGCTGGCATTTGCCAAGCTATCAAGGTTGGTTCGGCACCGGCACGCGCGACAATGGTCGCAGCCGGGCCCACCCCCACGACCATTGCACCGCTCGGCAACCCCGCCAAGCCGGCACGCTTCTTAACCGGCAGCCCGAATGCCTGCGAAGAGTGGAAAGCGGCTACCGACGAGTACTCCAATAACACAACTGATTGGGCGAAAACCGATCCGAATGTGACTGCCGGTCAGTGGACGCCTGAGGACAAGGCCCTCAACGACGCAGTCATTCCCGTGATGCGCGATGTCGCCGATAAGTTCGAAAAAATTGGTCAGCGCAGCAGCAATCCCACATTTGAGGATTTCGCTACGTTGGCCGCGCAATACCGCCGTGCGTATGCACAGGCCATCCCAACTCATAGCCCCACCGACGAGCACCTCTATACGGCGAGCACGAAAGTGTCAGGCATGATTCTGGCAGCATGCGCGGCACCAGAGCCTAGCTAATGGGATCAAGTAAGCCCAGCGGTGACTTCGTCGAGCAACTGATCGATGAGGGCGCCACGTCGATGCGGGCAAACTCTACGAGGTTGAACAGGTGATGCAATGACCCAGCCACCCAACGGATGGGGCAATCAACCACCGCCCCCACCCCACGGCGGATGGCAGCCACCCCCTGGCCAACAACCACCCCCAGAATGGGGTCCGCCGCAGCAGCCCTACCCCGGGCCACCCCCGAAAAAGTGTGGGGCGCTGAAGTGGGTACTCGGCGGCATCGCCCTGCTGGCCATCGTCGCCATCACCGCCGTCGTGTCCATTTCATTCAGCAGCCGCGACAACGATGGAAGCAACAGTGCAGGGACCAACACGGCATCGGCTTCGGACTCCGAATTCGCCAGCACCAGCGACACCGGCCCTATCACCATCATCACCGACGATCCATCGTGCGCGCCGTGGAGACCGATCCAAGACACACTCGCCGATAGCGCGAAAAACGGCTGGCCACAACGGGACCCGTCGATCGCCGCAAGCGCGTGGACTCCCGACCAGAGGAGGCAGCATCAAGAAGTTGGTCAGGCAATGCGTGCTGCCGCAGACCAAACCGAACGGCTGATCAAACTCACCACTCACCGCGTGATGCGACAACTCTACGAACAATTCGTCGCATTCACCCGCGCCTATGCAGATGCGATCCCCACTTACACACCTCCAGACGATGCGTTGGCACGCGCCGCCAATACCAGTGGAGCGGTACTTGGAAGTATTTGCCAATCCATAAGGTTTGGTTCAGCCGCAGCGCGTGCACCACTAGCGCCGGAAGCATCTGCACCCGAACATGTCGCTCCAGTCATTGATTCCGCGAGCCCCACGCCGTTTATCACGGGCCCCGATCCCTTATGCCATGACTGGAAGACCGCAGTCGATGAGTTCAGCGCCGACACTGAGGCTTGGCGAGATATACCCGCTGACATTCCGGCCGGTCAGTGGTCACCGGCACAGAAGGCAATTAGCGCCGCGGTGGTACCGGTCATGCGCGACTCGGCCGACTCACTTGAGCGATTGGGTCAGCGCACTGAAAACACCACCTTCCAAGATTTCGCGGTGCTCGCTGCCCAGTACCGTCACGCCTTCGCCGAGGCAATACCTACCTACACCGTCGCTGATAACCATCTATACGAAGCAGGCTGGCGTACTACCGGTTTCATCTTGGCCGCGTGCGAAGCTGCTGGAAGTAACTAACGAGTCGGCGCAAGAGGAGTGACTATGCCGACGAAGGTGGTTCCAACGCCAATGAGGCTTCAGTTCGGGAGGCAGATCAGTATGCCAATGCAGATGGCCGGCCGAACCATGCAGATGGTCCAACAGGAAAGCCCCCACCGATGCGGGTGCGGGCTCCACCGCCACCGAGCGGGCCCCCGAATCTCACGCCGCGCCGCCACCGGCACCGGCTCCCCACGCACCGAGTCCACCCCTAAGCCCCCCACCGAGGTATTGCTGTGATTTTCCGCGCCGCCGAGCAGGTGACGACATGACCCAGCCACCCAACGGATGGCGCAACCAACCACCGCCGCCCCACGGCGGATGGCAGCCACCCCCTGGACAGCAACCACCGCCGGGATGGGGCCCTATGCATCAGCCCTACCCCGGGCCACCCCCGAAAAAGGGCGGTGCACTCAAGTGGATACTCGGCGGCATCGCCCTGCTGGCCATCATCGCCCTCACCGTCGTGCTCACCATCACCCTCAGCGGCCACGACAACAACGGCAACGGCAGCGCAGGCGGCAACACAGCCTCAGGCTCAGACGCAGAATTCGCCAGCGCCAACGACACCGGACCCATCACCATCATCACCGAAGATCCTTCGTGCGCGGCGTGGAGCCCCGTCGTCAATACCCTCTCTGATAATTCGAAGCGGAACGGGTGGAGCGAGCGAAACGCATCTGTGCCCGCCAGTGCGTGGAGCCCCGAACAGCGCAGGCAGTTTCAGGAGGTCGGCGACGCTATGCGCGCCGCGACCGACCAAGTCGAACCACTGATCAAAGTGACTACGCACAGAGTCATGTGCCAGCTATACGAACAGTTCATCGCTTACACCAGCGCCTACGTCGACAAGATCCCCACATACACCGAGCCTGACAATGCACTAGCCCGGACTTCAGCTCAAGCCAGCAACACTCTCACAGCAATCTGCGACGCGATAACCTACAGATCGGCCGCTTCGCGCGCTCCGCTAGTGCCAGCGGCGCCCTCACCAGCGAACGTCGCAGCGGTCAGCGGCGCTAGCAACCCTGAGCGATTTCTCACCAGCCCGGATCCGGTGTGCCCAGATTGGGTGGCAGCAGCAGATCAGTTCGAATCCGACACCGCGGACTGGCGACAGGTGACCAACGTGAACATCCCCATCAGCGAGTGGACGCCAGAGCAGAAAGCCGCCACAGACGCGGTGTTGCCACTAATGCGCCAATCGGCTGACACGATGGAGAATCTAGGTCAACGCAGCGAAAACCCCGTGTTCCACGACTTTGCCCAGTTAGCTGCTCAGTACCGCCGCGCCTATGCGCAAGCACTACCGACGTATTCGAAGGCCGATAGGTATCTCTACGACGTGGGAATTATCCCAGTCGGGATGATCCGCCGAGCTTGTGAGGCAGCGGGCTGATGGGACTGACTGGCGCCCACGAAATCAAGATCATATCGTCAGACGCCGCGCTCTCTGGGAACGGTAAGGCCGGAATGAGGGGGCTTGCGGTGCTTGAGATGTTGACGCTGCAGCCGCATTTTCAGGCAGGTGAGGAATTTCAGCGAGCGCGATCAGGTGCATCCACGGCGTGCATGCATCGCCGCGCACGGAGTCGGCGCGGAAGGTTGGTCCAGACCGTGTCACACACTCCGGTACAAGAGACCCCGATATGTCCAACCCGACGCCGTGACGGTGTCTCTCACCGGATTTTTTATATCGTTGGTGTCGAATTTGTAGTGGTAACCGTTGACTACCCCCGAGGCAGTGACCTGCAGGTTGCCGCTTGAGTCCACCCGGATTTTCCGGAAGCGATCATCATCGTCGCGCCGCCACTCCCACATGTGATCTTTAGCCCGAACCTCAGACTTCTCGGGGTCGAACCGCATGTGGATCATGAAGCTTTCGTTGACGTTGATCTCGTCAAAGATCGGCTGCCACCGCGAATCACCGGTCCGCCACTCCGCCACCAGATCAACACCTTCAGGCGTGCCCTGTCTCAGACGCCACGGCGCAGCGGCATTGTTCAAATCCATCAACCGCTGCCATAACTCGTGTGGAGCCACAACTACGACGTCAGGCTCCGGCTTCCGACTGCCGCTGCCGAAGAAGTCACGAAAACCCATCAGTTCGGCTCAAGACATGGGTTTGTCGTCGACTTTGACGTCGAACTTCACGTTGTCGCCTTCTACAGAGGTGGCAGTGACCGTGACACCCATTTTTGTGCCACCGGCAGTCAGCACACACCTCTGCGTAGCCCCCACCTTGCCCTCGAGGTCACCGTCGCAATCGACCGAATCCGCCTTCGCGCCCACCTGGGCCTCCAGCTTTTCCTTGACCGTCTTGTCCAATTGCTCTTTCGATACCGCAGCCGTCTTGCCGACTTCCACGCTCGCAGAACATGCTCCAAGCAGCGCCGTCATCGCAAGCATGGAAGCAGCCAGCTTTCGAGGCATACCGATATCCTTGATTTCCATTTGTGATTCCCCTCTGGGATAGCTGTCTGACTACACCATTGGCTTACGGTCAACCTGGATGTCGAACTTGACATCAGAATTGTCGACATCGGTGCCGAGTGCAGATGGACTGTCGGGTGACGGCGTCGTTCCTTACGAGGGTGCTCGGCCGCTGGGCTGAGCACCCTTGGCTGTTCACATACGAATAAGGCTGCTGTGTTGACTAGCTCGACGACTCGGGCCACCCGGGAGTTGGGGCGGACGTGGGAAAGTCGTCACGAATGTGCTCACCGTTAGTGAAAAATGCGCGCTGTTCCGGTGAATCTGGAGCCTTCGCCACGCAGCTGGCGTAGTCGGCTTGGTTTGTCGGCCAGACTTTGTTGAAACCAGGATTTCCCGCCGAAAGTGCGCCGGAAGAGCTGGAAATCTTCCAGCCGTTGAACACGTCATCGGTGGGAGCGGGAAGTGGTCCGACTTGTGGCGGCAGCGCGGCTATTTTCTCGGTTGGAGGGGTAAGTGTTATCCGCATTGCGTAGATCCCAGCGGTATCGCCATACCCGGTCTGTGCAACGCTAGTGAATACACCCGGGGTCTTCTCTGCTGCCACTGCATAGTTGTAGTTGCATAACGTCACCGTTTGTGAGCTTTCGTTGCGGTCGACTGACAATATGTGATATCGGCTAGTTCCTGCCAGTTGGTGCTCTAGTGGGTAATTAGTGTTCGGGCGAAGGCTTCGCTTACCTGCATCGGTGTTATCGGATGGAGCGTCGAGTGGGACTGCCTTGGCAAAGCCCGGGTATGCAAACTTCAGGTCCCCGGAATACTGCACTAGCATGGCCGATTCGATGTATGCGCGGATGGGGACAGCGGGACTACTGGCGATATCGATCCCAGCTTCGCTAGTCCAATCGAATCTCAACTCGCTTACCAAACCACTCCATCTTTGGACGTTATCCGCGGGGCCGGATCCACTGCAGGATGTCAATGTTGCTGAGATCGCGGCCACGACGGATGTCAGAATTCGCATACTTGTCACGGGTTTAATTGTCCTTCTTCGCATCAGGAATCTTGGTGATCTGCTCGTACTTTCGTGCGTACTCACCAGCCGGATTTCGGTCGGCTCCGAGCGTGTTCTCCAGGGTCTGGTTGAACTGCCCTTGAAAGTCGGTGTCGGCTGGAAGTTGCAGGCCTAGTTCACTCATCTCTTGGTACGAGAGAATTTTGTATACAGGTTGACCCTGTTGGTTGACCCCATCTTGCCTGATGAAATTCTCATCGATCCCACTTAGATCGACGTCCACGCCTTGGGCCAAGAGCGAGTTTAGAACGAAGCGAGCGGAACGGTCGCCGGTCATATCAGGAATGGCTGGCATGTTCGTATTGGGCGGATCTCCGAGAATAGTGCTCTCCATCGCTGAACCGAACACCGACATTGCAGCGCCCCCCGCAGGTCCGGCTGGTGACGCCCCTACGGCCGTGCTCAGTGCGGTGACGCCGGCGCCATATGCCAATTTCCGCATGTCGTATGCATCTTTCTCGCTCATGCCGATCGCGCGCAACCCTTCGTGGGTTCCCGAATCCACGAGGCCCTGGAGCACTGCCGCGTTGAGCATACGGGGGTCGTCTTTCCGTACGTCTGCGTGCTGTCCGACGTCGTTGGCGTACGAATGCGCCTGCTCGAGTGCTAATTTGTCGGCTGCAGCATTGAATTCGACATAAGCGTCTTGTTGGGTACCGAGAACGGAGAATAATCCCTTCGCGATCGGACGTTCCGAATTCAGTCCATCAAGAGACTTGAAGCCATCTCCGTCAGTATTGGCCCCGGTAATACCCGCGATATCATCCATGTATGGCGTCAACCCGTGAGCGTAGGCTTTCACAAGCTCTGGGTTGAGTTGCCCGAGTGTTACATGCCCGAAGGGGTTGCTGGGATTGCTCATTCGCATCAGGTCGTCTTTGTGACTCCCAAGATATTCTGCGTACTTGCTTGCGGTCGCGTCAGCTATGCCGCTTTCCAGATGATTGTCGTGCGTCCAGCTGAAAAGGGAACCGGCTGCTGTTCCATCATCCCTCCATCTCGTGTTATTCACGTCATGTAGGAAATCATCACCGTTGTCGCCATGTGTCCCAAGGATGTGATCGTGAACGATCTGATGGTCTCGTCCCGACGCTTCAAAAATGCCTTGCACGGTGGATGTGGAATTAATATCGGGAAAATCCATTAGGCGATCGGCGGCCCGAATCATCTCCCGGTCCAGTTCCGTCCCAGTCTGGTATTTGGGCTGACCGTCGTGGACTATGCTAGAAATAGCATCCAAATTCGCGGCTTGCATCATGTCTGACCCGGTGCCGTAAGAAGATTTGTTGCTTATCGCGTCTTGAACGCTTTGGGGGAGTTGATCAAACCCGCCCTTTACTGTCTGGGTGGGATCGTCCAAGGCGCCGACTGTAGTCTCTGTTTTTGGAAATCGGATGTCGTCGTTGCTCATCAGTTGCCATGAGTCGCCCATTATTCTCTTATAGTCGCCGAGTCGACCCTCGGCGATAGCGAGTTCTTTCGGGCTCATTCCATGCGTTTGGGCGTTCATTTGGCTCAAATATGAGCCCTGCTCAGGCGAAAGATCTTTGGTTCCAGACCGTTGAGCGGCGTCGAGCGATTCGAGCACGTTGTCGATACGCCGCGCTGCCTCACGGTCGCCGGCGAGGGCTTTACGGACGTCTTCCTCGGCGCGCTCGCGGGCTTCCTGATCGTCCGTGGCATCGGAGTCGTTCTTCCCCTCGGGTTTATCGGAGCCAGGCCCGAATTTCTGATTTAGCAGCGCCTCCCACTCGCCTTTGAGTCCGGTAACCCGACGACCGACTTCAGTCATTGCTTCGGTGGATTGCTGGATGGTGCTGCTGACCTGCTCGATGCCTTTGCTTGTGACCGCCAGCATGATTCCCTTGGCGGCATTATTGTCCGGCATCGATGCTGCAAGCGACGCCACCCACTCGCGAGTTCGGTCGAGATTCTGTCGCCCACTGGTGACGATGTTGGCGGCGTTGGTGACCTCGGCGGCCATCTTCTTGTCGAGTGCTGCCAGCTTCTCGTATACGCCGGCGTGTTCTTTGTTGGCCGCGGCGTAGGCCTGTGAGCCGGAGCCTTGCCAGCGATGATCGGGCGCGGCCGATTCGATCATGCCCTTCATGCGCATCAGCTGCGAGCTGCCATCGTGGCCAGAGCCATCGACGGGCGTGCCCACACCGAAGGTTTCGCGCGCTTTGTTCCACGTCGAATAGAAGCCGTCAAGCGCGCTCACAGAAATGTCCCCCTCGACAGGAATCCCCGACAGTTAACCGTCAGTATCCCAGCACCGGGGCTACCGAGGTGCCAGGAATCCCACGTGCCCCGGTGCGGGGGTCGTGAGGTTGCATCATTACCGAGCCGCTGGCGTGGTAGATGACCTCGGCGATCTCGTCCTCGGTCAGGCCGTTTCGGAGGCCGATCCTGACGTGCGACTCCCGACTTGGGTCAAGCTGAACCCGGATCACACCAACCCGACAGTGAGGCCGGGTGGACTCGGGTTCGGGGACTCACTACACGCCTTCAACGGGTACTGGTGCGGTTGCTTTGGCGGCACGGCTGTCATCGCGGTTGGCGCGTATCCCCACCGGGACTGCCGGGCAGACCAGCAGTTCAAACACGATGGCGTCGACTGCTGAACTGAAGCAAGGTGGTCTGGGATTCGTGTAGACGCCGGCCACTGCGTTAAGCAGCAGCCCACCGTCACTCTTTGATAACCCGTGGACAGGGTCGAGCAACGGACGTAGCGGCAGCTATCGCACGCACGTCACTTCACGCAGCCCGATTCGCTCGGTTCACGGCTCACCATGACTTCGGTGTGGGTCTTTGCCCACGGTGCCGGATTCATACTCACCGATACGAGGTCTGCTTCTCCCCCCCAACTCCACGTCGTCAAGTCATACCGCACACCATCAATTTCCGTGGGCCGCGAATATTCGGAGCACCACGCCAACCCGTCGTAATCTCTGCCAATAGGCAATTGGTCGCGCAGCGCCTCGACCGTGCGGGCGAACTCCGTTGGGACATCCCATTGCTCCCACTGCCCTGCGTGTTGATCGGCCAACTCTGAACCAGTCGGCAGGTTCAATTCGGGAACCAAAGATGACTGCGATGACGCGGTTGTCGGTCCGGACTCAGTGCCGTCGGTAGAAGTGCGTGAGCCGAAGTAAACAAACGTCGACGCTACGACACCTGCGATCACAACAAGAACCAGGCCCAACGCAGCCCGCACGATCCACGTCCGTTTCGACGACGCGTGGCTCCGTTGCGCAGCGTCCGGTAGCCCATTACGTGTGAGATCAGTCCACTGATCTCCGTCGAAGTTGCGATCGGCGGGTTGTCCGTCGGGCGACGGGTACCACCCCGGTTGCGCGTTCATTGACCCTCGCTTCCAGCAAAACTGACCGGGCGCGGACTTCCAAACCGGACCATCACTCAGGAGAACCGTAATACCGCGTAGTAAATATCTGTGACCTCGCTGCTTCGTATTCTGCCCGAGTCGGCATGCCGATCCTGCCTAGACTCTCCCCCATCGGCGTCGGGTCTAGGCCCGTGAATCGTGCAGCCTCCACCGCAAACTCGCGCACATCTGATCGCACCTACTGACGAGCGAGGTCTGCGATGATCCGGATCTCTTCAGCCAACTGCGACTCGGACATCCGCGCTGTGTCGGTGGCAAGCTCAATGTGATGAATTCTTCGACCTACATTCACGGTAACCGCCACAGTCCCGACCTGGAAGGTTGGTATTACATCCGCGCGTCGTTCCCGTCCTTCATCCTGTTGCAGGCGCTAGGACGAGTGCCTCCACCGCGAAAGAGGCCGCATCCGAGAACGTGAGGAGTACATCAAAAGCGGCGGGGCGCAGATTGGGCGCTGTGTCTACCGCTGACCGTCCGAGCCGCCGCCGGTAAGGCGCAAAGACAACGAACACCGACAACGTTGAGGTGTCGAACAAACGGAGGAAGCCGTCGGGCCGCTCTGCCAACCGGAGGCCACTGGATTTTCACCGTCCATCCGCGGCCCAATTTTGTGACAGGTGGGTCCGTAGGGGTCCGGTAAACTTCGCGACAGTGACGTGACGGAGACGCCGTGCAACGCACGCTGCGGTGTTCTCGCAAGGGGAGGGGTGTGCGATGGGCTCGGCGTCAGGTGAGATGTCGGCTGCCGGCGCCGCGCGCCTCCTTGCGGTCGGACGAAGCACGTCGCGGCAGGATCGTGAGTTCCCCGATCCTTCGTCTCGAGGTGTTGATCACCACGTAAGCGCCCGAGTACCGATGACTGTGTCACGACCCGTCGAGGTCGGTAGGAGAAACGAGATCCTGTGACGACACCCAAACCCTTGCGGGTCGATACCGCGCACTTGGCCAAAGCTGGCCAGAACTTTTTGGCCGCGTCCGAGGCGATTCCCGAGGCCCCGAAACCGTTCATCCCAGGAGGTTCGGACGCTGTGGCGGCGACGATCGCCGGGTATGCCCCCAAGGTGACGGCCCCATCCGAGACCGGCCTGCCCGCACTCAAAGCGCAGACCGCCCAATACGCCGCCTCGGTGAGCCAAGCCGCCAGCACCTACGCCGGCACCGGCGGTCAGGCTGCCCAAGACATCACTCGTAAGAGCGAGGACCTCGATCGGCAGGCCTCCCGTGCCAGCCAGACCGGCACATCGTCAGGCGCCGGCGCGGGCGGCGTCGGAACATCCGGTGCCGGCGGCGGCGCCGATGCGATGAGCCAGTTCGGCCAATTGATCAGCATGCCGATGCAGATGGCCGGCCAAGCCATGCAGATCCCCATGCAGATGGCAGGGATGGCGTCATCGATCCCCGAGACCGTGACGCAGATCGTCGAGCAGGCCGTCCAAATGGCCGGCAACGACAACAAGGACGACCAGGACCCGGAGAATGCCGATGGCTCGGCGCCGGCTGACGCGAGCAAAGACCGTTCCGACGAACGCCACGACGAGACGCAGGCTCGACCCGCCGCCCCGGTAGCGGAAAGCCCCCGCACCGATGCGGGTGCGGGCTCCACCGCCACTGAGCGGGCCCCCGAATCTCACGCCGCGCCGCAACCGGCACCGGCTCCCCCGCGCACCGAGCCCACCCCCAAGCCCCCCACCGAGGTATTGCTGTGATTTTCCGCGCCGCCGAGCAGGTGACGATATGACCCAGCCACCCAACGGATGGGGCAACCAACCGCCGCCCCCGCCCCAGGGCGGATGGCAGCCGCCCCCTGGTCAGCAACCACCGCCGGGATGGGGCCCTATGCATCAGCCCTACCCCGGTCCACCCCCGAAAAAGGGCGGGGCACTGAAGTGGATACTCGGCGGAGTTGCTCTGCTGGCGGTCATCGCTGTCACCGTCGTGCTGACCATCACCCTCGGCGGCCGCGACAACAACGGCAACGGCGGCGCTGGGGGCAACACGGCATCTGGCTCGGACTCAGAGTTCGCCAGCGCCAACGACACTGGGCCAGTCACGATCATCACCGAAGACCCGACGTGTGCGGCATGGATACCGATCAACAACACGTTGGCCGACGCCCAGAAGAACGGGTGGCTTGATCGGGACCCATCGATTCCCGCCACTTCCTGGAGTCCCGAGCTGCGTAGGCAATATCAGGAGGTAGGCCAGGCTCTGACCGCGGCTGCCGACCAAACCGAACCACTGGTGAAGCTGACGCCGCATCGGGTAGTGCGAGAGCTTTACACACAGTTCAACGCGTACGCCCGCGCCTACGCCGACGCGATTCCGAACTACAATTCTCCGCACGACCAATTCGCAAGAACCGCTGGCAGTACAGCGGCGGTACTCAGCGGGCTGTGTACGGCTGCGGAGTATGGTTCAGGCGCTGCTCGCGCACCGCTCGTACCGGAGGCTCCCGCACCATCGAATATTGCACCGGCCGGCGACCCAGCTCAGCCGACACGCTTCCTTACCGAACCAGACTCGGTATGCCCGGACTGGGAATCAGCAGCGAACGAGTTCATCGCCCACTCCGCCGCTTGGCGTCGGACCCCATCGGATGTCCCGGCGGGACAATGGTCTGACGAACAGAAAAAACTCACTGACGAAGTGGTGCCTGTGATGCGCGAATCGGCCGACACATTCGCCAGCCTAGGCCAGCGCAGCGGTAATCCTATTCTGCAAGACTTTGCTCTATTGGTAGCCCAATATCGCCGCGCATTTGTTCAAGCATTACCAACCTACCGTCCTGCCGACAAGTATCTTTTCGACACGACCTGGCGGGGCATGGGCATGGTCGCCTCTGCCTGCAAGGCGGCGGAGATTAGCTGATGGGAATGGGCAAGCCCGGCGGTGACTACGTCGAGCAGCTGACCGAGCCAGGCGGATGGCCTGATGTCGATGAGGACATGCTCTATAAAGTTGCCGATGACGCCACGCAGGCACTTCGCCAGTTGACATATGGCGCGGCCGGTCCGTGGCAGCGCGAGCGATCCGAGACTTTTAACGGTCATAACTGGTGCGGTACAGCATCCGATACCGCCGACGGTAAGTGCAGTACACACTCGGATGAGTTCGCCGTACAGCAGAACAACCTCGTCAGCGTCGTGACGTGGAACAACCACGTGGCGGGCCTCGTGGTGCAAGCCAAGTCGACGATCTCCGACAACGTCGCTGAAGCGCAAAAGCTCATCGGAATCGTCGAATCCCTTCAGTTCTTAGGGTTCGGTGGCGCCCTCTTCAAATTGCTGGCCATCAACCAGATTCTGGCCACCTATCTCGCACGAAATGTCGGCGAGGTCACCGCCACGAGCGGAGAGATCCCGGCTGCTGAAACGTGGAAGTCGCCGCCCAAGGCGCTTGAGCAGTTACTCAACCAGCAACAAATGCCGGCTGCGCCCATACCTTCAGCGGGTCCGCCGACAGCACCGCAAGGAGGGCCACCTGGACCTCCGCAAGGGCCTGCGTTCGTCACCGCATCTCATTCCGGATTCACTGACGATGACGACGCAGGCGGATCCGCCGCACCAACTGCCCCGACGCCGACACCCGAAGAACCACCTGCCTCGGGTGAATCCTGGACACCAGAAGGCGACGACGCAGGCGGATCCGTCGCACCAACTGCCCCGACGCCGACACCCGGAGAACCACCTGCCTCGGGTGAATCCTGGACACCAGGAGGTGACGACGCAGGCGGATCCGGCGTGCCGACTGCCCCAGAGCTCGCCCAAGCCCCCCCACCAGGCATGGGCGGCGGCGTCCCCGGCGCCGCCCCGCCGCCGACGTCCGCTCCGCGCCCCTCAACGAGCGGCAGCACGACACCCGGACCTGCCATGCCGGGCACGTCTGGCAGTCCGCCGGCCAGCCCCGCCTCGCCCGCAGGAGCACCCGGTGGCGCCGGTCCGACCGGCCCGGCCACACCCCAGCCGTCAACGTCACCGGCAGCCGCCGGCCCGGCTACCGACGCGGCCGCCAAGGCACCGGTGTCCCCGCTGCAAAACGCGTTCAATACATCGTCGTCGCCGTCGATGAGCTCGCCGCATGTCGCGGACCCGCACCCGGCGTCACCGGCTCCGGCCTCCACGCACGCCACACCCGCCTCGACCGCCGGCGCCACGGCTTCGGCTCCGCCGGTCAGCTCCCCAGGAGCGGGCGCGACGCCAGGCGGCGGTATGGGTGGCGGCATGGGCGGCGGCGGTATGCCGCTGGGTGCACCCCCGACACCTCCTCCAGCCGGCGCCCCGCCGCCGGCTGCTCCCCCGGCCGCGCCGCCGCCGGCTGCGGCGCCACCGCCACCCGGTGGCGCGCAGGTCGCGCCCGTTCCGGTCTCGGCGGCACGCGCCGAACGCGATGCTGCCCAGAGCGCGTCGCGGCGTTCGGGGTCGGATCCGCTGGAGTTGGCCCGCAGGATCGGCGCGGCGCTCAATGTCGGTGTCGCCGAGCTGAACTTCACCTGGCTGACCGGGTTGACCGTCGACGGAACGATCGTCGTGGCGAACAACTACGGCCTGGGCTATATCCCGCAGGGAGTTCAGCTTCCGGACCGGGTCAAGTTCGCCAGTGTGGACGAGTCCATTCCGATCAAGGAGCGCGCCTCCTGGACCACGTATCCCGTTCTGGCGCTGCAGGGTTGGGCGCAGGCGCACGATACGACGTTGCGTGCGGTGATCGGCTTCGAGGAGCAGTTCCGGGATTCCGATCCCGGCGTGGCCACAGTGCTGCTGCAGCCCGAGGATCTGCCGACGAACGGCCGGATGGAGGGTCGGTCTCGGCTGGAGGTGCTCGCGCCGCAGGTGGCTGCCCGCCTGTCAGCGGTCACCGACGCGATGCTGGTCGACATGCTGCCGCCGGCACCGGCGGATCCGCAGCCACCCGAGGATCGCCGGTTCGATCTCATGATGGAAGTGTTCCGGCCGCTGCTCAGTTCGGATACCGGCCGCGCCGCACAGCACTTGACGGCTTTGATTGCCTACGCAAATCATCTGCAGGAGTTGGCATTACACGATGCCTACACCGCGGCTGACGGCGAGGCGCTGCGTGCGGCGACGGCCGATGCGATCTACTGGCAACACATCAGTGTGATGGCAAACGATGCGCTGAGCACCCTTGCGGTGGCGGTTTAGCGCAAAAGCCGATCAGTCCGAACGGCGGCGCAACCCACCCAGCACCGCGACGACGATCCCGAACAGCACCAGTCCGCCGCCGGCGGCCAGGGTGAGGTTGAGCCATTGGTGCAGGCTGTCGATGGCGTGGCCCACCATGGCGTCGGCCATCTGGCGGATGTCTCCGCTGGTGTGGTTGAGTGCCTCGTTGAGGTAGCGTCGGCCGGCCTCCAACCCGGCCCAGCCGGCTGCGCCCACCAGCAACCCTGAAATACCCAGGGCGGCAAGGGCTTTACCGCGGGCACGGGCGACGGCCAGGGTCAGCAGCGCGAACACACCGGCCAGCACCGCCACGGCGACACTGACCCACGGACCCCACACCGCCAGTGGCCGTAAGATTCCGGGCCGCAGGCTGTCCGGTGCCGACGATGCGATCGGAACCGTAAGTGTTTGTGGTACTTCGACTCCGAAGCCGGACAGGGTTTCGGCGAACGACGGGTCCGACAGCATCGGGGCCAGGTCGATCACCCAGCTGCCGTCCTCACTGCGCGACAACCGGTTGGTGAACATCCAGGTATGGGCGACCTGATTGGCCAGGGCGAACTGCCGGGGGAATGCCGAACCTGCGGTGTAGGCATTCGCCACGGCGCGAATTCGGCGGGGTTCCACCTGCGACCCGTTCTGCGCGGCCAGCGATTGCACCTGCGTGGTCAATTCACCGGCCACCGCCTGCTGCAGCTGCGGATCGGTGGCCGCGGACTCGGCGAAGGACGAATAGCCCTGCGGGTCGATGATGTTCTTCTGCACCCACGCCGACGGCACCGCGACAGCCACCAGGATCGTCGTGAGGACCCACAGGAACAACGTCATGACGAAGCGCACGCCGTCCTCCTACTCCGGGGCGGCGGTCGGACTCAGTCCGACAAGGCGCGCCCCACGATCAGCGGATCGGCGTGGCCGACCACGTCAAAATCCTTGTTGTCGTAGTCGAACTTACCGAGCACGTGACGCATCGCGTTGATGCGGGCGCGTTTCTTGTCGTTGCTCTTGACGACGGTCCACGGCGCGATTTCGGTGTCGGTCCAGGCGAACATGTCCTCTTTGGCGGCGGTGTACTCGTCCCATTTGTCCAGCGAGGCCAGGTCGGTGGGGGATAGTTTCCACTGCCGCACCGGGTCCACCTGACGGATGGTGAACCGGGTGCGCTGCTCGGATTGGGTGACGGAGAACCACAGCTTGGTCAGGCTGATGCCATCGTTGACCAGCATCTGCTCGAACAGCGGGGCCTGGCGGATGAATTCGGCGTGTTGCTTGGGCGTGCAGTAGCCCATCACCCGCTCCACCCCGGCGCGGTTGTACCAGGACCGGTCGAACAGCACGATCTCACCGCCGGCGGGCAGGTGCTCCACATAGCGCTGGAAATACCACTGGGTGCGTTCTTTTTCGGTCGGTTTCTCCAGCGCGACAATTCGCGCCCCGCGCGGGTTGAGGTGCTCCATGAACCGTTTGATGGTGCCGCCCTTGCCGGCGGCGTCACGGCCCTCGAACACGATGACGTGCCTCAGCCCGTGGGCCTGGCTCCACTTCTGCAGCTTGAGCAGTTCGATCTGCAGCAGCCGCTTCTGTTCCTCGTAGTCGATGCGGGCCATCCGCTCGTCGTACGGGTAGCCCTCGCGCCACGTGTCGACGACTTCGCCGTCGGGCAGCCGCAGCAGTTCCGGGTCGTCATCGTCGTCGTCACGGACCGCATACCCGGTGATGTCGAGAGTCACCAGCCGAAGGTATCCACCCCGGCGAACACCGACGTGTCGCCGGGGTGAACGCCCGGTGCCCTACTTGGCCCTGCGCCGCGGACGCGCCAACGACAGCTTGGTCATCATCTTGTTCATCCGGGCCAGCGCCTTCTCGGAGTTGTTGTAGTAGCTGCCGCCGGCGCCGACGTTGGTGCGGGGCACCACCACGGTCTCCTGCTTGCAGAACTTGCGCACCCCGTCGATGCCGCCGAAACGCGCGCCGATCCCAGAGGTCTTCCAGCCGCCCATCGGGGCGGTGGTGCACATCAGGTTGGAGATGACGTCGTTGACGTTGACGGCACCGCAATCGAGCTGCAGGGCAATCGCTTTGGCCCGCTCGACGTCTTTGGAGAACACCGCGGCGCTCAGCCCGTAGGGGCTGTCGTTGGCCAGCCGGACCGCCTCCTCGACCGAGGCCACCTTCATGATCGGCAGGGTCGGCCCGAAGGTCTCCTCGGTCATGCAGGACATCGAGTGGTCGACGTCGACGAGCACGGTGGGCTCGAAGAAGCTGCCGCCACCTTCGGGGCGCTTGCCGCCGGTGAGGGCCTTGGCGCCGGCCGCGACGGCCTCGTTGACGTGCCGTTCGGTGATCGCGACCTGACTGTCGTCGATCTGGGCGCCGAAGTGGTAGCCCTCGCCGGTGCCCATCTTGAGGTTCTCGACGGCTTTGACGGTGGCGGCGACGAACTGGTCGTACACCGGCTCAAGCACGTAGACGCGTTCGGTGGACACACAGGTCTGCCCGGCGTTGAACATCGCGCCCCACACCGCGGCGTTGGCAGCCAGTTCGATGTCGGCGTCTTCGAGCACGATCATCGGATCCTTGCCGCCGAGTTCCAGGCTGACCGGGGTGAGACGACGCGCGGCGCGCTCCATCACCTTGGCGCCCGTCGCGCTGGAGCCGGTGAACTGGATGTAGTCGGAGTTGTCGATGACGGCCTCGGACACCGCCCGCGCACCTTGCGCCAGCGCGAACACCTCGGGCGCACCGGAATCCAGCCAGCCACGCAGCAGCACCTCGGCGGTCAGCGGGGTGCGCTCGGACGGCTTGAGCAGCACCGCACAGCCGGCGGCCAGGGCCCCGATGGCGTCCATCATGGCGTTGGCCACCGGGTAGTTCCACGGCGCGATGATCCCGACGACCGGACGTGGCCGGTAATGCACGGCGATCTTCTTGATCGACAGGAACGGCAGCGGAGCCGGCCGGGAATCCGGCGCCATAGCCTTCTCCACGACCTTGATGTAGTAGGACAGGATCATGATCAGCAGCGGCACCTCTTGCGCCGCATCCATGGCTGATTTGCCAGTTTCGGCGATCAGCAGCTTTTCGATCTCGTCGCGGTGGTCCCCGAGCCAGACGGCATAGCGGGCCAGCACCTTGGCGCGGCCCTTGGCGCCGCGGGCTTCCCACTCCTTCTGGGCTTCCCGCAGACCGGCCGCGATGCGCGGCACGTCGGCGGCGTCGGTCCAGGTCACCTGGCCGGCGACGGCGCCGGTCGCGGGGTTGTAGATAGTGCCGGAACCGGTGAATCCTCCGGTCAGATCAACATCTGGCGTCGCTGTCATGGGGCCTATGTTAATCACGGTTTGTGACGCACGTCGCACCGGGGTTGACACCTGTCAAGTGGGACCGGCGTTTTTTGCGCCGACGGTGCACTGCGGCGAACGAAAGAACGGCGTGTGGCAACCCCCCAAGTCGCCACACGCCGCCTACCCCCGAAACTCAGTCGTCCGAGTTCGACTTCTTCTTCAAGCCGAGCTTCTTGGACGTGTTGTCCGCGGCTGCCTTGGCTTTGTTCACCACCCGGTCCAGGTTGGCCCTGGCCCGGTCCCGACGCTTCTCGGCCCTGGCCTTGCCGTCGTCGAGCGACGTGCCGACGTTGGTGACGCTGGTGACGTGCGGCTTGAGATTGGCCACGTTCAGCTTCGGTTTCTGCTGGCGGGTTTCCGGCGTGTTCTGCGAGCCGACTTCAGGCGCGGCAGCCTGCAGGGTGCTGCGCTGGACGTCCGCGTTGTCCGTGTCGGGCTCCACCGGATTGTCCTGGGAATCCAGTTCCACACCGAGCGCGCCGGCGACGACATGGTGGGCGTTGTCCCGGGCACCAATCAATTGGTTGTTGCGGAACTTCATGAGCGCACCGTCTTCGCCGTTGTCCCCGCGGAAGTTGCCGTCAGTGCCGCCGCCCAACGATTCAGGCAGTGCCCGCGCCAATCCTTCGATCGCTGGATCGATCGCCCACTGCGGCCCATCGATGTACGCACGGATGGCGCTGTACAAAGCGGCGTTGTTACCTTCCGCGATAGCCTGCGCAATCGGAATCAGACCGAGCGGTGCGCGGACCGCCAAGCTGGCAATATTGGCCGAGGATTCCATCAGACCCTGTACGAGGTCCCAGTTGTAGTTCTGATCGGGCAACGGGTTGGTCACCCCGAGAAGGTCAGCGATCTGCGCATTGATGCCGTCCCGGAGACCAAGGAGTTCGTTGTTACGGAACTGCATGAACGCGCCGTCATCCGTGGTGTTGGTGACGTGGTCCGATCCACCCCCGAACTGCTCCGGCAACGTGATGGCAATCGCCTCGATCAGGGGATCGGCCACATACACCGGCGCGTCGACAATCTGCCGAAGCTGGAGTTGCAGCCGCCGATTGCCGTCGTTGGCGGCAAGTTGAGCCGCCAGCACCAGCGGCAACAAGGGCGCCTGAATAGCCTGTTCAGTAAGGCGCTTACCGAACTCGGCGACCAACTCGGCTTGGTTCATGCCGCTGAAGTCCGCCATCAACTGGGCCGACGCTTCCACCACGCGCGGCGGCGTCGGCGGGGACGCCACCGGAGTGATGGCGATGACGCCGGCGCTGGCCAGCGCGACGCACGCGGTCAGACCGCTGGACACACGACTGTTCATGAAACTCCCTGATTGTCTTGCTGTTTGGGCTGGGACGCTTGTTGGCCTGCGCAGCAAAATTACCCTGCACTCATCAAGATCTAAGGTTTTTCTCAGGGTTTGTTCGAGCAGTATTTGCATACGCAACAACCTTGTGGCTCGACGCCGTTGCCGCAAAGCCCTGCGAGTAGCTGTTCGCGCTGCTCGTGACGCCGATGAAAGTTTGCTGCGCCGCGCCACCAGGCGTAAAAGTGTTGCCGCACGCAACAGTGAAAATGCTGAAACCGGCACGAACCATCAAGTGCTAGTTGATGGTTAGAGCCTCGCCAGCCCCAACGGCGTCCACACCGAAGCCGTCATTCCCGTTGCCACGCCGCGAACGCCCCGCGCCCGGAACAAGATCACTCAGCGAAGTTCGCCGACGGTGCCGCCCACCGGCTCAGTTTTCGAATCCCCACATGCCAGGGCGACACCACACGCAATGGCCGTGCTCAGCAGCGCCGCGCCGATCGTGTCGGTGAAGTAGTGGTAGGTGATGGCCTGCCCGAACATGCCGAGCAGGCTGAGGCTGACGGCGAGCACAGTCGCCCACACGGCCGCACCGGCCACCACCACCAGCAGGCTCGCCACCGTCACGAGAAACGTGGTGTGGCCGCTGGGGTAGGCCAGCGCACCGCCTTTCTCCCGGCCGAACAGGGGCTTGCAGATCCGCACGATCCCGATGGCCAGCAGCGGGCACAGCGTCAGCGCCAGCGCCAACTGCCGACGGTGTTGCCGCACCGCCACGATCACTCCGACGAGCAATGCGACAGCCACCGCGATCGGCGTGCTGAACAGCAGGAAGACACTCCGGAAGCGCCCCATGTCGCTGCCCAGCTGCTGAAACCAGTCATCGATCGGCGCCGGCCCGGTGCGCACCGCCCAGCCCAACAGCACCATCGCGGCGAGGCCGATCGGCGGCCAGCACCGAAGGATCAAGGGATGATGCCGCGCAGGTACGCCGCCTGGCCCAGGTGCTGAGCGCAATCATCGACGATGCTGACCAACCGGGCACTGGCCGTCACCGGCGGGTTCCAGTTGGTGTCGACGATGCGCCCGAGCTCCTCGGTGGTGACGCCGGCGATGTAGGCCAGCGTCGCCTTGTGCACCGCCAGGTAGTACCCGGCCAGCAGGTCGGCCGGGGCGTGCACCTTCGCGACGTCCTCGGGACTGTGGCCGTAACCCATGTCGTGGGGCGGCAGGTCCAGACCGAACCGCTCCACCCAGCCGTCGCGGGTCCACACCTGCTCCACCCCGGCAATGTCGCACAACTGCAGGTCCTGGCCGCGGGCGCTGTGCCAGATCAGCCAGGCGATGCTGTTGGCCTGCGGGGTCGGGCGGTAGCTCGAGACCTCCTCGGTCAGGCCGTCGGTGAGATCGTCGACATGTTCGATGAGCCTGGTGAATGCGTCGCGCAGCAATTCCCGGACGGCAGCAGAATCAGCGACAGTCATGGCCCCGACGCTACTCGCCACCCGGCCCGCCGGAGCCCCGACTAACATCATCGGCATGCCGTTGAATACCGGTGACGTGTTCGCCGGGTACACGATTCAACGTCTACTCGGCTCTGGCGGCATGGGTGAGGTCTATCTGGCCCAACATCCCCGGCTTCCCCGCCAGGACGCGCTGAAGATCATGCCGGCCTCGTTGACCGGTGACGCCCAGTACCGCGACCGGTTCAACCGCGAGGCCGATATCGCCTCCTCGCTGTGGCATCCCCACATTGTCGGTCTGCATGACCGTGGCGAGCACGAGGGCCAGCTGTGGATCGCGATGGATTACGTCGACGGCACCGACGCCGCGCGATACGTCCGCGAGCACCATCCCGGCGGGCTGCCGCTGCCCGAAACCGTCGAGATCATCACCGCGATCGCCGAGGCGCTCGACTACGCCCACGAACGCAACCTGCTGCATCGCGATGTCAAACCGGCGAACATCCTTTTGACCGGCCCGGAGACGGCCCGCCGCCGAATCCTGTTGGCCGACTTCGGTGTTGCCCGGCGCATCGACGACGTCAGCGGCATCACCGCCACGAACATGGCGGTGGGATCGATGGCCTATTCAGCTCCCGAGCAACTGCTGGGCCAGTCCATGGACGGACGGGCCGACCAATACTCGTTGGCGGCCAGCGCTTTTCAGCTGCTGGCCGGGCACTCGCCGTTCCACCACTCCAACCCGGCCGTCGTCATCAGCAAGCAACTCAACGAGCCGCCCCCGAGCCTGCGTACCGTGCGGCCGGAGCTGGCCTATCTCGACGACGTGATGCTCAAGGGCATGGCCAAGGACGCCGGTGGCCGCTACCCGCGATGCAGCGATTTCGCCAAGGCGCTCGCCACCGCCCAGCCCACACCCGCGGCCCCCACGCCGGTGCCGCAGCGACCTGCGGCCCCGCTGCCGCCGTCGCCGATATCGACGCAGCCGCCGCGGGTGATCGCGGCGCCGACGTTCACCACCGCCCCTCCCCCGGTGCTCAGCGCCGGCCCAGCCACGCCAGGATGGTCCGGGCCGACACCCGTCCCCCAGCCGCTACGCCCGCAGAAGCCCAGTACCGCAAGGGTTCTGGTGCCCAGCGTGCTGGCCGTCCTGCTCGTGTTTGCGGTGGGCTTCGCGATCAGCCAGTTTGTCCGCGCCGCGCCGGTGCCGCGCAGCACTCCGGCGTGGCAACCGTATGTCGAAGCCGCCCGCAGCTTCGCCCTGCACTCGGTGACGGTGAACGCGGAGACCGCCGACACCGATCTCGCGCTGATCATGGACGCCGCCACCGACGAGTTCCGGGCCGACCTGGAAAATCAGGCAGATCAGATCAAACGCAAGGCCCGGGAGTTGGGCGTCAAGACCGACGGCACCGTCACCGGAGCCGGCCTCGAAAAGCTGTTCTCCGACGAGGCGGTCGTGCTGGTCGCCGTCGACACCAAGGTCACCGTCACGACCAACCGCGTCGGCGTGGTGTCGCTGCAACGGGTCCGGGTCACCGTCGAACATGTCGACGGCAGCTACAAGGTCTCGAAACTGGAGTTCGTCAACTGATGGGGACACGCACACGCGGCTGGCTGGTGTCGGTGATCGCGCTGGCCGTCGGGATCGTCGTGGCGATCGGGCTCGGCTCCTGGCAGTTGTCGGTCAAAAGTCAGCCGGCGCCCGTCCCCGTCGCCGATGAGGACCAGGCCCGCGAGCAGGTCACCCAATTCGTCACCGCCAACGTCGGCAAGATGCTCAGCTACACCCCCACCACCAGCCGCAGCGACATCGACGAGGTGGCGCAGCTGCTGACCGGCGCCGCCGACGACGAATACCACAAGACCATTCGCACCAAGCCCGACGGTGTCACCCAGAGCGCGCGGATCCGCAACACCGGGGTGGAGTCGTTGACCGCCGGCGAGGCCAAGGTCGTGGCCTTCATCGACAAAACCTCCGAAGCCGCCGACGGCTCCGAAACCAAGGACGCGCTGGCGTATCGCGTCACCCTGACCCGCCTCGACGGCAACTGGCTGATCTCCGAACTGGAGCCGCTGTAACGATTATTGCGGTGCGGCCCCGTGGAACACCGCCTCGACATTGTTGCCGTCCGGATCCCGGACGAACGCCCCGAAATAGCCGGGGTGGTACTCGGGCCACAGCCGCGGTGCGTGCAGTGATTCGGCGCCCAGCTTCAGCGCGGCGTCGTAGAACGCGGTGACGGCGTCGGTATCGGCGGCCTGAAATGCCACGTGGATCTCCCGGTTGGGCCCGCGCGCCTCACCCGCACCGGCATCGGCGATCCAGAAATCCGGGTGCCCGGCGGTGCCGTAGCCGATGGCCACCCCATGGTCGAGCTGGCGGGTGTAGCCCAGGACGCCCAGCACGGTGTCATAGAACTCGGTGGCCCTGGCGAAGTCGGAGCAGTTGATGCCGAAGTGATCGATCACGCGCCCGATCCTGGCATGCCCCACCGACAGCCGTCGTACGTTGGTGACATGAGTTACGACCTGTGTATCCGCGGCGGCACCATTGTCGACGGCCTGGGCGGCGAACCTTACGTCGGCGACATCGCCGTCCGTGACGGAGTGATCGCCGAAGTCGGGTCCGTCACCGGCCCCGCCACCCGCGAGATCGACGCCACCGGGCTGCTGGTCACCCCCGGCTTCGTGGATCTGCACACGCATTACGACGGGCAGGCGATCTGGTCGGACCGGCTCACCCCGTCCTCGGCACACGGGGTCACCACCGCCGTGATGGGCAACTGCGGCGTCGGCTTCGCACCGTGCCGCGCGGCCGATCACGACGTGCTGGTCGACGTGATGGCCGGGGTGGAGGACATTCCGGGGGTGGTGATGGTCGACGGCCTGCCGTGGACGTGGGAGACGTTCCCCGAATTCCTCGACGCGGTTTCGTCGCGACAGCGGGATATCGATGTCGCCGCGTTTCTGCCGCACTCCCCACTGCGGGTGTATGTGATGGGACAGCGCGGCGTCGATCGAGAGCCCGCCAACACCGAGGATCTGGCCCTGATGCGCAAGCTCGCGGCCGAGGCCGTGCACTGCGGGGCATTGGGGTTCGCCTCGTCGCGGCTGACGATCCACAAGACCGAGAGTGGCCGTCCCATCCCCAGTTACGACGCCGGCCACGCCGAGATCGAGGCCATCGCCCGCGGGGTCGACGATGCCGGCGGCGGCCTGATCCAGTTCGTGCCGGACCTGGTCGCCGGGGATTACGAACCGGCGTTGCAGACGGTGTTCGACGTGGCCGCCGACGTCGGACTGCCGGTGACGTTCACGTTGGCGATCGGCAACGCCGGTCCGGCGTTCTTCGAGGACGCATTGCGGATGGTGGAAAAGGCCAACTCCAACGGCGGTGAGATCACTGCGCAGATCTTCCCCCGGCCGATCGGGCTCGTGCTCGGCCTGGAGCTGTCCGGCAATCCGTTCATCCTCTACCCCAGCTACCGCGAGATCGCCCACCTGCCGCTGGCCGAGCGTGTCACCGAGATGTGTAAACCCGAAGTGCGGCAACGGATCCTGAACGATTCCGCGGCCAGCGACGGGCATCCCCTGATGTTCGCGGTGCAGGCCTGGGACTACATGTACCCGCTGGGGGAAACGCCCGACTACGAGCCCGATCCGTCGAACTCCATCGCCGCCCGAGCCCGGGCCCGCGATGTCAGCCCACTGGAGGAGGCCTACGACCGCCTGCTCGACGACGACGGGCACGCCATGCTGCTGGTCACGCTGGCCAACTTCCGGGACAACTCCCTGGACACCGTCGCCGAGCTGATCCGCCGTGACGACGTGGTGCTCGGCCTCGGTGACGGCGGAGCGCACTACGGGATGATCTGCGACGCCAGCTTCCCCACCTATCTGCTGACCCACTGGGTGCGCGACCGGGCCGCCGGGACGCTGAGCATCCAGGATGCCATACGGGAGCTGACCTCAGTGCCGGCCAGGGTCGCCGGGCTCGCCGACCGCGGCCGAATTGCCGTGGGCTACAAGGCCGATCTCAACGTCATCGACCCCGCGGCGCTGCGGCTGCACCGGCCGGTGGTCGCCTACGACCTGCCCGGCGGCGGACGTCGACTCGACCAGGCCGCCGACGGCTACGTGGCCACCGTAGTCTCCGGCGAGATCATCGCCGAGAACGGGGTCCCGACGTCGGCGCGGCCGGGCCGGTTGGTTCGCGGGCGGCAGAGCGCACCGGCATAGCGACACCCGCCACCATGAGCACGACGTCGTCGCATTCCACGGCGATCCGGGTGTTCACCGTGCCGAGCAGATCACGGAAAAGTCGTCCCGAGAAGGTGTCTGGCACCACGCCGCTGCCGACCTCGTTGCTCACCGCCACCGCCGGGACAGCGCACTGGCGCCAGGCCGCTACCAGCTCATCGATGTCCTCGTCCACGGCGGCCTGCGGGCCGCCGTCCCAGCAGCGGTGCCGATCCATCCGCGCAGCCAGCCAGGTGCCCAGGCAATCCAGCAGCACCGGAACCTCGGCGGTACGCAATTGCGCTGCAACATCAGAGGTTTCGATGGTCTGCCATTCCGGCGGTCGACGCGCCCGGTGCTGCCGGACCCGTTGATCCCATTCCGGGTCGCCCTCCCGCGGACCCCCGGCCGCCAGATACCGCACCTGCGCGTGCCCGGCAAGCACCGCCTCCGCATGCACCGACTTCCCCGACCGCACACCGCCGAGAACCAATGTGCGCGAGGGTGAGTCGGTGACCGGGACCCGGTGAGCACCCAACCGCACCAGCTCGCCGTCCCGGCCGGCCCGCGCGCCGTATCGCCCCAGCATCGGCGCCAGTTCGGGGCCCGGCGGGTTGAAATGGCTCAGGTGCACGGCGATGACATCGGTGTGACCTTGGACCGCACCGGATTCCCGCAACTGGGCAAGCGTCCGCGCGAACGACGGCAGGTCGTGATGGTCGGTGCCGTGCGCGATGTAGGTACCGAAAGTCTCCTCGAGGAACACCGCGTCGAACCCGGCGCCGGCGATCGCCGACTGCGTACCGGCCGGCAGCGGCCCGGTGTCGGTGGCCCACAGCAGCCTGACCCCGCGACGGGATACGTCGTAGAGCACCGCATCCTCGACGAGCCCGTCGGAGTGCGCGGCCTCCACCACCCGGACGGTGTACTCGCCCGCGGGCGCCGGCAGGACCACCTCGTCACCCGGATGTACCGGGCGAAACCGGATCGGGTCATCCGGCCCGACCCAGTCCCGGCACTGATCCAGCGCCCCGGGTGGGCCCAGCACGTCGAGCGGCTCGGACCGCCCCACCCAGTGCCGCATCACCAACGCTGCCGGTCCGACGTGGTCGAAATGGCCGTGGGTCAGCAGGATGTGCCGCACCGCGGCCAGCGACCGCCCGGCGCGCAACGCGGCCCGAGGCGCTTCGGGGCCGCAGTCGATCATCAGGGTGTCATCGACGAGCGCCGCGGTCTGCCCACGGATCTCACCGGCCGCCAACGCCCACCGACATGACCGGCACCGGCAGAACGGGCTGGGCCAGCCGTCGGCACTGCCGGTACCCAACAACATCACGTCCATCAACGCGCCCCGTCCTGCACCGGCAGCACCGCGACCCGCCCGTTCCGCTGCACCACCTCGACACGAGCCGAATACACATCGGTGAGCACCCCGCGCCGGAGCGATCTCAAGAATCTTTGGCGAATCTGGCCGAACCGCCCACACTTGTCAACCCCCACCCACACCACCCACCGTGACGCGAGTCCGGGCTGTCTGGGTAGTCCGGCACGCCGGACATCCAACCGGCCTATCCTCACGTCATGAGCGTGAAAGTGGACCTCAACCAGCTGGCCGACAAGCTGACGGACTACACGTTCGCCTACCTCGTCACGGTCGACGACAGCTACCACGCACACACGGTGACGGTGGAGCCACACCTGGTCGACGGCGTCATCGACGTCGGTCCGGTCGGCGGGCACACCCGTAGAAATCTCGCCGCACACGAAGACGTCACCCTGGTCTGGCCCCCGAGTAGCCCCGGCGGATACTCGCTGATCGTGGACGGCCGCGGCCAGGCCGGCAAATCCGACGAGGACACCCACCACATCGTGCCGAGCCGCGCGGTGCTGCACCGTAAGGCGTCACGTCCCGGGCCGACAGGGCCGGCCGGCTCATGCGAAAGCGACTGCATCGTCCTGTCGGAGAATTGACGCCAGCTCGCTGGCTCGCTGGCCAGCTGGCTGTGCCGAGTGGCCAGTTATGGCACGCATCTGGCGCCCACGCGTGCCATAACTGGCCACTCGACACGAAAAACATCACTCCCGGTCAGTGCCGCTGGCGTTGGAATCTTCCAGCAGCCGTTTGAGGACGTCGTCCGGGTCGCCCTGCCCCGGATTCAACTGGTGGGTGGCCACACCACCGGAATCGGTGGCGATGCGGTCCGCGCCGACGGTGTCCGGCGTGGTCTCGTCTTGGGGCTCGCCGGGGGCCTGACCCGCCTGGCCTTGGTCTGGCTGGCCCTGGCCTTGCTCGCCCTGGCCTTGCTGGCCTTGCCCCTGGTCGGGTTGGCCCTGGCCCTGCTGGCCTTGGTCGGGTTGGCCCTGGCCACCCTGGCCTTGGTCCGGCTGACCCTGGTTCTGGCCCTGGTCGCCCTGGCCTTGGCCTTGGTCACCCTGACCGCCCTGGCCTTGATCGCCACCACCTTCGCCGCCGCCGCCCTGGTCGCCGCCACCGCCTTGGCCGCCCTCGCCGCCACCACCGCCACCGCCGCCGCCACCCTCCTGCGGCTCCGGGTCCTTCAGCTTGTCTTCGAGTCGCTGTTCGGTTTCGTTGAGGTGCGTGCGGCGCTCCTCGTCGGGCTCGGTGGTGGTGTCGAAGCAGCCGCCGGGCGCCTCCTGCGTCACCTTCAGGGCCTGCGTCCAGAACGTCTTCGCCTCGTCCCGGTGGCCGTCGGCATTCTTGAGATCACCCAGGGTTTCCAGCACCACCTCGAGGTTGATGCGCACCGGGCAGGATCGCCCCTGGCTGACCAGCGACAGCGACTTCTTGAACTCCGATTCGGCCTCGGCGAGTTTACCTTCCAGCACGTAGCGGTCGCCGTCGGCGAAATATGGCTTGTAGGAGTCGATCACGTTGAACGACTTGAGCCGCCGCACGTCGTCGGCCAAGCTGTAAGAGTCGTAGCTGAGGTAGTGGGACCTGGCCGAGTCGCCGTAGTGCACCATCGTCACCAATTTGGCGGCGACCGCCAGCAGCAGCACGGCGGGCAGGATGGAGAACAGGATCAGCCGTCGCCGCAGCACTTTCCGGCTCGGCCCCTGCGAGAAGAACGCACGAACCGCCGCGACGGCCAACCGGAACACCGCCACACCGTGCTCTTTGATACTGCGGTCTTTCACCATCATGTGCCTCGCGCCCCGGTCATCCGGGAAACCCGGTACTCCCGCGCCATCGCGAAGAGCTCATAGAACATCAACAGCATCGCAATTGCCGTGAAAATCCAGTAGAACTCGGTGCGATTCCCTGGCAGCGACACTTCCTGCTCTACCGCTGTCGACGAGTTCGGCTCCAGCGGCGGGATGATCGTGGACGTCGAGTCGCCGAGTCCGCGGTGGAAGTACGGCACGTGCAACTGCTCGGCCACGGTCCGCAACGAGGCTTCGTCGAGCACCGAAAGGAACTCTCCCCCACCACCTGCCGGGTCCGGGAAGTAGGTGAGTTCCCCGTTGTCACCCAGCCGGCTGGCCACCCGACCGCCGGTAGTCGTGCCGTAGCCGAGCACCGCGCCGCCTGCCACCAACTCGGCGGGGACGTCGAACGTGGTGGCCGCCTGCTTCGAGACCCCGGCCCCCTCGCCCAGATAGAAGACCAGGTTGTTCGACCCCGGATACTGCTGGGCGGCGAGCTCCAGTTGCCGCTTCAGTGGGTCAGCGGCCGCACCGACATCCACCTGGTACACCGAGTCGAAGTCCGATTCGTAGGCCGAATAGTCCTTGAGCAGGGCCCGCAGGCTCCAGATGTCGTCGGACAGCGGCCAATCGACCCTGGGCTTGGTGGCAAACGAGGTGATTGCGAAGCGTCCGTCGGGATACTGGTCGACGATCGACTGCATGTCGGCGCGGATCCCGGCCATCCGGAACTGGTTGTTGCCGAAGTCTTCTGCCCGGGAGTTCAACGAGCGGTCGACCACGAAGAAGACGTTGACGTTGCTGTCGGCGGCGACCTCGGCGGCCGGCTGGTTCGCCCGCTGCTGGTCTGCCTCGATCCCCGGCCGCACCGCCGCCGCGAACAGGCACACGATCACCAGCGTCAGCAGGCTCCACCGCACCACGACCTTGCGCTGGCTGCCCTTGCCCACCACCACGAGCACGCGGTAGAGCGTGTACATCCGCAGCACCAGGGTCAGCCCGGCCAGCAACAGGAACGCCCACCAGGGCAGGATCGGCTCGAATGTCATCGCCGCACCCCCGCGAGGGCGATCGAGAAGACGATCACGATCAGCAGTCCGATGGTGAGCACCAGATTGGGCCGGTCACGCACTTGCTCCACCAGGATCGTGCCGTCAGGTTTCGTCAATGCGGGCGGGTGCGAGCGGATGCCGTCGAGGTGAGTGCGCAGGGCGTTGTCCAGGGTGTCCTGGTTGGCCTGCTCCGCACCGTCGTCTTTGCCACCGGCGTCGCCGCCGTCTTTGCCGCCGTCTTTGCCGCCGTCAGCGCCCGCGCCGGCGGCCGCGGCGTAGCTGATGAACCGCCCGCCGCTGGCCGTGGCGACTGCGTTGAGCCCACCGGCGGCATCGAGTGTCGTGCGGGTCAGCACATTGACCTGAATCCCCGACGATCTCGCCAGCGCTGTGAGCGCGTCATCGGAGAAGATCGGCGATTCCGACTTGCCGGCCGGACCCAGGTAGATCACCGACCGCCTGGCGTCCGAGGGCGTCCCCACGCCCGGAAAGCCCTTCATGCACATGGCAAGTGCGTCGTTCACGGTCAGTTGGTAGTCCGAGTAGTTGACCGTCCTGCCGAATTCGTGCTGGGCACGTCGCAGCACGGCGGTGTCTTCCGGCGTGGGATTCTCGGTGGCCACCAACCGCTCCAGACTGGCGTACCGGCCGAGTTCGTCTTGGAGGAACGGGTAGTCGCGGGTCAGCGGGATCACCCGACTGGTGAGCGCGGTGAGGCCGAGGCGTTGCGACTCGAACTCGGCGGCCTGCTCACCGAAGTAGGACAGTAGCACCGAGGCGTCGTGGGAGGCCGGATCGTCCTGCAGGCACAGCATCACATCCTCGGGATGTGCGCGGTTGATCTCCGCGGCCGTGGCCTGCGTGCTGACCGGGCGGGCGGTCGCGACGATCGCGCAGATCAACACGGCGACCGTCGTTGCGGCGATGGCCGCCAACAGGATTCGGTACCGCCGGTATGCCCGCGCGTACTCGGGCAGCTCGGTGAGGCGGTTGACCCAGGCCAGTGGACGCAGCCGTCGCGGTTGCTGACGCAGCGGCCACAGGAACGCGGCCAGCACGATGACGACGAGCGCCGCCAGGCCGACGATGACGATCCACCACCATCTCAGTTCCATGACTGGATCGTGCTCCGCACCTGGGCTGCCGTGGCAGCGACGTCTGGGCTGTCGCCGAGTTCGAATTGCCGTGAGTACAACGCCGACACGGCCGGTGCCGCTGCGGCGGCCGGGCTGTCCGCCACCTCGCCCAACGCCATGTACTGCGCGGCCACACCGGTCCGGAAGTAGACGAAGTTACGCAGTATCCGGCTCATTTCGGTGTATGCCTGGCGGGACGTCAGCTCTCCGGCGTGGTGACGCGCGCTGACCTTGCCGATCGCCAGGCCGAACTTGCGCCGCAACACCCGTGCGCTGATATCACGGATCACCGGGATGGTCCGCAGCCGCTCCACCGGAAGCGTCCACACCACCACCCCGACGAACCATCCGATGACTCCGAGGACCAGCAGCACGCCCAGCACCAGCCACAGCACCGAATACGGCAGTGGCGCCACGATCCATTTCAGATGCTCACTTGCCACGGGCGGCCTTCTTCAGCATCAGGGTGACGGCCCCGAACAACTCACCGCTGGCCGATACCCGCGCGCACGGGATCGCGGAGCCGTTGACGTAGTCGGCGAACGTGGCCTCGCGTTGCATCTCGGCCCGGCGGTAGGCCTCCAGCACGCGGTGGCCCAGGATCTCCTCGCGCAGCAGGGTTCTGCCGCTGTCGACGTCGTACCCTTCACCGCCGAAGGCCGGTACGCCGATCAGCGGGGCGTCGCGCACCGTGATCCAGTACACGTCGTGACGGGCCGCCACCTTGCGGAACTGCTCGTCCAGTTCCGGCGAGACATCGGGCTCGTCGGACACCACGAAGACGATGTGCCGACGGCGGAAATGCTGCTGCACATACTGCAATTGGACGCATATGTCGCTGCGGCCGCTGTCGGCGACATGGTGGCGGTTGACCCGCTCCAGGATGTGCTCGAGGTGGGCCTCGCCGCGCCGGTTGGGCATATGGGCCGATCCGGTGGCGTCGCCGTACACCAGGCCCATCTCGTCGCCCTTGCTGATGGCGAGCAGTCCCACCAGGCCAACGGCGTTGAGCAGCACGCGTTGTTTGACCTCGCCGCCGGCGGCCAGCGCCAGCATGTTGCGGCCGAGGTCGGCGACCATCAGGACGCGCTGCTGCCGGTAGGAGACGAACCGCTTCACCAGCACGTCCGTCGACCGCGCCGACGCCTTCCAGTCGATGTCGCGGACGTCGTCGCCGGGAATGTAGGGGCGCAGATCGTCGAATTCCAGGCTGCGCCCGTGGAACATCGACCGATGCTCCCCCTCGAGAAGACCGCGGGACACCCCGTTCGGACCCGACAGCCGGTTACCGGCGAGGGTGGCGGCCTTCACCTCCTGCAGTAGCACTCCCATAGCGGCTACGGGGTACGGACTGCCTGAATGATGTTGTCTATCAACACTTCCGGGGTGACATTCTGGGCGACCGCCTCGAATCCGAGGATCAGCCGGTGCCGCAGTATCCGATGCGCGAGTGCCTTGATGTCATCGGGCAGCACGTGATTGCGCCCCGACAGCAGTGCCAGCGCCCGCGCGGCCTTGGTGAAGGCGATCGTCGCACGCGGGCTGGCGCCGTACTCGATGAGCCGGGCCAGGTTCGCCGGAAGGTACTGCTGCGGCGTGCGGCTCACCGCGACGATCTGGGTGATGTAGTGCACGATCGCGGGGTCCAGATAGACCCGTCGCACGATGTCGCGGATATAGAGGATGTCGTCCAGCGAGGCCACCGGTGCGGTCCGGTGGTTGGTGTACACCCCGGCGTCGATCCGGAAAACCATCTCCGACTCTTCCTGCGGGGTCGGATAAGTCAGGATCTCCTTGAACATGAACCGGTCCATCTGCGCTTCCGGCAGCGGATAGGTGCCCTCCTGGTCGACCGGGTTCTGCGTGGCGAGCACCAGGAACGGTTCGGGGATCTTGTAGATCTCGCCGGCGATGCTGGTCTGGCGTTCCTCCATCGCCTCCAGCATGGCGCTCTGCGTCTTGGCGCTGGAGCGGTTGATCTCGTCCAGCAGCACGATGTTGGCGTGCACCGGCCCCAACTGGGTGTGGAAGGAACCGCGGGCCGCGTCGAAGATCTGGGTGCCGATGATGTCGCTGGGCAGCAGGTCAGGGGTGCACTGGATGCGCCGGAACTTGGCTTGGACCGCATCGGCGACGGCCCGCGCGGCCGTCGTCTTGGCCAGTCCCGGAACGCTTTCCAGCAGCACGTGGCCGCCGGTGAGCAGACCGATAAGCAGGCTCTGTTGCAGTCCGGTCTGGCCGACAACCTTGGCGGCGAAGGCGCCGGACAGCGCACCCACCACCACACGTGCCCGGTCGAGTTCGTCCCGGGTCGGCTGGGGTGTCATCGTGACGGTCATTGTCCAGCCCACTTCACGGTCAGCGGATCCTGGGTCATGTCAATCGATCCCATGATCCCGACAACCGGGTTGCCCTGCATGGGCACGCCGTCGGTGCCGTTGGCGGTGAGCTTCCACTGCGAGGTGCCCAACACGTGCACCGACAGGTCGTAGGACATGAACCTGTACTGCAGGTTGGCCGCGGCCAGATCGGGGGCTTCCCAGTGCGCGGTACCGTCTGCCAGCGCCGGATTGAGCATTCGCTGCGGGCAATTCGGCGGTGCAAGCGCGGTGGACTTCGCGCATTCGGCGACTGCGTCGGCCACCACCTTCTTGGCGGCCGCCGACCCCTCCTCAGTCAACTGCAGCTGGAGCCCCGCCGGCACCGTGACGGACTGGCTGACCAGTCCGTCCAGCAACACCGGCCGCAGCGCCGCCACCGAGATGTACTTGTTCGACGAGCCCAGGTCCACCCAACCGGGGAACACGTAGACCGCCGACCCGTTCGAAATCGGTTTGCCGAACAGCGATATCGGCGGGGCCGGCAGCGGTTGACCGGTGACCGGGTTGCTGGTCAGCGTCGCAGCGGCGAGGTTGAGCTTGGCCGCCGCGCTCGTCAGCTTCCAGCCACCGTCCTGCTTCTTCACCATCAGGGTCTGATCTGAACTCTGATCACCGAAGTTCGCCACCACGTGCACCTGCGCCATGTCGCCGGTCTCGTTGGCGCTGAGAATCCGGACGTTGGTGATCGGCCATTTCTCGATCTGCTGCTTGAGGATCTCGTCGGTCAGGAAATCCTTCGACGCGGGCTGATCGGATCCGAATGCCAACGCGGCGTTGGCATCTCCCTTCGACAGCGCGTCCAGATAGCCCTTGACCGCCTCGCTGGCCGAGCTGGCACCGCGGCCACCGATCCCGCCGGGTCCACCGCCCGAGAACGACACGATGCCCACCACGATGCCCACGACCAGTAGCACCGCAGCGGTGGCGCCGGCCGTGATGAGCAGCGCCTTCTTGTTACGACGCGGCGGCTGCGGCGAGAAGCCGGGCTGCAGGGGGCCCTGCCAGCCACCCTGGGGCGGTGGCGGCGGTGCCGGCGGCCCACCGGCCGCCGGCGCGCCGTAGCCGTGCGGCGCGGTCTGGTGCGGCGCGGGATGCGCAGGTGCGTCCCACTGCTGCGGCGGTGGGGGCGGCGGTGCCTGCCGGTAGCCGGAAGTCTGCGGGGCGGTTCCGTCGACGGGGTTGGGTCCCCCGAACTGCGAATGCGGCGGCTGAGTCACGCAGCAAACCCGATCTCGTGAAACGTCAACAATTCGATCTCCCCCCACCGAGCCACGACAGCTATCGGCGCCCGCACGCTATCACGGTCACATCACCTCACCGGCAGCGGGTTCGCCACCCGCGCCCAGCCGCAGAAGAGCAAATCATTGGCCGACAAAGAACGACAAAGAAAAAGCCCGGCCTGCCGAAGCAGACCGGGCTTTCCCGTTGTTCTCGGAAGTGCAGGACTTCTTAGAAGTCCATACCGCCCATGCCACCGGTCGGGTCGCCCATGGGTGCGGCGGCCTTCTCCGGCTTGTCGGCGACGACGGCCTCGGTGGTGAGGAACAGCGCCGCGATGGACGCCGCGTTCTGCAGCGCCGAGCGGGTGACCTTCACCGGGTCGGCAACGCCGGCCTTGAGCAGGTCCTCGTACTCACCGGTGGCGGCGTTCAGGCCGGTGCCGGCGGGCGAGTTGGTGACCTTCTCGGCGACGACGCCGGGCTCCAGACCACCGTTGAAGGCGATCTGCTTCAGCGGAGCCGACAGCGCAACCCGCACGATGTTGGCGCCAGTGGCCTCGTCACCGGTGAGCGACAGCTCCTCCAGCGACGGAGCCGACTGCAGCAGGGCCACGCCGCCACCGGCGACGATGCCCTCTTCGACGGCAGCCTTGGCGTTACGCACGGCGTCCTCGATGCGGTGCTTGCGCTCCTTGAGCTCCACCTCGGTGGCAGCACCGGCCTTGATCACCGCAACACCGCCGGCCAGCTTGGCCAGGCGCTCCTGCAGCTTCTCGCGGTCGTAGTCGGAGTCGCTGTTCTCGATCTCGGCGCGGATCTGGGCGACGCGGCCCTGGATCGCGTCGGCATCGCCGGCACCCTCGATGACGGTGGTCTCGTCCTTGGTGACGACGACCTTGCGGGCCTGGCCCAGCAGCGCGACATCGGCGGTCTCCAGCGAGAGGCCGACCTCTTCGCTGATGACCTGGCCACCGGTGAGGATGGCGATGTCCTGCAGCATGGCCTTGCGGCGGTCACCGAAGCCCGGGGCCTTGACGGCCACAGACTTGAAGGTGCCTCGGATCTTGTTGACCACCAGGGTCGACAGGGCTTCGCCCTCGACGTCCTCGGCGATGATCAGCAGCGGCTTGCCGGACTGGATGACCTTCTCCAGCAGCGGCAGCAGGTCCTTGACGGTCGAAACCTTGGAGCTGACCAGCAGGATGTAGGGATCCTCCAGGACGGCTTCCTGACGCTCGGCGTCGGTCACGAAGTAACCCGAGATGTAGCCCTTGTCGAAGCGCATACCCTCGGTGAGCTCCAGCTGCAGCCCGAAGGTGTTGGACTCCTCGACGGTGATGACACCCTCGTTGCCGACCTTGTCCATGGCCTCGGCGATCAGGTCACCGATGGACTGGTCACCGGCGGAGATACCGGCGGTGGCAGCGATCTGCTCCTTGGTCTCCACCTCCTTGGCGGATTTGAGGAGGGTCTCGGTGACCTTCTCCACAGCCTTCTCGATGCCGCGCTTCAGGCCGAGCGGGTTGGCGCCGGCAGCGACGTTGCGCAGACCTTCGCGAACCAGGGCCTGAGCCAGGACGGTGGCAGTGGTGGTGCCGTCGCCCGCGACGTCGTCGGTCTTCTTGGCGACCTCTTTGACCAGCTCAGCGCCGATCTTCTCGTACGGGTCCTCCAGCTCGATCTCCTTGGCGATGGACACACCATCGTTGGTGATCGTGGGGGCGCCCCACTTCTTCTCCAGGACGACGTTGCGACCCTTGGGGCCCAGCGTCACCTTTACCGCATCGGCGAGGGCGTTCAGGCCCCGCTCGAGGCCGCGACGGGCCTCTTCGTCATACGCAATTGTCTTAGCCATTGCGAAGTGATTCCTCCGGATAGGGGATCGCACGTTGTGTGGTCAGGTTCAGTGCCCGCGACGGACGGCCTGGGTGTGCTCCCGCAGGTGCGGCCCCTGCCTCACCGGCCCGACCTAGCACTCACTGATCGAGAGTGCCAACTGCATTCTTAGCACTCGACCAGGGCGAGTGCAAGGTTGTTGGGCGCTTGATCCGGCTCCCCGGCTACGCCCCTGGCGAAACGCGGCTGGCGCTGGCGCTGGCGGCCCCGCCGGATGCCCGCTGGTCCGCCTCGAGTGGTCGCATCGAGACTGTAGTGAGGGACAGAAAATCGGCCGATTCTGTCCCTCACTACAGTCTCGATGGCCGCCCCACCGGTTTGGCACCCGGCACTTGTTGGTCACCGCGACCGACCAGCCCCTCCGGAACCCCGCGCATCAACACCCTTGGGACAAGCGTCAGTGCCCTTGAGACAACACGAACAACTCGACGCGGTTTCCGTTGCCCACCAACAACACAGTCTCAGAGTCCGGCGGGGTGCCACGGTAGTTGTCTGTCAAGACATCCGCGCCATCGACCGACCGGGTGCTGACCGCAAGCTCGGTTTCCGCGTCGCAGTGAAATTCCGGCTCCCCGACCAGAAAGTCCTGGTTCACGATCTCGTCACCACACGTCGCACTTCGCAACCCGGGGAAGTCTGGATTCGCTTGGGCAAGAGCCTGTTTCGCGGCCTCGAAAGTACCGCTCATCGTATAGTGGCCGCGATAGGAGTCGGCGCCGACAAACTGTCGGACCACCATCATCTGCTCGAAGGTGGAGCCGTTGGGGATTCCGATACCACGCAGCTGCATCCCCTCAGCCGCCTTGCCGGCGTCAAGGTCATGCGGACCGAGGTCGTCGTCACCGAATCCGAGGAAGAGGTAGGCAAGGACAGACGTCACGATCAGCAGCCCCACCCCAGACGCCAGCACGACGGCCGCAATCAGCCACCACTTGGCCTTTCGACTCATTTGTCGAGGTTAATCGCCCGCGAGTGGGCTGCGACGCGGCAATCTCATCCTCATCGGCCGAGCAGCCCCTCAACGCACCGCCCGCCCGGTCGGCGAGACGAACTGCCACCCTGCCGCCTGCATCGCCGGGATGGCCTGGGCGAATCCGACATGCGTGCCCGATTGGGGGTGGTTCATGTGGGCCAGCACAATCGAGCCGGGAGCCGCATCCATGACGTTGGCGCGCACCACGCCGGCCGAGGCCGTCGCACCGGCGTCGGCGTTCACGCTGAAGCCGAGTGGTTGCTCACCGAGTTCACGCACGATCTGCACAGCCACGTCGTCGTAATGCGCCGTACCGGGCCGGAACCAGGTCGGGGCCCGGCCGGTCAACGCAGTCAGACGTTGATGATTGCCCCACAACTCATCGACCACCTCGTCGGACGAACGGGTTCCGGCGATGCCGTAGGCCGACCGACCCGTCACCGACAGCGGGACATGCCGGGTGCCGTGATTACCGATCTCGAACAACGGATTGCCGGCCAATTGCCGTGCGCGGTCCGGGTTCCGGTCAACCCACTTCGAATTGAGCATCAGCACCGCCGGTACCCCGTGGCGTTGCAGGGTGTCGAGCAGCGCGTCGTCGCAGGCGCCGTCACAGGCATCGAAGGTGAGCGCCAGTTGGCGGCCGGTGGCGACGAAGGATGTGACGATACCCGGCAACGCCATCCCCCACTGTGTGGGCACGCGACGCTTGTTGAGCACAGCGACCGACGGCGGGTCGATCGCATTCGGGTCGGCCCAGGCTCGGGCACCCGATCGCACCACGAGTCCCGCGGCGATCGAGCCGACGGCGGCCGTCACGAATGCCCGCCTGGTGATCACCTGCCGAACGGTAAGCGCGAATCTTGATGCCAACCCGTCGAGCAGCTGTGGGTTGACTACGGAACCCTCGGCAAGGCCAAGACCAAACACGCACACCCTCACCAGGGCGCAGACAACAACCACTCGTTCGGCATGTCGACAGCGGGGCTGGACGCCTGGCTGACGTCGACGAAGCGGCCGTCGGCGTAGACCAGTGGCTTGCCACCGTGGACGTCGATCGCTTCCACCCGCGCGACCACGATCTCGTGATCGCCGCCGTCGAAGATGGCCGGCGCCGAGGGTCTGCAGTGTCTCGATCACCTTGGGGTAGGCGCGGGCGAGATGCATGCGCAGCGTCTGCAGGGCACGGAAGTTGGGGCGGATCGACCCCGGAGTTCATGTATCAATGCGTGTGGCGGGTGCCTGCCACGCCGCGATGGCCCAGCCCGCCTGACCTGAGCCCGCCGGCTTGCTCGCCGGCCCAACTCAGCTCCCCGACTGATACTCCCGCACCTGCGCGGCGTACTCGTCGAGCAGCCGCAGTGACTCCTCCTTGCCCACCGACGGCAGGAACAACCCGAGCTGACCGAAGCCGAGATCCTCAGCGGCGCGCCAGTAGTCGGGCTTGATCGGGGTACCGAACATCGCCAGCGGTACGTCGTGGCCGGCGCCGTCACGCATCTGCCCGATCCGTTCGGCCAGTTCTTCCCGCGGCAGCGGATTCGAAATCCAGCCCGCCCCATGGCGAATCACCCGTTTGACGGTGGCATCGGAGTTGCCGCCGACGTAGATCGGCGGATGCGGTTTGCGCACCGGCTTGGGCCGGCAGTACGACGCGTCGAAGTTGACGTACTTGCCGTGGTACTCGGCAGGCTCGTCGGTCCACAGCGCCTTGACGGCCTCGATGCTCTCATCCAGCAGTGCGCCACGGGTTTTCGGGTCCGTGCCGTGGTCGCGCATCTCCTCGAGGTTCCAGCCGGCGCCGACGCCGAGCACGAACCGGCCGCCCGAGATGAGGTCGATGCTCGCGGATTCCTTGGCGGTGTGGATCGGATCGCGCTGGATGAGAAGTGCCACCCCGGTGACCAATTCGATCTCCGACGTCACCGCCGCCGCTGCGGCGAGCGTGACGAACGGGTCGAGCGTGTTGTAGTACCACGGCGGCAGGTCGCCACCATTTGGATACGGGGATTCCCGGCTCACCGGGATGTGGCTGTGTTCGGCGACGATGAGCGAGGCAAACCCACGCTCCTCGGTCGCGCGGGCCAGCGATACCGGGTCGATGCTGTCGTCGTCGACGAATGTGGCGATGCCGAACTTCATGTGGCTGACGCTACCCCCGGGGCGGGGCCAGCGACGGGCGTGGCGAGCCGGCGGGCATTCGCCGAGCGAACCGGCAGCCCGGCCCATGAAGCCGTCTGGCCAAGTCCTCACGCCGCGCCTCCGGCGCCGCATCCAACGGACAGTGACCACCTGTTTTGACGGGTTCGGCCAGGTTCCCCACGGCCACAGTGCCATTCAGGCGGGCCACGCCGGACCAGCAACTGTCTCAGCGAGACGTTTTACCCCGGCAACAAATTTCTGGCAAATTGCGAAATCTTGATCTATCTGCAGGTTTGGGCACCCCCGAAGACTTGCGGCAAGCAAGAGGATCGCTTAACTGATTGCGTATGCAACTACCGCCCAGAACCACCTGAGAAAAAACTGAGATTTCGGGCTGTCGGTGCGTAGATTTCTTCGCTAGCCGAGGGAGTCACCCCTCGACCTTGAGGGGATTTCACTTACTGGAGCAACGTCGTCAGCAACCTGATTTCCGCTTCTGTCGAAATATTGACGGTTGCGTTAATCGGTGCTGTCGGAGAGTGGGGAGAACGTGGGTAAGCACAGCGTCACCGGAGGCCGTGGGCGGAAGAACGCAGCAGGTCCGATCGCGACCGCTGGCTTGGCAAGCGTGGCGTTGGCAGGTGCCGGCGTCATGCTGCTGTTGGGGCCGGACTCGCCGACGATGAGATCGGTGACCGCGGACGTCAAGCTCGTCAACACCGAGGGGCCGTCCGGCGACAGCAGCGCCAACTCCAGCGCAGGTAAATCGCCCGGCACCGCGGGCACCGCCAAGAACAAAACCAAAGGCAAGAAGCCGGGTCGCGTCGACGCCAAGACCACCACCGGAACTAATCGCGTCCCCGGCACCACGACGCAGGGTTCCGACTCCGACTCCGACTCCACCGCCGAGAAAACACCGCGCTCCGTCGGCCGGCAGGTGCGCGAACGATTGAGCGAGAAGGCCGCCGAGGCAAAGAAGGCCCTCGACGAGGCCACCGAGGCTCTCCAGGACGCTGCCGGAGACACCGGCCCCCGCGCGGATACCGACGCCGGCGACGAAGCCCGTGACTCACGGCGGGACCAGAAGCACTCTGAATTCACCGAGTCCGATGCGGTCGACCAGCTGAACTCGGCGCTGCGCGGGCGCAAACACGCCAACGCGCTGCCGGGTCCGGTCAGCAGCAACCGCGCCACCGAAGTCACCGGACAGCTGAAGAGTGCCCTGACCAAGGACACCGACCACGAACAGTTGGACGCCACAGCGACCACCGGTTCGCTCGATGACGAATCGAATGATTCCGCCTCGCCCGCCAGTGAGCCGACCGCGTTCGTCGCGCCGGCTCCCGCCCCGGCACCAGCCGCGCCGGTCAGCCCGATCACCGGGCTGCTGTCGGCGGTCACCCTCGGCACCATCTTCGCGCCCAACGCCCCGACCGAGCCCGCCGACGTTCCCGCGGCCTGGGCCGTGATGGCCTGGGTGCGCCGGCAGTCGGTGGTGACGCAGGACAACGTCACCCGACTCGCGCCCAACGTCCAACCGTCGGCGCTCAGCGGCCAGACCCTGGCCCGCACGGCCGCGGCACCGACGGTGACCACGCTCGCCGGGCCGGCCTCGTATGACCCGGCAGACATCATCAACTGGCTGGTTTACCAGCCGCTGCACGATGCGGGACAACAGTTTTGGGTCGTCAGCCCGATCGGCTCGGGCCTCGGCAATGCGATCAACCAGATCTCCGGGCAGTACCTGATCGGCAACGGCGCCGACGGCACCGCGGCGGACCCCGACGGCGGCGACGGCGGCCTGTGGTTCGGTGACGGCGGCGACGGCTACGACGGAGTGGCCACCGGGGTGGCCGGCGGCGAGGGCGGTGACGCCGGCTGGTTCGGTGACGGCGGTGAGGGCGGCGATGGTTGGGCCGGCCTCGATGGTGGCGACGGCGGTGACGGCGGCACGTTCATGGGTATCGGCGGCACCGGTGGTCAAGGCGGCGCGGCGCGGGACGGCCTGGCCGCGGGCAGCGGTGGTGACGGTGGCGACGCCTCCGGCTGGCTGTTCAGCATGGCCGGTGACGGTGGGCGCGGCGGCGACGGCCTCGACGGCCTCACCGGTGCAACCGGCGACTGGAATGTCGACTACGGCAACGGGTTTGGCAACGGGGAGGACGGCGGTGACGGTGGCGCCGGTGGCGATGGCGGTAAGGGCGGTGACGCCACCGGGTTCCTCTTCGTCAAGAGCGGCGACGGCGGGGCCGGCGGTAAGAGCGGCACCGGAGGCACCGGCGGTGCGGGCGCGATCGGTGACGCGGACCTCGGTGAGTACGACGGCGGCGACGGCGGCAAGGGCGGCGCCTCCGGCGTGAACGCCGGAGTCGGTGGTGCGGCCGGTGTCGGCTCCGGGACCTTCAGCTTCCTCGTCAGCAATGGGGTGACTGGCGCATCCGGCGCGTTCAGTGGACTCGGCGGTGAGGGCGGCCGCGGTGGCGACGGCGTCGGGGGCAGCGGCGAGCTGGTGGCCGGCACCGGCGGGCGCGGTGGTGACGGCGGCGACGGCCCCATCGGCGGTGACGGCGGTGACGGCGGCACGGGTGGCGCCGGCGAAGGTGGCGTGACCGGCTGGACCGCTGGACTCGCCCAGGCCGGCGGCACCGGCGGGGCGGGCGGCACCGGCGGCACCACAACCACGACTGATGGCACATACGGCGCCGGTGGCGCCGGTGGATCCGGTGGCACCGGCGAAGAGTTGCTCGATCACGACACCGATCCCAACAGCGCAGCAGCCGGCACCGTGAAGGGCGGCACCGGGGGCGCTGGCGGCACCGGCGCCGCAGGCACGGCCAGCGGACCGGGCTACGGCGGCGGTGGCGGCGGCGGTGGCGGCGGCGCCACCATCTTCGGGGCTGTCGGCGGTTCCGCCGGCGACGAAACCTCCACGGCCACAGGCGGTGCCGGCGGCAAGGGCGGCGATGGCTCCCTTGTCTCCGAAGGTGGTACCGGCGGGACCGGCGGTGGCGGCTGGATCAGGGCCGTCGGCAGCAACACCACCTCGACCGGCATCGCTGAGGGCGGCGACGGTGGTAACGGCGGCCTCGATGGCGGCAAGGGCGGCGACGGCGGATGGGGACTCCTCGACGCCGGCTACGGTGACTTCGGCCCGGGCACTTCACCTTCCGAGGGCCACATCGACGGCGAGGCCTACGGCGGGGACGGTGGTGACGGCACCGGCGCAGGTAGCCAAGGCGGCCTGGGCGGTGACGGCTGGGTGTTCGCCATCGGCAACGCCACCGCGACCGGCACCGGCCAAGGCGGTGAGGGTGGCGACGCCACGAATGGCGGCACCGGTGGCGACGGGGCCATGGGCTGGGTCCGTGCCATCAACGACAAGCGGTTGGCCGACGGCAACGCGACCGGCGGTAGCGGCGGCGACGCGGACGGCACCGGCGCTGTGGGCGGCGACGGCGGTCGGGGTGTGGTGACGGCGACCGGCACCTACGTGAACCCCGGCGAAGCCAATACCGCGATCGGCGATGCAACCGGCGGTGACGGCGGCGCCGCCACCGGCACCAACGCGGCCGGCGGCGACGGCGGCCAGGCTTGGCTCCAGGCGTCAAGCAGCTACGGGGGCAGCGATGTCAAGGGCACGGCCGTAGGCGGCCATGGCGGTGACGCAACGGGTGCCGACAGCACCGGCGGCGACGGCGGCGTGGCGAAGATCATCACCTCCGCCCAGGACGAGGTGGCCGGGGACGCCGATTCGACCGCCACTGGCGGGGCCGGCGGCGACGGCCTCAACGGCGGCACCGGCGGTGACGGTGGAACGGGCACCATCTCGGCCAAGTGGGCCGGCAGCGAAGCCGTCGGTGACGCCACCGGCGGGGCTGGCGGCCAGGGAGATGCCGGCATCGGCGGCAACGGTGGTGCTGCCCTGGTCGGCGCGAACAAGGGCGGCAAGGTGTCCGACGCGAGTGCCACCGGCGGCGCGGGTGGTGTCGGGTCCGACGGCGGCCAGGGCGGCGACGGCGGGTACGCCGAGATCAGCGCCGGGCTGGCCGGCGGAACAGGTGGCACCGCATCCGGTGTCGCCACCGGCGGCGTCGGCGGTGACGCCACAGGCGCCGGAAGTGACGGCGTCGGCAGCGTCGGCGGCGCGGGCGGCACCGGCAGCATCCAAGCCGGTTGGAAGCAGGGCAGCCTGGGCGGCAACAACGGCACGGCCGGCGGGACGGCAATCGGCGGTAACGGCGGTACTGCCACCGGTGGCGGCACCGGTGGCACCGGCGGTCTCGGCAATGTGATCGCCGGCGGCACCGGCGCCGACGCCGACGGCACCGGCCTCGGTGGTGACGGCGGCGATGGACTGCTCGATGGCACCGGCGGCAACGGCAGCAGCGGCCAGGTCGCGGCTCTCAACACCAATGCGAAGGCCAGCGGCAAGGGCCAGAGCGGTGACGGTGGGGATGCCACCGGCACCGGCAGCGTCGGCGGCAACGGCACCATCGGCAACGTCCAGGCCTGGGGTGTGAACAGCGAGGCCGGCGGCACGGCCATCGGTGGTGACGGCGGCGCGGCCGAAGCCGGCGGCAAGGGCGGTACCGGAGGCCAGGGCCGGATCGTGGCCTTCGGCGACGGAAGCATCGCGACCGGCAACACCGCGACAGCCGGGGCCGGCGGCGACGCCACCGACGGCGGCAACCACGCCAATGCTCTTGGCGGGCAGGCCTACGTGTGGGCCGGCGAGTACGGTGTCCCCGCCAGCGGCGGCAAGATCACCGGCAGCACCGCCCTCGGCGGAGACGCCGCCGAGTTCAACGGCGGCATCGCCAAGGTCGAAGCGATCAACGCGACCATTTCTGACAGCAAGGCCGACGCCGGCGACAGCACCGCCGCCGGGTTCGGCGGCTACGCGACCGTGCGTGCCACCGACGGCGGCTCGATCTCCGGCAGCACCGCGACCGTCGGGGAGAACTCCGAGACCGCGCTCGGCGGAGCGGCCACCATCACCGCTACCGGGACCGGCAGCTCCATCACCGACAGCACCGCCACCGGTGGCCTCGCGGGTACCGGCGGAAATGGCGGCGCCGCTTCGATTTTGGCCACTGACACCGGCACGGTCGATGACAGCGACGCCATCGGCGGGAACGGCTCGGATTCGGCCAACGGTGGTGCAGCGCGCATCATCGCCGGTGGCACCCTGGCGTCGCTGGCTGCCGACGGTACCGAGGATCGGTTGGCCGGCGACATCAGCGGCACCACGGTCAAGGGCGGCAACGCCGGCAGCGGTGACGCCGATGGTGGTATCGGTGGTGCCGGCGGTGACGCCGAGGCCATCGCTCAACTGAACGGATCGGTCACCAACGGCACGGTCACCGGCGGGAACGGTGGAGACGGCGCCGATGGCGGCCGCGGCGGCGCCGGGGGTACAGCCGAGATGTGGACGCTGTACCAGACCAACGACCACACCGCCCATGTCGGCGGCGACGTCACGGGCGTGGTCACCGGCGGCAACGGCGGCAAGGGAACCGGCGTCAACAGCGTTGGCGGCCTGGGTGGTTCGGCCCGCATGTCCACCGGCGCCTACTACCAGGACGGCGGTTCGGCTGCGGGCACCGTGATCGGCGGTGACGGTGGCGATGCCACCACGGCGGACGACGGCATCACCGGTGGACGCGGCGGGGCCGGCCACGGCGCCCGCATCTACGCCGCCGGCGAGGGCGCGACTGTCGACCCCGACAGCCTGGTCCGCGGCGGCGACGGTGGCAACGGCATCGAAGGCGGAACCGGCGGCGGGTACACCTACTACGCCCAGATCGCGGCCTTCGGCGAAAACGCCCACGCCGGCGGTACCGCGATCAACGGTGACAGTGGCGACGGCATCGGCATCGGCAGCACCGGCGGTATCGGTGGCGACGGGCAGATCCGCGCCGACATGCAGGGCGGCGGCGGTGGCAGTGTCACCGGCACCGCCCAGGGCGGGGACGGCGGCGACGGCATCACCGTTGGCGGGGTCGGCTACACCGGCGGCGCCGGCGGCACCGGCCGGGTCAGCGCCGGCGGCTACGGCAGCGAAGTCGAAAATGGTTCTGCCACAGGCGGTGACGGTGGTGACAGCGGCAACGGTCTCAATGGCGGCGCCGGTGGTATCGGCCGGATCGGCCATGCCGGCAATGGCTCCGACGTGGCCGACACCGACATCACCATCACCGACAGCAGCGCGGTCGGCGGAAACGGCACCGCAGGCGCAGACGGCGGTGACGCAGTGGTGCAAGCCACTAATGGCGGGTCGATTACCGACGTCCGGGCGATCGGTGGTAACGCCGGCTTCGGCGACACCGAAGGCGGCGTCGGCGGTGCGGGCGGCGATGCCACCGCTACGGCGACGGTCGCGGGCAGCGAGATAACCAGCGGCACTGTCCAGGGCGGCGACGGCGGCTCCGGAATCAACGGCGGCCACGGTGGTGCCGGTGGCGACGCCTCTCTCCTTGCGGGCCGGACCTCCGGCGCCGGTGAGGCCAGTGGTGACGTTCTCGGTGGCCGTGGCGGCGATGGGATAGACGGCGGAACCGGCGGCGACGGCGGCGGTGCGTTCATTCGCGCCTTTGGCGACCAGACCGTTGCCGGCGGCGAAGCCACCGGTGGTCGTGGCGGTGACGGCCGGGACGGCGGAACCGGCGGCGACGGAGGCTGGGGATACGTCGACACCTACGGTGACCCCGGACCGGGCACGGCTCCGTACCCGAACGCTCATGTCGAGGGAATCGCGCAGGGCGGTGCCGGCGGTACCGGTACCGGCGACGGCAGCACCGGCGGCACCGGCGGCGACGGTTGGTTGTTCGGTGTCAACGGAGCGACGGTTGAAGGCAATGCCAAGGCCACTGGCGGTGACGGCGGTGACGCCACCGCCGGCGGTAGCGGCGGCGCCGGGGGCCTGGGCTGGATCTCCTCGCTGAATCCGGATCGCACCGCCTCCGGCGAGGTCAAGGGCGGCAACGGCGGCGACGCCGACGGCTTGGCGGCCCAAGGCGGCCAGGGCGGCGACGGTTGGATCCGCGCGGAAGGCACCTACTGGACGCCAGATGGCGGCAGCACTGCCAGCGGCTACGCAGAAGGCGGTGAGGGCGGCAACGCCAGCGGCGCTGGTTCGGTGGGCGGCGAAGGCGGCTGGGCCAAGATCTACGCCGGATTCGGCAGTACCGACAAAACTGTCGCTACCGGAACCGCCAAGGGCGGGGCAGGCGGCGAAGGCATCACCGACGATGGCGACCCGGGCCAGGGCGGCAAAGGCGGAGACAGCTTCATTACCGCTTCGAGCGGCGGCCAGGCCGGGGATGCAGACACCCTCGCGCAAGGCGGCGATGGAGGCGACGGCCAGGGCACGGGTCTGGCTGCCGGCGGCGGTGACGGTGGAGCAGCCAACGTCACGGCTGTGGGCGCAGATAGCAGCGCCATCGGCGAGGCCACGGGCGGCGCCGGCGGTATCGGGGTCGGTGACGGCAGCACGGGCGGCTCGGGCGGCTCGGCCACATTGGATGCCTCACTCGGCGGGCACAGCGGCACCGCAGATCATCGTGCGGCCGCCACCGGCGGAGCCGGAGGAAACAGTGGCACGGGCGACAGCAACCCGGAGGGCACCGCTGCCGCCGGGGGCATCGCCGGGAACGGTGGCTTTGCGCTCGTCCAGACCTGGAATGGCGGCACGGCGTACGGTGATTCGACTGGCGGTGCCGGCGGTCACGTCGATGGTGCCGGCAATACCGGCGGCGATGGGGGCAGTTCCAACATCAACGCGGGTAGGAGCACGTTCGTCGTTTCCCCGCCGGTTGGCTCCCCCACCGGTACGCCCAACTTCACACCGCTCCCAGGTGACAATTCCTTGGCCCACGGCACCTCGCAGGGCGGCAATGGCGGCAACGCGTACGGCACACCCGGTTCGAAGGGCGGCGAGGGAAGCAAGGTGGCGCTGCAAGCTACCGGCCAAAACGCTGAAGTCGACGGCACCATTACCGGCGGGTCAGGCGGAGACGGCATCAACGGAGGTAAGGGCGGCGCTGGAGGTGGCAACAATGGCGTCGTGCAGTTCTCCTCGCTGAGTGCGCTGGGACCAAATGCCAAGGCGATCGGCAACGAAGCGACGAGCGGCGATGGCGGCGACGGTATCAACGGAGGTACGGGCGGCACGGGCAGCTACTTCCAGGTCGGCGCGTACAGCTTCGCTGATCAGGAAGGTGCTACCTACACCGACAACACCGTCATCGGCGGTAAGGGCGGCGTCGGCGACGGAGCGACGGGAGGCAAGGCCACCAACCTGACCCAATCGGCATCGTTCGGAGACATCCCGGCTACGGCCACTCCGGGCGACGAGGTTATTGGCACGACCGCCAACCTCACCGCAGGTGCGGACAACCCGCAGACGCCGTAGATATCACCCCTGACCGCTCAGGGTTCACGCAAAACGCTCGACCGGGACACCCCCGGCCGAGCGTTTTGCGTTGGCCATCAAGCGAACTCGTCGCTTTCCACCTCAGGGCTGTTGCGACCGCAGCGCAGCGACCATCACGCAGAAAGCGGCGACGGCACATCTCGGTCTTCGCTCGATGCTCCACCAGGCGAGCAATCACGGCGCGGCCGGCTAACTCGACGCGGCGCTTCGTCCGCGCACGGCCCGCCAAGGAACAACCCCGCCCCGATTGACCTCCCCCAACTACCCACTGCCACATGGCCCTTCAGCTGCACGACAACCTGAGACATCGGTAGCGGCGGAAATTTGAAGAGCAAATAATTTGCCAGCTAACTTCAAGATCGTCGTTTACCTGCATGATTCTCGCCTTTTTGACCTTTGCGGCAATACCGCACCCCGCGCTAGTTGTTTTCCTCTGCAAACATCTGCACGTACCCCCTGAGAAACACCTGAGATTTCGGCACACCCTGCGTAACTTCGCTCATGCCGGCAGCGCCCTCGGGGACCTCTCGCCCCTGAACTACGTAGCCAGGTGAGTGGTGTCAGCCCCGCCAGTTCCATTGACGGAGCACTCATTATTCATGCTGCAGATAGGGAAAACGGTGGGGAAACACAACGTTGCGCGCGTACATGGTCGACGCACTCCGGCCGGCTCGATCGCCACGGCCGGATTGGCAAGCCTGGCGTTGGCAGGTGCTGGCGTCATGCTTTTGCTGGGCCCGGATTCGCCGACGATGAGGTCGGTGACCGCGGACGTGATGCTCGTCAACACCGAGGGCTCGAACAGCGACAACAACTCCAGTTCTGGCACTGCGAAAGCCAAGTCCAAAGCCGAGAAGCCAAAAGCGTCTGCGGGCAACACTTCTCGTACTGGCTCGCGCAGCGACGTCACCTCCAAGACCAAGAACACCCGCACCACCACCGGGAGCACGACGACCACCGGCAGCACCGGCAGCACTGCGACCGATGAAGCCGACGAAGACACGCCCACGGTCGACACGCCACGGCGCCCTAGCACCAAAGCATGGCAAGAACGCCTTCGTGCCCGGGCCGACGAGGTCACCAAGAACGTCAACGACACCCTCAACGACATCGCCGAGGGCGCCGGACTCACCCCGACCGGCACCAACGTCGGGGCCGCTGATGATGCTGATGACAACAGCACGCCCCAAGACAACAACAAATCGCCGGCGGCCACCGAGGCGCCCAAAGTCCTGAAACCGCAATCGAATCGCGAACCCACAACCGACAGACTCGTCGAACGGACCGCACGAGTTGCCGGTGCACTGACGAAGTCGCCCACGGCCGACGACACCCAACCCGAGGCTGTCGTAGCGAGCGACTCACTCAGCGATCGACTGGGAGATCTCGCTCCGAGCACCCAGCGCGCGACCGCGTTCGTCGCCCCGCCGGCCGAAGAGCAGACCCCGCAACCGGCAGCACCGAGCAACCCGATCACCGGGCTGCTCTCGGCGATCAACCTCGGCGTAACCCTGTCCCCCAACGCACCCAACCAACCTGCCGACGTCCCGGGCGTGTGGGCCGTGATGGCCTGGGTGCGCCGCCAGTCGGTGATCACCCAGGACAACCTCAACCGGCTGGCGCCCAACGTCCAACCCTCGGCGCTCAGCGGCCAAACCCTGACCCCGAACGCTGCTGCCCCTGCCGTGACGACCCTGCTGGGCCCGGCTTCGTTTGACGCCGCAGACATCATCAACTGGCTGGTCTACCAGCCGCTACACAATGCGGGACAACAGTTTTGGGTTGTCAGCCCAATCGGATCGGGTATCGCCAACGCGATCAACCACATCTCGGGCCAGTTCCTGATCGGCAACGGCGCCGACGGCACCGTCGACAATCCCGATGGCGGTGACGGCGGCTTGTGGTTCGGTGACGGCGGCGACGGCTACGACGGGGTGTCCACCGCGCAGGCCGGCGGCGACGGCGGCGACGCCGGCTGGTTCGGCGACGGCGGTGAAGGCGGGGCGGGCTGGGCCGGCCTCGACGGCGGCGACGGCGGTGCCGGCGGACGCTTCATGGGTCTCGGCGGAGACGGCGGAGATGGCGGCGCAGCCGCAGGCGGCGTGGCCGGCAACACCGGCGGCGATGGTGGCGACGGCGGAAACGCCCCCGGTTGGTTCTTCGGTATCGCCGGCGATGGCGGCCGCGGCGGAAACGGCCTCACCGGCGCCGACGGCCGAGACGGCGTCTGGGGCGTCGACTACGGAAACGGCAACGGCAACGGTGAGGACGGCGGCGCCGGCAGCGGCACCGGCGGCAACGGTGGCGCCGGCGGCAACGCCACCGGATTCTTCTTCGCCAGCGGCGGCAACGGTGGCGACGGTGGCGACGGCGGCGGAGGCGGCAACGGCGGGGCAGGCGCCGACGGCAACGCCACCCACCTCAACGGTGGAGACGGCGGCGCCGGCGGATCCGGCGGCAACGGCACCGGCGGTATCGGCGGGGCGGCCGGCACCGGCGGCGGACACTTCGGCTTCCTCGGCTCCGACGGCACCGCGGGCAACAACGGAACCGCCAGCGGCGTCGGCGGTAACGGCGGCGAAGGCGGCGACGGATATGCACTGGTAGACGGCGACAACATCATCGGGGAAGCCACCGCCGGCACCGGCGGGGCCGGAGGCACCGGCAGCGCCCAGTACGGCGGTGGCGGCGGCGGCGGCGGCGGCGGAGCCGTCCTACGCACTGCCAACGGTGGAACAGTCGACGGTGACGCGTTCGGCGGCGCCGGCGGGGCCGGTGGCAATGGTTCGGCGACCGCGGTCGGCGGAACTGGCGGTAAGGGTGCCACCGGCACGCTCTCCGCAACCGGGGCGGACAGCAGTGCCACCGGCACAGCCCGGGGCGGAGCGGGCGGCAACGCGATCGGCAGCGGGAGCGGTGGCGCCGGCGGCGCGGGAACGGTTTCCGCCACAGCCGCCGACAGCACCGCCAACGGCACGGGCACCGGCGGTGCCGGTGGAGTTGGCAGCAACGGCGGCGTGGGCGGTGCCGGTGCCACCGGCGGGGTGGTCGCGCAGCGGTCGGGTAGCACAGCCGACGGCGACGCCGTCGGCGGTGAGGGCGGGTACGCCGACGGAGTCGGTAGCACCGGCGGAAACGGCGGCAATGCGTTCATCCAAACCGGGCTTTACGCCGGCCGCGGCGATGACAGTAACGCCAGCGGTTACGCCCGCGGCGGTGCCGGCGGGTCAGGGACGACAGGCGGCCACGGCGGGGCCGGCGGCTTCGCCACCGTGATCGCTTCCGGCGACCGCTCCACGGCCAGCGGCAGCGCGTACGGCGGCAACGGTGGCGACGGTGCGGACGGTGGAACCGGCGGCGGCTACATCGTTGGTCAGGCCTTTATGCGAGCGCAGATCACGGCCGGCGGCAACGATTCCGAAGCCAGCGGCACTGTCACCTCCGGCAACGGCGGGGACGGAACCGGCACCGGCGTTACGGGTGGCGCCGGCGGTGACGCCCTCATCGGTTCCGGGCAAAACAGCAGCGGTGCCGGCCTCCGCAGCAACGCTAACGGCACCGCGACAGGTGGCGATGGCGGGGACGGCCAGGACGGCGTCAACGGTGGTGCTGGTGGTGCAGGGAGTATCAGGGCCCAAGGCAACGACGACCAGGTCCTCCGTGGCGTTGCAGACGGTGGTGACGGCAACACGGGGACCCAGGCCACTGGTGGTAGCGCCATCATCAACGCCAGCGGCGGTACACCCAGCTCCATCGTTGACACCCAGGTCACCGGCGGTGACGCCGGGGCTGGCGGTGCCGGCGGAAACGCGGCGGCGAGGGCCTCTGGTGGCGGCACCATCACCGACAGCTCCGCGACCGGCGGGGACGGTTCGGACACCGCTGCCGGCGGTGCGGCCAATTTGGCGGCAACCGGCTCGGGCAGTTCCATCACCAACACCCACATCACCGGCGGTGACGCCGGTGCTGGCGACGACGACGGCGGCGTGGGCGGTGTCGGCGGGGAAGCCAGGGCGACGGCCACCAACGGCACGGTCACCGATGGCACGGTCACCGGTGGCGACGGGGGCGATGCCACCGGCGCGGGCAGTGTCGGTGGTGCGGGTGCCTTCGGCCAGATCAATGCCACCGCCGCCGGCAGTTCCGCGAGCGGCGAGGCACACGGCGGAGATGGCGGTGACGCCGAGAACGGCGGCAAGGGCGGTACCGGCGGCTTCGGCGAGGTAGTCGCAAGTGGTGTCGGCAGCACAGCAGAGGGCGAAAGCACCGGCGGCGAAGGCGGTTCCGCCGACGGAACGTCGAGTGTTGGCGGAAACGCCGCCGCCGGGCGGGTGTGGGCCAGTAACACCAACGCCACGGCGACCGGTACCGGGACGGGCGGTGACGGCGGCGACGCCGAGAACGGCGGCGAGGGCGGTGACGGCGCCAACGGCGGCGTCTTCGCATTCATCGCCGGCAGCACGGCTGATGGCGACGGGGACGGCGGCGACGGCGGTAGCGCCAACGGAGCCGGGAGCATCGGCGGCGACGGCGCAGGTGGCTTCGTTCAGGCCGGCTACACCAACAACACCGGGGCCAACCCAGATTCGGGCGGCTCTGTCGAGGGAACGGCGATAGGCGGTGACGGCGGTAACGCCAACGGCGCCGGGAGTAAAGGCGGAATCGGCGGTTCGGGCAACATCATGATCGGGTCTGCGTGGGGCGCAGCCGTCTCCGTGCAGAACGCTTCGGCGAGCGGTTACGCCGAGGGCGGCCGCGGTGGCGACGGGATCAACGGCGGCCAAGGCGGTAGCGGCAGTCTTGCGACCGGTCAGATCTGGAGTGGTGTCTCGAACGGGCGTGCGGAAGGAACCGCTATCGGCGGAGCTTCCGGGTCGGGTACCGGCTCCGGCGCGGTCGGAGGAAACGGCGGCATCGCCAACGTGCATGTCAGCAGGGCCAATAGCGGCGCTCCGGGTGGGGCGTACTCCGAGGGCACGGCTACCGGCGGCGACGGCGCAAACGGGGTGGTCGGTGCAAACGGCGGCCACGGCGGTAACGCCCAGATCAGAGCGTGGGGCGAAAAATCCGAGATCAGCGGAACCGTCGCAACCGCTGGTGATGCCGTGGGCACCAAGACCGGACAGAACGCGCTGATCACGATCCAAGACCCAACCCCGAACCCAACAACAGAACCCGGCAAAATCACCGACAGCCAGGCAATCGCAGGCACCAACTCTGACACCGCGGTCGGCGGCGGTGCGAACATCAGTCTCACCGGCGGAGGATCGATATCCGACAGCGTCGCCCGGGGCGGCGCCGCCGGCGAGGGTCTCAACGGCGGCAGCGGTGGCGCCGGAGGTGCTGGGACAATCTCCGCGAGCAACGGCTTCGATGTCACCGACAGCTCGGCGACGGGTGGCGAAGGCGGAACCGGGACGGGTACGAGCATCACCGGCGGAAACGGCGGCACCGGAGCAATCACGGCGTCCGGTTCCGATGCCGACGGTGACGTGGTCGTCGGCACACCGGGATCCAACAACCCCTGACCAGATAGCGGAGCAGCACAACGGAAAGACCCCGGGCCATCGCGGTCCGGGATCTTTCCTATCTCGCCCGTTGCACCTCACACCACGCGCAGGCCCGCCGGCACCATGCTCGGGTCACGCCAAAACGCGTCGTGGACAAAGCGATTGAACAGGTCCGGCGGCAGCACGGTTTCGCGTGGTTCGGCTTTGACCTGCCCGCGCACGGTGTGCAGCCCGGGCGTGCCGGCCCGCTCGTCGAACTCGGTGACGTCGTATTCGACGTGGCCGAAGTCGTGCTCGAACACCGATTCACCGATGAAGTCGTAAATGGCGTGCATGGCCTTGGCCGGCTCGGTGGTCAGGGTTTCGTATTGCACCAGCAGGAGGTGGTCGCGCTGGCCGCCGTAGCAGGCCTGCTTGAGGGCGTCATAGGGCCCGCCGACCATGCCGTCCTGGGCGGCGACGTCGTTGGCCCGGGTGTAGACGGTGCCGCCGGGGCTGTAGTTGAAGATCGACGACGGGCTGAACACGTTGCGCTGCACCAGCCGCTCGATGCTGTCGATCACCCATGGCATCTCCCGCACGCAGGCAATCACTTTCGCGTCCGGGAACAACTGCGCGATGGCCGGCATCCGCGCGCACCAGGCGCGGTTGGTGTCGAAGATCACCTCGGCGGGGCTGTCGGCGTAGAAGCTGTCGAACAACCCGCGCAGGATGCGCCGCCGCTTGGCGTCGTCGAGGAACACCGAGAATTCGTTGCGGGGGCTCATCTGGGCGACCAGGGCGTCGAACAGTCCGGCCAGCGGGCCCGACATCCCCGCCTGCACGCGCGGGTTCTGCCGCAGCAGCGCCGCCAGCAGTGTCGACCCCGAGCGCGGTAGGCCCGAGATGAAATGAAGAGCCGTCACCGGCAGCAGTCTCCCACGGCCGCCGGAGGCACCGCCCGAATTCGGCCCGGAACGTGTCGTCGGTTTCTACCACAGGGCTGCTCCACCGCGACGCGCGCGACCCTGGGGTAGAAATCGGCGGTGAAACGGGGGTTTGCTGCCGACACGCCCGACACTTTCCTGCAGAGATGCGCCGGCGGAACGCACTGGCCTAGACTGCATTCCGACTGAGAGGAGGCCTTGGGTGCGGGCTGATGCAGCGCCCAGCACCCAGGCACTTCGGGGCTGGCAGCGCAAGGCGCTGGTGAAGTATTTGACGGCCAAACCGCGGGATTACCTGGCTGTCGCGACGCCGGGCGCAGGGAAGACCACGTTTGCGCTGCGGATCGCGGCCGAACTGCTCAACGACCGCACGGTCGACGCGGTCACCGTGGTGGTGCCCACCGAGCACCTCAAGATCCAGTGGGCGCAGTCGGCGGCCCGCAACGGCATCGCGCTGGACCCGAAGTTCAGCAACTCCAACTCGCAGACCTCGGCCGAATACCACGGTGTCGTCGTCACCTATGCCCAGGTGGCCAGCCACCCGACGCGGCACCGGGTGCGCACCGAGAACCGCAAGACGCTGGTGATCTTCGACGAGATCCACCATGGCGGAGACGCGAAGAGCTGGGGCGACGCAATGCGCGAAGCCTTCGACGACGCCACCCGACGCCTGTCCCTGACCGGGACCCCGTTCCGTAGCGACGACAGCCCGATCCCGTTCGTCCGCTACGAGCCCGACGAGGGCGGGTTCCAGCGCTCACAGGCCGACCACGTGTACGGCTACGCCGATGCGCTGGCCGACGGCGTGGTGCGCCCGGTGGTGTTCCTGGCCTATTCGGGTGAGGCACGCTGGCGGGACAGTGCCGGCGAGGAACATGCGGCCCGCCTCGGTGAGCCGCTGACCGCCGAGCAGACCGCGCGGGCCTGGCGCACCGCGCTCAATCCCGCCGGCGAGTGGATGCCCGCCGTCATCGCCGCCGCTGACAAGCGTCTGCAGCAGAAGCGCCAGCATGTGCCGGACGCCGGCGGCATGATCATCGCCACCAACCAGACCACGGCCCGCGCCTACGCCGATCTGCTGACCAAGATCACCGGCGAGGCGCCCACCGTGGTGCTCTCCGACGACCCGACCGCCTCCGATCGCATCAGCCAGTACTCCGAGGGCACGGGCCGGTGGCTGGTCGCGGTGCGCATGGTCTCCGAGGGTGTCGACGTGCCGCGGCTGTCGGTCGGCGTCTATGCCACAAGCGCGTCGACGCCGTTGTTCTTCGCACAGGCCATCGGCCGCTTCGTGCGGTCCCGCCGCCCGGGTGAGACCGCCAGCATCTTTCTGCCGTCGGTGCCCAACCTGCTGCTGCTGGCCAGTGAGATGGAAGCTCAGCGCAACCATGTGCTGGGTAAGCCGCATCGCGAGTCCGACGGGCTCGATGACGAGGCACTCGAAGCCGCCGAGAAGCGCCAGGACGAGAAGAGCGAACTGGAGAACGGTTTCGAGTACCTGGGCGCCGACGCCGAGTTGGACCAGGTCATCTTCGACGGCGCATCGTTCGGCACCGCGACCCCGGCCGGCAGTGACGAGGAGGCCGATTATCTCGGCATCCCAGGCCTGCTCGATGCCGAACAGATGCGAGACCTGTTGCGCCGCAGGCAAGATGAACAACTCACGAAGCGCACGGCCGACGCCGCCGTGGCCGGCGGACCGCCGCCGCCGCGCACCACGCACGGCCAGTTGCGGGAATTGCGTCGGGAACTCAACGCGCTGGTGACCATCGCGCACCATCGCACCGGCAAGCCGCACGGCTGGATCCACAACGAGCTGCGACGCATCTGTGGTGGGCCGCCGGTGGCCGCCGCGACCACCGATCAGCTCAAGGCACGCATCGAGGCGATCCGGACGCTGAAGGCCTGACGGGTCTCGTCAAACCGCCCCGCGACCGAACTGGAACTTGTTACAGTCGGCCAATTGCGTTCTGTGACAGCCAGAACTGTTCGGGGAGGCGACATGATGTCGACGTCCAGTACCGCCGACGGCGCACGGTTCATCGGCCGGGTCGGCGCCCTCGCGGTGGCACTCGGTATCGGTGCGGCACTGGGCAACAGCGCCGCGATCGCCACAGCGGACACCGGCGGTTCGGACTCGTCGGCCTCATCGCACTCGGCCTCCACGCACTCGTCGTCGTCGCGGACGGGGCCCCGCAAGGGTGCCCAGAAGGACACAGAGCACCGCGCCGACCGGGTGAAGAGCAAGCTGGCCGGCAAGACCACCGACAGGCCCGACGCCGCCGAGCCCGCGGCCAAGGTCAGCGCGTCGAAGGTCAAGAAGCGCCGGTCGGCGACCTCCGAGCAGGCCGCTGCACACACCGAAAAGGCCGACCAGTCCAGTCGTTCGGCCACGCCCGTCACCGGGCAGCGCGCGGTGACGCGGACGGTCACCGCCACCTCCCACACCGACAAACCGGCCGCCGAAGAACCTGTCGCCACGCCGCAAGCCGAGGCCGTCGAGCCGGCGAGCACCACCGCAGCCACGACGGCGGTGGAGCCGGTGGCCACCCAGGTGTTCACCCCAACACCGAAGGCCACCCGGTTGGCCCCGGCCGCGGCGGCACCCCGGCCCGGGTTGCTGTCGACCGTCCTGTCGCTGGAGGGGCTGGCCCCGCGATCCCCCAAGGCGCCCAACCCGATTGAGAACATCGCCCTGTGGACGGCGCTGGGCTGGACGCGGCGGCAAAGTCAACTGGTGACGTCCAGCAGCGTGGCGAGCACCAGTCCCGCCGCGGTCCAGGCCACCGCCGTGCAGAGCACCACCACCTCCGCCTCGCAGACCACCGACAGCACCCTGGCCACCGAAGAGCAGTTGGCCGCCGAGCAGCAGGTCCGCCAGATCGTCAATACGCCCGTCGTGCAGCTGGCCAAAGCGGTACTGAAGGTGGCCTGGTACGTCCAGGCCATGAAGAACTTCGCCACGGTGGGCGGCCCGGATGCCGCGAACCTGGCGCAGCTCAACAAGGCCGCCGATGAATACGCCAACCAGTCCGCTACCGAGTTCCTGTTGCTCAACTCGAACGATCCGAAGCTGCTGCTGCAGGTGAACCCGCCGCACAGCTGGTACGGGCAGGATGCCGGTGGCACCCGGGTCTGGTACGACAACCCCGATACCGTCTATCGGTTCAGCGGCGTCAACGCGGCGTCGGAGTATGTGATCAGGGGCCACATCGAGCCCGGCACCGACCCGACCGACACCAACATCAGTGTGCTGACCGGGATCACCGGCACCACCGCGGCCAATCTCAGCGGCAAGGACATCGTGGTCGACGAGAACGGCGACTTCGTCATCACGGTGAGCGCCCGGCCGGCCGAGGACGGCGAGACCAACCACCTGCAACTGCCTTCCAACGCAACGATTCTCACCACCCGCAACACGATGTCCGACTGGGACACCCAGCAGCCGATGACACTGACGATCGAACGGGTGAGCGGTCCGCCGGAGAGCCTGTTCGGGCAGATCGGCGGGTTCGCGATTCCGGGCATCGGGCCTGCGGTGGTGGAGAATTCGGCGCTGCTGAATCTGGTCTCACTGATCCCGGCATTCGACAAGGCTCCGCTGCTGCTGTCGTCGACCGAGACGGCGCTGCTCATGCTCGTCACCGGGATCAGCGGGGAGAACACCTACATGCAGGTCGCCACGACCGACCCGGTCACCGGGGAGCTGCGCGAGCCGAACACGCTGTCCGAGCCGGCGCACAACGCGGCGTTCCTGTCCACCCAGCTGCAGAGTGCCGGGTACTTCCAGTTGGCCGACGACGAGGCGATGATCGTCACCATCGATCCGGGCACTGCGACGTACTTCAGCGTGCCGGTCTACAACGACTGGACGATCACCGACAACTACTGGGATCAGCAGACCAGCCTCAACAACGGGCAGGCCATCCAGAACCTCGACGAGAACGGCAACCCCGACGGCACCTACACCGTGGTGATCTCCAAAAATGATCCGGGCGTGGCGAATTGGGTGTCCACCGGTGGGTTGAACCAGGGCACGATCTCGATCCGGTTCCAGGGCGTCGACCCGGATTCGAGCGACGCGCCGACGGTGACGACGACGGTGGTCAAACTCGACGACGTCAAGGACAACGTGCAGGACAACCAGGACGTCTACGACCGCGAGCAGCAGATCGCCGACCGGCAGGCCGGCTACTACAAGCGTTACACGGTGTAGCGGGTACTCCACCTATCGGCTGCTCGCTGATTTCTACCCAGGGGTCGCGCTCAGCCAAAATCTACGACCCAGGGGTGGAAAACGGCGGCGCGGCCGCGCGGAGGAGGCGGCAGCCCGCGGGGCGATAACCCCTACAACCCCAACAACTCGGGCAGATCGGCCACCGAATCGATGACATGGTTGGGTTGCATCGCGAATTCGTCGGCCGCCCAACGGTCCAACGTGTCCTGACGGAACTTGCCGGTACGCACCAGCACCCCGGCCATCCCCACGACTTGCGCGGCCAGCACGTCGTTGTTGAGGTCGTCGCCGATCATGTACATCTCGTCGGGGTCGACGCCCAGTCGGTTGGCGGCGGCCAGGAACCCTTCCGGGGCGGGCTTGCCGACGGCGGTGGCCTTGCGGCCGGAGGTCGCCTCCATCCCGGTCAGATACATGCCGGTGTCGACGCGCAGGCCGTCGCTGGTGTTCCAGGCGGTGCTGCGGTGCATGGCCACCACCGGCACCCCTTGGGCCATCCAGTCGTACACCCAGCTCAGGGTGAGGTGGTTGTACTCCGGGCCGGCTCCGCCGAGCAGCACCACATCCGGCGGCTCGGGTGCGCGCGGCCCGGTGAACTCACTGGAGTAGACGACGTCGACGCCGGCCATGTCCTCGCCGATCTGCCCGCTGTTGACCAGGAAGCATCGGGCGCCCGGGTAGCGGTCCCGCACGTACTCGGCGGTCAACGCCGCCGCGGTGATCACCTCATCGGCGGCAACCTCCATACCGGCCGCGGACAGCAATTCGGCGATCTGCGCGCGGGTGCGGGTGGTGGTGTTGGTCAGGTAGGACCGGGCGATCTGGTGCTCCTCCAACACCCGCAACGTCTGCGCTGCGCCGTCGATGGGCTGCCAGGAGGTCACCAGCACACCATCGATGTCGAAGAGCACTCCACCGATAGCCATGCAGCGACAGTAAACGGCGGCGAGTTCAGCGCAACTCGGGGCCCGCCACCCCGCCGGCCCAGCCGTTGTCGGCCACCCAGGGTGAGGCGGCCACCGCGACGGCCCAGGCCTGCGTGGCGGGAACATCGAGCACGGCGTACCGCTTCTCCCCCGCCGCGGTCGCCGCGATCAGGGTCGCCACCCCGGCACGACGCTGAAAGAACGTCTGGCGCACCGTCCATCCGATGATCCCGGCGGTGTCCAGGTGATCGCGGCGCCGCTCAACACTGCCGGCGCGGGCCACCAGCCAGCCGTCGCGCACCAGATGGCCGAGCGATCGGGACCGGTCCGCGGCCAGGCACCCCGCCGCCACCGCGAGCACCGCCCACAGCGCCCAGGCCCAGGCCGGCACGCCGAGCACCAGCATGGCCGCGCCCAGCACGACCGGCAGCGTCAGGGCCCGGGTCCAACGCCGCCGCACCGCGGCCGGGCCGTGGCCCAGCAGGGCGGCATTCACCACCCCGGGGTTGTCGATCAGCTCGGCCAGCACAGCCCGGGCGGTGCCGGCCGGGCACGGCGGCAGCAGCAGTGAGGCCTCGCCCTCGCCGCCGACACCGGTCATCACGGCGTCCAGCCGCGCCCCGCCGAAGGCCCGCACCAGCAGTGGTTCCCGCAGTGTGCCGCCACGCATCCGGCGCATGTCGTAGGTGTGTTCGCGCAGCCGCACCAGCCCGTGCTGCAGGTTCAGCACGTCGGAATCGCGCCGCAGTACCAGATTCCCGTACGTCAGCAACGACCTCGACACCGACAACACCACCGAGGCTAGCAGCACCGCAGCGACGACCACGATCACGCTGAGCAGCACACCCAGGCGTTCGGCCACCGCCACACCCGATCGTGCGACTGCTGAATCCTCCAGTGCCGCACCAGCTCCGGCCTGATACACCACGCCCACCGCGGCGGCGATCATGGCCAGGCCGGTCAGGCTCAGCGGGCTGTATCGCAACCACGACGGCTGCCAGCGGGCCAGTTCGCGGCCGGCCGGGGTGTCGGCGACCGGGACGGCATCGGCCAGCAGGATCGCCCGCAGCCGCGGCACCTGCTGCGCCTCGACCGCGTCGAGGGCAAATGCGGTGTCGCCCTTGGCTTCCTGCCCGGTGCTGATCCGCAGCACGGTCAGCCCGAGCAGCCGGTGCAGCAGCCGGGCGTCGGTGGACACCGACCGGATCCGGTTACGCGGCACCGACAGCACCTTGCGTTGCAGCAGGCCGGTGCGCAGCTGCACCTCGTCGGGTTCGATGCGGTAGCCGGTGGTGAACCAGCGGGCCAGCCCGACGCCGACGGTGGCGGCCAGCGCGAGAATCGTCCACCATGAGTTGCCGGTGGCCGAGCCGAGCACCACCGCACCGATGAGCAGTGGAATCTGTTGCAGCACTTCGTGGACCGGGTGCACCAGCAGCATACGTGGGCTCAGCCGCTGCCAGGCCGGCTCGACAGCCGGCCCTGTCATGTCGCGTCCTGTTCGCCGATCGCGGCGATGTCGGTCAACTGCGCCACCACCCGCTCGGCGACGTCGTCGTCCAGCGCCACGATGCGCACCGCGCCGGCCGAGGAGGCCGTCGTCACCGTCACGTTGGCCAGGCCGAACAGCCGGTCCAGCGGGCCGCGGTAGGTGTCCACTGTCTGCACCCGCGAGATCGGTGCGATGCGCCGCTCCTGCACCAGCCACCCGGTGCGGGTGTACACCGCGGGTGTGCCGGATCCGACGTGGATGTCCCAGCGGTGCACGCGGAAACGCCACATCGGCACCACCACGATGAACAGCACCGCGCCGAGGATCGTGGCGAGCGCGGCGAGGCCGTGCAGCCACAGCATCCGCCGGTCCAGCACGAGCCAGATCAGCTGGGCGAAGCCCAGGAACGCCCATGGGATGGCGGCGCTGAGCGCCCACACCAGTGGGGCCTTACGGCTGGGCGGATGTGCGGGATCGGTCAGTTTCACTGGGCGAACACCGTGTTCCAATCGTTCTTCATGTCGACGACGGTCCAGCCCCGCGGGCCGGCTTCCTGCAGCGCGGTGACGAGCTTTCCGGAAGCCGGCGGATCGGCGTCGTAAGCGTATTCCCGCTCGGCGTCGGTGTGGTGCACCAGCACGCCGAGGCTGGGCAGCGGGTTGTCGATCGTGGTGTACTCCAGCATCGCCTGGTCCCCGTCGCTGTTGCCGACGGCCAGGATCGGCCGGCGCCCGATGAATTCGTGGATCCCCGATGGCTTGCCTGCCTTGTCGTCGACGAAGACGTAATCCAGGGTCTTGACGAGTACCGGCTTGCCATCGCGCAGTTCGTATCTGGTGGTGCCGGTCGAGCCGACCACCTGCTCGGGCGGGATGCCGTAGACACGTTGGGAGAAAACCCGCATGAAGTCGGCACCGCCGCCGGAGACGATGTAGGTACGAAAACCGTTGTCCCGCAGATAGGACAGCAGCTGTTGCTGCGGCGCGTAGGTCAGCTGGTCGTACGGTCGGTCGAAGCGCGGATGCCGAGCGCGCGCCAACCAGTTGGTCACCGCTTGGTCGAACTCGCCGGTGGTCATGCCGGTGTGGGTCAGCGCCAGCACGTGCAACAGACCCTCGTGCCGGTCCCCGGCCAGCAGGGTCGCCACGTCCCCGTTGAGCGCTGCCTGCACCATCGGGTCGGCGGCCAGCGCTGGTTCCTGCGGTGCCCGACGCTTGAGTTCGTCGATGACGAACGCGGCCTGGAAGGGCAGCGGCGCCTCCGCCCACAGCGTGCCGTCGTTGTCGAACACCGCGATGCGGTCCTCCGGTTCGACGAAGTCCGGGGTGTCGCCGGTGGTGACCCGCTCGACGAACTCCGTGATCGACGTCTTGGCCGGCACGTCGTTCCACGCGGACAACGGATCGGCCGTGCCCTCGCCCGAGGTGCAGCCGGTCACGGTCAGCAGCAAGCTCAGCAGAACCGCGATCACATTGCGCATGGCTCCCACCCTGCTATGGCGCCGGGGTGCCGTCCAGCATCCGTTTCACCGGGCCTGGTACCCAGATGTCATCGCACGCAGGTACGGGCAGTCTTCGGCGGGGTTCTCGTCCGGGCAGGTGAGCAAGTGCTCAAGGTGGTCCCTGGCTTTCGCCAACCGATCCTGTTGACGCTGGATGGCATCGAGGCGGTCCCGGACGGCGTCACGCCAGTCATGGTCGCCGACGGTGAGAATCGTGGCGATCTCGTCGAGGCTCATGAGGCCGCTTTCCCGCCACATCTTGATCAGCCCGATCCGGTGGAGTTGCTCCGGGCCGTACAACCGCCAACTGGACCGGCGCTGGGCAGGGTGCAGCAGGCCGCGCTTCTCCCAGTACCTCAGTGCCGATTCGGCCAGACCGAACCGTCGCGCAGCCGCACCGATGCCGATGAAGTCGTCATCACTCATGTCACCACCGCGCTCACGGCCCTTGATTTCAAGCCGACTTGAAATGTTCTGGTTAGGCCACCCTAACTAATCGGCGCGGAAAGAAAGGCCCTCCCATGGGAACCGAATACTGCGAGACAGTCATCATCGGAGCAGGTCAGCAAGGCTGCGGGGTGGCCGGAGCACTACAGGAAATCGACCACGAGGCGATCGTGTTCGACAAGGGCGAGATCGGCCAACGATGGGCGCATGAGCGGTGGGACAGCCTGCTCGTCGGCAGCGGAAACCGGTCGATCCGGCTGCCCGGGTGGGATTACGACGGCGACGACCCGCTCGCCCTGCCCTCGGGCCCACAGGTGGCCGGCTATCTGCGCCACTATGTGCGGGACCGCAACCTGGTGGTCCGTGAGCACGCCCCGGTACAGGCCGTCGAGGGCGGTCCGGGCTCACCCGAGGACGACGTGCGGTTCCGGACCCGGTTGCACGACGGCGCGACGGTCGAATCACGCAACCTCGTCGCGGCTGTGGGCGGCTACGCCCAGCCGCGCAAGCCCAGCCTGTCCTGCGACGTCGCTTCGGCGATCCACCAAGTCCATTCGGCCGACTATCGCAATCCGGGCTCGCTTCCGGCCGGGGCGGTCCTGGTGGTGGGTGCCGGCATCAGCGGTCAGCAGATCGCCGACGAACTCAGCGATGCCGGACGACGGGTCTTCCTGTCGGTGGGGCGACACCGCGCCTGGCCCCGTTGCCACCGTGGCCGCACCATCCACGAATGGATGCACGCGTTCTCGCTGTACGACGACTTCGTCACCGCCGGGGCCGCCGATGGAGCACGGCTTCCCGGATTGCCGGTGTGCGGCAACAGGCTTGGCACCGCCGAACTCAATCTCGGCACGTTGGCCGCCAAAGGCGTCGTCCTTGTCGGTTCGGCGCGCGGGGCCCGCGGAACCGTACTGACGCTGGCGGACAACGTCGTCGACGTCGCCGAGGAATCGGCGCTCTCGTTCCGTGCCGTGATCGACAAGATCGACGCCGGGCTGCGCCAGCGCGGCTTCGTCGTACCCGCGCAGCCACCGGCACCCGCGGTGGATCTCGACGTGATCGCGGGTTTCGGTACCCGGCTCGACCTGGCACAGCACGACATTTCAACCATTGTGTGGTGCACCGGATTCCGGCCCGACTACCGGATACTGCCCGCTCAAGCGCTCGACGAGGACGGGGTACCGCTGCAGCGCGGCGGCATGCTGGGCGCACTGCCCGGGCTGTATTACGCCGGGCTGCCCGAAGGCAACTCGCTTGCCCGGACGGGCTTGGCCGCCGTAGCGGACAACGCGCGGTTCATCGCCGGGCAGATCCATATCGATCACGTCATGCGCACGCGGTCATCGGCCTCACTGATCTCAGCGGTGTGAGACGGCCGGACCACCCGTAGAGTTCGAGGCATGAGTGCCAACTCCAAGTGGACCGAGGCCGATGTGCCCGATCAGTCCGGCCGGATCGCGATCGTCACCGGCTCCAACACCGGTCTGGGCTATGAGACCGCGCGTGTGCTGGCCGCCAAGGGCGCACACGTCGTCGTCGCGGTCCGCAACCTGGACAAGGGCCGCGAGGCCGTCGACCGGATCACCGCCGAGGTGCCGAACGCCGACCTCACCCTGCAGAAACTCGATGTCGGCTCCCTCGACTCGGTGCGCACCGCCGCCGACGAGCTCAAGGCCGCCTATCCGCGGATCGACCTGCTGATCAACAACGCCGGCGTGATGTACCCGCCGAAGCAGACCACGGTCGACGGCTTCGAGCTGCAGTTCGGCACCAACCATCTGGGTGCGTTCGCGCTGACCGGCCTGCTGCTCGACCATCTGCTGCCGGTCGACGGGTCGCGGGTGGTCGCGGTCGCCAGCGTGGCGCACCGGATCCAGGCCGCCATCCACTTCGACGATCTGCAGTGGGAGCGCAGCTACAACCGGGTGGCCGCCTACGGGCAGTCCAAGCTGTCGAATCTGTTGTTCACCTATGAACTGCAGCGTCGCCTGGCCGCCAAGAACGCGCCGACGATCGCGGTGGCCGCCCACCCGGGCGTCTCGGCCACCGAGCTCACCCGCCACATCCCCGGTGCCGGGCTGCCGGGTGTCAACCAGGTGACCGCGCTGCTCGTCAACAGCGCGCTGAAGGGTGCGCTGGCTACGCTGCGCGCGGCGACGGATCCCGACGTGCGCGGCGGGCAGTACTACGGTCCGGACGGTTTCCAGGAGATGCGCGGGTATCCGAAGCTGGTGTCCTCCAGCCCGCAGTCGCACGACGAAGACCTGCAGCGCCGGCTCTGGACCGTGTCCGAAGAGCTCACCGGCGTGCACTTCCCGGTGTGAGCATGCGCACCGTCGACGAGCACCAGCAGGTGGTGGCCGGGCTCATCAAACCCCGTGCGGCACAGCAGTTACCGTTGTCGGACACGCTCGGGCTGGTGTTGGCCGCCGATGTCGTGGCGCCGTTGTCACTGCCCGGTTTCGACAACTCGGCGATGGACGGCTACGCCGTGCTGGCCGACGACATCGCGTCGGCCACCGAGGACGCTCCGGTGCGGCTTCCGGTCGCCGAGGACATCCCGGCCGGCCGCACCGACCCGCTGACCCTGCAGCCGGGCACCGCGCACCGCATCATGACCGGCGCCCCGTTGCCGTCCGGTGCCACCGCGGTCATTCCGGTGGAGGCCACCGACGGTGCGACGGACGTCGTGACCATCCGCGCCTCGGCCCCGCCCGGCAAGCACATCCGCCGCGCCGGCGAGGACGTCACCGCCGGCACCGCGGTGCTGCACGCCGGCCAGGTGATCAGCCCGGCCGCGTTGGGCCTGGCCGCGGCGCTGGGTCTGGCGACGCTGCCCGTCGTGCCGCCGCAACGCGTCATGGTGATGTCCACCGGTACCGAGCTGGTGGCACCGGGTGCCGAGTTGCAGCCCGGGCAGATCTACGAGTCCAATGCGGTGATGCTGGCCGCCGCGGTCCGCGAGGCCGGCGCCCAGGCCACGATCGCCCCGATGTCGGCCGATGATGTCGACGCGTTCCGCGCCGCGCTGGCCGCCCACAGCGGCGAGGCCGATTTGATCATCACCACCGGCGGCGTGAGCGCCGGCGCGTACGAGGTGGTCAAGGATTCGCTGTCGGATCAGGTGAAGTTCGTCAAGGTGGCGATGCAGCCCGGCATGCCGCAGGGGGCCGGCACCGTCGGCGGGGTGCCGATCGTGACGCTGCCCGGCAACCCGGTCAGTGCGCTGGTGTCCTTCGAGGTGTTCGTCCGTTCGCCGCTGCGTACCGCGATGGGCCATGCTCACCCGGACCGGCCGCGCCGTACCGCGCAGCTGACCGAGGACCTGACCTCGCCGCGCGGGAAACGGCAGTTCCGCCGCGGTGTGCTGAGCGGAGATTCGGTGAGCAGCTATGGCCCGCCGGCGTCGCACCATCTGCGTTGGCTCGCCTCGGCGAACTGCCTGTTGGAAATCGGCGAGGACGTCACCGAACTGGCTGCCGGGTCGCCGGTCCCCGTCTGGGACCTGAGCTGACGAATCCGGCACCGTCCGCACGTAGAATCCTCCCGATGGCCAGACGCCCCGATCTCCCTTCCGGACCAGAACGCCTCGTTGCCCTGGTGCGCTCCAGTGTTCCGCCGATGCATTCGGCGGGGCTGCCGTTCGTCGGCGCCAGCCTGGCCGTGGCGGCCCTGGGCCGCAAGCACCGCTGGGTGCGGCGGGCCGGACTGCTGGCCGCCGGCGCCAACGCGGCGTTCTTCCGCCACCCGCCACGGGTCCCCCCGACCCGCCCCGGCGTGGTGGTGGCGCCTGCCGACGGGCTGGTGTGCCTGGTCCAGGACGCGGTGCCGCCCGCCGAGCTGGGCCTGCCCGACACTCCGCTGCCGCGGGTCAGCATTTTCCTGTCGGTGCTCGATGCGCATGTGCAGCGCGCCCCGATCGGCGGTGACGTGGTCGCCGTCCAGCATCGTCCCGGTCGCTTCCACTCGGCCGAGCTCGAAGCCGCCAGCGAGGACAACGAACGCAACAGCGTGGTCATCTGCACGCCCGACGGCGTCGAGGTGATCGCCGTGCAGATCGCCGGGCTGGTGGCTCGGCGCATCGTGTGCAACGCGCACGTCGGCGACAAGCTGGACATCGGCGAGACGTACGGGTTGATCCGGTTCGGCTCCCGGCTGGACACCTACCTGCCCGCCGGCTCGAACCTGCTTGTCACGCCGGGTCAGCGGACGCTGGCCGGGGAGACCGTCCTGGCGGAGTTGCCATGATCGCGGGGTTGCAATGATCGCGGGGTTGCAATGATCAAAGCCCGGGTGCGGCCCCGCATCAAGCCGCCACCGTTCAGCGTGCGGATGTTGCCGAGCGCGATGACGGTGGCGGCCATCTGTCTGGGTTTGTCGGCGGTCAAGATGGCGCTCGACGAACGGCCCACCGAGTCGATGGCTTTTCTGGCGGTGGCGGCGATCCTCGATGCGCTCGACGGCCGGGTGGCCCGGATGCTCAACGCCACCTCCAAGATGGGTGAGGAGATCGATTCCCTGGCCGATGCGGTGAATTTCGGTGTGGCACCGGCTTTCATCGTCTACGGCACCCTGCTGTCGCATTCCCGGATCGGCTGGATCGTGGTGCTGCTGTACGCGGTGTGCATCGTGCTGCGGCTGGCCCGGTTCAACGCGCTGCTGGACGTGGATCAGCCCGCGTACGAGAAGGAGTATTTCGTCGGCATGCCCGCGCCGGCCGGCGCGATCGGGGCGATCGGCCTGCTGGCCGCCAAGATGCAGTTCGGCGAGGGCTGGTGGACCAGCGAGTGGGCGGTGTCGCTCTGGATGGTCGGCGTCTCGCTGCTGGTGGTCAGCCGGATCCCGATGCGCAAGATCCATACCTTCGCGGTGCCGCCGAACATGGTGGCCCCGCTGCTGGCGCTGGTCGCCATCGGTGTGGCCGCCTCGGTGTTCTACGGCTACATCGTGATCATGGTGATTATCGTGGCCTACGTGCTCCACATCCCGTTTGCGGTGCGTACCAAGAAGTGGGTGGCCAGCCATCCCGAGTCGTGGGACGACAAGCCGCAGCAGCGCCGGGCCCAGCGCCGCGCGATTCGCCGGGCGCAGCCGCACCGCCGGTCGATGGCCCGGTTGGGGCTGCGGAAGCCAGGGCGCTGAGATGTCGGAGCTCGAGGTCGACGAGGATCACGCGCTCGGGCATCTGCGTCTCACCGCGCGGCTGAACACCTCGGCGCTGGACTCGCGGCGCGGCGTGGTCCGCTTGCATCCGGAGGCGGTGGCCGCGCTGGGCATCCGGGAGTGGGACGCGATTGCCCTGACCGGATCGCGCACCACCGCAGCCGTGGTCGGGCTGGCGCCGCGGGGCACCCCGGCCGGCACCGCCCTGCTCGACGACGTCACGTTGTCCAACGCCGGGATCCGGGAGAACGCCACGGTGATCGTGGCCCCGGTGACGGTGTACGGCGCCCGGGCGGTCACGGTGACCGGGTCCAAGTTGGCCACCGATTCGATCTCGTCGGCGACGCTGCGTCAGGCCCTGCTGGGCAAGGTGATGACGGTGGGCGACACGGTGTCCCTGCTGCCCCGCGATCTCGGCCCGGGCACGTCGTCGTCGGCGGCCACCGCGGCGTTGGCGTCGTCGGTGGGGATCACCTGGACCTCGGAGTTGCTGACGGTGACCGGTGTCGATCCGCGCGGACCGGTGAGCATCCAGCCGAATTCGGTGGTGTCGTGGGGGTCGGGCATCGAGCCGGGTCCCTCCGGGAGCGCCGACGCCACCGGCACCACCGTGGACACGACGGTCGGCGCGCACACGATCAGCCCGGCCAGCGCCGAGCCTGCGGTCAGCTTCGACGATCTCAAGGGCTCCCACGTCCAGGCCGGCAAGCTCACCGAGTGGCTCAAGCTGTCCCTCGACGAGCCCGAGCTGCTCGAAACATTGGGTGCCACACCGCATCTCGGGGTGTTGGTGACCGGCCCCGCCGGGGTCGGCAAGGCCACCATGGTGCGCACGGTCTGCGCCGAGCGGCGGCTGGTGGAACTCGACGGCCCCGAGGTGGGCGCGCTGGCCGCCGACGACCGGCTCAGTCGGGTTTCCGACGCGGTGGCCACCGTGCGCGACGGCGGTGGGGTGTTGCTGATCTCGGATGTCGACGCGCTGCTTCCCGCCGCCACGGACCGGGCCCCCGAGCCGGTCGCCGCGCTGATCATCGCCGAGTTGCGGGACGCCGTCGGGACCCGTGGGGCGGCGTTCGTCGCGACGTCGGCGGTGCCGGTGGGGGTGGATTCCCGGCTGCGCGCCCCGGACCTGTGCGATCGCGAACTCGCGCTGACCCTGCCCGATGCCGCCACCCGCAAGTCCCTGCTGGAGGTACTGCTGCGCGGTGTTCCGACCGCCGAGCTCAACCTCGGTGAGATCGCGGACCGCACACCGGGTTTCGTGGTGGCAGATCTGGCGGCCCTGGTCCGCGAAGGGGCTTTGCGGGCCGCCTCCCGGGCCAGCGCCGACGGGAACGAGCCGGTGCTGTGGCAGGAGGATCTCACCGGAGCGCTGACGGTGATCCGGCCGCTGTCGAGGTCGGCTGCCGAAGAGGTGTCGGTCGGCTCGGTGACGCTCGATGACGTCGGCGACATGGTCGAGACCAAACAGGCACTCACCGAAGCGGTGCTGTGGCCGCTGCAGCATCCGGACACGTTCGCGCGCCTGGGCGTGGAGCCGCCACGGGGTGTGCTGCTGTACGGGCCGCCCGGCTGCGGCAAGACGTTCGTGGTGCGTGCCCTGGCCAGTTCCGGGAAGCTTTCCGTGCACGCGGTCAAAGGTGCTGAGCTGATGGACAAATGGGTTGGCTCATCCGAGAAGGCGGTGCGCGAACTGTTCGCCCGGGCTCGCGACTCGGCTCCGTCGCTGGTGTTTCTCGACGAGATCGACGCGCTGGCCCCACGCCGCGGGCAGAGCTTCGACTCAGGCGTGACCGACCGGGTGGTGGCCTCGCTGCTGACCGAGCTCGACGGCATCGAACCGATGCGCGACGTCGTGGTGCTGGGGGCCACCAACCGCCCCGATCTCATCGACCCGGCGCTGCTGCGGCCGGGACGGCTGGAGAAGCTGGTGTTCGTCGAACCCCCGGATGCCGATGCCCGCCGCGAGATCCTGCGCACCGCAGGCAAATCCATCCCCTTGGCCGACGACGTCGATCTCGATGCCCTGGCCGCGGAGTTGGACGGGTACAGCGCGGCCGACTGCGTGGCACTGCTCCGCGAATCGGCGCTGACCGCGATGCGCCGCTCGATCGACGCCGCCGACGTCACCGCAGCCGATGTCGCCAAGGCCCGCGAAACCGTGCGGCCGTCGCTCGATGCGGCACAGGTGGCGTCGTTGCGGGAGTTTTCCGCCGGGCGCTGAGGTATGGCCTGGCGCTGAGGTACGCCCCCGAAATCGCTTGCGCCGAACGTCTACTCGAGCTGCCCGCCTATGCGCGACAATCGAGCGACAATCGCCTCTCAGGTCCCTGGTATATCACGAGCCACAGCAGCGATGTGCTCATCCGGCACTGACGCAACTGAGGCCTCTTGTGCCTCATCAGCCCGGTGTCCAGCTACGAGCGACAGTGTCGCTGATAGCTGGACAACCCGAATTCTGTTGCGCACGAGGCGAATGCGCCGTCAGTAACTCGTGTAATGAATGGACTTGGGATGGGAGTTGTCAGCGTGACCCAGGTGGCGATTGTCGCTCGATTGTCGCGCACAGGCGGGCACAACGCCTACCGTTTCCACGCAGGGGCCAGTGTGGCAAATGTGGCTACGGCTCGGCTGCGGCTACGGCTCGGCGATCGCAGCCAGCCGATCGATCGACGCCCGCAGCTTGTCGGAAGTGGTCGCGCGGGCCCGGACCAACCGCTTCTCGTCGGTGAGCTGCGACCAGTCATAGGTGTGGGTGACCAGGGTTCGGTTGTCGCCCAACGGTTCCAGCTCCCAGCGCCACAGATGGCCGGGCGGCTCTTTGCCGACTTCCGCTGGGCGCCAGGCAATCCGGCGTCCTTCCTCGAACTCCACGATGCGGTTCTCGCGGTCGCTGCCCTTCGTGATCGTCATGACGAACACCTCACCGACCGCACGCACGCGCTGCCCGGCCGGCGCCTCGGCCAGGTTGTCATTGCCATCCCAGCGCGGCTGCTGCGCCGGGTCGGCAATCAATTCGAAGATCACCTCGGCCGGCGCCGCGATTTCTCGGCGGGCCGAGACCACACGGGAAGCGTCACCATCCATGCGCCCGACCATACCGATCGCCCACTCGAACACAGGTAGTGCATTACTCACGACGCCCGCCGTGGCGCGGCATTGACTGACCCGCACGGACACACCACGTGAAGGGGGAAGGTCATGCGACACGGTAGAGAGAGCTTCTTTGTCGTCGGGGAAGGCATCCTGACGTCTGACGGGAAGGCCGCGGCCACGCCACATCTGTCGGACGCCGACGAACTCAGGCAGTTCCGGTTCTCCCGCATCGGGCCGCCGGGGACGCCGGCCAGCGCGGAACTCGTGACGGCGCTGGCCGAAGCGATCACCACGCAACCACCGGATGCCGACGACGACGTCCCGGCCGGGTACACCTATCTGGGGCAATTCGTCGACCATGACATGACCAGGGACAACACCGTGGCCGACCTCGGATCGGACCTGACGGTCGACGAGCTGATCCAGGGGCGTTCGCCCAGCCTGGACCTCGACTCGTTGTACGGCCATGGCCCGGCGGCGGACCCGCAGTTCTACACCGACGGACTGCACCTGAAGATGGGCCGCACCGCCTCGATCGGTGATCTGCCTGCCTTCGACGGCTTCGACCTGCCGCGGGACCCACAGCAGAGCACCGCCCTGATCCCCGACCACCGCAACGACGAGAACCTGGCGGTGGCCCAGACGCATCTCGCCTTCATCCGGTTCCACAACCGGGTGGCCGACACCATTGCCCCCGGGCCCGTCGCGGCGAGGTTCGAGGCGGCGCAAGAGCGCGTGGTCAAGCACTACCAGTGGATGCTGCGCACCGATTATCTGCCCCGGATCGTCGACCCCGGCATCATCGAGGACGTATTCACCAACGGACGCACACTTTTCGAGACGTCCGTGGTGCCCGGGGATGCACCCACGATGCCGATCGAGTTCTCGGTGGCGGCGTTCCGGCTCGGCCACAGCATGGTCCGCGACGCGTATCACTGGAACCGCATCTTCGACAACGGCGGCGGGACCCTGTCGTTTCTGTTCGACTTCTCGGGCACCAGCGGCTCCCTGACGGGCCAGTTTCCGTTGCCGTCCAACTGGATTGCCGACTTCCGGCGCCTGTACGACTTCGCTGAAGCCGGGCGTCCGGATCTGGTGGTGCCGAAGGCGAAGTTCAACCATGCCCGCGCCATCGACACCAGGCTCACCGACCCGCTGGCCACCCTGCCGGCCGGCTCGTTCGGTGACCGCAACGACCCGGTGCCGCCGCTGCACGCCAATCTGGCGTTCCGCAATCTGTCCCGCGCCAACATGGTCAAGCTCGCCAGCGGTCAGCAGATGGCCACCCTCGCCAACGTTGCCGAGCTGAGCGAGAAGCAGCTCGTGGAGGGAGCCGGCACCGGCGTCGACCTCACCGGGCTGACCCCCGCTGTGCGCACCGAGTTCGTGACCAACACCCCGCTGTGGCCCTACATCCTGCGGGAGGCCGAACTCAACGGCGGCCGGCTCACCGGCGTCGGCGGCCGTATCGTGGCCGAAACCTTCCACCGGGCGATGGAGGGCAGCACGTATTCCATTGTGCGCGATCCGCATTGGCGGCCCACCCTGGGCCCCGACCCGCTGACGTTCCGGATGGTGGATCTCTTGCTGTTCGCGTTCGAAGGACGGGCCGACCTGCTCAACCCGCTCGGCGACGAAACCGGCCAACCGGCACAGATCATCGAACTGCAGCGCGGCGACGAGAGCCCCTTCGTCCGGATCCTGCAACATCTGTTGCGCGCCAGGCGATTCGACCTGAGCGCTGATGGCGTCTTCGGGCCGGTCACCGAACAGGCGGTGCGCCGGTTCCAGGGCAACCAGGGCATCGTCGTCGACGGCATCGTGGGCCCGGTGACGTGGTCGCGGCTGTTCATCACGGTCCGGCGCGGCAGCACCGGTGAGGCCGTCAAGGGCATCCAGGTCCGGATGAACCTGCGGCAAGCGGCGCCTGTCGCGGTGGACGGCGCCTACGGCCCGGTCACCGAACAGGCCGTCCGGGAGTTCCAGGGCAGCCAGGGCATCGAATCCGACGGCATCACCGGTCCGGTCACCTGGCGCCGCTGCGTGTCGACGCCGGCGTAGTCAGCGGTGTGGTCAGCAACGTACGGATCGCCGCGGCCAGGTCCGCCTCCAGCCACGACGGCAACTCGGCATCGTGCGCGTGCCGGCGGACCACCGCATACGGCAGATCGACGACGGCGCGCGACATTGCATCCATCGCGCGGGCATCGTCGTCGCCGTAGACGCGGCGCGTGAGCTCGCGCAGTCGCTCCATGAGCGGGACGTTCATCGCCGCCAGCGTCGCGGTGAACTCGGCGTCGGGGGCACCGTCGAGCAGGTCACTGGGCCGGATGGTCAGCAGCATACGCGCGTCGTCACCGAACTCGCGGGCGAAACCCACGGCCGCCACCCCCATCGACACGGCGATCTCCACCGGGTCCTCTCCCGTCGCGGCCATCGCCCGACTCTGGAACCGGTCCAACGCGCGCAGCCAGGCCGCGGCCAGCACCCCGTTGCGGTTGCCGAACCGGTGGTAGAGCGTGCCCGCCGGGGCGCCGCTGGCCTTGGCGATCGCCGCAACGCTTGCCGCCCGGGGCCCTTCGGCAAGCACCAACGCCCGCGTCGCGTCCAAGATCGCGTCGGTTCCATGCTTCCGCGGAGGCGCCATGATCTAGTACAGTCCTTCTATATGGAACGTTTACCCTATATCGATGAGCATGCCACAATCCTCGACGCCGACGCGGCTACGACATGGGCCGCCGTCCTGCGCACGATGTGCACCGACCCCGCAGCCCCGCGCCCGCCACTCGGCTTCGCCATCGGCGAGTGCACCCCGCGCCAACGCCTCGTCCTCAAGGGCCGGCACCCGTTCGCGGTGTACGAATGGATCTTCGAGTTGGACGAGCTCGGCCCGCACCGCACCAGGGTGCGCTCACAGACCTGGGCGGACTTCCCTGGCCTGCACGGAAAGATCTACCGCGCCCTGGTGATCGGCTCGGGCGGCCACGCGGTGGCGGTCCGCCAAACCCTCAAACGCATCGGCCGCCAGGTGCGTCCACTCACGGTTCGATGAGCCCGGCCCGGATCGCGTAGCGGGTCAACGCCAACCGGTCCCGCAACCCGAGCTTGGCCAGGATGTTGGTCCGGTGCCGGTCGACGGTCTTGGCGCTGATGGTCAGCGTCGCGGCGATCTCCCGGGTCGAGTACCCCTCGGCGATCAACTTGAGCACCTCCTCCTCACGCGGCGTGAGGATGGTCTCCGGCAACTCCCCACCGTGGCGGGACCGGTGCAGATAATCGCGGATCAGCGCGGTCACCGCCCCGGCGTAGAGGAACGGTTCACCGCGCATGGTGGCCCGGCATGCCTCCAACAGGTCCCGGTCGGCCACGGACTTCAGCACATACCCCGAAGCTCCGGCCTTGAGCGCCTCGAAGAAGTACTGCTCGTTGTCGTACATCGACAGGATCAGGATCCGCACATGCGGATGGCTCCGGTTGATCTCCCGCGCGGCCTGCAACCCCGTCATCCGCGGCATCGCGATATCGAGAATGGCCAGATCCACCGGCGTCGACTCCAGCGCGTCCAGCGCCTCGTACCCGTCGGCGGCCTCGGCCACCACCTGCAGATCGGATTCGGCGTCGATGATCATCCGCAGGCCACTGCGGACCAGGGCGTGATCGTCGGCGAGCAGGATGCGGGCCGCCACGTCAGCTACTCCGCACCGGGATCACCAACCGGACCTCGGTGCCACCACCCGCCGGGGACGTGAGCGTCAGCTCGGCGTTCACCAGCAGGGCCCGCTCGCGCATCCCGTTGATGCCGGCACCTTCGACCTCCACTCCGCCGCGGCCGTCGTCGGCGACCCGCAACGTCAGCTCGTCCCGCCCGGTGTGCAGGTCCACCCACACCTTGCGGGCCCCGGAGTGGCGGGCCACATTGGTCAGGCTCTCCTGGGCGATCCGGTAGCACACCAGCTCGACCTCGGACCTGAGCCGATCTTCTTGCAGGGCAATGTGTTTGACCACGGCGATCCCGCTGGCCTGAGCGAAGTCGCTGCACAGCGCATTCAGGGCGCTGTGCAGCCCGAGATCCTCCAACGCCTCCGGGCGCAGCCGTCGGGCGATCTCGCGCACCTCGTCGAGGCTGGACCGCACGATCTCCTGCGCATCGGCGAGCTCGCCACGGATCGCCGCCGGTGACCGATCGACGGCGCGTTTGAGGGTCAGCAGCGCGACGGTCAGGGTCTGGCCGATCTCGTCGTGCAGCTCCCGGGCGATGCGCTGACGTTCGTTCTCCTGGGCCGCCAGCGCCGACGCGCTCGCCGTGGTGCGCTCGGTCTCCAGCCGATCCAGCATCGCGTTGAACGATTCGATCAGATGTTGCAGGTCGCCGCTGTCGCGGTGGTCGACGCGGTCGGTACGTTTGGGCGGATCGACTCGCCGCATCGACGCGGCGAGCCGATCCAGTGGGGCAAGACTGGAACGCAACAACAGACCGTTGGCCGTCAGGATAACCACCAAACCCACCAGCAGCACCGGGATTTCGGTGATCTTGATGCGGGCGGACACCGACGCCGGGGACAACGCGAGGATCAGGGTGCCCAGCGTGAAGATCAGCCCGTTGATCAAGAACACCCGCCGGAACAACGCGGCCGCCGGGGTGCGCGCCGGTTTCACCACCCCAGCGTGACCTGTGACCAGTGTGGTTGTCCATACATGCCGCACCCCCGTCGGAATGGGTGTCAGCCCCGATGGTCAGCGGGCACCGACCCGCACACACTGACACCACCGCTGGGAGGAGCCGCGACACGGGCCGATCGGAGAACGAGCACTCGGAGAACGAGGACAATGACACTGGCAACGCATTGGAACGAGCTCATGCAGGCACATGAAATCGCGGCTCACCTGCCCACGGTCCGGATCGACGATCCGGTCTCCAAAGCGGTCCAGCTGATGGTGGTCAACCGGTTGCCCGGCCTCGTGGTGGTCGACGACAGCGGCCGTCCGGTGGCGGTGCTGCCGGGCACGCAGGTGCTGCGCCTGGCGATCCCCGAGTCCTACCAGGACGACCCGGCCTTGGTCCGCACCGTCGACGAGATCCACGCCGACCTGTTCTGGCACGGGCCCGGCAAACTCACCGTCGGCGACTGCCTGCCCGGGCCCGCCACCAAGCCCGCGACCGTGACGCCGGACGCCACCCTGTTGGAGATCGCCACGGTGATGGCCAACAAGCGCAGCCCGTTGATCGCCGTCGTCGACAGCGGCGGACGGCTCACCGGCGCGGTGACCCTGGAGCGGCTGTTGACCAGCCTTGCCGTCGCCGGTCCCGGCGACTGACCCCCCGGGCTCGTGCTCGCCCCGGCCCTGGCGCTGACGATCTTCGTCGTCGCCTTCTGGTTCATCGCCACCGAGCGAGCCGACAAGGTCAAAACTGTTCTGATCGCCGCCGGCCTGATGGCCCTGCTCGGGCTGATCCCCGGCGCGAAGGTGTTCTACTCCGAGCACGAGGGCATCGACTGGAATGTCATCTTCCTGCTGCTCGGGATGATGGTGATCGTTGGCGTCATCAAGCAGACCGGGCTTTTCGACTTCCTCGCGATCTGGGCGGCCAAACGCTCCCGCGGCAGTCCGGTGCGGCTGATGGTCATGCTGATGGCGATCACCGCGTTCGCCTCACCGGTGCTCGACAACGTCACGATCATCCTGCTGATCGCGCCGGTCACCCTGGTGATCTGCGACCGGCTGCGCATCGCACCCCAGCCCTATCTGATCGCCGAGGTGCTCGCCTCCAACATCGGCGGCGCCGCGACGCTGATCGGTGACCCGCCGAACATCATCATCGGCAGCCGTGCCGGCCTCACCTTCAACGACTTCCTGATCCACATGGCCCCGATCGTGGTGATCATCTTCGCGTCGTTCGTGCTGTTCACCCGGGTGCTGTTCGGCTCCGAGCTGCATGCCGGCAAGGTGCACATCGACGAGGTGATGGCCCTGCAGGAACGCCGTGCCATCAAGGACACGCGGCTGCTGTTCCGCTCGCTGCTGGTGCTCAACGTGGTGATCGTCGGGTTCGCACTGCATTCGGTGTTGCACGTGGCGCCCTCGATCGTGGCACTGCTGGGCGCCGGGGCCATGTTGCTGGTCACCGACATCGATGTGGCCGAGGTGCTGCCCGAGGTGGAGTGGCCGACGCTGGTGTTCTTCATGGGGCTGTTCGTGATGGTCGCCGGGTTGGTACACACCGGCGTCATCGGGGCGCTCGGATCGGTGGCCGAGTCCGCGTTCGGCGACAACTGGTTCGGTGCGGCCACCGCGCTGCTGTTCGGCTCGTCGGTGGTGGGAGCGTTCGTCGACAACATCCCCTATACCGCGACGATGACGCCGGTGGTGGAAAGCATGGTGGCCCAGACCCCGGACCTGCAGACCGGCCAGGCGCTGTGGTGGGCGTTCGCGCTGGGCGCCTGCTTCAGCGGCAACGGCACCGCGATCGCAGCCAGTGCCAACGTGGTGGCCATCGGCATCGCGCAGCGGGCCGGGCACCCGATCAGCTTCTGGCGGTTCACCCGCTACGGCATCGTCGTCACTGCCCTGAGCACCACCCTGGCCTGGGTGTACGTCTGGCTGCGCTATTTCTGAGGAGAGTTCTGAGCAGAGTTCTGAGCGGCGTTTCACTGCGGGCCCGGTGACCGGGCCTGCGGAGCAGCCACAACAGCCCACGTAGAATGGGGTAACCGAAGCCGAAAAAGCCATATCTAGCTATAAGGCTGACACCCCGACCCCAACCCGATCGGAGTGCCATGCTCGCCGTCCTGCTCGCCCACGCGGTTGCCACCGCGCTGGCGCCGCTTCTGGTGGCCAGATGGGGACGGATGGCGTTCTATCCGCTGGCCCTGGTGCCGCTGGGCTCGCTGGTCTGGGTCGCCCTGAACTGGCCCGACAGCGATCACGTGCCGACCCTGAACATCCCATGGGTCGAAGAGCTGTCGATGAACATCACGCTGCGCTTCGACTCGCTCGCGGCGATCATGAGCGTGCTGGTGCTGGCCATCGGTGCCCTGGTGTTGTTCTACTGCGCCGACTACTTCCATCACCGTGACGGCCGCATCGAGAAGCGGCTGCCCAGCTTCGCCGCCGAGCTGGTGGCCTTCTCCGGGTCCATGTTCGGCCTGGTGATCAGCGACAACATGCTGGTGCTCTACATCTTCTGGGAAACCACCACGGTGCTGTCGTTCCTGCTGGTCGGCCATTACGCCGAGCGGGCCACCAGCCGCCGGGCCGCCACCCAGGCGTTGCTGGTCACCACGTTCGGCGGGCTGGCGATGCTGATCGGCATCGTGGTGCTGGGCCACCTGGCCGGCACCTACCTGCTGTCGGAGCTGATCGCCGCGCCGCCGACCGGCACCGCCGCCACCATCGGTGTGGCCCTGATCCTCGTCGGCGCGCTGTCGAAATCGGCCATCGTGCCGCTGCACTTCTGGCTGCCCGGGGCGATGGCCGCCCCCACCCCGGTGAGCGCCTACCTGCACGCCGCGGCCATGGTGAAGGCCGGCGTCTACCTGGTGGCCCGGATGACGCCCGGGTTCGCCGACACCCCGCTGTGGCGTCCCATGGTGGTGGGACTGGGGCTGGTGACCATGATGGTCGCCGGCTGGCGCGCGGTGCGCGAGTACGACCTCAAGCTGATCCTGGCGTTCGGCACGGTGAGTCAGCTGGGACTGATCACCGTGATGGTCGGGGCCGGCGGCAGCGACATGATGCTGGCCGGGCTGGCCATGCTGTGCGCGCACGCGATGTTCAAGGCCGCACTGTTCATGGTGGTGGGCGTGATCGACCACGCCACCGGGACCCGTGACATCCGGCGGCTGGCCGGGTTGGGCCGTCACCACAAACCGTTGTTCGCCATCGCCGTCGGCGCCACCGCGAGCATGGCCGCGCTGCCGCCGTTCTTCGGGTTCGTCGCCAAGGAGGCCGATCTGGAGACGGTGGCGCACAGTCCGGCGCTCGGCGCCGCGGCGCCCTATGTGCTGGCCGGCATCGTGATCGGCTCGGTGTTCACCACGATCTACAGCCTGCGTTTCCTGTGGGGCGCGTTCAGCGACAAGGGGCTGGACCGCCCCAGTGCCCGGGTGGCCGAAATGCACCGCCCGCCGGTGACGTTCCTGGCCGCCCCGGCGGTCCTGGCCGCGGCCGGACTGCTGTTCGGTCTGTGGCCGGCCGGATTGGATGCCGCCCTCGACGAATACACCGACTCGATCCCCGGCGGATCCGGCTACCACCTGGCTCTCTGGCATGGGCTGGGCCTGCCGCTGGTGTTGTCGGCGGTGGTCCTTGCCACCGGCGTCGCGGCATTCCTGATTCGGCGTCGGTTGCCCCGCAATCGCGTCGCCTACCTTCCACTGGGCAACGCCGACCGGATATACGACGCCACCATCCGTGGTCTGGACGTGCTCTCGGTCCGGCTCACCGGTTCGACTCAGCGCGGTTCGCTGCCGGTCACCCAGTCGGTGATCCTGTGCACGCTGGTGGCCTTTCCCCTCGGCGCCCTGGCCGTGGGCACCCGCGATCACCCGCACTTCGCGCTGTGGGACTCACCGCTGGTCGTGGTGATCGGGTTACTGATGCTGGCCTCCTCGATCGGCGCGACGCTGATGCGCAACCGGCTGGCCGCGGTGCTGCTGATCGGGGTGGCCGGGTACGGCTGCGGCGCGATCTTCGCCTTCCACGGCGCACCTGATCTGGCCCTGACCCAGTTCCTGGTCGAGACGCTGGTCCTGGTGATCTTCGTGTTGGTGCTGCGCACCCTGCCGGCCGAGTCCGACGCCGCCAAGATCAACAGCCACCGGCTGCCGCGTGCCCTGCTGGCCCTGGCCGTCGGCGCCGCCGTGACCACCCTGACGGTCTACGCGATGGCCGCCCGCACCGGCGTCGGCATCGCCGAGCTCTTGCCCGACGCCGCCTACTACCGCGGCCACGGCGCCAACACCGTCAATGTGCTGTTGGTCGACATCCGGGCCTGGGACACCATGGGCGAGGTCATGGTGTTGCTGGTGGCCGCGACCGGGGTGGCCTCCCTGGTGTTCCGCCACCGTCGCTTCGGCACCGCACCGAGGGTCGGCACCGCCCCGCGCGTCACCGCGCCCGCCGGGCAGCCCGACATCGCGCCGGTCTTCGCCTACAGCCCGGCCATCGGCGATGTCACCTGGCTGCGCGGCTCGGAGATGCGTGATCCGCGATATCGCTCGCTGATCCTGGAGGTCGCGACGCGGATCATCTTCCCGCTCATCATGGTGCTGTCGGCGTACTTCTTCTTCGCCGGGCACAACACCCCCGGCGGCGGCTTCTCCGGCGGACTCACCGCGGGCCTGGCCCTGGTATTGCGGTATCTGGCCGGCGGGCGCTACGAGCTCGGTGAGACACTGCCGCTGGACGCGGGCAAGATCCTGGGTACCGGGCTGGGACTGTCGGCCGGCGTGGCCGTCATCTCGATCCTGCTGGGCGCACCCGCACTGTCCTCGGCGGTGTTGCAGTTCGACCTTCCGGTCTTCGGCCACGTCAAACTGGTGACCGCACTGTTCTTCGATCTCGGCGTGTACCTCATCGTGGTGGGGTTGGTGCTCGATGTGCTGCGCAGCCTCGGCGCGCGGGTGGACGTGGAGACCGCCGTGACCACGAAGGCGGTGACACGATGACGACGTTCCTGATTCCGCTGATCCTGATCGGCGGCTTGACCAGCACCGGGGTCTACCTGCTGCTGGAGCGCAACCTGACCCGAATGTTGTTGGGACTGCTGCTGATCGGCAATGCGGTGAACCTGCTCATCCTGACCGTCAGCGGGGTCGGCGGCAACCCACCGATCCGGGGTCGCACCAGCAACGGCGCCACCACCACCGCCGATCCGCTGGCGCAGGGCATGATCCTGACCGCCATCGTGATCAGCATGGGGATCGCCGCGTTCGTGCTCGCGCTGGCCTACCGGGCCTACCGGCTGACCACGGTGGAAGAGGTCAGCAATGACCCCGAGGACACCCGCGTCTCGCAGCAGATCGGCACCGAAGACGACGAGGAGGAGCCGACGATCCCGCAACCCGACATCCACCTCGACACCGACGCGCCCGACGAGCTCGACGCGCTGCCCGGTTTCGAGGGGTCGAAATGACCGCCCAGGCATTGATCCCCCTGCCGGTGCTGATCCCGGCACTCGGCGCGGCGCTGACCCTGATCGCCGGACGGCGGGCGCAACTGCAGCGCATCATCACCCAGACCGCGCTGACCGCCACCGTCGCGGTGTGTGCGGCGCTGGTCTATCTGGCCGACCGCGACGGGACCCTGGTGCTGCATGTCGGCGGGTGGGGACAGAGCGTGCCGGGCATGGGGCCGCTGGGCATCACCCTGGTCGTCGACCGACTCTCGGCGATGATGCTGGTGGTGTCGGCGATCGTGCTGCTGGCCGTGGTCGTCTACGCCATCGGGCAGGGTATCCGCGACGGTGACGAACGCCAGCCGGTGTCGATCTTCCTGCCCACCTATCTGGTGCTCTCGGCCGGTGTCTGCACCGCATTCCTGGCCGGGGACCTGTTCAACCTGTTCGTCGGTTTCGAGGTGCTGCTCTCGGCGAGCTTCGTGTTGCTGACCATCGGCGCCAGCGAGGAACGGGTGCGGGCCGGCATCTCATACGTGATGGTGTCGATGGTGTCCTCGCTGATCTTCCTGATCGGCATCGCGCTGGTGTACGCCGCCACCGGCACGCTGAACCTGGCCGAGTTGGCGGTCCGCCTCGACGACGTGCCCGCCGGCACCCGCAACGCCCTGTTCGCGGTGCTGTTGGTGGCGTTCGGCATCAAGGCCGCGGTGTTCCCGCTGTCGACCTGGCTGCCCGACTCCTACCCCACCGCGCCGGCCCCGGTCACCGCGGTGTTCGCCGGGTTGCTGACGAAAGTCGGTGTGTACGCGATCATCCGGGCCCACGCCCTGCTGTTCCCCGGCGGCACCCTGGACACGGTGCTGCTGATCGCCGGGTTGCTGACCATGGTGATCGGCATCCTGGGCGCCATCGCGCAGAGCGATATCAAGCGGTTGCTGTCGTTCACGCTCGTCAGCCACATCGGCTACATGGTGTTCGGCGTCGCGCTGGGCAATGAGCTGGGCATGTCGGGGGCCATCTACTACGTGGCCCACCACATCGTGGTGCAGACGACGCTGTTCCTGGTGGTCGGCCTGATCGAGCGGCAGGCCGGCGCCTCCACCCTCAACCGGCTCGGTGGCCTGGCCGCGGCCAGCCCGCTGCTGGCGTTCGTGTTCGTCGTCCCGGCCCTGAACTTGGGTGGCATTCCACCGTTCTCGGGTTTCATCGGCAAGATCGCGCTGATGGAGGCCGGCGCCCAGAACGGCTCGGTGCTGGCCTGGACCCTGGTGACCGGCGGGGTGGTGACGAGCCTGCTGACGCTGTATGTGGTGGCCCGGGTCTGGACGAAGGCGTTCTGGCGGGCGCGGGCCGATGCCCCCGAGGGCCATCTTTCCGGGGCGGCGCCGGCGGTGCTGCTCGACGACATCGAGGACATCGAGTTCGCCGATCGCGACAGTGTGGGGCGGATGCCGGCGGGCATGCTGGTGCCGACCGGGGCGCTGATCGCCGTGGGCTTGGCGCTGACGGTCGCGGCGGGGCCGATCTTCGGCTACACCGAACGCTCGGCAGCCGAAGTCCTCGACCGGGGGCAGTACATCACCGCGGTGCTGGGAGCTGCCCCATGAGCCTGCGACATGTCCTGCTGCGCATCTGGCTGGTGTGCTTCCTGGTTCTGGTCTGGGTGCTGTTGTGGGGCCACTTCACCGCGGCCAACGTGGCCAGCGGCCTCGCGGTGGCGTTGACCATCACCGTGCTGCTGCCGCTGCCCGCGGTGCCCGTCGAAGGTCGGCTTCATCCGCTGTCGTTGCTGAAACTCCTTGTGCTGGTGGTCTATTACCTGCTGATGTCGTCGTGGCAGGTGGCCTGGCTGGCGATCCGTCCCGGACCACCACCGAAGGTGGCAGTGCTGCGCGCCGACCTGTCCGCCCTGAAATCCGACCTCGTCCTGGCGCTGGCGGTCAACATCTTCAACCTGATTCCCGGCACCATCGTGCTGGAGATCGATCAGGCTCGACGCGTTCTCTACCTGCACGTCATCGACGCCGGATCGGAGGACACGATGTACCGGTTCCACCGGCAGGTCGAGCAGGTACAGCAACTGCTGGTGGCGACCTTTGAGCGGGACGAGGACTGGCGGCCGTCACCGGAGCGGGAGGCGGGGCACACATGATGACCGTCTGGATCGTCGCGGCGGTCATGCTGATCGCCGCTTCGGCGCTCACGATGTTCCGCGTGCTGGCCGGGCCGAGCACACTGGACCGTCTGGTCGCGCTGGACACCCTGATCGCGGTGGCCATGTGCGGCATCGGCACCTGGGCGGCCTTCAGCATCGACACCACGGTCACCTACAGCCTGACCGCGCTGGCGTTGATCAGCTTCGTCGGCTCGATCAGTGTGGCCCGGTTCCGGGTGCCCGACGTCGAGGAGCCCCCGGCCCGGCAACGGGTTCGGCGGGGACAGTGGGGACTTCACGGCCGCCGGGGGCCGCGATGAACTTTCTCGACATCCTCACCGCGGTGCTGATTCTCAGTGGATCGGCGTTGGCGTTGACGGCGGCCATCGGGATGGTGCGTTTCCCCGACACGTTGTCCCGCATGCACGCGGCCACCAAGCCGCAGGTTCTCGGCCTGCTGCTGGTGCTGGCCGGGGCCGCGATCCGGCTGCGCGGGCATGCCGACATCGGCATGGTGATCCTCACCGGGTTGTTCACGTTGATCACCGCTCCGGTGATCGCCAACCGCGTCGGGCAACTGGCCTACCGCGAGCAGAACATTCGCGACGATCTGCTGGTCCGTGACGACATGGCGGAGTTCGAGGAGACTGATAGCGATGACGAGAACTGACGACGACAGCTGGGACATCACCGAGAGCGTGGGCGCCACTGCGCTCGGGGTGGCGATGGCACGGGCGCGGGAGACCGCCGCCGAATCCCCCTTGTTCACCGACCGATATGCGCAGCTGTTCCTCGACGCTGCCGCCGAACGCGGCTGGCGGCCACCGGCCGGGGTGATGGCCGATCGGATCCGCGCCATCGGCAACTATGCCGCCTCCCGCACCAAGTGGTTCGACGAATTCTTCCTGGCCGCAGGCGCGGCGGGCATCCGTCAGGCGGTGATCCTGGCCGCCGGCCTGGACGCCCGCGTGTGGCGGCTGCCCTGGGTCCACGACACCGTGGTGTTCGAGATCGACCAGCCCCAGGTGCTGCGGTTCAAGCAGGAGGTGCTGGCGGCGCACCGGGTCACCGCCACGGCCGGTTACGTCGCCGTACCGGTCGACCTGCGCCAGGACTGGCCGGAAGCGTTGCGACAGGCCGGTTTCGACCCGAGCCGGCCGACGGCCTGGTCGGTCGAAGGCCTGCTGCCCTATCTGCCCGCCGACGCCCAGCACCTGTTGTTCGAGCGGATCGACGACCTGTCGGCGCGGGACAGCCGGATCGCGGTCGAGGCGTTCAGCGCCGACTTCTTCTCCGAAGAGCACCTGGCCCGTCGCCGCGAGCGCATCGAGCAGATGCGGGCCGAGTCCGCCGCGGCCGGTGAGGACATGCCCGATCCCGATCAGTTGTGGTTCATCGAGGAACGCGACGACGTCGGCTCCTGGCTGAGCGAACACCGGTGGGAGGTGTCGACGCTGCCGGCCGACGATCTGCTGGCGCGCTACCACCGCCCGCTGCCCGCGGACACCACCGAGGGCACCATGCTCACCGACTTCGTCGAAGGCATTCGGCTCTGACATCCCGGGATTTCGGTCGTACAAACGCGGGCCGGTTACTCGGACAGCTGGAACTCCACCATCGCGGTGACGGTGTCCACCGCTTCGCTGAGCACCTCCACGCGGGCGGCCTCCGAGGGAGCGGCCAACAGCGAGTAGCGGTCGGCCTGGCCCATCGGCAGCCGGGCGGCCAGGGCGTACAACCGGTTCTCCGGGTCCACCGCGGCGGATTCGACGATCTCGCGGCTGCGGATCGGCGTGCCCCGGGCCTCGCCGATCCGGTCCAGCAGCGCCACCATCCGCTCTTCGACCTCGTTGATGCGGGCGGCGGCGGCCGGGGCGTCGGCGTCGTCGGGCCAGGGCTCGATCTCGGCGCGCGGGTATGGATCGTCGTCGAGCCAACGCTGCACCCGGAACCGTTCCCCCATCACGCACAGCAGCCGGTACTTGCCCACCCCGAACTCGCGGCAGTCCACGATCTTCGCCCGCGCCCCGACGTCGCAGCGCCGGTCCCCGCCGCCGACCTCGCGGCCGGCCGAGATCAGCACCACCCCGAAAGACGGTTCCGGCATGGCCATACAGTGACCGACCATCGCCACATACCGGGGTTCGAAGATCCGCAACGGCAGTTCCTGACCGGGCAGCATGGCCACTTCGAGCGGAAACATCGGTGAGACCGTCATGGCGTCAGGATCGTCCTCGGTTCGGTGTTTGGTCAATCAGCCGCCGGATCAGCCGCCCGGTGTCTTCTCGTTGATCGCCTCGACCACGGTCGCGTCGCGGTCGGCCAGCACGCATTTCACCCTGATGTACGAGATCCACAGGAACGGGTTGCGCTTCATCCCCGCGTAGCCGTTCTCGCCGAGCAGTTCAACCATGCCGAGCTGGGTCGATTCATCCAGACCGACGTATTCGCGGCACGTGGTCGACATGCCGTTCGGTGGCGGGGTGGCGGCGACCCCACCGGTGCGTGGGCCCGGCAGCGACGGGCGCGACGGTTCGGTAGTCCAGCTGGGGGTGCGTTTGGTGGTCGTCGTGGACAGGCCGGTCTGGTCGGGATCGGCCATCGGTGTGCCGGCGGTGGTGGTGCTACAGCCGGTGAGTCCTACGCCCAGCGCGATCCCCAACCCGAGCATTGCCGCCACAGCCCACCGGTACATGACCCTCATCCCTACAGTTGGAGTTCACCGACCAGTGCGTCCACAACCTCACGCAGGTCGCCGTCGTTTTCCTCGGCCACCCGCCGCTGACGTTGATAGGAGGCGCCGCCGCGGTAGATGTCGGTGACCGCCGCCAGCTCGTCGGCACATCCCAAGGACTTGGCAACCGGTTCAAGGTGATTGAGCAACTCATCAAGATCCTCGGTGACCAACCGCTCGTTGCTGTCGGCATCCAGGATGATCACCGCGTCCAGGCCGTACCGCGCGGCCCGCCACTTGTTCTCCTGCACATGCCAGGGCGGCATGGTCGGCAACTGCTCACCGGCGTCGAGGCGGCGGTCGAGATCGACGATCAGGCAGTGCGTCAGCGCCACCAGGGCACCGAGCTCGCGCACGTTGGAAACCCCGTCGAAGATCCGCACCTCGATCGTGCCGAGGTGCGGTGACGGCCTGATGTCCCAACGGATCTCGTTGAGATGGTCGATGATGCCGGTCTTCTTCTGGTCGTGCACGAAACCTTCGAACTCGGACCAGGTGTGGAACTGGAAGGGCAGGCCCGCAGTGGGCAGCTGCTGGAACATCATGGCCCGGTTGCTGGCGTACCCGGTGTCCTCCCCCTCCCAGAACGGGGACGACGCCGAGAGCGCCAGCAGGTGCGGGTACTGGTTGAGCAGCGAGGAGATGATCGGCATCACCTTGTGCGCCGAGGAGATCCCGACGTGCACGTGCACGCCCCAGATCAACATCTGCCGGCCCCACCACTGGGTGCGCTTGATCAGCTCCGCGTAGCGCGGCGCGTCGGTCAGTTGTTGCGCCGACCATTTCGCGAACGGGTGGGTGCCCGCGCAGAACAGCTCCATGCCGCGGTCGTGCACGATCTGGCGTACCGGGCCGAGCGTGCTGCGCAGATCGTCCATCGCCTCACCGGTGTTGTCACAGATTCCGGTGACGATCTCGATGGTGTTGCGCAGCAGCTCTTTGTGCACGTGTGGGCTCTCGCCCACCTCGGCGATCACCTCGGCGGCGCCGTTGCTCAGGTCACGGGTGTCGGCGTCGACGAGAGCGAACTCCCACTCGACGCCGACAGTTGGCCGGGGCGACCCGGCGAAGTCGATCCGGCTGTCAGCCGGCGCCGATGACACCGCACGCCACCCGACTGCCGGCATCGCCGGTAGCCAGCGTCGCCTGATCGGGGCCGGGTGCGCCGCCAACCACCTGCTGGTACTTCTCCGGCGGGATGTTGGCGAAGTTGTCCGCCTTCTCGTGGATGATGATGGCGGTCTTGGCGCCGGCCTGCAGATCCTCGGCGGTGAAGGCGTCCGTGGTGGTCACCAGCTTGCCCGAACCGTCCGCGCGGACCTGCAGCGAGCTCAGGTCACCGCTGGAGGGGTGACCGCTGTGGCCGGTCACCTGGAAGTGGCCGCCGGCCGAGTTGAAGTCGCCGGGTGCGCCACCGGTGGGAGCCACCGAGTTGGCCTCGCACTTGCCCACCGAGTGGATGTGCAGGCCGTGGAATCCGGGGGCCAGCTTGCCCGGCGCGGTCGTCTCGACCGTCACGGTCGCGAATCCGTCGGCGAACTGGAAATCGGCCGTCGCCACCGAGGTCCCGTCGGCGGTCTTCAGCTCGGCGGTCAGCGTCTCGCCGCCGGTGGTGCCCTGGGCACCGTGACCACCGCCGTGCTCGCCGGGCGCGGCCGACGGCGACGGCGATCCGGTCCAGATCGCCGGCGTGGTGCCGGGCGCGTCGGACGGCACTTGACCGGGCGGGCTGCAGGCGCTCAGCGCGACAACAGGGGCAGCGAACAAGACGGCAACACTGACGGGCTTCAGCATGGCCCAAAGCCTAGCCGGTGACGACCACGATCACGCCCGGTGGTTGCTCGAGAAGTTCCGGACGGCGGGGTTCCACCGGTGCGTGCAGCACCTTGCCCGCATTTTCGGCGGCTTCCTTCTCATCGGGAGTGTCGCCGTAGAACACCGTGGTGCCGTTCACCCCGTCCATGGGGTCCAGGTTGCCGGTCTCGGTGACGTTCCAGTGCGACTCGCGCAGCTGGTTGGCCGCGGTCTCGGCGGCACCGGCGACGTCGGAGATGTTGTACACCCGCACGTCGGCCTTGACGTCGGCGGCCGGTGCGGCCTTTGCCGACGTCTTCGTGGTGGTGGTCGCCGACGTGGTGGCCACGGGCGACTGCTGCTCGGCAGAGTCGTCGTCCGAGCCGATCGCCTGGAAACCGACCAGCAGGAACACCACCCCGAGGAACAACAGCACCATCACCATGGCGCGCAGGGGTAGCCCGGAGGAGTCTCGCTGATTCATCGCCACCACTGTATCGAGCGAGCCGCCCGATCCCACATTGCGTGACCGTTAGGTAGTGATATCGAAGCCGAGCCGCCGCGCGGCCCGCGCCTTCTGCCGGGTCGCCCGCATCCGGCGCAGACGCTTGACCAGCATCGGGTCGGCGGCCAGCGCCTCGGGCCGGTCCACCAATGCGTTGAGCACCTGGTAGTACCGGGTTGCCGACATGGAGAACAGCTCTTTGATTGCGTCTTCCTTGCTGCCCGCGTACTTCCACCATTGGCGTTCGAACGCCAAAATGTCGTGCTCGCGCCGAGTCAGCCCATCGCCCAGATCAGAGTCGTCCCCGGATTGCTCAGTCCGCGCCATGGCGCCGTCCATATTGCTCCCTGGACCCTTCCGACACGTGAAAAATTACATCGCTGTGGTTCGGCGATTATTCAACCACGGCTTGCTGGCTCCGGGTGACACATAAACCCGCGAGTCGGCTCACATAAGCTTTTCCCTCATGGCCGTCGTACCGATATGCATCGTCGGAGATCCCGTTCTGCACACGCCGACCGAGCCGGTGCCGGTCGGCCCGGACGGTTCGCTGCCCGCCGATCTGCCCGAGCTCATCCAGACCATGTTCGACACCATGGACGCCGCGAACGGGGTTGGCTTGGCCGCCAACCAGATCGGCGTACCCAAGCGGTTGTTCGTCTATGACTGTGCGCCGACGCGGGGCCAGACGACGCGCCGCCGCGGGGTGGTCATCAACCCGGTGCTGGAGACCTCCGACGTGCCCGAGACGATGCCGGACCCCGACGAGGACGAGGAAGGTTGTCTGTCGGTTCCGGGCGAGAATTTCCCGACCGGCCGGGCCGACTGGGCCCGGGTCACCGGGCTGGACGCCGACGGTTCGCCGGTCACCCTGGAGGGCACCGACCTGTTTGCCCGGATGCTGCAGCACGAGACCGGACACCTCGACGGGTTCCTCTACATCGACCGGCTCGTGGGCCGCTACGCCCGGGCCGCGAAGAAGACCGTCAAGCGCAACGGCTGGGGCGTGCCCGGCCTGTCCTGGATGCCCGGCGAGGTTCCCGACCCGTTCGGTCACTGATGCCCGGCCTGCCCGCCCTCGGCTCCCGGGTCAGCCTGCGCTACCGGCTGCCGGCCGGGTCGGCCAAGCCGTTGACCGACGTCATCGGGCATCTGGAACAGCGGGAGCCGACGGTGCTGATCCGCACCAAGGACGGCGACCTCGTCGAGGTGATGCCGGGCGACGTCGTCAGCGTGCGCGAGCTGTCCCACGCCCCGGTGCGGGCCTCGGAGATCCGGGCGCTCGAGCATGCCGCGGCGTCGGGGTGGCCGGGGGTGGAACAGCACTGGCACCGCGGCTGGCTGCTGCGCGCCGGGCATGGCGTCACCAGCCGGGCCAATTCGGCGCTCCCGCTCGGCGTGTCCGCGCAGATCGCCGATCTGGACGCGGTACGTGACTGGTACCGCGAACGTGGCCTGCCGGCCTGGTTGGCCCTGCCCGAGCGGCTGCTGCCGATCCGCACCCCGGGCGTCAAGCCGGCCCGGGTCATGGTGCGTGAGCTGCCGGCCCCTCCCCCTTCCTCTTCCAATGTCACGCCGGCGCACCCGTCGTCGTCGAGCGTCACGCTGGCGCAGCAACCGGACCCGCAGTGGCGCCGGATCTACGAACGCGACGTCCCCGTCGATGTGCTCACCGCCGTCATCGACGGACAGCTGACCTTCGCGACGGTGCCCGAGCGCGCGGTCGGTAGGGGCGCGGTGACGACGGCCCCGGACGGCAGCGCCTGGCTGGGGATCTCCTCGGTCCGGGTCTCCCCCGGGCATCGCCGCCACGGCCACGCCCGGACGGTGTGCGAGGCCCTGCTGGCCTGGGGTGCCGGGCTTTCGGTCGCGCGGGCCTACGTCCAGGTCGAGGTCGGCAATCACGAGGCGATCGCGCTGTACACGTCGCTCGGTTTCCGGCTGCACCACCAAACCCGTTATGTGGCAGCCGAGGATGTCCTCGGTTCCGGGTGACACGTACCCTCTACTCTCATGCGCCTGGCCACCTGGAACGTCAACTCGATCCGCACCCGAGTGGACCGGGTGGTCGACTGGCTGGAACGGGCCGACGTGGACGTGCTGGCCATGCAGGAAACCAAGTGCACCGACGCCCAGTTCCCGATGATGCCGTTCGCCGCACTGGGCTACGAGGTGGCCCATGTCGGGCTCAACCAGTGGAACGGGGTGGCGATCGCCTCGCGGGTCGGCCTGGAGAATGTCGAGATCGGGTTCGACGGCCAACCGACCTGGAGCAGCAAACCCGAGGAAGAGGCCGCCGCCGAGGCCCGCGCCCTGGGTGCGACGTGCGGCGGGGTACGGGTGTGGAGCCTCTATGTGCCCAATGGCCGCACACTGGCCGACCCGCACTACACCTACAAGCTGGATTGGCTTGCCGCCCTGCGCGATACCGCTGCCGGATGGCTGAAAAGCGAGCCGGAGCAGCCGATCGCCCTGGTGGGTGACTGGAACATCGCGCCGGCCGACGAGGACGTCTGGGACATCGCCGCGTTCGAGGGCAAGACGCATGTCTCCGAGCCCGAGCGGGCCGCGTTCCGGGCCATGCACGACGCCCAATTCAGCGATGTGGTGCGGCCTTTCACGGAAGGCCCCGGGATCTACACCTACTGGGACTACACCCAGCTGGCCTTCCAGAAGCGCCGCGGTATGCGTATCGACTTCATCCTCGGCTCCCCCGGCCTGGCCTCCCGCGTCACCCACGCCGAGATCGCCAAGGATGAGCGCCGCCCCAAGAAGGGCACCACCGCGCCCAGCGATCACGCCCCGGTTCTGGTGGAGCTGAGCTGAGCCGGCCGGCTACCGCGCCGACGCGGTGATGATCTCCACGGCTTCGGCCACGCTGTCGGTGCAGTGCAGCAGGGCGAGGTCGGACTCGGAGATCTTCCCTTCGGCCAGCACCCGGTTGCGGATCCAGTCGATCAGCCCCGACCAGAAGTCGACGCCCAGCAGGATGATCGGGAACTCGGTGACCTTGTGCGTCTGCACCAGGGTCAATGCCTCGAACAGCTCGTCCAGCGTGCCGAACCCGCCGGGCAGGCACACGAACGCCTGCGCGTATTTGACGAACATCGTCTTGCGGACGAAGAAGTAGCGGAAGTTGATCCCCAGGTCGACCCAGTGGTTCAGGCGCTGCTCGAAGGGTAATTCGATGCCGAGGCCGACGGAATAGCCGCCCGACGCGCTGGCGCCGCGGTTGGCCGCCTCCATCGAACCCGGGCCGCCCCCGGTGATCACCGCATAGCCCGCCCGCACCAGTGCGGTGCCCAGCTCCTCACCCAAGCGGTACTCCGGCGAATGCGGTTCCGTGCGGGCCGAACCGAAAACCGTGACCGCCCTCGGCATCTCGGCGAGCGCGTCGAAACCGTCGACGAACTCACCCTGGATGCGCATCACGCGCCACGGGTCGGTGTGCACCCAATCGGTGGGGCCGCGCCGGTCCAGCAGGCGCTGGTCGGCGGTCGTGGTGGCGCAGCGGTCCCGGCGCAGTTGTACCGAGCCGCGAATCTGGAGTTCGGTGTCGTCGTTCTCGGTCACGACGGCTTCACCCCCACGGTGATGACGTCGGAGATCGGCGTCCACACCGGCCGGCGCACCCGGTGCTGCTCGGCCACGGTGAAGCCGGCCGCCTCGAACAACGCGCGCATCTCCTGCTCGGTGGGGCTGTGTGCGGGGGCACCCAGGTCGGCCGACAGCGCGTGCAGCGGCAGGAAGGTCCGGCGGGGGCTCATCGTCGTGACCGCCACCATGCCGCCGGGTGCCAGCACCCGAGCGAACTCGGCGAGCGCGGCGGGCTGGTCGAAGAAATGGAATGCCGAGGTCGTCACCACCGCATCGAGGAAGCCGGCCTGGAAGGGCAGTTCCTCGGCGGGGGCCGACATCCACCGCACCCGGTCCGAACGCTTGCCGGCCTGGGCGAGCATGCCGGCGGACATGTCCAGGCCGTAGACCTCGTCGGGGCGCAACTCGCGCTCGATCCGATCGGCCAGAATACCGGTGCCGCAGGCGATGTCGGCGATCGTGCGGGCGCCGCGCTGCTGCAGCTGGGCGATCACCTCGTCCTGGGCGGGTCGGTACACCCACCGTTGGAGGCAGCCCTGGTCGTAGGCCGGTGCGGCGAAACTCCAGAAGCGCGTGATGGCGTCGTTGAATCCGCGGCGCTGGGTGGTGGTCACGGCCCGAGTGTAGGCGCGGCTACGACGGCTCAGGCCTCGTTGTCGGCGCCGGCCGCTCAGGCCTCGTTGTCGGCTCCCGCCTCCGTCCCATACCGGCCTGCGCTGAACAACGACGCCACTGCACCGATCACCATCATCACGGCCGCCGCGGTGAACACCACCGTCAGACCGGAGTGGAACGGCTCGGTGATCAGCTGTGGGAAGAACGTCTGCCCGGTGATGACGTCGGCGTTCACACCTGGCTGATGCAGCGCGTCGTAGGGCGCGAGCAGTTCGGCCATCGGGTTGTAGCCCAGGAAGGCCGCGAACAGGCTGCCGACCGGGGGCAGATTGGCCACCTCGTGGGCGACCGAGGCCGAAACACCTTGCTGCGTCAGGCCGGTGGTCAACGCCGCGGGCAGGGTGTGGGCCAGCCCGACGATCATCAGTGAGAAGAAGATGCCGATCGACAGCGAGTTGCCGGCGTTGAAGAACGTGGACCGCACGCCGGAGGCCGCGCCGCGCTGATCGGCCGGAACGCTCGACATGATGGCCGCGGTGTTGGGGGCGGTGAAGATGCCGCCGCCCAGGCCGTTGAGGAACACCAGGAGCGCGAACACCCAGTAGTCGAAGTTGACCGGAATGAGCAGCAGCGCCACGAAGGTGGCCGCCATCAGCAGCATGCCGCCGACGGTCAGCGGCCGCGCGCCGATGCGGTCGGACAGCGATCCGGCCAGCGGCGCGGCGACCAGGAACCCGATGGTGACCGGCAGCAGGTAGATGCCGGCCCACAGCGGGGTGGATTCGAAGCTGTAGCCGTGCAGCGGCAGCCAGATGCCCTGCAACCAGATGATGAGCATGAACTGCAGCCCGCCCCGGCCCACCGAGGACATCAGCCCGGCCAGGTTGCCCATCCCGAATGCGGCCGATTTGAACAACCGGATGTCGACCATCGGCGAGGACACCTTCAGCTCGACGACACAGAACGCCACCAGCAGCAGCAAGCCGACGGCGATGGAGCCGAGCACCCACGGGCTGGTCCAGCCGGTGGTCGAGTCGCCGTAGGGCTGGATGCCGTAGGTGATGCCGATCAGCAGCACGGTCAGGCCCAGCCCGAAGGTCAGCGTGCCGGCCCAGTCGAGCCGTCCGGCGGTGCGGACCCCGAGTTCTTTCAGCGAGCGGTAGCTCCAGATGGTACCGAGGACGCCGATCGGCACGCCCACCCAGAAGACGGCCTTCCAGTGCCACTCGGACAGGAAGCCGCCGATCAGCAGGCCGAGGAACGAGCCGGCGACGGCGGCCACCATGTTGGTGCCCAGTGCCATCCCGCGCTGGTTGGCCGGGAAGGCGTCGGTGAGGATGGCCGACGACGAGGCCATCAGCATGGCGCCGCCGACACCCTGGACCACGCGCCAGCCGATCAGCCAGACCGCTCCGCCGCCGAGTTGGAACGGGTCGAAGGACAGCGCGATCGCGGCCGCGGTGAAGACCACGAAGCCGAGGTTGTAGATGCGGACCCGGCCGTACATGTCGCCGAGCCGGCCGAACGGGACGACGAGCACCGCGGTCACCACCAGGTAGCCCATCAGCATCCACAGCAGGTAGCTGACGTTGCCGGGAGCCAGCGGGTTCAGCCCGATGCCGCGGAAGATGGCCGGCAGCGAGATCAGCACGATCGAGGCGTTGATCGAGGCCAGCAGGATGCCCAACGTGGTGTTGGACAGCACCACCCATTTGTAGAACGGGTGGTCGTGATCCATGCGTTTACGCCGGTCAGCGGTCTCGACCTGGGCGGCGTCGGCACCCTCGGCGTTCGTGATCTCAGTTGTCATCAAGTCTTCGCTCTGGTTATCAATCGGAAGGCGCAGGCCCCAACATGTTCAAAACGCATATATTAGCTATACAAATCATGTGCGGGCAATCTGAGCGGGCTTTTCGGCTGCGCATCGTCCAACGCAGCTCGAACCCTCGCAGAAACTGTGGGCCGGCGATCGCGCCGTGAACGAGCGGAGAATCTACCAGGCCTGTCGGGCGGCAAGTCCGGTCTCCCTTTGGGTCGCAACACTATTCACGCTGATTAGACATGCTCTAAGTGTCGGGTTGCAGCCACCTGATGACTGCAACCCGCGGCGTAAGCGCCTCGAGGGTCCAGAGTCCGGTGTGCATGCGCACTCGCAAGTAAGGCCTGTCCCCACGAAACATGACCGTTACTACCCAGCGGAGTACATCTGCGCTAGGTTGGGGCCTGCAAACCACACGCGGGAGTGCGCACGGAGCGCACTGAGAGGACGGGTAGTCCCGTCGACCGTACGAACCTGACCGGGTAATGCCGGCGTAGGGAGATGAAATGAGTAATTCTGTTGTCGACCCATCCGTGACCACCGGTCCGATCACCGGGAGCACCAAGGTCTATCGCGAACTCACCCATGACGGCACGGCGATGCAGGTGCCGTTTCGCCGGGTGAACCTCACCAACGGTGAGCATCTCGACCTGTACGACACCTCGGGTCCCTACACCGACGACGATGCGGTGATCGACCTGGCCGCGGGTCTTCGGCCGCGCCCCAACGTGATCCGTGACCACGGCACCCAGCTGCAACGCGCCCGGGCCGGGGAGATCACCGCCGAGATGGCGTATATCGCCGAGCGCGAGGGGGTTTCACCCGAGCTGGTGCGTGACGAGGTGGCCCGCGGGCGCGCGGTCATCCCGGCCAACCACAACCACCCCGAGATCGAGCCGATGATCATCGGCAAGGCGTTCGGCGTGAAAGTCAATGCCAACATCGGCAATTCGGCCGTCACGTCCTCGATCGCCGAAGAAGTCGACAAGATGGTGTGGGCCACCCGCTGGGGCGCGGACACCATCATGGACCTGTCCACCGGCAAGGACATCCACCTGACGCGGGAGTGGATCCTGCGCAACTCCCCGGTCCCGGTCGGCACCGTCCCGATCTACCAGGCACTGGAGAAGGTCAACGGCGACCCCACCAAGCTGACGTGGGAGATGTACCGCGACACCGTGATCGAGCAGTGCGAGCAGGGTGTCGACTACATGACCGTGCACGCCGGGGTACTGCTGCGCTACATCCCGCTGACCGTCAAGCGGGTCACCGGCATCGTGTCCCGCGGCGGGTCGATCATGGCGGCCTGGTGCCTGGCGCACCACACCGAATCGTTCCTGTACACCCACTTCGAGGAACTCTGCGAAATCCTGGCCCGATACGACGTGACGTTCTCCCTCGGCGACGGGCTGCGGCCCGGATCGATCGCCGACGCCAACGACGAGGCCCAGTTCGCCGAGCTGCGCACCCTCGGTGAGCTCACCAAGATCGCGAAATCCCGTGGCGTGCAGGTGATGATCGAAGGTCCGGGCCATGTCCCGATGCACAAGATCGTCGAGAACGTGCGGCTGGAAGAGGAATGGTGCGAGGAAGCGCCGTTCTACACGCTGGGCCCGCTGGCCACCGACATCGCTCCGGCCTACGACCACATCACCAGCGCGATCGGGGCGGCCATCATCGCCCAGGCCGGCACCGCGATGCTGTGTTACGTCACCCCCAAGGAGCACCTGGGCCTGCCCGACCGCAAGGACGTCAAGGACGGGGTGATCGCCTACAAGATCGCCGCGCATTCCGGTGACCTGGCCAAGGGCCATCCCCGGGCGCAGCAGCGCGACGACGCGCTGAGCAAGGCGCGGTTCGAGTTCCGCTGGCACGATCAGTTCGCGTTGTCGCTGGACCCCGACACCGCCCGCGAGTTCCACGACGAGACCCTGCCGGCCGAACCGGCCAAGTCCGCGCACTTCTGCTCGATGTGCGGCCCCAAGTTCTGTTCGATGCGCATCACACAGGACATCCGCGACGCCTATCCCGACGGTGTGCCCGACGACATCGCCGAAGGCATGGCGGCCAAATCCCAGGAGTTCGCCGACCACGGCAACCGGGTCTATCTACCCTTGACGACGTGAACTACTTGCCGTTGACGCCCGTGGGTGAGGCACCGCTACGGGTGACGACCATCGCCGGGTCCGACTCCGGCGGTGGTGCCGGGATCCAGGCCGACATGCGCACCTTCGCCATGCTCGGCCTGCACGGCTGCGTCGCGGTAACTGCGGTGACGGTGCAGAACTCGGTGGGCGTCAAGGGGTTTCACGAGATCCCCCTCGACGTGGTGGCAGGCCAGATCTCGGCAGTGACGTCCGACATCGGCATCCAGGCGGCCAAGACCGGGATGCTGGCCTCCTCGGAGATCATCACCACGATCGCCGAGACCTGGCGGGCCGAGGGACTGGCCGGGACGGTCCCGCTGGTCGTCGACCCGGTGTGCGCCTCGATGCACGGCGACCCGCTGCTGCACCACAGCGCGCTGGACGCGTTGCGCACCGAGCTGTTCCCGCTGGCCACGCTGGTCACGCCGAACCTCGACGAGGTGCGGTTGCTGGTGGATATCGAGGTCGTCGACGAGGCCTCACAGCGGGACGCGGCACGCGCGCTGCACGCGCTGGGCCCGCAATGGGCACTGGTCAAGGGCGGGCATCTGCGGTCGTCGTCGGACAGCCCCGATCTGCTGTTCGACGGCACCGAGTTCCACGAGTTCGCCGCCCCGCGGGTCGACACCGGTAACGACCACGGCGCCGGCGATACCCTCGCCGCGGCCACGGCTTGCGCTTTGGCACATGGTTATTCGGTTCCACAGGCGGTGGAGTTCGGCAAGGCCTGGGTCACCGAATGCATCCGGGCCGCGTATCCGCTGGGGCATGGCCACGGGCCGGTGAACGCGCTGTTCCGGTTGCAGCGATGAACCTCGAGAGGATCGCGGGCGTCGCCCATGAACCTGACGGACCGGTCCGGGGCGTCGTCGTCCTCACTCACGGCGCGGGCGGCAACCGCGACTCTCCGATGCTGGTCAAACTCTGCGACGAGTGGGCCGCGCGCGGCTGGCTGGCCATCCGCTACAACCTGCCCTACCGGCGGCGCCGGCCCAAGGGCCCGCCGTCGGGATCGGCGGCCGGCGACCAGGACGGCATCACCGAGGCAATCGCGCTGGCCCGCACGCTGGCCGATGGCCCGGTGATCGCGGGCGGGCATTCCTACGGCGGGCGGATGACGTCGATGGTGGCGGCAGACGGCGACACAGACGCGCCCGACGTCCTCACGCTCTTCTCCTACCCGCTGCATCCGCCGGGCAAGCCGGAACGCGCCCGCACCGAACATCTGCCCCGCATCACGGCGCCCACCGTGTTCACCCACGGCACCTCCGATCCGTTCGGTTCGATCGACGAGCTCACCGCCGCCGCGGCACTGGTCACCGGACCCACCGAGCTCGTCGTCATCGAGGGCGCCCGGCACGACCTCGGGTCCAAAACGGTCGATGTGCCGGTCCTCGCGGTGGATGCGGCGCTGCGGGCAGTCGATATCGTCGAACCATGACCTACCCGCCCCACGGTTACCCGCCACCCCCGCCGCAGCCGTATTCGCAGCCGCAGCCGGGGGCGCCCGGCAGTTTCCCGGCGCCGCCGAAGAACTCGTCGGCACTCAAGTGGGTGTTGTTGGCGGTCGTGGTGGGGGTCGCACTGGTGGTTGCGGCCGGCGCGGTGTTCTATCTGGCCCGCGACCGCGGCGCCACCGAGGCCAGCCAGGTCCGGGCGGGCGAGTGTCTGGCCGAGGTGCCCGACAGCAGCCGCGTGCTCTACGTCAAGACGGTGGGTTGCGATCAGCCGCACCACGGTGAGGTGTTCGCGGTCCTGACGCTGCCCGACGGGGATTTCCCGGGTGACGCCGCGGTGGTCGAGTACACCGACAAATGCGGGCCGGCGCTGGCCGGGTACGCCCCGGACGCCGCCCACGATTCCGGGATCCAGCTGTTCGTGCTCTACCCCACCGCGGATTCCTGGCAACGCGGCGACCGCACGGTGACATGCGTTGCCACCAGCAAAAACCCTCGATCGGGGAAAATAGGGTAACGCGCTACTCTAGGCCGCCCAGATCGGCCGGACCGACACTCGACGCATGGTCGAGATCCAGCAGGCGCCGGCGACAACATCGTTGCCCCTGGCACCACGTAATCCCCTGCCGTATCGGCAGCAGATCCAGGCCCTACGGTCCATGATCGACGGGCATCAGAAATTGCGTGACGCGGGCGGCACCGTCACCCGGCTGGTGTTCGGCCCCAAATGGATGGTGCCCGAAGCGCTGCTGATCACGTCGCCGCAAGGTGCCCGCGATGTGCTGAGCCGGCCGGGAGCAGTTTCCGACCGCGGCCGGACTCGCGGCATGGTCCAGCTACACCAACTGATGGGCGGCAACCTGCTCGATCTGCCCCACGAGAAATGGCTACCCCGGCGGCGCACGATTCAGCCGATGTTCACCAAGCAGCACGTGCCCCGGTTCGCCGGGCACATGGCCGAATCCGCCCAGTCTCTGGCCGATGGCTGGACTGCCGGCCAGACGATCGATCTGGACGCCGCGTGCCGGACGCTCACCCTGAGGGCGCTGGGCCGGTCGGTGTTCGGTGTTGACCTTGACGGCCGGGCCGAGGAGATCGGTCCCTCGCTGCGCACCACGCTGAGTTGGGTTTCCGATCGCATGGTGCGCCCGGTGAACCTGCCGCAGTGGGTGCCGACCCGCGGGCAGCGACGGGCCCAGGCCGGCAACGCCGCGCTGCACCGGCTGGCCGCCGAGATCCTGGCCGCGGTCCGCGTCGATGCCGGTGTCGACGCACCGCTGGTACGCGCGTTGATCGAGGCCCGCGACCCGGAGACCGGAGGGCGGCTCACCGATAGCGAGATCTGCGATGAGTTGGTGCTTTTCATACTCGCCGGGCATGACACGACGTCGACGACACTGAGTTACGCACTGTGGGCCCTCGGCCGTGATCCCGACATCCAGGCGCGGCTGTACGACGAAGTTGCCGCACTGGGCACCCGCACGCTGGTCCCCGAGGACGTGCCTGCACTGCCGTACACGGTGCGGGTGTTGCACGAAGCGCTACGGCTGTGCCCGCCGGCGGCCGGTACCCAACGGGCTTTGACCGAGCAGACGACGGTCGACGGCTTCCGGGCCGAAGCCGGGACCATCGCGATCGTCAACTTCTATGCCATGCACCGCGATCCGGCCCTGTGGGACGACCCGCTGACGTTCGACCCGGACCGGTTCAGCCCCGAGCGGTCGGTGGGCCGAAACCGTTGGCAGTACCTGCCTTTCGGCGGTGGCCCGCGGTCCTGCGTCGGCGATCACTTCGCCATGCTGGAGGCGACGTTGGCGCTGGCGACCATCGTGCGCGAGGTTTCGGTGACGTCCTTGCACGACGACTTCCCGGTGGTGACCCCCTTCACCGTCATCGCCGCCGAGCCGATCCCGGCCCGCGTCACCAGACGGAGTGCGCCGTGAAGTTCGTTCCGTTCCGCCCGTAGCCGGCCCCAGCCGGGTCTACGCTGGCGGTTGCCGCGTGCGTGCGGTGGCGCGGCGGGAAGGCAGGAAACTGGCCCATGAGCGCTCCATCCGATAACAGCTGGCCTGCGCTACGGGTGTCGGATTGGGAGCCCACCCGCGACACCCTGCACATGTGGACGCAGATCGTCGGAAAGATCCGTCTGACGTACTCCCCGCTGCTCAACCACTGGTGGGAAGTGACGCTGTATGCGACCCCGCGTGGATTGTCGACATCGTCGATTCCGTATCGAAACCGGTTGTTCGACATGGAGTTCGATTTCATCGACCACGTGCTGGCGATCCGCACCAGCGACGGTGCGGCGGCCACCGTCGCATTGGCGCCCAAATCGGTCGCCCAGTTCTACGCCGAAACCTTGGGTGCGCTCGATCAATTGGGAATCGAGGCGCGAATCCATGCCAGGCCCAACGAGGTCGAACCCGCCATACCGTTTGCCGAGGACCACCTACACGCATCCTACGATCCCGATGCGGCCAACCTGTTCTGGCGCCAGCTGATCCAGGCGCACCGGGTGATCAGCGAATTCCGGGCATATTTCATGGGCAAGGTGAGCCCCGTACACGTCTTCTGGGGTTCGTTCGACATGGCCTGCACCAGGTTTTCCGGCCGGCTCGCCCCCGAACATCCCGGTGGCGCCCCCAACTGCCCCAACAACGTGATGGTGGAAGGATATTCGCGCGAGCTGAGCAGTTGCGGTTTCTGGCCGGGCGGTGGCGAGGAGGGCGCGTTCTACGCCTACGCCTACCCCGAGCCGAAAGGGTTCGCCGATTACCCCGTCAGCCCGGCCGCGGCGTTCTACAGCCAGGACTTCAAACAGTTTCTGCTGCCCTACGAAGCGGTGCGGAGGTCGCCCGATCCGGACCTCGCCCTGATGGAGTTCCTGCAGACCACCTATGCGGCTGCGGCCGACCTGGCCGACTGGGACCGCGACGGCCTCGAGTGCGATCCGCGGCGCTGGAGCTGACCCCTCGACAAAATACCCGGTACCTGCGGTACTGTCTGGAGTATGGCACCGCGGCATCATGAGGCGATCATCGTCGGCGCCGGCTTCGCCGGGATCGGCGCCGCCATCCAGCTGAAGCGGATGGGCATCGAGGACTTCGTGATCCTGGAACGCGAGGACGATCTGGGCGGAACCTGGTACGTCAACCACTACCCCGGTCTGGCCGTCGACGTGCCCACCACGACCTACTCGTATTTCTTCGAGCCGAATCCGAACTGGTCGCGGCTGTTCTCCACCGGCACCGAGATCAAGCAGTACGCCGACGACGTCGCCGACAAGTACGACGTCCGCCGGCACATCCGGTTCAACACCGACGTCGAGGGCGCCCACTGGGACGAGGAGGCCGCGCTCTGGCGGGTGGCACTCGGGGGCGGCCAACAGCTGAGCACCCGGTTCCTGTTCACCGCGACCGGTTTCCTGTCCCAGCCGCACACCCCCGACATCCCAGGTATCGGCGACTTCGAGGGCACCGTCGTGCACACCACCGACTGGGCCGACGACTTCGTCGCCGACGGCCGCCGGATCGCGATCATCGGGACCGGCGCCACCGCCGTGCAGCTCATCCCCGAGTTGGCCCGCACCGCTGCGGATCTGACCGTGTACCAGCGCACCCCGATCTGGGTGGTGCCGAAGGTCGACCTCAAGTTCGGGCCGCGGATCCGCACCCTGTTCGACCGGATCCCGCTGACCCAGCGGGCCGTCCGCGCCGTCACCGACGCGATCTACGCGTTCATGGTGGACACTGCGGTACTCAAGCACCGGTACTTCCGCCGGTTCAACATCGCCGCGGCCGACCTGGCGAAGCTGCACCGGTTCGCCTCGATCCGTGACCCGGAGCTGCGCCGCAAACTGACCCCGGACTACGACTTCGGTTGCAAACGCCCGACGTTCTCCAACAGCTACTACCGCACGTTCACCAAACCGCACGTGCACCTGCAGGCCGACGGAATCGAGCGCGTCGAGCCCGACGGGATCGTCAACGCCGACGGCAGCAAGACCGTCATCGACACGCTGGTCCTGGCCACCGGGTTCGATTTGTGGGAGGCCAACTTCCCGGCCATCGAAGTGATCGGGCGCGAGGGCCGCAACCTCGGGAAGTGGTGGCGCGAAACCCGGTTCCAGGCCTATCAGGGTGTCTCGATGCCGTATTTCCCGAACTACCTGAGCCTGGCCAGCCCATATGCGTTCCTGGGTCTGAACTTCTTCAACACCATGGAGTATCAGATGCACCTGATGGACCGGCTGTTCGGTGAGGTGCGGCGCCGCAACGCCACCACGTTCGAGGTGACCGAGCAGGCCAATGCCCGCTACCTGGACCGGATGACCGAGGCGTTGGGGGACTCGTTGTTCACCCTCGGTAATTGCGCATCGGCACGGTCGTACTATTTCAATCCGGCCGGTGAAGCCACGCTGCTCCGGCCGATGACGACCCGCCGGGCCGTCACAGAAGCTTCACAATTCCCGTTGAGCGACTACACATTTGCCTGATCAGGAAGGATCACACATGGCAGAGGGCAAGAACTCCAAGCTGGCCACCCTCGTCGGTCTCGGAGTCGCCGGCGCCGGTATCTCACATTTTGTGAAGCCGCAGCTGTTCGAGTCGATCACCAAGCCCGCGTTCCCGAGGGACACGCAGAAGCACATCTACACCAACGGCAGCATCGAGACCGCGATCGGCCTGGGCCTGCTGCTCCCCAAGACCCGCAAGCTGGCCGCGGTGGGGACCGTCGGCTACCTGGCCTACCTGGCCGGCAACGCCGTCCGCAACCGGTAGCGGCCCAGCAGCGTCATATCGACCATGACCGCGACGACGGCCCGGGCCTGCTCGGAATTCTGATAGTTCATGAGCCGGCCCAGGTCGATCACCAAGGCCATCGCCGCATGCACGGCGAACCGAGCCTGCCCCGCACTCCAGCGTGGGCGCACCGGCATGACCACCTCCACCCAGGACTCCACGGCCGCGCGCTGCAGATCGCGCAGGATCTTCTGGTCGGCGGGCGTCATGTTCAGGCGCTCGGTGTAGTAGACGTAGTCGAGTTCGGGGTGGTCGAACGAGCGGGCCACGTAGTCGTCGATGAGCGCGCCGAGCGCCTGCTCGGGATCGTCGGCCGCGCTCAGCAGTTCAGCCATGTCGGCTGACAGCCGGTCGGCGGCCCGGCGGAACCCGGCGGCCAGGATGTCGGCTTTGCCGGAGAAGTAACGGTAGATACCCGACGCGGGCATGCCGACGGCGGCGGCGATGTCCTCCATCGTGGTGTCGCGGTAGCCCTTCAGATTGAACAGCCGCATCGATTCGGTCAACAGCGCTTCGTATTTGGTGACGCTTGCCGTGGGGGGCGGCGTCGCAGGCGGATCGGCCGGGGCAGGGAACTCCGGCAGGTCGGCGGCGAGCACGGTGTCGCAGATATCGGCCAGCAGGGCTCGGATCTGACCGGCGGGCAGCTTGGAGCGGTGGTCGACGACGCTGCCGATCACGCCCAGCACCGCGGTCGACAGCGTCCAGCGTTCATGCGAATCCAGTTCGGGCCGCAGTTGCGTCAGGGGCCGATGGATCCGACGATGCACCGTGCGCACCTGTGCATCGAGGGTGCTCTGGTCGTCGCCGCGCAGATAGCGCGCCTCCCAGCGGTACAGCCCGCCGGATTCGCGGTTAACCAACGCGGTGTCGCTCAGCGCGGCGACGAGCCGGCGCAACTGCTCGCGCGGGTCCCCGTCGGCCTCGTCGGCGAAGGCGGTTCCGTCAACCAGTTGCTGGCTGAGGTTCAGCACGGCGTCGCGAAACAATTCGTACTTGCTGGAATAGTGCCGATACAACGCGGGCGCGGAGATCCCCACCCGCGAGGCAATGGCCTCCATGCTCACACCGTGGTATCCCAGAGCGCTGAACGACTCCGCCGAGGCGCGCGCTATCTGGGCCTTTCGGTCCTTGGGCCGACGTCGCACACCATTGGCACCACTGTCGATGGACCGGGGCGAGATGCGCGCCATTCCGTCACCATAACGGAGGAACCAGCCCGGTCAAAATGGCAGTTGGCCGCAGAATAGCCGTTAACATATGTGGCGTCGGGGCGGGATGGGAGGTGCGGTGGTTGCCAGTGCCACAGCGTTGCTGGCCCACCGCACCGCCCATATCTGGTGATCGGTACCGTTTGGTCAGGCACGCACACCGACGTCTGCATGACCTGAAGGGGAATCGTGAGTTTTCGCGCCATCTACTTGGGGATAGCCGGGATCATCGTCCTCGGCATCGGGCTGTATGTGATGAGCCTGCCGGTCTACCTGGACGATTTCGATCAGTTCGGGATGCAGATCCCCTGCGGCTCCGGATACTCGGCCCACCTGGTGCAGGCCACGGCGGCCGGCCAGGAGTACGTCGACAAATGTGGGTCGGCCCTGACGACGCGCCGGTTGTGGGCGATCCCGATCGTGGTGCTGGGCGCGCTGGCGGTGATCGCCGTGCTGGTCCGGGCGGCCACGTCCTCGGCGCACGAAAGCCTGTTGCCCAAGCGCGACACCCACTAGGCGCGTTCGGAGGCTGAGCTAGACCGGGTCGAACGACGAGATCAGCCACTTCCCGTCAACTTTCGTCAGCCCGACCTTCACCGCACTGGCCGCCTGAGCGGGCTGCGGGTTGTCACGGCTGGTCGTGGCCTGGTTCAGGTAGACCAGTACCTCCGCGGAGTCGGACTGCACCCGGATCGGGGCAGCGCGAACCACCGAGGCGGTGGCCTCGATGTCTTTCTGTTTGGCCGCAGGCGCCACGAACTGATCCGCGAACTGGCTGTAGTAGGTCAGGAACTCACCGGTCAGCCGCGACCGGGCGGTGGCGAAGTCCTGATCCAAACTGTCGGGGGCATAGGACAATATCGCCGTCGAACCTTCCGATGCCGCCTCGACGACTGCCGTGGACGCTGCGACAGCCCCGTGGTCCACGCGGTACACACCGAAATAGAGGGCCGCCAGCGAGCCCGCCGAGGCCAGCAGCAGGCCCGTCACCGCGATCAGTCGCCATCGCCGTGCGATTCGGCCAGGCCACCGCAGCGAGGCCTCGGATCGCTGTTCGGCGAGGTCCGGTTCGGCCTCGACACCGACGGTTTCCTCGGTGTCCGACTCGTTGTCGATCTCGGCTGCTGCGATCGTTGTGCTCACGGGACGAATTCCACCTTCGACATCTTGATCTGGCTCCCGTCATCGACCATGGTGAGGCTCAGACGCCAGTTCCGCGGCTGCTGGTCCGCCCCCGCGGTGTTACTCACCGTGGTCGCCGAACTGACGAGGACGACCGCGGTGTCGGCGTCCATCGATTGCACCGCAGCGGCCTGCGCCGTGGCTTTCGTCGACGCTTTCGAGTCCTGTGCGGCCTTGACGAGATCCTCGGCCGAAGACTCGATATCCTCCTTGAAGCCTCCGGTCGAGTTGTCGATGATCTGCCGCACGTTGTCCTTCGCGGTGGCGCTGTCGATGGACATCAAGGTGACGGCGGCTTGCGATGCCGCGGCCGCGAACTCCGCTCGGCGCTGCTGTTCGCGGTCGACCTGCTGGTGATCCCAGACCAGGTACCCGTTGGCAGCCAGCAGTGCCCCGCTGACCAGGATCGCCACGCCACCGAGCACCGTCACGAGTTTCGGACGCCACCTGCGCTTCTCGCTTGGCTCGTCCTGATCGGAGCGGCTGAATAACCGCATGTGCACCTCCGGTTGGGCTCGACCGGTCACGGCCGATATGACTGCTGCCGCACGGTAGTGCCACCCGAATCGGCGTCGGCGGCAATCTCCCACCCATCGGGCAGCTCAGTTTTCGGACCGCGAGTGCTCACCAGCTCCGCAGGGAACACAACGCCCCTTGAGTCCCGGAAGCACGGTCGACGACGACTCCGTTCACGGCCAACTCGCAGCTCAGGGTTCGCTCAGACGGCGGAGCCAGTCCCGCCGTGGTGACGGTGACCATGGCCCATTTCATCGGGTCGGCCAATGCCACCTCGCGGACCCACGGCCGGCCCGGATCGAGGGCGACATCGACCTTGGGACTGAACTGATACGGATTGTGGCTGTAGTCCGCCCATGTCGGCGGGTCGACTTCGCGGAAGTAGATGCCGGCACTGGTCGGCTGATCGACGCTGACGGTGTAGGTCACCCGATAGGGCGCCACCGCTTCGTCGGCGTGCGCCGGCCCCGCTACTGCAATCCCGGCACCGACTGCTGCCATGGCGACCAGCGCGCTCACCCGACCGTCAGGTGTCACCACGAACCCACCTGCCCGCCACACAGCTCAAGAGCAGCCCGTCGGGCGCCTGGGCGACCGTGCTTTCCGATCCGGTACACGTGGTGTTCTCCTGACGGATGCCTTTCAACGGCGGCGATCGGAAGTAGCGGGGCTCGTATCGGCGCGGCGACCCGCAGAACACCAACCGCCCCCACGAGGTGGTGCCGAAGACGAAGTGGGTGGTGTTCGAGCAGGGCGCACCGAGTACGGCGCCACCGGCAATCCCTGGTACACACGAGGGTTCGCTACAGATATCGGGTTGCGCGTTCGCCGGCGCCGGGTAGGGCGTCAGGACCGCCGACATGATCGCCACACTCAGCAGACCGATCCTGGCCGCCACCGGTACCCGCACGAACGACACTGTGCCACGGCAAAATCCGACTGCCGTCGCGCTGCCCGCTGGATGGGACATTGTCCGTCAAAACCCGGCTGAAGTTGGACAGTGAAAGCTGCCACGGCGAGCGCCGGGGAGGCGATGTGCAAAGGAGTTCATCATGCGGGTGTCCAGGGCAGTCATCGGCGCCGGTGTTTTGGCCGCCGTCGCGATGAACGGACCCAACAGCCCGGTCGCCGGCGCGTCCCCGGATTGGGGACTCAACGGCACCTACGTCGCCACCTCCAACGGAGAATGGGCGAAGACCAACGATGTCTTCCACGACGAGGCGAGTATCCGTGGCACCTGGACGATCGCCACGACCTGCAGCTACCCCACCGAGTGCACCGGCACCGTGCACACCGACTGGGGCTGGAGCGCACCCATCTACATGAAGAGCGGCGTCTGGTACGTCAAGAAAACAGTCGACAACTGGCAGCCGTGTCCCGACGGGACCGCCGGGCCCGGCCTGCAGGTGTACCGGTTCTTTCCGTCCAACGCCGACGCCACCGCCACCGACCCGACGTCGACGACGCTGCTGGGTGAGGATTCGACGACCGGTGTCAGCGGGACGTGCGGGAGCAGCAACGTTCTGTTCATCACGATGCCGTTCAAATTGGTCAAGGTCGACTGACCCGTTCGCCGGGCCGGCGAGCTCAGACCGAGAAGAGATCCTTCCACGTCTGCTCTCCGGTGCGCGGGACGAGATCGGCTTTCCGATACACCTTTCCGTCCGGTGTCGCGTAGCGGCCGGTCTGTGGGTCGTAGCTGGCGACCGCGACCGACGGCCCATCAGATGTGTTGGGGGCGAACGCACTCGGTGCGATCACACCCCCGCCGGCAGGTGGCGCCTCGACGGGTGGTGCGACCGGCGGCGCCTCGGCCGGCGGCGCGGTGCCCTCCAGCGGGCCATGGATGGTCGCGTCGTGATCCACCCGGGCATCCGGCGCTATCCCCTGGGCCAGCAGGTTGGGATCGATCGGGTACGGGCCCAGCGCATGCTGACGCATCGCCAACGGCTGGTAAGGCTCGTCGCTGTTACAGATTTCGACGGTGGGGGCACGCTTCCCGGGTTTACCCATGCACGGATAGTTACGCGCCCCGCGCACCCCGATCGGAGAATCCTGCGGCAGTTTGCAGTACAGGCCGTCGGGGGTGTCGATATCGCTGGTGTCCTCCGGGGACCGCCACGCCGACGGCGGCAGGAACCCGACCGTGCAGGCTGGTGGGTCACCGATGTTCAAGGTGAAGTCGCCCAACGACATACCGGTTGGGTTGTTCTTGGGCGCACCGTAGGCCTGGGTCGAGGAGACCACCGGCGGCAAGAGCACCAACAGTTGCTCGAGGGCGGGATGGTAGGTCACCGCCACCTGGCCCAGGCTGGTCAGATTGGCCAGCAGCATCGGCAGAGTCGGTTTGACCTGATTGAACAACCGGGAAGCTTCGTCGGCAGCTCCAGGGCCGTCCTTGAGCAGGGTGCGCACCTGCGGGTCGTTGGCCGCGAGCTGCGTGCTGATACCGGCCATACTGCGGGCCCAGGTACCGATCGCGTCGATCGAGGAGGCCTGGCCGTCGAGAAGCGGGGCGCTGTCATCGACGAGCGCGCGGGACTGATCGGCGGCGGCGTTCGCCTCGGCGATCAACTTCGACGATGAGTCCAGCATCGAGCCCATGTCGTATCCCGAGCCGTTGAACGCCTTGAACGTCTCGTCGAGCAACGGGCCGATCTTGTCCTTGGGGATGCTGCCGATCAGTGAACTCACCTGATCGAGCATCGGTCCGACGGCTTGGGGAATCGAGGTGTTGTCGACGGGAATCACCGAACCGTCGTGCAGATACGGCCCGGAATCGTGGATCGGTTGCAGATCCACATACTGCTCGCCGACCGCCGACACACTCAGCACCGCGGCGTGCAGGTCGGCGGGGATCTTGGGTGAAGTGTTCAGCGACAGCGTGGCTTGCGCTCCGTCGCGGGTGGGCCGGACGTCGGTGACCTTGCCGATCTGGACACCGCGGTAGGTGACGTTGGAGAACTGATACAGCCCGCCGGTGCCCTTCAATTGCAGGGTCACCGTCATCCGCCCGATACCCAACAGCGTTGGGGTCTGCAGGTAGACGACACCCATCACGGCCAGCCCGACGATCGAGGCAACTGCGAAGATTGCCAGCTGGATTCGCACAAAGCGGGTGAGCATCAGTTACCTCCTTCGCTCGGGGCAGGATCGACCAGCGGCGGCATCGTGGCCACCGCCGTCGGCGCAGGTGTCAGCGGCATGTTCAGCGGGTCCTTCGTGTAGTTGGCGTACCACGGGTCGCCGGGCGCAGGTGTCAGTGGCATTCCCTCCTGCCCCCAACGGGTTCCGAGGAACAGACCTCGCTTGAGCCGCGGAACGGTGAAGTCGAAGGTGATGAACTCATTGAGGTAATCACCGCGGATTGCCCGATCGATGAAGTTCTGCGGATAAGGCCACGCCGGGGCGAACGCCAGCACGGTGGCCAGGTTCGGACCGACATCGGCCAGCGCCTGAACCGTCGGCTCCAGGTTGCGCAGGTTGGTCAGCAGATCATCGCGGGTCTCGTTGATGAGATGGTGCGCCGTGTCACTGAACCGGCCGAATTTCTCCAGTGCCGTGGTGATCCGTGGGCGCTGCTTGATCAGGACGTCCAGCGCCGGCGGAATCCGTTGCAGCGCATTGGTGATCACGTCTTGCTGCCCCGACAGGGAGCCGGCCATCCGGTTCAGCTCGCCGATCGAGGCGTTGATGTCATCGCGCTGGTCGGCGAACATGCCGACCACATTGTCGAGCCGGGTGAGCAGATCACGGATCTGATCCTGGCGGCCGTCGAGCGCCGCGTTGAATTCGGTCACCAGGTCGCCGATCTTGCCCAGGCCGCCTCCGTTGACCAGTACTGAAAGCGACGACAACGTCTGCTCGGTCGACGGATAGGTCGAGCTGTGGTCCAGCCCGATGGTGGCGCCCGGGGCCAGCCGGCCCGACGCCTGCTGTCCCAGCGGCGGGTCGAGCGCGACATGCATCGAGCCCAGCAGACTGGTCTGCCCCACCGTGGCCACCGCGTTGGCCGGGACCACGACGTCAGGCTTGACCGACACCTGCACGGCGGCGTGCCAGCCTTGCACCTTCATTCCGGACACGCTGCCGACGATGACATCACCGATCATGACTGGTGAATTCGCTTCCAATGTCCCGACATTGGCCAGTTCGACGCGGTAGGTCACCGAATCCCCTCCCCGGCCGACGGTGCCGGGCAGCGGCAACGAATTCAGCCCGTGAAAGGCACACCCGGTCAACGTCACCATCGAAGACGTAAGCACAGCGGCCAGGCGGGCAAACGACCGCCGAGTGGTCATGGTGTGCCTCCTGGAGCCGGTGGTGCGGACGGTGGACCGGCCTCAGCCGGAAGCATCATGTCTTGCAGCGACTTTGGTGGTTCGGCAGCCTCGGGCGCGACAGCGGGTACACCGGGCGGCACCGGGGCCCCGGGGAACAGTGCCGGCGCCGGGTTGGCCGGTAACCCGTTGGGTGCGTATGCACCGGGCGGGCCTGCGGGATCGGTCCACCCTGCCGGCGGAGGTACGTCACCGGCTCCGGTGTAGGCCGACACCGCAGGCGGCTGCTCGGGCGGCACCGGTTGCCCGCCGGCCCCACCGGGGGCCAGGGCCGGATCGGTGTACACCAGGTTCTCCGGGCTGGGCGCCTTGCGCAGATAGGCGTTGAACGGCATCGGCAGGTAGTTGAAGTTGATCAACGACAGGGCCGGCCCGAGGTACTGCGAACACAGCTTGGATGTCTCTGCCGCGGTGGCATTCTTGACCGCGGCAATCGCCGAGCACACCACCGACACCGGGTCGGCGAAGTTCGACAGCGCGAAGGCTCCCACCGCGGTGCCACTGTCGGGGTTGTAGATGTTGTAGCCGTTGGCCAGCGCGTTGGGTGCCACGTGTAGGACGTTCTCCAGCTTGACCTTGTTGTCGACCAAGTTCTGGGTGACGTTGGTCAACCGCTGCAGTTGCTCGGCGGTCTGGTCACGACTTCCCGCGATGAACCTGCGGACGTTGCCGACGGCATCGGCGAGGTTGGTCAGGGCGCCGTCCAGATCGGAGCGGCTCCCGTCCACCACGCTGGTGACGCTGGCCAGACGATTCTGAAACTCCACGATCTGGGTGTTGCTGTCCCGCAAGGCCGTGACGAAGACCTGCAGGTTCTTGATGATGTCGACGACATTGCCGCTGCCCTCCCCCAGAATGCGGGCTACCCCGGACAACTGGCTGATCGCCTGGTGCAGCTTCTCGCCGTTGCCGTCCATCGCCGCGGCCGCACTGTCGACAAACCGGCTCAGCGAGGTCCCCGACGCCCCGTTGATCGGTCCCAGATCGGTTGCCAACCGGGTCAGCTGGTCTTTGACCTGATCCCACTCGACGGGCACGGCGGTGCGATCCACCCCGATCTGGGCACCGTTGGCCATCGTCGGTCCGGCATCTTCATAGGCGGGCGCCAGCTGGACATAGCGGGCGGCCACCAGGTTCTGCGCCATGATGATCGCCTTGGCGTCGGCCGGGATCTGCACCCCACGGTCGACAGCGAGGGTGACCCGTGCCTGACTGCCGGCCGGTTCGATGCTGCGGATCGAACCCACTTTCACCCCGGCGACGCGGACCTCGTCGCCCGGATAGACAGCCGTAGCCGAAGTGAAGTAGGCCGTGATGATGGTGGGCCGGAACACGGTCTGGCGCACCACCACTGCGGTGCCGGCCAGGGCCAGCGCGACGAGCAGGACGAGCGTGGTGCGGCTGAGCCGGGTGCGGTGGCGGGTGATCATCGACTTCCTCCGGGGATGCCGTTGCGGGGCCAGGGGAACTCGGCACGCGGGCCGGCGTTGTCGGGCGGCTGTCCGGCATTGGTGCCGCGTCGGAAGCCGAATGCGTAGTCCAGGAAAGGCTGCAACGTCTGTGACGGCAGCAGGTTGCCGACGAAGGCGTTGTAGTACCACCCGTTGTTCACGGATTCACCTTGGGTGACCTGATATTTCGCCAGACCGGCCAACGCTTGGGTGATGTTGTCACGGTTGCGCTCCAGCATCGCCGTCACCGAGTTGAGCTGCGCCAAGGTAGGAGCCAGCTTCTCCTCGTTGTCCTGAACGAGTCCGGAGATCTGTTGGGCCAGCGACGAGGTGTTGGCCAGCAGGTTCACGATTGCGTACCGGCGCTGGTCGAGCACCCCGGTCAACGCGTTGGCATCCAGCAGCAGCGTGTTGACCTGCTCGCTGCGTTTGGACAGGATGCCAGTCACCTCGGCAGCGCTCTTGAGCAGGTCGGCCAAGGATTCGTTGCGGCTGTTGATGGTCTGCGACAACTGGCTCAGCCCGTCGAAGGTCGGGCCCAACTGGGGTGCGACCCGATCGATGGTGTCCGACAAGGTATCCAGCGACTGGGTCAATGCCGCCGTGTCGGTACCGGCCGTGTTGGTGGTGAAGTCGCCGACCGCGTTGGTCAGCGAATACGGTGACGACGTCCGGGTCACCGGGATCGTGTCCGCCGTGCGCATGGCGCCCGAACCGGCCGGTTCCACGGTCAGCATCCGCGCACCGAGCATCGTTCCGGTTCGGATGTGCGCGGTGGTCTCGTGGCCCAGGCGCACCCCGCTGTCGAGGGTGAAGGTCACCAGGGCCTTACCGTGGCTCAAGGAGACATCCACGACGCTGCCCTTGGTCACGCCGGAGACCTTGACCTCGTTGCCGGTGGTGAGCCCGCCGGCTTCGGTGAACAGCGCACGGTACTGAAGGGACGAGGCCCATGACCACAGAGCTTGTGGCTGCAGGCCGACTGCGATGATCAGTACGATCAGCACGATGCCGATCAGCCCGCTGCGGATCAGGTGCGCTCCACGATATTTCAGCATCAGGGCTCCCCACAACGTCCGGTGGTCTGCATGATCCAGGGGAAGTAGGCGGTGCGCCCCTGCAGATCGGTGACCCGAACGTTCATGCCGCACAGGTACTGGTTGATGAAGCTGCCGTAGGCACCCAGCCGGACCAGCTTGCGGTAGTTGGCGGGAGTCTTCTGCAGCGCCAGATCCAGTCTGGCCATGTCAGTTTCGTTGGACAGCAGCGGCGCCAGCCGGGAAAGCTGCTCGACGGTGCCCGACAGCGGCGGACGGGCCTGTGTCATCAGGTCGGCGAGCGACGCCGTTCCGTTGTCCAGGGCGGTGATCGCCTCCCCGATCGGGTCGCGCTCCTGCGACAGCCCGGTGATGAGTTGCTGAAGCCGATCGACAGCTCCGGAGAACTTGTCACCGTCCTTGGACACGGTGGCCACCACGGTTCGCAGATTGTCGATGAGCTGTTGCACGGTCTGGCCGTTCTCGGCGAGTGCCTGGGTGAACGAGGTCGTATGGGACAGCAGGGATTCCATCGTGCCACCTTGGCCCTGCAGGATCTGGATCAGCGAGTTCGTCAAGGCGTTGACGTTCTGGGCGTTGAGGCCCTGGATCACCGGTTTGAGCCCGCCCAGCAGCAGGTCGAGGTCCAATGCCGGTTCGGTGCGGTCGACCGGGATCTGCGAGCCCGGGGGTTGGATCTTGGTCGATCCGGGGCCGTCCAGGAGTTCCAGGTAGCGATTGCCGACCAGGTCCAGATATCGCACCACAACCTTGGTTCCGGTGGTCAAGACCACCTCGCGGTCGGAGTCGAAATTGACCAGCACCGTGTTGTCCGGCTGCAGTTCAACATCGTTGACCGTCCCCACCCGGATTCCGGCCACCCGCACCGAATCGCCGGTCTTCAGACTGGAGGCATCTGCGAAAACCGCCGAGTATCCGTTGGTGGACCCGGTCCGGTACTGGCCCATGATGGCGAACAGTGCAGCGGTCAGCAGCGCCATGACGATGCCGAACACGCCGAATTTGATTGCGGTCCCGGTGGTTCGCGTCATCCCGGTTGTCCTATCTGCGCCGTGTTGCGCGGCGGCCCGTCGAGGGGGCCGTAAAGCGCCTGCTTGAGACCCTCGGAGTTCAGCAGGATTCCTTGATTTCCGTACTGCGCGGGATCGGCATCGATATCGGTGACGACGAACGGCGGCCGGTTACCGAATCCGACCTCGGGCAGGCCCATGCACTGCGGGCCGCCGGTGGCTGCCACCTTCGGCAGATTCCCGGGGTAGCGGTACCGCTCGGTGCCGAGCAGGAACGAGTCCAGCAACATGACGCCGGGCAGGGGCTGCGGCGGACCCATGGCGAGCGGTTCCATGCCTTTGAGCGCACAGGTCAAGGCCGGATGGTATTGGTTGGTCAGGTTCGTGGTCGGGGCCAGCAGATGCATCGTCGTGCTGATCGCCGCGCTGTTCGTTGAGAGCACCTCGTCGCCGACATCGGCGAGTCCGATCGCACTGAGCAACACCCGATCGAGATCATCCTGGCGGTCCACGACGGTGTCGGACAACTGTGTTGCATTGCGCACCGTCGTCATGAGATCCGGTGCGGCGTCGGCGTAGGCGCGGATCACCTCTGGGGCGACGGACATCTCGTGACTCAGCGTCGGCAGACTGGGCTCGATCTTGGCCAGCAGAGCGTCGAGGTCGACCATGGTCTGGCCGAGCTTGTCCCCACGGCCGTCGAATGCCTGGGCCAGCGCGCCGAGCGTCTGGTTGAGCTTCTCCGGCTGGATCTGGGAGAGCACCGATACCAATTGCTCGAACACTGTGTTGATCTCGACAGTGGTGTGGCTGGCGTCGAGCACCTGGCCGGCATACATGGATTCAGCCGAGGGCTGCTCTGGCGGCAGCAGTGAGACGAATTTGGCGCCGAACACCGTGCTCGAGGCGATCTCGACTTTGGTGTTGGCCGGAATCAGTTGCAGGTATTCAGGATTCATCGCCAACCGCAAGGCCGCGCGACCGTCGGGCAGCGGGTCGATGCTGACGACCTTGCCGACCTGCGCCCCATGCAATTTGACCTTGGCATCCGGGTTCATCACCAAGCCGGCCCGGGGCGAGATGACCGTCACCGAGGCCGTGGGCACGGCACCACCGCGAAATAGCACGATGGCACCGACCACGAGACCGGCGATCACCACAGCGGTGATCAGTCCCGTAAGGAGACGTTTGGCGTCACTCGACATAGGTGCCTTCTCTAACCGGAGAGATTGAAATTGCCGTTGGATCCATAGACGGCCAGCGAGATCAGCAGCGTGATCGACACGACGACGATGAGCGAGGTACGGACCGCGTTACCGACCGCCACCCCGACGCCGGCCGGGCCGCCGGTGGCGAAGAACCCGTAGTAGGTGTGCACCAGCAGGATCGCCAGGGCCATCAGCAGCGCCTGCAGGAACGACCAGAGCAGGTCGATCGGGTTGAGGAAGGTGCTGAAGTAGTGGCCGTAGAGACCACCGGACTGCCCGAGCAGCACCACCGTCGTGAACTGACTGGCCACGAACGACAGGATCACCGCGATCGCGTACAGCGGCGTGATCGCCAGCATGCCGGCCGCGATACGGGTACTCACGAGGTACTCAACCGACCGGATGGCCATCGACTCCACCGCGTCGACCTCTTCGTTGATCCGCATCGCGCCGAGCTGCGCGGTCACCCCGGCACCGAAGGTGGCGGCCAGACCGATGCCGGCCACGATGGGCGCCGAGATGCGGACGTTGATGAAGGCGGCCAGGAATCCGGTCAGCGCCTCGATGCCGATGTTGCCCAGCGAGCTGTACCCCTGGATCGCCAGCACCCCGCCGGTGGCCAGGGTGAGGAATCCGACGATCACGACGGTTCCACCGATCATCGCCAATGCGCCCGCACCCATGCTGATTTCGGCTATCAGTCGGATGACTTCGCGTCGGTAGTGCGTGGCCGCGTAGGGAACGCCGGCCAGGGCGCGGCCATAGAACAGGACGTGGTCGCCGATGCTGCCCAGGACGTCCGCGGGGTGGCGCACCACCCGGGTCAGCCGGGGATAGGTGGACCGCAGGGCCGAGATCGTCATCGCGTGGTCATCTGGATGCCGATGGCGGTGACCACCACGTTGACCACGAACAGCGCCATAAAGGCGTACACGACTGTCTCGTTGACCGCGTTGCCCACCGCCTTGGCGCCGCCGCCGGACACCGTCAGACCGCGGTAGCAGGCCACCAGCCCGGCGATCACCCCGAACAGGGCCGCCTTGACACATGAGATGACGACCTCAGGGATACCGGTGAGCAGGGTGATGCCGGCGGCGAACGCGCCGGGGTTGACTTCCTGGACGAATACCGAGAACAGGTATCCACCAAGGATTCCGATGATGACCACCACACTGTTGAGCAGCAGCGCAACCAGCCCCGAGGCCAGCATTCTCGGCGTCACCAGGCGCTGAATCGGGTTGATGCCCAACACCTCCATGGCGTCGATCTCTTCACGTACGGTGCGCGATCCGAGGTCGGCACACATCGCCGTGGCGCCGGCACCGGCCACGATCAGCACCGTCACCATCGGGCCGACCTGGGTCACCGCGCCGAACGCTGCGCCGGCCCCGGACAGGTCCGCCGCCCCGAGTTCGCGAAGCAGGATGTTCAAGGTGAACGACACCAGAACCGTGAACGGGATCGCCACCAGCAGCGTCGGCGCCATCGACACCCGCGCCACGAACCACGACTGGTCGAGGAACTCGCGCCACTGGAAGGGCCCACGGACCGCGAACCGGGCGGCGTCGACCGACATGGCGAACAACCCACCCACCCCTTCCAAGGGGGCGGCGAGTTGGCGCTGCGGCATCGATTTCTCCGTTTCTGCGTGTCCGCCACCCGGACCTCGGTATGACTTGCAACACGTCTCGACCGGGAACCATCGCAGTTCGGTGCGGGCCACACCATGTCGTGTCCCGCCCAACGGGAGACCGGCACCATCGGGCGTCACCTCAGCGGTCACCAGTCAGCGGAACACCCCATTGCCGACTTCGCCGACCCCGTGTGAGGCTGGATCCAACGTGTCAGCGAGACGAAAGAGGAGACGTGTCGAATCCCGCTTCGGTCACCACCGGTGCAGCACAGGACCTTCGTGAGATCAACACCAGCGCAGGACCGTTGCGCTACTACGATGTCGGCGACGGACCCGTCCTGTTGTTCTTGCACGGATCGGGCCCGGGGGTCACCGGCTGGCGCAACTTCCGCGGTGTGCTGCCGACGTTCGCCGAACACTTCCGGTGCCTGATCCTGGAGTTCCCCGGTTTCGGGGTGTCGGATGACTGGGGTGGACACCCGATGATCACCGCGCAGGGGGCGGTCATCCCGTTCCTGGATGCGCTCGAGGTCGACCGGGTCGACATCGTCGGCAATTCCATGGGGGGCGGGGTCGGCATCAACACCGCGATCACCGCCCCCGAGCGGGTCCGCCGGCTGGTGACGATCGGCGGGATCGGCACCACCATCTTTTCCCCCGGCCCCAGCGAAGGGATCCGGCTACTCCAGGAGTTCACCGAGGACCCGACCCGGCAGCGGCTCGTCGACTGGCTGCGCTCCATGGTCTACGACCAGTCGCTGGTCACCGAGGAGCTCATCGAGGAGCGCTGGACGCTGGCCACCGATCCCGAGACCTTGGAGTCCGCGCGCCGCATGTACGGCAAGGCGGCATTCGCCGGGATGATGACCGCGATGGCGGCCTCGGACCTGCCCATGCCGTGGGCCCGCATGCACAAGGTATCGGTGCCGACGCTGCTGACTTGGGGACGCGATGATCGGGTGAGCCCGCTGGACATGGCGTTGATACCGATGCGCACCATCCCCAACGCGGAGTTCCACGTGTTCCCCAACTGCGGGCACTGGGCCATGATCGAGGCAAAGGCTGCCTTCGAGTCGGTGGTCGGCGAGTTCTTGCAGCGGGACGCCTAGTCGGTTCCGACAAATCGGGTCGGAACCGACAAATCGGGCAGACCCACGGTTAATTCAACCCCGGAAGGGCTTACGCCGAGGATTACTGCCACCATGTGGCTGTCGCAAAATGTGTCCGCGATCGGGCGTGTCGCGCGCGGGAAGCGGGTGCCGAGCTGCCCGGCTATGAGCGACAATTCAGCGACAATCGCCTCGTATGCACCAAGGGTACCCGTACGTCACATGCATGATCTTCATTCACGTCACTTCAGGACAATCAGCCACGTGTGCCACAGAATTCGGCTTGCCTGCCAGCGACAGTGTCGCTGACAGGTGGGCATTGGACGCGTGGGGTTCGCGTGGTCAGTGGTGTACATGTTCCAAAAATGCCCAGCGACAGTGGGTTTGGTGATTCCATCGGTACCGATGTGGCGATTGTCGCTGGATTGTCGCTAATAGCCGGGCACATCGCACTCCCCTCCGTAATCTGCGACTGGTGCGACAACCTCACCGGCGTCGTGTCGTCGAAACCACCGAAAATTGCAACAGCCACCGCAGGCTCAACGACACCGCAGGCTCAACGACGCAGGAACTTCCAGGCGTACGCCGGAAGTCTCAGCGTCGGCACCCGCCGGGGCCAGTCATCAGCACGGAAGTACGCGTCCGATCCACCGTCGACGAAAATGACACTTCCACACAGGAAGTCGGCTGCCTCCGAGAGCATGAACACCATCCACTCGGCGAGGTGTTCGGGATCGCCGAAGCCACCAACGGGGACCGGGAAGGATTGCACCGCTTTGGCTTCTCGCGGGGAGGCCAGCTGCTTCTCCAGCAGCGGGGTTCGGATCGCGCCGGGAGCAATCACGTTCAGCCGGATCCCGGCGCCTGCCCAATCCGGCAACACCGCGTTGCGCCGGATCCACCGCGACACCGCGATCTTGGACGCTCCGTAGGTGAGCGAGGGGGCAACCACACGGTACCGGCGCAGAGTCTTGACCGCGCCGTCGAGGTCGTCGCGCAACAGCGCCCGCACCGCCCGCAGCGGCACCATCGGCATGGTGGTACTCGAATTGCTGCCGACGACAACCACTTTTGCGTTACCCGCGGTCGCGAAGGCCGACTGCCACTTTTGCAGTAGTTCGACCACACCGAAGTAGTTGACCGAGAGGATCAGTTTGACGTTGTCGCGCCCTGGTAACGGACCGACGCCGGCCGCCAGCACCGCGCCGTCCAACCGCCCACCGGCCAACTCGAGCACCGCCACGGCCGCCTCGATGCGGCCGTTCACGGTCGAGAGATCCGCAATCACCTCGGCGTCACGCAAATCGACACCGATGACGCGATGCCCGTCGGCCCGCAACCGCTCCGCCGCAGCGCAACCCATCCCGGACGCCGAGCCGGTCACCACATAGGTACCCATTTTCATCAGTCCTGGCCGGGCACGGTCGACCCGGCCAACCCGAGGTTGAGCAAGGTATGGGCGTACGGGTCCCCGTTCAGCAGCCTGCTGGTGCGAGTGGTGATCAGCCATCGCCCGTCAACCCGTTCCAGCGCGAAGTGGTTGGCGGTGGCCCTCCACACCCGGTAGCCGGACGTCTCGTCGCGCAACAGCACGAGAGATTCGCACACCGCGACGGCACGATCACCGTCGACTGTGACCACGGCCGGACCGAGGAAGTGGCAACACCCTGCCGCGACCAGCTCCTGGTGGCCGGTCGAGCCGACCATGTCGTGCACCCCGGCGCGCCCGGCCATCAGCCAGTCCTCGACGTCGTAGGTGCCGTCGAGCGCCCACAGCGCCGCGGCGTTGTCGGCGTTACCAGCATCCACCGAAGGGCCGTAGGAGGCAAGGAGCTTCGTTATGGCCAGCTCGTCTTCGATGCGCTGCAGCCGGGTGAGTAACTGCTGTTCGACGGTCATAGGTGCTCCTCGATATCACGCAACCGGGCGAGTTGCTCGCAATAGTGGTCTGCGCTGTCGGCCCGCACCGCGCAGGTGATCGCGGTGGCACCGGCATCACGCAGGGTTGTCAGCCGGTCCCGGGTGGCCACCGGGTCGGACCCGGGATCCACGCTGACCGAGAGCAACACGTCGAATCCGGCGGGCAGTTCGGCGCCGGCCAGCAGATCCCGCACCGATCCCGATGCCAACCCGAACGGCATCCAGCCGTCGGCCAGCTCGACCGCCCGGCGCAGCGACGCGGCGCTGCGGCCGCCGACCCAGATCGGCACCCGGTCCTGCTCGGCGTGCGGCAGCACCGTCATGCCCTCAAAGTCGTAGAACGGACCGTGATAGGCCGGGGTGGCATCCGACAACGAGACCCGCAGCGCCCGCAGCGCATCATCGGCCCGCACCGCCCGCTGCGGCCACGGCGCACCGAGCAGGTCGAATTCCTCTTTCAGGGAACCGATTCCCACCCCGAGCACCAAGCGCCCGGCGCTGACCCGGTCCAGGGTGCCGTACCGTTTGGCGATCTCCAGCGGGTGGTGATAGCCCAGCACCAGCACGGAAGTGGCCAGCCGGATCCGCCGGGTGTGCGCGGCCAGGAATCCCAGCGTGGCCAGCGGATCCCAGTACACCGCACCGCGCGCCGCCGCATCCGCCGACGGCACACCCACATGCTCGGAACAGGTCAGGTAATCAAAGCCGAGATCATCTGCGGTAGAGGCGATCCGGGCCAGGTCTTCGATTCCCGCTTCGGCCTCCCAAGGTGACGCGATGCCAGGGACCTGCACCACCACCGGTGTCGACAGACCCAGCCGCACCGTCAGTGTGCCCCCGCGATGAGCGCCATGATGGCCTCATGCGATTCCAGCACCACCCGGGACCGGTCCGGGGCGCTGTTGGCCTCGGCCCGCTCGGCGTTGCCGCCGGCCACCCACACCGGGCCGTCGGCCAGGTGGGCAAGACCCTCGGCAGCCACCTCGGCCGGCTCGTTCACCAGGATGCCAGGAGCATCGAAGTTCAATCCGACCCGCTCCATCGCCGGAGTGCGCGTCACGCCCAACACCAGCTCGAGGACGTCCACGTTGCGTTCACGCAGTTCCAGCCAAAGGCTTTCGGCGAACATCCGGGAGAACGCCTTGGCGCCGGCGTAGATGGAGTGGCGCCAGGCGCCCATGTAACCCGACAGCGAACCGACGATCATGATGCCGCCGCGGCCGCGGTCGACCATCGGGCGTCCGTAGTGCTGCACCATTTCGAGCATCCGGGTGACGTTGAGGTCGGTGACCTTCTGGAACTCGCCCAGGTCGGTGTCGAGGAACAACTCGTTGCAGGTGCTGGCGCCTGCGTTGTAGATCAGCAGCCCCACCTCGAGATCGGCGGTCTGTTCGGCGATCCGCGAAACTGATTGGGGATCCAGCAGATCCACCGAGATCGCGCGCACCTCGACACCCAGCTCGCGGCACTGCTCGGCGGTGGCGGTCAGCGGACCGGGCTTGCGGGCGATGAGCACCAGGTTGAATCCGGACTTCGCAAGTTGTCGGGCGAACTCGGCCCCCACCCCTTCGGAGCCTCCGGCGATGACAGCCCACGGTCCGTACTTGGCCAGATCAATCACAGTGTCTCCTGACGTTGTGTACTTCGGGCATCTGCTGACCGTTCTCGGTCAGGTGCGGCGTCGGCACTACGGCGCCTTCAGCAGATCGAATCCCTTGTATCCGGCCGCCGCTGCCTCGTTGCAGATGTCCAGGTATGTCCCGAAGCCTCCGATGAACAGCATGAACATCCGGGGCTTGCCCGGCACGTTGGCGCCCATGTACCAGGAGTTGGCCTTGGTGAACAGTGTGGCCTCGGCGCGCTGGGCGCACTCGGCGATCCAGCTGTCCACCGCATCATCGGTCGGTTCGATTGCGGCGTAGCCGTTCTGGTCGAGATAGGTGATGGCGTCGGCGATCCAGTTCACGTGGGCCTCGGCGTGCAGAACCATGTTGGCCAGCACCGCGGGGGCCCCTGGACCGGATACCAGGAAAAGGTTGGGAAAACCGTCGGTGCCCAGTCCCAGGTAGGTGCGGGTCCCGTCAGCCCAGTCATCGACCAGCTTCTTGCCGCCCCGGCCCACGATGTCGATCTTGGCCAGCGTCCCGGTCATCGCGTCGAATCCGGTGGCCAGCACCAGCGCGTCGATGTCATAGTGCGCGTCGGAGGTGTTGATGCCCGACGCGTCGATCGATTCGATCGGCGTCTTACGGACACTCACCAGGTGGACGTTGGGCCGGTTGAACGTCTGAAAGTAGTTGGTGTCGGTGCAGATCCGCTTGGTACCGATCGGATGGTCGGTCGGGATCAGGGCTTCGGCCAGGTCTGGGTCATCGATGACGGCGCGGATCTTGTCCTCGTAGAATTTACGAGCCTCCTCGTTGGCCTCCAGGGAAACCATCTGGTCGGTGAAAGTCTTGGAGAACAGCACACCGCCCAGTTCCCAACGCTTCTCGAAGGCGTCACGCCGTTCCTCAGGCGTGGCTTCCATGGTCAGCTTCGGGTGCGCCACATGCGGTGAGCCGCCGCCGCTGCGCCACGACATCCGGCGCCGCTCGGCGTAGTTGGCCTTGATCGCGGCGGTCTCCTCGCCGGTCAGTGGACGGTTGCCGGCCGGCACACTGTAGTTCGGGGTCCGCTGGAACACGTAGAGCGCCTCGGCCTGTTCGGCGATGAGCGGGATGGACTGGATCCCCGAGGATCCGGTGCCGATCACCGCGACGCGCTTGCCGGTGAAATCCACGTCCTCGTGTGGCCAGTGGGCGGTGTGATAGATGTCCCCGGCGAAGGTGTCCAGGCCCGGGAAGTCAGGGGTCATCGCGGCCGACAACGGCCCGGTGGCCATCACCACGAACCGCGCGTCGACGGTCTCACCGGTATCGGTGGTGACGGTCCAGCGCAGCGTCTGCTCGTCCAGCACCGCTGAACTCACCCTGGTCTCGAATGTGATGTCGCGGCGCAGATCGAGCTTGTCGGCGACCCAGTTGATGTACTTGAGGATTTCGGCCTGGGTGGCGTACTTCTCGGTCCAGGTCCACTCTTGCTGGAGTTCATCGGAGAACGAGTAGCAGTAGTCGACGCTCTCGACGTCGCACCGCGCTCCCGGGTAGCGGTTGAAGTACCAGGTTCCGCCCACTTCGGGTGCGGCCTCGAAGGCCCGCACCGACAGCCCCTGTGACCGGAACTTGTGTACCGCGTACAGGCCGCCGAAGCCGGCGCCCACCACCACAACATCCACGACGCTCATCGATCCACTGCTCACCCGCCGTACGGTAGGCGCCGGCGCCTGGCCCGGCGGCCGCGGTTCCCGGTCACCGGACGCCTCGCCCCAGCGTCCCGGCCACCGGAACCGGTGGGTTGGCACTGTCGGCCCCGATGGTCAGAATCTCCGCCCATGACCGACGCGAGCATCCAGACCACCCGGAGCGTCCTCGTCACGGTGGCCGATGTCATCGACGAGAGCCCCGACGCGCGCTCGCTGGTCTTCAGCATCCCCGAGGAGCGACGCGAGCAGTTCTCCTACCGCCCCGGGCAGTTCCTGACCCTGCGGGTCCCCAGCGAGCTGACCGGATCGGTGGCCCGGTGCTATTCCCTGGCCAGCTCACCGCACACCGACGCCGCACCCAAGGTGACCGTCAAGCGCACCGCCGACGGCTACGGTTCGAACTGGTTGTGCGACAACGTCAATGTCGGCGACACCATCGAGGTGCTGCCGCCCTCGGGGTTGTTCACCCCGGCAAGCCTCGATGCCGACTTCCTGCTGTGGGCGGCCGGAAGCGGCATCACGCCGGTGATGTCGATCCTGAAATCGGTGCTGGTGGCCGGTACCGGCCGGGTGGTCCTGTGCTACGCCAACCGCGACGAGCGCTCGGTGATCTTCGCCGCCGAACTCCGCGACCTCGCCGCCCGCTATGCGGGCCGGCTGACGGTGCTGCACTGGCTGGAGTCGATCCGGGGCCTGCCGACCCGGGCCCAGCTGAGCGGGTTCACCCAGACCGTCTTCGCCGGGTCCGCGGGCTTCGAATCGTTCGTGTGCGGTCCGGCACCGTTCATGGCGGTGATCAAGGAGACGCTCGCCGAGGCCGGGGTGCCGCGGGAGCGGACCCACCTCGAGGTGTTCCAGTCGCTGTCCGGTGACCCGTTCGCCGAAGACACCACCCGCGTGGCAACGGATTCCGACGACGGTGACAGCGCAACCGTGCAGGTGGACCTCGACGGGGCCAGCCACCGGCTCAGGTGGCCCCGACAGGCGACGTTGGTCGACGTGCTCATTGGGGCCGGCGTCGACGTGCCGTACTCCTGCAAGGAGGGCCAGTGCGGGTCGTGCGCGGCCACGGTGGTTTGTGGCGAGGTGGACATGGCCGCCTGCGACATCCTGGAGCCCGAGGACCTCGCCGACGGGGTGATCCTCGGTTGCCAGGCCCGGCCGGTCTCCGACGACATCCACATCGAGTTCTGATTTCCACTGACCGGGATTGGCAGCGCCCACGGGGATCAAAGCGGTACACCATCAATGCCAGCCCTCGACGATAGGACCGAACAATGACCGAGCGCGTGATCGACCGGGTGCGCGACATCGCCGACCAGTTGCGTCAGCAAGGCACCGAAGCCGAGAAGATCGGCAAGCTCACCGACGACACCGTGAAGCTGATGAAGGCGGCGGGCAACATCCGCTTGCTGCAGCCCAAGGCGCACGGCGGCCTGGAGGTCCATCCGCGCGAGTTCGCCGAGACCGTGATGGCCACCGCCGCGCTGGACCCGTCGGCCGGATGGATCAACGGGGTGGTGGGTGTACACCCCTACCAGCTCGCCTACGCCGACCCCCGTGTCGCCGCCGAGATCTGGGCCGACGACGTCGACACCTGGGTGGCGTCGCCCTACGCGCCGCAGGGAGTGGCCACCCCGGTCGACGGCGGTTACCTCTTCAACGGCCGCTGGCAGTTCAGCTCGGGCACAGACCATTGCGATTGGATTTTCCTGGGCGCGATGATCGGCGACAGCGACGGTAAACCGCTGATGCCCCCGCAGATGCTGCACATGATTCTGCCGCGCAAGGACTACGAGATCGTGGAGGACTCGTGGAACGTGGTGGGGCTGCGCGGAACCGGCTCCAAGGACGTCATCGTCAAGGACGCGTTCGTGCCGTCGTACCGGACGATGGACGCGATGAAGGTGATGGACGGCACCGCCCAGCGCGAGGCCGGGATGACCGAGACCCTCTACCTGATGCCGTGGTCGACCATGTTCCCGCTCGGCATCAGCTCAGCCACCATCGGAATCGCCGAAGGCGCGCTGGCCGCCGCGCTCGATTACCAGCGGGAGCGGGTCAACTCCAGCGGTGTGGCGATCAAGGATGATCCCTACGTCATGTACGCGATCGGGGAGGCCGCCGCAGATATCAACGCGGCGCGCCAGGAGCTGTTGGCCAACGCCGACCGAATCTACGACCTCGTCGACTCGGGCTCCGAAGTGTCGTTCGAGGACCGGGCCGCGGGCCGGCGCACCCAGGTGCGGGCGGTGTGGCGGGCGGTGTCGGCGGTCGACGAGATCTTCGCCCGGTGCGGCGGCAACGCGGCGCGGATGGACAAACCGCTGCAACGCTATTGGCGCGATGTGCACGTCGGCCAGGCGCATGCCATTCACGTACCCGGCACGGTCTATCACGCCTCGGCACTGAGCTCGCTGGGCGTGGACCCGCAGGGTCCGCTGCGGGCGATGATCTGAGAGGACGAGCTACATGGGACTGATCAAGAGCCTCGGCTACGTCACCGTCGCGGCCACCGACATCGACCGCTGGCGGCACTTCGCCTTCAATGTGCTCGGCTTCGCCACCGGGACCGGGCCTGAGGAATCCGCGTTGTATCTGCGGATGGATGAGCGGGCCGCCCGCATCATCGTGGTGCCCGGCGAGTCCGACAAGATCGTGACCGTCGGCTGGGAGGTGCGCGACCACGCCGACCTTGAGCAGGTCAAGGCAGCACTCGACGCCGCCGGTGTGCCGTTCAAGCAACTCTCGCTGGACGAGGCCGACGCGCGCCGGGTCGAGGAGGTCATCGCCTTCGAGGATCCGGCCGGCACCGTCTTGGAGGTGTTCCACGGCGCGGTCCTGGACCACTCCCCCGTCGTCACCCCGCACGGCGCGAAGTTCGTGACCGGCGAGCAGGGGCTGGGGCACGTGGTACTGCCCGCACTCGACGTCGACGGGTTGTTCCAGTTCTACACCGAGGTACTGGGTTTCAAGTCGCGCGGCGCCTTCCGCGTCCCGGCACCGCCGGAGTTCGGGCCGATCCGGGTCCGGTTCATGGGGGTCAACGAGCGCCATCACAGCCTGGCGATCTGTCCCGCACAGAATCTGCGTGATCCCGGGCTGATCCACCTCATGGTGGAGGTGGACACCCTCGACGCGGTGGGCCAGGCCCTGGACCGGGTCAACGCCGAGGGCTTCCAGCTGTCGTCCACGCTCGGCCGCCACACCAACGACAAGATGGTGTCCTTCTACGTGCGCGCCCCCGGCGACTGGGATATCGAGTTCGGTACCGAGGGCATGCGAGTCGACGAAACCTATTACACGGCAGAGGAAATCACCGCCGACAGCTACTGGGGTCACCAGTGGGTGTCCGATCTGCCCGCCGCGATGCGCCCGTGACGCAGACTGACGACATCCGGCCGATTCCGGTCGGCGCGATCACCGAGTGGGCCGACGAGGCCGACGTGGTGATCGCCGGTTACGGCGTGGCCGGGGCGGCCGCTGCGGTGGAGGCGACGCGTGCCGGCGCCGACGTCCTGGTGCTGGAGCGCACCGGCTCCTGGGGCGGGGCTGCAGCCATGGCTGGTGGATTCATCTACCTAGGAGGCGGCACCGAGATCCAAAAGGCCTGTGGCTTCGAGGATTCAGTCGACAACATGGCGGCCTTTCTCAATGCCGCGATGGGCCCGGGAGCCGACGAACGCCGCATCGCCGATTACTGCTCCGGCAGCGTCGCGCATTTCGACTGGCTGGTGGACTGCGGGGTGCCGTTCAAGGCCGAGTTCTTCGGCGAGCCCGGTTGGGAGCCCATGGGCGACCAGGGCCTCATGTACAGCGGTGGGGAGAACTCGTACCCGTTCAACACCATCGCCGCGCCGGCACCGCGCGGGCACGTGCCGCAGATGCAGAACAAGAAGCAGGGCGAGTCCAGCGCCGGTTACATGCTGATGAAGGGCCTCGTCGACACCGCGACCGCGGCCGGGGCACGGTCGCTGTACGACGTGCGAGTGCAGGCCCTGATCGTGGAATCCGACGGTCGCGTCGTCGGCATCCGGACCAAGCGTTACGGCACCTCGATCGATATCCGTGCGCGGCGGGGCGTGGTGCTGGCCACCGGCAGCTTCGCCTACAACGACGACATGGTGGCGCGGTACGCCCCGCGCATCGCCGGGCGCCCGGCCGCCTCGATCGAGCAGCACGACGGGCAGGCCATCCGGATGGCGCAGGCGCTCGGTGCCGATCTGGCCCACATGGATGCCACCGAGGTCGCATTGTTTATCGATCCGCAGCAGCTGGTGCGCGGGATTCTGGTGAACGAACGCGGCCAACGCTACGTGGCCGAGGACACCTATCCCGGCCGCGTCGGTCAGCTGACGCTGTATCACCAGAACAACACCGCCTATCTGATCATCGACGGTGACGCGCAGGAGGAGGCGATGGCTTCGCTGTCGCCGCAGCTGATGCTGCGGCCGCCGACGTGGGTGGCCGACACCGTCGCGGATCTGGAGGCCGAGATCGGGCTGCCTGCCGGGTCCCTGCAATCGACCGTCGCCGCCTACAACGACGGCGCCGCCCGCGGCGAAGACTCGCTGCTGCACAAGAAGCCGCAGTGGCTCACTCCGATCAAATCTCCGGTTGGCGCCATCGACCTGCGCGAATCCACCGGCGGGTTCACCCTCGGCGGCCTGCACACCACCCTCGATGCCGAGGTGCTACACGTCAGTGGGGAACCGATCCCTGGACTGTTCGCTGCCGGACGTTGCACCGCAGGCCTGGCGGCCTGGGGATATGCCAGCGGGGTGTCGCTGGGCGACGGCAGCTTCTACGGTCGTCGCGCCGGGCGGGCCGCCGCCACGGCATAACTGCTCTCCAACGTGAAGAAGGTCGCGAGATTTCTCCGGAAACTCGCGACCTTCTTCACGTTCGGACAGATATGTGACAACACCCACACCAATATGCTACAAACAGTCATATGACTAATAGTCATATGCCGTCCAGGCACGTAGCTCTATGTGGGAGGTCCTCATGACAATGGCTGTCGAGAAGGCGGGCGAGACGCCCAGTGCTGTCATCGACCGGGTTTCCCTGGTCCTCGATGTCTTCGACGGACCGGGCCGGCTGACGTTGGCCGAGATCGTGCGCCGCACCGGCCTGCCGCGGTCGTCGGCCCACCGGATCCTGGAACGCCTCGTGCACCTGCGGTGGCTGCGCCGCGACGGCCGCGACTACGAGCTGGGCATGCGGTTGGTCGAGCTGGGCTCGCTGGCACTGCACCAGGACCGCATCCACCGCGCCGCCATTCCTTTGCTGCGTGATCTGCACCGGGCCACCGGGCTGGTCGTGCACCTCGCGGTGCTCGACGGTTCCGACGTGGTGTACCTGGAGAAGATCGGCGGCCAGATGGTGGCCGCCATCCCGACCCGCATCGGCGGCCGTCAGCCCGCCCACTGCACCGCTGTCGGCAAGGCCATCCTGGCCGACAACCCGTCGGCTACCGTCGACTTCGCCGAACGCAAGACCCGGTTCTCGATCAGCACCGAACGACAGCTCACCGCCGAGCTGGCCAAGGTCCGCGCCCACGGTGTGGCGTTCGAACGGGAAGAGTCGCTGGCCGGATTCGGTTGCGTCGCTGCGCCGATCGGCCCGGCCGGTGCCGCCGTCGCGGCGGTGTCGGTGTGTGGCCCGATGAACCGGATGACCTTCGACCAGCGGCTGACCGCTCCGGTCCGCATGACTGCCATGGGCATCTGGCGCAACGCCGAAGACGGCCCGCAGCGAGTGGTTCCGACCTTGCAGAGCTTGCGGCCACTTCGCGTCGGCCACCCCGCCGCCCCTCGGCCCACGTCGACGCTGCTTCCGGCATGACCCTCGACCCCCAGATCGCGGATTTCATCGAAACTCTCGATTCCGGCTTCCCGCCCGTACACACGATGACCGGTGCACAGGCCCGCGCTGAGATCCGCGCCAGATTTGTCGCCAACCCTCAACCCGAAGCGGTCGCCTCCGTTGCCGACCACCGGGTGCCGGTCGACAACGGATCCATCGATGTGCGGGTCTACCGGCCCGAGGCCACCGGACCGCTGCCCATGCTGGTGTTCGCCCACGGTGGCGGCTTCGTGTTCTGCGATCTCGACAGCCACGACGGGTTGTGCCGCAACCTCGCGAATCTGACTCCCGCCGTGGTGGTTTCGGTGGACTACCGGCTGGCTCCGGAGCACCGGTGGCCCACCGCGGCCGAGGACTTCTACGCCGCCACCCGCTGGGCCGTCGAGCACGCCGCCGATTTCGGGGCCGACCCGGCACGCGTCGCGGTGGGCGGGGACAGCGCGGGCGGCAATCTGGCCGCGGTGACCACCCTGATGGCTCGCGACCGCGGCGGGCCGGACCTGGCCGGGCAACTCCTGCTGTACCCGGTCATCGCCGCAGATTTCGACACCGACTCCTACCGGATGTTCGGACGAGGCTTCTACAACCCGCGCCCGGCGTTGCAATGGTATTGGGACCAGTACGTCCCCGTCGTCACCGATCGGCGGCATCCGTACGCCTCACCGCTGCAGGGCGACATGCGCGGGCTGCCGCCTGCCGTTGTGGTGCTCACCGGCCATGATCCCCTGCGCGACGAGGGAATCGCCTACGTCGACGCCTTGGAGGCCGCCGGGGTGAATACCGTCCGCTGCGCGTTCGACGGCGGCATCCACGGGTTCATGACGATGCCGATGCTCGACATCGCCCACCGAGCCCGGCGGCAGGCCGCTCGCGCGCTAAGTGATCTGCTCGGCTCCTAGCACCGAGCCGTAACGCTGCTCGGGGTCGAGCACGCAGTGGGTGCGGCTGAACACCGTCACCATGCACTTGTTGTTGTGGTTGCAGCGGCTGTGTGAGGCGGGCTCGGCGATCATCGTGTTGACCCGGTCGGGTTCGCGCAGCAGCGCCCGGCCCATCGCGAAGAAGTCGAAGCCTTCCCGCATCCCGGTCTCGAGGTGTTCACGATCGTTGATGCCGCCCAGCAGAATCAGTTTGGTGTTGCGCATGACCGGCACGAACTGCCGGGCCGCCTCCAGCATGTAAAGGTCGCGGTACGCGTATACGCCCATCGTCTGCTTGCCCACCAGCCGCACCGCCGGCCGCAACGCCGCCGGCATCACCTTCGCGAACTCCTTGACCGGCACATCGCCGCGGAACAGGTACATCGGCTTGTACACCGACGAACCCTGAGTCAGCTCGAGGGCATCGAGGGTGGCGTCGGCGTCGAGGAGTTGAGCGGTACGCAGTGCCTCGTCGATCCAAATACTGCCCGGCAGGCCGTCGTCCATGTCCAGCTTGGCGATCACCGCGATCCGGTCACCCACCACCTCGCGCACCCGCGTCGCAATCTCCCGGACGAACCGCGAACGGTTGTCGATGTCACCGCCGTACTCGTCCTTACGACGGTTGATCAGCGGGCTCAGGAAAGAGCTGGGCAGGTAGAGGTGGCCGAAGTGCAGTTCGACGGCGTCGAATCCGGCGTCGACGGCTACCTGCGCGGCGGCACCGAACTGATCGATCACTCGGGCGATCTCGGTGCGGGTGATCTCGCGGCAGTAGGCGAACGAGGTCGGGTTGACAAACCGGCTGGGCGCCACCGCGGTGACCCCGGTCAACTTCTTCTGCGCCACCACCCCGGCGTGCCCGAGTTGCGCCGAAATGGCCGCCCCCGCACCGTGTACCACATCGGTGAGGCGACGCAGGCCCGGCAGCGCCTTGGCGTCCATGACGATCTGCCCGGGTGCGCTCGCGCCCTCGGGCGACACGCAGCAGTAGGCGACCGTGGTCATCCCGACACCGCCCTCGGCGAAGCTGCGGTGGAAGTCGATCAGGTCGTCGGTGACCAGACCGTGCGGTGAGCGGCCTTCGGACGTGGCGGCCTTGATCACCCGGTTGCGCAATGTCACGGGACCCAGCTGAGCCGGACTGAACGAATCGGTCATCGGCACACCTTCGCCCCGGCTCCCCCGGCCGTCAACGGTGGTGTCCCGATGGCCGGGAACGCTACCCGAGGATCCAGCTGTCCCGTCGTAATCTCGCGTCATGGCCGAGGTTTTCGTCATCGACCGGGTGGTCACCGCCCCGGGCTGCGCCCAGAAGTTCGTTGACGCCTACCTGGCCGGGTACGCCCCGGGCGCCCGTGACCGCGGCATGACCCTGCGCAATGTCCTGGTCAGCCCGCCCATCTGGTTCGACGACCGGTCCAACGTGGTCACGATCACCTGGACGCTGCCGAGCCCTGAAGCCTGGTGGCAGATGACCTGGCGGGGCCGGCCTGATCCCAGCGTGGCGCGGTGGTGGGACAGCATCACCGATCTGGTGGTGGAACGCACACGCGAGGTTGCATCCGCCTCCGGCGACGTCGACGTCACCGCACTCGCCTCGGCCGCCACATCCACCGGCGCGGCCACATTCGGGGTCACCCGCCTGATCGACGTCGACGAGTCCGAGCGCAGCCGCATCCTGGGCGCCCTGCGTGACGCCGCCGAACGCAGCGGTGCGCTGCGCTCAGTGGTGGAGCCGACGCTGCCCGGGTCGCGCAACGGTGGCGACATCCTGGTCCATCTGCGGTTTGCCTGCGACAGTGACTGGGAGAACAGTCGTTTCGACGCCGCGCTGACCGATCCGGCGATCACCCGGGTCAACGGGGTCACCTACCACGGATCACCGATGCGCCGCGGCAGCGGCACCGTGTACCGCGCCCTGCTGCTGCGCGTCTCTGCCGAGGTAGAGGCTGAGACGGTCGCAGCATTCGAACGCGAGCTCACGTTGATGCCGCGCTACGTTCCGACCATCGCCGCCTGGCAGCTGAGCCGGGTCGAGCAGGCCATCGGCACCAGCGAATGGACCCACGTCTTCGAGCAGGAGTTCACCGACGTCGACGGTCTGATGGGCCCCTACCTCATGCACCCGATCCATTGGGCGGTGGTCGACCGCTGGTTCGATCCCGAGACCACCGACATGATCGTCCGCGACCGGGTGTGCCACAGCTTCTGTGAACTGAACCACCCGGTACTGCCGGCAGGTATCTGAGACGGGTTGCGCCCCTTCGGCGCGTCGCGTGGCCAAAGCAGGTGTCGACTTGCCCGCCTATCAGAGACAGTGTCGCTGGCAGCTGGACACTGGGCGGATAATGCTGATGCGTCTAAAGGTGCGTGAGGGGCAACACTGAACAGCCACAATGGGTTTGACGAGGCACGCCGAGAGAAACCCGGCCGGCAGCCTTATATCCCGGCGGGCAAGATATTGGGATTCGCCGCCGCCGGTGGCTGCAGTGGCGGCAAGACCGTGCCGCCGTCCAGCGAGTACACCGGAAGTTGCTGCGACCACGGATAGTGCAGGCTGAATGCCACCAGACCGGTCCGCTCCGCGGCGGGCAGGTGGCACATCGCCAATACCGTTTCGGCCAGGTACTCGACGGGCTCGGTCGGAAAGCTCTCCGGAATCAGCGAGTCCGCGCCCGGGGTGCGCACGGCGGTGGACGGGCCCACGCAGTTCACCGCGATGTCGGCGTCCAGCAGCTCGGCGGCCACCCCCTGGGTGAACCGGTGCAGCGCAGCCTTGCACGATGCGTAGATGACGTCGCCGGCGGTCTTGTTGTAGTCCCGGTAGGGCCGGACGGGCGCCACTCCCGTCACCGAGCCGATGTTGACGATCCAGCCGGCACCCTGCGTACGCATGTGCGGCACAGCCGCTTTCGTCAGCGCGAACGGTACCTTCAGGTAGTGCTCGACGGTGCGATCGAAGGTCTCGTCGGGCATATCCTCGACCACCGAGTAATCGGCATAGCCGGCGTTGTTGACCAGGATGTCCAGCCGGCCCGTGCGCTCGACCACGGCCTCGATGAGGCCGTCGCGTGCCGTCGCGTCCTCCAGGTCGGCGGTCAGTCCGAGGGCCGACCCGCCGGCCTTTTCGATGAGGGCGATGGTTTCCTGGATGGTTCCAGGTATCGCCTCGGTGACCCCGGCCCGCGTGGACGGGGTCGGAGTGGCCGAACGCGCGGTCACCGCCACTGTCGCGCCTTCGGCCGCCAGCCGCTGCGCGATCGCACGGCCGATACCGCGGCTGCTGCCGGTGACCAATGCCGTTTTACCGGCGAGGATCTGGCTCATCGGAGAACGAAATCCTCTTCGATCGGTGCGCGATGTTGGTGCCACAGATCCACCAGACGATACGGCGTGGCCACCACGACGCGTCCGGACTGAGACCGGTAGTAGGTGTGGGCATTGGGCGTATGGCACCACACCGTGCCCTGCATGGTCCGATCGATCCCGTCGACGTAATCGTCGAACGCGGCCTGAGTTACCTCCATCGTCGACGCCTCACGCAATGCCATCAGCTGCAGGCACTCCACGATGTAGTGCGCCAGGATCTCCATCGAAAAGTTTGCCCCCGCACCATGTCCCGGGCTGTAGTTGGGTGCAGAGGTGATGAACAGGTTCGGGAATCCCGGCACGGTGCCGCCGCGGTACGCGCTGGGGCTGTCACCCCACACCTGGGCCAGGGTCGTGCCGTCACGGCCCCGGATGTCCACGGTGGACAGGAAATCCAGATGGTAGCCGGTGGCGTAGATGATGACGTCGAGGTCGATCTGGCGGCCGTCGGCGGTCACGATGCCCCGCTCGTTGACTTCGGCAGGCTCGCTGGCCTCCACATCGACGTGGTCGCGGGTCAGCGCAGCGTAGTAACCGCCCGGGTCACGGATGATCCGCTTGCCGTACGGCGCGAAATCCGGGGTCACCTTCTTGGCCAGTTCTGTTCCGGCACCGAACATCCGCTCGATGTAGTCCAGGCACATCTGCAGGAGCACGTCGTTGGCCGGCGAGATCGACAGATGCGTTTTCGACCATTCGGGATCTTGCAAGATGATCGGGTAATTGTTGTCCGCGGTGCCCCAATACGACTTCAGCCGGTGCCACATCGCGTAGTACGGCAGCACTCGGCCCAGGTAGCGGCGGTGTTCGGGGACCTCGTCGGACAGGCGCTTACGCGGCGCGACCCAGTGCGGCTGACGTTGGAACACCGTCAGATGCTCGACTTCGTCGACGCAGGCATCGACGATCTGCACCGCAGTGCAACCAGCACCGATCACCGCGACCTTCTTGCCCGCCAGATCCAGTTCCGGGTCCCATTGCGCCGAGTGAATGCTGATGCCCGCAAAGCTGTCTCGCCCTTTGAGGTCGGGGAAGCGCGGACGGTTCAGGTATCCGGCGGCGGTGACGACGACGGTGGCGTGATCGACCGACCGGGTACCGTCGGCCGTGCGGGAGTGGATCTCCCACTGCTGACGCGCTTCGTCCCACCACAGGGCCTCGACCTCGGTGCCGAACCGGATGTGGCGGCGCAGATCGTGCTTGTCGGCCAGCGACACCAGATAGGCCTGGTACTCCGCACCCTGCGGATAGTAGTTCGACCAGTCCGGGTTCACCTCACGCGACAGCGAGTAGTACGCCGAGGGGGTATCCACCCCGATGCCCGGATACCTGGTGGTCAACCAGGTACCGCCGACCTCCTCGTTGCGGTCGAAGATCTGGAACTGCACCCCTTCCTCGGCGGCAGCCAGTGCCACCGCCAGGCCGGCGATGCCCGCACCGATGATCGCGACAGTCGTGGTCTCAGGAATCGGTGTAGTACGGGGCAACGTAGGCTGCGACGGGCGAAAACCACCTTGTTCCAACAGCAGGTCGACGTGCTCGTCGTCGACCGGGCCACCCAGGACGACCGGCAGCAGCCGGGCGAAGAAGTCGCGGTCGTCGACCGGCAGCCCATCGGCGGGACGGGCCCGGCCGAGCGCGGCCACGATCTCGTCGGCCAGCGTCGCGGCGGTCTGGGGATCGGTGGCTCCGGCCCGCTCGGGCGGATCGGGCACGTGGTCGATCTTGGCTTCGTACCGATCGATGACCGCAGGATCACCCGTCATCTGCGCCAGCACCGCGACCAGGACACCGGGGTCCGCCTCCAGAAGATGGGCGCGCAGAACATCTGGATCTTGGGCACGATCCGCGAGTGACGAGGATTCAGTGGTAGCGGTCATGGGATCGAGTATCGAAGGATTTGTGTCCTGACCGCGCCCACCCTGTCTACTGAGCGGGAGACGAACCCCCGTGAGCACCGGTGGCGTGCCTACTCTGCCGACCATGCATTCCGACGACCTGGCCGCCGTCATCGCCCAGGCACGCAGCCACAGCCTCGCGGACATCCCCCGCCGCTCGGCCCGCAAGCAGCCGGACAAGACCGCCATCATCGATGGCGACGTGGTACTGAGCTTCGCCGAATTCGATCGGCTGGTGGACCGCGCCGCCGCAGCCTTGCACGAGAACGGGTTGCTCCCGGGTCACCGGGTCGCGTTGTTGTCGCGCAACTGCTGGCAGTACGCGGTCCTGGCGCTCGCCACCGCCCGCGCCGGAGTCGTCCTGGTGCCGATCAATTTCATGCTGACGCCCGAGGAGATCGCCTACATCCTCGGCCACAGCGGAGCTACCGGATTCATCGTCGAAGCGGGCCTGACTCCGATCGCCGAACAGGCCATGACAGCGGGGACAGCGGTCCGCACCCGGGCGGCGCTCGTCCCCTCCGACCAGTCACGTCCCGACGACTGGCCTGATTTCGCCGAGTGGCTCACCACCACCGCCGATGTTCCCGGCTGCCGGATCGACGACGATCAGCTGCTGCGGGTGATGTACACCAGCGGCACCGAGTCGCGTCCCAAAGGTGTCATGCACAGCAGCCGCAGCTTGATGTGGCAGTACATCAGCACCATCGTGGCCGGTTCGATGTCCGGCGACGATGTCGAAATCCATTCCCTGCCGCTCTATCACTGCGCGCAGCTGGACAACTTTCTGGCCACCGACATCTACCTGGGCGCCACCAGCATCATCGTGCCGCGACCGGACCCCGAGCTGGTGCTGCGCACCATCGAGCGCTACGGCGTCACCAATTACTTTGCGCCCCCGACAGTGTGGATCAGCCTGCTGCGCAGCCCGGTGTTCGACGAGGTGGACCTGTCCAGCCTGCGCAAGGGCTACTATGGCGCCTCCCCCATGCCGACCGAGATCCTGCACGAGATGCGCCGGCGGCTGCCCAACCTTCGGCTGTGGAACTTCTACGGCCAGACCGAGATGGCCCCGCTGGCCTCGGCTCTGGGACCCGATGAGCAGGATGCTCATGCCGGGGCGGCCGGCCGGCCCGTCGTCAACGTCGAAACCGTCATCCTCGATGAGGGCAATGCGCCGGTTACCGCCGGTACCGTCGGCGAGATCGCCCACCGCAGCCCGCATCTCATGCTGGGCTACCTCGACGACGAGGACAAGACCGCCGAGGCCTTCGCCGGCGGCTGGTTCCACTCCGGAGATCTGGGCTTCTACGACGAGCACGGCCTGCTGCACGTCGTCGACCGCAAGAAGGACATGATCAAGTCCGGCGGTGAGAACGTCGCCAGTCGCGAGGTCGAAGAAGTTCTATACCGGCACAACGGCATCGAGGAAGCCGCGGTGTTCGGGGTGGCGCATCCGATCTGGGTGGAGGCTGTGGTCGCCGCGGTGGTGGCCCGGGCCGGCGCCAACCTGACCGAAGACGATGTGCTCGCCCACTGCCGTGACCACCTTGCCGGCTTCAAGACCCCCAAACAGGTGTTCTTCGTCGACTCCCTGCCGAAGAACCCCAGCGGCAAACTGCTCAAACGCGATCTGCGGCAGCGGTTCAGCCTCGAATTCACAAGCAACTGAAGGGATTTACCGTGTACACCGGCCGCATCGCACGCTTCGACGAACCCGGAAAGCCGTTCCAGATCCAGACCGTCACCCTGCCCGACGTCGGCCCCGGGGAGATACTGATCCGGGTCCTGCGGGCGAACATCTGCGGATCGGACGTGCACGCCTGGCACGGCACCTTCGCCACCCGCGGCCTGGGCGGGCAGCTGCCCACGGTGCTGGGGCATGAAATGGTCGGTGCGATCGAGGTTCTGGGTGAGGGGGTGGCGACCGACTCCAACGGCAAGCCGTTGACCCAGGGCACCCGGGTGGTGTTCCCCTACTTCTACTGCTGTCACAAATGCCGCAACTGCCTGGCGGGGCGACGCAACGCCTGCATGAACCTGAAGATGGCCATGCTGGGTCGCGCCGACGAACCGCCGTATTTCGTCGGCGGCTATGGCGACTACTACCTGTTGCCGGCGGGCGCAGTGGTCTACACCGTGCCCGATTCGGTCAGCGACGATATCGCCGCGGGCGCGAACTGCGCGCTGTCGCAGGTCATGTACGGCCTCGAACGGGTCGATCTGCAACTCGGCGAGCACGTAGTGGTTCAGGGAGCCGGCGCACTCGGTCTCTACGCGGTGGCCGTGGCCAAAGCCCGCGGGGCGGACAACGTGATCGCCATCGACGGCATTCCCGAAAGGTTGGAACTGGCAACTGCATTCGGAGCTGACTCGGTGATCGACCTCAACGAGGTCGCCACGCCCAAGGACCGCGCCAAAGCGGTACGCAAGTTGACCGACGGCCAGGGCGCCGACGTGGCGGTCGAGGTCGTCGGCCATCCGTCGGCCATCGACGAAGGGTTGCAGATGCTGGCGCAGTTCGGCCGGTACGTCGAGATCGGCAACATCAATATCGGCAAAACCTTCGAATTCGACCCATCCCGGTTCGTCTTCACCAACAAGACCATGGTGGGTGTCTCGCTGTATGACCCGGCCGTGCTGTCCCGTGCGTTGGCTTTCCTTGACCGCTATCAGCACCAGCTGCCGTTCGAACGGCTTGCCGCAGCATCGTATTCGCTCGACGACATCAATGCCGCCTTCACCGCGGCCGACGGCAAGCGCGATATCCGCGCCAGCCTGATCCCCTGAACCCTTCCACGCAGCTAAGGACGACTGTGCCCACTTTCGAACACGACAAACTGTTCATCGACGGCCGATGGACCACCCCTTCGGAAAACGGGGTTATCGACGTCGTCGACCCCGCGACCGAAGCCGTGATCGGCCACGTGCCCAACGGCAGCGCCGCCGATGTCGACGCCGCGGTGGCCGCGGCCCAGCGGGCCTTCGATCCGCTGATCTCCGTCGCCGAGCGCCGGGAGCGGCTGAGCCGGGTGATCGCCGCGATGGAGAAGCGCCTGCCCGACATCGCCGAACTCATCACCGCCGAGATGGGTGCCCCGGCGCGGATCGCGCAGACGGTGCAGACGCAGGTGCCGCTCGCGGTGGCCAAGGGCTTCGCCGAGGTGCTGGACACGTTCGAGTTCGAGGAACGCATGGGCAATTCGCTGGTGCTGCGCGAGCCCTACGGCGTCGTCGGGGCGATCACCCCGTGGAACTATCCGCTCTACCAGGTGGTCGCCAAGGTGTTGCCGGCCATCGCTGCGGGGTGCACCGTCGTGCTCAAGCCCAGCAACGAGGCCCCGCTGTCGGTGTTCGCGTTCGTCGAGGCGTGCGAGGACGCGGGCCTGCCGCCCGGGACGGTCAACCTGGTGTCGGGTCCGGGTCGGGTGATCGGCGAACACATCGCGGCCCACCCGGACGTCGACTTCGTCTCGTTCACCGGCTCGACCGGGGTCGGTGCGCGGGTGGGAGAACTGGCCGGCCAGTCGATCAAGAAGGTCGCCCTGGAGCTCGGCGGCAAATCTGCCAACGTGATCCTCGACGGCGCCGACCTGGCCACCGCGGTGAAGGTGGGCGTCGGCAACGCGTTCCTCAACGGGGGCCAGACCTGCATGGCATGGACCAGGATGCTGGTGCCGCAGAACCGCTACGGCGAAGCGCTGGACCTGATCGAGTCCGCGGTGTCGCGCTACACCGTGGGCGACCCGCGGGACCCGGCGACCCGCATCGGGCCGTCGGCGTCGCGCTCACAGTTCGAAACGGTGCGTGGATTCATCGAACGCGCCCAGCGTGACGGTGCCCGGCTACTGACCGGCGGTGCGGAGCCAGTCCGCGACATCGGGTTCTTCGTGGCCCCAACGGTTTTCGCCGACGTAGACCCGAGCTCCGAGCTGGGACAGGAAGAGGTGTTCGGCCCGGTGCTAGCGGTGATCCCCTACACCGATGCCGACGACGCGCTGCGCATCGCCAATGGCACCCCGTACGGTCTCTCGGGCGCGGTGTGGGCCGGCAGCGACGAGGAGGCGATCGCGTTCGCCCGCCAGGTGCAGACCGGCCAGCTCGACATCAACGGCGGCGCCTACAACCCGGCCGCCCCGTTCGGCGGTTACAAGAAGTCCGGGATCGGCCGCGAACTGGGTCGGTTCGGCTTCGAGGAGTACCTGCAGACCAAGTCTCTTCAGCTCAAGGGGGACGCGTGAGCTCGCCGCTGAACGTCCAGACCGACGGACCCGTCCAACTCTGGACGATCGACCTACCCGAGGTCGCTAACGCCATCACCGACAAGAACGTCATCGCGGCGTTCGAAACCGGTGTGGATGCGGCTAACCGGGACACCACCGTCCGCGCTGTCATCCTCACCGGTGCGGGCAAGATCTTCTCCGCCGGCGGCAACGTCAAGGAGATGGCCGACCGCCGAGGCATGTTCGGCCTGGATGCCATCGACCAGCGTCGGGCCTACATCGATGGGATCCAACGGATCCCACGTGCCCTGGGTCGCCTCGAGGTGCCGCTGATCGCCGCGGTCAACGGCGCGGCCATCGGCGCCGGTTGCGATCTGGCCATGATGTGCGACATCCGGATCGCCTCCGAGCGAGCATCTTTCGCCGAGAGCTTCGTGCAGCTCGGCCTCATCCCGGGCGATGGCGGCACCTGGTTCCTGCCGCGCGCCATCGGCTACGCCCGCGCCGCCGAACTGACCTTTACCGGAGAACGAATCGACGCCGCAACGGCATTGGAATGGGGGCTGGTCAGCCGGGTGGTGGCCCACGACGATCTGCTGCCGGAGGCCCGCAAGCTGTCCGGCAGGATCGCCGCCAACCCGCCGCACGCGCTGCGGATGGCCAAACGGCTGCTGCAGGAATCGGTCACCGGATCGCTGGAATCCACACTGTCGATGGCCGCGGCGATGCAACCACTCGCCCACCACGACACCGAACACGAGCAGCGCATCGCGAAGTGGAGAACGGCGTGAGTGGCCCGTACTTCGAATTGCGAAACCAGGTCCGCGAATTCCTGGCCGAGCAGTTGGCCGCAGGCGCCTTCACGCCGTCGGTGGATGCCTGGTTGTGCGGATGGGACGAGAATTTCACCGCGTCCCTGGCCAAGCAGGGCTGGCTGGGCATGACGGTCCCCGTGCACTACGGCGGTCACGGACGCTCGTTTCAGGAACGGTTCGTCGTGACCGAGGAACTGCTGGCCGCGGGCGCCCCGGTGGCCGCCCACTGGATCGCCGACCGCCAGATCGTGCCATCGCTGCTGAAATACGGGACAGAAGAGCAGAAGTCAGAGTTCTTGCCTCGGATCGTGCGTGGTGAGTGTTTCTTCGGAATCGGGATGAGCGAACCGGATTCCGGCTCGGATCTGGCGAGCGTCCGCACCCGTGCGACACGGGTCGATGGTGGGTGGTCGATCACCGGTACCAAGGTGTGGACCTCGGGTGCTCACCACGCTCATGCGTTCATCGTGCTGGCCCGCACCGAACCGGTCGATCCGGCGCACCGGCATGCCGGGTTGAGCCAGTTCATCGTCGACCTGCACGCCCCCGGCGTGCAGGTCCGCCCCATCGTCTCGATGAACGGCGGGCACCACTTCAACGAGGTCGTGCTCGATGAGGTGTTCATCCCCGATGCCCTGGTCTTCGGCGAGATCGGCCGCGGCTGGACCCAGGTCACCTCCGAGCTGAGCTTCGAGCGGAGTGGACCCGAACGATTCCTGTCGACGTTCCCCCTGCTCGCGTTCGCACTCGAAAACACGTCAGATGATGCCGAATTGGGGCGTCTGGTCGCACGAGTGGCCGGACTGCACCACATGTCGACCGCGGTGGCCGGCGCCCTGCAGCGCGGCGAGAACCCCGACGTTCCGGCAGCCGTCGTCAAGGTCCTCGGCACCACCCTCGAGGGCGACATCGCCGAGTTCGCCGACCAACAGACCGGAGATGACACCACCGGGGACGCCGAGTGGGCCGAACTGGTGGCCACCGCGGTGGATCAACGCCCCGGCTTCACGTTGCGCGGCGGAACCAACGAAGTGCTGCGCGGGGTCATCGCGCGGGGATTGGGTATGCGATGAATACGACAGAACTGGCCTCGAAAGCACCTGCCGCGGTGGACCCCGACCTGGCGGCCATGATGGACGGTGTCTTCGCGGACTATCGCCAGACCGCGCGCACCGTAGCGACCGGTGAGCGGGTCATCTGTGACCGCGCGCTGTGGCAGCGCCTGGACTCGCTGGGCCTGGTCCGGTTGACCGGTGCGGAGGACGCCGGCGGCAGCGGCGCCGGCTGGCTCGAGGCCGCCGAGTTGCTCACTGCCGCAGTCCGTCATGGCGTGCGCGCTCCCCTTGCCGAACACGACCTGCTGGGGTGCTGGCTGCTGGAGGCTGCCGGGCAAACCGTCGACGACGCCGTGCGCACCGTGTGTGTGCTGCCGCCCGGCGGCGAATCCACCACACCTGTGCCGTGGGCCGCTGACGCAGAACGGGTCGTCGTGCTCTGGCCGGCCGGCGACGAGTACCGGCTCGGCGAGTTCGACACCGCCGAACTGTCACTCACCCCGGGCGCCAACCTGATCGGCGAACCACGCGACCGGATCAGCGTCGACACCACCGGAATCACCGGCCATCCGGTATCTACCGGTCTGGTGGACGAGCTCGGCCGCAAATCGGCGATGGTACGGGCGATCCAGGTGTGCGCGGCACTCGACAGCGCGGTGACGCTGTCCGTCGAGCATGTGGCGTCACGGGTGCAGTTCGGGCGTCCGCTGGCGAAGTTCCAGGCGATTCAGAACCTGATCTCGGATGCGGCCGCAGAGTCGGCGCTGGCGCGGGCCGCCACCGAGGCTGCGCTGCACACGGCGATCGGAACGGACTGGCAGTCAGCTCAACTGGATTTCCAGATCGCGACCGCGCGATCCTGCGCCGGGCATGCCGCATCGGTCGTGACCCGCAATTCCCACCAGGTGCACGGTGCGATCGGCACCACGCATGAACATCGGCTACACGAGTTCACCCGCGCCGCTCTGGCCTGGCGCTCGGAGTTCGGCTCCGTGCGCTTCTGGGACACTCAGGTGGCGGCGGGTGCCGTTGCTGCCGGCCGGCAACGGCTCTGGGCGTTGATCGCCGACGCATAGCGGTTTGATGTTCCGCTGACCGGTCACCGGTGCTGTTACCGGCGCCACATCACCGGTTGACTGCCGGCATGAGCAACCAGATCGCCCTGCCCGATGTCCAAGAGTTCATCTCCGGATTCTGGTACCACTACGACCAGGGCCACTTCGATGAAGTGGGCGCCCGCCTCGCCGACGAGATGGAGTACCTGAGCCGCTCGGACTCCGGTGCCTGCCCGTTCGAGCACCTGCTGGCTGCAGAACTGCACGGCAAGGCCGAGACCTTGGCCTGGCTCATCGAGCACCGCAACGAAAACCCGTACCCGTGCCGTCATCACGCGACCAACGTGTTCCGCACCGGCATAGACGGCGAGGTCACCAAGGTTCGCTTCTATCTGTTCGTCAACCAGATCACCAACAACGTTCCGTTCGCGGTGTCCAGCGGAGTCGTGGACGCGGGCATCCGGCGGGCGGACGAAGGTCTGGTGTTCACCTCGCTGAACGTCGTGCTCGACGCCGAGGACTCGATCCCGCTCGCCGAGCACACCGCCAAGGCCGCCGCCGGCGCCCAATCCGCGTGAACGCCGCAGAGGTCTTCGGCGGCGGCGTCGCCGTCATCACCGGGGCCGGCGCCGGAATCGGCGCCGGCCTCGCCCGGCATGCCAGCCGGTTGGGCATGACGGTGGTGCTGGTCGACATCAACGCCGCTGCCGTTGCAGATCTGCGCGACGAGATTGTGGCCGCAGGCGGCTCGGCCACCGACGTGGTCTGCGATGTACGTGATGCCGCTGCGGTGCAAGCGATGGCCGACGACGTCTACCGCGAACTCGGCCCGGTACGCCTGTTGGTGAACAACGCAGGCATCGAGCAGTTCGGATATCTGTGGGACACCCCGGTCGAGAACTGGCAACGCATCGTTGACATCAATATCAGCGGAGTGTTCCACGGCGTCAAGGCATTTCTGCCGAAGATGATGACCACCGACGCACCGGCCTGGGTATGGAACCTGTCCTCGATCGGTGGTGTTGCCGTTGTCCCGTTGCAGGCGCCCTACATCATGAGCAAGCATGCCGTTCTGGCCCTGACCGAATGTCTGCACCTGGAGCTGCAAGCCGCCGGACACGACCACCATGTGCACGTGCAGGCGGTGCTGCCCGGGGCCGTGGTATCCGACATCTTCGAGTCGGCCGGCGGGGTCGACTCGGGGGATACCGGTGCGGCCGAAGGACAACGGACCGCCATGCTCGACATCAAGGCCGAGGCGATGGATCCGCTCGCCGCCGCCGGAGTGGTGTTCGACCAGGCCGCCGAGGGCCGGTTCTATCTGCTCACCCAGCCCGACTACGTCGGTTCGGCGATGGCCGAGCGGGCCCGCGTGCTGAGCGCCCAGGAGGCTCCCCGGTTACGGACCGAGCGCCGTTTCGACCCGTCACAGGACTGAAATGACCTATCCACCACTGGATCCCGATGCCGCCGCCCGAGTCGCCTCGTTCGGTGAGATCGCTCCCATGCGGGCCCGCGGCCTGCAGTCCGTGCGGGCCGGCCTGGAATCCGCACCTCTGCCCGAGATGCCGGCCATGGCGGGCATCGAAGACCTGACCGCCCCGGGCCCGGCCGGCCCGATACCACTGCGCCTGTACCGGCCCAGCCCCGAGCCCGCCCTGCCGGTTCTGGTGTACCTGCACGGCGGCGGGCTGGTGATGGGTTCCAACCGTTCGTTCGAACCGACGGCCCGCGAGCTCGCGCGGGCCAGCGGGGCGGCCGTGGTGGCCGTCGAGTACCGACTGGCCCCCGAGTCACCGCCCCCAGCGCAGTTCGACGACGCCTACGTGGCCACCGAGTGGGTTGCCGACCATGCCGACGACCTGAACCTCGACGCACGGCGCCTTGCTGTCGTCGGTGACAGCGCCGGCGGATCACTGGCTGCCGCTGTGGCTTTGGCAGCCCGCGACCACAACGGTCCGCGAATCTGCGCCCAGGTGCTGCTCTATCCCGGCCTGGACCGCGACATGGGTGCCGCGTCGATCACGTCCATGCCGGACGCACCGATGCTGAGCCACGCCGACATCGTCTACATGCACGAACTGGTGGATCGCAGCGGTGGATCGCCCCGCGACCCCTACCAGGTTCCGGCGTATGCCGGCGACCTGAGCGGGCTGCCGCCGGCCATCGTCGTGACCGGCGCGTGCGACCCGATCCGCGATTGGGGCGAACGCTACGCCGAACGGCTGCGCTACGCCGGCGTCCAGACCACACTCACCCGCTATCCCGGTATGTACCACGGCTTTCTGATGCGCTCGGACACCACCGCACGCGGCCGTCTGGCGATGGCCGAGGTCGGTGCCCTACTGGGGGCGAAGTTCGCCCACCCGCTGGCATTCTGACGCGGTTCAGATACCGAGTACCTCTCGCGCCCGATCGATTTCGTCGGGATCAGCCGTCGTCGGGACGAGCCTGAGCTCATCGAGACCTGCTTCGCGCGCGCCGTTCACGGCGGCGAGGAGCCCTGATGCTCCGCAGTTCAACGTGCCTGCGGTCGGGGCCGTGAGGAAGGAGGACTCAGCTCCGGTGAGGTCGACATCTTGGTTCCAGAAATCCTGTACGTGTTCCCCGAGTTGATTCTCCGGGTCCGGACCGAGCGCGAACCAGACCGGTGCGGAGAAATGCGGCCGGTCCGTCCTTCCCGCCACCCGCCAGGCCTCCATGACTCGCTCACGCTGCGCAGCCAAAGCCTCGGCGTCGAAGTGAAGTGAGTGCGCCGGGTCGCTCACCCCGTCAGCCCACTGCGCAGCTCGGGCGAGCGCCTTCGGGCCGATGACGCCGGCGACGAGCGGGATGCCCCCAACCTGGACAGGCTGGGGGCCTGCGGGATGGTGTCCTTCGACAGGAGGCTCTTGGGCCCACACCCTGCGCATCGCCGCCACAGCCTCGTCCATACGTTGACGTTTCCGGTCGAGCGGGCTGCCGACCGCGAGATAGTCCTCGTCCCAAGCGCCGATGCCAACTCCGAGCGTCAGGCGCCCCCGGGACAAGACGTCTACCGTCGCCAGATCCTTGGCGAACAGGACCGGGTCCCGCATCGGGAGCGCAACGACATCCGTCCAGAGCCGCACGCGCTCGGTCACCGCTGCCGCGGCGGCCAGCTGCGGGACGACCGACCAGCTGTCGGGATAGAGCACCCGTTCGTAGGTGACGAGGCCGTCCCACGGCCCTTCGTCGATCTTGCGATACCACGCAAGCTCCGTCTCGCGTCCATGCGGGAACAGGGTTGGAAGACCCATGATTGCGCTCATCGAACGTCCCCAGGTGTGCTCGTTGAAATTCCTCACCTGTGAGCACCGGTCAGTGTAG
>NZ_VOMB01000019.1 GCF_019050325.1 [Mycobacterium] fortunisiensis | reverse complement strand
CTAAGCCTGCCAGCGCCGATGATACTACCCACACGGGTGGAAAAGTAGGACACCGCCGAACACAAATTAAGGATCACCCCCCACGTTTATCGTGGGGGGTGATCTGTTTTTATCGAACAATTCCCCGACGGATATTTCGGCGCCGGTATTGACATGATTATGTCAGCCGTGCGTGCTGCCAGTATCCTTTCCGGGAGGGCAGGTAGAAAGGCACACGTGGTCGGAGACAGACAAGGCGACGCAGAGCGGCGCCCGCGGCGTGCATCCAACGACCGCGCAGCAAGCAATTCAGGGCCCCGGCGTCCCCGTGATCAGCGGGGGCGGGATCAACGCGGCGGGGCGCCTCGGGTGTCGGGTCCGGGCCGCGCCCGGCAGGCGCAGCCGGCAGAGGACGCCGAATCCAGGCAGCATGAGGGTCCGCGGTTGCCCGCGGACGTCGAGGCCAGGGAACTGGCCCCGGACGTCCGTCGAGAACTGGTGACGTTGGACAAGACGACGGCGGATTTCGTCGCCCGGCACCTGGTGATGGCGGGCAAGCTACTCGACGAGGATCCCGAAGCTGCGCTGGCCCACGCCCGTGCCGCCCGTAATCGGGCCGGCCGGATCGCGGTGGTGCGCGAGGCCGTCGGCATCGCCGCGTACCACGGTGGGGACTGGGCCCAGGCGTTGGCTGAGCTGCGGGCCGCCCGCCGGATGGGCAGCAAGTCCGCCTTGTTGCCGATCATCGCCGACTGTGAACGTGGGGTGGGGCGGCCCGAGCGGGCGTTGGAGCTGGCGCGCAGCGACGAGGCCGCCGCGCTCACCGGTGAAGATGCCGACGAGCTGCGCATCGTCGCCGCCGGCGCCCGGTCGGATCTGGGTCAGTTCGAGCAGGCGCTGGCCATCCTGTCCACGCCGCAACTCGACCCCACCAATGTGGGCCCGACGGCGTCTCGGCTGTTCTATGCGTACGCCGACACCCTGCTGGCGCTCGGCCGCCACGACGAGGCGTTGCAGTGGTTCCTCCATGCCGCGGACGCCGACGTCGAAGGCATCACGGACGCGGAGGACCGGATCACGGAGCTGTCCTGACGTGACCACGCTTGCACGGCAACATGATTGCCTGCTGCTCGATCTCGACGGCACGGTGTTCCGCGGTCACGAGCCGACCGTGGGGGCACACGAGAGCCTGGGCGGGGTGACCGCCCGGGTGCTGTATGTCACCAACAATGCGTCGCGGGCGCCGGGTCAGGTGGCCGAGCATCTTCGGGAGCTGGGGTTCGCCGCCGAACCCGACGATGTGGTGACCAGTGCGCAGAGCGCGGCGCACCTGCTGGCTGCCCAACTGCCGCCGGAGTCCGCGGTTCTCGTGGTCGGCACGGATGCCCTCGCCGGTGAGATCAGTGGTGTCGGGTTGCGCCCGGTGCGCAGTTTCGACGACGGGCCGGTTGCGGTGGTGCAGGGGTACTCGCCGGCCACGGCCTGGCCCGACCTCGCCGAGGCGGCACTGGCCATCCGGGCCGGTGCCCTGTGGGTGGCGACGAACGTCGACCTCACGCTGCCGTCGGAACGCGGGCTGCTGCCGGGCAACGGGTCGTTGGTTGCCGCGTTGCGGGCCGCCACGGCGCAGCAGCCGTTGGTGGCCGGCAAGCCCGCGGCGACGCTGATGCGGGACGCGTTGAGCCGGGGGACGTTCGCCAGTGCCCTTGTCATCGGAGATCGACTCGACACCGACATCGCCGGTGCCCTCGCCGCCGGGCTGCCGAGTCTGATGGTGCTCACCGGGGTCAGCACGGCGCGCGAGGCCGTCCATGCGATCCCCGCGGAACGCCCCGGATATCTCGCTGCGGACCTGCGCGGACTGCACACCGACGCCGAGCTGCTGCGGATCGGACCGCAGCCGGCCTGGCGGACCGAGGTGCAGGCGAACACGGTGACCGTTCATGCCACCGGGCAGGACCCGCACGACGATCTGGCAGTGGTGCGGGCGACCGCGGACGCGGTGTGGAACGCCGACCAGGATGGCACCCTGACGGTGGTGGCGGGCGACGACACCGCCCGCGCCGCGTTGCAGCGATGGTCGTTGCTGTCAGTGCCGGTCGAACAGGGCGCCATCGACTAGCGTGAGTGTCGTTATGACTATGGATCCCGACGAACTGCGTGCGCAGGTCGCTGCGGTGCTGGCCGACGTGCCGGACCCGGCGACCGACCCCTCCGCGCTCGAGGGCATGGACATCGACGTGGTGGCTGCGCGGCTGGAGCAGGCCCACGATCTGCTCGTGGCGGCCCTCGAATCCGTCGACCGGGGGCAATCGGGCGGACCGCAGGCGACCGGAAGGTGAGCGCCGGTGGCGCGGCGCGCTCGCGTTGACGCCGAGCTGGTGCGGCGGGGGCTGGCCCGGTCGCGTCAGCAGGCGGCTGAACTCATCGACGCCGGCCGGGTCCGGATCGACGGCATGCCGGCGGCGAAGCCGGCCACCGCGGTCGCCCCGGAAACCAACATCACGGTGATCGCCTCCGCGGAACGCGCCTGGGTGTCCCGGGGTGCGCACAAGCTGATCGGCGCGCTCGAGGTGTTCGACGTCGCGGTCGAGGGCCGGCGTTGCCTCGATGCCGGGGCCTCGACGGGCGGGTTCACCGAGGTGCTGCTCGATCGCGGCGCCGCCGAGGTGGTGGCCGCCGATGTCGGCTACGGCCAGTTGGCCTGGTCATTGCGGTCGGACGAGCGGGTACAGGTGCTGGAGCGCACCAACGTACGGGAACTGACGGCCGAGGCGATCGGTGGCCCGGTGCAGTTGATCGTGGCGGACTTGTCGTTCATCTCGTTGGGCACGGTGTTGCCGGCGCTCACCGGTTGTGCCGCCGCGGACGCCGATATCGTTCCGATGGTGAAACCGCAGTTCGAGGTCGGCAAGGACCGGGTGGGCGCCGGTGGCGTGGTGTCAGATCCCGAACTGCGCATCGACGCGGTGTGCACGGTCGCCCGCAAGGCGGCCACATTGCAGTGGCATGCTGTCGATGTGACGGCCAGCCCGCTCCCAGGACCCTCGGGCAATGTCGAGTACTTTCTGCACCTGCGTGCCGAGACGGAACGCGCCTTGATGGGCGACGCGCTCGAACAGGCGGTGCGGCGGGCGGTCGAGGAGGGACCGCAATGACGACTGAACGCACGATCCTGCTGGTGGTGCACACCGGCCGCGACGAGGCCACCGAGGTTGCCCGCCGGGTGGAAAAGGTGCTCGGCGACAACGGAATTGGTCTGAAGGTGCTCTCGGCCGAGGCGGTGGACCGTGGCCCGTTGCACCTGGCTCCCGACGACATGCGCGCCCTCGGGGTGGACATCGAGGTGGTCGACGCCGAGGAGCGGGCCGCCGACGGCTGCGAGCTGGTGTTGGTGCTCGGCGGGGACGGCACGTTCCTGCGAGCCGCCGAACTGGCCCGCAATGTCGAGATCCCGGTGCTCGGAGTCAATCTGGGCCGTATCGGGTTCCTGGCCGAGGCCGAGGCGGAGGCCATCGACCACGTGCTCGAGCGCGTCATCGACCGCGACTATCGCATCGAGGAGCGGATGACCCTCGACATCGCGGTGCGGGTGGGTGCCGATGTGGTGAACCGCGGGTGGGCGCTCAACGAGGCCAGCCTGGAGAAGGGGCCCCGGCTCGGGGTGCTCGGCGTGGTGTTGGAGGTCGATGGCCGTCCGGTGTCGTCGTTCGGCTGCGATGGTGTGCTGGTGTCGACTCCGACCGGGTCGACGGCGTACGCCTTCTCGGCCGGCGGGCCGGTGCTGTGGCCCGATCTGGAGGCGATCCTGGTGGTGCCCAACAATGCTCATGCGTTGTTCGCCCGTCCCATGGTGACCAGTCCGGCGGCCAGCATCGCCATCGAGATCGAGGCCAGTGGCAATGATGCGCTGGTGTTCTGCGACGGCCGGCGGCAGATGGTGGTGCCCGCCGGTGGTCGCCTCGAGGTGATCCGCTGTGATACGCCGCTGAAGTGGGTGCGGTTGGATTCGGCCCCGTTCACGGATCGGTTGGTGCGCAAGTTCCGGCTGCCGGTCACCGGATGGCGGGGACAGTAGATACCTGTGCTGTCGGAGATCCGTATCGAGTCGTTGGGCGCGATCAGCGCTGCCACCGCGGAATTCGACCGCGGGCTGACCGTGCTGACCGGTGAAACCGGTACCGGTAAGACGATGGTGGTCACCAGCCTGCACCTGCTGGGTGGCGCCCGTGCCGACGCCACCCGGGTGCGCTCGGGTTCTGACCGGGCCGTGGTGGAAGGCCGGTTCAGCACAATCGAACTCGGCGAGGAGGTGTCGGGGCGGATCGAGGAGATCCTGGATGCCTCCGGTGCCGAGCGTGATGACGACGGCAGCGTGATCGCGGCCCGCTCGGTCAGCCGGGCCGGGCCGTCGCGGGCGTACCTGGGCGGCCGCAGCGTACCGGCCAAATCGTTGAGCAGCTTCACCGCCCAGGTGTTGACGCTGCACGGCCAGAACGACCAGCTGCGGCTGATGCGGCCGGACGAACAGCGGGCGGCCTTGGACCGGTATGCCGAGGTGGACAAGCCGCTGACCCGCTACCGGCGGATCCGCGAGGAATGGCTTGCGGCGCGTCGTGATCTGAGCGACCGTCGGCGTCGGGCCCGCGAGCTGGCCCAGGAGGCCGACCGGCTCAGCTTCGGGATTCATGAGATCGATGCGGTGGCACCGGAACCCGGTGAGGACGAGGCGATCGTCGCCGATATCCGCCGGCTCTCGGAGCTCGATGCGCTGCGCGAGGCCGCGCAGCTGGCCCGGCTCGCGCTGGCCGGTGAGTTGGAAGAGCCCGCACCGGATTCGGTGTCGGCGGCCGACGCGGTCGGCCGGGCCCAGGCCGCGCTGGAGTCCACCGATGACGCGGTGTTGCAGGGGCTGGGCGCGCGGCTGGCCGAGGCGATGGCGGTGATCAGCGACGTGTCGGGGGAGCTGGGCGACTATCTCGCCGAATTGCCCAGTGACGCCAGCACTTTGGAGACCAAGCTGGCGCGTCAGGCCGAACTGCGCACCCTCACCCGTAAGTACGCCGCCGATGTCGACGGGGTGTTGGAGTGGGCGCGGGACGCGGCTGGGCGTCTGGAACAGCTCGATGTGTCCGAGGAGAGCCTGGCCGCGCTGGATCGCAAGGTGGCCGAGTTGGAGGCCCAGCTGGTCACGGCGGCGGGGGAGCTGACCAAGGCCCGGTCCAAGGCGGCCAAGGGCCTGGCCAAGGCGGTGACCTCGGAGCTGGCCGGCCTGGCCATGGCCAATGCGGTGTTCACGATCAACGTGACCCCGATGCCGGCGCGGGCCGACGATTCGGCGCCGGTCACCATGGCCGGCGGCGAACTCCTGCACGCCGGCCATGACGGCGTCGACGCGGTGGAGTTCGGGTTCACCGCCCACCGCGGCGCCGATGTGCTGCCGTTGGCCAAGAGCGCGTCCGGCGGTGAGCTGTCGCGTGTGATGCTGGCGCTGGAGGTGGTGCTGTCGGCGTCGACGGCGGGGACCACCATGGTGTTCGACGAGGTCGATGCCGGCGTCGGGGGCCGGGCCGCGGTGCAGATCGGCCGGCGGCTGGCCCGGTTGGCGCGCACCCACCAGGTCATCGTGGTGACGCACCTGCCGCAGGTCGCGGCATTCGCCGATGCGCACCTGCTGGTCGACAGTGGCAACGGCCGTGCCAAGTCCAGTGGTGTGCGGCGGATCGAGGACGACGACCGGGTGGCCGAGTTGGCCCGGATGCTGGCCGGACTGGGGGAGTCCGACAGCGGGCGGGCGCATGCCAGGGAGCTGCTGGAGGCCGCTCAACAGGAGCGCAACACACCCTAGTCTCCTGTTACTGATGTGACAAAAGCCAACTTGTGAGGCTGGTGTTACGGCGCGCCTCCGTCGTCTGATGCGCGATGCCCGACAGAATCGGGGCATGAAGATGTCCACACTGCTGACCCGCAACGCCAGTTCCCGCCCGGGAGTGACCGGCACGGCTCGAGTGGACCGCGACATCGATCGGCTGATGCGACGCATCGGACCTGGTGACATCGTCGTCCTGGACGCCCAGGACCTGGACCGGATCACCGCCGACGCGTTGGTGGAGGCTCAGGTCGCCGGCGTGGTCAACGCCTCCCCGTCGATCTCGGGACGCTATCCGAACCTGGGACCCGAGGTGCTCGTCGCCAACGGTGTGGTGCTCATCGACGAGGCCGGCCCTGACGTCTTCAAGAAGATCAAGGACGGGGCACGGGTCCGGTTGAACAACGGCGGCGTCTACTCCGGCGACCGGCGCATCGCGGTGGGCACCGAGCGCAACGACCAAGAGATCCACGAGTTGATGCACGACGCCAAGAGTGGCCTGGTCGCGCATCTGGAAGCCTTCGCCGGCAACACCATCGAGTTCATCCGCAGCGAGAGCCCACTGCTCATCGACGGGATCGGAATCCCGAACATCGACGTTGACCTGCACCGCAGGCACGTGGTGATCGTGGCCGAGGAGCCCAACGCCGCCGACGACCTCAAGGCGCTCAAGCCGTTCATCAAGGAATATCAGCCGGTACTGGTCGGCGTCGGGGTCGGCGCCGACGTGCTGCGCAAGGCGGGCTACCGCCCGGCACTGATCGTCGGTGACCCGGACAAGATGAGCGTCGAGGTGCTGCGCTGCGGTGCGCAGGTGGTCCTGCCCGCCGATGCCGACGGGCACGCGGCCGGCCTGGAGCGCATCCAGGACCTCGGCGTCGGGGCGATGACGTTCCCGGCCGCCGGATCAGCGGCGGACCTGGCGCTGCTGCTGTGCGATCACCACGGTGCCTCGCTCATCGTCACCGCTGGTCACACCGCCTCGATCGAGGAGTTCTTCGACCGTTCCCGCCAGCGCAGCAACCCGTCCACGTTCCTGACCCGGCTCAAGGTGGGCGAGAAGCTCGTCGACGCCAAGGCGGTGGCCACGCTCTACCGCAGCCGGGTGTCCGGCGGGGCGATCGCGTTGCTGGTGCTGGCGATGATGGTGGCCGTGGTCGTGGCGCTGTGGGTGTCGCGCGCCGACGGTGCGGTGTTCGATTGGATCATCGACTACTGGAACCGCTTCACGCTGTGGGTGCAGGGTCTGGTCAGCTGAGTGGGCAGGTGAGCTGTGATCACGCTACGCGCACACGCGATCTCGCTGGCGGCGGTCTTCCTGGCGCTGGCGCTCGGGGTGGCACTGGGATCCGGGCTGCTGTCCAACACCGTGCTGTCGGGACTTCGTGACGACAAGAAGGATCTGCAGCAGCAGATCGACACCCTGACCGACGGCAAGAACGCACTGAACGAAAAGCTCAATGCCGCAGGGGAATTCGATGCGCAGATGGCACCCCGGATGGTGCGTGACGCGTTGCGAGACAAGTCGGTGGTGGTGTTTCGCACCCCCGACGCCGCCGACGGTGACGTCGAGGCCGTCGCGGGCTATATCCGTCACGCCGGCGGCGCCGTGACCTCGACGATCTCACTCACGAGTGAGTTCGTCGAGGCGAACTCGGCCGACAAGCTACTTTCGGTCGTCAACTCTCCGATCGTGCCGGCCGGCAAGCAGTTGAGCACCGCCGCGGTCGATCAGGGCTCCCAGGCCGGCGACCTGTTGGGCATCACCCTGTTGATCGACCGGAATCCGGCCGTCGCACCGGTCGATGACACCCAACGCCAGACGGTGCTCGCGGCACTGCGCGACACCGGCTTCCTGACCTATGACGCTGCGCACATTCCGGCGGCCAACACGGCGCTGATCGTGACCGGAGGCGGGCTGGGCGCCGACGGCGGCAACCGGGGCGTGACCACCGCCCGTTTCGCCGCGGGCCTGGCGCCGCACGGTGCCGGCACGGTGCTCATGGGCCGCTCGGGATCGGCGTCCGGCACCGGTCCGGTGGCGGTGACCAGGTCAGATGCCGGATTGTCCGGTGCGGTCAGCACAGTCGACGACGCCGATACCAGCGCCGGTCAGATCACCGCCGTGCTGGCGCTGGCCGACCTCGCCGGAGGAGCTAAGCCCGCCAAGTACGGCACCGGGCAGGGTGCGACGTCGGTCACCGTCCCGCAGTAAGCCGAGTCGGCGCGTCAGCACCGGCTTGTCGGGGTCGGTGTTAAGGTGAGATTCCGTGGGTCGGCAGGCCACAGCAGCTTTCGCGATTCCCTGCCAGTCGTCACGGAGGATGCTTTTGCCCGCCTTACGCAAGCACCCGCACACCGCCACCAAACACCTCTTCGTCACCGGTGGTGTGGCGTCATCGCTCGGTAAGGGGTTGACCGCATCGAGCCTCGGTCAGCTGCTGACCGCGCGAGGGTTGCAGGTGACGATGCAGAAACTCGACCCGTATCTGAACGTCGATCCGGGCACCATGAACCCGTTCCAGCACGGCGAGGTGTTCGTCACCGAGGACGGCGCCGAGACCGACCTCGACGTCGGCCATTACGAACGGTTCCTGGATCGCAACCTGTCCCAGTCGGCCAACGTGACCACCGGCCAGGTGTATTCCACGGTGATCGCCAAGGAACGCCGCGGCGAGTACCTTGGCGACACGGTGCAGGTGATTCCGCACATCACCGACGAGATCAAGAGCCGCATCCTGGCGATGGCCGAGCCCGATTCCTCCGGACAGCGCCCCGACGTGGTGATCACCGAGATCGGCGGCACGGTGGGCGATATCGAGTCGCTGCCGTTCCTGGAGGCCGCCCGTCAGGTGCGCCACGAGGTCGGCCGGGACAACTGCTTCTTCCTGCACGTCTCGCTGGTGCCCTACCTGGCGCCGTCCGGTGAGCTCAAGACCAAGCCGACCCAGCACTCGGTGGCCGCGCTGCGCAGCATCGGCATCACCCCCGACGCCCTGATCCTGCGGTGTGACCGCGAGGTCCCCGAGCCACTCAAGAACAAGATCGCCCTGATGTGTGACGTCGACATCGACGGCGTGATCTCCACCCCGGACGCACCGTCGATCTACGACATCCCCAAGGTGCTGCACCGCGAGGAACTCGACGCGTACGTGGTCCGCCGGCTCAACCTGCCCTTCCGCGACGTGGACTGGTCGGAGTGGGACGACCTGCTGCGCCGGGTGCACGAGCCGCAGGAGACGGTGCGGATTGCGTTGGTGGGCAAATACATCGACCTGTCCGACGCCTATCTGTCGGTCGCCGAGGCGCTGCGTGCCGGGGGCTTCAAACACCGCGCCAAGGTGGAGATCCGCTGGGTGGCCTCCGACGACTGTGAGACCGAGAGCGGCGCGGCGGCTGCGCTGTCGGACGTCGACGGGGTGCTCATCCCCGGCGGATTCGGCATCCGCGGCATCGAGGGCAAGCTCGGGGCGATCTCCTACGCCCGCAAGCGCAGCCTGCCGGTCCTGGGGCTGTGTCTGGGACTGCAGTGCATCGTGATCGAGGCGGCCCGCTCCGTGGGTATCGCCGGTGCCAACTCCGCCGAATTCGATCCGGCGACCGCGGACCCGGTGATCTCCACCATGGCCGATCAGGAGGACGCCGTCGCCGGCGAGGCCGACCTGGGCGGCACCATGCGACTGGGCGCCTACCCCGCGGTGCTGCAGGCCGGTTCGATCGTCGCGCAGGCCTACGAGAGCACCGAGGTGTCCGAGCGGCACCGGCACCGCTACGAAGTCAACAACGCCTACCGAGACCGGATCGCCAAGAGCGGCTTGCGGTTCAGCGGCACCTCGCCCGACGGCCACCTGGTGGAGTTCGTCGAATACGACCCGGCGATCCATCCGTTCCTCGTCGGCACCCAGGCCCACCCCGAACTCAAGAGCCGGCCCACCCGGCCGCATCCACTGTTCGCGGCGTTCATCGGTGCGGCGCTGGCCTACAAGGCCGAGGAACGGTTGCCCGGCATGGACCTTCCCGAGCAGTTCACCGAAGACGTCGAGGGCGAGGACACCGTGGGAGTCGTGGCAGCCGACAGACCGGTGGGGCAGACCCGGGAGAAATCCGACGTCCGTGGCTGAACACGACTTCGAGACCGCCTCCAGCGAAACCGTCTACGTCGGAAACATTTTCGCGGTCCGCGCGGACGAGGTACAGATGCCCGGGGGTGGATCGGCCCGGCGTGAAGTCGTGGAGCACTACGGTGCGGTGGCGGTGGTGGCGCTCGATGACGACGGCAACATCGTCCTGGTGTACCAATACCGCCACCCGCTCGGGCGTCGACTCTGGGAACTGCCGGCCGGGCTGCTCGATCTCGACGGCGAACCACCCGAGGTGACCGCGGCCCGCGAGCTCGCCGAAGAGGTCGGCCTGGCGGCCGAGCACTGGCACGTGTTGGTCGACCTGGATTCCACGCCCGGGTTCTGCGACGAAAGTGTGCGGGTCTTCCTGGCCACCGGGCTCAGCGACGTCGGACGTCCCGAGGCCGAACACGAAGAAGCCGACCTGGTGGTCGAGCGGGTGCCGCTGAAGGATGCGGTGCGGCAGGTCTTCTCCGGCGACATCGTGAATTCGATTGCGGTGGCAGGCATCTTGGCGGCACATGCGATGTCCGACCCGGACACGCTGCGGCCGGTCACGGCGCAGTGGACCGACCGGCCCACTGCGTTCAGGCGGCGCAAAGGCCGCATGTGACAGAACGGTCTGCTCTTCGCGCAAGCGGCTCACCGACGCCGCCGGCGGCCCGGCAGACCGTGCTGGACCACCAGGTGCAGGGCTACCTCGATCACCTGACGATCGAGCGGGGCGTGGCAGCCAACACCTTGAGCTCCTACCGGCGCGACCTGCGCCGCTACAGTCACCACCTGACCCAGCGCGGGATCGAGGATCTGGCCAGGGTGGCCGAGACCGACGTCAGTGACTTCCTGATCGCCCTGCGGCAGGGCGATCCCGACTCCGGAGCGGGCGCGCTGTCGGCAGTGTCGGCCGCCAGGGCGGTGGTCGCGGTCCGTGGGCTGCACCGGTTCGCCACTGCCGAGGGCATGACCGAACACGATGTCGCCCGGGCGGTCAAACCGCCCACCCCGAGCCGGCGGCTGCCCAAGAGCCTCAGCCTGGACGAGGTGCTCGCGCTGCTGGAAGCGGCCGGCGGGGACAGTGACGCCGACGGCCCGCTGACGTTGCGCAACCGCGCGCTGCTGGAGTTGCTGTACTCGACGGGCGCACGGATCTCCGAGGCGGTGGGCCTCGACCTCGACGACGTCGACACCCAGGCGCGCTCGGTGCTGCTGCGCGGCAAGGGCGGTAAACAGCGGCTCGTGCCGATCGGCCGGCCCGCGGTCAGCGCGCTGGACGCCTACCTGGTGCGTGGCCGCCCGGACCTGGCCCGGCGGGGACGCGGCACGCCCGGGATCTTCCTCAACGCCCGCGGCGGACGCCTGTCCCGGCAGAGTGCCTGGCAGGTGCTGCAGGATGCGGCCGAGCGGGCCGGCATCACCTCGGCGGTGTCCCCGCACACCTTGCGGCACTCGTTCGCCACCCACCTGCTCGACGGCGGCGCCGACGTCCGCGTCGTGCAGGAACTGCTGGGACACGCGTCGGTGACCACCACGCAGATCTACACCATGGTCACCGTGCACACGCTGCGTGAAGTCTGGGCCGGTGCGCACCCGCGGGCGCGTTGACCGCTCGCGGCACACCATATGCGTCGGATTGCCCGCGGGTCTGCCCGTCCTGGCAGCGTCCCGACGTTAAACTTGCCGGGATGTGCGCCGAGACTGCGGGATACCTGACCAGGGGTGGGGTATGAGTGACGGCGGACACGACGGCCTGTTCGAACACCACGGCCCCGAGCTCGGTCTGACCGGGCGCCCACCGCGCGACATCCCCGAACCACTGCCCCGCACGACACACGGCCCGGCCAAGGTCATCGCGATGTGCAACCAGAAGGGCGGGGTCGGCAAGACCACCTCGACCATCAACCTGGGCGCCAGCCTGGCCGAATGCGGGCGCCGCGTGCTGCTGGTGGACCTCGACCCGCAGGGCGCGTTGTCGGCAGGGCTCGGGGTGCCGCACTACGAGCTCGAGCACACCGTGCACAACCTGCTGGTCGAACCGCGGGTGTCGATCGACGACGTGCTGATCAAGACCCGGGTCAGCGGCATGGACCTGGTGCCCAGCAACATCGACCTGTCGGCCGCCGAGATCCAGCTGGTCAACGAGGTGGGCCGGGAGCAGTCGCTGGCCCGGGCCCTGTACCCGGTGCTGGACCGCTACGACTATGTGCTGATCGACTGCCAGCCGTCGCTGGGTCTGCTCACCGTCAACGGACTGGCCTGCGCCGACGGGGTGATCATCCCCACCGAGTGCGAGTATTTCTCGCTGCGCGGGCTGGCGCTGCTGACCGACACCGTCGAGAAGGTGCACGACCGGCTCAACCCGAAGCTGGAGATCAGCGGCATCCTGGTCACCCGCTATGACCCGCGCACGGTGAACGCGCGCGAGGTGATGGCCCGGGTCGTGGAGCGGTTCGGCGACCTGGTGTTCGACACTGTGATCACCCGCACGGTGCGGTTCCCGGAGACCAGCGTGGCCGGCGAACCCATCACCACCTGGGCGCCCAAATCGGGCGGTGCGCTGGCCTACCGATCGCTGGCGCGCGAAGTCATCTACCGGTTCGGCGCGTGAACGATGTCCTGAACACCCCGACCACCGACGGTGCCGATGCTGCGGCCGGGGCTGAATCTCCCGACCCCCAGGCCGCTCCCGATCACCGGACCACCGCGGACGAGCAGACCCGATTCCAGGTCCGGCTGACCAACTTCGAAGGCCCGTTCGACCTGTTGCTGCAGCTGATCTTCGCGCATCGGCTCGACGTCACCGAAGTGGCGTTGCACCAGGTGACCGACGATTTCATCGCCTACACCAAGGAGATCGGCGCCCGGCTGGAACTCGATGAGACCACGGCGTTTCTGGTGATCGCGGCCACGTTGCTGGATCTGAAGGCGGCCCGGTTGCTGCCCTCGGGCGAAGTTCACGACGAAGAAGACCTCGCCCTGCTCGAAGTCCGTGACCTGTTGTTCGCGCGGCTGCTGCAGTACCGGGCCTTCAAGAACGTCGCCCTGATGTTCGCCGAACTGGAGGCTGCCGCGCTGCGCAGCTATCCGCGGGCGGTGTCGCTGGAGGACCGCTACACCGACCTGCTGCCCGAGGTGATGTTGGGTGTCGATGCTGCCAAGTTCGCCGAGATCGCGGCGGCCGCCTTCACCCCGCGACCGGTGCCCACGGTGGGTACCGACCACATCCACGCGCCCAAGGTGTCGGTGCCCGAGCAGGCGCATCGGATCATCGCGCTGCTGGAACAGCGCGGTATCGGTGAGTGGGCCACATTCGCTGAACTGGTGGCCGAATGTACCGACGGACTCCAGATCGTCGGGCGCTTCCTGGCGCTGCTCGAACTCTTCCGGGCCAAGGCGGTAGCATTCGAGCAACCAGAACCGCTTGGAGTGCTCCAGGTTTCGTGGACCGGAGATCGGCCGACCAGCGAACATCTGGCAACCGCTGATGCGGAAGAATAGCGAGAACAATGACTGACGAGATCTCCGATTCCGGAGTTCAGTCCGATGATGCCCCGGGTTCAGCGAACCCGGTCGGAGACGAACTGGGCATCGACGTGGCGACGGTTCCCGATCTCGACGACGGTGACCTCGACGACAGTGAGCTCGACGACGATCAACTGGGCGCGGTGCTCGAAGCGTTGCTGCTGGTGGTGGACACGCCCGTGACGGTCGACGCGCTGGCCTCGGCCACCGACCAGCCTGCCTACCGGGTGATGGCCAAGCTGCGCTTGATGTCCGAAGAGTTCGAGGTCCGCGACAGCGGCATCGACCTGCGTGAGGCCGCCGGCGGCTGGCGGATGTACACCCGGGCGCGCTACGCGCCGTACGTCGAGCGGCTCCTGCTCGACGGTGCCCGGTCCAAGCTGACCCGCGCCGCGCTGGAAACCCTGGCGGTGGTGGCCTACCGGCAGCCGGTGACCCGGGCCCGGGTGAGTGCGGTGCGCGGCGTCAACGTGGACGCGGTGATGCGCACTCTGCTGGCCCGCGGCCTCATCACCGAAGCCGGCACCGATCCGGACTCCGGGGCAGTGGCATTCGCCACCACCGAGCTGTTCCTGGAGCGCCTCGGGTTGACTTCGCTGTCGGATCTGCCCGACATCGCGCCGCTGCTGCCCGATGTCGACGTGATCGACGATCTGAGCGAATCCCTCGGCGATGAGCCGCGTTTCGCCAAACTCAACGGTGGCTCATCCAGCAGTGGCCAGTCGCCGGCCTTCGACGTGGACAAGGACTGACATGGCTGACGAAAGTGGTGTGCGACTACAAAAAGTGTTGTCGCAGGCCGGAATTGCCTCACGGCGGGTGGCCGAACGGATGATCACCGACGGGCGCGTGGAGGTCGATGGCCGGTTGGTGACCGAGCTGGGCACCCGGGTCGACCCGGGGACCGCCGAGATCCGGGTGGACGGTTCGCGGGTGGTGCTCGACGAGACCCTGGTGTACCTGGCGATCAACAAGCCGCGCGGCATGCTGTCGACGATGTCCGACGAACGTGGCCGGCCTTGTGTCGGCGATCTGGTCGAGCATCGGGTCCGGGGCAACAAGAAGTTGTTCCACGTCGGCCGACTGGACGCCGACACCGAGGGGCTGCTGTTGCTGACCAACGACGGCGAGCTCGCCCACCGGTTGATGCACCCGTCCTACGAGATCCCCAAGACCTATGTGGCCACCGTGGTGGGCACGGTGCCACGCGGGCTGGGCAAGAAGCTGCGTGCCGGTGTCGAACTGGACGACGGGCCGGCCCACGTCGATGACTTCGCGGTGGTGGACACGGTGCCGGGCAAGACCCTGGTGAAGGTCACCTTGCACGAGGGCCGCAACCGCATCGTGCGACGCATGCTGGCCGCAGTGGATTTCCCGGTGCAGGAGCTGGTCCGCACCGACATCGGCTCGGTGGCGCTGGGGGACCAGCGGCCGGGCAGCATCAGAGCGCTCAGCCGCAAGGAAATCGGTGAGCTCTATCAGGCGGTGGGAATGTGAGCGGATCTCTGGTGGTGGCGGTCGATGGACCGGCCGGGACCGGAAAGTCCTCGGTGTCAAGGGGTTTGGCGAAAGCTCTGGGCGCAAGCTACCTGGACACCGGCGCGATGTACCGCATCGTCACGCTGGCGGTGCTGCGTTCGGGGGCCGCCCTCGACGATGCCGAGGCGATCGACGCGGCGGCGTCGACCGCGGTCGTGGGCGTGGGCTCGGACCCTTCCGAGGACCGCGCTTACCTTGCCGGTGAAGACGTTTCGACCGAGATCCGCGGTGATGAGGTGACCCGGGCGGTCTCGGCGGTCTCGGCGGTGCCCGCGGTGCGGGCCCGGCTGGTCGAGCTGCAGCGCGAGCTGGCCGCCTCGGGCGGCCGTGTGGTGGTCGAAGGGCGCGACATCGGCACCGTGGTACTGCCCAAGGCCGACGTCAAGATCTTCCTCACGGCTTCGGCCGAGGAGCGGGCCCGGCGCCGCAATGCCCAGAACATCGCGAGCGGACTGCCCGACGACTACGCGACGGTGCTGGCCGACGTGCAGCGCCGCGACCACCTGGACTCGACCCGGGCGGTATCGCCGCTGCGGGCCGCCGAGGACGCGTTGGTGGTCGACACCAGCGACATGGACCAAACACAGGTTGTGGCATACCTTCTCGACCTGGCGACACAGCAGGCAGGGGTGCGGCGATGACTGCCTCGGACGGTGACGGTACCTGGTCGGACGAGAGCGACTGGGAACTCAGCGACGAGGTCGCCGAGGTTCTCGAGGAGGCCGCGGCGCCACCGCCGGTGGTGGCCGTCGTCGGCCGGCCCAACGTCGGCAAATCGACTCTGGTGAACCGGATCCTGGGTCGTCGCGAGGCCGTCGTGCAGGACATCCCCGGGGTGACCCGAGACCGGGTGTCCTATGACGCGAACTGGCTCGGCCGCCGATTCATGGTGCAGGACACCGGGGGATGGGAACCCGACGCCAAGGGGTTGCAGCAGCTTGTCGCCGACCAGGCGCTGGTGGCGATGCGCACCGCCGACGCGATCATCCTGGTGGTCGACGCAGTCGTCGGAGCGACGTCGGCCGACGAGGCCGCGGCACGGATGCTGCGCAAGTCGGGCAAGCCGGTTTTCCTGGCGGCCAACAAGGTTGACACCCAGCGCGGTGAGTCCGATGCCGCGGCGCTGTGGTCACTGGGCATCGGTGAGCCGCACTCGATCAGCGCCATGCACGGCCGCGGCGTGGCCGACCTGCTCGACACCGTGATGGAAAAGCTGCCCGAGGTGTCCGAGGTGGGTGGGGCCGGCGCCGGCGGACCACGCCGGGTGGCGCTGGTGGGCAAGCCGAATGTCGGGAAGAGTTCGCTGTTGAACCGGCTGGCCGGCGACGAACGCTCGGTGGTGCACGACGTCGCAGGGACGACCGTCGACCCGGTTGACTCGCTGATCGAATTGGGCGGCAAGACTTGGCGATTCGTCGACACCGCAGGGCTGCGCCGCAAGGTCGGCCAGGCCAGCGGCCACGAGTTCTACGCCTCGGTGCGCACCCACGGCGCGATCGATGCGGCCGAGGTCGCGATCATGCTGATCGATGCTTCCCAGCCGCTGACCGAGCAGGACCTGCGGGTGCTGTCGATGGTGATCGAGGCCGGGCGGGCACTGGTCATCGCGTTCAACAAATGGGATCTGGTCGACGAGGACCGGCGCTATCTGTTGGACAAAGAGATCGACCGGGAACTGGTGCAGGTGCAGTGGGCGCCGCGGGTCAACATCTCGGCGATGACCGGCCGGGCGGTGCAGAAGCTGGTGCCGGCCCTGGAGACATCGCTGGCGTCCTGGGACAAACGCATCTCCACCGGGCAGCTCAACAACTTCCTCAAAGAGGTGGTGGCCGCGACGCCGCCGCCGGTGCGTGGCGGCAAGCAGCCCAAGATCCTGTTCGCCACCCAGGCCGCCACCCGGCCGCCGACCTTCGTGCTGTTCACTTCCGGATTCCTGGAGGCCGGCTACCGCCGGTTCCTGGAGCGCCGGTTGCGTGAGCAGTTCGGTTTCGACGGCAGCCCGGTGAAGATCAACGTCCGGGTCCGGGAGAAGCGCGGCGCACCCAAGCGGCGCCGATAGCCCGCGATTTGTGTGCGTGCAGCGGCGGTAGGCGCCGCTGAACGCACACAAATCGGGCCGATAGGGTGGCCCGAATGTCGGTCACCCACATGATCCTCATCGCGCTGGCCGGTGTCGGCGCGGGCGCGATCAACGCCATCGTCGGGTCCGGCACCCTGATCACGTTCCCCACCCTGGTGACGCTGGGGATTCCACCGGTCACCTCGACCATGTCGAATGCCGTCGGCCTGGTCGCCGGTGGGGTGTCGGGCACCTGGGGTTACCGCCGCGAGCTGCGGGGCCAGTGGAAGCGGCTGCGCTGGCAGATCCCCGGCTCGCTGATCGGCGCCGGGCTGGGGTCCTGGCTGCTGCTGCACCTGCCGGAAAAGGTGTTCGTCGCGGTGGTGCCGGTGCTGTTGATCTTGGCGCTGATCCTGGTCGTCGTCGGGCCGCGCATCCAGGCCTGGGCGCGGCGACGCGCCGAGGCGTCGGGGCAGTCCGCCGACCACGTCAGCTCGCGCCGGATGGCGGTATTGGTACTCGGCACCTTCGCCGTCGGCGTCTACGGCGGCTATTTCACCGCGGCGCAGGGCATCCTGCTCATCGCCGTGATGGGCGCGCTGCTGCCCGAGTCGATCCAGCGCATGAACGCCGCCAAGAACCTGCTGTCGTTGCTGGTGAACGTGGTGGCGGCGGTGGCCTACACCATCGTGGCGTTCGACCGGATCAGCTGGGTGGCCGCGGGGCTGATCGCGGTCGGGTCGCTGATCGGTGGGTTCCTCGGTGCGCACTACGGCCGGCGGCTGTCGCCGAACGCGCTGCGCGCCGTGATCGTGGTGGTGGGCCTGATCGGGCTCTACCGGCTGCTCAGCCTGTAGGGCCGCACCGGCCCCGTCCGAGGGCTCAGGTAAAGTCACGACAACTGTCGAGCAGGAAGGGGTGACCGGTGGCTGAACTCGCCTACCGCACCGCGCCGTCTGCTCTGGCTGCTCTTGAGCCCTTCTGGCCCTCGCGTCGGCTGATGGCTTTCGACGAGTGGTGTCGCGCGCGCCGGTAGATACGCGCCCATCTTCCGTCGGGTCGCCTGGTCGGTGACCACAATCGAAAGCAGCCGAACCGTATGCGTTCGCTTCTGATCTTCACGCTCGTCGGCCTCGGAGCCCAGTTGGTCGACGGTGCGCTCGGGATGGCCTTCGGTGTCACCGCCTCGACCCTGCTGGTACTCAGCGGGGTGGCCTCGGCGCAGGCCAGCGCCGCGGTGCACCTGGCGGAAGTGGGCACCACGCTGGCCTCGGGCCTGTCGCATTGGCGGTTCAAGAACATCGACTGGCAGATCGTGCTCAAGCTCGGTGCGCCCGGGGCGGTCGGTGCCTTCCTGGGCGCCACCGTGCTGTCGTCGCTGTCGACCGAGGATGCCGCACCGTTGATGGCGGCGATCCTGCTGGCCATCGGTGTGTATGTGCTGCTGCGGTTCTCGCTGCGGACGCCGCCCGCCTTCCGCGCCGGCGGCACACCGCACACCGCGAAGTTCCTCACCCCGCTGGGGCTGCTCGGTGGCTTCATCGACGCCTCCGGTGGCGGCGGTTGGGGGCCGATCACCACCAGCACGCTGCTCTCGCGCGGCAAGGCGGCACCACGCACCGTGATCGGGTCGGTCAGCGCCTCGGAGTTCCTGGTCGCGGTGTCGGCGTCGCTGGGGTTCGTGGTGGGCCTTCGGCAGGACTTCTTGGACAACCTCCCGGTGGTGGCCGGTCTGGCAGCGGGTGGCGTGCTGGCCGCACCGCTGGCGGCCTGGCTGGTGTCCAAGATCAGCCCCGCGTTGTTGGGCACCGCGGTGGGCGGCGTGATCGTGCTGACCAACGCCCAGAAGCTGCTCAAGTACTTCGACATCCACGGCGCGGCCTCCACGGCCGTCTACGTCACGATCGTGGTGGTCTGGGCGGGGCTGGTGCTCTACGCCTGGCGGGTGTCCCGGGCACCGGAATACCTGCCCACCGAGCTTGAGCCCGAGGAGCCGGCCGAGGAACAGCTGGCGGACGAGCCCGACGCGGCCGCGCGGTGACGCGCGGGGGGAGCGATTGGGGCGAAACCGGACCTCTACGGTAAGCTTTCGACTCGCTGCCGGTGCAAGCCGGAAGCACGCGGGCTGTGGCGCAGCTTGGTAGCGCACTTGACTGGGGGTCAAGTGGTCGCAGGTTCAAATCCTGTCAGCCCGACACACTAAACCGCCTGTTCGCAGGCGGTTTTTTTATGCCCCGAGTGCCGCGGCGAGGTAGGCGGCGGTGGCGCTGTCAGAGCACTCGGCAATCTCGGTCGGGGTGCCGGTGGCGACGATCCGCCCACCGGCGGCGCCGGCCCCGGGCCCCAGGTCGATGACGTGGTCCGCCTGGGCGACCACCCGCATGTCCAGCTCGGCGGCCACCACGGTGTTGCCGGCATCGACGAGCCGGTGCAGGTGGGCGAGCAGCCGGTCGGTGTCGGCGGGGTGCAGACCTGCGGTGGGCTCGTCCAGCAGATAGAGCGTGTCGCCTCGGTGCGCGCGCTGCAGTTCGCCGGCGAGTTTGACCCGCTGCGCCTCGCCGCCGGACAGTTCGGTGGCCGGCTGTCCGAGCCGCAGATAGCCCAGCCCGACATCGCCGAGGGCCTCCAATGCGCGGAGGATGTCGGGCTCGCCGTCGAAGAAGTCACGGGCGGCCGAGGTGCTGAGTTCCAGCACCTCGGCGATGTTGCGTCCGCGCCAGCGGATCTCGAGCGTCTCGGGGTTGTACCGGGTTCCGTGGCAGTCCGGGCACGGACTGTAGACGCTGGGCAGGAACAGCAGCTCGACCATCACCCACCCCTCGCCTTCGCAGGTGGGGCAGCGTCCGCCGGCGACGTTGAACGAGAATCTTCCGGGTTTGTAGCCGCGTTTCTGCGCCTCGGGAGTTTCGGCGAACCGTCGGCGGATGTGGTCGAACACCCCGGTGTAGGTGGCGACGTTGGACCGCGGGGTGCGGCCGATCGGCTTTTGGTCGATGCACACGATCCGGCGTACACCGCGGATGTCGCCGACGACTTCACCCGAGGCGGGCGGCGCGGCCTCGGCGAGGAGGTCGTCGTCACCGGGGTCGTCGAACCGGACGGGGCGACCCAGGTGATCGCCGACGATCTCGGCGAGCGCGTGCGCGACCAGGCTCGATTTGCCCGATCCGGATACGCCGGTCACCGCGGTGAGGCATCGCAAGGGGACCGACACCGAGATGTCGTGCAGGTTGTTGCGCCGCACGCCGGCAAGCTCCAGCCAGTCGTTGCGGTCGCGCGGCGTGCGCGGGCCGGTACGTGCGCCCGCATCGAACAGGTAACGGCGCGTGACGGATTCAGCGACGTCGGCCAGGCCGGCCGGTGGCCCGCTGTAGAGGATCTGGCCGCCGTCCTCCCCGGCGCCAGGCCCGATATCGACCAGCCAGTCGGCGGCGGCGATGACATCGAGCGAGTGCTCCACCACGAAGACGCTGTTGCCGCTGCGCTTGAGTCGCTGCAGGATGTCACGCAACGCGTCGCGGTCGCGGGGATGCAGACCGGCCGAGGGCTCGTCGAGGACGTAGACGACGCCGAACAGCTGAGACGACAGCTGCGTGGCGAGCCGGACGCGCTGCAACTCGCCGCCCGACAGCGTCGGTGTGCTGCGGGCGAGGGAGAGATACCCCAGCCCCAGATCGATGAGCGGCTGCAATCTCTCTTGCAGATCCGCCACCAATCGCTGTGCCGCAGCCCGCTTTTCGGCTGACATGTTGGGTGTCTGCCGAACGTCCGGTGCGGCGACATGAGCGGCTCCACCCGCTGCGACCCGCGCCTCGACAGCCGACTTGCGAGCCTTTTCGTCGAGTACCGCACCGGACGTGGCCGGCCCCCACCGTGGACCGAGCACGGTACTGCAGAGGGCCGCGAGTTGATCCAACGTGAGCCGGGACAGTGCGGCGATGTCGAGACCCTCGAACGTCACCGAGAGTGCCTCGGGTTTCAGTCGTTTTCCGTGGCACGCCGGGCACGGGCCGCTTCCGACGAACTGTGCGACTCGCTTCTTGACGCCGGCGCTCTTGGTGGTGGCGAAGGTGTCGAGCACGTATCGACGCGCACCGATGAAGGTGCCCTGGTAGCTGGGTTCCCAGTCGTCCTTGATGGCACGCCGGGTTTCCTTCGGGGTGAGGCCGGCATAGACCGGCACCGTAGGGCGTTCCTCGGTGAACAGGATCCAGTCGCGGTCCTTGCGCGGCAACGTTTTCCACGGGACGTCGACGTCGTAACCGAGCGAGACCAGGATGTCGCGCAGGTTCTGGCCGTACCAGGCCGGTGGCCACGAGGCGACGGCGCGCTCACGGATCGTCAGTGTCGGGTCCGGCACCATGAGCGCTTCGGTCACCTCGTACACGCGGCCCATGCCATGGCAGGTCGGGCAGGCCCCCTGAGGTGTGTTGGGGGAGAAGTCTTCGGCGAAGAGCATCGGCTGGTTTGCCGGGTAATTTCCCGCGCGTGAGTAGAGCATGCGGATCAGGCTCGACAGGGTCGTCACACTGCCGACCGACGACCGCGTGCTGGTGGCGCCTCGCTGTTGTCGCAGTGCGACGGCCGGCGGCATGCCTTCGATGGAATCCACGTCCGGCACGCCCACCTGGTCGATCAGGCGACGCGCATACGGTGCGACGGATTCCAGGTACCGGCGCTGGGACTCGGCGAACAGGGTGCCGAAGGCCAGGGAGGACTTGCCCGAACCCGACACCCCGGTGAACGCGACCAAGGCATCGCGCGGAACCTCCACATCGACGTTCCGCAGATTGTGCTCACGCGCGCCCCGCACCCGAACCATGTCCTGAGCGCCCATCGCTGACCTCCTGCCCGGTTCAGACGAGCCATGGTTGACCGCTTCAACCGACGCTACCTGCGCGTACTCACGCGCTACCGGTTTTGCGCGCCGGACCGGGATGATCACCGGCCATCTGCGCGATCAACTCTCTGCCCGACCCGCAGACCCGATGCGCAGGTACCGCGCGGTGTTCGCTCGCCCCACCGGGGTTGCCTGACCGAAAGAACAGTCCTACAACGTGTTTCGGGGAATTGCCACCACCACTGCCGAAGCCTGGGCCCAGGCGAACCGGAATTGACCTGTGCCACCATGCCCTCACCCGTTTCGGGTGAGGAGGTAACGATTTCAGCAGTGTGTCCCCGGAACCTGTGGCAGTTTGCGGCGTCGACGGTGAATTGCTGGCAGGGTGGCGAGTGTGACCCAGTGGGGAAGTGCCAGCGCGCCATCGCCAGACGCGCATCGCCACGTCGGGTCCGGCTACGAGTTCGGCCCATCGAGGCCGTCATCGATCGATGAAATCCAACTGCGGTCAGCGAGCTGACGGCACGTCACCAGGAGGTGCACATGGCAGCGTCATCAGACAAGTCCAAGCCGAACATCGTTCTCATCGTCTCCGACGACTTCGGTTACGGCGATGCGGGCATATACGGCGGTGGCGAGAACCGCGGCATGCCCACCCCCAATCTCGACAAACTGGCCGCGGACGGCATGCAGTTCCTGTCGTTCTACGCACAACCGAGCTGCACACCCGGACGTGCGGCGATGCTCACCGGGCGCATCCCCAACCGCAGCGGCATGACCACGGTCGCCTTCCAGGGCCAGGGCGGCGGGCTGCCGGCGGCCGAGTGGACGCTTGCCTCCGTCCTCAAGACCGCCGGTTACCAGACGTTCTTCACCGGCAAGTGGCACCTCGGTGAGTCCGACTATGCGCTGCCCACCGCGCACGGCTACGACGAGATGCGCCATTGCGGGCTCTACCACCTCAACGCGTACACCTATGCCGACCCGGAATGGTTCCCGGACATGGACGACGAGCTCCGTGAGATGTTCGCCCAGGTGACCAAGGGCGCGCTGTCGGGGAAAGCCGGCGGCGAGGTCAAAGAGGACTTCAAGGTCAACGGTCAGTACGTCAACACCCCGGAGAAGGGGGTCGTGGGCATCCCGTTCTACGACGAGTACGTCGAGCAGGACGCCCTCGAATACCTGGACGCCAACGCGAAGTCCGACACCCCGTTCTTCCTACACGTCAACTTCATGAAGGTGCACCAGCCGAACATGCCGCACCCGGATTTCAAGGGCAAATCGCTCTCGAAGTCGAAGTATGCGGATTCGATCGTGGAGAACGACGCCCGGATCGGCAACATCATGGACAAGATCCGCTCGCTCGGGCTGGCCGAGAACACGTATGTGTTCTGGACGACGGACAACGGTGCCTGGCAGGACGTCTACCCTGACGCGGGCTACACACCGTTCCGCGGTACCAAGGGCACCGTTCGCGAGGGCGGAAACCGAGTTCCTGCGATCGCGTGGGGCCCGGGGATCAAGGCCGGTACCCGCAGCGCGGACATCGTCGGTGGCCTCGATTTCATGGCAACGTTCGCCACGCTGGCCGGTGCCGAGTTGCCGGACAAGGACCGGGAAGGTGAGCCCACCATCTTCGACAGCTACGACATGTCGCCGGTGCTGTTCGGCAAGGGCTCCTCCGACCGCAAGAACTGGTTCTACTTCAGCGAGAACGAACTGACGCCCGGCGCCGTGCGGGCGGGCCACTACAAGGCCGTGTTCAACCTGCGCGGCGACGACGGCGCCAGCACCGGCGGCCTCGCGGTCGATACCAACCTCGGCTGGAAAGGCGCACAGTCGTACGTGGCGACGGTTCCGCAGATCTTCGATCTCTGGCAGGACCCACAGGAACGCTACGACGTGTTCATGAACAACTACACGGAGCACACCTGGACCCTCGTGGTCTTCAACGAGGCGATCAAGGAGCTGATGCAGACCTATCTGAAGTACCCACCGCGGCAACTTCAGAGTGAGGGATATACGGGTCCGATCACCGTCTCGCAGTACCAGCGGTTCAAGTTCGTGCGGGACCAACTTGCAGCCGACGGCGTGAACATCTCGCTGCCCACCGGCAACTGAGCACACGTTGCGGCAACGGGTGCGCGGCCGGCGCTCGGCGGTCGCGCACCCGGTTGCGCCCCAGGTCTATCCGGACGACACCCGCCGGAACTCGGCTTCGCCGGTGACCAATTCGAGGCGGTCGCCGACGTCGACGGTCACCTCGGCGGTGGCCTGGAACAGGCCGTAGAAGTCGTCGGTCCTGGCGAAGGTGTGCGCCCGGGAGAACAGCGGCTGCACGTCGAACACCCGGACCCGGAGCTTCTCGCGGGTGAGTCTGCCCAATTCCCGGCCGGATTCGGGGTCGGTGATCACCTGACCGGACTCGGAGAGCACGGCGAACACCATGCCGGGCGTCACGCCGGCCTCGGCGCCACGATTGATCACCAAGGTGTAGTCGTCCTCGATGAGCGCGACCTGGCCGGACAGCGTGGGGTCGTTGTTCATGACGCCGCCAGGGAATTGCTTTCTCTCAACGCTGCGGCTGCGGCCCCGACCCGGATGCGCGGCCGGGCGCTATGGGCGTCCACCGACAACAGGGCGTCGATCGGAGCGCCGGCTTCCTGCTCCGTGCCGAGTGTGAGCTCGACGGCGGTCTTGGCCTGGAACAGGGCGATCATCGCATGCTGCTGGTGTTCGGCGGCAAACGCGCCGAGGGCGACGGCGAGCTTTTTGTCGACATATTCGACCGACCGTTGCAGATCCGACGCCGAGGCGGTCGCCGGGCTCTCGACGTGCGGTGCGGGCTGCGGGTCGAAGCCGGCGTACCAGCGATGTCCCAACGCGCCCAAGGTGATCGAGCACACCGGGATCACCACGATGATGCACACCAGGCCCAGTGTGTCCGGCAGGACGACGGCGCCGACGATGCCCAGCAGGATGAGTAGCCCCGCCACGGCCAGCCAGCGCACCGGCGGCGGCACCGCCGCGACCGCGCGGGACAGGTGTGTGGCGGTGCGGGCGCCCGATCGGGCGACGCCGGCGAGGAACCGGACGATGGCCGCACCGGCGTCGGCCGCGATCCGGCCCACCGCGTCGGCCTGCGTGCGGGCCGACGCGGGCGTGGGCATCGTCCACACACGTTGCTGCTGTGACGACGACGCCGGGCCCGTTTCGGAATCGGCCGACATCCCGTCTGTTTCCGGGCCGGACGACGGGGGGACCGACACGTTGGTCACATTCGTATCAACAGCCACATTTGCATCATCGCGCTCTTTGCTCTCGATGTCGGGACCGACGCGCCGGGCTCACGCGCGTCGGCTGCGGGCCAGGACCGCAAAGACGGCAGTGGCGATGATCCGGACGACGATGTTCGCGATCAGCACCGCACCCGCGCCCTGTCCGAGGAGATAGGCCACCTCGAGGATCGCGGTGGCGCCGTGAAAAGCCGCGAAGCACAGCGCGATCGGTCACGCGCGCGGGACGGTTAGCTGCGCGACGACGGGTGCGGCAGCCCGAGGATGCGTCGCCCGGCGGCGATCAACTGTGCGCGCAGGGTTTCGTCGTCGATCCGGTGAGATGCGGTCGACGCCCCACCGGCCACCCCGGTGAGCGCCACCGAGGCAGTGACCCCGTCCGATGGCTCCGGTTCGATGTCCGCGAGCAACGCCATCTGCCGGTCGATCACCCCCGACCACTGGGGGTGGCTCACCAGCACGCTCCGCACGCTGGGGTCGAACGTGGTGACGGCGGCCAGGGTGCGGTGACGGGTGACGATGTCGGCGTAGCCGGTCAGCATGGCATCCGCGCGGGAGGCTGCGTCGGGCTGCTGTTCTGCGACGGCGACCACCCCCGCGATCTCGGTGAAGATCGGTTCCATCAACGCCAGCAGCAGCTGATCGCGGGTGCGGAAGTGGTAGTAGATCGCTGCCTTGGTGAGCCCGAGTTCGTCGGCGATCATCTGCAACGACGTGCCGGCAACGCTGTACCGGCCGAACAGCGACACCGCGGTGTCGAGGACTCGGCGACGCGTACCCGGTATCCACTCCGCGTCGTCGGTGGTCGTGGCCGTTGTGTCTCCCTCGCCAACCATGGTGTGACACATTACTGGCCGATCGTATGAACAATCAATTTTATGGCTTAATTCCTTTACTTTACGATCGGAAAGTGATTACTTTACGATTGGCAAGTACGCCGCAGCGGGAGACACCCGCGCCGGGTTCACCCACCACGAAAGGACCGGAACCGATCATGACCACGAGCCTCGACGTTCTGAACACACGAGACCTCACGCCGCGCATCGGCACCGAGATCCGCGCCGACAAGGCGACGTTGTTGTCGGGCGAGCAGGCCGGAGCGATTCGGGACCTGCTGGAGCAGCGGGGTGTCCTGGTGTTCCCGCAGATCGGGTTCACCGACGACGAGCACGTGGCGTTCACCGAGACGCTTGGGGTCGCGGCCGACGAACGCACCGGCGAAAAGTTGTACAACGTCACGCTCGACGCCAGCGTCAACAGTTCGGCGGACTACCTCAAGGGTTCGCTGTACTGGCACATCGACGGCACGATGAACGACGTCCCGATTCGGGCGTCGCTGCTGTCGAGTCGGGTGTTGCCGGCCGACGGCGGCGGCGACACCGAGTTCTGCAACACCTACGCGGCCTACGACGACCTGTCCGACGAGGACAAGGTGGGGTTGGAGGGGCTCACGGTGATGCACTCGGCGTGGAATTCACTGTTCTACTACGAACCCGAACCCAGCCTGAAACACCTGCGGTCGATGATGCGGATCGGCGACAAGGAACTGCCGCTGGTGTGGAACCACGTATCGGGCCGGAAGTCATTGGTGCTGGGCTGCACCGCCCGGCACGTGGTGGGGATGGACTACCGCGACAGTGCCGAACTGCTTGTGCGACTCCGCGAATGGTCCACCCGGCCCGAGTTCACCTACCGCCATCAGTGGTCGGTCGGAGACTTGGTGATCTGGGACAACACCGGGACCATGCACCGGGCGACACCGTATGACCCGGAGTCCGGTCGGTTGCTCAACCGCACCAAGCTCGAGGGTGAAGAACCGTTTGCCTGACGCGCCGACCGCACGGGTAGCGTGAGAGTCGTTGTCATTACCCGAGCGTGGGCGTCCGAACCCGGAACGTCCGAACCTGGACAAGGAGAGTCGACATGGATCTCGGCATCTGGGGCGACCTCACGATTCTCGCCGGTGTGCTGGCCGTGACGTTCGGTGCCGGTGTGTTCGTCTACGTGGGCCGCCTGGAGAAGCGGTCCCCGGCCGCGCTGGGGGAGAAGGTCGGGGCGCACAAGGCGGTGCTCGCCAAACTTCGCAAGCGGGAACCGATGTCGCAGGACGAATTCGACTATGCCACCGAGCTGGTCACCGATGCGCGCTCACCCCTGGCCTACGCGATACCGGCCGCCCTGTTCACGATGGGTTTCTTTTACGTGGTCGGCTGCCTCTACGAGCTCCATGTCCATGGCGGCAACCCGTCCTTCCGGACGTTCATCGGCGGGATCCCGATGCTGACCTCCATGAACATCGCCGCTCAGCTCCGCCGGGTCGCGGGCCTGAAGGGTAAGTTGCGGAATGTCGAGGTGACCGACCAATCGGCTGACGAGCTCAGTCCTGCTGCCAGAGACTGACTTCCGTCACTTCCCGGATGGAGCGGCCGCGTCCCCGTCCTCCCACAGCAGCAGCTGACGCACCGCCGCGCGCGAACCGTAGGGCTGCAGCATCTGGCTGGCGGGCCGCGGCCGCACCCGAAGCGGCCACCAGAACCAGCGCCCGAGCAGCGCGGCGAGGGACGGCGTCATGAACGAGCGCACGATCAGGGTGTCGAACAGCAGGCCGAGAGCGATCGTGGTGCCGATCTGACCGAGGATCCGCAAGTCGGCGAAGATGAACGACGCCATCGTGGCTGCGAATACCAGACCGGCCGAGGTGACCACCGCGCCGGAGCCGGCCATCGACCGCACGATGCCGGTGTTCAGGCCGGCGTCGATCTCCTCCTTGAATCTCGAGACCAGCAGCAGGTTGTAGTCCGATCCCACCGCCAGCAACAGGATGATGGCCAGCGCCAACACAATCCAGAACAACTCGATGCCGAACAGCTCCTGCCAGATCAGCACCGAGAGCCCGAACGACGCGCCCAGCGACAGCGCCACGGTCCCCACGATGACGAGGGCGGCCACCATGCTGCGCGTGATGAACATCATCACGATCAGAATCAACGTGAGCGCCGCGATGGCGGCGATCATCAGATCGTATTTGGCGCCGTCCTGGATGTCCTTGTAGGTGGCGGCCGTGCCGGCCAGGTAGATCTTCGACCCGGCCAGGGGGGTGCCTTTGACCGCCCCCTGTGCGGCATGCCGGATCGCGTCGATGTGCGAAATGCCTTCGGGTGTGGCGGGATCCCCGTCGTGGGTGATGATCATCCGGGCGGCTTTGCCGTCGGGGGAGAGGAACAGCTTGAGCCCGCGCTGGAATTCGGGGTTGGTGAACGCTTCTGGCGGCAGGTAGAAGGAGTCATCGGTCTTCGATGCGTCGTACGCCTGCCCTAGGGCCGTGGCGTTCTTCAGTGCCTCCTCGGTCTGGTCGTTGATGCCCGAGGTGGTGGCGTAGTTCGTCAGCGTCAGGTCACGGTTGGTCTGCTGACTGGCGATCTGTGGCGGTATCAGCGCCAGCAACTTCGGTTGCAGCGCATCGAGTTTCGAGATGCTGCCGGAGACGTTGGCGAGCTGATCGGTCAGGGCGTCGATACCGTCGAGCGCATCGAACACCGATCTCAGCGCCGCGCACATCGGGATGTCGAAACAGTGGGGCTCCCAGTAGAAGTAATTACGCAGCGGGCGGAACTGGTCATCGAAGTCGGCGATCTTGTCACGGAGGTCCTCGGCGGTGGCCACGGTCTGCTGGAAGGCCTTGGCCTGCTCGTCGGTGACGGCGGCCGACTGTTGTTGCAAGGCGTACTGCTGACGCAGAATGTCGATCGAACTGTTGATCACGTCAACCTGTTTGAGCAGATCGGCGCCGCGGGCCTGCTGGAACGGCAAATTGTTGATCTGCTGCGCGCTGCTCGCGCTGATCTGGAACGGGATCGACGTATGCTCCAGGGGAGTGCCCAGCGGGCGGGTGATCGACTGCACCTGGGCGATGCCGTCGGTGTGGAACACCGCCTTGGCGACACGTTCCAGCAGGATCATGTCGGTGGGGTTGCGCAGATCGTGGTCGGCTTCGAGCATCAGCAGTTCCGGGTTCAGCCGGGCCTGGGAGAAGTGGCGTTCGGCGGCGGTGTAGCCGACGTTGGCTGGTGCACTGGCGGGCATGTACGGCCGCGCGTCGTAGCTGGTCTGGTAACGCGGCAGCGCGAGCAGGCCGATGAGCGCCACCGCGACCGTCACCACCAGGATGGGCCCGGGCCAGCGGACGATGGCGGTGCCGACGCGTCGCCAGCCGCGCGTGCGCATGGGCCGGGCGGGTTCGAACAGACCGAAATGGCGGCCGATCACCAGCAGGGCGGGCGCCAGTGTCAACGCGGCCGCCACGGCCACCAGGACGCCGGCTCCGGCCGGGATGCCCAGGCTCTGGAAATACGGCAGCCGGGTGAAGGTCAGGCACAACACCGCACCGGCAATCGTCAGACCCGATCCCAGGATGATGTGCGCGGTGCCGTGGTACATCGTGGTGAACGCCGTGAGGCGATCCTGCCCGGCGTAACGCGCTTCGTGGAACCGGCCGAGGATGAAGATCGCGTAGTCGGTGCCGGCGGCGATGACCAGCAGCGTCAGCAGGTTCGTCGAATACGTTGACAGCTCGATGATCCCGGCGTTGGCCAGCACCGCGACGACGCCGCGCGAGGCGGTCAGTTCGATCATCACCGTGAAGAGCACCAGAATCGCCGTGGTGACCCGGCGGTAGAGCGACAGCAGCATCACCAAGATCACCCCGATGGTGATCAGGGTGGTTTTGAGCGTCCCCTGCCGGCCCACCTCGAATTGATCGGTGACCAGTGGTGCCGGGCCGGTGACGTAGGCCTTGAGGCCCGGGGGCGGCGGGGTGTGATTGACGATGTCGCGTACCGAGTCGACGGACTCGTTGGCCAACGACTCACCTTGGTTGCCGGCGAGGTAGACCTGCACCAGGGCGGCTTTGCCGTCGGTGCTCTGTGAGCCGGCCGCCGTCAGCGGGTCGCCCCAGAAATCCTGGATGTGCTGGACGTGCGTGGTGTCCTGGCGCAGCTTCTGGATCAAGCCGTCGTAGTAATGGTGGGCTTCGGCCCCGAGCGGCTGATCGCCCTCCAGGACGATCATCGCCGAACTGTCGGAATCGAACTCGTCGAATACCTTGCCGATCCGTTTGGCGGCCTGCAACGACGGCGCGTCCTGAGGGCTCAGGGACACATTGTGGGCTTCGGCGACGGTCTCCAGCTGCGGGACGAAGACGTTCGTCACCACCGCCACGCTCAACCAGAACAGCACGATGAGCGCCGAGAAGCGCCGGATCAGGTCCGGAACCGAACGCCGTGACGACCGCGGGCTCATCCGGACTTGTCCAGGCAGGAGGTGTAGGCGTTCACGGTGTTCACGGTTTTCTCGTCCTTGATCACGTCGTCGATCTTGATTCGGCAGCCGATGGAATCGGTGTTGCCCTGCGCCTGGATGTTGACGAAGACGGCCGGCTGGGTGGTGGTGGTGTCGTAGCGCCACGGCAGCGGGACGGCGTCGGCGCGCTGGGGTTGGGCGTCGACGTCCAGGTAGGTGATGGTGGCGACCGTCCCCGGTGGACCGAAGACCTCCATGACCACGTGCTTGGGATTGAACGGAACGATGTCGTTCACGGTGCCACTGGGCGTCGAGGTGACGTCTTCGGAGCCGAATACGCCGTGCAGCCGGTACACCACGAACGCGGCCACCGCCACCACGACCACGGCCACCACCAGCGTCCACCGTCGGCCGAGGCGCCGTGCGATCGAAACCCGCTGCATCCGTGACCCTTTCATGAGCGGCGCCAGTCGCAAACGTTGGGAAAATGCCTTAGTGGGACTAATCAACTAGGTTGACACTACGACACCCGTGTCGGGCACCACAACCGTGCCCGGCAGGCATTGTGCGTGACGAAGCTGGGAATGCCCGGCGACCTGGGTCAGGCGCGGGCAGTGTGTCGCGACGGGGTGCGCGAGGGTTCGGCTACGTGAGGTACGTTTCGTGCCCGGTGGGGAATCCGCCGCCGTTGGTGGCGATGTGCACGTGGTCGTAGTGGTTGGCCGTGGCGCCGCCGCGGTCGGCCATCTTTCTGGGTGCCCTGCCGCGGGAGTGGATCTCCTGACGGAAGATCACGTGGTTGACGTCCCAGCGCTCGGCATTCTCGAGCGCGTATGCCACGATCCGGTCGCCGAGCGCCTTGCCCTCGGGCGTCATGTAGTTCGGAATCATCACGTCGATCGCGAGGCCGTTCGGGTGCCACTTCAGTGAGTCGGCCCGCACCCCGCCGATGTCGAGGATCTGCGGGAACCGGGCACTGACCGCGCGGGCGGCCAAGATCGTTTCGACCTGCAGGCCTTTTTCCAGCGCCACACCGGCGGGCAGCGGGAAGCGGGTGTTACGGCGCACAGCGCGGTCGGCTCGTGCCGGCAGCGGGTTCGGCGCCTGGACGGCTGCCACCGGGACGACCTCCGTGCAGCACTGCGGCGCGTCCGGGACGGCTGGAGCGGTATCGGCTCCGACGGCCACGATGGCGGCGGCGGGTCCGATGACCGCAGCCATGACCACCGACCGGCGGCGGCGCCGGCCCTTGTTCAGCTGGTGTCTGCCCACGGGGTCCGGACCCTACCGGCGAGTAGCCGGGTTTCCGGAATCGCGATGTTGCCTGGCGTCGCCAGTGGCAATCAGATGGGCGGAGACCTCACCGGGTGCTCGGCGCGGTAGGGTCTTCGGGCTGCCGGCGCCGGGGTACACGCATTCGCGGCAGAAAGCCCCAGCTCAGTCCAGTGAGAACGGCAAAGCGGCCGTGCGACTTTGCGTGGGGCACGGCACGGTCTGCGTGTGTCGGGCGCCACCCGTCGGTCGTGATCTGTGTCCGGCCGAGCAAAATGTATGGCGTTTACCACACTGCGCGGCAATTGCCGGGCTCGAGCCGCTCATTTGTCCGTACTGCGAGCCTCGGCTCCGGTCTCGCCGCTGTCGAAATCGTCGTCGGGGGATGCCTGCCCCACATGGCTGCCGTCCGCGTCGCTGCCGTCCGCGTCCCGGCCACGTCGTGAATGTGCCACGTGGGTATCGCGCTCGACATCGGATTCGGCTTTGTCAGGTTCGGGCCGGCTCATCGGAGGCCTCCGTTCGGTGATCCTCGGACAGGATTGCCGCGACCGGGTGGGTTGAAACTGCCCCGGTTCAGTCGGCCTGGGTGACCCCGCGGACCACGGCCACGCACAGTCGGGCGCATTCGGCTGCGAGGTCTGCCGGTGTTTCGACGGGATCCTGCAGCCAGGCATCGATGAGTTGGTTCACCCCGCCGACCATGAACCGGGCGCCGCGGCGCAACTCGTCGGGACTCGGGGTCGCGGTGGGCAGAACGTCGGGGGCGTGCTCGACGATCGACTCGGTGATCATCTCCAGGATGTGCGTGCGGTGTTCGGCCAGGCCGGCCACGCTGCTGACATCGCCGGTGGCGATCCGGTGGATGTGGGGATCGGCCGCGATGATCTCGAGGAAGGCGGTCAGCGCCGAGCGGAGTTTGTCGGTGAGCGGGCCGGGGTTGTCGATGCCGGCGGACACGAGCGCCGCCAGCAACTCGTCGCGGACCTCGTCGGAGATGGCGAACAGCAAGGCATCTCGGCTGGGGAACTGTTCGTAGAAGTAACGCGAGGTCAACCCGGCGGCCGTGCAGACGGCCCGGACCGTCACCTCGGAGATCCCGAATTCACCCCAGATCTGGCGGCCGGCGGCGAGCAGTTTGCTCCGTCGTTCGCTGCGGCGGTCGGCCGCGCTGATGCCGCCGTAGCCGCGCACCACCTGTGCCCGCTTCATTGACAGCAGCCTACCGCCGGCCTATTTTTTGACTACATACGTAGTCAGTTGTTTCTGGGAGGCCGCCGATGACCGTTCCCGCCCGCCATCCCGAGCGGCCGCTCGCGGTGCCAGGGGCCATCCGGACGTTCGCCCGGGTGCTGGGTGTGCGTGAGCCCGACGCCGGGCAGTGGCGCCGGCTCGGGGAACGGCTGACAGTCGGCGACGCACCGATGGACCGGCTGGTCGACTGGATGGCCGCAGTGGGCATGGAGCAGACCCGCCCGATGTTCGAGCGGGCGTTGAGCGTCGGGATCGACAACGTGCCCGAGGCCCCGGAACCGTTGCGCGAGTTCTTCATCGGCGTCGAGACCGTGCCCGACTGGGTGGATCGTGCCAAGCTGCGCAAAGGCCGGCGTGCGCTGCTGCGGGGCGGGTCCGACGGCATGGCCATCGCGCGCGACGTCTCGCTGCTCGGGGGCTACCAGTTCTCCGGGTTCAACAAGACCCTGCTGCGCACCGGTGCTCTGGAGAAGGGTTCCAACCAGCGGTTCGCCGAGACCATGCAGTGGGCGATGGACGTCATTTCCGACGGCGGCCTCGACCCGCTCGGGGTGGGGTACCGGTCGACTCTGCACGTGCGGTTGATCCACGCCTTCGTACGCCGGCACGTGGCGGCCATGCCGGACTGGCGGGCCGAGGAATGGGGACTTCCCGTCAACCAGACCGACATGGCCGCGACGCTGGTCGGCGCGCTCATCGCCCCGCCGGTGGCCTCGCTCGGAATGGGCATCATCCCGGCGCCAGGTGACCTCGACGCCATCGCGCATCTGACCCGCTATGTGGGCTGGCTGATCGGAGTCGAGGACGAATGGCTGCCGCGCACCTTCCGCGACAGCATCCGCGTGCTCTACCACACCTCGACTGCGCTGGCCCGCCCCGACGAGACCACACAGCAACTCTCGGTCCCGATGGCCGCAGATCCGCTGTCGTGGCACTACCGCCGTTTCCCGGGACTGCGCCGCCGGGTGGCCTGGGCGCAGCACCTGTCGGTGACGAGTGCGTTCCTGGGCCCGAGCGCGATGCGCGTTCTGGGCCTGCCGGTCTACCTGCCGCCGTGGTATCCGCTGTTACGGATGCCGGTCAACCTCATCCGTAGCGTGGCGGCACTGGCCTCCCCGCCCGGCATGGAGCGCGCGGTGTCGCGAGGGCAACGCGAACAACAAGCCCTGCTACGCACGATCATTGGCGACGACGCCGCCCGCATCGGCGACTCGGCCACCCACGTGAGCCACGCAGCATGATTGCGCCACAACCGGATTCGGTCGGCTAGCGATTCATCGAACCCATGAAGTAGGTCTCGCGCCCGGTCGGGTAGCCGCCACCGTCGGTGGCGATGTGCACGTGGTCGAAGTGGTTGAGGGTCTCATTGCCGTAGTCGGCAGTCCAGTGCGGCGCGCCGATTCCGGGATACAGCCCCTGCCGCCAGATCACGTGCAGCACACCCCAGCGCTCGGCGTTGGCCAGGGCGAACCCGGCGATCTGGTTACCGAGCTCAATCCCCTTCTCGGAGTGGTAGTTCGGAATCATCACGTCGATCGCCAGGCCGTTGGGATGCCACTTCAGAGCATCTTGGCGATACCCGCCGATCGTGGTGATCTCGGGAAACATCACGGCAATGGCCCGGGCTACCCAGATCGTCTTGATCTGCAGCCCGTTCTCGGGTGCCGGGCCCTTCGGTAGCGAGAACTGGAAGTCGCGGGCCACCACCGGCGCACTGGCCGCCACCAACTCGGCTTGAGCGGGCACCGGCCGCGGCTGCGCACTGCTCGGTGGGGTGGCCGCCGGGACCGGTGCACAACAGTCCGGCTCGGAGTTCTGTGCGTACACCATTGCCGCGGCGACAGTGACCGAGACCGCCAGCGCGAGCACGCGCCCCCGGCTGCCGGCCAACAATCGTCTCCCCACGCCAGCAATCTACTGCGGTCAGCGGCGTGACACGGCGAAGTTGGCAAACGGATAGCCAACCGTGTCGAACCGGGCGAAGCCGAGTCGCTGGCCGACGGCGCCGAAGCTCGGGCCAAATGGCCCTGGCCAGAGCCGATCGGCGCCTGCACCATGGGTACACATGAACGAGATACCGGCCACCGATGAGGCAGATGAACCATGGGAGATCGCCGGGAACCTTGACGCTCGGGCCCACGAGACACACACCGGCGTGGTCGTCCTGATGGGTGCCTTGGCCTACAAGGCCAAGAAGCCGATCTGCACCGATTTCCTCGACTTCAGCACGTCCGCACAACGCGAAGAGGCCTGCCGGCGCGAGGTGGCGCTGAACAGCAGACTGGCCCCCGACAGCTACCTGGGCGTGGCCCATTTCGTCGCGCCCGGCGAGGCTGCCGCCGAACCGGTGGTCGTGATGCGCCGCTACGCCGACGCCATCCGACTGTCCACGATGGTGCAGGCCGGCCAGGCAGTGGCCGACCGGTTGGACACGATCGCCTCGACGCTGGCCGAGTTCCACCGCAACGCCGAACGTGGCCCGTCGATCGACGAGCAGGGCAGTGCCCGGGCCATCGTCGGCCGTTGGACCGACAACCTCGATGAGCTGCAACGTTTTCCGGCAGTGGCGGCCGATGTGGCCGGTGAGATCCGTACCCTGGTCGAGCAATATTTCGCCGGCCGGGCCGACCTGTTCACCGGCCGGGTCGCCGAGCGCCGCATCGTCGACGGGCACGCCGACCTCCTCGCCGACGACATCTTCTGCCCACCGCACGGCCTGGCGATCCTGGACTGCCTGGAGTTCGACGACAACCTGCGTTACGTCGACGGCATCGACGACGCCGCGTTCCTGGCGATGGACCTGGAGTTCCTCGGTCGCGCCGATCTGGCCGAGCTGTTTCTCGGCCACTACACCGAGTACGCCGGGGACAACGCCCCGCGCTCCCTGATCGATCTCTACATCGCCTACCGCGCCGTGGTACGGGCGAAGGTCGAATACGTCCGTGCCGAGCAGGGGCAGGACGAGGCCAGGGACGCTGCGCGCCGGCACCTGGACCTGGCGCTGCGGCATCTGCGGGCGGGTACGGTCCGACTGGTCATCGTGGGAGGCGGTCCCGGCACCGGAAAGAGCACGGTGGCCCACGCGCTGGCGCCGCACCTGCGCGCACAGGTGGTCTCAACCGACGACGTCCGTCGCGAACTCGTGGCGGCGCGGGTCATCTCCGGGGAGCCGGGCACGATCGACGCCGGGCTGTACACACCGCAGAACGTGACCGCCGTGTACGACGAGGTCCTGCGACGTGCACATCGACAGTTGACCAACGGGGTCTCGGTGATCCTCGACGGCACCTGGCGCGACCCACAGCAGCGGGACCGGGCCCGCCGGCTGGCCGCCGAGACTGCCACGCCCATGGCCGAATTCACCTGTGCGGTGCCACTCGACCGGGCATCCGAGCGGATCCAGACCCGTACCTCGACCACGTCCGACGCGACACCGCAGATCGCGGCGGCCCTGGCCGAGCAGGATGGACACCACACCGACGGCCATGTGCTGGACACGAGCAGGCCGGTGGCCGAATCGGTGGCCGAAGCTCAGCGCATCTGCGGGCTGGAGATCGTCGGCGATACCAAGTAGGACTACCCATCCCCATCCGGCCCCGGCCCGGCAGACTGAACTCATGTCAAGCCCCGATGTGGTGTCGTCAGCGGACGCCGTGGCGCGCAACACGAAACCCGACCGCGATCGCGCGGTGGACGTCGCACGCCTGGGCGCGCTGCTGGTGGTGATGTTCGGACACTGCGCGCTGCTGTTGGCCACCATCGATTCCGGCGGCGTCCGGGTCGGCAACATCCTCGGAGCGCTACCCGCCCTGGCCCCGATCACCTGGGTGCTGCAGGTGATGCCGCTGTTCTTCATGGCCGGTGGGGCGGCCGGGGCCTACAGCTGGCATACCGGCCGGCCGTGGGGCGCGTGGTTGTTGGCCCGTGCCCAGCGGCTGTGCCGGCCGGTGTTCTGGTATCTGGCGGTGTGGGCGGTGGTCCTGGTCGTGGTGCGCGAGACGATGGGTGCCGCATCTGCCACCGCGCTCGGGCGGGAGTGCGTGGCCCTGCTCTGGTTCCTGGGTGTCTACCTGGTGGTGCTGGCGTTTGTCCCGGCGCTGATGCGCCTGCGCAGCGGCCGTGCGCTGGGGGCGGTGGTCGCCGGCCTCATCGTGGTCTCCGGGGTGGTGGACGCCATCCGCTTCGCGGTGGGTACGCCCGAGGCGGGTACCGCCAACTTGGTCGTGGTGTGGCTCATTCCCATGGTGATCGGGGTGGCCTATGCCCGGCATCTGATTTGCGCCCGGCGCGCGTTGGTGATCGCGGTGATCGCGTTGGCGGCACAGGTAATCCTTGCTCTCACCGGTATGTACGACGTGTGCCTCGTCGTCACCGGAACCGAGCGGGTATCCAACGTGTCGCCACCGACGCTACTGCTGGCGCTGCACTGCACCTGGATGCCGTGCCTGTTCATCGCCGCGGCGAACCCGATCCGGCGGTGGGCATCCCGCCCGCGGGTCTGGTACGTGATCGCCACGGGCAACGGGGGAGCGATGACGCTGTACCTGTGGCACATCCCGGTGATCGCGGTCGCCGCGTTCACCCTGCATGCCTTCGGCTTGGACGCCTTCGATCCGCACGCTCCGGGCTTCTGGGCCCACTTGGCTTTGCGCGCAGCGGTTTTCGCTGTCCTCATGGCGGTGGTCTTCCGGCTGCTGTCACCGCTGGAGCACCGCGCGCTGCCGTGGTGGGATGATCGGGTTCAGGTCAGCGGCGCCCGGTCGGTGCTCACCGGCGCGCTGTTGTGTCTCGCCGGCGCCGCTTTGACGCTGATGGCCAAGAACGGACTCGAGGGTGTGCTGGGTTGGTCCGCACTCGCCGGTTTCGTCGTCGCCGCGGTGGCTGCGCGGGCCAGTGCCGGTCGGGTTGTCAAGACCTAATTCGCTTGTGCGGCACCTTCTGTGGATGAATCCCGGGTTGTGGATAACCAGTTGAGGTGGCGGTTGCCGGCGGTAGAATTCGAACATGATTTCGAACACCGTTTCCGATCGGGAGACGGTGCTGGCGGCCTACGACGAGTACGACGCGGTCTGCGCGAAGCTGGCCGCCCTGAATTATCAGGGGCTGAGCCTACCGGAGCTGCTGGACCTGCAGTCCCGTCGGGAGCGTCAAGCCCGGTGTGCGCCCACGGTGGATCATGCGGTACTGGCCGAAATCCAGACTCGAGTCACCCCGGCTGAGATCGGTGCGAAAAGCTGGGCCGACATGCTCGCCATTCGGTTGCGCATCAGCAACAAGGAGGCCAAACGACGCATCGCCGAAGCCGGCGAGTTGGGCCCCCGCACCACCGTCACCGGAGAGTGGTTGGCGCCGGTGTTGCCGGCGACGGCCGCCGCCCGGGCGGCGGGCGAGATCAATGGCGAACATGTCGCGATCATCCACAAGTTTTTTGCCAAACCACCTGTGCGCCTGGATGCCGAGACCCATGCCCAGATCGATGCCGATCTGGCCCGTATCGCCAGTGGCAACAGTCCAGAAATCTTGAAGCAGTGCGCTGGTCGGATTGCGTTCCTGCTCAACCAAGACGGTGACGAACCCGTCGATGACGAGCCCCAATGCAACGGTGAAATATTCATCGGCCCGCAAAAAGCCGACGGCACCAGTGAAATCCGTGGCCGGCTCACCCCTGAAGCCCGCGCCACTCTCGTCCCGATCCTGTCGCGCTATGGCGCCCCTGGCATGTGCAACCCCGCTGACGAACACCCGTGCACCACTGGTACCCCCAGCGCCGAGGCGATCGCATCTGATAGCCGCACTCCGGCCGAACGCAACCACGACGCCCTGGTCGCCATGGGCCGCAGTGTGTTGGCCTCAGGAGAACTGGGTGAACAGAACGGGCTACCGGTGTCCATCGTGGTGTCCACCACGCTGCGCGAGCTGGAATCCCGGACCGGCACCGGGCTGACCACCAGCGGCACCTATCTGCCGATCGGCGATGTCATCCGGCTGGGCGCACATGCCCACCACTACCTCGTGGTCTACGAGAATCACCGTCAGGTCCCGCTGTATCTGGGCCGCGCCAAGCGCGTCGCGACTCCCGGGCAGCGGATCGTGCTGCACAACCGCGACCGCGGTTGCACCCGGCCCGGCTGCACCTGCACCTCCGACCGTAGCCAGGTCCACCACGCCAAAGCCGATTTCAGCGCCGGTGGACGCACCGACATCACCGACCTCGCGTTGGCCTGCCCCAAGAGCAATCGCCTCGTCCACGCCAAGGGCTGGCGCACTCGCATCCGCGACGACGGCCGCGTCGAATGGATCCCACCACCGCTATTGGACACCGGACAGGATCGCACCAACCACTACTGGCACCCCGAAGACCTCTTCCGCCCAGCCGACAAAGACAGGGAAGACGATCCCTAGGTGTGGGTTTAGGGTTCAACCCGCGATCACCCGTGCAGCGGGTTCCAGGGCTGGGTGGCGATCAGCTCTGCGTTCCAGATGCCGGTTCTGACCAACGCGGCGACTTTCTCTCGGATGGTGTCACCGATCTTCACGCTGAGTTCGCGCGGCAGGTCGAGCTGGCCTGTCGCGGCGACCCCGAGCCGCTGGGTGAGGTCCGGTTGCGCGATCGGCGCGAAACGTAAACGCCCGACGTCGATTTCGCGACGGCAAGCCGAAAGTGGAAGTACTCCGTAGCCGATGCCCGCTTCGATCAGGTTCTTCATCACCGCAACAGAGTCGGTTGTCGTCCGGTGGCTGAACGTGACCTTGGCGCGCAGCGCCGCGTTCTGCAGGGAGATGCCGATGCCCGACGGCGAGCGCGGCACCACGAGGGGGAGCCCGACGACATCGCCGAAGTCCATGGCGTGGGACGCATCGAGATCCGTGTCGGGACCGCCGATTACGAACAGGTCTTCGGTCAACAACTCGCGGTAGAAGACCCGTTCATCGGGCACGGGATTGATGAGTGCGACGTCGACCGCGCCCTTGAGCATCGCTTCCACCAGTTCGTCGGTGCTGCCGACGGTCACCGAGAACGTCGCCTCGCGAAAGACCGTGGTGAGGCCGACGAGCAGGGGCGCGGCGAGCAGATCGACGGTGGTCTCGGGCAACCCGAGTCGCAGGGTGCGGTCGAGGCGGGCCAGCGGCGTCCCGGCGTACTGCACGGCCAGCTCGAGCTGGCGCAACGGCCCGGCGGTCGAGGCCCGCAGGCGTTCGCCGGCCTCGGTGAGCTCGACGCCGCGCCGGGTGCGGGTGAACAACGCGACGCCCAGGTCCTCCTCGAGCAGCTGCAGTTGCCGGCTCAGCGCCGGTTGCGCGATGCCCAGCACACCGGCCGCGCGGGTGATCGACCGCTCCTCGGCGATGCGCAGGAAGTATTTGAGCCGGTGGGTGTCCATCGCTTCGAGGTATACCAGCCATCGAATAACGGCATGACTGGATCCCGAAATCGGTATTACCTCACCGGTCGCGGCGGACCATAGCGTCTCCATCGAAGCCATGGCGAGAGGAGACACCCCATGACAGTTCACGACGATGCCGAGGCCATCGCGGCCCTGAACCTCGACAGCCTGCCGCGGCACATCATCGACAAACGGGTCACCGAGTTGATGAATCTGTCCGGCAAAAAGGCATTCGTGACCGGTGCCGGCGGAGACGGCCTGGGCCAGGCCATCGCCAACCGACTGGCCGGGCTGGGCGCCGATGTGGCGCTGATCGGGCGCACGTTCGAGAAGGTCGAACGCCGCGCCACCGAGATCGAGAAACGTTGGGGTGTCAACGCGTATCCGGTGCAGGCCGACATGTCCGACTGGGACCAGGTGCACGAGGCGGTACGCACCGCGCACGATGAGCTGGGCGGGTTGGACATCATGGTCAACAACCCGGTCATGGTGGTCGGCGGTCCGTTCGAGAAACACACCAAGGCCGACATCGACCACACCGTGCTGGGCAGCCTGACCATGATGATGTACGGCGCTCATGCCGCGCTGGAATTCCTGCTGCCGCAAGGGGCGGGGAAGATCATCAACATCGGGTCGGTCGGCGGTCGTATCCAGCAGCGCGGACTCGTCGTGTACAACGCCTGCAAATCGGGCGTCGTCGGCTTCACTCGTAACCTCGCCCACGAGGTGGCGCCGCGGGGAGTGAATGTGCTCGGGGTGGCGCCGGGCATCATGATCAAACCGGAGATGATGGAATACCTGCTCGATCCCAAGACCCCGGCCCATTTCGCGGGCCGCGGAGCGATCTTGGAGGCGATCACCACCCAGGTTCAACTCGGCCGGGCTTCGCTGCCCGAGGAGGCAGCCAACATGGTGGCCTTCCTCGCCTCGGAGGCCGCCGACTATCTGTGCGGGCAGACTATCGACGTCGCCGGCGGGCAGTGGATGAACTGAGATGCCCACCGCCACCGATCTCAAGGCCGCTGCCGCCGAACAGACCGGCCTGTCCGACTTCGGCGAGGACTCCTTCGAGGAGGGCCTGGCCATTCTGCTGGAATCGCTGGAGTCCGAAGCCCAACTGAACGACCGCGGCCAGGCGTTCCTGTACCCCCGCATCACCGCATATCTGGCCCAACGGCTCCAGGTCGAAGACTGGTACCGGCGCCACCCGGAGATCGAGGACGTCGCCATCACCGCACCCGTCATCGGAATGGGCCTGCCGCGCACCGGATCCACAGCGTTGTCGATGCTGCTGGCCCAAGACCCTGACGTGCGCTACCTGCGCCGCTGGGAGTCCTCGCAACCGTGCCCGCCACCGTCGACGGTGCGCGGTGTCGATCCCCGTGTCCCGCCCGACAAAGGTGAGATGGTGGGCACCCGCCACCACGTGCCGACCGACACCCACGGCCCGATGGAATGCCACGAGCTGATGGCACTGGACTTCAAGTCCCACCTGTTCCAGTCCTTCGCCCAGATCCCCACATACTCCCGCTGGCTGGTGGAAAAGGCCGACCTGACAACGACATTGGCCTACCAGCGGCGGGTAATGAAACTGCTGCAATGGGGCGAGCCCAACCGGCCGTGGCGGCTCAAGTGTCCCTCGCACGTGCTGTGGCTGGATGCGGTGCACCAGGCATTCCCGGACGCCAGATACGTGATGACGCACCGCGACCCGACCGACGTCATCCTGTCGGTGGCCGACCTCTACGCCGACATCATCGGCACGTTCACCGACGCGATCGACCGCCCCTACATCGGCCGGCTCAACGTGGAGCACTGGTCGCTGGGCATGGACCGGGCCCTGCAGTTCCGGGCCGGAGCAGCCCAGGATCGCTTCTACGACATCGATTTCCGGGCCATGCAGGCCGATCCGATCGGCGAGGTCACCGGCCTGTACACCTGGCTGGAGCAGCCGGTGACCGACGAGTTCGCGCAGCGCATGGACAGTTGGTGGGCTCACGCCGCGGCCGAACGCGAAGCCCCCTCACCCGCCGACCCTGCCCTCTTCGACATCGATCCAGATCAGGTCCGGCCCCGGTTTGCCCGTTACACCGAGCACGCCACCCGTTGGACCACCCACGCATAGAACAGGAGCCCCCATGGCGATCGACCTCACCGGTGGCATCGACCCGTCCCGCGAATTCGTGTTCGCGCAGCGTCCGGACAACCCCGAGATGCGGGACTCGGTGAGCTTCTGGACCGTCGACGACCGCGGCCAGATCGGACTGCCCCGCATCGGCATCGAAGCCGTCGCCGCGAACTGGGACAACCACGAGATGCAGATCAATCTCGCGTTCCCCGATGGTCGGGTGTACCGGCTGCGCGACGGCGCCCCGTCGCTGCCGCCCGAAGGACCCGACGGCAAGCCCACTGTGCTCGGTGCCGGCGGCCTGGCCTTCCGCTGCATCGAGCCGTTCGACACCTGGACCATGACCTACACCGGCAAGGCCGCTGCGACCTCGTCGGCCGATCTGGTGGCCGGCAATTCTGCGGGCCCACTCGTCGACGTGGCCTTCCACGTCGAGGCGAAGATGGCCGTCCCGCCCTGGATCCAGGGCGCGCTGCAGCAGCAGGCGGCAGACCGGATCAAGAACTCGGTGGAGGGCGACCTGATGGGTGGTCCGCGCTACGAACAACTGTTCCGCGCCCGCGGATCGGTGACGATCGACGGGGACACCCACGACTTCACCGGCAGCGGCCTGCGGATCCGCCGACAGGGGGTACGCAAACTGGGAAGTTTCTGGGGTCATGCCTGGCAATCGGCAATCTTCCTCAGCGGCAAGGCCTTTGGCTACATCGCCTACCCGCCGCGTGACGACGGGCAGCCCACCTTCAACGAGGGCTACCTGTTCACCGGCGACGGTGAGCTGATCCCGGCCCGCGCCGTAGCGGCCCCCTGGCTGACCAAACTACAGCCGCTCGGCGAGGACGTCTCGGTGGTGCTGGAAACCGCTGACGGCACCGTGCACATCGAAGGGGAGACGGTGTTCTCCACCCACGACATCCACCACAACGACAACACCTTCTCGGTGCGCGAGATGAAAAAGGAGAACCCGAATTTCCCGGCCCTGCAACAGGCCGGGGTGCGCTACCGGTGGGACGGCGAAGAGACTTTCGGCATGCTCGAGCGTTCCAACCCGATCGAGAAGATCGATCTCGGGGCCTGAGGGGAGAATCCACATGCTCGGCCTTGAGGGCAAGACGTTCATCGTCGCCGGGGGAGCGACGGGTATCGGCGCCGGCACCGCCAAACGGCTGGCCGCAGAGGGCGCATCGGTGGTGGTGGGCGACATCAACATGGCGGGTGCCAAGGCCACCGTCGAGGCCATCACCAGTGCCGGCGGTGCCGCGCTGGCCGTCGAGTTCGACCTGGCCGACGAGGAATCCGCCGCCCACCTCGTCGACGCCACACTCGCCGAGTTCGGTGCGGTGCACGGGCTGGACAACGTGGGCGCGGACCTGACGGAGGGCACCATCGGTCGCGACACCACGATCCTGGACACCCCGTTCGAGGTGTGGCACCGCACCCTCGACGTGAACCTGCTCGGCTTCGTACGTACTGTGCGCGCCGTGCTGCCGCATCTGCTCGAGGGCGGCGGAGGCAGCATCGTCAACACCTCCTCAGGCGGCTCGCTGGGCACCGACCCGATGCACGTCGCCTACAACGCGTCGAAGGCCGCGGTCAACCAGCTCACCCGCCATGTGGCGAACAACTACGGCGCCAAGGGGATTCGCTGCAACGCGGTGATGCCCGGCCTGGTGATGGGGGAGACCCAACAGCGGCAGAACGATCAACAGATCCAGCAGATGTTCCTGATGGCGGCCAAGGTCACCCGCCTGGGCAGGCCCGCGGACCTGGCCGCCGTCACGGCGTTCCTCCTCTCCGACGACGCCGAGTGGATCAACGGACAGACCTGGTACATCGGCGGCGCGTCGCACATGCGCCAGTGAAGCGGGCTAGTCCTCCTTGCGGATCAACCGGCCCAGCGCCTCGCGGTCGGGGGCCAGCAGTTCATCGATACGCGCCTGGTTCACATCGGCCACGATGATCTCACCGACCTCCTGGTACACATCGCTGAAGATGCCGTGCGCCTTCATCTTCTCGGTCTGATAGACGTTGTCCTCGGTCGGCGTCACGTAGTACACGATCTCCGGCTTGAACCGGTGGATCAGCCACACGTGGATCAGATCCATCAGGCGCTTCTTGCGCAGTTTCTCGGCGAAGGTGTTCTGGTCGCGCACCGTGAGGATGTTGCGTCCGTGCCGGTCCTTGATCGGGTCGACGACGACGTTGGCCAGGGGTTCCTCCCCGTCACCGTAGATGCCGAGATCGAGCACGTCGGAACCCGCACGGCGGGGCCGCAATTGCACCCGCAGCTTCTCACCGATCTGGTAGTAATCGCCCCACAGCGCCAGCCACTCCTCCAGCAGCTTCTTGGGCACCTCGGTCTGCACCAGATGCTGGTGTTGTGTGGAGCCCGCGCCCATCGCCTTGGTGGTGGCGGTGCGCCCCGACGAGGCGGCCAGGGCGGCGTCGCTGCGCGGCCCGCCGACCAGGGTTTGCGGTGTGCGGTAAGGGGATTCGACCAGGCGCATCTTGCGTTGCAGCCGGGCCAGTGCCAGCATGCCTTCCTGCTGCAGGGAGGTCGCGAACTCCTCGCAGGCCACGCCGTCGACCTGATGGCCGCCGTAGGTGATGAAGTTGAAGACGAAGCCCATCTTGCCGAGTTCCGCGGGGAAAGCCCGCATCTGGTCGTCGGTCATGCCGGTGGTGTCCCAGTTGAACGACGGCGACAGGTTGTAGGCCAGCATCTGGTCGGGAAACTCGGCGTGGATGGCGTCGGCGAACTGCTTGGCATCGGCCAGGTCGGCGGTCTTGGTCTCCATCCACAGGATGTCGGCGAACGGCGCGGCCGCCAGTGACTTGGCGATCGCGTAGGGGATACCGCCGCGGACCTGGTAGTAGCCCTCGGGCGTCTTGACCCGCTCGCAGTCCCAGGCCACGTCGGCGCCCAACTCGTGGGCCTTTTCCTGCGCGGTGTACAACGAGGCCCGCGCGGCGAACGCCCGCCAGTCAGCGGCACTCATCGGGGCCGGCTCACCCTCTCGCTCGCGGAACTCCAGCACTTCGGCCACCGCCTCGCCGTAGGTGTTGAGGCCGGCGTCGTTCTGCCAGGCCTCGACGAACGCCGACTCGACTTTGTCGAACAGGGCGTCCACCGAGTCGCCGGGCCGATGGGCCTTGACGGCGTCGGCGATCGCGCCCATGATGCCCTGCCGTTCCAGCCAGGCCTCGGCGGTCGCGTACTCGCCGTCCGGCAGCGCGTAGAGCAGGTGGCCGTTGAGCTCGGTGAGACCGGACTCGTAGAACCGCCGCATCATCGCCAAAAAACACGACTTGTAGGTGGGCACCGACAGGTTCGTCGCCCCCAGCAGGAACGGTTGATCGCGCTCGTCGGCGCGGCCGTCGATCAGGTTGGCCGCCTCGGCGTCGGTGCGCGCCACGATGATGCCCGGCACCCGCATGATGTCGAGCTGGAACCGGGCGGTGTTGAGCCGCTTGATCTGTTCGTCCGACGGCACCAGCACCTTGCCGCCCTGGTGGCCGCATTTCTTGGTGCCGGGGCGCTGATCCTCGATGTGGTAGCCGGGCACCCCGGACTCGACGAAGCGGCGGATCAGATTGCGCACGTGCGGATCGCCACCGTGTCCGGTGTCGGCGTCGGCGATGATGAACGGCCGGTAGTCGACCGGCGGGGTGGCGGCGCGTTGCTGATCGGTCATCCGGAGCCGCAGATACTGCTGGTTGCGATCCGCGGTGAGCAACGCGCGCACCAGCCCGGCGGCCTCCTCGGGCACCTGGCTCAACGGATAGCTGGCCAGGTCGGGCCCCGGGTCCTCACTGATCGACCCCTTGGCCGAGGTGGCCCAGCCACCCAGATAGATCCCTTCGATGCCCATTCGTTTCATCACCACCGCCTGCCCGGGCGAATACGGTCCGAATGTGGTGATGCTCTTCTTCTTGGCGAACAGCTCGCGAAGGTGCGGATAGAAGGCGGTGGCCGCCTCGCGGGCCACCGGGTAGTCGGATCCGATGGTGCCGCGCTGCTCGGCCACCTGACGCGCCGAATACAGCCGGGTGATGCCCTCGAACCGAGGACTGTCGAAGTAGGCCTGGGTGGCCTCGACATCTGCCTCGAACGACGAGTCGGTCTGTGCGTTGGCTTCGATGCTTGCCATGTCTGCGCTCCTGAACTCGGGTACCCGGCAATCATTGCTGGCGACCGGTGGGCACCGAAGCCGGTTGACGGTTTTCTCAGGACTGCCATACGAAGCGGTGCGGCGTCCTACGCTGCGGTCCATGTCGATTGACCGGGCCGCGCTGGCCGCCGGCGCCCTCCGATTTGCCTCCGGTGTCTCGTTTCTCGTCGATCCGAAGCGGGCCGACCGGCTGTGGGGCGGGCGGCAGCTGCCCGATGCCACCGCACAGCTGCTGTGGCGGTCGATGGGATACCGCGACGCGCTGATCGGCGGGCTGCTGCTGGTGGCCGGGTTGCGTGGCCGCGACACCCGCGGCTGGTTTTTGGCCTCCGGCGGCGCCGACGCCTCCGACCTGCTCGGCGGCCTTGCCGTGCACACCGATCCGCCGCGGTCGCAGCAGGTCATCGGTCTGGGCGGCGCCGTGGTCGGCATCGCGGTGGGGCTGTGGGGCGCGCTGCGGGGCCGGAAGCCGGATCACCCGGTTTCTACTTAGCCGATTTCTACGATGTCGGCCCGGTACCAGCGGGCGGCAACGAGGTAACAGCTCATCCCCAGCAGCTGCGCCGTCGGCACGAGGATCAGCAGCGCCCGGCCCAGCGCCGAGCTCCCGAGGTCCGCGGTGATCGCGTCACTGATCGCGCCGGTGACAAACGGCCCGATCGAGCCGAGGATGGCATTGAAGAACAAGAACAGTGCCGACGCGGTGGCGCGCTGCTCCGGCCGCACCAGCCGGTGGATGGCCGCGACCGAGGGCGCCAGGTAGGCGGTGCCGATGACGTAGCTGAGGGCCAGGAACCACACCGATGCCACGCGATTGTCGACGGTGAAGGCCAGCACCGACGCCGGCAGCAGGACCATGGTGGTCAGCACCACGATCCACAGCAGCCAGCGGGCGTCGCGCACCGCCAGCCGGTCGGCCAGCCGCCCCACGATCAGCAGTCCCAGCACCCCGCCCAGCGCGGTGGCCACGCCGTATTCGACGCCGACTTCGCCCAGCGACATCGAGTGGGTCCGCATCAGGAACGCCGGGGAGAACGTGCTCAGCGAGTACCCGGCGGCCCCGACCAACGCGGTGCCGCCGATGATCGCCAGGAAGCTGCGTTTGCGCAGCAGATCCCACCAGTTGGCGGCCGTCCCCGGCGTTTGGGCGGTGGGCGCCGGCAACGACTGACGAGATCCGACCAGCCACAGCACCAGCGGCGCGAATATCAGGCTCAGCGCGCCGAGCACCACGAATGTCGTTCGCCAGCCCAGGTTCTCGGCCAGCAGCCCGCCGCCGATCAGGCTGACGCCGCTGGCCAGCGGGATCGCGAACGTCAACACCGCCAGCGGCGCCGCCCGGCGGTGCGGTGCGAAGTTGCGGGCTACGTAGGCATGTGCGGCCGGCGTGCTGCCGGCCTCGCCCACCGCGACGCCCACCCTGGTCAGCGCGAGCTGCAATCCGGACTGCACCGCGCCCCCGAGCATCGTCATGGTGCCCCAGAGGGTCACGCACCCGGCGACCACCGCGCCGAACGCGCCCCGATCGGCCACCCGGGCCACCGCGACGCCGAGCACCGCGTACACGATCAGAAAGCCGAACCCGTTGATCACCCCGATCGCGGTGTCGGACAGCGCGAGGTCGACCTTGATGGGCTCGGCCAGCACTGCGGGCAGGAACCGGTCGACATAGTTGAGGATGCCGACCAGGGTCAGCAGCGCCACCGCGGCCCAGGCCCGCCGCGGGGTGTGCGCGGTGTTATCCACGCACGCCGCGCTTGAACCGCCACAGGTACTGCGGGAGCCGGCGCAGGGGCAGCGCCCGCGGCCAGTCCCGGGGGCGGAAGAAGGCGTCGGACCCGCCGTCGACGAAGACCACACTGCCGCAGAGGAAATCGGCCGAGTCCGACAGCATGAAGCAGATCCAGTCGGCCAGCTGGCCGGCATCGCCGTAGCCGCCGACCGGTACCGGGAAGGACCGGACCGCGCGCCCCTCGCGCGGTTCGGCGAGTTGCGCCTGCAGCAGCGGTGTCATGATCGCCCCCGGGGCCAGGGCATTGAGCCGAATCCCGGCACCTGCCCACGCCTCGGTGACCGCGGTGCTCCGCAGCCAGCGGGTGACCGCGGTCTTGGACGCCGCGTACATGAGGGCCGATCCGTTTCGGCCGAGCAGGCGCAGCGAGCGCACGGCCTTCTCGGTGTCGCGGGCCATGATCGCGCGCACCGTGCGGGCCGGGATGATCGGCACCGTCGTCGTCGAGTTACTGGAGATCACAACGACTTTTGCGCGATCGGCGGCGGCCAGTGCCGGCCGCCAGGCCTGCAGCAGATCCACCACACCGGAGAAGTTCACTTCGGCGATCAACCGGTTGCGGTCCGCGCCCGGCCCCGGGCCCAGCCCGGCAGCCAACACCGCCCCGTCGAGCACACCGCCGCAGGCCGCCAGCACGCCATCGGCCGCGGCCCGCCGGCCCGCCGCGGTGGACAGATCGGCCACCACGTCACCTTCGCTGAGGTCCACCCCGATGACGGTGTGCCCGCGTTCGCGCAGCCGTCGCGCGGTCTGCAGCCCCATCCCGGATGCCGACCCGGTAACCGCGTATGTGCCGATGATCGCCTCCCTTGCGGACCGACCAGGAGGCCGGTTGGCGGCCAAAGATAGCATCCGAGGGATGACCGACCTTGCCAGATACGGGCCGTGGGCCGTGATCGCCGGCGGCTCCGAGGGGGTGGGCGCCGAGTTCGCCCGCATGCTCGCCGAGGACGGGTTCAACCTGGTATTGCTGGCCCGCAAGCCCGGTCCCCTGGAAGCCACCGCACAGCGGTGCCGGGAGTGGGGTGTGCAGGTGCGCACGCTGGCGGTGGACCTGGTGGACGCCGGATCGACGGCGCAGATCGTGGCGGCGACAGCGGATCTGGAGGTCGGGCTCCTGATCTACAACGCCGGCGCGAACACCTGCAGTGAGCGGTTCCTGGACGCGCCGCTGGCCGACTTCGGAAAGGTCGTCGATCTCAACATCACCCGGATGATGGAACTGGTCCAGCACTTCGGCAGGCCGATGACCGCCCGAGGCCGGGGCGGCATCCTGCTGGTGGGATCCCTCGCCGGCTACGCCGGGTCGATGCGCCACACCGTTTACGGCGGGGTGAAGGCCTACGGCCGACTGTTTGCCGAGAGCCTGTGGCTGGAATTGCGGGAGTACCACGTTGACGTGCTGGAACTGGTGCTCGGGGTGACACGGACCCCGGCGATGCAGCGCGCCGGGCTGAACTTCGAGGCGCCGGGCATGCGGATCAACGACCCGGCCGAGGTGGCCCGCGAAGGCCTCGACCATCTCGCCGACGGCCCGGTATACATCGCCGGCGGCAACGCCGAGCGCGCCGAGCGGAACAGTGCCCCGGACCGGGCCCGGGTGGTACTCAAATCCGATGCGGCGATCCGCAACCTGATCGACCGGCGGGCATCGCAGTGAAATCCGAGGTGGCCGCCCTGGAAGCGCGGCTGCGCCGGCTCGAGGACGAACGTGACATCGCCCGGCTGATCGCGTCTTACGGGCCGCACGTGGATGCCGCCGACGCCGACGGCGCGGCCGCACTGTGGGCCACCGACGGTCGGTACGAGGTCGAGGGCTGGACGATGACCAGCCGGGCCGACGTCCATGCGATGGTCAGCTCGTCGTCCCACCGGGACCTGGTGGCCTCGGGCTGCAGTCATTTTCTCGGGCCGGCGGTCGTGACGGTCGACGGTGACACCGCGGTGGCACTGTGCGAATCGCTGGTGCTGGTGCGCCGGGAGACGCCGGACGGGTCGGCCGAATACGTGGTGTGGCGGGCCACGGCCAATCATTTCGAACTGGCCCGTATCGACGGGCGCTGGCAGATCACCCGGCGAAGCAGCCGGTTGCTCAACGGCGACCCGGCCGCACATCGATTGCTGACCGCCGGTGCCGCCGGGGAGCCGGCCGAGTGATTTTGGCGGAAACGCGGGAATGGGTGCGTACCGGGCGTATCGTCCGCTACCACGGGGCCATTCGAGGGGTGGGCCCCCGCTACGTGAGATTTTTGCGGTTCCCGATGTTTTCGGGCTTTTCGGCGCGGCCGTGCACCGCAGCGCGCGCGAAGGCGCGAACCCGGTCCTTGGCGACCTTGCCGTTGCCGGTCAACGGTAGGGATTCGGTGAACAGCACCACCCGTGGCCGTTTGAACGCCGCGAGCAGTCCACGCACGTGGTCGATCAGCTCATCGGCGCCCGGTCGGTGCCCCGGCGTCGGGACCACCACCGCGCACACCGCCTCGCCCCAGTAGTCGTCGGGCACCGCCACCACGGCCACCTGGTCGACGCCGGGGTGCCCGGACAACGCGTCCTCCACCTCGCGGGAGGACACGTTCTCGCCGCCGGTGACGATGATGTCCTTGAGCCGGTCGACGACGAACAACCGGCCGTCGGTGTCGATGCGGCCCATGTCGCCGGTGTGCAGCCAGCCGTCGGACCGGGATCCCGGCGCCACCTGGGCGCCGCGCACCAGGATCTCACCCACCTGCCCGGTCGGCGCCAAACCGCCGGAGGTGCCGGCGATGCCGATCTCGACGTCACGGTGCGGGCGGCCGGCACTGGTGAGCAACTCGGGTCGCCCGGCGGCTCCGGCCCGGTGGTCGCCGGGGCCGAGAAACGTGACGTTGCCACCGGTTTCGGTCATCCCGTAGCCCTGGTGGAAGTCGACTCCGAGGGTGTCTATCGCCCGGCGCAGCAGGTCCAGTGGCATGGCCGCCGATCCATAGGAGATTGCGTTCAGAGTGGGCAGCGCGGTCTGGCTGCGTTCCAGGTGGCCCAGCAGCGCATGCAGCATCGTCGGTGCCAGCGAACACGAGGTCACCCGGTGTTCGCGGACCAGTTGCGCGAACGCCTCCGGGCGGAACTGGGCGCAGAGCACGACCGTGGCCGCGACCGCGTGCTGCACCAGCATGTTGTAGCCGGCGATGTGGCACATCGGGAACGGCAAGGCATATACCCCGCCCGGTTGCACCGAGCGGCCCTCGACCGAGCCCCACACCGCGGCGAGGATCGAACGATGGCTGTGTACAACGGCTTTCGGTACCCCGGTGGACCCGCTGGTGAACAACAGCCAGGCCGGGTCGTCGGGTGTCGCGACATCGGGGCAGGGGAGTGCGGTTGTCGGTGCGGCACGCCACTGCGCGGATTCGAACGCCACCGTCGGTCCGGCGGTGCCGGGCAGCGCGGCCAGGTAGCGCTCGTCGCCGAGCACCAGGGCGGGGTCGGCGGTGGCCAACTGTGCGGCCTGCTCGGCCGGACGCAGTCGCTGGTTGATCAGGGTCAGCACCCGGCCGCTGCGCGGCACCCCGTAGTACAACTGGGCGTAGGCGGCACCGTTGTCGGCGATGACGGCCACCCGGTCGCCCGGGGCGGTGCGGGCGGCGAGCCAGCCTGCGACATTGCGGATCTCGGTGTCGAACTCGGCGAAGGTCGTGGTGGTCCCGGTGTCGGTCACCACCGCCTCGCGTTGCGGTGCAGCGGCGGCTGCCGCCGAGATCAACTCGTGCAGCAGGCTCATGCCCGTGCCCCCGGGGGCAGCTCGAACCGGTCCAGATAGCGCCGCACGAAATCCTGGGCCTGGGCATGCCCGCGGCTGATGCCCAGGCCCTGTTCGAGTACCAGGATGCGGGCCAGGCTGGCCACCAGCATCGACATCACCACCGGCGGGAACTCGTCGGTGTCGACCCCGTGGGCCTGCAGCGCGGCGGTCATCGCGGATTCCTCCAGATCGCGGAATCGGTCGGCGTATCCGGCGATTTCGCTGCGGATGGCCTTGCGGTGATTGGCCAGGGCCATGAACTCCATCCACAGCGCCGCGCCCTGGGCGTTGTTGAGGTCCCACAGCGCATGCAGCGGGGCGTCCTCGTCGAATGCCGTCTGCTGGGTGCTCAGGTTGGATTCCGCGCCGGCCTGCAGCACCGCCACGAACAGGTCGTCCATGCTGGGGAAGTAGTAGTGCACGAGCGCGGGTTTGACCCCGGCCCGCGCGGCCACCCGGCGGGATGTGGCCGCGGCATAACCTTCTTCGAGCATGACCTGGGCGGTGGCCCGGATCAACGCGCGTCGGGTCGTCGAGTCTCGGCCGGAAGAGGCCTTTTGGGTACTCATCGCACCCTTGACCATGCGCGCCGGCGGCTGCTAGACATGGCCTGAGTGTAGTTATTGGGCGATCGCCCAAAGTCGGCAGTGTGGTGACGGCGGGTCACCGAAGGTAATGAGGGTGGGCGATGACGGGACGCGTCGAGGGCAAGGTCGCACTGATCACCGGGGCAGCCCGCGGGCAGGGACGCAGCCACGCGGTACGACTGGCCGCCGAGGGGGCCGACATCATCGCGGTCGACATCTGTACCACCTTCGACCGTTCACCGGCGCGGGGGGCCACGGCCGAGGATCTGGCCGAAACCGCCGACCTGGTCAAGAACCTGGGCCGGCGCATCGTCACCGCCGAGGTCGACGTGCGTGATTTCGCCGCCCTCAAAACCGCGGTGGACAGCGGAGTCGAACAGCTCGGCCGGCTCGACATCATCGCCGCCAACGCGGGTATCGGCACCACCGGGGTGAAGCTGGACCGGATGGACGAGGACCTCTGGCAGGAGATGATCGACGTCAACCTCAGCGGTGTCTGGAAGACGGTGAAAGCCGGTGTGCCCCATATTCTCACCGGTGGCCGCGGTGGGTCGATCGTGCTGACCAGCTCGGTGGCCGGGACCAAGGCCTACCCGTTCACCGGGCATTACGTCGCGGCCAAACACGGTGTGGTCGGGCTGATGCGCAGCTTCGCCGTCGAACTGGGGCCGCATTCGATCCGGGTGAACTCCGTGCACCCCACGCACGTCAACAGCCCGATGCTGATGAACGAGAAGACCTACCGGATGTTCCGGCCCGACCTGGAGAACCCGGGCCGCGACGACCTGGCGCCGATCTGCCAGACCTTCCACATGCTGCCGATCCCGTGGGTGGAGCCCGAGGACATCAGCAACGCGGTCCTGTTCCTGGCATCCGACGAAGCCCGCTACATCACCGGGGTCACCCTTGCCGTCGACGCGGGCAGTTGCCTGAAATGAGCGTGTATTACGACCCGTACGACGTCGGCATCGTTGCCGATCCGTATCCGGTCTACGCCCGGTTGCGTGAGGAAGCCCCGCTCTACCACAACGAGCGCTACGACTTCTGGGCACTGTCGCGGCACGCCGACGTCGAAAAGGCACTGTCGGACTGGGAAACCTTCTCCAACAGCCGAAGTGACATCCTCGAACTGGTCAAATCGGACTTCGACATGCCGCCGGGCGTGATGATGTTCGAGGACCCGCCCATGCACACCCTGCTGCGCGGGTTGATGTCGCGGGTGTTCACGCCGCGGCGGATGGCCGAGATCGAGGACCAGATCCGGCAGTTCTGCGTGCGCTGCCTGGACCCGCTGGTCGGATCGGGCGGATTCGACATCATCGCCGAACTGGCGTCGATGATGCCGATGCGGGTGATCGGAATGCTGCTCGGGATACCGGAATCCGAGCAGATCGGGGTGCGTGACGCCAACGACGCCAACCTGCGCACCAAACCGGGCGCACCGATGAAGGTGGTGCAGGCCGACCGGATCGCCGACGGCCGGATCTATGCCGACTACGTCGAGTGGCGGGCCGACAATCCCTCCGACGACCTGATGACGGCCCTGCTCAACGTCGAGTTCACCGACGAGTTCGGGGTCACCCGCAAGCTGAACCGCAAAGAGGTGCTGCACTACACCCAGGTGGTGGCCGGCGCCGGCAACGAGACCACTGGCCGGCTCATCGGCTGGCTGGCGAAAGTGCTCGCCGAACATCCCGACCAGCGTCGTGACATCGAACGGGATCGGTCGCTGCTGACCCGCGCGGTCGATGAGACGCTGCGCTTCGAACCCACCGGACCCCATGTGGCCCGCTGGGTGGCACGCGATTTCGAGTACGACGGCACCACGGTGCCGGCCGGAAGCGCGATGCTGCTGCTGTTCGGGGCGGCCAACCGCGACCCCCGCCGCTACCGCGACCCCGACACCTTCGACATCCACCGCGACAATGGCAGCCACCTCACCTTCGGCAAGGGACTGCACTACTGCCTGGGCGCCAACCTGGCCCGGCTGGAGGGCCGGGTCGCCCTCGACGAACTGCTCAACCGCTTCCCGGAATGGGAGATCGACTACGACAGTGCGCAACTGGCGCCGACGTCGACGGTGCGCGGTTGGGAGAAGCTGCGCCTCGTCGTCGACTGAGCATGTCTGTCGTGAGCATCTGGACCGGGCAGGCCCGACGCAGCGTCTGTGGTGAGGTGCCGGCGCCGCCGGAGCGGGTGCGGGCGTTCTACGTCGACCTGGACAACATCGCGCAGGTGCACCCGCTGGTGCAGTGGGTGCGCAGTGATTCCCGGGTCGAGCTGGCCGACGGGTATCGGCAGGATTACCGGGTGCATGACCGAATCCCATTGGGGCCGTTGCTGCTTCCGATCACCTACCGGGCCCGGCTCACCGTGCCCGCCGAAGGGACGGTGAGGGCGCAGGCCCGGCAGTTCCCGCAGGTGCGGCTGGACAGCCGGGTGGACTTCACGCCGTCGGCAACCGGCACCAGGATCACCGAGGACCTGACCATCACCGCGCCCAGGCCGTTGCTGGCGGTCACCGTGCGCCAGGCGGTGGCCGCCCACACCACGATGCTCGCCGCGATCGGGAAACTGTTTGCGGCCTGAACTGAGGCCCAACGCTTCTCCGCTCGCGCAAGGGACCTAGAGCGCCTCGGCGTGCTCGATGGCCACCGACTTCGCCCAGCGGTAATCGGCCTTGCCCGCCGGGGAGCGCACGATCTGCGGCGACCGGATGAAGGCCTTGGGAATCTTGTAGCGGGCGATCGAGCCCTGACACACCGCCACGAGCTCCTCGTCGGTGGCCGAGGTGCCCTCGGCGAACTGCACCACCGCCACCACCTCGTTGCCCCACCGCTCCGACGGGCGGCCGACCACCACCACGTCGTACACGGCGGGATGCGCGGCGATGGCCCGCTCGACCTCCTCGACGAAGATCTTCTCGCCGCCGGAGTTGACGGTGACAGAATCCCGGCCCAGCAGCTGAATTCGACCGTCTGCCAAGACATTCGCCCGGTCACCCGGAACCGACCAGCGCACCCCGTCGATGGTGGGGAAGGTGCGGGCGGTCTTGGCCGCGTCGCCCAGGTAGCCCAGCGGGATCAGGTCCCGGCGGGCCAGCCAGCCGCCGCCATCGCCGGGGCCGAGCACCCGGGACAGGTCCTCGGCGACCACCGCGGTGTCGGACTGGGCGTTGAAGGTCGCGGCCTCGGTTTCGCCGCCTGCGGTGGAATAGGTGCTCATCTGGGCCCCGGACTCCGAGGCGCCGACCGCGTCGAGCAGCGTCAGGTGCGGCAGGGCGGCCAGGATCCGGCCCCGCACGGTGGGCGACAGCGGCGCGCCGCCGTTGCTGATCGTGAACAGGCCGGACAGGTCGTAATCACCCTTCTCGATCTCGTCGATCAGGGGCCGGGCGATCGCGTCGCCGACCACCGGGATGCTCAGCACCCGTTCGCGTTCGGCGAGCCGCAGCACGTTGTCCGGCTGCATCCGGACCACGTCGTCAGGGATGACGAGCTTTCCGCCCATGGTGACGGCGTTGTAGGCGGCCCACTGCGCGGCACCGTGCATGAACGGCGGAATCATCAACATCGACAACCCGCCACCGGCGGCCCCGGCCCGCTCGGCGAGTTCGTCGTAGGAGCCGATGAAGGTGTCGCTGCCGAACGGCCGGCCGCCCATCGAGGACAGGAAGATGTCGTGCTGGCGCCACAGCACACCCTTGGGCATGCCGGTGGTCCCGCCGGTGTAGAGGATGTACAGGTCGTCACCGGACGGGGTGGGCATACCGGCCTGTGGCGCAGGGGTTTTCAGGATGGTGTCGTAGTCCACCGCGCCCGGCAGCAGGTCGTTGCCGGATTCGTCGGCGACCTGGATCAGCACCTGCAGATTCGGCAACCGGTCGCGGATCGCGGCCACCCGCGGGGCGAACTCGGCGTTGTAGATCACGGCGCGGGCATTCGAATCGGTCAGCAGGTAGAGGAGTTCCTCCTCCACATACCGGTAGCTGACGTTGAACGGCGCCACCCGGGCCCGGTAGCTGCCGATCATCGACTCGAGGTACTCGTTGCCGTTGCGCAGGTAGATGCCGAGGTGGTCCTGGCCCGATTCGTGTCCGGCCAGGCTGTCACGCTCGGTGTGCACACCCAGACCGGCCGAGACCAGGTAGTGGGCGAAGCCGTCGACGCGGGCATCGAACTCGCGGTAGCTCAACCGGCGGTCCCGCCACACCAGGAACGTCTGATCGCCGACGGCCGCGGCCACCGTCGAGAACACCGTGGACAGGTCGAATTTCACGCCACGACCATACACGTATCACTCGCCTGTATGGCCGGGGATGTGTGACCCGGGGCTCAGGACGGAAAGAAGCCGTCGCCGGTCAGCACACCCGGCTGCCACCCCTGCGCGCCGAGGCACAGCATCGGCCGGCCGTCGGGGGATTGCGCCGCGGCTTGCGGCCCCGGGCATGGTGAGCCGATCTCCTGCACTCCGTGCAGCGGGTAGGCGTACGTCCAGAAGCCGGTGTAAACCGGCGGCCACTGGTTGGGGATCCACCGGCATTGCATCGCTGTACCGCCCGGTCCGCGGCCGAACACGTTGCGCTCCCAGCTGTAGCACGGCGCCCCATTGGAGGCCTCGTAGCTCATGCCCGGGACATCGGTGGGGTAGCGGCCCGGATTGTCGGGATACATGTTGGTGTTGTCGTCGGCCACCGCACCCGGCGCCGCCGAGAGCGCTGTTGCCAGTGCCGCCGCCGCGACCGCCGTTGCACCGAAGAACTCGCGAATCATGTTCCACCCTCAGCATCGCCGGCCGCGCCGGCCAGTTCATTGACTTTGGGGCATGAGCCTAGCCGGTCGCCGCGCCGGGCAGTCGACATTCGGGCCCGTTTGTTACTCGCCGGTATCGGTGTCGAGCACGCTCACCGCAATGCCGTACGGCAGGAACCGCACCCGGCGGCCGGGGTCGGTGTTACCGGCGTTGGCCCGCAGGGCTTCGAGCTCGTTGGGGTACACCTGCTCGATGTGGGCGCCGCCGGCCTCGTCGACGGTGTAGATCGCCCACACCCCGTCACCGGCCTCCCCGGTGGTCTCCGGTTCGGTCCGCGGGCGCGAGAATCTGCTCACCTCGTCGAGCAGGCCCGCCCAGCCGACGCCTTGGCCGGGATTGTTGAGGAACCGGCCCAACCCGTCCAGAGCCTCGCGGGCGACGCGGTCTAAATCCTCGGGATCGAACCCGAACGGTCCACTGCCACTCATGACGCTCTCCTCGATCGTGTGGGCATCCCATGTGCCAAACACCAGTGTGCGCGCACCTGACGGCGGGCGGAATGGTAAACGAACCATATGGCCTTCACACGGGACGACCTGCTAGCCACCGTCGAGCTGTCACCGCAGGCAGCGGCGACACACGACCGTCAGGGATGGGTGGGATTGTTCGCTGCCGGCGGAAGTGTCGAGGACCCGGTGGGGTCGCGTCCACACCGCGGACCGGCCCAGATCGAGCGGTTCTACGACACCTTCATCGCCCCGCGCGACATCACCTTCCACCGCGACGTCGACATCGTCGCCGGGTCCACCGTGATCCGGGACCTGGCGCTCGAGGTCGCCATGAGTCCATCGGTCACCATGCGCATTCCGGCCTATCTGCGCTACGCGGTCACCCCCGGACCGGCCGGACCGGCGATCGCCGAACTGCAGGCGTACTGGGAGTTGCCGTCGATGATCGGGCAGTTCGCCCGAGCCGGCGCCGGTGCCCTGCCGGTGGGCCTGCGCCTGGCCGCGGCACTGCTGCGCAACCAGGGCCCGATGGGCGCGCTGGGGTTTGCCAAGGGGCTGGCCGGCCCGGGGCAGTCCGGTCGGCGCCTGGTCACCGGCCTGCTCGATGACCTGTGCGCGGGCGACGTGGTCGCGGTGCAACGACGGCTCGGCACCGACACCGCCGTGTGCTCGGGCGACGCCGAGCCGCTCAGCACCGCCGGGCTGGTGGAACACACCGCGGGCGGCACCTGGCGCAAGCTGATCGCATCCGGCCCGGGGCTGGTGGCCGGGCTGGACACGAACGGCCGCCGGGCAGTGGTGATCGCCGACGTCACCGTCCGGCCGCTGGCGATCACCCGCCTGCGGTATTTCGCCGACACGCCGTGACCGACGTGACCCGTCCCACCGGCCCGGCTGCGCCGGCTGCAGGCGCTGTCATGAGACCGTAGAAGGATCATGGCTGACCACGCTTACATCACCTACGAGGAATTCGGCCGCCGGTTCTTCGAGGTGGCCGTCTCCGAGGACCGGGTCGGTGACGCCATCGGGTCCATCGCCGGTGACGCGTTCGAACTCGGGCCCATCGCCCAGGGGCCGGGCAAGATTGCCAAGGTCACCGCGCGGGTGAAGATCCAAAAGCCCCGGGTCAGCCGCATCGTCGGCGACACCATCACGTTCTCCATCCGGATACCGCTGGAGATCGAATTGATGATCGACCTGCGCATCGACCGGCCCAAGTTCCTGGTGTTCGGCGAAATCGCCTTGCGCGCCTCGGCTTTGGCCGCCGAACCCCTGCTGTTGATCCTCGATGTCAAGAAGCCGCGGCCGGCCGACATCTCGATCCACGTCACCTCCAAGTCGCTCCGCGGCGAGGTGCTGCGCATCCTGGCCGGTGTCGACGCCGAGATCAAACGGTTCATCGCCGCACACGTGGCCGGTGAGATCGACAGCCCCGGGGCCGAACAGGCCAAGGTGATCGACGTCGCCAAGGAGCTTGATTCGGCCTGGACCGGTATCTGACACGCTTTAGCCGCTCAGTGGCGTCAGTACCGGTCGCCGCGGGGCACGGCCGGCGCCGGCGTCCCGGCCGCGCAGGTGCCGCCACAGCCACGGCATCAACATGTGCCGAGTCCACAAGAGCTGTGAGTGGGCCCGGGACCGAAACGACTGGGCCTCGGATCGGTGCCCGGCGAGCGTCCAGGCATGATCGCTGCCCGGCAATTCGAGAGCTTCGGCCGCCGCGGCCGCGAACAGTTCGTGGCCCCGGGCCGAACCGTGCACCCGATCGGCACTCCAGGTCTGCGGCTCGCACATCGATGCGGCCGAGTACAGGTCGACCAGGCGAAATCCGTATCGGTCGGCAGCGGTGCTGATCGTGGAGTTGATCTCGACCACCCGTCTGCCCAGCAGCCGGCCCACCGGCAGGATCCGGGTGATGTCGGGGAACGTCGTGGTGACGACGGTGGCACCGGATGCCGCCAGCGCTCGGTAGACGGTGTCGAGGTCACGCAGCGCGCGATCGAAGGAACGCCCGGGCCGGGTCACATCGTTCATGCCGATGCACACGGTCACCAGGTCGGGGTACATCGCCAGGGCGGTGGGCAGCTGGGTGGTCAGTACATCGCCGATGCGGTGGCCGCGCACGGCCAGGTTGGCGTAGCTCAAACCGGGGTGCAGCCCGTCGAGGCGGGCCGCGAGCCGGTCGGCGAAACCCGTCAGGCCGGCGGTGTCGTCGCCATCCCACAGTCCCTCGGTCTGGCTGTCGCCGAGGGCGACATACCGGGTGAAACGTCGCACTCCGGCGACTCTAGTGCCGGCCGGCCCGGCCACGGCGCCCGGACACAACGAAGGGGCCCCCGAAAAGGGCGCCCCTCGTTGAGGTTTCGTCGAAATTCAGACTTACTTCACGTCTACGTAAACGGTCTTGGCGACAACCTGGGTCTCGAAGCTGTCACCGGGGTTGCCGGAATCGGTCCGGGTGAACGTCTGCCCGGGGCGTACCGCCACCACCGAGGCCTTGTCCAGCGGGGTGGAACCGATGTGGTTCACCACGACCTTGTAACCCTGTGCCTGTAGTTCGCTGATGGTCTCCTGGGCGTTGCCCGGTCCGCTCGGCGCGGCTTGAGCGGGCGTGGCCAGCCCGATCACCGCTGCAGCTGCTGCTCCGACCAATGCTGTGGCAAATCCAAGCTTCATCATCTTTGGTGCCTTCTTTCCTGATTCTGTTATGCCGCAGACGGCGCTCCCGGCAGCGGATGTCGGGGGGCGCCGTCGCTAGTTCATCTAAGTGTTACTTAACGATTAACCGGCTGTTCACACATTAAATTCCGGCTGCACGAAAATGTTTGACGAGGGCTGCGTCACATTCACCGAACCGCTGGACGTCACGCGCAGCAACTCGGGTAGGGGTCCGAACCGGGATCGCGGCCGGGCCGCCGCGTAGCCTGCCACCCGTGGCCAAACTGAGTGCCGGGGTACTGCTCTACCGCTTTGCCGGAACCGACGTGGAGGTACTGATCGCCCACCCGGGTGGGCCGTTCTGGGCCCGCAAGGACGCCGGGGCCTGGTCGGTGCCGAAAGGGGAGTACGCCGTGGGCGAGGACCCCTGGCCGGCGGCGCAGCGTGAGTTCGCCGAAGAACTCGGATCGCCACCGCCGGCCGGCCCGCGGATCGACCTCGCGCCGGTCCGGCAGGCCGGCGGCAAGGTGGTCACCGTGTTCGCGGTGCACGGGGATTTCGATCCGGCCACCGCCACCAGCAACACGTTCATGGTGGAGCTGCCCAGAGGGTCCGGTCGACTCGTCGAATTTCCCGAAATCGACCGGGTGGCATGGTTTTCCGTGGCAGCGGCACGCGACAAGCTGCTGCCGGGGCAGCGTCCGCTGCTCGACCAGTTGATGGCCGCCCCGGAGCTGAGCGGCTACGGCGAGGGGAACCCGGCCGGCGCCTGACGGATCAGAGGTCCAGCGTCAACCGCTGACCGGCCTCCGCGCGTGACACACAGGTCAGCAGATACCCGGCTGCGCGCTCGGGATCGGTGAGCAGGGTGTCGCGGTGCTGCACCGCCCCGTCTGTCGCGCGCACCCGGCAGGTGCCGCAGAACCCCTGCCGGCACGAGTAGGGAGCAGCCACCCCGGCCCGGGTCAGCGCAGCCAGCAGGGTCTCGTCGGCGTTGACCGACACCGTTTCGCCGGTGGACGCGATCGTCACGGCGAATTCGGCACCGTCGATCACCGGCGGTGCCGCGAACCGCTCGAAGTGCAGCTCCACATCGTCACGACCGGCGAGCGCGGCCCGGACGCCGGTCAGCATCGGAGCCGGGCCGCAGGCGTACACCGTGGTGCCGTCGGGACAGCCGCCGAGCAGGTCCTCGGCACTGGGCAGGCCGTGCACATCGTCGGTGCGGACCTCGATCCGGTCGCCGAACCGGTTGAGCTCGTCGAGGAACGGCAGGCTGTCACGACTGCGCCCGGCGTACACCATCGACCAGTCGACCCCCAGCCGCTCGGCCAGGCCGAGCATCGGCAGGATCGGGGTGATGCCGATCCCGCCGGCGATGAAACGGAACCGCTGGGCCGGCGAGCCGTATCCGGGCACGGTGAGGGCGAAGGCGTTGCGTGGACCGTGGGTGCCGACCCGGCTGCCGATCTGCAGGGTGTCGTGCACCTCGGCGGAGCCACCGCCGCCATCGGGTATGCGCCGCACCGCAATTCGATAGCTATCGGTGACGGCCGGGTCGCCGCACAACGAGTACTGGCGGATCCGGCCGCTGGCCAGGTGCAGGTCGATGTGCGCCCCGGGGTGCCACCGCGGCAGCGCGCCGCCGTCCGCGGCGGCCAGGGTCAGGGCGATGACGTCCTGATCGTGGGCCACCACGTGGCGGCCCGTCACGGTCAGCATGATCGTGCGGTCCAGCTCGGGCGGTGGGCTGGGCCGCCGCACCAGGCGGCTCACCCCCCACATCGTGGAAATCGCGACCTCGGCCAGGCCGAGCATCGGATCGTGCTTGAACCGGCCCGACAGGCTCGGCGGCAGCCGACGGTAGCGGGATGTCAGTGACAGCGCCGGCATGGCTGAGCGGGTCACAGGTGCGCGGCCCGGGCGGCGGGAGAGCTGGCCAGATAGGCGACCGCCTGGGCCGTGGACCCCATCTCTTCGGGCGAGAAGTTCGGCCGGCAGTAGGTCAGGGTGTTGGTGCCGAACATCCGGGAGAACTTGGGCAGCAGCCCGAGCCTGGAATCGCGGATGCGCATCCGGTTCATCTGCCACCAGCCGATGTCCAGGCTCGGGTCGCTCTTGACCATCGCCCAGCACCCGCGCTGGAAGAACAGGTACACCGCGGACGCGGCGATCGACATGGCCCGCACCCGGCTGATGTAGCTGTCCTGGAAGTACACCGCGACATCGTGGGCGACGCTGCGGTGCTCGACCTCCTCGCTGCCGTGCCAGCGGAACAGGTCGGTCATCGTCGGATCGGCGTCGTAGTCCTCCCAGGTGCAGTTCAGCACGAAATCGCCCAGCACCGCGGTGTAGTGCTCGATGGCCGCGATCAGCCAGAGCCGGTCACACAGGTTGGCCAGCCGGCGACGCGGGTGGGTGGAGGTGGTCGGCGCCAGCATCCGGGTGAACACGTGCTCCACCGCGGTCAGCAGCGGTTGGTAGTCCACGTTGTGGGCGGTCAGGAACTCCGCGAGCACCCGATCGTGGGTCTCGGCGTGGGTGGCCTCCTGGCCGATGAAGCCCCGCATGTCGTCGGCGAGCTTGGGATCGCGCACATATGGCAGCGCTTCGTTGAACGTCGCGACGAACCAGTGTTCGGCCATCGGCAGCACCACGTTGAACAGGTTGACCATGGTCGAGGCCACCGGGTGGCCGGGGATCCAGTGCAGTGGGATGTCGTCGAGATCGAAGTGCACCTTGCGGGCCTGGATCTGGACCGGGCCCGGGTCGATCTCGTTGTCGAATCGCGTCGGACGCAGCATCGAGAGCCTCCCTGGGGATGAGTGAACTCTCTGTAGTGTACGGATTTACCTGGGAACGGCGGTACCGGGTCAGGCCGGCGGCGGGGTACCGGCGCCCGGCGCGCCGGCGATCGGCACCACCGGGGTGGGCGTCACGGTGGTCACGCCGTTGCTGCCCACCCGCGGGCCGCCCGGCACGGCCGAATCGGCGGACTGCTCGGCAGCGGCTTCACTGCAGTCGAGCATCAGGATCATCTTGCCGCTGGAGTTGACCTTCTGGGAGTCGACCAGGCACTCGGCCTGCGGCAGGGCGCTGCCGAACGAGCCGCCGAACGTCGCCTTGACACCCTGGCTCTTCAAGATCGCCAAGGCCTTCAGGTAGGGCTCGCCCACCACGTTGACCGACGTCGAGGTCGGCTGCGAGGTGGCCGGGCCCGCGGCGAACAGGGCAATCGAACCGGCGGTGGCGAGCAGACCGCCACCGAGCGCAACAAGCTTCTTCACGTGTGGACTCCGTCAGTCGGGTGCGTTGCGAAGATATCGCAGCGGTGCTGAATGTGAAACCGCAGCAGAGGCCCGCCGCGTTACCCGTCGGACCGATCCGCGGGGCCGGTGACCGCCGCCATCGTGTCGCCCAGCGCCGCCGCCCGCGGATCGACGAACACGTCCTCGACCAGCAGCCGCCGGCCGTCCGGACCGGCCAGCGGAATCCGCCAGTTCGGATACTCGTCGGTGGTCCCGGGCTGGTTCTGGGTGCGTCGGTCACCCACCGCATCGGCAAGCGACAGCGCCAGCAACCGTGACGGGGTACGGCCGAGATACCGGTACAGCGCCGTCACGATCTGATCGGTGTCAGGATCGGCGCCCAGCAGGCCGACCCGGCGCAGTTCGTCCAGCCACGCCGCCTGAGCGGCCCGGTCGGCGGCCAGCTCCTCGGCGGGCGGGCGGGTGAGCAACCCGAGTTCGTCGCGCAACCGCACGTGCTCCCCGGACAGATACCCCGGCGTCGGCGGCAGATCGTGGGTGGTTACCGAGGACAGGCAGTACTCCCGCCAGCGTTCGGCCGGCAGCGGCCCGCCCGACCCGTCGGATTCGAACCACAGGATCGAGGTGCCGAACAACCCGCGGTCGTGGAGATAGTCGCGCACCCACGGCTCGACGGTGCCCAAGTCCTCACCGACGACGACAGCACCGGCCCGATGTGCTTCCAGGGCGATGATGCCGATCATCGCCTCGTGGTCGTACCGCACATAGGTACCCGCGGTCGGGGCGGCGCCGCGCGGGATCCACCACAACCGGAACATCCCGATGATGTGGTCGATGCGCAGTCCGCCGGCGTGCCGCAGCGCCATGGTGACCAGGTCGCGGAACGGTGCGTAGGCCTGCTCGGCGAGCCGGTCGGGCCGCCACGGCGGCTGCGACCAGTCCTGGCCGAGCTGGTTGAACTCGTCGGGCGGGGCCCCCGCCGTCACCCCGAGAGCCAGCACGTCCTGCAGCGCCCAGGCGTCGGCACCGTCCGGGTCGACCCCGACCGCCAGGTCACCGATGATGCCCAGCTCCATCCCGGCCTGCCGGGCGGTGGTCTGAGCCGCGGCCAGTTGGTCGTCGAGCAGCCACTGCAACCAGCGATGGAAGTCGACGGCCTGCGGATGGGCCGCGGCGAACGCGGCGACCTGGGGGCTCCGCGGATGCTGCAGGCCGGGTGGCCAGGCATGCCAGTCGGAGCCGTGCTGCTCGGCCAACGCACACCAGATCGCGAAGTCCTCCAGGCTGCGCCCGTGGCGGTGCCGGTAGGCCTGGTAGGCCAACTCCCGACCGGCCGACCGGTGCACCCGGTACACCTGCTCCAACGCGCTGCGCTTGGCCTGCCAGGCGTCGTCGCGGTCGATGGTCGGATGCTGATCGGCGCGGCGGTTGACCGCGGCGCGCAACCTGCGGATGTGCCCGCGGTGGCGCACGGCGGCGAATTCGGGGATCGCCTCCACCCGCAGGTAGAGCGGATTGCCGAATCGGCGTGACGTGGGCAGATACGGCGACGGCTCCATCGGGGCCGTGGGCGCGGCGGCGTGCAGCGGATTGACGAGGATGAACCCCGCGCCGTGCGCACTCGCCGACCACACCGCCAGATCGGCAAGGTCGGTGAGATCGCCTGTGCCCCAAGAATTTTGCGAGCGCACACTGTACAGCTGGACGGCCAGGCCCCAGGCTCGCCCTCGGTCGAGCCGAGACGGTAACGCCACTGCGGCGGGGGAGATCACCACCGCGGTCTGCGCCTGGAACTCGCCCACCCGCAACCGCAGCCGGTGGTAGCCCAGCGGGAGATCGGCCGGCAACTCGAACGTGGCCTCACCGACCAGGCGGTCCCCGAGATCGAACGGGGGCCGGTTGTTCTCCAGTTGCCGCAGGCCGCTGCGTTCGGTGCCGTCCTCCAGGAACAGTGTCAGCTCGACCGGATCCCCGTGAGTGACGTGCACCCAGAAGCTCGACGCCACCGTCGCCCGGCCCAGCACGATCGGCGGCAGGCAGCGTTGCCAGTACTGCCGGTCGTGGGCGGCCAGGGCGGCGGTCCGCTCTTGCTCGGTGCCGGCCGGCACGCCGAGCGCTTCCAGTACGGCCACCAGCGTCGACTCGACCACCGCGGTGCGCCGGCCGGTCCAGTCGTCGAACTCGGCGGCCACGCCGTAGCGGTGGGCCAACTCCAGTAGGGCCGATGACGGTGGGGTCATGAGATCAATCTTGGTGCCCAGAACGCGATCGCGCGCCGTTGGCGAGGCGTTCGCAAGCGCTGCTACCCTGTCTGTAACGATCCTTACAGACAGGGTTCACATGACCACTGCATCCACGAGGCGACAACAGCAGGGCGCGGGTTCACGGGAACAGATCCTCGACGCCACCGAGCGGCTGATGGCCACCCGCGGCTACGCCGCCACCTCGATCAGCGACATCCGCACGGCCTGCGGTCTACCGGCCAGCTCGATCTACTGGCATTTCGGGTCCAAGGACGGTGTCCTGGCCGCGGTGATGGAGCGCGGGGCCGACCGCTTCTTCGCGGCCATTCCGAGCGGCGCGAGCATCGATGAGCAACTGGCGGTGCTCGCGGACCTGCAGTCGCAGCGCCCCGAGTTCCTGCGCATCCTGTACCTGCTGTCACTGGAACGCGGCGACGATCCGACCGTGACAGCGGTGGTGCGTCGCGTGCGAGACACCGCGATCTCCCGGTTCTCTGCCGCCGTGCGCGGCCAGCTGCCCGCCGGCGTGCCACCACGCCGTGCCGGGCAGGTGGTGGCTGAACTCACCGCGTTCGCCGTCGCCCAATCCGACGGCGTGTTCTTCGCCGGCCACCTCGAGCCCGACAGTGCCGACGTGGCGCGCATGTACCGACGGCTGTGGCAGGCCGTCACCGCTCTCATCCCGATTCTCCTGGCGGAAAAGTGACCGTTACCACCGCGATCATCACCGGTGCGAACACCGGGCTGGGATTCGAATGTGCGCGTGCACTGTTGGAATCCGACCCGGACCGGCATGTGCTGCTGGCGGTACGCGACATCGAGCGGGGCGCGGCCGCGGCGGCGCGGCTCGGCCATCCCGGACGCATCACGGTGGGTGAACTCGACCTGGCCTCGCTGCGGTCGGTGCGCGACTTCGCCGACACGGTGCCGGGATTGGACGTTCCGCCGGTGACCGGGTTGGTGTGCAACGCCGGGCTGCAACTCGTCACGGGCGCGCAGACCACGGCGGACGGCTACGAGATGACGTGGGGGGTCAACCATCTCGGTCATTTCGCCCTGGTGCGGCAGCTGCTCGACGCGTTGACGGTCCCGGCGCGGATCGTGGTGGTCAGCAGCGGCACTCATGATCCGGACAAGTTCACGGGTATGCCTGCACCGCAATACAATTCGCCCGAGGAACTGCTGCGCCCCCCGGCGGGCGGCCTGACGGGCGAAGAAGGTCGGCGGCGCTACAGCACTTCCAAGCTCTGCAACATGCTCTTCAGCTACGAGTTGGACCGGCGCCTGGGGCACGGGGCCCGCGGAATCACGGTCAACGCATTCGACCCGGGCCTGATGCCGGGGTCGGGGCTGGCCAGGGACTACGGGGGCGTCCAGCGGCTGGCCTGGCGCCTGCTCATGCCGGCGCTGCGGATGCTGCCCAATGTGAACAGCACCAGGCGTTCGGGCGCCAACCTTGCCGCGCTCGTCGCCGACCCCGCCCTCGAGGGCATCACCGGGACGTACTTCGAGGGCACCCGCCGGATTCGGTCCTCGCGCGATTCGTACGACGAGGCCAGGGCCACCGACCTGTGGCAGGTCAGCGAACGGTTGGTGGCGGAGGTCGGCTAGCGTCCCCGGACCGCAGTAGTGTCGCCTCGGTGGCATCCAGTTCGGTCTCGGAACAATGCGGCGCCGCCGCACTGCGCCGGGCCCGCATCGCCGTCGGCGCGCTGTTCCTGACCAACGGGGCGATCTTCGCCAACCTGCTGCCGCGCTATCCGGAGATCAAAACCGATCTACACCTGAGCAATGCGGTGTACGGCGCGGCCGTCGCCTCGTTCTCCGGGGGCGCCCTGGTCGCCGGACTGACCGCGGCAACCCTGATCCGGCGTTTCCGGAGCGCGCGGGTCGCGGTGATCGGCACCGTGGCGCTGGCAGCGTTCGTCGTCGCCGCCGGACTGGCGAATACGCCGGTGCTGTTCGCCGCCGCGCTGTTCGCGGCCGGCGCCTGTGACGCGGTGGTCGACGTCGCCCAGAACGCGCACGGGCTGCGGGTGCAACGCGCACACGGCCGGTCGATCATCAACTCGCTGCACGCGGTGTGGGCGGGCGGGGCGATCCTCGGCGGGCTCACCGGCGCCGGGGCGATCGCGCTGGGAATCCCGCGCGCCGTGCACCTTTCGGTGATCGCCGTGGCACTGAGCGCGGTGGCCCTGGCCGCCTACCGGTACCTGCTGGATGGGCCCGACCACGAGGACCACCCGGCAGCGCACACCGCGCCGGGGACGCGGGCCGGACCGCGGGTATATCTGATCCTGTTGGCGCTCGTGCTGATCGCCATCGCCGGCGCCACGGTCGAAGACGCTGGAAGCTCCTGGGCCACCCTGTACCTGCGCGACGGCCTGCACGCGCCACCGGCGGTGGCGGTGTTCGGCTACATCGCCCTCGTCGGCTTCATGTTCGTGGGCAGGCTGACCGGCGACCGGCTGGTCGACCGGTTCGGCGAGGCCGCCGTGGCCCGGACCGGCGGCATGATCGCCGCCGCCGGGATGGGCGCGGCCCTGGCATATCCGACCCTGGCCACCACGATCGGCGGCTTCGCGTTGGCCGGTCTCGGGGTGGCCACGCTGGTGCCGGCCGCGATGCACGGCGCCGACCAATTGCCGGGGCTGCGGCCCGGGACCGGGTTGACCGCGGTCACCTGGCTCATGCGGGTCGGCTTCTTCGGTGCGCCACTGCTGGTCGGGCTCGTCGCCGATGCCGCCGGGTTGCGGACCGGCCTGCTGGCCGTGCCCGTGGCCGGAATCGTGGCCGTCCTGCTGGCCGGGGCGCTGCCCGGGCGGCCGGAGTCAGTGCGTGACGCCCGCGAGCTCGATCGTGAACACACCTGACGCGATGAGCGCGATGCCCAGCATCATCACCGGGGTCAGCGGCTCCCGGAACAGGAACCGGGCCAGGACGGCGACCAGCGCGACCCCGCACGCCGTCCAGATGCCGTAGGCGATGCCGACGGGCACGCCACACGACAGGGCCAGCCACAGCAGATAGAAGGACGCCACGTACCCCGCTACCACCGGGCCGAGCCAGACCTTGCGGCGCAGGCCGTCGGATGCGCGCAGCGCGAGCGTGGCGAACACTTCGACCACGATCGCCCCGGTCAGGGCCAGCCACATCACGATTCGGCCCGGCGCGGGTGCGATCCGAGTTCGACCAGCAATACGCCCGCGATGATCAGGCCGATGCCGGCGACGATGGGCCAGGTGAACGGATCTCCGAAAACCAGCGCGGCCAGCACCGCCGTGGCCGCGGTACCGAGCGCACCCCAGATGCCGTAGGCGACGCCCACCGGCAGACCCGCGCGCAGCACCAGCGTCAGCAACGCGAACGCCGCGAGATAGCCGGCCACCACCAACGCCAGCCAGCCGGCGTGGTCCTGCGATGCGCGCAGCGACAGCGTGGCGGTGACCTCGGCGGCGACGGCCGCGATCAACAACGCCCACTTGTACACCGGTCAAACTTATCGGGCCCGGCCCAAACGGCCCGATCTGGCCGGGTGGGTACCGTGGGGGAGTTCGTCCAGTGTTTGCCGAGGAGTCCGCATGTCCGATCCGACCTGTGTCGACACCGGGTACGGCCCGGTGCGCGGCACTGACGACGGCACGGTCAGGCGGTGGTTGGGGATTCGCTACGCCGCCTCGCCGGTCGGTGAACTGCGCTGGCGGGCACCGCAGCCGCCGGCTCGCCGGTCCGAGATCGCCGACGCGACCGCGCCGGGACCGGTGTGCCCGCAGATCACCGATCCGCGGCTGCCGATCGACCTCGGTGGGCGCCAGGGTGAGGACAGCCTGGTACTCAATGTCTGGGCGCCCAGCGGTACCGAAGCCGGTGCCGGCCGGCCGGTGCTGGTGTGGGTGCACGGCGGGGCGTACGTACTGGGCTCGGGCAGCCAGCCGCTCTACGACGGCGCCGTCCTGGCCGCCGAGGGCGACGCCGTCGTGGTCACCGTCAACTACCGGCTCGGCCCGTTCGGCTTTCTGGACCTGTCCGGACTCAACGGACAACCCGGCGCCAAGGGGCAACGGTTCGAGACCAACCTGGGACTGCGGGACGTGCTGTGCGCCCTGCACTGGGTGCGCGAGAACATCGCCGCGTTCGGCGGCGACCCGCAGCGGGTGACCCTGTTCGGGGAGTCCGCCGGCGGCGGCATCGTCACCACCCTGCTGACCAGCCCGGCGGCCGAGGGCCTGTTCAGCGCGGCGATCGCGCAGAGCTCCCCGGCCACGTCGGTGTACGACGTCGACCGGTCCCGCGCCGTGGCCGGCCAGTTCCTGGACCGGCTGGGGCTCGGCCGCGACGAGGCCGGCCGACTGTCCGAGGCGCCGCTGCCGGCCCTGCTGTCGGCCGCCAAGGAACTCTTCGACGCGGTGCCCACCCAGACGCCGGGCCTGCTGGCGTTCGCCCCCGTGGTGGACGGCGACCTGGTCCCGGACTACCCGGTGGCGGCCGCCCGCGCGGGCCGCACCCACCCGGTGCCGCTCATCATCGGCACGAACGAGCACGAGGCCACCGTGTTCCGCTGGATGAAGTCACCGCTCATGCCGATCACCCCGGCCGCGCTGCGGGACATGTTCACCGCGATCGCCGCCGAACAACCCGGTCTGCAGCTGCCCACCGAGGAACAGGTCACCTCCGCATACGCGGGTTTGCGGCCCAAGGCGATCGGGCTGGGCATGGCGCGCGACATCGGATTCCGGATGCCGACCCTGTGGTTCGCCGAGGGGCACAGCGGCGTCGCCCCGACCTATCTGTACCGCTTCGACTTCACCACCCCGATGTTGAGGCTGCTGCGCCTGGGTGCCGCCCATGCCACGGAATTGCCGTACGTCTGGGGCAATCTGGTTGCCGGACCGAAGGATCCGACATTCAAGCTGGGTGGCCTCAAGCACGGGCGCGAGGTGTCGGCCAGGGTGCGGCGCCGCTGGGTCAACTTCGCCGCCACCGCAGACCCCTCGGGTGCACCCGGCGAACCGGTGTGGCGGCCCTATCGCCACGACGACCGGGCCACCCTCGTGATCGACAAACACGACAAGACCGTCGCCGACCTGGACCGTCACCTGCATACGGCCTGGGGAAGCCAGATCCTCAACTTCCGCTGACCCGAAGACGTGACCATGGACCTGATCCGTTCCGTACTGGACTTCCTGCCACCACCGATGCGGGACCCGGTGTTCTTCGCCATCCCGTTCTTCCTGGTGCTGTTGACGGTGGAATGGACTGCGGCCCGGCGCCTGGAACACCTGGAGACGGCCCGGGCACCGGCCGGGGCGTTCAACTCCCGCGACGCCTGGACGAGCATCTCGATGGGGCTGGTGTCGATCGTCACCACGGCCGGCTGGAAACTGCTGGCGCTGCTGGGTTATGCGGCCATCTACGCCTATCTCGCGCCATGGCACCTTCCCGGAAACCGCTGGTACACCTGGGTGATCGCGCTGGTCGGAGTGGACCTGCTGTTCTACACCTACCACCGGATCGCGCACCGGGTCCGGCTGATCTGGGCGACCCACCAGGCCCACCACTCCAGTACGTACTACAACTTCGCTACCGCACTGCGGCAGAAGTGGAACAACAGCGGGGAGATCCTGGCCTGGATTCCGTTGCCACTACTGGGAATTCCACCGTGGCTGGTGTTCACGAGCTTCTCGGTGAACCTGGTGTACCAGTTCTGGGTGCACACCGAGCGGGTTGGAAAGCTGTGGCGGCCAATCGAGTTCGTGTTCAACACGCCGTCGCATCATCGGGTGCACCACGGCTGTGACCCGCTGTACCTGGACCGCAACTACGGCGGCATCCTGATCCTCTGGGACCGGCTGTTCGGCACGTTCCAGCCGGAGGTTTTCCGGCCGCGTTACGGGCTGACCAAGCCGGTGGACACCTACAACATCTGGACGTTGCAGACGCACGAATATGTGGCGATCGCCCGCGACGTGCGCGCCGCCGGGCGGTGGCGCGACCGGCTCAGCTACGTCTTCGGCCCACCGGGCTGGCAGCCGGCCGAGATGACCACGGCCCAAACCGTCGGATAACCGACGGTATACCGTTCACGTCGCGGACAGTTATTCCAGAGCTGTTGTGCAGCACCGGAATCCACCCGGTTTCCCGGTGGAACGGCGCCGTCTGGCGCCCGATGTCCCCGACTGTTGGTGCGACGTTTGAATTCGGGCGAGCCGAATGGCACCAAAGCAAACCTCCGATCAGTAAGCTCGACACAACCGGGCGTACAACCCGGTTCACTGTCAGGAAAGGGGTATTGCGTGGGAGACACACTGACCGAAGGACAGAAGCTGGAGAAAGGGGGGTCGCTCACCTCCAACAACGGCGCCTACACGCTGACGTTGCAGGATGACGGCAACCTGGTGTTGGAGGCACGTGGCCAAGCGGTCTGGTCGACTTCCACCAACGGCCAGGACGTGGTGCGGGCCGAAGTGCAGACCGACGGCAACTTCGTGCTGTACACGTCCGAGAAGCCCGTGTGGCACACCGACACCAAGGGCAAGAAGGACGTCAAGCTCGTTCTCCAGGATGACCGCAACCTGGTGCTGTATGCCGCAGACGGTCCGGCCTGGTCGTCGAAGACCGAGACTTCCGAGCCGCCGCCACCGGCACCCGAGGCCGCCGCACCCGAACCCGAGGTGGCACCGGCCGCTGTGGAAGAGCCCGCACCGGCCGCCGCGCCCGAACCGGCCGCACCGCCGCCGCCCCCGCCGGCGCCCGAGCCGCGGACCTACACCGTGGTCTCCGGCGACACCTTGTGGGCGATCGCCGAGCGGTTCTACGGCGACGGCAACAAGTACCAGCAGATCGCCGATGCCAGCGGCATCGCCAACCCTGACCTGATTCACCCCGGACAGGTCTTGACGATTCCCTGACCCGAGCAACAGCGATGGCCCGGACCGTGCGGTCCGGGCCATCGTCGTCTCGAACCGGCGTCGGTTCAGACCCAGAACTGGTACTGGCGGTAACGAAGTTGCCGTGTAACCGATGTTGATATCGGTAGGGTGACGTCACCACGTCCGTCGATCGATGGGGAGGACCGGCCGTGCACTGGTGGTTTGGTGGGGCGATACGGGCGCTGGCCGCGGCCCCGTTGGCGGCGCTGCTCATGGCGCCCGCCCCGGTGGCGGCCGCCGCGGGTTCGCTGGTGTATCCGGGTATGGAAATCCGCCAGGGCACCAATGTCTGCACGCTGGGCTTCGTCGATCCGCTGAGCCGGGTCGGGTTCACCGCGGGGCACTGCCGGGGCGACGGCCCGGTGGGTGACCGGGACGGCAACTTCATCGGGCACATGGGGGCCTACCAGGACAACACGCCCAACGGTGCCACCGTCGACACCAACCACATGATCTCCGATTGGGAGACCATCCAGTTGGCCGGCGACGTCGCGGTCAACAACATCCTGCCGGGTGGGCGGATGCTGGTCGAGGACCCGGCCTTCCAGCCCTCGCCGGGAGCGCCGGTGTGCCACTTCGGCGTGGTCACCGGCGAGACGTGCGGCACCATCCAGGCCGTCAACAACGGCTGGTTCACCATGGCCAACGGGGTGGTCAGCCAGAAGGGTGATTCCGGCGGCCCGGTGTACGTGGTCACACCCGATGGCCGCGCCGCCATCGTGGGGATGTTCAACAGCACGTGGGGCGACTACCCGGCGGCGGTGTCCTGGCAGAACGCCAGTGGCCAGGCCCGCAGCGCGGGCGCCCCCGCCGGTCAGGTTTCCAACTTGTTCGGCGGCCCGGGGGGCTGACCGGAAACCCCGAACTAGAACACGTTCTAGCCATCGCGATCGGCGGGCGATATTCTGATCGCGATGCCCAATCAGACACCTGTCCAGATTGCCTGGGTGACCCCGGACCTGGACGCCACCGAACGCGCACTGAGCACCCTGCTGGGGGCGCGGCGGTGGGTGCGCATGCCCGCGGTGCATTTCGGTCCCGAAACCTGCAGTCACCGCGGCCGGCCGGCCGATTTCGTCGCCGACATCTCGCTGAGCTACGCCGGCGACACCCAACTGGAACTCATCGCGCCGGTACGCGGCCAGAGTGTCTACACCGAGTTTCTCCAGCGGCACGAAGCCGGCCTGCACCACATCTGTGTGGAGGTGCCCGATCCGGCCGCCTTCGACACCAGGCTGGCCGAGGCCGAGGCCGACGGGACACCGGCGGTGTGCCACGGCGAGATGCCCGGGGGCATGAGATTCGCCTACCTCTCGGCCGCCGACGCCGGGGTGCCGTATCTGGAGATCGCTTTCATCCCGCCCGAGATCCGGGCGTTCTTCGAATATGTGAAACAGGAGCAGCAGTGAAGGAAATCCCCGAGGTCCCCGAGCTCGTAGCGGCCGCGGACGTCGAATCCTGGTCCGACGAATTCGATGTCGTCGTCATCGGCTTCGGTATCGCCGGCGGCTGTGCGGCGGTCAGCGCCGCCGCACAGGGAGCTCGGGTCCTGGTGCTGGAGAAGGCAGCCGCGGCCGGCGGCACCACCGCGATGGCCGGCGGGCACTTCTACCTCGGCGGCGGGACCGCGGTGCAAGAGGCCACCGGGCATGCCGACACCCCCGAAGAGATGTACAAGTACCTGGTCGCGGTGTCGCGGGAACCCGACCTGGACAAGATCCGGGCCTACTGCGACGGCAGCGTCGAGCATTTCAACTGGCTGGAATCGTTGGGTTTCCAGTTCGAGCGCAGCTTCTACCCGGGCAAGGTGGTGGTGCCGCCGGGAACGGAGGGGTTGTCCTACACCGGCAACGAGAAGGTCTGGCCCTTCATCGAACAGGCCGCACCGGCACCCCGCGGCCACTCGGTGCCCGTGCCCGGCGAGTTGGGCGGGGCCGCCATGGTGATCGACCTGCTGCTGAAGCGTGCCGAGACCCTGGGCGTCACGATCCGCTACGAGGTGGGCGCCACCAACCTGATCGTCGACGGCCCGGAGCCAGGCGCCGTGGTCGGCGTGAAGTGGAAGCACTTCGGCGAAACCGGTTGCATCAAGGCCACATCGGTCATCATCACCGCCGGCGGCTTCGCGATGAACCCCGACATGGTCGCCGAGTACACGCCGGCACTGGGCAAGAAACGCCGCACCAAGCACCACGGTGAAGTGGAGCCCTACATCCTGGGCAACCCCAATGACGACGGCCTGGGCATCCGGATGGGCGTCTCGGCCGGCGGCGCCGCCACCGGGATGGACCAGCTGTTCATCACCGCGGCGGCCTACCCGCCGGAGATCCTGCTGACCGGTGTCATCGTCAACAACCAGGGGCAGCGCTTCGTCGCCGAGGACTCCTACCACTCACGCACCTCGGCGTTCGTGCTGCAGCAGCCCGACCAGCAGGCGTACCTCATCGTCGACGAGGACCACATGCAGATGCCGGAGATGCCGCTGATCAAATTCATCGACGGCTACGAAACCATCGCCGAAGCCGAAGCGGCCCTGGGCATTCCGGCCGGAAACCTGGCGGCGACCCTGGACCGCTACAACGCGAATGCGGCCGACGGCGAGGACCCCGACTTCCACAAGCAACCCGACTACATCGCCGCGCAGGACACGGGCCCGTACGCCGCGTTCGACCTGTCGCTCGGTGTCGCCATGTACTCCGGGTTCACCATGGGTGGACTGACCGTGTCCATCGACGGCGAGGTACTGCGCGCCGACGGCAGCCTGGTGCCGGGCCTGTACGCCGCCGGAGCCTGTGCGTCGAACATTGCCCAGGACGGCGCCGGGTACGCCAGCGGTGTGCAGCTCGGTGAGGGGTCGTTCTTCGGCCGCCGCGCCGGGGCCGCCGCAGCCGTACGTTAGGCGGGTTCGAGCTCCCAACGACCGTCGCCGAGCAGGTTGAGGCGACGGTCGTGCAACCGGTTCACGCTGTCCCGGTGGCTGATGCTGACCACGATGCAGTCGGGCAGCCGGGTACGCAGCGTCGAGTACAGCGCGTACTGCTGGCCGTCATCGAGTGCCGAGGTGGCCTCGTCGAGGAACACCGCCGCCGGCTTGGCCAGCAGTACCCGGGCGAAGGCGATCCGCTGCTGCTCGCCGGGGGAGAGCACCTTGCCCCAGTCGGCGTCCTCGTCCAGGCGGGAGGTCAGATTCCCCAGGGCCACTTCGGCCAGCGCCGAACGGATCTCGTCGTCGGTGTACGTGCCCGTCGGTGCCGGATAGCAGACCACCGTTCGCAGATCGCCCAGGGGGGCGTAGGGAAGCTGGGACAGGAACATCACCTCACCCAGCTCCGGGTAGCGCACCGTGCCCGAACCGTACGGCCACAACCGGGCCAGGCTGCGCAGCAGCGTGGTCTTCCCGGTGCCCGACGGACCGGTGATCACCAATGACTCCCCGGGTGCCAGCCGCATGTCGAGATCGTCGAGCAGCAGGTCACCGTCCGGGGAGCGCACCTCGATGTTCTCCAGTTCCACCCCGCCACCCGAGCTCACCCCGGTGTCCAAACACGGTAGTGCCCTTGCCTGTTCGTTCGCGGTGACGAGGCCGTCGAGTCGGATGATGGCGGCGCGGTAGCCGGCGAAGGCGTCGTACACCGAGCGGAAGAAGCTCAACGAACTCTGCACCCGGTTGAATGCGCTGGCCGACTGCAGGACATCGCCGTAGGTGAGCTGGCCCGCGAACAATCGGGGCGCCTGGATGATCAGCGGCAGCGGATCGATGATCTGGTTGATCGACCGGTTCCAGCCCAGGAACGCCACCCCCCGCAGCACCAGCCGGCGGTAGTTGGCGATGACGCGCGCGAAACGCTCTGTGAGCGTTGCGCGTTCGGTGCGTTCCCCGTTGTAGAAGCCGACCGCTTCGGCACCGTCACGCACCCGCACCAGCGCATACCGGAACGCGGCGTTGGTCAACGAGTTGCGGAACGTCAACCGGATGATCGGCCGGCCGATCCAGATCGCCACCACCGTCGTGACCGCCACCCACAGCAGCGCGATCCAGAACAACGCCTTGGGTACCGTCACGCCCATAATCGTCAACGGACCGGCGAGATTCCACAGGATCGGCGTGAACGCGACCACCGACACGATCGCATAGACCGACCCGAACAACAGCGTCTGCGCCGTGGCGACGGTGGGGGTGTTGGTCTCGGGTCCGGTGCCGGTGGTGAAGACGTCGATGTCCTGCTGGATGCGCTGGTCCGGGTTGTCGATCGGGGTGCCGCCGAAGCCGCCGAGAAAACGGCCACGGTAGTAGGCCCGTTGCTCCAGCCAGTCGCCGGTGAGCCGGTGGGTGAGCCACACCCGCCAGCGAACGATGAAGTACTGCATGAGATACAGATCGAGCAGCGTGCGGGTGATGTCGGCCGTGATCAACAGCCCGAAGATCAGGATCGAGTGCCAGAAGCCGTCGATTCCCGAGCGACGCACCGCCTCGTTGCCCGAACCGGCACCGGAGAACGCCACCTGCAGCGCGGTGGTCTGGTCGTTGAGGTAGTAACTGAACAGCACGTCCATGCGCACCGAGATCATCACCGACAACAGCAGTGTCGCCAGCAGTCCCCACACCGGAAGACTTTGGCGCCCAACAAAATAGCCGCCGGTGACCCGCCAGAACTGGCGGCCCCACGTGGTCGCGAGGGCCAGCACCGCCAGCACCGCGACCAACACGAGCGCGCCGATCACCCAGGCCTTGAGCACCCAGAGCAGCGACGCGAGGATCTCGTTGCCCCAGTCCAGCGACTGGGTGAACATCTCCATACCCGCCGAAGTTACCGGGAAGGGGCCCTCACGGTTGCTTGATCAGATCGTCTTCGTCCTCGACCCGGCCCAGCCGCCACTCGCCGTCACCGAGCAACTCGAGTTCGTGGGTGTGGTGCTGCTCGACGGTGGTGCGGTGGCTGACGCTGACCAGGATGGTGTCGGGCAGCTCGGTGCGCACCAACTGGTAGAGCATGAACTCCAGGCCTTCGTCGAGCGCCGACGTCGACTCGTCGAGGAACACCGCCTTGGGTTTGGTGAGCAGGATCCGGGCGAAGGCGATGCGTTGCTGCTCGCCGGGGGAGAGCACTTTGGCCCAGTCCAGCACCTCGTCGAGGCGGTCGACGAGATGCGGCAGCGCCACCTGATCCAGTGTGCTGCGCAGGGTTTCGTCGTCGATGGCGCCTTCCTCGTTGGGATAGCTGACCACCGCCCGCAGATCCCCGAGCGGCACGTACGGCAACTGCGACAGGAACATCGTCTCGTTGGGACCGCACGGCCGGACCAGCGTGCCCGAGGTGAACGGCCACAGCTCGGCCAGGCTGCGCAACAGCGTGGTCTTCCCGCTGCCCGACGGGCCGGTGACCACCAGCGTGTCACCGACCTCTAGTCGCAGGTCGAGCGGATCGATGAGCTGTTTTCCATCCGGCGTGCGCACCTCGACGGCTTTGAGCGCCACGGTGCCGTCGACGCAGGCCTCGGTCGTCACCTCCGGCAGGGCCCGGCCCTCCTCGTTGGCGATCACCAGACCCTCGAGCCGGATGATCGCGGCGCGGTAGCCGGCGAACCAGTCGTAGGCGTTGCGGAAGAACGACAGCCCGTCCTGGATCTGGCCGAACGCCGACGCCGTCTGTGACATCGCGCCCATCATGATCTCGCCGCTGTAGAATCGCGGGAACTGCAACAGATAGGGCAGCGGCACGATGGCTTGGCTCATCGACCAGTTCCAGCCGTTGAAACCCAGCGAGCGGCCCACGTAACGCACGTAATTGGAGACCACGGGTCCGAACAACTTCCGCAGCCCGGTGCGCTCGGCCACCTCACCGCGGTAGAACGCGACGGCTTCGGAGGCATCGCGCAACCGGACCAACGCGTACCGGAACGCCGCGTTGTACTTCTCGTTGTTGAACGACAGCCAGATGATCGGCCGGCCGATCCAGAACGCGATGATCGAGGCGAACAAGACGAAGGCGATGCCGATCCAAAAAATCGCCTTGGGCAGTTCATAACCGATCAGCGGGATCGTCATCGGACCCGACAGACTCCACAGGATCGCGGTGAACGAGATCATCGAGGCGACAGCATCGATGGCACCGAACAGCAGCGTGTTCTTCGAGTAATAGGTCGGCACGTTCGGCAGTGGTCCGTTGCACGCGGTGAAGATGTCGACGTCGCCCTGGATGCGCTGATCGGGGTTGTCGATCGTGTCGTTGATGAAACGGGCCCGGTAGTAGGCCTTGCCGTCGAGCCAGTCCGTGGTCAGCCGATCGGTGAGCCAGGCTCGCCAGGCCAGGCAGAAGCGCTGGACCAGGAACATGTCCAGCATCAGCCGGCCGATATAGATCGCGGCGAGGATCGCGAAGACCAGCATCGAGAAGAAGAAGCCGTTCTTGCCGGACTGCTTCACCGCGTCGTCGCCCAGCGCGGCGGCCTCCCGCCCGGCCTCCACCGTCTGAAAGCTGTTCAGCATGTCGCGCCCCTGGAAGCTGAGCAGCACCTCGAGCCGGACACCGGCGATCACCAGCAGCAGGATGGCACCCAGCCACAGCCACACCTTGACGCTCTCGGCGCCGGTGAAGTAGGCGCCGGTGATCCGCCAGAACTGCCTGCCCCACGACGTGAAGCGGGCGATCACCACGAGGATCACCAGGGTGCAGATCGCGGCGATCAACCAGCCCTTGGCGATCCACATCAGCGAAATCAGAAGCTCGTTGCCCCAGTCGAGAGTCGGGGTGAACATTCCTTCCATCCGGGCAACGTACCGTGCCCACCTGCGGGTGGCTCTCCGGCGACCCCCGGTCTGAAGCCGGCACCCGGTGAGCTCCGCGTACCGTGAACGTGTGCCGAAGACGTCCACCGCCAAACCGGGCCGCTTGAGCAGCAAGTTCTGGAAGCTGCTGGGGGCCAGTACCGAGCGCAACGAGGCGCGCTCGCTCTCCGAGGTCAAGGGGGCAGCCGCATTCGAAGACAAAGCTGCCAAACTCGACGACGAGCAGCTCACCAAGGCCGCCAAGCTGCTCGAACTGCAAGACCTGGCCGCCGCCTCGGACATGCCGCAGTTCCTGGCGCTGGCACGGGAGGCCGCCGAGCGGACCACCGGGCTGCGCCCCTTCGACGTGCAGCTGCTGGCGGCGCTGCGGATGATGGCCGGTGACGTCGTCGAGATGGCCACCGGTGAGGGCAAGACCCTCTCGGGCGCGATCGCCGCGGCCGGCTACGCGATCGGCGGGCGGCGCGTGCACGTCATCACGATCAACGACTATCTGGCCCGCCGCGACGCCGAATGGATGGGCGCGTTGCTGGAGGCGCTGGGCCTCACCGTCGGCTGGATCACCGCCGATTCCACCGCCGAGCAGCGCCGGGCCGCCTACGAATGCGACGTCACCTACGCCTCGGTCAACGAGATCGGCTTCGACGTGCTGCGCGACCAACTGGTCACCGACGTCGCCGACCTGGTCTCGCCAAACCCCGATGTGGCGCTCATCGACGAAGCCGACTCGGTGCTCGTCGACGAGGCGCTGGTGCCGCTGGTGCTGGCCGGCACCAGCCACCGTGAGCAGCCCCGCGTCGAGGTCATCAGGATGGTCGGCGAGCTCACCAACGCCACCGACGGCGAGGAGTACTTCGCCACCGACGACGACAACCGCAACGTGCACCTCACCGAAGCCGGCGCCCGCAAGCTCGAAGCCCGTCTCGGCGGCATCGACCTGTACTCCGAGGAGCACGTCGCCACCACGCTGACCGAAGTCAACGTCGCACTGCACGCCCACGTGCTGCTGCAGCGCGACGTGCACTACATCGTCCGCGACGGCGCGGTGCACCTGATCAACGCGTCCCGCGGCCGGATCGCCTCGCTGCAGCGCTGGCCCGACGGCCTGCAGGCCGCCGTCGAGGCCAAAGAGGGCATCGAGACCACCGAGACCGGCGAGGTGCTCGACACCATCACGGTGCAGGCCCTGATCGACCGCTACCCGACGGTGTGCGGCATGACCGGCACCGCGCTGGCCGCCGGCGAGCAGCTACGCCAGTTCTACAAGCTCGGGGTGTCGCCCATCCCGCCCAACAAGCCCAACATCCGCGAGGACGAGACCGACCGGGTGTACCTCACCGAGGCGGCCAAGAACCACGCCATCGTCGAACACATCGCCGCTGTGCACGCCACCGGCCAGCCGGTGCTGGTCGGCACCCACGACGTGGCCGAGTCCGAAGACCTGCACCGCAAGCTGGTCAAGGCCGGGGTCCCGGCGGTGGTGCTCAACGCCAAGAACGACGCCGAAGAGGCCGCGGTGATCGCCGAGGCCGGCAAGCTCGGCGCGGTCACGGTGTCCACCCAGATGGCCGGCCGCGGCACCGACATCCGGCTGGGCGGATCCGAGGCGGGCGACGACTCCGAGGACAAGGAGAAGGTGGCCGAACTCGGCGGGCTGCACGTCGTGGGCACCGGCCGGCACCACACCGAACGGCTGGACAACCAGCTGCGCGGACGGGCCGGACGCCAGGGCGACCCCGGCTCCACGGTGTTCTTCTCCAGCTGGGAGGACGAGGTCGTCGCGGCCCACCTGGACAACACCAAGCTGCCCACCGAGACCGACGAGGACGGCCGGATCACCGCGCCGAAGGCGGCCGGGCTGCTCGACCACGCCCAGCGGGTCGCCGAGGGCAGGTTGCTCGACGTCCATGCCAACACCTGGCGCTACAACCAGCTGATCGCCCAGCAGCGCGCGATCATCGTGGATCGCCGCGAAACCCTGCTGCGCACCGACACCGCGCGTGAGGAACTCAAGGCGCGCTCACCCGAGCGTTACGACAAGCTCGTCGACGAACTCGGCGAGGGCGCCGAGGAGAAGCTGACGAAGATCTGCCGGCTGATCATGCTGTACCACCTCGACCGCGGCTGGTGTGACCACCTGGCCTTCCTCGCCGACATCCGGGAGAGCATCCACCTGCGGGCGCTGGGCCGGCAGAATCCGCTCGACGAGTTCCACCGGATGGCCGTGGACGCGTTCGCCTCGCTGGCCGCCGACGCCATCGAGGCCGCCCAGCAGACCTTCGACACCGCCGAGTCGATCGAGGACGAACCGGGGATCGATCTGTCCAAGCTGGCCCGGCCGACGTCGACGTGGACCTACATGGTCCACGACAATCCGCTCAACGACGACACCATGTCGGCGCTGAGCCTGCCGGGAGTGTTCCGCTAGGTTCTAGGCATGGCGCCGGACCCGACTGCCGCCCGCGACCGGGTGCTGACCGTGCCCAACGTGCTCAGCGTGGTGCGGTTGGTGCTGGTGCCGGTGTTCCTGTGGCTGCTGTTCGGCGCGCACGCCAACGGCTGGGCGGTGGCCATCCTGATGTTCAGCGGCTTCTCGGACTGGGCCGACGGCAAGATCGCGCGCCTGGTGGCCAACCAGTCGTCGCGGCTGGGGGAGCTGCTCGACCCGCTGGTCGACCGGATCTACATGGTGACCGTGCCGCTGGCACTGGCGCTGGCCGGCGTGGTGCCGTGGTGGCTGGTGCTCATCCTGCTGGGGCGGGATGCGCTGCTGGCCGCGACGCTGCCGGTGCTGCGGCGGCACGGGCTGACCGCGTTGCCCGTCACCTATCTGGGCAAGGCCGCGACCTTCGCGTTGATGTCCGGGTTCCCGTTGGTGCTGCTGGGCCAGTGGGATGCGTTGTGGAGCCGGGTGGTGCTGGCCTGCGGATGGGCCTTCCTACTCTGGGGCCTGGCGCTGTACCTGTGGTCGGCGGTGCTCTACCTGATGCAGGTGAGCTTGGTGATGCGGCAACTGCCGGTGGTCCGGTGATGAGCGGGACCCTGGGCGGCTACGAGGCCGGTGCCGGGCTCAACGACCACGAGGCCGACGCGCCCAAGCGGATTCCGGTTCCCTCGCTGCTGCGATCGTTGCTCTCCGAACATCTCGACCCCGGCTACGCCGCGGCGGCCGCGGCCCGGGAGTCCGGCGACCGGCCGCGGCGCCGGATCACCGATCTCGCCTGGCTGCTGCTCGGCGCCGGGGCGATCGCCACGGTCTTCGCGGTGGCCGCCGGGCAGGCCCAATCCGCGGCCCCGGCGGCCCGAGAAGCCCAGCACACCCTGTCCGGCCGGATCCGGGTGGCTCAGCTCGGCGTGGACCGGGCCAGTTCAGAGCGCGACACCCTGGCCGACCGGGTGGACGCCGAGCGACGCAGCAGGCTCGGTATGGACGAGGCGGGCCAGCAACTGCTGAGCAGCCTGGACACCGCCAACATCGAAGCGGCTGCCGCCCCGATGATCGGGCCCGGGCTGACCGTGACCGTCACCGACCCCGGCCTGTCCAAGGACCTCAGCGACGTGTCCAAGCAGCGGGTGGCCGGCAGCCAGCAGGTCATCCTCGACCGTGATCTGCAGCTGGTGGTCAATTCACTGTGGGCCAGTGGCGCAGAGGCGGTTTCGGTGGGCGGCGTGCGGGTCGGCGCGGGTGTCACGATCCGGCAGGCCGGTGGTGGCATCCTGGTCGACAATCAGCCGATCTCCAGTCCGTATGCCATCGTTGCCATCGGGCCACCCAAGGGCATGGCCGATACGTTCGACCGGAGCCCGGCCCTGCAGCGCCTGCGGTTGTTGGAGAGGTCCTACGGCGTCGGGGTGAACGTCAGCGCGGGCGACGGTCTGACCGTTCCCGCGGTGTCGGTACGAGATGTCAACTTCGCCAAACAGATTGGATAGGCCGACGTGGACAGGATTGACCGTTAGATGATCGGGATCGTCGCCCTGGTGGTCGGGATCGTGCTCGGGTTGGTGTTCCAGCCCAGCGTTCCCGAGTTCGTCGAGCCGTACCTGCCGATCGCGGTGGTGGCGGCGCTGGACGCGGTGTTCGGTGGGCTGCGGGCCTATTTGGAGCGAATCTTCGACGCCAAGGTGTTCGTGGTCTCGTTCGTGTTCAACGTGTTGGTGGCGGCGTTGATCGTCTATGTCGGTGATCAGTTGGGGGTGGGCACCCAGTTGTCGACGGCGATCATCGTGGTACTGGGTATTCGGATCTTCGGCAACGCCGCCGCGCTGCGGCGCAGACTGTTCGGCGCCTGACATGAGCGAACCCGAGACCCCGAAGGACGCCGAGCAGGCCGAACACCACGGCCGCCACGAGATGCCCGACGATGTCTCGCCGCGCCGGTTCCGGAATCTGCGGATCGGCGGCCGCAGCCGCACCCAATGGGTGTTCGGCGGGCTCGGCGTGTTGCTGTGCCTGCTGCTCGGGATGGCGATCGTCACCCAGGTACGTCAGAACGAGTCCGGAGATTCGCTGGAGACCGCCCGGCCGGCCGATCTGCTGGTGTTGTTGGATTCACTGCAGCAACGTGAGGCCTCCCTCAACACCGAGGTGACCGATCTGCGGCGGACTCTGGAGCAGCTACAGGCCTCGGGCAGCAGCGATCAGGCCGCGATCGAGAGCGCCCAGGCCCGGCTGGAGGCGTTGGCCATCCAGATCGGGACGGTGGCGGCCACCGGGCCCGGGGTGACGCTCACCATAGAAGACAAGGCGCCCGGTGTGCCCGGCGAGACGATGCTGGACGTGATCAACGAGTTGCGGGCGGCGGGCGCCGAGGCGATCGAGATCCGCAGTGGCGATCGGCAATCGGCCGTCCGGGTCGGGCTGGACACCTGGATCGTCGGCAGTCCGGGGTCACTCACCGCCGACGACGTCGGCCTGCGGCCGCCGTATTCGGTTCTGGCCATAGGGGATCCGCCGACGTTGGCCGCCGCGATGAACATTCCCGGCGGGGCAATGGACAGCGTCAAGCGGGTCGGCGGCAGGATGGTGGTGCAACAGGCCGACCGTGTCGACGTCACCGCCTTGCGGCAACCGAAACCCCGCCAATACGCTCAGCCCGTCAAATGAGCCCGCAGTGACCGCCCGACCACAACTGCCCGACCATAAGGAGCGCCGTGAGCGAGATCCCAGCCGACCTGTACTACACCTCGGAACACGAGTGGGTGGTGCGCACCGGTGACGACACGGTGCGCGTCGGCATCACCGACTACGCACAGTCCGCCCTCGGGGACGTGGTGTTCGTCCAGCTGCCCGACGTCGGCGCTCAGCTGGCTGCCGGGGACGCCTTCGGCGAGGTCGAGTCCACCAAGTCGGTGTCGGATCTGTACGCTCCCGTCGCCGCGAAAGTCGTTGCGGTCAATGGTGATCTGGACGGTAGCCCGCAGCTGGTCAACTCCGACCCGTACGGCGAAGGCTGGCTGGTGGATCTGCGGCTCGAAGAGGGCACGCTCGACGAGGCGCTGACCGGTTTGCTCGATGCGGACGGCTACCGCGCCGTCGTGTCGGACTGAGGGATTGTTAGGGTCTTTCCCGGCCGGTCGCCAGGACCGGTTCGGCCGTACCCGGCGCGCAGACATCTCCCCATCGGATCCGGCGGTGGTGGACCCAACGATGCCTGATGCGCGGTACGGTCGACGTGAGACCGACGATGGGCTGGGGCCACGCCGGCCAACGCCACAGCAGCCAGTGAGGAGCAGCGGGTGACGGACAAGGACAGCAATTCGGGGGCCGACCAGTCGTCGGAAGACGTGACGGTGGAGACCACATCGGTTTTCCGTGCGGACTTTCTGAACGAACTGGACGCGCCTGCGGCGGCAGGGACCGAGGGCGCCGTTTCCGGTGTCGAGGGCCTGCCCGCGGGATCGGCATTGCTCGTCGTCAAGCGCGGACCGAACGCCGGGTCGCGTTTCCTGCTCGATCAGCCGACCACCTCGGCGGGGCGTCATCCCGACAGCGACATTTTTCTCGACGACGTCACGGTGAGCCGCCGCCACGCCGAGTTCCGGTTGGAGAGCGGCGAGTTCCAGGTTGTCGACGTCGGCAGCCTCAACGGCACGTACGTCAACCGCGAGCCGGTCGATTCGGCCGTGCTGGCCAACGGTGACGAGGTGCAGATCGGGAAGTTCCGCCTGGTGTTCCTGACCGGGCCCCGGTCTGACGACGACAGCAGCCCCACCAGCTAGCCGATGACTGCCCCCGACAGACCTGCACTGGCCGGGATGTCGATCGGCGCCGTGCTGGACCTGCTGCGGGGCGACTTCCCGGACGTCACGATCTCCAAGATCCGGTTCCTGGAGGCCGAGGGGCTGGTCACGCCGCAACGCTCGGCGTCGGGGTACCGGCGCTTCACCGCCTATGACTGTGCGCGGCTGCGGTTCATCCTGACCGCTCAGCGCGACCAGTACCTGCCGTTGAAGGTGATCAAGGCCCAGCTGGACGCCCAACCCGACGGCGAGCTGCCACAGCCCGGCTCCGCGTACGGCGTGCCACGCCTGGTACAGGTGTCCGAGGACAGCGAGCGCCCCGGTGACGGGCTCGGCGGGGCCCCCGGCGTTTCCGCGGTGGCGCCGACCCAGGTCCGGCTGTCCCGGGAAGACCTCTTGGCCCGGTCGGGCATCGATGAGGAGACGCTCGGCGCACTGGTCCGCAACGGCATCATCACCGCCGGTCCGGGCGGGCTTTTCGACGAGCACTCGGTGGTGATCGCCCAGTGCGCTCGTGCCCTCGGCGACTACGGGGTGGAGCCCCGCCACCTGCGGGCGTTCCGCTCGGCGGCCGACCGGCAATCCGACCTGATCGCCCAGATCGCGGGCCCGGTGGGCAAGGCAGGCAAAGCCGGCGCCCGTGACCGGGCCGACGATCTGGCCCGTGAAGTGGCCGCCTTGGCGATCACATTGCACACGTCCCTGATCAAGTCCGCCGTACGCGACGTTCTGGATCGCTGAGGACTAGACTCGTTTCGACGGCTGATTCGTCGATGTGGGGTGCCCCCGCAGCGAATTGGCCTCTGGTGAATTGGCACTGGACATTGGCACTGGACGAAGAATCGACGAACGGCACGGCGGTGCGGAGGGCAGGCACAGATGGCTGAGGTTCGGGTGGTCGGCATTCGGGTGGAACAGCCGCAGAACCAGCCCGTGTTGCTGTTGCGGGAATCCAACGGTGACCGCTACCTGCCGATCTGGATCGGGCAGTCCGAGGCAGCCGCGATCGCGCTGGAACAGCAGGGCGTCGAGCCGGCCCGGCCGCTGACCCACGATCTGATCCGAGATCTCATTGCCGCCCTTGGGCATTCACTCAAGGAGGTGCGGATCGTCGACCTGCAGGAAGGCACGTTCTACGCCGACCTGATCTTCGACCGCGACATCACGGTGTCGGCGCGGCCGTCGGATTCGGTGGCCATCGCGCTGCGCGTGGGGGTGCCGATCTATGTCGAGGAGGCGGTGCTGGCCGAGGCCGGTCTGTTGATTCCCGACGAGAACGATCCCGACGGCGGCGCCGAGGGCGGGGTACCCGAGGACGAGGTGGAGAAGTTCAAAGAGTTCCTCGACAGCGTGTCCCCGGACGATTTCAAGGCGACATGACCAGCGCCCGCGCCGCAGCACCGTCGCAGGTCACGGGGATGTCTCAACTGGGTATACCGGTGTCGACACGCGGCGCGGGAGTCATTCGGGCCCGGATTCGGGCGCCATACTTTCTTCGCAGCGAGCAATCATGGCTCGGTCCGAAGCGTATGCTCGACACATTCGAGCTTGCAGCAGGGCATTGCGGTATGACGCGGGCGAGTTCGATCGGCGAGAGGATTCACAGTGGGTGACACGCCACGGCAGGAAGAGCTGGATCTGACCACCGCAAGCGGTGTGGAGCCGCCTGTCAGGCCAACCGGCGAACCCGTGCAGGGCGGGCTGTTCCCCGACGATTCGGTGCCCGACGAGCTCGTCGGCTACCGCGGGCCGAGCGCCTGCCAGATCGCCGGGATCACCTACCGGCAGCTGGACTACTGGGCCCGTACCTCGCTGGTGGTGCCGTCCATCCGCGGCGCGGCCGGCTCGGGCAGCCAGCGGCTCTATTCGTTCAAGGACATCCTGGTCCTCAAGATCGTCAAGCGGTTGCTCGACACCGGCATCTCCTTGCACAACATCCGGGTCGCCGTCGACCATCTGCGGCAGCGCGGTGTCCAGGATCTGGCCAACATCACGCTGTTCTCCGACGGCACCACGGTCTACGAGTGCACCTCGGCCGAGGAGGTCGTGGACCTGCTGCAGGGCGGTCAGGGCGTCTTCGGTATCGCGGTGTCGGGGGCGATGCGGGAATTGACGGGCGCGATCGCCGACTTCCCGGGCGAACGGGCCGACGGTGGCGAGTCCATCGCTGCCCCCGAGGACGAGCTCGCGTCGCGGCGTAAGACCCGCGATCGCAAGATCGGCTGAGCCGCCTGTTCGCAGTGATCGGTGCGCTGCCGGTAGAATTGCCCACGCATCGCCCTCGTGCGGGAGAGTTTCGCGACAGCCAGTCGCGGACGCCGAAGGAGCAATACCTCTCCGTCAACCTCTCAGGCACCCAGGACCGCGCCAGGCCCCGATGCCTCTGGAAAGTGGCGCCCACTGGGCGCCCGCCCATGGGGAAAGGTCCTTACCGGGGCTGAATCTCTCAGGCGCCCGGACCGGGTCGACGACAGAGGGGGAGGGCCCGTAGAACGTCTCAGCACGTCTGCGCCTCAGGAGAGACTCGTGTCCGACCAGCTTCAATCGCGCTTCGCCGATCGCCACATCGGCCCGGACGCCGGCGCCGTGGCCACCATGCTCGACGTGATCGGCGTGGCCTCGCTCGACGAGCTCGCCGCCAAGGCGCTGCCGGCCGGCATTCTCGACGAGCTGGGCGCCGACGGCGCGGCCCCGGGGTTGGCGGGCCTGCCAGCCCCGGCCACCGAGGAGCAGGCGCTGGCCGAGCTGCACGCGCTGGCCGACTCCAACACCACCGACGTCTCGATGATCGGGCAGGGCTACTTCGACACCTTCACGCCGGCGGTGTTGCGGCGCAACATCCTGGAGAACCCGGCCTGGTACACCGCCTACACGCCCTATCAGCCCGAGATCAGCCAGGGCCGCCTCGAGGTGCTGCTGAACTTCCAGACCATGGTGAGCGATCTGACCGGGCTGGAAGTGGCCAACGCGTCGATGCTCGACGAGGGCACCGCGGCGGCCGAGGCCATGACCCTGATGCACCGCGCGACGAAGTCCAAGACGAACCGGCTGGCGGTCGACGCCGATCTGTACGCCCAGACCGCTGCGGTGCTGGCCACCCGTGCGCAGCCGCTGGGGATCGAGATCGTCACCGCCGACCTGCGCCAAGGGCTGCCCGACGGCGAGTTCTTCGGCGTCATCGTGCAGCTACCCGGCGCGAGCGGGCGGGTCGACGATTGGGCGGGCCTGGTCGCAGCCGCCCACGAACGCGGCGCCCTGGTCGCCGTCGGCGCCGACCTGCTGGCCTTGACCCTGATCACCCCGCCGGGGGAGATCGGCGCGGACGTCGCGTTCGGCACCACCCAACGGTTCGGTGTGCCAATGGGATTCGGCGGTCCGCATGCCGGGTATCTCGCCGTGCACGCCAAGCATGCCCGGCAGTTGCCGGGCCGGTTGGTCGGTGTGTCCGTCGACGCCGACGGAGCGCCGGCCTACCGGCTGGCACTGCAGACCCGCGAGCAGCACATCCGCCGGGACAAGGCGACCAGCAACATCTGCACCGCACAGGTGCTGCTGGCGGTGATGGCCGCGATGTACGCCAGCTACCACGGCGCCGAAGGTCTGACGGCCATCGCGCGTCGCGTGCACGGGCACGCCGCGGCGATCGCGGCGGCCCTCGGTGACGCGCTGGTGCACGACACGTACTTCGACACGGTGCTGGCCGCCGTGCCGGGCCGGGCGGACGAGGTGATCGCGGCCGCCAAATCCAAGGGCATCAACCTGTGGCGCGTCGACGCCGACCACGTGTCGGTGTCCTGCGACGAGGCCACCACCGCAGACCATGTGGCGGCGGTCCTGGCGGCGTTCAATGTGTCAGCGGCAGCGCCACAGCCGACCGGGATCGAGACCCGTGACTCGGAGTTCCTCACCCACCCGGCGTTCACCCGCTACCGCACCGAGACCGAGATGATGCGCTACCTGCGGTCGCTGGCGGACAAGGACATCGCGTTGGACCGCAGCATGATTCCGCTGGGTTCGTGCACGATGAAGCTCAATGCCGCCGCCGAGATGGAGCCGATCACCTGGCCCGAGTTCGCCGGCCAGCACCCGTTCGCCCCGGCTTCGGACAATCCGGGTCTGCGCAGGCTGATCGCCGATCTGCAGGATTGGCTCACCGGGATCACCGGCTACGACCAGATCTCGTTGCAGCCCAACGCCGGATCGCAGGGCGAGTACGCCGGCCTCCTGGCGATCAAGGCCTACCACGACTCGCGCGGCGACAGCGAGCGCGACCTGTGCCTGATCCCCTCGAGTGCGCACGGCACCAATGCCGCCTCGGCTGCGCTGGCCGGGATGCGGGTGGTGGTGGTGGCCTGCCGCGACAACGGCGACGTCGATCTGGACGACCTGCGCGCCAAGATCGCCGAACACGCGGATCGTGTTGCCGCACTGATGATCACCTATCCGTCCACCCACGGGGTGTACGAGCACGACGTTGCCGACATCTGCGCGGCGGTGCACGACGTCGGTGGTCAGGTCTACGTGGACGGGGCGAATCTCAACGCGCTGGTCGGATTGGCCCGGCCGGGACGCTTCGGCGGCGACGTCAGCCACCTGAACCTGCACAAGACGTTCTGCATCCCGCACGGCGGCGGTGGTCCCGGCGTCGGCCCGGTGGCGGTGCGCGCACACCTGGCCCCGTTCCTGCCGGGGCATCCGCTGGCCGACGAGTTGGGCGATGAGCACACCGTGTCGTCGGCGCCGTACGGGTCGGCGTCGATCCTGCCGATCACCTGGGCCTACATCCGGATGATGGGGGCTGCCGGTCTGCGGGAGGCCACCCTGACCGCGATCGCCTCGGCCAATTATGTGGCCCGCCGGCTCGACGAGTACTACCCGGTGCTCTACACCGGGGAGAACGGCATGGTGGCCCACGAATGCATCCTGGACCTGCGCGGTATCACCAAGGACACCGGAGTCACCGTCGACGATGTGGCAAAGCGGTTGGCGGACTACGGCTTCCACGCACCGACGATGAGCTTCCCGGTCGCGGGCACGTTGATGGTCGAGCCGACCGAGAGCGAGAGCCTCGCGGAGGTCGACGCGTTCTGTGACGCGATGATCGCCATCCGGGCCGAGATCGACCGGGTGGGTTCGGGCGAGTGGCCGGTGGATGACAATCCGCTGCGGGGAGCCCCGCACACCGCCGAATGCCTGCTGGTGGCCGATTGGGATCACCCGTACACCCGTGAGGAGGCCGCCTACCCGCTGGGCAAGGGATTCCGGCCCAAGGTGTGGCCGCCGGTGCGTCGCATCGACGGGGCGTACGGAGACCGGAATCTGGTCTGCTCCTGCCCGCCGGTCGAGGCGTTCGCGTAGCGCGCCAAACGGCTGGAGCGTTCGCGTAGCGCGCCAAACGGCTGGAGCGTTCGCGTAGCGCGCCGCTAGGGCGCGGTGGCACGCTCCCACGTGATGGTGTTGCCGCGCCCTACGTAGCTCAGCTCAAGGCTGGTGGCCCCGACCTTCAACGGGACGTAGAACAGGTCCTGGGGCGGTTCGGACATCCAGTGAAACCACAGCACGCAGGTGTCGGCCACCGGCACCTGTGCGGCCGCCGGTGTCTGACCGGCCTGGGTGAACTTCCAGGTGCCGAACTGCTTGTCGCCGTTGGTGTCCGACTTCAGTGAGCCGTGCTCGGACACTGTGGTGACCGTGGGGCCGTCCTGCCAGGCGCCGATGAACCCCGCGACATCGAATTTCGAACCCGCACACTGCTCGTCGGGGGACACCTCCGGTGCCACGGTGGTGGCCACGGGTGTGGCGATGCTGTTGGTCGTGGCGGCCACCTTGTCACGGGCGGCGGGCTGGCCTTCGGTGGTGGAGGTGCTGCACCCGCTCAGGCCCACGGCAACGAGTATGGACAGGGCGGCGAGTGTCGGGCGCATGTTCATCGGCTCAGTACCTGCAATCCTCGGTTGTAGTATTCGGTTCGTTCGGCCAGGTTGTTGGTGCCGCCGTTGACCATTCGGGTGATGTCGGTGATGTTTCCGCCGTCGGCCACGGTGTTGCCGTCGTGGTTGTTCCAGTACCAGACCGCGCTCTTGAACGCGTATTCGGGCGTGGCGGCCAACTCGGGATGGTTGACGAAGTCGACGCCGAGGTCCTCGCTCATCTGGGTGTAGTTGTAGCGTCCGGTGATCTGGATGACCCCGCGGCCCTTGTATTTCGTGCCGTCTCCCGGCTCGGTGTTGCCGAGATCGGTGCGGCCTTCGTACTGGCTGCCGTCGGCGTACTCCTCGTAGGTGTTGAACCGGTCGGACTCGACGGCGATCTGGGACAGGAACGCAGCCTGCCGCTGCGGGGTGTTCATCCCGCCCTCGCGCATCGCCTCGTTGAGCGGGCCGACCATCTCCTCGGCCTTGGCCTGGCTGAGTTCGGGCACGATCTCGCGCAGCTCTTCGACGGTCACCGGATCGTAGTTCGGGTCCTCGGGCGGTGGCGGGGCGTCGTCGTCCTGCTGCTCGCCCTCGCCGGCGCCGGGCTCCTCGAACTTGATCTTGTCGCCGGACTCCTTGTCGCCCTTCTCATAGGCACCGGCGGCCTTGTTCAGGTTGTCGGCGAACGTGGACACCTTCTGGCCCAAGCCCTTTGCCTGCTGATCGATCGAGTCGGCGACCTGGCTGCAGGCTGCGGCGACGTTCAGCCCGGACAGCGGGCCCGCCGCCGCGGACAGGGCGGAACCAGGCCCACGCAGACTCGTGGGAATGTCGCTCAAGGTGGCGGCTGTATCGCGCAGCACGGCAGGATCGACGTTCAGTGTTGCGGCCATCGCGAAAGGTCCCCTCCAAGCACTCGCCCGGAGACAATCGTAAACCCGCCGTGCACCGGCCCGGTGCACCAAAAAGGTACGGTGGCCTGATGTTCGCGTGGAGCGCCCTCAGACGGTTGGTGTTGATCCCGGTGTTGCTCGGCCTGAGCATGTTCGGTGCGGCATACGCGCAGGCCGATCCCGTGCCTGCAGGAGGGGAGGCGATTGTGGATCCGGCAGAGGCTGATCTGATCACCCAGCTCGGCAAGCCCGCGGAGTTGACCACGAAAACCGTCAACGTGGTGGGGGAATGGGCATTTGTCTACGGCACGATCCACGGGCCCGGTGGCACCGTATTCGACTACGCCGGAACGCCCTTCGCGGAGGCGGCGGCCCATGGCGGAAAGTCGAGAACCTACGCCGGCCTGTTCCGTCACGACGGCAGCAGCTGGAGGCGCGTCGACAGCGCGGTGGGTCCCACCGATGTCGCCTGGGAAGGGTGGGCCGGTAAGTACGGTGCGCCGCAGCAGGCGTTCGCACTACCCCCCGACTGAGGACACGATCACGGCGGGGACAGGTACATCACTTCGCCGTAGGGGTTGCCGTAGGAGATGCGCTGGCTGCCGTCGTCGTTGACATTGTTCGAGCCGATCAGCGTGACGTTTCCGCCACTGTTGGCGGCGACGAGTTCGGTGTGCTGGCTGCCGTTGATCACCGCGACGTCACCGGGACGTGCCTCCGACGCCGGGACCACCCGCCAGCCCTCGGCCTGCAGGCGCGACGACATGTCGGCGACACCGTTGCTGTGCCAGTCGATCAGGCCGGCTTTCTGCAGGGTCGCGGTGACGAAGTTGGCGCAGCACACATCGTTCGGCACGCTGGCATCCATCGGAAGTTCCCCGCTGCCCTTGAGGTCCGAGGCGTTGCGGTCGAGGAAGCCCTTCGCGATGTCGGCCGGATTCTGGCCGCCGGGCGAATCTTCCGGGGTTTCCGGCTTGTCCTCGGGCTTGTGTTCGTCGTCCTTCTTGTCGCCCGAATCGTCCTTCTCGCCGGTGTCCTCGCCGAGGAACTTGCGCAGCGCGTCGGCAGCTCCCTTGTCGGCCTGTTCGAACTGGTCGAGCAACGTCTTGACCGCAGTCTCGACATCGAGGCCCTTGAGCTTGATCTGCATGCCCAGTACCGGTGACAACGTGGCCAGTTGTTGCAGTAGCGGGCCCGGGGCCACCGAACCGTTGTCGGCGATGTTCCACAGCGGTGAGACGCCTCCGCTGACCAGGGTCTGCAACTCGGTACGGATGGTGGTCAACTGCTGTCCGCCCGACACCATCACCTGCTGCATGGCGCGCAGCTTGTCGCGATAGGCCTCCTGCCCGACCAGCATCTGCTCGCCCTGCTTCTGGGCCGCCGCGGACGCACCACCGGTCCAACTGTCCTCCAGACGGCCCAGCTGCGACTTCTGGTTTGCGATCTGCCCGTCGAGTTGGTTGGCCACGGTGCCCACGTCGCCTGCGGCAGTGAGCAATGCGTCAGGCTTGGCCCCCAAAACCTGGGACACGGTCAGCGTCATCCCTCTATTGTCGCCGCAACGACCGGGGGTCGACTGCACGAATTTTGGCGCCGGTCAGCCCAACAGAGAATTGACCGCGGCGGCGAGTTCGGGTGAGGCCGAGCTGGATACGTGTTGATAGGTGCCGCTGCTGGCCTGGGCGACGGCTTCCCACGTGGCGCGGTCGGAGCCGCCACCGAAATCGATCACGTTGACCGCCACCGGCCGGGCCGGGTCGAACGCGCCGCGGATGTACTCCTGCAGCCCGGCGCCGTCCAGGCTCTGGTCGGTGTGTGGACCGGTGGTGATCACCAGGATCGAGTTGTCCTGGCCCTCGCGGAATTTGGACAACGCCTCGGTGTAGACCATGCGGAGCGTGGTGAAGGACACCGCGCCCCCGCCGGAGGCTGACTGCTCGTCGAGCGTGGAGGTCAGCAGGTCGGAACGGCGCTGACCGCTCACCGGCTCGGCCAACGGACCGATCGCCACCTCGGAGCGGCCCTCGGTGCCGTCGAATGTCCACAGTCCCACCGCAGACGTGTCGGGTAGGGCCTTGAGCCGGTTGTCGAGCGCGGCAACCACATTGGCCAAGCGGGACTTGCCGCCCTCCTCGGTCGGCATCGACTGGTCGAGCATGATGGTGACCGCGGGGCTGCCCGTCGGCGAGGCGGTGGCGTTGGCCAAGGTAACGCGCATGGCGTTGTCGCCGATCGACAGTGGCGCCGCCAGGTCGCCGAAGTCGGTGACATCGCTGGACGGTGGCGTCGCCCCCTCGGCCCGGAAGCCGGCCTTGGCGAGCTCGGCGAGTTGCTCGGGCTTGCGCAGGTAGCGGGCGAACTCGCTGGCCGCGGTGACCTGCTCCTTCTCCAGCCAGTCGCCGGACAGCAGCACCGTCGGGTAGTCGGCGCTGGCGGTGGGGCCGGCCGGCAGCCAGCCGGCCAACGAGGATTTGGCGTCGTCGATGCCGGCGGCCCGCTGGAACAGTTGCTGTTCGGTGGTGGCCACCGCGTGCACCGGCGAGGTGGCCGGGTCGGTGGCCTCGAGCATGGTGTCCAGGGCGGTGCCCAGTTCGGCGTCATCGAGCTTGGGTTGCCCGCGCAACAGCGTGTTGACCCCGCTCATGCCCGAGGTCACCGGCGCGCCGGCGGGGGCGGTCGCCGCGGCGACGGCTTCGCCGGCCAGGGCGGCGGTGTCACCGTTGCTGTGTGTCGGCAGCGCGAGTTTCAGAGTTCCCCATCCGGGCAGCTTGAGCCCGTTCATCGCCGCCGGGCTGCTCTGCAGCTGCGGCAAGGCGCCCCAGTTCTGTTGTCCCAGTGCATCTTTGAGCTGAGGACTGACCGCGAGCAGCACCGGCGAGGTGACCAGGGAACGGCTGTCGCTGACGGTTTGGGCACCCGCGGTGGCCTCCAGCCGGGCTTCGGCGATCCCGCTGGCCGGAATCCACAGGGCCGGACGGTCGCCCAGCTCACTGGGCCACGTCTCGGCGAATCCGTGGATCACCCGGTCGGATTCGGCGGACTGCACGCGCACCTTGACGCAGCGGTCGCCGACCGGGCTCACCGACTCGTTGTACGTGTTGGCCAACCCCTCGATATACGTCGAGATGGTCGGGTCGGCGATCACGGCCACCCCGAGTTCGCCGTCCACGCAGCGTGCGGCCGCCGCGTCGCTGCGATCGGCCAGGACATCGCCGAGGAACTTCCACAGGATGACGCCGCCGACCACGGCCACCACGGTGACCAGAGCCACGATCACCCCGACACTGACCCCGCGCCGGCCCGTTTCGACCGCGCGGTGGCTTCCGGTCCACTCACCGCCGTCCCAGTCGCCGCCGTGCTGACGGCCGCTCGGCGTGCTGGGCGGTGGCGGTCCGACCGCACCGAACTGTGCGGTCGGCTGATCGTCGGCGTAGTCGTCGGCGTAACCCTCGTCGGCGTATTCGCGGCCGGCATAGTCCGCATCGGCATAGTCGGCGTCGGCATAGTCGGCGCCGGCATAGTCGGCATCGGGGTAGTCGGCGCCGGGGTAGCGACTGCGGTAGGCATCGACGTACTCGTCGTCGTAGCCGTCGGATTCGGCGTACTCCGCCCCGCCGAACTCCGCCTCGCCGAACTCCGGTTCTTCGTATCCCGGTTCGGCATAGTCGGCATACGGCTCGCGGTAGTCCGATTCGTGGTCGTCGTCACCATCGGCGTAACCGGGTGCGTGGTAGCCGGGCTCGTCCCGGTAACCCCGGTGGGCGCCGGAGTATCCCGGGTCGCCGACGGGCCCGTGCTCGGGCTCGTCGGGCGCATCCTCAGGGTCGGGAATGCTGTGCCTGCCCATCCCTAACCCCTGTACGTCTCGCGCCGACTAGTCATCCGGACCCGCCGAAGTCTAATCACTTCCCGGCGGTGCTCGCTTTGAACTCGCGGCGGCGGCGGTGCAGGATCGGCTCGGTGTAGCCGTTCGGTTGCGCAGCCCCGGACAGGATCAGCTCCTGCGCGGCGGCGAACGCGATGCTGGCCTCGGGATCGGGCGCCATCGCCAGATAGCCGGGGTCACCGGCGTTCTGCTCGTCGACGACCGCGGCCATGCGACGCAGGCTGGCCTTGACGTCCTCTTCGGTGATGACGCCGTGGCGCAACCAGTTCGCCAGCAGCTGGCTGGAGATCCGCAGCGTGGCGCGGTCTTCCATCAGCGCGACGTCGTGGATGTCGGGCACCTTCGAACAGCCGACGCCGGCGTCGATCCAGCGGACCACGTAACCCAGGATCGACTGGCAGTTGTTGTCGACCTCCTCGTGGATCTCCTCGGGCGACCAGGTCAACGAGGAATCCGCCAGCGGGATCGTCAGCAGTTCGTCGATTGTGCTGCGCCGCTTGCCCATCAGCTCCTTCTGCACGGCCTCGACGTCCACCTGGTGGTAGTGCATCGCGTGCAGGGTGGCCGCGGTGGGCGAGGGCACCCACGCGGTGGTGGCGCCGGCGCGGGGCTGACCGATCTTCTGCTCGACCATGTCGGCCATCAGATCGGTCATGGCCCACATGCCCTTGCCGATCTGTGCCTTGCCGGACAGGCCGGTGGCCAGGCCGACGTCGACGTTGTTGTCCTCGTAGGCCTTGATCCAGGGCTGGCTCTTCATCGCGCCCTTGCGGATCATCGGACCGGCCTCCATGGAGGTGTGGATCTCGTCGCCGGTGCGGTCCAGGAAGCCGGTGTTGATGAACACCACGCGGTCGGCGGCGGCCTTGATGGCGGCCTTCAGGTTGACGGTGGTGCGCCGCTCCTCGTCCATGATCCCGACCTTCAGGGTGGACTCGGGCAGGCCCAGCACATCCTCGACCCGGCCGAACAGCTCACAGGTGAAGGCGACCTCGTCCGGGCCGTGCATCTTGGGCTTGACGATGTAGACCGAGCCGGTGCGGCTGTTCTTCAGCGGGCCGTTGCCCTCTTCGTCCTTCAGGCCGTGCATGGCGATCAGTCCGGTGAACAGCGCGTCCTGGATGCCCTCGGGGATCTCGTTCCCGTCGGCGTCGGTGATCGCGTCGTTGGTCATCAGATGCCCCACGTTGCGCACGAACAGCAGGCTGCGGCCGGGCAGCGTCAGCTCACCCTCGCCATCGGGGGTGGTGAAGGTGCGGTCCGGGTTGAGCACCCGGGTGAACGTCTTGCCGCCCTTGCTGACCTCTTCGGCCAGATCGCCCTTGTTCAGGCCCAGCCAGTTGCGGTAGCCGAGCACCTTGTCCTCGGCGTCGACGGCGGCCACCGAGTCCTCGAAGTCCATGATCGTCGTGATCGCGGATTCCAGCACGACGTCCTTGATGCCGGCGGCATCGGTCGAGCCGATGGGGGAGTCCGGGTCGATCAGGATCTCGATGTGCAGCCCGTGGTTGGCCAGCAGCACCGACCACTGGGGCTGGCCCAGCTCACCGGTGTAGCCGACGAACTGCTCGGGCGTGGCCAATCCAGTCGACAGACCGTCGCCGTACTCGACCAGCAACTGGCCGGCCCCGTCTTCGTGGACGATCTTCAGGCCCTTGGCCTCACTCCAGGAGCCGGCGGCCAGCGGCGCGGCCTCGTCGAGGAAGTTGCGGGCATACGCGATCACCTTGTCGCCGCGGATCTGGTTGTAGCCCGTGCCCTTTTCGGCGCCGTCTTCCTCACTGATCACGTCGGTGCCGTACAGCGCGTCGTACAGCGAACCCCAGCGGGCATTCGCGGCGTTCAGCGCGAACCGGGCGTTGAGGATCGGCACCACCAACTGCGGGCCGGCCGTCGAGGTGATCTCGTCATCGACGCCGGCGGTGGTGACGGTGAAATCGGCGGGCTCAGGCAGCAGGTAGCCGATGTCGATGAGGAACTGCTTGTAGGCCTCGGGATCGATCGGCTCCAGCACGTGGGCGCGGTGCCACTTGTCGATCTGCGCCTGCAACTCGTCACGGCGGGCCAGCAGTTCCTGGTTGCGCGGGGTGAGGTCGGCGACGACCTTGTCCACACCGGACCAGAAGCTGTCCGGATCCACGCCGGTGCCCGGCAGGGCCTCGTTGGTGATGAAGTCGTGCAGCACCTGTGCGACGCGCAGGTTTCCGACAGTCACGCGATTGGTCATGCGCGTTTCCTCCCTCGGCTGCAGGCACCGTGCGGCGCCTGCCGTTTATCCAGCTTACCCATTGGTAACGTCGGCCTTTCCGTCGTCCAACCCGGTGAGCAACAGCTCACATCGGTTTGCCAACGTGACCCGCAACGGAGCTGCCCGCTGCGCGATCCGCTGTTGGGCCTTGACGTATTCGGCACGCCCGGCCGGTGTTTCGATGGCGATCGGCTGGAAACCATATCGTCTCAAGTCGTATGGGCTGGCACACATATCGACTGCCCGCGCGTCGGCCGCCAATTCCAGTGCGTCCATCACGAGTTCCGAGGGCACCAATGGCCCCAGCTTGTAAGCCCATTTGTAGATGTCCATCGCGGCGTGGATGCAACCCGGCTGCTCGGAATCGATCTGCCGGTCCCGGCTCAGCTGCCGGTCATTTCGGCCGACGGCGCCGTCGGTGAAGAACCGGAACGCATCGAAGTGGCTGCAGCGCAACGACATTGACTCGACGACCGTGTCCGTTCCGGCGGAGCCGAGGCGCAGCGGAACCTGGCTGTGACGTAGCTGGGGGGCCTGATAGACCATGGCCCACTCATGCAGACCGAAGCAGTTCAGCCGGGGCGCCCGCGCCGCGGTGGCGCGCAACAACTCCGCGATGAACCGCACCGTGTCCCGGCGTGTCGAGAGGTGCTCGGCCGACACCGTCACCCCGTGCGGGTGTTCCCGGTACCCGGTGCGGCCGAGGTAGGCGCGGGCCGGTTCGCCGGCCAGCACGATGCCGTAGCCGGGGTGCCAGTGCCGCAACCGGCGGGGCCGCAGGCTGTAGTAGGTGAACAGGAAATCCCACACCGGATGCGGTTCACCGGCGCGCTGCCGGCGCAGGTGCGGTGTGAGGAATTCGTCGACCCGGCGCCGGTGTGATTCGGCGCGGTCGGTCCACTGCCCGACCGACAGCACTTCGTCGGTGACATCCTCGACAGTCAGTTCGGACATGGCGTGCTCGAGCCTACCGAGGTCAGATGCGGTGCGTACCGTCACGCACCGTGCCCACCAGATCCTCGACCAGATCCTCCAGGGCCACCATCGCCGTCACGGTGCCGTCGGCGTGGGTGACGAGCGCGAGGTGGCTGTTGCTGCGACGCATCCGCGACAGTGCGTCGGGCAGCGGCAGTGACGACGGAATCCGTGGCAGCGGACGCACCAGCGACATGTCGACCACCGCGTCGGGGTCGTTGAGCTGCGGCAACACGTCCTTGATGTGTAGATATCCGATGGCGGTTCCGGCGGCGTCGGTCACCGGGAACCGGGAGTAGCCGGTCTCGGTCAGCGCCTGCTCGACGGCCGCCACGGTCGGGCCACGGCCGTCGGCGGCCACCGGTATCGCGCGAATCTGGTGCATCGGCATCGCGACGTCACTGACGGAGTGGCTGCGGGTCTGCAACGCCCGGGTCAGCCGGCCGTGCTCCTCGCTGTCGAGCAGACCCTCCGACACCGACTCGGCGATCATCTCGGCCAGCTCGACGGTCGACACGGCCGACGCCAGCTCGTCGCGCGGTTCGACGCGGAACGCGCGCAGGGTGGCGTTGGCGCACCAGTTGTAGAACGCGATGAACGGGCGGGCCGCCCGGATGTAGACCAGATACGGCGGGATCAGCAGCATCGCGGCGGTCTCCGGCCCGGCGATGGCGATGTTCTTCGGCACCATCTCGCCGAGCAGCACGTGCAGGATCACCACGACCGCCAGCGCGACGAAGAACGACACCGTGTGCAGCACCGCGTCGGTCACCCCGACCAACGCGAACGGCTTCTCCAGCAGGTGTGCGACGGCCGGCTCGCCGACCCGGCCCAGCAGGATCGAACAGATCGTGATGCCCAGTTGGGAGCCGGCCAACATCAGGGACAGATGCTCACCGGCGCGGATGACGGTGACGGCGCTGCGTTTGCCCTGCTCGGCGAGCGCCTGCAGCCGGTCCCGGCGCGCCGAGATCAGGGCGAATTCCGCGGCCACGAAGAACGCGTTGGCCGCCAGCAGCAACACGGTCAACAGCACACCGAGAATGTCACCCATGGCGGCCCTCCGGGTTGTCCAGCCGGGTCAGCTCGAGCAGGTCGATACGACGGCCGTCCATCCGCACCACCGTGGCCAGCCAGCGCGTCGGCTTGTCGGGATCGCCGTCGGGATCGAACGCGGTGAGCTCCACGGCCTCGCCGCTCTCCGGGATGTGCCCGAGCTCCTGCAGCACCAGCCCGCCGATGGTTTCGTACTCGCCTTCGGGGGCGCGGAACCCGGTGCCCGCGGCCACCTCGTCGATCCGTAGCAGGCCCGACACCTGCCAGCCGGCCCCGGCCGGCACCACGTCGGGGGTGGCGTCGTCGTGCTCGTCGCGCACGTCGCCGACGATCTCCTCGATCAGATCCTCGACGGTCACCATGCCCGCGGTGCCGCCGTACTCGTCGACGACGAGCGCGGTCTGCAATCCGTTGGCGCGGATCTGGGTCATCACCGCATCACCGTCGAGCGTGGAGGGCACGGTCGCCACCGGCAGCGCCACGGCCGCCAGCCGGGTCCGGTCCCGCTCGGCCCGCGGTATCGAGAACACCTGTTTGACGTGCACCACGCCGATCGTCTCGTCGAGATCGCCCTCGACGATCGGGAAACGCGAATAGCCGGTCCGGATCGCCGCCGCCATCAGGTCGGCCACCGAATCGCCCGCGTCGAGGACCTCGATCTTGGATCGCGGGGTCATCAGTTCTTCGGCGGTGCGCTCACCGAACTGCAGCGAGCGGTGCACCAACTGGGCGGTGGACGGGTCCAGTGACCCGGAGCGGGCCGAATTGTGCACCAGCGACGCCAGTTCCTGCGCCGACCGTGCCGAGCGCAATTCCTCGGCCGGTTCGATGCCGAGCCGACGCAGAATCCAGTTGGCGGTGCCGTTGGTCAGCCGGATGACCGGCGTGAACAGCAGCGAGAACAACAGCTGGAAGGGGGCGGCGGCTCGCGCCGTGGGTACCGGGCGGGCCACGGCGAGATTCTTGGGCACCAGCTCGCCGAACACCATCGACAGCGAGGTCGCGATCAGCACGGCCAAAAACAGGGACAGCCCGCCGGCGACATTCGGCGGGAGGCCGACGGCGTCCAGACCGGGCCGGATCAGCTCCCCGACCACGGGTTCGGCGAGATAGCCGGTGGCCAGGGTGGTGATTGAGATACCCACCTGGGCCCCGGACAGCTGGAAGGACAGCGTGCGGTGGGCGCGGCGGACCAGTTGGTCGCGGCGGTCACCGCTGCGGGCGTTGGCCTCGACGGTGCTGCGTTCCAGTGCGGTCAGGGAGAACTCGGCGGCCACGAAAACCGCGGTGCCGAAGGTGAGGAGGATGATGGCCAGGATCGAGAGCGCGGACAGAACCACATCTGTCGAGATACCCATCAGATCCTCGCCGTCGCGACGCCGGGCCCGGGGCCCGGCCGACTAGGAGGGGGGTCGTCAGCTTCGGCGCTCAGAAGTGACTGTTGCTCCACCTGGGAGGCCGGTTCAGAACCGGAGGCCTCGGTGGGTGCCTGCGGCACGTGAACCCTTTCGTTCGATCCAATCCGAATCCCAATACTAACGTCACCAGCCGGCGGGTAGCGGGTGTCCTTCGGCGAAACCGGCCGCCGATTGCACGCCGAGCACCACTTTTTCGTGCAGTTCGGCGAGGTTGGTCGCACCGACGTAGGTGCAGGTGCTGCGCACGCCCGAGGTGATGTGGTCGAGCAGGTCCTCGACTCCGCCGCGGGCCGGGTCCAGGCTCATCCGCGAGGAGGAGATGCCTTCCTCGAACAGCGCCTTGCGGGCCCGGTCGAACGAGCTGTCGCCGGCGGTGCGCGCGGCGACCGCGCGTTTGGAGGCCATGCCGTAGCTCTCCTTGTACGGCCGCTCGTCGCGATCGTGCAGCAGGTCGCCGGGGGACTCGTAGGTGCCGGCGAACCAGGATCCGATCATCACGTTGGCGGCGCCCGCGGCCAGCGCCAGCGCCACGTCACGCGGGTGCCGCACCCCACCGTCGGCCCACACGTGCGCCCCGAGTTCTCTTGCCGCCGCGGCACATTCGACGACGGCGGAGAACTGCGGCCGGCCCACGCCGGTCATCATCCGGGTGGTGCACATCGCCCCGGGGCCCACCCCGACCTTGACGATCGAGGCGCCGGCCCCGATCAGGTCGCGGGTGCCCTCGGCCGAGACCACGTTGCCCGCGGCCAACGGCAGGCCCAGCTCCAACGACGCCACCGCCTCGATGGCGTCGAGCATCTTGACCTGATGGCCGTGGGCGGTGTCGATGACCAGCAGATCCACCCCGGCCTCGGCCAGCGAGCGGGCCTTCGCCCCGACATCGCCGTTGATGCCGACCGCCGCGGCGATGCGCAGCCGCCCGGCGGCGTCGACGGCCGGGGTGTAGAGGCCGGCCCGCACCGCGGCGGTGCGGGTCAGCACACCGGCCAGGGTGCCGTCCGGTCCGGTGAGCACCGCGAGGTCGATCGGGGCGTGTTCGAGCAGGTCGAACACCTTGCGCGGGTCGGTGCCGGCCGGCGCGGTGACGAAGTCGGACACGGCGACGTCGCGAATCCGGGCGAACCGGTCCACCCCGGCGCAGCCGGCCTCGGTGACCAGCCCGATCGGGCGGCCCTCGAACACCACCACGGCCGCCCCGTGCGCCCGCTTGTGCAGCAGGGCCACGGCGTCGGACACCGAATCGTCGGGGCCCAGCGTCACCGGGGTGTCCACCACCAGATCGCGGCTCTTGACGAACTCCACGGTGTCGGCCACCACGGTCGGCGGCAGATCCTGCGGCAGGACCACGATGCCGCCGCGCCGCGCGATGGTCTCGGCCATGCGCCGGCCGGCCACCGCGGTCATGTTCGCCACCACCACGGGGATGGTGGTGCCGGATCCGTCGGTGGTGGACAGGTCCACGTCGAACCGCGACGCCACCTCGGAACGCCCCGGCACCACGAAGACGTCGTTGTAGGTCAGGTCGTACGGCGGGATGTGTCCGTGCAAAAACCTCACGCCCGCGAGTCTAGTTGCGCCGGCCCTCCCTGCTCGCGGGAGGAAGTCAGGCCTGGACTTCGCTGCGGTCGCCGCTCCAGAGGGTGTGGAATTTCTGCCCGGGCTCGGCGTCGGTGCGCTCGTAGGTGTGCGCCCCGAAGTAGTCGCGCAGCCCCTGGGTCAGCGCCGCGGGCAGCCGCTCGGTGCGCAGTGCGTCGTAGTAGGACAGCGCAGAGGAGAAACCGGGGATCGGGATACCCAGAGCGGTGGCCGTGCTCACGACCCGGCGCCAGCTGTCGATCGCCGCTTCCACCGCGCTGCGGAAGTACGGGGCGGCCAGCAGCGTGGGTAGCCCCGGATCGGCTTCGAAGGCGTCTTTGATCCGGTTGAGGAACTTGGCCCGGATGATGCAGCCACCGCGCCAGATGGTGGCCAGGTCGCCCGGGGTGACGTTCCAGTCGTATTCGGCACTGCCGGCCTGGATCTGGTTGAAACCCTGTGCATAGGCCACGATCTTGGACGCGTACAGCGCCTGGCGCACATCCTCGGTGAACTGCGCGGCATCGGTCGGCGCGGTACCGAGCTCACCCGAGGCCAGCCCGACGGTGGCCTTGCGCTGCGGCACCGAACCGGACAGGGCCCGGGCGAACACGGCCTCGGCGATGCCGGTGACCGGCACCCCGAGATCGAGGGCGGACTTCACCGTCCAGCGGCCGGTGCCCTTCTGCTCGGCCTCGTCCACGATCACATCCACCAGCGGCTTGCCGGTCTTGGCGTCGGTCTGGCGCAGCACCTCGGCGGTGATCTCCACGAGGTAGCTGTCCAGATCGCCGGTGTTCCACTCGGCGAACACGTCGGCGATCTCGGGGGCGGACTTGCCCAGCCCGTCGCGCAGCAGCTGGTAGGCCTCACCGATCAGCTGCATGTCGGAGTACTCGATGCCGTTGTGCACCATCTTGACGAAGTGGCCGGAACCGTCCGGGCCGATGTGGGTGCAGCACGGCACGCCGTCGACGTGCGCGGAGATCTCCTCCAGCAGCGGGCCGAGGCTCTTGTACGACTCGGCCGGGCCGCCCGGCATGATCGACGGTCCGTTGAGCGCACCCTCTTCACCGCCGGAGATGCCGGCGCCGACGAAATGCAGCCCGCGTTCGCGGATCGCCTTCTCGCGGCGGATCGTGTCGGTGTAGAGCGAGTTGCCGCCGTCGATGATGATGTCGCCGGGCTCCATGGCCTCGGCGAGTTCGTCGATCACCGCGTCGGTGGGGGCACCGGCCTTGACCATGATCAGCACCCGGCGCGGCTTCTCGAGGGCGTCGAGGAATTCGGCGATGGTCTCGCTGCGGACGAAGGTGCCTTCCGAACCGTGCTCGGCCAGCAGCGCGTCGGTCTTGGCGATCGACCGATTGTGCACGGCCACGGTGTAGCCGTGGCGGGCGAAGTTGCGGGCGATGTTGGAGCCCATCACCGCCAATCCGGTGACCCCGATCTGCGCAGTGGCAGTGGTGTTCGACGGTGTGCTGGACGAACTCATGCAGCAGCCTTTCGTTGTTTTGTTGTGTCAGAACGCCTGTCGGGCAGTGCGTTATCCGAGACCGGAGAACAGGCGGTGAAGCTCGGTGAGCCAGGGGACCGCGACCGCGACGGTCGGCACCACCAGCACCGCAGCCGCGGCCAGGTAGGCGGTGGCGGCCATGGCCACACTGTTGGGCTTGCCACCAAGGCGCCGGACCCGGATCACGGTGGTCGGCCCGCCGGCGGCCAGCGCGCCCGACGGGGTGCGGCCGCTCGCGCAGGCCACCAGTGCCCGGGCCAGGGGAGTGGGACCTGCGGTGCGCACCGCGGCGTCGTCGGCCAGCAGCTCGATCAGCAGGCGCACCGCGTCCAGTGCGTTGGCGCTCCGGACGAACCGTGGGAACGCGGCATGGACCGCGGTGAACATCTCCAGGACGAGGTCGTGGCGGGCCCGCAGGTGGGCGCGTTCGTGGGTGAGGATCGCGGCGATCTCGTTGTCGGACAAGGTGGTCAGGGTGCCCTCGCTGACCACCACCCGGCTGCGGACCCCGGGCAGGCAGTAGGCCAGGGGCTGGGCGACGTCGAGGATGCGCAAGCCGTCGCCGGCCAGCGGGCGGTGCGCCGTACACAGGTGGGCCGGCACCGCGTCGCGGGACTTGCTGAGCAGGTCGACCATCATCCGGTGATGGGCACGGCGGCGGCGGGTGCCCACCGCCACCTGGATCACGGCCACGCAGAGGCGGCCCCCGATGAACAGGGTGAGGCTGAACACCACGACGTAGAGCAGCCACAGCGGCCAACCGAGGGCTTTGATCTCACTGGTGATGGTGGCGGTCGGCCGGCCGTCGGGCCCGGGCACGAAGAGCCGGCTGGCGATGGCGATGCCGGCGGAGAACGCCGAGAGCACCGCGGCCAGCGCGACGGACTGCCACAGCACGATCGCGGCACGTGGTGCACGTAACGGCCACGCCGCACGTGCCAGCACCGCCGGCACTGGTCCCACCAGCGCCAGCGCGACAAGGGTGAAGGCCAGCGCGGACACGCCGTAAGTCTCTCTCAGGCGGTGCCCTAATTTCCAGCCGGTGGGTGCGGCTGGTGCTTGCTCTCCAATTCGGCCAGCGCCCGACGCAGCGCTCGGGCTTCGTCGGCACCGACTCGCTCGACGAAATGCACCAGCGCGGCCTGCCGGCTGCCGGAGTCCGCGGCCTGGTCGAGTGCGTCGACCATCAGGCCGGCGACCAGCTCGTCGCGGCCATGGGTGGGCGCGTAGCGGTGCGCGCGGTCATCGCGGTGCTGTACGACGAGGTTCTTCTTCGCCAGCCGTTGCAGCACCGTCATGATCGTCGTGTAGGCCAAGTCGCGGCGGGCGGCCAGCGCCTCGTGGACTTGGCGCACTGTTTGGGGTTCGGGTGCGGACCACAGGTGGTCCATCACCTCGCGCTCAAGGTCCCCTAGACGCGTCAATTTGGCCATGTTCCGTTCACTCTCCTGAGCAGTAGAGCCAGCGTACTACGCGTTTACTACCGCGCGTCGTATGCGTTTGGCGGCAGCTGCGGCAGCGTCGCCGCCGTCGGTTTAGGTCAAGGTCAGCGCCCTTTGCAGGGGTCCTTGTGAATCCAATCACAGGGGGTGGCCCTCGTGCTGCACATGACTATAGTAAGGCTAACCTAAGTGAAACTGGAGCCTTCGGAGGTGGCATGACGGTCTTGATCGAAGATCCGCTGATCGCGGGTATGGCTATCGAGCGGACGTTGCCGCTCCACGAGTCGAGTCGACGCCTGCGTGAGCTGTATCCGGAATGTCCGCGGGTCTACGGCGTGGCCGTGGTGGGCGATCTGTCGCGGCGGCGCTGGTGGCCGCTGGCCGAGGCGTTGTCGGCCAACCGGCTGCAGGCGATGTTCGACACCGCGATGGCCGAGACCGGCAATCGCGCTGCGGTCGCCCAGCAGCTGGCCGCCACGCTCACCCATGTGGTGATCGGCCGGGTGGTGCCGCTGCTGGTGCTGGAGGGGCGGGCCTGGGACACCGGCCTGGAGAACCTGTGGGTCCATGTGGACTCCGAAGGGGCGATCGACTGGGTCGGCGTCGTCGATCCGACGTTGCGTGGGCTGCCCGACGATCCCTACTTCGGTGGCCGGGTGATGCGGTTCGCCAGCGCGTCCTATGACGGAATCGTCCCGCTGCCCAGCGAGGCGGCGCTGACCACCTGGGTCGCACATCGCAGTCACCGGGCGCTGGAACCGCTGTTCGCCCGGCTGGTGGACATCAGCGACGGCGCCATCACGGTCGCCGCGATGTGGCACATGGTGGGGGCCGCGGTGGTCGGTGCGGCCACCCAGGTTCCGCTGCTGGCCGGGTGCAGTGAGGTGGTGAGCATGCGGCGCGGTCAGGCGGTGCTCGACGCCCTGGTCGGGTTCGGTCTGCCGGTGCGCGGCTCGGGCCGGGCCGGGAAGGTCTTGCTTAATTAGGGTAGCCTTGCCTAGTATGTAGATACGAGGCTAACGGACCGAGCCGGAGTCCTGAGGGCTGCAGAGACCCCCGGTCCACTCGAGGGCGGGTCCCGCGTTTCACACGCGGGACCCGCCCGCATCTTTGTGACGGCACGGCGTGTAGACACGAGGACTGTGACCACTGATTACCGCGAAGACCTGGGTAAAGGCTTCGACTCCGAATTGGGCCTGACCTACCTCGAGCTCACCCCCGACGGGGGCCGCGCGCAGCTGACGATCCACGACAAGCTGCTGCAGCCGTGGGGCATCGTGCACGGCGGCGTGTACTGCTCGATCGTCGAAAGCCTGGCCAGCGTGTCCGGTCACATCTGGCTGTCGGAAAACGGCGGCGGCACCGTGGTCGGGGTCAACAACAACACCGACTTCCTGCGTGCGATCGGCTCAGCGACGATCACCGCGACGTCGACGCCCATCCACCGCGGCCGACGGCAACAACTGTGGCTCATCACCATCACCGACGAGAACGACAAGCTCGTGGCCCGCGGTCAGGTGCGGCTGCAGAACATGCCCGCGCAGTGACCCCTCCGGCCCTCGGCCCCTCCGCCCGGCCGGCGAGCGCTGCCGAAAACCGCTCGTCGTGGCAATATCGCCGACTATGCGTTTGACCCCGCATGAGCAGGATCGTCTGCTCATCTCGTACGCCGCCGAACTGGCGCGCCGCAGGCAGGCGCGCGGCCTGCGACTCAACCATCCCGAGGCCGTCGCGGTGATCACCGACCACCTGCTGGAGGGCGCCCGGGACGGCCGCACCGTGGCCGAGCTGATGATCAGCGGCCGTGACGTGCTGACCCGCGAGCAGGTCATGGAGGGAGTACCCGAGATGTTGGACGACGTCCAGGTCGAAGCGACGTTCCCAGACGGCACCAAGCTGGTCACCGTCCACCACCCGATCGCCTGAGCGATGATCCCCGGCGAAATCGTCTTCGGTGACGGTGTCATCGATCTCAATCCCGGTGCGCCACGGTTGGTTCTCGACGTCGTCAACACCGGTGACCGGCCGGTGCAGGTTGGCAGCCACGTGCACCTGGCCCAAGCCAACGCCGCGTTGGACTTCGACCGGACCGCCGCCCGCGGCCACCGGCTCGACATCCCGGCCGGTACCGCGGTGCGTTTCGAACCCGGTGTGGCCCAGCGTGTTTCCCTGGTGCCGCTCGGTGGCGTCCGTGAGGTGCACGGCATCAGTCTCGACCCGCCCGGCCGATTGGACGCCCCATGACCGAGTTGACCCGGGCGCGTTACGCGGCCCTGTTCGGACCCACCGCCGGAGACCGGATCCGGCTGGCCGACACCGACCTGTTCATCGAGGTCACCGAGGACCGCAGTGGCGGTCCCGGACTGGCCGGCGACGAGGCGGTGTTCGGCGGCGGCAAGGTGCTGCGCGAGTCGATGGGGCAGTCGCGGGCCACCCGCGCCGACGGCGCACCCGACACCGTTATCACCGGAGCCGTGATCATCGATCACTGGGGAATCATCAAGGCCGACATCGGCATCCGCGACGGCCGCATCGCCGCGATCGGCAAGGCCGGCAACCCCGACATCATGACCGGGGTGCACCCCGGGCTGGTGGTCGGCCCGTCCACCGAGATCATCGCCGGCAACGGTCGCATCCTGACCGCGGGTGCGATCGATTGCCACGTACACCTCATCTGTCCGCAACTGATGGCAGAGGCGCTGGGCAGCGGCATCACCACCATCGTGGCCGGCGGCACCGGCCCGGCCGAGGGCAGCAAGGCCACCACCGTCACCCCGGGCGCCTGGCACCTGGCGAGGATGCTGGAATCGCTGGACTCCTGGCCGCTCAACATCGCGCTGCTGGGCAAGGGGAACACCGTCAGCTCCGAGGCGATGTGGGAGCAGTTGCGCGGTGGGGCAGCGGGTTTCAAGCTGCACGAGGACTGGGGGACCACACCGGCGGCCATCGACGCCTGCCTGACCGTGGCCGACGCGGCCGGGGTGCAGGTCAACATCCACACCGACACGCTCAACGAGGCCGGCTTCATCGAGGACACCCTGGCCGCGATCAAGGGCCGCGGCATCCACGCGTACCACACCGAGGGGGCCGGCGGCGGGCACGCACCTGACATCATCACCGTCGCCGCACACCCCAATGTGCTGCCGAGTTCGACCAATCCGACCCGTCCGCACACGGTCAACACCCTCGACGAGCACCTCGACATGCTGATGGTGTGCCACCATCTCAACCCCGCGGTGCCCGAGGACCTCGCCTTCGCCGAGAGCCGGATCCGGCCGTCGACGATCGCCGCCGAGGACCTGCTGCACGACATCGGCGCCATCTCGATGATCGGCAGCGACTCTCAGGCCATGGGCCGCATCGGCGAGGTGGTGCTGCGCACCTGGCAGACCGCGCACGTGATGAAGCGCCGGCGCGGCGCACTCGCGGGTGACGGTGCGGCCGACAATCACCGCGTCCGGCGGTATGTCGCGAAATACACCATCTGCCCGGCCATTGCGCACGGTCTGGACGACGAGGTCGGTTCGGTCGAGGTCGGCAAGCTCGCCGACCTGGTGCTGTGGGAACCCGCGTTCTTCGGGGTGCGGCCACACGCGGTGCTCAAGGGCGGCATGATCGCCTGGGCAGCCATGGGCGATGCCAACGCGTCCATCCCGACGCCCCAGCCGGTGCTGCCCCGTCCGATGTTCGGTGCGGCTCCCGCCGCTGCGGCAGCGACCTCGGTGCACTTCGTGGCACCGCAGGCGGTCGCGGACGGGCTCGCCGACCGCCTGAATATCCGACGGAAGTTGGTGGCAGTCAAGGATGTTCGACGAGTGGGCAAGGCGCAGATGCCGCTGAACGACGCGTTGCCGCACATCGAGGTGGAGCCCGACACCTTCACCGTGAAGATCGACGGACAAGTGTGGCAGGAGCAGCCCGCCGTCGAACTGCCCATGGCACAGCGATACTTCCTGTTCTAGATGAGCAGCCTGGCAACACTTCTGGCCCTGGCCGATTCGCGTCTGCCGACCGGCGGGCACGTGCATTCCGGTGGTGTCGAGGAGGCGGTGACCAGCGGGCTGCTCACCGATCTGCCGACCGTGCGCGCCTACCTGGTGCGGCGCCTGCGCACCAGTGGTCTGGTGACGGCCTCGCTGGCGGTGGCCGTGCACACCGCGGCGCTGGACCCCGCGACGGCCGATGCCGAAACAGATGCCCGGACACCGGCTCCGGCCGCCCGGGCCGCCTCCCGGGCCCAGGGCAGGGGACTCGTGCGGCTGGCCCGCCGGGTCTGGCCGGCCCAACCGTGGGACGCACTCGGTGCGCGCCCGCACCTGCCGGTGGCGGCCGGCGCCGTCGGGGCGGCCGCGGGGCTGGAACCCGAACAGACCGCGCTGTCGGTGGTCTACACCACCATGACCGGGTCGGCGACGGCCGCACAGCGGCTGTTGGCCCTGGACCCCGCCGACATCGCCACCGTGACCTTCGAGTTGTCCGCGCTGTGCGACGCGGTGGCCGCCGAGGCGGTCACCGGGCCGGCCGACCTGTCCGACCCGCTGCTCGACGTCCTGGCGCAGCGCCACGTCGAGCGGGACCGTCCGCTGTTCGTCTCGTGATCTCTGCAAAATCGAAAGGCCCAGCATGCCACCACATTTCCTGGATGGAGAACCGCACTCCCATCACGACCGTCCCAAACGGGTGCGGCAACCCGGCGAGCCGTTGCGCATCGGGGTCGGCGGGCCGGTCGGCTCCGGTAAGACCGCGCTGGTGGCGGCGTTGTGCCGGCGGCTGCGCGACGAACTCTCGCTGGCGGTGCTGACCAACGACATCTACACCACCGAGGACGCCGATTTCCTGCGTCGGCACGCTGTGCTGCCCGACGAGCGGATCGCCGCCGTACAGACCGGCGGGTGTCCGCACACCGCGATCCGCGACGACATCACCGCCAACCTCGATGCGATCGACGATCTCGTCGCGGCCAACCCAGGTTTGGACCTGATCCTCGTCGAATCGGGCGGCGACAATCTCACTGCGACGTTCTCCTCGGGCCTGGTGGACGTGCAGATCTTCGTCGTCGACGTGGCCGGGGGAGACAAGGTGCCGCGCAAGGGCGGCCCCGGCGTCACCTTCTCGGACCTGTTGGTGGTCAACAAGACCGACCTGGCTCCGCTGGTGGGCGCCGATCTGGACGTGATGCGCCGTGACGCGGCCAAGGTGCGCGCACACCGTCCCACGGTGCTGGTCTCGCTGACCGAGGATCCCTCGGCGGGCCCGGTGCTCGACTGGGTGCGGGAACAGCTGAAAGTGGCGCAGGCGCCGTCGGCGTGATGCACACCCACGTCATCGTGGTGGCCACGCCGGGCCGGCTACCCCGAATCGAGGCCCGCGGCGGACTGGCGGGTCGCTGCACCGGACCCGACACCGTGCATCTGGTGTCCACGGCGGCCACGCCGCTCGGGGGCGACACCCTCACCGTGCAGTTGGTGGTGGAAGCCGGTGCCCGGCTGCGGATTCGCACCGCCGCGGCCACGATGGCGCTGCCCGGCGCCCAGCTGCTGCAATCGTCGGCGCGCTGGACGGTCGAGGTCGCCGGTGAGCTGGACCTCGATCCGGAACCGACGGTGGTGGCCGGTGGCGCCACCCACCACACCACGACGCACCTGAACCTCGCCGAATCCGCACAGCTGCGCATCCGGGAGCGCACACAGATCGGCAGATCCGGTGAACGCGAGGGCTTTTGGACCTCGGCGCTACATGCGGACGTCGGATCGACACCGCTGCTGCGGCATCGCATCGAGCTCGGCCACGGCGCGGTGGCCGACGACGTGTTGGCCGCGCCGCGCGCCTGTATCAGTGAACTGCGTTATCCCGCCCCCACATTCGAGACGCCGGGAACGGTGCTGGCCCTCGCCGCCGGTGGCAGCCTGGCCACCTGGCAGGGAGACCGGCTGCCCCCGAACGGCTAGGACGCGGCCTTCTCGGTCTCCTGCACCGTGGCAGCGATCTCCTCGAGCTCCTCGATCCTGGTGCGCGCGTAGGCCTGCTGCTCGGTGATGGTCAGCTGCCCACGCTTGGTGCTCAGGAACGTCACCGTCCAGGACAGCAGCGTGACGATCTTCGTCTTGAAGCCGACCAGGTACACCAGGTGCAGGACCAGCCAGCACAACCAGGCGAAGAACCCGGCGAACTCCAGCTTGCCGACCTTGGCCACCGCCGAGAATCGCGACACCGTGGCCATCGAACCCTTGTCGAAGTATTCGAACGGGGCCCGGATCTTCGGGCTGGTGCCACTGACCTCGCGTTTGATCAGCTTGGCCGCATACCTACCGCCCTGGATCGCGCCCTGGGCGACACCGGGCACCCCGTCCACCGCGGCCATGTCGCCGACCACGAACACGTTCGGATGTCCCGGCAGTGTCAGGTCGGGCAGTACCTTGACCCGGCCGGCCCGGTCCAGTTCGACCCCCGATTGCTCGGTGAGGTCCCGGCCCAGCGGGCTTGCCGACACGCCTGCCGACCACACCTTGCAGGCCGACTCGATCCGTCGCAGCGTGCCGTCGGAATCCTTCACCGTCAGGCCGTTGCGGTCCACGTCGGTCACCATGGCCCCGAGTTGGACCTCCACACCCATCTTCTCCAGGCGGGCCCGGGCCTTGCGGCCCAGCTTCTCGCCCATGGGCGGCAGCACCGCCGGTGCGGCGTCGAGCAGGATCACCCGCGCTTCGGTGGGATCGATGTGCCGGAAGCTGCCGTGCAGCGTCTGGTCGGACAGTTCGGCGATCTGCCCGGCCATCTCCACACCCGTGGGCCCGGCGCCGACCACCGTGAAGGTCAGTAGCTTGGCCCGGCGCTCGGGATCGCTGGAGCGCTCGGCCTGCTCGAACGCGCCGAGAATGCGCCCCCGCAGTTCCAGCGCATCGTCGATCGACTTCATGCCGGGCGCGAACTCGGCGAAATGGTCGTTGCCGAAGTAGGACTGACCGGCGCCGGCCGCGATGATGAGGCTGTCGTAGGGAGTGGAATAGGTGTGCCCGAGCAGCACCGAATCCACCGTCCGCCGCTCCAGGTCGATGTGGGTGACGTCGCCCAAGAGCACCTGGGCGTTCTTCTGCTTGCGCAGGATCACCCGGGTGGCCGGGGCGATCTCGCCTTCGGAGATGATGCCGGTGGCCACCTGGTAGAGCAGGGGCTGGAACAGGTGATGCGTGGTGCGCGCGATCAGCTTGACGTCGACGTCGGCACGTTTGAGGGTCTTGGCGGCGGTCAGGCCACCGAACCCCGAACCGATGATGACTACCCTATGCCGATCCGACGCCGTAGCTCCGGGATGGCTCATTGCTGGCTCCTCGCGGACGTTTTGCCACTCGATACAACGGACAGGTTAGTCGGCGTGATTCCCGCCGGTGTGACGAGACCGCCAACCGAACCGAATGTTTACCCGGATATCAACGGTTTTACGACCTCGGCGACCGCGGTGATACCGCCGGGGACGTAGCCGCCCATGGTCACCGGGCTGAGGATGACCCCGTCGACTCCGGTGTCGAAAAGTTTGGTCTTGAGCTGCTCGGCGATCTGTTCGGGGCCACCGAACACGGCGCGTTGGCGGAAGTCCGGCGGGATGGCGTCTTCGGTGAACTGCTCCCCGATCAGGGCGATGACCAGCATGCTGGTCTCCAGCGTGGCGGGATCGCGGTCGATTTGCTCACACTGCTGCCGGATCACCTCGAGCTTGCGCGGCAGCTCGTCGAAGTTGGCGATGATGTTGAGGTGGTCGAAGTGCCGCGCGGCCAGCGGGATGGTCTTCTTCTCGCCGCTGCCCCCGATCATCAGCGGGATGTGTTCGCGGAAGCGAGGTTCGGCGAACGCTTCCTCGGTCCGGTAGTACGTGCCGCTGAAGGTTGCGCGCTTGCCCTCGAGCATCGGCAGGATTGATCTGCAGTGCCTCGCCGAGCTTCTTGAAACGTTCGGTGAACGTGCCGAACTCGTAGCCGAGGCTGTCGTGTTCGAGTTCGAACCAGCCGGTGCCGATACCGAGAATGGCCCGGCCCGCGCTCACCACGTCGAGCGTGGTGATCGCCTTGGCCAGCAGCGTCGGGTTGCGGTAGGTGTTGCCGGTGACCAACGTGCCCAGTTGGACCCGCTGGGTTGCGGTGGCCAGGGCGCCGAGCGCGGTGTAGGCCTCCAGCATCGGCTGGTCGGGCGTACCCAGGCCGGGAAGCTGGTAGAAGTGGTCCATCACGAAGACGGAATCGAAGCCGGCGGCCTCGGCTTCCTGTGCCTGGGCGATGACCGTCGGGAAGAGTTCGGCGACGCCGGTGCCGTAGGAGAAATTGGGGATCTGCAGTCCGAGTCGGATTGTCACCTCTCCGACCCTAGCGCGCTATCCCAGGGTGGCCATGGCGCCGCGGCTGACGTGCACGGTCTGCCCGGTGATGTGGCGGGCCGCCGGAGTGCTCAAAAACACTGCGAGGCGGGCGAATTCGTCGGCGACCGAGGCCGGGGTGGCGCCCAGGCCGTCATAGCCGGGCTGGGCGGACAGGCCGGGGGCGACGGTGTTGACGGTGATGCCCCGGGTGCCGAAGTAGGTGGCCTGGCCGGCGGTCCAGTCGCCGAGGGCGGCCTTGACCGCGGCCTCGATGCTGCCCTCGCGCGGGCCGGCGGGCACGACGTTGATGATCGAGCCGCCCGAGCGCAGGTGATCGCCGACGATCTGCACGGTCAGCACGGCCGACACCACGGTGGCGTCGAGGGCATTGCGCCAGGCGGTGGCCAGATCGGTCAGCGTGAAAGTGCGGGGGTCCTTGGCCTCGAACAGCGGAGCTGGCACGTTGACCAGGGTGTCGAGGTGATGGGGGAACAGGGTGCGGGCGTTCTCCACGCTGGCCGGATCGGTGTTGTCGAACACGACCGAGGCGACATCGAGTTGCTTGGCGGCCAACTCCAGATCCTCGCGACGGGCGCCGGCGATGACGACGTTGTGGCCGGCCTCGAGGAAACCTGCCGCGATCGTGCGACCCAGTTCGGTGTCGCCGCCGGTGACCAGCACCTCCGCCATGATGTACCTCCATGTACCTGGGGATCGCCACGCCGGACGCGGGCGACAACCGTCGATGTTACTGGACAGTAGCTAGGACGCGAAACTCGGCGCGCCCAGTGCGGCCTGCCCTAGGCTGCCTGAAATGACCAGCGCCAGCGCCGCCACCTGCGTCGACGTGGTCGCAGAGGCCGCACCGTGACCAATCCGCCCCGGCTCCCGCGCTGGATCTATCTCCCCGCGGCGGCCGGCGCCCTGTTCGTGTTGTTGCCGCTGGTGGCGATGGTGGCAAAGGTGGACTGGCCGCAGTTCGGCTCGTTGATCGGGAGTCCGTCGTCGACGGCGGCGTTGGCGCTGAGCGTGAAGACGTCGCTGGCCAGCACCCTGTTGTGCGTGCTGTTCGGGGTCCCGCTGGCGCTGGTGCTGGCGCGCAGCCAAGGGCGTCTCACCCGGACGATCCGGCCCCTGATCCTGCTGCCGCTGGTGTTGCCGCCGGTGGTGGGCGGCATCGCCCTGCTGTACGCGTTCGGCCGGCTGGGGCTGGTCGGCCGATACCTGGAAGCTGCCGGGGTGCAGATCGCGTTCAGCACGGCGGCGGTGGTGCTGGCGCAGACCTTCGTGTCGTTGCCGTTCCTGGTGATCTCGCTGGAAGGGGCGGCCCGCACCGCCGGTGCGGATTTCGAGCTGGTCGCAGCGACCCTGGGCGCGTCGCCGGGGGCGGTGTGGTGGCGGGTGACGCTGCCGTTGCTGGGCCCGGGCCTGCTCTCCGGGGCGGTGCTGGCCTTCGCCCGGTCCCTCGGCGAGTTCGGCGCCACGCTCACGTTCGCCGGATCCCGTCAGGGGGTCACCCGCACGTTGCCGCTGGAGATTTACCTGCAGCGGGAGAGCGACGCGGACGCTGCGGTGGCGCTGTCGGTGCTGCTGGTCGTGGTGGCGGCGGTCGTGGTCGTCGGCCTGGGGAGTCGCCGGTTGCGCGCGGGAGGGTGGACGTGACCCGGCTCCAGGTCCGCGCGGTCGTCGAGAAACGGGGGCTGGACCTGGAATTCGAGGTGGCCGCGGGGGAGGTGCTGGCCGTGCTCGGACCCAACGGGGCCGGGAAATCGACCACTCTGCATACGATTGCGGGCCTCGTCACCCTGGATGCCGGCCGGATTCAGGCCGGGGATCGGGTGCTGACCGACGTCGCCACCGGGGTGCAGGTGCCCACGCATGCGCGGCGGGTCGGATTGTTGCTGCAGGATTCGCTGTTGTTCCCGCATCTGAGCGTGCTGGCCAACGTCGCGTTCGGAGCGCGCAGCGGGCGGCGATCGGGCCGGCGGGACGCGCACGAGTCGGCGCGCAATTGGTTGGCCGAGGTGGACGCCACCGAGCTGGCCGACCGGCGGCCGCGGCGGCTGTCGGGTGGTCAGGCGCAACGGGTGGCGCTGGCCCGCGCCCTGGCGGCCGATCCGGAGGTGCTGCTGCTCGACGAACCGATGGCCGGGCTGGACGTGGCGGTGGCGGCGTCGATGCGCAAAGTGCTGAGACGAGTGCTGGCCAGAGGCGGCAGGTGCGCGGTCCTCATTACGCACGACCTGCTCGACGTGTTGACCCTGGCCGATCGGGTGATCGTGATCCAGGACGGGGGGATTGCCGAAAGCGGTTCCGCCGCAGAGATATTGACAACACCCAGGAGTCATTTTGCGGCCCGGTTCGCCGGGGTGAACCTGATCGCCGGTAGCGCCGGCAGCGGCGGTGCCCTGACCTCGGCATGGCAGCTGGATTGGCACGGCACGCCGGCGGCCGAGCTGCGGCCCGGCGAGGCGGCGGTGGCGGTGTTCTCACCGTCGGCGGTCTCGGTGTACCGCGAGGCCCCACACGGAAGTCCCCGCAACACCGTGGCGGTGACGATCGCCGAACTCGACAGCCGTGGGCCCGGCATCCGGGTGCGGGCCGAAGAGCAACCCGACGGGGCGTCCGGGTTGGCCGCCGACATCACCTCGGAAGCAGCGGCCGAGCTACGGCTGGCTCCCGGGGATGCCGTGTATTTCTCGGTGAAGGCGGCCGAGGTGGCCATCCATCCCGCGCGGTAACACCGGGCTGCTCCGGGCCGAAAGACCGGGTGCGAGCCAAGGGTTGCCAGGCCCGGCGTGGCGCCGTGCCCTCGCACGCGCCAGCAATGTCTGATGGACGTATTCACCTGGCGGTAGGCGATTTTCGGCAATCTCGGTTTTGAACACTCTAAGAGCAACTCACACTTGCGTCACGGCGGTAACACGGTAGTTTCTTCCCCATGGACGAGTCCGACGCGATGTCTCACCGGCGCACAGGTCTGTCGAAGAAGCTGGCAATGGCTGCGGTGACCGGCGCGACTGCGGCGGCCTTCGCGCTGCCCGCGGTGGCGTATGCGGATCCCGAACCGGCGCCCCCCGCGCCGGCCCCGGCTCCGGCGGTGCCCGGCGCTCCTGCGCCCGCCCCGGCACCCGGTGCTCCGGCGCCCGCCCCGGCACCCGGTGCTCCGGCGCCCGCTCCGGCACCTGGTGCTCCGGCGCCCGCTCCGGCACCCGGCGCACCTGCGCCCGCCCCTGCTCCGGCGCCCGCACCCGCCGATCCGAACGCTCCGGCTCCGGCTCCGGCCGACCCGAATGCGCCGCAGCCCCCGCCAGCGCCCGAGCCCGGACGGGTCGACAACGCGGCCGGTGGTTTCAGCTATGTCGTACCCCCCGGCTGGACCGTCTCGGACGCCACCCAGTTGTCGTACGGTCAGGCGCTGCTGACGAAGATTCCGCCGGAGGGCACACCCGAACCGCCGAATGACACCAGCGTGCTGCTCGGGCGGTTGGACCTCAAGCTGTTCGCCGGTGCCGAGGCCGACAATGCCAAGGCGGCCGTGCGGCTGGCCTCGGACATGGGTGAGTTCTTCATGCCGTTCCCCGGCACCCGGGTGAACCAGGAGACCGTGCCACTCGACGCCAACGGTCTCACCGGTGTCGCCTCGTATTACGAGGTGAAGTTCACCGACACCAACAAGCCGAACGGCCAGATCTGGGCCGGTGTGGTCGGTGCGCCGTCGGCGCCGGGAACCCCGCGCGGGCAGCGGGCGCCGGAACGGTGGTTCGTGGTGTGGCTCGGCTCGGCCGGCAATCCGGTGGACAAGGGGGCCGCGGTGGCGCTGGCCAACTCGATCCGGCCGTGGACACCGCCTGCGGCGGCCGCGCCCGACCCCAATGCGCCGCCACCGCCGGCCGACCCGGCTCATCCCGCCGTGGGAGTGCCGGTCCCGGTGACCAACGCGCCGCCGGAGATGCTGCCGCCGGCCTGACATCGTGACGGTGTTCAGGGTCCGACGTAGGGCACGTTGCCGTCGAGGTTGTTGACGTTCATCGTCGAGCCGCCTTCGCAACCCGCGTTGGAGCTCCACCTCCACCCGAAACATTTGCCGATGGCAGGCTGTGACGAATGTGGCAGGTGGGACCGTCGGGGCGAATGTGGTTAGCCACCACCCTGGTCGGCGCCGTCCGGGTGCTCACAGCCAGTTGCCATTAGTGCCGACGGTTGTCATCCGCCGGTGCACCGACAATGTGATTTTTGATTTGCTCCAACCGGTTTTGGTGAGCCTGGGGCGGCCGCGCCGACGTGTCGGCCGAACGCTGATCGTTCCCAATTGATCGGCCTATTCGTTACGTTTGACGGGTACACCTGGGGTGTGGCTCAGCGGGCCCGCTGGGCTTAGCCAGTGACAGGCAGGAGACCTGCAATGGACGTAATGGCGGCTACCGAGATCCTGGCCCGATCGTCCACGCTGACGAGTGTCGGCTGGATCGGCTACATCATCATCGGGGCACTTGCCGGGTGGATCGCGGGCAAGATCGTCAAAGGCGGTGGTTCGGGCATCCTGATGAACATCGTCATCGGCATCATCGGCGCGCTCATCGGCGGATTCCTGCTCAGCTTCTTCCTCGACACGGCCGGCGGCGGCTGGTGGTTCACGCTGTTCACCGCGATCCTCGGATCGGTGATCTTGCTGTGGATCGTCGGGTTGGTGCGCCGAGGCAGCTGACCGGGCATGGCGGGTACCGGGGCAATGACGGCCTGGCAGGTCGTCGACCCCGGCCCGGTGAGTTCGCATCCGCTCCACCGGGTCACCGTGCCCGTGCCGCGGCCGGCGCCCGGCGAACTCCTCGTCAAGGTGCTGGCCTGCGGCGTGTGCCGGACCGACCTGCATGTGGCCGAAGGCGATCTGGCCGTGCACCGGCCCCACGTCATCCCCGGCCACGAGGTGGTCGGGGAGGTGGTCGCGCTCGGCTCAGATACCGGCCCTGATGCCGGCGGGGCCACCGGTGACGGCTTCACACCGGGGGACCGCGTCGGGGTGGCCTGGCTGCGGCACACCTGCGGGCGGTGCGGCTACTGCCGGCGCGGCCGGGAGAACCTCTGCCCGTCCTCGCGGTACACCGGCTGGGATGCCGACGGCGGGTACGCCGAATACACCACGGTGCCGGCGGCGTTCGCGTTGCGGCTGCCGAGCGGCTACTCCGACACCGAGCTGGCGCCGCTGCTGTGCGCCGGCATCATCGGCTATCGCGCGCTGCTGCGTGCCGAGTTGCCGCCCGGAGGACGTCTCGGGCTCTACGGCTTCGGGGGCAGTGCACACCTGACCGCACAGGTGGCGTTGGCCCAGGGCGCCCGGGTGCACGTGATGACCCGGGGCGAGCGGGCGCGGGAACTGGCGTTGCGGTTGGGTGCGTCGTCGGTGCAGGGAGCCGCCGACCCGCCGCCCGAACCGTTGGATGCGGCAATCCTCTTCGCCCCGGTCGGCGAGCTGGTGCTGCCCGCGTTGGCGGCACTCGATCGCGGGGGCATCCTGTCCATCGCCGGGATCCATCTCAGTGACATCCCGAGCCTGAACTACCAACGGCACCTGTTCCAGGAACGCGAGATTCGGTCGGTCACCGCCAACACCCGCGCCGATGCGCGGGATTTCCTGGCGTTCGCCGGCGAGCACCCGATGGCGGTCAGTACACCCGAATACGGATTGGACCGTGCCGACGAGGCGCTGGCGGATCTGAGCGCGGGCCGCATCGCGGGTGCGGCGGTGCTGCGAATGTAGTGGCCGAGCGTCAGGTCGACAGGTGCCAGACCAGGGCGGCGGCGATTGCGCCGACCCCGTTGAGCGACCAGTGCAGGGCGATCGGGGCGATCAGGCTGCCACTGCGTTTGCGCAGCCAGCTGAACACGAAGCCGGCGATCCCGGTGGCCACCACGGCCAGCACCACGCCGATCACCGTGCCCAGGATGCCGCCGCCGAACAGCCGGGTGAAACCGACGTTGCCACTGGTCAATCCGAGCGAGCTGGCGATGTGCCACAGACCGAACAGCAGCGAACCGGCGGCGGCGACGCCGCGGAACCCCCACGCCCGGTCCAACGCTCCGTGCAGCACGCCGCGAAACGCCAACTCCTCGGGGATCACCGTCTGCAGCGGGATGATCACCATCGACGCGATCAACGCCCCCGAGAGGGTGGCGTAGTGGTCGTTCATGAACATCGGCCGTGTCCACGGCAACAGCGCGCCGACCGCGATCACCGACACCACCAGCGCGACCGCACCCAGTGCGTACCCGGCACCGGAGCGCCAGTGCCGGCGGCTCAACCCCAGCTCGGCCCAGTCCAAGCCGCGGGCCCGCACCAGGATCAGCAGGCCGATCGCGGCGGCCGGGACGGTGGCGACGTTGGCCCACGGAGTGGTGAAGTGTGCGATCAGGTTGGTGAGCACCAGGATGGCGACCACGATGCCGATGTCGGCGTAGATCCGGAAATGCGGATGCGGGGCCGCGGCGCTCTGGTCAGACATAACCAGGCAATCGTACCGGCGGCGCGCAATTACCCAGGTCACACCGGTTCGATCAGTCCGCTGGCCAGGTCCACCCCGAGATCGCCGGGTCATCCTCGCCATGCTCGCGGGTGTAACGGCGGGCGGCCAACCGGGCGTCGATCATTTCCTGACGCAAGCCGGCCGCGCGTGCTCCCAGCCCCTCGACGCGGTCGATGACGTCGATCACCAGATGGAAGCGGTCCAGGTCGTTGAGCATCACCATGTCGAACGGTGTGGTGGTGGTGCCGCGCTCCTTGAATCCCCGGACGTGCATCTGATCGTGGTTGGAATGACGGTAGGTGAGCCGGTGGATGAGCCAGGGGTAGCCGTGATAGGCGAAGATGATCGGCTTGTCGGTGGTGAAGATGGCGTCGAACTCCCGATCGGACAGTCCGTGCGGGTGCTCGGATTCCGGCTGCAGCCGCATGATGTCGACGACGTTGACCACCCGGACCAACAGGTCGGGAAGCTTGCGCCGCAAGATGTCGGCGGCGGCCAGGGTTTCCAGGGTGGGGATGTCCCCGGCGCAGGCCAGCACCACATCCGGCTCGCCGGTGGTGGTGCCGGCCCATTCCCAGATGCCCAGGCCCCGGGTGCAGTGCGCGATGGCCTCGTCCATGTTCAGATACGTCAGGGCCGGCTGCTTGCCCGCGACGACCACGTTGACGTAGTGCCTGCTGCGCAGGCAGTGATCGGCAACCGACAGCAGGGTGTTGGCATCCGGGGGCAGGTACACCCGCACCACCTCGGGGCGTTTGTTGGCGACGTGGTCGATGAACCCCGGATCCTGATGCGAGGCGCCGTTGTGGTCCTGACGCCAGACGTGCGAGGTGAGCAGGTAGTTCAGTGAGGCGATGGGACGCCGCCACGGTAGCTCCGCGCTGCTGATCAGCCATTTGGCGTGCTGGTTGAGCATCGAGTCGACGATGTGGACGAAGGCCTCGTAGCAGTTGAACAGCCCGTGCCGCCCGGTCAGCAGATAGCCCTCCAGCCAGCCTTGGCACAGATGCTCGGAGAGCACCTCCATGACCCGGCCGTCGGGTGCGAGGTTCTCGTCGACGGGCAGGGTCTCGGCTTGCCAGACCTTGTCGGTCTTCTCGAACACCGCGCTCAGTCGGTTCGAGGCGGTTTCGTCCGGGCCCATCAGCCGGAAGCGGTCCGGGTTGCGGACGATGACGTCGCGCAGGAACTCCCCGAGCACGCGGGTGGCTTCGGCGGTCCCGGTGGCCGGGCGGTCCACGGTGACGGCGTAGTCGGCGAAGTCCGGCAGGTCCAGGTCATGCAGCAGCACCCCGCCGTTGGCATGCGGATTGGCGCTCATCCGGCGGTCACCGGCGGGCGCCTGCGCGCGCAACTCCGGGCGCAGCGCCCCGTCTGCGTCGAACAACTCCTCGGGCCGGTAACTGCGCAGCCACTCCTGCAGCTGGTCCATGTGTGACGGGTCGGTGCGGGTCTGCGACAGCGGCACCTGGTGGGCCCGCCAGGTGCCTTCCACCAGCTTGCCGTCCACCTCGTGGGGGCCGGTCCAGCCCTTGGGGGTGCGCAAGACGATCATCGGCCACAGCGGCCGACCGGCTTCGCCGTCCAGCCGCGCCGCCCGCTGGATCGCCGCGATCTGGTCGAACGCCTCGTCCAGCGCGGCGGCCAACTGCTGATGAACGTTTGCCGGGTCGTCTCCGGCTACCGTGATGGGCCGATATCCGTAGCCGTAGAACAGCGATTCGAGCTCTTCTTGCGGAATGCGGGCCAACACTGTGGGATTCGCGATCTTGTAGCCGTTGAGATGCAGGATCGGCAGTACCGCACCGTCGGTGACCGGGTTGAGGAATTTGTTGGAATGCCAACTGGCGGCCAGCGGTCCGGTCTCGGCCTCGCCGTCACCGACCACACAGGCCACCACCAGGTCGGGATTGTCGAAGGCGGCCCCGTACGCGTGCACCAGGGCGTACCCGAGCTCGCCACCCTCGTGGATGGACCCCGGACAGTCCGCGGAGACGTGGCTGGGAATACCGCCGGGAAAAGAGAACTGGCGGAACAACTTTCGCAGCCCGTCGGTATCCTCGCCGATCGCGGTGTAGACCTCGCTGTAGGTGCCCTCCAGATAGGCGTTGGCCACCAGGCCGGGCCCGCCGTGGCCGGGGCCGGTGAGGTAGATGACGTCGGCGTCACGCTCACGGATGATCCGATTGAGGTGGGCGTACAACAGGTTCAGCCCCGGGGTGGTGCCCCAGTGTCCGAGCAGCCGCGGTTTGATGTGCTCGGCGCTCAGTGGCTCACGTAGCAGCGGGTTGTCCAGCAGATAGATCTGGCCGACCGACAGGTAATTGGCCGCCCGCCAGTAGGCATCGAGCTGTTCGAGTTCTGTATCGGTCAGAGCCGGTGAGACAGTCGCTTCGCTCATCTGTCCATGGTGCCGGTTCTCGATGAATAGTGCGTGCGATCCCGGTGAAGTGCCTGGGCTAGGTTCGTGGGCATGCCCGTCCCCAGAACTCTCGATCCGCGCACCCCCGTACTCGTCGGTTACGGCCAGGTCAACCAGCGCGACGAGAATCCGGATGTCGAACCGGTCGACCTCATGGTCGCCGCGGCCCGGGCCGCCGCCGATCCGCGGGTGCTGGAGGCGGTGGACGCGGTGCGGGTGGTCAACCTGCTGTCCTGGCACTACCGTGATCCGGGTTTGCTTCTGGCACAACGAATCCGGGCCGCGCAGGCCCGGACCCGCTACACGGGTGTCGGCGGCAACGTCCCGCAGACCCTGGTGAACGAAGCCTGCCTGGACCTGCAGGCGGGCCGGGCCGAGGTGGTGCTGATCGCCGGCGCCGAGACGTGGCGCACCCGAAGCCGGCTGCGGGCCCGCGGAGCCAGGCCGGGCTGGACCCAGCAGGACGACTCGGTGCCCGAGGCCCCCGGCGCCCACGAAGGGGTGCCGCTGGCCGGTGACGCCGAACTGCGGATCCACCTGGACCGTCCGGCCTACGTGTACCCGATGTTCGAGCAGGCGTTGCGGATCGCGGCGGGGGAGAGCAGCGACGCGCACCGGCGGCGAATCGGTGAGCTGTGGTCTCAGTTCAGCGCGGTGGCGGTGGACAACCCGCATGCCTGGAGTCGGGCGGCGGTGACGTCCGAGCAGGTCTGGCAGCCGGGTCCGGACAACCGGATGATCAGCTGGCCCTACACCAAGCTGATGAACTCCAACAACATGGTCGATCAGGGTGCGGTGCTGATCCTGACCACTGTGGAGAAGGCGACATACCTCCAAATCCCCACTGACCGTTGGGTTTTCCCGTACGCCGGGACCGACGCGCACGATACCTACGCCATCGGTGAGCGGGCCGAGCTCTATCGCTCGCCGGCGATCCGGAACGCCGGGCGCCGGGTGCTGGCGCTGGCCGGCCTGGGCGTCGACGAGCTCGATTTCGTCGACGTGTACTCATGCTTCCCCTCTGCGGTCCAGGTGGCCGCAGCCGAAATCGGTCTGCCGCTGGGCGATCCGGCCCGCCCGCTCACCGTCACCGGCGGACTGACATTCGCCGGTGGACCCTGGAACAACTATGTTTCGCACTCCATCGCCACGATGGCCGAACAGTTGGCGGCCCGTCCGGGGACCCGTGGGCTGATCACCGCCAACGGCGGATACCTCACCAAGCACAGTTTCGGGGTCTACGGCACCGAGCCGCCGGCCCATGAATTCCGTTGGCAGGACCTGCAATCCGAGGTCGATGCCGAGCCCACCCGGAGACTGCAGGTGGAGTTCACCGGGGTCGGGACGGTGGAATCGTGGACCACCCCAGTCGGCCGCGACGGGGCGGCCGAGCGGGCCTTCCTGGCCGTGCGCACCCCTGCGGACGCACGCACGCTGGCCCGCATCGTCGACACGTCGCAGGCGGCGGCGACCATCACGCAGGACATCGCCGGGGCCAGGGTGCAGGTTCACCCCGACGGTAGCGCCACCCTGCTCTGAGCCGGCAGCCCGCGCTGGGCCAGCGCCAGCACCTCATCGGTGGTGGGTGGGCTGGGCGGATGGTGCGACAGGCACCAGGGCGTCTGGATCTTGTGGAAAGCGTTGCCCTCCAACGCCACGTAGAACTGTCCGGACCGCAGCTTGCTGATGTCGGGGACGTGGCCGCCCTTGACCCGGGCCATCTCCCTGGCCACCGCGATCTGGGCCGGCGAGTTGAGCAGTCCGTAGAACTGAGTGGTGGCGTTGCCCGGGATGTGGTTGTGCAGCCCGCGCGGCGACTGCGTGGCGAACACCAGCCCCAGGCCGTACTTGCGTGCTTGCGAGGACAGCGCCAGGGTGCTGTGGGTGCACGCGGTGGTGTGGGTCGACGGCGCGAAATTCTGCGCCTCGTCCATCACCAGCAGCCCACTGAGCGGACGGTCGCCGGCCGGGTTGCGCTTGATCCAGGCGAACAGCGCCATCTGCAACTGATTGACGAAGCCTTCGCGCTGTTGGTCGCTGGTCAGGCCGACCATGCTGATCACCGACACCCGGGCGCGGTAGCCCGGTGACGGTGTCAACAGCACACCCGGGTCGGCCCCGGTCCCGGCGCCGCCGAACAACGGATCGTTGACCGTGGCGGCGCGCAGGTTCTGGGCCAGCTCGGCGGCCAGTTTGCGGGCCTCGTCCAAGGTGCTGACCTCGGCGGGCAGATTGGCGAGCAGGTCGATGAAGCCGTCCAGGCTGACCGGCCGGCCGGCCCCGTAGAAGCGCAGCGCCTCCCGCAGCACCGCGCGAGACCGGTTGGCCTTGGCGGTGTTTCCGGCGATCAGGGCGCGGGGCTCCAGTGCGGCGACGGCAGACTCGACGGCGTCGGAGAACTCGTCGGCGTCATCGATGACGCCGGCGAAGTCGGGAAGCGGCTGGAAGGACAACGGCCGGCCGGTGGACCGGCGCGGGGTCCACACCACCACCTCGGTGTTGTCGAGATACTCCTCGGCGCGCTCGTTGTCGCCCGGGTTCCACCCCGGCGGGGTCTCGGGCCAGCGGTCGCCGAGCCGGGACAGGTCGTTGTTGGGATCCAGCACGATCGAGGACACCCCGCGCAACGCGCATTCCTCGACCAGCCGCCGGATCAACACCGTCTTGCCCGAGCCGGAACCGGCGAAGATCGCGGTGTGCTTGCGCAGCGCGGCCAACTCGACCGACACCGGGCGTCCACCGGGGCTGTCCAGTCCCAGGGTCACCGCGGCGTCGGAGTGTTCGATGACGGGCACGGGTTGCGGCGCGCGCACCGGTTCGACGAACTGGGGCGGGGTCACCGGCGGCGGCGGATCGCCTGCGATCTCGCCGAGCGCGGCCCGCAGCCAGGCGATCCCGTGCGCGGGTCGGCGCCGGCGCAGCCACTCGGGCAGGTCGGGGTGATTGTCGTCGATGAGATCGCGCAGCGCGGTCATGGTGCGCACGTCGTCCTCGCTCAGCGGCAGCACCCGCCCGCCGGCGGCCTCGAACTCGGCGATCATCACCGCGGTCTTGGCGCCCTTGGGCCATGCGGTGTTGCGCAGCAGGAACAGTCGGCGCCGGTCGGGGTTGACGCCGGTGGCCTCCCAGGCTTTGCGAAGCCGGTTCTGGACCGCCACGGCGTTGCCCGAGGAGATCGCGCGAAACGCCCAGTGCCGCTCGTCGTCGGTGGCGGCGTCGAGGGTCTGGCGGAGCCGGCCGTGCAGCACCACCCGGTGGCCCGGGGGCGGGTCGGGGCGGAACGCCTGCCCGGCATCGCCGAGCTCGGTGATCCAGGCATCCAGGGCCGCCGACAGCAGCGGAGGCATCGTCGTGTCCTCGCCATCGGGATCGAGGGCGGCCACCGTCACCGCCCGGCGCCGGTAGTCGGTGAAACGGCGGTCCAGTTCGTCGGTGTCGCCGAGCGTGATCTCGCCGGCGCCGGGCGCGCGCGGTTCTGCCACCTCACCGGTGAGCTGGGTCAGCTCTTCGACGATGTCGCGGTCCAGGCAGCGCCGCACGTGGGTGTCGGCGCGCTTGAGCAGTTGGCGCGGGGTGTACTGGGTGGCGTCGTCGAACGCCGACGGCAGGATCGGCCAACTCGGATACGGCGGGGTGAAGCCGACGGCCGAATAGCTGGCGGTGAAACGGCGTTCCAGGATGGCCCGGCCCACCTCGGGTGTCGGTAGGCCCTGCAGCATCGCCGTGGTCCGGAACCGGTCCTGCACGGTGGCGGTGGCGCGGTCCTGGATGGCTTCCCAGGCCGCCGGCAGGCAGGCCACGACCCCGACCGTGCGACGCATGGTCTGGCGCAGCGACATCAGCCCGTGGGCGACGTGCTCGAGGTCGCGGTCCCCGGCGCCGCCCGCGGCGTCGGTGCGATCGCCCGACTGGGCCAGCAGCGTGTCGATCTGGTCCAGCGCCAACACCGACGGACCGGCCAGGGCGATCAGCCGCGAGATGTCGCGCACCGACTCCTGAGCGGTGAGCACCGGTGCGGGCAGCCCCCAGGCTTCCCTCGCACCGCTGCCGGTCAGGAACGCCTCACCGATGTCCTGCAGCTCGAGATCGCCTGCGCCCAATAGCACCAGGGCGCGCAGCGTGTGGTGGGCGCGTTTGACGGTGTGGCGGTGCACCTTGTGCAGCGAGTTGACGAAGTCCGTGAGGATCTCGGGGGTCAGATCGTCGTCGCCGATCACCGCGCGGCGGTTGGCCCGGGAGATGTGGGCCACCGACGACAGCTCCCACAGCAGGTCTTTGAGTTGCGTCTCGCGTTCGCTGCCGGGACGGCCCAGGCTCTCCAGGATGCCGGCCCGGGCGGACTGCCAGAAGCCGGCCGCGTCCAGCAGTTCGACCAGGAAGAAGTAGCCGCCACCGGTCTGTACCTGCTCGCGTACCTGGCCGAGCAGGTGGGTCTTGCCCGAGCCGGCCGGGCCGCGCACCACCACCCCCAGTGGGCTGGAGTCGGTTTCGCGTCCGGCGTCGCCGAAGGCGGCCAGCACGTCGGCCATCGCCCGGTCGTGCAGACCGCGCACGTGCAGGGCACCCTGCGAGTGCCACAGATCGTCGGCGGTGGGCGCCCAGGTCAGGCGAAGCGCGCTGAGCGCTTCGCGGTGCTGAAGTTCCATCAGGACTCGATCGCGATCAGATGCTTGTCCTGGTTGCCTATCGCTACCGCGGCCTCGCGGTCGTCGGGGGTGAGCACCTTCTGGTTCTCCTCGGGGATCAGGCTGACACCGGGCTGCTGGTAGAGGCTGATCAGCGCGGCATCGACGGTGGGACGGGGCAGCTCGGGCACGGCCTGCCGCAGCCGCAGCAGACTCACCCAGCCGCCGGGCCGGGCGGCCAGCCCGGCGTAGGCGGTGCGCAGCCGGATCTCGGGCTGCGCGGCGTCGGGTCGGGGTTCGGGGCCGGCGGCAGCCTCGTCGGCCGGCAGGAACACGTCGGCGGGTACCAACTCGGCTTGCTGGAAGTACCGGCCCAGTGCGCCCAGCAGGGTGTACAGCGCCCGGCCCTGTCCGCTGGAGCGGGGCGGGGTGTCGGTGCCGAACAGGCGACGACACAACGCCCACCCCGCGTCGGTGAGTTCGTGGACCAATGGCCGGGTGCCCGTCGTCTCGATCAACCCCAACCGGTTGAGTCGATCACGCTGGGGTTTGTCGAGCTTGGGCCCGAGCCGTTCCAGCTCGGGGTTGGGCACCGGGCGCGATTCGGCCATCAGTACCAGCAGGACCGCCTGCTCGGAGCCGGTCAGCTCGTCGGGCGCGACATTCACCGGTTGGACACCTTCCTGCCATCGTGGGCGCAGAGTTTCCCCGGCGCTGTCTCCTGCACGTTAGCGTGAACCCCTGACCGCACGAGAATGTTGTTGTGTGACACGGGTTTCGCCCCCGCGCCGGCGGTAACGTCCGCAGCTACCCGGCCGACAGCGGCTGCGCTGGGTCGGCGATGCGTTGCGGGTCGACCGGGACGCGGGCCCGGATCAGCGCTTTGACGTCGTCAAGGACATCCCACACGTTGACGTTCATTCCGGCCAGAACCCGGTTGTCGGCGTCGAGCCAGAACGCCACGAACTCGCGCCCAGCAACGTCGCCACGGAACACCACCCGCTCATATTCGGGTGCATGCCCCACATATTCCATGCCGAGGTCGTACTGATCGGTGAAGAAATAGGGCAACTCGTCGTATTCGGCATTGCCGCCGAGCATCCCGGCGACGGCCACCGGGGGCTGCTTGAGCGCGTTGGCCCAGTGCTCGGTGCGGATCCGCACCCCGAACAGCGGATGCTGGGCGGCGGCGATGTCACCGACGGCGTAGATGTCGGGATCACTGGTGCGCAGCGACGCGTCGACGAGCACCCCGCCGTCGCCCATGGCCAGCCCGGACTGTTCGGCCAGCGCGATGTTGGGCGCCGCGCCGACGGCGACGAGCACCGCGTCGGCGCCGACGGTGGAGCCGTCACCGAGGCGCAGGCCGGTGGCCTTGCCGTCGTCGGTGGTGATCTCCTGCACCGAGGTGTCCAGGCGCAGATCCACCCCGTGCTCGCGGTGCAGCTGGGCGAACACCGCACCCAGCTCGGCGCCCAACGCGGCCAGCAGCGGCTGGGCGGCCGTCTCGACGACGGTGACGTTGACGTCGCGGCCGCGGGCGCCGGCGGCGACCTCCAGCCCGATCCAGCCGGCGCCCACGATGGCCAGCGTCGAACCGGGTTTCAGGGCTGCGCTCAGGGCCGCGGCGTCGTCGACGGTGCGCAGGTAGTGCACGCCCGCGGCGTCCGATCCCGGGATAGGTGGCCGGCGCGAGGCCGACCCGGTGGCCAGCAGCAGCTTGTCGTAGCCCAGTGTGGTGCCGTCGGGCAGCGTGAGCGTGTGGCCGGCCGCGTCGACGGCGGTGACCTCGGTGCCCAGCCTCAGGTCGATGTTGTGGTCGCGGTACCAGGGCGCGGCCTCGACGGTGAACTCGTCGAGGGTTTTCTTGCCGGCCAGGTACTCCTTGGATAGCGGCGGACGCTCGTACGGTAGCTGGTCTTCCGCGGCGAACAGCACGACATGGCCGTCAAAGTCGTTGTCCCGCAGAGCCTCAGCGGCCTTGGCGCCGGCCAGGCCGCCACCGACGATCGCGAATGTGGACGACGTTGTCATGTCGATTCAGCCTACTCGCCCGACACCAGGCGCTTGAGGGTTCGGGCGTTGCGGACCGCGTGACCACCGAGATCGTTGTTGAAGTAGACGACGACGCGGTGGCCGTCGCGGTCCCACCGCCGGCACTGCCGGGCCCACTTCGTCAGCTCGTCGTCGGTGTAGGAACCGGCATACCTGCGGTCCTGGTCGTCGCCGGGGCCGTGCATGCGGAGGTAGACCAGGTCGGTGGTGGCGATCGGGTCGCAGGTCAATCCCGGTCCGCTCATCACCACGTACGCGGCGTGGTGGCGCCGCAGCACCGCATACACCGCCGGGTCGTGCCAGGACGGGTGTCGTAGTTCCATCGCCTCCCGGATGTCGCGGGGGAGTTGCGCCAGGAAGTCGGTGAGCAGGTCGTCGTCGCGTTCGATGGCTGGATGCAGTTGGACCAGCAGGGCCTCGTTGTGATCGCCCAGCAGGTGCCAGTACTGCTCGAACCGGGGCGTCCAGGCTTGCGGTGAGCGCAGCCGCCGGAAGTGGGTGAGCCCGCGGTGGGCCTTGACCGACATGGTGAACCCGTCCGGAAACTGCCGGCGCCACCCGGTGAACGTGGCGTCAGTGGGCCACCGGTAGAAGCTGCCGTTGAGTTCCACGGTGTCGAATTCGTCTGTGTAGCGGGCCAGCCGGGCCTTGGCCGGTGTGCCCCGCGGATAGAGCACCCCGGTCCAGTGGTCGTACGACCAGCCCGAGGTGCCGATCGGCGATCATCTGCCATCGCTAGGGGACGTCGGTGTAGTGCAGGGTGTAGCCCTCGGCCGAGAAGGTGAAACCTCGCCCGGTCAGTTCCCGCACGCAGGACACCCCGGACTGGTCCTGGACATTGCACCGGAAACCCGCGACGGCCAGTACCTTGCCGAACGGCAACACGACGGCGTCGGTGCGGGAGAACTCCTGGTCGTCCAGCGCGACGAAACGCGCGTCGGTGTCGCGGTCGAGCACGAGCGCGTTCGGTGCCGTCGTTCCGCCGGCCGGGTCGGGGACCGCCTCAGGTGCTCCCGTCACGCCGATCGCCGACGCGCCCCCGGCAGCCTGGCAGCCGGCCCGGTCGTGCGGCAGGATCGCGCAGCGCCAGCGCCCGCTCGGGGTGCTGAAGTAGTAGGCCCGGCGGCCCGGGGTGTCGAGCGACTCGAGCTGGTAGTCGGCGGCGTCGACGAGGTGTGCGGTGCCGAATTCCGGTGGCGGCACAGTGGTTGTCGCCGGCGGCGGTGCTGTCGCATCGTCGGTGTTGATCACGGTCCCCGATGCGCATCCGGACAGCGCGGAGGCGGCGGCCCCGACGAGGGCACAGACGACGAGGCAAGCCTTCACGACGCAAGACCCTAGCCGTGCTCACATGGGGATGCACACGTCGGCGCCGAGCAGCAGCACCGGCCACAGCAGCGTCACCTGACCGAAGGCCACCAGGTTGGCCCCGGCCGGGAACTTGGTCAGCAGGCTCGTCTCGATCAACTGCACCTGGTCGGGGTGGAAGAAGGTCCAGACCAAGCCGATCACCAGGTAGGGCAGGGCCAGCCACATCAGGGTCTCGATCAGCTGCTCGACGCTGACCTTGTGGGCCAGGATCCGGCGCAGCCGCGTCATCAGATCAGCGCCTTGCCGGTGCGGGTCCGCCGGCGCACGTCGGCCAGCAGCAGGTAGCTGCCGCCCTGTCGGACGAACACCGGCAGGAATCGGTTGCCGAATGCCACGGCGAGGAACAGCCATTCGAACAGGCGTTGCCGGCCGCGGCCCCAGCCGAAGCCGACGGCCTCGCGGAACACCGGCGCCAGAAAGCCCGCGGTCAGGAATTTCAGGAGCGGTCGGAACGGAATTCGCAGCAGCGGGTTGATCATCCGCAGGTTCACCAGGTCGTGCAGATATTGCACGACCACGGTGTCCATCTGCACCTGCGTGCAGGCGGCGTCCCAGTAGGTGTCGAATTCGGCGCGGGTGGCCGGCCACTGCTCGGGGCTGACCTGCAGCGTGGTGCCCAGTGTCGCGGCAGATTGATAGAACTGCTCGGCCTGCGCCTCGGTCATCTCACCGCGCAGCAGTTGGTAGACGTCTTCGAGCCCGACGAACAGGCAGGCCGCCACCCACAGCTGCAGGTCGCGGTCGAAGGCGTTGTACTGCACCGGACTTGCCGGTCCCGAGCGCACCGCGCGGTGCGCGACGTCGACGGCGTCGCGGAAGGCCACCCGGTCCTCGGGGGTGCCGAGAATGGCCACCGCCAGGTAGCTCAGGGTGGTGCGGGCCCGCTTCCAGGGGTGCTTGAGCAGGTTGCCGGAATCGACGGTGCTCTCGACGACGCCGTGGCCCACGCCCGGCCGGGCCAGTTGCATGATCACGTTGGCCGCCCCGGCGGCAAAGCCCCAGAAGTCGATCGCGTCGGCGAGGGTGACGTCTTCGTCGGACCAGCGGGCGGTCCGTCGGGTGATGGTGATCCGGTTGGCGCCGGTGTGGGCGTGCGACATTCGCCGGCTCCTCAGCTCATGCACACGTTGGTGAACAACAGCACCGGCCAGGACACCACCGCACCCAGAAAGGACACCACGGCCGCGGCGCGGTTCATGCCGCTCAACGCAGCGGTGTGGGTGAGCGACCAGATCAGGCCGATCAGCAGATATGGCACCGCCAGGAGGATGGCGGTGCCGATCCATTCGGCAACGGTCATCTGGAAGCCGAGGATTTTGCGTACTGCGGTCAACATTGAGATCCCCTGTCATGCGGGGTCTATGTTAATGGTGATTCAGCCCGGCGTCCCGAAAACTACTTGGCCGGCAGGCTCTTGGCGTAGTCGACACCGCGGGCGACCCACGATTGGAGTTGGCGTGTGGTCCGTAGACCGGGGCCGGCGATCCGCAGCCAGCCGCGCATTTCCCGGCCGCCCATCACCATGGGTTCGACGTGGTCGCGCTGCAGCAGTTTCGCGCTGTCGGCGCGGGCCACCCGCACCATGAGCGCGCCGTCGCGGGTGGCCGCGACCGCCATGTTGCCGTTGACCAGGAACGCCAGCCCGCCGAACATGCGCTTCTCGTCCAGACCCGCTTCGGTTGCGGTCAACTCGCGGATGCGGTCCACCAGGTCGGGATCGACGGGCATGTCAGTCGGAATTCGTCGACTCGAGGTCGGCGCGGAACGCGGCTTCGCGGGCCAGATGTCCGGGCCGGCGGCGCAGCACCGCCCAGGCGATTCCGAGCACGATGAACCAGACCGGCGTGACCAGCAGCGCCTGTCGGGTGTCCTGTTTGAGTGTGAAGGCGACGACCAGGAAGACGAAGAAGGCCAGCACGACGTAGCACATCGCCTTGCCGCCGGGCATCTTGAACTTCGATGCCTCGTGCAGGTGTGGCCGTCGCCTGCGGTACACGAGGTAGCTGGACAGGATGATCGTCCAGACGAACATGAAACACAGCGACGAGATCGTGGTGACGATCGTGAAGGCCTCGATGATCGAGTCGCCGACGGCCACCATCACCACGCCCGACAGCAGGAACACTCCGGACAGGAACAGGGCGTTGGCGGGCACGCGCCGGGAGGTGAGCCGGCCGAACACCCCCGGTGCGTCGCCTTCGGCGGCCAGGCCGTAGACCATCCGCGAGGTGGAGTAGATGCCGGAGTTGGCCGACGACGCCGCCGAGGTCAGCACCACGAAGTTGACCACCGACGCGGCGATGCCCAGGCCGGCGAGGCTGAACATGGCCACGAAGGGGCTGTGCGCCGGGTCGATCAGGCGCCACGGGGTCACCGAGATGATGACGAGCAGGGCTGCGACGTAGAACAGCATGACGCGCACCGGGATCGAGTTGATCGCCTTGGGCAGGTTGCGTTCGGGGTTCTTGGCCTCGGCCGCAGTGGTGCCGACCAGTTCGATGCCGACGAACGCGAACGTCGCGATCTGGAAGCCGGCCACGAATCCCATTGGGCCGGTGGGGAAGAAGCCGCCGTCGTTCCACAGGTTGGCAAAGCCGGCGGCCGCTCCGCTGGGCGACGTGAAGTGCGTGAACACCATCACCAGGCCGACGATGATCAGCGCGACGATCGCGATGATCTTGATCAGGGCGAACCAGAATTCGGTCTCGCCGAACGCCCGCACGGTCGGCAGGTTCAGCGCGATCAGCACCGCCACGGTCGCCAGCGCCGGGATCCACAGCTGCAGATCCGGCCACCAGTAGGCGACGTAACCGGAGATCGCCACCACGTCGGCCACCCCGGTGACGATCCAGCAGAACCAGTAGGTCCAGCCGGTGAAGAAGCCCGCCCACGGTCCGAGCAGATCGGCGGCGAAATCGGCGAACGACTTGTAATGCAGGTTGGACAGCAGCAACTCGCCCATCGCCCGCATCACGAAGAACAGCATGAAGCCGATGATCATGTAGACGAAGATCACCGAGGGTCCGGCCAGCGACACCGTCTTGCCCGAACCCATGAACAGGCCGGTGCCGATCGCACCACCGATCGCGATGAGCTGGATGTGCCGATTGGACAGCTGGCGGGACAGGTGCCGTTCGCCTTCGGCGACCTCAGTGATCTCAGACATCACCAGCCAGGATTGCAGGCCCGGTGGCGACCGCTGCAGCCAGCCCGGCGTTTCAGCCCAGTACCGGAAATCGGCGTTGGGCGGCCAGCCGGTCGAGCGCGGTCTGCATCACGCCGCGGATGTGCGCGTCGACGTCCCCGATGTCGGGGTCGGGTCCGAAGCGGGCGGTGATGTCGATCGGCGGGAGCACTTCGGTGACGATCTTGGTGGGCAGCGGCAGGTTGGGTGGCACGATGACGCTGGGTCCGAACGGCAGACCGATGCTGACCGGCAGGATGTCCAGCCGGAACCGGGGCAGTCCGAGCCGCTTGGCCAGCCAATTGCCCCTGGTCAGAAACAGCTGGCTTTCCTGGGCGCCGATCGAGACGGTCGGCACGATCGGCACGTCGGCGGCAAGGGCCGTGCGGACGTATCCGGTGCGCCCGTCGAAGTCGATCCGGTTGGCCTCGAATGTGGGCCGGTAGGCGTCGTAGTCCCCGCCGGGGAAGACCAGCACGGCCGCGCCGGAATGCAGGGCGGCCGCGGCGTTCTCGCGGCTGGCGTGGATCACGCCGAGCCGGCGGAACAACGCACCGGTCGGTCCGAGCAGCACGCCGTAGTGGGCGAGGGTGTACAGCGGTCGGTCGTAGCCGAAATGCCGGTAGAACGCCGGGCCGAAGACCAGCACGTCCGGTGTCAGCATGCCCCCGGAATGGTTCGCGACGACGAGCACGCCGCCGGCGTCCGGGATGTTTTCCAGGCCGTACACCTCGGAGCGATACCACCACTTCGCGATGGCAGCGGCCCATGACTCCGCCTGCCGGGTGACGACCGGATCCCACTGATCGAGTTCAGTGTCGTCCATCGTCGCTCCCGTCGTCCGGTCGGACAGGGGATACCCAGGGCAGGCGGCGTCATATCAGGCTCGGTTACGCGGCGGCGGTGGCGATCTCGTGGGCCGGTTCCAGCGCCGCGGCGACGATGTCGGCCACGTCGGTCATCGGCTTGACCTCCAGCGCCGCCAGCACCTCGGCCGGGACGTCATCGAGATCAGGCTCGTTGCGCGCCGGGATGAACACCGTCTTCAGCCCGGCCCGCTGAGCGGCCAGCAGCTTCTGCTTGACCCCGCCGATGGGCAGCACCCGCCCGTTCAGGGTGACCTCGCCGGTCATCCCGACGTCGCCACGCACCTGACGTCCGGTGGCCATCGAGACCAATGCCGTCACCATCGTGACCCCGGCGGACGGACCGTCCTTGGGCACCGCGCCGGCCGGCACGTGCACGTGGATGCGACGGTCCAGCGTCTTCGGGTCGACGCCCAACTGCTCGGCGTGCGAGCGCACGTAGGACAGCGCGATCTGCGCCGACTCCTTCATCACGTCGCCCAGCTGACCCGTCAGGGTCAAACCGGACTCCCCAGCCTCACCTGTTCCAGTCGCACCGGCCTCGATGTAGAGCACGTCGCCGCCCAGGCCGGTGACGGCCAGGCCGGTCGCCACGCCCGGCACCGCGGTGCGCTCGTCGGATTCCGGGGTGAACCGCGGACGGCCCAGGTACTCGACGAGATCGGGCTCGTCGACCACGATCGGGGCCTCGGCGGAATCCAGTTTCGTGGTCACCTTGCGCAACGCCTTGGCCAGCAACCGCTCGAACTGCCGGACGCCCGGCTCGCGGGTGTAGTCGGCGGCGATCTTGCGCAGTGCCGCGTCGGTCACGCGCACCTCGTCGGCGGTCAGCGCGGCCCGCTCGGCCTGCCGGGGCAGCAGGTAGTCGCGAGCGATGGCGACTTTGTCGTCCTCGGTGTAGCCGTCGATCTGCACCAGCTCCATGCGGTCCAGCAGGGCCGACGGGATGTTCTCGATCACGTTGGCGGTGGCCAGGAACACCACGTCGCTCAGGTCCAGATCCAGGTCCAGGTAGTGGTCGCGGAACGTGTGGTTCTGCGCCGGGTCGAGCACCTCCAGCAGCGCGGCCGACGGATCGCCCCGGTAATCGGAGCCCACCTTGTCGATTTCGTCCAGCAGCACAACGGGATTCATCGAGCCGGCTTCGCCGATGGCCCGCACGATCCGGCCCGGCAACGCGCCCACATAGGTGCGGCGGTGGCCACGGATCTCGGCCTCGTCGCGCACGCCGCCCAGGGCGACGCGGACGAACTTGCGGCCGAGCGCACGCGCGACGGACTCGCCGAGCGAGGTCTTGCCGACCCCGGGCGGACCGGCCAGCACCATCACGGCACCGGAACCACGGCCACCGACGACGGCCATGCCGCGCTGGGCGCGACGGGCCCGCACGGCCAGGTACTCGACGATGCGGTCCTTGACATCGTCCAGCCCGTGGTGGTCGGCGTCGAGGATTTCCCGGGCCCCCTTGAGGTCGGTCGAGTCCTCGGTGCGCTCGTTCCAGGGCAGGTCCAGCACGGTGTCCAGCCAGGTGCGGATCCAGCCGCCCTCGGGGCTCTGGTCGCTGGAGCGTTCCAGTTTGCCGACCTCGCGCAGCGCGGCCTCACGGACCTTGTCGGGCAGGTCGGCGGCTTCGACGCGGGCCCGGTAGTCGTCAGAACCCTCGGGCTCGCCTTCCCCGAGCTCCTTGCGGATGGCGGCCAGCTGCTGGCGCAGCAAGAATTCCTTCTGCTGTTTGTCCATCCCGGCCCGGACGTCTTCGGCGATCTTGTCGTTGACCTCGACCTCGGCCAGGTGTTCGCCGGTCCACTCGATCAGCACCCGCAGCCGCTGTGCCACGTCCTCGGTCTCCAGCAGCTCACGCCGCTGCACATCGGTGAGGTAGGAGGCGTAGCCGGCGGTGTCGGCCAGCGCCGAGGGGTCGGTGATCTTGTTCACCACGTCGACGATCTGCCAGGCCTCACGGCGCTGCAGCATCGCCAGCAGCAGTTGCTTGTATTCGGCCGCCAGCGCCTTGGTTTCCTCGGTGATCTGCGGGTCGGCGGTTTCTTCCACCTCGACCCACAGCGCGGCGCCGGGGCCGGTGGTGCCGGACCCGATGTGAGCCCGCCGTTCGCCGCGCACCACAGCTGCCTCCGCGCCCCCGGGCATCCGCCCGACCTGCACGATCGACGCGATGACGCCGTGCGTGGGGTAGCGGTCGTCCAGGCGGGGGGCGATCAGCAGTTTTCCGGATTCGCTCGCCTGCGCAGCGTCGATCGCGGTGCGGGCGGCGTCGTCGAGCTCGACGGGCACCACCATTCCGGGCAGCACGATCGGCTCGCTCAAGAACAGAACGGGTAATGCAGTTGGCTCGTGCATCAAACCTCCAAAAGTTAAGTCTGATGCGCTCAACCTTGGTCGGCCCGGGTTTGTTCCCGGCATCGCCGGTGCTCGGGTTCGCCGTGAGTGAACGGCGGCCAGGCGGCGGTGTTGTTGCCCCGGGGCTAGCATCCAACCATGAACCGGGGATACGTCGTGACGCTCGCGGTCGGTGTGCTGGTGGCGCTGTTCGGCCTGATCTGGGCGCTGCAGGGATTCGGCGTGTTGCAGGGCAGCCCGATGAGCAACACCACCACCTGGTCGGTCATCGGGCCGATCACCGCCCTGATCGGCGTCGTGATCGCGGTGCTCAGCTGGCGCAGGTTCAGGGCCGGGCGACGGTGAAATTCACCGAATGCCACCCGGTGGCGCCGTCGGGCACCGTGCCGGTTTCGTCGGGGGTCTGCACCGCGCCCGTGGTGTCGGTGGCCCGCACCGTGATGGTGTGACGGCCGGGCACTTCGGCCTGCCAGGGCAGGCTCCACAGCCTCCAGGTCTGCTCGGAATACGCCTCGCCCAGGCGGGCGGGTTGCCATGGGCCGTCGTCGATCCGGACCTCGACGGCGCGGACGCCACGGTTCTGCGCCCAGGCCACACCGCCGAACGTCGTCGACCCCACCGGCACCGTCTGCCCGGCCTTCGGGACGTCGATGCGTGACTGGGTTTTGACCGGCCCGCGGGCCGCCCAGCCCTGTCTGGTCCAATACGCCTCGGCGCGGTCGAAACGTGTCAGTTCGAGGTTGGTGACCCATTTGGTGGCCGACACGTACCCGTACAGTCCGGCCACCACCAACCTGGCCGGGTAGCCGTGTTCGACCGGAAGCGGCGCGCCGTTGAGCCCGACCGCCAGTAACGCGTCGCGACCGTCGGTCAGCGCCTGCACCGGGGTGCCCACGGTGAACCCATCCACCGACCCCGACAGCAGCATGTCCGCGTCGGGGCTCACCCCGGCGGCCGCCAGCAGGTCGGACAATCGGTAGCCCGTCCACAGCCCGGTCGAGATCAGGTCACCCCCAACAGGATTGGACACGCAGGCCAGGGTGATGGCTTTCTCCACGGCCTCGAAGCGGGCCAGATCGGCGAAACTGTACGTGATCTCGTGGTCCACCATGCCGTGGATGCGTAGCCGCCAGTCCGCGCGGCTCAACTGTGGCACCGACAGCGCGATGTCCACCCGGTAGAAGTCGCTGCTGTCGGTGACGAAGCGGGGCAGCGCCACGTCGTGCGGCTGGACCCCGGCCGGGATCGGTGGGGCCGGCACCCGGGGGAGCGGGAGTGCGGAGCTGTCGCGCTCGGCGGCAACCGAATTCGCCAACCGGCCGGCGACGGCGCCCAGGAGCCCGGTGGCCGCCCCGACGCCGAGCAGCCCGGCGGTGATCAGCCGCCGGCGTCGGGCGGAGTCGACCTCGGCTCCGTCCTCCGGGGACGCGGGCCACCGCCGGGCCAGCAGGCGCAGCACCGCGACACCGGCCGCGGTGCCCGCCACAATGGGCACGATGTCGGCCGCGGTGGCGCCGGTACGGGTCAGCACGGCCGCGCAGCCCAGTGCGCCGGCGGCACAAAAGATCGCGCTGCCGACGCGACGATGCGGGCTCTCCCAGGTGCCGGCCAGCGCGGCGACAGTGGCGATCACGACCAGCACGGCGGCCGCCAGGAAGATCTTGTCCGCACTGCCCAGCAGCTGAATCGCCCACTCTTTGACCACACCGGGGGTCAGGTCGACGACGGCCGCGCCCACCGCCCCCAGGGGATCGGCCCGGGGACCGAACGGCACCGCGAGCAGCGTCGCAACGCCGAGCGAGACCGCGGCAGCGGCGATTCCGCCACCCAGCCCGACATTCGGTGCCGACGTCGACGCGGAGTCCATCGCCATCAACCTACCCGCGCACACCGGCAGGGAGCCTGCCGTCGGGGGTGACGGCAGGCTCCCCGGGTGGGTGGATCTTCTAGGTGGCCGACTGTGCGCCGAGCACCCGCTGGATGTCGGGTTTCATCTGCTGCAGCTGCTGTCCCCAGTAACCCCAGCTGTGGGTGCCGTTGGCCGGGAAGTTGAACACCCCGTTGGTGCCACCGGCGGCAAGGTAGTTGTCCCGGAACGTGACGTTGGTGCGCAGCGTCAGGCCTTCGAGGAACTGGGCGGCCATCAGGTTGCCGCCACTGGTTCCGGCGTCGAGGTCCGACGGGGTCCCGGTACCGCAGTAGATCCAGATGCGGGTGTTGTTGGCCACCAGCTGGTTGATGTTGACCATCGGGTCGTTGCGCTTCCACGCCGGGTCGGTGGCCGGTCCCCACATGCTCTCGGCGTTGTAGCCACCCGCGTCGTTCATGGCCAGCCCGATCAGCATCGGCCACCAGCCCTCGGACGGGTTGAGGAAGCCGGACAGCGTCCCGGCGTAGATGAACTGCTGCGGGTGATGGATCGCGTAGGTCAGCGCCGCGCTGCCGGCCATCGAGATGCCGACGACTGCGTTGCCGGTCTGTGACACCCCGCGGTTGGCCGCCAGCCAGGCGGGGAGCTCCTGGGTCAGGAAGGTCTCCCACTTGTAGGTGTAGTCCTGGCCGTTGCCCTTGGAGGGTTGGTACCAGTCGGTGTAGAAGCTGGACTGCCCGCCGACCGGCATGATCACCGACAGGCCGGAATCGTTGTACCACTCGAACGCCGGGGTGTTGATGTCCCAGCCGTTGTAGTCGTCCTGGGCGCGCAGGCCGTCGAGCAGGTAGACCGCGTGCGGTCCGCCGCCCTGGAACTGGATACGGATGTCGCGGTTCATCGACGGGGAGAACACGTCGAGGTACTCGACCGGCAACCCCGGCCGGGAGAATGCACCGGCGGTGGCCGATCCGCCGACGAACCCGGCCAGACCGGGCAGCGCCAGTGCCGTAACGGCTCCGACCATCAACCGGCGCAGCCACGTCCTCGGCGTAGACCCTGCTGTGCCACGCATGTTTCTGAGGAACTTCATAACGGCAACCAACCCACCTTTCTTCGCCACAAGCATGTGCTGTCGCTTTGCGAGCAAAGTGAATCACGCGCCACACCAGTCACACGCGTAACGGCGCCGTGCGGCCGGATCGCGGTTGGCTAACGATTGAAACTCGGCGTCGAGACCGAAGACGGCTCGGCAACCGCCGTCGACGCCTGCTGGGCAGCGGTGCGACGTTCCTCGATCATCCGGCCGATGTCCTGGAGCAGCAACGGATTACGCAATACCAGCCGGTCCAGGAAATCCCGTTCCACCTGCAGCAGCGTGGTTTCCACGACCGCATGCCCGTCAGCGAGCGCCTTCTCGCGGATCAAGGTCGTCTGGCCGAGGAAATCGTCTTCGGCAAGGGTGCGTACCGGCAGGATCGAGCCGTCCTTGCAGGCGACGGTCACCTGGATCCGCCCCTCGACGATGAAGCTCATCCGGCTCGGGATCTCCCCGGCGAACTGCACCTGCTCGCCGGCGCCGAACCGGGCCAGGGTGCTGTGCGCGAGCAGGTCCAGCTGTTCGGTGTGGCTCAGCCGCAGTGCCGGGGCGATCTTGCGCACGGCCTTGCTCATCTGTTCCGGGGTGGCGAAATCGTCGGCCGCACCGTCCAGGTGCAACCCGGCCCGCCGGGCCGCGTACCAAACCCAGCGAAGGAAAGTTGATTTGGCCGCGCCGTCGTCCGCCGGCGAGCGCAGCGGTATGGATGTTCGGTACTCGTTGCGGCCCAGGGCGACGGAAGTGGGGGTGGCGCCGGGGCGGCGCTGCGGCAGTCGACCGCCGATCTGGGTCAGCAGCCGGCACACTTCGTCGGGGGCGTCGGATGTGCCGAACACCGTGGTGATCGACAGCGAGTGCGACGAGGCCGGCCGGCTCAGGTTGGTGAACGAGGCGCCGGCCAACACCGAGTTCGGCATCACCTGCATCCCGCTGCCCGTGTCGATGTGTGTTGCGCGCCAGTTCACTTCGATCACCCGCCCCCGAGCCGACGGGGTGTCGAGCCAGTCGCCGAGCTCGAAGGGCTGCTCGAACAAAAGCAGCAGGCCCGAGATGATCTGGCCCACGGAGTTCTGCAGGGCCAGGCCGAGCACGATCGAGCTCACCCCCAGTGCGGTGAACAGCCCGCCCACATTGGCACCCCAGACGTAGGCGAAGATCATGCCGACACCGATGGCGATCAGCGCGAACCGGGCGACATCGAGGAAGATCGACGGAATCCGCTTGCGCCAGCTGGTATCCGGCGCACCCTGGAACAGGGTCGCGTTGAGCCCGGACAACAGCAGGATCATCACCACGAGACCCAGAACGGTGGCCACGATCCGGACCGTGGTGGTCTCCGCCGAGATCTCGCCGCCTTTGACCAGCAGGATCAGCAGCGCGCCGAGCGGAAGAATGTAGTTGCGCAGCAGACCGACCGGCCTGGCCAGATAGCTGCCCCGCCGGCTCAGCGCGTTGTGCATTTCGGTGAGCACCACCAGTCCGACCGGCAGTCCGACGGCCACCGCCAGCGCCCAGTAGAACCAATCGGTCTCCAGCACGCTTCTCATGACTGACGGTCCGCCAGACGCCAGATCGGCACCTCGACATCGTTGACGGTGACGGACCCCACCGCGGTGAACTGCCGGGAGTCCTGCGTCGCCTCGCGCACCCGGTCGGTGACGTACACGCCGGCCTGCGGCGCCCCACTCTGCACCTGGTACGCGAGATCGACCGCGGCGCCCCACATGTCGTAGGCCAGGTTGGACCGGCCGATCAGGCCGCTGCCCACGGTCCCGGTGTCGATCCCGGCCCGCAGCCGCACGTCGTAACCGGACTCGTTGCGGTACCGGTCGACGATGCGCTGCATCTCGATCGCGAAATCCACAGTGCGGCGGATGTTGTCGAGCCTGGGCACGGTCAACCCGCAGCTGGCCAGATAGCCGTTGTGCAGAGTGCGTACCGGTTCGACACCGAGACTTTCTGCTGCCGCGTCGAATTCGCGGATCAGATTGTTGACCATCACCAACAGGTCATCGGCGCACAGGTGGGCCGACAGTTCGTCGAGGCCGAGGAAATCGGCGAAGACCACGGTGACGTTCTGGTGGTCCTGGGCGATGTTCTCCTCACCGTCGCGGTACCGCTGCACCACCGGTTCGGGCATCATCGACAGCAGCAGCCGGTCGTTCTCGTGACGCTGCTCCTCGAGCAGGTCCTCCTTGATCCGGAGGTTGCGGCTCATCTCGTTGAACGCGATGGTGAGATCGCCGAATTCGTCGCGGGACAGCACCGGCAGCGAGACCCCCAGTTCCCCCGAACTGATCTGGTGTGCACCAGCTTCCAGGCGTCGCAGCGGACGCACGAAGAACCGGGCCAGCAGGATTGCGGCGACACATACCACCAGGATGATGGCCACGGTGGACAGCACCAGCGTGCGGGTGAAGACCGTGACCGGGGCGAACGCCTCGGCGGTGTCGATCTTGGCCACCACGACCCAGTCCAGCCCGGGTAGCTGTACGGGGGCATACGACGTCAGGGTCTCGTTGCCCAGATAGTCGGTCTCGACGAGGGTTCCCGATTGGCCCCGCTGTGCCAGCCGTGAGGCCTGGTTGGCCACCGGCTGCACCATCGTGGTGCCGCCCTGCCGGATGGATTTCTCGGCGACATCGGGCGATGTCCCGGCCTCGACCACCTCGTCTTCGAAGCGCTGGGGGTCCTCGACGAACAGCCTCGAGTTGGACCGCATCAGACCGTCGGGGCCCACGAGGTAGGACTCGCCGGTCTTGCCCATGCCGACCTGGTCCCACTTGCCGCCGGCCGTCATGATGCGGTTCACCCCGCGGATCGGGAACTGCAGGGCCAGGACGCCGGCCACCCGGTCTCCCACTCGGATCGGGGCCACCATCCAGGCGGTCGGGCCGTTCGCGGGAAGGTAGTCACTGAAGTCGGTGACACCGACGTAGTCGAGGGCGTTGGACTCCAGGGCCTCCTCATATGCCTTGGTCAGCTGCGTGCTCTTGTACGGGCCGGTGTTGATGTTGGTGCCCAGGTCGGGTCCCTTGTAGGCGTTGTAGACCACGTTGCCCCGGGTGTCGAGCAGCATCGCCTCCTCGAACCCGAAGCGGGTGACGACCGTGCGGAAATAGTCGTTGAACCGCGCGTTGGCCGCCGACCAGGCACTGCCGTCGTGGGCATCGTCGACTTTGATCGCCTTGGCCGGGTCGTCGAAGGGCGCGGTATAGGCGGCCTGTAGGTGTAGCTGGGCGTTCGAGGTCGGGATCAGCGCCGCGACGTTGATCTGGTTGCCCGACGCGGTGTCGGTGCTTCGGGAGAAGCGCTTGCGGTAGTAGTCGGCGACGGCCTTGTGCTGCTCGGGGGTGACCGGCTCCTTCCCGAGCTGATCGAACGCCGTCGTGAACGCCTCCGTCGCCTCGGCCGCGGTAGCCCCACGGGTGTACACGACCAGCGAGTTCCTCAGGTAGCGGTACTCGGACTCCAACTGCCGGGCCTGTGCGGCCCGGATCTCGGTCAACCGGTCGAAGACGGAGTCACGCAGCGAGCTCCGGCCCGACTGATAGCCGATGACGCCGACCACTGCCGCCGAGAGCATGCTGGTCAGCAGCAACATCGCCAGGAGCTTGGACTGAATGCTGATACGCGACAAGGCGCGGTGCCGGCGGAATTTCGGGGAATGGTCGCTGTGTGGGGAAGCTACCGGCTCGGACCCTGTTCGCGCAGATGCTGCCTTCTCGAAAATAGACATTGCGTCCAAACATAACGCGGGTGTGCGATATTGGCGGCATGGTCGACGATGACCGGTCCGATCTCGGCCGGTTCGTCACGGCCCAGGATCGCAGGTATTCACAGGCACTCGCCGAACTGCGGGACGGCCGAAAACGCAGCCACTGGATCTGGTTCGTCTTCCCCCAGTTGCGCGGGTTGGGCCGCAGCTCGACCGCCGATTTCTACGGGATCGGCTCCCGCGCCGAGGCCGCGGCCTACCTGGCCCACCCGACGTTGGGGCCGCGGCTGCGGGAGTGCGCCCGGACGGTGGCCGCGATCGACGGGCGGACGGCCGAGCAGATATTCGGGTGGCCGGACTGCCTCAAGGTCCGGTCCTGCATGACGTTGTTCGCCGCGGCCACCGACGACAACGCCGACTTCGTGTCCGTGCTCGACCGGTTCTACGAAGGGCAGCCGGACCCGGCCACCGTGGAATTGCTCAGTGCGGGTCGATGATCAGCCAGCCGTGCGGGGGCACCCGGGTATCGGTGATGTCCTCGTGCGGCGGTGCGCCCGACCCCGCCACCACCCGGCCCGAGGGCACCGCCAGATCGGGCAGCGACAGGGCCCACGGTGCGTCGTCGATGTTGAGCGCCACGATCAGTGATTCGGCGCCCGCGCCGGTGCGGTAGGCGTAGTGCGTATTGGTCAGCAGCAGCGGGGACGTGGTAGCGGTGTGCAGCCACGGATGGCGCCGCCGTAGCCCGATCAGGTGCTGATGCAGCCGCAGCACATCGGAATCTTCTGGGGGAGAACTGAATTCGGGACGAACGGCATCGTCGCCGCCGCGCCGGTCTTCTTTGACGCCACGGTGGCCGGATTCGTCGCCGGCATAGATGCTCGGGGTCCCGCCGGTGGTCAGCAACACCACCAGGGCGTGTTCGACGTGCGCGGAATTCGCCAACTGGCTGGCGATCCGGGTGACGTCGTGGTTGCCCACGAAGGTCAGCGGGATGAACGTGGCAAGAAAGTCGTTGTGGCGCTTGAGCGCCCAGTCCAGCTCGTGGAAGTTGCGATCGTTGAGGCTGCTCCAGATCGCTTTCCACAGTTCGTACTGGGTGACGGAGTCGACGGTGGCGGCCTGCACGATCGCCGGATAGTCGCCGTGGATGACCTCGGCGACGAACCAGGCATCGGGGAAGTCCCGGCGCACCTGCGGCAGCACCTGGGCCCAGAACCGGTCGGGCACCGCGTAGGCGGCATCGAGACGCCAGCCGTCGGTCCCCCGGCTCAGCCAGTGCCGCATGACCGCGACGGTGTGCTCGATCACCGCGGGCTCGTCGTGGTTGAGCGTGATCAGCTCGCCATGGCCCTCGAAGGTGTGAAAACTCTCGCCGCGGCGGCGGAACCAGGCGGAGGCCGGGTGGTCGGGGCCACCGTCGAGCGCCTCGCGGTAGCCGGCGAAATCGGTTCCCACGTGGTTGAACACGCCGTCGAGCAGAAGGCGCAGGCCGCGCCGGCGGGCCTCGGCCACCAGGTGGTCGAAATCGTCGTCGTCGCCGAGGCGCGGGTCGATGCGGAAGTGGTCGGTGGTGTCGTAGCCGTGGGTCCGCGACGCGAAGATCGGGCCGAGCGCGATGCCGGAGGCTCCGAGTTGTACCGCGTGGTCCAGCCATCCGACGATCCGCCGCAGCCGGTGTTCGTCGGCGGCCGGCGGCTGCGCTGCGGGGAACGCCCCGACAAAGCCGAGCGGATACAGCTGCCACCAGATGGCGTGTGCCACCCACCCGGGATCAGCCACGAAACTTCGCCGCGTAGAGGCTTTTCATGGTCTCGGCCAGCTCGGGGGCCGGGCCGTCCACCTCGACACCGGGGGCCACCGTCGTGATGGGCAGCGGCGCCACCGGGCCGGCCGGCGCCCCCCATTCCGACAGCCAGCCGCTCAGCTGCGCCGACGACGTCGCGTAGACGATGCGGCCGAGCCCCACCCAGGCGTGCGCGGCCGCACACATCGGGCAGTGCTCCCCGGAGGTGTAGACCGTGGCCCGGGCCCGGTCCGGTGGGTTCATGTGCTCGACGGCCCAACGGGCGATGGCGAATTCGGGATGCCGGGTGGCGTCGCCGTCCTTGACCCGGTTGCGGTCGGCGAATGCGGTGGTACCGGTGTGATCGACCAGGATCGACCCGAACGGTTCGTCACCGCCGACGAGTGCTTCGCGGGCCAGCTCGACACAATTGCGCAGCCGACCGAGGTCGTTCTCGCTGATGGCCACGCCGGCGAGTTTACGCCGGTGCGTCCCGGTGGCAGGGGCACGACGCCTGCACCTGCCCGACCGCGGCATAGGCCATGCCGCGGTCGAACCAGACCTGGTTCACGAATTCGACAGCGGCGCGGTAAGCGTGTTCTAGTTCTGGCATGGCGGGCTACACCCATGTCGAAGGTCTCGGTTCCGCGGATGTGCAGCGCCTGCGGACCGTGTGGGAACCGCTGGCCGCGTCGGTGCGGGCCCTGATCGATGCCACGATTCGTTCGGAAGTGGACGCCGACGAGGTGGCTGCGGTCAGCGCGCAGATCGACGCGGCGACCGCCCGGCTGCGGGCCCACCAGATCGACGGTGCGTTCGGGGTGCGCTACACCTCCGACGGTGACCGGATGCCGTGGGGCAACCCGGCGATCGGGATCCGCAACCCGATCGCCCCGCCGCTGGTGATCGTCAAGGATGCCGACGGCGGTGTGCACACCGACTTCCACCTGGGTGCCGCGTTCGAGGGGCCGCCCGGTCACGTGCACGGCGGCATGGTCGCCATGGTGCTCGATCATGTGCTGGGGGAGGTGGCGGCCAGCGACTCGGACCGGCCGCGGTTCACCGGCACCCTGACCATCCGTTATCTGCGGGCCACGCCGCTGGGCGATCTGCATGCCGAGGGGCGCATCACCCGCACCGACGGCATCAAAGCCTTTGCCTCCGGACATGTTTCCGATGCCGAGGGCATCACCGCCGAGGCCGAGGGCGTGTTCATCCTGCCGAAATGGGCGCGCGGCTAGCGTATCTCGCCGGTGGGAGTGACCCGATCGATCGCGATGTCCGCCAGGCTGCGGGTGATGGTGGCCAACTCGCCGATCAGGATGCGGGCCGCCCCGTTGTCCGCCGACAGTGTCGAGGCCACGTTGTGCACGCGGCGCAGCGCGGTGGAGAGCTCGGCGGTGTCCAGGCTCCACGGCACCGCCGGGCTCGGCGGGGCGCCGCGCAGGGCTTCCACGTAATCGTCCACCGCAGCGATGAATTCGCCGTGCAGGGCCGAGGACGGGTGCGTGGGCAGGCTGTTCTCCAGGGTGGTGCAGGCGCTGGTCACCGAATTCAGCGCGGTCCGGTAGGACCGCAGCCACCGCCGCAGCACCGGCGGCTCCAGGCTGGTGGCGCCCCAGGCGGCCTCGAATGCGGCCCGGGCGCGGAACGCGCGTTGCCAAGCCGCCGACAGTACCTCGGCCGGATGGTCGATTTCGTGTACGAACGCCTTGATCACCAACGCGGCGTAGTCGATCTCGGTCATCAGCAGCTCACCGGCGCGCTGGCGCAGCCGGATCAGGGCGTGGTCGGGTAGCACGACGTGGGCCATCACCGCGAAGGCGCCGCCGATCAGCACCGCGAACAAGCGGTCGGCGTTGCCGGTCCAGGGCGCGGAGGCGCCGACGCCGACCGCAAAGACCACGATGGTGCCCACCACCGCACCGATCGCCAGGTAGCCGAACTGCGATACGGCATAGGCCAGTCCGACGAAGGCGACCGCGCAGACCGCCGAGCCGATCGGACCGGGCTGCCACAGCAGGGTGACCGCCGAGGCCACGATGATGCCGAGGGCCAGTCCGGCGATCCGGCCGGCGCAGCGGGTGTAGGTGTGCGCGGTTTCCGGTCGCAGTACGACGATGACCGCCAACGGCATCCAGTAGCCGTGCTCCAGGTCGCCGTAGCGGGCGGCCGCCGCAGCCAGTGCCGTCGTCACCGACAACCGGATGGCGTGCCGCAGGATCGGTGAGGTCCACGTCAGGTGCGATCGGACCACGGCCGGCGCCGAGGCCAGCGAACCGATCAGGTCGGGCCGGTGCAACTGGCCGAACCGCAGCACCGCGGCCTCGCGCAGCTGTTCGCACAGGCGTTGTGCCAACGCCGCTTCGGGGCCGGTCACGGCGTCGGCGGCGGTCTGGACCCGGGCCAGGGCATGTTCGGCGTCGCGGCGCGCGGTGTGACTGTGGTCGGCGATCGCGTCGAGCAGCACCGCCGCGGCGGTCAGCAACTGTGGCAGGCCGGTCTCGGCCGGGTTCTCCCGGCCGGTGGAGGTCTCGCGGTCGGCCGTGGAGTGCAGTGCGGCCAGTGTGCCTGCGATACGTTCCGGCAGGCGGTATCCACCGTGGTAGGCGCGGGGCCGCTGACTCACCTGGCTGTCGGCGAACACCTCGCGGAGCCAGGTCAGCGGCGCGTCGTCGACGGCGGCCGCGCTGTCGGCCGCCACGTTGCGAGAATCGGTGGCCAACGAGCGGTAGGCGCGGGTCAGCCCGTCGCGCTGGGCCCGCCAGCGGCGTGGCGGCCAGACCGCGATCAGGATCGCCTGCACCACGCCGGCGACCACCACCAGGGTCGGCGCCAGTACAGCCTGGGCGGGTGTGGGCGCGGTCGGCGGTGCCAGCACCAGCAGTGCGCTCGCCGCCGAGGCCACCAGACCGGCGTTGGCCCCCAGCGACCACTGCATGCCCGCGGCAAAGCACCACAGGGCCACCACGGCGATGAACACCGGATTGTTGCCGCCGGCGAGGGTGCCGAGCAGCACCGCGATGGCGAGTTCGACCGAGCCGGTGACGACGAGCGGCACCCGACCGCCGGGGCTGCGCTGCAGGGCGATCGCCCCGGCGATCACGCCCCCGCCGAGCGTCCACATCGCGGTGGCGCCCGAACCCCAGGCCAGCGCGACCGCGGTCACCGCCAGCACGCCGATCAGGCTCCGGACCACCGCACCGGCGTCGGGGGTGCTCAGCCGCAGCGCGTCGGCCGCCTGTCCACCCGTGTGCACCCCACCATTCTCACTCGTCGGGGGCCGGTCGTGGCACAGCCGCCCGCGCGTGGCGCCGATACCTGTCGCGAATAGGCTGCAGCGGTCACCGCATGCGAGGAGTGAAGATTGAGCCTGCTGATCGAAGACGACAACCGGGTCCGCACGTTGACCCTCAACCGGCCCGACGCGCTCAATGCGTTCAACGAGGCGCTGTACGACGAGACCACGATCGCGCTGCGCGCCGCGGCCGAGGACCCCGACGTGGCGGTGGTGCTGCTGACCGGGGCGGGCCGGGCGTTCAGTGCGGGCAACGACCTCGTCGAGATGCAGACCCGGATCACCAACCCGGATTTCACCCCGGGCGAGCACGGCTTCTACGGGATGATCGAGGTGCTCGCCGATTTCCCGAAGCCGTTGATCTGTGCGGTCAACGGTGTCGGGGTGGGCATCGGAGCCACCATCCTGGGATTTGCCGATCTGGCCTTCATGTCCTCGGAGGCCCGGTTGAAGTGTCCGTTCACCAGCTTGGGGGTGGCCCCGGAGGCGGCGTCCTCCTACCTGATGCCGCGGCTGGTGGGCCGGCAGAACGCCGCCTGGCTGTTGATGTCCTCGGAGTGGGTGGGGGCCACCGAGGCTCGGGAGATGGGTCTGGTGTGGCGGGTCTGCGAGCCCGACGACTTGTTGCCGGAGGCGCGGCGGCACGCCGAAATCCTTGCGGCGAAGCCGATTTCAAGCCTCATCGCGGTCAAACAGACCATGGTGGCGCCGATTCGCGATGCGATCTCGGCCGCTGTCGAGCGGGAGAAGGCGTTGTTCGTCGAGTTGGTGGGGGCGGCGGCCAACGTCGATGCGCTGGCCCAGTTCGCCGGCCGAAAGGACTAACTGCCGGTCCGCGACGGGCAGCCGTTGACCTGGGTGGGGCAGCCGGAGGCCTGATGGGCGGCGATGATGGCCCGGATGGTGCGTCGGCATCGACCGCAGTCGGCGCCGGCGCCGCAGGCTTCGGCCACCGCCTTGGAGGTGGTGGCCCCCGACTCCACGATTTCGTTGACGACCTGGCTGGTCGCCCCGGTGCACAGACAGACGAACATCAGTCGCCCGGCTCGTCGACGGTCATGATGTAGGCCAACTTGCCGACGAACAGGCTGGGGTAGGCGCCGAAACCGGCCGTGGTCATCCACTCGGCCGCCGCGTCGGGGTGGTCGATCCACTGCCGGGCGCTGATCTCGTCGGAGACCTCCTGCAGGATCATCACTTCCTGGCCGTTGTCGAGTGCCTGGTAGACCCAGATCTTGCGGATGCCGCTCTGCTCGAACCGACTCAGACCGTCGTGCACCTTGCGCATCAGTGTCGGTACGTCGTCGACCGTGGCGACGGCACCGACGATGACCCCGGCGACGTGGCCTTTCGGCGACGGACCGGCCAAATCGATCTTCTCCACGACCTCGCCGCCGAATATCGGCGGAATATCCTCGACTCCTGCGGTGTCGAACCATTCAAAAATGGCCGGTGCCTGCAGCACCTCGCGAATGGAACGGGCATTTCGGATGCCGATCGTGACGAGGATGCGGCCCGGTTCCCAAATGGATTTGTACAGCACGACGTGGTGGGCACCCATGCGTTGCAAACCGGGCCGCTGCTTTTCCATCCATTTCCAGGTGAGGTCGACATCGCGTACCCGAAAATCGCAGGAAAGAATGAGTGAGTGCAAGTCGTACCCACCCATTAATGTCTACCTTCCGCCAAGTTCGCCAGTTGTTAGCCCAGTCTAACCTTAGTTAGGGCAGGCAGTCCAGACTTTCTGCACAGAGGCGGTCCGGGTGGGGCGCCGAGTGATCCGCGCCACTGAAATATGGGGATGAATTTGGCGCAAATGGCGTGTTGAGTATTGCCTTACTCGGCGCTTTCTGCACTAGGTTGGAAGTTGCACGGCGACAGCAACACTTGATCAGCCCTCAATGTGTTTAGGAGTGACGATGCAAGGCGATCCGGAGATTCTGAAATTGCTCAATGAGCAATTGACGAGTGAGCTCACGGCGATCAACCAATATTTCCTCCATTCGAAGATGCAGGACAATTGGGGATTCACCGAACTTGCCGAACACACGCGGTCCGAATCATTCGAAGAAATGCGGCACGCCGAAACGATCACCGACAGAATTCTGTTGCTGGATGGGCTTCCCAACTATCAGCGGCTGTTTTCCCTGCGGGTCGGGCAGACGCTGCGTGAACAATTCGAGGCCGACCTGGCGATCGAGTACGAAGTCGTCGAACGGCTGCGACCCGGCATCGTGATGTGCCGCGAGAAACTCGACGCGGTCACCGCCGACCTCTTCGAGGAGATCCTCAAGGACGAGGAAGGCCACATCGACTACCTGGAGACCCAACTGGAGCTCATGGACAAGCTCGGTGAGCAGCTCTACTCCGCCCAGTGCGTGTCGCGGCCGCCGTCCGCGCAGTAGCAGTAGTAGTCCGTAGTAGTCCGCACGGCTCGAGTGCCGCCCCGGCCGCCGGCGTAGCGTCGGCCCGGGGCGGTGTTGTGCATGTCGTGCTGTGTGCATGTCGCAGTGCCGATGCCGCGGCCCGCGCTGTAACTTTCATAGGCTGTCTAACGATATGGATGTGTATCCAGACGCCGACGAAAGGATCCCATGGCGACCTCACCCGCGGCTGTCGAGCAGCCATCCGGCGGCGCGCTGCTGAACGTGCGCCGGCGCAACCTGGTGTTCGTCGCCGTCCTTCTCGGCATGCTGCTGGCCTCGCTGAACCAGACCATCGTCGCCACCGCGCTGCCCACGGTGGTGGCCGACCTCGGCGGTGCGGGCCACCAGGCCTGGGTGGTCACCAGCTACCTGCTGGCCTCCACCGTCGTCACCGCCGTCGTCGGGAAGGTCGGCGACATCTTCGGTCGCAAAGCCGTGTACCAGACCGCGGTGCTGTGTTTTCTGGCCGGTTCGGTGCTCAGCGGGCTGTCGGGTTCGATGGCCATGCTGGTGGCCTCCCGCGCGCTGCAGGGGATCGGTGGCGGCGCCATCATGGTGACCTCTTCCGCGCTGATCGCCGAGGTCATCCCGCTGCGCGACCGAGGGCGCTATCAGGGTGCGCTGGGCGCGGTCTTCGGGGTGACGACGGTGGCCGGTCCGCTGCTCGGCGGCTTCGTCACCGACCACCTCGGCTGGCGGTGGGCCTTCTGGATCAGCATCCCGGTCGGCATCGTGGTCCTGCTGGTCTCGGCCGCGACGATCCCGGCGCTGGCTGCCCGGCCCACCCGGCCGGTGATCGATTACGCCGGGATCGTCTGGGTCGGCCTCGGCGCCTCGGGCCTCACCCTGGCGACCAGCCTCGGCGGCGAGCTGGCCTGGACCTCGCCGGCCATGATCGGCCTGGTCGTCGGTTCCGTGCTGGCCCTGGCGATGTTCGTCCGGGTGGAGCTCAAGGCGGCCGAACCGATCCTGCCCATGCGGCTGTTCCGCAACCCGGTGTTCTCGATGTGTTGTGTGCTGTCGCTGGTCGTCGGCTTCGCAATGCTGGGTGCGCTCACCTTCATGCCGACCTTCATGCAGTTCGTCGACGGCGTCTCGCCGTCGGAATCGGGATTGCGGACCATGCCGATGGTCATCGGCCTGCTGATCACCTCGACGGTCAGCGGCACCCTGGTGGGCCGCACCGGCCGTTACAAGGTCTTCCCGATCACCGGTACCGCGATCATGCTGGTCGGGTTCGTGCTGCTGTCGCGGATGAACGCCGCCACCCCGATCCCGCTGCAGTCGCTGTACCTGCTGATTTTGGGCGCGGGTATCGGCATGTGCATGCAGGTGCTGGTGCTCATCGTGCAGAACACCTCGGATTTCTCGGATCTGGGTGTGGCGACCTCCGGGGTGACGTTCTTCCGGACCATCGGCAGTTCGTTCGGGGCGGCCATCTTCGGCTCGCTGTTCGCCGGGTTCCTGTCCGACCGGTTGCCCGGCGCGCTGGCGGCCGGCGGTGCACCGCCCGTCGCGGGTGCGTCCCCCAAGGCGTTGCACGAGTTGCCGCCCGAGGTCGCCGCACCGGTCGTGAACGCCTACGCCGAGGCGTTGGACCTGGTGTTCCTCTGTGCTGCGCCGGTGGCACTGCTCGGCCTGATCGTGGCGTTGTTCCTCAAGGAGGTGCCGTTGCACGAGGCGGAGTCGGCGCTGGCCGCCGATCTCGGCGAGGGCTTCGGCATGCCGAGCGCGGAATCGGCGGACCAGGTGCTGGAGACCGTGGTCAGCCGGCTGATGCGCAGTTCGCCGGAGATCCGGTTGCGCAGCGTGGCCGGACGGGCCGGGTGTGAGCTCGACGTGGCCGGGCTGTGGGCGCTGCTCAAGATCTATCGACACAGCCAGATCTTCGGCACCGCCCGGCTGACGGAGATCGCCGATCGGCTCGTGGTGCCCTACGAGGTGCTGGAGCCGACGTTCAACCGGTTGGTGCAGGACGGCTACGTGCTGCGCACCGGGGACAGCCTGTGGCTGACCCAGAAGGGGGTCCAGCAGGTCGACGGGGTGTCGGCGGCGCTGGTCGGGCGGATCGTCGACAAGCTGGCCGAATCCTCGTCGTTCGAGGGTCGCCCGGATCGGGCCCAGGTGGAGGCCGCGCTGGAACGCATCGCGCACCGCGTTGTGGTGCAACGGGACTGGGGTGACGAACGGGCCGCCGAGCTGACCGGGTCGGCGGCGAAGAACTAGCAGAGCCAAAAAACTAGAACTTGTTCCAGAACTGCCCGGTCGCGCGTACGATTCGGCCATGAGCCGGATCGGAGACTTCCCCGACGACGACGTGGCCGGTTGGGTCCTCAAATCTCCCGACATCGGGACGGCCATGGCGAACTTCACCCACGCGGTCTACACCAAGGGACGGCTGCCGCTGCGCGTGCGTGAGCTGGCCCGGATGGTGATCGCGCTCGACAACGAATGCGTGGTGTGCCAGAACACCCGTGACTCCGACGGGCTCGCTGCGGGTGTGGACGAGGATCTCTACGATCACGCCGCGCAGTGGCGGACCTGGCCCGGCTACAGCGAGCAGGAGCGGATCGCCGCCGAATTCGCGCAACGCTTCGCCGCCGATCACACCGGGCTGCGTGACGACGAGGAGTTCTGGGAGCGCGCCGCTGCGCACTTCGATGCCGAGCTGCTCACCGACCTGGCGTTGTCGTGCGCGATGTGGCTCGGCATGGGCCGGATGCTGCGCACCCTCGACATCGGGCAGAGCTGCAAGCTCACCCTGTAGCCCGCCGGCCCGGCCGGCTGATGGCAGTATCGATCCGATGATCGGAAGACTGCGTTCCGTCGTGCTGGATTGCCGCGATCCCCGGGCCTTGGCCGGGTTCTATGCCCGGCTGCTCGGCGGCGACATCGCCGTGCAGGACGACACCTGGGTGGTCGTCACCGACCCGGCCGGCCGGCGGGTGGCCTGCCAGTACTCACCGCAGCACGAGCCGCCGGAGTTCCCCGATCCGCGGGGGTCGCAGCAGCTGCACCTGGACATCGAGGTCGACGATCCTGACCGGGCCCAGGCTCAGGTCCTGGCGCTGGGCGCCACCAGGGTCACCGATGCCGTCGGTGAGGAGAACTTCCGGGTGTTCCGCGATCCGGCCGGCCACCCGTTCTGCCTGGTGTGGGGCGCCGATTGAGCCGATGGGCCGTTACAGCAGCCCGGTGGCGTCGAACACCCACGACATGTCCGCGCTGGCGAAGTTGTCCATCCAGTCCGGCGGGGCGTGGTTGGCCAGCGCGCCCATGTCCCAATAGTCCTTCCACAGGGTCACTTTGCCGTTCTCGACCCGGTGCACGGTGACGAACTGCAGCACCGCCGATTCCCCGGTGGCCCAATGCCATTGCTCGTGGTGTTCGTACATGGCGTCGTTGCCGTTCGCCACCAGCAGACCGGGGAAGTTCTCGTAGGAGGCCAGGGGTTCCAGCCCGATCTTGAGGCGCTTGACGATGTCCTCGGGTCCCTTGGCGGCCGCGGCCGGCCCCACCGGCATGTCCAGGTAGATGCACTCGTCGGACAGGTGGGTCTTGAGCAGCGCCCAGTTTCGGTCCGACAGGGCTTTCCACATGTTGCGAATTGTTTCCTCAACGGGCACTGGACAATTGACCTTTCTCGGCGGACGGGGCGGGGGCGTGGCGGGCGGCGCGCAGGAACCGCCCGGTGCGTTGACGTCCCACCAGGTCGGTCGGTTCGCCATCGGCGACCACCGTGCGTCCGCCGACCAGTACCGCGGTGACGGTCGCGTTGTTCCGGTTCACCATCCGGGACAGTCCGCCGTAGTGGTCGACGGTGTCCTCGGCGTAGGCGTCGAGGGAGTCGTCGAGGTGCTCGGGATCGATCACCACGACGTCGGCGCGGTCCCCGATGCGCAGGTGCCCGGCGTCGATCCGGTACCAGTCGGCGAGCTCGCCGGTGAGCCGGTGGACCGCCTGTTCGATGGAGATGAACGGCCGGCCCGCCCGGTCGGCGTCCCGGACGTGCCGCAACAGCCGTAGTCCCATGTTGTAGAAGGCCATGTTGCGCAGGTGCGCGCCGGCATCGGAGAAGCCGAGCTGGATGCCGGGGTCGCGGGCGAGTTTCTTGAGCACCTCCGGCCGGTGGTTGGAGATCGTGGTGCGCCACCGGATCGCGGTGCCGTGCTCGAGCACCAGGTCCAGGAAGGCGTCGACCGGGTGCAGTTCGCCGCGGTCCTGGCCGACCTGACCGAACGACTTGCCGACGACGGATTGGTCGGGGCAGGCCACGATTTCGGCGTCGAAGAAGTCCCGGTGCCACACCCGCACGCCGAACTTGTTCTCGTAGTCCTTGCGGAATCTGCGCCGGTAGGACTCGTCGCGCAGCAGTTCGTTTCGCTCGAGTTCGTCCCGCAGGTGCAGAGCCGCGGCTCCGGAGCCGAATTCTTCGAACACCACCAGGTCGATGCCGTCGGCGTACACCTCGAACGGCACCGGCAGATGCTGCCAGCGGAAGTTTCCGCCGAAGGTGTTGGCCAGCCGGGCCAGCGGACCCATGATCCAGATCGCGTACGGGTTGGCCTTGACGTCGGCGGCCGAGAGCAGGCTGGTCTTGAGCGGGCGGCGCAGCAGTCCGAGCGATTGCGTCACCTGGGACACCAGGTTGAGCGGATTCTGGATGTCGGGCCCGGATTGCAGGACGCGTCCGGCGCGGCGCAGCATCGACTTGAGCCGGCGCAACTCGCGCGGTCTGGCATAGGTCGACGGCAAGGTCCGGGACCGGCAGGTGTCCCCGTCGATCTTGTCGAAAAGCAGCTGCTGGGAGGACATTCCGACGAATCCGGCCGCCAGGGCCTCGGCGAGCATCTGCTCCATCCGGGCCTGTTCGGCGTGGGTGGGCCGGACGTCGGCCCGGGTGGCCCGGTCCAGTCCCATGACGGCCGTGCGCATGTCGGAGTGTCCGATGAAGGCGGCCAGGTTGGGCCCCAACGGCCGCGCCTGAAGGGCCGAGATGTATTCGTCGCAGCTGGTCCAGGTTTTGTTGTCGTCGACCGCGGCGATCACCTGGTCGCGCGGGATCGCCTCGACCCGTCCGAACAGGTCGCCGGCATCGGTGCCGCCGACGTGCACGGTCGACAGCGAGCAGGAGCCGAGCATCACGGTGGTCACGCCGTGCCGCAGCGACTCCGGCAACGACGGTCCGTTGAGCACCTCGACGTCGTAGTGGGTGTGGATGTCGAGCATCCCGGGCAGCACCCATTTGCCGGCGGCGTCGATGATCTGCGGGCAGTCGGTCTCATCGAGTGGTTCGGGGGAGATGGCCACCACGTGCCCGTCGCGAATTCCGATGGTGCGCACGGCCGACGGGGCGCCGGTGCCGTCGAACCAGCGACCGCCGCGAATGATTGTGTCGTAGCTCACAGGGCCATCGAACCGTTCCGGTCCGGCCGGTGTCAACGGAAATCGTGAACAGATTTGAAAAAATGTCTACAGCGGTGCCCAGGCGTCCGGGCAGCGCCCGTCCAGATCGGTGAACTGGTAATGCCGGGCCAGCTCCACCGAGCTCACCGACCGCTGGTTCCAGCGGGCCCAGTCGGGGTCGGCGGCCACCGCGGCCACCCCGCGGCCGACGAACCGTGGTGACTCCGACTCGCTGAAACCGGGCGGCGCGGCCGGATACCCGTCGGTGCGGGCCAGGTCGAGCGCGCCCTGCCAGGTCGCCTCGGTGACGCCGTAGTTGTCGAGCATCATCTCCGAGCGCAGCCAGCCCGGGGTGACGGCCACCGCGCTGGCGCCGAAGGCGGCGAGCTCATAGCCATGGGTGAAGGCCAACCGGTTCACCGCATTTTTGACCAGGTCGTAGAACACTGACAGCCTCGGGTTATCGGCATTGAATTCGGTTGTGCCATCGGTGATCTCGACCAGCAAGCCGCCGGGCCGGTTGGCCAGCAGCGGCAACAGGCTGTGCGACGTGATCAGGTGGGTGTCCAGTCCCAGCCGCAGCATGCGCAAGCCGTCGTCGAGATCGTGCTGCCACATCGGCCGGCCCCAGGTGTCGGGCGGGCCCTTGAGCACCTCGGCCCCCCAGATGTCGTTGACCAGAATGTCGACGTGACCGTAGTCGGCCGACAGCCGCCCGGCGAGCTTGCGCACCTGTGTCACATCCAGGTGGTCGACCTGTACGGCGATGCCCGATCCGCCGAGCTCCGACACCAATTCCGCGGTTTCCTCGATGGTTTCGGGCCGGTCGTAGTCCGAGTCCCGGCTGCCGCACACGCTGCTGCGGCCCGTGCAGACCACGGTTGCACCGGCCTCGCCCAGGGCCGCGGCGATGCCCCGGCCCGCGCCACGGGTGGCCCCGGCAACCACGGCGAGGTGTCCGCGCAGTGCGTCCGGGTCCGGTGTCCAGCCCATCGGATGAGTATCCGCCGCGCGCAGTCCCACCGCTGCGGTTCGGGATTTCGGCGCATACTTGCGGAGGTGACTTCACTGCAGCGTTACCTCGCCGAGGAAATCGCGACCGATCATCTCGACGGCCTGCTGTCGCGGCGCGAAGCGCTGCGCCGGCTCGCGCTCCTCGGTGTCGGTGCCCCAGCGGCGGCCGCGCTGATCTCCGCATGCGGCGAGGCCCGACCACCGGCCCCGACCGCGACCCGCGGTCCGGCACCGCACAAGGTTTCGCCGCCGGGTGCAGCGGGCGCACTGCCGACCACCGCGGTGGACTGGGCCGGGCCGGACGGCCGGTTGCAGGGTGCCTGGGCGGCCGCGGCCGAACCGAAGGGCGCGGTTCTGGTGATCCACGAGAACAAGGGACTGACCGAGCACATCCGGTCGGTGGCCGGCCGGTTCGGCGGCCTGGGGTACTCGGCCCTGGCGATCGACCTGCTCTCGCCGCAGGGCGGCACCGGGGCATTCGCCGACCCGGGTGCGGCCACCGCCGCGCTGAGCCGCATCGAACCGGCAGAGCTCATCGGCAACCTGACGTCTGGGATCGACGAGATCCGCCGGCGGGCGCCGGATCGCCGGGTGGCTGCCGTGGGCTTCTGCATGGGCGGCGGCCTGGTGTGGCGGTTGCTGGCGGCGGGCATGCCGCAGTTGGCGGCCGCGGTGCCGTTCTACGGCCCGGCCCCGGACAATCCGGACTTCACCGGGTCGGCCCACACCGCGGTGCTGGCCTTCTACGGTGCCCTGGACCAGCGGGTGAACGCGACCGAGCCGGTGGTGCGCGCGGCGCTGCAGAAGGCCGCGATGGTGCACGAGCTCGTCGTCGAACCCGATGCCGACCATGCCTTCTTCAACGACACCGGCGATCGCTTCCAGCCCACGGCCGCGGCCGACGCCTGGCGCCGCATCCAGGACTGGTTCGCCCGGCACCTCGACTGAACCCCGGGCTTGTTCAATGAGTGTTCAGGTCCCGGTCGGGGCGCCGTTGTTGACCGCACACGCGGCCCGGTTCTGATCGTGGCATGCGGGTTGTCCAGGTCGCCAACTTCTACGGCCCGCGGTCGGGCGGGCTGCGTACCGCGGTCGACCGGCTCGGCGCGGAATACTGCGCGCTCGGTCACGAGGTGTACCTGATCGTGCCCGGATCGCGGCCGCGACGTCAGGTCCTCGACGGTGGCGTCGTGCGAATCTCGCTGCCGGCCAGGCTCATCCCGTTCACGGGCGGTTACCGCGCGGTGCTGCCCGGCCCGGTGACGACACTGCTGCACCAGTTGGCGCCGGACGCCATCGAGGTGTCGGACCGGCTGACGCTGCGGTCGCTGGGCCCGTGGGGCCGCAGACACGGGGTGGCCACCGTGATGATCTCGCACGAGCGGCTGGACCGGCTGGTGGGCCAGGTGCTGCCCCGTGCGGCGGCCCGCGCCGTCGCCGACATCGCCAACCGGCGCACCGCGGCGAACTACGACGCGGTGGTGTGTACGACGGGCTTCGCCCGCGAGGAATTCGACCGGATCGGTGCGGAGAATGTGGCGACCGTGCCGCTCGGGGTGGATCTGGAGCAGTTCCATCCGCGCCGCAGGTGCGCCCGGACGCGCAGCCGCTGGGCCGAGCCGGCGCAGACCCTGCTGGTGCACTGCGGACGGCTGTCGGTGGAAAAGCAGCCGCACCGCAGCATCGATGCTGTTGCCGCACTGCGTGATTCGGGGGTGGATGCCCGTCTCGTGGTGGTCGGGGAGGGGCCGCTACGAGCCCGGCTGCAGCGGCAGTCCGACGGGCTGCCGGTGGATTTCACCGGCTACATCAGTTGCCGCGACACCGTGGCGACCATCCTGGCCTCGGCCGACGTCGCGCTGGCTCCCGGTCCGCACGAGACCTTCGGGCTGGCCGCTCTGGAAGCGCTGGCCTGCGGCACCCCGGCCGTGGTGTCGCGCACCTCGGCACTGACCGAGATCCTCACCGGCGACAGCGGAGCCACCGCCGACAACGACGCCCACGACATCGCCCGCGCTGTCACCGCGGTGATCGACCGGCCCGAACCGCAGCGGCGCAGCGATGCCCGCCAACGGGCCGAACAGTTCACCTGGCCGCGCTCGGCGGCCGGCATGCTCGAAGCGCTGGGAGCTCGGTGACCCAGGCGTTCACGTGGTCCAGGCCACCGGCAGGCGCTTGATGCCGTGGATGAACGACGACTGCAACCGGTCGGGCTCCTCGGTGGCGGCGATGTCGGGCACTTGCCGGTGCAGCTCCTCGAACGCCACCGTGATCTCACGGCGGGCCAGGTTCGCCCCGAGGCAGAAATGTGCACCGCCACCGCCGAATCCGAGGTGCGGATTGGGGTGGCGCGTGACGTCGAACAGCCACGGGTCGGCGAACTTCGACTCGTCGCGGTTGGCCGACCCGTACCACAGGGTCACCTTGGCGCCGGCGGGCAGCGATGTCCCGCCCAGCACGGTGTCCCGGGTGACGGTGCGGCGCATGTAGCTCACCGGAGACGCCCACCGCACGATCTCCTCGACCGCGGTGGGGGCCACCTCGTCGTATCGCGACCACCACGTCTGGCGCTGTTCCGGGTAGCGGCTCAGCGCCAGGACGCCGTGGCTGATGGCGTTGCGGGTGGTCTCGTTGCCGGCGACCACCAGCAGGATGAAGAACGAGGCGACCTCGGCCGAGGTCAGCCGCTGACCGTCCACCTCGGCCTGGACCAGGCTGGTGGTCAGATCCTCGGTCGGCGCGGCCCGGCGCTCGTCGGCCAGGTCGGTCGCGTAGCCACCGATGTCCATGGCCACCTGGAGGAACTCGTCGAAGTCGGTGGTCAGATCCGGGTCGCCGAACCCCAGGATCACGTTGGTCCAATGGAAGATTCGCTGATGGTCGGGTTCGGGGATGCCCATCATGTCGCAGATGATCTGCAGCGGTAGCGGCCCGGCGAGCTCGCCGACCAGATCGGCGGTGCCGTCGGGATTGCGGGCGATCATCTCGGTGACCAGCCGGCGGGCCCGAGCACGAACCGAATCCTCGATCAGGGCCACCACCCGCGGCGTGAACGCGCTCCGGACGATGTTGCGCAGCCGGCTGTGCCGCGGATCGTCCAGCACGATCATCGAGCCGAAATATTCGGCCAATTCCGGGGTTTGGTCGCCGATGGTGATTCCCGACGCCGAGCTGAAGATCTCGGGATGGCGGCTGGCGTGGAACACGTCGTCATACCGGGTCACCGCCCAGTGGCCGTGACTTTCGGGAATGCCGTCCAGAACGCAGGCCGGCTGGTAGGACACCGGGGCGTCGCGGCGGAGCGCCGCAAATGCCGCATCCCGAAGATCGTCGTCCTCGCGCCAGAACCGCCAGGACCCGAGTTCGGCGGCCGAGCACGGTACGTCAGGTGGAGGCGCTCCGTTGACGCGTGGTGCGATGCCCATGCCGCCAGGGTAGATCCGGTTTCGGCGGGGCAACGGGTAACGCCGGGATCCGCGGCCGCGATACCCCACAGGGGTGCACGTCACGCGGCTCGCGCAGGAGCCGGTCGGCAGGCGTTGCGGCGCCGGACCATTGGGGGATGGCCGGCGCCGGGTCACGACCCGAGGAGATTCAGCAATGACACTGACCAAGTTCGTGGCGACGGCGTTGACCCTGGGCGCGTTGGGAGTGGGCGCGGCCGGCCTGACGGCACCGGTGGTCTCGGCGGAGCCGCTCGCACCGGCCCCGCTGCGGCCCGGGGCGGGCCACGACGACTGCTTCCCGTTCTGCGACCGCGGCCCCGGTCGCGATTTCGACGACCGCGGCCCCGGTCGCGATTTCGACCGTGGCCACCGGGACGACCGTGGGCCCCGGGGCGACCGCGACCGCTGGGACGACAAGGGCCCGTGGTGGGCCAACAACCGACACGACTGGTGGGACGACCGTCAAGGTCCGCCACCGTGGGGCTGGGGTCCGCCGCCGCCGCTGCACTGGCACGGCGGTCCACTGCCGCACACCGTGAACTACTGGGGTTACAACTTGAACCCCGTGTGGGACAACGGGTTCCGGCAGTGGGGGGTCTGGCTTTTCGGTGTCTGGGTGCCGATCATCGGGGTGGTGGGCTGACCTCGGTCGCCTCGTCGCGGTCATCCTGATCGTGCCGGACGACGCGCACCCGCCCGTGTGGTAGGCAGGCGGCGTAGCCGTGGTACTTGCCGTACAGCTCCCACGAGGTGCGGTGCTCGTCGGGCCGGACGTCGATACGGTGACCGTCGGAGAAACACAGGTGCAGGCTGCCGTTGTCCTCCCAGTCGGCGTGCGTGCAGCGTTGTCCGGCGAAATCGAACAGCGGACGGACCTCGTTGCGCATTGCCTGCGGGTCGATCGCCACCACCTCGGCGTCGTCGGTGCCGATCGCCGGCAGGGTCAGCTCCAGCGGAACCGAGATGACCAGTTCGTTGTAGTCGTTGAGGTTGAGCACCAGGCCTTCACGAAACGTGATCCGCTGGACCAAGCACCCTTGAATCCATTGCTCGCTCATTTTCTCACTCTGGACCGCCCGGGCACCGGGCACAAGAGGCGCAGCCTCGGCGGATCAGGATGAACCAGGTGGTGTCGAACGCCGTGTTACCGGGTATGCGCATGCCGAACGGGTGCTGCGCCCTGAGCCCGAGGAGACTGCCATGAGGGTCCTATCCCGCCTTGCCGGCGTGCTGTCCGCGGTGGCCATGATGTTTGCCCTGGTCGCCGCACCGACAGCGGCTGCCGACGATCGGCTGCAGTTCACCGGGACCACCCTGTCCGGCGCCCCGTTCGACGGGTCCAGCCTGGCCGGGCGGCCCGCGGTGCTGTGGTTCTGGACACCGTGGTGTCCGTTCTGCAACGCCGAGGCACCGTCGGTGAGCCAGGTGGCCGCGGCAAACCCCCAGGTCAGCTTCGTCGGTGTGGCGGCGCACTCCGATGTCGGGGCGATGCAGGGTTTCGTCGACAAGTACCACCTCAACTTCCCGAACCTGAATGACGCCGACGGATCGATCTGGGCGCGTTACAACGTCCCGTGGCAGCCCGCCTACGTGTTCTACCGGGCGGACGGGTCATCCACGTTCGTCAACAACACGACCTCGGCCATGCCGCAGCAGGAACTCGCCGATCGGGTCGCGGCGCTGCAGGGCTAGCCACGCGGTGCCCGACAATCTGGTGGGGTTGGCGTTCGGCGCCGGCCTGGTCGCGGCGCTGAACCCGTGTGGCTTCGCCTTGCTGCCGGGGTACCTCGCGTTGGTGGTGCGGGGCTCGGCACCGCGGGGGCCGCTGACGGCCGTGGCGCGGGCGTTGGCTGCCACGTTGGTGATGACCACGGGTTTCGTCGCGGTGTTCGGCGGCTTCGGTCTGCTGACGGTCGCCGCGGCGAACACCGTGCAGCGGTATCTGCCCTACGCCACGTTGGTCATCGGCGTGGTGCTGGCCGTCCTGGGCTGCTGGTTACTGGCGGGCCGCCGGCTCGGATTGCTGATACCCCCGGCGGTGTCGGCACGCACCGGCTGGGCGCCGACCGCACGGTTGGGTTCGATGGCCGGCTACGGCGTGGCCTACGCCTTGGCCTCGCTGTCGTGCACCGTCGGCCCCTTCCTGGCGGTCACCGGCGCCACGCTGGGCTCGGCGCACCGGACGGCGGTGTTCGCCGCGTATGCGGGCGGCTTCGGCCTGGTGGTCGGGGTACTGGCGGTGGCGACGGCGCTGGCCGGCGCCGCCGTGATCGACCGGCTGCGGACGATCGTCGGGTACCTCAGCCGGATCAGCGGCCTGCTGTTGATCGTAGTAGGCGCCTACGTCGCCTACTACGGCTGGTATGAGATTCAATTGTTCAGTGCCGCAGGCGGTCCGGAAGATCCGGTGCTTGCCGCCGCCGGGCGTCTGCAGGGCACCCTGGCCGGCTGGGTGCACCGGCACGGCGCGTGGCCGTGGCTGCTGGCGTTGTCGGTCCTCGGCGCGGCGGGCCTGGCCTGGCGGGTGGCGGTCCGCGCGTCGACGGCTCAGCGATCGAAGTCGGACTCGTCGTCGAGTGGCACCACGATGGCCTGATCGATCAGATCCGCCTCGGTGGCCTCGGCGGTGGGCGAGATCCGCACCCGCCGCAGATCCGAGAGCGCGTCGTCCTCGTCGTCGACACCCACCGGGACCAGTTGCTCGACGACATCGGCCTCGGGGGCGTCATCGAACCCGGCCTGGAGGCCGTCGTCGCTGATGTCCGTCATGTTCGTCCCCCTCACGCCACCGGTGAATCGTCCACTGGCGATTGTGCTACCTGCGAAGTGGTGTTTCAACGTGGCGCGACGGAACCGAGGGCTCCGCGCACGGAGTCCGGAACCGGTCGCTTCGACCAGTCGGTGGAGGACACCACGACGTAGACGTTGCGGCCGTGGACCCGTGGTGATTCGTGCCCGTCACCATCGGTGCCGAGCACGGTGAATCCCATGGTGAAGCTCGTGGTCCCGATGTGCTCAGACCGCACGGCGATTCGCACCGTCTCGCGCCACCGCACCGGCGCCTGGAAGTCGATCTCGGTGTGCACCACCTGAATGTCCAGACCGGCCGCGGCCAGATCGGGAAAAACCACCCCGAGATGGTCGAACAGTCCGGTGCACGCCTCGTCGAACCAGGTCAGGTAATGACCGTTGAACACCACACCCTGCTGGTCGACCTCGGCGTAGCGCGGAACGATGCCGAAGCTGTACTGGGTCACGTGGTACTCCAACGTCGGGCGGCCGTGTCGCCTCACGTTGATACCACGGGCAACAATGGTGTTCGTGAAGCTGGTGACCATCGACGACATCGACGCCGCAGCCCGGCGGATCGCCACCGACGTCGTGCGGACACCGCTGCTGCCGGCCCGCTGGGCGGATCCGCACCGGCCCCTGTGGCTCAAGCCGGAGAACCTGCAACCGGTCGGCGCATTCAAGATCCGGGGGGCGTTCAACGCGCTGGGCACCCTCGCCGCCGACGTGCGGGCCGCCGGGGTGGTCACGTATTCCAGCGGCAATCACGCGCAGGCGGTGGCCTACGCGGCCGCGGCGTACGGGGTCGCGGCCCACATCGTGATGCCCGAGGACACCCCTGCGGTCAAGGTGCAGGCCACCCGGGCTCATGGCGTGCACGTGGTGTTGTGCGGTGCCGGACAACGTGAATCGGTGGCCGCCGAGCTGGTGCAGCAGACCGGCGGGGTGTTGGTGCCGCCGTTCGACCATCCCGATGTGATCGCCGGCCAGGGCACCGTGGGGCTGGAGATCGCGCAGGATCTGGCCGAGGTGGCGGCGGTGCTGGTGCCGATCAGCGGTGGTGGGTTGGCGTCCGGGGTCGGCACCGCCATCCGGGCGCGGTGTCCGCAGGCCACGGTGTTCGGTGTGGAGCCCGAGCTCGCCGCCGACACCGCCGAGAGCCTGGCCGCCGGTCACCTGGTGGACTGGCCGGTGGCCCGGCGCAACCGCACGATCGCCGACGGGCTGCGCGCAACGCCCTCGGAGCTGACGTTCGCCCACCTGCAACGCGTGATCGACGAGGTGATCACGGTGTCCGAGGTCGAGATCCGTTCTGCGGTACGAGAACTCGCAGAGCGGGCGCACCTGGTCGCCGAACCCAGCGGTGCCGTGGCGTTGGCCGGCTATCGCAAGGCGGCAACACCACCGGGACCCACGGTCGTGGTCGTCTCGGGCGGAAACATCGCGTCGGGGCTGCTGGCCGAGATCCTGGCCGGGTGAGCAGCCGCCCCGGGTGCACACCGGCCCGGCGCACACACCGGTGTGCGCAGCCGGGGCAAACTGGTGATTCACCGATGTCCTGGCTGTTTTGCGGCACAGCACATTTGGTGAACGTTCGGTCGTGGTGTGCTGTCGATAGGGCGGGGGAGCGCCACGATGCCACCCGGTAATGTCACTGCGAAACGCAGTGCGGCCGGCCGCGCCGGTGGCGGCCGCAGCTTCGAGGGGGTGCATGTGGAGGCGGTGCTCGGTGTTTCGATGACGCCGTCTACCGTGGGCCTGGTTCTGGTGGAGGGCCACGATGCCGACGGAGCGACCGTCGAACACGACGCCTTCGACATCCGCGGGCATTCGTCGTCGGGAACCGACGAGATCTGCAATCAGGTGGTCGCCGCCGTCCAGCGCACCGAAAAGTCTGCCGCCGAGCAGGGCCTGCAGCTGAGCACGATCGGGGTGACCTGGGGCTCGGGTGTGGGTGCCGAGGCGGCGGTGCTGTTGAAAAAGCTCACCGACGCCGGATTCGGCGATGTCGTCCCCGTCCGGTTGCCGCAGGCCACCGACGCCCTGGCCCGCCGGGTGGCCGGAATCGTCGGGTTCGACACCACGGGTGTATGTGTGCTGGAACCCGATGTCGTGCAGGCGATGACGGTCGGCGCCCAGGATCCGATCCAGACCAGCGTCAGCCGTGGCATCGAGACGGTGGGCGGTCTGACCGAGTGGCTGTCGGGCATCTTCGACAACGCCGAACCCCGCCCGGATGCCCTGGTGGTTGTCGGTTCCGCAGTCGACTTGGACGCCGTGCTGCCGAAATTGGAACAGGCCCTTTCGGTTCCGGTGTTCACCCCGGCCGAGCCCGGCCTGCCCCTGGCCAGGGGTGCGGCGTTGGCTTCGGCCCAGCGCGGACTGCGCACCTTTACCGACCAGGGCGCGGCCTCGGACGGGCGGCGTTGGCCCCCGGCACAATTGACGCCGCTGGCGGTGCTGGTGGGCGGCGTGCTCGCGTTCGCGGTGTCGCTGTGTGTGGCGGTGGGTCAGCAGCTCCTGCCGGGATCGGAGCAGACGCCACATCGCCCGTCCCGGCCCGAGGTCAGTACCTGGGGGGACTCGGCTTCCGTGCACCCGGCGCCGGCGGTGGTCGTCCCGGCTCCGGCGCCGAGCACATCCCAGGTGCCGTCGGCGCTCGAGTCGGTGGTGCAGGAGGAATCGTCGGCCCCCGTCTTCGATGAAACCGTGGACGAGGCGCCCGTCGTCAGCGACACCGGGGTCGACGAAACAGTCGGTGCGCCAACGGATGCCACCGATGCGGCGGGTCTGCCGCCGGATCAGATGATGCCGCCGGAAGCGTTTCCCGCTGAGCCGCAACCGCCTTCGCCCGATCCCGCGCTCGCCGAGTCGCCACCGCCGGATGCGCCGCCCGGTCCCGAGGATCCGGGGCTGACGCCTCCCCCCACGGAGGCCCTCCCGGTGCAGACGCAGGCCGCCGAGGTCGCCCCGCCGCCGGCCGAGCAGGTGCCCCCGCCGCCGGCCGAAGAGGTGCTCCCGCCGCCGGCCGAGCCGAGTCCGCCGGAGAATCCGCCGCCGCCCGAACCGGCCGATTCAGCCGAACCGGCGCTGCCCATACCCGATCCGCAGGCGCCCCCGGCCGCGACCCCGTGAGGTGCGGAACCCGCCATCTGTGACGTTGCTGAGGTGCGGCTGCCTGCCCTCCTGAAACGTTCGGGGGCAGCCGGTCGATGAATTCACCATGGGTAACTCACCGCGCCGCTGCCCACCCCACGGCAGGGCCGTCACGCTGCGCCTAAAAGGTGCACTCGAGGCAAGCGCCTACACTGGTGGAATGCTGAGCGCCCCTTCGTCGTCATCCGGATCGGTTCGAGCGTCGGTACTGAAAGTGTTTGCGGCGATTGGTGTCGTCACCTTGGCCGCCGCGAGCCCGGTCAACGTCGCAGCTGCAGCGGTGAGCACGCCTGCGCCGGGCGCCACGATCGAGCCTGCCGGCGGTTCGGTGGTCGGCGTCGCCATGCCGTTGACGGTGACGTTCGACAACCCGGTGACCGACCGCGACGCGGCGCAGCGCAGCCTGCGGATCGACTCGCCGGTGACTCCGAGCGGCACGTTCAGCTGGCTCAGCGACGACGTGATGCAGTGGCAGCCCGATCAGCTCTGGCCGGCCCATTCCACGATCTCGGTGACTGCGGGCGGCGCCAAGACCAGCTTCGAGACCGGCTCCGAGGTGCTCGGGGTGGCCGACATCGACGCGCACACCTTCACCGTCAGCATCGATGGTGAAGTGGTCCGCACGATGCCGGCGTCGATGGGCAAGCCGAAGCATCCGACGCCGACCGGCACCTTCACTGCGTTGTCCAAAGAACCTGTGGTGGTGATGGATTCGCGTACCATCGGCATTCCGCTGAGTGACCCCGAGGGCTACAAGCTGACCGTTTACGATGCGGTCCGAGTGACCTGGGGCGGCGTGTACGTGCACGGCGCACCGTGGTCGGTGGGGTCACAGGGCTATGCCAACGTCAGCCACGGGTGCATCAATCTGAGCCCGGACAACGCCGATTGGTACTTCAACACGGTGAATCTGGGTGATCCCATCATCGTGCGGGCATAGTCGCATGCAGGTTTCTCGACGTCGGTGAGGTGGTGACCGTCGCCGGATCCGGCGCGGTCCGCAGCACCCGATCTGCCGTTCCGGCGGTGGTCACCGTGAACCAGTAGTGCTCGTTCTTGTAGTGATGCTGGCGGTGGTTTCGCCAAATCGCCCGGTATACACGGGTCTTCGGCTTGTAATCGGTGTGGATCAGATAGTGGCACCATTCGTAGCCCAGGCCCAGGGCGGTCAGAAACGACAGGAACGTCAGGCCCAGGCCGGGTCGGGGGAAGGCCAGCAGCGCCACGGCCACCGCGACGGGCAGGATCCACAGCAGTGCAGGCCAGGGGATGAAGATCAGCGGGATCGCGCGTGGGTCGACGTGGTGTCGGCGGTGATCGCGGGCGAGCCGGGAATCCAGCCTGATCGGCCCCAACGTTCTTGGCCGCCAGTGCAGTACGAACACGTGCACGATCCACTCGAAAAACGGGAACACCGCGAGCATGGCCACCGGTACCAGCAGGTCGGTCAGCTGCCAGTCGCCGGCATGGCCGCGGGCGGTCAGGCTGAAGACAAGCGCGGTGCCGAGCATCCAGGGGGACGGGTGGCGGGCGAATTCGCGCGCCGTGTCCGCCAGGGTGATGTTGTTGCGCGTCACCGGCTTTCCTCTGCCACGGTGACTTCCAGGACGGCGAGCGCGGCCAGCAGCGCATCGGTGGCCGGCTGCAGCAGATCCTGCGCGGCCCGGCGGGCCCCGGCCGGATCCCCGTTGCCGATGGCCTCGGCGACCCGGCGGTACGCCTCGGGGTGTCCCACCTCGGCGGCCATCATGGTGGCCAACGCCGGCAGCGCGGGTTCGTAGGTCTGTCGCAGCGTGTTGTACATCAGGCGGAATGCGATCGAATCCGCCCCGTCGACAACCTGGTCCCAGAAACCGAGTGCCTGACGCTGTTGGGCCACCGGGTCCGATTCGGCGGACAGGGCGTCCACGGTCCGGCCGAGTTGGTCTGCCAATCCGGGCTGGGCCCGTAGGGCGGCCAACTCGGCCACCTTGGGGCCGTTGTGCAGGCGGGTTTCCAGGATGCTGCGGACCACGCTCACGTCGAGGTCGCCGCCGCGCAGCAACAGTCTGGGCAACAGGTCCAGGCCGGCGTGCTTGCGGAAATCCCGCACCGTGGTTGCATCGCCCTGGCGAACCTCGATCAAACCGGCCTCGGTGAGCCGTTTGAGCGCCTCGCGCACGGCCGGCCGGGACACTCCGAGCACCTCGGCCAGTCGCCGCTCGCTGGGCAGGGCTTCGCCGGGCTGCATCTGGCCGCTGAGGACCTCGCCGGCGATCTGTTCGAAGACGTCCTCGGGGACTGAGCGGCGGTTCACCGGTTGTAACGCCATGCCGCCATGCTGCCCGCTGATCGGTAAGAGGTCAAGTGGTAAGACCAGTTAACGCAGCGCTGCCGCAGTCTGCCCGTCGGCGGGCAGGAATGCCTCGATGCTCAATTCCGCGGCCGTCAGATCCAGCGCGGTGCCGAACGTGGTGACGGTGCTCAGGAAGGTCAGGACGGTGCCGTCGGCGCCGGTCAACTCCAGCGGAACCACCACCCCGCCGAGGTCGCGGACCGGTTCCATGCCGCCCGGGTAGGACTCGATCTCGCCGAGCAGCTCGGCGAGATCGGCCGATCCGCTCACCGCGACCTCGCGGCGCAGCCGGCCGATCAGATGATGTCGCCATTCGGCCAGATTGCGGATCCGCGGCGCCATACCCTCGGGATGCAGTGTGATGCGCAGTGCATTGGGTTGTGCCAGCAGGTGTTCGGCCACTCCGTCGAGCAGGATGGCCGCACCTTCGTTGGCCTGCAGCAGATTCCAGTTGCGATCAACAGCTACGCAGGGAAAAGGATTGTAGGCGGCCAAGACTCGCTGCACGCCGTCGCGCACGCCGGACATCTCCGGATCGTCCAGTGTGCGCTCGGCGTACAACGGTGCCAGCCCGGCCGCCAACAGTAGCCGGTTCTGTTCTCGCCGCGGCACATCCAATGCCGCGGCCAAGCGCAGCACCATGGTCCGGCTCGGCACCGAACGGCCGGTCTCGATGAAGCTGAGATGACGCGCCGAGATCTCAGCCTCGTTGGCCAGATCCAATTGGCTGATCCGGCGGCGCAACCGCCAGTCCCGCATCAATGCGCCGATCGGTGGCCGGGTCCCCGCAGTCGTCATCAACCGAGTTTCGCGCACTGCCGCTCCGGCGGCCACTACCTCCAGGGTAATTGCCGCGATTACCCCGGTGCTTCACCGTGGAGCACAGGAGGTAACCATGAGCGCCAACACCCCCGGCCCCCGGTCGATCCCACGCTGGCTGCACTTTGTCCTGGCTGCCGATCGGGCGGGGTCGGCAGCCTACGTCGGAACCGGCTTTTTCTTCGCGCCGATTCTCGCGGTGACCTCGCCGTGGCCGGCGCTGACCACCGTGCTCTGGATCGCGATCGGCCTTGCCGGCCTGTGGCTGGGCCTGCTCGGCATCGCGATGGCCACCGGCCTGTCGATGGTGCTGCGGTCGAATACCGTAATCCCAGAAGACTATTGGCGATCCATCATCGATTATCCGAGTGTCCGCGGTAATCCACCCGCCAATGTTTGATGCCGTTCAGCCAGCCCGAGCGGAGTCGTTCGGGTGCCGAAAGCGGCGTCAGATCCGGCATCCCGTCGGCGATCGCGTTGAAGATCAGGTCGATCGTCATCCGGGCCAGGTTGGCGCCGATGCAGTAGTGCGCGCCCGTTCCACCGAACCCCACGTGCGGGTTCGGGTCCCGCAGGATATTGAAAGAGTAGGCGTGTTCAAAAACGTCCTCGTCGAAGTTCGCCGAGCGGTAGAACATCACCACCCGCTGACCTTTCCGGATCGACACACCGGACAGCTCGGTGTCCTCCAGTGCGGTGCGCTGGAATGACGTGACCGGTGTGGCCCACCGGACGATCTCGTCGGCGGCGGTCCCCGGACGCTCCCGCTTGAACAGCTCCCACTGCTCAGGATGATCGGCGAAGGCCATCATTCCCTGCGTGATCGAGTTACGGGTGGTCTCGTTACCGGCCACCGCGAGCAGGATGACGAAGAAACCGAACTCGTCGTCGGACAGCTTGTGCCCGTCGACATCGGCCTGCAGGAGGGTGGTGACCAGATCGTCGCCGGGGTTCTTGGTGCGCTCTGCCGCCATCTGCATCCCGTACATGATCAGCTCGGCCGAGGCGCCGATCGCGTCGTTGGCGGCGAACTCGGGATCCTGGTCGCCGACCATCTGATTGGACCAGTCGAACAGCTTCTTGCGGTCCTCCTGAGGGACGCCCATCAGCCCCGCAATCGCCTGCAGCGGCAGTTCGCAGGCCACCTGCTCGACGAAATCGCCCGAGCCTTCGGTGGCCGCCGTCTGCACGATCGCGCGGGCCCGCTCGGCCAGATCGGCGCGCAGGCGTTCGACGGCGCGCGGGGTGAACGCCCGCGAGACGATCTTGCGCAGGTGCGTGTGGTGCGGCGCGTCCATGTTGAGCAACACGTACTTGCCCTGATCGATCTGCTCCCGGCCGGCGCCGTCGCGGTACCGCGGCAACGCGGTCTTCTCCTGGCTGGAGAACACCTCGCTGCGCAGGGACACCTCTTTGACGTCCTTGTGTTTGGTGACCACCCAGAATCCGCCGTCGTCGAAGCCGCCTCGGCCCACGGGTTGTTCGTTCCACCAGATCGGCGCCACCCGGCGCATCAGCGCCAATTCGCCGACGGGCAGTCGTTCGGCATAGATATCGGGATCGGTGAAGTCGAATCCGGGCGGGAGATTGAGGGTCGGCATGGCGCGGGGGCTCCTCACGACGACGCGGTGTAGTGGCGTAAGCCCATTGCTACACCACGGGTGACGTCCGTCTCAGCAGGTTCGCCGAAACTCTCACCACCATGGTTGGAACGTGTTCGCCTGCCGGCGCCCGCGCGGACGACGCGCGACAACCATGCACTCCGCGTTAACATCTGTCCCTGGAGTTGCAGCGAGAGGTCTACCGCATGAGTGTCGACGTTCGAAGGTTTGTGTCCGTGCTGGCGTGCTGCGCATCGGGTCCCGCCGTTGCGTTGTTGGTCGCCGCGGCGGCGTCGGCGGATCCCGCCACGCCGGGCGGGCCGTCGTCAACCGATCCGGCGCCCGCCCCCGCGGCTCAAGCCGCCCCTGGGCCGCAGGCCGCGTCGGCGGTGCAGAATGCGGCAGGCGGTCCGGCAGCGGCGCAGGCCGCGCCCTCGGCCGGCACCCCGCACCTGCCGAGCCCGGACGCACTGCCGCCGGGATCGACGATGGATCCCACCGGGCAGGGCAATGAGACGCCCAACCTGAGCTATCTCAAGGATCTGTGGCATGCCGTGCAGAGCCAGGAGATCAGCGGCAAGGAGGCCTTGATCCTCGGGCTCGCCCAGCGCGGCATGAACACGCCGGTGCCAGGTCAGGCCCCGGGCCCGAATGTGCCGGTCACGCCGGAGGCACCCGCAGCGGGTCCCGGCGCACCGGTGCCGGCCGCACCCGCCGAGCCTGCCGCGCCGGCCGTTCCGCCTGCGCCGGCTGCCGCACCCGCCCCGGCCGATGCCCCCGCGCCGGCGCCCCTGCCCTGAGGTCAGGCCGGCTCGATGCGGGCCGGTACATGCTTGTGCCACGGCGTTCCGGCGTAGTGGTCGCGCCATTCGGTCGACGTGAGCGAGTTGGGAGCCACACCCGGCACCAGGACCTCGCCGCCGTCGCGGTAGTCCAGACCGTAGCCGTTCGGCAGCGCGGCATGCCCGGGCAGCATGGCGTCGCTGATCTCCACGCTGGCCTCGGCACGGCCGGCCGGGGTGGTTACGATGGCCCGGCCGCCATCCACCAGTCCCAGCGCGGCGGCGTCGGTGACACTCACCCGCAGCGCCCCGTCGCGGTCGCGTTTGCGCCAGGCGGGGTCGCGGAAGATGTCGTTGGCGGTGTAGGCCCGGCGCTCACCGGCTGACAGCACGATCGGGAAGTCGACCGTGGTCAGCGGCGCCCGCTCGGCGCGCAGCGCGGCGATCTCCTCGATCAGTTCGGGGATCTCCAAGGCGATCTTGTGATCGGGATGCTCGATCAGCCCGAAATCGTCGGCGTACTCGTGCACGGTGAAGGTGATCCCCGACGGACTGGCCAGGATCGCCTCGAACAGGGCGTTGCCGTCGGCGTGCCCGGCCCGCTGTACCGCATCTGGATAGGTGATCGCGGCCTTCTGAGCCAGGCCCCACAGCGCGGCGGCGCCGGCCAGCCCTTCGGGCAGGGTGGGCCCCAGCGTCTCGTACAGGACATGGGGCAGCACCCGGGTCAGCGCCGGGTTGGCGGCCACCGCGCCGAAGAACGCGGCGGCGAACGCCGGCAACCCGTCGCGGGCGGCCCGGCGCAGCGGCCGCAGGTCGTCCTCGTCGACCACCCCGAGTGCGCGCACCAGTCGGGCCCAGATCTCCGGTTCGGGCAGGGTGCCCTCGAGCGGTTCGAACAACCGGTGCCGCAGATGGAACGTGTTGTGCGGGAACTCCAGGTTGAAGAACGTCGCCTCGGCCTTCTCGAACTGGCTGGCGGCGGGCAGCACGTAGTCGGCCAGACGCGCGGTCTCGGTCATCGCCACGTCGATCACCACGAGCAGTTCCAGTTCGGCCAGCGCCGCACGGACCGCGGCAGAATCGGCCACCGAATGCGCCGGGTTGCTGCTCTCCACGATCATCGCCCGGAACCGGTCGGGATGGTCGGTGTGGATCTCCTGCGGCACCACGTTGCTGGGCACCAGACCCGCGATGATGGGAGCTCCGGTCACCGGGGTGCGCCCCACCCCGGACTTTCCGAACAGTGGTGCGAACGTCGAATGCAGGTGCTGTGCACCACGTTTGGCGAAATTCCCGGTGAGGATCCACAGCAACTTGTCGAGGTACGAGCACAGTGTGGAGTTGGGGGCCTGCTGGACACCGAGATCTTCGAACACCGCGGCGCTCGCCGCGCCCGCGATCCGGCGCGCGGCCGCGCGCAGCAGGTCCTCGTCGACGCCGCACCGGTGCGCGTAGTCGGTGATGTCCACCTCGGCGAGGACGGACCGCACCGCGTCGACCCCGGTCACATGCTCGGCGAGAAACGCTTCGTCACAGAGCTTTTCCTGCACCAGCACTGCGGACAGCGCGGTCAGACACCAGGCGTCGGTGCCCGGGCGTACGCGTAGATGGAAGTCGGCCATCTTCGCGGTGTCGGTGCGGACCGGGTCGATCACGATCATCGCGCGGGCCGGGTCGTTGGCGATCTCGTTGAGCACCACCCGCGCCCGCGGGAAACTCTGTGACATCCACGGGTTCTTGCCGACGAACACCGACACCTCGGCGTGCTCGAACTCCCCGCGGGTGTGCCCGCCGTAGAGCTGGGCGTCCACCCACGCCTCACCGGTCTTCTCCTGCGCCAGCGCGTTCGAACGGTACCGGGAGCCAAGGGATTTCAGAAATGAGCTGCTGTACGCGCCGCCCAGGTGATTGCCCTGTCCGCCGCCGCCGTAGTAGAAGATCTTGTCGCCCCCGTGTTCTCCGGCGATGCCGCGGAGCTTCTCGGCGATCTCGGTGATGGCGGTGTCCCAGTCGATCTCCTGGTAGCTGCCGTCGTCGCGGCGGCGCATCGGGGAGGTGAGCCGGTTGGCATTGTTCTGGTAGTGGTCCAGCCGCAGCGCCTTGTTGCACGTGTAGCCGCGGGAGGCCGGATGGTCCTTGTCCCCGCGGATCTTGGTCAGTGCGCGGTCGTCGACCTGAACCACGATGCCGCAGTTGCACTCGCACAGGATGCAGGCGGTGTGCTGCCACGCCTCGACGGTCATGCCGCTGTTCCTTCCGTGAGGAGGTCACGCAGCCGGCCGTGAATGAGGTCCAGCGGTGTGACGTCACGGGTGGCGCGGGCGACGATCACGGCCCCCTCGACGGCGGTGGTGATCACCATGGCCAGTTCCCGTGCGCGTTGCTCGTCGGCACCGTCGGCTCGTAGCCGATCGGCGATCAGCGCGGTCCATCGGGTGAACGCGGCCCCGGCGCGTTGCAGCACCGGGTCCGCGGAGTCGGTGGCGTCGGGGGAGCCGGCCTCCACCGCGACCGCGACCACTGGGCAGCCGGCCCGGAAATCGGACTCCAGCAGTTGTGTGCGGAACCCGGCGATCATCCCGTCGAACAGCGCCACGGCGCTGTCGGCCCGGGCCAGCCGGGCCGCGATCTGGTCACTGGCGTAGTCGATCGCCTCGCACAGGAGTTGGGTGCGGCCGCCGGGGAAGTGGTGGTAGGCCGAGCCGCGGGGGGCACCGCTGTGTGCCAATACGTCGGCGATCGCGGTCGGGTGCGCACCGCGTTCTCGAATCAGCAGGGCCGCCGAGGCCACCATGCGTTCGCGTGGACCGGTCATCTCGATGCCCTTTCTCGAAGAGTTATGTATGTAACCCTACATACTCCGGACTGGGACCGACACCCCGGCAAACGATGCCCAGAACAGACGAAAGGCTGCGAGATCGTCAGATCTCGCAGCCTTTCGCCGATTCGGTCCGCAGCTACACGCCGGCAGCCTCATTCAGTTCGTTGAGGGTGCCCGACGCCTCCAGGTACTCCTGCACCCAGCGCTCGATCACCGCGGCGGTCTTCTCCACCTTCTCGAACTGGCCGACCACCTGGCCAACCGGGTTGAAGGCCACGTCCACGGTCTCGTTGGGGTACTTGTGCGTGGCGGCCACCGCCATGCCGGAGACCATGTACTGCAGCGGCATGCCGAGTGGCTTCGGGTTGTCCGGGTTTTCCCAGGCCTCGGTCCATTCGTTACGCAGCATCCGGCACGGCTTGCCGGTGAACGACCGGCTGCGCACGGTGTCGCGGCTGGAGGCCTTGGCGTAGGCGGCCTGCTGCACCGGGGTGTTCTCGGCCTCTTCGACCATCAGCCACTGCGAGCCGGTCCAGGCGCCAGCGGCGCCCATCGCCAGCGCCGCGGCGATCTGATAGCCGCTGCCGATGCCGCCGGCGGCGAGCACCGGACGCGGCGCCACCTCCTTGACCACCTGCGGCCACAGCACGATCGAGCCGACCTCGCCGCAGTGTCCACCGCCTTCGCCGCCCTGCGCGATGATGATGTCGACGTCGGCGTCGGCGTGCTTGCGGGCTTGGGCCGGAGAACCGCACAGCGCGGCCACCTTCCGGCCGGAGTCGTGGATCATCTTGATCATGTCGGCCGGCGGCGTGCCGAGGGCGTTGGCGATCAGGGTGACCTTCGGGTGCTGCAGCGCGATCTGGACCTGTGGAGTCGCGGTCGCCTCGGTCCAGCCCAGCAACTGCAGTGCGTTGTCACCGCTGTCGTCGACGGGGACACCGTGGTCGGCGAGGATCTTGCGGCCGAACTCCAGGTGCTCCTGGGGTACCAGGGACTGCAGCATGCCCTTGAGGTCGTCGGCGGACATGTTGGCGTCCATGCCCTCGTACTTGTTGGGGATCACGATGTCGACACCGTAGGGATGATCGCCGATGTGCTCGTCGATCCAGTTGAGCTCGATCTCGAGCTGTTCGGGAGTGAATCCGACAGCGCCGAGCACGCCGAAGCCGCCGGCCTTGCTGACGGCGACCACGACGTCACGACAGTGGGTGAAGGCGAAGATCGGGAACTCGATTCCCAATTCGTCGCAGAGTGCGGTGTGCATTCGGCGCTCCTTGTGCTGGGCGGTATGGGTGATGGGCGTGTGTTGGGTGTCCTCGGCCGATCGTGCGGCTCGGACAGAAATGAAACGTGTTCTAGTTTAGTACCCCGCTCGGCCTTTGCGGGGCCGGACCCGGCAGATTTGCCGGGAACCGGCTACGAACGACAGTTCGCCGCGCACCGCCCGAGTGGCCGCGTGTCGGGGCAACTTGGTCTACTGAGCACATGGGCCGCACGTTGTCGCCACCCGAATCCCTCGAAGAGATCGGGGCGGGCCCGGGTGGCGCGCAGGTCGGGGTGTTCTTCGACCTGGACGGCACGCTGGTGGACGGCTTCACTGCGACGGCGCACGCCGGTCATCGCATCCGGCGGCGGCAGGCCGCCGTCGGCGAGATCCTCGGCATCGTCGAAGCCTCGGTGCGCTACCGCATCGGACGGATGCCCTTCGAACGGTTTCTGGTCCGGGCGGCCGGGTACCTGCGCGGTGAATCCCTGGACGAACTCGACGAGTTGGGGGAGTACCTGTTCGAGAGTCGGATCACCCAGCGGGTGTACCCGCACATGCGTGAGGTGGTGCGCCGGCACCAGGACCGTGGACACACCGTGGTGTTGAGCTCGTCGGCGCTGACCATCCACGCCCATCCGGTGGCCCGGCACCTGGGCATCGACCACGTGCTGTGCAACCGTTTTCAGACTGACGCGCACGGCCTGCTGACCGGCGGCGTCGTCGAGCCCATCATCTGGGGTCCCCGGAAAGCCGCTGCGGTGCAGGACTTTTGCCAGGCGAGGCAGATCGACCTGGCGGACAGCTATTTCTATGCCGACGGGGACGAGGACGGCGCCCTGATGCGGTTGGTGGGTCATCCCCGGCCGGTCAACCCGCGGCCCGGGCTGGCCGCGGCAGCCACCGATCACGACTGGCCGGTGCTCATCGTGCCCCGTCCGGGCGGCCGGCGCTGGAGCGACCTGCGGCTGCGGCCCGGCGCCTAACCCAGCTGGTACAGGCCCTTGCCGGTGACCAGCGGCAGGTCCAAGGTGGTGCGGATGCCGGGCGCGGCGGCCACCACGTCGGGGATGGCGTTCACGATCCGTCCGGCCGCCGCCACGATCGCGGCGTGGTTGTGGTCGCCCTTGCGGCTGGTGGGGCAGATGTCGACCACGTAGGAAGGTTCGCCCACGATCTCGACGCGGTAGGAGCCGCCGGGTTGGGCCGGCTGCGCCCAGTCCGGCCGCAGGTCCGCACGCACCCGGGTGACGTGTTCGACGACGATCGCCGGCTTACCGCCGACCATGCCGTTGATCTGGAAGCGCATCGCCGCCACCGTGCCCTTGGCGATGACGCCGGTCGCGACCTCGATGTCCTCGGGCGCGGGCTCCAACTCGTAGTGCTCGGTGATGTCTTCGACTTCGACTCCCAGTCCGGCAGCGAGCATCCGGATCGCGGTCCCCCAAGCGGCGCTGAGGATTCCGGGCAGAAACAGCATTCCGGGCTGGTCGATCGGGTTGCCGAATCCCATGACGATCGACATCACCTCGGTGCCGTCATAGGTGGCGTAGTCGGCGATCTCCATGGTCTTGATCTGATCGACGCGCTGACAGGTACCGGCGATCGCGAACGGCAGCAGGTCGGTGGCGAACCCGGGGTCGACGCCGGTGATGAACACACTTGAATTACCCGCCTGGGCAGCTTCTTCGACCCGTGCGATGGCCTTCTCCGGCATGGCACCCCAGGGGAATTGCAGGCCGCCCGGGGCCGAGCCGACCACATTGATCCCGGCGGCCAGTGCGGCCATCACATCGCGGGTGGCTTCCACGGGCCGGGTGTCACCCATCGCGCAGTACACCAGGCAGTCCGGTTTGGCGGCGATTGCGGCATCGATGCCCAGCGTGGCGGTGACCCCGGTGACGCCGCCCAGCCCGGCCAGTTCGCCGGCGTCCAGGCCGACCTTCGCCTCGGTCGAGGTGCCCACGGCGACGAGTTCGAACCGGGGGTCGTCGATGAGCTGGATCAGGGCCAACCGGCCGCAGTTTCCGGTGCCGACGATCGCCACGCGAATGGCCATACAGGTCTCCTCAAGGTGTTCGGTCCAATCGCAGTATGCCGATCCGGCGCCGAAATTGGAACAGGTTCTAATTTCGCGCTGCAGGCGGTAGCCTCACCCGTCATGGGACGGGTAGACGGAAAAGTGGCACTCATCAGTGGCGGCGCGCGGGGTATGGGCGCAGAGCACGCCCGGGCACTGGTCGCAGAAGGGGCCAAGGTCGTGATCGGGGACATCCTCGACGACGAGGGCAAGGCACTCGCCGCTGAACTCGGCGATTCGGTCCGCTATGTGCACCTCGATGTCACCGACGAAGACCAGTGGAACGCCGCGGTGGAAACCGCCACCTCAGAGTTCGGCCTGCTCAATGTGCTGGTGAACAACGCCGGGATCGTCGCGCTCGGCCAGATCGGCAAATTCGACATGGCCCAGTGGCAGAAGGTCATCGACGTCAACCTGACCGGCACCTTCCTGGGCATGCAGGCCAGCGTCAAGGCGATGAAGGCCGCAGGCGGCGGCTCGATCATCAACGTCTCCTCGATCGAGGGACTGCGCGGCGCGGCCATGGTGCACCCGTATGTCGCCTCCAAGTGGGCGGTGCGCGGTCTGACCAAGTCCGCGGCCCTGGAGCTCGGTTCCAAGCAGATCCGGGTCAACTCCATCCACCCGGGCTTCATCCGGACCCCGATGACCGAGCACTTCCCCGAGGACATGCTCAGCATCCCGCTGGGCCGGCCCGGACAGCCGGACGAGGTGTCCACCTTCGTGGTGTTCCTGGCCAGCGATGAATCCCGCTACGCCACGGGTGCCGAGTTCGTCATGGACGGCGGCATCGTCAACGACGTGCCGCACAAGCTCTGACCGCCCGTTCGGAAAGCGCACCGGCCCGCGGGCCACGGCACACCTCACGGCAGAATGAGCCGATAGGGCATCGACTCTCCAGTATCCGGTGCCGTACCGGTCGTTGAGGAGTTGTCCATTTCTGCCCGCAATCGTCGCGCAGGCCCCGGCTTTCGGGCCAGGATCGTGGGGTTTGTCCTCGCCGCCGGGTTGGTGATGGCACTGTGCGTCGCCGATTTCCCGCCGTTCGCCCGGCCGGAGCCGCCGTCGGGACGTATCGAGTTGGCACAGGGGTGGCAGCTGGCGTCGGCGCGCACCGTCACCGCCGACGGTGCTGCGCTGTCCACCCCCGGTGCGGTGGACGCGGACTGGCACGAGATCAGGACCATGCCTTCCACCGTGCTGGCGGCGTTGCAGGATGACGGCACCTACCCAGACCTCTATGTCGGGGACAACCTGGCCGACGTGCCCGACGACCTGTTCCGTCAGGACTGGTGGTACCGCACCAGCTTCACCGCGCCGGCGGGGAGCTCCAGCTATCGGCTCGAATTCCCCGGCATCAACTACCGGGCCGAGGTCTGGCTCAACGGCACGATGATCGCCGGCAGCTCGCTGCTGGTCGGGATGCACACCACGCACGAGATCGACGCCTCGCCATGGGTCATCCCCGGCGGGCCCAACACGCTGGCGGTCAAAGTGACCCCCGAGCAGTCGCTGCAGGACATCGACGGTGTCGAACTCGCCGACAGCTGGTGGGATTGGCTGAACTGGAATCGCATCGGCTACCAGGGCCCGGGCCGCAACCCGTTGCGCGGCAATTCCTATGTGCCCGACCGTAATGCGGGCATCTTCAAACCGGTTTACCTGAGCTATTCGGGTGCGGTGGTGCTCAGCGACCCGATGGTCACCTCGGAGTTGCCGCTGCCCGCCACGGACAGCGCCCGCCTGACGGTGTACTCCGACATCCGCAACACCGCTGCGGTGCCGATGCGCGGTGTGGTGCGGGCCCGGATCAGCCGGCCGGGCAAGCCGACCGTCTCGGTGGATCAGCCGGTCAGCTTGGCGCCGGGGGAGAAGCGTGAGATCAGGTTCGCTCCGGACACTTTCGCGGCGCTGCGGGTCGACGGCCCCGACCTGTGGTGGCCCTACACCATGGGCGAGCCAAACCTGTACGACCTGCGGTTGGAGTTTCTGCGCTACGGCAGGCCCACCGACACCGTGGATTCCCGGTTCGGCATCCGCTCGGTACAACAGCACCGCGACAACGACGAGCAATACCCCGACCTGGGCCGCGGCGGCAGCTTCTACCTGACCGTCAACGGACGTGATTTCCTGGTCCGGGGTGCGGCCTACACGCCGGACCTGTTGTTCTCGCACGACCCGCAGCGGGAGGACGCCATCCTGGGCTATGTCCGCGACCTCGGGCTGAACATGCTGCGGCTGGAGGGAAAGTTCCCGGGCGACAACATCATCGAGCGAGCCGACGAACTGGGTATTCCCCTGATGTACGGCTGGATGTGCTGCAACCAGTGGGAGAAGTGGTGGCAGTGGGACGACGAGGACCGGCGGGTGGCCGGCGAGAGCATGCGCTCGCAGATCCATTCGCTGCGTGGACATCCGTCGGCGTTCCTGTGGGCCAACGGCAGTGACGGCAAGCCGCCGGCCCCGGTGCTCGACCGCTACCACGACATCCTGCGCGAGTTGCACTGGCCCAACACGGTTGTCGACACGGTGTCCTCGCTGGCCCGCGACGCCGACGGGGAACCGGACTGGGACGGCATCCACATGGCCGGCCCGTACACCTGGCGCCCGCCGAGCTACTGGTTCAGCGGCCGGTATCAGGCCACCCGCGGCTCCAACGCCGAACAGGGCGACAACGAACACATCCCGCCGTTCGCCAGCTTGCGGAAGTTCATCCCGCCCGACAAGCTCTGGCCGATCAACGAGGCCTGGTACTTCCACGCCGGGGCCAATCCCAGCAACGCCGCGCTGGAGAGCATCCGCACCGCGGTGGTCCAGCGCTACGGGTCATCGCGTGGCGCAGAGGAATTCGCCCGCAAAGCGCAACTGGCCCACTACGAGTCCACCCGCGCCCAGTTCGAGGCGTTCGCCGCCGGCGGATGGGACAACCACAAGATGACCATCTACTGGATGCTCAACAACCACTGGCCGTCGTTCTTCGGGCACCTCTTCGACTACTACCTGCGCCCCGGTGGCGCCTACTACGGGGCCAAGAAGGGGCTGCGCCCGCTGTCGGTGGTGTTCGACTCATATGCCACCGGCGATCACGACACCGCCCAGGTATCCGTCGTCAACCAGTCTCCGCAGGAGCGGACCGGCCTGCGGGTGCGGGTGCGTACGTACGACCTCGCCGGCCGGGTGCGTGACGACCGCGGCGCCGACGTACCGGCGGTGCCGTCCAACGGCGTGGTGCCCGGGTTGACGCTGCCCCGGTTGGCCCCCGATTCACCGGTGCTGTTCGTCCGCTGCGAACTGCTCGACGAGAGCGGTGCCGTCGTCGCCGACAACACCTACTGGCAGTCGCAGCACCTCGACGACGTCGGCCCACCGGGCAACGACCAGGCTTTCGATCTGGTGCAGAGCAGCTGGGCGGACCTGACCCCGCTCAACACCATGGCACCGGCACCGCTGCAGGTGACGGCGCACCGGACCGAGGCGGCCGACGGCGAGGCCGGCGTGCTGATCCGTCTGCACAACCCGGGCCGCCATATCGCCTTCTTCGAACGCGCCGAGGTCACCACCACCCGCGACGGCGACGAGATCCTGCCGATCGAGTACTCCGACAACTACGTCACGGTGTATCCGGGCGAGACGGTGGAGCTGACCGGCACGGTGGCCGAATTCGGGCGGTTACCGTCTTCGGGCACCGCCCGCGTGCCGAACTGGGTCCGGGTCAGTGGCTACAACAGTGCGCCGACGGTGGTGCCGATCGACCAGCGGGCCCGACGCTAGGATCGACCGATGACCACAACCGATGAGCGCCATGAGCTCGGCCAGGTGGCCGAGAGCGTCGGATGGCTGCACCGTGACGTCGACCGGGTGGATGTCTACCAGCGTGGTACCCAACGGATCAGGGTGGTGTGGCAGGGCGCCGACAAGATCAGCGGGGCCACGCTGTACCACGACGACATCATGACCACCTACACCCGCGACCTGGCGACGCTCACCGGGTGGCTCAAGCGCTGAGGTCGCGCCGCTGCGTAGTGTTCACAGGGTGAGTGCACGCGCAGGCATCGTCGTCACCGGAACCGAAGTTCTCACCGGCCGGATCCAGGACCGCAACGGTCCGTGGCTGGCCGATCAGCTCCTCGAGCTCGGGGTCGAGCTGGCCCACATCACCATCTGCGGGGACCGTCCGCAGGACATCGCCGCGCAGCTGAGATTTCTGGCTGCCGAAGGTGTCGACCTGATCGTCACGAGCGGTGGCCTCGGGCCGACTGCCGACGATCTCACCGTCGCGACCGTTGCCGAGTTCTGCGGCCGCGAACTGGTCCTCGACGAGGCGATGGAGGAGCGCATCGCCGCCATCCTGCGCAGGCTGATGGGTGACCGCCCCGGCGTCGACTTCGACGCGGTGCGGGCTGCCAACCGCAAGCAGGCCCTGGTACCCGTCGGTGCCGAGGTTCTCGAACCCGTCGGCACCGCGCCCGGCGTGATCGTCGGGGGCAGCCCGACGGTGCTGGTGTTGCCGGGCCCGCCCCGCGAGTTGCAGGCGATGTGGCCGGCCGCGCTGGCCACCGAGGCTGTGCAGCAAGCGATTTCGGGTCGCACCCGGTATCGCCAGGAGACGGTGCGGATGTTCGGCCTGGCCGAGTCGGGTCTGGCCGAGACACTGCGCGAAGCCCAGGGCTCGATCCCCGGGTTCGACGCTCTGGAGATCACCACGTGCCTGCGCCGGGGTGAACTCGAGATCGTCACCCGTTACGAACCAGACGGTGCGGATGCCTATCGGGAGCTGCTGGCCCTGCTGCGCGAGCGGCACGCCACGGCGCTGTACTCCGAGGATGGCAGCACGGTGGACGAGCAGGTGGCCGCGCTGTTGGCCGGGCGCTGGATCGCCACCGCGGAATCCTGCACGGCCGGTCTGCTGGCTGCACGGTTGGCGGACATCCCCGGCTGCTCGGACTACTTCCTCGGCGGTGCGATCACGTATTCGAACGAGGCCAAAGCCGAACTGCTCAACGTGGATCCGGTACTGATCGCCGAGTACGGTGCGGTGTCCGAACCGGTGGCGGAATCGATGGTCACCGGTGCGCTGCACCATTTCGGCGCCGACACCGCGGTGGCGATCAGCGGTATCGCCGGACCGGGCGGCGGCACGCCGGACAAGCCGGTGGGCACGGTGTGCTTCGCGGTCCGGGCCGGGTCGGTGGCGATCACCCGCACCCTGCGTCTCCCCGGCAATCGATCCGACATCCGGGAACGGGCCACCACGGTGGCGATGCACCTGTTGCGCCGAGCCCTTGCCGGGGTCGACGACTGACGTCGACCAACTGAGTTTGGCAGTTGCCAGGCATGTGTTTGCCCGCCTGGTGAGCGACAGTGCAGATCTCTTCGAAAAACGTTGCTGGGCTGGACAGTCACGAGTATTATCGAACATGTGTTCGAATTGCTTGATCGGCCGGT
>NZ_VOMB01000005.1 GCF_019050325.1 [Mycobacterium] fortunisiensis | reverse complement strand
CCGCCCTCGAAGTCGAACACGACTACCAAGCCTGGATCGCCGAACACTACGCACCACCCCCACCATTCTGAGGAAAGGGGGTTAATCCGCAGCGGCGAGCAAGGTTTCGGCCAGCCGCGCCGCCGCCGGCGTCATCCGCTCGACCGGCGGTGCGGCCAGGTACACCTGCCACACTGCCGGGTCCTGCAGTGGCACAGTCCGTAACTCGCCGAACCGCCGCGCTTCGGAAGCGGGCATGAACGCGGTGCCCAGTCCGTTGTTGACGAGCTCGGCGATCACGGCGAATCCGGCCGGAACCTCATATTGCGTCCGCGGTTCCACACCGGCGCGGTGGAAAGCCTCATCCATCAGGTGACGCAGGCCGAATTCCGGTGGAAACCCGACGAGATCCTCGCCGTCCAGGTCCCCGAGATCGATTCGCCGCCGGCGTGCCAGCGGATGGTCGTCCCGGCAGACGAACACCATCGGCTCCTCGAACAACAACGTCATGTCGAGGCCGGCCGGGAACCGATTGGGCAGTGACACCAGGGCCAGGTCCAGCGAGCCCTCCAGGAGTGCGGACAGGTAGGCCGAGGCACCGGACTGGCTCAGCCACAACCGCAACCGGACGTGCGGGTGGGCCCGGTGGAAGTCGCCGAGGGCTCCGGCCACATCCACCGGGCCGTAGGAGATGAGTGAGCCGAATTCGACGGTGCCCATGAGCGATCCACGAAACTGACTGGCAGATTCGGCTGCGGTGCGGGCGGCATGCAACACCTCGTAGGCGTGCGGCCGGAAGGCTTCCCCCGCCGCGGTCAGGCTGATCCGCTGCCGCGACCGGTCGAACAACGCCACCCCGAGTTCGCGCTCGAGCTTGGCGACCGAGGCCGACAGCGCCGATTGCACGACATGCGCTCGCTCGGCGGCGCGGGTGAAGCTCATCTCGCCGGCCACCGCGATGAAATGCTCGATCTGACGTAGCTCCACCTGACCAACCTATCTAAAACAGAGATTGGTTTCATCACATCAAATCGTTGGACGTGATGAGCAGATCCAGGGTGAGATGGGTCGGTGAATGGTTTGAGCAGAAGGAATTTCGGCTTCCTCACGGCGGTCGCCGCCGGCGCGGCAACCCTTGCGGCCTGTGGCACGTCACCCACCCCCGCGGCCCCGGCCGGGCCGCCCGCCAGGCCGGGGCACCGGATGAACCCGGTCAAGCAGATCGACGCCGGTGAGCTCAATGTCGGTTACACCGAAGCCGGCCCGGCCGATGGTCAGCCGGTGATCCTGCTGCACGGTTGGCCCTACGACATCCACAGCTACGCCGACGCCTCGGCGCTGCTCGCCCAGAAAGGCTTCCGGGTGATCGTGCCCTACCTGCGTGGGTTCGGGTCCACCCGGTTCCGCTCGGCCGATACCGTGCGCAACGGACAGCAGGCGGCGCAGGCGCACGACGTCCTGGCGTTGATGGACGCGCTCGACATTCCCCAGGCCGTCCTCGGTGGCTACGACTGGGGTGGGCGCACCGCCAACAACGTGGCCGCACTGTGGCCACAGCGCTGCACCGGACTGGTGGCGGTCAGCGGCTACATCACCGTCAACCTGGCCACCAACCTGCAGCCGCTGTCGCCCGAGGCCGAATTGGGCTGGTGGTACCAGTACTACTTCGCCACCCCGCGCGGTGAGCTGGGCTACCGCGAGCACACGGCCGAATTCAACCGGTTGATCTGGACCAAGGCCTCACCGCTGTGGCATTTCGACGACGCCACCTATGACTTGTCAGCCGCGGCGTTCGACAACCCCGACCACGTCGACATCGTGGTGCACAACTACCGGTGGCGGCTCAGGCTGGCGCCGGGTGAGGCCCGCTTCGACGCCGACGAGGCCCGGTTGGCCGGCAAGCCGCCCGTCACCGTGCCGACCATCACGCTCGGGTCCGACTTCGACGGGCCGGCCAAGGACGGCGCGGGCTATCGCGCGCTCTACACCGGCCCGTACGAACACCGTGTGCTCGACGGCATCGGCCACAACGTGCCGCAGGAGGCGCCCGAGCAGTTCGCCGCCGCCGTCGTCGACGTCAGCCGCATGGCCGGGCGCTGAACGGTCACGGATAGGGGCGGCCGGTCAGCTCCCGGATCGTGCGGATCTCGCCCTCCCGATACGGCCGGCCGTCGGTGTGAAACAGGTCGTGGAACCACACCGGCGGCGGGTTCCGATAGGGCCGATCCCAGGAATCCCACGGCAGGTAGGTCTGGGTCTTGCCGGCCACCAGGCCCCAGGTGTAGGCACCGACGTTGTGCCGTTTGGCGATCGGCAGCACGCCCTCGATGGTGCTGCCCTCGCCACGGGCCAGGTATTCGGTGCACAGGATGGGACGACCCATCGGGGCCAGCTCGGCGATCCGGGCCTCGAACCCCTCCGGATGGTCATAGCTGTGGAAGGTGAGCACATCCGAGAGGTCGAGCTGGATCGCCGCCATCGCACTGCGCTTCACCGGGTCGGCCCACGGCCCGTCCCACACCCCGCTGGTCAACGGCTGTATCGGGTCGACCAGTCTGGCCCAGCCGAAGACCTGCGGCAGTAGCCGCTCGACCACAGCGACCTTGTCCTGCCGTTCCACCTCGCTGTAGGTCGCGGCCGGATTGTCCGGTTCGTTCCACAGGTCCCAGCCCAGGACCCGGTCGTCTTTGCGGAACTGGGTGATCACCCCGATCACGTAATCGCGCAGGGTCCGCCGGTAACGCCGGCTGTCCAGGTTCTGCGCCCCCGGACTCTGGACCCACACCGAGTTGTGGATCCCGGGCCGGGGCCGACGCTGCCGACCCAACCGCGGAAACGGATCCCAACACGAGTCGAACAGGACGAACAGCGGTTTGATGCCGTGGCTGGCGGCCAGGCCGACGAACTGCGCCAGCCGATTCTGGAATCCCACGTGGTCCTGGGCCCACAACTGGTCGTGCAGGAACACCCGCACCGTGTTGAAGCCGGCCAGGCGGGCGAGGCGCAATTCGCTGTCGATCCGCTGTGGGTCGTAGGTGGACCGCTGGAACATCTCCAGTTGGTTGCCGGCATTGGACGGAATGAAATTGGCGCCGACCAGCCAACCGTGCTCGCGGTACCAGGAGTGGGCCCGCTCGGGTGACCAGCGCCCGGTCCGGGCCTGGGCCCGTGGTGCCCTGGCCAGGCCGGTCGCACCCATCACCAGCAACGGCACCTTGAACGCGGCCCGACGGGCCAGCCGTGGCCCCGTTGCATTGCTGCCGGGTTGAGCCAAGGTGCCAATCACATTGCCTTCCTTACGGTTTCGTCGACATTGAGCGCGAAACGGGTTCCCCGGCCCGTCGATCTCCCCACCCCTCGAGATGTACCCGAATCCGGCGCGGCGCGCAGTCCCGGTGCCGTGGTTAGGCACGGATCACACCGGGTATCTGTTCGCGGTGAGCGATCGGATTGCAGATCCATGGGGCACCCGAACCCCCTACGGACGGGGTGAACCGTGGCCGCATCGGGTGGACAGCTACCTCCATGATGGCCTGTCCGCCGAACAGGTGGACCGGTGGGTGCCCACAGCGGCCGTGCTGCACTCCAACGGCGACGGGGTGGACATCGCCGTCAAGGGCGGCCGCATCGTCGGCGTGCGCGGGCGGCGCACGGACCGCGTCAACCACGGCCGAGTGGATCCCAAGGACCTTTTCGGCTGGCAGGCCAACAGCTCACCCGACCGGTTGACGACTCCGCTGATTCGCCGCGACGGCACACTGGTCGAGACCGACTGGGACACCGCGATGGACCGGATCGTGGCGCAGACCAAAACGCTGCTGGCCGATCACGGTCCGAATTCGATCGGCTTCTACACCTCTGGTCAGCTGTTCAGCGAGGAGTACTACACCCAGGGCGTCATCGCGCACGGCGCGATCGGCACCAATCACGTCGACGGGAACACCCGGCTGTGCACGGCGACCGCCGGTGAAGCGCTCAAGGAGTCGTTCGGCTGCGATGGGCAACCGGGTTCCTACACCGACGTCGACCATTGCGACGCAATCGCCCTGTACGGCCACAACGTGGCCGAGACCCAGACGGTGCTGTGGATGCGCATGCTCGACAGACTGGCCGGGCCCGATCCGCCGGCCATCGTGTGCGTGGACCCGCGCCCCACCCCGGTCGCCGGCCACGCCACCGTGCATCTGGCGCCGCTGCCCGGCACCAACGTCGCGCTGATGAACGGGCTGCTCCACGAGATACTCGACCACGACTGGGTGGACCACGACTACGTCGACGCCCACACCGTCGGCTTCGACGAGCTGGCCGAGCGGGTGGCCCAGTTCCCCCCGGAGCGGGCCGCCGAGATCTGCCGGATCGAACCGGCACGGCTACGGGAGGCCGCCGAGATTCTCGGCACGTCCGGGCGGCTGCTGTCTACGGTGCTGCAGGGGTTCTACCAGTCGCACCAGGCCACCGCGGCGGCCGTGCAGGTCAACAACATCCACCTGGTGCGCGGACAGCTCGGCAAACCCGGATGCGGTGTGCTGCAGATGAACGGGCAGCCCACCGCGGAAAACACCCGCGAGTGCGGCGCCGACGGGGATCTCGCCGGATTCCGCAACTGGGCCAACGATTCCCACATCCGGGAGCTCGCCGAGCTGTGGCACCTCGACCCGATGCAGATCCCCCACTACGGGCCGCCGACGCACTGCATGCAGATGCTGCGCTACGCCGAAGAGGGCAGCCTGCGGATGCTGTGGGTCACCGCCACCAACCCGGCGGTCTCGCTGCCGGATCTGGCCCGGATCCGCCACATCCTGGCGCAGGAACGGCTGTTCCTGGTGGTCGAGGATATCTTTCTGACCGAGACCGCCGAGCTGGCCGACGTGGTGCTGCCGGCCGCCGCGTGGGCAGAGAAGACCGGGACGTTCACCAACGCCGATCGCACTGTGCACCTTTCCGAGAAAGCCGTCGATCCGCCCGGGCAGGCGCGACCGGATCTCGACATCTTCCTGGACTACGCCCGGCGGATGGACTTCCGGGATCGCGATGGGCACCCGCTACCAACGTGGAGTACCGCCGAGGAAGCGTTCGAGGCCTGGAAACGGTGCACTGCCGGGCGGCCGTGCGACTACACCGGGCTGAGCTACGACAAGCTGCGCGGCAGCAGCGGCATCCAATGGCCGTGTAACACCGCAAATCCCGACGGGACCGAACGTCTCTACAGCGACGGCCGGTTCTGGGCACAACCCGATTACTGCGAGGCCTACGGCAAGGACCTGATCACCGGCGCACCCGTGGAGCCGACGGAGTACCGGGCACTGAATCCCCACGGGCGCGCCATCATCAAGGCTGCCGAATACGTGCCGCCCCACGAACCGCCGTCGCGCGCCTACCCACTGGTGCTGATCACCGGACGCACCGTCTTCCACTTCCACACCCGAACCAAAACCGGTCGGGCACCCCAGCTCGACGCCGCGGCGCCGCAGGTGTGGGTGGAGATCTCCGAAACCGAGGCGCGCCAAACCGGTGTCGGTGAAGGCGATCTCGTCGAGGTGCGTACCCCGCGCGGAAGTGTCCTCGCCGCCGCCCGGATCACCGGGATCAGGCCCGGTGTGGTGTTCCTGCCGTTCCACTACGGCTACTGGGACACCTCGGATTCCCCCGGCGATGCCCACCACCGAGCCGCCAACGAACTCACGCTGACTGACTGGGATCCGGTGTCCAAGCAACCGATCTTCAAGACCGCCGCGGCGCGACTGCGGCGCGTGGAACCTGGCCGCGGACCCGCCCCGGCCCCGACGACGGCGGCGTCGGCCCCGATCACCTCAGGCGTACCCGCCACCTCCGGCGGCATCACCACCGAGGTCACCGAGGTCACCGAGGAGCCGGAGGAGCCATGAGCAAGGTTGCGCTGGCGCTGGCCGAACTGCACCGCAGCGAATGCGCACTGGCCCGCGAACTGCGGACCGTCGCGGCCCGCCACCACAGCGATCAGGACATCGCCCACCTCGCCGAGGATCTGTCCCGCTGGTCAGACGAGCACGTCGACGTCCTGGCCGAACACGGCCGCCACTACGGCCTGCACCTGTCCCGTCGTCCCCGCCGGCGGCGGCTGCGCGGTTGGATCCAGCAGTGGCTCAGCGCCGCAGTGCGCCACCGACCGGAACCGGCGCTGCTGCTGTTGGCCGACCTGCGGCGCATCCACCGCTCGGCGGCCGGGGTGTCGTTGGACTGGGAGCTGCTCGGCCAAGGCGCGCAGGCCACCAAGGACCATGAACTGCTCGCGCTGACCAAGCGCTGCCACCCACAGACGCTGCGGCAGATGCGGTGGGCCAATGCCATGCTCAAGGAACTGTCCCCGCAGGCCTTGAGTGGCTGAGCATGGGTAGGTTGGTGGCGGTGCAACACCCCGAAGACGGCCGAGTCGACGCCAGTTCCCTGACCGGCGTGTCCGAGACTGCGCTGCTGACCCTCAACGGCCGGGCCCACCAGGCGCGTCACCCCGCGGCGATCATCGACGACCCGCTGGCCATCCGCGTGGCCGAGGCGATCGACTTCGACTTCGACAAGTTCGGCCGACGCAAGGGCCAGGAGATGGCGCTGCGCTCGCTGGCCTTCGACAGCGCCGCCAGAAGGTATCTGACCGATCATCCCGCGGCCACCGTGGTGGCGCTGGCCGAAGGCCTGCAAACCAGCTTCTGGCGGCTCGACGCCACCCTGCCTGACGCCCGGTTTCGTTGGCTCACTGTGGATTTCGCGCCCATCATCGAACTTCGTGAACGGCTGCTGCCCTCTTCCGAACGGATCGCCACCCGCGCCCAGTCGGCGCTGGACCACAGCTGGATGGACGCGGTCGATACCAGCCATGGCGTGTTCATCACCGCCGAAGGGCTCCTGATGTACCTTCAGCCCGACGCTGCGATGGACTTGATTGCCGAGTGCGCCAAGCGCTTTCCCGGCGGTCAGATGATCTTCGACCTACCGCCGACGCTGGTGAAGCGGTTCGCCCCCAAGGGGGTGCGCTCGTCCAGGCACTATCGGGTGCCACCGATGCCGTTCAGTCTGTCCCCGGCACAACTGGCGGACCTGGCCCGGACCGTGCCCGGCATCACGGCCGTTCACGACCTGCCGATGCCCGCCGGGCGCGGTTGGTTTTTCGGCACGGTGTTCCCGGCGTTCTGGCAGTTCAAGCCCACCAGGCAGGTGCGCGGCGCCTACACGCTGCTGGAGTTCGCCTGACTCAGCCGGGCCCGCTCCCGCATCGAGGCGACCACTCCACCGTCGTTGAGGATGTCGGTGCCGGTCAGGTAGCCCGCCCGGTCGCTTGCGCAGTAAGCCAGCAGATCGGCCATCTCCTCGGGCTTGCCCCAGCGCGGAACCGCGGCGTCAGCCACCATCGCGCCCGCGCCGGCCTGCTCCTCCAGGCGGCCCATCTCGGTGTCGATCGAGCCCGGCGAAACCGAGACGATCCGCAGCCCACGGCCGTTGAACCGCTCGGCCTGCGACGAGCTGTACCACTTCACGAAGGCCTTGCTGATGGCATAGGCCAGACCGGATCTCATCTCTTCCGGCGCGAGTGTGCACGCGGCCAGCATCTCGGTGAGGAACCGGTCCTGATCCTGCAGCGCCAGGGGAAAGTGCTGCGTCGGGATGATCTCCTCGGGCAGCAGGTGCGCGGCCATCGAGGCGACGTTGACGATCGCCGCGCCCTCCGGGGCCGTCGCGAAGAACGCCTCGTTGACGTGCAGCGTGCCCAGCGCGTTGGTTCTCATCACGTATTCGGCGTCGCCCATGCTGGGGCTGACCCCGGCGGCGTGGATGACCGCGGCGATGGCGCCCACCTCAGCCGCCGTCTTCAACAGCCCGTCGACGGCCTCTCGGTCCGTGACGTCGGCGTTCACCGTGGTGACCGCGATACCCAGCTCACTCAGCGTCGCGGCCGCGGCGTCCAGACGTTCCTGGCGGACGTCGGCGAGCAGCACCGCCTGGTCCTGGCCGACAACCTTGGCCGTCGCCTGCCCCATGCCACCCGCACCGCCTGTGATCACTGTCACCCGTGTCATGGCAAGCACGGTATAGGGCACCGTCCGCCGCCCGCGCGCGGGGTTGGGCAGCTGCCCAGCATCTGGTTCCCGAGCCAATTTGACCGGCCCGCTGTGCGGTGCGTCGGTCCGGCATATAACGGGTAGTGATGACCGATGGCGCCACCATGACGTGCCCGTACTGCGGCTCGGGGCTCGACGCAACCGGCACCTGCAGCCGGTGCGGGCAGGTGCACGGCTCGGTCTCGACGGGCTGGCGCCCGGACCCGACGGCGCGGCACGAAGGTCGTTACTTCGTCACCGGGCATCCGACCAACCGGGTCCGCGACGGCAGGTCCACCTCCAGCGATCCGGTGGGCGGTCAGATGCTGCCGGACTACCTCGAACTGCCGAGTGCGGGCATTCGGTCCACCTGGCTGGGAACCACCGCGGCCGCGGTGATCATCGTGCTGACCGCCGCGGTGGTATGGGTGCTGCTGGTGGCCGGTCGCCGGCCACCACCGCCGCCGGAAGCCGGCTATCTGTCCGCGCTGAGAGATGCCGGTCTCAGCGATGAGTTCAACTCGGATGTCAACGCCGTCGCCCACGGGCGGCAGGTGTGCCGGCAACTGGAGGACGGCGATCCCCAGCAGGGCCTTCCGGCCGACAAGATCGCCGTGGACGCGTTCTGCCCGCATTTCGCGCAAGGTTTCCGCGTCCTCGAAAAGGTGAAGGTGACGGGAACTTTCGTGCTCGTCGACAATGTCGGTGTCGACGGCATCATGGCCGACGGGACGAGCTGTCAAGGCGCAAACGGCTATTCCGACGTCAACCCGGGCACCCCCGTCACGGTCAAGAACGGTCACGGCGACGTACTGGTCGGCGCCGCCCTGGGGCCCGGCAAGGGGGACAGCACCACCTGCACCTTCACCTTCACCGTGCCGGTCACCGAGGGCGAGGATCGTTACGTGTTGTCCATCGGACGGCGCGGTGAGTTCAGCTACAGCTTTGATCAGCTTGTGGCCAAAGGGATCCTGGTCCAGCTCGGCCAGTGAGATTTGCCGGAATCGCAGCTCCTCACGAAGTAGCCCGGTGCGGCCCGGTGCCCTCCGCAAAGCGACGCCGCCGGTGTGAAACGAAGCGGTCACGAGTCCGGCTCACTCCCATGTCAACCATGCAACCATCCGGCAACTCCGGTAGACGCCGTTCCGGCACAGCTCTACGGTTCAGCTCTGCACAATTTTCATCGCTGTAATTTTCCAGCCCAATCAAGGGAGCACGTCGGGGATGGACACATTTGCTCGAATCACGGTCAAAACTGTTGTCAGCGCTGGACTGTGCGCGGCGGCAGCGCTGACTGCCGTCGCGTTGAGCCCGCACGCGGCGGCCATGCAATTCAAGACCGGCGGCTACAAATGCGTTGACGGGGCAGCCGGGGCCGCGCCGGCCGCCCCGGTGTGCGCCGCAGCCGCCATCGAAGCCGCCGGGGTCGTACCGGCGGCACCGATCGCCGTACTCCCGCCTGTGGTCCCGCCCGCGGCCGTGCCCCCGGTGCCGTTGGCACCACCGCCGGTGGCCGTGCCCCCGGTGCCATTGGCCCCGCCGGTGCCCGTGGTGCCGGCAGCGCCGGTACCCGTCGCACCCATCGTCCCCGCCGCGGCACCCGCTGCGCCGGTGGTGGTGGCGGCCGGTACCGGCAAGGGCGTGCCCACCGTGTCACCGGGCGGCGGTCCGGTGGCAGGAGCGCCCACACTGCCCGGCCCGGCCTCCGCGGACGCCGGCTGACCGCGCCACCACATCGCGTCACATCGAGGCGCCCGGCTCACGAGCCGGGCGCCTCAATTGTTGTCTTACCGCAGGATTCGCTATTCCTGCACAATCACCGGGTCACCGACGTTGACCGTGTTGAAGTACCACTCGGCCGCCGCCGGAATCAGGCTGATACAGCCGTGGCTCGTGTTCTCCAGGCCCATCGACGGCACCGCCCAGGGCGCCGAATGCACGTACAGACCACGCTGGGAAATGCGGACCGCATAGTCCACCTCAAGGAGATAGCCGTCGGGAGCCTCGACGGGAATTCCCACGCTGCTCGAATCCATGGTCACCGTGCGGTCTTTCGCCAACACCGTGTAGGTGCCCACCGGGGTCGAATACTCGGGGCGCCCCAGCGACGCCAGCAGGACACCCGCTTCGCCGGCGTGCGGCAGATGATGTGGCGCCGGAAGCGGAACCGGCGGATCCTCACCCAGCCCGTCGATCGTCACGGTGAAAGTGTGATCGGAGATGTCAGCGACGCCGATAACGGCCGGACCGGTTTGGAATTCGGTGCGCATACCCCCGACCGACAGCATCACCGTGCTGTGCGCCGGCCAGAACTCGTCCGGGGTCCACTGCATCACCCGGTCGTCGAGCCACTCGAACCGGCCGGTGCGCGCCGGCGTCGACTTCAACCCGACCGCGCGTTCGGCCACCGCGCGATTCGTGACCGGATTCTTGAACGTCACCACCACCGGGTGACCCACTCCGACGACAGCATCCGCTGCCGGTGCGATCGACGCGATGGTCGACGTCAACGGCAGGCTCACCGCCGCCGTGTCCACACCGTCAGCATTCCAGTCGAAGTCGGTGGCCGCAGTCACCGCGACCGGCATAGCGGCCACGACCAACACGAGAACACCCTGAACAACCGCGCGCATCCACTCGATCCCTCTGCGATGCCCCCATGATCTTGAACGCTGTCATGGTATGGCGCCGAGCGAGTCCGAATGTGTTTTACACGTGGACAATTCGGTCAAGCATTCGTCACGTTTCGGCCACGGACACCCGCGCTCCGCGCACGCAGGCCAGCGTGATCACCCGGGCGGACCGCTGGCCTGCCGACCCATCGGCGTCGGGATCGAGTACATCGGCTTCCGTCTTGGACCGATAGGACGGATGCCGGCGTTTGGCATCGGCGAGCTCGCGTGAATACCGCAGCGACGAACACCAGACGGGATGCTTTGCAAGCTCGATCACTGTCGAACCGGCAGCAGTTGTCGTCATCTTCATGACCTCCAGCAGAGCTTCACGACACTTTGATTCGTGCCCAGCGTGTTCGGCCAGACTGAGGCAGCGCGTCGAGCTGACCGGGAACACATTAAGGATCGCTCTTAAATTGCTTTTACACATCGAATGAGCCTCAAGAGAGACGCAATTCACACTTCCCGAATTTGACATTGTTTGCTGAAATCGCTTATTCGCGCACAGTGGAGCGGCCGGGGTTGCTCCCGCCGGCCCGGATCGCCGGTTGCCCGGCTAACCCCGATACGAGAAGCGGGAGGCCGGCCGCAGCTCCGTCTCGAACGACACCAAATTTCTCGCCGTCCATCGGCACGGAGCAGGTGAGTTCGGTCCTCCCGCCGTCGGCAGCGACCTCCGGCTCAACCTCGTTGCAAACCGGGTATTGGCTGTCCTCCGGCAACGCCACCCTGTTTTCGGTTTGCTGACCGGCCTCGAGAATTCCACCCCGCCAAAACACCCGATTGACATCAGCCGGTGTCATATATTGACCCGGCGTGCGGTCGCGCCGGGTGCACTCCCGTCGCCGGCGGAGACCCCTCGCGTGGGCGAATGTCAAGGGGGACATGGGTAATGGTGCCGAGTTCACGCTGCCCGGACAACGTTCGACGCAAGCCGGTTCGGTACGGACTGGCCATCGTGGCAATCGGGACGGGCATCGGTCTGGCCGGCGCCACCGGTCAAGCCGTGGCCTGGGCCGAGCCCGGAACGGCCGGATCCTCGGGCCAATCCTCGGGGTCCTCGAGCCAGTCCTCGAACCATTCGGCCGCGGGAAGCGGCCACAGGCCCAAGAAGAAGCCCACCAACCGGCGCAGCACCCGTGCGGACCGTTCTTCCGCCGCGACGAAGGTTCGCGTCCCGCGGACCGTGCACACCGACACCGACACCGACACCAGCACCAGCACCAGCACCAGCACCAGCACCAGCGAGACGGTCCCGACTGGTCAACCGGATTCCACTGCACCGCAGAAAAATCCGGTGCGTCTGACCATTCTCGGAAAGATCCGGAGCCCCGAGTCGGAAGCCCCTGAATCGGACACCGCCAAGGGCGACAGCAGCCGATCGGTGACACCGCCGGCGCCAACCCGCGTGGCACAGACCACGGCCGAACAGACCACAGCCGAACAGACCACGGCCGAAGAACCCGTGGCCGAACCGCCCACGGTGGCAAAGCCGCTGCGCGAGATCGTCCCGCGCGCGAGGCCGTCGGCCCGAATCGCGGTGGCGCCGAGGGCCGCTGCGGTGACCACTTCGGGCACCACGGTGACCACCCCCGATCCCCCGGAGCCGCTGTCCCCGATCGCCGAGATCGCCGCGCTGCCCGGCCGCATCGTCAACACGGTGCTGCAGGTACTCGACATCACCGTCACCGCCGACGGCCCGAAGAGCCCGATCAACTTCGCGCCGATCAACGACGCCGTCTTCGCGGCGTTCCGGGAAATCGAAAACTCCCTGGGCCTCACCAAAACCCCTGCAGTGCAACCGGTGCCGCCCGCCGAGGTGTACACCGGCCCCACCACCGGCAAAACCCCGACGGTGGCCCAGTTCCTCAACGCCGCAACCGCCGCGTACGTGTTCGGCGGCACCCCGGGCGACCTGAAACCGTTCACGGTCGACGGCAGGCAGATGGAATCGACCAATGTGCTCACCGGCATGTCCGCCAAGACGTGGGTGACGCCCGACGGCCAGATCATCATCGCCTACCAGGGCACCACCGGCGGCACGAACCTGCTGCACAACCCGCTGATCGTGATCTCCCAGGTGGTCGCCGATCTGCAGGTGATCTTCACCGACACCACACCGCAGGCGTTCACCGACGCGCTGGTTTTCGAGCAGCAGGTAGAGGCGGCCGCGGCCGAGCAGGGCTACCGCACCGAGGACATCTTCGTCACCGGTCACTCGCTGGGCGGCTGGGAGGCCTCCTACGTCGCTCAGCAAACGGGCCTGGGCGGCATCGGATTTGAGAGTCCCGGCCTCAACACCACGGTGCCGGGCAACGGCAACGACTCCGGGTTCGTCAACGTCGAGACCTATGGCGACGCGGCCGCCTACATGGCCACCGACCTGCCCGGGCTGCAGCCGTTCATGCCCGAGTACGTGCCCGGCGGCGGCAGCAAGCCGCACTATGGCGCGATCGTCATGGTCGGCGATCCCGACGCCGCCATACCGCTGATGAACGCGGCGGCACTGTGGGGCACCGGGCCCGTCGGCGACGTCGTCTTCCTCGTCGACCTCCTGGGCAACTTCCTGCAGTACCACCTGCCCGGCATCCAGGCCTACCACCTGGGCGTCACGCCGGACCCGGGTGTGGTGACCTGGCTGGGATACGCCGCGGGACCGGCCGACGACTACGCCGACATGACGATTCCGGAATTGAAGAAGGCCGCCTCCGACGCGGGACGGCTGATCTCGGCCTAGCTGCTGGGCTCCTCGGCGGCTACCGCGGCTGAAGCTTCCTCGGTGATCCGCTCGAACTGCGCGGCCATCGCCTCGGCCAGCGCGGTCGCCCCCGACAGTGGCCGGACCATCACCATGAAGTCGTCGATCTTGCCGTCGTCGTCGAGGTGCAGGAAGTCACATCCGGTGATCTTCTTGCCGGCCACCGTCGCCTCGAAGACCAGCGCGTGATCCCGGCCCGAGGGCTCTGCCACATCCGGGATCTCCCGGATGTAGCGGAAATCCTCGAACACCCGCATCACCGCCCGCAGGATCGCCGCGGTGATGGGCTTGCCCGGGTACGGCTTGAACGCCACCGGACTGGTGAACACGACGTCGTCGGCCAGCAGCGCTTCGATCGCCGCCTCGTCACGGGCCTCCACGGCCTGCCGGAACGGATGCATCTGACACCTCTTTCTTGGATAGCGGCATGCTAAGTCTGCGGCATTTTGATAGTCAACATTTTGAGTATTAACTTCGTTGATAGCATTCGGCGCATGGCACTACGCGACGCCGTGCTGGCCACCCTGCTGGACGGCGAGGCCTCCGGTTACGACCTGGCCAAGGGATTCGACGCGTCGGTCGCCAACTTCTGGATGGCCACCCCGCAGCAGCTCTACCGCGAACTGGACCGCATGGCCGCCGACGGGCTCATCACCGCCCGGCTCGTGGAACAGGATCGCCGACCGAACAAACGCCTGTACTCGCTCACCGAGCGCGGCCGTCAAGCGCTGCGCGAGTTCACCGAGGTGCCGCCGAAACCCGGCGCCATCCGGGAAGACCTGCTGGTGCAGATCCAGGCGGTCGATGCCGGCAACGTGGACGCCGTCCGCGCCGGGCTCACCGAGCGCACACACTGGGCGGCGGCGAAACTGGCCCGCTACCGACGCGCCCAGGACCACCTGCTGGCCGGCCGCACCGAAGCGGCCTACCTGGCCGAGACCGACCGCATCGGCCCCTATCTGACCCTGCTGCGCGGGATCCGCTTCGAGGAAGAGAACCTCGACTGGGCCCGCCGGGCGCTGGCCGTCCTCGAACAGCGCCAGGCTCGCGCCAGGCCGCCGGCCGACAGGCGTTAGTGTGCTGTGGTCGGCCCAGCGAACCAGCCGACAGGAAGAATGAGCAGACTCATGACCGCAGCAGCAGACACGTCGACACTCGAATCCCGGGTCGGCCACTACTACCAGATGAAAGACACCTATCTGGTGGGCCGCGAGAAGGTACGCGAGTTCGCCCGTGCCGTGCAGGACTACCACCCCGCGCACTGGAACGTCGCCGCCGCCGCTGACCTGGGGTACTCCGACGTGGTGGCGCCCCTGACCTTCACGTCGGGCCCCGCCATGGCCTGCAACCAGCGCATGTTCGAATCCGTGGTCGTCGGTTACGACATGTACCTGCAGACCGAAGAGGTCTTCGAACAGCACCGCCCGATCGTCGCCGGCGACGAACTGACCATCGACGTCGAGCTGTCGTCGGTGCGCCGGGTCGCCGGGCGCGACCTGATCACGGTGACCAACACCTTCACCGACGCGGCCGGGGAGCGGGTGCACACCCTGCACACCACCGTCGTCGGTGTCACCGGTGACGAGGTCGATCCCGACATCCGGCAGGCCGTGCAGGGCGTGATGATGCACGACGTGAACCTGCTCGGCGTCGAGGAGTCTGGTGTCTACGAGAAGACCGTGCGTCCCGGTGATCCGTCGCCGATCGCCCAGAACGGGACCACCCGCACGCCCACCTCGCCGTCGTTCGACGAGCTGAAGGTCGGCGACGAGCTGCCCGTGCACCACACCCGGCTGTCCCGCGGCGACCTGGTGAACTACGCCGGCGTGGCCGGCGACGCCAACCCGCTGCACTGGGACGAGAACATCGCCAAGCTGGCCGGCCAGCCCGATGTCATCGCGCACGGCATGCTCACCATGGGCCTGGGGGCGTCGTTCGCCTCCTCGTGGTCCGGCGACCCGGCGGCGGTGACCCGCTACGCGGTGCGCCTGTCCCAGCCCGCGGTGGTGCCGGCCGACGGCGGCTGCGACATCGAATACAGCGGCCGGATCAAGTCTTTGGACCCGGCGACCCGTGCCGGCGTCGTCATCGTGGGTGCAAAGGCCGCCGGCCGCAAGATCTTCGGTCTGGCGACGCTGAACGTCCGCTTCCGCTGAGTCACCCGCCGAACACGTCTACCTGGCCAGCTCCCACTGGCCGAAATCAGCGGCGAGAACGTCGTTCACGTCAACGTGGATGCCGTCGATCACGAAACCGGGATCGGACGCGGTGACGACCTCCCTCTGGAACAACACCGCCGCCGGTTCGCGCTCACCGCGTGACCACGCCTTGGTCTGCCAGGCCCACCGGTAGCCCGGACTCGTCGAGGAGCCGACGACCCCGTCGGCGATGGCCCAGCCACATTGACGACGACCCCCGTAGATCCCCGTCCGACTCACCCCCAAGACCGAGTTGATGCCCCGAAACCATTGGACCGCCGTGCTTTTCCACGTCGCCGCGTCGATGTCCTCATCGACGCTGAAGAAGATCGGGGCCGAGTCGGGGCCGCCGGCCGCGGTGTGCAGCGCCAGGGCGGTCTGCGCGTCGGCCACACCCCCGTCACGGCCGCGGGTGAAATCCGACGGGGTCGGCCACCCCGGCTTACCGAACTGGTAGCAGCTGACCACCTGCAGGCCCGCGGCCCGGAGCCGGTCGGCATAGTCGCGGGTGACCGGCTTGAAATCGAACGTGGCTCCGGGGCGCAGTTCGGATACATACACCAGGGCGCCGCCGAAGCCGGCGGATTTGATCTGCTCGGGCTGAACCAGCCGATCGGCAAAATCGACGAGCTGCAGTCCCTCGGCCCGTGCCCTCGGCGCCGTGGACAGCGCGGCAAGGCCGGCGGGAACCGCGGCCAGCGCGGCATACCTGAGGACTTCACGACGTGATCGCGGCACAGTCCGCAGCGTATCGGGGTCACTGGATCTGCACCGGCAGCCCGGCTACCGTCGGCGTGGTGACGGTAGCCGGATCACGCGTGGCCCGGATCTGTGCTGTCGTCGTCGCACTCACCGCACTCACCGCGTGCGGACAGCCGGCGGCGCCGCCGCCGGTGGTCACCAGCACGACGGTGCCCGCCCCCGACACCGCACCCGCGCCCGCGGCGGTACCGCCGGTGGTTCCCGCCGGGGACTTCACCCCCGTCGCCCGCCGCATCGACGACGCGATCGCCGCACATCGCCTGCCCGGCGCGGTGGTTCAGGTCGGCCACGGCGGCAACGTGGTGTTCCGTCAGGCATTCGGCGCCCGCAAGCTCGACGGCGAACCCGGACTGGACGGAGCGCCCACGCCCGCCGAGCCGATGACCGAAGACACGATCTTCGACCTGGCGTCGCTGACAAAGAGCCTCGCCACCACCGTCGCGGTACTCCAGCTCTACGAGCAGGGACGGATCGGGATCGAGGATCCGGTGCAGGAATACCTACCCGAGTTCAACCCGGCGCACGACCCACGGCGGGCCGCGGTGACACTGCGCATGCTGCTCACCCACACCTCGGGCATCGCCGGGGACCTGAGCCTGGACGGCCCGTGGGGTCTGGACAAGCCCGACAAAGCCGAGGGCGTACACCGCGCGCTGGGCGCCTGGGTGGTGTTCGAGCCGGGGGAACTGTTCCACTACTCCGACATCAACTTCATCATCCTCGGCGCCCTGGTCGAGAAGCTGACCGGCGAAGCGTTGGATTCCTATGTACCGCAGCATGTCTTCGCCCCGCTGGGGCTGTCCGACACCCGCTACCTGCCGGTGTCCAAAGCCTGCGGCCCACACGATATCCGCGGTACGGCAATCGTTTTCGAGGACGGGGCACCGCCATCGGCGCCGTGTCCGCCCGGAACGTGGCGCACCGATCTGCTGGCCCGGATCGCCCCGACGGCCCACGACGGCGACACGCCCGGCCTCAACCCCGATTACGGCCACCTGCAGCGCGGCACCGTGCACGATCCGACCGCGCGCCGGATGGGCGGGGTCGCGGGCAGCGCCGGGGTGTTCTCGACGGTGCACGACATCGGCCGGTACGCGCAGGCGCTGCTGGACCGTCTGGCCGGACGCCCGAGCCCCTTCCCGCTCCGGCGATCGACGCTGGAGCTGATGACGACGCCGCAGCAACCGGGACACGACCCCGCGCAGCTCGCCGCGGCGAACCGGGCCTCCCGGGAAGCACCGCATCACCCGGCCATCGCGGGCCAGGATCTACGCAGCTTCGGATGGGATATCGACACCGAGCAGTCCAGGCCGCGGGGGCTGATCTTCCCGGTCGGCAGCTTCGGGCACACCGGATTTACCGGCGTGACCCTGTGGATCGACCCCGGATCCGACACCTACGTGCTCCTGCTGGCCAACGTGATCCACCAACCCGGTGGTCCACCGGTGGCCGGCCTCAGCGGCGACGTCGCCACCTTGGCCGGACGGGCACTGCATCTCTACGGCAGTTAGAGTTGCCCACATCTATGACTGCAGCGGCAGAATCATCTCCACTCCAAGCCCGGATCGGCCACTACTACCGGGCCGAGGACACCTACGTGGTGGGCCGCGAGAAGATCCGCGAGTACGCCCGTGCCGTGCAGGACCATCACCCCGCGCACCGGGACGTCGTCGCCGCCGCAGCCCTCGGCTACCCGGATGTGGTGGCACCGTTGACCTTCACCGCGACCCCGGCGATGGCCTGCAATCGGCGCATGTTCGAATCCGTGGTCGTCGGCTACCACACCTACGTCCAGACCGAAGAAGTCTTCGAACAGCACCGCCCGATCGTGGCCGGCGACGAGTTGACCGTCGACGCCGAACTGTCGTCGGTGCAGCGGATCGCCGGGCGGGACATGATCACCGTGACCAACACGTTCACCGACACCGCCGGCGAGCGGGTGCACACCCTGCGTACCACGGTCGTCGGCCTCACTGCCGCGGATACCGATCCCCGGATCAGATCCGCCGTGGACAACGTGATGATGCACGGCGTCACGATGCTCGGCGCCGAGGATTCCGGCACCTTCCACAAGACGGTGCGACCCGACGGCGAGGTGCGGATTGCGGACCCGGCCGCCCGGTTGCCGCGCGCGCGGTCCTTCGACGACGTTCAGGTCGGCGACAAGATCGGCGTGCAGCACGCCCGCCTGTCACGCGGCGATCTGGTGAACTACGCCGGTGTGGCCGGCGACGCCAACCCGATCCACTGGGACGAGCACGTCGCCAAGCTGGCCGGGCAACCCGATGTGATCGCCCACGGGATGCTCACTCTCGGGCTGAGTTCGGGATTCGTCTCCGCTTGGTCGGGTGATCCGGGGGCGGTCACCCGTTATGGCGTGCGGCTGTCCGCGCCGGTGGTCGTCCCGGCCGCCGGCGGTGCCGACATCGAGTTCAGCGGGCAGGTCAAGTGGTTGGACCCCACGACCCGGACCGGCGTCCTCGTCATCGCGGCGAAATCCGGTGACACCAAGATCTTCGGCCTGACGACGATGCACGTGCGCTTCCGCTGAGCCTGGCCGGCCTATCTGATCGCCGGCTGGGACACGCTGTGGGTTTCGCGCTCGACGTATTCGGCGAGCAGCTCGTCGACATCGGCCGGCCGGAATCCCGTGGACTCGATTTTCGCCAGATCCAGCACACTGTTGGCCGGTCGCGGTGCTACCGGCCCGGCGGCGTTGCCGAAGTACTCGGCGGTGGACACCCCCCGCACCCGGTCAGGATCGTGGCCGGCCAACGCGAAGGTGCGTCGTGCGATCTCGGCCCACGACGTCGTCGGGCCGGACCCGGTGACGTGGTAGGTGCCGAACGGCGCGCGCGCCTGCGTGAGATGACGGATCGCCCGGGCCAGCTCCGAAGTGAACGTCAGCCGGCCGAACTGGTCGTCGACCACCGCCGGGTCCACTCCGCGCTGTGCAAGAGAAACCATGGTGCGCACGAAGTTTCGCCCCTCGCCGATCACCCAGGACGTGCGCACGAGGTAGTGCCGCGGCACCGTGGCCACGACCTGATCGCCGGCGGCCTTCGTCTGCCCGTATACGCCCAGCGGCGCCACCGCGTCGCTCTCGCGATACGGCCGCGTCGCCGTGCCGTCGAACACGTAGTCACTGGACACGTGCACCAAGGTGAGGCGGTGGTCGGTGGCCACCCGGGCCAGCGCGGCCACGCCGGTGACGTTCGCGGCCCACGCCGCGGCGCGACCCTCTGCCGTCTCGGCGGCGTCGACCGCCGTGTAGGCCGCGGCGTTGACGATCGTGTCGTAATCGCGCCACGGCCGGGCAGCACCCAGTTCACCGGAAGTCAGATCGAGGTCGGCACGTTCGGTGAACTCGACGTGCGGCGCGTCGGCATACGCCTCGCGCAACGCCCGGCCCAGTTGTCCGCCCGCACCCAGGACCAGCGTCTTGCGCGGCCGGATCGGTTCCACCTGCGCCAGGGTCCCCTGGGCGCTGTCTTTCGCCGAGAGTTCCGCGCGCTCCAGTGGAATGGGCCAGTCGATGGCCAGGGTGGCGTCGGCCGGGTTCACCGACGGGTAGGCGACACCGGCGGTGTAGTGCTCGTTGACGAGATAGGCGTAGACGGTGTTCGGCTCCAGCGTCTGGAACGAATTACCCACTCCGCGAGGTACGAAGACCGCGCGTGACGGGTCGATTTCCGCGGTGAACACCGTCCCGAACGTCGGGCCGGAACGCAGATCCACCCACGCGCCGAAGATCCGTCCGGTCCCCACGGAGATGAACTTGTCCCACGGCTCGGCGTGGATACCCCGCGTCGTGCCCGCTGACTCGTTGAACGAGATGTTGTTCTGCACCGGCCCGAAATCGGGCATCCCCGCGGCGACCATCTTCTCGCGCTGCCAGTTCTCTTTGAACCAGCCGCGATTGTCGCCGTGCACGGGCAACTCCCACACCGTCAGGCCGGGAATGGGCGTGCTCGTCACCTGCAACGTCTTTCCGAGTTCCGTCAACGCCTCACGCTCCCGTCTTCTTCGCCCGTCTTCATTGCCCGAGCTGGGCATAGAACGCCTCGGTGGCGTCTTTGGCCGGCGCCCACCATTGTTCATGGTCGCGATACCAGTCGATCGTCACCGCCAGGCCCCGCTCGAAGTCACGAAACCGCGGCCGCCAGCCGAGGTCGGTGCTCAGTTTCGTGGCGTCGATCGCGTACCGCATGTCATGGCCGTTGCGGTCGGTGACATTGTCGTACGCATCGGCGTCCTGCCCCATCATGGTCAGGATCAACTCGACGACCGTCTTGTTGTCCTTTTCACCGTCGGCGCCGATGAGGTATGTCTCCCCGATCCGGCCGTGTTCCAGAATCCTCAGCACGGCCGACGAGTGGTCATCAGCGTGGATCCAGTCGCGGACGTTGCGGCCTTCGCCGTACAGTTTCGGCCGGATGCCCCACAGGATGTTGGTGATCTGGCGCGGAATGAATTTTTCCACGTGCTGGTAGGGGCCATAGTTGTTGGAGCAGTTGGAAATCGTCGCTGCCACACCGTACGACCGGACCCAGGCCCGCACCAACATGTCGCTGGCGGCCTTGGTCGACGAGTACGGCGACGACGGGTTGTACGGACTGGACTCGGTGAACCGGTCCGGATCGTCGAGCTCCAGATCGCCGTACACCTCGTCGGTGGAGACATGGTGAAATCTCTTGCCGTGCTTGCGGACTGCCTCCAGCAGCGTGAACGTGCCGATCACGTTCGACTGCAGAAACGGCTGCGGATAGTTCAGCGAGTTGTCGTTGTGCGTCTCCGCCGCGTAGTGCACGACCCCGTCCGCAGCGGCGACGAGCCCGTCGACCAGGCCGGCGTCGGCAATGTCGCCCTCGACGAAACGCACCCGCGACGAGGGCAGGGCAGCCAACGACGCCCGATTGCCCGCATAGGTCAACTTGTCGAGCACCGTGACGTGATGATCGGTGTGCTCGACCACGTGGTGCACAAAGTTGGATCCGATGAAACCGGCGCCTCCGGTGACGAGAAGCCGCGACATCAGCCACCCCATTCGAGCAGATCCAGCAGATAGGAACCGTAGCCCGACTTCACCAACGTCTCCCCGCGGGTACGCAGCTCGTCGTCGGTGAGAAAGCCGTGCCGCCAGGCGATTTCCTCGGGCACACCGATCTTCAGACCGGTGCGCCGCTCCATGGTGCGGACATAGTCGGCGGCGTCGGTCATCTGGTCGAACGTGCCGGTGTCCAACCAGGCCGTGCCCCGGGGCAGCACCTGCACCCGCAGGCGGCTCTGCTCCAGATAGGTCCGGTTGACATCGGTGATCTCGTACTCGCCGCGATCGCTCGGACGCAACTGCCGCGCGATCGACACCACATCGTTGTCATAGAAGTACAGACCGGGCACCGCGTAATTACTCTTGGGGCGCTTGGGTTTTTCCTCCAACGACACCACCATGCCGCCGGCGTCGAACTCGACCACACCGTAGGCGCTGGGATCGGCCACCCAGTAGGCGAAGATCGCGCCGCCGTCGATGTCGGCGAAACACCTGAGCTGGGTACCCAAACCGGGCCCGTACAACAGGTTGTCACCCAGCACCAGGGCGACCTTGTCGTTGCCGATGAAGTCGGACCCGATGGTGAACGCCTGGGCCAGCCCATCGGGCGAGGGCTGCTGGGCGAACGTGATCGACACCCCGAACTGCGAGCCGTCGCCCAGCAGCCGCTCGAAGCTCGGCGCGTCGTGCGGAGTGGTGATCACCAAGATGTCGCGGATCCCGGCCAGCATCAGCGTGGACAGCGGGTAGTACACCATGGGCTTGTCGTACACCGGGATCAGTTGCTTGGAGACCCCGAGGGTGATCGGGTGCAGGCGCGTCCCCGAGCCGCCTGCCAAGATGATTCCCTTCATCACACCACCTAGCCCACTCACACCAGCCCGCGCGAACGCTCGACGACCCGCACACCCATGCCGTGGGCCTGGTAGATCCGCAGGTCGTCCACCCAGAAGGCGCCGTCGAACACGACCAGCAGACCGCGCTCATCCGCTGTCGCGGAGAGGATTTCGACTTCGATCCGGGTGCGCAGGTTGGTCGGCAACACCTGACCGCGACATTTGTAGTTGAACGGCTGATCCACCGCGAAAGGTTCGAACTCCAGCCCGTCACCGTCGGCCAGCCCCGCGAGCCGGGCCGCCGCCCGGGCCGCCTGCTGCATGGCCTCCAACCCCAGCGAACCGGGCTGCACCGGGTCCTGGAAGAAGTGCGCCTTGAAGTACCACGCGTTGGGGTCGACGTCGGCCTCGGCGACCAGCCGTCCCAGTCCCGCGGCCCCGCCGCCGGGCCAGAAGTTCACCTGGTCGATCAATTTCAGCTTCCCCTGGGCAAGCCACGGCGCACCGGACAGTTCGGCGGCGGCGTAGGGCAGGGAAACCGGCGCCTCCGACGACAGCGCCGCCACCACCTCGGGCGCGGCGGGCAGGCCGACCTGATTCGCCAGCGCCGCCGGGCTGAAGAACCCGAACGTCGTCTTCAACGACATCACCGGTTCACCATTCTGCGTGCACACGGATTCGAAGAAGACGATCGTGGACCCGCCGGCCTCGGCGAAGCGATCCAGCCGGGAGGTCACCCGCAGCACACCGACGCCGGCCGGCTTGTGCTGCACCACCTCGTTGCCGTCGAGGTTGCGGATCACCACGTCGCCGGTGCGCTGGGCGGCCAGGGCCATGTAGGAAGCCAGCCAGCCACAGGGCTGCAGCAGGATCTCCTGCAGCACCGACAGCGGAACGCCGGCGGAATGGGTATCGGCGAGGTACCACGCATCCGCGGGCACGTCGCACTCGGCGACCACGGTGCCGCCCTCGGTCGTCGTTCCCACCGGGCAATCCACGCTCACGATGCGCGACAGGAAGTGGTAGGGCTCGCCGGGCAACCGGGGTGCGCGACGGGTCCCGTCGAACGGAATGTACATGGCACCAAAGGAATCGGACGGCTTGCCCCGCGCGCATGCGAGCAGCGCGGCGTGATCGCCGCGCACGTCGACGGAGTTGCCGACGATGTGCGCCGGTCCGGGCACACCCGGCGGGACCGGCCAATCCGGGACCAGCCGCATGCCGAAGCGGCGGCAGTGGAACACCTTGAAGCCGTCGCGGCGGCACAGCAGCGCGGCAAAGATCGTCGGGGTGGGGCCGTCGACGATCTCTTCGACGAACACCTCGTAATCGAGGGTGTGGTGAGCGTCGGGGGTCACCTGGCCGCGGCAGACGAAACGCGCGGTTTCATCCGGCACCGGCTCGAACCGCCAGCCGTCGCGATCGATGGTGAAGCCGTAGCCGGCCATCGCGAACGACAACGCCTGGGTGGCCGCGTCGGCCATCAACGTTCCGGGCATGCACGGATCGTTCTTGAAATGACCGTCGTAGAACCAGGCGTCGGCCGGCACCTCCGCGGTGGCGCGCAGGTAACCGCGCCCCCACGGACCGCCCTCGGGATCGAATTCGGCCACCTCGTCGATCAACCGCAACTGGCCGCCGGGCAGTGCCGGCGTCCGGATGTGCGCCGCGGCCATCTCGAAGCCGGTGCCGAAGCAGGTGAAGGCATTTCCGTGGATGAAGGCATCGAGATCGGCACGGTCGAAGGAGCGTTTCTGGGTGACCCGCGGCGGCGTGTCCCGCCGTGCGGCGTCGCGTGGGACGTCGTCGGCGGCGTCCCACAGCACCCCGTCGGACTGGCTGAGTTCCTCATCGGAGAAGAACCCGGCCTGGCCGTTGCGCACCGAGATCGCCAGCCGGTCACCGATATAGCAGTCGTAGTGGAAGAAGAACAGCCGGGTGGCACCGGTTTTCGCGTGGCCGTCGATGTGGATGTCGTACCGCAGGGTGTCACCGGCCTGCGGCGCTTCGCCCACGAACGTCAACTCACAACCGAGCAGCCGGTAGACACGTTCGCTGCGATTGCTGAAGTCGGCGCCCAACCAGGATGCGAGCAACAGGTCGGCCTGGCCGGACTCGATCACCACGCCCGGTGACATCCGGCCGTTGTGCATGTACCAGGCATCGGCGAGCACGTCGGTTTCGGTGACGATGCGGCCGGTCCCCATCGTGGCCGGTTCACCTTCGATGAGCATCACCCGGTCGGCCAGCAGCAGCGGTGGCTGCGGCATGCGCACCACCCGCTCGTACTGGTCCAGCTCGGCGAACAGCGGGCCGAATACCTGTGAGATATTCTCGCCGGCCAGGGTTTCCAGCTGTTCCCGGGTGTAGAGCGGCTGCTCGTGCCGCGCGGGCCGCAGTGGGACCGGAGGCTGAGCCGGTGCCGGAGTCTGGGCCGGCGGGGCCTGCGGGGCCGGCGGGGCCGAAGCCGGAGCGGTCGGCGGCCGGCCGGTGACCAGTGCGAGAAGTTCCCCACGCATCTTCAAGAACGTGGTGTGCGCCTGGGCCTGGCGCTCCACGAACGCCGTCTGTGCCTGACCGACCGACGCCACCAGACCCAGCGCGGCCGTCGACCTGCCCCCGGCCACCGGCACTGTCTCACGCACGGCGGGAGCCACGTGAGTTCCGTGCTGGGCGAACACTTCCCGGGACACCATCACCGCCGCGGTCTGCACCGGTGCCGGAGCCATGACCTGCACGCTGCCCAGTTCGACCGGCGGCGTCGACGCAGGCACCTCGTGCACCGCCGGCAGCTCGGGCGTCATGACCATGTCCGGCCGGTGCGCGGCCAACACCAGCTTGCGGGCCGTGCCCTCGTCCGGCGCGGCGGCTTGTTCACGCAACTGCCGCATCCGTGCGTCGAACGCCTCGATGTCAACCGGTTGCCCGTGCACCCACAGCTTGGACACGGATTCGGCCAGCGCGCGAAGGCCCCGTCGCTCCTGGGCGTCGAGCGCCACCACCAAATGCGGACGGTCACCGAGGATCTTTGGTATCGCGCCGGTCAAGATGGCCCGCGGCCCGTGCTCGACGAAGATGCGGACGCCGTCCTCCCAAGCCTGCAGCACGGTGGCGGGAAAGTCGATGGGCTCCAGCGCCTGCTGTGTGATCGCGTCCGCGGCCGCCTGCCGGGTCGGGATGTAGGCACGGTTGCCGGCGTTGGTGTAGAAACGCACATCCGGCACGGCGTGACTCTCGCGGCTGTGCACGCTGCGCCACTCCGCTTCGAACGGCGCCATCGCGCTGCAGTGCACGATCATGTCGAGACCGAGCGGGATCGCACGGGCACCGTCGATGGCGTCGATGACCCGTCGGCAGGCCTCGGGATCGCCGCCGATCACGCAGTCGTCCGGCGCCTGGACGATGGTCATGTAGGCCCGCGGTTCGCGCTCCAGCGCGGCCTCGGTCGCCGCCCGGGGCGCACTGACGCGCCAGCATTCCCACGCCGCCGGTTGCTCTTCCGGTAGACCCCACTCGTGGGCCGCCGACCGGCAATGGCCGGTGAGGTTGTCGCCGTACATGCCGACCGCGTGCATCTCCTCGAGCATGGCCTCGAGATCGCGCCACACCCCGAAGGCCAGCAGGGCGTTCGTCTCGCCGGACGACAGTCCCACGGCCGCAGTCGGTTTGAGTCCCAGCACGGTGCGGGAGAACTCGGCATGAGCCTGGCACACCAGGGCACACCCGGTGAGTTGGGCCGGGGGTTCCAGCTTCGTGATGCCGGTGCCGTACATCGCGCGGCCCAGTTCGCCGACGTGCGAGACCCGGGTGGCCAGCGCGTCGCCGATCTCCGGCCAGGCCAGCAGCAGGTCCCGCCCGGCCCCTGGATACGCCGCCGCCGCCCCGGTGAACGTGAAGGCCAGTTCGCCGGTGACCGGGTTATCGGTGAACGAGAGTCCGATCCCCACCGGCGCCTCGCCGCGGTCCAGTCGCTGCACGGCATCCCGCCGCAGGGCATCCAGCTTGGTCTCACTGTCGGCCACCAGGGCACACCGCACCGGCCCGGTTCCGCCCTGCTGGCCGCGGGCCATCCGGTGCCGCAACTCGTCTCGGCTTGCGCCGGCGTAGCGCTCCGAGACGGGAACCGCTCCGGCGGCCACCGGATCGACCGCCCCGGCCGGCGCCGACACGGTCACCCGGTCGGTGCGGCCGCCGATCGATTCCCGCTGCACCACAGAGTGTTTGACTCCCGGTATCGGCTGGGCCCCGTTCTCGTCCACCCGGACCCGTGACCGCGCCGCCAGCACCCGGGCCGCCACCTCGACGGCCGAGCCGGCCGCATGGGTACGACCGAACCGCCCGGTGGTGAAGTCGGCGCCCGCATCCGCGCCGCCGTCGACGGCCCCCGGTACGAGGCCGTCGGTGTCCACGACCGCGATGATGTCGTCGCCCGCCGCCTCGGCATCCGCGCGCCGTTTGAGGACGAAGGCCACTGCCGCGTCGCCGTGCGGTCCGTTCGCCCCGGTGACGGCGTCTGCCGCGCGCGCATGCGTCGGCTCACAACACATGTCGACCGCACCGGCGACGACCGCGTCGAGTTCGCCGCTGCGCAGTGCACGCGCACCGAGCCGCAGCGCGGCGATACCGGACAGTTCCTCACCGGCCACGGTGAAGCCGAACCCGCGGAAGTCTCGTTGCGCATGTATGCGGTTGGCCGGGATGTTCGGCATGGTCCCGACCACGCCGTCAGCGGTCAGCCGCGGGATCGAGTCCTTGTTCGCCTCCAGCCAGGCCTCGTCGTCCTTGTGCTGCACCCGCAGCCGGTGCCGTGCGATCGTGGCGTCACACCCCATGCCGATGATCACCCCGGTCCGTTCCGGATCGGTGGCGACGTGTGAAAGCGCCTGCGCGGCAGCGGCCAGCATCGCCGTCTGCTGACCGAGGCTGGCCTTGAGCTCACTCGGCGGGCAGCCGAGACCGGTCAGCTCGAGTTCAACGGTGTCCAGTGCGCTCGGTGCGGACTCCGGCCCGAAGACCCGGCGGCGGAACGTCGCGATGTCGTGCGCATCGCCGGTCACCACACCCATGGCACAGATGACGACATCGGTCGCGGGGCGCGGCCGCCGCGGCGCCGGGCGGCTCGGGCCCGCGTAGCTCTCGACGATCAGATGCGCGTTGTTGCCGCCGAAGCCGAAGTTGCTGACCGCCGCCCGCCTGACCGGGCCGTCCCATGGTGTCGGCGTGGTCGACAGTGTGAACGGGGTGTCGTTCAGTGCGGTGGTCGGCTTGTCACACAGTGTCCGTGGCGTCACCGACGCCTGCATGGCGGACAGCACGTTCACCAGGCTCGCCGCGCCCGACACCGTGATGGTGTGTCCGAGGTTGCCCTTGAGCGCCCCGAGCTTCAGCGGCACTTCGCCGTAGGCGGCGAGAATGCTCTCCAATTCCGTGGCGTCGCCGAGCGCGGTGCCGGTGGCGTGGCAGTCCACGAAGTCGATGTCCGCGGGCTCCAGACCGGCCTGCGCCAACGCCGCGGCCATGGCGCTGGTCTGTCCGGACATCGCCGGCGCCAGCAGCCCGTTCTGACGGCCGTCGTTGGACAGCCCAATTCCCGTGATGACACCGAGGATTCGGTCTCCGGTGCGCTCGGCGTCCTCGAGCCGTTTGAGCGCGACCAGCGCCGCGCCCTCGGACGGCACGAGCCCGTCGGCCTCGGCGTGGAAGGGGCGGGACCGCCCTGACGGGCTCAGCGCCTGCAGAGCCGTGAATCCGAGATGCAGGAACAGATCATCGGCGCCGTTGAGGCCGCCGGCCAGCATCACATCGGCGGCACCGTCCTGTAACGCGTCGCAGGCCAGCTTGATCGCGTAGAGCGACGACGCACACGCCGCGTCGAGCGCGAATGCCGGTCCGGTCATCTGCATCGCCCCGGCGACGAGGTGCACCGGCAGGCCCGACGAGAACCGGTTGCGCGGGTCGACATCGTCCTCGCCGCGCCAGACACTCTCCACGAACACGGTGCCCAGCACGCTGGGGTAGGACAGATTGCCCACGATCAGCCCGGTCCGCGGCCCGGCGAGCGCAGCGCCCAAGGCCTGCTGTGCACACTGCGCCAGCCACGACACGATCGGGTCGAGCCTGCTGAAATCGGTTATCCGCGAGGCGATCTGGGTCAGCTCGAACGAGGCCCCGACGTAGCCGCCGGTGGTTGACGAAACCCGCAGCCCGGGCTTGTCACTGATCGCCAGGGATTCGGGATCCACCCCGCGCCACTGCTGCGGCGGGGTCGGCGTGAGCAGGCTCCGCCCCGCCATGGTCGCGGCGAACAGCTCTTCCGGCGTGGTCGCACCGGGCAGCACGCAACTACGCCCGACGATCGCGACCGGTTCGAACCCCGTCACGCCGACGCATCCACTGCGGCGCCGGCGGCGTAGAACTCCACGCCCTCCAACGTGGCGACAGGTGCCCCGTCCGTGGTTTCGAATGCGATGTCGAAGTCGACACGCTTGTCATTGACCGGATGCGCGGCGAGACGGCAGCGCACCACACCGTTTTCGGGGAATGCCTGGTCGAGAACGACCCGCCCGATCCGAATCGGCAGCATCAGGGAACGGCCCTGCGCACTCGCCCACAACAGGCCGAACTGCAGGCCGCCGTCGACGATCGCGGGATCTATCGCCCACTCACCGTCTGGCCAGCCGAGCGCGCGGAGCCCTTTGAGGCTGCCACTGCCACCGGCCGCCCCGAACGAACCCAGCGCTTCGATGGCGGCGAAACGCGGCCCGTGGAACAGCGGCCCGGCGTAGGCGCCGGCGATGTCCGTCGGCCAGGGCCGGCCGGCTACCTCGGGAACCGGGCCGGCCGGTGTCGTGTTCGGTTGCGTGTCCACGGTGGCGCGATACCGGGCGCGGCCCTCGCCGTCTCGGATGGCCACGCTGTACGACGTTCCCATCGGCTCGAAATCGATTCGGAGAGTGCGCTGCTCGCCGGAGTCAAAGGTGACGCCGGAGAGCACCTGGAGGTCGCGGACGACGGGGCGGACCTCGGTGACCAGGCCACGTGCCGCCCGCAGGATGGCGTCGAGCACGATCACCACCGGCACCACGACCTTGCCGCGGACCTGATGATCGTCGAGTACGGGCAGGTTCTCGGTCGACACCGTCCAGTCCAGGCTTGTGGCACGCAGCCGGGGCTCGGCCGGCGCCGCGACGACGACCGCGGTTGCCGACGACCGGCTCATCGCGTTCTCGGCGAAGAACTGCGCGCCTTCGTCGATCGGGATGACACCGACCCCGGCCTCCAAGAACCGGCTCTTGAGGGTGGCGTCGACCATCCCACCGTCCCACGGACCCCAGCCGAAGGCGCGGACCACGCAGGTGTCGCCACGGCGCGCGGCCTCCCGCGCCGCGATGGACTCCAGCGCCGCGTTGGCGGAGGCATACGCGGATTGCCCGGGATTGCCGGTCCGCGCCGCGATCGAGGAGAAGAACGAGATAAACCGCAGATCGTCGGCGGCGGTGGCGCTCAGCAGCGCCTCGGCCCCGATCAATTTGGTGCTGAACACATTGACGAACTGGTCGTCGTCGAGATCTTCCAGACGCTTGTCGGCGAGGACACCGGCACCGTGAACGACGCCGACGATCGGACCGAAATCTTGCCGCACCTCGGCGAGGACCCGCCGCAGCTCGGCCTGATCGGTGATGCTGGTCGGGAAGTATCGCGCCGCGGTGCCCTGCTGCTGCGCGGCCGCAAGAGTGGCACGCACCTCTCGTTCGGCGATCAGGCGCTCCGCCTGTGCCCGGGCCTGCGGAAGGCTCACTTTCTCGCCGCGTGCAGCTGCCGATGCCGCCAGCGCCGTGGCGATCTCGGCAACCGTGGCACCGGACGGCTCGTCGGCCGACGCCTCGCGCAGCGGTGTCCGGCCCAGCAGCGCCAACTTCAGTCCATGGTGTTTCGCCAGCGCCAGCGCCGACTTCGCCGTCACCCCGCGGGCACCACCGGTGACCACGACAACCCCGCCGTCGGCCACGCTGATCGTCTCCCCCACCGGGGAGGCCTCGATCTCATCGACCACCACCAGCCGGCTGCCGTCGTCTCGCAGCGCGACCTCGATTCCGCTGCCGCCCCGCAGCAATTCGTCCGTCAAGCGTTGCGCATCAAGGGTCTCCAGGTCGATCGCCCGCACCGAGGCGTTCGGCCATTCCCAGGCCGCGGTCTTGACCAGGCTCGCCACCCCGACCGGCATGTCTGCTCCGGCGAAACCTCCGCCGGTCGACTGCACCGTGACGAACAGCCGTGCCGCGGCATGGCTTTTGGCCACGCTGCGTGCCGCGTGGAAGGCCCGCAGGTGCATGTCGACGCAGTCCTGCGGCGAACCGGCCGGGGCCAGGGCCGCGAGACAGATGACTGCGCCCGCACCGTCCGGCACCCGCTCGACGGTCCGGGCCTGGATCCCGTGCGAAGTCATCGCCGCCGCGAGGGCATCGGCGAATTCCGGGTTCTCGCGGGTGATGACGACCTCGCCGCCCCGCAGACCGGCCATGGCGAAGCCACCCGCCGGGTCCGCCCGAAGCTCAGCTTCGGTGCAGCTCAGACCTACCGTGAGCGCAGGCTCCGCAGGGGCTGAGGTCGGCTCTGCGACAACCTCTTCGGTCCTTGGGGTACCGGAGGTGAAACCACTCACGGCATCGACGACGTCCTGCAACGTCTGCATCCCCGCCAACTCCGAGGCCGGAATCTCCGGAGCACCAGGAAACTTCGACTGCAACGCAGCCAAAATCTCCACCTGCTTGATCGAATCAATCCCCAGCTCGGCCTCCATCTCCATCTCAAGCCCAAGCATGTCAACCGGATAACCCGTCTTCTCCGACACAATCCCCAACACCACAGCACCCGCCGACACCACAGGCTCCACCACCGCCGAGGGCGAGGTCACCACAGCAGCCGCAGCAGCGGCCGGCGCCGGGGCAACAGCAACAAACCCCTCCACCGCATCGACCACATCCTGCAACGTCTGCATCCCCGCCAACTCCGAGGCCGGAATCTCCGGAGCACCAGGAAACTTCGACTGCAACGCAGCCAAAATCTCCACCTGCTTGATCGAATCAATCCCCAGCTCGGCCTCCATCTCCATCTCAAGCCCAAGCATGTCAACCGGATAACCCGTCTTCTCCGACACAATCCCCAACACCACAGCACCCGCCGACACCACAGGCTCCACCACCGCCGAGGGCGAGGTCACCACAGCAGCCGCAGCAGCGGCCGGCGCCGGGGCAACAGCAACAAACCCCTCCACCGCATCGACCACATCCTGCAACGTCTGCATCCCCGCCAACTCCGAGGCCGGAATCTCCGGAGCACCAGGAAACTTCGACTGCAACGCAGCCAAAATCTCCACCTGCTTGATCGAATCAATCCCCAGCTCGGCCTCCATCTCCATCTCAAGCCCAAGCATGTCAACCGGATAACCCGTCTTCTCCGACACAATCCCCAACACCACAGCACCCGCCGACACCACAGGCTCCACCACCGCCGGGGGCGGGGTCACCGGCGCGGGCTCCGGTCGTGTCACGGGCTCCGGCATCACGGGAGCTACAGCCGCCGGGGCGGCGGTCACCGGAGCGGCAGCCGCCGGCGATGCGACCGGCATCGGCGCCGGCTTGGGGGCGGCATCCAACGGGTGCACGGCGCCGTTGCGTACCGGTGCGGGAGCCTGGGCGATGGTGGTACCGCCGCCCACGATCTCCGCCATCATCTGTGCGGACATCTCCAGGAATGTCTGGTGGCTTTGCGTCACGACGTCCAGATACCGCTGGTGCTGGTCCGCGGTCTCTTTCTGGATGCGATCGATGACACTCCAGGCATCCGCGGAGAACGACGCGTCGACCGTCGAAACTGCTTGTGCGGCAACCGAAACCACGGGCGGGGGCGTTTCCCGCGCCGCTGCCACCGGCTGCGGTGACGGCGGGGCCATCGGCTGAACTGGCGGAGCCGGCGGAGCCGGCGGAGCCATGTGCTGGGTCGATGAGGTCAACTGTGGTCCTTCGGTCTCTGTCGGCGGTGCAACCGGCAATGCCGTGCGTGTGCGTTTGGGCGTGATCTTCACGTTGCCGTCGGCCGGCGGGTAGGGCTTTCCGAGATTGGCTCCGCCCACCAGGACGGCGTGAGCCGGTGTCGGCACGTGCTTGACCGGCTCTTCGAAGTGGTCCAGCAGGGATACGAGGTCCAGCGCCACGCCGTCGGCGGCCAAACTCGCCAACCCGCGATGCCAGCCACGTAGCCCGCCGGCTTTCGCATCGTCCAGAGCCACGGCCAGATGTGGTGTCGCCGCGAGGATCTGGCCGACGAGGCCGGTGAGTACCCGGCCCGGACCCACCTCGATGAACCGGGTGACCCCGTCACGCGCCATCGCTTCGATCATCTCGCGGAACCGGACCGACTGCCGCACCTGATCACCGAGCTGCTCGGCCACCTGCTCGCCGTACGGTTGGGCGGTTGCGTTCGCGTAGACCGGGAAGCGCGGTTCCCCGATCTTCAGCGTCTTCAGGTAGGACGTCAGCGGTGCGGAACTCGCCGCCACGATCGATGAATGGAACGCCGAGGCCACCGGCAGCCGACGTGACGTCCAACCCGCCGATTTCGCAGCACCTTCCGCCCAGGCGATCTCGGACGTGTATCCCGCCAGGACCACCTGGTTCGGCGCGTTGTCGTTGGCGATCACCAACGATCCGGCCGACTGCGGATCGGAGTTGAGCAGGGCCTGCACCTCTTCGGCGCTGGCAGCGACCGCCAGCATTGCGCCGTCCTTGCCGTGCCCCGCTTCGGCCATCAGCACGCCGCGGGTGCGCGCCGTTTCGACGAGCGCTTCGGCGGGCAGCACACCGGCCGCGGCCAACGCGGTGACCTCGCCAAAACTGTGACCGGCAGCGGTGTCTGGGCTCACCCCGAGCACGTCGAGAAGCGCCAGCTGCGCAAGGCTTGTGGTCGCGATGGCCGGCTGGGCATTCGCCATCGCCGTCAGCTCGGCCCTCTGCGCTTCCGCGGCCGCGGCGTCGAACACCGGCTCCGGGAACACCACACCGGGAATGTCGGCGAGGTTGCCGTCGAGTGCGTCCCATACCGCGATGGCCTCGGGGAACTCGAGAGCGAGATCGGCCCCCATGCCGACGTACTGGCTGCCCTGTCCCGGAAACAGGAAGGCGGTCTTTCCCTCGCGGGCCGGCCCGATTCCCACCGCCATGTTGGGATCCTTGAGCTGGCCCGCGACGCCGTCGGCAATGGCCTTGCGCAGCCGCTCGACCAGCATCTCAAGCGATGTGGTGTCGGCGGCGACGAGACCGGCGCGCGCGGTCTGCGAGGCGTCGAATTCACGTGCCGATTCGAACGCGATCCGGGCCAGGCTCTCACCGGAGTGAATGGCGCCGGCGATCTCGGCAGCCCGCTGCTCAAGGCCGGATTCGCTGTCGGCGCTCAACACCACGAGTTCGGTGGGCAGCGCCCGCAGCCGCTTCGCCCGCTGCTCGCCGCAGTACTCCTCCAGCGTGACGTGGAAGTTGCTGCCGCCGAAGCCGAACGAGCTGACCGAGGCGCGTCGGGGCTGATCGCCTTTTCGCACCCAGGGGCGGGTCTGCGCGTTGACGTAGAAAGGGGTGTCCGCCAGGCCCAGTCCCGGGTTCGGACGCTCCACCTTCAATGTGCCGGGCAGCGTCGAATGTTGCAGTGCGAGCACTGCTTTGATGAGACCGGCGGCGCCGGCCGCGGCTTTGGTGTGTCCGATCTGGGACTTCACCGAGCCGATCGCGCAACGCGCGCCGGTATCGGTGAACACCGACTTGAGGGCGGCGAACTCGGCGACGTCACCGGCCTTCGTCGCGGTGCCGTGCGCTTCGACAAGTTCGACGGTCGACGGTTCGTAGCCGGCATGTTCGTAGGCCCGGCGCAGCGCCTTGGCCTGCCCCTCCGAGCGCGGGGCGTACACGCTGGACGCGCGTCCGTCGGAGGACGAACCGATGCCCCGGATGACCGCGTGGATGGTGTCACCGTCACGCTCGGCATCGCTGAGGCGCTTGAGCGCCAGCATGCCCACACCCTCGCCGATGATGGTTCCGTCCGCAGCTTCCGAAAGCGGCCTGCAGTCACCGGTTTTCGAGAACGCCGGGGTCTTGGAGAAGCACATGTACATCATCACGTCGTTCAGGGCGTCGACGCCGCCGGTCAGCACCATGTCGGCCTCGTGCAGGTACAACCGGTGCAGTGCGGTCTGCAGCGCCGAAAGCGAACTGGCGCACGCAGCGTCGGTGACGAAGTTGCTGCCGCCGAGGTTGAGGCGGTTGGCGACACGTCCGGCCACCACGTTGCCGAGGAGGCCGGGGAACGTGCTCTCCTGCCAGGGCGCGTAGTGATCGGCGATGTCACGGCAGATCTCGTCCGCCTCGTCTTCGGGCAGCCCGTTCTCCAGCATCGCCTTGCGCCAGATCGGCCGTTGCAGCCGGGCGCCCATCTGGACGACGAGTTCGGTGGTGGAGGCCACACCGAGCACCACGTCCACCCGGTCCAGGTCGACTTCCACGCCGCCGCGCGTGGCTTCGTCGAGCACCTGCCTGGCCGCGATCAGGGCGAGCAACTGCGCGGAGTCGGTCGAGGGCAACGCGGTGGGCGGCAAGCCGAATTGCATCGGGTCGAAGGGCACCGGATCGATGAACCCGCCACGCCGGCAGTAGGTCTTGTCCGGCGCCTTGGGATCGGGGTCGAAGTAGTCCTCGATGAGCCAATGCGACGGCGGCACATCGCTGATGGCGTCGTGCCCGCCGGTGACGGTGCGCCAGTACCCGGTGAGCCCTGGCTCCCCCGGGTATATCGCGGTCATGCCGACGACCGCGATCGGGGTGGCGATGGCTTGCTGCTTGTTGTCGATCACTGAGGCCTCACTACTTATCCGAGAGGACGATTTGTCAAAGAAGAGCTGACGACTATCCGAGGGGACGCGGACGGAAGTCGAAGGCCGACGCGGGCATCGCGACGCCGACCGCGCGCAACTGCCCGGCACGGGTGACGGTCGCGGCGCCTTCGAGCAGGTTGAGCGCGATCTGGCGAACAGTGCGCGCCTCCACCGGATCAAGGAACGTTCCCCGGACCCACTCGTTGAAGGCGCCCATCGCCGGGCCACACCAGATCTGGTAGTCACCGCGCCGGTCGGCGTTGCCTTCGCGGGCCCACTGCGCGCCATTGAACAGGTACCAACGAAACACCAGCGCCATCCGATGCTTGGGTTCCTGACGCGCCCGTTCGACCTGCCGCGGGTCGCTGCCGGCGAAGAACGCCTCGGTGTCCGACCAGATCTCGTCGACGCGGCGCCCGAGCACCGTCGTCTCGAGGCTCTCGAGTTCGCGGGCCGGGGCTTCCTCGAACGAGGAGTACCTGCGGTAGAAGTCGGCCAGCCGCTGGCCGCGCTGGGCGAACATCGTGCCGCGCTTGAGCACCTGCACGGTCACGCCCATTTCGAACATGTCGGCTGCCGGAGCCATTGCCACATCGGTGGATTGGGCCACGGCGAGCAGGTTGCGCGCGTCCGGGGACAGTCCGCTTTCCACTGCCGACTGGTTGACCGAACCGGTCAGGACGTATGCCGCACCAGCGGCAAACGCGGCCGCTACCGCGGCGGGAGTACCGAGACCGCCGGCCGCACCCACCCGCGGCAACACGGCGTAACCGTGGGCGGCGGCGATCTCGTCACGCAGACCCAGCAATCGCGGCAACAGCACGGTCAGGGCACGGTTGTCGGTGTGGCCGCCTGAATCAGCCTCGGCGGTAATGTCTTCGGCGATCGGGATCTCCGCGGCGAGGGCCGCCTCCGCCGCGGTGATCCGGCCTTCGGCCACGAGCGCGCTGAGCATCGCCTCCGGTGCAGGCGAAAGGAAGTGCCGGGCGACCTCATCCCGGGAAACCTTCGCAAAGATGCGTCCGGCCCGAACGACCTGGCCGTCGGCCCCTCGCCGCAGACCCTTGGCCGCGTAGAGGACGATCGCGGGGGTCAACCGCATGAAGGCGGACGCCGAAACGCAGCGCACACCGAGGCGATGGAAGAGTTCGATCGTGGCCAGCTCGAGTCGGTCGTCCTGGACGTTGTGGATCAAATTGGCGCCCCAACCGCCGCTTTCGGGACCCAGGGCCGCCTGGATCTCCCGCACGCCGGCTTCGATGGCGTCCAGCCCCAACCCGGCACTACCGAAGAAGGCCATCCCGCCGGCGCGAACCCCCTCGATCGTCATCCGTGCGGTGGCGATGCCGCGGGCCATCTCGCCGATCACGTAGGGGAAGCGCACGCCGTGTGCCGCGGTGAAACTGCGCTCACCCAGCCATTCGGGGTATATCGGTGGGAGGACCGCGATCAGTTCCTGACGCAGAATGTCGGGCGTCAGCCCATCCGGACCAAGGAGAACCGGCCGTGGCCCTTGCGCCGAGCCGACGACGGCTACCGGCATCCGGATCGACGCGAGCGCCTCACCGACGTCCGACACGTCGAACAACGTCGTTGAAATGGTGTTTGCCGCGGGCGATGTAGCCAACGATGCGCTCATGGTGCGGGACTCTAACCCGTGGACACTCGTCTGGTCCCGGTTTTTTGACGCTGTTAACAATTTTTGCCAACGATCGCTTCTGCTGGTCCCGATCCCCGTCAAACCGGTGGTGACCGACGCCGATGCGGGCGCCGGCGGGCCTCGCGTTCGATCGGTCGTTTGCGCGGACGCGACGACGCCGGGTTGCCGACCGACCGCGCCCGCCGGATCGCGCACACCGTCCCCGTCGGCGCCCGGCGGCGTCCGCACAGCTCCGCCGGCGGCGAACTGCGCAAAGTCTGCCGTCCTTTGCGGTGCCGGCCGAGCCGAGGTCCGACACCCGACGGCACCGCCCTCGACACAGCCATGATCTGGGCAGAAACGCCACGCGTCGCAGCGGGAAGTGCTCCACTTTGCTGCACTAATGACTTTGCCTACGTTTACTGACAGGTTATTCAGCAAGCCGAATGGGTACGGCTTCACGGACCGATCGGAGCGCTGCCGCCAGCCGCCGCCACCACCACAGGGGGCGCAGAAACCGCCGGTCACAGACCCTTGTCATCGACGCGCATGGCGGCGGCACGGCGTTCGCTCAGGCCACACGCCGGCCGGGGCGACGCCACGGTACCGCGCCCCGCACAACACCTGCCGCGCGTTGCTCAATACACATTTCGACACACCCGTCTGCGGGAAAACGCAAAATTGTCGTGCGCGTCAGTTGTATGGTGCCAACCGGCGGAGACCCCTACGAGTGACGGCGGTTGTCGATGAAGCAAGTTCTGGGTAAAAGTGGGATGCTGCTCGGCGCGCTGGCCTACAGCGCGCTAACGACCGGGGCGTTCAACGCAGCTCCAGCCGCCAATGCGTCCTGCTTCTCGGCCTTCGGGATCGGCAATGGCAACGGTTGCACGAGCAATGTGACCAGCTTCGCGATCGGCATCGGCGCCGGAGCGCAAGCCGATGCCTCCCTCGGCTTCCTGGGCGGTGCGTTGGCGATCGGCGACAATGCCACCGCCACAAATGCGCTCAGCCTTCTGACCTTGACCTCGGCAATCGGGGACAACTCAGAAGCGAACGCGCTTGCCTCCGTCATGGCGCTGGCCCTGCAGTTCGGGGAGGGCACGGCAGCCACGATCGGCGCCCTCAACGTCGCCCTCGGGCTGTCGCCGAACGGCGCCGGACCGCTGACCGCCAGCACGATGGGCATCGGCAACATCGCCGTGCAACTGGGCCCCGGTGATTCGGCCACACTGGGTGCCCTGAACTTCGCCTGGGGCGGCTTACCCGGAAGCACCGAATCGCAAACCGCCAGCGCCGCGGGCATCGCCAACATCGCACTCCAACTGGGACCGGGCAGCGCACAAGACGTCGGCCTTCTCAACTTCGCGCTCGGCTTCTCCCCCGGCAGCACCGGACAGCAGACCACCACCGCCGGCCTCTTGGGCACCATTGCGCTCAATCTGCTGGGGAACGGCAGCAGCAGCGCCACAACGGCAGCCTTCTTCGGTCTGGCGGCAAACATCCTGGGCAACGGCAGCAGCGCGACCGCCGAGGGAATCTTCACCGCCGTCCTGAACTTCCTCGGCAGCAACAGCCACGTCTCCTCGGGGGATCCCGACCCAGCAACCAGCGGCATATTGACTGCGGCCTTCAACGCCCTCGGCGCCAACAACACCGTCAGTTCCGGCGCGGGTCCGCTGTCGATCGCCGGGTCGGTCCTCCAGACCGGTGCGACCGTCACCCAGACCGGCCCCGGCATCAACATCAACGGAACTGCCCCCCGGCCGTCAGACGCCGGCTCGGTCAAGACCGCCAGCAGCACCACGCGTTCGGTCGCCGCCGCCGCCGCACCGGATGCCGAACCCGATATCGCCGAAAAGTCCGCCCGAAATACCGCAGCCCCAACGGAACCCGAGAGCATCGACGCGGCGTCCGAAAAGTCCACCGATGATTCCGGCGTCGCGGCACGGACCAACGTCGCGCACCGGATCGCAGCCAAGGTGCGCTCCAAGGTCACCGACCGGGTCACCGGCCGGGTCACAGCCAGGGAACGGGCCCACACGCCCCACCGGGCCACCGCCAAGGACCGCTCCAGCGCCTCCAGCGTGAAGAAACGCGCGAAGGGGACAACGGCCGGGGCCGCAGACAAGTAGGAAGCCGGGGACCAGCCATGCCTGCACAGCACCGTTCGACGAAGCGCACGAAGGCAAAGGCTGCGAAGTCCCGGCGCGCAGCCCGTCACCGCAGGTTGGAGCAGCCCAGCAAGGTCTGCATATGGCTCGGAACTGGCGCCGTGACCCTCGGGTTGGGCGCATCGCTGACCGGCGGGGCGGGTATCGCCCACGCCGACCCTTCCGGCGGCAGCGATTCCACCCGCAGCGCCACGGACTCGAAGACCGGGACGTCCGACACGAAATCCACGCCCGGCACGAAAGCGCGATCCAAGCGCAGTTCTCTCACCGATACCAAGACCACGCGCAGATCGACCGTCACCAGCTCGACCATCACCGGGTCGACCAGACCGACCAGCACTGCTGCACCGGAGATCGGCTCCACGGTCACCTCGTCGACAGAGAAAGCAGGCGCTACCGCGACAGCGGAACCCGCGCCGGCACTCGAAAAGACCGTCAGCACAGCGACTACCCCGACGGACACCGCCACCGTCGCACCATCTGCCACTGCGCAGGCCGCTCTGTCGGTGGCCGGGCGGCCGATCATCGGCAACGGCGCCGACGGGACCGCGGAGAACCCGGACGGCCAACCTGGCGGGTGGTTGTTCGGCGACGGCGGCGACGGCTACAGTCCGGCAACCGATTCCGGGCAGGCCGGCGGAAACGGCGGCGCGAGCGGGCTGTTCGGCAACGGCGGTGCCGGCGGTACCGGTGCGGCCGGCCAGGACGGCGGCGACGGCGGGTCAGCAGTGTGGTGGGGCTCCGGCGGCGCAGGCGGGGCCGGCGGCAACGCCACCGCGTCCGGGCAGGCCGGCGGAAACGGCGGCGACGGCGGGGCGGCCGGGTTGGTCGGCGGCGGGAACGGCGGAATCGGCGGCGTCGGCGGGAACGGTCTGGGTTCCGGGGCCGGCGGGACCGGCGGCACCGGGGGATCGGGAGGCTTCTTCAGCCAGGCCGGCGCCGGCGGCGACGGCGGGAACAGTGAAACCGGGGTCGGCGGTGCCGGCGGGATCGGCGGCACCGGCTTCTTCTCCGGCGGGCCCGGCGGAGAGGGCGGCACGGGCGCCATCGGCGGGATCGGCGGCACCGGCGGCGCCGCCATCAGCTACGGATTCGGAAACGTCGTCGGCGGCACCGGAGGTGACGGCGGAACCGGCACCGACGGTGTCGGGGGGCAGGGCGGCACCGGCGGAACCGCGATCATGGGCGCCTACGACTTTGGTGCGACCGGATGGGGCACACCGCCGACGCCGTGGGGCAATGCCACCGGAGGCACCGGTGGCGTCGGCGGCGAAGGCACCACCGCCGGAGGAATCGGCGGCACCGGCGGCACCGCTTACAACTACCTGTCCACCGGATGGGCCACCGGCGGCGAGGGCGGCACGGGCGGTGCAGCGACCGCCACCACCGGCACCGGCGGCGACGGAGGGACCGGCGGCGACGCGTTGGCACTTCTGGCCACCATGACTGTGGCCGGGGTCGGCGGGCGGGGCGGGATCGGCGCCGCGAGCGCAGGTGCAGCCGGCCGCCCCGGCCGTCGGAGCGCGGTGGGCGATCTCAACGACGCCCCGATCACCACCGGCGAAACCGTCACCACCGCCGAAGACACCGCGGTGACGGGCAACGTGCTGACCAACGACACCGACCCCGACGGCGACACCCTCACCGCCGCCCTGGCCACCGGAGCGGCCAACGGCACCGTCGTCGTCAACGCCGACGGCACCTTCACCTACACGCCGGACGCGGACTTCAACGGCACCGACACCTTCACCTACCAAGCCGTGGATCCATACGGCGCCAACAACACTGGCACTGTGACCGTTACGGTCACCCCGGTCAACGACGCGCCGACGGCTGAGGGTGACGCCGCCACCACTGCCGAGGACACCGCAGTGTCGGGCAACGTGCTGACCAACGACACCGATCCCGACGGCGACACCCTCACCGCCGCCCTCGGCGACGGACCGGCCAACGGCACCGTCGTGGTCAACGCCGACGGCACCTATACCTACACGCCGAACACGGACTTCAACGGCACCGATACCTTCACTTACACCGCCACTGACGGCACTGACCCCAGCACGGGCACCGTGACCGTCACCGTGGTCGCAATCAACGACAGCCCGCATGCCAACGCCGACACCACGACTACCGCCGAGGACACCGCGGTGACGGGCAACGTGCTGACCAACGACACCGATCCCGACGGCGACACCCTCACCGCCGCCCTGGGCACCGGACCGGCCAACGGCACCGTCGTGGTCAACGCCGACGGCACCTTCACCTACGCGCCGGACGCGGACTTCAACGGCACCGACAGCTTCACCTATCAGGCCGTCGATTCCCATGGCAGCAGCACGGCATCCACGGTGACCGTGACCGTCACCCCGGCGAACGACGCGCCGACCGGCGGTGCCGACACCGTGACCACCGCTGAAGACACCCCGATCTCGGGCACGGTGAACGTGTTGGCCAACGACACCGACCCCGACGGCGACCCCCTCACCGCAGCCTTGGACACCGGGGCGACCAACGGCACCGTCGTGGTCAACGCCGACGGCACCTTCACCTACACACCCAACGCCGGCTTCAACGGCACCGACAGCTTCACCTACACCGCCACTGACGGCACCGACACCACCAGCCCGACCACCGTCACCATCACCGTCACCCCGGTCAACGACGCCCCCACTGCTACGGCCGACACCGCAACCGTCGCGGAGGACACCGCGGTATCGGGCAATGTCTTGGCCAATGACACTGACCCCGACGGTGATTCGCTCGTTGCCGCATTGGCTGCCGGGCCGGCCAACGGCACCGTCGTGGTCACCACCGACGGCAAGTTCACCTATACACCCAACGCCGGTTTCAACGGAACCGACACCTTCACCTACACCGCCATCGATTCCCAGGGTGGCAGCACCTCGGCCACGGTGACCGTGACCGTCACCCCGGTCAACGACGCGCCGAGCGCCGGGGCGGACACGGCCACCACCGCCGAGGACACCGCGATATCCGGCAACGTGTTGAGCAACGACACCGATTCCGACGGGGACACCCTCACCGCCAGCCTGAGTGACGGACCGGCCAACGGCGTCGTGGTGGTCAACGCCGACGGGACCTTCACCTACACCCCGAACGCGAACTTCAACGGCACCGACACCTTCACCTACACCGCCTCCGACGGCACCGCCACCACCAGCCCGACCACGGTCACCATCACCGTCACCCCCGTCAACGACGCCCCGACAGCCGGCGCGGACACCGTCACCACCACCGAGGACACCCCGATCTCGGGCACCGTGAACGTGTTGGCCAACGACACCGATCCCGACGGCGACCCCCTCACCGCCACCCTCGGCGACGGACCCGCCAACGGCACCGTCGTGGTCAACGCCGACGGCACCTTCACCTACACCCCCAACGCCGGCTTCAACGGAACCGACACCTTCACCTACACCGCTGCTGATCCCAACGGCGCCACCAATATTGGCACTGTCACCGTCACTGTCACGGCTGTCAATGACGCGCCGAGCGCCGCGGCCGACACGGCCACTGCCGCCGAGGACACCCCGGTGTCGGGCAACGTGTTGAGCAACGACACCGATCCCGACGGGGACACCCTCACCGCGGCCCTGGCCACGGAGGCGGCCAATGGCACTGTCGTGGTCAACGCCGACGGCACTTACATCTACACGCCGAACGCAAACTTCAACGGCACCGACAGCTTCACCTACACCGCTTCGGACGGCACCGCCACCACCAGCCCGACCACGGTCACCATTACCGTCACCCCAGTCAACGATTCCCCGGCCACCACCGGCGATACGGTCAGCACCGCCGAGGACACTCCGGTGTCGGGCAACGTGTTGAGCAACGACTCCGATGCCGACGGCGACGACCTCACCGCGGCCCTGGCCACCGACGCCGCCAACGGCACCGTCGTGGTCAACACCGACGGCACCTTCACCTACACCCCCAACACCGGCTTCAACGGAACCGACACCTTCACCTACACCGCTGCGGATCCCAACGGCGCAACCAACACCGGCACGGTCACCGTCACGGTCAATCCGGTCAACGACGCACCCACAGCCGGCGCCGACACCGTCACCACCAATGAAGACACCGCAGTATCAGGTGAATTGCTCAGCAACGACACCGATCCCGACGGCGACCCTCTCACCGCCAGCCTGAGTGACGGACCGGCCAACGGCGTCGTCGTGGTCAACGCCGACGGCAGCTACACCTACTCACCCAACACCGACTTCAACGGCACCGACACCTTCACCTACACCGCCACCGACACCCAGGGCGGCAGCGCCGAAGGCACCGTCACCATCACCGTCACCCCAGTCAACGATTCCCCGGCCACCACCGGCGATACGGTCAGCACCGCCGAGGACACTCCGGTGTCGGGCAACGTGTTGAGCAACGACTCCGATGCCGACGGCGACGACCTCACCGCGGCCCTGGCCACCGACGCCGCCAACGGCACCGTCGTGGTCAACACCGACGGCACCTTCACCTACACACCCAACGCCGGCTTCAACGGCACCGACACCTTCACCTACACCGCCGCTGATCCCAGCGGTGCCAGCAGCACTGGCACCGTGACCGTGACGGTCAGTCCGGTTAACGACGCCCCGACCGCCGGTGCGGATGCCGTCAGCACCACCGAAGACACCGCAGTATCGGGTGAATTGCTCAGCAACGACACCGATCCCGACGGCGACCCTCTCACCGCCAGCCTGAGTGACGGACCGGCCAACGGCGTCGTCGTGGTCAACGCCGACGGCAGCTACACCTACTCACCCAACACCGACTTCAACGGCACCGACACCTTCACCTACACCGCCACCGACACCCAGGGCGGCAGCGCCGAAGGCACCGTCACCATCACCGTCACCCCAGTCAACGATTCCCCGGCCACCACCGGCGATACGGTCAGCACCGCCGAGGACACTCCGGTGTCGGGCAACGTGTTGAGCAACGACTCCGATGCCGACGGCGACGACCTCACCGCGGCCCTGGCCACCGACGCCGCCAACGGCACTGTCGTGGTCAACGCCGACGGCACCTTCACCTACACACCCAACGCCGGCTTCAACGGCACCGACACCTTCACCTACACCGCTGCTGATCCCGACGGCGCCACCAACATTGGCACGGTCACCGTCACGGTCACCTCGGTCAACGACGCACCCACAGCCGGTGCGGATGCCGTCAGCACCAATGAAGACACACCAATATCCGGCGAATTACTCAGCAACGACACCGATCCCGACGGCGATCCCCTCACCGCAGCCTTGGCGACCGAAGCCGCCAACGGCGTCGTGGTGGTCAACGCCGACGGCACCTTCACCTACACACCCAACACCGACTTCAACGGCACCGATTCGTTCACCTACACCGCGACCGACACCCAAGGCGCCAGCACCGAAGGCACCGTCACCATCACCGTCACCCCGGTCAACGACGCCCCGACGGCCGGCGCGGACACCGTCACCACCACCGAGGACACCCCGATCTCGGGCACCGTCAACGTGTTGACCAACGACACCGACCCCGACGGCGACCCCCTCACCGCAGCCTTGGCCACCGACGCCGCCAACGGCACTGTCGTGGTCAACACCGACGGCACCTTCACCTACACCCCCAACGCCGGCTTCAACGGAACCGACACCTTCACCTACACCGCTGCTGATCCCAACGGCGCCACCAACATTGGCACCGTCACCATCACCGTCACCCCGGTCAACGACGCACCCACAGCCGGCGCCGACACCGTCACCACCAATGAAGACACCCCGGTATCCGGTGAACTACTCGGCAACGACACCGATCCCGAGGGGGACCCTCTCACCGCCACCCTGAGTGACGGACCGGCCAACGGCGTCGTCGTGGTCAACGCCGACGGGACCTTCACCTACACACCGAACACGAACTTCAACGGAACCGATTCGTTCACCTACACCGCGACCGACGGCACCGCCACCACCAGTCCAACCACCGTCACCATCACCGTCACCCCAGTGAACGACGCCCCGACGGCCGGCGCGGACACCGTCACCACCACCGAGGACGCCCCGATCTCGGGCACCGTCAACGTGTTGGCCAACGACACCGACCCCGACGGCGACCCCCTCACCGCAGCCTTGGCCACCGACGCCGCCAACGGCACTGTCGTGGTCAACACCGACGGCACCTTCACCTACACCCCCAACGCCGGCTTCAACGGAACCGACACCTTCACCTACACCGCTGCTGATCCCAACGGCGCCACCAACATTGGCACGGTCACCGTCACGGTCACCTCGGTCAACGACGCACCCACAGCGGGCGCCGACGCCGCCAGCACCGAGGAAGACACCGCAGTATCGGGTGAATTACTCAGCAACGACACCGATCCCGACGGCGATCCCCTCACCGCAGCCTTGGCCACCGAAGCCGCCAACGGCGTCGTGGTGGTCAACGCCGACGGCAGCTACACCTACACACCCAACACCGACTTCAACGGAACCGACACCTTCACCTACACCGCCACTGACACCCAGGGCGCCAGCACCGAAGGCACCGTCACCATCACCGTCACCCCGGTCAACGACGCACCCACAGCTGGCGCCGACACCGTCACCACCAATGAAGACACCCCGGTAACCGGTGAACTACTCGGCAACGACACCGATCCCGAGGGGGACCCTCTCACCGCCACCCTGAGTGACGGACCGGCCAACGGCGTCGTCGTGGTCAACGCCGACGGGACCTTCACCTACACACCGAACACGAACTTCAACGGAACCGATTCGTTCACCTACACCGCGACCGACGGCACCGCCACCACCAGCCCAACCACCGTCACCATCACCGTCACCCCAGTCAACGACGCCCCGACGGCTGGCGCGGACAACATCACCACCACAGAAGACACCCCGATCTCGGGCACCGTGAACGTGTTGACCAACGACACCGACCCCGACGGCGACGACCTCACCGCAGCCTTGGCCACCGAAGCCGCCAACGGCGTCGTGGTCGTCAACACCGACGGCACCTTCACCTACACACCCAACACCGGCTTCAACGGAACCGACACCTTCACCTACACCGCTGCTGATCCCAGCGGTGCCAGCAGCACTGGCACCGTGACCGTGACGGTCAGTCCGGTTAACGACGCCCCGACCGCCGGCGCAGACACCGTCACCACCAATGAAGACACCCCGGTAACCGGTGAACTACTCGGCAACGACTCCGATCCCGAGGGGGACACTCTCACTGCGGCTTTGGCCACCGAAGCCGCCAACGGCGTCGTGGTGGTCAACGCCGACGGCAGCTACACCTACACACCCAACGCCGACTTCAACGGAACCGACACCTTCACCTACACCGCCACTGACACCCAGGGCGGCAGCGCCGAAGGCGCCGTCACCATCACCGTCACCCCCGTCAACGACGCCCCCACCGCCGGCGCCGACCCAAATCCCAGTACCAACCAGGGCACTCCGCTGACCTCGACGCTGCCAGCGGCCACGGATTCTGAGGGCGACACCGTTACTTATTCCCTGGCAGCCGCGGCCACCAGTGGCACGGTGACTGTCAACCCTGACGGCAGCTACACCTATGTCCCGAACGACGGGTTCACAGGCCTCGACAGCTTCATCTACACCGTCTCTGATGGCGACGCCACCAGCAGCCCCGCCACAGTGACGATCACCGTCGTGTCGGCTGCCTAAGTGGCGCACCAACGGGCTGAGCCGGAAACCCTGACGGGCCAACTGCTTTGCAGGTGCGACTGCTGCGCCGCCCGCCTCTCCGGCTCAGGTTGAGGGGCGGGCCCGCACCGTCTCAGGGTTAGGGTCCGCGGACTGCCTTGTCGTCGAGGGCGACGCTGTCGAGGGGGTGTCCGTCGAGGGGGTTGCGTCGGTTGGGGTGGGGTTCGAGCAGGGTCCATCCGGGTGGGAGTTGTGGGTCGGTGGGGTGTGTGGGTGTGGTTGTGTCCCAGAGGTGTTCGATGTTGGGTGCGGTCAGTGTCGGCTCGTCGAGGCTGGTATCGCCGAGTTGGTCCCAGTCGGGGTGCCATGGGGGTTCGGGCTCGTCGTGCTGGGGTTGAGGTAGCGACTCCCACGGTGGTTCTGGGTCGGGCTGGCGCTGGGGTTGCGGGTCGGGCTGGGGCTGGGGTGGTGGGGTGAGCAGTAGTTCGGGGCGGTGGTGGTAGTTGATGCGGTGTTGTCCATGGTCCAGTCCTGGTGGTGGGTGCCATTCGACGTCGCCGTGGTTGTTGATGGTGGTGGTGTAGCCGGTGTCGTCGTTGGTGACCATGCGGTTGTGCGGGCCACAGGCCAAGGCCATCTCGTCGACGTTGGTGTTGCCGCCCTGGGCCCAGTCGGTGACCGCGTGATGGGCCTGGGAGCCGTAGGCCCCGACGGTGCAGCATGGTTTGGTGCATCCCCCGTCACGGGCGATGAGCATGATGCGTTGGGCGGGGCTGGCGACCCGGCGGGCCCGGAAGTAGTCCAGGGCCGCGCCGGTGGCCTGGTCGAACACCGCCAGGTGATGGTGGGCGTGTCCGCCCATGCGGATCACGTCGCGGATGGGGATCCTCAGGCCCCCACCGCTGACACCGATCCCGGCGCGTGACTCCAGGTCCTGCAGGGTGGTGCGGATGATCACCGAGACCGGTAGGCCGTTGAGTTGGCCCAGATCGCCGGTCATCAACACGATCCGCCCGATGACCAGCAGGGCGTCGTGTTGGCGTTGGGCCAGGCTGCGGTGATCGTTGTCGATCTGGGCTTGGGTGGGGGTCCCCGAGGTGCAGGGCTGCTCGTCGTCGGGGTTGCACATGCCCGGGGCGGCCAGGACGGCGAACAGCACTTCGTAGACCGCGGCAGCCTCAGGGGTGAGATTGGCGCGCAGGACGGTCATGGCGTCGGATCCCTGTTGGCCCATCGAGGCGCCGCGGCGGCGGGCGCGTTCGGTGTCGTCGGGTTCGGGGCCGTCCTGGTCGAGCAGGAACAGTCGTAGGGCGGCGGTGTCTTTGAGTTCTTTGGGTCCGACCCCGACCGCGATCCCGACCAGGTCGGTTTCGAATTGCCCGGCGGTGGCGGCATCGACGAACCCGGGCAGGTGGTGGATCGCCTCGCGCAGCACGCTGACGTGATCGGCGTTGAGCGCCCCGGCGGCTTGGGCAGCCGCGACGGCGGGCAGCGCCGGGGGCAGGGGTTGACCGGTCAGGGTGCGTCGGGGTCCCAGCTCGGCGGCCTCTCCCAGGCGGCGCCCGGCTTCGGCGCTCGACAGTCGCCACCGGACCCGCAGCACCTCGTTCCAGGATTTCGCGCCCAACTCCGGCGGGGTGGTCTGGGCCTGCAGCTGGGCCAGCAGCCGCTGCCGCAGCCACGGCAGCTGGCAGGTCAAGGTTTCGTACTCGTCGAGCACCGCCAACACCTCAGGGCGGGTCAGTGCCTCGAAATCACAGGCAGCCAACGCGTCGAACGCCGCGCGTAACCCCGCCACCGCCTCGACTGCCCCTGCCTGCATATATCGAACATATATTCGACCACCGACAAGTCGCGGCGCCCAGACCGCCGGGCAGAATAATTTGAATCTGCAGCCCATTCCGCACGCGAAAAGCGCAGGTCAGTGTGGTCTCACGCCAGAATGCTCGTAAACATCCCTACTTGACCTGAACCGGCCCAGACCCTGTATTGTCCATTTCTACCAGGTCGTCAATTTGCTATGACTCAAGTTGCGCGTCGTTCATATGACCGGAAGTTGGAGTATGACAGCCAAGCACCGTGCGAATGCCAAGGCGAAGAGGCGGCGCTACCAGGCCCGGCACGCTGCCGCCGCAAGAAACGCCAAGGCCTCGACGTGGCTGGTATCGGGCGCCGTCACCCTCGGTGTGTGCGCTTCGCTCGCCGGCGCGCCAGCCATCGCCTACGCGGACACCTCTGGCGGATCTGATGGTTCGGCCAAGAGCAGTGAGTCGAGCAAGGGAACCAAGAACAACTCCACGTCGGCACGCAAGAAAGCCACCAAATCCGCGGCGCCCGGCAGGAACACCGCCGGCACCGGTAAACGATCGGGAACCACCGACGACCCCGAAGAAGCTGCGGTTGACAAGCTGAAGAAAGCCTTCCACGGCGGCACGCACCGAACCATCCATGGCTCCACGTCATCGACGGCCAAGCCGTCGCACGCCAACGCTCAGCCCTCGGACGACACCACCCCGACGGCCCCGAGTGCCGGACCCGAGACCAGAACCGAACCCGAACCCGACACGGCGACAACTGATTCCGACCGCACCGACGGCGGCGTGGGTTCCGGGTCCACGAATTCGGTTTCGACGCCGACGCGACCGTCGACGGCGTCCGCCGTCGCGCCGAAAACCCTGGCGCCCGCAGCCACGACGTCCACCGAAAGCACAGACACACCACCCGCCGACGCCACAGACGCCACCACAGACGCCACCGCACCCGAAACCGCGACCGGCACCACCACATCCGGAGTCACCAGGCCCAGAATCACCGCCACCGCGGCGGCGGCCGACAACACGCTCACCACCGACTCCACCACGTCCGGGGTCACTGCCGCCGCTGCCGCCGCGGCCAACCCGGTAGAGCAGATGATTCGCGACCTCCTCTACTCGGTGACCAGCACGGCGGGCAGCACGCTGCTCAATATCTTCGTCGACCCGAAAGACATCAGCGTTCAGGACGTCCTCACTGCGATCGTCACCAATCAGTGGGAGGGCCGTGCGCTGGTCGGTAACGGCGCCGACGGGACGGCGGAAAGCCCGGATGGCAAGGAAGGCGGCTGGTTCTTCGGCAACGGCGGTGACGGCTACTCGGCGCCGGCCGGCTCTGGCCTGGCCGGCGGCAATGGGGGAGCCGCCGGTCTGGTCGGCAACGGCGGGAACGGTGGCAACGGCGCGGATGGCCAGAGCGGCGGAAACGGCGGATCCGCCCTGTTGTTCGGCAATGGCGGCAATGGTGGCAACGGCGGGGACGGCGGGCTGATCGGCGGCGCCGGCGGGGCGGGTGGCTCTGGTGGGCTGATGAGCGGCAACGGCGGCAATGGCGGGAACGGCGGCAGCGGCGTCAGTGGCGGCGTGGGCGGGGCCGGCGGGTCGGTGCTCAGCCTCGGATTCGGATACTTCGATGGGAAGTACCACGCCGGCAGCGTCAAAGGTGGGAATGGCGGGACCGGCGGCACCGCGACGAGCGCCATCGGCGGGCTCGGCGGGGCGGGGGGTACCGCAATCGTTTTGGGGCTGTCGGTGACCGACTATCTCTTGACGGTGATGACCCAGTTCACCGGCGTCGACAGCACTCCGTCGTACGCGATCGGCGGCAACGGCGGAAATGGTGGACAGGGCGTCACGATCGGCGGCGCCGCCGGCTCGGGCGGGGCGGCCTACAACTTCTTGAGCCCCACCTACAGCATCGACGGAGCGGCCATCGGCGGGAACGGCGGAACCGGCGGCGCGGCCTCGGGCACGTTGGCGGCCGGTGGTCTCGGCGGTACCGGCGGCAGCGGGTTCGCGGTCAAACTGGGTCAGGCCTCGGGTGGTTCCGGCGGATTGGGCGGTGTCGGCTGGCTGGGTGTCCGGGGCCTACCCGGCCTGCCCGGTATCGGACTGCCGATCCCCGATCTGTCTGTCGCCATCGACTGCTTGCTGGGGTTCTGCTCGGGTTAGTCCGACGGACGGCTCGTAATCGGTTGCTTACCAAGATATGTGGGCCTCGCACCGCTATGGTGCGGGGCCCACATGTTCGAGCGGTCAGGCGTCCAGGCGGGCGAACCTGTTCCGTTGGTACTCCTCGACGCAACTCGATCGCCTGACCTTGCCGCTGGTGGTGATCGGAATCGAGCCGGGCGGGACGAGCACCAGATCCGAGACCGCGAGGCCGTGCGAGTTTGAGATCGCCGAGGTGACTTCTCGTTTGACGACGTCGAGTTTGGCCTTCACTTCCTGATCGGAGTCGCCGCGCTTCTTGACTTCCATGACCACGACGAGTTGTTCGGTGCCGTCGTCGGGAACGGCGATTGCCGCCGACCTGCCGCCGGTGATCTCCTGGATCGTCGCCTCGATGTCGTCGGGGGCGTGGTTGCGCCCGTAGACGATCAGCAGATCCTTGATACGACCGACGATGAACAATTCGCCGTCGGATATGAAGCCCAGGTCCCCCGTCCGCAGCCAGGGGCCTGCGGGAGTACCGGCCGTGGGCTCCACGATGGTGGCGCGGAAGACGCGCTCGCTCTCCTCCGGTTTCTGCCAGTAGCCCGCGCTGACGTTGTCGCCGGCGGTCCAGACTTCGCCGGTGGTTCCCGCCGGGCACTCGATGCGCGTCTCCGGGTCGACGATCCGCACCAGCGGCGAGACCTCGGAGATCGGTGATCCGTAACTGATCAGGGGGGCACCGTCGGCACCCGCGGTGCGCACCGCGCGGCCGTCCGCCAGTGCCTCGGAATCGAAGTTGACGACGTCGGGAGCCCGGCCCGGCCTGCGGGTGGCCACGTACAACGTGGCTTCCGCGAGCCCGTAGGACGGTTGGATCGCCGCGGGGGGCAGGTTGAAGCGGGCGAACCGGTCGTTGAAGCGCTGCACCGTGCTGGGTTGTACGCGCTCGGCGCCGCTGAGGATGGTCAGCACACCACCCAGGTCGAGCCCGGCCATGTCGTCGTCGGTGGTTTTGCGCGCCGCCAACTCGAAGGCGAAGTTCGGTGCCGACGTGAACACGTGCGGATGGCTGCCCATCAGCTGCATCCAGCGCGCCGGCCGCTGCAGGAACGACACCGGGGTGGTGAAGACCGTGTGGAATCCGCCGATGACCGGGGTGCAGACCCCCATGATCAGGCCCAGGTCGTGGAAGAAGGGCAACCACGACACGATGGTCATGTCCGGCGGGGCGATGCCGCCGTGGTCGATCAGAAAGTCTGTGGTGATCTGTTCGAGGTTGGTCAACAGGTTCTTGTAGGAGATCATCACGCCGGCCGGCGAGCGGGTCGACCCCGAGGTGTACTGCAGATATGCGGTGCTCTGGTAGTCGTCGGCTTGTCCGAACTCTGCGCCGCCGGACCGCACCGGCGCGTCCAGATCCATCGCGTCGACCTCGATGATGGCCGGCGCGGGCAACTCGGGTTGCGCTGCGACAGAACGGACAACGCCGTCGACGACGGAGGTGCAGGTGAGGATTGCGGCGGGCAACGCGTCGCGCAGCACCGAGTCGACACGCTCGTCGGTGACGCCACCGAAGGGCACCGAGAGCGGCACCGGGATGAGTCCGGCTTCGAGCGCGCCCAGGAAAGCCACGATGTACTCCAGCCCCTGCGGCGCCACGATCAGTGCGCGGTCGCCGGGTGCGGCACAGAGCCTGAGCTCGCGGGCGACATTCAGCGTTCGCCGGTACACCTGTGGCCACGTCAGGCTGATGGGCACGCCGGCCCAGTCCTGCTCGTAATCGATGTAGGTGTACGCCGCGTCATCCGGTTGCAGGCTGGCGCGCTCGCGCAGCAGCGCCGGAAGGGATGTGTCGACCATCTGTGTCACGCGATGGAAGTTACAACAGCAACGGCATTTACACGGGCGAAAATAAAACTTGGGTGGCGAACAGGTTCGAGTGGCCGACCCCGGCGAAGTACTTGACCCGGCATACCTACGTCTGCGTCAATTAATGTCTTGCCCTGGGTCGGGGGAACCAGTACATGAATCGAGCAGCGGGCAACGCTACGTCGTCGTTGCTGGGAGGAGGCCACATGGTTTCATTCGGTGAGCGCGACGAGCCCACCACTGCCGTTGCTGTCATCGGCATGGCCTGTCGGATGCCCGGGGGCATCGAGTCTCCGGAGCAACTGTGGGAAGCATTGCTGCGGGGCGACGATCTGGTCACCGAAGTCCCGCCCGACCGCTGGGACTCCGACGAGTACTACGACCCGGAGCCGGGTGTGCCGGGCCGGACGGCCTCGAAATGGGGCGCGTTCCTCGACGACGTCGCCGGTTGCGATGCCGAGTTCTTCGGGCTGAACGAGCGCGAGGCCACCGCGCTCGATCCCCAGCATCGCCTGCTGCTGGAAACCTCGTGGGAAGCGATGGAGCATGCCGGCCTCACCCCGGAGCGGGTGCGGGATACCTCGACCGGCGTGTTCGTGGGCCTGACGCATCTCGACTACCAACTGATCAGCGCCGGCTCCGAAGCCATGGAAGGGCCGTACGGCTTCCAGGGCAACACCCTGGCCATGGCCGCCGGGCGCATCGCCTACACCCTCGGACTCCACGGTCCCGCGCTCGCGCTCGACACCGCATGCTCCTCGGGCCTGTTCGCCGTGCACACGGCCTGCCGCAGCCTCAACGACGGCGAGAGCGATCTCGCCCTTGCCGGCGGCGCCTACGTCATGTTGGATCCGCGCAAGTACGTCGCGGGCACGGCGGCCGGCCACCTGTCCCCCACCGGCCGCTGCCACTCGTTCGACGCCGCGGCCGACGGCTATGTCAGCGGTGAGGCCTGCGCGGTGGTGCTGCTCAAGCGTCTGCCCGATGCGCTGCGCGACGGCGACCGCATCCTGGCCGTCGTGCGTGGCACGGCCGCCAACCAGGACGGCCACACCGTGAACATCTCGACGCCATCGGTCACCGCGCAGACCGCGGTGTACCGGGCGGCCCTGCAGGCAGCGGGCGTGGAGGCCGGCAGCGTCGGCATGGTCGAGGCGCACGGTCCCGGCACCCCGGTCGGTGACCCCATCGAGTACGCCAGCCTCAGTGAGGTCTACGGAATCGAAGGTCCCTGTGCGCTGGCGTCGGTGAAATCCAATGTCGGCCATACCCAATCGGCCTCGGGCGCGGTCGGGTTGATCAAGGCGATCCTGGCGCTGCAGCACGGCGCGATCCCGCAGAATCTGCACTTCGACCGCCTGCCGGAGGACATGGCCCGGATCAGCACCAACCTGTTCGTGCCGCAGGAGACCACCGCGTGGCCCGGCAGCGCCGACGGGGGGCAACCGCGCCGAGCAGCGGTGTCGTCCTACGGCGTCTCGGGAACCAATGTGCACGCCATCCTGGAGCAGGCTCCCGAACCCGCAGACAAGGCGGTCACCAACGGGCACCGCCCAACAGCAGAAGCCGGAACACCGCTGGTGTTCCCGCTGTCGTCGACCTCGGCCCACGAGCTCCGCCGCACCGCGGGTCGGCTGGCCGACTGGGTGCAGACGCACGAGGACGTGTCGTTGCCGGACCTCGCCTACACGCTGGCGCGTCGACGCGCGCACCGCCCGGTGCGCACCGCCGTCACTGCCGCCGACCGTCAGGAACTGAGCCGGGCGCTGCGGGCGGTCGCCGACGACGACACTCCCTACCGGTCGGCCGTCGGCCAGGACGACCGCGGACCGGTGTGGGTGTTCTCCGGGCAGGGGTCGCAGTGGGCGCAGATGGGCGCCGAGCTGTTGGCCAATGAGCCGGTATTTGCCGCGACGGTGGCCCAGATCGAACCACTCATCGCCGCCGAATCCGGGTTCTCGGTGAGCGAGGCGATCACGGCGCCCGACGTGGTGACCGGGATAGACCGCGTGCAGCCGTCGCTGTTCACCATGCAAGTCGCCCTGGCCGCCGCGATGACGGCCCGCGGGGCGCGTCCCGGCGCGGTCATTGGGCACTCGATGGGCGAGACCGCCGCCGCCGTGGTTTCCGGGGCGCTGTCCCTGGAAGACGGTGTGCGGGTGATCTGCCGTCGCTCACGGCTGATGGCCACCATCGCCGGGTCCGGCTCCATGGCCTCGGTGGAATTGCCTGCCAAGCAGGTACTTTCGGAGCTGACGATGCGCCGCATCAAGGATGTCGTGGTCGCAGTGGTGGCCTCGCCGCAGTCGACGGTGATCGGCGGTGCCACCGAGACGGTGCGCGAGCTGGTCGCGGCCTGGGAGCAACGCGAGGTGATGGCGCGCCAGGTCGCCGTCGACGTGGCTTCGCACTCGCCGCAGGTCGATCCGATCCTTGCCGAGTTGACCGACGTTCTCGCAGAAGTCAACCCGCGGACCCCCGAGATTCCCTTCTACACGGCGACCGGGTTCGACCCGCGCGAAGAGCCGTGGTGCACCAACAAATATTGGGTGCAGAACCTGCGCAACACCGTGCGGTTCGGTGCGGCGGTGCGGGCCGCTCTGGAGGACGGGTTCCGCGTCTTCGCCGAGTTGGCGCCACACCCGCTGCTCACGCACGCGATCGAGCAGACCGCCGACAGTCTGGATGTGCCGCTGGCCACCCTGGCCGGCATGCGCCGCGAGCAGCAGTTGCCGCACGGGCTGGCCGATTTCGCCGCAGATCTGCACAGCGCGGGCGCCGCGATCGATTTCTCGGCCCTGTACCCCAGCGGGGAACTGGTGGACGCGCCCCTGCCCACCTGGACCCGCCGGCGAATGTGGTTGGACGGCAACGATCGCGACGTGACAAGCCGCAACGGCCACACCGTGTCGGTACATCCGCTGCTGGGCGCGCACGTGCGGCTGCAGGAGGAACCCGAACGGCACGTGTGGCAGGCCGAGGTCGGCACCGACGCCCAGCCCTGGCTCGCCGAGCACCGGATCCGGGACGTGGCCGTGCTTCCCGGGGCGGCGTACTGCGAGATGGCGCTGGCGGCGGCCGGAGTTGCGCTGGGCGAGGATTCCGAGGTCGACGACATCCGCTTCGAGCAGGCGCTGCTGCTCGACGCACAGACCGCGGTCGGCGCCTCGACGTCGCTGGTCTCACCCGGTGTCGTCGACTTCGCGGTGGAATCCCAGCAGTCCGGCCAACCGGTTCGTCAAGCCAGCGCGGTTCTGCGGAGCGCCGCAGATCAACCACCCCCCGCCTACGATGTGGCGGGCCTGCTCGCGTCGCATCCGCACACCGCGGACGGCGCGGAGACCCGCCTGGCACTCGACGCCCGTGGCGTGCAGTACGGTCCGGCGTTCAGCGGCCTTGCCGCCGTGCGCACCGGTGAAGACTCTGGCACTGTGCTGGCCGAGGTCGCCCTGCCCACCCAAATCCGTTCGCAGCAAGCCGCTTACGGCGTGCACCCCGCCCTCCTGGATGCCTGCTTCCAGTCCGTTGGCGCCAGCCCTGCGGTCCAGGCCCTTGGCACGGAGGCACTGGGGCTGCCGCTGGGTGTGCAGCGGCTGCGCTCCTACAGTTCGGCCCGCGCCGCCCACTACTGCTACACGCGGGTGACGAGTGTCGATGCCGGCGGGGTCGAGGCCGATCTCGATGTGCTCGACAAAGACGGAGGCGTGCTGCTGCGAGTGCAGGGGTTGCGGTGTGGGACGGCAGTATCCGAGAAAGCCCTCAAGGACCGCGTGCTGGGCGAACGGCTGCTGAACATCGAGTGGCAGCAGCATTCACTGCCCGAATCCACCCCGGCCGACACCGGCACCTGGCTGCTGATCGATGACGGCTCCCCGGACCCGTTGGCCGGCGCGCTCGCCGGTGCCCTGAAAACCCAGGGCGCGCAATGCACCACCACGCACTGGCCGCCAACCGCCGACCACACGGTCGCGGCGGCTGCGCTCCAGGAACAGCTGGGCGACGGTCGATTCGCCGGCGCGGTGATCCTCACCGGCCCACCTGGCGCGGGCGCCGAGGACGAGTGCGCGGAGCGGGGCCGCCGGCATGTCGAGCACCTGGTTCGCCTCACCCGTGAACTGCTACAGGTACCCGGCCGGTTACCGCACCTCTTCGTGGTGACCCGGGCCGCTCAGGCGGTGTTGCCGGGTGATGTCGTCAACCTGGAACAGGCCGGGCTGCGCGGCCTCATCCGGGTGATCGGCACCGAGTACCCGCATCTGCACAGCGCCCAGATCGATGTCGACGACGCGTGTGACGCCGAACAGTTGGCGCTCCAATTGCTCAGCGGCTCCGACGAAGACGAGACGGCCTGGCGAAACGGCGAGTGGTACACGGCGCGGTTGTGCCCGGCCCCGCTGCGACCCGAGGATCGGGGCGCGGCCGTCGCCCACTTCGGTTCCGACGGGATGCGCTTGCAGATCCGCACACCCGGCGACCTGGAAACGCTGGAACTCACCGGCTACGACCGGGTTCCGCCCGGCCCGGGACAGATCGAGGTGGCGGTCAGCACGTCGAGCCTAAACTTCGCCGACGTGCTGGTGGCAATGGGCCTGTTTCCCAGCTTCGACGGCCAACTGCCGGAGCTGGGCATGGATTTCGCCGGGGTGGTCACCGCCGTCGGCCCCGACGTCACCAACCACCGGGTGGGTGACCGCGTCGGCGGTGTGTCCCGGAACGGCTGCTGGGCAACCTATGTCACGTGTGACGCCAACCTCGCCGTCACACTTCCGCCCGGCCTGTCCGACCATCAGGCCGTCGCGGTCGCCACGGCCACCGCCACCGCCTGGTACGGCCTGCACGAGCAGGCCCGGATCACCTCGGGTGACCGCGTGTTGATCCACTCCGCCACCGGCGGGGTGGGGCAGGCGGCCATCGCCATCGCGAAAGCCGCCGGAGCCGAGATCTTCGCCACCGCCGGCAGCGAAGCGCGCCGACAGTTGCTGCGCGACATGGGGATCAAGCACGTGTACGACTCCCGCAGCACAGACTTCGCCGAGCAGATCCGGAACGACACCGACGGCTACGGCGTTGACATCGTGCTCAACTCCCTGACCGGTGCGGCGCAACGGGCCGGGTTCGAGCTGCTGGCCATCGGCGGGCGGTTCGTCGAGATCGGCAAACGCGACGTCTACGGCAACACCCGGCTGGGTCTCTTGCCATTCCACCGCAATCTCACCTTCTACTATCTGGACCTGGCGCTGATGTCGCTGAGTCACCCGCAACGGGTCGGGGAACTGTTGCGCACCGTGTACCGGATGGCGGCCAACGGTGACCTGCCGCCGGCGCAGTTCACCACCTATCCCCTGGCCGACGCGGCCACCGCGATCCGGGTGATGGGCTCGGCACAGCACACCGGCAAGCTCCTGCTCGACGTACCGGACACCGGACACAGCACCGTGGTGGTGCCACCCGAGCAGGCCCGGATGTTCCGGCCCGACGGCGCCTATCTCATCACCGGAGGCCTGGGTGGCCTGGGGTTGTTCCTCGCCGAGAAGCTCGCCACCGCAGGCTGCGGGCGTATCGTCCTGACGTCCCGCTCGCAACCGGACTCCGCGACGTCGGAGACGATCGAGCTGATCCGGTCGATCGGTGCCGACGTCGTGGTGCAGTGCGGCGACATCGCCGAACCGGGCACTGCACAACAGCTGGTGGCCACCGCGACCGCCACCGGGCTGCCGCTGCGAGGTGTGCTGCATGCCGCCGCGGTGGTCGAAGATGCCACCTTGCCCAACGTCACCGCCGAGCTCATCGAGCGCGACTGGGCGCCAAAGGTTTACGGTGCCTGGAACCTGCATCAGGCTGTGGAGCAAGCTCCCGGTGGGCAGTCGCTGGACTGGTTCTGCTCGTTCTCCTCCGCGGCGGCACTGGTGGGCTCGCCGGGCCAGGGCGCTTACGCCGCGGCCAACAGCTGGCTGGACGGTTTCACCCGGTGGCGGCGGGCCCAGGGGCTGCCGGCCGGGGCGATCGCCTGGGGCGCGTGGGGCCAGATCGGCGCGGCCACGACCTTCGCGGAAGGGACCGGTGTCGCCATCACGCCCGACGACGGCGCCCACGCGTTCGAGGCACTGCTCCGTCACGATCGCCCCTACACCGGGTATGCGCCGATCATCGGTACCCCGTGGCTGACCGCGTTCGCCCAGCGCAGTCCGTTCGCCGAAGCCTTCCGCTCCAACGGCCAAAACCTTTCGGGTACCAGCAGGCTGCGGGCCGAACTCGACGAACTCGACCGCACCGACTGGCCCTCCCGGCTGCGGCGGCTGGTGTCCGAGCAGATCGGGCTGATCCTGCGGCGCAGCGTCGATCCGGATCGGCCGCTGTCGGAGTACGGCGTCGACTCGCTGGCGGCGCTGGAACTGCGCACCCGGATCGAGACCGAGACCGGAATCCGCCTCGCCCCGTCCGACTTGGCCGTCGGCACCGTCCGTGGCCTGGCCGACGTGTTGTGTGAACGGCTGCAAGGAGCATCGTGAAAGCCGTTCTCAATGTGTTGGTATCCGGGCTGATTCAGCTTGTCGCGATCGCCGCGCTGCTGTTCGTGCCGGCCGGTTCGTTCCACTACTGGCAGGCCTGGGTGCTGCTGGCGGTGTTCGCAGTTTCGGTGTGGTTGCCCAGTGTGTTCATTCAGCTGACGAAACCTGATGCACTGCAACGACGGATGCGTGGCGGGCCGACCGCCGAAGGGCGGCCGGTGCAGAAGATCGTCATGGCCGGCCTGTACCTGTCACTGGCAGCGATCTGTGTGGTCGGCGGCTTGGACCACCGATTCGGTTGGTCGACGGTGCCGTCCACGATCAGCGTCGCCGGAGCTGTGCTGTTCGGCCTCGGCCTGATCGTCGTCGTCGCGGTGGTGGTCCAGAACAGCTACGCCTCGACCACGGTGCAGGTGGAGACCGGCCAGCAGGTCGTCTCCACCGGTCTGTACGGGCTGGTGCGCCACCCGATGTACACGGGCAACGTGCTGATGCTGGTGGGGTTGCCGCTCGCGGTGGGCTCTTACTGGGCGCTGCTGTTCGTCGTTCCGGGTGTGCTGGTGCTCGCCTCACGCATCCATGACGAGGAGAAGATGCTGTCCGCCGAGCTCGACGGCTACGCGGAGTACACGCAGCGGGTGCGGTCGCGCCTGGTGCCCTATATGTGGTGAGCCTCTGTCGCTCGTAGGTGGACAAACCGAAATCTGTTTCCTACGAGGCTGATTGAGTCTGGAGTGACGCGAGTACAGACCTGCCTTGGGGTCGAGGAGACGCACGAACACTTGTTCAGCCCAACCGCCGGCTCAACCGTCGCACCGACGGCGCGTCGAGCAGCGCGGTCACCGGCAGGTCTGCCGCCAGCGCACTGTTGATCTCGCGGATCACCCGCAATGCCGACAGTGAATCCCCGCCCTGGTCGAAGAACGACACATCGAGGCCGACTTCGTCCACGCCGAGCACCCGGGAGTAGATGTCGACGAGGATCTCTTCGAGGTCGGTGGCCGTCGACCCCAACACTGGCTGGGTGGGGTCGGCAGCCATCGCCACCAGAATCCGGCTGAATTGCTCGATCAGGGCGTCGATGTCGGCTTCGTCGAACACATCCGAGCGGTATTGGATGTGCAGGTCCAGCTCGTCGCCCGGCACCGCCTGGATCGTCAGTGGGTAGTGGTAGTTGTCGACGGTGCTGATGTCGCTGAGCGCCAATCCGTCCGCACCTGACAACTGGCTGGTGTCGATCGGGTAGTTCTCGTAGACGAAGACGGTGTCGAACAACCTGTCCCGACCCGTGGCATGGTGAATCTCGTTGAGCCCCAGGTGTTCGTGTTCGAGAGTGCGGCTGCGACGGTCCTGTAGTTGATCGAGCAGCTCGGCGGTGCTGGTCGCGGGTGTGACGGTGGCCCGCACGGGCACCGTGTTGATCAGCAGGCCCACGATCGATTCCACGCCGGTCACCTCGGCCGCCCGGCCGGAGACCACCGTGCCGAACGTGACATCGCACTGACCGGTCAACGACATCAGCAGCTGCGCGAACGCGCCCTGCAGCACCGTGCTGACGGTGGTGTGATGGGCCCGCGCCAGTTCGTTGAGGGAGTACGTCGTCTGTTCTGACACTAGGAGTGACGCAACCCTTCTCGGTGCGACACTGGGCCGGGCCTGAGGTCCGACCAGGGTCGGCGTGTCGAAGCCGTCCAGCACCTCACACCAGGCCGCACGGGCGGCGTCGAGGTCACGGTCGGCCAGCCAACTGACGAACCGGCGATACGGCACCGCGGCGGGCAACCGCTGCCCGTAGTAGGCGGCGAACACCTCGCGCAGCAGCACCGGCATCGACCACCCGTCCAACAGGATGTGGTGGTTGGTCAACACGAACCGGTGCCGATCGGCCGCGGTACGGATGAGCACCGCCCGGAACGCCGGCTGGGTGGCCAGATCACAGACCGCGTGCCGCTCATCGGCGCACAACCCGGCGATCTGCTGCTCCGGCTCGGCGCTGCCGCTGAGGTCGAGGTAGTGCCACGGCACCACCGGGTCGGCCGGGATGACCTGGACCGGGTCGCCGAACCGCTGGGAGAAGCGGGCCGCCAGTTGGGGATGGCGGGAAGCCGCCGCCTGCACCGCGTCGCGCAGCCGGTGCTGGTCGAGTCGCCCGGTCAGGGTGACGTCCAGCTGCACCGCGTACACATCGTCGCCGGAACTGTGCGCCACCTCGGCGTGGAACAGCAGCCCCCGCTGCAACGGAGTCAACGGCAACACGTCGGCGACGTCGTCGGACCGGCACAGTTCGTCGATCTCATACTGGGACAGCCGCGCCGGGGCGATGTCGGATGGGGTCAGCCCGCCGCCGCCACCGCGCACGTGCGCACAGATCCCGGCCAGTGCGTCGAACCACAGCTCGCTGAGCCGGGCGACCTGCGTCTGGTCCAGCGCCGACAGCGCCCACGTCCACCCGGCGCGCAGCCGTGGGCCCGCGTCGGTGTCCACGGTGCCGGCATTGAGTTCCACGGTGTGCATCAACGGCATCGGGATCGCCGCAGCGGCACCGGTCACCTTCCATCCGTCCTCGCGGATCTCCCAGATGTCACCCGACACCTGGCCGCCGCCGGCGCCCATCCGCCCCAGGTAGTTGAATCCGATCGCCGGATCGGCTCCCTCCAGGTCGATCTCACTGTTGAGGTAGCGCAGCACACCGTACGTCAAACCGTCCGGCAGAGACCGCAATTGCTCCTTGGCGTCCTTGACCGCCGCGCCCAGGCCCGCATCGCCGGCCACCACGGCGCTCCAGTCCAGACCGCCGACCGCAAGTGCCACCGGGTATTTGGTGGTGAACCAGCCGACCGTGCGGGACAGGTCGACCTGCTCTCCCACCGCGGCGCGGTCTTCCTCGCGGCCGTGACCTTCGGCGTCGATCACGATCGGGGCACCGTGGGGATCGGAGACGTCGAGAAATTCGGCCAGCGCCAAACCGAAAGCGATCAGCAGGATGTCGTTGATCCCGGCGTGGAACGCGGCCGGGACCTCACCGAGCAGCATCCGGGTGGTCTCGGCATCCAACTCCACCGACAGGCTGCCGACGTTGGCGTAGGTGTCCACGGCGGGTTGCACCGCGGGCAGCGCCGCCGGCACCGCCGCGATCTGCCGCCACGTCTCCGCCTGCGCCACCACCGCCGGGTCCTGTGCGTAATCGGACAGGATCGACGCCCACCGGGCGAACGACGTGCCCGGCGCCGGGAGCAGCACCTGCTGCCCGCTGTGGCGCTGAGCCCAGGCGAGGTTGAAGTCCTCCAACAGAATTCGCCACGACACCCCGTCGACGGCCAGATGGTGCACGATCAACAACAACTGGTTGGCCGGCGCCGCCCACAGCGCGCTCACCATCGCGCCGGTGGCCGGGTTCAACCGCGACCGGGCCGCCGCCACCGCCTCGTCGGACAAGACGTCGACGGTGTGCAGGCAGGCGCGGGCGTCCACCGCGCCGGCCTCGGGCACGCTCAGCGACCACTCCCCCGCGCCGTCATCACGCACGCACAACCGCAGCATCGCATGTCGATCCAGCACCGCCTGCAACACCGCGACCACGTCGGATTCGGTCACTCCGATCGGGGCCTGCACCAGCACCGACTGGTTGAACTGGTCGACAGGCCCTGCCACGTTCTGCAACCAGCGGATGATCGGTGTCGCCGCCAATTGCCCGACGCCCTCGTCGATCTCGACGCTGTCACCGTCAGTCCGCGTGGCGACGCGGGCCAACCCGGCGACGGTCTGCTCGACGAACACGTCGCGCGGCCGGCACACCACGCCGGCGGCCCGGGCCCGCGCGACCACCTGCATCGACAGAATGCTGTCGCCGCCCAACTCGAAGAACGACTCGTCCACCCCGACCCGCTCCAGGCCCAACACCTGGGCATAGATGTCGGCCAGTATCTCCTCGACCTCGCCTGCCGGGGCCCGGTACGAATCGGCGTCCTGGTATTCGGGCGCGGGCAGGGCCCGGATGTCGAGCTTGCCGTTGACCGTCAACGGCAGCGCTTCGATCACCACCACGGCGGTGGGCACCATGTAGGACGGCAGCCGCTCGGCCAGCGCGCCCCGAGCCGAAGCTGGGTCGACACTGCCGGTCACGTAACCCACCAGCCGCTTGTCGCCGGGACGGTCCTCACGGGCGATCACCACCGCCTGGGTTACGCCGTCGAGTTCGCTGAGCGCAGCCTGGATTTCGCCGAGCTCGATCCGGTAGCCGCGGATCTTGACCTGCTCGTCGGCCCGGCCCATATAGCGCAGCTCGCCGTCTGCGCCCCAGCTCATCAGGTCACCGGTGCGGTACATGCGTGCCCCGGGTTCACCGAACGGGCAGGCCACAAACCGGGTGGCGGACAACCCCGCCCGGCCGATGTACCCATACGACAGTCCGGCGCCTGCCACATACAGCTCGCCGACCACCCCCGGAGGTAACGGTCGCAGCAGCCGGTCCAGCACGAAGAACCCGAGATGGCCCAGCGGCACGCCGATGGGGCTGACCGCAGTGTCGCCGACGATGTCGGCGGCGGCCAGTTCGCGGAACGACGCGTGCACCGTGGTCTCGGTGATGCCGTACATGTTGATCAACCGCGGGGAGTCGGAATGGCCGGCGTGCCAGGCTCGAAGCCGGTGCGGTTCCAGGGCTTCCCCGCCGAACACGACCGCCTGCAGCGCCAGCTGCGCGCCGAGTTCGGGCTGCGCAGTGTCGGCGGCCTGCAGCGCATAGAACGCCGACGGTGTCTGGCTCAGAACCGTCACGCCTTCCGACACCAGCAGCGCATGCAGGTCCTCGGCCGCCCGCACCACGGCATCGGGCACCACCACCACCCGGCCGCCGTACAGCAGCGCGCCCCAGATCTCCCACACCGAGAAGTCGAACGCCAGCGAATGGCACTGCGACCACACCTGGCCGTCGAGTTGCATGTCCGCGTCGAGCGTGTGCAGCAACCGAATCACGTTGCGATGCGGAATCGCCACACCCTTGGGCGTGCCGGTGGTGCCCGACGTGTAGATGATGTAGGCGACATCGTCTGCGTGCGGGCCTACCGGGGCGGCCGCCGACTGGGCGGCAAGGTCATCGAGGTCAGCGACGTCGATGACGGAAAGGTGCTGTCCGGCAAGTCGTTCCGCCAGATCCGCGGTGGTGATCGCGGCGACCGGCGCGGCGTCGCCGAGCACGAACTCCATCCGCGCCATCGGCACAGCCGGATCGATCGGCACATACGCCGCCCCGGTCTTGACCACCGCCACCATCGACACGATCGCATCACCGGTGCGCGGCAACAGCAGCGCCACCCGCTGTCCCGGGCCGACACCGTGGGCGGCCAACGCCCGCGCCGCCCGGCTCGCCGCGTCGTCCAGCTCGCGGTACGTCATGGACCGGCCTTCCCAGGTGACCGCCACCGCATCGGGTGTGCGCCGCACCTGGGCGGCCAGCACCGCGGCAATCGACTCCCCGTCCGAGGATTGCGCCCTGCGCGCCGAATGGGTCAGCGCTGCACGGTTTCCCACCTCATCGAGGCGGGCGTGCTCGGCGTCGTCCAACACGTCGACGGTCGACAACAGCCGCATCGGGTCGGCAGTCAGCGTCGCCAGCACTCGGCGGAACCGCTCGACGAGCGTTGCGACACTGGCCACGTCGAACACGTCGGTGCGGAATTCCACCCCACCGCCGATCCCGGCCGGTTCGCCGTCGGGGGTCCAGCGCTCGGACAGTGTGAACGTCAGATCCGTGCGGGCGGTCTGGGTGTCGACCGGCATCGGCGCCACCTGAAGCTCGCCCAGCGACAGCCCGGCGGCGTCACTGTCCTGCCAGGCGAAGTTCTGCCAGGCCAACATGACCTGCACGAGCGGATGATGGGTCAGGCTCCGGGTCGGCTTGAGCCGCTCCACCAGCACCTCGAACGGCACGTCCTGATGCTCGTAGGCGGACAGGCTGCGCCGGCGCACCTGTGCCAGCACCTCGGCGAACGTCGGATTGCCGGACAACTCGACCCGCAACACCAGGGTGTTGACGAAGAAGCCCACGAGATCGTCCAGCGCGGCGTCACCGCGCCCAGCGATCGGGAAGCCCACCGCCACATCGGGGTTCGCGCTGAGGTTCGAGAGCAGGACCGCCAACGCGGCCTGGACCACCATGAAGCTGGTCGCGTTGTGCTCGCGGGCCACCGCGGCCACCTGGCGCTGCAACTCGGCCGGCCAGTCGACGTCCAGGCGGGCGCCGCGGTAGTCGGCGACCAGCGGGTAAGGCCGGTCGGTGGGCAACTGCAAGCGCTCCGGCATGTCGGCCAGTGCGCGTTCCCAGTACGCCAACTCCGCGGAGATGCGGCTGTCACTGTCGGTCAGCTCGCCGAGCCGGGTCCGCTGCCACAGCGTGTAATCGACGTACTGCACCGGCATGTCGGCCCACCGCGGTGCCGCACCGCTGCACCGGCTCGCGTACGCCACTCCCAGATCACGCACCAGTGGGGTGATCGACGCGCCGTCACCGGCGATGTGGTGCACCACGGCCACCAGTACGTGCTCGTCTTCGGCAAGCCGGAAAAGCTGTGCTCGGATCGGGATTTCAGTGGCCAGGTCGAAGCTGTGACGGGTGACGGAATCGATACCCGCACCCAGACGGGATTCCGGCCACAGCGTGGCGTCGACGACATCCCAGCCGAAGTCGGCCTGCTCGGCCGGCAAGACCAGTTGTCGTGGCACCCCGTCGACGGCCGGGAACAAGGTACGCAGACTGTCCTGACGCGCCACCACGTCGGCGAGCGCCACGCCCAACGCGTCGGCGTCGAGTTCTCCGTGCAGGCGCAACGCCACCGCGATGTTGTAGATCGGTGACGGACCCTGCAACTGGTCGATGAACCACAGCCGACTCTGGGCGAACGACAGCGGCACCACCTCGGGGCGCGGCCCGGCAACCAGCGGCTCGGAATGGCCGGCCGCCCCGTCGATCCGGGGTGCCAGCTGGGCAATCGTGGGGGCCTCGAACAACACCCGCACCGCGACAGCGGTGTCCAGGCCGGCGTTGACCGCGGCGATCAGGCGCATCGCCGACAGGGAGTCGCCGCCCAGGTCGAAGAACGAATCGTCCACGCCGACGCGGTCGACGTCGAGCACCTGAGCGAAAATCCCGGCCAGGATCTCCTCGGTCAGCGTGGTCGGGGCGCGGTAAGTGTCGGTGCCCTGGTAGTCCGGGGCCGGCAGGGCGCGTTTGTCGAGTTTGCCGCTGACGGTCAACGGCACCGCGGGCAATGCCACCACGGCCGCCGGGACCATATAGGCCGGAAGCCTTTCGGCCAGCGCGGCCCGGGCCTTGACCTGGTCGGCGGTGCCGGTGACGTATCCGACCAGACGCAGGTCCCCGGGCCGGTCCTCGCGGGCGATCACCACGGCCTGCTCGACACCGTCCAATTCCGCCAGGGCAGCCTGGATTTCACCGAGTTCGATCCGGTAGCCGCGGATCTTGACCTGTTCGTCGGCGCGGCCGACGTAGTCGAGTTGGCCGTCGGACCGCCACCGCACCAGATCCCCGGTGCGGTACATGCGGGTGCCCGGCGCGCCGAACGGGCACGCCACGAACCGGGACGCGGTCAAGCCGGTCCGGCCGATGTAGCCCACGGCCACACCGCGGCCCACCACGTAGAGCTCACCGACCACACCTTCGGGCACCGGCCGCAACCGTTCGTCGAGCACGAACAGCGCCGCGGTCGGCACCGGCGCGCCGATCGGCGCCACCCCGGCGCCGGCCGAGCCCGGTGTCAGCGGGGCACTCATCGACGCGTACACCGTGGCCTCGGTGGGCCCGTAGGCGTTGATCACCACCCGACCCGGCGCCCACCTGTCCACCACCTCGGCCGAACAGGCCTCGCCACCGAGCAGCAGCGACACCGACTCCAGCCCTTGCGGCCGTAGCGCATTCACCGCGGACGGGGTTTGGGTGAGCACGTTGACCTGTTCGCTGACCAGCAGATCGTGGAAGTCGGCCGGTGACCGGGTCACCGCGTCGGGCACCACGACCAACCGCGCGCCGCCGAGCAGCGCCGCCCAGATCTCCCAGACCGAGAAATCGAAGGCGTACGAGTGGCATTGCGTCCACACCTGTTCGGCCGGCAGGCCGACGGGCGGGGAATCCGCGAGATGCGCCAGGTTGCGGTGCGCGACGGCCACACCTTTGGGCGTCCCGGTGGTGCCCGAGGTGTAGATGAGATAGGCGATGGCCTCGGGGTCCGGCGGCGGGAACCCAGAGCTGGGTTGGCCGGCCACCTCGAGGTTTGTCGCGTCCTCGATGTCCAGCACCGCGACGTCGTGCCCGGCCAACCGCGACCGCAGCTCCGATGTGGTCACGACGATCTCCGGCGCGGCATCGGCCAGCATGAACGCGACCCGGGCCTCGGGCAGCGCAGGGTCGATCGCCAGGTACGACGCGCCGAGCTTCAGCGCCGCCAGCATGGCCACGACGGCCTCGGCGGAACGTTCCAACAGCAGGGCGACGCAGTCTCCGGAATCCACACCGGCTCCGGAAAGTCTGTGCGCGAACCGGTTCGCGGCCTCGTCGAGTTCCCGGTAGGTCATCGACAGATCGCCGGCGGTCACCGCCACCGCCTCGGGCGCGCGGTGCACCTGGGCGGTGAACAGTTCCGGAATCGACATCGGGGCCGGCGCCGGCTGCGCCAGCAGCGCCCGGTTGCCCAGTTGATCGAGCCGGGCGCGCTCCTCGGCAGCGAGCATGTCCACCGTTGACAACCGCCGGTTCGGGTCGGCGATCATCGCTTCGAGCACCCGCTGCAACCGGGCCACCAGTGCCTCGATGCGGGCGGCCTCGAAGACGTCGGTGCGGTATTCCACCGTCCCGGCGATGCCGGTGGGCTCACCGGCATCGGTCCAGCGTTCGTCGAGCGAGAACGCCAGATCGACCCGGGCGGTGTGGCTGTCGAGCGGCAGCTGGGTGACCTGCAGATCGCCCAGCGCCAGGGCGATCTGTTCGCTGGCCTCGGCGGGCAGGCTGCGCCACGCCAGCATCACCTGGACCAACGGGTGGTGGTTGAGCGATCGCGTGGGGTTGAGTTGCTCGACGACGACCTCGAAGGGCACATCCTGGTGCTCGTAGGCGGCCAGGCTGCGGCTGCGCACCTGATCCAGTAGCTCGGCCACCGTGGGATCGCCACCCACGTCGACCCGCAGCACCAAGGTGTTGACGAAGAAGCCGACCAGGTCGTCGAGTGCCGGGTCACGACGGCCCCCGATCGGGAAGCCCACCGCCACATCAGAACTCGCGCTGAGCCTGCCGACCAACAGCGCCAGGGCGGCCTGCAGCACCATGAAGCCGGTGGCGTTGTGGGCACGGGCCACCTGGGCGATCTGCTGCTGCAACTCGACGGGCCACGTCCAGCTCACCGTGGCGCCACGTTCGTCGGCCACCGCCGGGTAGGGCCGGTCGGTGGGCAGTTGGAGCCGCTCGGGCATCCCCGCCAGGGCATTGCGCCAGTACGCCAGTTGCCCGGCGATCAGACTGTGCTCGTCGTCGAGGGAGCCGAACTGCGCGCGCTGCCACAGCGTGTAATCGACGTACTGCACCAGCAATTCGTTCCACACGGGGCTCATCCCGGCGCACCGGCACAGGTAGGCCACCCCGAGGTCGCGGACCAGCGGGCCGATCGACAGACCGTCGGCGGCGATGTGGTGCGCCACCGACACCACCACGTGCTCGTCGTCACTGATCCGGAAAAGCCGTGCCTGCATGGGGATCTCGGTCCCCAGGTGGAACGGATGGCGGGCCACCGCACCGACGGCTTCGTCCAGTTCGGTTTCCGACCAGCCGGTGGCGTCGACGACGTCCCAGCCGAAGTCGGTCTGCTCGGCGGGCAGCACGATCTGCTGCGGGACGCCGTCGGGTGCGGCGAAGATTGTCCGCAGACTCTCATGCCGGCCCACGACGTCGGCCAGGGCCGCACCCAATGCGTCGACATTCAGCTGACCCTGCATCCGCAACGCGACAGCCATGTTGTAGGTCGGCGAGGGACCCTGCAGCTGGTCGAGGAACCACAATCGGTTCTGCGAGAACGACAATGGCACGATCTCGGGCCGCTCCATCGCCACCAGCGGGGCCAACTGGCTCTCGGCGGTGCCGATGCGGGGCGCCAACTGGGCGACCGTGGGCGCCTCGAACAGGGTGCGCACGGTCAGTCCGGTGTTCAGGCCGGTGTTGACCGCGGCGATCAGGCGCATCGCCGAGAGCGAATCTCCGCCCAACTCGAAGAACGAGTCCTCCACCCCGACCCGGTCCACCCCGAGCACCTGGGCGTAGATCCCGGCCAGGATCTCTTCGACGGCGGTGGACGGGGCGCGATAGGTGTCGGTGTCGTGATACTCCGGCGCCGGCAGGGCCCGTCGGTCGAGTTTGCCGTTGACGGTCAACGGCAGCGTTTCGATCGCGATGATCGCGGTCGGAACCATGTAGTCGGGCAGCCGCTCGGCCAGCGTGGTCCGCGCCTTGGCCGGATCGGCGGTGCCGGTGATGTAGCCGACCAGTCGTTTGTCTCCGGGCCTGTCCTCGCGGGCGATCACCACCGCCTGCTCGACTCCGTCGACTGCGGCCAGCACTGAACGGACCTCGCCCAGCTCGATGCGGTAGCCGCGGATCTTGACCTGTTCGTCGGCCCGCCCGACATAGCGCAGCTCACCGTCGGCGCCCCACCACACCAGGTCGCCGGTGCGGTACATGCGCTCACCCGCGCCGCCGAACGGACAGGCGACAAAGCGCGTCGAGGACAATCCCGGACGCCGCCAATAGCCCAGTCCCGCTTGGGCTCCCGCCACGTACAGTTCACCGACCACGCCGGCCGGCACCGGCCGTAACCAGCGGTCCAGCACGAAAAACGCGAGGTCGGGCAGCGGGCCGCCGACCGGGCTGACCGGGTTGGCAGCGGCGGCGGCTACGTCCGCCTCCAGGATCTCCCGGAACGAGGCGTGCACTGTGGTCTCGGTGGTGCCGTACAGGTTGAGCAGGCGCGGGGTGCCGGGGTGATTGTCCAGCCAGGTCCGCAGGCGCTGCGGTTCCAGGGCCTCACCGGCGAATATCACTGCGGTGAGGTCGAGTTGACCGCGGAGCTCGGGTGCCAGGGCGTCGGCGGTCTGCAAAGCGTAGAACGCCGACGGGGTCTGGCTCAGGACGTTGACCTGCTCCTTGGCCAGCAGCGCATGGAACTCCTCGGGGGCGCGCGCCGCCGACTCCGACACCACCACCAGCCGTCCGCCGTACAGCAGTGCGCCCCACATCTCGCACACCGAGACGTCGAAGGCCAGCGAGTGCCACTGCGACCAGACTTGGTCTGCCAGCGCGAAGTTGGTGTCCATCGCCTCAAGCAGGTGGGTCACGTTGTGGTGGGTGATCGCCACCCCCTTGGGCACGCCGGTGGTTCCCGAGGTGTAGATGAGATACGCGACGTCATCCGGCGACGGGTGCGCCAGCTCCACCGTGCCCGCCGGATCTGCCACCTGCGGCACCGGGTCGGCGATACCGACGGCGTCGATGATCTGCAGCCCCTGCCCCTCCAGCCGGTGCGCCAACTCGGGGAACGTGATCGCGGCCGTCGGCGCCGCGTCACCGAGCACGAGTTCCATCCGCGCGCCGGGTGCGGTCGGGTCGATCGGCACATAGGCTGCACCGGTTTTCAGCACGGCCAGAATGGCGGTGATCGCCTCGGCCGAACGCGGCAGCAACAGCGCCACCCGGTCCCCCGGGCCAATCCCTTTGTCGGCCAGCAGATGTGCAAACCGGTTGGTGGCCTGATCGAGTTCACAGTAGGTCCACGTCCGCGCGCCCCAGGTGAGTGCCGGAGCCTGCGGAACCCGCGCCACCTGGGCGGCGAACCGGGCCGGAATGGACACCGGGGTGGACGCCGCGCGGTTCAGCACCGCCCGGTTGCTCCACCGCTCCAGCCGGGCCAGCTCACCGTCGTCGAGCAGGTCGAGGGTGGACAGCGGCCGCGCCGGATCGGTGGTCATCGCCACCAGCACCCGCGTGAATCGCTCGACCAACGCTTCGATGTCGGCCGCGCCGAAGATCTCGGTGTCGTATTCGATGCGCAGCGTCAGTTCGTCACCGGGCAACGCCTGGATCGCGATCGGGTAGTGGTTGTATTCGCGGTGCTCGAAGCTGGTGACGGCCAGACCGTCGTGGCCCGACAGCCGGGCCGCGTCCAGCGGATAGTTCTCGTACACGAAGAAGGTGTCGAAAAGGTGGTCCTGCCCGGCAACGCGGTGAATCTCGCTGAGCGCCAGGTGCTGGTGGTCCAGCGTCCGGCCGTGCGCGTGCTGCAACTGCTCCAGCAGTTCGGCGGTGGCGGTGGCGGTGGCCGAGGTGATGCTCGCCCGCACCGGGACGGTGTTGATCAACAGGCCCACCATCGAATCCGCACCGAACACCTCGTCGGGCCGCCCCGACACCGTGGTGCCGAACGCCACGTCCTGGCTGCCGGTCATCGACATCAGCACCCGTGCGTAGGCGCCTTGCAGCACGGTGCTGACGGTGGTGTGCCGCGAGCGCGCCAGTTCACCGACAGCCCGCGTGGTGTCCTCGGACATCGTGAACGAGGCGACATCTCGCCGGCCGGGCGCGGCCTGGCCCGACGCCCCGACGAGGGTCGGGGTGTCGAAGCCGGACAGCACCTCACCCCAGGCCGCGCGGGCCGCGTCGAGGTCACGGCCGGCCAGCCAGCTGACGAACCGGCGGTACGGCGGGGCCGGCGCCAAGCGTTGGCCGTAGTAGCCGGCGAAGATCTCGCCCAGCAGGATCGGCAGCGACCAGCCGTCCAGGACGATGTGGTGATTGGTCAGCACCAATTGGTGCCGATCCGGCGCGGTGCGGATCAACGCCGCCCGAAATGCCAACTCATCGGCCAGATCACAGACGGCGGCGCGTTCGTCCGCGGCGATCCGGGCGATCTGCTCAGCCGCGGCGTCCCGGTCCACGGTGCCACCGAGGTCGACGTACTGCCATGGCAGCACCGGGTCGGCCGGGATGATCTGCACCGGTTCGGCGAACTTCTGCGAGAAGCGGGCCGCCAGATGGGGATGGCGCTCCACCACCGCCTGTGCGGCCCCGTGCAGCCGGTCCCGGTCGAGTTCACCGGCCAGCGTGATGTACAGCTGCACCGCATACACGTCGTCGCCGCTGTTCCCGGTGCTGGCATGGAACAGCAGCCCCTGCTGCAGCGGGGTCAGCGGAAGGACGTCAGCTATCTGCATATTGGCGCTGGAGCTCGTCGATCTGCTGCTGGCTCAGGCCGACAGCAATGTCCGAAGGCGTCAACCCGCCCCCACCACCTCTCACATGTGCGCACATACCGGCCAGTGCCTCGAACCACAATGTGCTCAGCCGGCTGACCTGTGCCTGCTTCAGCGCCGACGGCGCCCACGTCCAGCCGGCGCGCAGGAACGGGCCGGCGTCGGTGTCCACCGTGCCTGCGTTGAGTTCCAGGGTGTGTACCAGCGGCATCGGCAGCCGTACCGTCGGGCTGACGTCGGCCAAACCGTCCCAGGCGATCTGCCACAGCTGTCCGGACGTCTCGGCCGACGTCGCACCTTGCCGGCCCAGATAGTTGAACCCGATCGCCGGGTCGGCGCCGTCCAGATCGACGTTGCTGTTCAGGTATCGCAGTGCGCCGTAGGACAATCCGTCCGGCACGGTCCGCAGCTGTTCCTTGGCGGCTTTGATGACGGCACCCAGTTCCGCGTCCCCGGCCACCACCCGACCCCAGTCCAGACCGCCGACGACAAGTGCCACTGGGTATTTGGCGGTGAACCAGCCGACGGTGCGCGACAAGTCGACACGCTCGCCCAGGGCCGTGAGCTCCTCGTCACGACCGTGGCCCTCCACGTCGACGCCGATCGGTGCGCCGCCGGTCCCGAGGAATTCCGCGAGCGCCAAACCGAATGCGATGAGCAGGATGTCGTGCACACCGGCATGGAATGCGGCCGGCACCTCGCCGAGCAGCATCCGGGTGGTCTCGATGTCGAGGTCCACCGACAGGTTCCCGCCGGTGGCCAGCGTGTCCTCCTCGGGGCGCACCGCCGGCAACGCGGCCGGGGTCGACCCGAGTTGACGCCACACCTGCTCCTGCTGCACGACGTCGGGGTGGTGGGCGTACTGGGTCAGCAGTGCCCCCCACCGGGCGAACGACGTCCCCGAATCCGGCAGTGCCGGGCAATGGCCGGCCTGATGCTGTGCCCAGGCAATATTGAGATCTTCCAACAGGATTCGCCAGGACACCCCGTCGACGGCGAGGTGGTGCACGATGGCCAGCAAGCGGCCGGTGGACTCGACCCACAGTGCGCTCAGCATCACCCCGGCGGCCGGGTTCAACCGCAACAGGGTTTCCACCACCGCCTCGTCGGTCATCACGTCGACGGACTGCAGGCAGGCGCGGGCGTCCACCGCGCCGGCCTCCGGCACGCTCAGCGACCACTGCCCCGCACCGTCGGCTTGCACCTGCAGCCGCAGCATGGCGTGGTGATCCAACAGCGCCTGCAACATCACGAGGACGTCTGCCTCGGTGGTCCCGGCCGGGGCCTGCACCACCACGGTCTGGCTGAACTGGTCCACCGGGCTGCCGGCGGCTTCCAGGCCCTGGAGCCATCGCACGATCGGGGTGGCCGGCACCGGCCCGACGCCGTCGTCGATTGCCGTGGCATCGTCGGCGACGACTGCCACCCGGGCCAGCCGGGCCACGGTCTGCTCGACGAACACGTCGCGAGGCCGGCACACCACCCCGGCCGCCCGGGCCCGGGCCACCACCTGCATCGACAGAATGCTGTCGCCGCCCAACTCGAAGAACGACTCGTCCACCCCGACCCGGTCCAAGCCCAGCACCTGGGCGTAGATGTCGGCCAGGATCTCCTCGACCGCATCGACGGGTGCACGGTAGGCATCGGTGCCCTGGTATTCGGGCGCGGGCAGGGCCCGGACGTCGAGCTTGCCGTTGACCGTCAACGGCAGCGTTTCGATCACCATCACCACGGTGGGCACCATGTAAGCGGGCAGCCGCTCGGCCAGTGCGGCGCGCAATGCGGCGGGATCTGCTGTGCCCGTGATGTATCCGGTGAGGCGCTTGTCGCCGGGGCGGTCCTCCCGGGCGATCACCACCGCCTGCTCGACACCGTCCAGTCCGCCCAGGGCGGCCTGGATTTCGCCGAGCTCGATCCGGTAGCCGCGGATCTTGACCTGTTCGTCGGCCCTGCCCAGGTACTCGAGTTCACCGTCGGCGTTCCACCGGACCAGGTCGCCGGTCCGGTACATGCGTTCGCCCGCACCGCCGAACGGGCAGGCCACAAACCGGGTGGCGGACAACCCCGCCCGGCCGATGTAGCCGTACGACAGTCCGGCGCCGGCCACATACAGCTCGCCGACCACCCCGGCCGGGACCGGCTGCAACCACCCGTCGAGGACGAAGAAGCCCAGGTGCGCCAGCGGTACCCCGATGGGGCTGACGGTGGTGTCGCCGACGATGTCGGCGGCGGCCAGTTCCCGGAACGACGCGTGCACCGTGGTCTCGGTGATGCCGTACATGTTGATCAACCGTGGCGAGTCCGGATGCCGTTCCTGCCACGGCCGCAACCGATGTGGCTCCAGGGCTTCCCCGCCGAACACCACGGCCTCAAGCGCCAGCCGCGCGCCGTGTTCAGGTTGCGCGGTGTCGGCGGCCTGCAGCGCGTAGAACGCCGACGGTGTCTGGCTCAGCGAGGTCACCTGTTCCGACACCAGCAGCGCATGCAGGTCTTCCGGTGAACGCACCACGGCGTCGGGCACCACCACCACCCGGCCGCCGTACAGCAGGGCACCCCAGATCTCCCACACCGAGAAGTCGAACGCCAGCGAATGGCACTGCGACCACACCTGCCCGGCCAATTCCATGTCGGCATCCAGCGTCTGCAGCAGTCGGATCACGTTGCGGTGCGGGACGGCGACCCCCTTGGGGGTACCGGTGGTTCCCGACGTGTAGATGATGTAGGCAACATCGTCGGCACCCGGACCGGCCACGGATCCGGCTACTTCTGGTGCCGTAGAGCCATTTACGAGATGGTCGACGTCGAGCACCAGCAGGTCTTGCCCGGCGAGCCGCTCGACCAGTTCCGTGGTGGTGATCGCGGCGATCGGCGCGGCGTCGCCGAGCACGAACTCCATCCGCGCGGCCGGCACCGCCGGATCGATTGCGACATAGGCTGCCCCGGTCTTCAGCACCGCCAGGATCGCCACGATCGCATCACCGGTGCGCGGCAGCAGCAACGCCACCCGCTGTCCGGGGCCGGCGCCGTGCGCGGCCAACTGCTGCGCCATCCGGTTGGCGGTGTCGTCGAGTTCCCGATATGTCCAGGAACGCTCGCCGCAGCGCAGCGCCACCGCGTCGGGAACCCGGGCTGCCTGATCGGCGAACACCTCCGGGATCGACGTCGCGGCGCTGACCACGCCGGCCAGTTGGGCCCGGTGGCCCCACTCGTCGAGGCGGTCGCGCTCACCGGGGTCGAGCACGCCGATCGAGGACAGCCGCCGGCCGGGGTCGGCCGTCATCGCCACCAACACCTGCTGCAGCCGCCCCGCCAGGTCGGCGACATCCATGTCGGAGAACACGTGCCCGGCGCCCAGCGTGCTGATGAAAAGCTTGTCGCCGAGCCCCGAGAAGATGAAACCGAATCCGCCGACGAAACCCGAGTTGCTCATCGACGCCGAGGCCGGGATGCCGCCGAAGTCCAGCGTGAACGCCAGCGGGAAGAAGTCGATCACCACCCGGTCGGCGGTCTGCGCGGCACCGCGGTGGTGGATCTTGCGCTCGAGGGCGTGCACCGGGAATCGCTGATGCTGCAACGCTTCCTGGATCCGGGTGTCGACATGGCGGCAGAAGTCGCCGACGGTGGCGCCCGCCCCGACGTCGAGCACCAGTGGTACGACGCCGGCGGCCATGCCCGGCGACGTCTTCGACTCGGGGCTCACCCGTCGGCTGACCGGGAAATCGAGCACCACTTCGGAGCCCTCGGCGCAGCGGCCCCGCACCAACAGCGCACAGGCCGCGGTGATGACCGACGGGCGTGGCATGTTCCAGGCGTGGGCCAGCTCGTCGACGCGGCGGAGCACCACGGGGTCCAGTTGCACCGGCTCCGAGCGCCAGTTCGGGTCACGCTCGCCGGTGGCCGCGGACACCTGGTGGTTCGTTCGGTCCTCCGACGGCAGGTTCTGTGTCCAGTAACTCTCGTCGGACGAATAGTCCGCTGACGCTTCGTATTCCGATTCGGCGTCGACCAGTTCCTGCAGGGTGCTGAAGAAGGCCGGCGGGATGGGTTCGCCCGATACCACCGCGGTGTACACCGAAGCGATCCGGTTGCCCAGCAGCCCGATGCCTGCGGCGTCGATGACGATGTGGTGGTAGCACCCGAACGCGTAGAACTCCTCCGCTCCGGTCTGGAAGAGCGCGTACTTGAACAACGGACCGGTGAAGGACATGGGGGTGCGCTGGATCGACAGCGCCATCTGCTGCGCGGCCTGCGTCGGATCGTCGGAATCGGTCAGGTCGTAGAAATCCAGCGGGATGTCGGGGTGGTCGATCGCCTTCTGGAAGACGTGGCCGTCGGCTTCGAAGAAGGACACCCGGACCGGTTCGGCTTCCCGCATCGCTCGCTCGATCGCCCACTGCAGGACGTCGCGGTCCAACTCGCCGTCGATTTTGATCAGGAGGCCGATCTGCCAGTCCGTGTCGGAGTGACCGGTCTCCTGCGCAAGCCAAATGTCCAGCTGCGCGCGCGTCAGCGGGAGCGCGCCGTCCTTGAGTTCCATTGGACTCCCTGACCCGGTGTTCTAGTGGTTCGACGTCCGGCTAACTGCCAGACGTTCGCGCAGGCTCCTCGGGCGGATGTCGGACCAGTTCTGCTCGATGTACTCGAGGCATCCGGCCCGGTCCGCCGCGCCGTGAACGACCTGCCAACCGGGCGGGACGTCGACGAAGGCCGGCCACAGACTGTGTTGTTCCTCGTCGTTGACCAGCACAAAGAAGCTGCCGTTGTCGTCGTCAAAGGGGTTGATGCTCACCGGTTCTCCCAGCCACTTTAATTGACGCTTATGCAAAGAATGTAATTGACGCTGACGCAACAAGTTGCAAAACCGCACTTCCCGGCTGTGACTGAGATCACCGACCTCAGGGCCCGGTAGCTGAACCCGCCGTCGCAAAGGCCCGCGACGGCGTCGATCAGGGCATACGGTGCCGGCGAGCGAAACTCTCCAAACAGTCGGCCGCGGCCGCGGCGCTCTTGGCCGGCTCGGTAATGCGGGTCGCGAGCTCACCGGCCCGGGCCACATGGTCGGGAGCCAAGATGGTGCGCAGGTCAGCCACCAGCGAGTCCTCGGTCGCGGTCGAGAACCGTCGGGCGGTGCCCACCTTCAGCCGTTTGACCGCGGCCCCGTAGATCGCGTGCACCAGGTCCCAGTACAGGATCAGCTGCGGAACCCCGGCCCGCATCACGATGGGCGTGGTGCTCGAACCACCGTGATGCACCACGGCGCGGCAGGCCGGGAAGGTCGTCGCGTAGTTCACCGTGCCCACCACTTTGACGTGCTCGAACTGCGGACCGTTGCCGAAGTCGGTGCCGGCGGCGCCGATCAGGGCCCGCTCCCCCAACCGCGAGCAGGCCGTCGCGATCATGGCGATGGTGTCGGCCGGAGACTCGACCGGAATGCTGCCGAAGCCGAAGAAGATCGGCGGCGTGCCCGCCGCGATCCACCGCGCGACCTCCTCGTCGGATTCCGTCGGCAATTCCAGCGTCAACGTGCCGACGAACGGACGGTTGAGCGGGCGCTTCCCCGCGTCACCGGCCCACTCGTCGGCCAGCCCCGGAAAGCACGCCTCGTCGTACGCCTGCATTTCCAGCGAGCCTCGCTCGGTGATCCGCCGGGGCGCAGAACCGCTGGACTTCCCCAGCCCCAATTCGCGCCGTTGCTGGTCCTCGACCTTCTTCGTCCCGCGCCACGACACCCACCAGAACGCCTTCACCACCGCGCGGCCCAGCCACGCCGGCAGGAACGGCAGCACGACGGCGTTGGGCCGCAACGGGAAATAGTGCAGGGTGGCCAACGGAATGTCGTAGTGCTCGGCGACGTTGGCGGCGGCGTCCTCGAAGTTGATGCCGGTGAAAATCAGGTCGGCCCCGTCGGCGAGCGACATCAGCGTCGAGCTCATGTCCTGCCACCCCTGCAGCAGCGGCCCGGCGATCTCGACCCGCGACCTGACCAGCTCCCGCACCTTCCAGGGGTGACGGAAGAAGCACGTCCAGAAGTCGCGGTGCGCGTCGAGAATCGACCGCGAATTCGGGCCGAACGCCACCGCTTTGGGCCCCGCCGCCTCGACGAAGCCGAGCAGGTCGGGCGGCACCGCCATCCACACCTCGTGCCCGCGGTCCACCAGCTCGCGGCCCACGGCGAGGTTGGGCTCGATGTCGCCGCGGCTCCCCCAGGTTGCCAGCACAAACTTCATCGCGGATGTCGACCTTTCGCGTCCTAGGTGTTGCGCGACGATCCCACACTCTCCCTGAGGAATTCGCCGAGATAGCGGGGCGACTTCAGGTTGAGCAGCCGCTTGCGGTCGGCTTTGAGGTCGGCGTAGGTGAGGGCTTCGATCTGCCTCGGCGTGTACGGCAGGGTGGATTCCGGGGTGCCCTTGCGGACGAATCCGACGCCCTGGTCGCATTTGAGGACGCCGACGAGCAGGTCCGGGCGGGTACTGCGGAGCTGCACAATGGCTTTCCACACGTCGCCGTTCCAGATGCCGATCTTCAACGGCCCTGACTGTTGCGCCATGAATTCCTCCCACGAGTCCGCGCGCCGGCCGGCCAGCTCGAACGGGGGGTTGCAATCGTGCAGGAAGATCACGCCGTCGTCCTTGAGATAACGGACCGTGTTCTCGACATCGCGCACCACCTGTTCGTAGGTGTGCAGGCCGTCGATCAGGGCGACGTCGATCCGGTGCTGCTCGAGCAGGGCGGTCTCGTTCTCGAAGAACGCGTCACTGGTGGTCTCGAAGTACCTCGTCACGCGGCCTTTGGCAGCGGCGAGTTCGCGGGATCGCGGCGGAATCCGGAACGCCGGGTCCACCGCGAGCTTGATGTCGGCGCTGATCCGCTGGAACGCCTGCCCCTTCGAGACCCCGATCTCCAGGTACACCGGGTCGCGACGCATCGCGAGCGCCTGCTGCACGGCCCGGATCCGGTTCACGCCGGGCAGCGCGTCCGCCAACATCACCAGCTTGTCGTTGATGCTCACGCAGCCATCCCCTTCATCAGACGATCCCCTTGGGAGAACAGACTTTTCGTTGTCATCGGTTGGCACCGTCGGGTTGCCGGGTGCGATCGAGCCGGCCCAGGCCGGTGATCTCCAGACTCACCGATTTGCGTTGTCCGGCCGCACCGAGCATGAACAGGATGTCGCCCACCGGGGCGCCCAGCCAGAACCGCCAGAACCGTTTGGTGAAGAACGCCCACGCGTAGTTCCCGTTGCCCACCAGCCAGTACACGGCGATCGCGAGGAAGTAGTACGCCACGCGCTTCACGCGCGAGGTGACCATCTCGACGTTCATCTCCCAAATTTCCAGACCCCAAGTGCGGTAACGCCATTCCAGGCCGTACTTGCGCTGGAACTCGTAGAACGCCTGCATCTCGGCGTTGGTGACCAGGTATTCGTCGAACACCAGGATGGACCCCTCGACGAAGCGGTCCTTGCAGGCCTCCAGGGCGTGCAGGCAACTCTCGTAGGTGTCCAGATCCATGTGGAACAAGCTGATCGGGGCACCCGGGTGCGCGGCCAGGAACGGATCCAGGGTGTCGTAGGTCATGCCCTTGACGAACTGCACCTTGCGGCCCAGCGCGGCGGGTATCCCGTCCTCGTCGAGGGTGACCCCGGTGTCCGGCATGAGGCGTTGGGCCAGCGGTTCGGTCAGGGAGAAGGTTCCGCTCTTGATGACCATCTGGTCGTCGACCTGCCAGTCTTCGACCAGACCGGAAAAGGTGTCGAAGCCGTGGACCGTGCGGTGGCTCGCGTCGGACGTGAGCCGAGTCGACCAACCGATCCACACCCCCAGGTCCAGCAGCAGACCCTCGGAATCCCCGGCCGGCCCTGACGCCAATTGGCTTGCCTCGGCCAGCAGCGGATGGCCCGGGATCTTGCACCGGCGCAGCTCGGCAAGGCTGCTGCGGATGAACGCCTGGTAGTCGTCGTCATAGACCGCGATGTCACGCGCGTAGAGGTTCGGGATGAAGCGGTCGCGCCCTGCACAGAGCAGGCGCGCACCGGCCAACAGCACCGCCAGCACGCCCAACCCGATCAGCAGGACCGGCACGAAGTAGCACGCCACGGCCGCGGCGATCGCGATGCCGATGAGCATCGCCCGCCAGAGCCGGTGCAGGTTCGTCCTGTCCACCGGCCGACTGTCGATCACAACCAACGGTTCACCCCATGTTTTTCTCGGCTGACCGGGCCTGACCAGTTCAGGTGTGGCCCCGCAGTCCGCAACGCGATCGTTGTTTGACGCGCACGGTACCGGCTGCTCGGACGTCAGGAGGGTTTATGGACGATGTCGTTGACGTATCCGTAAATTGATGTCATCGTGCGTGATGTCCCGCAGTGGACCTGGCCCGAGAGATCGGTCCAGAGCTGGGTCCAACAAGATCGGTCCCAAAAGATCGAGGTGCAATCAGGTGACTGATCTGCAAGTGCGCAAGCTGCGCTTCGGGTTCGCCGACCACGACGTGCCGTTCGCGTGGAACGCGTCCAACCCGGCGTTCTCGTGTGCCACAAATTCGCTCTCGTTCTTCGCGATCGCCTTCGAAAAGATGATCTGCGCGGCGGTCACCGAAGCGCTGCCCCTGATCAACGACCCGCAGGTGGCCGAGGAGGCCGCGGCATTCATGCGACAGGAGGGCCAGCACAGCATGGCCCACCGGCAGCATGCCAAGGCCCTGATCAAGAGCCACCCCGCACTGCAGGAGACCCTCGACACGGCGATCGCCATGTTCGACGACCTGACCGCCACCAAGCCGGTCAAGTACCGGCTGGCCTACACCGCCGACGTGGAAGCGACGTTCACGCCGTCGTTCAAGCTGATGCTCGACAACGCCGACACCCTGTTCGCGCCCGGCGACGACCGAGTGGCATCGCTGTTCTTGTGGCACACCGTCGAAGAAGTCGAGCACCGCAGTTCGGCACTGCTCATCTACGACGCCGTCATCGACGACCCCTGGTACCGCGCCCGCATGGCCCCGTCGATCTTCACCCACGTCGGCGCCGTGATGAACGCCATCTCCGAGAGCTTCAACCGGCTCGTCCCGATTGCGGACCGTAAGGTCGACGCACAGTGGGCGGACAGCACCCGCCGATGGAAACGTGCTCTGGCGCAGAAGTTTTCGTTCTTCGACTTTCCGGATTACGGACCGTGCGACAACGCCTACGGCCACATCCCACTACGTGAGAAGCTGGCCGCCGCCTCAGGTTGCGTCCGCAGCCAGATTCCCGGCCACAATCCCCGCAATGCGAAGCTGCCGGCCTTGGCCGCCGAATGGCTCGCCCGTTACGACGCCGGCTACGACGTCACCCGGTGGTACACCGGGGCCCGTAGCCAGCGAGCTTAGGAATGGTTGGCCATGGCACGTTCATTCGACGGCTCCACCGAGTCGCCGGCAAGCGTTGAGCAGATTCACGCAGCGTTCGGCCGCGAGGATTACTGGCTGGCCCGGCTGGCGGGCAGTGATGCCGCAACGACCACACTGGATTCGCTGACCGTCGATGCCGACGGCACAGTGACCGTGCGCCTGACCCAGCACCTGGGCCGTCAGCTGCTGCCCAAAGTGGTCGCCAATCTCGTTCCAGGAGAGCTGAACCTGGTACATCAGGAAACATGGACGCCCGACAATGACGGGCAGGTGCACGGGCAGATCCAGGTGTCGGTGCCGGGCGGGCTGGGGTCGTGCCGGGCGAAAACCTGGCTGGCGCCGGCGGATACCGGCTCACGACTGCGGTTCACCGGACGGGTTGACGTCAAGATCCCGTTGGTGGGCGGCAATCTCGAAAAGACCATCGGGGCCAGCTTGTCCGAGAACATCCCCGAGGTGGTGCGCTTCACCACCACGTGGGTCACCGAGAACGCCTGAGCGCTGTAGGAACCGGAGGCATCGAACAGTGTCGACATCAGTGCTCATCACGGGCGGGGCGGGATTCATCGGGTCCGCGCTGGCTCACCGTCTCGTCGAAGCCGGCTACGAGGTGGCGGTGGTCGACGTCCTGCACCCGCAGGTACACGGCGACCACGCCACCCTCGAACTCCCCTCCGCCGTACGATTTTTCACCGGCGACGTCACCCACGCCCCCGACCTGGACGCTGTACTGCGGTTGTTCCGTCCCGACCAGATCGTCCATTTGGCGGCCGAGACCGGTACGGCGCAATCGCTGTCGGAGGCGACGCGGCACGGTTCGGTGAACGTCGTCGGAACGACTCAGCTACTCGATGCATTGAGTCGTGCGGGCCACGTGCCCGATCAACTCGTGCTGGCCTCATCGCGGGCGGTATACGGCGAGGGCGCGTGGCAAGCCGGCACTGAGATCTTTTATCCGAGGCCGCGTAGTCACGCTCAACTGGCGGCCGGCAGCTGGGATCCGACGGGAGCCGATTGCGCCCCTGCGGTACCGCTGCCGAGCTCGACAGCCGAAACACAGCCGCGCCCCACCAACATCTATGCCGCAACCAAGCTCGCGCAAGAGCATCTGCTGGCCGCCTGGACCGCCGCGCACGACACCAACCTCAGCGTGCTGCGGCTGCAGAACGTCTACGGCCCGGGCCAGTCGCTGACGAATTCGTACACCGGGATCGTCGCGCTGTTCGGCCGACTGGCACTGGCCAAGCAGGCGCTGGAGGTCTACGAGGACGGCCGGATCCTGCGCGACTTCGTCTACATCGACGACGTCGTCGAGGCACTGTACTCGGCGATCTACGAGCCCGCCGCGACACTGCGCTGCCTCGACATCGGGTCGGGAGTCCCGACCACCATCCACGAGTTGGCGCAGAAGATGGCCATCCTCTGCGATGCCCCCGAGCCGGTCGTCGTGGGGAAGTTCCGCGACGGTGACGTCCGCGCCGCGAGGTGCGATGTCGAACCGACGATCAAGGAGCTCGGATGGCGCCCCAAGTGGGGGCTCGAGGATGGCCTGCGCGCCCTGCTCGACTGGATCGGCGGGCAGGGCGCGACTGGTTGATCATCGGCTCCGTGCGGGTTATCCCTTGGTGAGGCAATACATCCGGTAGAACTGCTTGCCGTTCTCGAGGTCCCGTGACAGCGGTGTACCCGTCGTCGGTGCGCTGCCGATCGAGCGGAGGAACCCCGGCGCAATGCGGTCCCACACCGCATCCCACTGCGGCTTGTTCAGCTCCATGCCGCGCAGCACCTGCTTGTTGATGTCCCGCCCGGCCACCATCCGCATCCCGGTGGCCTCGAGGTCGGCCTCCCACTGGTCGCACTGGTACCACTGTCGAATGTCGGTGTACAGGAACTCTCCGCCGGGGCGGAGCACTCGTGTCACCTCGCTCAGGAACTGGGTGAAGTGAGGATAGAAATGCGACGATTCCACATTGATCACGGCATCGAATGACTCGGCCCGGAATGGCAGCTGTTCGGCGTCACCCTCGATGAACTCCAACCCGGGAACGTGATGTCGGCGCCGGCAGAAAGTGATGCCGACGGCGTTCAGGTCAAGCCCCACATACGATTCCGCCCCGAAAGTGCGCATGATGTACGAGGCACCGCCACCATGTCCGCAGCCCACCTCCAGCACCCGCATTCCGGCGAGTCCGCCGTTCTGGGCTGCCACAGAGTGGTACAGCTGGATGGGATAGCGATGGGGCTCGTCAGTCGGGTCCAACGGAATCGCCATGGCCGGGTCTTCTTCATAGGCCCAGTTCATGAAGAGCACATCGTCAGAGGCGTGACCGGAAATGTAGCGGTACATCCGATTGTGCAGCCGTGCGTTCAGTTTCCACACCAGAGCCCGGCCCATACGGTCTGTGATGGTCATGGTCGGGCACCGTACCCGCCAACAATTGACGATGTAGACAAAATCTCGAACTTCGTCCAGACGAGCCCAATAACCTGGGCGGCCATGGAGTTAGAACATTCTTTCGGTCGCGTCAATTTCGTTAGCCGACTCCGCCCGCAGCCGCCCATGCCCGCGGTATCTTCTACCCGTGATCGAGCTAGACGGTGTGGCCAAGACCTATGACGGGTCCATACACGCACTTCAGGAGGTGAGTTTTGCCGTCCCCACCGGGTCGGTCTGCGCTCTGCTCGGTCACAACGGCGCCGGCAAGACGACGACGGTCAAGATCCTGTCCACGTTGCTCAAGCCCACCTCCGGCCGCGCGGTGGTCGCCGGCTACGACGTCGTCGAGCAGCCCGACAAGGTGCGGGCAAGCATCTCCACCATCGGACAGCTCGCCGCACTCGACGGGCAACTCACCGGGCGGGAGAACCTCGTACTGTTCGGCCGGCTGCGGGGCATGCGACGCAAGCGCGCGCAAGTGCAGGCTGAGGCGCTGATCGCGCAGTTCGACATGGCCCATGCCGCCGACCGGCGCGTCGATACCTATTCGGTCGGCATGCGCCGCCGCATCGATATCGCTGCGGCACTTGTGGTTCCACCGAAAGTGCTCTTCCTCGACGAGCCGACCACCGGATTGGACCCGCGCAGCCGTCGGGAGGTCTGGAACCTGGTGTCGACGATGTCGGCCCAGGGCGTCACCGTCCTGCTCACCACGCAGTATCTCGAAGAGGCCGACCTGCTCAGCGATTCGGTCGTGCTCATCAACGGCGGGCGCGTCATCGCCACCGGCACCGCCGACGACCTCAAACATTTGGCCGGATTCGGTTACTGCACAGTCAGTCCGGTCGATCCGGGCCACCTCGCCAAGATCTTCGCCGTGCTCGCCGACCTGGAGGACGCCCAAGCCGACCAGGAGGCAAACACGGTTTCGGTGCTGGCCCCCGACGGTGTCGCGACGCTCAGCGAGGTGTTCCGCCGCGTCGATCAGCTCGGGGTCGAGCTGGCCGACATCTCGCTGCGCAAGCCGTCGCTCGACGAGGCGTTCCTGCATCTCACGGAGAACGTCACCGCATGACGGTTCAGCGAGTAGCGCAAGCGGATCGCGCATGACAGCCGTGGCCGCTCTCACCGAGCGCATGGTGCTCGGTCAGCTGAGCGAGGACTTGCCGTTCGCGATTCTCGCGGCCGCGGGCAATTTCATGGTCTTCAATTTCGCCCTGCGCAATGTGTTCGATACCGGTTCGATGAGCTATCCGCAGTACGTGCTGCCGGTGATCATCATCCAGGTGATGTCGCTCGGAGTACTGGCCACCGTGGACCATGCCGCGCGAGAACAGCAGTCCGACTTCGGCATTCGGCTCCGCACTCTGCCGATCTCCGCTTTGGTTCCGTTGGTGGCACGGATGCTGTATTGCATCTTCCGCGGTGGCCTCGCCCTGCTCGCCGCCGTCGCCGTCGGCTATGCCTTCGGATTCCGGATGACCGGCGGGGTGGGCTACGCAGCGGCATTCGTGGTGCTTGTCCTGGTCTTGACGCTCGCGCTGTCACTCGGGGCCGATGCCCTCGGTGCCGCGCTCTCCGGGAGCGCGGTCGGAAAGAGCGGTACGGCCAGCCAGATGCTGTTGGTTCCGCAGCTGACGCTGATCATGCTGTCCACCGGGATGGCGCCGCTCGATGCTTTTCCAGACTGGCTGCGCCCGTTCGTGCACTACCAACCGGTCTCGCAGCTCACCGAAACCATGCGTGGCTTCTCCACCGGTCACGTGATGGTCGACAATCTGGCGATCAGCCTGGCGTGGTGCGGCGCAATGCTGGTGGTGTTCGGTGTGCTGGCGGTGCGGATGCAGAGGCGTGAGCCGTGACGTCGCATGCCGAGCTGCGCAGCTCCTATGTCGCCGAGAGTCTGCTGTTCTGCAACCAGCTGCTGACACATTGGCGGCGAGGGCCGGCGGTCACGATTCAAGCGGTGTTCCTGCCGACCTTCCTGTTGATCATGTACCAACTGCTGGTCGGCGAGTCGATCCTGCGCATCACCGGTGCGGACAGCATCTATGGCCTGGTCCCTACCTGCGCGGTGGCCGGTGCGATGTTCGGGGCACTTGCTGCCGGCATGACCATTCCCGTGGAACGCGACAGCGGGTTGCTCAGCCAGATGTGGCTGCTGCCGGTGCGGCGCGGCAGCGCACTGACCGGGCGGCTCCTCGCCGAAGCGGTACGCACCGTGGTGGCCACTGCCTTGATCACCGCGGTGGGTATCGGGATGGGCCTTCGCTTCGAAGGTAATCTGCTGGCGCTCATCGCATTTCTGTTGGTGCCGTCGGTGGTCGTGGTCATCTTTTCGATGGCGATCGTCGCGATTGCTACCCGCTCCAAGCGCGGCACCGTGCTCGTCTGGTTCGTGGTGCCGGCCATCAGTTTGGTGTTCGCCAGCTCCGGGGCGCCGCCCATCGAGATGTTGCCGACGTGGATGCAGCCGCTGGTCCGGCTTCAGCCGATGTCGGCAACCATTTCGGCCATGCGCGCCCTCGCCGAGGGCGGCCCCGTTCTGGAGGCGGTGCTGGTGGGCACCCTCTGGGCTGTCGGCCTGGTGGCCGTGGTCGCCCCACTGGCCATCAGCGGCTATCGAGCCGCGGCAGAGTCCGGGCGCTGAGACCGAACTTTGCGTCCTTGCCAACCTTTCGGGAGGCGACGCAGTTTGCGAAAAACTGACGTACACGTAAATCTTGCTCGATATTATTCCCCCGTAAGCGGACAACCGCGAGGACAGACCGCAGCGCCAACACTGCCGGTCCAACAATGGGAGAGCGCGTAGTGCCAACATCTAGCAGCGAGAAGGTAGCGCCCGGCGCCAGCTATGTGGACCGGAACAGCGTTCTGAGAATGGCCGCCGCCGTGATCGAACAGCGGCCCACACCGGCCGGCCTCGGACGGCGAATCGCATCGGGGCTGATGGCCCCGTTCCTGTACAAGTCGACCGGCTCGGAGGCCGACGAATACCACAAGTGGTACTTCAACACCATGGTGTGGAAGCGGACCACCTGGATGGGCGTCGAGACCTGGAAATCGGTCAGCGACATGTGGAACTACCAGGAAATCCTCGTCGACCTGAAGCCCTCGCTCGTGGTCGAGTTCGGCACCAACCAGGGTGGCTCGGCGATGTACTTCGCCAACGTCATGAGGCAGATCGGCCAACCGTTCAAGGTGCTTTCCGTCGACGTCACCCACGAGCGTCTCAATCCGATCGCACAACGCGATCCCGATGTGCTGTTCGTCGAATCACGGTCCAACGTGCCGGCGATCGCCGACCAGATTCGGGATCTCCGGAAGGATTACCCCGGCAAGGTTTTCACCATCCTGGACAGCGACCACTCCATGAAGCACGTGCTGTCGGAGATGAAACTGTTGCGGCCCTTGCTCACCCGAGGCGACTACCTCCTCGTGGAAGATTCCATGCTCAACGGTCATCCCAACCTCCCCGGGTGGGGGCCAGGCCCGTACGAGGCCATCGAGGCGTACGAGCAGGAATTCCCGAACGACTACACCCACGACGTAGACCGTGAGAACAAATTCGGATTCACCTACGCACCCAACGGATTCCTGATCCGCAACTAGGTCCGGCGCCCCGCGTCGCGCCCTCCGGGACAGCTTCTGAACTGCATGCCCCGGGGGTGCGACCGGCGGCCTTGGCCGGCCACGCGTAACCGACTAGTAGGCCGACGCTTGCGCTTCGCCAGGTAGGCGCCGGCGCGGGAACCGAGATTTCAGTCGAAGGGCCCGCTTCTCGACCGCAAACCAGCTCAGGGCCGCCAACGGCAGCGTGACGGTCACCGCAACCGCCGAGAACACCACCGGATTCAGAACGCCCAGACCACACACGATCAGCAGTTGCTGCATCGGCCAGGCGTAGACGTAGACGCCGTAGGACAGATCTGTCCGCAGCGTCAGCCATCCCTGACGGGCCAAGGCACCGGAGACGATGACGGCGTAGGCAAGCGGGATGGCGCCGACGATGTGGTAGTTGGGCAGCAGGCTCGAGGCCAGAACCACCACAACGCTCAACGCGACGAGCGACCAGCGGGCTGGAATCCGGCTGCGGAGTTGGTAGAGCAATGCGCCAGTGAGATACATCAGGTAGAGACGGGCGCTAACTTGCTGCACCACGAGCATGGCGGTGGCGGTATCGACCGGTTGCGCGCCGGGTGGCTGCTCCACCACATCGTTCAGCGGCGGCAAACTCGCCGCCCACCACAGCGTCAGAACGAACAAGGTGGGGATGAGCCAACGGCGCGAGAGCAGGCCGGTGGCCCCGAGCACGGCGGTACCGATGTAGCACATCACCACGAATGTCAATGTCCAGAGCGAGCCGTCCCACTGCCCCGGCCACGGGATGTCCAATGGTGTTCCAGCGACGTCGAACTTGACGATCAGCATCGCGCTGTTCTGCAGCACGTACAGAAATGGCTCGCGAGAAAACAGCAGCTTTACAGGCGAGTCACCCTGGACGGCAAGAGAAATCGGTGCGATCACGAACGCCGTGACGATCAGGCAGACCCAGAACCCGGGCAACAGCCGCAGCGCGCGGGACAGGAGAAATTCCCCGAGCCGCGGGTTTCGGAACCATGCCCGGGTGACGAGGAACCCCGAGATGGCGAAGAATCCATCGAGCCAGACGTTGGCGAGAAGCTGGTGTGCCGGCTCGAATTCGATCCGGCGCCCGGTCAGCGGCCACGAGTGCGCCAGGATGACGCCAGTCAAGAGCACCAAGCGCCAGGCGTTCAGTGCGTTGTTGCGTGGATCGAAAACCTTCCCGAGCTTCGCACCTATTCGCGGCTGTTCCCGCAGACTATTCGGTGTGGCTTTTTGTATCTCTGCGACGTCGGGGAGCCTGCTCAACTTCGTCGATCCTTCACACCTTCTCGGGGAGCTCTTCCAGGTACCACGGGTTGTCCCGCGCCCACTCGATCGTGCGGCGGATACCTTCTTCCACGTCGACGTTCAGCCGCCAGCCCAGCTCCCGCTGCGCCTTGGTCGAATCCGGGATACGTCGCGGAATGTCCTCGTAGCGGACGCCGTAACGCGCTGCGGTGTCCACGGATTCAGTACCCGACACCGAGTCCACACTCGCGATCTTGATCGCCAGCTCGATCGCATCCCGCATGGTGGTCTCGGTCATGCTGCCGACGTTGAAGGCCTCGCCGATCGCGTCGTCGCTGTCGGCGGCGAGCAGGGTGCCGGCCACGGCGTCGTCGACGTAGGTGAAGCACCGGGTCTGCTCACCCGAGTCGTACAGCAACGGCTCACGCCCGTTGAGGATCCGGTGAATCGACTGTGAGATCACGAAGATCGGATTCTGCCGCGGGCCGTACACGTTGAAGTAACGCACCACCGTCACCGGCAGACCGTGTGCCGAGTGCATCGCGAACACCAAGTGCTCAGCCATGCCCTTGCTGGTGCTGTAACTCCAGCGCGCGGTTTTGGTCGAGCCGAGCACGCGGTCGTCGTCCTCGGCCCACGGCGGTTTGGGATTCTTGCCGAACACCTCCGACGTGCTGGCGAACAGCACACGGATCCCGTTGCGGTGGCTCAGTTCCAGGACATTGCGGGTGCCGATCACGTTGACGTCGAGGACCCGCAACGGGTCGCTCATGTAGTTGCCGACACCGACCACCGCCGCCAAGTGGAAGACCGTGTCCACGTCGGCAGTCAGGGCCCCCTCCAGGGCGGAGATGTCGGTGACGTCGCCCTGCACGAACCGGAAGTTCGGATGACGGTCAAAGTCGATGCTGGTGTCACGGGTGTTCTTCGCAAAGTCGAAGATGGTGACCGAGTCACCGCGGGCCAGCAACGCCGACACCAGATGCGATCCGATGAAACCGTAGCCGCCGGTCACCACAACGTTAGCCATCGTCACTCTTTCATCTCGGGTAGCGGTCCGGGTTCACACGTCGGCCGCTCAGCGGCCGATCCCCTTGTAGACGAAGCCGGCGGCTCGTACCGCCGCAGGGTCGAAACTGTTACGGCCGTCGAGGAATACACACCCGGCTGCCGTCAGGTCCGCCAGCCGGGTGAGCGGCGTCTGATGGAACTCACGGTGCCCGGCCAACACCACCAACGCATCGGCATCCTTGACCGCGGATTCGATGTCCGGGCTCAGCGGGACGCTCGTCACCGTGACGGCTTCGTCGTCCGGCACCCACGGATCGTGGACCGAGAGCTGACAGCCCGACTCTTCGAGCAGCGCGCAGACGTACTTGGTCGGCGTCAGACGGCAGTCACCGGTGTTGTTCTTGAACGCGATACCCAACACCGCAATCTTGCTGTCCTGGATCGCCTTTCCCTGATCGGCGAGCAACTGGGTGAGCAGACCGTAGGTATACGTGGGCATCGTGTCGTTGACGGTCCGCGATGTGCGCGGGATCGACAGCTCCAGCCCGACGGACTCGCCCAGGTGGTTGACGAACCACGGATCCTTCGTCAGGCAGTACCCGCCGACGCCCATGCTCGGCCGCAGGATGTTGACGTTGTGGGTGCCTTTCGGCATGGTGTTGGCCGCGTCGATGACCTGGAGGGCATCCATGTCGAGCTGATCGCACAGCTTGGCGAGCTCGTTCGCCATCGCGACGTTGAGATCGACCCAGAGGTTGTCGGCGAGCTTGACCATCTCGGCGGTTCGCGGATCGTCGACCACCACGGAGTCCACCCCCAGGGCATGGCGCCACAACGTGGCGCACGCCCGTGCGCTGCGCTCGTCGACCGCGCCGACCACGACCGGGATCGAGGTCAACTCGTGAATGGCCTGTCCTTCGGCCAGGCGTTCGGGGCAGAACGCGAGCCCGAAGTCCACGCCCGCACGCAAACCCGAGGCGGCTTCGAGGATGGGCCGGACGAGTGTCTCGGTGGTGTCGGGCGGCACCGTGCTCTTGAGGATCACCACATGGCCGGCCTGCAGGTGCTCACCCACCGCGGCCGCGGCGGCTTTGATGTCGTCGACGATCGGCTCGTAGTCCGGTCCCAAGGGCGTCCCGACATTGACGATGACGAAGTCGTTTTCGGCGATCACACCGAAATCGGTCGTGGCGCGCAGCCGACCGGTCCGCACACTGTTGGCCACCAGTTCGCTCAGCCCCGGCTCGGCCACCGAGGTCTTGCCGAGGTTGAGCTCGTCAACCACGCTTTGCCGCACGTCGATACCGGTCACCGGCCATCCGCGATCGGCCAGCACGGCACCGATCACGGTGCCGATGTAGCCGAATCCGACCACGGCGATCCCGCACCGCTTGCCGCGAACCAGCAGATCGATTTCGGCGTCGCTGCTTCCGAACGCTCCTCTAGCCATGCGATACCCAGCCTTCCCGGTGCTGCGCGCGCCGTCCGACGATGACAGCGAAGGCCGCACCTCCGACGCCGATCGCTCGGCAGCTTAATTCACGCGAGCGTCAGCGACTCGAGATTCGGGGCGAAACTGACGCTAGCGGAAATTTTTCCTGAGATCGCGTCCAGCTGGGCATCAGCCGCTGCTAGCATCCGGCGGAGCATCGCCGAAGTCACGAAATCCAGACGGGGAGTTTCCATGGTACTGAGACGCGAATCTGTCGAGAAGACCACCTTTTCGGGAATTGCAATGGCCACCCTGGTGTCCCTGCGGAGACTCGTGAATTCGGTCGCTGCGGTGGCTTTCTACCAACCGACCGGCTCAGAGGCCGAGGAATACCACAAGTGGTATTACAACACCTTTGTCTGGCAAAAGACCAGCTGGCTAGGGGTAACCACATGGAAGTCCGTCAGCGACATGTGGAACTATCAGGAAATAATCGCCGACCTGAAGCCGTCCCTGATAATCGAATTCGGCACGAATCAGGGTGGCTCGGCGCTATTCTTCGCCACGATCATGAAGCGGCTCGGCCAGCCATTCAAAGTGCTGTCGGTGGACATCAGTCACAAACACCTCGACCCGGCCGCGCGCCGCGATCCCGACATCGAGTTCATCGAGTCGTCCTCCACTCGTCCCGAGATTGCTGAGCAGATCCAGCGGCTCAAGAGCGAGTACCCCGGCAAGATCTTCGCCATCCTCGACAGCGACCACTCGATGGATCACGTGCTGGCCGAGATGAAGCTCCTGCGGCCGCTGCTGTCGTCCGGCGACTATCTGTTGGTCGAGGATTCCACCGTCAACGGCCACCCCGTGCTCCCCGGGTGGGGGCCCGGCCCGTACGAGGCCGTCGAAGCCTACGAGCAGCAATTCCCCGATGACTACACCCACGACGTGGAGCGCGAGAACAAGTTCGGCTTCACCTTCGCTCCGTACGGTTTTCTGATCCGCAACTGAGGGCGACCGCCGGCGATCAGCCCCGCCGGCGGCGGGCGAAGTCTTCGACCAGATCCGCGGCCGCCACCGCACTGTGCGCGGGCATGGTGATCTGCGGTGCGAGTTCTCGGGCCCGGGTCAGGTATTCCGGGGCAAGGATCCGGCGCAGGTCGGCCACCAGCGTCTTGGCGGTGGTCGCCGAAAAACGCCTTCCGGCACCGACTTTCATCCGCTTGAGCTGAGCCGCGAAGAACGGCTGATCAGGCAGCGTCCACAGCACCAACTGCGGCACCCCGGCCCGCAGGCATGCGGCCAAGGTGCCGGCGCCGCCGTGGTGTACCACCGCACGACAGAGCGGGAACAGCGTCGCGTAATTCACCTGGCCAACCACCTTGACGTGCTCGGACTGTGGCGCCCCGCTCAGGTCGGTGCCCCCGGCCCCGATCAGCGCGCGCTCCCCCAACTGCGCGCAGGCCGCACTGATCATGGCGATCGTCTCGGCCGGGGATCCGATCGGCACGCTGCCGAACCCGAAGAAGATCGGCGGCGTTCCCTGCCGCACCCACGAAGCCGCATCGTCGTCGGCATCCGTCGGCGAGGCCATCGCCAATCCACCGACAAAGGGCCGCTGGTCGGCCCAGCGCGCCCATTCGACCGCCAGCCCCGGGAAGCACACCTGGTCGTAGGCCTGGATTTCCAGCGAGCCGCGGTCGGCGATCCGCTGCGGTGCGGGACGCGTCGCCGCCGGCAGGCCCAGCTCACGACGCTGCGCGTCTTCGTCCTTCTTCGTGCCGCGCCACGCCAACCAGTCGTTCACCGCCATGGCCTTGCGGCCCAACGGCGCCGGCACGAACGGCAGCAACTGGCCGTGCGCCCGGACCGGGAAGTAATGCAGCGTGACCAGTGGGAGGTCGAAGTACTCGGCGACGTTGGCCGCGGGCTGCTCGAAGATCAGGCCGGTGAGCAGCAGGTCGGCACCGTCGGCCACGGAGGTCAGCGTCTTGGTCATCTGCGCCCAGCATTCGGCCGCGAACCGCTCGGTCTCGCGCGACATCCGTCTGAGTTCCTTGACCTTCCACGGGGTCCGGGAGTAGCAGGTGAAGTACTCGCGCTGCAGGTCCAGAATCGGATTCGAGTCCAGCCCGTAGGCGTCCCCCGTCAGCCCGGCCGACTCGACAAAACCCACCAGGTTCGGCGGCACGGCCATGGAAACCTCATGCCCTCGACGCTGCAATTCGCGCCCCACCACGACCGCGGGCTCGACGTCGCCGCGGCCGCCATAGCTCGCCAGCACCAATTTCATAGCGGGCCCTGGCCTTTCCGTCCCTGGGATCGTCCATGTTCGCCGACGGCGGGTTCGGCTCGGACAGATTTTGACGATATCGTAAGTTATCGCCGCAAAACGGGGTATGCCCGACCGGCTGAGCAGGTAACTTCGCAGCGTCGGTCCCTGGCCGATCTTTGGGCCATCACGCAGAGGAGCTCGACTTTGGCCGACGGCGGAGTAGACGCGCGCGCAGCCGAGCGCATCGTCTGGGATGTCATCGTCGTGGGCACCGGCATGGGTGGCGGCACCCTGGGCCACCGGCTGGCCCGTTCGGGCCGTCGGGTGCTTTTCGTCGAGAAGGGACGCTCGACACTGCCCGGAGCGCCGGGCACCATTCGCGCGGCCATGCCGGAACTGGCCGAGCCCAACTCGGCGCGTTCCCCAGCGGCGTACTACGACGCGCTGGCCCGCGGCGGTCGCACGACCGACGAGGTCGAGGACATCAGCAGGCGCTTCCCCAAGCGATTCGTGCCGTTCATCGGGAGCGGCACCGGCGGATCCTCGGCCCTCTACGGCATGGTGTGCGAGCGTTTCTTCGCCGACGATTTCACGCCCCGACAGAACTTTCGCGACCCCGGCGATTCCACCGTGCCCGAGGCCTGGCCGGTGAGCTATGACGAGATGCTCCCCTGGTACACCGAGGCCGAGAAGCTGCTGGGCGTCCGTGGTCAGGCCGACCCGCTGCGTCCGGAGGCGCTCGACGTGGGTCTGCCTGCCGCACCGCCTTTTTCGTCCGACAACCAGCCTCTGGTCGACTACCTGACGGGCCGTGGCCTGCATCCTTACCACCTGCCGATGGCGTGCGACTACACCGAGGATTGCACCACCTGTCAGACCTACCTGTGTCCACGATCGTGCAAGAACGAGGCCGGCCGCAACGGCGTGCTGCCCGCCGTCACCGAACACGGCGCCCAACTCCTGACGCAATGCCGCGTCGTTCGCCTCGACGCCGACCGCACCAGCGTGCGCAGCGTGATCTGCGAACATCCCCAAGGCACCCTGATGCTGCGGGGCAAGGTGGTGGTCCTGGCCGCCGGCGCGCTGGCCACCCCGGTACTGCTGCTCAACTCACGGTCGGGCGACTGGCCGGGCGGATTGGCGAACGGCTCGGACTGGGTGGGACGCAACCTGATGCGCCATCTCCTGGATCCGGTCGAGATCTGGCCCGAGCCCGACAGCCGGATCACCGCCGCCAACAAAGAGATCGGCCTCAACGACTTCTATTTCTACGGCGGGCAGAAGTACGGCACCGTGCAATCCTTCGGGGCTCTACCACCGATGGAGATGCTCACCAACCGGCCGGGCGCGCGGGGCAAGGCGCTGCGCGCCATGCGGCCGGCGGTGCGCCGGGTCTACGAGCGCTTCTTCACCGGCGGACTGGTGCTGGCGGCGATGATGGAAGACCTGCCCTATCTGGACAACCGCATCCTGCCGTCGGCGCAACCCAGTTCTGACGGCCGACAGCGGATGCGTCTGCAGTATCGGTTGCACCCCAACGAGATCGAACGGCACGCGGCATTCATGCGCCGATTCAAGGAGCTGCTCGCCCCGTTCCGCAAGATCACCCTGGGCAGCGGCAAGGACAACGCGAACCTCGGCCACGTCTGCGGCACCTGCCGATTCGGTACCGATCCCAAGACCAGCGTGTTGAACCCCCAGAACCGGTCCCACGAAGTGGACAACCTCTACGTGGTGGATACCTCGTTCTTCCCGTCCAGCGCCGGGCTGAACCCGAGCCTGACCGTGGCGGCCAACGCGTTACGGGTGGCGGCGCACATCGATCAGGCAGATTTCCCCGCCTGATCGATGTGCGTCACACGGACATGGGTCTCAGCTCGGCATCCGGATGGGCAGGCCCGCCGCACGATAGACCGCGTCGATGACCGACAGGTTTTCGACCGCGTCGTCCGGTGTCGTCCGCACCGGCACCCCACGAAGCACCGACGCCACGAACGCATCGAGCTGGTAGTCGTAACACGCGCGCCGCGGAAAACTCTCCACCCGCTTGCGGCCGTCTGACCTGATCGACAGCCGCGGAAAAAGATTCGGTGCCGCCGGGCTCAACCACCGCAACTCACCGCGGTCCCCGACCACCTTGGCCCGAGCCCGGAACAAGTTCGATGACCACAGCGCGCACCGTATCCGGCCGGTATGACCGCCGGCGTAACGCAACTCGGCAGTCATGGCCCGATCAACTTGCGGGCTGCGCAGCTTCGCCTGCGCCGAAACGACCTCCGGGGTGGAGCCACCGAATGTACGGGCCATGTTGGCCACATAGCTTCCGGCATCCATCATGGCGCCGCCGGCGAAGTCGTAGTTGTAGCAGTTGCCCTTGAACGTCGGCAGCAGCACGCACAAGTCGATGTCCACCCGCTGTAGCCTGCCGATCTCACCCGAGGCGATGATCTCTTCGACCCGCAAGGTCAGCGGATGATGGCGAAATTGGATGGCCTCCATCACCACTCGATCCGACTTCGCCGCCTGCTCGGCGACCTCCCGGGCCTCGTCGGCGTTGGCGACGAAGGGCTTTTCGCACAGCACATGCTTGCCCGCCTCGAGTGCTGCCCGGGTCCATCTACCGTGCAAGCTGGTGGGCAGGAGGACGTACACCGCGTCGAGGTTCGGATCCTCGACCAGTGCCTGAAGGCTGCCGTGCGCCCGTGGGATGCCGTGTTTGTCGGCGAACGCCTGAGCACCGGGCAGCTCACGTGATCCCACCGCTGAGATCACCACCTCGTCATTTTCCTTGGCGGGGTTGAGAAGTGTGGTGGGTGCATAGCTCGAGGCCCCCAGGATGCCGATCCGCACCGGAGCTTGCGTTTCCGGCAGTGATCCGGCCTTCATTACTTTCTCCACGGCTCGGCAATCCCTTCTGTGGACGAATGATCCTGACATGCCAGCACTGTCGGTGTGGCAGAAATGTGGTGAGCCTCGGCGTTCGACCGTAGTCCGATCGGTTCTCGTGTCGTGCTCGTCTCATGAATCACACTGCGGAACAACCAAGTAGCATTGCCGCCGTGGCTCTGTTCGTGCGTGAATACGGTCCGGCCGTGGCGCCGGCCGTCATCTTCCTGCACGGCGGGCACCTGAGCGGCTGGTCCTGGCAGCCGGTGGTCGATCGCATGCCGCAATACCGTTGTCTGGTGCCCGATCTGCCCCAGTACGGCAAGAGCTTTGAGCTGGGTCCGTTCGACATGAGTCGAGCCGCTGATGCCGTAGCAGAACTCATCCGCTTCCATGTGGGCACCGGCCACGCCCACGTGGTGGGCTACTCGCTGGGCGCCCAGGTCGGGCTGCAACTGCTTGCCACCGAGCCGAAGCTGGTGGATCGAGCGGTGCTGTGCGGAACCCTGGTCAACACCCTGCCCGGGGTCCGGTTGGCGCAGCGGCTTTTGGGGACGATGGCCCGGGTGCCGTGGTTCCAGCAGATGGTCAACCGGCGCTGGAACGCACGCGAGGTGGGTGTGCCCGCAGCGAACCTCGACGACTACCACGAGGACGTCCGCCTCAGCTCAGGACCACAACTCGCCCATGTCGTCGTCGCATCCGCGGGTTTCACCATCCCCGAGCGACTCGACGAGTCGGATACGCCAACCCTGTTCTTGTCCGGGGCCAACGAGAGGCCGTTCGTCCGCCGCTGGGCGGCGACCCTGGCCCACCGCATGCCCAACGGTGTCGACGGGGCCGCGGCCGGGATGCACCACGACTGGCCTTTGCGCTGTCCGGATCTGTTCTCCCGCACCGCCTCTGGCTGGCTCTCCAACACCACTCTTCCTCCTGAGATCCAGCTGTTCAGCTAGGCATCCGGACCGGCAGACCCGCGGCGCGATAGACCCCGTCGATTACGGTCATGGTCTCGAACGCGTCCTGCGGTGTCGTGCGCACCGGTTCGCCACGTAGCACCGCGGCCGCGAAGGCATCGAGCTGGTACGCGTAAGACGTGCGGCGTGAGAAGCGCTCCACGCGCTTGCGGCCCGCGGATCGAACCGAGAGGCGATGGACCACGTGCGGCAGCACCGGGTTGAGCACCCGTATCTCACCTCGATCGCCGGTCACCCGTGCGGACACCCGCAGCACGTCCGACGACCACATGGAGCAGCGGATCCGTCCCGTGTGCCCAGCGGCGAAACGCAACTCGGCCGTCATCGCCCGGTCGATCTGGCGGTCACGCAGTTTCGCTTGTGCCGAAACGACTTCCGGTGTGGAACCACCGAACAGGCGTGCCATATGGATGGCATAGCAGCCAGCGTCCATGGTCGCGCCGCCGGCCAGCGTGTAGTTGTAGCGGATGTCGGCGAACTTCGGCAACGGGAAGCAGAACGCGACGTCCACCCGCTGCAAGGTACCGAGCTCGCCGGAGGCGATGATCTCCTCCACCCGCATCGTCAGCGGGTGGTAGCGGTAATGGAACGCCTCCATCACCACCCGACCGGAACTGGCGGCGAGTTCGGCGATCTCGCGGGCCTCGTCGGCGTTGGCGGTGAACGGCTTTTCACACAGCACATGCTTGCCGGCCGCAATCGCGGCACGAGTCCACCTACCGTGCAAGCTATTTGGCAGTGGGTTGTAGACCGCATCGAGCTCCGGATCGGCAAGCAGCTCCTGGTAACTCTGGTGCACCTTGGCGATGCCGTGTTTCGCGGCGAACCCTTGGGCCCGCGACACGTCACGTGCGGCCACCGCCGCCACCGAGACATCGGCGTTCTCCCGTGCTGGTTCGATCAGAGCCAACGGGGCGATCTGGGCTGCCCCCAGGATGCCGATCCGCAGGGGCGCGTGAGGTGGGGCAGTGATGCTAGCGCCCGATCCGGATCACTTGCGCCACAACACTCCTGTCCCGTCGATGTTGACGATCTCGGCGGTGATCCCGTGCTTGGCCCGGTAATCGGTGACTGCCTGCTCACACGCCTTGACCGCCAGATAGTCGTCGACGATGCAGAATCCGCCCGGCGACAACCGGGGGTACAGGGCGTCGAGCGCCTGGATCGTGGACTCGTAGAGGTCGCCGTCCAGCCGCAACACCGACAGCTGCTCGATCGGGGCGTCCTGCAGGGTGTCCTTGAACCAGCCGGGCAGGAACCGCACCCGGTCGTCCAGTAGCCCGTACCGCTCGAAGTTCGCCCGGACGTCGGCTTCCGAGACGCCGAGGATGCCGGCGGCCAGTTCGGCCCGGATCCCCTTGTCCGCCTTGTAATTTTCCGGATCCGAGCGTGGCACACCCTGGAATGAGTCGGCCAGCCAGACGTTTCTGGTGTGATCCCCGTAGGCGGCGAGGACCGCGCGCATCAGGATGCAGGCCCCACCACGCCAGACTCCGCACTCGATCAGGTCACCGGGGATGTCGTCGGCCACCACGGTTTCCACGCACTCCTGCAGACTGGTCAGCCGCTTCATGCCGATCATCGTCTCGGCCTCGGCCGGCCAGTCCAGACCGAGCGCACGCTGCTCCCGTTGATCGCGCACACTCGTGCCCCGCAGCCGCGGGCTCATCCGGTTCACCGTCTTGAGAAGAATGCGTCGCCGCAGCGGCCAGTCTGAAGGCACCCGCTCATGCATCCCGTACCGAGTCAGGTTGCGACGGAGCAGGTCGAGATACAGCGAGCGGACGTCGTAGTCGGTGATGGTCAAGATGTGCCTCTATCTCGCATGGTGGCAGTAGCAGCGCTGACTCTAAACCGCTATTGACGATGGCGTCAGTAGTTTCCTGAATCGCCGCCAAGATTTTCCGCTCAGTCGTCGCCGATATCAGCCTGAGCTGCGTCGACAACCCGTGCACCGGCCGCGAATCGCTCCAGCCGATCAGCGGCCGCAGCCGCGCTTTCGGCTGGTTTGGTCATCCGGGCGGCCACGTCACGGGCCCGGGTGCGGTAATCCGGCGCGAGGATGGTTCGCAGGTCTGCCACCAGTGATTTTTCGTTTGCGGAGGAGAAGCGCCGAGCGGTGCCCACCCTCAGTCGCTTGACCGCGGCGCCCCAGATCAACTGGACATCGGCCATCCACAGGACCAGGGTGGGGACCCCGGCACGCAGGCCCGCAGCGGTGGTACCAGCGCCGCCGTGGTGCACCACCGCGCGGCAAGCCGGAAAGATCGTGGCGTAGTTGACCGCGCCCACCACTTTGACGTGTTCGAACTGGGGCACATCGGCGAAGTCACTCCAGCCGGCGCCGACCAGGGCCCGCTCACCCAACTGTGCACACGCGCCCGCGATCATCGCGATGGTGTCGGCCGGCGACTCGACCGGAATGCTGCCGAACCCGAAGAAGATCGGCGGGGTTCCCGAGTCGATCCACGATGCGACGTCCTCGTCGGCGCCGGTCGCCAGCTCCAGGGTCAGGGTCCCGACAAACGGGCGCTGCTGCGCCCATTGCGCCCACTCGGCCGCCAGCCCGGGAAAGCACACCTCGTCGTAGCCCTGGATCTCCAGCGCGCCGCGGTCTGCGATCCGTTGCGGCGCAGGGCCCGTCGCCCTCGGGAGGCCCAGCTCACGGCGCTGCGCGGTATCGGCCTTGCGCACCCCGCGCCACACCAACCGGTCGTAGACCTTCATCGCCGCACGGACCGCCGGCGCCGGCAGGTTCGGCACCAACTGGCCGTTCACCCGGATCGGAAACCACAACAGGGTGGCCAACCGAACGTCGCGGTACTCCGCGACGGTGGCGGCAAGCTCTTGATAGCTCATGCCGGTCACCAACGCATCGGCCCCGTCCACCAGCGACGTCAGCGTCGCGGTCATCTCCGCCCAGGCCCGGATGCCGGGCTCGCGCGACTCGCGCAACAACCGTTTCACTTCGTTGATCCGCCAGAAGTTGCGGAACACCCGGCCCCAGAAGTTGCGCGTCGACTCCAGCCAGGCCTGGTTGTCCGGCCCATAGGCGGTGGCGTTGAGTCCGACCGACTCGGCGAAACCGATCAGGTCCGGCGGGACTGCCATCCGAACGTCGTGGCCCCGGCGGGCCAGCTCGCAACCCAGCGCGATGCCGGGCTCCACATCACCGCGAGTTCCATAGAAGGCGAGTACAAACTTCATGGGAATCCGAGCCTTTCAGTCCCGTGCGCGTTCTGCGGGATGAAAGTGGGAGAGCCTCAACCGCCCGGCGCAGCCGCTTGGGAGCGTAACCCGATGCGCGCGCACGCAGCCCGGAATCCCGAAGTTTTCGCCTGCGCCCGAAACCGGCGAGCAACGGTGGCAGATCCGCTACGCTGTCGCTCCGTGACCGGGCGGATCTCGCCCATTGAACGTCACGAGCAAATCTAGTGTCATCGGAGGCCGGTCAATGGCAACTCGGGTACGTCTCGCTGAGGCAGCGTCTGCCAATCATGCGTCCAACGGTTCGGCAGCGGTGGACAACCGGATGGCATTGCTCGACCAGGGCTTCTACGCCGGGCACCGCGCCGCCGGCCAGAAGGAGGTCATGCAGGTGGCCTGGGTGTACGAGCACCCGGTCAACTTCGACGGCCTCGCGCAGCTGCACCAGAACCTCAATCGCGGCATCTTGGGCCGGCTCATCGAACGTTCACCGTTACCGTTCGGCCCGTACCGGTGGGTGGCCGCACAGTGGTCGGCCGACATCGACATTGCCGAATCCCCCCGACCCCGAAGCGAACTCAACGATTGGCTGGACGAACGCTCACAGCTTCCCGTCGACCCGGAAGCCGGGCCGGGCTGGCACATGGGCGTCCTTCCGCTCTCGGACGGCTCGACGGCGGTCACCCTGGTGATGTCGCACTATGTGATGGACGGCATCGGGGCGGCCGTCGCGGTGGTCGAGGCGATTCTCGGCGTCGGGACCCGTCCCGACTACCCGGCGCCGCGCTCCCGTTCACGGCTGGGGGCGCTGGTCGAGGATGCCGGCCAGACGGCCCGGGACATTCCCGACGTGGCCCGCGCGATTGTCGCCGCAGCAAAGGAAGCCCGGCGCCGCCGGCGCGAGGATTCCCGCTCGGCAACTACGCGTCCCGCCGCCGTCATCGAGGCGGCCGGAGACGAACACGTCGTTTTGCCCGGCGTCACGGCCTGGGTCAAGATCTCAGATTGGGACGCCCGCGCGAAAGCCCTGGGCGGCACCACCAATGTGCTGACCGCCGCGTTCACTGCAAAACTCGGTGACGGCACGGGATTTCGGCACGACAGTGACGGCACGGTCTGCGTGCAGACCATCGTGAACGACCGGACGTTCGGTGATACCCGCGCCATCGCAGTGTCATTCGCCCGAATCCGGGTCGATCCCGCGGTGGTGACCACAGATCTGCGCGGCGTCCGCGCCGACATCAAGCAGGCATTGACCGCGGTCAAGGAAGCACCCGATGAGGCAGCGGCGTTGGCACCGCTGACGCCCTTCACGCCGAAGAAGGCGTGGCAGCAGATGGTCAACTGGGCCCTCGACGACCCCGATCACCCGGTCGTGTGCTCCAACTTCGGCGACGTCGGCTCCGACATCACCCGGCCCGACGGCACCCAATGCTCATACGGATACGCACGGGGTACCCGGCAACACGCAACCCGGCAGTGGCTGGAGCGGATCGGTGGTCAGCTGCAAGTGCAGTTTCTCACCGCACCAGCACTCGACAAGGTCTGCATCCACGTGCTGGCCTACCAACCGGGCGGTGTGACCACCCGGGAAGCGTTGCGGGAGTTGGTGGCACGGACACTGGCGGAGTTCGAGCTGACCGGCGACGTCGAGTAACTACGGTCCGGGGGCAGCCGACTCGGCCTCGTTCTTCACTTTCTGGGCATGCGCCACCTCCTGCGCGCTGTAGCGGATGAGCAGCGCCACGGCGCCCAGCACGACGATCAGCCCGGCCAGTGCCAGCAGGCCATAGGCGTAGCCGTGGTCCAGCGCGTAGAGCTGAGCGGCGGTCATGGCCCCCACCGGTCCGTCGGCGCCGCCCAAATGCAGTGTGGTCGACGTGATGACGATCTGGGCGACGGTCAACACCACGGGTCCGCCGAGGCTCTGCAACATCACCGCGATCGCCGAGGCCGGACCGATGCGGTCCAGGTCGACGCTGGCGATCAGGGACAGGCCGAGAGGGACGTTGATGATGCCGATGCCGATGGCGCCCACGACCATCGGCACCACCAGATTCGGGAAGTACGGGATGCCATGGTGAAACGCCAAGCCACCGTAGGTGACCGCGCCCAGTACCAGGGTGCTGGCCCCGATCACCACCACCCGGGGTGAGAACACCACCACCAGGCGCGAGGACACCACCGCGCCCACCGCCATCGCGATGGCAAACGGGATGAAGCTGATACCGGCGCGCAGCGGGCTGTAGCCCATGACGGTCTGCACATACACCGCGATCACCACCGTCAACGCGAAAGCCACCCCGCGGACCAGGAACATGGCCGCGAACGTGGCCAACCGGTTGCGATCGCCGAACAGGTTGAGCGGCACGATGGGGTTGACGGCCGCGGTCTCCACCGCGACCAGCGCCACGAAAGCCACCGCTGTGACCAGACCGGCGATGATCGTCGTGGCCGACAACCACCCCCTCTCCGGCGCCATCGACAACCCGAAAACCGCTGCGGTACAGAGCAATGTCGCCAGCACCGCACCCGCGACATCCAGCCGCATCCGCTCCTTCTGGGTCTCCTGCAGCATGGTGGCGGCCAGCCAGATCACCAACAGCCCGATCGGCACATTCACCACGAACGCCAGCCGCCAGGACACCCCGGTCAGCACCCCGCCGACCACCAGACCTGTCACCGCGCCGATCACCGCCGTGGCGCCCAACACGCCGGCCGCCGCATTGCGGGCCGGGCCTTTGGGGAACGCCGCGGCCGTCAACGACACACATGTCGGTGCGACGATCGCGCCGGCGGCACCCTGCAACAGCCGGGCGAATACCAGCACGCCGCCGTCCCAGGCACTCGCGCACAGCACCGAGGCAAAGGTGAACAGCGCGACCCCGAAGATGAAGATTCGCTTGCGGCCGATGGTGTCCCCGAGTCGGCCGCCCAACAGGATCAACCCGCCGAAGGCCAGGATGTACGCGGTGATCACCCAGTTGCGTCCGGCATCGGACAGGCCGAGTTCGGCTTGGATCTTGGTCAGCGCGAACACCACGACGGGGCCGTCCATCGAGGCGATCAGCTGGACACCGCCGATCGCGCAGACCGGGCCGAGGAACTCGCGCGACCGCAGCCAGGACCGAACGTCTGTCCCGCTACGAGACAGCGTGGTCGATTCGGCCGGCATGGATCGCTCATTCCGCGCGTTGGGTCATCCGGTGGGTGGCCGGTTCGACATCAATTGACGTCTCCGTAACAGAGGACCCTAGCAGTCGGGCGGGTACACCGCGGGGCGCCTTCGCCAGAATTCCGCTACCCATCGCCAGGTATGCGCAGGTGGCCACATTCAGCAAACCGTCAGCAATGAACCTTCCGAGTTGGCGCGGCCACCGGACCGCGGCCGCGGCGCACGCCGATGCCACCCGGGTCCGGCCTACATCGGCAGAATTTCCACCCCGCCCCGTCCCGCCCTGCATTACCATCCCCTGTTATGTCACGCACGCGTCAATATTGGACCACCAGCGTGGTTAGCTCTACGCACAGTTCGCTGCCGTGACAGCAACCACGTTGTTCGTAACGTGACGCTTCGCGGCGAAACAGGTCGTTGCAGGCACCGCCCCGGCGGTGGAGCCGGGCGCGGAAACGCGTCGGGTGACGGGAAGGTTAGGTAGTAGTGAGCGAAGTCCGTTTGCCCGATGTCGAGCCAGCTAGGTTCGACATCGCCACCGCGGGCAGCCGCGACGCTGGCCAAAGCGCTCGCCGCCGACTCGTCCTGCGGCGTCGGGCTCACCGCCCCTCAGTTGCACCCCGGGAGAACAGCCGCCCCCGCAAGCGCCGTCGAAACTCGACACCGCCCGCCCTCAGGTTCCTGAAGAAGCTCTGGATCCCCCTGGTGATCGCGGCTGTCATGACGGCCGGAGGTTTTACCGTCTGGCGCTTGCACGGCATGTTCGGCTCCCACAAGACCGTCTCCTACGCCGACTCGTCACAGGAAGAGACCGTCCCGTTCGACCCCAAACACCTACGGTACGAAGTCTTCGGGCCGCCGGGCACCCTCGCCCATCTCAGCTACTTCGACGCCAACGGCGACCCCGTCAACGCCGATGACGTCAGCCTGCCGTGGACGCTGGAATTCCCGATCAGCGCCGCAGCGGGCATCGGAAGCATTGCCGCACAAGGCGACAGCGACACCATCGGCTGCCGCATCCTCGTCGACAACGAGGTCAAGTCCGAGAAGATCGTGACCCACCAAGTCAGCGCCTTTGCCTCCTGCATGTTGAAGGCCGCATGAGCACCCACCAGCTGCCCCCCACGCAGCCACTCGCCGCCCGGATCATCCGCCGGTTCTCGCCGCTGGTCATCCTGGCCTGGCTCGGCATCATGTTCGCGCTGGGCGCCTTCATCCCCCCGCTCGAGCAGGTCGGAAAAGAGCACGCGGTTTCGCTGAACCCGACCGACGCCCCGTCCTACCAGGCCGGGGTGCGGATCAACGAAGCCTTCGACCAATCCGACGCCGGCAGCATCGTGATGGTGGTCTTGGAAGGCCAGGACAAACTCGCCGATGAGGCCCACCGGTACTACGACAACCTGATCAGCCAGTTCAAAGCCGATTCGACGCACGTGGCGCACATCCAGGATTTCTGGGGTGACCCGATGACGGCGGGCGCCGCGCAGAGCGCCGACGGCAAAGCCGCTTACGTCCAGCTGGACCTTGCCGGCAGCCCGGGCCAGACCTTGGGCAACGAATCAGTCGAGGCCGTACAACACATTGTCGGGTCGACGCCGGCGCCGGACGGGGTGCAGGCGTATGTCACCGGGCCGGCGGCGGTGGCCACCGACATGGGCAACAGTGGCGACCGGACCGTCATCGTCACGACATTGGTCAGCGTCGGGGTCATCTTCATCACGCTGCTGCTGGTGTACCGCTCGATCGTCACCGTCATCGTCCTGTTGCTGACGGTCGGGGTCGGGTTGCAGCTCGCCCGCGGCGTCGTCGCGCTCCTGGGCCACTACGAGTTTCTCGGCCTCACCACCTTCGCGGTCAATCTCCTTGTCTCCCTGGCCATTGCAGCTGGAACGGACTACGGCATATTTTTCCTCGGCCGCTATCAGGAAGCGCGCCAGGCCGGCGAAGACAAGGAGACGGCTTACTACACCGCCTACCGCGGGGTCACCAAGGTGGTGGTGGCCTCCGGCTTGACGATTGCCGGCGCCATCTACTGCCTGAGCTTCACCCGGCTGGCCATCTTCAGCACCCTGGGCGCCCCGTGCGCGGTCGGCGTTGTGGTGGTGGTTGCGGTCGCCGTGACGCTGATGCCGGCGACCATCGCACTCGGCAGCCGTTTCGGCATGTTCGAGCTCAAACGCAGATTCCAGGTGCGCGGCTGGCGCCGGGTCGGCACCGCGATCGTGCGGTGGCCGGGCCCCATTCTCGTGACCACATTGGCGATTTCGTTCATCGGCCTGGTGACCCTGCCGGGGTACACGCCGAGCTACAACGACCAGCAGTTCATTCCCAAGGACATCCCGGCCAGCGAAGGATTGGCGGCCGCGGCCCGGCATTTCCCCGAATCCGCGATGAAGATGCCCGAGATCCTGCTGATGGAATCCGATCACGACCTACGCAATCCGGCAGATTTCCTCGTGCTGGAGCAGCTGGCCAAAGCCATCCTCGCGGTTCCGGGCGTATCAAAGGTGCAGTCCGCCACACGGCCCGAGGGCACCCCCATCGCGCACACGTCGATCCCCTACCTGCTCAGCATGCAACAGGCGGGCCAGCAGCAGTTCATGCACTTCCAGGATCTGCGCATGGACGACATGCTCAAACAGGCCGACATGTTGGCCGAAACCATCACGATCATGCGGCAGATGTACGACCTGATGAAGCAGATGGCGGCCACCACCAGCGACATGGTCGAAAACACAAAAGAAATGCAGACGATCACCAAGGATCTGCGCGACCACATCGCGGACTTCGAAGATTTTTTCCGACCGATCCGCAACTACCTCTACTGGGAGCCCCACTGCTTCGACATCCCCGTCTGCCAGTCGATCAGAAGCGTTTTCGACACCATCGACGGTGTTGACGAGGTCAGCGACAAACTGGACGAACTGGTCGACAACCTCGACCAGCTCAACGTGATCCTGCCGCAGATCATCAGCCAGTTCCCGGCAATGATCTCGATCATGGAGAGCATGCGGTCGATGATGCTGACGATGCACAGCACCATGTCCGGCGTGTTCGGCCAGATGACCGACGGGAACGGCAATTCCACGGTGATGGGCAAGGCATTCGACGCCGCCAAGAACGACGACTCCTTCTACATCCCGCCGGAGGTCTTCGAGAACAAGGACTTCCAGCGGATCCTGGAGATATTCGTCTCGCCCGACGGAAAAGCCGTCCGGATGCTGGTGTCCCAGAAGGGTGATCCGTCCTCACCCGAGGGGCTCGCACGCGTCGATGCCATCACCACCGCGGCCGTGGAGGGTCTGAAGGGGACTCCGCTGGAGGACTCGAAGATCTACCTCACCGGCACCGCGGCCTCGACGAAGGACATCGTCGTCGGCTCACGATTCGACCTGATGATCGCCGTGGTCGCCGCACTCTGCCTGATCTTCAGCATCATGCTGATCATGACCCGAAGCCTGGTGGCCGCGGTCGTCATCGTCGGCACCGTATTGCTCTCACTCGGAGCATCTTTCGGCCTGTCCGTCCTGGTCTGGGAATACCTGCTGGGCATCCAAGTGCACTGGTCGGTGCTACTGATGTCGGTGATCATCCTGTTGGCGGTGGGGTCGGACTACAACCTGCTGCTGGTCGCCCGGATGAAAGAAGAACTGGCCGCCGGCATCAACACCGGGATCATCCGCGCGATGGGCGGGACCGGCAAGGTCGTGACAACGGCCGGCCTGGTGTTCGCATTCACCATGGGCTCCATGGTCGTCAGCGACCTGCTCAGCATCGGTCAGGTGGGCACCACCATCGGGATCGGGCTGCTGTTCGACACCTTGATCGTGCGCGCTTTCATGACCCCGTCCATCGCCGCCCTGTTGGGACGCTGGTTCTGGTGGCCGCAGAAGGTGCGCCCCCGCCCCGCCAGTTCGATGCTCCGGTCCACCGGGCCACGACCGCTGGTGCGGGCCCTGCTCCTGAATCAGCAGCAGTAGATGGCCGCCCATCAACTCGGCACGGAGCCCCCAGCCGATCGACACCCCTTGCCGGCACGGGTCATTCGCAAGCTGTCACCGCTCATCATCCTGATGTGGACGGCGCTGACCCTGCTGGTGACGTTCGCCGTGCCGTCACTGGAACAGGTGGGCCGCGAGCACTCCGTGCCGATGAGCCCGAAAGACGCGCCCGCTGTCCAGGCCATGACGCACATGGGCGAGAACTTCAAGGACTCCAGCTCCGACAGTTTCGCCATGATCATCCTGGAGGGCGAACAACCGCTCGACACCGACGCCCACGAGTACTACGAGAAACTGGTGGGTGCGCTGAAGAGCGACACCGAGCACGTCGAACACGTCCAGGACCTGTGGGGAGATCGGCTCACCGCGTCGGGTGCACAGAGCGCTGACGGCAAAGCCGTTTACGCACAGCTGAACTTGGCCGGGGACCAGGGCACCACGCTGAGCCAGAACTCCGTGGCCGCGGTACGCGACATCGTCGACCGCACGCCGCCACCGCCCGGCATCAAGGCCTACGTCACCGGACCGGCCGCGCTGGCCGCCGACATGCAGCACTCCGGAGACCGATCCATCCTGAAGATGACCTTCATCGGGGCCGGGATCATCTTCGCGGTCCTGCTGCTGGTCTACCGCTCGCTGCTGACCGTGGTGTCGTTGTTGATCGCGGTCGGCATCGAGGTGTTCGCCGCCCGCGGCATCGTCGCCTACCTCGGCGACACCGGTGTCGTCGTGCTCTCGACATTTGCCATCAACATGCTGGTGGCCCTGGCGATGGCGGCCGGAACCGATTACGGCATCTTCTTTTTCGGTCGATACCAGGAAGCCCGGCAGGCCGGCGTCGACCGGGAAGCGGCCTACTACACCACGTTCCGTAGTGTCGCTCCCGTCGTCCTGGGCTCGGGTTTGACAATCGCCAGCGCCATGCTGTGCCTGAGCTTCACCCGGATGCCCATCTTCCAGACCATCGGTGTGCCCTGCGCGGTGGGCATGCTCGTGTCACTGACGATCGCGCTGACCCTGGGTCCGGCGATTCTGTCCCTCGGCGGTGGTTTCGGGCTCTACGACCCACGGCGAGAACTCACGTTCGGTCGGTGGCGTCGAATCGGCACCGCGATCGTCCGCTGGCCCGGGCCCATCCTGGCAGCGACGTTGGCAGTGTCCTTCGTCGGACTGCTCGCCCTGCCGATGTACCAAACCAGCTACAACGACCGTCAGTACGTACCCAAAGGCATTCCGGCCGACCAGGGTTACGCGGCCGCCGATCGTCATTTCTCCCAAGCGCGGATGATGCCCGAGATCCTGATGATCGAAGCCGACCACGACCTGCGCAATCCGGCGGACTTCCTCGTCCTGCACAAGCTGGCCAAGGCAGTCTTCAAGGTTCCGGGAATCTCCCGGGTACAGGGCATTACGCGGCCCGAAGGCCAACCCATCGAGCACACCTCGATCCCGTTTTTGATCAGCATGCAGAACGCCGGTCAGGAGCAGTCGATGCAGTCGATGCGGCGCCGGGTCGACGACATGCTCAAGATCGCCGACCTGCTGGGCCAGCAGATCGAGCTGACCAAGCACATGTACGGGCTTCAGCAACAGATGACCGACATCACCCACCAGACCATCGGCGTGACCAAAGAGATGGTTGTGATGATGAAGGGGCTGCGGGACAACGTCGCGGACTTCGACGATTTCTTCCGGCCGATCCGCAACTACTTCTACTGGGACAAGCACTGCGACAACATCCCGCTGTGCTCCGCACTCAAGAGCATCTTCGAAGCTCTCGACGGTATCGACATCCTCACCGGTCAAATGGACGACCTCGTGAAAATCGCCGAACAGATGGACACTCTGCTGCCCCAGCTGCTCGACAAGATGCCGCCGCTGATCGCCAGCATGGAGACCATGCGGGGCATGCTCCTGACGATGCACAGCACCATGTCGGGAAGCTTCAGCGTCATCGACGATTCGCAGACGAGCGCCGCCGCCATGGGCCGGGCCTTCGATGCCGCGCACAACGACGACACCTTCTATCTGCCGCCCGAGGTTTTCGAAAATCCCGACTTCCAGCGCGCGATGAGCTTCTACCTGTCCCCCGACGGGAAATCGGCCCGGCTCGTCATCTCCCACAAGACCGACCCAGCCACCCCTGAAGGCATCGCCCGGGTTTCTGCGATCAAGACGGCGGCCGAAGAGGCGCTCAAAACCACGCCCCTGGTCAGCGCGAAGATCGAAATCGCCGGTACCGCATCGACTTTCAAGGACTTCCGGGACGGATCCAAATACGATCTGCTCATCGCGGCGGTCGGCGCGCTGTGCCTGATCTTCTTGATCATGCTCCTCATCACCCGAAGCATGGTGGCCACGCTGGTCATCGTGGGCACCGTGGTGCTCTCGCTGGGCTCGTCGTTCGGGCTGTCCGTGCTGATCTGGCAATACATCCTGGGCATCAAACTGCACTGGATGGTGCTGCCGATGTCCGTGATCGTGCTGCTGGCAGTGGGTTCGGATTACAACCTGCTGCTCGTGTCCCGGATGAAAGAAGAGATCGCCGCCGGCATCAACACCGGCATCATCCGCGCCATGGCCGGCACCGGCAAGGTGGTGACCAACGCCGGCCTGGTGTTCGCCCTGACCATGGCCTCCATGGTCTTCAGCGATCTGCGCATCATCGGTCAGGTCGGCACCACCATCGGTATCGGTCTGCTGTTCGACACCCTGGTGGTGCGGTCATTCCTGCTGCCGTCCATCGCCGCACTGCTCGGACGGTGGTTCTGGTGGCCTAAGGCAGTCCGGCCGCGGCCGGCCAGCCGAATGCTCCGCGATACCGGGCCACGGTCGCTGGTGCGCGAACTGTTCCTCCGGGAGGACGAGCGCCAGGCCCCGGTCCCGGCCAAAGGACCGAAGTCACTGGTCTGATCCGGGCGATCACCCCGAACTGCTCCGTATCGAACGCAGATCAACCACAATGTGGTCACTCAGTTAACTCCAGAGTCGACCCGACAGGACCATCGTGGTGCGCGACGTGATCGATTTCGCCGTGGTGCTGAATCACTCATGTCCGGATATCTGGAACGTCCTGCAGTCACCCGACCGGTACCCCCGCTTCTTCCGCGGGCTTGGTTCGTGTGAGCTGACCTCTGGCCAAACCCAGCAGTATCAGGTTCGTTTCATCACCCCCCGTGGCGCCGTTGTCGTGCAGGAGATGCACCTGACGGTTCGCCGCGCGGGGAGGGAAATGCTGCTGCAGTCCGTCCAGGTGCCCGACTGCTGTGTGTCAATCCGGCTGAGCCCCACAGCGGACGACACCCGGATCGCGGTGACGACCTTCTCGGTCGGGTTGCTCCACCCTGACCTGGCGAAAACCGATGACAGTGCCGTCGAGAACTGGATCCGAGACGGCCTGCAGCGCATTGCCGAGTATCTGGCCGGCAAGCAAACGTCAGTCCTGGTCAACAAGGGCGACATGCGTTCCCTGCAACTCAGCATCCTCAAGACCATGGTGGTCAGCGGTGTGGTGCGGGCATCCCGACCGGATCGCGGCCTGCGTCAGCTCAATTCCCTGGCCAAGTGGGGATTCACCCTCGCCGGCGGCCTCACCGCCGCGGCCGCCCGGTCACCCCGCAACATCGCGCTGATCGACAGCCACGGTCAGTCCACCTACGCCGACGTCGCCGAACGCACCACGCACATCGCCTCCGGCCTGGCCACCGTCGGCTTCACCGCGGACAGCAAGTTCGCGATCCTCGCGCGCAATCATTCGGCGATGGTGGAGTGCATGGTGGCCGTCAGCAAGCTCGGCGCCGACCTGGTGCTGCTCAACACCGGCTTGGCCGCCCACCCGATCGAACAGATCATCAAGCAACACGGTGTCGACGCCCTGTTCGTCGACGACGAGTTCGAACCCCAGGTGCGCTATCTTCCCGCCCAGATACCGCGCATCTCGACGCGTCCCACAGCCACTGTGCCGCAACGGCGCTCGATCGAGGACCTGATCTCATCAGGTATCGACAGCGGTCCACTCACACCTCCCAAACGACCGGGCCGACTGGTGGTGCTCACCTCCGGGACCACCGGCACACCGAAAGGGGCACGGCGGCCCACACCGACCGGCTTCGGCACCATCGCCGCCATGTTGTCGCGGATGCCCCTGCGTCGCGACGAGGTGATGCTGATCCCCGCGCCACTGTTTCACGCGTGGGGCCTGGCCGCCCTTCAGGTGAGCGCTCCGCTGCGCGCAACCGTGGTGCTGATGGAACGGTTCGACGCCGAGGAGTGTCTGAAAACCATTGCACAGCATCGATGTTCCGTCTTGGTCGCCGTTCCGGTGATGTTACAGCGGATCCTTGAGCTACCCGCCGCGGTGATCAACCGATACGACACCTCCTCGCTGCGGGTGGTCGCCAGCAGTGGGTCACCGATCCCCGGCGCCGCCGTCATCAAGTTCATGGACACCTTCGGCGACGTGCTGTACAACTTCTACGGCTCCACCGAGGTGTCGTGGGCGACCGTCGCCGACCCGACGGACCTGCGCGCGGCCCCGACAACGGCCGGCCGGCCACCGCTGGGTACCCGGGTGGCGATACTCGATCACGCGGGCGATCCCCTGCCCATCGGTGGGGTGGGGCGGATTTTCGTCGGCAACGACATGTTGTTCGACGGTTACACCAACGCTGCGTCACCTGCCATCAAGGACCAGCTGATGGACACCGGTGACGTGGGATACCTCGACGCCGGTGGGCGGCTGTTCGTCGCCGGGCGCGACGACGAAATGATCATCTCCGGCGGTGAGAACGTGTTTCCACGCCCCGTCGAGGAAGCCCTGGCACTCTTGCCGCAGGTGTCCGACGTGGCGGTGATCGGCGTTCCCGATCCGGTATTCGGACAACGCCTCGCCGCGTTCGTGGTCCGCGCCGAAGGTGCCTCGCTGGACGAAGAGATGATCAAGAACTACATCCGAAACCGGCTGAGCCGCTTCTCGATTCCCCGCGACGTTACCTTCGTCGACAGGCTGCCGCGCACCACCACGGGAAAGATCATCAAACGCAGCCTGCTCGATGACGATCTGGCGGCCGGGCCCAGCTGAGCGCCCCGCGCAACGGCCCCAGGATATGGTCGCTGACCATATCCGCATACGATTGCCATCCAGGGCAAACGCAATATCAGGAGGGTTGATGGTCAGCGCGGAACCGCATATCTACCTGACCGTGCCGTCGGCGCGGATCTGGGCGAAGAACAACCGGGCGGCAGCCGTCGCGTTGGTTCTCGCCGTGATCGTGCTGGTGTTGTTGGTGCTGGGCCTGATCCTCTTCTGAGGGCTGCTTCGCCGCGGGTCGACGCTCAGTTCGGATTCCCGAGCCTGCGGGTTGCGTCCGAGACCAGATAATCCGCGCCGCCGACGTACGTGGTGTCGGGGTGATCGGGATCCAATGCCGCTCGGGCGACTGCAGTGGCGAATTCCTCAACCGTCGGCAGTGCCGCCCGGCTGCGGCGAGCCGCTACGGCGGCCGGGTCGCGCCGTTGCAGCAGGCGGACAATGATGGTCCCGTCGATCATGTCGCCAGATACGACCCTGAGGGTGATTCCGCGAGCAGCCAGCGCAGATCTCGAGGCGAGCAGCGCGTCTTCGCCGGCACGTTTACTTTCCGCAATGGGTCCGTACGCCTCGGGCACCTGTCTGGCCGGGTAAAAGTGCGCTTGATGACTGGTGACAAACACAATTCGGGACCCCGGCGGCATGAGCGGGCGGGCCAGCGTGGCCAGACGCAGTTGGGCATCCCGGTTGAGGCGCATCGCGTAACCGGAATCTGCTCCGCGCTCCAGGCCTCCAGAAGCGTTGAGTACCAACACATCGAGTCTGCCGAACCGCTCACTGACATCAGCCAGCAGCACCTCGACTGCTGCTTCGTCGCAGATGTTGGCGGCCGCAGACGATGCTCGTCCCCCAGCAGCGCGAATCTCCTTAACCACGTTGTTCGCCCGCGCAGCTTTCTCACGGTAATTGACCAATACGTGGCAGCCGGACGAACCGAGTATCCGTGCCACCTCGGCACCGATTCCGCGAGAGGCGCCGGTAACCAGCACCACCTGACCGGCCACTCCGCTGGCGGCCGCCCCATCGGCCACGTCCCCTCCGATATCTGGTCCGTTCACCAGTCCCCCTTTCAACGGGCTCAGCCTTAGAGTTATCTTACTTTATCCTTATTTTTCTTAATTTCATGTAAGCGTCGGCGTCATCACTCAGTTCGACACGCAGGGGAGGCGTGCACGACATGACTGACCACTCTGTAGTCCTCGGCGCAGGCATTGCCGGATTGTTGGCGGCAACCGCGCTCGCCGATGCCGGCCACGACGTCACGATTGTTGAACGAGACCGACTGTGCGACAGCCCATCCCAGCGCCGCGGCGTACCGCAGGGGCCTCACCTGCACAACCTGCTCTCGCGCGGCTGGCAGATCATCGAGGATCTGGCACCTGGCCTCATCGACGATGTGATCACCGCCGGGGGCCTCGTCCTCGACGACGCCCGCATCGGTGCGCGGATGCACATCCAAACCGGCCCGTACACCTTCAACCGCACCGACCCGGTAGCAGACCCAGCCGCGCTCGCCACCTACCTGGGAACCCGACCGCTACTGGAATGTGCACTGCGCCGCAGGGTCACCGCCCTGCCCAACGTCACCATCAAAGACGGTCACGACGTGGGCGAACTGGTCGCCGGCCAACCGGATCGCATTACCGGTGTCACCATCACCGACCGGCGGACCGCCGCGGTGCACACGCTTGAAGCCGACCTGGTGATCGATGCCACCGGACGGGCCACGCGCACCCCATTGCTCCTGCGACAACTCGGCTATGAGCAGCCACCGCAGCAGTCATTCACCGTACGCGGCGTGTACTACAGCCAACAGATCGCCATCCCCGATCACGACGAGTTCGCCGAACGCCTGATTCTGGTCATTCCGCGCGGCGGCGCCGGCCGCGGTGGGCTGGCCGCCGGCGAACATGGAATCTGGACGTTGACCATCGCTGCGCACGCAGACCAACACCCGACGCCACCTACCACGTTGGCCGACATGCTCACCCTGGCCGAGAAATTCGTGCCAGCGCACATCCATCCGATACTTCGCCGGGCCACGGCAATGTCAGATGTCGCGGTCTACCACTACCCCGGCGGCATGTGGCATCGCTATGACCGCTGCACCCGCCACCCCGACGGCCTGCTCGTCATCGGCGACGCGCTGTGCTGCCTGGATCCCATCCACGGTCAGGGGATCACCATGGCTGCGCGGCATGTCCAGGTGCTCCGCACATATCTCCGCGGTCAGGGAAGTGTTGACTCACAACGATTTTACCGATCACTGGCGCATCTGGTCGCGCCGGTGTGGGCTACCAACCTGCCGCCCGGATACGCATCCGACCGAAGTGCGAAGGCCAGGGCCCGCCGCCGAGCCTTCCAGTGGGGCCGCCGCAAGATTCTCGAGGCCGCCGACGACATCGTTGTCACCGAACGCCTGGTCCGGATCGTCAACATGGTCGACCCGCCGCAACGGCTCCTCGAGCCCCGCCTGCTCGCGAGGGTAGCCGGGCATCATCTCCGCAACGCTGTGCCGCCGCCAACTCCCAGATTGCGCTTGAGGACGAAAACCCATGCTTGACAAGTCATATCGGGGCGCGCGCTTGCTCATCGTCGCCGTCGCGGCCGGTCTTGGCGAATCTCAGCTGACGACACCGGTCCCAGCGACACCCGGATGGACCGTGCACGATCTGCTGGCGCACCTGGTCGGTGGAGCGGCCGATGCAGCGTCCGGCCGCCTCGACGGCGTGGGCGGCGAAAAGTGGACAGCTCGACACCTCACTGAACGACAACAGGATTCGGCCGAGGGGCTGCTGGCCGAATCGGATCGGGTGAACCCCACTGTCGAGGCCGGGTTGTCCGGTCAGCAGTTCACCGGGCCGAACCTCGCCGCGGGTGGCATCCCGAGCGCTGACCATGCCCGCCGGCGCCGCCGACCTGGCAGTCGATCCGCGAGCGGACGATCAAGCGCCTAAACGTCCGTTACCTGCTGGCGGGTGAACCGCAATTCCATCCAGGTCCGCCGGCGGCCCTCTGCGTCGGTCACCTCCCAGCGCGCATGCATCGATCGACCGTCTTCAGCCACCTCGAGCGTCGCGCTGGCGGGGCCGGCGTGGAAGGTCCACAAGCCGTCCTGCACGACAGCAGTCGAGGTCTCGACGCCACCGCGGTCGTCATAGGATCTCGTCGGAAAGCCGCCGAGCTCGGCGTCGTAGGGCTCGAAGATCTCCAGAGCACGTGTGCGTTCGCCGCCGATCTCCACATCGACGTGGTGCACGACAGTCGGCCCGAGCTCCTCGTATACGTCGCTTCCGACCACCGTGGCCGCCACGCTTCGACCATCCTCGCCGAAGACCTCGCCCTCGGTCCGCCACGCACCGATCAAGGCGGCCGTTGTCGGGACTGGGTTGGACGGAGCGGCGGCTTCATGGCGCTGAGACATGAGATCTCACCCTATCGAGATCTACCCGAAGCTCACCGTTGAGCTCTGTCCGTATCGACCCGATTTTTTGTGTCATACCTTCGGCGCGTCGATCAAAGATCAAGCCCTACAATCCATTCATGTAGATCGGATGCCCAGCACCGCTTGCCAACGGCGACCATTATCCCAGTCGAAATCCCAAGGCCAGCGGCCACGGTCGTCGGCCCACACCAGTTGGAGGGCCCGAACCTGAGGGCCGAAAAGCCCGATCGCGAACTTCAGATGCACGTCGGGATTCTCGACCTCGACAACCTCGATGAGGAACCGGTCTTGGTAATCGATGTGCATGGCCGGCCCCAGGACTATGCCGTCGTCGACGATCATGTGCGCGAGGGAATTCAACACACGGGTGGAGACGTCAGGCGGCAAGCCGGTGATCAACAGTTCCGGGAGGCCGCGGTCATGTAATCCGACCGTGTATGCGAACGGGCGGTTCTCGCTTTCGACGAACTGCACCGCCCAGCCGTGGTCCTCGATCATGCCCCTCAGTTCATCCAGATAATCCTCGATGGGGGCATTTGGGTTCTCGCACTGCCAGCACATCAGCCGCACCTTTCTGCTGTGGTTGCGACCAAGCATGCCCCCGGCCCCCGACAACTGATCCGTGTCGCCAGAGCCGGGTTGAGATCCTGCAGTTGCTGGCGGCGGCGTGGGAAGAAAAGCGAGCGAGGATTTTTGCTGCTGATCTCGCCGATAACACCCGATCACGTCGCGAATCTCGAGAAGTGGAGCTGGTGAGCTACCGCAGAGGTGCTCGGCGGCGGGCGAAACAATGCTTCGGCACCCCGGTCAGGCATCACATTTACCTAGGCTGAGTGGCCGCTAGCTCTGTGGCTCGACCAGTAAACCGCCAACGACTAATGGGCCGGCGACCCCGCGACCGAAATCGACGCGTTCCTGGTAACCCACGTGTTCGAGACTGACCACCTTGTCCCAGACAATGTCGTTGGTGGCGAGGTCGTGCAACAGTGGATCGCCGAAAACGTTGGCAATGCGTTGCATCCGTGCGCGACCTGGCGCGTGCGTCCACATCAGCGGACCGTCGAACCTGGTGTTGGTCGCGAGGGCAAAATCCATCGCAGACCAGTTGCGCTCGACCATCAACGCTTTGACATGCTCCCAGATCTGAATAGGAATCGTGTCAGTGCCCGGACGGCGATCGCGTCCAGCAAGACGCGCAACAACCTCCTGGGCCTTGATTCCGCGCTCACCATGCACGCCGACATCCGTGAGGAACGCCAATTGGTTCTCGCCGCGGTCGATGGTGAGATGCCAGCAAGCGCGGTAGCTCGCTTTCTGGGTCTCAGTGATTCTGCCCTGTACGCCCATTCGCAGAAGAAGTTGCATCACGTCGTCGATCAACCGTCGGCTCGTCGACGCGTAGTAGACCCTGCCCTGCGCTGTCTTCGCATCCCATCGGACAGATCCATCGGTCGCCCACAGATGGCGCAGGAATAGCGCCACCTGGTCGTTAGGGGCCGCGAAAACCTTTGCTGGAACGAACTTCTCATAGCTCCGCAAGCCAAACAGGCCTAGGCCGTCCAGCCATTCGGCGATAGGGTTGCGTTTGCCATGCGTCAGACGGTACGGCGCGGGGAGGCGCAGCGTCGTCACACGCGCTGCGGCATACTCGTCACGGATCGCGGTAACCCCGAAGTGCAAAGCCGCGGTGGTCACAGCGTCAAGATTTGCCTCGTCAATCGAGGCGTAGCGGACCGGTTGGCGCCGGACGCAGGATCCGTCACCGATCATGTGCGCCAGCATGATCAACTCTTGGTTGTGCATGCGGTCGGTCTGCACTGGCTCATCTACCCGGCGTACTACAGCGACTCGACTGCCGACGTCCAACTCGGGAACAGACGTCCAGCCCTCCAGTTTGCGCACGCTGTGGTTCGACGCCAATTCCAGACACCGCCCGGAAGCAAGCCTCAGGGAGTACACGTCCCGCTCGCCTACAGAGATCTGAATCGTCAACGGTCGTTGTGTGAGACGCAGGTGGGAATCTACCGACCACAGCAGCACGGGCCTGCCTGAGTGAGATGCCAGACGAGCAAGCGGGGTGTCAAAACCGTTGTCGGCACGCAGAACACGCAGCTGCGTTGAGTCTGTCACACCAGGAGGTTTGGCCAGTGCGTCACTGACTTCAGCGGCCGAGAGAAAGCCGCCTACATCTTCGGTTGCTGTCATGGCCCGACGATACTGCTGAGGACTGACACCTCCGATCGTCGAAATTGCCTGCGGCTAAACGGCTTAGGATGCCTACTGCTACCACGAGAAGACTGGGGAGAGCGGACGCACGCCCATTGCTTCTATTTGCAGTTACAACTTCCAGTAAGTGCGTATCGGGGTCGTCGTTCTATCGCGCCATATTGGTAAATCGCGAGAAATGCAATTGGTGCGCCACCGTGATATTCGCTGTCGGGCCATTTCGGTGTTTACCGAGAATAATGTCCGCTTCACCACCACGTGGGTCTTCACGATCAATTGCGTCGGGGCGGTGTAATAGCATCACCATATCCGCATCCTGCTCGAGCGAGCCCGACTCACGCAGGTCAGAGACCTGCGGACGCTTATCGGTCCGTTGCTCCGGCCCACGGTTAAGTTGACTAATTGCAACTACTGGAACATTTAATTCTTTTGCCATCAATTTGAGGCTACGCGAAAAATCCGAAACTTCTTGCTGCCGTGATTCATATTTCTTGCCCGAACTCATCAGCTGCATGTAATCGACGACCACGAGCTTCAAATCCGCTTTTTGGGCGAGCCGACGTCCCTTGGCCCGGATCTCCATCATGGTCAGGTTCGGTGAGTCGTCGATGTAGAGCGGCGCCTCGCTGATCTCGCTCATCCGCCGCGCCAGCTTGGTCCAGTCGTCATCGCTCATGCGACCCGAACGCATGTCTCCCAGTTTGATTTTCGCCTCGGCCGAGAGCAACCGCATGACGATCTCGGATTTGCTCATTTCCAGCGAGAAGATGACGCTGGCCATCCGGTGCTTGATGGAGCAGGACCGCATAAAGTCAAGTCCCAGTGTGCTTTTGCCGACACCAGGCCGCGCCGCGATGATGATCATCTGCCCGGCGTGCAGGCCGTTGGTGATCTCGTCGAGCTCGGTGAACCCGGTGGGCACACCGCGTGAGATGCCGCCCTGCGACGCGATCGCGTCGATCTCGTCCATCGTGGGCTGCAGCAGGTCTTCGAGCGGGACGAAGTCCTCCGAGGCGCGGCGCTCGGTGACGTCGTAGATCTCGGCCTGCGCCCGGTCCACCACATCGGTGACGTCGGCACCGTCGGCCCCGGCGTAGCCGTACTGGACCACTCGGGTGCCCGCCTCCACGAGCCGGCGCAGCAGTGCCTTGTCGGCCACGATGGCGGCGTAGAAACCGGCGTTGGCCGCCGTCGGCACGGTGGAGATCAACGTGTGGAGATACGGCGCGCCGCCGATACGACGCAGCAGCCCGCGGCGGTCGAGCTCGGCGGCCACGGTGACGGCGTCGGCCGGTTCGCCGCGGCCGTAGAGGTCGAGGATCGCGTCGTAGACGTTCTGGTGGGCCGGGCGGTAGAAGTCGCCGGGACGCAGCCGCTCCAGCACGTCGGCGATCGCGTCCTTGCTCAGCAGCATGCCGCCCAGCACAGCTTGCTCGGCCGCCATGTCCTGCGGCGGCTGCCTACCGAAATCCTCTCCAGGCGGAGGGCCATCCATCTCGGCATCCGGATGCCCCAGGTCGTCCACCACCGCCACGGACTCCCCACCCCCTTCCGAGACCGCCCCACGACAGGCTCGAACGTGTATTCGAATAGGTACTGCAACTGTAGAACAGGCTGCCGACAAATCTTCTGACGGCACTGCGACGCATCACGGTAGACGTTGCTGGCGCCGCCCGAAACCACCCCTGTTGATCAACCTGTGGATGGCATGGGGATAGGTGTCGGTCACAGTGTTGACCCCCTGGGGAGAACCTGGGGATCAATCCCTGGCGATCTGTTGTTTTCCCAGGTCAGGGTGTCACATGGGCGGTGAGTAATTGTGCATGGGAAGTTGTTCGGCGTGTCGTGCCGGGTTGCCGTCCCGGGCGTGTTGTGTTGCGCGCAGGGACCAACTCGGTAAACACCCGGTTAGCTTCGCTGTCCAGAGTTTCGCGCAACCTGTTCGCCAGAGATACAGCAACGCCCGGGTGGAGACCTCTGCAGGTCCCCACCCGGGCGATTGACTGCCGGCGGAGTCAGTCCGCTACGGGAATACTCCGTGACGGGCTTATTCCGCCAGAGCGCTATTCCGCGACGGTGCTATTCCGCGACGACGTTGAGCGACACCTTGGCTTCCACCCCGGTGTGCAGCTTCACAGTGACCGGATGCGTGCCGACGGACTTGATGTGCGCCTTGGGCAGCTGCACGGTGCGCTTGTCCAAGTTCGGGCCACCGGCCTTCTTGATCACGGACACGACGTCGGCTGCAGTCACCGAACCGAACAGCTTGCCGGTGTCAGCGGCGGCATGCACCGGCAGCGACACCTCGCCCAGACCCTCGAGCGCGGTCTTGAGCTCGTTGGCGTGCTCCACGCCGCGGATCGTCTTGGCCTCGCGGGCCCGGCGGATCTCGTCGGCCTGGCGCTCGGCACCGCGGGAGGCCACGATGGCCAGCCCGCGGGGCAGCAGGTAGTTACGGCCGTAGCCGTCCTTGACCTCGACGACGTCGCCGGCGACACCCAGGTGCTCCACCTCAGCGGTGAGAATCAGCTTCATGATGGTCTCCCCTACCGCGTCGACGAGCCGAAGGGCAGCAGAGCTACCTCGCGGGCGTTCTTCACGGCGATGGCGACATCGCGCTGGTGCTGGACGCAGTTGCCGGTCACCCGACGGGCACGGATCTTGCCGCGCTCGCTGATGTAGGTGCGCAGCAGCGCAGTGTCCTTGTAGTCGATGACCTGCCCCTTACCCTTCTTGGAGCAGAACACGCACTTACGAGTCTTGACCGGCTTTTCCGGTGCCGGCCGTCGCTTTGTGGACTTGGCCATTGGTTATCTCTTCCTTGCAAAAATTTTCGTTGTTGATCAGAACGGCGGCTCTTCGTCGGCCCCGCTGAAGGAACCCGACGCCGGTGCACTGCCCCACGGATCGTCCTTGGGCTCGGCCGGGCGCGAACCTCCGCCGCCCCCACCACCGAAGCCGCCACCACTACTGCCGCCGCTACGGCTGGCCTTGTTGACCTTGGCCGTGGCGTAGCGCAGTGACGGACCGATCTCGTCGACCTCGACCTCGACCACAGTGCGCTTCTCGCCCTCGCGGGTTTCGAAGGAGCGCTGCTTGAGCCGGCCGGTGACGATCACCCGCGAACCTCGAACCAGGCTCTCGGCCACGTTCTCGGCGGCCTCACGCCAGATGTTGCACCGCAGGAACAGCGCTTCCCCGTCCTTCCATTCGCCGCTCTGGCGGTCGAACATCCGCGGTGTCGACGCAACAGTGAAGTTGGCGACAGCCGCGCCGGACGGAGTGAAACGCAACTCCGGGTCGGCGGTCAGGTTTCCGACAACTGTGATGGTGGTGTCACCAGCCACGAGATCCTCCTGGGATAGGCATGTCCGTTTGCGCGAAGCCTACGTAGCCGCGCCGACGACTGACGGCCTTTAGTGCTTGTCGGTCCGCATCACCTTGGTCCGCAGCACCGACTCGTTCAGGTTGAGCTGACGGTCGAGCTCGGACACGGTGGCCGGTTCCGCCTTGACATCGACGACGGCGTAGATGCCCTCGGCGTGCTTGGCGATCTCGTAGGCCAGCCGGCGGCGGCCCCAGATGTCGACCTTGTCGACAGAACCGCCATCCTTGCGGACGACGTTCAGGAACGTCTCCAACGACGGAGCTACGGTGCGCTCGTCAAGTGTGGGGTCGAGAATGACCATGATTTCGTATGGACGCATTAGAACCTCATCACCTCCTCTGGTCGTGTGCGGCCACGGCGGATTCCGTGGCAGGAGGGTCGCCTGCGTCGGCAACCGGCCCAGGCTACCCGAAACCGCCCTGATCTGCGAAATCGGTATAGGGTGAGCTCCTTGGTTCTGGAGTCGAGGGGGATGTGTGAACTATCCGAACGGGCCCTACGGCCAGGGGTTCCCTGGGCAACCCGGTCAACCGCAACAGCCCGGCTACCAACAGCAGCCTCCCTACCCGCAGCAGCCCGGCTACCCTCCACCCGGCCATCCGCAAGAGGGCTTTCCACAACAGGGCTTCGGGCAACAAGGCTTTCCGGGGTATCCCCCATCAGGCGGCTACCCGCCGCAGCCCTACCTGATGCCGACCGGTGAACCCAGTGGTGGCACCGCAATCACCGCCGCCGTACTCGCCGCCCTTGGCGGGGTGGCAGGCTTGGTCGGCGGCGTGCTCGGGGCCATCGGCCTGGCCGTGGGCAGCACCGAGGCCGATCTGTCCGGCGGCGTATACGCACTGCTGATCGTCGGGATCCTGTTCAACTTCGTCTTCGGCCTGATGATCGCCACCGGTGCGGTGATGCTGTTCCAACGAAAGATGCTCGGCCGCTGGCTCGTGGTCAGCGCCTGCGCGCTGGCCATCCTGAGCAGCTTGCTCAGCCTCGGCGCAGCCGCGGCCATGTCGACCAGCCACGTCGGTTTGGGTGGCGGCTTCTTCACGTTCTTGGGACTCATCTTTCCCATCGCGACGCTCGTGCTGGCCTTGCTGCCCTCGACGACGGCCTGGCTCGACGCGAGGCCAGATGCGGCTGTGCCCCAGCACTATCCGCCGTATCCGGGCTACTGAAGTGCCCTGAACTGCACAATTACGCTCGATGGCGGTCATAGACTGCCTCCGTGTTCTCCGAGACGCGCTATGCGCGCAACGGCGAGTTACACGTCGCCTACCGTGCGTCCGACGCAGGCGATCGGGACATCGTGTTCGTCCCCAATTGGTTCACCTGTTGTGAGGTGCTTCCCGAGCTGCCGTCGCTGCAGGGCTGGATCGAGGCGATGACGTCCCTCGGCCGGCTCATCTTTCTCGACCAACCCGGCACCGGCGCCTCCGATCCAGTGGGTCCGGGCGCGCTGCCGACATTGGAGCAGTGGACCGACAGCATCACCGCGGTTCTCGACGAGCTCGACAGCCGCGAAGCGGTGATCTTGGCGCTCGACGGGGCGTTCGCCACCGCGGTGATGTTCGCCGCGACCCACCCCTCGCGTACCACGGCGCTGATCGGGCTGGAGGTGTACGCCGATCGAGGGGCCAAGGGCACCGACGGCCTGTCCTCGGAAGAAGCCCTCGGTGCGCTGGTATCCCTGTGGGGGACAGGCCAATTCCAGCATGCGATCAACCCGGACATGCCGTGGAACGAAGACGTCCGGGCATCGTGGGCGCGCCTGGAACGGCTGGCCGCCGCCCCGGGCACACTTCAGTCGACGCTGCCGTTCGTTGCCGAACTCAACGTCGCGGACCTGTTGCCGAGCGTGCGGGTTCCCACCCTCATCGTCCAACACACCGACGATCCCTACGTCACCCGGTCGATGGGAATCCACATCGCGGACAACATCCCCAACGCGAAATACGTTGAGCTACCGGGCCGCAACATGTACCACTTCGTCGAACCGTGGCGGCCTGCGTTCGAAGAGGTGTACCAATTCCTCACTGGCCACCAGGCCGAAGTGGCCGACGACCGGGTGCTGGCCACCGTGCTGTTCACCGACATCGTCGACTCGACGCGTCGGGCCGCCGACATCGGCGACCGGGACTGGCACGCCCTGCTCGACGCGCACGATTCGATCGTGCGATCTCAGCTCGCGCGGTTTCGCGGCCGCGAGATCAACACGGCCGGCGACGGCTTCCTCGCGATGTTCGACGGACCGCAACGCGCGATCCGCTGCGCGATGGCCATCCGCGACGCGCTGCGCGCACTCGGCATCGAAGTCCGCGCCGGACTGCACACCGGTGAATGCGAAGTTCGCGGTGACGACATCGGCGGCATCGGCGTCCACATCGGGGCGCGGGTGAGTGCACTGGCCGAACCCGGCCAGGTACTGGTGTCAAGTACGTTGCGCGACTTGGTGATCGGCTCCGGGCTTCAGTTCGAGGGCTTTGGCACACACCAGCTCAAAGGTGTGCCCGGCGACTGGCAACTCTTCGCCGTCACCGGTGGATAGCGCTGGGCGGTGCGGGCCAATTCTGCCGTCGCCCTGCCGATTTGTCACGCTAGAGTGGCACTCGGCCGCCAGAGCCACTCTGGCGTGACAAAGCAAGCACCAGCGCCAGCGCCACACAACCCGGCCACTCACCCCACCAACGCACGGTCTGCAGCCGGCTCGACGCGCACCCGAGCAGCCGACGGCAGCAACCAGTCCGGCCACCAGCGCGGGGGGTTGTCCGGCGCACCGTCGAACACTCCGCCGGTGGGATCGTCGATGCGCCCGCCGTGGCGGACCAGATCCAGCTCCGGTCGGTAGATCTGCCGAATAATCAAGGCGCACAGCACGATCACCGCGATATCGCGCAGCAACACGGTGGTGGTGAACCACTGCTCGGGCAGGCCCTTGTTCGCCTCGCCGTACAGGTAGAGCATGCGGGGCACCCACACCAAAGCATCGATGGTCATCCACGCCAACAGGATTCGGCGATGCGGCAGCGCCAGTACGGCCAGCGGCACCAGCCACAGCGAGAACTGCGGGCTCCACACCTTGTTGGTCAGCAGGAAGGCCGCCACCACCAGAAAGGCCAATTGCGCCAGCCGCGGCCGCCGCGGCGCGGTCAGCGCGATGTACCCGATCGCGATGCAACAGGCCACGAACAACACCGCGGTGACCGTGTTCAACACCGTCGGCGGTTGCCAGAACCCCAGATCCGGATCGAAACCCCGCCAGTCCGTGAACGACTTCACCACGTTATAGAGCGAATCCATGTCGTCGCCGCGACGGGTGTTGAGCCGGAAGAACTCTGACCAGCCCCGCGGGAACAACACCATGATCGGCAGGTTCACCGCCAGCCAGGTCACGACTGCGGCCAAAAGACTCTGGCCCACCTCACGCAGCCGCCCGGTGCGCAACCCCAGCAGGACCAGCGGGACGAACAGCAACAGCGGGTACAGCTTGGCGGCCACGCCGATGCCGATCAGGGCTCCGGCCCACACCGGTTTGCGCCGGGCCCAGGCCAGCATCGCGCCGGCCGCAGCTGCCGTGGCCAGCGCGTCGAAGTTGGTGAACACCTGGAAGATCACGATCGGTGAGCCGGCTACCAGCGCGGCGTCCCACACCCGTCGCCCGGCCATTCGCGAGGTAGCCCAGATGGTGGCCAACCAGGCCAGGGCCAAGCCGAATGCCGAGATGTTGAAGAACATCACCACCTCGGCCACCACCGGCACCGACACCAGTTTGGTCACCGCGGTGTAGGTCTTGGCCAGCGACATCGACACATACTGGTAGAGCCCGGTGAGCACCGGATACTCCATGTAGCGGATGGCCGGGCTGCCGTCGTACTGCTGGCGCGGCTGGCCGGTGGCGTCGTTCTCGACCCAGCTGGATTTGTAGGGAAACTTGCCCTGGTTCAACAGTTCTGCGGTGTAGAGCGGAACGGTGTCGGAATAGCACAGCTCGTAATAGGCCCGGTTGTTCTCCCAGTTGGCCACCCGCTGACCGGCCGTCCCGCTGCCCGAGGACACCAGACAGGCGGCCTTCGTCGAATAGCCCATCGCCAGGAACACCACGGCGATCAGGAACATCACCCGCAGCGGGGTCATGAACCGGGTCCGCCCGATCAACGCGTGCCGCCCGACCGGCCCGCCGACGGTTTGCGACAGCGCGTGGGCCAGCCGGTCGTTGCGGCTGGGAAAGTCGCGGTCGTCGGCGCTCCGCTGATCTTCTACGAGGGGCGCCGGCGAAATCCGGTCCGTCACGGAGGCGGCAGCACCGGCGCCTCAGGAACGCCCGGTACGCCTGGCGGCTCAGGAGCCACCGGCGGCGGCGGTCCGATCGGCACGGTCGTCGGAGGACCGATCGGGATCGTGATACCCGGGGCCACTTCGATCGTCGGCTGAATCACGGTTTCCGACGGCATCGTCGCGATCGGCGGACCGCCCGGGGTCCCCGGTGCGGCCGGGGGCGGCGGGGCCTGCGGCACCCCGGCATAACCACCGATCTCCGTCGGCTTGGGGAACTTCTCGATGTCGGACCCCTTCAGCGCACCGTCCATGGTGGCCTTCCAGATGTCCGACGGCAGGCCCGAGCCGTACACCGGCCCGCCCCACGGGGTCTTCAACGGTTCCACACCATCAGCAGTACCCACCCAGACCGCCGTCGAAAGCGAGGGCGTGTATCCGACCATCCAGGCATCACGGTTGTCGCCGGTGTCGCCGAGTTGGTTGGTGCCGGTCTTGGCCGCCGACGGACGCCCGCCGGCCAGGTTGTGCCCCTTCGACCAGCCCGCGATCGGCTGCATGGCCGAGGTGACGTTGTCGGCGACGGCCTTGTCGATGCGCTGCTCCCCGTTGTCCTGCGACGACGCGTCGAACAGCACCTGGCCCGAGGAGTTCACCACCTTCTGCACGAAGTGCGGCTTGTGGTAGACGCCCGACGCCGCCAGCGTCGCGTACGCCGAGGCCATGTCGATCACCCGGGACTGGTACTGGCCCAGCACCACACCGTTGTTCGGGGGGCCGCCCTGGCCGTCCTCGGACAGAGTGTGCTCGACCCCGGGGAAACTCTTGGCCACCCCGGCATCGTGTGCGGCCTTGGCGACGTCTTCGGGCCCGTGCTCAAGCTTGAGCATCAGCCGGTAGTAGCTGGTGTTGAGGGAGCGCTTGAGGGCCTCGGCGATCGAGCAGGTGCCGCAGCCTTCACCCTCGACGTTGGTGATCTTGATGCCGTTGACGGTGACCGGACCGCTGTCCACCTGATAACCCAGCCCGATGCCCTGTTGCAGTGCCGCGACGAGGGCGAACACCTTGAACGACGAGCCGGTCGGCAACCCCGCCTGGGCGAAGTCGAACCCGTTGGCATCCGAGCCGCCGTAGTACGCCTTGACCGCGCCGTCCCGCGGATCGACCGACACCACCGCGGTCCGCATGTCCGGGTTCTGCCCGTCCATGTACTTGGACACCGCGTCCTGGGCGGCTTCCTGAGCCTGCGGGTCGATCGTGGTGGTGATCTGCAGGCCCTCGGTGTTGAGCGCCTGCTCGCTGATGTCGAACAGGTCCAGCAGTTCCTTGGTGACCTGCCGCTCGATCAGACCGTTGGGGCCGGTGGTCTGGTTCTCCTGGCGAGCCTGGTCCGGCGGCACCGTAGGCGGAAACACCTGCCCGGCCCGGTCCTTGGCCGACAGCGCGCCGATGTCGACCATGCCGTCGAGCACCCAGTTCCACCGTTCGGCAGCGCCGTCGGGATCCACCGCGGGGTCCAGCGTCGACGGCCGTTGGATCAGGGCGGCCATCAGCGCGCCCTCGGCCACGTTGAGTTCCTCGACCGGCTTGTCGAAGTAGGCCTTGGCCGCCGCGGCGATGCCGTAAGAACCGCGACCGAAATAGATCATGTTCAGATAGGCCTGCAGCACAGCGTCTTTGGACCATTCGCCGGCCATCTTGGTCGAGATGACCAGTTCTTTGGCCTTACGGATCAAGCCGCCCAGACCCGAGCGCTCATCACCGACGAGCGCGTTCTTCACGTACTGCTGGGTGATGGTCGACCCGCCCTGCAGGTCGCCGCCGAACAGGTTGTTCTTGATCGCGCGCAGCAACGCGGTGAACGAGAAGCCGGGATTGGAGTAGAAATCGCGGTCCTCGGCGGCCATCACCGCGTCCCGGACATGCTCGGGGATCTGATCGATGGTGACGTCGACCCGGTTGCCTTCGGGCGGCACGATCCGGGCGATCTCACTGCCGTCGCTGGCCAGGATCGTCGACACCTGATTGGTCCGGATGTCACCGGGCTGCGGAACGTCGACGATCATGTACGCCATACCGAAGGTCACGATCGGCAACAGGATCATCGCCACCACGGCGGCGATCGACCCGCGTCGGACCAACTTCCAGTTGACCCGGAACTGCCGGGACGCGCCGGGCCCCGAACCGGACGGACCCGACGGGCCCGATCCGCGGCCACCACCGCCCGGCGGACGCGCGGGCGGCGCGGGTGGCGGCGGCTTCGGCGGCGGCGTGCCGTCCATCGCGGCCTTGACGACATCCAGCGGTGCGGCCCGGCCGTCGCGCACCGGCGGCAGGATCGCCGTCAGCCGATCATCGGGCGGCAACGGGCGGCGGGGGCGACCCGACGGCGGATTCTCCCGGCCGGGGGGGCCTGGCTCCCGGGGAGCGGGCGCGTTCTCGCGCGCCGGGGGTTGGTTCTCCCGGGCCGGGGGGCGTGGGTTGCGCGCACCGAGTCGGTCAGCCGCATTACGGATGTCGTTGGCTGACCGGCTATGGCGCCCTTCGTTATTCACTGGCCGTACGCGCCGACTTGCGCGTCGATCGAGTGCCACGTGCCTTCGGTGGCCGAGGCGCACCCAACACATATGACTTGACCAGATGATTCCAACTGCAGGTGCGGCACACCTCCACCACATGAACCGCGAACTCGTCGTAACGAGTTGCCAACATCACCAGCTCCTCTGCGGTGCGCGCCGAACCCGACACGGGGCCCAGATGGTCACCGAATACCCACGACACCAGCGTGAGCTGCTCTTTACGGCAGATCGGACACATCACCGAGCTTTGCTTGCCGTGAAATTTTGCCGCGCGCAGCAGGTACGGGTTGGCATCACAGACCTCCGAGACGCCGGTGCGCCCCGAATAGACCTCTGCCAGCAGGGACCGCCGCCGGAGCGCGTAATCCACCACCTGTCTCTGCAATCGCACGTTGACCAGAGTACGTCGGCCCTCTGAGCATCGAGGCGCGACCGCGCCACGGCTCGCTCACCGCTGCCCGATCAACCAGGCCTTCGTCACATCCCCGGCGGCGCATCAAAGATCTCCCCTTGGCACGCAATATATCGGCGCGATACAGTTTCGCGAGGTGTTGATCCGTCGTAGCGATCAATTCCATCTGATCTGTCGAAGGGGGTGATCTCGGTGCTGGAACTCGCCATCCTGGGCCTCTTGCTCGAGTCGCCCATGCACGGCTATGAGCTGCGCAAGCGATTGACGGGTCTGTTGGGGGCGTTCCGGGCTTTCTCGTACGGATCGCTCTATCCGGCATTACGTCGCATGCAGGCCGACGGCCTGATCGTCGAGGACGCCACACCCTTGGGGCCCACCAAGGTGCGTCGGGCTCGGCGGGTGTATCAGCTGACCGACGCCGGCAAGCAACGATTCAGCGAGTTGGTCGCCGACACCGGGCCGCAGAACTTCTCCGACGACGGGTTCGGAGTCCACCTCGCCTTCTTCAACCGCACCCCGGCCGAGGCCAGGATGCGAATCCTGGAGGGTCGACGCCGCCAGGTGGAGGAACGCCGGGAAGGTCTGCGTGAAGCCGTGGCGCGGGCCAGCAGTTCGTTCGACCGCTACACCCGTCAGCTACACCAGTTGGGCCTGGAGTCCAGCGAACGAGAAGTGAAATGGCTCAACGAGTTGATCGCGGCTGAACGTACAGCGCAGGGGCGCCCAGAAAACACATGACAACAGCCTTGATGCCCGAAGCCCCAGGCCGAGCACACAGAACGAGTAAGGAGATCGTCCATGTCTGAGCACGCAGGAGAAATCCGGGTCGCCATCGTCGGCGTCGGTAACTGCGCATCGTCCCTGGTACAGGGTGTGCAGTACTACCGCAACGCCGACGAGAACACGACCGTGCCGGGCCTGATGCACGTGAAGTTCGGCCCGTACCACGTGCGCGACGTGAAGTTCGTGGCGGCCTTCGACGTGGACGCCAAGAAGGTCGGCTTCGACCTGTCCGAGGCCATCTTCGCCTCCGAGAACAACACCATCAAGATCGCCGACGTGCCGCCGACCAACGTCACCGTGCAGCGCGGCCCGACCCTGGACGGCATCGGCAAGTACTACGCCGACACCATCGAGATCTCCGACTTCGAGCCGGTCGACGTCGTCCAGGCGCTCAAGGACGCCAAGGTCGACGTGCTGGTCTCCTACCTGCCGGTGGGATCGGACGAGGCCGACAAGTTCTACGCCCAGTGCGCCATCGACGCCGGTGTGGCCTTCGTCAACGCGCTGCCGGTGTTCATCGCATCCGACCCGGTGTGGGCCAAGAAGTTCGAAGACGCCGGTGTCCCGATCGTCGGCGACGACATCAAGAGCCAGGTCGGTGCCACCATCACCCACCGCGTGATGGCCAAGCTGTTCGAGGACCGCGGTGTCACGCTGGACCGCACCTACCAGCTCAACGTCGGCGGCAACATGGACTTCCTGAACATGCTGGAGCGCTCGCGGCTGGAGTCCAAGAAGGTCTCCAAGACCCAGGCCGTCACCTCCAACCTGACCGGCTCGCTGGCTGGCAAGGTCGAGGACAAGAACGTCCACATCGGCCCGTCGGACCACGTCGCCTGGCTCGACGACCGCAAGTGGGCCTACGTCCGCCTGGAGGGCCGCGCCTTCGGTGACGTGCCGCTGAACCTGGAGTACAAGCTCGAGGTGTGGGATTCGCCGAACTCCGCCGGTGTGATCATCGACGCGGTGCGCGCCGCCAAGATCGCCAAGGACCGCGGCATCGGCGGCCCCGTCGAGGCAGCCTCGGCCTACCTGATGAAGAGCCCGCCCAAGCAGATCGCCGACGATGTCGCCCGCGTCGAGCTGGAGAGCTTCATCGAAGGCTAGTCTTCGCTCCCCCCTTTCCGCCGAAACGGCATTCCGGCAGAGCTTTTGCGAGAGCAAGCCTGCTGGAATGCCGTTTCGGCGTTGAGTAAGGTCGGCGACGTGGTGAGCACTCCCGATATCTCCGACGACGCACTGACCGGCCTGGACGAATTCGGGCTCCTGCACGAGAACGCCGAACAGATCGGCGCCACCGCGATACCGCCCGTCGAACGCATCGAGCACGGTCCGATCAGTGCCCTGAAGTTCGGCACCGAGGCGCCCCGCGTGGTGTTCCTGCACGGCGGGGGACAAAACGCCCACACCTGGGACACCGTCATCCTCGGCCTCGGCGAGCCGGCGCTGGCCGTCGATCTGCCCGGGCACGGCCGCTCCGCCTGGCGCGAGGACGGCGACTACGGCCCGAAACTCGGTGCGGCCACCCTGATTCCGGTGCTGAAGACACATGCACCCAATCCCCGCCTGGTCGTCGGCATGTCGCTGGGCGGGCTGACCGCGCTGCGGATCGCAGCCACCGAACCGCCACTGGTGCCCGAGCTCGCCCTCGTCGACGTCACTCCCTCGGCCCCGGAACGGCACACCGAGATGACCAAGGCGCAAATGGGAACCGTGGCTCTGGTTTCCGAACACCGCACCTTCCCCACCTTTCAGGCCATGCTCGACGTGACGATCGCCGCCGCGCCGCATCGGGACCGGAAGTCGCTGCGGCGCGGGGTTTTCCACAACTCCAAACAACTCGACGACGGCACCTGGACCTGGCGTTACGACTCGTTCCGCAAGGGCGACGGGTTTGACGGCCTGTGGGACGACGTCCCGGCGATCACCATGCCGACCACCCTGATCCGGGGCGCCAACTCGTTTTTCGTCAACGACGAGGACGCCGAAACCTTCGCCCGCAGCGCTCCCGGATTCCAGCGCACCCACGTCGTCGCCGACTCCGGGCACTCCGTCCAGGGCGACCAACCGGCCAAACTCGTGGAGATCCTGCGCGGCCTGCTGAGCTGAGTAGGCTCGAGGGGGTGAGCCATCCCATTCGCATCGGTGTCCAACTCCAGCCGCAGCACTCCCCGAAGTGCAGCCACATTCGTGACGCGGTACGGCGCTGCGAGGACATCGGTGTCGACATCGCCTTCAACTGGGATCACTTCTTCCCGCTCTACGGGGATCCCGACGGTGCGCACTACGAATGCTGGACGATGCTCGGCGCCTGGGCCGAGCAGACCTCGCGCATCGAGATCGGCGCCCTGGTCAGCTGCAACTCCTACCGCAACCCCGAGCTCCTGGCCGACATGGCCCGCACCGTCGACCACATCTCCGACGGCCGGCTCATCCTGGGCATCGGAAGTGGCTGGAAACCAAAGGATTACGACGAATACGGCTACGAATTCGGCACCGCGGGCAGCCGGCTGGACGACCTGGCCCAGGCCCTGCCCCGGATCGAGGCGCGGCTGGCCAAGCTCAACCCGGCGCCCACCCGGGCGATCCCGATCCTGATCGGCGGCCAGGGCGAACGCAAGACCCTGCGCCTGGTGGCCGAACACGCCCACATCTGGCACGCGTTCGTCGACCGCAACACCTACCCGGGCAAAGCACACGTGCTCGCCGAACACTGCGCCGCCACCGGCCGCGACCCGGACACCGTGCAGCGCTCGGCGGGGGTGCAAGAATCCGGCGGGCTCGACGCCATGCTCGCCGAAGCCGACGCACTGGCCGATCTGGGGGTGAGCATCCTGACCGTCGGCGTCAACGGTCCCGACTACGACCTCACCGCCGCCGAGGCCCTCTGCCGGTGGCGCGACGGCCGGCATGCAAAGTTCGACGGATGAGCTGAGGCGACTCCCGCCACCGACTCGGCGAAGCCGTGAGAAACTTGCGCAACGCAAACGCACAGGGGGAGACACGGCAGGGTGCCCAAGAATTACGGGGTCAAGGAGAAGGATCAGGTTGTCACGCACATCATCAATCTGGTGATGACGGGCAAGCTGCGAACCGGTGACCGCATCGACCGCAACGAGATCGTTCGCGACCTCGGCCTCAGCCGCGTTCCGATCCAGGAAGCGGTGGTCCAACTCGAGCACGACGGCATCCTGTCGACCCGATATCACCGCGGCGCATTCGTGGCCAGGTTCGACGAGGCGACGGTGGCCGAGCATCACGAGCTCTACGGCATCCTCAACGGCATCGCCTCGGCGCGCTGCGCCACCAACCCGACCCCGCGCATTTTGGCCCATCTGGATGACACGTTGCGGGTGATGCGGACAGCAAAGGACACCAAGACCTTTCAGGAAGCCTGCTGGGTGTTCCGCGACGCCATCAACGACGAGTACGCCGGGCCGCGCCTGCACGCCACCATCCGGGCCGGTAAGAGCTTTGCCCCCTCGGAGTTCTGGCTGAGCTATCCCAAGGCCAAGGCCGAGTTCCTGGACGGCTACGAGGACGAACTCACCGCGATCCACGCCCGCGATCCCGACGGCGCCCGAAAAGCCTGCACCGAGCGCGCCGACCGGATGGCACAGATCATGATCGGTGAGCTCACCCGGCGCGGGGTGTTCGGCGACTTGCGGTCCCCGTGAGCGGAATCGCTCATCGCCGGACGCCTGCCCACTAGGTTTCATCAAATGGACGTCAGACGATCGGCCGCGCTGCTGACCACGGTTCTGATGCTCGTCGGCCTGATGCTGGCGGCGCCGGCCGGCGCCGACGTCGACCAATGCGCACCGCCCGGCGTGGACAGCGCCAGCGCGCTGCCCACCAACCTGGCCGCCGCGGCCACCGGGCCCGGTGCCGACAAGTACACGACCGCCTCGGTGGTGCCCCTGGACTCGATCCGGCCCGACCGGCTGGGCCTGCGCACCCCGGGTGTGCTCACCGTCGGCACGCTCTCGGATGCGCCGCCGAGCATCTGCATCAACTCGGCCGGACAGTTCACCGGGTTCGACAACGAGCTGCTGCGTGCCGTCGCCGACAAACTCGGGCTGCGGATCAACTTCGTCGGCACGGACTTCTCCGGGTTGTTGGCGCAGACCGCGTCCCGCCGTTTCGATGTGGCGTCGTCATCGATCACCACGACCGATGCGCGCCGGCGCACCGTCGGATTCACCAACGGCTACGACTTCGGCTACTTCTCGCTCGTGGTGCCGACCGGCTCACCGATCACCGGATTCGGCCAGCTCGCCGCCGGACAGCGGATCGGCGTGGTGCAGGGCACCGTGCAGGAGTCCTACGTCATCGACACCCTGCACCTGCAACCGGTCAAGTTCCCCGACTACAACACCGTCTATGCCAGCCTCAAGACCCGCCAGATCGACGCCTGGGTGGCGCCGTCACAGCAGGCCTCGGGCAGCGTGCAGCCCGGCGATCCCGCTCAGATCATCGAAAACACCTTCAGCCTGGACAATTTCGTGGCCTGGGGGGTGGCCAAAGAGAATCGGCCGCTGATCGACGCGCTGAACTCCGGACTGGACGCGATCATCGCCGACGGCACCTGGGCCACACTGTATTCCGACTGGGTGCCGCGGGCCCTGCCGCCCGGCTGGAAACCCGGCTCCAAGGCCGCCCCCGCTCCCCAACTACCCGATTTCGCCGCCATCGCAGCGGCGCAGGAGAAACCCGCCGACGGCGCCCCCGTCGCCCCGAAATCGACACTGGCACAACTGGCGGACTCGTTCTTGGACTGGGACCTCTACCGCCAGGCCATCCCCGACCTGCTCCGCACCGGGCTGCCCAACACCCTGATCCTGACCGTGTGCGCCAGCATCATCGGGCTTGTGCTCGGGATGGGCCTGGCCGTGGCCGGCATCTCCCGGTCACGCTGGCTGCGCTGGCCCGCCCGCATCTACACCGACATCTTCCGCGGCCTGCCGGAGGTGGTGATCATCCTGCTGATCGGGCTGGGCATCGGCCCGGTGGTCGGACACCTCACCGGAAACAGCCCGTACCCGTTGGGAATCGCGGCACTCGGCCTGATGGCGGCGGCCTACGTCGGGGAGATCTTCCGGTCCGGCATCCAGAGCGTGGAGCCCGGCCAACTCGAGGCTTCCCGCGCCCTGGGCTTCAGCTACCCCGCCTCGATGCGCCTGGTGGTGGTGCCACAGGGCATCCGCCGCGTCCTGCCCGCTCTGATGAACCAGTTCATCTCACTGCTCAAGGCCTCGTCCCTGGTGTATTTCCTGGGCCTGGTCGCCAGCCAGCGCGAACTGTTCCAGGTGGGCCGAGACCTCAACGCGCAGACCGGGAATCTGTCCCCGCTGGTGGCGGCCGGCCTGTTCTATCTGCTGCTGACCATCCCGCTGACCCATCTGGTGAACTACGTCGACAACCGCCTGCGCAGGGGCCGGCCGCCGGTCGAGGAGGACCTGCCGCCCGCGGCGACCACCCAGGAGATGATCTGATGTCGGCACCGCAACCCACCACCGCCCGGCCGGTGGCCTTGGCCGCCACCGACATCCACCTGTCGTTCGGGCCGAATGCCGTGCTGCGCGGTGTGGACCTCGACGTTCCGGCCGGGACCACCACGGCGATCATCGGACCCTCCGGGTCCGGGAAATCCACCCTGCTGCGCACCCTGAACCGGCTGTACGAACCAGACCGCGGCGACATCCTGCTCGACGGACGCTCAGTGCTCACCGACAACCCCGACCAGCTGCGGCAGCGCATCGGCATGGTGTTCCAACAGTTCAACCTGTTCGGCCACAAATCCGTTCTCGACAACGTCACGCTGGGCCCGCGCAAGCTCAAAGGCCTGAGCGCCGACCACGCCCGCACCTTGGGGCTCGAGCAGCTCGACCGAGTTGGATTGCGGCACAAGGCCGATGTGCGACCAGCGACGCTGTCGGGCGGCCAACAGCAGCGGGTCGCGATCGCCCGGGCATTGGCGATGGCCCCACAGGTGATGTTCTTCGACGAAGCCACCTCGGCCCTGGACCCCGAACTGGTGAAAGGGATCTTGGAGCTGATCGCCGACCTGGCCGCCGACGGGATGACGATTCTGGCGGTCACCCACGAGATGGGCTTCGCCCGCTCCACCGCTGACTCGGTGGTGTTCATGGACCACGGCGCGGTCATCGAATCGGGCAGCCCCGACCAGATCTTCGACGCCGCCGAGACAGATCGGCTGCGCCGCTTCCTGTCCCAGGTGCTGTGAAACCCCGGCCGGAAACCCGAGAAGCTGACGACCTGGCAGGCCCAGACAGGTTAGACTAGCGAATTATGGTGGAAGCCGATTCGCAGGTCACAGAGCTGGCCGGAGAGTTGCAGCGCGTTCTCTCCAAGGTGTTCTCCGTGCTGCGTCGGGGCGACACCAACAAGGGCACGGCCGGTGAACTCACACTGGCCCAGCTCTCGATCCTGCTCACCCTGCTCGACCAGGGGCCGATCCGGATGACCGAGCTGGCCGCCCGCGAACGCGTGCGCACCCCCACCACCACCGTCGCGATCCGCCGCCTCGAGAAGCTGGGGCTGGTAAAGCGCTCGCGCGACCCCTCTGACCTGCGCGCCGTCCTCGTCGAGGTGACCCCGCGCGGGTTGGTCCAGCACCGCGAATCTCTGGCCGCCCGCCGCGCCGACCTCGCGGCCCGGCTGGCCAACCTGAGCGCCGACGATCTGTCCACCCTGGCTGCCGCGCTGGCCCCGCTGGAGCGGCTGGCCGGCCAGAACGAGCAGGCACAACCCGCCCACGCCAAGTCGGAGTAGCCCGGCTATCCCAACCAGTCCAGCACTGCGGCCGCGGTCCAGGACTGCTGCATGCTGCCCAGTGGTTCGCCGGTGAACGGCTCGTAGTACTCCGCGAACGTGCCGTCGCTGGCCTGTCGCAGCCCCTCCCGACGCAACGCCAGGGCCCGCTCGGCCCACCCGCGTCGTCCGAAGCACCAGGAGAACAGCCAGGTCATCACCGGCCACACCGGGCCCCGCCAGTACTCGCGGGACCGAAAGTCCCGCGAGACCGGCGAGGTGGACGGGATCAGGGCGTACCGCAGATCCGGATGCCCGCAGAACCGCGGGCCCTCCAACAGCCGCAGCAGGGCCCGCTCACGGTCGTGCGGCAACCCGCCACAAAGCAGCGGCGCGAACTGTGCCACCGTCTCGGTGGCCACCCACTTCTTGGCGCGGACGTCGTAATCCCTTGCCGCGCCGCTGCGTTCATCGGCCGTCTCGACCACCCCGGCACGGAAACGCTCGGCCCAGGCATACAGGTCGCGCACATCGGCATGCGGCCGCTTGTGGTCCTCACCGATCTCGGCGAGCACCTGGCAGGCCACCGAGAAGATCGCCGAGACGAAGACGTCCTCGACCGCGAAGCTCATCACCTTCGGTAGCAGATCATCTTCGTAGCGAACGGATTTCATCTCCTCGAGCAACCACAGGTACCGGTCGTACTCGAGATCGCTGGGACGCTGGGTGGCGTCGGTGATGATCGCGTTGTCCTCGCGCTGGTACTCGGGCACCTTTCCCGGAATCACGTTGGCATAGGCGCTGTCCCAGCGTGGCGAGTTGTCCATCCCGGATTCCCATCCGTGATAGAGCGTGATGCGGCCACGGCTGTCCTGATCCCGCGATTCGGCGAGCCAGCGGTGCCAGCGCACCAGATCCGCCCACCGGCGATCGAGGAACGCGGCCGCCACCGCACGGGTGGACCGGCCACGGCTGCGGGCATGGTCGAGGATGCGCTGCACCGCGATCGCATGCACCGGCGGCTGGGTGATGCCCGAGGTGTGCCGTCCGCGCGGGGCGTTGGCCGACAGCGCCGAGGTGGCCCACCGGGCCGGGCCGGGAAAGTAGCCGTCGACCCCGTTGGCGAACACGATGTGCGGGATCATCCCGTTACGCCACTGCGCCGAGAGCAGGGTGTCGAGCTCTACCACGGCCCGCTCCACGCTCAGCGGGGCCAGCCCGATCGCCACGAACGCCGCATCCCAGCTCCACATGTGCGGATACAGCAGCGGTGCGGCCGTGGTCATCACCCCCAGGTCGTTGCCGCGCAGCAGGTAGGCCGCGCGCGCCGCGAGCTGGGTGGGAGCGAAACTGGGATCCGGTGGCATCCCTACCATCATGCGGTGCCCGAGCCCGCTCCGCAGGTCGACCCCGCGCCGACGCCCGTCACAGTACCGTTGCAGTCGTGCCGACTGCATTGATCACCGGAGCCGCCGGCGGCATCGGTTCAGCCATCGCCGCCGCGCTTGCTCCCACCCACACCCTGCTGCTGGCCGGACGCCCGTCGGCTCGCCTGGACGCGCTGGCCGACCGGCTCGGAGCCCCGACCTGGCCGCTGGACCTCACCGACGCCGACTCCATCGAATCCGCCACCGAGGTGCTCGCCGAACTCGATGTGCTGGTGCACAACGCGGGCGTGCTCTACCCGGGCCGGGTCTCCGAGTCCATCGCCGAGCAGTGGCGGGCCTCCTTCGAGGTGAACGTCACCGGCGCGGTGGCGCTGACGCTTGCCCTGCTGCCAGCCCTGCGCGCCGCCCGCGGGCATGTGGTGTTCATCAATTCCGGTGCCGGACAGAAAGTTTCAGCCGGAATGGCGTCCTACTCGGCGAGCAAGTTCGCGCTGCGCGCCTTCGCCGACTCGCTGCGCACCGACGAGCCGTCACTGCGGGTCACCTCGATCTTCCCCGGCCGGGTCGACACCGAGATGCAACGCGACCTCGTCGCCTACGAAAGCGCGGTGAACGACACGGCCGGCGAGTACGACCCGGCCAAGTTCCTCAAACCCGAGACCGTCGCCGGGCTGGTGGCCACGGCCATCAGCACCCCGCCGGACGGGCAGGTGCACGAAATCGTGGTCCGTCCCGGGTGATTTGTGCACCCGGAGCGGCGCTGACCGCCGGCGCCTGTGCACAAATCACTCAGACGACGAGGTTGACCAGCCGGCCCGGCACCACGATCACCTTCTTCGGGGTGGCCCCGTCCAGGAAGGCCTGCACCTTCTCGTCGGCCAGCGCCGCGGCCTCCAGCCCGGCCTTGTCCAGATCGGCGGCCACCGTGATCTTGCCGCGCACCTTGCCGTTCACCTGGACCGGGAACTCGATGGTGTCGTCCACCAGGTACTGCGGGTCGGCCCCCGGGAACGGGCCGTGCGCCAGCGGGGTGTCGTGACCCAACCGCTTCCACAACTCCTCGGCCAGGTGCGGCGCCAGCGGGGCGACCATCAGCACCAGCGGTTCGATCGCGGCGCGGGCCGACACCCCCTCCTTGGTCAGGTGGTTGGTGTACTCGATCAGCTTGGCCGCCGCGGTGTTGTTACGAAGGGCCGCATAGTCTTCGGTCACCCCGGCGATCGTGCGATGCAGGATCTTCAACGTGTCGGTGTCGAGCGCCTCGTGCTCGTTGACGCTGGTCGCCCCGGTCTCCTCATCGACCACCACGCGCCACACCCGCTGCAGGAACCGGTGTGCACCCACGACATCCTTGGTGGCCCACGGCCGTGACGCCTCCAGCGGACCCATCGACATCTCGTACACCCGCAGGGTGTCCGCGCCGTATTCGTCGCAGATCTCGTCGGGCGAGACGGAGTTCTTCAGGCTCTTGCCGATCTTGCCGAACTCCTGGTTGACCTCGATTTCCCCATCGGGACCGGTCCAGAAGAACTTGCCGTCCCGCTCGACCACCTCGGCGGCCGGCACATAGCTGCCGCGGGAATCGGTGTATGCGAAGGCCTGGATGTAGCCCTGGTTGACCAGCCGGCGGTACGGCTCGCTCGAGCTCACGAAGCCCAGATCGAACAGCACTTTGTGCCAGAACCGCGAGTACAGCAGGTGTAGCACCGCATGTTCGACGCCACCGACGTACAGGTCGACGCCGCCCGGATCGTCCGGCCCGTGCTCGGCCGGCCGCGGGCCCATCCAGTAGGCCTCGTTCTCCTTGGCGCACAACTCTTCTGAGTTCTGCGGGTCCGTGTAGCGCAGCTCGTACCAGGAGCTGCCGGCCCACTGCGGCATCACGTTGGTATCGCGGGTGTAGGTCTGCAGCCCGTCGCCGAGATCCAGCTCGACATGCACCCATTCGGTCGCCTTGCCCAGCGGCGGCGACGGCTCACTGTCCGCGTCGTCCGGGTCGAACGACACCGGTGCATAGTCCGGAATGTCCGGAAGTTCCACCGGCAGAGCGGATTCCGGCAGTGCGTGGGCCCGGCCGTCGGCGTCGTACACGATCGGGAACGGCTCACCCCAGTACCGCTGCCGGGCGAACAGCCAGTCCCGCAGCTTGTACTCGATCCGGGCCCGGCCGCGACCGTCCGCTTCCAGGTGTTCGATGACCTTCGCCTTGGCCTCGGCCACCGACAGCCCGTTGAGGTAGTCGGAGTTCACCATGGTGCCATCGCCGTTGTAGGCCGCCTGCGTGACGTCGCCACCGGAGACCACCTCGATGATCGGCAGACCGAACTCGGTCGCGAAGTCCCAGTCGCGCTGGTCGCCACCGGGCACCGCCATGATGGCCCCGGTCCCGTACCCGGCGAGCACGTAGTCGGCAATAAAGATGGGCACACCGGTCCCGTTGACCGGATTGGTGGCATAGGCACCGAGGAACACGCCGGTCTTGGTCTTGTTCTCCTGGCGCTCCAGATCCGACTTGGCCGCGATCCCGGCCCGATAGGCGGCGACGGCCTCAGCCGGGGTTTTCGCCCCGAAGGTCCACCGCGAATCGGTGCCCTCGGGCCAGGAATCGGCCACCAGCGCATCCACCAGATCGTGCTCAGGCGCCAGCACCAGGTAGGTGGCGCCGAACAGGGTGTCCGGGCGGGTGGTGAACACCTCGACATCGCCGGCCGCGGTGCCGAACTCCACCGATGCTCCCGTGGAGCGGCCGATCCAGTTGCGCTGCATGGCCTTGACCTTGTCCGGCCAGTCCAGCAGCTCCAGGTCGTCGAGCAGCCGGTCCGAGTAGGCGGTGATGCGCATCATCCACTGCCGCAGGCGCTTCCGGAACACCGGGAAGTTGCCGCGGTCACTGCGCCCGTCGGCGGTGACCTCTTCGTTGGCCAGCACGGTGCCCAGGCCCGGGCACCAGTTCACCATCGAGTCGGCGCGGTACACCAGGCGGTAGCCGTCCACCACGTCGGCGCGCTCGGCCGCCGACAGCTCGGCCCACGCCCTACCGTCATCGAGAGTCCTTGCCCCGGAGTCGAATTCAGCCACCAACTCACTGATTGGGCGGGCCTTCCGGGCTGCCGCGTCGAACCAGGCGTTGTAGATCTGCAGGAAGATCCACTGCGTCCACCGGTAGAAGTCGACATCGGTGGTGGCGAAGCTGCGCCGGGTGTCATGCCCCAACCCCAGCCGGCCCAACTGCCGGCGGAAGTTGACGATATTGGCCTCCGTCCGGGTGCGCGGATGCGTCCCGGTCTGCACCGCGTACTGCTCGGCGGGCAGGCCGAACGCGTCGAAGCCCAGCGCATGCAGCACATTGCGCCCGGTCATCCGGTAGTAGCGGGCGTAGACGTCGGTGGCGATGTAGCCCAACGGGTGTCCGACGTGCAGACCGTCACCCGACGGGTACGGGAACATGTCCTGCACGAACATCTTGTCCGCCGGCACCGGCGTGCCGTCCGGCGCCGCCAGCGAACCCACCGGGTTGGCCACGTTGAAGGTCCCCAGCCGCGCCCAGGTCTGCTGCCAGCTCTGCTCGATCTGGCCCGCCAACTCCGCCGTGTAACGGTGCTGCGGGGTGTCTTCTGAGGTGGTGGCGGCGGGTTCGATCACGTCGTTCAGGGTATAAGGCCACGGTTTGGCCAGCTCACCACCCGCCTCGCCGTCGCCACCGGACACTGAAAGCCACGGCTTGGTATCGGTTGCGTCGCGGCCCAGTCAGAGGTTGGTTCCAGCTCGATCTAGTCCCTGGTGGGTCGCAGTACCCGCGGATAGTCTCGGCGCCAAGTGAAAGTCGCCTGGTCAAGGCACCAAGCGCGGAAGGAACGAGTGATGATCGAGTTGGCCCGCCGATGGCGGGTGCTGACAGCGGGCGTGGCCGTCGGCGTGGCCGGGGTCGTCGGTTTCGCCGGTCAGACCGCCTCAGCCGAACCCCTGCTCCCGGCCCCCAGTCCGGGGCCGGTGACCGTGACCCAGACGGTCACCGTGGCGCCCGCCGCCGCACCCGCAACCGCGGCCACCCCGGGGGCCGCGGTGGCCACCGCACCCGCAGTCGGCGCCCCAGCCGCAGCCCCAGCGCCAGCCCCAGCAGCCGTCGCACCGGCACCGGCAGTCGCCGCGCCGGTCCCGGCCGCCCAGACCATCACCCCGGCCACCTCCGGCACCCTTGCCGACTACTTCAAGAGCAAGGGCGTCAAGATGGAGCCGCAGGTCAGCCAGGATTTCAAGGCGCTGAGCATCGTCCTGCCGCTACCGGCAGGCTGGACCAAGGTGCCCGATCCCAACGTGCCCGACGCCTTCGCGGTGATCGCCGACCGGTCCAGCCCCGACCTGTACACGCCCAACGCCCAAGTGGTGGTCTACAAGCTCGTCGGTGATTTCGATCCGGTCGAGGCCATCAGCCACGGTTACGTCGACAGTCAGCAGTTGCAGAACTGGCGCCCCACCGACATGGGCATGGGAGATTTCCACGGTTTCCCCTCGGCGTTCATCGAAGGTAGCTATCAATCCGGCAGCCAGATGCTCAACACCTCACGCCGGCACATCCTGGCCACCGCTGGATCCGACCGCTACCTGGTGTCGCTGTCGGTCAACTCCGCCGTCGCCAACCAGGGCGTTTCCGCCGCGGCCGATGCCGCCGATGCCATCGTCTCCGGGTTCCGGGTGAGCGCGCCCACCCCCGCGGCGGCACCCGCACCGGCGACCCCGCCGGCCGCCCCGGCACCGGTCGCCCCGGCCCCCGCGGCGGGTTTGCCGCAGCTCCTGGGCCTGCAGGGCTGAGCCGGCCAGACCCGGCCCGACCTCGCCACACCGAGCGGCACCTCGTATTGTGTGGCGCATGCTGATCGCCGCGCTGCTGTGTTTGAGCGCCGCCGTCATCGTCGGCGTGTTCGGGCTGTGGTTGTTGACCCGAGAGCGCACCGGTGACCCCGTGCGCTCGGTGTTGAGAGCGGTGGCCCCCACCCAACTCGCCGCCGCGGTGATGCTGGCCGCCGGCGGAGCCGCGGCGTTGGCCGTCGCACCCCACACCGGCCTGATGGTCGTGCTGGTGTGCATCATCGGCGCGGTGGCCACAGTGGCCGCCGGCTGCTGGCAGAGCGCCAAGGCGGTCGCCGCCGCGGAGGCCGCGAGCTCGGGAGCCGGCTGTGCCGGCTCGTGCGCCGGCTGCACGCTGTCTTGTAAGTGACCGCGCAGGTGCCACCCGCCCGCCGGCAAGTTCTAGTTGCGGCTGACGTCGATCGGGTGGGTGGCCAACAACGACATCGGTAGCGGCTGACGGCGCAACACCCGGCCCCACAGGTCCACGCGGGAACCGCTCAGCACATCCGAGGGCAGCGCCGAGAGCACGATCCAATCGTCGCGCTCGATCTCGCCGTCCAACTGACCGATCGTCCACCCCGAATACCCGGCGAAAATCCGTACGCCTTCGATCACCGGCGCCAGCGTGTCCGGATCCGCGTCGAGATCGACCATCACCACCCGGCCCTGCACGTGCCGCAACCCAGGGACGCCGTCGGCCTGCATGCCGACCCGCAGGGTCGCCAGGCACAGCGCCGAGTCCCGTTTGACCGGGCCGCCGATGTACATGGTCTTGGGTTTGGTGGTGAGCTTGGCCCACTGCGGCAACACGTTGTAGACGGCCGTCTCGCTGGGCCGGTTCAACACCACACCGAGCGTCCCGCCGGCGTTGTGCTCGACGATGTAGATGACACTGCGCCGGAACGTCGGCTCCAGCAGATCGGTATTGGCCAGCAACAGCGTGCCAGGCCGCACCCGGTGCGCCGCAGGCGCGATGAAATCCTCCGGGTCTTCTGACTGCGCCACGTCTACATCATGGCACCGCGATTGCCTCCAGGTGGCGAACAAGCCCGGGCCCGGTCAGATTTCGCGCGAGCTTTGTACTGTTGATCGGGTGGCTCCTCCGCGCGCGCCCCGTGCCCTGTGGCACTCGCTGCGCGGACTGACCGAGTTCCGCCGGCTGCTGGAGCTACGCGCGGTCAGCCAGTTCGGCGACGGGCTCTTCCAGGCCGGTCTGGCCGGGGCGATCCTGTTCAACCCGGAACGGCAAGCCGAACCGTGGCAGATCGCGGCGGCGTTCGCGGTGATGTTCCTGCCGTATTCGGTGCTGGGCCCGTTCGCCGGGGCGCTGCTGGACCGCTGGGACCGACGCCTGGTACTCATCGGGGCCAACCTGGGCCGGCTGGTGGTGGTGCTGCTGGTCGGTGTGCTGCTGGCCTTCGGCATCGGCGACGTGCCGATCCTGTGCTGCGCCCTGATCGTCAACGGTCTGACCCGCTTCGTCTCGTCGGGCCTGTCGGCGTCCCTGCCCGATGTGGTGCCGCGCGACCAGGTGGTGACGATGAACTCGGTGGCCACCGCGGTCGGTGCGCTGGCCGCCTTCCTCGGTGCGGACTTCATGCTGCTGCCGCGGCTGGTGGTCGGTGCCGACGACACCGGTGCGGCGGTGGTGATGTTCATCGTGAGCCTGCCGGTCGCGTTCGCGCTGTGGCTGTCGGTGCGGTTCGGGCCGCACGTGCTGGGCCCGCACGAGAGCAAGCGCGCCATCCACGGGTCGGTGTTCTACGCGGTGTCCACCGGTTGGGTGCACGGTGCCCGCACCGTGCTGGCCGTGCGCCCGGTCGCCGGAACCCTGGCCGGGCTGGCCGCGCACCGGATGGCGTTCGGGATCAACACGCTGCTGGTGCTGGTGATGGTGCGGCACACCGACAATCCCGACCTGACCGGTCTGGGACTGGGCACCGCGGTGGTGTTCGTCGCGGCCGGGGGCACCGGCCAGTTCCTGGCCACCGTGGCCGCCCCGGCGGTGATCGCCCGGTTCGGTCGCTACGCGACGGCCAACGGCGCCCTCGGCTTCGCCGTCGCCGTCCAGTTGGTGGCGATCAGCCTGCAGATGCCGGTGCTGCTGGGGTGTGGATTTCTGCTCGGGGCGGCGGGGCAGCTGGTGAAGCTGTGCGCGGATTCGGCGATGCAGATCGACGTCGACGACGCGCTGCGCGGCCACGTGTTCACCGTGCAGGACGCACTGTTCTGGATCGCGTTCGTGCTGGCGATCGCCGCCACGGCCGCCGTGATCCCCGCCGACGGCCGTTCGCCCGGGTTGGTGGCGGCCGGGGCGGCGGCCTACCTGATCGGGCTCGGGCTGCACGCCGCGGTGGCATCTCCGAAGCGGGGGTGAAGCGCCGGTCTAGGCTGTCCGCCATGGTGAGCGCCGAAGCGATCGTGGCCGACCTGTCCGCCGAGAGCGACGAACTCGACGCCCTCGTGGCCGACCTGCCCGCCACGGGCTGGGCCACCCCGACGCCGGCCGAAGGCTGGACCATCGCCCACCAGATCGCCCACCTGCTGTGGACCGACCGAGTGTCGGTGATCGCGATCACCGACAAGGACGGCTTCGACGCGGTGCTCGCCGAGGCGATGCAGGATCCCACCGGCTTCGTCGACGCGGCCGCCGAACAGACCGCGCTGACCCCGCCCGATCAGCTGCTGGCCGACTGGCGCGCGACCCGCGCCCGACTGCACACGGAGTTGGTGAACGTGGCCGAGGGCCGCAAGCTGCCCTGGTTCGGTCCGCCGATGAGCGCGAGCTCGATGGCCACCGCCCGCATGATGGAGACCTGGGCACACGGCCTGGACGTGGCCGACGCGCTCGGGGTACACCGGCCGGGCACCGCACGGCTGCGCTCGATCGCCCACATCGGGGTGCGCACAAGGGATTTCGCGTTCACCGTGCACGGGTTGACGCCACCGGCCGAGGAGTTCCGGGTCGAGTTGCGTGCCCCGGACGGTTCGCTGTGGGAGTGGGGGCCGACGGATGCGGCCCAGCGCGTGACGGGTTCGGCCGAGGACTTCTGCATGCTGGTCACCCAGCGCCGGGCGCCCGCGGACCTGGACGTGACGGCGGTGGGTGACGACGCCACCCGGTGGCTGGGGATCGCGCAGGCGTTCGCCGGGCCGCCGGGGGCCGGACGGGGCTGAGCGCACGCTCGTGACGGCGTGAGGGTGCGGATCCTGCTGGGGATTGGCGGCGTGGCCGGTGGCAGACACGCACGCTCGCGCTGAGGGGGATCAGGACACCGAGTCGGCGCGGCCGTCGCCGTCAGTGTCGGCCAGCTTCATGTCCCACTGCCCGTCGCCGTCGGTGTCGACGTAGGCCAACTCCCCCGCCAGCACCCGATCGGCCAGACCGTCCCCGTCGACATCGACCAGCCGGTCGTCGGCCGCACCGTCGGCGTCGAAATCGACCAGTGGGCCACCGGTCTGTTCCATCCCGTCCAACCCGAACCAGCGCACCTGCCCAGACCGGTCCACCCGCACCGCCCAAGTGCCCGAACCATCGTCGGAGTAATAGCTTTCGGCCCGGCCGTCGTCGTCGACATCGAGCACCATCCGCTCGGCGAGACCATCCCCGTCGAAATCGGCCAGCACGTCGTCGATCCGGCCGTCGCCGTCGAAGTCCAGCCCGACACCGTCGGGGCTGCCGTCGCCGTCCACATCCACATCGGGCACGCCGGTGTGGATCGTCACAGCCCCGTCGGAATCACCCAGGCAATAGTCCATGACTGATCAGACGCACGATCAGCCCCTGGCGTTCCACCATTTCAGCAATTCGTCGACGGCCTGCTCCCGGGACAGCGGGCCGTGCTCCAGCCGGAGTTCCTTGAGGTACTTCCACGCCTCGCCGACCTGAGGGCCCGCCGGAATACCGAGGATCTCCATGATCTCGTTGCCGTCGAGGTCCGGCCGCACCCGCTGCAGATCCTCCTTGGCCGCCAACTCGGCGATCCGGTTCTCCAGGTCGTCATAGTTGGCCTGCAGCCGCGCCGCCCGGCGCTTGTTGCGGGTGGTGCAGTCCGCCCGCACCAGCTTGTGCAGCCGGCCCAGCAGCGGCCCGGCATCGGTGACATAACGCCGCACCGCCGAATCCGTCCACTTGCCGGTGCCCTTGTCGTCGGCATAACCGTGGAACCGCAGGTGCAGATAGACCAGCTGCGACACGTCATCGACCATCTGCTTGGAGTACTTGAGCGCCCGCATCCGCTTACGGGTCATCTTGGCGCCGACCACCTCGTGATGGTGGAAGCTCACGCCGCCGTCGGATTCGTGCTTGCGGGTCGCCGGCTTGCCGATGTCGTGCAGCAGCGCCGCCCAGCGCAACACCAAATCAGGAGGACTTCCAGAGCCTTCCAGCTCTATGGCCTGCCGCAGCACCGTCAGCGAATGCCAGTACACGTCCTTGTGCTGGTGGTGTTCGTCGATGGCCATCCGCATCTCGCCGACCTCGGGCAGCACCACCTCGCCCAGCCCGGTCTGCACCATGAGGTCGATACCGGCCACCGGATCGGCGCCCAGCAGCAGCTTGTCCAGCTCGGCGGCGACCCGCTCGACCGTGATCCGGGACAGCTGCGGCGCCATCTCCAACAGCGCCTCGAGCACCCGCGGCGCCACCCCGAAACCCAGCTGCGAAACGAATCGGGCCGCCCGCAGCATCCGCAGCGGATCGTCGCCGAACGACACCTCCGGTGCCGACGGGGTGTCGAGCACCTTGGCCTGAATGGCTGCCAAACCGCCTAGGGGATCGTGGAATTCGGCAGGACCGTCGGCGCTGATGCGGACCGCCATGGCGTTCGCGGTGAAGTCGCGGCGCACCAGATCGTCATGGAGGTTGTCACCGAACTCCACCGTCGGATTCCGCGACACCTGGTCATAGCTGTCGGCCCGGAACGTGGTGATCTCGAGGCGGTCGGCACCCTTGCCCACACCCAGCGTGCCGAACTCGATCCCGGTGTCCCACAGCGCATCGGCCCACGGCCGCAGGAACGTCAGCATCTGCTCCGGGCGGGCATCGGTGGTGAAGTCCAGATCACTGTGCTCGGTCAACCGGCCCAGCAGCGCGTCCCGCACACTGCCACCCACCAGATACAACTCGTGGCCCGCGGCAGCGAAGAGCGCACCGAGCCCGCGCAGCACCTCGGCGCGCTGGTTCAGTGCCACCAGGGCGCCGGCCAGCAATTCGGCATCAGAAACAACAGGGTCGGACACGTTCGATGAGCCTAATGCTCGCGGTCTGGTCACAACCGGCGAGTGCGGCAGGTGGCCAACCCCGTGGCAGCTACTATCGCTTGGGTGTCGGACGGCGAACAGGCCAAACCACGACGGCGCCGCAGTCGGCGTCGCGGCCGTCGTCGTGCACAGCGGGCGGCCGGGCCCCCGGCCGACGATCAGGGCACCGACGCCGCACGTCACACCGAACCCGCCGACCAGACGCCCCCCGCCGCGGATCCACCCCACCCGACCCCCCGTGACCAGTCCAAGCAACGCAAGTCCCGGCCGCGCCGACCGCCGGAGCGGCTGCGCACCGTCCACGAGACCTCCGCCGGTGGCCTCGTCATCGACGGCATCGACGGCCCGAAGGACACCCAGGTGGCAGCCCTGATCGGCCGGGTCGACCGGCGCGGACGGATGCTGTGGTCCTTGCCGAAGGGGCACATCGAACTCGGCGAGACCGCCGAACAGACCGCGATCCGCGAGGTCGCCGAGGAAACCGGCATCCGCGGTGACGTGCTGGCCGCCCTCGGCAGCATCGACTACTGGTTCGTCACCGAGGGCCGCCGGGTGCACAAGACCGTGCACCACTACCTGATGCGTTTCCTCGGCGGCGAACTGTCCGACGATGACGTCGAGGTGACCGAGGTCGCCTGGGTGCCCCTGCGGGAACTGCCGTCACGGTTGGCCTACGCCGACGAACGCAAGCTGGCCGAGGTGGCCGGGGAGCTGATCGACAAACTGCACACCGACGGTCCCGCCGCGCTGCCGCCACTGCCGCGCAGTGCGCCGCGGCGACGCCCCCAGACCCACTCGCACGCCCGCAACCACCGCCGCGACGAATCTGCACAACCCCAGCCACGACGGCGCACGAACGGATGCGGACAGGGACCGTGACCGCCGCTCCCGCGGTGCGCCGAGGGCTTTCCCTCCTGGCGCACACAGTGCTGCTCGCGGTGGTGCTGATGCTGCTCTCGGTGTGGTCCACCGCCGCCCTGCCGGCGCTGCTGCCCCGGGCCGCCGCGAGCGAACCGGGCGCCCTGCCGTTCCTGCAGATCCGAATCGACAAGGTCACCCCCGACGTCGTCACCACCACGAGCGCATCGGTGGTCACCGTCAGCGGCGCCGTCCTCAACGTGGGCGACCGGCCGGTGCGCGACGTGGTGATCCGGATGGAGCACGCGCGCGCCGTCACCTCCTCTAGTCAGCTGCGCACCGACCTCACCGGCGACCTGGACCAGTTCGAGCCGGTGGCCGACTTCGTCACGGTGGCCCCGGAGATGCAACGCGGCGAATCGGTGGCCTTCACGCTGTCCTACCCGCTGCGTTCCGACGGCGCCAGCTCCCTGCACATCGCCGAACCCGGGGTCTACCCGGTACTGATCAACGTCAACGGCACCCCGGACTACGGCGAGCCCGCCCGCCTCGACGACGCTCGCTTCCTGCTGCCCGTGCTCGGCGTCCCTGCCGACGGATCCACCGACTCCGAGCCCGACACGATGTCGGCCGCCGACACCCTCAGTTCGGTCGTGCCGCCCGACACCTCACACCCGGTGCGGATGACGATGCTGTGGCCGCTGGCCGACCGGCCGCGCCTGGCCCCGGGCGCCCCGGGTGGCACCACCCCGGTGCGGCTGGTCGACGACACCCTGGCCACCTCGCTGGCCCCCGGCGGGCGGCTCGACACCCTGCTTTCGGCGGCCGACTTCGCCACCGGGCCCACCGTCGACTCCGGCGGCCAGATGCGCGCCACCCTGTGCCTGGCCGTCGACCCGGATCTGCTGGTCACCGTCAATGCGATGACCGGCGGCTACGTCGTCAACGACGGACCCGACATCGGCCCCGGCACCCCGACCCGCCCCGGCGCCGGCCAAGAGGCCGCCCTGGACTGGCTGAACCGGCTGCGCGCCCTGGCCGACCGGCTGTGCGTGGCACCCACCAGCTACGCGCAGGCCGATCTGTCCGCGCTGCAACAGGTCGGCGATCCGGGCCTGAACGTGATCGCCACCAACGGCGCCGGCGACATCGTCGACCAGATTCTCGGCATCACCTCCGTGCGCGGCGCCAGCCTCCTGGGCGACGGGCCGCTGACCCGTCCGGCCCTGGATCTGTTGGCCGCCCAAGGCCAGACGGTGGCCATCTCGGCCGCCCACATCACCGCCCAGGACTCCGAGACCGGCGCCCCGGTGACCGCCGAGGTGGCGCCGCTGCGCTACCGGCCCGAGGTGGTGGCCGCCGGCTTCGACCCGGCCGTGGGGGCGGCCCTGGCCGGTGCCGGCACCGATCCGGTGGCGCCGTCCTACCTGGACCGGTCGCTGGACATCCCGCTGCGGCACGACTCCCAGACCGCCCGCCGTCAGGACGCGCTGGGCGCACTGCTGTGGCGCGGCCTGACCCCGGACGAACAACCCCGAACCCAGATCCTGATGCCCCCGCTGATGTGGACCCTGGACGCCGACGACGCGCAGGCCATCCTCACCACCGTCGCCACCACGATCCACGCCGGCCTGGCCGTGCCGCGCCCGCTGCCCAACCTGATCGCCGAGGGCAACGCGGTGCCACCCGAACCGCAGCAGCCGGCACCGCCGGATTCCCTCGGCAATCCGCGCAGCGTCGTCGACGACAACATCAACCGCGGCATCCACGCCGTGGTCACCCGGCTGTGGGGCCTGACCGCCGCACTGACCACCGACGAACGCACCGGGCTGACCGGCATGCAGTACACCGCTCCGCTGCGCGAGGACATGTTGCGGGCGCTGAGCCAGTCCGTGCCGCCGGACGCCCGCGAAGGCCTGGCCGAGCAACGGGTGCAGACCGTCAGCCGCAGCGTGGACGACATGTTCCGGGCCGTGACGATCGTCAATCCGGGCGGGGCCTACACGCTGGCCACCGAACGCAGCCCGCTGCCGCTGGCGCTGCGCAACAACCTGCCGGTGCCGGTGCGGGTGCGGTTGCACGTCGACGCGCCACCCGGGATGACCGTCACCGACATGGGCGAGATCGTGCTGCCGCCCGGCTACCTGCCGCTGCGGGTGCCGATCGAGGTGCACTTCACCCAGCGGGTCGCCGTCGACGTCAGCCTGCAGACCGCGGGCGGGCTGACCCTGGGTGAGCCGGTGCGGTTGTCGGTGCACTCCAACGCCTACGGCAAGGTGCTGTTCTTCATCACGCTGTCGGCCGGGGCGGTGCTCGTGGCGCTGGCCGGCCGCCGGCTGTGGCACCGCTTCCGCGGCCAGCCCGACCGGGCCGACCTCATCCCGCCCGGCGAGCACCCGGACCCGCTCGACGTCGCCCTGGCCTTCAACACCGACTCGAGCAGTGACGACAAGCCGACGCCGCCTCCGGAGCAGCCGGAGCACCCGGAGCGCACCAGATGACCGACCGACCCGCGCCCCGCCCGGCCGGGCGTCCCGAGCTGTCCGATTCCGCCGTGGTGTCGCGGTCATGGGGCATGGCCTTCGCCACCCTGATCTCCCGGATCACCGGGTTCTTCCGGTTCGTGCTGTTGATGACGATGCTCGGCGGAGCGTTGACCAGTTCGTTCTCAGTGGCCAACCAGCTGCCCAACATGGTGGCCGCGCTGGTCCTGGAGGCCACGTTCACCGCCATCTTCGTGCCGGTGCTCGTCCGCGCCGAACGCGACGACGCCGACGGCGGTGCCGCGTTCGTCCGGCGCCTGGTCACCTTGGCCACCACGCTGCTGCTGGTCACCACGGTGCTCTCGGTGCTGTGCGCGCCGCTGCTGGTGAAGCTGATGCTGGGCAGTCACCCCCAGGTCAACACACCACTGACCACGGCGTTCGCCTACCTGCTCTTGCCGCAGGTGCTGTTCTACGGGCTGACCTCGGTGTACGGCGCAATCTTGAACACCCGCAACATCTTCGGCCCGCCGGCCTGGGCGCCGGTGCTCAACAACGTCATCGCCATCGCGACGATGGGCGTCTTCGTCCTGGTGCCCGGCGAACTGTCCGCGGACCCGGTTCGCATGGGGACGGCCAAACTGCTGGTGCTCGGGATCGGCACCACGCTGGGCGTGGTGGCCCAGGCCGTGGTGTTGTTCGTGGCGATCCGCGCCGAACGGGTCAGCCTGCGGCCGCTGTGGGGCATCGACAAGCGGCTCAAGGCCTTCGGCGGGATGGCCGCCGCGATGGTGCTCTACGTGCTGATCAACCAGATCGGCTTCATCGTGGGCAACCGGATCGCGAGCGCCGCCGCCGCCTCCGGCCCGGCCATCTACAACTACACGTGGCTTCTGCTGATGCTGCCGTTCGGCATGATCGGCGTCACGGTGCTCACGGTGGTGATGCCGCGGCTGAGCCGCAACGCGGCCGCCGACGACATCCCCGCGGTCCTCGACGATTTCTCGCTGGCCACCCGGCTGACCATGGTCACGCTCATCCCGATCGTGGCGATGATGACCGTCGGCGGGCCGGCGATCGGCAGCGCCCTGTTCGACTACGGCAACTTCGACGCCAGCGACGCCGGCTACCTGGGCATGGCGATCACGCTGTCCTCGTTCACGCTCATCCCCTACGCACTGGTGCTGCTGCAGCTGCGGGTGTTCTACGCCCGGGAGAAACCGTGGACCCCGATCGTGATCGTGGTGGTGATCGCCGTCGTCAAGATCGCCGGCTCGATCGCCGCCCCGCACGTCACCGACGATCCCAACATGGTGGCCGGCTACCTCGGCCTGGCCAACGGCCTCGGCTACGCGGCCGGCGCCGCCGTCGGGCATTTCCTGCTGAAGTCACACCTGCGCCCGCGCGGTGGCCGGATGCTGCGCGACGCGGTGATCCGCACCATCCTGGTCACCCTGGCCGCCTCCCTGGTCGCGAGCCTGGTGGCGCACACCGTGGACCAGCTGCTGGGGCTGGAGTCATTGACCACGAACGCCGGCCCGGCGGGTTCGCTGCTGCGCCTGCTGGTGCTGGGCGTGATCATGGTCCCGATCATCGCGGCAGTGATGCTGGCCGCCGGGGTGCCCGAGGCCCACTCGGCGCTGGCGATGATCCGGCGGCGGCTCGACCGCGGCCGCCGCGCACCGGTGCCGCCCGGCGGAACGGTAGCCGCGCCGCCAATTGCGCCGCCCGTCGGGCCGCCTCCTGCGATGCCCGTCACGTACCCTGATCAGAGGAATTCTTCTCCCAACCGGTGGCCGTCAAGCCCGGCAGCCGCCGGAGGCGGGACCCCGGCAGCTGTTGCCGGGGCGGGGATGTGGAAAGGACCACCGGTGACCGACGAATCTGCGGACGGCCCGGCACCGAACGCAACTTCGACATCCGGGATGACAACCGAGACGACGAAGTTGCCCCGTCCGGCTGCCGACGAGTTCCAGCCGGATGCGGCCCCGGCCGATTCGCCGGCCGATTCCCCCGCCGCGGCGGCAGGCGACACCCCGGAGTCCGACTCCCCCACCGAGGTGACCGACCTGCCCCCCGGCCGGTCCAACGGCACGGCACGAGCCGCCACCGACTACGCCGGCGACCCGTCCCGCGAGCCGATCTCCTTCGCCCCGCCGCGCGAACCCATGGACTCGGCCGAGGACGACGTCCACCTGATTCCCGGCGCCACGATCGCCGACGGCCGCTACCGGCTGCTGGTCTTCCACGGCGGTCCGCCGCACCTGCAGTTCTGGCAGGCCCTGGACACCGCGCTGGACCGCCAGGTGGCGCTGACCTTCGTCGACCCCGACGGCGCCATGCCCGACGCCCAGGTGCAGGAAATCCTGTCGCGCACCCTCAAGCTCAGCCGCATCGATGTGCCCGGTATCGCCCGGGTGCTCGACGTGGCCCACAGCGGATCGGGTGGCCTGATCGTCTCGGAGTGGATCCGCGGCGGCTCGCTGGCCGAGGTGGCCGACACCTCACCCTCGCCGGTCGGCGGCGCGCGGGCCATCCAGTCCCTGGCGGCCGCCGCCGAGGCGGCCCACCGCGCCGGCGTGGCCCTGTCGATCGATCACCCCAGCCGGGTGCGGGTCAGTATCGAAGGCGACGTGGCGCTGGCCTTCCCGGCCACCATGCCCGACGCCACCCCCGACGACGACATCCGCGGTATCGGGGCGGCGCTGTACGCCCTGCTGGTCAACCGCTGGCCGCTGCCGGAGTCCGGGTCCCGCAGCGGGCTGGAGCCGGCCGGGCTCGATGCCGCCGGGCAGCCGGTCGAGCCACGCGCCGTCGACCGCGACATCCCGTTCCAGATTTCGGCGGCCGCCGCCCGCGCGGTCCAGCCGGGTGGCGGGATCCGCAGTGCCCCAACACTTTTGAACCTGCTGCAGCAGGCCACCGCGGTCGCCGACCGGACCGAGTTGATGAGTTCGTTCGAAGAGGCCCCGGTCCCGGCCGCCCCCGTGCGGGCACACGAGACCCCCGAGGAACACGAGGCCGCCGAGGCCCGGCGCCGCAAAGGCCTGATCATCGGGGTGAGCGTGGCCGCGGCCATCATCCTGATCGCGCTGCTGGTGTTGGCCTCGGTCCTGAACAGCATCTTCGGCGACGTCGGCGGCGGCCTCAACCGCGACGAGCTCGGCCTCAACGCGCCCACCTCGGATACTCAAGAGACCCAAGACAATTCGTCGGCTGCCACCGGAAGCACGGTCAAACCGGTTCGGGCCACGGTGTTTTCACCGGAAGGCGAAGCTGATTCGCCGGCCACGGCCGGGCAGGCCATCGACGGCAGCTCCAGCACGGCCTGGTCCACCGACACCTATTCGGATCCCGCACCGTTCCCCGGATTCAAGAACGGCGTCGGCCTGTTGCTGCAACTGCCGAAGCCCACCGAGATCGGCTCGGTGACCCTCAACGTGACCAGCACCGGCACCGCCGTGCAGATCCGCTCGGCGGAGTCGGCCTCACCGTCGTCGCTGTCGGACACCACCGAGCTGACCCCGCCGACCCCGCTGAAGCCCGGTTCCAACACCATCGAGGTGAGCAAGGAATCGTCCACGTCGTACGTGCTGGTGTGGATCTCCACCCTGGGCACCGTGGACGGCAAGAGCCGCACCGACATCTCCGAGATCACGATCAAAGCCGCCTCCTGACCGTCATCCACAGCCCGAACAGCGGGCTGACCTGGCGTTATCAGCCCAGCGTCAAACAAGTGTCCTGGATCACTCCCGACAGCGTTTAGGTTCAGCGTGTGGGAAGGTTCGGGGGGGCCGGGGCGCCGGTCAGCGGACGGAGTCGGGGGCATGAGGCCACCGCGCGTTCCGACGCCGAGCTGCTCGCCGCCCATGTGTCCGGGGACCCCTACGCGTTCGAAGAACTCGTGCACCGGCACCACCGGCAGCTGCGCCGGCTGGCCTTCCTGACCAGCCACCACGACGACGACGCCGACGACGCCGTGCAGGACGCGCTGTTCTCGGCGCACCGCACCGCCGCCTCCTTCCGCTACGACTCGGCGGTCAGCAGCTGGTTGTACCGCATCGTGGTGAACGCCTGCCTCGACCGGGTGCGCCGGGCCCGCAGCCAACCCGCCGCCGCCCGCTACGAGCTCGAAGACCTCGCACACCTGCGCGACCCCGCCGGTGACCCGGCCCGCCGGGTGGACACGGCCATCGTGGTGGAACGGGCTTTGATGCAGCTGCCGGTCGAGCAGCGCGCCGCCGTGGTGGCCGTCGACATGCAGGGTTTCTCGGTGGCGGAGACGGCCCGGTTGCTGGGCGTCGCCGAGGGCACCGTGAAAAGCCGGTGTGCGCGCGCCAGGACCAAGCTGGCCCGGCTGCTCCAGTATTTTGAAGCCGATGAACGGCAGCACACCCCGAGTGCCGTCGGACGGCCCGATTCCTGCTGAGCTGCTGGCTGACCTGCAGGCCGGGCTGCTCGACGATGCCACCGCCGCGCAGCTGCGCCGGCAGGTGCGCACCGACCCGCAGGCCGGCCCGGCGGCCCGCGCCACGCTGGCCGCACTCGACCGGGTCCGCCGCGACCTGGCCCACCTGGGCACCGACGCCGAGTCCGCGCCACCGGTCCCCGCTGAAGTCAGCGCCCGGCTGTCCGCGGCGCTGCGGGCCGCCCCGACCCGTCCGCCCATCCGGCGCGGCAAGCTCCTGGCAGCGATCGCCGGGACCGGTGCCGCGGTGGTGGCCGCCGTCGTGGGTGTCGTCGTCCTCCTGCACCCGCCGGGCTCCGCGCCCTCGACGCTGACCAGCCTCGGCCGCATCACCGTGGCGCCGCCACCCGCCCAGATCGGCCTGTCCGACGCCCAGTTGCTGAGCCTGCTGTCGGCGCGGCCCGACCTGGGACCGCTGGCCGATCCGCACCGCCGGGAAGGCTGCCTCGCCGCGCTGGGCTACCCGTCCGACACCCCGATCCTCGGGGCCCGGCCGCACGAGGTGGCGGGCCGGCCCGGGGTGCTGCTGGTGCTGCCCGCAGACCGCCCGGACGCCGTCGTCGGGCTGGTGGTGGGCGCCGACTGCGCTGCCGGACACCCGGCGACACTGGCCGACACCGTCGTCAACCGGCCGGGGAAACATCCGTAGGCTGTCCTGCGAGCTCGCTGGGAACACATCCGGCCTAGGCTGACGTTACAACCCGTGCCGAGTACGGCAGAAAGGCTTACATGTCCACCTCAGCGACGGTTCATGACGTCATCATCATCGGTTCCGGCCCGGCGGGTTACACCGCCGCCATCTACGCGGCCCGCGCCCAGCTCAAGCCCCTGGTGTTCGAGGGCACCCAGTTCGGCGGCGCCTTGATGACCACCACCGAGGTGGAGAACTACCCCGGGTTCCGGGAGGGCATCACCGGCCCCGAGCTGATGGACGAGATGCGGGAACAGGCACTGCGCTTCGGCGCCGACCTGCGCATGGAGGACGTCGACGCAGCCGACCTGACCGGTCCGGTGAAAACGGTGACCGTCGGTGACGAGACCCACCAGGCCCGCGCGGTGATCCTGGCGATGGGTGCCGCAGCCCGCCATCTGGGGGTACCCGGCGAGGAAGCGCTGACCGGCATGGGGGTGAGCACCTGCGCCACCTGCGACGGCTTCTTCTTCCGGGACGAGGACATCGTGGTCGTCGGTGGCGGCGACTCGGCGATGGAGGAGGCCACCTTCCTCACCCGCTTCGCCCGCAGCGTGACCCTGATCCACCGCCGCGACGAGTTCCGTGCCTCCAAGATCATGCTGGAACGGGCCCGCGCCAACGAGAAGATCACCTTCCTGACCAACACCGAGATCACCCAGATCGAAGGCGATCCGAAGGTGACCGGCGTGCGGCTGCGCGACACCGTCACCGGCGAGGAGTCCAAGCTCGAGGTGACCGGCGTGTTCGTGGCCATCGGTCACGACCCGCGCTCTGAGCTGGTCCGCGGCCAGATCGACCTCGACGACGAGGGCTACGTGCAGGTGATCGGCCGCACCACCGCGACGACGCTCGACGGTGTGTTCGCCGCAGGCGATCTCGTCGACCACACGTACCGTCAGGCCATCACCGCCGCCGGCAGCGGCTGTTCGGCGGCCATCGACACCGAACGTTGGCTTGCCGACAACGACTGACCACCAACAGATTTCGACCCGACAGGAGAGCTTCATGGGTGCCGACAGTGCAACCGTAACGGTCACCGACGACTCGTTCGCCAGCGACGTGCTGTCCAGCAGCACGCCGGTGCTGGTGGACTTCTGGGCCACCTGGTGCGGCCCGTGCAAGATGGTGGCCCCGGTGCTGGAGGAGATCGCCGGCGAGAAGGCCGGTGAACTGCGGGTGGCCAAGATCGACGTGGACGCCAACCCGGCCACCGCCCGTGATTTCCAGGTGGTGTCGATCCCGACCCTGATCCTGTTCAAGGACGGCGCGCCGGTCAAACGCATCGTCGGCGCCAAGGGCAAAGCCGCCCTGCTGCGCGAACTTGCCGACGCTCTCTGAGAGACACCCACACCGCCATTACGCACACCCCGGGTACGCCTGGCGTTTTCCGGTATGTGGCCGAAGTCTGAGACAATGCTGGGCAGCTAGTCCGGCAGACGGCCGGAGACCAGCATGGAGGGGCCGAATGTCGAGTCTGCGTCGCGGTGACCGTGGCGGAGCAGTCACCGAGATCCGGGCAGCCTTGGCCGCGTTAGGTCTGATCGACAACCCTGACGCCGACCTGAGCACCGGCAGGCATGTTGCACTGGATGTCTTCGATGACGAGCTCGATCGCGCCGTGCGGGCCTTTCAGCAGCACCGAGGGCTGCTGGTGGACGGCATCGTCGGCGAGGCCACCTACCGTGCCCTGCGCGAGGCGTCCTACCGGCTGGGCGCCCGCACCCTGACCCACCAGTTCGGTGCCCCGATGTACGGCGACGACGTGGCCACGCTGCAGGCACGTCTGCAGGACCTGGGCTTCTACACCGGCATGGTGGACGGACATTTCGGCCTGCAGACGCACAACGCGCTGTCCTCCTATCAACGCGAGTACGGGCTGTACCCCGACGGCATCTGCGGCCCGGAAACGTTGCGCTCGTTGTATTTCCTGGGCTCCCGGGTGACCGGTGGGTCCCCGCACGCCATCCGGGAAGAGGAGCTGGTGCGCCGCTCCGGCCCGCGGCTGTCCGGTAAGCACGTCATCATCGATCCGGGCCGTGGCGGCTCGGACCACGGGATGATCATGCACGGCCCCGACGGGCCGATCAGCGAAGCAGACATCCTGTGGGACTTGGCAAGCCGGCTCGAGGGCCGGATGACCGCGATCGGCATGGAGACGTTCATCTCCCGCCCGGCCAACCGCAGCCCGCTGGACACCGAGCGGGCCGCCACGGCCAACCGGGTCGGCGCCGATCTGATGATCAGCCTGCGCTGCGAAGCCCAATCCTCGCCTTCGGCCAATGGTGTGGCGTCATTCCACTTCGGAAACTCGCACGGCTCGGTGTCCACCATCGGGCGCAACCTCGCCGACTTCATCCAGCGGGAAGTGGTGGCCCGCACCGGGTTACGTGACTGCCGCTCGCACGGCCGGACGTGGGACCTGCTGCGTCTGACCCGGATGCCCACCGTGCAGGTCGACATCGGCTACATCACCAATCCACACGATCGCGGTCTGCTGTTGTCCACCCAGACCCGCGACGCGATCGCCGAGGGCATCCTGGCCGCGGTCAAACGGCTCTATCTGCTCGGCAAGAACGACCGTCCGACAGGGACTTTCACCTTCGCGGAGTTGTTGGCGCATGAGTTGTCGGTGGAGCAACAGGCCGGCCGCGGCGCGTGAGCGCGTAACCCCCTAGCTCCGCGAGCGTGCGTGTCTGCACCTCGACACCCCGTGTTTCAGCGGCATTTCGGTCACCCTCGCGGCGCCCGAACAGCACGCAATCGCTGCTCTACCGCACAAACGCCTTGTGCACGTTGACTTTTCCCGCCCCCAATCGCTACGCGCTCAGGGCCAACCCTCCCCCGCCCCGCGGGTGTTGAGTCTTGCTGCGGCCTGAACGGCCCGTTCAGCCGGCAGTGCGGTGCGGCGTTTCGACGTCCGCACCACTCACTTGCGGAGTCGGAATGTCGTATCCGAGGCCGACACCGCGGACATGCCGGCGCCGACCGGCAACTCGATGCGCGCACTCTCCAACAGCCGCTCGAGTGCGGCTTCCACTTCGGCTTTCCAGCCGAGTCCCTTGTCGAGTTCGAGGCGGAGCCGCGGGAAGTACGGATGCGGTGCCACCACCGTGAAACCGACGTCCTCCAAAAAGTCAGAGGCGAGCATGCACTGGTCGACAGCGCAGTCCCCCAACACTTCGACCACCGCAGACAATTCGGCCGGCAGCCGCGCTCCGGCGGCCAGTTCGACGACTGCCGAGGTGTACCCGAAAGCCTCCAAGGCGCGGACGCCGCGGCGCACCAGATCGTTCACCACGGCCGCGAGCAGGCTCTGCGACAAGGCCTCTCGATCCTCTCCGGCCTCTACCCCGACTGCGGTGAGCAGGATTGCGTCCGCGCTCACCGGCGCGGTCGGAAAGAGCCGAGCCCTGGGGACGGCACCGGGCGGGGCGTAGAACGCGAAACCCAGACACGGGTCGTCGATCGACTCCGGAGCGGTGAAATCGGCGCCGGCCGCGGAGGCCAACAGATTTGCCCCGGCCGCCGACCCCCCGTTCGACGTCAGACCGCTCCCGGAGTCCGGCTCAGTGTCGGGGTGAGCGGTGACCGCGAGTTGCCCACACGAGCCCCACTCCAGCATCACCATGGACAGCCAGGCTTCCTTTTCGAACTCCGGGTCCGTCAGGTGACCGTCGTTGACGGTGGAGGGATCCACTTCCCAGAAGACACAGCGCCGGGCATGCTTGGGCAGCTGCTCGAAACCCTCGAGCCGGAGCGGCGTGATTCGTGCTGTCACTGAGGTCCCTGGCTTTCCCACTGAGTGCGTGGCTGCCCCTCAAGGATAGGAGAATCCGCCCGGCCCGGCGCACCGCGCCCCGAAAATCCCATCCAGCTCCGCCTTCGTCGTGAAAAGCCATGCCGCACAAGAACTTTGCGGTCCGATGGGGTCATGGCTGCAGGTATTGATCACCGATGTGTCACAGTGACGGAACAACCTGGTGTCGTCGGTCCTGGGTTCGCAGCGCTGTTCAGCGCTCTTCGGCGCTCATGATGTCGACGATGCGCTGCAGATCATCCACCGACCCGAACTCGACGACGATCTTGCCTTTGCGTTTGCCAAGACTCACGGTGACCCGGGTGTCGAAGGCCGAGGACAACCGCTCAGCAACGTCCTGCAGACCTGGCATCTGGATCGGCTTGCGGCGCGGAGCCGGCGGGGCGGTGTTGCCGTCCCGATTGGCCAGCGTCACCGCCTCCTCGGTGGCGCGCACCGACATCCCCTCGGCGACGATCCGGGCGGCGAGCTCTTCCTGCTTCTCGGGGCCGCCCTCGAGCGCGAGCAGCGCCCGGGCGTGCCCCGCCGACAGCACCCCCGCCGCGACCCGTCGCTGCACCGCGATCGGCAACCGCAGCAGCCGGATCATGTTCGAGATCAGCGGCCGGGAGCGCCCGATGCGCGCGGCGAGCTCGTCGTGCGTGACCTCGAATTCGTCGAGCAACTGTTGGTAGGCGGCGGCCTCTTCCAACGGGTTCAGCTGCACACGGTGAATGTTCTCCAGCAGCGCGTCCCGCAGCATGCTGTCGTCCGCGGTCTCACGAACGATCGCCGGGATGGTCTCCAGCCCGGCCTGTTGGGCAGCGCGCCACCGCCGCTCCCCCATCACCAGTTGGTAGCGGGTTTCGCCGTTCTCTTCGACCGCGCGGACGACGATCGGCTGCATCAATCCGAATTCGCGGATCGAGTGCACAAGTTCGTTCAGGGCTTCCTCGTCGAACACCTGGCGCGGCTGGCGAGGGTTCGGCTGGATCAGGTTGGGATCGATCTCGCGATAGGTCGCGCCGACGTCGCCCGTGGACAGGTCAGCGCCATCCACTCCGGCCGACGGCGCGTCGACTGCTGAAGCACCGTCCTTCCCGGTGACAGCCGGCGGTCCGCCGAGAAGAACATCGGCCGCGCTGGAGCCGATCTTCGGGCTCAGGGCGTCGCCACCGTCCTCAGCCGGTCCGGTCGGAATCAGCGCTGCCAGTCCCCTGCCGAGGCCACTCCGCTTCCGTACCGGCTGATTCATGATCGTCTCCTGCTCATCGCTGCCGTCCGCTGTCTGCTCACTGATGTCTGCCGTCTACTGCCCGCGGGGCGGGGCCCCGCGCTCTGCGATCTCGCGGCTCGCGTCGAGATAGCTCAGCGCACCGCGGGAACCCGGATCGTAATCGAGGATCGTCATCCCGTATCCCGGGGCTTCCGACACCTTCACGCTCCGGGGGATGACCGTCCGCAAGACCTTGTCGCCGAAGTGCTCGCGCACATCCTCGGCAACCTGATCGGCCAGCTTCGTCCGTCCGTCGTACATCGTCAGTATCACGGTGGACACCGACAACTCGGGGTTCAGATGAGCCTTCACCATCTCGATGTTGCGCAGCAGCTGGCCCACCCCTTCAAGGGCGTAGTACTCGCACTGGATCGGGATCAACACCTCGGGAGCTGCCACCAAGGCATTGATCGTCAGCAGCCCCAACGATGGCGGGCAGTCGATGAACACGTAGTCGAAGTTGTGGTTGGCGAGCGCGGCGAGCGCGGAGCGCAACCGGCCCTCACGCGCCACCATGCTGACCAACTCGATCTCGGCACCCGCGAGGTCGATGGTCGCGGGAATGCAGAACAGCCGGTCGCTGTGCGGGCTGCGCTGCAGCGCCTCTTCGACGGGGATGTCCCCGATGAGTACCTCGTACGACGACGGTGTCCCGGGCCGGTGCTCGATACCCAGTGCGGTGCTGGCATTGCCCTGGGGATCGAGGTCGATCACCAGTGTCCGCAACCCCTGGAGCGCGAGCGCCGCGGCGACATTGACCGCAGTGGTCGTCTTCCCCACGCCGCCCTTCTGGTTGGCGATCGTGAACACCCGCTGCCGCGACGGCCGGGGAAGTTGGCCATGCGACGTGTGGAGCACGCGGGTGGCCTGTTCGGCTTCCGCGGCGATCGGAGTATCCATGCTGGCGTCTGTGGACCACGCCGTCTCACCGCCACCGTTCCAGGTTTCACGTGAAACCGTTTCACGTGAAACGGCGGGCGTACCGCTCGTCCTAGCGGCTGCCTGCCGATCAGAACCCATCCTCATCTCCTGCCCGATCTCCCCCGCGACCCGGAGGCTCTGCCCGTTGACCGGTTCCCCGGTTTGACCGCTGCGCGCCGCACGGCGACGACGGTTGCGGGCGGGTTCAAATAGTTCACGCCACATTTCACCACCCTGGCATCGACCGCACCCAAGGAAGCCATCACACGCCGATGCTCCTCGATCTCGGACTCCGCCCGCTCACCTTTCAGGGCCAGCATCCTGCCGTCGACGCGAAGCAGCGGCATGCTCCACCGCGTCAACTTGTCCAGTGAGGCGACCGCCCGCGACGTCACCACATCCAACTCGCCCACCGTCTTGCGGACGTCCGGCTCCTCGGCCCGGCCGCGGACCACCGTCACGTCCAGTGCCAACTCATCGACCGCCTCGCGCAAGAATTCACTGCGGCGGAGCAGCGGTTCGATCAACGTCATATGTATGTCGGGACGGGCCAGGGCCAAAGGAACGCCGGGAAGGCCGGCCCCGCTGCCGATATCGGCCACGCGCTCACCGGGAGACAGAAGCTCACCGAGTGCCGAACTGTTCAGAATGTGTCGGTCCCAGAGCCGGTCCACCTCTCGCGGACCAATCAATCCCCACTCGACACCGGCACCGGCCAGAATCGCCGCGTACCGCTCGGCGGTCTCCAGCCGCTCGCCGAAGACCCCCGCCGCGGCGGGCGGTGCCGCGGGGACCGGTCCATGTTTCACGTGAAACATCCTCCGCACTCCCGACGGCACCGTCGCCGCAAACGAACTACACCTATGTAACTAATACTCAGCCAAGCAGAACTCAGTCGACCAACACAACGACACGGCGCGACGGCTCCACGCCCTCGCTCTCGCTGCGGACACCATCGACCGCCGCCACCGCATCGTGAACGATCTTCCGCTCGAACGGCGTCATCGGGGCCAGCTCTTCGCGCTCCCCCGACGCCAGCACCCGGCGGGCCACCTTGTCGCCCAGCGCTGCGAGCTCGTCGCGACGACGCCGACGCCAGCGCGCGATGTCCAGCATCAGCCGACTGCGCTCGCCGGTCTTCTGGTGCACCGCCAGCCGGGTCAGCTCCTGCAGGGCATCCAGCACCTCGCCCTTACGCCCCACGAGCTTGTTCAGATCGCCGCCGCCGTCGATGCTCACCACCGCACGGTCCCCCTCGACGTCGAGGTCGATGTCACCGTCGAAGTCAAGCAGATCGAGGAGCTCCTCGAGGTAGTCGCCGGCAATCTCGCCCTCGGCCACCAGTCGCTCTTCCAGATCGTCTTCGCCCGTGGCTGCCGACTGGATGTCCTCGTCCGGCTCGGCGCCGACTTCGGTCGTCTGTGAGTCCGTCATCTCCGTCTTCTCCCTACTTGTAGCCAGTGTGAGAACTGGTCACCGTTTCCGCTTCTTGGGGCGCGCACCGGGCTTGGGCTTGCTCGGGGTCGTACTCGACTGTCCGGAGCCACCCGCCGCGTCGCTCTGGCCTTTGGTCTCCCCCGCGTCGGCCTCGGTGTCCTCGGTGACTGCGGGTGCGCTCGCCGGTTCGGACTTGCGTGCCCGATTGGGCTTCGCTCCGGGCGCCGGCGCGTTCGCCGAACGACGTTCGAGCGCCTCGGCCTTCTTGGCTTCTTCTTCCTTCTCGATCATCCCGAACACGTAGTGCTGCTGACCGTAAGTCCAGATGTTGTTGGACAACCAGTAAATGATCACCGCGAGCGGAAGGAACGGTCCACCGACCACCACGCCGAGCGGGAACACGTAGAGCGCGAGCTTGTTCATCATCGCGGTCTGCGGATTGGCCGCCGCCTCCACGCTCTGCCGCGCAACCGAGGCCCGGCTGTTGAAGTGGGTGGCGATACCGGCCAGGATCATGATCGGAACCCCGACCAGCACCACGGAGAGCCGGTTGAATTCGGTGAACGCCTCCAGACCGTGCTGCTGGACCATCGTCGCACCCAGCGGCGCGCCGAACAGGTTGGCGTCGAGGAAGTGGCTGACGTCGGTCGCACTGAAGACATAGTTGGCCAGGCTGCGGTTCTCCTCGACCGACAGCCCCAGCCGGCCGATCCCGGTCTGCGTGCGGTTGAAGGACATCAGCACGTGGTACAGGCCCAGGAACACCGGCACCTGCGCCAGCATCGGCAGGCAGCCCAGGATCGGGTTGAAGCCGTGCTCGCGCTGCAGCTTCTGCATCTCCAGCGCCATGCGCTGCCGGTCTTTCCCGTACTTCTTCTGCAGCGCCTTGATCTGTGGCTGCAGCTCCTGCATCTGCCGCGTGGTGCGGATCTGCTTGACGAAGGGCTTGTAGAGGATCGCGCGCAGCGTGAACACCAGGAACATCACCGACAGCGCCCAGGCGAAGAAGTTCTCGGGGCCCAGCAGGAAGGCGAACGCCTTGTACCAAACCCACATGATCGCCGACACCGGGTAATAGATGATGTCCAGGCTGAACCAGTTAAACACGCGACTTGCTCTCCCCTCGCTTCGCTGGGGTGTCCCAGACAAGGTTTTCGGCGGCGTCCATTGCGCCGGAGATGGTCTCATCAGTGCGGGCGGACTCATGCTCGTGCGGGCACCGCTCGGGAATCGGATCCCAGCCGCCCGGGTGCCACGGTCCGCACTTCAACAGCCGGATCAACGCCAGCCAGCCACCACGGATCGGCCCGTACTCGGTGAGCGCATCGACGGCGTACTGACTACACGTCGGCATGAATCGACACGACGGCGGGCGCAGCGGGGAGATGGCGTGCCGGTAGAACTGGATGAGGAAAATCGCGCCGCGAGCCACCTGAGCACCCGCCCGCCGGATCATGGTGACGTCCTGCGCCGCGCATCCAGGCGCTCGAGGGCGCGCTGCAACTGCTGCTCCAGCCGGACCGACGGGGCCTCCGCACTGCCGGCGCGGGCACGGATCACCACCAGATCGGTGGCATCCAATTTCGGTACGACAACGCGGGCGGCGTGCCGGAGCCGGCGCGACACCCGATGCCGCTCCACGGCGTTTCCGACGGCTTTGGACACGATCAGGCCGACCCGCGGGCCGGTAGCGTCCGTTCCCTCGTGTAAGGCGTGCACGACAACGTCGGGTTGGACCGCACGCACGCCACGACTGACGGTGGCACTGAACTCCGCGGATCGCCTCATCCGGTATCGAGCCGGAAGCACCGCGCTAGATCCCGCCTGAGAGCCGCAGTATCACGCAGTGAGTGCGCGACGGCCCTTGCTACGACGGTTGGCGACGATGGCGCGGCCGGCGCGAGTGCGCATCCGCAGCCGGAACCCATGCACGCGCGCACGGCGGCGGTTGTTGGGCTGGTAGGTCCGCTTGCCCTTGGCCACGGCAATCTCTCCTTGTTCCTATGGCACCCGCGTCCGCCGACACCGAAGTGCCGCCAGGAACACGGTTACCGTGCAAGCTCGGTTTAAGCTCGTCCGTCGTGCTTCAACTAACCGGCGCGTTCTCCGGAACTTCCCGGGCGCAGCCGTATCGCCACGTGCGGGCGACTGCTCGAGGGTACTGATGAGATTTCACGGGGTCAAACCTGCGTCGACCCGCCAACATTGTTCGTATCGGATGTTGCAGAACTGTTGGCACGTCGAGAGAAAACTGTTAGCTTCTGGCAATGCCGTTCCGAGCCTGGGGCGGCCCCGGACAATGAAACGAGAGATCGCGGCGCGGCGCACCTCGCAGCATGTGACGATTCCGGCCACGACGCTCTCACAAATAGACAACAGAGCGACGACGACTGTCCTTTCTCCACAAGCTGTGGATAAATATGTGGACAGTTCGTCATCGTTCTTTTTGGTCGTCACCGGGTCGACCTCGATTCACCTCAAGGGGGGAACAGGCGTTGTCAGCTGACCCCGATCCACCGTTCGTCTCGGTCTGGAACAGCGTCGTCACCGAACTCAACGGTGGTGATCCAGCTCTCCCCCCGCTGACTCCTCAGCAAAGAGCCTGGCTCAAGTTGGTGAAACCGCTCGTGATCGCCGAGGGGTTTGCTCTGCTGTCGGTGCCCACTCCGTTCGTGCAGAACGAGATCGAACGCCACCTTCGCGAGCCGATCATCGACGCGCTCAGCCGCAAGCTGGGTCAGCGGGTCGAACTCGGGGTGCGGATCGCCACTCCGCCCGAGGACGCCGAGGACGCCGCGGCCGGCACCGATTCCGCCGCCCTCGCCGACGAGCCGGACGACGTACCGGTGGGCCCCGATGCGGCCGCCGAGGCCGACGAGATCGACGACGACAGGGCCGCCAAGGTCAGCGCCGAGGAGACCTGGCCGACCTACTTCAGCAGCCCGCAGCGCGACTCCACGATCAGTGACGACAACGCGGTCAACCTCAACCGCCGCTACACCTTCGACACCTTCGTCATCGGTGCGTCCAACCGCTTCGCCCATGCCGCCACCCTGGCCATCGCCGAAGCGCCCGCGCGGGCCTACAACCCCCTGTTCATCTGGGGTGAATCCGGTCTCGGCAAGACCCATCTGCTGCACGCGGCCGGAAACTATGCGCAACGTCTCTTCCCCGGCATGCGGGTGAAGTACGTCTCCACCGAGGAATTCACGAACGACTTCATCAACTCGCTGCGCGACGACCGTAAGGCGTCGTTCAAGCGCAGTTACCGCGACATCGACATCCTGCTCGTCGACGACATCCAGTTCATCGAGGGCAAGGAAGGTATCCAGGAAGAGTTCTTCCACACCTTCAACACCCTGCACAACGCGAACAAGCAGATCGTCATCTCCTCGGACCGCCCGCCCAAACAGCTGGCCACCCTCGAGGATCGGCTGCGGACCCGGTTCGAATGGGGCCTGATCACCGATGTCCAGCCGCCCGAGCTGGAGACCCGCATCGCGATCCTGCGCAAGAAGGCGCAGATGGACCGGCTGGACGTGCCCGACGATGTGCTCGAGCTCATCGCCAGCAGCATCGAACGCAATATCCGCGAGCTCGAGGGTGCGCTGATCCGTGTCACCGCGTTCGCCTCACTCAACAAGACCCGGATCGACAAGGCGCTGGCCGAGGTGGTGTTGCGGGATCTCATCGCCGACGCCACCACCATGCAGATCAGCACGGCCGCGATCATGGCGGCCACCGCCGAGTACTTCGAGACCACCGTCGAGGAACTGCGCGGCCCCGGCAAGACCCGGGCGCTGGCGCAATCCCGTCAGATCGCCATGTACCTGTGCCGCGAGCTGACCGATCTGTCCCTGCCCAAGATCGGCCAGGCGTTCGGCCGCGACCACACCACGGTCATGTACGCCGAGAAGAAGATCCGTGGCGAAATGGCAGAGCGGCGCGAGGTCTTCGACCACGTCAAGGAGCTCACCACCCGGATCCGTCAGCGCGCCAAGCGCTGAAATCCGCCTCCCGGGGCGTCCCGGTGTCTCACATTGTGGTCTCTGACGGCCCGTCGGTGAAAAAACTTGTCACCACTTTCGCCCCACCGTGCGTCACATGTCACAGGTCAGCGCTGTGGATAGTGCTGTGCACAACCTGCGGGCAAACCACGGGACAAATGACAAAACCATCCACACGGCCGCGGCTGTCCACACCCGCCCGGCGATCCATCCACCGCTGTCCACAGTGGACTCACATTGCGACACACCGACAGGGCTGGGCAAACACCCGTCCATCCCCAGATTGCACAGCACCTAATACTGTTACTCAAATATCTTCTAAGAATTCCTTCTAGAAGAAGGGCCTTGGGGACATCGAGCGGAGCGCCCGTCCGATCCGGCTCGAGGAGCCCACATGTCACCCCGCTCGATTAGCTTTCAAGTTGATGCGGAAAGCTCTACGGTGGTTCATCGACAGTGGTTACCGACTTTGTCATTCAGCGTCATGCTGGCTGGTGCGGTTTGGGAACCCGCTGGTAGAGCTCATTATGGGGATCATCGAAGGGGCACATAGCACGTGGCAACGACGACGGCTGGGCTGACCGATTTGAAGTTCCGCGTGGTGCGTGACGACTTCGCGGATGCGGTGGCCTGGGTGGCCCGTAACCTGCCCACCCGGCCGACGATCCCGGTGCTGGCCGGGGTCCTGTTGACCGGCACCGATGACGGGCTGACCATCTCCGGCTTCGACTACGAAGTTTCCGCCGAGGTCCGGGTCGCCGCCGAAATCGCTTCTCCCGGAAGCGTTTTGGTATCCGGTCGGTTGCTCTCCGACATCACCAAGGCATTGCCGGCCAAACCGGTCGAGCTCAGCGTCGAGGGCACCCGGGTATCGCTGACCTGTGGCAGCGCCCGCTTCTCCCTGCCGACTTTGGCAGTCGAGGACTACCCGGCGCTGCCCGCCCTGCCGGAGGAGACCGGCGTGGTGTCCTCCGACCTGTTCGCCGAGGCGATCGGCCAGGTCGCGGTGGCCGCCGGCCGGGATGACACGTTGCCCATGCTGACCGGCATCCGGGTCGAAATCTCCGGTGAGTCAGTGGTTTTGGCCGCCACCGATCGGTTCCGGCTGGCCGTGCGTGAGCTGACCTGGGAAACCAGCGCCACCGACGTCGAGGCCGCCGTGCTGGTTCCCGCCAAGACACTGGCCGAAGCCGCCAAGGCCGGCACCGACGGCAACCAGGTGCATCTGTCGCTGGGTTCCGGGGAATCGGTCGGCAAGGACGGTCTGCTCGGGATCCGCAGTAACGGCAAGCGCAGCACCACCCGGCTGCTGGACGCGGAGTTCCCGAAGTTCCGTCAGCTGCTGCCGGCCGAGCACACCGCGGTGGCCACGATCGGGGTCGCCGAGCTTACCGAGGCGATCAAGCGTGTCGCCCTGGTCGCCGATCGGGGTGCTCAGATCCGGATGGAGTTCGGTGACGACGTGCTGCGGCTCTCGGCCGGCGCCGACGACGTGGGCCGGGCCGAGGAAGACCTGCCGGTCGAATTCGCCGGGGACCCACTGACCATCGCGTTCAACCCGACGTATCTCACCGACGGCTTGAGCTCGCTGCACTCCGACCGGGTGACTTTCGGTTTCACCACCCCGAGCCGGCCGGCCGTGTTGCGGCCGACGGGTGAGGATGGCGGGACCGGCGGTGGCTCGGGGCCGTTCCCGGCCGCCAAAACCGATTACGTCTATCTGTTGATGCCGGTACGCCTTCCGGGCTGATCGGTCGTCACCGAGGAAGGGCGGACATGCAACTGGGGTTAGTCGGCCTGGGCAAGATGGGCTTCAACATGCGCGAGCGTCTGCGCGCGGGCGGCCATGACGTCGTGGGCTACGACCCTCGCCCGGAAGTCACCGACGTGGCCGGTCTGAGCGACCTGGCCGCGGCGCTCGAGGCCCCGCGGGTGGTCTGGGTGATGGTGCCCTCGGGCACCGTCACGCACCAGACCATCGTCGAGTTGGCCGAGGTGCTCGGCGCCGGTGACCTGGTCATCGACGGTGGCAACTCGCGCTACACCGAGGACGGCCCGCACGCGAAATTGTTGGGAGACAAGGGAATCAATTTCGTGGATGCCGGTGTCTCCGGCGGTGTCTGGGGCCTGACCGAGGGCTACGGACTGATGGTCGGCGGCAGCGATGCCGACGTGGCTCGAGCCATGCCGATCTTCGACAGCCTGCGCCCGGCCGGTGACGCCGCCGACGGTTTCGTGCACGCGGGCCCGGTGGGGGCGGGGCACTACGCCAAGATGGTGCACAACGGCATCGAATACGGGCTGATGCATGCCTACGCCGAGGGCTACGAACTGTTGGCGGCCGAAGATCTGATCACCGACCCGCAGGCAGTGATCCAGGCCTGGACCAACGGCACCGTGGTGCGTTCCTGGCTGCAGCAGTTGCTGGCCAAGGCGCTCAAGGAGGATCCCGGGTTCTCCGGGATCAGCGGCTACACCGAGGATTCCGGGGAAGGTCGCTGGACCGTGGAAGAGGCCATCAACCATCGGGTGCCGATGCCGGTGATCGCCGCGTCGCTGTTCGCCCGCTTCGCCTCGAGGCAAGAGGACTCCCCCACCATGAAGGCGGTGTCGGCACTGCGCAACCAGTTCGGTGGTCACGCGGTGCAACGGATCAGCGAGTCCGGTTAGGCGCTGCACTGTGTATGTCCGTCACCTGGGACTGACCGACTACCGGTCCTGGGCCCACGTCGATCTCGATCTCGAGCCCGGCCGTACCGTCTTCGTCGGTCCGAATGGCTACGGCAAGACCAATCTCGTTGAAGCACTATGGTATTCGGCCACCCTCGGCTCACACCGGGTGGCGTCCGACGCGCCCCTGATCCGGGCCGGTGCGCAGCGCGCCATTGTCTCGAGCATCGTCGTCAACGAGGGTCGGGAGCTGGCGGTCGACCTCGAGATCACCAACGGCCGAGCCAACAAGGCGCGGTTGAACCGCTCACCGGTGCGGTCGGCCCGCGAGATTCTCGGGGTGTTGCGGGCGGTGTTGTTCAGCCCGGAAGATCTTGCCCTGGTACGCGGTGACCCCGGGGAACGACGTCGCTATCTCGACGAACTGGCCACCACCCGGCGGCCGGCGGTCGCGGGCATCCGTGCCGACTATGACAAGGTGGTGCGTCAGCGCACCGCCCTGCTGAAAACCGCTGCGGGAGCACGCTATCGGGGTGATCGCAGCGTACTCGACACCCTCGATGTGTGGGATGGGCACCTGGCCGCCCACGGCGCGGCGCTCATCGCCGCCCGCACCGCGCTCGTCGAACAACTACAGCCCGAGGTGAGCAAGGCCTACCAGTTGTTGGCACCGGCCTCCCGGGCGGCGACGATCCGGTACCGCAGCAGTGTCGAGGCGATCGAGACCGCACCGGGGCCGGAATCGGTCGAGTTCTACGAGGCCGCGCTACTGGACGCACTGGCCCGTCGTCGGGACGCAGAGTTGGAGCGCGGCGTCTGTCTGGTCGGGCCACACCGTGACGACCTCGAGCTGTGGTTGGGTGACCAACCCGCGAAAGGCTTTGCCAGCCACGGTGAATCGTGGTCGATGGCGTTGTCGCTGCGGTTGGGTGCCTACGAATTACTGCGTTCGGACGGGGTCGATCCGGTGCTGCTGCTCGACGATGTCTTCGCCGAGCTCGACACCGCCCGGCGACAGGCCTTGGCCGCGGTGGCCGGGGAGGCCGAGCAGGTTCTGGTCACCGCGGCGGTGGGCGAGGACATTCCGTCGGACTGGGCGGTGAACCGGGTGGAGATCCGGATGACCGAAGGCGATCAGGGGCGGGTATCGGTGGTGGAACCATGAGCGAGGATCCGGCGGAATCTGCCGACCCGGCCATCCCCGGGCCTGCCGCGGAGGACCTGACCCGGATGAAGGGGATGGATCTGGTGCGGCGCACCCTCGAAGAGGCTCGAGGTGCGGCGCGCAGCCAGGGGAAAGATGTCGGACGGGGTCGCCGCGCGCCGGTGCGTCGGGTCGCGGGCAACACCGGCAGACGTCGAACCTGGTCGGGCCCGGGCCCGGACGTCCGCGACCCACAGCTTTTCGGCGCGGCCACCCAAGATCTGGCGAAGGTGCGGGGCTGGTCCTCGAGGGTGGCCGAGGGCTCGGTGTTCGGTCGGTGGCGCACGGTGGTTGGTGACCAGATCGCCGATCACGCCAATCCGACGGGCTTGAACGAAGGGGTGCTGACGGTGTCGGCGGAGTCCACCGCGTGGGCCACCCAGCTGCGGATGGTGCAGGCCCAGCTGCTGGCCAAGATTGCCGCGGCGGTCGGCGACGGGGTGGTGACCTCGTTGAAGATCGTGGGTCCGGTCGGTCCTTCGTGGCGCAAAGGTCCGCGCCACGTTCCCGGCCGTGGTCCGCGCGATACCTATGGTTAAACCCACAATATTGCGCTGAGAGCGCCGAGACGCTCAACAGGGCAGTTTCCGAGCTCCGGACGCACCAATATGCGAAAAATTCCGCGCACGGCGCAATCAGACCGTCAGAAACGCGACTACAGCACCGGTCCTGTCCGAATCTGGCGGTAGACTGTCGGACGGATCTCAGGCGGTGTCTGCACTGCCTCCCCGGAACCCCAAGGAGACGCGTCCGACGTGGCTGCCCAGAAGAAGAATGCTCCAAGCGAATACGGCGCCGATTCGATCAAGGTGCTGGAAGGACTAGAGGCGGTACGTAAACGTCCGGGCATGTACATCGGTTCCACCGGTGAGCGAGGTCTACACCACCTGATCTGGGAGGTGGTGGACAACGCGGTGGACGAGGCCATGGCCGGCTTCGCCAACCGGGTGGACGTGCGGATTCTCGCCGACGGCGGTGTGCAGGTCACCGACGACGGCCGTGGCATCCCGGTGGCCATGCACGCCACCGGTATCCCGACCGTGGATGTCGTGATGACCGTGCTGCACGCCGGCGGCAAGTTCGAGGAGGGCGCCTACCAGGTATCCGGCGGTCTGCACGGCGTCGGTGTGTCCGTGGTGAACGCGTTGTCGACCCGCCTCGAGGCCGACATCTACAAAGACGGTTACGAGTGGTTCCAGGTGTACGACAAGTCGGTGCCCGGAACGCTCAAGCAGGGTGAGAAGACAACGAAGACCGGGACCACGATCCGGTTCTGGGCCGACCCGGACATCTTCGAGACCACGGTCTACGACTTCGAGACCATCGCCCGTCGGCTCCAGGAGATGGCGTTCCTGAACAAGGGGCTGACGATCGAGCTCACCGACGAGCGGGTCACCGCCGAGGAAGTGGTCGACGACGTGGTCAGCGATCACGCCGACGCCCCCAAGTCCGCGGCCGACGAGGCCGCCGAAGCTGCGGCCCCGCCACCGCAGAAGGTCAAGCACCGGGTGTTCCACTACCCCGGCGGCCTGGTGGATTTCGTCAAGCACATCAACCGGACGAAGTCTCCGATCCACCCCAGCGTTATCGATTTCGACGGCAAGGGTGAAGGCCATGAGGTCGAGATCGCGATGCAGTGGAACGGCGGTTATTCGGAGTCGGTGCACACGTTCGCCAACACCATCAACACCCACGAGGGCGGTACCCATGAGGAGGGTTTCCGGGCGGCGTTGACGAGTGTGGTCAACAAGTACGCCAAGGACAAGAAACTTCTCAAGGACAAGGATCCGAACCTCACCGGTGAGGACATCCGTGAAGGTTTGGCCGCGGTGATCTCGGTGAAGGTGTCCCAGCCGCAGTTCGAGGGCCAGACCAAGACCAAGCTCGGCAACACCGAGGTGAAGTCGTTTGTGCAGAAGATCTGCAACGAGCAGATCGGCCATTGGTTCGAGGCCAACCCGGCCGAAGCCAAAACTGTTGTGAACAAAGCAGTTTCGTCGGCACAGGCCCGCGCCGCGGCACGCAAGGCCCGGGATCTGGTGCGGCGTAAGAGTGCCACCGACATCGGTGGGCTGCCGGGCAAGCTGGCCGATTGCCGGTCGACGGATCCGAGTAGGTCCGAACTGTATGTGGTGGAGGGCGATTCGGCCGGTGGCTCGGCCAAGAGTGGTCGGGATTCGATGTTCCAGGCGATCCTGCCGTTGCGCGGCAAGATCATCAACGTCGAAAAGGCCCGCATCGACCGGGTGTTGAAGAACACCGAGGTCCAGGCCATCATCACGGCGTTGGGTACCGGTATCCATGACGAGTTCGACATTTCCAAGCTGCGGTATCACAAGATCGTGTTGATGGCCGATGCCGATGTGGATGGTCAGCATATTTCGACGCTGTTGTTGACGTTGTTGTTCCGGTTCATGAAGCCGCTGATCGAGAACGGGCATGTGTTCTTGGCTCAGCCGCCGTTGTACAAGCTCAAATGGCAGCGTCAGGAGCCGGAGTTCGCCTACTCCGACCGGGAACGCGACGGCCTGCTCGAGGCGGGCAAGGCGGCCGGTAAGCGGATCAACGTCGACGACGGTATCCAGCGGTACAAGGGTCTGGGTGAGATGGACGCCAAGGAACTGTGGGAGACCACCATGGATCCGTCGGTGCGGGTGTTGCGTCAGGTGACACTCGACGATGCTGCCGCGGCCGACGAGCTGTTCTCCATTCTGATGGGCGAAGACGTGGAAGCGCGCCGCAGCTTCATCACCCGCAATGCGAAAGACGTGCGCTTCCTGGATGTTTGAGATTGTCACGTGACGAACCGGCCCGCTATGCGTGTCGCGCCCGATAACCACGAACGACGACACCGCGAGCTACTAAACTGTGGCCGCGGCTGAAGGACGAGGAATAGATGACTGACACCACCCTCCCCCCGGGAGGTGAAGCGGGCGATCGGATCGAGCCGGTCGACATTCAGCAGGAGATGCAGCGCAGCTACATCGATTACGCCATGAGCGTGATCGTGGGCCGCGCGCTGCCGGAGGTGCGCGACGGTCTCAAGCCGGTGCACCGCCGCGTGCTCTACGCGATGTTCGACTCCGGGTTCCGGCCGGATCGCAGCCACGCCAAGTCGGCCCGCTCGGTCGCCGAAACGATGGGTAATTACCACCCGCACGGTGACTCGTCGATCTACGACACCCTGGTCCGCATGGCCCAGCCGTGGTCGCTGCGCTATCCGCTGGTGGACGGACAGGGCAACTTCGGCTCGCCGGGCAACGACCCACCAGCTGCCATGAGGTACTGTCTGACGGCTGACGCGATGGTCCGATTGCCGTTCGGGCAGTCGGTGCGTATCAGTGACGTGGTTCCGGGTGCCAAGCCGAATTCCGACAATGACATCGAGTTGAAAGTCCTCGACCGGCATGGGAATCCTGTGTTGGCCGACCAGCTCTTCCACTCAGGCGAGCACCAGACCTACCGGGTGCAAACTGCCGAGGGCTTCGAGGTCACCGGAACCAGCAACCACCCACTGCTGTGCCTTGTAAATGTTGCTGGCGTGCCGACACTGCTGTGGAAGCTCATCGAGGAAATCCGTCCGGGTGATCGGGTGGCGATCCAGCGGACACCACCCGTCGAGTTCGGTCCTGCAGATTGGCACGATGCGATGGAAGCGTTGTTGCTCGGCGCCTTCATTAGCGAGGGTTACGTATCGGACACGAGAGCTGGATTCGCCAATCTCGATCTCGATTACTTCACGATGGTTGTTGCCGCATATGACGCGGTGGTTGGTGGGAAACGCTGTGTTTGCGACAAGGCGAACCCTCCGTACTCACCTATTCACACATTGAACGTGGGTAATGTCACTGCGCTCAAGCGGACTAGGCTCTGGGACCTGGTGGGTCAGCGCTCGGCAGACAAGCGGGTGCCAGAGTGGATGTGGCACGCCTCAGCAGCAGCGAAACGAATCTTCCTGCAGGCTCTGTTCGAAGGCGATGGGTCATGCTCGGCATTGCCGCGCAATACGATTCAGGTGTCGTACTCGACACGCAGCGAACAGCTGGCCAAGGACGTCCAGCAGATGCTGCTCGAGTTCGGAGTGATCTCGAGTCGGTATCGCCACGTCACCGGCGAGCACAAGGTCGCCATCACCAACCGGGCACAGGCGGAATTGTTCGCCGCACAGATCGGCTTCGGCGGCGCCAAGCAGGCCAAGCTGAACTCGATTCTCGCCGCACTCCCCGTCTCTGCCAGGGGTCTTGACGGGGACCAGGTTCCGGGGCTGGGCGAGTTCATCCGCACCCACGCCGGTGGGCGCTGGGCCGACAAGGAGTGGCTGCGTAAGCACAACGTCGATCGAATCGATCGCTGGCGTCGTGGCGGAGACGAAATCCTCAGCCACATCGCCGATCCCGATGTTCGCGCGGTGGCAACCGATCTGACCGACGGCCGGTTCTACTATGCCGAGGTCGCATCGGTGACGGAGGCCGGCGTACAGCCGGTCTACAGCCTGCGTGTCGACACCGCGGACCACGCGTTCATCACCAATGGTTTCGTCAGTCACAACACCGAGGCCCGGCTGACTCCCCTGGCCATGGAGATGCTACGTGAAATCGACGAGGAGACAGTCGATTTCGCTCCGAACTACGACGGCCGGGTGCAGGAGCCCACGGTTCTGCCGAGCCGGTTCCCCAACCTGCTGGCCAACGGATCGGGCGGTATCGCCGTCGGCATGGCCACCAACATCCCGCCGCACAACCTGCGGGAACTGGCCGAGGCCGTCTACTGGTGCCTGGAGAATTACGAGGCCGACGAGGAAGCCACTCTGGCCGCCGTGTGCGAGCGGGTCAAGGGCCCTGACTTCCCCACCTACGGCCTGATCGTGGGCAGCCAGGGCATCGAGGACACGTACAAGACCGGGCGCGGCTCGGTCAAGATGCGCGGTGTCGTCGAGATCGAGGAAGACAGCCGGGGCCGCACCGGCATCGTCATCACCGAGCTGCCGTATCAGGTCAACCACGACAACTTCATCACCTCGATCGCTGAGCAGGTCCGCGACGGCAAGCTGGCCGGCATCTCGAACATCGAGGACCAGTCCAGTGACCGGGTCGGTCTGCGAATCGTGGTGGAGCTCAAGCGCGATGCGGTCGCGAAGGTGGTGCTGAACAACCTCTACAAGCACACCCAGCTGCAGACCAGCTTCGGTGCCAACATGCTGTCGATCGTCGACGGTGTGCCCCGCACCCTGCGCCTGGACCAGCTGATTCGGCTCTACGTCGACCACCAACTCGATGTCATCGTGCGGCGCACCCGCTACCGGCTGCGCAAGGCCAATGAGCGGGCCCACATCCTGCGGGGTCTGGTCAAGGCGCTCGATGCGCTCGACGAGGTGATCGCCTTGATCCGGGCCTCGCAGACCGTCGAGATCGCCCGGGCCGGGCTGATCGAGCTGCTGGACATCGACGAGATCCAGGCCCAGGCGATCCTGGACATGCAGTTGCGCCGGTTGGCAGCGTTGGAACGTCAGAAGATCGTCGACGATCTGGCCAAGATCGAGGCCGAGATCGCCGATCTCGAGGACATCCTTGCCAAGCCCGAGCGGCAGCGCGCGATCGTGCACGACGAACTCGCCGAGTTGGTGGAGAAGTACGGCGACGACCGGCGGACCCGGATCGTCCCGGCCGACGGCGACGTCAGCGACGAGGATCTGATCGCCCGGGAGGACGTGGTCGTCACGATCACCGAAACCGGGTACGCCAAGCGCACCAAGACCGATCTGTACCGCAGCCAGAAGCGCGGCGGTAAGGGTGTGCAGGGGGCGGGGCTCAAGGCCGACGACATCGTCAACCACTTCTTCGTCTGCTCGACCCACGACTGGATCCTGTTCTTCACCACGCAGGGCCGGGTGTACCGGGCCAAGGCCTACGAACTGCCGGAAGCCTCCCGGACGGCCCGCGGCCAGCACGTCGCGAACCTCTTGGCCTTCCAGCCCGAGGAACGCATCGCGCAGGTCATCCAGCTCAAAACCTACGAGGATGCGCCGTATCTGGTGCTGGCCACCCGCAACGGCCTGGTGAAGAAGTCCAAGTTGGTCGACTTCGACTCCAACCGGTCCGGCGGCATCGTGGCGGTCAACCTGCGTGACGGTGACGAACTGGTGGGCGCGGTCCTGTGCTCGGCCGACGACGATCTGCTGCTGGTCAGCGCCAAGGGCCAGTCGATCCGGTTCTCGGCCACCGACGAGGCGTTGCGGCCGATGGGCCGGGCCACCTCGGGTGTGCAGGGCATGCGGTTCAACGAGGAGGACCGTCTGCTGTCGCTGAACGTGGTGCAGCCGGACACGTATCTGCTGGTCGCGACGGCCGGTGGTTACGCCAAGCGCACGGCGATCGACGAGTACACGGTGCAGGGCCGGGGCGGCAAGGGCATCCTGACGATCCAGTACGACCCGAAACGTGGCAATCTGGTTGGAGCGCTGATCGTCGACGACGAAACCGAGCTGTACGCCATCACCTCCGGTGGCGGCGTCATCCGGACCGCCGCACGTCAGGTTCGCAAGGCCGGGCGCCAGACCAAGGGCGTCCGCTTGATGAACCTCGGCGAGGGCGACACACTGATTGCGATCGCGCGCAACGCCGAGGAGGACTCAGATCCCGATGGTGGCGAGTCCGACGAAGCGTGACGCTGTCGCCGAGGCCCGACCCGGACCCCGGCCTGAGTTAAGGAGCTGTTAGGTGAGTTCACCGAGCGAGCCGGGGCACCCGCGTACGGGCGACCGGCCGGGCAGCTCCAACGGCTCAGGTGCCGGGGGCGAGGGCGGATCGGCCACTCCGAAGGCCGCGGCCCGGGCCGCCGGCGGTCAGATCACCGAGACCGGTGAGGCCCCGCCGTGGCAGCGCGGCACCGCGCGCACCGCACCCCCGGCCGAACCCCGCGAGAGCCGCGATGAGAGTGCCCGCAAGCCGGGCTCCCACTCCCCCGGCGTGGAAGCCCGGTTGCAGCGGTTCGTGGCGGGTGAAAACCAGGAGACCGAGCAGCAGCCCCGGCCGGCGCGACCGGCTGCGGCGGGCTCGGGACCGGCTGCGCCGTCGGGCCCCGCCGCATCGGGCCCTCCGCGCAAGGACCGCAATGAACCGGTGCGTCCGGAGGCGTATGCGAGCGAGCTTCCGGACCTGTCCGGGCCGTCGCCACGGCCCGCGCAACGCAAGCCGCCCGGGGACGCCGCGGCGGCCAGATCGTCGAGCAACGCCCCGACCACCCGCATCCAGGTGGCGGGTCGAGCCCAGCACAACGGCCCGGTCCGGGCCAGCATGCAGATCCGTCGGGTCGATCCGTGGACTGTGCTCAAGGTCTCACTGGTGTTGTCGGTGGTGTTGTTCTTCGTGTGGATGATCGCGGTGGCGTTCCTCTATCTGGTGCTGGGCGCCATGGGGGTGTGGAGCAAGCTCAACAGCAACGTGGGTGACCTGCTGACCAGTGCCAGCGGCGCCTCGGGCGGCGAATTGGTGTCCAGCGGAACGATCTTCGGCGGGTCCGCACTGATCGGCCTGGTGAACATCGTGGTGTTGTGCGCGATGGCCACCATCGGGGCATTCATCTACAACCTCACCACCGATTTGGTGGGCGGTGTCGAGGTCACCCTCGCCGACAGGGATTAATTTGGGACTCTGAGCCTCGGTGCGGTAATCTCTGCGCTCGGTCGATCCCAATTTTCGGGCCTATAGCTCAGGCGGTTAGAGCGCTTCGCTGATAACGAAGAGGTCGGAGGTTCGAGTCCTCCTAGGCCCACGACACCCGGTGTAGCCGGTGATCACTGAGAGGTTGTGCCATGCGGTTCGTCGTTCTGGCCGCCCTTGCCGCCGCCACGGTGATCCTCTGGCGATCCCGACACGGTGAAGAGGTTTGGCACGACCTGGAGATTCCAGCGTCGCCGCCAGATACGGGGCCTTAGCTCAGTTGGTAGAGCGCTGCCTTTGCAAGGCAGATGTCAGGAGTTCGAATCTCCTAGGCTCCACAAGATAGATCAGCAGTTCAAAGCGGTTCTGGTGGTAGCCACCGGGGCCGCTTTTTTCGTTCCGTTCTGCCGCCGAAGGCCAGCCGATTTCGGGCGCTGTCGTGGGTTGGGTCAACGAGTACGAATTACCTTGCACGACAAGACCTTCTGTGCGGATGTGGAAATACCTCGAGAGGGTCGTTCTCGGTTGATACCGTCGAACAGCATGAAGTGTTTGCACACGGTAATTCCCCTGGCGGCGGCACTGGCATTTTTCGGGGCTGCCTGCAGCACCGACAGCAGTCCACAGGCCCCGACCAGCCCCGCGACGCCGGTGACCTCGGTGCGCCATGCGCCCGCGGTGCCAGAGGCACCGGCGGCACCGCAGACGCCCGGCGTACCCGCCACGTCGACGGCACCGATGATGCCGAATCCCAACGGGGACGGCTCGATGGTGCCGTGTGAGGGGACGATCTGTACGAATCCCAACCACGGGGCCGGTGACGATCCGGAGGAGAACGGCGGTGCAGTGATGCCGAATCCGGATGGAGACGGGTCCGATGTCCCCTGTGAGGGGACGATCTGTACGAATCCCAACCATGGCGCTGGTGACGATCCGGAGGACAACGGCGGCGACGGAGAGGGATAGGCGCAGCAGTATCCGGTCACACCCTTCTCGTTGGCGCCAACACCGCTCCGGCGCTCGGTAAGCTGCCGCTGTCCACAGCGCGGGCAGACCAACCGCGGGGATGCTTCACCAAAGCTGGTGGCGCCACATGGAAAGAGGGGGAACTTGTGATACGAGGATTCATCGTTGGCGTGGCCGTTCTGGCGCTCGCCGGTTGCGGATCGGAGAGCGCTCCGGAGGTGACGTCGAGTGCGGCCGCTCCGCCGCCGGCGCCGGTCAGCGCCGAACAGCAGATCCGCGACCTGGTCGCCCAGGAAGAAAAGGCACTGGGCACGTTCGATTTCAACAGGTTGTCCGAGCTGACCTGTCAGCAATACCGCGACGCGGTACGAAACCAAGTGGCCACGTTGTTCCCACCGCTCAGCGCGGCCGGCGCCCCCGGGGAACTGGCCGGCGCCCCCGTGGACCTGCTGAGGAGTGGGTTCAAACGGCAGCACCCCAAGGCATCGGACGCCACCATCAATCAACTGGTCGACGCGTTGATCCGATACGACGATCCGGCGTACCAAGCGGCCAACCTTGAGATCCTGCGGCAGACGTCGAAGGCGACGATCGACAAGGTGGAGAACATCAAGGTGACCGGCGACACGGCTACCGCCGACCTCACCACAACATGGGTGCTCGGCGAGACCCCACCGGCGACGAGCACGCAGCCCAACGCCTTCCGCAAAGAGAACGGCCGGTGGCTGGACTGCCAGAACCCGTCGCCGCAGTAGCCGCGAGTCAGGGTTTCGGCGTCACCTCGACGCTGGGCGGCAGCGGTGAAGGCTCCGGGCGCATGGATCGCCGCACTATCGAGAACGCCACTGCCCCACCGGCGATCACCGCGGCCGCCACCCCGGCGATCACCAGCGGGCGTCGCCGCCGCTTGGGTTCCGGTGCGGCGGCGGCCTCCTGGATCACCTCAGGCAGGGCAGCCACGGCTTCGGCGGCAGCCGCGAGTTGACGGCGCAGCTTGCCGGATTCATAGCGCTTACGAAGCCCTGCCGCGGCGGCGGAGACGGTGTTGAGGCTGATGCCCGCCACACCGCGGGTGACGTCGACCGGCCCGATCGTGCTGTATTTCAAGCCGCGGGCCAGACGCTGACGGGGGGCCAACCGGATATCGACGTTCGCGGTCATTGGGCACCTTTCTGCGCTCATGGCGATGGCCGGGTTCTGGCCGTTGATGGGCTGAGTTCCAGATTGCCATCTCCGGGCGGTTCTCGGGCCGTTGGCGGGGTATCCGACGGACACCGGGGCCGGGATGGCAGACTGACTTCTCGTGACGAGCCCCATTCAGACCGCAACGGCGACACTGCACACCAACCGCGGCGACATCAAGATCGCACTGTTCGGAAACCACGCTCCCAAGACCGTGGCCAACTTCGTCGGTTTGGCGCAGGGAACCAAGGACTACAGCACCGAGAACGCATCGGGCGGTACGTCGGGTCCGTTCTACGACGGCGCTGTCTTCCACCGGGTGATCGACGGCTTCATGATCCAGGGTGGCGATCCGACCGGCACCGGTCGCGGTGGCCCCGGCTTCCAGTTCGCCGACGAGTTCCACCCCGAGCTCGTGTTCGACAAGCCCTACCTGCTGGCGATGGCCAACGCCGGCCCGGGCACCAACGGTTCGCAGTTCTTCATCACGGTCGGCCAGACACCGCACCTGAACCGCCGCCACACCATCTTCGGTGAGGTCGTGGATCCCGAGTCGCAGAAGGTCGTCGACGCGATTGCGTCCACCCCGACGGATCGCTCCGACCGGCCGACCGAACCGGTCGTCATCGAATCGATCACCGTGTCGTAACGGCCGAACCGCACCTACACATGCGTGACGCCCCCGAACTCGGGGGCGTCACGTGTTGTGCGGGGTCGGTGTCTCTCACCGGGGTGCGAATCCGGCCTCGGTGAGTGCATCCAAGACGCTGAGCGGGTCCGTTCCCAGGTCCCATCGGGTGAAGACGGCCAGGTGGTCGTCGCTCGTTTCGATCTCCAGCAGCCGGACCTTGCGTGCGAGCCGGCGGAACTCGGTGATGCGCACGCGGCGGATCTCATTGCGGCGATACGTTCGGGTGGTCCACCAGCCGGCGACGCTGAGACTGTCTTGGTTGATTGCCAGTTTTGGCCGGGCGCGCCACGAGAAAGTTGCGAAGGTGAGCAATCCCACCCCAGCAATGCCGGCAAGAACACGCCCGGGCGGATCTGTGATCAGGGTCACAGCTGCGATAGCCATCACTAGGCCGACTACGCCGCAACCTGCGACTCCGGCCGCCGGTGGACTCCAGTGTGTTTGCTGCACGGGTTCTTCACACCCTCTTACCGCGACTAATGGAGTTATCCACAGGTGCTATCCCCAATGGGGATGAATCACAACGGTGTGATTGAGCATCGGCGAAGTTGCTGAACCGGTAACGCTGAAAACGTAAGATGAATTCATTATGGTGCCCGTTCGGATCAGCGCCAGCGCATCGTGAGCAACAAACCACTGATCATGAAGGCAAACGCGATCGCGTAGTTCCACGGACCGAGATCCGCCATCCACTGAAGGAAGGATGGAGTGTCCACCGGATTCGTTGCCGCCAACTGGAAGACCAGCAGCCACAGCAGGCCGAACAGCATGAGACCGATGAAGAGCGCGACGAACCACACACTCGACGGCCCGGCTTTCACCTTGACCGGAGTCCGGCTCACCGGCTTGATGGTGAAATCGTTCTTTTTGCGGACTTTGGACTTGGGCATGGGTACCTTCGCGGACAGTCGGCGTCACACGGTGCGACGATGAGGCAGGATGCCTCACGAGCCTAACGTAGCTGCACGTCGGAAAGAGACAGCGATGGACCAACCGGAAAGGTCCCGGTGGCGCTTCGGCGTCCCGCTGGTCTGCCTGTTCGCCGGATTGCTGCTGGCCGCCACCCACGGGGTCTCCGGCGGCGACGAGATTCGCCGCAGCGATTCGCCCCGCCTCGTCGACCTGGTCCGTGAGGCCCAGCAGTCCGTGGACCGGCTCGCCGCCGAGCGCGATTCACTGTCCACCCAGATCGACAGCCACCACGGCGGCTCCCCCACCTCACACTCGGCGCTCGGGGCGATCACCAGGCGCTCGGCCGAACTCGCCGTCGACGCCGGAACGGTGCCGATGCGCGGGCCCGGTCTGGTGGTCACCCTCAACGACGCCCAGCGCGACGCACAAGGGCGCTTCCCCCGCGACGCCGCCCCCGACGATCTCGTGGTGCACCAGCAGGACATCCAAGCCGTGCTCAACGCCCTCTGGAGCGCCGGCGCCGAGGGAATCCAGATGCAGGATCAGCGCATCATCGCCACCTCGGCCCCACGCTGCGTCGGAAACACCCTGCTGCTCAACGGGCGCACCTACAGCCCGCCCTACGTCATCACCGCCGTCGGCGACGCCCCGGCCATGCAGGCCGCCCTGGCGGCGGCGCCCCTGGTGAACCTCTACAAGCAGTACGTGGTGCGGTTCGGGCTGGGTTACACCGAAGAACCACGTGCCGAGGTCGAGCTGGCCGGGCACACCGAGCCACTACGGATGCGTTACGCCAAGCCCGCGGGACCGGTCGGCTACTGAGCTGGCCATTTCGGCCGGTAACCTGAGCCGATGCAGGTTCTGGTCGTCGACAACTATGACAGCTTCGTCTTCAACCTGGTCCAGTATCTGGGCCAGCTCGGGGTCCAAGCACAGGTGTGGCGCAACGACGACGACCGCCTGGCCACCGACGCCGACCTCGCCAAGGTGGCAGCCGACTTCGACGGGGTCCTGCTGAGTCCCGGGCCCGGCACCCCGGAACGCGCCGGCGCCACGATCCCGCTGGTGCACGCCTGTGCTGCGGCCGGCACTCCCCTGCTCGGCGTCTGCCTGGGCCACCAAGCCATCGGCGTCGCGTTCGGCGGCACCGTCGACCGCGCCCCCGAACTGCTGCACGGCAAAACCAGCGTGGTGCATCACGCTGACGCCGGGGTGCTCAAGGGCCTGCCGGATCCGTTCACCGCGACCCGGTATCACTCGCTGACGATCCTGCCCGACACCGTGCCGGCCGAGCTCGAGGTGATCGGGCAGACCGACAGCGGGGTCATCATGGCCGTGCGGCACCGGCAGCTGCCCATCCACGGCGTGCAGTTCCATCCGGAATCGATCCTGACCGAGGGCGGGCACCGGATGCTGGCCAACTGGCTGGCCGTCTGCGGTGCGGCCCCGGCCGAGCACCTGGTGGCCTCACTGGAGGCCGAGGTGGCCCGCGCCGTGGCAGCGGCTACGACGCGAAGCTCAGCGTAATCCGGGCGTCGCGACTCACCCCGGCGCCCGCGGGCGGACTCTGAGTGACCACGGCGTTGGTGCGCTGGCCGCTGTCACGAACGTCGGGCCCCTTGTCCAGCACGCCCGTCCAGCCGAGCGCCGTCAACCGCGGATAGACGTCGTCCCAGAACTGCCCCACCAGGTTCGGCATCACGAACTGGTTGCCCTTGGACACGTGAATCTGAATCGGGGTGTCCTTGGGTACCGACGCGCCCGACGCCGGTTCGGTACCGACCACCTCACCCGCCGGTGACGTGTGGTCGACATCGATGACCACCGTGCTGGTGAATCCCGACGCGGTGAGGATCTGCTTGCACACGTCGGCGCTCTGGCCGCCGCAGTCCGGCACGGCAGTCGCCTCCGGGCCCGAACCGATCACCAGGGTGATCTCGTAGATGATGCCGGCGGTCTGGTTGGCCGGCGGGTTGGTCGCCAGCACCCGGCCCTTCTGTTCCGGCGTCGAGGGGCTCGGGGTTTCCTTGACCTTCTCGAAGCCGGCGTCTTTGAGCTTCTGTCGGGCCTGTGACGGGCTCAGCCCGGCGACATCGGGGATCTGGGCCTGCTCGGGCCCGCGCGAAACGTTCACGGTGATCTCGTCGCCGGCCGCCACCATGCTGCTGGACGACGGGTCGGTGCCGATCACCACGCCCGGCGGCACCTTGTTGTCGTCCTTCTCTTCGGTGCGCGTCTTGAACCCCCGGTTCTGCAGCGCGGCGATGGCATCGGCCGAACGTTGACCGCTGACATCGGGCACCTGCACGTCACGGGGTTTGCCGTCGAACATGTTGATCGCCACCGTCACCACGACGGTCAGCACCGCCAGCACGGCGACCGCGATCAGCCAGCGCGCCACCGAGGCGCTGCGATCGGCCGGGCGCGGCACCACCAGGTTCTGGGTGGGGGCCGCGGCGCCGCCCTGGGCCAGCATCGGCCCCGAGTTCATCATCGACGTCCGTTCGGCGTCGGTGAGCACCTTGGGTGCCTCGGGGGCCTCGCCGCTGTGCACCCGGATCAGATCCGTGCGCATCTCGGCCGCGGTCTGATAGCGGTTGTCAGGGTTCTTGGCCAATGCCTTGAGCACCACGGCGTCGAGTTCGGGGGAGATGCCGGGATGCCGGCGCGACGGCGGGATCGGATCCTCCCGCACATGCTGATACGCCACGGCCACCGGTGAGTCACCGATGAAAGGTGGTTCCCCCGTGAGGATTTCGTACAGCACACAGCCCAGCGAGTAGACGTCGGAGCGGGCGTCGACGGTCTCACCGCGGGCCTGCTCGGGCGACAGGTACTGCGCGGTGCCGATCACCGCAGCGGTCTGGGTGACGCTGTTGCCGGTGTCGGCCAGCGCCCGGGCGATACCGAAGTCCATCACCTTCACAGCGTTGTTCTTGCTGATCATGATGTTGGCCGGCTTCACATCACGGTGCACGATGCCGTGCTGGTGACTGAAGTTCAGGGCCTGGCAGGCATCGGCGATGATCTCGATCGCGCGCTTGGGCGGGATCGGACCTTCGCCGTGCACGATGTCGCGCAGCGTCACACCGTCGACGTACTCCATGACGATGTAGGGCAGCGGCCCGTTCGGCGTCTCGGCCTCACCGGTGTCGTACACCGCCACGATGGCCGGATGGTTCAGCGCGGCGGCGTTCTGCGCCTCCCGGCGGAAACGCAGGTAGAAGCTGGGATCGCGGGCCAGATCGGCGCGCAGGACCTTGACCGCGACGTCGCGGTGCAACCGCGTATCGCGTGCCAGGTGAACTTCGGACATGCCGCCGAAGCCGAGGATTTCGCCGAGTTCATATCGGTCGGAGAGGTGCTGAGGCGTCGTCATCGCAGTATCTGTTCCGGTGCCACGGGTATGTCCTGAAGACCAGTTCCGGCTCCCTGGGGCACGATCACGTGGAAGGCCTGGGCCGGCAGCGCCGCCGGCGTCTGGTACGGGGTCGTCTCGGTCACCGTGTCGGTGACCGTGGGCGGGGGTGACTGCTGTTGATCCTTGCGGTCCTGCGCATTGAGCACGATCAGGATGGCAATGACGATGGCGAGCGCGCCGAGTACCCCGGCAGCCCACAGCAGGGCCCGCTGACCCGACGAGAACGTGCGCCGCGGGGCCGGCGCGGGCCGATGGGAGGCGGTGGTCGGCCGGGCCCGGGTGGCCGTCATCGGGGTGCGGCCGGACAGTTCCGCGGCGGCACGGGCCTGCGAGGCCGACGGCACCGCGGCCGGTGCCGCGCGACCCAGCGTCGGAGCCTGGTTGGGGCGCGGTGGACGGCGGCCGGCGCGCACCGCGGCGACCGCATCGGCGAACGGCCCGCCCGACTTGTAGCGCATCCCCGGGTTCTTCACCAGGGTGATCTCGATCAGCTCGCGGACGTTGGGCGGCAGATCGGCCGGCAGCGGCGGCGGGGTCTCCTTGATGTGCTTCATCGCGACCGTCAGGGCCCCGTCACCGGTGAACGGGCGCTTACCCGAAACCGATTCATAGCCAACGACTCCCAGCGAATACACGTCGCTGGCCGCGGTGGCGTCATGGCCCAGGGCCTGTTCGGGGGCGATGTACTGGGCCGTGCCCATCACCATGCCGGTCTGGGTGACCGGGGCGGCGTCGACGGCCTTGGCGATACCGAAGTCCGTCAGCTTCACCTGACCGGTCGGGGTGATCAGGATGTTGCCCGGCTTGACGTCGCGGTGCACCAGGCCCGCGGTGTGGGCCACCTGCAGCGCGCGGCCGGTCTGCTCGAGCATGTCCAGGGCATGCCGCAGCGAGAGCCGGCCCGTGCGTTTGATCACGGAGTTCAACGGCTCTCCGTTGATCAATTCCATGACCAGGTAGGCGGTCCGCCCCTCGCCGTCCAGTTCTGTCTCGCCGTAGTCGTAGACGCTGGCGATACCTGGGTGGTTGAGCATGGCCACGGTGCGGGCCTCGGCCCGGAACCGCTCGACGAACTCGGCGTCGGTGGAGAACTCGGCCTTGAGCACCTTGACGGCGACGCGCCGGCCCAACCGGGAGTCCACCGCCTCCCACACCTGACCCATGCCGCCGGTGGCGATCAGGCGCTGCAGCCGGTACCGCCCGGACAGCGTCACTCCAACGCGGGGGCTCATGCGGCCACCTCGCAAGCGTCGCTCATGAACCCTCCCGCAGCGCCGCCGCAATCGTGGCGCGTCCGATCGGGGCGGCGAGTGCGCCGCCGGTGGCCGACAACCGGTCCCCGCCGTCCTCGATCAGCACCGAGACCGCGACCTTGGGGTCGGCGGCCGGTGCGAATGCGATGTACCAGGCATGCGGCGGAGTGTTACGGGGGTCCGTCCCGTGCTCTGCCGTACCGGTCTTCGAAGCGATCTGCACGCCGGCGATGGCTCCTTTCTGCTGAGTCACCTGCTCGGCGGCGACCATCAAGTCCGTAAGTGTAGCCGCGACCTGGGGTGACACCGCCCGGCGCTCCTGGGCGGGCGCGGTGGTGGCGATCGTGCTCAGATCGGGCCCTTTGAGGCTATCCACAAGATACGGGCGCATCGCGATGCCGTCATTGGCGATGGTCGCGGCCACCTGCGCGTTCTGCAGCGGAGTGAGGGCGACGTCGCGCTGGCCGATGCTGGACATGCCCAGCGCGGCGGCGTCGACGATGGGACCGGTGGTGGATTCGGCCACCTGCATCGGGATGGCCGGCGGCGGCGAGTCCAGCCCGAAGGCCTGGGCGGTGGACTTCAACTTGTCGGCGCCGGTGTTCAGCCCGAGCTGGACGAACGCGGTGTTGCAGGACTTCGCGAACGCCTCGCGCAACGTGGTCGTCGGACCGGCCCCGCACGACGCCCCGCCGAAGTTCTCCAGGGTGGCGGTGCTGTCGGGCAGCGGGATCCGCGGCGCCGCGGTGAGCTCGGTGTCCGGGGTGGCGCCGGACTGCAGCGCCGCCGCGGTGGTGATCACCTTGAACGTCGAGCCCGGGGGATAGGTCTCGGAGATCGCCCGGTTGAGCAGCGGCGACTGGGCGTTGTCACGCAGCTGCTGCCAGGTCTGGCTCTGCGCCTCGAGATCGTGGGTGGCCAGCTGGTTGGGGTCGTATGACGGGGACGACGCCATCGCCAGGATCTTGCCGGTCGACGGTTCCAGCGCCACCACCGAGCCCTTGCAGGGTCCGTCGCAGCCGTGCTCGAGGGCATCCCAGGCGGCCTGCTGAACCTCCGGCTTGATCGTGGTGTCGACGTTGCCGCCGCGCGGGTCGCGGCCGGTGAAGAAATCGGCCAGCCGGCGGCCGAAGAGCCGTTCGTCGGATCCGTTGAGGATCGTGTCCTCGGCCCGCTCCAGCCCGGTGCTGGAGTAGGCCAGCGAGTAGAACCCGGTGACCGGGGCGTAGACCTCGGGATTGGGATACACGCGCAGGAACCGGAACCGGCCGTCGGTGGCCACGGAGTAGGCCAGCAGTTGCCCGCCGGCGGTGATCTGGCCGCGTTGCCGGGAGTACTCGTCGAGCAGCACCCGCTGATTGCGCGGGTCGGAGCGTAACCCGTCGGCGGCGAACACCTGGGTGATGGTGGCGTTGCCCAGCAGCAGCACGATCAACACCATGATCGTGACTGCCACCCGGCGCAGGGAGGTGTTCATACCTTCTCGATCACCTCGGTGCTGGCCGCGGCGATCGGCGTCGGGTTGGGCGGCGCGGTGGTGGTGATCGGCCGGCGGGCGATGTGGGAGATGCGCACCAGGATGGCCAGCAGGATGTAGTTGGCCAGCAGGGAGGATCCGCCGTAGGACATCCACGGCGTGGTCAGCCCGGTCAGCGGGATCAGTTTGGTGACACCGCCGACCACGATGAACAGCTGGATGGCCAGTGTTGAGGCCAGCCCGGCGGCCAGCAGCTTGCCGAAGCTGTCACGCACCGCGATCGCGGTGCGCAGCCCGCGGACGATCAGGATCGTGTAGAGCATGAGAACGCCTGCCAGCCCGACCAATCCGAGCTCTTCGCCGATGGCGGCGATGATGAAATCGGTGGCGGCGGCCGGGACGTTCCCGGGCTGGCCGTTGCCCAGGCCGGTGCCGAAGATGCCGCCGGTGGCGAAGCTGAACAACGATTGCACCATCTGGTACCCGGCGCCGTCGGGATCGGCGAACGGGTCGAGCCAGGTCTGTACCCGCACCCGCACATGGTCGAAAACCTGGTACGCCACAACGCTTCCCGCGGCGAACAGGGCCAGCCCGATGATCACCCAGCTGAGCCGCTCGGTGGCCACGTACACCAGCACCAGGAACGAGGCGTACAGCAAAAGCGAAGTGCCCAAATCCTTTTCGAACACCATCACGCCCACCGAGGCGGCCCAGGCCAGCAGCAGGGGAGCGAGGTCGCGGGGCCGCGGCAGATCCAATCCGAGGAAGTGCTTTCCGGCGCTGGTGAACAGGTCGCGTTTGGCCACCAACACCGCGGCGAAGAAGATCAGCAGCAGGATCTTGGAGAACTCGGCGGGTTGGATGGAGAAGCCGGGGAACTGGATCCAGATCTTGGCGCCGTACTGCTCGGAGTAACGGGCCGGTAGCAGCGCCGGAATCACCAGCAGCACAAGGCCGGTCAGTGCACAGATGTAGCCGTAGCGGGCCAGCATCCGGTGATCGGTCAGCAACGCCACCACGACGGCGAATCCGATGACGCCCACCAGCGTCCACATCATCTGCTGATTGGCGGTACCGCCGAGGCCGTCGGAGGTCATCTCGCCCCGGGCCAGGTCCAACCGGTGGATCATCACCAGCCCTAGCCCGTTGAGCACCGCCACCACCGGCAGCAGCAGCGGGTCGGCGTAGGGGGCGAAGCGCCGGATCGTCAGGTGCGCGACGGCCATCAACGCGGTGAAGGTGATGACGTGGCGGGCCAGCTCCCAGCCCAGCCCTTGCTCCTGGTTGGCCTCCACGATCAGCAGTGCGAGGGTGGTGATCACCGCCGCAAACCCCAGAAGCAGCAGTTCCGCATTGCGCCGATTCGGTAGCGGCGGCATGACGGTAACCGGCGACTGGGGTTGAGTTGTCATGACACCGCTCGGCAGTTCGTCCCCGGTTCCTGTGGCGGCGGCTGCAGCGCGGTGAAGGTCGGTGTCGGAGGGGCCGGGGCCGGCGCGGCCGCGGTGGGCGACGGACCCGGGGCGGGCGCCTCGGGGGCGCTGGTCTCCGGAGCCGGCGGTTCGGCGCTGGGAGCCGGCGGAGCGCCCGGCGACGGGCTGGGTGTCGACGTGGGAGTGGGCGGCGGTGGCGGGGCGGGCTTGGACGTCGTGGTCGCGGTGCGCGGTGCGCAGACCGGCAGCACCGAGCTGCGGGCCAGATCACCGATCTGGGCGAAAGCCTCTTCCTGCGTACCGCCCGGCAGGCCGGCGACCACCTGGGCCCGCTCCGACGGGCGCAGGTCGTTGACCGCCATCAAACGGCAATTGAGACCGTTGCGATCCTGGTCGGCGCCGATCAGCGACAGCTCGTTGCGATCGTTGAGACAGCCGAACCGGAACGGCTCCTGCAGCGAGACACCGAGAAACGAGCCCTGCACGCCGCGCATGATCGACACCGTGCCGTCGTGTTCGGCGACGTAATAGTTGTTGCGGATCACCTCGCGGCCGATCGCCAACCCACCGACGAGCACCAGCACCAGCAGCACCGCGGCGATCAGGAAGCGGCGCCGCGACCGGGGCCGACGATCCGGCTCGGCGGGCTGGGGAACCACCCGCTTGGGTTCGTTGCGGCGCGGATTGAACGCCGAGGCCCGTCCGGCCGCCGTGTCCGGCGGCGCGCTCTGATCGTCGTTGCCGGACACCGCGCCGGCCAGGATCGGCTGGGTCTGCCCGTAGTCGTAATCGACCACGTCGGCCACCACCACGGTGACGTTGTCGGGGCCGCCGCCGCGCAGCGCCAGCTCGATCAGCCGGTCGGCGCACTCGGCGACATCCTCGATCTGCAGTGCCTCGTGGATGGTTTCCTGGCTGACCGGATCGGACAGGCCGTCGGAGCACAGCAGGTAGCGGTCGCCGGCCTTGGCCTCACGCATGATCAAGGTCGGTTCGACCTCGTGGCCGGTCAGCGCCCGCATGATCAGCGAGCGCTGCGGGTGGCTGTGCGCCTCTTCGGCGGTGATGCGGCCCTCGTCGACGAGGGTCTGGACGAAGGTGTCGTCCTTGGTGATCTGGGTCAGTTCCCCGTCGCGGAGCAGGTAGCCGCGGGAGTCACCGATGTGGACCAGCCCCAGCCGGTTGCCGGCGAACAGGATCGCGGTCAGCGTCGTGCCCATGCCGTCGAGCTCGGGATCCGCCTCGACGTGCGCGGCGATGGCGGCATTGCCCTGGCCGACTGCGGTGTCGAGCTTGCTGAGCAGGTCCCCACCGGGCTCGTCGTCATCGAGGTGTGCCAGTGCGGCGATGACCAACTGAGAGGCCACCTCGCCGGCGGCGTGGCCGCCCATACCGTCGGCGAGCGCCAACAGCCGGGCCCCGGCATACACCGAGTCCTCGTTGTTGGCGCGCACCAGCCCGCGATCGCTGCGCGCGGCGTATCGGAGTACGAGGGTCATAGTGTTCCTCGCGCTCCTTGCGTACGCGGCGTCACGGACGCAACTCGATTACCGTCTTGCCGATTCGAACCGGCGTTCCGATGGAAACCCTTACCGCTGTTGTCACCTTCGCCCTGTCAAGGTATGTGCCGTTGGTCGATCCTAGGTCTTCGACGTACCACTCCGAACCTCGTGGTGAGAGCCGGGCGTGCCGCGTCGAAGCGTAATCATCGGTGAGCACCAGGGTGGAGTCGTCGGCACGGCCGATCAGCACCGGCTGGGCACCCAACGTGATGCGGGTTCCGGCCAGTGCGCCCTCGGTGACCACCAATTGCCGCGCGATGTGGCGGCGGTCCCGGCTCGGCAGCAGGGAACCGCGCAGCGCCAATCCCCGACGCACCATCACCGCGCCGGTGGGCGCGTAGATATCGGTACGCAGGATGCGCAGCACCGACCAGATGAACAGCCACAGCAGCAGGAGGAATCCGACACGCGTCAGCTGCAGCACTAACCCCTGCATCTGACGTCCTCTCCGTATCCGCCCCACTGGTATCGCTGCGCTACCGCCGGCAACGTCACGATACTTGGACGGCGATAGCCGTGAGGGCGAAGCTGGGTGCTTGCCACTCCGGTGTGTCCGGTCTCAGATGCTCAGTGCACGCGCACGATGATCTCGGAATGGCCCAGCCGGATGACGTCGCCGTCGGCCAGCTGCCACTCCTGCACGGGCGCATTGTTCACCGTGGTGCCGTTGGTGGAGTTGAGGTCTGACAGCAACGCGACCTGTCCATCCCACCGAATTTCCAGGTGCCGACGCGAGACTCCGGTGTCCGGCAGACGGAACTGGGCGTCCTGACCGCGGCCGATCACGTTGGCGCCTTCGCGCAGCTGGTAGGTGCGGCCACTGCCGTCGTCGAGCTGCAGCGTGACAGAGGCCCCGCCGGCGGCGTAATCGCCGCCGCCATAGCCGCCGCCGTACCCGCCCTGGGCCGGGGCGCCGTACTCGCCGCCGCCGTAACCGCCCTGGTCGCCATAACCCGGCTCGCCGTAGCCCTGCTCGGGGTAACCGCCCTGCTGCGGCTCGGCGTAGCCGCGACCGTAGTCCTGCGGCTGGCCGTACTCCTGGCGTCCGTAGGGCTGGCCGCCGCCGTACCCACCCTGTTCGGGGTAACCGCCCTGCTCCGGGTAGCCGCCGCCCTGGCGGGGGTCCTGACGTCCGTAGTCGTAGTCACCGCCGCCGTAGCCGGGCTGACCGCCCTGCGGGGGCTGACCGTAGCCGCCGCCACCGGGCTGGCCGTAGCCACGCCCGGCCGGCTGGTCATATCCGCCACCGGGCTGGCCGCCGTAACCGGCCGGCGGGCGCTGCTGCTCGTAGGACTGCGGCGGGTAGCCGCCCTGGTCCGGGTAGCCGCCCTGGTCGGGGTACCCGCCCTGATCCGGGTAGCCACCCTGATCGGGGTAGCCGCCCTGATCGGGGTAGCCGCCGCGCTGCGGGGGGTAGCCACCCTGGTCCGGCGGGGGGTAGCCGCCCTGATCCTGTGGGGGATAGCCACCCTGATCCGGCGGGTACTGACCGCCACGGGGATCGTCCTGCGGACGCCCGTAGCGGTCGTCGTAGTAATCGTCGCCGGGCCGCCCTTGTCCCTGGCCGCCGCGGTAATTCGGGTTATCGGTCATAGGTGGTTCTCCTGATTCTGCGGTGAACGCATGGTCGCCGTGGGCTCGCGCGGATTCGCCAGCGGTTGAATCGGGGTTGACCGCGCCACGCGCGCGGAACTGTCCGGTGTGCAAGTTCGGTGATTGCTCGAATCTGACAACCACATCACCATACGTTTGCCACCCCTGATCACGAATGAATCCCCCCAGATGCTTGGCGAACGTGGTCGAGGTCAGGTCAGTATCGGCGCTCACCTTCTGATAGTCAGTGCCACTGAGCGTAATTACGTAGTCGTTCGGTGCCAAAACCTGTCCACCGGCCACGGTACGGGCTCGGGATTCGGCTTCCCGACACAATGCGGTCTCTACTTCTCGGGGCACGATCGAGCCGCCGAAGACCCGGGCGAACGCATCGCCGACGGTCGACTCGAGTTTGCGTTCGATGCGGTCGACAAGACCCATGTCACCGCCCGCCTTCACTCGTCGTCATTCGTCGTCTCGGCACGGTCATCCGTGCTCCCGCGTGTCGCTCTGGCCACACTGCTCACAAGCATGGTATCGGCCTGGCGCCGTTATGCGGGACCAACAGAACTCTGAGAATCAGATCGACGCTGGTCAGTGACCTGATCTAGATGAGGTTAAGGATTCTCTGGCCGCCCGGGGGCCCGCTGATCGGGCGGTTTGGGAACCGCGCGCCCACAGTGTTACGCTGCCTCGGTCATTCGGGCGAGTGGCGGAATGGCAGACGCGCTGGCTTCAGGTGCCAGTGTCCTTCGGGACGTGGGGGTTCAAGTCCCCCTTCGCCCACAGATGTGGTGAGTCGGGTCATGGGTTACACATGAGTCGAGTCATCGGTTACAGAATTCCCCGGTCTTTTGGCCGGGGTTTTTTGTTGGTTGGGCCAGTAGTTGCGGTCGGGGTTGATCCGGTGGCCGGCGATGAGGTGGTATCCGGTTTTGCTGATGACGGTGACGTTGGTGGTGGTGACCACAATGAGTACCGGGGTATGGGCATGGCGGCGTCCGATGCCCAGGTGGTGTAGTCGGCTGCCGTGGCGCAGCGTGAGTTTGCCGAATTGATCGACGGTGTCGTGGCGGATGCGGAAGTGTTCGATCATTGCGTCCGGGGTGGCTTTGGGTCGGCCGGTGTAGGCCTGTGCCGGTGTGGTGGCGGCTGGCAGGGCTCGGTGGGTGCGTTCGGTGGTGTAGATGATGCGGAATTCGTCGAGCAGGTGTTGCAGGTCGGCCAGGGTCGATGGTCGGGGGCGGGCGGCCAGCCAGCGTTTGAGGGTTTGGTGGAAGCGTTCGATTTTGCCTTGGGTTTGCGGGTGGCCGGGGCGTCCGTTCTTTTGCGTGATGCCCAGCTGGCGATAAGTCGTTCGAAATCGTTGTGGCCGTGGGTGAATCGTGAAGTGTAGACCGATCCGTTGTCGGTCAGGGTGGATGCCGGCGGGCCGTAGATGTCGATGAGGGTGGTGAAACTGGCCACGATGTCGGGTCCGCTGACGCGGGTAAATGCGGTGCAGTACAGCAGGTATCGGGAGTGGTCATCGAGCCAGTTGAGGATCTCGATGTCGGTGCCGTCGGCCAGGGTCCAGTGAGTGAAGTCGGACTGCCAGCATTCGTTGGGTTGTTCGGCGGCGAAGCGGTGATAGGAGCTGCAGGGCCGTTTGTGTGGTTGCGGGGTGATCAGTCCGTGGTGGTGCAGGATGCGTCGGATGGTGGAGGTCGAGGGCACCGGTAGCTGTTGTTGGGCCAGGTGTTCTTGCAGGGTGATCGGGCCGGCGTCGAGGCCCTGTGCGGTGAGTTTTTCGCGCAGCAGCACGATCGCGGTGATGACCTCATCGCTGACTGCGCGGGGGTTGCTGGCGGGGCGCCGAGAGCGGGGATCGACGGCTTCCAGACCGCCTTCCCGGAAACGTTTGAGCAGTCGGTGGATGTGTTGACGGGACATCCCGTAGGTACGGGCCGCGGCGCTGACCGACAGATGACCGGAGACGATTTCCAACACCACCACGCGGGCTTTCGACATGAATCATGACTGTCACCTATGACGCGACTCATCGAGGTCCATCGCAGGTGTCGCCCATGTCCCGACTCATGTGTCACCTATGTCGTGAACTCACACACCCCTTCGCCCACAGAGAGCGGTTTCACCGCAGACTCAAGGCCGCGAACTCAGCAGAGTTCGCGGCCTTTGTGTTTGGGTGTGCGTCGTCCTATCGATGGGTGCTGGGTCGTGTGCGGGGATCTGGTTGCGTAAGTCCCCGAGGTTGAAGTCGCGCAGTGGGTTTGGGCAGGGCCGGCGTTAGCTCCTCTGATTGCGCTCATCGAACGTCCCCAGGTGTGCTCGTTGAAATTCCTCACCTGTGAGCACCGGTCAGTGTAG